>JAXLYR010000005.1:0-947385 GCA_046351325.1 Polyangiaceae bacterium | reverse complement strand
GAAGAACGACGTCGCCGCGTCGGGCACGTAGAGCGGCGCGCGCAGCGGGTGGTCGCTGAGCTCGAACAGCGACGCGACCAAGTGAACCCCCCCGCGAACGTCGAGCCGCGTGAACGCACGGCGTTGCACGAGCCCGCGGATCACGAACATGTCGAGCTCGGCGAGACCGTTCGTACCGCGCGGCCCCGCCGAGACCGCGTCGCGCAGCTGCGCGATGAGCGGCGAGGCAGCGTGCGGAACCAAGCCCCGCGATGGACACGTCGCGAAGTCGCGCGCGCGGTTCATCGCCTCGGTGAGCTTCGCGCTCTCGTGGCTGTACGGCGCAAGCGCAGCGAGGTTCGCCTCGAGGGCCGCGACCGGATCGAACTGCGCCTCGAGCGCGCCGCGCAAGACCACGGTCGCCGGCGAGAGGACGTTGCGCGCGACGCTCTTCGCGAGCACGCTCGGCAGCGCCGCGAAGCGCTCGTGCCGATCGCGCAGGAGCTCGGCGAGCGCCTCACGCGAGCGACCGCGCAGGTCCGAGACGCTCGAGCCACCCGCGGGTGTCTCCGAGCCGCGCGCGGTCTTCGTTCGGCGACGTCGCTCGCTGTCGCGCCCTGACCCGTCCACGAGGTCGGTCGCACCCCACAAGATCTCGAGCGGCGCATCGCCGAGCTCCGCGCGTGGAGACGCTGCTCGCTCGTTCGCAGACGGCAGCGGAGGAGGCCCCGGCACCGCGACGTGAGGCTGCGCGTGCGCTGCAGGCGGCGGCGTGAGCGCGTGCTGCGGGTTGACGGCGCTCATCTCCTGCGTGCCTCGCCGTGCAGGCAGCGGCGGCGGCGGCGCGGGTGATGGCGAGCGCGGCGCAGGCGGAGGCACCGACCGCGGCAACGTCGCGGTCGTAGTGGGAGACGGCGCTCCATTCGCGACGCCGTCAGCGGGTGTCGTCGCCGCGGGCTGCGGCCCCGTCGACGCGAACGTCCCTGTCACCGCAGCGAAGCCGGGTGAGCTCGGGCGCTGCCGCGGCGGCGGCGGCAGATCGGGGATGCGCAGGAGCGGTGCGAGCGCGCCGGTGAGCGCCGCGGTCGGCCCTGCGTTCGCTTGCACGCGGCGCATGACGTCGTGCACCGGCATCGACGGGATCGTCGCGAGCTCCTCCGCCGAAGCCGACAGATCCGGCACCCCGGAGCTCGCGGCGCGTGACGGATCTCGTGGAGAAACGCTCGATCTTTGGAGCGCGCGGTCGGCGCGCAGGTCGGGCGTCCGCGACTTGAAATCGCTGTGCGTCGAGCCCTCGTCGAGCCCGAGCACGATCATCGAGTCGACGGCGTCCGCGTCGACGCGCGCCCAGCCGCGCCAGACGACCGCGATCGTCGATCGGCAGTCGTCGACCGCGACCTCGTGTGCGACGAGCGCGATCTCCGTCGGCCTGGCGTCCACCCCGGGCGGCCGCACGACGAACGCGCGCGGCCGAATCGTCGGCAACACGGCATCGAGGCGCGTCGTCCCCGGGCCGGGCACCGAGAACGAACCGCCCTCCGCGAGCTTGAGCGGCAAGGTCACGCCGCGACTCTCCGCGGCCTCCTCGACGAGCCGCGTGACAGGCTGCGACTCGTCGTGCAGCCAAGCCGTCTCGCGCGCGGTCGGATCCTCGGGATCGTCGACGAAATCGAGCACGCCGAACGCGAGCGCGAACGTCCCGCGAACGACGATCCGAAGCTCGAAGTGCGATCCGTCACGCGCGATCGTGGCGCACGCCCGCAACGGGCAGAACGAGAGAAGCTGCATGGTCGTGCTCCCCGAACACCGCGCTCGAGCCCTGCGTGCGAAACGCTGGACCAACGCAAGCAGAGCATCGTCACACGAGCCCTCTCGAGGCTCAAGGCGGACGCAGCGGCTCGGGCGGCGATCAGCCGCCGAGCAGGAGCTTCAGCGCCACACCACCCACCGCGCAACCGACCGCGATCCCCGCTGCGAAGAGCGGCACCCAACGCGGCCGCATCGCGGCGACCGCGGCCTCGTCGGCGACGCTGATCTCGACCGATGAGGGTGGCGCTACAGATGCGAGCGACGCGCTCGCGACCGCAGGCATCACTACGGTCGGCATCGCGATCGACATCGCGATCGACGCCGCGGCTGGCGCGGCCTCGGCCACGTCATTCGCTGACAAATGAGTCAGCTCGGGCGCGCTCGTAATCGCCGTGTCGATGATGACGGCGTCGAGCGCGGCGTCGACGCTCTCGGCCTTCGCGACGGCCTCGACCTGCATGAGCTCGGGCGGACGAAACGCGGGCAGAGAGAAGCGCGACGGATCGGGCGCGCCCTTCGGTCGGCTGCCGAACGTCGGCGTCGCCTCGCGGGCTTGGACCGGGACCGATGCGATCGGCCAATCCTGCGCGGTCGTCGTGAGCGATCGAAAGAGGATCGGCTGGGAGATCGGCGCTTCGGGTTTCGGCGCCGCTCGACGTGTGGTCGGGGGCGGCGGCGGCGTCACGCGCGGCACCATGATCACGCTCGGCGCGGGCGGCGGAGCGCTGCGACGCGGAGGCGGCAAGGGTGGCTTCACGCTCTTCGGTGCGGTCTGAGGCGGCACGCGCACGGCGGGCGATGCGACGCCCTCACGCGCAGTCCGCGGCTTGATCGCAGCGCGCCCGCCGCGCGACGACGGAGGTGCTTCCACGAAGCGCGAGACCTCCCGGATGCCCGACTCCGGCGCCGGAGCGATGTCGGAGTGCGCTTCGCTGCCCGTTTGAAATGTCCTCGTCGCCATACCCCGAGCACTTCCAAAGCAAGGCGTCTGCCAATCGGAGCACCGTTCGTTTCATGGGATTTAACGCACCGCCACTGCAGGATTGCAGTCCTCGTGCGCACAGGAGGCGGTTCTGGCTCGAGCCGCGCTGCACCTGCTCTGTCGCCTGATGGATCACTCATCCACCAGGTGCTCCACGCGCGAACCTCAGCGCTGGTAGAGTGAGCGCACGATGGCGCGCCGCTCTCGACGCTCACGCGACAGCGAGGCTCTCGGCGCCATCCTCGGTCGCAGCCGCGCGTTCGCGCCGTACCTCGAGAACACGACGTCTCCCATCCGCGCGCGAGACTGGGAGCGCGCGGTCGGGACACGAATCGCTGCGCGAACACGCCCCGCGAAGCTCGACCGCGGCGTGCTGCTCGTCCTCACCGCAAGCGCCGCGTGGTCGAACGAGCTCTCGCTGCTCGCAGGTCCCATCGTCGAGCAGCTGCGCGCGCTCGGTGTCGACGTGAAGGAGATCCGCTTCCGAGTCGGCCCGATCGAGCAGACGAACAGCCTCACGCCGCGGCGACCCGCGAAGCTCGTGCCCGTGCAGGTTCCGCTCGACGCTGCGATTCGGCGATCGCTCGCGGCCGTCCCCGACGACGACCTGCGCGCTGCGATCGAGGCCGCGGCCAAGCGCAGCCTGGGCTTCGGCCCGCGCCGCTGATCAGGTACCGCTCGCGAGCTGGTTCGCGAGGCTCTCGAGGCGCTGCAAGAGGAACCGCTCGTTCGCGGTCAGAGTGAGGTTGCGCGCGAGCCACTCGGCGTACTCGAGGATGGGCTTGTGCTGCAGATGACGGAGCTTCGGTGCGACGGCGAAGAGGTCGTCGACGAGCGGGCCCGGGATGAAGTAGCCGGTCTTGTGGTAGGCCTCGAAGATCCAGTCGACCCACGTGGCCTTCGACAGGCCGGCCGCGAGCTTCATCGCGTAGCTCGCGAACTTCTGCATCGCAGCTTGATCGGGAGACGCTGCGCCGCGACGGATCTCGCGCATCACGTCGTTGAGCGGGCTCGCGAGCAAGCGCTCGGCCTCTTCGGGGCGACCGAGGGCCAGGGCCTTGTCGGCGAGGATCGCGAGCGTCGCGAAATTCGAGACGATCCGCTTCATCCCCTGCGGGGGCGAGTCGGTGTTCGATGGAGGCAAGATGGCCTCGAGTTCCTGGAGCTCCACCGGACCGAGCGTGCGCGCGAGCGGCTGGCGCACCTGCCGAGACTTCGGGTCGAAGGCTGAGACCACGAGCTCGTGCTTGCCAATCGAGATGCGATCACCGTCCGCGAGGAGCTTCTCGCCGTCGATCTTGTCGCCGTTGACGTGCACGCCGTTGCGGCTGTTGAGATCGACGACGGTCGCGGCGTCGGGGGTCACGCGGATCGCGCCATGCCGACGCGAGACCATCGGATCATCGATCGATAGCTGGCATTCTTCGCTGCGCCCAATCACGAACTCGCCCACGGGGAGCTCGATGTCGTGCGCCCTGTACCTCAGGCGGAAGAGCCGCATCCAAAGAACAAATTACTTCAGCCCGACGAGAGGTTCCAAACCTTCGATGCGAGAGAGCTGGAAGCGCTCGTTCGGAGCGAGCGAGGACTCGATGGGTTTCAGCGCTTTCAGGTAGGAGCGCAGCTTTCCGCCGTCGATGCGGGTCTTGCGGAGGATGGTGTAGAGCTCGTCGACCGCCGCCTGGGGCATGACCTCGCCGCGCGCGGTGTAGAGCTCGAGCACGTACTCGACCCAATCGCCGCGGTTCATCGCGGCCGCGAGCTTGATCGCGAGCTGCGCCGCGCGGGAGACGACCGAAGGGTCGATGGCCTCCTTCAGGTGGGAGCGCGCGAGCACGTCGCTGAGCGGTCGCTCGAGCAGGCGGTTCGCATCCTCTGGGCGACCCATCGCCAGCGCCTTCTCCGCGACGGACCCGACGAGGCTCAGCTCGTTCACGCGTCGATCGGCGTTCGGCCTGAACGGCGTCTGCCCGACGGCGGTGCGGTCCGCTGTCGGCTCGTCGAAATCGAAGCTGCCCTGGATGGTCTGGAGCTCCGCGCGTCGCGGCGTCGTGTCGGGGGCGACCTCACGCGTGGACGTCGTGCTCAGCCCGTGGATGGTCATCGACTGCGAGCCGATCGTGATGGTGTCGCCGTCCGCGAGCTCGGTGCGCGTGGGGATGCGCTTGCCGTTGATCACCACGCCGTTGCGACTGCCGAGGTCCTCGATGGTCGCGGTCGAACCCGACACGATGAGCGACGCGTGCTGACGCGACACGAGCGCATCGTCGATGCTGAGCTGGCATCGAGAGCTGCGCCCGATGAAGAACTCACCCTCCGGGACTTCGAGGTTGTGCCCCAAATACCGCAGCCGAACCACGGTGCCTCTCCCGTGGTTATACCCTGCAACCTCAAGGTGGCCCAGCGACCAGCCGCAGGAAGCGCAGCACGGTGCGCGGGTGGCTCCAATAACCGTAGATTTTGAGGTCGCCCTTGCTGAGCATCCCGAAGAGCTCGCTCGCGCGCGGGCGCGTCGCGGCGGGCGAAACGCGACCCCCCCGCTGACTCGGTGGAGGGATCGTCGCGGGGTTCGGGGCAGCAGGGCGAACGTCGTCGTCCACGAGGTTCGTCGCGCTCGTCGGCGGCCGCACGAGCCCGCGCACGAGGTTGCCGACGCGTAGCTGATCGAGCGCGAGGAGCGCGCGCTGCGGGCCGCCGAACGTCACCGAAGGCATGCCGATCGTGCCCTCGTGCAAGGTCAATCGGCCGTGATCGAACCGGAGGGTGACCGCGTCCCCGGTGTCGAAGTCGATCACGAAGATCGTCGCCTTCATCGCCATGAACGACCGCGCGTTGCGATCGCGATGCAGCGAGTCCCGTATGCGATCGGCGAAGTACTTGGCGAGTATGGACTCGTCCGCGCCCGGCGCGAGATCGACGATGGGTTCCACGCGCTCGGCAGATTGCGTGGGCTTTATCCGACCGTCAACTCGCCGCCGCGGTGTTCAGGCCGCGAGCTTCATGTCGGGCGCAGTCTTGAGGATTCGCTGCACGACATCGGGGTCGTCGACGAGCTGGAGCACCGGCTGCAGACCGCCGCCGGCTTCCTCACCGAAGGCACCGCTCGGAGCGAAGGCGCGCGCGCGCGGCCCGTCGAGCACGAGGAACAGGTCGCGCTTGCCCGCTCGAGCAGGGGCGTCGATGACGTCGACGATCCGCTCGCGGTCGAGGTGCAGCTCCTCGGCGCCGCGCTGGATGAGGACCCGACGATCGGTGATCCAATACCGCGTCGCACGCGCGAGGCGCGCGGGCTTCACCACGCTCGCGTAGATCATCCCGACCCCAGCCGCGCCCAAGAGCGCAACCGTGAGCGTGAGCGAAGCGACGAGCGCGATGAACGACACGCTCGCTGGAGCGAGGCCCGTGCTGAGCACCGTGCGCAGCCCGTGAAGCGCGTTGCGGCCCGAGAGGTACGCGACGACGACCAAGCAGAGCGCGATGAGCAACGACATGAAGCCGCGCGCGTTCTTCGGTACCCAGCGTTGCCAGCCGTCGACGGGGTGGAAAGACCAGAGCACGCGCTCTCCCTCGTCGAGGCGCTGCGCGAGCAGCCGCTGCCCGTCACCCGCGGGCGGCGCCGGCGTGATCCCGCGAACGAAAGCCCACACGCGATCGGGCGCCGCGAGCCCGGTCAACACGATGGTGAGGCGACGCCGGAGCGCGCCCGTCGGGACCGCACGCACGAGCTCGAGATCGCCGACGTCCGACTGCGAGTGCCAGTGAATCCGGGCGAAGCTGATCGAGCGCCGGTCGATGTAGCGTCGGTAGCGACCACGCCGAACGATGATATTTCGCTCGGTGATCATGTACTCGAGCTCGGAGCGCCACCAGAGCGGCAGCCGCCAGAACGCGACCGCGAGGCCCGCCATCCACGCCGCGAAGAGGAGCATCGAGCCGACGGGCTCGCCGAGGCACGTGGCCACGGCGATGGCGCTCATCGTCGACGTCAGCGCGACGACCGCGCTCGCGATGGCTGCCCAGCGATAGACGGGCGGCAGCGCGACGCGCTTGGGCTTGCCCATCCAGATGACTGGCTCTCCGAAGAGCGAATCGCGTCCCATTTCGCAGCGCTGGTGTCGAGGATCGAGAGGTCGACGAGCCGACCTCTTCAAAACCTAAGCGTGCCGACCTTTCCCAGACTTGCAATGGGCGGATGAAAATTTTCCGCGCGGACCGCAGAGCCTGTGCACTCACTCCGTGGGCGTCGGTGTGCGCGCTCGCTTCTCGAGCTCGGCGGCCTCGCGTTCGGCGAGCGCGAGCCGCGCGCGCGCGACCGGGACGTACGGATCCGAGGCCCTCGCGGACTGGAGGAAGTTGCGCCACGCGGTCAGCGTCTTCTCGTAGAAGGCGCGCTTCGTCTCGAGGTCCGAGCTGCGCCGCGCGATGTCCCAGGTCCCGAGCGCCTCGTAATAGAACTGATCGTAGGCGGGCACGAAGAACCACGTGTCGCTGTGGATCATCACGTCGTTGGGATCGTAGGAGCGCGCGCGCTGCACCGTCTCGAGCGCACCTCCGAGGTCGCCACCTCGGTCGAGCGCGACGGCGAGGCTCCAGAGCGTGGTCGGCGCGATGCGCGGCGCCTCGAGGATGGTGAGTCCCTCGAGCGCGGCGCGATACCCGAGGATCGCGCGCGAGATGTCGCCGGAGACCATGAACGCCTCGGCCTGGTTCGAGAGCATGATGCAGCGGCTCGCCTGGATCGGCGTCAGCGCCAGCGCGCCCTCGTAGGCCTCGATCTCGTCGGGCTGTCGATCGATCCTCGCGTACGCAATCGCGAGATCGGCCAGCAGATCCGCTTTGAAGACATCCGGCGTTCGCGGATCCGCGAGCACGCCCTCGAACACCGGGGTGGCCTCTTTCCACTTGTCGAGCTCGTGCAGGATGCGCGCGTAGAGGAGCCGCAGATACCAACTCGGAGAGCTCTCCGCTTTCGCGTCCTCGAGGATGTAGCGAGCTTTTCTGAAGCGAGCGTCGCGCCCGAGGATGGGATCCGTCGGAGGGAAATTGCGGCGGTCCGCTTTCTCCGAGTGCAGCAGCACCTCGACCTCGCGGCGCGCGACCTCGTCGGGATATGCGCGGCCGCCGCGCGCGAGCTCCCACCGCGAGGGCGTGGCGATCGCGGGCGCAGCGACGAGCGTCGCGAAGAGCGCGATCGCGGCGCCGAGTCCTCGCGCGAGCCTCACGGCTGCCCCTCGCCGCGACGCTCCTTCTTCGATTTCTTCGGCGCGCCGAGGTTCGCCTTGCGGGCCGTCGCGGCGTCTTTGAACGCGCCGACCGAGGTCTTCTGGATGAAGGCGTCCCACGCGGCGCTCGCCTGCGAAGGATCGACGATCTCGAGCGCCACGGCGCGCACCGCGAGCGCGTCGCTCGGGTCGGCGACGTAGCTCGTCGCGTCCGGCGCGCTCGCGACGAGCAGCGCGGCCTCCTCGAGCGAGGTGCGTGCTTTTTCTGGCTCGCCCGCGCGATCGTGGACGAGCACCTCGGTGAGCATGATGTCGCCGTGCAGCGCAGACCCAGCGACCTCGCGAGCCTCGTCGACGAAGGCGTTGGCCTCGTCGAGCGACAGCGAGCCTGCTTTCGAGGCGGCCGCGTCGGCCATGACCGCGAACGCAGCCTCGAGCAGCACGCGAGCGCGGAGCGCGTCGGGCATGAGCGTGGTGCGCGGCACCAGCGTTCGATAAAAACCGGCGCCCTCGGGGATGCGACCCGTCTTCACGAGCGCGCGAGCGCGAGCGCGCATGGCGCGCGGCTCTTCGAGGGCGCGGCGATCCTTCGCGTCCGCTCGCTCCAGCTCCTCGAGCGCGTCCGCGAACTTCCCCTGTTCGACGAGCGCGCGGCCGCGCGCGACCCGCGCGCCCGGCATGTCGGGCCAAACCGCGATGGCTTTGTCGGTGAGCTCGATGGCCTTCGCCGGGTCCGACTCGATCGAGAGGTGAGCCTTCGCCACGAGGTCGCAATACTCGACGAGCTGCGGAGACTTCGCGCGCTCCCACACGCTCGGCTTGCGGTTGCGCTTCTTCACGCCTTGGACCGGCGCGCACTCCGCGGGTCGACCCGACGCCGCCGCGATGGCCTCGAGCGAGGCGCGGTTGTCGAGCGAGACGCCGATGTTCGGCAGGGCGACCGCGGTGGGGGCGACCGCGAGCGCCGCCAGCGACACCGCAGCGACCGCGACTCCGTGGATCGAGCTCAGCTTCACGCCGCGAATGTTAGCAGCGGCTGCTCCCCTGCGCCGCGCACCCATTCATGGCGTGGCTGAGTCCTCGGACTCTTTGGTTGCGCCCGCGGGCGCCGCGGCAAGCGAGCGAACAATCGCCACGAGCGCCACACAATCCTCGATTGTATTCATCACATCGCGCGAGTCGGAGTGACTCATACCAGTCGCAACAGGTAGAGCTCCCTGTCGCCGACCTTCTTGCAGGCGTTCACCGTACAGAAGGTCTGCCCATCGAAACCATATTCGCGCTGCACGATTGAAAGCGGCGCGCGCGGAGGTCGGATTGAATTGCCCCTGAACGTCATTGAGATTGATGGTCAATCCTGCCTTGGTGACGAGAGCGACGTCCGTACCTTCCGAACCCGTGTTGAGGTCTTTGATGGGAATGACCACAGGCTCTTGCGGCCACTGCGGGGGAGCTTGAGCGAGATCCCCGCGTCGTCCAGGACGACAAGCTTCCACTTTCCACTATCGGGGATTTCGATCTTTGTGGTCTCTGGCTTCGCGCTGGAGCTCGGGGCGCCGCGCAGGAAGGATACTGACCAGTGCCAAAGCTCGGAGCGCGCGCGTCGCCGCCTCACACTGCGAGCCACGCGAGCGCGCGCTCCGCGTTCTCGGGGCTCGGCGCAATCGAATCCGCAACGAAGACGCGCTCGGACCACGCCGTCCACTCCGATGCGCGCCGTTCGACGTCGCGCCAAGTCGGCTCGTCAATCGCAAGGCCGCGCTGCCGGCTCGCGAGTCGCGCGCGGTGCAGCCCTGAATCCGAGCAACGGCACTCGATGATCCCCAGCTCTGCGCGGGACTCCCGCGCGAGGCTACGCCACATATCGCGCGCGGCTTCGACGCTGTTTACCGCATCCACGATGACGCTCCTGCCGAGCAAGAGCTCACTTCTCGCTAGAGCTTCGACGACGAGATAGGCCGCGAGACCCGTCTCGAAGGAGCGGGAGATCCCCGCGCGGACAATCGCTGATTCAATCGGATCGACCGAAAATACGGGCGCTCCGAGTGCGCGCGAAAGGTGGTTCGCCAGCTCGCTCTTACCCGTCCCCGGCAAACCCGACAGCACAATGAGCCGCACGGTCGCGTTCATGGCGCCCGTCATCGGCTCACTTCGATCTTCGCCTCGTCGAGCGACGTGGGCTTGCCGAGGAAAGTTCGAAGGGCGGCAAGGCGCTCTCGAACGAGGTGAGGCAGCGTGGCCGCGGGCGACCAAAGGATCTCCTCCGCATCTCGAAAGACAAGGACGACATCGATATGGCGATAGCGCCCTACGCCGCGGATGAATGCGCGCGCGTCGAGCACGTCGTCGAGCGCATACTCCTTCACCGTCCACGCGATGAACCACCTGCGCTGGACTCGGACCGTGCGCTGCGACTTGTCAATGGTGGTTCGGATCTCGATCGCGAAGCGGAAGAACAGCAGAAACAGGATCGCCAGCCCGCCGAGCGGCGCGACGAACACAGCCGGGATGCTGACGCCGCTCGTATTGAGGACCTTGGCGTCACACTCGAAGCTGAGCGGTGGCGACTTCGGATCGTCGAGGAATGCCCGCAGCGCCTCACCATGCTCGCGAGTGGTCGTCGCAGCGGCTCCCTCGGTGTTGCAAATGTCCAAATAGACGGGCGAGCTCGCTCGATGAAGAACGATGTGAGCCTGGTTGCGTCGCGTTGGCGGGGTGTTTGAGGGATACGCGGGGAGCACCTCGACGCCATCGATTGGAGCAGCTGCAAACGTCCGCTGACCCTTCTGAACGGTGCAGCCTCCGAGCGCGTGGTCACAGTCGACCTTCGTGTGCATCGTCGCCCGGCTCATCAGGATGAGGAGCGCCCAACCGGCTACGAGCGAAACCAAGACAACCACGGCGGCGACCCGCAGGCCTGTTCGCGATTGAAAGAGGGTAAAACGGGTCTCCGTTCGCTCGAGGCGGATCGCCATGCTGCAAGTATCGCCTGTCAAGCGCACGGTCGGCCACGGCTTGAGCAAAGCATGCTCAACGAACTGCGCTGTAAGCGCTCAGTGAGCCGAGCAATCGCGTCCGAAGTCGCGGAGATCCCCTCGGCACGAAACGTGACTGGCTCGGCCTGTGAGAAAAATAGTGGACGAGGACCTCGCCGAAGCGCTCCGCAAGCCGCCGCGAGGCAAGAAGTGGAAGTGGGCAGCCGCGGTCCTAATCATATCAGGGCCGATGCTGATAACTGCTTGGGCACTGGAGCCGCTCTATATGAACGTGAGGTATGACGACTACTTCTTCGAACGTCCAGTCGTCGCGTTTCTTCTATGTTTGAGTGGGGCGATTGTGTCCGCACTCGACAAGCGCGAGAAGATCGACCCCAGCGTCCAGCCACCACCAAAACCGCAGCGCGTGTGGCCGCTGGGTTGGTACCTGGGTTTGGTGCTGGCGCTCCTCGTGCCAGTCCCTGTTTGGATTTTGGGCGGCGCTCTGCGCATTTGGGCTTATGGCTTTTGAGCGCGACGGCGGCGCACCGCTCCTGAGCGAACAACGCTCAGCGAACTGTGCAGTAAGCGCTCAGGTCATGCGCACCGCTGCTGACTACGCCAGAGTTTCCCTGGCACGAGACGTGATTGAGGGGTTCAACCTCCTATGAAGCCACCGAAACAAGAGCGCGCCTTCATCATGGTCCAAGGACAACGCTGGTGGGGCACCGTGACCCACCGACAGGGCCAGATGGCGTGGATCCATCTCGACCGCGGCGGACCCGTGCAAGTCCACGAGAGCCAGCTCCTACAAGAGGGGAGCTACCTGCTCCAGTTCCTCGACTTCATGCTCGACAGGATGCTCGGGCTCTTCCTTTTGGGAGTACTCCTGTTCGCTGTCGTGGGTCTCGTTGCGCTAATCCAGTGGCTGGGCAGTCTATAACGCTCGTAAAGCACGAGTGCTCGAGAGCGTCCACCCCGCCTCGTAGTCGCAGAGTCCCCCACGTGCGCTCAACTGAAGAGTTCGCGCACCGTGATGGTCTCGTCGCGTCGCGCGCCCACCGACACGAGGAACGCCGGGATCTGCGTGTACTCCTCGATGCGGCGCACGAGCGCGGCGGCCGCGGGGGGCAGATCGCCGATGAGCCGCGCGGCGCCGATGGGCTCGGACCAACCCGGAAGCGTCTCGTAAATAGGTTTAACGTTGTCCAAGGAATCGACCGGCAGCTCGATGGTCTCGCCGGTCGGGGTCTCGTAAGCGGTCGCGACACAGACGGAGTCGAGCCCGGTGAGGACATCGAGCTTCGTGATGGCCCAGCCGTCGATGCCGTTCACGCGCGCCGCGTATCGCAGGCCCGGCAGATCGAGCCAACCGGTGCGCCGCGGGCGCCCCGTCACGCTGCCGAACTCACCGCCGCGCTGGCGGATCTGCTCGCCGAGCTCGTCCTTCAGCTCGGTGGGGAACGGCCCCTCACCGACGCGGGTCGCATAGGCCTTCGTGATGCCGATGACGCGGCTCACGCGGCTCGGGCCGATCCCCGCGCCGGTGCACGCGCCGCCCGCGACCGCGGACGATGAAGTTACATACGGGTAAGTCCCGTGGTCGACGTCGAGCAGCGTGCCCTGCGCGCCCTCGAGCAGGATCTTCTTCCCCGCGCGCACGGCCTGATCGAGCACGAGGCCCGTGTCGGTGACGAGCGGTACGAGCGCCGCTGCGAGCCGCGCGAGCGCGCCCATGATCTCGTCCTCTTGCGGCAGCGTGCCCCCGAGCGCCGCCGCCGTCGGCGCCCACGCCGCGAGCGCCGCGCGTACGAGCGAGCGCGTCTTGTCGAGGTCCGCGAGATCACCCATGCGGATGCCGCGACGAGCGACTTTGTCCTCGTACGCGGGGCCGATGCCCTTCTTCGTCGTGCCGATCTTCCGCTCGGCGCCGCCCTCGCGCAGCGAGTCGATCGCCACGTGGTACGGCAGGATGACGTGAGCGAGGTTGCTCACGGAGAGTCGATCTCGAACCTTGAGCCCCTTCTCCTCGAGGGCGGCGATCTCGGAGAAGAGCACCGCCGGGTCGATCACCATGCCCTGGCCCATGATGCAGGTCGCGTGCGGCTGCAGCACACCGCTCGGCACGAGGCGCACCACGACCTTCTCGTTGCCGACGACCAGGGTGTGCCCTGCGTTCGGCCCACCGGCGTACCGGACGACGACGTCCGCTCGCTCCGCGGCGAGGTCCACGACCTTGCCTTTTCCCTCGTCGCCCCACTGCGCGCCCACGATCACGATGGCGGTCACGAGTTCGGCTTATCGACGCTATCGCTCGGGAAGGCAAGTCGCGCTATGGCACGAAGCATGAGCGGCGAGCGCAGCGGACAAGACAAACCCAGCCACGGACACGACGAGATCCCCCGCGTCGACGTCCACGAGCGCGGCGGCAAAGGCCCCGATGGTCAGCCGATCACCATGGATCGGCGACTCTTCTTCCAGCTGCTCGTGTTCGACTGCGCGAGCCCCGACCGCGCGCCGGCCACGCTCGAGGTCGCGACCCACGAGCTCGCGAGCCGCAAGGTCAGCTCGGTCCTCTACGCCGACGCGAACGCGCCCGGCGGCTTCGCGGTGCTCGCGTACGACACCGATCCGGGCGTCTTCGTGACGAAGGTACGGCCCGCGCTCCAGGCGCTGACCGGCGTCACGCAGCGCCACAGCTTCACGATGCTCGGCCGCACCTACTCGCAGGGCCACGAGCAAGACCTACAATTCTGGCTCGTCGATCGACCGCGCTCGGTGGTCGAGAACGCAGCGTGGCCGTGGGCCGTCTGGTACCCGCTCCGTCGCAGCGGCGCCTTCGCCAAGCTCGAGCCTCGCGAGCAGGCGGCGATCCTCCGCGAGCACGCGATCATCGGTCGCGCCTACGGCGCCGAGGATCTCGCTCACGACGTGCGCCTCGCCTGCCACGGGCTCGACGCGAGCGACAACGAGTTCGTCGTCGGCCTGATCGGGCGCGAGCTACACCCGCTCTCCCACGTCGTCCAAGCGATGCGCAAGACGCGGCAGACCAGCGAGTTCATCTCGCAGATGGGGCCCTTCTTCGTCGGCTACGTCGTCGGCCGCACGGGCACGCAACCCGCCCCCGCAACGCCGTAATCGACCCCGCACCGCCGCTGGCGAAGGTCGCGATTTGGGGCTAGGCAGTTAGCCACATGCGCCGCCTATTGGTCCTTGCGCTCTCGGTCGTCCTCGCGTGCTCGTCTTCGCCGCCGCGGACGGATCCTCAACCCACAGCCTCGACGACGTCGACGTCGACGACCCCGCCGACGCCCGTCGATCCGGCGGACGCCGCGCTCCCGCTCGAGTCGGGCATCACGCAGGGCAAGCTCGACAACGGGCTCACCTATTACATCCTCCACCACGAGAAGCCGGAGAAGCGCGCGCAGCTCTGGCTCGCGGTCAACGCGGGCTCCGTGCTCGAGGACGACGACCAACGCGGTATTGCGCACTTCGTCGAGCACATGGCGTTCAACGGGACGAAGCGCTTCCCCAAACAGGAGATCGTCGACTTCCTGGAGAAGACGGGGGTGCGCTTCGGCGCCGATCTCAACGCGCACACGTCCTTCGACGAGACCGTCTATACGCTGCAGGTCCCGTCCGACGACGCGCGTGTCATGGACAAAGCTGTAAGCGTTCTGCGCGACTGGTCCGACGGCGTGACCTTCGACCCGGTCGAGGTCGACAAGGAGCGCGACGTCGTCCTCGAGGAGTGGCGTCGCGGACGCGGGGCGCGCGCTCGCATCTTCGATCAGCAGGCGCCTGTCTTGTTCCACGCCTCCAAGTACGCAGAGCGCCTACCCATCGGTAAGCCAGAGGTCCTGAAGACGGTGTCTCGCGACACGCTCGTACGCTTCTATCAGGACTGGTATCGCCCCGACCTGATGGCGGTGATCGCGGTCGGCGACTTCTCGGTCCCCGATATGGAGGCTCGGATCAAGCGCGAGTTCGGCTCGCTCGCCGCGCCGAAGAAGGACGCGCGCGCTCGCAAGAGCCCCGAGGTCCCCGCACACACTGACAGGCTTGTCACAATCGTCACGGACCCGGAGCAGCCGACCACGGTCGTCTCGGTCACGACGAAGCTCCCGCACCGCGATCAGCGCTCCGCGAACGACTACCGCCGCGCGCTCACCGAGCAGCTCTATTGCTCGATGTTGAACGCGCGCTTCGACGAGCTCAAGCGCCAGAACGACGCGCCGTTCCTCTGGGCCGCGAGCGCCGTGACAGGCATCGTGCGCACCGCCGACGGCTTCTCGCAGTCGGCCGGCGTCCGCGAGGACGGCGTCGAGCGGGGCTACGCCGCCCTCATCGAGGAGAGCCTGCGCGTCGAGCGACACGGCTTCACCGCGGGTGAGCTCGAGCGCGCCAAGCAGGCGATGGTGCGCAGCTTCGAGCAGATGGTCGTCGAGTCCGACAAGCGCCAAGCGACCGAATACGCCGCCGAGATCGTCCGGAATTTCCTCACCGACGAGGCCATGCCCGGTCGCGCCGCGGAGCTCGACCTCGTGAAGAAGCTGCTGCCGACCATCGAGCTCGACGAGCTCGACAAGCTCGGCAAGGTCCTCGGCGCGGGCAGCCGCGTCATCGCCGTCACCGGCCCGATGACGATGGTCAAGCCCACGCAAGAGGCCATGCTCGCGATGGATGACGACGTCGCCAAGCGCGACATCAAACCCTATATCGACGCGAGCCCGACTGGGCCGCTCCTCGCCACTATCCCCAAGAAGGGCGCGATCGCAAAGACCAAGTCCATATCGGAGCTCGGCGTCACCGAGTGGACGCTCGACAACGGCGTTCACGTGGTGGTGAAGCCCACGGACTTCAAGAACGACGATGTCCGCATATCGGCCTTCTCGCCGGGCGGGACCTCGCTGGTGAAGGACGACGACTTCATCTCCGCCGAGTTCGCCGACGAGGCCGTGCGCCAGGGCGGGATTGGTCCTTACGACGCTGTCATGCTCCGCAAAGCCCTCGCGGGGAAGATCGTGTCGCTCAGCACGAACATCGGTGAGCTCGAAGAGGGGTTCTCCGGGCGCGCCTCGCAAGCCGACCTCGAGACGCTCTTTCAGCTCGTTTACCTGTCTTTTACCGCGCCCCGCATCGACAAGGAGGCCTTCGACGGCTGGCGCAGCCGCGAGGTCGAGAGCATCCGCAACCGTCGACTCTCACCCGATCGCCTCTTCTTCGAAGAGATGGTCGCGCTCGGCAGCCAGAATCACCTGCGCCGCAGGCCGCCGACGCCCGAAATCCTGGGCAAGATCGATCTCGACAAGGCCGCGGCCATCTATCGAGATCGCTTCGCCGACGCGAGCGACTTCACCTTCGTCGTCGTCGGCAACGTCGACCTCGACAAGCTCGGAGAGCTCGCCACGACCTACCTCGCGAGCCTGCCCTCGACGAAGCGCAAAGAGAACTGGAAGGACGTGAACGTCCAACCGCCGAAGGGCGTGCAGACCAAAACCGTCACCAAAGGCAGCGAGCCGCGCTCGGCGTTTCAGCTCTATTTCCACGGCGACGAGAAGTGGTCGCGCGACACCGAGAACGACATGCGCATGCTGAGCGAGGCCATGCAGATGCGCCTCCGCCAGGTGCTGCGCGAGGACATGGGTGGTGTCTACGGTGTCAGCGCGGGCGGCAGCATCAGCCGCCGACCGAAGCAGCGATATGTCTTCAGCGTCAGCTTCAATTGCGCCCCCGACAACGTCGAGAAGCTCAAGAAGGCCGTCTTCGACGAGATCAAATCGATCCAGACGCAGGGCGTGAGCGACGACTATATCCAGAAGATCAAAGAGACTTGGCGTCGCAGCCACGAGGTCGCGATGAAGGACAATGGCTTTTGGCTCGGCGCCCTCGAAGAGGCCTATACGTTCGGCGACGACCCCAAGCTCATCCTCGAGTTCCAGCCGCTCGTCGACAAAGTCAGCTCAGATCGCATCAAGGCCGCGGCGACCAAGTACCTCAACGACAAGCAATACATCGTTGGGGTGCTCGTCCCCGAGTCGCAGCCCGCGGCGAAGTCCCCCTGAGCGCGAGAGTTACAAGTCTGTAATTTGGGGCAGAGGTGAACCCTCCTGCTCAGACGGGCGGCTCACCTCTCGGGCCAGCGCCCGCCGGGCGACCGCCCGCCGGGTGGCCCTCCTCACGTGGGTTGGAGGATAGTATGCAGACTCCCCGCGCGATCGAGGTCGCCATATGGAGCGCTATCTCCGACTGCTAGCTGACATTCCCCTGCCGACTGACGAGCAAACGCGCTGGTTTGCCAACTATGTACGGGGCGCGCACGACTGGCACAAACACCTCTCGCCTTATCCGCCTGGGAGCCCGTTCGTCTTTTGGTTGGACCCGTTCAAGCACCCAATCGAGCGGTACGGCAGAGTTGGGGGCGACACCGACGTGGAGCTCGGTGGTCACTGGACGTATTGGGCCGATCCAGACAAGCCGATCGTCGTGACCGATCCTGCTACCCAAGAGCGTACAGCAGTGCCGGAAGACATCCTCGCCGTGTCCCGACGCTTCCTGACCCCATTCGTCTCTCGTCGATCCTACTGCGCGAGCGATCGATTTCACGGCTCCTATGTGCACGACCGCGCCGTGGAGTTCTTGCGGCGCGCGCTCGCCAACCCTGCAAATCTCGAGCTGCAGCGCTACTTCGCGTTGCTCGCGCCTTGTGCAGGTCTCGCGTGCCGCGAGCTCGAGATCCAGCGCCCACCCTACGCTGAGCGGGAGTTGATCGAGGACGAAATGCAGCGACAGAACGAGAAGCTCCTCGACGGCTTGTTCGCCACTCGAGCGGCGCTGTCCGAGTCCTGTCGGAAGCAGAGCTGAGCCGGGCTTCAGGTCATGAAGACGGGCCCATCGCGTTGGTCACAGCAACGCGCATCCCAGCGTCCACGGCGCTCGCGTGGAGCGCCGCTGCGTCGCGGCCCGCAATGGCAATAGGGTCGAGCCAATCGGACAGCGGCGCGCCCCGCTCGATCGCGAGCCGCGCGTGGTCCGAGCCCGTGAGCAGGTCGAACGCCGGTATGTGATCGATGAACTCGTAGCGCTCCGTGCGAAAGCGGAAGTCCGCGGGCGCGAGCCGTTTTGCAGCCCAAACGAGCGCGAGATAGGTCGCATAAGGGCGGAAGGCCGCGGCGTCGGTCACGTGGATTTGAACGCCCCCGCAGAGCTTACCGGCGTGTTTGTGGAACGTCGGCATGAAGGTCAACGGGCGCGCCGTGAAGCCCGGTAGTCCGGTGTTCGCGAGCTCCCGCGCGAGCTTGCGGCCGTCGAGGAACGGCGCACCCACGAGTTCGAACGGACGCGTCGTCCCGCGGCCCTCGGAGAGGTTGGTCCCCTCGATCAGGCAGCCGCCCGGGTAGACGAGCGCGACATCGGCGGTCGGCATGTTCGGCGACGTCAGGACGAACGGTCGATCCCAAGCGTCGGAGAGCCGCGCGCGTTCCCAGTCAAGCACGCCGAGGATCCGCAGGGCGCCGTGCGGCGCATGCGCGAAGTGAGCGACGATCTCGCCGAGCGTGAGCGCGTGTCGAACCGCGATCGGCTCGAGCCCGACAAAAGACAGGAAGCCGCGATCTTGGAGCGCGCCCTCGAGCTGGGCCGGCGCGCCCCCGAGCGGGTTCGGCCGATCGAGCACGAGCACCTCGACGCCGCGCGAGACTGCGGCGCGCGTGGCGAGCAGCGCCGTCCAGATGAAGGTGTAATAGCGGCTGCCGATGTCCGCGAGATCGATGACGAGCAAATCGAGCTTCTCGAGGTGGTGCGCGCGCGGGGAGAGATCCTCGACCGCGTCACCGTAGAGGCTCACGATCTCCGCGCCCGAGGGATCGACCGCGTCGGAGACGCCGATCATGTCCTGCGCTTCACCGCCGTAGCCGTGTTCGGGCCCGAAGATGATCGACGGGCGCACGCTGAGCTCGGCGAAGACCTCAGAGACGTGGCGTAGGCGCCTGTCGACGCTCGCGGGGTGCGCGAGCAATCCGATGCGGCGGGAGGCGAGCTCCCGAGTCAGCGCCGCGTTGTTCGGCAATCGATCGAGCCCGACGAGCATGCCAGCGCTCTATTCCGGGCCGGCGCGGTCGCACAAGTTTCTTTGGAGCTCAGCCCCCGAGGTGGGTCGGTAAGACCATGCAGAGCGCGGTCGCGACGGTGGCGCCGACGAGGGCCCACCCGACACGACGCAGCGATTTGGGGCTGGGTCGCGCGATGACGATCCCCCACGCCGCGAGCAAGAGCGGCAAGGTCGCGATGACCCCGCGCGCCCCGAGGCCCGCGAGCACAGCGGCTGCGGTGGTCGAGACTGCAAGCACAGCGCCCGCGCCGAGCGCCGAGGCCCGCGCGTCCTCGGCGGACGTTCGAGCGCCGGTGGACGGCCGAGTCGCGGCTCGATCGAAGACGCCCTTGAAGGGCGAGCTCGAGAGCCGGAATCGGAATACCACGTAGCGGACGGCGGCCGTGCCGCACGCGAGGCCCAAAGTCCACGCGATCCAGAACGAGAGCGCGAGCCGCAGATCGACGTGCGCTGCGACGCTCGCGAGGAAGCCCGCCCCGCTCAGCGCGGCGCCGGCGACGATCTCGCCGAACAGGGTCTTTTCGGCTTTGCGCGAGACCCGATGTCCGAGCACCGCGGCGGTCGCGACGACCATCGCGAGCGGCACGAGCAGCGCGGGCACGAGGAGCACGGCGATCGCGAGCGTCGAGGTCGACGTGATGCCGAGCGCGGCCAACCTGCGCACAGCCGCGCCGCCGAGCTCGCGCTTCGCCCGAGGGCCGCGATGACCGAGCAGGACGAGCAGCGACTCGTGCGCGACGAAGGCCGTACACGCCGAGACGGCGATGAGGATCGCCGCGAGGCTCGGCTCGCGTGACACGAGCAGTCCCGCGACGAGCGGGACGCCGAGCTGGCCGTACGCGCCGTGCTCTTTCGGCCAGAGGGAGGGCTTGCGGGCGGGGGCTCGCTGAGTGCCGAGAGGCAGCTCCTCAGTCGTCGCGTGCATGCGCGGACTTCATGCACTCCCTGATCCAATGGAAAAGCAGCGCGTGGAGTTTGCGTTGGGCGCAATTCTGGGAGCGCACCACGGGACGAGCGTGCATCGCTTGCGCACTCGAGCATCGCTTTCACTGCCGCGAACGTGATGAGCCTTGGGATCCGAGCTAGATTGAACGCCCGCAACGCGCCGTGAATCTCCAACCCGGTCAGATCCTCGCCGACAAGTATCGAATCCTCCGCCTGCTCGGTCAGGGCGGGATGGGCGCCGTGTACGAGGGCGAGAACTTCCGCATCCATCGGCGCGTCGCGATCAAGACGCTGCACGCGCAGGTCGCCAGCCAACACGACGTGCTCTCGCGCTTCGAGCGCGAGGCTCAGGCCGCGGGTCGCATCGGCTCGAAGCACATCGTCGAGGTGCTCGATCTCGGTGATTTGCCGGACGGCGCGCGCTTCATGGTCATGGAGTACCTCGACGGCTCGACGCTGAGCGACCGCATCAAGAGCTGCGGTCGCATCGGCCCGCGCGAGGTCGTGCCCATCATGCTCGACCTGCTCGAGGGCCTGCAGGCGGCGCACGACGCGGGCATCATCCACCGCGATCTGAAGCCAGCGAACGTGTTCCTCCAGTTGCAGCGCGGCGCGCCGGACGCCGTGAAAATCCTGGATTTTGGCGTCTCGAAGTTCTCGAGCGTGCTCGGCGCCGACGAGATGAGCATGACGAAGACGGGCGCCGTGATGGGCACGCCCTATTACATGTCGCCCGAGCAGGCGAAGGGGGCGCGTGGCGTCGACCATCGCTCCGACGTCTATTCGGCGGGCGTCATCCTCTACGAGGCCATCACCGGGCAGGTCCCCTTCAGCGCCGAGACCTTCAACGAGCTCATCTTCAAGATCGCGCTCGATGCGCCACCGCCCGCGGAGCAGTTCGTCCCCTCGCTCGACCCGATGTTCGGCAGCATTCTGCGCAAGGCCATGGCCCGCGAGCCTGGCGATCGCTACCAGTCCGCGATCGAGTTCGGCGAGGCCCTCGACGGTTGGGCGCGCGCGTTCGACGCGGGTGGCGCTGGCGTTGCGGTCGCTCACGAACCACCCCGCCTGATGGCGCCACGCGAGCCCATGGCGAGCGCGCCCGTCGCGATCCCCGAGGCTCGCCCGACCGGGCTCGGCAGCACCGTGGTCATGCGGCCCGGTGAACGAGCCACGTCGCCGAGTCCTCCGTCCACGCCGCTCGGGTTTTCGCAGCCCGGGCCCTCTGCCGTGCCGGTCGCGCAGCCCATCGCGACGCAACCACCCCCGAAGAATCGGATGCTGATCGTGGGTGTCATGGCGACGACCGCGCTGCTCCTGGGCGCCGGCGTCGCTTTCCTCGCTGTAGGTCCAAAGAGCGCGCCCGGCGTGCAGGTCTCCGCGACGCCTGCGTCCGCGACAGCCAGCGCGACCGCTGCGTCCTCTGCGCTCGCGAACAAGGACCCCGAACCGAAGAGCACGACGCAGGCACCGGTCGAGAGCGCGGCCTCGGCGCCCGCGGCTTCGGTGAGCGCCACGTCGACCTCGAGCGCGACGACGCCGCGCTGGTCCGCGAACCCGAGCGCGATCGTTCGTGCCCCGTCCTCGACGGCCACGTCGACCTCGACGTCGACGGCGACGACCAGCCCGACCGAGACGCGCGAGATCAAACCCGAGCTCTGAGCGACTCGGCCTCAAGCGCTGAGCGCAGCGCAGAGCGCCGGCGCGGCGAGCACGAGGGCTGCGACGACGAGCACAGGGAGCCAGCGGCGAACGGCTCGCGCGAAGGCCTCCTCGTGCGATGCGAGATCGCCGGGAACGAGCGCCCCTCCCGCAACGACTGGGGCGTGCCGGTACCCGAGCGCGACGCCCTCGTCGGGCGTGAGCAGAATCGCCTGCGCCGGCAGCGCGCCGAGCCAACCCTCGACGCGCGCTCGCACGCCGTCGCTCAGGTCGACGAAGCCATTGGCGTCGAGCTCCACCGCGCGACCCCTTGCGAGGCGCGCGAGTCGACGTCGGCCGCGCGCGACCACGATCGCGAGGGCCGCGAACAGCGTGACGCCGGGGACGCCGAGCGCGATCGCCTGCCAAGGTGGCGCGATCACGCCCGGGAGCTCGGAGGCATGGAGCGACCCGACCACGTCGGAGGGCCGCCCGATCACCACCGCGCCGATCTCGATGGGTCGCTGGTCGTCCACGATCAGCTCGACACGAAGGACGCCGAGCTGCCGGTGTCGAGCCACGCGCACGGTGTCGTGCGAGTTCATCCACCAGTTGAGCTCGCGCTTTGCAGCGCCGTCGTTCAGGTCGATGAAGCAGCGCTTGCCGATCTCCGGATCGGAGGCCTCCTGGCACACCAGCGGGGCCGGCTCGGGCGTCGCGAAGCCGGCACGGAACGACGAGACGTCCTGTCGTGTCGCGAGTCGGAACGCTCCGACCATCAGCGCAGCCAAGCCCGCGACCGCGATCAGGCCGACTCCCCCGAAGTGCGGCAGCGCTCGTGGTCTTACGCTGCGCTGCTGAGACACGCAGAAGCCGACCAGGCTGAGCGCGACCGGCACCGCGGCGAGCCCAAGCTGAGTCGCTTGCATCAAGCGGGGTGTCCCACACGAGCTACCCATACCTGCGAGCAGTGGGTTGAGCGCGGCCTCAGCACCCAAGGCGCTGGCCCCAACGAGCGGCGCGCAGGCCCAAGCGACGCGCGCTGGCAGCTCGGGTGAGACTCGCGCGGACGCGACCGCGAGACCAACGATGAGCCCGGCGAGAACCAGTCGCTCGGCCCATGCGCCACGGGACGCGATGAGGAGTGTGTACGTGCCCCATGTGCAGATGAGCACTGCGACCAATACGAGCGCCACCCCTGCCCAACGCCGCACCGACGAAGTCTAGCTGCCCACCTGAGTTGGGCGACCTCTTTCCCTACGAAGACCGAGGTAAGCTACGCTGGGGTGAGCTGATCATGAGCCTTTCGCCCGGTCAGATCATCGACGGGAAGTACCGCATCGTCCGCGTGCTGGGCGTCGGCGGCATGGGCTCCGTCTACGAGGGCGAGAACACGCGCATCCACCGGCGCGTCGCGATCAAGGTCCTTCACCCGCATGTCGCGGACAAAGCCGACATCGTCCAGCGCTTCGAGCGCGAGGCTCAGGCGGCGGGTCGCATCGGCTCGCAGCACATCGTCGAGGTCTTGGACCTCGGCAACCTGCCGAGCGGCGAGCGCTACATGGTGATGGAATTCCTCGACGGCGAGTCTCTCACCTCGCGCATCAAAGTCCGCGGCCGCCTCTCCCCCGAGGAGACGGCGATGATCTTGCGCCAGCTCCTCGAGGGGCTCGGCGCCGCCCACGAGGCCGGCATCGTCCACCGCGATCTCAAGCCGGACAACGTCTTCCTCATCCGCAGGAGCGGGCAGGACTTCGTCAAGCTCCTTGACTTTGGCGTGTCGAAGTTCTCGAACGCAGGCGACGAGCTCAGCATGACGAAGACGGGCGCCGTGATGGGGACGCCCTATTACATGTCGCCCGAGCAAGCCCGCGGCGGGCAGGTCGACTACCGCAGCGACCTCTACTCGATCGGGGTCGTCGCTTACCAAGCTGTAACCGGCCAGGTCCCCTTCAACGCCGAGACCTTCAACGAGCTGCTCTTCAAGATCGCGCTCGACGTCCCTCCCCCGATCGAGACGGTGGTGCCCGGCTTCGACCCGAGCTTCGCCGCGCTCGTCCAGCGCGCCATGGAGCGAGAGGCCGCGCACCGCTACCAGAGCGCCGCGGAGTTCGCGCACGCGCTCGTCATGTGGGCCTCGACCCGCGGCGTCGGCCTCGCGGCTCCCGCGATGTCGAACGCTGGGTGGGCGCGGAATTCGGCTAACACGGGTGTAACCGGCGGCTTCCCCATCGCCAACCCGGAGAGCTTCTCGGGGGTCTTGCCTCAGCCTTCGTATCCGGGTGGGCCCGCCTCCCAGCGGGGTGTCATCCCGGCAGCGACCGCATCTCAACCCGGATATGGCAGCTCGCCGCTCGCGGTGCCCTCGCATCAAGGTGGCTATTCGCAGCCGGGCTATCCGCAGCCGACCCATTCGCAAGCCGGTTATTCGCAGGGTGGTTATTCGCAAGCCGGCTATTCGCAGGCGGGCGTCGCACCCCAAGCGCAGACGAACGCCGGGGCGCCGGGCGCGGCCCAACCCGCTCAGGTTTTGCGCCCCGCGATGGCGGAGTCGCAGGTCGGTGTGTCGGTCAACGCACAGCCGACCTCAGCGCCGCGTAAGGGGCGCGCCTTGCCGATCGTCGCAGCCGTGGTGCTCACCGCCGTATTGGGCGCGGGCGCGGGCGTGATCCTGTTCCGGTTCTCGGGTCCTGCTCGGGGGAGCGCGGGGTCGACGACCGCGCCAGCCGAGCAAACCGCCGCACCTACCGCGACGAGCGCTGCCACAGCGCCGGCGTCCGCAACCAACACCGCAGTCGCGAGCACGCCCGAGCCCAGTGCGCCCGCGTCGAGCGCGCCCCTGGCCAGCTCCTCACCAGCGAGCAGCGTCAGCGTCGCGACCACCGCAACCACCGCGACAACAGCGACGGCGCGCGATCCAGGTCGGTCGCCGCGCGTCGAGCCGAGCTCACGCCCACCGATCAAACCGACCGGCAAGACCGGCGATGGTGGCGGTCGAGACATCGACGGCAAGCTATAGAGCTCGCTGCCTCTCGCGGTGGACCTCGACTCTCTCCTGCTGATCCTGGCGGTCGTCTCCGCCCTCGTCCTCCTCGGGCGCGTGCTTCGGAGCAAGCCGCGCCCGTGGGATTGGTTCGTCGTGGCAGTGCTGGTGCTCGCGATCGCCGCCGGCGCTTGGTGGACGATCCCCGAGCAGGCGGGGCTCGTATCGTTCGGCCTCTGGGCGCTGCTCGGTTGGGGGCCGCTGCTCGCGGGTCGCGCGGCCAAGGCAGCAGTCGATAGGCTCGCGTTCGGTCCGGCGACGGCGTTCGCGGTGCTCGCCGTGGTCCTTCATCCCGCCCGCCCTCAGCGCGCGATGCTCCCGCGGCTGCGCGCGATGCGGCTCGCCGACAAAGGCCAATACGAAGAGGCCGCTGCGATCTACGACGCGCTCGCGGCGCGCGGTCGAGCGCGTCGCGTCCACCCCGCCGAGGTCTTCGACGACGAACTCCAAGCCCTGCGTTTGCGCGGTCGATACGATCTGCTCGACCTCGCGTCCGAGGGCGCCGACCCCGTGATCGTGCGCGCGAGCCCCGCGCTCTACACGACGCTTCTTCGCGTCGATCTCGACCTCGGCCGGCGCGATCGCATGGCGAAGCGCCACTGGGACGTCGGTCGCTTCTTCGCTGCTCCGAGCCTCGCAGGTCACATCGAGCTCGTGCGCTTGATGCTCCTCGCGTCGGCGGGGCGCGCGCGCGCCGTGCAGGCGCTGCTCGCGACGAGCTTCAGCGGCTTGGCTCCCTCGCTGCGTGAGCTCTGGTCGTCGACCGCGCAGCTCGCCTCGGGAGATCGCAGCGCGCAGCTGAGACTCGAGGCGCTCGGTCGTAGCGCGTCCGGGGTCGTACGGCTGCCTGCGCTCGCTCGCGCACGCCACGCCGACGTGCTGCTCTCGAGCGAGCTCACCGCCGCGGGGGCCGCGCTCCTCGACGACCTCGAGCGGCAAATCCAAGAGGAGCGCCGCTTCCTCGTCGGCGGCTCGGGCGCGCGTACGCCCATCACCGTCGCGCTCGCCGTCGTGCTGCTCGGTGTGTTCGCAGTCGAGGTCGCGCTCGGTGGCTCGACCAACCTCGACGTCCTCATGCGGATGGGCGCGCTCTACGCGCCGGACGTGCTCCACGCGCACCAAGTCTGGCGCATCGTCGCGTTCCTCTTTTTGCACTACGGCGCGGCGCACCTCGCCTTCAACACGCTCGGGCTGCTCGTGCTCGCGCCGTTCGTCGAGCGCACCCTCGGCCCCGCGCGCTTCCTCGCGACCTACTTCGGGTCGGGCCTCGCGGGCGCGTTCGTCATCCTCGCGCGCGCTGCGTTCAGCCGAGCCGAGCCCGAGCCCACCGTCGGCGCGTCGGGCTCGATCATGGGCCTCGTGGGCGCGAGCTGCGCGATCTTGCTCGTCGGTTGGGTCCGCGAGCGCGCGCTCATCGCGCGCCGTCGCTTCCTCGTCCTCTTGGGCTTGGTCGTCGTTCAGAGCATCGTCGATTTGCTGATCCCGCAGGTCAGCATGGTCGCGCACCTGAGCGGCGTCTTCGCAGGCTTCCTCGTGGCGTTGCCCCTCGTGCCGCGCACGCGCACGCCGCGCCTCGCGTAGCCCTCGAACGACCTCGAGAAACGATCGCTCCCCGCGTCGCGTACCGCGACGACTCGGAGGTTCGCATGAGCAAAGCTGAGGGGAAGGGGCCCGTGCGCGTCGTGATTCTCGGCGGCGGCTTCGCGGGTGTGCACACGGCAAAGTGCTTGACCGAGCTCGCGAAGGGCGTCGGTGAAATCGAGGTCGAGCTGCTGAGCGAGGAGAACTACTTCGTCTTCCAGCCGCTCTTGCCCGAGGTCGCGGCCGGCGGCATCGCCGCGACGCACGTCGTGAATCCGATCCGCGAGATGATCCCGCGCGCTCGCTTCCGGTGCTGCAAGATCATCGGCGTCGACTTCGACGCGAAGCAGGTCCTCGTGCACCAGGGCGACGGCCTCGCCGTCGTGGCCGTCGAGTTCGATCACCTCGTGTTTTGCCTCGGAAAGGTGACGAGCTTCGCCGCGATGCCCGGCGCGCCGGAGCACGCCTTCGCGATGAAGGATCTCTCCGACGCGTTCGAGCTACGCAACCACGTCCTCGCGTGCCTCGAGCAGGCCGACATCGAGGAGAACGCGAAGAAGCGACGGCGCCTGCTCTCGTTCGTCGTCGCGGGCGGCGGCTTCAGCGGCGTCGAGACGATGGGCGAGCTCCAGGAGCTCGTGTCGCGATCGCTCAGGTATTTCCCTCGAATCCAGCGCGACGAGGTCCGCTTCACGCTCGTGCACTCGGGCGCGGTGCTCCTGCCCGAGATGAAGGAGAACCTCGGCAAGGCCGCGCAGCGCATCCTCGAAGAGCGCGGCGTCGAGGTCGTCTTGAAGGCGCGCGTGCGCGCCGCGACGAGCACCACCGTCTATTTGCAGGACGGTCGCCTCGTACCGACCTCTACGTTCGTCTGCACGGTGGGCAACGCGCCGAACCCCATCGTCAAGAAGGCCATCGCGACGGGCGGGTTCGAGGAAGCCAAAGTCGACGGCCGCGGCATCGGAGCGTTCGCCGCCGACGCCTCGCTCGCGTGCGTGGGCAGGCCTGGTTACTGGGCTGTAGGCGATTGCGCGGGCATCCCCAATCCATCGGGCAAGGGCCTCTGTCCGCCGACCGCGCAGTTCGCGATCCGCGAGGCAAAGACCTGCGCGAAGAACATCCTCGCGACGATCCAGGGTCGGCCCGTCGAGGCCTTCGACTTCAAGGTCCTCGGCATGCTGGCGTCGCTCGGGCAGCGCGCGGCCGTCGCCGATTTGTTGGGCGTCTCGCTCACCGGCTTCGTCGCGTGGTTCCTCTGGCGGACGGTCTATCTGATGAAGCTGCCGGGGATCGTGCGACGCCTGCGGGTGATGATCGACTGGTCGATCGACCTCTTTTTCCCGCGCGACATCACGCAGCTCCAGGTCTTTCGCACGGAGCGGTTACAGGTTCGTCACTACGAGCCGGGTGAGGTCATCGTCGAGAAGGGCGACATCGGGCGTGAGCTCTACCTCATCGTGAAGGGCGAGGTTGAGGTGGTTAAGCCCGGTGGTGGCAAGACCGATCTCCTCCTCTCTCGGCTCGGGGACAAAGACGTCTTCGGCGAGCGCGCCCTCCTCGAGGACGCACCACGGAACGCGACCTGCCGCGCGGTCGGCCCAGTCGATGTCGTCGTGATGACCCGCGAGGACCTGCGTCAGCTCGTGCGCCAGCTCCCCGTGCTCGCCGAGTATTTCTCGAACCTCATGCGCGAGCGCCACCCGCAGTTCGTCGGCTCGCGCACCATCATGGAGACGATGGACCTCGAGCGCGCGCTCCCCGCCTCGCGTCGCGTGATCCCCGCCCATCGACCGCTCGCTGGACCACGCGAGCTGCGCCCCTGAGGAGCCGCCGCTCAGCGTCGGAGCACGCCGCCGACCATCGAGAGCAGCGACTGCGCGGTGCCGGCGTCGAGCTGCTCGACGACCCCGACGTCAGCGCCGCTCACCGCGACCGAAGGCGGCGTGAACGACCCGCCGCCGAACGTCGTGACCCACGAGAGCATCTGCGAGAGCGACCGGATCTCGCCCGCGCCGGCCTCTGCGTGTTCCTTCGAGGTGTACGTGAGCGAGCCCGCGATGTTGAGCCCGGGCGCTTGGAAATTACCGAGCACCCGCATCGCGCGGAGCGCCCGCAAGAAGCCGTACGTCCGGCCCCCTGCCTCGAGGATGGCCTGCGTCGCCGTGTTCGCCGACGCGCGTGTCAGCGTCGGCGCCCGAACGGCGGGCGCGCCAGGCTCGGGCGCGAGCGCGGGGATCGCGCCGTCGACCCCGAAGTTCGCCGCGAGCGCGAAGCTCGCGCTGCGCGTCGCCGCGAGCGCCGTCATCCAGTCGGGCACGACGCGCTCGAGCGACGCCGTGTAAGCCACGCGATCGAGGACACGTCGGATCGCGATCTCGTCACCGATCACGATGGTCTTCTGGCTGAGGAGCGCGAAGCCCACGTTCTGCACGGTGTAGATCGAGTGCCCCGCGTACGGCGTGAGCACCATCGGGTTCGCGCCGCCCTGCGCCCGACGGGCCTCGGCGGCTGCGCCGATCGCGCGCCCGTCGAAGCGCCCTTGGACGATGGCGCAGAAGTTCGTGCCTTGCAGCGCGAGGAGCGCCCCGAGCGCGCGCGTCGTGTCGCGCGACGGGACGAAGGTGGCCTCCGCGCCGAAGGGCAGCGCGCTCGAGATCCAGCTGCCGATCTCGGTGGCGAACGGCGACGTGAACGCTGCTTTGAGATCCATCGCGAGGAGCGCGACGGCGTGCCGCGGCACGAGCACGAACGGATCGCTGTCGAAAACCTCGGGATCGGGCGTGTAGCTCGCCGCAGGCGTGAGCGAGCCCCCGCACCCCGCGAGCGCTGCGCTCGACGCGACCGCCGCGACCGCCGCGAGGACGTCTCGCCGCGACGAGCGCATCAGCGAAGTCCGTTCGACGACGGGACAGGGTCCGCGACGTCGAGCGGGAAAGAACCGAGGATCTTGAGCATGCGCGCGCGCTGCTTCACGCCCTCGAGCGCGGAGACGAGCGGCCGATCCGTCACGTGGCCGCTGACCTCGACGTAGAAGACGTACTCCCAACCCTCGCCGGGCACCGCGTGGCTCTGGATGCGGCGCAGGTTGCAGTTCTTGTCCTTGAAGACCTGCAGCACCTCGAGCAAGGCGCCCGGCTTGTCGTGCGCGCTGAAGAGCAGCGCGGTCGCGTCGTTGCCCGTCCTGGTCATCGGCAGGCGCGACACGATCGCGTAGCGAATTCGCAGCTCACCCTCGTCGCAGACGTTCTCGGCGAGGACGGCCATCTCGATGGGGAGCGCCAGGCCGTGCGGGACGATCGCCGCTGCGCCGTGGTGCTCACCCGCGAGCTCCGCGGCCATGAGCGCGCTGCGCACGTGCAGGACGGTGGCCTTCGGATAGGCGGACGCGAGGTAGGCCTCGCAGAGCGCGTGATGCAGCGAGGTCGTGTAGATGCGCTCGACGTCGGCTTGATTGCCGGTGCGGCTGACGAGCATCAGCGTGTGCGCGATCTCTCGTTCGCCGACGAGCTTCAGATCTTGGCTCGCGATCGATTGGATCGTCGCGAACGCGAGCCCATCTCGCACGGTCTCGATGGTGACGACGGCGAAGTCGGCCTGCGCGCGCGCGACCTCCTCGAGGGCCTTCTCGGCGGTCTCGGCGCGGAGCAGCTGCGCGCGCTGCCCGAAATGGAGAGCCGCCGCGACCCAAGGCAAACCGCCCTCGGCGCCGACGCACGCGACCTTGGGGGCGACCTCGTAGACGCGGCAGGCAGCGTCGATCTCGGCGAAGATCGGGCGAACCGCGGACGCCGGGAACGGCGGGGTCACGGCGCTCTCGAGCGTGCGCAGTCGGTTGGCGTCGAGGATCGGCGCGATGCGCCCCGGTTCTGCCGCGCCCCCTCCTAACTTGGAGCGCACTCCGACCATGTCTTCCACGACTCGTGCGCGACGCTCGATCGTGCGGAGGATCTCGCGATCCACCTCGTCCAAGCGTCGAACGAGCTCCTCGAGCTTCTCTCGGCTGGCCACGTGTCTACGCTACCGCAATGGCCGCGCGCACGCGAACGGCGAACGATCGCTCAGGCCGAGGCGCTCGACGCGCTCGCGCCCGACGCGCCCGACGACGAGCCGCCGCTCGAGGAAGAGCCACCGCTCGAGCCACTCGAGGAGCCACCGCTCGACGAGCCGCTCGAAGAACCACCGCTCGACGAACCACTCGATGAACCACCGCTCGATCCGCTCGACGAGCCGCCGCTCGAGGACGAGCCACCGGTGTCGCTCGGGACCTTCGCGCTCGCCTTTTGATTGCTCGCGCCGCTGTAGAGGTCCGAATACCAGCCGCTGCCCTTGAGAATGAAGCCAGTGCCGCGCGAGATCTGTCGCTTGGCTGTTGCCTGCTTGCAGGCAGGGCACTCCTTCAGCGGGTCGTCTTTGATCGACTGCTCAGCCTCCCACTCGTGCTGGCAGGCGGTGCAGGCATATTCGTACGTGGGCATGGGGCTCCTAGTCGGCCGTGAGCTCTCTCGAGATGGCGCTCAAGCCAATCATCCGGCGAGGTCACGTTCGACAAGCGAATAAAACACGCCCGTGCTCAGTCAAGGGGCGGCCTGCGAATTGCTTGGTCCGAGAGGTCCTAGAAAAAGCCGCGGGCCGTGCGACCGATCGCGTGCCCCGCGCGTACCCCGAGAATCCCGAGGTTCTGAGTTCACGGCTCGAGTAAGAGTCCATCTCGGACGAGTGAGCGTTCATGAGTGACCGACGCGATGAAGATGCGGTCTGGGCGGTGCTCGAGGGCACCATCGGACTGCCGGCGACCGAGACGGCGACCGCCGCGGCTCCGAGCGCAGTCCTCGTGCACCAGGCCGCTGCTGGTCATTCGGGCAGCGCCCGCGCGCTCGCGAACATCAGCGACGCCATCGTCGCCCTGGCGGAGAGCGCCGTCGACGAAGACAAGTCGCAGGCGCCGCGCCTCACCCCACCCGATCGGCTGCGCGACCGCATCTTGGCCGCCGCTCGCCAGGCCGTACCGAGCAAGCCAGCCGCTGACCAGCCACCCCAACCCGAGTGGCGAGCGGCCAGTCACGCTCGCGAGAACGGCCCGAGCGAGACCCTCGCGCGCATGCACAAGGGCGGCTCCGATGAAGCGCTGCGCGCGCGCCTCGTCGAGCAGCTCGGGGCCCGCGGCGTCGAACAGCTGGCGAAGGTCGGGCCCGTCACGCGAGATCAGCGCGCCACCGATCACGCGCTGACGATCCTCATCGATCAGCTCGCGCCGTTCCTCTCGTTCGAGGCTGTCTACGTGAGCACGGTCGTTGGAGGTGAAACGATTCACCGCGTCCACCGTGGTTTCCCGACCGATCTCGGTGACGTCAGCGTCGTCCCTCGCGAGCTCAGCTTCTGCACGCACACCGTCTCGGGGGATGAGCCTCTCCTCGTCGAGGACGCCTCGCGGGAGGCCTTCTTCCGTCAGAGTGTCCTCGTCCGCACGCTCGGCGCGCGCTCCTATTTGGGTATCCCGCTGCACGTGCAGGGCGTGGCGATCGGCTCGCTCTGTGGCCTCTCACGGTCACCGCGCATCATCACCGACGAGGACGTCGCCTTCGTCGCCGCATTCGCGCGCGTCGCCGAGGCTCTCATCGCGAAGGACGAGAACCTCCTCGCTCGCTGGGTGCGCAGCACGCCCGCGGTCGGCGACGCCGACTCCGTCCTCAGCCCGCCCATCATCTACGAGGCGGAGACCTTCCAAGCCATGGTGCAAGCACAGCGCGCGCGCGTCCGCGGCTTGGCTGGTGAGGTCACGCGACGCGGCCAGCCCCTCGCGGGCCCGACCCTCTTCGTCGACGCGCCGGGCACCCTCCTCGAGAGCAAGCTGCTCGAGCTCCCGCCGTCCGTCGTCACCGGTGCGTTGCCGGCCGCGTCGGGTCATGGGCTCATCGTCCCTGCGCGCCACCCTGCGGTCGATCGCGTCGAGGAGTTGATTCGGGAGTTGGGGCCAGCGACGCGCATCGAGCGGATCCCGCCGGCGGGCTGAATTCAGGCTGCGTCGTCGAGGAAATCGGAGAGCTGCAGGCGGAGGCACGCTCGAGCACGATGCACGCGCAGTCGAACCGCTAGGGCTGTCTCACCGAGCCTTCGCGCGATGTCGACCACGGTCGCGCCGTCGGTGGTGACGAGCTCGAGCGCCTGCGCCTGTCGAGGTGGGAGCTGCGCGAGCGCGTCGAGCGTGCGCGTCGCGGCGCGCTTCGCGTCCAAGCGCTCGTCGGTGCGACCGTGGCTCTCCACGCTAGAGGCCGCGGCGGTCTTCGCGAACGCTCGCTCGAGCGTCTGTCGGCGAACGGTGTCGATCAGCGTGCGACGCGCGATCGTGCGCGCCCACGGCAGGACGCGCGCGCCCTGACGGTACGAGTCGCGCGCGGCGAATATCTTGAGAAAGGTCTCTTGAGCGACGTCTTCAGCCAGCGCTCGATTGTGGGTCGCGCACACCAACGCACGGACGACGGGCTCCCAGGCGAGCGCGTACACCCTGCCGAACGCAGCGTCCTCTCCGGCGCTGAAGCGGCCCATCGCCTCTTCGAGGCTCTCAACACGCGTGCGATCACGTCCCTTGTCCCTCATTCGCTTCCTCCATGGCGACACACGACTCGCCCGTCGGCGCTGGCGGAGCGCCAGGCACGCGTTCGAGTCCGCGACCGAGCCTGGCGTTACAAGCCGCCGAATCTTTTTTTGGGGGGAGCCTCTCGACCCGAGCCCTTGCGGGGCCGTCACGTCGGAGGGATCCTTCCGACCGTGGCAGGGGAGTCGGACGACGAGCTCGTCGAGCGCGCCAAATCCGGCGTGGAAGACGCGTTCGCGACGCTGCTCGAGCGCCACTACCCCGCGACGCTGCGCACGGCGCAGGAGATCCTGAGGAGCAACGCCCTCGCCGAGGAGGTCACCCAGGAGGCCTGGATGAGCGCGCTCGACGCCCTGCCCTCGTTCGAGGGCCGCAGCTCCTTTCGGACTTGGGTGACACGCATCGTGCTGAACGGCGCCAAACGTCGCCGCGTGAAGGAAGCTCGCACGGTGCCGATCTCCGCCTTGGGGCTCGACGAGAGCTTCGAGCCTGCGGTCCCTGCCGAGCGCTTCGCCGTCAGCGGTCGCTGGCCGGGTCACTGGCAGGAGCCACCGAGCCCGTGGAAAGAGCCGGAAGAGGCGCTCTTCACCGCGGAGCTCCGCGAGCTTGTGACGCGCGCGATCGAGGCGCTCCCCGACGCGCAGCGCGTCGTCATCACGATGCGCGACCTGCTCGGGTTGTCCGCGGTCGAGGCCTGCGACGCCCTCGAGATCAGCGAGGCGAATCAGCGCGTGCTCTTGCACCGCGCGCGCTCGCGCGTTCGAACCGCCCTCGAGGGCGTATTGGGTTGGGCACCATGAGCACGCCGGACGACGACGATCTTCCGTGCAAAGAGCTCGTCGAGCTCGTCACGGATTACCTCGAGGGCGCGATGCCCGCGAGCGAGGTTCAGCGCTTCGAGGCGCACCTCGTAATTTGTACAGCGTGCAAGGTATACCTCGACAGGATGCGCGCTGTAGTACGCGTGGCCGGCAAAGCGGCCGTGGCCCCACCGATGGATCCTCGAATGAAGGCGACGCTGCTCGCAGCCTTCCGCCAGCGACGGGAGTAGCCGCGCCGCGCGCGGCCGCTCACTTCTTGAGCGTCACCTTCATGGGGCTGAACTCGCCAGTAGCAGACACGTAGATCCCCGCGACGTCGCGCCCGACGGTCGTCAGCAGCACCGCGCCGTCGCTGCTCGAATAGAGGTTCCAATCGACGATCGCTTTGTCGATCGTCGCCTCGTTGAGCACGGTCTCTTTGGGTTCTTTGTCCGAGCCCGCCGCGCCGAAGCTGCCGAAGACGACCTGCGCCGTCCCCGTCGACGAACCACCCCCCGTGGCGATCGCCAACGTCCAAACGCTGACAACCTGGTCACCGATGAGCGCGGTGGTCTTCTGCGACTCCGACCCGACAGGCATCACCTCTTCGGGCTTCATCAGGTCGTCGACCTTCTTCTTCGGTCGAATGTCGACACACCTGTCCGGATTGCAGAACTTCTTCTGGCTGACACCCACGTAACCGTTCGGCGAGCACACGAAGCCCGACTCGGACACCTGTTGGACTTTGGAGGCACCCTTCTGGCGAAAGACCAGCCGCTCTCCCGCGTCGGACCCGATTGCCAGCACGAAGTTCGCCCCGGCGCGACACGCGACGACGCTGTCGCCATTCGCGAACTTCTCACCCAAATCGGCGGGCTTGCCCAAGGTGCCGTCGGGCTGGATTGGAATGGAGACCAAGCGCGACTCCCCGGTCTTGCCGGGCACGATGACGATGATCTCACGGCCGATGAGTCGGACGTAGTTCATCCCGAGCTCCTCTTCGGAGAGGCCTTTGAGCACCTCGTCGAGCGGCGCGACCTTCGGTGATTTGCCCTTCTCGATCCAGAAGAACTTCGGAACAAGGGTGACGCGCTCGTCACCGGTCTCCTTGTCTTTGTCCTTCTTCTCCTCGAGGCCGAGCGCGGACACATTGCCCTTCTCGTCGACGTGCGCGGCCTCTACGAAGTCGGGGACCTGGACCGGCGCGAGCTTGCCGTCGGCGAGCAAATAGAGCTTCTGACCACTCGTGAAGAGCACGGTCGTCGGGCTGTCGAACGAGCCGAACTGCTTCAGAAAGCTCTCTTCGGCGGTGAATTGGGTGCAGCTCAGGCCGCCCGCCACGAGCGAGCACGCGACCTGAGGGACATTCGAGCCGTCATCGCTCTGGGTCGCAGGGCCGAAGAAGAACCACTCGGGACCATTGGCCGAGGCCTCGAGGTTGGCGACCGTCGATTTGCCGAAGCCGACGGGCTCGACCGAGCTGGGCGGCCCCTCCAGGTCGGAGGACTTGGCCATGACGACGTTGCCCTTCTCGGCGGCGCGCCAAACGGCGAGCACCGGACGAGCGAGGTAGTTGTTCGCGGCGTTCGCGGCCTCGAGCTCCTTCACCAGCGCGTCGAGCTCTTTGAGCATCTCGCGTTTGGGGTAGTCGTCGAGCAGCGTCGACTCGCGTACGGCGGCCATCATGTCTTTGGCCGGGAGCACGCAGTTCTGCGGCCACGGCTTGCCCCCGCGCATGCCGCGCATGGCCGGCGGCCTGTAGCCGAGGTGCATCTGCAGCTTATCCATCTTCTTCGAGGTCTCGTCCGGCGACTGGATGAGCTCTCCGAAGAGGCACTGGCTGAGATCCGCAAACGTCTGTCCACGCCGCGCGGCCTGTTTGGTCTCTTGGCTGCGATAAAGCAAATAGCCGCCACCGAAGAAAGACAGGATCAACGCGAGCAGGATGAACGGCAGCGCTTTCTTCATGGTACTCGGGGCTCTTGCCTAGTGCCTATTGCCAGACGACGTTCTCGGGGGTGGCTTGCCCCTCGGGGCTCACGCGAATTGCCGCCAGGCCCTTCTTGGTCTGCATGATCAGGAGGGCGTGATCGCCGCCGCCCACGAGCTCGAACTCGCTGACAGTTGACAGGTCTGTAAGCTTACCGTTGAGGAGCAGATCGTCGAAGAGCACCGAGTCCGGTGTGTCACCGAGCTCGGGGATGAGCCCGCGTTTGGCGCGGATCCCGGCGCGCTGCCCCTTCGCGGCCCAAACAGTGAAGTAAGCGCTCGGCGCGTCCCCGGCCTTACCGAACAACACGGTATCGCTGTAGCTGTCGCGTGGGCCAGTGTCCCCGGAGCCGCGGACGCTCTCCTTGACGACCTGTTGGTCACACGCCGCGGACGAACACGTCGAGACCAAGCCGTGGTTGACCGCGACGAGGCCGTTGCCGTGGCAGACGAGGTTCCCGCGGAGGCCGACACCCGAGCGCAGCGCCGGTGTCCATTTGCCATCCAAGAAGAAGCTCACGCGATCGCCGTCGGAGCTGCGGATGATGACCGCGCGCCGTCCCTCGGTCCCGCGGCAGGTCTGGATTCGGGCGACGTTCGCGCTGTCGTAGTCGTTCCACCCGACGTCCTCGGCGATCTTCTGCGGCGTGTCGAGGTGACCGTCACCCTTCAATTTGGCTACGAAGAGGGTGCTCGGCATATCCACGCCCGAGAGCCGCATGTACGCGAAGCCGTGGGCCAGCGTGAGGTCGAGCGGCTCGAGTCGAGGCAGCTTGTCGTCCTCTTTTGCCTTGTCCTTTTCTTTATCTTTGTCTTTGTCTTTGTCTCCACCGAAGAAGGTCCGGAGCTCGTCCGACAGCTTCACGAGCTTCGGCTCCTTGTCTCCTTTGACGTGGGACGCGAGGACAATCTCGCCGGCGCCGTTGTCGTAATAGGCAATGAACGAAGCGCCGTCGCTGCGTGAATAGGCCGCGAGCGGCACGCCGCGCCCGAGCTCTACGCCGGTATCCGATCGGTACATCGTGGTGTCGGCGCGATTGCCGACATAGACGATGGGCGCCGCGCCCGGGTCGGCGGTGCCGATGACCGTGAGCGGTTGGCTGAGCTTGCTGAGCGAGGGCTCGACGTGCTGGCAGAGCACGCGCTCGCGCTCGACGAAACAGCTGAAAGGACCGCCCACGTCCTTCTGGTCGATGAAGAACGCCGGCACCTCGTTCTGCTGCTCGGGGATTTGCAGCTGCTTCAATCCGACGAAGTCCTTCACGATGAGGGCGGACTCCGGAACATCGTCGACCGTGAGCGCGCGGCCGTGTTCGGGCGGGCCCGCGAGCACCGATTTCACCGGCCTCACCCGCGCGGCCTCGGCGGCCTTCCAGGTTTGCTCGAGCGCTGCACCCAAGTCGCCGTCGAGCCCCTTCTCCTTCAGGAGCTTCGCGAGCTCCGTGGACTTCGCGAGGAGGCTGGTGCCGTCGTCGGCATCGTAGCCAGCGCCGTCCGAAGCGTCGGCGAGGCGGAGCGCGTAAACCCCACAGCGCTCGGGCCACGCGCCGCCGGACGCGCCCTCCGACCGCTCCTTCACCGTGCGGCTCAACATCGCGACTTGATGCGTGTGAAAGCGCGCCGCGACCTCGGTCGAGGGGACCTCGGCCTGGCCGAACAGGCACATGTTCAAATCGCCGAAAGCCAATTCGGCACTACGGACGGCCGCGCGATGTTGGAAATAGCCGAACGCGCCGAACGCGAGCCCGGCAGTCACGATCGCGGCGAGGCCGATCAGCAGGCCGCGCTTCTTCGAGCCGCGTCCGAAGGCCTCGGGCGGGAGGCTCGCGGCCTCCGGATCATCGGCGTTGGTGAGCTTCGCCTGAGCGCGCCCATGAGCGTGCTCGCCTGCGTGGATCTCGGGCGGCGCGCTCCCTCGATCATCGTGACCCCAGTCCTCCCCGGACATGCGACGGGGCTTAGCACGACCTCGGTCAGGCGCGCAGGCCCGCCCAATCGCGAGCCCTACTTGGCAATTGGCTTTTTGGCAGCAGGCTTCTTGGCAGCAGCGGGCTTTTTGGCAGCTGGCGTCTTGGCAGCAGCGGGCTTTTTGGCAGCTGGCGTCTTGGCAGCAGCGGGCTTTTTGGCAGTCGGCGATTGGGTCCCACCGAGCGCCGCCAATACGGCGTCCGCGTGTCCATCGACCTTCACCGAGGGCCAAACCTTGGTGATCTTGCCGCCCGGGTCGATGAGGAACGTCGAGCGAATGGTCCCCTCGCGAGCCTGTCCGTACATCGTCTTCATCCCCCAAGCGCCGTAAGCCTTGTGGACGGCGAGGTTCGTGTCGGAGAGCAGTCGAACGCGCAGCTTGTATTTGTCGCGGAAGCGACAGTGCGCGGCGATCGAGTCTTTCGACACGCCGATGACCACGGCACCGAGCGAATCGAAGAGCTCGAGCGCGCCCGAGAACTCGATGCCCTCGCGCGTGCAGCCGGGGGTGTCGTCCTTCGGATAGAAGTAGAGAACGACGTTCTTGCCGCGGGCCTTCTCGAGCGAAAAGACCGTCCCATCGTCCGCGGGGAGCTCGAAGTCGGGGGCTGTATCGCCAGCGTTCAGCATGGCGGCGAAGGCTACCGTAGGAGCCGCGACGAGCCCGCCGAAATCCTATGAAGCGACCTACCCCGATCGCCCAGGATGGGGCAGCATGAGCACCGCATGAAGCTCCGCGGTCGCTCATGGGCAGCCAACCTGGCTCTCCTGCTCGTCGTCTCCGGTTGTAACAACCAGCCAGCCAAAGTCCCGGTTGTCGGCGGCGCGAGCGCTTCGGCGGTGTTCGCGGCCGCCTTCGCTACCGAGATGACGCAGCCCGACTCTGCGGACGGCTACCTCGACGCCATCGATCGCGCTGTCGCCGATCCCTCGGCGACCGACTCGCTGGCCGTCGTGACCGCGTCGCTCGATGCGCTCTTGGCGGGGCGCGGCGGGCGAGCACCCGCGCCCGTCTCGGACCGCCAGGCCGATAATTACCGCAAGATCGCGCAGCGGCTGACCCAAGCGTGGAACGCGCTCGACGGCTCGAAGGGCGAGTTCGCGCCGCTCATTCGGTCCTCGCTCGCGAGCAGCCTGGAGAACATGGCGCTCTTCACCGGCGAGACGGCGAGCGCGCAGGCATGGCGCGCCCGTGAGGGCTGCTTGGCCGAGGCGACGGTGGTTGGTCCGCTCGACATCACCCCGCTGACGACGCTCGAGCAGCCGGCCAAGACGCCCGCGACAGGGCCGCTGCCCATGTACACGGGTCCGAACCGCTTCAACCCCGCGAAGGTCGCGAAGATCCCCGCGCAAGGCTGCTGGATCGCGAGCCACGGCGCGAGCGACAAACCGGGGACCCGCGAGATCGTCATCCATTTGGAGAACCCGCGGACCCAAGCGCTCAGCTTCATGATGACCGCCACGTCGACGACCGTGCTCGAGGTCGGCGGCTCGAAGGTCGCGTCGCGCGAGTGGGACGCTGGTTACTCGTCTGTCACCACCATGAGCATCGCCGAGGCGAGCGCGGGGACACTCCGCGTGGTGATCCGCGTCGCGGACAAGAACGACTCGAGCGGCGTCGCGCTGCTCGTGGTCGGCGACGACGGGCTGCCGCTCGTGAGCAAGGCCCCCCAGAAGGGGGACAGCGCCGACGCCACTGTAAGCACCGTGAAGATGATCGACCTCGGGGCGATCGGCTCGAGCGAAGACGCGATCGTTACAGGCGCGTCAGCGCTGCTCTCGGCTGGCAACGATCGAAAGGCCGAGCACATGTTGGAGGCCGCGCTGCTCGAGAAGCGCGAGGGCCGGAGCGCTGCCTTCCACCTCTTGTGGATGCGAGCGATGGAGCGCGCGGCCGACATGGCCGATTGGAAGCGCGTGGAGCGCGAGCGCATCTCGATCGACGAGGTGAAGAAGGCCGCGCCGTCGTCGTGGGAGCTCGCGATGGTCGAGTCCGAGATGCTCACGCGGCGCAAGGGATACAGCGACGGCACGTTCGAGGCGCTCGCTGCGCTCGGCGTGACGAAGCCGGACGCTGACCTCTCGAAGCTCGACACGATGAAGCTCGCGCTCGTCTACGACCTGTCGCAGCGCGCAGGGCTCGACGACCTCACGGAGCGCACCTACCGCGCCCTCGAGAAGGCCGCGCCCGGCTCATCGATGCTCGCGAGCTGGGACGCCGGCCTGCATCCGCGCTCGGGTCGCGAGCGCGTTACGCTGTCGTGCGAGGGCGGGCTGTCGCGATCGACGCTGTCGTGCGCCGAGGCAAAATCCGCGATCGGCGATCGCAAAGGCGCCCTCGAGGAGGTCGCGCGCGTGCGCGAGCTCACCGGATCGCCGCGCGCCTACCTCGACTACGAGATGAGCCTGCGCGAGCGGCTCGGTGACGACGAGGGCGCGCTGCGCGTCTACGAGTCGATGTTCCCGTGGGAGCGCTCCGCGGCTCGCGTGGTGTCCGTCCTCGCCAGGATGAAGGACCGCGGCGCGGCGAAGGCCCTCGCGCAGCGCGAGCTCATCTCCGACCAGAATCGACCGTACTCGACGACGACCGTGTCGCTCGCGTTCGGCGAGCCGAGCGAAGACGCCAAGCGCTTCGAAGACGAAGGCCACAAACTGATCGAGCGCGATCGCGCGCAGCCGATCTTGCCGGGGGCCGCCACCGCCGTGCTCAAGCACGTCGAGCACTACGGCATGGACGAGGACGGCTTCATCCACGTCGTGCTCTACGACTTGCGCCGCGTCGCGGGCACCACCGACGTCGACCGGAGCATCTGGGTCGATCAGCCTTCGGTCGACGGGCAAGGCTATTTGCAGCTCCTCCGCCGGCGCGTGATCAAGAAGGACGGCAGCATCCTCGAGGCCGTCGCGGGCGGCGGTGACCTGAGCCAGCTCGAGCAGGGCGACTACATCGAGCACTATCTCGAGGGTTACTACTACCCGAACGAGATCGGCGAGGTCGGCCTCGACACGCCGGACCTCATGCCCGAGCGCGTGAGCGTCGCCGACGCCGAGATCGTCTTGCGCCTGCCCGAGACCTTCCAAGCCACGTCTTGGGTGCACCCGCTCCTCGGCAAACCCACCGAAGAGCACCGCGAGGGCTACAAGTTTGTAACCTACAAACTGACGAACCAAGCGCCGCGCGAGATCGAGCCCGGGCTCTCCTACATCGAGGCCGGCGTCCGCGTGAGCCTCGGCACCCAGACCTGGGAGAAGGTCGGCAAATCGATCACGGAGAGCATCCGCTCGCTCGAGGAGAACGATCCGTTCATACAGCGCTTCGCCGAGGAGGCCTCGAAGGGCGGCGACCCGAACGGCACGCGACCCACCGACGAAGCAGCGTTGGTCGCGCGCGTCGTCGAGTACGTCGGCAAGACAATCAAGATCGCGAGCGGTGGCTTCGAGCTCTCCGACTACGGCGGCTTCGCCGTCGCCGGCGGTCACGGCCAATCGATCCGATCGATGGTCGAAGAGGGCATCGGCAGCCGGACGTGGATCATCTACCGCACGCTGAAAGAGCTCGGCGTGAAGGTCGATCTCGCGGTCGCCGAGACCGAACCGTTCTCCGCTGCGCCCAACGTGCCGCCGCACCCGGGGCGGTTCCGCAAGCCGCTCGTCGTCGTTCGCCTCGCGTCGGGCAACGTCTGGATCGACCCCGACGTGGACGGCCCGCCGCCGCCTCCAGGGCGCATCAGCGCCGAGCTCAAGGGACGCAGCGCGATCATGTCGAGCGGTGAGATCGTCCCTGTCCCGGTCGTCGACGAGGACTCCGCAGACGAGGCCGATGTGCAGCTCGCGGTCGACGCGGCGGGCACAGCGACGGGGACAGTGACGCTGCTGCTCCGCGGTCGCACGGCGCAGTATCTCTCGGAGTCCTTCAACTACGCAGTCGGCGACGACCGACGCAGCATGCTGCGCGACGTCGTCTCGAGCTGGCTCCCGTGGGCGAGCGTCGACAACGTGAAGCTCCTCAGCGAGGACGGCTCGTGGGAGGTGAAGATCTCGGCCTCGATCACGATCCCCGGCTTCGGCGCGATCGAGACGAAGGACGGCAAGACTTGGATCCTCCCCGGCTACGACCCGGCGAAGAGCGGGACGCTCGCGGGGATGTACGCCTCGCAGGCGAACCGCACGAGCGCGCTCACGATCGAGTGGCCGATCCAATACAAGCTCAAGCGACGAATCACGCTGCCCGCGGGCGCCACCGTCGAGAAGTCGGCTGCCGCGGTCGACAAGAAGAGCGACTTCGTCGCGGCGAAGCGCGACATCGCCGTGCAGGGCAACACCATCACCGAGACCTTCACGATGAACCTCCCGACCGGCACCGTCGCCGGCGAGGACTACGATCGATTCTTGAACGAGGTTCAAGCTATCGACCGCGGGTTCGAGACGAGTATCCGCGTCCGCGTGAAGCAGTGACGGCGCGGTGAGCGACGCCGACCTCGTCCTCGCGCGCGACGTCCCGCTCGCTCCGCTGACGACGATGGGCGTCGGGGGGCCGGCCACGATGATGGCGACGGTCACCTCGGAGGTCGGACTCCGACGCGCGCTCGAGCACGCGCGCGACGAAGGCCTCGAGACCTTTGTCTTGGGAGCCGGGTCGAACCTCGTCGTAGCGGATCGTGGCCTGCACGCGCTCGTGCTGCGCCTCGAGCTGCGCGGACTCCACATCACGCGAGAGGGCTCCGCTGCGCTCGTCGAGGTCGGCGCAGGCGAGCCCTGGGACGCGTTCGTCGCGCGAGCGGTCTCCGAGCGACTCGTGGGCGTCGAGTGTCTGTCGGGGATTCCTGGTCGCGTCGGCGCGACCCCCATCCAAAACGTCGGTGCCTACGGACAAGAGGTCTCGGACACGATCGAGTCCGTCACCGCGGTCGAGCGCGCGACGGGCGAGCGCGTGGTCTTCGAAGCTGCTGCGCTCGCGTTCGCTTACCGCGACAGCTTCTTCAAGCGCGCAGGGCGAGGGCGTTTCATCGTCACGTCGGTCGCCTTTCGCCTAGCGCAGGGTGAGACCGGTCGCGTCCGCTACGGAGAGCTCTCGCGAGCGCTCAATGCGGAGAGCGCTCCGATCGCAGAGATCCGCGAGCGGGTGATCGCCCTCCGACGCGCCAAATCGATGGTCTTCGACGAGGTGAAGCTCGAGGCCGAGAACAACCGCAGCGCGGGCTCGTTCTTCATGAACCCCATCGTCGACGCCGCGCTCGCCGACGCTGTAGCGGCGCGCGCTGGGGCGGCGACGATGCCTCGCTTCCCCGTCGCGGGGGATGCCAGCAAGGTGAAGCTCGCCGCGGGCTGGCTCATCGAGCAAGCCGGCCTCGTGAAGGGCACGGCCCGCGGGCGCGTGGGTCTCTCGACGCGACACGCGCTCGCAGTGGTCAACCGCGGTGGCGCGACCGCACGCGAGCTCGTCGACTTCGCCCGCATGGTGCAAGAGACGGTCGAAGACCGACTCGGCGTACGGATCGAGGTCGAGCCCGAGCTCGTCGGCTTCGACCCCGCCGAGCTCGACCCCCTAGTGCGCGCCGGCTGATCTTACTTGATTGTAACCGTCTTCGAGACGGTCACCGGTGCGCCCGTGAACGGCGGGACGCTCAGGCCCTTGAACGCGGCCGCGATGCAGCTACCCACCGGGGTCCCTGCGAACGGCGCGCCGACCACGGCCTGCGTTGCCTTGCCGCTCGGAGCGAACGTCACCTGGACCTTCGTGGAACCCGTCGGACCATTCGCCTGCTTGCAACCCTTCGCGCCACCTGCGGCGGAGCTGAGGGCGGACGAAGCAGCACCTCGATCGAACGGCGTGTCACCCGCGGGTCCAGCGGGCTCGCTGGTCTTCGTGGGCTCGCTGGTCTTCGTGGGCTCGCTGGTCTTCGTGGGCTCGCTCGTCTTCGACGGATCGCTCGTCTTCGACGGGTCGTTGAAGCTGAGCTTCGAAGAGGTGGTCGTGGTCGACGTGGGGTTGGGCTTGTCCGTGGAGCTCGAAGAGTCCTCGGGGGTGGGCTCGGTGTTGGTCGGATCGGGCGCGGCGGTGTTGGTCTTCGACGTCTCGGCGACCGCGACGCTCTCGACAGGCTTCGTGGGCGCTGAGGTGGTCGACGCGGCCTCGGTCTTGGTCTCGGTCTTCTTGTCGTCAGGCTTGGCGGCGGACCCACGGCCCGAGAGCACGACGACGATCGCCCCGACGAGCGCGAGCACGCCGATACCACCGACGATGAACGGCACGGGGCTGCGCTTCGTCGGTGCGACGACCATCGGCGCGGCCATCGCAGGCACAGGCGCGACGCTCGCCGGAGGAGGAGGCGGCGGCTCGACGATGGGAGCGTGCAGCGGCACGGCCGTGAAGAGCGGCGTGCCCGCGGAGCCGCTGCCGAGGCTCAGCAGATCGTCGACGCGATCTTGGCCGCCGTCGAAGAGACCGCCGCCGCTCTTCTTCTCGGGCTTCGCGGCGGCTTGCTCGGCAGCCGCGAGATCCTTGAGGGAGAAGAGGACGCTGGTCTCGTTGCGCTCGCCGATCGCCTTCTCACCCGATGGCGCAGGCGGTGGTGGTGCGCTGCGCGCTGCTGCAGGCTGCGTGGCCGCGGCGCCTGCACCGAAGAGGTCGACCGCCCCGCCCGAGCGCCCCCCAGCACGTCGCGCTGCTGCCGGAGCTGCAGCCGCTGCCGCGGGAGCAACGCCGGCCCCGATCGCGCCGACGTTCATGATCGCTGTGCCGCCGGCCATCGCGCCGACTGCAGGGATGGCCCCGGGCTGCGCGCCGTAGCCGCTCGCGGCGAAGGGCGCTGCGTGATCACCGTTTTGGTAGCCCGGTGCGGGAGCTGGCGCTGCGGCTGCTGAACCCGATGCTGCGAGCAACGACGCCAAGTCAGGGACGTGCAGGATGGGCAGCCAATCGGTCATGCCGTCGCGCCACACGTACGTGTCGTTGGTGAGCGTGCCGCGACCGTATTCGGCAAGGATTTGCGCCGTGGTCATCGTGCGCTGGTCTTCGTCGGTGATGCTGACCGTCCACTCGTCGGGGTTGGCCGGCGAGGCAGCGATCGCGCCCATCGCCTGCTGCCCGACGAGCTGTGTCGCGGCATCATCGAAGCCGTCGTTCTGAGCGGCGCGAAGTTGCTCGAGCGTGCCCGGATCGTTGCCGTTGACGACGATCGTGCTCGAGCACTTCTTGCACTTGATCTTGATGACCTTGCCGACGACCTTTTCGTCGGCGATCGTGTACTTCGCCGCGCAGGACTGACACGAGATCTTCATGCCGATGACCCTCCGGCGACCGTTCGCGATGAACGCCTTGCCATGCTGCTTTGAGTATTCAAGCTTTTCGCCGTGCAGTTAGCAAAAACAATGACGAATTGTCATCCGTGTTGCGGCTCGTGAGCCAGGTGGTCCTCGAGAGAAACTGGCAGGCGTGCGCTACACGCGCAGCTTCAATGACCCCCCAATGATACGGCCGCGATGGAATGACGATCAAGGTAGCGGGGCCTCGAACACGGGCAAGCTGATCATCGGCCACCTCGTGCGTTTGTTGGTCGTGGTAGCCATCGTCGCAGCTGTACGTTCTGCCAGCGCCGAAGAGGAACTTCCGACCCTCTCGGGTTCGTGGAGCGCCTCGGGCATGAGCGAACGCTGGTCGACGACCGACTGGGGCGACGCTTGTGGGCCGAAGCCGACGCCGAGCGGTGGCGCGCCCGGCGGCTCGGTGAGCGTCGCAGAGGCAGGCGGCGAGCTCGCGTTCAGCGGCGCAGGTCGCAGCTTCACCACGGCGCAGTGTTGGGAGCAGGGCAGCGGCATCACGCGCACGAGTCACTCCGCGTCGAAGCGCGGCTGGTCGAACCGCTGCAGCAGCGCGCCGAACGACCCACGCAAGGCCGCGATCGTCACCAGCATCTCGGCGACGAACGACACCATCGTGTTCTCTGAGCAGGGCGTCTTCGAGTTCAACATCCAGAACACGAAATGCCACGCGACGGTCTCGCGCTCGCGCTCGTTCAAATTGGTCAAGCGCGTTGACGAAGTGCCCGCGCCCGCCTCGAGCGCGTCGGCGACGCCGTCTGCGTCCGCGCCCCCGACGCCGAGCTCGACTGCGCGCGAGCCGCGCGAGCCTGCGCCGCGGCCCACGCCGACGCCTGTCGGGGACTGCGAGCCCGGCGCGGCGCCCACGCGCCTCGAGGTGCGCCCTGCCCGCAAGCTCATGCGACCGGGCGATGCCTTCGAGCTCACCGTCGAGGTCAAGGACGCGAAGGGCTGCTCGCTCGGCGTCGAGCCGGAGATCACGTTCGAAGGCGACGAGGCGCTGGCGAACAAACTCACGATCACTGAGCACAAAATAACGGCCGCGCCAGATGCCCCCGAGGGCACGGTCGACGTGGTCGTCACGCTGCAAAAACGCAGCGTTCGCGTGACGGTCGAGGTCACGCCGCCCGACAAATACGAGAGCCTCCTCGTCGCGCGCGGGCTCAACGCGGCGGGCGAGGACGATCGCACCGCCGTCCTCGAGGTCTCGACCGGCTTCGGCGGCGATCGCAGCGTCGCCGAGGACACCGCGCGCCAACGCAAGATCACGTTCCTCGCGATCGTCGGCGGCATCGCGGCGCTGCTCGGGCTGGTCGGCTTCGTGATGTTGCGACGCGGGCGACGCGCGCCCGACACGGCGCCAGCCTCGTCGCGCGAGAGCTTCGTCGCGCCGCCGCCGAACGTGAGCTTCTTCGATCGCAGCGGCAAGACCACCCTCGAGTGCCCGAAGTGCGGCTCCGTCTACGAAGAAGGCACCGGGTTCTGCGCCACCGACGGCGCGCCGCTCGTGCCCTCGAAGAAGGCAGACCCAGCGCCGCGACCGAGCGAGGTCCGCTCTCCGACTGGGCAGAAGATGGGGAAGATCTGCCCGAGCTGCGGGACGACCTTCCCTGCCGACGCAGGCTTCTGCGGCAAAGACGGCACGCAGCTCGTCCCGATCAACTGACGCACGCGAGCAGGTGACAGCACTGTAACTGCGTCGCGACGCACGCCGGGGCTACGACGCCGCGACGAAGCTCGGGCGGCGCCCCTGAGTCCCGATCGCGCGTCCGCGGTCGTGCTCTTTGCGGTGCTCTCTCCCAAAGGTGAGGTACGCTCGATGGCCTTGGAGGTGGGTGATGCGCGCTTGGATCTTGGCTGCGATTTGCGTGGGGGCGCTGGCCTGCGGGGACGACACGAACACGTCAGGCGGCGGCGGCTCGGGTGCGGGGAACAACACGGGCGGGAGCGGCGGCCAACCTCAGGGCGGTGACAACGCCGGCGGCGGCGGCGCACAAAACACAGGTGGCGGCGGTGCAGCCAACGGCGGCGCGGGCGGCACGAGCAACGGCGGCGCGGGCGGCGCCGGCGGCAGCTTGCCGTTCTGCGAGCCGGCGCCCGGCGACACGGCTTGCATGGAATGCGCGAAGACCAGCTGCTGCAACGACGCGGCCACTTGCGTGAACGACGCGGAGTGCTCGACCTGCTTCGGCTGCGTGAACACCGCGGCCGATCCGATCACGTGCCTCAGCAACGGCCAGTGCAATCTCAACGACCCCGAGACCGCGGCGACGTACAACTGCACGCAGGCCGCCTGCGGCACCGAGTGCTACCAGGGTGGCGCGATGGCCGCGTGCGATCCCGCCGCCAACGACACCGCATGCACGACCTGCGCGAAGGGGTCGTGCTGCACCGAGGTCGAGGGCTGCGTCGGCTCGGCTCCGTGCGTCGCCTGCATGCAGTGCGTGGCGACCGCTGTGGATCCGACCACGTGTTTGGGCGCCGGCTGCTCGCTGTCGGATGCGGCTACCCTGTCGCTCTTCCAATGCGTGAACGGCAACTGCGCGACGGACTGCGGCTTCTGAGTTCCTCGAGCGATCACGGGCGTCCGCTCTTCGCGGCGCTCGCGATCGCAGGCGCGGCCTTCGCATCGTGCGCCGACGAGCGCATCGACACCGCACCCATCCCCGAGCCCGAGCCCGCAGAACCGCAAGCGCTCCCTCCCGAGTTCTGCGATCCGGTCGACGTCACCTCGCCGCGAGCGTTCCCTCCATGCTCGCGCGGCTCGGGTGACTTCGGCCGGTGGTTCGTCGACGAGGCCGGGCTCCCTGCGTACGAGTACATGATCGACCAGGCCACGGACGATCGCGCGCTCTACTTCAACACCGAGAACCTCGCGCTCCGCACGCACTGGGGGGCCTTCGGCAACTACCGCGTCAACGCGATGTTCTCGAACGACGGTCTTCTCGAGCTCGTCACGCAGGATCGCGGCATCGACTACCTCAACAAAGTCGACGACACGCAGGGCTGGTTCGGCGGCGGCTTCTCGTACGTCGACGACGGCGTCGAGCCCTTCGCGACGGCGTATCGCTATCGCCCCGCGGGCGCCGCGACCCGTCGCATCTTCGGCGCCGGCTACGCCGAGGCCCGCACGCGCTATCGCGATCTCCGCGTCACCCACCGCTTCTACGCGCCGTGGGGCGACGCGCCCTACGTCGTCGACGAGGTCTCGATCGAGAACCTCACCGACGAGGCGCGCTCGGTCGCGCACTACGAGGTCTTCGACGTCGCGCGCCGCAACATCTCGACGAACTGGGTCGTCTCGGGCGATCCGCTCACGGGCGTCCCCGCGACCGCGCGCGCTCAGCGCGACGCTCTCAACGCTCGCTTCGACGAGAGCGTCGCGTACGACGCCGACGCGCGCGCCCTCGTCGTGCGCCGCACGCACGCGGCGAACTACGACCCGCAGCCCATCGACGACCCCGCGACCGAGAACGACTACCCGCCCGATCCCTTCCTCGTCGCGCTGGTCGGCGACGTCAGCGACACCTTCACCCGCAAGTCCACCTTCTTCGGCGACGGCTCGTTCGAGCTGCCGGCGAAGGTCCGCGACGACGCCGCCGGTGAGGGCGCCGAGAGCGGCCCGCGCGACGAGGTCCTGAACGGCCTCGGGCAGCCGCGCATGCTCGCGATGAAGACCGCGCTCGACCTCGCCGCCGGCGAGACGAAGAAGCTCCGCTTCGCCTACGGGTACGCGCCGATGGGCCAACCGATCGAGGTCGACGCGCGCCTCTCGAACCCCGACTACGACGGCCTCGCGACCGTGCGACACGAGCTCGACCAGCGCTCCTTCCATTTCACGTCGCCCGCCGCGCCCGAGCTCCACCGCGAGCTCGCGTGGCACGCGACGCAGATCGAGGCCTCGGTCGGGCGCCGCGATTACTTCGAGGGCCACGTCGTGCCGCAGGGCTCGGCGTATCTCTATCTGCACGGCGCGGACGGCGCGGCGCGCGACATCGGCATCTTCGCGCTGCCGCTCACGTACTTCGATACTGCGCTCGCCCGCGAAGAGCTCGAGCTCTACATGCGCGTGCAGTTCTTCGACTCGGGTCGCTTCACGTACGCCTTCCAGGGCCACGGCGTGCTCGACGACGCGATGGGCATCCACCACGCGCCGAGCGATCTCGATCTCTTCTTCGCCTGGGCCCTCGGTGAGTACCTCGGCGCGACCGGCGACGTGCGCTTCCTCGATCGCTCGGTGCCGTTCTATCCGCGCGCCGCCGCCCCCGACGCGACCGTGCGCGATCACCTCGTCGCGTCGCTGCGCCACCTCTTCGACACCGTCGGCACGGGCGAGCACGGCCTCGTCCGCGTGGGCACCGGCGACTGGAGCGACGGCATCGATTTCGCTGCAAAAGACCGCGCGCTCGCTGAGTCTTCGGGCGAGAGCGTGCCCAACACACAGATGGCGATCGCCGTGCTGCCCCGCATCGCCGATCTCCTCGAGCCGACCGATCCCGCGCTCGCGACCGAGATCCGCGAGCGCGTCGACGCCTACCGCGCCGCGCTCCCCTCGGCGTGGGGCGGCTCGTTCTTCGGCCGCGCGTACTTCGGCGACGGCGTCCTCTACCACGCGACCGACGTCGATCTCGAAGCTCAGGTCTGGGCGCTCATCGGCGACACCTTCGCGTCCGAGGCCGATCGCGACTCCACCCTCGACGCGATCCACTCGGTGCTCGACGTGCCTTCGCCTGCGGGCGCGACGCTCACGAAGGACGGGCAGGTCTGGCCCGCGATCAGCGGCCTGCTCACCGAGGGCTACGCGAAGACTCGCCCCGACTACGCGTGGGATCACTTCGTCCGCAACACGATGGTCGGTCACGCGCTCGCGTACCCCGAGGTCTGGTTCGGCATCTGGAGCGGCCCCGACGGCATGAACGGCCCCGCCGGCGATCAGCCGGGCGGCACGTGGCGCAGCATCGCGACGCCGATGACCGACTTTCCCGTGCAGAACAACAACCAGCACGCGATGCCGCTCTACGCCGCGCTCCGCATGGCCGGCATCCAAGCGACCGCGCGCGGCCTCGACATCGATCCGCGCGCGCCCTCGCCGTTCTCGCTCGAGACCGCGCTCGTCTCGGTCCACCGCGCCGACGGCTCGATCCGCGTCGTCTACGCCCCCACCGGCGACTCGCGGCGCACGGTGCGCATCGCCGCGCCCGCGGGCGAGATCATCACCGGGCTCACGCTCGACGGCGGCCCGCGCGACGTCACCGCGAACGCGACCTCGATCGAGCTCGACGTCGTCCCCTCGGACGGCCGCGCGTTCGAGATCGCCGTCACGACGGCGCCCGCGCCGTGAGCACGCCCGCGCGCCACTCGATCGAGCGCGGCGACGTCGTCCTCTCGAATCTGCCGCCGTACGGCACGCAGCCGTGGCTCTCGATGGGCGTCGTCCTCCACGCGGCGCTCCTCGCGCGAGCCGGGATCCGCGCGCGCGTCGTCCGCCCGATCGATCCGCCGTTCATCGTGCCGCGCGCGGTCGCTCTCGCGTCTGATCTAACTTTCGCGCTCGATCCTTCGATCGAGGAGCGGCTCGCCGCGATGGAGCGCGCCTACCGCGAAACACCGTCTTTCTTCGACGGCATCGTCACGGAGCTCCTCGCCGGCGGCGAGTCTGTCGTCGGCCTCTCGCTCTTTCGCAACAACGCCGACGTCTCGTTCTTCGTCGCGCGCCTCGTCAAAGAGCGCAGCCCGAGCACGCTCGTCGTCCTCGGCGGCCCCGAGGTCATCGAAGAGCCGGAGACCGCGTGCCTCGATTGGGTCGACGCCGTCGTCGGCGCCGACGCCGAGTCCGTGATCGTCGATCTCTTCCGCGCGCTCCTCGATCGCGACCCCACGCGCGCGCGCAACCTCCGCAACGTCTGGGTCGCGCCCGCTCACGCCGGAGCTTCACCGAGCGACCCGCGGACCCGCGAGCCCAGCGCTCCCCCCGAGGTCTCTTATTTGGTGGATGCACCCCTCCTTCGACTGCTCGTGGGCGACAGAGAACCCACGCTGCCCATCCTGCTCAACTGGGGTTGTCCTTACGGTTGCTCGTTCTGCTCGAACAAGACCATGTACTCGCGCTTCGAGCAGGGCTCGGTCGAGCGCGTGCTCACCGACATGGACGCAGCCGTCTCCGCGTGGCGTGCGCTCCACCCCGGCCGCGCAGGCGTGCCCGCGCTGAACCTCCAGTTCTCCGACGCGACGACGAACGCCTTGCCCTCGCAGCTCGACGAGCTCCTCCGCGGCGTCGTCGCGCGCCAGCCGCGTTGGGGCATGAAGCCCTTCCTGCGAGGACAAACGCTGGTCGACTCGCGTGTCACGCGCGAGCGCGCCGACCTCATGCGCGAGGCCGGCTTCGGCAACACGTTCTTCGGACTCGACGGCGCGACCGACGAGGCTCGCCGCCTCGTGCACAAGCCCGGCAGCGTCGCGCAGGTCGAGCGCGCGCTCGCCATCTACCGCGAGGCCGGCCTCGCGGGCGTGAACATCGGCTTCCCCGTCGGGCTGCCCACGGAGACCGACGCCGCGTTCGACGCCTCGCTCGCTTTCCTCGATCGCGCGCTCTCGCTCGATCGCACCGTCGAGGCCGTGACCGCGCTCCCGTTCGTGTGGTTTCAGTCCGCGCAGGACCCATCGTTCGTCGCGCAGAACCACGGCGCGCGGCGCGGTGTCCTCTGGCGCACCGCCGGGCCCGCGGGTGATCCCGCGACGCGCGCGCGCCGGCTCATGCGGCTCTTCGATCACGTCGCCGAGCGCGCCTCGGTCGTCTCCCCGATCGCGCCGTACGTCGCCCTCCCCGCGATGTGGCCCGAGGGCGCTACGGAAATCGAAGCGTGGATGAGGCGCCACGCTCGCGCCTTCGATCAGCTCACCCCGGTGAAGGACAAACTCCTCGCCGAGCGCGTGCCCGACCTCGGCTCACCCGTCCTCGATCAGGCGACCGCCGCCGTCCGCGCGATGTCCTCCGAGCCCTTTCACCTCGAGGGGCTCGCCCCACGCGCGCAGGGCGGCTTCGTCGCGGTCTTCGTGCGAGAGGGCGAGCGCGTCGCGATCCAGGTCGAACTCTCCAACCCCGCGCGACGCGTCTTCGCCCGCGCCGGCGCAGTCGACGTCTCCTACCTGAAGAGCTGGCAGGGCCTGCCGTGCATCTTCGACGAGGCCCTCGTTCGCCGGTGCGTCGACGCGCTCGCGCGCGGTACCGTTCCCCCAACGTGAAGCTCCGCCGCGCGCTCGCAGCGCTCGAGGCCTTCGTCGCCGTCGCGCTGTTCGTCCTGGTCTTCAAGAACGCCGGCGTGCGCGCGCTCTTCGCGACCTGCTCTCGCGCGATCGCCGACGCCGCGCTCTCCGCGCTCGCGCTCATCCCCAAAGACCCCGCGACGCTCTTGCTCGCGTTCGCCGCGTGGCTGCGCGTCGTGTTTCTCCTCGGCCCGTTCATCAAGATGCTCGTCGTGTCGCCACGCCATCGGCTCGCGTGGGTGCCGTTCGCGAGCGTCGTGTTCGTCGGCGTCCTCGGCGTGAGCGTCCCCGGGGTGAACGGCGCGATCCCGTGGGCCGTGCTCGCGTTCGCGGCCGCGGGCGCGTGGCGCGCAGTGGAGAAGCCGGCGCTCCGCGTCCTCGCGCTCCTGCCGTGGCTCGTCGTGCTCGAGCCCATGCTCGGGCACAGCCCGCTCAGCGACTCGTTCTGGTCCGCGTCGCGCCTCGAGGCGCGCTGCAAGACCAACGACGGCGTGCGACCCGTCGACCTCGACCCCTCGTACGAGGTCTCTCGCTATTACGCCGTTACACCCATCGACGAGACCCGCTTCGTCGTTACGAGCGAGCGCCGCAGCTTCCTCGCCGAGCGCAAACCGGACGGCACGGTCGTGCTCGGCCCGCCGCTCCGCATGCGCGGCAACATGTGGCAGGGCTGCGTCCGAAATGGTTCAGTATGGTTGACGAAACGAGATCGCCTCTTCGCGCTCGAGGTCCCGCCCCCGGGTGAGGCTCCCGTCGACCCGCCGGAGCGGCTCATCCCGGGCGCGCCCGACCTAGGCGTGGAGCTCGACTACGTCGACCCGATCTGCCCCGAGGATCGCCCGACCGTCTACGTCTCGCAGCTCGTCCGCGGCGGCTACCTCGAGGTCGACCCCACGAACAACGCGACGACCTTCCACCGCGTGATCGAGGGCCTCAACCTGCAGCTCGTGCAGCGCCGCGACGGCCTCCTCGCCGGTATCACGACGGGTCGGTTCGTCCTCTTCGACCCCAAGACCGATCGCGTCGTCGAGGACCACCCAGCCGGCGTCGTCGCGATGGGCCTCGACGTCTGCATGCACGACGACGCCGTCGCGATCACCGATTTCGTCGGCCGCGTGCGCCTCTTCGAGGTCGGCGCGAGCGGCCGCTACGAGCTCACGCGCGGCGCCTTCGTCCGCGCCCCGCGCCGCATCGCTTTCTCCCCGAGCTGCGATCGAATCGCCGTCACCTCGGGCACCGATCGCGATCTCTACGTCCTGCGCCGCTCGGACCTCGCGGTCACCGCGCACTACGAGCTCGGCCCGGGCCTGCGTGATCTCGTCTTCCTCGACGAGGGCACCGTGGCCGCGGCCGACGCTTGCACGGTCAACCTCCTCGACGCTCGCTGATCGGTCATCCCCACCACGAACTCTGCGAGCTCGGCCGCGAAGCGCTCGCGGCGCGACGCAGGCCAGGCCTCCACCGCGAGCGCGATCCGCGCGCGCGTGAGGTCGCTGCCGCGCGCCTGCAGCTTCGACCCGCGCGACGTCACCGCGAGCACGACCTTGCGAGCGTCGTCCTGCGCGGCTCGCCGCTCGAGGAGCCCGCGCTCGACCGCGCTCGCCACCAACCGGCTCGCCCGCGACGGGTCGACCCCGAGCAGCACCGCGACGTCGCCCACCGTCGCGCCACCCTCCCCCCGAGCCTCGGCGACGCGCACCGCATCGAGCAGGCGCAGGTCCGCGTAGTCGAGCTTCGCGTCGCCGCCCGCGGCCTCGGCCCAGAGCGCCGTCAGCTCCTTGCGCTGGAAGAGGCGGCGGAGCTCCACCAGCGACACGCGGATCGCCTCCACCGTGGGCTCGTCGTCATTATGTGACTTGCGCATATATGTGCGGATGGCAAATATCACGAGCCATGCCGCACGCGCTCGACAATCCGCTCTGGGCCTCGCTGACCACCCTGCACGCGCCGCTCGCGCTGGGCGCGGGTGACCAGCTCCGCTACCCCGCGGCGGTCGCGCCGTTCGTGGCCGTCCGCGACGCGGCGACCCCGTTCGATCGCGCCACCCTCACCCCGGGTGAGACCGTGTTCTTCGTCGGTCCGCGGCCGAGCGGGCTCCCCCTCCAAGACCTCGGGGAGATCCTGCAGATGGTCAGCGACACGGTAGCGCCTGTCCCCGACGGGCCGCCGATCGTGAGCCTCGACGAGCCCCCTCGCCGCGCCGACGTGCTCGGCCTCGCGGCCCTCGTCTATCCCCATTACTTCCGCGACCGCACTCCGGAGCTCGGTCGCTATTTGGGTATCTACGTGGGCGACACGCTCGCGGCGATGGTGGGTGAGCGCATGGGCATGCCCGGCTATCGGGAGATCTCCGCGGTGTGCACGCACCCCGACTTCGTCGGTCGCGGCCTCGCGCGGCGCTTGCTCACGCACCTCGCTTGCGATCTGCACGCGCGCGGCGTGACTCCGTTCTTGCACGTCAGCCCGACGAACACGCGCGCCGTCGAGCTTTATCGGCATAACGGGTTCGTCGCGCGTCGCGGGATGCCGTTCGCGGCGCTCCAGGCTTGACCGCTATTGGGGATTCGTAAACGGGAGCGCGCCCTGCCGCCAGTGCCCCTCGACCACGGTGAGCTCGATCCACCTCTCGGCCGCGGCGCCGACGCTTTCGCGCGGGGGTTCCCAATGCACGACAGCGTCCGCGACGTGGAGCGCGGCCACGTCACCCGATTCGAAGTCGACGAAGAGGAGCCCCGCTATCGGGTTATCGGCCAAGTTCCCCAGGCTGTTGAACAGGTTGTTCCCTGGATAATCGGGGAAGCTCAGCGTGTGGCCCGCGTCGCGCCAACCGACGCGGACGAACCCCGCCGGGCCGCCGCGGTGCGAGACATCGACGCCCTCGGGCGCTTTGCCCGCGGCCCTCTCCGCTCCGCGCGAGGCCGTCGCGAGGAAGAACGTGTCCGCGTTGTTGACGAGCGAGAGCACAGCCTCGGGCAGCGTCGCTCCGAAGCGCTCTGCCGCAGTCGGCCGACGCGACGTCGGCCCGAGCTTGCGCGGGCGAATGTACTTCGGGCAATTGCCGAAGCTCTGTTTCACCGCGACGTCGATATGGGTGTTCGTCCGCGCGCGGACAACCCCGTTGGCGCGGTTTCGTCTTCGGGTCTCGAGCTGAATCCCCAAGAGCCCAATCGGCGCGAGCGCCTCGAAGCGCGCCTCGGTCGCGCCGCCGAGGACATCGGTGTTCGCGTGCAGCGTCAGCGTGACGTCGTCGGGCGAGCGCACGAACCCAGGCGCGCCGGTGAACATCGTGGCCCACGGTCGCCCTTGCGAATCGAGCGCGCCGGCGACCACGAACGGCAGCTCTTCGAAGAACTGCCGGTGCTGGTCCGGCATGAAGTCTCGAATGATGCGACTGCCGATCTGCGCCGCCGGCCGAGCACGCCGGCGCGAGCCTGCACGGCCTCTTCGCCTGCGTGAAAGGGCTTCACGAGGCCATCGCCTGCATGGGCACGAACCGATCGAGCGCCTCGACGCGACCGAGCCAAGCGCGGAGGCGCGGCCAGGGCTCGAGCGAGACGCCGCCCTCGGGTGCGCGCGCGGTGTACGCGTAGAGCGCGAGGTCCGCGATGGTGGGCCGCTCGCCGCCGAAGAAGGGGGTGGTTTCGAGCTCCGCGTTCATCACGTCGAAGAGCTTCTGCGCTTGCTCCTGCGCCTTCACGTCGTCGGGCCGACCGAAGAGCCGCGCGACCCGCGCCGCGGCGGGGCCGCTCGCGAGCGGGCCGGCCGCGACCGAGAGCCACCGCTGGGTGCGTGCGGCCAACACCGGATCACGCGGCAGCCACACCCCGTCTCGATCGTAGCGATTGGCCAGATAGACGAGGATCGCGTTGCTGTCGGAGACCACGACGTCGCCGTCCTCGAGCACGGGCACCTGGCCGAACGCGTTCTTCGCCAGAAACTCGGGCCGGCGCTGATCGCCGACGACGAGGTTCACGTCGACGAGCTCGACCTCGAGGCCGAGCAACGAGAGGAAGAGCTCCACGCGGTGGCAATGCCCTGACAGCAAGAACCGGTGGAGGACGAGCGGGCGCGCTTGGCTTTTTTGCATGGCCCCAACTGTGGGTCGCGTCCCGGTTTCGCGGAATAGACCGCGCGCGAAAGGGACTCTTGCAGCCCGTGCAATAATCCGGATTCGGGATCAGCACGCATGGACCGCCTCGAGTCGATAAAGGCCTTCCTCGCCGTCGCGGAGTCCGGCGGCTTCGCGCGCGCCGCCCGCAAACTCGGCATTTCGGCGTCCGCGGCGACGCGCGCCGTCGCCGCGCTCGAGGAGCGCGTCGGCGCGCAGCTCGTGAGCCGCACGACACGCATGGTCCGCCTCACCGCGGCCGGCGAGCGCTTCGCGGCCGAGTCGAGGCGCGCGCTCGAGGCGCTCGAGCTCGCGGAGTCCTCCGCGGCGCTCGCGCACCAGGACCTGCGCGGACCGCTCACGGTGACCGCGTCGCGCATGTTCGGGCAGCTCCACGTGACGCCCATCCTCCTCGAGTTCGCCGCGCTCCACCCTCACGTCGAGCTCCGCGCCGTCCTCTCGGATCGCGTGCTCGACCTGCTCGAGAACACCATCGACGTCGCGGTCCGCATCGCCGAGCTCCCACCCGACGCGACCCTCCACGCGAAGCGCGTCGGCACGGTGCGCCGCGTGACCTGCGCCGCGCCGGCCTACCTCGCGAAGCACGGCGTCCCGACGAAGCCCGCCGACCTCGCCGCGCACAGCGCGATCAAGTTCGGGCAGCGCGCGACGCCGATGCCTTGGCTCTTCGTCAAGGACGGCGCACGAGAGCGCGTGGAGCCTCGCGCGCTGCTCGTCGCCAACTCCACCGAGCTCACCGTCGCCGCAGCGATCGCGGGGCACGGCGTCGTCCGCGCGCTCTCGTATCAGGTCGCCCGCGAGCTCCAGCGAGGCGCGCTCACCTTGCTGCTCGAAGAGTACGAGCCGCCCGCGCTCCCCATTTACGTCGTGCAGCGCGAGGGGCCGCGCGCGCCGCTGCGAGCGCGCGTGTTCGCGAAGCTCGCAGTCGAGAGGCTGCGAGCCGAACCCGCGTTGGCGTCCTGATCAGGCCGCGGTCGTTCGGCGCCGATCCGACGCAATCCCGAGCTCGCCCGCGCGCTCGAGGATCCGCCGCACCGACGGGATGGCCCGGTAGCTCTCGAGGTGGCGAGGCTCGCTGATCGCAGCGAGTCGGTCTTCGACGAGCGCGAGGCCTGCCTCGATCGCCTCGCGTGCGCGCGCATCCGCCGCGGCCACGAGCGTCGTCGCGACGACGTCGTGAACGAAGCACTCCCCCTCTTGGGCGTGCGACGACAGTCGCTGGCGCGCCTCCAGAGCCTCCTCCACCGCGCGCTCCACGAGCCCGTTCTCGAGCGCGGCGAGCGCGGCGGTCGCGCGCGCGTAGCTCTCGAAGAGCCCGGGTTTTCGCAGCGCACTCGCGCGCTCCGTCTCCGCGAGCGCCTCCTCGGAGAGGCCCTCCGCGAGCAGCGCCTGCGCCCGATAGACGCGGTATTGCACTTCGAAATGCGGTGCACCCGGCGCGCGCGAGAGGGGAGCCTCCAACGTCTCGCGCGCCTCGCGCGCGCGACCTGCGCGCAGCATGGCGAAGCCGCGGTTGTGTCGCGCGAGGTCGACGAAGAACGAGATCCCGATCTGCTCGGCGAGGTGCTCGGCGCGCGCGAAGTGTTCGAGCGACTCGGCGTTGAGCCCGAGCTCGAGGGCGACGCAGCCGAGGTTCGTCAAGGCGCGAGCGAAGCTGCGCCGATCGGCGCTCCCGGAGAGCAGCTCGACTGCCCTCTGCGAGAGCCGATAGCTCTCCTCGTAGTTGCCCTCGCGCTCCACGCGCCAAGCGCGCGCGGCGAGCACGCGCGCTGTGATCTCGACAGGTGCATCAGGACCCAGGCTCGCCTCGGCGCGCGTGAGGAGCTCGAGACTCGATTCGCCGAGCCCGGCGAGCGACGCCATCGCCGAGAGCTGCGCTGAGACATCGGCCTGCTCCCAGACTTGGGCCGGCGAGAACGGCTCGGTAGCAACGAGCTGCGAGATCGGCGCGGCCATGGCCTCACACGCGCGCCGCAGCGTCGCGTAGTCCTCGAGGCGTTCGGCGCACGCCCCGAGCTCGAGCCACCCCAAGTGGCGCTCGTGAGCCGGCAGATCCGCGGCCGCTTGCTCAGCGAGCGCGGCCCCTTCTTCGAAGCGCCCGAGGAGGCGCGCGGCGTGCGCCATGAGCACGCGAGCCTCCGCGGCCGCCGTCTCGGTCGAAGCTCCGGCGAGGGCGTTTGTGGCGTGCTCGTACGCTCCGACGCAGTCGTCGCTCGCGAGCGCGCGCCGCGCAGCCTCTACTCGGTATTCGCAACCTCGCGCTCGATCACCGCCACGCTCGAAGTGACGGGCGATGACGGCCGGGTCGAAGCTCGCGCTCGCGAGCAGCTCCGCTACGACCCAATGACCGCGAGTGCGCTCCTCTTCGGGCAAGGAGCGATAGGCGACCTCACGCACGATCTCGTTGCGAAAACCGTAGAGGATCGGCTCGTCGCCGGGAACGTCGGGCCCGCGGCGATCGCCGCGCACGGCTCGCAAAAGACCTCGCGAATCGAGATCGGCGACGAGCGCCTCGAGCTGCGAGGTCGTCGGCTCGGCCAGCAAGGGCCTGAGCCACGACGCGGCGAACGGCCCACCGAGGAGCGCACACGCCCGCAGCCCTCGACGCGTGTCCGACGCGAGCGTCGCGATGCGCCGCTGCACCGCGACCTCGATCGAAGTGGGCAATTCGTCTCGGGAGTTCGCGTGCGCGAGCTGCTCGAGGAACATGGGATTGCACTCGGCGCGATCGAGGAGCGCGCGGGTCGTCGCGGCGTCGCGAGCGCCCTCACCCCGCTGAGCGAGGTGCCAATCGAGGAGCCGCGCGGCGTGTGGTCGCGAGAGCGGCAAGAGCGGGTGACACGAGGCCTGGAGTCGGGTGGTCAGGTTCGAATGCGCTGCAGGGAAGCTGGGATCGCAGAACCCGACGAGGAGCAATGGGAGATCGACTGCAGCAGCCCAGAGCCGCTCGAGCACGCCGAGACTCGCGGCGTCGGCGGAGTCGAGATCGTCGACGAGCAGCGCGAGGATCGGTGATGAGCCGGAGACCTCGGTGTCGGCGTCGTCCCCCGAAGCGTCGGTCGATCCGGTGATCGCACAAGCGCTCCGAAGCTCGTGGAGGAGCGCGTAGAGCAGGCGGTCGGCGAGCAACGGCTCCCCGGGCATCGAGGGCGCGACATGGGTGCTCGCGAGCGCGTCCCGAACCGCGCGCTCGATGCGCGGGTCGAGCTCGGCCCACGGCGCGTGCGAAAAGAGGGAGAACGCGGAGCTTGCCTCCGCCGCGCTGCCGCGCACCAACACGACGCGAAACCCTTGCTCGGCGAGCTGCGTCGCGAGCTCGTCGCAGAGCCTCGATTTGCCCATCCCGGGCTGACCCGTGAAGAGCGCAGCGCGAGGCGTCGGGGCGTGCGCGAGCACGTCCTCTCGAAGCTCGTGCGCGAGCGCGAGCACCATCGAGACCTCGCGCTGGCGACCGACGAAAGGAGCCTGCGCGCGCGACTCCTCCGCGCTCTCCGCTCGCGCCAAGAGCGCGCGCGCCTCGTCGTCGAAGCCGATGAGCCCGACCCCGGACTCTGCGAGTGGGAGGCCGCGCGATCGCATGGACTCGAGCACCTCGTCTTCGAGCGCGCCGCCGCGGAACACGCCGTCTGCCACCATCACCGCGACGTGGTGAGCCCAGCCCGCTCGGACGAGCTCCTCACCGCAGGCTCGCGCTCGAATCACACGGCGCTCGAGCGAGCCGGCCTCGACCGCGACCGCGACCACCCCGTCGACGGCCAAGCTCGTGGCGCCGTATCGCCGACACGTCGCGAGCACGAGCTGGCCACCGTCGTTCGCGACGGCGCTCGGATCCATCGTGATCAGCACGAAGACCGCCCTGCGCACCTCGCGCGCGGAGATGGTGGGGCTGGTGGTGAGCGTCGTGTCGACGGTCGCGCCGACGCGCGCCTCGCCCACGGTGGAGCGCTCGCGTGGGGCCTCGAACGCGAGCGCCGAGAGCGATTCGTCGAACGCAGCCAACGTCGCGAGCACCGGGCGCAGATCGGGCAAGCGATGGCGCTTGTCGCGCGCGAGCATCGCATCGCAGACCTCACACACCGCGCGCGGGAGCGCCGGGTTGAGCTCGCCTACGGGCGGCATCGGATCGAAGAGCACCTTGCGGAGCAACGCATCGATGCTGTCCGCCCGAGTCGGGAGCACTCCGGTCAAGAGCTCGGCGAGCACGAGCCCCATGGCCCAGACGTCGACGCGGTGATCGATCTCCCGCTCGGCGAGGAGCTGCTCCGGCGCCATGTACTGCGGCGTTCCGACCGAGCCGCCTGTCCGCGTGAGGCGCAGCGCGCGATCGTCGACGAGCTTCGCTATGCCGAAGTCGAGCACGGCCGCGCGACCATCCGCGAGGACCAGCAGGTTCTCGGGCTTGAGGTCGCGGTGAACGACGCCCTGCGCGTGCGCCGTCCCCATCGCGGACACGGCAGGACCGATGAGCCGCGCCACGCTCGAGACAGGCAACGGCGCGTCCCTCGCGAGCACCGCTGACAAAGGCTCACCGTCCAAGAGATCCATGACGAGCGCGACGTCGCGATCGAACTCGGCGAGCTCGCGGACGCGTCGCACGTAGGGGTGACGTACGCGCTGGATCGCGACGGCCTCCTGCTCGAGGCGGCGCCGCTGGTTGCTGTCGCTTCCGGCGCTCAGCAGCTTGAGCGCGACGAGGTCGCTCGACGCGAGGTCGGTGGCAGCCCAGACGGAGCTCGTCGCTCCCGCGCCGACGCGGCGCTCGAGGCGATAGCGCTCACCGAGGATCTGTCCGCGAACGTGCATGCGAGTCGGCCGCGCTCAGTACGCGAGCCGCGCGAGGAACACCTGCGGCTCCATCAGGGAGACCACCGTCCCGTCGAGATCGATCGCGGTGTCGGCCGAGAACGCCGCGAGGACCGTCCCCGAGGGGCCGCTGCTCACCGTGACCTGGGTCGCGAGCGGCGCGCGTGACCAGCGCGTCGCCCCGGCCCCGCGGAGCGCGATGAAGGTCCCTGTCGCCATACCGCCGTAAGGGTCCACCGTCCCTAGACCGAAGTTGGTCGCGTCCGCTTGGTTCCTGCCGTAAACGACGCCATCCGAGCCGATTTGCCCATAAGTCGACCCCGGGATCATCGCGCCCGGGAGCGGGTCCGCTGATAGCAGCGTGCCGTCGACAGCGTCGACCCGCAAAAAGCCCTCCTGAGCGACGAGCCCCAGCACTCCACCCTCGAGGCGAGCGCTGATGACCGCCGTCAGCGCGAAAGGCCGGACCACATAGACGGGAGTCCCTGTCGCGTTGAACTTCACCAGCACGAGGTCCGACGAGGACCCGACGATGGGGGGCAGCGTCGTCGCGCCGAACGTTACAGACAAGTTTGTAGTAAACGCGACGATCACGCCACCGTCCGGGGTGGCCGCGAGCGCCATATCGTCCAGATTGAGCCCGAGGTCGACGTTCCAATCGAGCGTGCCCTGCAAGTCATAACGATGCAGGTGCGAGCTGAGCGGCCCATTCAGGTAATAGACGCCGCCGTCGTCACGCGCCGCGATGGCGTGGATCGAGGTGTTCGTCTCGCTCTGATAGCGAGGGACGGCGACAGCGAAGAGGGGGAAGCCGCTGGTCGGGTCCAGCGAATAGAGCACACGAAACGCCGAAGCCGGCCAGTCCCACGTGTCGCTCCCGAGGGCGGTCGACCCGTTCGGAACAGTCGGCGTCGTCAGCGCGAATACCCCATAAGGAGACACGCTGGTCTCATAGGTGTAGTTTTGACCCGTCGCTGGCGCCACGGACGCCGAGAGCTCTTTGCCCCAGAAGAACTCGCCGCTCGGGCTGTAGGAAGCGACCTGCGCGACGGCCGCCACGCCATTGGGGACCGGCTCGAACTCCAGAATCGGAGTCGAATAGCCGAGCAGCATGAACGTATCGCCGAAGCTGTCCGCGCCGATCTGGAGAGGCATCTCGGGGATGGGTTTGCGCCACGCGGGCTCCCCGAGATCGAGCAGGCAGTCCTCGCTCGCGAGCGAGGTCGGGTCCTCGAACCAGCAGAAGCAACCCGACGTGGGCTCGTTCACCGAGCCGTCGCAGTTCTCGTCCAAAGGTGTATTGCAGTCGTCGTCGGTAGGGACGACCTCACCTATACAAGGCTGCCAATGGGCGTTGCCGGCGCACGTCCGCATCCCAGCGCGGCACGTGCCGACATTGAGCGTGAACTCGGGGCCGTTGTAACAGAGCTCCGTCACCCCGGGCTCGCACTCGCACCCGGCAGCGAGCTCGTTGACCTCGCCGTTGCAGTTCTCGTCCACCTGGGTCGTGCAATTCTCGGTTTGAGGCAGGACATCACCGGTGCAATCACCATATCCATTCCCCCCATTGTCACAGGTCTGCGTGCCGCTCACGCAGGCGCCGACGTCTTTGGTCGCGGCTGGTCCCGAGTAGCAGCTACGCTGTGAGCCCGGGTTGCACGAGCAGCCGGCCGCGGCGTCATTCACCAGGCCGTTGCAGTCGTCGTCCTCGTCTGTGTTGCAGTCCTCCGAGGCCTCGGGGGTTGTCTGACCGACGCACGGCCCGAAGCTGCCGCCCTCGGCGACACAAGTCTTGATACCGCTCGTGCATATACCGACTCCGAGCGTGCCGTCAGGGCCCTCGTAACAGGGCTCTTCGTCTCCGGGGCTGCAGGCGCAGGCCTCGGGTTGATTGACCACTCCATCACAATCATCGTCTTGGAAATTGCCGCACAGCTCGGTCGTCGGCACGACCTCACCCTGGCAATCGTCGTAGCTGAGTCCGTCGACCGCGCACCATTGCTTGCCTCCCCGACAAGCCCCCACGTTCAAAGTGCTTGCGGGACCCGAATAACAGCTCCGATAGGAGCCGGGCACGCAGGCGCAGTCCTCGTTGACCTCTCCGTCACAGTCGTCGTCCGACGGGGTGCCGCAGTTCTCCTCCGCGGGCAAGACCTCACTGGTGCACGCGGAGAACCCCGAGCCGTCGACGAGACAAGTCCTTACCCCGAATCGACACGAGCCTACGCCCTCGGTCCCGGCCGGGCCGTCGTAGCAGGGCTCCTGCTGCAGCGGAGTGCAGACCTCATTCGAGCTGGTGTCGTCTCCGCAGCCCGCAACAAGCACGGACGCGAGCACCATCCAAGTCAAGCGTCGCGCTCGAAGGCGAGGAGTCATCCAGGCACTCTAGCAGGGTGGTGAATTCGCACCGACACCCGCTGGAGCACGCGCGCACCCACTTGCCACCACGGTGAGCGCCGCCCTTTCGGTGCGGCAGCGATCTTGCTGAGGGGTGGGTCATGGCTCCCACCCCGCCAAGTCGACCTTCGCTTCACCATGGTGGTGAACCCAGCCTGGGTCGCGTTCGAATGCTGAAGGATCTTCAGAGCGTCTCTCGCTCCGATGCATGCCGGGTCAGGGGTGACCGGCGTGAGCATATGCGCAGCAATTGCGATTGTTCGTGGTACGAGCGGATGGAGGGGCGCGCGCAAGACGTTCGTGGAGCCGCGCATTCCCCGCGCTGGTTGGGAGTCAGCCATGTTGTGGTGACCCCCTCCAACCGAGCGCGTGCGGTTCACCCAACGTCCTGAGAACTGACGCACCTAGGTGCAAACAAGGTGACAGCGTTGGAAGCGCTGTCGAAGAGGAGGTCTTATGGGCGCCGTTTTAAGAACGCGTTCTCTACTGTGGGTTGGCATCGGTCTCTTGTTGGGTGGCTGCGAGGGACCTGCGGGCAAGGACGGCGCCGACGGCGTGTCGTGTACAGTCACTGACAATGGCGACGGAACGAGCACAATCGCCTGTGATGACGGGACGAACGTGGTCGTCAAAAACGGCACCGACGGCACCGACGGCAACAACGGTACTGACGGGACGAGCTGCACAGTCACAGACAACAACGACGGGACCAAGACAGTCTCTTGTGACGACGGCACCAGCGTGACCGTGACAGACGGCGGCAATTGCACCGTGACGAACAACGGCAATGGCAGCTACACGATCACCTGTGCGGACGGCACGACCGTCACGCTCTTCGACGGCAGCGACGGAACCAACGGCGGAAACGTCGAGGTCACGGCGTTCCACGGCTCCGAATATCTGACCGCTGAAGAGCTCGCTGCCGGCAAGCAGCGAGTCAAGGCGACGATCACTTCGGCGACCGCTGATGCGGCCGGTGCTGTGACAGTCAACTTCGACGTCGAAGATCTCGACGGTAACCCGGTTACCTGGGTCTCGGCCATCAACGCCAATATCGCCAAGCTCGTGCCTCCTGGGGCGACGGACGCGGCGAACCACTGGGTGCCTTACATCTATCGCAAGCAAACGGTGACCAACTCGGCCAGCAATGATTGGCCGAACCCCGACGGCACCGAGGCCTATCAGGCCTATCTCGAGAACACCGGCACCCTCACCAACAACAACGACGGCACGTACAGCTACACGTTCGCGACCGATCTCACGACCGCGATGCAGGGCACGACGGCGATCGCTTACGAGCGCGACCTCACGCACCGCATCTCGATCATGATGGGTGGACACGCCGGCCCGACGGCGGACGCAGTCTTCGACTTCGTCCCTGACGGCTCGCCCCTCACCGAGAAGCGAGATCCCATCTCGACCTCCTCTTGCAAATCCTGTCACGGCGAGAGCTTCGCGGCTCACGGCGGTGACCGGCTCTCCGTCGAGAACTGTGCGACTTGCCACGTCCCCGGCAACGTCGACCCGCAGAGCGGCGAGAGCCTCGACCTCAAGACAATGATCCACAAGATCCACGCTGGTGGTGAGGTGGCGTCGATCCCCGGCCCGGACGGCGTCGTCTGGGACAACCCTGCGACCCCGACGGACGAGTCCGCTGACAACGGCGAATATGCCATTTGGGGTTATCAAGACAAGAAGAGCGAGTGGTGGAAGGTCGAGTTCCCGGCCGTCGTCGAGAACTGCCAGAAGTGCCACACCAGCGCAGCGTCGCAGGCCGACAACTGGAAGACCAAGCCGTCTCGCGCGGCCTGCGGCTCCTGTCACGACGACGTCGACTTCGCCACCGGGACCAACCACCCAGGCGGCATCCAGACAGGCGACAACGACTGCGACGTCTGCCACAAGCCGACGGGCACCGCTGCCGGCAAGTCCATCACGCTCGCGCACGATTGGACCGACGACGACCCGCGCAATATCCCTGAGTTCCAGGGCGCGATCCAAATCTCGACTCCGGCGAATGGTCAGTACTTCGTCGCTGGCGAGAGCCCGGTCGTCACGGTCGTTCTGAGCAAGAACGGCGTGGCGATCGATCACAACACCGTCGTTGAAGACCCGACCGGTGAGGGCTGCCTCCTCACGGGTTGCCCGCCCGCAGACGGCCTCTTCCGCAACGCGTCCTTCTTCGTTCACGGTCCGCGCAACAACGCGACCCCCGTGCTCACGACGTCGGCGCGCTCGCAGATCCTGAGCACTTCGTCCGGTCCCTTCGACCTGAGCGCAGCGGGCGCGAGCCTGATCGTCCAGTTCGACCGTGGCCAGAACCTGACCGGGTACGACTCCTCGGGCGGCGACCTCACGATCGCCGGCACCGTGACCGTCCCTGTCGCCGGCGGCACCTTCGGCGTGCTCACGGCCGCGACGACCGACGAGGTTGTAACCTGGCTGAACGCCAATGCGGCCTTCAAGGCTCGCGGCATCGCCTTCAACCAAGGCGGTAAAGTGGGTATCCGCTCCCGCAACTTGGGCCGAGTGCATGCTCTGCAGCTGCAGGCCAGTGCGGTCGCGACCAGCGTCTTCGCTGGTGACCTCAACGTCAAGATGCCCGCAGGCTCGACGACCTCGAACAACATCAGCAAGCGCACTGTCCCGGCCAACAACGACCCCAAGGTCGCTTGGACGACCGGCGGCATCGTCTACACGCTCGACCCGGTCGACGACCTCACTCCGGGCACCTACACCGTGAACATCGAGATGACCGACCGCGGTCGTATCGACGCCGCGAACTACAATACGCCGACCGTGGCGAAGGCGACCTTCCAGGTCAAACAGGCCGCTGAAGAGCCGCTCGTCGCGAACAACTGCAACAGCTGTCACGAGTCCGAAGATGGGCGCGGCTACGTCCTCGATTGGAGCCGCCACAACAAGATCTTCGACAACACGGCGACGGATCAATGCACCGCTTGCCACGACTACCAGCCGCAGAACGCGACCGGTACGACGTGGACCGGCGCTCGCCCGATCAACCGCCGCGTGCACGGCATCCACTTCGGCAGCTCGCTCTACAAGCCGCTGGCCACGGTGGATTACGCGAACGGCGACTCCGTCCCGGGCCGCAACTGGGACATCACGTTCCCGCAGGACGTTCGGAATTGTGAGACTTGCCACACGGCGCAGACGAGTGGCACCTGGCAGACGCAGGCTGCTCGCCTGCCTTGCTCCGGCTGTCACGACTCCGACGCGGCGCTCGCCCACTTCCGCATCATGACGTGGGACCCGACGCCGACCGATCCGTGGAGCGGCGACGAAGAAGAGTCGTGCACCTCGTGTCACTGAGATCGCACCAACCGTAAACCCAGCCGCTCGGTCCCCTGGAAACTCCCATGTCCCGACCCACGATGCTCAAGTTGGCTCTCCTCACCGGCGTCCTGCCTGTCTGGCTACTGGCCTGTCAGAACAGCTCGCCCGCGAGCAGCACCTCGGACAGCTCCAACAACGTCCAAGCCGTGCCCCAGACGCCCGATACCCTCGCGGTCGTCAACGGCGTGAGCATTGGGCGCGCAGAGCTGCCTCCAGAGCAACGCGCAGAGGGTCACAAGACAGGGAGCGCACCAGAGACCGAGCGGCAACGTCTCGACCGCGCCATCGACGAGGAGCTCGCGTCCCAGCGAGCCCTCGCCGCTGGCCTGGACTCGGACCCGACCTTCCGTGAAGAGCTCGCGAAGCGCGAGGCCGCGCTCAACGCGTGGAAGCGCCAAGCGCTCGCCGAGCTCTACGACCACAGCCTGACGGGCACGGTCGAGGTCACGGACGCGGACGCTCGCGCCTATTACGACGCGAACGAAGAACGCATCCAGACGGAGGTCCACGTCCAACAAATCCTGGTCCGCGACGAGAAGAAGGTCGAGGAGCTCGCCGCTCGCATCGCGAACGGCGAGAGCTTCGAGGACGTCGCCGCGAGCCAATTCCCCAATCTACCGGCCGCCGCGAAGAAGCCCTGGGACCTCGGTTACCTGCAATGGAATCAGGTCCCGGAGCCGTGGCGAGACACCGTGTACTCCGCGGAGCTCGGCGCGGTGAGCGGCGTGCTGCGCGGGCCGTCCAATCGATATTGGATTGTCCGCGTCGTCGCGCGCCGGCAAAACCCGAACAACACCTTCGAGTTCACGCAGTCGCTCATCATCGACCTGCTGAAGAACGACCAGCGCGTCGCAACCAAGCAGTCAGAGCGCGGCGACCTCCGCAAGGGCGCGCGGATCGAGTACTTCGAGTCCGTGCCCCAAGCGTCGGTGGGTCCCCACGCGCGCAACGACGCCACTGGCGAGTAGCGCCCTCACTGCCCGCTCGGGGGATTCGTCGGGAGGCGATTCGCGTCCAGAGCGGGCAGTTCGTTGGTTGCTTGTTCGCGCGCGCGCAGCGCGTCCCCGAGCGCGAGGCAGGCGGCGGCCGCAGACGGGGTCGTCGTCGAGCCCGGCGCAGACCGAATGAAGAGCGCGAAGTGCTCGGTCTCGGTCATCGGGCGGAAGCCGTCGGCCGCGCGGGCGTAGACCTCGATCGTCGTGCGCATGCCTTCGCGGTCCGCGAGCGAAATCGTCAATCGACCCTGACGAACAGGCTCGATGATGACGACGGTGTAATCACCGACGCTCGCTCCCTCGACGATGGGCCCGAGGAACGCGGTGACGCGCGGGTCCTGGGCCTGAGGCCCCGAGGTCCCGAGGCCCTGACCAGCGCTCGACCAACCACCGGGGCCGTGGCTTGGCCGCGCGACTCTCGCGACGAGCGACGCGCCGACGACCAGCACGGTGAGCGCTCCGAACACGAGCAGCATGGCGAGCAGGCTGCGCCGCCCCGGCTCCTCTATCGGCTCGGGCGAGGTCATCACGGCAGGCGGAGCACGTTCCAGCGGACGCGGCGAACAGCAGGCCCGTGGGCCTCGAGGGTGAGCTCGCCGAGAGTTACAGTCGAGTCAGCGGCCAGCGCGCCGTTCACCCGCACCTCTTCGACGTCGCCCGGCGAGGTCTCGACGAAGCAGCTCTCACAGTCGGCGATCTCGCTGTCGGTGACCGTCGCGAGCGCGTCGGGGTTGCCCTGATCGGAGCCCCGCGTCGCGGTGAGCTCGGTGCCGTCGTCGAGCGTCAGGGTCGCGGTCGCGCCGGGGTGCAAGGCCACGACGACGTCGAGGCGATCGGAGACCGAGTCCAGCGTGACGACCGACGGGTCCGTCGCGGGCGCGAGCGTCTCGATGCTGGGATCGAGCAGGGGCAAGAGCCGATCGCTGACGAGGAAGAGCGGCAGCTTGCCGAGCGGGGCCGCGATCGACGGTCGCGTCCCGCCCTCGTAAACGGAATAGTCGTCGAGGTCGACGTAGGTGGCGTCAGGGGGCAGCCACACGTCCTTTGCGGTCACTCCGCGCCGCACGACGGGCGAGACGTAGAGCGCAGGGCCCAAGTAATAGGCGTCGTCCACCGTCGTCGCGTCCGGGTCGTCCGGATGCAGCAGGAAGGGGTGCATGGTGATGGGCCGCCCTGTCGCTGCCGCGGTGTCTCGGAGGACCAAGAAATAAGGCAATAGCCTGGTGTGGAGCCCCGCGTACTTCTTGTAGTGGTCAATCGTCTCTTGGTCGTTCCAGAGGTTCCACTTCGTCTTCGGGTCGCCGAGCGGGTTCGTGCAGGCGTTCTGCTCCATCATGATGGGGCTGACCGCGCCGAACTCGACCCAACGCAAGAAGACCTCTTTGTCGTTGGGCGCGTCGGTAAGGCATTTGAAGCCGGTCATATCGCTGCCCCAATAAGGCACGCCGGCCATGCTCAGATTGAGCCCTGCGCGCAAAGACGCCGGTAGGCCCTGCGTCTCGTCGAAGGTGGCCTCGGCGTCGCCGCCCCAAACGGCCGGCACGAACGCCTGAGTCCCGGAGTACCCGGACCGCACGAAGAACAGGTAATCGCCGGGGCGCTCCTCCTCCATCACGTCGTGCGCCGCTTTGGCGGAGAGCACCGGAAACAGGTTGTGCATCTCGTCTCCGCGGCGACCATCGAAGAAGACGGCGTCGCGGGCCGTGTACTCCCCGAAGTCGTGCATCCAGCCGTCGTAGCCGAGGTCGAGCGTGCGCCTCAGCAGATCCTGAAACCAGGAGACCGCGGCCGGGTTCGTCAGGTCGATCGCGGCGAGCTGGAGGAGCTGCCCCGAAATGAAATACGTGAGGCTCGGCTCGCCATCGGGGCCCAATACGAAATAGCCGTGCTCCTTGCCGAAGGCGTAATCCGCCGTAGCGTTCTCGTGATTCGCGGCGACGTACGGGTTGTTGTACGCCATGACCTTGTATCCGAGGTCGTGCGCCGACGCCGTCCAGGCGGCGAGCTCGGCTTCACGGCCGAGCTGCGACAACGCCGGGAGGAAGTGAACGGCGTCGTCCATCCCGGTAACCGGGATATGTTGCTCTCGCATGAGCCGATATTCCTCTACGCCGTTGACCATCGAACCGGACCCGACGCGGCGACGCGGGCCGAACACCCAAGGCGCAGGCAAGGTCGGTCGACCGGTGTCCGCGGTGTAAGCGTCCAGGACCTCGAGCGGATCGCGCCCGACATAGACAATCGCGTCGAAGGACCTGGCGGTAACTGCGGCGCGCCAGCCGTCGTCGGCCTCGCTGTCGAAGTGAAGCTCCGAGCGGAAGGTCGAGTCGAGATGAAACCCGTAACCCTTGTTCGAGATGAAAAACGGGACAGGGAAGTACGTCATCGAGGGGCCGTTCGGCGCCGGGTTCTCGGGGCCCGCAGGTACGTCTTCGCCCTCACCGAGCCCGCCCTCTTCGGCGTAGCTGTAAATCGATAACCCTCTGTGGTCGACGCGCGTGAAGCGCTCACCCAGGCCGAAGAAATGCTCGTCGGACGGTGACCGAAAGGCGAGCGTGGTCTTGTTGAGGGCAATATCCCCGTCCGCTCCGCCGCCGACGCCGTCGCCCCCCACGTGCTCCGCGGCCGTGAGTCGCAACCGCACGCGAGGCCCGTCGATGGAGACCTCGAGGCTCAAGAAGACCTCGTCGGAGAGGAAGTCCACGATCGCGTGATCAGCGGTCGATTCCCGCACGCTCGCGGTCACGCCGTGGCGCCAAGGGTCTTCGTTCGCCTCGTAGCCGTCCCACCCTGGCAAGAGCTGCGGCAGCGTCGTGAACCGATCGATCGTGGCCGCTGGGGAGCCATAAGGGTCCTCGTCGTCGGGCGTCGTCGGATAGGTCTCGAGGACGACCTGCCCGTCCGCGTCGAGGATGCGCAAGACGAAGGGATTCGTCTCGATTTGCACGCGCGCGGCGTCCGAAGAGAGCTCCACGGGAGAAGGCGGTGGCGAGCTGTCGTCTCCACAAGAGGCCGTCGCGAGCGACGCGGCGAACAGGCCCATAGTGACCCTGCTGAGGATGCGCATGTCGGGTGGTTAGGTTAGCCTCCCGCCCAATGCTGGGGCGACCGGGTTTTCTGGTAGTGGGTTCGCTCGCGTTCGCCCTCGTTGGGTGCTCGGGCGCTCCGCGCGAGACAGGGCACGCGACGGCGTCGGCGAGCGCGCCGCCCCGGGTGTCCGCGAGCGCGAGCGCCTCCGCGGCGCCCGTCTCTCTCCCCAAATCGCAGTCGACGTTCGTCGCGCACAGCCGGCCCGCGATTCACGATTTGGAGCCGCAGCTCCCGCCCCAGCCGTGCGACTTCGCGCGCTCCTATCGGGGAAAGCTCGGTGAACGCGGCCTCACGATCCTGCTCTCGAACGGCGCGAGCGGCCTGTCGGGGTGGCTCCATTTCGACGAGGAGGGGCCGGCCACCGCGATCACCGGCACGGTGAAAGACGGCGCCTTCGAGCTCACTGCGGGCAAGTTGCTCGCGCTCACCGGCAAGTGTGACGAGCGCGGCGCGCTTGTCGGGGCCGCTCGAGCTGGCAAGTCGAAGGCAAACGTCGATATCACGCTTTCGCCGCTCCCTCCGGAGTGGCCAGGCCTCTATTGGGTCGCTCGCGATCTGCGCGTGCTGCCCAATCACCCCGACTGCAAGAAGGCCGCGCAGCGCGATCGGATCATCGAAATCCAGGTCGGGCCGAACGACTACGATACGGCGATATGCCTGCCGAGCGACCCGAAGATCCGCAAAGAGCTGCTGGCCGACGCCACCGATTTCGGGTGCACAGCCTCGGACACCGGGTATCGGGTCTTCGGGCTGGCTGATTCCCAAATAGAAGCTCGCGTGAACACGCACCTCAAGGGGGGCTATTACGACGAGACGGTGAAGGAGATCTCCGTCTGCAACGGCAAGCGACACAGCTGGGTGGGGATGTCGCTCGTCTATGCGAGTCGGGAGCTCCTCGTCACTTCGGGGTTTGCTTCGGAGGACTTCGGCGGAGCGCACCCGATGAACGGCGGAATGGGCGCTCAGTCGATCGATCTCTCGACGGGCGAGCCCGTCCGCCTCGACGAGGTCATAACCGACAGCGCCGCGCTGCGGGATCTCACGGGCGAGTGCCTGGGCGTCTATTTCCAAGTCCCCGGAGACGAGCAGGCGTTCGAGCCCGAGCTGGGGGTCGTGCGACGCTGCGAGGACGATGGCCTACCGGCATATCTCTGGGGCTGCGACGGCGACGCGGCCGCGGAGCCCGTGTGGGCGCTCTTACCGGACGGCGTGCAAATCGGCTCGTACGGCAACCCCCACGTGAGCGCCGTATTGGACGGACAAGGACCGATATTGCCGTTTGCGGTGCTCGCGCGCGAGGGCCTGCTCCGCCGCGACTCACGGCCCGCTCACCTCTGGGCGAACGTCACGCCCGCCGCGGCCGACGAGCTGCCGTGTTCGAGCGCGCTCGAGGGCGAGACCGTGCGTTGGTGGACGCGCCAACCCTGAACTTCGCCGTAGCGCGACACCCCAGACGCGAACTCGCTGGAGCGATGTCAGCCTCGGCGCAAGCGCGGCGTCGCTGCCCCAGAGAGACCTGCGATTGGGCGCCTGGCGAGGCGCCCAGTGTGTTTGGTTGTCCGTAATCCCTTGATGCAGAGCCCGGCAACGACCGGGCCGCGCCCTTGCACGGGCGCTCGGCCGCGTACGCAAGGCGACTCCTCGGGTGGGAGCAGTCGAGCGCGGCACCCGTCACCCGCAAATACCACCTGGGTGACTTTGGGTCTGACCGACTTTCGGTCAGCTGACTCCTCTCCAGTCGCGCTCGCGACGGACGCGAGGAGCTCCTCGCCATCGATGATTGCGGGCGCCGAGTGCCCAGGCTGCTCGAGTCCCCATTGGGTCTTCGATTCGACGGACGATATCCATGTTCGTCGGATCGGCATGGCAACTGGTGGCGCACTTGGCGCGCAGTCTCGCAATCGAATTACCCCGACGCTCGAGGGAAGATGTTCTCTCGGGGCCCGTATGCCGCGCCAGTCGAGAGCGACGCTCGACGACGAGGTCCTATGAAATCACTCCGTCTTGCCGCTGTGTTGGGTGCGCTGCTTTTGTCGGGTTGTAGTGGTGGCGGCGAAAAGGGTGAGAGCACCAACAAGGCTGCCGCGAGCGAAAAGCCGAAGTCGAGCGCCACGACCTCTTCGGGCGGCGGGGCCCAGGCCAAGCCGGAGCCACCGAAGGACGTGGACAGCAAGGTCGTCGACGCGCTCAAGAAGGTCACGTCGTGCGAGCGCAAGGACGGTCGACTCGGCGAATGCCCTGCAGCCGACGAGTTCAGGACCCTCGTCAGGGAGTACGAGCAAGACGCAAAGAAGCGCGCCTCCTCTTGCCTCTCGATGATCGCGGACGCGAACTCCACGATTCGTGAGCTCGCGGCGGAGTGCGCCGGCGCGGGCGGCGCCGAGGACGACTCGAACGCGATGAACTTGGTGCTCACCCAGCTCGAGGCAGAGTCCGGTGAAGACGCGCGCGTCCTCTTGGCGAACACGGTGAACGCCATCGGACTCAGCAAGACGGGCGCGGCCGATCGGGTGATCGCCCTGCTCCAAAAGCACAAGTCCGAAGAGGGCTGGGCCGGCGTCACTCGGAACCTGCTCGACGCGCTCACCAACGTGACGCCCGAGCCGCCTGCCGCAGCGTGGGACATCGCGATCGAGCTCCTCAAAGCGCCGAAGGGCGGCAGCATCAAGGAGAGCGCGGCGGACCTCGTGGCGAGGGTTCCTTCGAAGTCCGCGGATGGCTGCAAAGCGCTGCTCGGCCTGGTCGAGACGGGCAGCTACCCCTGGGGCAGCGGAATGGATGCGATGGGCCGACTCGGTTGTAAGGCTGAGTCCGGCGCGCTCGTCACCGCGGTCATCAAGAAGATGGCTGAAGAGGACGGCTACGACAAAGGCTTCAAGGGCGCGGACTTCATCTACCTCCAGCGCTACCTCGAGAAGGTCCAGCTCTCCAAAGAGGACAAGGACAAGCTCAAGAAGGCGACGGACGAACTCTCCAAGAAGACGAAGAGCGACACCGTCAAACAAGACTGTAAGAAACTGACTGAGAAGCTCGGCTGAGCGGTCGTTCGCGACGCTTCTGCGGAGCGAAGAGCTCGCGTAAGAGTGTCGTCGTGCGGGACATCCAGCTTTTCCGCCTGCTCGAGGAGCGGCGTTACACCGACCCGATCCTGCTGAAGCTCCTCGGCGACGCCGCGGCGGAGCTGCCTGCGGTCGGGCGTGTCCCCTTCTTCGCTGGGGCGCTGGCGATCCTCGACGAGCACGACGCTCCCATCGAGTTGAAGCGCGCCGCGCTCGGCGTGCTCTCGGGCGCGCGCGGCCTGCTCGCGGAGAGCGCGCTCGTTCGCGCGCTCGATCAAGACGGGTTGTTCGAGGTCGCCGTCGAGGGCCTGCGAACCGTCGCGGAGGAGCAGCCCTGCGCTGGATCCACGTCGCTTTCCATGCGGACGAGCGCGTGCGGCGCGCTGGCTATTCGGCAGAGCGCCCGGCCGGGACTGGCGTCTTCGACTTGTCGCTCCTCAACGACCCCGTCGCGCGACCGGGCGTCATCGAGCAGATGCGCAAGCAGGGCGCGCAGAAGACCCTCGATGTGTCCGCGTGGCCCGCGTTCGTCGACGCGCTGCGAGCGCGCCTCCTCCCCGAGGCGCTCGCCTCGTCGCTCCTCTCCGACACGTTGCCGATGGTGGGCGCCGCGCAGGGCTCGCTCCGCACACGGCCCGACCACGCGCAGCACGAGTTCCTCGTCTCTTTGCTCATGCCCGAGCGGCCGACGCTGCCGGCACCCGAGAGCGATCCGCACTCGGACGATCTCGACGTCGTGTTCGGACAGCTCTCGCGACCGATGCACGAGCGCCCTGCGCTCCTCTCGGTCCTGCTCCACAACCTCAACGTCGCGCGGCAACGAGCCGGCTCGGCTGCGTGGCAGGCGCTCTTGCGATCATCGGAGCCCGCGCCCGCGCTCGTCGCAGCCGCGGTCTTGTTCGCGCCGCGCACGGTGGGGTCGCCGCACCTGCCGCGCGCCCCGCTCCGGCGGGCGCTCGACGCAGTGCTCGGCGTCGCGTTCCTCGTCGACGGTGATTTGCTCGTCGAACAGGCGAAAGCCGGCGCGTTCGACCACCCTGACGGTGGGCTCGATCTCGGGGTCGCGAACGTCTTGTTCGCGTGCGCGCCGTCGGGCTTCGCCCTCTTGCTGAAGACGTTCGGCGTCAGCTCCGTCGCGCGCGCGATCACGCTCCGCCCTGAAGAATCAGCGGGGATCGTGCTGCTCCCGATCGGCACGAGCGAGGAGCTCGGTCCGCTCTTCGAAGCGCTCGGCGGGCTTGATGCGAGCGTCGCGCGTCGCCTCCTCGAGCTCTTCCTCGAGCGCGCGCTCGCGTCGCGTCTGCCGTTCGTCGTGGGCCTCCCCGGATTCGAGGCAGCGCTCGCGGACTGGAGCGCGCCCGTCAGCGCCGCGCGCCAACAGGAGCTCGCGAAGGTCCTCGCCGAGCATTTCGGTGAGCGCGCGCTCGAGGTCGCGCTCCGCTTGGCGGCCGGTCGCGCCGCGAGCTTGGGTCGCGTGCTCCTCGTCGAGGTCGCCGCGCGCGAGAGCGACACGGCGCAGTTCGTCGCGACGATCGCGGCGCTCCCCGAGGACGATCTGCTCCACGTGCTCGAGGCCGCGAACACCGTCGGCTTCCCCGCGGGCAAGACGCTCGCGCTCGCGTACGCGCTCGACAAACACGGTCACCCCGAGGTCGCTGCGTGGGTGCTCGATCGACTGCCGCGGCCCGTCTCGTGGCCGGTGAAGCGCCAGCGTCAGGGCGTCGCGTACCGCTCGATTCCACGACCTCTCGGGGTGAAAGACTGCGTGGATCTGCTCGGCTCCGCGGATCCGATCGAGGCCACGGACGCCGCGTTCGCGTCGGCGGGGACGCTCTCGCCGGCGTTCCTCGCGGAGCTCGACACCAGGATGGTCACTGCATTTGGTTTGAGCACCAACGAACCGCTCTCACCGCTCGGCCACGCCTGGCTCTGGCGTTGGGACGCGCACGCGCTCGCGCACCTCGAGCTGACGCTCGCCGAGCACGGCTCGCTCGCGCGCGGCCTCGAGGCCAGGGCTGGCCTGCGCTCGCAGCACCTGCGCGACGTCGCCCTCGCGGCGCTCGCGTCGGCCCTCGCAGTGCTCGCTGCGCGCGAGTCCGAGCGGTTTCGCGCGCTCGCCGACGAGGCCTTCGCCGACGCGCTCATCGTCGCGCTCGACGGCCCCGGCGCGCTCGAGGCCGCGGAGATGCTCGCCCTCGTGCACGCGCGCGCGGACGTCGACGCGAGCCGCGTCGTCGCTCGCGTCCGCGCGAGGCTGCCTGATCTCGCCGAGGACGTCCGCGCTCGGCTCATGCGGATCGTCGACGCGAGCGGCCTCGTCGCCGCGCGCCCCAAGGCTCCGCTCCCGCCGAGCCCCGACGAGGCCGCGGCGATCGAGCTCGCCGTCGTCGCGCTCCGCACCGCGTCGATCGACGTCGTGGACAGCGCGCTCGACGATCCGCGACCGCGCGTCGTCGAGGAGGCCGTGCTGCTGCTCGCCGCGCTCGGCGAGATCGGCAGGGACAGGCTGGCCGCGCGGATCGAGCGCCACGCGAGCGCGCGCGCCGAGGGCGATGCGGTCCTCAAGGCTGTCGTCGCGAGCGTGCCGCTTTGGGACGCGGGGCCCGCGCTCGATCGCGTGATCGCGCTCGCGCTTCGCGACACGACGCCGAGCCCGGTCGCGTTCCGACTGTCGATGGCGCTCGCGTCACGCGGCGGGGACGGCGCGCGCGAGCTCGCGCTCCACGCAGCTCGATGCGCCCGACGCGTCGACGAGACAGGCTGGTTCGAGCGGGCCGACTTCGACGAGCTCGTCCGGGTCGTCGGCGACAAAACCTTGGTCGCAGTCGAGCTCGCCGCCGCGCCGCACCCGTTCGCGTACCTGCCTGCAGTCGAGTCTTTGCTCGCGGCGAAGACCGCTCGCGGCGTACGTGAGGGTCTCCTCACATTTCTCGAACAGGGCACCCTGCGGATGGGTTCGCTGCGTCGATTGGCTGCGAAGCGGCTCGCGGAGCTCGGTGATCTCTCGGGCCTCCCGGTGCTGATGCCGCGCGGTCTCGAGGAGGCCGACGGCCTGCCGCTCGCGGGCGCGTCCCCCGACGTGCTCCGCGACACCGTGCGCTCGCTCCTCGCGGCGGGCACCTCGATCGCGAAGGAGCCGCCGCTCATGAAGCTCCTCGGTGGGCTGCCGCGGAGCGAGGCCGCGCCTGGCTTCGCCGAGGTGCTCGAGCACGGCGCGACCGACAAGGCACGCGTCGCGGCCGCGACCGCGCTGAGCCGCTACGAGTCGCGCGCGGCGAAGCTCGTCACCGTCGCGCGCACGTTCCTCTGGGGGGCGCGGCTCGCGCGCAAGCTCCTCGGGCGTACCATCCGCGTGCGCATCACCGGCTCGCGCAAGCTCGGCTTCACGCGGGGGGACGCGAACGAGATCTTCGTTTCACCGGTGCCCATCTTCAGCGGCGATCCGAACGGCCGCGACGTCGTCGAGGGACTCATCCTCCACGAGCTCGGGCACCACCTCTACCACGGCGGAGACATCGGTCGCGCGACGTGGCTCGAGGCGAAGAAGCTCGGCATCCACGGTCTCTTCAACCTCGTCGCGGACGAGCACCTCGAGCGAAACCTGCGCGCGATCGACGCGAGCTACGGCGACAGGCTCAAGCGCCTCGCGGCGTACGCATTCCAGCGGACGCAGCGCGACGTGCCGGTGCTCGGCCTCGTGCGTGGGCTCGGGTCGCGTGCGTTCGAGGTCCTCGTGCGCGCCGAGCTCGGCCTCGCTCGCGAACCCGATCGTGTCCGACTCGAGTCGGGGCAGCTGCTCTTCGGGATGGAGCGCTCGGGGCTCTCGTTCGCGCGGTTCGCGCGCGGCCTGCGGATGGGCCTCGGCAACCGGCACGACGATCCGCGCGTCGCGCGCGCGCTCGAGCTCTTCGGGTCTCGATTTCGGCACGCGACGATGCCCGAGCTCCTCGAGATCGCGAAGCAGCTGAAGCAGCTCTTCGGGTGGGAGGCCGACATGGCCGAGTCCACGTTCGGCCCACACGAGGCCTTCGAGGATGGCCTCGCGGGCGAGGAAGGCGCCAGCGCGGAGGGCATCACCCAAGAGGACATCGACAGGCTCGTCGAGCGAATCACGGACCCGCGCATGCTCGCGCGAGGCTCCGGCGTCGGCGGGGGCAAGCTCGCGATCAACGTCTCCGAAGACACGAAGTACGACCTCATCAAGCAGGTCGAACACAGGGTCTTCGATCGGGTCGCGCACGCAGCGCTCGCCGCGAAGGTCCGTCGACCCGCGTCGATCCTCCGCCGCTACCTCGAGGAGCTCGGCCTCGCGACGGTCCCGCGGAACATGCGCACGACCGGCGTTCGCATCGATCGCGCGCGCCTGAAGAGCATGGTGTTGACCCGAGATCCGCGCGTGCTCGTCACGCGCGAGCGCGTCGTGCGCCGCGATCTCTTCATCGCCGTCGTGATCGACTGCTCCGGGTCGATGCAGACGCGAGGCAACATCGAACGCGCGAAGCTCTTCGCGGCCCTCGTCGCCGAGGCTGTCGCGCCGCTCTCGGGCGTCGACGCTCGGTTCTTCGGCTTCACCGATCAGTTCATCTTCGACTGCGGCGACGCGCGACGGCCGGCGGTGCACACGCTCGTCGCGAACGGTGGCAACAACGACGCGGGCGCGCTCGATCACGTCGCGCGCGTGGCGCAGGCGAGCAAGCGCCGCGCGAAGGTGATCATCATGGTGAGCGACGGCCTGCCGACGGAGTGCTCGGTCGCGGCGCTCAAGAACCTCGTGCGATCGATCACGACGCGTCAGCGCTACGTCGTCGCGCAGGTCGCGGTGCAGCCGATCACCGAGATCTGTTTCCCCCACTACGTGCTCTTGCAGGACGCGGAGACCGACACGGTCGTGCGTCGCTTCGGCGCGCTCGTGGCTCGACTCGTCCGCGGCGCGCTCGCAGGCTGACTCCGCACGAGGCCGCGGCCGGGCCGTGCGCCGACGCGTCCGGCCGACTAAGGTAGGCTGGGTCCGCCGGTGCGCTCGAGCGCGCCCGGACCCACGCGATGACCACGAAGCTCACGATCGAAGAAATCTCCATCGGCGCCGTGATGGAGGCGACGTTCTGGCCGAACCCCGTCAAGGACGCTGGCTTCCGCTTCCGCGCGACGCACCTCGACGGACGGCGCGCGCCGAAGGTCGTGCTCTGCGACGATCCGCGCATTCGACCAGGCGCGCCCGCGCTCGTGCGCGTGACCGCGATCCGCAAGCCCGAGCGCGACGATCGCGGCGCGATCGAGGTCGAGTTCGTGCGCGCGCAGGACTTCCGCCTCGAGGGCGTGTGGCTCGACCCGATGGTGTCGAAGAAGCTGCAGGTCCTGCTCGAGAGCGGCCTCAACATCCTGCTCGACGGCCCGCAGGGCTGCGGCAAGACGGTGCTCGCGCGCACCATCGCGAAGAGCCTCGGCTTCGAGTTCGTGTTCTTCAACTGCGGCGCCGTGGTCGAGGCGACGGACTTCCTCGCGACCATCCACGTGCGCGCGAGCGACAGCGGCGCGCCCATCACCGACTTCGTCAAGACCGAGGTCCTCGAGTGTTTGGAGCAAGCCTCCGATCACCCCGACCGCCGCTACCTCGTGTTCCTCGACGAGCTGAATCGCTGCCCCGAGACCGCTCGCAACGCCTTGATGCCCGCGCTCGACTCGACGCGACGACTCTTCCACCCGATCCGGAACGCGTTCATCGCGGTGCCCGACAACGTGCAGTTCATCGCGGCGGTGAATCGCGGCCAGCAGTTCTCGGCGACCTTCGGGATCGACGCCGCTCAGCTCGATCGCTTCGCGCCCCTGCAGGTGAGTTACCCGCCCCCCGACGAGGAGGCGAAGCTCCTCGCGAACCGCCACCCCGAGCTCGGCGCCGGGCTCATCGCCGATCTCGTGAAGGCCGCGAACGCCGTTCGTACGAGCGCCGAGCTTCGCGCTGGGCTCAGTGTGCGTGCAACCGACGAGGCCTGCGTCTATCTGAAGCACCCGCTCTTCGAGGCCGAGCAGCGCAAGCTCCTCCCCGAGGTCCTGAAGAGCTCGTTCTGCGGGCGGTTCTCCGGTTATTGGGAGGATCCGTCCACCGACGCTGGGTGCGCGTGGGTCGCCATCGAGAAAGCCTTGGAGGTTTGAGCGTGTCATCTGACGATCAGGACAAACTCGCGATCATGCGGCGACGAGCCGTCTTCGTGACCACCGCGCTCGCTGCGCTGAGCTGCTCTTCGCAGCAGAGCGGCACGGGCGACTCGAGCGCCTCGACCACCGCCTCGGCAACCGCCACCGCGACGACCACTGTGAGCGCCACCGCGTCGAACACGGCGAGCTCCAGCGCGATCGCGACCGCCTCGAACCCGAAGCCGCGCAGCTTCAAGGCTTCGCGAGACGCCGCGCCCCCCCTCGAGGTCGCGGCCGCGCTACCCGAGGCCGAGCGCAAGGACCTCGAGGAGGTCGCGAAATTCATGAAGCCGCTCTACGACAAGCTCGCGGCCGCGTACGAGGGCGCTCCCGTCGACTGCGCGCCGTCCGCGAACGCGTGCTCGTCGACGTGGGAGTCGACCGCGAAGGCCATCGGCGAGCTTCGCGACATGTTGGACTTGCCACACTGCGGCTTCGGCGAGCCCGTCGCCTACGTGCAGCGCTTCATGATCCACCGCGGTTACCTGCTCACGCTCGCCGATGCCCTCGAGAAGGAGCTCGGCGCCGCTGCAGGCAAGTTCGGACAATCGAGCCGGTGGAAGGAGCTCGAGAAGCTTACGACCGCGCCGCAGGTTTGCCTGAAGTGCGCGCCGCCGAAGCCCGTGGCGGTCCTCGAGTCGATGGGCGACGCCGTCGAGGTTCGCTTTGACGACGCTAAAGATTCATTGCCCGCGAGCGCCGACTCGGAGCTCGATCAGCTGAAGAGCAAGCTCGACGCTGACACCACGCTCAAGCTCGAGATCCGCGGCCACGCCGACCCGAACGAAGCGGGCGACAAGAAGGCCCTCGCGCAGCACCGCGCCGAGGCCGTGCGCGACGCGCTCGTGAAGAAGGGCATCGCGAAGAACCGGCTGAAGGTCGTGAACTTCGGTGGAGACCTGCCCATCGCGAACAGCGGGATCGACGCGGGCCGCGCGCGGAACCGGCGCGTCGACTTCAACTTCTCGGTGAAGTAGTGCGCGCCTGGGGGGCAGCGCGCTCTGTTCTGGCCTGCCTCGCTGTCGCCGCGCTCTCGGGCGCGAGCCGCGCCGCCGACCCTGGGCCATCGGGCTCGCAGAGCGTCGCGCTCGAGCACAACGCGCCCTGCCCCGAAGAGATGGTCCTCGTCGGGAGCGCCACCTGCGTCGACCGCTTCGAAGCCTCGCTCGTGCGCGTCGAGGCCGACGGTCGAGACGGCGAGCCCTTCCCCCCGAACAAGCCTGTCTACCCGAACACGAAGGTCCGCGCCGTGAGCTTGCGCGGCGCGCTGCCGCAGGCCTACATCAGCCAACTCGAGGCCGCACGCGCGTGCGCCGCGTCGAACAAGCGGCTCTGCACCGACACCGAGTGGGTCGCCGCGTGCGAGGGGATCGTCCGCGCGAAATACCCCTATGGTGAGCGCCGCCGCGCCGGAGCTTGCAACGATCGCGGCGTCGAGCCGATGGCCGCGGTGTTCGGTAAGCCGGAGTCAGCGCTCGTGTGGGGCTTCGAGGAAATGAACGATCCGCGGCTCTACCTGGTTACGGGCGCCGTCGCGCGGACTGGGCAGTTCACGCGCTGCCTCAACGACTACGGATTAGCGGATATGGTCGGCAATCTGCACGAGTGGACCAGTGACCCCGAGGGGACGATGCGAGGTGGCTATTACCTCGATACGCAGGAGCTCGGCGAGGGCTGCCGCTACGCCGCAGTCGGGCACGACGTCCGCTACCACGATTACTCGACTGGGTTTCGCTGTTGTAAGGACAGCTCGTAACAACGCTGTCAGTGTTCGGCGCTCGCGACGGTCGCCGTGGGCGGGCCGAGCACCGCTTGCGGGTCCTCCATCACCTCGCGGACGAGGCGCAGCGAGCTCGCGCAATAGAAGCCGTCGTTGATGCGCTCGTCGAAGCTCCATCGGACCTTGACGGCGTCCCGCACGACGACCGTTCCATCGGGGCCGGGCATGACCTGGGGCCCCGCGGTGCCCATCGCCCCGAACAGGCTGACGTTGCCGTATTCGTAGAGGTGATGGGTCACGTCGTCGATCCCGACGGAGCCCAGATTCGCAGCGAACAAGCTCGCGTACATCGGGTCCGAGCGGATCATCGCGGCGGGCATCAGGTTCATGCGGTCGAGCCACATGAGGAGCTTCACCCCGAGGCCGATGAGGAACGTCGGGAACGCGAAGGTGATCTTGAGCTCCTTGTCGACCGGCCGCTCCTTGTCGCTGCGGCTCTCACCGATCGAGCCGACGACGCGGTCGACACAAGCGACGAAGCTCTCGCGCGCGGGGAACTCGACCTTGCAGGTCGCGATCGGCGCATCGTCGCGAAAGGCGCGCTTCGCCGCGAACGAGAGGAAGACGCCGCGTCGCTGGTAGACGCGCCCGCCGGAGACGAACCGGTTGAGGCCGGGTCGCTCGTGGAGCGCGCGCGCGCACGCCCACAAAAAGAGATGGAAGAGCGTCGCTGGCGGCCGACCGGGGCGAGCTCGGTTGAAGGCCTCGAGCCACGCGCGAGCCGAGGCGATCACGTAGACGGTGTCGTGATAGACGACGCTCTCGTTTCGACCTCGCATCAAGAACGGCATGATCCGCCGCACGAGCGGCAGGCCATCGATCACGTCTCCATCGGAGCGGCGGAAGAGCGGCATTTCGAGGCGATGGGATTGTCGCGACGACGTCCATCGAGGGCCAACTTCACTCCCCGCGCGAGGCTTGCGCGCTCCGCGCGCGCCAGGCACCTTGTCTCGAGGGAATGCGCTTCGAGCCGGGGTTCCTCGTCGCGGACGGGCTGGAGCTGATCGCGCCTCTCGGGGCTGGCGCGATGGGCAGCGTGTGGTCCGCGCTCGATCGACGGCTCGATCGCAAGGTCGCGGTCAAGCTCATCCACGCGCAGCTCTCGCTCGACGACACCGCGCAAGCTCGCTTTCAACGTGAAGCGAGCCTCGCGGCCAAGATCGCGAGCCCTCACGTCGTGCAGATCTTCAGCCACGGCGTCACGGACTCGAGCGTCCCCTACATCGTGATGGAGCTGCTCGAGGGACAGACGCTCCTCGAGCGAATCATCGAGCGCGGACCGATGCCCGCGTCGACCGTCCTCGAGGTGATCGACCAGCTGACGAAGGCGCTCGCGGCAGCGCATGCGCTCGGCGTCGTGCACCGCGACATCAAGCCAGCGAACATCTTCCTCGTCGATGTCCCCGGCTACGACCTCTTCGTCAAGGTCGTGGACTTCGGCGTCGCGAAGCACGTGCACGCGACCGACGCCGTCGAGCTGACGAAGAGCGGGCTCGTCGTCGGAACGCCCGCGTACATGAGCCCGGAGCAGCTCTGGAGCAACGCCGAGGTCGATGCGCGCACCGACCTTTGGGCGACCGCGTGCGTGGCGTACGAGCTGCTCCTCGGCAAGCGCCCGTTCGAGGGCAACAGCGTGGGCGCGATCGCGGTCGCGATGGATCGAGGCGTTTTCCAAGCGCCGAGCGAGGTCGTGCCCAGCTTCGGGGCGGAGCTCGACGCCTTCTTCCTGCGCGCCCTCGCGAACTCCCCGGCGCGCCGCTTCGAGGACGCGCGCTCCCTCTTCGAAGCTCTGCGCGGCGCGCTCGCTGGCGTCTCTCACGGGGCGCGCGCGCCGGTCGTCACGGGTCCGTCGTTCGAGCTCGCGGGGACGATCGCCAACGCACCGCTCGCGATGCCGAGCTCCCCGCCGCCGACGACCACCGCCGAGGGCGCGTCGATTCGGGAGCGGCGTGCTCGGCGTTTGTGGCTCGCGGCAGCCGCTGTCGGCGTCTCGCTGGTCGCGATCGCGCTCGGCTTCGCGCTTCGACCGCGGTCCCCGGCCCTCCTCGCTGCGAGCCCTCTGCGCGTGAGCGCCGGGCCATCTGTTACAACACTGTCAGCGAATTCACCGCCGGAGACGCCCTCGATCAGCTCGGCCAATCCGGGGCACGGTCGACTCCCCCCGGACCTCATCCAATCCACCGTTCACCGCAACTTCGAGGCCTTCGGGCGTTGCTTCGCCGATGACGATCTCTCGGTGATGCGGTCGATGTACTTCGTCATCGGGGTCGACGGACACACGCACGACGTCGCGATCTTCGAGAGCGACAACTCCACGCCGAAGCTCGACGCGTGCCTCGTCGAGCGCTTCTCTTTGCTCACGTTTCCGCGCCCGAGCGGCGGTGAAATCGCGGTCGTCTATCCCCTCATGTTCACGCCCGACGATCGGCAGATCGACAGCTCCGCGTGTGGCCTCAGCCACGGGTGCGCGTTCTACGGGCGGTGCAGCGCGGTCGAGGGCGAGTGCCGCGTCGCGACCGATGGGGACTGCACGTTGAGCGCAGGCTGCGTGCAGAGCGGCAGGTGCACCGCGGCTGGGGGCGTGTGCCGCGCGAGCTATACGAGCTGCGGTCCCGACTCGGAGGCCTGCAAGAGCTTCGGGTTGTGCGAGCTCGTCGAGGGTCGATGTCGCGCAGCGAAAGACGGCGATTGTGCGCAGTCCGCGGCGTGCACCCAGTTTGGGCTCTGCAAGGTCGAAGACGGCGAGTGCGTCGCCGGTGCCGCTGCGGACTGTCAGGGTTCGCGCGCCTGTCGTGATCGTGGGCGCTGCACGCTCGGCGCGTCGAGCTGCGAAGCGCGAACCCGCGCGGACTGCGCCGCGTCGTTCTTTTGCAAGGATCGGGGGCAGTGCACGCCCCGCGCGGGCAGCTGCGCCGTGACGAGAGACGAGGACTGCGCGAGCTCGACCGTCTGCAAGGTCGACGGCCAGTGCACGGCCGGGCCCTACCTCCGCTGTGTCGCGAGCCGCGAGGCAGACTGCAAACGCTCGGAGAACTGCGGGAAGTTCTCACGGTGCACGCTCAAGCGCGGTGAATGCGTGGCCGAAGCGGAGCGTTGAATCATCGACCTTCTCCGACCGTCCCAGGTTGAACGCTATGCATCCCTCAGCCCGACAGGTGATCCCCTCGATTGTGCTGCCCATGCTCGCGGCGTTGGTGGGCTGCGCAGCCAGCGGCAAGACACCCGGTGGCGGCGCGAGCGAGCGCATCGAACGAGAGCCCGCGCGTGAGCTCACGCCAGCGACGATCGAGCTCGCGGCCCGCCCGGCGATCGCGACCCGCGTGTCGCCGGCGGATCGTGAACGCCACACCGAAGACCTGCGATCGGTGCTCGCGTCGGCCAAGCGCAACGACCCACCGAAGTGCGAGGAGTACACGGGCCTGCGCTGTTATTGGATGGAGAACACCTCGGGAAACTACTGCTGGGTGCCCGCGACTTGGGCGCGGGACAAGGTCGATTGCCACGCCCTCGACTCATGCGACGGCGGGCTCGGTCAGTCGGGCGGCGGTTGCTACAAGTGGGCGGCCGGCACGAGCGCGCCGCGCCACCCCTGGTGATCTTCAGAGCTCGGCCTCGGCGCGTGCCGTGAGCTCGCGTGTCGCGCTCGCGAAATCCGATGCGGCGCGCGCGAGCATGGCTTGGCCGTAGTCGGTGCAGAGGAGCTCGTCCTCGAGGAAGAGGGCGAGCTCGTCGTAAGCCTCGGGGTCGAGGCGAGCCGCGAGCGCGCGCAGAGCTTCACGGACGAGCCGCCCAGCTAGCGCTTCATCGTCCGCCGTCGGCGTGCGCATCGGCTCAGAACGTAGCAGCCTTCGGCTTTGCGCCGGGGGCCCACGCGGGCTCGAAGGGCCGCGCTGTCGCCGCGTTGAAGGCCTCCTCGGCGCGCTGCTTGGCCGCGCCCTCGAAGGGACACCGCCGACGCTCGAGCTCGCGCGCAGCGCGATCGTCACCGTGGTCCACGATCGCATCGAGGAGCGGCGGAATCGCGGCGCAGTCGGTCGCGCGCGCCAAATCGAAGGCGACGCTCAACGCCGCGGTGGGCTTCGGTTTGAAGCCCCGTGCGAGGAGCAAGTCCTCCATCAAGAGCCCGAGGCGTGAACCGCGGCTCGCGCGACGCCAGAGATCGAAGAAGAGGTCGGCGACCACGGGTGCGTCGAGCGTCGCGAGCGCGCCCGCGAGCGTGGTCGCCGCCGACTCGTCGAGCATCAGGCGATAGACGTGGAGCCACGTGCTGCTGTCGCGCGCGAGCTCGGGCCTCTCACGCAGCTCGCGCGCGAGCTCTCGCGCCTCGATTCGCGCGAGCTCCGCGTGGCCGTCCGCAAGCGCGACGGCCTCATCGACGCTGCGCTCGCGCAGGTCGAGAGCCTTGAGGGCGGCGACGTCGCCCGCGCGCGCCCTGTCGATCTCGGGCACGAGCGCGGGTTCGCTGGTCGCGACGACGCTCGAAGCAGCAGGGACGGTCGTTGTGGGACGCGGCGCGCTCGCAGTCGTCGACGCAGCGACCGAAACCGTAGAGCTCGCGCTCGCCGTCGAGCCGGCCGCCGTCGTCGGCGGTGCGGTCGCGCGACCCGCGACGAAGCCCGACGCCGCGATCAGCACCGCACCCGTCGAAGCGGCAAAGATCGTGCGGCTCGAAGGTGTTTTTTGCATGGGCGCCTTTTTGCGGTCGCGGTCGTGCGCTACCGATCAAGCACGATGTTGCAGAAACGAAGACGTGGAGCCAACGCCATCGAGCTCGTCATCGTGATCGCGAGCTTGTGCCTCATCACGCTCATCGTCGTCCGCCTCGCCTCGTAGCGGCTGCGAGCAGGTCGGCTCATCGGTTCGGAGGATCCCATGCACCACGACGACCACCGAGGGGGCCCGCACCAAGGCCCGCACCACCATCACCACGGCCCGCACGAGCACGGGCATCATCATCACGGTCCGCATCATCACGGCCCGCCCGGTCCGCCGCCCCCACCTTGCTGTCACGGCGCACACGGCGGCGGGCCGCAAGGCTCCGAGTTCCTCGATTTGGAGATCTCGCGCGTGCTCTACAGCGAGGCGAGCGCGCTCGCTCGAGACGCCGTTCGAGACATCCTGCGTGAGGCCATCCGCGAGCGAATTCGCAGCCGAATGGGTCAGGAGCTCGAGGCCATCGCGCGCATCGCAGCGGACGAGCTCGTCGACGACGTGACCGCCAACCTCGGGATCGAGCGACAGATCAGCGCCCGCCGCGACGAGCGCCGCCGTGACACCGAAGAGCGGCTGCGAGCCGTCTTTGGAAAGGCGCCCCCACCTCGAGAGGGCGAAGGCGGCTGACCGGTCTCGAACAGGGTCGGCGCCGGCCCTAAGGAGTTCCCACCATGCTGCTCTACGACAGCGCCTTCAGCCCGTTCGCCCGCAAGATCCGGCTCGTCCTCGACACGAAGGGGCTCGAGTACGAGGTCGTGGACGGGCTCGCCCGCAAGAACCGCGACGCGCTCGCGAGCGTGAACGGTCGTGTCGAGGTCCCTGCGCTCGTCGACGACGGCTTGGTCGTCATCAACTCGTCCGACATCGTCGCGTACCTTGAACGGCGTTATCCCGATAACCCCGTCTACCCCGCCGACACCAAGCAATGGGTGCGCGCGCGCGCCTGGGAGCGCTGCTCGGACACGGTCGTCGACCCGATCATCATCGACGTCTCTTATTGGCTTTGGGCCGAGCGCGACGACTCGATGCCAGCTGGCTTGTTCGAGGCGGCGCGCGTCGACCTCGTCCACGTCTACGAGGCGCTCGAGCGCGATCTCGCGGTGGGGCCGTTCGTCGCAGGGCCGCTCAGCATCGCCGACCTCGCGCTCTTCCCCCATATGACCGCGGTGCGGACGCTGAACCTGGGCTTCGACGCCGAGCGATTCCCTCGCCTCTACGCCTGGTACAAAACCATGCGGACCTTGCCGGCGTGCATTCGCGACCTCGAGCGCACGAAGGCATTGCTCGCCGATCCGGCCGCGCAAGACATCGAGCGTCACAAGATCTTCTGGCGCGGCGATCGCATCGAGTGGCTGCTCGCGCGCGGCTACGACGCCTGGTTCATGCGCGAGATCGAGGCCAAACGCGTGATTTGGCCGGGCCTCGCGATTCCCGGTTAGTCGCACTACGAGGGACACCCGTGAGCGCAATATCGACCACTGTCGACAGACTCAGGCGCGCGGGCGCCCAGCTGGCCGACATGGGTGATCCTCCGAGATTCGGCCCGGGCTGCTGCAACGGCGAGCTCGACGAATTGGGAGCTTGGTATCGAGGTTTGCCGGCTGACTACCGGGAGTTTCTCTCGCTCACCCGCTCCGTCCACGCGGCCGATGTCTTCAACGGCTACTTCTTCTACTCACCCCTCCAGGTGGCCCGCCGCGACGACAGCCTACCCAGGGTTCTCCAACTAGCCGTCTCGGGGCCAATCGAGGAGGTGCCCGTCGTAGCGGTGGCCGGAGATGGAGGGGGTAATCAGTTCGTGCTCGGCATGGCAGGCCAGCGCCGCGGCTGGGTGTGGAAGTGGTGCCACGAATACCCCGTACGGTTCGACGGTGTAGCGAACATGGGCCTCACCCAGGTCGCATCGACGTTTGCGGCCTTCGTCGAGCGCGTCGCTGAAGACTGGGAGCACTTCGCGCGCGACGATCAGACCTGGGCGTACCTATCCGGCTGATCGCCGCGCTCGGCCCCTCAGACCACGATCTCGCTGAGCGGCCCCGAGATGAATTGAGGATCACCGAACTCGGTGTCTTCGATCCCCATCGCGTTGAGCACCGTCAGCAAAAGGTCGTTGTGCGCCCTATCGGCGTAGTCGACGTGAATACCAGTCTTCAGATAACCGCCCGCGCCGCCTGCGAGCACGAAGTGCTGGTCCATGTGGCTGTGCGTGTTGCCACGTGCGATCTCGCTGCCCATCACGACGACGGTGTTGTCGAGCATCGTGCCGTCGCCCTCGGCCATGCCGTCGAGCCCCTGGAGCAGATAGAGCAGCTGCTCCAGATTCCAGCGCCGGATGACGGCGAGCTTGCCCCACGCGGCCGTGGCGGTGTCGGGCTGATGTCCCAGGCCGTGCTCGTCGTCGAGGATCGGCGCGCCCTCGTAGAGGAGCCACGGATACGGTCGATTGTTGGTCGACGCCGACCACTGGAGCGTCCCCACCCGCGTCAAATCGCAGGCGAACGCCATGAGGAGGAGATCCATCTGGAGCTTGCCAATCGCGGCGAAGTTCGACGGATCGCCCAAATACGAAGTGATGTTGTCGGGCGCGACACCCGGCTCGGGCATTTGGCAATAGCCGCCGATGACGCCGCCGGGGTTGTCGAGTCGTGACTCCAGGTCTCGCACGGCGTCGAGGTGTTGCTCGAGCTTGGCGCGGTCCGACGACCCGAGCTTCGTACGGAGTTTGTCGTACTTCTTGTCGACAGCGTCGAGCACGCTGGCGCGCCGGGCCTTGAGTTTGGCGAAGCCGACCGGGTCTGTTCCCAAATCCGAAAAGAGCGATTCGAACACCGACCACGGGTTGGTCTCGTTCGGGACGGGCTGGTCGGACCCCAAATACGAGACGACGGTCCGGACCTCGGTGCCGCCGTAGTTCGTCGACTGAACACCCAAGTTGAGCGTCGCGCGCTTGTTCATGGTGCCGACCACCTGGGCGATGCGCTGGTCGAGCGATATGCCACTACCCCAACCCGCGATGGAGCCGTCGCCGCCGACGAAGCTGCCGTCGTTGAGGCCGCGACCGGTGAGAAGCGCCATGCCGTTCTGGTGTGGCTCACCGGGAGGGAGGTTCTGCGCGAGGAGGTCGAGACCCGTGATGAAGGTGACCTTCTCCTTCATCGGCAGGAGCGTGTCCCAATACGAGGGGAACGTCGCGTCGGGTCGGTCGTAGTTGCCGTTCGGCGTGTAGATGAAGATGAAGCGCTTGGGGAAGCCGCCCGCGCGCTGCTGCGCCGAAGAGACTTGTTCGATGCGCCGCTGCTCTTCGGGGTTGCAGCCGAGGCTCGCGAAGAGCGGAAGGGCGAGCGAGACGCCAGCTCCGCGCAGGAACGTCCGCCGGGGGATCACGATGCGACTCATGGTCAGGGCCCTCCCACGGTGGTGTCGCCCGGCACGCGGTAGAGGAACGCGTCGGTCTGCGTGAGCGCTACGAGGAGCTCCTTGATGTTGCCGCCCGAGTCGTCGAACGCCTGCTCGAGCTGCGAGACGTTGCACTCGTCAGCGTCGGTCTCGCCCCGGCCGTAGGCCCAGCGGAACCACATCTTCGCGTAGCAGTGCTTGACGTCGTCGCTCTCGATCATGCGCGTCGTGAGCGAGTCCAGCCCGTAGAACTTGCCGTCGACGTCGGTGTCCGTCAGCTCCCCTGACGAGTCGATCGGCTTGCCGTTCTCCTCGCTGCGGAAGCGACCGAGCGTGTCGAAGTTCTCGAAGCCGAACCCGATCGGATCCATGAGGACGTGACAGCCCTTGCAGCTCGGATCCTGCGAGTGTTGGGCGAAGCGCTCGCGGGTCGTGGCGTTGGGGTCGGGCTGCGGCAGCTCGAAGGAGATGTTGGCCGGCGGCGGCGAGAGCGTGTCGCAGAACAACATCTCGCGCACGACCTTGCCGCGGTGCACGGGACTCGTCTGGTTGGTGTGCGCGTAGTACGCGAGGATCGCGCCCATCGAGAGGATGCCCGCGTGCTGGCCGGCGGGGAAGTCGATCCGCTGGAACGAGCCGTCGTCGGGCGGGATATTTTTAACGCCGTAAAACCGAGCGAGGTTCGAGTCCGCGTACGAATAGTCCGCGGTGAGCAGCGTCGTGAGATCACCGTGCTCGTCGAAGACCACGTGCTCGACGAAGGCTCGCATCTCCTCTTGCATGAGCAGACCGAGCGCCGGCGACCACTCCGGGTAGAGCTCCGTGTCCTTCGTCACGTTGTTGATGCGGTCGTAGTCGAGCCACTGCTGGTGGAACTGAGCGACCACGTCGCGCGCCTTCGGCGAGTCGAGCATGCGACGCGCTTGGGCCTCGACCTGCTCTTTGGTGGTGAGCTGGCCCGACTCCGCGGCGGTGAGGAGATCCTCGTCCGGGACCGAGCCCCAGATGAAGAACGAGAGGCGGGACGCCATCTCCAAGGAGGTGAGCGGCACGGCAGCGCCGCTGGCGACGTCGGCCGAGAGCCCCTCGCCGAGCTCCACGCGGTAGAGAAAATCCGGCGATTGGAGGATCGCCTCGAGGACCATCGCGACGCCCTCGCGGTAGGGTGACTCGTCGCTCGGCACGTCGGGCGTCGGCTCGTAGATCTTCTGCGCCGCGAGGTAGACGTCGAAGAGCTGGTCGACCTCCTCTTGAGCGAGCGGCCGACGATAGGCGCGCCGACCGAAGCTCGCGATGAACGAGCGGACGCAGCCCTCGAGGAGCATGGGGCTCTTCTCGGAGCAACCCGTGAGCCCCTGGACGTCGTTGGTCGCGCGGCGCGCGACGTCCTCGGCGACCTTCATGTATTTGTCGGCGAGCGTCGGGGAGACCGTCAGCGCGAACGCGTTGTTCGAGAAGCCGAGGGCCTCTTCCTCGGCGGGGAACTCACGCGCGGGCTCGGTCGTGTCGCCTAAGAGGTCGCGGACCGCGTTGTTGTATTCGAACTTCGTCAACCGACGCATCGGCGAGGCGCCAGGCATGGGCTTGTCGCCCGTGCAAATGGGAGCCTCGGTCGTGTCGGTCGTGTCGATGGGGTCGCCGATCGAACCCACACAGGCAGGCGCTGCGAGCGCCGCGCCTGCCAAGAAAGGCAGCAAATAACCCGTCCGCATGGAACCTCCGGGTGCGCTTGAGGCTAGCGCAGAAGACCGGGTGCTCCCACTCCTAGGGTCTTAATTCTTCTTATCTTCCGCGGCCCCGAGCAGGCCCGCCAGCGACGTTCCGGAAGACGTCAGGTCACGCGTGCCGGCCGAGAGATGGGCCGCGAGATGCGCTCGATTGTCCGAGACCGCGAGCGTCTGCAGCTCGAGCGCGCCGATCCGATCCTCGGGGGTGAACGGCGCGTCTTCGACCTTCTCCATCGAGAGCTTGTGCGGACCGTAAGCCATGTGTTCAGCGACGGTCGCGAGGACGGTGTAGTCGTTGCCGCGGCGGAGCTCGAGGTCGACGCGACCGGTGATCGTGGGCGCGACCCAGCGAACGAGCGCGTCCTTCAACATCCAAGCCTCGGGGTCGTACCACTTGCCCTCGTAGAGCAAGCGACCGAGCCGACGACCGAGCGTCGTGTACTGATCGGTCGTCGCTTCGTTGTGGATCGCGGAGAGCAGCCGCTCGTAAGCGATGTGCAGGAGCGCCATGCCCGGCGCCTCGTAGATGCCGCGGCTCTTCGCGTCGATGACGCGGTTCTCGATCTGGTCGCTCATGCCGAGGCCGTGTCGACCGCCGACCTTGTTCGCGAGCGCCATCGCCTCGAAGACGGTCGCGACGCGCTGGCCGCCGATCGCGACGGGCACGCCGCGGACGAACTCGACGCTGGTCTCTTCGGGCTCGATCGCGACGTCGCGCTTGTAATGAGCGACGCCCATGATCGGCTCGACGATGCGCATGCTCACGTCGAGGTGCTCGAGGTCCTTCGCCTCGTGGGTCGCGCCGAGCATGTTGGCGTCGGTGCTGTAGGCCTTCTCCGCGCCGACCTTGTACGGCATGCCGCGCCGCACGAGGTACTCGCTCATCTCCTTGCGACCGCCGAACGCCGAGACGAACGCGTGATCGAGCCACGGCTTGTAGACGTGCAGCGCGGGGTCGACCAAGAGCCCGTAGCGAAAGAAGCGCTGGATGTCGTTGCCCTTGTGGGTGCTGCCGTCGCCGAAGACGTGCACGCCGTCGGCCTTCATCGCGCGCGCAATCGCGGTGCCGGTGACGGCGCGGCCGAGCGGCGTGGTGTTGAAGTACTTGAGCCCCGCGGTCCCGAGGTGGAACGCGCCGCACTGGATCGCGACGAGGCCCTCGGTGGCGATGGCGTCGCGACAGTCGATGAGCTGCGCCGCGACCGCGCCGTGCTCGAGCGCGATCGGCGGGATGTCGGCCGGGCTCTTCTCGTCGGGCTGCGCGAGATCGGCGGTGTACGCGTGGACCGCCATGCCCTGCTCGGCGAGCCAAGCGACGGCGCAGCGGGTGTCGAGCCCGCCCGAGAACGCGATGCCGATGGCTGTGCCCTTCGGCGGGAGCTGTCGATAGATGCGGCTCATGGGGGCGGCGTACTAGTCCGCTCCCTCGCCGCGCGCTACCGGAGTTATCGGCCGAGCTATTTGCTGGGCGCGCTCGCGGTCGGCGCGGCCTGCGCGGTGTAGGGCCCGCACTTCTGGTTGAGCTCCTCGACCACGATGTCCTCTTGTTGGCCGAGCGCCTCGAAGTTCGTCAGCGCCTTGTTCATGGCGGCGGTGTCCCCCTTCGCAGAGGCGGCGCTCATCTCGCGCAGGGTCGAAGCCTGCGCTTTCGCTATACCGACGTAAAAGCCACCGAGTCGTTGGAGGTCCGACGAATAGAAGCTGCGCTCCTCGATCGCGCGCGCGACGCTGTCGAGCGCGGACGCCGTCGTCGCGAACTGATCCTGCCCGCTCGACGTCGCCGACTGCTCCATCTGCCCGACGTGCGCGATCCCGGCGTTGATGCTGCCGATCAGCGTCTCGCACTCGGTCTTCATCGTCTGCGGATCGACGGCCGCGGACTGCGCGGTCGTCGCGGTCGGTCGGCTCGTCGCCGTCGCGCTCTGCTCGGAGGTGCCCTGCTGCGACGACGCGCAGCCGACCGCGAACGTCAGCCCAGCAGCGAGGCTCCACGAGCGAATCGAGAACATGGCGAGAGGTTTCGCACGATCCGCGCGCGGCCGAAAGTCAAGCAGCCTCAGGGGCAGGGCGTCGCGACGCACTCGCCGTGATCGGGGAGCGCGTAGCAGGTCGAGACGTCCTTGTTGCCCGCGGCGAACGTGAGCGTCGCTTGACCGGTCGTCGCGGTGTCGGCGTCGAACGCGAGGGTCTCGCTGACGGCGCCCGTGTCGACCTGGACCGTGCCGTCGCTCGGCCAGCACGCGGCCTTCTCGACTTTGACGCCGTCATAGGTAAGCGCGATCGTGTCGCTGCCCTCTTCTCGGGTCGCGGTGCCGTCGATCGTGAACGAGCCCGCTGCGCCCGTGACCGTGAGCTGCGTCGCGACGCGCTTCGTCGCGGTCTCGAGATCGAGCACGACGTCGAGCTTGAAGCCGTTCGACGTCGTGAACGACGCGGCGCCGTCGATGGTGAGGCCGTTGATGGTGAGCGCAGTCATCTCGAGACCGACGGTGATCTTGCGAGCGTTGGGGTCGGTGTTGTCGATCGCGACGACGACCGAGAGCGCGCCCGAGACCTCGTAGGCGCCGAAGGTGCAGCCCGCGCCGAAGTCGAAGTCGACCGTACCCTGCGCGGGGCTCGTCACCGTGACGCACGTGGCGCCGGCCTCGACGTTGCTGCGGATCTTGTCCGCGTTGCCCTGCGCCGTCCCCGTCGCGTCGAGGTCGGGGTCGTAGTTGAAGAGCTGGTCTGTGAAGCCGAGGTAAGCTTGAACAGCGTCAGCACCATCGGAGCCGTCGTCGGCGGCCGCGACCTGCTCGGCCGTCGGCTCGGGGTCGGGCGTGGGGTTCGTGTCGGTGTCCGTGTCGCGCTTGCAGGCGCCGAGCGTGAGCGGGATCGCGACGAGACCGAAGAGCGACCAGGACGCCAAGTTCATCGAGCGGACCTCCTTGCGCGAGCGCGGCCGATCGGGCCGACGCGAGCGCTCCTTTCATGGGACACGAGGCCCGCCCGCTGGGTCAAACCCCGACGTCGAGGAGCGCGCGCGTCGTCGGCTCGAGCACCCGATCGAAGGCCTCGCGGCGGACGCGTGAGACGTCCTCGGCGGTGAGTCGACCGAGCTCAACGTCCGCTCGATCGTCGGTATTTTGCAGGGTTTTCGTGTCGAGAGAGAGCCTCGCCAGCGCGAGCGTGTCCCTGATCGCGGCGCGCACGGGAGCGCCGCCCGTCGCGACGGCCCACGCAACGAAGCGGAACGCGAGCGTCGCGTGCGCGGCCTCTTCCTCGGTGATGCGCTCGAGGGCCGCGATCACGCGTGGGTCTCGGGCGCGCTCGAGCGGAGCCTCGGCGAGGAGCACCGCGGTGGTCTCGGCCACGCAGCCCTCTTCGAAGGCCGCGCGCACGGCGCGCACGAGGTTGAGCTCGGTGCCGGGCGACGCCGCACCGATCGCGAGCGGCCCCGGCCTGAGCGGGCCCGCGCCGAGCGAGGTCGCGATCTCGAAGCAGGCCTGCGCGTGGCCGACCTCGTCGAGCGCGGCGCGGTGTGCGTCGGCGACGAGCTCGAGCGGCGCGCCGAGCTCGAGCAGCTCGAGCGCGAAGCGCGCGAACGACGCGACCGACGCGTGCTCGGAGCGCCCGTCCTCGGCCCACGCGAGCGCGGCGCTCGCAGCGTCGCAGCCCGACGCGCTCGCCACGAGGGGGGCGCGACGGACCTCGCCTGCGACCGGGAAAGGCCGGCCGGTGTGCCAGTGCGTCTCGAGGTAACAGCAGTCGCCCTTCCACTCGGTCGGGCCCTCGACGATCGCGCCACCCGCGGGATCGGTGGGCTGCGAGCGGTGCGCGAGCCCGAGGTCGTAGAGCTTCGCGATCTCGGGGCAGGTCTCGGTCTTGGGATCGGGCGCGCTCGGCGCGAGCTGGGCCTTCGTCCAACACTGCCGCGACATCTGGGTCTCGCGGTCGTTCGACTGGAGTTTGTCGGCCCACGGGCCGTCGTCGCCGCCCCCGCTCTTCGTCGAGCTCGCGCCGCAAGCGACGACCGTGGTGGCGGAGACCGCGGCGATCGCGGCGAGGATGCGATGGGCAAGCGGGTGAACCATCTCGAGATGGTAGCGCGCGCGCCGCGCAGGGCGGGAGGTGCGCTGCCCTCACGGGCTCGCGCTGGAGGGTCCATCTCTGCCCAAATAAAAATAGTTCAGTTCGATTGACGGCGACCCGGCAAACGCGACAAAGAGAGGGCGATGAAAGAGACCCACGCCGACGTCGCCAAGATCGAGCGGCAGAAGAACGCGAGCACCTTTCAGGTTCTTTTCAAGGTGTCGCGCCTCGTCAACGAGATCGCCATCGCGCGACTGCGCGAGGTGAGCGGCATCGAGAGCCTGCGGACCTCGCACACGGCGCTCCTGCCGCACCTGTCGTTCGAGGGCACGCGCGTCACCGAGCTCGCGCGCGCGCTCGGCGTGACGAAGCAAGCGGTCACGCCGCTCATCGACGAGCTCGAAGAGCTCGGTGTGATCGAGCGCATCCCGGACCCGGCCGACGGCCGAGCGAAGCTCGTGCGGTTCAGCAAGCGCGGTAAGAAGGGCCTGCTCGTCGGGCTCGGCGAGCTGATGGAGCTCGAGAACGCCGCGCGCAAAGAGATTGGTTCGGAGGAAATGAAGGCCCTGCGCGGCGCGCTCGGGAAGCTGCTCGCGTGGGCCGAGGCGCAGCAAGCCCCCGAGGAGTGAGCGTCAGATCGGGCGCGCGACGATGAAGTCGCGGATCGGCGCGAAGACCTGCGCGAGCGCGTGATCGCTGATGAACATGTCGGCGTGCGCGAGGCGCAGATCCTCGTGGCCGACCTCGACGAGCTGACGATCGGCGGACGCGACCTCGGTGTGGGCGAAGCCCGCGGTCTCGGGCGGGACGATGCCGTCGGCGCGCGCGACGATCGAGAGCAGCGGCTGCGTGACCTGCTTGAGGCTGCGCGCGACGTTCACCCCGCGCATGACGAGATCGCCGTCGCGGATCCACTGGGCGATCTCGCGGTTCACGTGGCGGTTCGGGTCCTCGACGGTCTGCACGAGCTGCTCGAGCGCGCTCTGATCGACGTAGCGCGGGTTCATGTAGATGGAGAGCAGCCAGGGCGTGTGACGCAAAACGTAGGGAAGCGCCGCGCCGGCGAGCTGTCGCGTGCCCTTGAAGCGAACGAGCCCGGCGAGCGTGGGGCTGCCGAACGCGATGCGCAGGAGCGGGTTGATCTTGACCCAGCGGACCGGCGCGCCGACCGCGACCATGAGGCCGATCTTGTGGTTTTGGACGAGCGCCGCGTGACCGAACATGAGCGAGCCGCCGAGCGACGCGCCGATGATCGCGACCTTGCGGGCGCGCGTCCGCGTGCGCTCGAGGACGGCGTCGATCGCGGCGCCGAGGTCGGTGACCGCGAGATCGGTGAGGCCGTATTCGTCCGTGCCGCCGATCGAGCGGCTCTCCCCTTGGGCGCGGAGATCGACGCGCCAGACCTCGAGGCCGCCGTCGACGAGCGCGCTCTCGAGCGACGTGCCGCGCGGGTGATACCCGAAGATGAACGAGTTCATCCCGTAGCCCGGCACGATGAGCACGGGGTAGCTGTCGGGGCGGAGCGCGTCGTCGGCCCAGCTCTGCTGCAGGGCGAGGTGCCAGCCGTCGCGGTTCGGGGTGAAATGCTGGAGCGAGCGCATTCGTCTCCGTTCAGCCGCGCAGGCGGTTGAGGCCGTCGAACGCCGCCGTCTTGTAGCACTCGGCGAGCGTCGGATAGTTGAACACTGTATTAACGAAGTACTCGACCTTACCGCCGAACGCGAGCACGGCCTGGCCGATGTGGATGAGCTCGCTCGCGCCCTCGCCCAGGATGTGGACGGCGAGCAGCGCGTGCGTCTCGAGGTGGAAGATGAGCTTCAGCACGCCGGTCGTGTCGCCCATGATTTGGCCGCGCGCGATCTCCTTGTAGTGAGCCTTGCCGACCTCGTACGGGATGCCCTGCTTGGTGAGCTCGTCTTCGGTCGGGCCGACCATGCTGATCTCGGGGATCGTGTAGATCCCGTAGGGAAAGAGCGCGGGGACGGCCTTCGCGTCGATGCCGAACGCGTGGCAGGCGGCGAGCCGACCTTGCTCCATCGAGACCGACGCGAGCGCGGGGAAGCCGATGAGATCACCGACCGCGTAGATGTGCGGCACCGCGGTCTGGAAGTGCTCGTTCACCTTGAGTCGGCCGCGGCTGTCGGCCTCGAGCCCGGCCGCGTCGAGCTTGAGATCGGCGGTGTTTCCCGTGCGACCGATGGCGTAGAGGGCCTTCTCGGTGACGATGTGTTTGCCGCTCTCGAGCACGATGCGCACGGCCTCACCGCGCTCGTCTTCGAAGGGCTCGACGGTCTTCACGGCCTCGCCGAGGCGCATGTTCACGCGGTTCTGACGCATGTGGTAGGTGAGCGCGTCGGCGATCTCCTCGTCGACGAAGCCGAGCAGCCGCGTCTGCTTGTCGATGAGCGTCACGCGCACGCCGAGCGCCGCGAGGATCGCCGCGTACTCGCAGCCGATCACGCCGCCGCCGATGACCGCGAGCGTGCGCGGCAACCGATCGAGCGAGAGCAGATCGTCCGAGGTGAAGAGGCAGCGGCCGTCGAAGGGGATGTGCGGCGAGCGCGTCGCGTGCGTGCCGGTCGCGACGACGATGAAGCGCGTGCGCACGTCGCGCTGACCGGACTGCGCCACGAAGTCGAGGCGGACCGTGTGCGGATCGACGAGCGAGCCGCGCGCGTGGATGGTCTCGATGCCGTTGCGCGCGAGCTGGTGGCGCGTGACGTCGTGCTCGTGGCGCATCACGTGGTCGGTGCGGAAGAGCAGATCGCCGAGCGTGATGTGCTGCTTGACGGTGTAGCTCGCGCCGTAGAGGGCCTTCTCGCGCCAGCCCGAGAGGTGGAGCACGGCCTCGCGCAGCGTCTTGCTCGGGATGGTGCCGACGTTGATGCACGCGCCCCCGACCGAGGTCTGCTTCTCGACGACGGCTACGCGCTTGCCGAGCTTCGCCGCTTGAATCGCTGCGCGCTGACCCGCGGGCCCCGAACCCAGGACGACGAGGTCGTAGTCGAAGGTCAAGCTCATGAACGATTGCTATCGGCTCGGGCTGCGTTCGTCACGGGTCATCGCCGAGCCTCCCAGCGCGGCCGAGGGTGCGCCGAGCAACGTCCTTGATCCAAGGCCGTGGCCTTCTGCTACAAGACCTCTCGGTCAGCCGAAGTGGCGGAATGGCAAACGCGGCGGATTCAAAATCCGCTGTCCTTACGGGCTTGTGGGTTCGACTCCCACCTTCGGCACAGCTAGCCCTTGCTTTTTGGATCGCGAGGTTCTCCCTCGCGTCGCTCGAGTCCGAGCTCTCGCATGCGCCGCCAGAGCGTCACGCGGCTCATCCCGAGGAGCTTCGCCGCGCGGTCGCGGCTGCCCGAGGCTCGACGGAGCGCGTCGCTGATTCGCTTCGATTCGTCGTCGACGACGGGCGCGGGTGAAGAGACCGCGGGGCTCACGAGCACGTCACCGAGAGCGGCGCCCTCGGTCCCGCTGACCTCGGTGGGCAAGTCCGCGAGGTCGAGGACGTCTCCGTCGCCGACGGCGTACGCGTAGGTGAGGACGTTGCGGAGCTCGCGGATGTTGCCAGGCCAGGGGTAGGCCTCGAGCGCGCGCAGCGCTCCCTCCGAGACGCGAGCAATCCGTCGAAGGCCTCGACGATGAAGATCGGCGAGGAGCTTCTCCACGAGGAGCGCGACGTCGTTCGGTCGCTCCCGGAGCGGCGGCAGAAAGAGCGGGATCACGCGCAGGCGAAACATCAGGTCCGCGCGAAATCGCCCGGCTTCGACGGCCTGACGGAGCGATCGGTGCGTCGCGGACACGAAGCGCACGTCGACGGGGACGGCCTCGCGCGCGCCGACGGGCAGGACCTGCCCCGTCTCGATCACGCGGAGCAGCTTCGCTTGCAGCTCGAGCGGGAGCTCGGCGACCTCGTCGAGGAAGAGCGTGCCTCGATGCGCGAGCTGCACGTGACCGGGCACGTCCTGAGTCGCGCCGGTGTACGCGCCGCGCACGTGCCCGAAGAGCTCGCTTTCGAGCAAATTCGCAGGGAGAGCTGCGCAGTTGATCGCGCGGAACGGGCCGGCGCGCCGGCTCGAGACCGCGTGCAGCGCGGACGCGACGAGCTCTTTGCCGGCGCCCGTCTCTCCGCGCACGAGCACGGTGAAATCCTGGGGCCCGACCTTCTCGATGAGGCGGAAGAGTTGCTTCATCCGGACGTCGCGCGTCCACATGCCGTGGAAGAGGACGGGCTCGTCCGCGGCGCCGAACGGCGTCGAGTCGGCGCGGCCGACGAGGAGCCACCCTTGCTTCGGCCCGAGAGACATGGCGCGGAGACGCACGTGGCGAGCCGGATCACCAGGCGCGGCGACGAGGCCCTCCGCGGGTTGGCCCGCCGCGAGCGCGAGCGCGAACGGTCGATCGGGATCGGCGCCGCAGATCACGTCGGGGGCGCGCGCGCCGAGCGGGATCGGCAAGCCGAGCAAGGCCTCGGCGGAGGGCGTGACCTCGACGACGCGCAGCTCGTCGTCGAGCACGAGGGCCGCTCCGGCGGTGAGCTCGAGAGCGCCGCGCACGGCCGTGCGGGCCGCGGTCTCGCCTCGTGGGTGCGCGCCGCGCTCGGGACGCAAGCGGCCTTCAGCGCGTGACGCTTGCTGGGCGGTAGGTGCGGCTCGCTTCGAGGCCATCGACGCGGAGCATACGCGCGCGGCGCCGTCGCAGCAGGGAGGTGCCGAGCGCGAGGCCGCCGCCGACGAGGATGGCCGACCCGAGCAAGAGCTGCCCGATCGTGTGGAGCTCGCGGCCCTGTCGCGCGACGACGATCGCGCTGAGCGCGAGGACGAAGACGCCGAACGCGGTGCGCAGGTTGGCCGGTGAGATTCGCCGGGAGAGGACCACGCCGACGACGCTGCCGAGGCTCGCGACGAGCGCCGTGATCGCGACGAGCGTCCACGGCACGGTCGCCGCGCCGACGGCGCCCGCGAAGCCCGCGGCCGAGTTCAGGGTGATGACGAAGAGCGACGTGCCGATCGCGCGGCGCATGGGGAGCTTCGCGAAGAGCACGAGCGCGGGCACGATGACGAAGCCACCGCCCGCGCCCACGAGGCCGGTGATCGCGCCCATGACGAGGCCGATCGCGGCGAGCCGCGCGCGCTCGGTGAGCTTCGCTGGACGGGGCGACGCGTCTTCGATCGGACCGGTCTTGCGAGGACGCAGCATCGCGAGCGCGGTCACGATCATCATCACGGTGAAGGCCGCGAGGAGCAGGCCCGCTGGCAGGTGTCGAGCGACGCGACCACCGACGTACGCGCCGAGCATCGACGAGAGCCCGAGTGAGAGGCCCGCGCGCACGTCGACCGCGCCGGCGCGCCCGTGCAAGAGCGCTGCGGTCGCGCTGCTCGAACCGACGACCACGAGCGACGCCGCGATGGCGTCACGCGGGCCGAGCCCACCGACGTAGACCAGCACGGGGACGGCGAGGATCGAGCCGCCGCCACCGAGCAGACCGAGCGACACGCCGACGAACAGCGCGAGGATCGCCGTCGCCGCGAGCGCGCTCATTGGACCAGCCCGCAGGCGCGGTTCGCGGGGACCGCGACCTTCATGCGCTTCGGCTCGGGGAGGTTCAGCGAGTTCATCACCGCGATGAACTCGTCGCGCGAGCGCCCTGCGATGCGCGCGTTGAACTGCTTCTCCTCGCCGATCGTGGTCACCGTGTGACCGCGGTAGTCGTGGCCCGGGTAGACGAGCGTCGCGTCCGGCAGCGTGAAGAGCGCGCCTGTGATCGAGTCATAGAGCTTGCCCGGGTCGCCGTTCTGGAAGTCGGTGCGCCCGGCTGCGCGAACGAGGAGCGCGTCGCCCGTGAAGACGCGATCGGCGACGCGATAGGACACGCTGTCGTCCGTGTGGCCCGGCGTCGAGAGGACCTCGATCGCGAGGGCGCCGAGCTCGATCACGTCCCCTGTTTGGACGCGGCGATCCGCACAGGTCGCCCCGGCGACGCCGCACACGGTCTCCGCGCCGGTGCGCGCTCGAAGAACCCCCGCGGCCGTAACGTGGTCGGCGTGGGTGTGCGTGTCGAGCACGTGCGCGAGGCTCAGGCCGAGCTGCGCGAGCAGCGCCACGTCGCGCTCGACCTGTTCGAGCACGGGATCGATCAGCAGGGCAGTGCGGGTGACCTCGTCCCCGACGAGGTATGTGAACGTCGAGGTCTCGGCGTCGAACAGCTGGCGAAACAACATGACCCCCCACGAAGCGAGGCTCGTGCCGTTCGAGAAGCGCGCATTTATCGAGGGATCAGCCCGATCCGGAAACGCCCTGAAACGCCGCGGCGCGCCGGCTCGAAACGCGCTGAAACGCGGGCGCTCGGCGGCCGAATTCGCAACCGGCTTGCTTCGGCGGGCGTATCTTCTCTCGCCCGCGCGACGCGCGGTCCCAGGCGAATGGCAGCTCGAACCCGTGACCCGCTCGGTCTGACCGGCACCGTCATCCAGGGACGCTACGCGGTGGGCGCAGCGGTCGGCGAGGGTGGCGCCGCGATCGTCTATCGCGGAGAGCACGTGAGCGCGGGCGTCCCCGTCGCGATCAAGTTCCTCGTGGTGATGGCGCAGGCCTCCGAGGCCGATCGCCCCCTGATCATGGAAGAGTTCGTCCGCGAGGGTCGCCTCGTCGCCGAGCTCTCGACGCGCACGAGCGCCATCGTTCAGCCTCGCGATCTCGGCGTGCTCGAGCGGCCCGGCGAACCGCCCCTGCCCTACCTCGTGCTCGAGTGGCTCGAGGGCCGCACGCTCGACGAAATGCTCGTCGCCGAGACCAACGCTCGCAAGCCTCCACGCCCGCTGGTCGAGGCCGTGCAGATGCTCGAACCGATCGCGGGCGCGCTCGCGATCGCGCACGAGCAGAACGTCGCTCACCGCGACGTGAAGCCCGAGAACCTCTTCGTCGTCGCGGATCCTGCGGGGCTGCCGGGCTCGCCCTCGACGAGCGCGGCCGCAGGTGTGCGGATCAAGCTGCTCGACTTCGGCATCGCGAAGGTCATGCAGCGCCGCATCTCGGGGCTGCACCAGACAGGCACGCTACCGACTGCGTTCACGCCCCATTACGGCGCGCCGGAGCAGTTCAGCCGCACCTACGGCGAGACGGGTCCTTGGACCGATGTCTTCGCGATGGCGCTCGTGATCCTCGAGGTCATGCAAGGCGGCCGACGCGCGTTCGAGGGCGACGACTACATGGAGCTCGCGCGGCAGAGCTGCGACGAGGATCGCAGGCCGACGCCGCGCACGCTCAAACACGTGGTCTCCGACGAGGTCGAGGCTGTGTTCGAGCGCGCGCTCGCAGTGCAGCCGTCGCATCGCTACCCCGACATGGGGCTCTTCTGGGCGGCGCTCCTCGGCGCGCTCGATCCGCGCGCGGCTGGCTTTCCGCTGAGCGGGCCGTCGCGAACGGCGGCGAAGCAAGCGAGCGCACCACCGCCGATGTCGACTGCGCTCGCCTCGACGTTCCCCGCGCCCGTCCCGCGCAAGCGTCGCAACCCCATCATCACGGTGGCGTTCGCGGGGGGGCTGCTGCTCATCGTGAGCGCCGCGGTCGTGGCAGGCATCAAGCTTTCGAAGAAGAGCTCCGCGTCCGCGTCCGCGTCCGCTTCCGCTTCGAGCACGCCGTCTTCGGTCGCGTCGACCCCGCGGGTCGTCGTGACGTCCGCGAGCGCGCCGACATCCACTTCGACCAGCGACGACCCGTGTCCGCCGGGCAGCGTCGTCGTCGGCGGCGGTAAATTCCTCGTCGGATGCGCCGACCCCAAAGACGTGGAGGACGGGCCCCGTCACCACGCCTTCGTGGACTCGTTCTGTCTCGATCTGACCGAGGTCACGGTGAAGGCCTACCGAGCCTGCGTCGACGCGGGCCACTGCGACAAGCCATCACCCGCGAGCAGCGACGCCGCGCGCTGCAACTTCGACGCAGCTGATCGCGCGACCCACCCGATGAACTGCGTCACGCAGCCCGAAGCTCAGGGCTTCTGCGCCGACCGCGGCATGCGCCTACCGACCGAGGCCGAGTGGGAGATCGCCGCGGGCCGCGGCGTCGACGGCCTGCCGTGGAACGCGGCCGGCGCGATCACGACCCTCGCGAACCTCGACGGCAGCGCCGACGGCTTCGACGGGACCGCGCCCGTCGGCTCGTTCCCGAACGGCGCGACCACGACCAAGGTCGTCGACCTCGTCGGCAACGTCGCGGAGTGGGTCGCTGACTTCTACGCGCAGTACCCCGCCGAAGAGCGCGTGAACCCCACCGGCCCCGAGACCGGCACGAAGCGCGTGATCCGCGGCGGCAGCTTCCTCGGCCTGCGCTTCACCGAGGGGCCGAAGCTCGGCAAGGTCGTCGTCACGCACCGCGACGCGGTCGACCCCGAGCTCCGCTCGCCAGCCGTCGGGTTCCGCTGCGCGAAATCCCTTTGACCCCAAACCATTTGACCCCAAACGATCAGCGCGACGCGCGGTCGAAGAACGACACCGCCGCGGTCCCGTAGGATCGGCGGTCGACGAGGCTCCAGCCCTCGCAGGTGGGCTCGTCGCGGGCGTCGTGTTCGAGCGCGGCGCGGGCGCTCGCGGCGACGAGCTCGTCGGCGGCGAGCTTCTCGAGCGCGTGCACCGCGACCTCCAGCGTCGCGTAGGGGGGGTCGGCCAACACGAGCTCGAACGCGTGCTCACCCAAGCGATCGCGCCGCATCGACCGCTCGACCGGAGTCGCGAGCACGATCGCCTGAGGGCTCTCGAGCGCGAGATCGCGCAGGTTCTCGCGAAGGACCGCGAGCGCGGGCCGCGCGCTCTCCACGAAGGTCACGCTGAGGGCGCCGCGCGAGAGCGCCTCGATCCCGAGCGCGCCGGTGCCCGCGAAGAGATCGAGCACGCGCTCGCCGTCGACTGCTCCCAAGATCGAGAAGAGCGACTCGCGCACGCGATCCGCGGTGGGTCGCGTCCCCTGCCCACCTGGCGCGCGAAGCCGTCGTCCGCCGAGGCGACCGGCGATGACGCGCAGGCTAGAACCGCCCCGCGACGACGGCGCCGCCGCCCGAGGGCCCCACGGAGGGGATGATCACGAACGGGAGCGACGCGGCCTGCGATTTCTTGTCGCTCCAATCGGCGGTCGCGAGCAGCACGGTGCCTGCCACCCCGAACGCAGCCGAGATCGGCCAGAACACGAACTGGAGGGTCTGCGCGAGCGCGCCGTCGTCGCAGAGGCTCATCGCGTACGCACGCTCCTCTTCGGTGCCGCCGATCATGTTGGGGTATGCACCGTTGTCAGAGCGCTCACAGCCGTCCCCCTCGAACACGGGCTTGGAGTTCCCCGGCGTGTTGTTTTTGTACACGTCGAGATCGCTGTTCACCATGAGGACGCGCACGCCGCCGAAGACGCCGACGCCCGCGGCAGCGACCGCGAGACCGATCGCCGTGCCCCCGAGGATCTTCTGAACGTCGGGGCCCGCTTCGGCGAACGACGGCGTGAGCGTGAGGGAGCCCTCCTGCCGAGGTCGAATCTCGACCGAGCCCTCCATCGTTTGGTAGCCGGGCGCTTCGATGCGGATCTTGTGGGGCCCCGGCGTGACGGAGAGCGATGCGACGCCGTCCTTCAACTCGCCCGCTTCTTTGCCGTCCAAGAAGACCTTGCCCGAGACCTTGCCCGCTTGGATCGTGAGCTTGCTCTCGGGTGGGCCGCCGCCGATCTCCGCAAACTTCTGCCGCGCGATCTCGAGCAAGGTCTCGTCTGCGGAGGTCGTGAGGTTGTCGGAGTAGCGGAACTTCGCCATCTTCGAACCCTGGCCGCGGGTCCACAGGTGGAGCTCGCCGACGACCTCGCTCCCGTCCTTCTCCATCGTGCCCCAGATGTAGCGATCGACGTGGATTTCCTCGGCGATCTTCTCCTCGCACGCGGCGTCGGGTTTGTCGTCGCACGCGAGGCTCGCGGTGAGCACGAGGAGCGCGTACTCCTGATCGAGCACCTGGTAGCTCCAGCCCGGCGCCTCTTCGACGATGCGGCGGAGCGCGGCGCTGAGAGCCTCGGCCTGGTCGAAGGCGTCCAGCGTCTGGATCGTGAGCACCGCGATGGGCAGCTCGAACGGGCTCGCGTTGACCGCGGGTGGCGGCGTCTGCGGAGGCTCGGCGGACGCCGAGGTCGGCGCGCTCGCGGACGATGACGCCGAGCTCGTCGGCTTCGCCGTCGTGGAGCTCGAGGGCTTCGCCGAGGCCGAGCTCGAGGGCTTGGCCGACGCCGAGGCCGAGGGCTTGGCCGACGCCGAGCTCGAGGACGACGTCTGCGGTCGGCCGAGCGCGGACGACGAGCTCTTCGGCGCGCTCGACGAGGATGAAGCCGTCGCCGACGTACCGCCTGTGCGAGGCGTGCCTAACGGCCCGCCCGCGGCGACCAACGGGATCGAGCCGAGCAAGGCGAGGACGAGCGCACCACTGAGGAGGGCGTTGCGACCCATGCGTCGCTCACGACGATAGATGGGTGGAGGCGAGCGGTGCAACGGACCTGCAGAACGAACGCCGTCACGCGGAGTTGTTCGGGGTCATTGCTCAGCCGAACTCGAGCTTCGTCCACATGTCGCGCCGGAGCACCGTCTTGCGCCGATCGGCCTTGGTGACGAGCCGCGCGGCCCCCCAAGCCGCGAGGAGCTCGCCCTCCTGACCGAGCGCTGGCAGCACGCTCCGCCCGACGAGCAGCGTTCGCTCGATCGGGCCACGGATCGGCTCGCCGGAGAGGCCGAGGTAGCCCGGCGGATCGACCTCGAGCTGTCGAACCATGGGCTCGACGGGCGCGAGACCGAACGTCGTGCGATCGAGCTCGACGCGCCGTAGCGGTGCGCCCGAGGTCGCCCCCGGGACGAAGCGCCAGATCGGTCCGCCGTCGTGAGGTGAGTCGACGAGGACGAGGTGTCGCTCGAGGAACGGGAGCTCTGCGAGGACCGCGTCGAGCACGAGCTCGCGCGCGTCGACGACGCGGACAGCGCCGTTGTCGGGCAAGAGGAGCTCGGCGACGAGCAGCGTGTGTTCGCCTGGCTGATCGAACCGCAGGAGGTGAATCGCAGGCGGACGCGCCCGCGTGGGCCACGGGTTCTTCGCGAGGAAGAGCATCACCTCGGGGCCGAGCGGCTCGGGGAGGCCCTTGGTCTTTGCGACGATCGACACCACGAACCGACCCACCGTGGACGTGATGCGAGGCCACTCACGCAGCGCTCGCTTGTGGATCCCCTGGCCGCCCGCGAGGCTCGCGAGCGACTCGCCGTCGAGATCGGTGAGGACGAACTCGCAGCCGATCGCATCGTCCTCACCGTCGACGAGGACACCGGCCGCGACCCCGCGCCGGAGGTGGAGCGCCGACGCGCGATCCCCGAGCCTGCACTGGCCACCGTGCGTGCGGACGCGCTCGACCAGGAAGGACTCGAGCTCGGCCTCGCCGCCGTCGAGTCGCACGAGGCCGCGCGTGGAGCTGCCGAAGAGGCGCGCGGCCGCGAACGGCGGCGGCGTGGTCGAGAGGTGTGTCCCGTAGAGGACCGCGGCGCGCACGAACTGCCTGTAAAAATGGCCGCGCGGGAACTCACCGAGCAGATCGGCGTCGGGCTCAGCGTGGACGTACGGCAGCTGCGCGGCGCACTTCGCCGTCTCGCGCCGCTCCCAAAAGGTCCCGGGCGGCCAGAGCACGTCGGCCTCGAAGGCTCTGTCCGCGGCGTCGTTCACCTCGCGGAGGTGCTGATGGAGATCCTCCACCACACGTCGAAGTGCAGGGAATTGGCGCTCGACCTCGCGCGCGAAGAGGTCGGCGTCGGAGGGCACGTCCAGGCGAAACCCGGGCGCGATCGCTTGCAGCATCGGCTCGGCCGCGAGCGCGCGACGCTTCCACGTTTGCGACTGCGCGAGCTCGATGATCACGCGCCGCCACGCCGGACATTCCGCGCCGAGGAACGAGAAGGCGCGCCGATGCAGCGTAAGCTCGTCGACGCGGTAGGTCGGGGCGAGCGCGCCCTGACCCAACACGAGCACCGTGAAGTCGCGGCGCGCGAGGAGCGCCGCTGCGACCAGCGCGCCGATCGATCGGCCGAGCACGATGACGTCGAAGTGGTGCTTCATCGCGAGTCGAGGAGCCGGACACGCCTGCGGCGATCGCCGGAGCTCGCGCCCGATGCAGGCTCCAAGACGACGCGGCGCTCGGCGATCGCGTGGAGCGTCGCGACGAGGAGCTCGTGCTCCGCGACCAAGATGCGCGCGGCCAAGCTCTCGCGATCGTCCCCGTCGAGGACCGGGACCGCCCGCTGCGCGATGATGGGCCCCGTATCGACCCCGCGATCGACGAAGTGCACGGTGCAGCCCGTGACCTTCACGCCGTGCTCGAGCGCTTGCTTCTGCGCGTCGACGCCGGGAAACGCCGGCAACAAGGCCGGGTGGATGTTGATCACGCGATCGGGGAAGGCGTCGAGCAGCACCGGCGTGACGACACGCATGAAGCCCGCGAGCACGACCCACTCGACGCTGGCGTCGCGCAGGCGCTCGACCAACGCGCCGTCGAAGGCCTCGCGCGAGCCGTGGCTCCTCGACTCGACGACCGCGACGGGGACACCGGCCGCTCGAGCGCGCTCGAGTCCGCCCGCGGTCGGTCGGTTGGACACGACCAACTTCACGCGGGCGTCGAGCCGGCCCTCCGCGACAGCGCGCAGGATCGAGCCGAGGTTGGTCCCCGAGCCCGAGACGAGGACGCCGAGCGCGAGCGTCATGCTCCCCACACTACCCTGCTCGCACCGTGAGCCAAGCGTCCTGCGAACATCCTCGACAGGGTCGAGTCAGAGTGGTACGAACCGGCTCGCAGTTGCAGTAACCCTGTGGGCTCTGCCGACAGCGCATCGTGAACCCCGCCAGATCCGGAAGGAAGCAACGGTAGCGAGAAGCGGGTGTGGCAGGCCCTTCTTGCTTTTGTGCTGTCCGCAACTCCGAGAGCGGCATCGCGCATTGCAGGTCAGCCCTCGCGGCCTCATGGTGGCGGATCAGGTAGTCGATGTACGACGACGACGACGACGATGACGACCGGCCCCGTCCGCGTGGGCGGTGGGTGCGTGGGTTGCTCTTCGTCAGCTCGGCCGCGATGTTCGCGCTCCTCGTGCGTTCGAGCTTCCGACACCCGTGGATCGGCCTCGTCATGTTCGCGGCGGCCACGGCCTACCTGGGCTGGCGCTGGTGGAAGAAGACGCGGGTCGTGCGGATGCTTCGACGCGGCGACGTCGAGGAGATCCTCGCGCACTGGTCGAACAGCCTCGACACCATCCCCCACGCCGAGACGATGGCTCCGTTGATGACGGCGACGGCCTTCGCCGCGTACGGCCGCGTCGAGGACGCTCGTCGCGCGCTCGCGACCGCAGCACGCGGCCCCGCGTGGGACGCGGCCCTCGAGCATCGGCTCTTCCTCGACACCATCCTCTCCACCTTCGAGGGTGAGTCCGAACAAGCGCGCGAGCTCGCGCAGCGGCTGAACTCGCTCCCGATGCCCAACAACGATGAAATCCGGGATCGCGTGAGCACGCTGCGCCAGGCCGTCGCGGCGATGGTCCGCGCCTTCGAACATCGCTCCGACGTCGGAGACGTCGCGCGCCTCGAGGCCGCGAGCGAGAAGAGCCCGCTCGTTCACTGGGCGATGCGCTACGCCGCTGCGATCGTGGCCATCGATCACGGCATGCGCGAGAAGGCCCGCGAGCTCATCGACAAGGCGCCGCGCTGGCCCGAGGAGTCGGCGTTTCGCTCTTTTCACGAAGAGATCAGCGGCGTACTAGGCTGACGCTGGTCGGCTCCCCAGCTTCCTCAGGGAGCGAAGGGGGTCTCGTGGCGTTGTCTGTTCGCTCGCCGTGGGTCGTGCTGCTCGGGTCGAGCTTGTTCTTGGCGTGCGGCTCGGACGACGCCGTTGGTGGGGCCGGGCCGACTTGTGACGCGCCGCCCACGCCCGAAACGCGCTGGTTCGTCGACCGCACCGCCGAGCTCGGCGTCGGCTTCCAGCATCACATGTCGACCGACTTTTGCCACATCACCGACACCGTCGGCGGTCCGGGCACCTGCGTGTTCGACGCGGACGGCGACGACGATCTCGACGTGTTCTTCCCCGATCGCGCAGGTCACTCGAGCGCGCTCTATCGCAACGACGGCGCGGTCTTCACCGACATCACCGGTGAGGCAGGCGTAGGCAGCCCGGGAGATGCGATCGGTTGCTTGGCGTTCGACTACGACGGCGACGATGACGCTGACTTGCTTGTAACCAACGCGAGCGGCGCGAACACCCTCTATCGAAACGACGGCGGTCGCTTCGCGGACGTGAGCGCTGCGGCGAACCTGGTCGAAGCGGGCTTCTCGACGTCGGCGACCGCGGGCGACATCGACGGCGACGGCGACCTCGACCTCTTCGTGGGTCGTCTCGTCGGGCTCGAGACCTGCCCCGACGCTTGTTACCTCCAGCCCCTCGCGTGCGACGCCGAGCGCAACTTGCTCTACGTGAACCAGGGCGACGGCACCTTCGTCGAGGAGGCCGGGCCGCGCGGTTTGACCACGGCTGATCCGACCCTGGCGGCGCTCTTCTTCGACGAGGACGACGACGGCGATCTCGATCTCTACGTCGGCAACGACATGGGCGTTGCCTTCGATGATCGGCTTTATCGCAACGACGGCTCGGGGCGGTTCACCGACGTCGGCTTCGATCGCGGCTACAGCGCAGCCGGCACCGACACGATGGGCGTCGACGTCGGGGACTTCGACGGCGACGGCGTCACCGACATGGTGACGACGGATTTCAAGGCGCGCCCCACGCGCCTCTATCGCTGCTCCTCGTCACGCGACCTGCCCTGCAGCTTCGAGGCTCTGCCCGTCGAGTCGACCACGTGGGTGAATTGGGCCGTCGCCCTCGAGGATTTCGATGGAGACGGCGACCTCGACGTCTTCCAAACCAGCGGCGATGTCTTCGACGAGGAGCTCGTCGGCAGCCCGAACCAGCTCTTCAGGAACGACGACGGCCTCCTCCATTTCGTCGAGCCCACGCAGGACGACGCGCTCGCGCACCTCGGGATCCATCGGGGCGCTGCGTTCGGTGATCTGGATGGCGATCTCGATGTGGACGTCGTCGTCGCGACGGCGGGCGCCGCGCCGCTCGTGCTCGAGAACGTCGGCTCGTCGGGCCACAGCATCCTCGTCGACGTCGGCCTCCGCGCGGCCGGGGCGAAAATCACGGTGAACGTCGCGGGCCGCGCGATCACCGAGCAAGCCCTCATCGGCGGCGGATACCTCGGGTCGAGCGACCCTCGCGTCCACTTCGGTCTCGGTGAGGCCTGCGAAGCCGAGGTCAGCGTGCGCTTCCTGGACGGCCGCGTCGCGACCACCCTCGCCAAAGCCGACTCCGTCGTCGTCCTCCGCCCGTAACGGCACCATCGTATTTGCAGTCCCGTCGCGTTAGGCTTCTGCTTGGGATCATGCTGACGCGCACACTCTTCGGACCTCGTGGTTTGGTTCTGGTGGGCGCGATCTCGCTGCTCACGACGACGGCCTGCAGCGACGACACTCCAGAGGGTGGCTCGCACGCGGGTGGGAGCACCGTCGGTGGCAGCGGCAACGGCGGGACCATTGCGGGCGGCAATGGTGGGGGTGGCAACGGCGGCGTTGGCGGTCAGCAATCCGGGGGTGGCGGCGCCGGCGGCGAGCAATCCGGGGGCGGCGGCGCGGGTGGCCAGGGCGGCGTCGGTGGCGACACCACGGGCGGCGCAGGCGGCTCGATGTGCATGCCGGTCAAGGAGATCTGCGACGGCAAGGACAACGACTGCGACGGCACCGCAGACAACGGCAACGTCGGCGCCGGCCAGCCGTGCAACACCGCGCTCCCCGGCATTTGCAGCGCGGGCACGACCCGCTGCGACGGGGTCAACGGCATCGTGTGTGACCCGACCACGACCCCGAACCAGGTCCTCGAGTCGTGCAACGGCCTCGACGACGACTGCGACGGCCAAACCGACGAAGACCTCGTCGGACTTGGTCAAGCGTGCTTGACCGGTCTCGACGGCGTCTGCGGCACGGGGACGACGGTCTGCGGCGGAGTCCTCGGCGTCACGTGCATGGCGTCGGTCCTCCCCGGCCAGCTCTCGGAGAGCTGCAACGGCCTCGACGACGACTGCAACGGCCAAATCGACGACGCCATCACGCAGGTGGGCATGTCGTGCACCGCTCCGGGCTTCAGCGGCCTATGCCAGTTCGGCACGTACTCTTGTCCGAGCTCCCCGCCCTTCCAGCTCGTCTGCGATCACCCGTCGCCCGGCATGATCGCCGAGACCTGCAACTCGATCGACGACGACTGCAACTCCACGATCGACGACCCGAACATCCTCAACGGGCAGGCCTGCACGACGGGGTTGCCAGGCGCATGTGCTCCCGGCACCACGTTGTGCCTTACGGGCAGCTCCTCTTGTCAGCCGACCGTGCAGCCGGGCTCACAGCCCGAGCTCTGCAACTCGGTCGACGACAACTGCAACGGGCAGACGGACGAGATGAACCCGACCCCGGCGTGCACGTCGCAGAACCCGACTGCGGTGTTCGTGCAGACGTGGGCGTGCGCCTCGGGGAATTGCCAGGTGACGAACTGCCAGTCGGGCCACGCCGACATCGACAAGGGCCCGGCGAACGGCTGTGAGTGCAGCACCGATCAGCTGGCGAACATCTGCACGAACGCGTCGACGGTGAACGTCCCGCAGAGCGCCGTCGCGCAGGTCACCGGCGTGATCGAGAGCTCCACCGGCTCGGACTTCATGACCTTCACCTTCGCCGCGGGGGCCGTCGGCACTCCGTTCCACCCGCGGGTCGAGCTCGTCAGCGCGGCCGGTGGGCAGTACTCGATGGATGTGCTCGTCGACTGCGCCAACGTCGCTGGCTGCGCGCCCGGTGGCGGGTCGAACACCCAGACCGGCATCCAGGTCGACGCGTGGGAGCAGAACTACAACGGCTACGCGGGCGGCCCTGGCTGCTGCTCCGACTCCACCCCGAGGCAGGTCAGCGTGACGGTTCGCATCTACCGCACGTTCGCGGACGCACCGACGTGCTCCACGTACCAAGTGCAGGCCTCGAACATCTACCCGTAGCGCGGTCTCGGCAGCGCGTGGGCTCAGTGCTCGGTCGCGCTGTCGTAGGCCTCGAGCTCGGACATGGCCTCGGCGATCGCTTCGTCGTCCGCGGCGTCGCTCGCGATGCGCTGAAGGGCCACCCGCAGCCGCGGCGACGCGGTCGTCTCGGCTGCACGCCGCACGCGGACGCGAGCGTCGTCACCGAGCTCGAGACGGCCGCGACGGCCGCGGCCGCGCGCGTCTCCGGGGCGGCGGTCGCGTCCTCGGCGACGTCGAGGAGATTCGCCACGTCGACGGGCGCCGTGCGCGGATCGAGGTTCGCGCCTGCGCCGAGGGCGCGCAGCGCGCGCAGCCAGTCTCCGTGATCTCGGCCGGCGCGCTCGAGCACGGTGTTCGGCGCGGGCTGCTCGCCGGCGCGGTGTCGCTCGAGGGCCTCGCGGATACGCGACACGATCTGCGCCGGATCGTTGGAGGTCCAACCTTCTTGTCCGCACGGGATGCGCTCGGTCTCCCCCGACTCGAGCACGAGCTCCACGCCGACGTAGAATTTGCCGCCGCTGTCGGCGCTGTAGGTGCCGACGTCGCGCACGCTGGTGAAGGGCGTGAACCGCGTGACGTTGAGCCAGCGCACGAGGACGCCGTCGCTGCCGATGTCGACCCGCGTCTTCGCGGTCTGCGAATAGACGATGACGGCCATCGAGGCGAAGACGGACGCGGCGGCGAGCGCGACGAGCGGCGGTGAGCCCGTGACGATCGAGCCGAAGAGGAACGCGAGGCTCACAAAGAACGGCGCGACCAGGCGCGTGAGCTGCTGGCGCACGGTCCACGTGATGGCGAGCGACGCGAGCTCGAGGGTCGCGGTCGCGTGGGCCGCGTCGAGCTCGAGCGCAGCAAGGAGCGCGTTCGCCTCGTCGGCATCTTTGGTGCGGACGTGGACGTCGCGCTGCCCTCGCGCCCCGACGAGGTGCACGTCGGCGGGGGCGCTGCCGCTCACGAGCCCCGCGCCGATGGCGTCACGTCGAACGACGAGCGCGCCGTCGCGATAGAGCCCGTTCCGATCGGCGGTGAGCGCGCCTGGCACTGGCTCCATGTCGGAGCTGCGGTTGTTGACGACGGCGAAGACGATCGCGAGCACCGAGAGCGGCGCGAGGATGAACCCGGGCACCGCGAGCGCGAACGTGCCAGTGAGGAGCCCGACGAGCCCGAAGCCGAGCCCGAGCAGCGCGGGCAGGCCCGCCACCACGAGCGGCCCGCGAGGGCGTCGGAGCAGGCGAGCGTCGGTGGAGTGAAGCGACATGAGGACGGCCAGCGACGGGCGGGGCGCGAAAGAAGGCTACTGGCGTGGTAACGCAGCGCCGACGGTGGGACCCTGCACGGAGGGTTTCACCAACTGAGCTCGACTTGTCGGATGCGGCCCGCGTCCCCGAGATCCTCGGCGAAATAGAGCAGCGAGCCGTTCTGCCCACCGAACGCGAAGAGCGGCTCGGCGTACGGACCCGAGGTGAGCGAGCCGAGGCGCACGAGCTCGGTGACGGCGCCGTGCGCGTCGAGCGCCGCGGCGCCGAGCTCGACGAGACCTGCGCGCGTGGCCCACGAGAGGGCGACGCGACAAGTGTCGAGTGACGCGCCACACGTGAGCGCGAACGCGGTCACCGAGCCTCCGTCAGGTGCATTGACGATTTGCGGCGAGCCGACGAGGCGACCCATCGGGTCGACCTCGGCCATGCGCAAGGTCGAGCCCTTCTGCTCGGCGCCCTCCTCGATCCACGCGAGCAAGAGTTTGTTCGAACCGACGAGCGTGAGGCGGGGCGCGCGCGAGTTGGCGTTCGACGCGTAGACGCGACCGTCGTCGTCGATCTCGCGAAGGCTGAAGGCGTCGAGGTGCGCGAAGTAGATGTCGGCCGCGGCGCCGTCGCGCGCGTCGGCGAACGCGATGAAGGCCTCACCGTTGCGGACGACGATCGAGGTCTCGGCGGCGTCGCCCTTGCTCGTGGTGATGCGCTTGTCGACCACGGTCTTCTCCAGATCGCGGTTGATGCGCGCGGCGTAGAGCTCGCCGTTGCCGTCGCGCGTGTCGACCCACGTGACGACGTAGCCGTCGGTCGAGCCTGCCTTGCTGTCGAGCGCAGGCGAGTTCGCGATCGACGCGCTCGCGGCCCAGCTCCCGAAGCGACCCGCGCTCGGCGCGCTCGGCTCGTCGGCGGGCGCGTCCTTGCTCTTCTTCGATTTCTTGGGTTTTGCCTCGCCGTCGTCGCTCTTCGCGCCGTCGCGACCGACCACCGTGAGCTTCTTCTGCGCGACCTTCTTGCCGGTGTCGTCGACCTTCGTCACGTAGACCTGCGGGCCGCTCGCGTCCTCCGCGATCCACGCGAGCACGGCCTCGGGCTTCTTCGAAGCGACCGACGCGATCGACACGCTGCCGAGCGAAGACGCGCGGCGCGAGAGGAACGCCGCGTCGCCGAGAGGCCCGTCTTTGCCGACGAAGCGAGCGCCCAGCGTCGCTGCGTACGGGGGCTCGCCCTTCGGCGGTTTGTCGGTCGGGGTCGTGCCCTCGAGGAAGTAGGTGACCCACGCGTAGAGCTCGGAGTCACCCATCGGCGCGACGGCGGCGGCCGCGAAGCGCGGGCCCTCCACGATGGTCCGGAGCGCGGTCACGCGCGGGGGTCGCTCGGCGTCGGCGGGCCACGCGGGCGCGGCCCACGTGCTCTCGCGCGGAGTGGTGCCGACGAGGTGAACGACGCGTCGAGCGGCCTCGTCGGAAGCGAGCGCGAAGCACCCGAGCTCGCCGTTGCAGGTGAACGACCACGCGAGATCGGGCACGCCGTCGGGCGAGCGCACGCCGACGAAGCGAAGCGGCTCGGCCCAGCGAACCGAGAGATCCGCCCCGAGCCGGACGACGGTCGGCCAGCGGGGCGCGTTGTCGGCCGCTTGCTCGCGCGTGTGCGCGGGCGCGATCGTGAGCGCGGCGAAGCCGTCGCCGTCGGCCACGAGATCCGGCGTCCACGTGTCGTCGAGCAGCAAGCGCGTCCGCTCCTTCGAGATTGCGCCGTCGACGCCGACCGTCGCGAGCTGCACGACGCGCGACGTGCCAGCGGCCTGCCCGACGTTCTCCCACGCGACGAGCGCGCGGGCGCCGGAGCCCGTCGGCTGAGACGCGAGCGCGACGAACGCCTGGCGACCGATGGGCGCAGCGACCCTGCGTGGGGCGGCCGCGATCGCGCCGTCCTCGCGCAGCGTCGCGAGGCGCGCGGCCCCGTCCTCGAGGCTGGTGTCGGTCCACCCGACGATGAAACCACCGCGAATCGCAGCGATCTGCACGTCGACGGACGCCGAGTTACCCGAGACCAAAGTCGTTGGAGCACCAACGGTTCCGTCCGCGGCGACGACGACCGAGACGAGCTCGCCCGAAGCGGGCGTCGCGCCGAGTGTCGCGCGGTCCGCCTCGATCGAGACGAAGCCGACCCCGTGTTCGCCCTGCGCCGCGTACCAGCTCACGGGATCGGCGAGCGCCACGCGCGCTGCGCCCGCCGAGGTGAAGCCCTGCGCGATCGGGATCACGTGCACGGTCGAGCGACCGTCGTGGAGCGCCTCGTAGAGGAACATCGCGCGATCGCCGAACGTCGCGAGATCGGCGTAGCGGAGGATCTCCGCGATCGGCGGGAGGGAGAGCGGGGCGCCGAGCGCGCGCCCGTCCGCGCCGAGGTGCAGGACCTTGAAGACATGGTTCTGATCGACGCTCTCGTCGAAGAGCAGGAGGAACGTGTGATCCGCGAGCGCCTTCAGCGAGAAGGCGACGCCGATGTTCGCCGCCGCCCCGAGATCGACGGGGTCGCCGATGGTCTCCAGATCTTTCGGATCGAGGATGCGCGACCAGACATGCCCGTCCTCGGTGAAGACGCCGAGACCAGCTTTGTCGTTGAAGGCGTACGCGGCGGCAGGCGGGTCGACCTTCGCCGAGACGAGCACTACGGCCGGCAATCCGGGCGGGCCGGAGAGCTCGCGCCGAATGGGGTGATGTGCGGTCTCGGAGCGCCCGATCGGCGCCGTGGTCGGCTGGGGCGTGGGCATGCAAGCAGCGAACGCTGCGAGCGACAGCGGAGCCCAACGCGCGAGCGAGAGCGGTGACATGAGCGGACCATACCCCGGGCGCCCGCCCGTGGCTGCGCTCGCTCGTCGATGACGATCCACCGCGCAAGAACCCGTGCGCGACGCGGTTTGTTCCGCTAAGCGCCGAGCTCGCGACGCAAGAACGCGAGCGTCCGCGACCAAGCGAGCTCGGCCGACGGCTGGTGATACGCCTGCGGATCCGCCTCGCGCATGAAGGCGTGGTTCGCCGCGTAGAACTGCACCTCGAAGCGAGCCTTCGCGGCGACGGCCTTCTCGTGGAGGGAGCGGACGCGCTCCGGGGTCACGTAGCCGTCGTTCTCCGCGTAGTGACCGAGGATGGGCGGCGTGCGCTCGTCGAAGACCTGGAACGCAGGCACCGGCAACCCATAGAACGGCACCGCACACGCGAGCCCGGGCACGGTGCAAGCCCCCGCGATCGCGATGCCGCCGCCGAGGCAAAAACCAGTGATCCCGGTCTTTCCATTGTGGCGAGGATGGCTCGCTAGATAGGCGACCGCGCCCGCGACCACCTTCATCGCGTCGGCGGTCTTCATCTCGGTCGCGAGCTGCATGGCCTCGCTCGCGTCCGCGGTCGACTTGCCGTCGTAGAGATCGATCCCGAGGGCGAGAAAGCCCGCCCGCGCGAACTCGTCGCACAGGCGACGAATGTCGTCGTTGAGGCCCCACCATTCGTGAACAACGATCACGGCACCGCAGCGTGATTCGCCGCTCGGCGTGGCGAGGGCTGCGGTGGTGGACTGGCCTTGGCTGGTTTCTACGGTAACCGGCGTCGTCATGAAGACGACGTTATCCGCAGATGCCGTTCGCGTCGCAGAAGCCTGAGCAACAATCGAGGTCGTCGTTGCAATCGGAGTCGAGAGTGCCGCACCCGCACAGGCCGTCTACCGAGTTGCAGACGCCCGTGCAGCAGTCTGTGTCGACATCGCACGACGCACCGTCATCGATGCAGGTCCCCGCTCCGCAGAGGCCGTCGTCGGCGCAGTAACCGCTGCAGCAGCCGTCATCGAACGTGCACGGCGAGTCGTCCACCGTGCAGGTATCCGGGATGCCGCAGAAGCCATCGGCCGCGCAGATGAACGAGCAGCAGTCGTCCGCGACCGTGCAAGCCTCGTTGTCGAGCTGACAGACGATGTCCTCACAGAGGCCGTTGACGTCGCAGAGCCCGCTGCAGCACTCGGTGTCGTAGGTGCAGGTGCTGTTGTTGGTGAAGCACGTGTCCGAAGAGCAGACACCCGCATCACAGAAGCCCGAGCAGCACTCGCTGTCGACCTCGCAGCCGCTGCCATCCGCGTTGCAAGCATCCGCGCAGAAGCCGTCAGAGTCGCAGAAGCCCGAGCAGCAATCGCTGCTGAAGCTGCACGTCGACCCGAGGCTGTAGCAGGCGGTGTCATCGACGATGATGCAGCTGTTCGCGAACAGCCCGCCCACACCTAGCGTGAGCCCGAGCGCAAAGATCCCCTGCCACCGTTTCATGTTTTCCTCCACTAGGCGTTCGAGAAAGCCGAGTGAACTCATCCTAAGGGCTCCGCGAAAGAGTTGGGAGCCTCGGGCTCGGTTCCGACGGTGACAATCGATGGTTCGTGCGACATGTCGCAGGTCCGTCACGCTACAGAACGACTCGTGCTGACTTACAAGACTGTATTTTTGGCCGAGCGAAGCGAGGGCACGAGCCCCGAGCTATTCGCCTGTGTGCGCCGAGAAGAACACGGCGTTTCCCATGGGATCGCGCACGATGATCTCCCGCGCTCCATAGAACGTCGTCCTCTCGGGGACGACGCGAGGCCAGCCCTCGAGCGCTGCGCGAATGGGGCCCAAGTCCTCGACTGTGAGGTAGAGGGCTGTGCGGTACTCGCCCTGTGCGAGCGCTTCCACGTCCTTTCGTACGGAGGCTCGGCTCTGAAGCATGAGCTCGATCGCGTCCTTCTTCAGGATGACGAAGCCGAGCGATTCCCCCTCCATGACCTTGGCGGTGACTTCGAAGCCGAGCCGTTCGACCCAAAACGAGAGGCAAGGTTCGATGGCGTCGACGATGAGGTTCGGCGTGAGCGACGCGAGGTTTTGCTTTGTGCGAGTGGACATGCGCGCCCTTATGGCTCACCGAACAGGCTCAGGATTGGAGAAAAGGAACCTGGGTCGCGAGCGATCTCGCCGGGGGTCGCGCCGGTGAGCTCGCGCAGCTCGTGAATGAGGTGCGCCTGATCGAAATAACCAAGCTCGCTGGCGAGCGATGCAGTCGCGCCGCGACGAACCTCCGAGCGCCGCACGGCCGCGAGCGTCCGCTGCATGCGCGCGATCCGCGCGAAGAGCTTCGGCCCGAGTCCGACCTCGCGCGTGAACCTGCGTGTCAGGTACTGGCGCGTATAACCCGTGTCTTCGGCGAGCTGTTTCATCGTGGGAGCGTCGCCACCGCTGAGGGCCGACGCGACGTGAGCGACGAGCCGGTCGAGCCCACTCGCAGACTGGGCGCGCTCGAGGAGGAAATCCTCGAGCGCTTGGTCGGCGCCGACCGACAGCCGACCCGCGAGTCGCTGGCCCACGAGCTCACCGAGCGGGACATGCAAGTCCGTGAGCTCGTGCGCGGGGACACCGAGCAGCGCCGCCGCACCGCCGGGTCGAAAGCGAGCCGCGGCGATGGTGCCCGAGCTCGATACCAGGGCGGCGCTGGTCATCGCGCCGACGACGACCGAAACGCCCATATCGACGAGCACGAGGAGATCCACGCAGCCGTCAGGCAAAACGCGGTGGATCACGCCCGCGTTGCTCTGCGTGCGCGACCAGAGGCGGTCGACGTAAGGCGCAAGTGCCGGCGGCGGGACCCGCTCGACGTAGCTCACCTTCTCACGACTCTCATGTCACGAGCTTCGCGTCACGAGCGCCGGCTGCGCTCCGGTGCAAAGCGTCCCACCCGAGCTTCTCCATGATCCGAGCGGCCGCTCGCGGCCAGACCCGCTGGAGCCAGAGCAACCCCACGTTCCCTCCCGGGATCGCTCGAGCGTCGTCCCCCTCGAGGAAACGCACGAACTCCGCAGCGACCCAATCAGGCTCGAAGATCTTCGGTAGTCCCAATTGCCAAGTTCGCCCGGCCTCGGTGCTCGTATGCGGTGGGGAGAAGACACGAACGCTGACCCGCGAGCTCGCGAGCTCCGCGCGCAAGACCTCGGACCACGCGAGGACCGCAGCCTTCGCAGCCGAATAGGCAGCGCTCCCGGGCATCGGCACCCAGGCCACGGTCGACGCGACCTGCACGAGACTGCCCCCGCCGCGCGCGTCGAAGAGCGGTAATGCCGCGCGCGCGACCCGCTCTGCACCGAAGACGTGGACTTCGAACATCTGCCTGAACGCTGCCGAGGTCGTGTCGCCCCAAAGTGCCAATCTGCCGCCGTTCCCCGCGTTGTTGATCACGAGATCGAGCCCGCCCTCTCGCGCAGCGATCTCGGACATCGCCCTCGACACCGAGTCGTCCTCGGTGACGTCGAGCTCGACCGCCGAGGCGCTCGCCCCCATCGCCCGAAGCCTCTCGACTTCGGTGTAGAGGACGCCGACCGTCCGCGCCGCGAGCACCACGCGCGCCCCGCGCATCGCGAGGAGCTTCGCAGTCTCGAGCCCGATTCCTCGAGAGGCCCCCGTGACGAGGACGAGCTTCCCCTTCAGGCGCGACTGACTCGCACCTCGCATTGTCCCGAACATTTTCATGCGACGGAGCGTGCGTTCGCGCCCGCGTCCGAGCCGCTCCCACGTTGCTGTGCAGTTCTCCCAGCTTGCTGTCCGCTAGTCGGCGCGCGGGACGACCTTGAGCCAAATCTCCATTTCGACGCGCCCGTTTTGGGGGAAATCATGGGTGTAGTGGTCGACGTTGACCGTGTCGTCCGGGGCCAAACTGCTGGCTGCGAGCCATATCGAGTAGATGCGCCGATACATCTCTTCGACCCCCGACACCGGGCCTGAATAGGTGAATACGGCGTATCTGCCCGCGGGGATCTTGCCCCGAAAGAGCGGCGCGGGTAGCGCCGTGTCCTCGGCGCACGGGACGCAAGCGTGGTATCGACAGCGCTCCGGCGCGGTCAAAACCGGGCTGTCGTGCGCGAGACCATGAGCGTCGACTCCCCCGTTCGCGAGCCCCAGCTCGACCGCGCGCGCGACGAGCTCTTGCCAAGTCCGCATGAGCGCTTCGAAGTCGTAGCCCTCCGGGCTCGCGAGACACGCAAGGGGAATATCGGGCTTCACCTCGAACCGAACGGCCCGCTGCAGCTCGGCCATCGCCTCGGCGCGCGCCGCGGCGGGCAGGTCCGGCGGAAGCACGTGGAGATCCGCTGGACAAAGGCGGGCGGAGTCACGCTCCGTCGAGCCCTCGAGCGCGAGCCGCTCGCCGCTCCGAACCTGCGAAGGACTGCAGCCGAAGTGAGCGCGAAAGGCCTTCGAGAAGTTCGACGCAGAGCTGTACCCGACCGACAGTGCGATCTCCGTGACGCTGCGGCGCGGCTCGTACGCGAGGGCGAGCGCCGCGACCTCGAGGCGCTTGCGCGTGATGAAGCGACCCACCGGCTCGCGCATGATCGCGGAGAAGACACGGTGAAAGTGAAACTCGCTGAGGTGCGCGGCGCGCGCGACCTCGGCGAGCGTGAGAGGCCGGTTCAAGTTGCTCGAAATAAACCCGAGCGCGCGCTCGATCCGCGGCCTGTAGTCGGCGTCCTGCGGCCTCTGCACGGCGTCGCTCTTAACGCCTGAGCACGCAGGCGACCAGCGTGACTCGGGCGGCTGCGTGGTAAAATGGAGCTCTCTGTCGAGTTCGCCAATCGGGGGTGCTCGTGGTCGGGAAGAAGCTCTTGGTCATGGTTCCGCTGGCCGTCGCGTCAGCAGGTTGTTCGTTCAACTTGGGCGCGACCGTCGGCCCCAGCATCGACACCGCGGGGAAGGTCGGCGTGGACAAACGCTGGGAAGCTGGGCTCACCCTCGGCGGCGAGGACTCGCGTGCGTCTGCGGCGCTCGGGGGCGGAGTCGGCTATTCGGGGGCGCACGAGCAGGCCTACGCGGTCGTCGCGCCGGCCGCGGGCTTCGAATATGGCCACAAGGTGAAGCTGGGTATCGAGGCCGTATATGCGCCCCGGTTCCTGCTCGGTCGGTCCGACGTCGTCCACGCGGGCGGCGGCGACATTCAGTTGCTCGTACCCGCCTATTACTCCCCGTCGGATTTCGCGGCGCAAGCCGTCTATTTGGGACCGCGCTTCTCGGCCGAATACATGGCCGCGGGCGGCGGCGAGCCTGCGCGCGGGGTCTTCACGCTCTCGCTGGTCTTTCGTGGCGCGCCGTTCGACACCACCGTCGGCTTTTGATTACAAGGCTGTAACGTATCGGGCGCCTCAGTCGAAGAGCTCGCTGAGGAACGCGAGCGAGCGCGCGATGGCGCCGGAGTCCGCGTATCCATTCAGCTCGACGTAGGCCTTGCCCACGACCCGCGAGGTGCCCGGCTCGAGGACGTCGCACGCGCCCTCCCAATACTCCGGTCCAATCCAGAGTCGCACGCTGCGGCTCGGGCTCAACTCCTGATCGCTGACCCAGGGCGCGACCTCGAACGAATAGTCATCGACCTTCACGGCCCAGCGCGCCGGGTATTCGGTGTTCGTCTTCGGGCTCTTCCACGTCGCGAGCACCTTCACCTCGAAGCGCTCGGGCGGAACCAGGCGATAGGCGCCGTCCGGGGAGATGACAGCGCCGAAGTTCTCGACCTGTTCCTTACCGGCGGGAAAGTCGAAGAGCATGACGCGAGTCCCGTCCTCGAGGCTGAGCGCGAACCACTGCCAACCGCGCTCGATCAGCTGAAAGAGCTGACCATATTGTCGATCGAACCACGCGTCGCCGCGGACCTCGTAGACGACGCCGTCTGCCGTGACCGTCCCGCTGACCGACATTCGCGGTCGGGAGTAATAATAGGTGAAGCCCCCGCACCGGAGCGGGTGGGGGAATCCCCCGTAGTGGAGCGCCGGCGGGCCGTGTGAGCGCAGTACGAGGTCGAACGATTCACCCGTTTGCAGCTTGGCGCTCAAATGGTCGAGACCGTCGGCGCCGGAGGCCTGAAACCGGCCATTGTCCCCGTCGAGAACGAAGCGCCCCGAGAGCCTCTCCGGGAGTCCGAGGTCGAGCGACTCTCCATAATGGAACTTCTGAGCTGACCGATCCGTCAGCGCCGCTTGACCGAGCGTGGCGCGAATCACCTCGAATGAATCGAATACGAAGAACACCATCTCGAAGCCGAAGGAGCGCACGCTCCCCGGCGCCCCCCGCGGCGTGCCCTCGAGGTGGCCAGTCCAATACCACCACTGCACGTCTTCGGTCGGGAGCAGCCCGTCGTGAGCAGGCAACTCGACGAGTCCAATCAGCCCGCTTCGAGGTGGAGAGATGAGCTGCGCGGGGGTGACTCGTCGAACCCAGCTCGGGATGCCCGCGAGCCAGTGGAGCGGCTTGAGCAAAGAACTCCTCCTTGGATGGTGCAGCGTCGCCATCAACCTACCGCAACCGCGGTTCGTCGGTGTCTTTCATGTTTGTACAGGTTGACGACGCTTCTTTCTCGAGTTCAATCTCTGTCAGAAATGGCGAACGCCGTCGTGCACGTTAGCGACCGACTCTGCATCGCGGAGTGCCAGAGTATCGCCATCAATTTCTGGCGTGGGATTCCCCACCGAGCAGACTGGCAAGAAGCCGTACGACACCTCGGATCGCTGCACCGTCGCTTCCCCGCTGGCATCTTTGCGCTCGTTGTCTTTCCACTGCCGCCCACGCTCTCGATTCGCGAGATCGAGTTCGATCGCAAGGAAATGGAGATCGTCGCGCGGCAGTTCGTCGCGCTCGGGCGCGGCTGCGCGTCCGTCATCGAGGGCTCCGGCTTCGTCGGCGCGACCGTGCGCAGCGTCGTCTCCGGGCTCACGTTGATCACGCGACCGCCATTCCCGAGCCGCATCTTCGACTCCGTCACCGAGGCCATTCACTGGCTCGCGCCTCAGGTCATGCCGCGCCCGACTCCCAGCTTCATGCGGGAGCTCGACCTCGCTGTGACCTCCGCGCGTGAGGCTACGCGAATGGTGCCTCCCCGTGCCGCCGCCGGCGGCGCAAGCTGACAGATTTGACAGCCACAAAGTTACAGCTCGGTCACCATTGCGCAGGAGCATCGAATGGCGGTTGACGCTTCGGCTTCACAAGAAGGTTTGCTCGACTCGATTCAGACTGCCATCGACGCCGCGCACGTGGCCATGCTCGCCACGCAGAAGGCAGACGGCAGCTGGCATGGTGTGAACGACGGGGGTCCCTTCCCCACGGCGTGGATGCTCGCGTTCGAGCGCTACCTCGATTGCCTCACCGAACGCGACTGCAAAGAGGCTGTTCGGTATTTGCGATCTCAGCAATTCGACGACGGCTCAGTACCGAATTGGCCCGGCGCCGAGGCCGGCACGCTGGACGGTACACTGCAATGGTGGGCCGGCATGATCGCCGGCCGCGTCCCCGAGAGCGACCCTGCGATGGTTCGCGCGCGCGCTTGGATAGAGGCGCACGGCGGCTTCGCTGGCGGGATCATCACGACACGCGTCGTGCTCGCGGTCGCTGGCGTGGTCGACCCGTCGACGCTCCCCCGTCTACCGCTCTTCTTCAAGCTCATCCCTGGCAACGTCGAACTCATCGGCAAGCTGCTCGGCGTCGACTGGATCATGGCGGCGCACCTCCTGCCGGGGATCATTCGGGGCCTCCAGAACGGGGGCCGCAAACCGAACCCCCTGCTCCACCCGATCGAGGCCCTCGAGTATCGGGCACTCGTCGACTACATGTTTCGCCGTCAGGACCCGAGCGGCGGGTGGATCGGCGTGGCCTTCGAGACGCTCATCGTCGCGGGTATGCTGGTTTCTCTCGGCGTCTCGCGCGACGACCCGCGGATCCAGCGAGCGCTCGCTTATGCCTCACTCGCGAAGAACTACCGAGCAGACGGGCTGTTCGTCGAGGTCTTCGTAAGCGACGTCTGGGACACTGGGCAATACATCCGAGGCCTCGTCCGGACCGGATTGTCGGGCAACCACCCCGCTGTTCGCCGTGGCGTCGATTACCTCCTTCGATACCAGACTACGGTGTCGCCGCCCTGGGATTGGCAAACTCCCCCGAAGGGTGCGCCCACGACGGGCGGCTGGCCATTCGAGCCGGGCAACTCGATGAACCCGGACTTCGACAGCTCCCAAGAGGTCCTCTCGGCGATCGTGTTGGCGCGCGAGGCAGGCCTCCGCTCCCGGGCGATCGACGACGCTATTACCAAGTGCGAGGTCTTCCTCCTCGCGATGCAGAACCCGGACGGTGGCTGGGCGGCCTTCAATTACGGCAAGCCCTCGCAGGCGCCAGGGCCGATGTTCCTCCCCGTGCGCAAGCCCCCGCAGGGCTACGACTGGCTCGGGAAGATTACTTCTACAGTGTCCAAGGTTGCGAACACGCTCATCGAATACGGCGACGCGTCGACCTCGGACGTGACGGCCAGGATGATATGGACGCTGCACCGGATGGGGCACTCCCCCTCCGAGCCGTGTCTCCGCGACGCGCTCGCCCTACTCGAGTATCAGCGTGACCCAGGGACGGGCGTGTGGTGGGGGATGTGGGCCGTCTGCTTCATCCCGACGACCTGTTATGTGCTCAACGCTTATGCCGTAATGGGGGTGCCCGCGGACGACCCGCGCGTCTCGCGGCCCGCGGACTGGCTCGAGGAGCACCAGAACAGCGACGGTGGCTGGGGGGAGACCGTCGCGGTCTTCGAGGATCCCTCGCTCGCGGGGCGCGGCCAGAGCATGCGCGCGATTACGGCCTACGCGGTTTGGGGGCTCGCTGCCTCGGGGAGAGCGCACTCACTCGCGTGTCGGCGAGGCGTGGAGTATCTGCTGCGCGAACAGCAGCCGGATGGGCTCTGGAGCGACACCGCGCCCGTGGGGACGCTCCTGCCCGGTGTCGGCTATTACTCCAATACGACGTTTACACCCTACTTCGTGCTCGAGGCGCTAGCCGCTTATCGAGAGGCCGTCACCCGACCGCAGCCCTCGACCGCGAAGGCCGAGCAAGCCGTGGCGCCCGCGCCTTAGTCAGCGCGCGGCCGCACGTTCGATCGCCGGGCGGAACTTCTCCCGCGCGCCGCCGAGGACGGGTCGACCGTGCGCGGGCAACACATTCTCGAATGGCAACTCCAGGACGCCACGCAGGCGCTCGGGGGCTGGCTTCGCTTGCTTGAGCCAAGCTGGCCCCACGTTGCAGGCCTTGATGAAGCCCATCACGCGCATCATCACCTTGCCGATGGTCGAGAAGAACTCGTCCGGCTGATCCCAATTCTGCAGGGCGTCTCCGCTGACCACGATGCCGCCCTGCCGCTCGAGGACCAAGAGGGCCTCGGGTGGGGTCGAATCGAAGAGATGCAAGCGCGCGCCTCGGAGCGGTAGTTTGGAGTCGGCGCTGAGTTCGACGTCGGGGGTGAAATAGGTCTTCGCCGCGTTCGGGTCCAAACCCGATGTGTACCGCTGCCCGCGGACGGCCGAGACAGTCGCGCCGTAGCGGTCTTTGTAAAAGGGATCATCCATTCCGTGGAAGCCGGCTAGTCGTATGACGTCCGTGACCTTGCCGAGCGCGTCGAGCTTGGCGAGCCCAGCCTCGTCGAGGCGCACGGAGTTCACCAGCACGAGCCGCCCCTCTTCACGGAAGATGGTCATATTCCGGCTGAAGCGGATCGCGATCGGAGTGCGCATTTCGACTGTGCCCGTGACGAAGAAGACGTCGGGCAGGACTTCACGGAGCTCACCGTGGGGCAACGCAGCGGGCATCGGGCACATGGGACGCGCAGCCTATCAGAGCAAGCGCTTGCGCCGCATATAGGCGACGAGGCCGAAGACAATGCCGCAGACGCTCGCCCAAAAGAACACGTAGCCGTAGGTCCAATGAAGCTCGGGGAGGACGTCGAAGTTCATCCCGTAGACCCCGCACAAGAACGTCAGCGGCAAGAAGATCACGCTGACTACGGTGAGCCGGTTCATCACGCGGTTCGTGCGGTGGCTGACCATCGACATATAGAGGTTCAGCGACTCGCTCAGGATGTCGCGATCGACGAGCAAATCCTGGAGCACGCGCTCCACGCTGCCGACCATGTTGCCGAGGAACGTCTGCGTCGCGTCGCTTATGAACGGTGACTTGCGAGTCGACAGCTCGGTGAGCACGCTGCGCGCCGGCAACAGGACCTTCCTGAAGTGGAGGAGGTCGGAGCCGAGGGACGATATCTTCTGGAAGATGCCGTCGTCCGCCTCGCTGGTGAGCTCCACTTGCACGCGCTCCACGCGCTCCTCGAACTTCTTTTGCACGCGGAGATAGTCCTCGATGAGGTGATCCCAGAGCTCATAGATGAGAAAGCTCGGGCTCTTCGCGAACTGCAAGAAGTCGTCCTTGTATTCGCGCTTCGTGACCCTGAGAAAGTGGGGTGAGGATCGGTGCAGCGTGACTAGATACTTGTCGGACACGACAATATCGGTCCGCTCGAGGTCGAAGGTGTCGGCGTGCAGTCGACAGCCGGTGACGGCGATGTGCAGCGCGCGCTCGTAGCGCCCGACCTGTGTGGCTGGCTCTCCGGACAAGGCATCTTCGAGGATCTCCGGGTGCAGCAGCGCGAGCTCGTCGAGCGCCGGGCGACTCGCCTCGTGTCGCAGGTCGAGGTCGAGCCACACGAACCACCCATCGCGAATCGAGTCTTTCACCTCGTCGACGGCGATCGTGTGGACCTCTTTCCGCGGCTCGAAGGTGAGCTTCACTGCGAAGGGCGCAGTCGCCGATTGGTGCCCATGTTCATCCTTGCTGCGCCGGCTCTTCGGTTCCTGGCCGTCGTGCGTGTGCTCGGACATGTGCGCTCCCGCGAATCGTCGTTGATATCGAGGGTCCTCATTCGTGTCGAGCGCAACCGCCCGCGCCAGCCTCCGGACTGGCACTCAGGCCGGCTCGCTTGACAGAGAAGACCCGACCGAATTCAGTGATTCGATGTCGCTCCGCATCGCTTATGGGCGCCTGTTCCACGAGGCCAACGCGTTCTCTCCCGTGCTGACCGAGCTCGAGGACTTCGAGCGCTTGCACCGCGCCGCGGGGGTGAGTCTGCACGAGAGCGCGAGCTTGCGCGGCGTGGAGCTTCGTTCATTCATGCCTCACGCCGAGCTCACTGGGTTTCGCGCGGCCGCCCGGCTCGCGGGGGGCGTCGAGGCTATTCCCTTGTCGTCGGCCATGGCCATTCCGAGCGGCCCGCTCACGTCGGAGTGTTATTCGACCCTGAGCGGCGATCTCCTCGACCGCCTGCGCAGCGCCGGCCCACTCGACGGCGTTTACCTCGCGCTGCACGGCTCGATGCAGGTGGACGGCCTCTCCGAGGCCCCCGAGGCGAACCTCCTCGCGCGCGTCCGACAGGTCGTCGGCCCAGCGTGCCGCATCGCCGTGAGCTACGACTTACATGCCAATCTGTCCGCCGGCCTAGTCGACCCCGTGGACGTCTTGGTCGCTTATCGGACGAACCCTCATTGGGATTTGGCGCCTACCGGCTATCGCGCAGGCAAACGCCTAATCAAGACCATCCGCGGCGAGCTCAGACCAACTCACGCGTGGCGCAAGCTCCCGATGGTGCTCGGTGGCGGGATGACGATCGACTTCTTCTCGCCGATGCGCGCCGTGTTCCGAAAGATGAAGCACCTCGAGCGCGACCCGCGCGTCGTGTCCGCCAGCTTGTTCATGGTGCACCCCTACACGACCGCCGAGCGAATCGGCTGGGCCGCGCACGTCTCGACGAACGCCGACCCGCGCCTCGCCGACGAGCTCGCGGATCGACTCGCTGACAGCCTGTGGTCGGTGCGGGACTCGGCGCTACCGCCGATGCGGACACCCGACGAGGCCCTCGACGAGGTTCGATCGTCTCTATGGCGTAAGCTCGGGCCCGTGACGCTCGTCGACGTCGACGACATCGTCGGAGCCGGCGCACCGGGCGGCAACACCCGTATCGTGGCCGCGCTGGTCAAGAACGATCGCGGGCTGAAATCGCTCGTTCCCGTGCACGACCCGGCGCTCGTCGACGAACTCTGGAGTTCACCCGACGGCGCACGACACCGATGTACGCTCCGCGGGACTCCCGGTTATGGCTCTCCGCCCGTCGAGCTGGACGTGACCATCGGGGCGCGCGCAAAGACCGACTCCGGCAGGACGCTGCGCCTCGACTGTGGCCCAATCCATATTGCCATTACGGATCGCAGCCCGCTGCCGATCCACCCTTCGTTTTGGCTCGCCGTCGGCGTCTCTCCGAGGGAGGCAGACGTCATCGTGCAGAAGAACTTCTTCCATTATCGGATCTTCTACGCGACGACCTCGTTCAGGCATTTGCCTGTAGTCACCGACGGGGCGACCTCGATCGCGCGCGTCCGGGATCGGACCTATGACATCCCGATGCACCCCGCCGCGCGCCTCGACGATTGGCGGCCATGGGACGGCGTGTTGAAGCGCGGCCGCACGACCACTGACGCAGCGGCAGGCGCCAGCGCGCGCTGACACCGGCGCTACACTCTTTGCAGATGCTGCTGAAGGCAATCGCGCTCCTCGCGCTCTCGCTTGGCTTCATCGGGTGTGGGTCGAGCGAATCTCCGGCTACCCACGGCACACAAGGCACGGCGACCACGACGACCACGACGACTGCTGCGACCTCGACGTCCTCCGCCCCGAGCCGAGAGACGAGCAGCGCCGCTGTCGTGACGAGCGCGCCCACGACCGCAGAGACAGCCAGCGCGGGGCCGAAGCCCACGACCAACACCGCCACAGTCCGTCCGCATCAAGACTGCGACGCTGCAGCGCAGCCGCCGCGTATCTGCGTCTCCCCCTCTCAGACGAGAGGCGCAGTCGTCGACAAGCTCGGCTGTCGCGACGAGCCGAACGAGTCCATCTGCCGCGCCTGCAGGCCTGTCTTCGTCGGGGTCGAGAGCGGCCGCTGTTGTTATGAGGGTCTGTCGCGATTGCCCGCTTGCGACGGCGATCTCTAGCGGCGCCCTCGACGTGCCCGGCCGCGACTCGCGCGGAGAGCGGCCACAATTCCAAACAACGCTGTAACCATCACTGGGCTTGGCGACTGGCCGCTACCCGCTGTCGTGCAATTGCACCCGTCGTCCCCACCACCGTCCGACCCAGGCGGCTCCGGCGCGCCGCCGCCGGCACCACCCCCACCCTGGTCGACAGGGGGCGTAGTCGTGCAGACACCTCCGACGCATTCGCCTGCAGAGCACATCGTCCCATCGGGGAGCGCGGGCAACTCGGGACAGCCGACGGACGCGTCGCAAGCCGCGGGACCGTGGCATTCGTCGGGGGTCGGGCACGCCAAGGCCGAGCCGCCTTTGCAGTCACCAGCCGTGCATTTCTCCCCCTCGGTGCAAGCGTCGCCGTCGTCACATACTTTACCACCGTTATAGTCGACAGCGAGACAGCTGCCGTCGTCGGGGCTGCAGCCGAGCACGAACAAACAATCGGTGGTCGGCGGGCAGATGATGTGGTTCGCCGTCGCGCAGACGCCCGCCATACACTTGTTTCCAGTCGTGCAGCCGTCCCCGTCGTTGCAGGTGGTGTTGTCGGCGGCGGGCATCGACCCGGTGCAGACACCACCCTCACACGCGTCGACTGCGGTGCAAGGCTCGCCGTCGTCACACGGCGCCCCGTCGGCTTGACCGTCGCACGCGGCGGCGCGCACGGCCGCGAGCGCGTTCACCCGAGGGACGGAGAGGCCGTTCTTCGGGTCGACGACGAGCTCCCCAGTCTCTTTGAGGATCTCCTCTACGCGCGCCGGCGTGAGCGACGGATTGGCCTCCAGCATCAGGGCCGCGACGCCCGCCGCGGCCGGCGCCGACTCCGAGGTTCCCCAATAGAGGCCTAGCCCAGGACCGGGAGCGTCCGTGAGCATCGGCGCGCCCGGCGCCACCAGATCGAGCTCGGCGTTCGAGTTGGTGAAACACGTCACGACGTCGAGCCCCGACTCCGGGTCGAAGCAATCCGCGAGCTCGGGGAACAGGTCTTTGTAGCTGCCATCATCGGGTTCGCGACCCACGTCTCCATCGTAGGTCGCGCCGACCGCGACGACCCCGGTGAGACAGGCCGGCATCTCGATGCTCGTCGACGACGCGTCATTGCCGCTCGACGCGAAAACCACGACCCCTTGGGCGTTGAGCTGGGCGACCAGATCGGCGATCGCCGGCCCCGCCGAGTCACAGACAGAGTCGAACAGCACCGAAGAGCCGAAGCTCATATTGACGACTTGGACGGGCTGGGTAGGCAGGTTTGTAAGCACCCAGTCCAAACCCGCTATCCAGTCGCTGGTGGTCCCGAAGCCGTGCTGGTCGAGGACGCGAACCGCCACGATGTTCGCACCGGGCGCGAAGCCCGCGCCAGCGAAGGCTCCCTTCGACGCCGCGACTCCCGCGACCCCCGTCCCGTGACCGGCCGCGTCTACGGCGCTCGTCCCCTCATTGGTGTTCATCGGGGGGCAATTCCCCATGGTGAAGCAGTGCTCCGCTACGACCTTGCCCGCGAGATCGGGGTGCGTTTTGTCTACGCCCGAGTCGAGGATCGCGATGGTCACGCCGGCGCCTGTCACGCCCATGATCTGATGAACGCGGCGAGCTCCTATTGCAGGCACGGCCTGGAAGAGGTTCGCCCTTATTGGCCAATCGCGCGTGACGCTCTCGACGCGCGGGTCCCGCTCCAATCGGTCGAGCGTGGCCTCGTCGACCGTCGCGGCGAGCGTCGCGACATGCCCGAATCGGCGCCGAATCGCGAGCTCCGGCCAAGACGAAGCGCGCTCCGTCGAGTCCCTCGGTGTTATGAGGACATCGACGGTCGCCTCGTGCTCGAGCGCGACGCGGACATCGTCGCTTATCGCTGCTTTCGAGGTCGGGGTGGGCCGATTGGGAGGCTCGTCCGGAGTGGGCTCACAGCCGGCGAGCCCGAGAACGCCGAGGACAACGAGGAGTGCGCGGTTCACACCCCCGGGCTATCGGCTCGTGGTCCGCGCGTCGACGGCGCCACGCTCCAAACGATATCAATTGGGGGCTAGGGGCACCACGATGCGCCCGGGGGCGACGGGATCACTCGGGTTCTCGCCGGCCGACCCGTTTTGGGTGTGGCAGAAGTTGCAGTCTCCGCTCGTGGGCTTGAGGCTCATCGCGCGCTCGCCGACCGAGCTCACGACCTTCGCCGAGTAGGGAGGAGTGAACGAGAAGGTCTCGAGGAGGAAGTTGCCCGCAGCGTTGGGCTTCAAATCGAAGGTGCGCCCCGCGGAGTCTTCGATGTGGACGGTGACGTCGGTGACCGCCGTCCCGTCGAGGCCGGCGCAGAGGTCGGGCTCGTGCCCGCTGGGGAAGACGGTGCCTGCGACCGCGAACTCCGGCGCATACTCGAAGAACCCATATTTGGACGGGTTCGTGTGGCAGTCGTTGCAGGGCATTCCCGGGAACATCTCGGAGCGCATCTTGCCGAACACGTGATCCGAATTGGCAGGCCAGGTGTCGCCGCTCGTGCACACGGGGTCAGCGTTCAATATCGGATCTTCCGGAGTGACAGGCTCGCAGTCGCCGCTGGGCATACCGGCGTCGACCCAATCGGAGATCACGGCAATATCGGCGGCCGAGAGCTGCGTGCCCGGAGGCATGGGGCGTGAAGCGTCGTTCATGCGTTCGACCGAGACTTCACCGTTGGTGCGGCTGTTGTCCGAAGGAGCCGGAGCTTGCCAGTCGGCGACGGTCGTCAGCGACTGCGGAGCCGAGCTGGACGGAGGATCACCATGGCAGGTCAAACAGGCTCGCTCGACGACCTCGGTAACGTCACAAGGCAGCCCCTTCGCGGAGTGTGAGGAGCCACCTTGGTTCGCGTCGCCGCCAGTCTCTGTGCCGGCACCCGAGCCGCCGCCACCATCTGGTGAACCGCCGTCGCCGCATGCAGCGAGCGCAGCCGCGCTAAAACCCAATAAGCCGACAAGGACAACAGTCGATCGATAATGCTTGGTCACGTGTGCCTCCGCGAAGTTCCGGCGGGCGAACTCTACCGAGGCGCTCGGCGTATCCAAGCAATAACGACAGCGACGCCGCTGTTGCGAAAGCTCGCACCACGTCGCTCACGGTTCGAAGACGCTGTAAAATGACAGCGCGAGCATCTCTCGAACAACGTAATAGGGAGTCCCCACGAGCGGAGTCGCCCCCTCGTCGGCCGGAACCGTAAAACACTCGACTTGTTCGCGCTCTGCCAAGAGCTTGATTCGCGCGAGGTGGAAGAAATGGCTTACAGCGATGAGTCGCTTGATCCCATATCGCTGCTTCGTGTCCCTCAAGTTCTCGATCGTCGCTAGGGTGTTGTCCCCATGTTCGTCGAGGATGATCACGTGCGCTGGTACGCCCAAGTCCATCGCGATGCGACGCATGACCTCGGGCTCGCTCACGCCGTTTGCGCCGGTCCCGCCGCTCATCACGATCTTGGGGGCGAAGCCACCTCGCCAGAGCGCGACGCCCGTCTCCACGCGCTCGCGCAGGGCCTCGGACGGCGTGCCGTCGTCGTAGGCTCGCGCCCCGAAGACGACGATCGCGTCGACCGGGCGCCGATAGTCCGTCGCCCCGAACGTACAGACCTGTAAGCTCATCGCGCCCAAGAACGCCGCTGCCGCGGCCAGGCCCGTAGCCACCCATTCTATCTTGTTGGGGGCGCTCGGTTCGCCCGCGGCGCGGAGCGTCGCGGCGCTCGGCAGGAGGAAGACCCGAGTCGCGGCGAATCCCCAATAGACGGCGAGCGTCATCGACGTCGGAAAGGGGAAGTGGCTGATCAGCTGACCTATATAGAGCTCCCGATAGAAGCTGAAGGCGTTCGCCCCCGCGATCAGCATTCCCCCGTAGAGCGCCGTCGCGGCGAAGACTCGACCGAGCGTCCGCGCTGTCGCCCATGACGCCGAAATCGTGGCGCCGGCCAAGCCGGCGAGGAGGAGCTCCTCGAGGATGTGAGGCCCCCTCACCGCGATGACTTGCCACGCCATCGGACCGCGCCCGAGCGTCGCGTGCAGCACGGAGAGCGCGGCAAAGCAGCTGAGCGCGAGCGCAGAACCACGCAGCACGACGCGCGCGACTCGCTGGGCCAGCTCAGGGTCTGTCCGGCGCATGAGCAGCTCAACGCCAGCCGAAGAGGACGCATTCCGAGCGCTCGAGTCCGAGGAGTATGCTGCCGCGCCATGACGACTCGGCGGAAGTGGGCAGCGCTCTTGTTGGGGCTCGTGGTGCTGACGGCATGTGACAAGAAGAGCTCCGGAGACAAGAGCGCCAGTGCGAACGCTGCTTCGGAGAGCGCAGCGCCGCCGTTCACGGGAACGCTCACGACCGAGCGACTGCTCTCCGCGAAGGGCGCAGTGAAGGTCTTCGACGATTGGTCGACGGCGCTCACGAAGCTCGAAGCGCTGGTCGGCAAACCCACCACCGTCAAAGGCAACACCCATGTCTGGGTCGTCGTCGACGGCGATGACTGCACCTATATGACCGCGGAGAAGGACGACCGCAGCAAGTACCAAAAGGGCGCGAGCGGCGACATGCTGGGCACCTATCAAGACCCGATGAAGGTGAACAAGAACGGCCCGTCGATGAACTACGACGAGTGCATGGAGCTCGCGGGCAAGGGCTCGGCGCCCGAGGACCCGAACGCGAAGGGACCACCCGCTGACGGGAGCCCCGTGAGCCTCCAGGACTTCTTGGATAACGCTGTTAAAGGGCGTTCGAAATGGGACAAGAAGCGCGTGAAGCTGAGCGCCGCGCTCCAGAGCGTCTCGGAGTCGACGTGGAGCAGCGGCTCGTCGTCGGGCACCAATGTCTCGCTGCAGCTGGTCGTCTCGGCGGACAACACGAAATCTGCCGTGAGCTGCATGCTGCGCACGGATCAAACCAAGCCAGCGTCACCGAAGGCTTACGCCAGAGTCGTAGTCGAGGGGACCGTGGGCATCCGCAAATGGCTCTCGATGGGCGGCGGCCCGGCGCAGCTCCAAGCGGATCTCAGCGACTGCGTGATTGTGTCGATGGAGGACGCGGCGCCCGGTCCCGCGACCTCGGCGAGCGCGACCCCGAGCGCAGCGCCGCGCTGAGGCGCGCGGTGATTCGGCGGAGGAGGAGAGATTCGAACTCCCGGTAGCTTGCGCTACGGCGGTTTTCAAAACCGCTGCCTTAGACCACTCGGCCACTCCTCCGGGTAAGGCCCGTGCCTCTTGCTTCAGCTGGCGGGCGGCCGCCAGCCATTTTTCAGGGCCTCGAGACGGACGCGGCGACCTCGCCTCTCTGACGAGGCTTGACCTGATGCCGCGGGTTCGATTGGCTGTCTTCATGCGCTCTTCGGCGCTCGTCGCAGCGATGTCGTGGGTGCTCGCCATGGGCGCCTGCAGCGGTCCTGCGCTCGTCGGCGCGTCCGGCGCCACGCCGTCGACGTGTGAGATCCCGCCGATGGACGAGCTCTATCCCGGCCCCGCGCCGCCGAACCCGTATACGGCGACGCCGGAAGCGGGGGAGTGCATCGCCCAGGAGCACGACGCGATCATCATCCTGGGTTGTCCGTCGAACCAGGACGGTACGCCGTCGGATTGCCAGAAGAAGCGCGCTGACATGGCTGTAACACTATTCGAGGACGGCTATGGCGCTCACTTCATCGTCAGCGGCGCCGCGGTGCACGCGCCCGGCGTCGAGGCCGAGGTGCTGAGCACGCTCTTGCAGGAGCGAGGGATCCGACAGGACCTCATCGTGCTCGAGCCGCGCGCGGAGCACACCGACGAGAACATCTATTACAGTAGCCTCTTGATGGAGGAGAACGGCTGGCGCTCCGCGCTCGTCGTGTCGGAGAACCCTGGTCACTTCATCTACACCGCAATCTGCGATGCGAACTGCTGTGTCCGCCGAGGGGAGCTCACGCTCGTGGAGCTCGACGATCTCCTCGTCGGCTATTACACGCTGGACCAGCTCTCCACGGCGGACGAGTGCAGTCACATATCCACGTTGGGAATGTGCATGAACCTGCCGAGCCGCGACGCGTGCCAATAGGCCGCGCCCGCATTCGGTTACTCGAATGTCAGCGCGAGGGTCAGACCATTGGCCGGTAGCGCGAGCGATGTTTGCTCGGGGATGGAGTTGGCGGTGACGGCCCCCGCGACCCAAAGCGAGACGCCCACCGTGAAGGCGCCGAGCGCGTGACCGAAGATGGGCGCCGCGGTGGTGAGCCCAGCGGCGAACGCGCGATCGGGTGGCGCGTCGTGCGCATTGGACGCTGCGACCATCGCCCCCGCGACTGCCCAGAAGAGCCCCATCAACGTGAAGACCTGGCCTGTCGTACGAATGGCGACGGCGCGCGTACGCGTGTAACAAATCGAGCCTCGCCACGCCGAGCCTGGTGGACAATCCACGCTCATAGCGACGCAGACCTCGCCGTCGCGCACCGTCCCGGCCGGACAATCCACCTGGTCTGCGACGCACGCGCCGTCGACTGGATGACTCCCCGTCGGACACTCCGCGTGCGCGAGCGCCGCTCGTGACATCGCGCCGAAGAACGCCAGGCCCGCGAGCAGCGAGCGCTTCATTGGAACCCCCATTCGACCCCCAATCCGAGCCCCTGCACGGTGAGCGTGGGCATCGGCTCGGGAGGGGTCGACGCGCTGGACCGAGGCCGCTTGATTCGCGTCCCACCTATGACCCACATCGGGATGCTCGCGATGCCCGCGGCGGTCGCCGCTGCGAGCCCGGTCGCGAGGCCGATCACTCGGTTTTCATCGGGATGCCAGACCAACGTCGTATAGAGATATGCGGCCAAGACTGGAGTGCTGACCACGCTGAGCCCGGTGAGGATTACCCCGCCCAACATCAGCCCTGGATCGCGCAGCGAAGAGCCATCGTCCGCCAATTGCCGCGAGCCGATGATGGTCATCGGGATACCGGCGACCAAAGGGACGAGATACGGCGCGGCGAAGAGCGAGATGAACGGCACCGTCAACGAGGCTCCGACCACGCCCGTGGTGAGGAGCATGATGCCCCCCGCGAGGAGCGGGCTCTTGAAGCGAGGCGGCGGGTCGCTGCACGTATCCGGGTTGCGGCTGCAGTTGCGTGGCCGCGCCGCGCAACGCGTGCCCGTCGGCAGCGTGATGCGCAGACTCCCGAGCGGGCAAGTCACCTCGTCGGCGACGCAGCGCTCGACCTCGCGGTGACTGCCATTGGGACAGACGACAGGAGCGCTCGGCGCGACGGCCGCCTCGTCGGGGTCGGCTGCAGCCGCTCGAGTCATCGCGAGTGCTGCAAATACCCATGCCGATCCGAAGCCCAGCTTCACACTCGAGAGACTCGCACGGTCGCGCGCGATTCGACAACGGCGTGACACCACGCTTCGAACCGACCCCCGCGACAACGATGCCATAGGTTCGAGGCCGCGCTCCCCCCCAAACAGAGCGCTAACGACCAACAGGCCGCGGCTTTGTGGAGGCAATTGGCCCCTCCAGCGCTGTGCCGCTCCCTGGCACAGAACTCGCTGACGGCGAGGACACTGCTTGGGAGGTTTCGATGCAACGCTCTCTTACCTTTGCCTTGGCGTTCCTCGTCTGCGGAGCGCCGACTATCGCCTTGGCGGACGAGCCCGTAGACGAGGACGCCGCTGAAGAGGCCGGCTCGAACGACGTAGACGACGAGTCCGGTACTGACGTGACTGTATGTGACAACGCTGTCACCATTCATTCGACCTGCGACCAAAAGACGGTCGTCGTGGTGGAGAAGCCTGTCATCGTCGAGAAGAGGGTGGTGGTGGAGAAGGAGGTCTACGTCCCACGGCGAAAGAAGCTACGCCCCATCGAGGGCGAGGACCCGCCCGAGGGTTACCGTGAAGTCATGAAGAGCCGCAGCGGCATTTGGGGCCCCGGCATCGGCGTGCTCGGGGCGAGCTATCTGTACTCTGTACTGATCAGCACGCTCGCGACCGACGATGGCTGGGCTTGGGGGTTCGTGCCCGTGTTCGGGGCGCTGGGTGTGGCGAGCTCGACGCGCGATGCAGGATGGGCGGGAGCGCTCGTGGCCATGGGGCTGGGGCAAGCAGCCGGGCTCTCGATGATCATCGGTGGGGCGAGCGCGAAGCGCCCTATTTGGGTGATGAACCAATATGCAAAGAGCGACGGCCCGAAGACAGAGCTCGTCGCGAGCCCCGGCTGGTCCGGAGTCAAAGTGTCGTTCTGATCACCTCTTCGGAGCGCGCTTGCGGCGGCTCGTCGATCGCTCGCGGAGGAGCTCGAGATCGACCTCCCAAGGGGGAGGGGTGAAGCGCTGGCGCAGGTGCTCGACGAAGGTCTTCACCTTGAGCGAGAGGTGGCGCGTGCTCGGGTAAACGGCGTAGATGCCGACAGGTTGCGAGCACCAGGCCTCGAGGACGCGCTCCAGTCGACCGTCGCGGATCTCGGGGGCGGTGATGAAATTGGGCAACATCGCTACTCCCAAGTCCGCGCGCGCGGCGTCGATCAATACGGAGAGGTCATTCACCACGAGGCGCGGCTTGACGACGACCTCGACGGCCTGCCCCTTGGACACGAGGCGCCAGCTCGTCGGGTTTCGCCCTGTGCCGAAGACGAGGGCCGCGTGCTGGACGAGGGCCGCAGGCTCTCGGGGGACGCCGTGTCGCTCGAGGTAGCGCGCGCTCGCGACGATGATCCGATTGCTGCTCCCGAGCGGTCTCGCGACGAGGGTGGAGTCGGCCAAGTTGCCCGCGCGGATCGCGACGTCGAAGCCCTCCTCGACGAGATCGACGAGGCGATCCGTCGCCACGATCTCGAGCTCGACCTCGCTGAAGCGGTGAGCGAACTCGGCGAAGATGGGCCCGAGAAACCCCAAATTGAGGGGGGTCGTGACGCGCAAAAGACCGCGCGGGACCGCCTGAAGGCTGCCGACGGCGCGCTCGGCCTCCTCGAGCTCGGCGACGATCCGCGCGCAGTGCGCGTAATAGGTCCTGCCGACATCGGTGAGGTTGAGCTTGCGGGTCGTGCGCTGCAGCAGGCGCGCGCGCAGCCTGGCTTCGAGCTCCGAGATTTTGCGGCTGACCGTCGACTTCGGCATTTCGAGCGCGGCCGCCGCCCCGGTGAAGCTCCCAGTCTCGACGACGCGGGCGAAGACGACGATCTCGTCGAGGCTGCTCATGATTGTGCCAACTTTGGAACAGTCTCCCTCACGGGGCCACTCTAATCACGACCGCGGAACGAACGTAGGTTGAGGGCCTCATCAGGAGGCAATCGCAAATGAGCACGCAAGGCTGGACTCTCGACGCCGCCCACTCCGGGATTCACTTCTCCGTTCGCCACATGGTCATCTCCAAGGTCCGCGGGCGGTTCTCGAAATTCGAGGGCTCGTTTTCGCTCGACGACAAGGACCTCTCGCAGTCGAGCGTGCAGGTGAAGATCGACGCCGCGAGCATCGACACGGGCATCGCGGATCGCGACGCGCACCTCAAGTCCGCCGACTTTCTCGACGCGGAGAAGTTCCCGACGCTCGACTTCGTCAGCAAGAAGATCGAGAAGGTCTCGAGCGACGAATATCGGCTTATCGGCGACCTGACGATTCGCGGCACGACCAAAGAGGTGCCCGTCACCGTCGAGTTCGGCGGCTTCGGGAAGGACCCGTGGGGTAACGAGCGCGCGGGCTTCACCGCCAAAGCGCAGGTCGATCGCAGGGAGTTCGGACTGCAGTGGAATCAGGTGCTCGAGGCTGGCGGCGTGCTCGTCGGCGAGCGCGTCGACATCGACATCGAGCTCGAGGTCATTCGCCCGAAGTGAGCTAGTCCCTCCGAGGAGGTCGTCATGGTCAGCCAGGTCGTTGGTGTCCGCGAGGTGGAGAGTGTTGCGCGGGCGCACCGTCAATCCGAGGGAGCGGGCTTCGTCGTGCGCCGTCCGTTCCCGAGTCCACGGCTGCCGCTCGTCGATCCGTTCCTGCTGCTCGACGAGATGGGGCCGGTCGACTACGGCCCGAACGAGGCTGTCGGCGCCCCCGACCACCCGCACCGCGGGTTCGAGACGGTCACGTATGTCCTCGCGGGCGAGTTCGAACACGAGGACTCGGCCGGACATCGGGGTAAGCTCGGCCCAGGCGACGTTCAATGGATGACCGCCGGCGCCGGTATCATCCACTCGGAGGAACCCGCTCGGTCGATTCGGGACAAGGGCGGGCGCGTTCACGGATTCCAGATTTGGGTGAACCTGCCTGCCCGAGACAAGATGATGCGACCTCGCTATCAGGAGGTCCCGTCGACCAAGATCCCTACGGCGAAGACCGATGACGGCCTCGCGACGGTGCGCATCATCGCTGGCGAAGCGCTGGGCGTCGACGCTGTCATCGATACCCGGATCCCCATCGTCTATCAGGATTGGCGACTCGAAGACGGCGCCGACGTCACGGTCACGGTCGACCCCAAGGCGCGCGCGATGGTCTACGTCTTCGAGGGGTCGGCGCGCGTCGGAGACAACGATCGCAAGGTCGAGGACGGCGAGCTCGCGATCCTCGGCGGCGAGGGTCGGGTTCGACTCCGCGGCGCTCCGGGCGGCGGCCGGTTGTTGCTGCTCGCGGGCGTACCGCTGCGCGAGCCCGTCGCCCGATATGGCCCCTTCGTCATGAACACCGAGCGCGAGATCCGCCAGGCGATCGTCGACTTCCAAAGCGGGAAGATGGGCGAGATCACCCGCTCTGCCCAAATCGGCTGAGGGCGCGCCGCCGACGGATATTCGGAGCAGCGGAATTCGAAGCAGCACGCCCCGGGTCGGAGACGACACCGGGGCGTTCGAGTGGTTGCGCGGGCAGGATTTGAACCTACGACCTTCGGGTTATGAGCCCGACGAGCTACCAGGCTGCTCCACCGCGCACGGGCAATCTAGCCGGGTGAGCGACCGTGTCAACGACGGAGTGCAGCGCTAGGCCGGATTCTCGATTCAGTGGGGTTTTGCCCGCCCGATTCTCCGCCGGGCGCTCGAGATGAAGGCGCTACCTTCACCCCATGAACCGTGAGGACTCGTTCGACTTCGACCTCGTCGTGATCGGCGGCGGCTCCGCGGGCGTACGCGCGGCGCGCATGGCCGCGAGCTACGGTGCCCGCGTCGCGCTCTGCGAATCCGATCGATTGGGCGGGACCTGCGTCAACGTCGGCTGCGTCCCGAAGAAGCTGATGGTCTACGGCTCGCACTTCGCGGCCGAGTGCCGTGAGGCTCGGGGCTACGGCTGGGACGTCGCAGAGCCCACGCACGACTGGGCGACGTTCATGGCGAACAAGGACCGCGAGATCGCGCGGCTCAACGGCGTCTATCAACGTCTCTTGGAGGGGCGCGGCGTACGCATCCTGCGTGGCCGCGGCGTGCTGCGTGGGCCGCACACCGTGGAGATTCAGGGCTCCGGTGATCCGACCACCGTGACGAGCAAATACATCCTCGTCGCGACCGGCGGTCGCCCGACCTCGCCGACGATGCCCGGCGCGGAGCACATCGCGATCTCGGACGACATGTTCCGTTTGAAGACGCGGCCTCGGCGGGTGCTCGTCGCGGGCGGCGGTTACATCGCTGTAGAGTTCGCCGGCATCTTCGCCGGCTTCGGATCGCGCGTCGCGCTCGTGCACCGCGGGCCGCTCTTTCTCCGCGGCTTCGATCGCGACGTTCGCCTCCACCTCGAGTCGGAGATGCGGCAGCACGGCATCGAGCTCCATTTCAAGCGCGAGATCGCCAAGGTCGAGCGCAACGGCGCGCTCCGTGTTTCGCTGAGCGACGGCACGGAGCTCGAGGTCGATCTCGTGCTCGCGGCCCTCGGCAGGCACCCGAACACCGCGGGACTCGGCCTCGAAGAGGTGGGCGTAGCCGTCGATTCGCATAACGCCGTTAAAGTGGACGAGCGCTTCCGCACCAGCGTCCCGAGCATCTATGCCGTCGGAGACGTCATCGATCGAATCCAGCTCACGCCGGTCGCGCTCGCCGAGGGGATGATCGTCGCGCGGAACCTCTTCGCCGAGGGCGCGGGTAAGGCTGATTACGAGTTCGTGCCGTCGGCGGTGTTCTCGAGTCCGCCCATCGGGTCAGTCGGCTTCACCGAAGAAGAGGCTCGCGCCGAGTTCGGCGAGGTGGATGTCTATCGCTCCACGTTCACCCCGATGAAGCTGACGCTCACCGAAGAGAAGGCCAAGACGCTGATGAAGCTCGTGGTCGCGCGCAAGACGCAGCGTGTGGTCGGTGTCCACATGGTCGGCCCCGACGCGGGCGAGATCGTCCAGGGCTTCGCCGTCGCGCTCAAGTGCGGCGCGACGAAGGCCCAATTCGACGCGACGATCGGCATTCACCCGACAGCCGCGGAGGAGCTCGTGACCATGCGCGAGCGACTGCCCGATCCCGACCACGAGATGAGCGTCTCGCACGAGGACGCCCCGCGCCGACGCCGCATCGTCCATCACCGCTGGGAGCAGGGCGGGGGTTGACCCCGAGTCGGCGGACCCCATGTAACCGTCGGTTACTTCAACCGGCGGAGCACTCATGGACCAAGCCGCTCTCGACAGGTATCTCTTCGAGCGCCCGATCCGACAGGCCGAGCTCGCTCGGAGAAACTCGGCCGATCCGACACGCGCAAACGTCGTCACGGCGGATCTGACGCTGCTCGCACGCGACGGCTCTGCGCTCGCGGCGACGCGCTTCTACCCCGCGACAGCGCGCGGCGCGCGGCGCGGGACGGTCATCGTGGCCTCGGCGACTGGGGTGAAGCGCGGCTTCTATGCCCATTTCGCGCGGCACCTCGCCTCTTTGGGACTCGAGGTCCTCACGTTCGACTATCGGGGTATCGGCGGCTCGACGGCCGCCGCCAGCGACTACCCCCCTCGCCTGCGCGATTGGGGCGAGCTCGATCTCGCGGGCGCGGTCGAGTGGGCGCTCGCGCACGGGGTCGGGCCGCTCTCGATCGTCGGACACAGCGTGGGGGGTCAGCTCGCTGGCCTATTGCCCAATCTCGAGCGCGTCGCTGCTTTGGTTTTGGTCGCCGCGCAGAGCGGCGACTACAGGCTCTGGCCGCTCCCCGGCAGGCTCGCGATGGCGGCGTTTTGGTATCTCACGATCCCTGCTGCGAGCGCGGTATTCGGCAAGCTCCCCGCGGCGATCGGCGTCGGCCACGATCTGCCGAGGGGCGTCGCGCTCGAGTGGGCCCGATGGGGGCGGACTGCGGGATACATGATTGGGGACGATCCGCGGCTCGCCAGGCGATTCGCTGCCTTCCGCGGCAACCTCCTCGCCTTCGGAGTCGAGCGAGACGGCTACGCCCCGCGCCCGGCGGTGGAGTGGCTCGTAGAGCGCTATTCGGGCAGCGCCGAGCGCGAGGTGCGCTGGCTCGCCGCTTCGTTCGGACACTTCGGTTTCTTTCGACGAAGCAGACACGCACAGATCGAGTGGGGAGTCGTCGCGGACGCCCTCCTCGCGTCGGGGACCGCGGTTTGACGACGCTGCGTCGGCGTGTCCTTATTGAGAGCCATGTCGGCTCCAGCACCTCTCAGGCCGGCGCTCTCGCTCGCGAAGAAGCGCGGCTATCACCACGGCGACCTCCCGCGAGCGCTCGTCGCCGCCGCCGTCGAGCTCGTCGACAAGAAGGGCGTCGAGTCTTTCACCCTGCGTGAGGCCGCAGCCCTCGTAGGGGTCACGCACGGCGCCGCTTATCGGCATTTCGCGGACAAGACAGCGCTCCTCGCCGCCGTCGCGGAGGAGGGCTTTCGGATGCTGCTGCCCCACGTGGAGTCCGCCGCCGAGAAGTCGAATGATCCCGCGAGTCGGATCTCGGCGATCGCTTCGGCTTATGTCGCCTTCGCCGTGGACAGGCCCGCTCACTACGAGGTCATGACGGGGCCTCGGCTCAACGAAGATGGTCGCTTCCCCACGCTGGAGGCCGCGATCGACGAGGTCTTCGGCGCGGTCGTGCGCGAGATCGAGCGCGGGCAAGCGGCGGGCGTGTTCCGCGCCGGAGCGCCGCGCGACCTCGCGGTGGGCGTGTGGGTCGCGGCGCACGGATATGCCGATTTGGTGCACGCGCGGCGAATCAAAGTGCGTAGCGCTACTCGGTATTTCGAGCGCCTGCTGCCCTTGGTCATCGACGGCCTCGTGCGCTGACGACCACGCCGGGTTTCGACGGCTTTGACCGAGCCACACGCGCATGTTACCGTTGGTCACATGAAGACCGTCGAGTTCTATTTCGACTATGCGAGCCCGTGGTCTTACCTCGCCACGGAGCTGATCCAGCGACGACTCGGCGGCGTCGAGATCGTCTATCGGCCAATCTACTTGCGCGGCCTAGAGAGCTTCAAAAACGGTGTCCCGTACGTGGGGGCGAAGCTCGCGTACATCGCGCGCGACCTCATTCGATGCGCGGCGCACGAGCAAATCCAGCTAGAGCCACCTGCTGCGTTCCCGCTCGACGGGCTGCACGCGCTCCGCGCCGCGATCGTCGCGCTCGATCGCGGCTGCTTCGAGGCCTTCCATAAGCCGATGTTCCGCGCGGCGTGGGTCGAGCGGCGCGAGATCACCAAGGAGCTCGCGGTGGAGAAGCTCGCGGCCGCGCTCGAGGGTGCGCCCGAGGCCGACGTGCTCGCGGCGATGACCGGGGCGAAGGAGCGGCTCCGCGAGCTGACCGACGAGGCTGTGAAGCGCGGGGTGTTCGGTGTCCCGGCGTTCGTCGTGGGAGACGAGCTCTTTTGGGGTCACGACCGCATGGACTACGTCGCGCGAGAGGCCGCTGCGGCGAGCTGACTTCGGCGCTTGGATGCGACCCGCAGACGGTCCAGGATGGGCCTATGTCGAGCGAGGTCGAAGCGCAGATCCTCAAAGCCAACGAGGACTTCTATCGGGCCTTCACGCGGCGCGATCTGCCCGCGATGACGCGCCTCTGGTCGGTGGAGCGCGGGATCACCTGTATCCATCCAGGCTGGTCGGTGCTGCGTGGTCGCGCGCGCGTGATGGAGAGTTGGCGCGGCATATTGGCCAATCCGGATTCGCCGCCGGTTCGCTGCGTCGAGCCTCGGGTGTCGCTGCTCGGGGACACTGCGTTGGTGATTTGTTTCGAAGTCGTGGACGGAAGTCGGCTCATCGCGACCAACGTGTTCGTGCGTGAGGCCGAGGCTTGGCTGCTCGTGCACCACCAAGCGGGGCCCGTCGCGCGGCCACCGTCCGACCCACCCCCGCCCGACCCGACCGCGCTGAATTGAGCGTCATGAGCGAGCCCCGCGAGCGCGTGATCTCGAAGAGCGAAGCCTCGCGCTTCCTCGTCTCACACGTCGGATTGGCGACGCTCTCGCCCACGGAGAAAGCGCGCGCGCGCGACGCCCGGGTTCGCCGGTTGCTCCCGTCGCTCCGCTGCATCCAGCTCGATCCGCTCGACGCTATCGGGCAGAACGCGGACCTCGTGGTCATGGCCCGCGTGCGGAGCGCGCAGCGCGGGACCGCGTTCGACGCGCTCTTTCCCGGGCATGCCTTCGAGCACTTCGCGAAAGAGCGATGTCTGCTCCCGGCCTCGGCCTTTGCCCAATATCGCGATCGCGCGGTCGAGACGCCGTGGTGGCGCCACTCGGAGCGGATGAAGAAGCTCGACGCGAAGGTCGTGTCCGACGTGCTCGCGGAGGTGCGCGACAAGGGCCCGCTCCGCGCGCGCGACCTCGAGCACCGCGGCTCCGTCGCGCCGATGGATTGGGCAGGTTGGAAGGGGACCTCGAGCGCCGCGAAGCTCGCGCTCGAGGTCTTGTGGACGCGCTGCGAGGTCGTCGTGAGCGGCCGAGTCGGGCGCGACAAAGTCTACGATCTGCCGGCGAGGGCGCTCCCCGAGCACGCCCACGAGAAGCCGAAGCGCGACTTCGAGAGTTGGGCGCTCGTCGAGCGCGCGCACGCGGCAGGCTTGCTGCCGCGGGCCGCGGGGCCTTGGTGGTCGATGATCTCGCATGTTCGGACGGCGCCGGTCGTCGACGACCTGATCGAGGCGGGCGAGGTCGAGGTCGTGCGCGTCGACGGCTTCCCTCGGACGTATCTCGCGCCGCGTGGTCTGCTCGATATGCCAATAGCGAGCGCCGATGACGAGCTGCGGATCCTCGGGCCGCTCGATCCCCTATTGTGGAGTCGCAACCTCGTGCGCGACGTCTTCGACTTCGACTACGTGTGGGAGGTCTACAAGCCGGCCGCGGAGCGCCGCTTCGGTTGGTATGTGTGCCCGCTGCTCCACCGAGGCTTGCTCGTCGGCCGCATCGAGGCGACCGTCGAGGGCACGACGCTGCGGGTCGACAAGCTCTGGCGTGAGGAGAAAGGCTCGGTCGACGAGGCCGCGCTCGACGCCGCGCTCGAGCGCCACGCTGCGGGCTGCGGCTGCGATCGGGTCAAGCGCATGCCGGGCGCTCGCCGAAGCCGCGCATGAAGCGCTTCGCTTACATATTTGTCATTGCCATGGCTGCGTGCGGCTCCGACGAGCGCGGCGATCGGAGCGCGCGGCCGCCGAACCGCGCCGCGGAGCTCGCGGCGCGCATGGCGGGGACCTATCGAATCGAGGCGCTGCTCGAGGCCGAGGGCACGTGCGAGCGCGAGCGCGCCGTGACCAAGACCGAGCTCGCGGAGCCCTTCCTCATCGTCGTGCCGATGCCGGAGACACCCGACCTCGCGGCGCGCGCTCTCTCTTGCGCGACCGAGGCCGATTGCAAGGCGCGCGTCGACGGGGCAGCGACAGCCGAGCACATCTTCTTTTTCCAGCGCGCCGAGGGCGACGCCCTCGTGGGCGAGGCCGCGTTCGGTGGGATCCACGGCGCGCGCAGCGAGTGCGAACACGCGAGCGCCGGCGTCGCGCGCATGAGGGTCGTCGGCGCGGGGATCGAGCTCGAGCTGCGGGAGGCCGTCGGAACGGTCGCCGCGCTGGGCGAGACCTGCCCGACCCACCGCGCCCGGCGAGAGCTCGGGGACAAGGCGTGCAACCACCTGCTCGTGTTTCGGGGACACCTGCTCGACTCGAGGTGAGTGGCGGCCCACCTGTCGAGCGCAGGAGGGTGCACCTCTGCCCCCATATCACTGACAATTCTGTCGGACCGAAGCTGACTATCCAGGCGGGTGCCGAGTGCGCTACGAAGGTCCCGTCGAAGGAGCGAACCATGAGCGATGCGCCGTACGAGCCGCCGAAGGTCTGGACTTGGACGAAGGGCAGCGGGGGGCAGTTCTCGTCGATCAACCGGCCTATCGCCGGGCCGACACACGACAAGGAGCTGCCGGTCGGGGTGCACCCGCTCCAGCTCTATTCGCTCGCTACGCCTAACGGCGTTAAAGTCACCGTCATGCTCGAGGAGCTCCTCGCGCGGGGGCACGCGGGCGCCGAATACGACGCTTGGCTCATCAACATCGGTGAAGGCGATCAGTTCGGCAGCGGGTTCGTCGCCGTAAACCCCAATTCCAAAATACCGGCGATGCTCGACCGCAGCACCGACCCGCCGACGCGGGTCTTCGAGTCGGGGGCGATCCTGCTCTATCTGGCGGAGAAGTTCGGCGAGCTCCTGCCCACCGACCATCGCGCGCGGACCGAGTGCCTATGTTGGCTCTTTTGGCAGATGGGCAGCGCGCCGTACTTGGGCGGGGGATTCGGGCATTTCTACGCTTATGCCCCGACGAAGATCGAATACGCGATCGACCGCTTCGCCATGGAGGTGAAGCGCCAGCTCGACGTCCTCGATCGCAGGCTCGCCGAGAGCCGGTATCTCGCCGGGGACGAGTACACCATCGCTGATATTGCTGTATGGCCTTGGTATGGGCAGCTCGCGCTGGGCCGCATCTACAACGCCGGCGAGTTCCTCGACGTGAAGAGCTACGCCAACGTCCAGCGCTGGACGGCCGAGATCGCCGAGCGCCCCGCGGTCGAGCGCGGGCGCATGGTGAACCGCTCGTTCGGCGCGCCCGCGGGGCAGCTACGCGAGCGCCACGCCGCGAGCGACTTCGAGACGAAGACGCAAGACAAGCTCGGCGGCTAATCCCTATTCGGTCCGACCGACGTAGACCGGAATCACGCCGGCGCCCCGCGCGCCGACGTAGAGCGCGTCGCTCGAGGCCGTGATCCCATATGCGTCGGCGCCGAGCTCTACCGTGTATTCGAGCGTCGGGTTCGATGGGTCGGCGATGTCGTAGATGTGCACGCCCTCGCTGCCGGCGCTCGCGAAGAGCTTCGTGCCGCGGATCGTGAGGCGCCCGCCGACGCCTGCGTCTTCACTCTTGAAGACGCGCACGGGCGCAGTCGGCGTGGAGACGTCGAACACGACGAGGCGCCGCGCGCCGCCGTCGATGCCAGCCTCCCAATCGGAGTTGAAGGTGGTCGCAAACAGGTAATCACCGGTGACGGCGAGCCCGCCGAAATGCTCGTCCGCGGGCAGCGTGGTGACGGCGGTGAGGACTGGACTCGAAGGGGTCGTCACGTCGACGGTGCCGAGGGCGCGCTCGCCCGCGACGAAGAGGTTGCTCCCGACCTTGATGAGCGACAGGCAACCGCTGACCTCGGTGTTGATGTTGATCGACGCGAGCTCGACTGGCTGCGAAGGGTTGGTCATGTCGAAGGTGCGGAGCGCCTGGTTGCCGTCGCAGAGGTAAGCGACGGACCCGTCGAGGACCACCGAGCTGAAGGTGTCATAGTTCCCCGTGACGGCGGAGACCTGCTCCGGCGTCCCGCCGTCGGGAGCGTCGAAGACGGTGAGGCCCGCGCGACCGTCGGCGAGGATGACGAGCGAGCCCTCGACGCCGACGTCGAAGCCGCCGATGTCTCGCTCGAGGCCCGCGGTGGCGTCGACGTCGAGGACGGTCGAGTTCACTGGGTCCGCGCTAACGGTGATGAGCCCGCGCCCTTGCGACGCGGCGAAGACGCGATCGTCGCCGTGCGCGAGCGCGACGCCGCGGACGATGCCCCAGCCCTGATCCTCCGCGAAGATCGGCGGCGAGCCGGGCGCGGCGCTGTCCGAGAAGATCCAGAGGCCTGCGTCGGTCGCGGCGAAGAGTCGACCGTTCGCTTGCGCGGCGCCGTTCACGCCGGGCGTGACCAGCTGGAGCGCCGAAGGGACGAGCGCTTCGTTCGAGAGCGAGACCGTGAAGACGCCGCTGAGGAGGCTCGAGACCGCGAGCGAGCCGGGGGACCCTGGCTCGAGCTCGAGCACGTCGGGGCAGATCGTGGTGCACGTGCCGTTCGGCCCGACCCAGTGCTGCAAGAACGCTGGCGTGTCGTTCTCGAACGAGAAGAGCTGAAGCCCCCAATGGCGGAGCGAGAGCACGATGTGCCCGTCGAGCCACGCGACGTCGTGGATGGCGCGCGAGGCGCTGAAGGTCTCCGGAACGGCCTGGGATTCGTGGAGCGTGACCAGCGTGGGCGACGCGGGCACCGAAAGATCCATCACGCCGAACGCGCCGTTCTCGGTGAAGAGCAGGCGCGTGCCGTCGATGTCGACGCGCGTGACCTCGCCGCCGTCGAAGAGACGCCAGGCGACGTCCTTCGGCCCCTCGGGGACGGAGACGTCGAGGATCCGGATGCCGAGCGCGCCGTCCGCGACGGCGAGGTAGTGCTTGCCGTCGACGACGAAGGGCGCGACGTCGGACGCGCGGCCCGGCGTGCCTGCGACGCCCATGAGCGTGGGCGACGCGGGGTTCGTCAGGTCGAAGATGTACACGCCGAAGTTGCCTGCGGGCAGGTACGCGCGGCCGTCGAGGACCCGCACGCGCTGCGCGGGCGCGCCCATCGGGACGCTCGCGACCAGCTCGGGCGCGCTCGGGCTGGTGAAGTCGTAGACCTGGAGCCCTGGCAATGTATTGGAGGCGGTGACAGCGTATTGGCCGAGCAGCGTGACGGAGCTGGCGGGGGCCGGGCGCGGCGCGAGCGCGGTAGGCTCGGGGCGGAGCGTGGTGAACGCGGTCGACTGCGCGACGCAGGTGGAGCCGTCTGCGGCGAGGACCGAGCCGTCGATCTCGAGACCGTAGTCGGCCGAGAAGCGGAGCGCCCCTTGAGCCGCGACGTTCGCCGTGCGGCTGTCGATCATGGTGACGGTGACGGGCGCCTCGACGCCGTCGGCGAGTCGCAGGAGTCGAATCGCGCCGGGGACGCTCGCAGGATCGACGTCGACGTTCCACGTGACTTCGAAGCCGTCGTTCACGACCTCGACGTCGATCGCACCGAAGGCCGGCGTGAGATCGACGATCTGACAGAGGTCCGGGGCCGGCGGTGTTCCGCCATCACCCGAGGCTCCGCCTTGACTCGCGCCGCCCATCGGCAGCGTCTCGTCGACGACGCCGCAATTGCAGCCAGGCAGTGCGAGCCACAGAACGAGCGTGCTCGCGACGACGGATTGTCCGCGCATGGTTTCCCTCCAGAAGAGGGGAATTCTACCTCGCTCGCGACGCCACGGGGGCTCGGCGAAGGGCGGGCCGTGAGAGGCTCAGATGCGCGCCCGCGAGGCTGCATTCACGCTCGCGCGATGGAGCGATCTCGAGGCACAACGCGGTGTTTGTCGCGTTGCGCGCGACGCTCCGGCGAGTGAGACTCCGCTGCCGTGGGTGATGAAAAGCCGACCACGAAGCCGAGCGGTGGAGTCCGCGCGTTCGTGGGAGACGCGGTCTTCGTCGTTGCAGCGCAGGTGCTCGGCAAGCTGCGCGGGCTGGTGACGCTGCCGCTGATCGTGAAGGGACTCGGCGCGGAGGCTTACGGCGTTTGGAGCCTCATCCTGTCTTTCTCCGTCGTCGCGTCGAACGTCGTCGGCTTGAACCTGCACCACGCGCTCGTGCGCTTCGTCGCTGATCGCAAGTCCGCGCCCGTGTACGGCACGTTGCTCGCCCAGACGTTTGCGCTGCTCGCCGTCTTCATCGGCGTGTTCTGGCTGGTGACGACCCCGTCGATGAGCCTGGTGCTCATCGGCACGACAGACGTGCGGTTGTTCCGCGTCTCGCTCGTCATCGTCGCGTCGCTCGCTCTGCGCAACCTGAACCTCAACCTCTACCGAGCGACGAACCACATCAAGATGCGGAGCATCGTCGACTTCACGGTCGCGTTCGCCGAGCTCGGGATCATCCTCGCGTTGCTCGGGCTCGGCTTCGGCCTGTTCACCGTCCTCGTTGCCATGGCGATCGTCGGACTCTCGGTGGTCGCGCTCACGAGCCTCCACGGGCGGCGCATCGTCGGGCCGCTCGAGTTCGATCGTCAGGTGCTGCGCGACGCCACACGCTACTGCGTGCCGCTCCTGCCCGCGGGCCTCGCGGTGTGGGTGCTCGATCGCGCGGACCGCTACGTGATCAGCCAGTTTCTCGACGCGAAGGCCGTCGGCAATTACTCGGCGCAATACGCGCTCGCGAGCCTCATCCTCTTCGCGCAGGCGCCCTTCCAAATGGCGCTCTTGCCGCGCCTCCTGCAAGCGTGGAACAAGGACCGCGCGCTCGCGACTCGATACCTCGAGGGGGGTTATCGGCTTTACGGGCTCATCGCGACCTTCTTCGTCGCGGTCGTTCCGTTCTTGGGGCCGCCCGTCCTGCGCGTGCTCGCGAACGCGCAGGTCGCCGAGGGCAGCCCGATCAACATGGCTTTCGTCAGCGCGGGCCTCGCGCTCTGGGGTCTCGCGATCGTCGATCAATGCGTGCTGCACGCGACCTACAAGACGCGCGCTATCGGCTTTTCGACTGCGCTCGCCGCAGGCGTCAACGTGGGGGCCTGCGTGCTGCTCGTTCCACGAATGGGCATCACGGGCGCAGCGCTCGCGACCACGCTCGCGTACGGCGTGTCGTGGGTCGCGTGCTGGTTGCCCGCGCGCCGAGCCCACACCTTCTCGCGCAGCGCTGGCAGCCTCGGCCGTGGAGTCATCGCCGCGGTACCCGCCGCGCTCCTCGTCCACCTCGTCGGCGCGGGATCGCTCGGGCGCGTCGCAGCGGCCGCGATTGGAGCCTTCGCTGTGTACTGTGCGTTGTTGTTCGCGCTCGGCGTCGTCACCGCCGAGGACCGCGCCAGGCTCGCCCACCTCCTCCGCCGTCGAGTCACCGCACGATCTCGATGAGGCACCGATGCAAGAAAGGTCAGGTACCCGACCATGAAGTTCGATGAGGCCGCCAAAGCATTGGACGGCATTCCCTATACGTCTCCGAGCAAGGGGTGGACCTTCTACGACCTCGTGATGCAGCGACGACCGCAGCGCATCCTCGAGCTCGGGTTCGCGCACGGCGTGAGCACCTGCTACTTCGCCGCGGCCGCGCAGGAGCTCCCCGATTGTCGGATCACCGCCGTCGACATCGAGCCGAGCCGGGACTTCAAGCCGCCGATCGAGGAGCTGACGACGCGGCTCGGCTTCTCGAATCTCGTGGAAATCTACAGGGAGAAGAGCTCGTACACCTGGTTCTTGAAGAAGGAGATCGCGCGCGCCACGGAGAACGGCGTCTGCCGACCTCGCTATGATTTCGTCTTCATCGATGGGCCGAAGGACTGGACCAACGACGGCTGCGCGTTCTTCCTCGCCGACAAGCTGTTGAGGCCGGGCGGCACGATCATGTTCGACGACTGCGGCTGGTCCTACGCGGAGGACGAACGACAGCGCGGTAAGAAGCACGAGCGCGGCTACATCTTCGAGCACCTCAGCGAGGACGAGCGCAACGAGGCGCAGATCAAGGCCGTCTTCGAGCTGCTCGTGATGCAGCACCCGAACTACGACAGCTTCGAAATCGTCGACGATCAGCTGGCGATGGCGCGCAAGTCGCCGAACGCGAGCACACAGCGCGAGCTCCTCATCAGCACGCGCTACAGCCTCAAGTACCGCGCGATGTCGCGCGCTCGCGCGCTGTCGAACCGACTGCTGCGCGGCTCGAAGAAATAGGGCGTGCTGCGCGGTCGTGCGACGATGACCGCATGTGTCGCAACATCCGCGTGCTTCATCATTTCGAGCCGCCCACGACCGAAGAAGAGATCCGCGACGCGGCGCTGCAGTACGTCCGCAAGATCAGCGGGACGCGTGCGCCGTCGAAGAAGAACCAGGAGATCTTCGAGCGCGCGATTCAGCTCGTGACCGAAGCGACGCGCGAGCTCGTCTTCGGCTTGGAGACCCACGGGCCGCCGCGGACGCGCGAGGGCGAGCGCGAGAAGGCGAAGCTACGCACGGAGCGCCGCTTCGGGCCGCGCAGCTGACGGAGCCACGGCGCGCGCTGAGCCGAGCTCGATCCGCGCGTCGCTCGCGTCCGCCACGCGGTTCGCGAGCTCGACGACGGCGTCGAGCGCGACGACCTGATCGACGAAGACCACACCGCGCGGTCGCTTGGCGCGGGCGACGAGGAGCGCGATCGCAGCGGCCGCGTTGCCCCCTGCGGCCATGCCGTCTTCGGCGACGGCGGTGCGTCGCGCGACGTCTTTGTCCGAGCGCGCCGTCGCGACCATCTCGACGCGAGAGCGGGTCGAGCGCAGGAGCACGCGCCGCAAGAACGCGAAGTAGGCGCCCATGAAGAGGCGGAAAATCGCGGAGCGCACGAGGAACCCCGGGAGCATCAAGAACGCGGGGACGAGCAGCGCAGGGCGCGGCGCGAAGAGCACGTCGGTGTTCGGCACGCCGAGGCTCGGGCCGAGCATCTCCTGCTCGGCGAACGAGAGCCGCAGCGTCGGACGCGTGACGCCCGGGAACTCGATCTTCGGGCCGCGCGCGATCGCGGGCTCGTCTCTCCGTGCGCCGTCGGCGAAGCGACTCGCCGCGCGCCCTGGCCCCGCGACCATGAGCGCGACGGTGCCCTGCCCCGCCCCCGAGTAAGGACTCGAGGAGATCGCGAGCTCGATCGACTCGGGGTTGGCGACGCCGCGCGCTGCCGCGCGAGCGAGCAGATTGCTAACACCCGTAAAGATACCCGCGCCGAGAACGACGGCCCCCGCGTGATCCTTGCCGGCGTTCTCTTCGTGGATGCGTCGGATCGCCGGAGGGTCGCTCGTGCCCTCGACGAGGACGAGGCCGCGCCCGAGACAGAACCGCGCGAGCTCGTCGGGCGCGTGCGTCGTCGTGTCCGCGAGGTCGACGATCACGTCGGCGCCTGCGAGGTTCTCGAACGTCGACGGGTCCGAGAGATCCACGCGAAGCTCACCGCGGCGGGACGCGACGCTGACCTCCACACCGAGGGCGCGGAGGGCGCGCACGCACCGCGAGCCGAGATAGCCGTTGCCACCGACCACGACGATCCGCTGCATGGGTCGAACGATAGGGACGGCTCGCGAGTTCGACGACTCGCGTTCAGCGCGCGCTCGACGGACACCTCGCGCACGGCCGAAAACCCGGCGATTTGCTCTCTCGCCAGCGACCCGCGCGAGCAGTCTCGCGTTCGGGCCGAGAGGCTTGGGTACGATGCGCCGATGGCGCGTGCGACGAAGCGATCCCCCGCGAACGCCGAGCTGCCGCCGCGCCTCAAACCCAAGAAGCGCCCGCAACAGGAGCGCTCGCGTGCGCTCGTCGACGCGATCGTCGCCGCGGCCGAGCGCGTGCTCACCGAGCGCGGCTGGGACGCCATGTCGATGAAGGAGGTCGGCGCGGTAGCCGGCGTCAGCCCAGGGTCGCTCTACCAGTACTTTCCCGACAAAGCCTCGCTCGTCGCGGAGATCGTCGAGCGCCAATCGAAGCGTGAGCTCGAGCACCAGTTCATACACGCAGCGAGCCTCTCGCCCACGAGCTCGATCGAAGAGGTGCTCGCGTCGATGGTCCGCGCGGCGCTGAAATTCCAGGAGCTCGAGGGCCCGCTCATGCGCGCCACGCTCGCGGCGATGCCGCACCTCGGAAGGCACGCGGCGCTCGTCGAGCGCGTGCGCAGCGTCGCGACGGGCCTGCGATCCGTCATGGCTGCGCGCGCTCCCGAGCTCGACGATCGCGAGCTCGACCTCAGCACGCACGTCCTCGTGAACGCGATCCACGCGCTCACGCACGACGGCGTCTTGCCGCGGCCTGCGTGGCTCGACTCGGCCGAGCTCGAGCGAGCCATCACGCGCCTCGTTCGAGGTTGGCTCAGGTCGAGCGCTCGAGGCGATCCGACTCCGTGACGAGGTACGCCGTCATGTTGACGATGTCCTCGACCGACGAATCGAGCGGGAGGGCTGCGACTGGCCTCGCGAGACCGAGGAGGATCGGCCCGATCGCGGAGGCGCTGCCGATGGCCTTCAAGCTTTGGTAGGAGGCGTTCGCCGCGCCGAGCGAGGGGAACACGAGGACGTTCGCGTTCTTCGTAAGGCGCGAGAACGGGAAGTGCTCCTTGCGTCGAGCCTCGTCGAGCGCGATCTCGGGGCGCATCTCGCCGTCGATCTCGAGGTCGGGCCGGCGCTCGCGGGCGATCGCCATCGCGCGCCCGATCTTCGGGACCTCGGCGTGGTGGACCGACCCGAAGTTCGAGTACGAGATCATCGCGACGCGCGGCGTGACCCCGAGGCCAGCGACCGCGTCGGACATCATCACGACGATGTCCGCGAGGGTCTCTGCGTCGGGCTCGACGTTGAACACGGTGTCCCCGAAGAAGAGCACCGAGTTCTGCAGGACCATCATGTACATGCCGGCCGCGACGCGCGCGCCCTTCTTCAGGCCGAGCACCTGCAGCGCGGGGCGGATCGACTCGGGATAGTTGAGGGTCAAACCAGTCACCATCCCGTCGGCCTCACCCTGCTCGACCATCACGCTGCCGAAGTAGTTGCTGTTCGAGATGAGCGCTTGGGCCGCGGACAGCGTCACACCCTTGCGCTGCCGGAGCTCGAAGAGCCGATTCGCGTAGCGGTTGTGCAGCTCGGACGCGGGCCGCGGATCGACGATCTCCGTCTGCGACAGGACGTCGATGTCGAGCTCGGCCGCGAGCTGCTCGAGCTCGGCGACGCGTCCGAGGAGCACGGGCTTCGCGATGCGCTGCTCGACGACCTGCTGCACGGCGCGGAGCACGCGCGGCGTCGCGGCGTTCGGGAACACGATGCGTCGCGGGCTCGCCTGCGCGACGCGGACCACATTGCGCATGATCGAATAGGCGGCGTTCGAGGAGCGCGAGGTCAGCTGCTCGCGGTACTCGGCCATGTCGACCGTCTTGCGCGCGACACCCGAAGCCATCGCGGCCTCGGCGACGGCGGGCGCGACCCACCAGAGGACGCGCGGATCGAACGGCTTGGGGATGAAATACTCCGCACCGAACTTGATGGGCTTGCCGCCGTACGCCGCGATCACCGCGTCCGGGACGGGCTCGTGCGCGAGGCTCGCGAGCGCGCGAGCGGCTGCGACCTTCATGGCCTCGGTCACGGTCGTCGCGCGCACGTCGAGCGCGCCGCGGAAGATGTAGGGGAACCCGAGGACGTTGTTGACCTGGTTCGGATAGTCGGAGCGCCCAGTCGCGACGAGCGCGTCGGGCCGAGCCTCGACCGCGAGCGGATAGGAGATCTCCGGGTCGGGGTTCGCCAAGGCGAAGATGAGCGGTCGATCGTTCATGGTCTTGACCATTTGCGGCGTGACCAAATTCGCGACCGAGAGCCCCATGAACATGTCGGCGCCGACCATCGCGTCGGCGAGCGTGCGGCGCCCGTCGTCCGAGCGCGCGTAGCGTTTCTTGTGGCGGTTCAGGTCCGTGCGGCCCTCGTGGATGACGCCCTTCGAGTCGACGAGCACGACGTTGTCGGCGCGCAGCCCGAGGCTCACGAAGAAGTCGACGCACGCGATCGAGGCCGCGCCCGCGCCCGAGACCACGAGCTTGATCTCGGCGAGCTTTTTACCGGCGAGCTCGGCCGCGTTGAGGAGCCCGGCGCCCGAGATGATCGCCGTCCCGTGCTGATCGTCGTGGAACACGGGGATTCGCAGGCGCTTGCGGAGCTTCTCCTCGATCTCGAAGCACTCCGGCGCCGCGACGTCCTCGAGGTTGATGCCGCCGAAGGTCGGCTCGAGCGACGCGACGATGTCGACGAACTTGTCGACGTCCTTCTCGTTGACCTCGATGTCGAAGACATCGATGTCGGCGAACTTCTTGAAGAGGCAGGCCTTGCCCTCCATCACGGGCTTGCCGGCGAGCGCGCCGATGTTGCCGAGTCCGAGCACGGCGGTGCCGTTCGTGATGACCGCGACGAGGTTGCCGCGTGCCGTGTATTCCCAGCTTTTGTCCTCGTCCGCCTGAATTTCGAGGCAGGGCTCCGCGACTCCCGGCGTGTACGCCAGCGAGAGGTCGAGCTGGCTCACGAGCGGCTTGGTCGGGACGACCTCGATTTTTCCTTTGCGGCCGCGACGGTGGTACTCGAGCGCGTTGGTCTTACCCATGGGGCGGACCCTACACCCGCGTCTCGCCCAAGCGAAGCTCGACGACGCGAGCCTCGGGGCCGCGAAAGTCGCTGTAGCGAACCCAAGTCGGCCGCACGCGGAAGTAGGCAATCAGCGGCCAAGTCTCGCGTTCGACGCCATCTGGAAAGCGCGCAAAATAAGCGCGCTTGATGCGCGCGAGCTCCTCACCGCTGGGCTCGTCGACGAGGCCCTCGATCTGAGCGGTCTGCGCATCCCCGAAGACGACGAGCGCGATGCGCGGGTCGCTGCGGAGGTTCACGGCCTTGCGCGTGTCGCCGAGCGTGTCGAACACGAGCTCGCGCTGGTCGGTGACGGCGACACCGATCACGGCGGCCTGCGGCCCGCTCGGGCTCGAGCTCGCTTGAACGGCGTACATGTGACTCGCGACGAACTCGAACAGCGCGGCTTCATCCATGACGGCTCCTCGGCAATGATGTCGCGATGGAGATAGCAAATCCTGGAGCTTTGCCCGAGCGAGACCTCGGTCGCACCGGTGCGCGTGTCCTCCCGTTTTCGCTCGGCGGAGAGGGCATATTGCGGACGCACGGGCGCGCTCGCGAGGCTGTCCCGATGATCCTCGAGGCGCTCGCGCTCGGGGTCCGATATTGCGATACCGCCCCGGCGTACGCGTCGAGCCAGGACTATTACGGTGAGGCCCTTCGACAGGCAGGGCCGAAGGCTCGCGACGCGATCTTCCTCGCGAGCAAGACCCATGTCCGCGATCGCACGGGCGCGCTGCGCTTGCTCGACGACAGCCTGCGCCGCTTGAGCACCGATCGGCTCGATCTCTGGCAGATGCACGACCTCAGGACACCCGAGGATCTCGCGGCGATCTTCGGGCGCGGCGGCGCGATCGAGGCCGCAGAGGCCGCGCGCGCGGACGGTCGAGTGCGGTTCATCGGGCTCACCGGTCACCACGATCCGTCGATCCTGCTCGAGGCCATGAGGCGCTATCCGTTCGACTCCGTCCTCGTCGCGCTCAACCCGGCCGACCCGCGCTATTTGCCATTCGAGTCCACCGTCGTCGCCGAGGCGCGGGCGCGCAACATGGGAGTCGTCGGGATGAAGGCCCTCGCGGCCGGCCGCCTCGTCGCAGACCGCGTCGCTGCTCCCGCAGAGCTCCTCCGCTACAGCGCGACGATCGCTGACACGGTTGTCATCGGCTGCTCCTCGATCGCCGAGGTCCGCGAGAACATGACTGCAGCGCGCGCGTTCTCCCCGATGAGCGCGGCCGATCGACGAGCCCTCGAGGTGCGCGTCGCACCGAACGCCGAGCGCTACGACTACTTCAAGGCATGAGCCCGACGGACGATCGCGCGCCGGATAGGATGGCGAACCCATGAACGCGCCGAGCCTCCGTCGGGTCGTCGTCGTCGGCGGCGGGACCGCGGGCTACTTTGCCGCTCTCGCGATCCGCGCTGCGCTCCCGTCTCTCACGGTGGTGCTCGTCGAGTCGAGCGCGGTTCCGATCATCGGCGTCGGCGAGGCGACGACGACGTTGATGCCGCCCTTTCTTCATCAGGATCTCGGCATCGACGCGGTCGAGCTCTTCGAGGCGGTGCGACCGACCTTCAAGCTGGGTATTCGGTTCTTGTGGGGCCCCGCGACTGGGGAGTTCAGCTACCCGTTCGGCGACGCCGACCCGATCGAGGCCTACGTCCACGACGGTGATCTCCGCAGCCAATCGCTCGTCGCGATGTTGATGGCGACCGATCGCGCGCCTGTCCTCAGGGGTCCCGCGGGCGAGCTCCTGTCGCTCTTGCCGCGGCTCAAATTCGCCTATCACCTCGACAACGCGCCCTTCGTCCGCTTCCTCGCGGAGCGGGCCGCGAAGCTCGGGATCGAACACGTCGAACTCACGGTCGCGAGCGTCGAGCGCAGCGAGAACGGCGACATCTCGGCGTTGATCGGGACCGACGGCGCGCGCGTCCACGGCGACTTCTTCATCGACGCCTCGGGCTTTCGCTCGCTGCTCGTCGAAGACACGCTCGGGTCGCCGTTTCAGAGCTGGGACTCGAGCCTCTTCTGCGACCGCGCGATCGTCGCGACCGTCCCGCAAGCGGGCGTCGTGCAGCCCTACACGACGGCCGAGACCATGAATGCGGGCTGGTGCTGGCGAATACCCGTCGAGGGTGAGGACCACCGCGGCTACGTCCACGCGTCCGCGTTCCTCGACGAAGACCGCGCCGTCGAGGAGATGCGGGCGAAGAACCCCGGGATGAGCGACCCGTGGATCGTTCGCTTTCGCTCGGGTCGTCACCGCGACTTCTGGCTGAACAACACGGTCGCGGTGGGCAATGCCTACGGGTTCGTCGAGCCGCTCGAGTCGACCGCGCTCCATATGGTGATCATCGAGCTCGCCTATTTGGTGCGAGGGCTGGGCGCGCTCCTCCAGGGCGACCCGACCTATCGGGATTTCGCGAACCGAGCGGTCGGCGACCATTGGGACTTTCTGCGCTGGTTCTTGGCAGTTCATTATCGGTACAACGACAGGCTCGATACGCCGTTTTGGAGTGCCGCGCGGCGCGAGGTCGACATCTCCGGCCTCGAGGCCGACGTCGAGCTGCTGCGCACACGAGGCGCGCGGTCGCTCACCGCGAAGAAAGCCGGAGATCCGGCCTTCGGAGTGAGCGGCCTCTTGATGCTCCTCCTCGGCCAGCGCGTCGCTCCACGAGAGGTCTTCGAGCCCGTCCTCGACGAGGTCGCTTGGCGCGACCGCACGACCAAACAGCGGGGAATCGCTGCGCGCGCGCTGCCCCAAAGCGAGGCCCTCGCCGTATTGCGCGCGAACCCCGATATGCTGCGGGCCTTTCAGCGGTCGCCCGCGTCGTGGTGCACGGCTCCCGCGGAGCGGGCCGCGCGCCTCGCGGCGACTGGGCAGCTCGTCGGTCCGACCTCGGGGCTCCCCGCGGTGGCGAGCGACGAGTCGCTCACCCGAGCGCTCCGCAAATAGCTACTTCTGTTTGGGGAACAGCGCCCCCAAGAGATTGGCGACCTCGCTGCTGCTGCAGCCTGCCTGGCGCAAGCGGTCCGCCAAGTCGTCATTCGCTTTGTGCGTCGGGCCGCCCTGAGTTGACTCGACTGTAAGCGTTCCGTCGCCGGGTCGCGCGGGCTGCGTGACAGCGGCGGGCGCACCCCCCCATGGCAGACCCTGATTGGATTGGGCCGCGCGCGGAGGCTGAGCGCCGCCGCTCTGCGCGAACGGCAGCGCGACCCCGCTCGCGAAGGGACTGGCGGTCAGCGTCTCGTCTGTCGCACGCGGCGCCGCGATCGGGCTCGTGGTGAGAGTCTCGTCCCCGGACCGCGCCGGCACGACCTTCTCCGCGCTCGCCGCCCACGGCAGCGACTGCGGGAGCGCGGAAGGCCCCGTCGTAGGCTTGGGGTTCGCGGCGCCCGCAAACGGCATCGCCGCGCCCCGCGCCATCGCGAGAATGGCGCTCTTCGAATCGAGCGCTACGGTGGAGTCCCCATCGGGCTTCTTGTTTTGGGGTTTGGTCGCCGCCGACTGAGGATCAACCGAAGTCCCCAATGCCATTACGCCGGGCGGGGACAGCGCCGCGAACAACCGAATACGCGCAGGGTCGAGGCTCTGTGGGATGGGTGTGCTGCCACGCCACGTCAGCGCGAGCGTCCCGGCGTAGGCGTCGATCGCCAAGCTGTCGCACACGAGCGCGATGCGCTGGTCGAATTGGATCTGCGGGTGTGCCGACAGCACGCGAGCCTCACCGCGCGCCGCAGGGAGCTGCGTCACGATGCGCGGAGCGGTCGCGTGCACTCCATCCAAGAGCAGCTGCTCTCCACCCGAGAGGTGCTCGATCTGCTGATCCGGCGGCGCCGATTGGAAATAACCCCAAGGCGTGTCCTCGGGAAAACTCGGCAGCTCACCGGCGAAGCTGCGCGGGTCGAGAGCGCCGAGTTGGGCTCTGCGTGATGGCCAATCCTGCCCGACGGGGCCGAGCCCGATTGGACGACGCGGATCAGCCGGATCGAACACATTGGGTGTCGCGGAGCCGACTGGGTTCTGCGGCCCCGCGCTCGCTCGCTCGTAGACGACGGCGAGCTCGGTAAAAGGGCGCACGCTGCCGTCGTGCGCTCGGTCGCCGACTACGAGAACGACCTTGTTGAGGAGTATGCGGTTGTCTCGTGAGAGGCCGACACGCACGACGACCTGGGGGACTGGAGTCGCCGAGCGCGCGGCCCCGACGAAGGTCACGTCGCAGCGAGGACGATAAGGGACCAAGTCGCTGGCGCGCTCCACGCTGGCGTTCGCCTTCGCCCCGAAGTGGCGATCCTCGACGAAAACCTCACCGGGGGAGACCCAGGTCGCGGTCGCGTTCGGCGCGATCTGGAAGACAGCCTTGGCGATAGCGGTCAGGTGGAGGCCCGCGCGAGACCGCCAGAGGAACCCGGACGCAGACACGAATCGGTCGGTCGTGGCTTCAACGCGCACAGGAGCTGACCCTCGAGTCGAATGTTCTCATGATCCCTTGGAGTGACCTAGAAGTAGCTGCGCGTGCGCACGACCGTCAGCGTGCCATATCCGTAATCTCCAGTGAGCTTATAGGACTCTGGCTGGCAGTCCGACTGACGCAAGACGAGCGTGCCGTGCATCGGCATCTTGGTCGGCGCGGAGTTGACCATATAAGCGAGGTCGAACACCCCCACCCGAGTGTCGTCGCGATCCTCGATTGATTTGAGCACCAACGAGACGTCGCTCACGTCCGACATTTGGTGGCTGTTGGACAAGAGCGCCAGCATCAGCCCCTCGGCGCTGTCACCCGGCGCGAGCGCGCGATCCGGGAGCGACACGAGGTAGGGATCCGGCCCGCCCACCATCTCCCCGATAGCGGACGCGACGAGGGCGCGCTCACCGTCGGGGACCACCTGATTCTGGGGATCGCGGACGGTCACGACCCCTGCTTCACGATCGACGAAATAGGATTTGTTCTGAACGGGAGTCGCGACGACTTGGGGTTTGCCGCCGACGTAGGTCGTCCGCGTCGCGACCGAGAACGAGACCCGCGCGCGCACGATGGTCTTGCCGTCGGCGGCGAGGATCTCGAGTTTGTGGTCCTGCTGGCTCTCGTGGTTCGTAGCGCCGTCCTTCACGATGCGCGTGGTCTCGTGCTCCTCGTATCCAGCGCCCACGCGGTGGTCCGGCTTGTCGAACTTCAGCTTGTTCTCGTCGCGGTCGCGCTTCTTCTTGCGGGTGGCGCTGCTCGCGTCGTCGTCCGCCTCGCTCGAAGAGGCGCTCGCCGTGCCCTGCCGAGCGTACGAGAGCGCAGCGACGACCGCGCCGCCGAGGCCGAGCACCGCGACGGCGACGAGGACCCACGCGAGCGCGCCGCGTCGCTTCGGTGCAGTCGCGACGCCCCTCGCCGGGGGCGGAGCTTGGTCGGCTTGCAGCGCATTGGCAAAGACCTGATCGAGCGCGTGGAGAGACGTGCCCGCGTCGGGGAAGCGAGCGGCCGGGTCGCGCACGACGCAGCACGCGAACCAAGCGTCGAAGCCCGGGGGAAGCACGACACCCGACTGGCTCGCGCGCTGCGACGCGGGGAGGATGGGTGCGCTCACGATATCGAGCAGGAGCGCCGCGAGATCATCGCCCGTCCAATAGGGTGCTCCGACGAGCGCGCGATATGCCAATAGGCCCAGCGCCCAGACGTCCGACCGCGGCGTAATCTCGCCGCCCGCGGCCTGCTCGGGCGCCATGTACCGGGGAGTCCCCAAGATGGCACCCGCGGTCACTCCGCGGCGCTGATCGAGCAGCTTGGCGATGCCAAAGTCAAGGATCTTGACCAATGTGCCGCCGCCGACGCCCGAGACGCGAGCGATGAAGATGTTCGCCGGCTTGATGTCGCGGTGCACGATGCCCGCGCGGTGCGCCGCGCCGAACCCGTGACCGAGCTGCACGAAGATGTGCCGAGCCTCCGCGAGCGACAGCCGCCCCTGTCGCTTGAGCAGCTCGTCGAAGCTCTCGCCCTCGAGCAGCTCCATCGCCAGGAACAGCCGGCGCGTGGGCTCGTCGACGCCCGCCGCGATCACGTCGACGATGTGCTGGCTGTCCACGAGCGCGCCGACGCGAGCCTCTTGAACGAAGCGCGTGAGCACGCCCGCATCTCCCGAGAGCTCCGATTTGAAGAGCTTCAGCGCGCGACGCTTCTGCGTGAGGGCTTGTTCGACGAGGTAGACCTCGCCCTGGGTGCCGCTCCCGAGCAAGCGGATCACCTTGAAGTCGCGCCCGATCTGCGTCCCCGCAGCCAACATCACTCGCGAGCGTCGCACCGCGCGAGAGGTAGGCAAATGGGGAGTTCGAGCTACCGCTCGAATATGCCGGGACACTCCAGCCCTGCGGAGTGCCACTGTCCGGGAATGCGCGCCGCGCACCAGGCGTCCCCCGTGACGCCATGCGGAGACCTCGAATCCCTCGAGCGGCGCTCGTGTTGGTGCTCACGGCGTCATGCGCGGAGCAGCCCACCAAAGAGGTCACGCGGAGCCGCGCCGCTCACGCAACGAACCCCGCGGCTGCGCTCGACAGCGATGACCTCACCAGCGCCGAGCGTGAGGTCGCGAGCGGGCTCGCTGCGCGCGCGAAAGAGGACGAGTCCGATGCTCGAGCTCACTTCCTTCGGGCGCGGCTCTTCTACGAGAAAATCAGCGGGGAGTCGGGTGTTCCGATCAACCTCGAGAAGCCCACTTTCGAGGCCTGGTCTCGCCACGAGGGCCTGGCCTATTGGCATATCGAGGGCTCGGACGAACAGCGCTACACGGTCGCCGCACGCGTCACGGATACCGCCATAGAGCCGCTCTGGCTATTGCCATGTGTCAACGGCGGCTGCGTGCGCGAGAGCGACGACCCTGACGTCTTCGGCTGGGTGGCGCCGTATGACGAAGTCGGTGACTCGCTCGTGGCGAGCTCCCTCGCGCGCGTCTTCGGGTCCCGCGGCAAGGCAGGTTGGGTCCTCAGCTCGACGGAGATCCTCATGCGCGATCGGCCCGGGAGCGGCGCGCTCTTCGTCGCGGCGACGCCGGACGGCCTCGAGTTCTACGGCGAAGACGGCTTCTCTCAGGCGAGGACCGAGCTCGGTTGGCACCCGGACGATCTGCGGCATTTGAAGCACGGCTGCGTGCTCGCCGAGCACCGATATGGAACCCGCGCGCTCGCCGTCGTCGACGAGGTGAGCCACGCGGTCCTCCTGTCACAGCAGACCTCTACGGGACCGGAGCTGACGTTGGACGGAGCTCGCCTCGTCTTCGTCGCCCGCGAGGGGGAAGCGCAAGACGGTCCGTTCGCGGTCATGATTTGGGATCTCCTACGACGCCGCCTCGTCACGAAGCGATTCGCCGACGAGTTGGGCCGCGACCTCTGGGTGGTCCTCGTCGACAATGACCGCTACGCCGAAGTCTGGACCGAAGAGAGCGTCGATGACGACAGGTCCTCTCGCTCGAGGGTCGTGGCGAAAGTCGAGGTTTCGAAGGACGCCTCGCGCGTCGCGGTCGGCGACTCGCAGCCGGACACTTCTTCGGCGAACCGCGCCGGGGTCGCGCTCGACGGGGCCTTTCAAGGGAGGCGCTATTGCCGATTCGGGCGCTTCCTCACTCCCGCCGACGTCTGCGAGGTCAAGCGCTAGACCGTAGTCGGCGCTGCGACCGGGCTCACAGCAGCCCGAGCGACTCGAGCATTTCCCGCGGGGGACCTGATTTCGCCGTTCGCCCCCGCTCGAAGCGCACGAGGACATCGCCGACGTCCAGCGCGTCGGCGGGGTCGTGCGTGACGAGGACGGTCGGCGTCGCGAGCTCCTCGACCGTCGCGCGGAGCAGCGCGCGGAGCTCGCGCTTGCCCTCCGCGTCGATCGCAGCGAACGGCTCGTCGAGCAGCAGGAGGTTCGGCTTCACCGCGAGCGCGCGCGCGAGCGCGACGCGCTGCCGCTCGCCACCCGAGAGCTCCTGCGGGCGCGCGCGGGCGAGCTCGGCGATCTCGAGCGAGCGCATGAGGCGCTCGATTCGGGGATTATTGCGCTTGCGCTCGGCGCGGGGGAGCCCGAAGAGGATGTTCTCTTCTACGTCGATAAAGGGAAAGAGAGCTTGATGCTGGGGGACGAACCCCACGCGGCGCTGATGGGCAGGCACGTCGAGGCCCGCCGCGCTGTCGAAGAGCCGCTCGCCCGCTACCACCAAATGACCTGACTCGGGTGTAACCAGCCCGGCGAGGGCCTTGACGGTGAGCGACTTGCCCGATCCCGAGCGCCCGAAGAGGACGAGCACCCCGCGCTCGAGCGCGAGCTCGGCCTCGACCCGGAACGGCGCCCGCTTCGGGCCGACCGCGATGGAGAACCGCGCCTCGAGGGCGAGCCGTGCCCTCGCGGCGCCGGTCATCTCCCGACCGAGGGCAGGTGCACGAGCGCAGGAGTCTCCTGCGATTCGCGCGTGTTCACCCCCTTCGCGCCGCCTTCGTTCTCGCCGAAGCACGCGACCTCGCCGTTCGCCCGCGAGACGCACCCTCCGTCGCTCGAGAGGCTGATCGATTTAACGCCGTTATAGGGTCTCTCGTTCGCGTCGATGAGGCCTTGGAGCATCGCGCTCGGCGCCGAGCCCTCCATATGGTCGCAAGCGAGCCGGTCGCCGGGCGCGAGCACCCCACACAGCAGATCTCCGAAGCCCGAGGCGCGCGGCTCCCGCGGCGAGGACCCGGTGAGGAAGGTGATTCCACGATAGGGCGGCTGCTCGAGCGCGGCCTCGTGGGCGCTGAGGACGAGCCCGTTCTTCTCGAGCTCCCAGCAAAAGAGCTTATTGTCACGCGTGCGCGCGCACCAGCCGAAGCCGTGCGCGAGCTCGACCGCGCCGTCGACGCCGGGGACCGTCAAGACTTCGGGGTTCGCGAGCCCGGGTGGGACCCGCATACGCAGCTGATCGTTCGAAGTGTCGACCTGCGGATCGACGGGCACCCAGCACATGACCTTGCCGCTCGTGTGCACGCCGCACGCGGCCTCTTCGCGCGCGACGATGTGGCTGAGCCCTGCGAACGCAGGCAGCTCGGCGCGCCAAGCGCGCACGGCGTCGTTCTCCTCGAGGGCGATCCACCCGACGACCTGACCATTCTCGAGCGTCGCGTAGTTGAGGCCGACCTCGCCGGCCGCGGGCGCGTTGGCGACGACGTGCTCCAGATTCGCGATCTGCCGCGCGGGGCCCGCGCCTGACCAGCAGTGCAAGTTGCCGTCGCGCGCCGTGCCGCATCGATCGAGATAGGGACTTTGGAGGAGCGCGCCCCCCGCTGCGTCGAAGAGGTGGGTCACGGCGGGCAGGCCAGCCACCGCTATTGGCTTTATCGGCGTTATAGGAACTTCGGTACCGGGCCCGGTGCCGATGCAGGAGACCGCGCCGCTCGCGTCGAGCGCACACGAGGAGCCGACTTTGGCGTTGAGCTCGACGCCCCGCAGGCCGTCGACCACGCGCGGCGGCGAGACGTAATAGCTCTCGCCTGTCCCCAGCTGGCCCATGTCGTTCTTGCCCGCGCAGGCGACGGCGCCATCTTTGAACGCCGTGCAAGCAAACGAGCCGCTGCTCGCCGCGGCGAGGCCGAGCGCGCCGCCGTGTCCGCGCGCGGCGCGCGCCGCCGCGCGGCTCGCGAGGCCCGGGCGCTTCTTGTCCTCGGCGGTGGACACGCAGGAGATGCTCGCGCCGCCCGCGCAGAGCGTGTCGTTGGTCGCGACGAGGAGCTCTCCGGTCATCCCGTCTGCGACCTTCCTCGGCGCGTTGCGATCGGGCTTGCCGCTGCCCGGCGCCCCGACTCCCCAACACCACGCAGCGCCGTCGGCCGCGAGACCGCAGGCGCCACCCGGCGCGCCCGAGATCGAGCGCATCGCCGGCAAACCCCTTATCGAGACTGGGCTGCTCGCGCCCTCGTCGGCGTCGTCGAACGAGCCCCAACACCGGACTGTGCCGTCCGCGACGAGCGCGCAGACTCCGTCGCTCGACGACACGAGATCGACGACACCCCCGAGCCCCGGAATGGGCCGGACGTCGTCGTGGTCGAGCTTGGTGCCGTCTCCGAGCTGGCCTTTCTCGTTCTGACCGCCGCAGCGCACTCCGCCGCTCCCCTCGAGGACGCAGAGGTGGCGATAACCGAGCACGACGCGCGTCGCGTGCGTCACACCTTGGACGGGCTCGATCGCGCCTGCGGTGCGCTCGCTCGACGAGCTGTTCCCGAGGTTGCTCGCCGCGATGCCGAGCGACAGCGAGCGACCACCCCAGCAGCGCACGGAGCCGTCGCGCCCGAGCGCGCAAGTCCGATATGCGAACGTGGCGAGATCCACGACGTCGGTGAGTCCAGACATCTTGGTCGGCTCGGCGAAGACCATTCGAGCCGACGGATCGATCTGGGCTATTTCGTTTGAGCCCCAACAATAGACGTCGCCGTGGGCGTCGAGAGCACAGGCGTGATCGTAGCCAGCGACGATCAGCGGGCGACCATCGTGCGGGACCGCGTGGGCCGACGCGGCGGACAGCTCGCTCGCGGGCTGGGTGACAGCGCTGCAAGCGGAGAGCCCGAGGACGCCGAAAATAGCCCTTCGGGCCGCGTTCATGCGCGCAGGTTAGCGAAGGTTGCGATGTTTGACCTCCAACGAGAGGCCGAGTAACCGCATATATTCTCAGCCTATGGTCGTTCGCCAGGAGAGACGTCGCCTCGTCGCAGCATCCCTCGTGACCCTCGGCGCAGCATCGGCGGCGCTGGCTTTAGCGGACGAGGGAACGGCCTACGCGCAGGATCGACCGAAGGCCGAGAACCTGACCAACGACCTCGGCGGCGCTGACACTCACCTGTTTCGGCCGCCGCTCGACTCGAAGGGCTTCCTCACAGTCAACGGGGCAGACATCCTCGGTCACCTGGATTTCAGCCTCGGGCTCTTCCTCGATTACGGCTACGGCATCATGCCCGTGACCGAGGGACGGCACGGCTCCGAGGCTGATTTCATGCTGCTCCACTCGTTCCAGGGTGCGCTGCAGTTCGACCTGGGCCTCGCGAACTATCTGGTTCTCGGGCTCAGCTTGCCGGTCGTGCTCGCGGGCTACAACGCGACCGACGACGTCGCACCGCTCGGCGGCGGCGCCGCTTACGACATCCCGACAGGCTTCGCGCAGGGCGCTTCGTACTTCGCCCTCCACGCGAAGGTCCGCATCGTTCGACCCGAGGATCGACCGAGCGTGGGCCTCGCGCTGATGGTCCAGGGCGGTCCGACGATCGCCGGGACAGAGAACCTCGTCGCCGAGAGCGGTGGCTTCATCTGGCCCCAGGTCGCCTTCGAGGCTCGCATCGGGCCCGTCGGCATGTGGCGCATCGGTCTTAACGCCGGCTTCCGAGCGAATTTCCTCGGAACGAACGCGACGTTCGGCGACGACTCGGGTGGTCAGCCAGTGCTCGAGCACGGACATTTCGAGTACGGCCAGCTCGTCACCGCGAGCCTCGGCACGAGCGTGCACGTCGCGGAGCCGCTCGACATCCTGGCTGAGACCTACTCGACCTTCCTCGTCACGGGCGAGAGCGACTTCGAACAGCGCATCAGCGCGGAGGCCGTCGGCGGATTGAAGGTCTACGTCGACGGCAAGTCGTTCCTCTACCTCGCTGGCGGCGCGGGGTACGCGCCTGGCTTCCAGACGGCGACCGCACGCGGCGCGGTCGCGTTCGTCTTCGAGCCTTCGATCGGCGATCGCGACGGTGACGGCTTCAAGGACGACGAGGACGACTGCCCCGACCAACCCGAAGACAAAGACGGCTTCGAAGACACGCGCGCGGACTCACCGCCCGGTCAGGTCGGCTGCCCCGACCCGGACAACGACAAGGACGGCATCCCCGACGTCGACGACCAGTGCAAGAACAACCCCGAGGACAAAGACGGGGACGAGGACACCGACGGCTGTCCGGAGAGCCGTGACGGCGATCGCGACGGCGACGGCATCATGGACTCGCGCGACAAGTGCCCCGACCAGGCCGAAGACAAAGACGGCTTCGAGGACAAAGACGGCTGTCCCGATCTCGACAACGACAAGGACGGCATCCTCGACGTCGACGACGACTGCGACAACGACCCCGAAGACAAAGACGGCGTTGAAGATACGGACGGCTGCCCCGAGACCGAGCCCGAGAAGCCGAAGGGCCCGGTCATCATCGAGGGCAACGACATCGTGATCCTCGAGAAGGTCCAGTTCGCGACCGGCAGCGCCAAGATCCTCTCTTCGTCGGACAAGGTCCTCGACGCGGTGGCGAGCACGCTGAAGGAGCACCCCGAGTTCATGCTGGTCGAGGTCCAGGGCCACGCGGACGAGCGCGCGGACGACAACTTCAACCTCAAGCTCACGAAGGACCGCGCCGCGGCCGTCGTCTCCGCGTTGGTCTCGCGCAAGGTCGACAAGTCGCGGCTGCGCGCGATGGGCTTCGGCGAGTATTGCCCGCTCGATCCCGAGCACAACGAGCCCGCGTGGGAGAAGAACCGCCGCGTCGAGTTCAAGATCGTTCGCACGAGCGACGGCCCCACGGGCGTCGAACTCGGCTGTGAGGCCGCTACACAAAAGGGCGTCAAGTCGCCGCCCCCGTGACAGAGATGAAGATCACCGACGTTCGCCGTCTTCGATGGGTGCCTCTCTCGGCGTTGCTCCTCGTCGCGTCGATGGCGGGCTGCGATCTCGACACAGCGATCTTCGTCGACCCGACGATCGAATCACCCGAAGCGACCATCAAGAACAACGTGCTCGGCGTGTCGCTCACGGGCTCGTTCGATCTCGTGCTGCACTTGGGGTCACGCGCGAGCGACTCGAGCGAGGTCACCTACTCCTCGTTCACGCTCGAGACCTCGGATCGAACGGTGCTCCTCGATTCGCTTCCGATCACCGCGTCCGCACCCTCGCCCGTCACGGTGGACCCTGGTGAAGACGTGACCATCCAGATGACGATCGACACCGGCGACGATGTCCTCGACGCTGCGCTCTACGATCAGGCGTGCGCTGGAAACGTGGTGATCGCCGGCGTCATCGATGACTCGCTGGCGACGTCGTCGACTCCGTTCGTGAGTCAGCCGTTCGCGCTCTCCGGCTGCCCCTGACGGATCGCGATCAGTCCTTCTTCGAGAGGACGATGTCGACCTCTTGCACGATGCGCTCGGCGTCGGGTCGGTCCATGATCGACTCGCCCACGTAGTGGAAGACGATCTTGCCCTTGTGCACGATGAAGATGCTGGGAACCGCGATCTCGTCGCCCTTCATCGCGACGCCATAAGCGATCGCGGTCTTCAGCCCCGCGTCGCTCAAGAGCGGGAACGTGATGCCGAGCCGACCCGCGAGCGCGACTGAGTCCTCGATGGGATCGACGCTGATCGCGACGATCGGGACGTGCCGTTTGTCGAAGGCCGGCAGGTTCTCTTCCAGCTCACCGAGCTGGGCGCGGCAGAACGTTCACCAGTGACCGCGATAGAAGATGAGGACCGCTGGGCCCGCTGCTGTCAGCTGCTCGAGCGTGACGTCGCCACCGAGGTGGCTGCGCAGCGAGAACGACGGTGCCTCCGCGCCGACAGGGACCGTCGGGCCACGTGTCGAAACACAGCTCGCGCCGAACAACGCGACGACGCCGGTGAGCGCGGTGATCGACACCAAGATCGCAGAGCGGCGACGCATCGGCAGGATTGTCGCCGCGCCCCTCTGACTCCACAAGCATCTGCGTCTCTCCGCGCGTGCTTTGACCACCGCGCGCGCGAACGCTAGGTTTCTGCCATGGCATCGAACTGGGGTCCGCCACCGGGCGGACAACAACCCCCTGGCGGATGGGGCCCCCCGCCAGGCGCACAACCAGGCCCACCGCCGATGGGTCCGGGGTTCATTCACAACCCCTACGCGCCGCCTGTGTACGCCCCAGGGCCGCCGCCGATGCAGAACAACGGCACCAGCGCCACGGCGGGTTGGGCGCTCGGCCTCGCGATCGCGGGGTGGGTGCTTTGCGGCTGTTTGACCTCGCTCCCCGCGCTCTTCCTCGCGCGCTCCGAGCTCTCCGCCATCGATCGCGGTGACTCCCCAGCGGGTGGTCGCGGTATGGCGACCGCGGCCTTCTGGATCGCGGTCGTCAACGTCGCGCTCTACGCGATCCTGGTCTGCGTCTACGTCGTCGTCTTCGCATTGGCGGCGCGCCACCCATGAGCCGGCCGGACGCGAGCACGATCGAAAAGAAGCGCACGAGGGAGCACAGCCTCGTCAGGCGCGTGAGCCGCGATGCGCTGAGCTTGCTCGCGTTCCTCGCGATCGCTCTCACCGCGCGCGCGTCGCTCGCAGACCACTACGTCGTCCCCACCGGCTCGATGATCCCGACGGTCCACGAGGGGGATCGCGTCGTCGTGTCGAAGGCTGCGTACGGTCTGCGCGTCCCGTTCTCGCGGGTGTGGCTCTCGCGCTGGTCCGATCCACATCGGGGCGACGTCGTCGTCCTCGAGTCTCCGACCGAGGACATCATCCTCCTGAAGCGCGTCGTCGCGATCCCCGGCGATCGCGTGGAGATCGCAGGTGGACACCTCATCCTGAACGGCAAGCGCGTCGAGGCCACCGACCGCGACGAGACGCTCGACGGTAAGCGGCACATGCTCTCGCTCGCCTCGGGTGGGGGGCCCGACTTCGGTCCCGCGACCGTCCCCACCGGCAAGGTCCTCGTCATCGGCGACAACCGCGGCAACAGCCGCGACGGCCGCAGCTTCGGCTTCGTCGATCTCGACAGCGTGCTCGGCCGCGCGATCGCGGTCTACTCGCGCGACGGCTCGCTCGTCTGGGACGAGCTCTGACCGAGCGCTTCGAACGCTCGCCGCGCCTCTGACTTCGACGGGCGAAATCCCTCGGTCAGCGGCAACGCCGAGACGCGCGCGATCCGCGTGGGTCGCTCGTGCGGCGCGAGCGCTGCGACGGCCGTCGCGAGGCGCGAGGGCTCGATGTCCGCGCGCGCCACGTACACGGCGACGAGCTCGGTCGGGCTCGACGCTGACCGACCGAACGCCGTCGCGAGCTCGATCTCGGGCAGCGCGTAGAGCGCGTCCTCGACCTTGCGGGTCGAGACAGCACCCGCGGTCGTGTTCACGAAGCCGCCGAGCGAATCGACGAACCACGCGTCGTCGCGCTCGTCACGCCGGATGACGTCCGCGGTCTTGTACCAGCGATCGCCGTCGCGGAACGCGTCCGCGATCACGTTGCTCGCGCGCGCGTCGGCCTCGTCGTCGAGCTCCACGACGAGGAGCCCTGCCTCGCTCGGGAGCGCTCGAACGAGCCGCCCGTCGGTGTCGCGCAGGACCTGCCCCGAGGCGAGATCGACCTTCACGATCTCGATGCGCGCGCTGCCGGGGAGCGTCCGACCGAGGGATCCGGCAGGCACGCCCGAGGCGTTCGCCATGATCACCCGCTGCGTCGTCGATGCGTAAAACTCCATGATCCCGACGCCGAACCGCTCGCGCAGCTTGACCCACAGATCGAGCCGCATACCGCTCCCCGCGAAGAGCCGCAGCGGCAGCGAGCGCTCGCCGCGACCCGCGCGCGCGTGGACGAGCGGGCGCAGCATCTCGCCCGCGTAGAACGCTACGGTCGCGCCGTAGCGACGCACCTCCGAGACGAATTGTTGGGGCTCAAACGACTCGGCGAGGGCGAGCCGCGAGCCACCCGTGAGCGCCGACCCCACCGCGACGAGGATGGCCGTCGGGTGATGCAGGGGGATCGACGAGTACACGCAATCCGAGGGCTTCAACGTGCAGGCCGCAGCCGCCCCGAGTGCAGACAAAGCCCAGCGGTGATTCGTCACGGCCGCTTGACGGAGCTCACCCGACTCGCTCGGACGCAGCAGGATGATCGCGAGGTCGCGCGCGCGACCACCGTCGAGGTCGATCCCCTCCGAGGGGGGCCACGCGACGCGCTCGGGATCGATCGCCTCCATGTCGACGATGCGCGCGCCCGCCTGTCGCTCGCCGTGTGCGCCGCCCAAGACGAGGATCTCGCCGTCGAACACCGCGCGACAGCGCTCGACGTGCTGCGGATCGGCCGCGAGGTAGCGGACCCGCGCGCCGTCGAAGCCGCGGCGCAGCGCGCTCGCGTTCGCGTCGGGCGGCGCGAGCACCGCGACGGCGCCGAGGCGGGAGAGCGCCGTGACCATCGACAGGTAGCTCGGGCGAGAGCCCATCACGACGCCGACGCGATCTCCTGGCCGCACGCCCGACGCCCAGAGGCCCCGCACGACATTGGTTACACGCGTGTCAGCTTCGCGGTAGGTGAAGGCTCGCGAGCGCCAGACGAAGAAGGTCTCGTCCGGCGCTTCCTTCGCGCGCTCCGTCAGCGCGAGGCCAGCGCTGACGCGCGTCTCCGGGCGGATCTGCGCGAGGCGCCGCAAGCGCGGCTCCTGGTAGCGGACCGCGTCGGCGGCGTCGGTCGCGCTCGCGGCGACGTCCCCGAAGCGATTCCACACGTCGCGCAGCGCGTCCGTCACGGTGTCGACGAACAGCGAGAGATCGACGTCGACGTCGAAGCCCGCCCCCTCGGGTTCGTCCTCGAGCTTCGCGGTGTGCTCGCCGCTCGCTTTGGCCTCGGCGCGCAGCACCGCAGCGGCCTGCGGACCGAGGCCGTCGTGGTGACGAACCCACTCCGCGACGGTCGGCCACGTCTCCTTCATCGCGCGTGACCCGACGACGATCCCGAAGTGTCCGCCGTCGATCGAGACGAACGACACGGGCGCGTTGGGCGCGGCCTTCTGGATGGCGCGCACCGCGGCGGGGCTCGCCATCTCGTCGTGTGCCCCGACGAACGCGAGGATCGGCTTCTCGATATCGGCGAGCGTGACCGTGCGCCCATTCAGCACGAACCCACCCGAGAGCATGCGGTTGTGCACGATGAATTGGTCGACGAACTCGCGGAACGCAGGCCCCGGCCATGCGACGAAGCCCTCGCCGCCGAGGAAGCGACGCCGCGCCTCGCGCCGAACGAGCGCCCCGCGATCGTGCAGCTTCCTGAGAAAATCCAGGCGCTGCTCGATCTCCTTGCGCGTGCTCACGACCTTGAACGCCGTGCTCGTCAGCACACCCGGCAAGCCCTCGAGGCCCTCGATGGAGCGGCTGACGACGGGCTCGACGACGCGGACCATCGCGGCGACGGCGTTCTTGTGAAAGACCGGCAGGTTCTTGTGGATGTCGACCGGGCTGCCGAACGTGATGAGCGAGCGGATGCCCTCACCCCTGGCCAGCGCGGCGGCCTGATAGACGAACATCCCTCCCTGCGAATAGCCGGCGAGGTGAACGTCTCGACCCGTCGCGCGACGCAGGTACGCGAGCGCGTCGATCACCGCGACGACGTGATCGTCGAGCGTGCGCCTCATGCCGCCCTGCTCTCGCTCGGGCGCGCCGAAGTCGAGCACGTACGGTTGAACGCCAGCGTGGCCGAGCACCGTGACGGCCGAGCTGCCCTCCTCGAGATCGTAGACCTCGCTCGTCACCATCAGCGGCGGCACGAGCAGAATGACGGGAGCGTCGTCCAAGCTGCAGGTCGCGTAGCGCCGGAGCCTGTGGTTCGGGCCCTGATCGGCGATCTCGTACGGCGCGTGATAGGGCTGCCCGAGCCTGCCCAAGCGCGCTAGCTCGAGGACGTTCCTCGTCGAGGCCATTGCGCGCCGTGCGACGCGTCCGAACGTGGATTTCACGGGCGGAACCTTAGCGCACCTCTCGGCTCGAGGGCCGCGTCGCGCCGCCCCGGCTCAGCGTTCCTTGAATGAAACGATCGCGTCGAGGAGCTTCTGTCGCTTACCCGAATAGAGGCGGCCGAGGGTCCACGCGAGGACACGGTAGTAGTGATTGCGGCCCTCGATGAAGGTCACGATATAGGTGACATCGAGCGCGTTGTATTTGCCGCTCACGACGTACTGTCGCGCCGGCAGGCCATGAATGGTGAGCGGCGTCGGCTTGCCGATGTCGGGGGTCTTCAAGCTGTGCGTGAGATCTTCGACGCCGAGATCGCTGAACTCGTCGAGGCTCATCCTACCGAGAGAGGTTTTGGTCTCCTGGAGGACGATGAGGTACTCCTCGTCTCGCGGGTTACCGACCTGTAACTCAGCCGCGGCGTTCAGGGTGGTCTGCGTGGACCAAGTCGGTGGGGTGGTGAGCTCGAACGAGCCGTCCTTGGCCTGCACCACCTGTGGCTTCGTATCCAGGAACTGCCAAATCGCCAGGCCAGCCACCGAGAAGGCGACGACGAGGCCGAAGACCACGCCGATGATCCAGAGGTGCGCTCGGCTGCGCGGCGCGGGGCGCGGCGCGAAGTAGCCCGGCTGGCCCGGATAACCCCACTGCTGATTCGGGTACTGCTGATTCGGGTATTGCTGATTCGGGTACTGCTGATTCGGATATTGCTGATTCGGGTATTGCTGATTCGGGTACTGCTGATTCGGGTACTGCTGATTCGGGTATTGCTGACTGGGATACTGCTGACCCGGATAACCGCCCTGAACCGGGTAACCGCCCTGTAAGAGATTGGCTGGTTGCCCGGCTTGGCCCTGCTGCGTTGGGCGCGGCTCTGCCTGTGAGTCCAGGGGCTCGAATGCTGGGCGGTTCACCCTCGCGAGGTTACCACCTCGAACGGCGCCGCGCGTCCGCTCAGGCCGCGCGCGCGAGCTCGATGAGCGTGATCTCCGCAGGCGCTCCGACGCGCATCGGAGGCCCCCAATAGCCAGTCCCGCAGCTCGTGTAGACCTGCAGATCGTTCAAGCGATCGAGGCCCGCGACGAAGGTCTGGTCGAGCTTGACCATGAAGCCCCACGGGAAGATCTGCCCGCCGTGGGTGTGCCCGCTGAGCTGCAGCCCGACGCCGTGTTTCACGGCCTCGAAGGCATGCTTCGGCTGGTGCGCGAGCAGCACGAGCTCGCGCGAGGTGTCGCGCCCGGCGACGGCCTTCGCGAGATCGGCGCCGTGACCGCGACCGAAATCCTTCGCCCGGTAGTCGTCGATGCCCGCGAGATCGAAGCTCGCGCCGTCATCGCCGATGCTCACGCGCTCGTTGCGCAGCACGCGAACCCCCAATCGACCGAGCTCTTCGATCCAGGCGTCGACTCCCGAGTAGTACTCGTGATTGCCAGTCACGAAGAAGACGCCGTGTTTCGCTCGCAACGCGGCGAGCGGCGCCACGTGCTCACGCAGCTCCTCGACGGAGCCGTCCACGAGATCGCCCGTGATCGCCACCAAATCAGGCTCGAGGGCGTTCACCTGGTCGACGACGCCTTTGAGGAAGGTGCCGTCGATCGTCGGCCCGATGTGGATATCGGAGAGCTGCACCACCTTGAAGCCGCTCATCGCTGCGGGCAGGCGGCTGAGCTCGATCTTCACAGGCTTGACCCGAACCGGCCCTCGCGTCGACGCGACGCCGATGCCACCCAAACCCAACGCCGCGAGCCCTACGAAGCCCGAGAGCACACGCGAGACGAACACCCGACGGTTCGGATCCTCGGGGAGGAGTTTCGCGGCTGTAAGCGCTGTCGCTCCGAGGCGCACGAGCTCGGTCCCGACGGTGAGGAAGAACGCGAGGATGATGAGCCCCATCCACGTGTAGTTCACGTAGGCGACGACGTTCGCGAGCTTGCGAGGGAGCGCCCTCGTCGCGAACATCCCGAGCGGCAAGAGGACCGCGCTCGCGGCGAAGAGCCAGACCCCGGTGCGCTGCCAGACCTCGATGCCGGTCGCGCGCGCGAGCCGCGCGTAGAGGTAGTAATGAATGCCGCCGACGACGGCGCTCAAGACCAAGAAGAAAATCAGGATCTGCGTCCAAGATCGCATGCGCTCGCTCTCGTGTTGGGCCCCTTAGATTCTCATTGGCGTACGTGTTGTCGATGGGTCGGTCCCGCGCGACACAGGCGTTTCACACTTCTTTAAAGGCGGCTCGGTTCGCGCGCCGTCCTGCCGAGTTCGACGGGAAGCGGTAGAATGCCGGGGAATGACCCAGCCGGAGCGAGGATCCCAGGACCCCGCCGACGTTCACACGGAGCTCGAACAAGAGCCGCGTGAGGGCACGCCGCTCGACGCATACTTACCGAGCGCACGAGACGCGGCCCCTGTCGCTCCCGCGAAGCCCGCCCCGCCTGCGGGGCTGCGATCCGCGCGGCTCGTGCACCTCTCGGGTCGGGTCGCCGCCGTGCAGCTGCGTGGCGAGGACGAGGTTCTCGAGGTCCCGCTGGACCCCGACGTCGACGCGTCGGTCGTCGAAGAAGCGCTCGCGAACGGCGATCGGGTCATGGTCGAGCCCGACGAATCGGGAGAGCTCGTCGTCGCGGGGGTGCTGCGCTGCAGACAGCCCGAGCGCGTGCGCATCGCGGCGTCCGTCGTCGAGATCGAGGCCGAACAGGAGGTCGTCTTGCGATCGGGGCGCTCTGCGATGCGCCTCCGCGAGGACGGCGACGTCGAGCTCGTCGGCAGTCGAATCAGCGCGGCGTCGCGCGGACTCTTTCGATTGGTCGGGCGCATGCTGCGGCTGAACTGACAAACGCGACGGCCGCGACGACGACTCCGGCGCGACCAGGGCTCGACACGAGCCCGGGTTCGTGTCATGCGCCTTCGTCGCATTTTTTCCGAGCCGCAGCCGTTCGAGGTCCAGCTCTCCGTGCCGATTCCCACGCGCCCGCCCACTCCGAAGAAAAGCCCCGCAGCCGCCAAAGCCCCGCCCGAGTCCAACTCCGGGCAAGCCAACGCCATCGTCGAAGAGGAGGCGGCGCTGCTCCGTCGCGTCACCGACTTCCTCCAGACGTATCGGCCCTCCAAGCCACCGCCCATCGGCGACTACGAGGCCGACATGATCTCGCTGCGCGATCAGATCGCGGTCGCTCGCCTCGAGGACGTGCCCGCGCTCGTGCAGCAGATGGAGCGCATCGCGGGCATCGCGGCGCGACGCGCGGAGAACGTGACCGAGGCCGTCGACCCGAAGTCGCCGTACTTCGGGCACGTCCGTTTGCGTGAGGACAACAAGCCCGTGCGCGACGTGCTGATCGGCAAGACCACGCTCGTCGACGCGAAGGCAGGGGTGCGCATCGTCGACTGGCGACACGCGCCGGTGAGCCAGATTTACTACAAATACGAAGAGGGCGCGGACTACGAGGAGACCCTCGGTGATCGCGACGTCAACGGCACCGTGCTCGCGCGTCGCACGGTCACGATCGCGAACGGCGAGCTCCGCCGCGTGACTGCGCCGCAGGGCGTATTCGTTCGAGGTCAAACGGGTTGGCGCTCGCTCTCGACGGCCTCGACCGAGCTCGCGGGCGGCCAGGGCAAGGCCGTGCGTCCGAGCGACATCCGCGGCGTGCTCGGCATCGACGACGGCGGCTCCCAACGTGAAGACCGGCATTTGCCCGAGATCGCCGCGCTCCTCGATCCTCGACAGTTCGAGCTCATCAGCAAGACGGACGCTGGCCTCGTCGTCATCCAGGGCGGCGCCGGTAGCGGCAAGACGACGATCGGCGTCCACCGCCTCGCTTACCTCGCTTATCAGAACAAGCAGCGCTTCTCGCCCGACAAGATGCTCGTGGTCGTCGGTAGCCCCGCGCTCCGCGCATACATCGGTGAGATGTTGCCGGCGCTCGGCATCGAGTCACTGCCGATCGAGACGTACGGCGAGTGGGCGCGCGACCAGCGGAAGAAGCATTTTCCCTGGCTCGACGTCGAGGTCGAGGACGCGACGCCGTCGGTGGTCACGCGGCTCAAGACGCACCCCGTGCTGCTCAAGCTGCTCGAGCATCGCGCCGAGGATTTCGTGGCGGATCCGCGCGCACGCAAGGACTCGCACGGCATCCTCTGGTTCTGGGCCGACCTGCTCACGAACCTCGACCAGCTGCTCGCCGCCTTCAAAGCCGAGCCCGATCCCGAGTTCCCCGAGGCCGACCTGCGTCGCGCTTGGCGCTGGTGTTCGGATCGCTGCCCGGCCGTCGTCGACCTCGATCCGGGCGATCGCCACGAGCGCAAAGCAGCCGAGGACGACGCGATGGCAGACGTCGACGAGGACCGCAGGATCGGCGTCGATCAGCGCGGCATCGAGGACGACGAGCGCGCTCGCCTCGACCCCGAGGACGACGCTCTGCTCCTCCGCGCTTATCAGAAGATCAAGTTCGAGCTGCGCAAGGGCGTGAAGCAGTCGCTCGTCTACGAGCATCTGTTCGTCGACGAGGCGCAGGACCTCTCGCCGATCGACCTCGCGGTCTTGCTCGATTGCGTCCGCAAAATCCCGGAGAAGGGGCGAGACACCGTCGTCCACCGCTCGGCGACGCTCGCGGGCGACACCGCGCAGCGCATCTACATGGACTCGGGCTTCAAGGATTGGCGTGCCGTGCTCGATCACCTCGGCATGTCGCGCGTCGACATCGAGCCGCTGCGCATCGCGTACCGCTCGACCAAGCAGGTCCTCGAGCTCGCGCGGCACATCCTCGGGCCGCTCGCCGATCCGACGCCGCCCATCGCAAACCGCAACGGCGCGCCGGTCGAGCTCCACGAGTTCCCCAGCCCCGGCGCCGCCGTCGCGTTCCTCGCCGACGCGCTGCGACCGCTCTTCACCCGCGAGCCGAACGCGACCGTCGCGATCCTCGCGCGCTTCCCCGAGCAGGCGGACAACTACTACAGCGCGCTGAAGATGGCGGACATCCCGAACCTGCGGCGCATCCGCGCGTTCGAGTTCGCGTTCCGCCCCGGCGTCGAGGTCACCGACGTGAAGCAGGTGAAGGGCCTCGAGTACGACTACGTGGTGCTCGTCGACGTGAACGCGTCGACCTACCCGCGCGACGACGAGGCTCGGCACCTCCTCCACATCGGCGCGACGCGCGCGGCGCATCAGCTCTGGCTGATCACCACCGGCGACCCGAGCCCGCTCCTGCCCGAGTCGCTGCGGGCCTGAGCGCGCGGGCCCGAGCCCGCAAGACTGACAGCGCTGTCACAAATTCGCCTACAGCGCCGTCACCATCAGGAGCCACAGCGCAGCAGCGAGATCTCGCGCCAAGCGATCCACGACGGCGACTTCGAGCTGCCGAACCGGATGAAGCGCGCGCGTTCTCGCTTGGGAAATCGCAGCTCGACGAGCTGCAGATCGCCCATCGGCGCCTGGATGCGGTGCCCTACCTCGAAGCGCGTGCCGTCGTCCGAAAACTCGATCGTGTGCTCGACGTTCCCGTCCGGGGTCATCGCCGGGACGAGCGCGACGCCATCCACGGAGCTCACCGCTCCGAGGTCGATGGTCAGCGACTGAGGGGCGAAGTCGTTCGCGTTCCACAGCGTGCACGCGTCGCCGTCCGTCGCGAGCGCGACCGTGCCGACGCCGCCCGTCGCGGTCACGCGAGTCGGCTTGAGGATCGTGCAGCCGCTGAAGGTCGCGGCGGTTACCTTCGCGTCAGCACAGGGCGGCCGAGGCGCCGTGGCCGTGAACACGACCGAAGCGACCGCTGACGCCGAAGGCGCGGACGAGCCGACGAGCGCCATGAGATCGGGTGGCGGCGACGCGCCCCAGCCCGAGCGCCCGCCCTCACTGCCACCACAACCGGCGACGAGGAGCGAGAGAGCCACGAAGAGAGGGCCGCGCGTGAGGGACGAGTTATTGGAGCGCGTCACGGGTGGAGCTTATCGTGACGCGCGGCGCGGCTCCCAGCCAGCCGGACGCGAGAGTTCGGCGAGCGAGCCGCGATTCATTACAGAGATGTAACTCGGGCCACGGACTGTGGCGGCACCTTCTTGCGGCCCCCCAGCTCCGCACCTAGGCACGGAGCGTGCGCAAAGTCGTCATCCATCGGGCAGGCGGGTACGATCGGCTCGAGCTCGAGGAGCACCCGGACCCCGAGCCCGCGGCCGACCAGGTGTTGATCGAGGTCACCGCCGCGGGCGTCAATTTCGCTGACACGGCTGTCCGCATGGGTCTCTACGACTCGGCCAAGAAGTACGTCGGTTGGCCGATCACTCCGGGCTTCGAGATCTCGGGCGTCGTCGTGAAGGTCGGCGCGCGGGTGACTCGCGTGAAGCGCGGTGATCAGGTGCTCGCGGTCACGCGCTTCGGCGGCTACGCCTCGATGGTCAGCGTGCCAGAGCACCAGGTCTTCGCCCTGCCCGACGGGATGGACTTGATCGCCGGCGCCGGACTACCGGTCATCTACCTGACTGCCTATTACGCCCTCTTCGAGCTTTGTAAGCTGCGCAAGGGAGACACGTTGCTCGTGCACTCGGCCGCTGGCGGCGTGGGCAGCGCTATCCTCAAGATCGCGAAGCACGAGGGCTGGCTGGCGACGGGCGTCGTGGGCACGACCGCCAAGGTCGAGGCCGCGCGAACCATGGGCGCCGCGAACGTCATCGACAAGAGCCGCGAGGACCTGTGGGCGCGCGCGCGGGAGCTCGAGCCCGCCGGCTACGACGTAGTCTTGGACGCCAATGGCGTCTCGACGCTGCGCGAGAGCTACGCCCACACGAAGGCCGCGGGCCGGCTCGTCGTCTACGGCTTTGCCAGCATGATGTCTCACGACGGAACCCCGAATTGGCTGCGCCTCGGGGTCGACTTCTTGCGGACACCGCGCTTCAGCCCGTTCGACATGGTGTCGGCGAACAAGAGCGTAATGGCCTTCAATCTGTCGTACCTGTTCGAGAAGAGGTCGCTCCTCGAGGACGCTATGGGCTACGTGCTCGGCCTGGCGTCGAGCGGCGTCCTCACGGTGCCTGCGGTGTCGCGATTCCCCGTCGAGCGCGTGGCCGACGCGCACCGCGCGATCGAGAGCGGCAAGACCGTGGGCAAGCTCATGCTGACATTTCAGTAACTCAACCCGAGCGCTCGCGTCGGGCCCGCGGCGGCGCGTGCTGGGATCTCCGGTATAGTCGAGCGGTATGGCGAGGGTGACCGTCGAGGCGTGGCCGTGCGACCCGAACGAGGTGAAGCCTCACGCGGGCGAACCCCCCTTCCGAATCCGGGGGATCGCGTACAGCAACCTCCTCGAGCGCGGCGCCGAGGGTTTACCCGGCGGTGCCGCTGCCTTCCTTCAGCTGCTCCCGCGCGAGACCGCCGAGTTTCTTCGGTCGACCATCTTCCTCGCCAGCGCGACGTACGACGTCGTCCCGTTCGTGCGGGCGCTGACCGTGGCCGCGGAGATCGCGCGATTGCCCCTCTCCAAGTTCGTTCGTGACAGGTCACGCACGACCGCGGAGCGCGACGTTACAGGGATGTATCGGGCGCAAATGCGCGGAGCGACCGCGAGCGAGATGTCGGCGCGCATGCCTCGCATGTTCGCGCGGTACTTCGAGCCGAGCTCCGCGACCATCCTCGGCTCGAGCGCGGCCGGACAGGTGGTGCGCTTCTCTCAGCTGCCCGCGGGCATCGTCGGCTTCTACGCTTGGAACGTGGAGGGCTTCGTCGAGGGCGCGCTCGCGTCCACCCCCGAGGGCAAGCACATCGGGTTCGACTGGTCCGCGCCCGTGGAGGACACGCTGATAGCCGGTGTCCCCACGGTCAGCGCCGAGTGCCGAATGTCGTGGTGAGCGCGGGACTCACTGCGGCGTGGGACAAGAGACGCCGGTGAGCGCCGACCCGTTGTTGTCCTCGAGGCATTCGCGGAGCGCGCTATTGCCCATATCGTCCTGGTCGACAGTGACGAAGAAGCTCATGTCGACGTCGTTCGGGCCGACGGTGAAGGGCAGCAGGATGTCCTCGTATTGGCCGGGCAACAGGCTCTTCGTCGTCACCGCCTGACCGAGGAACATCCCGGTAGCGTCGGTGCCTCGATAGAAGCGGACGACCACGCCCGGCGCCACACCCAAGCTGCCTTGGTTCGACACGCGCGCCGCGAGCTCGACCTGCGACGGGCAGCCAGCCAGATCGGCCGACAAACTGACGATCAGATCCGGAGCGTTGAAGACACCCGCGCCCTGACTCGATTGGCGATAGTTGTTGAGGCCGGGCGGGACGATCCAACTCGGGGCCTCGGGGCTGGGGATCTCGGCGGCCGAGCCGACGTTGGTGATGTGATAAGCGTGCTGGTTCCAGACGCGCCGAGTCCTAACCCAATTGTCAGCAGCGTCGCCGTACACGTAGACGCCGTGTCGGGCGCCGCCGACCCCATAAGGGCAGGCCGGGTTACCACCCAGGTGATTCAGGTCGTTCGCGGCGATGACGACCTCTGTGTTGTTGTCCCCGTCGACGTCGACGACGACCGGATATTCGTGAATGGTGGCTGACGAGTTCGCCTCCTCGTAGAGGACGGCCCCGTCGCTCCCGCCGTAGACGCGGAAGTAGCACTCGTCGTTGTAGACGACCTCGGCGGCGCCATCCCCCTGGAAGTCGAAGACGCTCGAGCCGGTGCGATTCGAACTCAGGTCTTGCGTGCCGACCGACCATTTGACGCTCAGCGCTGGGCTCGCGCCGCCGACATATTCGAATACGGCATAAGCGCTCCCGTTCGCGGCAGCGATCTCGGGGACGCTGTCGGCGTCGAAGTCCGCGATCGTCGGGGGCCCGCCCGCGCCCTGACCCGGCATCGTGAGCTGCGCGCGGACCGCCCCCGTCGTGGGGTCCTGGACGCGCACCGTCCCGGCGGCGACGACGACGAGCTCGGGGAGCGAATCCCCATCGAGATCGGCGATTGCCGGGTAGCCGTCGACGAGGCCGTTATCCCAATAGAGCGACCCGTCCGCGCGATACGCGCGCCGACCGCTCACGAGCTCCTGCGACCCCATGCCGTCGAGGTCGGCGACGATGCTTACAGCGCCGTAGGTACTACCGTTCGCGCCGACAAGCGGGCCCTGGTTGAACCGCAGCTTGCCCGCCGCGTCGAAAACGGCCCCGCCGACGACGACCTCGATCGTGCCGTCGCCCTCGAAATCCGCGAGCGCGACGGTCGCGGACTCGAGCCCCACCGTCCAAGGCGTCACGCCGTCCACCTGGGTCGAGGTCCATTTCACGGTGCCGTCGTGCTCGAACGCGATGAGGCCGCCGCCGGCCTTCGCGGTGACGATTTCGGGGTAGCCGTCGCCGTCGATATCCCCGGCCGCGGGGGTCGCGCGCGGCTGCACGCGGTTTGCGTCGAGATAAACCGGATTCGTCGCGTCCCATTTCTCCGCGCCGGTCTTGCCGTCGAGCGCGCGCAGATAGGCGAAGCCCGTCGCGCTGAAGTTGTCCGACGTGACGATGACGACGTCTGGCGTCCCGTCTTTTTCCAGGTCGACGACGACAGGCATGTTGATGACTTGGTGGAACGTCGGCTGAATGGGGCTCTCGGTCCACGACCACTCGAGGACCGGAGTCAGCGGCCCGACAGGCGGTTTGTATTCGCACAGCGGGGCGCCCGCGGGCTGCGGCAGGCATTTGCCGATCGTCGGCTCGCAGAACTCGTCCTCGGCGCAGTCCGCCCAATCGAGGCACGTGTTGCCCGGTGGCGTGCACGCGCCCGCGATGCAGACGTCGCCGACGTCACAGCACGTCGTGAGGTCCGCGCCGCAGCGAACACCGCTGTCACAAGCCGTGAGGCACGCGCCTGCGACGCAGTCCTGGCCGCCGTCACAGCACTCACCAGCGCCGCAGACGACTCCGGTACAGCCGATGAAGCCGCCGCCCGTACCGCCAGTGCCGGCGCCGCCGATCACTCCGCCGCCACCGAGCCCACCCTGCCCCGCCCCGCCGACGCTGCCACCTTGTCCCGAGCCGCCCGCGCCCGTCGCGCCTATTCCGGTATCGTCGCCGCAAGAACAACCGATCAGCGTGAGGAGACCCGACCCGAAGAGGCCGCGCAAAGCCCAAGTCGTGAAGCGCCGCATGGTCCGAGATTACACGGGATCATCCGAACGAGGCGCACGACGCGAGCGGTGTAGGATGCGCGTCCAATGCCGGACAGAGCCGCCATCGCCGTCGCCGAGAGCCGCTTCGCTGCCGTCGCGGAACGCTTTAACAACGTCTATGGAATGCGGCTCCCGCGGCACGTCATATACGCCGCGGCCTTCATCTTGGGGCTCGATCCGGCGGAGCGCGCGAAGGCTTGGCAGCTCGAGGGCGCGGCGCTCTTCGGTGTTGGAGAGTGGTTCAAGCCCGACGGCCCGGGCCGCACGGCGTGGATCGACGAGCGATGTCACGGGCGCTATCGACGTGATCCACCCGAGTTCGTCTCGTTCATTTCGGGCAACAGCGACGGCAGTCATTGGGGTCTCTTCTATGACGACCCGGCCGAGCTCCCCCGCGTCGTGGCGCACAATTGGGCGCGGGACGACGCGGACACTCGGCCCGCGGAGCCGACGCTGCTCGCGTCGATGGCCGCGCGCGTGGAGTCCACGGGCGAGAGCGTGCCGCCCGCGCTCGAGCGCTGGCTCGCCGAGCTGATCGGTCGCGAGCGCGAGGCTCATCGCAAGGAGAACATCGGCGAGCCGCTCGATCGGGCGGACGGCTGCGTCGGCGGGATGGGGCCCGCGGGCGTCGAGCTGCCCCCCGATTGGGTCGGTGACAAGGCCGCCGCCGAGCGCTTATTGGCATATCGCGCCGACGCGCCCGTGGTCCACACGTGGATCGAGCGGGCTCGGCGCGAGCTCGCGAATGGCGCGCCAGGCCTCGCGCTCTGGCTCGGGCGCGAGCTGCATTGGACGGACGTAGACCGGTATCGCGCCGCGAGCACCGAATTGCTCGTAGGCGGGTATCGCGCGCTCGGTCGCGAGGCGCTCGCGCGCGTCGTAGAGGTGCATCACGCGAACCGGGATATGCCGACAGTCGACGTCTATTCGCGGACGTCGTCACCGTTTTATCTCGCAGCGTTTCGCGGAGACGCGGCGCTCGTCGAGAAGCTCGTGAGCGACCCCAGCGTCGACAGCGAGCTCATCGAGATCGCGGCGCGCGCGACGAAATCCGACGCCGTGCGGGACATCCTCGTGGCGCGGGACGTCCGCGCGCTCGACGCGGTCGTATCCGAGGCGCTCCGCCGCGCGAGCCCCGCGGGCAACACCAAACCCGAAGAGCAGGCGCACTGGCAGCGGCAGGCCGAGGCGCTCGTCGAGCGGTCCATCGCGGCGCACGGGCGCGTCGAGCCTGCGTGCGTTCCGCTGGTCTTTTACGGCCCGGCGAGCCGCGCGCGGGAGCTCCTCGAGCGCGCCGATCCACATTGGGTCGACCCTCGCGGACAGACCCTCTTGCACATCGCAGCGGGCGCGGCGTCGACCGAGCTGGTCGCGTTCCTCTTGGCGCGCGGAGCGAGCCCCGACGTGAAGGACGACCAGCAGCGAACGCCCGCCGACCGAGCTCGCGCGATGTCTCGAGGAGCGCGCGCCGCGGCTGCGAATCAGGTCCTCGAGATGCTGAGTTCCGGGGGGAAGAGCGGCGAGCCGCTGCCGCTCGGGCCGGGCGCGCGCGTTCGCCACGCGAAGTTCGGCGACGGAGTCGTGGTGTCGACGACGGACGACAAGCTTACGGTGCAGTTCGCCGACGGCGCGCGGACCCTCCAATCGCGATTCGTTACAAGGCTGTAATCGGTCGAGTCAGCCGTGGACCGCGTGGCCGAAGCGGCGAATCCACGCGTCCTCCTCCGCAGTCAGCGGGCCCTTGTCGAGGGCGCGCAGGTTCGCGTCGAGCTCCTCGGCGTTCTTGGGCCCAGTCAGGACGAGGTCGACGCTGGGGCTCGAAAGACAAAACCGGTAACAATCCCCCGCGCTCATCACCGGCCCATCCCAGCCGCTCGGCGCGCGCAGGAGCTTCCGCCACGAGGTCGCGGTGTACGCGACGACGTTCGGTTGGCGCCGCGCGAGGTGGGGGAAGATGTCGCGCTCGGCGCCGGGGTGCGCGGCGTTGTATCGGATCATCAAGAGGTCGAGGACCGAGTCCTCGGCGAGGCGCCCCGCGCGCTCGCGATCGTGGATCGAGACGCCGATCGCTTTGACCTTTCCCTCGTCGCGCAGCTTGACCATCGCGTCGACGACCGCGGGCCGGAAGGACGAGCCGACGCCGAGCCACGGCAGGAGAAAGACATCGATGTAGTCAGTGCCGAGCTTGCGCAGGATCGACTCGGCGCCGCGCCGGACGTTGCCCTCGAAGAAGCCCATCATCGGGCCCGTCGCTACGACCATGTTGTCGCGGCGCGCGGCGAAGGCCTTCTTCAACACGGGGAGCGTGTGAGAAGTGCGCATCGCCGTGTAATAGAGGTAGTTCATCCCTGCCTCGAGCGCGCGCTCGACGCCGCTCGCATCAATGCCGTAATTGAGGGCGAGGCCGAGGCGGAAAACCGGCTTGTTCACCACGCGCAAGGTGCGGTGACTGAAGCTCGCGGAGCTGCTCGCTGAGGACGGGGTAGTGGCGACCATCGCGCGCGACTCTGGCGCTCGGCGGCCGCCCATGCAAGATGCGAGGCGTGGAGACGACCGTGGCGGAGAGCCGACTAGAGCGCCGCCTTTACAGGACGATGCGCGCGACCTGTGAGGCTTATGACCTGCTTTCGAGCGGGGACCGCGTCATGGTCGCGATGAGCGGCGGCAAAGACTCCTACACACTATTTCACATGATGACGAAGCTCGTCGCGCGGCTCCCGTTCGCCGTCGAGCTCGTGGCGGTGCACCTCGACCAGCGACAGCCGGGCTACGACGGGACGCCGCTCGTGCGCTGGCTCGAGGCGAGCGGCAAGCGGTTCGAGATCCTGAGTGAGGACACGTACAGCGTCGTCATGGCCCACGTCGAGGAGGGCGCGACGTATTGCTCGCTCTGCTCGCGGTTGCGGCGGGGGATCCTGTACTCGGCGGCAGATCGTTTGGGGTGCAACAAGATCGCGCTCGGCCATCACCGCGACGACTCGCTCGAGACCTTCCTGCTCAATCTGTTTTATGCCGGTAAGCTCCAGGCGATGCCGGCGAAGTACCGCACGGACGACGGTCGCTTCGACGTCATCCGCCCGCTCGTCGAGTGCGGTGAGCGCGATATTGCGGCGTACGCGGCGGCGCGCGCCTTCCCCATATTGCCTTGTAACCTGTGCGGCTCGCAGGACGGCCTGAAGCGCGACGCGATGACGAAGCTCATCGACACGCTGGAGAAGGACAATCCCAATATCCGGTCGATCATGTTGAACGCCCTGCGCAACGTGCGGCCGTCGCACTTGCTAGACCGCGAGGTCGGTCGCGCCTGGGCGGAGCACGGCGCGGCAGCGAAGGCCGAGGCCCCCGTGGTGACCGACGCCGCGGCCGAGGGCCGCGTGCGCCTGCGCGTCTTGGGCGAGTGATGGAGCGGGCTCGCAGCGCGCTCCGGATCCTGCTCGCGATCGCGATGGTCGGCGTCGGGATTACCCATTTCACCCATACGATCTTCTTCGAGCGGATCATCCCGGCGTGGCTGCCGGCGCACCGCGCGCTCGCGCTCGTGAGCGGCGCGATCGAGATCCTCCTCGGCGCGACGATCGTGCCGGAGCGCACCCGCAAGCTCGCGAGCTACGGGCTCGTCGCGCTCTATCTCGCGGTGTTCCCCGCGAACATCAACATGCTGGTTCACCACGACACGCTCGCCCCCGATTTGCCGGTTTGGGGGCTCGTGGCGCGCCTGCCGATGCAGGTGCTGTTCATCGCGTGGGCGTTGTGGGTCGGGCGCGACGGCACCCCTGTTCGCCGATAAGCTCGGCGCATGTCGCCCTTCTCAGTCTGTGAACCCTGCGGCCGCCACATCCGCGTGACCGAGCTCGCTTGTCCCTTTTGCGGCGCCGCTCAGCCCGAGCGCACGGCCGCGCCGACCGAGCTGCGCGTCCCCTTCGCGAAACGCGCCGCGGTGTTCCTCGCGGCGTCGATGACGGTCGCCGGGTGCTCGAGCGGCGAGGTGAAGAAGGACTCGGGCTCTGCTTCGGCCAGGACCCCGGCAGCCTCGAGCTCATCGAGCGCGGCAACGCAGTCGAGCGCGAAGCCGACTGCCACCGTCGAGGTCACCTCGCCCGCAGCCCGATACGGTTTGCCACCCCATCTCGAGGCCGATGAGCTCATCTGATCACAAGTCGTCGAGCAAGGTCGCGCGGGCGATGCGGTCCGCGCGGCGGTCGGCCGAGCGCGCATTGCCCAAGGTGAACTTGTCTTTGAACGAGTCGGGCAATTCCGAATAGCGCCGCACGATATGCCCGTCCGGGGCGCGCACGAGCAAGAGGAACGGCCGGGCGGATTGCAGCATCCGCACCGCGATCCACTCGCCCTCTCGGGTGCGGACCCCGACGAGCGAGAAGGCCTGATCCTCAGTGGATGGGACGAGGCCACGCACGACGCGGCGAAAGGCCTCGCTGTCGAGCACTCGTGGCTCGTCCCCAAGATCGTCGAAGTCGCCGCGCTGGACTGCCCAGCTCAAATACATGTCGGTCGCTTGCGTGAGGTGCTCGCGAAAGCGCGGCTCTTTGAGTCGCGCGGACAACCGCCCTCGATCGAGCCAAGCCACCGAGTCACGGCTCTTCGTATAGGACACGTAGCCGATGGGCAGGCTGAGCAGCACCGATCCGAGGATGAGCCCCGCGAGCCAGCGTCGCCGGCCCTCGACGCCGAACGCGTACACGGTTGTAACCATCGGCACGAGATAGACCACCCCGGCGAAGGTGATGACCGAGAGCTGGACCGCCAAGAGCTGCAGCGCGACCTTCCACCCCAGATAGGGCGGGTAGATGCGGCCGTAGCTCATCGCGGCGTCGAACAGCACGAGGATGAACACGATCAGCAGGAGGCGAAGGTGGAGCAGGACCTCCCGCCTTACAACCTTGGAAGTGATCGCGCCGACGACCGCGTAGGCCGGATAGACGATGTAGAGCAGGAACGTCCGCGGCGGGTGCTCGCGATAGAAGGCCTCGAGATCGCCAGTCGTCCGCAGGACGCCGCCGAGCACCTTGACGCGCCCGAGCGTGGGGTATCGCTCGATGACCGAGTGGCCGCCGCCGACTGCACCGATCACGGCGAGGGTCACGAGCAGCACCGCGAGCAGCTGAAACTGCTGCATCGCGATCGCCATGCCGACGACGAGCGGGGTGAACGCGAGCGCCAGGACGAAGCGAAGGATGCGATCTGCGGTCTCTGCGACGCGCGCGGGAGCCGTCATCGACTTGAATCCAGATTCACCGATACGGGGTCGAGCGAGTAGGGGAAGGTGCTGTCGGGTTTGTCCATTTGGGCATCACCCGAGCCCCAACAGGAGACGGCGCCGCTACGGTCGAGCGCACACGCGAACGCCCCGCCGGCAGCGAGCGCGACGACCTCGCCGAGGCCGTCGACGCGAACCGGGTGGTCCGAGAACTCCATGACGCCATTGCCCAACTGCCCGACATCGCCGGCGCCGAAGCAGAGGACGGTGTTCGTCTTGGTGAGAGCGCAGCCCCAGGTGTCGGCGCCTGCCCAGTCGACGATGGGCTCGACGAAGATGCCGTCCAAGCTCGCGGAAGGCAGCACTCCCCAGCGATAGAGCTCTCCGTTCGAGGTGAGCGCGACAGTGTCTTCCGATCGCGACGGGACAGAAAACGGCGTCGCCGCTGATTCGCTCACGGGGTGGAGACTCACGACGTTCTCGAGGTTCTCGACCGTGGTCGGTGTCCCGCTCGAGGTCCAACAATCCACCTTGCCGGTCGCTTGGAGTGCGCAGAACCCGCCACCGCGGGACACGATGCGTTTGGCCCCCGCTGTGCCGGTGACGAGGCGCGGCTTCTTGCGCTCTTTGCAGAGCGCCTCGTCGTAATTGCCATATGGCGAGCACGGGCCGCCGCCGATCATGAAGGAATCGCCGGTCCGCTCCGCGGCGCCGCCCCAGCAATAGACCCCTTTGGCGGTGAGCGCGCAGCTGGCCTCGGTGGTCACCGCAACCGCCGTCGCGGCGGGCAAACCCTCGACCTCCGCGACGTAGTCGGCACCGAGGGATCCGCCGAAGAGGCCCACCATCCCGAACTCGGTTGTGTCCCGCGGAGTGCCCTTGCCCTTCTTCCTCTTCGGAGGAGGCGGCCTGCCCGGGCCGGCGCCGAGCTCACCATATTGGGCGTCTCCAGGGCCCCAGCACGCGACCTTGCCCTTGTCGTGGACGGCGCACGCGTGCTGCCCAATCGCTATCGCCGAGGCGTGCTCGACGAGCTGATAGGAGGGTTGGTACGGCCGAAGCCACGGGGCCTCGCCCCAACATCGGATCTTGCCGTCAGCACCGATGGAGCAGGCAGCGCTGCCATTCGCGACGAGGGACACAGCGGGCGAGGCGGAGGTGACCGCCACAGGCCGTGTGTAGACCCCACCCATCGGGCGGCCGAGCAAACCCACGTCGTTGTCGCCCCAGCACAAGACCTCGCCCGACGCCGCGCGAGCGCACGCGACGCCCACACCCGCACGGAGCTCCGTCGCCCCGGCGAGCTCGTCGTAGATGCGCAGCGTGGTTTGCCTGCCCCCATATGCGCCATAGCGATAAGGCGCCGCCAGGATCGAGCCCCAACAGGCAAATCCGGCCTTGTCGGGCGGTGGCTCCGAGCTCGGCTCCTCTTCTGGGGGCGCCGGCTCGGCGTCGGGATCATCGGGCGACGCGGGTTCGGCAGGCGCGGGGGCATCGGGTTTGGGGGGACCGGCCGCGCGCCAGCCGCAGCCGAAGCCGTCTCCGAGCGCGAGGCGCGAGATGCGAGGCGGAATGTCCGGGTCGACAACCGGTTTGCCGTCGCTCCCGAAACACCGAAGCTCACCGCCCTTCAGGGTCGCGCAAATCTGGTACACGCCCGCCGTGAGCTCGGTGACACCGGCGAGGTCGACAGGGTGCAACTCGTTGGAGCTCATACGATCGCCGATGCCCCAACAAGCGACTCCACCGAGCTCGTCGCGCACGCAGGTGCTCTGGCTCGTCAGGGCCACCCCGAGGACGCGCTCGACGGGCATGTCGACGTTCGCGGGCTCGGTGACGTGGTCCAGGTGGTCGAGCGACAACTTGCCATTTTCCGGGCTGCCCCAACACCGGAGCTTACCGCCCTGTAGGACGGCGCAGCTGTGCGCGTCCGAGACCGCGAGCGAGACCGCTTGCTCGACGTCGGGGACGCGACGGGCCCCCGATACCGGATCAGCGACGGGCTGCCCGAGGAGGTAGTTCTCGGTCTCTCCCCAACAGAAGACGCCGCCGTCCTCGACGCGAGCGCACGCGTGAGCCGCTCCGACGCCGACCTCGACGGCGTGCTCGACGCCCGGGATGATACGGGGGTTCGGCTCGAGGCGCGGGTCCCCGAGCAGCCGGCGGAGGCCGACTCCCCAACAAGCGACGCGACCATCACCACGGATGGCGCACGCGAGCTGTCCGCCGAGCGCGATCGTCCGTGGGTTACTGACATGAAGGTCAGAATCCGCCGGCGCTCGTGCTGGAGCCGATGGGGCGCTCGCGGTGGCGACCGTGCCCGATTGGACGGGCGGCGCCGACGAACAGGCCGCCGCGGAGACGAGGACCAGGGCGCGAAGCAGGGACTTCATCGGTGAACGAGCTCCTCGACCTCGACGATGCTCGAGCGATCGAAGCAGAGTTTGTCGGCCACGTTGGGGTGGGGAATGCAGACGCGCGCGCCTGATCCGGAGTCGTCGACGGGAGTCCGACCGCTCATGTGATAACCGGCGAAGGCGCCGTCCTGGAAATAGGCCTTCTGTTTGCCGTTGATGACCCGAATTTGCGCGGAGTGGGCGGGTGGCGCTCCCCACCCACCGCCCCCGATCCCGATGCCGCACCCGCCCACTTGATCGGCGGCGCTCTTCTCCAACAGGACGCGGCACTACGGCGCGATCGAGCGCCAGGTCCACGTAGGCCTCACCGCCATTGGGCGCCTCGTAGGTCGGAACGACGGTCGGTGAACACTCCTTGCCGCCGAACTCGCGGGTATGCAGAGCTGCCTTACCACCCAATCGGAGGGCCGCGCCGTCGCCTGTGAAGGAGCAAGTCTCTCGAGAAAGACCGTATTTGAGTCCCATGTAGCCGTCGCCAGCAGGCGGGTCGAGATCGCGGCGATGGACCGAGCTGCCATCACAGGTGAGCTCGCTCTCGTGCAGGTCCGCGAGCTTCGGGTCGGAGCTGCCACGGAGCGGGAAGGACAGCGCGACATCACCCGTCGTCAGAGTCTGAGCGAACCTCGCGACCTGGTCATTCGTTGGGCGGACGTTGCCCGATTCGTCGACGCGGACCGGCAGTCCCTCGAAGAGGATGTAGCCGGTGCCGTCTCGCTCGGTTCGAACGATGGACCTGCGGAGCACGGGGACGAGCTGCGCCCGATTCGCGTAGAGGGTGAGATCGTAGTCGGTGAGCTCGCGAAGCCCCGACCGCACGCGAGGCGAGTGCCAGGTTCGAACCTTCACGACAGCGCCCTCGTCCGCGAGGATCACGACGGCGCGTAGATTGTCTGACTTTGTTGTAAGCGTCGACTTCGCCTGTCGCGCGGCCTCGGCGGTCGAGAAGAGCACGACGTCGCTCGGCACGAGCGCGAGCCCCTCGAGCTTCTCGGTTTGGAGGCGATGGTCGAGCTCGGCGCGCATGGACGCGGAGCTGCGATCGACGGTCACGTCAGCGGCCGGCGCGGGAGTCGAGGCTCCGCAGCCTGCAACGAGCAGCGCCGTCATCAAGAGAAGAGCGTTCTTCATGAGGACAGCGAGCCCTTAACAGGTCCCGTGCCACACTAGAATGCGCAGGCTCGACGGACTTGCCGCGTCCCGCCCGCAGCTTCTTGGAAGGATCCCTTGTTGCGCCATGATGCAGCGCCACGCTCGATCAGCCATGTCCCCCGATGAGGTGCGCGCGCGGACGATGAAGGCTCCGCCGACCATCGATGTCCGAGAGATGCTCGGGCCCGACGCGAGGGACGCGGTGGTCATGGTGCCGCTCTCGTTCGTCGAGGGCGAGCTGCCCCGAGTCCACGTCGTCGTGCGAGCTCAGGGCCTGCGCGATCACGCGGGCGAGGTCAGCTTCCCCGGTGGCAAGGTCGAGGCCGGCGAGGAGCTCGCGCGCGCCGTCGCCCGCGAGGCCGAAGAGGAGGTCGGCCTCACCTCATCGGACTTCGAACTGCTCGGCGAGCTCTTCGCGGTTCCGGTGGTGACAGGGCGGTATTTGATTCACCCCTTCGTCGCACGGGTGACACGCGCCCCACGCATCACGAGCAGCGAGCACGCGCGCCTCTACGAGGTTCCGCTCGCGCGTTGGCTCGACGATCGCGAGCCGATCGAGGTCACCGAAGCGCCCTGGCGCGGCCTACCGTTCATGATGCCGCACTTCGCTATTGGCGAGCACGTCATGTACGGCGCGAGCGCGATCATCCTGTTCGATCTCTTGTCGCGACTCGCGGATAGGCCCCTCGAGACCGTGCGCGTGGAGAACAAACCGTGGGGTGATCGCTACGCCGCAGACGAGAAGCGGATTCGCTGAGCGAACGCGTGTTGGTAGCGACGCACGCGCCCCCGTGGCAAAGGGCGTGCGTGGGCAACGAGACAGATCGTCCGGAGCGACCGGCGAAGCGAACCTTCGATATGCGAGCGCCGCGCGCGACGCGCTCGACCAAGGACTCTTCGTTCTTTCAAGACAGCGGTTCTCCCAAGCAAGACTCCGCGCCTGTGCCCAGCGCGCCGGCCGAGACTGCAGCCGTCGCTCACGCGGACGCGCCCAAGACCTCGGGCGCGATCCCTCCGGTGAAGCGACGACGGCCGCAAAGCCTGAGCGGCGCCGGCACCGAGACCGAGCCCACCAAGACCGAGGCGCCCGTCGACGAGAAGCCCGTGGCGCCGGTGAAACCTGCGACGCCGCGCAGCCCTGCCGCGACCTCGATGGGGAGCCCGCGACGCGGCGATCACCATCGTGGAGATCGCCCTCGCAGCTGGGAGGGTCGCCGTCGCGACGAGCCGCGCCGTGACGAGTCGGGTCGCGACGAGCCGCGCCGGAGAGAGCCGCAGCCCCCACGCGAGCCGCAGCCAGCCCCGCAGGCCGCCGCGGAGGCTCAGCCCGCAGCACCGCGACGCGTGGAGCGCCCCGCGCCGAAGCCGCCGGCGCCCGTCGCGCCGCCCGCTCCTGAGCCGCCCACGCTCGAGGACGAGCTTCGTGTGCTCGGCGCCAAACCTGTCACGCAGCTCCGCGCACGCGAGGAGAAGCCGCGCACCGCGCTCGAGGCGATGCGGGCGAAGTCGCAGCAGACGCCAAAGGGCAAGAAGCAGGGCGGACCGACGCGCCGCCCAAGCGCTGACAAAGAAGTAAGCGATACCGACGCAGCGTCGGCCAAAGAGAGCGATTCGCAGTCGACAGCCGACACCGAGAGCGACGCGCCGACGAGGAAAACAGCTGGCGAATCGAGCGCGGTCAAGAAGACCAAGAAGCCGGTCAAGGCCCGTCCCCAGGTGCGACCCGAGCCCGAGCCCGAGCCCGAAGAGCCGCCGAAGCCGAAGAGCTTCTGGGCGCGCGTTCGCAGCCTGATCACCGGGCGTTGAGCGGGGGCCGGACCCAGGCCCGCAGCGAATCGTAGCCGTTCGCTTGACCGGATCGACGGAAGGGCCAAAACTTGAGGCGTCGTGGGCGACTTCTCCAACCACCCCGGCCTCGATCGTCCCTCCCTCGATGAGGACGACGTCGTCACCGAGATCGAGCCCTGGCGCACGCGCGTGACTCCGCTGCCGCCCAAGCGCCCGCCTGGCAGACCGCTGCCGCCGAGCCCCGAGCGACAGGACACGCCGAAGCAGCCGAGCCGCTCGACGCGCTGACGCGTCATCCGTCCCAGGTCACCTCGAGCACGCTCTCTTCACCGGGGACGCCGATCCGCAGCGGGAACCCGTAGTGCCCAGTGCCCCTGTGGACGTAGAGGCGGTTTCTCCCGAGTCCCCAGAGCCCGTGATCTGGAATCTTGGTGAGGAGCGACACGACCGTTGCTTTGAGCCCCAACGATAGGAGCCCGAGCTGCCCGCCGTGTGTGTGGCCCGCCAACACCAAATCGGCCTCGCCGTCGGCGATGTGTCGGAACGCCCCCGGGTCGTGCAAGAGCACGAGGCGGAGCGCGTCGTCGGGGCGCGGATGCGCGGCGAGCGCGCGCTCGATGCGGGCGCGACGATCGCGAAAGGCGAAGTCCAAGCCGACGATGTGAACGCGACCCGCGGGCGTGTCGACGAGGACCGCTTCGTCGACGAGGAGCCGCACACCGGCCGAGCCGAGCGCCGCAGCGACCGTCTGCGGAGCCTCGAAGTCGTGGTTGCCGCGGCACGCAAACACGCGACCCTCGAGCTGCGCGAGCGGCTCGAAGGCCCGTGAGAGCGCGGCGCCCTCGCCGTGCGACTCCATCGTGACGAAGTCGCCAGTCAGGAGGACGAGATCCGGAGCGGCCGCGACGGCGCGCTCGACGATGCCACGCAGCCGCGCCTCGCTCATGAACGGGCCGAGGTGCGGATCGGTGATCTGCACGATTCGGAGGGGTCGGCGATCGACGGGTTTGCGAAGCGGAGCGCGGGCGAGCACCGCGAAGTTTTCTTTATCGAGGTGCAAGCCAACGCGCTCGGTTCGGGTCTTGAGACTCTGGAAGAGCCCCACGAGCCCGAGGAGGTGAGGGACGAACCAGAGCGCCGGAGAGAAGCCCGCCGCGTTCGCGATCGCCCACGGCCAGCTGAGGAGGGTCGCGGCGGCGAACCAATTCGCGGGCATGCTCACGAGCGCGCGATACGCCGCGGGGCGCAGGCGTCCGCGGACGAGCATCCCGAAGTGCACGTAGACCGCGAGCTGGAAATAGAAGGCGCCGAAGAGCAGCGGGCCGTAGAGCCGCGCGACCCCGACCGAGATCAGCGTGTGGATCCCGACGACGACCGCGACGAAGATCCCATAAAGGCGACCGCGAGCGAGCCACGCGAAGAGGACGAGCGCGAGCCACGCGAACGCGCATGCAGCCTGATAAATCGCAAGCACGCTAGACACCTGGAACCAGCATTTCTTGAAGAATTCGCACCGCCCCTGGCGGGGCGAAGGCGGCGCGAATTCTCCGTCGAAACCATCGCTTTTGTTCCGCGGGCCCCCATTTTCTTTTGCGTGGGAACTTCGTTTCCACGCTAGACAATGGTGGAGGCCGCGAGCGCGGACTCGATCAGCTGGTGAAAGTGGTGAACGCCGGTCTCGCGAGAGGGCGAGTAGCGGCCGCGCGAATAGAGCCGTGAGCGCACGCCGCGCTGCACGGACTCGACGACGGCCTCGTCCTCGAGCTCGACGCTGTGGAGGTCGCCGCCGGCGCCGACACCGCGCTTGGACGGATCGTGCACGAGCGAGGCGAAGATGACTCGAGTCCGCGCAGGGCCCTGAGGCGCGACGATGTTGAGCGAGACGCCCCACGGATAGACGTTGATCATCGTGCCCGGGAAGAGGAATGCCCAATAGGCCGCTACGCGTCGGCCGCTATCCGGATGTCCCGCGGGGAGGTCGAACGCAGGCGCGTCCCCCTGCGCAAAGCCGATTTGCAGGACGCCCCAATCGAAGAGCTCGGTCGTGTAAGACCCATATTCGATCTCGCGCGCGAGCCCCGGGTGGACGAACGGGACGTGGAAACCCTCGAGGTAGTTGTCGCAATAGAGAGCCCAATGGGCCGCGACCTCGTAGTGTTTGGGCGGCTCGGCGAGCTCCAAACGATCCCAAGGGACGAACGCGAACCGCTCGCGGAGCGGCCCTATCCAGGCCTCGAACCCGACGCGAGAACCGAGCGAACCGAACACGACAGGACCCCAGCTCGCCGAGGCGATGATCGGGAGATCGTCTGCCGGAGAAGGGAAATTCCGGGCGTCTTCGAACTCGGGCATATGGGCGAACTTGCCCGCGAGCGTGAAGCGGCGCCCGTGATAACCGCACCGGAGGTTGGGCGCGCGGCACGGCGCGAGGCCTGGCGCGACGAGCAAATTTCCACGGTGCGTGCACACGTTGGAGAGCGCGCGTCGCGTGCCGTCGAGGTCTCGGGCGAGGACGACGGGCTCGTCGAGCGAGCCCTCGAGGAGCGTGAGCGGCGCGATCATCCCCGGCTCGGGGACGGGATCGACCGGCGCGAGGATGTGCCAGCCGGACGCGAAGGCCGTCTCGATCTGGCGGTGATAGAGCGCGGGGACGCGGTAGTGGTCCGCGTGGAGCGTGGCCGCGTCGCGGATGTCCGAGACCATGTGGCCCGCATCGTATACCCGTGATTTGGGGTGCTCCTGTAGCATCTCGAGGTCGGGGCGGACGCCCAGGGCATACTTGCGAGGGACCATGCAATTGCGAGCACTTCTCGGCACGGCCTCCGCCGCTGCCGTCTTCTTCCTAGGTTCGGTCGCGTCGGCTCAAGTCGAGCTCAAGAACGACGGCTTCGTCGACATGGGATCAGCCGGCTTCCAGCAGGGCTTCGTCATCGGCGAGATGGGCGCGTCGCGGTTCTCCCCGCCGCAGGCAGGCGTGCAGTTGCTCTCGATCCAGCTGCTCTTCGGCGGCGGCGCCGAGGGCGTCATGCGCGACGTCACGCTCCACATCTATGACGACAGCGCAGGGACCGACGACCCCGGCGCAGAGCTCTTCAGTGCGGATTATCAGCTCAGCGCGAGCGACATGGCCCTTCAGGAGATCGATCTCTCGGCCGACAACGTCATCGTGCCCAGCCAATTCCGCGTAGCGATCGAGTTCCAGCACGCGGGCGCCCCGAGCATCGCGCGCGACGACGACGGCACGATCACCTCGTCGAAGAACTTCATCATGGCGCAGGGGATCGGCTGGGTGAAATCGAGCACGCTCGGTCTCACGGGCGATTGGGTCATTCGCGCTTACGTCGAAGACGGCGGCAACCCGACCACCACGAGCAGCAGCAGCACGGGCTCGAGCATGGGCAACGGCGGTGCTGGAGCAGGTGGCTCACCGAGCAGCGGCGGCGCGCCTGGAGTGGGCGGCTCGGGCTCTGGCGACGAGTGCAACAGCAACGCGGATTGCCCGGCTTATCAATATTGCGGACCGTCCAACACATGCACGTTCGACTGCCGCGCCGAAGCAGATTGCGCCTCGGGACAGACCTGCAACAGCCTCGGGCAGTGCGTCGGCAACGACGACGGCGGCTGCAGCTGCACGCTCGCGGGCGACGATGATCCGAGCAGCGCAGCGCCGTGGCTCGCGCTCGGCGCGCTCGGTGTCTCGGCGATGGTGGTGAGCGGGCGCCGGCAACGCCGCGCGCGCCGCTGATCAGCGACCTCTCCAGACGAGGTAGATCGCAAGCAACCCCGCGAGCACGACACAGCCGATCGCGAGCATGCGCTGGAGAGACAGCGAACGGCTCGGAGGTGCTTCGCGGGGGACCAGCGGGTGGGGCCGCACCTGGAGCAGCTGCTGCGAGGACGGATCGCTACCTGTCACCATCGAGGGCACGAGCGTCGGATCGTCCTGGATGAGCGGCGCCGAGACCGTCATCACGCCGCGCCCACGAGGGCGCACCGCTTGAGGTGCGGACTCGGGTTCGATCGGCAGACGCATGGGGCGGATCTCGGTCGCGGACTCTCGCGGGCCTGGCGTAGGTCGCGACGAAGGGACCGACATGACCGAGGTCTGCGAGCGATCGGCGACCGCGTCTTCGAGGGCGCTGAGGAGCTCGCCAGCGTCCGCGAACCGCCGATTGCGATCCTTCTCGAGGCAGGTGAGGACGATCTCGTCGACAGCACGCGGCACCGCAGGGACGCGCTTGCTCGGGGCCTCGACAGTGCCGTCGACGACGAGCTCGATCTTGCGCGCGAGCCCGTCGGCAGCGAATGGCGACTCCCCGACGAGGAGCTCGTAGAGGATCGCGCCGAGCGCCCAGACATCCGCGCGCGCGTCGGGTTGGCGCATCGGATCGATCTGCTCCGGGGCCAAATACAGAGGATCTCCGCTGTCCACGCGGGCCGGCGTGAGCCAGCCGTCGAGGCGCTGGAGCTCACCGCGCACCGCCGACAACCCGATGTCGAGGACCTTCACGATGGGTAGGCCGCGCGTGCGGTTCGCGAGGAAGAGGCTGCGTGTCGCGAGACCGCCGTGCACCCAGAGATGGCGATGCAGCTCGCTGACGGCGTCGCAGGCCTGCGCGAGGAGCTCGGCGGCGCGCGCGGGCCCGATGGGGCCGCGCTCGGTGAGCACGTTCGCGAGGGTCATCCCCTCGAGCCGCTCGGCCACGAGGAAGGGCTCACCGGACTCGAGCTTCAAGACGTCGAAGACGCGCTCGCCGTGATCGCTCATGAGCATCGCGGCGTGTCGAGCCTCACGCTGGAAGCACTCGAAGATCGCCGAGCGCACCGCGAGCTCGGGCAGGAGCACGTGGACCGTCGCGCGCTGACCGATGTCGCTCCGCACGACCGCCGCCGAGAGCACGACGTCGTTCTCCCCGATCACGTGCTCGACTTCGTACTTCCAGAGGAGCACCGCGCCCTTGTGGAAGCGGCGTCGCCAGGCCGAGGGAGACGGCGCGGCCGCGCGACCCTGGCTCACGGGCGACCTCGGCGAGACATGAGGCGTCATGCTAGCCCAGCCGAATGTTCGACGGTCGCGAGCTTCTCGGGGTTCAGCACCGAGTAGATCGTGTCGATCGTTCCGCCGCGACACACGAACAGCGTCACGTTGATGATCGACGCGGGCGCGTCGCCACGCGCGGGCTTGCTGATGACGAGCGCCCACGACGCGTTCACGCGACGAAGCTCGTAGACCAAATCGGGCGCAGCCTTCCGCGAGAGGCCGAGCACGAGACGCGACACGTGATCGCGACCGTGCACCACGTTGAGCGCCGCGCGAGCCTTGCCACCACCGTCCGAGATCGAGATCGCGTCGGCGGCGAGCAGGGCCGCGACGGCGCCGACCTCACCGCTCTGGATCGCACCCAAGAACGCGGCCACGAGGCGCTGCGCGTCTTCGTCTTGGGGTTCGAAGCGACGTTGATCGCCGGTGAGGTGAGCGCGCGCGCGGTGATGGAGCTGCCGGCACGCAGCCTCGTTCCGCGAGAGCGCCGCCGCGATGTCGGCGAACTCGTAGTCGAAGACCTCGCGCAGCAAATACGCAGCGCGCTCGAGCGGCGAGAGAGCCTCGAGCGCGACGAGGAGCGCCATCGAGACGGACTCGCGGAGGGCGAGCGTCTCGTCGGCCTGCGCTGCGCTGGGCTCTTCGAACAGCGGCTCGGGGAGCCACGGACCGACGTATTGCTCACGGCGCGCGCGCGCTGACTTGGCGGCGTCCAAACAGAGGCGCACGACGATGGTCGTGAGGAACGCGCGCTCGCTCTCGATCGCGCGAGGCTCGGACGCGCTCGCGCGGAGCCACGCCTCTTGCAGCACGTCCTCTGCCTCGGAGGCGCTGCCGAGCATGCGATACGCGACCCCGAAGAGATGCCGACGCTCGCGCGCGACCGCCGCGGCCCAGTCGATCTGCGCGCTCATGCGACGAGCTCGTGAGCTGCACGCACGCTGAAGAGCTCGCGCTTCGACCACGTGTACGTGCCGGGCAAGAGGCGCTCGATCGCGAGGCTGATGGTCGTGTACTTGCACACCGCTTCCTTGAGGCGTGCGCCGAGCCAACCCGTCCGCATCGAGTCGACGGGCGTATCGTCGGGGGCCACGTAATGCAAGATGCCCCGCTTGCGACCGAGCGAGATGCACTGGCCCAAGAACCCGAACCGAAATGACGAGACCGGCTCGCCCCGCAATTCGCTGACAATATTGTCCGCCGCGTGGGCACCGAGCGGCATCGCCGAGGCGCACGCCATTCGCACGAACGCGGCCTCGCGATGGACGATCGCGGCCCCGTCGCCAGCGCCGAAGATGCGCGGGTGCGCGAGCGCGCGCAGCGTCTCGTCGATCGCGAGCCTACCGCCTGGCGTGACGGTGAGCGCAGACTCCACCGCGAGCCGCGACGGGCCGAGCCCTCCGCAGACGATGACACACGCGGCGCGCTCTTCGACGCCGCCCGCGAGCTCGAGGCCTCGCTCCGTGACGCGCTCGACGACGGTCTCGGCGCGCACCGCGACGCCGAGCTCACGCAGCACCCCGACCACGTAGGCCTGACCGCGCTCCGAGAGCCCGAGCGCGATCGGCCCTGCGGACACGAGGCTCACCGCGAGATCGGCGCGCTGCTCTGCGATTTCGCTCGCGGTCTCGATCCCCGTGAGACCGCCGCCGACCACGATCACCGCGGCTCCGGCGGGCAGGGTCGCGAGCTTCGCGGCGAGCGCGTCCGCTTGCTCCTCGGTTCCGACGCCGAACGCGTGCTCGCGTGCGCCAGGAATGCTGGTGACCGACTGACCGCTCCCGAGCGCGTAGACGAGATAGTCGAACGCGACCGAGGCGCCGCTCGCGAGCTCGACGCTCTGTGTTTGCGTGTCGATGCGCGTCGCTCGATCGACGACGAGCTCGATGTCGCGACCGCGAACCATGTTCGCGAGGAGACGATGGGGGAGCACCTGTCCGGTCGCGCGCTGGTGGAGCCGAATGCGCTCGACGAAGTGCGGCTTGTCGTTCACCAGCGTCACGCGAGCGCGCGGCCCTGCTCTGCCAGCGACGCGGAGCGCCGCGAGCACCCCCGCGTAGCCTGCGCCCAAGACCACCACGTGCGCGCGCTCGACGGAGCTCACCGATGAATTCGAAGTCTGCGTCATGTTCCCTGCCTTTCGAGCGGGAGACGACGCAGCCCTCGGCCCTGTGACATGGGTCAGTCGCGCGCGAGAAATTCGTTCACGGCCGAGAGAAATATCTCGGGAGCCTCGGCGAACGGCGCGTGCCCGACGCCCGGAATGACCACGCGCTCGGCGGCGAGGGCCGCTGCGATCGCGTGGGCGGCGCGGCCCGACACGAGGTCGAGCTCGCCCTCGATCACGAGCGCAGCCTTGCCTCGGAGCGCCGCACACGCGCGGGGCACGTCGAACCCCAGCGAGGCTGCGCGCGGGTCTGGCGACGCGCGAAACTCGACCGGGCGAAGTCGGAGCGCGGCGCTGGGATCACCGAGCACTGGCGCGACGCGCTCGGCGAAGCGCCGCTCGAGCGAGTCGGCTGGCAGCGCCTCGACGACAGCACGCACCGCGGGCCGCGCGGCCGCGCGCGCGAAGGCCGCACCGTCGACGGGATACCGGGTCGGATCGACGGGCGCGACGAGCACGAGCTTCTCCACGGCGTCGACGTTCGCCGAGGCCCACGCGAGCGCGACGAGCACGCCCCACGAGAACGCCAAGACGTCAGCGGAGCCGAGCGCGCGCACGAGCTCCCCGAGGTCGCGCGCGTGCTCCGCTAACCCGAAGTCCGCGGGCGCGGCCTGCGAGCGCCCAGCGCCGCGCTGATCGTAATAGACGACGCGGCGACCCGTGAGCGCGTCGAGGTGAGGGCGGAAATAGTCGTGAGCGTCACCGGGCCCGCCGTGCACGCAAACGAGCGCGCGGCCCGCGGCGCTATTCGGTATAACGGCGTATAAGCCACGTCGCTCGATCGCGGCGAGCGGGCCGTCATCCATGTCGGCCGGCGGCTGCGTAGAGGGCACGGGCGGCGAACGACAGGAGCTTCGGGATCGTGTAGCTGCTCGCGCCCGCGAACCGCTCGGGCGCGTCGAACGCGAGCTCGGTCTGGGGGAAGCTCACGCTCCTGGCCGCGGCTCGCAGGAACCGCCGCTCGCGATACGCGAGCGAGAGCGCGTCGACGACCCTGCGATCGACGAGGCGAAAGTCGGTGCTGCGCGGGGCGAGCGGCGCGTCCGCGACGAAGTTGTAAACCGCGTAGAACGCCGACCCGAGCGCTGCGCGGAGCGGGCTCTCGTGACCCGAGCGGCGCCGCATGTGCACGACCGCGAAGCCGCGCTCCCACGCGGCGAGCATCTCGGGGATGAGCTCGGGCGGGTGTTGGAGGTCGGCGTCGAGCGTGACGATGACGTCCCCGCGCGCACAGCGAATCCCGCACATCAGCGCCGCTTGATGGCCCTCGTTGCGCGCGAGGCGAATGCCGCGAACGCGGCTGTCGCGCGCGGCGAGCTCCTCGATGATGGCGAAGGAGCCGTCGGTCGAGCCGTCGTCGACGAGGACGAACTCACCGCGGCAACCCGCGGCGGCGAGCGTCGCGTCGAGGCGCGCGACGAGCTCGCGGAGGCAGGCCTCTTCGTTGAAGAGCGCGGCCACCACGGAGACGAGCGGGTCTCGAGCGGGCGCGGACATCGATCGAGAGCTACCCAACCCGCCGCACGCGCGTCAATCCCGCGTCGGAGCCTGCCACTTGCGACGCCTGCGAGGGGGAGCTGGATGCGTGATCTGCTGCTTCGATATGGGATCGATGCCGAGGCGAACTGGGACTACCCCCGCGCGATCGACGCGCTCGATGCTCAGCGTCTCGAACTGCGAGCGAAAGGCCTTGTCGCGGCGGAGCTCGAGGACCTCGGGGTCGAAGCGCTCGAGCAGCGCTCTCTCGGCGTGGGGATCGAACAGCGCCTTGAGCGCGGTGAATGGCCGCTTCGTGATCGGTCGGGCAAGGTGGATCGCGCGCTCCACCCAAACATCGATATGAGCGCTCAGGCTCGAGGCGCGAACCTCGAGCTCACCCGACTCGTGGTCCCAAGACAGCACCGCCCCTGAACCCACCTCGAAGCGGGCCGCGACGACGTCGAGGTCTCCTGTCGCGTCGCCACCAACGGCGAAGAAGCCCGGGCTGTCGAGGTCGAGGATCTGCTCGACGGAGAACAGCTCCCCGAGAGGCTCAGAGGGCGCGGGGAGCCGCACGCCATTACAGACACGAAAGTAACCGGCGAGCTCGAGCGGCAAATCGCCGGCCTCCTCGACGAGCTGTGCGACGCGCTCGGGCGGAGCCGCCGGGGCGATCTTCGCCTTGCGGACGGCCGCGCGAAGTCGGTCCAGCGCGGCCTCGATTCGCGTGATCGGATCCATGAATCGGACAGTTTACGGAAGACGCCGAGCGGGGTGAGTGGCGACCCGCCGACTCGGCGCAGGAGGGTGCACCTCTCCCCCCTAAATCAAAGCCCCTTCTTCGGTTCGAGGCGGCGCGCCACGACGCAGACCTCGGAGCGATTGCTCGGGAGCTGCGTCGCTCTGACCCAATCGAAATCAGCGAGGGCGCGCACGCGCTCGATGAGCTGGGGCAAGGCCTGCTCGGCGGCGTCGTCGTTGATCTTGAGTGTAACGACGGCGCCGATCAGGGATTTGCGGAGGGGGCCCGCGACGCGCTCGGCGTAGCGGAGAGAGACGCGGGGCGCGAGGTTCATGTCGACGAGGAGCCAGCGCGCGCCGCGAGGTAAATCGCTGCGCTGGAGCGCGCCGGCCGGGACCTTGCGGTGCTCGAAGAGGGGGCTCGCGAGGACGCGTGGGTCCATATCGCCGGGGTCGACGCCGAGCACGCGAAGACCACGCTGACAGAGCGCCCACGAGGCGCCGCCGGGGGCCGAGCCGAGCTCGATCGCGAGGTCGCCGGCGCGGAGCGGGAGGGCGAAGCGGTGGAGAGCTTCCTCGAGCTTGAGGTAGGCGCGCGAGGGCGCGTCGCCCGGGAGCGATATGGGGATAAGGCCGCCGGGGTACGGGGTTCGATCGGGGGTGTGCACGTGGAGCCCCACCCACGCGGACTCGGGGGTAGTGACGGCGACGTCGGCGACGCGTTCGCCCGATTGGGCAATAGCGTGGGCGCCGGGTGCGACGATCTCGAGCTTCGGGAATGTTGCGCGGAGCGCGGACGCGAGCGAATTCGCTGCGTCGAGCGCGGCAGGGTCGAGCTCGGCGAAGGCGCCGGCGCCCATCGGGAAGACGTGGACGCGCGCGGGCTCGAGCGCGCCCACCGATTGGGCAATAGCGGATATGCCAGTAGCCTCACCGATGGATTGACCCCAGCTCCGGGCGAACGGGCAGTCGTCGAGCGGGTGGTGCGCGGCGAGCGCGACCGGCGCGTCGGATTTGAAGGTGACGAAGCCTGGCTTGGAGAACGCGAGGCGCAGCCCACCGGGCACGGCGGCGCGCGAGGCGAAGGACTTGAGGGCGCGCTCGGCGCCGGGCTGACAAACGGCGAAGAGGAACAAGGCGCGAGAAGACCCCTATCAGGGGTCGGCGCAGCAGCGGAAGCCCGTCGAGTAATCCCAGTGGTGAACGTCGTGCGCGGTCGTCTTGTAGAGGCAGCCGGGGCCGTTGATCACGGTGTCGACGTAGTAGCCGCCGCGGAAGGTGCCCGCCGGATCGGCGGTCCACTCGTGGAGATTGCCCATCATGTCGTACGCGCCCTCGACGGTCTCACAGCCGGGGTTCGCGCCGGTGTCGTCGAGGCTGTCGTGGAGTTGGTTGATGCAGGGGTTGCCGAGCTCCGACCAAATCCAATCGGCGTTGGTGCCGAAATACTCGATGACCGGGTGCTGATCGCGGTGGTCGTTGCAGACGCCGAGCGCGAGCGTGTCGCCATACGGATAGGTGTAGTCGTCGGGGCCCTGGCAAGCGCGCAGCCACTCCGTGTCGGTGCAGAGTCGTTTACCAGCGTTGAAGCAAGCGTCGTCGGCTTGGACCTGGGTGATGTAGCCCTGGGGGATGGCGTTGGGTGCGCTCACCGCCATGACCGAGGCGTCGCCCGGATTGAAATAGGGAGATACGGGGAGCATCTCGGGATAGGTGACGAGGAAAGCCTCATATTGGTCGACGCAGAAATCCGCGACGGGGATCATGCCGTCAGGACAGCCGCCGATACCGGGGTTGGGCGCGATACCGGCGTTCGGCAGCGGCATCGCGTTCTCGTCGCAGGTGCCCGCGGGCTGCGGCGTGCAGCACTGGATGTTCGCGGGGCCGGGGCAAAACCCTGGAGTCGGTGCCCAGCCGTCGACCGTGCACTCGGAGACATCGACGCAGACGCCAGCGCGCCCGTCGACCGCACACGGATCACCCATGAGGGGGACGCCGCCTGTGCCGCCCATACCGCCGAGATCGACGCCGCCGATGCCGCCCGCGCCGCCGTCGGCCGGGGAGCCGCCGCTGCCGTTCAGCGAGCCGCCGTGCGCGTGAGAGCCGCCCGCGCCGCCGTCGGTCGGGTCCGTAGACTCCGACTCGGAGGGGCACCCCGACGCCGAAATCAGAAACACACTACCGAGGACGAGCCTGAAAACGCAGCTGCTCGCGACCATGCGAGACGCCTTAATACGAAGTCTCTCGGTTGGATATGCACGAAAGCGAGCGCACGCGAATGCCGATGAGAGCGTCGAGTTCTCGACGATGTCGGATCTGAGACAGAACCGCTAACCCCTAATTCGGCGGGGCGCTCGCTTGGGTGACGCCCTTCTCCCGAATTCGAATGGCGCGCACGCGACGATCGAGCTCGGCCGAGGCCTCTTCGGTCAGGGTCTCGCCGCCGAAGCGAATCGAGAGATAGGTCTTGGTGATGTCGAGGACCTCGTCACCGAGCGGGTGCGCCGCTTGGACGAGGGCCTGCGCGTGCCGCAGCGGCGGCGTCCCCGGCGAGCGATGCACGCCGTGGATGAGCAGCGCAGACTCGAGGCTCTCGTAGATGGCCGTCGCGCGGGCGAGGTTGCGCGAGCGGGCCTCACGCGGGGGGGCGCGCATCACGAGCGCGCGACGGCGCTGGAGGAGATACCGAATCGCGAAGACCGCGATGGCGATCGCGATCCCGATCGGGATGACGCGCCCCGTCCCCGAGGTCGACGAGGACTTCGCGTCGTCTTTGCGGCTCGTGAGGTCGCGCAGCAGGCCGTATTGCTGATCGAGATCGTAGTCGACGACGTTCCGGCGCCAGCGCTCGCTCGTGGCCTCGACGAGGTCGGCGATCGTTCGCCAGGGCTGCGAGAGCGTGTTGCGCGGCATCGAGCCGGCCGCTGGCGTCGGGTCGAAGGTCAACCATCCTTTACCGTCGATGTAGGCCTCGACCCACGCGTGCGCGTCGCCCTGGCGAACTTGGTAATACTCGCCGTAGCGGTTGTATTCGGCGCCGTAATAGCCAGTGACGAGCCGCGCTGGGATACCGGCCTTGCGGAGCATCACGGCCATCGCGGTCGCGAAGAACTCGCAATGCCCGGTCTTCGACTCGAAGAGGAAGTGATCGATGGGCTGGTCGCTCTTCGTCGAGGGGCCGGCGAGCGAGTAGCTGAAGTCCTCGCGGAGGTGCTTCTCGATGGCCTGCGCGCGCTCGATGGGTGTGTTCGCGTCGCGCGCCCACTCGGCGCCGAGCTCACCGACGCGCGCGGGCAGGTCGTCGGGCAGCGCGAGGTAGCGCTCGCGCTCGGAGGCATCGAGCCGCTTCGTGAACGTCGGACCACCCGAGTCCTGAAAGACGTCGTACGAGACGCCGCGCTCGTCGGCGTGATAGCGGAGCTCGCCCTCGGGACCGCGGATCGCGTACGGGTGCTGCGACGCGAGCGCGATCGACGGGCTGACGAATTGAATGGCCGTCGTCTCGTTCGGGAAGAAGAGCACCGGCGGCTCGAAGGTCTCGAGCTCGATGCGCATCGTGGGCGAGCCGGGCACGTTGTGCTCGACGTGACCTGACTCGATGGGGACGTACGCAGCGCCCGTCGGATCGGGGCGTCGCTGATCGTCGGAGTGCGACCAAGAGCGGCCGTCGTAGTGATCGAGCGCGGTGCCACGCAGGTAGAGCGCGAGCCGTTCGGACGGGTTCTTCTGGTTGGGGATGCGGATGCGGAGCGCCGGCGTGCGGTTCTCGCGGAGGGTGCCGACCTGCCCGAGATCGACCTTGTCGGAGAAGCCGATCCAGCGGCCTTTGTGCTCGCCGTCGACGAGCAAGAGCGACAGACCGACGCGCGGAAAGAAGACGAACAGCGCGGCCGTGAAGAGGAAGATCGGCACGCTGAGGAGGCACATCGTGAGCAGGAACGATCGACCGACGACGCGCCGACTGCGCAGGATGCGCGGGACGTCGACGGGTAGGCCCGTGCGATCACGCGCGCCCTGGCGGTAGTTGCCTTCGACCTCGCGACGCAGGTGACTGAGGACGAGCGCGCCTGGCGCGACGATGAGCACGCCCGCGAAGCAGAGCCCATAGCCGAGCCCGCCGCCGAGCACGGTGCCCGCGATGAGATGCAGGAGCGCGAGGACGATGACTTGCTGATCGTGCGCGGCTCCACGACGGGTCGCGAGGCGCACGACTTGGAGCGCCGCGGCGAACTCGACGAGGACGTTCAAGCTGCTCGCGCCGAGGATGAAGCGCGTGACCTGGACCGCGACGACGACGAGCAGCGCGATGGTGTCGACGTGCTTGAAGGCGAGGTGTCGCTGCCAAGACTCGCGGATGAGGAGCGCGCCGATGAGGCCCGCGATCACGATCGCCGACACGATCGGAGAGAACTGACCGCTCGAGACCAGCGCGAGCACCCCGAGCGCCGCGAGCGCGTTGGTCATGAGTCGGTGGACGACGCCGAATCTCATCGCGTGCTCCGTGTCGAGTGAGAGCCGTTGGTCGATGCGGCGCCGTTGGTCGAGCCGTTGGTCGCGCCGTTGTTGTGGAGCACGACTGGGCGCGCGGCGAAGGTCGCGCCAGCGCCGCGCTCCGAGGCAGCGGCAGCGCGCGCCATGATCTGCTCCGGGGTCTCCTCGACGGCCTCGACGAGCGCGAGGAAGCGCAGCACAGGATCAGCGCCGGTGTTTCGATTGGCGATGATGCGCTGGTTCGTGTTGGTTCGCACGATGACCACGTCGCCGCGTTTGAGGTGGGCGACCGCGCGAGAAGCGACCTCGCGGATGCGGCGCTCGAAGTTCGCGGCGAAGTCCGGCGGCTCGCGCTTGGGCTTCGTCACGTCGAGGACGAGCTCGACGTCGGGGCGGGCCTCGCGGACGCGCTCGCGCAGGACCTTCTGACCCGCGAACGTAGACTTGCGCCAGTAGATGTCGCGCGGGTCGTCGCCGTCGCGCATCTGCCGAACGGTGTAGATGTCGTCGCCGCCGCCGCGCCCGACCACGCGACCGCTGATTCCGGGGCGAACCCCGGCGTCGACCGGGAGCCGAACGGGATCGACCGCGGGATAGATGATGAGATCGCCGGGCGACACGACCTCGCGCGACTTCTCGAACAGACCGAAGGGAAAGCGCGTCGCGATGCGAAAGCCCGTGTGGTGATCGCGACCGCGCCGCGCGGGCGTGCGGCGATACGCGGCGACCTGCGCCGAGGTCGGGCTGATTTTGAGGAAGAAGCAGCGCTTGTCTGCGGGCTGCCCTGCGCGGAGGTCCTCGACCTCGATGGCGTACGAGGGGACGCGGCCCTTGTGGTTGAACACCTCGATCTCGACGAGGTGGGCGCGACCGACCTGCGCGCGAAGGGGCAAGCGCCGCGTCACCGTGAGCCGACGGAGCGAGAGCTCGCTCATCACGCCCGAGACGACGATGAGCGAGAGCAACATCCCGAGCAGCAGGTAGAGGAGGTTGTTCCCGGTGTTGATCGCCGCGAAGCCGACGCCGAGCGTGATGCCGAGGTAGTACTTGCCCTCGCGGGTGAGCTTCAGGCGGCGCGTCGATCGCCGATCCATCGCGGCGGCGTCCGCGTGTCGTGCAGCGCGCGCGTCGGGTTTGACCTCGGGCGCGACGGGAGCGGCCTCGGGCAAGCGAGGTGGGATCGCCGGCGGCCGCGGCTTGATCGACTGCACGTCGTCGAACAACGACACGCCCGCGAGCGAGGGTGGCGCAAGCGGTGGCTCGCGACCATTCGCTGGCGGAGCGGCCTCGTCGGCTGTCGGCGCGGCGGCCGGCGTCGCGCTGTCGTCTTCGACCGGGTCCTCGATCGTGGCGCGCGCGGCGGCCTCGACCGCGCCGTTGGACTCGCCCGCCCCGTTCTTGCCGTTCGCGCTGCCGTTCGTGGACTTCGTCATGACGCGGGCTCGATCAACTCTAGCGCGCCCATCGCTGGGCGCTGGAGCGTGAGCGTCGCGCTAGAGCGGTACAGGAACCCGCGCGACGAGATCACGAACGGTGGCCTCCGCCTCTTCACGGGAGGGCATGTAGCCCTCGGCGTGGGAGGCAAGCCGCACGCGCTGCGCGAGGACCGGCACCGCGAGGTCATGAAAATCGTCCGCGATGCAGTAGGTGCGACCACGGAGGAGGGCGCGGGCGCGAGCGGCCTGCGCGAGGTTGATGCCGGCGCGCGGAGATGCGCCGAGCGAGAGCGCAGGCGACGTGCGCGTCGCTTGGAGAACTGCTTGCGCGTAGGTCGCGAGCGAGCCGTCGACTTCGACGCGATCGACCTCACGTTGGAGGCCGACGAGCTGCGCAGGATCGATCGCTTGCTGAACCGCGCGCTCACGACCGTGGTCGCCGAGGAGCAGCCGAGCCTCGACGTGAGGAGGCGGGTAACCGATGCGGATGCGCATCATGAATCGATCGAGCTGCGACTCGGGGAGCGGATAGGTGCCCGCGAAGTCCTGTGGGTTCTGCGTGGCGACGACGAAGAATGGATCCGGCAGCGGTGTGCTCACGCCGTCGACCGAGACCTGACCCTCGTTCATGGCCTCGAGGAGGGCGGACTGGGTCCGCGGGCTCGAGCGGTTGATCTCGTCGGCGAGGAGCACGTTGCAGAAGACGGGCCCCTGCCGGAAGACGAACTCACCGCTGCGCTGGTCGTAGATGGTGACGCCGAGGACGTCACTCGGGAGCAGATCGCTGGTGAACTGCACGCGCCGCCACTCGCCGCCGACAGCGCGCGCGAGCGCTCGAGCGAGCGTCGTCTTGCCTACGCCGGGGACGTCCTCGATGAGGAGGTGGCCGCGCCCGAGGAGGGCGACGAGCGCCATCTCTACGGCTTCGGGCTTGCCCTCGAGGGCATGCTCCACGGTCGCCCTGAGTTTCTCCACCATTGGAGAGGGGACTCGGGCCATGGACAGGGCCGAGGTCATTGCAGGCATGCTAGCACGCTCGAAGAGAGTACAAGGGGCGGGATTCCAAGCCGTTCTTTGGTCGTTCGCCGTGCGTGTGGATGCATGCGTCGCGAGCGAGCTCGCTCGGGGAGCATATCGCGGACTTTTCCAAGAAGCATCCCCGGGGCGCCGAACGCTTCGCGGCCCCGAATTTGGCCCGCGCCGTACCCCATGCCTAAGCAAAGCCCGCTGTGGCGTTCCCGATGAGCTTCCCTCCTCCGGGTTTGAACCAGGATTCGTCTCCGCCGCCGGTCATCCCCGAGTTCCGTGAGGGGAGCGCCGGCTGGCGATTCTTCGGCCTGATTCGCCAGATGCGGCCGCCGCAGTGGGTGAAGAACGTCTTCGTTCTCGCGCCTCTCGTCTTCGCCAAGCACCTGACCCACCCGTCGATCATCCTGAGCGCCGTCGGCGGGTTCGGCGTGTTCTGCCTGCTCGCGAGCAGCATCTACACGCTGAACGATCTCGTGGACGTCGAGGCCGATCGCGTCCACCCGAAGAAGCGCTTCCGCCCGATCGCGTCGGGCCGCGTGAGCGTCCGAGCCGGCAAAATCCTCTTCGGTGTGCTGCTCGCGGGTGCGCTCGGTGGGGCGCTCCTCGGACCGTGGCAGTTCATCCTCACGGTGGTCGCGTACTTTCTCCTGCAGCTCGCTTACTCCTTCAAGCTGAAGAAGATCGCGTACGTCGACGTCGCGTGCATCGCGTCGGGGTTCGTGCTGCGCGTGCTCGCGGGCTCGTTCGCGGTCCGCGTGAAGCCATCGTTCTACATGCTCGTCTGCACGGCGCTCCTCGCCCTCTTCCTCGGGTTCGGCAAGCGACGCCACGAGATCGCCGGGGCGAACGCAGCGAAGCAGCGGGCCGCGCTCCAGCAGTACTCGCCGAAGGTGCTGACGACCGCGCTCGGGATCACGGGATTCCTCAGCGTCGCGACGTACCTAGCGTACACCCTCGACCCCGCGACGCAGGCCTTCTTCAGCTCGAAGTGGCTCTGGATCACGGTGATTCACCCCGTCTTCGGCATCCTGCGGTTCCTGCAGCTCGTCATCACTCGGCCGCGCGCCGAGTCGCCGACCCAGGAAATTTTGCGGGACGTGCCGTTCGTCGTGAACATGATGCTCTACGTGGTCGAGGTCATCGTCATCGTCTACCAGCTGAGGCCCGCCTGACCGTGGACGCTGCTTCTGGCGACGCGTCCTCCCTTGGGCCCGGCGAACAGCAAGCGACCCCCAGCCCTTCACGCAGCGACGCTTACACGGACCTCGGGCTCACGATCCCGATCTTCGTCCTCTACCACCTGGGCGTCGTGCTCTTGCCGGTCCGCAACGCGGCCGACCCCGTCACCCAAGAGCTCCAAGAGCTCGCTCGTGGCAGCCTCGCGCTCTACGCGCTCGCCACGGTCGCAGCGGGAATCACGGTCGTCCTCGCGCTCTACGCGATCGGCGAGCGGCGCAGCCTCTCGGCTGGGCGCTTCGTCGCAGTCGGCGCCGAGGGCGCGGTCTACGCGCTCTTGATGCGGCTCGTCGGGGGTTGGGCGCTCACCGCGCTCCCGTTGGCGTCGCCCGCGGTCGCCGCGCCCGTCGATGGTTGGTTCAGCTCGCTCGTGATGTCGCTCGGCGCAGGCTTCTACGAAGAGATGCTCTTCCGCGTCGGACTCTTCGGAGTGGGCAGCTGGGTCATCCGCACGATGGTCGACGACGGCGACGGCCCGACGACGTGGCTGCTCGTCGCAGGATGGGCCGTCGTGGAGGCCGCGGCCTTCTCGGGTTGGCACCACATCGGCCCCGGCGCCGACGCCTTCGACATGCGTGTCTTCGTGTATCGCGCCATCTGCGGTGTCGCGCTGACCTTGGTGTATGCCGCGCGCGGCTTCGCCCCCGCGGTCTGGACGCACATGCTCTACGACGCGTGGGTCATGGTGCTTTGACAGGGTCGGCGCAGCAGCGCGCGCCGAGTGAGTAGTCGCTGTAACCACGCTCGTGCGTCGAGACGCGCGCCGCGCAGCCCGACTTCGAGCCGCGCGAGTAGAAGCCGCCGACGAAGACGCCGCCCGCGTCGTCGACCCACTCGTCGAGATTACCGACCATGTCGTAGATGCCGTCGTCGCCCCAGCGACTGACACAGCGCGGGGTCTCGCCGGTCTTGCGCGCGAGCGGCCCGTTCTCGGCGACGACGAGGTTGTTGCGAGGGTCGTCGTGGTAGCGAGCCGCGTTGCCGTGGAGCATCGCGGACGGGTGGTTCTCGCGGTAGACGTTGCATGCGTCCTGTTCGTACTGCCCGCCATAGGGGAAGGCGCGCTGCTCTTCGCCGCGACACGCGGTCACCCACTCGGCCTCGGTACAGAGCCTTTTGCCTGCCGCGCGGCACGCGTGATCGGCGTCGTCCCCACTCAGATAGCCCTGCGGCAGGACGTTCTGGATCGAGCGAGCGCGCGGCTGGATCGGGCCGGGCGGTAGCGGCGGGAGCGGCGTCGTCGCGTCGAACGACGTCGGCTCGGCGCGACCTTGGAGCTCGGCGTAGAACTCGCGCGTCGCCCGCGCGTGCTCGAGATCGAGCCCGAAATACGGCGGCCACGTCGCACCGCTCATCGCGTCGACGACGCTGATCTCGTAGCGGTCGACGCACACCCGGCCCGCGACCGCGACCATGTCCGGCGGACACAGGATCGGCGTGTCGAGGATCGAGAGCGGCGCCGCGGCGTAGGACTCGGGGCTCAGGTCACGCGGCTCGTCGTGCGTGCGCGTCTTCGACACGCGCTGCTCCTTCGCCCCGCCGCGCGCGCTCCCCGACTTCGACTTCGATCGCTTGCGACCCGACGCTCCCCCGTCCTCCGTGGTGCGCGCGCGGCGCTTGGTCTTGGAGGGGGTCTTCGATTTGCTGGAAGATCCCTTGCTCTTCGACTTGGCGGTCACGCTTGCCTTCGACTTGCTGCCCCCGTGCGCGCTCCTCGACGGAGCGCCGACGAAGACGAGCGCGAGCAGCGCAGCGACCCCCAAGCTTCGCGCAGACGACATGAGGCACCGCTGGCATGGATGGCCGCGCGCGACCAAATTTCCAGTCGATCAGGCGCCGAACACGCGATTGCGCCCGGCCTCTTTGGCGCGGTAGAGCCGACCATCGGCGGCGCCGATGAGCGCGGCGCGCTCGGGTCGCATGCCGACCTCGTCGAGCGACGCAACACCACCGCTCGAGGTGATTCGGATGGTGCGCTCCTCGAACTGAATCGGCGTCGATTCGTTCGCCCCACGCAACCGCTCGGCGAGCGCGAGCGCCTGCTGCCCGGGGCCGCGCAGGAGCACGACGAACTCCTCACCGCCGTAGCGCGCGAGCGTATCTTCCTGCCGGAGACACTTGGACATCGTAGAAGCAACGGTGCGGAGCACGGCGTCCCCCGCGAGGTGCCCGTAGGTGTCGTTCACGCGCTTGAAGTGATCGACGTCGATCATGATGACCGATAGGGGCGACGCGTTGCGGGTCGCGTGCGCGAGCTCCGCCGTGAGGCGCTCCTCGAAATGCTTGCGGTTGTGCACGCCGGTGAGGCCGTCGAGGATCGCGGCCTCGTAGATGCGGCGCATCGCGGCCTCTTCTTCGTCGTCGACGAGCGCGAAGCGCAGCACCGTGCCCGAGCCGAGCTGCACGCGATCGCCGTTGCGGAGCTCGATCGCGCGGTTCACGCGGACGTTGTTCACGAAGGTCCCGTTCCGCGAAGACTCGTCGCGCAGAAAATACTCGCTGCCGACGCGCATCACGCGAGCGTGCTCGCGAGAGAGGCTCGGATCATCGAACGAGAACATGCACTCCGCAGCGCGCCCGAGCGTCACGATCGCCCCGGGCGGCAAGGTCAACACGCGCCCGGCGTCGAGCCCGCTCGCGATCGTGAAGACGCCGTGGCGGCGCTGCGTGAGTGGCGCGACCTCGATGACGTGCGTCGTCGCCGACTTCGGCGCGCGGTCATCCGATGACATCGAACCCACTCTGGACGGCTTCGCGTCGCGTGTAAAGGCGTCGGCTCGTTCGCGTTGGCGAGAGCGACACGGCTCTCAGCGAGGCGCGCTCGAAGCTGACGCGGTCGAAGAGCCTGACGCCGATGCAGCAGCGGAAGCAGACGCGGACGCAGACGTCGCGGGAGCCTCGCGCTCGTTCACGGGCCCGCGCGAAGCGCTGCACGCCGCCGAAGCGAGACAGCCAAACAAGGCGATCACCAAGAGCGCACGCACGACGGCATTTTAGCTCGCGCGGTGTAGATTCGCAGCGTGCTGGCCGCGGCGTGTCCTCAATGCGGAGCGAACACGCGCGTAACCATCGCGCAGCCCGGCGAGCTGCGCTGCCGCACGTGCGGCTACGTGGGCGCGCCCACGCCCGACGTCGAGCGAGCGCTCCGCGCAGCGCAGGCGGTCCTCCAATCTCTCGATGCTCGCTATCGGCAATTGAGCGCGACGCAGCGGCTGGCTCTGCGCCGTTCGACGACGGGACTCGGCTGCGCCGGAGGCATCGTCGTCTTCGTCGGCGGCGGTTTCATCTCGCTCGCGCTCCTCGGCGGCCTCGCACTTTTCCTCGGTCTCAAGCTCGACACGATCCTCTGGCTCGTCGCGCCGGCGGCGTTCTTCTTCGCCGGATCTCTGCCAGCCCTCGCAGGGATGTTCAGGGCTCGTCAGCGGCTGAACCGCACGGCCGTCGCCTTGCCCCCGCTCGGCGCGGGCGAGCCGGCCTGTTGCCGTGTCTGCGGCGCGCCGCTGAACATCCCCGATCGCAGCACCGGCCTCGCGCGCTGTGGGTTTTGCCGGGCAGACAACGTCGTGGACCGCGACGCGATGGCGCGCGCGCAAGAGTCGAAGCAGGGCGCCCTCGTGTCTTTCGAGGCGCAGCTCCGACGAGAAGCTTCGGCGATCCGTCGCTCGACGACGTGGACGCTACCGCTCCTCCTGTCGCTCGGCCCGCTGTCCGCGATCGGGGGCTGCGTCTCGTCCCAGCTCTGGATGAAACACAAGCGATCGACCGAGATCGCTCCGCCTGTGGGTGAGGTCGCGCTAGTCGATGTCGGCGCACCGGGAACCTGCGTCGGGCACTACAGCCGAGATTCGCGCGGGGTGACCTCGATCGAGTTCGAACCGCCCTACCCGGGTGGCGTGCAAAACATCGGCGACATGATGCCGGGCGGTAAAGACTACGGGATCGACCCCCGCGAGCTCGCCGGCTACGACGCTGTCTTCCGCAGTCGGGATCGCGGCGACCGTCGCGCGAAGATCAAGCGCGTCGTCGCGACGCTCGCCGAGCCGAAGGCGACCTATGCCGTAGTCGATCTCGACGGCAAGGAGACGCGGATCGACCTCACCCTCGCGTGCCTGCCCGACCGCCCGACCGATCTGCCCGTGATGGTCACGCTCCTCAGCGGGACTGGCAAATAGCAGACTGCCAATCTCAGGGAGCCGCGCAGACCCTCATGGCCTTGTTGTGGTCGCAGAGGTTCTGTCGCAGCACGTCGAGCGTCACGCCGTTGAACTTGTAGCGGTTGTTCACGAGCCAGGTCGGGCTGCCCACCACGCCCGCAGCGACCGAATCGGCGAACGAGGATTTCAGCAGCGCCGGCCCCTCGGTGCCCTCTGCGCATCTTCGGATGACCTCGGCGTCGATACCGGTAGAGCCACCCGTGCATGACCGCCAATCATCGCTCTTGATATCCTTGTATCGGCAAAACACGTAATCGAGGAACTTGAGGTTGGCGGCGTAGTGCTTCTGCGCGCACACCTGGCGTAGATCCTCGACGACCTCCGCGTCTCCGTGCATGCTCGTGAGCTTGTCGCCGGTCGCCTTGCCGATGAAGCTGAGCTGGATGTCGAGCGGCTCCCTCTTGGCGCGCGCGTCGTCGACGAGCGCCTTGAGGGCGGTCATCCCCTTTTCGGCGAATGGGCATTTCGACATGACGAAGGCGTCGATGCGGTGAGGCAGCTCCTTGCGGCAAACAAGGGCGCTCGCGCACTCTGCCTTCGAGCAACCGCCGTCGTCGGCGCACTCGGGGTTCCAGCTGCCGAGCGCCTGGAACCGGTAGTTGCCGACGACCTTCGTCTTGACCTGTTTGAGACCGTCCGGATCGGCGTCGAGCGTCGAGTCGAAGACCGCGGCCGGCAGCTCCACCGGCTTGAGGGATTCGAAGAGCGCGCGCCCCGACGGTGAGCCCACGTCGAGGTGCGTGACTACCGGGTTGTCGAAGCGCTTGAGCAACGAGTCGACTCGGCTCTTGTCGCAGCCGCCGCAGCGACCGTCCTCGAGGACGGTGATGTTCACCGCTGGCGCTGCGGGGATGTTCGCGCAGGCGGTCAGCGATGTCTTGGCGGCGTCGCAGATCGCTCGCGAGATCGCGGCGGCGCTCCGTCGCCCTGCGTATTTGGTCCCCGCGATGAAGATCGTCGGGCTCCCCGTCGCGCCCCGAGCGGCCGACCGGTCGAACGACGCCGCGAGCAGAGTCTGCCCATCCGGGCCCGTAGCGCACGCGTCGAGCGCCGCCTTCGGAATGCCGACAGTCTCGGCGCAGGACGCGGCGGTCGACCCGATTTGTTTAACGTCGTTATTCTGACAGAGGATGAAGTCGAAGAACTTCGGCGAGAGCTTCGCGGCGCAGACCTGCTGAAGATCGCCGATCACCTCCTCGGGCCCGTGCATCGAGGTGAGCTCTGCGCCCTTCTTCTTCCCGATGTAGTCGACTCGGAAGTTCAGGTCCGAGCCGAAGTTCGTAAGCACCTGCCCGAGCATGCGCTCGAGGTCCACGGCGTAGGGGCATTGCGACATGACGTAGACGTCGAAGTCGACGGCGTTCGCCGACGGCGCCATGGTCGGAGCGGCTGTGCCTCGCTGCTTGGCCGAGCTCGCCGCCTTGTCGTTGCTCGCGGCTCGAATGGGCCTGTCATCATCGTCGTCCGATTGATGACTACGGTGCTCCTTTTGCGAACAAGACAGGAGCGCCGCGACGCTCCCGAGCGCACACCACGAGAGCCCCCGCCCGAACCAACCCCGCTCGTGTTTCATGGCAGAGGACACCCTGCCACGCATCGTCGACGATCGCTACGACGTGCGGCGCGCTCGACGCCGGGTGGCACGCAAACGGACACTCGCTAGAGCCATGATGCCGAGGAGCAGCACCGTCGGGGCGCCGCTCGAATTGGCTTTTTCGGCGAGGTTGCAGGAGCAACCGTCGTCGTCCCCGTCGGTTGCACCCGCAGCCCCTGCCCCTCCACCGCCGCTCACCGGACCGCCGCCCGTATTGGGTCCCCCGCCGCCGACAGCGCCGCCACCACCGGCGCCTCCGCCGCCCACCGGAATCACCAAGTCCCCACCAGGACCGTAGTCGGGCGGGTCGGTGCCGAGCTCGAAAGCACCCAGATCGGGCGCGTCCCCCGCGAACCCGTCGTTCACGTTCGCGAGCAATACCCCGTGATCGATGGGCGCTGCGCCGGTCGCCAACGTCAGATCGGGGAAGTCGGGCGGCGCGAACGGATCCTGAGGAATGGTCGCGCTCCCCGCGAAGCTCGAGAGATCGACCTCGATCGCGTGGGCCTCTGTGGTGTTGCTCTGGAGCTCGGCGAGGCTGTCATACGTCGTGCCCCCGATTCGCCCGTGAAACGCCCCGGTCCCGATTGACCCGTAGCCGTCGTAGTCGAAGCTCGTCGTCGCGTCCGCGGTCGGCAAATAGGTGATATCCCCCGGGCCGCTATCGTAGCCGTTATAGACACCACCCGGCCCACCGACGAAGAGGTTGTTTCGGAAATAGGCGCGCGACCAGACATCGGTCGTATAGACCGCAAACGCGTCACCCGATTTGACTACGGTGTTGTGAAGGCCGACGTCCCCCACGGAGCTCCGCTGCAGCTTGAACGGCGAATAGACGACGTTGTACATCACATTGCGCAAGAAATAGGTCGGCCCACCGAGGCTCGGCTGCGAGCTTATTCCCATGAAGCTCTGCGCGATTCGATTCTGGAATACGCGGACGTTTCCCATGGAGAAATCGGCCTCGATCGCGTCATCGGCGCAGTCGCTCAGGTCGTTGCCGTAGATGTCGATCGAATATTGGTCGTAGGCCTCGGCGTCCTCGAGCAGCGATACGCAGTCTCGAAAGCCCGATACGCGATTCCAGGCGATGACGTTGCCCGGCCCCGTGAGGACGATGCCCTCACCCAGGTTGTCGCCATCGACGCCGAGCGCCCCCGCATACCAAGTCGTCGGCCCGTGAACGACGTTGTCGACGATCAGTGCGCCGCGCGTCCCGGTGCCGTAGGACACGACCCCGTCGTCGGGGGTCTCGATCAGGTTGCCGCGGACGGTGATCCTGTCGGCGTCGTTGAACTTGAACTTCCCGTGAACGACGAGCCCCTCGACGATGACGTCGTGTTGCCCGTCGATGCGCACGTCGCCCTCGACGACGGCGTTACCGGGGTTGCGCGCGCGCAGCGTTATCGGGTTATCGGGCTCGCCCGACACGAGCGCGCTGACTTCGCCGTAAGTCCCGTCCTCGAGCACGAGGAGCGCGCCGGGAGCGGCCGACGCGATCGCGGCGTCGATGGTCGCCGGCGTGACGCTGGTCTCGGCCGCTGAAGCGCTGGCTTCAGGGATGGTGCGCGTCGTGACCGAGAGCGTCTCGACGGTGCCGCCACCATCTGGATCCGTAAGCGTGAGCTCGACTTCGTACGTCGTCCCGGGCTCCAAGAAGAACAAACTGCCCGCGAAGCGATTCGTCCAGTCGAAGCCCTGATTGGACCCCGCCGGCACGCGGAAGAGCGGCAGGCCATCGCGGTAGCTGCCCGCGCCCGCAGGCCGGTAGCGGACAGTCACCGCCCCGTCGAGATCGTCGTCGCCGGTGATAGGCCAGTCGATCGAGAGGCTGTGGAAGGTCGGCTCCGGAGAGGATGGAGCGCCGGGGGAGGTCGCGTCCTGCGCGCGCGCCGTCGAGGCGACCCCGAGGACGACGAGCGCTGCGGCGATGCGGTGTTTGCGAGACAGCCAAGGAGCAAGCATGAACCGAGAATACAGAGTTCATCCGGCGCGGAGCGGCGAGCCTCACGCGACGACTTAGAATGAGCGAGCGATGAAAAACTCCGGTGTGCTCGACACGGCTCCCTTGGGTTTTCCCTGGGCGACCGTTGATCCGTTCCTCTTCTGCGTGCACCACGTCGACGACTACCCGATGGGCAACGAGAAGATGGGGCCTGTCGGCTCGCTCGCTGGGCGGGACCTCGGCATGGATTTCACCGTGCGAGACGGGTTCCGCATGTACCACGGGCGCGTCGTCCCTGGCTTTCCGCAGCACCCGCACCGCGGCTTCGAGACCGTCACGCTGGTGCGTCGCGGGTATATCGATCACTCGGATTCGCTCGGCGCGGCAGCGCGGTTCGGCGCGGGCGACGTCCAATGGCTCACCGCGGGTCGCGGCGTCGTCCACTCCGAGATGTTCCCTTTGCGCGATCGCGAGCGCCGTAATCCGGTCGAGCTCTTTCAGATTTGGCTCAACCTGCCGGCCGCCGACAAGATGGCCGACCCGCATTTCTCCATGCTCTGGTCTGGGCGAATCCCGCGCGTGGTGACCCGCGACGACGCGGGTCGCTCGGTCGAAATCGTGGTCGCAGCCGGCTCCCTCGAGGGGCGCACCGCGCCGCCTCCGCCGCCACGCTCTTGGGCCTCGCGCGCGGACTCCGATGTCGCGATATGGACGATTCGGATGGATCCCGGGGCGCGCTTCACGTTGCCGCCCACACACGCGACGAGCGTTCGAACGCTGTATTTCTTCTCGGGAACCGAGCTCTCGGTCGACGCTCAGTCGATCCCGGTCAACCACGCCGCGGTCGTCGTGCCCGACCGCGCGATCGAGTTACAGGCCGGTAACTCGGCAGTCGAGCTCTTGATGCTCCAGGGCCGCCCCATCGGTGAGCCGATTGCCCAACAAGGCCCGTTCGTCATGAACACCCGCGCCGAAATCGCGAAGGCTTATTCCGATTACCAGCGCACGCGCTTCGGGGGCTGGCCGTGGCCCTCGGACGACCCTGTCCATCCGCGTGAAGAGGGTGTCTTCGCCAGGCACGCAGACGGGCGCATCGAGCGCCCCGACGACGCCGGCTGAGCCTCTGTCAGCGGCCGATATCGGGCACGACGAAGCTCGGATCGGCCGGGTCGACCCGCACGGGCAACCACGCATACGGGACGACCCACGGACCAGCGCGACCGTTGCGTTGATAGCGCATGGCCTCGAAGGCCACCGTGTAGGGCGCGACGCCGTCGCGATGGAGCTCGGCGGTCAGCCTTACATGCGCGTAAGAGCCCGACGACGGTCCGAGGTGCTCCACCGATTGGATGCGAGCGCGCGCTGGTTCACCGCTCGCCCTGACAGCCCGCGTGCGAGCTTCGATGTCGCGCCGCCTGCGCCCATTGAGGAAGAAGACGACGCCGAGGCCGGCTGGCAGAAACCCAGTCGCCAGAAATGGCCAGTTCGAGGTCGCGGCAGCGAACACGACGGCGACGCCCCCTGTCACCATGAGGAATAGGCCCAAGGCCGCGAAGCCACCGCCGAACATCGCCGCAACAGGCGAGTCGGCGAGTTGGGGTCGAATGTGCTCGATGGCCGCGATCGGGAAGGTGCGTGGACAGGGCACGAGCGGCGCCCAAACCGGTAGAACATTGCCGAGGTGCGCGTGGCCCCCGGGGTCGCGACGGACCATCTCGTCGCGCAGCTGACGAACGGCCTCGTCGTCTCGGCCGAGCAGCTCGAGCGCGTGCGCGCGAACGAGCGCCGCCGTCGTGAGGCTGCGAGAGCCGATGGGGATGACGCCCGGCCGATCCCCGAGGACCGCCAGCGCAGCGCTGGGGTCGCCGGATTGCACGTCGATCGTCGCGCGCGACAACCGATAAGACGAGTCGACGCGCACCTCGGTGGAGCGCGGATCACAAGGCGCGAGCCATCTTTCCGCGGACTCGAGATCGCCCTCTCGAGCAGCGCCACGCGCCATCAAACAGAAGAGATCCTGTCGCGTGTCGGGGTCCTCTTCGAGGTCGAGGTTGGCCTCGGCCATGGCGCGCGCGACGCGACGCCCGCGCTCGTAAGCGACCGAGTTCAAGCAGCCGAGCGTGAAGTGTACGAGCGCGCGCAGCGCCGCTTCATCACCGGGGGACGCGAGGGCAGCGACGTAGACGCGCTGCCAAAGCCCCACTGAGTCTTTGGACGAGAAGTTCTTCGACCCCGCGAGCGCGATGGCGGTCGGGCTGTCGAGATACGTCGGGTCTGGCTGCCCCGTGAGGGCGGCGAGCTGCGCAGCCGCGTCGAGCCCTGACCGAGGAAAACGCCTGTGATCGCGAGCCCCCGCGCGATGGCGCTCACCACAGCGACACGTGACCTCACCGCCCTCGATTGGAATGTCGAGGGGCTCGAGGCATCGCGGACAAGGGTGCAGGCGCTCGCTATAGGAATAGGCGGGCTCGAAATCCGTGCCCATCAATCGCAATCAGGCGAGAAGTCGCAGCCGAGGAAATCGCAGGCCTTGGCTGCCTTGCCACAAGCGGTCACGTCGACGAGCGTCGCGCTGTCGCAGTTGGCGGTCGCGGCGAGGCTGTCGCACTCGGCCTGCGTGTACGACTTGTCACAGGAAGAGCAGCTCGCCGCGCCGTCGTCGGCGCAAATAGGCAAGTGGTCGCAGTTCTCGAAATGACAGCCGTCGAAGCTCGCGCTGCAGCTCCCGGGAGAGTCGACCGCGGAGACCTCACAGCCCGCAAGTCCACCCCAGTCCGAGCATTGGTCTGTCGTGTAGTCCTCTTGGCAAGAGGAGCACGCAGACTCTGGATAGGAGTGCACGCCGCCGTCGGACGAAGATCCTGAATCACCGCAGCCCGCGAGTGCGAAGACCGCAATTGCCCATAACGGTGCTCGTCGCGAACCACCCAGCGAGAGGGAATGAACCATTCGGCGGATGCTAGAGGTCCGACGAGCGCCGTCGCAACGAGGCCCTGTGCCTCGCGCTCGTCGAATGCGTGCCTCACCCGAGATCGCTGTGCCTGCGCTGCGTCACGCGGAGCTCGAGGAGCTGCCTCGCGTGTGGCTTGACCTCGACGGTCCACGTCACGAACCCGTTCTCGTCGGGCTCGAGACCTTGCGTGGTGTGCTTGGGGCTCGTGGTGATTTGCAGCTTGTCGATCTCGGATATGCCGACTCGCTCGCGCACGACGACGCGCCGAGCCTCGGCGCCGAGGTTGCTCAACCGAATACGGATGTCCGAGGTTCGCGTCGTCCACGAGCCGAGGATGCTGCTCTCGTCTTTGAGCGGTTCGACCTGACGATGCAGGCGGATATTCGGGTCTGGGCCCCACCCGAGCGCGACGCGTTCACCTCGAGCGACGAACGCGAGCTGCGCCCGACCCACTGGGCCGCCGTTCTTCAGGAGCTCGACAGGGCCTGGCAGGAGCGGCGCGCTGGCGGTGTTGGTGAAGGTGACCTTCAGCGTCGCCGCGAGCAAAAGCTCGGGGAACGCGACGAGCTCGAGCTCCGCCTTGCTCGCAACGTCGAAGAGCGGAACCTCGTGAGGCCGGCCGTCGCTGGCCACCACTACGGCCTCGCGTGATCGCAGGAGGAGCGGCTCGCCGCCGTCGTCGATCCCAGGCAAATCGCTGGTCTTCTTCGCTGCCGCGCCCTCACCACCGCCGAGCCCTGCGACCGCGACTTGCTCCTCGCGGGCCTCGAGCACGATGGGCGTCTTGCGCATCGTCGCGAGCCACTCGGTCTCGAGCTCGGGCGGGTTCGCTCCCAAGCTGGGTCGCTCGGTGCTGAACGAGAGCGGCACGCTCGGCCAATCTTCGCCTGTGTTTTGCCAAGCGACCGCGTGACAGCTGAGGGCGACGGCGCTCGCCGCTTCGTCCAAGGTCGCGCGGTGACGCGGACGCCAGCACGCGTTCGCGACGACGTAGCTCGCGGTGAGCTCGAGCTCGGCTGCGGCGCTCCCCTCGAGCTCGATCTCGAGCCGCGCGCGGACGCGCTTCGACGGCGTCTTGCGCTGGGCCGCCTGCGCTTGGAGCGCCCGCACGCGACTTTGGTGCTCGTCGCGCTCGAGCTCGGTGCGCGCGCTCTCCGCAGCCAAATCCGCGAGCCGCACGCGCAGCGCCTCGTAGCCCGCGCGCTGCGCTTCACCGAGCGCGCGACCGAGCGCCGCGTCCTCGGCGAGCTCACGCAAGTAGTCCGCGGCGAGCCGCTCCAGCGCCACGCGCTCGAGGGAGAGCGCCTCGAGGTTGCTCGCGATCGCAGCTTGCCGCTCGCGGGCGGCCTCGAGCTCGGCGTCGAGCGCGCGGGTGTCGGCCGCTGCGTCCTCGTCGAGGTGCACCGCAGTTCGAACGACGCGCGCGTCGGCGACCTTCACCGTCTCGGTCCCGCCCGTCACGGTGAGCGATTTGTCGACGATCACGGGCGCGACGTCGTCGACGACGATCCGCGTCCGCCCCTCGGTCGCGTTCACGCGCCCGCGCCGCGTCACGTGCGCGCGGTCCTCCATCACCAGGACCTCGACGATCGGTATGTGTTCGCTCATGTGGCTCAGTCCCGCCGATTGCCGCCGACGAGCTCGAGCTTCGCCGGGATCTTGATGAGGTAGCTGAACGTGAGCTCGCGCTTCTTGCGTGGCTCGATCGACGCGCGCCACGCGTACCCACCTTGCAAGGGCGGCGCGACGCCGTCGGCGCGCGCGGAGGGCTCGCCGATCGCGGGCTCCCACGGCTGCCACGCCGGCGACACATCGAGGACCTCGAGCTTCACGTCCTCTTCGCGCTCTGGCACCTGCGGCAGGCGCTCGCGCACCTCGAGATCGATCACCTCGCTCCGGTGGCTCTCGAGCTCGATTTTGACCGAGTGCCGCAGCACGAGCGTCCCGCTCATCAGGCCGGTCGTCGACTCCTGGAACGACGTGTTCCTCGCGACCTTCACCGCTTGATCGACGCCGAGACCGCAGCGCAGCTTGCCGCGAGGCGCGACCGTCGCGAGATCGACCGTCATGAGGAAGGCGCCGTCCAAGTAGACGTCACACGGCCCGCGCAGGAGCGGCACGTCGAACGGGCTGTCGAGCTCCACCATGCGAAATACGTCGCTCGCCTCGCGCGGGACGACGACGTGGCGCAGGGTCGAGTTCGCCTCGTGATGCGCGAGCGCGACCGAATGAAACTCGCCGTCGCTCGGAACGTCGATCGCGAACTCGCCATCGAACGCATGGTCGAAGCCGTCGAGCGCGGCCGGCGCGGTGAAGCCCTTCGGGAGTTTGTCGAGGCGATCACGCGCCGCGCGCTCCTCACCCTCGACGAGCGCGATGAGCTGACTGTTGATGCACACCGTCTCCGTGACCGAGAGCTCTCGATAGAGCTCCGCGCGCGACAGCAACACGAGGCGACCGCGCTGCTCGGTGAACGCTGGCATGCGGAGGTCGCCGAACTGCAGCAGGCGCTCGTCGACGTCTGCCTCGACCTCTCGCGGCGCCTCATTTTCCTGGGCGCGGGCCTGCCTCGCGCGACCCGAGCGGGCCTTCGCCTGAGCCTGCATCGGCGGCGCTCCTCCTCCACCTCCGAAGCCGAACGACGGGAGGGACAGCCCACCCTTGCGCGGCAGCATCGACGCGGGCGGCGCCATCGCCATCGGCATCGGCATGTCCGACGCGGCGTGCGTCGAGGCGCGTGTCAGCGCTTCACCGCGAGCCTGTTCGAGCGCCCCCATCTCCTTCAGCGAGAACAACGTCGCTGCGTCGAGATCGGCGGGCCCGCCGGGCGCTTCCTCTTCATCCTCGGGCGCGGGCTCCTCGTGCGGGCGCGGCGGCTCGATCGGCGCCTTCAGCGCACGCCCGTAGTCAGCGAAGAGGCTCGTCGGATCCTCGGCGAGCGGTCGCCATTTGCGCTTCTTCACCGGGGGCTGCGCGCGTCCGTAGCGCAGGCTCGTGAGCTCGGGCAGCTCGTGAAAATCCAGCGGATGCGCGCTCGCGTACGTCACGCGCACGCCACGCCAGTCCTCTCCGGTCTCCTGCGCGACCATCGCGCGGAGCTCGAGGCGCGCGCGCTTCTTCGTCGAGCTGACGCGCAGGACGTACGCGGGCGCCCAGCGCGCTGCCGCGACGAAATACTCGAGCTCGAGGGTCAGCTCGTGAGGACCCTCCGCCGCAGCGCCTCGCGAGATGCGCGCGGCCACCGTCTTGCGGAGCTCCTCGGGGCGCGGCAGCGCCTGACCCACCGCGCGTGCGATGCGCGCCTCGGTCGCCGCGAGCTCGCGCTCGACCTGCGAGAGCTCGCGCTCGAGTCCGCGCACCGTCGCGCTCGCGCCCTCTCGCGCCTCGCGACGAAAGCGCGCGAAGCCCACGCGCGCCGTTGCGTCTGCAGGCTCGGGCGCGCGCTCGCCATCGATCCCCGGTCGCGACGCGAGCGTCACGGCGTCGAGGCGCGTGATCTCTCCGCGCGCCACCGCGAGCCGCGCGGCGAGCTCGGCCCTCCGCTTCTTCAGCGCGTCGCGTGCCTCTTCGTCGCTCGTCCCACGCGCGCTCGAGCGCGTCGCGGCGTCCAAGCCGAGCGCGACCTCGCCGACGCGCCCTGGCGCGCCGTCCGAAATCGTCAGTCGAACTGTACTATCGACGAGCGTGAGCGGCAGATCCACGATCCGAACGCGCAGCGCTCCGTCGGCGGGGAGCTCGATCGCCGCGCGCCGCGTGACGAGCGCGCCCGACCGAAAGAGACGCACATGGTGGATCCGACTCGAGAGCTCGCGGACCTCGGTCACGGCGGACACGCCGGGCCTCCAGGCATGCAAGTCCCGGCCTGGCAGTACCCGCCGGGACAGTCGGCATCCACGTGGCAATCGTTGATGCAGAAAAAGCCGTCAGGCGCGCCGCAGCACGAGTCGCGAACGAGCGCGCACGCGCGCAGCGACTTCTGCCCGCACGTGGCGAAGCACTCGGCGTACACGCACATGCGGGCCTTGTTCCCGACGGTCCCCGGCGGCACGCACACCGCTTGATCACCGCAGTCCGCGTTGTTCGCGCACTGGTCGATGGCGCAGACGTTGTGCATGTCCGGCACTGCGCCGCCGCAGAACGGGAACGCCGGCCCCGCCACGCACACTCCGCCGTTGATGCACTCCGCGGTGGAGCAGCACTCGTCGAGGCCCGACTTCGAGCACATCGTCGCCTCCACGACGGGCAACTGGCAGACGCGGTAACCGGCGTTGATCGCGACGCACGTCCCGCCGGGGCAATCGGTGTCGTCGCCGCACTCGCTCAGATCGTAGGGATCCACCGAGCCGCCCGAGCCTCCAGTCCCCCCGGCCCCGCCCTGCACCGAGCCGCCCGCACCGCCAACTCCGCCTCCACCGGTGGCGCCGCCGCCGTGGCCACCTGCCCCGGTCGCTCCCGCGCCGGAGCCCCCCGTGCCGTCGTCGCCACAGGCCGCGACCACCAATGCGAGAGCGACGAACGGACTGATACCCAACCGAACTCGGAGCGCGAATGGAGCAAGCTTCATTCGTCGATGAGACTCGTTGTCCTGCAAACCGACAAGAGCGCCCGACGCGATAACAACTATGTAAGCTCCGGCGGGAGCTCCCCCGGCGAGCCTGGCCAGATCGGCACCTGCCGCTCCGTCAACGCGCGCGCGAGCTCGTCCGCGCGGGCTCGTTGCCAAGCGAAGTCACGAGACTCCGAATAGCGAGGGTCCGCGAACTCTCGCGAGGCGCCCTCGACGCCCTCGAGCAGACCGATGCTCACCGAGTCCGCCGACGCGGCGAGGACCTCGGCGAGCGCGACGACGTCGCCCGCCAAGATCGGTTGAACCACCGCGAACGTCCTCACGCCAGCTGCCTTCAGGCGCGCGAGCGCCGCGAGCCGCTCGCTCGGCGGTGACGCGCGCGGCTCGAAATGCTCGGCCACCGCGTCGTCGACGGTCGGGATGGAGATACCGGCATAAGCCCGCGGCAGCGCGGCCAGGAGCTCCGCGTCGCGCTCGACGAGCTTCATCCGCGTAAGCACCAGCACCGGCTGCTCCGCGCGAGCGTCGCGCAAAACCTCGAGGCAGCGTCGCGTGATCTCGAGTCGGCTCTCCACGACTTGGTAAGGGTCACTGACGATCGGGCACAGCTTGATGGGCCTCATCGGCAGGCCCTCGAGCTCGCGCGCGAGCACCTCGGGGGCGTTGATTCGGGCATCGACGTACGAGCCCCAAGCGACCTCGGGCAGCTGCTCGAGCCGCCGAACCTCCGCGACCGGGCGCTGCGCATAACAATAGCGACAACCGACCAAGCAACCGACGTACGGAGTCAGCGTGAAGAGCCGATCTCCCACGGGCTCGAGCAAGCGCGAGACGCGGACCTCGCGCAGCCGCGGCTCGTGCGCGCGCGACTCGGCGGCCAGAGCGGACAGCATGGCGTCCTCGCGCGGGGCGGCCGCCGCGGCGACTCCCTTGCACAGCGTTATACCCATATCGCCGGGGATCGAGGGCCCGGCGTCGCCGGCGCGATAGCTGAAGAGCAGCCGCTTCGTGCGCGCGGCGTGCGGTCGAACGCTGCCCGAGCCCTCCGCGAGCAGCACCTCGACGTGGATGCTCCGACCGCCGCCCTCGAACGTGAGCCGCGCCGCGACCTCGGTCGATGCGTCGCGAAGCACGCACCCAGCGATGCTGTCCCCAGGCCGCGCGCCGACGAGCTCGAAGAGGCGATCGCGCAGGTCCAACGCGTTCATCGTACGCCACGCGCGCGATCGATCCACCGTCGGTGATGCGCGGCGTGCTATCGGTATATCGGCCTCCTCGCGTGCGAAACCTGAGCGACCTCCTCGCCAAGATCCGCGGTCGATCCCGACTTCAAGAGAGCGCGCTCGAGCGAGCGCTGCATGCCCGCGTCGAGCGCCCCTCGGTGCGGGCGCTCGATCGGCGCGCACGCCTCGTCTTTGACGCGACCAACGAGGGCAAATTCACAGTCGACCTCGAGTCCGGTCGCGCGAAGCTCACGCGCGGCGCGCGCGGCTCGGCCGACGCCACGATCACCGCGGACGCCGCGACGCTCGCCGCGATCCTCGAGGGCCGAGTCGCGGGCGTGCAAGCCTTCCTCGAGGGTCGCCTCTTCATGCGCGGCAACATCGCGCTCGCGCTCGAGCTCGACGATCTGCTCGAGGCCCCGATGCGCCACGGCCCGCGTGTCCCTCGCGCGCGCCGCGTCGTCGCGGGCGACGTCACGACCTTCTACCTCGAGGCTGGCGAGCCGAATCGCCCCACCGTCGTGCTCATCCACGGCCTCGGCGCGACTGGCTCTTCTTTCCTGCCGACCCTCTGGGATCTCGCGCGCGACCACCGCGTCATCGCCGTCGACGTGCCCGGCTTCGGTGAGTCCGACAAACCGATTCGACCGCTGCATCCGGCCTATTTCGCTCGCTGGATGCAGGCCTTCCTCGACGCGATCGGCGTCGAGCGCGCGCACTTCGTCGGCAACTCGATGGGTGGTCGCATCGCCCTCGAGATCGGACTGCGCGCGCCCGAGCGCACCGATCGGCTCGTGCTCCTCGCGCCTTCGCTCGCGTGGCGACGCTTCCGCTTCGCCGTCGGCGCCGTGCGCCTGCTGCGACCCGAGCTCGCGCTCGCTCCGCTCTGGGTCGAGCACCGATTCGTCGTCGGCGTCCTGCAATCGCTCTTCGCCCGACCCGAGCGCATCGCGCGCGCCGCCCTCGACGCCGCCGCCGACGAGTTCATGCGCGTCTTCGACTCGCCGCGCGGCCGCATCGCGTTCTTCCACGCGGCCCGCGAGATTTACCTCGAAGATCCGCACGGCGTTCGCGGCTTCTGGGACCGCTTGAAGCGCCTCGAGCGCCCCGCGCTCTTCATCTTCGGCGACCGCGACTGGCTCGTACCTCACGCCTTCAGGCGTCACGTCGAACAAGCTCTCCCGGGGGCGCGCTGCGAGACCTTCGCGGACTGTGGGCATGTCCCTCAATTCGAATTCCCGGACAAGACGTCGGAGCGCATCCGCGCCTTCCTCCTCGAACCGCCGTGATCTGCATAACAGCCGACGACTACGGTTCATCGGCGAGCGCCAACACCGCAATCGAGTCCCTCGTTCGAGCGCGCGCCGTCAGCGCGGTGAGCATCATGGCCCACGCCGGCGCCGACCTCCGCTCCCTCGATTCGCTTACAGACTCGTCTGTCAGTATAGGACTCCATATCACGTGGACGGGCGCCGGGACGCAGCACGCCGACTACCGCGAGCTCCTCGGCGCGCTCGCGATTGGTCGCACCCGCCTCGCCAACCTCGCCGCCGAGGCCCGCGCGCAGGCCGAGCGACTGCTCTCGCGTGGTGTTCGCCTCGCGTTCCTCAACGCCCACGAGCACGTCCATCTCTTCCCGATGCTCTGGCCGACCTTCGCGCGCCTCGCATCCGAGCTCGGCGTGCGCGCCGTTCGTATCGCGCTCGGTCAGCCCGTCGACGCGAGCCTTCAAGGCGCTCTCGCGGCCTGCTCGCGTGTCGATTGGACCCTCCAATCAGGGCCCTGGCGCGTGATGAGCCCGCTCGGCGTAGGGCGCGCGGGCAGCATCGACGAGCGCTCTCTCGGCGCGTTGCTCGACAGGCCTTTTTTGTTGGGGGTGCACCGTCTCCGCGAACTCTGCGTCCACCCCGACCTCGGGCAGGCCGACCGACGTCGCGAGCATGACCTGCTCGCCTCGGGCGCCTTCGTGCGCGTCCTCGAAGCGCGCGGACTTCACCTCGCGACTCTGGAATAGCGCTCGCCCGCGACGCCTCAGCGCGGCGGCTCGCTGCGCTGACCGAGCTCGCGCAGGTGCGCGACCGCTGCCTCACGATCGTGCGTGAAGTGGACCTTGATGCGCGCGACGACCGCGACCGCACGGATCAGCGTCCGCGCGACGACGGCCTCGGTGCTGTCACCGCTCGAGACGAACGCGAACGCGAGGCCACCAGCCTGCTTGAACATCGAGAAGATCTCTCGCCCCGGCTCTTGTGCGTTGGCCTCGACGACCTTCATCTTCGTGAGGTCGACGAGCCAGCAGAGGTTCTTCCCCGTCGAGAGGACCCTCGGGGTTTGCTCCAAGAGCTGCTTCGTCAGCTCTTTGCCGATGAAGCCTTCACACTTGGTCTCGATCAAACCACCACCGAGGTCTTGTGTGGTGAGTCGCCCCCAGTCGGGCTTGTCGACCGTTGCAATCAAAGGCCTCAGCATGCCTCCCCCCAAGGTGTGTACGACTATAGCGGCTCGACTCTCCACACGGTGAAAGACCGCGCCCCAAACCGCCATTGTCGGAGCGAACAATAGCGTCAACGCGACTGTCTATTATCCCCGTACGAAGCTGATGCGACTGTCACCTTGAGTCGCCGACCGCGCGGCGCTCATCGCGCTATTTGAGGAGCGCGTCGAGCCAAGCTGTCGCTGTCGAACAGTCACCCGCGCTCAGCGTGATCCGACCGGCGACGCCGCCGGGTTGGCGATAAGGGCCTGCGACCAGCACGACGTCGCGGTCCTTGCGACGCCACGCGAGCGGGCCCAAGTCCGAGCGCTCGGTGCACTTCGTGCCGAACTCGCTTGTCAGCACAGCCGTCAGTTCGTCTGCGTCGAGCGTCGTATCCATTCGGGTGTAGTAGGCGACCGCGACCTCGCGCCCCGCAGGCCCCTTGTCGCGCACCGCCACGGCGAACCGATCTCCACCCCAGCCCGCAGCAGCCTGAGCTGCGGTCTTGCGGGCCGCCCACTGCTCGAGCATCAGCTTCAACCCGAGCTCGCCATTCGAGTCTTCGAGCTTCACCACGAACCCCGCGCCGAGCGCCGCTGGGCTGATCGGAGGCACGACGAGCGCCGCCTCGCGCGCGTCGTATTTGTCGAGGTGGAGCACCTGCTCGGTCGTCGTCGGCAGCCGCTCGAAGGCTTTGTTCACGCCTGCCCACCCGCTCCGAGCCTGGAGCTGCCGCGCGAACTCGTAGCCGTCGATGTACGGCGAAACCAAGGTCGCGATGAGGATGTCCGGCGTCCCGACCCCGATCTGGCTGAGCTTCGTCGACGTGTAGAAGGCGCGCCGCATCTGCTCGATCGAAGGCGCGAAGTCCGGCCCGTTCGCGAGCTGCATGCCGGCGAGCGTCGCGTCGCCCTCGACGAGGTGCTGCATCGCCGCCGACTCGTCGCCGTGGCCCTGCTTGTAGTCGAGCATCGCGCCCAGATCGAAGGACTGATCCTGCAGTGCGTGCACGAGCTCGTGCGCGAGCGTCTCCTCTTCTTGGCTGTCCTCGAGGTCGTCGAGGAGCACCATCGTCTTGTCGTCGGGATCGTAAAAGCCTGCGATTCGCCCCGTGACGAGCTCGAGGAAGCCCTCGGTGAGGTCGTAGTCGATCGGCAAGAGCTCGAGCGCCCGCAGCGACTCGGCGACCCAATCGAGAACGTCCGCCGGCAGTTCCTCGTTCATCTTCGTCTTCGTCCGCTCGAGGACGGCCGCGCGGTCGAGGCGCACGGTCTTGAAGTGATGTTTGATCGGCAGCCCGCGAAACTCGGAGACCCGCTCGAGCTCTGCGAGGACCACGGGATCCATCGTCGGCTCAGGCGTCTTCGTCGCGACGTCGCGGGCCGACTCGGCCGAGCTCGACGCGCTCGCCGACGACGTCGTCGCCGCGTGGTTTGCATCGCCCGTCCGTCCACCCCCGCAGCCGCCGAGCACGAGCGCCGTCGCCATCGCGACGGCTCCCAACATGGAACCCTCTGTCACTTTGCCTCGCCGCCACGAAGCGTAGCAATCGCGGCGGCGTAGGCACGGACTCGAGCGTCGACGTCGTTCGGCGCGACCCCTCGCGCCGCCCCGAAGACCGCGCTGCCCGCGACGAGCGCGCGAGCGCCAGCGCGCAGAAGATCGGGCGCAGTGGTCGGCGCGACCCCGCCGTCGACCTCGATCACCACGTCGAGTCCGCGCTCGTCGATCATCCGGCGCACGCGCGCGACCTTCTCGAGCATCGACGCGATGAAGCTCTGCCCCCCGAAGCCGGGATTCACCGTCATCAAGAGGATCTGGTCGAGGTCCCCGAGCACGTGCTCGATGGAGCTCTCGTGCGTGTGCGGGTTGAGCACGACACCCGCAGCGCTGCCGGCCGCGCGGATCTGATGCAGCGTCCGGTGCAAATGAGGCGAAGCCTCGACGTGGACGAGCACGCGAGAGGCGCCCGCCTTCACGAAGTCGGCGACGTACCGCTCGGGCTCGACGATCATGAGGTGCACGTCGAGCGGCTTGTCGGTGGCGCGCCGGATGGCCTCGACGACGAGCGGCCCGATCGTGATGTTCGGGACGAAGCGCCCATCCATGACGTCCACGTGGATCCAGTCCGCGCCGGCCTCGTCGACCGCGCGAACCTCGGCAGCGAGCGCACCGAAATCCGCAGAAAGTACCGATGGAGCGATGATTGCGGGGGCCATCGCGGCAGGCATACCGCGAGGACCTCCTCACTGCTAGGCTCGCGCCGCGACATGCACGCGCGCCCGATCACCAAGGCCGACTACGACCGGATCGTCGCCGTCATCGATCAATGGTGGGAGGGCCCGACCACGGCGCTCGCGCACCCGATCTTCTTCTACGAGCTCGGCCGGCTCGCGCAGGTCGTCGAGTGGGACGACGGCGCGATGGTCGGCTTCCTGCTCGGGTTCGTCGTCGATCCGCACGTGCTTGGCTTGCACGGCGTTAGCTTAACGGGCCCTCCGAGCTCGCGCGGCGGCGGCGCTCGCATCGGGTACATCCACCTCGTGGGGATCGATCCCGACTACCGCCGACGCGGCGTCGCGCGCGCCCTCTACGCCGCCTTCGAAGAGGCCTGCACCGACGCTCGCTGCGTCGCGATCAAAGCGATCGCCCCCCACGGCAACGAGGGCTCGGTCCGCTTCCACACCGCGCTCGGCTTCACCGCCTCCAACGTCGACGACTACGCAGGCCCGGGTCGCTCGCGAATGGTGTTCCTCAAACAGCTCGGTGAGCGCTGAGTCTGATACGCTGCGGTTCGTATCGTGGCGTTACCGTCCTTGTCTTCGCGTCCCAGGACGATGATCCTGGCGCTGTCTGTTGGAGGCTCGTCATGTGGTCGCTACGAGCGTCTGCCACCATCCTCTGCCTCGCAGGGTGCGCGAACAGCGATCCGCTGACCGGCGGAGCCGGCGGCGCCTCGACCGGGGGCACCGGCTCGGGCGCATCTTCCTCGGACGGCGGCTCGACCAACGTGTCGACCTCGAGCAGCACGACGAGCACCGGGCCCTCGTGTGACGAGCAGCCGTGCAAGCTCGTCGCGCCCCAGTGCGGCTGCGACGAGGACGCAGCGTGCTCGGTCGACGGCAACGGCGGCCGCATCTGCGTCGTCGCCGGTACGGTGCAGCCCGGTCAGATCTGCGACGCGAACAACTACTGCGCGCCGGGCAGCGTGTGCGTCGGCTACACCGACGGCGAGACCACCTGCGCCGAGTTCTGCAACTCCGACGTCGAGTGCACCGCGCCCGGGGGCAAATGCGTGCTGCCGCTCACCGGCGCGCCGACCGTGATGCTCTGTTCGGAGAACTGCGAGCTCGTGACCAGCCAGGGCTGCCCGCTCGCCAACTCGTCTTGCCAAATCGGGGTCACCGCCAGCGACGAGCCCTACACGCTGTGCGTGCCCTCCGGCGCTGGCGTCGAACAGAGCGTCTGCGCCGACTCCTCGGAGTGTGCGCCTGGCTTCACGTGCCTCCCGACGACCGCCAACGACAGCCGCTGCTTCGAGTGGTGCAACGTGAATGGTGGTAGCTGTCCAATCAACGAGAGCTGCCTCGGGCTCGAGATCTCCACCGGCGTCCCGCTCGTCATCGGGAACGTCACCTACGGCGTCTGCAACCCCAATTGAGCTGACCATGACCACCGCCGACCTTCCGTCGATCGAGCAGCTCGCCGATATTGGGCTCTTCGGGGGCCTCGATTCGACGACCCTCACCGAGTACGTCCAGCGCCTGCCGGTCCTCACGCTCCAACCCGGTGAGGTCGTCTTCCGCGAGGGTGATCAGGGCCGCGAGCTCTTCGTGCTGCTCCAGGGCGAGATGGAGGTCATCAAGCAATCGAAGACACAGCGCGAGTCGCGCGTCGCGATCTTCGGCCCTGGAGACTGGTTCGGTGAGATGTCGATCCTCGACATCATGCCGCGCTCGGCGACCATCCGGGCGCTCGCGCCTTCACGCCTCTTGAAGATGTCGGCGAGCGATCTCGAGTCCCTCTATCGCCGCGACATGAAGGCCTACTCGATCGTGGTGCTCAACATCGCTCGCGAGATGTCGCGCCGCCTGCGCGTCGCTGACGGCATCCTCGCCGACGTGCTCGCGAACTTGGCCGAGACCTACTCGCGCAGGCGCTAGCCGCCGCCCGCGCCGCCCGCGCCACCGACCTGGACGGCGCCGCCTGCACCACCGGCCGCGCCGCCTGCACCACCGGCCGCGCCGCCCGCGCCACCGGCTGCGCCGCCCGCGCCACCACCGCCGGTCGCCGCGCCACCGCCAGCACCACCATCGGCTGAACCGCCGCCGGTGCCCATCGCGCCGCTGCCCGTCGAGTTCGAAGTGCTGCCGCCGTTCGCCGTGTCACCACCCGCGCCGGGATCGCCTGCGCCGATCGAGTCGCCCGGCGGATCAGGCTGCGGATCGAACACGCACGAAGCGACGACCCAGAAGCTCGACAACAACAGCAACCCGAACGGAGCGCGCATCCTCACGATCTCACCCTTGTCCGCCGGGACCATCGACGAGCCCGCCCCCGCCGCCCGCGCCGCCCGCACCACCCACAGCGCCGCCGCCTACGGCGCCACCTGCGCCGCCTGCGCCGCCGACCTCGACGCCACCGCCCGCTCCACCTTGGATGGGCGAGCCGCCGCCACCACCACTTCCACCGTTGTCAGTGACGTCGCTGCCGCCCTCACCCGCGCCGCCGATCGGACTCGAGTTCCCGCCCGCGCCACCGGTGTACCCGGAGCCACCACCCGACGGGTCCGCGTCTTCGGGAGGCTCGGGCTGCGGGTCGAAACAGCTCGCACACAGCACGAGGCTGACGAGGCCAAGCCCGACCGACAAGCGATGAAGACAAAGCACGCTGTCCCAGAATTAGCACACCACGTGCCACAACGCTGCAAGGTGGTAGACCATCGAAGCGAAACTGAGGGCCCGCTCCTGCGGCCCACCGTGGCACAGTGAACGGCGATGGAACCAGAGTCGATCGGCGCTCGCCTCACCCTCATTCGCGAGCGCGTCGAGCGCGCCGCCCACGGTCGCCGCGTGACGCTCGTCGCCGTCTCGAAGGGCCACCCCGCCAGCGCGATCCGCGAGGCCTACGCCGCCGGCCAGCGCATCTTCGGGGAGAACTACGCGCAGGAGCTCGCCGACAAAGCGCGTGAGCTCGCCGACCTCGCCGACCTCGAGTGGCACTTCATCGGCGGCCTCCAACGCAACAAGGTCAAGCTCATCGCCGGCGTCGCGCGCCTCATCCACACCGTCGATCGCGCGGAGCTCGGCGCCGAAATCAGCAAGCGCAGCGCGCGCGAACAAGCCGTCCTCATCGAGGTGAACATCGGCGGCGAGCCGCAGAAGGCCGGCTGCTCACCCGAGGACACCGCAGCGCTCGCGCGCGCCCTCGGCGCGATGGAGCGCGTGCGTCTCGCCGGCCTCATGGCGATCCCTCCCGCCGACGACGCCGAGGAAAATCGCAGGCACTTCGCCGCGCTCGCGAAGCTCGGCGCCGAGCTCCGCGCGGCCGCGCTCCTGCCCGAAGACTTCGAGCTCTCGATGGGGATGAGCGACGACTTCGAGGTCGCCCTCGCCGAAGGCGCGACGCTCGTGCGCGTCGGGACCGCCATCTTCGGTCCACGCCCAGCGCGAACGTCTACAGTATTGTAAGCGTATTTTTGTTGGGGGGAGAGATGGACCCTCCAGCGCGCGGTCGGCCGATCCGCGCACCCCCACGCTGTCCTCACAAGCCCGCGAGCGCGCTCTCGATCTCCCCGAGGGCCTTGCCGTCACCGGCTCGCCGAGCCGCGTCGACCCCGGCCTCGAGCCAGACGCGCGCCTCGTCTTTGCGATCGGCGTCCGCGAGCATCGAGCCGCACATCAGGTACATCGGCACGTACGCAGGGTCGGCCGCGCGCAGCGCTTCGAAGGCTGTGCGCGCGTCATCGATGCGCCCGAGCGACTTGTATTCGAGCGCGAGCGCGTACCGGGCAAAGCTGTCGGCCTTGCCCTCCGCGTTGACCTTCTCGAGGTACGCGAGCCGCTTGCTGGTCGACGGCGCGCTCATCCTCCCTCGCTCTCGACCACGCTGATCGCTGGCAAATTGCGATATTTCTCGGCCCAGTCGAGCCCGTAGCCGACGACGAAGCGATCCTCGATCGTGAACCCGAGGTAATCGACGGGGACCTGAATCCGCGTGCGCGCCGGTTTGTGGAGGAGCGTGCAGACCTTCATGCTGTTCGGTCGCCGCGTGCGGAAGAGATCGATGAGGTGCGCGATCGTCAGGCCGGTGTCGACGATGTCCTCGACCAACAAGATGTCGTCGCCCTCGATCGGCTTCGAGAGATCCTGCGTGATCTGCACGACGCCGCTCGAGCTCGTGCCCTCACCGTAGCTGCGCACCCCGAGGAACTCGATCCGGAGCGGCAGATCGATGTGCCGCGCGAGGTCCGCGGTGAAGACGAAGCTCCCCTTCAACACGCACACGAGGACGAGGTTCTTCCCCTTGTAGTCGTTCGTGATCTGCTGGCCGAGCTCGGCCACGCGCTTGTTGATTTCCTCTGCGGAGATGAGCGTGACGATTCGCTGACCCATACGGCGCGCGTATCAAACCGCGCCCGGCGCGGCCACCCCAAAGATGGCGAGGCGCGCGCCGCGCGGTCGCGATATGGAGCGCGCGTGCCGCCGAAACCGCTCGCCACACCGCTCGCCGAGCTGCCCGCTCACCTGCGTTCGATCCACGAGACCCGCGTGCGCTTCTGCGACACCGACCTGATGGGAATCGTTCACCACGCGAACTATCTCGCGTACTTCGAGGCAGGCCGCGTCGACTGGCTGCACAAGCGCGGCATCACCTACGAGATGTGGGTTCGACAAGGCATCCACCTGCCTGTCGTGGAGACCGCGCTCCGCTACAAGAAGGCCGCGCGCTTCGACGATTGGCTCGCGGTCGAGTCGATCTGCAGCGCGGTCACGCGCGTGACCGTGCGCTTCGACTACACGATCCGGCGCGGCGAGGACGAGCTCTGCACCGGGCATACGCTGCTCGCGTGCGTCGGCGACGACCTCTTGCCGAAGCGCATCCCGAACGAGATCGCCCACGTTTTCCATGCGCCCGAGTCCCCTCGCGAGGACTGGAAATAGCCGCGCTCAGGTGCCGCCGTCGGCGTCGGGGTTCGGCTGCGAGGTGAGGAGCACGCTCGGGAGCTCGACCGCGAAGGGCTGCTCGACGTGCTCGCCGAGGAACGTCCGCCACTGCGCGACATAGCGACCACGCACCGGACCGATCACGTAGCGACGCTCCATCGCGGGCACACCGACGACAGGCACGCCGTCGAGGTAGAGCATCATGAACGAATCGCGGTTGTTCTCTGCGATGAAGCCGTCGGGCGGCGCCGCGGGGTCCGCGGCCTTCACGTCGATGGGCTTCGACCGAAACGCGCGGAGCTCCTCCTGAGTGAGGTAGACCCCATCGACGACCTCGGGGAGCCCGTCCAACGTCGCCTCGGCGCCGGGCGGCGGCACGAGCAGCGCGCCCGCGGGGATGTCCGTGTGATGCGAGATCGCGCTCACCTTCAAATCGAGGCCGCCGCCCTCGGCCCAATCGATCGAGGAAAAGACCGGGATCTCATCGGCTTTGCACTCGGGCGTCGCGGGGTCGATGCCGACGAGCTCGACGAGCGTGCGACAGAGGAGCGTCGCGCCGAGCCCCGCGTCCGGCGCGTTCAAGAGCTCGAGACGCAAGCGCCCGAGCGCTGACTCGAGCGTGACGACCCGCGTCGGCTGGTTCTCGAATTTGCCCTCGCCCGCCGACACGCGCTGGCCGGGGACCACCGGGGTCACGTCGACGCGGCGCTCGCCGAGCGCGGCGCGCAGAGCGCCCGCGGGGACCGTGCGGTATCGCGAGCTCTCCGGCCAAAACACCAGGTGCCCGAGCAAGTCGAAGCGCGCCCGAATCTCCGAGCGATAGGGAAACGGCATCGCGCGCGACTGCACGACGAGCTTCATCCGCCCGATCGGTGTCATCGTGATCTCGACCGCGAACGCCGTCTGCTTCGACGCGAGCGCGATGGAGGCCTGATCGACCTCGGGCTGTTCGGGCGGGGGCGGCACGCCGCGCGCGATGAACGACGCGGTCAGCACGACACCCGTCTGCGCGTCGCGCGGCATGACATCCGGCCCGAGCCGGCTGTCGGAGCGGAGCGGCCGCGGCGTGGGAGGGCCTTCTTCCGGGATGATGAGTCGCCCCGTCTTCGGGTCGAACTCGAGGCCCACGCCACCGTCGATCACGGTCTCCGGCGCGCCCTGTCGATCGCCGACGAGGGGCGCTGGCGTCGTCGACGCGAGCGGTGAAGAGCTCGGCGCGAGACCCGCGTCGTTGCCGTTCGAATTGCCGTTCGAGCACGCCGCGAGCGTGGCGAACAAGCCGAGCGCCGCGCCGTGCGCGAGGCTGCTCAGGCCTCGAAGGTGTCGATCACCGCGCATCGCTCGTCGAGGTGCGGGGGGTTGGGCGCGTGCTGGGTGTCGAGGAACACGCAGCGCGCGAGCGGGTGGTGCTCGAGGAAGAGGTTGCAGTTCGCGGGCTCGTTGTCGAAGCTCGCGACGATGTGCCCGTGTCGCACGAGCGCCGGCGCGACGCTGTGTTTGAAGTCGGAGTCGGCGATCTCGAACGCGGGCTTCGTGATGAGGGACGTCCCGACGACGCCGATCGGGAAGCCGTTGTCACGAAGGCTCGCGAACGTCCCGAGCGCCATGTTCGGCAGGTCGCGACCCGTGAGGTACACGATCGTCGCGCCCGCTTCATAGCAGGCGACCACGAAGTCGCGCGCGCCGGGGAGCGGCGAGTCGTACTTCATGTAAGCGTCGTAGAAGAACCGCGACCGCCAAAACTCCATGCCCTCGACGAGGAGCTCCTCGTCGGAGACGCCGTGGCGCATGAGGTTCTCGCGCAGCCCGTAGACGATGTCGTCGGCTTTGGCCGAGGCCAGGCGGCCTGCCTCGACCGGGTGCTTGTCGGCCCAAGAGGCCGAGAGCTCACGGAGGATCACCGCGACGCGTGGTCGGTTGTCGAGCAGCGTCCCGTCGAGATCGAAGACCAGCACGGGAGCTGGCTCGTTCGGCGTGTGCTTGCACTGCGCCACCATCGCGCGGAGGAGCTGGCGGCGTTCATCCGCGGAGACTCGACGGTCGGTGTAGTCGGACGGCATCGGACGCGTGCTGCATTACTACAGCAGAGCTTCGGAACGGCGGCCGTGCCGAGAAGATCACCTCGAGCCGCGTGGCGTCATAGTAAGTGACTGTAGGAAAACGGCTTACACATTTTGGCCCGCGGTTTCGGCTGTCCGTAGCATTCCGAGTTGAGAGCCAGGTCGCTCCAGACCTCATCCCCTCGGAGGTTTCCATGCGCCGCCGTCGTGTCCTCGCGATCCCGATCCTCGCCGCCGCCACCTTCCTCATCACGGGCTGCTCGAAGGCGCCCCGTGACAAACTTCAAGGTCGTTGGGAAGGCGAGAGCATCTCGGCGATGCACCCCTCGCAGAGCGAGCGCGCTCAAGGCTGGGTCAAAGGCACGCACCTCGAGTTCAGCGGCAACAAGGTGACCGTCTCGATTCCAGCGGAGTCTCCGCGCACGGGAACGTTCCGCGTGGAGAAAGCCGAGGGCGACACGATGGACGTCGTCTTCAAGCGATCCGAGGGGGGAGAGGATCGCTCGAAGATTCGGATGACCGACGACGGCAAGCTCGTTTGGGCGTTGAACGGTGGCGTCGAGCTCACCATGAAGCGCATGAACTAGAGCACGCGCGTCGGTCAGTGCGTTGACTTTGGCAGCGCGCGAGGCGCCGGCTTCCTGAAGTTCGCGTCCACCTCGGCGGCGTAGGCCTCGTCCCTCGTGTAGCCCCGAGCGATGAGATCCAATGCGCGACGTCGCTTCCGTGCGACGGCCGCGGAGATCGCCTCCGTGGTGAGCTCGCCCTCATAGGGCTCGCCGTCGATGAACATCGTGGGTGGCGCAGTGACGCCGAGGGCGGTCGCCTCCGCGATGTCGTCGTCGACCGCCCTGGTGGCTTCGGCGTGTCGAGCGAGGCTCAAGTCGGGGACTCGTTCTTTTACATGGTCGTAAGGAACGGTGAGGTCGTCCGGGCCGTCTGTGAAGTGCAGCTCGAGGATCCGACTGCTCCCGCCGAGCTCTCGGCTGGCCCTGAAGAAGCCCTCGTGCCCGCCCGAGAAGTAGGCGAGACGAGCGACGACAGCCCACGACTTGTGTTGGGCGAGGGGGAAGTCGCGCCACGCGACGCGCAGCGAGAGATCGCCCGTGGCCTGAGAGAGCTCGTCCAAAATGGGGAGCAACCTCTGACAGGGCTCGCAGCCGTGATCGCTGAAGAGGACGATCGTCACGGGTGCTGGGCCGGACCCCAGAATCGGGGTGTTGACCCCGACCGCGAGCTTGGACGGGATCGATTTGCGTGGCGGAGGCGGCTGTTCACTCGCGACCGACTCGGCGTCGGCCTGACTCCGCGACGGACCGCGCGTCGGTTCGTTGGAGTCGAGTCGACTGACCACGAAAGCGACGAGGCCCACCGCCAGGAGCACGCCGAGGACGATGAACGGCAGCTTGGAGGAGGTGGCCGGAGCGGCTCGCGGCGCAGGCGGAATTCGGGCGGGTGGTTCAGACTCCTCCTCGTCGTCGCGATCAGGCTCCATCGAGATGGGCTCGGCGATGACCGTCCTCTCCGGGGGGTTGCCCGCTCGCTGGGTGTCGTCCCTCGAGTTCAGCTCGTCGTCGTTCGGGACGAGCGGCGCACCTCCGAAGAGCGGTCGCAGCGCGATCTCGAAGTCGCGCGCGTCGGCGTATCGCGAGAGCGGGTCACGGGCGACGGCCTTCGCAAATACGTCGTTAAAGCCATTCGGGAGCTTGGACGTGGAGCCGAGCGCTTCGGCGCGAGCGCTCGCCGGCTCGAGCTCGTCGAAGAGCATCTCTCGCATCGTCGCCTGCACGCCGGCTCCCTTCACGCTCGCCGAGCGCCAGTACTCGCGACCCGTCAGCAAATAGAACGTGATGAGCCCGAGCGCCCAGACGTCGGTCGCCGGCGTGACCTTCTTGCCCGATTCGGTCTGCTCCGGCGCCATCCAGAGCGGGGTCCCCATCGCAGCGGTGCGGTGCGTCTGCGCGTCCTCGAGGAGCTTCGCGATCCCGAAGTCGAGCACCTTGAGCGTCGTCTCACCGTCGACGCGACGCGAGCGGGCCAGAAAGAGATTCTCGGGCTTGAGATCGCGATGAACGATCCCCTGCGCGTGGGCGCTGACCATCGCGTGCAGGAGCTCTCGCAGGAGCCGAATCGCCTCGTCGGTGGGCAGCGGCCCGCGACGTGCGACGTGCGCTCGCAGCGTCTCGCCGACCAAGAGCTCCATCACCAAGAACGGTGTCCCAGTCGGAGCGTCGACGCCCGCGACGAGGACCTGCACGACGTGATCGCTGGGAATCCTGGACGAGACCTTGGCCTCGAGCTCGAAGCGCGCGCGGAGCTTGGCGTCCTCGAGGAGATCGGGGTGCATGAGCTTCACCGCACGCTTGCTGCCCGTGCTGATCTGCTCTGCCTCGAAGACCTCTCCCATGCCGCCGCGCGACAGCGAGCGGATGAGTTTGTAGTCCGACCCAAGGATGTCGTTCGGCCCGAGCCCCATTCGAGCGCCGCATCATATCGTCGACCGACGCTCAGCGCCGCACGGCCTCGCGCCGCACGCGAAGCTTGATGCGGCCCACGTGATCCAAGAAGTCGCGCTCGACGACGACGATCACATCCTCGGTGAGGGGGCCCGAGAGGAGATCGCGCGCCGCTTCGATCGTCGTGACCTCGAGCCCGGCGACCGACACCAGCCGATCGTTCGGCTCGATGCCCGCGTGCTCGGCCTCGCCGTTCTCGGGGACGTCGAGGACCACGACCGCGCCCGCGTTCTCCCTCAGCGTGACCGCGAGTGAGCCCGCGGCCTTCAACGGTCGCGGCGCATAGTCCTGATCGGGGATGGTGATGTCCACGCGACGCGTGACGCGATCGGCTCGAACCTCCACGTTCTCGAGCACGCCCCGCCCGAGCTCCGCGCTGTACGCCTCGATCTGGATGGTGCCCTCGGGCAGGTTCGCGAGCGCGTATCGACCGTCGGCGTCGGTCTGCGCGAGCCCGAACGGGAGCCGCCCGACTGGCAAATAGGTCGGCACCGAACCCCACCCGACGCGCGCGCCTGCGACGCCGTGACCCGACGCATCGAGCACCATGCCCTCGATGCTCCCCGATGGAAACAGATCGATCCGCTCGAGCTCGATCGGGCGCAGCGGCTCTCCCGCGATGTCGATGAGCCTCGCGTCTTCTGCGTAGCCGTCAGCGCGGATCACGAGGCGCGCGCGGCCCGGCGCGAGATCCTCGAACTCGAACTCCCCCTCTTCGTCGCTCTTCGCGAACTCGAGGCCCGCGAGCGTGTAGAGCGACAGGCTCGCGTGCTCGATCTTCACGCGACCACCGCGACCCGTGAGCGAGCCCTTCAGGGTGAGACCGTCGCGCAACACGAGCCGATGTTCTTCACCGACGGGATCCAACGTGTCGAAGAGCGGCGCCTTGCCGGGTCGCTCCGCGATCACCCGCAGCGGCAGTCCGCGCACGCCGGGCACCTGAATCGTGCCGTCCTCGCCGCTGAAGAACGTCCGCGCGAACACCGTCTCGAGATCGAGCGACTGCACGCGCGCCTCGACGCGCGCGAGCGGCTGCCCGTGTTCGTCGTCGAAGCGGATCGTCGTGCCCTCGCGAGCCTTCGGCAGCACGATGCGGAGGCGCTGGGTCTCGCCGGGCGCCACGTCGAGCTCGAGCCTCACCGCGACCTCTCCGAGCGCGTCCGGCCGCGACACGCTGAGGTGCACGCTCTCGGGCACCGACGCGACCGCGAAGCTCCCGTCCGCATCGGTGTACGTGACCTGCGTCCAGAGCCCCGACTCCGCCGCGAGCTCGAGGCGTGCGCCCTCGACGGGCAGGCCGTCCTCCTCCTCGACGTAGCCTTCGATGCGCCCGCCACGTCGAAGCACCACGTCGACGCGAACCTCGCCGCCAGGCGCGAGCGCGATCTCCTCGCTCGCGAAGTCGGTGTACTCGGGGTGTCGCACGAGGAGCTGCACGCGCCCCGGCGTGACTGGCGTCGCCTTGTATTCGCCGTATGCGTCGCTCACCCAAGGTATCGCCTCGGCTGCGCCGACCGTGGGATCCGCCTCGTCGCCGAGCATGCCCGCGTGTGGGATCGGTGGGATCGGTCCGGGCATCACGCCGAGCTCGCCGCGCGGGATGAGCGCGACCGGCCCCGCGAGCGAGAACGAGAACAGGTCGTCCGTGAACACGCTGCGATCGGCGACCTCGTGGATCGGCATCCCGTCGATGTCCGTGCCGATCACCTCGATCGTCGCGCCGTCCACGGGGAAACCTCGATCGTCGCGGACGTCCCCGAAGAGCGTCGCGCCCCGCAGCAGCGCCACCGTTACTTTGTCGTCGTCAAAGTCTTCGGGGCGCGCCGCGCGCGGTACGAACCCCTCAGCGCGGACGGAGACGGCGAGCTCTGTCGCGAGCACGGGTCCCAAGACCACGAGGCCCTCGACGTTGGTCGTGCCCTCGAGTGGGAATGACGAGAGCCCATCCTCGACGAGCACGACGCGCGCGTTCGGGACCGGCAGCGGCACGAGCCCGTCGGCGCGCATCGGCCCGTCCGTGACCTCGACCGTGATGAAGCGACCGTCGTATAGGACGAGCTTCTTTTCGACGAGCTCTCCGTGAGGCAAGCGCGCGCCGAGCTCGGTCGGAGACACGAGATCTCCCGCGCGCGCCTTGAGATCGTAGAGCCCACCGTAGAGCCCGACGATGACGGCGTGCCCCGTCTCGTCGGTGTGGGTGCTGCGGGCCGGCCAAATCCCCGGGCCGCTGAGCAGCACCTCGGCGAATGGCACCGGATCGCCACGCGAGTCGACCACGTGCACGTCGAAGCCCCCGAGCTTCTCGAGTCGAATCTCGAGCGGGTGATCCTCGGGGTAGACGCCCGTGCGCGAGATCGTGTCGTAGCCCTCCGCGGAGATCTCCACGTTCCACGGCGCTGGACCGAGCCGATCCAACACGGCGATACCCTCGTCGTCGGTGAACACGATGTGCGGCAGCGAGTCCGTCGAGGTGACCTCGATCATCGCGCCGGGCACGACCACTCCCGCGGCGTCCACGACGTGAACGGTGAGCGCCGCCGCCGGCCGCAGCGCGAGGGTCACCGTGCGCCGCGCCTTGTTCGAGAGAATCACCCGCGTCGACGCGCGCGCCCGACCCTCACCGTAAGCGACGATCCAAACCTCGCCCTCGGGCAAGCCGCTCCACGCGAGCGGTTCGCCGTCCGCGCGCGTGGTTCGCTCCGACGCGAAGAAGACCGCGCCCTTCTCGTCGAGCGTGAAGATGCGGACGACCGCACCCGCGAACGCCCTGCCCTCCGCGTCGTTGACGTAGACCTCGAGCTCGGCCTCGCCAGGCGGCGGTGGCACCACGACGACCGCGGCCGGGCGGACGATGCTGGAGAGCAGCACGTCCCTCAAGCCCGCGACGAACACGACGCAGACGAGCGCCCCGAGGAGCGCGACGAAGCGAGCGAAGCGCTCGGCGCCGCGACCTGCGGGCCGCTCGCGGGTCGCCCCCGCCCTCGCAGGACCACCTACCAACCTGCGCAGCGCAGCGATGATCCGATCGGAGGGGAGGAGCACGCTACATCAGTTTGAGGTCAAACCTTTTTGGGGCGTGGCGCGCGCCCCGACTACTTCGCCTCGGCGCGCCCCCGAACCTCCGCCACGACCGTGAGGACCTCCTCGTCGGTGAGGTTGTGCTGCGTGGTCTTCGCTCGCGCGAGGATGGCGTCGACGAGCTCCCGCGAGGGCTCGATCTGGCGCTGTCGCAGCCAGAAGTTCACGTTCGATGCGCCCGACATATAGCCAATGCAAATCTCTTGATGCCGCCCGAACATTCCCGCTGGCACGCCCGAATAGATGCGATCAGCGAGCCACGCGTCGCCCTTCTGCTGGGCCTTGATGATCGCCGCCGCGTGAACGCCCGTCGCCGTGCGGAACGCGTCGCGCCCGACCAGCGGATAGTTGATCGGCACGGTCCAACCGACGGCCTCCGAAGCGACGCGGCAGTACTCGAGGAGCTGCGTCAGATCTTGCTCCTCGAGCATCCCGAGCAACTTCAGGTTGAGGAGCACGAGCTCCATCGGCGTGTTGCCGACGCGTTCGCCAATCCCCAGCGCGGTCGCGTGCACGCGATCGGCGCCCCACTCGAGCGCCATGATCGCGTTCGTGAGCGCCAAGCCGCGATCGTTGTGCCCATGCCAGTCGATCCCGACCTTGGCGCCCATGCCGGCGATGATGCTCTTCGCGAAGCCGATGAGGTTCCGCGTGCCGTCGGGCGTCGAGTGGCCGACCGTGTCGCAGAGGCAGAGGCGCGAGGCGCCGTGATCGATCGCGACCTTGAACAGCGTCGCCAACGAATCGGGTCGTGAGCGTGTCGTGTCCTCGGTCACGTACGCGACCGAGAGCCCTGCCTTCACCGCGACGTCGATGGCCTCCGCGGAGCGCTTCGCGATGGTCGCGATATCCCAGTCTTCGGCGAGTTGCCTGATGGGGCTCGACCCGATGAAGGCGTAGACCTCGACGGGCATTCCTGCGCGCTGCGAGATTTCGATCATCGGCGTGATGTCGGAGACAACGGTGCGTCCCGCGCACGCAACCCGCAGCTTGAGCCGACTGTCCGTGATCTCGCGGCACATCCGGAGCACGTCGTCGAACGCGCGCTTCGAGCTGCCGGGCAAACCGATGTCCGCTACATGGACACCGATTTTCTCCATCAAATGGATGAGCTTGAGCTTGTAACCAATGTCCGGGTCGGACACGCTCGGGTTCTGGAGCCCATCGCGGAGCGTCTCATCGAAGAACGTCACCCCATGAGGGATGAGCCGCCCTTTGCGGCCGATCTCGTTCCAGTCGTAGATGAGGTCGCCTTGGCTGCGTTCAGCTAGCGATGACATGACTCAGTATACCTCGCCCTCGTTCTCGCCACGCCTCGCGTGAGCCGTACTAAGCTCAAAGAGTTCCCTAGCGGAACGAGCGCTCGTTTCGACCCGTTTTTCGGGCTCGGAACTGGCAAAGTCCTCTTTTCCTGCATTCGAGAACAACCATGCAGCCGATGTGGCAGTCGCTTCCCGAGTTCGGAACCGGCGTCCTCTACGCCATCCTGATCGCAGCCGCGTACACGTTCGCGCTCTCGATCGCGGCTGGGGCCGGTCGTCCCCGACTCCTCCACGCCGCGCGCCTCGGCGCCTACGGCACGATCGCGCTCGTTGGTCTCGCGGTCCTGACCCTCGCCTACGCGTTCGTCAGCCACGACTTTCGCCTGTCGTACGTCGCTCGCTACAGCGATCGCGGCATGACGGTGCCGTATCAAATCGTCGCCCTGTGGGGCGGCCAAGACGGCTCGCTCCTCTGGTGGCTCTTCCTCACAGCCTTCTTCTCGGGCCTCTGCGTCCGCTGGCTCGGCAGACGCTACCTCGAGCTGCAGCCCTACGTGCTCGCGACGCTGATGAGCATCATCGGCTTCTACGCACTCCTCATGGTGTTCGCGGTGAACCCGTTCGCCGTGAGCATGAGCGGCGCGCCTGGTGATGGGCAGGGGCTCAACTACCAGCTCCGCAACTTCTACATGATCATCCACCCGCCGAGCCTCTACATCGGGTTCACGAGCGCGACCGTTCCGTTCGCGTTCTGTGTCGCGGCGCTCATCACGGGCCGGCTCGACAACGAGTGGATCCTCGCCACCCGGAAGTGGATGCTCTTCTCCTGGCTCTTCCTCACCATCGGCAATGTCCTCGGGATGATGTGGGCCTACGAGGAGCTCGGCTGGGGTGGCGACTGGGCCTGGGATCCGGTCGAGAACGCGGCGTGCCTGCCGTGGTGGACCGCGAGCGCCTACGTCCACTCGACGATGATTCAAGAGCGTCGCGCGATGCTCAAGATCTGGAACGTCTACCTGATCTGCCAGACCTTCTGGTTCACCATCTTCGGCACCTTCCTCACGCGCTCGGGCCTCATCGCAAGCGTCCACTCGTTCGCGCAGAGCAGCGTCGGCACTTACTTCCTCGTCTACATGGGCGTCCTCGCGGCCGTGTCGATCGCGCTCATCGTGTGGCGCATCCCGATGCTCCGCGGCGACGGCGTGCTCGAGACGGTGACCTCGCGCGAGACAGCGTTCGTGATGAACAACTGGGCTCTCCTCGGATGCGGAGCCTTCATCGCGGTGGCAACGTGTTGGCCGCTCTTCAGCGAGTTCTTCCTCAACTACAAGTCGACGGTCGGGCCGACGTTCTACAACTTCTGGCTGCCAATCCCGTTCGTCATCCTGCTCTTGCTCATGTGCGTCGCGCCGCTCCTCGGCTGGCGCAAGACGAGCCCCGAGCTCCTGAAGAAGAGCTTCATCCCTCCGACAGCCGCGGCAGTCGGCGCCGTCGTGCTCCACATCGCGCTTGCGTCGACGCTGCGCATGCCGCCGACCGTCAAGATGGTGAACCTTTACCCGCTGCCGAGCGACGCGGCCCTCGCGAACATGGACGCGGTCAACAAGCTCTCAGCGCAGCTCGTGCACGCCATCGGCGCGGCGGTCGCGTGGACGAACGGCAAGCTGCCCGTGATCGTCGTCGCGCTCAGCGCCTTCAAGCTGACGGTCGTCGTCCAGGAGTTCGCTCGAGGCATCGCTGCGAGGCAGCGCGCAGCCCTCGCTCGTAAGGCGACGGAGGGCTACCACACCTCGTTCATCCAGCTCATCGCGAAGGCTCGCCGGCGCTACGGCGGCTACATCGTCCACGTCGGCGTCGTGCTGGTTTACCTGCACTTCACCGGCCGCGTGTGGGGCACCGAGACCGAGGCTTCGCTCAAGCCAGGGACCGAGTTCAAGGTCGACCAGGCCTACACGGTGAAGTACGTCAACGCCCGGCGCGAGACCGACAAGGAGAAGATGTCGATCCTCGCCGACCTCGAGGTCATCGAGCGCGGCAAGATGGTCGAGCGCCTCGTCCCGGGGAAGAACATCTACCGCTCGATGGGCGGCCAGATGTCGACCGAGGTCGCGCGGCACATCACCATGCGCGACGACCTCTACGTCACGCTCGCCAACGTCGACCCCGAGACCAAGATCGCGACGTTCCAATTCCACGTCAATCCGCTCGCGATTCTGCTCGTGATCGGCGCAGGCATCATGATCATCGGCGCCATCGTCTCGCTCTGGCCCGAGATCAACGAACAAGAGGTCACTGCCTTCACCTACGTGCGCTCGGCGGTGGCAATGACCAGCTCGATCCTCTTCTGCTTGATGCTGGTGTTCTTCCCGAGGATCGTTCCAAAACCTTCAGCGGACCCACCCGCCTCGTCGGCGATCAGTCTGCAGGCAGCTTCACCGCCATGATCCTCGCACGCCTCGCCCGCTCCCCCTTGTTCGAGCGCCTCTCGCGCCCACGTCGGCGCTCGACCGAACCCGCGCGCACGTGGACGCGACGCATGCTCTTCGTGCTGCTGCTCGTCGGCTCGCTGCCGTTCCTCACGGCCGGCGAGGCCGTCGGCCAGTCGCACAACGTCACGGGCAGCGGCACCGTCACCATCAAGAACGAGACGGAGCGCACGCTCTTCTTCAGCCTCATTTGCATGTGCGGCTGTCCCCGAGAGACCCTCGGCACCTGCCCTTGTGACTACGGCAGCGCTCGTCGCGCCGAGCTCCGCGAGATGCTCGACAACGGCATGTCGATCGAAGCGATCCAGAAGGCCTACGGCGATCGGTTCGGCACGAACGCACTCGCTCTACCCCCCAACAAGGGAGCGAGCCGTCTCATCTGGGCACTCCCCCTCGTAGCGTTCATCGCAGGCGCGATCCTCGTCGCTCGCCTCCTTCGTCGCTGGGCCGCACGCGGAGCAGCCGAACGCGCGGCGCAGCCCGCCACTGCGGGCAACGCCAAGCGCGACGAATACGACGACAAGCTCGACGCCCAGCTCCGCGAGCTCGACAACGAATGAGTCCGAAGAAGCCTGCTCGTGGTCGCGACGTGCGACGCACGAACCCTCAACCCAAGAAGCCCGCTCAACGTCGCGCCGCAGACGAGCCGGCGCGAGCACCCTCCACGCCGAAGCGCGACGCAGCTTCGGACGCGGTGGACGAGCCGATGTCGCGGCGACAGCGATTGCTCGTCACCGCGGGCGCCGTTCTCTTCGGGCTCGCCACGCTCGTCTACTCGGGCCTCGAGTACGGCGCGCCCGGCGTCGTGTTGATCCTGACGGCGCTCTCGCTCATCGGGGTCATCGCTGCCTTCTGGAACAGCGTCCGCACGCTCATCGGCGAGAACCGCCTGACGAGCGCTGACGCCTTCGCGATCGGCTCGCCGCGCGTCGAAGAAGAGCAGAAGCGCGCGGTGCTCCGCGCCCTCAAGGACCTCGAGTTCGAGCGCTCGGTCGGCAAGATCAGCGACGAGGATTACCGCAACCTCGTCACGCGCTACCGCGCCGACGCGAAGCGACTTCTCCGCATGATCGACGAGGAGTCCGCTGACGCGCGCCTCCGCGCCGAAGAGCTGGTCGAAGCGCGGCTCGCCGAGCTGGGCCTCAGCTCCTCGGACGAGCAACCCGAAGACGCCCAGGGCGATGACGCGGAAGATGACGATAACGATGTAGAAGAATCGAGCGAGCAACCCGCTGAGGCGCGCGCTGCACGCTCGGAGCCGCCTGCCAGTGAGCCCGCGTTCTCTCCCTCCGAGGGTCTCGACTCCAACGAGTCCGCTCGTGAGCAGGAGGCGACGAAATGAAACTCCACACCTCGACGCTCATTCTCGCGATCGCTTCGTTCGGCCTCGCTCTGCCCTCGGTCGGCCACGCGCAGCCCGCCCCCACCGAAGATCCGAGCGATGTCCCGGAGGTCTCACCGGAGTTCGACGACACCGGCGAAGACATGGGCGACGAAGTGCCCAACGACATGCCCGACGATGGTGAGAATCCCCACGGCGGGCAGGGTTTCCGACCTCCCGGCGACGGGATCGACGTGGTCCCCGACGTGCCCGTCGGCACCATCCTCTTCGCCCTCCGCGACGCCTACGAGCGCCCGATCGCCGGGCACGCCTTCGACATCAACGTGCTGCACTCCAGCGTCGCGCAAGGCGACAGCCGCGAGCGCTTTTACGGCGTCACCGACGACAACGGCTACGGCCTCGCCGAGGGGCTCGCCGTAGGCACGGGCCACTCGTACACGATCCGCGTCACCGAAGGCGAAGGCGTCTACGACCTCGGGCCGTTCGGTCTCAACGACAAGGGCGGCGTCTCAGGCGTGCTGCACATCTACCCGGCGACGCGCGACCTCACCGACTTGATGCTCAGCGCTGCCGTGCAGGTCGAGCTCGCGTTCAAGGAAGACGTCATCCAAGTCGTCTATCGCGTGCACTACACGAACCAGAGTCCCGTCGCTTGGGTCGCCGACAGCACGATTCATCTGCCCGCCGGATCCAAAGCCCTCACCGCCCCCGACGAGGCCTCGCCGACCTTCGTCTCCGACGGCGACACCGCGCGGATGAAGGGCACGGTTCCTCCCGGTGAGCTCGACACGGGCTTTCAATTCCAGGTCCCGCTCGCGTCCGACGGCGAGCAGACGATCGACATCGGCATGGTGCCGAACACCGCGCAGACGATCGTCACGACGGAGGCTTCGAAGTCGATGGGCCTCACCGTCGAGGGCTTCGGCGGCTCGAAGCGCTTCAAAGACAACGGCCGCTCGATGCTCGGCGCCATGCGGCAGATGGACAAGAACAACCCTGACTTCTTGCCCTCGGCGTCGATCAAGCTCACCGGTATGCCCAAGCGCGGCGCCGGCGCGTGGCTGGCGATCGGCAGCACTGTCGGCGCGATTCTCCTCGCAGGCCTCTACCTCTACACACGGCCCAAGACCGGAATCCTCTCGTCGGACGCGCGCGACGATCTGCTCGAAGCAAGGCAGACACTCCTCGACGAGTTCGTCGCACTCGAGCGCGCTCGCCAAGCCGGGACGATCGGGCCCAAGACCTACGCACGCGTCCGCGAGGCGATGCTCGACGCCCTCGCCCGCATCATGGATCGCCTCGAGCGCGGCACGCCGAAGCCGCGCGTCGTTCGCAAGCAGCTCCGGGAGTCGACACGCTGATGACCGCTCGCTTCGCACGCCTCGCGAGCCCGACCGGCGAGATCATGTGGGTTCGCCTAGACTCCGATCGCGGCTCTCGACTCGAAGCACCGCCGTGGCTTGCAGAGACCACAGGCACCCCGCTCGACGGAGCCTTCGATGAGCTCGGTCATTGGACGCTGCCCGGCTCGGTTCGACTCGCGCCTGTGCAGCCGAGCAAGATCCTGTGTGTCGGTCGCAACTACCTCGACCACGCCAAAGAGCTCGGCAACGAGGTCCCCCCTGAACCAATGCTCTTCTTCAAGCCACCGAGCTCGATCATCGGCCCCTCGAGCACGATCACTCTGCCTCCGCGCTCCATCTCCGAGCGCGTCGACCACGAGGCCGAGCTCGCCGTCGTCATCGGCAAGCGCCTCTCGCGCGCGTCGCGCGACGAGTGCGAGGCCGCGATCTTCGGTCTCACGATCGCCTGCGACGTGACCGCGCGCGACCTCCAGAAGAAGGACGGGCAGTGGTGGCGCGCGAAGGGCATGGACACCTTCTGCCCCGTCGGCCCCGTCTTGGTCGCTGGCCTCTCGTCAAGTGACTTGACCATCGAGTGTCGGGTCAACGGCCAGCTCCGACAGCGCGGCTCGACCGCGGACATGATCTTCTCGATCGGACGAGTCCTCGAGCACATCAGCGCCGTCATGACGCTCGAGCCCGGGGACCTCGTGCTCACCGGCACACCACCCGGTGTCGGACCCCTCACGTCCGGGGATCGGATCGCGATCGAGATCTCCGGCATCGGCCTTCTCGAGGAGACCGTCGCATGACCGTCGCGCTCCTTTCCATCGGCACCGAGCTCACACGCGGAGAGATCGTCGACACCAACTCCGCTTGGATCGCTTCGATCCTGACGGAGGAGGGCTTCGACATCGCAGCGACCGACGCTGTCCCCGACGACACACCACGCATCGTCGAGGCCATCGCGCGCCTCGTTCAACAGAATGACGTTGTCATAGCAACGGGGGGCCTCGGTCCGACCTCGGACGATCTCACGGCCGACGCCGCTGCACGCGCCGCCGGCGTCTCGCTGACGAAGGACGAGAGCGCGCTTCTCGCGATTCGCCGGCGCATCGAGGCTCGCGGCAAGAACTTCACGCCAGGCCACGAGAAGCAGGCGTTCGTTCCGCACGGCAGCGACCTGCTCCCCAACGCCGAGGGCACTGCTCCCGGCTTCGCCCTCAAGGTCGGGCGCGCGACGCTGTTCGTCTTGCCCGGCGTCCCACGCGAGATGAAGCGCATGCTCACCGAGCAGGTGCTCCCCCGCATTCGACCGGGCGCGCCGAACAACAGCTACGTCATTCGGTTGCGCACCTTCGGCTTGCCGGAGTCTGCAGCGGCTCAACTGCTCGGCGACATCGACACGCCCGATGGCAGCATTCGGCTCGGGTATCGACTGCAATTCCCCGAGCTCGACGTGAAGGTGCAGGCACGCGGCACCTCCCACACCGACGCGCGGGCTCTCTGCGTCGAGGCCGCTCAACGCGTGCGCGAGCGTCTCGGGGCAGTCGCATACGGCGAGGGTGACGACACGCTCGCGAGCATCACGGGCCGCGCACTGCGCGCTCGGGGCTGGCGGCTCGCCGCAGCTGAGTCATGCACCGGCGGGCTCATCTCGCATCTGCTCACGTCCTTCTCGGGCGCGAGCGAGTTCCTCGCCGGGTCCGCAGTGGTCTACGCGAACAGCGCGAAGACCCGTCTCCTCGGCGTCTCCGAGGACACGTTGCGTGGCCATGGCGCGGTGAGCGCCGAGGTCGCCGCCGAGATGGCGAACGGTGTCCGCCGCAAGTTCGAAGTCGACGTCGGCCTGTCGGTAACTGGTATCGCGGGCCCTACCGGCGGCACGGCTGACAAGCCTGTCGGTCTGGTTCATTGGGCCGTCGCGCACCCTCAAGGCCTCATCACCAAGGACAAGGTCTTTCACGGGGATCGCAACGAGATCCAGCGCCACGCTGCCTACGCAGCGCTGGATCTCGTGCGTCGGATCGCGAGCGGCCTGCCAATTTCTTAGCAGCGCTGCTCGCTTATTGTCCCTCAGCGCCCGTCCCTCAGCGCTTGTCGAACACCAGCGCCTCGCCGCCCTTGAAGTCGATCACGACCTTGTCACCCTGGGTGAACTTCGCACCGAGGAAGGCCTTGGCGAGGTCGTCCTCGACATAGCGCTGGATCGCACGCTTCAACGGCCGAGCGCCGTACTGCGGGTCCCAGCCTTGGCTGAGCAAGAACTCCTTCGCCTTCGGAGTGATCTCGACGCTCACCCCGCGACGCTCGACGCGCCGTACGAAGCGCGACAGCTGGATGTCCACGATGGCGACCATCTGATCGCGGCCCAGTCTGCGGAAGACGATGAGATCGTCGAGTCGGTTCAGGAACTCAGGACGGAAGCTGCGACGCACCTCCGCGAGCATGGCCTCTCGGCTACGCCGGCCCTTCTCCTCCTCGGTGAGCCCTCGATCCTCTTCGATCGCAGCGGCTGCCGCGGACCCAATGTTGGAAGTGAGGATGATGACGGTGTTCTTGAAGTCGACCGTGCGGCCTTGGCCGTCGGTCAGTCGACCGTCGTCGAGCACCTGCAGGAGCGTGTTCCAAACATCGGGATGCGCCTTCTCGATCTCGTCGAAGAGCACGACGCTATAGGGCCTGCGACGCACGGGCTCCGTGAGCTGCCCGCCCTCTTCGTACCCGACATAACCAGGCGGCGCGCCGATCAGTCGGGCGACCGCGTGACGCTCGCCGTACTCGCTCATGTCGATGCGCACCATCGCGCGCTCGTCGTTGAAGAGTCGCTCGGCCAGCGCCCGCGCGAGCTCGGTCTTACCGACACCGGTCGGCCCGAGAAAGACGAAGGATCCGATGGGCCGTCGCTCGTCACCGAGACCCGCGCGCGAGCGTCGAATCGCGTTCGAGATCGCGACCAGCGCCTCCTCCTGACCAACGACTCGCTTGCGCAGATCGTCCTCGAGATGGAGGAGCTTCTGCATCTCGCTCTCGAGCATCTTGGACACCGGGATGCCGGTCCATCGCGAGATGACCTGCGCGATGTCCTCGTCGGTGACCTCTTCTTTCAGGTACGCCTGCTTCTCCTGGACCCCTGCGAGCTTCGCGCGGAGCGCCTCGCGCTTTCGCTCGACCTCGGGGATCTTTCCGTACTCGATCTCCGCTGCCTTCCCGAGATCGCCGCGTCGCTTCGCGGCCTCGCTCTCGAGGCGCAGCTCCTCCAACGCGGCTGGGATGGCTCGCAGCTCGCCGATGATCTCTTTCTCCGCCATCCACTGCGCACGCATCCCTGTGCGCTGGCTTTGCTTCTCGGCGATCTCCTTCTTCACGTCGACGAGCCTCGCCTTGCTCGTCTGGTCGCTCTCGCGCTTGAGCGCTTGCTCCTCCATTTGCAGCTTGAGGAGCTCGCGCTCGACCTGATCGATCGGCGTGGGCAGGCTGTCGATCTCCATCCGGATGCGTGAAGCAGCCTCGTCCACGAGGTCGATCGCCTTGTCCGGGAGGAAGCGCTCGGTGATGTAGCGGTTGGACAAATTCGCGGCCGCGAGCAACGCCGCATCTTGGATGCGAATGCCGTGATGGGTCTCGTAGCGCTCCTTGAGCCCGCGAAGGATCGCGACCGTGTCTTCCACGGACGGTTGACCCACGAGCACCTGCTGGAAGCGACGCTCGAGCGCTGCGTCCTTCTCGATGTGCTTGCGATACTCGTCGAGCGTCGTCGCGCCGATGCAGCGCAGCTCTCCGCGAGCGAGCGCGGGCTTGAGCATGTTCGCCGCATCCATCGCGCCCTCGGCAGCACCCGCACCCACGAGCGTGTGCAGCTCGTCGATGAAGAGGATGATGCCTCCGTTCGCGTCGGTCACCTCCTTGAGCACGGCCTTCAGCCGATCCTCGAACTCGCCGCGGAACTTCGAGCCCGCGACCATCGAGGCGAGGTCGAGCGCACGCAGCTCCTTCTGCTTCAAGCTCTCGGGCACATCGCCGTTCACGATCCGCTGCGCGATGCCCTCGACGATCGCGGTCTTGCCGACACCCGGGTCGCCGATGAGCACCGGGTTGTTTTTGGTGCGTCGAGACAAGACCTGCATGACTCGACGAATTTCTTCATCGCGCCCGATGACCGGGTCGAGCTTCCCTCGATGCGCGAGCTCGGTGAGGTTCCGCGTGTACTTGTCGAGCGCCTGGAATTTCCCTTCCGGATCGCGATCGCTCACGCGCTGGCTTCCACGCACTTGCGAGACTGCTTGGAGCAGCTTGTCGTAGGTGAGGCCCGCCTTCTCGAGGACGGCCATCGTGTCCTTGTCGTGCTTCGCTGCCGCGAGCAGAAGATGCTCGGTCGAGATGAAGTCGTCCTTCAGCGCCTTGCTCTCGTCCTCGGCCTTTTGAATCAGCGCTGAGAATCGGCGGCTGAGCGCAGGCTCCGCTCCGCCCGAGACTCGTGGATAGGTCGTGAGTTTCGACTCGAGCGCTTGCAGCAATGTCTTGGGGTTTGCCCCGGCCTTCTGAACAACAGGCGCGACGATTCCCTCCTCCTGAAGCAAGAGCTCTCGGAGCAGGTGCTCCGGATAGAGCTCAGGGTGTCCTTGCCGGCTGGCGTAGTCGTGAGCGCTACGCACAGCTTCCTGGCCCTTGGTGGTCATCCGATCGAGTCTCATGGCAGGCCGAAGCTAAGACCGTGCCAATCTCGATCAAGCCCTTGACCGGACGACTCTGAATGCCTACCAGCGCGAGAAAACGCCCCCTCCCGGCGCGGCTCGCGCTGACCAGTGCGGGCGTCAGATATCGAGGTTTTTCACGTGCAGCGCGTTCTGCTCGATGAACGCTCGACGCGGCTCGACCTGATCGCCCATCAACACCGTGAAGAGCTGGTCGGTCGCCATCGCATCATCCACGCGAACCTGCAGGAGCGTCCGAGCATCGGGGTTCATCGTGGTCTCCCAAAGCTCGTCTGCGTTCATCTCACCGAGGCCCTTGTAGCGGCTGATGGCGAGACCCTTCTTCCCGCGCTCTTCGAGGAACTCCGCGAGCGCCTCGCCGTCAGCGAGAACATCCTTCCCCTTCTCGGTGCGAGCCTCGTAAGGCGGAGCACCGACGGATCGCAGATCCTGATCGATGTTCCACGCCTCTTGGTATTCGTCGCTGCTCACGAGCGCGACATCCACCCGCGAGAACCGCAGGCCAGCAGCGCCTCGCGACTTGAGCTCGATCACGCCAGCGCCGGCCGTCTCATCCCAAGTCTCCTCGACCACCAACGGGAAGACTTCGGGATAGCGCTCTTGCATGTACTTGCGCAGAGAGACCGCAACCTCCGAGACGTCCGTCTTCCGACGGAGCATTTCGGTGTTCAAGCTCGTCGCGCGAATGAGCGCCGCTACCACACGTGCATCGCACTTGCGATCGAGGTGCGCCACGACGGAGCGGAATCGACGCAATCGCTGTGCGAGCCGGAAGAGGGTTTGCCCGCTCAACACAGGTCCACGCTCCGTCGCGATCTCCAGACCCTCCACCGAGTTTTGGAGGAGGAACTCCTCGAGCGCGCCACCGTCTTTCAAATAGAGATCACGCTTGCCCTTGCGAACGCGATAGAGCGGCGGCTGCGCGATATAGAGATAACCCTTCGCGATGACGTCGGGCATTTGCCGATAGAAGAACGTCAGGAGGAGGGTTCGAATATGCGAACCGTCCACGTCGGCGTCCGTCATCAGGATGATTCGGTGATAGCGGAGCTTGTCGATCTCGAACGTGCCGTTGTCCGAGATCCCGCAGCCGAGCGCGGTAATGAGCGTCCCCACCTCGGCTGAGCTCAGCATCTTCTCGAGACGGGCTCGCTCGACGTTCAGGATCTTCCCCTTCAAAGGGAGAATCGCCTGAAAGTGTCGGTCCCGGCCCTGCTTCGCCGAGCCACCTGCGGACTCACCCTCGACGATGTAGAGCTCACTCGCCGCGGGGTCCTTTGATTGGCAATCAGCGAGCTTGCCCGAGAGTGAGGTCACATCCATCGTGCCCTTGCGAATGACCTCGCGAGCCTTGCGGGCTGCCTCACGAGCCTTCGCTGCGACGACGGCCTTCTCGATGATCTTGCGGGCGGTCTGAGGGTTCTCCTCGAAGAACGAGGTCAGCTTCTGGGTGACGATGTTCTCGACGATGCCTTTCACCTCGCTCGAGACCAGCTTCTCCTTCGTCTGAGAGCTGAAGGCCGGGTCGGGGTGTTTGACGCTGACCACGCACGTCAACCCCTCGCGAGCATCCTCACCCTGAAGACCCTGCTTGAGGTCCTTGAAGAGGTTCTGCGCCGTGCCGTAGACGTTGATCGTCTTGGTCAGAGCCGCGCGCAGCCCAGTCAGGTGCGTGCCGCCATCGCGATTCGGGATGTTGTTCGTGTAGCAATAGATCGACTCGACATAAGAGGCGTTCCACTGCATCGCGACCTCGACGCCAATCGGAGCACCGAGCTGCTTGCCCTCGGTGCTGGCGTCGCCGAACGCGGTGAAGACGATGACCTCTTCATGGAGCGGCTCCTTCGACTTGTTGAGGAGCGCCACGAACTCCTGAATCCCACCGCGAAACTCGTATCGATCTCGTTTGCCTTCACCGCGCTCGTCGACGAGGTCCATTTGAAGGCCGGCGTTCAGGAACGCGAGCTCACGCATACGTGCCGCGAGCACGTCGTAGCTGAAGTCGACAATCGCAAAGATTGTCGGGTCGGGCTTGAAGCGAATCTTCGTACCGGTCGCGCTGGACTCACCCTTGATCGCGAGCGCCCCGAGCGGAGCGCCCCGAGCGTAGTCCTGCATCCAAACGTGGCCCTCTCGCTTGATCTCGAGTTTGAGCCATTCACTTACAGCATTGACAGCGCTCACACCGACGCCGTGCAGCCCGGCCGAGACCTTGTAGCTGGAGTTGTCGAACTTGCCGCCAGCGTGGAGGACCGTCATCACCACTTCAGCGGCGCTCACCCCGCGACTGTGCATGCCGACCGGGATGCCGCGGCCATTGTCTTCGATGGAAATGCTGCCGTCGAAGTGAACGGTTACGACAATCCGATTGCAGACGCCCGCAAGATGCTCGTCGACAGCATTGTCGACAACCTCCCAAACGAGGTGGTGCAGCCCTTCCCCGTCGTTGACGTTGCCAACGTACATCCCCGGACGCTTGCGAACAGCCTCGAGGCCCTCGAGGGCGGTGATGCTGTTTTCGGTGTAGTCGGAGGCGTTGGGGGGATTGGACAGCGGAGTTTCGATTACGGGTTGGGACATCGCGTGAGCTCGCTAGACCGCCCGTCATAGGCCGACTGGGCGCTCGAGGCAAGTCTTCAAGCGCTCTCCAGCCGTCCGCTAACTACTTGATAATACGAGATAAATTGCGCGTCACTCAGGGCCTCGCGAAAGAGGTCTCCACGAGGCGTGGTGATGAAGACCTGGCCCTCGGAAGTTCGAAGAAATCGCAACAGCGCCGCTGTCCGATCACGGTCCAACTCGCTCGAAACATCGTCGAGGAGCTGAATCGGATTCATGCCGGTGCGTACGGCAACCAACGCTCGCTCGGCCGCTTTCAAGGCGAGCGCCAATAAACGATGTTGTCCTTGAGAGGCCACGACTCGGGCGGATCGCCCTCCCAGCTCGAGCTCGAGCTCGTCTCGATGAGGGCCGAAGGTCGCCGCACCCATTCGGGTGTCACGCTCGCGTCGCGAGGCGAGCTCGGACAGAAACGAGTCGACCTCCGTTGACCCACCAGCTCGATAACGGAGAGTCATGAGCTCACTCCACGTAGCGGTCTCCTCCAACGCGCGAACAGTCGCTCGACCGAGCTCTTCCGCTGCTTGTTCACGTCGCTTAGTAATGCGCACACCGAGCAACGCGAGCTGGTTCTCGTAGGCCTCGAGCTCGGCTTCCGTGGCTCGGCGTCGCAAAAGCTCCTGCCGTGCACGAAGTCCTTTTGTGAATCGCGCTACCTCGCTCGAGTGCTCGGGAGATGCATAGAATGCCACCCGATCCAAGAGCCGCCTTCGCAGCGCTGCTGGGCCCGTCGAGAGCTGCAACTCTTCGGGGTGGAACACGACGATGGGCGCCGTCGCCGCAAATCGCGCGAGACTCTCTGGCTTGTTGCCGTCGACCTTCACTTCGACGCCACGACCCGACCATCGGAGGGTTCGCACGTGTGTCAGCAAGCTTGCTGGGTCTCTCAGGCGACCGCGCAATACGAAGGTGTCCGCGCCATGACGAACAACCTCTTTTAGCCGCGCAGTACGAAAGCTCCTCGTCGTCGCTACGAGGTAGATCGCCTCCAATAGGCTGGTTTTCCCCTGCCCATTGTCGCCTGTAACAACGTTTATCCCGCTGGAGAACTCGTAGTTCGCCGTCTCGAGATTACGAAGACCCTCGACACGAAGCTCGAGCAAATCGAGCGCATTCGTGGAGGTCATCGCTACACCGAAGTCATCAGATGCGCATCGGCATGATCACACCGACGAAGCTCTCCTTGTCGGATTCGTTCGCGGGTCGAATCACGCCGGGGTCGAGCTCGCCCGACACGCCGAGGAGAATCTCGTCATCGTCGAGTGCGTTCAACACATCCAAGAAGTACTTCGCGTTGAAGCCAATCGTGATCTCGTTGCCCTGAAAATCGATCGGGATCTCATCGAAGCCATTGCCGCTCTCGGGGCTCTCACTCGTGATTCGCAAGACACCCGAAGCGGTCGTGAGTTTGACGCTCCCTGTACGCTCGGAAGCTGCAATTCGCACTGCATCGAGCGCTTCGGCAAAGCCTTTCCTCGGAGCGCGAATGGTTCGCTCGGTGACCTTCGGAATGACTTGCTGATACGGGGGAAACTGCGCTTCGACGACCTTCACGCTGAAGCGAATGCTCCCGAGATCGAAGAAGGCATTCGGCCCGGTTTGCGAGATGCTGACCGTCGGCTCCTTGTCTTTGTCGGTGCGCTCCGCTCTGGCGTCGTCAGCCAATCGCTTCAGTTCATTGATGGCCTTGAGCGGAATCAACATCGTGAGCGGCGTTGCGGCGGGAGCAACCGTCATTTCCATCTTCGATAGGCGATGACCATCCGTCGTCACCATACGAACGCGATCCGCGTTCCACTCGAAGAGTGCGCTGTTGACGTGAGCTCGAGTCTCATCCGTCGAAATCGAAAAGTGCGTTCGAGCTATCAATCGAGCCAAGAGCTCGACAGGAAGCGAGAGCGATGGAGCGCCAACATCCGGTTTGGGGAGCAGCGGAAAGTCGCTCCCCGGCAATCCCAATACCGTAAAGCGTCGGGGCGAGCCCATCGCACGAATTACGGTTTGTGCACCAGCGGTCGAACTTACGTGAATGGGCCCGTCAGGCATTGCCTTGATTCGCTCATGAAACTCACGAGCAGGCAGAGCAACTGCACCGGCTGAGGTGATTTCGGCAGGGGTACTGCCCGAAATCGAAAGGTACATGTCGGTGGCGCTGACGTGGAGCAGATTGCCTTCAGCGGCGAGGAGCACGTTTGAAAGTGCCGGCATGGCGCTCTTCTTGTCAGCTACGCCCTGACAGCGCCCAACGAGCCGCAGCAGTTCTTTCTTCGGGATAACCAGGTCCATCGTGCTCTTTCTCGGAGTCAGCTCTTATCAGGCTTTCTAGGGGATGTCAGCGCCGCTTGCGTGTCCAGGTATCGATGCGCGAGGAATCTCTTCTCAAAGAGAAGTAAATAGAGAGAGTCTTCGTATTGGTAGGAGCTGTGGGAAGCGGGGGGAAGCCGTAACAGTCGGATATTGCCTAGTAATTCATTGAGGAGAGACGATCGCTATCTGGGGAGAGCGGGCTGACTCAACTGTGAGAAGACCATGAGGGCGAAGATGTTCATGTGTTATGACCATGGTTACCCCAGGGATCTCCCCAGGATGTCCAAGCTGATGGGAGCGTCGGCGTCGGCAACGTGATAAGCGAGTCGTAAGCGTGTTCGACACCCGCAAACTCGGAGAGCGGCGAGCAGAGTGCAGGGCTGAGTGCTCGGCGGGGGGACCGTTGGCATGATTCGGTGTCCACACTGCGGGCTACTTCACGTGTCGAGTCGAACAGCCTGCCCAGCTACTGGACTGCCCATTCAGCCTGACAATCGGAATGAGCGGAATTCAGCTCGTCGGACGGCTTCACGACCGCCCGTACCAGCACCGGTGAAGGGTGCACCACAGACCGATCCAGCCTTCTTAGGGCAGGTGTTGGACGGGCGATATCGCGTTGTCGGGGTGATTGGACAGGGGGGGATGGGCACCGTCTACGAGGCGGAGCATCTGACCATTGGGCGCCGAGTGGCGATCAAGGTCTTGAAGCCAGAGCACGCTCAGAAGAAGGAAGCTGTCGCGCGTTTGCGGCATGAGGCCCGAGTCGTGTCGCAAATTGGGCATCCCAATATCTGCGAGGTCTTCGACATTGGGCAGTTTGCGGATGGAAGCCCCTATCTGGTCATGGAGCGTCTGCGCGGAGAGACGCTATCCCAGCGAGTCGAGCGCTTGGGTCCAATGGCTACGACGGAGCTCGTTGACGTGAGCATCCAGGTCTTGGCTGCGTTGGAGGCTGCGCATCGCAAGAACATCATTCATCGGGACATGAAGCCGGAGAATGTCTTCTTGGCTGAGCGAGCGAGCGGGATCGTCGCGAAGATTCTCGATTTTGGGATATCGAAGGCCTCGGTCCCCGACGAACAGCCGCATCACCTGACGCGCACCGGAATGGTGATGGGCACGCCTTATTACATGGCTCCCGAGCAGGCGATGGGGGACCGAAATTTGGACGGGCGTGTCGACGTTTGGGGAATGGGCGTGACGTTCTATGAGGCCCTGACGGGTCAGCGTCCCTTCGTCGCGCGCAATTACAATGCTCTGCTCGTGCAGATACTGACTGCCACTGCGGTTCCAGTCGAGTTGTTGCGACGCGACTTGCCCGCAGGACTGGGTGATGTGGTTCGGCGAGCGCTCGAGAAGAAGCGCGAGCTTCGATACCCGACGGCGATTGAGTTCAGTCAGGCGCTGTCGCCGTTCAAAGGCACACGTCCTTCGGTGTTGCCGCCAAGGCGCCCCGCGTCTCGACAGGGCTTGCCGCGGTTGCCGGTATTTGTGACCGAGGATTCCTCGCTTGGTCCGACAGATGAGGAGCCTACGCAGCAGATTACGCATCGTCGAAGCGCTGCGGAGACGGATGAGACGCCCATCTTCGAGGAGAACGATCCCACCGTCGTCGATCCGCCGAAGTCGTTTCTGGAAATTGACTACCTGCCAGATGGTCGGCCCAAGCGGTGATGGAGAACGCTCTCGAATCCGTAACCGTGCGACGTGTGGTCAAGCGGTTTGGCTCGACCGTGGCGCTTCGGGGCGTCGATGCCGAGTTTCAAGCTGGGCGCGTGAATCTGATTGTTGGCGAGAACGGCTCGGGAAAGTCCACGCTGTTGGGGATCATCGGGACGATGATGCGGCCGACGAGTGGGTCCGTGGCCTATCGCTTGGCAGGCGGCCAAGAGCTCGATGACGTGCAGGTGCGGTCGAATTTAGGTTGGGTCAGCCATGAGGCCCTCGCGTACCCAGACTTGAGTGGGCGAGCCAATATCGCGTTGGCTGCTGAGCTTCACGGTGTGCCGGTCGAGGCTGTTTGGTCGGATCTGGTCCGTCAGTTCGATTTGGGTGCATTTGTCGAGCGCCCGTTGCGGACGAACTCACGCGGGCAGCGGCAACGTGTCGCTCTGGCGAAGGCTCTACTGCATGAGCCATCGGTTGTTTTGCTGGACGAGCCTACGACCGGACTGGATGCGAGTGGGGTCGAGCGCTTGTTGGACGTCATTCGGGCCTGTGTGTCGCGCCGGGCGATTGTCATTGTCGTCGCGCACGATCCGGACACCTTCGCTCGATTTGAGCCCGTAAGAGTCCGGTTAGCCCGGGGCCGGGTCGAGCCTGTCTGATTGGAGTCAGCCGACCTGAGTGTTCCCTTCGGCGGGATTCGTTCCACGTGAAACAGGAAGGCGTGTGGCAATTGGGGACCCACGGCCCGAGTGTTGGAAGAGTTCATTTCGGAGTCGACGCTTGGGATCGGGCCGAGCGAGAGAGGGAAGCCAATGCGCTACGTCGTAATGGGCACCGGCACAGAGGTGGGAAAGACTGAGGTCGCTGCGGCGCTGCTACGGGGCTTACGGCGCCTGCCCGTTGATTGTGTGGGGCTGAAGCCGGTTCAGACGGGTTCGGATGGACTCTCGGATGTTGACCGGTTGGGGCACGCGGCCGGTCGATCCGTGAGCGCCCTATATAGTTATCCCGAGCCGGTCAGCCCCCATCTTGCCGCCCGTTGGCGGAACCAGGTCATCCAAGTCGAGCGGATAGTCGAGTGGGTGAGCGTGAACTCCGCGCCAGCGACCGTTGTTGAGACGGCTGGTGGTTGCTTTAGTCCCGTCACGGCTGAGCATTGCAACCTCGATCTTACGCTCGCCTTGCAGCCCGACCGCATCGTCCTGGTGGCGCCCGGGCGATTGGGTGTGCTTCATGACGTTGGAGCTACGCTGCGCGGATTCGCGCTCGAGGCCCCGGCGTGGGTCACCCGAATTCGGCTAGTTGTGTTCGGCTTGGCGGGGCAGATGGAGCTTGAGCGTCAGAGCGAGGAGCTTCGTCGGGTTGTGCTGCCCCGAGCGAAGTTCGAGCTTCCGCTCGTAGCGATGTCAGCGCAGCCGAGTTGGTCTGAAGAGGATCAGCTAGTGCGAGCGGTGATGGCCTAGCGGCGTTCGTTCCTGGAGTGCATAGGAGCCAAGCTTCGTCCGCGTTTCACGTGAAACAGGCGACGTCCCGGGGACCAGTCAGGGCTGAGGTTCGAGGCAACCTCGACGGCGCGCTGTGGCGCCAACCAGGAAAGAGCGCCATCGCTATGAGTGGCGCGGGTGGCCATCGCTGAGCGGTGGCGTTTGTACGGGCTAGTTGGCAGCTCGCAAAGCGGTGTCGAGCAAGTGTTCATGGAGGTCGACCCACGCTGAGCCCGAGGCAAGCGCGCCCTCGCCGCAGCTGTGTCCCGGAGGCGCTGACGATCTCAGTTGGAGGCGGGAAGGCGCGACACAGCTGGCTACGTGCGACCCTGAGTCGTTCGTTAGAGCAATGATCGCAGGCCCGCGTTTCACGTGAAACAGCTGACGGGAGTCGTCAGAGCTACTCAGCACTCCGCAAAGTCGACCAGACTTCCAAGAAGCGCAGCAAGTCCCTCTCGGAGAGATTGCATCGGGCGACGAGCCGCACTCGGGGCGTTGGAACCGTCGGTGGTCGGATGGCTCCAAGCGCGAACCCGGCCTCGAACAGCTTCCGCTGAAATGCCAGAGCTGTCTGCGAATCGGGCGTAAGGAGCGGGATGATCGCACTGCCGCTGCTCGCGATGTCGTCGTGATGGGCAAGCGCTTTCCGCAGCAGCGCGACGTTGTGCTCCAGTCGCGTTCGGCGCTCGCCCGCACCCAGGACTTGCCGGACACGCTCGGGAAGGAGCTCCGCAATCAGGGGCGACACTCCAGTCGAATAAACGAGCGATCGCGCTCGATTCCAAAGCAGAAGGCGAAGCTGCGGCGAGCTTGCGACCGCGCCACCTTGGAGCCCGAAGGCTTTGCCGAGCCCGAACATAAGAACATCCGGCTGAAAGCCCGCGGCGAAACAAAGACCGCGACCTTCAGGGCCGGCCACTCCCACTGCGTGGGACTCGTCAACGATGAGAACGGAATCGCTCTCGAGAGCCAGCTCGTGAAGCTCGCGTAGAGGTGGCGAGTCGCCATCCATGCTGAATAGCGACTCTGTGACGATGAAGCGGCGCCGCGCCGGAGTACTGATTAATTGCCGCAGAGAGCGAATGCTTAGGTGCTCATAGATACAGATACGCGCTCGTGACAGGCGACAACCGTCGACGATCGACGCGTGGTTGAGTCGATCGGAGAAGATGACGTCCTCCGGCCCAGCCAACGCGGACAGAAGACCCACGTTAGCGGCGTAGCCCGAGCTGAAGAGCAAAGCCGTTTCGGTGTTGGCGAATGAGGCGAGAGCGCTCTCCGCGACCTGATGCGCCTGGGAGTAGCCCGTGACGAGTGGCGACGCGGTGGCTCCGCCGGGTCCATCAATCTGGACGACCTCTTCACCGAATCCGAGGTAGTCGTTGCTCGAGAGGTTGACCAATGACGGATCAAAGACGCGAGGGCGGCGCAGAAGCCCCCGTGCTTCGAGTCCGGTGAGTTCTTCGTCGACGAAGCTGAGCCGCGCGGAACTCACGAGCGCTTGGCGGGCAACTCGCGCGAGCTCGCGTCGACGCCACTGGCTGCGCGCACGCTCATTTCGTCTGCAGACTTGTTAGGCGCCGGGCGCGAGCGATCGAGCGCTTCGGTGGCGAATGACAGGGTCAAATCCAGTTCGCGAACGAGCTCGTCGATGGATGCGCGGGAGTGTGCACGCATGGCTTCGACCCTGCGCTTTTCGAGCTCGACGTCGTGCGCGAGAGCCATTGCGACGAGCAGCATTGCTTGTGGAGTCAGCGGTCGGCCGGGCGGAACGATTGTGGAGAGCTTGTCGTCGACGATCGCCGCGAGATGCTCGAGTTCTTCAGCGCTCGCCGAAGACACCACACGATAGTTCTGACCACCGATGCGGAGCTCAACGGGACGCGCGGCCATCGAGCCCACCATACCATGCTTCGTGTAGGCTCACGCCAAGGCTACGAACGGTAGTAAAGAGGAGACTCGGACTTGAGGCTTATTCGACCAGCGATTGTGCTCGGTTTGTGGCTGGCCGCTGGTCTTTGGGCGCGAAGTGCGGCTGCAGAGCCTCAAACGACACTGGGTCTGACAGCGGGGGCTGCAGGTCGCGGTGATGATCGCGAGCTGTTTGCGGAGCCTGCATTTCACCTCGGGTTGCGCGGTGACGTCCTGTTCGGCAGAGCGGGTGTCGATAGCTTCGGTGTGGGTCCATACGTCGAGACGCTCACCCACAACTTCGATGAGCTCCAATTCGGGGGTGGAGCCTCGGTGCTCTTTCCCGTGTTCGACGCCTTTCCACTCATTCTATCGACCGGTATCTACGGTCGTTACGCCGATGATCGTTTCGGGGTGGAGCCGGGAATCGCGACTTCGGTGTTCGTCGGGACACGGAGTTACAACTTCACAACTTGGTATTCGATGTCGTTTGGAGTCTTGCTCGAGGCACGCGTTGGTCTTGGAGACTCGGGTGAGACCTCGTTCGTGGCGGCGATCCAGTTCGATGCGGCGTTTGCTGGAACGCCGCTCGTCTGCTGATCGACGCGATACGTGGCGGTTCACGTGACACCGATGCTGTGCCCCGAACCGAAGACCCGTGACATGGAACGACGACACCACCCCATGAGGTGGTGTCGAGATCGAACGGCGGACTTGGTAGAGGCTGGTTGATCAGGGGTTGCAGTCAGCGCACGCCGTCGCGTTCGGACAGACGGCACACGTAAGCGGGTGGCCATCCAGCCCTTGTTGGCAATTCTCGTCAGCGCTCGTGTCGTTCGGATCTGTGCAGATGACGGTCCCATTGCAGCCGTCGTCCGTGACCGTAACGCTGAAGGAGTATTCTGGGGTCTCCACGTCGAGGCCGCCGGTCGTCCGACCGTAGAACTTGACCGTGACGATCACCTCTCCCAAGGCGGCGTCGACCGCCGCGGAGTCGAGCAGCACCAGTCCGCCGCAGGTGAAGCCCTCTGGCTCGATGCTTCCATTCCACGCCACGTTAGAGAGGCTTGGGGAACCGTTGCTGTAGGAGATGTCATAGGACGAGATGATGATGCGCGAGGTCTCCACATCGTTGTGGTTGGCCTGGCTCTCGAGTGACGAGGTCATCTCGTTGTGGAGAGTGACGACCACACCATATTGGCAGTTGCCAGCGCAGCCTGACTTGTCGAACTGCCCTCGTGAGATGAACTCGGTTCCGTCGCAGCTGGCGGAAGTGCTGCCGCAAAGCACGGCGGCGCTGTCCATGCTCAGGATGTAGAAGCGCCCTTCCGCTTCGGCGCACGAGCTCGTCGCGAGCAGCGTTGCTACGCCGGCGACGGACACCACACCAATTCCTCCCTGTAACCATCGAGACCAAGCCATGGTTCGCCTCCGGCAAGTGCGTCGAGCCAGGACGCTCTTCAATGAAGTCTAAACGAACCGCTTCGTCCGCCCAAAAAAAGGTGCGGTTCATTCGGTCTTGAGCAGCGCGTTTTCCAGAGCGGCAAGAGGAATGTCGACCGTGGTCGGCTGGCCCCAACCTCGAAGGACGACGAAAGGAATCGAGGTACCAGCCCGCTTCTTGTCGGCCGCGAGAAATTGGCTGGCTGCGCCGGCGACGGTTGGATCGGGGCGTGTGCGAAGACCGAGTCTCGTCAGCAAGTCGGCTACCCGCTCGCTTGCGCCGACTGAAGTCAGGCCCAACTGCTGGCCCAGCTCGAGGGCGCGAACCAACCCCATCGCGACGGCCTCGCCGTGGGTGAGCGCAGCGTCGTTTCCAAGTGCCAGCGAAGCAGCCTCGAGGGCGTGACCCACCGTGTGACCGAGGTTGAGGAAGACACGCGTCGACCGCTCGAGCGGATCGGACTCGACCGCACGGGTCTTGAATGCGACGGCCATTCTGAGGGCGCTGGTGAAGGAGTCGGCGTCGCCACCAAGCAGGGCCTCGGCTCGAGCTTCCAGCTCGACCAGCGCGGCCTCCGAGTGGAGGAGGGCAGTCTTCACGACCTCGGCGAGCCCACTGCGGCGCGCGCGGTCGGTCTCGGTTCGAGTCAGCGACGGGTCCACGATGACCCTGATCGGATGATGGAAAGAGCCGACGATGTTCTTGGCGCCGGCGAGGTTGACCGCGGTCTTCCCACCGAGGGCGGCGTCGGCCATCGAGAGCGTCGTCGTCGGGACTGCGAGCCATCGGATGCCGCGGTTGAACAGGGACGCGACGAACCCAGTCAGATCGCTCACGACACCGCCGCCGAAGGCGATCAGCAAACTTCGGCGATCGAGTCCGAGGCGGAGGAAGCGTTCGAGCAAGAGCTCTGCTGTCCGAAGGGACTTCGAGCCCTCGCCGGGCGCGACGACGCATTCATCGACAGGACATCGAGAGGTGTCGAGGGCGGCGCGAAAAGGGGAGAGGTGAAGTGCTGCCACCGTCTCGTCGGTGACGATGACGACCCGCGAAGGTTCGAGGGCGTCGACGAGCTCTCGCGCTGCGCTGGCGTGTGCGTCGGGAGCGAAGACCGTGCTGTAAGCGACGTCGCGCGAGATCGTGAGCGGGAAGACGCCGTGCGTGAGCTGTGCGCTCAGCGAGTCGGCGAGCGAGGCAGCGTCGCTTTGGTCGGTGCGAATCTGCAGGTGCGCGGTGGCGTAGGCCTCCCTGCGAATTCGCAGAAGTTCAGCGAGGCGATGCTCGTCGGGCGAATCGCCGAGCAAGGGGCGCGTGCCCGGTGTTTGACGGACCCGCGATGCGAGTGCAGCGGCGCTCGCGACGAGGCCGATCACCAGAGTGCGACGCAGGACGAGCTCGCGGACATTCGGGTCGAGCAGTGAGCCCCCACCGAGGCTGAGGATGAGGGGACCATCGCTCTCGAGGAGCCGTTCGAGGGTGACGCGCTCGAGGGTGCGAAACGCCTGCTCGCCACGGGTCGAAAGGATGTGGCTGACAGGACCGCCCTCGTTGTCGGCGATGGCGGTGTCGAGATCGATGAAGGGAACGTGCAGGCGCTCCGACAGGAGCTTCGCGAGCGTCGTCTTGCCGACACCCGGCGGACCGGAGAGGACGATCTTTCGAGGGTCCGCGGTCACGGCGACCACCGATGCGAGCGCAGCTGGTCGAGATAGCTCGAGAAATTGCGCCGGAGCTCGGGGAGAGAGTCGCCGCCGAATTTCTCGAGGACGGCATCGGCGAGGACGAGGAGGACCATCGCTTCGCCGACGACGGCCGCGGCGGGAACAGCACAGACATCGCTGCGCTCGAAGGCCGCGGGCGAAAACTCGCCCGTCGCGAGATCGACGGATGGGAGCGCTTTGCGCAGCGTTGCGATCGGCTTCATCGCTGCGCGACAGACGAGAGGCATGCCGTTCGTGATCCCGCCCTCGAGGCCGCCAGCACCGTTGCTGCTCCGAGTGAGTGTCCCCGTGCTTGCGTCCTTCACGATCGGATCGTGAACCTCCGAGCCGGGTCGTCGAGCGGCGTCGAAACCGAGGCCGAGCTCGACGCCCTTGATGGCGGGGATGCTCATCAAGGCCTGCGCGAGTCGGCCATCGAGCTTGCGATCCCATTGGACATGGCTCCCGAGACCTGGCGGGACTCCAACCGCGCGCACCTCGAAGACGCCGCCGAGGGTGTCGCCAGCGTGGGAGGCGGCGAGGATCGCTTCCTTCATTTTCTCCTCGGAGGTGGGATCCGCGCAGCGGACCTCGCTCGCGGCGGCGCGCGCGCGGAGCTCGGCGAGGTCGCTGGGCGGCGCGCTCGCTTCGACGGAGCCGATGCGAACGACATGAGAAAAGATCTGGATTCCGAGCTCACGCAGCAACGCCCGCGCGATCGCACCTGCGGCCACGCGTGACGCTGTCTCGCGAGCGCTCGCTCGCTCGAGGATGTCTCGCAGATCGGAGCGCTCGTATTTGAGGCCGCCCGCGAGATCGGCGTGGCCGGGTCGGGGACGCGTGAGCGCTTCGGGTGGCGAGGTGAACGGCGCGGCGCTCATGCTCTCGGTCCAACGAGCATGGTCGCGGTTCTCGATCCGCAAGCTGATGGGCGAGCCGAGCGTCTCGCCGCCGCGGACCCCACCGCAGAAGACCACGCGATCCTGTTCGATCTTCATGCGACCGCCACGGCCGTAGCCGCGCTGTCGTTGCGCGAGGTCCGCGTCGAGATCCTCGGCAAGCAGCCTCAAGCCCGAGGGGACGCCCTCGATGAGGATGGTCAGCTCGGGACCGTGCGATTCACCGGCGGTGAGCCACCGCAATCGACCCATGTGACGAGCATAGTGCCGAGCCCTGGCGCTTCGTAGGTCGGTCGCGAAGCGCGGTCGAGTTGCGGCGCGATGGCAGCTGCGGCACGAAAGCGGAATGGTTTTACGCTTCTCGGTGCGTGTGAAGCCGCGCGCGAAGCGGAGCGAGATCGGCGCGTTCACGAACGGCGCGCTCGAGTTGGCGGTGCGTGCGCCACCGGTCGAGGGCGCCGCGAACGAAGAGGTGAGCGAGCTCTTGGCAGAGGCGCTCGGTGTTCGAGCGCGCGACGTCGAGATCGTTGTAGGTCAAACGAATCGGAAGAAGGTCGTCGAGGTGACCGGGGTCAGCGCCGAGGTCGTGAAGGAGCGCCTCGGCGTGGTGATCGACGATGCGCCGAACCCACGCGGAGGCAAGAAGCCATGACGGCGTTCGAGAAATGGGAGGGGCTCGGCAACGACTTCGTCGTGGTGCGACGAGCTCGGCGGGACGATCCCATGGACGTCGACTGGGTTCGACGTGTCTGCGATCGGCGTCGCGGCGTGGGGGCGGACGGCGTTCTCTACGTGACCGACGGGACCAGCGAGGAGCGGCCGTCGATGGTCGTCTTCAACGCGGATGGTTCGCGCCCTGAGATGTGTGGCAACGGCCTGCGATGCGTGGCTGCGTCTCTGACGGAGGAGGACCACGAGCGCGAGCTCGTTGTGGACACCGATGCGGGCCCGCGGCGGTGCGTCGTCACGCGGCGACTCGACGACGCGTTCGTGATGGTCGAGATGGGCCGCGCGGCGCACGGTGAAGACCTCGTGTTGATTGGGCCAGTGGGGCCTGCGCGGTTTTATCGGGAGAGCATGGGGAACCCACACGCCATCGACTTCGTGCGGATCGGTGAGGCGATTTCCAACGCGCCCGAGCGGACGTTGCAGCGCGCCGACCTCGATCGGGAGGCGCCCTTCGTCGAGCGCGCCGTCCCTGGAAACACGAACGTGGAGTACGTGCAGACCGTCGACGATGGGTTCGACGTCGTCGTTTGGGAGCGAGGGGTCGGCTACACGCTCGCTTGTGGGACGGGGGCCTGCGCGGTCGCGGCGGTTGCTTGCCGGACGGGGCGAGCGCCGTTCGATCAGCCGCTGCGGGTCGGGCTGCCAGGTGGAGACCTGGAGATTCAGGTGAGCTCCGACTTCGAGATTCGGATGCGGGGTCCCGCGCGCCGTGTGTTCGCCGGCGCGGTGCCGCGTCGATAGCAAAAACGCTCGCCGCGAAAGGGGCCGGGAGCGCAGCGCGGGGGCGAACTCGAGCCCTCGCGTGACTTCGGTGGGATGGACGATGCCCTCCCTAGCGTGGAACGCCACGCCGACGGGTCGAGGGGGTGGGGAGGGTGTAATCAATGATTGAAAAGTTAATCAACAACGTTGACTGAAAAGTTAATTAGAAATAGGTTTAGGAGGTGACCGCGATTCGCAAAGACGGCTTCGGCGAGGGCGATTGGGGGAACGACAACGTGCAGCGGGCGGCACCGCCTGCGCCGGCGAGCGCGATGCGGCTGGTGAAGCCGGTCGCAAAAGAGGACCTGCTCGAGCACATCCAGACGTCGCTCGAGTTGGCGTACTCGTTCGACTACACGGTGACGCGCCCGGAGCTGCGCGGCCTCTACGAGAAGGCGAAGGACGCGCAGTGGAACGCGCGCACGGCGCTGCCGTGGACGACGCCCGTCGACCCCGAGGGTGAGAACATCCCGAACGCGATGATCCCGATTTTCGGGACGCCGATGTGGGATCGGCTCGACCCGAAGCGTGAGATCCCCGAGCTACGCAGGCACGCGAGCTCGTACATGCTCTCGAACTTCTTGCACGGAGAGCAGGGCGCGCTGCTCGCGACCGCGCAGCTCGTCACGGCGGTGCCCGACAGCGACGCGAAGCTCTACGCGGCGACGCAGGTGATGGACGAGGCGCGACACGTCGAGGCGTACGAGCGCTACTTGAGGGAGAAGGTCGAGCTCACGTATCCGATCTCGCCGCACCTGAAGACGCTGCTCGACGAGATCCTCCGCGAGAGCCGCTGGGACATGAAGTTCCTCGGCATGCAGATCATGGTCGAGGGGCTCGCGCTCGCGGCGTTCGGGATGATCTCGCAGACGGTGAACGAGCCGCTCATCAAGGACATCGTGCACAACGTTATGCTCGACGAGTCGAGGCACGTCGCGTTCGGCGTGCTGTCGCTGCGCGGGCTCTACGCTGACATGACTGAAAGCGAGCTCCGCGCGAGAGAGGACTTCATCCTCGAGGCCTCGCGGCTGATGCGCGAGCGGTTCTTGATGCAAGAGGTTTGGGAGAACCTGGGCCTGCCGCTCGAGGCTTGCCTCGACGCGGTGCGACAGAGCCCGATCATGCAGCTTTTCCAGTCGTTGCTGTTTTCCAAGATCGTCCCCAACGTCAAGCGGCTCGGGTTGCTGACGCCTCGGGTGCGGTTGGGCTTTGAAGAGTTGCGCGTGATTCAGTACGAAACATGGGATGCGTCAGCATGATGATCGCGCCAAGCCGAGGCCGCCCTCGGAGGGTCTAGCGACGAGCGCGAACGAGGACGCGACCGCGCCCGCGACTCCGAGAGGGCGAGCGACGAGCCCGCCGAAGCGCGAGCGCTCGGCTGCGCTCACGCAGGAGCGCATCTTGGACGCGGCCGAGCAGGAGTTCGCGGCGCGTGGTTATCAGGGTGCGCGGCTCAGGGAGATCGCGCTCGGCGCGGGCGTGCAGCCGGCGCTCATCCATCACTACTTCGCCGACAAGCAGGGCCTCTACGAGGCGGTGATTCATCGCGCGGTCGATCAGATGTCGACCGCGAGCTGGCGCGTGCTCGAGACCGAGAAGGGCCTCGAGGGGATCGTGCGTGGATTCGTCGACGTGATGGTCGACTTCTCCGAGGCGCATCAGAACCTGCTCGCGATCATGAGGAGCGAGGTCCTCGCGGGGGTCGGCAACCTCGTCGATGTGGTGCGCGACAAGACGCAGGCGCTCCTCGAGGCCGTCGTGCAGATCACGCAGCAGCTCCAGGGAGCTGGAGATTTGCGGCCAGACATCGATCCGCGTGAGATGGTTCGCTCGGGGCTCTCGCTGATCCTCTATCCGATCGTCGACGCGCCCGTGCTTGAGCTCCTGCTGCCGGACAGTCATCGCGACGCGGAGGTCACGAGCTCCGAGCGACGCAAGCGAGTCATCACCGAGGTGCTCCTCGGCGGCATCCGCAAGCGCGCCTGACGCGTCGCGTTTCACGGTGTTCGACGCGGGCGCGGAGCACGCGCGCAGCGTGCCCGTCGCGCGAGCATTCTGTTATGGTCCGCGCCCCGTCGAGCGCCGCGCGATGCGCGCGCCAAGGAAGGAGCCCACCGTGCTGATTGGAGTCCCCAAGGAGATCAAGACCCGTGAGTATCGCGTCGGTATGACGCCCGCTGGTGTGCGCGCGCTCGTGGGACACGGCCACAAGGTGCTCGTCGAGAAGAGCGCCGGCGACGGCAGCGGCATCAAGGACGAGGCCTACGTTCGAGCGGGTGCGACCATCGTGCCGACCGCGGCCGACGCCTGGGGCGCCGAGATGGTCGTGAAGGTGAAGGAGCCGCTCGCTGCCGAGTACGGCTTCTTCCGCAAGGACCTCATCCTCTACACGTACCTGCACCTCGCGGCCGAGCCCGAGCTCACCAAGCAGCTCGTGAAGTCGGGCGTGGCGGGCGTCGCGTACGAGACGATCGAGCTGCCCGACGGGACGCTGCCGCTCCTCAAGCCGATGAGCGAGGTCGCGGGCCGCATGTCCGTGCAGGTCGGCGCGACGTGGCTCGAGAAGGAGCGCGGCGGCAAGGGCGTGCTCCTCGGCGGCGTGCCGGGCACGCGTCGCGGGCGCGTGGTGATCCTGGGCGGCGGCGTCGTCGGCAAGAACGCCGCGACGATCGCGGTCGGCATGGGCGCGCAGGTCATCGTGCTCGACGTGCGCGCGGACGTGATGGCGTACCTCGAGGACGTCTTCGGCGGCGCGATCGAGACGCTCTACTCCAACGCGGAGAACATCGAGCAGGTCGTGCAGCGCGCGGACCTCGTCATCGGCGCGGTGCTCGTCACCGGCGCGAAGGCCCCGACCCTCGTCACGCGCGAGCTCATCTCCAAGATGGAGAAGGGCAGCGTCGTCGTCGACGTCGCGGTCGATCAGGGTGGTTGCATCGAGACCGTGCACCCGACGACGCACGACAACCCGACGTACGAGATCGACGGCGTCGTGCACTACTGCGTGGCCAACATGCCCGGCGCGGTCTCGCACACGAGCACGTGGGCCCTCACGAACACGACAGTGCCGTACGCGGTCGCGCTCGCGAACAAGGGCGTGGTCGCTGCGTCGAAGGCCGATCGGTCGCTGCTGCTCGGGCTCAACACCTACGGCGGGCACGTGACCTACAAGGGCGTCGCGGACGCGCACGGCCTCGAGTACGTCTCGATCGACAAGGTCCTCGGCTGAGAGCGCGCGCCGCGCCGGAGCAAGCGTGACCACGAAGAAGCTGATTGCGACGCTGGGGGGCGACGGCATCGGACCCGAGGTCGTGCGCGAGGCGCGGCTCCTCTTGGAGCTCGTGCGCGAGCGAGCAAACCTCGGGTTCGAGCTGTGGGATCTCGACCTCGGCGCGGACCGATACCTGCGCGACGGGACGACCTTTCCCAAGGAGATCGCCGATCGCATCAAGGCCGAGTGCGCCGCGGTCTTGCTCGGCGCGCTCGGCGATCCGCGCGTGCCGAACCTCGAGCACGCGCGCGACATCCTGTTCGGCATGCGCTTCGGCTACGACCTCTACGCGAACGTGCGCCCCGTGCGCGCGCTCGCCGACAGGCTCGTGCCGCTGCGCGATCGCACCGCGAAGGACGTGAACTTCGTCGTGTTCCGCGAGAACACCGAGGGCGTCTACGTGAACTTCGGCGGGCAGTTCAAGAAGGGCACGCCCGACGAGATCGGCATCAACGAGGACGTCAACACCCGCAAGGGCGTCGAGCGCATCATCCGCGCGGCGTTCACCTGGGCGAAGGCGAACGGCAAGACGAAGGTCTGCATGGCGGACAAGTCGAACGCCATGCGGTTCGCGCACGAGCTCTGGCTGCGCACCTTCCAAGAGGTGGCGAAGGAGTTCCCCGGCATCGAGACGCGTCACGTCTACGTGGACGCGCTTTGCTTGTACATCGTCCAAGACCCGACGCAGTTCGAGGTGGTCGTCACGAACAACCTGTTCGGCGACATCGTGACCGACCTGGGCGCGGCGCTGCAGGGTGGGCTCGGGATGGCGGCGAGCGCGAACTTGCACGCGGCCGACCCGACGCGCGTCGCGATGTTCGAGCCGGTGCACGGCTCGGCGCCGCCGCTCGCTGGGAAAGACCTCGCGAACCCGTTCGCGGCGTTCCTCACGGCGGGCATGATGCTCACGCACCTCGGGCACGCGAAGCTCGAGGGGATCATCGAGAACGCCGTGGTCGAGGCGCTCGACGCGCGCGAGTGCACGCGCGATGTCGGTGGTGAGCTCGGCACGCGCGCGGCCGGCGCGAAGCTGCGCGACCGCGTCGCGAAGGCCCTCTGAGCGATCAGTCGGGGCAGCTCGCGTCGGGGGGGGCGTAGAGCGAGAGCGGCTTCACCTTCGCGGAGCCGCTCCGCGGCGCGACGAAGATCTCGCCGCCGAAGGTCGTGAGGTAGAGGTGCTCGTCGTCCCACGCGGCGATCGTCGCCATGGACGCGCCCGCGAGGTCGTCGGTGTCGAGCTCGATGGTGTCGGGGCGCTGCTTCGGGCCCTCGGAGTCCGCGAGATCGAAGCTGATGACGCGCGCGTGGTCGTCGGAGACGCCCGCTTCGATCGCGTACGCGACGTTGCCCACGATGGCTGCGTAGCGCGTCGCGCTCGTGAACTCGCGGACGACATAGCCCGCGTCGGTGCGACGCAGGAGGAGCATTTCGTCAAGGTTATCGAACCATCCCGCGACGGCCGACGCGCCGGCGGTGAGAGCCTCGAGGCTGCCGTATTCGTAGAAGTGGGCCTCGTCGGCGTAGTAATCGACGAGCCGCTCGGCGGGCGACCCGAGATCGAAGACGGTGACGGTGTCGGTGATGCCGTCGGCGACGTACGACTGCCAGTCGATCCACGTGCTGCCGACGGCGCGGCTCGAGACGGCGTTCGCGCAGGCGGTCGTGGCGACCGCGGTGAGGGGGCCGGGCGCGTCGGGATCCGAGACGTCGACCGAGACCATGCGGCGCTCGTAGCCCTCGGTGTTCGACACGCAGAGGAAGAGCGTGCTGCCCACGACGCCAATCGCGCGGTTGAAGGAGACCTCGCTGTCGAGGAAGATCGACGCGGCGGTCCGCGGCGCGTCGGGGTCGTCGGCCACGACCAGATCGACGCGATTTTGCTCGCCGTAGCGCGCGTAGGTGCCGCCCGAGACGTGTGTCCAAGTCCGCGTGAGCGCGGCGCGGGAGAGCTCGCTCGGGGTCGCGGTGATGACGACGCGCTCGGCATCCAGCGCCTCGAGCACGAGCGGCTGGATCGCGCCGTCGACGTTGAGGTCGACCCAGAGGCGATCGCCGACGACGGTGAGCCCCAAGACCTCGGGGCGTTGCCTGTCGACGTCGGGTGCGTAGCAGAGCTCACCCGTCTCGGGCGGCTCGGGGGGAGACACGACATCGCTCCCGCAAGCGAAGCTCGCGAGCGCGAGAGGCAGAAGCGCGAACGTCCAGGGAACCGTGCGATCCGTCGACGAAGAAGTCATGAAGCAAGGGTGGCCGCGTCTTGGCGAGCGACCTCTTAATCGACATTAATCGGAGCGCGGGACGCGGCGCGGGCGCGACGGAAGCGGCGGCGTAGCGGTGGGCTCGCCCTCGAGACGGGGGACGCCGCGCTCGTCGATCGACACGCGCTGATAGCGGTGATCGAGGAGCTTGCCGCCGGGCCCGATGTCGACCTCGAGGATGGCGCCGCTGCGCGAGCCGGGCTTGTACATGCCGGAGAAGACGAAGTTGCCGAGGCTGTACGCGACGAGCTTGCCGTCGATGAGCTCCTCCTCTTGGACGATGTGGGAGTGCGCGCCGACGATGAGATCCGCGCCCGCGGCGATGAGCTCGTGAGCCCAGCGGCGCTGCAGATCGAGCGGATCGAAGCCGAAGTCGATGCCCCAATGCGGGAACACGACGACGAAGTCCGCGACCTTGCGGGCGCGCGCGAGGTCGTCGAGGGCGCGCGTCTTTCGCCGGTTGAAATAGCCGAGCACGGCGATCTTGATGCCGTTCACCTCGCGCACGACGAGTGGGTCCTGGCCGGGCTTCACCAAGTGGCCGGTGTACGGGAGCCCGATGCGATCGAGCCGCCGGAGCATGTCGACGTAGCCCTCGTCGCTCATGTCCTGGACGTGGTTGTTCGCGACCGAGACGAGATCGAAGCCAGCGTCCAAGAGGACCTGCGCGCTCTTGTCGGGGCACGTCAAAGGTCGAGGGATGCGGGGCGTCCCGCGCTCGGACATCACGCACTCGAGGTTTCCAACGGTGAAATCGTAGGACCTCAAACGATCGGCGACGTGCGTGAGCGGATAGCCAGCCTCGACGGGAGGGTCGGCCGGATAGCCGTTCAGATACGACTCGACGTGCATGCTGAAGGAGAGATCGCCAACGAAGCCGACGTGAGCGACCGTGCTGGAGGGCGCGGCTGCGGCTGAGCTCGAGGTCGCAGCTGGAGCAGAGGTCGAGCCGAGGGCTGCAGCACTCCCAGCGGGTGCAGAGCTCGCAGGCAACACGTCGCGGACGACCGTGGAGGACGCTGCCGTCGACGAGGGAGCCGCGGTCGATGGAGCCGGGGCGTCGGTCGAGGCCGTCGCGGGGCCATCGCAGGCCGCGACACCGATGCAAAGAGCAGCCAAGAGCAGCCGAGACAAGGCGCTCACGATAGCAGCTTGCGGGTTTGCGCCTCGTCGGGTAGAAACTGAACCGAATGGTTCAGTATAGCGCGGCTCGGTTGGACGCCTCGTTTTCGGCGCTCTCGGACGCCACGCGACGCGGCGTGCTCGAGCAGCTGGGGCGCGGTGACGCGTCGATCACGGAGCTCGCCGATCGCTTTCGCATGACCCTCACGGGCATGAAGAAGCACGTCGGGGTCCTCGAGCAGGCAGGGCTCGTCAAGACCGAGAAGGTCGGGCGCGTCCGCACGTGCAAGCTCGGCCCGCGCCGCCTCGCGGAGGAGACGGCGTGGCTCGAGCGATACCGCCGGATGTGGGAAGCGCGCTTCGACGAGCTCGATCAGGTCGTCGAGGAGCTGAAGCAAAAGGAGAAGGGCGATGGACTCGACAAGCGGTGAGGGCGGCTCCACCAAGAGCGGGCCGAGCAAGAATGAGGTGACCGCAGAGCGCGCGAGCGAGCGGGAGCTCGTCGTCACGCGGATGTTCAACGCGCCGCCGCGCCTCGTGTTCGAGGCGTGGACCAAGCCCGAGCTCTTCGCGCGGTGGTGGGTGCCGAAGTCGTGCGGGCTGTCGCTCGTCGCGTGCGAGATGGAGGTGCGCGTCGGCGGTCGCTACAAGCTCGTCTTCAGCCATCCGGCCGCGCCCGAGCCGATGGCGTTCTACGGCCGATACCTCGAGGTCACGCCGCACTCGCGCCTCGTCTGGACCAACGAAGAGGGCGCCGATGGCGGCGCCGTGAGCACGGTGACCTTCGAGGCGAAAGGCGAGCGCACGCTGCTCACGATGCGCGACCTCTACCCGTCGAAGGCCGCGCTCGACGAGGCGATCGCGTCGGGCAGCACCAGCGGCGTGGGCGAGACCTTCGATCAGCTCGAAGAGACGCTTACAAAGATGTCAGCGCTCGCGTAGGCTCGTTCAATGGATGTGCGTCGTCTCGTTGCCGCAGGAGCTGCAGCGATAGCGCCACCTGACCTCGCAATCCGACGCGCCGGTCGACAGGTTGCCGTTCAACATCTCGCTGTCGAGCGGCAGGAGCGTCGGGCGGTCACAGCGTTCGCAGCGATTGTCGTCCCAGCCAGGTTGGCCCGCGCGCGCGGCGCGCACCGAGGTGGCGAGCGACGGGTTCGCGGCCTCGAGGGCCCTCACCTCGTCGTCGAGCAGCGCCCGCCAGATCGCAGGAGCGGCGGCGGCGCGCGTCGCAGCCACCTCAGCGTTGCCATCGCGGAGCGCCTCGAGCACGGAGCGGAGCTCGCTCGGGATCGCCGCGAGCTCCCAGCGCTCCTTCCAGCGTGCGAGGGCCTTTGGCTTTTGCCAGGGCGTCGACGGAGCGGGCTCGAGCGGGCGCGGCAGCTCCACGGCCCGGACCTTCGAGCCCTCGGCCCAAACGACGTGGCCTGCGGCGAGGAACAGCGCCGCGGGCGGGCGCGCGTCGCCGAAGATCGAGCGCCCGAGCGTGGCGCGCTCGACCACGCCCTCCGAGGCGCTCCAGGTGCGGACGCTGCGCTCCTCGATCCACGCGGCGCGTCCCTCGCCGCCTGCATACCAGCCGAGATCGGCGCCCCACGCGAGCAGCGGCGCTCCGATGCGGGCGGCGATCGGCTTCGAGGAGAAGGTGTCGAGATCGACGACGTGCAGCGCGCCGTCGCGCTCCCGGCCGATCAGGTGCTTGCCGTCGCCGACGTCGCGCGTGTGGAGCGCTCCCAGGACGGCGCCGCGCGCGAGCTCGCGCCCGCTCTCCGGATCGATCCGAACGAGCAGCCGCTGGGCCTCGTCGTCGCGGCTCTGGAGCGGAGCGACGACGGCGACCAGGCCGCCCGAGCGCGCGGGCGAGACGGCCTCGACGTGCATCATCGGTCCTGGGCACCACGACCAGCGAGCCTCTCCATCGACGCGACGCACGAGCGAGGTGTCCTCGTACGAGAGCAGCGCGTCGCCGCACGAGTGGATCGCCCTCGAGTTGGGGAGGTCGTGCACCGTGCCATTTTCGTCGATGCGCAGCAGCGGACCGAGCGCCGAGAGATAGAAGCTGCCTCGGTGAGCCCGAAGCGCCATCCTCGCGCCATCGTCCGCGAGGCACTCTCGAGTGAGGACGGTACAAAACAGGCCGTCGCTCTGGATCCGCACTGAGACGCTCTTTCGCTCGGGCGATCGCTCGAGATCCGAGATCAGGAGCGCGACCGAGCGCTGGTCGCCCGAGTCGACCGAGGCGGCGCTCCACAGCACGGAGCGAGGCGCGAGCTGCGAGGTCTTGCCGTGTCGATGCCAGACGATACCGGGCAGTCGATCGTATTTGGTTTTCCCCTGGCGCCCTGCCACGAGCGCGAGATCGGGCATCGCGAGCGCGGCCATGAGCCGGTAGCCCTCATCGAGGCGAAAGAGCGTCCGGGAAGTCAGGGAGTCGAACACGGTGAAGCTCCTCGCGCGCGGCTGACGCTCACCAGTCGCTCGAGGCGCCGCCGCCGCCGAAGTCGCCGCCACCGCTCGATGACCCGCTGTCATAGCTCCCCGACGAGCCGCTGTCGTAGCTGCTGCTGGACGAGCCGCTGCTGTCGTAGCTGCTCGACGCGCTGCTGTCGGAGCTCGACCAGCCACCGCCCCCCGACCACGTGTCGGACGTGCTCTCAGTGGCGGAGGTGCGGGCGTCCTCGGCGATCTGGATTGCGCGGAGCGTGTCCTTCAGCGCGGTGGCCAGGTCTCCCTGATCGCCGAGGGCCTGCTGCCGCTCGGCTGCGTGGAGGATCCCTGCGACCGTCGTGATCGCGTCCTTCGGTGCATTCGCGAGCGGGCGGAGTTGGAAGAGCAGCGCGCGGAGCTCTTCGAGTCGCTTGGCGAGCACGGGCTTGCGCGCGGCGCGCTCGACGGCGAGCCGCGGCGCGTGGTCGGACACGCTGCGGGCGCGGGTGAGGAGCCGCGTGGCCTCCTGCGCGGCGTCGTTGACGCGGGTGATGGCCTCGCTGCTGCGGATCCCTTCCGACGCGCGGGCCTTCACGAGCGCGGCGCGCGCCTCGGCGAGGATGGCAGCGGGTGACTCGCCGTCCGTCTCGGCGGGGAAGTCGCTGCGGAACTGTCGAAACACGGCCTCTCCTCGCTTGATGGGGGCCTCGGCGCCGTCGAGCGAGTGTGCCAGCGAAGAGAGCGCGTCGTGCTGCCCCGCCATCGCTTCCAGGTGGCCGCGGAGAGTGTCGATGAGCGTGTCGAGGACGCGCGAGGCGTTGATGAGGTAGTGAGCGTCCGCCGCGATCCGGAAGCCGTCTGTGATGAGCTCCTCCGCCGCGGACAGCGGCTCCGCGGCGTCGTGCGCGATCTTCTGCTCGTCGAGCTGCGCGATCAGCGCGTGGGCCTCATCGAGTGAGGAGAAGGCCTCGCGGATGCGCGCCTGGCGGCCGTCGCCGAGCATCGTTTTGATGTGAACGAGGACCTCGCGCGCGAGTCTCGCCTTGGTGCGTGCCTCCGCGGCCTGACGCGCGGGATCCTCGGTCTCCCCCGTGCGCACGGCGCGGGCCGCGTTCTGGTGAGCCTCGGTGTGCTTGGCGAAGGCGCGCGCATAGCCCTCGGGGACGCCAGCCAGGATGGGTCTGGACGCCCAAGGCTGCGCCTCGAACGCCGCGAGGAGCTCGTCGAAGTCCCGCTGCGGCGGCTGCGCCTCCTCGGCCTCGGCGAGGTCGGATGCGATCTTCCGCTTGCGCTCGACGCGCTCCCTCCAGCGCTTGGCGAGCGGGACGTGGAGCTCGACCGCGAGGCGCAAGACCGCGAGGAGTCCGAAGATCCCGAGCGCCCAGTGCCACCAGGGCCGGTGGGTCTCGGCGGCGACCTGCTGCGGTGAGCGATCGAGCTTCTTCATCACCGCCCGCGCGCCTTCCTGCAGCGCGCCAGCCGTGTCCCCCGCGCGGAGCTTCGGTCGCATGACCGAGTCGAGGATGTCGCGGGCCTCGAGGTCGGTCAGCCGATCCCCGATCCCCTTGCCGGTCTCGATCCTCATCTTGTGATCGTCGATCACGACGAGCAGCAGCACGCCGTTGTCAGCCCCGGCCTCACCGAGCTCCCAGCCCTTGGCGAGCTCGAGGCTGAAGTCCTCGAGCGACTTGCCCTCGAGCGAGCGGACGGTGACCACCGCGACCTCGAACGACGTGCGCTCGGCGAACTCGGCCAGCTCGCGATCGAGGTCCTGAAGGGTCTCTGGCGGGAGCGCGTGCGCCTCGTCGGTCACCCAGCCGGTGCGGGTCGGCATGGCGTGGGCCGTCATCGGACAAGCCGACACGACGAGCGCCGCGCACGCGGCGAGGACTGGAGCGGGGAGCCAGCCGAGCCGATCGCGACGACGCGCGAACCACAGCAGCACCAGCACACAAGAGAGAAGCGTCATGCGTCGTCCTCAGAGCTGCTCGGGGTACGGCGCCCCGCCGGTTGGACCGACGAGGGGCGACTCGATCCACGGCAGCGGCCCGAGCTCGGCCAGCAGGCGTCGCCCAGTGTCGGACGGCCCTGCCTCCGGCGCGTCGATGGGGGCTTGCGGCGCTTCGATCGCGTTGGCTCCGAACCCGAGCCACCGGAGCTTGCGGAACGCCGTCGCGATCGCGCGCAGGCCGCGCATCCCGATGTCGTTGCCCTCGAGGTCCAGCGCGCGCAGGCCCGCGAGGGAGGTGCACGCCGCGAGCGCCTCGGCGTCGTCGTCGTCGAGCCCCTGCGCGCGCAGGCGCAGCGAGCGGAGCCGCTCGAGCTTGCCGGAGAAGAGCAGCTCTTTGATCCGCCCGTGGGCGCTGGGGAGCAGCGCGAGATCGAGGAGCGGGAGCTGGCCGTGCGCGTAGGAGATCAGCTTCGCGAGCTGGTCGGGCTCGACCATGACCTCCTCGACGAACCCGCGCCGGAAGATCCGCTGCTTCACGAGCCGCTCCTGCGGACCGTTCCAGATCGCCCCGTGCTCGGCCTCGATCGCGCGCGACTCCGCGACGAGCGCCTCGGGGGGTTCGTGCCCGCGGCGCCGATGGCTCGCGATCTCGAGCCCGAGGGTGATGAAGCGCGCGAGCGTCGGGTTGCGCGCCTCGATCGCGGCGGCCAGCGCGCGCCGCGGCTCGTCGTCCTCGGGTGCTTGGCAGACGTTCCAGAGCAGCTGGTCGGTGCTCACGTCGGGCCCGGCGTCGCCCTCGATCTGCGCGAAGAGCTCCGTCGCGCCGTCGGCACGGCGTCTTCGGGCAGGCGCACGGAGAGTTGAATCCACGCGTTCGAAGACATCGCCCGAGGCTAGCGTGCTTCACCTGCGGCACGCCGAGGTCGCACCTCCGTTCCTCGCGTAGAGCGATCGTCACGGGGCTTCAGTGTTGTCGGACGCGCGCGAAGACTTGCCGGACGCGGCAGAAGGCTTGCCGGACGAGGCGAGATGCTTGTCGGATGGTGGAGATCCCTGGAAAAGTCCTGCAAATCGCGTTCGCCCCCGTCGACTAGCCTGTGAGCTCCAGTCGGCAGCACTGCAAGCGCGCTCGGCGGCCCGACAAGCCGCGCTGGGACGGTCGAAACAACGCGGATTTTCATGGAGTTGGCGCCCGTCAGACGAGGGCCCTCGTCCGACAAGCGAGAGCGCCCGTCCGACAAGCGACACGCCTCGGCCCGAAAGCGAAGAGGCGCGTCCGACAGAGACGCCCGGCCTGACCGTTCAGGCGCGCTCGATGCGCGAGTTGTTCGAGGCAGCCTCGCTTCGAGCAGCCACAAATTGGGCTCGGCGGAGAGGACCATGTTAGCCGCCGACGCATGGGCGTATCGAGCGCGGCTGAGAGAGATCCGCAAACTTCGAGCGAACGCAGCACCAGCCTTGGCAAGGAGCGGCTCGGAGGAGCGCGCGCGGACTTCGTCGCGACGCTCGGAAAGAGACGCGCGGAGATGCGCGCGACGCTCGATGCGCTCCGCGCCGACCCGACGTCGAAGCGAGCGCGGGACGAGCTGCGCCGACGCGTGCACGCGCTCGGTGCGGCCGCGAAGCTCCTCCGCTTCAAGCAGCTCGGGGACGAGCTCAAGATCCTCGAGGACCGGCTCGAAGAGGCCGCTCAACGAGGCGAGCTCGAGGACGCGGACTTCGGCGTCGCGCACGACCTCATCGGTCGGATGACGACGCTCGCGTGGGCGCAGACCGAAGAGCCGGACTCGGCGCGGCCTGCGATCGGCACGCGTGACACACGAACCCGCGTGGGAGAGGTCTCGCCATCGAGCACGCCGATCAGCGTGCTCGTGATGGGCGGAGGCACGCTGGCGGACGCGCTGGTTCTGCCGAGCGGGCGCGTGAGCGACGACGACGGGCAGGCCTTCGAGGTAGAGCGCACGAGCGATCTCGGGGTCGCGCTCGATCTCGCGAAGGCGCTCGCGCCCGACGTCGCGGTGATCGACGGCGATCTGCCCGAGGCGCGCGGCGTGATCGAGGTGTTGCTCGGCGACGCGCTCACCGACGCGATCCCGGTGATCGTCTGCACGAAGCTCGCGCGCACCGACGACGCGGGCCCGCTGCTCGCGCTCGGCGTCGCGAAGATCCTCCCGAAGCCGGTGTCTCCCGGTGAGCTGCGCCGCGCCTGCGCGAGCGCGGTCGCGACGTACGTGAGGCGCGAGGTCACGCGCGAGCCGCTCGGTGAGTTGAACCTCGATCAGCTCGGGGCTCGCTTGGCCGAGGAGCTGCGTCGCGGTCTCTGCGACACGCTCGAGGCACGCGAGCGCGGCATGATGGTGAAGCTCGGCGACGGGACCGAGGTGCTCGCGGCGCTCTGGGGCGCGGTCGCGCGCATCCGCGACGTCGTCACGATCAAGACGCACGGACAGGTGCGGTTCGCGAACGGCGGCCCCGAAGGAGCCGTGCCGCTCGCGCCCTGGCTCGAGGCGACCGAGGTCGCGACCGGCGTCTCGAGCCGGCGCTCGACGGGTCGCTCGGCGCGGGCCGAGCAAGACATCCCGCTCGACAAGATGCGCGTCGTGGTCGCGGACGACGACGCGGCGGTGAGCTGGTTCCTCGCGGGCGTGCTGAAGACCGCGGGCGTCTCGGTCTACGAGGCGCGCGACGGCGAGCGCGCGCTCGAGATCGCGAAGCACTGCCAACCCGACTTGGTGATCAGCGACATCCTGATGCCGCGGCTCGACGGCTTCTCGCTGAGCCGCAGCCTGCGTCGCGACGTCATCCTGCGCGACGTGCCGATCATCTTGCTCTCGTGGAAAGAGGATCTGCTCCAGCGGGTGCGCGAGCTCGGCGCGGACGCCGACGGCTACCTGCGCAAGGAGGCGAGCGCGGGCGCGATCGTGCAGCGCGTGCGTGAGCTCGTGCGGCAGCGCGCGCGTGTCACCCAGCGCATCGTCGCGCGCGGCGAGGTCCGCGGGCGGCTCGATGGTTTGACGACGTTCACGCTATTGCGGCTCGTTTGCCGGCATCGTCAGGACGCGACCGTCACCGTGCGAGACGCGTCGTTCCTCTACGAGGTCGAGATCCGCGCCGGTCGTCCGGTGCGCGCGACGAGGACCAGCGTCTCGGGTGCATTCGAACGCGGCCCGTCGGTGATGGCCGCGCTGCTCGGCGCTGGAGACGGTCGCTTCGCGGTCGCGGCCCCGCGTGAGGACGCCGAGGTCGGGCCCGTGCGCGCCGAGCTCGACGGCACGCTCGAGGAGCAGCTCATGCCGGTCATCGCGAGCGCTCGCGCGGCTCAGCGGCTCCTCACGGGAGCGAACCTGATGCGCGTGCAGCGCGTCGAGGTCGATGAAGACGCAGTTCAAGGATACTGGGGCGCGACGCCCGAGAGCGCGCGCGTCGTGCTCTCGGGGATCGCTGCGGGTCGCTGCCCGCGCGATCTCGTGACCGCAGGCGAGGCCTCGGCGCGGCTCGTCGAGGACGTGTTGGTCGACGTCGCGTCGCACGGCGCGATCGTGCAGGTCATCGACGGCGCTGGTGAAGATCGGCTCCCGAGCGCGACCACGCAGGAGCTCGCGCTCTTGCGAGGCGAGCGCGCGGCCGAGCCGATCGCGTCGCTGCCCGTGCTCACGACGACCGCGGCGCTCCCGCCTCCGGCCGCGCCCGCGATGGACGTCGCGATGCCAGCGCCGTCGGATCTGATGAGGCTCGTGCTCGGCTCTTCGCAGGTCGCGGCGCCGGCTCCGCTCATCCTCCCTGCGGGCCCCGTGATCGACGCCGCCGGCAACAGCGCGCCGCTCTCGGGCACGCTGCCGAGCGAGCCGACCGCGCTGCTCTCGGCCGAGGCTCTCCTCGCCGAGGTCGCGCCCGGCTCGAAGCCCGACTCGCTCGACGATCCGTGGTTCAACGACGGGACCAACCTCACGAGCGACGACGAGTCTCCGCAGCCCTCGTCGGGGCCGCGACCGCGCACGCCCGCGCCGGCCTCGATCGCGGCCTCGCCTGCGCTCGAGTCGCGCTCGGAAATCGCTCCGCCTGCTGCACAAACCCAGACGCAGACTGCGCCGCCCAAGCCTGTCGCGCCGCTCCCGGTGCTCACGCTCTCGCCGATGCCGGAGCCTGTTCGTTCGCGAGCTGCGGAGCCCGCGGCCGCGCGCGACGTGACCCCGACGCCGAGCAGCTTGCCGCCCCCGCCAGGCCTCAAGCCGATGCTCACGCTCGGTTCGCTGCACCCGCCGCCGGTGCTCGAGCCCGCGAAGCCGACGCCGACCCCGAAGCCGAAGAACGTCAAGAAGAGCCCCGTGCCTGCGCCGGTCGCGCCTCGCGCCGAGAAGGAGCCGAAGGCACACGAGGCGACGCCGACGCCGAAGTTCGTGCTGCCCTCCGCGTTCCTGAATCACCTCGCGCCGCCGCCGAAGCGCGATCGCCGCGTCTTCTACTGGGTCGCGTTCGCGGTCGCCGGTCTCGGGTTTGCGCTGTGGGCGCGTTGGTCCCGCGAGCGCTCGCTCGCGAGCGAGAGCGCGCTGATGGCGAGCATGGGCTCGAGCCAGGTCGGCGCGAGCGCACCCTCGGGGCAGGTCCCGGAGGACGCGCTCAACCCGCTGCCATCGGCTGACATTCCTGTCACCAAGAGCGAGCCCTCGCTCTCACGCACGGATGATCAGGCCCCCGAGGAGCTCCCGCTCCGCGAGGGTGAGAAGCTGAAGAAGGGCCTCGGCCTCTTGGAGATCGTCGCGGGCAAGAGCGACACGGTCTACGTCGACGGAAAGCCCGTCGGATCGGGGCCTGTCGTGTCGCTCCCGCTGAAGGCTCGCAAGGAAGCGTACGAGGTGAAGGTGAAGACGCGAGGCGAGGAGCGCTCGCGCTCGGTCACCGTGAAGGAAGGCAAGCTCGTCCGCCTGCGCCTCGCGCCCCCGTGGCAGCGCTGATTCAGGGCGAAAAAGGGTGGCCTCTGTCAATTCCCCCGTGACATAGAGGCCCCATGAGGCCCGCCCTCCAACGAAGGATCGTCGCGGCAGCGCTCTGCCTCGGCGTCGCGTTGGCGGCGGCGTGTGGCGGTGGTGGTGACGCCGACGCTCCCGCGGGCCAAACGAACGGCTCGGCCAAGCCACCCGGGTTCGGCGACGGCCCGATCGTCGATCGGGTGATCGCGAACTTCGTCGACCTCCTGCCGACGTGCGACGTCGAGCATCGGGGCGCGTTCGTGGATCTCGGGACGGAGATGACGCGCGGTCGAGCCTTCGCCAAGGGGGACCACGCCAACGAGCTGCGCGCCACCGAGCGCGAGGGCGCGACGTGGACCGTCGTCGAGGATCGCTCGCTCGAGGTGTGGTTCACGCTGCGCGAGCCCCACCCGGTCTTCGTCGAGGCTCGCGTCGACCCGGGCATCGCGCGCAGCGTGGGGATGTTCATCGATGACCAACCCATCGGGAGCGCGCGGCTCAAGGGTGAGGGTCCGCGCATCGTCGGGACGGGCGCGACCGAGCGACCCTTCGACGCCGGTGAGCACGTGCTCCTCCTGCGATTCTCCGCACCGGCGAAGCAGCAGGCCCCGGTCGCGGACGTCGACTGGGTGCGCCTCGGCTTCCCCGACGAGCTGAAGACGACGTTCGGCCCCCCGACGCTCGACGACCTGCGACGCGATGACGCTGTCATAGGATCGGTCCCCCATCGCGCCATCACGATGCGGCTGCCCGGCTCTGTTCGATGTCCGATCCGAGTGCCGCGCGACGGTCGACTGCGCCTCGCGATCGGTCGCCAAGGCACCGGCCCGGCCGAGGCCGACATCATCGCGCGCGTCGAGGGCGAGCCCGACGTGAAGCTCCTTCATCAGGTGATGACCGGTGAGGACACGGTGTGGCACGACGTCGAGGCGAAGCTCGACTCGTTCGCCGGCAAGCTCGTCGAGATCGAGCTTCGCGCGACGAGCGACAAACCCAACGGGCGCGTCCTCTTCGGCGATCCGGAGCTCGTGGTCCCGAGCGTCGAGCCGTCCAGCGTCAAACCAGCGCAGGTCGTCGTGGTGCTCGATCTCGCGGGCATCGATCGAGACGATCTCCCGGGGTACGCCGCGCGGCCCGCGCCGCAGCTCGAGCGCTTCACCAAGCTCGCGTCGACCGCCACGGTCTTCGAGCGACATCGCGCCCCGAGCAGCGTCGTCCCGGCGAACTTCGCGACGCTGCTGACGGGCCTGCCGCCTCGCGTCCACACGGTCACCGACTACGGCACGGCGCTCCCCGCGTCGCTGCACACGCTGATGAGCCGCGCGCGCGACGCCGCCGTGCAGACAGCGATCTTCACCGCCGTTCCGCACTCCTTCAAGCCGTTCGGCTTCACGCGCGGCGTCTCGAATTTCGTCTCGATCAGCCCGGTCTCGGGCGAGGGTCGAGACGTCGTCAAAGAGGCCGCGACCTGGCTCACCGAGACGCTGACACGCGCGCCGGAGAGCCGCGTGCTGCTCGTCATCCACGCGCGGGGCGCGCACCCGCCGTGGGCCCTACAGCAGAAGGTCTACGACACGCTGCCGCCCGAGAACTACACGGGTGACGTGCAGCCGCGGCGCGCGGCGCAACAGCTCGCGTCCCTGCGTCGCAAGAAGGCGAAGGATGACCTCTCCGATCAGGATCAAGTTCGCCTCGGCGCGCTCTACCAGCTCGCGCTAGCCGATCAGGATCGCTCGCTCGGCGCGCTGCAGGACGCGCTCAGCAGCGCCAACGTCGAGGACAAGACGCTCCTCATCGTGACGGCCGATCTCTCGAACGGGCTCTCGACGTTGTTCGCGGACGATCCGCCGTTCAGCGAGGCCCCGCTCACGTTGCCGCTCTACGTGTCGTTCCCGGGCACGGCGCATCAGGGCGGGCACGTCGTCGTGCCGACGCAGGTCGAGGACGTCACGCGCACGATCACACAGAGCTTGGGGATCGAGGGCAGCGCGAAATCCTGGGGCCGCGATCTGTCGAAGCTCGCGTCGGGGATCCCGCTCGCGTCCGAGCAGCCGCAGGTCGCGCTGTTCGGTGACGCGCACACCGTCCGGCTCGATTGGATGGTGCTGCGCGAGCGCACGGGGGGGCGCGCGTCGCTCTGCAACCTCGAGCTCGATCCGCTCTGCACGTTCGATCGCAGGCCGACGAACCCGTTCATTTCGAGCGTGCTGCTGCGCGCGGCCGCCGCTTATGAGGCTCGCGTCGAGGGCTCGCTGACGACGCCCGTAGCGCTCGAGCTCGACGACGAGACGCTCGCTGCGCTGCAGGTCTGGGGCTCGATGTAGCTCAGGTGCAGCGGTCGCAGCGACCCTTGAGCTGAACCTCGAAGGCGCGCTGCTTGATCGCTCGCGGCATCGAGCGACGCGCCGGGGTCGAGGTTTGGGGCTGGCGCTCCGGCGGCGGGACCGATCGCGAGGCGACGACGATCTGCACGCTCTCCTCGGGCAAGCAGACGACGTCGCCGCAGGTGTTGCACATGAAGTGCGCGTGGTGATCGCCCGCATCGGACGTGTGCTCGGCCTGCTCGCGCACGAGCTCGAAGCGCCAGGTGTGGTCGCCGAGATCGGTGCGCCGCGCGAGGCCCGCGTCGGTCAAATCCATGAGGTTGCGATAGACCGTCGCGCGATCGAGCCCCTCACCCGAGAGGCTGCTCGCGACCTCGCTGTGAGAGATGGGGCTGGTCGCGATCGAGAGCTGCCGCAGGACCGCGATGCGAGGGCCGGTGGCGCGAAGCCCCGCGCCACGAAGGAGCGCCCTCAAGGTCTCGACGGAGCCGCCGTCGGGAGCTGGAGTCATCGCGCGCGCCATCATTTGTGGATAGCGCTTGACGGCACCCCCATCAAGGTGAGGTTTCGCGCGCGGTCACTGCGGCGCCGATGGCATCGTGGCGAGCATGCTCGGGCGCTCGCTGAATCGCCTGAAGAACGCCATCAGCCGCGGCGCGATGGACTCCACGGTGCGCGGCCCGGAGGGACAGCCCGCGAGCTGATCGCGAAAGAGCAGGTAGCCGACTGCACAGGCCGCTGCGATCTGCCCGAGGTCGACCTGATCGCCGAACGAGGCCGCTGCGGCGTCGAGGGCCCCGAGGGCGTGGATGATCTTCTGGCATTGGCCCTCGGTCCAATCGGACCAGCGCCGATCTTCGGGGCGCAGGTGAGTCTCGTACCGCACGAGGACCGCGGCGTCGGTCGCGCCGTCGGCGAGCGCTTGCGTGCGCAGCGTGGTCCAGCGCTCGGGCCCCGACGCGGGGACCATGCGACGCCCCGTGTGTAGCGTGTCGAGGTACTCGCAGATGACACGCGAGTCGTAGAGCACCGTGCCGTCGTCGAGCTCGAGCGCGGGGATCTTCCCGAGCGGGTTGCGCGCCGCGAAGGTCGAGTCGCCGCTCGTCGGCGCGACCGTGACTGGGCGCAGCGTGATCGCGTCGCGGAGGCCGACCTCGTCGGCGAGCACGAGGACTTTGCGGACGAAGGGCGACGTCGGGGAAAAGTAGAGAAGCATCGGTTTCGCTCGGGGCTCGGGGTCAGGGCTGATCGGTGGACGCGGCGCGGGCGCGCTTGCTCTTCGTGGGTCGCGCTGGGCTCGCGCTGCGCCGGCCGTGCTCGAGGTAGTGAGGTAGGAGCGGGCGCAGATAGCGACCAGTGTGCGAGGCCTCGACGCAAGCGATCTCCTCGGGGGTGCCAGCCGCGACGACCTGCCCGCCGCCGCTCCCGCCCTCGGGCCCGAGGTCGATGACGTGGTCCGCGATCTTGATGACATCGAGGTTGTGCTCGACGACGAGCACCGAGTTGCCCGCGTCGACGAGTCGCGTGAGGACGCCGAGCAGCTGGCGAACGTCGGCGAAATGCAGGCCGGTCGTCGGCTCGTCGAGGATGTAGAGCGTGCGCCCGGTGTCGCGTCGCGCGAGCTCGCGCGCGAGCTTCACGCGTTGAGCCTCGCCGCCCGAGAGCGTCGTCGCGGGCTGACCGAGCGCGATGTACCCGAGGCCGACCTCGTCGAGCGTCTCGAGGATGCGCGCGATCGGCGGCACGTTCTCGAAGAGCGAGAGCGCGTCGCGCACGCTCGTGTCGAGCACGTCGTAGATGCTCTTGCCGCGGAAGAGCACGCGCAAGGTCGCGTCGTTGTAGCGCTTGCCCTTGCAGGTCTCGCAGCGCACGAAGACATCGGGCAAGAAGTGCATCTCGACCGAGCGGACGCCCGCGCCCTCGCAGGTCTCGCAGCGCCCGCCCTTCACGTTGAAGGAGAAGCGCCCCGCGTTGTAGCCGTAGGCGCGCGCCTCCTTCGTCTGGGCGAAGACGTCGCGGATCAGATCGAAGAGCTTCGAGTAGGTGGCTGGGTTCGAACGCGGCGTTCGCCCGATCGGCTGCTGATCGATGACGATAACCTTGTCCAAGGTATCGACGCCCTCGAGGGCGTCGTGGGCGCCGGGTGACTCGAGCGCGCCCATCAGCTTCTGTCGGAGGGCGGGCTCGAGGATCTGTCCGACGAGGCTCGATTTGCCCGCGCCGCTCACGCCGGTCACCGCGCACATCACACCGAGCGGGATCTCGACGTCGATGTTTCGCAGGTTGTTCTCGCGCGCGCCGCGCACGACGAGCCGCCCCTTCGGTGTGCGCCGACCCGTGGGCACCTCGATCCGGTCGTGCCCCGAGAGGAAGCGCCCCGTGATCGAGGCCTCGTTCGCGAGGATTTCGGTCGGCGTGCCCTCCGCGATCACGCGGCCGCCGAGCTTGCCCGCGGCCGGCCCGAAGTCGACCACGTGATCGGCGCGGTGGATGGTGTCCGCGTCGTGCTCGACCACGATGACCGTGTTGCCGAGGTCGCGCAGGTGCGTGAGCGTCTGCACGAGGCGCAGGTTGTCGCGCTGGTGCAGCCCGATCGAGGGCTCGTCGAGCACGTACATCACACCCGAGAGCTCGCTCCCGAGCTGGGCTGCGAGACGGATGCGCTGAGCCTCACCGCCGGAGAGCGACGCCGTCGCGCGCTCGAGCGTCAAATACTCGAGGCCCACGTCGAGCAAGAAGCCGAGGCGATGGCGGATCTCTTTGAGGAGCTCGCGCGCGATCTCCGCACGGACGCCCGTGAGCGCGAGCTCGGTGAAATAGGTGTGAGCCTCGCGGATGGTCATGCCGAGCACCGCGACCAAGCTGCGCCCGCCGAGGAGGACGGCGCGAGCCTCGGGTCGGAGGCGCGCCCCCTGACACGCGCTGCACGCGGTCTCGTGCAAGTACTTGCGATATTTGTCGCGCATGCCCTCGCTCTGCGTCGCTTCGTAGCGCCGCATCAGCTGAGGCAAGAGCCCCTCCCAGCGCATGGCCCACGCGCCCTTCGAATGCTTGCCCGTCCACTCGACCTGGATGCGGCGATCGCCAGCGCCGTGCATGAGGAGCTCGCGCTTCTTCTGCGGCAGCTTCTTCCACGGCACGCTGCGATCGACGCCGAGGTCGTCGCAGAGCGCGGTCACGATGCGGCTCGTCCAGCCCGTGTTTTCAGCGACGTTCCTCCACGGCTCGATCGCGCCGCCGTCGATCGACAGCGACGGGTCGGGCACGACGAGCCGCTCGTCGGGCTCGAGCTTCGTCCCGAGGCCGTGGCAGTCGGGGCACATCCCGAGCGGCGAGTTGTACGAGAGCGCCTGCGGCGTGAGCTCGGGCAGCGAGAGGCTGCATTTCGGGCACGCGCGCAGCTCGCTGAACGCGCGCGGCGCGTCGCCCTCGACGTCGACGACGAGCTTGCCCTGCCCGGTGCGGAGCGCGGTCTCGACGCTGTCGGTGAGGCGCGGCCCCGTGTCCGTGGCGATGGCCATGCGGTCGACGACGACCTCGATCGAGTGCTTGCGCTTCTTGTCGAGGCTCGTCATTTCGTCAAGCGAGCTGACTTTCCCGTCGACCCTCACGCGCGAGAAGCCGGACTGCCGCAGCGACTCGAACACCTCGCGGAACTCACCCTTGCGGTGCTCGACGACGGGCGCATACAGCACGACGCGCGTGCCCTGCGGGAGCGCGCCGAGCTCACCGACGATCTCCGCGGCGCTCGTGCCGGTGACGGGGCCCCCGCACTTCGGGCAACGCTGCTCGCCGACCCGCGCGAAGAGCACGCGCAGGTAATCGTAGATCTCGGTGACCGTGCCCACCGTCGAGCGCGGGTTGCTCGACGCCGTCTTTTGCTCGATCGCGACCGTCGGGCAGAGGCCGCGGATGTGCTCGTACTTCGGCTTCTCGAGCTGCCCGAGGAACTGCCGCGCGTAGGTGCTCAGCGACTCGACGTAGCGACGCTGTCCCTCGGCGTAGATCGTGTCGAAGGCGAGCGACGACTTGCCCGACCCGGACACGCCGCTGAACACCACGAGCGCGTTCTTCGGGATGCGCAGCTCGTCGATGACCAGGTTGTGCTCGCGCGCGCCGCGGATGACGAGCCAGTCGTTGTCCTCGAGGTGCGTCATGCGCGGACCCTACAATGTCGCGTGCGAGGAGGCGACGTCAGCGACGCGCGCGCCCCTTGCGAGGAGCGGCCTCTCCGACGTCGAGGAGCGTGAGCGGCGCGGCAGGCTCTCGCGCGGGCGGCGCGAGGCACGCGGGGTCGTCGTTCTTCACCGAGTTCACGCGATCGCTGACGGGCACTGCGCGCAGCACGCCGGCGCCCGCGGGGCGGAGCGTCGTCGCCGCCGCGGTCGGGTCGTCGCCGAGCCAGGCCTCGAGCGCGCTGTCGTCTTCGAGGATGACGGGCATGCGATCGTGCACCTTCGCGACGAGCTCGTTCGCGCGCGTCGTGATCACGACGAAGGAGCGCAGCGCCTCACCGGTCGTCGGATCGATCCAGTCGTCCCAGAGCCCGGCGAAGAGGAGGAGCTCGCGAGCTTCTGGCTTGAACCAGACTGGGTGCTTGGCCTTTCCCTCTTTGATCCACTCGAAGAACCCCGTGGAGGGAACCGCGCACCGCTGCGTTGCAAACGCGCCGCGGAAGAGCGACCACGCCCGCACGGACTCGGCGCGCGCGTTGATCGGCATGCCGAACTGCCGCTTGGTCGACGCGTCGTGCGGGACGAACCCCCAGCGCGCCGCGACGAGCTCACGCACGCGAGCCCGCGCCGCGCCCGGCGGGCGGTTGCGCAGCACCCACGAGAGATCCGTCGGCGCGATGTTGTAGCGCGGTCGATACGCGACCGAGCCGCCCGGATCAGGCGCCGCCCCGAGCGCATCCGCGAGGTCGTCGTAGCTCGGCGTCGTGAGCGTGAAGCGGCCGCACACCCGAGCGAGCATATCGCCCCCCGATTCGCTGTCCCGCGTGACCAGAACATCCGATGATCGGCGCGATGGGTCAGTCGACCGCGGAGCGCGGCTCGCGCGAGTGGATTACCGGCTCGATCGTGGGCGGTCGCTTCCGCATCCTCGAGCGCGTCGCCGCCGGTGGGATGGGCACGGTCTTCAAGGCGGCGGACCTTGCGACGAACGGCGTCGTCGCGCTCAAGCTCGTGCGGTCCTTCGACTCGAGCGAGGCTCGCGAGCGTTTTCAGCAGGAGGCCGAGATCCTCGGGGAGCTCCGCCACCCGCGCGTCGTCGGCTTCGTCGCGTCGGGTTCGATCGGCGAGAGCGGCGCGTACCTCGCGCTCGAGTGGCTCGACGGCGTCGATTTGCTGGCGAAGCTCGGGGCGGGCGCGCTCGCGCTCCGCGAGGCGACAGGCGTCGTCGGCGCGCTCGCCGACGCGCTCGCGGCGGCGCACGCGCGTGGCATCGTCCACCGCGACATCAAGCCCGCGAACGTGATCCTTCGCGGCGGCGACGTGACCCAGCCCGTGCTCATCGACTTCGGGATCGCCGCGCTCGCGACGGCTCGGCAGACCATCACGCTCGCCGGCATGACCGTGGGAACACCCGGGTACATGGCGCCCGAGCAGATCCGCGGCGAGCGCGCGGCCGACGCGCGCGTCGACGTCTACGGGCTCGGCTGCCTTCTCTTTCACCTCGTCGCAGGCCACCCGCCGTTCGTCGGTCCGACGCCGATGTCGGTCGTCGCCGAGGTTCTTTTGTCGGAGGCTCCGCGCCTCTCGAGCCGCGCTTGCGGCGTCCCGCCCGAGCTCGACGCGCTCGCGGCCTCGATGCTCGCCCGCGATCCCGCGCGTCGCCCTGCCGCGGTGCGCGCCGTCGCCGACGAGCTCGCGCGCATCGGCGCGAGCTTCGCGCAGCGCGTCCGCGCCGATCATCGCAGCGTCTCGGGTGAAGAGCGTCGCATGGCGGTGATCGTCGCGGCGGCCGCGCCCACGACGCCCGCGTCGAAGAGCTCGACCGTGCGCATGCGCGGCGTCTTCCTCCCGAGCTTCGCGGCGCGCTTCGGGGCTGCGTTTCACCACGCCGGCGCGGGCGCGGCGCTCCTCGTGTTCACCTCGGGTGAGTCGCTCTCCGAGCTCGGCGCGCGCGCCGCGACGCTCGCCCTCGAGGCGATCGAGGCCGATCCGGCCCTCGCGCTCGGGCTCGTCGTCGGTCCCTCGAGCGCGACCGGTCGACCCGACGGAGTGCTCGTCGAGCGCGCGTGCTCGCTCGCCGCAAACCCTGGTGTCGCGCTCGCCGACGAGGTCGCGCGCGGCGTCCTTCGCGATCGGTTCGTCTTTGCGCGCGCCGGCTCGGAGATCCGCCTCATGCGTGCGCGTCCGGTGGGGGACACGCCGAGCCCCTACCTGCCGTTCGTCGGTCGCGATCACGAGCTCGCGGCGCTCCAAAAGACCGTCGCCGCCTCGCGAGCGCGTCGCGAGGTCCGCGCGGCGCTCGTCGTCGCAGAGCCGGGCGCAGGCAAATCACGGCTCCTCCGCGAGCTCTACGTCGAGCTCGAGGGCGAGGACGCGCCGCCCGCGGTCGTCGACGCCACCGCCGAAATCCTTCGCAAGGATGCGCCGCTCTCGTTGGTCGGTCAGCTCGTGCGCCGCGCGCTCGTGGTCGTGCCCGGCATCCCCGTCGAGGAGCAGACCGCGCTCCTCGGCGCGGCGCTCGCGCACCTCGTGCCTCCGTCGGAGCGGCCGCGCGTCACGGCCTTCGTCGCGATGCTCGCCGATCTCCCGCTGCCGGCCGACGCGCCCACGTTCGAGGTCGCGGCCGCGCGTCGCGATCCGCAGCTGCTCGAGGATCGCCTCGGCGCAGCGTTCGGTCAGGTGCTCGACGCGATGGCCGATCGCGCGGGCGGGCTCGTGCTCCTCGTCGACGATCTCCAGTGGGCCGACGACCCGTCGATTCGTTTGATCACCAAGTATCTGCGCCGAGCGCGCGGTCGGGCGGTCTCGATCGTCGGCTTCGCGCGGCCTGAGATCGACGAGCGCCACGCCGGTATCTTTCACGACGTTAGCTTCGATCGCGTGCAGCTCGCGGCGATCCCGCGGCGCGCGTCGGAGGCCTTGGTCCGCGCGGTCCTCGGCGACTCCGCTCCGGCCGAGGCCCTGGAGCGGCTCGTCGCGCAGGGTGAGGGCAACCCGCTCTTCTTGCAGGAGCTCGCGACCGCGGCGCTCGAGCAGCGCGTGACGCTCGCGGCCGCGCCGTCGTCGGTGCTCGCGTCGCTCGAGGCTCGCATCCTGCGGCTCGATCCCGAGGCTCGCCGCATCCTGCGCGCGGCCAGCGTCTTCGGTGAGACCTTCTGGCGCGGCGGCGTTGCGCACCTCGCGGCCGACGCCACGGAGCTCGACACGTGGCTCATCGCGCTCGTCGAACAGGATCTCGTCTCGATGCGGCGCACGACGCGGTTCGCGGGCGAGCTCGAGCTCACCTTTCGCCATGGCCTCCTGCGCGACGCCGCGTACGCGATGCTCACGCCCGAGGATCGGCTGCGCGGGCATCGGCTCGCGGCCGCGTGGCTCGCGTCGATGGGTGAGGCCGATCACGCGGTGCTCGCGCGCCACCTCGAGGAGGCCGGCGACGTGACGCTCGCCGCGGTCGAGTGGGGGCGCGCGGCGTTCTCCGCGTACCACCGCAACGACGCGACGCGCGCGATCGCGTGGGCCGAGCACGCCCTCGCGCGCGGGGTCACCGGCGAGCGACGCGCGGAGCTCCTCGCGCTCGTCACCGAGGCCGCGGCCTGGGTTGGCGACATCGAGCGCGCGGCGATCGCCGGGGCCGAGGCCGTCGCGACGTTCGCGCAGGGCTCGCAGCGCTGGGCCGACGTGGCCGCCGCGTACGCCCAAGCGCTCGCGCGTCGCGACGACCCCGAGGTCTTGGGCGTCGTCGTGCGCATCATCGAAGCGCTCCGGGCCGATCCGAACTTGCGCGTGCCCGTTCGCTTGCTCCCCGCTTTCTTACCGATTTGTTACCGCAAGGGTGCGAGCTCGCTCGGTGAGGAGGCCATGCGCCTCATCGGCGACGCCGCGCTCCGTGACTACCCTGGCGATCCCGGCGTCCTCGCGTACGTGCTCCGCGCGCGCTCGTGGCAGGCCATGTTCGCCGGCGATATCGGCGCCTGCGTCGGCTTCGACACCGAGGCCCTCGCGCGCTGCCAAGAAGCGGGCGACGTCCGCCAAGCGTGCCTCTCGCGGATGGACGTCGGCTACGACCTCATGTCGCTCGGCGCGTACGCGCGCGCGGTCGCCGTCCTGCGTGACGCTCTCCTCGAGGCCGAGGCCCTCTCGCTCGACGGGCTCATCCGCCTCATCGAGCACAACCTCGCGTTCGCGCTCGTGCGCGATGGTCAGGCCGACGCCGGGATCGCCCTGCAGCGCTCGTGTCTCGAGCGCGCGATGCGGGATCACGATCTCATCGGTGAGGCATTTTGCAGGCGATATCTCGGGATCGCGCTGCTCGAGCGCGGCGAGCTCGACGCCGCGCAGGCCGAGTTCGAGCTCTCGATGACCCTCGAGGAGACGACGAGCACGCGCTGGGACAACCTCGCGAAGCTCGCGCTCATCGCGCTCGCCCGCGGTGATCTCCCGCGCGCCGCGGCCCTCGCCGACGAGGCCGTGCGCGGCGCGAACGCTCACGCCAACGCCGAGGAGGGCGCGCTCGCGATCCCCCTCGCCGCGATCGAGGTCGGGCTCGCGCGCGGCGCCGACGTGACCCACGAGCTCGCGGCGCTCGCCGAGCGTCTGAACGCGGCCGCGGCGCGCATCAGCGATCCCACGCTCCGCACCACGTACCTCGACAACATCCCCGAGCATCGCCGCGTGCGCGAGCTCTCGGACGAGCTCGCGATGCCGGTCACGATTCGCCGACCCCCGACCCGACCCCGCGACCCGAGCAGCGGTGCGGTATAGGCTGTCTCATGACCGCGGCTGCGAGCTCCCCGATCGCGTTCGACCAACAAGGCTTCACCCACGGCGCGCCCGCGGTCAGCTACTACCTCGCGGGCGCCTCGGGTCCACGCGTGCTGCTCATCATGGGCCTCGGGATGCGCGGCGAGATCTGGCGCCCGCAGATCGAGCGGCTCCGCGCGACCCATCAGGTCGCATGGTTCGATCACGCGGGCGTCGGCGACAGCGAGCGCCGCGCGTTCCCGTTCCGCATCCGCGACATGGCGGGCGACGCGGTCACCGTGCTCGACGCCCTCGGCTGGCGCACGGCGCACGTCGTCGGCGTCTCGATGGGCGGTATGGTCGCGCAGGAGCTCGTCCTCACCGCGCCTCATCGCGCCGAGAGCCTCACGCTGCTCGCGACCTTCGGCGGCGGCGCGCTCCGTGACAAGTTCCCTCCCGGCGACGGCGTCCTCCTCATGGCGCAGGCGATCTTCGGCGGCCTCGCGACGCGCACGCACGCGACGCAGCGCCTCCTCTACACCGAGGAGTTCCTGCGCACCGCCGATCCGGCGCTCCTCGCTTCGCGCCTCGGGGCGCAGCTCGCGCGACCGGTGCCGCGACCCGTCGTCCTCGGTCAGGTGCAGGCCGCGCTCCGTCACAACGCCCTCCCGCGTTTGACAAACTTGTCAGTTCCGACGCTGGTCATCAAACCCGAGCGCGACGTGCTCGTTCGACCTCGTCACGCGGACGCGATCGCCGCGCGCATCCCGAACGCTCGCCTCGTCACGCTGCCCGACGTCGGCCACGGCCTGCTCTTCGAGCGCGCCAACGAGGTCAGCGACCTCGTCGCCGGACACGTCGCGCGGGTCGAGAGCACGCGCGCCGCAGCGCCCGCCGCGGCCCCGACCGCCCTCGCGAACCCCGCGCCCTGGCCCGCGCGCGGCAGCTACGCCGATGGCTTCGAGCCCGTCGCGCGCCGCTTCGCTCGCCACCTCGCGACCGGCCAGGAGATCGGCGCCGGCTTCACTGTATTTCACCGCGGCAAGCTCGTCGTCGATCTCGCCGGTGGCGTCGCGGACACCGCGACCGGCCGCCCCTTCGATCACGACACGCGCATCGTCGTCTTCTCCGTGACGAAGGGGTTCGCCGCGATGGCGCTCTCCCTCCTCGCCGATCGCGGCAAGCTCGATTGGGACGCTCCCATCGCGGAGGTGTGGCCGCAGTTCGCGCAGGCCGGCAAAGGCCACATCACCGCGCGCCAGCTCTTCGGTCACCGCGCCGGCCTCGCGTGGCTCGACACGCAGCTCTCGCTCGCGGATTGCATCGAGCGGCCCGACCTCGTGCGCGCCGCCCTCGAGGCTCAGAGGCCCGCCGCCGACTTCCCTCAGGGTTACCACGCTGTAACCTTCGGGCTGTTCGCGCGCGAGGTCTTCGAGCGCATCGCCGGCGAGCCGCTCGGCCCCTTCCTGCGGCGCGAGCTCTTCGAGCCGCTCGGCTCGGACGTCTACCTCGGGTCGCCGGCCGCGCTCGACGATCGCGTCGCCACGCTCTACCCACCGAGCAACGCACACCGCGTCTTCTTCGCGCTCCGCGCGGTCTTGCACGCCGACTCGCCCGAGGGTCGCATCGCACGCGGCATCGTCCACCGCGACTCGCCGACACGGCGCGCGTTCTCCACCCCCACCTTCGGGCCGCGCGGCGTCCTCGACTACAAGGACATTCCTGTTCGCCGAGCGACGCTCGCGTGGTGCTCCGCGAACGCGAGCGCGCACGGCGTGGCCCGCGCCTACTTGCCATTCTCCCAGGGCGGCGCTCACGACGGCCGCCGCTATTTCGCCGAATCCACCGTCGCCGCGCTCGCCGCGCGCGACGGCTGGTCCGAGCGCGATCTCGTCCTCAGCAAACCCCTCGGGTGGAATCGCGGCTTCCTCAAAGAAGAGGTCGGCGTCTTCGGCCCCGCCGAGAGCTTCGGCCATTCGGGTATGGGCGGCGCGCTCGGCTGGTGTGATCCCATATCGGGTCTCGCAGTCGGCTACGTGCTGAACAAGCTCGATGATCGCGTGCGCTCGCCGCGCGCGATGGCGCTCATGCAAGCGCTCTATGCCTGTCCCGCTGTCGTCGAGTCTCGGCTCGGTTGATTGGATACTAGGGGGGGGCCGGGCGAAGTGGCAGTAAGCCCCCGCGGAGTGCCAGATAAACGCCTACCCGACGGTCAGCGCGCTGCTACCGTCCCTCGTAGGAGGGAGCATGAGCACGAAGACCGAATGGTCTGTCAGTGTCGGCGGCGTTTCCGTCGGCTCGGGGGGTCAGGTCAGCGTAGGGGGCATTCCGATCCCGATTGGCGCGCCTCAAGTGCAGGCGCTCGGCGGGTCGAACACGCTCGCGGCGATGGGCGTACAGGTGCGTAAGGTCGCGCAGCGCACGCAAGTCCCAGGCGCCAATGAGGAGGTGACGCGCTATGAGATGCGGCTGCCAGTCTCGCCGCGTCTACAAGCCAGCTTCCGCAAGGAGAGTTGGGGTGACAGCATTGTAAAGGTATTCAAGAAGGAGCTCCAGACCGGCGACCCCGCGTTCGACAAGCTCGTCTACATCTCGACCGACACGATGGAGCGCACCCGCGCCTTCCTCACGCCGGAGATGCAGCAGGCCATATCGTTCACGATCGATATGGGCGGTACGCTCGAGATCGACAATGAGAACGTCGTCGCCGTCTCGGGTGGTATCGACGCTCCCGGCGAGGACGATCGCACCGTCCTCATCATCGTACGCGGGCTCATCGCGTTCGCCGCACAGCCCTGATGGAATGCCGCGTTCGCGCGGCACTCGCCGCGCGGCGCCGCTCCAGCGCAGCACCCCACGAGTCGGCATTTCCCTAGGAAACAGCGCGTTCGCAGCAGGCACACGACCTGCTGAGTGAGCGCGGCTTACCACCAGGGAGGTGCCATGAAGCTCAAGTTGGTCGTGCTGGATTTGGAGCTGACTCGCGTGCAGAAGTTGGTCGGTGCCTTCGTCGTGGCGGGGCTTGCCACGGCGGGCGCGCTCGCCTCCGTAGCGCGAGCCGACGTCACGCCCTTCCAGAGCGGACAGGTGCTCACGGCCAACGACCTCAACGCAAACTTCACCGCGCTCGACATGGCTGTAAACGGGCTCGACGGCAGGGTCACTACGGTCGAGGGCGACGTCACGGACCTCGACGGTCGCGTCGGCGTGCTCGAGCAGCCGACAGTCTCGGCGTTCAAGGCGACGCGCTCGATAGGCCTCTCGGTTCCCAGCACCACGCCCACCGGCATCGGCTACGACATTGAGCTCTTCGACAAGAATGGCGAGTACGACCCGGCGACTGGCGCCTTCAAGCCGAAGCAGGCAGGCATCTATTTCATCCAGTGCGCGTCCTTCGTCACCGCGACGCAGGCGCTCCCAGCCATCCTGACGACGATCATCATTCGCAACAACGTCGAGCTCTTCGCCGTCGATCATCAGAGCACCGCGAACACCTACCAGGGCCAGGTGACCTCGACGATCACCGAGCTCGCCGCGAACGACACCGTCAACTGCGGCTTCTTCCACACCGCGAGCGCGCCGCTCACCGTGGACCCCGGTGGTGGGCCGCGCGCTCACTTCCTGGCGTTCCGCATCGACTGACCCACACGCGAGGAGACGCTCATGAGACAGCCTATTGTCGTGATGGGGCTCATCGGGTTTGCGGTCGCGCTCGGCGCAGCCTGTGGCGACGAGTTACCATCCAATGGGGGTGGGGGCAGCGGCGGTAACCCGAGCAGCGGCGGCAGCGGTGGCAGCGGCGCTGCGATGACCACCGGCGGTTCGGGCGGGCAGATAGGGGGCAGCGGCGGGACTGGCGGCTCCGGGCCTCAGGCCTGCGTGTTGGGTGAGTCCAAGCTCGATCAGTGCATTCTCCAGTAGCCTGACGGCGCGAGTGGGTCGGCCGGCCGGTCGCCCGGGCCGGGCTTGACTTCAATGCTCCGTGCATATATATAAAGTGCATCGAAGGTCGGGGTTGCGGGCCATGGAGGCCCCGCGGTCGACCTGCGTCCCGGGGTCGTCATGTCGTCAGCAAGCAAGGGGAAGAAGGCTGCTGTGACAGCGGAGCCGCGTTGGGGCGCGGCTCATACGACCTCAGAAAATGGGGGGAAAAAGGGGGGGGGCGGTTTGGGCGTCGGGGGGGCGCCCGCGACCGCGCAGAGCGCCGAGGAGATCGAGGTCGAGTTCCTCGCGCAGTACGATGCATCGAAGTTCGAGCGACCGAGCGTGGCGGTGGACGTCGCGCTGCTCACGGTCGCGGGCGACGCGATCGAGACGGTGTTGCTCGAACGCGCCGAGCCGCCCCATCAAGGGCGGTTCGCGTTGCCAGGCAGCTTCGTCGCGATGGATGAGTCGCTCGACCACGCGGCCTCGCGCGTCCTCAAGGAGAAGGCGGGGCTCGCTGGCGTCTTCCTCGAGCAGCTCTACACGTTCGGCGCGCCCAAGCGCGATCCGCGCACGCGGGTCATCTCGGTCGCGTATTACGCGCTTGTAAGTCGCGAACAGCTCGGCGACGCCATCGAGCCCCACCTCGTCCGACTCGAGATTCCCTGGGAATCAGAGACGGGGGGTGAGGTGTTCGCGTTCTCGAAGACCGGTAAAGAGCTCACCCTGGCCTTCGATCACGCGACGATCTTGGGGACCGCGATCAAGCGCATACGCGGCAAGCTCGACTATGCCCCAATCGGGTTTCAGCTCTTGCCGGAGCGGTTCACGCTGCTCGAGCTCCTGCGGGTCCACGAGATCGTGCTGGGGCGCCCGCTGAACAAAGACTCGTTTCGCAGGCGAATGCTGGCCTCGGGCCAGCTCGAGGCTACGGGTGAGCTCCAACAGAACGTCGAGCACCGCCCGGCCGAGCTCTATCGCTTCGCGCGACGTTCGGCGATTTAGGCAGAGGCCACTCGCCGCAAAATGACGATTGGGCCGCGCGCTCGCCGCACGAGGGCTGCGGCTTGGTTTGTTCGAAGGAGTAAAGCACCTATGGCCGACATTCGTTCGTATCTGTTTATTCGCCATTTGCGTGGCGAGACCAGCGCGCACGTCCTCCATTACAGGGGGGGCAAGCTCGTCAGGAGCGGGCGCGGCCTGTCCTTCTGGTTCGCGCCGATGAGCGCCTCGATCGCCGAGGTCCCCATCGACGATCGCGAGATCCCGCTCGCGATCGAAGCGCGCACGGCCGATTACCAAGATGTAACCGTACAGGGCGTCGTCAGCTACCGCGTGACCGACCCCGAGGCGCTCGCGCAGCGCGTGGACTTCACCATCGACTCGAGGCGCGGGGTGCACCTCAAGCAGCCGCTCGAGAAGCTCGCGCTCATGGTCGGGCAGCTCGCCGAGCAGCACGCCTGCGACTGGATCGGCGCGGCGCCCGTGCGCGACGTCCTGCGCGAGGGCTCGCGCGTCGTGCGCGATCGCGTCCACGAGGCGCTCGAGAACGACCCGACGCTCGCGCGCCTCGGCATCGTCGTCGTGAGCGTGCGCGTCTCCGACATCGCGCCGACGCAGGATCTCGCGCGAGCGCTCGAGGCGCCGATGCGCGAGCGCATCCAACAAGAGTCCGACGAGGCCACGTTCGCGCGCCGCGCGCTCGCGGTCGAGAAGGAGCGCGCGATCAAAGAGAACGACCTGAAGAACCAGATCGAGCTCGCCCGCCGCGAGGAGGAGCTCATCGGGCAGAAGGGCCAGAACGACAAGCGCCGCGCGCTCGAGGAGGCCGAGTCGAAGCGCATCGCGACCGAGGGTGAGGCGCAGCGCGCGCGCATGAGCGCCGACGCGCAGGCCGACACGATCCGCCTCGTCGAGGGCGCGAAGGTCGACCAGGAGCGCCTGCGCATGGAGATCCAAGAGCGCGTGCCGCCCGCGGTGCTCGCGGCCCTCGCGGCCAAGGAGCTCGCGTCGAAGCTCTCGCGCATCGATCACCTGCACCTCGGCGGCGACACGCTGGGCCCGCTGCTCACCGAGCTCGCGAGCGCAGGCACGCGCGCCCTCGAGCGACGCGACGAGGGGAAGGCTCAGAAGGCGACGCCATGAGCGCCACGCCGCGCGTCGTGGTGGTCACGCGACCGACGGAGCTCGAGCAGCTCCTCGCGCGGCACGGCACGCGCGAGCAAGCTCGCTTCAGGTTGCGGGCAGCGGGCAGCGACGTGCTCGACGCGGCGGAGGAGAGACACGCCGCGATGGACCGCGCGCTCACGAGCGTGTCGCAGGCGATCCCGACTCGCTGGCGAAGGTCGCGGATCGATCGCGCGGCTCTCGCGCGATTCGTTTGGGAGCCAAACGATCTCGTGGTCGCGGTCGGGCAGGACGGGCTCGTCGCGAACGTCGCAAAGTACCTCGCCGGGCAGCTCGTCATCGGGCTCAACCCCGACCCGACTCGCTTTGACGGCGTCCTCGTCAAACACTCGGTGGATCGCTTGCCGATGCTGCTCGGGCGCGCGGCCGAGCGGCGCGTCTCGGTCGAGTCGCGCAGCCTCGTCGAGGCCCGCGTCGACGACGGACAGGTGCTGCGCGCGTTGAACGAGGTGTTCGTCGGGCACCGCTCCCACCAGTCGGCGCGCTATCGAATCCGCGTCCGGGGCGCCGAAGAGCGGCACTCGTCGTCGGGGCTCATCGTCGCGACGGGCACGGGCGCGACCGGCTGGGCACGCTCCATCGCGTTCTCGCGCAACGGCGCGGTCGCGCTGCCGAACGCGACGGACGAGCGGCTCGCGTTCTTCGTTCGCGAGGCTTTTCCCAGCCGCGCGACGGGCACCTCGATCACGCAGGGGCAGCTCGCTGCGGGCGAGGAGCTCACGCTCGTCAGCGAGCTCGACGAGGGCGGCGTCGTGTTCGGCGACGGCATCGAGGACGATCGGCTGCGCGTCGGTTGGGGGCAGGTCGTCAGCGTGCGGCGCGCCCCCGACAAACTGAACCTCGTGACGGGCTGACCAACCTTCAGGGGATGAAGGTGAGAGTCTGCGTCTCGTCGAGGTCGGTCGCGGCGCCGCTGGCAACGTCGAGCAGGTGGCCGGCGCCATCCTCGTCGACGTAGAAGCCACAAGCGCCGTCGTTCGTGAGCGTGACCGACCAGACATCGAACCAATAGCCGTCGCTCATCTCGAGCACGATGTTGGAGTCATCCACGGGGCGCGCGATCTGGAAGCTCTCGATCGGGAGCGCCGCGGCGCTCGGGGGGGCGTCCCAGGTGATCGGAGGACAATACGATTGCGAGCCGTCGTTGGCTGCCACGAGGAAGGTGCCGCCGACCTCACGGGTGCTGAAGGAGCCCGGGTTCGCGACTGGCTGTGCGACGAGCGTCCACTCGCCCGACACGGGGTCGAAGAGGCCCTCGCGCGCGTCGCCATCGATGCGCAGATCGACGATGACGGAGCCGTCGGAGGCGAGGTGCCGCCGCTGAAAGCCGCACTGATTCGCGAGCTCGATCATGCCTGCGGGGGGCGCCGCGTCGATGGCGACGATCTCGCCGGATTGGAGATCGACTCGCAGATCGCGCTCGCTCCCGTCGACGGGGTCGACGAGCGCGACGAGCGCATAGCCCGCGGCGTTCACCTCGAGGATGTAGGCGAGGTCGTCGCCGAGCTCACCGAGCGCGGTCATCGAGCGCCCCTCGGGGCTGTCGAAGACGAGCTCACCGACGCCATCGATCGTGCGGACGAAGTAGACGCCCCGCGCGTCGAAGGTCGGGTAAATCGAGGGATCGATGTCGGCGATGACACGGACCTCCTGGGTTCGCGGATCGAAGAAGGAGAAGAGGCCGCCATCCGTGGTGCCGAAGAGCCAGCCGTCTGCGAGCGGCAAACCCTGCGGTTGAAACGGAATGTCCTCGACGAGCTGACCATCGGGTAAGCGAACGAGGTACGACCCGATGGAGGTCGCGTAGTCGTAGCGAAAGACCACGCTCGTGCCGTCCGCGCCCACGCCCGAGGGGCTGTGCTGAACCACGGAGTCGATGCGCTCGAGGAGCTCGCCGCGTCGCGAGAACCACCGCGTGAAGTAGTGGCCCGAGAACTCCGGCGCCGCGTCGACCCACCCAGCCGTAACGACGATGACGTCGCCGCCGGCCTGCGCGGTGGCCCACGGGGTCGCTCCAGCGGGGAGCGTCGGCAGCTCGAGATCGAGCGGGCTCAGGTGACCATCGCGGAAGAGGAGCGACAGCTCTCCCGTCGGCGCCTGCGCGATCGCCACTGCGTCGGCAGAAGTTCCGGAGAACACCGAGCTCGCACAGAACGTCGCCGACTGGGGATCAGGCGGGTCGACTGGCGGGTTCGACTCGGTCGTCTCGACGCGCACCTCGGCGCAGCCGAACGATGACAATATTGTCAGCACGCACACCGCGGGGAAGAGTCGTTGAAGCATGCACGCGAAGATGCGCGCCGACGCCCCGAACGACAAACCGGAAGACCAAGACCCTATTGTTTGGTTCGGGCGAACAGACTGGCGCGCGTGGACTCGATCACTGACAGCCCTGCAAGTCTCGAAGGGGCATATCGGTTGCAGTGCGGTCCTGAACGACCGTGATACGTGCCGCGAATCAGCGACAGAGCTTCAGCGTCTTGCGCCGCGCTCCAGCGCACTCGACGAGGGAGGTTTTCGGGTCCTTCTCCACGGGCCGACAGCACGCTCTGGAAGAGGTGGAGGTTCACGTGGACGTCGAGAGCCTGTCGCGCAGCGAGCTCTGCGCGCTGTCGCGCGACCCGAGCGTACTGGCGGTCGCGCCCATCGTTCCAGTCCGCCTCGCGCAGCCCGCCGAGATCGGAGCGGTGGATTCGGCGCTGCCTTGGGGACGCGAGGTCGTTGGTGCGGGCGCGACGAGCTTCACCGGTCGTGGCGTCACGCTGGCGATGTTGGACTCGGGGATAGACGCGGCGCACGAGGTCTTTTCCGGTGTGGATCTCGTCGAGCGTGACTTCACGGGCGGCGGCAATCGTGACGATCACGGACACGGCACCCACGCCGCCGCGATCGCGATCGGTCGTCGCGTGGGAGACACCCAGATCGGTGTCGCTCCAGGGATCGAGCGCTTGCTCGCCGCGAAGGTGGTCGATGCGAATGGGCGTGGGACCACCGACGGCTTCTTACGCGGGCTCCTCTGGGCCCTCGAGGGACATGCGCGCATCGTCTTCTTTGCGGTCGAGCTCGACATCGAGACCTTCATTGGAGAGCTCGACCTCCCCGGCGCCGCCGCGCTGCGAGCCGGACTCGAGGCCTATCGCGCGAACCTCTATATGCTCGATGCGCTCACGTCTCTCGCGCGTGACAACGCTCTCTTCGTCGCCGGTGCAGGCAACGACAGTCAACGCGAGGTCGATGGTCGCTTCGAGGTGTCGGCGACGCTACCCGCCTGTGCGGGAGGGGTGATTGCCGTTGGTGCTCTCGAGCGGCACCGGGGCCTCTTGCGAGCGGCGGCGTTCTCCAACTCGCTACCTCAGATTGCCGCGCCCGGAGCAGATATCCTGTCGGCGCGTGCAGGGGGTGGGCTCGTCGGAATGAGTGGTACGGGAACTGCTGCAGCACACGTCGCTGGGGTCGCCGCTCTTTGGTGGGAGGCACTTCGTGAGACCGCCCACCCGAAGCTCACCAGCGCCGTATTGAACAAGCTCCTCTCAGCAGCGACCTCGGATTCGCTTTTCCCCGGGGATGACGTGGCCGAGCGGGGGCTAGGATTGATTCGAGCGCCCATCAACGGGGCTTGAGAGTTCGGTTACACAGCTGTCATCACAGAAGAAGGAGCGTCCAATGGCTGCGGATCTGTTCCCGGTAGATACTGTTTACGAGCTTGCCTACGACACCAACGCCATCTTCGGCTACGGCTTGGCGTCCAAGGGCGGGACGGAGCTCTACCATTTGCAGCGGTGGATCCTCTTCAGCCGCGACAAGAAGAACCAATGGCCCCCCCGGCGAGCGTGCGTGCTCCGCAGGGCAACCGACCCTGGCTGGAAGAACCTGACCAAGAGCGAGTTCATCGAGAAGGTCCGCAACGTGTTCAACCCGGCCCAGGACTTCTACGTGCTCGCGAATTGCCGGCAGGACAAGGGCGCGCACATGCCGGACCCATTGCCGCGTCCGCAGCACTTGATTGCGGTGCCCGGCGGCAGCCAGCCCGACGTCGGTCTGTTGGAGATCACGCGGCCGCCGTCGGCCACGATGGTCCTGGGGTACGCGAACACGTTCTTCGAGTCGACGAACAAGTCCTACGAATACTGGGTTTTGAACAAGCAATACGACCCGGCGCTCGAGTCGCGGCTCGACAACATCCAGGCGGCGCAGTCGTTCTCGACCTTGATGCAGAACGTCACTTGGGACGAAAACAGCACGCTCATTACGTGCGCCTGCGCGTACCTCTCCGAGCTCCCCCCTGTTTCGCAGATGTAAGCTCATGAACAGCAAACGGTTCATCGTCGACCTGCCGCAGACGCTGGATGTCATCGCACTTCGGGGAGAGCTCAATGCTACTGGCCAGCTGCGCTCGCTGAGTGTGCTCGCCAGTCCGCGCGGCCGCGTCATCCTCAGCGTCGCGCTCGACCAGCCGAGCCTCCAGACGGAGAAGTTCCTGCGTCAGCGCGTCGCACAGGCTGGCGGGCGCATCGCTAGGGATCGCGCGCTCGTGCCGAGCGAGCGCCTCGCGAGGGACCATTGGCGGGGAAAGAAGACGGTTCGCCAGTCGCTCGTTGTACAGGAGAGCGTTGGTGGGCCGACCTTCGATGGTCGTGGGGTGAAGCTCGCGCTCATCGACAAACACGGCGTCGCAGCGATCCCCGTATTCGATGGGCGACTCTCCACGCTCGTCTTCGACGAAGCCAATGGCTATGTGGCGGGCCCTCATGTCGTCTCACCCGGCGACGTCGAGGGGACGAATGTCGCCAGCGTCGCGGTGGGGGACTCGCCGATGCTGCGGAGCCCGGCGCCGAAGGCCCAACTGGCGGCCTACAAGGCGGACTGGGAGTCGGAGATGATCGCGGCCATCGACCACGCGATGACTGACAAGGATGTAAAGCTGATCTTCACGGCGTGGCACCTCGTGGCGAGGAACCCCGAGGAGCCCGCCTTGCTCGAAGAGGCGATCGCGCGTGCGCGTGCGAACCACGTGCTCTTCCTGGCGGCAGCCGGCAACACTGGCAAGGTGGGCTCGATGCTCGAGCCGGCCGTCATCCAGCAGGCCTTCGCTGTGGGCACTTATGTCGACGGGCTCGGTGGAGCGCGCGCGGCGCCGGACTCGGGGGACAGCGTCGCGTTCGACTCCACTTACGGTCCTGTCAACACGCGCAAGCCCGACTTCCTCGAGTTCAGGGGGGCGTACGACGTAGTCGACCCGGACGGGAGCTTCTCGGCTGCGGGCGGAACCTCCATGGCTGTCGCGCGCGCAGCTGGCGTTCTCGCGACTTGGTATCAAGGGCTGAGGGGGATCAAGGTCACTGTCGCCATGATCGAGGACATCCTCGAAACGACGTGTCTCCAGCTACTCGAGAACGGCGTGGCGTTCCCAGCCAATGCGCAGGGGCTCGGAGCGTTACAAGAGAGTAAGGGGCTCGAGGCCGTCCTCAGGGTGTCTTGAGGAGCGCGAGCGCTTCGGCGGTGGAGAGCACGTCGAGCCGGCGCGCGTGGAGGGCCTGAGGCACGGCGTCGAGGAGCGGCGTCGCGCGTGTCGTGAGCTCGCGGCGCTGGTCGGGCGGCGACCCGGCCGCGAGCAGCGCGAGCGCCTGAAGGCCGACGCCGAAGGTCGAGCAGCGTGAAGCTGCCTCGGCGCAGTCCGCGACGGCGGCTCGATCGAGCGGCTCGCCACACGCGAACGCGAGGCACTGCGCGAGGAGCGCGAACTCGCCGAGGAGGCGCGCGCCCGCCCAGGTCTGCTTCGCGCGCAGCGCGAGCGCGCGAGCCCGCGCGGGATTCGCTGGGGGGCTCAATCCGCCCATGCGCTCCGCGCCCCCCGGATTCGAGGGAGCGCGGCGCCAGGAGATCGCGCTCTCGAGAAGGAGAATCGGTGCGGTCAGCGCGGGCATGCCGAGCGACTCGGCGACCTCGATGAGCTCGTCGTCCTCGTCGAGGTCGTCCCCGCGCCGATACCGCGCGAAGCGCTCGATCCACACCGCGCGCAGCTCGAGCAGCGCGTTGCGGTGCTCGCGCAGCGCCGCGACCGCCGAGCTCGCGCGCTCGATCGCGAGGTCGAAGGCGAAGTCCTCGACGCACGCCGAGGCCGAGTTGAGGAGCTGCGCAATGCGATCGGTCGGTCGCGTGTGGAGTGTCGCGGCCTGCGCGTGGAGCGCGGCTGCGACGCTGAAGTCGTTCGTGCGGTACGCGAAGCGCCCCTGACACGCGAGTAACCGTGCGCGCGTGTCGGCGTCGTCGTGGACCTCGGCCCAGCGCGCGATCTCGTCGAGGATGGCGCGCTCGCGCTCGAGCGGCGCGCTGCGAGCGGCGACCATGCGCAGCGCGGCGCGTGCGCCCTCGAGTCGCACCGAGCCGAAGCGACGGATGGACTCGAGCGCCTCGAGCGCGCGCAGCGGGTCCTGCGCGAGATCGAGCGCGGCGCGCGCGAGCGCCTCGAGCGCCCGCGTGTGCTCGGTGGCGCGGCTGCGCGAGAGCTCGTAGAGCAGCCGATCGATCGCGCCCGGCGCGCGATCGAGGCACGCGAGCTCGGCCCAGGTTTCGAGGATTTTTCCTCGCAGCTCGAGCAGCGCGACCTCGGCGAGCGGGTCGCGTGGGTCGGCGTCGCGGGTCATGCGGCTCGCCTCCTCGAGGACGCGCATGCTGAGACCGGTGCGACCGCTGCGGAGGAGGGCCTCGGCGGTCGCGACGGCCTCGTCGACGACCGTCGTGATGGGGAGCTGCGCCGTCGCGAGGCACAGCGAGAGCCGGCCCTCCGCGCCGCGCGGGAGCGCGTCGATGACGGCCACGCGCGCGCGTGCGAGCCGCTCGGGAGGCCACGTGCTCGACAAATCGAGAGGCCAGCGCAGCTCGATGCGGTCCGCGCCGTCGCGACCGATCGCGCCGCACTCCTCGAGCTCGGCGAGATCGGCCTCGACCTGCCAGAGCGGCGCACCCGAAGCGCGCGCGACGAAGCGCGCCGTCGCGTGACCGCGCGCGAGCTGACACCAAGCGAGGAGCTCTTGGTTCACGCCGGTGAGCGCGCTCGCGCTCGGCAGCGCGATGGGCGCGGCGAGGCCTGCTTCGAGCACGTCGAGGCTGTCGCGATCGACGCTGTAGCCGGCCGCGGTCTCGCGCGCGAGGCCGGCGCGGCACCAGGCCGCGAGCTCGGATTCGATCGCGAGCGGGGTCCCGCCGGCGCGCTGGTGCAAGAGTCGAGCTGCGTCCTCGCGCAGGTGAAGGACGCGATCGCGCCCCGCGAAGAGCGGCTCGAGCGCGTCGCGTGCGAGGGGTGCGAGCGAGAACGCTCCGCGCGGCGCGCGACCCTCGGCCCAGAGGAAGAGGCTGCTCGCGGTCTGCGCCACGCTCTCGACGAGCGCGAGCGTCGAGCGATCGAGCTGGTGCGCGTCGTCGACGATCAGGACGCCGCCTGCTCGCGCGAGCGCGACGAGGCGCTTGTGCACGCCGGCCATTACGTCGGAGAGAGGTTGCTCTGCGCTCGGTGAATCCTCGGCGATCAGCGCATCGACGGCCGAGAGCGCGCGCCCGCTCGGGGTGAGGAAGATCGCTGACCTGCCGCGCTCGCGCAGCACGAGCGCGACCTCTCGCGCGAAGCGTGTCTTGCCCGCGCCGCGCCCACCGCAGAAGTGGACGGCGCGAGGCGCGCCGAGCAGGTTGCGCACGGCCAAATCGAGATCGGCGCGGTCCCCGAGCCAGGTGCGTGTCGGCGCGCTGACGTCGCCCGCGCGCAGCCACTCGAGGGCCTCGTTCGCAGAGCGCGGACGTCGCTCCGGGGTCTTGTCGAGCAGTCGCTCGACGAGGCCCGAGACACGGAGCGGGACCTCGACGCCGAGCTCCCGGAGCGTGCGCGGCTGCGTGGTGAGCCGCGCGCGGAGGGCCGCGCTGAAGCTCTTCGATTCGAACGGGGGGGCGCCCGTCAGCGCCTCGTAGAGCATGACGCCGACCGCGTAGAGATCGCTCGACTCGGACGCGGCATCGCCCAAGAGGACCTCGGGCGCGAGATACGCCGGTGTCCCGACGACCGAAGACTCCGTCGTGAGTTTGTCCCAGCCCGCTGTCTGCAAGCGCGCGATGCCGAAGTCGAGCAGCGTCGGCGCGCCGTCGTCCGCGACGAGCACGTTGGACGGCTTCACGTCGCGGTGCAGGATGCCTGCGGCGTGGACGCGACCGAGCGTCTCGAGGAGGCGCTCGACGGTGCTCGCGATCGCAGCCCACGCGACGGGCGCGGCGGCGCCGGGGAAGGGGCTGCCGCCCACGAGCGTCGTGACGACGAAGAGCTCGTCTTGATCGATCCCATCGTCCAAGAGCGGCACGACGCCGGGCATGCGCGAGATCCGGAGCGCTGCGATCTCACGTCGCGCGCGCGCCACGTCGTGCGCGGCGCTCGCGTGGAGGAGCTTGATCGCGACCTCCTCGCGCGTCGCAGTGTCGATGGCGCACCAGACCGCGCCCTGCGCGCCTTCGCCGAGGGGGCGTGTCAGTCGGTAGCGCCCAGCGAGCAAGCGCCCTTCATGCGCGGTCATCCTTGGAGCCCCCGCGTCCATCGCCATGACGTCGACGGATAGTCTCCTCAGCCCAATCGCGAGTCCACTCTGCGGCGAACTACGCGAGGGCTGCGAGCGCAGCGCGCGCGTCGTCGAAGCGCTCGAGAGGCCGAATGCGCAGGCATCGCTTGAGCATCGCGACGAGGTGCGTGTCCCGGTCCGATGGAGGCAACCAGGCCTCGGGCAGCGCGGCGTAGTCCGCATAGATCGCAGCGAGCTCGTCGGTGTTTGCGTCGTCGCCGACCCCTGCGGGGTGCGCGTCGAACAGGAGCTCCCAGCCGAGGACACCGAGCGAGAACAGGTCCTGTCGAGGTGACGCGCCCGGTGGCGCGCGGGGATCGAGAGCCTCGGGCGGCATGTACCAGGGCGTGCCCACGCGGACGCCCGCGGTGGTCAGCGGCGAGGGGTTGCCGATCAGCGTGGCGATGCCGAGATCGCCCAGCTTGAGCAGGCTCGGCTCGTGAGGCGAGGCGTAGAAGCGCTCGTCGACGAGGACGTTCGCCGGCTTCACGTCGCGGTGCACGATGCCGAAGCCGTGCAGGTGCGCGAGCGCCCGCGTGACGTGCACGATCGCGAGCTGGCGCGCGCCGGCGTGCAGGCGACGGAGCGCCGCGGGATCCGCGAGCGATCGACCAGCGATCCACTCGAGCGCCACGCCGATGAGGTTCTGCAGCGGATCCTCGAAGAGCGCGAGGCAGCGCAAGAGCGACGGGTGCTCCAGCCTGGCGAGGGCGCGCGCCTCACGACGGAGCCGCTCGTTGCTCGCCTCGTCCCGCGTGAGCGGCGCGAGCTTGAGCGCCACGGGCGCTCCCGTCACGCGGTGGGCTGCGTGCCACACGCAGCCCTGCCCGCCGGCCGCGATTGGGGCTAACAGCGTAAAAGCATCGAGCACCTGACCCCGCGCGAGGTTCACGACCTCGATATCGGTAGCGCATTCGATCCCCTCGGGGCGAGGGCCCGCGGCGATCGCGATCAGCCCTCGGCGTGCGCGCGCTGATCGCGATCCGGACCGAGTCGCGCGACGCCTGCGAAATTGCAGGCGATTGCTCCAATTCAAGCGCGGCACACGAGGTGCTCGAGGAGTCCTCGAGCGGGCGCGAACGACGCCCGGGAGGGACCTACTATGATGTTCGCGTTTCTCGTGGGGCTTGGGATGAGCACGCTGTCTTCGATCGCGTCTGCGACGGACGTCGGCGCACGTGACATGGCGCCGAGCGCGGCCGAGGTCGCGAGCGTGCGCTGTGGTTCGGAGTGCTCGCCCAAGGCGACGCTCGATCGCAAGCTCGTGCGCGACAACCTCAACGTCATGCTCGCCGCCGAGGGCCTGCCCAAGGTCGGCGACGCGGACCTCCTCTTTCGCGAGGCAGAGCTCGACGGCGACGCCTCCACGGCGGAGGCCCTCGTCGATGTCGTGACGCTCTCACATTGCCTCGGCCCGGGCTGCACGACGCTCGTCGTTCAGCAGCGCGGCAGCTGTGTCTCCGCGATCGGCAGCGGTTGGATGCTGCTCCTCGCGAGCACGCGCACGGGCAGCTGGCGCGACCTCACGCAGGTGCTTCCGCTCTTCCCGATTCGCCTGCTCACGTTCGATGGCCGGCGGTACCGGTGATCGCGATCGAGCGATACACGGTCTTCGAGGACGTGCCCGCGCGCGGCGTGGTCTCGCTCCAAGCGAGCGATCCGCTGTTCCCCGGCGCGCGGGTCACGCTGCACGTCGCGCGGCTCACCAGCGACAACGAGGCCGCGATCACCTCGCTTCGCGCCGACGCTCGCCGCATCGCGATCGCTCGGCCCGAGCTCGACGTGCGCGTCTTCGAGGATCTCGGCCGCGCGATCATCGGCGTCGCCTACCGCGATCGGCAGCCCGCGAAGGCGACCCTCGCCGGGGCACACGGCAGCCTTCACCCCACCGTCGGTTTGGGCGCACCGAACATCCCGCCTCCGCCCCGCCCCACCGCCAAGCGCTCGAGCAACGCGCGCGCTGCAGTTGTGGGAGCCGTCGCGGCGGCGGCGTTCATCGGTCTCGTGTTCAAGGTGATGGAGATACGCGACCTCTTTGACAGCCGCGCCCCAGCGAGCGGCCGCGCACGCAGCTCCGCGACACTCGCGCCCGTCCCGCTCGACTCCGACGCGCGCCTCGATCCGGCGAGCCGATCGAAGAGCCCCCCGCTCTCTCGCACCGCTTGCGCCGAGGGGACGCTCGCCCTCTCGACCGGGTGCCTCATGCGCGACCCCGTGACCGCGCGTGACTTTGACAGCTGTAAAGAATGCCGCACCGTCCAAGACGTGATCCTGCATCCGCCACCCCTCTCGCGTGAGGCCATCGAGGAGCAGGAGCTCTGCAGCGCGCGACCCCCGAACACGTGGGCGCGGTGTGTGACCTTCGCCGAGGCGAACGCCTACTGCACGAAGCGCGGCGCGCGCGTCCCGCTGCTCGAAGAGCTCACCGAGGCCTACGAAAACGGCCTGCGGCTCGCGAGCTCTTTCGAGTGGTCGAGCTCCGCGTGGAAGACGGACGGGCTCATGCGTCGCACGCTCTCGGACAAGGGCGAGCCCTCTCAGAACCTGCGCACGCTCCGCGGTCAGGGCCTCGGCTTTCGCTGCATTTATCCACGTCGCAGCGAGCCCTGACCCAGCGCCTCAGCCCTTCGTCTCGAGCTTGCGCAGCCGCTCCTCGAGCTCCTCGACCTGCTTCTTCAGCTTCTCGATCGCGCCGCCGTTGGGGTCTTTGTCTCGCGCCGAACGCGAAGCGCGGCGGATGCGCGGCACGTCCTGCTCCGCCGCCATTCGCTCTGCGGCCTCGAAGGCGCCGCTCATGCCTTGCGCGCCCGCGAGCCCCAGGCCGCGCACCGCGGCGAGTCGCGTGCCGTAGTCAGGGTCGCGCGTGAGATCCGCGAGTCGCTCGGTCGCGACCGCGCGCGCCGGCCGTGGCAGCCACCTCGCGAGCGAACCGAGAGCCTCGGCGGCCGCGAGACGCACGGGTCTACGCCGCCCTGCCTCGAGCGCGGCGAGCAGGTGTTCGACCGCCTGCTCGCTCCGCGTCTCGGCGAGACCTGCGACCGCGCCGCGCTGGATGAAGCCCCACGACGGAGCCTCGAGCGTCTCGCGTCGCAAGAGCGCGAGGTGCGCGTCACCTCGCTGTTTGCCGAGCGCCTCGAGCGCAGCGGCGCGCCCGAGCTCTGCGAGATCCTCCTCGAGGAAAGCGACGAGCGCCGCGGCGATCGCAGGATCGCGGTACGCGCCCGCGGCCCGCGCGAGGTGCGGCCGCGCGCGATCGTCCTTCTCGAACGAGAGGAGCCGCGCGAGCGCCGCCGCAGCAGGGCCGGTGCCCGCGTCCTCGAGAGCGCGCGCGATCTCGATCCGAACGCCGTAGAACGGCTCGACGCGATAGCGAGCCTCGAGCGCGGCGATGGCGCTCGGCTTCGCCTTGTGACCGAGCGCGCGCGCAGCCTGGATTCGACCCCACGCGGTCGGCGCCTCGAGACCTCGCGCGATCAGGTCGTCGCCGCCCGACCACTCGAGCGAGAACACCAAATCGCCCCGCGGATCCAAGATCACCGCGCGCGGTCGCGTGGCGCACGCGAGCTTCACCTCGCAGCGATCGTGGAACGTCGCGCTCCGCTCCTCCCAGCGGCCGTCCTCGACCTCGAAGGCCACCGTCAACCCGAGCTCGAACGTCCCGATTTGCTTCTTCGCGTCGCGCTGCGTCTGCTCGACGGTCAACGTCGCGACCTTGTCGGACTCGCTCCAGGCGAAGCTCGCCTTCAGCGTGGGGTAGCCCGGCGCGTGGAACCACTCGTCGAAGAAGCGCTGCAGCGACAGCCCCGAGCTCGCCTCCAAACAGCGCATGAAGTCCGTCGTCTCCGCGGTCTTCCCGTCGAAGCTCGCGAGGTAGCTCTTCGTGCCGTCCCAGAACGCGCGATCGCCGAGCTTGCGCCTGAGCATGTGCAAGCGCGACGCCCCGCCCGGGTAGAGGTGCATGTCGAACATGTCCCAGGCCGAGTCGAAGCGCCTCGTCACGATCGGCCTGTGGTAGCGACCGTCGGCCTCGCTGCGATAGTCGCGGATCTCCTCCGACCGGTAAAACGCAGCGTCGTCCGCGCCGAGCACGTCCTCGACCCAGACGCTCTCCATGTAGCTCGCCCAGCTCTCCTTCAGCCAGGCGTGCGCGTAATCGCGGATGACGACGGCGTCGCCGAAGTAGCTGTGCGCCATCTCGTGGACGTTGACCGCGTCGATGCGCAAGCGTCGGTCGCGCGCGCCACGCTCGTCGAGCAGACAGAAGTCGTCCCACGACACGAGCGTGATGTTCTCCATCGCGCCGCCGATCGCCGGCACCGTGAACTGGAAGTACTTCGGGAAAGGGAAGGGTCGCCCGAGCTTCGCGACCATCCAATCCATCATCGAGCGCGTCGGCCCGAACGTGCGCTCGAGCTTCGGCCCCTCGGCGCGCGCGGCGAAGAACGCGATCGGGACCTCGCGCCCGTCCGGCCCGCGGTGCACGCCGCCGTCTTCCCGCGCGAAGTCGCCCATCGCGACGCACAGCAAATAGGCAGGGCAGCGCGCGTCGAGCTTCCATCGCGCCGTCTTCGTCGCGTCGTCGTGCGCGACCTCTTCGACCAACACGCCAGGCCCGAGCAGGTGCCACGCCGCGGGCCCGAGCAGCGCGACCTCGACCGTCGTGCGCACGCTGGGGTGGTCCACGCACGGGAACCAGTAGCGCGCGCGCTGCGTCTCGTGATCCGACGCGATGAACGGCGGGTCGTCCGAGAACGTCAGCCCCGAGATCGGCGCGCTCACCTCGTACCGAACCACCACGCGCCGCCGCTCGCCGACGGGGATCGCGGTCGCCCACGTCACGACCAGCTTGCTCCCGTCGTACGCGTGCGAGAGCGCGTGGCCGTCCACGTCGCGAACCTCGTGCACGGTGAGCGACACTGCGTCGAGCGTCAGGCTGTCCGCGCGCTCGTGGCGTGCGAGCACCGTCGTCGTCGCCGAGCCCGACACGCGCCGCGCCCCGAGCTCGAACGCGACGTCGAGCGCAAGGTGCTCGGGCTCCAGCGCGAGATCAGGCGCGTAATGCGGCGCGGCCGCCGGCGTTGCGAAGTCGATGCTCGTCTGGGCTCCCCAGGCCCGCGCGAAGAGGTGCTGGTCGCGTCCGCACATATGGGCCTCAAGGTACATGGTGTGCCCCCCCTGCGCCGCGCTTCGCGCGGCTGTTCCCCCCCATGCGTTCCTCGCTGCGCGCGCGCCTGCGGCGCGTGCTCGCTGCGGGACGCGGGGGGGACCCCCGGGGCTTTGCTTGGACGTTGTGCTGGCCGTGAAGAACTGGACCGTTGTGGCTATCGCGCAATCAGAAGCTGGATTGGAGGCGTCTTGCAGAAGGGCGGAGGCGAAGAGGGAGCGGAACACCGACCACTGGTGAGGCGCTGCTCTGGCAAGCGCTCAGCGCCAGCAAGCTCGGTGTGCGGCTCAATCACCAGCACGTCACAGGTCGCTACAGTGCTGACGCGCGTTGGCCTTCCCCGCTGAAACGTGGCACCAGGAATAGTGTGACACGTGCTTCCGTGAACCCGCCCGTCTCGAACTCACCCAGCTCGGGGCGGGCGAGCGTGCTGATGGTGGAAGACACGACGCGCCTCGCGGAGTCGATCCGTCGCGGCCTGACCGAAGAGGGGTTTCGCGTCGAAGTAGTCGATAATGGTCGTGCTGCTATCCAGCGAATGCTCGCGCGCGACCTCGATGGAGTGATCCTCGACCTGGGTTTGCCGGACATTGACGGCACCCACGTGCTCGAGCAGGTGCGTGCCCAGGGTCTAGCGATTCCGATCTTGGTGCTGACCGCTCGGGACGCGGTGACTGCTCGAGTGCAGGCGCTCGAATGTGGCGCCGACGATTACTTGATAAAGCCCTTCGCGTTCGAAGAGCTGCTTGCGCGTCTGCGTGCGCTCTTGCGTCGGGCGCGCGCTCCTCGTTGGGCCCCTCTGACCTTCGAGGACATAGAGCTTCTACCAGATAGCCACACTTGCAAAATAGGCGAGCGCACCGTGCGGCTCTCGCCCCGAGAGTGTGCCTTGCTCGAGCTCTTTCTCCGTCGGCGTGGCGAACTCCTCAGCCGGCGCGACATTCTCAGTGCGGCCTTTGGCTACGATTTCGACCCCGGAACGAACATCGTCGACGTTCACGTGACCCACCTTCGACGAAAGCTCGAAGGTAGTCATGTGGTGCTCGAAGCCGTGCGCGGCTCCGGCTATCGCGTTCGCGCGAGCGCCGACCCAACATGAAGACGAATCCTCTTCGTCGGCGCAGTTTGAGCCGCAGATTTGCGATTGGGTCGGTGCTCGTCACCGTCGCTACCTTGGTCTTTTTTGCTTTTACGGCGTTCGTCGTGATGGTCATTAGCGAGCTCGCCGAGGCAAACGCTCTGAGCGTCAGTGAGGTCGACCAGGAGGCCGCGACAAACGTTCTCGTGGCCATGGCGATAGCGTTGCCTTTTGGGATCCCACTGGCAGTGGGTGCCTCGCGCTGGTTGACACGTCGAACGCTCGCACCCATTGCCCAAGTGGTCGCGGCGGCCCGTGAAGCGACGGCTCGGAACCTCACCTGTCGTCTGCCAGTCCCTACGCAAGACGACGAGCTGCGCGATCTCGTCCTCGCCGAGAATGCACTGTTCGAGCGTCTACAAGTAGGGTTCGAGACACTCTCCCAGTTCGCAGCGAACGCCTCACACGAAATCCGAACGCCATTGGCAGTAGCGGAGAGCGAACTGGAGATTGCGCTGCGCCGCCCGCGCTCGGACGAGGAGTGGCGTGCCGCGGCGCAGCGATCTCTCGAGAGCTTGCGACAAATCAACCAAATCGTGGAAGCGCTGCTGCAGTTCGCGCGGGCGGATGCCGTGCTGCCGGGCACGGAGGAGCGGGCTGACGTTCGGTCGACAGTCGAACGCATCATCTCGGAGCACCATGCGGTCGCCGAATCGCACGCCATCACGGTCTCGCTCGAGGCAGCCGATGCACCTCTAATCGGGCGCGCGAATGACCAAAGCCTCGCCATCGCGTTCTCCAATTTATTGTCCAACGCCATTCGATACACACCTGAGCGAGGCCGCGTTCTAGTTACGCTCGAGCATTCCGGCGCCACGGCCATTGTCCGCGTCGAAGATGACGGTCCAGGTGTCACCGGAGAAGAAGCCGTCTTTCAGCCCTTCGTCAGGGGTGTGCAAGGGCGGCGCATGAACAAGCGCGCCGAAGCGCTGAGGGCGGTAGGACAAGTTGATACGGCTGGTCTCGACGTGAGTATCGGGCTCGGCCTTTCAATCACCAAACGACTCGTCGAGCATTGGGGTGGATCGATTACGGTCGACCGCTCGCCGACCTTGGGCGGTGCGCGCTTCTCGATGACGCTGGCGCTGGTTACGTCGGACCAGGTGAAGACCGGGTGATCTTAATCGACTCTTAATCTTGCGTTGCGGGGCCGGGCGCTATGCCAGTTCCTCTGCATGCTGCGCCGTCGGTTTTGGCCCTATCTGCTTGTGCTGAGCGTCGGCTGCGCCGATGACGCCACCAGCTCAGGTTCAACGGGGGCTGGGGGCACAGCGGGTGGGAGTGGGGTTGGAGCTGGCGGTGCGGGGGGGACGGGTTGTGTGGACCCCGCAGAGGGGCCACCGACGGACGTTTATTGTACAGGTCTCTATGAGGGCGGGGACTCGACGAAAATTGCAGCCAGCGCGCGGCCCTACTTACCAGGTGTCGTGCTCTGGAGCGACGGCGCCGAAAAGCAGCGATACCTGACTCTGCCGCCCGGAGAGACGATCGACACATCCGATATGGATGCCTGGATCTTTCCAGTTGGGACGAAGGCCTTCAAAGAGTTTCGTCTGGACGGAAAGCTGGTTGAGACACGCCTGTTGTGGAAGCGCTCGTCTGATAAGTGGGAGCACGCCACGTACATCTGGGACGCTGATGCGCGAACCGCCACGCTCAACACCTCGAAGGACCCGACTGTCCTCGAAGGTGGATACGAGATTCCGGGAACGCCCAACTGCGACAAGTGCCATAACGGTGGTTCAGACCACTTGCTCGGTGTGGAAGCTATCGCGCTCGCTTTGCCGACCGCACAAGGCGTGACCCTTTCGGTCTTGGCCGATGAGGGCTCCCTCACCGCCCCCCCGACTCCCACGACAATCTCGCTGCCAGAGGATGCAACTGGGAAGGCAGCCGCGGCACTCGGCTACATGCACGCGAATTGCGGCATGGCTTGCCACTCCGAGCGTGGGCTCTCGGGTTTTACGAATCTCTATCTCCGACTGAAGGCCGACGAACTCTGGCCGTCGGCCGGTGAACCAGTGGCAACAGTCGAGGCCACGGACGCCTATGTGACCGGCGTCAACCAAGACGTCATTCTGGCCACCTATGTCCAGGCGTTTCCCGGCACCAAGCTGATTACACCCGGGTCGCACGCAGAGAGCCTGGCGTGGGTGGTTGCCGACCTTCGGGGCGAGCATCAGATGCCGCCCATCGTTACACACCAAGTCGACGAAGCCGGTACGCAAACCATGGCGGACTGGTTTGACGCATTAGCACCTGGCCCCTAGCCGTTGAGGAATTGCACACCCATGTTTCGACCGACCCTTCGAGCCATTCCCGGGCTGACATTGGCAGCCGTCACGTGCGCAGCCCTCTCTGGTCTGGCGCTGTCCGCCGGTTGTGGGGACAGTGGCTCTGGTGGAGCTGGCGGCAATGTTGGTGGCGCCGGCGGATCCGGCGGGTCCGGCGGATCTGGTGGTAGCCCCGGCTCCACCGAGCGCGGGCAATACTTGGTCGACACCGTACTCGTGTGCGGTCATTGCCACACTCCCGCAGGCGCAGACGGTAAACCAGATTTGACCAAATACCTCGCCGGTAGCCGCTCCTACGACTTCACGACCAATACCGGAGAGGTCGTGTCCGTCTACGCGGAGAACCTGACACCGTCCAAGGAACAAGGGATCGGTGATTGGACGGACGAGATGGTCCGCACAGCGATCACGAAGGGCACAGACGACGTAAACGTAGCGATGTGGCCAATCATGCCGTACCCGGAGTACGCGCTGCTGACCGAGGATGACTTGGCATCCATCATCAAATATCTGCGTACGATTTCCGCCAACGAGAACGTCGTGGCGGCCGACACATTGGCGGATCCCTTTCCGCCGGCCGAATCCGTCACTGACGATGAGATACCGCAGACGACGCTCGACAGCGCCGACCCGGACTACGCGAAGGCGCAGGCAGGCCGCTATATCGCCGCCGTCGGTTGCGTCAATTGTCACACGCCCGAACTCTCGCCTGGTAATCCCGACTTCACCAAGGCGTTTGCGGGTGGGCGCACTTATACGTCGCGGTCCGACGTGGCCCCATCGACCTCGACGAACCTCACACCCGCGGTCAGTGGACTCGGAGACTATACGGTGGAGGACATCGTGAACACGATGAAGACCAACAGCACCAAGGATGGCACGCCACTTTGCGGCGGCGCGCCGCATCAAATGGCGGACATGACCGATGACGATTTGGTCGCGGTCGCGACCTATCTGCACTCGCTGCCCATCATCGAGAGCGGCCCCTTTACCTGTCAATAAGAGCGTGAGCCATGCAGCGGCTATTTTGGCTCTTGGTCGTGACGGCGGGCCTGGCCGCTGCGTGTGCAGACAGTGGGAGTGGTGATGGCGGAGGTGGTGCTGGTGGCGGCTTCATCGATGGGCCGCCGACCTGGGCCGCTATATACACTGACTACTTCGCGCCGACGGGTGCCGCCAGCTGCGGTGGGGACACGGCGGGTTGCCATTCGACTGCGGCCGACGCTGGGGTCATCGTCAGCAACCTCGTCTGCACGGACAGTGACACCTGCTATGAGACTCTGACCGGCACTTCCAAGCTGGTCCAGCCAGCAGACGTCTCCAATCCGAGCGGCGCCAAGCTGTTCAACTTCCTCAGGACGCCGAGCGGTACTGGCAAGATGCCGAAGGACTCCTCGTTCGTCTTTCACGCGGGCGACATCAAACGAATCCAGGACTGGATCCAAAACGGAGCCCAGAAGGACTGACCCATGGCGCGAATCACCACTGTCGTAATAGTCATGTTTGCGTTCCCGGTGCTGGTCGCTTGCGGTGACTCAGGCACGGGAGGAACCGGCGGTCTTGGCGGTGGTGGTTCCGCAGGCGCGGGCGGGGCGGCTGGCTCGGGTGGAGCCCCGCCCGAGCTCACCTGCGACTACTATTGTTCCACAATCGATGCGCGCTGCTTTGACGGCAATCAACAATACTCGACCGTCGACGACTGCCTTGCAGTATGCGACAGCTTTCCCGTCGGCGCCCTCGGCGACACGACCGGTGACAGTCTCGGCTGCCGCATCTACCAGGTCGGGTTTACGAAGAAGGCTGCCGACACCAAGTGTGCGCACGCGGGACCCAGCGGTGGTGACCAGCGCGGCGGCGCTGGTGGCATTTGTGGGGATGGCTGCGAGGCCTTCTGCAACCTCGAAATGCAGGCATGCACCGGTGCCAATCAGCAGTACGCTACCAATGACGATTGCATGACAGCGTGCGACGCCTTCCCCGGCTCCGCAGCGGCCGATGATTTCGACACCGGCGATACGAGTGGCGATACCTTCAACTGTCGGCTCTACCACGCAACGGCAGCCGCCACGGATCCCGACATCCACTGCACGCACACCAAGGTAGGCACCCCGAACGATCCTTGTGTGATGTGACGGGAGGCGCGCCCTTTGGGCGCTCGCGACGCGCGGAGTCGAACAGGATTGTCAGTGACGTCGAGGCTGGTATCTCATCCAGCTCGACCACCGCGCGCACGGCTCCGGACAGGCTGGGCGTTCTGGACAGGCTCGATCACGCGGCACCCCCGCGTGGGTGACAACGCTGTAGACTCGGACCGGATGGCCGACCCGAGGACGAGCGACCATCGCCCACCCGAGGGCAGCGCCGATCGCGTCGGGCGCACCGCGTGGATCGTCGCGTTCCCGCGCGCCATGGCGCTGCCGTTGCCACCCCCGAACGAGCCCTTCGGGCGGGCGTTCTTCGAGGCGGTCGGGCTCGCGGACAGCGAGATCAGCGGGCGCCACGCGAAGCTCCTTCGACCACGCGGCGGCGGCGTTTTCCTCGCCGACGCGGGCTCGCGCAATGGCACGTGGATCGACGGCGCGCGGCTCGCGCCCGGCGAAGAGGTTCGCTTGACCGATGGCGCAGTGCTGCGGCTCGGGCGGACGCTGCTCGTCCACCGCGAGAAGCTCCGCGGCCCGCTCACGCCGTCTCCACCGCTCGGAGCGCTCGTCGCCCCGTACGGCGTCCGCGAAGTCGAGAGCGCGCTCACCGCGTTCCGCGCGCGCCCGCCGAGCAACGTCCTCGTCATCGGCGAGACCGGCACTGGCAAAGAGCTCCTCGCGGCCGCGATCTCGAACGCGCTCGGCCGCGGCGCGCCGGTCGCGATCAACGTCGCCGCGCTCCCCGCGACCACCTTCGAGGCGCAGCTCTTCGGACACACGCGCGGCGCCTTCTCCGACGCCAAGGTCGCGGCGCCCGGGATCATCGGCGCGGCGGACGGCGGCGCGGTGTTCCTCGACGAGATCGGTGAGCTCCCGCTCGAGCTCCAGCCCAAGCTGCTGCGCCTGCTCGAGAACCGTGAGATCCAACCGGTCGGCGCCGAGCGTCCGCGCCGCGTCGACGTCCTCCTCGTGGCCGCGACGAACCAACCGCTCGACGAGCTCGTCGCGCGCGGCGCGTTCCGGCGCGATCTGCACGCGCGCCTCGCCGCCGCGATGGTTCAATTGCCACCCCTCCGCGAGCGTCGCGAGGACGTCTTCGCGATCGCGCAGGCGCTCGCGAGCGCAGCAGGCGATCCGCTCGACCCCGCCGCTTGCGAGGTCGAGGCCATCGAGCATCTGCTCCTTCAGCCGTGGCCTTCCAATGTTCGCGAGCTCGCCGCGACGCTCGCGCGCGTTCGCCGCGTCGATTCCTCTCTGGGGCTCCGTCTCTGGTCGCTCGGTGAGGAGCTGCCGCGCGACTCGCGCGAGGTCCCCTCGAGCGGCTCGCTCACGCGCGAGCGCGCCGACCAAGCGCTCGCGGCCGCAGGCGGCAACGAATCAGAGGCAGCGCGCATCCTCGGGGTGTCGCGCGGCGCGCTCCGCCGCTTCCTCGCGAAGCAGCGCGCGTAGCGACTCCCAGTTAGAAGTGCCCGTCTTGGGCGAAGCAGTACAACTTGGCGAGAACGGTGACGTCGGTCTCCGCCTCATCAGGGCAATCCTCCACACAAACTCCGAAATAGCTGCCGCCAAGACCGTAGTTTGTCTGGCACTCAGCATTGGAGAGGAGAAGGTCGCCGGGTGAGAGGCAGAACTGGGACTCAGGACAAGGAGTCCCATAATCAGGATCGCTGCAGTTCTCCTGGAGACTGAAGCAGCGGCCTGGAAAGCTCGACCGCGCGTTGAGCCACAGGCATTCGTCGTCCGCGCAACATCCATCCTTGGTCGTGAACTGCGCGCAGCGGCTTTGGGGAGCAGGCTCCTGCCCACCCGTGCCGCCCTGGCCGCCACTCCCGGTCTCGACCTGCACCTCAGCGGCGCAGCCGACCAACACGGCAGCCCCCAGCGAGGCTCCCACGATGTTCGCCAGCCGAATCGAGTCCACGCGAGCACCTCCGTTTACAGAATAGTAAACGTCAGCGAGAGCTACAATCCTCTTCAACGCGAGGCCGCCGCGAGCGCGACGAACTCCGGATCATCCCGAATGGGGTCGAAGTAGCGCTCGCCCTCGAGCGATTGCGCGTGTCGCGGATTGATCGCGATCGCGCGACGCAGGTCCCGCACAGCGCGGCTCGCGCGGCCGAGGAGGCCGTGCTCACAGGCGCGGTTGAATCGGGCCATCGACATTCGTGGCGCGAGGCGGAGCGCACGCGAATAGGCGTTGATTGCGGCGCGCGGGCGGCCCAAGAGGTCGAGCACGAACGCGCGGCCGAAGTGGGCAGTCGCGCGCTTCGGGTCGAGGCTGAGGCTCTCGTCATATCGGCGTAGGGCGGCGCGCTTGCGGCCCGCGTGACGCAGACAGGTCGCTAGCGACTCGCAGGTCGGTGCTCGCATGGGCGGCGGAATGGGGAGCTCCAGCGCGCGCCGATACCAGTGAATCGCTGACGGCCAGTCTTTGTTGTCTTCGGCGAGACCCCCGCGGAGCAGCGCAGCGGCCAAGCGCTCTTCGGCGGATTCGGCGTCGCTGGCCTTCACCAGCGCAGCCTCGAACGCAGTGACGCCGCCGTCCTCGAACAAGACGTCGAGCAGCGTTGCCATTGCAGCAGGTAGGCCCGCGGCTCGCAGGACCAAGAGCGCGCGTAGCCCATTGTCGCGCAGCGCTTCGGAGGTCAGTCGCTTCAGTTGGTGGACGAGATCGACAGCGCTGGGGCTCTGCGATAGCGCGCTCGCCGCCCGCGCGACCGCCCTGAACTCGACGGCCTCGGGGAGCGACGGCTCGACCTCCGTCAGGCCGATGAGCGCTGCAATCAAGGCGACACCAATGTCCCCATTGTCGAGGGCTCGCTTCGCAGTCGACAGGAAGTCTTTGGAATAGGCGGCTGCGACCTGCTTCGTAGCGGCGACGATTCGCTCGGCCTGGTCCTCGGTGCCCGACGCAGGGGAAATGCGGACCGTGTCGGGGCGCGCGGAAATGGCCGATAGCCGCTTGCGCTCCCAGGCCGCGCTCGACGAAGAGCTGCGACAGTGAGCCTCCACAGCGGGCTCGAGCACAACGCGCTTGCCGTCGAAGAGCACAGCGCTCAGCACAGGGTCGTCGTCGCCGACGACAATGTCACCATCACCAGTCCACATCGCATAAGACAGGATGTGAACGGCAAGGCACGCGCACGAATAGAGCGGTAGCGCGCCCCACAAGCGCGACATGGCAGCAGCCACAGTCCCGTCCTCGTCGTCCTCCTCGGGGTCTTGCTCGCTGAGCTCTTCGGCCGAGAGCTGCATGGTCGCTGGCAGGTAGGTGTTGATCCAAGCGAGGAGCGCGGGCCACTCATCCTCGGAGAGCTCGTAGAGAGCCTCGGCCTCGACGTTGAAGGGTTTGTTGAAGCGCTCACCGAGCTCGCTCGCCGTCGCGGCCTCGAGCGCGCGAGGCCCCTTTGCGGCGAGGCGCGCGAGCTCTCGCGCGCGTGTCGTAAAAACGTCGACCGGATCGTCGAAGCGCTGGAGCGGCGTGTCCTCGGGCTCGAGAAACACGGAGTCGGCGAAGTCCTCACCCGTGAGGCGAAACACGAGCGAGGCCCGCCCGACCCCGCTGACCTGTGCCAAGTAGACCAAGTCCGAGTCTTGGACGCCGAAGGCGTATTTGTACTCGAAGTCCTCTCCACCCGAGATCGTGCGACCCACGATTCGGAATAGAGCGTGAGCACGCGTGGCGCGCAATCGAGTGCGGCGCGCGCGGAAGACGCTGTTCGCTTCCGTCGAGTGGCGCGCATCACTACGATGTTCTCGAGATCATCATGCCCCGCTCCGACGTCTGCTCGCTCTCTCTCGTCCTCGCCGCCCAGCTCTTCGGGTGCGCAACCAACAGCAGCGAACAGGGCGCCAAACGCGGCGACACGGGGGCCCAAACCAGCTCGACACCCGCGGCCTCTTCGAGCCCGGCGCCGAGCGTCTCGGCCAGTGCGACGTCGGCTCCGAAGGACCGCTGCGCCGACCTCAGCGATCGCTTCCGCGCGGTGATGAAGCAGGCGACTGGCGTGTGCAAGACCGACGCGGACTGCGGTTGTTTCCAACCCGTCGTCGAGGAAGCAGGCTGCGGTGGAATCACCGACAAGGCGACGACGGATCGCTTGGACGCGCTTACAAGCCAGTTCCTCTCGAGCGCGAACGGACAGCGGGCTTGCTCGTGGCCACACCAGTGCGGCCCGTGGGCCTGCGAACCAGTTTGTCAGCGTGGTCGCTGCGTGAACTCGGCCGTCGGGGGAATGGTCCTACCGCCCTGAGCCTACGACGCTCGGGCCGCGCCACGTCTCCCTCTGAGCAGTGAGCAACGTTGGCGCAATTGCGCATTCGCAGCTGCGCCGAAGTCGCGCAAGTCAGCAACGTGGCGGCGGGATGGTCGCGTTGGGTCTCGGGGCCGAGGACAGGAATGCACTTTGCCAAGGCCACACGACCATGAAGCGGACGCTCTACGTTTTGACCATGTCACTCATGCTTTGGGACGTCGGGTGTAAGACGAGCGAGAAGAGCCAATCGCCCAAGTCCGCCGCAGCAAGCAATAGCGCGGACCCGCTCGAAGCGAAGTGTCGAAGTGGTGGCGTAACAGAAGGCGATATGAAGGAGTGCGTGGCCGGCTACAAAGCCAGAAGAGCAGCCTCGCCTTTGGGCTACGCGTGCGAGGAGCGCTGCGAGAGCGCCAGCAGCGGCCAGGGCACCGAGGCGCTTCCGCGTCTCTTCGCCTGCAAAGACGCCTGCGTAGCGGCGAATCCCGATCTCAAGGCCTTCTATGATCGAGCGGCAGGCGAGTCTACGCGAGCTCAGAACAAGCTACAGGCGGGTCAGCTCGCAGCTTGGCAGAGTCTGAAGGAACAGAAGATTGAAGGGACCGTTCGCGGCGTGACCTTCACAGCCACGCTCCCAGAGGCGTTCGTCGAAGTGCCCACCAAGAACGAATGGAAGTCGTTCGAGCTCAACGACAAGAGCGTGGCCGAGGTGCCTCACCTCGAGGTGGACCTCGTCTCCATGACGGCGGATGAGCAGGCTGCATTCTTCGAGAAAAATGATGGAAAGATACTGAAGAAGGAATCGAGCGACTCCTCCTGGGTGGTGGCGGCCGACCAAGTGACAATGGTGTCCGTCATCACCGGCCGAAGCGTCCAGGGTCAGACGCTCAAGTGCACAGTGACGTTGACTTGGGATTATCCGTCCGAGTCGAAGGACTCCGTTCTGGGGTGGATGGAGAAGCTCTGTAAGTCGGTCGCGCCAAAGGCGTGAGGCACCCAATAGGATCAGCCTCTGGTTTGCGCGGGCGTCCACGGTTAGCCCTCGATAACCTCTGGTTGACACATGCTGCTCGACCTCTTCCGGGGCGTCGTCCCGTTCGTCACCGTCGTCGAAGAGCAGAGCTTCCGCAAAGCTGCCGCGCGGCTCGGCGTGAGCCCGGCCGCCGTCAGCAAGGCCGTCGCTGTCCTCGAGGCCGATCTCGGGCACGCGCTCCTCATCCGCGGCTCGCGCGCGGTCAGGCTCACGCGTGAGGGCGAGATCCTCTTCGCGAGCGCTCGGCCCGCCGTCATCGCCGTGATGGGCGCGCGCGCCGTCGTCGAGGGCTCGCGCCGCGAGCCGCAGGGCCAGCTCGTCGTCTCCGTGCCTTTCGCCTTCGTGAAGCTCGTGCCGCCCGCGCTGTCGATCCTGCGCATGCGCCACCCGCGGCTCTCATTTCGCCTCGTGGTGACCGACCGCCTCACCCGCCTCGCCGAGGAGCCGATCGACGTCGCCATCCGCGTCGGTGAGCTCCCCGACTCGTCGCTGGTCGCTCGGTTCCTGCGCCGCCCGCGCATGCCGACGGTCGCCGCGCCGTCGTACCTCGCGCAGAAGGGCACGCCGAAGAAGCTCGCCGACCTCGACGCGCACGACGCGATCGTCCTCATGAGCCCCACGGGCAAGCCGTACCCGTGGCTCTTCAAATCGGGCCCGCGGCCCATGCAAGCGACGCTGTCGCTCGACTATGCGCCTGCGGTCATCGACGCGGCGCTCGCCGGCCTCGGGCTCACGCAGGCGTTCGACTTCATGGTCGAGGAGCACCTGCGCACGGGCAAGCTCGCGCCCGTGTTCGCCGACGACGTCGCGGACGGTCCGCCAGTGCACGCCGTTTGCGTGCCCGGGCGCAAGGCAGCGGCCCGCGTGCGCGCGGCCTTCGAAGCCTTCGTCGAGGCGTTCGGGACCAGCTCAGCGTCAACCTAGGGTTGATCGATGGGTCACGATCGGCGCGCTTGTTAAAGGTGGGTTGCCACCTAGGTTTCCCCCGTCAGCACCCAGGACGGAGGACGAAGGCATGAAGCGTGTCGGCGCGGTATTGATGGTCGTTGGTTGTGTGGCATTCGGTTGCTCGGACGACACGAGCAACACCGGGGGGAGCGGCGGCAGCGGTGGCGCGGGTGGTGACCCCGCGACGAGCGGCGGTGGCAGCGGCGGCGCAGGCGGCAGCGATCTCCTGGCGGAAGCCGCGGCAAACGTCGTCGGCGATTGGGTCGACGAGAACCCCTGTGAGGCCCTCCCGACTGGGCCGGACTCGACCGCGTATCTCGGGCTCGCGTTCTCGTTCGACGGCACGCGCTGGACGAGCCTGATTTCGGCTTACGCTGATCCGCAGTGCTCCGTCGGCCTCTTCGACGCGGAGATCGGCGGCACCTACACGTTCGAAGAAGCCTCTACGGCGGTCGTCGGCGCGATCGACACCCAGTTCTCGATCGACACGATCACCGTCACCGCGCTGAACGACCAAATGGCCGGCGCCTTCAGTCAGCAGATGTGCGGCGGCAACGCGAACTGGACAGTTGGGGCCGCGGGCGACGTCTCCGACACGGGCTGCCTCTTCATCCCCTCGGTCAGCGCGTGCCCCGCCGAATACGACCTCGTCCAGGTCGACACGACCGAGCTGCGCTTCGGCCAGCGGCCCGCGATGGGCGACATCTGCGACCCCGCGCGCCGGCCTGGGGCCCTCTCGACCTCGACGTTCGTCCGCGCCAATTAGTTAATTGCCGTTGACGAACGCTCGCCCGGCCCTGGGCGGTGAATGGCTGCGGTGCGTCTCGCACCACAGGCGGCTTCATGGTCGCTTCTCAGCCAGGTATCCGGAGCGGCGCGCTGATCCAAGCTGTGTGTCTGTCCCTCTTGGCGTGCGACTCCACGCCTCGGTCTCTGCCAAGCTCTCCTGGGTGGGTGCAGCCCGGCGTGAAGCTGCGGCGCTCGGAGGTCTCGCCGCGTGGCTTCATGCGGGACGAGCCCTCCGCGCTGTCTCATGCGCTCGACGTGGTGCTCCCCGAGACTGGGGATGGCGCTGTCCTTCTCCGCTCGCCCAGTCAGGCCGCGAGGGACGCTCTCGAGGTGCGGATCCACGAGGTGAGCGCCCACGGGAGTGGTCGCTTGGAGAATGGCGTGGTCGCGTACGCACGCGCGGGGGGCACCTCCTATTGGGCGGTCAGCGACGCTGGCGCCGAAGAGTGGCTCGCGGTGGCGCCAGGGCTCGCTTGGGGCGATCGTGTCCTCGCGACCTGGGAGATCAGCGGCGCGAGCCTCCGTGAGCTCGGCGACGCGGTGCTCCTCGTCGACCCGGTCGGACGCGCCCGTATCCGAGTGACCGCACCCGAGGCGATCACGGCCTCGGGTCGTAGAGTGCCGGCGATCCTGTCGACGAAGGGGAACGAGCTCGAGCTGACCGTCGACGCCGACGGCGAGGAGGTGCTGGTCGATCCCGCGTGGGTATCGGCCGCGTCGATGGTGCAGGCACGTGCCGGCCACACGGCCGCGCTATTGCCGAATGGGCGCGTGCTCGTCGCGGGAGGCTCAGGCCCAATCAACAACCTCATCACCGCGCTCTCGAGCGCCGAGCTCTACGACACGTCGAACGGCACGTGGCTCGCGGCTCCGGCCATGTCCCACGCGCGCCTCGGCCACACGAGCACCACACTGGCGAACAGCCAAGTGCTGATCGCAGGGGGGTGGAACCCGAGCGACGGACGTCTCTCGGCCGTCGAGCACTACGACCCCAGCTCGTCGACGTGGCTGCCGACAGCGCCACTCAACACCGGTCGTGAGCACCACTCGGCGACCTTGCTCGCGGACGGGCGTGTCCTCGTCGCAGGTGGCCTGTCGCCCGTGGGAACCGAGGCGACCGCGGAGATCTACGAACCTTCGACGATGAGCTGGACTCCCGCGGCGTCGATGAGCGCGGCGAGGCAGCGCCACGAGGCCGCGCTCTTGTCGGATGGTCGCGTCCTCGTCCTCGGCGGTTATGACGGCTCGTATCTCGCCAGCGCCGAGCTCTATGACCCCACGACTGGCCTGTGGTCTCCGGCTGCGCAAATGGGCGTCGCGCGCTCAGATTTCAGCGCCGTCGCGCTCGCGGATGGGCGCGTCCTGGTCGCGGGTGGGCACACGCCCAATGGGGTCGCCGCCAGCGCAGAGCTCTACGATCCCGAGACCAACAGCTGGGCCGCTGCACAGCCGATGTCGACGCCCCGCGCTGGGGGCGCCGCCGCACAGCTGCAGAATGGCAACTACCTCGTCTCGGGTGGCTTCTCGGGGGCGGCGTTTCTGTCGTCCGCCGAGGTCTACTCCGTCACAGCAGACACGTGGACGCCGTTTCCACCGATGAGCGTCGCGCGCGGGGGTCACACGCTCACGCGCTTCCCCAACGGGTTGGAGCTCCTCGCCGCCGGTGGCGGCAACGATCCGCAATCCTTGAACGGCGTACTCGCTTCGAGCGACGTCTATTCCGACCTCGGTGAGGCGTGCCTCGACGCGTCCGATTGCTGGGGTGGCCACTGTGTCGATGGCGTCTGTTGCGACGCCGCTTGTGACGGTGAGTCCTGCCACGCCTGCTCCGTCGCAGCGGGCGCCGCCGTCGATGGGCGATGCGCCCTGCTCAGCGGTAACACGTGTGATGACGCCGACGCCTGCACGACGACGGATGTCTGCGAGTCCGGCGTGTGTATTGGAACGAGCCCCGTGCTCTGCATGGCGATGGACGAATGCCACGCTGCGGGGACGTGCACCCCAGATACGGGGCAGTGTTCCAATCCGTCGAAGCCGGACGGATCGCCCTGTTCCATCGGCTCGTGCGTTGCTGGGGTGTGCACGGAGCCACCCTCGACGAGCACCTCGAGTTCGGGAGCCGGCGGTGAACCCAACCCGCCAGTATCGGGTGGCTCGGACGCTGGCGGAGCTGGAGGCAGCGCAGCCGTGAGCGGCGATGACGAGGCCAGCGACGGCTGTGCGTGCACGCAGGTCGCGCATGTGGGCGACCACGGGCTAGCGCTGTGCGGTTGGGCCGCCGCGTTTACAATCGGCGCGGCCCGCTCGAGGCGCCGGCGTCATCAACGACGAGCGCGCCCAGAGCGCGAGGCTCGTTGATGGTGAGTTGCGATTAGGTGCTTGAGGCGACTCTCCCTTTGGGGCCGCCTTGTTCCCCACTTCAGGTGGGCTCCGGTGTCCCATTGCGTGACGCAACGTTCGAACGAGATCGAGCTCGATCGTCCTGCTGCGCTGTTGCCATAAGCGAAAGGCGCCTCTACGAACCGAGAGCCCTCTCTTTCTCGGGGGCGGTGAGGAGCTCGCGAGTGGTCAGCGTCGAAACGCCGGGCGTGACGGCAAGAAAACACGAAGTCATCGAGCGCGCGGTCATTCGGTTTTGCGGGGACTCCGGTGATGGAATGCAGATCACCGGCAGCCAATTCACAAACACGGCTGCGCTCTACGGGAACGACTTGGCGACGTTCCCCGACTATCCGGCCGAGATTCGCGCGCCCGCCGGGACGCTCCCCGGCGTCAGCGGATTTCAAATCCAGTTCTCGAGCTCCGACGTGCACACGCCGGGCGATCAGATCGACGTCCTCATCGCGATGAACCCCGCCGCGTTGAAGATGAACGTCGCGGATCTGCGGGCCGGTGGGCTGCTCATCGTCAACGTCGACAGCTTCAAAGAGCCCGATCTCAAGAAGGCGCTGCTGACGACGAACCCGCTCGAGGATCACTCGCTCGACAAGTACCGGGTCATCCAGGTCGAGCTCACGCGCCTCACGCGGGCCGCGCTCAAGCCGCTCGGTCTCGACGTGAAGAGCGTCGACCGCTGCAAGAACTTCTTCGCGCTCGGCATGTGTTACTGGCTCTACAGCCGCTCGCTCGACGCCACCTTCAAGTGGCTCGACGAGAAGTTCGCTGGCAAGCCCACCCTCGCCGAAGCAAACAAGATCGCCGCGCGCGCTGGATATGCCTATTGCGACGCGACTGAGCAGTTCCAAGAGCGCTACGAGATCCCGCCGGCGAAGCTGCAGCCTGGCTTTTATCGGAACATCTCGGGGAACACCGCGCTCGCGCTGGGGCTCGTCGCAGCGTCTCGCCAGGCGACGCTGCCGCTCTTCTTGGGCAGTTATCCGATCACGCCGGCGTCCGACATCCTGCACGAGCTCTCGTACTTCAAGAACTTCGGCGTAACGACCTTCCAGGCCGAGGATGAAATCGCCGCCATGGCCTCGGCGATCGGCGCGGCTTATGCCGGTTCGCTCGCGATCACGACGACGTCTGGGCCGGGTATGGCCCTGAAGATGGAGGCGATCGGACTCGCGATCATGACCGAGCTGCCGATCGTGATCGTCGATGTTCAGCGCGGTGGGCCGTCCACCGGACTACCGACCAAGACCGAACAAGCCGACCTCTTTCAAGCGGTCTTCGGCCGCAACTCCGAGGCTCCTTTGCCGGTCCTCGCGGCCGCGACCCCGGGAGACTGCTTCTGGATGGCGCTCGAGGCCTGTCGGATCGCGGTCAAATACATGGTCCCCGTCATCCTGTTGAGCGACGGCTATTTGGCAAATGGCGCCGAGCCGTGGCGCATCCCCGACGTGGCGGACTTGCCCGCTATTCCGGTGAAGTTCGCGAGCTCCGACGACGCAGCGACCTTCCGCCCCTATGCCCGCGACAAAGAGACTCTGGCGCGGCCGTGGGCAGTCCCGGGCACACCGGGTCTCGAACACCGAATTGGTGGCATCGAGAAACAGGATGTCACCGGCAACGTCAACTACGACCCGCTGAACCACGAGCGCATGGTCCACCTGCGCGCCGCCAAGGTCGAAGGCATCGCGAAGGAGATTCCGGACATCGTTCCCGCGGGCGATCCGGACGGCGATCTGCTGCTCGTCGGCTGGGGCTCGACGTTCGGCCCGCTCACCGCCGCGCTGCAGGCGCAGCGGGCGAAGGGCCGGCGAATCGGGCATGTCCACCTGCGACACCTCAACCCCTTCCCCAAGAACTTGGGTGAGGTGCTGAAGCGCTATCGCCGAGTCGTCGTGGCCGAGATGAACCTCGGTCAGCTGCTCTTCATGCTGCGTGGCAAATACCTTGTCGACGCGCAGGGGCTCAACAAGGTGCAGGGCAAGCCGTTCCGCCAGGCGGAGATCGAAGCCAAGATCGAAGAGGTGTTGGGGTCATGAGCGCGATGTCATTGCCGGTCTTCACCCGCAAAGATCTCCAAACCGATCAAGAGGTGCGGTGGTGCCCCGGCTGTGGGGATTACGCCATCCTCTCGGCGGTCCAATCCGTATTTCCCGAGCTCGGCATTCCGCGGGAGCGGTTCGTGATCGTCTCCGGGATTGGGTGCTCGAGCCGCTTTCCCTATTACATGAACACCTTCGGGTTCCACACGATCCACGGGCGCGCGCCCGCGGTCGCGACCGGCCTCAAGCTGGCGCGCCCCGACCTCGAGGTCTGGGTCGTTACGGGCGACGGCGACGCGCTGAGCATCGGTGGAAACCACACGATCCACATGCTCCGGCGCAACGTCGGGCTGAAGGTCATGCTGTTCAACAACCGAATCTACGGCCTGACCAAAGGGCAATATTCGCCGACGTCCGAACAAGGCAAGAAGGCGAAGTCGACGCCGTTCGGCTCGATCGACAGGCCGTTCAACCCGCTGGCGCTGGCGCTCGGCGCCGAGGCTACGTTCGTCGCCCGCGGCATCGACGTGATGCAGCCTCACCTCAAAGCGACGCTCAAGAAGGCCGCGGCGCACCACGGCTCGGCGTACGTGGAGATCCTGCAGAACTGCAACATCTTCAACGACGGCGCGTGGGACGCGATCACGGACAAGGAGGTCCGCGACGACCGCCTCATCCAGCTCGAGCACGGCCAGCCGCTCGTGTTCGGCAAGAACAAGGATAAAGGAATAAGGATGAACGGCCTCGACCTCGAGGTCGTGAAGCTCGGAGACGGCATTACCGAGAAGGACCTCATCGTCCACGACGAGGCCGCGGAGAACTCGGCTTATGCCTATATGCTCGCGCGGATGGATCAGGCGCACGGGTTCCCGACGCCGATCGGCGTGCTGCGCGCGGTGCAGGCTCCTCGCTACGAGGACGGGTCCATCGAGCAGCTCCGCCGCGTCACCGCCAAAGCGGGTGAGGGCGACCTCACCGCGCTGCTGCGCGGCGGCGATACCTGGGAAGTCGGCTGACGAGCGCGCTCACGGCCCTGCGTCCGCGAACAACTCTGTAACCGCGAGCAGGGCCTCGCTCGCGGCGCTCGCGGAGAGTTCGCCGAAGGTAGCGGGCGCGCCCGCTCGCGTGACGACAGGGCTCGAGACGACCTGCAGCGGCTCGAGCGAGCGCGCCGCGAGCGGTAGGCCGGGCGTCAGGTCGATGCTTACAGCGAAGTCACCAAGGCGCCGCGTATAGCCATCTATCTGGCTGTCGCCTTTGATGGGCGTCCAGCCGCGAGCCTCGAGCCGGTAGAGGCTTGTGCTGGGCACGCTCCCGCGGAAGCGCTCCAGCGCGCCGAGGGCACGCTCGTCGGGTCGCAAGGCAAAGACTGGCCGATCGAGCTGCGCGAAGAGCGGGCGCGCCGTGCCGAGCAGCGCGCGAAGTGCTCGGAGCTCGGTCGCATCGAGCTCGCTGGGGTGGACGATGCGCAGCGGCTCGGTGGGCGCAGGGTCGAAGGGCTCGCCCGAGAGCGTCCGCGGCGAACCCTCTTCGGACCAGACGAAGAGCACGCGCGCGCCGTTGGGCGCGGCGATCCAGACGAGGCGACGCGCGAGGCGCGAGAGCACGGGGTGATTGAAGAGCGGCTGTTCGAGCGTGAAGGTCTCGCGCTGCACCATCGCCTCCTCGAGGCGGCCGCGCTCGCGGCTCAGGATTTTCGCGAGGTCCTTCTTCAGGGTCTTGAAGTCCGCGCTCGCGCTCGCGACGAGCGACGCGTCGTCGCCGGGCTCGGCTTTGGGCGGGGCAGGGTGGCGCGTCGAGCGATCGTCGAGCACGAACGGCACGAGGTCGTCATCGAGCTCGAGGGTGAGCTTGCGCGGGCCGTAGTCGATGACGCGCGTGCCGCGTGCGTCGAGGTCGAAGTCGGGAGTCAGGCTGTCGAGGAGCTCGCGGAGCTCGAGCCCGCGCGAGGCCGCGATCGCCGCGAGCTTGGTCTTCGCCAGGGCCTCGAGCTTGGGCTTGCTCTTCTGCGCGAGGGACGCGAGCTCACCGAGCGCGATCGGTGTCTGCAAATAAGCGAGGAGCTCGATGCCCGTCGTGGTCGCGTGCCCGACCGCGCCGGGCTGCACCGTGACGAGCGCGCCAGGCCAAGCGCGGATGTAGCGAGCGAGCGCGCGCGCGTGTGTATCACCGCTGAGAAGAGCGAGCTGGTGATAGGCCCAGATCTCCTTCGAGGGCTGTTGGCCGACGACGCGCCACGCCTCGAAGAGCGCCCACGAGAAGGCCGCGAGCGACGAGGGAGAGAACGCGGGGAGCGCGAGCTCGAGGCCGGCGTAGGGCTCTTCGAGCGTCGAGAACATCAGCATTTGAAGGAGCCGCTCGACGACGAAGCGCGGCGCTGGATCGCCGCGCCGGAGCAGCGGCGGCGCCAAGCGATCGACCTCCGCGAACTCGGGGATGGGCGGCAGTTTGGCCGGGAAGCGCGAGAGCGGATCGCGCGCGAGGATCTCCTTGACGAGCTCGCTCGCGTCGGGGCGCGTCTCGGTCGCGACCGCGCGCACGACGGCCTCGTGGCCGAGCTTCGCGAGCTCGCGCAGGGCGTCTTCGGCGGCGGTCTTCTTCGAGCGATCGCCGGCTCCTGCGATGACGTCGAGGAGCCCGATCGCAGCCGCGCGCGGGTGCGCGTCGAGCCACCTTCGCGCGGGCTCGCGACCTGTCTTCGATGCGAAGGAGGTCGCCGCGATGACCGCGAGCCGAGGCGAGCGAACACGCATCGCGCCGGCGATGACGTCGCGCGAGTGGGCTGCGCCGAGCTTCTCCAACATCGGGAGCGCTGCCAAGCCGCGCTCGCTCACGAGCGCTTGGAGGTCTCTCGCGTCGAGCGACCAGAGGTGAGGTGCGAGGCGCTCGAGGAATGCGTCGCAGAGCTCGATCGGCGCGCGGAGGAGCAGGCCCAGGTAGGGACGCCCGTTGCGCTCGATGGCCGCGACCAAGGCCTCGGTGGCGCCTGGCTCATTCGCGAGCAACGCATCGAGCAGCGCGGCGCTGAAGCCCCTGTAACCGAGGTAGCGCTTCGTCTCGTCGAGGGTCTGGCGACTCGTCACTTGGGGTGGGTCATCGCTCGGCAAGAGCTCGTCGGGTGTCGCCGGCACGACGAGCTCCGGCGTCACGGAGCCGGCGCGTGACTTTGACGGTGTCTTTGTTTTCTTCGCCTTCGGCGCCAGCCACGGCGGCTCGCGCAGGATTCGCGGCAGGTCGGGATCGTCCAACCCCGCGCGTAGCTCGGCCGCTGCGTCGTGGTCCTTCGCCGAGAGCTTGCGCAGCAGGGCGGAAGCGAGGATGGCCGCGTTGGGCGAGCTCTTCTCGCGGGCTCGCTCCTCGAGCACGCGGCGCGCGAGCTCGGGCCAGCGCTCGGCCGCGAGCTCGAAGTACGGCTCGACCTTGTTGCTCACGAGCGTCGCGTCGAACAGCAAGCCGAGGGCCTCGGTGGTGCCACAGAGGGTGAGCGCCTGCGCGGTCTCGACCGAAGTGACGGCCATCCTGAGGAAGGGGACGACCGCGAGGCCGAGCTGAGCGAGCAGCGTGAGCGACGTCTGGCCGTCGCCGATCGCGCCCATGCGCGCGAGGTCTGCGACGTCGTAGAAGCAGCTCGCGATGAACGATCGCTCGAAGAAATGGGCGCCGCCGCTCATCATCGCGAAGAGCGCGTCGTGCGAGAAGGACTCGCCGGGGAACGCGATCGCGACGATGAGCCGCGCGACGGGTGGGAGCGCGGTGATTCGACTCGCGGCGCATGCGAGCGCGGCGTCATACGCAGCGGCGGGCGCGGTCGACAGGTGCTGGCGAAGTCGGAGCGCGACCTGGATCGCGTCGTGGTCGAACTTGCGCGGATAGCGCCGCAGCACCTCGCGATCGACGAGGATGGCAGAGGCCTCTGCGACGGCCTCGAGGGCGAACGCGTGGCCGCCGGCGAGCACGAGGTGATCGATGGCAGCGTCGGCGAGCGCGGGACGCTGCGGGACGAGGACCTTGCCTTTCCACACGTGCCGCTGGTCGTCGATCGCGCGCACGAGGAGGACCGCGCCCGTGTCGGCGTCGGGGATTTCGGTCGGGCGCGCTTCGCTCGCGAGGTGCGCCGCGGTTCGCTCGTGCGCCGCCTCGAGCCCGTCTTGGACCGAGCCGATGACGGTCCCGAGCGCGCGGTCGCGGAGCCGCGCCCACGGCGCGGGCGTGACGGTGATCGGGTTGAAGCGGCGGCTCGCGAGGACTTTGCCACGCAGATCGACAGGCCAATCGGAGAGCGGGACGAGCGTCACGCGGGGAGCCTATCAACCAGCGCGCTCAATCCGCGCGGAACAACTCTGTAAGCGCTGCGAGGACCTCGCTGGCGGCGACCGGAGAGAGCGCCCCGAACGTCGCGCGCGGGTTCGTGGAGCTCGAGATGGCGGGGCTCGCGACGACCTGCTCTGCCACCATGCGGCGGTCTGCGATCGGCATCCCAGGGGCGAAGCGTAGAGTTACAGTGATGTCACCAAAGCGGCGTTCGCAGCTGTAGATCGCGCTGTCTCCCGGAATCAGTACCCAGCGGCGGCTCTCGAGCGCGAACAGTCGCTCGGTCGGGATCGGACCTGCGAACCGCGTGAGCGTCGCGGCGTCCCGCTCGTTCGCCGGGAGCGCGAACCTCGGTCGATCGAGCTGAGGAAAGAGCGGTCGTGCCGTGCCGAAGAGCGCCCGCAGTCTGGTGATCTCGTCGCCCTGCAGGTCGACGGGGTGCGCGAGTCGCAGCGTCGCGGACCTGTCGAGCGGCTGGCCCGAGAGCGTCCTCGGCGCGCCGTCCTCGGCCCAGACGAAGGGTTCGCGCGAGCGGCCGTCGGGCGTCTCCGCGAGCCAGACGAGGCGTCGCGCGAGGCGGCTGAGCACGGGGTGCGTGAAGAGCGGATGGGTCGCGGCGAAGCTCTCGCGCTGGATCATCGCCTCCTCGAGACGGCTCCGCTCGCGCTTGAGGATCTTGGCGAGATCGCCCTTCAGCGCCTTGAATTCTGCGGCGGCGGTCGCGACGAGCGCGGCGTCGTCGCCCGGCGCGGCCTTCGGTGGTGAGGCGTGTCGTGTCGAGCGCTCGTCGCGCACGAACGGCACGAGATCGTCGTCGATCTCGAGCGTCAGGGTGCGCGCGCCGTAGTCGATCGCGCGGGTGCCGCTCGAGTCGAGACCGAAGTCGGGCGTCAGGTCGTCGAGCAGCGCGCGCAGCTCGAGGCCCCGCGACTCGGCGATGGCCTCGAGCCTCTCGCGCGCCTTCGCTTCGAGCTTGGGTTTGCTCTTCTCCGCGAGGCTCGCGAGCAGGCCGAGCGCGACTGGAGTCTCCAGGCGGGCGAGGACGGCGATGCCCGTCGTCGTCGCGAGCCCGACCTTGCCAGGCTCGAGGCTCACGAGCGCGTCGGGCCACGCGCGGACGTACGCCCCGAGCTTGCGAGCCTCGTCGTCGCCACCCAAGAACGCGAGCTGGTGGAAGGCCCAGATCTCGTCCGCCGGCTGTTTTGCCAGGCGCCAGGCCTCGAACAGAGCCCACGAGAAGCGCGCGAGCGAGGACGGCGCGAACGCAGGCTTCGCGAGGGCGACGCCCGCGTAAGGCTCCTCCAACGACGAGATCGTCAGCATCTGAACGAGGCGCTCGACCGCGACGAGCGGCGCCGGCGCGCCCTGCGCGAGGGTGGGGCGCTCGAAGCGCTCGGGCTCCGCGAAGCTGGGGATCGCGGGCATCTTCGCGGGGTGTTTTGCGAGCGGATCACGCTCGAGAATGGCGCTGACGAGGTCGGATGCGCTCGACCCTGACTCGGCTGCGACGGCACGGATGACGGCCTCGTGACCGAGGCTCGCGAGCTCGACCAGCGCGGGCTCTGCGAGTCGCTTCTTCGGGTGTGGATTCGGACCCGCGAGCATGTCGAGGAGCCCGGCCGCGGCCGCTCGAGGGTGCTCGGTGAGCCACGCGCGCGCGGCCTCGCGCCCGGTCTTCGACGCGAGGGCCACCGCGGCGATCGGCGCGAGCTTCGGTGAGCAAACCACGAGCGCGCCCTCGATCACGTCGCGCGGGTGCGTTCCCCCGAGGGCGAGCGCGAACGGCAAGACCTCGAGCCCGCGCTCCTCGAAGAGGCGCGCGACGACGCGTGCGTGGGTCCGCCAGGCCTTGGGCGGGAGGTGACGCATCAAAGCTCGCGCGAGCTCCTCTGGGAGGGTGAGCAGCTCGACCAAACGCACGGTGTAGTGATTCTCCACGGCGGCGAGCGCGCGCGCGCCTGCGTCGGGCGCGTCGGCGATCAGCGCGTCGATGAGCTCGCCGCTGAAGCCATTGAATCGAAGCGAGGACTTCGCCTTGTCGAGGGTCGTTCGCTCGAGCTTGCGAGGCTTGCCGGAGAACTCGATCGAGTCCTCCACGACGGGGACGCGGATGGGCTCGGCGCGCTTCTTCGAGACGGATTTTGCCTTGGTTTTCGTGCTCGGCGAGCTCGGTGCACCCGCGAGCCACGGCGGCTCGCGCAGGATCGCGGGCAGCGACTCGAGCTGCCGCACCTCGGCTTCGCGGTCGTCGTTCTGGCTCGATTGAAGCTTGCGCAGGAGCCCCGTGGCGATCGGCACCACGTCGCTCTTGGCTCGCGAGTCGGTGTACGCAGGCAGCACGCGCAGCGCGAGCGCAGGCCATGTTTCGACGGCGGTCTCGAGCGCCGGCACGAGGGCCTTCTCCTGCGCGGCACCGTCGAGCAGCGTGGTGAGCGCCTGCTCGGTCTCACACATCGCGAGGGCGTTCGCGATGGTCTCGCGCATGCGCGTCGCGCACAGGATGGGCACGACCTCGACCCCGCACTGCGCGAGGAGCGTGAGGGCCGACGCGCCCCCGCCGATGGAGCCCACCCGCGTGAGATCCGCGGCGTCGTAAAAGCAAGTCACCAAGAGATCCAGCTGGCCGCCGCTGAGCTTCGTCTGCGCGAGCGCGAACAGCGTCTCGCGGGTGAAGTCTTCGCCGGGGAACATCAGCGCGACGAGGAGCTTCGCCTCGGGCGGCAGGCCGTCGAGGATGCGCGCAGCCGTCGCTGCGGCCTCGTCGTACTTCGCTTGCGGCGCGGTCGAGAGGTGGTCGCGCATGCGCAGCGCGCACGGCGTGAAGGCGTGGAACGGGCGCCTCTCGCGGAGCAGCGTCTCTTTGACGATTCGGATCGTGAAGCCCTCCGCGATCGCGGCGACAGCGAGCGCGTGGCCGCACGCGACGACCAGGTGATCGACCACGGCCTCGGGCTGCATGGGCCGCAGGTCGACGAACCTCATGTTGGTCCGGCGATCGTCGATGGCCAGCGCGATGAGCACTCCCGCCGCGATCGGGTCGAGCCCGCCGGTCGGACGAAACTCGCTCTCGAGGTGCGTGAGGCAGGCCTCGAACGCCGCGTCGAGGCCCTCTCGCACCTCGTTGATCACGGTGCTTCGAGCGCGATCGCGCAGCGGCGCCCAGCCGAGCGGCGCTACGGTTACAGGCTTGTAACGGCGGCTCGCCAGCACCTCGTTGCGGTAGGCGGCCGGCCACTCTGCGAGCGGTTTGCAGGCGGTCACCGACGGAGGCTATCGCCTCGTCCGAGCGAGCAGCATTGCGTAGAGTGCGAGTGTCATGTGGGTGGAGCTCCACGACGAGGCCGAGCGGCTGGTCGAGGCCGACGCGCTCCTCGCCAGCGGAGATCCGCGCGGCGAGCTCGTGGCCCTGCAGTGTGAGCTCGCGCGCCTCGGGGACGGGCCCATTCGCGCGTTCGCCGATTGGTTCACGGCGCGCGCGGCCGCCCCCGAGCTCCGCGCACGAGAGGCTGCGCTTCTGCGAAAACACAGGAAGAGCTGGCTCGAGTCCGCGCGGCGACACGCGCTCTCCGATCGCCACGTGTGGCTCTTCCGCGGCGCCGTCGATCGCGTCGGTTGGGACGCGTACAGCCGCTTCCCGAGCGGGCTCGCCGAGCTCGTCGAGGACGTCCCAACCCTGCGCGCGCTCGATCTCGCGACGCTGCCGAGGAGCGGTTCGCTCGATTCGATCCATGCGTTTTGCAAGTCGCCCGCGCTCGCCGCGATCGAGGACTTGAACGTCGGCGCGCTCGGTCGCGCGGCTGTTCTGCCGATCTTCGAATCCGAGCGAATGACTCGCCTCCATCGCCTCGCGTGGTCGGCCGAGGGCGAGCCGAACGAGATGCGCACGGCGCTCGTGAGCGGCTCGCTGACGCCTCGGCTCCGCGGGCTCGTGCTCACGTGGTTCTCCGGCCTCGAGGGCGCGATCGCGACGTTGGTCGAGCGCGCGCGTGGCCTGCGCGAGGTTCAACTTCGTCGAATCGATCTCGCGTTGGAGGATCTCGCGTCGCTCGCCACGCTCGGCTCGCTCGAGGTCTTGGGCCTGCGAAACATCGCGGGGCCGAGCCGCGCCGCGATCGACGAGGCCCTCGCCCGCGTCCCCGCGGTGCGCGCCCTCGATCTCAGCGAGAACGGTCTGCGCGACGTCCACCTCGCGGCGCTCGACCCGCGCTCGCTCTCGCGGGTCGAGACGTTGGTGCTCGCGCGCAACCCGCTCGAGAAACTCGGGCCGCTCGCGAAGGCTCCGCTGCCGGCGCTGCGCCTCGCTCTCGATCGCGAGCTGCCGCCTCACCGACGCAGCGGTCGACGAGCTCCTCGCGAGCGCGTGGTGGCCAGCGCTGCGCTCGCTCGATCTCAGGAACAATCAGCTCAGCGCATCAGCGTCGAAGCGGCTGCTCGCGGGTGCGCCGCCGACGCTCGAGCTCGATCTCGTCGGCAACCGGTGAGCTGGCTCAGCCCTCGCTCTTCGGCATGAGGGCGTCGCCGTAGAGCTCGCGCAGCTTCGACTTCAGGAATTTGCCGGTCGAGTTGCGAGGGATCTGATCGATGAAGACGTAGTGATCGGGCAGCCAGAACTTGGGGAACTTGTCAGCGAGGTGCTCGTTCAGAGCCTCCTGCGTCGCGCTCTGGTGCGGCTTCAACACGACGGCGGCGATGGGTCGCTCGTCCCACTTCGGGTGGCGGCCGGCGAAGACCGCGGCCTCGAGGACGGCGGGGTGAGCCATCAGCGCGTTCTCGAGCGCAACGCTGCTGATCCACTCGCCGCCTGATTTAACGACGTCTTTGGATCGGTCGGTGATGCGGATGTAGCCCTGCGGGCAGATGGTCACGATGTCGCCCGTCTTGAACCAGCCGTCGCTCGTGAACCGATCGGGGCCCTCGTCGCCGAAGTAGCTCTTTGCGACCCACGGGCCGCGCACCTCGAGTTCGCCCATCGTCTTGCGATCCCACGCGACCGGCTGGCCGTTGTCGTCGACGTGGCGCGTCTCGACGAACGCGACGGGGATGCCCTGCGAGGCGCGCGCGTCGAGAATGGCGTCCTCACCCATCGCGCGGATGCCGGGTTTGACGCGGGCGATCGATCCGAGCGGGTTCGTCTCGGTCATCCCCCACGCGTGCGTGACGATGAGGTTGTGGCGCTTCGCGAAGCCCTCGATCATCGCCGGTGGCGCGGCCGACCCGCCGATGACCATCGAGCGGACGGAGCTCAGATCCCAGCGTTTTGGCTCGGCGTCGAGCTTGGCCAGGATGCCGTTCCAGATCGTCGGGACGCCGGCCGCGACCGTCACGCGCTCGGCCGCCATGAGGTCGAGCAGGCTCTCGGGGTCGAGGTGCGGACCGGGGAAGACGATCTTCGCCCCGTTGAGGAACGCGATGTACGGTAGGCCCCACGCGGCCGCGTGGAACATCGGCACGACGGGCAGAACCACGTCGTCGCAGCCGATCCCCAAGTTGTCGTACATCGACCCGACGATCGCGTGGAGCACGGTCGATCGATGCGAGTAGAGAACGCCCTTCGGGTTGCCGGTCGTGCCGCTCGTGTAGCAGAGCATCGCGCCCTGGTTCTCGTCGGCCAGGGTGAAGGGCGAGCCCGCGGGCGTCGCGAAGCCGTGCGCGTGATGCGCCGTCGCTTCGGCGGAGAGCAGCGAGTCGTAGTCGAGGAACGGCGCCTCGATCGGGCCGTGATCGTCGCGCACGACGATGAAGTGGCGCACGGTCTTGAGCTCGGCGCGGAACTTCTCGAGCAAGGGCAGGAGCGAGCGATCGACGATCACCACCGCGTCCTCGGCGTGGTTCGCGATGTACGCGAGCTCGGTCGGGTGAAGGCGCAGGTTGAGCGTGTGCACGATGGCGCCCATCGCGGGCACGCCGAGGTAGGCCTCGAGGTGCTGGTGGTGATTCCACGAGAGCGTCGCGACGCGATCCCCGGGCTTCACGCCGAGCAACGTGAGCGCGCGAGCGAGCTGTTCGGAGCGCGCGTAGATGTCGCGATACGTCTGCGTTCCGAGCGATTTGTCAGGGCGTCGCGACGCGACCACCGAGTTCGGGAACACGGCGCGACCACGCTCGAGCAGGTGCGTGATCGAGAGCGGGAAGTCCATCATGCGGCCGACGGTCATGCGGCCGATGGTATCCGGAAGTCCCGCCCTACCTAGACGCCGTCGAGCTCGTAGCGCTCGAGGTAGAGCCCGTCGGGTGGCGCCGTGACGCCCGCGGCGCGCCGATCCTTCGACTCGAGCGCGCGCTTCGCCGCGCCCGCTGGCAGCCGCGAGCGCGCGACGTCGACGAGCGTCCCGACGAGGATCCGGACCATGTGATAGAGGAAGCCATCGCCGGTCACGTCGATGCGCACGATGCGCGGGTCGTCGAGCGACCGTGAGACCTCGAAGCGCTTCAGCGTGCGGGTGGTCGTGAGGCGCGCGTCGAGCGCGTCGCGGAAGGCCGCGAAGTCGTGCGTGCCGACGAGCGAGGTGGCCTCGGCCTGCATGCGCTCGATGACGGCGGTCGGGTCGGCCGCGAGCTCGGGCACGCGAAACACCCGCCCAATCAACAAGGGATCGGGGTTCTCGTCGCAGAGCAGGAGGTAGCGATAGGTCTTCGCGATCGCGTGCACGCGCGGCGAATAGCCGTGCGGGACGTGCCACGCGGCGCGGATCGCGAGCGACTCTGGCAGGTGGCGACGCAGCCCCTTCGACCACGCGGTGAGCGGGAAATCACGGCTTGGATCGAACGCGACGCGCTGGTCCTTCGCGTGGACGCCGGCGTCCGTTCGGCTCGCGCCGCGCACGTCGGGGACGCGCGGATCGATCGCGCGGATCGCGCCGAGCAGCTCGCCCGCGACGGTGCGCTGGCCCGGCTGCGGGGCGAACCCGTGAAAGTCGCGACCGTCGTACGCCACGCTCAAGAGCACGCTGGCGCTGGTGGTGCCCTCTTCGTTCATCGTCCGGAGCGCGAGCGACTACTTCGGATCCTTGACCGTGAAGCTCACGGGGATGCCGATCGTCACGCAGCCCTGCTCGGGCTTGGGGAAGCTCTTGCCTTGGAAGCGGTTGAGCACGCAGCTCGAGACCTCGGGGTTGCCGACGGTGTCCTCACCGATCGACACGCCGCACACGCTCCCGTTCGCGCCGACGGTGACCAGCACCTTCATGCGGCCCGACGCAGCGCTCTTCTGAATGGCCTTGTTGTAACAGCCGCGCGCGGACCCGGCGGCTTGGCTGAGCGCCGAAGTGAGCGCGTCCGAAGCCTTGGTCCCGGGGGCGCCGCACTTGTCGCACGGGCCGAGCCCGCCGACCGCAGGGCCAGGCCCAGTGGCGGGGCCCGCCGATGCGATCGCGCTCGACGATGCGCTCGCCGAGGTCGAAGCGCTGGGCGTGGGCTCGGCCGTCGTTGGCTTGGGTGGGGGCGGAGGTGGCGGCGCTGGACCGCGAGGCTCTTGCCCGTCCTGCGTCGCGACGGCGGTTGGTGTCGGCACGGGGGCGTCCGACTTGCTGGTGTAGAAGACGATCGCGGCGATTCCGCCTGCGAGAAGTAAAGCCCCGACGATGTACAGACCGGCGCCGGACTTGTTCTCCGGCGGGGGAACGGAATCGACCACGACGTTTTCTCCGGGGGAGGCGAGGGCAGCATACCGCGTCAGCCTTCCGCAGGGGGCATCTGCCGCGCGGAAGCGTGTTCGACTTGGAAGCGTCCCGCGTCAGCGTTCGTTTCCAGTGGGGTTGGGCCACGCTAGAAAGCTGCGCATGCTTGCTTTTACGCGAGCGAGGCTCTGGATCGCGAGCGCGGTCCTGTGCGCTGGGTGCGCGACGGACGCGCCCGCGTCGAGCGCCTCGAGCGGCGCGCCGTCGGTCGTCTCGAGTAGCTCGGCCCCGGCCGCAGCGACCGCCGCTACCTCCACGACGACCGCGCTCGCCAGCGCGAAGCCAGCGTGTGAGCTCCCGTCCGAGGGCGCGTGCCTCGACGCCTCGACGCGACGGGTCTGCGACGCGAGCGGCGCGGTCGTCGAGGAGCGATGTTCGGCGGGCGCGAGCTGTCTCGCGAGCCGCTGCGAGGCCCTGCGCGACGTGGACGGCGCGGCCGTCGATCCGAAGCGCGTGCGCATCCCGAGCCGAGAAGGCTTCTTCAATGCTTTCTCGATGTACAAGGGTGTGCCGTCGAAGCTCGCGAAGGACCTGCGTGAGACAGGTGATCTCGCGCACGCGATCGGTGAGCTGCGGGGCCGCAAGCCGCAGGCGATGTGCGCGCCGTCGGGGTTCGTCCAGCCCTCGGTGAAGGGCTCGGAGAGCGGCGGCGCAGCGGTGCTCGCGTCCACTATATGGAGCGATCGCCAGCGGCACCTCGAGCTCCGTGCGTCCGTCCGCGGCAAGGTCACGTTCTGGATCGGAGCGCGCAGCTTCACGCTCGACGAGCTGCCGGGATCCGAGGGAAATCCCGAGCCGGACGAGCAATTCATCGATCTCGATCTGCCGGCGGGCGCGACCGCGCTGACCGCGATCGTCGAGCCCGAATCAGGCGGCTTCTACCTCCGCGCACGCGAGAACGGCTGGCCTCCGATGGGGCTCGCGCTCGCCGAGCGTTTCGAGGCCGCGGCGTGCAAGCCTGCCGCGCTGCTCGACGCGGGGGTCGATCTCGCGCTGACCGCGGACGGTCTGCGCCTGACGGCGCGACCTCGTTTTCACGGTGCATTACCCCAAATTCTCTCCTCTTCCTCGTCGATCGAGATCGCGTTCGACGTCGGCGTCACGCACGCGCGCGAGACCAAGAGCGCGGGCACGCTGCGCTTCGACGCCGCCCGCCTGCTCGAGGATCGCGCGGGCGACGCGAGCGCGGCCGTTGCGTGGCCCGGCGCCGCGTCGGAGATCGCGGTGTCGGGGCTCGACGCGACCCTGTGGAAGCGCAAGCTCTACGCGAGCGAGAAGCTCGTCGCGCGCGCGGCCGAGCTCGAGCGAGCGCTCCCCGCGGTGCGCGGCGACACGCGGATCCCGAGTGGATCGCGCGCGAGCTTCGAAGCGCACGTCGAGCTCGTCGCCGAGCTCGTCGCAGGCGGCGACCCCGAGGTCGCGTGGGTCGACGAGCTCACGACCGAGGCCGAGGCGATGCACGACGCCGCTGCTCGCGGTGAAGATCCGTACGCGAAGAAGCGAGGCTTCGTGCGGCGCGCGTATCGCTCTCCGCTCGACGGGAACCTCTCGCGGTACGTGGCCTTCGTCCCGCCCAAGCGTCGCGAGCCGCAGCCGCTCGTCGCGATCGCACACGGTCGCGATCGGCTCGCCGAGCACGCGCTCCGCACCCTCGTCGGCGAGGCCCCCGACGAGCACATGACCCTCACGTTCGCGGCGCGCCACATGCCAGCGTTCCGCGATCAAGGCGCGATCCTCGTCGCGCCGAGCGCGTTCGGCAACGCGGGTGTCCTGCCCGTCGGCGAAGAGGACACGCTCGCCGTCCTCGAAGAGATGAAGCGCGCGTACGACGTCGACGCGCGGCGCGTCTCGCTCACCGGCTACTCGCTCGGAGGCACCGTCTCGTTCGTCCTGCCGCTGCACTACCCCGACCTCTTCGCGTCGACGGCGCCGCTCTGTGGCTACCCGAATTTGATGGATTACGTCAGCGTTTCGCGCGTGCCGCACCAAACGTGGGAGGACGCGCTGCTTGCGAAGGAGTTCATCGGCAAATACGTCGAGAACGGGATGTACGTGCCGATCCACGTCGTTCACGGCGGCCTCGACGCGCCCGAGCGCTCGAAGGTCGTCGTCGATCGGTACAAGCGCCTCGGCTACCCGTACCGCTTCGACGTCCAGGACGACCTCGGGCACGACGTCTGGACCTACGCCTACAAAGAAGGCCGCATGGTGAGCTGGCTCACGAGCAAGACCTCGCCCCGCGCGCCGAAGCGCGTGCGCCTCGTGACCGGCAAATATCGCTACGACCGCGCGTACTGGGTTCGGCTCGTGCGCATGGTCGACGCTTCGCTCGCCGACCCTGCGGAGATCGACGCGCGCTGGGATCCGAAGAAGGCGAAGCTAGAGCTCTCGACCAAGAACGTCGCACTCGTCGAGCTCGATCTGGGCGCGCTCGATCCCAAGCCCTCGAGCGCCGGCATCGACGTCGTCGTCGACGAGCGCGCGCCGCTCCACCTCGAGAGCGCCGAGCGCGTCGTGCTCTCGGTCGCACCCGACTCGCCGGTCGCGCTCGCGACGGACGATCCCACCGCGACCGACGTGAAGCGACACGGCCTCTCGGGGCCGCTCGACGACGCGCTCCACGTCCCGCTTACAATCGTGTTCGGAACCGGCGATCCCGCGATGCGCGAGGCGAACGAGCTCGTCGCGCGCCACCTCGCGAACCTCGGCGGGGCAGCGACCATCCAATACCCCGTGCTCGCCGACACGGACGCGACCGACGCGGCGCTCGACGGTCGCAGCGTCGTGCTCATCGGTGGTCCGCGCGACAACGCGCTCACGCGCGCCATCGCGGGCGCGCTCCCGGCGACCTTCGAGGCCGACGCGATCACCCTCCGCGGCGAGCGCTACGCCGGCCCCGACGTCGCGGTTTCCTTCATTTTTCCAGGGCCTGCGGGCTTCACGGGGGAGGCGACGCAGCGTCGCGCGCCGGGGCGCTACGTCGTCGTGCACGCGGGCCTGAGCCCGCGAGCGATCCTCGCGGCGCGCTCACTACCCAGGTATTTGCCTGACTTCGTCGTCTACGACGCCGGCCTCGCGCGGCGCGTGGGCGGGCTCTTGATGGCCGAGCGCGCGCCCCTCGCGGCCGGCTTTTTCACGGAGTCGTGGCAGTAGTGCCGCGAACCCGCGCGCGCGCTCGGGCCCGCGTCAGCCACGTGAGCCAACGTCGTCGTGGAGCGAGGAGTACGAGCGCCGCGTCGTCGTGTGTGATGAAGCCCGGCTTCACTGCGTTCGTCCAGGCGCGCGCGAGCTCGGCGTCTTCGGCCTCGTCGATGCGCTGCTCGGCCTCGGCGAAGCGCGACGCGTCGATCAGGATGGGCAGCGTGGTCGCGAGCGCGATGCCGTCGACCTCCAGCACCAAGCGCGCGGCCTCGACCAGGCTGCCCTCGCGGTGCAGATCGCGGGCGCGCATGCGAGCGCGAGCGATCCGCAGCGACACGGGAACGTCGGTCTCGGGCGCGCGGTCATCGCCAGGCTCGACCGAGCCCACGCTGCGATAGGGGTGCGCGTCGCGCGGCCGTCGGCCCGCGAACGCCGACGGAGCAGGACTGCGTCGGTGCTGCGGCCACGAGAGCCACAACACGAAGACCAGCGCGAGCACGACGAACGCGACGAGATCCGCGCCCACACCATGAGCTTACTCCAAGGTTTCGCGCGCGGCTCGGCATGGTAATCACGCCGCGTGGAGAACCTCAGCGAGCCCGCGCCCACGACCACGGCCAATCCCTCCGTCGAGACCGCGATTCGCCGCGGCGGGCGCCTCCTGTGCTCCCTCCAGCGCGACGACGGCCACTGGCCTGGCGACTACGGCGGCCCGCTCTTTCTCATGCCGGGTCTCCTCATCGCTTGCAAAGTCACGAACACTCCGCTCACCGACTACCAGCGCGCGCGCATGGTCGAGTACCTCGGCAACGTGCAGAACGCCGACGGTGGCTTCGGTCTGCACATCGAGTCTCCCTCGTACGTCCTCGGCACCGCGCTCAACTACGTAGCGTTTCGCCTGCTCGGCGTGCCCGCCGACGACCCTCGCGTCACGCGCGCGCGCACCTGGCTCCGCGATCACGGCGGCGCCGCGGGCATCCCGACCTGGGGCAAAATCTGGCTCGCGATCCTCGGCGTCTACGACTGGGACGGCGTGATGCCGCTGCCGCCGGAGCTCTGGCTCCTGCCGCGCTCGCTCCCTCTCCACCCAGGCCGGCTCTGGTGTCACACGCGCGCGATTCACCTGCCGGTCACGTACCTCTACGGTCGCCGCTGGCACGGGCCCGTCGACGAGCTCGTCCTCTCGCTCCGCCGCGAGCTCTTCGTCGAAGATCCCGCGTCGATCGACTGGCCGTCGCTGCGCGAGCGCGTCGCGCAGACCGACATCACGATGCCGCACTCGACCGCCCTGCGCGCCCTGAATCGCGTGCTCGCGGCCTACGATCGCCGGTCCAACGCCGCGCTCCGCCGCCGCGCGCTCGACGTCGTGCTCGACCACATCCGCCACGAAGACGAGACGACGAGCTACCTCGACATCGGCCCCGTCAGCAAAGCGATGAACATGGTCGTCCGCTTCGCCGAGGACCCTCGCGGCCACGGCTTCGAGCGGCACGTCGCGCGCATCGCCGACTACCTCTGGGACGGCCACGACGGCATGAAGATGCAGGGCTACAACGGCTCGCAGTTCTGGGACACGGCGTTCGCCGTGCGCGCCCTCGTCGACGCCGGCCTCGCCTCCGAGGAGCGCACGGCCCTCGAGCGCGCGAACGATTTCATCGACAAAAACCAGGTCAAAGAGAACATCCCCGATCACGCGCGCCACTGGCGCGACGCCACCAAAGGAGCGTTCCCCTTCTCCACCGCCGAGCAGGCGTGGGTCGTCGCCGACTGCACCGCGAAGGGCGTCCTCGCCGCGCTCTCGCTCGAGCGATACGTCAGCCAACCGCTCTCGCGCGACCGCCTTGCCTCCGCCGTCGACGTGATGCTCGCCGATCAAAACCGCGACGGCGGCTGGAGCGAATACGAGCGCGCTCGCGCAGGGGAGTGGGTCGAGCTCTTCAACGCCGCCGAGGTCTTCGGCCGCATCATGGTCGCGTACTCCTACGTCGAGACGACGTCGGCTTGCGTGCAAGGCCTCGCGGCGTTCCGCACGCGCCACCCTGGCTACCGTTCGGCCGACATCGCGCGCGCCATCGAGCGCGGGGCCAGCTATCTGCGGGCCGCCCAACGCCCCGACGGCAGCTTCTACGGCGCGTGGGGCGTGTGTTTTACCTACGGAACGTGGTTCGGCATCGAGGGCCTGCTCGCTGCGGGCGCGAGCCCCTCGAGCCCCGAGATCCAGCGCGCAGCCGCGTTCCTCCTCGGCAAACAGGCCGCGGACGGCGGCTGGGGCGAGAGCTACCGCGCCTGCGTCGAAGCGCGCTGGGTCGCCCACCCCGACGGCTCGCAGGTCGTCCAAACCGCGTGGGCCATGCTCGGCCTCATGGCCGCCGAGACACGCTCCCGCGCCGCGCTCGACCGCGCAGCCCGCTTCCTCGTCGGTCGCCAATCGAGCAATGGCGAGTGGCCGCGCGAGGGCATCACCGGCGTCTTCAACCGCTCCTGCATGATCCACTACGAGAACTACCGCCACGTGATGCCGCTCTGGGCGCTCGGTCGCTACGCCGCCCTCCCCGCAGCACGCTGAGCACTCCGCTACCTCGACAGGACTTTGTTTGGGGCCAGCCTTAGCAGCGGCTCCTCGAACTCCTTTCTCGGGCGCGCCCCGTCCCCGGCCGCCTCGACCCAGCGCTGCGCAGCTCCCACCGCCCGCGCCCCCCGCGCCGCCCCCCATAGCGACGCCGGTCGCGATCGCGCGGCCCCCATAGCTGCGCCGCCCCGGCGCCGAGCCCTCGCGCCGCGCCCCGCTCGCCCGCGTCCGCCGGTCTTTTCCGCCCCATTTCGCCCTTCGGCGCCGGCCCCGCCACCGATGCGGCAGCTTTGGCCGGGTCCATTTCGCCCGACACGCCGTCTCGCCTCGCGCGTTTCGGAACTCCCATTTCGGCGTTCGCGCCGCCCATTTCGACTCCGGCTCGGTACCAGCCGTTTTCGGGCCTTGCTGGCAGTCTTTTCGGTCCGTTTTTCGGGTTCCGCGGTCGGTTCGACCCCCTCCGGGGCGTGCTTCGGGTCCACCACTGACCATTGCATTAGAATTGAACATCCGTTGCGTAGCTGAGCTATGGCGCGCTGCGCCGCGTCGATAAATGCATTGCGGCGCAAAGCAATTTTGGGGACCGCGGCGCGCGCGTCCCGCGGGCGCAACTGTCCGACAGCGCACGGCGAGCGGGCGCGCACGGTGTGGTCGACAGTGCGGTCGGCGAGCGCGGTTGCGCTCAGATCACGCGATCGGAGAGCGGCTCGCCGGTCTCGAAACGCCGGAGATTCTCGAGAAAGTGGCGCACGAGCTCGACCATCTCTTCTTTGCGGCCGCCAGCGACGTGCGGCGTGATCAAGCAGTTGGGCTCTCGCCAGAGCGGGTGCTCTGGCGGGAGCGGCTCGGGGTCCGTGACGTCGAGCGCGGCGCCGCCGAGCGCGCCCGAGCGAAGTCGCTCGAGCAGCGCGTTCTGATCGAGCGTCGTGCCCCGTCCCACGTTGATGACGACAGCGCCCGGCGCGAGGACCGCGAGGCGCTCGGCGTCGAGGAAGCGCCCCGTCGTATCCGACTCGGGGAGGGCGCTGACGACGGCGTCAGCTCCCGCGAGCGCGCGCGCGGCGTCGTTCGCCGCGAACGTGGGCACAGGCTCGTCGCCGCGTGGGGTCGCTCGGACCACCGAGACCTGCGCCTGAAAGGGCGCGAGCAGCGCGACGATCCGCCGCCCGATCGCGCCGTAGCCGAGCACGACGATGCGCAGCCCCCGAACGACGCGTGCGCGGGCTCGCAGCGGGCCCGCGGGCCAGCCATGTGCGCCGTGCTGCTCCGCGGCTGCGCCGGGCAGCTCCCTCGAGAGCGCGAGCAGGAGCGCGACAGCGTGGTTCGCGCACGGCTCCGCGTAGACCTGCGAGCTCGTCGTCAGGCGAACGCCGCGCTCGGCGAGGGCGCGCGCGACCGCGGGCGCGCCATAACGAGTGTAACCGGCGCTGTTCAAGTGAACCCACCGGAGCGCGTGCGCTTGGAGCAACCCCGCGACAGGCGGCTGTCCGAAGATGACCTCGGCCTCGAGCATCGCTGGGTCGACCTCACCGACGGCGAGGTTCGACGCGATCGGATGGGCTGCGCGCAGCACGGTGTGGTGCGCGAGCCCGGCCTCGAGCTCGGTCTTGGCCGGCTCCGGGAACGAGGCTGCGAGGAAGATTCGACTCATGAGGATCCCTCCTTGCTCGAGCGCCGCGTGAGGAGCACCTCGTCGTAGCGCGCGACCGCTTGAAACCCGAGCGACCGATAGCAAGCGAGCGCGGCTTCGTTGTCGCTCGCGACGTTGAGCCCGACGTAGTCCGTGTGCGGCGCCAGGGCCTCGAGCACGCGCGCGCAGACCGCGCGCGCGAGCCCTCGGCCCCGAGCCGTCGGGTGCGTCGCGACGTTGCCGAGCGCCGCGACGCGCTCGGCGCGAGACACCACGTGGACGCCTGCGATCGCTCGCCAGGCCGAGCCCTCAGCGGGGCCCTCGCGCAGGCCGTAATAGAGCCCCGTCGCGAGCATGTGCGGCGAGAACCACGTCCCGGGATAAGCCTCGCGATAGAACTCGAGCACGCTCGGCTCGTCCGCCGGCGTTATGGCGATGCAGTCGCGCGCCATTGCGATGCTGGGTAATGGATCACCCGCCGGCCGCGCGAGCTTGATATGGGCGCCGTGCGGCTCGACGTCGTAATGGTCGGCGAGCGCAGGCACGAGCCCCGGCGCGAGGTGCGCGTACACCCGATCGGGCAGGCTCGGCGCGAGCGCCGCGACGAGCTCGACGAGCGGGACGCGCCCACCCGCGAGATCGTTGACGAGCAGCGTCGTCGGCGTCGCGCCGTCGTAAATCAGCGCGAGCGCTGTCGTGTCGCGCGCGTGGCCGAAATACCGGCACCGCGGAAAGAAATAGTCGTCGAGATCACCGAGCTCGTAGACGAAGAGCGACTCGCGGCCGCGCACTCGCGCGCGAACTTCGGCCTTGTCGAGCAGCGGGACCGCGAGGCTCACGGGCGAGGGCGCCGAACCGGTGCGCTGGTGACGGGCTCGAGCTCGAGCGCCATCTGCACGCTGATTTCCCCGGTGTTGTGTGGGTCGTCGCCGCGGAATCGGCTCACGACAGGCGTCGTCTTCGCGCCCGTTTCGAACGCCGAGAGCACGCCGTCGCCACCCAATACGACCAACTCGAGCGCGCCGTCGCCGTCGAGGTCCGCGAGGAGCGGCGTGGTCTCCGCGCCCTTCGCAATGGTGGTGAGCTCAGCGCGTATGCCGGTCGCGGTCAGCGACACGACCTTGCCGGCCTCGGTTACGAGGATCGCCTCTTGTAGGCCGTCGCCGTCGAGATCAGCGACCACCGCGCTCGAGGTCACGCGGCCCTCGGTCGAACGAAAGAGCCGACTGTCCGCGTTCGCGATGGTGATCCCGTCTTCACCGTCCCACCACGAGCTGCCGACGACGATCGTTCCACTGCGCGGTCCCGGCAGCGGAACCGGCGTCGCGAAGAGCCCCTCGATTCCGCCTTGGTCGAGCTCGATGGATTGCCCAGCGCGCTGCGTCCCCGTCGTCCCGTCGAAGATCGCCAATGTGGAATAGGACCAGGCGGCGAGGATCTCCTTGCGGCCGTCGCCGTCGAGATCGAGCACGACGGGAGACGCGTGAATCCCCGAGTGATCGGTGGCGGTCCAAATGGCTTTACCGGTCTTACCCCGATAAGCGGTCAATACGCCGTCTCGCGCCCCCGCGATGATCTCCAGATCACCGTCGGAGTCCAAGTCGGTAATCGCAGGCGACCCGACGAACCCGACTGCGCCGTATTCGTTCTGCCCAGTCCCCACCTCCCAAAGCCGTTTGCCGCTGGCTCCGTCGTACGCCGCGAGGAAGCCGCGCTCGTCGCCGACGACCACGTCCACCTGCTTGTCGCCATTCAAGTCGCCGAGCGCGGGAGCCGGTCGGATCTTGCCTGTTCGGGTCGCGGTCCACACGACCTTCCCCGTGGAGATGGACGCGGCCACGATCTGGCCGTTGTCGGTCGTGAAGAACACCGTATCTCCATCGACCGCCACGCCCCCGACGTCGAGATCGCCTTTGCCGGGTGTCGCGATGAGGCGGGTCTCTTTTCCAGTCTTGCCGTCGAGGACATGGACTCCGTCGTTGGACTCGTTGCTCCCGTCGAGGGAGGTCCCGTGTGTCCCGATGACGAGAGCCTGGTCCTTGAAGACCATCGTCGTCCGAAAGGTCCCTTTACCGACTTTGGATTGCCACTTGGGCTTGAGTTTGACGGCGCGCTTCGCCGGAGTCGTCTTCGCCGTACTTGCCTGTCTGCCCGATGGCGAAGACACCGTGTGCGCGACGACTGTGGCCCCCTCCTCGATGGGCGGCACGACCGGTCGAACCACGGGCTCTGTCTTGGGCTTGGCGGTAGGCGTCGGCGGGGCGACGTCGACTGAAGAAGGACCGCCGCCTGGCTCGAGGGGACGGGGAGTGCGGTCAGCGCATCCACCGGACACGAGGAGCGCGAACGCTCCAGAACACAGCGCTCCAAAACACAACGGCCCGGTTCGGAGTTCCGAACCGAGCCGCGTGGACTTGCCGAACCGCCAGGGCGTGTTGCTCACGCCTTGGGTTCTAGCTGGGTCTCGTGCGAGGACAAACCCTCACTGGAAGACCATCGCTGAGGTGTAGGCGTATTCGTTGTTGTTCCAGTTCGTACCGCTACCACACAAGCCGACTGCGTAGCTGCCAGCCGCGGGAGTAATGATCCCCGAAAGGCCGTAGTGGAGTCGCTGGTTCTGTGGCGCCGTCAATCCGAAGGTGCCGCCCCCGAGCGTCGACAGCGTACTCGTCGCAATGTTCAAGTAGCAGATGTAGAGGTTCAGGCTCGTGCCGCCACCGGCTGAGCTCGAACCGAGCGCTGCGGTGCTCTGCACGTAGATCTTCTGCCCGGCAGCGACAGTGACCGTGACAGTCGGGCTGATGAAGGCCGTCGTCGCCCCCGGCGCAGTCGACAATCCGTTGGTGAATGACGATCCGACCACACCGCTGGGCCCCTGAGGGCCAGCAGGACCGGTTGCGCCCGCGGGTCCAGTCGGACCGAGGGGACCCGTGGGACCGGTCGGACCCGTGGCGCCCGCAGCGCCCGCGGGGCCTGTCGGACCCGTTGCACCTGTGAGGCCCGTGGGACCCGTGGGACCAATGGGACCCGTCGGACCAATCGGGCCCATGGGGCCAGCCGGACCAATCGGACCCGTGGGACCCGTCGAGCCCGTCAAACCCTGAGGACCCGTGGGACCCGTGGGACCCGCAGGACCCGCAGGACCCGCAGGACCGATGGGGCCGGTCGCGCCCGCCGGACCTGCGTTGCCGGTGGGACCCGTGGGACCCGTCGGACCAGTCGGTCCTTGAGGACCCTGCGGACCGACGAGGCCCGTCGGATCACCGACCCATTGCCCAGTGTCGTCGACAACGGTCACGCCATTGACCTGAATGCTGTTCGGCGTGATGTCGCCGATAGCGTTGTTCGACACCAATGCATAAGGCACGCTGTTCACGGGCGAGCGCGGCGTCATCTCCGGGTCGGCGCCGACCGTGATACCCAAGAAGAGCTGGCGTCCGTCGACGATCGTGTCGAGGCTGTTCGTGCCGCCGAGCGTGACCGAGTAGTAACCGTCGTCGAAGACGACAGTGTGGATCTCGCTCCAGATCGGAGTGGTCGCGTCCTCTGCGTCGTAGAGGGCGAACTCCATATCGATGGAGCCGGTGATCGGCTGCTGACTCGAGTCGTAAAGGCGACCCTGGTGATTGAGCAAACTCGGCACCGCCGCCGAGGCGACGCTGCCGAAAGTCATGGCGACGCAGAACGCTGAAGTCGCCGCAAGTGCGCAAAGACTCTTCTTCATGGCAAGGTCCCCGTAGCTCCGACGAGCCCGCCCTGCAGGCGATAGCTCGGCGACGACATCTTGTTCGCGTTGATCGTCGATTCACCCATCGAGTAGACGAGCTTGTAGTTCGGGCTGGTGACGACACCGCCCGCCGAGACGAACGTCTGGCCTGGTGGGCCTGGAGTGATGACGGGTCCGCCGCCCTCCCCACCCATACCGCCGGTTCCCCCGGTCATACCGCCCATTCCGCCCGTACCGGGTGAGCCGCCGCCTCCTTGGTTCATGGTGCCGCCCTGACTGGGCTGACCCCCCTGACCCCCTTGATTGGGGTTGCCAGCGTTGCCGCCGGAGCCCCCCGTGTTCGTGTCGTCGCCGCACGCCAACACCGCAGTGGTGAGCGAGCAGGCGACGGCTAGTCGTCCGATCCAGACTCGTTGGTGAAACAAGGATCGTCCCTCCTAAGGCAACTCCTAACTCTACGAGGCGCCTCGGGGCCGGGACAACTCCGAAATAGTGCTCGCGAGTTTCAGCCGCACCAATCGTAGTAGCGATACCCGAGGTCGGTGCGCGCCGGTCCTACGTCAGTGCCGACGCGCGTGAGGGCGAATTCACCCTTTGGTGCGCGGACCGATCGCGCAGGCTGAGCGAGCGACGCGAGCGTGTTTTCCTCGGTCTTCGGGCCAGCGTGGAGCTGTTCATAGAGGTCGAGCTCGAGCGGTACACGGCTGCCCCCGGCGTGCTCGGGAGCGAGCTGATCGGTCACGTGCGGGACGTAGGCGTTCGCCGGGTCGACGAATCGCCCGCTGAACACCCGAGCGCTCGCGCCCGACCCATAAGAGAAGAATCCGACGCGCCGGCCCGCGAGCGCCGCGCGATCGGGGGCGGTCTCGAGGAGGCTCGCGAGCGCGAGGTACATCGAGCCCGAGTAGATGTTCCCAATACGACGCGAGAGCGTGAGCGAAGGCTCGATGCGATTGCGAAATAGCTCGACGAACTGAGGATCAGCGGCGAGCTGCTTTTCAAAGGCGCGTCGCTCCGCTGCAGATGCGCACGCGAGCGAACCGCCGAGGCGCGACGCGAGAGCCTCACGAGCGCCAGCGTCGGCGAGCCAAGCGTCCCCGAGCACGCGCAGCGCCGCGTACTCGGCCATGCGCGGAAACGGCACGTGGAAGAGCAGGAAATCGAGGAGCTCGTCGATGCGCGCGCCGGTCCAACCGAGGCTCTGTTGGGCGCGCCCCAAGTACGAGCGCGCGGCCTCGGCCACGCAGCCGAGGTACACGTCGATCGAGTATTTGCCGTCGACGACCGCGGTCGTCATGCCATTCGGGCGGAAGAAGTCGCGCTCGTCGCGCGTGACGGTCGCTGTGCAGCGAGCATCCAGCTCGAGGAGCCGTGGTCGCTGCGACACGAGCATCGCGACCGCGCCGGCGCCCTGCGTGTATTCGCCGCTCGTGCGTAGAGGGTATTTGGAGACGTCGGTCGCGATGACGAGCGCGTAGGGCTTCGTCGCTTCGCCTGCGCGGAACGCGTTCACCGCGGCCTCGAGCGCGTACGTCGCACCAATGCACGCGAACTGGAACTGCGGCGCGCCCACCTCGCGGAGGTCGACACCGAAGCGGCGCTCGAGCATCCCGAGCACGTAGGCGCCCATCGATTTCGACTGGTCGACCGTCGTCTCGGTGCCGATGGCGATCGAGCCGATATCCCGCGGATCGATGCCCGCGTGTTGGATCGCCTTCACCGCAGCCATCGCGGCGAGCGTCGCGCTGTCCTCGTGCGCATCGGGGACGGCCATCTCCACGACGCCGACGCCCTTCTTCACCTTGCCCACGAGTTGGTCGACGGAGGCCTCGCCGAGATCGGCCGCGCGCACGGACGCCCATTCGCCGCAGAGATCGACGAAGAGCCGCGGGACGTGAACTGCGATGGCATCGATGCCGACGGGGATGTCTTGGTTGGTCATTGCGGCAAACATGGCGCCCGCAGTGACCATTGCGCAAGCACAAGCTCGATCCTGACTTAATGGTCACGATCGCGTTATTGACATTGAAATCAACAACAGACTCGAACACGACATCATCGAGTCGATGGCTGCATCATTTCTTCGAAGAAGAGGGTGGGCCTCCGTCGTCCGGCGTCGAGCTGCGCAGCTTCGCGAAGCAGGTCGGACACCGCCATTCCACGACGATCTTGCCGTCGTCGCCGGTGCGTCGAGTCAATCGCCAGCCGAAGCGCGCGCTGATCAGCGTGTGCTGCGTGCGCGTCGCCGGAGACCAAGCCCCACAACCGACGCATTGGCGTCGAAATACGTCCTCGTCGTCGTCGTCCCCAGATTCCACGGCCCCCCCTTGGAATCACGCGCTCCGTCCACGACTCGGGCTGGCCTGACGGAGCGCGGAGCAAACCAGGCCACGTTAAGACGATACCACCAAGCGACGGAGCGCTTCGAGCAAGTACATCGCGCCCAAACCCCCTAGCGCGTGATTGGCAATCAGCGCCGCGCTCGGTCGCCGTCGCAGCGCGCGAGCGAGGGGGAAGCTCGCCGCGGCGAGCGCGAGATCGAGCGCCACAATCGCGCTGAGCCCCCACGTGAACGTCGACGTCGCTCGAGGTTCGAGCGTCGCGGACGCGCTCGCGAGCCCCTGCGCGGCGCACGCCGCGAGGGCGAGGGCGCGGCTCGCGCGCGGAGAGTTCGCGCCCGACGCCACGGTCGCTGCGAGGACCAGCAGCGCAGCGACGATCGCGCTCGGCGTCCCGACGGCCGGGAGGTGCAGCCACCCGCAGATCGCGAAGGTCGCAGCCTCGAGGGCGAGCGCGAGCGCGACGAATCGCAGGACAACGAAGCGCGACACGGAGCTACCGAGCCCGCTCGACGCCGCTGTGATCGCGGCCACGAACGGCAAGGAAGCGAACCCGAAGAGGAGCGCCGCGCTGCCGAAGCGCGCGAACGGTCCTGGCTCGACCTCGGGTGTGATCGTCGGTCGCTCCAGCCGGACCGAGGGGGTGCGCGCCGTCGCGATCAGGAGGAGCGGCGGCTCATCCGCGAGGTCGATTCGGAGCGCGGCCTCGAGCCCGACGACCTCACCGCCCGCGCCGGTGAGCCCCGTGACGGAAAGCGCGCGCCCGGCGAGCGAGCGCTCGCACGCATAGGAGCGTTCGTCACCGTCGGAGCTCTCCTCGACGAGCACGCAGTCGGAGGGGAGCTCGATGGAGACGGACCGCGGCGCGACCGCTGCGGGGCGCGCGACGCGGACGTGCACGCGTCCATTGCGATCCTCGACGATGGACGCGCCGATGGGCTCCACGCCGTGCGCCATTGCTATGGTCGGCGCCGAAATCGCGATCGCCGTCGCTATGGCGAGGACCTCGCGGTTCATGGGGCGCGCCGCACCGTGATGGCATATCGCGCGCGGAGCTCCGCGAGGCGAGCGGTCGCCGCGGTCTCGGCGCGCTCGGCGTCGATGGCCATGCGGGCGCGGCTGCCCACCTCGTCGGCGCTCGGCAAACGCGAAGGCTCTCTCTCGGACACACAAAAGAAGTGGACCCCGAGGCGCGATCGGTGAGGTCCGATCCATTGCTCGAGCGGCGCTTGTTCGACGGCCCGCCCCGAGCCAGAGCCGATCAGCGCCTCGACCCGCGCGACGCTGACGACCTCTTCGCCGTCGAACCACGGCCACGGATCCGAGGCCCCCGGTGGGTCGGCGCACGCGTCGGCGCCAGCGGGTCGCGCGTCGAGCGCGGCCTCGACCGCGGCCATATCTGCGTCGATCGAGGCGCCGCGTCGATCGCGCGCGAGGAAGACCTGCGCCAGGCGCACCCGCGCTGGCTGTCGATAGAGGTCCTCGTGCTGCGCGATGTGCGCCTCGATCTCCGAGCGCGTGATGGCTTTGGGCTGCGCGGTCCCCGAGAGCGCTCGCCGCGCGCTCGTGAGCAGCCGATCCCTCGCGACCGTGTCTTGGCAATAGAGGCGCGCGCCGAGGCCCTCGTCGATCAGCGCTGCCGGCGTCAGCCCTTCGAAGCCGGGGACCACCCCCATGACCGACAACATGCGCTCTCGAACGACGGCGTCGCTGCGTGGCCAGCCGGCGCGCTCGGCGATATCGAGCAGAACGGCCTCGTCGATCGCGCGCTCCACCGTCGCGTGGGTCGCGTCGTTCGGGACGTCGACCACGAGCGCGCGGTGGTGCTCTCTTTGGCCGCTGATCAGGCGCAGGCCCGCGAACAGCAACACCCCAGAGACAAGGTATTTGCCGAGCAGCGCGAGCGGCTGTCTCGCACGGACGAGCCGCGCGAGAGCGCTCCTCAGGGCACGTACCATATCGGAGAGCTCCAGGCGCGCTCCTGCTGCACGAGCGGCTCGGTGCAGCACCCTTCGAAGCCCTCCGTCACCGTGTTCGGATCGGCGCAATCGACGCCCGCTGCATTGCATTGATACGCCTGCCAGCGACAGCTCGGGTTCTCGAGGACGCGGGCGTAATAGAACGCTGGCGAGTCGGGGTCGAAGTCCGGATCGGTGAACACGGAGCAGAGCGAGTCGGCGCCCTCGCCGGTGGGCTCACACGTGAGCGGATCGACGGTCGCTCCCGTGTCTCCCCCAGCTACGTCGTAGACGACGAACGTAGCCTCGCCGTCGACGAGCGAGCCCTTGATGATCTGGATCCGTTGGAGCGGCGTGCTCGGCGTCTCGTCCGTGCCGACGTCGCGCAGCGCCGAAATGACGAACCTCGGCGGCCCCGAGCCTCGGTTGAGGACGCCGCCCATTGGAACGCCACCCGCATAACCGCGCTCTGCCATATCGGTGGCATCGCACATGTTGTCGGCGTAATCGTAGCCGCCGAAGAAACGCAGCACGATGCGCGGGCCGCTCGTCCCGTAAGCCTCGCGACGTCGCATGGCCGCGAACAGCGCCTCGCGCGAGTTCTCCTCGGCCCACAGCACCGCGAGCCCGCCGGGGTTGAACCAAGGTCGATCGGGGAGACCCGGCGGCAGGCTGTCGCGCACCGTCAGCCCTGCACCGCCGTGGCCGATGAAGCGATTCTCGTCGACCGCGCCCGGGGTCCCGAGGTGCGTGTCGGTGCTGGCGATGAAGCCGTAAGCGAACGGATTGACCCCGAGCGTGGCGAAGAGCTCGAGGCCCTTGCCGAGCGTGTGGCGGAGGAAATCGCTCTCGACCAGCGTGTCCGGATCACCACCGAGCGTGGCGCTCGGGAGCGTCGCATAAGGCATTTTCTCGAAGTCGCAGAGCTCGTCGGACGCTGTCGTTCCGGGCAGACACTCCGAGTCGCCTTTGTGTTGGAAGATCTCGACGAGCGGCTCGAGCTCGGCGCGAGCGGTCGCGTATTCGGCGTCGAACGGCGCTCCGTCGCTGTCGACAGTCTCGAACATCAGGCCCGAGCTCAAGTTCGAGTTGTGCGGGATCGTGAGCACGTCACAGGGCGTCTCCGGGTCGAGGCAGTCCCTGTGCAGCGCGGACCAGAGCCCCTCCTCGCGGCCTTCGTCGAAATAGCCCGTAGGGTGTTTCGGAACGACGTGATTGCGGAAGATCACGTTTCGATGAAGGTTGCGACCGCCCGGGGAGCCCGACCATTCGTACGCCACGAAGGACGTGAACGTGCACGCGTCGGTTCGGTCGTAAGCAGCCTCGGCGCGCGCTTGGACCTCCTGCCACGCGGCGGTCGCGCTCTCGGCGCAGCTGCCCTCGACTTCGGTGCACGGGCTCACGTTGGTGGCTTCGTCTTGGCCGAAGGCGAGGTGCAGATTGATCCCGAAGAAGGCGCCGTCGGGCTCGTCGCGATACCCCTGACAAGCGGGCGTATCGTATTCGGGAGAGCCGGGCGTCGTGCACCCGTGGACCAGCCCGAGGAACTCGGCGTGATCGGTCAGCGCGACGAAATCGAGCGGGCGCGCGAGCCGCACGCGCCGTGCAGGGTCGCCGTTCTCGTCGTGTGGCTGAACACCGATCTCTTCGCCGCGGGCGAACCGATATGCCTCTTCGGGAGTCACACGGTTACCCTGGAGATTGGCGTCCAACGAGAACGCCGTGTGGACGTGCAAGTCACCGAAGAAGGGGTGTCGAGTCTCCGAGTAGTCCTTGCAGCGCCCGAGCTCCTCGAGGAGCGGATCGGGTGGGGGTGGGGTGGTCGTGTCGTCGGCGCAGCCTAACAACGCCAGTGCGATGACCGAGGGGAGCAGGAGGTGACGCACGGAGCCTCAGCTCAGCAGGCATCCATGTGTATCGTCAAGCAAGGGGCGAGCGGCTCTTTCAAGCCTGCTCGAGCAGCTTTCACTTTCGCAATATGCCGATGTCCCGCGTCGGCGCGCTCTGACCCCCAATCAGCTCAGAACAGCCTATTTCGGGTGAAGCGGGTTGCTGGCACGCCTCGTGTAATGCCTATAAACGCGCCTGTGACGTTTCCCCCCCCCACGTCGAGCAGGCGCTTTTTTTTGTCCATCGCTCGCCGCGGACAGCGCCGACTAGGGCTTTGTCGCCGGGCACCGACTTCGGGTTTCGGACTCGAGGCGAGCGGCGTCGGCCGCCCTCACGGGGTCCTGCAAACTAGGGGATAGTCGAGTCCACCCGACTACGGCCTCCGCCGCGACCCGAGCTGCGTCGTCGCAGCGGTCGACCTTCAAGAGCGCAGCGGCGAGTCGGCCTTGGTACACGAGTCGAGGCGGGCCGTAGGCGAGCTCGATCGCGCGCTCGAGGGGCGCGACAGCGTCGGCGGCGCGACCGAGCTCGAGAAGGGTTGTCCCGAGTCGACCGTGCGCCTCGTAGCTGTCGGGGCGCTCGCGAGCTCTCTCGGTGAGGAGGGCGACGGCCTCGTCGACTCTGCCCAATCCCAAATAGAGCTTCACGCGCGCGTGGTCCATCGCGCCCGCGTATTCGGTGTTGGGAGCGCCGGCTGCGGCCTGCTCGAGCAGCGCGAGCCGCTCCGCGTCGGCTTTTGACGCGCCGTCATGATCGCCCCTCCGGGCGAGGAGCTCGGCGTAGAGCGCCAGCGTCTCGGCGCGCTCGGTGGCGCTCGTGGTCGCGCTCTTCAATGCATTGGCAAGCAATGCTTCTGCGTGCTCGAGTCGAGTTATGGTGAGCGGCGTCTCCGTCAGGCGCGTCGCGCACCGCACGAGGGCCAGGGCGAGCAGACGAGGAGCGGAGCCACGCGCGTCCGCGTTCACGTTCTCGTCGACAGTCGCAGCGCAGGCCTCGTCGTCACCGACCTCTGCGAAGGCGTCCGCTGCAGCGAGCGCGGCCTCCACTCGCGCCGCGCCGCTGAGCTCTTTGGCCGCGGCCCGGTATTCGCGCGCGGCGTTCCCGCGATCTCCTGTCTCGTACCTCGCGTGGGCGGCGATCAACGCGCGGCGCCCCGACGAAGGCGTGCGCGCGTCGAGACCATCCCCGAGGAGCAGCTCCAGATCCTCGAATGTGAGCGCACCCGAGCGCATCGCGAGCACCTGATTCGTGGTCGGGTCGACGACGAGCGCGGTCGGCAACGCGCGCTGCTTGTGCACTTCGAAGAACGCGGAGTTCTCCTCGCGCTCGAGCTCGAGGCTCACGAACACGAAGTCCGTCATGTGCGTCGCGAGTCGCGGGTCGGCCAAGGCCTCCTGTCGGAAGACGACGCAGGGGGCGCACCAACGCGCCCAAACGTCGACGAACAGCAGCTTGCCGCTCGCGCGTGCCTGCGCGCGTGCGGCCTCGAAATCGTCCTCGATGAAGAGCGCCGTCGCTGGAGAGGCGGTGAGCTTGGCGCTGCTCGAATCGGGGGGGCGCGGAGCGCGGCGGATTGAGCCCCCCAACGAATCGGTCTTCGGGGTGGATCGACAGGCGGCGGCGAGCGCGGCGACCATCACCGCAATCGCGAGGTGGCCCTCAATTGCACGTCGGGCAGCTCGTGCCGGCACAATTGAACAACGTCTCGAGCAGGCCGACGCCACTGGGATAGGCATCGTAGCAAGCGGCTTGGCAGGAGAGCCCACCTGGAGCGCAGTCACCGAGACACGTCCACAGATTCAGGCAATCCGGCTCCGCGACGCACGCGTTGAGCTCGTCGTCGCAGGTCGTGTAGAGGCACTCGCTGCACGGGTCGGTCGGCTGGCCACCGCAGGAGTTGGTGCAGTCTGCACAACCGAACACGAGCAGCGCGGCGGAGGTGCCCGTGGGGTGAGCGGTCATGCAGCTCTGATAGCAATCCTGAGTTTGACAGCCATACCAACACTCGATGAGCGACGTGCACTCTGTATTGGCGGAGCAGGAGCACCAATCCTCAGCGCATTGAGTGGACGCGCATTGGGTGCAGGCGTCGCTCATCGGAGAGCATTGGACAGAGCCGGTCGACACAGCGCTCGTGGTGTTGCCGGTCGAACCGGAGCCGCTGGTCGTGGAGCCGCTGGTCGTGGAGCCGCTGGTCGTGGAGCCGCTGGTCGTGGAGCCGCTGCCGCTGCTCGTCGAACCCGTGGAACTGGAGCCGTTGCTCGTCGACCCGGGTCCGCCGGGACCTACCGACGCCGCGCCCCCGTCCATCGCGCCGCCATTGCCCGTCGCGCCAGCGCCTCCCTCACCATCCGCGCGCAGCACGGTGCTGTCACAACCCCCAGCGACGAGCACCCCGAACACCAACGTCGCTATGGTCATCGCTCGCGATCGGGTGTGCTCGCTCATGAAAAAACCATGCAGCAAGAGCCCGGCGATGCGGGCTCAAGATTGCTCCAGTCGAATGACCTATTCGAGCTCGCCGAGCATGCGGGCTTGGTTGACGTCAGACCAGTAGCGATCTTGCCAAGTGCCCTTGATGACCTTCGTGAAGAGCCCCTTCGCAGCGGTGCGGTCACCGGCGTGATCCCTCGCGAGCAGGAGTGAGCCACGTCGTACGAACCAGCCCGGGTTCGTCGGTTCGACCGCTGCTGCCTTCTCGAGAGCCGCGAGCGCTCCCTCGAGGTCGCCCTGGCGTTCGAGGATGCCGGCGACTCGGCCCCAAGCGCTCCCGTCCGCAGGCTGGCGCTCGACGATCGAGGAGAGGTGGCGCAAGGCTTCGTCGCTCTTGCCCATGGAGAACAAGGTGCTCGCGCAGAGCTCGTCGATTTCGGCGTTCCCGGGGTCCTCTCGACGCCAGCGCGCCGCGACGGAGAGGGCCTTTTCCAGGGCGTCTTTGGCGGCGTCGCCCGAGGTCATCCCGGCCCTGCGCAGCTCGAGCCGGACGAGCTCGCGATACCAGCCTGTCACGTCGTTCATCGAGACCGAGCTGTTCTGCGTGGTCCGGAGGAGCGTGTCGTAGAGGCTGGCGGCTCGGTTGAGATCGCCCAGCGTGGTGGCGGCGCGTGCCGCGAGCTCGAGCGCAGGAGCCGGTGGAGTGGACCGATTCAACATCGGAGCGAGCACCACGCGAGCCTCGGGAGCGAAGTTCGCCGCGACCAGCATGCGCGCTGCTTGGAGGCGCACGTCGTCGTCGACCAGCGCAGCCGTCTCGAGCTTGCGAGCGAGCGCGCTCACCGCTGTCGCGTCCACCGGTTGGCCGTAAGAGCCGAGCGAAGCCGCGATGAGCTCGAGGACCTGCTCCCCCGTGCCGCTCTCGATCACACGCGAGCGCCACCGCGACATGAAGATCTCGAGGCCAGCCTCGCCGCGACCCTGACGCAGGATGTTCTGCGCGCCGTAGTCGAACGGGGCCGCGTCACCGCGATCCATCATCGCGTCGAACGAGCGAATGAAGCGATTGGCGGCCTCGCGGGAGTGTGAATAGTCCTGTTGCAGGATGAAGGCGGCCTCTCGGTCCGCGATCGGCCCGAGCTCCACGTCCGAAGCCAGCGTGTCCCAGAGCGCGACTGCACTGTTCGCTTCGCGCCAGCGAATTCGGTCGGCGGACATCTTTACAGCCGCGTAACGAAGCCAGCGGGCCTCGGGGAATTTCGTGTTGAGTGCGCCGACGCGGGTGAGGATGCTCTTGCCAGTAAAGCTGTCCGTCTCCGTAGCGATGAGGACACCGCGGTAAGCGCTCAGCGCGCCGACGAGGGTATTGGGGTGCTTTCGCTCGACCTCCTGCAATGCGGTGGGCTTGTCGGCGTATGGCTTGGCCGAAGCGCGGAGATAGTCGGCTACGTCATCATCACGCTCGAAGCCCTTGAGCAAGCGCTTCGCGAGGTCAGGGTGAGACGGCAGGGCGCTGCTGGCGAGCACCAGATCTCCTCGCGACGGCGTCGTCGCGGCCAAGAGGGCCTCAGCCTGCTCCGCGACCTTCTGCGGATCCTTGAGGGCCGTGTAAGTCGCCATGAGCTGGCGAGCGCGGGTCGCGGCGTCGAGCTTCTCTCCTGCGCCACCCGGCTCGTAGAAGCGGGGGTTCTCGAGAGGCAACGAGACCTCGACGAATCGGACATCCAGCGTCGGCGGCGCGACTGGGATGTTCGCGTTGCCGCTCGGGCTCGGCGCGACGGGCTCGATTCGGTACTCCGAAGAGCCTGAATCGGACTTCACGACGAGGCTGTTGCCTTTGCGATCGAGCTGCGTCCTCTGCCGATCGCTCCCGACGATCCACGTGAACGCAGCCACGTCACCGTGCTCGTCGAATTCAATCTCCAGCCGAGGCGACAGGGCCTGATTGGGATCTGCGCTATCACCTGGTGCCCGCACGCGGACTGTCTTGCTGTCGACCTCCTCGACAGTCAGGTTGGTGAGGAGGGCCTCCGGAGGTGCAGTGAAGGGGGCATTGCTCGACAGCCAGACGAGCGCCATGACAGCGTCGTCGCGCCGCGTGCGCAGCCCGAGCTCGGGATAGGTGAACGACAGACCGCGCTCGTCCACGCGCGCGAGCTCCACTAGCTGGGTCGGCAGCGTTTGCTCGACCTCGATCGAGCCGTCGGTCGACACGGTGGTCCTCGTCGAGCCGAGCGCGAACGATTGCCCCGAGGCGCGGTCTCGCGCGACCTTGAGACGCTCCATCGCTGCGTCGGAGTGCACGGCGGCGCCGTCGGACACGGCCGCGATGGCTTGTGCATATTCGAGCTCACCCTGCCCGAAGAGGGAGGGCACGAACTCGGTCATATCGTCGAAGCGAGGGTCGTTCGAGTAATTGAACGCCATCAGGTATCCGCCTGAGATCGCGTCGCTCCGCCAAGCCGACTTCCCCTTCTTTCCGAGCGTGCCGATGGTCCCGAGGCCTGCGCCCAAATCGGCCCGCGCCAGGTCCACCGCTGCAGGCATCGTACTGGCGGCCTCGGGTTCGAACCTCGCGCTCGCGCTTGCCAAGGGGCGCGTCGCGCGGCGCACTGGCTGCGGACCGCTGGCGAGCTCGCCGGACCACGCTTGTGTTCGCAACGCACCCGAGTCGACGTCGCCGTCCATCGCAGCGCGCCGCTCGCTTCGGCCGAAGTGCGCGTTGAATCCGCCGCTGCCCGAGCCGAACCCTTGCTCGAGCGAGGAGCGATAGCGCCAGCCGAAGCCGCGTGTAGTGACAGAGTTGTCATTGAACAGCTGCGTCGGCGTGCGCTCGAGCACGTCCCAATTCAGCGTGCTCGCGCGTGATGCTCCCCAATCCGACTTCACCGCAACGGTCTTCGGAGCGTCGTAGACGGCCCACCCGGTGGGGTCTCGCTTCTCGACCCCGAATTGCTTGTACATCTCGTCGTTCTCGAGGACGAGCAACGACGTGAACGGAGTTACAAGAAAGTTAGTCGTAGCGAGGTCGGTGATCTCCTTCGCATGGGGCGAGTCCGTGCGACCGCTGTCGAGCGGGTCCTCCCGGAGGAGGGCCTGGACGCGGCGCTCCGCGAACAACCGAGGCAAATACCGCGCGCCGTCCTCTGCGCTGGAGAGCGGATAGGTCTTCTCCCAAGCGACGCCGTCAATCTCACCGCGCACGGTGAAGTGATCCGCGCGCTCGCCTTTCGGGACACGCGCGATGACGTCGATGCGGTCACCGTCACAGACCGTGCGCGCGGCGACCTCGGCGATCGCGCCTTGGACAGAGTGTCCGGCTGCGTCCTGCACCTCGGCGTGGAGCATCGAAATGCACGACCCATACGAGGTGGAGACGAGGTCGAGCGCGCTGTGCTCGAGATCCTCGTCCTCGCCGAGCGAGACGACGAGTCCTTGGGTGGCGTCGGCGATCGAGTCGAGGGCGTTTCGATCGACGGTGTCCCCTATCCCGACGCCGAAGAAGCGCGCGCGCCCTGCCAATTTGCTCGCGAGGTCGCGTGCGGTGACCGACGCCGAGCTCTGATTGACGAATACGCCGTCGCCGACGTAGACGACGACCTTGTCCCCGACCGCGCCGTCGAGCGTGCGCAGCGCCGCATCGAACCCGAGGTCGAGTCGGCTGTCCCCGATGCCCTCGCTCTCGGCGCGGAGCTGCCGCGCGAGCGCTTGACGGTCGATGTCGCGCGCGGCCACGGGCGCCCCGAGCGAGCGCGCCGTGTGGTCGAGCGCGATGACCGACACCTCGTCGTCGCTGTCGACCGCGTCGAGGAAGCCGTCGACGAACCGCGCCTGAGCTGCGAGGTCCTCCTCCCCGCGTGAAGCGGACGTGTCGAACAAGATCGCATAGCGGCGGCGGTTCACCGGCTTCTGCGGAGCGTCGTGGCGGAGATCAGGGGCAGAGCGCGCCATCCAATATCGCGATGAGCCCTCGGTGAAGGTTCGCGTCCTGTCTTCGGCGGTGCTCTTGCCATTCATGTTGAGCACGAAGTCCTGCCCAAGGCGGTAGTCCGACTGCTCGAAGCTCACGAGCGCGTCCTGCCCATCCTGATCGACGCGGATCGAGTGCGACGGCGAGGTGAGCTGGAGCGCGTTTCCTCCAGCGATTCGGACCTTGAATTTCGCGTGGCCGGCGACCTGATCGATGGGCGGGATCGGGACGGTCAAACGGTCTTGTTCGTAGGTGTGCTCGAGGACTTGCGTATAAGACAGAAAGACGCGCTTCTCCGTCCGAGCGGGCAAGGGAAAGACCCGCATGCGGAATGTGTTTCCGCTCATCCACTCGAGGAGCGCCGGGTCCCGGCGCCGTTCGACGATACCCTCGTAGATGTCACGGCCGCGCGAGCGATCGACGACTGCCGCTTCCATGCGCTGTCCGTCGACGTACATCGCGAGCCGAGAGACGGCCGCGCCGTGCGGCATCGGGAAGGAATAGACGCCCTCGAGCTGCTGCGACACTGGGTTGAAATAGGTCTGATCGACAGTCGTTCGCGCGACTCCGTCCTCCACGACCACGTCCACGGTGAAGTCGCGCACCTCGAGCGGGCGCTCGCCACCCCAGAATCCAGGCGCCCGACCCATCAGCGTGCCTCGCTTCGTCGGCGCGCTGGGAGAGTCCAAATCTGCCTTCCGTGCAAAGCCGAAGAGGTGGGAGAGCCGCGGCGCCGGCTCTGTCCTCGGGGCCTCGCTGCCGTGCAAAATACCTTGCTCACCGCGCAACACGGTTGCGGTGTTACCGCCTTGTCCTCGAAGCTCGACTCGACCTTTGGCCACCGCGACCTTGGTCTCGTCGTTGGTCACGTTGACCAGGAATCGAGTGCCGAGCGCGATAGCTTTGCCCGTGGGTGTAGTGACAGTGAAGTCAGCGCCTTTCGTCACATCGAAGATGGCTTGACCTCGCACGAGCTCAACGGAGCGACGGCTCGTCTCTACGAGCTTTGCGCCGGCGTCGAGCGTCACCCTGGTCCCGTCACCGAGGAGGATCTCCTTCGGCGCGAGGGCGGTGTTCTCGAACGTCGCGACAGACGACTTGATCGGATCGTCACTCATGAGAAAGCCAGTGACGCTCGCCGCGAGCGCGAGCGCCCCAGCGACGAGCCCACCTCGGCCGAGGCGCGCCATGCGCGCTTGTGGCGCCGGGCGCAGCGCGACCACGCGAGGCTTTACAAGCTTGTCATCATCTGGCTTGTCATTATGCGGTGCCCCTTCGGGTCGGGGTTCGCGCCGCTCCTTCTGAACATCACCGCTCGACGAGCGTGTGCGTTGCTCGGCAAGCAAGCGCTCGAGGATTCGCTTTTGGGCGTCCCCTCGCATGGTCGGTAGTTCCCGGGCGCTGCGGAGCAGCCGCTCGACGTTGTGTTCGAGCGTCGCCGACTGGGGAGAGTCTTCTTCGGTTTCGATCGGGCCGTTGTCGTATTGCATGGAACGGGTCCTCAAAAGGCGGTTGGGGTCGCGCCTCAGGTGGCGGTCTCGACCGGTGTTGCGAGCGTCCTTCCCAAGGTCTGGAAGGTCTCGCGGAAGGCGCGCCGCGCGCGCGCGAGGAGGGATTTGGCTGCGTCCTCCGAGACGCCTAGCTCCTGAGCGAGGTCGTCGAGGGAGCGGTCCTCTACGTACTTTTGATGGAGGACATGTCTGTAAGGATCAGGCAGGTGTCCGAGCGCGGTGTGGACGAGGTCACGCGTCTCGCGGCGCTCCAGCACTTCGTCCACGAGGGCCTCGCGGTCCATCCTCTCGAACGCATCGAGCAGGACTTTGTCCACGCGATCCCACCGTTCGACGTCTTCGAGACGTCGTCGCGCAGTCAGGTGCGCGCGGGCGACATTGCGGGAGAGCTGACATAACCAAGCCCGCAGCGAACCGCGCGACTCGTCGTAAGCCTCAGTGCGCTCGAGCGCGACGAGGAACGTCTCCTGGACGACGTCCTCTGCCAGCGCAGGGTCCTTTCCTACGCGGAAGAAGACGAACGCGTAGAGACCGTCGACGTTGGCCGCGTAGAGCTGGCGCAGCGCCTCTGGGTCTCCACGCGCGACACGAGCGAGCAGCGCGGTGGGCTCATCTGCGTTGCGCCGGAGAGATCCTACGCCTTTGGCGTCGTTTTCGTTGGTCACCATGCGGGGCGGCTCTCGCGAGCCTAGCCCCTATGTCAGCGACCCCCGCCGAGGTGTCGCGCGCGCGTCCGTTTTGTCGAACTCGGCCTCAGGAGGGTCCTTCACGGCCGGGCTCGGGGCTGCCCCCCACCTTGCCCGGCTTGAGCCGCCCGGCCAAACCGTACTCGTGGAGGCGGTATTGGATGGTCCGCACGCTGACCTTGAGCAGATCGGCGGCCTTGGTCGTCGAGCCGTGGCAGGCCTCCAAAGTGGACAGTATCGCGTAGCGCTCGATCTCGGCCATGGTGGAGCCCGGGATGCGGACGCCCCCGCGGCTCACGGGCGCGACGTCGACAGGCAGGTCGTTCTCGTCGATCAAGTTGCCACTCGACAGCACCACGGCGCGCTCGATCGCGTTCTCGAGCTCGCGCACGTTGCCGGGCCAGCGATAGGACATCAGCCGTGCACGGGCCGCGTCGGTGAAACCGTTGACAAGCTTGTCATTCTCGGACGCGAAGCGACGCAAGAAGTGGTTCGCGAGGAGGAGCACGTCGCCATCACGCACGCGGAGGGGCGGCAGATCCATATGGACGACCTTGAGTCGATAGAAGAGGTCTTCGCGAAAGCGCCCCTCCTCGACCTCGACGGTCAGATCGCGGTTCGTGGCTGCGATCAAACGAACATCGACCTGAATGGTCTCGTTGCCGCCGACGCGCTCGAACCGACGTTCCTGTAGGACGCGCAGCAGCTTGACCTGCGTCGCCGGCGGGATTTCGCCGACCTCGTCGAGGAACAGTGTGCCGCCATTCGCGGTCTCGAATCGACCGAGGCGTCGCTTGTCGGCTCCGGTGAACGCGCCCTTCTCGTGACCGAAGAGCTCGCTCTCGAGCAGTGATTCGGTGAGCGACGCGCAATGGAGCGCCACAAACGGCTTGTCCGAGCGAGGCCCGAGCCGGTGAATTGCGCGCGCGAGCTCGCCTTTGCCAGTGCCGCTCTCGCCGGTGATGAGGACAGTCGCGCGAGACGGGGCGACCTGGCGAGCGACCATGTAGACCTTCTGCATGGCCGAGCTGGCGCCGACGAGGCCACCGAGCCCGCTGCCGCCCTTCTCGTGCAGCTGCATGCGCAGAGCCTCAGCCTCCACTTGGAGGGCCGAGCGCTGCAGCGCGCGCTGAATGGAGAAGGTCAGGACATCGAAGTCGACCGGCTTTGTCAGGTAGTCATCTGCCCCGACCTTCATGGCGCGGACGGCCGAGGTTACATCGCCGAAGGCGGTGACGACGATGACGGGTAGTGCGGGCTGGGCCTCGTGGATCTTGGAAACGAGCTCGATGCCGTCGACGCCGGGCATTCGCAGATCGGTGATGACGACGTCGGGCGCGTTCTCGTCGAGCTTCACCATCGCGCTGGCGCCGTCCGCGGCGGATACAACCTCGTAACCCTCTTGCCGCAGGAGCTTCTCCAGGCCGGAGCGCGCGCTCGGCTCGTCGTCCACGATGAGAATCTTCTTCTTGGCGCTCATTGGGATCTCCGTGACGCGGGGGCTCCCGCATCGAACGGGAGCTGTATTCGGAATATCGTCCTCCCCGGGGCGCTGTCGAAAGAAAGTGTTCCTAGGTGATCAGAAACGATGCGGTTGGCGATCGGGAGGCCGAGCCCGCTCCCCGTTGCCTTGGTCGTAAAGAATGGATCGAACACGGGCGCCCCGGCGGGGATGCCAGGCCCGTCATCCTCGATTTCGATGAGCGCGAATGCGGGTTTGCGGCGCGTTCGAACGACGATGTTACCGCCCGTTTCGCCGAAGGCTTCGGCAGCGTTGCGAACGAGGTTCATCAGCACTTGCTCGATCTTCGAGTCGTCGACCTCGACGGAGATCGCGTGCTTCGGCAGATCGAGAGAGATGTTCACCGAGCTCGATGCGAGCTCGGGTTGGAGCACTGCGACGACCCTCGCACAAACCTCGCGCAGATCGGTCGCGTGTTTGTCGAGCGTGTGGGGCCGCGCAAACTGCAAGAACTCCGTCACGAGCGTGGAGAGTCGCGCGATCTCTCTCGCCACGATCTCCAAGGACTCCGTCATGTCCGGGTCGTTGAGGTTGCGCCGCTCCAATTGGCGGTTCAGCACCTTCAAGTGGAGCGCCGCACCGTTCAATGGATTGCGGATCTCGTGGGCCAGCCCAGCGGCCAGCGCACCGACGCCAGCCAGTCGCTCGGCGCGGCGCATGCGCTCGGAGAGGGCGACGTCCTCGGTGCGGTCGCGACCGAGCGCGACGACGCCGTCGTTCTCGGTTGCCACGAACTGCCACCTCACGACGAGCGGGCGCTGGGCGCGCGCGTCGAGCCCGTCGATCGTCAAGAGTGTCCTCTTGCCCCGCTTCGCTTGATCGAGCGCCTCCGAGACATCCTCTCTCGCGTTCGGCGGAATGAGAGTGTGGAGGAATGGCTTGCCGACGAGCTCATCCCTGCTCATACCCGTCAGTCGCTCGACCTCGGTCGATACGGATTGGATGATGAGCGCGGCGTCGAGCCCCACCACCATGACGTCGATGAGGTCGAGTGCTCCTTTGACCTCTCCGTTGGTGGCGCTCACCGACGGCTTCGCGAAGTAGGCGTCGAGCATCAGCGTGAGCTCGAGGTCGAGAGCGCGGTTCATGCTGCGAGCGATCTCACCGTGGCGGTCAATCCCGGCGTGCTCCAGCGTCTGCGTGAGATCCATACGAAGGCCGCTCATCGCGAGCGTCATGAAGCGGCTCGGCACACCGACTCTTTGGTGCGTTATGCCGATCCGCCCAGCGGCCAGCGCGAAGCTCTCGTCGTGAGGCCCGCGGAAGGTCCAATCGAGCCAGCGCACGAGTGACCGCTTGAGGCGCTCGATCTGAGCCTCGTCGGTGAATACGGAGTGGGCCTCGTGGTCCTCGCGCGTGCGATCGTAGAAGTCCTCGGCGATCGCCGGGAAATGGGGCAAAACGACGGGGAGCGCGCGCGCCAGGTTGGCGCTGTCGACGTCGCTGAAGCCGACGTAAGCCCGCATGGCCTGCCAAGCGGTCAACGCGGGCCTCCCCTGGCCTCCCTCTAGATTGGAAGCTCTCATGCCAGTCGAGTTCGCAGGAGCTCAGCAAGAGCACGCGCGAGATCGGTCGTCGTGAGAATCCCGACGACCTTGCCTCCATCGAGGACGACCGCGGAGCCGTACCGCTTGTCGGCCATCTCTGCGGCGACCTCGTCGAGGTGAGCGTCCGGCGTGATCGTGTAGACCAGCTGGCTCATCGCGTCCTCGATGGCGACTTGCTCGACGTCGACCTCGCGCAGCGCCTCGAGCAGGGCCACGTCTCGGTCGGACACTACGCCGACGAGGTGGCCACCCTCCAAGACCGGCAAGTGCCGAATGCCGAAGTCGTGCATGACCTGCTTCGCGCGGGCGATGCTCTGGCTCTTGCCAATCGAGTGTGGCGAAGTCGACATGAACTTGGAGACAGTCGGGATTGGCTTGCTCATGACAGGGTCCTCGCGGATTCGCTCGGTCGGCTCACCGAGCACGCGTGTGTGAGCTTTCAGACGGTTCCAGTCGAACTCGTCCAGGCGCTCGGCTGATCGCCACCGGGTCCAGCCGAGTAGACGTGAGCGCGGACGTGGTGCTCCGAATGGCGAGCACACCAGAGCTTCTCTCCATTGGAAGAGGCACGGACTTGCGCGCACTCCGGACAGACGGGTTCAATCTCGGGCACGCGCCATTCGGCTCTGTGGTTCTTCTCCCGGACCACGTACACAGGACAGCCCGCCAGGCGTACGACCTTTTCGGCGACCGACCCGATGAGCAGGCGCTTGATCCCTTTGCGGCCGTGTGTCCCGACGAAGAGCGCGTCGCAGTCGAGGTGCGCGCCGAACCACACAATCTCGTCTGCGGGAGCACCAAACGTGCTGTGGACATCCACCTTGGGAATGGGCTGATTCGGAGACCGCTCGATCATTGCATCGACGCGTTCTCGACAGAGCTTCTCCATCCTTTCCATATCCACGGAGGTGTATTGAACGGGCGGGGGAACCATCCCGACCATGGCAAACGGGATCGGCTCCGCGACAGCGAGAACGTGCAGCTCTGACGGCCAATGCGCCGCCGCATACTCCAATGCGGCGTCGATGACGCGGGAGCTGCCGGCCTCCAAATCGACTGCAGCTAGGACGATATGCTTGCGCGACATGACGACACCTCGACTACCTATCAGCAGGATGCGTGCCGGGTTCTTCCCTCACGACATTGGAGCGGACCTCGCCAGACTTCTGGACTTCTCCAGGAAACCTGCACCGCGACACCCTTCTGGACCGGTCTAATCGCGAGTGCGCCCCGCAAATCGTGCGCCGCCGTGCAAAGGCAGCGCGCGTCGCGCATGTTCAGCGTTCGCGCAAATGACAGAGGCACGGCGTTTGGGGCACATTCGCGGTCGTCACCGTCTCGCGGTGGTGCATTTGCTCCAAGAGACCCGTGACGCCCAGGGTCGCGTGGAGTGCGCCGCTGGCCGCGACCATCAGCCCTGCGGTCGCGCGCAGAGCAGGGTGCTTGACCACTCGAGCAAAACCCGTAGCAGCGACGCCGACGACCACCATAGAGGGCAGTGTCGCGAGGCCGAACGTCGCCATTACGAGAGCCCCGCCCGGGATACTCGCGCTCGCGAGCGCCAGACCGACAGCGCCATAGAGCATCCCGCAAGGCATCAATCCCCAAGCGAGGCCGCGAACGGCTCGCCCACCGAACGTCGCAGGTGAAGCCAGCGACACTCTGCGTCCGAGCGCAGTCAGCCACGCGCCCAGCCGCGAACCGCCCGAAGACGACAGCCCTCGAATGAACCCGCCCAATTGAAGGCCAGCTGCCACGAGCACGAGCGCCGTCGCAAAGCGCGTCGCCACGCCGATCGCCTCGAAGGGGATCGCGGCGCGGAACGCTGCGCCGAGCCCACCCGCGAGCGCACCGAGAGCCGTGTAAGTGGCGACGCGACCCAGATTGGCAGGTAGCGTGTGGAGGGCGGCTCGAACCCCGCGGTTGTTGCTCGGCCCGCTTATCACCGAACAGAGCGGCCCACACATGGCGATGCAATGGACGCCTCCGAAGAGACCCATTGCCGCCGCCCCCAGACATTCCATGTAAACGCTGGTCACTTGACGAACCTCGATACGATTACGGCCCGGCTGGCGTCACGAACTGGCCCCGCAGGGTCTTCTTCTCGACCTTGGAATTGACGTCGACGGTGAAGGTGACCTCTTTGTGCTCACGGTTGGCGGTGATGACGAACATCACGCGCGTGTCGCCGTTGGGCTCGAGGAGGACGGTCTTTTCAGTGGGGGAAAAGGTCAGATCGCTCTGTGCGGGTGTGAGCACGACCTCTTGGGCGACATCGGACTTGTTCACCACGTGGACGACGAAGGTGTTTCGTACTGTGTCGCCGTCGAGGACGAACGGCGCGCCGGGACTTCGCAGCAGGTTTGCCTCGAAGGAGGTGCGCCGCGAGATCGTGATGGTCGCCACCGTGAGCCCGATGAGACCGAGCACGGCGTAGATCGCCAAACGCGGGCGCCAAATACGGCGCTTCTCACCGATGAGTCCGTTCTGGGAGTCGTATCGGACGAGGCCGCGCGGGCGCTGCAGCTTGTCCATGACCTCGTCACAAGCGTCCACACAGGCTGCGCACCCGACACAATCGAGTTGGAGCCCGTTGCGGATGTCGATGCCCGTGGGGCAGACGGCGACGCAGCGCTTGCAATCGACGCAGTCCCCGACGTGCTCTTCGTGGACTTTGCCGCGCGGCTCACCCCGCTTCTTGTCGTAGCCGATGACGACGGAGTCCGGGTCCACGAGGATGGACTGGAGTCGGCCGTAAGGACAGACGACGAGACAGACCTGTTCACGCGCGAACGCGAAGTTGCCATAGACGAGAGCGGTGACCGCGACCGCCCAGCCGAAGGCCTCGGGGTGGGCGCTCGGTTTGGACAGCACCATCCTCACGACGTCGGGGAGCGGCACGAAGAACGCGATGAACACGTGTGCCGTCAGGAAGGCCGCGAGGATATAGAGCGTGTGCTTCAGCGCTTTGCGGGCGAACTTGCCGACGCTCATCGGAGCTGCGGCGAGGCGAAGTCGCGCAGCGCGAGGCCCCTCGACGAGGCGCTCGATTGGACGAAAGAAGGACTCGAGGAAGACCGTCTGTGGGCATGCGTACCCACAGAACACGCGGCCGAGGAGCGAGGTCGCGGCAGCGAGCCCGAAGCCGAGACCGGTCAGCAGGAAGAATACCAGGTAGATGTCTTGTGCGTTGAAGGTCGCTCCAAACAGGTGAAAGCGCCTGTGGACGATGTCCAGCTGGATCAGTGGAACGCCGTGTATCCGAATGGACGGAAGGGCGATCCAAATGCCAATGAGGACTGCGAAGATGACCCGACGCAACCTCGTGAATCGCCCGTGCACATCTGCCGGGTGAACGAAGTGGCGGCGTCCCTCCGCGTCGAGCGAGCCTTGCAGATTGTCTGGCGCTGCAAGCCCGGACTCCGGGATAACCGGTAGTTTTCGACCGGCCATGATACTTTCCTATCTCCCCGCCAACTCCGTCCGTTGACTACTTCTTCTCTTCGACGCCCTGTGGCTCCTTCCCGCCAGCAGCGTTCGTACCCTTAAGAGTCAGTATGTAGGCCGCAACGGTTCGCGTTTTGTTCTCGCCGAGCACCTTTCCCCAAGCGGGCATCTTGTCCTGCCAACCCTCGCGGATGGTCTTGTAGATGGACACCGGATCCCCGCCGTGCAGCCAGTAGTTGTCGGTGAGGTTCGGCCCCGCTCCGCCCACGGCGCCGGCGCCGTGACAGGTCACGCAGCTCTCGGCGAAGATGGCAGCGCCTGTCTCGACCGTCTTCGGATCCTTGGACAGGGTTGTAAGCAACTCGGGGGTCACCTCGCCCATCTCACGCATGGCCTCGGCTTCCTTGGCGAGCTGGCGAGCCCTCTCCTCGTTGTATTCGACGACGGGGAGCTTGCCGTGCTTGAAGTCGTGGTAGTAGACCCAATACGCGCCGGCGAAGAAGACCGTGCCGAAGAGCACGTAGAGCCACCAGCGGGGCAGGTGGTTGTCGCACTCTTCAATCCCGTCATAGACGTGGATGACGCCATTGTTGTCCGAAGGGTCCGGACTGGAAGCTTTGGTCTTGGTACTCACGGCTCCTCATCCTCCGCGTCGAGCGGCAGTCTCTCGATTGACGAATATTCCGTCGCGTCTTTGCGGTAGGTCCGAATGAAGACGAGTGCAAAGGTCGCAAAGAAGATCGCGAGTGAGATAATCGGAAGCAGCAGGAGCGGGCTTCCTGCGAACATTGGCCCAATAAGGCGGCTCATTGTTCCTCCTTGAGGTTCTTGCTTGTATCGGAAGCGTGCGAGAGATCGAGCGGGGCTCTGTCGTTGTCGAGCGGCAAGAGCGCGAGCCGGTCATTGTGTTCGTGGTCTCGCTGTTTGGTGCTGAATGCAAAGAGCAGCAGCGAGCCCACGACGAGACCCAAACTGACGAAGATCTGCAGAACGATGACATCCATGACTAGACGCCTTGGTGATCGGGGTCTCGGAGAAAGGGAGTTAGCGAACGGAGCGCGAGCGCGATGGACGTGATTGACGAGAGCGGCATGAGCACCGCGCAGAGGAGCGGCGACATCACGCCCGCGAGGGCGAGGGACACCGCAAACGTGTTGTAGAGCGCAGCGAAGACCAGATTTCTGCGGAGGGCGGCGCGCAGGGCGCGAGCACCATTCAGCGCTCGGCGAATGGGGGCGAGCCCAGCCGCGAGCAGGTAGAAGTCCGTGCGCGCTGCCAGGAAGGCCCGACCAGCGGCCGGCGTCCCGGAGGCGAAGGCTGCGTTCGTAGCAGGTCCGTCGTTCACGCCGTCGCCGACCATCAGCGTGTCCGCGTGATCGACAGAGCGAATCCACGCAGCCTTCTGCTCGGGGGATTGTTCGGCGATGACCGCTGCCTGGGCGATGCCACATTCGCCGGCCACGCGTTGCGCGCGGTCGCGTTTGTCGCCCGTGAGCATCCACACATCGAGCCCGAGGTTCTGCAGCGCAGCGACCTCGCGGCCGGCGTCCTCACGGATGCGCTCACGCGAGTCGAAGACATGCTGCACCGAACCGTCGATGCTGAAGACGACGTCGCCGCTCGCAGCTTCTCGCAGGGTGGGCGCTGCCCACGCAGGCGCGCCGAGTCGGTAGACGCGACCGTCACGCTCCACCGAGACTCCCTTGCCGGCCTCCTCGACGACCGCGAGGCCGTCGTCGAGACGTTGCGCCGACAATGGCAGCGCCGAGGCGATCGCCGCGGCCTTGGGGTGGCTGCTCTTCGCCGCGAGGTTGTAGAGGACGCGGCTCGCGTCGGCCGGCAGCGCGGGCGCGTCGACCGACAACGAGCCGGTCGTGAGGGTGCCCGTCTTGTCGAAGACGACCCGGCGAATCGACGTCGCGCGATCGAGGAAGCTCGCGGAGCGGACCAGCAAGCCCGAGCGACGCAGCCGCGCGAGGACGGATTGGTAGGCGATCGGCGTCGCGATCCCGAATGCGCAGGGGCACGTGACGACGAGGACCGCGACGGCGACGGAGACAGCGTTGGACAGGTCGTGTGTCTTCGCGAACCAGCCGCCGAAGCCGATGCTGCCGAGGGCGAGCACGGCGATCACCCAGAACCGTGAGAGGCGCGTCTCGAACGAGGTCGCGACGTCCCCATAGCGATCCACCGCGCTCGGGACGCGGAGCAGATCCATCAGCGCCGAGGTCGACGCGGCCTCGGAGGCGCGGACGCGGATGGCCTTGCGACCCACGTTGGCGGCGCCTGCCGGAATGGCCGCTTGTCGCTTGCACTCGATGGGCGCGCTCTCTCCGGTGATCCACTCGAGCGACAGCGTCGCTTCCTCTTCTTCGAGCGTTCCCGCGGCGGGCATCACGTCGTGCGACGCGAGCAGCACGATGTCCCCGCTCTCGATCTTCGTCGCCGGGACGACCTCGACTCGCTCTCCGTCGGTCGATTGGGCGATGCGCCGAACGAGCAGCCCGTCGATGCCAGCGTCGTCGAGGAGCTGCGCGCGGTTCTTCTCGAGGACGCGCTCGCGCAGGTAGCGACCGACCAGCATCAACGCCGTAAAGACCACCAGCGTGTCGAAGTAGGCGTCGCGACCCTCGGAGAGGATGAGCGACGCGGTCGACCCCGCGTATCCGAGGACCAACCCGACTGCGATCGGGAGATCGAGGTGGAGGACGCCTCGTCGAAGGCCGCGCACCGCAGAGCGCACGAACAGCGAGCCGCCCACGATGAATGCAGCGATCGCGAGGCCGAGCTCGAGCAAGTGGAAGGTCCACCGCAGCGCCGACGACTCCTGGCCGAGACCGGCGTAGAGCGCGATCGCGAAGATCATCGCGTTCATCGCGAGCGCGATCGTGATCCCCATCCGCGTGATGAGGCCGGAGCTCGACCCACTCGCTTTGCGACGCGGGCCAGCGCGGTACCCGAGCGCGGCGAGGTCTCGCACGTAGTCGCGCAGCGGGAAGTCCGGCGGCGCCCAAATATCCAGCGAACCCGTAGCGGGGTTCACCATCACCGAGCCCGGCAACTTCGTTCGCCGGTGGAGCTCCTCGCAGACCCAGACGCACCCGGTGCAATGCAGGCCCTCGAGATCGAGGTGCACCGGCGTCAGACCTGTCGATTGGTGGAGCGTCTCCTCGGCAGCGTCGAGCCAAGCCTCGTCCCCGAGGGCAGTGGGCCGCTCGTTCGGGACGGCCACGCCGGACCCATTGCGGAGCTCGTAGTAACGAGCGAGGCCCTGGCCAACGAGCAGCTCGTGTACGGCCTCACATCCGGAGCAGCAAAATCTCTCGTTGTTCGAGACCGAGCCCCCGCAGTGCTCGCAGGTCTGCACAGCCCTCGCCGCCGAGGATCGTGCGCGACTCGGCGGTAGCGCGGGTGCATTCGTGACCATGCGAGCTGCGTCTGGCAACTTCGATGCCGTGGAGAATGCGCGGTCGAAACGCCTGACTGCCGCTACGTGCGAACGCAGGATGCGCGGGCGGATGCAATCGATGCGCGCTTGCTGAGCGGCTATTCAGCAGGCTGCACGGGTTGCGGAGGCTTGATGCTCGGATTGGCTGCGATGCCGAGCGCGGGGAGCAAGCGACTCAAGGTCCACGCTTGCAGGAACGTCCGATCCTCGGCGCCGCGCAGCGTGTCCCGCAGACGGAAGAGGAAGATCGCGGGCAAGAGGCCATAGCCGAGCGTCGTGTACACGAGCGCGAAGACCGTGACGGCCGGCTGCAGATCGAGGGCGCGAGGTCTGAGAAGCACACCACCGTCGACGAATTCGAAACCTCGAGGGAAGCCAGGCACGAGCTCGAGCGCGAAGGGGACGCCGATCATCGCGAGCACCGCTGCGATGACGAAAGCTCGCTCGCGGCGTTCGGCGTAGAGCGCGAAGACCGAGGCCGTGATGGTCGCGGCGACCGGCGTGAGGACGAACGGACCGAGCCACGTGGACTGCACGATCACGAGCAACGTGCTGGTGGTGAGCAGCACCCAGAACTCGGTCGTGCCCACGCGGCGTGCTCGATACGCGCTCCGCGCGAACCAAGCGCCGAGCAAGATGAGCAGGATGCCGCACGCGACGACCCAACTCGCGCGAATCCCCGCGACGATCATGAGCGGCGCAGCGAGCAAGAACGAGAGGTAGGCGCGTAGACCGAGGCGAGCGCCCTCGGCGCGTTGCTCGTCGCGAGCCGCAGCGCGCTCCTTCTCGGCGTCCTTCGGCAAGGAGGGTGAAGCCTCGAGGACGAGCCGCGCGAGCACTCGCTGCGCCTCGGCGTTGTTCGCGTCGAGGGCGAGCGCACGCAGCACCTCGGCGAGGCCACGCATGCGGGAGCCGTGCGCGACCTCGGCGTCCGACTGCGCGTCCGTCGCCACGTCCGCGAGGGTCGAAGCCTTCGCTGCGAAATCGCTCGCGAGCTCGCTCCGCCGCGCGAGATCGCGATCGCCATCGAGGTATCGCTCGACGGCCTCGGCGAGCTCGGCCGCACTCGCATACCGCTCGGTTCGGAGCGGGGCAGTCGCGCGAAGGACGATCGAGTCGAGCTCCACGGGCACGTCCGCCTTCGGGGCGCGCGCGGCAGGCGAGCGCACGATCGTGCCGGAGCGGAGCGCGCTCAGCGCCTTGCGTGGTTCGCGAATGTCGACCAACGGCCCGAGCGCGAGGACCTCGAACAGGATGGCGCCGAGCGAATAGACGTCGCTCTGGATGTCGGCGGTCTCGTTCCTCGCCTGCTCGGGTGACATGTACGCGATGGTCCCGACGAGCCCGCGCGCGTCGCTCGGGTCGTCCTCGATCGCGACCGCGTCGCCCGTGTCGGGCGCGCTGATGACGCGCGCGACACCCCAATCGAGGACGTAAACCTCGCTGAACTCACCGAGCATGATGTTGCTCGGCTTGAGGTCTCTGTGCACGACGCCGCGCGTGTGCGCGTAGTGAACCGCCATGCAGATTTGCGAGAAGGCCGAGAGCAGGCGGCGCCTCGTGAAGCGGCGCGAGAGCTCGACGTCTCCCTGACGCAGCCCTTGGACGACGTCGCTCAGCGTCGAGCCTCGAACGCGGCGCATGGTGAACCATGGCGTGCCCTCGCGCGTGCCGAGATCGTAGACAGGCACGATCGCGGGGTGTTCGAGCTGGCCTTGCACGCGGATCTCTCGCAGGAAGCGGCCGCGCGATTGGCCACTCGTAGCGAGCTCGTATCTCAGGGATTTGAGCGCGACCTCACGACCGATGAGCTGGTCGCGCATCAGGTAGACCTCGCCCATCCCACCCGCGCCGAGCATGCCTGTCGCGCGGTACCGCTCCTCGGGTCGGGGGCTGGCCTCGATCGGATCGGGCAGATCGCTGGGAGCGACGATCGTCCCCGCTGAGTCGTCGTCCGCAGATCGAAGCGTCTCGTCGGTCGACGGCGTGGAGGTCACGACGAACGATCCCGCGGCCCTCGAGAAGGGCCCGCCCCTGTCGTGCATGCCGGTGTTTTAGCAGCGAATCGGAGTGCCGCGCTCGCATACGCCGAGAGACTGCGGTAGGACGCGCCGCCCGGCATGACGAAGATCCTCGACCCCGCGAACGTCGCAGCTGGCTTCCGAGACGAGATCCGCGCGCAGGTCGCTGCGCTCCCCGAGCCCCTCACGTTGCTCGGCTTGCTCTCCAACGAGAAGGGCCCGAGCGCCACGTACGCCGAGTACACGCGGCGTGGTTGCGAGTCCGTCGGGGTCCGGTTCGAACTCGCGCTCCTCCCTCGACTCGAGGTGGAGCCACGCTTGCGCGCCGCGAACATCGACCCGCAAATCCACGGCGTCCTCATCTACTACCCCGTCTTCGGGACAGAGCAGGACGCGTATCTGCGGGACCTCGTCGCCCCCGGCAAAGACGTCGAGGGCCTGCACGAGACCTGGGCGCGACGCCTCTACGAGAATCGTCGCTTCGTCGACGACGCGCACACGAAGAAGGCGATCCTGCCGTGCACGCCGCTCGCGATCCTGAAGCTCCTCGGCGCCGCGCACGAGGGCGCTTCGCTCGCGGGCAAGCGAGCGTGCATCTTCAATCGCAGCGAGGTCGTGGGGCGGCCGCTCGCGAGCATGCTTTCTAATGACGGTGTTCAAGTAACATCCTTCGATGTCGACGGACCTCTCGCGTTCGAGCCGCGCGGTGCGACCGGCCATCAGGTTCGCGAGACCTCCATCACTCGCGCCGAGGCTCTCGCGTCCGCGGACATCGTGATCACGGGCGTGCCCAGCCGCGAATTCCCCCTCGTCCAAGCCCACGAGATCAAGGCGGGCGCCGTCCTCCTGAACTTCTCGACGCTGAAGAACTTCGACGAGTCGGCCATCGAGAAGGCCGCTGTCTTCGTCCCGCGCGTCGGTCCAATGACCGTGATGATGGCGCTCCGAAACACGCTGCGCCTCTACGAGAGCGGGCTGTCGCGCGGCGCTCAGCTCTTGTAGTGCGCGGCCGTCCTCGCGAGGAGTGCGCCACGTTCTCGCTCGAGGCGCTGGCGATCGTCGGCGCTCGGGATGGTGGGGAGGTTCACGGCGACGTTGCGGAGCACCGCGCGGATCGCGCCCGCGAGCAGGTCGCGCCCGGCCGTGACGTCGCTCGCCACCGAAGCCTTCGCGAGCGCGTCGGCTCGCTGCGCGATCTCGAGCGCGGACACCATGAAGGTCGCTGCGACGAGCGGGACCTCGGCGGCCTCGAGGCTTGCTTCTGCGATGGCGGTCTTGCGCAGGGACTTCTCCGAGTCGGTCTGCTTCGGCATCGCGAGCGCAGCCATGAACGCATCGAAGCAGGCGACGTCGGCGTCCGCGCAAGCTCGGAGCCGATCCGCGAGCTCGCGAAGCGTCGCGAGGGTGTCGGTGACCTCGCTGCTCGGCGCGGACTTCGCCGTAATCGCGAGCGCCATCGACACGAGATCGACGCCGAGCACCGCTGCCACACAAGCGACCGACCCGCCGCCGGGGGTCGGAGCAGCGCTGGCCGTCCGATCGGAAAACTCCGCGAGCGTCAGATCCCAGAGGTTCATCGCGTTCCGGAGCAGCTATTCCCCGCCCTGTACGCGCGGTCAACGCCTAGGCTTGCGTTGCGCTCGGCCGCTCGTTCGGGGACACTCGAGCGGTAGCCATGGCGTCGATCGACCCGCGAAGTCGCACGATCGCCGGAGCTGGGTTCGTCGCCCTCGCTCTGTCGGCGCTGCTCGCGCTCGGCAGTCTTCGCGATGCTCCCAGCCCCGTCGCGACCTCGTCGTCTCAAGTGCCCCCGGGCGTGGGTGAGCAGCTCGACACCAGCGATGAGCCCCCTCCGCTCCCCGAGCAGCCGCTGCTCGCGGGCGACTACGCGCTCATCGATTTGGACTCGCAGGACACCGCGCCTGGCTTGCAGGGTGTCATCCTCACGCTGTCGGATTTCCCCATCCCGATCACGCAGCGGACGCTGCGCTACGTCGAGCAGTTCGGCGTCGACGAGAAGGGCCGAGAGTCGTTCTTCGCTCGCGTTCGACGGTCTTCGCGTTATCGCGAGCACATCGAGCGCGCGCTGCGGTACGCGAACGTCCCCGAGGATTTGCTGTTCCTTGCCGCGATCGAGAGCGGCTTCAATCCGCAGGCCGTTTCGAACAAGGGCGCCGTCGGGCTCTTCCAACTCATGCCCGAGACCGCGACACGCTTTGGCCTGGCGATCGGCACCGATGTCGACGAGCGCCGCTCGATCACGCGCTCGACCGAGGCCGCGATCGCCTACCTCACGCTGCTCTTCGATCGCTACAAGCGCTGGGATCTCGCGCTCGCGGCCTACAACTGCGGTGAAGACAGGCTCGACCAGGCTCTGGTCGCTGCGCACGAGAAGCTCCATCGCGGCGTCGACGAGGTCGTCGCCTTCCACGAGCTCGCGGAGAACGACCTCCTGCCTCGCGAGACGGCGAACTTCGTACCGATGATCCACGCGTTCGCGATCGTCTCGCACAACCGCAATTTGCTCGGCCTCGACGATCCCAATCCGCCGGCCAGCATGGAGTTCGCGGAGGTCGCCGTGCCCGCGGGCACTCGCGTGTCGGCCATCGCGCACGCGGCAGGTGTCTCGCTCTCGACGCTGCGCGACTACAATCCCGACCTGCTCTCCGATCATCTGCCTCGCGGGCAGGGGGATGTGTTGGTCAACGTCCCTGCCGATCGGCTCGAGCGCACGGTCGCGGCGCTCCCCCTCCTGCTCTCGAAGGAGAAGTCCACGCTGGTTTCGAGCGAGGACACCTCGGCTGGCACCGACGCGACCCCCGAGGCGACGACCGACGGCAAGCCCCATGACGGGGCAGCGAAGTCAGCGGGGAGCGCGGTCGCCTCGAGCAAGACCGGCAAAGCCCCGGCGAAGAGCGATGACAGTTCGACGCAATCGTCCGCTCACCCGGGCGCGATGGTTCTGGCGAACGGGCTCGTGGTCGAGTTCAAGAGCGAGTCGGCGACCGAGGTCGAGCTTTCCGCGCGCGTGGAGCTCGTCGACCCGCTGAAGAATCGGCGACCGCTCGGTGAGACCATCACGCTCGCTGCGGTAAAGGCGAAGCCATCGTCCGTCGCGACCTCTCTCGACGGCGTCGGCCGCGACGTTCGATCGCTGCTGCTCGGAGACGCGGCGAAGAAGCTCCGCGCGCACCTCACGAAGAGCCGCAAGCGCCTCTACGACAAGATCCCGGTGAGCGCGCCCTTCGTGGAGCTCTCACAGCGCATGTTCCCGAAGGGGCACCCGATGAACGGTGCGTTGCTGGTCGGCCTGACCGAGCCAGCCGACGACATGTTCCTCGAGCCCGAGCCCGACTGGGCGATGGACACCGTCATCACCGTGAAGGGCCCTGTCGACGCGGACGCTCTCGCGACCTCGGTGGAGCACGCCTTCAGCGACTCGTTCGTCGTGGCTCAACCGCCTGCTCTTCCGACGGCCTCGCGCGCGACGCTCGGCGACGGCAAGCGTCGTCTGCTCGTTGGTTGGGCGTCGAACCCGCTCACGGCCTCGGACCAGGCGGCGATGCACCTCGCGTTCATGCTGGCTTGTCACAACAAGGTGGGCCGCCTGCATCGCGCGCTTCGCCACGACAAGAAGCTGGCGGAGCTCGTGAACTGCTCGTTGGAGATCGCGCCGCTCGCGACGGTCGCGTGGGTGATCGCGTCGCCGTCTCATCCGCACACGGTGAGCGACGCCGAGAAGGCCGTCGACGATGCGGTCGCAGCGCTCATGAACGACGGACCCAGCGACACCGAGCTCGCAGCGGCGCGAGGGTTCTTGCGAACCGAGCTCGCTCGCGAGCTGCAGTCAGCGTCGATCCGGGGCCTGCCGAAGAGCAGAGTCTCGGCTCGCAACAAGGCCATCCTGTCCAAGATCGACGAGGTCGATCGCGCTCAGGTGATGGCCGCGGCGAAGGCCCTCTTCTCCAAAGATCATCGCGTCGTCGTCGCTTCGGGCTGAGCGCTCCTCAGCTGCCGGGGCTCAATCGCCGACGCCGGACGCTCAATCGCAGACGGCGTCGAGGACTGCGTCGCAGTTACCGTCGGTGCAGTTCCCCGCACCCAAGAACGGCATCGGCTCGCACGTGCCCTGGTTGAAGTCGCAGAAGTGATTCGTCGGGCACGCGTCGGGGGAGTCGAGGCAGGGCTGGTGCACTTCGAGTGACTCGACGCAGGAATGAACACCCATCGCGTCCGCCGCGCACACGAGCCCGATACCGCAGCTGTCTCGAGCGGCGCAGGCTTCACCCAGATTGCCCAATTCCATGCAGCGGTCGCCACCGAGCATCGTGTTCGGGCGGCAGCCCAGGTTTTCGGGGCACACGTACACGACGCCATTGGTCGGGGTGCAGTCCTCGCCCAGGCTGACGGGGACATACCAAGCGCAGCGCTCCGGTTGGTCGAGGGAGGTCGTGAGGCACGCGCGCTCGCCGGTGGCGGGGCTCGCGCACTCCGACACGGAGCTGCACTGCTCACCCGGGTTCTTCGAACCCTCGGGGATCGGGGTGAAGATCTGGGGGCACAGCGTGCGCAGCCGCGTCGGCAGGACGAGCGCGTCGCACGACTGCGCTTCGCTGAAGGCCTGGATGCACTCACCCGCGCGATTGGTCAATAGCTCCTGACCATCTTCGCGGGCGAGGTAAATCTCGATGTTCGCGAGATCGCGCATCTGCTGACGGCAGTCGTCGCCGGGCACCTCGCGCGCGGCTGCGTCGCAGCAAGGCGTGGCGTCGTCGCAGACGTGGCGAGCGAGGGCGCGAACGAAGAGGTCCTGTTCGTTCACCGTGACGATGGGCTCGGACTCGGCCTCGCAACCGATCGTAACGAGGCCGAGGGTCGAGGCGAACGCCACAGCTGCGAGCGAATCGGTCCAGCGATGCGCCATCGCCCCATTCTCGTCGTATCTTGGCCACGTGACCACACCCGACGTGCTCGTCGTGGGCGGCGGCATCTTCGGCATCAGCGCTGCGCTCGAGTTGGAAAAATCCGGTGCTCGCGTGCTGCTGCTCGAGCCCGGCCCCATCCCGCACCCCGATGCGTCCACGACCGACATCAGCAAGCTCGTGCGGGTCGACTATGGGGTTGACGACTTCTACGTCGACTTGATGGAGCGCGCCCTCCCGCGGTGGCGCGCCTACGACGAAGAGCTCGATCAATCCGTGTTCCACGAGACCGGTATTCTGCTCTTGAGCCACGACTCGCTGAGCGCCGAGACCTTCGAAGGGGCCAGTCATCGAACGCTCGCGGCTCGCGGCTACGAGCTCGAGCGGCTGGCGAAAGACAGATTGGCGGCGCGATTTCCGGCGTGGCGGGCCGACGCTTTCGCCGATAGCTATTACAACCCTGTAGGTGGTTGGGCCGAGTCCGGGGTATTGCTCGCAGCGCTCGCACAATCGGCTCGTCGGCGCGGCGTCGACATTCGCGAGGGAGTCCGGGTGCGGCCGCGTGCAGCGGACGCTCGGGGTGCCCGCGTTACACTGGAGTCAGGCGATACCCTCGAAGCAGGCGCCGTCGTGATCGCGGCGGGCGCGTTCACTCCGACGCTCCTGCCCAAACTCGCTGACCGGCTCTTCGCCGTTGGACAACCGGTTTACCACTTCGAGGTTCCGAGCGAGCCTGCCTACGCCGAATCGGCATTCCCACCCTGGGCAGCCGACATCGCGCGCACTGGCTTCTATGGCTTTCCACCCCACGCGGGGGTCCTCAAGATTGCCAATCACGGGCCCGGAATTCGGGTGGATCCGAGCGCTCCGCGGGTGGTCTCCGCGTCGACTGAGCCCATGTTTCGAGCCTTCTTGCGAGCCGCACTGCCGAGTGTCGCTGGCGCTCGCGTCGTTCGAACTCGGCTATGCCTCTATTGCGACTCGTTCGATGGCGACTTCTTCATCGACCGCGACCCCGAGGACCCGAGCGTCGTCGTGGCGGCAGGCGGGAGCGGTCACGCCTTCAAGTTCGCACCGGTCCTCGGGGAGTTGATCGCAAACGCAGTCGCTGGTCGCGCCGAGGCGCGCTTTCGGTGGCGAGAGCTCGGTGAGCGCCGGTTCGAGGGCGCTCGTCACGCGGGGACGACGCAGACATGACCGTCATCGACTCGAGTTATGCCGGTGGTGCGATCGAGCTGGTGAGTCTGCCGCGGCGCGGCCCTATCAGGCTCGCGCTGCGCGGCGACACGGCCTCCGAGTTCTCTCAGTGGTTCGCATTTCGGATCATCGACGAACGTCAGCAGCCGCGCGAGATCGTCTTGGTCGATGTCGATGATTCCTCCTATCCGGGGGGGTGGTCTTCATATCGGCCGATGGTCAGCCACGACGGCGGCAGAACGTGGACGCGCGCCCGCGCTGAGAAACGCGAGGCCGATCTCACGATCCTGCACGAGCCGCGCTCTCCTGTTACCGAGTACGCGTACTTCGCTCCTTATGGTTTGGAGCGCGCTCAGGCCGAAATAGGCAGGGCTGCGCGGCGTCCTTGGGTGGAGGCCGTTCACGTCGGTGACAGCATCGAAGGTCGGCCCTTGCACCTCGCTCGGATTGGAGAGTCCGAACGCGAGCGGGCGATTTGGGTCTTGGCCCGTCAACACCCGGGCGAGAGTCCCGCGTCATGGGCCGCAGAGGGGTTGCTTCGTCGGCTGGCTCAGCGTGACGACGAAGCGGCTCAGGCGGTCTTGGAGCAAGCGACGGTCTATCTCGTCCCCATCGTGAACGTGGACGGTGTCGAGCTCGGGAATCACCGCACCAACGCCGCGGGCGTAGACCTCAATCGAGCGTGGGATGATCCGGAGAGCGCACCCGAGGTCGCAGCGCTGCTCGCGGCCATCGAAGCAACGGAGCCTGTGGCCTTCATCGACCTGCACGCCGACGAGACAGCGCCGTTTGCATTCGCCGCTACGTCGGAGGGCAATCCCTCCTACGACGAGGAGATCGAGCAACAAGAGTCCATGTTGCTCGACACGCTGGCTCGCCTCAGTCCCGACTTCGTCGAAGAGGCCTATTACGGGCGCGACGAGCCTGGTGAAGCCGACTTGAGCACTGCCGCCAATCAGATCGGCGAGCGCTATCACATCCCCGCGTTCACACTCGAACTACCGATCACGCACGCAGGTCAGGGCCGAATTCGGAATGGCTGGTCCCACCTGCGTGCGAGACGATTGGGCGGCGATCTCGTGGAAATGCTCGCCGCCTGGCTCGATCACTTCTCGTAGAACTGGACCGCCGCCATGCCCTGGCCAGCGGTCGCGCGCATCACGAGCTTCATCGCCATCGGCGCGAACGCCCATTGGACACAGTTCGGGCTCTGCCCGAGAACTGCGACCGGGCCGCTCATCTTGTCCTCGGCGAATACCGGTCCGACAGGCGGGACCAGCTGAATGTCGAGCTCGCTGATGCCGCCACCGACGCCAATCGCCGTGTAGCACTTGCCAGGCTGCATCATGACCTGCATCTCGAGGCATTGACCGGGCTGGAAATTCGCAGCTTGCGGTCCGCCGACAGGCTTGCCGCCGACTGCGCTCTGCGCCGCGATCGCGGGCATCGCCGAGGTCAACATGCCAGCCGCGCTCACGTCGATTGGAGCCGCAGGAGTGCAAGCGGTGGGCGTACCGAAACCAGTGCCGCCCGTTTGCACGCAGGCCTGCCCATTCCAGCTTTGACCCGCGGGGCACGTCGGCGTGCCGACCGCGACACAGGCTTGACCATTCCACTGCTGGCCCGCTGGACACCCGGCCGCGGCAACACAGGCCTGGCCATTCCACTGCTGGCCCGCCGGACACCCAGCCGGCTGCGACTCGCAGAGGCGGGTGCGTTCATCGTAGTATTGGCCTGGCGGGCAGTTGTAGGTGTCGGTGCTGCTGCAGGCGAACAGAGTGGCCGCAGACATCGCAAGACCGGCCAGACCGATTACGTGGCGAGACATGGACCCTCCTGACGGGTATGGGCCAGCGCGGCCCGAAGCGAACGGTAGCGACTTTTGACACTGGCAGCCAAAAAGCGCAATGCGAAGCAGCATCTCCTCGGTCGAAGACCGAAAAAAAGGGACGCACTCATGGCTCAGATGCACGGCTCACGACAAACGGCTCTCGGTCGAACAGCGATATCGTGCACGCTCAGCGCGCTCCTGGCGTCGGCCTGTGGTGGTGGGCACATCGACCCGGGTTTTCTCGAGCCTGAGCCACCAGCCGCTCGAGCAAACCAACCTTCACGTGTGTCCAGGACAAGGACTCGACCTCATCGATTCGAGCGCCCCAAGCTTGTCCTGATTCGAGCGTCGTGGTGCGGCATCTGTACTGCCGTACAGCCGACCATCGAGGATGCTTACCAGCCGTTCTCGAACTCGGTTGATTTGGTGGTCTTGGATGTCTCGGACGATGACGCCGCGACTGTGGCTGCGAGCGTCGCTTCGGAGGAGGGGGTCAGGCGATTCTTCGACACGTATCGAGGGAGAACGCCGACCGTGGGAGTCTTCCTCAACTGGGAGGACGGTCGCGTCGTCCGGGGACCGCTTCAAAACCCGGAGACGATCCACGACGAACTCGAGTTCGCGCTGAAGCGATTTGCCGATCAAGGCGGGCTCGAGGAGGACGACGAGGCTCGCTGAGGGAGACGGGTGTGGGCCTTGTCGCGTTTCGATGGAGACGCGGTCGTCGGCGGGTTATGCCGACATCGAGCTGGCGATCCAGCGCAGAACTGGAATGGCTCTACAATCGCTGCCGAGGACGCTCGCGTGACCGAGGACCGTAATCCCGCCGATGTCGATCTCGCGGCCGCGCTGCGGCTCATCGCCGAGGCCTGGCCCAACCTCCGCGGTGAGGCCCTGTCTCGCCTTTCCGAGGGGGGCGATCATACGGTGTTCGGTGGGGGTGGATGGATATTCCGGTTTCCGAGGAACCGCACCGCCGCCTCGTCGCTGAAGCTCGAAGAGCTCGTTTTGCCATGGATCGCCGCGGCGGTCCCGACGGCGGTTCCTGTGCCCTATGTCGCGGAGAACATCGGCGGTCGGATATGGCCCTTCGCCGCGCATCGGTTCATTCCGGGATTGACGGTGTGCGACGCCGAGCTCGAGGAGGCCGACTACGAGAAGCTGGCCCCGCGATTGGGCAATTTCCTCGCGGCCCTCCACGCGTTGGATCCCGCACGCGCCCCCGCGCCGCTCCCAGCCGACGACCTCAAGCGGCTCGACCCGTCGGCCCGCGATCGGCAGACGCGACAGCAGATCATCCAATGGCAGGTCGACGGCGTCTTCTCGCGCGACGTCGTTCGATCGTTGCTCAGAGTGCTCGACGACTTCCCCGGATCACCGCCCGAAACAACGGAGTCCTATTCGGTTATCCACGCTGACTTACACGCTCGTAACTTGCTCGTCACCCCGGATGGGCGACTCAGCGGCGTCCTCGATTGGGTGGATGTCCATCGTGGTCATCGCGAGGTCGACCTAGCGACCGCCTGGGAGGTCCTGCCTCAGAGCGCGCGGCCGGCCTTCTTCGCCACGGTCGGCGAGGTCTCCAGCGACGCGCTCAAGCGAGCAAAATGGCGCGCCGTCGATCATCTCACCCGGACCTTCGCCGGGGCCATCGCGCGCCGCGACGACCGGTTCGCGCGCGTCAGCCAGCGAGCGCTCACCGCCATCGACGACTGAGTCGGCCTATTGTCGATACTTCGCGATGAAGCCGTTGTTCTCACCGGCGTTCGGCAGCGTCCCGCCGCCGAGGTTCACGTTCACTGTTCGGTAATTCCCGACGTAGAAGACATTCCCGTTGCTGTCCGGGCGCGCCTTGCTGACGAAGTCACCCTCGATCGAGCCGAACTGCCGGATGCAAACCGGTTGCGCTGACGGCGTCAGCTTGAGGAACACGCCGTCGGCATTCCCCACCGAGGTGTAAGGCGTGCCGGCGACATTGACCGCGCCGAAGAAGGTGAATGGGACATAGACTGTCCCGTCGGGTCCCACTGCGATGTTGCCGGGCGAGGGGGAGAGGACATTCTGTCCGTCGACGATGAAGCCCCGGACATAAGCACCCAACGCGTCGAGCTCGACGACGAACATGTCCGGGTCCGTACCGACAAGCGCGAGATCCGTCCCTGGATTGCCGTCCACATCGAGACTGCTCAACATCGTTCCGGTGACCCAGATGTGGCCGTCAGGCCCGTAGGCGATCTCAGCACCGCCGTTGAAGGCCGTCGCGTTGAAGAAGCGAGCGGACAGCAGGGTCCCCTGACTGTCGAAGATGGCGACAAAGGTGTTGTAGCTCGTGTTGGCGACGGCCCCGGCGCCGAAGTCGATCGCCTCGTTTGCGTAACCGGTAATCGCGACATTGCCGCTCTTCGGGTCGACAGCGGCACCATAGACCGTCTCTGAGGAGGTCGCTGTCCCGAAACGCTTGGCCCATTGATAGGCCCCGTTGGCGTCGTATTGAACCAAATAGGCGTCGAAGGACCCGATGCTGGCCAAATTGGCCGGCCCACCCACGTCGATACTCCCTTGGAAGGTGCCACCCGTGACGATGCCCCCGCTAGGCGTCAAATCAGCGGCGGTGCTCGTGTCGTTGTCGTTGCCGCCAATCTTCCTCTTGCTGACGAGGTTCAGGTTGGAGTCCAACTTCACGACGAAGGCGTCCGCGCCGACCGCGGTGAACGAAGCGCCGCTGCCGAAGTTCTCCACCGAAGTGTCGCCGAGCTGCCCGGTTATCCAGAACCCGTCGGGGGTCGCGAGGATGGTGTCGGGCGAGTCATAGCCAATCCCACCGAACGACTTGGCCTCTATCGGGTTCCCCGACGCGTCGAACCTCGCCAGGAAGACGTCGGGGTTCGTGTCCACACCTTTTCGGAAGATGGTCGATGATCCGATTGTGATCGAGTTCGAGGTGAACTGCCCGAAGGCCACCAGTGTTCCGTCCGGCGCGAGCGCGATGTCTTTGACGTTGTCAAAGAGAGCCCCCCCGAACCCCACGCTGAACTGGTGAGAGCAAGTGCAAGCGGGGGAGGACCCAGTGCAGTCTTCGTCGTCGGTCGTCACGCACGAGTCGAAGCTCTGGGGCACTACCTGGCCCATGCAGTCCCCGATGATGTTGCCGTCGGGGGTAGACTCACACATCGCCGTCCCGGCCTGGCAAATCCCGACGTCGCGGGTGTTCGCCGGGCCGTCGTAGCAGACGACATCCATCCCGAGTTCGCACTCGCACCCGATGCCCCCGACATCGGTCGTGCCGTCGCAGTCCTCGTCGACACCCTTGCCCGCACCGACGCAGGTCTCTTGGGTGACTGTGATCTCGCCGTCGCAGACCGGAGTGCCGGCGTCACAGGCCCATTTGCCGCCTTTGCAGGCGCCGACGCCCAGCGTGTCGGGATCACCCGAATAGCAATCTTTGCCCGCATCGGTGTAGGGCTCGAGCTGGCCCCCGACACACTGGCCGCAGTCGGGCCCCGGCCCGTCAGGGAGTGGGTCGTAAACGCACTCGCCGTCGATGCATTGCGTGTTCGAACAAGGCGCCGAGTCTGGATTGCACTCGGCGACATCGGTGCACGCGACGGGATCCTCGACCCCGATGATCTGCCGACAACCAGCGGCTGTCAGCGCGGCCAAAGCACCGCTCATCGCGAAGAGGGCGACGCTGCGTCGGTCCAATCGGATCATTGGAAACTCGCTGTAAAGGAGACAAAGCCAAGGCCGACGGAGAGGCGTGGAGTTGCTGCCTTCTCCGCCGAGTCACCGCCGCCCCACGGGGCGACGGCGAGCATCACAATCCCAGCGGCCGCGAGCACGCCGCCTCCGACGAGCAGCCCAGTCGACACGTCGGCGAAGAGCCCGGCCTCGCGGCGTAGGTCGTTGCCCTCAGCGTTGCAAAAGCCGCCCGGACAAGCGGTCTCGGCGTCGCTGTTCTTGCCAATAGCGAGCCCACCCATGACCCCGCCCACGATGGCGGCCGCTACGCCGACACCGCCAATCGCCGCCCCGGCGGGGATGAGCCACCCAGTGTCCGTGGTCGCGGTGGGTGTCTTGGTCTCGACCGTCTCGAGCTCGGGGACGTTGATGGAGGTCTCGACGCCGTCTTGGGCGACCTCGACGGTGCCGGTCCACGACTTCTTCGAGTCGGCGGTGACCTCGACGGGGTGTGAGCCTTTGTCGACAGGGACCGGCTCGTTGAAGAGCGAGGGTGAGACCTCGACACCAGCGAGCTTGATCTTCAATCCGGGGAGGGCCGCGACGCTCGGCGGCACGACGATCTTCACGTGCGCGAGGAGCGACTTGAGCTTAGCGGCGCGGTCGTGGCCGATGCGCTCACGCTCCGGCTGCTTGGCCCGAGCGGCCAGCTGCTCGAGGAGGGCATATTCGGTCCAGGCGCTCGCGATTCGACCGTCTGCCTCGTAACACTCCGCGAGCGTGAGCTTGGCGCCGAGCCCGTCGGGGACGAGTCGAGTGACCTCCTCGAGCTTGGAGCAGGCCTCGGCGTATTGCTTTTGATTCATCAGCTCGACGGCGCGGTCGTAGAGAGCTTGCGCTTGAGTCGCTGTGTCCTGGTCGGCGCGCACGGCGGAAGGCGCGACCCAGAGTCCGAGCTGAAGCACGCCGACGGCAGCAAACGTCGCGAGGGCTCTTCGGCGGAGCCTGAAGAAAGGCATCATGGAAGGTCCTCCATCGTAGCTCCCCCCTCACACAGCGGGTAGCCCCCGGCGGCGCGGTATTCGTCCGCGAGAAAGAGCAGCAGGCCACCATCGGTTTCGGGCGTGGTCTGCGTCTCTTCGGCGGCGCCGAACGCGACCCCGATCGAGTGCGCGGCCGCGACCTCGTCCCAATGAGCAAAGAAGTACTCGACGCGGTTGTCGCGCCAAGCGCGAGGCTCGTCGGGGAGCGTGCTGTTCCCCACTGGGATTTGCCACCACAGCGTGGGTTTGCCGATGGCCTCGGCGAGAGCTCGTGACCAGGCGACGGCCTGCGAGAAGGTCGGGAGCGTCTCGTTCGTGGCGTCCCAAGCCGTGTTTTCTCCGTGGGAGAGATCGTAGCCGGCGTCGCGATCCGTCCCGTCGATCACCACGAGATCGGCGCCGGGCGCGGCCTCGTAGAGGAACGACGCGAGCGCCCGCGCATGAGCCGCGAGGTCGAGGTGCGGATCGCGGTTTTGGACTACGTCGATGCGTGTGGCGAACGGCGAGCCGTGAAGACCGAATTTCGCGCGCGGCGCGTATTTCCTAGTCATCGCGAGCATGCACCGGCCCAACCCGGCGATCGAAGCCTCCTCGGTCGGGCAGTCGGTCGGATTCGCCGTGGGGACCGGCGCGTCGATCGCGTGGGGGTCGTCGTTGACGTGTTGGGCATATCCCCAGAAGTCCGGTTCGATGTGGAGGATCGCCAGGCGATTGCCGACTTGCTCCAGCACAAGCCGGTAGTCGTCGAAGAAGCGCTTCAGGAACATCGGATCAGCCATCGCGCGGACTTCGGGCTTACCCTCCTCGGCGCCCGAGGCCTGAAGCACTTCGTAATACGTAATCATCGGGATTTGGCCCCCCGCCTCCGCGGCCTCGAGGAAGCGCCGCAAATAGGCGCCAGGTGGCTCTCGATCGGACTGCCAGCAGCCCCACCACAAGCACCCGCTCGACCCGTTCGCGCAGCTCTTCTCGTGTGAAGAGCACGCGGTGCACTCATCGCAGGGTGAGTCCGGCAGGCCGCCCGAGAGATACAGGTAGCGCAGGTCGAAGGCGCCGGCCTGCGTCGTGGGATCGTCGGACGAGACCCCGACGAGCAGGTGGTCGCGACCCAACTCGCCGAGCAGTCGCGCTCCGATACATCGCTCCGAGGTGGGCGGTATCGGGCGCGGATCGGGCGCGTGACTCGCTTCGCCGGTCGAGCAGCCCACGGCTAGAAGCGCGCACGCCACGAGCCTCATCAGGGGGCGGCGTCGCGAGCGCGGCAGCATCGAAACCCCATTTCATAGCTGCGAAAGCCGTAGGGGTGGGCGTAATTGACGTAGTCGCAAGAGGGGGTGTGCGGAGGTCTGAAGCACTTGCCCCAAAAGCAACCTTTGACGACGTGAGAGTAATTGGTCGGGTTATCCCGTGTTCGGACTACCCACTCGGCGGCGTTACCCGTGAGATCGAAGACCCCCTCCTCGCTCACGCAATCGGGGCGAGCGCCGCTCGGCTCCGATTGATCCAGGCGCTCGGCCTCGGCGAGCGCGGCCGCAGCAGGCCAAGTCCCGAGTACGGACCAGCGAGCGGCGATGAACTTGCCTGCGTCGTTGCACCGCGCCTCGACGTACTTCTTGCCATAAGGGAATGGGCGCTTGCTCGGGCCCTCGCACGCGCGCACCCACTCGTCTTCGGTGCAGAGGTGTTTGCCGTGCGCTTCGCAGAAGGTGACTCCATCCGCGGCCGATTGCATGAGGAGCGGCTTCTCCCCCTTCAGGTTGGGCGCCTCGAAGCGATCGATGCACGCAACGCCGACATCGACCATGTCTTCGGGACAAGGGCCCGCTGCGCTCGCGGTGGCGCTCGCGCTCGAGCTCACGCTCGCGCTCGCGCTTTCTGCGGTCGCCGAGCGTGCTGTGGTGGTCTCGGGTTCAGCCGTGGTGCGAGCCGTGGCGCTCGCCGTCACATGGGCCTTCGCGGTCGGCTCTTTGGGCGGTGCCGAGCAGCCGATGCCGATCGACAGAGTCGCGATGATGGCGCTCCCCATTGCAAAAGAGCGCCCCGAACTTCGCGCGATCTGCGGCGGGCTCAGGTTAACCTCCCGCGTATGAGCGACACCGTGGTGATTACGACGAACCTTGGCTCGATCACTGTGGCTCTCGACGCTGCGAAGGCACCGAAGAGCGTAGCCAACTTTCTCCGTTACGTGGACGCGGGACATTACGAGGGGACGATCTTTCATCGCGTCATCAAGGACTTCATGATCCAAGGGGGCGGCTACGACACGCACTACGAGAAGAAGCCGACGTTCTCCCCCGTCGAGAACGAAGGGGACAACGGCTTGGAGAACGTGAAGGGCTCGCTTGCCATGGCCCGCACGAGCGACCCGCACTCGGCGACGGCGCAGTTCTTCATCAACACGGTCGACAACGCCTTCCTCAACCAGAAGGGCAAGACCGGCAGCGACTGGGGTTATGCAGTCTTCGGACGGGTCGTGGACGGGATGGACGTCGTCGAGAAGATCCGTGTCGTGCGGACGGGCTCGGGCGGGCCCTTCTCCAAAGACGCGCCGGTCGAGCAGGTCGTCATCGAGAGCATAAGACGCGCTTGACGCCGGACTGCCCGCGCTTGTTCCCGTGTGCGGTGCCAGGCAGCATTTCGTCGAGTGTGGTTGCGGCCGGCGTTGTTAATCTTCTCGACGATCACCGTCCAACTCTCAGGCGCGTCGCGCGCCGCCCAACGAGAGGTCTCGAGATGAAATTGCTAGCGACCAAGATCGTCACGCTCGGTGTTTTGGGGCTCGTTGGCGCGTTCGGCAGCGGCTGTTACGCCAGGGCCACCGTGCACACGGGTGTTCGCGTCGTGGAGCCTGCGCCGCACGCGCGTGTGGTCGTGCGGCACGAGGAGCCGCGAGTCGTCGAAGTGCAGCCGGAGGCCGAGGTCGTCGTGTTCCGCGAGCCGCCGCCGCTCGTCGAGGTCGAACCCGACATCTACGTGGTCAGCGACTACGACACGCCGGTCTACTACGTCGACGAGTGCTACTGGTATTACAGCGGTCGCAACCTCTGGTATCGCAGCTGCTCTTGGGACTCGCAGTTCGTGGTGGTCGACGTCGGCTACGTGCCTGTCGTCATCGTCCACCGCGATCACTCCCATTATCGGCACTACCGCCCCACCGCCAGCGTGACGGTGTATCGCGAGCGCGAGGTTCGTGAGCGGCGTCGTCGCGCGGCGACCCCGACGGTCGACCGTGACCGACGCGACGCCGACCCCCGTGTCGATCGAGACGCGGACCGCACCGTCGAGCGAACCGAGATCAAGAAGACCGGCAAAGTCGATCGAGACGACGGCGAGACCAAGAAGACGACGAAGGTCGAGGCCGACGTCGAGGTGAAGAAGACGACGAAGGTCGAGCGGACCGACAACGGCGAGACCAAGAAGACGACGAAGGTCGAAGCCGACGTCGAGGTGAAGAAGACGAAGACGACGAAGAAGGCGGAGCCCGAGAAGAAGGCGGAGCCCGAGAGGAAGAAGGAGCCTGAGTCGCGACCCAAGGCCGAGGCAAAGCCGAAGACCAAAGCCGACGGCAACAACGGCAGCTCACCGCCGCCTCAGCAGCCGACTCGCAAGGCTCAGCCCAAGACCAAAGCCAAGTCGAAGCGCTGATTCGACGGTGTAGCGGCGCTCAAGCGAGCTCGAGCCGCACGCCCTGATCGTAATACGCGGCCCCTTCGCCCATATCCGTGACGACCGCGCGGATTAGGGTGTTGGGGCCGCCGAACTTTGCCCATCTTCCTTTCGGAAAGATCACGAGATCGCGCCGCTGTTGAGCGTCGAATCGCACGATGACCTCGACGGTCGCGAGGGGTGATACGAGCTGCGCTGCGCCGCCGTCTTTGGCCCCCGCGGGCGCGGCGTCGGGGTGAACGGTGACCTCCGGGGGCGAGGCCTGGGCGGCGCGCTCGAGCTGCGAGGCCTGATTCTTGTGGGTCGAGATCGACATGAGGGTAAGGGGGAAGGTCGGGTCGACAGGCGCGAGGTCGACGGGGAAGTCGTCGATGAGCTGGGCGCGCCCGCTCGGCGTCGCGAATCCCTCGGAAAAAAGGACGTGCGGCGCGTGCGGTTTGCGCAGCGCACGCTCGAGGAGCGCGTCCCTCGTCACGCCTCCCTGGCGCATGGGCTCGATGAGGCGCTCAATCCAAGACTCCGGAGTTCCGGCCATCACGTCGGCGAGCCCCAGGCGATTTGCGAGGCCCTGGTAGATCTCGAGGTCGGAGCGGGCCTCCCCGAAGGCAGGGACTGCCGGCTGCGCGAGCTGCACCCAATGATGGCCATATGCGCCGAGGACATCGTGCTCCTCGAGCATGGTCGTCGTCGGCAGGACCACGTGCGCGAGCTCCGCGGTGTCGGTCATGAAGGCATCGAGGACGACCAGGAAATCGATGGAACGAAGCGCGCGCGCGACGGTGTTCGAGTCAGGCAATTGGCTGACGGGGTTGCCGTTGTCGATGAAGGCGAGCTTGATTGGCGGGTCGGCTGCGAGGATCTCGGCGCCGAGCCGCGGCTCGAGGAGCGTATGTGCCGCGCGCGTAGCCCCCAGCGTCTCGTCGAAGCCGCCGCGTCGGCGGAAGTAATAGGTGACTCCACCACCCGGTATACCCAAATTGCCGGTTACCGCGCCGAGCGCGTCCAACAGGCGAACAGTCTTGGCGCCGTGAGCGCGTCGCGCGAGCCCCCACCCGACGAACAACGCCGCAGGGGTCGTCGTCGCATACCACCGAGCGAGCTCCATCACCGCCTGAGGAGCGATATCGGCGGTCGCACACCAGGCCTCGAAGGTGCGCCGCGACGCGAGCGCGCGGAGCCCTGCGAGGTTGTCGCAGGTCGACTCGGCGCGGGGAGAGACCCACCCTTCGTCGAAGATGGCGCGCAGCATCGCGAGCGCGAGCGCTCCATCGGCGCCCGGTCGAGGCTGCAAATAGGTGTCGCAGAGGGTCGCGGTGCGCGGACTGAAGACGGGATCGATTTGCACGACGCGCACGCCTCGAGCGCGCGCGGCCTTGAGATAGGGAATCAGGTGAACGCCGGTCTCCGCGACGTTCTTGCCCCAAAGCAGGATAGCGCGGCTGTTCTCCAGATCATCGAGGTCGTGCGCGTCCTCGACGCCGAAGTCTGCGAGCTGCGCAGCGTCGCCTGCGCCCGAGCAAATATCGCCGCGCTTGCGCGTGACAGGCCCGAAGTGCTCGAACAGCCGGCCGTTGAGGAGCTTCATCGCTCCGAGGGAACCGCCGCTCTGATAATGCAGTATCGACGCGGGCCCGAATTGGGCCTTCGCCGCGAGCAGGCGCTCGGCGCACAGGTCGAGCGCCGCATCCCAATTGACCTCTTCGAAGTCGCCGGAGCGACCGCGCACGAGCGGCCTCGCGAGCCGTTCGGGGGAGTATTGGCGCTCGGCGAGGTAGTGATTCGTGCGGTAACAGAGAAACCCGCGCGTGACCGGATGCGTCGGATCACCCCTCAGCTGGACGACGCGATCGCCCTCGACGGTGGCGACGACCCCGCAGGCGTCCGGGCAGTCGCGCGTGCACGCCGTGCGAACCAACTTCGGTGTAGCGGCCATCGCGCGAGCTTACTCGGGGCAGACCACGAGCTGATCGGGAGGCGTGCAAACCCCGTTTTCGTCGCATGTCCCTGTGAAGCAGTCTTGGTCGACGCACTTGGTGCAGGCGTCGCCGCAGACGCCCGCGATGCAGTCGAATTCGCCGCCGCCACCGGCTCCACCTTCGCCGTCACCTTGATAGACGACCTTGGCGCCGCAGCCGACTGGCCCACCCGTTGCTAAGCCCAACGCGACGAGCGCGCTCGAAGCCAAAAACCACGCAACGAAGTTTGGATTTGAATGCGAGTGATGTCCGCGCATTGGCGTGCCCTCGGGTCGTGTCGCTCGAGTTTGTTGCTTGCGTGAGGTGAAATAACCAGCCACGGTTCGTCGAACCTACTCACACAGGGGACGATGGCTGGGTGTCTTCGTCCCGCGGCAGCCATCACGACGATTTCTACAAGATAACGTTTCAGAGGTAGACATGAACGCACGAGAGCAGATCCAGAAGCTGACCAACGCTTGGTATGGGTTTTCGGTGGTTGGCGCGCTTCTCAGCTTCGCTTGGGTGGGGCTCAACCCCATCAAGCTGGCGCTCGCCGCGCTGATCATTCTGCCGGCCACGTTCGTCTCGCTGTGCGTCGACTTCGTCATCGGCAAGCTGCTGCTCGCCAAGTCGTCGCTCACCCGCGGGGTCGTGCTCGTGTTCTCGTTCGTCGGAGTCGTGCTCTTGGGTATCGTGGGCGTTCGCGCGCTCTTCGATTGGTCGCTGATGATGGCGCTCATCTGCGGGTTGAACGTCATGATGCTCGTCCGGTCGATTAAGGTCCTGCGCGCTCCGCAGGTCCGTGCCTACTTCCAGAGCTGAGCTCGCTGCGCCACTCGGAGCGCAACCTATTCGCGTTGCGAAGCGGGGGGCGGCCCGGTACTTTGCAGGGCGATGCGTCGACCGGTGTTTGAGGGTAGCCGCGCACCTGTGATTCTCGCTCGAGTTGGTTTCGTGTCGGCTGCGCTGGGGATGTGCGTGGCCGGGGCGGGGCTCGCGGGCTGCACTTCGAAGAAGCAGCCGCCGCCTCAGCGGCCCCAACAATATGCCGGTTACCCGGCGCCAGGCATGCCCCCTGGTGTGGCCGGTACTCCGCCGGGATATGCTCCTAACCCAGCCTATCCCCAATATCCTGGTACGGCCTATCCCCAATATCCTGGTACGGCCTACCCTCAATATCCAGGTGCGAGCGCGTCGGCCGCGACGACGGCTTACCCGCAGTACCCCTACGCAGTGCCGTCCGCGACGGCGACCGCGACGATCAGCGCCACCCCGATCACGACTGCTCCGCCGCCAGCCGCGATTCCCGAGATCGACGTTTGCCTGGGCACCAATGGGACGGCCGCTGACTGCAAGGTAGCCCTGCAGCGAATGGCGGTCGTGGACCAGCCTCCAGGCAAGTTGGAGGAGGTCTACCATCGGGCCTGTAAGCTCGGGGCGAAGCTCATGGGCTGCGGTATCTTCAAGTCGAGCGCGCTGACCGACGCCGACAAACCCGATTTGGAGCGGCTCATCGCCTGCGAAATGGGCCGCCCCGAGGCTTGTGAGGACATGAAGCCCAAGCCGCCGCCGCTCGTCGCGTGGCACCAGACCTTGAAGGCCGACCTATGCAAGAAGGGCGAGAACGCCCTCTGCGCGAGCTACAAGCAGTGCAAGTCGAACGCCGAGTGGACCTGTGAGGCCCAATCGGGTGCCGCGGGCGAACAGAAGGTATGCGGCTGCGCGCAGCGCTGCGAGGGTGGTGGTCGCACCGTCAAGGCTACGACGAAGTCTTGGCCCGACGGTTCGGTCCGCGGCGTTTTCACCTGCGGCGGCTGATCCCTATTCTTTGCCGCAGGTCTCACCGACTTTGATGCAGAGGTTCTCCTTCTGACAAATGTCGGATTGGGCGCAATCGGCGCTCGAGCCCACGACGCATTTCTGAGTGCGGGGCTCGAAGGTGCATCGCCCGTGCGTCCTGCAGGACTTGGAGTCTTTGCAGTCGGCGTCGGAGGCTGGGACCTCGGCGTCTTGTGGGCCGCACGCCGCGACGAGCACAGCGCCTATTGCCATGATCGCGCCGACGGACGCAAAGACGAAGAGGCGCTTCACGAGGCCACCGCAATACCGATTTGCTTGCGGAGACGCGAGCAGCGATCACCCAAATAAAAGCCGATGAGATCATCGAGCTTCGCGTCCATCTCGGGCTCGGCGGAGAGGGCGAGCACCCGCTGCGCTGCACCCAAATCACTCGAGAGGAGCAAGCCCGCGCGCAGCGTCGTGAGCTCGGCGGCCTGCGCCCAACGTTGGAGGTTCGTGCGGCCACCCTCCTCGACGAAGCGGAGGAAGTGACCCCGCAGCCGATCTCGCTGGGCCGGATCGAGCAGCGGCTCGATCGCGCGAGCGATCGGGAGAGCGCGCTGCTTGACGGTCGCGGCGAGGGGCAGCTGAGGCTGACCGATCGTGAGAGCGGCGACGAAGATGTCCTCGAGATCGGGGATCGAGGGAAAAAGCAGGCGAACGAAGTGATCTTCGCGATAGCCGGCGAGGTGACGCCCCGCCAAGAACGCGAGCTCCGAAGGAGAGCGCCCCGAGAGCGCGAGCTTGCCGAGCCGTGACGAGGGCGGGATGCCCGGCACCATCTCCACGAGGCCCGACCACGTCGGATCGGCGAAGAGCTGCGGTGCGTTCATCCCGAGGATCGACGCGGCCCAGGCGAAGCAACGCACCGCTTGGACAGTCGTCGAGCGCGGGTCCTGGAGCTTCTGCGGATCGAGCTTCGGCAGCGCGTTCTGATGACGGAGAGCGGTGACGCGCCCGAGCAAGACGGGGCTCGTCACGACGGCGAAGATGTCGCCCGTGAGGATTTCCTCGTCCGGATGAAACAGATTGCGACGCCAACTATCGACGGTGAGCGAGGCCGCAGGTCGAATGAGACCTTGAGGATCGCGCGGCGCCGCAAACGCGAGCTCCTCTTCGTTCGCGGCCTCGAGGAAGCGGAGCGCGGCGGCTGCGCGGTACGCGCGATCGGGGTCCTTTTCGCGGACTGCGCGAAAGAGTGCGTGGAGGTTCGTCGCGTCACGCGGGTCGTGTCGGATTCGGCGATAGAGCTCTTCGGGGTCGTCGCTCACGGGCGCGGCGGCGCTCGAGAGGTCGGAGAAATCCACCTCGACGGCGACGTGAGAGCGAGCCTCTTCGAGCTCTCGCTCGAGCTCCGCGACGCGCTGTTCGAGCTCGCCGATGCGACGGCGCAGAGCCTTGACCTGCGGGTCCGCTTCGAGCGCGAGAGGTCGCAGCGACGCCGCGGGCTCCTCGTGCGTGGGCGCCGAGAGATCGCGCACGGCGATGCGATGCCGAGCCTCCCATGCGGCGGTGAGGGCCTTCTCGAGTGAGAGGACGCGCTCGCGATCGAGGCCGAACGAGTCCGCTACCTTCTCGAGGCGCGCGCGCTCCTCCGCGGTGATGACTCCGTCTTCGAGTGCCTCGGCGAAGAGTTCCTCATAGTGAGCTTCGAACTTCCCGAGGCGGACGTTGCCTGCGATCTCGCCTTGTTCGAAGTTCCCACCATGTTCGAAAAGCGCTTCGGTCATGTTGCCAAAGTAAGAGGTTGGTTGGAGCGCGTCGAGCTTCCACCTCTGGGCCGGGTGCTAACATGCCGCGTGTGAAACCCCGGTTGACCTTGACTCCGATCCTTCTCGTTGGACTGATCGCTTGTGGCGATCAGGGGGCTGCGCCGACGCCCGATAGCGCCAAGACCAACAAGACCACGGCGAGCGCTGCGAGCTCCAATACGGCAGCAGCCACGAACAGCACGCCGCCTCCCGCCTCGGCGACCGCGAGCGACGCGACGCCAGCGACGTCTTCGGCGACTGCGAGCGCAGAGACCTCGGCGAGCGGCAGCGCAAAGCCAGTCGCGTCGACGACGACGGGCGCGACCACGACGACCACGGCCTCTGCGGCTGCGTCAGCGCCGGACGTGCAGGGCGCGGAGACCAAACAGGCAGCGTTCTCTGCCTATCTGAGCGGCAAGGGCACGTACAAAGTCGGGCAGCAGGGCACGGTGACCGCCGTCGTCACAGCGCTCGGCGAGTATCACGTGAACCCGGAGTATCCTTACAAGTTTGTTCTCAACGCCGCGCCCGCAGGCGTCAGCTTCGGCGAGACGACCATTCGGACCGTGTCGCGATCGGAGAAGAAAGCGTCGATCAGCATCCCGTTTTCGGCGGACGCTGCTGGGACTGCGACCATCAGCGGCGTGTGTTCGCTCAGCGTCTGCACCGCGCAGAACTGCGTCGTAGAGAAGGTCCCGCTCTCGGTGAGCGTGAAGATCGAGTAGCGAGTCGGCGTTGCGCGGGCTCTGTGTCGGGTGCGGTCACGACCTCGGGCGCGGCGCAGCTCGATGCCCGCGCTGCGGCGCGAGACCCGAAGATGCAGATTGGCGGGTGCTCTCGGCCAGTCGAGCTTCTGAAAACTGGCTTCGCTCGATCCTCGACCGGCGACCGCGCGAGCGATGGGCGTTCCGCGACGAGCGCTTCGGCGCTGAAGGCGAGGTCGCGATCGAAGGCGGCCGCATTCGCGGTCGGGGAAACTTGTGCGCTGTATCAGCCATCGACCCGGCGAGACTGCCGGCTTCGCTGAAGCGGCTGTCGTCGCAGCGCTCGATCCCCTGGCCGCTCGACATCGAGGTCGGCGCGTCTCCCGAGGAGATCGCCGTCGGCGCGCGCGTCTCGGCGATCGTGGGCCTCACCGCGCGCGGGCTCATCCGGCTCGGCTTCGCGCAGCGTTGGGGATGGTGGCGCGACGGCACGGAGGTCGTCGCGGAGCCGCTCACCGAAGTTCACGAAATCGAGGCGATCGTCTCGAGCGTGGATCGCGAAGCTTGGACCCACGAGCCGCCGCTCGAGCGCGCGCTCGTCGAGGTCCTCGCAGAGCTCGGTGAGCGCTTCGACTATCGCGTCGTAGAGCGCAGTTGGGTGCGCCTCTCGACTGTTCTGGAACGCGCTTGGGCGCCCATCGGACTCGGGGGCCTTGTTCCGGTGTGGAGCATGGATCTCGGCTCGGGTGAGGAGGAGATCGCGCTCGAGAATCTGGAGCTCGAGATCCCTGGTTTGGTCAGCGGTCTCGCGCGAGTCGTGGTCGAGCGCGAAGTGGCTTGACGCTCTCTACCTCGCGGGCAATTGAGCGGGCCTCGCATGCTCGCACCAAACTTCGCAACCAAGCTCGCTCGCAACATCGGCTTTTGCCTCGCGCTCCTCACCAGCGTCGGCGTCGCGTCGTGCGCCGCCGAGGCGCCCGAGCGCCGGAGCGAAGGCGAGCCCGAGACGCACGCGACAGCGACCGCAGCGGCGTCCGTCGAGGCTGCGCCGACCGAGAGCGCGACGCCGACCGAGGAGACCGCGCAGGCGCCGGCGACCGCGGCGCCCCCCGACGAGCCTTGGAAAGAGGATCTCGACGGGCCGCGCATCGGGAGCATCGGCTTCAGGACCTGGGTTTGGAACGACGCGATCCGCTCGAAGGATCGCGAGCCGATCGGCGCGCTCCGCGTGGGCACCTCCGTTCGCCTCAAGTCGGAGAAGCCCATTCAGGGACAGGGCTGTAACGATCTTTGGTACGAAATCGAGCCCTACGGCTATGTGTGCGCGGACGCCTCGACGACGCGAAACTTCAAGTCCGTCTATTGGAAGGCGCTCGCTTCGCAGCGCCCGAAGAAGGGAGTCCCGTACCCGTATCGATATGCCTTCTCGATGGGCGCCCCCATGTACGCGCGCGTCCCCACGCCCGACGAGCAGAAGTCGAGCGAGTTCGACATGGGCCCGACGAAGGTATTTCACACGCTCGGCAAATGGAGCGAGGGCCACGAGCGCCTCATCTCCACCGACGAGAAGGACTTCTTCAAGCCGGACGGCCCAGTGCCCGAGTTCTTCCACGGCAACGAGGGACTGCCTGGTAGCCCGTGGGGCGCGAACCCGGCGAAGGCCCGGATCATCCCGGCCGGTAGCGGGTTTGCCTATTCCAGAGTCTTCGAGGCCTCGGGCCGACTCTGGCTCATGACGCCTGATCTCATGTTGATTCCGGCGGATCGCGTCTGGCCCTATATGGAGTCCGAATATCAGGGTGTCGAGCTCGACGACACGCACACGCTGCCGCTCGCGTGGGTTCGCGATCAAAAGGGCGCACCCAAATACCGCCGCGCCGGCGACGTATTCGAGAAGACCAGCGAGACCTTCCCGATCCGCAAACCGATTTACCTCACTGACAACCGAGTCAAGGTGAAGAAGACGACGTACTGCGAGACCGTCGAAGGCGACTGGATCGCAGACGACGACTCGGTGTCGATCGTCGAGAAGATGAAGGCGCTGAAGCACAACATCGGCGCCGACGAGCGTTGGATCGAGGCGTCGATCTTGGGCGGGACGATGACGGCGTTCATCGGGCTGAAGCCGGTCTACGCGACGATGTGGTCACCTGGAATCGGCGGAGTGCCGGTGAAGGGCCAAGACGGTCGCAAGTTCGCCACGACCGAGGTCGGCATCTTTCCCCTCGAGTGGAAGGACGCGGTCGAGACGATGTCTCCCGACAAGGGAGCGCCGACGGTCTTCTGGTTCGCGGACGTGCCCTGGATTCAATACGTGCACAAGGCGATGGCGCTCCACGTCTCCTATTGGCATGAGAACTTCGGCTATCCCATGAGCGCCGAGTGCCTCAATGTCTCGGCGCGCGACGGGATGTGGCTCTTCAACTTCACCCTACCGAAGCTGCCCGAGGGTTGGGGGAGCGTGGGCGCCGGCAAGCGAAACGGGCCGTCGACGCGCATCAACATCACCCCCTGAGCGGGTGTCCTCGGCAATTAGGCCCTTTTAGGGGCGCCCGAATCTTTTCCAGAGCGAGGTGTTTGAGGGAAAATCCATCCTCCCGAATCAAACGTCACGCGGCGAGCCGGGCGCCGGGGGTTCGAGCCCCGTTGACGTGAAGAGGCTCTATGCACCTCGGCATCGATCTAGGAACGACAAGGACCATCGTCGCGCTCCACGACCGCGGGAATTTCCCGGTCGTCGGGTTCACACGCGCCGACGGCGACATGGTGGATCACTACCCGACGGTGACGGCGTGCGTCGACGGCGCGCTGATCCACGGGCTCGACGCAGAGGCGGCGGAGCGTGAGGGCGCTCCCACGCTGCGGTCGTGGAAGCGGCTCTTGTTCCACACGCGGCAGGACGAGCGCATCACGATCGGCGAGGTCTCCATGTCGCCGGTCGAGCTCGTCACGAGCTTCCTGCTCGCGCTCAAGCGCGATCTGCTCACGAGGTCGAACGCAGCGCAGCTCATCACCGGCTCGCTCGAGACCGTGATCAGCGTGCCCGCGAACGCCCACTCGACGCAGCGCTTTGTCACGTTCGACGCCTTCCGTCGCGCTGGCTTCGACGTCAAGGCGGTCATCAACGAGCCCGCCGCTGCCGGGCTCGAATACGCGCACCGCCACAAGAACACGCTGAACTCGAGGCGCGAGCACGTCATCGTCTACGACCTCGGTGGCGGCACGTTCGACGCGGCGCTCGTGCACATCGCCGGGGGTCACCACGACATCACGCTCACCGGCGGCATCGCGGAGCTCGGCGGCGATGATTTCGATGCACAGCTCTGCGCGATGGCGCTCGAGCGAGTCGAGCAGGCGTTTCCTCCGAACGCACAGCAGCGTGCGGATTTGCTCCGCGAGTGTCGCGCCGCGAAGGAGTCGATTCACCCGAACACGAAGCGGATCGTCCTCGACCTCGAGGGCCTCGGGGAGCGGGCGCCCGAGGCGCCCGTCGTGATCCCCGTGCAAGAGTTCTACGATCGCACGCGGCCGCTCGTCGTCGCGACGCTCGAGGCGCTCGATCCGATCGTGGCTGCGCTGCGCGACGAAGAGGTCATCGGCGGGGAGCTCGCGGGCATCTACATGGTGGGCGGGGCGACGGGTTTGCCCGTCGTGCCCCGCGTCGTTCGCGAGCGATTCGGGCGGCGCGTGCATCGATCGCCGAGCCCGGGCGCGGCGACCGCGGTCGGCTGCGCGATCCTCGCGGCGACCGCAGAGACGCAGGAGGCCCTGAGTTTGAGCGAGCGGTTCGAACGGCATTTCGGCGTCTTTCGCGAGGCCGAGAGCGGGACTCGCTCGATCTTCGATCCCGTCTTCACGAAGGGGACGCCGATGCACGACGGCCCGCTCGTGGCCACGCGTCGTTACCGCGCGGCCCACAACGTCGGCCACTTTCGCTTCGTCGAGTCCGCGCACGTCGACGATCACGGGGACCCGACGGGCGACATCACACCGCACGCAGAGATCCTGTTCCCGTTCGCTTCCGACCTCGTGCCCGGCACGCTGCACACGGTCGAGATCGATCGGCTCGCTGGAGAGGGACCGCTCATCGAAGAGCGCTACGAGGTCGACCCCGCAGGCGTGATCGCCGTCACCATCACGAACCTGGATCAGGGTCGCGGCGCGCGCTTCGTCCTCTGACGAACGGCAGGCGCCCGAGGAGCCACGCGACCTCGTCGTCGCCGAGGTAGATCGGGTACGACGCGATCATGATCCAGCTGAAGATCGGGATGATCATGGTCACGTCGATCCCGAGGTGAAAGACCACGCCGGCCGCGATCAGATACGGCCGGAAGCGCTTGAACCAGACGAGCCCCGGGAACAGGAGCTCGAACACCAGCGTGCCGTAGGTCATGACCGCGATGAGCACGCGGGAGTCGACGTAGCGCGGCCACTCTGCGTAGACGGGTGAGGCGAGGACATCGCGGAGCGCGCGCCCTTGTTGCCAGCGCGGATTGCCGAGCTTCGCCACCGCGGAGCTGAGATAGACGTACGCGACCTGCATCCCCACGAGGCGCTGGCCCCAGACCGTGGCGATCGGCGCAGGCTTCGTCTCTGGCGCTCGCAGCGCGAGCCACGCGTCGACGCTGAAGCGTCGCGACAGCGGCGCGGCGGCCGAGAGCGCCGCGACGATCATGAAGAGTCGATCGCCGCTGTTCAGGATGAACGGGTTGCGGAACTGCAGCGAAGCGATCGCCGCCGCGAGCAGGAGGGCGAAAGGGCGAGGGCGAAAGCCGACGAAGAACGCCACGGCCGAGATCGCCACAGCCGCCGCGTGACCGTAGAGCACGACCGCGCTGTTCGGCGCCCACGCGAAGGGGCTCAACCAAATGAAGGGATCGTGCGAGACGACCTCGAACGGGATGAGCGCGTCGCGGCCCCAAAAGCGCCGAAGATTGATGAGCACGCCGACGGCCTGCCAGACTGCGAGCGCGCCGAACGTGAGGCGGAAGAGCGAGGCCGCTGACCCGTCTGTAGGTCGCGCCAAGAACGCGAGATACGCGGCCTCGAGACGATCGCGCAGCGTGGGTGGTGATGGCGCGGGAGGCTCGCTCACAGGTCGCCGCGTCCTTCGCTGCCAGTGGCGGAGCTGTCCTCGGCGGGGCTCGCGCGACCATCCGAAGCAGCGCCAGCCGAGCACGTGCGAGCCATCAACGTTCGACGCGAGGCCTGGCGCGTGACGCGCCCAGCGTCGTCGCGGAGCTCGTGGACCAGCTGCACCGCGCGCACGCTGCGAAGGGGACGGCCGGCCGCGCGCTCGGTCGTGCAGAAGTGCTCGAGGTAGAAGTAGCCCCAGCGCGCGCGCTCGCCGCCGTCCGTGAGCTTCGTCTGGATCTTGCGGACTCTGACGTCTCGGATGCGCTCGAGGAGCGAGCGCGACTGCGCGACGGAGGTCAGCAGCGTGACCATGCTGCCGTCGGCGCGCTCGCCTTCGACGATTACGTGCGAGGTGTCTGGCGGCTTGCCGAACATCCCCCACGAGTTCGTCATGTGCAGGCCTTGGTCGTAGAAGCCGAAGGCCGGGGCGAACTTGTCGCGGACGTCCTTGACCGCGCCGCCGAGGATCATCGCGAGGACGTGATAGAGCGTGAAGGCGGTCGCGGCGCCACGCACCCAGCGCGCGCGACGCGTCGGGAGCTCGCGGTAGAGCAGCGGAGTGGTGGTGTTCCCGGACACGATGGACGCTGCGACGTCGTTTTCAACGCCTATCACGGTCTAAGAGCCGCTAGAAAGAGGCGTTCGGGTTCGTCGAGCATGCCGTGGATTCTGCATCCGGGTGATCGCGTCGCGGGGCGCTACCTGCTTCAGCATGAGCTGGGGCGCGGTGGCCATGGCGTCGTCTTTCGTGCGATCGACACCGAGCTCAACATGCCCGTCGCGGTGAAGGTGCTTCACGCCGACGTTGCGCAACAAGATCAGTACGTCCTCCGCCTCTGGCGTGAAGCGCAGTCCCTCGCAGCGCTGTGGGGCACGAGCGTGGTTCAGGTGCACGAGTTCGACACCGACGAGCGCGGCTTCGTCTACCTCGTGATGGAGCTGCTCGAGGGAGAGCCGCTCGACGTGCACCTCTACGAGCTCGAGAGCTTCGACGATCGGATGAACCCCGCGCGCGTGATCGAACTGCTCGGTCCCGTCGCGCACGCGCTCCACGTCGCGCACACGAAGGGGATCATCCATCGCGACGTGAAGCCGCCGAACATCTTCCTCGTCGACCCCCACCTCGGCGGCGGGACACGACTCATGGATTTCGGCTTGGCGAAGACGCCGGACTTCGAGGAAATCACGGACGTCGGGATGATCGCGGGCTCACCGAGCTACATCGCGCCCGAGATTTGGCGGAGCAAACCCTTCGATCATCGCGCCGACATGTACTCGTTCGCGGCCGTGGTCTTTCGCGCGCTCGCCGGGCAACCACCCTTCACGGCCGCGAGCACCATGAAGCTCTACGAGCTCGCGACGACGGCGCCACGACCGAGCCTCACGGCGTATCGACCGACGCTGTCACACGCAGTGGATGATTGGACCCGGCGCGCGCTCGCGATCGACGCCAACCACCGCTTCGCCGACATGCACGAGGCTTGGACCCAGTTCGTCCAGGCGATCACGCAGAGCGACACGCCGAGCCTGCGAGCCTACAAGAATGGCGCTTACAGGCGCTGAGCGTCGTTGAAAAGGTGAGGGCAAGAGGATACTCCTTGTCCGCCGTTTTTCATCGAGGAGGGTCGTACATGTACATCGTGCGCTGGCAGTTCCAGGTCCGATTCGGTCACCTTAAGGACGTCATCGGACTCCTCCGCAAGTGGGAAGTCGACGTTGGCCAGCGCGTCGGGTGGCGCGCGTCTTCGCTCCGTGTCCTGCAAGGGCTGCTCGGCCCTTCGCAGTCCTCGATCGAACTCGAGACGCGCGCTGACTCGCTGGGTGACATCGAGAGCACCTTTGCAGATATGGCCAAGAACCCGAACCACGGCGAGACGATGCTCGCCCTCGAGAAGTACATCGTCAGCGGGACGGACACGTGGTCCGTCTACCAGACACGCGAGCTCTTCGAAGGCGACTGACTCCAACGTAAGCAGTTTGGGAGCCGGGTTGGGGCGGGGGGCTCCATGTCGAGACCGGTCGCGTTCTTCATTCGCCTCGCGGCCGGCCGTCGTGCGCCGTGGATCGCTGTCGCGATCGCGTTGCTGATCGCGCTGCCCGCGGTGCGCAGCGGCTATGCGTGCGACGACGACTATCACCGGCTTTTCCTCGAGGGCGTGCGCCTGCCAGGTGGTCCGCGCGGCGCGTGGGATCTCTACAGGTTCGCGGGCGATCCTGATGGGCTGCGTGTCGCGATCGATCGCGGGATCTACCCGTGGTGGACGAACCCTTCGCTGCGCCTCGCATTCTTTCGTCCGATCGCGTCGCTGTGGCGCGCGGCCGATCACGCTCTCTGGGGTGCGTCCGCGACGATGCCGCACCTCGAGTCGGCGCTGATTTACGGACTGCTCGCGCTGATCACGGCGCGCTTCTTCCAACGGATCTTCAGTGGGTCGAAGAGCCTCTCGATCGTCGCCGGGCTCGCGGGTTGGATCTTCGCGGCGGACGCGTCGCACGGGATGGCCGTGTCATGGGTCGCCAACCGCTACACGGTGCTCGCGACGCTGTTCGCGGTGACCTCGCTCGAGCTGCACGTGCGGTCGCGAGCCAGTGAGGCTCGCCGGCTCTCGCTCGCGCTCGGCAGCGCGCTCGTGTTCGGCTGCGCGATGCTCACGGGCGAGGTCAGCCTCGGCACGTGGGGTTACCTCGTCTCGTACGCGCTCTTCATGGACGGCGGCTCGGTTCGCGCGCGCGTGCTCGCGCTCGCGCCGCACGCAGTCGTCACGATCGCGTGGGCGATCCCTTATCGATTGCTCGGGTGCGGGGCGAGCGGCAGCGGCTTCTACGTCGACCCGCTCGCGTCGCCGGGGCTCTTTCTCAAGCTGTTTGGGCTGCGCTTTCCGCTGCTCGTGCTCGGCAAATTGCTCGGTCCGCCAGCGGAGCTTTGGGCGGTCACCGACCCTCGTGGCTACGTCGCCGCTGCGGTTGCTCTCAGCGTGGGCGGTGCGCTCGCGTTCGTCCTCTACCGCGTCACGCGCGACGAGCCGCGAGCCAGGTTCTTCGGCTTGGGTGCGCTGCTCGCGATCGTTCCGACGTGCGCGGTGCTGCCGGCCGATCGGAACCTGTTCATCGCGAGCATCGGCGCGGCCGGCGTGCTCGCGCTCGCGTTCGCGCGGCTGCTCGAGACGCCCACGATGATCGCGACGCGCGCGCTTCGGTGGGTCCTCGGCGGGCTCATGGTCCGCCACTTCTTGTTGGCTCCGGTGCTCTTCCCCTTGAACGGCGACAGCACGATGCGCCTCTTCCAGGATTTCACCGAGCGGAACGCTCGCTCGTTGCCACACGATCCCGACGTCCAGGGGCGGTCGGTCGTCGTGCTCATGACGCCGGACGCGCTCTTCACGAACTACGGCTTGCTCCACAACATGCTCGATCCGCAGCGACCCGCGGGCGCATCGACGAGGCTTCTCACCGTCCAGACCGGTGGTCGCATGGCGATCACGCGCACGAGCGATCGCACGCTGTCGATCTCGAACCGCGCCGGCATCAACGGCGGCCCGTTTGGCCCGCTCTATCGCGAAGCACCGTTCCGCGCGGGCGAGCGCATCCGCGCCGGTGTGCTCACCGCCGAGGTCATGGAGGACGACGGGGCTCTGCCGACACGCCTCGAGTTCACGTTCGACGAGCCGCTCGAGGCCCAGCGCTGGGTCGTGTGGCAAGGCCGCGAGTTCGTCGAGGTGCCCGTGCTCGCAGTGGGAGAGAGCCGCGAGTTCGAGGTGACGCCGCTCATGTCCGCGATGATGGCCTACTGATCGCTACTCGACCTCGACGACCTGCTGCGTGGCGCCGACCATCTCGCGGAGCATGTCGTCGAAGTTCGACAGGTGCCCCGGGCCGACGCGCTGCACGTAGAAGGCCTCGGCGAGTTCGACGTTGCGCGCGGCCTTGGCGCTGACGCGGGCCATCTTCTCGAGGAGGTTGCGTGCGCCGCGCTCGAGCTCGGCGTGAGGGATTTGCCACGGATCGTCAGCGTCCGGCGCGAACCAGTTCGCGAGCAGCTCGACCTGCGATCGATGGCAGAGGAACGACCGGATCTTCGCCTCGAAGGTCGGCGCGATGTCGACCACGCGGTTCGGCGCGTGCTCCGTCGGCGTCATGAACCAGACCTCGCGGGGCTGTCGCGGCTCGAGGCCGACCTGCGAGAGGTGATGGGGGAAGAGCAGCGGGAAGCACGAGAACGCAGCGGCCTCACACGCGACGCGGCCCACCGTGACGTGGTCGGGGTGGATCTCGTAGCGGCGCCACGGGTCGAACGTGAGCATCCGATCAACCTTCATGCACCGCAGGTGAAAGACGAGCCGCTCCTTCAGGGCGTCGGCGTGTTCGCGGAGCTCGCCGTCGGGGAACCCGAGCATGATCGGTGGCTCGAGCCCGAGGCACGCGAGCGCCGCCGTCAGCTCGGCCGCGCGCTCGCGTGCGACCTCTTTCCTCGAACGATCGGCGTGGCGCGTACCGAGCGAGCCGTCCGTCGCGCACACCGCGACGACGCGGTGACCAGCCGCGCGCCACTTCGCGAGCGAACCCGCAGCGAAGAACTCGCCGTCGTCGGGGTGCGCGTAGATCGCCGCGATGACGAGGGGCGCCGTCACTTCGCGCTCACGACGCCCGGCGGTCGCGACAGGACCTCGCGGACGGCGGCCAGCAGATCGGCCGGATCGAAGGGCTTGGACAGGAACGACCCGCCCTCCATCGCGCGGCCGTCGAGCATGTTCAGCGTGTAGCCCGACACGTAGAGGACGCGCAGCGGCCCGCGCTTCGCCGCGAGGGCCTGGATGAACCGCGGGCCGCTCAGGTTGGGCATCACGACGTCGGTCACGATGGCGTCGAGCTCGTCGATCGTCTCGGCGACCGCGAGCGCGTGCTCGCCGTCTTGTGCTTCTACGACGTTATAGCCACCGCTGCGCAGCGTGCGGAGCGAGGAGCGTCGGAGCGCAGCGTCGTCCTCGACGAGCAGGATGGTCGTCCTGCGCGCGGAGTGGGCGCGCGGGTCGACGACCTCGAACGTGGAGCTCGTGCGCGTCGCGGCGGGGAGCAGCAGCCTGAGCTCCCGGTGGTGGCCCGGATCGTCGAAGAGCAACATGTGCCCGCCGAGCTGGGTGAGCATCGCGCGCGGCGACGAGAGCTCGGGCGGCGTCGTCGAGACGAGGTAGTCGTTCGCGCGTGGCTCGCATTTGAAGGACAAGACGACGAAGCGCTCCGCGCCTTTGTCGATCGAGGACCCAGCCAGATCCAGAGGGGTGGGCGAGCGCGTCTCGAGCCGCAGCGTGCCCCCGGAGAGCGACGAGCACGCTTGGCCGAGCACCGCGAGCAAGATCTGCTCGAGCTGCGCGCGGTCGGAGCGGACGAGCCCGATCTTCGTGTCGAGCTTGAGATCGACGGTGACGTGCTCGCCCGTCAGACGGCCCATCCCCTTCACGAGCTGCTCGAGCACGCGGTTGAGGTCGAGCCGCTCGAGGCGCGGCTCACCGTCGACCTTGAACGCGAGGAGCTGGCGTGCGAGCCGCGCTCCGCGATCTGCCGCGACGGCGATCGCTTGGACCTCTTCGGCGAGGGGGGAGCCGTGGGGCAGCTGCCCCTGCAGGTGCTCCACGTGGTGTTTGACGATCGTGAGGACGTTGTTGAAGTCGTGCGCGATGCCGTCCGCGAGCCTGCCGATGGACTCGAGCTTGCGCGCCTCGACCAGCTGCGCGCGCGTGCGCTGCAAGACCTCGAGGTTGTCGCGGATCGCTTGCTGACTTGCGCGTAAGTCAGCGACGACCATCGCCGATTGGACGGCGCGATCGATGTGATTCGCCAAGAGGACGAGGAAGGTCGCGTCGGCTTCGCCGGGGGCCCGCGCGTAGAGCGCGCTGTCGGTCCGCGAGCAAGCGATGAGCGCGCCATAAGTCTCTTGGTGAATGCGCGGTCGAATGGGCAGGACCACCACGACCGCGTCGGCCCAGCCGACCGAGAGATCGAAGAGCGCAGTCAAGAGGGGCAGCAGATGAGCGCCCTCGGAGTCGACGCCCAGCCGAAAGATCCGCGGGCCGGGCAGCCCACGCAGCAAGCGCTCGAGGATCGCGGACTCGGCGCGCGTGGGGTTGGGGAGCGAGCGGTGGGTCTGACCGAATGCGTCGAGATCGAGGCCCGCTTCGACGAGGCCGACGGCGTCACAGAGCTCGATCCCGAGCACGCGTTGGATGAGCTGGCGCGCTCGGACGATGACTTCGCGGGGATGGTCGGGCGCGGTGCACGCGAGATCGAAATCGGCGAGCGCGATGACGCGATTCAGCTCACCGACGAGGCGGCTTCGATCGCTGTCGAGCGCGGCGAGCTCGGCCTCTAAGGCGTCGAGCTCGCGGGTGTCCGCCGGTGCCCTCTCGGACCCCATGGATTGAAGTCTACCTGGTTGGCGCCACAGATAGAAAAGTGGCGACGTGAATAGGTTGCAGGGAGTCGCCCAGCGGGCTTTGCTCCCGACATGCCCGAGGCTTTAGACCGTCTCATCGAGAGCATCCGCACGAACATCATTGGAGACGACGAAGTGCTGGAGGGGCCTTTCGGGCCACGCCGCGTGACGTACGCAGACTACACGGCATCCGGCCGCAGCCTCGCGTTTATTGAGGACTTCATTCGTCACGAGGTGATGCCCCGGTACGCGAACACCCACACCGAATCGTCCGGGACCGGCTTACAAACGTCTAGGTTCCGGGAAGACGCGCGCGCGATCATCAAGCGCGCGGTCGGCGCTGACGAGCGTGACATCTTGCTCTTCTGCGGGAGCGGAGCGACCGCCGCGGTGAATCGCCTCATCGACGTGCTCGGGCTGCGCTTGCCCCGCGAGCTCGACGAGCGATATGGCCTGCGCGAGCGCATCCCCGTCGACGAGCGTCCCGTGGTGTTCATCGGTCCCTACGAGCACCACTCGAACGAGCTGCCTTGGCGCGAGTCTATCGCTGACGTCGTTGTCATCGGTGAGGACGCCGATGGTCATGTCGATCTCGCCCAGTTGGAGGTCGAGCTGCAGCGGTATGGCAATCGCCCGCTGAAGATCGGGAGCTTCTCGGCGGCCTCGAACGTGACGGGCATCGGCACCGACACGCACGCGGTCGCGGTGCTCCTCCACAAACACGGGGCGCTGTCCTTCTGGGATTTTGCGGCCGCGGCTCCCTATGTCCAAATCGACATGAACCTCGCGGACAACGGGCCCGACGGGCACCTCGCGTACAAGGACGCGATCTTCCTGTCGCCGCACAAGTTCATCGGCGGACCCGGAACGCCTGGTGTTTTGCTCGCGAAGCGCAAGCTGTTCCGCAATCGAGTGCCCGCGATGCCGGGGGGCGGGACCGTCGTCTACGTCAACCCGCGCGAGCATCGCTACATCGAAGATCCCGAGCAGCGCGAGGAGGGCGGCACGCCCGCGATCATCGAGTCCATCCGCGCGGGCCTCGTCTTCCAGTTGAAGGAGGCGGTGACGGCCGATCGGATCCGAGCGCTCGAGCACGACCTCATCCGTCGCGCGATCGCTCGCTGGGAGACGCACCCGGCGATCGAGATCCTCGGGAATCGAGACGCTTGGCGGTTGTCGATCGTGTCGTTCGTCATTCGACACAAGGACGCGTCGGGCGCGTCCAAGTACCTGCACCACAACTTCGTCGCGACGCTGCTGAACGATCTCTTCGGCATCCAGGCGCGCGCGGGCTGCAGCTGCGCAGGGCCTTACGGTCACCGCTTGCTCGGGATCGATCTGCAGACGTCGCGCGAGTTCGAGCGCGAGATCCTCCGCGGCTGCGAGGGCATCAAGCCGGGGTGGGTGCGCGTGAACTTCAACTACTTCGTCTCGGAGGAGGTCTTTCAGTTCATCCTCGACGCGGTCGACTTCGTCGCGACCGAGGGGCACAAGCTCTTGCCGCTCTATCGGTTCGATCCGACGAGCGGTCGCTGGACGCACCGGGCCGCGACGAGCGCGCCGCTCATGCGGCTCGACGACGTGCGCTACGCCGGTGGCAAGCTCCAATATCGCTCGCGGCACGCGACGGAGCCGGAGTGGATCCTGCGGAGCTACCTCGACGAAGCGCAGCGCATCGTCGAGGTCGCGACGAGCCACGCTTGTGAAGGGCGCGGCGCGTGTGACGAGGACGCGTCGATGACCCCGGACTTCGAGCACCTGCGCTGGTTCATGCTCCCGAAGGAGGCCATGGCCGAGCTGCGAGGTGAGGTCGTTGAGGTGCCGGCCTCGAGCCCACTGCATGTGAGGCCCTCGTGACCAGCGCCGGAGGGTGCATTAATTACTATTACAGTGTCTTCGTGAAGACACGGTACTTCTTGTAGACTTTCGCGCCCATCGAGCGAATGCCGAGGTTGATCGGCGCGTCGTCTTCGCGGGTCCAAGAGAGCTCGCTCCACTCGTAGCCCTTGGCCACGCCGCGCTTCGCGACCTCGACGTACATCGCGGCGGAGAGCCCGCCGTACTTCTTGATGTTCTTGCGAGCCTCACCGCGGATGCCGAGCAGGATGAGGCGCGTCGAGCGCGGGCGCTTGACCTTCACGCGGTAGATGAGCTTCGCCCAGTTGAAGGGGAGGAGCTTGCCGTGGAAGTCCTGAACGACCTCGTTGAGGTTCGGGATCATGATGCACATCCCGACGACCTTCTTGTCGATCTCGGCCATGAACGCGATGTCGGGGTCGAGGACGAGGCGCATCTCCTCGGCCATCTTGTCGACCTCGGCCTCGGTGGTCGGCACGAAGAGAGATTTGCCGGCCCACGCGTCGTTGTAGATGTCGACGATCGTGCGAATCTCCTCGTGGAAGCGCTTCATGTCGACGCTGCGCAGGGTGACCTCGGGCATGGCCTTGATGCCCTCCCAGGCCTTGATGGTGCGCTCGTTGAAAGGCTGATCCTTGTGGTAGCGCCAGCACCAGAGGTCCTTCTCCTTGGTGTAGCCGCAGGCCTCCGCGAGCTTCGCCTGGTAGGCGCGCGAGTGGCCCATCATGAGGACCGGCGGGTGCTCGAAGCCCTCGACGAGCATGCCGATCTCGTCGTTCGTGTAGAGCATCGGGCCGATCGCGCGCTTCATCCCTTTGCGGCGCAACCAATCCTCAGCGCGCGTGAGCAGCGCGCGCGCGACCTCGACGTCGTCGATCGTGTCCAAGAAGCCGAAGAACCCCGTCTCGTCCTTCCACACGCGGAGGTACTCGCGATCGACGGTCGCAGAGGCGCGACCCACGAGCTGCCCGTCCTTCCACGCGGTGAAGAGCGTGACGTCGGCGCGTTGGAAGAGCGGGTTCTTCTTCGGGTCGAGGCGCTGCTTGAACTCGAAGTCGAGCGGCGCGATCCAAGCGGGATCGTCCTTCATCACGACGTGGGCCGCGCGCATGAAGTCGCGGACGTCCTCACCGGGCGTGTGTACGCGGATCTCGATGGCCATAAGACAAGCGACTCTCTAGTCGAACCGCACGGCAGAGTGCAGGTTTTCCTGAGCTGGGCTCAGGCGCCGAGGATCGCGTCGAACGCGTGACGGAAGATCCACGCGGCCTCGGGTGGGTTGCGGTTCGCGGCGGCGCGCAGCGCAGCCTCGAGGTGGCCCGCGATCGCGGGCGCGGCGCCGGTGGCCACGAGGCGGTCTCGCAGGCCCTGCGCAGTGTCGCGGTAGATGCGCGCGCAGAGCTCGACGCGGCCCTCGTTGTACGCCGGAGCGCCGACGCGGATCGCTTGGACGATGGCCTCGAGGACCTCTTCGGGAGCGCCGACGAACGCGCTCGACGTGGCCGCGAGCGCCGCGTTGCCCGATGGGCTCGGGCGGCTCATCGGTCCCGAGCCGGCGCCCGCGTTGCGCAGCGAGACCAGCACCGGCTCGATCACGGCGAGGGCTGCGCGGCCGCCGCCTTTCGCGCGGGCTGTTCGCGCGGCGGCCTCGAGTGTGCTGGCCGCGGTCGGTCGCTCGACGTCTCCGATGAGGCGCAGCGAGAGGAGCTCGGCGAAGGCGATCTCCACGTCGCCGAGCAGATCGATCGCGCCCTCGGCCTCGCGCCTCGCGACGATCGCGCCGAACGTCGCGAGCTCGTCGGGGAGGAACGCGCCCGACAAGCGGATGGGCTTCGGCGCGAGCAGATCGTCGAAGGCGTAGCGGAGCTCCCACGCTGCGGTCGTCGGGTTCGGCGCGCGCTGCGCGCGTTGGATCGCTGCGGTGAGCCGCGCAGCCACCGCGACCGCGGTCGACGGAGTCGAGACGATGCGCTCTGCGACGCCGCGATAGAGCTCGTAGCAGCCTTGGTGATCGCCTGCGTTGTAGAGCGGGGCGCCGCGATCGATGGCCTCGTAGATCGCGCCGAGCGCCGTCGCTTCGGTGATGTTGCTGCGCGACGGCGCGATCGAAGCGGGCGCGCTCGAGGGTCGATCGCTCTCGCTGAGGATCCGATCGAGGGTCGTCGCGACCTCGCGCGCCGACTGGAAGCGATGCGCCGGGTTCTTCGCGAGGAGGCGCTGCATGACCTCGTCGAGCGCGGCCGGCGCGCCGCGATTCTCGAGCTCGCGTCGCAGCGAAGCGGGCGCCTCGAACGTGTGCTTCTTGCGGAGCTCTTCGAGGCTGGGCGCGTCGAACGGCGGCTTGCCCGTCAGCATTTCGAAGAGCACGCAGCCGAGCGCGTAGAGGTCGGTGCGGGCGTCGACGTCGGCGCCCGCGAGCTGCTCGGGCGCCATGTAGAGCGGCGTGCCGACCGCGGCGCCGCCCACGGTGAGGCGCTGCGCGTCGACGATGCGCGCGACGCCGAAGTCGAGGATCTTGGGGATGTCGCGCTCGTCGTCCTCGTCGACGACGATCACGTTGTCGGGCTTGAGATCGCGGTGGACGATGCCGCGGCTGTGCGCGTGGGAGAGGCCGCGCGCGATGCGCTCGGCGATGCGCGCGGCGCGCATCGGGAGGATCGTGCCCTCGCGGGTGATCAGGCTGTCGAGGCTCGGGCCGTCGAGGTGCTCCATCACGAGGTAGGGAAGTGACTCGGCGTCGTGCGCGAAGTCGACGACACGCACGATGAAGCGGCTCGCGAACACGCTCGCGACCTCGGCCTCGAGCGTGAAGCGCGGCGCGACGTTCGGGTCGTACGCGAGATCGCCCCAGAGGACCTTCACCGCGAAGGTGCACGCGATGCGAGCGTGCGCGGCGCGATAGACCTGCCCCATCGCGCCGGCGCCGATGCGCTCGAGCACCCTGTAGCGCTCGCCGAGCACGCGCCCGACGAGCGGATCGAAGACGCCCGCCGTGAGCGGCGTTCGATCCCGCGGGCACGTCTTCTGGTAGCGAAACGCGGCCCCACAGCGCTCGCAATAACGCACGGCCGCATCGTAGCGGTAGACCGTGGATTCGTCACAAGGAGGGTTGGCCCTGCTAACATTCGACGCCAATCGTGACGGGCGAAGCGGGCGCAGGGGCAGGGTCGAGGACCGGCGCGCAGCCGGGCGTGGCTCGGGTGCGGCTCGACATCTGGTTGTGGGCGGCGCGCTTCTACAAGACGCGCAGTCAAGCGACCGAGGCCATCCACGGCGGCCACGTGAAGGGCAACGGCGAGCGCCTGAAAGCTGGGCATTCGGTTGCGCCCGGCGCCACGATCGAGATCCAGAAGGACGGGCTGACCTGGGAGATCGAGATCGTCGAGCTCTCGAACAAGCGCGGCAAAGGCGCGGACGCGCAGCGCCTGTACCGCGAGACGGAGGACGGTCGCACGCGACGCCTGCGTCAGGTCGAGGAGCTCAAGCGCGCCGCGGAGGCCGCTCCTTATCTGAAGGGTCGGCCGACAAAACGCGACCGCCGCGCGCTCGAGAAATTCCGTGAACGGGGGAGTGGACCGCGGGATGAGTAATCGAATCGGCAGTGTCAGAGGCCCCATCACGGGCCTCGTTTACGCGCTCGCGGTCGGATGCGCGCCCGCAGCGCCCCAACCCGAGAAGCCACCTCCGCCCTCGACCGAGGAGCTCGTCTCCAAGGTGATCGCGACCTACCAAGGGTGGAAGATCGAGGACACGACGGGCGCGAACTGCAGCGTGTATTTCGCGACGTGCGCCGACTCGTTCGCGCGCCGCGCGGGCTTCGATCCGCAAGCGCTCGACGCGCGCAATCCAGCGTCGTTCATGAGCACGCCCGACCCCGACTGGCTGCCAGGTTGGGACAAGCTCCCGAAGGAGCCCGGCCAGCGCCACGTCGTGTTCGGAGCGCTCACGCTCGCGGCGAGCCTGCACGTCCACATGAAGGAGTGTTGGGAGCGCTTCGAACCCATCGAGCGCGAGTGGGTCGAGGCGCAGAAGCTCGTCGATCGCGCGCTCGCCGATCTGCCCGACGCGGCTCACCCTTACGAGCGTCTCAACACGCTCGTCCGCGTGCGATCCGAGCTCTTTCACTCCTACAAGCGCGCGCTCGGCCCGCGCTACGCGTTCGAGCTCACGCTGCACGACGAGTTCGTCGCGGCTCATCGGGACCTCGTTTACGACCTGCAGAGCCAGCGCGTCGACGACGCAGCCGACCTCCGGCCGGGGCTCCCGCTCGCCGACGAGAAGGACCTCTTCTGCCTCGAGGGTTACCCGAGCTGGCAAGACGAGGACACCGCGCCGTTCGCGTTCGTCAAGGATCCCATACCAAAGGATCGCCAGGCCTATCTGCAGGACGCCGCGAAGAAGGGCTTCGATCTCGAGCAGCGCTTGCCCCTCCACGAGGTCAAGCTGCCAGCGATCGGCGAGACCGCGCCCGACCCGAGCACGCTGCTCGACGTGCAGCAGCAGGTCCTCGGCGTCGAGCTCATCGTCAAGGCAGTGAACGAAAATCCGCCTCAGCCCCCGCCGCCGAAGCCAGCGACACCCCCGAAGCCTTCGAAGAAGGGTGGCGCGCCGCCGCCGCCGGACCCGTCGGTGCCGCCGCCCCCGCCGCGGCTCCTGACGGTCGAGCTCACCGGGCAGCTCCCGCGCAAGGACGTCCCCTACGACTGCAAGGACGATAAAGCCTCCCGCGTGGGGAAAGGCGGGGAGATCGAATACGACAAGGTCTGCAAGAAGCGCGACGAGACGCGCGAGCTCCACGTGCTCGTCCACATGACGGAGAAGCCCGACACGCCGATTCAGGCCGGGGACAGGCTGGTCTTGCTCGGGCGCACGGTGAAGTTCGTGAGGCGCATGACGACGTCGAAGAACAAGGCGCCGGTCGAGCTCTACGAGATCGAAATCGAGGCCGCGCACGTGCTCGAGATCTGGCGACACGAGCTGCTCGTCTCGAACTACTTCCTGCCATGACGACCAGCGACGATCCCCATGACGCAGAGCTCGTCGCGGCCCGCAAGCGCGCGAGCTTGGGTGCAGCGCTCGACACGCTGCTCGAGCGCGCGCTCGCCCAGAAGCTCCCGCTCGAGGCCTTCGCGAACGAAGCGCTCCACATCCTGCTGAGCGGCACGGGCGCGACGAACGCGCTCCTCGAGACCTACGACGAGAGCCTCGAGTGGCACCTCTACGCAGAGCCCGCGAACGAGGGCGCCACCGCGGGCTGGGTCGCGAGCGTGCGCAGCCTCTCCGAGGCGCGCGACTCGAGCTGTCGCACGGGCCCGACGGGGTCTTGGCTGTCTCACCCGCTCGACGCCGCAGGCGAGTATTTCGGCTTCGTCGCGATGCGGTTCGACGCGCAGCTCGACGCCCGCGAGATCGCGAACGCGATGGCGTCGCTCGAGGAGTTCGCCGAGCGGCTCGACAACCACCTCGCGTTCATCGCGACCTTTCGTCGGCGCTCGATCATCGGTCGGTCGCTGGGCGACGCGCTCACCGATCCGGTGCTCGAGCGCGGGCTCGACGCGGCGCTCGCGATCCTGCGTTCCACGGTGGCGTTCGACGATCTCCTCCTCGTGCTGCGCGAGGACGAGCTCACGCACGGGCCGCGCTTGCTCTACCGCGTGATCCAGGGCGGGACGCTCACGCACCGCGCCGCCGTCGAGAGCGACGAGACCATCGATGAGTTCATCTGCAAACACGCGATCGACATGATCCAAGGTGATTCGCGCGCGCTCCTCGCGCGGCTCGGCATCACCCGCTTTCGCGAGGAGAGCATCATCCTCGGCGTGCGCGACCAGCGCGTCCTCGGCAAGCTCGTCGTCACGAGCCACCGCGGCGAGCTCTCGATCTTCGACCGCGACATCATCGAGCGCTTCTGCGACACGCTTCGCAAGCGCATCGTCGATTTCGCCCGGGAGTACCGGCAGCTCGCGACGACCTTCTCGCGACCGGTCGTCGAGCGCCTGCTCAACGAAGAGGACTACGAGGGCCGCTTCCTCGCGCCGGTCGAACGGCCCGCCGCGATCCTCTTCGCCGACATCTCGGGCTTCACCCGCATCAGCGAGCAGGTCCTACGCGAGCCGGGGATCATCGCGAAGCTCGTCGATACGTGGAGCTATCGCTGCGTCAAAGAGATCTTCGAGCTCGGCGGCGTCTTCGACAAGATGGTCGGCGACTGCGTGATCGCGCTCTTCGGGCCGCCCTTCTTCGAGCTCTCGGCGAAGGACGCGTGTGCGCGCGCGCTCGAAGCAGCCTCACGCATACGAGACATTACGCGCGCGATGAACGACGCGGCAGACATCCCCGAGCTCGCGGGTCTGAACCCGCCGCTCGGCGTCGCGACCGGCCTGCATTATGGGCCGCTCTACATCGGACGCGTCGGGCCGGGGCTCAATTTCACGGGCTTCGGCAGCGCGATGAACAACGCCGCGCGGCTGCAGAGCGTCGCGACGCGTGACGAGATCCTGTGCATGGCTTCGTTCGTAGCCGCCCGCGAGGACCCGGCCCTCTTCGGCGAGGAGCGCTCCGCCCACGTGAAGAACGTCGCCGATCCGCTGCGGTTCCGACCCTACTTGCGCTGACAGTATTGTTACATTCGAGGGAGGGTTCGACAGGTGCGTGATCCCGATCGCGAGCCCAGCTACGACCGCGCCGCCGAGAGCGAAATGCTCGCATGGCGGCGATTCACGGGCTCCGAGGAATCGACGACAAGAGTCGCATCGCCGTGATCCAGTCTTTGGGGAACACGTACCTCAACGAGGCGACCCCACCCCGCCGAGGTCGTCGACCGCATTGCTCAGGAGCGATCGCATCCTGAACCCAAGGTGCAAAGCATGGTCGCGTGGGCGCTCGCGTGTCTCGACAGGCCGCAAAGAGCGCGCGCCCCAAAGGAAGCGTCGCCCGATCCCGAGCTGACAGTGGCGGAAGCAGAGGCGCGCCTTCGAGAGGTCGAGCTCTACCAACAAAAGACGGGGCGCTTGTTCTTGATTGGTCTTCTCAGTTTGGTGACAGCCACTGGATTCATCTGGCTAGCGCCGATCGTCAGCGTGCCGCTGGGGGCCATTGGGGGTGGAGCGCTGGTGATGTGGCGTGGTCGCTTGAAGGGCAGGACCGGCAACGAGCGGACCTTGGCCCAGCTAGCCGTCGCCAAGGCGAAGCTCGCTGAACTCGGAAGAGCCGTGGAAGCGCTCAAGAAGTAGACACAGAGAACAGGTGTCGGGAACGACACGCTGCGGTTGCCTGCAACCGCTCGCACAGCGGCTTGCGCGTGGCGGGTGCGCTCGTGTGATGTTGGAGCGATGTCCCGCAAGCTGCTCCCCCACCTCGAGGCCACGCGCGCCGCGCTCGAGGCGAACGATGCTCCGGCCGCGCTCCGCGCAGCGCTCGAGGCTTGGCGGTCTGCACGCACGCCGCGGCTCGCGGACCTCGTCGATCGGTTGTCGGCGGTGGTCACGCCGACTCGACCGTTCGCGAAGACCAAGTCGGTGAAGGCGCGTACGGAGGCGGTGCTCGCGGCGTTGAAGAAGAAGAACGAGCTCGAGCTCGGCGGTGTCCTCGAGCAGCCGTGGCCCGGCAAATGGCAAGACGCCGAGCCCGTGCTCGAGGCCGTGTGCGCGCAGCCACCCGACCCGCGGGTGGCCGTCGCGCTCGCGCGGTTGATCGACGCGGCGCCCTACGACACGTGGACGACGGGTCGCTTCTGGAATCGGGTCCTCAATCGCATCGTCTCGCTCGAAGACGTGCGCGTCGTCCCGATCCTCGAGTCCGCGTTCGAGCGACCTCGCTCGAGCTATTTCCGTGACACGAAGGCTCGGATCAAGAGCTCGATCGCGACGCTGCACGCGCGAGAGCCAGTCACCCTCGCCGAGGCCGAGCTCGCCGTCGTCGTCGCGATCGAGGCGCACTTCGCGACCGACGTGCATCGCGCTTCCCAGAAGTCGCGGGGTGAGGCCGAGATGCTCGCCGAGATCTACGCGCGCCCGGACGATCTCGCGCTGCGCCAGGTGTTCGCGGACTTCTTGGTCGAGCGCGGCGATCCGCGCGGCGAGCACATCGCCATCGGGCTCGCGCGACGCGAGGGGCGTGCCGATGCAGCCGCGCTCCGCAAACAAGCCGCGATCGCGAAGAAGCACGGCGCGAGCTGGATCGGTGAGCTCGACCGCGTGCTCGCGCGCGACGGTCGCGTCTTCGACGCGGGGTTCTTGAAGGCGGCGACGCTCGAGCTCGTCGCCAAGCGCGAGTACCGCCGCGCGACGGAGCTCCCTGCGGCGCTGCGAAGCGCAGCGCTCTCGACGGTGACCAGCCTGGGCTTCGGCCGCGAGGCGCAAGATCCCGAGCTGTTCGCCGAGATCCTCTCGCTGCCCGCGCTCGCGCACCTGACCGAGTTGGTCAATGTCCCTGACGAAGGGCTGGTCACGCTCGGCAAGCTGAAGCCGCGCGCGCTCATCAGGGCGATCGACGTCGATGTCCGCTCCGACGAGGGCCGTGAGGTGCTCGCGCGCGGCGAGGCGCTCCCGGCTCTGGTCGACCTCACCATCGAGCCGAACGACGACCTCGCGTGGCTCTTCGCGAGCCCCGCTGCGCGCAAGCTCGAGCGCCTCGCGGTGCGCTCGTACGAGTGGCCGCTCGGCGCGATGCGCGCGGCCGTCGAGCGACAAGGCCTCGCGCTGCGCGAGCTCGTCTTCACGGAGCGGCGGCACATGCGCCACGAGTGGTGGTTCTCGTTCACGCGTGGTCCCGACGGGAAGTTCTCGCGGCTCGAGGGCCGCTCGGCCGGCCCCAACAGCGTGCCCTCATCGTACGATCTCGAGCGCGCGCTCTCCGGGCTCGCCACTGATTCGCTCGCGAGCTTCGTCGTCCCTGCGCACGACGTGTGCGCTTGGGCCTCCGCTGACATCGCGCGCGCCGAGGCGCAGCTCGAGCGGTTCGAGCGCACGGAGATCAGCGTGCCATGGCGTCGACCGCCGCGCGTCGTCGTGCGCGCCGGCGAGCCCGTCACGATCTCGCTCTACGGATCGGACCTGGCGAAGGGGCCACACCTCGGTGCGGTGCTCGAGGTCGTGCAGGCGCCGCCGTTCTCGCTCGTGCTCGACGCGTCCGCGGAGGATCACAAGAGCCACGCGCCGGTGGAGGGACCGCTGGAGGCGCTCGTCCAGAAGACCTTCGCGAAGAAGCGGCTCCCTTGCTTCTTGCACCTCTACCAAGAGGGCGCGCGAGAGCGCAGCCACGTCGCGCTCTCGCCGTCGGGGAACTCACTCGGGGTCACGAGCGTCGTCGAGGACTCGAAGGAAGCGCACGCCGCGTGGGTCGCGGGCCTCGCGCGCTTGGTCGAGGCCGCGGGCGACGTGAAGGAGGGCGGCGTCCGGTTCTCCGAGGGAGAGGGGCACCTCTCCTGTCGAGCGATCAGCCACCTGGAGGTGCTCGGGCACGTCACCGTGTTCGGCCCGGACTGGCTCTCGGTCTTTCCCGTCGAGGAGCTGCGCGCGCTCGAGGGCCGCGCGAAGCTACCGCCGATCCGCGTGGTCGAAGCGGGGCGCGCGGCGCTCTTCATCTTGGGTGCAAACAGCGCGAACGTTCCGCGCAAGGCACAACACGCAGCGCTCGAGCGCGCGATGGCCGAGATCCTCGATCGCACCTTCCCCCGAGTGCGCGGCTATCGGCTCTCGTCGGTCGCGCGCGAGCACCTCGACGGGCCGCTCGCGAAGCTCGGACTCCAACACGTCGTCGAGGATCCGCTCGGAGATCTGCTCGGGGACGTCGTGTGGCGCGCCGAGCACCCGAACGGCGAGCGCCGGGTCACCGTCGAGTTCATTCAGCGCTCCGAAGCGACCGTGCTGCGAGCGTCCATGATGGAGAGTCGCCTGCGACCCGATGACAAGCCTGTAACTCGTCACCGGTACTTTGCGGCCGCTCCAAGCGGCATTGATCACCCTGCCAAGACCGCCGCCGAGGTGCACGCCGCGCTCTCTGTGGTCGTGCGCCAGATTGAAGCAGACCTCCCTGGTTGGTTCGACGAGCCCATCAAAGCAACCAGCAGGCGCCGGTAGCTGTCACCCGACAGAGGCAGCTCACGACTCCCTCGTTGGCCGGCGGCTTTGCCGCCCACCACAGGGAGATACGTATGCAGCTTTCCATGGGTTCGATGGTGCGTCTGGCGCTGACAGCGGTGTTCGCGGCTTCTTTGACGGGTTGCCCCGAGGAGACAGACACCTCGACTGGCGGTCAGGGCGGACAAGGTGGTCAGCCACCGACGGAGGAGGGGCCGCAGCTCTTCGTCTTGAGCTTGGACAGCGTCGCGAGCGTCGCGTCCGCTGACAAAACTGAAGGTCGAGCGGAGCCGAAGACCACGCTCGGAGCGGGCGCCGACACGGATATGTACGGCCCGCGTGACGTCGCCATTTCATCGAGCGGCGAGCTCTACGTGGCGTGCGAGAACGGGCCGTCAATCAACGTCTACGCGGGCGCCGACCAAGCGACCGGCGCGACCCTACCGAGCCGTAAGCTCTCGGGCGCGAACACTGGATTGGAGGCGCCCATCGCGATCGCCATTGCGGGTGACAATCTCTTCGCGGTCAACAACACGTCGAACGGCGCGACCAACAAGGACATCATGGTCTTCTCCGGCCTCTCGTCCATCGACGGAGACCAGAGCCCCGCGCGGCGCATCCAGGTCGACATGCCGCTCTTCTCCCCCACGTTCATGTTGGAGAACAGCGACAAGCTCTATGTCGTCAATCAAGACGTCAACACGACCGAGATCCTGGTGTTCGGCTCGGCGAGCTCGACAGACGGGCTCGTCGCGCCGGAGCACGTGATCGCGAACGCAGAGTGGGGCCAGGCCTTGTCGCTCTATGTCGACGCCTCGGACACGCTTTGGGCGGTCGACGAGGGCTCTCAGATCTTCCGCTATGACGGAGCGTCGTCGCTCGACGAGTCGTCGACGCCGTCCGCGGTCCTCGACGTGACCGGCGCCGAGCAGCTCTCGGGGCTCGCGTTCGACCCCGACGGCAACCTGTTCGCGGCCGATCGCAGCACGGCGTTCGTCTACGTCTTCGACGCGCCCGTCGCGACGTCAGGGGGTCTCACGCCGAGTCGCAGCTTCGACGCCGTGGCGTTTCGCTCGCCGTCGCGGCTCGTGATCATGCCCTGAGTCAATCGGTGCGCTTGCCACCGTGCTTCGCTACGACGGCGGCGACGATGTCCTTGCCGGGCTTGTCGTCGCAGTCTTTGAGGACGCGATAGCCGGCCTTGCCCTTGTTCTTCTCGTAGCAACCGAGGGCCTCGACGGCGGACTTGTCATAGCCCTTCTCGACGCAGGTCGAGGTCAGCTCGCTGCGCAGCTGATCGACCAACTCAGCGCCCTTCTTCGCGTCGTCGGGGCTCTCCTTGACCTCCAAGATGGCAATACCCGAGAGCGCCTCGCCTGCGCCTGCGCAGGGGCCGGTCGCTTTGGGAGCGGCGCTCGCGCTCGCCGAGCCTCCCTCGGCGCTGTCCTTCTTGCAGGCGGTCGTCGTCGTCAGCGCAGCGGTCAGGGCCACGATGAAGGTGAAGTTCGAGGCGTGTTTCCACATGGCAGTGCTCTGTCTCCTCTCACCGCGACGGGCTCGTCGGGTGCGTGACGAGGGAAGACGGGGGCGTGCGCGGATCGGTCACGCGCGCCTCGAAGATTTCTCACGGAGCGCTGTCTCAGCGCGCTCGGAACACGGTGACGCGGCCCCGCCCCGCTGCGGTCTGCACGCCGCCGACGACCGCGACTCCATCCTCGAGGGCGACGGATAGCCCGAAGTGATCGCCCGCGTGGGGGTCGGGATCGACGAGCTTCGTGTGGAGCGCCCAGGTGCCCTCGGTGCGTACAAATATGTAAGCAGCGCCGCTGTCGGCGCCGGCCACGTCGTCGTGGTTGGGGGCGCCGACGAGCGCGAAGTCGCCGTGGATCGCCACGGCCGCGCCGAAGTCGTCGCCGTCGACGGTCTCGCCCGACGAGAGCGCAGCGGTCTGCATCCAGGTCTCGTTCGCGCGCTCGAAGACGAACGCCCCGCCAGGTCCGTTCCCGGGCTTCGTGCCGACGATGGCGGCGTCGCCGCTCAGCGAGACGGCATATCCGAAGCCCTCGCCCCCAGCGCCAGGGCGGAGCGTGTCGCCCTCTGTCCAGTTGTTCCCATCGTGAACAAATATGTAAGCGGACGCGGGCGTCGGCGTGATGGCGTCGCTGCCCACGAGCGCTGTGTCGCCGTCGAGCGCGACCGCCCAACCGAAGGCCTCCGCGGGGTCGGAGGCGACGAGCTCGCCCGCTGGGGCCCACGTCGAGCCGCTCGATTCGAAGGCGAAGACCCGCGCGGTCATGTCCGGTGCGCTCACGATCGCCCGTGTCCCGCTGACTGCGACTGCGCGCCCGAAGTTGCCGTAGGTCTGCGGAGGATCCTCTTGGAGGAGCTGCTGCGAGACCCAGCTCGAGCCGTTTCGCGTGAGGAAATAGGCGCCGCCAGCGACCTCCTTGGGGTCGCTGAGGCCGCGCGCACCCACGACGGCGCGATCGCCGTCGATCGCCACGCTCCAGCCGAACATCGAGTCGCCGACTGCTGGGCTCGCGCGGAGCGAGGTCTCGAGCGCGTAGCTCTCGCCATTCCAGACGAAGACGTGCGCCGCTCCGCCGATGATGAGCGACGCGTAATCCCGATAAGCGCCTACGACGACGGTGTCCGCGCTGGCCGCGACCGAGAAGCCATATTGGTCGTTGAAGTCCTCGCCGGGAGACGGCAAATCCGAGGACACCGCGGAGCGGAAGTCGATCGGCCCGATCGCTCCGCCCGCGCCGCCGGCGCCTGCGCTCGCAGTGCCGCCTGCGCCACCGCCGCCACCGTGCGGGGTCCCCGGCACTGCGTCGGGGCACCCGGTCGCGAGCGCGCAGAGGAGCGCTGGTAGAAGGAGATTGGGTCGGGACACGGCGGCTCGAAGCTGGATCAAAGCTTGGAGATCCGCAGGCTACAAGGGCCCTACAGCTTCGAGCCGCGCGACGCGGGCGCTATGGTAGCGAGGATCCATGGCGTCACCCGCGACCGAGCTCGAAGTTGGGAGCGACTTCGCGGGTCGATATCGCGTGGTGCGCTGTCTCAAGCGCGGCGGGATGGGCAGCGTCTACGAGGTCGTCGATCGCAGGACCGACAGGCTGCGCGCGCTCAAGATCATGCAGCCAGAGATCGCGAAGGACGCCGATCTTCGCGCGCGCTTCGAGCGTGAGGCTTCGATCGTCGGGCGGGTTCGCTCGGACCACATCATCGAGGTCGTCGACGCCGGCGTTTGTGAGCCCGACACGCCGTTCCTCGTGATGGAGCTCCTCGCCGGGGAAGATCTCGGCGCGCGCGTCGAGCGCGGCCCACTCGAGGTCGGGGTCGCGCTGTCGCTCCTCGAGCAGGTCGCGCGCGGGCTCGACAAAGTGCACGCGGACGGCGTGATCCACCGCGATCTCAAGCTTGAGAACCTCTTCGTCACGCGCCGCGACGACGGCTCGGATCACGTGAAGCTCCTCGATTTCGGCATCGCGAAGGCCCTCGATCCGTCGAGCCTCGGCACGACGCGCAGCCTCGGGACACCGCTCTACATGGCACCCGAGCAGCTGACCGGCGACGGCACGATCGGGCCCGCGGCGGACCTCTACGCGCTCGCGCACGTCGCGTATTCGATGCTCGTCGGTAAACCCTATTGGAGCGAAGAGGCGAAGAGCGCCTCGAACGCCTACGCGTTCATCAGCCGCGTCGTTCGCGGCGCGGTCGAGCCGCCGACAGAGCGCGCGCGCCGTGACTCGGTCACGCTGCCGCGCGCGTTCGATGCCTGGTTTTCACGGGCGACGAGCTTCGATCCGGGGGCTCGATTCGAGACCGCGCACGAGCAAATCGACGCGCTCCGCGTCGCGCTCGGCGCAGGCGTGAGCTCGGCGCTCGGGCCCGTGGAGCTCGCGCCAACGCGTCGTGCGCCCGTCAAAACCAAGGTTTTTGCGATCGCGGGGGCTGCCCTCGTCGTGACCTTCGTGGTGGCCTGGCTCGCGATCGGCGCGAATCGCTCCTCGAACACGACGTCGCTCGCGCCCTCGAGTTCGGAGGCGCAGGTCGCGACCGCCGAGGCGAGCGCGACGCCGAGCGCGCAGGCTCCTCGCGCGGTGGAGGTGACCCGAACGAGCGCCGCGAGCTCGAGCTCGCCCCTGCCCGCGACGTCGCCGGTGAGGTCGCAGGCCGTCGTCACGAGCGGTCCGCGCGCGAGCTCGTTGCCGAGCGCGCGCCCCACGGCGAGCATCGATCCGCTCGATGAGTATTGAGGTCCGCTCCCGCACGCTCTCCGCGCTCGCCGCGGCCGCGCTCGTCCTCGCGTCACGCACCGCGCTCGCGCAGGCCGAGGACCCTGCGGCCGCCGACCTCTTCCAACGAGGCCGCGCCCTCGTCAAACAGGGCGATTGGGAGAAGGGCTGCGAGCTCCTCGACGCCAGCATGAAGCGCGCTGCCGCGGTGAGCACGATGCTCAACCTCGCGCTCTGTCGCGAGCACGAGGGGCGCGTCGCGACGGCTTGGGTGATGGTCCAGCGCGCGCTCGTCCTCAACCACGACACAGTGGGTGAGAAGCGGCGCGAGAGCCTCGAGACGACGGGAAAAGAGATGCTCGGGCGCCTCGAGGCGCGATTGCCCAAGCTGCGGGTCGTCGTGAAGCCACCTGTCGAGGGCGCGAAGCTCGAAGAGGGCGGCGCGGAGCTGCCGATCGACACGGAGTTCCCGCTCGATCCGGGGCCGCACGAGCTCGTGCTCACCGCCCCCGGCAAACCCGAAGTTCGTCGCAGCGCAGAGCTGCGAGAGGGTGAGCACCTCGTGCTCGAGCTCACGTTCCCCGAGAGCAGAGAGCCCGACCCGATCCCACGCAAGGTCGACCCTGACCCGACACCAAAACCACACGAAAACCCTGACTCTCCGACGACCGCGGAGGATCACACGATCCCGATTTGGGTCTGGATCACCGGGGCCGCGGGGCTCTCGCTCGGGGGCGTCGCTATCGGGTTTGCGGTCGACGGCGCGAACGCGAACGCTCACCTCCACGAGGTCTGCGGTGACGATCTGGTATGCGACGAGGACCCGAGCTTCGACCCCGATCCGGACAACGCACGGAAGAACCGCGGGCTAGGGATTTCGCTGGGTTTCGGCGTCGGCGCGACCGTGGGTCTCGCGGCGTCGATCGTGGGCCTCGTGCTCTCGGCCTCGCGTGACAGCGCGACCAAGCGGAGCGCTCCAAATATCGGCGTAGCGTTTTGGGGATCAGCAGAGAAACCGGAGCTCGGCGTGGTCGTGTCCGGCTCCCTCGATTGAGCTCGAGCTCGAGCTTCAGGGCTCGAACTGGCGCCGGAGCACGGCGACCGCGGCCCTGACGAGGCGCTTCGCGTCCTCGGCGCCGGGGAGCGAGAGATCGACGGCGATCGTGTCGTGGGTCGCGCCCTGGAGCCAGGCCTCGAGCGCGGCGAGCTGCTGCTGGGGCAGCTGACCGCGCGCGAACTCGAGCAGCTGCCGCGCCGTTTGAGCGTCGGTCACGGGCGGACGAACCCCGTAGTCCTCGAGCGGGAGGCTGTTGGCGAGCTCGTTCAGGAGGCGCTTCGCGCTGGGCTCGTTCGGGGCCCCGCCCACCCCACCACGTCGCTCGCGCGCGTAGTCGCGGACCACGTTCGCGACGCTGATCTTCAGCCAATCGGCGAAGGTCTTATCGGGATAGCGAGGGGCCCAATCGAGGTAGAGCCGCAGCGCTCGAAAGGAGTCGCGCTCGAAGCGAGCCATGACCCGCGTCACGACCTCGCGGGCGTCGTCTTCAGTGGCAGAGCGCATGGCGGGGCTGCCGCGCACGAGCCCGAGGCAAGGGTCCCAGAGCGCGGCCATGAAGGCTCGAAAGGCGGCGCTCTCCCCGGCGGCGGCGCGACGCGCGAGCGGCTCGGCGGCGAGCAGCGGTGCATCGAGGGAGCGGTCTTCGACCATGCGCGCAGCATTCTCGCATGGTCCCGCTCGGAGCGACGCGGCCGCCCCCGAGAAATCGACGCGGCCCGCGTGACCGATCCGCAACGCGACCCGTGTTCCCACCCCGCACGCACGAGGTCGAACCATGAAATCCGAAGACGCACGCTCCGCTCGATATGCCCATAGGTCGAACGCCGAAGTTCTCTCGAGAGCTCTATCTCCCGCGCTCCGTGGCGCGGCTTACGTTGCGGCGCTCGCCCTGCTGGGTGGCTGCTCGCTCGTCGGCCGCGCGGGCGTTCATCGCAGCGGAGCCTCGCATTCGAGGAGCGAGGCCGCGAGCAGCGGCAAAGGCAGCGTCGCGAGCAACCCTCGCATCGAAGCGAACCTCGCGAGGATCCTCGGCGCCGAGGCGCGCTACAGCGCCGCTGCTCTACAGGGTAGTTCGAGCCCGCTTTGTCCTGTGATGGCCGAGCGGGACGCGGTGTCCGTGATCTATTGGGATGACGATCGCAGCGTCGACTGCTTCCTCTTCACGTCGAATGACAGGGCGACGAAGCCCGAGTCGTACTCGAGCATTCGGGACTTTCAGGATCACCACACGATGCACCCGGCCGTCGTCTCGCTGCCGCAAAAGAAGGCCGAGCGCGTGTTCCTGCGTGTCGCGAAGAACACCCTCTTCGCGTTCGAGGAGGCGGAGGACGTCCGCGTGCTCGCGATCCCCTGTTCGGCCGACGCGAAGGACCTCGACGGTGCGTTCGTCGCGGCCCACTTCGCGGAGCTCTGCGACGTCTCCAAGGCGAGCTTCGATATGCTGACGTCGGACGCGGAGCGCGCGAAGAGCGCGCCGCTCGCGGACGAGCGCACCAAGTTCACCGAGGTCGTCGTGCGCGTCGCCGAGGAGGAGGCCGCGGCAAAAGCCAAGGCCGACGCCGACGCGCTGAAGAAGGTGAGGTTCCCGAGCGCGGTCGGCATCGATCACGGCGCCAAAGCGGTAGAGGCCGCGAAGGCGCATATCGCCGCGAAGCCGAAGGAGACCGGGATCGACGCGACCGCCATCAAGAAGGCCGCCGTGACCTCTTCATGGAACGTCGAGAAGACCTACGAGGGATACCCGATCAAGCGCACCGCCGACGTCACGGTCGGCTTCGCTCGGACGGACGCTTACGCGAAGGATCCCAACAAGAAGTGCGCGTTCGCGACATTCGAAGTCGAAGAGGCGTTCGACGGCAGCAAGTGGGGCCCGGCCTACGCTACTGGCATGGCGACCGGGTGGACCCACATCTCGTGCGAACGCCTCAAATAGCCAATCAGCCTGTCCCGCTACCCGGGTATCCGCCGCCACCACCGCCGTAGTTGCCGCCCCCGCCGCTACCACCGTAAGGGTTGCCACCGGGCTGCGTCGCACCGGGATAACCCTGCTGTTGCTGCTGTTGGGGATAGCCCTGTTGTTGCTGTTGGGGATAGCCGGCTTGCTGCTGGGGATAGCCCTGCTGTTGCTGTTGGGGATAGCCCTGTTGTTGCTGCGGGGGATAGCCGGCTTGCGCTTGTTGGGGGTTCTGTTGTGGATAGCCCCCTTGCTGCTGTTGCTGCTGCGATTGGCCGTAAGCGGGCTGTTGCGCAGCCTGGCCCTGCGGTGAAAAGGACGCCTGCGACGTGGTGTAAGCGGGCTGGCCAGGCGCGGGCGCGCCGGGCGCGACCTTGGCCCCGCGCATGGTCACCGCGACCATGAGGCCGTTGAAGAACACGTACGCGATCGCCCACCCGAGGAAGATCGAGAGCGCCGCGCTGCGCGCGTCGTTGCCGACGTCCTTGAAGACCTTCTCCACGGCCTTCGTCATGCGCGGTTTGACCTCGTCGAGCGCTTGTTTGTAAGTCGGCTCCGGCCCCGCGGCGTCGAGCCCCTCGAGGCACGCGTCGAGAGCCTCGGCTTGGGCGACCTTCTCGATTTTCTCGACGTTTTGCAAGCGTTCGACGAGCCCGAGGCTTCGATACTCTTTGGGCGCGTCGCCGATCTTCTCGCGCTCCTTCTTGATCTTGTCCTTCGTCTCGGGGAGGTCGGTCATCTTCATTTCGCAGAGCGGGCCCGGACAGGTGTCTTTGAACTCCTTCTCGAAGGCTTGCTCAGCGACGCGTGGGATCATCTTGTTGATCCAGTCGGTGAACGTCAGCACGCCGCCGTAGAGGCCGCCCGCAGCGGCGCCGACTGGCGGGAACATGAGACAGCCGAAGACGACGCCGAGCGCGGTCACGATGCCGCCCGTTCGACCGCGCGCTCGGTTGTTGCCTCGCGCGATGACGATCACGACGATGCTGAGGATGAGGGCCAGCAGGAACACGATCCCCGCCCACGTCGCCATCGCCCCAAGCGTCGCTTCTGCAGCGCGCTGGGCTTCCTGATCTGACTCTTTTTCCATTCGCCGAAAGCCTCCAGGGTGAACCCCAGAGGTATCAGCGAGCGCGCAAAACCTCTACGCCGCCCATGTACGATCGCAGCGCCTCGGGCACGCGGATCGTCCCGTCGGCTTGCTGGTACTGCTCGAAGATCGCGATGAGCGTTCGACCGACTGCGAGGCCCGAGCCGTTCAGTGTGTGGACGAGGCGAGGCTTCGCCTTGGGCTCGGGCCGATACCGGATCTGCGCGCGCCGCGCCTGGTAATCACCGAAGTTCGAGCAGCTCGAGATCTCGCGATACTCGTTCTGGCCGGGGAGCCAGACCTCGATGTCGTAGGTCTTTCGCGACGCGCCGCTGAGGTCACCAGTGCAGAGCACGACGGTACGGAAGTGGAGCCCGAGCTTCACGAGGACCTGCTCGGCGTCGTGCGTGAGCTTCTCGTGTGCGGCCTCGCTCTCCTCGGGGGCGCAGAACTTCACGAGCTCGACCTTGTCGAACTGGTGCTGTCGGATGAGACCGCGCACATCGCGGCCGTGGCTCCCAGCCTCGGCGCGGAAACATGGCGTATACGCTGTATAAGAAATAGGGAGCTTCGCGCCGTCGAGGATCTCACCCGCGTGGAGGTTCGTGACGGGGACCTCGGCGGTGGGGACGAGGTAGAGGTCGTACGCGCGCTCGGGGTCGGCCTTGTGGGTCTTGAAGAGGTCGTCGCCGAACTTGGGGAGCTGCCCCGTTCCGAGGAGCGCCGTGTCCTTCACCAAGAAGGGTGGCCACACCTCCTCGTAACCGTGCTCCCCGGTGTGGAGGTCGACCATGAACGAGATGAGCGCGCGCTCGAGCCGCGCCGCGGCGCCGTAGAGCACAGTGAAGCGCGGACCCGAGAGCTTCGCCGCGCGCTCGAAGTCGAGCAGGCCGAGCTGCTCGCCGAGTTCGAAGTGCGGCTTCGGGGTGAAGGCGTACGTGGGCTTGTCGCCCCACGTCCTTACAACCTTGTTATCGTCCGAGCTCTGCCCGTCGGGGATCGACGCGTCGGGAATGTTCGGGATGCGCAGCAGGCAATCCTCGAGCTCCTTCTCGGTCTGCGCCGCGAGCGTCTCGAGCTCCTTCACCTCGTTCGAGAGCTTCTTCAGCTCCTCGCGTTTGTCGGCGAACGCCTGCGATTTCTTGTCGGCCTTCGCCATCTCGGCCGAGGCCTGGTTGCGCTCCGCGGCCTTGCGCTCGGACGCGCCGATGGCCTCGAGGCGACGCTTGACGAGCTCACGGATGGGCTCGAGCTGTGCGTCCCAGCCGGGGCCCCTGCGAGCAAGGGCGGCGCGGACCTCATCGAAGTGTTCGGCGACGTAGCGAGGGTCGAGCATGAGTGTGGGTGAGCCTTTCTCCCGACGGGGGGCGAGGGTCAAGACGACGTCGTCGCGCGCGCTCTGACTCGGGGTGCGTTCGCGGGTTTGCGATCGCGGGCCGACGTGCGAGCCTGCCGCGCATGATGAAGCTCCACGGCTTTCCCATGTCGCCGAACGCTCGCCGCGCCCAGATCACGCTCGAAGAGGTCGGCGCACCGTACGAGTACGTGACCGTCGACCTGATGCAGGGCGCGCAGCGCTCCGAGGGGTATCTCGGGCTCAACCCGAACGCGCGCATCCCGACGCTCGTCGACGGCGATCTCGTCGTCTGGGAGTCTCACGCGATATGCCAATATCTCGCGGCCAAATATCCCGATAAGCACCTCGACGCCGAGAACCCGGTCGAGCGAGCGCAGATCTCGCAATGGCTTTTCATCAACGCTGCGCACTTCGGTCCCTCGGCGGCGGGCATCTTCGCCAACACGATCCGTTTGCCCGAGGACCAGCGCATCCCGCGCATCGTCGAGAACGGGCGCGCCGAGGTGACGAAGGTCCTCGGCATCATGGATCGCACGCTCGCGAAGGCCGAGCACCTCGCGGCCGGCCGCTTCACCCTCGTCGAGATCTCGTTCGCGCCGAGCCTCGCGTTCTTGCCGATGCTCGGGTTCGATCTGTCGAAGTACCCGAACGTGGGGGCGTGGTTCGAGCGCCTGCGCGCGCGACCCTCGGTGAAGAAGGTCCTCGAAGGCTGAGCTCTATTCGGGCTTCGTCGCGCAGTGGCCGGGGCTCGCGCCGCCGCTCGTGTCGCAGAAGGGCAGGTTGCGGCGGCACTCACCGCACGCCCGATCATCGACGCTGCCGCATTGGATTTTCCCAGCGCGGGCGTCGAACTCCGGTTTGGCGCTCTTCGCGATGACGGTCTTCGAGCAGTAACAGCCTGACTTCACGCAGGGGAAATCGTCGACGGTCACGCAGTCCGCGTCCTGATTGCAGGTCGTGTCGAGGCCCGAGACGCTGACCTGTTGAGGCAGGAGCTTCGGCTCCTTCGTGCGCCTCGCGACGCAGGACCCTGCCTCGCAGCGGGCCTCGAACGGATCGTCCACGGGCGCGCAAGCGCCGACGACGGGGCAGTTCTTGCGGTCGTCCTCGGTGCAGTGATCGCGGTTGTACGCCTCGATCGAGGAGACCGCGGTCTTGCTCATCGCGGACGAGCACGCGCACGGCGAAGGGCAGCAGCCGCCGCGGCTCTCACACGTGAGCGTGCAGTCGGCGTCGGTCGAGCACGCTAGATCCTGCGCCGGGTCGGGTTCTTTCGGGGCCGGCGAACAAGCGAACACGACGACCGCGAGCGCCCCGCACGCGAGCGCTCCCGCGAGGCTGCGGCGCACGATGAGCGAGCGCGGGCTCATGTCAGCCGACTCGCTTCGACTCGACCTGGATGACGAAGTCCTCGAGCGCCGCGATCTCCGTGAGCAGCTCGCTCGGCAAGTCGTCCGCCGTGCGGATCGTCGCGACCGCGGCCTTCTGCCCTTGGAAGATGGTGTTGCTCATCTCGGCGACGTTGATTCCGTATTTGCGGATGAGCCCGAGCACCTGCGCGAGCACACCGACCTTGTCGTAGTGCCGCACGATGAGCTCGCATTTCGCCGGGGCGCGGACCTCGACGTTGACGACGTTCGGCGGGCGACCGGTGAGGACGTACTCGCGGCAGATGCGCACGGCCTCTTCGGCGATCGCGTTCTGCGCTTGCTCGGTGCTCGCGCCGATGTGGTGGCTGCCGACGAAGTTCGGCATGCGGAGGATCTCGGCCGTGAGCCCGCTCGCGGTGCCCTCGGCGGGCTCGTTCGCGAACACGTCGAGGCCGACGCGCAGGCCCTTCTCCTTCATCGCGGCGACGAGCGCGGCCTCGTCGTGCAGGCCGCCGCGGCTCGTGTTGATGAACATCGCCTTCTTCTTCATCCTCGCGAAGAACGAGGCGTTGCACAGACCCTTCGTGTCCTTCGTTTGGGCGACGTGGACCGTCACGATGTCGGCGCGCTCCGCGAGCTCTTCGGGGTTTCGGCAGTAGCCGACGCCGAGCTCGTCGGCGCGCGTGCCGGTGAGCGAGCGCGACCACGCGAGGACGTTCATCTCGAAGGCCTTCGCGCGCTCGACGACCGCGCACCCGATCGAGCCGAGCCCGAGGACGCCGATCGTCTTGCCCTTGAGGCCGTCGGCCTTGCTGTATTCCTTCTTGTTCCAGGTCCCGTTGCGCAGGTCGACGGTGCCGTCGACGAGGCGTCGATCGAGCGCGAGCATGAGGCCGAACGCGAGCTCCGCGACGGCGATCGCGTTCTTGCCGGGGCAGTTCGCGACGAAGATGCCGCGCTCGCTCGCGGCCTGGACGTCGATGGTGTCGTAGCCCGCGCCGGCGCGCAGGATGAGCGCCAGCGACCTCGCTTTCGTGATGGTCTCGCGGTCGACCTTCTTGCTGCGGACGATGAGGATGCTCGCGCCGTCCGCGCGAGCCGGCATGTCGGCGGCCTTGAGCGTGGGCTCGTAAACAACCTCGAGGCCGAGGCCCTTCAGTCCGTCGAGGTACTGCTCCGGAAACGCATCGGCGATGAGTGCGCGCATGGCGCGGATGATACAGGAGCGCTCAACCGAGGCGCCGCTGACGAAGCGTCATGCTTTGCGCGGCTCGCGCGACGAGCCGACCATTCGAGGCCCAAAGGTTCGCCGAGCCGATCGCGTAGCCCGCGCGCGCGCGCTCGACGAAGGTCTCGACGAGGAGCCAGTCGGTGGTCGCGTCCTCGATGAAGAAGACCGTCAAATCCAGGCTCGGCATGATGTAGCGCTCGTGCGCCGGCCCGAGCTTGCGAACGAGCGCCGGCGGTATCGTGTCGAGGAGCGGCGGCAGCGCCAGCGGGTCGACGATGCCCGAGTCGTCGCGCTGCGAGACCCGATATCGATACCAAAAGGCCATATGGGCGGGCCCCGCGGACCAGTCGCTCTTCCAAATAGGGGCGCCGATGGCCAGGGAAGAGTCGATGTTCCGATAGAAGGCCCAAGTCGGGGTGTCGCTGCGCGCCGCGAGGATCGCGGCCTCGTCGGGGAGGTCCACGGCGGGCATCTCGATGCCGTGCACGTCGGGACCGTCAATCGGCTTGACGAATGTCGCCAGGACCTCGAGGCCGACACCCGGCGTCGCCTGCGCCGACAGCGAGACGCGGAGCTGCGCCGCCGTCTTGCCGATGCGCAGGATGCGGACCTCCGAGAGGAGCTCGCCGGCCAACACGGCTTGGCAGAACTGCGCTGTCGCCGAGACCAGCGACAGCCCCGTCATGCCGGTTCGCGCGAGCTCGGCCGTCGCCGCGCGCAGCGCGATCGACATGAGGACACCCCCGCTCGGGTGTTTGTAGTTCCAGCGACTCGAGAGCGTCGAGCGATAGCAGCCCGGGATCTTCGGGGTGGGGTCGACTCGGGTGTCGTCGCGCAGGTCAGCCGGGTAGTCGGTCATATCGGATCAGGACTTGTCGTACATCGACACGTTGCCGTCCTTCTCCGACTTGCACTCGAGTCGACCGCCGCTTCGCTTGCACGACGTCTTACCCACCGAGCTCTCGAGCAGGATGGTGTCTCCCTCGAGCTTCCACGAGCCGGTCTCGACCGACTCGCGTTTGTCGCCCTTCTCGAGGAAGGTGGGCGAGGTCGTGCGCCGTTCGAACTGACCACCTGCCTTGAGCTCGAGCGTCCCGTCGATCTGATCGAGCGTCCCCGCGAGGGCCTTGCCGAGCTCGCGATCGGCCTCGGATTGGCCCGCCGTGTTCGCGGCGGCGGCCTTCTTCGCGGCCTCTTTGTCGAGCTTGTAGACGCCCTCGGGGCGGTTGTCGCAGCCCGCGCCGAAGAGGAGAGCCAGAGCTGCGATCGAAACGAAAAGAGAGGAGCGGCAGAACTTCATACGCCGCTCGCTCTCTTAATATCGGCTGAGCGGGGGGCCAACCTCTCGGGTGGCGCGCCCGCCGCGTCGCAGGCTCACAGGGGGTTCAACGTCGCGAGCCGCAGACCGCCCGGGAAGGCGTAGCTGGTCGCCGACGTGTATCCGAAGATCGAGACGCCGAACGGCGTCGCGCTGCGAATGGAGTGAGAGCCCTCGCTGATGGGCTGGTTCACGAACTCGTAGCTGCCGATTTGGGTGTAGCCGGTGATGAGCGCGCCATCGACGAAGATGTCCGATGCGCCGGCGGCGCGGACGATTTGGGCATAGTGGCTGGTGTATCCCGTCCCGGTGCCGAAGACGTAGCTCGTGACGTATTGGCCCGCGGGGATGGCGATGATCATCGACGGGTCGCCAGTCCCGGAGCCACCGCTCTGACCCTCGAGGTATTGGACCGGCAGGAAAGGCCCAGTGCCGCTGAAGATGACATCGGTGTTCGTGATGAAGGTCCGGTATTCGCCCTTCGCGAGCGTCATCGGGAACCCGGGTTGAGGCGGGTTCGTGTCGACGATGACGCCGTCGGCGCCACCGTAGATTCGCCAGTAGTAGTTGCTGGTCGCGCGCGCGGGGGCGCGCAGACCCACGTAGACGCTGCCCCAGTTCTCCATTGGCAACATCTGCTCTTCGATGAAGTCGCAGTAGAAGGTGCCCGAGTCGGGGACGTTCGCGCACTCGGTCGCTCCAGTCAGCCAGATGGGCTGAGTCGCGGTGACGATCGTCCCCGACATATCGCCGCCCTGCTGCTGAGCGGTGACGACGTTCAAGAACGAGAAGCGATCGAGCGTCACGTTGCCTGTCCCCCCGGGCGCGACGGCCGGGACCCCAGTGCCACCGGCGCTCCCCGCCGACCCGCTCGGGACGGTGAAGCCGACCTGCGTGCCGTTCGTGAGGCCGATCGCAGTGAAGTAGCTCGGGTACGCCCCGACGGTGCCCGGATACGACGCGACGACGTAGTGCCCAGTGAGCGCGTGATCGGGCAAGAGGAGCGTCGAGTCGTTGGTGAAGGTCGCGGCTCGCGGTGAGTGGTGATAGGCCGAAATCGGTAGATCGGAGGAGACGCGGTAGACGCCGCCCTGGCGGAGCACGCTGACGCTGTCGACCTCCGGATTGCTGAGGACGAAGTCGTAGTCCGCGCCGGGCAGGAGCTGTACGGGAGCGCCCTGCGCTTGCTCCGTATTGGTGCCCTCGGGCGTGAAATAGAGCTGCACCATCGCGCTCCGGGTGAGGCTCTGGTTCGTGATGGTGATGGCGTCGTTCTGGTTGGGAGTGTTTACATTGTTGTAAAAGTTATCCATCTTCGCGGCCATGAACGAGCAGCCCGCCGAGGTCGGGTCCGCGAGCGTCAGGACGCAGAGATCGACGCACGCGCCCTTGTCGCAGGCCTGGACTCCGCCGCAGGTGGTGGGCGTGTCGTAGCCGCTCGCGTCGGGCAGACAGGTTTGGGCGGTGTTCTCGTCCGCGCACGTCGCGCTCCCCGGTATGCAGACGACGCAGACTCCGTCATAACAAGCGGGCGTCCCGCCTCCACACGCGACCGGCGTCTCGTAGCCGCTCCCGTCCGGCAAACAGGTTTTGACGCTACCGTCGTCGGCGCAGGTGGTGGTCCCGGGCTCACAGACGACGCAAGCGCCGTTCACGCACACGGGGTTAGCGGCGTCGCAGACGACCGGCGTCTCGTAGCCGCTGCCGTCGGGCAAACAGGTTTGGAAGCTGCCGTCATCGGCACAGGTCGAGGTCCCCGGATCGCAGACGACGCAGGCGCCGTCGAGGCATACCGGCGTAGCGGCCGCGCAGTCGGTCGGGGCGCCGAAGGTCCCGTCGGCTTGGCAGGTTTGGGTCTGCGTGGGGCTCGCGCACGTCGTCGTGTCGGGCACGCACGCGACGCAGGCGCCGTCGAGGCAAGTCGGGTGGCTCGCGTCGCAGGCCTCCGCGGTGCCGTAGCCGCTGCCGTCGGATAAACAGGTCTTCGTGCTGCCGTCATCGGCACAGACGGTCGCTCCGGGCTGACAAGTTTGTTCGCCGCCGCCGGCCCCCGACCCGCCTGTATTGGAGCCACCGGTGGCGACGCTGTCGTCACCACACGCCACGCTCAAAGGCAGGAGCAGAGCGACCAATTGGAGGACACGGGGGCGCGCCGGCATAGAGACCTCACGGTGACAAAGGTGGAACCTTTCCTTCTATCACCCGTGTGAGCGCCGACTCAAACTTATCCGCCGACGAGGTCTCTCTCCCGGACACGCCGCGTTCGGAGCCAATACTCCGTCGTGCTCCGCGGCCAGTTGTTGGTGATTTTGCCGCTCTCGGTCATGTACCAACTACGGTCTACCTTGGCCCAGGCCGTGTGCTGGAGATCGGCTTGGAGCCAAGTGTTGTATTGGGCTTGAGCTTGTGGGGTCACGTCCGTCCACGAGAAGCCGCGGCGCTCCGCGAGCTCGAGGCACCGAACGATGTAGTGGGTTTGGCACTCGAGCATGAAGAGGATCGAGTTGTGCCCGAGGTTCGTGTTGGGCCCGTAGGTCATGAACAGGTTCGGGAACCCGGAGACCCGAATACCCAAATAGGCCTCGGCGCCGTCGCGCCAGGTCTCGTCCAGCGTGGTCCCCGTGGGGCCGACGATGCGCATGGGGGCCAGGAACGACGTCGTCTCGAAGCCCGTCGCGAACACGATCGCGTCCGCAGCGTAGTGGCGCCCCGCCTGGTCGAAGAGCCCAGTCGCGTCGATCGCGGACACGGGCTCGGCGAGGAGCGTCACGTTGCTCCGGCAGACAGCGGGATAGTAGTCGTCGCTTATGAGGACACGCTTGGCCGCGACGGGATAACTCGGCGTGAGCTTCTGTCGGAGGTCGGGGTCGGCGACCTGCGCCTCGAGGTGGCGTGTGGCGAGCCACCGCGCGTAGGTCGAAAAGAGCGGGCGCTCGCGGATTGCCCCATAGCGCAGCTCGTAGCTGAGCCAGAGCCCCGAGCGGTAGAGGCGCGCGAGCCCGGGAGCGTGCGAGAAGGCGAGGGTCTCGGCGGCGCCGTAGACGCGGTCGTTCTTCGGCAATATCCAGTTAGGACTACGCTGGAATAGGACGAGCTCCTTCGCGACGGGGGCGAGCTCGGGGACGATCTGGATCGCGCTCGCGCCCGTGCCGACGAGGGCGACGCGCTTGTCGCGCGGGTCGAAGCGCGTGTCCCACTCGGCCGTGTGGAACCGAGCGCCGGTGAACGACTCGAGCCCCGGTATCGAGGGGATCTTCGGGCGATTGAGCTGCCCGACCGAGGTGATGAGGACGTCCACGGCCTCGGTCGACCCGTCGCTGAAGGTGAGTTGCCAGCGGCCGTCTCGATGCTCGGCCGCCTCGAGTGACAGGCCCAGCCGCGTGCGCGAGAGCAGATCGTGTTTGATGGCGAGCCGCTCGATGTAGTCGACGATCTCCGGCTGCTTCGCCCACTTGCGCGTCCAGTCCTTCTTCTGGTCGAACGAGAAGCAATAGGCGAACGACGGAGTGTCGCACGCGGCGCCTGGATAGACGTTGTCGCGCCAGGTGCCGCCGACCGATGATCCTTTGTCGACGATAAAGAAATCGGGGTACCCGGCCCTCGACAGCTGGATGGCAGCGCACAGTCCGCCGAAGCCGGCGCCGATGATCGCGATACGGGGTTTGGACGCGCGCGTGGTCATCAGCGCTTCAGCTTTCGATATAGACGAGACTGGATATTCGAGCGCCCGGGCCGCGGCGGTGGAGCTTTGAAGGGCTCGGGTGGCGGGGGCAGCGCGGCGGGGGCGTCGGGCTCCTCGCGCTCTTCGCGCTCTTCGCGAGAGGGCTCGGTCACCTCCTCGACGAGGGTCGGGCCCTCCACGATTTCGGGGATGAAGACCGCGTTCTCGGTGCGCTCCTCGCGGAGCTCCAACGGCTGATCGCGAGCCACGTCGGATGGTGCGACGGCATCGAGGACCTCGATGTTGACGCGAGGCTGGGTTATCGGCTCCGACGACAACGGCGTATCGGGCAGGCTCTGCGGGCCGCTCTCGAGCGTCGTGCTCGTGTCGAACATCGGGTTTGCGGCCTCGGGGCGGAGCGTGATCTCGAGCGTGCCAGTCGACACGTGCGGGCCGGAGATCTCCAACATCTCCGGCTCGAGGCCCGGTGACGACGGGCTGGGCTCGCGCGGCTCGTGCGTGAACGGCAGCGATTTGGCGTGCGGTGCCTCGGGCTCCAAGACCATCGTGGTGGGTCTTTCGCGCGGAGGCTCGGGCTCGATCAGCATCGTCACCGGCTTGGGCGGGGGCGGCGGCTCCAAAGCCTGCAGCGCTGGCGGCGCGAACGGCGGTGGCGGCTCGTAAGTGGAAGTGGCGGCGCGCAGCGCAGACGGAGGGGGCCCGAACGTGGGCGCCGGGACGGCCGGCGCGGGCAGGGGCGGCAGCTCGACGTTGTCTGGCGCAGGCCGCTCGACCGCGGGCTCCATCACGAAGGTTCCGGAGTGGCGCTGGGCGAGCGTCCCCGGCGTGGGTCCCTCGAAGACCTCGGTCGACTCGAGCGAAGGGCCCGTCGTGATGTTGTGTTGTGAGGTCCGCGCGACGAGCCCCGCGACGCTGTACAGATCGGGAAATACGAAGGGTCGATCGGGCGTCTCGAAGGCGCCCGCTACCCGCATATCGAAGGGCTCCTCCAAATCGAGGACGATCGCTCCGCGATAGATGATCTCGGCGCGCAGGGCCTCGGGCTCGAGGTGGACCGTGTCGATGCGCAGCTGAAGCGACAAGCGCTCGCCGGTCGCGGTCTGCGCGAGCGCGACCGCGTGGCCCGCCGGGAGCGTCGTGCGCAACATGCCGTGCTCGGGGTGCATGTTCACGAGCGCGATGAGGTCGCCCGAGCGCAGATCCGCAGTCTGCTGATCGGCGGGCGCAGTCTGGAAATACCCATCATCGAAGTCGTCCGGCACCTCGACGTCAGGAGACAAGTTCGCGAGCGTCCAAGACAGGCTGCCGCGGCGTTTGGCCCTTATCGGCCACGCGCTCGGGATCGGCCCGAGGCCGTGCGGGACAGGTGTATTGGCTGCGCCGGTGATGTTGGGCAGCGTCATGAGCCCATCGGGGTCGGGCTCGAGGCCCACGCCTACTGGGTTGTCCCTATTGGTCATTCCGCCGAGCGCGCGCTCGTAGACAATCGGCATCTTGGAGAACGGCGTCGGGGGATCGGCGGCCGCGCCAGGGCGAACGCGCCGGTCTCCGATGACGTCGAGGCGCTTGTTGATGAGGATCGCGGAGTCGCGCTGGACCGCCAGCCGCACCGACAGCTGTGTCACCGTTTGGCCAGGTGCAGCGCACGCGGAGCCGACGACCACGACCTCGGGGCGTGGCACCAAGAGCGCCAAATCGCTCGCGTGGGTGAGGCTCGCGACGGGGTTGTTGCGATGGTGGCGCTCTTCGTCGACGAGCGGCAGCGGCGGCACGATCGACATCGGCCCATCGGGCACGAGCGCGAATGTCGCTTTGACGATCGCGGTCAACAGGTGACGAGAGTGATGCCGCCAAGCGCGGGCTCCCACCGAGACGGGGCCGATGGGGAGCACCTCGATCGCGAAGCCCATGGGCCCACGAAGCTAAACCAGGCTGCGTCGCCCGGCCCAGCGAGATCGGCTCGCGAGAACCGCCGAAGCTGCTCGGGCTCTCAGCCCATGGCGCGGACGAGCACGATCACCGTCCGCTCCTTGGGTTGCAATCGAGCTGCGTCGAACTTCGACGGGTCGGCGGGCAAAGACGGAAACACCTGCAGCTCGACATCACCGGGAGCGCGCAGCACGAACCCACTTTGGGTCGAGGCCTCATCCAGGTACTTGTCATAGCGCGACTGGTAGAAGGCGATGACCTCGGTCGTCGGCGCCGTCGTCGCGTAGTAACTATAGGTGACATGCACGTCGCGACCGTCGATTGTGGACGGCGTGCTGCGAAAGTCGAACTGACGAGCCCCGGGAAACACCTCGAAGCTCTCGAGGATGGTGGGGAAATCTTCCATCATGATGGCGCCTACTTTGTCGCGCCCGCATGCAGGCGTCGACCCTGTTCTCTACTCGCTAATTGCTCGGGGCGTTTGCCCGAACGCAGGCAGCCGAGTCCGCGAAACATGTACCATGCCCGCGTGTCTTTCGGGGACTTGATCAAACAAGGGGACGCGACTGTCGAGGCTCTCGCGCTTGCTGCGGCGAGCGCCTTGGATGCTTCGATCGAACCGTCGCGCGAGGTGGCGCGCATCGACGCGTTGGCAGCAGGTCTGTCGTCGACGGAGGGGGGCGTCTCGCTCGAGGCGCTCTTGCGACACGGCTACGGCGCGCTCGATTTTTCCCTCGCGGGAGACTATGACGAGCCTCAAGCTACGCTCCTGCCGTCGGTCGTGACGAGCCGCCGCGGCACGCCCGTCGCGCTCGGTGTGCTCTTGATCAGCCTCGGCGCGCGCGTCGGTCGCGCGCTCGACGGCGTCGCATATCCAGGGAATTTCCTCGTCCGAGATCGCGAGAGCGGCGTCCTCGTCGACCCCGCGGACGGTCGCGCGCCGCTGCCGCGAGACCGCATGTTGGAGCTCGCGATCGAGAGCCTCGGTGGTGACAAGGTCGAGGCCGAGCGCCGGCTCGAGCCTGTCGCGCCGCGCGCTGTGATCGCGCACCTGCTCCTGAATCTGCAGCGCGCGTATCGCTCGCGCGCCGATCACGGGCGCGGGCTCGTGGTCGCCGACATGCTCTTCGAGGTCACCGAGAGCGCGCACCACCTCGTCGATCGCGGCGCGCTCGCGCTCATCGGCGGTGCGGCGCGCGCGGCCATCGCGGACTTCGAGGCGTACCTGCGGTTCGCTCCCCAGGCCCCCGACGCCGACGCGGTTCGCAGGGTGATCGACCGCGCGAACGCCTTCATGGCGCGTCCCCTGAATTGAGCGCTCGCGTGCTCTTTGGTCCCCGCGTCGCGCGCTCGCTGACTGCTACGTTTTTCGTAGCGAGTGCCGGCTGCGGCTCCGCGCCGTCGGCGACGCAGGCGCCGCGCGCGGCCGTGCGGCTCGAGGCCCCGCGCGGTGTGGGCACCGTCGAGGTCATCACCTCGCTCGATCAGGTGCCGCTCCGCGGACCTCGCGTCGAAGCGAAGGTCGGTGATTACCTCGTGCGCGGCGAGGGGCTCACGGCCGTGGTGTCGCGCGATGATGGCATGTTGCTCGACTACGGGCCCGAGGGTGATCGCGACGATCTCGTGTCGTACACGCCGTCGATCCTCGATGGTCTGAGCGCCGCGCGCACCGCGGTCACGTTCCTCGGGCCGGCCGCGGACGCGCCATGGGCGCTCCACGCGGAGTATCGGGCCTCGGGGATCAACGTCACGCTCCACGCCTTCTTCACCTTCAGGGACGGCGCGCTCATTGTCGAAACGACCGCCGTTGCCGACCCCGGGAGCGACGGGATGGTCGTCGGGATCGGCGAGCGCATGAACTTCGGCAACGTCCCGAGCTGGGTCGAGGGCGCGGGGTTTCTCAGGCACGACGGGGGCGCGTTCAACACCCGCTTCGTCGCGAGGGAGGCTGGCCCGACGCCGGGGAGCCTCGCGTACGCGGTCGGGCCGGACGCCGGCGGCGACTTCTTCGTGCGGTTCGGGACTGCGTATCTGCCTGGATATTTCCAAGCAGGTCGCGGCAGCGCCCTCGTCACCGCGCGCGCGGACGGCAGCGCCGAGCGCCGCACTTTGAGGTTCTTCGCCGGGCACGGTTCGCTTGGCGCGATCGCGAGCAGGCTGCTGCCGAAGAGCGCGCGGCGCACGCTGACGCCGAAGCTCGAGGGCGCGCCGCGAGGCACGCGGATCGAGATCGCGGCGTGTGCGGACGAGAAGCGAGAGCGCTCTCGCGAGCCCTACGCCCGATTCGCCGCGGGTGAGGATATCGAGGTTCCGGTCGAGGGTTGCTTCGAGGCGCGGCTCTGGGCGCCGGGTCACGTCGCGACGAAATGGTCGCCGGTCGAGGACCTGGAGAAGGGAGCGCTCGCGCTCGCTCCAGCGGGGGCGATCGCGGTCGCCGTCACGCTCGACGGCCACGCCGGGCCCGCGAGGGTGCAAGTCCGCGGCGTCGACGGGACACCCGACCCCGATTGGGGAGAAGACCCGGACGACGGCGCTGCGCTCAATACCTTCGAGACGACGACGGGCTTCATGACGATGCCGGTGCCGCCCGGCAAATACCGAGTCATCGTGGACCGGGGATTCGAATATACCGCTTCGATAATCCCTATTCAGGTGAGGGCGAACGACCTCAGCTTCGCGGCCGCCAAGCTCACGCGGGCGGTCGACACGACGGGGTGGGTTTCGGCGGATCTCCACCTGCATTCGCACCCGTCGTTCGACGCGCCGAACCTTCTCGAGGATCGCGTTCGCTCGCTCGCCGCGGCGGGCGTCGAGGTCGGTGTGGCGACCGATCACAACCGGGTCACCGATTACCGCCCAGCGATTCAGGCGCTCGCGCTCGGCGATTACGTCGCTCCAATCATCGGCGACGAGGTCACGACCGAAGATACCCAATTCGGGCATTTCAACGTGTTCCCGCTCGACGCAGGGTCCGAGCCGCTCGGCTACGAGCACACGAGCCCGCGCGCCATTTTCGACGAAGCGCGTAGTCGCGCGCCGCTCCGCGACGGCGTGGTCATCCAGGTGAATCACCCGCGAATGGGGGATATCGGCTACCTCGAGGTCCTGCGAATGGACCGCGAGGAGCTCCCCGCGTGGCAGGCGCGCACGCCGTGGGCGCCGCTCGATTTCGACTTGATCGAGCTCTACAACGGCGATGAGGCCGCGGGGCTCGGCAGCGTCCGCGCCAACATGAAGGACTGGCTGAACCTGCTCGACGAGGGCAGGCGGCTCACCGCGACGGGCAACAGCGACTCGCACCGGATCGCGTTCCACGAGCCCGGTTTGCCGAGGAACTATGTCGCTGTCTCCGACGACACGCCGAAGAACCTCGATGTCCCCAAGTTTGCGCGCGCCCTCCACGAGGGTCGCGTGGTGGTCTCGGGCGGGCCGTTCCTGCGGCTCGACATCGACGGCGCGACCATCGGAGATACCGTATCTCCCGGCACGCACGTCGCGGTCGTCACCGTCGACGCGCCGCCTTGGATGGATATCAGCTACGTCGAGCTCGTTCAGCGCGGCAAGGTCGTAGGCCGATTGGCCGCGCCGTTCCCCGCGGCCGCGACCGCGAACCACCGCGTCGAGCTCCGCGTCCCCGTGGAGCTCGCCGACGGCGATTGGGTGATAGCCGTCACGGGCGGCGACAAAGAGATGGAGCCGTTGCTCCGCCGCGGGGTCCTGCCCTTCGCGTTCACCAACCCTGTCCGAGTGAGCTCGTCGAAGCCATGAGTGAAGAACGACCGCACGCCTTGGATCTCGACCGCGTGACTCCGACGAAGCCGCCGGCTGACCGCGCGCGCTCGGGGCGTCAGAAATGGCGCAACCTGCTCTTCACCCATTGGCGACTACCGGTCGACGCTGTTCGCGCGATCGTCCCGCGCGAGCTCGAGCTCGACCCGTGGGACGGAGAGATGTTCGTCGGCTGCGTCCCCTTCGAGATGGAGGACATCGCGCCGTCGTGGCTCCCAGGCATGTTCGCGCTCGACTTCTTGGAGACGAACCTGCGGACGTATGTCCATTATAAGGGCGAGCCTGGCGTCTATTTCTTCTCGCTCGAGGCCGCGTCGCGGCTCGCGGTGCAGGCCGCGCGCTGGGGGTGGAGCCTGCCTTATCACCATGCCGCGATGTCGATCGACCGGCGGCCCGGCGGGCTCGTGTCCTATTCGACAGTGCGCTCCGCCGATCCGACGGCGAAGCTCGAGATCCAATATCGCGTGGGTGACGCGCTCGGGCCGTCGATCCCGGGCTCGCTCGAGTACTTCCTGCTCGAGCGCTATTACCTATTCTCCTTGCGGCGCGGTCGCGTGCTGAAGGGCCATGTCCACCACGTCCCCTATCCGTCATATCGCGCTACGGTGGAGTCTTGCGCGTGCGGCCTCCTCGGCGCGGCTGGGCTGCCTCAGCCGGACCGAGCACCGGATTTGGTGCATTTCAGCCCAGGCGTGGACGTCGACGTCTTCGGCCCTTGGCCGGTATCAGGCTGAGAGCGCACGCAGCCACGCGACCACGCGCTGTGCCAAATAGAGGCCGCGGTCTTCCTGGACGAAGTGACCACCCCAAAAGCGCTCGTGAGGCTGATCGCGGGCGCCGGGGACGTGGCTCTGGAGCGCGCGATCCGCGCGCCCCAAGATGGGATCGTTCTTGCCGAACAAGGTGAGGAAGGGCTTCTCCCATTTACCGAGTACGGCCCACGCCGCGCGGTTCGCGGGGATCGCCGGGTCGGACTCGGTCGTAGGCACGAGCGAAGGAAAGACACGCGCCCCAGCGGTGTATTCGGAAGAGGGGAACGGCGCGTCGTAGGCCGCGCGGACCTCGGGCGGCGGCTTCGTCACGCAGCCCGAGGTGACGACTCGCCCAATCGGGAAGAGCGGCGAGTACTTCGCGAACGCGGCCCAAGCCCGAAATGCGGCCGGCACGGGTCGATCGGCTGTCGGCAAGAAGCCATTGGCGACGACGATCCGCCCGAAGCGACTCTCCTGTTCGGCGGCGACGCGCAGGCCGATGAGCGAGCCCCAGTCCTGGCAAATCAGCGTGACGTCGCGGAGGTCGAGCTCGGTCACGAGCTTGGTCATCCACGCGACGTGGCGCGCGTAGGTGTAGTCCCGTTTGCTTACAGGTTTGTCCGACTTGCCGAACCCGATGAGGTCGGGCGCGATCGCGCGCAGCCCGGCCGCGGTGAAGACCGGGATCATCTTGCGGTAGAGGTAGCTCCAGCTCGGCTCGCCGTGGAGCATCAGCACCGGCCCGAGCGTCGCGAGCGACGGCGTCGCGCCCTGTGAAAGCGCAGGCTCGTCGACGTAGTGCATGCGCAGCCCAGGCTCGACCTCGAGGTAGTGCGGCGCGAACGGATACTCGGGGAGTGACGCGAAGCGCGCGTCGGGCGTGCGGAGGACCCTCATTCCCGCAATGTAGTCCCGTTCGACGTGGGTCGTTGGGCCCCAGCGCGCCGCAGCGACTAGGCTCCGCGCGTGGTCGCAGAGCTGGTGTTCGTGTTCACGTACATCGCGTTCTCCGCGGGCCGCATCCCGTACCTGCGCTCCGATCGACTCGCGGCCGCGATCATCGGTTCGGTGGTGCTCGTCGCGGCGGGCACGCTGTCGATCGGCGAGGCCCAGGCCGCCGTCGACGCCGGCACGCTGGGGCTCCTCTTCGGGATCATGATCCTCTCCGCGGCGCTCGAGGTCTCGGGGGCGTTCTCGTTCGTCGGACACTGGGTCACACAGCGCGCGAAGAGCCCGCTCGCGCTGCTCGCCGGGGTCTCGCTGGCGTCCGCGGTGCTCTCCGCGTTCTTGATCAACGACGTCGTCTGCATCGCGTTCACCCCGCTCGTGCTGCAGATCGCGCGCGCTCTCGATCGCGATCCGAAGCCTTATCTCCTCGTCCTCGCGACGTCGTCGAACATCGGGAGCAGCGCGACCATCACGGGCAACCCGCAGAACATCCTCATCGGGTCGCTCTCGCACTTACCGTACAGTCGGTTCGTCCTCTTGCTCGCGCCGGTCGCGATCGTCGCGCTCGCGATCAACCTGGCTCTCCACTGGCTCTTCTTCCGCGCCGAGCTCACGCGGCCGTTCGCGGAGCGCGCCGAGGTTCGACCGCCGCGTGTCTATCGGCGCTGGGTGTGGAAGGGCGGGCTGCTGATGCTCGGCGTCGTCGTCGGCTTCATCGTCGGGGTCCCACCCGTCGTCGCCGCGCTCGTCGGCGCGTCTGCGATGTTGGTGACGCGCGCCGCCGATCCGAAGCGGCTCTACGTTCGCGTCGACTGGACGCTGCTCACGCTCTTCGCGAGCTTGTTCATCGTCGTCGCCGGCATCGAGAAGGAGGGCCTCGCCGCGCGGACGCTCGCGATCCTCGAGCCGCTGCGCCCCGACACGGTGTGGGGCCTCACCGCGATCACCGCGATCCTCTCGAACGTCGTGAGCAACGTGCCCGCGGTGATGGCCCTGAAGTCCGTCGTGCCGCACCTCCCGAACCAGGAGTCTGCGTGGCTCACGCTCGCGATGGCCTCGACGCTTGCGGGCAACCTCACCCTGCCCGGATCGCTCGCGACGATCATCGTGGTCGAGCGCGCCAAGACGACCACGCAGATCTCGTTCTTCGATTTCCTCAAAGTGGGCGCGCCAGGCGCGCTCGCGAGCCTCGCGATCGGCGCCGCGTGGCTCGCGTGGTTGAGGTAGGTCGCGCGTCGTTGTCGCGCCCCTCGAGATCGGCGAGGACCTCGAGCTGAAAGGAGCTCCTCGAATGAGCCTCGTCTTCTACTACGCGCCGATGTCCACCGCGGACGTCACGAACCTCGTCCTCGCCGAGCTGGACATCCCGCATGAGCGCGTCGTGCTCGACCTCCGCGCGGGGGACAACACGAAGCCCGAGTTCTTGAAGCTGAACCCCAACTGCAAGGTCCCGCTGATCGTCCACGACGGCACACCCATCTTCGAGTCGGCCGCGATCACGATGTATCTCGGCGAGCTCTTCGGCACGGAGAAGGGCCTCTACCCGAAGCCGGGGCCGCGTCGCGGCGAGGCGATGAAATGGATCGTGTGGACCAACGTCACCCTCGGCGGCGCGGTCACGCGGTGGACGCACAACTTCATGGATTGGGTCCCCGCCGAGCAGCACAACGCGAAGGCCGCGGAGGCAGGTCGCGCGAGCATGATGGAGTGCCTCGCGGTGCTCGACGGCGCGCTCGCCGATCGGCAGTTCCTCTGTGGTGAGTACACGCTCGCGGACGCGCACCTCAACGCGTTCGTCGACTGGCTCCGCTTCATGAAGGTCGACATGTCCGCGCTGAAGAACGTCCTCGCGTGGGGCGAGCGGTGCATGGCGCGACCTGCGTACGCAAAGATCCGCGCGGCCTACGCGGGCGGATGACCGCCATCGCGCCCCGCCGAGCCTGCTCGCCGGGGCCTGAGCGGTCTATTCGTCGAAGGTTGCGCGTCATTCTTGAACGGACAGTCGCGTAACCAAAATGAGAGGTGAGGCGTGCACGCCGAAATGGGCTCCACGTCCACCAAATGCCACTCCGAGTCTGGCAAAAGCATCCTCGCAAGCGCTCGCAGGTTGTCCACCTCGACTGTTAGGCAGCGCTCTCGCGCCACCGCGATGAGCGTGTTCGCAACAGAGGCCGATCCGGAGACAGCCAATGCCTGCGCAGCGAACTGTCGCCCCGTCAACGTCGATGACTCGTGCAGTGTGGCGTAATACGCGAGTCCAATCTCCCTCCTCGCCATCTCTTGGAGTGCTATGCGCCCTCCGCGTAGCGCATCTGTCCCATCGTCTGGGAGGTCGCTCATGCTGACGGCATCCAGGGTCAGAACGCCCCAGTGTGCGACGATATCGAAGCGACGCGCCTCGAATAGGGAGTCAATTACAACGGGGAAGAACTTGCAAAGCGGAGAGGCCTTTGGGTCCTCGTCAGGTCTCGCAAGTGCGATGAATAGATTCATGGTGCGGTCGCTCTCACCCAGAGCCCGATTCAGCGCTGCATAGATTGCATACACGAGGTGCTCTCTCACGGTTAGATTCTTGATTCGCCTCTCCAAGTCGTCGCGCTGGCGGCCAAGCTCGTTCTTGGCGGGGGGATAGTGTTGAGCCAGCTCAGCGAATAGTGTCGGCAGCTTGCTCACCCAGAGTCCAACGAAGGTCGGATCTTCTTGCGGACCGCGCACTAGGCACCAAAGAAACTCATCGAGGGCCTGGGAGTACCTGCCAGCACGCATCAGTTCCTCCCCCAAATCCATGCGAGCACCCGCTTGAACGGTCGACTCCCGACGAAAGTCGTCTGGCAACAGAACCCCCACTTCCGGTGCGTGTCAATGGAGTTGTCTACCCTGATTCACGAGAAGGCAGTGGCGATTGGGGTGATGTGAGTCTCCTGCTTCACCGGGTTGAGGTAGACGGCGCCGACGGGCTTCCAGTTGCGGGTCTCGCCAGTCCAACGGCGAGGTGTTCGCCTCTTGGCGGCCCGATAGACGCTCGCGCGCTTGGCTAGGATTTCGCGGTCACGACCGACGTGGCGGTCGCGGGGTGTCACGTAGCGAATTCCGCTGTGGAGGTGCTCGCCGTTGTACCAAGCGACAAATCCGTCGACCCATGACCGTGCAGCGTCGACGGTCTGGAAGGGCTTTCGGGGGTATCCGGGTCTGTACTTGAGGGTCCTGAAGAGCGCCTCCGCAAAGGGGTTATCGTCACTCACGGCTGGGCGGCTAAACGATGCAACGACGCCGAGTCTTTGGAGAGTAGCGAGCATGGTCGAGCCCTTCATCGGGCCGCCATTGTCGGCGTGCAGAGTGAGCTCGTCGGGGTCCACGCCCTCTTTAGCGACTGTCTCCGTCACGAGGGCCGACGAGATGTCACCGGACTCCGTGGGGTGCACCCTCCAGCCGACTATCTTGCGGCTGAAGATGTCCACGATGAGATAGAGATAGAAGAACACTCCGCGGATGGGGCTTCGCAGGTAGGTGATGTCCCACGACCAGACCTGGTTCGGGCGGGCCGCGATGTGCTCGTCCGGCTTGCGGCTCTTGCGAGGGCGGGCGTGACCACGGGGCGTGAGCTCTCCCTTCCTCGCGAAGTACACGGTAGAAGCTTGATTCACTGGCGACATACTGCCCACGGTCTGCGAGCAACGGAACGATTTGTCGTGGCGACAGGTCACGGAACTCGGGCTGGTGAACGATGTCGAGAATGGCGTTGCGCTCCTCCTTCGTGAGCTTGTGAGCTGGGGAAGGCTGAGCAATTCCTCGTCGGTCGTCGATGCCGCTACGCCATCGAGTGAGTGTCCGTGGAGTCAAACCGAACGACTCCGCCGCCTTGTCAACTCGTGCACCGGCGCACACGGCCTCGTCGATCAGCTCAAGGACCTTCATTCGCTCTTCGGCTCCGTGTCGTCGCCCCCGGCCCCCAGATCGCTTGAATTTTTTTGAAGGACGAGGAGCGCGGCCGCCTCTGCCAGCGCCTTCTCCTTGCGACGGAGCTCGCGCTCGAGCTCACGCATGCGCTTCTGCTCCGCCGACCGCTTGCCCTGCGACCGTCCACCGCGCTGGGGAGCCAACCCCGCCATTGCGGCCGCCCGCCACTCTCGCAGCGTGGCCTCGTGCAACCCCTCGCGCCGAAGGAACGCTCCAAGCTCCGAGTCAGGCAGACGGGCAGCCTCCACGACGACACGAAGCCGCTCCTCGGCAGACCAATCCTCGGGCCGCCTCGCCTTCGCTGACGTCGCTGTAGTCCCTGCGGTGGGTGAAGAGTCGTTGGGCTTGGACACGACCTCGAACGTACCGTGGCTGGCACGGAGCCAGCGAGACAGAGTTGGCTGGGATACCCCGACCTCATCAGCGAGAGCGCTCGCGGTCACCGCTCGCGGCCCCAGCATTCGCTGCACCATCTTTGACTTGAACGCTTCACTATACTGAGTCACTCTCAGACTGCTCGTCTCGCCCCCAAGCCGACAGTCGGATTAAGACCGGTCGCTCAGAAGACCGATCGGGCGGACAACTCTTCTGACACAGGGGGCTTCCACCTGGCGTTTGCTGCCTTGTGTGGCGACCTCGCAAACGGCTCTAGTCGTGCACCCGAGCACAAAGACCAACCCCAGCGCCACCAAGACCACTTTGATGCTCATATGGATTCCATTGCTAGATGTCAGGGTCTGCTCACCACATGAGCGTAGGTGGTTTCAATGGGATTGTCGGTGCCCGCTACCCCATTCCCGAGGCGCCGGAATGAACCGCTCCTGGGTGTTAGCCGAGCAGAGTTGCCGAACGCATCAGAGTGATTGAGAGGATTCTCATTTTCATACACATACAGATTCCCCCCGCCCTCGGCCGGGTGCGGCGCCGTAGCTCCGCATCATAGAGCCCACCCGCGTAGCCAACCGGCTGAAACCCTGGATTGGTGTCCACGAGCACGCGGCCCCAGGGTCGTATTGGAGCTCGTGGACCAAGTCGCCAGTCGCTGTTGGGGGTGCCTCCCCCGGCCTCGCTTCGCTCGTCCACCCACCTCCAAGCCGTGCTCGTTGTGCGCGCGCCGGTGTGGGGGCCAACATCAGAGTCCTAGTGAATCGCGTGGGCGCAGCGACGTCAAGGTGCCCCACACCGCCGCGTGCTCACTGCGCGCGGCTGGGGTGGCCACTTGGTGACTGGAACGTGGTCCGGGAGATCTGAGAATGCTGCTGGCCACCGAGCACCCGGCTCGGAGATCGCTGGCGGAGCACTGCCAACTCCATTGACATCACGGAAAGCATCTACTCATCTATCTTCGCGGCAGCGTCGTCGACGAGCGCTCGTTCTTCATTGGGCACTAACTGACCCGCACGCGTGTGCAAGCGCTTGGCAATATCTGGAGCACCTGCCCGTATTGCGCTAGCAATGAGAGCCGCGAATGCTTGCCCGCTCGGCTTGAGCGCGATCAACCCCTCGGCAATGTCCATCGCGGCAGCATCTTGATTCGCCCCGAGAAAGGCTTCGAAATACATTGCACTCAGTCTTACGTATACTCGATAGTCAATGTCCGCGATTGAACCGTTCGTCGAGGCAGTCTTCCTCGCCAACGCCAACTGCGCGTCACCAACGTCGTGTTCACGAACGATGTCTCCATAGCGTCTTTCCTCGTAGAGGTAACCAACGACGATGATCCACAGCGCCTTGCGAACGTCGATGGTAGCGGCACCCTTTTGCGCCAAGTCCCGATATACTTGAACAGTCCGTTCAGACTGGCCGAGGGTGGCGTTCACCGACGCGTACTGAGTTGCCTCCGCGGACAGACGCGCCGCCCGGTCATTCGGCCACGGTTGGGCTTTGACTATCTCCTGTTCCAACGCGGCGCTGCGGTCGCGCAATGCTGCCAGGGCTGGAGGATACTTGCGACCGAGTTCTTCTATCTCAGGTGGCAGCTCCGTGGCCCACACACCTTCGAATGAGCGATCGGCATCGAGCCCGTGGTCGAGACACCACTGATAATGTTCCCACGCCTCCTCAAGCCGACCCATCGCCGCCGCGCGCCGAGCTCTCTGTAAGCGTTCCATTGGCCCATCGGCTCGAGCAGAATTGGCTGAACTTGCCGCATCAGAGGGGCACCTCGCGCCACAAGCTGACGACGACACCCCGAGCGCACACAGCAGCACGATGGTGCCTGAGCCTTGAAGGCTGAACAGAAAGGTCTGCATTGGAATCACCTTGACCTAAGGGCAAGCCAGCACCCAGAGCAATGCCACCGACCGCGATCGCGAAGTCTCCCGGCGAATCCACGTTGTTCGCCGAGTCCGCATCCGCATACATAGAGATATAAGGGGTGCCTCCCCCGGCCTCGCTTCGCTCGTGCACCCACCTCCAAGCCGTGCTCGTTGCGCGCGCGACGGTGTGGGGGCCAACATCAGAGTCCTATTGAATCGCCGGGGCGCAGCGACGTCAAGGTGCCCCACCCCGCCGCGTGCTCACTGCGCGCGGCTGGAGGGGGTGCCCTCTTGGTGACCGAAACGTAGTGGTCGGCCTTGGATGACTGCTATTCGTCAAGGGCCTCCCGGCTATGCAAGCACACGGACCAAAGCGCAACCAGAGATACGGACCTATCCAGCTCGTCACCCCTGCCGTTGGCCGCGCCGCGCTCCCTGTCATCGAGCTCCGCCGCTTGCCGGGCTTCGACGAACAACGGCGTAACCCAAAGGCAGGGTGCGTCCTCTGCCTGGAGTTTTGCTCGATCTTCGAACGAGACTCCCAGCGCGCGACTGGCCCTGCGCCTCGCCCTCGCTGGGGCGAGGGCTTGGGCGGCATCCTCGAGTGACTCGAGCGGGGCTCATTGGAGGGTTGGCGGGGTCGATTTATCGCTTTTGGCCGGTCCCAAAGGTCACTGACGGAGTACGCACTGTTTAGTTGCTCAGTCGTTTCGCACGATCCATCTGTTGCCGGAGCTCAACCGAGAATCGACTCTGTGGTCCATCCCTCCGAGACCAGACCGCCAGGGCTTGCGCAAAGTACTGGTGGGCCTCAGAACCTTGTCCGAGCGCAAGCAGTGCGCGGCCCATCCCATAATTCAAGAAGCATCTCAATCGTGCTCCGTCCGCAACACCGAGCACGGTAAGCGCTCGTCGATACTGCACGGCGGCCTCCTCGAATTGGCCGAGTTCGAGAAGATTATCGCCGACCATGCGGATGTCGCTGGCGAGACTGAAACCCGGCTTTCGAGTTGACTCCATAAACGCAAGCACCCGGGTCATGTACTCATTGGCCTCCAGATGTCGCCCATTTAAGGAGAGAACAACCGCCAGCATCCTACATATGGACGATGATACCTCGCTGAGCTCACCGTTAACACGATCGGAAATGAGGAGCGACCGTTTGCGAACTGCTTCTTCCTCCGCCGAGAGGTCACGAGGTCTGTTGCGCCGCCCTAGGGCGTGAGCGAGCATGCCAAGCGGCTTGATGAGTGCCTCGGAGTCGTGACCAATCTCTTTCTCGATTTGCGCGACGAGTCTCTCAAGCAAACAGAGGGCGGCCTCGACCTCCCCGGCTTGCATCAGGGCATCCGCCCGGTCCAGTTCATCTTGGAACACTGTTCTTGGCCTATTCAAAATCCGACTCTTTGACCGTGGACCTTGGCATGGCACTACTTGGATTCTGAACCAGCCAAACGTCGAACAGGCATATCTTGAAGCGCGCGAACCTCCTCAGGTCTTCAGGCGAGAGATTCGGGCACTCCAGCTCGTCGTCATAGTCGTCGAAGTGATACGAAGTCGCTTTCCGGCAACAAGCCTCCACTTCGGTGGGCTTCTCCTGGTGACATTGCGTGAACGTCGACTCACTTAACATTGCAGAAAGTATCGCAGCTCCAGTATTTCGGACAGCTGACCAAGCACGCTTGCGGTTGCCAACTGGTGGTGGATAACCAGCTGCTTTTCGAGGTTGTAATTGTAGGTCGTGGGCCCGGCGCTGCCGATCGTGGGCGGCTGGTAGGACGCGAGCAAGTCGAAGACATTGTAGGTCATCGCGTGCTCTTGGGCGCCGGGAGGGGTCAGCGCGGCGAGCTGGCCGTCGGCGGTCCACAAGGTCTCAGTGACGGCGCTGTCAGGCCGGCTGTCCGTCAGGATGCGGCCGATCGCGTCGCGCGTGTAGCTGGTGGTCTGATTGAGCGGGTCAGTGACCGAGGCGACGAGGCCGTCTGCACCGTAGGTCCTGGTCGTCACGCGCGTGCCCTGGGCCGTCGATACAACGCGGCCGAAGCCGTCGTAGACCAACGAAACAGGCAGCGTGTCGGGGGACTCCATGAGGATCGGGCGCCCTTCTTGGTCATACGATACCACCGAGATCCGCCCCGTGGGTGAGGCCGTCGTCTCGGTGCGCGTGCTCGCGTCGTACACAGTGCTCCATGTCCTCGTGCCGATGGTGGTCGTCTCGGTCCTGGTGAGGAGCGAGAACGGGTCGGTGGGGTCGGCCAGGGTGATCTGGCGATTGGCGGTCACGGTGCGGGACGCGGACGACGGCAGGGTCTCGGTGACGCTGCTCACTTAGGGCGCTTGCATCGCGAACCTGGGGTCGGGCTTGGTCTGGCGCACGATTCGGGTGCCATCGGGCGCTGTGAGCGTGAGCTGGTTGTCGGCCCGGCGTGAGGTGGTGGTGACGAGCCCTGACGGGGCTGTCAGCGATCGGTCCTCCGCGCCGGTGGGGGTCCGCGCGAGGGTGTATTGCTTGGTCCTGCCGAGGGGGGTGGTTTGCGTGACAGTCTGTGCGGTGCCGTTGGTTACACGGCTGAAGGTCAGCTCGCCGCCCGCGGGGTTGGTGTGTGCTATGAGGCGCCCGCCCGCGTCCCAGTCGAAGGTCGTCGTGTGACCCGTGCGGCTAGTCCATGAGGTCATGAGACCATCGGATTGATATTGGGCTTGCCAGGTCGCGGCCGACGGGTCCGCGATTTGAGCGAGCCTGCCGTCTGTGTCGAGGGACAGCGTGGTGCGCTGGCCGAACGGAGCGACGATGGCGATGGGCACACCCGTGTTGTCGCGCTCGACGGTGGTGGTGAGACCGTCCTGTGGGGGTGCTCTCCCGGCCTCGCTTCGCTCGTCGACCTCCAAGCCGTGCTCGTTGCGCGCGCGTCGGCGTGGGGTCAATTAGAGAGGTTTGAAGAAGAAGCGCGGGCGGCGACAAAGCGAGGTGCCCCACACCGCCGCGTGCTCACTGCGCGCGGCTGGAGGGGGTGGCCTCTTGGTGACTGGAACGTGTGGTTGGCTCTGGATGACTGCCATTCATCTGGTTTCACCGGCCTCCCGGTGTTGCCCGCCTCTGTCGTTGGCCGCGCCGGGCTCCCGTCGCCTGAACGGTTCATTCACTGAGGTTTGCTTGCCATGCGTCGACAAACAACGTCGTAATCCAAGGGTAGAGATGCGTCCTCTGCCTGGAGTTTTGCTCGATCTTCGAACGAGCCAGCAAGCGACTGGCCCGCGCCTCGCCGTCGCTGGGGCGAGGACTTGGGTGGCCGAGTGACTCGAGCAGGGCTCATTGAAGGGTTGGAGGAGTGGACTTTATCGATTTTGGTCCGCCCAGAGGTCGCTGACGGAGTGCCGCTTCCCCTATTGGGTCGGCCTTGAGATCGCTGACGGAGTACCGAGATTGCTGACAGAGCACTAACCCACAGGTACTCCTCAGCCTCCACTGAAGAGGAGCTGCTGCTGACGCTTCAGTCGGGCCCTTCTTACACACTGTGGATCTAGGCCTGGGTCCAGTTCTGTCTGCAGCTGTGGACGACTTTGGCTGCGATAGAGATTTCGACACTGCCTGGAGCCTGGTGGGCCAGCTCAATCTCGTTGAGCGCAAGATTGATTCTTGCGAGCCGAGAACGGAGCGTCGGTGTGCGCGAAAGGCTTGCCCACTCCAGGGCCTCCGCAAGCGCAGCGTGGCTCGACGCGCTTGAATGGAGGTGTACGTCCAGCTCATCAATTGGTGAGAGGTGGGCGCGTCGAAGCTGAACCTCGTGCACGCTCTGGTCATTGGGGCCTGGGTCTCTGGGGGGGCCTTCTGCCGGGTAGTCCCAGGCTATCAGCGTGAAGATGCCGTCTTCTCTTAGCACGCGCCATATCTCTGCGAAGGCACCGGTTCGATCCGCCCGAAGCCAAGCCGGAATCAGCCACCACACGAGGTCAAATTGGCGATCAGAAGATGGCAGACGCGGCAAGGTCGCGTGGGTAATCGCTACGTTGTTGTGCCGCGCTGCAATTGACATGAGCGTTTGCCTGTCGGCTTCCCAATCTTCGCAGGCAGTGACACGCCCGCACCGAGCTGCCAGCTGCTCCAGCACAATGCCTGAGCCGCCATCAACAATGAGGGCCGTTTCTGGAGGGGCAGTGATTCGCTCCGACGCGAGGTGAACGAGTGCGACTAGGCCAGGGATCGGCTCAGTACGGAGTGCTTCGGCAAACTGAGCCCAGGGTACATTTATTGTGTGAAGAGGGCACATGGTTTCTACCACGGGCATTTGGCATTACAGCCCGCCCACTTGATGGCACAGCCGATCTTGCAAAGTGTCTTAGATTCACCAGGTGACAATCGATTGCAGGCCTGAGTGCATTCTCCCTACTCGTAGTCGCAGTTGTCTTCACAGTCCCCTTGAGGCGCATCCCCACAACGCTCAGTAGCGCCGTTCGGACATCCATCGAGCCATTTCCCGAGGTGCTCGCATGCGATTTCGCCGTAGAATTCGGCAAACGAGAGTGGATCCGTCTGTGCGGGGCGTTCGGGAGTCATTATGTCCTCCTCCGGCCCCGGCCCGGGTCCACATCCCCCGGTCCCATCCTCGAAGCAGAGCCCCCGTGGGTCCCTTCGATTCGCCGGATCCTCGCCGCCATACCCATACAGATTCTCGCCACCCTCAAACCGTACGGGATCCTTCGCGGTCCACCGCCCGATCTCCGCGTCGTAGTCCCGCGCCCCAAACCTCACCAACCGGGTCTCGGCGTCATAGAAACCACCCGCGTACCCAAACGGCTGAAACCCCGGATTGGTATCTACGAGCACGCGGCCCCACGCGTCGTATTGGAGTTCCTGCACCAAGTCGCCGGTCGCTGTTGGGGGTGCCTCCCCCGGCCTCGCTTCGCTCGTCCACCCACCTCCAAGCCGTGCTCGTTGCGCGCGCGACGGTGTGGGTGCGAACATCAGAGTCCTAGTGAATCGCCGGGGCGCAGCGACGTCAAGGTGCCCCACACCGCCACGTGCTCACTGCGCGCGGCTGGAGGGGGTGGCCTCTTGATGACTGGAACGTAGTGGTCGGCTGTGAATGACTGCCATTCGTCAGGAGCTTCTCGGCCAAGCAAGCAGATGACGCTCGCGGGCGGCCGGCCCATGGACGTGCTGGTCGAAGCGGGAATGGCCACTCCAGCTACGGGCCTTCGCTTGCAGATACCTGATAACGTCACAGCCGCAGACTCAAGCGCAGGGTTGGCCGCGCAGCGCTCGAGCTCCGCGCCGCGGCTTGAACGGTCCATTTACTGAGGGTTTGCTTGCAGTGCTTCGATGAACAACGGAGTAACCCCAACCCAGGGTGCGTTCTCTGCCTGGAGTTTTGCTCGATCTTCGAACGAGACTCCCAGCGAGCGACTGGCCCGCGCCTCGCCCTCGCTGGGGCGAGGACTTGGGTGGCGTCCTCGAGTGACTCGAGCAGGGCTCATTGGAGGGTTGGGGGGATCGCTCTTATCGCTTTTGGCCGGCCCTGAGGTCGCTGACGGGGTACCCGAGATCATTTCGCCTCTGAAATCGCTAATAGCGGAGCCCGTCCTTCATCTGCATTGCTCAGATTGTACCGTGCATGCTGTGGCACTCGTGTCTCCAATGATCCGCATCGAACCGCTGCACATCTGTGAGAGATGGGCACAAGCTTGCAGCCGCGCCTCTGAGCCTCGAGGAATTTCACGCCTGCATGCCTCAACTACCCCAAGGCTGCAGCCTCGGGCAAACGAATTCCTATTGTCCTGCTGTTCGGGCCGAGTTTGGGTCAACATAGCCAAGCGCGAAGACGCCAGTTGTCATCAATCTCTCGGAGCGCGCACCTGAAATCCAGGTATCCCCGTCAATGCATCCGATGACTCTTGCGCTATCCGTGGCTGCAACCAGACAGCCCGGGGATTTGACGACACTCGGTTGAGTTCGAGCGACCATATTCATTTGCCCGCGCCACACAGGGCGCTTGGAACGGTAGATTTTAGCGCTCCCCAACATGGGCCCGTGACCGGATCTCGGATGCGGCCCCACGCAGGACAACCGCTGCAACCCCATACTTGTTGACCTCGCGAATTTCACCTACAATTGCCGCTCTATCCGAAAGAGTTGCGACAATAACACACCCTTCAGGCAAGAAGACAACTGTCTCCGAAGACCCCGAAAGCAGGGCTAGCACTGCGTGCCAAAGCCCACCACGTGACGAGTCGCTTTGTTTTGGAACAATCCACGGTACACAATCCCGTTCGCAGAACGCGATGCGAACGAATCGGTTGGCGCTATCCGCAAGTGTGCCCTCGAGTATCTCAATGACCGTTTGTTCGTGAAAGCTGCTCAATTCGGAGGCCCTCCCGGTGGACTACTGAGACACATTTCGACGCAATTCTGGTAGCCCCGCTCTGAGAGCATCCCAATCAAATGCGCCCAGCCGCAGTCCCTGACGCATTCGTCCCGATCCAACGGCGGGTCCAGCGGACCACAAACCTGTACTTCCACGCATACCGCCCCAACGTCAGCCTCCACCGCATCGACAAGTGTTGTCGTATCCCATTCGTTAGCCAATTCGTACGCCTCGTACCCAGCGATAGCCACCGCAGCGGCTGCCGCTGCATACGGCGCAGCCTCCACACATGCTCCGCCAATCGCGGACAACACGGGGCCAATGGTTGGCAACACGAACGGAAGGTATTGGATGACCTCGTCGACGGTCGCGGCGTCCTGCAGACCTAGCGGATCACGCGCGAATGTTGGCCGCGATCGCGCGTACTCGTAGCGATTTGTCGTCCCGCCGAATCCAATTGGATCCTTCGCGGTCCACCGCCCGATCTCCGCGTCGTAGTCCCGCGCCCCAAACCTCACCAACCCGGTCTCGGCGTCATAGAAACCGCCGGCATACCCAAACGGCTGGAATCCCGGATTGGTGTCCACGAGCACGCGGCCCCACGCATCGTACTGGAGCTCTTGGACGAGCTCGCCCGTCGCGGTGTCCACGACCATGCGGACGCTGCCGAGGTGGTCCTTGACAAGTCGGTAGGTCGCGCCGGCCGTTACGACGAGCTCGGGCACGTTGCTTTGGCCGGCGTAGACGAAGCGCGCGACGACGTTGCCGCTGCCGTCGAGCTGGGCGATGGGTTGGAGCTGTCCGCGCCAGAGCCAGCCCTGCTCGAGCACGCCGTTGCGTGCCTTGCCGACGCGGCGCCCCTGGGCGTCGACGAGGTACTCGAGGACATCGCCGTTGGGGAGGCCGACGGTGCGCAGGTTGCCGAGCGCGTCGTAGTCGTAGGTGGTTACAGTGTTGTTCGTCGTGTCGCGGCGGAGGGCGAGGTTGCCATTGGGCGTGAAGATATATTCGACGTCGCCGAACGACTGGATGCGATCCTGCGCGTCGTAGGTCGCTTGGAAGACGCCGGCCGAATTGAGGGTTGAGAGGCGGTTGCCATTGGCGTCGTAGGAATAGGCCTCGACGAGCTCGCCGTCCTCGGTGACGGAGATGAGGCGGCCCGCGGGGTCGTATGCGAAATCCCTGGCGTAGACCGTCGTGCCGTTGCTCTCCGTGATTCGGGTGATCCGGCCGAGGTCGTCTCGGTTGTAACTCCAGGAGAGGAGCGTGGGCCCGCTCAGCGAGGCCGTGTGCGTCGTGAGCTCGCCATTGGGGGTGCCTCCCCCGGCCTCGCTTCGCTCGTCCACCCACCTCCAAGCCGTGCTCGTTGCGCGCGCGACGGTGAGGGGGGCGAACATCAGAGTCATAGTGAATCGCGAGGGGCGTTGGGACGTCAAGGTGCCCCACACCGCCGCGTGCTCACTGCGCGCGGCTGGAGGGGGTGGCCTCTTGGTGACTGGAACGTAGTGGCTGGCTTTGGATGACTGGCATTCGTCAGACTTCCTTGATCATCCGCTGCTTCGGTCGCACATCTTGAGCCGTGTCCCAGCTCCGCGCCGCGGCCTGAACGGACCATTCGCTGAGCGTTGGCTTGCAGTGCTTCGACGAACAACGGCGTAACCCAAAGGCAGGGGTGCGTCCTCTGCATTGAGTTCTGGCTCGATCCTCGAACGAGACTGCCAGCGAGCGACTGGCCCGCGCCTCGCCCTCGCTGGGGCGAGGACTTGGGCGGCATCTCGAGTGACTCGAGCAGGGCTCATTGGAGGGTTGGCGGGCTCGATCTTATCGCTTTGGCCGGCCTGAGATCGCTGACGGAGTACCGTGTCCCCTCGCTGGAGCGAGGGGCTTGGGCGGCTTCTTCACTGACTCGAGCGGGGCTCATTGGAGGGTTGGAGGGTTCGATTAAGTCCCCTCCTGGCGGTCCTGAGATCGCTGACGGACCACCCCGTGGACCTACTCGACTCGCGAGAGTACCCCGGTTACGTCTTCTCTCGGCACCTGGTAGGTCAAGGTTACGATCGGTGGGGACAGACTTGTAACGCAGTAATAGTGGGTTCTAAGAGCGAAGCAATCCCCCTTCCCAACGGAAAAGAAGCCCGGAGCGGCCCCAGGCCCCCACCAATCCACATTTCCAATCGACGCGGCAGGTGCATCACAGGCAACTTGGACGTCAAGAAGATCTCTGTACTGGTTTGCGAGCTTCACCGAGCATTCGTTGATGCGAGTTGGCCGGGTCACCGACAAGGCATAGGAACCCGGTGCTGGTGCGCACCCTGCCGCACCCAAGAGACCCAATGCGAGGTGGCTCACTACCCACAGGGTCCCGAAGCTGCAGTATTTGCGGATGTCAAGCATTGCTTGCACTTGTCTCCTTCGTCCTCACAGCATTTTTCTTTCTTGTGCTGAGTGCGCTCATTGCAGCTGTCGATCTGCTCTTTGCAGCCCGCAATGCGGTCTGTTGAGTTGGGTTCACAGCCGGGTATGACCGTTGGAGCGCTTCTTACACTGAAGTCACCGTCGCACCCCTCCAATCCACCGAGGATCATCCAACCCGGAATGAACACCGGGAACCCGAAAATCGGATGAGGAAAAACTCCCGGAATGTCCCAGACGGTTGGTCCAGAATTGGATGGGTCCGCACTCTCACTTGATGCGCCGTCATCCCCGCCGTCCGGGGGTAGGCCGCGTTCGAGTCTCTCTCGCTGCATTGGGGAGAGCCCCCCTACGTCAAGTCCGGTCGGGTCGGTAAGGTCGACTGGATTGCTGGCGGCGTATTCGTAGAAGTTGCTCCCACCCTCAAACCGCACGGGATCCTTCGCGGTCCACCGGCCGATCTCCGCGTCGTAGTCGCGAGCTCCAAACCGCACCAACCCAGTCTCCGCGTCATAGATCCCGCCCGCGTAGCCAAACGGCTGAAACCCTGGATTGGTATCCACGAGCACGCGGCCCCACGCGTCGTACTGGAGCTCCTGCACGAGCTCACCTGTCGCCGTGTCGACGACCATGCGGACGCTGCCGAGGTGGTCTTTGACAAGGCGGTAGGTCGCGCTGGCCGTTACGACGAGCTCGGGCACGTTGCTCTGGCCGGCGTAGACGAAGCGCGCGACGACGTTGCCGCTGCCGTCGAGCTGGGCGATGGGTTGGAGCTGTCCGCGCCAGAGCCAGCCCTGTTCGAGCACGCCGTTGCGTGCCTTGCCGATGCGGCGGCTCTGGGCGTCGACGAGGTACTCGAGGACATCGCCGTTGGGGAGGCCGACGGTGCGCAGGTTGCCGAGCGCGTCGTAGTCGTAGGTGGTTACAGCGTTGTTCGTGGTGTCGCGGCGGAGGGCGAGGTCGCCATTGGGCGTGAAGGTGTATTCGACGTCGCCGAACGACTGGATGCGGTCCTGGGCGTCGTACGTCGCTTGGAAGACGCCGGCGGAATTCAGGGTGGAGAGCCGGTTGCCGTTGGCGTCATAGGAATAGGCCTCGACGAGCTCGCCGTCCTCGGTGACGGAGATGAGGCGGCCCGCGGGGTCGTATGCGAAATCCCTGGCGTAGACCGTCGCCGTTGCTCTCGGTTACGCGTGTGATGCGGCCGAGGTCGTCTCGGTTGTAGCTCCAGGAGAGGAGCGTGGGCCCTGAGAGGCTCGCCGTGTGAGTCGTGAGCTCGCCGTATCCCGAATAGCTGTAGCTGTCCGTGACGAGGCCCGCGGTCGCGCCGTCGACGCGGCCGCCTCGGGGTCGCGGCTGAGCTGAGATTCCCACCCGCTAATAACCGCGAGGAGCCCAACCCGCTCACTGGCCTTCGCACTCGCTGAGCAAGCTGTTTCCTCGGCGAATGCGCGCGCGCTTGCCCTTTGCGTGACTCTCCGCGTACAAGAGAAGTCCTCCAATCCGCTCTCGGGCTTCCAACACTGCTTCACGCCCACGAGCGCGCCAGAAATACTCCGCCTCGAAGGCACGGCGCCCACGTCGCTGCGCCCAGTCCTCAGGCCCGACAACGGGCAAGGCCGCGCCAAACTCTCGAAGCTCGACCAGCAAGGCACACGTGATTGAGGACCCAATGCCATTGATCTCTGGGATGTCGTCGGCCTCTCCAGCAGCATCAGGGGTGCCAACATGTCCCACGCGCTCTCAGGCGGCCCAAGAGCGCGAGCGACAAGGCTGCATGCGAGGCCCAGCGAAGTGCCTGGGATCCGCTGTTCAACATCTTCGCGCTTCTTCGGCGCCCAACTGCTCAATGGCGAGCAAAGAGTCGCGCTCGGCCCGCCGGACGGCAAACTGATGCATCTCCGAGAGCAGCGTCAGGTCCTCGGTCGCAGCGGCCCTGCCATCAGCTATGTGGGAGCGAGCCGTCGCGACCATTCGAGCGATCTTCGACGAGCTGCTCCCGAGCAGCTTGAATAGATCTTCGCACGATATCACTCATAATCCCAATAGGCCTCGATGCACGCCATGTAGCAGTTAAAGGCATCCAACTCCGCTTGCCAGCTAATCTCCTCGGGCGTCGATGTGTATGGGTGCGGCATTGAAGGAGGTTCGGACGATTCGCCGTGATAGCTGCATTGGGCACGACAGCAGAGGGAATAGTCCGAAAAGTTTGACCCTGCCCTGGCAGCTGTCCAGTCATCCTCTGCAACACCGACGTCGCAATGGTCGGGCTTTCCGTCGCCTTGCCACAAGGGCGGCTGTCACGAGCACGGCTGCGGTCACGAGCGCTACTTCCCCAGAGCCTCAGCAATGACGGGGATGAAGATAGCAAACCTGCCACTAGAATCGACCTTGTTCGCGGGATCCCCATCCGCATACAGATACAGATTCTCGCCGCCCTCAAACCGCACGGGATCCTTCGCGGTCCACCGCCCGATCTCGGCGTCGTAGTCCCGCGCCCCAAACCTCACCAACCCAGTCTCCGCATCATAGAGCCCACCCGCGTACCCAAACGGCTGAAACCCCGGATTGGTATCTACGAGCACGCGGCCCCAGGCGTCGTATTGGAGCTCTTGCACCAATTCGCCGGTCGCCGTGTCGACGACCATGCGGACGCTGCCGAGGTGGTCTTTGACAAGTCGGTAGGTCGCGCTGGCCGTGACGACGAGCTCGGGCACGTTGCTCTGGCCGGCGTAGACGAAGCGCGCGACGACGTTGCCGCTGCCGTCGAGCTGGTGGTTGGGCTGTCCGCGCCAGAGCCAGCCCTGCTCGAGCACGCCGTTGCGTGCCTTGCCGACGCGGCGCCCCTGGGCGTCGACGAGGTACTCGAGGACATCGCCGTTGGGGAGGCCGACGGTGCGCAGGTTGCCGAGCGCGTCGTAGTCGTAGGTGGTTACAGTGTTGTTCGTCGTGTCGCGGCGGAGGGCGAGGTTGCCATTGGGCGTGAAGATATATTCGACGTCGCCGAACGACTGGATGCGATCCTGCGCGTCGTAGGTCGCTTGGAAGACGCCGGCCGAATTGAGGGTTGAGAGGCGGTTGCCATTGGCGTCGTAGGAATAGGCCTCGACGAGCTCGCCGTCCTCGGTGACGGAATGGGGCGGCCCGCGGGGTCGTATGCGGAATCCTGGCGTAGACCGTCGTGCCGTTGCTCTGTGATTGGCGATCCGGCCGAGGTCGTCTCGGTTGTAACTCCAGGAGAGGAGCGTGGGCCCGCTCAGCGAGCCGTGGCGTCGAGCTCGCCATTGGGGGTGCCTCCCCCGGCCTCGCTTCGCTCGTCCACCCACCTCCAAGCCGTGCTCGTTGCGCGCGCGACGGTGCGGGGGCGAACATCAGCGTCATAGTGAATCGCGAGGGGCGTGAGGACGTCAAGGTGCCCCACACCGCCGCGTGCTCACTGCGCGCGGCTGGAGGGGGTGGCCTCTTGGTGACTGGAACGTGTGGCTGGCTTTGGATGACTGGCATTCGTCAGACTTCCCGCTCGCCCTCCCAAAAAGCGATGAAGATCGACCCTCCAACCCTCCAATGAGCACTGCCCGAGGCTTCTCTTCATTAGCACCCAGGTGCCGAAATTGTCATGAGCAATTGCCACTCGGAATCAGGTAGAAGGATCCGAGCCAACTCTCGCAACCTCTCGGCCTCGACAACGTGGCAACGCTCGACAGCAACCGCGACAAGCGTATTTGCGACGGAGACGGACCCCGAAATGGCTATTGCTTGCGCGGCGAATCGGCGCCCAGCCAATTCTGAGGATTCCTGCAATAGTGCACGATACGCGAGCCCGGCAGACCTCATTGCGGATTTCTCAAAGGATAGACGGGCACCGTGCATCGCATCGGTCCCGTCGTCTGGGATGCTCCTTGCCTGCGCAAGGTCGTCAAGAGTCAAGTCCGCCCAATGCGCGACGATGTCGAATCGATCTGCCTCGAGCAGCGACTCAAGGACGACCGGGAAGAATTCTCTCAACGGAGAAGTCCTAGGGTCCTCTCCAGGCTCCGCCAGAGCAACAAACAAGTCCAGCGTTCGCTCGTTTTTGTCCAATGCCCTGTTTATTCCGGCGTAGATCGAATATACTGGATACTCCCTAACGGTTAGGTTTCGGATGCGTCTCTCCAGTTCGTCACGTTGGTGTAGGAGTTCCTTTTGAGCCGGGGGATATAGGTGCGCCAACTCGCCAAATAGCGCAGGCAGTTTGCCGCCCCACACGCCGATGAACGCGGGGTCTTCTTGGGGGCCGTGAACGAGACACCAGAGAAGAATATCAAGAGCCTCCGAATACCTCCCAACTCGCATCAACTGCTCCGCTGATTGCATGCGAGCAGTGGCGTGAACCGTCGACTTACGGCGAAAGTCCTCCGGTCGCAAAACGCCGACTTCTCTTTGTTGCTCGGTGTTTGGAGATGCGGGTTCGCAGATGGCGCTGCTTCCGCAACCGAGCACGAAGAATAGCCCCAGTCCTGTCGCGGTCAGCTTGGAATTCATGCGAACCTCAGAGCTTCGGGTGGTCCAGATAGTGACAGTGGTACTGCCACCAACAATTAATTGCGCATTCTCGAAGGCTCTCCATGCAAGCGTCTTCACCAAGGTGAGCTGGCATGCATGTGTTATAGAAAGACCATATACATCCTCTGACGCACGCGTCATGGGCGTTCATGTCGTCACATTCGAAGACCTTGTGCAGATCCACGGAAAGCGGCTCGCTGCACGTCTGCTCATCGACCGGAGCGTATGTAGTCTCAATGAGGTTTCGATTGGCCGAGCAGAGTCGCCGGGCGCATCAGAGTGATTGAGGGGGTCCCCATCCGCATACAGATACAAGTTCGCTCCACCCTCGAACCTCACCGGATCCTTCGCAATCCACCGGCCGATCTCCGCGTCGTAGTCGCGAGCTCCAAACCGCACCAACCCAGTCTCCGGATCATAGAGCCCGCCCGCGTAGCCAAACGGCTGAAACCCCGGATTGGTGTCCACGAGCACGCGGCCCCACGCGTCGTATTGGAGCTCTTGCACCAGGTCGCCGGTCGCTGTTGGGGGTGGCTCCCCCGGCCTCGCTTCGCTCGTCCACCCACCTCCAAGCCGTGCTCGTTGTGCGCGCGCCGGTGTGGGGGCCAACATCAGAGTCCTAGTGAATCGCGTGGCGGCAGCGACGTCAACCAGGTACGCCCGCACGTGACACTCGCGGGCAGGCGGCGCATCGACGTGCTGGTCGAGCGAGAGTGGCCGCCCCAGCTACGGCCCTCCGCTTCCAGATACCGGATAACGCCACAACTGACAGACTCGAGCACGAGCCAGAGATACGAGCCTATCCAGCTCGTCACCTCTGCTGCTGGCCGCGCCGCGCTCGAGCTCCGCGCCGCGGCTTGAGCGGTCCATTCGCTGAGGGTTTGCTTGCAGTGCTTCGACGAACAATGGCATAAGCCCAAGCCCGCGCCTCGCCCTCGCTGGGGCGAGGACTTGGGCGGCATCCTCGAGTGACTCGAGCGGGGCTCGTCAGCCCTGAGATCGCTGACGGAGTACCGAGCGTGCTAGTTAAGGTTAATCCGTCGGCTCGAACTCTGGAACCCAGTCAGCCAATAGGCAGCCGAGGGCCTGAACGAATCCATCCCGTCCAAGCAGCCAGGCGCTCGCAATCAGGCGCTCCAAGGAAGGACCCAGCTGAAAGAATGCAGTCAACGTGCCCGCGAACGATCGTCCGTTGGAGAGCATGTCGTACGCCTCCCTTGCAGCTGTTCTCTCCACACCCGCAGAGAGCAGCGCTGTCTCCAGCGCTGTGGACAGTAGCACGTCATTCCGAAGAAGCACCCACAGGGACGCCAGCAGCGCCAGACGCTGATGCTCCTCGTCTGTCCTTGCTGCGAAGCCCAGAGCCCGGTCGTATTGACCAAGATCGACGAGACAGGACTCCAAAGTCCCAGTCTCCTCTCCCCGCCGAATTGTCTCCGTCCACGTGACATCGAAAACCCCTGGGCACGCGAACACAGCCGCGAGGACGGTCGTTCCAATAGCGAGAGCGTCTGCGCCTGGTCGAAATCGGGGGTCCTCTTCTGCCAACACCGCGAGCACGCTGCCGATCGGTATACCCAGTCTCGTCAGCGGACCAATAAGGCGCCGCGTCATGGCTTCCCTGAACAGTAAGTGTCGCGACACTCGGCTGCACACGCCAAGTCACGTGGTTGACCCACGCAAATAGATCTGCAGCAATGTGAGCAGCCGATCCAGCTGGAGTGGCTGCTCCAACATCTCTGAGCGCCCGGTGGAAGAGGTGGAGGTGCCGGCGGATTTGGTCGATAGGGGTTCGCGGCGACGTCGCCCTTTAGAAAAAGCAATCCCGCGCAAATCGCCATAGGCCCCCAAGCGAGTTCAGTCGCCACCAGCAAGGGGCCAGGAGCGAACGCCAATCCTTCCGACGGGTCCGGGTCGGGCTCGACACTACCGGGTTGAGCCTCCGTTCCCCCGTCCGGCTCAGCCTTTCCTCCGCCGCTACCCATTGTTTCGATGTGTTGTTTGATGTCCTCCCACGTCTCAGCAACGATCGGCTGCGCAAGCACCAGCGCCTCTCGCCCGGTCCGATCGACCTTGTTCGCCGGATCCCCATCCGCATACAGATAGAGGTTGCTCCCACCCTCAAACCGCACGGGATCCTTCGCGGTCCACCGCCCGATCTCCGCGTCATAGTCCCGCGCCCCAAACCTCACCAACCCAGTCTCCACATCATAGAGACCACCCGCGTACCCAAACGGCTGGAGCCCCGGATTGGTATCCACGAGCACGCGGCCCCACGCGTCGTATTGGAGCTCTTGCACCAAGTCGCCGGTCGCCGTGTCCACGACCATGCGGACGCTGCCGATGTGGTCTTTGACAAGGCGGTAGGTCGCGCTGGCCGTTACGATGAGCTCGGGCACGTTGCTCTGGCCGGCGTAGACGAAGCGCGCGACGACGTTGCCGCTGCCGTCGAGCTGGGCGATGGGTTGGAGCTGTCCGCGCCAGAGCCAGCCCTGCTCGAGCACGCCATTGCGCGCCTTGCCGACGCGGCGGCCCTGGGCGTCGACGAGGTACTCGAGGACGTCGCCGTTGGGGAGGCCCACCGTGCGCAGGTTGCCGAGGGCGTCGTAGTCGTAGGTGGTTACAGCGTTGTTTGCGGTGTCGCGGCGGAGGGCGAGGTTGCCATTGGGCGTGAAGGTGTATTCGACGTCGCCGAACGACTGGATGCGGTCTTGGGCGTCGTAGGTCGCTTGGAAGACGCCGGCCGAATTCAGGGTCGAGAGGCGGTTGCCATTGGCGTCGTAGGAATAGGCCTCGACGAGCTCGCCGTCTTCGGTGACGGAGATGAGGCGGCCTGCGGGGTCGTATTCGAAGTCCCTGGCGTAGACCGTCGTGCCGTTGCTCTCGGTGATTCGGGTGATCCGGCCGAGGTCGTCTCGGTTGTAACTCCAGGAGAGGAGCGTGGGCCCGCTCAGTGAGGCTGTGTGCGTCGTGAGCTCGCCATATCCCGAATAGCTGTAGCTGTCGGTGACTAGGCCCGCGGTTGCGCCGTCGACGCGGCCGCTCTCAGGGTCGCGGCTGATGGTGAGGTTGCCGGCTGCCGTCAGGAGGTCATCCGGATCATAGGTGTAGGGCGCGCCCCAGCTGCCGTTGACGGTCTCGTTCGAGAGCCGGAACGCGGTGTCATACGTGCGTGCGACCGTGCCTGCGACCGGCCCGCTCCACGTGGTGCTCTTGAGCAGGCGGCCGTCGTACACGCGAGTCAGCGTCTCGCCGGCGGGGCCCGAGAGGGTCGTGAGTCGGCCGCTGGTCGCGTTATAGCCGTAAGTGATAGTCCCGCTCGGGAACGTCGTCGACGCGAGCCGGCCCGCGGAGTCGTAGACGTAGTCGATTGGGGTGTTGCCCGGCTCGACCACCGAGGTCAGCTGCTTTTCGAGGTTGTAATTGTAGGTCGTAGGCCCGGCGCTGCCGATCGTGGGCGGCTGGTAGGACGCGAGCAAGTCGAAGACGTTGTAGGTCATCGCGTGCTCTTGGGCGCCGGGAGGGGTCAGCGCGGCGAGCTGGCCGTCGGCGGTCCACAAGGTCTCAGTGACGGCGCTGTCAGGCCGTCTGTCCGTCAGGATGCGGCCGATCGGGTCGCGCGTGTAGCTGGTGGTCTGATTGAGCGGGTCAGTGATCGAGGCGACGAGGCCGTCTGCACCGTAGGTGTGGGTCGTGACGCGCGTGCCCTGGGTCGTCGACACGACGCGGCCGAAGCCGTCGTAGACGAGGGAAACAGGGAGCGTGTCGGGGGACTCCATGAGGATCGGGCGCCCTTCTTGGTCATAGGTTACCACCGAGATCCGCCCCGTGGGTGAGGCCGTCGTCTCGGTGCGCGTCGTCGCGTTGTACACGGTACTCCATGTCCTTGTGCCGATGGTGGTCGTCTCGGTCCTGGTGAGGAGCGAGAACGGGTCGGTGGGGTCGGCGAGGGTGATCTGGCGATTGGCGGTCACGGTGCGGGACGCGGACGACGGCAGGGTCTCAGTGACGCTGCTCACGTAGGGCGCTTGCATCGCGAACCTGGGGTCGGGCTTGGTCTGGCGCACGATTCGGGTGCCGTCGGGCGCTGTGAGCGTGAGCTGGTTGTCGGCCCGGCGTGAGGTGGTGGTGACGAGCCCTGACGGGGCTGTCAGCGACCGGTCCTCCGCGCCGGTGGGGGTCCGCGCGAGGGTGTATTGCTTGGTCCTGCCGAGGGGTGTGGTTTGCGTGACAGTCTGTGCGGTGCCGTTGGTTACACGGCTGAAGGTCAGCTCGCCGCCCGCGGGGTTGGTGTGTGCTATGAGGCGCCCGCCCGCGTCCCAGTCGAAGGTCGTCGTGTGACCCGTGCGGCTAGTCCAGGAGGTCATGAGACCGTCGGATTGATATTGGGCTTGCCAGGTCGCGGCCGACGGGTCCGCGATTTGTGCGAGCCTGCCGTCTGTGTCGAGGGACAGCGTGGTGCGCTGGCCGAACGGAGCGACGATGGCGATGGGTGCACCCGTGTTGTCGCGCTCGATGGTGGTGGTGAGACCGTCTTGATCGGTGACGCTCGAGAGCTGCCCGAACGCGTCGTAGTCGATGGAGAGCAGCGTGCGGCCTGTCTCGGTGTCGAGGGTCGACAGGTGCCTGCCCTGTTGATCGAAGATGTACGCAGTTCGACCGTCGGTCTCCGCGATCGCGAAGGTTTGGTCGACGAACTTGGGCAGGTTCGCAGAGAGGCGCAGCATCGCGTCGATGTCGTGAAAGACGAGGTAGCCGTCGGGACCCATGCGCATCGACCGCACCGTCGGCAGCGAGGCGGCGTACGCGTTGCCTGTGACAGGGCAGTCCGTGCACGTCGCGGCGCCCGCCACCGTGCGGATGCGACCGTCGGGGGTGATGGCGCGGATCACTCGGTTTTGGAGTGCTGGCAGCACATCGCTCAGGTAAATGACCCCGTCTCCGCCGATGGCGAGCTGGTTTGCTCGGGACATGCGTGCGTGCAGGGCGAAGATGCCCTCGCCGCCTTGTTGAGGTGAAGCCCCAGCGATGGTCTCGATGATGCCCGTCGGCGGCACGCGCCGCAGGCGTGAGAGTCCATCCGCTGCGTCGTGCAGGAGATACAGCGAGTCGTCGGGGCCGAACGCGAGCGCGTTGATGGCGCTCGTGATGCTGACTTGATTGGCTGGTATACCGTCCCCATTGACGGTGCCGCCGCCGACTACCGTGTTGATGTAGCCGTCGGTGCTGATGCGCCGCACGCGCGCTGTCTCACCGATGAAGAGCGAGCCGTCCGCGGACAGCGCCATCGCCGTGGGACGGATATTGGCCGAGCGCGCGAGCCCGCCGTCTCCGGTGGAGCCGGCGGTGCCTGTGCCGGCAACGAAAGAGAGCATCCCGTCGGGGGCGATACGGATGATGCGTGAGCTCTGCCCGCTGAGCGCGTAAATGCTGCCGTCCGGTGCTGGCGTGAGCAAGCTGAGCCCCGAAGCCGCCGCACAAGCTCCAATAGCGGGGATGCCCTCACCGTTTTGGCAAGTAGCGCTTGGGGTTGCGCGCCCAGCGACCTGGGTCGTCGTGCCGTCGGGCTGACGCTCGAAGAGCTGTGAGCCGGAGTAATAGAGCACGTCGCCGTTGGGGAGCGGGGCCACATCGAAGATACCTGTCGTGGGACGCTCCATTATGCCGTGGATGACGTTCTGGTAGTCTTGGTGGCGGCGCGTGCCGTCGCCACGCCAGAGGGTACCGCTGACAGGATCGTAGGCGTGAACCCCGCTCAGGGAGAAGCCGCCGAGACCCTGCGCGCCGTTCGACCAGTTGTCGAGATCGACGCGTTTGCGATTGGTGAGCTCGAGGGTCCACGGGGCGCCCTGCGTCCCATTGATGACCGTGAACTCGTTCGTGAACGCTGCAAACGTGCGGGCCAGGCGTTTGTATTTCGTAGCAGACTCGAAGGCCTCGTAGACGTAGCCGACCTCGATCTGGGCGGGCTGCGAGCCCGTGACCGTGCGGCCGAAGGCATCGGCGCCATCCCACTCGAGGGTCGCGCTCATGTTCGCGGCGCAGGGACACTGGACGGTCTGTTCAATCACGCGGCCCGCCACCAAGAGGCGCGCGTTGATCGCAAGCGCCGTGGTCGGCGGAGCGGAGTCGGTGAGGGCCACGGTCACGCGCCGCCCGGCGCCGCCTGCGACGCGGTTGCTGCGATAATCGAGCGAGAAGGGGGTGCCCGCTACAGGCACCGACTCACCCAAGAATTGGTTGTCGCACTCGAGGATCGAGCCTTCTTCCTCGACGGAACAATCCGTTTGGGCGTCCTCAGCAACCGCGGGCGGAACGCGCTTCGGGTCGGGGATGCGCTTGCCGTAGTTCAGGTCGGCCGGTGAGAAGTGCTTGAGCGGCGCATACCAGAGCTCACTGCCCACGGCGTAGCGCGACGCGAGCTCGGCCCGGACTGTGGGCGTGAGGCCGATGTCGGTGAGGTCTTGGCTGAGGTCGGCGGCGCCGTCGCCCGTAAAGTCGATGTCGGCCACGCCGTTCGTGATGCCGGTGATGGCGATGACGACGCCGTCCTCATCTGGAACCCAAACGCCACGCCCCCTGTCGTAGTGGCCGACGGGGACCGCCAAGCCTACAGGAATGTCACGGAAGTTCTCGACGAAGTAGGGGACTGGGGCGTCGAACACGACGCCAGTCGCGCCTGCGTCCTCGGCCTCATCGGTGGAGAATTCGACGGCGTACGTATAGATGCTTGTCTCGGGGAGCTTGCCGGGCATCCGCGCGGGGCCATCGGGCCCTACTGTGTATTCGGTGATGTGCAAGGTCATCGCGTCCAGAGCCTCGGTCGACCCGTCGGCGAACTGGAGCGAGCCATTGGTGCCGGGCGGGACCATGAGCACGCCCTGGCGCATCCCGCGGTCGTCCGCGGTCTGTGTGCCCGTCGCGACGGTGAGGGCCGAGCCGCCCGAGAGGTCGATGACGGTCGCGTTGGGGTCGGTCGCGACGAGGATCGCGTCGTCCATCTGGGCGTAGCTCTGCCAGTCCGCGGGCGCCGTTCGCTGGGCCGACAGATAGCCGTCGAGCTCGATGTTCATCGTGAGCGCTGCGCCCCCGTTGACCGCCATGACGTAGTGTCCAGTCAGATCGGTGTGGGTCGAGCCAAGCTCGGGGTGGTCGAGCACGGTGATTCGCGCGCCCTGTGCGGGGGAGCCGTCGGGCAAAGAGACATAGCCCATGAGGCCAGCCGCGCGCGCCTCTTCAATTGTGTCGGGGGCGACGCCCTGTTGAAGGGGGTTCGCGCCCTCATACAGGAAGCCGAGCGCCGACTTCATCGTTGTCGCGACCGTCGGGTCGAGCGCTGTGCACACCGTACGCTCGACGTGACCTGTAATTGGATCGCAGCTGCGTTCGATGGTGCACGCGTCACCGTCATCGACGAGCTCGGGCGCGCAGAGATCCACCGGGCCGCCGCCACCGCCGCCTGCCCCGCCAGTACCTGAGGTCGAGCCACCTGTTCCCGAGGTCGAGGCGCCCGTGGAGGCTCCCGTGCCGGCCGAGCCGCCGACCGGAGGAGCGCCACCGGTGGTCGAGCCGCCACCCGTGCTGGAATTGCCGCCCGTGTTGGGCAGGCCGCCGGTGCCGCCGCCGCCATTGCCGCCACCGCCAGTGCACGGTTCCTCTTCTGTCAGTGTGACTGTCGCGGTGGTCGTCCCGGACTTTCGCTCGCCAGCCTGGACGCGGAGCTTGACCCGCGTAGCCTCGACGATGTCGCCAGCCAGCGAACCGTCCTGACAGTCGGAGAAGACATAGAGATCGCCGCCCGTGGAGCCGCTATTCTTCGTCTTCTTGGCGTTACCCTGATAACGACAGCGTGTCTTGCTCCCATCCGGGTGCTTGATGATGAGGCGCGCGAACCTCTTACCGGCGTTGCCCGTCGTGACCTCCAGCTCCGTCGGGATGGCGAAGCGCAGGGAGGGCGACAGATCGATGATCGCGTCGTCCCAATGGGCAGGCTGATAACTGCGAGAGGCCGTCAGCGTGACCGCGCGGCATTGATCGGTTATGGCTTGTTCGGATTGGTTGGTAGAGTCGGGGTCGTTGGATGAGGGGCCGGCGTCGCAGGCAAAGAACGGCAATGCGAGGAGCGGGCCGAAGAGGAGAGCTCGATTGCGGTTCAATCGCGGTGGGCTCATCAGTTTCTCCAAAGTAGTTAGCGAATGATCGCGCGGGGACGCAGACGCATCCGCGAAGATGACTCTGTTGTCAGCCTCGCGAGCGTTTGCCTTCAGACGGGGATTCGTGCAGCCCCTGCCGTCGAGGACAGATGTCGTCGAGGACACGGGGCTTGATTGAAAGGCAGCAGGATGAGCGGAGCCCGCACGCAGGTCCGCGCGCTTTGAAGAGAGCAGCGCGAAGCGCTCTTGTCGAGTTGAGAATCAGGCCAAGAGGAGACTCTTCGCGAGCGATGCGCCAAACATGAGAGCCCCTATTCGCGTCGTCATCCGTCTCGAGGACACGTCCTTTCCCATATTGGGCATATTGGGCAACAAGACGGAGTGGTGAGGAGTTCCCTCTTGAGCGGATAACCCGGCTGATTGAATCGAAAGCGAGTGGTGGGTGCCGGCCGGGGTCGGACCCAATGCGCGGGTTGAGCAACTTGCTGATTCGACGTTACCCACCCGTCGCAGATCGGGGTGTCGAGGCGCGGAGGAGTGTGGTTGGGTCCAGATGAGGTGCTCAGTAGGCTGTTTCTCCGAGCTCGGAACTGAGAACTGAGGGCTGACAACTGACGACTCGAGCACGGGAGCTTCGTCGGTCGGCGTTAGACTCCGCTCGATGCGAAGCCTCGCCGAAGGACTGCTCCTCTCGTCTGGGGCGCTCGATGCGTACGCGGCGCGGGGGCGCGCGCTGCGTGACCTGCGCGCCGTCGAAGAGAGCGCGGCGTTGCACAGCTCTCCTGCTGTCCTTGCCCACCTCGCGGAGGCCCGCAGCCGAGTGTCGCTCGCCGACCACGCGGCTCGGCTCGCCGCGGGCAAGGTCGCGGTCGAGCTGCCGCCGCTCTTCATCGCGATGTCGGTCGCGGAGCTCGTCATCGCGGTTCACGTCGCGACCGGGCTCGGCCACGAGCACAAGGTCCGCGACGGACTCTGCGATCGGCTCGAAGCGCTCGTGAAATACCTCGTGGAGCTTTGGATCCCGGGTCTCGACAATAGGCCGCTCATCGAGGTCCTCGACGCCGCACGCGAGGAGGGTGCGCTCGGCGAGAGCGAGCGCATGGGCTGGGCGCCCGTGTCACCCGGGGTGCTCGCGACGCACGTGTGGAGGGCGCTCGACAACGACGCCTTCCGCGCGGCCTCGGCGGAGCTCAGGCGCGAGACCAGCGAGTTCGAGCGCGCGAACCAGGAGCTGCGCGCGGTGCAGGAGTCCTTCTTTCGGCGCCTCGTCACGATGACCGCCGACATCAAAGAGCTCGAGCGCACCGCCGACCGAGAGCAGACCGAGCTCGAGCTCGCGAGCCACGAGGTGTGCGCACAAATCGTCAAGGCCTTTGACGTTTACCCGCCCGCGGGGGTCGCGTTTCGCGCGTCGGCTGCCATCGCGGTCCTTCGCCACCCGATCGGCGCCAGCCAACTCGCGATCTCTGCGATGGGCCACGTCGTCGAGCGCGCCCCGAGCTGGCCGCGCGCGCTCTTCCTCGGCGTCGTGAGGGGCCTGCGCGACGCCGCGAACCTGGCGTTCGACGGCCTCGTCGACCTCCTCGAGCAGAAGGTCGGCGCCGATCTCGCGAGCCCCTATCGGGCCGCGGGGCGGTCCGACGACGACAACCCGGACAACCTCGAGCCCTCGGTCGAGACCCCCGCGGAGGCCGAGTTGAACCGCGCCCTCGACGCCCGCGGCATCCGCCAGCACATCGAGCTCGGGGTCGCGCGCGCCTCGGTGCTGGCGCTTCTGTTACAGAATCGTAAGCGTCGCGACGGCGTGAGCTCGGCGGCGAGCCTGGTGTCGCAGGTCTTCTCGACGCCGATGAACGAGGTCGGGATCTACACGCGCGCTCGATGGCTCGTCGCCGTGCTCCGCCTGCAGGGCGATTGGACGCGGCAGATGGTGCGCGAGGTGAGCCTGACGTTCCCCGTGCTTCGACTCGGCGATGCGCTCCTCACCCTCGAGCAGGCGACCAACGTCGCATCGTCCCCCGCCGAGCGCGATGTGGTCGTGCAATGGGTAGGGGCCTTCGATCACGCCGTGAAGGTCATGCACGAACTCTGCAGTGGCGCGCCGGCGACGACGTGGGACCTCGCTCGAGAGGTCGCGGAGAGGCTCCAGCGACCGCCGCAGCTGCTCGACGACGGCCCCGAGGCCGCGCGCGCTGTCGGCCGAGTCGTCGAGTCCCTGCGAGCGACGCCCTTTCTCGCTCACCTGCAACGCGGTGAGGCGTTGCGCCACGCGCCCGGGCCGAGTTGGTTCGGGGAGGGCGCGTTCGCAGACGCAGCGCAACTCCTCGACGCGGCGGTCGCGCGCGAGCCCGTGCTCAGCCTCCTCTACGATTTGCAGAAGCTCCGCCCGACCCCAGCGCAGCTCGCCACCGTCTACACGTTTCCCCACGAGTGGATTCGCACGCAACTCCGGCAATGGACCGCCCGCGCCACCGCTCTCTTCGGCGCGATGCCGAGCCCCGACGAGCTCCTCGAGCGCTACGCGCTACGTTGCTTCAATCGAGCCACGAACTCGTGAACCTGTCTGACGAGCGCCGAGTCGTGCGTCAGAATGAAGGTCATGCTTCGCGAGAATTCTCCCTACCGGAAGGGGCGGCCGCTGCCGCGCATCCCAGCGCGCGCTGGCGTCCTGCGCGTGCTCTGGGCGCACGTGGGTCGCGGCCTCGCGTTCCGCATGGCTCGTCGCAAGGCTCGGCAGCGCCCACCTCAGCCACCCCCTGAGCGCGACGCCGCGCGGCCGCGCGTGGGTGCGAACTCGCTGCTTTTTCTCACGGTGATCGCCGCGATCGGCGGCCTCATGCGTGCGACGACCTCGAACACGATCCCGAGCAACTCGCCCTTCCGCTATTCGCCCTCGAACAACGTGATGCCGCGGACGCCCGCAGATCTCGGGGTGCCGAGCGCGCCCGTCTTCAAAGAGACGAACCTCGAGCAAAGGCACTCTGGCAAGCCGCTGCCGAGCGCGTCGGCGTCGCGACTCGATCACAACCGCTGAGTCACCCGCAGCTCGCGGTGCAGCGCTGCCAGTCGTAGCAGCGCAGCTCCGTGTCGCTCGAGCAGTCGAGCGCTGGCGCTTCTCCCGCTGCGGTGCAGTTCGCACCGTCGAAGTCCTCGATGCAGTTCGAACACGTGGTCGACCACGTGCTCGGGTCGCTGTCGCAGACGTCGTCCGAAGCGCACTCGGAGGCGCAGAAGCCGAGCGACACACAGGGACAGCCGGCGCGCGCGCGGAACTCGAGCGCGCCCTCGCTGAAGCGCTCGTCGCAGCACGTCGAGCAGTCCGCGCTGTCTCGGCAGTCGACCTCTCCGTCGTCGCACGCAGCGGCGAAGAACGGGATCGCCGCGACGAGCGCGAGCAGGGCGCGCGCGAGATGAGTTACAGCCATGTAGGTGCCTCCGTCGGGGGAGTTTACGCGGATGTAACCGACTCGGGGCCGCGGCGCGGGCGCGCCGGCTGCTCGTGCCAGGTGCGCACGAGCGCGCGCTCGTCTTCGTCGAGGCCGTAGAGATCGAAGACGAGGTCGTCGAGCGCGCGCCGCTCGGACGCGGTGGGAGCGCTGCCAGCGTGCTTCATCGCGCTGCCGGCGCGCGCGAGCTGGAGGGTGCACACCCCAACAAAATCCCTGGGGATCACGATCGAACGAAGATGCGTGATCTTCACCTGCGGGAGGATCGGCTGGCGCGCGTCGCGGAACCGCGTGAAGTGGAGCCAGCGCACGAGCGCTGAGTTGAGGAGCGCGACGAGGGCGTCGGCGGGGAGGGCGTCGGACGCGAAGCCCGCGAGGAGCGAGTTTCGAAACGCGAGGCCGTCGCTCAGGCTCGCGATCGGGTAGCGCGCGGTCTGTCGCACGACGACGTGCACCGCGCGGAACTCGTCTTCGCTGCGCATGCGAGAACCGAGCGCGCGCGCGTCGACGTGGAGGCGCGGCGCGAGGAGCTGGAACTCGCGCACGTCGGTGCCCTCGCGGATGGGCGTCGTGAAGCGGCCGGTCGGCGCCGAGGCCTCGGTGAAATGCTCGAGCATCGCGCGATCGGACTGCACACCGCGCTCGCCGAAGGTCTCGGCGGGGAGCGTGGGCAAGAGCGAGAGCCGCGCGAGCAAGCGGCGCGCGCGCTCGTCGAGATCGGGCCGCTTCATCGGCCACGGCGAGCCGTGAGGTGCGTCGGTGCGACCGCCAGCGACGCGGCGCGAGACGAGCGCCATGCAAGGCTGCGTGACCGCGGCGAAGCGACCCTCACCGAAGTCGTCGAGCTCGTTCGGAACCTCGCAGAGCGCGTCGTGCGCGGCGCGGGCGCCTCGATAGCCGCCGAGCTCCGAGACCGACGACGGGATGACGAGCCCGAGGTGGCCGCCCTCGCGGAGGAGTGACGCTGCGCGCTCGACGAACATGCCGTGGGTCGTCGGGTAGCCGGCGAAGGCTCGATATTCTCGTTGGAAGTGCGCGCGTAGCTTGGGCTCGACGGGCTGCGCGGCGCGGCCCGCGTGCGCGATCCAAGGTGGGTTGCCGACGACGAGATCGAAGCCGCCGCGAGCGAACACGTCGGGGAAGAGCGCGGGCCAATCGGCGACGAGCGCGTTCGCGGCGACGATGCGCGCGCCGAGGATGGGCCTGAGCTTCGCGCGGTCGCGCGCGCCGACGTCGCGGAGGAGCGCGGCGCTCGCGAGCTCGGTCGCGACGGGGTCGACGTCGACGCCGTGGATGCAGGACGCGAGCACCGCGGCGAGGGCGCGCTCGGGCGCGAGGTTTGTTACGCGGCTGTAAGCGCTCGCGAGGCTCGTCGCGGCCGCGCGCAGGAAGCGCCCCGAGCCGCACGCGGGATCGACGACGCGGATCGCGAGCAAGGCCTCGGCGTGCGCGGTCGGGGTCGCGCCCTCGAGGGCGCGCGCGATGAGGGGCTCGAGCGCGTCGGTGAGCACCGCGTCGATGAGCTCGTCCGGCGTGTAATACGCGCCGGCCGCGCGCCGCTTCGCACCTTGTTCGAGCAGGGCCTCGTAGACGTTGCCGAGCTCGACTGGATCGGCCGTCGCGAGCGCCGCGCGGACGATCTCCGGCAGGCGCGCGGGGCCTCGCTCCGCGAGCTCCGCGGTGAGCTTCGCTTGCCAATCTGCGCGGGTCGTTCTCTCTTTCGAAGCCATGAGCCTCGACGACGATCTCGCGACTTTACCCTCCCAGCTCCGCGCGCGCATCGACGAGCGCGGCTTCCGCGTCGATCGGCTCGCGGCGTGGGCCTCGACCATCGGCAAGGGTCGCGACGCGCGCAACCGGCTCACGGGGCGGGTCGAGCCGCCCGCCGACGGCGACGTGGTGTCGCTCCCCGCCGAGGGCAGCGCCGAGCACGAAACCCTGCGAAAGACGGGCGTCGAGCTCCTCGCCGCGGGGCACGTAGCGCTCTGCGTGCTCGCGGGCGGGATGGCCACGCGCATGGGCGGCGTCGTGAAGGCCCTCGTCGAAGCGCTGCCCGGCAAGACCTTCCTCGAGCTGCGCCTCGCGGAGCAGCGCGCGGTCGAGCGCCTCGCGGGCCGCAAGCCGCCGCTCTGGCTCATGACGAGCGAGGCCACGCGCGGCCCGATCGAAGCGGCGCTGGGTTCGAAAAATGATGGTGAGCACCTCGCGGTCTTCGAGCAGTGCGTCGCGCTGCGGCTCGACCCCGACGGGCGCCTGTTTCGCGAGGCGGACGCGCCCGCGGACGATCCCGATCACGGCTACAGCGTCTATGCGACGGGCCACGGCGATCTGCCCGAGGCCCTCGGCAAGAGCGGGCTTCTCCAGCGTTTCCTCGACAAAAACAAGGGCGAGGGCTTCGTCTACCTCGCGAACCTCGACAACCTCGGCGCGACGCTCGACCCCGCGATCATCGGCTGGCACGCCGAGCGATGCCGCGCGGGCGGCGCGAAGCTCATGGTCGAGGTCGTCGACAAAGTCGGCAGCGATCGCGGTGGCGTCCCGGTGCGCTGGAACGGTCGGCGCATCATCGCCGAGGAGTTTCGCCTGCCGCTCGAGCTCGACCCTGCGACGATCCGCGTCTTCAACACGAACACCTTCCTCGTCGAGGCCGCGTCGCTCGCGAGCGCGGAGCACTTCGACTTCACGTTCGTCGAGGTCGAGAAGAAGGTCGCGGGTCGCACCGCGATCCAGTTCGAGCGCCTGCTCGGGGAGATCACCGTGCCGCTCGAGCCGAGCTTCCTTCGGGTCCCGCGCGAGGGCACGAGCTCGCGCTTCTTGCCGGTGAAAGACAACGACGAGCTCGCGCGGCGGCGCCCCGAGATCGAAGCGGTCGCGCGCGCTCGAGGCTTCTTCGAATGAGGCGATCGCCTCACGTCCTCGCCGCGGCCCTCGTCGCGCTCGGCCTGCCGCTCGCGATCGCGGGCGGCGCACGCGCCGAGCCTCCGCTCTCGATCAGCGAGCCTCTGCCTTCACCAGGCAAGGGGATCGCGTCGACCGACGACGCGGCCGCGACCGCGGTGAACCCAGCGAACCTCGCGTTCGTCCCCGCGCCCGAGCTGCGGTGGACTTGGGTCTACACGCCGGAGGGCGCGGCGCTCCCGATCCGTGGACATTCGCTCGAGTTCGCGGCCCCGCTCTTCTTCCTCGGGGGTGGGCTGCGGGTGGATTTGATGGACCCTCCGAACGGTGCACCGCAGCCGTTCTCCCAGCCTTACCAGTGGATTCGGTGGAGCGGCGGCGGTCGGATCGACGACTGGCTCGCTGTCGGCGGGAGCTTCGCGTGGTCGCTCAGCGACTCGGCGAAGCTCGACGGGCAGTTCTCGGCGACGGTCGCGGCGACGTGGCGGCCCGCGGAGTGGGTGAGCATCTCGGGCGTCGTGCGCGATCTCAACGCGCCCCAGAGTCGCGACGAGCGCTTCGGCTCGTACCGTTCGTGGGAGGCAGGCGTCGCGGTGCGTCCGATCGCGGGGCTGCGCTCGTTCGAGCTCGGCCTCGAGGCGCGCTTCTACGATCAGCTCGGGCAAGGGCAGGTCCGCGCGCTCGCGGGCGTCGACATCCCGTACGTCGGGCGCGTGCGGGCCGACGCGCGCTGGCTCGAGGCGAACGACAAGGATCCCGAGTTCGCGGTCACCGCGGGGCTCGACGTGAACTTCGGCCCGGCGCAGCTCTCGGGTGGGCTCGTCATGGCGAACGGGCTCGGCCTCGATCCGGGCCAGGCGTTCTACGCGGGCGCTGCGCTCAGGCTCTACCGCGAGCCGGGCATCCCGTTCGGCAAGCGCGTCGTGCGCATCGACATCAACGACACGCCCGGTGTCCGCGGGCACGTGCACCTCCTGCGACGGCTGCATCGGCTCGCGACGAACCCCGAGGTCGACGGCGTGGTCCTCGTGATGAAGGACGAGCCCGCCGCGGCGCTCGCGTACGCCGAGGAGCTCGGCGACGCGCTCCGCATGCTGCGCGCGCACGGCAAGAAGGTCGCGTGTCACCTCGAGGACGCGGGCGGTCGCTCGCTCTTCGTGTGCTCGCAGGCCGATCGCATCGCGATGAACCCCGCGGGTGGGCTCCGGTTCGCGGGCCTCTCGTCGAGGTATTTCTACTTCGGCGGCACGCTCGACAAACTCGGGGTGAAGGCCGACTTCGTGCGCATCGGCGCGCACAAGAGCGCGGCCGAGCAGCTCACCGCGACGCACGCGAGCCCGACGTCGGCGGACGATCACCAGGACCTCGTCGATCAGTACGAGTCGGTCTACCTGCACGACGTCGGCGGCGGGCGGAAGATCCCCGCGGGCAAGCTGAAGGACGCGCTCGCGCACGGCCCGTTCCTCGCGAGCGAGGCGCGCGACGCGGGCCTCGTCGACGAGCTCGTGTACCCCGACGAGATCGGCCGCTTCATGGAGGAGGTCATGGGCGGGCCCGTCACGATCCAAAAGAGCCTGCCCGTCTCCGACGCGCCGAAGCGGTGGCGCCGCGACTCGCGCATCGCGGTCGTCTACTTGAACGGCGACATGGTCGACGGCGAGAGCGAGTACATCCCGATCATCGGGATCAAGCTCGCGGGGTCGCGTACGATCGCGAGCGCGCTGAAGCAGGCGCGTGACGATGACAGCGTTAAAGCGGTCGTCTTCCGCGTCGAGACCGGCGGCGGCTCTTCGCTCGCGGCCGACGTCATCCTGAGGGAGGCCCAGCTCACCGCGAAGAAGAAGCCCGTCGTCATCTCGATGGGCTCGGCGGCGGCGAGCGGCGGCTACTACGTCGCGGTCGGCGGCGGCCCGATCTTCGCGAACCGCGCGACGCTCACCGGCTCGATCGGGATCTTCTACGGCAAGGTCGACGTGACCGGCCTGATGGAGAAGCTCGGCGTCGGCTCGGACGCGTTCCGCTCGTCGCCGCGCGCCGACGCGGAGACCTTCTTCCGCGGCTTCACCGAGGACGAGCGCGTGGAGCTCACGAAGAAGGTCAAGCAGTTTTACGATCTCTTCGTCGCGCGCGTGAGCGACGGCCGACACCTCACCATCGACGAGGTCGACGCCGTCGCGCGCGGCCGCGTGTGGTCCGGACAGCAGGCTCTCGAGCGCAAGCTCGTCGACAAGATCGGTGGGTTCCGCGAGGCGCTCGAGGAGGCTCGTCGCCTCGGCGACGCCCCCGAGGACGCGGCCATCCTCGAGCTCCCCGTCGAGGACGACTCGCTGTTTGGCTTCCTATTGAAGCAGCTTGGGCTCTCGGCGTCCGCCGCCGAGCACCCGTTCTTCCTGCCGCCAGCGCTCGTCGACGTCGCGCGCGCGCTCGCGCCGTTCATGGTGTACGAAGCCGAGATGCCGCTCGCCCGCACCGAGCTCTTCGAGGACGGGGCCATCACCGCCAAGTTCTCGCAGCGCGGCACCGAAGACACGACCGCCTACGACGAGGACGGCTTCGAATGAGTGACCCTCTCCTCGTCGCGCGCGGCGCCCGCATCGCGGTCGACGACGTCGTGACCGTGCAGGGCCTCGACCTCGAGACGCGCGGGCACCTTTTGATCGTCGCGGGTGACGCGAGCTCGCTTTTGTCGACGCTCACGAGCATCCCGCTCGGTGCGTTCTCCGCGGCGGTGCGCGCCGAGACCGAGCAAGAGCTCGTGCCTGTTCGCGGGCGCTGTCGCGCCGTGGGGGGTGAGCTCCGTTTGCTCGGGCGCGACGTCCTCGCGGGTGAGCACGCGGCCATCATCGGCGCGGCCCCGTACGAGGCTCCCGTGCCGCTCGACGTCGCGCTCGCGACCCACCTCGAGCAGCAGGCGCGGCTCGCGATCGCGGCGCGCGGCGAGCGCGTTCGCTCGAGCGAGGTGAAGCGACAGGTTGATCGCGCGCTCGAGCTCGCGCTCCTCACGCAGGCGCGCAAGCGTCCGCTCCGCACGCTCTCGACCGGCGAGCGACGGCTCGCTTCGCTCGCGGGCGCGCTCGCAGGTGATCCGCCGGTGCTCGTCATCGAGCATCCCTTCGCGGGGCTCGACGCGCAGGGCGCGGAGATCGTCGCGCGCGCCCTCCTCGCCGGGTGCAAAGCTCGCGGCGCGATCGTCAGCGTCGCGCGCCTCGAGCCCGGCACACCCGAGGGTGCGTTCGCGCAGCGCGCGAGCGACGTCGCGATCTTCGATCGGGGCGAGCTCGTCTCGCACGTCGAGCCGCCGTCGCTCCTCAAGCCGGGCCGTCGCTTCCGCGTGACGGTGCGCACCAACGCCGAGGCGCTGCGCGCCGAGCTCGAACAGCGTGGCGCCGTCGTCGAGGGCCGCGCGGCGCAGCTCCTCGTTCAGCTGCCGGAGGGGGACACGGGGAGCGCCGTGCTCGTCGCCGCGAACGCGGTCCGCGCTGCGGTGGTCGAGGTCATCGCGGTGTAGTCGTGCTGAGCACGTCGACTCAAGCTTGGCTGCGTCTCGCGGACGCGCTCGGCGCCTCACCAGCGGTGCGAGCGGCCGTATCGGAGGCCGTCGAGGAGCCGGCTGCGTACATGCGTGAGCACGCCTCGACGTTGCGCGAGCGGGGCCTCGAGGGGCCCACTCTTCCGGCGCCCTCGGAGCTCCCGTTCCTCGCGCTGCTCGACGCGCTCGACGCCGAGGATCGCGTGGCGCTGCTCGATCATCGAAGCGCGGCCGAGGACGTGCTCGACGCGCTTCGCGGCCTGAAACCCAAGCGCAAGCTCACGTGGGCCTGGGTCAAACGCCACGACGAGGACGCGCTCGACGACGTCGGGGTCGAGCGCCTCTTGGCCGCGGTCGCCGCTGAGGCGCTCCCCGCCGAGCTGGCGCTGGCGAACCTCGACACGCGGTCCGATCAGCTCGCAGTCGTGATCGTCGAGCAGCCGCGCATTTCTGAGCTGATCGCCGCGGCCAAGGCCGTCCGTCACCCTGCCAAGCGCATCACCCCCAAGGCCCTGCCCGCACCGAAGGCGAAGCCGAGCGCGGTCGCTCGCGCCGGCGTCGCGATGACGGATTGGCCATCGTGTGAGGCCGATTCGAACAACAGCTCGCGACACTTCTTCCATCGCGAGCGCGCGCGATCGCTGTGGACGCGAAAATGGGAGACCGCGTTCGACGTGATGGAGGGGCCGGCGTGGGAGTGGTCGATGGAGAAGGACCATCGCGCGTTCGAGACGCCCGAAGCCTGCGCGCAAGGCTACGCGGCCTTCGTCGAAGCGCTGCGGGGTGCGGGGTGGCTCCAGTTCTCCGAGGACGAGGCGAAGCGTGAGCTCACCGCGCAGCAGGCCGCGCGCAAGAGTCGATCGCGCCGCTGATCACTCCAGCTCGAGGACGAGGAGCGTCCGGTCGTCGAGCCCGACGGCCAGGCGCGCGCCATCGGGTGAGAAGTCGACGCTGACGGGGCGCGCGGGGAGCTCACGCTGCTTCACGGAGCACGTGTCGACGTCGACGATGAGCAGCTGCCCACCGAGACCCGCGACGGCGCCCTCGTCGACGAGCGGCACCGCGAGCCTTCGCCCGCTCGGATCGAGCGCGACCCCCGCGTCGTGGCTCGGCCGCGTGCGCCCGAGCGGGCAGGGCGCGGAGACCCCGTTGCGCGTCACCCTGCGAACGAACGTCGAGCGCGCGAGCCGATCCGCGCCCTCCATCGTCACGATGACCGCACCGTCCTCTGCGGGCACCATCCACCAAAGATCGACGTTGCGAACCCACGTCTCGGCGAGCCTCGGCGGCTGAGAGCTCGCGACGACACCGAGGTCCGCACCGCTCTCGGTGTACTCACCCTCGCCGAACGTGGCGCCGTTCGCGAGGACCAGACCGCCGAACTCGAACGACCCGAGCGCGGTCGCGCCGGGCGCGAGGACGAGCTGTCCCTGACACTGCAGGCGACCATCCCCGGCGCAGACCACCGTGCTGCCGTCGCTGCGCACGAAGGACTTCGGGTGGTGCGCGTGAGTCTGCCCGGCGCTCTCGAAGAATGGACCGGAAGCGCCCGCACGCCCGCGTGGGAGCAGGCGCCAAACCGGCCCCGCCATGACGAACACGTCGTGCGCCGTGCGGAAGATCCCTGCGGGTCGCCTGGGGCTCGGGAGCGCGAGGTGCTGCTCGACTGCGCCAGAGATCGGATCGAGCGACAGGACCTCGCTCGACTCGAGGACGAAGAGCTCGCCCAGGCCAAACGAGATGAACGCGGGGGTGTCGTCGAGCAGGAGCGTGCGATCGGAGAAGGCTTCGTCCTTGGAGAGCGCCGTCACTGCGTTGCGTTGGTCTGCGCCCGAATGGAGATAGAGCGCAGCGCCGGACGGCGCGACGAACGCACGCGCGGCGCGCACCGTCTTCTGCGCTCCGCTCTTGCGATCTTGCAGCTCGACTTCACTCCCCTTCGACCACGCGGCGAGGCCTCGCGTGAGGCCGTTCGGGCGACCAGCTCCGAGCGGCTGGTCCTTTCCCCGCGGTGAACGAAGCACTGTGTCGGCGCCGTCCGCGAAGAGCATCGCGCCGTCGTCGTCGACGAACGCGTAGGGGATCGGGAACGCCCCCGCGCTCGTTCCCTTGCGAGCGCGCTGGTCGACGACCTTCGTGGGAGCGCTGCTCCTCAGCGTGCTCACGGCCTCGGGCGTCGACACGATGAGCCAGCTCTTGTCGCTCGACGTCGAGAGGAACGCGCCCGACGGCAGATCGAGGAGCTTGCCTAAAAAGGCTGCATTCCCGGCCCAACGAAGGAGCGCGTGCCCGGAGCAACCCACGATCGAACCATCCGCGAGGAAGTGCGCCTCGGCGCCGCGTTCGAACCAACCCGAGGCATCTTCGGCCGGCAGCGTGATCTCTTCTACCTGCACGAGCTCGGGCATCAAGAACACGCGAATGGCGGCGCTCTTGTGTCCCGTGAGCGAGACCAAGAGCTGCGCTCCGTCCGAAGAGAAATCGAGCGCGCGCACAGCCTGCTCGAGGTCGACCCCGAGCACCCCGAGCGCCTTGCCTGAGCCGTCGAACACCTCGATTTCGGCGCCTGCCATCCCCAACGAGGTGGCCACGAACCGCCCATCGGCGCTCGCAGCCAGGTAGCTCGGGTTCGAGGCGAACGCAGGATGGCCGAGGCGATGCGCCACCGCTTCGAGCGGCGTCGCCGGTCGCGGGTCCGGCAAGTTGGCTGAGCTCTCGACGGACGACGCAGACGTGCTCGCTGTCGCGCGCGCCTCGGTCTTCGGAGTGGCGGTGCTCCCACACGCGCTCGCGGACAGGAGGAGCGCGAGGCCAACTCCGAGAGCCCACTGTCCAGAGTTCGGCCGACGACGCATCCGCGCCTGATAGCGAACCCCGCGCGTGGCCTCAAACAGCGCCGTGCTCGTCGCTGCGAACGCGGTCCGCGCTGCGGTGGTCGAGGTCATTGCGGTGTAGTAGGGTCGCAGCATCATGGCTGACGCCGACGTCGCAATTACGCCCTCCACCCCGCCGAGCGGTCGACTCGCCATCCTCGCCACGCTGTCGCTCGCGGCCTCGGCGATCCCGGTGCCGTTCCTGCCCGATCGCGTCGTCCTGCAGATCCGCGGCGCGATCGCGCACGACGTCGCCGCGCGCCACGGCATCAGCCTCACGAGCGAGGCTCGCCGCGCCTTCGCCGAGTCTTCGGGTGAGTCGCCGATGCGCGACATGTTCCGTCGGGGGCTCGGCATCCTGAGCCGCACCTTCGTGAAGAAGCTGAGCCCGCTCTCCACGCTCTTCACCGCGAGCGCCGCGGTCGAGGTCTTCGCCCTCGGGCACCTGCTCGATCGCTACCTCGATCGGCACCGCGGCTCGCGCGCGCTCCGCATGCACGCCGACGAGGCGAAGGCCATCCGCAAGCTCATCGAGCAGGCGGTGCTGCGGGGTCTCTCGCCGACGCTGCGTGTGTCGGCGGTGCCGGCGCTCCCGCCCGTCGAGGATCTGCGCGACGAGTTCACGCGCTGGGCCGACACGCTGCTGCTCACGGGCGCGGGCCTGCCGTCGTACCTCGAGCGCCGCCTCTCGGCCGCGCTCGACGAGCTCGTCGCCGAGCAGGGCGCCCCCTCCTGATCAGCACGCTCGTGAGCACAGCCGCTGACGTCCGCGCGAAGCTCTCGGCCGCGCGTCGAGTCATCCTCAAGATCGGTTCGAAGTCGCTCTCGGGCGACGCGTGGCAGCGCATGGCCGTCGAGGTCCAGGCCGCGCGCGACGCAGGGCGTGACGTCATCATCGTCTCGAGCGGCGCGATCGCGCTCGGCATCCAGCGCCTCGGGCTCGCGGGCCGGCCGAAGGACATGCCGCGGTTGCAGGCTGCGGCGGCCGCTGGTCAGAGCGCGCTCATGCGCCGATGGGAGGTCGCGTTCGAGCCTCTGGGGATGGTGGCCGCGCAGGTGCTCCTCACGCACGCCGACCTCGCCGATCGCCAGCGCACGAACAACGCTCAGCGCGCGATCGAGGCCCTCGTCGAGGCCCGCGCGATCCCCATCATCAACGAGAACGACGCGGTCTCCGTCGAGGAGATCAAGTTCGGCGACAACGATCAGCTCGCGAGCATGGTGGTGCCACTCGTCGGCGCCGATCTCTTGCTCCTGCTCTCGGACGTCGACGGCTTGCTCGACGCTTCGGGTCGGCGCGTTCCGTTCGTGCGCAGCGTCTCCGACGAGGCTCGCAGCCTCGCGAGCGGGTCGAAGAGCGGCGTCGGTACGGGCGGCATGACCAGCAAGCTCGAGGCTGCGCGGCGCGCGACGCTCGCCGGCGCGCACGTCGTCATCGCGGCCGCTCGCGAGCCTAACGTCGTCACGCGCGTCCTCGCCGGTGACGATCTCGGCACCGTGTTCCCCGCGGTCCAGCAGCGGCTCTCGGCGCGCAAGCATTGGATCGCGTTCACGCTGCGGCCGCGGGGCGCGCTCCTCTTGGACGCCGGCGCCTCCCAGGCCGTGGCGAAGAACAAGTCCGTGCTTGCAGTCGGCGTCGTCGGGGTGCGCGGCACCTTCAACGCGGGCGACAGCGTCTCGCTCTTCGATCCTTCGGGGCGCGAGGTCGCACGCGGCCTCACCCGGATGTCCGTCGGCGACGCTGCGCGGGCGTGCGGGCGCCGAAATGAGGACGGCCAGTCCGAAGAGCTCGTGCATCGCGACGATCTCGTGGTGCTGCCCTCGGACTAGGCACCGATCTCTGGGGAGATCGGGGAGCGCGCGCTCCTCAATCGACCCACAAGTGGGGAATTTTTGAGCATTTGCTCCCTGATTCCCCCATCTATTGTTTGGATAATGACCAAACGCTCCCTGATTTACCCACCAATTGATGTATTCGTGACCAAATTGTCACGTTAGCGCGCCATGGTGTGGCAATTCGGGCCTGAGTTGTCGTAATCCCGCCTGATATCACGCATTCCGCCAGGTTGATGTCGAATGAACGGCATCAACCTCGACGAAACTCGACAGTGTGGTCGCGCCGGAGGCTGATTCCCGCGCACATCGGCTCACCGACCTGAGAGCGACCCAAAAATCTGGGAACCCCTTCAGTCGGCGCCTGTCGAACCTCCATCTTGGCCGGGCATCCCTCGACCGGCCTGCTACCACCAACCGAGCTGGAGGTTCTTCGTATGGGTCTGGGCAAGGTCGCGCTCGCGGGTCACGCTCTCTTCTTGGTCGGGCTCGTCAGCGTGCTCGTCCTCGGGTCGGAGGGTGCAGCCACCCCAGTCGTCGCACGACAGGACCCGACCCTCGCCGAGCTCGAGACCTCCGCCGCAGCCCAAGGCACGCCGGCCAGCTACGCCAAGCTCGCGACCGCTTACATCGACCGCGGCCAGCCCGGCATGGCGCAGGCCGTCCTCGATCAGGCCGCTGACCTCAACGATCCGGCGTGGACCTTGGCGCAGTCTCGCGTCTCGTTTGCCCAGGGTGATTTGACGGAGGCCGTGCACTGGTCGACCGCGACGACCGTGCTTTGTAAGGAGCGCGCTGGCGCCTGCACCGACCGGATGTCCAGCCAAGCCACGATGCAGGCCTCGGTCTTTCAGGCCATGCAGGACGCCGGGATTCAGGACCCCGCGCAGGAGCGCGAGGCAGCGTCGGTGGTCATGTCTCGCTCGGGTCGGTCGGTTCAGCTCGCGGACAGCGGGCTCGATCCCTGAGCGCCTCTCGAAGAATCGTCAGGGGTCGCTCGTCTGAGGAGGGTTGGGAAAAAAATTCCTCTGCGATCCAAGCTTCCTCTACCCTCGGCGTCTAACCGGTTCGCTTCGTTGTTTGCTTTTGTCTGAACTGTTTGGCCAGCCACGAGTGAGGGACCCGCGTGCGAGTTGAGGCCAACGTTGCAGTCCAAGCCCTGGCCAGCGAGCCGGCTATGGGTCGAGTGGTTCGATGGGGGACTCTGCTCGGCGGCAGCCTGCTCGCGCTGAGCGCGCTCGGCTGTGTGTCGCGCCCCTCCAAGCTCGAGGCTCCGACGCCCGCCGCCGAGGGCGACTCGATGGTGCGGCCCTTCTTGGCGCCTCTCGAGCTCACCGACGATCCGCTGCAGGACGCGATCGTTCGCGTCGTCGGCCCGGTCAGCTGCACCGGCACGCTCATCGCCGAGGATCTCGTGCTGACCGCACATCACTGCGTCTCGCGTCGCGACGAGAACCTCAACGTGCTCAACGAGGACGTCGACTCGAGCGAGCTGCGCGTCGAGCTCGGCGGCGACGATCTGCCTTGGGGCGAGGTTGGGGTTCACTCGGTCGTCACCGCGGAGTGTGGCTATCAGCAGGGCATGGGCGACGTCGCGATCCTCGTCTTGGATCGCAAGCTCGTCGGCATGCCGACCTTCGTACCCATCCTCACCGAGGAGCCGATCGTCGCGACCGAGGTCACGCCTTGGGGCTTCGGGCGCTGCGCGATGAACGACGGTCCGGTGCGGCGCCAAGCGCGCGCAGGTGGGCCGATCCAGAGCGTGAGCTATGGCGTGTTCCGCGCTCAGGCTGCGATTTGCCCTGGCGACTCTGGTGGGCCCGTCCTCAACGAGCGACGCGAGCTCGTCGGCGTGATCTCGGCCGCCGTCATGGACAACGACGCGACGACGCGAGACAGCGCCTACTTCGCGCGGGTCGATCGCTTCCACCAGCTCTTCTCCGCCGCGCAGGAGATCGCAGCGGGCGCAGAGCCGAGCGAGCTTCCGCCTTTCCGCGAATGCGAGTGAGCCGACCGCGGCTCACCCAGTTTTAGGCGGACGTCGCGCGACCCTGATAGGATTGGGATGATGTGCGGGGTCGGATTTGCGAGCGCCTTCGCGCCGACCTCCCATCGAGGGACGCGCGATGCGCAAGTTGCTCAAGGGTTTGGCGTGGACGTTCGGCATCCTCGCCGTGATCGTCCTCGTGCTGCGCATCTTCGTGATCAAGTGGTGGACCATTCCGACCGAGCCTTGGCTCGACGCCTCGATGGGTCCGACGCTGCGCTCGGGGGACTTCGTGATCCTCATCACGCGCGGCGATCGCGAATTCGGGGATCTCGTCCGTTGCACCGACCCGGAAGACCCGAACAGCTGGGTCGTCGGGCGGATCGGGGGCGTGGCCGGTGATCGCGTGCAAGTCGACAAGGGAACGCTCGTCGTCAATGGTCGGCGCTACGGGACGACCGAGGCCTGCAGAGAGGACATGTTCGCGGTGAAGGACCCGAGCAGCGGCGCGCCCGCGAACATTCGCTGCGCCCGCGTCGAGATGGGCGGCGGCTGGCACTACGTCGGGATGGGAAAGAACGCAGGCGCAGACGAGGGCCAGGAGTTCACCGTCGGCGCAGGTCGTGTTTTTTTGGTGAGCGACGATCGCGAGTTCTCACGTGACTCGCGCGACTTCGGCGCCGTTCCCGCGGAAACCTGCACGGAACGGATCACGTTCCGCCTCTGGGGCGCGGACGGCTTCTTCAAATCCCCTACTCGCTTCGACGCCATTCGATGACGTCGACTTGACGGATCGCGCCTATGAAAGCGACCATAGCCGCCCAGATGACGAGGTGAACGCGTTGGACTCGGAGCGTACCGAGATCGGCATCGTTTGCGGGCAATGCGACCAGTTCAACCCCATGGGGATGGTTCAGTGCTCGTGCTGCGAGAACGAACTGTCGCTGTTGCCCCGTGGTGCGAAACCGTCGGTCGCGCCCAAGCCCAGCACGTTGCCGGACCGTGGTGGTGCTCCGAGTGAGCGCGATTCGTCGCGTGAGCGTGAAGTAGCGAGCAAAGCTCCCTCACCCACGAGCAACGCCGCGCGCGCACCAGCGACTGCGTCAGCGACCGCGAATCGAAACACGGCTCCCGGGGGCACGAACGCACCGGCCGCGAGCGCCCCGGCTCCGCTGCGTCGTCCTTCCGCGTTGGCGATGATGGGCATGCGGTCGAATCCGCCGGCCCGCGCTTCATCGCCGCCTGGCGCACCGACCTCTCCAGCAGCGGCGAAGCAGCACGCAGCGGTCGCACCGGGCGCTCTCGGCGCGCCGCGCGCCCCCGTCGATCTCGATCGCATCCATCGGGCCGGCACCGAGCCGGGCCCTCCTCAACCATCCACCTCGAAGGCCGCAGCACCCGCAGCACCCGCGCCCGTCGCGGCGGCCAAACCACCTTTCGGCGGGGGCCGTGCCCCGACCCAAAAGGCAGGCCCCGCGCCTGCCCCGACCAAGGGCACGACCGCCGCCAGCGGCAGCGCTCAGGCAAAGCCTCGACAACCCGTGGAGCCCGAGGCCGCTCCACAAGCCGAGCCGCCTGTAAAACGCCTGCCGCCGATCGATTTCAGCAAGCTCTCCCAGGAGGAGTTAATGGAACAAGCTCGCCACTACGTGTGCCGCTCCTGCTCCAGCAGCGTGCCTTCGGGCCACAAGTTCTGCGGCCGCTGCGGTGAGGCCATCCCACCCGAGATCATGAATGCGCAAACGGTCTTCTTCGGGGACATGCAGAACCCCGCGAAGGCCAAGCTCATCCTGATCCGAGGAGAGGGTATGGACGGCTTATCGTTCCACCTCAAGGCCGAGCAACACATCGTCGGTCGCAACGGTCAGCTCCCGTTCCCCGACGACCCGTTCGTGTCGCGGCACCACGCGAACTTCTTTTATCGGAACGGCAAGCTCGTCGTGAAGGACGAGGGCTCGCTCAACGGCGTCTACATCCGCGTGCGCGGGACCGTCGAGATCACGCCGGGCGATACCTTCCTCGCGGGCGAGCAGCTCTTCCGTCTGGAGCTCAACCCCAATCCATCCGACGGCGCTGGGCCCGACGGCACGTTCTTCTATTCGTCGCCGAAGCACCCGAGCTCGTTCCGCCTCGTTCAACTGCTGCAAGGTGGCGCGCAGGGCATGACCGTGTGCGCGCGCGCACCGTCGCTGCTCGTCGGCCGCGAGGGCGGTGACCTGAACTTCCCGGGCGATCTCTACATGTCCGGGTCGCACTGCAAGATCGAGGAGGCCGACGGGCGCTTCTCGCTCACCGATCTCAACAGCCGCAACGGGACCTACCTGCGGCTGAAGACCGAGCGCGAGCTCGGTCACGGCGACTACCTCTTCATCGGCCGCAAGCTCCTGCGCGTGGAGCTCAACACGAACTAGTGCTGCCGCCCGCAGTTCACGGCACTAGTCCGAGTCGCAGAGCTTCGAGAAGCTGCCGATCGGCTTACCGTTCTGAAAGTCGACGAGGCAGCCCGAGCCCTCGTCGGTCGACTCGATCACGTCGAGGGCCATCGCGCTCGACCACTCGCGCGCGCCGTCGAAGCGCGAGCGGATGTAGCCCTCGCCGTCGATGATCCAGGTCTCGGGGTATTTGCTCGTGCCGTAGACGTCGTGCACGACCTTCATCTCGGGATCGCGCAGCACGACGAACGGCACGGAGCCGGGGGCGATCTTCGCCTTGAGCTCGTCGTCGGTGGCGAAGCGAGTCTTCAGCGTGTCGCGCATGCTGTCCTCGTCCTCGTCGACGCTCACCGTGACGAGCGCGAGGTCCTTGCGGCCATTGATCATCAGCGCGAGCCGCGCGAGCGACGGGAGCTCCTCGCGACACGGATCACACCAGCTCGCCCAGAAGTTCAGGATGACGGTCTTGCCGCGATAGTCGGAGAGCTTGTGCGATTTGCCCTCCAAATCGGGGAGCTCGAAGTCCGGGGCCTTGCGGTTGCGGCCGGCGTAGGCGGGACCGAGTGAGCAGAGCGCCGAGCACGAAGCGCGTCGGTGATCGGCGCGGGCCGCCTGAACGAACCCGTACACGACGATCGCCGCTGCGGCGATGAAGCCGAGCTGGATGACGAGGTTGCGATAGCGCCGAGCCTCGGGGGCAGCGTCGACGGCCTCGTCGCGGCGCTGCACCGTGGGGGCCGCGTCGTCGTCGTCATCGTCGTCGCGAGCGCGTGTGCGAACGCGTGCGCGAGGCTTCGGCGCGCGGACCTCTTCGGTGTCTTCGGTGGCGTCGTCGTCCGTGTCGTCGTCCGCTGCGCCATCCGCGTCATCGTCGTCGAGCGCAGCAACGTCAGCGTCCTCTTCAGGCTCGAAGGCCGGCGCCTTCGCACTGCGACTCGCTGCTCCGGACTTGACGTTCTTCTTCGATTTCGAGGTCGCCATGGTCCTCACTACACGCTTGCAATGACGAGGCTGCGCCGTCCCGGTGATGTGGAGCGAGCTGCCTCGAAGGCTCTCTTGTAATCCGAGAACGCGCCGCCGGCGAGAGTGGCCTCGCGCAGAGCTCGTCCCTCGCTGACCCCGCCCTGCGCGAGGACGTACTCGACCCAGGCCCAGCGGGCGCTCGTCGCGCGTACGTCCGCGCGACCCCGGAGCCCGCGTCGCAAGCGCTCGAGGCGCGCTTGCACGACCTCGATGCCCGCGTACGGCGCGCCGTCGAGCGGGGTGTTTCGCTTCGCGCAGAACGGCGCGACACCGAGCGCGATCGGCACGCGCGAGGAGAGCCCGCCGATGAACGAGACGCACTCGTCGACGTCGTCGTCGGTCTCGCCGGGGAGACCGACCATCAGATAGAGCTTCAGCCGCTTCATCTTGTGGGCGCGCGCGAGCTCCGCGGCGCGCTCGAGGTGTTTCACTCGGGCGCGTCGCTCGAGCGATTCACGCAGGCGCTCGCTGAGGCCATCCATCGCGGTCGTCAGCGTGCGGTATCCAGCGCGCGCGAGCGCGCCGACGAACTCGTCGCTGAGTCGGTCGGGGCGCAGGCTGGAGAGCCCGACCTCGGCGCCGCGATCCGCGAGCTCCGTGACGATCTGCGTGATGCGCGGATGATCGGAGACCGCCGCGCCGACGAGCCCGACCCGTCGAGCGTCGGTTGGGATGAGCTCGAGCAGCCGCTCCTTCGGGACGATGCGCATCCCGCCGTTGGTCGACCGCCGCATCACGCAGTAGGTGCAAGCGCGCGAGCAGCCACGCTCGGCCTCGATCAGGAACATGTCCGCGAGCTCGGTGTGCGGGGTGATGATGACCGAGCGCGCAGGCAGTGCGTCGTCGTCGGTGCGCGCGGTGATCGGCATCGCCGCGCCGTGTCGCGCGGGCACGAAGACGTGCGGCATCGCCGCGAGGTCGTCGAGGAGCTTCTCGCGATCGCCACCCTCCAAGAGGCGTCGAACCACAGGCTCGACGAGGGCCTCGGCCTCACCCATGACGATCGCGTCGGCGAACGCGGCGAGCGGCAGAGGATTGGAGAAGGTCAGCGGCCCCCCCGCGAGGATGAAGGGATGAGCCGCAGTTCTGTCTTCACGCAGAGAGGGGATGTTGGAGTTCTCCAACATCAGCACCAAACCCGAGAGCTCGAGCTCGTACGCCACGCTGAAGGCGATGACGGGGAACTCGTCGAGAGGTCGCTCTCCCTCATAGGTAATCGGGGTCGCGTTCTTCTCGTCGGGGAGGAACGAACGCTCACAGCGGATTCCGTCCAAACCCTGAATCAGCCGATAGACCTGCTGAAAGCCGAGCGAGCTCATCCCCGCCGAGTACGGAGACGGATAAGCCAACACCACAGCGGCGCCGACGCGCTTCTCGAGGCGCCCGCGCTCGCTGCTCAAACGCTCACGGATCGTCTCGATCCGCTCCCAGGCCATTCGCCACCATACCGCAGCGGCACTCGATTCGCCGCAGTCGGTATTGGGGACTTCCGTGTCGAACGCCCAGGAGATCGACAAGCGCGGTTTACAAATCACAACAATCGGCCGCGCGAGTTCGACGCTCTGCGCGAGGCAAATGACGCAGCCGGCGCGCTCTAAACCCTGTACGCTAAGCCGATTAACTTTCTTGATTTCACCCTTGCGAAGAGCTGGGCGCGCACGGAAGAATTCGCGCCCTCTCGCGCCCGACAGACAGCGCCTCGATCTGCTCCCGAGCCGCTGCCCAACAAAAGGAAGCTCGTCATGCCGCACCATCGCTTGCACTCTGCGCCCTCGGTTCTCTTGGCCTTCGCCTCCGCCGCTCTTCTCCTCGCCTGCTCGGCGGGGAACTCAGGCGGCAACGGCAGCGGCGCCAGCAGCAACGACGGCGGCTCCGGCGCCACGTCGAACACGGGCGGCACCGACAACCCCACAGGACCCGGCTCGGGCGGCAACGGTGGTTCGACCGGCGAGTTCATGGGCGTCGGCGGCGGCACGGTTCAGCCTGGCTGCGACTCGGGCCCCAACGACGACAAGGACTTGGACGGCTTCACGCCGTCGCAAGGCGACTGCAACGACTGCGACAAGAACGCGAACCCCGGCGCGATCGAGGTCATCGGCGACACCTCAGACCCGGACTACACGCCTGCCGACGAGGATTGCGACGGCACTTCCGACGTCCTCCCGGCGCTCTGCGACGGCAGCCTCACGCTCGCCGACACGGACGCGATGAACGGCGCGCGCGCGATGGACCTCTGTCAGACCGCCACCGCGGGCGACAAGAAGTGGGGCGTCCTCGATGCCAAATACGTCCGCGCCAACGGCTCGAATTTCTCCCCGTCGATCCAAGCCGGTCTGCAGTCGAACTTCGGCTCGAACGTCTCCGTTCGCAAAGGTTCGCGCATGCTGATGCTGTCGAGCGGCAACGCGCGCTTGCCCAACCAGTCGAGCGCCTGCGGCGCTTTGACCTGCACGCACAGCGCAGGTGGCACGCCGCCCCCCGGCTTCCCCCAGGACAACCCGAACTGCCCGCCGTCGACCAACATCAACGACGACGTCGGCCTCGAGCTGAAGATCCGCTCGCCCACGAACGCGACGGGCTACTCGTTCGACTTCAAGTTCTACTCGTTCGAGTTCCCGGAGTACGTCTGCGACTCCTATAACGATCAGTTCATCGCCCTCGTGACGCCGCCGCCCCAGGGCTCGATCAACGGCAACATCTCGTTCGACAACAAGGGCAACGCGGTCAGCGTCAACCTCGGGTTCTTCGACGTCTGTGATCCGGGTGGTCAGGCGGACTACGCGTATTGGTGCAACGTCTTCGGTGGTAACTGCCCGAATCCCCCTGTCCCGTACTGCCCCTCGGGCGCGGCAGAGCTGACGGGCACGGGCTTCGACACCTGGGACAGCGCTGGCGCGACCGTCTGGCTCAAGTCGCAGGCGCCCGTCACCGGCGGTCAAGAGTTCACGGTCCGCTTCGCCATCTGGGACACCGGCGATCAGGCTCTCGACTCCTCGGTCATCGTCGACAACTTCGCCTGGATCGCGAACGGCGCGACGGTCTCCGTCGGCACGACGCCCGTCCCGCAGTGAGCCCGTCCCGCAGTGAGCTGAGCGCTCGCTAACGCGAGCTCCACGTCTCTTCACCGTTCGTCTCCCACACCCACGCGCCTCCGCGGTCCGTCCTCACGACAGGGACCCCGAGGCGCGTGAGTGTTTCCATGGTCTCGGGGTGGGGGTGACCGAAGCGGTTGCGGACACCGCACGAGATCACCGCGACCGCCGGATCGACGGCGCTCACGAGCTCGGGCGAGCTCGACGTGCGGCTGCCGTGGTGGCCCACCTTGAGGACGTCGGCGCGGAGGCGCAGCGGGTCGAGCGCGAGGAGGTGTCTCTCCGCGTCGTGCTCCGCGTCGCCAGTGAAGAGCATCGCGTGCGCGCCGAGCGAGATCCTGAAGACGATCGACGCGTCGTTCGCGTCCACGGCCGGGTCGACCGCTGGGCACGGTGCCAATATATCGACCGTCGCTCCACCGTATTGGCGCGGGCCCGCGCATAGCTCTTCGGGGCCGACGATGCGCGCCCCCTTCTTCTGCGCGAGCTCGAGGAGGTGCGGCACGGTGCGCGTGCCGTTCATGCGCGCATAGCCCGAGTCCCAGATCTCTCCGATCGAGTCGGCGTACGCGATGACGGCCTCGAGGCCGCCGTAGTGGTCGGGGTGCGGATGCGAGAGCACGATGATGTCGATGCGCTTGCGACGTCGCGCGCGGAGCGCGGGGACGACGACGCGTTCGCCGACGTCGAGCGCCTGACCGGGGAAGCCGCCGGCGTCGATCAACATGACCTCGCCGTCGGGCAGATCGACGAGGAGCGAGTCGCCCTGCCCGACGTCGAGGACGGTCGCGCGCAGGTGAGAAGGGTGGGCGCCGCTGCGCACGCCCGCCTCGACGGTGACGAGGGCGATGCTCGCGAGCACGACGCGCACGAGGCGCTCGCGTGGACTTCTCGCGAGCCACGCCAGCAAAGCGCTCACGCCGAGGACCGCGAGGTGCGCGCCAGTCGGCGGGGGCAGCTCGAGCGTGAGGTCGGCGTCGGCCGCGAGCCGCGCGATCGCGAGCACCGCGCGCAGCGCACCGCTCGCGACCCACGCGAGCCCGCGTTCGAACCACGACAGGGGAGACACGAGCGCGTGAACGATCGCGAACGGCAACGCGAAGGTCTCGCCGAGCGGAGCTGCGACGATGTTCGCGACGATGCCGGCGAGCGGCAGCTGCCCACCGAGCAGCACGGTGATGGGCGCGCACGCGAGCGTCGCGCCGAGCGTCGTCGCGATCGGCGTGGCGATCGCAGCCCAAGCGCGCCGCGCGACGCCCGCTTCGGGTTTGGCTTCCGCGCCGAGGATCGCCGCGAGCGGTCGCGAGAGCGTCAAGAGACCGCAGGTCGCGGCCATCGACAGCGTGAAAGAAATGTCGGCGACGATGGTCGGGTCGCCCGCGAGACCGAAGGCGAGCGCGAGCGCGACCGAGCGCGCGGTGGTCGGTCGCCGGCCGAGCGCGCGCGCGCCGAGCACCACCGTGAGCATGGCGGCCGCGCGAACCACCGAGCCGCTCCCGCCCGCGAAGTCGGAGTAGAGCCACGCGAGCGCGATCGCGATGGAGCTCGAGACGCGCTCGGCGACGACGGCGCGCGCGAGCCGCGACCAGCGGACGAGGAGCGCGCGCAGCGCCGCCGCGACGCTCATCACGGTGACGACGAGGTGCGTGCCGCTCACCGCGAGGATGTGGGAGAGGCCCGTGATGCGGAACGAGCGCGAGACGTCTTCGGTGAGGTCGGACTCGCCGAGGACGAGCGCGCGCCCGAGCGCTGCCGCGTCGCCGTGATAGGTGCGCTCGATTCGCCTGCGGACGTGCGCGCGAAACCGATCGATCGAGGCCGCGGGGCCCGAGCCGCGCTCGAGGAGCTCGAGCTCGTCGGCGTGACCCGAGAGGACGGCGCCCGAGCGCGCGACGCGCAGCCAACCGGGGAGCGCGCCCTCGTTCTCGAAGAGGTACGGAGGGCGAAACACACCGCGCACGCGCACGCGATCTCCGCGCCGGAGGTCGCGCCGATCGCCGCGCACGTCGACGCGGAGCCCCGCGAGCGAGGAAGGGACCACCTGTCCTGTGCGAGGGGGATCGCAGTCTGGCGGGCCGGGTGCTTCGTTCTCCACCTCCAAAACAAAGCGCTCGTCATCCGCGGAGACGACGGGAGATGCGACGACGTAACCTGACAATGTACAAGCTACGGTCGGCAGCTCGGAGGCCGCGTGGTAGGCGGCGCGCGCCGAGACCTCGCGACCGTAGGCGCGACCCGCGAACAGCGTGAAGACGCCGACGAGCGCGAGCGCGCCTCGCCCATTCAAGACGCGAGCGCGGAGCAACACCACGAGGGCCGCCGCCGCGCCGAGCGTCGTAGCGAGTGGAGCGAAGACGGCCGCGCCACCGACGTAGGCCGCGACGGCGAGCGACAACCAACCATCGATGCGTCGCGAGGGCTCCACGGCGAGCCCTTCGGCAGCGGGTGTGCCAGCGCTTCTGAGGAAAATTCCCGCGTGGTCGTGTGACGCCGTGCGGCGGGCGCCGGCGGTTCCGCGTGCGGCCGCCAGAGTGCCTTTTGCACGGCGCGGACGAGATCAAACCGCCTGTATTTCTGCTAACCTGGCTGTCCCTCGGGTTCGATCTGTTCGGAGGTTTTTTGCATGGCGCTTCGCTTGTTCGCACCGGGCGTTCTGATCCTCACAGCAGCAGCGGTCGCGGGTTGTGCGCGACCCGTGGACGAGCCGGGTGAGCTCTACGAGCGCAAGGCCGAAGACACGTCGAAGACGCAGCAGCCGATCGCGGGCGGCTACACGGACGTCAATGATCCCTCGGTCGTCGGCATCTACCACCTCACGGCAGGGGCGCTCTGCAGCGGCTCGCTGATCGCGCCGAACTTGGTTTTGACCGCGCGGCACTGCGTCGGTGATCTCATCGGCGAGACGCCCGACGGCGGCGTCCTCTGCGACCAGACGCGCGGCTCCGCGTCGACGTGGTCGGCGAAGAACTTCGCCGTCACGACGAACAGCGACATGAACAAGGCCGGGCAGGCCGATGTCCACATGGGTCAGGAGGTCATCCTCATCCCGGACAATGCCTACCTCTGCGGGGCGGACCAGGCGCTGATCGTCCTCGCGGACAACATCGATCCGTCGGTGGCAACGCCGCTCGTACCGCGCGTCGACTCTGCGCTCGCGAAGGGCGAGCAGTACTACGCGATCGGCTACGGCCAGACGAGCGACACGAACTACAACTCCGCGGGCCTTCGTCGGCGGCGTGACAATCTCTTCGTCTACTGCGCAGAGGACAACTGCCCCTCGCAATACAGCAGCTTCGTCAAGACAACCGAGTGGGTCGGTGACACGGGGATCTGCAGCGGCGACTCCGGTGGGCCCGCGCTCGACATGCAGAACCGCGTCGTCGGCGTGACCTCGCGCGGTGGCATCAACTGCTCGCAGCCGATCTACGGCGCGGTCCACGGTTGGGCCGACTGGTTGAAGAGCTCGGCGCTGCACGCGGCCGAGGTCGGTGGCTACGATCCGCCGCCGTGGGCCACGGGCCGGCCGACCGATCCTTCGTACAACCTCCCTGTCGGTGGCGACTGCACCGAGAACAGCTGCGAGCTCTGCTGGCACGACGTCTGTACGACGTACTGCAACGACCAGGCGCCTTGCCCGGACGGCTACGAGTGCGACGAGGTCCAGTCGGACACCTTCGTGTGCGTCGAGATCCCGCCTCCGCCCGAGCCCACGACCACCGGCAGCGGGGGCGGCGGTGACACGGACACGAGCGGGGACGACGGCTGTGGTATCTCGCCGAGCGGTGCACGCAGCTCCCAAGACCCGACGAACCCCGTGCCGTGGGCCTTCGGTGCCGGTCTCTTGGCCGCAGTGGTGCTCCGTATCCGTCGGCGTCGATAGCGCGCGGCGCGCGTGGCTCGCCGCGGCCGCGTCGGTCGCGGTGGGCGTGTTCGTCGGCTGCAAGCAAACCAAGCCAGCGGGGCTGCGGATCATCTCGACAGCGCCGAGCATGACCGAGGTCGTGTTCGCGTTGGGCCGCGGCTCGGACCTCGTGGGGCGCACGAGCTTCTGCGATTACCCGAGCGAAGCCGCGAGCGTCGAGGTCATCGGGGGCTTCGCGGATCCGAACCTCGAGCGGATCCTCGCGCTCGCGCCGACGCTCGTCTGCGGAGAGCGTGGGCCCGCCGGCCAGGATTTCGTCAGTGCGCTTGACCGTCAGAACATCAAGACCTTCTTCCCGGCGATGGATCACGTCGAGGACATCGCCGACGCGATGGCTGGACTCGGCGCGCTGATCGACGCACGCGATCGTGGCGCGGAGCTCGCGGCGAAGCTCCGCGAGGACGTCGCCGCGGTGGGCGCTCGGTATCGCGAGCGGCCGCGCACGCGCGCGGTGATGCTCTTCGACTGGAAGCCGCTCGTCGCCGCGGGGAAGGACAGCTTCCCGAACGAGCTGCTCGACCTCGCGCACGGTGAAAATGCAGCCTCCGGCGCAGCGGGGAAGTACCCGCGCCTCAGCCCCGAGGGGCTCCTGTCGCTCGACCCCGACGTGTTGATCGATGGGACCGCGGGCGCGTACAGCGAGCCCGCCCTCGAGCTCGCGCGGTCCATCCCGGGGCTCGCCGCGCTGCGCGCGATGAGAACGCATCCTTGCGGCTCTCGACGACCGCAGCGCTGCGACCAGGTCCGCGCATCGCAGCGGGCATCGAGGAGATCCGCGAGCATCCTGCACGGCAGCGGCGCCCGGGCTCGAACCGCGCGGATCGATCAGCTGCTCGTCGAGCGCGGGCTCGTGGAGTCTCGCGCCAAGGCTCAGGCGGCGATCCTCGCCGGCGAGGTTTTTGTCGAGGGAGCGCGCGTCGACAAAGCAGGGCAGTCGGTCGATCGCAACGCTCGCGTGGAGGTCGTTCCGCGCCGACGGTTCGTGTCTCGCGGCGGCGAGAAGCTCGAGGGTGCGCTCGTCGCGTTCGGCGCGGCCGTCGATGTGCGCGGCGTGATCGCGGTCGACGTGGGCGCGTCGACTGGCGGCTTCACGGACTGCTTGCTGCAGCGGGGCGCCGCGAAGGTCTACGCCGTCGACGTCGGTCGCGGCCAGCTCGACGGCCGCCTGCGCGGCGACGCGCGTGTCGTCGTTCGCGAGGGCGTGAACGCTCGCGAGCTCGTGCCGGAGATGTTCGCCGAGCCCGTGACGCTCGTCGTGGTCGACGCGTCGTTCATCGGCCTCGACAAACTGCTGCCCGCGATCGCTCGCGTCCTCGCCCCGGGCGGCGTCTTGATCGCCCTCGTGAAGCCGCAGTTCGAAGCGGGGCGCGAGGCCGTCTCGCGCGGTCGTGGTGTCATCCGCGACGACGCTGTCCGCGATCAAGCCATCGCGGGTGCGCGCGCCGCGTGCGTCGCTGCGGGCTTCGAGGTCTCGAGCGAGGTCGACAGCGCGCTGCCTGGGCCGAAGGGCAATCGCGAGCGCTTCCTCTTGTGTTCCAAGCGGGGTTCGCGCGGCTCCGTGGAAGATGACGCTCTCGCGCAGGGGTGATACGACCGCGCGAGAAGAGGGGTTGTCATGTTCGGTCGACGACGTTTTCTCGGGGGAAGCATTGGAGTGGGTGCAGCCGGTGTCCTCGGCGGCATCGAGCTCACCGGCTGCGGATCTGACGCGAACACCAAGGAGTGGGTGGTCGGCAGCTTCCTGAGCCTCACCGGTGGCGACGCCAAATTCGGCATCGACACGAAAGAGGGCATCGAGCTCGCCGTCGAGCAGATCAACGGCGGCGGTGGCGTCAAAGGCAAGAACATCAAGGTCCTCTTCGAGGACGACAAGTCGAAGCCCGACGAGGTCACCAACAAGGTTCAGCAGCTCATCGATCGCGACAAGGTCATCGCCCTCTTGGGCGAGGTCGCGTCGAGCCGCTCGAAGCCGGGTGGCATCATCGCGTGTCAGCGCAAGATCCCGATGATCTCGCCGTCGTCCACGCACGTCGACCTCACGAAGATCGGCGAGTGGGTGTTCCGCGTCTGCTTCATCGACGACCTGCAGGGCTCGGTCGGCGCCGAGTTCTGCGTGAAGTCGCTCGGTAAGAAGAACGTCGGCCTGATGTTCGCCGAGGACGACAGCTACTCGAACGGCCTCGCCGGTGAGTTCAAGCGCGCCCTCGCGTCGCTCGGCGGGACCATCGTCCTCGAGAAGGCCTTCACCCAAAACGAGATGAACTTCTCGACCTTCATCACCGAGATGAAGGCCAAGAGCCCCGAGGTCATCTACGCGCCGCTCTACTACAAGCAGATGCTGCAGCTCGGCCGCCAAGCGAAGGCCGAGGGCATCCCCCCGAGCATGTTCGTCGGTGGTGATGGTTGGAGCGGCGATGAGGACCTGCTGAAGGAGCTCGACGGCGCGTTCTTCACCGACCACTACGCGCCCGATCTGCCCTGGGAGCCTTCGAAGAAATTCGTCGCCGCCTACGAGGCGAAGCACAGCCGCAAACCCTCGAGCCTCGCGGCCATGGGGTACGACGCAGCGATGGTCCTCGCCGACGCGATCAAGCGCTCCAGCGAGGACAATCCCAAGGGATTCCGCGACGCGATCGCGGCGACCAAGGACTACCCGGGCGCGTCGGGCGTCATCACGATCAACAGCGATCGCAACGCCGACAAGCCCATCGTCGTCGTCGAGATCAAGAGCGGGACGACCGTCTACAAGGCGGTTCACGGACCCAACGCCGACAAGCTGACGGGTGGCGGCACGCCGCCGGCGCCCTCGGCCTCCGCCACCTCACCCGCACCCGCGTCGTCGTCGGCCTCCACGCCTGCGTCGAGCGCTTCGGCAACCCCGGCGCCCTCGTCGGCGCCTTCCGCCGCGAGCTCCGCGTCGAGCGGGCCCGCGTCCTCCGCAAGCCCGAAGGCTTCGGCGTCGCCCAAGGCCGGCAAGGGCAAGTAGAACCGAGGCCGCCGGGGGGGCGGTTTCGGCAGACCGCTCGGCCCGCCTGCTGGGCCGGGCTGCTCGGCCCGGTTGCTCGGCTGGGCGTCCGAAGTCGACCAAGCTGGCGAGACCAAGTAGCGTAGGCGGCAATGGTCGAGCGGCTCGCCAGCGTGCTTTGGACCGGGATCGCGCAGGGCTCGATGATCGCCCTCGTGGCCCTGGGCTATTCCATGGTCTACGGCATCCTGAAGCTCATCAACTTCGCGCACAGCGAAGTCTTCATGATGTCCGCCTTCGCCGGCTTCTTCTTGATCCAGATGTTCGGCGGGACGAGCTCACCGATCGTGGCCGGTGTCGCCGGCACGCTCGCCGCGATGGCGATGGCCGGCGTGCTCGGCGCGGTGGTCGAGCGCCTCGCGTATGCGCCGCTTCGACGTCGCGGCAAAGAGGTCAGCCGCATCGCTCCGCTCGTGACCGCGCTCGGCGTGAGCGTGCTCCTCACCAACGTCGCGCAGCTGCTCTTCACCGCGCGCTTTCGGAATTACCCGCAGATCATGCCGCTCGGGCGCACGCGCCAGGTGATCGTGGTGGCGAGCCTCACGACGATGGCGTTCTTGCAGATCCTCGTCCACAAGACGTGGTTCGGCAAATCGATGCGCGCGCTCAGCATGAACGTCGACGCGGCTCGGTTGATGGGCGTCCGTACGACGCGCGTCATCTCGCTCACGTTCATGACCGGCAGCTCGCTCGCGGCCCTCGGGTCGGTCCTCTTCTGCCTCGATCAATCCCCGGCATATCCCACGATGGGCGCTGTCATCGGTACGCGCGCGTTCGTCGCAGCCGTCATCGGCGGCATCGGCAACATCCCCGGCGCGATGCTCGGTGGTCTCCTGCTCGGGATCATCGGCGAGCTGACGAAGCTCACGCCGTATTCGTCCCTGCAAGACGTCATCATCTTCATCGTCCTCGTCATCGTCTTGCTCCTCAAGCCGACCGGTCTCTTGGGCAAGGCCGGCGTCGAGAAGGTGTAAGCCATGCGCACGCTTCGATTGGCCGCGGTGCTCGGGGTGCTTGGTCTCGTCGCCTGCTCCAGCCCGAAGAGCCCGAACGGCTGGCAAACGGGTGGCGCGCGGCTGGATCTGCCGGGCGCTCAGTGGACGTACAAGAACAAGCCCGTCGTCATTCGAACCCACATGGATTGGGCCGAGGTCATGGTCGACGGCGACGTCGTCATGGTGCTCGACCGCGTGGGTCGCATCTACGACCGGTACCAGCGACCGCTCGGGATGCTCGAACCCGACGGGCGCGTCGTCGGCCTCAACGAAGAGCAGCTCGGCATCGTCGGTTCGGCGTACGCGGCGTTGCCTGGTCGACCGAACGCATGGCTCGGGCTCGACGCTCAGGGGCAGCTGACGCGCTTCTCTCCCGAGGGCGCGCCCATGCCAGCGGGTCAATGGATCGGCTGCGGCTACACGCCCTTCACGCAGCAGGCGTGCCTCCTCGTCTCCTACCTTTTCTATTACGACGATGAAGGCAAGGCCGCGCTGAACGCGCCGCAAGGGCCGATGCCCGGCATGGTCGCTCCCCGCTGAGTCGGCGCCCACGTCTGCGAGCCCAATCAGTCAGCGCCGGCCGCGTTCGACCACGCGGACGCTGCGGGGCAAGACGCGAGCGCCGCCAAAGCCGCCGCGGTCGCTCGTCCAGAGCTGCCGCTCGTCGTGCTCGAGGTGATCGATCACGCTCGCTCGACGAGCGTCCGCGCTCGCGCCCTCTCGATCGTCGGGAGGCAGCTCGCTGACAGCGTCCTTCACCAAGAGGCCCGCGTCGTGCCCGAGCGCCACCCACCAACTCGGATCGCCGTGCTCCTTCTCGCGGAAGTGCGTGAGCAGAAGATCGTCCTTCGCGGGAGTCTCCGAACGGGGGAAGGGGAAGAGCCCCGAACCAGCGCTCGGCCCCGATCGCTCGATCATCGGCGCGTCGAGCCCGAGCGCCACGGTGAAGGTCCCGTCGAGCGCGGCGACCGCGTCACCGACGCAGTCCTCGCCGCCCTCGATCAGCACCGCGGTGGCGCCCGAGCCGCGCACGAAGTCGATGGGCGCTCCACACGGCTGCACCGCGACGACGTTGCCCGCGACCGACGCGGGCAAGTCAGCGACCTCGCGATCTTCGGTGAGGACTGCCACGCGCTTGCGTCCACGCTCCGCCAGCGCGAGCACGAGCGCAGCGCGCGCCTCGGCCGGGTCGTCGCCGAGCACGAACACCGTGCCGTTCGGTGCGACCGGTCGCGACGGTGGTCTCAGCAGCAAGAGCGGGACGCGCGCGCGCTCCGCATAAGCGAGCGCGAGATCGGCCTCCTTCGTGTCGAAGCCAGCGACGATGACCGCGGCGCCGTCGGCGCTGAGGAGCGAGAGCGTCTCGGTCGTCGTGTTCACGTCGCGCTGATCGTCGCGGATGAGCAGGCGAGTCTTCGACCCTGGGATGTCGAGCGCGAGCGCGAGCCCCGCAGCGACCTCGATACCGCGACGACGGAGCGCGTCGCTGCGCAGCGGCATCGCGAGGCCCACCGTGTTGCGCTCGAGTCGAACCTCGGCGCCGCGCGCTGCCACGCGCGCGATCGCGTCCGCCTGATCGCGCAGGAGCGGAGCGGCGATCTCGAGCAGCTCCCTCGCCAGCGATGGATCCTGCGAGGCCTTCACGATCTCGGCGACCTGCTCCGCGACGACGGTGAGCAGCCATCGATCGGGGCGCTCCGCTTGGCTCTCGGTTCGAAGCAGGGACAGCAGCGTCGCCGGTGGAAGCGAGGTCACGAAGTGCGACGCGAAGACCTCGACCGACTGGCGCATCTCGGGGCTCGACTGGCGCAGGAGCGCGCGCAGGTATTTCTCGGCCGCAGCGAAGTCGCGCTCCGCGACGGCGGCGAGCAGGAGCTCGCGGTTGAGGATGGCGCGCGTCGGCGGATCGATGATCCGATTGAAGAGCTTCGAGAGCGTCGCGAGCGCGCCCTTCGAATCGCCGCGGCGTCGCGCGATCGATCCGAGGGCGACCGTCGCCATGTCGCGCGTGGCCCCTTCGGGGCCGTCAGCGACCAACTGCGCGAGCGGCTCGGCCTTCTCGACGTCGCCCTTCTCGAGCAGCACGAGCGCGAGCATCGCGCGCGCGACGCGCGCCGTCGGATCATTCTTGAAGCGCGAAGCATGGGTCGCGAGCGCCGGCTCGAGCGTCGCGTCGGGCCCGCGGGCCTCCCACTCGAGCCGCAGGTTGCCGAAGTTCTCCTGCGCGTCTTTGTCGGCCGCGAGATCCGACTCGGGTGGCGTGGCCGTCGCGGAGCACGCAGCGACGCCGCCAGAGAGCGCTGCGATGACGACCCACGCGACGGTGCCGCCCAAGTTCAACGGACGACGCCGTGCCGCACGAGGAGACGGTAGAGCGTGCTGCGAGCGACGCCCAGCTTGCGAGCGGCCACGCTCACGTTGCCGCCGGACGCACGCAGCGCCTCTTCGAGCGCGGCCTTCTCGGCGACCCGCAAGAGTCCCACGCGAGGTTGCGGCGCGCTCGGCGATCGCTCGGACACCGCGTGCGGGAAATGCTCTGCGCGCAGCGTGCGTTCTGGATCTGCAGTGGCGACCGCCCGATCGATCCACATCCGGAGCTCACGCAGGTTGCCCGGCCACGCGTGCTCCGAGAGCATCGGGAGCACGTCGGGCGCGAGATCGAAGCGCGGCCCACCACGCGCGGCGAGCGTCTCGCGCACCAAGAACTCGAGGTCCTCGCGCTCGCGAAGCGGGGGCAGCGTGACGGTCGAGCTGCGGATGAGCACGTGCAGCTCTTTGGCGAAGCGCCCCTCGGCAACGCGCTCGCGCAGGTTCGGTGCGCCGCACGCGACCAGGTGCGCCTCGACGAGGACGCCTTGATCGAGCTCGTATGCGATGCGGCGCCCTGTCTCCACGTCGAGCTCGTGCAGATCCTCGATGAAGATCGTGCCCCCGCTCGCGGCGTGCGATCGCGCGTTCGACCCGGGCGGACCGCAGAGCAGCGCGGTCAACGCGCGCACGCCACCGCTCGACGACGTGAGCAGGCGCGCGACCGGCACGTGAAGGACGGGCGCGTCTCTGCGTGGGCCGCGATCGATGATGGCGCGCGCGAGGATGTCGGCGCCGGCGCCGTCTTCACCGCCGACGTAGACCGGCAGCATCGTCTTCGACAAGCGAATGCCCAGGTCGACAGCGGCCTTCGCGGTGGGGTCACGGCCTGCGACGAGCGAGAGCGCGTCGACTGGTCGGCTCTGCACGCCGGACGAGGGCGGCGGCGCGCTGCTCGAGATGTCCACGCGGACGAGCAAGATGCCCGCGGGGGCGCCGCCGGCGCCGGTGAGCCTTTCGACGCGGAAGCGACCGTACGGTGTGCTGATCCAGCGCCCGTCGCGTTCGTCAACCTGGTTGACCGAAGCGATCCCCTCGAGGGTCGCCATGTCGACGCCCAGCGCGTCCTCGACGCTGCGCCCGAGCTCGACGTCGGGGGCAGCGCCCGCTGCCGCCGCGACGACGCCGGTCGGATCCACGAGCAAGAAACCATTGCAGTTGGCGCGCCCCATCGCGGCGGGTCCTAACGTGCGGTCCAGTTTGCTCGGCATCATGAGTCACCCCGTGGCGCCGTCCTCACGGCTTTGAATCCGTCAATCCTGCTGACCACTACCGACCGTCTCTCTTCACAAGGACGCGCCCAACCACCGGCCGAAACGTACGGCGCTTCGACCGAAACAGGTTAGCGCTAGAGTAGCACCTCTCGTGCCGCTCTTCGGTCGACCACAACACCGCGTGATCGTGAGAGAGGGCTTTGCAATCTTGTGGTCTCCCTCGCGTTCGCACGCTCGCGTCGCAGAACGGTCCGCAGCCAGGCTGCGCTAGCCCCTGAGTCCCACGATGTCCCTTGCGTTTCGCCTCGCGCTTGCGTTCGTGCTCGTCGCTGTGGGGGCCACCGCGCTGTGGGGCATCAGCGTGCGCGAGACCTCGCGCGAGCTGCTGGGCGCCGAGTTCGACGCGCGCATCGAATCCGCGACGGGTGAGGTTCGCGAGGCACTTTCGGAGGAGGAACGTCAACTTCGCAACCTGACCTTTCCACTCTGCAAGAAGTCCACTTTCTTCGATAACGCGCTAGCCGATCTCGAACGCGCCAAGGGCGACGTCAGCCAGCTCGACACCGGCCGACAGATCGCGCTCCTGCACCACATCCCTGACGAGGCAGAGGCACGCGCGCTCGACGAGCTCTCCCTCGTTACGAAAGACGGCACGATTCTCTCGAGCTCAAGTCGTGCTCTCGTCGGTCGACGCGACGAGCGCTTGGGCAAGCTCGTCGCGAAGGGCACGGACGGCACGCAGCTGCGACCACCCACCGCGGGCGGCGAGCCTTCCATCGAGGTTTATTGCTCGCGATCCATCCACGGCTTCACGTTGGGCGTGGTCGGCGCGCGTCGCATCGAGCAGATCCTCACGCGCGTCGGGAACGCGCACAGCGTGACCTTGGCGGTCCTCGAGCCCGGCGGCGTCGCTCCCTCGTCCACCGCGCGCCAGGCCGTTCGCACGATGCAGCTCGAGAGCGTCGCGGGCCTCACCGTCGTCGCGACGCTCCCCAAAGACCGGCTCGCGCTTCACCTCGAGAAGCTCGACAAGCAGATCCTCGCGAGCGGTGGCGTCGCCGTCCTCGCGGCCCTCGTCTTGGCGATCGTCCTCGGTCGCAGCCTGGCCAAACCACTGAACGAGCTCGCGCACGAGACGGCCGAGGTCGTGCGCGGCGAGCCGCGTCCGGTCCGCGCGCGCGGTGGTCGCGAGATCCGCGAGCTCGCCGAGTCCTTCAACCGCACCATCGACGAGCTCGCGCGGATGAAGAAGCGCCTCGCGGTCACCGAGCGGATCGCGGCTCGTCGCGAGATCGCGCGCCAGGTCGCGCACGAGATCAAGAACCCGCTCGCGCCGATCCGCGCGGCCGTCGAGACGCTGCGACGGCTGCGCGCTCGCGACGACGAGCGCTTCGACGATTACTTCGACGAGGCGACGCGCACGGTCCTCGAGGAGGTCCACCGCATCACGAACATCGTCAGCGAGTTCACCAAATTCCAGCGGCTGCCCGCGCCGAACCCGGAGCCGATGGATCTCGTGCAGGCCGTGCGAAAGGTCGTATCGCTCCACGCCTTCGACCCCGAGGGCGTGCGCACGGGCGCGACAGGCTCACCGCGCGTCGAGCTCAACGCCGAAGAGGCGCTCCCGCCCGTCCGCGCCGATCGCGATCAGATCGTGCAGGTCGTCACGAACCTCGTGCAGAACGGTCTCGAGGCAGCGGGCGCTGTGCGGCCCGACCCGCGGGTGCTCGTCAGCGTCGTGCGCGCCGGTTCGGAGCACGTCCGCATCGTCGTCCGAGACAACGGCCCCGGCGTGACCGACGAGATGCGCGAGCGACTCTTCGAGCCGTACGCGACCAGCAAGCCGACAGGGACCGGCCTCGGCCTCGCGATCTGCCAGCGCATCTGCTTCGAGCACGGTGGAGAGATCGTCTATCGGCCCGCGACCAAGGGCGGCGCGGTCTTCGAGATACGGCTGCCGATACAGGGTCCCAGTCTGCTCGACAAAGCCCTCGAGACGAGCGCGCAGCCCGTCAGCCGCCACGTCGACACGACTGATCCCAATTCGCCGGCGCGCGACGAATAAACCCGACACGCACTACCTATTAGGGAAGATCGCGAACGCAAGAGCTTCGCGTGGTGCTCTCGCTCGAACACGGGTGCAGGCGCAGCCGGCTTTTGCGACACTCGGCGCGTGCAAACGATCCCGCCTGGAGATGTCAGCGCTCTGGACCTCCACGTCCCGACGCTCGGGCCGTGTTTGGTCCCGTCTCCTCTCAACCTCTCGACGCTCCACGGGGACGGTATCCCCAACTACGTGCCCGACGACATGCGGGTCATCTACCAAGTGGAGCACAAGCAGGGGCGCACTCCGGACGAGCCCATCTGGTTCGAGAAGGCCGGGCCCCGACACAAGATCTTCTTTCGACCCGAGGACGTGCGCGTCGGCATCGTCACGTGTGGCGGGCTTTGTCCGGGGATCAACAACGTCATTCGGTCGATCGTCCTCGAGCTTCACCACAAATACGGCGCAACCAACATATTGGGGTTTCGCTACGGGTATGAGGGGCTCGACCCGAACACTGCAGTCGAGCCGATGGTCCTCAAGCCCGCCGACGTGATGCACATCCACCGTCAAGGGGGCAGTCTGCTCGGCCTCTCCCGCGGCGGCCACGACATCGGCACGCTCGTCGATTCCCTCGTGCGCTCGCAAATCAACGTGCTCTTCACCATCGGCGGCGACGGCACGCTGCGCGGCGCTCACCAGATCGCACAGGAGATCAACCGACGCGGACTCGAGATCTCGATCGTCGGTATTCCGAAGACCATCGACAACGATATCGAGTTCATCGACAAGACCTTCGGGTTCGACACGGCGGTCGAGCTCGCGCGCATGGCCGTCGACGCCGCCCACACCGAGGCCCTCAGCGCCTTCAACGGCATTGGTATCGTCAAGTTGATGGGGCGCGACTCGGGCTTCATCGCGGCCTCGGCGACGCTCGCGAGTCGAGACGTCAATTTCTGCCTCGTCCCCGAGGTCCCGGTCGAGCTCGAGGGCCCGAATGGGCTGCTCGCCACCGTCGAGGCGCGTGTCGAGCGACGGCGCCACGCTGTCATCGTCGTCGCCGAGGGCTGCGCCGCGTACATGATGGCGCCGAGCGCGTCTCGCGACGACTCGGGCAATGCCCGATATGCCAGCCCCGATCTCGACGTGGGCACGTATCTCCGCGACGAGATAACCCGTTATCTGAAGAGCCGCAGGCTCCGCGCCACGGTCAAATACATCGATCCGAGCTACATGATCCGAAGTGTGTGCGCGAACGCCCAAGACGCGATCTTCTGCGACGCGCTCGCGCGGAACGCCGTCCACGCCGCTATGGCCGGCAAGACCGATCTCGTGATCGGCCGCGTCCATCGGGTCTTCACGCACGTGCCGCTCAGGCTGATCGCGGGGCGTCGCAAGCAGATCAACCCCGACGGCGGCGTGTGGCTCGCGGTGACGGAGGCGACGGAGCAGCCTCGCCAGCGTCGCAGCGAGTCCGATAATCCTTAATCCGCTCCTCCAACGGAGCTCGACGCGCGCGTGCCGCCGGGGGGGAGCCGGCCGGCCATAGGCGCAAGCTATGTGACCCATCGGTAGGTCGGGGGTTGCTGGTGTCGAGCGAGGGGGCCATTCTGGCTGGACTGCGAGCCGGGGAAATCGGGAATGGGCTCGCTGAATGGCTTTGGTGCGTAGACGCTTCATTTCGAAGCGCCAGCGCAGGAGGTGGCGTTCTGATGCATCGACCTAGCAGAGCTTCTTCGACCTGGAAGACAGACCCGCGGGTGATCCTCGCGGTTTGTTGCTCCATCGCTGCCGTCGGCAGCGTGGCCCCGGGTTGTGGTGACGACACGACCAACCCCGGTGGGGGCGGCTCGGGCGCGACCGGTGGAAACCCGGATACGGGTGGGACTGGCGGCACGGGCGCCGGTGTCATCGGCGGCGCCGGCGGCAATGGAACAGGCGGCGATGTCACCAACGGGGGTGGCGGTGCCGGTGGCAGCATGATGCAGACGCCGGTGAGCCAGATCCCGAGCCGAGGCAGCTCGATCGCCGCCAGCGAGGACGGCACGCTCCTCGCGGTCGCGAACAAGGCTTCGAACAGCATCACCCTCTTCACCGTCGCTGCGGACGGCACTCCCACGCTGAAGACCAAGGTCGCGGTCGGCGCCGAGCCAGTGTCCGCCGTCTTCTCTCCGGACAACGCGACGCTCTACGTCGTCAACCGTCTTGACCAGACGGTCTCGGTCATCGGCGGGGCAAACAGCATGATCCCCACGGTCATAGACACCTATACGGTCGGGTCCGAGCCTGGCCATATCGCGCTGTCGCCGACGGGCGAGACCGCTTATGTCTCCAACTGGGCCGACGGCACGCTGTCGATCATCGACACTGGGTCGGGCGCCACGTCGACTGTCACGCTCGGCGGCGCGCCGATGGCAGTCTGTGTGACCAACAACAAGGACATGTCCGAGACGGACGAGACCATCTACGTCACGGACTTCTACGGTCGACCGAACGGCGCTCAGAAGGAAGCCACGGACACCGCGCGCGTCGCTCGGGTCTTCGCGGTCAAGGCAGACACCCACGCCGTCAGCGAGATCACGCTGCAGCCGACCACCATCGATTTGCCCGGCGTCATGGTCGCGGGCGGCAACACTGGCGACCCGACGCTCGACTTGGCGTCCAATACGTCGACCTATCCCAACCAGCTTTACAGCTGTGTCATCAACGGCGACAACCTCTATGTCACGGCTGTCGGGGCGTCGCCTGCGGCCTTCAACCATACGACGGACTTCCACCAGAACATCCACGGTCTGGTGTACGCCATCGACACGACGACCAACACGGTCGACGACACGCAGCTGGCCAACATGAGCGAGCTCGTCCAGGCGCTCCCCGCGGGCGGCGTCGCCGGTGAGGGCCGACGCTTCGCCGCGGTCCCCGCGGACATCGCGTTCCCTCGCAACTCGAGCTTCGGCTACGTCGCCGCCATGACGGGCAATATGCTGTTGCGGCTCGACTACAGCGGCGCGACGCCGAAGGCAGGCGCGGCCTCGACCAACTTCCTCGGCACCGACGCGTCGCCGACGGGCGTCGCCATCATCGGTACGCACGCCTACACTTACAACGAAGTAGGCCGTTCTATCACCGAGATCGATCTGGCGGCCCAGACCACCGTGACGCTGACAATCGAGTCAGAGCCACTGCCGGTCGACGATCCGCAGGATCCGGGTGACGAGTTCGACGTCCTGCGTGGACAGCGCTTCTTCAACACCGGCACGGGCCGCTGGTCGACGGGTGCGTGGTGCGGCTGCGTCGGCTGCCACCCGTTCGGCACGACCGACAACGTGACTTGGGTGTTCCCCGCGGGCCCGCGACAGACGGTCGACACGTCGACCACCTGGGACAAGAGCGGCGCTCACCAGCGCATCCTCAACTGGAGCGCGATCTTCGACGAGGTCCACGACTTCGAGCTCAACACCCGCAACGTCGCTGGTGGCGTGGGCGCCGTCGTCAACCCGAACAGCAACCCTCCGGCCAACTCGGACCGCATCGACTTCGTCGGCCTCGCGTCGGCGGGCTTCGGGGTCGGTAACCCGCAGAACGCCTTCAACGTCGGCTCCGTCAAAGGCGTGAACGACGTCGGCAGCACGGGCGGCTTCACCAACGACGCCGCGGCCTACGGTCCTGGTCTCTTGAAGGATTGGGACGAGATCAACGAGTACGTCCGCTCCATTCGCTCACCTCGCGGCCGGTCCGCGAGCGCGCTGGTCGGCAACCCCTCGAACGGTAGGACGCTCTTCCAAACCGGCAATTGCCAGAACTGTCACAGCGGGCCGGCCTGGACGATCTCCGAGCTCTATTACACCCCCAAGGTCAACTCCGTGGGCGCTCCCGGCGACCTGCGCCTCGAGACGCTGCTCGCCAATGGCACGAGCTCGCTGGGCTCCGTCCCCGTGAACGTGCTGCCCGCGGACAACGGCGGGGCGACCATCGACGTCAATGACTTCCTCATCGGCAACGACGCAAACGGGGCTCCTCAGCGCCACATCTGTGTCTCGCGCCGAGTTGGCACCTTCAACCTGCCCGGGCCCGACGCACGCGGCGCGGACGAGATTCGCCAGAACGGCGCGGTCGCACAAGGCGTGGGTGGGTTCAACGTCCCCTCGCTCCTCAACATGACGACGGGCGCGCCCTACTTCCACAACGGCTCTGTCGACACGCTCGAGGACCTGCTGAGCTCGGCGGAGTTCCAGAGCCACCTACGCGCTGGTAACCAAATCTTCGCGCCGAGCGCCGCCGAGGTGGCCGATCTCGTGGCCTTCCTCCAGACGATCGACGACGACACCCCGACCTTCATGATCCCGGCTGGGATGGCGTTCTGTCCGGGAGGCGTGACCTTCTAAAGTCAGCACCCCGCTCCGCTCGGCTCAGTCGAGCAAAACGGCCGGCCCGCTCTCCGCGGCGCCGGCCGTTGCTATTTCCATTTCTCTTCGGCGTGCGCTTACTTCTTCGTGCGGAGCCAGGCGGCGATCTCTCTGCTGTCCGCGTATTCGGTAGCCTTCGAGCCGTTCGCGAACATCGGACACTCGCCGGCCTTGGCCTCGAACTTCTTGGTGTCGACGATCTTGCCAGTGCGGCGCTCGTAGAGCTTCACCTCTTTGTCGACGAGATAGAGGTCGGCGTCTCGTCCAGGGCCCGTCTCACCATTGGCTTTGTAGCCCGAGCACTTCTTGTTACCGTCGCGCTCCGGTAGACTCTCGCCCACGGCCACGAGGTCAATCTCGGACATTGTCTTGGCGGGCCCGAAGATGTCGTCACTGCCCAGCTGATCGGTGAGGAAGATGGTGTGCGTCTTGTTGGGCGCGTCCGCCTCTTTTCCAAAGAGGACTGGCGTCGCGTTGGGCAGCTTCTTCTTCAGCGTCGACTCGATCATGTAGTTCGTCGACAGGCTCGGCAGCTTCTCCGAGACCTTCACGCCGTCGGGAAAGGTGATGTCGACGTTGCGAGCCGGGTCGACCTTCTTGTCATAACGAAGCGCGTCGGTCGGGGCTGCTTTGGCGATGACGTCCCCCATGTCGAATTTGACCGACACCGAGCCAGCGCTGCTCGCTGTCTCCTCGACCTCGCCGATTTTTACCTTGGTATCCTCGGGTAGCTTGTTGAGCCGCAGCGTGCACTCGAGCTCTCCAAAGCAGCTGATCTCACCGTCCGCCTTCACTCCGCTGATCTCGACCTCCGTATTGGAGCCCAGGGACTTCAGCGAAAAGGAGATCTTCACGCCGTCGGGCGTCTTCGCTGCGGGCTTCTTCGGCTTGTCGCTCTTCTTGTCGTTCTTGTCCGACTTGTCGCTCTTGTCGGACTTCTTGTCGGAGTCACCCGAGTCGCTCGTGGGCTTCTTGCAGCCAGCGAGGGGCGTGGCGACGGTGAGGGCGACGAGGAGGGGGAGATAGAAGGTGTGGCGTGACATGGCTGCGCTTTCTACGTGACACGCGAGCGCACCTTCCCCGAATTCCGGTGAGACTCGCGGCACATAGCGCGACGTTGGTGTCAAAACGCCCGCGAATCGGTCGCACGGTGAGCTGTGATACCGTGCCTTCGATGAGCTCCGATTCACCCGATCTCGCTGCCGCGCGCGCCCTCCTCCACCTGCCGGAGCAGTTCGACATCCCGAGCACCGAGACGCTGGTCGAGGACGCTCGCGCGATGCTGCTCTACTCGCTCTCGCTGAGGAAAGAGCTCGCCGCGAGTGACATCGTCGTCTCGCCGATTTGGGAGGGGCACGCTGGTGAGGTCTCGGTCCGGGCTGCGGTCGTCCCGGCAGAGGTGGTCGCCAGGCATTTCGAGGGGCCGGGGACTGCAGCGCTCCGCGACTCGGGTATGTTGGAGATGATCGCGGACGTCGCGACTGTCTTGCTCGAGGACCCGGTAGGCGCTGCCAAGGTCCTGAGCTCGACGGAGCAGCTCTGGGTCACCTTCGAGGCGCCGGTGCGCAGCCTCGAGATGCCTTATCGGCCCCATCTCAAGGTGCTCACGCTGACGATCGCGGACTTCATTCGCAAGATCGGCGCGGGGTTCACCGAGCTCGAATGGCTGACTTCGATGGGGCTCTTGGACGCCTATCACGATCCGTCGAGCGACCCCCCGCGTGAGACTGTCCTGACAGCGACCAACGCGAAGACGCTCGCGATGTGCGCCGAAGAGGCCACGTGGATGCGCGCCCTCGCCGCCGAGGGATAGGCCAGCGACTCTGCAATCGACTGGGCTGTTCAGGCGCGACATCGATGTCGCGATTCATCACGGCCAGTGCGACATTCATGCGCGGTGACGAGCGCAGATCGCAGCGAATAGACTCCGCGCGATGAACTGGCAATTCGTCGTGCGCGGCGCAGCTCTCTCGGCGTGGCTATCCAGCGCGGCAATGGGCTGCGGAGACTCCAGTGCTCAGACAGGCGGGGAGGGCGGGGGCGGCGCCGACACCTCGACGTCGAATGGCACTGGCGCCAGCGCTGACGGCGGTGGTGGGGCGACAGTCGTTGGCGGCGCGGGAGCGGGCGGCTCGTCTTCTGCCGGCGGACAAGGAGGAGGTCCCCCGGCAGGCCAAGTCGCGGGGATCGTCGCGGTCGGTTATGGGGGTATCAGGGCGGTCTCTCGTGATCAGGGGGCGACTTGGGGCGACGTGGCCTTCACCGTCGCCGACGGTGGTGACGACGAAGCCCTGCTGCGCGCCGTCACTTGGGGTAATGGCTTGTGGATCGCGACGGGGTGGCACTACTTCACGTCGCCGGATGGCGTGCTCTGGACAGACCACGGGCGCATCGCGGACACGGGACTCTTGCCTTGCAACATCGTCGAGGGGCTCGCTTTCCTCGACGGGGCCTTCTACGCCGTCTGTCCGACTTACCTACCTGGTGGTAACGCTGCTGTAACTGCAGTCTTCCGCTCCGAGGACGGGTCGAGCTGGGGCGATCCAGTGGGGGTCGTCGGCGAGTCGGACGCGACGACCCAGGGGCACGTCTTCATGACGGTTGCTGCTGACAAACTCGTCATCTGGGGCGACAGCGGAACGACGTACACCTCGAGCGACGGGACGACCTTCGCCGAACAGCCGGGGATAGTCGCCGGCGTCCATTGCGAGGGGCAGCTCGAGAGCCTCTCCGACTGTGACTCGACAGCGGTCGAGAACGGGTACTTCGGTGGGGTCAGTTGGTTTGACGGCGTCTGGCTGAAAGGCGCCTGGCAAGGCAAGATCGTCCGCTCGACCGACGGCGCTTCCTACACCGAAGTGTACTCGGACCCGAACTTGAACACGCCCTATCGCGGGACGGCGTTCGCCGCGGGGTACGTGGCGCCTTGAGCGAACTCAGTCAGCGGCGATCTCTCCAGCTCTGAGCATTGGAGCGGGCAGCACATGGAACGGCCGAAGCCCGCTCCGGCTTGGAGCGGGCTTCACCTTGCGACCTTGGTTGCGCGGGCAGGATTTGAACCTACGACCTTCGGGTTATGAGCCCGACGAGCTACCAGGCTGCTCCACCGCGCGAGCGGCAAACTACTCGGAACAGCGGGCCTGTCAACGACGAACTTGGAGCGCCTCCCCCACTCGGGTCTTGCACGGTTGAAGCGGGTATTTCAGGGTCGAAATGCACTTGGCTCCACACCTGTTTCTCGAATGCTCGATTGTCGCGGCAACACGCGAGAAGAGCCGTTCGAGGCGAATGGCACGAGCCTTGATAGATGCCTTCACGAGCGCCTGTGACGTTTCCCCCCCCCACGTCGAGCAGGCGCTCTTTTTTTTTGTCTGCGTGAGACAAGGGTGGTCGCGCTGACGGGTTGAACTATGTTCGTCCCTCAGGGGGCGATGCGGCATTCGTGCTCACGCCCTCAATCGGGGTGTCGCGGCACCCCTCACGACGTACTCAAGAGACCTTGTTGCTGAGTCCGTCGGGGTGGTGGAGCGTTCGGACTCGACAGTCCGGTGAGCGATCGTCGTGAGCGCCCCGCGGCCGAGGCGTTGGGACGGTCAAGGGGAGTCGGATGTTCTGGAATGCCACGTCGTACGCAGCTCAAGCCGTGAATTGGGTCGACGAACGAGGGGCTGACGTCGTTGTCATTCTGGCCAAAGCGACGTTCGTACGACGAGGGACCGATTGGGTCAGGGCCGACGAGCAACTGCCGATTCGCATGGCTGACGTGCCCACGCACCCTGAGGCCGTCGCAGAGGGCCGCGAATCGAGTGTTCGTTATCCGTCCGACTTGGGCGGGGTGAAGTCGGGCGCGGACGTTGTAGTCGTCGGCGAGGCGATCTCCCCGCGACCGACACGTACAATCGACATCGCTGTTCGAGCTCCGGGGAAGAAGGTCGCGATTCGGGTGCACGGCGAGCGGTGTTTCTACAAAGGCCCGCTGGGGATCAAACTGGGGCCGGCGACTCCCTTCGAGCGAATCCCTGTCTCCTACGAGCGGGCGTATGGCGGCGCATCGCAGGACGGCGCGATCGTTGATTGGCGCAACCCGGCAGGGCGCGGCGTCTTCAAATCAGAGTCCGAGCTCGACGGAGCTCCGGCTCCTTGTATCGAAGATCCGGCGCGCCCGATCGAGGGCGCCGAAGCTGTCACGCCTGTCAGTCTAGGCGCCATCGCGATGTGGTGGTCCCCGAGAAAGGACTTGGGCGGCACCATGGATGATGCTTGGCGCGCGACTCGCATGCCGCTTCCTCCGCGTGACTTCGATAGGCGCTTTTACCAGGTGGCCTCGCCCCAGCTCCAAATGGACCGTCCTCTCCAAGAGGGGGATGTTCTCGCGGTGAGCGCGATGAGTGAGGGCGGGCTCTGCGACGTGACAGTCCCCGCGTTGCCCCTCGTAGCGCACTTGCGTCGCAACGACGGCAGCAACGTTGCAGTTCGGTTCGCGATCGACACCGCAGTCCTCGAGCCAACGGAGGGCCGGGTCGCGTTCACGCTCCGCCAGATTGCCCCGCTCGGTCGTGGGCGAACGCTGCTTCGTGAGGTGCGCCTCGATGTCGACTGAGCTCGTCCTCGCGCGCGACCCCGCGCTCCTGCCGCCCGCGCTGCGCGGCAGCATCTCGGGGGTAACCTTCTTTGCCTATCTGGCTGTCGAGGCCGCGCAGCTCGATCACATCGAGCCAGAGCGGGTGCTCGCTTGGTTGTCTATCGGCGCCGCCGACTTCGACAAAGCCGGTGAGGTCTTCTCCGAGCGCGTCGCGGAGGCCCTCTCCGATATCGAGGGTTTCGACGCTGTCTATGAGGATCTGCTCGGGCAGTTCGTGGAGCTCTGGAGTCGCCCGGTGGAGCCTCTCAGCAGCGACGCCGTCGCTTGGATTGCATATCAGCGCCACGCGCTCGCGTCGGCCGAGCCCGAGCAGCTCGCGGCCAAGCTGGGGCTCACTCCCGGGGACGAGCTGCGCCTCGCGCGGCGTTGGCGTCAGCGCTTGACCGACCCTGCGGTCGCGGCCGCCGCGCTCCAAGCGATGGACGGGCCGCTCCCTGCGTTGCCCGAACTCACCCTTCCTGAATTGTCGTTTCCACCGGGGGTATCAGCGTCGTGATGAAGGTCGCAAACCATGGATGAAGCTCAACTCGTGCTCGACGGGCTCGACGGCGCGACCATCGTCTCGGTCCGCGGCCGCGAGGCAATCAACGAACTGTCGGAGTTCACGGTCGACCTGCTCCACCCGGACCCCGATTTGGATGTCTCGGGGCTCGTCGACAAAGACGCTGTCCTCAGCTTGCGCGACCCCGCGGGCGCCTTCGCCCATTTGAATCTGGTGGTGTTCGAGGCCTCACATCGCGGTCACTTCAGGGGTCTCGAGCGATACCGGTTCACGCTCCGCTCGCCCGCGGCGCGGCTCGAGCTGCGTATCAATCACGAGATTTTCCAGGACAAGACGACGCAGGAGATCGTCACTGCGCTGCTCGAGCGCGTCGGCTTCCCGTCGAAACAGTTCAAATGGCGGCTCGCCGCTCAATACGCGAAGCGCGTCTATACAGTGCAGTTCGGCGAGAGCGATTGGTCCTTCGTCAGCCGCCTCCTCGCTGACGAGGGCATCAACTTCTGGTTCGACCAAGACGGCGAGGAGAGCGTCCTCGTGTTCGGTGACGACCCCTCCTCTCACGACAGCATCGCTGGTGACACCGCCGCGCTGCCCTTGCTCGACGCGAGCGGTTTGGCGATCGCGTCGTTCGCGGTCCATTCGATGGATCGCACGTGGCGGCTCGCGCCCACCGCCTACTTCCTTCGAGACATCGACGTGGAGAAGCCCGACGACCCCATCGACGCGAAGGAGGGAGACGGCGGGCTCGAGATCTACGAGTACCCCTCGAACCTGATCCTGCCGGACGCCGCCAAGGCCCGAGTGAAGGTGCGATTGCAGCAAGCCCGTCGGCGCGAGATGACCGCCGCGGTCGGTAGCTCGAACGCGAACCTCCGACCCGGCCGCATCGTCTCGATCGTCGACGCCGCCGACGAATGGCATAACGGCAAGTTCCTCGTGACGGCGGTCGAGCACGACGTCGAGCAGGCCGGACAAGAGGGTCAGGCCGGCGCAGGCGTGCAAGCGCCCTACAGGAACAGAGTCGAGCTCGTCCCGATGCGCGACGAGGTGCCCTGTCGACCTGCTGCGCCCGTCCTATCCACCCATGGCGTTCGGCGGCCGGTGGTCGAGGGGCTCGACAACGCGGTCGTCACGGGCCCCGGCGGTGAGGAGATTCACGTCGATGATTTGGGTCGGGTGAAGCTCCGGTTCTTCTGGGATCGCTCTGGGGTCGGTGACGACAAGAGCTCGCGTTGGGTGCGTACGCTCCAGATGAACCTCGTCAGTCCGCAGGTCCTGCCGCGCATCGGCTGGGAGGTCCCTGTCATCTATGAAGACGGCAACCCGGACAGGCCGTTCGTCTTGGGGCGCCTCTACAATGGCGCGGCGCCGACCCCCTATGGGATGCCCGGTAAGAAGGCTGTAAGCACATTTCAGAGCGCGACCTCGCCGAGCAACGGCAGCACCCACGAGCTGCGTTTGAGCGACGACGCCGGCAGTGAAGAGGCCTTCATCCACGCGACGAAGGACCAGACGGTGCTCGTCGGCGGCTCCCACACGGTGAAGGTCTCGGGCGACCGCACGGACGACGTGCAGAAGACGCAGACCCTCAAGATCGACGGCTCACAGAGCGCGACGGTCTCGGGCAATCAGAGCGTGACGGTCGGCGCCGACGGCATCGTAGCCGTCAAAGGCGGTCGCACCGAGAGCGTCGGTGGTAACGAGAATGTCACCGTCACGGGGACGTACACCGTCGTCTCGAAGGGCGCTTACGCCGAGCTCGTTGCCGCGATGTACCGACTCCGTTGTAACCAATCGAACGCGACCATTCAGGGCGCCTTCACGCAGGTCATCGGCGCGGCGCTCTCGACCACCGCAGGCCTCGGGAGCAACCAGTCGGTGGCCGGCGCCCGCACCGAGGTCGTCGGCGGCGCGCGCAGCTACGCGGCGGCCGCCGCTTACGCGGATGGAACCACCGGAGTGAAGCGCATCACCGCCGGCGCGGCGAAGGAGAACGCCGGCGGCGATATGGCGTTCAACGCCGCGGCGCGAATGACCCTCCAGGCGGGCGGCGCGATGAACATCCAAGGCGGCGGCAAGGTCGTCTTCGAGGCCGCGAACATCACTGTCAAAGCAGCGACGCTCACGGCGAAGGGCGGCTCCACGATGAAGCTCTCGGGCGCGCTCAAGTCGTCGTCGACGGTGAAGTGCGACGCGCCCACGACCAAGAAGAACGGCAAAGTCCAGGTGGAAGGATGAGCACGGCATTCACGCTCACGGTCGACGGCGCCCCCGATCTCGTCGTCCGCTCCTTTCGGATCATCGAGCGCGCGCACTTCGAGTCGCGCGCCGAGGTCGAGGTCCACCTCGCAGTCGGCGAGGAATCCAATATCGTGCCGGCCGATCTCCTCGGCGCGAAGGCCACGCTCGAGATCGCCGCTGCGGACACGCTCCGCGACGACCCGCGGCGCTTCCACGGCGTCGTCGACGAGGTCGACGTCAGTGTCGGCAAGGCGACGTTCGTCGTCGTCCCCAGGCTGTCGCCGCTCGGTGAGGGCAGAGATCACAAGATCTTCCTCGACCAGGACTCGGTCGCTATTGCCAAGAGCGTGCTCGAGGCCGCGGGCCTCGATCTGGACGTTCGCGTCAAGACGACGCCGCCCGTTCGACGCCAGTGCGTGCAGGTCTTCGAGTCGCCGCTCGAGTTCGTGCTGCGCATCCTGGCGGAGGACGGCGTGAGCCTCTGGGTCGAGCATGACGCTGACAAAGATGTCATTGTCTTCGGCGACGACCCGTCCGGCTGTCACGACTTACCAGGTGGTAAGGAATTGCCCTTCCGAGCGGGATCGGAGCTCAGCGCCGAACAAGGCATCTCGTCGCTGCGCCTCCGGGCCAAGCTCACGCACGACGGCTCGGCGGTCGGCGACTACAACCCCGAGAAGCCTGCGCTCGATCAGAACGTCGAGGTCGGCGGGACCAAGTACGCACGCTACACCTTCCCCGGGCACTACCCCGACCCCGACGCTGGCAAGACGCGCGCGCAAATCCTCTTGGAGGAAGCGCAGTCGGAGCGATTGGCGGTCGTCGCCACGACGAACTGTCGCCACGTCGCGGTCGGCTTCGTCTTCCAGGTCGCGGACGCGCCGCGCGCCGAGCTCGCGGGTCCGTTCCGCATCCTCGAGGTGCGCCACGAGGGCCACGATCACGTGGGCTCCGAGTCTGGACATCGATATAGCGCCGAGCTCGTCGCGGTGCCCCAGCCGGTCGTCGTGCGCCCCAAGCGGCGCCGGCCAGCCTCGTTCGGTGGTCTGAGCACCATGACCGTGACGGGCGCGAGCGGCGACGAGATCCACACCGACGATCAAGCGCGCATCAAGGCCCATTTTCGCTGGGATCGCGAGCGTCCTTTCGACGACACCGCGAGCACGTGGATTCGACCGCTCCAGCCTGCGTTGAGCGGTGGCTTCCTCCTCCCGCGCACCGGTTGGGAGGTTCTCGTCGGCTTTCGCAGTGAGCCCGCCGCCGACGGCGACACACCCTACGAGCTCGGTCGCATGATCAACGGCCAAGCGCCCCCCGCCGAGGCCCTGCCCGGGCAGAAGGTCCGCTCCAATTGGGGCACGCTCTCCACGCCAGGTGGCGGCAAGCAGAACCAGCTGCGCTTCGACGACGCCGCGGGCAACGAGGGAATGCTCCTCAACGCCTCGAAGGACTTCAACGAGCGGACCGAGAACGACAAAGTCACCGCGGTCACGGCGAACGAGACGAACACGGTCTCTGGCAATCACTTGAACACCGTGGCGATCCAACAGGGGACCGCGGTGGACGGCGCTCAGTCGTACTCGATAGGTGGCAATCGCGATCTCACGACGGTCGGCGTATTGGGCATCTCCGCGGCGAGCGAGACCGTCTCGGTGGGCGCCAATCGCAACTTCAAGGTCGGCGGCGACTACGAGACGAAGGCCGCGTCGATCGCCCGCATCGTCGGCGTTGCCGAGAACGTCCTCGCCATTCAGGAGACGAACAGGCATGTAACCGGCGCCTCGTCCATCGCCGTCGGCGCGACGTGGGCCGAGATTGGTGGGTTGACGGCCTCTCAAGGTGTCCTCGGCGCGAGCACGCTGACGGTCGCCGGGCCTCTGTCCGTGCGGGCCTCGAACATCTCGATCAACGCGACCACGCTTACAGAGAAGTACGCGGGCGCCTACGCCGGGACCGCCAATGGCAAGTTCACGGCGAAGTCAGCCGCCGTCAACTTGAAGGCCTCGGCCGTGAAGGTGAAGGGCGCGGACGTCTTCTTCAAGGCGACAGGGAAGATCGTCGTCAAAGCCGGCGGCGTGACCATCACGATCACGCCCGGCTCGATCAAGGTCAAAGGCAAGATCAAGGGCGACTCGACGAGCGTCGTGTCCACCAAGGAAGAAGTTCGATGAACCGCGCAACGATGGAGGGCGGGCGATGACGACGCGTGCAGCTACGGCTCGTAAGAAGACAGGGCGACTGACCGACAAGGCTCCGGCGAGCTCGCGCAAGGTCGTCCGCATCGATCGCGGCGCGAGCGCGGCCGCGCTCGGTCCCGGGGCGCATTTCGCAAAGCTCTTCAAGCGCCTGCGCGACGGACAATACGAGGCTCACCTCATGAGCGGCGAGCGGCTGGTCTGCGGTGTCGCCCCCGAGGTCGATCTCGAGCTCGCGGATCAATGTCTGGCCGAGCAAGAGATCGTGCTCCTCGGGCTGTCGAACGGTGAGCCCGTGGTGTTCGGCGCGCTCCGGACCAAGGCGCGGACTTCGGAGGAGCTGGTCCTCGAGGCGCCGCGTCGGATCGTCCTGAAGTCCGGTAAATCCAAGCTCGAGTTGTCCGCCGACGGCAAGGTCCGATTGACCGGCGGCGACGTCACCGTGGACGCTCCGCGTGAGGTTCGCCTCGCGAGCGCGCGCGTCGAGATCCCTTGAGGGCCTGAAGAATGGAAGTCCGCGTCGTCACGAACTCGGGTGTCTTCGCCGCGCGCAGAGTGCACGTCGATAGCGCGCTCGGTGAACCCCTCAAAGCTCACGTCGAGCTCTCGATGCCCGAGCCCGTCGACGGCGCGACCCTCGTCAAAGAGGCCGTCCGCATCGAGGTCGTGGCCGACGACGGAACGATGACCGCCTATCACGGTATCGTCAGCGAGATCACGGCGCGGGCCACGCGGCGCGCGGACAGCGAGCGCAGCTACACGCTGGAGGTTCGGTCCGCCATCGAGCTGCTCGCCCACCACCGCACCCACCGCGTCTTTCGCAAGAAGACCGCGACGAAGATCGTCGAGGAGCTCTTGGCTCAAGCCCACATCGAGGGCGAGGCCTTCTCCAAAGAGGTCTCGGAGGAGCCGCCCGAGCGCGAGTACGTCACCCAATGGGGTGAGACTGATCTCCAGTTCTTGCGCCGCATCTGCGAGGAAGAGGGCCTCTATTACCGATTCGAAACGAAGGACGGATTCGACGCGTTCGTCCTGTGTGATCACTCGCCGGACGCGGCCTCGCCCCTCGACGGTCCGCTGCAGTTCGTGGACGCCGCGGGGGCGCGCACGACCGACGCCGTCGCGTTTCACCCGAGCCTCCATCGGCGGCGCGCGCCCGGCAAAGCGACTGTCCGCGACTTCGATCCGGCCAAGCCGGCGCTCACGCTCGAAGGCACCAGAGAGGACGGGTTGGACCCCGAAAAGACGATTGAGGTCTACGCCGCGCCGGGCCGCTTCAAGACCGAGGGAGACGGCAAGCGCGCCGCTCGGCTGACGCTCGAGGCTCTGCGGGCCACGGTCGTCACGCTCAGGTTCGAGACGCGCGCGTACGCGCTTCGCCCGGGTCACTCGTTCGAGTCGGACCCTCAGGGCCCGAACGCTCCTACAGGCAAGTTCTTGGTCGTGCGGACGAGCTTCGATTGGCGCGCTGGCGCGGGCGTCGGGGCTCTCTCGGTGACCGCCATTCCCCTCGAGACCCCATATCGCCTACCGCGCGTCACGGCGCGCCCTCGGATTCACGGCATCCTGACCGCGACTACGACGGGCGCCTCGGGTGAAGAGATCCACACCGACAACGCCGGTCAGGTGAAGGTCCGGTTCGGCTTCGATCGCGAGGGGCCGACGGACGATACGTCGAGCCTGCCCGTTCGGGTGATGCAGAACAACGTGCCCGGCTCGATGCTGATCCCGCGCGTCGGCTGGGAGGTCCTGGTCGGCTTCGAGGACGGTGATCCGGACAGGCCGTTCGTGCTCGGCCGCTCCTTCAATGGCAAACAGCGCCCGCCTTTCGGGCTGCCCGCGAACAAGACGATGACCGCGCTCGGGACGGTCAGTTCGCCCGGCGGCGCGAAGTCCAACGTCGTGTCGCTCGACGACGGCGCGGGCCGACAACACATGATGTTCAACGCCGGCTTCGGCAAGACGACCATCGTCGGCGGCAACATGGTCAATCAGACTGTCGGGTTCGACAACACCCACATCAAAGGCAGTCAGACCTGGTCGGTCGGTGGGAACGAGACTGTCGCCGTGTCCAATGCCTGGGCGGTAGGCGTCGGCTCGCAGTCTGCGTCCGTAGGTGGCAATCAGAACTTGACGATAAAGGCCACGGGCTCGACGTCCGTCGGCTCCGAGACTGTCGTGGTCGGGGCCAATCTGGTCGAGCTGGTCGGCAATCCAGCGGACGGCCTCGCGGCCTTCGCGAAGTCTGCGGTGGTGTCTGCCGTCTCCGAGATCCCGGCCGTCGGGCCCGCGCTGACAAAGGCGTATTCGTGGGGCAGCTCGATGTACGAGGGCTACAAAAAGGGTGGGTGGAAGGGCGCGGCGGAAGCGGCCGCACAATCCGCCATTGGAGAGATCGCCGGTCAGATCCCGGGCGCGGACGCTGGCGTCGCGGCCTTGGACGCCGCAGGCATCACGCCCTGGTCAGAGAAGGCACAACAGCGCGCGTCCGAACAAGCCGCGGGTGGCGGTGGTGCGGGTGCGGGCGCAGCGGGTGCGGGTGCCGCTGCGGCGGCGCCAGGCCACCGCAAATGGGTAGTAGACGGCACCGTGACCGAGGTCATCGGTGCAATCCACGCGATAGAGACGCCGGGCTCGCTCAAGTGGACGACGCTGGGCGCTTCGACGTTCGGTATCGGCGGCAGCCACGCGACCTCGGCGATCCGCATCTCGCGGCTGACCATGGCTGCTTCCGCCGACACTGCGTCGCTCACGAGCCTTACAGCAAGGTCAGCGATAGGCCGCAATGTCAAGACCGCTCACAGCCTGAAGGCAGGTGGTATCCTCAAGTTGAAGTCCGGTGGTGAGGCCGGCTTCAAGGCGAGCGGGGCCTTGTCGCTCAAGGCGAGCGGGCCAGCGAGCTTCGAGGGAGGGACGGTCGTGTTCGAGGTAGGCGGCTCTTCGGTCTCCATTCACGGCGGCGGCGTGACGCTCAAGTCGTCCTCCATCACGGTGAATGGCAAGACGCAGCACTCGGGCAAAGAGAGCACCGGCTGATGGGGCTCGTCATCGGTGAGGTCTCCGTCGTCTCCCCGCTGGGGTTGGATGCCGCGGAGCACGTGTTCTTCTTGCGAGGTGAGGTCGCGCCCTTCGCGAGCGGTGCGTTCACGAACGAAGAGGACGAGCCGCTCCCCATCCACGACTGTGGGTGGATCCCCGCGGTGAGACCGTGGTCGTCGAGGCTCGGCCTCCTCGCCAAACGCGCGTTGGCTCGAGTGACCCCCCGCGATCGCAAGGTGCCGCTCTTGCTGGTCACGTCCGCCGAGGCCCTCGAGCCCGAGGTCGATCTGCGACGTTTCCTGAGCTTCGCGGGGCACAACGTGGCTTCGGCGCGCGTCGGAGCGGCGGCGTTCGTCGCGGCGCTGGACGACGCCCAGGAGCTCTTGAAGCGCGAGCCCGAGGTCGTCCTCCTCGCTGTGGACTCCCGGATTCGTCGCGATCTCATCGAGGATTGGTTCGCGATTCGATACTCCGCCTTCACCCGGAATCCGCTGCCGCCGAGCGAGGGCGCGGCCGCGATTCGTTTGACCTCAAACGGGTCGGGTGGGGCGCCGGTGGCGCGCATCCTCGGCTACGCGTCGCAGGTGAGCGAGGCGAACGACGACAACGATCTGCCGACCGACGGCAGCGCGCTTACACGGGTGTTCGCGGAGCTCGGCATGCCGCCCGCGGTCCCGCTCGTCGTCGGGCCCTTCGACGCGGACCCGCTGCGCTCGAGGGAGTTCCAATTGGCCAGCGCGCGGCACGCGCAGCCGCTCATGACCGCGGAGATCCTCAGCCTCGAGGGGAAAATCGGCGCCTTCGGCGCGGCCGGCGGGCTGATGTCGCTCGCGTTCGCGGTCGCGAATCTTCAGGCGCGTACGCTCGAGGAGTCGTCGGCGCGACCGGTCGCGCTCAGCTGGGCCCGTTCGTCCGACGGCACTGTCGGCGGCGCCCTGGTGGAGGCCTGGTCGTGAACCGCACAGCCTCCCGCGCGCTGCGCCTCGTGTCGCCGCGAACACCGATGTCCGACAAGGCCGTAGTCGAGGCCGAGGACGACGCGATCGCGCTCGAGTGGCGTGGCTCCGTGCGGCTCTCCAAGGAGCGCGCGACGGGCACGACAGCCGCCGTGATCCAGAGTCGTGTCCGCGCCGATCTGCTCGAACGACTGGTCTTGTTGGGCGCCGAGCATCACGCGGGCGCTCACGCGGACAGGCCCGAGCTCGCGGTTCGGTGGCTTCGTCATATCGACGCTCTCGCCGAGGCTGGGGTTACCAGCGCGTCGATTGGCGCGTTCGCCGAGCAGGCCGAGCTCGAGGAGCGCCCGGGCGCCCACTGGGCGCTCGCGCTCGTCCGCGGGACTCTGGAGTTGCCGAACGCCGAAGAGGCCTTCGAGGACAGCCTGCGTGCGATCGATCCCGAATCGATGATCGATTTCCGCTTCGTCGCCGAGGTCGCCGCGGCCATCGACGTAGCCCCCAATCGAGCCCTCGCTGCGCGGCGCGCGGCGTGGCTGCGGGACCCGTCACCGATCGTGCGCGCGATAGCGATCGAGCTCTCCACGCTCGCGGATCTCACCGACGAGCACCTCGAGCGATTCTGCGTCGCTGTCGAGCCGATCACGTTCGTCGCATTCGAGCGGCTGCTCGCGCGGACGCAGCGTGACGCGCGCGGCGCCTTCGACAAGCGCCCGTTGCCCGCGCGTGGCAGCTGGCTCGAGCTCGAGCAACCCGAGTTCGCTTATGAGGTCGCGCGCGCCCGTTCGTCGCTCACCGACCCCGAGCCCCTCGCCCTGATCCGAAATCGCGACGAGGCCGCTCGGGCCGCGCTCGGGACACGCGTCCTCGAGGTCCTCGCGCTCGGCGCGGCGCCCATCGACGACGAGCTCGCCGGTGAGCTCGCCGCGAGCCTGCCGACTTCGGAGGAGACGATTCAGGCGCTCGGCCTGCTCGGATTACCCTCTTCGCTGCGACGGCTGATTGGGGATCTCGTGAGCGAGGATTTCTCCGATGAAGCAGCGATCGCGCTCGGGACCGCGCTCGGCGATCCGCCCGGTGATCCTCGGCGGCCTGCGACTTGGGCGCCGCTCGTCGAGGCCGCATCTTCGGGTCACGGGCTGCGCGTCCGCGGGGGCGCAGCCCACGACGCGAGCGCCGTCTTGGGTGAGGCCAGGCGCCCCGATCTATCGGAATTCGACTTGCGGTTTCGGGCCGACGAGCTTTATCGGATCACCGGCCGGACAGCGCGGCCCGAGTGGGGTGGCTTCGGTGTCCCGCTCGACGCTGCGCTCGCCACGCTCGCTGCGCTCACGAGGTGAGGCACATGGAACCACCGATTACGCTCGAGTCCTACGCGATGGTCATGGCGGGTCTCTCCGCCGGAGTTGGTCTGGACGCCGCGCTCGCGAACGCCGATGTCGATCGATCGAAATGGGACGAGGCCTCGGAGCATTGGCAGACCGCGATCGACGAGAGCGCCGATGACGATCTCGCGGTGCTCGTGGCCTTCGACGCGGCGCTCGTCGCGGCCAAGCGCAAATACGAACCGGTATTCGAGCCCATCGAGTCCGACGTCGAGGCTTGGACCCGATTTCGCCGCCACTTCGTGACCGCGGTGGATCCCGTCGCGTTCGTCGGCGAACAGGGTATTTCATTGAGCAGCTACGCCCGACTCGAGGCCGCGTGGGTGGAGCGACTGGCGGCCGACGCTGCGCTCTCGGAGCGAGCGACCGCGCTCATGAACGGGCCGCTCGGTGATTGCCCCAAGCTCGAGTCTCGGCCGTCCGAGCTCATGCGCGGGCGCTCGGTTGCTTCGAGCGCGCCGCCTCCTGTCGTTCGTGAGGCGCCTCTCCCCCAATCCAAACCGTCGGCGCCTCCGGCGCGGGTCCCTGCGTCTTCGCCACCGCCAGTCCCGGCTTCCTCGCCGCCACCGCCGGCGCGCGCGATGCCGAGCTTCCTCGCGGCCGCGCCGCCACCACCTGTCGGACAACTCGGGCGACTCGCTGAGCAGCTCGTGCACGAGGATACGGCGGATACCGCGGACGTCCCGACCCCGAGCATCGCGCAGCCGATGCCTTTTCAGGGCGCGAGCGCCGATGCGCCCTCGGTGCCGCTCGAGCGATATGCGGTGATGTTCGCCGACGCCAGCCTGTTCCGGATGAATACGGCACAGCTGACCGCGAAACACCAAATCAGCGCGGCCGATCTCTCTGCGGCGTTCTCCTATTGGCAAAAGCGCGCCGCGGCGGACGTCGGTGTCAGGGCTCGCGTCGACGACGCCGTCGAGCGCTATCGACTAGCCCTGGTGAAGACTGGGCGGCTCGGCACCCCAGCGCCGCAGGCTGCGGTTCACCCGAACGCGGGCGGCTCGAACGCGGGGGGTGACACCCTGCCTGATCCTGAGTCGGTCCCGGACCGCGCAGGCACGACCGCCCCCGTGGGCATCGACGCGCACGCGGTCCGCGCAGCGTTGCCGTTCGTCAAAGCCGGGCTTCCGCTGCCTCCGCACCTGGCCGCGATGCGCGTCGCGCCGCCGACCCCCGCGGTGCGCACGGGGACGGTCTCGATCGACGCGGACGTGATCAGCGCGGCGCGCGCGGGCAGCATGACGATGGTCGCGGGCGCGGCGCCCGACGGCCCCGCGCTGCCGTTCGCTGCGGCGCGCGAGATCGAGGGGTTCACGCTCGAGGGCTATGCCCGAATCGTCGCCGAGCTCTCAATCCGCGGCGCAGACAGGAAGCTCGTCTTTGCTCGGAACCGCGTGAGCGGGGACGACCACTACAAGCGGATCGCAGACGCCTGGAACAAGGCCGTTCAGGACCAAGGCCTGACTGGCCAGTATATGCGGTTCTTCACCCGTATCCACGACGAGCTGCACGGTCGCCGCTGACAGTATTGTCAGGCTTGGCGACCGAGCTACTGGACGAGCTACTGGATCGGCGGCGGCTCGTAGATGCGCTTGACGTCCGCGCCGCCGGCGATGGCGTACGAGCCCGCGCTGCCATACCCGTAAGCGAAGATGCCAAAAGGCTTGTCGCCGGAGAGCGAGTGCGCTCCCTCACTGAGCGGGCATTTGCGGGATTGGTATTGCTTGCCCTCGACGGTGCCCGCGGCCTCGACCTGGCAACCCGCCGTGGACTGGCCGTCGATGGTGGTCGTGCCGCCGACCTCTTCGGCGATGATGACCCAGCTCTGATCCCAGCCGCCCGGCGTCGGGATGATGTACTCGGTGCGGAACTGCTCCACAGGCGGATACACAGTCAGCGACGGGTCGCCGATATAGGGTCCGTCGACGTAGTTGTTGCTTATGAGGATCTGTCCGACGATGAACGGCTTGTCGCCCGTCGCGGTGAAGTTGTCTTGGGCGTAGGTCGTCTTGACCTCGCCGGGTTGGAGCGTGAAGGAGTTGTAGGGCGCGGGCAGCGTCGTCGTGATGGTCGCGGGCTCTGCGGCGCCGACGAAGCGGATGATGTCGGGCTCGCGATAGCTGCTCGTCGAGCGCACAGGGCTGCGCGTTACCACGTAGTGCGTGCCGACCGACTCGAGCGGGAACATCTGATCCTCGAGGTGATCGAGGCAACACGAGTCCCCACCCCAATTGGGTGAAGTGGGGATCTCGAACGCGCCCGGAGCGCCCGTGGTCTCCACTCCCGAGAAGACCGCTACGGGCTTGTCGGCGGTGACCGCCGTGCCGCTCAGATCGGCCGCGGTCTTGGGGTCGTCGCTGAACGACGCGTCGTCCGTCTCGAGGTTGAGCACGTCGAACGGGCCGAGCGTGACCGTGATCGCCCCGCCTTTGGCGGTCGCCGCGATAGGCGGATTGCCCCGAACCTTCCAACTGGGGTTGACCGTGACTTGGGTGTTCGGGGTCGTCCCCACGATCGTCACGTACGATCGGTCGATGATGGTGCCGAGCCCCGGGAAGCTGGTGGGGACTGGGTGGCCAGCGCCCCAACCGAGGACTCGGTAGTAACCGCCGAGGGCGTTCGTCGGGAGGAGCAGCGACGCATCATTCGAATAGGCGTTCTCGAAGACGTTGAACTGATAGACGACGATCGGGGCCGAAGACGTAATCCGGAACGCGAGCGACGAGAGGCACGTGCCGGGAGCGGTATACGTGTTGGGCGCCGGCCCGCAGTCGAGCTCACGCGTGGGCAGGATGTGCGTGATGAGCGAGTGCGGCGGCACGGACAGCTGAGCCACGTCCTGCGTTTGGACGGCCTGACCGTAAGCAGCAGTGTTGATCGAGATCGTGACGTTGGCGGTCAGCTCACCGGTGTTCGACAGGGCAATACCCCAAGGGGCGCTGGCCGGATCGTTGAAGCCGTCCTGCTGATCGAGGTCCGCTGCCCAGAACTCGCAGCCGATGTTCGAGGGTTGATCGGCCGCGATCTCGCAGCCCGTCTTGCAGGCCCCGTCCGCGCACGTGTAGCCAGCGTTGGTGTCGCAGGTCTCGACGAGCTCGCCTGTCGTGCCCTGCGCGTCGCACGCGTGCACCTCGTTGCCGACGCAGACCGTCGCGCCCGGGATGCAGTCGACGCACCCGATCCCCGGCGAGCAGGCCGCGGGGCACGGGATGGGGTCACCCGGCGTGCCGTCATCCTTGCACGGCGTATAAGCGTCGCCGAAGCAGTTGTCGCAGCCGGAGAGGCCGCCGCCGTGACCGTTGCCGGCGGTGTTCGAGCCGGCGCCGTTGCCGCCACCGCCCGAAGGCTCCTGGCCCGCGCTGCATCCCCAAGCGAACAGAACGAACGACGTAAGCAAGCTGCTGCGAAGGACGTGATTCATGGCTACCTCGAGGGCGCGCATGTTACATCACGGTGAGGGTGCAATCATGGCGATTGCTATGCCGCAGTGCGGCGCAACGCCGGAGTTCCCCAGTGACTCCGTTCAAGGCGCGGGCGATCGGGCCGCGCGCTCGGCGAGCTTGGCGAAGTCGACTGTTGTGTCCTTGATTGGCGCGAGGTGATAGCGCAGCGTCCGGCCCTCGAAGTCCACGGTCAGGACGACCTCTTGGCTGTTCGCCACGCGCTCGAGCCGCGCGCCCCGATTGAGGATTAGCGAGACCGAACAGGCAAGTCGGTCAGCCTGTGTGCTGGCCTCGTTGTCCTTGATGTTGACCGCGATTCGCGACGCGCTCGCGTCCGCCGAGAGCGACAGCGCGCGAGAGAGGAGGTCGCCGGCCCACGCGGCGTCCGCGGAGGCTTTGACGTCGCACGCCTGATAGGAAGTGCCGTCGGATTGGAGCAGCTGATTCACCACGCTGAGCCGGCTCGGCTCGAACTCGAGCACCATCCGCGCGAAGACGAGGCGCTGATTCTGGCTCGCGAAGACATCGAAGAGCGGGCGGTTCTGTCCGTCGGCCTCGATGGAGACGATCTCGTATTTGCCGGTGAAAGGCGACGCGGTCACCGACGCCGAGGCCGACGCGGAGATGGATGGGCAGTCCGCGCTCGTCGAGGACCCACCGCAGCTCACCGCCGCGATCGCGCAGCCCGCGAGCGCACTCCAACCCAGCCTCACGCGCGACTCTCTACTCCATGACCACGAACGCGAGAACTGGCAGAGTGGGCCGGCCGTGAAGTCTCGCGCTCGGGTCTTGCTCGCTGCCCCTGGGGTCGTCCAGGTGGGGCTCGACCTCGCGCGACGCGGCGACCGCCTGATCGCGCTCGACCGATCCCACGCGCTCGGCTGGCTCTTCGCGGCGCTCGTGTCGGTGGGTGGCTGGGCCGCGCTGCTCTACGCGGCGACCGCTCGGCGCCGCGCGATCGCGCTCGGCGCAGCGCTGGTGTTCACGCTCGGCTTCGCGCTCAGCGTCGCCGTCGAGGGCGCGTTCTTCGAGCGATACAACGTCTACCTCGCGCTCGAGGCCCAGCTCGACGCCGAGAGTCCGTGGCGCGCGCTGGTCGGTAGTTTGCCGCTCGACGGCTGGCTCGCGCTGCGCGTGACGGCGGCTGCGCTCTTCGGGGGTGGCCTCGTCGTGGCGGCGCGCAAGAGGCTCGGCACACACGAGCACGCTCCGCATTGGGCAGCGGCGCCGGCGGTGATCCCGTGGTTCCTCTTCTTCGGCTTACCGACGAGTTACCGGAGTGTCCAATCGACGACGCCCGATATCCTCTATTTCGATTCGGTCGGCGCCGCGTGGACCTCGCTCTACCACGAGGCCTCGGGCGATGTTCCGCGCCGCGCCCGCGTGGGTTTGCGCCACCCGCGGCCACTCACCGACTTGGTCGCGAGGCCAGCGCGCGAGCGCAACGTCGTCCTCATCGTCGAGGAGGCGATCCGCGCCGACGTCGCGTGTGAAGACCCCAATAGGCCCTGCGATGGCGCGACCCGTTGGAGCCACGCGCTCACCCCGCGACGCCTGCAGTTCACGCACATGCGCAGCGTGGCTTCGAGCACCGCCATATCGATCGCGACCCTCTGGTCCGGATTGCCGCCCTCCGCGCCTCGGGCCGATCTCTCGAGCGCTCCGCTCTTATGGGATTATGCGGCGCGCGCGGGCTACGCGACTGGGTATCTGACGAGCCAGCATTTGATGTTCGCGAACTCGCGGCTCTTCGTTCAGGACCTGCCGCTCGACGTCTCGGTGTCGGCCACGCAGCTCGACCCGCTCGCGGACGTCCTCATCGGCGCTTCGGATCAGGCGCTCTCGGACAGGGCAATAGCGGCGCTCGCGAACCTGCGCGAGCCCTTCTTCATGGTCGTGCATTACTCGAACGCCCATCGGCCTCGTGGCATCGATCGCTTCGACTTGCCGTTTCAGCCGACCGACCTCGAATATCGGGTCTCGCCGGACCTCTTGCAGGACAACTACTACAAGAACTCGGTCGCGCTCTCCGACAAGGCGGTCGCGTCGTTCGTGTCGCGCCTGCGAGAGTCGCCCGCCGGTGGGCGGACGGTCGTCTTCTACATATCGGATCACGGCGAGAGCCGCTTCGAACACGGCCAGAACAACGACCACGGTCAAACCCTGTTCGACGAGGAGCTTCGCGTGCCGGCGTGGATCGACGCGCCGGCCGACACGCTCTCCCCCGACGAGGTCGGGGCGCTGAGGTCCTATCGCGACACCGACCTGTTCCAAACCGACGTCACGCCCACCATCCTGGATTTGCTCGGGGTGTGGGACGACACGCAGGCGCGCGTGCGGATGCCGGGTCTGCCCCTCACTCGCAAGGGCCGCGCTGCTCGGGTCGAGGCCCTCACCAACGTGTCTTGGGCTTGGGAGTACGGCGACCCGAACTGGGGAGTCATGCGCGGTGCGTACAAGCTATTCGCGACCTCGGAGGACCCCGCTTATCGCTGTTACGATGTCGAGCGCGACCCAGGTGAGTTCGAGGATCTCGGTGAGTCGGCGTGCGGTGATTTGAAGGATATCGCGAACGGAGTCTTCGGCGGCTTGCCGCGCGAGCTCGGCTATCTGAAGCGGCACCCGGCGTGGGGCGGATACCCTCCCTGACTCGGGCCGTCAGCCGAAGAGGATCGCGTCGCACATCAGGTTTCCGTGTCGATTGAGGGTCTCGGTGCCCTGGAAACAGCCCTGTTCGCCGAAGGTCGCAGCGCCGATGAACGGGGCTCGCCCGATACGGTCGTAGAAGCGGCGCGCGACGACCGCGGTCTCTCCCCCGATGGCCCCCACGCACCCCGCGCAATAGACGAGTACGCCGGCCCGCAGCTCTTTTGCCCCGCGGCTCGCGCGGGTCGCCACCTGATCGGTGCGATCGACCAGGGCCGCGCTGCTCCCGACCATCAGGACGACTTCGTCGCCGGTCGCGAACTCGGTGAAGAGCGACATCGAGCCGTCGGGGAAGACCTCGTGCGGGTGCGAGAGCACATATCGGGGCACCGCGCCGATGTGGTCCACGAGCCGGCCGAGCGGGTGCAAGGTCGTTTGGGCGAGCACCACACCGCCGGCCTTGAGGACGCTCTTGAGCGCGCCGCCGAGCCACTCGTCATAGACCTCCGCGGCCGGGCGCCCGTCGATCGTGCGGATGCGACGACCCATCGCTGCCGTGACTTTGCCCCGACGGACACCCGGATTGTAGCCGGCCACGAAGGACCCATAGACCTCGTTGTCCGACTTGAAGCCCGCGAGGACGAAGCCCTCACGTTCTTGAACGCCGTTATAGAATACCGACCACTTGCCGCTGAGATCGTCGTCGGCGGCCGAGCCCCCATAGAGGGGTGGTGCGGCGCCGCCGAAGGCCTCCGAGATGCCCTCGAGCACCCGCTCCTCGAAGCCCGGTGTCGCGTGGAGGAGCAAGACGTGAGGGGTGCGGCCGAGGCGCGTCTGGATCTCGGTGGCTGCCGCGCGCGCATCTGATTTGGCCTTTGCGGCGTTCGTCGCGCGACCCACTGCCGCGCACGCGAGTCCGTCGGCCGCGCCGCCCCCGAGCGCGAACGCCCCGCGATGGAATCCGCGCTGCGAAAAGACGCCTTGGAACGAGGTGCAACCGAACACGCTCGCGCGCGGCCAGCGGGCTCGAGTCTGCGCGAGCAACGGACCGAGGGGCTGATCCACCGTCGCGTAGACGAGAACCCAGTCGGCGCTCACCGAAGCCGTCACGGGCTCGGACAAATCGAGGGTGAACATCGCCACATCGTATCGAGTCCGGAACAGTCTGTGCTGCGGATGGTGACAATCGACCCGGCTCGGTCCTACGGGCCGCGGCCAACCGACCGAGAACCCCTGCTAGACTCCGCCGCCGCCTTGCTCGAAGTCATCTCCGAAGGCCCCTTCGCATCGACCTCGATCGTGTGGCAACGGCGCCCACGCGAGGTCATTTGCACGCTGATCGCGAAGGCGACGTATCGCCTCGCGCCCGGCCGCTGCCTCCTCGCGGAGGAGTCGCAGCCGCTCATCGAGCGAGACCTGTATTGGGGCGACGACGAGTCTCGCAGCCTGCGCGCGCCGAGCGATCTCGCCCTCGTGAAGGATCACGCCGAGGTCACGCTAGTCGGTCACCTGCACGCGCCGCCGAACGCGCCGACCCCCTCGATCCACGGGCGCCTCGTCGTCGGGTCCGTCGACAAGATGGTCGAGGGCCGCGCGCCGCGAGCGTTCTCCCCACGGGGCGAGCTGGTCGAGATGGGGCCGATCACGCGGCTCGCGGTTCGCTACGAGAACGCAGCCGGTGGCCCGGGGACGGACAATCCCGCCGGCATCGAGACAGGTGGCCCCGACGGGCGCGGCGGTTATCGCGTGCCGAGTCTGCAGCCACCGCAGCACGTCATCGAGCGGCCTACCGATCACATCCCGACGACCTGTTATGGGCCTATCGCTCCGTCGTGGCCTCCGCGCGCCTCACGCCTGCGACCGAGCGACGCAAAGTGGCTCGCGAACCCGCTCACCGAGACGATGCCCAACGGGTTCGACACCAACTATTTCCAAGTCGCGCCGCAGGACCAGTGGCTCGCCGAGGCCGTGCGCAGCGACGAGCGCATCCTCCTCGAGAACCTGCACGCCAAACACCCACGCCTGGTCACGAATCTGCCGGGTATCGAGCCGCGCGCGGTGCTCATCGGGATCGATCGCGACACCGTGCCGCTCGCGGCAGACTCGATGTTCATTGACACGGATGTAAGCACTGTCACCGTGACTTGGCGGGGGCTGCTCGTGTTCGAGGACGCGGTCCGGCCCGGTGTCCGCGTCGTCGTCGTGCCCGTGAAAATGGGCACTTCCCTCGATTGGGAGGAGCTCAAACGAATTCGCGAGGGCGCGCGACCGTCGACTCGACGGCCCGACATTTTGGTGGGCGGCACCCACACCACCCAGCTGCCGACGATTGGCTCGTTCGAGGAGTACGTCGAAGAGGACTCCATCGAGACGACTTATACGAACGAGCCGAACGCGCCGCGCTCGACCGCGCTGCCGTTCGTCAGGTCACGCAACCAGCCTCCGTCCGAGGCCCCGCCTCGCCCCGTCCACGAACCGAGCGTCCGCGCACCGTCTTATCCCGATGGCGCGTTGCCCTTTCGACAAGCGGGTGGGGTCGGCGTGCCGCCACCTCCCCCGAGCACCATGGGGGCGCCGCCTTCGATCCGACGAACCGCGATTACGGCTCAGATCGCGCCGCCGGCTGCGTCGGTACAGGCCATTCCCTCTCCGCCGAAGAGCGTCGCGTCCACGCCAATCGCGCCTACGCCAATCGCGCCTACGCCGCTCGCGCCCGCACCCATCGCGCCAGCGCCGCCCGTCGCTCCGCCGCCCGTCGCGCCGCCTGCCGTTCACGCGGCACCGATCGTCGCGGTCCTCGCGCCCCCCCCTGTTCCACCAGCGAATTTGGCTTCGGTAACGAGCTCCAGCCCGAGCGCGCTGTCGTCGCCGATCGCACCGCCAGCCACCGTCTCGAGCGGGCGGACCATCGCTTCGGTGCCGCCTCCGCCGCCGTCGACCATGGGGACGCTCGGGCGCAGTCCGCTAGGTGGGGGTGAATCGCTCGGCCAGCTGCAGACTCCGGTGGAGCGCAAACCCGATAACGGCGCTTCGCCGGCTGAAGACCGAAGTGAGAAGCGCCCGTCCGGAAAGGGTTGGGCCCCGCCCGCGCTCGTCACGCCGGGCACCTCGGGCCGCGCGGCGAGCGACCCCCTCGGGGCGCGCGAGCTCTCGGATCAGGCCGCTCGTCGCGAACCGCGCGCGGACAAACGCACAGCGTCCGCTATTGGTGATTTCGAGACAGGGCATTTCGAGCGGCGCGCGGTCGTCGATCTCTTGGCCAGCTCGGCCGACGCGACGGCCCGCCTGCGGCGCGATCGCCGCTTGACGACGTGGCTCAAGAACTTCCCGAAGCCCACGCGCGGCCGCGTCACGACCGAGGATCAGGCCGAAGTCGAGCAGCGCTCGAAGGACCAGGGCCGCACCGAGCTCCTGCGCTTGTTGTCGTTCGGCGAAGCCGGCGATCTGGCGACCGTGCGCGCTCGCGCCGCCGACGCTATTCGGGATATCGAGCAGCTCGATATTCCCCTGTTCGTCGTCTCGGCGGAGCTCCGGCCGACCTTCGACGAGCTCGAGCTCATCAAGGTGACGGCGAGCGTCGCGGCCGCGATTGGCGGCTCCGACAAGAAGGTCCAAGCGAGCGTGGCCGTCGCCAATGAAGCCCTCGGCGCTCAGAATCCACCCGCGGCCGACGCTGCGATGATGATCGTCAAATCGATCGAGCAGGCCGTTCAACAGGCGAACCTCCCCACCAAGGTGTTGAGCGCGCGCGTCGAGCGCTATCTGGTCGAGAACCGCAAATGGAAGCTGCGCACGATCCTCGGTGAGCGTCGGCTGCGCTGCGAAATGACGACGGGGCGCGCGGACGAGCACATACCGGTCTATCTGCCGGAGTCGGCGCTCGAGCGACTGCCCTTGTTGTTGTCGTTCCCCGCGGTCGTCCTCGGCGAGCTGCGGCCGCGCGAGGACCTCTACGAGAGCGCCGCCGAGGCCTTCATCGCCGTCGCGGTCGCGCGCGTGATTCAACAGGCCTGAGCGGGCCCTAATTGGGAATGAAGCTGATTGGATAATCCACGCTGACTGGGGTCTTGCCTTCGGGCTGCGGGAAGCTCAGCCCGTAGAAGGACTTGCCCACGCAGCTCCTCAGGTCGCTCGGCAGAGCGTCACTCGTCACGACGACAGACGACGTGCTCCCGTCGAGGGCTATCTTGAATTTGACGTGAACAGTCCCCGCCAAGCTCGGGTCGTCTCTGAGTTTGTTTTCGTAACAAAGCCTGAATCGCCCGAAGTTCTGTCGCACGATCCGCTGCACGACCTCGGGTGGAAGACCGGCGCTCACCGTCGTCTTGCCCATCCTCACAGAGGGCGGCTTGATGACTGGTGCGACCTTGTCGCGGAGGTCGAAATCAAAATCGGTGTTGGGGTTCGTCGCTCGTATCGGCAAGCGAGTCGCTGGTTCGCCACCGGCCAGGAGGTCGAGGACAGCGGCGGAGCGGTGCGCATCCATCGCAGTCTGGGACGCGGGCCCGGCTTCGATCGGCGGAGGCTCCTCGGGTAGGTGCGGGCCGAGCTCGCCGATCGAGTCGAGGCCGATGCGCTCGGATGCGCTCGGAGCCGCGCTCGTCCCAGCCGCCGCGGAGGTCGAGGGCCCCGTCGACGGAGGCGCGGACGCGACGGTCGTGGCTTGTGACGATTGGGTCGTAGTGCCCGGAGTCGCCGTCACGTCGGGCGGGTCATTCCCGCAGGCGGCGAGCGCGAACGCGAGCGCGTAGAGGTGTCGGCGCATCACTTCGTCTCCTGTCCTTTGGGGGGCAAGAGCATCGGGTCGAGGATGCCCAAGAGGGGTGTCAACGCCGAACGCTGCGCCTCGTCGAGCGTCCGCTTCTCTTTGGGGGCAAACAGGATGTCGCCGAAGCCGACCCGCGAGAACTTCTGGTCTTGAAAGGTGCCCAAAGTCAGCTCGCCCGCGGGCAGGAGCTTGGCCAGATCGGCGCCGAGCGCCTTTACGATCGCGTCGCGCGCGTGCTCGTGCGTGAGGCCGGGTTGGAGCGGGCGCACCCAAGAACGCTTACCGTCTTGTTCGAGCAACGAGATCGGGCTCATCGCCGATTGTGAGACGAACCAGAGCTCGAGCAGCCGGGGCCCCACTGGCAAGTTCGTCGGGTGCTTGGGCTCGAGATATGGATAATAGGGCGCGGGCGTCTTGAAGGAGATGTCGATGGTCTCGGCCTTGACGGCGTTGTCTTGTTTGATCGCGTCCTTCTTCTCGGTTTGTTCGGGCGGGTCATACCGCATTGCGACGTAATAGAATTTGAGCTGCACGTAGTGGGCGAGCCAGGCGTCGGTCTCGGCCGTGCTCTTCAGACCATTGTCATCGAGCCATTTGGCGAGCGCCTTGTTGTCGTCGGCGGCCAAAATGAACGCGGTGAAGCTCCCGACCTTCACGGTCTCGAGCACGGTGACGCTGCCCGCACCAGAGCCGAAACCCTGGCCGGTACCCGAGCCTGCGCCGTGACCCAACCCACTGCCATACGAGGCGAACGGGAACTGTCTGCGCAAGCTGGCGAAAGGCGGTGTGGCGACCTTCGCGACCTCGGGTCGCGAGGGGGTCGGCACCACGAAGCCGAACGTCGTCGCTCCCTCTTTGAAGGTGACTTGGCGAATGAAATGCTCTGTCGAGGTCTTCTCGTCGTAGACGATGAGGACTTGCTCGTAAGAGAGCGACGGTTTTCGCTTCTCACTCTCGCGCATGGCGAAGAAGCCGCCGCACGCAGCCGCTTCTTCGGTGGGGCGCGCGACCCACGTCGCGGCCCCCGCCAAGAGGCCAATGACCGCCGCGAGCGCTACGCTGGATCTCCCCCGAGTTGCCATTCGGGCAGGCTAACACCGATGAGCCTGTCGTCAGCGAACGAGCGCGACAGGGCGCGACTTGTCGATGGCTTCAATCGGCTGAGCTTCGGGCTTGTCCTTCGCCGCGAGGACGATCGTTACGCCATATGCGCGATCTGCCGTACCGTCTTTGTCCTCGTCGATCCAGACGACGCCTGTCCCCTTGCTGCCGGGCTGATCGACCTGCCACTGAATCACGAACTCGAGCGGCTCGTTGAGGCGGAACTCCGTACAGGAATAGAACGCGAAGTTGTAGTCCTTGAACGAGGTCCGATAGGGCGCTTTCGACACCCACGCGAGAGAGCTGGGCAAGGCTGGTGACGCGCCCGGGAGCACGTGGATCTTCTCCGAGGCGCACTTCATGACGCCGTCGCGCAGCTTCTCGAGCGCCGCGACTGCGGCTTTGTCGACCGGAGTCGGCAACGCCAACGCCGAAGTCGCCGGCGCGCCGGACTCGACGGGGGGCGGAGGTGGCGCGGTCTTCGCGGACGTGGTCGGGGCCGGAGTCGTTGTCGCAGCCGCGGCCGACGCGGAGGCCGACGCCGCGGCGCGGGAGGCCTCACGCTTCGTTATGACGATAGCTATTGCGACTACGGTAATCGTGAGTCCGATGATCGCGCCCGCCGCGATCGGGAGAATGACCTTGACCGTGGTCGACGCCTGAGGTGGTCGCACGGTGTCGGCGGTCGTCGAGCCGGGTGCCTTCGGGGGATTCGCGAGCAATGGCGCCATGGGCGCTTGCCCGAGCTGCGGGGGTGGCGCGCCGAACCGAGGTGCCGGCGCCGACACCGGAGGAGGCCCGAACGAGGGTGGAGGCGGACCGCCGAGATCGATCGTCGGCTGAACGGGCCGCGCGTCGAGGTTGAGCGGCACCGTGGCAGCGCCAGTCGGAGGGACGGGCCCAGGAAAGCCCTGCAACGTCGGCATGGGTTGGGGGCCGGCCATGGCGGCGCTGCGCTGCTCGGGTTCGAGCACGAGCGTGCCGCCTCTGCGGTATTCCTCGTCGTCCTGCACTTCGTCGCAGCGTATCAGCGCGGGCGGTACGCGCTCAACATCACTCCGATTCGACGGCGCCCGACGACTTCACGCGAAAGCGGTAATCGCGCCGCGGCCCGCTCACGAGCACGAGGATGGTGGACTCGTCGACGCGTTCGAACGTCATCGTCACGTGCTTCGATGCGGGGGTGTCGAGCGAGTAGGTGCCGTCCTCGGGGACAGGGTCTTGCCAGCGCCAATCGACGTCGTCGATATCGAGGTGCCAAGTCCCGCGCTGACCAGTCCAGTCGCGCTCGCCGTTGATGTTGATGCCATTGACCCAAGCGCCGTCGATCGCGGTCTGAACACGGTCGCCCGAGCCGACCCCCATCCTGCCGCTCTCGAGGTGCGTCCACTCGAGCTCGTGGACGACATGGCGGCTCTTCGCGTCGAGATCCCAAGTCACGTCGGCTGTGCCGCTGACCTCGACGCGACCGTTCGACAGCTGGTCCCACGTGTGATGCACGAGCACGTCGTTCTCGTCGGTCCGCTCCACCGTCACGGTGTGCGAGCCGCTGAAGGTCTGCCCGTGGAAGGTGCAATTACCGGGGTTCGCGCCGTAGGTGATAGTGACAGTGTTGTCCTGTCGCTCGACCATCGCACAGGGGAGTTGGCTCACGACGAAGGCCCGAATCTCCTCGGCGGCGTCGGCTGCGGCCCCACCGAGGGTGAAGCTCGTCGTCAGCTCGACCGTGCCCTCGGCGATGCTCGACGCCTGGCTCGCGTCCGAGATCTCCTGAGTCGCCTCCGCGGCTTCCTCTGCGGTGAGCTCGTCATCGGCGGGGCAGCCGCCGAGGGCGAGGGCCATCGAGGGCGCGAGTACGACGGCGAGAAGGAGAGAGCGGCGCGCTGCAAAGCTGGAGAGCAGGGTCTTCACGATAACCTCCTTGGGCTCGTTATGCCCTTGAGACCCCGCACCTCTCCGGACGGTGAAAGGCGTCGCGCGTCGATTTACTGCCGACAAAAAAAGAGGCGCGAGCGCCGCTCTTGCGAGCTCACGCTCCCGCCTCCAGATCCGTCACGTGGCGTCGAGTTGCGGGCTCTCGGCCGTCTCGACACCCGTTCTCCAGATCGCTCGCCGGCGCATCGGCCATTGAGCTGTTCAGCAGTACGCCTGCCACTCCGCCGGCACATCGCCGTAAGGGATGTGGGGTTGAGCGGGCAGGGCCATGGGCCGCACCGGCTTCTTCAAGAGCTTCATTCCAGCCTCGTCCGGGGTGCGGCCGGCCTTGGTTTGGTTACAGGCGTAGCAGGAAGTCACGATGTTCTCCCAGGTCGTCTTGCCACCACGAGAGCGGGGCATGACGTGGTCGAGGTTGAGCTCGTGAGGAGCCTTCACCGTCGAGCAGTACTGGCAGACATAGCCGTCCCGCAGGTACACGTTCGTCCGCGAGAAGCCGGGTTGACGGCTGCGGCCGCGGGCCGCTCGCCGTTGCCGCACGACTGCGGGCGCTCGAATCGTGAGAGAGGGGGCGGCGATCGTCACGTCGTACTCCTCGACAACCTCGACCTTGCCGAGGAACGAGAGCACGACCGCCCGCTCCCAGGAGATGACCCTGCAGGGGGTCATCCAGGGGGTGAGGAGCAAAGTGCGTATGCTCATGGGTCGTTCCTTCGTCTTCGAATCAGCGTGAGGGCGTGCTCAGCATGCCCCCCGCCGAGCGACGCACGCTCGACCGCAGCCCTGACGACGACCGACAGTCCCGTCGGTCACCCACGTGATTAGGGCAAACAGAGGTGAACGGTAGACCCGTAGAGCCCCTGAGCTCCGTCGACCATGGCCCGATAGGCCCGGTCGACAGTCCCGGCGGGGCAGCTGCAATCGCCCGTCCACGGGTTGGGTGCTCGGCATTGAGGGGCGAAGTCGTCGAGCTGGTATGCGCCGGCGAACGACGTGCGCGGCGCGTCCTTGTTACCGCACAGATAGAGGACATTGCCGCCCTCCGCGTTGTCGCACGGGAGCCGGATAATCGTCCGCAATGCTATGACTTCGTCAAACCCTGCGGGGCAAGCGCACGCGCCGCCGTTCAGCGGATTGCCGACTCGACATTGGTTGGTAGCGCCGCACCAACCCGGCAGATCATCGAGCTGATAAGCTCCACCGAAGTCCGAGTCTGCCGTAGCAGCGCTGCCCATGCACAAGCGCAGCGCGGTCGCCGAGCGCATGGGCACTCCGGGGCAGTCGCTCTCCGAGGGATAGGCAGCCTCCGTCGTATCGACTGGGCAACTGCAGTCCCCCGTATCGCTATTGGAGGTCGCGCAGCCGACGCACTCGGTCGGGTAGGCCTGGTGCGCGCCCACCAAGTTTCGACAGCCGGCTACGCCAGGGACGAAGCCCTCGGCGCACGTGTCGAGACACTCGCCGTCGACGCATTGGGTAGTAGCGTTGCTTTTCGCAACACAGGGATGATCACACGCACCGCAGTGTTCGAGGTGTGAGCTCGTGTCGATGCACTTGCCGTCACAGGTCTCTTCCGTGGAGAAGCAGCCGTGTCCACCCTCGCCCGAGACGCCACCGCCGCCCGTGCTCGTCGCGCTGTTACCGCCTGATCCACCGGCTTGCGGCGTGACTTCACCGCCGTTTGCACATCCGACTAGGAGAAGTGCGATGAGGGCTCGCGCGACACCACTCGGGAGTAGCGGGCGACGATGAACCACCATATGCGACAGCGTAAACGAGGATCTCGCTCGGCGGCAGACCCAGCGTGAGGGTTTACGGCATGTTATGGTGTCGACGTGCTTCGAGCTTCAGCCGGTGCTCTCGCGCTGGGAGTCCTCTTCCTCTTTGCCTGTCGTGATCCCACCAATCCAACGGGCGGCAGCGGTGGCGGTGGTTCGGGTGCGACCGGCACGGGTGCGACGGGTGCGGGCGCGTCCGGCGCGACGGGTGGTGGCGGGTCCACGTCTTCGACAGGGGGTCAACTCCCGGGTGGTGGCGGCGCCGGTGGCGCCAACGGTGGCGCTGGGGGGTTGGGCGGATTCGGTGGCGCCGGTGGTTCGGGTGGCGCGCTCGTCGGCGGAGCGGGTGGCGCGGCTGTCGGCGGTGGCGGCGCGGGTGTCGGCGGAATGGGTGGTATGGGCGGTATGGGCGGTGCGGGCGGTGGAGACCCGCTCCCGACTGGCACGCCCGTGCGCATCGTGGCCGCGAACCTCTCGAGCGGTGGTGGCCAATCGTGGGATCCGGGGCACGGCATCCGCATCCTTCAAGGGCTCGATCCGGACATCATCCTCATGCAGGAGTTCAACTATCTCGCGAACTCCACCAACGACATTACGACGCTCGTGACGGCGGTGTGCGGCGCGACGTGCGCTTATATCCGCGGGCCCGCCGCGCAGATCCCCAATGGGATCATCAGCAAATATCCGTTCCTCTCGTCGGGCAGTTGGACTGACCCGAATGTAAGCAATCGCAATTTCGTTTGGGCTCGAATCGATGTCCCGGGCGACGTTGATCTCTGGGCAATCAGCGTCCACCTTTTGACGAGCGGGTCGGCCCAGCGCAAGGCCGAGGCAGACGCCCTCGTGAACCTCATCGACGCGAACATCCCTGTAGCCGACTATCTGGTCCTCGGCGGCGACTTCAATACGGACAGCCGCAACGAGCCGGCGCTCGTGTCCTTCGACCCCATCTTCAATATCCTGGGGCCTTACCCGGTCGATCAGCTCTTCAACGACGGGACGAACGCGAACCGTAACAAGCCCTATGACTGGGTCCTATCGGATGACGAGCTGACCCCGCGGCGCATCCCCGTGGTCATCGGGAACAGCACCTATCCGAACGGGGTGGTGATCGACACTCGCATCTACACGCCGCTCGTGGAGATCCAGCCGGCCCTCCAATCGGACAGCAACGCGAGCGGGATGCAGCACATGGCGGTTGTTCGGGACTTCGCCCTCGAGTAACCCTCCCCGTATGGTCAAGGTCATCGATCATATCGGACTGAGCTGCTCTGATTACCCCCGCACCAAGGCCTTTTACGAGCAGGCGCTGGCCCCTCTCGGGGTGACGCTCGTCATGGAGTTCGGCAAGGCCGGCGGCTTCGGACGCAGCGGTAAGCCAGAGTTCTGGATCGGTGAGGGCAAGATGAGCTTTCAGACTGAGGAACAGCTCAAGCCGATAACGCCGGTTCATATCTGCTTCACGGCGGCGAGTCGCGCCGAGGTCGACGCGTTCTACGCCGCGGCGATCGCGGCCGGCGGCCGTGACTTCGGTGGCCCTGGCTTGCGACCCCAATACCACCACAACTACTACGGGGCGTTCGTGCTCGACCCCGACGGTCACAACGTCGAGGCTGCCTTTCACGGTTGATCGTCGCTCAGCGGGCCCGCTTGAAGAAGAAGCGCTCCACCGCAACGGCGACCTGATCGAGGACTTCTTCGCGGGTCCGGCCGCTGCGCTTCAAGACCTCGAGGCTGTGATCGGCCTCGTCGACGACGAGGATCTTCTTCTTGGGCGGGAGTGGGCCGCGGCGCAGGACCTCGAGAGGACAGAGCGCGTCTCGGGTGCCTTGCACGAAGAGCGTGGGGACCGCGACGCGAGGCAGGTGTTCGCTCCGCGGCGGCGTCTCGGGCTTCGCGTTGATGGGGAATAGCGGATAGCCCAAGAGCATCAGCCCCGTCGCGCGACAGCCGCCCTCCGCGAGGACGAGCGAGGCGATTCGCCCGCCCATCGACTTGCCCCCGATGATGACGGGGACTTCCTCCGCGAGCTCGGCGGTCGCGCGCTCGAGCGCCTCTCGCCAGCGCGCGCGGAGGACCTCGGGTTTGTCGGGCAGCTTGCGGCCGCGGATCCGATATTCGAAGTCGAAGCGCGCGACGCCGTGGCCCTTCTTCGAGAGTCGCGCGCTCAGGCCGGTGAGCACCGGATCGTCACGAGAGCTGCCGGCGCCTGGAGCGAAGACGAAGAGCGCGCGCTCGGCAGGGCTGTCCACTGTGAGCCAATCGACCATCGCCAGCAAACTAGTACACCGGCTCGTGTGGTATCGGTGCGCCTTCGAATGGGACGCAAGAAGACGCCAGTCACCATCGACTCACCCAGATTGGAGCTCGACGAGGCCGAGATGCGAGCGCTCGTGTCGCGCGCGGCGGAGTTCGCGATTCGGCACGTCGCGAGCCTCCCGCGGCAGCCCGTGCACGCCGTCGCTGGTGGCAAGAAGCTCGCGGCGTCCCTGCGCGAGGACCTGCCCGAGCGCGGCGCGCCTGTCGATCGCCTGCTGCGCACGCTCTTCGGCAAGGCCTTCCCGACAAGCCTGAATACGGCTTCACCAGGTTATCTCGCTTACATTCCTGGAGGTGGTCTCTTCCAGTCGGCCGTCGCTGACTTCATTGGATTGGCGGTCAATCGATATGTCGGCGTATGGCTCGCAGCGCCGGGGCTCGTGCAGATCGAGCAAAACGTCATCGACTGGTTCAACAAGATGGTGGGCTTCCCCCTCGGCTCGGGTGGGCTGCTCACCTCCGGCGGTTCGATGGCGAACCTCATCGCCCTCGTGACGGCGCGGCGCACGTTGCTGCCGCCCGACTTCATGCGCGGCGTGGTGTACGCCTCGGATCAGGCGCACCACTCGGTCCTGAAAGCGGCCCTCTTCGCCGGAGTCCCGGAGGACAACGTGCGCTCGATTCCCTCGGGCCACGATCAACGGATCGACATTGGCGCGCTCGAGGCTCGGCTCTCGGCCGATCGGGCGCGCGGGCTCGTCCCGTTCTTCGTCTGCGCGAACGCAGGCAGCACGAACACTGGCGCCATCGACGATCTCGCGAGCGTGGTGAGGGTCGCGCGGAGCGCGGGCGCTTGGGCTCACGCCGACGCGGCATATGGCGGGTTCTTCGTCATGACCGACAGGGGTCGCGCCGCGCTCGCCGGGCTCGAGCTATTCGATTCGATCACGCTCGACCCGCACAAGGGGCTCTTCTTGCCCTATGGGACTGGGTGTCTGCTCGTGCGCGACCGAGCGACCCTGCGCCGCGCGCACGCCGTCCGGGCCGCGTATATGCCACCATCTCAGGTGGACCCGGAGCACACCGACTTCGCCGATATGGGGCCCGAGCTCTCGCGGGACGCTCGCGGACTGCGGATTTGGCTGCCGATCAAGATGCACGGCGCCGGCGCCTTCAGGACAGCCCTCGATGAGAAGCTCGATCTCGCGCGCGCAGCAGCTACAGCATTGTCAGCGTTCGAGGGGGTGGAGCTCGTCGCGCCGCCCGCGCTGTCGCTCTTCGCGTTTCGCTATCGGCCCGAGAACCTCGACGACGAGGCCACGCTCGAGAAGGTCAATCGACGCCTCATGTCGCTCGTGAACGACGAGCAGCGCGTCCTCTTGACGGGGACGCGTCTCGGGTCGCGGTTCGTCATCCGCGTGTGCGTCCTCTCCTTCAGGACGCACGCGGACCGCATCGATGATTTGGTATCAGGCGTCGAGCGCGCCATTCAGGTGTTGCGCCGCGGCCCCGTCGGCTAGGGGCTCGGGCGTGGGCTCCGCGGAGCGACCCCTCGCGGCGAGGTGAACCGCTGCCGCGACGAGACCCAGCAAGAAGGCCGAGAGCCAGAGCGCCCCGCTCCCCACGTGAGCGAGCACCGAACCACCGAGCACGGGCGCGAAGCAAGACGCCCCGCTGATCGCCAGTCCGTAGGCACCTTGATAGGTGCCGCGCAGGTGGCTCGGGGCGAGCTCCGACACCACCGCTGGATTCACCGGGGCCATCACCACCTCACCGATCGTGAACACCGATATGGCGATCGCGTAGCCGAGCGGCGTGCTCGTGAGGCCGAAGAGTCCGAACCCGAGCGCCACGAGCACGCTCGCGAAGGCGAGGGCCGCGCGGCGCGGGAGCCTCAATACGAGGCGGGTCGCGAACGGCTGCAGCGCCACCACGAGGCCCCCATTGAGGGCCACGAGCAGACCATACGTCGCGGGCTGGATACCGTGGGCGCGCATGTCGAGCGGCATCGCTACGTGGAATTGGAAGAACACCAGCGCGAGGAGCAAAGACGCCGCGAAGAACCAGCGAAACGCCGAGTCTTTGAATGGAGTCAGGACATCGGTCCAGCGCGGCGTGCGAGCGGGCCGCCCAGTCGGTGCGCCGCGACCGAGCGTCTCGGGCAGGGTGAACCGCACCAAGAGCGCCGCCGCGAGGCACGTCGCGGCGTCCACCACGAAGAGCACGCCGAACGACAGGTGCGCCGCCAGACCAGCCAGGATGCTGGCGCACGCAAACCCGATATTGGCTGCCCAATAGATGAGCGCGAACGCCCGAGTTCGATTCTGCTCGGGCACCAGATCCGCGAGCATGGCGCTCACGGCGGGCCGCTGCATTTCAGCCGAGGCGCCGAGCAATAGGCACGTGCCCGCCAAGGCGAACGCGTTGTCCGCGATCGCCACGAGGAGCATCGCGAGCGCGGTGAGCGAGTGGCCGAGCGTGATCGTCCGCCGTCGTCCGGCGCGATCGGCCAAGAAGCCACCGAGCGGGCCGCCCACGATCGCGCCCGCCCCGAAACAACCCACTACGAGCCCGACCGCGCTCGGGCTGAGCCCCCGAGTCGAGCCCAAATAGAGCGCAAGGAAGGGGACTACGAATCCGCCTAATCGGTTGACCAGCGTTGCCGCGAAGAGGCGCCACACGAGCGGAGGGAGACGTTCGTCGTCTTCCGCAGCTGTTCGAGGTTGCGAGGTCTCCATGGGGTGGAGACGCATCGCCGCGCGCCCGCCTGACGCGGTGCTCCGCGATCGGGGCCGCTCGTCGAGGACTCAGTCTACCGGGCCGAGAGGTGTATCGCTCGCGACCTCGACGACGTGGACCTTCTCACCGTCTTCATAGCCGACGGGCGCGCCAAACAGGTAGTCGGCCGCCCGATAGGACATGTCGAGCACCCCAGTCCCGGCGTTGGTCTCTACCCAACAAGCGGGGCCCGCGTCGATGGACATGAGGACCGCGGATTTGCCATTCGCGGTGTTCGTGACGCGGACCTTCGCGCCGCAGCCGAACCGATCGCGATCGGCGACGAACCACGTGATGTGCCGCTCGCACTGGGGCCCGCTGAGTCCCGAGCAGTCGCCGCTCGCCTGGAGCTTCGACAAACAGGCGGGTACACAATTGTCACCAGGGTCGTCGTAGGCGCTGCCGTCCGCTGCTATCGAGCAGCCGAAGGCCGTCGCGACGTAATCGCCATTGCCGAGCTTGGTCTTCGCCGTCGTGCCGCTGCACGACCAGCCAGCGCTCGTGCCGAGGCAGACGTCATCGCCGCTCGATTGGATGAGACAGCCGCGCTCGCAGCTCTCGAAGGTCACGACGCCCGCGTCGCAGACGCCACGCCCGCTGCCGTCGGGCGCGCAGGTCTCGACGTCCGCAGAGGGGAAGTCGTCGCACGTGAAGCTCGTAGGGTCGGAGTCGGGGGGATTGGACGGCGCGTCGGGATCACACGAGGCGCCGATCGCGAAGCCCTTGGCGGGGGCCTGGCGGACGCGAGCACGCGTCTGGGGACCCCAAATGCCGTCTTCGCTGATGGTGTCGTTCGGGTGATTGCGGTTCCAAAGCCGTTGAAAGGCCTTCACGTCGAGGCCCCTTTGGCTTTGCGCGCCGCTGCCGACGAAGTCGAAGTGCGGGACATCGCCGCTGCCGAACCAGTCGAAACCCTCCGCTTCGAGCGAGCTTCGCCAGAGGCTCGAGCTCTGAATATCAATCGCCAAACCCGTCTCGTGATTGGACGCGCCCGGCGTCGCAGCGGCGCTGATCCCACAGCGCCCTTGCTCCCACCAGCGCCGAACCATGTATTGCTGGGCCACGGTCCGGAACATCGAATTGACGTGCAGCGTGCGGTTCGGGTTGGTGTCGAGCGCGTCGACGAGGGCCTTCTTTGCGGGCGCCACCAAGAACGGGAGCACCGAAGCCTCGAGCTCGAGGTTCGCTCGTGAAGGGAGCGGCACGAGAGCCTCGCTGTCCATGCAGCGCATCTCGGTCACGATCTGCTCCGACAACGGGCGAATCGTCGCCGTGGAGCAGGAAGCATTCATCGATTGCTCGACGGTGCCCTCGCCGACAGCTGCATCCGACTCGACCGGCTCTTCCCCGTCGGTCTCCACGTCGGGAGTGCCTGGCGCGCAGCCCGCGCCGTGGAGGAGAGCCCAAGTTCCGAGGATGGCGAGCGCTCGACTTCGGATGGCCATGAGCGGCGCGAGAGCAGCAATCGTGCCTCGCGTTCGCCTGGAAAAATAGAGTGTCGATGATGCTGAGCCCTGGGGTGGCGGATCCAGCAGTCTGGATCTCGAGGCGTTCGGCGAGAGCAAGCGACACGTCGCCCGAGGGAGTCGATTGGCCTGGTGCACCCGATGTCCATGCGAGGCCGCGTAGCGGGTAGTTGACTCGAGCTTCGCGGCGGGCGACTCGATGCTGATGTCCTCGGTCTCCAATATCGGTCTTGCGTCGCGAACCGCGGTCGCTCTCGCGCTCTCGGCGCTCTCTGCCCCAGGGTGCGGAGACGACTCGAACACCGGCGGAGCGGGTGGCAACGGGGGCGGCGGCGCGGGCGGCGCCCCGTCATGCGAGCTCCAACGGAGAGCCGAAGACGACGCCTCGACGCCGCCGCTCCACACGCCGCGGTGGGCCTTCCACCCGTGGATCTCCAAGGATATCTCCACCGGTGAGGACTCGCGCGCGTTCGTCCAGGGCTTCATGGACCGGGATATCCCCGTGGGCGTGCTCGTGCTCGATAGTCCCTGGGAGACCCAATACAACACGTTCGAGCCGAACCCCGACCGCTATCCCGAATTCGCGACGATGGTCTCGGACTTTCGGGCAGTGGGCGTGCGCACGGTCGTTTGGGTCACGCAGATGATCAACGTCTCGAGCTACGACCTCGAGCCGAGCGGAGATGCCTATTACGGCCCATCGCCCGATTGGGAGCCCGGCAAGCAGTGCGGCTATTTCGTCGACGACGCGCGCCAATTCGGCTGGTGGAAGGGGCAGGGGTGCGCGCTCGACTTCTTCAACCCCGACGCTGTCGTCTTCTGGCACCGGCTGCAGGATCGCGTGCTCGACTTGGGCATATCGGGGTTCAAGCTCGATTTCGGGGACAGCTACATCGACGAGGACCCCATTCGCACGGCCGCGGGCGACAAGACCCTAGAGGAGTACTCGCACGCCTATTACGAAGACTTCTACCGATATGGCGTCGCGCGCTTCGGCCCCGAAGAGTTCGTGACGATGGTGCGCCCCTACGACAAGAGCTACCAATTCGAGGGCCGCTTCTTCGCCCGGCCCGAGCAGGCGCCGGTCGGTTGGGTCGGTGACAATCGACGCGACTACATCGGTATGCAGGACGCGCTCGATCACATCATGCGCTCCGCGGTCGCGGGTTATGTGGTGCTCGGCAGCGACATCGGCGGATACCTCGATCGCGACGACAAAGACCTGACCGCGCTCGTCCCGCTCGACTCCGAGGTCTTCATGCGGTGGACGGCGATGGGCGCGATGATGCCGTTCATGCAGCTGCACGGGCGCGCGAACCTCGAGCCCTGGAGCTTGCCCGATCAGACCGATCTCGTGCTCTCGACGTATCGCTTCTGGGCGAAGCTCCACGACGCGATGGTCCCGTTCTTCGACTCGGTCGCACGTCGCGCCCAGGCGAAGACCCCGGGCGCGGCGCCGATGATCGAGCCCGTCGCCGCCGAGGCTGGTTGGCCGGGAGACTACTCCTATGTCCTCGGTGACGCCTTCCTCGTCGCGCCCGTCGTGGACGACACCGGCGTTCGCAGCGTCGCGTTCCCCGCCGGCACTCGCTATTTCGATTTCTTCGACCCCGCGGCCACGCCCATCGACGGTGGGACGGTGTTGGCCTCGGTCGACACCTCCGATCCGTCGCGGATCCCCGTCTTCATCCGCGAGGGAGCGATCGTCCCGCTCGAGGTCGTCGACGACACCAACGGGCTCGGGACGAGCGCGTCGAGCGGGGCGCTCACGGTCCTCGCGTATCCGGCGCCGGTCTCGTCGAGCTTCGAGGTTTGGGGCGAAGATGGTCAAGTCGAATTGACGGTTAGCGCCATCGACGGCGCCGCGGGGCCCTCGATCGATCTCGGCGATCGCGCGCGCACTGTGCTCCTCCGCGTGCGCGTCGACGCGGCGCCCTCGGGCGTCGACCTCGACGGTCAGGCGCTCTCGGCGCACGCGACTCGCGCGGACTTCGACGCGGCCGCGACGGGCTATTTCGTGGAGGGCAGCTTCGTCTGGGTCAAGGTCGCCGCCGGCGCCGCGACGGTGGTCGATATCGCCACGCCCTGAGCCCCGACTCCAAAAGCCGGCTATCGTCTCGTGCCCGATGCAGGCCGGTTCAGCGAGGCATCACGTGTTGGTCGTGGGCGGCGGCTTCGCCGGGCTCGCCGCGGCGACGGTCCTCGCCGAGAGCGGCGTGCGCGTCACGCTCGCGGAGCGCGACGCCGAGCTCGGGGGTCGCGCTGCGACGACGATCGATCGGCTGCGCGACGGCACGACCGTCGAGTTCGGGCGCGGCGCGTTCTTCATCTATCGGCATTACGAGAATACGCGCGCGCTGCTCAGCCGCGTCGACCCACGCCTCGATATGTTGGTGCAGGCCGGTGACGTCGCGTGGCTCGACGATCGCCACGCGCGCTCGGCGACGTCGCTGTCGAACCTCCCCACGCGCGCGCCGGCCCGCATCGTCGCGCTCGCGCGCAGGCTCGGCGGCGTCGGCGTGATGGATCTCGCGCGCGCTCGACTCGGGGCGCTCTCGGCCCTCCAGGCCTTCGACGCGGAGCGCACCTTCGCGACCCTCGACGCCGAGTCCGCTGGAGATTTCCTGCGATCCGCGCGCTTGCCGGTCGGCTTCACGCGGGCGCTCTACGACCACTGCGCGCAGGCGGCTTGGTACCCACCGAGCGCGCTCTCCGCGGCCGAGCTCGCGTGCTCGATCCATTTTCACTTCACCTCGAATCGACATGGTCTCGAGCCGATGGCTGCTCGACAGGCGCTCGGGGCGTCGGTGTTTCGCCCGCTCGGGCGCTACCTCGGCGAGCTCGGCGCGGAGGTCCTGACCAAGTCGGAGTGCGAGGAGCTCGAGTCGAGCGGGCTCGGTTTCAAGGCGAGGGTGCGAGCGCGCGGTGTGGGTCGCAGCGTCGAGGCTGACGCCGTCGTGCTCGCGGTCCCGCTCGACGTCGCGGCGCGCCTCAGCGCGGGGCTTCGTGCGCCGTCCGGCTCGCGCATCGAGGACCCCGGCGCGATCGAGGCGACCTCGACCGTGCTGAGGTTGTGGCTCGATCGACGCCCGAACGATGCGCGCGCGACGCTCACGCGGCTCGGCAATCACGACCCGCTTCGCTCGATCACGCTGGTCGATCGGTTCGACATCGACGCGCGCCGGTTCGCCCACAAAGTGAACGGCGCGGTGATCGAGCTCGCGTCGTACGCAGCACCACCGCCGGGCGCCACGCCGTCGCTCGCGCGCACGACCCCACCCGCCACGCGTGACGCGCTGGTCGCCGCCCTCCGCGAGGTCTTCCCCGAGCTGCTCGGCGCGCGCATCCTCGACGAGCGGCTCATCACGCGCCGCGATCCCGTGGAGGTCGGGCCGGGCCTCTACCGCAGGCGCCCCGCGGTGAAGACCGCGGTGCCGGGCCTCTTCGTCGCGGGTGAGGGCGTGCGGCTCGCGCAGCCGTCGGCGCTCGCCGAGCGAGCGGTGACGAGCGGCTTCGAGGCGGCGACGCACCTCTTGGAGGGGTGGGGCGCGCGGCCGAGCGATATCGTTCGTGGTCCAACGAACTCGAGGAAGGGATGACAATGTTCAAGAAATTCGGCGTCGCGCTCTCGGCATTGGTCTTCGCGGCGTGCGCCGGCAGCTCGAGCTCCAGCTCGTCGAAGCCAGAGTCGTCCGCAGCGTCGTCCGCCGAGCCTTCGAGCTCCGATTCAGCGCGCTCGACGGGTGAGCCTGCGACCAATCCATCGAGCTCGTCGACCCCGCGCGAGCCGGTGAAGGTCACGTGCGGCGACAAGGGCGTCGACGGGCAAGCTGCCTTCGATCGAGCGAAGCCGTTGCTCAAGAAGCTCCACGCCGAGGAGCACCTCACCGAGGCTGAGATGTCGACCATGCTCCGTGAGCTCGAGACCGCCGCGAGCGCCAACCTGATCGACGCGCAATATGCCTTCGGCGCGACCGTGTTCGGCGTGCTCTTCGGGGACCACGCGCCCGAGGCTTCGGAGCGCACGCGCTACGTGACGGCCTTCAGGTTCTTGAGGGTCGCGGCGCGCAAGGCTCAGCCGAACGCGGTCCAGGGCTTCCCGGCGCTCGCGAAAGACCACGTCCCCGCGACGTTGGAGCAGCCGCTCACCGACGTGCCGCGCGAATGGATCGACGCGGGCGTCGCCGAGGGCGACGCGTGGCTGAAGCAGTGCATGTGAATCAGAACGGCGCGCCGAACGAGAACATCGGGGCCTGCGCCCCAGTCCCGAGCGACGGCGCACCGAGCTGATTCGGGTCGTCGACGCGTCGCGCGGGGACCATCGGGTGCATCAGCGCGATCGTGATCCCTGCGAGGTGACCGAGGATCGCGCCGACGAGCACGTCGTCCCACGAGTGAGCGCCGGCCTCGACGCGCAGGTACGCGGTCGCGACCATCGCGGCCTCGGCGAACGCGAAGGACGCGAGCCGCAGCGACGACGCGCCGTCCGCGGGCGTGAGCGCAGCGCGCACGAGGCGCGCCCCAGCGAAGCTCGACACCGCGGACACGTGACCCGACGGGAACGCATCGAACTCGGTGCACCGACCCTCGTGATAGGCGCGCGGGCGGCACCGGCCGGCGAGTCGCTTGATGAGGCCCGTCATCCCGGAAGCGAAGAGGAGCGCCTCGGTCTCGACCGCCGCGGCCTCGAGCGCGTAGAGCCCGGGATCGGCGGATCCTTTGAGCTCCAAGTATCCGGCCTCGAGCGCGTAGCCGACGCCGAGCTGGAGCATCGAGCCGCCGATCGACCCGGTGAAATCGCTCAGATCGTCGGCGTATGGGTCGCGCGGCGCGGGCATCGCCGGACCCCAACTCGAGTGGAGCTGCGGCAAAAGAAAGAAGAGGGTCGACGCGCTTGTCGCGACGCCGAGCGCGATCTCTCCCTCGATCGAGCCGAAGGCCAAATCATGACGGACGTCATCGGCGTGCGCGGCCGCTGGTGTCAGCGCGACGCCGAGCGCGAGCGCGGCGCCCAAGAAACGCCCCCGATTCTTTGGGGGGCTAAATCCGCCCCCCATGCGCTCCGCGCCCCCCCGATTCGTGACAACGTTTGGCGGCCCGACTAGCGTGCGCCTTCTTTCGCGACTCACGCCAGAGATCAAACCATGCGGGTTCGCCTCCCCGCCATCGCGCTGCTCTTCATTGTTTCGGGCGCGGCTGGCCTCGTCGATCAAGTCTGCTTCTCGAAGTATCTCTCGTACATCGTGGGGTCCACCGCCCACGCGGTGAGCGCCGTGCTCGCTGCGTTCATGGCGGGGATGGCCCTCGGTGCGCGGCTGGGCGGGTCGTTCGCGTCTCGCGTGCGGCGGCCGCTCTTCGCGTACGGCGTGCTCGAGCTCCTCGTCGGGCTCGCCGTCGTCGCGACGCCGTACGCCTTCAGCGCGCTCACGCCGGTCTACGTCTCGCTCTATCGGTCCGCGCCGGGCTCGATCGCGCTCGTCAGCGCGGTGCGGTGGCTGCTCGCGGTCGTCGTCGTCATCGTCCCGACGACGGCGATGGGCGCGACCTTGCCGCTCCTCGCCCGCCTCACCGAAGGCGCGTCGACCGCGGCTGCGCGCGAGCGGATGCTCGCAGTCCTCTACGCCGCGAACACCCTCGGCGGCGCGGGTGGCTCGCTCGCGTGCGCGTACATCATCCTGCCCGAATACGGCCTACGGCACGCGATGCTCCTCGCGGCGGGCGCGAGCGCCACCGTTGGTCTCATCGCGACCGCGCTCGGCTGGCAGAGCGAACCTACGCACTTTCGCGACCCGACTCCCGTCGCTGCCGCGACCGTGAGCGGCGCGAGCGACGACCCTCGACCGATGTGGGTGCTCGATCTCGCGGCGTTCTCCTCGGGCGCGCTCGTGTTCGCGTGTGAGGTGCTGTTCGTGCACCTCCTCGCCTTGCTCGTGGGCAACAGCGCTTACGCGTTCGGCGTCATCCTCTCGATCTTCCTGATTTGCCTCTTCCTGGGCGCGGCGCTCGCGCCCACGCTCCACCGGGCGCTCGGCGCCGGGGCGCTGCCGTTGGCCTTCGCGGGCGCGGCGATCGCCCTCGCGCTGTCGTCCCCCGCGTGGTCTGCGCTGCCGAATTTCTTCATCGGGACGGGCGATCTTTATCGCACATTCCAGAGCCGCGAGTTCGTTCGCGGCATGGCAGCGCTTACAGTCTTGTTCGTCCCTACGACGCTGATGGGGCTCTCGTTCCCCCTGCTCCTGCAGAGCGCCGCGGCGCGTTCGGACGTGGGGCGCGTCGTCGGTCGCCTGACGTCGGTCAATACGGTCGGCAGCGTGCTCGGCTCGCTGCTCGTCGGCTATTACGTGCTGCCGAAGCTCGGGTCACAGCGCTCGCTGGCCGCGATCGCGTCGATGTTCGCGGTCGTCGCGGTGGTCCTCGCTTGGCGGTGGGGTGGCACGCGCGTCGGTCCGCTGCTCGCGCGCACGCTCGCGGCGACGCTCGGCCTGCTCGCGGCGGGCGCCGGCTGGGCCGCGCCGCGCTGGGACCTCGTGCGCCTCACCGGTGGCTATAACGTCTATTTCGACACGGGCCGCGGCGACGAGACCATCCTCTACTTGAGAGAGGACACCGAGGGTGGTGTCACCAGCGTGACCCAGAGCGTGGAGGGCGTGCGGACGCTGCTCACGAACGGCAAATTCCAGGGCAACGACAGCTGGGAGATGCACGCTCAGCAGTTCTTCGCTCACTATCCGTCGATCTTCGTCCGCAAGTTCGATCGGGCGCTGGTGGTCGGCGTGGGCACTGGCACGACGCTGGGGACGCTCACGGGGTATCCTTACAAGAATGTAGACGTCGTCGAGATCTCGCCGGCCATCGTCGAGGCCTCGAAGCTCTACTTCAACGACCTCGGTGGGTTCGCGTTCTCGGACCCGCGCGTGACGGCGTCGATCGCGGACGGGCGCAACTTCTTGCTCGTCAACGACAAGAGCTACGACCTCATAAGCATGGAGCTCTCGAGCATCTGGTTCGCCGGCTCGGGCAGCCTCTACAGCCGTGAGTTCTATCGGCTAGCGCACAGTCGCCTCGCTCAAGGTGGGGTCTTGCAGCAATGGATTCAGCTGCACCACATCCGACCGCGCGACTTGGCGACAGTGCTGCACACCATCCGGCTCGAGTTCCAGCACGTGCTGTTCTTCTACGGCGGTGGTCAGGGGATCATCCTCGCGAGCGAGGCTCCGCTCACCACGTCGGGGACACACGTCTCGGAGCTCGAGAGCGCCCTCCCCGAGGCCCGCCGCCCGTTGAACAGGCGCTTGGTCAATCTGCTTGACGATGTGCTCCTGACGACGCGCGAGGTCGACGCCTTCATCGCCGACGTCGCGAACGAGACCGGCTTCACTCAGGACGAGCTCATCAGCACGGACGACAACCTCTACCTCGAATACGCGACCCCGAAGGGCAACATCCTGCCGTGGAGCTCGCGTGAGGATCTCGTGGCTCGGCTCGTCACCTACAAGAAGCCGGGCGACATCTTCGAGCTCCTCAGCGACACGCCCAAGCGCTGACGCAGCCGCCTAGGGGCAGGGGATCGGCACGACGCGGGGGGCGTCGCTGCAGTACATATCGTCGCGTGGGTCTGGCGTGTTGCCACCGCCGCAGGGGGTGGGGAATCGCGCGCCCAATTGGAAGGCCGTGTTGTCGCCCCAACAGTAGAGGAGCCCGGCTTTGGTGAGCGCGCACGAGTTGTTGATCGCGGCCCGAATCGCCTTGGCCGGGGGCAACTGGACTGACATCGGCAGGCCGCGACGCAGCTTCGGGCGACCGAGCTGACCGTAGAGGTTGTTTCCCCAACACTGCACGCTGCCCTTCACGTCGAGCGCGCAGAAATGACCTTGGCCTGTCGCGATGTCGATGACTTGGGAGAGCCCGGCGACTGGCTTCGGAGTGCTGACATCCTCGTCAGTCTCGCTCGCGGACTCGTAGAACGAGTTGCCACCCCAGCAATACACGGCCCCCTTCCCCGCGTCGTCCCCGCTCAAGAGCGCGCACGTCGCCGCGTCCGTCGAGGCGAGCTTGACCACGTTGCTCGGAAATGCTGACAAGGCTGTAGGCTTATCGCGAGGGGTCACGTCGCCCAGGCCGAGCTGGTGTTGGTCGTTCAGGCCCCAGCAATCGACGATCGCGGGCTCGGCCTTGCGCACCCCGCAGCCGAACTGGTACCCGAACGCGAGGCTCGAATAGGCCGCCAGGCTCTCCATCGTGGCGGGCGGCCACGTCTTGGGGACGCTGGTCCCGGTCAACCCGTTGGTTGGCGCGTTCGACCAACACGAGACGCCGGCCGACCCTCGGGCGCAGGTGAACTGGTCGCCTGTGAACGTGAGCTCAGAGATGGAGTCGCCAAACGGGATCTTCGTGGGTTCGTAGACAGCTGTCCCGAGATACGACCCCCAACAATAGACCTCGCCCTCTTGCGTCAGCGCACAAGGAAACCTGCAGCCGGCCACGTTGATTGGGGTCTTCTCCAGGCGCTCGATCGGCAGCCAAGCAGGGTCGGCATCGGCCGCCGTGCGTCGCGCGAGCTGACCCTCGTCATTGGCGCCGATGCAACCCCACTTGTCGTCGGTTCGTCGAGCGCAGATCCAGAGTGCGCCTACGGACATGTCAGTAACGCAAGCCTTCGGGGCCGGGGCGACGGCAGTGACCGGCGCGACGCTGGTCGAGGTGACCGTCGCCGACACGCTCGCGATCGCGATCGCGCTGGCGCTCGCGGACAGCGCAGTATCGAGCGGCGGCGACACCGAGGTGACCGAGGTCGAGGTCGGCGCGACCGTGGACGGGAGGGCGACGGCCGAGGCCTCCGATTGGGGATCTCCCGAGGACGTGGAGCTCAGGTCGGGACGGCTCGGTCCGCGATTGCGCATCACGACGACGAGCGAGATCGCGAGCCCGGCAGCGAGCACGCCGAGGCCGATCGTGAGCCACGGGAGCCGACGGCCTACGACGCGCTTGCGGTCCGTGTCGAAGAACGCCGTAGAGGCCGGCGCGGGGCCCTCGAGAGCCGCATCGTCTCGTGGGCTCGAGTCACGCGGCGCGGGTGGTCCGGGCGCGCGACCCTCATTGAGCTCCGAGACCGCGCGGGCCCGAAGCGCCAGCGCTGGGCCGGCGAGCTCTTTGACCCACGCTGCCACCGTCCGCGCAGACGCGGGCCTTACGACCTCTTCGATCGCGCGCGCCATCGCGTCGGCTGTCGGGTACCGGTCTTCGGGCGAACGCGAGAGCGCTCGCAGCACCACCGCGTCGAGGATCGTGGGCGCGCCCTCACGCTCCGTACTGGGCGCGACCGGGGTGAAGTCCATCGCTCGAAAGAGGACCTCGGTCGCCGCGCCCTCGAGCATGTGCCTGCCCGCGATGAGCTCCCATAACAAGACGCCCGAGGCGTAGAGATCGGCGCGGTGATCGGCAGGGCGGCCGCGCAGCTGCTCCGGCGCGAGATAGGCGACTTTGCCTTTGATGTGTTCGGCGTCCGCGGCCGTGGTGCTCTCGCCGCTCGCGGACGCTATTCCGAAGTCGGTGATCCTCGCGACCCCGTCTGTTCCGACGATGACGTTGTGGGGCGACACGTCGCGGTGCACGATCTTCAGCGGCGCGCCGTCCTCGCCGACGGCGTCGTGCGCCGCGCCCAAACCGTCGAGCACCTGAATCACGATCGCGGCGGCGATCTCGAGCGGGACGGCCTCGTCGCGATTCCAAAGCGAATAGGAGAGGCGAAGGAGCGACTCGCCCTCGACGTATTCGAAGATGACCCAGACGTCGTCGCCGTCGGTCAGCACGTCGAGGCTCGGTACGACGTTCGCGTGTCGCAAGCGGCTCGCGAGCCGCGCCTCGCGCAGGATCGACTTGCGACGCGACGGGGACATCTGTCCTTCGAGCACGCGCTTCGCGACGACCACGCGGGTGAAGTCGCCGTCGGCCACGCGCATCGCGAGGTGGACCGCGCCCATTCCGCCAGCGCCGAGCTGTCGCCCAATCCAATAAGGACCCAATCGACGGAGCGGTCCGTTGCTCATCGCGGCGGGCGTTTGCTGGGGAGCTCCAGCGTGGGCATGAGCAGCGTCGTGTCGGGGGTGCCGCTCGCGGGGCGGTTCGCCGACGGAGCATGCCCCGCGCGGGCCACGCCGGCCGAGCGCCCGCGGCCGGGCAACGGGTTGTCGAGCGCGCGATCGGGCTTGGCGATGACGGCCGACAGCGCGGTCTCGACCTGGTGGGCAGTGGCCACGCGTCGCGAGACCGGGCGCAAGCAGCGCTGCACGAGATCGAGGAGTTCCGCAGGCAGATCGGGGCGGAGGCCGTCGAGCGGCGTCGGCGGATCCATCGCGATCGTGACGAGGAGCTCGGGGATCGAGTCGGCCTGATGCGGACAGACCCCCGCGAGCGCTTCGAAGAGGATCACGCCGAGCGCCCACAGATCGGCTCGATGGTCGACCTTCGCCGGCGAGGAGATTTGCTCGGGGCTGCTGTATCGCGGAGACCCGATATACGACTGCGTGGTCCCGCCGCCGTCGAGGAAGAGCTTGCTTATGCCGAAGTCGAGGATCTTCACCCGCGGCGGGTCGTGAGCGGTGACAAAAATGTTCGCGGGCTTGATGTCCCGATGCATGAGCCCCGCGAGGTGCGCGGCGTGGAGACCCCGCGCGACATCCCTCAGGACCTTGCAGAGAGCGCGCGCGGTCATGGGCGGGCTCTTGCTCAGGGCGCGGGCCAGCGTGTCGCCGGTGAGCCGCTCCATCACGAAGAACAGCTCGCCGTCGCTCGTTTGCCCGACGTCGAGGACCTCGACGAGGTTCTCGTGGCGCACGCGCTCGCTGACGTTGCCCTCGAGGATGAAGCGACGTCGCGCACTCTCCTGGGCGATCGCTGGCGCCAACACCTTGACCGCGACCTCCGCGCCGTCGGCGAGGCGCACACCCAGAAAGACCTGGCCCTGACCCCCGCGCCCGAGCAGTCCTGTAAGGCGATAGCGACCGTCTACGAGGCTACCAGCGTCCACGGATGGTTCGAGGCCTACTCAGGATCATCCCTTGATTCTCCGAGAGCTCTCACGGAGAGGTCAAGCGTCCTCCCGACCGCGCGCTCAGGCCGGTTTCTTCGTGACGCGCTGGAGGTCGAGCCGGAGCTCGGGTGCGCCTGGCGGACCGAGCGGCCCCTCGAACGCGATGAGCCGGTGCGGCGCCGTCGTCTCGTACCACATATGGTACTTAGGGACGAACGGCTTTGACAATTTTGTAATGATTGAGGGCAGGCTCACCCAATCATTCAAGTCCGGATACATGATGACCTCGTGGGTCGCGAACGAGCCCGCCGGGACGTCTATCCGCGACGTCCCCCTGGACTCGTAATAGACGCGAGCGACGAAGCGGTCGCAGATCCACGCGTAGAGCGAGCGACTCTTCTTGTCGAAGGGCTGACCGCCGAGGAGGAACGGAGCGCTGACATCGACGTAAGTACAAGCGGGCAGCGGGTGAGTCTGGGACGCAAAGTCGACAATCTCGTGGCGCACTGGCTTGTCGCGCTTGTCGAAGATCTTCCTCTCGAGCGAGAGTAGCGACAGCGTGTGACCGTGGCTGCCCGCGCGCCGCGCGTGGCCTACGCGCTCCGAAATATGGCCTTCGCGCATCTCGAGAGAGGAGACGAGCGTCGAGGTCTCTTCGTCCGAGTGGACCTCGACTGTCGTGTGCCCCACCGAAGGGAACACCGCAGCGGCGTCGAGAATGGTGTGGAAGCTGCGGCGCTCGCGGGGGCGCGTCTGATATTCGAGCTTCTCGCCGGCCCACGCGGGCTCGGGTATGGGGTCGAGGATCACCCCGCGCTCATATATCGGCTTTAGAATGCGCGCGAGGGGGGCTGCCGAGCTCTGTCGACTCGTGGATTCGCATGGCTAGAACCGGACGACGCGTGATCCAGAGTCTGCTCGCGATCTCGACGATCGCCTGCGGCGGGGATCTGTCCATCGAGAAGCCTCACGTCGACGCGCCCGCGAGCCCCGCGTGCGCACGTGGTCGGGAGCTGCGGACGCGCGCCGCGGCCTACGCGGAGGCAGGTTATTTGGATCGCGCGAACCGTGCGATCGGCCTCGCCAACGCGCTCTGCGGAGACGAGGCGACCGCGACTCAGGGGCTGCAGGTCGAGGTGCTGCTCGAGCTCGGGGACTTCGCGGCAGCGGCGATGGTCGCGGACGCGCTCGAGGCGCGGTGGGATCGCGACGACGCCGAGGACCGGGCGCTCCGAGCGGCGCGCGAGGCGCTGCGCCGGGAGTCGCTCCGCATCGCGCCCGACGAGGCGACGAAGCAGCGCATGCGCGAGGAGTTCAAGGACGCGCGGCGCGCGTTCTTCGCCGGCGAGTTCGAAACAGCGAAGCGCGAGTTCCTCGAGGTCTGGGAGGCCGTGCGCCCACAAGGAGAGACGCTCCTCTACGCCGCGCTCGCCGCGACCAACGACGGCAAGGTCCCAGCGGACGCGGCCGCGCGGCGCCTCTTCGACCGAGCGCTGCACGAGATCGAGAGCGAGCGGCGGCAGCGCGTCGTCGTCGATGTGCCGAATGGCTATTCCGATATTGGAGCGATGGCGTTCAGCCCGGACGGGCGCTTCTTGGCGATCTCCCACGCCAACGGGACTGCCATCGTCGACGTGGCGCGAGCGCGCGAGTCGGTGCGACTCGAGGGCAAAACGAACCGCGACGCGATACCGGCCTTCTCCGAAGACGGGCGCTTCCTCGCGCTCGCCGACGGCGTGAAGGCACGAATCTGGGAGACGGCGACCACGACGGCATATCCCCCTCTCGAGCACCCGCGGCCCGTCCTCGCGCTGCGCGTGCAGGGCACCGACGTTTCGACCGTCGCCGACGACGGGCATATCCGTGTTTGGGACGGCAAGACGGGGGCGCTGCGTCGCGAGGTCGTCTCGGCGATGGGGAACGTCTCGCACGCGGCCTTCGCTCCGGGGGGCGGGACGGCTGCGCTCGTCGACGGAGCGGACGTCATGCTCGTCGACGCACAGACCGGGCAGAAGGTGCTGCGGCTCGAGCAGGGAGCGGCCAGCGTCGTCGCGGTCCGGTTCGGCACGCACACGCTCGCGACGTCGAGCGCGGACGGGACGGTCACCGTCTACGGCGTCGACGACGGCGCCGTGCAGAAGACGCTGCGCACGGGGTCGGGCGCGCTCGGGGGCATCACCGCGCTCGGTCTTTCCCCGGTCGATCGCACGGTGGCGGCCGGCTCGGCGTGGGGCGCGCTCCGCGCGTGGGGCCTGCGCAACAACTCGGCCCTCTCGCGAGACGCGCACAGCTCGCCAATCACGAGCATCGCGTTCTCCCCCGACGGCCGGCTGATCGCGTCGGGCTCGCCTGACAAGAGTGTAAAATTTTGGAAGAGCGACGACCTCAGCTTGCAGCACCGCCTCGAGGGACACACGCGCAGCGAGGTCGGCGCCTTCGCGCCGAGTCGGCCTGATTTGCTCGCCGTCACGGGCGATCACTTCGTGCGCTTCTGGACGCTTCGAGACCGCGGCGACGTCACTACGGCGGGCGACGCTTGGTTCGGCGGCACCCTCGCGTTCGCGCCCGACTCGCGCCAGGTCGTCGTCGCTTCGCAATCGTTCCGCGAGACCTTTCGCGGGGCCTCGCTGGTGAGCGCCGACACTCTGAACACCATCGCGAACCTGGACACCGAGGATCGCCTGGTCACGGCGCTCGCGGTCTCGCGTGACGGCAAGACGGCGGCGGGCGGCATGTCGAACAACGCGGTGCGCACGTGGAGCCTCGAGTCCGGAGAGACGCTCGCGACCTTCACCGGGCACCGCGCCGAGGTCCACGCGCTCGCGTTCGTCGGCACCGAGCTCGTGTCCGGCGGCGACGACGGCACGCTGCGATTCTGGCCGCCGCCCGCTGATCCGGAGTCGGCCGTGCGATACCTGCAGAGCCCCGTGCGCGCGCTCGTCGCGACGCCCGACGACAAGCGCTTCGTGAGCAGCTCGCTCAAGTCGATCGCGATTTGGGATCTCGCGGCCGACACAGCGTCGGTCGAAGCACCCATTCGCGCGTCCGCGCTCGCGATTTCACCGGACGGCGCGACGCTCGTCGCGGGCGCCGACGACGGAGCCGTGCGCACCTACGAGGTCGCTTCTTTGCGAGAGACAGGCGAGCGGGCGCGTCACCCGAGCGCCGTCCGCGCGGTGTCGTATTCGTCCGATGGACGGTGGATCGCATCCATATCGGATGATGGAGTCGTCCTCTCCAGACCCGACGGCGAGGCGACGCTCATTCTTCGAACGCTCCAATCAGGCGACGGCGGATATGCCGTTACGCCCGACGGCCGGGCCGTCGAGTTCCTCGGCATCGAGCACGCGCGGGCGCGCACGCTGGCCTCGTGTCGCGTGGGCGCGGCCACGTTCCCGTTCGAGCTCTGCGCCGGTCGCGTGGAGGTCGACGGCCTGCTCGACGCGCTGGCGCGCGGCGACGATCTCGACGCTACGCTGTAGTGCGCGGCCTATTGGCAATACTCGTCCGTGAGGACCCACGAGTACACGACAGCCGCGCCACCGGCGCCGCCCTGCGCGTTGCCGCCGGCGCCGCCCTGCGCGTTGCCGCCGGCGCCGCCCTGCGCGCTGCCGCCCGCGTTCGAGGCTTGGCACTCGTAATACTCCTCACAGCCCTGTGCTCCATACGGGTAATGGCAATACTTGCCCACCCGCTCTTGGGTGCACTCCGCCGCAGTCTGGATGGATTGTCCGCAAACAGGATCCACACCACCTGATCCACCCGCGCCGCCCGCGCCAGACCCGCCGCCGCCTGCGTTCGGAGAGTCGTCTCGACACGCCATCGCCCCGAGTACAGCGAGCAAACTCACTAGCTGAATCGACCTCTCCAGCATTACGAAGCTCCCGTTCAAGTTATCGAAGTGCGAGTCAGTCTAGCAGTCGCTCGACGAGGCTCCTGGCGTGTCGCGCGGCGTAGCCTATGATCGACCGACGGCATGACGAGCGCGGCCTTGGCGCGGCTTCTCTCGCGCCCGTCGGATCGGCGGCGTCTCGGCCCGTTCCTCGTCGACGACTCCCGCAAGCTCGGTGAGGGCGGCTTCGCCCCGGTGTTCCTCTCGGACGAGGTGCACGCGGGCGTGGTGCTGCGCACGGTCGCGCTGAAGATCTTCACGATCGACGCGCGCACGGGCCCCGACGGCCAGCTCGTCGAGGGTCCGGTCTCGAGCTCGCGCCGCGCCCAGATCGTCGAAGAGGCGCGCGCGCTCTGCCGCATCGAGCACCCGAACGTCGTGCGCTTCTACGCGCTGCCGACCGACGACGAGCTGGGGCTCATGGGCCTCGCGATGGAGCACGTCGCGGGGACATCGCTCGAGGAGCGCCTGCACAAGGGACCGCTCAGCATCGACGAGACGCTGCTCGTCGGCGAGAGCGTCGCGTCGGCGCTCTTCGCCGTGCACAGCGCCGGCCTTGTCCATCGGGATGTCAAGCCTGCCAATATAATAGAGTCGGCGGGCGTCTATAAGCTCATCGATTTCGGGGTCGCCGCGGCCGAGGCTCCGGCGCCCCGCACGGCAGAGCCCGAGCCTGTGCTCGTCGGGGACTTCATGATCGAGTCGCCCCTGACGAAGGCTCAGTCTGCGCGGGGAGGCTTCGCCGGGACGCTCGGTTACGTGGACCCCGAGTGCGTGCGGTCAGGGCGACCCGCGGGCCCGCGGAGCGATCTCTACGGTCTGGGTGCGACGCTCTACGAGTGCCTCCCGGGCAAGCTGCCAGCGGCCGCCGCGGCGGGAGAGGTCTTCAACAAGGGTGAGAGCGTGCGGACCTCGGCGTTCCAGGCGGTCTTGATGGGCGATCGCGCGCCGCCCTCGGTCGCCAAGCTGCGCCCGGACGCACCGCGCGCCCTCGTCGAAATGGTCGATGCGCTGCTCGCTCCGACCGCGGCGCTGCGACCGCGCTCCGGTGAGTCCGTGCTGCTCGGGGTCGCGCGCGTCCGCGCGGAGGTCGGCGGGCGGAAGTCGCGCTTGCCGCCCGAGTCGGTCGGTCCCTTCCGCGGGCTCGGTCGGTTCGAAGAGAGCGATCAAGACGTCTTCTTCGGGCGCTCCGCCGAGATCGCAGCGACGATCGAGCTCCTGCGCAATCGGTCCTTCGTCACGCTCGTCGGCGCGTCGGGGAGCGGCAAGAGCAGCCTCGCGCGCGCGGGACTCATCCCGGCCGTGCGACGGGGCGCGGTCGGGCCGTGGCCGACGCGCTGGCGTCACCTCGTGCTGACGCCCGGTCGCGAGCCGTACGAGGCGTGGACGACAGCGATGGTCTCCGCGTTCGGGTGGGCGTCGCCGCCTTCGTCGGTCGATGCCGCGGCGACCGCGATCCTCGAGCACCCGGACGCCACCGGTGAGGGCGTGCTCCTCGTCGTCGATCAGCTCGAGGAGCTCGTGACCACCGCCGCGGAGGCCTCGCGCGAGCAAGCCGTCGACCTGCTCGTGCGCGTCGGATCGAGCGGCGGGCCAGGGATCCGCGTCGTCGCAGCCGCGCGGTCCGATCTGCTCGACGCGCTGCTCGCGCTGCCCGACGTTCGCTTCGGTCGCCTGCTCTCACGCGGGATGCAGCTGGTCTCGCCGCTCACCGACGCCGCCTGGGAGGACGTCCTCACGCACGCGCTCGAGGCCTACGACTACCGGTTCGCGGACGACCAGGTTCGCAGCGATCTGCTCGACGAGCTGCGCGGGACGATCAGCGCGATGCCGCTCGTGCAGTTCGCGCTCACGCAGCTCTGGGGGCGTCGCAACCAGCAGAAGCGCGAGATCGATCGCAGCGCGCTCACCGCCATCGGCGGCATCGCGGGCGCGCTCGATCGACACGCCGAGGCCACGTTCGCGACCATCATTCGAGAGGGCAGCGGGAACCGCGCGCGCGCCGTGCTCCTCGCGCTCACGACGCCGCAGGGGACGCGCGCGACGCGAGCGCGCAGCGAGCTCGGCGAGGACGACGACGAGCTCGCGTCGGTGCTCGCCAAGCTCACGCTCGCGCGCATCGTGGTCGAGGAGCCGGACGGCTTCACGCTCGCGCACGAGGCGCTCTTGTCGCAGTGGACGCGCATGCGCGAGTGGGTCGAGGCCGTGCGCGCCGATCGCCAAGCCGCCGAAGAGGTCGAGCGCGCGGCGCACGCGTGGCGCGCGAGCGGTGACGACACGCTGCTCTGGCGCAAGCGTCGGCTCGCGTCGCTCGAGGAGTTGATGCGCGCGGGCTTGGCGGATCTCAGCGATCTCGTGCACCACTTCGCGAAGGCCAGCCGCGCCGCCGAGCGTCGCGCGCGCGTGCTGATCGGCGTCGCGATCCTCCTCGTCGCGGCGGGCGCGGCGGTGGGCGCGCTCTTCTACGTGAGGAGGATCCGCGAGGAACAACAGCGCACGCGCTCGGCGCTGGCCGACCTGAAACGCGAGCGCGACGCGGCTCAGCTCGCGCGCGAGCAGGCCGAGCGTCGCGAGAGCGAGGCGAACGACCTCCGCATCACCGCCGAGACAGCCAATCAGCGCGAGGCCGCCGCGAAGCTCGATTACGAGCGGCGCTTCACGCAGCTGCGCAAAGAGCTGATCGAGGCGCGCACGCTCGACGACTTCGAACGGGTGAAGCGCCGCAAGGCCCTCGACGGCGAGATCGATCGACCCCCGACCACGCTCGACAAGAGCCGCGTCGACCCAGCGACGCTCGGCCAACCCACCAGCAATCCGGGGGTCGCGACCGAGTCGAAGATCCCCGACCAACCTCCCTTTTGACGGATTCGCCCGCGCGCGCCGGGACCTTTGCGTTGCGCTCTCGAGGCTGGCACCCTGGGAGGCCGCATGGTCCTCGAGTGCAAGAGCGAGCGGCTCGCCGACGTCGCCAACGGCCGCCCGATGCTGGTCGACGACGCGAGCGGCCACTCGACCGGGGTTCGGCTCGTCCGTCGCCTGGGTGAGGGCGGGATGTCGACCGTGGTGCTCGGCGAGCGCGTCGAGCCCGCGACCGGGCGCCTCATCGACGAGGACACGCCGCGCCAGGTCGCGGTGAAGTTGCTCACACCCGCGACCGCGACGGCCCTCGGGCGATTTGGTTTGAGCCCCATCGATTTCGTGAAGAAGGAGGTCGTCGCGCTGCAGCGGCTCAGCGCTCTGCGGCCGCGACCGAGCAACGTCATCGAGTACTACGGGTGCGGCGAGCTCGACGTGTCCGTGCGCGGCCGCGTGCTGCGCCTGCCCTGGCTGCTCGTCGAGTTCGTCGACGGCGGCAACGCTGGGCTCTCGCTCACCGATCGCGTGGCCGCGGCCCCCGAGGGCATCGATCCGATTCGGGCTCATCGCCTCGCGTCCGCGATCGGGCGCGGCCTCTCCGCGATTCACTCGGTCGGCGTCGTTCACCGCGATCTCAAACCCGAGAACATCCTGATTACGGGGCCGGTCGACGACGAACAGCCGAAGCTCAGCGATTGCGGCATAGCGCGCGTCTCGGGGATGGAGACGACGCTGCTCGCTGCGGTTACTCCGGCGTACGGCGCCCTCGAGCAGTTCCTGCCAGCGACGCCTACGGGCAATCCGCTCGTCGGCCCGTGGACCGATGTCTTCGCGTTCGCGGCGGTGCTCTGGTTCGTGGTCGGGGCCGAGCAATGGCACGTCGATCTCGCGCAGCAACCGGTCAATCCGGATTGGTTGGCGGGCGATCGGCGCTCGCTTCGCAGCGCGGGGCGCTTGCATCCGGCCTTCGCCGCGTCTCCCAAGCTGCACGAGCTCGACGCCGTGCTCCGCCGCGGCTCTTCGCCCAAGTTGCCCAAATGCGCGCTCGTCGACGAGAGCGGGGCGCGCGCACTTCGGATCATCGAAGAGCGGTTTCCAGCGGTCGCCCGCGGTGAGGAGCGCTACGCCGATTTGGCGTCGTTCATGGCCGACGTCGAGCCGCTCTTGTCGGCCATCTCGGACGAGTGGCGCACGCGCGCCGGTCGCGAGAAGCGCCCGGCGACGCAGCATCGACGCACGATGGCGCTCCCTACCACCGAGCTCCTCGACGCGACTCCCCTCTATCAATCACGGGTCGTCCCACCCGAGCGCAAGGTAGCGAGCGGGGTCGTGACCGATCCCGTCCTCGAGCGCGATCTCATCGCCCATTATCCGGATGGAACCAGCGTCGCGCGCTCCGGCGCTGGCCTCCTCTATTTGCGTCAGCAGCGCGCGTACGTCATTCGCCTGCCCGACGACAAGCGCCTGCCGGAGATCCTCGAGCGCGCGCTCTCGCTCCACTATGCCGATATGCTCGGCTGCGCGATCGTGTCCCCCGCGGGCGTCGCGTTCGTCCGCAGCAACGTGGTGCGGACGCTGTCGCCGCCGACGTCTCCCGGCCGGGCGGTCGGGCCGATCGTGAGCGCCCATGTCTTCAGCGGGCGACTCGCGATCGTGACCGACGAGACCGAAGACACCGAGGGCGCCGTCGAGCTCTGGTGGACACACGACGCGGTCGCCTGGTCTCCCCCTGTTGCCGTATCGCTCAACTCCGGCAGAGTGCTCGCGAGCTCCGCGGGCCCATATGGCAGTTTGTTGGTCGGCTCGCGCGAGGGGCGCGGCGGCAAGGTCGCGGCCACGGCAGCGTTCTCCGCGAACGACGGTTCGAATATCGCCTTTGCGCGCGGCCTCGGGACACTCCCCTCACTGACAGCCGCGTTGGCCGGACTCGAGCACGAGAGCTGGGCGGCCTCCGGCGCGCACGTCGTCAACCTCGCGCGCGGCGCGGTCACCGCCGAGACCGTCGACACGCCCGCCGATCAGCCCGGCACTTGGGCGCGGCTGGGGCTCGACCTCTACGGCACTCCGTGGCTCCTCACCGAGACCGCGCTCCACGTCCGAGAGGTCCGCGGCGGCGCGCCGATCTGGCGTCGCATCCACACGCGCAGCGACGTCGACCCGCCGTTCGTCACGCTGGCGTTCACCTCGCGAGGTCCGTTCGCGCTCGACCGCGAGTTCAACGCGGTCGTCGTTCAAGCCTCCGTGGCCGACGCGACCTCCGGAAAGATCGCCTGACGCAAACTCCAAATCAGGGCGGCGTGTAGAACGCGACGAGGTCAGCGGGGCCGTTGCTCTGCACGTAGAAGCCGCTTCGCTGTGCGGCGGCCGCCTCGGGGTCGAGCGTGCGGTTCAAAAACGGCATATCGGCGTCGAGCGTCCCGAACGAGGCGATGCTCACGTCGGCGCCGACTGCGAAGAACGACAGGCGCCCCCCTGGCTCGACGGGCTCCGAGAATTGCAGCAGCTCGGTTTGGCCTTTGACGAGGTGCTTCGGGCCCACCTGCTCCGTCCGTCGCTCGTCGCGAACCACGATGAACACGCGGGCCCGCGCGCTCGACATGCTCGACACGAAGCCGGCCCCGAAGCGCGTCGACTCGCCACGATTCAAGGTGAAATCCTGGTCGAGCAGCACGTCGTCCTCCCGCGCTATCAGGGAGTCGAGGATCGCCTGGCGCACGGGCGCGATGATCGCGTCGGGTGCCGGGGCGCCGTCGATAATGGCCAATTGCTCGAGCCCCGCGACGAGCGCGCGCGGCAGGTCGGCGGCGGTCCTGTCATCGTCGTAGAGGCCGAATCGGATTACGACCTTCGCGATTTGGTCGTCCGGCGGGACGAGGGCGAGCAGCGGCGGATCGGCGAGCGAGATGTTCGACATCCACGCGCGGGAGCTGCACGCGTGCGGGGGCTCGCCGGTGACCAGGCCGACGAGCGGACTCCACCGCGCGAGCCCGCTGCGATCCACGCGGAGAGGTATCGAGAACCAGTAAATCTCGCCCACGCTCCAGACATCGGTGTCGTCTATGACGTAGACGCCCAAGAGACAGACGCCGAGGTGACTCCGCCTCGCGTCCGCGATCGACGCGAGCAAGGACTCCTCGTCGGCGACGCCGAGCCGCGCCGCGAGCTCGGCGCTCGAGCCGAATCGGGGAATCGCGAGTCGCGGTGGTCGAACCGAGGTCATGTCGACACGATTCTCGGGCTGTGTGGGAGGGTCAATCGCGCTCGAGCAGCCAGCGGGTGATGGCCTCGAGGACGCGCCGCTCGAAGAGGATGCCGAGGTGCCCCAGGTGCGCGACCTCGAGATTCTCCACGTGTGGCTCCTCGATATGGGAGCTCTTCGTTGCGGGGAAGACGACGTTGTCGTGTGCCGAATAGACGCTCAAGAGGGGTACGGCCGACGTCGGCGAGACGCCATGTCCCAATCGGAGCTCGCGGCGCGCTGCCCCGAAGATAGGCCCCTTGTAGGCGAGGCCATGATGGGGTGTCGCGACGGTCACGCACCTGCGTACGAGCGCGTGCGCCCCTGGCTCCGCGAGGAGCTTCGCCGCGACGAGTCCACCCATCGAGTGACACACGAGGTCGACTCGGTCGGATTGGGTCTCTCGTCGAACCCCGTCGATGAAGCGCTCGAGCGAGCCCGCGAGCGGACCCAGCCCACGAAGAAAGAGGTAGTTGAACCCGAAGACAGGCCCGCCGCCCGAGCGCGCGAAGACCCGCGCAAAGCGGATGAAGTCGACGCGGTTTTGCCCGTAGCCGTGGACCACCACGACAGGCACGCCGCTGCCGCGCGACATGCGCCGACCCACGAAGAAGTAGAGCGGCAAGAGCGGCTGCGTGAGCAGAATCCACAATAGCTCGCGGCCGAAATACGCGAGGGTCTCCCTCGCGGTGCGCTTCGGCACATGGGCTCGCATGAGGAGCGCCGTTATTGCCAAGAAGCCGAGCGCGCCCCCCGCGAAGAGCGACCCGCCCACCAACGTGATCTCGAGCGCGAGCCGCAAATCAGCCTGATTTGACCGTAGAGACCGCCACGATCTGCCCCGTATCGGAGTCCGAAGGATCGTTGCAGCAGGCTGCGCTGTCCCGCGCTCGCGCGACAGGCTTGTTGTCCGCGAACACGGTGGAGCTCGCGCTCGAGACGGTGGCTTGGTCGCTGGGCTGCTTCTGAAAAGGGCCCCCAGTCGGGACGTGTGCTGGCGTGTTAAGAGCTTTGCTGCCGAGGATCGCAACAGCCAAGTTGTCCACGAAGACATCGGGGGCGAGCGACTGCGAGAGTGGCCCGTTGAAGGGCATGCTCGTCGGCGTCGGCACTGGGCCACCGGGCGAAGGAACCAGGATGATGTGGGTGTCGACACCCAACACACGATCCCCTTGCTTCGCGATCGGCTGACTCATGGCCTCTCCTACGCGGAACGTAGCGCATAGGTGCCTTCGCTCACTACGCGCTCGGACGATGGATCACGGTGGATCCATGTCGCATCGCACGTGCTTTGCCATCAAATCCGCGTCGAGTGCCGCCAGAAATCATGAGGCGGATCCCAGGGAGCACTCGCGTATAAACCTCGAGCACGAGGACCTGCGATGGCCAGCACCGCCCCCCAGACCAATTCGCCTCCCACCTTCGGCTTGCGCGTCGGCGACATCGGTGTCGACAAATTGCGGGTCACGTCGTTCACCGGTGAAGAGGGCATATCCAAGCTCTTCCGGTTCGACGTGGACGTCTTGCCCGCCGACCCGAGTTTGGATCTCGTCGCGGCGAAGCTGCTCGGGACCACGGCGTCTTTCACCCTCCACGATCACCAGGGCACCGCGCGGATCGTGAACGGTGTGGTGGGCAAGGTCACCGCGATCGGCAACCGCTCGCACGGCGCCGCGCCTGCGTTCCGCGTGCGTGTCGTCCCGCGCCTCTGGCTCGCGAAGCACCGATTCACGAGCCGCATTTATCAGCACAAGACCGTCCCCGAGATCGTCGACTCGCTCCTGACGAGCGTCGGTGTTCCGCACCGCTTCGCCCTCACCGAGACCTACCCAATCCGTGAGTACTGCGTCCAATACCAGGAGTCGGACCTCGACTTCATCAAACGGGTTTTGGCCGAAGAGGGGATATTCTTCCACTTCGCCCACAGCGCGACGACGCACCCGAAGGACGACGTCGACGCCGTGATCTTCTTGGACGCGGCGCGACCCGGTTATGCGCGCCTCAAAAAGGAAGAGTCGCACCTCGACGAGGTCGACGGCGTACCCGTGATTCGGCTGCGGGACCGCACCATCCTCGGCGCTCTGAGCGCGCACGACGACGTCGGGCGCTTCAGTCGAGACCTCGGGATAGGGCCCAATCTAGTCCTGATGAAGGACTACGACTTTCGCCGGCCGCTCCTCGACCTGAGCTCGAAGAGCGAGGCCGCGCTCGAGGACACCGAATACCACCCTCCTCGCGATCAGGCGCTGTCGGTCTATCACCACCACACCGAGTTCGCGGACGCGGACATCACGGTCGAGCGGGCGCGCCGGCACGTCGAGCAACACCGGCGCAAGGTCCACGTCGCGAACGGCGAGACGACCTGTCGCGTCCTCGTACCCGGGTATCGATTCCACCTCGAGTCCGAGAACTCACCCCAGCTCAACGCCGAATACGTCGCGACTCGCCTCGAGCACAAAGGCTTCGTCCCCGAGTTTCACGCGCACGAGCAGGTCTATCAGTGCTCCTTCGAGTGCACGCTCGCGACTGTGGCCTTCCGCCCCAAGCGCCCGAAGCGTCAGACCGTGCAGGTCCTCGAGTCGGCGGTCGTGGTCGGGCCCGCGTCGGACGAGATCTACACCGATGATCACGGGCGAGTCCGCGTGCAGTTCTATTGGGACACGAACGGCACCGCGGACGAGACCAGCACGACCTGGCTCCGCGTGATGCAGGCCTGGGCCGGCGCGACGTGGGGCACGCAGTTCATCCCCCGCGTCGGCACCGAGGTCTTTGTCTCGTTCGTCGGCGGTGATCCGGATTGTCCGGTGATCGTCGGGTCGGGCTACAACACTGCGCGCCCCTATCCGTTTCAGCTGCCGCGTCACAAGACGAAGAGCGGGCTGCGCACCCAGACCTCGCCGGGCGGCGCGGGCTTCAACGAGCTCTCGTTCGAGGACAGCGCCGGCAGTGAACAGGTCTATCTCAAGGCCCAGCGCGATCTCGACGAGGAGGTCGGGCACGACCAGACCCTCACGATCGGCAACAGCCAACACGTCGAGGTCAAAGCCAATCAGACCAACGTCGTAGGTGGCAATCGCACCGAGCAGATCACGGGCGCGGTCGACCGCCTCGTCGGCGCCGACGAGCGTAACCATGTTAAAGGAACGACCGCCGCGGTCGTCTCCGGCAACTCGACCCTCGTCGTCGAACACGAGCGCCGCGCCGATATTCGGGGGAGCGACACGACCGAGGTTCGCGGTCGCGCCGATTGGCGAACAGGCGACGACTTGACCATTCGCACCGAGGGCAACTTCACCACGCTCGTCGGCAAAGAGGACGCGCAGCGCTCCTACACGCTCGCGGTGGAGGGCGGCACCCTCCTCACCTCCAAGGACCTCACCGAGATCACTTCGGAGAAGGGTATTCGCGTCCGCTGCGGCGAGAGCATCCTCGAGGTCATGCCCGATCGCATCGAGCTCGTCTCGCCCCACATCTGCCTGCGATCTCCGGACGCGCGCTTCACCGTCGACGGCGACAAGATCGCCACGCACTCGAAGAGCGAGACGCTCTTCAAAGCCGAGACCGTCCTCATGAAGGGGGATAAGGCCTCCCTCGTCCTCAAGACCGAAGTGAAGGCGGATGGAGCGCAGATCCTCTTGAATTCGCCCGCTGTCGCGAAGGACCCGGAGCCCGCCGAGCAGCAGCCCCCCACGGTCATCGAGCTCGCGGGCGCCGACGGCAAGCCGCTCGCTTATCAGCGTTATGTCATCGTGCTCGGGGACGGCTCCGAGCGCAGCGGATTCTTGGATAAAGACGGTCGCGCCGAGCTCGACTTCATCGACGAGGCCGCGAAGGTCACGTTCCCCGGTTTGCTGGAGGAGTCTCTGGCCTGACGGCCAGCGAGGCAATCATGAGCGTTCACTCGGAAGCGATCACCTATCACTGGAATCAGATGGACGTGTGGGCCGCGTTCATCGGTATGTCTGTAACGCCGTATAAGATTCCCGCGGGCAAGCTCAACAAGCCCAAGGAGTATCGGCACCAGCAGGTGGTGGATCTCTCTCTCGCGCTGAGCACGGAGCCCGCGACTGTCGCCCGCTTCTTCCGCGACGGTTACGAGTGGATCACCGTGCCCGAGGACGTGCAGGCGGGCACGCTCCTCGAGCTCTTCACCACGTTATGGGAGAAGGACAAGATCAAGTTCGCGCATTTCGACCCGATGATGATCATGGCGACGACGACCGCGCGGAACGTCGCCAACATCAAGGGCATGTCGGCGACTTCGCTCCTCGACTCCAGCCTTCAGCCATTCGGGGATTTGGCGGCGCTCCACTTCGAATATTGGGGTAACTCGGCGCTCCGCGCGGAGGTCCTCGGTGGGACGTTCCAGCCGACTGAGGTCTTGCCGTTCGGGCTCGAGGCGCTCGCGTTCCCGATGCCATGGTTCGGCAGCGACCCGCTCGCCGCGCCGCTGGCGATGCTCGTGCCCCAGACGATCCCGACCGAGAAGAACGGCAAAAAGCTCGAGAAGGTACTCGCGCGCAAACCCATCAAGGGCGCGCCCATCCGCGCCGTCGCGACGGCCAAAGGCACGACCGCGAAGACCGTGCACGTGACCAGCGTCGAGCCGCCACGCATCGAGCTCGACGGGTTCGCCAAGCAGGTCTTCGGCCCGTTCTTCCTCGACGACAACAAGCTCGGGCAGTCGAAGATCCGATTTCGGATCACGATCCCCCTGCCGGCGATCAAGACCGTCATCCAGATCTTCCACGCGAGCAATTGCATCTTCGAGGAGTCCCACGAGGGCGGCGAGTTCCTCATTCCGGGGATGCATATCTGGACTTGGGACGGCTTCGATCAAGACGGCGTGCTCGACACCGGCATGATGAAACAGAACATGCTGTCGGCGCGCGTGACGGTCGTCGACATGATGGGCCGGACCGCCGTCGCTACGACGGAGATGGGCACCGGGCCCGACTCGATCCGCTGGGTCGACGTGCGCCTCGACAAGCGGGACAAGACCGCTCAGATCGCCGTCTATGCCCAATTCTCGAACCCGAGCGATGTGGAGATCGCCACGCTGCGGATCCCGCTGCCGGGCGACCATATCCTGGGCAACGCGCTCACAGCGGCGGGCTCGGCGATGGGCTCGAACCCGGGCTCGAACCTCCTCTCGATGATTCCGGGTCTCGGCGGCGCTATGCCCGAGATCCCGGGCGTCAACTTGCCCGAGCTCATCAACAACGACGAGCTCGCGATTCCCATCCACGTGCCGTCCGTGCTCGACATCCAGCCCGATCAGTTCACGTCGATCAAGAGCGCGATCATCGAGGGCATCGGCTTCCACTGGTCGCGCACGGTGCACATCGACGGGGCCGAGTGGACCGCGATGGTGAGCTGTCGTGAGCGCTCGACCGACTCGGTCCGGACCTTCCTGTGCAAGGCCTTACCCAAGGCATTGCAGGATTTGGGGATCGGTGACGGCAGCCCGATCAACGACGCGAACACCGGCGGTCGCTCGGTGAACCTCGCCACGCTCGGCGAGGGACTGCCGATCATCAACATCTGGGACGACACGGACACGTACGACGAGCGGGCCGAGACTGGGGCTCACGAGCTCGGCCACTCCGTGCTGCGCGAGACCCACAATTTCTATTACTCGCTGACGCACAAGGGGTCTTCGACCGTGGGTCAGGAGAGCTCACTCGAGGCGCCCGAATACCCGCTTACGGGGGATGGGGCGGAGATCGACATCATGCTCTACACCGCAAAGGCGTCGGTGGTCGGTCACTCGGTCAACAAGCGACCCGACGACTGGCGCGAGCGCACGCGCGCGGTGGAAGAGGACGTGCTCGGTCTCATTTGGATGTCCAGGGTCGTGTTCGGATAAGGGGATGACGATGAGCGACAGCGACACCAAGCCCTATGTGGTTCGTCAAGGCGATACGCTGCTTCGCGTCGCGGTGGCGCGCGGACTCGAGCCGAACAAGATTTGGGATCACGGCAAGAACCAGAAGCTGAAAGAGGCTCGTGACCCGGATATCCTGGCCCCGGGCGACATCCTGCAGCTGCCGCCGGCGCCGCCGCCAACACTCCAACTCAACCCGAAGACTTCGAACAAATTCAAGGCGAAGGTCCCCGAGGTCGAGGTGAGCATCGCGTTCTCGAGCGAGGCTTTTCCCCTCGCCGCGGAGGAATACAAGATCACCGGCATCGGTGAGGACCCGATCGAGGGCACGCTCGACGCGACGGGCACGCTGAAGATCGCGGTCCCGCTCTTCCTCGAGCATTTCACCATCTCGTTCCCCAAGCGGAACGTCGAACACGAGGTCTGGCCCGGGCACCTCGACCCGAACGATCTTCAATCGGGGGTCTGCCAGCGCCTCACGCATTTGGGATATGGGCCTACCGCGCCGAAGAAGGGCGACCCCTTCGTGTTCGCCGACCCCGAGGTCCAACGCGCGGCCATCATGGGCTTTCAAAAGGCGTTTGGCCTCGAGCCTACGGGCTTCGCGGACGAGAAGACCCAAGAGACCCTGAAGACGAAACACGGGATCTGATTACTGAGCGAGGGTCAGGCGCGCCGCGAGCCCACGCTCGCCGAGCACGAGCGCCGTATTCGCGTCGAGCAACACCACCGCTCCGATGAAGCGATCGGCCCCGAGAGACTGCGGGGCGAAGGTCGAGCCGTCGAGCGAGACGACGATCGCTCCACGACGGCCCCCCGCGACAACGGTGTTCGGCCCGAGGGCGTCTACGGCATAGAGGTCCTCGGTCGTGCCGCTGTCGAGCGCGACCCAGGTCGCGCCGGCGTCGTCGGAGCGCGCGAGGGCGCCGCGGTCGCCGACCGCAAACGCGATTCCATCCGAGGCAAAGACCACGTCGTTCCACCACTCGGCGGTAGCGCCGTTCCCGGCGACGGAGATATTGCCGGACGCCATGAGCCCGCCGCCGAGGAAATCGTAATAGCCGGCCGCGATCAGGTGGCCGTCGTTCGACGCAGCCAGCGCAGCGATTTGAGCCTCGTAGCCGCCGGCGTCCGCGACGACGTCTTCGAACGTGGCGCCCTGATCGTCGCTGCGGAGCGAGGACCAATAACCCGATAGGACGATCGAGCCGTCCGGCCCACAGGCCACGCCGTTCGCCATCGTGGCCCCGAACGCGACCATCCCGAGCTCCGGCAAAGTCGCGGGCGGCGCCCACGTCGTGCCGTCGACGGATCGCAGAAAGGCTCCCTCGCCGACGGCGAAGACACCACCGAGCGGCGACGCGCACACCCCTGTCCACGCGATCGGCTCGGCGAGCGGCCCCGACGCCGAACTCCAAGTCCCCGACTGGGCTCGACGCAGGATGCTGCCATCCGCGGTGGTCACGAGGAGCTCTCCGTTCGCGAGCTTCGCCGCAGCGAGCAGGCTCGCCGTCGTCGGCGGAGTCTCAATCGTGAAGTCAGCGCCGATGGGCTCGTCCCCAGTCCGCTCGCCCCGATCGAGGAAGCTGAAGAGCTCCGGGAAATGCCACTCGTAGAGGTCGTGTCCCGTGTCGTATTCGCGGACCCAGAGCCGCTCCGGCGCGAGCCCGCGCGCGACGAGATCGGACTCGAGCTCTCGACGAGCAGGCAGGAGATAATCCCGATAGCCTGTTGCCAAATAGACCCGGGGCGCGTCCGGACCCGAGAGGAACGGGAGAGACGCGACCGAGGTCGAGAACGTCCCGCCGGCGATCGGGGCGATCCCCTTGAAGAGACCGATCTCGTCCTTGTCCAGGAATTGAGCGGCCATGTTGCTGCCCGAGGAGAACCCCGAGGCGTAGGTCCGCGCCGGGTCGATATGGTATTTGTGGCGTAGGTCCGCGACTAGGCGCTTCGTAAACTCGATATTGCGCGGGACGTCACCGGGGTTTTGGTCCCATCGGTAGATCTGCCCGAGCCCGCCCTCTTCGCTCGAGCGCGAGCGGGGCCGGACGACGATCGCGTTCTCTGCGTCCGCCAGCGCAACGAGCGCGTCGAGTTGATAGGCCTCTTCGGGGGTCGTGCCGCCAGCTGTCCCGTGAAAGTCGACGAGGAGTGGAGTCGGTGCCGAGCAATCGTAGGTCGGCGGGACGTAGAGAAAGTAATAGCGATCGCTGACGCCGTCCCCGAGCGGGAGCGTCTGGTTCGAGAGCGAGCCCGTCGGCGCGTCGCAGCTCACGCACGCGCCGTCGATGCAAAACGATCCCGCGTCGCAAACCAGGGTGTCGCACGTTACGGCGCCCCCGGACCCGCCCGCGCCTCCGACCGTCGCAGACGAGCCGCCAGCGACCCCACCGGCTCCGGCCGCAGCTCCAGCGCCGCCCGCCGAAGAGCCCGCGTCGTCACCACAGCCCGCTAATCCGATAAGGCCTATTCCGAATAGGCCGATGAGACTGCGCCGTTGGACGGGGTGATCTGAACGCGCGTGTCGAGCCCTGTTGCATGCGCCGGTCTGAGCCACAGTGGCGAGCAACATGTCACGATTTCGATGCGCGCAGCACGGGGGGCGCGTGAGGTTTGAGCTTCTCGTACCGGATAACACGGTCGACAATGATGCGGCCGGGGCAGCCCGCGATGGGGTACGCCTTGTGCTTGTGGCGCCACACGAGGGAATCGACATGCGCGTGCTGAAGCAGAGCTTGGGTCTTGGGGTGCTGCTGCCTGTGTTCGCGATCGGGAGCGCGGCCTGCGGATCGACAGTGATCGTGTCGGGTGATTGCCTTTACCAAGGTGAAACCCATTCGGTCGGCGAGTCTTTCCCCGCGGGGGACGACTGCAACACTTGCACGTGCGAGTCCGACGGCAGCGTGTCTTGCACCGAGCTGGCCTGTCCGATCAGCTGCGATGACCCGCCGCCCGCGTGTGGGGCCGAGCCTGGGGACTCCGGTTGCATCACATCGGTCGAGTGCACGGACGCTGGTTGGCAGTGCGTGCAGGATTGCTCGTGTGTCGACGCCCCGCCCATCGACTGCGAGGCTCCCCCGATGGGCTGTTATTGGAACGGCCCGATTTGCCAAGATGGTCAATGGACTTGCGGGGACCTGATTTGCCAGGGCTGTGCGTCCGACCCGCCAGTCTGCGACGCTCCACCTGATCCGAACTGCTGGACTTCGGTCGTCTGCGACAACACCGGCAATTGGACGTGCGTCGTCGAGTGCTCGAACGACTGCGGGCCTCCCATTCCCTGCCCCGAAGATCCGGACCCGAACTGCACGACTCAGGCGCAGTGCGGCCCTGACGGGACTTGGCAGTGCGTCACCGACTGCGTCGCAGGCACGTGCGAAGAGATGTATCCCGGCGGGTACGACGTCCTCATCGCGGCGATCGTCCATTCGTGCGGCTGCAGTCCGCAGTCTCCGTGTGCGGCCCAATGTGCGAACTCGGGCGCCTGCGCGATGCCGAGCCTCGACGGGGTCTGTGGCCAGTGCGTCATCGACGTCGCGAACAACGGCGATCAATGCGTGCAGGACGGCGCCTTCGGGGCAGAGTGCCAGCAAGACGCGCAGTGCTCGGCCTACGTCAATTGCCTGCTCCAGCAGCAGTGAGCGCGGCAGTCGCTATTTGCCAGTAACGAAGGCCAGGATGTCGGCGATTTGGCTGTCGTCGAGCTTATCGCCGTAATCGGGCATCGGCTGTTTGCCTTGTTTGACGATGGTGAAGCCCTCTTCGAGGCGGCTGTCGTCCCACGAGAGCTTGAAGAGGTTCGGGTACTTCTGCGGCGGCTTCTCGCGGGTGCCGTGGCAGTTGGTGCAGTGCTCCGACTCGAAGAGCTTCTTGCCGTTGTCGGCGTTGCCCTGAGCCACGCGCTGCGACGGCGTCAGCGACGACGAGGAGCCACCCCCGGAGGATGTGGTGCTCGATGTCGAGCTCGGCGTCGAGCTCGTGTCGGAGCTCGCGCTCGCGGTGCCGTTGTGGGGCTCGTCAGCGCCTTTGGAGGGGCCGCATGCCGAAGCGACGAAGAGGAGCAGGGTGATGCTGCCGAGTGCGAGGGTCGAGGTTTGGGCCATGGTGGGTTCTTGGCGCTGAGCGCTTCGAGCGCAGATTAGCGGACAGCGACGCGACTACGAAGTGCCAGGAAATCGGCCGCGCATCGCGTCGGCCAAGCTCGGGTCGAGCGCCGTCGACCACCGTGAGGCCATCGCCGCTTTGGCCCAAGTCCGCGCCGATGGAAGGTCGCCGCGCGCGCTCGCGCCGAGCGCCCGCGCGGCGTTGGCGATCTTCTCCGCCGTCGGACGCAGCTCCTCGAGGGCGGGGTGTCGTGCGAGCGTCTGCGCGAGGCGCCGATCGATCTCCGCGAGCCGCGTCAAAAGGCGCTCGAGGTCGGTCGCGTGCCCTCTGCGAGCTCGAGCCGTGAAGTCCCGGAACGTGGAGGCCTCGGCGCCCGTCGGCGTCACCATCGGGTGATTCTGCACGAGCTCGAAGAGCATCGAGGTGTCCTCGGCGGCGTCGGCGCCGAGCACCGCACGGATCGCGGCGTCGTGCGCTGCATAAGGGTGATATGCGAACGGAGCGCGGACGAACGCTGCGAGCGTCGCGAGGGAAATCTTGGTCAGCTCGGCTTCGCGAGCACCATTGAGCAAGATGCCGCTCGCTGCGCCGATGACATCGGTGCCCAGGTTGTCGACTGGTCCGAACGAGAGGCGCTCGCGCGGCCTCATCCGAAGAGGCTCACCGGTCGCGAGCGGGAGCCAGTCATTCGCGATCACATTGTTCCAGACCCAGGGAGACAGGTTCGTCTCACGAGCCAACGCTCGTATTTCGGCGCCCGAGATGAAGGAGCTGAAGATCCGCGGGCCGGTCCAGGCAGTGCGGAGGGGGCCTCGCGAGCCCAGCCCCGACAGATATTGGCGTGCGCCGCGGCTGAGCCCGCTCGCGGTCCCGAAGTAGACCGCGGGCACTACGAGCATCGTGGGCGCGACGCCCGCTTCGTCACCGAGCGCGACGACGAGCGCCTCGACGAGGCGAGCGTGGCGCTCACCGATCGCGAACGACGCGAGCCAAGGCGCGAGCGTCGGCCACGTGTCGTCGAAGAAGAGCGCGAAGTCCTGGATTCCGAGTCGCACGAGCGACGCGAGCTTGCCGACCAGGGCTCGAAAGAGGGGATGCTTGCGCGTGCGATCGCCGCGAAACACCAAGTCGCCACCGCCGACGAGGCGCTCGGGCGACACGCCGTAGACGAAGCGCACGCCGCTCGCGCGCGCGACCTCGACCACTTCCGCGAGCTCCGAGAGCGTCGCTGACGAGAGAGGCTCAGCGAACGCGCCGCGGTGCGAGGGATCGTTCTTCGGACCGAAGAGATACGTATCGAGCCCGATCGCGCCGACGAACCTGACGAGGCTCATCCTCTGCGCGTGCGTCCATGGCCTTCCGTAGAAGCCCTCCACGACGCCGTGCATTCCTTGGACTTCGTGAGCCATCGACGAGGTTCGCTTGTTCGTGGACGACGGGTGCCGACCTTGGCCATCATGGGCGAGGTCCGTGCGAGCCTACTTTCTTGCGCCGTTCCCAGTCGGTGTCGTGGCCTTCAGGGATCCGACGCCGCGAGCGGCGTTCGTCGTGAAGACTGCCTATCGCATCGTGGAGCGCCCGTGGAGTCCGAGCGATCCGCGGCTCGTGTTCATGTTCGAACCGGTGACGCTCCCCCTCGAGGGCGCGCGAGACGCGGGCGACGCCAGCGCGCGCGCGGACGACTTCGTCCCGCGCAAGCTCATGCCCGAGATCATCGTCGTCGGCGTCGCTCATTTATCGGAGCCAGCCGTCGAAGCACCCGTCGAGGTCGCGCTCGGCGCGCAGCTCCACAAGCGCGTTCGCGTGCGGTCCTCGCGTGCGGCGCGCATGATCCCGCTCTCGACCAATACGGTGTTTCAGGAGGGCGCGGGCTCCAACATCGCGGCGTCGTTGGGTCCGCAACCCGCGTGTCGCCCCGAGATCAGCGGCCCGCGTGACGAGATCGAAGCGCGATGGAGCGCGGGCTGGGTGGATCTCGAGCCACAGGAGCGGGGCCAGTCTTTTCAGGCGGCGCCGCTCGATCAGCGCACGAACGAGGTGTTGGGGCCGGGCACCGTCCTCGGTCTGCGATCGCTCACGCCGCGCGGGGGGTCGGTCTCGCTGCGGTTGCCGCAGGCCTCGCCCTTCGTGCTCCTCCTGTCGGCCGCGCGGGGCATGGCAGGCGCCACGCGATTGCCGCTGCGACTCGACACGATCCACTACGACTCCGTGTCGGGGACGATCGAGCTCGTGCATCGCGGCGAGGTCGGGATCGGGAGCAGCGGTGAGCTGCCTGATTGCGTCGTCGGACTGAAGGACGGGCCCACGCTCCCGCCGCTCGCGGATCTGGAGCGCACCCTCGCGGACGCTCGCGTCGGTGAGGTCGTCTCGCCGCGCTTCGGGGCCATCTCGGGGCACCCTTCGCTCTTGCCGCAGAGCTCGCAGCCGCGCGCTTCGCAGCCTGGGATTCACGGCGGATCTGCGCCTGCACCGCCGCCGTCGAACCCTGGCCAAGCGCGTCCGGCGGCGCTCCGCTCAAGCAAGAGCCGCTTCGGAGATCGCGACATCATCGGGCGCGCGATCGGTCACTGGCGCGTGCTCCGCGAGGTCGCCGATTTCAAAGATCGCGTCGGCTACGAGGTCGAGCACGCGAGCGCGCTCGGGACGCACGGCTCGGGCAACATGCGCGGGACGCTGTGGTTCGCGACCGACGCAGCGGCGCGCACGCGCATGCAGCACGAGATCTCGCTGCGGCGTCGCATCCATCATCCGGTGCTCGCGCCCATCCTCGACGCCGGTGACGAGCCGAATCGCGGGTTCTACGTCGTCGACGCCCTCGCCGAGGGACGCGACCTCGCGACCATCGCGAAGCAGGACGGCTTCCTCCCCACCGCGAAAGCGCTCGCCGTGCTCGACGCAGTCCTCGACGCGCTCTCGACGCTGCACGCTTCGGGGCTCGTCCTCGGTGGTTTGGGGGCTCGCGGGGTCGTGATCCCGGCGGCCGGTCCGAACGAGGGCGCGACGCCCGCTGCGCTGCCTGCGCTCATCGTCGGCTTCGCTTTGCTCCGGTCGCGTGGAAATGGTGAGCCGCCGCTCGACCCGGTTCATCTCGACCCGAGCACCGCGAGCCCCGAGACCCTGCGAAATCAGTGGTCGATGATCGACGGCTCGGCGGATGTGTTCTCCGCGGTCGCGACGTGCGTGCGCGCGATGGGTTTCCTCGGGCCTCGCATCGCAGGTCGTGGGCTCGCGGTCTCGCCGCAAGCGCCGATGGCGATCCGCGTTGCGCTCGACCCGCCGCTCGCGGCCGACCCCGCGCGGCGACCGCCGATCGACGCCATCCGCGACGCTCTCGCGCGGCTCGGGGTTCATCGTCCGCGCTACGACGCGAGCATCATGCAGCGCGCGGAGGAGCGCCTCCACACCGACCCCGAGTTCAGGCTCATCACGGTGAAGGATCGGATGTCCTCTCCTCTGGGCGGCGGCACCGACACCGATCGCTCGACGACTCAGCCGATGGGGCCGCTGGCCGCAGCCATCGAAGAAGCCGAGTCCTTCATCACGACGCAGGTGCTGCGACCCAATCGACGCGAAGAGCCTTCGAGCGACGAGGGCGGTGACCGCCCCACCGTCACGATCCCCCGCAGGAGTCCGTAGCCGGATCGGCTGCGCACGCGGGAGCGTCCGCAGGCTTCGGCGCGATCGTGATCGGCGTGAGGATGGGCTCCGCGGTGAACGCGAGCCCGACGGAGATCGCGTCGCAGACGACGGCCGGCGCGGCGGTCGCGATGCTGTCGGGGAGCGAGCAGAGGAGCGGCTTCAGCGTGTTCGTATAGACCGGATCGTCGGAGCAGAACGTCGCGACCGAGTTGACCGCGATCTCCGAGAGCGCGGGGAAGATGGCGCTGACTGGCCACATGCCGCCGATGACCCCGTCCGCGAGGCGAAAGCCACCGTTCGACGACTCGAGCTGTGCTTGCAGGATCGCGTACCCGAAGCGGATCGTGAAGCCGTTCGGCGTGATCAGCGCCAGCGAGCCGGAGCCCGCGCCGAACACGCCGACGAGCGTTCCCTTGGACACGTACGCGTTGTCGACGACGAAGACAGGCTCGTCGATCGTCGCGTTGATCGAGTCCGCGCGCACCGACCAGAGGTCCGTCCCGCTCCATGTCGGCGCGATGCCGTTCGTGCCGTCCGACGTGTAAATCGCCAGGCGAACGCTGTCGTCGTCCGGCTGGCCGTTGTAGTTGGAGACGCGCACGAGGAGCGTCGAGCTGCCCGACGAGGCCGCGAGCCCGAGCGCGGCCGAGCTCACGATCCGCTCGCGTGTCGCCGAGTCGAGGTCCGAAAGGAGCTTCGCGAAGTTGTTGTCGCGGCCCGCGTTCGCCACGTCGTCGACCGCGTCGCACACGAGCTCGTCGCCGCCTGCTGGCGTCTTGCACGCGGGCGTCTCTTCGCAGCCGTCGCAGCACGTGCAGATGCGATCGAGATCGAAGCCCGGTCGATTCGCGAGGTCGGACTCGCCGAAATCGTAGGTTCGGACCGCGAAGAACAGATCGGTCACGTCGTTCGGTCCGGAGGTCGGCCCGCCGATCGCCTCGAAGGTCGCGCTCTCGCACACGGGCGTCTGCTCGGTCGTCTTCTCGAACGACGGGAGGAAACAACCGGAGAAGAGACACGCCACCGAGGCAACCACGCCAGCGACTCGCGCGCGCTTCATGGCAGCGTCACCTCGAGGCCCGCGAACCCTGGTCCGAGGATGGGGCGCGCAGCGCCGCTCGGCTTGTGCGTCGGGTCGAGGAAGAGCGCAGCGACGCCGCCGCCCGCGAACGCGAGCCCCGCGAACAAGAACACGCCGGACGACCATCGCAACCCATCGTATCGATCAACGTCTGCGCTGGCGTCGGGGGGACATCGTCCACCGGGGCAGCGGCCCTCGAGATCGTCGCGCGCTTGGATCGCAGCGACGCCGGTGCCGATCGTGACGATCAGACTCGCGCCGCCGAGCCCCACACCGATCCACCCGAGCAATTGGAAAGGCCCCGGTCCAGCGCCGCTCTGGCTCTCGAGCGTGAGCTCCAACGTGATCGACTGCCCGCTCGTGAGATCGACAGTGCTGCGCGCGACGCGGAGATCGGCAGCGCGAACCTCGACGACGTGTTTGCCCGGATCGATGAGCACGGGCTCGGTCGTGACCTTCCCCCTGGGGCGCCCGTCGACCAAGAGATCCCCGTCGCCGTTCTTCACGACGAGCGAGACCCGCGGGATCTTCGGCTCGAGGGCCGACTGCTCCGACGCAGCCTCGCGCTGTGCGGACTGGTGCTGCCATTTCGCCGACGCTGGGAGGTCCATCTCCGCCGCGAGCTGATAAGCATCGCGCGCCTCCACCCAACGGCCGAGCCGCTCGAGGCAACGACCGCGTTGCAACGTGATGGTGGGGATCAACACGAACTCCTCGGCCTGCTCGAACTTGCTGAGCGCGGACGTGTAGTCCTTGTCCTCGTAGAGCCGCATCCCCTCGTCCGCGAGCGCGCGGACCTTGTCACGCACGTCCGTCGGGAGCGTCGCGGGGTCGTTCGTCGGAGCCGCGTTCGCGTTCGCGCTCGAGAGCACGACGCACAAGAGGAACGCAGCGCTGCTGATGGGAGTTAGAGCCCGCGGTGGGCGGGGCGTGCTTCGTGGCACGTTCAACATTCGCGTCGTCTTTCGTCGAATCCCAGCTTTGCTTCGACCCCCAATCACCGACCGAGTGAGCTTACAAGGTGTCTTTGACTACTAGCCAGTGTTGCGGGAACGTGACGCCCGCCGCTTGGGGGCCGTTGCGGGCGGTCCCGAATTCACTAAAGTGAACGGCAGGTTCCCAGCTCCGACGCTCACGTTGCACATGCCGGATTCGAAGCACCCGAGCCCCGTTCCGAAGCCCGACCTCGGCGAGTCCGACGGCTTTCGCATGGGCGTCGGCGCGCGGGGCAGCACGACCCAAACGATGCGTCGCACGACGACCGCGACACGCATCGCGGCGCTCGTGGCGGACGCGGGACTCGGCTGTCGATTCCACAGCATCGTATCGAGCTCGGGCCTGCCGTTCGCCGAGCTCGCGGTGCTCTACGCGACAGACGGTGAGCGCTCCCACGGTGAGGGCACGATCATCCGATCGACCAACCCGCGCCAGCTCATCGAGGGCGGCGCCCAATTCCGCGTGCGCGCCTGCGTCGAGTTCGCGGGCGCAGCCGGTCTCCATCCGGCCGTGCGGTTGTTCCTGCCTTACTACTGCAACATGGGTGAGCTCGAGGGCATCGGCCTCCCTCTCGCCGAGGTCCTCTCTCGCGCGCGCCTGTCACCGAGCCGCGTGATCGCCGAGGTCCTCGTTCCCCCCACGGTCGAGGCTTATGCCGCGACGACCGAGCACGTGGCTCGCTTGAGAGACGTCGGCGTTCAGGTCGCCGTGCGCGTGGGCGAGCCCGATGACCGCGCGCTCGACCTGATCTTCGCGGTCGAGCCCGACTTCGTTCATATCGTGCGCCCACCGCGACACTTCGACGCGGTCGAGAACATGCGCGCCTTCGTCGCCCAATGCGGACAAATTTGTCAGGGTAGCTGCCGCGCGATCGTGGGCGGCCTCGAGACCGCCGACGACACCGCGGAGGTCGAGCGAATCGGGGTATCCCTCTATTACGGGGACGCCATCTCGGCCCCGCGCTTCCTCTGCTGAGCGCGCACTGGGCTCGCTCTCAGGGGCTCGGCGCAAACAACCCTGTAACCCATTTCTGCAGGGTGGGTCGTCGCGAGACCCCGCTGCGGAGTTCGGCGCCGCCGCGGCTCCTTCGTTCGTCGAACGTCAGCGTCTCACCGTCCGCCGGGATGTGCGAGCGCTCGAGCAGACCCTCCTCGGCGAGCCGAGCGTGGAGTCCCGCGCGCGTCGTCGGACAATGGTCGAGCGCCTCGAGGTGGTTGAAGACCAGCTGACCCCGGCTCGCGCGACCGAGTGTCACGAGCTCGTCGACCGAGAACAGGATGTCGCCCCCAAACCCCATGTTCGCGGCGCCAGCCGGCGCGACGATGACGTCGGGATCGAGCCGCCTCACCGCGTCGAGCACGGGCTCGGTGAGGACGGAGTCCCCAATCAAATACAGGCTCGGCTCGCCAGGGTGCGACAGGTAGAAGCCGGAGACCGGGCCCATCAGCCAACCGAGCAAGCCGCGCCCGTGTCGCGACGCGACCGTCTCGACGCGCAGGCCGAGCGCTCCATCGGTCAGCACGCGCGCATCCAGGCCCTTCTTGGCCAGGCTGGGCGCGTCGACGTGGTTCGTCCAAACCGGTAGCCCGCGCTCGCGGAGCCAGCGCAGCCCGGCGACGTCGAGGTGATCGGGGTGCTCGTGCGTGACGAGCGCGCCAGTCAGTCCATCGAGGGCCGCCGGCGTCACCGCCGGGAGCGGGACAATGGGATTGCGGCGTCGTCCGCCGCCTACAACCTTGAAACCCGGGAGGGCGCCAGTCTCGGCCAACATCGGGTCGACGAGCAGCCTGTGCTCGCCCAGCTGAAGAACCAGGGTCGCGCTGCGCAGTTGAAGGAGCTCCATGTCTGTCGTCTTGCCCCCGCGTGGCCCGACGCACCACCGGCAGATTTGGATGGCTGCTATCCTCTGGCGGATGGATGGCGCACCTCAGTGGGACCTCTTTCGGACCTTCGAGGCCGTCGCGAGGAAGGGGACATTCACCGCGGCCGCGGGGGCGCTCGACCTGAGTCAATCCACGGTGAGTCGCCACATCGCGCTGCTCGAAGAGGAGTCCGGCGCGCCGCTCCTCACGCGGGGCAAGACGGTGGAGCTCACCGAGCGCGGGCGCTCCCTGCTCGAGGCGATCGGGCCGATGGTGAGCGCGGCGACCGCTGCGCGGACGGCGCTCACGAGCGAGCCCGAGGTCGAGGGCGAGATCACCCTCACGACGGTGGGTGAGGTCCTGCGGTGGGTGCTCGCGCCGCGCCTCGGGGACCTTTATCGGGTCTACCCGCGGCTGCGGCTCCGGGTGCTCGCTGACAATCAAGTCCACAGCCTCGCCGCGAACGAGGCCGATATGGCGCTCCGCATGCTGCGCCCCGCGCGCGGCGAGCTCGTCTCGCGCAGGCTCGGCAAAGAGTCGTTCGGGTTCTTCGCGGGGCGCGCGCTCGAGCTCGGCAAAGCGACGCCCTGGCTCGGCCTGACTGGGTCGCTCTCTCGGATCCCCGAACAAGCGCACGCCGCCCGCGCCTTCGCCGGTCGGCCAGCGCGGTTGCTGGTCGAGGATCTCGAGGCGCTGGGGATGGCGGCGCACGCTGGGCTGGGGGTGGCGGTGCTGCCCCGTCGGTTCGCCGCGCGCTTCGATACTTTGGTCGAGGTGCGGCCGAGCGCCGTAGGCGCCAAAGAGCTCGGTCCGATCCCGACGCGCGCCGTCTATTTGGTAATCCATCGCGCCAAAGCGCGCTTGCCCACCATACGCGCCGTGGCGCGGTGGCTCGAGGGCGTGTTCAAGGCGCTCTAGTCCCGCCAATTGACCTGTTGGTGTGCTAGAGCCCACGCCAGATGAAAGCTCGGCGCGCGCTCCTCTTCGTCGCTCTAATGTCCAGTGCAACAGGCTGCACGCAACAGGGGCAGCCGACGACCTCGACGGGTGAGGTCGCGAGCGCGTCGGCGACGACCAAGACAGATGCGGTCGCGCCGGCGTTTGCGCTCCAGTGGCTGCCCGCGCCGAGCAAGCCGGGCGTGGTCGACGGCGATCTCTCCGAGTGGCCCGCGATGCCCACGTCCTCGGTCGGCGTGCGCGTCGACAGTGACAAGGCTGTCCTCGTCGCGCGCGTCCCAAAGCGATATGCGCAGGCCGGCATCTGGGTCGAGCTCTCCGCGCCCGCGAACCCGCTCCTCCCGCTCGGCGAGTGGCAACGCGACGGCACGTTCATCCCCTACACCTGCGAGCGCGTCGAGCCCGAGGCCGCGGCCGCCTGCAAAGCGACGCTCGCGCGCTACGACGAGATGAAGCTCGAGCACGAGGCGCGCTTCGCGGCGCTCTATCGGCTCGACGAGAAGGGTATTCGGCGCGCCGTCGACGGAGGTGGCGAGCTCGCCCCGATCGCTGACGCAAAAGTAAGCTTCAAGGACGGCGAGACGTGTTCGTTCGAGGTCGAGCTGCCGCTCTCTGCGCTGCCGCGACTGTCCGAATCACCGGCGCAGTCCTTCTCCTTGTACGCCAGCGCAGCGGCCAGTCGACCGGCCATTACGGCGACTATGCGCCAGCAAGTGACCAAGACGGCTGCGGTCCAGTTTCAACCGCTCTCGTCCATTCGCGAGGCCCTCTTCAAGAAGGCTACGGACATAAGCCTGTCGTACGCCGCCGCGAGCCCCCAGACAGTCGAGGTCGTCGATTATCAAGACCCGATCCACGGCAGCAATTCACTGGTGAGCTGGCAGGCGGACCTCTGGACTCCTATTCAAAAGCTCGGCGCGCTCGAGCTCGGCTACGTGAAAATGGGAGAGACCTATCTGGCGTGGACGCGCGACGGCGCGCTCGTCGACATGGTCAAGCTATCGGGGGATCCGATTGGCGTGGTCGAGCGAGATCACGCCGTCTATGTCGTGACGCTCGACGTCAGCGCTTACGAGCCATTGCCCTCGACGATCGCGCGCTACTTCGCGGTGGGCGTCGATGAAGCAGGCCACTCGTGGGACGCCTTGGAGGAGGCCCCGCTCGACGCGGGCTGGGCCGATTACACCATTGTCAAGGAACCGGGGCTCGCGTCGTTCGGGGTGCGCGGCTCCGGGTACGTCGAGGGGGGCGGCCCGCCGAAGGCGCCCGTCGAGCTCAGCTGGAGGCTCGACGAGAAGAAGAAGAAGTTCGTCCTGAAGACGAGCTCGGTGAGTCAGCCCTCCACGAAGAAGCCCAAGAAGGGCCGCTAACGACCGCTTGGGCTCGCGCTCGGGAGCTTCGCTTCCACGGCTGTAACTGTCGCGCCCTCGCGGAGCGCGGCGGTCGCGTTCTTGACGACGCGCTCGCCGCCCTCGAGGCCACGAGAGACGAGCACCGTCGCGCCGAGGTCGCGCTCGATCTCGATGGGCTGCAGCCTGATTTTGTCCTCGCCGTCGATGACCGCGACGCGGAGGCCCTGCGCGCCGGTGATGACCGCGGTGCCTGGGATCTCGAACACCCGGTGCGTGGCGGGGACGGTGAGCGCGACCTTCGCGGCCATGCCCGTGAGGATGCGCCCGCTCGCGTTGGGGACGCGGACCTCGGTCGTCATCGTGCGCGTCAGCGGGTCGAGCGCGTGGCTCGTGCGCGCCACCGAGCCGTCGAAGGCCTCGGTCGGGAACTCGCGCAGCGTGACCGTCGCCTTGAGGTTCTTCGTCACGGAGGGCGCGAGGTCCTGCGGGACCGCGACGAGGACGCGGACGGGGTCGGTCGCTTGCAGCGTGAAGAGCGCCGTCGACGTCCCCGGCGTGACGAGCGCGCCGCGCTCGATCGAGCGAGCGGTGATGATGCCGGCGAAGGGGGCGCGGATGACCGCGAAGCTCTTCAGTTGTTCGAGGCGCGCGACCTCCTTCTGCTTCGAAAGGATGGTCGCGTCTGCGACGCCGACCGACGCCGCGTCGAGCTTGGCCTGGGCCTGCTTCTCGTCGAGCTCGATCGCGGACGCGACGCCCTCTTGGTTGAGCGACGCGTAGCGTTCGGCGTCGCGTTTCGAGTGCTCGGCCGAGACCGAGGTCTGACCCTTGCCGGCGAGCGCCTGCATGACCGCGGCGTTCGCGACCGCGATCTCCTGGTCGAGATCGGGCGTCGAGATCTCGGCGAGCACGTCGTTCTCCTTCACGGCGTCCCCGAGGTCGACGTTCCACTTGTCGACATATCCGGTTACACGCGGGTAAATCGTCGTCTCCTCGAGCGGGCGCACACTGCCCGGTAGGACGACCGGCGCGAGGCTCGTCCGCTCGGTCGGGAGCACATACTCCGTGCGCTCGGTCTGGCCCGCAGCGGCGGCCTCGCGCTCGAGCAGGGCGCGCCGGCGCAGCTTGGGGACGAGGCCCCACGCGAGCGCGGCGCACGTCACGACCGCACCCAAGGTCAGCGTGAGCGCGACGGCTCGACTCGAGGTTCGCGCGGCCGGCCTCATGCGAGCTCCTGTTCGGTGAGTTCAGAGGGATCGTGTGCGGGTGGTTTGCTGCGGAGCAGGCTGTAGACGACAGGGACGAAGAACAGCGTGGAGAACGTCGCGACGAGCAGGCCGCCGATCACGGCGCGACCGAGCGGCGCGTTCTGCTCGCCGCCTTCGCCGAACCCGAGCGACATGGGCAACATGCCCGCGATCATCGCGAACGCGGTCATCATCACGGGGCGCAGGCGGGTCATGCCGGCCGCGAGCGCGGCGTCGGTCGCCGAGAGCGCGCCGCGCTGACGCTGCTCGTTCGCGAACGTGACGACGAGCACCGAGTTCGCGGTCGCGACGCCGACGCACATGATCGCGCCCATGAGCGCCGGGACGCTGATGGTCGTGTGCGTGACGAACAGCATCCAGACGATGCCTGCGATCGCGCCGGGCAGCGCCATGAGGATGATGAACGGATCGAGCCACGACTGGAAGTTGACGACCATGAGCAGGTAGACGAGGAGCACGGCGAACACGAGGCCGACCGCGAGCCCCTTGAAGGAGGACTCCATGCTCTCGGCCTGACCCTTCACGGTGACGGTCGTCCCCTTGGGGATGTCGCTCTTCATTCGAGCGAGGACCGCGCGGACGCCGTCGTTGACGCTCCCGAGATCGGTGCCGTCCACGTTCGCGAGGACGTCGAACGTGCGAAGCCCGTTGTGGTGCGTGATGTTCACCGGCCCGCTCGTGCGCTGGAACGTCGCGACGTTCGAGAGCAGCGCCGGCGTGGTGTCGCTGCTCGCGGGGACCGAGAGCGGCGTCGCGCGGATCGCGTCGAGATCGTCGAGCTCGTGAAAGGGCGTGAGGACGGCGACGAGGTACTGCACGCCGCGTTTGTCGACCCAATACGAGGGAGCGGTCTGCGCGGTGCCCGAGAGCGAGATGAGCAAGTCGCTCGCGATGTTGCGCTGTGACAGGCCGACCTGATCGGCGAGCTGGCGATCGACGTCGACCTCGATTTGAGGTCGCGAGGCGACCTGCGCGAGGTGAACGTCGACGGCGCCGGGGACCTTTCGAACCTCGGCGGCGATGCGCTGCGCGAGCGCGAACGACTGCTCCTCGGCGCCGACGGGGCCGACGATCTGCACGTCGATCGGTGCCGCGAGCCCGAAGTTCAAGACCTGCGTCGAGATGTCGGGCGCGAGGAAGAAGAACGTGGAGCTCGGGTAATCGTGGTTCAGGCGGGCGCGCAGCGCGCGAACGTAGTCCTCGGTCGGCGCGTGGTCGGCCTTCAGCGAGATCATGATCTGGCCGTCGGCCTGCGAGACGAGCGCGCCCTCGCTCAGCGAGAGGTTGATGCCGCTCGAAGGTGTCCCGAGGTTGTCGAGCATCGTGTCGATCTCGCGCTCGGGGATCACGTCTTTGATGGTCTCTTCGATGTCCGCGACGCTGCGCTCGGTCTCCTCGATGCGGGTGCCGGGCGCGCCGCGCACGTGGAGCTTGATGAGCCCCGCGTCGACGCTGGGGAAGAAGTCGCGCCCGACGAGCGGCGCGAGCGCGACCGACCCCGCGACGTAGATCGCGAAGCACGCGACGGAGACGCCGCGGTGCGCGAGCGCCCAGGCGAGGAGCGCGCCGTAGCCGCTCCGCAGCCGCTCGAAGCCTCGGTTGAACGCGTCGAAGAAGCGGCGGAACGATCCTTTAACGTTGTCATCGTGACCCTCGAGGTGCTCGCGCGCCTCCTTTGCGAGCAGCAGCTTGACCATCGTCGGGACGAGCGTGCGCGAGAGCAGGTACGACATGAGCATCGCGAACACGACCGCGAGCGCGAGCGGTACGAAGAGCGATTTTGCAGCGCCCGCGATGAACCCGACGGGCACGAAGACGATGCAGATGCAGAGCGTCGAGACGAACGCGGGCGTCGCGATCTGCTGGGCGCCGTCGAGGATCGCGCGCACGAGTGGCTTCTTCTCGGCGAGGTTCCGGTGGATGTTCTCGATCTCGACGGTGGCGTCGTCGACCAGGATCCCGACCGCGAGCGAGAGCCCGCCCAGCGTCATGACGTTGAGCGATTGACCGAGCGCGCCGAGGATCGTGATCGACGCGAGGATGGAGAGCGGGATGCTGACGACCACGATGAGCGTGCTGCGCCAGCTCCCCAAGAAGAGGAGGATCATCCCCGCGGTGAGGAGCGCTGCGATCGCGGCCTCCTTCACGACGCCCTCGACGGCCGAGCGCACGAAGATCGACTGATCGAAGAGCAGCGAGACCTTGAGGTCGGTGCCGGTTCGCTCGACCGACTTGGGGACGACCGACCTCACGCCGGCCGCGACGTCGAGCGTGCTCGCGTTGCCGTTCTTGAGGACGCTGAGCAGCACCGTGCGCTGTCCGTTTACGTGCACCATGCTCGCTTGCGGCGCGTAGCCGTCGCGGACGTTCGCCACGTCGCGGACGCGGATCGTCTTGTCGCCGAACGACTTGATGGGGATGTCGCCGAGCTCGTCGAGCGCGGTCGGGCTCCCGTTCAGGAGCACGGGATACTCGGTCTCGCCGAAGCGCGCGGTGCCGCTCGGGAGGATGACGTTGCCCTCACCGAGGCTCGTGCTCACGTCGCGCGGAGAGAGGCCCCAGCCGTAAAGGCGCGACGGATCGAGGTCGACGACGATCTGGCGCTGCTTTCCGCCATAAGGCAGCGGCAGCTGCGCGCCCCGCACCGTCGTGATGTCCGACCGGATGAACGAGTTCGACATGTCGAAGAGCTGCTGCTCCCCGAGCGTGTCGCTCGAGAGCGTCGCTTGGAGGATCGGGACGTTGGTCGCGCTGTATTGGATGATGAGAGGCGGCGACGCGCCGGGGGGCATCTGTCGAATCGCTGTCTGCGAGACCGCAGTGATCTGCGCGATGGCGGCCTCGGGGCTCGCGCCCGGCTGGAGAAAGACCTTCACGACCGCGACGCCGTTGAGCGTCTGGCTCTCCGTGTGCTCGATGTCGTTGACGGTCGTGGTGAGGAAGCGCTCGTAGTTGTTGACGACGCGCTTCTCCATCTCCGCCGGGGGCAGGCCGCCGTAGTTGAAGATCACGCTGACGACCGGGATGTCGATCGCCGGGAAGATGTCGGTCGGCATCCTCAGGATCGACGCGACGCCCGTCACCACCACGAGCATCGCCATGACGATGAACGTGTACGGGCGTCGGAGGGCGATGCGAACGAGCCACATCGGCCCAAGCAAGACCCCGAGGTGACGATACGTCCAATATGATGTTTGGGGGCGTATGATACCTATTCGGTATGGAGCTCCGTCACCTGCGATCCTTCGAAGTCTTGGCCGAGGAGCGGCACTTCGGTCGAGCGGCAGCGCGGCTGCGGATCGCGCAGCCGCCGCTCACCAGGCAGATCCAGGCGCTCGAGCGAGACGTGGGTGTCGAGCTCGTGGATCGCAGCGGTCGTCGCATCGAGCTGACGGCAGCGGGGCTCGTCTTTCTCCAGCGCGCGCGCGCCGTCCTCGAGGGCGCGGACGAAGCCGTGAAGGCCGCGCGTCGTGCGAGCAAGGGAGAGACTGGGCGCGTCGCGGTCGGTTACCTCTCGTCGATGGCGTACACCGGGATCGCGGAGCTCCTGCGAGCGTTCCGCGAGCGCGCGCCCGACGTGGAGATCGTGATGCGCGAGCTCGGACCGCAGCTGCAGATCGAGGCGCTGCGCGAGCGTCGGATCGACGCCGGCTTCACGCGGCCGCCGATCGTCGAGCCCGGCGTCATGGCGGAGTCCGTGCGCAGCGAGGCCATCGTCGTCGCCTTGCCGCACGACCATCCGCTCGCGAAGAAGCGACGCGTCTCGCTCGCGTCGCTCGCTGGCGAGCCCTTCATCACGATCCCACGCGAGCGAGGGCCGGCGTTCTTCGACCAGCTGATCGCGCTCTGCACGGGCGCGGGCTTCTCTCCGAAGCTCGCGCACGAGGCCCCTCACTTCGACCTGCTCAGCATGGTCGCGGCCGGCTTCGGCGTGGCCCTCGTGCCCGAGTCGGTGAAGGACGTCCCGCCACCGGGGCTCGTCACGCGCCCGCTCGTCGAGGGACCGAAGACGGAGCTCGTCGTCACGTGGCGCGAGGGCGACAAGAGCCCAGCGCTCGCGAGCTTCCTCGCGGTCACGCGGAGTGTCGGATTGGCGTGGAAGCGAAGCCGGCGGCGCAGGGTCCGCGAGTGACAATCCAGTAACTGAATGAGTCGCGACGAAGACGCGATACGCGGGGGCGCGGTGGCGCACTGTCGACGGTGGTCAGCGCGCCGGAGGGTGCATTCAATTACAAGACTGTCATGAACGATAGCGCGCGTCGTATTGGAAGGCTCGGCGCTGAATGGCCTGTTGGCCGTCCGGGTTCTTCACCACGACGTCGACGAGTTTGCCGTCGTCGCCGGGCGGGGTGAAGGCCTCGAGCACGCTGCCACTGATCTTGCGGGTCTTCGCGGGCTTGCCGTTCACGAGGACGACGACGCCGTCGATGAAGTTCTTGCCCTCGATGCTGAGCTCGGTGTTGCCGTCGGTCGTGCCCTTCGCCGGGGAGACGAGGGTGATGATCGGCGCGGCCGTGGCCTCGTAGCGGAAGCCCTTCACCGCGACGCCGGGGCCGGTCTCGATGCTCGAGACCTCGACGTCGACAGTGCCCGCGGTGCGCGTCGGCGGCGTCGTGACCTCGATGCGCGTCGGGCCTTTGACGAGCACGGTGCGCGCGGCCTCACCGCCGAAGCGAACCGACGCGTTCTTCGGGAAGCCCTCGCCCTCGAGGACGACCTTGGTCCCGCCGGCCGTGGGTCCGAAGCGAGGCTCGACGCTCGTGACCTTGGGTGCGTTCGGCGACGTATAGGTGAAGGCGTCGTCGACGCGGATGCGGACGTCGCCGAGCGCGACCTCGATGGCGACAGGGCCTGGACCTTGTCGAGCGGGGAGCGTGACGTCGATGAGCTTCGGGCTCACGACCTTGCGGATGGCGGTGAGCTCACCGAAGAACACGCGGACGTCGTCGGTGAAGTTGTCGCCGGTGATGCGAACCTGCGCGCCGCCGGTGGTGAGCCCCGAGCGCGGGATGACGTCGATGATCTTCGGGGGCGCGGGGATGGGCTCGTAGCGGAAGCCGGCCTCGACGACGACGCGGCGACCGTCGGGGTTCAGCAAGACGACGTCGACGGTGCCGGGCTCGCGGCTCGTCGCTGGGACCTCGACGTCGAGCTGGTTCGGGCTGCGGAACGTCGTCGGCGCGGGCACGCCGCCAAGCTCGACGCGGGCGCGCGGGTGAAAGTCGTTGCCTTTAACAGCGATCAACTTACCGCCGTTCACCCAGCCGTGGTTCGGCTCGATCAGATCGACGCGCGGGTGGAGCGGCTTGTAGCGGAAGAGGTTCTCGGCGCGGCCCATGAGGCCGTCGAGGTTCGTCACGACGACCGCGCCCTCGAGCGGGCCGTCACCGGCCGCGGGGAGCGTGAACCGGATGCGCTCCTCGGACTCGTAGACGACGTCGGGCGCCGACACACCGAAGAGGCTCAGCGTGCAGTTCGCTCGGAAGGCGCGGCCCTCGACGACGATCTCGATGCCGCCCTCGGTCGGGCCCTCCTCCGGGGTGATCCGGTGAATCGTTGGACCTTCAACGAATTCGAGCTGGCCCGGCTCGGGGTTGCGCTTGCCGCTCGGGGCCTCGACGAAGACGTGGGCGTTGCCGTTGCCCGAGGGCGCGACGAAGCGCAGCGTGAAGGCGTCGACGAGCTCGCTGATGAGCTCCTCTTCACCGACGAGCACGCGACATCCGGCGACGAAGCCGGCGCCGTAGAGCGTGACCTGCGTGCCGCCGCGAGCGTCGACGCGCGCGGGTTGGAGCCGCGTCACGACGGGTGCGGCGGGGGCGTAATTTGCGGCCGGCAGCGGCTCGTCGCCGCCGAGATCGTCCGGTGAGTCCGCGAGCAGATCGGGCTCGTCTTCGGAGCTCGCGGGCGCGCTCGGCGCGGCCTCGCTCTCGGGCTCGCTCTTCGCTTCGGAGGTCTCCGCGGAGGGCTCTGCGGAGGGCTCTGCGGTGGGAGCGGCGTCGGCTTCGGCGGTCGCGGGAGCAGCTTCTTCGGTCGTCTCGGGAGGTGCGCTCTCCGAAGCGGCCGGCTCTTCGGGGGTGCTCTCCTTCGGGGCCTCGACCAGGTCTTTGTCGTCGCTCATGCGCGAAGGAGAGCAGAGCAAATAGCCGAGCGGAAGGTCGCGTGTTTCGCCACCGCGGCCCAGTCGGTCACCGCGACGTTGGGGCAACGTTGCACCAGGCATGGCTGTCCAGCGCGAGAGAACGTTGGAGATTGAGAGCGCTGGCGCGTCTCGAGTATCGAGTAGACTTCTCTCAGTGTCGACTCAGGCCGTCGGCCGCGCGGGTCTCGTCGTCGGAGGCCGCTACTACCTCGAGGTGCTCCTGGGGCGGGGCGCCATGGGCGAGGTTTGGCGCGCGCGCCACGTGCGGAGCGGTAGCTACGTCGCGATCAAGCTCGTGCACATCGGGCAAGATCAGGAGCTCGCGGCGCGCTTCATGTCGGAGGTCCGCGCGTCCGCTGCGATCCAGAGCCCGTACGTCGTCCGCATCTACGAGCACGGTCAAGACGGGCCCGTCGGCTTCTTCGCGATGGAGCTGCTCACGGGTCAGACGCTCGCGCAGCGGATCAAGCAGGGCTCGCTCACGCCCGCGCAGACAGCGCTCGTCGTTCGCCACGTCTCGCAAGGCATCTTGGCCGCGCACAACCAAGGCATCGTGCATCGCGACCTCAAGCCCGAGAACGTCTTCCTCGCGCGCACGACCGAGGGCGAGGTCGCGAAGGTCCTCGACTTCGGCGTCGCGAAGAGCCTCGCGGGGACGGGTCATCAGACGCAGCAGGGCATGGTCGTCGGCACGCCCGCGTACCTGAGCCGCGAGCAAGTGCTCGGCTCGCGCCCCGTCGACGCGCACTCGGATCTTTGGGCGCTCGCGATCATCGCGTACGAGAGCTTCACCGGTCGGCTGCCTTATCAAGCGGGCACGATCGCGGAGCTCTTCCTGCAGATCGTCGGCAACACGCGCGAGATCGCAGCGCGCTCGGCGAACCTGCCGCCGCCGTTCCTCGCGTGGTTCCTGCGTGCGACGAACGTCGACCCCGAGAAGCGATTCCAGAACGCGCGCGAGCTGTCGGAGGCTCTCACGCTTGCGATCGCACCCGATCTGCCTGCGACCGCGTGGGTCGAGCTCTCGGCGGTGCGGCCCGCGATGCGACCACCACGCAAGTCGAAGGCTTGGATCTGGGGCGTCGTCGGCGGGCTCGCAGCGGTCGCGGGGATCACGACGGTGCTCGCCGTGCGTGAAGCAGGCAAGGCCTCGGCGAAGCCGATGGAGCCCACAGCGAGCGCGTCGCCGAGCGCGAGCGCGAGCGCAGAGATCGCGACCGCGAGCGCGACCGTGGCCGCGTCTCTTCCTCCTGTCGCGTCGAGCGCGCCCACTGTCGCGAGCGTCGCGTCGGGCTCGGCCTCGACACCGACCGCGAAGCCCTCGACGGCAGCGAGTGGCAAGAAGCGCGGCTACGATCGCTGGGGCCTCTGAGGTCCGCGAGCGCATTGCGAAGATCTGTGAACCGCCTGCCGGCGCGTTGACAGATCGCGCGCTCGGGCAAACACTCAGCCCTCGAGCGAGGCAATGTCGCCCGCTCTTTGGCCGGCGCCGCGTGAGAGCGCGACGTCGAGCGAGTGCCCGCCGGGAGCGATTGCCCCGGCGAGGAGGACATCATCATGCATCCTGGTTTTTTCGGCTGGTGGAAGCGCGGCGGCTCGTGTGGCGCGGACTGTGGTGAGCACGCCGGCGAGGGCGGTCATCACGGCGAGGGCGGTCATCACTGCGGTGGCGGTGGACCGTGGCGCGGCGGTCGTCACGGCCCTCCCGGTGGACCTCCGTTCGGCCCGCCGTTCGGTGGCTTCGGCGGCGGCGACGGTGAGGACGGCGGCGGCTTCGGCGTGCGACGCCCGCTCCGCTTCCTCGCGTGGAAGCTCGAGCTCGAGGAGGAGCAGGTCGCGAAGCTCGCCGAGATCCTCGACGCGCTGAAGACCGAGCGCGCTCAGGCGGCGGTCGATCAGCGACGAACGATCGCGGCGTTCGCCGACTCTGTCGGCGCGGGTTCCTTTGACGAGGCTAAAGCAAAGGAGGCCGGTGAGGCGCGCGTCCGCAGCGCAGAGCGGCTGCGCGACGCCGTGGTGAAGGCGCTCGGCGCGATGCACGCGGCGCTCGACGACGAGCAACGAAAGAAGCTCGCGTATCTGCTCCGCACCGGCGCGCTCTCCATCTGAGCTCGCGCCCCGATAGAGAGCCCCGCGTCGAGCGGTGACAGACAGGGCGAGGCGAGGTACCGATCGATCATGGTGCCTTGCCTTCGCCCTTCGTTGTTCGCGCTCGGTGTGTTGGCGACGTCGCTCGTCGCGTGCGGAGACGACACTCCGTCGACCGGCGGCGCAGGCGGGAGCACGGGCGGGGCTGGCGCGCAGGGCGGAGCCGCGACGGTGGGTGGCGCCGGCGGCGTGGCCATGGGTGGCGCCCCGAGCGGTGGAGCACCGAACGGTGGCGCGCCGCCCGCAGGTGGTGCCGGTGGTGAAGCGACGGGCGGCGCGGGGGGCAGCGCTCCGCTCGATCCGCCGCCGGATTGCCCGCCCGGTACGACCCAGCTCGCGCTCGATACGACGTGCACTGGTCAAGGGCCTTCACCATCGGCGAGCCTCGCGTCGAAGCTCACGTCGGCCACGCGCGGCGACGTCGTCACCGTCGGCAACGAGATCGACGGCGCCGCGTGTCTGCCGATGCGCACGTGCACGGTCGACAACGCGCCGACGCTGATTTTCTCCGACGAGCCGGAGCGCACGGCGGTGGACGGCGTGCTCTACGCGGCGCAGGTCACCACCGGCCGATACCGCATTTACCTCTACCACGTGAACGACGCGGCCCCGCCCCGGCGCTTCACGCTCGTCGCGCTCAACCAGGATGCTTCACCCGGTTCGGTGCGCGTCGAGAAGCTCGCTTACGCGACCCCGAGCGCGAGCTACCTCGACGTCGGCGCTGCGGTCGCGCAGAGCTTCCTCGGGCCGCAGACGCCGAAGCAGTCGATCACGGTCGCCGCCGGCGAGCGCGTCGTCGTCGACCCCGAGCTCGACGCGCTCGTCGCGCAGAACGACGAGCTCATCCACGCGATCCTCGAGGTGCAGGTCATCGGCGTGATGAAGCTCAGCGTCGTCAGCGTGCCGGGTGCGGCCGACGCCGCGCAGGTGACCGCGGGGCTCTCGCTCTTGCCGAACACCGGCGTGCACGTGCGCGGCACGTTCCAAAAGCCCGATCGCGTGTTCCTCGCGCGGCACAGCGACGCCCTCACACGGCTGCGCTTCGGCGCGAACGACGCGGGCGACCCCGATCTCGCGGGCACGTCCTTCGTCGACGCGAACGCCGCGGTCACCAACAAGGGCAACTACGGCTCGATCTACGACGTGCGCCTCGAGGTCTCGACGCTGCCGCTCGCGCTCGCGTTGAACCCGCGCGGCGGCGCGTGGCAGGGCACCATCGTGGGCACCGCGGGCCTCGACGCGGGCGGCGGCCTCGTCGCGTTGCCCGCGGTGAGCACCGACAACGACGTCGTGTCGCTCGGGCACTACGCGACTGGCTTCGCGATCGGGACGCGCGTCCTCTCGGCGGGTGGCTCGAGCCTGCCCTTCCACTTCGTGGTCGCGCCGACCAACTGACATTGCTGTAATCGATCGCGTCGGCCACTCGGCGGTGAACCTGCGTCTCACTTGGTTTGAAGCGGCACACCGAGCGTGGTGCCGACCTGAATCTGGACGCGATCGTCGATGCTCCACTCCCAACGGTATTGGACGTGAGACTCGAACCCGAACCGCACAGGGCCGACGTCGAGCGTGAGGTCTCCGCCAGCCTGTGGGGCAAAGACCCCACCGCCCCAGACCTGCGCGACCTTGTCTGCCGTGAATAGGCTCCACCCGAGACCGAGGCGGAGCCCGACAAGGACATTGTGGGGGCGCTCGTCTCCATAGCGAACACCGATGTAAGCCGTCATCGGGAGCCCGAACCCGCGCGCGTCAGCGGTCCCCCAGGCGTCGAACCCCAAGCGCATCGAGAACGCGAGCCGCGGAGAGCGCCGGTCGCCGGAGGCGATGGTCGAGGCCTCCAAGGAGAGGCGCGCATAGCCGCCCGCGTCCAACCCCTCGGAGTAAGCGACCCCGGCGCCCGAGCTCACCTCGATTCTGAAGCGCTGAGGTTCCCAGAAGTCGAAGTCCGATGGAGAGAATCGGCGGCTGTCGTCCTCGTCAGCGGCGGCCGGTCGCGGTGCGTAGGCGAGCGCGACGAGGATCAAGGCAGCAGCGACACGGCGCATGGTGTGAGGATAGCGGTTCGGTTGCGCGGGGGCCGCTAGAGCTGCTGGTCGAACCGTTCTGTACGAGGCAGACGCGTGCCATTGACCGGTAGGGGTCCTGTGTTCCATCCACGGAGGTGGAGGAGACACCGGCCACAGAAGTCGATGGTGGCCGCGTTTTGGTCCGGTATCGTGTAACCCATGATGCAGAGGTCGTGATTGTCGTGTTCGTCCAAGTGCGGATGGTTGCTTTGGGCCTCCCGATCGTCCGTGTATTGATGTCTCAAGTAGAGGACGTGGCCGAGCTCATGGAGCGCGTTCATGGTCGGGGTCTGAGCAATCTTCGGGAGATTGGGGTGCGTCGCGTTCCGCGGATAGTACTCGCCATTGGCATAAGCCACGATGGCCCCCCGCGAGGGAGTGGCCGTTCCGGAGTGGCCAAAGATATTCGCGGCAGGCAGATCATCGGCGCCGGGGACGAAAGCGGGGGCCGGCGACCCATCGTCTGGAGCCGGCAAGGGAAGGCGCGTCAAGGATCGCAAGGAGGACGTCGCTGGAGCCTGCACCAAGAGGACTGTCCCCGGCTTTGCCTCTGTGAAGTAGGCAATCATGCCGAACCCCATGGCGTCTTGAATGTTCCGCAAGGCAGTCAGGATCCAGTCCTCGCGCTGGTTCGCGATCAGAGTCGCCAGATTGCTACCCGGATTGGAGCTGAGCAGCGTCGTCGCCCGCGTCGTGAATTGGTCGTTGAGCGCGGCCGGGATGCGGCTGCCGAGCTCGGTCTTGCAAACTGACAATCGCGCGAACCGGATGAAGCCCGCCGTTGGATTGTCGTCGTTCGTGGGCAAAAGGGCATTCTTGAGGTTCTGGGTCTCGCTCGTCTCGGTGTAGCCAGGTGGCGTGCCCGGCGTGGGGGTCACGCCCCAACGCGGCGTGTGGGCCTCGAGCGGGCCCTGCCCCATGAGGCTCAAGTTCGCGAGCAGCCGCTCCTTCGCGAAGTTTGCCGCGTTTCGCCACTCCGTCGCGCTCATGGTCTCCGGTCCGGACAAGGCCGGTTCGACTTCGATGTAAGCCTTCGACAGCTCATCGGCGATTGCTGGGGTCGTGAAGAAATTCTCGAGCGTCTCCCCTCCGCAGCGGGCGCGCTCTTCTGCGCTGGCGCTGCCTGGATACTCCCATCGCATGTAGCGCAGTCGAAGGGTCCGCCAAATCACCATCGTGCCAGTCTCGAATGGTTCGTAGCCGCCCTGCGCGTTGGGGGGTCTATCGCAGGTCGCCCGCAGCTTGTAGGCGTCGCCACCAATGGTCGACACCATCAAGATGACGACGGCCTCGCCGTTCTGGTCCGTCGTAACTTCGACGGTATTGGGTCGCGTCCCAGTCCGAGCGAGCGTCATGGGTAGCGGCGCACCCCAGAATGGGCGTGGCTCAGGCGCCGGAGGTTGGCCAGGCGCGGGTGCGGGGGGCGTCGCAGGGACGTACGCCCACGGCAGACCGACTCGACCGTTGAAGGTTCTATGTGTATTGCCCGCTTGAGGATCGCCGGCGGGGCCAGCCCATCGCTGGCGCGCGCGCTGAATGTACGTTGCCGGGGATCGCGCGCCGTCGTCGGCGGCTCGTGGCTGATGGGTCTGCTCATCGATGACGAGGCGCAGCTGAGGGACTGTCCGCGTTTGAGCATAGATGTGCGCGTTGGGGTGCGGGACGGCTCGAATGGCTCGGTTCCCCGTCGGGGCGGGCTCCGGATCAGGTGGTATGAGCTCGACTCGAACGACCTTGTTCGGGGCCCCAACGGGTTGTCCGCGCGTGTTCAACTGCTGCGCGTGAATGACGATCGGCAGCATCTTCATGTAAGGGTTCGCCCGAAGGACCGCGTTCTCGGCGGCCGTGCGCCAGGATTGATTGGGCACTGGCTCGTCGCCGTAGAGTGAATGGTTGATGTCCGCGGGGAGGACGCAATAGCCGCCGGGCATCCTGATCTTGGCTCGCTCGTCGCGCAGGGGGAGCCTGTACTCTTCAGTGTTGCCGTTCATGACCACGACCCGCTGGTCGAGCTTCTGGGCGAGCGAAGTGGACGCGTTCACCTCGCCGAAGAAAGCGGCCGCGCGGGGCCCCAGGGGCACGTCGCTGTCGGTGTCGGGAATTGGTGTGTAGAGAAACCCCAGCGTTTGAAGCTTGAGATTGCGCGCTCGGGTCGCCTGAGAGTTGGGGTAGAGTGCATCGCTGCTGCCGAGCGAGAGCGTCAACGTGAGCGGGCTCGTGTCGACGATCGCAGCCGCTCGGCTGTTCGACTGCGCAGACATTCGCCTGTTGGTGCGAGGCACGGCCATGTCCAGTTACTCCTTCGGTTTCCAAGTGTCGGACGGATACTCGGGAAAGCTGACGTGACACTCTCCAGGATCGACCTTGACCTTCGCGCGCCCGTCTTTGTCGAGTCGGCCCGAATAGACTCTGCCCTTCGCGGTTTGGATGACCCACCGGGCGAGCGGGATAGGCTTACCCTCCTGGCTCTCCAAGACGAGATCCAAGGTCTCCGTGGCGAACTCATCGGGTTCGGGGGATTGACTGGTCTTCTTGCCCGCCACTCCGCCCAGGCTGACACTGGAGCCCGAGAGCTGCGCCGCCGATGACAGGCTCAGCCCAGCGGCCTGAGCTACGAGATTGACGCTGTCGGCGGCGACCTCGGCCGTGCTGCTCTCGAGCGTGAGCTGCGCGCAGTCGCCTCGGATGTGGATGGCGTCGGAAACGAGCGAGGCCTTCTTGTCTTCCAACTGGAGCCAGGCCTTGTTTGCGCGCATCGTCGCCGTTTGCTCTGCGGCGAAGATCAGCTTCTTTCCCCGAACAATGACCTCGTCGGGAGTCAGATCAATAGCCGAATCGCCGCACACGAGCCGAATGCAGGCCTGGGCCTCGAGGACGATGGTCGACCCGGCTGCGACGCTGTAAGCGCTCGAGGTTGCAGCCATGAAGCCGCCCTCTCCACCAATGTGTTGGTGGACATCACCGCTCACGGCCAGACGCTCGGTCCCCGCGATGGCAGTCTCACGCGAGCCCGTAATCAGCGTGACGACCCCCCCGGCGACCTCTGTCGTGTCCAATCCGCCCACTCGAGCCGAGCGGGACTGTGCCACGACCGTCTGCGATGCCCCGCCAATGTACACCTTGTGATCGCCAGCGACGCGCTCGGTCTTGTTCGAGCCGACTTGCTCGGAGCGCTCCCCTCCAATGTCGGCGCTGTCGTTCCGCGCGACGGTCGTGAACTGGTCGCGCCCCACGCTGGTGCGGCCGTCTCGGCCAATGCGTCGGTCAGCGCTCTGACCCACTACCTCGTGCATGTCGCGTTGGGCTGTCAGTCGCAGGAGCTCACTGCCAGCAGCGTCGTCGAACGAGATCTCATTGTAGCCTTGCCCGCCCGGCGACGTGTTGCTCCTGATACCCGAGCGGGTTTTGCTGCCCGGTAACGGGTGGGTATAGGGATGATGGGCGTTCGTCAGACAGCCGACGACGACTGGGCGGTCGACGTCCCCGCCCAAGAATGACACCAGCACCTCCATGCCTACGCGCGGAATGAATTGGGTGCCCCATCCAGCACCGGCCCATGCCTGCGCGACCCGAAGCCATGTCGAACTGTGCTCGTTCTTCTGACCTTCCAGATCCCAGAAGAACTGGACCTTGATTCGACCGTGTTCGTCGACGTAAATCTCCTCGTCTTGCGGGCCGACCACCACCGCTGTCTCCATGACTTGTTGTGGTGCTCGCGTCGGCACGGGCGATCGAAACGGGACCTCGGTGGGAACGCACTCGAAGCGGTTGTGATAGACATGGCGGTCGTCGCCCCCCACTCGAGCTTCGGGGAGCTCGATTCGGTGCTCCACGCGCGTGATCGCCCACGGCCGATTGACCTCGTCCAGCGAGCAGCCCTCGAGGACGAAGCTGCGGCCCGGGGTCAATCGCCGACAGGTGCCGTTCCCCTTCGCGGTCGCGGCTCGCGCGCGCTTGGCCTCCAAATGTCGTTTCGCGCGGGCTGCGCTGGCAGCGGGTAAGTCATAGTCGTCGTGGTGGTCGTAGACAGCGGCTCGTCCTACGCCGATGGGCTCGGGCTCGGTCGGGTGCTCGGCGCGATTGAGCAGATTCAGGGGCGGCCGCAAGAAGTCATAGCTCTTTACCAACGCGGCCTTGGTCGACAACACGCGTCGCGGGAGGAAGCGATCGACGTGCTCGTCCGTCAACGCCATACCGTCCGATCGAAATGGCAGCACGGGAGCGCCGACGATGGGCGGGTAAATGGCTTCATCCCAAAGCACCACGCGTTCTGCCAAGAGCCCGGGAGAACCCAAGACCTCCAGCTCGGCCGGGGGCTGCTCGAAGCTGAAGAAGATCCCCTCCTCACTCAGTATCCGACTGACGAACGCGAGGTCGGTCTCCTGATATTGAACGCAATAACTCCGGCGCGGATAACTGCTAGTCAGCCGGGGCTCGATACCAATGTTGGCTTCCCCCAGGACGCGCGCCACGACCTCTGGCACGGTGATGTGCTGGAAGATCCGGCTCCATTTGCGGTGTGCGAGCGTCGCCAGTCGCGGGACCAAGCGCATCGTAGCGCGCGTTGCCCCCGTGTTCACATCGATCCCCTCCAGACGAACAGCGTCGATCACACCGTGCACGGTTCGGTGTCCGACACCAGGACCGCTCGAGAGAGCCATGGTGAAGGTCGCGGCGCGTCCGAGGACCGCTTGAACGATCGTCGCCGGCAACATTGCTGAACACGAAATCACGAACCTGTAGGGCTGCGAGAGCTCTTCGCGACCCCGCGCCGTGCGGACGACCAGTGGTTCGACGACCTCCGCAACCCGCAGTTCGAAAGTGTCCATACGCCTCGCCGACGAATTATCAGCAGGCCAGCGCGAGGGGCAAAGCGGATTTGTCGAGCGAGCCTGTCTTCAATCGAGGACAGCTTCGACGAGGTTCGCTGTCGGCGAGCGTGTCAACACCATTGGCTTACGGGGTTGTCTGTGCCGTAACAGCTCTGTAAGCGATGGCCGGCTACGGGAACCGCCCGACATCTTCTACAAAAGACTCCAGGCGGGCCGTACCGACAGCCCGCCTGGTGGTCGACACTCGGCCTTCGCTCAGGCGGTGCCGGTCGATCGCGTGGCCTGCGCCGCCTGCTGGGCCGTGCGGACCATCGTGAACTCGCGTACCCAGCTCGACTGGTAGTCGCGGACGATCTCGGCGTTCTTGAGGTTCATCTCGCTCTTCTCGACGCGACCCAGCTCCTCCATCTGGCGGCGGATCTCGTCGATCTTGTCGATGAGGAGGCTCAAGTTCCCGAGGTCGACGTCGCTGCGCGGCTTGCCGGCGTAGTTGTCGCGATACTCCTTGAAGAGGTCGTTCGCGGCGCCACCGAGCACGCTCATGAGGTCCTCGAGGGGGCGGCGCTTCTTCGTCGCCGGGTCCTCGTAGGTGCGCACGGCGCGGATCTCGTTGAGCTCGGTCTCCCAAGCGGCGATGCGGTCCGCGACGATCTTGATGTTGTTCGCGTTCGAGTCGCTCGAGAACCCGCTCGACTTGAGGTCGAACATCGCCGTGCGATACCGCTTCAGATTGTCGATGAGGCGCACGAGCAGAGCGGGCCGGCGCGAGATGCGCGCCTGTCCGGCGAAGAACGCCTGGTACAGCGCGAACTGCTGGTTCGCGAGGAACGCGAGGCGGTTGGCCTGATCCTCTTGCGTGCCGGCGGCCTGCGCCTTCGGGATCTCGCGCTCCTCGGCGGCGTAGCGCTCGATGTTCTGTTGGACGAGGTCGACGTCCTTCTCGAGGCTCGGCGGAAGAGCCTTTTTGCCAGCGATCGCGCTCATGCGCTTCTTGATTTGGCGCAGCTCCTCGGTCAGCTCCTTCAGGAGGCCGAGGTCGCGCGTGTCGCGCGAGAGCCCCGCGAAGTGGCGGTTGTATCGGTTGAACACGAAGTTCGCGGCCGAGCCCTCGATGCTGAAGCGCTCGAAAGCCGGCCCCATGTCGCGCGCGACCTTCACGAGCTCGAGCTCGCGCTCGTAGAGGGCGAGGTGCTCGTTGAGGTTGCGAAGGACGTTGCCGGCGTTCTCGCCGGCGGTGAGGGCCCCGAGCTTCTCGAGGTCGGAGATCGCTCGCTTCGTGCGTTCGGCCAGCGTGATGAGGCCGTCCGTGGGCACCGAGGAGCGGTCTTTGCCTGAGTATTGCGACTCGTAGGCTTGATCGATCTCAGCGAGCTCTTTTTCGATGTCTTCGAGCGTCTTCTCCGCCATGGGGCGTCTCTAGCGCGTCCGGGGCGCGGTGCCCAGCGGCTGCGCGCGAGAGCCGCTCGTCGATGCCGCGGCGGGCGCGCTCGAGAGGGGTGGCGCACTCGAGGAGTTGAAAGCCCCAATTGGCGCCGAGCATCAGCGCGTTCAGCTCGAAGGCGAGCTGGCCAGGATCGACGTCGGGCGCGAGCTGCCCGAGCTCGCGAGCCTCACCGATGACGTGCTCGAGCGCGCCGACCCACTCCCGCACGATCGCCGCGACACGATCGCGCACGGGTCCGGGGCGACTGTCGAACTCGACGGCGGCCGAAGAGAACACGCAGCCCCCGCGAAAGACCTTGTCTTCGATGTAGCGGAGCCAGTTGTCGGCGAGGGCTCGAAGGCGCGGCAGCCCGGGCTCGGCCGACTGGAACGCGGGCGCGACCACCGAGGCGAGGAAGACCTCTCTCGCGGCGTCGAGCGTCGCGATCTGCAGCGCTTCCTTCGAACCGAAGTGGCTGAAGAGCCCGGCTTTGCTCATGCCGAGCTCGGTCGCGAGGCGCCCGATCGTCAGAGCCTCGAGCCCCTCGGTCGAGGCGACGTCCATGGCGCTGCCGAGGATTCGCTTGCGCGTCTCCTCACCATGCACGACGCGAAGGTCTCGTTTTTCAGGCCGCCGAACCTGCATGCTCAGTCGCTCCTTGCGGGCGGGTTAGGCTGCGCCGCGCCCGCCGCGTAACCACAGTATCGACGAAGTCTGCTGTGAAATAGCTCGCGAGCGCGCGCCAGGGTGAGAGCGTGACATCGACCGGGAGTCCGCGCGCGAGCCGCGTGATTTGAACCCAATACCACGCCACGTCGGCGAGCCCCGCGATGGCTCCGGCGCGAATGCGGCGCGGGCCTGGCGGCGCAGCGTCCACCGCGCCGGAGACCAGCTTCTGCGCGAGCTCGGGATCGATCGCGAGCGGTCGCGCGAGGCCGATCGCGTCCGCGCCGTCGGCGAGCGCGCCGTCCATTCCGGCCCGCGTGCGCAGCCCACCCGTCAACATGATGGGAGCGGAGACGCGTGCGCGAACCGCGGCGAGGTGCTCGGTGAAGAACCCTTCACGCGAGGGGCCGCCCGACTTGGGTCCGTCGAACATGGCCTGCGACTCGTAGCTGCCGCCCGAGAGCTCGAGCAAGTCGATCCGCGCGTGGTCGAGCCAGGCCGCGACCTCGACGAAATCGGCGGGCTCGAAGCCGCCACGCTGAAAGTCGCCGACGTTGATTTTGACCGCGAGGATGAACTCGTCGCCCGCCGCGGCGCGCACGTCGCGCACGATCTCGAGCAGGAGGCGCGCCCGGTTCTCGAGCGAGCCGCCGTAAATGTCCGTGCGCTGATTGGTGAGCGGCGACAGGAACTGGCTGAGCAAATAGCCGTGCGCCGCGTGGATCTCGACGCCGTCGAAGCCCGCCTTCTTCGCGAGGAGGGCGGCGTCCACGAACGCGCGCCGCACACCCGCGAGCTCGGCGAGGGACGCAGCGCGCGGCTTGCCGAAGGCATGCATCGCCTTGACCGCGGCGACCGCGGAGGGGCCGATCGGGGTCGGGTTCACGTAGCGAGGTGTTTGCCGGCCCGCGTGGTTCAACTGCATGAGGACGCGGCCGCCGCCGCGATGCACGGCGGCCGCCCAACGCTCGAACGTCGCGAGATCCGAGGCGTCGTCGAGCACGGTGTCGCGCGGCCGAGCGCGGTGCGCGCGATCGACGAGGACGTGGCCGGTGATGAGCAGCCCGGCGCCGCCCGCCCCCCAACGCTCGTAGGCAGTGGCCAGCCCCTCGGAAGCGTCGAGCGACGGCGTGGCGATCGCCTCCTCCATCGCGGCCTTGATGAGACGGTTCGGGAGCTCAACGCCCGAGACGGGCAAACGAAGAGGGCGGTCGATCATGAGAAGAACGTACGACCGTTCGCTCATCTGTCAAGCGTACACGTTTCGCGAGCCGCGCGATTGCCGGGCGTACGCGAAGCCTCTACCTGAGGACCTCGTCCGTCACGGCCTGCAGAGCCTCGCTGAAGGTGGAGAGGGACTCGCGAATTCGATGCCCGTCTGCCAGACACTCGAAGGTCTCGTCGTGGAACGGCAGTACATAATGGGTAAACCCAGCGAAGGCCTCGGGGCGGTGGTGGCGGTGAACGCTGTTGATTCGCTCCTGCTCTCTGAGCCACGAGGAGCGCTCGACGGTGTGAGCCCGATAAGCCTCCAGTCCGCGCCCGTGCAGCGCGTGTCCCTCGAGCGCTTCATCGTTGGGCGCGCCGAACCGGTGAATCAGGCATCGGTGAAACTCGACGATCGCGATGAGCCGAACCTCCGCCGAGGCCGGGTCCACCATCTCGGCGTAGGAGCCGTCCCACGCCGGGTCGTGCTCGCGCTGGCGATAGACGACAAACAGTCGATGACCCGAGGAGACCACCAATGGCAATGGAGCGCCGACGTCCCACGGCGCACTCCACTCCAGCGGTACAGCGCATTGTTCATTGCGCGAACGAGCCAGGTCTCGCTCGAGCGAGAGGCACCGCTGGCTCTGGCGTTCAAAGAGGTCGGACCCCGCCGCTGTGTAGTCTTTGGAGAGGCGGGTGCCGCACGCGAGGAGCTCTTCGCGAGCGAGGGTAAGCGCACGCTCCAACTCGTCAGCCGTCTGCATCAGCGCAACCTATCCCCCGCGATACAGACCGACAAGGAGGGCGGCTATTCCGGGAATACCCCCCCGCTGGATGTCGGTCTGGCTGTCGTTATCGCGCTATGCGGCTCGGCGTCGCGCGGGCGCGCTCGCCACCTATATGTCTGGTGAGACCCAAAGGAAGTCGCCTGAATGGCAGCTCGAGCCGACTGCTGCAGACGCTGCTCCGGCGACCGCCAACATCTTCGAGCGCCGGAGTTGCTCGTCAGGCGCCAAGGCTCGCAGCGCGTCACAGGCGGCGACCAGGTCCATGGTTGTGGGTGGAAAAGTACGCGAGGCCGGCTGTCGCCACGTCGGCAGGCTGGGCGTCTTGATGCTGCGCGAGCAGGCAAGCGAAGGTCCCCACATGCGTGTCGAGCGGGCCACGACTGCGCGAGACTCCCAAGCGAATCCTGAAGAGTGCTCAAGCAGACCTCGACGTGCGGCTCTCGCGACTCCCGACACGTCTTGTCGCCGGATGCCCGATTTAAGAATCCTTAATGGGGCTCCTCCGCGCCCGTGTCGTAGGTGGCGATTGTCACCAGGCCGGAGAACTCCGATGATTTCTTGCACCCGTCTCGCTCCAGCTCTCCTCCGTGGCGCATCAGCCGCGCTGCTCTCCCTGTGCGTTGCCGCGTGCGCGCACGGCAGCGAGTTCTCGCCCACTGGGAGAGACAGTGACTCCCCCAATGACTCTTCGGATGGAACAGGCGGCGCCACTTTGTCGGATGGGGGGGCAGGCCAGCAAACGTCCTCCTCGGGTACGGCGTTGGGTGGGCAAGCAGGAGGTGGGGATGGTGGGTCGTCGGGCCAAAGTCCTTTTGAGGAGCCGTGGAGCCGCGCGCTCGGGGTGGCGAAGCAACAGACCCATATAGACCGTCCGTCGATAAACCCTGCAGGCGAGATCTTCTTCACGGTCGCCGGGGGCCCAACCTCAATCCCCTTGGGCGCCGGCGCACACGTGCTGGGTAATGGCGTCGTGAAGCTCACACCGCAGGGTGAGACGCTGTGGAGCTGGTCGGCCCCGGCAGTCGTTGGGATTACGGCTTCGGCTGCAACACCCGAGGGTGGCGTAGCCCTCGTCGGGGCGGCGTACGTGACTGCCGACCTCGGCAACGGTGTCCTCTGTGGTCCGCCCAGTCAGCAGGATGATTTTTCGATCTTCGCCGTGCGTTTGGATGCCTCAGGGCAGCACGTTTGGAGTCAGTGCTTCGATTTCCAGGCGGTGCCACGAACGGTCGTGGTCGGGCCATCGGGTACTGTGTTTTTCGGCGGTGAGTTCATGGGTACAATCGACCTCGGCACAGGTCCGCTTACAGCGCCGTCAGATCCCCAGAGTGCTCAGGGTGGAGACGCCTTCGTCGCGGCGCTCTCGGCGACGGATGGGTCCCCGCTGTGGGTCAGGGCGGCGGGCGCCTCATACCGCGCTACCGCTCAGCAGCTCTCGGTCGACGCTGGAGGAGATCTGATTCTGTCGGGGTGGGCGCCCTCGACCAGCGCGTGGGGCGCGCCAACCGTCTTGAGTGAGGGGTCGGCGTATGTCGCGCACCTCGACCACTCGACTGGCGAGTCCCTAGCGGTCTCTTCTTTCGCTGAGCCGCCCAAGGAGTCTACAGGCAATTATGGTTACGCTCACTGGAACGCGCCCACGCCCGATGGTGGCGTCGTGCTCGCAGGCTCCACGATACTGCCCATCGATCTCGGCGGTGGCCCGCTCGGCGTTTCATCCACCCGAACGAGCGCGTACGTCGCCAGATATGACGCTGCCGGTGCGCATCTCTGGAGCCGGGCCTTCTCCGCGAGCGGAGGTCAACTGCCCGAGGTCGAAGTGTGGGGAGTCTCCGTCGACCCGCAGGGCCGGGTGATTGTCACTGGCATGTTCCGCGGGACCATCGACTTCGGCGCGGGCCCCGTAATCAGCGGCGGCCCGACTGATGTGGCTCCGCTGGGATGGGACTACGACATGTTCCTTCTCGAGCTCGGCCCTTCAGCGGATTTGCTCTCGATCCGCACCTTCGCCAGCAGCAGCGGCATCGCTACGCCCTCGGGCGTCGCGTTCGACCCACTAGGTTACCCCGTTGTAACAGGTGACTTCAACGGCAGCGTCGACTTCGGTCAGGGCTCTTTGGGGCCGACGACCTTCAACGAGAACTCGTGTCCAACTTGCTCGGATTTTGCATTCGTCGCCAAGCTCGCTCCTTGAGCGGTCAAACCCAAACGAGCGGTATTTCAGGATCGAGCAGATAGCCTGCGCCGTGTTTGAGGAGGACGTCGCGGAGGCCCATCGATCGAAGCTGCGCGATCGCGACGTATACACGGTTCTTTGCGGCGTCGATGCTTGGGGTCTCCCCCGGCCAACCCCCTCGGAGGATTGGCTCCCACGACAGTGAGGTTCCGGGTGCGTCGCGGCGCGCGACGGCCAGTGTCAACATGACCCGCCACATCGCGCTGCGATGTTCCAAAGACAGTGTGTTCCCGTCTGGGGTCCGACACCATCGACCGTCGACGCAGATGACCAGGCCAGCGCTCGAGAGCGATCTCGACTGCCACTTGGACAGTACCGCTCGCAAGTACGAGGCAAAAGCCTCGAGGTCTGGGCGGACCCCGATCAGGGCGGCGGTGGGCGCGAAGTCATCTAGGAAACGCGCAATGGAGCGATCCTCGTGTCTCAATGCGTGCGCGTTCTGCATGAGTTTGACGACGCCTGCGAAGAGCGCCCGATTCGCGGTTGGATCGCCCAGAAAGGAAGCAGTGACCGCGTCGGGCAGCTTCCCCAAGCGATGCAGAGAATGGAAGAAGAGAGCGGCGCCGGCGAGATCCGAGCCAGGGGCCGGGGCACACCAAACGCGACCTCGGGCGCTTGAAAGGTCGCCGGTGTGTCGCCGAGCAATGCAGTACGCTCCGCGCTGGTCCACGGGTGGCCCCAGCCGAGGACCCAGAACCGACCGTCGTCACACGCGAGAAAGTTACCGAGCGAAAACGAGCCCAGGCAGACTGGTCTGCCCGTCTTCGGGTCAATGGTACGGTGCACGCGCTCGAGCAACTCCAAGACCGATACGGCGAACCCGATCGCGCCATCATGCGGGACATCCATCCCGCGTTCGAGCGCCTCAATCGAGAGCGTATCGAGATCGGCAACGCCGTCGCACGCCAACGCCACGAACGAAGGCTCGTCGCCGTCCGTCTCCGCGACGCGCGGTACGAGTGGCTCATTCAGCAACGCATGGACGCGCGCAATCTCACGGAGCAAGGCTGCGCAAGCGGGTCTGGGCGTGCCCGGGCGCGCCGACACGAGGACGCGAGGCTCGCCGTCGCGCGTGCTGCAAGCCGTCATCTCGATTGCGCCGAATGCGCGAATGAGCGTCGGCCGGATGTACTCGGCGCCCCATTGAGGTCCTGACCCCTTTGGCATTGCAGCAGGATAATCCATGTCGATGCCGATGGCTCTTTGCCAGTCCTACTCGTTCCGATCATGCACTGATGCGGCTGGAATAGTCGTAGGCGTTAGGGGTTGGCTACCGGGTGAGCTGCCCGCACTGCGATGGCACACCGGTAGAGGGGTATCGTCAGACCCCACATCGCTGGCCCGATCGCTGGGACTGCCGGCGCTGTGGGCTGTCGTGGTCTCGCGACGAGGCTGCTCACTGGGTCGCTGTCGACGCGCTCCCCCCGGAAGCTGTCCGCCCAGACGGGCCAGTGCTCATGCGGACTCCTGCCTCATGTCTCTTGGTGGTGAGCTTGGTGGCGCTGCCGATCGGCGCTGTATTTCTCGCGTTTCCCGTCATGTTCATCGACCTGATCCGCATGACCGGCGGCGATTGGGGGCTCTTCGTGGCGCTCGGGATTGCCTGTCTCGTCGCGGTGCCCGTCGGCGTCTTCGTATTGTGCGTATGGGGCCGATTTGCCCTCGATTGGTTGGCCCCGCCCGGCATCGACTTCATCGCTGGCGCCGATCGAGACGGCGATCGCGTGTTCGTGCGCGTCGCGCGTTCTAGGGGTTTACGCCGGACGCGCGCGACCTTTCGTAGAAGCAGTTTAGGCCCAGTCCGCGTAGGCGGCTGGCAACACGGGACCAGGAGCATCTATGTGGCGCACGAGTCCGGCGCGGTGTTCCTCGTCGTGCACGGGCTCAACACTGAAGCTGCCGCTCATATGAAGTCGAACCTGGAGCACAGGCTCGCGCCAGCCCCCAGGCCGTATTGCCCTAGGGCTGTCGATGGGTCGCAATGACCTGCTGACGATAGGTCTCCAGTGACGCGCGGATCTCGCCGGCGAGAGTGATCATGTCTGCCTCCGAAGTCACGTCGCGTCGCGGGGGCAGCGCGCGGTTCGGGGGCACCCAGGTTCGCAAGACCCGCAAGTGGAGCGGCATCTGCGACGCGGTCGGGACGGTTGTATCAGCGGTCTCGGCGGCGACCTCGTCTTCGATGATTCGACGTACAGGGTCGTAAGCAGCCGAGCTGCCGAACTGCGGGTATCGGTGTTGACACGTAGTGAGCAATATGGTCCGTAGGCGCTGAGCCATCGCCGCACGATCTCGGGGGTCGACAGTTCCGCGCCGCGCGGCCTGCCCGCTGGTCCAGCCGTCGTCGTAGTCGCGAATCCAAGCTCCTGGACCGATGGGCGCGTGGATATGATCGTAGTGCTGTACGCGCCCTGCGCCGCGATAGTCGGGGTGAACGACCTCGTCCCACGTGAGGAGGTCGGCCGCATCGGCGTTCGGCTCCTCGGTGAGGCCGCTGCCGACAGTCGCGCCGCGCTGGTGCCCGCGGCTGTGAGTGTTGAGGCTCGCGTTCTCGTAGACGACGCGCAAGATGGTGTTCAGCATGCGGCTCGCGAGCTCGATGCGGCCCCGGACAAATCCACGAAGCGCGGCCTGACTGGCATCGTAAGCGCGTCCGACGATAGACTGGTAATCCAGGTCGTCGATGGTAGTCGTCGCGGGGTATCCAATACGGGCCAGCCGCGGCTGATGGTGGGCCGAGCCGTATTCGCTGGCGTGCGCCGTGATGTGCGCCTCGATGGCTCGATAGCCCAATACCGGGGCTTGCATGTTGCGCGTGCCCTCTCGCTCGGGGCGGAGCGCCAGGCAAGACCACGTCGGTTTGACCTCCAACCATTCGCCCGGAGTGGCTACGCGCGCGGCGACGTCGTGCGTCTCACTCGCGCCGTGTGACAGTCGCTCGCTGGGGTCCCGCGGGATGGTGTTGGGTGCGAACGCTGCGCCGAAGATGTCGAGCGCCCTGCCTTGATCGTGGACGCCATACGCGATCCTGGCAGGTGGACGAAAGCCCTCCACTCGAAGACCAATGGCGCCGACCTCGCGGGAGAGCGCATGCGCGAGCCGATAGAGGAGGACGCCGACGCGAAGGTCCCAGAAATTGTTCGTACCCGTAACGTGGAAGGGGCGCCCACCCACCGTGAACGAGTGCACGCGAACACCCCAGTCCGTCGCGGGGAAGTTATTGACGTTACCGTATTCGAGGTGCAACCAGCCGCGGCGCGCGAGGTCGTTCAGGATGGCTGTTGCCTCGAGTCGGGAGAGCGCCCGCGCCGGTCGGTTCATGAACTCTTCCCACGGCATGCGGCTCATCGCGACAGTCGACTGCGCCGGCACGGGTCGCGGCTGGGCCGGCGCAGGGCTGGGCACGCAAGCATTGGCGTCCGAGGCTTCACACATGTCTGTCCCGTTCATGAGCCGAAGACCTCCTGGAGGGCAGAGTGCGTCGCATCACCGAGCCTGCCGTCGGGTTGCAGGTTATGACTGTCCGCGTACATGCTTTGGAACGCCTGCAGGGCGCTCTCGAGGCGCTCGCCCTGTTCGCCGACGTCGAAGCCCAAAGCTCGCAACCGATGAATCGCACCGGCCTCCGTCGACGCGGGTGGGGGGCTTGCCTCCAGGATCTGGAGGTCGAAGCGTCGCTCGGGGCCAGTCGGATAATCTCGGGGCCACAATCGAATGGCGGCGACGAGCTCACCTTCGGGGAGTCGAGCGACGATCTCGCCATTGGCGTTCGTGTCACCCTCGAGGCGCATACCGGCCGCGATGAGCTGGTAGTGAGCACCCCTGAAGGGTTCGTGCTCGTCGTCGAGCAGGCGCACGCGGACCTCCCGCGTTTTCGTGCGAGACCCCGAAGTCGCCCCGCGAGACAAGCTCCCCGGCTTGGCGAGCTCGATCTGCGAGCCCAGCACGCGCGCGCCGCCGTCGAGTTCGAGCGACGCGGACGGACTGAGCAGTCGAATGGAATCGGCGCGCATCTCGGCTCCACGCCCGAGCTCGAGGGCTTGCCCTGCGCCAGCCAGGAAGGCCTGATCGGAGCCGCGCGCGCGAAGCTCCTGTGCGAGCAACTCGATGAGCTGCCCAGTGAGGCGAAGACGTGTCTCGCCGACTCTCAATTCGATGGCGTCAGCGGCCTCGAAAGACAGGGTTCGGCCCGCGCTGACGTGCAGTCCGCCGCTTATAGTTACGTCCGCGTCAGACGGCTGGTCGCGCCCGACGAGCACGCCGACGTGACCGTCGAACGTGAGCGCGGTCTTGCCCGCGACCGATTGTTCGAACGCACCATCGATATGAGCGGACGCGCTCCCGCCGCAGGAGAGGCGCGCGCGGCCCGCGACCTCAGTGGTGGAGTCGCCAGCAATTCTAGATTGGGAGTTTGCGCCGATCTCGCGGAGCTCGGAGCCGTCGACGTGCGCCGTGAGGTTCCCGCCGACGCGAGACTCACTGCCGGCGCCGACGACGAGCGAGTGCTGCTGCCCGACGTGCGTGGACAGGTCTCGCCCGACTCGAACGAGCTCGTCACGCAGCACCGCACGATCGAAATCGCGCTCCGACCGAAGGTGCACGCGCTCGTGCTCTGGCGTGTCGTCGAACGAGAGCTCGTGGTGTCCGTGCCCAGTGTCCGTTCGGAGTCCGCTCTTGAGCTGACTCTCCGGGAGCGGGAAGGGAGGCATCCTTATGCGGTTATAAAGCGCACCTGTCACGACGGGCCGGTCGGGATCGCCGTTGAGGAAGGCCACCAACACTTCCATCCCGATGCGGGGGACGAACTGACTGCCATAGCTGGCGCCGGCCCAGGTCTGCGCGACGCGCAGCCAACAGGAGTCTTGCTCGCGGCGGCTGCCCTCACGGTCCCAATGGAAATGGACCTTCACTCGACCATACACATCCGTGTGAACCACGTGCCCGGGTGGACCGACGACGGTAGCGGTCTCCAGGCTTTGGATGGGGGGCTTGGATATGCGCTTCGGAGTGGCGAAGAGCTCCGCGGGCAGCGCCAGGAACGTACACTCGTAGACGGGCTGCGACTCCGCGGCGAATCGAGGATTGTGAGCGCGGTGGCGCACGGCGATCGTCACAAACTCGCTCGGTGCGAGGTCGGCACAATGGAAGATGTGCCCCGGCGCGAGCCGTCGGGCCGTCGCACGACCCGAGTACCGAGCCTTTTGTCGGGCGGCGCGCGCCGCGACGAGACGAGCCTCATCCCCTGTGTCGTCGATATCCCGATAGGCAGGCTCATGTTCGTAGACCTGTGACTTCGGGTCGGGGGGGCCGGCCGTCGCGGTCAGATCGTGCAGCGGTCGCTCGAAATCATAGTGCCGAACCTCCGCGCTCTTCGGGTGTGCGCGGAGCTCGCGAGACAGGTGGAGCAGCGCCTCGTCGCCGGCGCTCGTGCCGCGGTCGGGCCGCAGGGGCAACTGGACGAGCCGTTCGTGGACCTGCCCCGTATAGCCTCGTGGACTGTCCGCGATCACGACGACAGGGTCGTGCCCGAGGCGGTCTTGGAGCCAAAACGCATATCCCTCTTCGGCGAGGATCCGCTGCACGAACTCCAGATCCGTCTCTTTGTACTGGACGACATAACTCCGCGGGCGCTTGGTGCGCGTCAGCTGCTGAGTCGCCGAGACCCCGTGTTCTCCGAGCACGGACTGCGCGATGTCGGTTACATGCGAGTCCTGGTAGATGCGCGAGCGCGTCCGGTGACGCAGTCGCCCGAGCTTGGGCTCGAGCGCGAGGCGCACGCGACGCCCCCACTCGCCCGGCTTTGCTCCACGCTCGGCGACGCCGATGATCTCCAGCGCGACAGCGCGCGCGGGGCGCCCCTCCCAATCTGCTAGATTGAGCGTCGCGGGCTCACCAATCCATTCGGAGACCGACTGATCGTGGGCGATTATCACCTCGACGTGCCATCGTGCAGGTCGGCCCAGGCTCTCGACCCCGCGCAGTCGGACCGGGTCGATGGGGATGGTCAAGCGGGGGAGGTCGAGGTGGAACGGTCCGTCCGTCGCGAGCATGGCAAGAGGTGTACACGGTGGTGTCGACGCGAGCCAGCGCGCTCGCGCGGCGCACTATTCGCCACTCATCGTTGCGCGGAAGTGGTGCGCTACGGCAAATCTCGCATGCGGTCCACTGTATGGTTGGCGGGCGACAGGAACAGTCGCCGCGTCGGCGCGAAGCCATGAGCCAGGTGCAGGCTGACTTTGTGGTAAACGCTGATCCGCCACCCGTCGTCCATTACGTCGTCCACCCAATTGAACCTGACCGCCAGAACCTCCGCTGGGTCGACTACCAGCAGGCGCTTGCCCCAGAGGTCTACCCTTACGCGGTTGTCATCCTCTCGGCGAAGGTCGAGGCCTGGCACTCTCACCGAGGAGAGCGTGGTCCACTGCAGCGCTTCGCTTGGACTGAAGTCAGGCTCCTTGGATTGGACATCATGCCAAAGAGCCTCTGCGGGTCCCGGCCGAGGCTCGAAGCTCGGGAGGAGTAAGACGTCGGGGACAGCATTGCGGCGCGCGGCCCCAGGTTCGCCGCGGGACTTCTTGGTCCATTGCGTCCGAATGGTCTGAAGGACGACAGGAGACATAAAGCTGCCTTTCTGGAGCTCGCGCAATGGTCGGTAAGCGCTTGTGTCCGCTTACAGCGTGATGATCGCACCGGGCGCGAGGCCGATCTCGCGGGCGAGGTCGACGACGCGCTCTTGGTGCGTGAAGAGGAGCACCTGCATGCTCGAGCCGACCTCGGCGAGCAGCTGGAGGGCGAGCCGCGTGCGCTCTTCGTCGAAGTTCGCGACGACGTCGTCGAGGATGAGGGGGAGTGACTCGAGGCCGATGGAGACCTCGGCGATGGTGGCCAGCCGCAGCGCGAGGAAGAGCTGATCTTTGGTGCCGTCGCTGAGGCCGTCGATCGGGACCTCGGCGCCGCGGCGCAGACACACGAGCTCGGGCTCGTCGTCGTCGCCGAGGATGACGCGCAGGCCGTCGAAGCTCTGGCCGGTGAGCAGCACGAAGCCGCGCTCGGCCCGCTTGAGGAGCGGTGTTTGGTAGAGCCGGCGGTAGTTCTCGATCTCGCGCTCGAGGAGGGCCGAGGCGATGCGCAGCGCGGCCCACCGGCGCGCGAGCGTCTTGGTGCGCTGAAGATGAAGCTGCGCGCGGACCGCGTGATCGGCGGCCTCGGAGCGGAGCAGGTCCTGCTCGAGGGCGCGCTCGATGCCTGCGCGATCCTTGATGGCGCGATCGCGGGCGCGCTCGGCCTCCTCGCGCGCGGCGTCGAGGCGCTCGAGCTCCGAATCTATATTGTCTGTCGAGCTCCAGCTCGGCGGTCCGCCGGAGACGGCGGCCCTTCCACCCTCGCGTCGCTCGACGGGATTGTCTGTCGAGCTCCTCGGCGGTCCGCCGCTGGAGACGGCAGCCCTTCCACCCTCGCGTCGCTCGACGGGATTGTCCTGTCGAGCTCCGAAGCCGGCGGTCCGCCGGAGACGGCGGCCCTTCCACCCTCGCGTCGCTCGACGGGATTGTCTGTCGAGCTCCAGCTCGGCGGTCCGCCGGAGACGGCGGCCCTTCCACCCTCGCGTCGCTCGACGATATTGTCTGTCGAGCTCCAGCTCGGCGGTCCGGAGGCTGCGCTCGTGAGCTCGCTGAGCTCGCGCGCAGCTCGGGGATGCTCGCGCCGTCGCTCGCGGCGGCGACCTGCGCGGAGAGGCTCGAGCAGAGCTCTTCGGCGGCGCGGCGTGCGTCGCTGCGCTCTTCGGCGCGCGCGGTGTCGGCGCTCAGCGCCGGCGCGTGCGATCGCCCGGTCGATCGAGGCGACGGCGCGGTCGCGGCGGGCCTTCGCTTCGGCGTCGCGTTGGGCGAGGACCTCGAGCTCGCGGGTGATGGTCGCGGCGCGATCGTCGCCGACCTTCGCGCGGCGCAGCTCACCGAGCACGACGTCGGCCTCGGCGAGCGTGCTCGCCTGCGGATGCGGCCGAGGCGCGCGCGAGCTCCTCGACGTGCGCGCGCAGGCCGGCCTCGAGCTCGTTGCCGCGCGCGAGCTCGGCGTCGATTTGGGTCGCGCGCGCGTGGGCCTCGCGACGCTCTCGCTGGGCGGCGATAGCTTGAACAACGTCTTCGGTATTGGCGCGCCATCCGATGCCCGCGGCGCGCAGCGCTTCGAGCGCCTCGGCGTCGCGCTGGCTCGAGGACTCGCGGGCGGCCGTGGCGCGCGCGCGTGCCTTCGCGGCGCGCAGGGTGAGATCTTGGGCGCGCTCCGCGCGACGTCGAGCCTCGGAGGTGGCGTCGCCGTGCGCTGCGAGCGTGCTGCGTGCGCGATCGGCGAGCGCGGCGAGCGCTGGAAATGGATCGCGTGGATCGAGCTCAGGCGCGCTCGCGTGGGGCTCGCCACGCTGCGTGCAGCGCGGCGGCCGCGGTGAGCGCGCTCTCGAGCGCGGCGCGATGCTGCGCGATCGCAGCGGCGGCGAGGGCCGCGGCCTGCGCCCAGCTGTCTCGCTGTTCGAGCCACGTCACGCTCGCGCGAACGGCGCGCGCTCGCGCGTCGGGTGCATCCTCTCCCAAAACAAAAATAGGCGCGCCTGCTTCTCGGGATGCATGCGTCAGGCGATCGGCGCGGCAAGGCTCGCGCGAGGACTCCAGATCGAGCTTTGCCTCGAGGGCGGCGCGCGCGCGGAGGGGCTTCAGCTTGAGCTGCTGCTCGCGGGCGGTCCACGCGCGGTGCGCTCGGCGTCGAGGCGCAGCGTATCGACTGCGCGATCGGCGGCGGCGACGGCCGCGATGAGGCGCGCGATGGCGTCGGCCTTGGATGCGCCGCGGGCGACAGGCGCGTTGCAGGCCGCGCGGAGGCAGAGCTCGGCCTCGGTGAAGACGGGGCCGACTGCGAGGAGCTGCTCGCGTTCGCGCGCGAGCTCGGCGCGGCGTCGATCGAGCTCGGCGAGATCGCGCGTGAGGGCCGCGCGCGCAGCGCCGCTTCGACGGGCGCGCGAGCTCGGCGCGCTCGGCGGCAGGCATGACGACGCGATCGGCGAGGTCTTTCGCAGGGGATCCGAGCGTCGCGTGAAGCGCCGCGGCAGCGGCGCAGAGCTCGGTCGCTTTGCGCGCGAGCTCCTCGACCCGATCGCGACCGTGCAGGGCTCGCTCAGCCTCGGCGAGGTGTGACTTCAACGTTGATGTATCTTCGTCGCGTCGCGCGTCGCCGCTCTCTTGCGTGGGCGATCGCGTGACGACCTCGAGCTCGGCCTCGAGCAGCGCTGCGTCCTCTTCGGCGCGAGCGGCCTCCCTCGCGGTCTCGTCGCGGCGACGCAAGAGCGCGAGCAGCGCGGTCTCGGCCGCGGCGTCCACGATTGCGCCGCTCGAAGGAGTGGTGAGGCGCGGCGCGAGGCTCGCGCGCTCGGCCTGTAGGACTGCGCGACGGCGCGCGGCGTCTTTGACCTCGCCGATGCGCTCCGAGAGCGTCGCGATCGCGTCGTCGACCGAGAAGGTGAGCGCGCGATGACCGAGGGCTGCGCGCTCTCGCTCGAGCTCGGTGCGGCGGGCCTCGATCGTCGCGAGCTCCGCGGCGGTCTCTTCGAGCTCGGCCTCGGCGCGCAGGCGTTCTTCGCGGGCGGATTGAGGCAGGAGGATCGCGTCTTCGGTCTCGCGGCGACGAGCCTCGGCCTCGCGCAGCCGCCCGAAGAGCGGCAGCACCCGCCGCGCGCGTTCGAGCCTTTTTCGCTCGCGCTCGAGCCTGCGGAGCTCCTCGTCGGCCGCGGCGCGCTCGGCGTCGGACTTCGCGATGCCCTCGTGCTGTTGACGGTAGACGCTCGCGTCGGTCGCCGAGGTGCGCGCGGCCTTCGTCTCGTCGAGCCAGCCGCGCACAGCGTCGTTGAAGGTCGCGTCCTGCCGCGTGGGAGCCAGATCTCGTCGGCCTCGGCGCGCAGCCCCTCGACCACGTTACGCTCGCGCGAGAGTCCGCCGAAGGCGTCGTCTTGAGCGAGCCGCTCTTCAGAAGGAGCTGCCGCGCGCACCTCGCGGAGGCGCTCTTGGTCGGCCCGTACAGCGTGCGAAGACCTCGCGATCGACGCACGCCCAGGAGCAGCGCGCGCAGGCGGCCCTCGTCGATGGGAAGATCGTTTGCATCACGAAGGGTCTCCTTGTTGCCCTTGCGGCGCACGAGCTCGAGGCGCTCGCCCGCGTCGGTCTCGAAGACGCCACCGACGCGGAGCGACTGCATCGGGTGGCGGTGCGCGTCGCGTGGCTTCTGATGGTCGATGCCGAAGAGGAGCGCCTCGAGCGCGCGCAGGCTCGTGCTCTTGCCGGCCTCGTTGCGGCCGAACACGATGGAGAGCCCCGGCGAGTCGAACGCGAGCACGCGGCCCTCGAAGGGGCCGAACGCAAAGAGACGGAGCTCGCGGAGCCTCACGACTCCTCGGCGTCGGCGGCGTCGTCCGCGGTGACGAGGCGCGAGAGCAAGAGGTCGCGCACGTCGGGCAGGAGATCGCCGAGCTCCTTCGGGTCTTCGAAGAACGCGAGCTCTTTGCGGGCGTCTTCGGGGAGCTTCTCGCGAAGGTCGGCGAGGACACCGACGAGCTCTTGCGCGAGCGTCGCGTCGGTCGCGGCCGCGTCGACGGCGCGCAGGAGGAGCGCGAGCGGATCGTTCGCGCGCTCGAGTGCTTGGAGATCGAGCAGCGGACGCGTCGAGAGGCGGACCTCGCCGATCCACATCGAGCGCTCTGCGACGTCGACCGCGAGCGCGCGGAGGTCCTCGACGACGGCGTTCGAGCGGCGCGCGAGCTCGGCGTGTGCGCGCGAACGTCCGGCGAGCGTCACGCGCACGGCGGCGAGGCGACCCTCCGCGTCGCGCGCGGCTTGCTCGAGTTCCTTGCCGGCGCGATCGAGCAGCGTCGCGTAGGAGTCGTCGGCTGTGGCGGCGACCTCGAGATCGAACCAGCGCACGACGTCGACCGCGCGCTCCTCGATCTGCGTGACGTGACCGCCCTCGACGGTGAGGAGCGTGAACCCCTTCGGCCCGGTCTCGCGCACGTGGCGACCCTGCAAATTGCCAGGGAACACGATGTACGGCGCGCGCTGCACGACCTGTCGCCGGTGGATGTGACCGAGCGCCCAATAGTCGTAGCCCTTGCCGGTGAGGACCTCGGTCGTCGTCGGCGCGTAGCGCTCGTGGAACTCGTGACCGGAGAGCGCGGTGTGCAGCATCCCGATGTTCACGAGCGACGAGCGCGGCGCCGGGTAGTTGCGCGCGAGGTCTTCTGTCACGGCACGCGTCGCGAAGCCCTGACCGTGTATCGCAACGCCGAGGTCGGAGAACTCGATCGTCTCGGGCTGGCGCGTGCGCAGCTCGCGGACGTTCTCGGGCAAGCGGATGTTCTTCGCGAGCTGGCTCTCGGCGTCGTGGTTGCCACGCAGGAGCACGACGCGCACGTCGGCCGCGCGCAGCTTGCTCATTTGCGCTGCAAAGAAATGACCCGTGGAATAGTCCTTCCACGCTCCGTCGTAGAGATCGCCCGAGATGAGGAGCAGGCTCGCGTGCTCGTCGAGGATCGTGTCGATCATGCGGCCGAGCGCGCGCCGCGTGGCCTCGCGCAGGGCCTCGCGCGGACAGTCCTCGTACGCTTCCAACCCGAGCATCGGGCTGTCGAGGTGGATGTCGGCGGCGTGGGCGATGAGCATGAACGTGGGGTTTTCGTCGCGAGGCCGAGGCGCGCGTACGCTACCATTCGAGCCGTGTCTTCCGTCGTGACCTCGAGCGGCGACGACGAGCTCGAAGCGCTCATCGGCGTCGAGCTCGAATCCGAGACCGCGCCCGGAGTGGTTTACCGCATCCTGAACCGCGTCGGCGAGGGCGCGATGGGTGTCGCGTTCTACGCGATGCGCGTCGCACCCGAGGGCGAGTGCGGCGTCGTCGTGAAGATCCTGCGGCCGTGGTTCGTGCAGCAGTGGGGCAAGACCGCGGAGCTCATCGTCCAGAAAGAGGCTGTCGCGCTCGGGCGACTCAACGAGCGCGTGCCGCCCACGCCGTTCGTCGTGCGACTCATCGACACGGGCGCGATCAGCGTCATGTCGCGCAAGGTCTCGGTGCGCGTGCCGTGGCTCGTCGTCGAGTACGTGCATGGCGGCGTCGAGGGGACGACGCTGAGCCAGCGCGTGGTGCACGCGATGCGCTCGACGGGCCACGCGTTCGATGCGCAGCGTGCGGCGAACCTCGTCGACGCGATCGGGCAGGGCCTCAGCGCCGTCCACGAGGTCGGCGTCGTTCACCGCGACATCAAGCCCGACAACGTCCTCTGCTGCGGCTTCGGGAACGACGAAATCTTCAAGATCGCCGACTTCGGCGTCGCGCGGCCCGCGGGCGTCGCGCAGACCTTCGGCGGCTTCATCGTGGGCACGCTCGGCTTCGCCGCGCCCGAGCTCGCGACCATGGACCCGAAGGCCGTGGGACCTTGGAGCGACGTCTTCAGCATGGCCGGCGTCATCTATTTCGTGCTCACCGGCGCCGAATACTTTGACGTCAAATCACCTTCGGAGGCCCTGATGGCGGCGCTCAGCAACCAGCGCAGGTCCATCCGCGAGTCGCCGTGGCTCGCGCCCGAGCTCCGCGCCAACCCAGAGGCTTGCAAGGCCATCGACTACGCGATCGCCTGCGGAACCGCAGGCAAGATCGAGGTGCGACCGCAGCGCGCGGACGCGCTCTCGATGATGATCTCGCCGTGGCTCCGCACCGAGGCCCCGCGCGCGAGCATCGTGCACAAGCGGCGCGCGCACCTCGACGACATGGAGGACACGACGCAGCTCGTCGCGTGGCAGTGGACCCCGCTCCGTTATCCCGGCACCTTCGGCAAGGTCATCCGCGACGTCGCGTGGGATGGCGACGGTCGATGCATGGCCGCGACCAACGAGGGGCTCGCGTTTTGGAACGGCTCGGCGTGGTGCCCCGTCTCGCACGAGGGCCTCGCGGATCCTGCGAGCATCCGCTTCGTGCGCCGCACCGGCCCGGGCCAATGGCTCGTCGGCGGCGACGGCGCGACCTTCGCGATTTACAGCAGCGAGGGCCCGCGTGAGGTCCGGCAGTTCTCGAACAGCGGTGTGCGCTACGAGCTGATGAGCGGCGATCTCGACGATCTCGCGGTGCTCGTGGGCACGGCGCCCGACGCGCCGCCCGTGCTCTCGTGCCTCACTTCGCGGCGCTGGCTCAAGCCGCTGCCGCTCCCCGACGTCGCCGCGGTGATCGGCCTCACGCGGGTCGCCGACGCGAAGTGGCTCGTCGTCGGTCGCGCGAAGGACGGCTCCGGATATGCCGCGCTCTATCGTCCGCTCGACTGGGCCGTCGAGCGCATCGACACGCCGCTCGTGCGCGCGTTCATCGCCTGCTCCGGTGAGATCTCGGCGTCGACGGGGCTCGCCGTCGGCGCGAGCGGCGCGGTGGTTTGGGCCTATCCGAACGGTGTTCGCCACGAGTTCGTCGAGGGCAAACCCGACCTCTCGGCGGCGGCGATCGACACGTCGGGGCGCGGCTGGTGCGCGGGCGCAGGTCGGATCTGGATGCATCACCGCACCGCGCACGCGACGGGTCGCGTCGAGCCCCCGCGTGGCCAGTGGGACCTCATGTGGAAGGACGATACGTGGACCGCGCCGACCGTCGCGGTGTTCACGGGCCCCGGCGTCGTCGTCGGCATGACCGCGGACGGCGGCATCATCGAGGGGCGCACGAACTCGGGCAATCGCCTGCCGAGCCGCCCGCCGACAGACTCGATGTTGCGCCGGGCGCTTTGAGCTAACAACGTTCTAGATATTCAGCGCGCGCGCCGGCTCCGAGCCGCGATGAGCTCGACGCGACTGTCCACGCCGAGCTTCGTCATGGCGCGCTTGAGCAGCGTCGCGACCGTCGACATCGCGAGGCCGAGCTCATAAGCGATCAGCTTGTTGCTGTGGCCCAGCTCGGCCGCGCAAACGATCTGGTGCTCGCGTGCGGTCAGCTCCTTGGTCTCGGCGACCTGGGCGAGGTTGCGATAGGCGACGACATAGCGACGGCCATTGCGATCGAAGCGATCGATGAGCGTCCACCGACGCGCAGCCAGCGACCGCCAGAGCCGCGTCACCTCGACGGCGTCGTCTCGGCGTTCGCGAGTGCGAGCGCGGTCGATCGCAACGGCGGCCTCGCGCAGCGCCTCTCGCGCGTTGGGCTCGTGGGTCTCGGGATGGTTCGGCTCGAGGCGCCCATTCCCGTGGAGGGTCGCGTCTCCCTCGTCGGCGCTGTTCGCGAGGCGCGCTTGCAGCCTCGAAGCGGTAGCGATGTGCGCCGCGAGCTGTTCCCACACGTCGCGGTGCGCGATGCCGCCCTGATTCGCTCGGGTCAGATGGGGGACGGCGATGCTGCAACCACGCCCGGTCGGGTCGAGCGCGTTGATGCCGAACATCTCCAGATAGCCATGACTGGCCAGGGTGTCCGCGACCTGCGATTGGGTGACGCCAGCGGCGCGCGGCAGCTCGCGCCCGAGCCCACAGGCCCCGAAGAGGTGAATCTTGCGCTTGATCGCGGTCGGTGTGGACGCGTTCCAGGCCTCGAAGCGACACCTCGTATCCGCTGGATCGCCACCGACTGACTGGAAACCGTAGGCGTCGAAGCCACCCGGGGAGGACGCATCTACCATATAAGCCGAGATGCCCAGCCCGCGATCCAGCTGTGGAGCCAAGGCGAGCAGGATCCCACGGAGCCACTCGTGTCGTGGTTGCTCTACGCGATAGACGACCTCCAATACGGTCGCGAGCTCGCTGGGATAGAAGAGGTCAGCCCCGCGGTTCTCGTGGGTCGGCTCGGCTCTCGTGAATGACACGCGGCGATCGTCGACAGCGGCCGCGCTGCCCGCAATGGTAGGAATGTACCATTCTCAACCAGCTATTCGATTCCGCAGTACGGCACGCAGACGCCGGTCGGTTCACCGTCGTTCTTTTTGCACACCGCAGATGTGCACTCCGAGTCCCCTCCACACGGCTGACCTGTCGCCGCCATCAACGCGCACCGCCCTAAGAAATCCTGGTCACTCTTCTTGGTGCAGAACAGGCCGGTCGAGCAGTCTCCGCCGTCCGTGCATTCGTCGCCAGCAGCGCCCAGTCGGTGGCACTTCCCGTCGAAGCAGCGCCGGTCGTCACCACAAGCGCTCTTGTTGGGGTCGCACTCGGCGCCGATCTCCAGGGTCTTTTGACAGCGCTCGGTCTGGGGGTCGGCGGGCTTGTCGAGCACGCAGGTCAACCCGGCGGCGCATGAGGTGTGCTGGCCCATCGAGAGATAGCGGCACTCGCCGCCTTCACCCTTGGGCGCGCTGCACTTCCCCGAGTCGCAAAAGGAGCCGCTGACACACTGCAGACTGGATTCACAGTCGGCGCCCACTGGCTGCTTGCCGACGAACACGCCGTCGCAGCTCGGCTCCGCCTCCAAGAGCGTGACAGCCACCATTCCGCGTTTGGCCGCCCACTCTAGGCACTTGTCAGGTGCTTTGACGTCGACCCTGTCCCCCAGCACCTGCTTGCAGGTCTTGTCCGCGTCGACGGTGAAGCCTTTGAAGAACGCATACGAGGTCCTCTCGCGATCGGCGTCGGTGCATTTGGACAGCAGGTTGTTTCCGATTTCTCCCAGGCGAGTGCAGAAGCGAGTGGTCTCGTCGGCGGCCGCCGGTTTCGCGGATGAGGAAGAGTCCGCGCCGGCCTTGGCCGAGCCCCCGGTCGTTCCTTTGTTGGGACCATTGCAGGACATAGCCAGCACACAAAGCCCCCAAAGAAGGGGCGGAGTCAGCGACCGTTCAATCACGGCGGCCTCCTTTGGTTACAGAGTTGTCCGGTCGACGGCCGCGTCTCAGGGGGGCCGACAGAGGGCGGCGAGCTCTCCGCGCGAATGGACGCCCAGCGCGCGATAGATCGCGTCGATCTGCTTGGACACGGTGCGCGGGCTCGTGCCGCGCAGCGCCGCGATCTGCGATGTGCCGAGCCCCTGCAGGACGAGCTCGGCCACCTCGCGCTGCGCTGGCGACAGCGGCGAGAGCGGACCCTCGTCGATCGGCCAGCTCGCGACCACGATCTCGACGTCTCCGAACGCCAGACGACTGGCGCGCAGATTGTTCGGGACCAAGGCTTTGTCGCGGCGTCGCGGCGGCACGTCAGAAAAGGTAGAAGCTCTCCCAGAGCGCGTCGACTGTGTCGTGGTTCGACTCATAGTCGCCCTCTCGGCAGGACACGATCATGATGTAGTTGTCATTGATGTCCGTCCCGACCAGCACTGTCCCCTTGATTGGGCTGACCTCGGTCCAAGTGGCGTCTCGAACCGCGAAGACATTGTTGAGGTCGACGACCGGGCCGAGGTCGAGCTTGGTGCCCTTCAAGTTGTTGGAGATGACGGCGTCGACGTCGACCCAAAGGTCCTCCTTCGACAGGGTCTTGTCGCGGTAAGTCACGACCCAGACCTCGATCGGGTAGGGATCGGGCAGATCGGCATGGAACATCTCGATGCCGTTCTCCGTACTGTCGTTGGTCGTCGACCCCGTCGGCAGCCAGAACCCGAACTGCTTCGGCTTGTTCTCGAATGGCTCCCAGTCCTCGGGGATGGGGTTCTTCTTCTTCTCCGGGGGGAGGGGCGGCGCAGCCTTCGCCTCTGTCGTCTGCTTCTTCGTATTGTTGGACGGGTGCTCGGCTTTGTTTCCGCCGCCCCCGCCGCCCCCGCAGCCCACAACCAACGCAACCGTCAAAACACCAATCACCGAACGCATGCCACCCTCCATTGGTCTAAGTGGCGGCCAATCTAGGTCGAGCCGTCTCTTCACGACTATGGGGTGATGGACGACGTCCTCGCGTCGTGGAGTCGCGAGGACGCGAGCTCCAATGGAGTCCTCATCGTCAGCGCAAGTGTCGGAGCCACGCGCGGTGCTCTCTGTCGTGGATCGACTCGGTCACTCGAGTCGCTTGCGCGAGCGAGAACGCGAGCTCGGCGCGCGTGGACACGTGCGCTTTGCGGAAAATAACGGCGAGTTGGTTGCGGACAGTGTTGGGAGAGGTGCCGAGCAGAGTCGCTATCTCTCGATTGGTCATTCCGCGGCCGACGAGCTCGCTGACAGCGCGCTCACGACTCGTGAGGTCGAACGTGTCACCCCACATCTGCAGTGTATTCGACGCGGGGCCGCGCTCGACGGCACCCACATAACCGTCTGCGAGACGCATCATCGGCAAGAAGCCTGCGAGCGTCGAGACGTCGCGATCACCGAACCGAGCCGTGCGCCCTGTGCGCGCGATGGTGACGCCAGAGACTCCCAACGCGTCGGACCAGACCGCGGTCATGAAGACCTTGATGCCCTCGGGTCGAACGAACTCACGATAGAGGGCTAGGCGATCACGGCGCGCGGTGGAGAGCGCCTCAATGTCCAGGATGGGGCTGCCCTGGCTCGCCGCGCGGAGCTCGTCGGGGGTGAACTCTTCCATATAATTGGGGATGTCGCCGAAGGCGCTCACGCGCTCATAGCCGAGCGCGTACGTGTCCGCGACGTCGGGGAAGCTCGTGATTGATGCCTTGTCGAACCCGACCTCTGCCCCGAGCAACTCGAGGACGTGCGCTCTCACCTCGAGACGACTTTGACATCCGAGCGCGAGCTCCGCGATGCGCCCATAGAATCGATTGGGGCCCCCCACCAATTGATTCTAACGAGCAGTTGCCGCATCGTTCAAGGGACCGTCCAGCGCCCAAACAATCTGAGTGACTAGACCTCAGGGGACGCGCGCGCGAAAGAGCTCGAATGCGCCGCGCAGTGAATAACTCGGCGCGGCGCGCCCCGAGACGAAGGCGACCTCACCGCGCGCGAGCTCGAGCGCTACGCCGTTTGCGCTACGAACCTGCGCGACTCCCTCGGTCACCAAGAGGAGCTCGGGACCCGACGTGCTTCGCGTGAGCTCGGCGCCGGCGCTGCGAATCACCGACAGCGCGAACTCACGCGCGGGCGTATCGTAGAGTCGCTCGAACGTGTCGAGCGCGCGCGGGGATAGAACGTCTGGCCGTCGCGGCTCGAAGTCGAGCGCGCGCATGAGCTCGGGCACGTCGACGTGTTTGGGCGTGAGACCGCCGCGGAGCACATTGTCCGAGCTCGCCATGATCTCGACGCCTACGCCGCCGAGGTACGCGTGGAGCTGGCCTGCGCCGAGATAGATGGCTTCACCCGCGCTGAGCTCGACGCGATTGAGCATCAGCGCACCAATGACGCCGACGTCTCCTGGATAGATCGCGACGAGCCGCTCGACGAGCTCGGCGTCGGCGCGCAGCTCGGCGGGCAGCGTCTTTGCCGAACGCGCGACGTCCTCGACGAGCGCGGCCCGCGCCTCCATGGTCATGAGCGCTCGAAAGACCTCGGCGATCGCGCTCGGCTCTCTTCGCAAGCGCGCCGCGAAGGCCTCGAGCTGCGCGACGCCGAGCGCCGCGAACACCGCTGCGATCTCGGCGGCTGGGCGAAAGCCCGAGAGCGCCTCGAAGGGGCCGAGCGCACAGAGGAGCTCCGGCTTGTGCGAAGCGTCTCTGTAATTCCGATGTGCGGCCGACCGCGGGACACGGGCGCTCTCTTCGGCCTCGAAGCCGGCGCGAGCGAGGTTTGCGTCGGGGTGGACCTGGAGCGACAGCGGGCTGTCCGCGGCGAGCACCTTGAGCAGGAACGGGAGCCGCCCGTCGAAGGCCTGGGCCGCCGCTCTGCCGAGCTCAGCGTGTGGATCGGCGTCGATCACCTCGATGAGCGAGCGGTGCGCTCCATCTCGCCGGAGCCGAGACGGCAGCGCCGGGTGCGCGCCCATCCAGAGCTCGGCCTCGGGGGCGGTCGAAGCGGGCAGTCCCCGCAGGGCCGCTATGGCTGTCTTCGAGCCCCAGGCATAGGGCATTACGCCGCATTCGAGCTTGTCGATCATCGTCACACCAAGAATCCAGTGACAGCGTGGTAAGCGAAGCGCCAGTCCTTCTCCGGGACGAACTCGATGAGCGAGTCGTAGAGCGCGCCCATGAACTGGCTCGGATTGGTGAGACCGCGCGCGTTCGTCCATTCCATGAAGCGCGCGCGGTCTCCTGCGATTCCAGGGCCGGCGGCGCGCAACATGAGTTCGAAGGAGCGGGCCTTCGAGCTGTCGTCTTTCTCTTGGGCGCCGTGGACATGGGATTTGTGGACGCACGCCGCCGCGAGGAGGCCGAAGAGCGGATGATCTTGTGGCATATCGGAGACCAGATCGGCCGCGACCCGAAGGGCCATATCGGTCGACGCGCTCGGGTGCATCGTCAGCCAGAAGGCCTGCGCCAGCGTGATCGCCCGCGCGTGGCCGGTCTGCGACGCCGATTGGAGATGCAGCACGTCCGCGAGATCGCGCCACGCGTGGAGCTCCGCGAGCGGGCCTATGACAGAGTCGAGGTGGGGCCCTGCGGCGCTGGGCTCGAGCGCGCGGGCCGCGTCGAGCTCGCGTTGGACTCTGACGCGCAGCGCGGGCGGGTCCACGAGCTCGCCTGCGAGCGCGATCGCCTTCTCGAAGAAGGGGGCCGAGTCCGGCACAGCGCCGACGGTCCCCTCGATCACTAGACCCAAGTTGCGCCGACCGGCGCTCGGCAGAATCTCACCGACGAAGACCCCGCGGACCGAGCGCTCGAAGGTCCAATATCGGAGGATCTCGGCGGTCGAGAGGTCCTGGGCGACGATTGCGCAATAGGCCTCCGGTTCGGCCTCGGGGGGCGGAAAGCGCAAGAGCACGAGACGCAATCCGCCTGGAGTTCGGCGTGTTTCTACGTCCACACCGCCCGACGGGAGGCGCTCTTCGGCGGGGAGCTTCTGGCCCTCGTCGTCCCAGAGCTTGCGCAGAAACGCGACGGCGTCGGGTCCCGCGAAGATATCCATCCAGCGCTGGGCCGCCCGCGTGCGTAGGAGCGTCCCAGGCAAATACCGATAGGCGAAGATGTAATGCTGTTTGCGCGAGCCCATGCCGGCCAATCGTAGCGCCGCTCGCGGTTTGGCGCCTCGGCTGAAGCGATTGGCGGGCTCGTGGAAGGCCCGGCGCGTTCGCCCGGCTTATGACCAGCGCGTTCCAAACGAACCCGAGGGAGGGACGTCGTGACGAGCTTCAAAGAGGCACGGGATCTACCAAGCTTTCGCCGGATCGCTGCGGCGATGTGGCGCCACCCGAGCGACCCCACGATCTATGGATCGATGGATGTCGAGGTCACCGAGACGCTCGCGTTCATGCAGCGCTTCAGGGCCGAGACGGGGCGTCGTTTGACGATGACCCACGTCGTCGCGCACGCGCTCGCTGGGGTGTTCGCGCGGCACCCCGAGCTCAACGCGAAGATCCGATTCGGGGGTAGGGTGGAGCTCCGGAGCACGGTCGACCTCTTCGTGTCGATCGCGACGGAGGGCGGCAAAGACCTGTCGGGGGCGCGCGTCGCTTCGGCCGATCGCATGAGCCTCGTCGAGATGATCGACGCCGTCGAAGAGCGAGCGCGCGGCGTGCGGCGCGGCGAGGACCCCGGATACCAGCGCAGCCGAGAGACCTTCAAGGCCTTGCCTTGGTGGCTCGCGCGGCCCGCGATCACCCTCACGGACGTGCTCACCAACGAGCTTCACCTCGATTTGCCCGAACACGGCATGCCGCGTGATCCGTTCGGGACGGCCGTCGTAACCAACGTCGGGTCGTTCGGGATCGACACTGCGTTTGCGCCGTTCTTGCCTGCGGGGCGCTGCGCGATGCTGCTGCTCCTCACCGAGGTGAAGCCGCGCCCAGTCGTCGTCGGCGAGCGCGTCGAGCCGCGACCCGTCTTGCGGCTCTGCGCGACGTTCGATCATCGGATCGTGGACGGCGCCGCGGCGGGCGTCGTGGCGCGTGAGCTCCGCGCCGCCATCGAAAACCCCAATAGCGCGCCGCGCGCGACCGAGCGCAGCGCGTCCTCTCGAGTCAGCTGAAGGGGCGAGTCATGTCCGAGTTCGACTACTTCATTGCGCTCGACGGCAACTGCCTCAATGGCTTCGAGGGATTGGCCGGGGTCGCGCGCCTCTCGTGTGATCCGAGCGCGGATCGCTGGGATCTCGACGTGCGCTATTTCGATGGGCTCGCCGGCGGGCACGCGCTCCAGGTGAACCCACAACGCACGCTCGGGTTCCTCGGGAACCTGTCGCAGACCCTGCTCTTCTTCGACCCCGAGTCTCTCCGCGAGGTCCGGCGCCTCTCCACGCTCAAGTTCGCGGTCCCCGATACCTTTTACAGCAGTCAAACCCACGTGGTCTGGACTGGCGAGCGGACCTTCATCACGGTGCTCGGGCCCGACTTCTACCTCTTCGACATGGATCGTTTGAACAAGCCAGAGCGGCTCGGTCCACACGGCGTCACCCTGCCCCATGCGCTCAAGCGCTCGCCGTCGGGCAGGTATCTCTTTTACGGGGCTATGGACCACGACAAGGTCGGATACGCCAATCAGGCCGGGGTGTTCGATTTACAAACTTGTAAACCTCGCGTCGTCGGACTGCCCGCTACCGCTTGGCACTTGGGTGTGCACCCGAAGCTCGATTTGTTCTATGCGCCCACACAGCGCTGCACACCACAAGGCGACAGCGAGTTCGCCGAGTACACCATCGCGCACTTCAAGAACTACCTCTTCGAGATCGACGGCGAGTCTGCGTCGGTGACGCGGCACCTCACGATCCCGAAGGACTGGCCGGGCGCGCTGACGTCGGACGTCGTCGTCACCGAGTCTCACGTCCTTTACAACGCTTGCGCGAGCGGCGCGCTGATCGAGGTCGACCTCGAGACCTTCTCCAAGGTCCGCTTCGTCGACGAGCGCCCCGGCGCGCTCGCCACCCTGAGAGGCTGGCGAACGGCGGCGAACAACCTCCTCGAGAGCTTCTCTCGCGCCGATATACCGGGCAACACGCACGTCTTGCTCAAGGCCTTTCGCGCCACTCGCTTCAGCGCGATCGACGGCAGCTACGGACTCGGGTTGAGCCCCGATCGGCGCTGGCTATTGTCCGCACACCGCGGCCTCAACGAGGTCATCGTGTATGCCTATCCGAGCTTCGAAGTCGTAAAGCGAATACCGTTCCCACCGATTCAGGCGTTCCTCGACCGGCGGCTCGGGCGATTGGCCGATACGCGACTCGGCTTCCACCACGCTGTCGTGACCGCCAGGCACTAGTGCCAAACAGCCTCGGTTCGGCGACGATGGAGGCGTGGAGCGCGTGGAGCTCGAGGCGTTTCGGCGCGACCCGATAGGGCGCTTCGTCGCGGATCGGACTTGGGCGCATTTCGCGATCCACGCGGGTCTCTTCGGGGTCGTGCTCTTCGGGCGGCCCGACCGCGACACGACGGGCGCGCTCGTACGCTCGCTTCACGTCGAGCTCGAGGCGCACGTCGCCGCGCACCAATCCATCATCGACGCGACGCGACTCGAGGTCGCGGACGAGGGCGCGTTCGACGCGATCGCGGCCTATGTGCGGGCGCAGCGCGCCGCCCTCTCCGCCAAGGTCACGCGGCTCGTCTTGGTCCCCGCGCCCGGTCTGCGCGGCGCGGTCGTGGCTGGGTTCTTCGGCGTGCTCGAGGCCCCCTATCCGGTGCTCGTCGCGACCGACGTCGAGTCGGGGCTCGAGTCCCTCGGCGAGCCACGCGCGAACGCCCTGCAGATCACCTCGATCGCGGAGAGCGCGACCGGCGTCGGGGCCTTCGTCGGGCGCGTGCGCGATTACCTCGTAGCGCACCTCGCCGACGCGACCATCGAGTCGCTCGCGGTCGCGCTCGCGGTCAGCGACAGGACGCTGCAGCGGCGACTCGGTGAGGCGGGGACCTCGTTTCGGCGAGAGCTCATGTTGGTGCGCTTGGGCGTCGCTGCGCGCCGGCTGCACTCGACGACCGAGCCTCTCACCAACATCGCGCTCGAGACTGGGTTCTCTTCACTCCAGCACTTCAGCACGAAGTTTCACGAGGTGTACGGCGTCTCGCCGACGGCCTATCGCGTGGCCGGCCCGGGTTGAGCGCTGCTCGCCGGCGAAGCTGCCGCGCGCGAGCAGAGCGCGTCTCCAGCTTCGAGCGAACCGAGAGGCGTCGCGCAGCGAAAGACCATGCGCTCTCCCTCCACATGAATGTTGCAAGACGTCTGCATTTGGCTGGAGACCGAGAGGTTCGCCCAATCGTCCGAGAGCTGGACGACTTCGAAGCTCTTGTCGTCGACGTTGACCGTGAGCAGCCCGATGTCGAGGGCGATGACTCGCCCATTGTCCGCCCGCCCCTTCGAGGTGCAGCTCCAGCGGCCGAGTAGCGCGTTGCTCGGGAGCTTGCTCGCTGCTGGTAAGTTGCACGCAACCTTCTTGCCGCCGGGTTGCTCGAGGATCTCTTTGAGTCGCGCGACGTCCTCTTGGCACATCTGGCCACCCTCGAGGGTCTTCTTCGCGTGCTCTTTGGCGAGGTCGCAGCCGGTGGCGTCGCAGCGCTCGCAAGCGATTTTCCAATAGGGTTCGCAGGGCGGGTCGCAACCCGCGAGCGCGAGAGCTGACAGCGCGGTAATTGAAATATTGCGGAGGGGGTTCATTCGCAGCTCGCTCCCGGCAGACCGAGAACATCGCACGCGAGCAAGCCGTTCTCCACCTGCACGTGCTAAGCACGCGACCCGTGTCTCGGGTCTCCTGGCGGAGCGCGTTGCGTGGGCCGCTGTCCAGCGCAATCACGTCACAGGTCGTCTCGGCCGCGTGGTGCGCAGCGCTCTATTCAATCGGCCGCACGGGTGACTTCGCGTGGTTCGCGCCGCTCGTCCCCGCTGGTTGGAGCGCGGCGGGCCTGCTCTTCGCGCGGGGCGCGGCGCGCCGCGAGGTCACGCTGGGACCCACGGCCGTCGTCGGTCTTTTGTTGGTGCTCCGCCCGCTCGCGCGGCCGCTCTCGGAGGGTGAGCTCCCTCTCACGCCGCTCGCTGCTCCGCACTTGGTCTACGGGATCACTGGGCTCGTGCTGGTCGCCGTCGTCGCGCTCGAGCTCGCGCGCGCCGAGGTTCGGCCTGACTCGACAGGTCGTCTCGCGGTCGCGCCGCTCTCCCTCGCTGCGCTCGCTTCGCTCGGGCTCGTCGTGATTCAAGGCCCCGTGCGGTGGGTCGCTCCCGTCGGGCTCCTGTCGGGTGTGGCTGCGACTGCGATGGCGACGGCGCTCCTCGTGCGCCGCTCGCGGCCCGATCGAACCTCGCTGCCGACACCTCAGGTGTTCCCTTTGATGGAGGGATCGGTCGTCGGCGGAGACTTCGAGATCGAGCGCTTGCTCGGCGCGGGCGGGATGGGGCTCGTCTACGTAGCGCGGCAGCTCAGCACGTCTCGGCTGCGCGCGCTGAAGGTGCTTCACCCGCAGCGCGCCTTCGAGGAGCGCTCGATACGGCGCTTCGAACTCGAGGCCATTGCCGTCGGCAAGGTCCGCAGTGCGCACGTGGTCGACATCGTCAACGCGGGCGTCGACCCGGAGACGCGACTTCGGTACATCGCGATGGAGCTGCTCGAGGGCGAGGATCTTCGCGCCCATGTCGATCGGCGTGGGCCGCTCGCGCTCGACGAGGCCGCGGCGGTCTTCGAGCAGCTGACCGACGGCCTCGCGGCCGCGCATCGCTCGATGCTGGTCCACCGAGATTTGAAGCCGGAGAACGTCTTCCTGGACCAGTCGGAGGGGGCGCTCGTGGTCAAGCTCCTCGACTTCGGCATAGCGAAGCTCGCGGCCGAGGTTCACGCGTCGATGACGGGCGCGATCGGGACTCCGTTCTGGATGGCGCCCGAGCAGGCGGAGCTCGCTTACGCCGCAGAGGCTACGAGCGACATATGGTCGCTGGGCCTGTTGGTTTATTACACGCTTGTAGGTCGTGAGTACTGGATAGCCACGACCGCGGTCGCGTTGATCTCGGAGATCCGCAACGGCGTGCGCGAGCCTGCGTCAGTGCGCGCGCGGGCTCGTGGGCGGGAGTTACCGGCGGGCTTCGACGCGTGGTTCGCGCGGTGTCTCTCCCTGCGCCCCAGCGATCGCTTCCTCGACGCGGCGGCGGCCTGGCAAGCGCTCCGCCCGATCTTGGGTGAGCCCAATCCGGAGGTCATCGCGGTTCATCATCGGCGCCCGATGGGCGACACCGCGGAGGAGCTGCCCGCCGAGATCTCGATGCCATCGGTCGAGCTCCAGCTCGGCGGTCCGCCGGAGACGGCGGCCCTTCCCCCCTCGCGTCGCTCGAGGCCGCGAGAGCGCTCCTCTGGGCTGCCCTCTGCGCCGTCACCGATGGCTCGCTCGATGGCCGCGGAGCCGACCTCGCATCCACCGAACGAGAACGCGACCATCGCGCCGCCTTCGAGTTTGTCAGCGGACGCTGGGCGTCGAGCGCGAAACCTCTCGCGGTGGGCTCCGGTCGCTGCGCTTACAGCGGTGTCTGTAAGTGTGGCGGCGCTCTATGGGGTGCGCGCTGCGCGGCGGCCAGCGACGACCGCGAGCGCGTCCGCCTCCGCCTCCGCCCCGAGCTCCGCGTCGAGCGCGCCGTCTGTCGTCGCGATCGAGCCGATCGAAGCGCGGGTCAATCCGCGGGTGGTGGAGTCTTGGGGCGAGGTTCGAAAGGGCGCGTTCGGCCTCGCGCGCGCCAAGCTTTGGAAGATCATCAACGCGGGGAAGGCGAGCGCGAGCGAGAGCCTCTGGTGGGCGGCCTGGGGGCCGCCGTCCGACGCGACGAGGGAGCAGTACAAACGCGCCGCCAGCGACCGCGATGAGCTGACAGCGACGGAGGTCGCGTGGCTCGACGCGGCCGCTCCATACTTTTCGACGCCTCCAAATTATGCGGGTACCGAGAAGGCCCTTCGCAAGCTCCTCGAGCAAGGGGAGCAGCCCGAGGTCGCGCTCGCCGTCGCCGGATTGAGGCGGTTCCAGCTCGACCTCGAGGGCGCGCGCGCCGCGCTCGATCTGATCTCCGACCCGCGTTGGCAGGGCGCGCGCTATGCGCTCCGCGCGTCGATCGAGGCTGATTTCCTGGAAACGAAGGCCTCGCGCGAGGACTGGCATCGCTGTTTGGAGGCCGCTCCCGACTCGTACGATTGCCTCGTTCAGGCCGCGCGTGCCGACGGCCTCGACGGAGCGTGCAGTTCGATGGGGTCGCTCGCCGAGCGCGCACGAGACCTCGACCCCGAGTCGGCCGAGGCCTACGGCTACCTGCTTTGGGCGCGACACGCAGCTCACGCGCCCGATGGAGAGTTGAGCGCGCTCGCAGAGGCGCGCGCGGCCCGATTGAACGCCTCCGACCGTGGTGGACAGCGCGCGCTGATGTTCTTCAAGCTCGACGCATATGCGGGGCGATTCGATTCGTGCAGGCGAGTCGCCGAGCGCGATCTCGCCAGCGTCGTGGCCAACCAGGTGGCGCCGCTGATTCGTGTGCAGTGGATGTTGCTCCTCGCCGAGGTCCTCGTGGAAGAGGGTGATCGCGCCGCGCTCGACAAGCTCGCGAAGGACCTCGAGCGTGACGATGTCGTCCAAACGACCGACCTCAATATCCTCGGACAGACGCTCGCGCTCCTCGGGGTTCTTCGTCGCGGTGGGGTGACGGCGATCGACTCGGACGCGCTGGTGGACAAGCTGCGTGTCCGCATGGAGCGGCTGATCAAGACCGACGGGATCAGCCGGCCGATGCAGCGTTATGGAGCGTGGCTCTTGGGGTGGGCAGTCGGCGTGCACACCAAGGAGCAAGCGCGACAGGCGCTCGCGGCGCTCGATGCGGCCGGTGGTGCGCTGCCGCCGATGGGCACTTCGGACGAGGTCGACGCCGTCGTCGGTGAGGTCCTGGTCCTCGGTGGACGCACGGACTCGGGCATTGCCTACTTGCGACGCGCCGTCCGCTCCTGCTTTGTCGGGGATAATCCCTATTACCAAACGTGGGCTTCGCTCGCGCTCGCCGACGTGCTCGAGGAGAAGGGTGATCACGCCGGTGCCCGCGAACTCTACGAGCGGATCGTCGAGCGCTTGGGACACGCCACGCCGCGCTCGACGTCCGCGGAGCGCGCGCGGGCGGCGCTGCGCCGTCTCCCGCGCTGAGCTCCAGTCGCCGGCCGAGGAGCCGGCTGCTACCCTCGCGCCGCGCCCGTGAAGAAGCTCATCCTCGAGCAGATCCCCAGCCTCCTACGCTTACACATCGTTATTGTCGCGCTCCTCGCGCAGGTCGTGTTCGCGTGGCTCTTCACGGGGCACTACAGCCTGGTCCTCGTGCCGTTCGTGGCGATCGACTGGTTCGTCATCAACCTGGTCAATCGGGTCACGGACCTCGCCGAAGACGTCGCCAACAACGTCCCTGGCGCCGACATCGCGGCCGCGCGCAAGCGCGCGCTCGAGATCACGTGCGTCGTCCTATTCGGTAGTTCGCTCGTCGTCTCGCACGTGTGGGTCTCGCCGAACCTCACGCCGATTCGCCTCGTCGTCGAGGTGATTGGGCTCTTCTACAACTTCCGTTTGCTGCCGTCGCTCGGCGTCTTGCCAACGGCCGCGCAGGCGGCGTCTTCAGCTCGGACGCGGTTCAAGGAGATGTACTTCTTCAAGAACACGATGAGCGCGCTGCTCTTCGTGCTCACGTGCGTCGGCTACCCGCTGGCGCTGTTCCGATATGCGCCGGTGACGGGGTGGGGCCCCGTCCTCGTGGTGGTGGGGTTCTTCGTGCTCTTCGAGCTGAGCTACGAGGTCCTCTACGACCTGCGCGATCTCGAGGGAGACCGCCGCGAGGGTGTCCCCACCTATCCCGTCATCCACGGCGAGCGGACGTCGCGCCGGATCCTCGATGGCCTCGTCGGCGGGGCGGCGCTCGCGCTCCTCGCCGGCTTCGGACTCCGCGTGATCGGCGCGCGCGAGCTGCTCATGATCGGCGCGCCGATCGCCCAGCGTCTCTTCTACGGGCGCCGCCCGACGCTCACGCATCGAGACTGCATCGTCGTCACCCATATGGGCAGCGCGCTGCTTGCGTTTTACCTCGTGGGGACGGCGCTCTGGGCGCGGGCTGGACTACCGAACAACGTCTACTGGTGAGAGCGCAGGGCGCCACGCGAGCGTCGCGAGGTGCGGGACGCTGGTCGCCGCCAGCACCACGCCGTGTGCGAACTGGTCGCGCGCGACTACCCAATAGAGGACTACGAAGACCGAAGTCGCGACCGCACGAGGACCCCAAACGTCGGGGCCGACCGCGCGACCTCTCCTGCGCGCGACGACGACGAAGCCCGTCAACGCGGCGGCGAACGCGACCTCGGCGAGGAGCCCCGCTGTGCCCCAATCGACGCGCGGCCACCAGCGCAGCGCTCCCCACCAACTCGCGAGGATGAGCGCGTGCGTCACGAGTGGCGCGACCGCGACGACTGCGACGAGGCGCGCGAGCGGTCCCTTGAAATGGTCGAGGGCCCAGGCCGCGCCCAACGTGAAGAACCCCCAGCCGAGGAGCCCCGCGCCGGGGACCCCGAGCAGCCCCGGCTCTGCCCAAGACCAGAGCCCCGCGCGGACACTGAGGACCTCGATGAGGACTGCGTCGAACGTCACGGCGACGGCGATGGCAGCGGCGCGCCGCACCCCGTCGAGTCCGGGATAGAGCGCGCGCACGACGTCTCGCGCCGAGAGGATCACGAGCGGCCAAATCATCGGTACGAGCAGCGGGACGTGGTGCAGGCGGGCCGCCCACCCGGGCGCGTAGGCGTAATAGGCATATCCGGCGATGCACGTCTCTTCACCGAGAAAACCAGCGATCGCGAGCGACGCATACTCGGCGAGCAGCACGCGCGGCGGCCTCTGTCGAGCCATCGTCGCCAGCGTCGCGACGACCACGACGGCGCACGCGATCTGGAATGCGGTAAAGCCGAATGGGGTCAAATTGCCTCTCGCGGACTCGAGAGGATAGCCGCCTAGCCCGCGATGAATTTGCCTGATCGAGTCGGCCGGGAGTAGGGCCCTCGGATGCGAGGTTCGAAGACGGCACTGGCCTTCATCGTCGCGGCGCTCGGCGCAGCGGCCTGCAGCGGTCCGACGGCCGCGCCCAGCACGAGCCGAGCGCCAGAACCAGACTCGACGCAAGGTGCGGCGACCCCGCTCGTCGCCGACGAGGTCGCGGCGGACTCGTCCTCGCTCTCGACCTCCGCGAAGGGCATCGACAACTCCAAGGTCGCGCCGGCGGCGACTTGGGATTTGCCCCCAATGCAATTCAACAGCGCGAGAGCGGGTGGGATCGAGGTGCGCATGGCGATGGCCCCGCTCGCGCCCGCCGCTCGGTCTGTGGTCTTCGTGGTCTCGGACGGCGAGTCTGGGATGGGTGGGCTCGTCGAGCGCACGTGTGACGTGGGCCGCGCCGTCGTCGAGCTCGACCGCGGTCTCTTCGAGTCGGCCGGCTCGCCTTATGCCGGTATTCGATTCGAAATCGCCGGTGAAACGCTGGCGCCCGGCGCGACGTATGCAGTGCTCGCGTGCGTGCGTGACGCCACCGGTGCGCTGTCCGTGGACGGCGAGGGCTACGCGACGCTCGTCGATACGACGCCAGCGCTCGACGACGGCCTCGTCGCGACGCCGTCGGGCCCGGTCTCGAGCTCGGTCGTGCGGCGTGGATTTCGCGTGGTGGGCTGGGATCTCGAGCGAGGGACGAAGGTCGCTGCGGCGGTGCGGAGCGCGCGCGACGTGACTGGCGAACACTCCGTCACGCTCGTCCTCGCAGGCGGACGCCGCGTCTCGGCCCCGGCCGAGCGTGCCTTCTTCGTCGTCGCCGCGAAGGAATTCAGGTCTTCGAAACAGATCGAGCCCGGGGACGAGCTCCTCGGCGTCGACGGACTCCCGATCAAGGTCGAGTCGGTGTCGCGTGACGAGGAGGGCACTTGGGGTGCTCTCCTCACCGTCACCGGCGCTGATGGCTATTTCGTGGACGGGCTCTTGGCGTTCGATCGGCCCGCGAAGCGCGCCGGCGAGAAGGGAAAACGCATGGGTTCGAGCGAGATCGAGCCCCTGCCGGCCGAGGTCGAGGAGCCCCTCTGGGTCGAGGCTGCGCCCCAGAGCTACGACTGCGGACTCGACCTCTTCATTCACGGTCTCACGCTCCCCGAGGGCGCGAAGAGCGTCGTCATCGTGAGCGCTGATCACGAGGGCCCTTCGGGGCTCCGAGCGCCCCTCCGCTGTGAGGACGCTAAAGTCGTCGCCGAGGTCGATCGAGCCCTCTTCGATGGGCTCGGCGGTCCTTCGCTGCAAAAGTCGGTCGAGAACCCCGAGGTCTACGTGGGGCTCAACGAGTCCGTCGAGGACTTCCCCACTTGCGACGGCGAATACGATGTCCGCCTTTGCGTCCGAGATCAGGAGGGTAAGGTCACGGCCGTCGCGCCGGCTGCGCTCGCGCGGTTCGCGCTCGCGGGCAGCTCGTGCTTCGCGCCGGGGACTCCTGTGCGCACGCCGTTCGGCGACGTCCCCATCGAGTCGCTCAAGCCAGGGGACCCGGTAGTCGCTTACGATACTGTCAGCGGAGAGATGGTCGTGACGCGGGTCGTCCGCGTGAAGGAGCGAACGGATATGCCAGTAGCGACCCTCTCGCTCTCGGACGGGACCGAGCTGCGCGCGACCGCGGCGCACCCGTTCTGGGTCGCCGACGCAGGCTTCGTGCGCGCCGAGGAGCTCTCGGTGGGTGACGGGCTCTTCGGCTTGGTGTCGGGCGGGGCCGCGGCACACGAGCTGCGGATCGAGGCAAAATCCGAGTTCGACGAGCGGACGACCGTCTACGATCTCTCGGTCGCCGGGCCACACGACTACTTCGCCGGCGGCGTGCTCGTTCACAACTACTGAGTCGGACGTGTAAGGCAGCCTCGCCGTCGGAGTTCCCTCATCCTGGCCAACTGCCAGCGAGAAAGAGAACGTCATGTTTCGGCCGCGCACCTGTCTGCTCCTCGCCTTCTTGGGTATTGCGGGTTGCGATACACCTCACGCCAAAGCGCCTGCGGCCGACGAACCGGTCCAGCTCGCACCGCAGAAGAGCACCGGCACCCCGGTCACCGCGCCGCCGGCGCAGCCCGTCGCAGACTGCGCCGTACGACCGCCGGCCGAGCAGCCTTGTGAGGATTCGAGCGCCAGCTGTCGGGAGGCGTCCGCGAAATGGGCGCGGATGTGGAATGACTTCACCCTCAAGTGTGAGCCCATCCAGCCGCTGAACCCCATCGCCGGCGAGAGCGTCGAGGCCCTCATCCCTCATCCGCCCGGTGGTGAAGGCCCCTGTATGGCCGGCGAAATGAAGATAACGAGGATCGAACAGGGGGATACGACGCTGCTCAAGATCGACAACGGCACTCACGGGGACTGTGAGAGTCTGAACAGTCTGGCCGTGGCCGAGCTCGGGCTGCTCGCCCCAGGGCACTACCGAGTCGATACTGGCTATTTTCAGACCTCGTTCGACGTCCGACCCGCGGGCTCCGACCCTGGGTCGCTCCCCGAGGCGACGCTCGTCGCGATGGCCATAGCGGAGAAGCAGCAAGTCGGAAGGTGCTTTGGAGAGCCGCCGGCTCAGGAGGTCGCCTTCGGCAAACCGTTCGAGCAGCTGCGCATCGCCAACCAACTCAAGAAGGCCTACCCCGGCGTAGGGCTCGATGAGCTCGAGCGACGCTACCAGAGCGCCATTGGGATGGTCGTCCGCGAGGTCTCGGCGGGACACTGGACTTACGCGTACACGAACGGCGCTTGCTGTTCGATCAGTCAGATGGAAGGGGTGGTGACCCGCCGCGCGAATGGCACGTACGAGGTCAGCGACCCAAAGGTGGTTTCGACCCAGAACGTGCCGTGCTGACGGACGCTTGACCCCGCCCGCGCGGCCGCGCGAGTCTAGGAAGATGGGGGCTGGCACATTCGGGCGGACATTGGGGTTGGCGGCGGCGTGTCTATGGAGCGGGTGCGGGTCGGGTAGCTCCGCCCCCGAGGGCTCGGCGAAGCGGAGCGCGACCGCGAATCCGAACAAGGGCGTCGAGAGCGCGAAGAGCGCCCCGATGCCCGACAGACCGGTGACCGCGGGCAAGCACCCGAACATTCTTTATGTGCTCTCGGACGACCAGCGCGCCGAGTCCATCGCCTGCATGCCGAAGCTGCGCGAGCTCATGGGCCCGAACGCCGTGACCTTCAAGCGACACTTCGCGGCTACGCCCCTCTGCTGCCCGGCGCGCTCGACCATCCTGACTGGTCTTTACGCCCATCATCATCGGGTGCTCGCGAACGCCGATATCGAAGAGGACGATCGAGAGGAGCGGACGAACGGCGCGCTCGATTTCCAAAAGAACGGGAACGAGGAGCGGGTCTTCCCCAAGTGGCTCCAGCAAGTCGGATACTGGACCGGAATATACGGTAAGTACCTCAACGACTATGACGATCTCTTGGCGGCGACACCCCGCTACGTACCGCCTTATTGGGACGACTTTCATGTATTTCCGCAGGCGGCGTTCTATGACTTCGAGCTCGAGGAGCGGAGCCCCGGTGAGAAGACGGCGAGGCGCCGCTGCTTCGTCTCCGACGTGAAGACACGCAAGAAGCAAGAGAAGAAGTGTCGCAAGTCCGCGGACGAGGTGATCGACGACGGCAACGAGAACTTCTCCACGGACGTCCTCGCCGAGCGGGCGATCACGTTCATTCGCCAAGCCACCAAACAGGGCAAGCCGTGGTTCGTCTACTTCGCGCCGTGGGCACCGCACTCGCCGTACACCTCGCCGGCGCGCTACCAGCCAGACCCGGCGAAGGCCGAGTTCACCAAGGCCGCGATGGATCGATTGGGTAACTGCTCGCTCTTCGAGTGGAAGGACCGACCCGCGAGCTTCTTGGAGGCCGATGTCTCCGACAAGCCCGATTGGGTGCAAGAGGCCGCGCGCAAGAAGCACCCGGCCGACAAACTGGACGACCACCGCAAGGAGCAGCTCGTCAGCGTGCTCGCGACCGAAGACGCAATGGAGTCCATCTTCAAGGTGCTCGACGAGCTCGGCATCAAAGACGATACGATCGTCGTCTATCACGGTGACAACGGCTACGCGTGGGGCGAGCACCACCACCCGGCGAAGAATTGCACCTACGAGGGGTGCTCGCTCATCCCGTTGATGATTCGTGACCCCGCTGTAACGCATGCGACCGCGCCGCTCGACGCCCTCACCGTGAACATCGATATTGCCCCCACCTTCGCGGATTGGGCAGGAGCGTCGGCGCCCAAGGTCGATGGCCTCAGCCTGGTGAAGTTGCTGCGCGGGGAGGCGCCGAATTGGCCACGCCAAGAGGTCCTCACCGAGTGCTGGGGCACAGGGAAAAAGGGCCACGCCGACGTGCAGGCGTCGGTCCGCACGACGCGCTGGAAATACGTGGAGCACTACGACGACCCCGAGCGGACGAAGATACACGTCCACTCGAAGGGTGGGCCCGACCTCGAGCTCTACGACTTGCAGGCCGACCCCTTCGAACTCGACAATCTATTGCGGCTCGACGAAGCCGGACTGCGCCGCACGGGTCACACCAAGGCCGAAGTCGAGGTACAACGATCCGCGTTGGAGAAGCGCCTGCACGCGTTGGAAGTCGAATGAGCCCTACTCTCTATTGTCCGCGGTGTTTCGCCGGGTCGCCCCATCAGCCGCAAACCATGCGAATGGCCACGACTCAATCCGGCTTTTCCATGCACGGGTGCCTGCTTTGTGGCGGCGTCTTTCTGGATACGACAGCGGGCCGGATGTTCTTCGAGCGCCTACCCCACGATGCGGTGGGGCTGGCGAGCAGCGCCGCGTCGGCTGCGCGGTATACCCCGCGCCTCGACGTCGAGCTGCGCTGTCCCGTTTGTCAGGACGCGATGAAGCGCGTCCGCGCCGAGCGCGCGGGCGTCGACCTCGACAAATGCGAGGCGCACGGCACCTTCTACGACCGTGAAGAGCTGTCGCGCGTCGCGGCCGCGATTCAAGGCGCCGGGTGGGGAGCACAAGTGCCTTATGGGGCTCCGCGTCCCGCAGGGGCTTCGGCGGTCGCTCCAGCCGTCATCGCTGGCGGCGTCGTCGTGGCCGGGGCTACAGCGGTAGCGGTGTCTCAGGCTGGTCCGCCGCAGGAGGAGCAGATGAGCGTGCTGCACGGCATCGCTGAGGTCGCTACGCAGACCTCGGTCATCGGCTCCGTGTTCGACGTCTTCTCGTTCTTCGGCGACTTGTTCAACTAGGCCGTTTGCTATTGGGTAATCGCGGCGGCGAGCTCGTCGTTGCAGCCGGGGTCACCCTCGGGTTTGTCGACGGAGCCGAGCCCGACGAAGAGGAGGGCCGTCCCGTTCTGGAAGGTTCGGCCGGCGACCTGCGCCATGGCTGTCATTGCCTGGTTCGCCATGTCGAGATCGCCGTAGACCATGTAATTCACGGCGCCGGCGCAAGGCGTGTGATTGACGACGATCGAGTAGGTCTTGAAGTTCACGGTCGCTGCGGGCGTGTCGGCTTTGCGGATCTCGTAGCCGGCGGCGACGATCTTCGCCTTCAGCGCGTCGACGGTATCGAACGGCGTGAAGCTCCGATGAGCCCAGTCGATCTTCGGATTGGGGGTGGGGTTGGGTCGAGGTCCCCCGGCTTTGGGGCTAGGGCTCTGCGGCGGAGCGCTGCTCTCCGCGGCAGCGACGGAGGCCGACTTCTTCGGCCTAGGCCTGTCTTCGTCGTCCGAGTCGTCGCTCGCGGAGCGGCGGCTGCTCGAGGAGCCGCTGTCCTTCGCGCGCCAGGGAGCTGCCCAAACGAGCCCGCCAATCGCGAGTGAGAGCAAGACCCCCCCGAGGATGAACCAAGGCGCGCGCGAGGCCCGCTGAATGGACTGCGGCGGCGCCGAGGCCACGACCGTGGGGACCGAGCTATGCGGCGGCGTAACCGGATATTGCACGGTGGGCACGCTCGGGGGCGCGCTCGCGAAATGGCCAGTCAGCATCGGCGCTGCTTGCAACGTCGGCTGCGCGGACGACGTCGGAGTGCGAGACACCGGCGCCTGAGATCCCCAATTGGGGGTGCCCACGGGCGGGCCGTCCTCGGGCAGCGGGATCGCCGTGAGGGCGTTCATCATGTCCTGCGCGTTCTGAAAACGCGCCGGCCGGCTCTTCTGCGTCGCGTGGAGAATCACAGGCCCAAGCGGCGAGTGCGCGACCTCGGGTGGAATGGGCGCGGGCTCGTCGGAGCCCTGGGCGAGGAGCAAGTCCAGGGCGTTGTCGTGATAGAAGACGGGGCGCCCAGTGAGCATCTCGGCGAGCACCAGACCGAGCGTGTAGAGATCGCTCTCCGGTCCGACGCGCTGGCCGCTCACCTGCTCGGGAGACATGTATCGGGGAGTGCCGAGCAGGTGGCTCGCGTTGGTGTGGCCGGCCGCGCGCGTCACGTTGACGCCGCGAAATCGGCTGCGACTCGCCTCTTCGGCCATGACGGTGGCGCGCGGGGCGGCGTACGTGTCCTTCGCTATGCCGAAGTCGAGGACCTTGACGAAATAGGGCTCCCCGGAGTGGGAGGTGATGAAGAGGTTCGCCGGTTTGATGTCGCGGTGGACGATGCCGAGGCCGTGCGCCTCCATCAGGCTCTTCAGGATTTGGATGGTGATTCGCCGGGCGATCGCTGGCGACAGCGGTCCCCGCTCTTTGAGCAGCTCGCCGAGCGTGACGCCCTTCAAGAACTCCCAGACGATGAACGGGACCTCGTCGGGGCCTACGCCGAAGTCGAGGATCCGCACCGTGTGCGGGTGGTCGAGGCGCTGGGCCATCGTCGCTTCTTGGGTGAAGCGCGCGACCGACTCTTTTGCGGTCTCGGAGAGGACCTTGATCGCGACGGCGCGACCGAGAGGCAGCTGTGTCCCGAGATAGACCACCCCGAATCCGCCCGCGCCCAAAGGGCGTTCGATGCGGTAGCGCTGCGCGAGAATGTCACCCGGCTTCATAGTTGATTCTCAATGCCTAGCACCGACCAGGCCAACCTAGGCTCCTCGGTCGAACCCAAGCGATCGGTGAGGCTCACGGCAACTAGGGTACTGGGCAGATCGACACGGTAGCTTGAAAATACGCGTCGGTTCGTCGCTCCGGATCGGCGTCTGCGGCGCGAGGCAACGCAGTGACGATCAGCGTGCGACCCGCGACAGGCGAGAGGGTCGCCGCGCCGTTGGTCAGATCCAGCGCGTGGCCGTCCTCGGCTGCCGTAGTCCCGGGGACGACCTGAACAACCCAATCGACAGTCGGGTCTGCGTCTGCGAGCGTCACGTCGACAGCGCCGAGCTCTGCGGGGATTTCGATGTAGCTCGACCCGAGCGCCATCACGCTGATAGGGACCATGTCCTCGCCGGTTGCCACCGCATCGATGGCGACGGCGGCGTCGTCCGGGAACAGCCCACCCTCCGAGAAGTGCGCGCCGTCGTCGCGCTCGCCCGTGTACCAACGAAACCGGGCAAACTCGGCCACGGAGTCGACAAAGCCGATACCGGCGCGCTGTCCGAGGAGGACGTCGATTGCGTCCTCGAGGTCGGGCTCCTGCTCGCCGGCGATGCTGCGCGCGCCGCGCCAGAGCTCGGCGAGGAACGTCGGGTCGTCACTGAAATACCGGTCATGCAAATAGTGGAAGTACAGCGCAGCGCCGTACATGAACCACGTCTCGTAGTTGTCCCCCAAGTCGAGCGCCCAGCCCGGGCGGGCTTGGAAATCTGCGAGGTTCTCCACGTAGTTGTTGTTCCCGTCGAAGACCCAATCCTCCACGTAGACGGAGGTGGCCTCGAAGAAGACAGGGCTCTCCCACCAGTCGTAAGTGGCCTGACAGGCGTGGTTCAGCTCGTGGGCGAGCGTCACGTCGAGGAGCTCACCCCCATAAGGTCCGTAGGGGTCGACGACCATGTAGCTCAGCACGTCGTCCCAAGGAGTATTCGGCTCTTCGGCGATGACGTCGACGTAGCACTCTCCGACACCCGCCCAGATGAACACGTCGAACGCGTCGTCGTCGCCGCAGCGGCCATGATCGGCGAGCGGCGGATCGAAGCCGAGAGCCCCCGTCTCGACCGCCCACGACTGCTCGAGCAGCTCGAGCGTGCTCAGCGCCTCGGGGACCTGCGATACCTCGTGGTAGTGCACCCGAATCGGGTATCGGTCGGACGAGACCTCGAATGGCCAGAGGTCCGGACTCTCACACGGCAGAGTCTCAGCGGGGATGGGACCGCCGGTGCCACTGCCGCCCTCGTCGCTCGCTGACGAGCCGGCCCCCACTGCGTTCGAGCAGGCGGCGAGTCCGAGCAGCGCCGCTACGGCGAGTGGGGCGAAGCGCCCAGGCATATTTCATCATGGGAGCTGATCCGGCCCCTTTCAACCGGTGATTGCGCCGTTCTTATGCCTCAGTTGCGCTGCTGTTGCGCCACCTGCGGCGGGGTGGCTGTCGGGGACTCGGGGGCGGGCGGATCCGGCGCGGATTCCCCGAGCCCGAAATCGGAGGGCGCCGACAGCACGACGCTCATCGACGCCCCGAAGAAGAAGACGTGAGCGGCGTAGTAAATCCAAATCAGGAGCATGATGGCGCTCGTCGCGGCGCCGTAGCTGTTGTCCGCACCTTTGCGGCCAATATAGGTGCCGAGCAGAATCGCGCCGACCGTGAAGAGGACGGCCGTCGCTACGGCGGACTTGAGCGCCACGAGCAACCGAATCGGGCGCGACGGCAAGACCCGATAAAGGAGCGTGAACAGCAATATCGTGGTGACGAGCGAGACCCCATATTCGGCGAAGCGCGCGACGTGGAAGCCGCGGCCGGGGAGCACCATGGAGCGCGCAAAGCCGATGAGGGTGTGCGCGAATACGAGCCCGACGAGCATCACCCCGACGAGCAACACCAGGAGAAAGGCGATGAGCTTGCGTGTCAGAAAGCCGAGTACCTTCTGCCACCACTTGGCGTCACCGGGGTCGTCGACTGCCCAGAGCATGTCGAAGGCGCGCGTGATCGTGGCGAAGACCCGTGAGGACCCGTAAACGAGCGCCAGCGCTCCGACCACGCTCGTGCCCAAACTGGCCGCATGGGACTCGGTGACCCAGTTGTCGATCGTGAGCGCGAGGTCGCGACCGACCCACCGCGCGACATTGCGGAAGAGCGCCGCGTTCGCCTCGCGCTGACCGAAGACGAGCGCTGGAATCCGCAGGGCGATGATGAACAGCGGAACGACGGAGAGGACCGCGCTGAACGCGAGCGCCCCCGCGAGGACGCGACCCCCGCGCAGGGAGAAGACCCGATATGTCGCGCGCAGCACCGCCCACGTCTCGAGCGCCGTGCGCTTGACGAATTGGCCGATTCGACGCGAGGCGCGAGTCGTCTTGGCTTTGGAGGAGAGGGCCATGTTCGCTCGCGAGAGCGCGATTGAGGATCAGTCGAGGTGCTCGGCGTCGGCCGGGATTCCCGTCCAGCTGTGTTTGCGGGCCTCGTAGACCGAGACTCGGGGTGAAGGGAAATTCGGATCTGCGAAGGCACCCACGGCGACTGCAGTGAAGCCCGGTAAGGCCTCGAGCTTGTAAAAGACCGTCGAGCCGCAAACAGGGCAGAAGTGGAAATGGATGTGATTGCCGCTGTCCGCGGTGCGCATCCACTCCGTCGAACGACCCTCGATTTGGACTTGGTCGTCCGTGAAGCGGGCTTGGACCCCGAAGGTGCTGCCGGTGCGCCGCTGACATTCGAAGCAGTGGCACATCGAGATACGCACGGGCTCGCCAGTCGTCGTCACCCGCAGTTGACCGCAGCCGCAGCTCGCGTGGCGTTCGGTGCTCATGCCCGCACGGTACGCGAGCGCCGCCGTGAGCTCCACAGGGCCGGGCGCTGATCAGCCGGGGAGCTCGAAGAGGCGGTGGAGCAGCCGACGCACCAGAACGGGCACCATCTCGCGCCGCCACTCGGCGTCGCCCTCGATGTTCTCGAGCGGGTGGCACTCTCGGTGGCTCGCGTTCGCGAGCGTCTCGACGAGCGCAGGGCTGCGCGGCACGCCCGCCGCGACCTTTTGGGCGGCGCCGAGCCGTCGTGGACGAGCGGCGAGCGCCGACACGACGATGTCGATCGCGGCCACGTTGCGGAGGTCGGTCGCGTCGTCGTCGACGCGCGCGGCGATCGAGAGGAGGGGGAAGTCGATCGCGGCGCGGCGACGCAGCTTCTCGAAGCCGCTCTTGCGACCCGGGCGAACGGGCAGCACGACCTCGACCAGGATTTCGTCGCGCTCGCGCGTGGTGTTGTAGACGCCGTCCGCCGTGTAGAACGACGACACGTCGAGCGTGCGCCGGCCGCGCGCGCTCTCGAGCACGAGCGAACCCTCGAGCGCGATCACCGCGGGCGCAGTGTCGTTCGAGGCGGCCGCGACGCAGCGCTGCCCACCCGCGACGACGTGACAGACGGAGCCGTCTTTCTTGAGGCAAAAACCGAGCGCCGAGCGCCAAAAGTGGGTCTGGTTGAAGTAGCGACAGCGCGTGTCGAGGCAGAGGTTGCCGCCGAGCGTGCCCATGCGCCGATGGTGCGGCCCAGCGACGGCTTGCGCTGCCTGCGCGAGCGCGGGCGCGAGTCGACAGACGAGCTCGTTCGACGCGACTGCGTCGAGGGTCGCCATCGCGCCGAGGTGCAGTCGGCCGCCGTCGGCGCCTGGCTCGTAGCGAACATCGCGCAGGCCCTCGACGCGTTGGAGCGACACGACCGTGCGCGGCTCGACGAGGCCGTGTTTCATGTTCGGCAGGAGATCGGTGCCGCCGGCCATGAGCACCGCGCCGTCACCCAGCTCGCTGAGGATGCGCGTAGCCTCGGCGACGGTGCGCGGCTCGGCCAAGCCGAAGCGAGGGAGCGGGAGCATCAGCGAGGCTCCTTGGCGCGCTCGCGGAGCTTCGCGAGGACGCGACCCGGCGAGAACGGGAGTCGATCGAGGCGAACACCGACCGCGTCGAAGATGGCGTTCGCGATGGCCGGGATGCTCGAGTGGAGCGGCCCTTCGCCTGCCTCTTTGGCGCCGAGCGGGCCCTCGGGGTCGTGGGACTCGACGATCAGCGCGACGATGTCGGGGACGTCGAGGCTCGTCGGGATGCGGTAGTCGAGCAGGCTCGGGCCGCGGTGCAGGCCGCGCTGATCGACCACGTGCTCTTCGAGCAAGGCCTCCGCGAGGCCCATGTAGACGCTGCCCTCGATCTGACCCTCGACGAGGGTGGGGCAGAGCGCGCGGCCGCAGTCGTGCGCGCACCAAACTTTAACGATGTGAACGATTCCCGTCTGGGGATCGACCTCGACCTCGGCGACGTGAGCGGTGAACGAGTAGGCCGGCGAGGCGCCGATGGTCCCGCCGCGGTAGTCGCCGCCGAGCTTCGGCGGGGTCTTGTACCAACCCGTCGCGCCGAGCGTGCCGTGCTTGGCCTCGGCGAGCTGGATGGCCTTCGTGATGGGGATGGCCTGACCATCCGCCGTGCGGGAGCACACGTGCCCGCGAGAGACGAAGACGTCGCCGGGGTGCACGCCGAGGTGCGCCGCGACCGCGTCGATGACCTTGTCTTTCACCGCGCGGGCTGCGCTGAGCGCGGCGTTGCCGTTCATGAACGTGCCGCGCGACGAGTAGGCGCCGAGGTCGACGGGGCAGAGATCGCTGTCCGCCGAGACGACGCGCACCGCGTCGAGATCCAAGCCGAGCTCGTCGGCGACGATGGTCGCGAGCAGCGTGTCGGTGCCTTGCCCGATCTCGGAGGCGCCGTTGAACACCGTCACGACGCCGCTGCGATCGACCTTGAGCTGGACCGCGCTCTGCGGCATCTCGTTCGGGTAGATCGGGTAGTTCGTGCCCGAGATGTACGCGCTCGACGCGACGCCGAGGCCGCGACCGAAGCCGAGCTTCGCGCGACGCTCACGCCAGCCCGAGGCTGCCTCGACGCGCGCTAAGCACTCGAGGTAGCCGTTCGACGTCACGCGGAAGCCGTTCACGGTGTGATCGCCGGTGACGGCGTTCTTGCGGCGGAGCTCGATCGGGTCGACGCCGAGCTCGACCGCGACGCGATCGAGCATGCACTCGAACGCGAAGCGCGGCTGCACGCTGCCGTGCCCTCGCTTCGGCCCGCACGGTGGTTTGTTGGTGAAGTACCGCGTCGACGAGAAGCGATAGGTAGGCGCGAACGTCGGCAGGCTGAGGAGCTGGCCCGAGTAATACGTCGTGACAAGACCGAAGCTCGAGTACGCGCCGCCGTCGATGCGCGTCTTCGCGTCGACCGCGGTGAGCGAGCCGTCGCGGTTCGCGCCCACGCGATAGCGCATCTGCATCGGGTGGCGACCGCGGTGCGCGTAGAACTCCTCCTCGCGGGTGTAGAGGATCTTCACCGGGCGCCCGGTGATCATCGCGAGCTTGGACGCGGCGAACTCGAGCGCGAAGGGCTCGCTCTTGCCACCGAACGCGCCGCCGACTGGCGGCTGGATCACGCGGATGCGCGCCGGCGAGATCGCGAGCACGCGCGAGAGCTCGCGGTGCAGGTAATGGGGGACCTGCGTTGCTGACCAAAGTGTAAGCAGGCCGTCGGCGTCGTAGCGCGCGAGGGCGCAGTGCGGCTCGATCGGCGCGTGCGCGGTGCCCTCGAAGAAGTAGTCGCCCTCGAGCACGAGGTCGCTCGCGGAGAGCGCCGCGTCGACGTCGCCGAACGCGAGGTCGACCGTCTTGCTGACGTTGTCGGTGCCCGACGCGCCGAGGCCGACCTCGGGGTGCTGCTCCGCGGCGTCGAGATCGAGGACCGCGGGCAGGACCTCGTATTCGATCGAGAGCTCGCGCGCGGCGCGATCGGCGGTGAGCTCGTCGAGCGCTGCGACCGCAGCCACGGCATCACCGAGGAAGCGCGCGACCTCGAGCGCTAGCGGGTATTCGTCCGGGGTCCACGGGATGATGCCGAAGCGGCGCGGCATGTCGCGACCGGTGACGACCGCGACGACCGAGGGATCGGCGAGGACCGTCGACGGATCGATCGAGACGATGCGCGCGTGCGGGTGAGGGCAGCGCACGAGGCGCGCGTGGAGCATGCGCGGCAGCTTGAGATCGTCGGTGTAGCGGACCTCACCGCGGACCTTGCGGAGGAGATCGTTGCGACGTCCCTTGCGACCGACGAGGCCCGTGCTCATCGCTGCTTCTCCGCGAGGGGCGCGAGCGGTGGTGGGACGTGCTCACCGGGGAGCGCGACCCCCGTGGGCTCTTCACCGCGGCGGATCTTCGAGGCGAGCTCGATCGCGGAGACGATGCTGCCGTAGCCCGTGCAGCGGCAGAGGTTGCCGCTGATCGCCGTGCGAATCACCTCGCGCGAGGGCGCGGGCTCGCGTGCGAGGAGCGCCGTCGCGGTCATCAGCATGCCCGGCGTGCAGAAGCCGCACTGCCCTGCGCCGCAGCGATCGAAGGCGTCGAGCAAGGGATCGAGCGGCGGCGATGCTTCACCCGCGGGGCGGCCGGCGAGGCCCTCGGCGGTGGTGATCGAGCGACCATCGGCGAGGACCGCGAGCGTGAGACACGCGAGCTGCGGCTCGCCGTCGATGAGCACCGTGCACGCGCCGCAGTCGCCTTTGTCGCAGCCCTGCTTCGTCGCGACCAGATCGAGGTCGTAGCGCAGCATCTCGAGGAGCGTCCTGTCGGCGCGGACCGTAGCCTCGACGAGATCGCCGTTCACGCGCAGGCGAAGGGTGCGCCGCTCGGTCGGCTGCGCATCACGCGAGGCGAGTGGCGGCGGCGCCGCGCGGTGCGTGGTCGTCTCGACCGAGAGGATGCTCGGCGTCGTCCGAATCGCGTCGAGGCCACGCGACCGATCGCCGACGAGCGGCGCGAACGGGCTGATCGGCCACTCGAGCGCGCGCGACGCGAGATCGCTGTAGGCGCGCAGGTCTTCGATGGTCACGGTGCGCCGCATCCCCGCGAGGCCGAGGTTGTAGAGCAGGGGCTCGATGGGAACGTTGCCGACGCGCTCACCCACACCGAGCGCGGTGCCGTGCACGGCGCCGACCCCGGCGCGCGCCGCAGCGAGCGCGTTGGCGATGCCGAGGCCGCGGTCCTCGTGGCCGTGCCAGTCGAGCTCGACGTGGGTCGCCCCGCGCGACGTGAGATAGCCGCGCGCGAAGTGGACGAGGGCCTCGACGCCACGCGGGTCGGCGTGGCCGACCGTGTCGCAGAGGCAGAGGCGCGAGACGCCAGCGTCGATCGCGGCATCCCAGAGCGTGGTCAACGTCGTGGGGCTCGCGCGCGTCGTGTCCTCGGTGACGAGGCAAATCTCGAGACCCGCGCGTCGCGCGACCGCTGCCGCAGCGCGGATCGCCTGCGTGAGGAAGCTGCGATCCCAATTCTCGACCAAGTGTCGGATCGGGGAGCTGCCGATGAAGGCGTAGACATCGATGGGCGCGCCGACACGCTGGCTGATCTCGACGATGGCCTCGACGTCGCGCTCGGTCGTGCGCGCGGCCGCCGTCGGGCGGAGCGGGAGCTGCGCCTCGACGATCTCGGTCAGGAGGTGCGCTGCATCGGCGACCGCGCGAGCCGACGCTGCCGGCAGCCCGATCGACACGCGATCGACGCCGAGCCCAGCCATCGCGTGGAGGAGCGCGACCTTGTCGTCGAGGTGGGGATTCGAAACCGAGGGACTCTGCAGTCCATCGCGCAACGACTCGTCCACGACCTTCGTCGGGGGAAGGTCGGCGCTCTTCGATGCGGGCTCCCAGAAGCTCGAAAACACGGCTTCACTCGACAAGGTGGGGTTGGCGACGAGCCCGAGGATGGCACGATGAACCGCGGTGCGCGACGGTAGAAAGGCCGAGTTCGGGTGCCGCGGCGCGTCGCCATTTCGTTGCGTGCTGGAGGGGCGCGCTCAGGCGTCCTCATCGGGAGAATGCAGTCGAGCCTCGAAGCCGTAAGTGCGGAATACGGCGAGGACCCTGTGAGCCTCCTCTTCGGAGCATCGACACACGCGGAAGCGCTGCTTCATCGGTGTTCGGAGCACTACCCAATAGGGGGCTTCGTTGTCGGCCGAGCGCAGGGTGGTGATCGCGGCGTCCTTGATATTGGCAATAGCGTAATCGGTAGTCGCGGCTGATTGGGTATTAGGCAGCTCGCGGCGCTCGAGCTCCATACGCTCGAAATCGACGAGGAAAGAGCCGTGCTCGAGCAGTCGTCGCAGCAAATAGAACCGCGCAGCGATCGCCGACAAGACCCAGAAGACCACCACGCCCCCGATCATGCGGGGCGCCGCGCCGAGGGCGACATAGATCCCGACGGCCGTGGAGAGGACGAACGTGAACGCGGTCACGCTCCGAATCGCGCGCTCGAGGATTCGTACCTCGGAGCGGCAGGCGAGCGTGAACGGCGCGGCAAAGCGGGCCTCCGACTCGGGGCGCCGGACGAGCACGCGCCCTGTCTGCATGGCCTCTTCGAAGCGCTCGGCGAACGACTCGGAGCGCACGCTGCCCGGGCGTTATTCGGTGGTGACGATGCCCGAGAGATCCGCGCCGTCGAGCGTGAGCAGCGAGAGGTTCACGCCGACGAGGCGCGCGGCGGAGAGGTTGGCGCGGTTGAAGCGAGCCTCCGAGAGCTCGGCGTGGCTGAGGTTCGCGCGGCGGAGCGAAGCCTTGGTGAAGCTCGCACCGGTGAGGCGCGCGCCGTCGAAGCTCGCGCCGTCGAGCACTGCGCGATCCCACATCGAGTCCTCCGCGACGGCGCCGTCGAAGCGGGCCCTGCTGAGGACGCCGCCGTCGAATCGGGCGTTCACGAGAGCACACCGCAGGAAGGACGTGTCGTCGGCGGAGAGCTCGTAGGCCTTGAGCTCGGGGAGCAGCGCGCCGTCGAAGTTCGCGCCGTCGACCTGAGCCTCGGTCAAGTCGGCCGAGTCCAACTGGACGCCAGCGAACGTCGCGCTGTCGAGGCGCGCGCGAGAGAACACCGCGCGCTGCCCAGTCGCTTGCTCGAACGATGCGCGGCGCGCGTCGGCGTTCGCGAGGTTGACGTCGGTGAGATACGCGCGGCGCAGCGTCGCACCCGAGAGCTTGGCGCCGGTGAGGTTCGCGCGCTCGAGCTGCGCGTCGTCGAGATCGGCCTCGACGAGATCGGCGCCCTCGAGGGTCGTGCCGGTCAGGTTACAGCCGCGTAACCGCGCGCGCCGTAGGTTCGTGCGCACGAGCTTGCTGCCGTTGAGCCGCTTGCCCGAGAAGTCGAAGCCCGACAGATCGAGATCGCTCATGTCGAGGCCCTCGAGTGAGTCGCCCTCGCGAATGCGGCGCTCGATCTCCATGCGGGTCTCGCCTTGATGCACGGGCGGAGGAGGTGAGCCGGCGCTCGAGACGGGCGGAGCCTCCATCTCGGAGAGCGTGGGGCGGCCCTGATCGTCCTCTTCGATCGCGGGGACGCTGAGGAGCTCGGCAGGAGCTTCGGTGACGGAGGGCTCGGCGGCGTTCGCGAACGCTTGCTCGAGGTTCGCCACGGCGGGCGAGCTCATCGCGGGAGGCTCCTGCGACTCGAGCGACATCACGTCTTGGCTCGCCGGATCGAAGATCTCGCCGCCGGGCGGCGTGGTCGCAGGTGCCGGTGGAGACGTCGGAGCTTCGGTCGGAGCGTCGGGGGCGTCGGAGAACGATCTGTCGAAGGCGTCGCCGAATTCGTCCTCGCCAGCCGAAGCGCTCGCGGCAGGTGGTGGCGGAGGAGGCGCACCCGTTGGAGCCGTGTCGGGAGCTTTGGAGGCGGAGGATGCGGGCGTCCCGAGCTCCGCCGAGGCGGCCGCGAGTTTCAGCAAAACGTCAGGGACTTGAAGCTGCGCGGTCGGCGCGTCCTCACCCTGCATGGGGCTCAGCTGGCGCGCGGTCGGCGGAGGCTCGACGATCTTGTTCGCACCACCCAGGCCACGGATGGTCGTCTTCTGATTTCGAAGCACCGCGGCCGGCGTGGGACGAGACCCACGCTTCGCGGCCTCGTCCTCGGCCTTCGCGTTCTCCTCGGCTTGAGCGAGGATGCGCTGGATGTCGCCCGTGTCCGGCGCGACGGTCGGCGAGTCCTCGAACTCGTGCTGCTGCACCGGCGGAGTGGATGGAGCTTCTGCGCGAGGAGCCGGGGGCGGAGCATTCGCGACGGGCGCTGCGCCAGCGGGAGGCGTGAGGCCACGAGCCTCGGCGCGCGTGCGCTCGATGAGTCGCTGCAGCTCGCTCGGTGGCTGCGTAAGCGTGGCGTTCATCGAGAGCGGAGGTTCGGCGGCGACCATCGCAGCGACCGCCGCGGCGGTCTCGGCGGAGTGGACAGCTGTCTTCGCTTGATTCGCGACCGAGTCGTCGTCGTTCCAGTTGGAGTTCTCGATCTGGATGACGGGCTGCGAGCGACTCGGCGTCGGGTTGAGATCCGGCAGCGACGCCATCGTGCCGGCGCGCAAGCCCGAGGTCCCCGGCGTCGCGTTCGTGTTGGGCGCCGCGGCGCCTGCGAACGGTGAGAGCGTGGGCGACGGGAGCGTGCCGAGCAATTTCTCTTGCAGCGGCTGCGAGGGCATCTCGCGGAGCGCGGGGCTCGGGGCGGGCGTCGCGACCGGCTGAGCCGCTGCGGGCGCCGGCGCGGGCGCCGCGGGTTGCGAGGTGTTCTCGCTGGCGAGCCCGGCGAGCATCGAAGGCTGCGCCGCTGGCTGAGGCTGAGCGGGCTGCTGCGGGATCGGCAGGATCTGCGATGGCCGCTGCGCGGGCGTCGCGGGCAAGACCTGGGGCGGCGGGCTCGACGGCTGGTGAGACGGGCCTGCTTGCGAAGCGCCGAAGTTCTGCGGCACCGCAAAGAGACCGCTCGGAGTTCGCTGCGGCGCGACCGGCACCTGGATCTGCGGTTGCGAGCCCGAGGGCATTCGACGCGGCGACTGGAGCGTGGAGTCGGCCTCCGAAGGAGGCGGGATGCTCTTCGACGGGAGCGCCACGGACGGCGCAGGCCACGGGATGGAGCGGCCTGGCATCTCGAGGCCTGCGAAGAGCTGAGAGGTCTCGAGCATCGTCTCGCTCTCGACCTCGAAGTTGCCGCGCCACACGAGGCAGCAGAGCGAGCGATCGCCGTCGATCCACATCATGTCGGCGGCGAGGCCGATCTCTCGATAAGGAGCGACCTCGGGACCGTAGAGTCGAGCGCGCGCGCGACAGCTGGGGAGCTGCGATTCGAAGCGCGGATGCTCGGGATGCAGGCCCTCGAGGACGATCCACTCGTTGCCCTCGAAGAAGCTGCAGCGCTGATCCGGGGGTGAGGCGTGGAAGAAGCTCCACGCGAAGGTGTCGGGCAGCTCGGGCGCGATCGCCTGCACGGCGGTGGGCTCGAGGTTGCGGAGCAGTCGACGTCGGGGAGGCCAATACGCCGCGATCGCTCCGAGCCCAGCGGGCGCATCCATGTCGTGCGGATCGGTGACGTTGTGCACGGGCAAGCCCGGGCCCTTCGGCATGCCGATCGGGTTGTCTTCGTAACCGGGGGGACCGCGGAACGCGCGCTCGTAGCGGATGGGCACGCGCGTGAACGGCACCGGCGCGGTCATTTGCACGTCGTCGAGCCACATGCGCTCGCCGAAGACGTGGAGAGTCTTGTCGATGAGCGGTCGCACGCCGATGACGCTCAAGCGCACCGGGACGAACGGGCTCGGCGTCGGCGCGTAGGCGTGGCCGGTGAAGATGACCTCCGCGCGCGGCAGGTACGGCGAGAAGTCGTTCGGCGCGAGGATGCTGCGATCGACGCTGTTCTCGTGGTGCTGATCGTTGAGCAGCACCGGCGCTGGGTTGACGAGGCGCATCGGTGCGCCACGCACCAAGAAGAACGTCGCCTTGATGAGGGCGGTCACGCGCTTGCGGGAGCCCGTCGACCAAGCGCGTGCGCCGCAGGAGACGTCCTGCGTCGAGATGATCTGGATGGGCCAGGTGCGGGCCTCGGGCACGGCGCCTCCGGTTTGTATCACGGGGTTACGCGCGGACGGAAAACTCCGGCAGTCCGTTCGAGCGACCGACACCCAGTGCACGCGCCGCGGGCCTGACGATCTGCAGCTTTGCTCGCTGCCAGATCGTTCGACGCGACGGAGCGTCGAGGACGCCGTAGCCCGTCGGAGCGGGGGGGCTCGCGGGCGGGTCGGGGAGGGCATCCATCCACGCGAGCTCCTCTTCTACAATGCGCGCGCCCTCCGCGCCGAGGCCCTCCAGGAGCCACGCCACCGTCTGCCACGCGAGGAGGGCGTGCTGACCTTCCTCACGTTCGATGGTTTCGAACACCTCGCGGACGATCGGCGACCGGGCCTCCCTCGCGGCTACGCCCGCCTCGATCGCGGCGATGGTCTCGCCCACGCAACCCTCGCGAAAGACGACGCGGAGAAGCTCGCAGCGCGTGGTCGTGAGCTCCGCGCTGGCGAGTGAGAGTGGCCCGGGTTCGACCGCGTGACCCGCGATGCGCGACGCGAGCGTGAAGGCGACGCGCGCGTGCCGGGTCTCGTCCGCCATGGCGATCTGCGCTTGCTCGACGAGGTGTCGCGGCGCACCGAGCTCCAGCAGCTGCAGCGTGAAGCGCGCGAACGCCGCGATCGACGCGTGCTCCATCGCGCCCATCTCCGCGAAGTGTCGACCGATCGATGCGCGCGCCTCTTCATCGAGGCCGTCGAGCTCGAGCTTGCCGGCGCTCGACCAACCATCGACGCCGTCGTTCTCGCACGGTCGCTCGAGGATCGGCGCGAGTCGCGCGGCGTTCGCGACGAGGAAGGGGCGCCCGATCGCGCACGGGTTCTCCGCTACGCAGCTGCGTTTGGTCCCGTCGTAAGCGCAGATGAGCTCGCCCTCGCAGTCTGCGTCGACGGCGCACTCGTCGTCCGAGGTCTGGCAAGCGAAGCCGCCGCCCTCGCAGCCCGGCGTGTCGGTGTGGTACTCGGCGCACGAGAGCCCTTCTTCGCAGTCAGCGCCCGTTCGGCAGTTCGAAGAGACGCAGTACCCGACGGGGCTCGAACATTGGCAGAAGGCGTTCGCTCCACACTCTGCGTCGGTCGTGCACCCGTACGTGCAGCGGCACGCGACCGGGCCGTCGAAGCCCCCCGAGGGCGAGCAAAAACCGTTCGGCGACGCGTTGCAGTCGGCGTCGATGGAGCACTCGTCGTTCAGCACGTCCTCCAGGCAAATCTGCGTGCGGGGCAGCTCGCTCGTGCACTCGACGGCGGTGACTCGGCGAACGAGCCCGTTCTTGCACTGCTCGAGACCATCACCGAGCGCGTCGGGGGCGTCGCACTTCACGACCTCGTTCTCGCAGCTGGTCATTGCGAAGAGCGAGCCTGCGCCGAGCGAGAGAGCGAGCAGAGCTTGGAGACGCTCGATCGAACCGCGGATGTGTCGCATGCGAGAGAGGGTAAGCCGCGTGCGCGGCGACAGGGATCCATCTTTCGCAGCGCGAACTCGGCGTGGCGCCGCGCGCGTGCGGCATGCATGCAAAATGCTGCCGAGACAGGATGGCGTTGAAAGTCTTGTTACCATCGTGCCGTGTCAACTCACGCTCCTCCTCGCTGCGATTTGACTGAGAAACGACACGCCGAGCGCCGCGTGCGTCGGGTCGCGATCGGCGTCGTCGGTGTGCTCTTCGGCTTGTCGACAGCCGACGCGCGCGCGGAGGGCACGCTGTCGCCGACGGGCGCGAACGTCGTCCCCGTGCAGCAGCGGTTCGCGATCGCGACCTCGACCGCGCGCACCACCACGTTCTCGGAGCTGAAGCTCACGAGCGACGCAGGGCTGGTCGCGATCGTCGTCCCGGTGCCGACTGGCGCGTCGCTCGATTGGTCCTCGAGGGCCTTCTTCGAGGCGCTCGAGGAGTCGACCGCTCCGCGCGTGATCGCGACCGATCCCATCGCCGCGCGCTGCGCGTCGAGCGACGACAGCGCGGTCGCGTCGGTCGAGGCCGACCTCGACGACATCGATCCGATCGAGCCCGTCGAGGTCGCGATCCTCGACGACGCAGCCGCAGTCACGGCGTGGGCGACTGCGCGCAACCTCGAGGTCTCGCTCGCGCTCGAGACCGCGATGGCGACGCGTCCGCTCGATCGGTTCTTCGTCGCGCTCTATCAGCCGGGGAACGAGATCGTGCGCACCAAGACCCTGCGCGTGGTCTACCCGTCGACGGACAATCGCGTGCCGCTCGTCTTCACGCTCGCGGGCCCGTCGGACGTCGACGTCACCACCTGGACCATCGGCGCGCAGCGGGCCTCCGTGAGCGGCACGAACGTCGATCTCGATCTGTCGACGCTGAGCCTCGACGTCGGGCATCAGACCTCGAACTACCAATCGATCCTCCACGACACGCTCGCGGGCGCGGACTCGATCGTGTTCCAGATGTCGAGCCACCAGTCGCTCCGCGATCAGCTCTCCGCGGTCGACGACGGCCCGCTGATCCAGGGCTTCATCCACAGCTACTTCGAGCGCGGCGCCCTCTACGGCGAGGCTCCCGACACGCCGTCGAGCTGCACGCAGGCCTCGAGCGTCATCCTCTCGCAGAGCGCTCGTGTCGGGGTCGCGTGCCCACGGACGGCGCTCGGTGTAGTCGGCGGCGACCCCTCTTGCACGGCCGACGTCACTCAACCCGGCGAGGTCGATCCGGCGCTCTTGCGCTGTGGTTCGTCGCTCGACGACCTCGCCGTGATGCTGAGTTCGTTCGAGCCCGACGAGGCGCGCGTGACGCGGTACGCGACCGTCGTGAAGGCCGGCGCGGCGGGCGTCGAGCGGACGGTCGACTTCCCCGGCGGCGATCGCGTGGACCCTCAGGTCGAGGCCGCCAGCGTCGATCTGTCGAACTGCCAAGGTGGTGCCGGCGGCGCGGGTGGTGGTGGAGACGGCGGCTCGACCGGCGCGAGCACGGGCAGCGGTGGAGGAAAGGTCAAGGTCCCTGTCTATGCGCGTGACGGCTGCGGCAGCACGAGCTGGGTCATCGTCGACTACGTCGAGGCGAACGAGGAGACCGCGCCGGACGCCTACTACGAGGACGACGAGGACTCGTGTGGCTCGTCCTCTTCTTCTTCGAGCGACAGCTGCAACGGCGACTCGAGCTACTCGGGGTCGAGCGACAGCTGCGACTGCGGCGACTCGACGTACGACTTCTCGGGGTGCGACTGCGGCAGCGACGACGGCTACGACACTTCGGGTTGCGACTGCGGCGGGGATGCCGGCTACGACTCGGGCTGCGATTGCAGCGGCTTCGACGGCGGCGACAGCTGCGGCGGCGGCTTCGACGAGTGCTCCGTGAACCGCGCGCGTGGCTTCCGTCCTCGTCGCGTGAACGCGTACGCCTACGGCCTGCTGGCCTTCGTCATCCCCGCGCGCCGCTGGTCGAGGCGCAAGCGCGCGCGCTGACGGCCGCCGCGCCCGCGATCGGCGTCGCGCTCACTTCGTCGGGGCGGGCTTCGCGGGGCGGTGATCCTTCGCCCATTGGATCACCCGCTTGACGTTCTCGCTGAAGATCTTGTGAATGTCGGCCTCGCTGAGACCCGCCTCACGGAGCGCGTCGGCGAGCGCCTGCATCTTGCCGCCGGTCTCGAGCCCCTCGACGGGCGTGCCGCCGTCGTAGTCCGAGCCGAGCCCGACGTGATCGATCCCCGCGACGTCGATCATGTGGAGCGCGTGCTGCACCAAGTCCTGCACGGTCCCGGTGCCCTTTCCTTTGACGTAGTCTCGGTAAAAATTGAGCCCAGCGACGCCGTTCGTGCGCGCGATGGTCTTGAGCTGATCGTCGGTGAGGTTGCGGTTGTGCTGCATCACCGCGCGCGAGTTCGAATGCGTCGCGACGATGGGTGCGCCGAACTTGTCGGCGATCGGCACGAGATCCTCGAAGCCCTTGTCGCTCATGTGCGAGACGTCGACGAGGCCCCCCTGCGTGTAGACGCGCTCGCAGAACTGTTTGCCGAGCTTGCTCAGGCCGTGCTGCTTGTCGGAGCCAGTCGCGGACGTCGAGAGCTTGTCGTCGCTCCAGTGCACGGGCCCGACGAAGACGACCCCGCGCTCGATGAAATGGTCAATCTCCTTGATGTTCTCTGCGAACGCGCCGGCGCCCTCGATCGAGACGTAGATCGTGACCATCCCCTCGGGGGTCGGGCCCTTCGAGTCGAGCCAGAGCAGGTCCGAGTGTGCGGCGACGATCTGCTCGACGGTGTCGTAGATCTCGTAGGCGTCGCGGATGGTCGGGTGGTTGTCGTGGAGTTTGTCGGAGATGTAGATCGGGTACACGACGCCCCCGTAGAGGCCGTTCTTGATGTCCTCGATCCTCATCTGGCCATCGTTCAGCTTGATCGAGTGCCCCTTGAACTTCACCTGCCACGGCGTGTCGACGTGCATGTCGATCGGCCGCGGCGGGCCGGAGGGCACGGGCTCGGCGCTCGCGAGCGCGCTCGCGCTCAGGCTCGCGCTCGGGGCTGCGCTCGCGGAAGCTGCGGCGCTCGCGGAGGTTGTCGCCTGCGTCGTTTGGCTCGCCGACCCGTCGTTCCCGGGTTGCTCGGTGGGCTTCGCGTCGCGGCACGCGGTGGTCGCGAGCACGCTCAGCGCAGCGAGGGTGATCGCTGCGCGTTGGCTGACGTTCTTCATTGGGGGCGGCTCTCGTGCGCGCGCATTACGAGGCGTCGCAGCTCGTCGAAATAGACCTTGTCGGGCATGACGAACCCGTCGGCGTTGAGCAGCTTGAAGACGGGCTCCCCGAGGTCGCGCAGGGCCGTCGTGATCTCAGTGGCGCGCGAGCGCCCCACGCGCGTCGACACGGCGATCACGTCGGATGGAATCGGGCCCGCGCGGGCGACGACCCGAACGCGATCGTTCGAGATGCCAGCGTCCAACCAGCCCGAGCTGAGCGCGACCATCGAGTCGACGTCGGGGAACGCCGCGAACGTCGCGCCGACGTCTGCGTCGCCCGTCATCACGGCCTTGACCACCGCTTCGTGGGTGCGTCGAAAGGTTTGCTCCTCAAACAATGTGTCGGGGTCGAGTCCCTCCGCGACGAGCCGCAGACGCGGCACCACGTAGCCGGCGCTGCTCTCCTTCGCGACCCACGCGACGCGAGCCCCGTGCAGGTCGTCTAGCACGCGAATTCGCGACGCTGACGGGACGAAGAGCGCACACGAGTAGTCCGTCTTTCCCGCGCGTCGCGAGCAGAGCTTGATCTCGGCTGCGGACTCGCGCTCGAGGTCGAGCGCGAGGAGCGGCGGCGCCCACGCGATGTGGACCTGGCCGTCGCGCATCGCCCCGAGCAGCTTGTCGTACGAACGCAGCACCAGCGGCTCCACGTCGAGCTGCGCGCGAGTCTTGAGCTCCTCGCACACGGCCTCGAGGAGCGCAGCCGCGGCGGGCGCGTTGGAGATGATGGCGAACGTGACCGCCTCGGGCTCGTTCATCGCGGTCAAGCATAACGTGCGAGCGCGTTCGACGCTGGTCCACGCAGGTTGTTTTCTCGCCCGCACGCAGCCGCTGGTAAGGGGGAGCGATGTCCTCGCCGATCCTCGACGCGATCCGCAAAGCCGCGCCCATCGGTCTCTGGTCACAGGGCGTCAAGCTCGCGCGCGACGGGGCCGTCTCGCTGGCCAAAGAGACCTCAAAAGAGGTCGAGCTCCGCGTGCGTGAGCGCGGCCGCGCGGTGAGCCCGACGGTGTTTCTCTACCTCGAGGATCTCGAGTGGGACTGCGATTGCGGGGGCCGCGTGTCCCCCTGCCACCACATCACCGCGGCGGTCATCGCGTGGTCTCAAGGCGAGGTCGCGGCGCCCGAAGCCGCGGGCGCACCGAACGCAGCGGAGCCTGCCCCGAGCAGGGCGCTACCGCAGGTCCCCACGGCGCATCTGCGCTACGTGCTCCGCGTCGAACACGGTGCGTTCGGCATCCAACGGTTCATCGTCTCGGACAAGGTCGCGAAGCTCGAGCTCTCGCTCGCCGATCGCATCGCGCGTCGCATCGAGGACCCGCGCATCGAACCGACCCACGACGACATCGCGATCGATCGGCTCTTCCCCAAGCGACTCGCAGGTGACGTCGCGCTCGAGCACCTGAAGACCGCGCTCCTCGCGCTGTCGACGGCGACCGACGTTCGCTTCGGAGACGCGCCCGCGAAGACGAGCGGCGAGCCGATCTACCCCGAGGCTCGGGTCGAAGACGGCCCGCGAGGTGGTGTTCGCCTCGCGATCGTCATGCCGCGCGGCCTCGAGATCATCGCGATGGGCGTCGGGCGCGTCGGCGGCGTGTTGCGCCCGCTCGCGGAGACGAGCCGCTTCGGTCATCGCTTCGAGCGGCTCCCGGTGCTGCGCGACGTGGCTCCGCAGGAGCTCGGCACGCTCGTCGCCGAGGTCTTGCCCGAGCTCGAGCGCACGATGGTCGTCGACGTTCGTACCTCTCGTTTGCCTCGCGTCGAGAAGCGAGTCCCACCGCGGATCGAGTTCGAACTCACCCACGAGCTCGGCGCGCTCTACGTGATGCCGCTCCTCGTCTACGGGGACCCGCCGCGGGCGCGCGTCGACGCCGGCAAGCTCGTCCTTTTGTCCCCGCCCGCGCCCGTGCGCGACGAGGTTCGCGAGCGCGAGCTCACCGCGCGCCTCTTGGACGAGCTCTCCCTCGTGCTCGGGCGGCGCGTCCGCTACGAGGGTCGTGAGGCCGCTGCGATCGCTCAGAAGCTCGAGATTTTCCGTGCGCGCGAGCCGGGTAGCGTCGCGCGTGGTGACGCTTCTGTAAGGCGCGAGCTCGTGCCGCGCATCGTCTCGACCGGCACCACCCTCGACGTCGTCTTCGAACTCCCGGAGAGCGACGAGGCAGCCTCCACCGGGCGCACCAAGAGCGAGCCGCGCCGCGCGCGCGCCGAAGACGTCGCGGCCGCCTACCGCGAGGGCCTCGGCGTAGTCGCCTTGGAGGGCGGCGGCTTTGCCCATTTGCCGGCCGACTTCCTCGCGAAGCACGGGCAGGCCATTCTGGATTTGGTCGCCGCGAAGGACGAAAAGAACCAGATCCCCGAGACGGCGTATCCGGTGCTCGTCGACGTGGCCGACGCGCTCGGGGTCGATCTGCCGCAGATCCGCGCTGCGGTGGAGCCCCTCCTGCGCGAGCACGACACCCTCCCCGAGGTCGAGCTGCCCCGAACCGTCGACGGGCTCGTACGCCCCTATCAGCGCCTCGGCGCGCGATGGCTCTCGTTCCTCACGCGCGCGGGCCTCGGCGGCGTGCTCGCCGACGATATGGGGTTAGGCAAGACGCTCCAGGTCCTCAGCGTCCTGAAGTCACCCGCGCTCGTCGTGTGTCCACGCAGCGTGGTCCACAACTGGGTCGCAGAGACTCGGCGATTCCGGCCCGACTTGCGGACTGCAGTGTACGAAGGCCCCAATCGACGGCTCGACCCGACGGCGGACGTGACGTTGGTCACGTACGCGACAATGCGCTCGGACATCGACGAGCTGTCCAAACTCGAGTGGGCCGTCGCCATATTGGACGAAGCACAAGCCATCAAGAACCCGGACAGCCAGACAGCGCGGTCGGCGTTCCGACTCAAAGCCAAAGCGCGGTTCGCGATGACGGGCACCCCGGTCGAGAACCGCCTCGACGATCTCTGGAGCATCCTGCGGTTTACGAATCCTGGCTTGCTGGGGCCGCGCCGGGACTTCTTGGATCGATATGCCGCGCCCATCGCGACGGCGATTGGCGCCGAGGCATTGGACGCCGCGTCGCGATTGCGACGCCGGATTCGACCGTTCGTCCTCCGCCGCACCAAAGGTGAAGTGCTGCCAGACTTGCCGCCCCGCACAGAGTCTATCCTCTATTGCGAGCTCACCCCCGAAGAGCGGAATGTCTATGCGGCCGTGCTCGCCGCGACCCGCAAAGAGGTCGTCGAGCGCCTCGGCGCGGGAGCGAACGTGCTGGCCATGCTCGAGGCGCTCTTGCGACTTCGCCAAGCGGCTTGTCACACTGGGCTCTTGCCCGGGCGCGCCGAGCCCACCTCGTCGAAGACCCAGCGCCTCGCGCGCGTCCTCGGTGACGCCGTCGGCGACGGGCACAAGGCGCTTGTGTTCTCACAATGGACGTCGCTGCTCGACAAGGTGGAGCCGGCGCTCGCGGAGGCCGGGATAACCTTCAATCGATTGGACGGCTCGACCGTGGACAGGGCCGGAGTCGTCAATGCCTTCCAGTCTCCGGATGGCCCGAAGGTCATGCTCCTGTCGCTCAAAGCGGGCGGCGTCGGCCTCAATCTGACCGCGGCCGATCACGTCTTCTTGCTCGACCCCTGGTGGAACCCGGCAGTCGAAGAGCAGGCCGCAGATCGCGCGCACCGCATTGGCCAGGACAAGCCCGTCATGATTTACAGGCTTGTAGCCAAAGATACAGTCGAGGAGCGCATCCTCGATTTGCAGGCCAAGAAGCGGAGCTTGGCTGCGTCGCTCGTCGAGGGTGCGGCCCAGGCGGCGACGCTCACGCGGGAAGATCTGCTCTCGCTCTTGTCCGACGGCTGAGATCGATCCGGAGACGCGACTCGTCCCAATCCGTAATCCCCTGTCGAGCAACCCCCGTCGTCCGCAGCGGTCGCTATTCAGTCTCGGCGACGAATCCCGGATGCGGGCATCGGCATCACGACGCGGAGCTTGGCGCGGCGTCCGCGCGTCGGCACGGCGTGGCTGGACTGCACGACCAGCTCGACGAAGTCGAACGAGCCCTCGTTCTCCTCGGTCCGCTCGCAGATCTCCTCGATGAAGTCGATCCGATCCGAGTCGTCCTCGGTGGTCTGCTCGAGCACGCGCTCCATCGGCGTGCGCGTGCTGGGGCGCAGCGTCGGGGCGACGACGGGTTGGCCGATTCCACGGAGCCGGGTGTAGCTCGCACGGTCGTCGTTCGAGGCGTTGTACGAGTCGTCGTCGAAGAGGCGTTTGAGAGCGGACATTGCTCGTCTCCTTGTGGCTGCTGAGTCATCGACCACGACCGAGCCTTTCGGCGTCTCCGTGGGTCCCAAGCTTCTGGTTTGGAGACATAGCAATCGCCGAACCAACGCCGCGTCAGGTGTTTTCGTGGCAGGTAGCCCCCGAGGACGACGGCAAATGCCTATTCGTCCCCGAGCGCCACCGCCATATCCCCACGCCCAATGACATAACTCGAGTATCGAGTGGGTATCATTGTGGGATCCCACTTTGAGAACAGCGCAGTTTCGAGATGCCTCGAGCTCGTCGGGAGCATCAGCAACCAGCGAGACTGAGCATTTAGGCAGCGGTAGGTGGCGCGTCGGACTGCGCCTGATCGGCAGCGGCGCTGACGCTGTCGGTGCTGGCGGCAGTCACGACCGGCTCGGCGGCAGGTTGAACCTCCTCGAGCTTGGTCGCCCAAGTGTCGAGGACGCGGGCTGCGCTCGTAAGGCCTACTGCGCTCTTGCGAAGCACCTCGACGCCAACACGCTTGCTCGACACTCGCACAGACTCCAAAGGCTTGGACACGTTCTCCGGCAACATAGGCACCTCCTGACGCGGTCTAACGTAGCGCGTCAATGCGCTGCGTCAAGATCCATTGCGCGGAAAAAGGGGGATGGAGGTATGGGTTGACTTGGGAGGGCGCGGTTTTCTGACGCGACGAGTTATTGGATCGATGCGGGCAAGGTCACCGTCACCGTCACGGTCTCCGCGTCTCCGACGGCGTATTGATGATAGTAGACGCGACTGACGGTACAGGAGGTAAAGCCTTTGTATTGGGAGGCTGGGCCAGCGACCTTGGGATTGCCTGGTACTCCCTGATCGTTGACGCTCACCGAGACAGTCACCGAGCTCTTTGGAGTCCCCGCAGCGCTGCCGTCGTTGTCGGCCCAACAGCCCAATATGGTCTGTCGCACTTGAGACGCGCGGCCGGTTACTTTCTTGTCAGGCTTATCCACGCTCGCCACGGCGGTGGTGGTCGTCGTCGAGGTCGTCGGCTGAGGTCCTCCGCCTGGATCACTGGTGCGCGTCTTGGTCGAAGGCGCGGAGGAGGTCGCTTGCGCGCTCGCGCTACTGGCCAATAGCGGCGGCGGTGTATTGGTCATTGCGGAGTTGTTCACCGAGGGGGTCGCGGTCGAGACGGACGTGGCCGCGGCGGTCGGCGGGCCTGCGGTGGTGCCCTCGGGGGCGACGTCCGCGAGCGAATTCCCACGGGTCAGGGGGCCGATATAAGCACCGCCGACCACGGCGAGCCCCATCGCGAGGACGCCGGCGACCACCCACGGCAGTCGGGCGGAGGCGGGCGGAGCGCGCCGCGGGGGCTCCGACTCGGGGCTCGAGTCCCGTTCAGCGGGCGACCGAACGGGCACGGCGGCGCCGCTGCTCGTCTCTGTCATCTCCCCAGCGGCGCCGTCGGTCGGCGCGAGCGCGGTGCCGTCGCGAAGGCTCCGCGTGTCGACTCCGGCGCCGGGCGCCGTCTTCGACGGGACGGACTGAGTTTCGGCGAGGACGCTCACAGGCAGGGTCTCGCTCGTCACGAGTCGCTCGCGCTCGGCGCTCGCCGAGGCGGCGGTCGCGAAGGCCTCCGAGAGCTCGCGGGCCGAGCTGAAGCGAGCCTCGCGATCGGGCGAGAGCACGCGCGCGATGAACTCGTCCACGCCGTGGGGCAGATCGGCACGAAGCGCGGTGGGAGGCTTCGGCTTGGATGTGGCCGTGGCCATCGCGACCGCGGTCGCGGTCTCTCCCTTGAAGGGGATTTCACCGGTGAGAGCTTGATAGATGACGACGCCGAGCGACCAGAGATCGGAGCGATGATCGATCGTGCGCGGGTCGCTGAACTGCTCTGGACTCATGTAATACGGGGTGCCCATGACGACGCCCGTCCGCGTCATGTCCAATTGCATCGAGCTGAACCGCGCAATCCCGAAGTCCAAGACCTTTGCGAAGACGTCCTCGTCATCGAGCAGAAACAGGTTTGCGGGCTTGATGTCCCGGTGAACGACGCCCGCGGCGTGGGCCTTGGAGAGCGCTTTACAAACCTGTGTGACGATAGTGGCGAGCTTCTTGGGCTCGACTGGACCGCTGCGCCGAATCAGCTGCGCCAGGTCCTCTCCGCGCAGGAGTTCCATGACGATGAAGGGCTCCCCGTCAGGGGTAAGTCCGTAGTCGAAGATCTTGACCAAATGGGGGTGATCGAGGCGGGCTAGGCCTTTGGCCTCTTGCTCGAAGCGTGCCCGCAGATCGTCCGCATTTTCGTCGGCAAAGGTCTTGAGGATCTTGACCGCGACCTCGTTCCCCAAAGCGAGGTTGCGCGCAACCCAGACGGAGCCCATTCCGCCTTTGCCCAGCTCGCGCTCGAGCTGCAGCGTGTCGTTCAACATGTCGCCGGCTCCGAGCTGCCCGGCCCCATCCATGTCGCTCATGGCTCGATGGTATTCCTTGTTCCGTCGGCTGGCTCGCGGAAGCAGGATCTGCTCCGATTTTCCTGGGTTTGTGTGTGACGCAACACCCAAAGAGTTGGCCGCTCGTGTGCTGTGGAGCTCCAATTCGATACGCGAACCCGCCCGAATCGGTCCGATGCAAACCCGAAATCAGCGAGCCCGGCGATGCACGTTCGGGGGCTCGGTCTTAGGGTAGCGCGTGGGGGCTCTTACCCCCTTTTCAGGGAGCCAACATGGTGCACACGTTCCTCGTGTCTCGTAGCGACAGCGGGCCGCAAGCGCTGTACGTCATGATCGGCGGCGGGGTCTTCCTGCTGCTCCTGATCTTCATGTCACTGAAGACGGTCGTTCAAGGCAACGTCGCCGTCGTCACGATGTTCGGCAAATACCGGCGTGTCCTCGCGCCGGGCCTGAACTTGCTAATGCCGGGGCTCGAGAAGATCCACCGCGTGGTCTCCGTTCAGAACCGCTCGGCCGAGATGTCCTTTCAGGCCATCACTCAGGATCAGGCAAACGTCTATTTCAAGGCGATGCTGCTCTATTCGGTCTTCGATGCCCGCGAGCAGACCATCGTGAACGTGGCCTTCAAGTTCATCAACAACGACAGCTTCTACCAAGCGCTCGTCCGCACGGTGGAGGGCTCGGTGAGGAGCTTCGTTGCCACCAAGCGTCAAACCGAGATCTTGGCGTTGCGCGGTGAGATCGTCCTCTACGTCAAAGAGCACCTCGACAAGAGCCTCGAGTCGTGGGGCTATCACCTCATCGACGTACAGATAAACGACATCGTCTTCGACCAGACAGTCATGGAGTCGATGGCCCGCGTGGTCGCTTCGCAGAACATGCTGGCCGCCGCGGAGAACGAGGGTAAGGCCCTGCTCATCACCAAGACACGCGCCGCCGAGGCCGAGGGTAACGCGGTGCGCATCAGCGCCGAGGCCGAGCGTACGGCGCAGCAACTCCGCGGCCAGGGCATTGCCCTCTTCCGCGAGGAGGCCGCCAAGGGCATGAGCCTCGCCGCCCGCACCGCCGCGGAGGCCGGCCTCGGGCCGTCGCTGATCCTCTTTCAGATGTGGACCGAGGCCATCCGCCACGTCGCGGAGCACGGCCGCGGCAACACGATTTTCCTCGACGGTTCAGCCGAGGGCATGAATCAAACCATGCGCCAACTACAGGCTATCGAGCTCCGTCGCACGAACAACGACTAGCGGTTACTCGAGCCGCGATCCGAGGTCCTCGCCGGTCGACGCGCGCAGGACCTCGACGTATTTGCCCGAAGACTCCCAGCCGAAGATGGCAATTCGGTCCTCGCCGGCGAGGTGAATCTCGAGCTCGTTGCGGTATTTGCTATGGCTGACAGGCCCAATACCGTAGAGCTCACGGCGCCAGAGCGGGCGCCCGCTCGTGAGATCGAGCGCTACGATCCCTGCCCCGGACGCGATAGCCGAATAGTCAGCCCAGTAGAGCCTTTGCTCGTCGATGGCCATCGCCCCGCCGGGGACGAACTGAGCAGCGAGCTCGAAGCCGAACAGGGCGTGCTGGTCGCGATCGCGGCAGACGAGCCGTGTCGAGCGCTTCTCGTTGGAATCCACGGTGAAGGCGCAGCTCGTCCCAGCCTTGTTGGTGACGGTCACGTCTTCGACGGACTTCTTGTGAGGCTCGGGGCCATTCCAAGCCCAATTCACCGTCGCGGCCAAGCCAGGATGTGGCGGCTCTGTCGGTGTATCGCGCGGCGGGTCGATTCGAGTCGGCGTGCCGCTCGTGCCCAGTCGAAGGAGCGCCGTCGTTTGGCCGTCGGCCATGCGCAGGGTCTCGACGTATCGACCAGCGGCCTCCCACCCCGAGACGCGGAGCTCTTTGTCTCGGGTCACGAAAAGTTCTACGTCATTCAAGTATTCGCTGTGGGAAATCGGCCCGAGTCCGACCAAGTCGTGAACCCACATGAGCTCGCCGCTCGAGAGGCGATAGGCCTGTACGCGAGCGCCGCTCGATATGTTGCATAGGCGGGCCACGAACAGAAAGTCACCGCTCACCGCGAGCGCCGCGTCCTCGACGAAACCCCGAGTCTCGTCCCAACCCCAGAGTCTGCGTGGGCTGTTGCCCTCGAGCTTCATGCACTCGACGTGGACCGCCCGGGTAGGCTCGGAGAAGGTGAAGCTGCACTGACCATCTTGGGTCTTGAGGACGATGGGACCCTTGTAGAAGTCCTGACCGAGCTCGCCGCCGCGCCACGGAAAGGCCATGTCCGCGACGGCGGTTGCGCTCGCGCTCGCGCTCGCCGACGGGCCGGCCGAACCGAGCGAGCTGCTGCTCGCCGACGCGCTCGGCGCGGCGCTCGGGGAGCCGGCTGTCTGCTCGGAGGAGCCACAAGAGAGCGCGAAGAGCACGGCGAAGGCCGCGTGCGCTCTCACGACGGGCGCTCGCGTTGGAAGAGCGCGCGAGCCTCGACGAGCAGGCGACGTGCGTCGGCGCGGCGGCCGCTGCTTAGAGACTTGTAAGCGATCTGACGGCGCGCGTCGGCGAGCAGGGCAGAGGCGCCGGACTCGCGATGGCGCGCAGCCTCGGCGAGGAGCAGCGCAGCGGGCTCGTCCGCGCCGGCGCGCAAGAGGGCCACCGCGAAGGCCGCGAGGGGCGCGGGGGGCAAGCCCAGTGTCACGCTGAGGGCGCGACTGACGAGGTTCAACGCCGCAGGGCGGGCGCGCGCGTCGCTCGAACCGATCGCGAGCTTCGCCGCGGTCCAGAGAACGACGGGCACTGGTCGATCGGGCGAGACGAGCTCGGCCGCGCGCTCGAAGAGCCCGACGGCGCGCGGGAACGCGTGGGCGCGGATGGCGCCGACGGCCTCGAGGCCGATCGCGACGAGGTGGTCGGCCGCGCTCGTCGGCTCGGGGGGCGCGCTCTTGCTGGAGTAGCCCGAGAGATCCAACGCGCGCGCGGCAGCGACCCAAGGCGACGCGGCGGCGAGCTGGTCGAGCGCGGTCTCCGCGTCGACGGTCGAGGTCGGTCGCACGTGCGCGGCGAGCGCGCGAAGCGCGAGCTCGAACAGTGCGGTAACACGCTTTCGCAGGGCCTCGTCGTCGAGGTGCTTCAGCGTCGCGCGGACCCGATCGATCTCGATGGGATCGAGGAGAAACGGCATCGCGTCGAAGTGAACGAGCGCGGCCTCGATGGCGAGTCGGCGCTCGTGTCCGGTCTGGCGTCGCGCGATCTCCTCCAACGAAGACAGCGCAGCGGCCCGTTGAAAACGGCTCGCCGACAGCAGCCGAGCCCGCAAGACGGGGATGCGATCGAGCGGAGCGAGCTCCGTCAAAGAGGCGCGCTCCGCGACCTCGGCGAGGCGCGCGCGTGGGATCGGGACATCCCCGCGGCGGCGCGCCCGCTCGAGCCAGGCCCTCACGAACGCAGCGGTGGCTTGCGCGCCGACGACGGCGTCTCCAGCGTTCGTCGCGCGGTCGATGACCGAAGACCAAAGCTCGCAGGCGTTCGCGTCGTCGAGGCCGCCAGCGGTCGCGGCGCGCGCCGCGCCGTACGCGGCGGTGGGGCGGCCCGCGCGATCGAGCTCAGCGGACGCGATCGCGAGGGCGAGATCGTGCCGCCCCTTCAGGAGCGTCGTCGCGGCGAGCGGCAGCGCGCTCGGGGCGTCCGCCGAGGAAGAGCGGAGCGCCGCTGCCGCCGCGAGCGTCTCCGGGTCGTCGCCGAGGGCGAGCGCGCAGCGAAGCGCGCCGATGACGGCGCGGTCGCGCACGTAGGCCGGCGCGTCGAAGAGCCGCTTGTACGACGCGTGAGCGATGTATGCGCCGACCGCCGACTCGAGCTGCTCCGCCGCGCGCAGACCGAGCTCGTCGAAGAAGGTCACGCGCGCCCGCCCGAGCCGCCGCGTTCGGTCACGAGGCCGAGCGCGGGCAGCCGCTCCATCGCGCTCTCGATGCGCTCGAGCTCCGCGCAGCATTGATCGACGACGCGGCGCACGTCGTGAGGGTTCTTGCCTTCGAAGGACTCGACGTTCGCGAGCGGCTCGGTGACCTTCGCGCGGAGGGCGTCGAGGAGTCGATCGCGCTCGGCGATTTGGATCGCGCGAAGCTCCTCGGCGGCGGACGGCGCGAAGTCGACGATCTTCTGCTCGACGCGCATTCGCCATCGCGAGGCGCCGTTGATGCGACCCTGGATGTAAGCGGGATCGTCGAGGCGCCTGCTCGCGAAGTCCTCTTGGTAAGCGGTCTCGTAGAGAGCTTGAACCTCGTTGAAGGTTCGACGCCACGCGGTCGCGTCGAGCGCGGAGTAGGCCTCGTTCGCGCGGGTCTCGATGTCGTGGATCTTGTCGTCCCACGCCGAGCGGTCGAGGCCGACGAGCATGCCTTGGCTTCGGTAGACGATGCGCCGGAGCGCATCGAGCTCCTCCTCGAAGGCAGTCATCGGCGGCTGCATGACCTCGCCGGGCTCACCTGCGTAGTCGTCGAGCAGCTGGCGCAGGCGCGCGCAGAGCGCGCTGAGCTTCGCCGGATCGGTGCGCAAGACCTCGCGGATCGCAGCGCTGAGGCGGTCGACCTCGCGTCGGAACGAGTCGCCCGTCCTGCCCCAGAGCGAACGGCGCGCTTCCTCGGCCTCACCGAGGAGGCGCTCGATGACCTCGTCCTGCTCGTATTTTTCCTGGGGAGGAGGCTCGATCGTCGCCCACAGCTCCTGTCCGCCGACCACCGCGCGCGCCTCGATCTTCATCGCCTCGTCGCAGCGCATCGTCACGTCGACGGTGCTGCCCACAGGCAGATCGCGCGGGACGGTGAACGCGAGCGTCTTGATCGGCATGCGCCCCTGCAGGAGACGCAGCACGACCGTGCCGCTCTGATCCGCGGTGTAGAACGTGTGCTTCACCTCGGCGGGCAGACCCGTGCCTTTGCCGAGCAGCACGCGACGCTCGCGACGACCCGCGCGCACGACCTCGAGGCCGACGTCCTTCGCGATGACGGACGCGCGGCTGAGCGCGCTCGGTCGCGGCCGGACCTCACCGCGGTAGAGCACGAACGGGATCTGCCCGAGCACCGCGCCGCTGTCGCCGCGAACCTCGACGGAGAGCTCGACGTCGCCCTCACCCGAGGGCGTGACGTCCAATCGTGCACCGAGGGGTGAGCCCGTCAGATCGTTCTCGGCGAGGATGCCGTCGTTCGAGGTGACAGCGACGCTGCGAGGCTCTGCGCCGCGGGCCGAGCACGTGAGCGCGATGCGAGCCTTCTTCGTCGGTGTCGCGAGCGGTGCGGTGAAATGCACGCTCACGCCGGCGTCCTTCTCCTCGACGATGAGCCCGCCGATCTGCGCGGCGTGGATCGCGGCGCCGAGCGCGACGATGGTGTCGACCTCGTCGGCGAGAGGCTCCTTGCCCTTCGAGTGTGCGGCGAGCGCCTCTTGGACGCGACGCCTCACGAGCGGCACGCGCGTCGAGCCGCCGACGAGGATCACGTGATCGATGCCGGTCGCGTCGACGCCCGCGTTCGACGTGCTCTCGGCGAGCGCGCGCTGCGCGCACTCGATGGTGCGCTCCACGAGATCCGCGATCGTCCCCTCGTATTCGGCGCGGCCGATCTCGAGCTCGATCGAAACGGGCTCGTCGCTCTGGTCCGTGGTGATGTTCTGCTTGGAGACGCTCACGACCTCGGCCGTGGAGAGGCTCTCTTTGATCTCCTGGGCGACCTGTACGAGCGCCTCGAAGCGCGCGCGATCCTCCGCGTTGCCGAGGACGTCGAGGTCGAGCTTGTAGCCGCGCTTCACGAGCTGCTTGCGCAGGTGTTCGGCGAAGCGGCGATCGAAGTCGTCGCCGCCGAGGAAGTTGTCGCCGTCGATCGCGAGCACCTGGTACTCGCCGCCGACGCATCGCAGGATCGAGACGTCGAAGGTCCCGCCGCCGAGGTCGTAGACGAGGAAATTTCCGCCCGCGAGCTTGCGTTTGTACGCGTGGTAGATCGCCGCGGCGGTGGGCTCTTGAAGGATGCCCGCGACCTTCAATCCGGCGAGCTCGCCGGCTCTTCGTGTGGCCTCGACCTGGGGAGCATCGAAGTACGCGGGCACGGTGATCACCGCGCGATCGACGCGCATCTCGACGCCTTCGCTCGCCTTCTCGGCGAGGAATGACGTCATCACCGCGCGGAGCTCACCGAGGATCTTCGCCGAGACCTGGTCGGGCGAGAGCTCCTCGGGGCCGAGCGATACGCGCACGTCCTGGCCCATGCGGCGCTTGATCGACTCGACGGGCGCCGGGTCTTTGCCGCGGCGAGCGCGCGCTGGACGACCTACGATGAGGCCCTTCTTCGCCGGGTCCCACGCGACCGCCGAGGGGATCGTTTTGCGGCCAAAGCGATCTTCGTAGACCAGGATTTCACGCTCGGACGGGACCAAAAGCGCCACCTCCGAGTTGGTGGTGCCGAGGTCGATTCCGACAGCGCGATCGAGCGAGATCATCGTGCGAGCTCCTTGAGGATCGGATCGAGGGTGAGGCTGGGCGCGCTCGAGTCGACGCTCGGGCGCGGCGGCAGATCTGCGGCGCTGACAAGACTGAAAGCGAATTGGCGGGTGATCGCGTCGGGCGCATCGAGGTCGCGTGAGGGTCGCGCGATCGGTGGAGGAACGGGCTCGTGGTCGGTCCCCGTCGGCTCGACGAAGGTCTCGAGCGCGAGCGCGACGCGGGTCTCGGGGTGGACGGTGAGCTCCTCCCAGGCGTCGCGAAGCACGGGCAAATCGGCTTCGTTGGCGTCCTCGGCGAGCTCGCGAAAGCGGGCCGTCAGGAGCTCGACCGACGCGCGCGGATCCAAGTCGTACCGTTCGAACGGGTTCACGTGGCGGCTCCCCAGCGCTGCTTCGCCTCGGCGAATTTGGTGCGAGCGTCCTTGAGACGCGTGCTGTCCGCGAACGTCGACTCGGCGCGCGCGAGCAGCTGCTCGGCCTCCGCGAGGTCGTTGCGCGCGGAGAGCCAATTCGTGCGATCGAGCAGCGTGATCGCGCGGTTCGCGAGGAGGTGTGCGAGCACGACGCGCCCGTTGCGATGCGTGGGACACACCCGCAGCGAGCGCTCGGCGAAGGCGAGCTCACGTCGCGCGTCGAGCTCGGCCTCCGAGCGGAAGACGAGCACCTGGGCACACTTCGCGGCGTACGCGAGGTGATCGGCGGGCGATGCGAGCACGCGAGCCTCGAGGCTCTCGAAGAGCGGAACGCAGGGCGCGAGCAGATCGCGCAGGTCGCCCCACGCCGAGCGCCTGCAGAGATCCCACGACATCGGCGTGATCTCGTCGACGGCGAAATGCTCGACGTGCACGTCGCGTTCGCTCCACTCCCAGACCGCCGCGACCCGCGTGAAGAGCGGCCCGTAGACGGTGGTCGGCGCGTCCGCGGTCTTCGCGTCGGCGAGCGCGTCGCGGACGACCCCGAGCGCGTCGTCGACGGCGGCGTCGCGGAGCGATTGGGCTCGCGCGAGATGCGGGCGTGCCTCGGTGGTGTCGAGCCCCGCGGCTCGACATGCGTCCGGCGCGCGTCGGAGCGCAGCGAGCGCGGCGCTGGCCGTCGGGGTGAGCTCGCGAGCCCCCTTGTCGGCCCAGGTCCCGAGCTGCTCGAACGCGCGCGTCGTCGTCTGGCTCGCGAGCCGACGGAGCGCGTCCTCTCCGATCGCGCCGTTGGCGATGCCGCGCGCCAAGTCGACGAGGTGCTCGCCGCGACCGAGCGCGAGCCAAGCCGTCAGCGATCGAACGCTCGCGTTCAGCATCGTGCGCGGCGCCTGCTCGGTTTGGACGCTCGCCCAAGCCCCTGCGAGGCGCGCGAAATAGACGGCGACGGCGTGCAAGAGACCACCCGGCCAGCTCGATAGATCGCTCGACGCGAGCCAATCCGCGAGCACCGCGACGTGCCCACTCATCGCGAGCTCGACCGCGGCCGAGCCACCAGAGACGGCGCGCGCCTCGCGAACGAGCACCGCCGCGCGACGCGAGATCACCTCGGCTCCAGGCGGGGCCTGAATGCGCCAGAGCGCCTCGAGGACCTCCTCGTCCAAGAGCCGCTGACAGAGCGCTTCGTCCTCGGGGCGCCAGCGCGGCCCGGGCGCTGGCGAACGCGGCGCGACGACCGACATGACTAGGGGAGCCTCTCGATCCACGCGAGGGCCGTGATGAAGCGACCGCTCGTCACGCAGTCGTGGATGCGCACGGGAGCACCGACGTCGCTGCCGTCTGCGGCCACGATCTCGATGTGCGAGCAGTTGCCACCGTCCGGATCGTCTCGCAGGTAGGCGAGGTGCGTGCCGTCGGGGCTCCACGTCGCGTCGCTCACCCCAGGGCCTTGCGCGACGACGACGAGGTTCGTCCCGTCCGCGTTCGTCACCGCGAGGGAGCTCGACATCGAGAACAGGATCGAAGCGAGCTTGGTTCCGTCGGGCGAGAGCGCCGGATAGCCGGCCTGATCGACGACGCTCTCCTCCGCGCCGTCGGGGATCGTCTTCTTCGAAACGCTGCGAAAACCCGCGCCGAGCGGCAACCGATAGAAGAAGAGCGTGGTCTCGTCGGGGGACGGCTGCGGCGACAGCGTGAACACCGTGCTGTCGTCTGCCGTGAGAAATTCCTCGGCGAGCGTCGCGAGATCGATGCGCAGGGTGCGGTAGCCCTTCGACTGGCCCTCGGTCGTGAAGTCGTATCGACGGCAGAGATACAGGTAGGCCCCGCTCGCGCCGAACGTGTGGCACTCGTCGTTGAGGTTGCCGAAGGTCAGGTTCTTCGCCGTGCGCGTCGTGACGTCGAACAAAAATGTAGGTTGGATGACGTCGCCGATATCGATGCCGTAATGCTCGACTTGCTGCGGATCGCCTGCTGACCACGCGATCGTGCCGCCGTCGCGCGACACGCCCATGCTCCACACGCGGAACGACGAGAACACGAGCTGCTCGTTCTGGCCGGTCGCGTCGACAGCGAGGACCTCGTCGTGGGTCGCGCCCCAGTCGTTGAAGAGGATCCACTCGCCCGCGCCGAGAGCGTCGCCAGCTGCGAACTCGACGTCGTCAGGAGTCGGCTGAAATACCGGAGCGACGCCACCTTGTCCGCCCGCGCCGCCGCTCCCGCCGATCGCGCTCCCGCCGCTGCCGCCACCCCCGGTGAGCGCTCCGCCCGCGCCACCCGCGGCACCGCTCGCGCCCGACCCGCCCGCGCCGGGCCCGCTGTCATCCCCACATCCGAGCGCCGCCGAGAGCGACGTCAGCGCAAGCGCGATCCCGACCCACCGCTGCATGGGCGTACGGTACCAGACCTTCGCGCGAGCGCCCGCGCAACCGAGGCTCAGCGCCTGCGACGAGGACGCAGCGCGACCACACCCGCAGGCACCGGGTCGGGGTCGAGCGGCGGCAGCGCGAGCACGAGGCGCTCGATCCGCGGCAAGCTGTCCTTCAACGCGCGCTCGGCGCGGATCTCGTCGAAGGGCGTCGCGTAGATCAGGACCAACGCGTAGATCCCGGCGAAGCTGCGCGCGATGTAGATGGCCTCGGGGTCGCGCCCCGAGATGTGCAGGTGCCCACCCTTGCGCAGCAGCGCGACCTGCGGATGGTTGCGCACGGTCTCGAGGATGGTCCTGCGATGCGCGAGGATCTCCTCGCTCGGCAGGTCGTTCATCGACGCTGCGCGATCGATCGCGTTCGCGAGCGCGGTGGGATCGCTCGGTCGAACGTGCTCGGCGGGCGACTCGGCGAGCCGAAGCTTGGCCCGCGTGGGATCGCTCGGAGGCTCGGAGCTCGCGTTCGTCTCGGGCTCGGCTCCCCACTCGAGCGACGCGTCGGCGTGCTCGTCGCCGAGCGCTGCCAAGACGCCGCGATGGCTCTCGCGGACGAGCCGCAGCGTGTCTTTTGCGTCGGATGGGAGGAGCGCCGCCTCTTGGTCGGAAGGGTCTTCGGGGAAGCAGCTCGCCCACACGATCGGGCTGTGCGCGTCCACGACGACCGCGTCGATCGCGTCGGTGCGAATGGCGAGGGCCCGAAGCTCCGCGCGCAGCGAGACAGCGACCGGAGCGCGCTTGCGAGGTTCGGCGCTCGAGAGGAGCACCGACTCGAACGCCCGCACCAGGATCTCGAGCCGGCGGAGCGCGGCGTCGCGGTCTTCGAGCGGGTGGTCGAAGTGCGCGAGCACGTGTCGACCATCGTGCAAGTCCACGTGCAACGTCAACGCGGCGCCGCTCGCGTCCGACTTCGGCGCACCATCGACGAGCTCGACCTCTCGCGCGTGAAGTTCGCGGCAAACCAGCTGCGCGAAGCGATGGGCCAGATCCTCGGGCACCGCCGAGCAATCGCACACCTCGGGCCTGCGGTCGACTGGTCCGTCGGTCTTATGCACAGTCGCCGCGGAACCAACGCGTAGGATGGAGGTCTGAGGCCTCGTGGCGCGGCGGGATGAACCGGCTCTCGATCCGATGCTCGAGCGCGAGCTCGAAGAGTTCGGCGTGCCCGGTTCGGCGCTGCGGCGCCAGCGTCGCAACCACGTATTGGTTTGGGTGCTCGCCGTCGCGATCCACGTCGGCGTGTTCGCGGCCTTCGACGATCGGCAGAGCCACGGCAGGCCCTTCCCCCCTCGCGCTCGCGTGGGCCTGTCGGCGTGCGGCGACACCCTCACAACCCTCGAGCGGGAGACCTCCGCGGCTCGAGCGCGGGCGACGCTGCTCGCAAAAGCCCGCGCTGACCTCGCGGCAGGCAAGCTCGAGCTCGGGGGGTTTTTGCTCGACGCGAACGCCGTCGACGCCGACGAAGAGGGCGTCGCCTTCGACCACGATGCGGCGACGAGGGCCTATCGCGACCTCGTCGATCGATTGCGGACCGCGCTCGCAGCAGGCGCTCCGATCGAGGGCGCCGTGCAGCAGGTCTTCGGGGAGTTCGCGTATTCGGGCACACCAGGCGGGCGAATGGGCGACGCGCTCCTCCGGAGGCGCGGCTCGTGCGAACCGCTGAGTCAGTTGGTCGCGGCGGCCCTCTACGACGCCGGTATCAGGGACCGAGCTCGACTTCGCTATTACGGAGCACCGAGCGCCGGTATTACCCATTTAGCCCCCGTCTTGGCTCCTGAGCCAAATACGAAAGAGCCGGGCGCGACTATCGACTTGATGACCGGATTGCCGGCCTCTGCGGGCGGCTCGGAGTTCGCCGCCGTGGAGCTCGTCGATGTTTGGGAGCGCGCGCACCAGGCTTCCGTTGCGGACAATCGTGTAACCAATGCGCCCCCCGTCGGGCTCGTCGACGACGCGAGCTTGCCCAAGACTGCGACGCTCGCGGGCGGCTATCCGGCAAACCGAGACCGGTTTTCGGGCACCTTGCCGCTCTTTGCCTCTTCGGCTTTTACGCGACCCGCCAAAGGGGAAGAGACGAGTCCGACCGAGGAACGACAGGGTCGTGGCCAGCGTCGTCAGGACCCACGACCTTGCGCTCCTTATGTCGCGCTCGCGTGGCTCGACCCGCCGAGCGCGACCGCGATCGTCGCGGGTGGCCTCGAACAGGTCGAGCTCGTACGCGAGCCGCAGCCGACCGAGCTCGAGCGACTCGTCACGCTCATCCAGGGCGTCGAGGGCGCGCGCATCCAGGAGACCGACGACCCCGCGGGCGCCGTCGTGGAGGAGGCTTGCTTGGTCGCGCTCTACCAGCGCGCTGGGCTCTTGTTCTCGCTCGCGGGCAAGAGCGACGTCGCGCGTCGAGCGACCCAATCCGCGGCGCGCGAGCGCAACCGGGCAGCGCACGCGCTCCGCGAGCTCAGCAAGCTCCCCGACAAGGCTCGCCAGCGCCAACTCGAGCGCATCGCCGATCGCTCGCTGGGTCGTGGCTGGCTCCTCCTCTTCGTCGAAGAGGGTAGAGAGCTCGTCCTCGAGATGGCCCGAACTGCCAAGACCTCGCTCGGTCGAACTCCCCAATTGACTGCGCTGCTCGTGTCGCCCGCGACGCGCGCCGACGCCATCGCGCTGACTGACCAGTTCGGGCTCGACACCCTCATCGACGTCATGCACGAGCTCGTGCACGCGCACGACAACGCGCGACCCTGGTCGGCGCGCTACACGTTGGATCTTTCCACGACGCCCGAGCTCTCCTCCTCGCGCTTCGCCCGCGTGTACGAGGTGTTCGCTCCGCTCGCGTGGCGTCTATGGGAGGCCCAAATGGCGCCCAGCGAGACGATCGCAGCGCTGGTCCGCGAGTCGGCTGCAATTGGCTTGTCCGCCGCCGAGGAACAAGCCATCGCGAGCTACTATTTGAAGCAGCTCGTGCTCCTCTATCACCGTCGCACCGGCGGGCCGGAGCTCATCCAGACTGCCTCTCGCCTATTGGAGACAGCCGGTTTTGGCGGGCTCGCGGCGATCGCCCAAGACGGCTTCCTCTTGCCGCGTGAGAAGGCCCTATTCGAAGCGCTGAGCCGCGGCCAATCTCCCCCCGCGGATGATGTTCTGCCCTGAAGACTGGCTATTTCACGGCCGGCCGCGCCGCGCGTCCCTGGCCTCTTTGGCGAGGTTCGCGAACACTTCGCGGAGCTCGGGCGGCAACTCGGGGGCGGGTTGGCCTTTGGACGTAGAGCCCTTGATCTGCTTCGGCCTCGAGGCCGCGCGCAGGCGCGAACGCTCGCGCAGCAAACCAGGCAATTTCCAGGCTTCTACGCCGTCGAGCGGGCGCACCGGCACCAGGTTCAGCGCCGCCAGCCAGAGGCTGCCCCACGTGAGCTGATAGAAGAGGTCATATCCGAAAGACCCGAGTCTCGCGCCGAAGAGGACCATCACCGGGATAGCCGCCACGAAGAGCGCGAGCTGCGCCCAAACACCGCCCCACGCGATGGCGGAGCGCTGGAGCGGCGTCGCGTTCCCATACCAGCGACACTCGCCGCCGAGCGCGTGGATGTCGATGCCGAGCACGCGTTGGCGAGTCCACCGCACCACCGCCGCGTGGCCGAGCTCGTGCGCGAGGATGATGACCAAGAAGCCCAGCCAGGCACCGGGAGCGAGGCGGAAGCTCGTGAAAATCAGCGCGCCGAGCACGATGCTCCAATGCACGCGCACCGGAACGCCACCCAGTCGGCCGAGCGACCACCAACGATTCATGGCCCGGAACTTGTAGCCCCGCGGGGCGCTCGTCAACGCGTCAACGACGCTGACGGGCCGTTCTGCGAGGCACGATCGCACCTGCTTTTTGGGCGAGGACGCGCAGCACGTCGAGCGATGAGAGGATTCCGGCGACCGCCGTCGACGCATCGCGAACGAGCAGGTGATGAATCCCCTCGTAGGCCATGACCGCAGCGGCCCGACTCGCGGACATCGTGTCCTCCACGATCATCGGGTCGGCAGTCATCACGTCGCGCGCCGCGTGTGCACCCTTGCGATGGATGAGCAAATCAACGGGAGAAACGATGCCGACCGCGCGTGAGGGGTTCTCGAGCACGGGAATCGCCCCAACCGCATAATCCGAAAAGGCCTCGCGCAAAGCGGGCAATGGAGTCGTCGGCTCGACACAAACGATGTCCCGTGTGCAGATGTCTCCAACGGGCATGTTGTGCAGACCGTCGAGGGAGCCCTCTTCGATGAAGCCTCGCGGGACGATCGCGATCTCGCTGGGTGACGGGTGGTTGCAGCGGACGACGTCGGCCTCGAGGACTTCGTCGTAGACGATGCCCGAACCGTGGAGGCAGGTGAGGCAGGCCTCCGCGTTCCGGAGCCGGCTCTTCTCCCGGCATTGCACGACCTCTTCAACGCGGATGCGTCCCTCGGAGTCCAGGAAGCGCCGCGTGTGGACCATGACGGGCTGCATGCCTTCAGCGTGGCAAATGCCGCGCCGTTCCGTGCTCTCGGCGGCTCTGCGTGCAGAACCCAAAAGCGGCTGGAGCGCCTGTCGCGCAGGCTCACTCGGCAACGCGGTCAATGCATCCATTGCGTTCTCATGCGGCCTTTGCGTAGGTGAGTGACGGGCGATAACGTGGCGCCCTATGGCCCATCAACCATTCGAAGGAAGCGCCGCGGACGTCGTGAAGTTCGTGAAGAGCGGCAACACCATCTTCGCGCACGGAGCAGCGGCGACCCCCATCCCCTTGCTCGAGGCGCTCGCCGCACGCACCGACCTCGAAGACACTCGCCTCTACCATCTCCATCTGGCCGGCGATCTCGCCCTGTTCAAGCCTGGAATGGAGAGCCGCATTCGGTCCGTCTCGTTCTTCACCGGGCCGAACGCGCGGGCCGCGGTCGACGCAGGCCGCGCCGAGTTCATGCCGATTTTCCTCTCGGACATCCCGCTGCTCTTCATCGAGAAAGTCCTGCCGCTGGACGTCGCGATCGTTCAGGTCTCTCCGCCCGATCGACATGGCAATATGACGCTCGGCACCTCGTGTGATGCCGCGCGCGCCGCGGTCGAAGCGGCGAAGGTCGTGCTCGCGGAGGTCAACGACCGGATGCCTAGAACGCACGGCGCGAACGTGGTCCACATGAGTCAGGTCACCGCGTTCGTGCGCTCGAGTCGACCGCTGCCGAGCCACGAACCGCCTTTCATCGGTCCGGTCGAGTCACAGATCGGCGAGCTCGTCGCCGACCTCATCCCCGACGGCGCCACGCTCCAAATGGGTATCGGCGCCATTCCGGATGCCGTGCTCTTGAAGCTCGGCAACAAGGTCGATCTCGGCATTCATACCGAGATGTTCTCCGATGGACTCGTGCCGCTCCTCGAGGCTCGCGTGGTCACGAACCGGCATAAGTCGGTTCATCCGGGGCGCACCGTGACCAGCTTCGTAATGGGTAGTCAGAAGCTCTATGACCATGTCGACGACAATCAGCTCGTCGAGTTTCACCCCTGTCACCGCACGAACGACACGAGCCTCATCCGCAAGCTCGACAAGATGACAGCAATCAACTCGGCGCTCGAGATCGATCTCAGCGGCCAGGTGTGCGCGGACTCCGTGGGGCACCGCATATTCTCGGGGATCGGCGGCCAAATGGACTTCATTCGTGGCGCCGCGCTCTCTCGCGGTGGCAAAGCGATCATCGCGCTCCCGTCGACTGCCTCGAACGGCACGATCTCGCGCATCGCCCCCTCGCTCAAGCACGGCGCCGGCGTGGTCACGACCCGCGGCCACCTCCATTGGGTCGTGACGGAGTTCGGCGCTCGCAATCTGCACGGCTTGACGCTCTGCCAGCGCGCTCAGGCGCTCATCGACCTCGCGCACCCCGACTTCCGCGCTGAGCTGCGCCGCGAATTCGCTCAGATTCGCCACGTCGACCTGGGCGCCTATCGGTCTTGAGCCCTCTCGGGTAACCTCCACGCGGGAGGTTTGCATGGGTCGCAGCTCAATCGCGAAGACGTCTCTATTTCTAGTATTCGGTGCCGCCGCGCTCTCGGCCTGCGGGGATGACGCGACCGGCGGCGCCGGCGGCGTCGGCGGTTCGGGCAGCGGCGGCGACCCGTCGACGTCGTCGTCGAGCGTGACGACGACGAACACGACGGTAACCAGTACGTCGTCGACCGGGGGCGCCACACCCACCGACGACACGTTCGAGGGCGCCAACACAATCGATCTGAACTCCCAGCTCGACGACAGCCTCGACCCAACCGGTGATGTCGATTTCTACACGTTTCAAGGCACCAAGGGGCAGGCCGTCTACATCGCAATCGAGGCTCAGGGGACGGCGCTCCCGTTCGACGCGGACACCATCGACACGGTCATTACGCTCTTCGACGAGGGCGAGAACCAGATCGCCGCGAACAATGATCGCGTGCCCTCTTCCTCCAATGACAGTGAGCTCCTGACCGTGCTCCCCGCCGATGGGAAGTATTACATTCGTGTCACCGAGTGCTGGTCCAGCTCGTCGACGTCGAACTGCGCCGGCACGGCTGACAAGAGCAACGTCGACTACAGTCTAATCCTGACCGACCTCGACCCGGCGATGGACGGAATCGTCGAGAGCGTCGAGTCCCAAGCCAACACGCCAATCACGTTCGCCAGCGCCGGCGCCGGCCAATATTACTTGAGCCTCGTCTATGGCTTCTTCGACACGGACACGGACTCCGATGTCTTCAGCCTCCAGATCCCGGCGGACGCCGTCTCTCCGGGGCCCAACGAGCGCTCGATCGTCAGCGAATATACGCTGCCGTCGGGTGTGAGCGGCAACGGGTCGACGACCAAGCTGGGGCGTATGTATTTGACTGACGCGGCCGACGCGACCAACACCCCAATCGCGCTGATTGACGGCAAGAACTACACGGGCTCGGCGCAGCTGTCGCCGGCCCTCGACTTCTCGAAGACCTATTTGCTCTGGGTCGAGCGACCGGCCAACAGCACATTGGGCGCGAACGACTTCTACTTCTTCATGCACGGTCAATCGACGAGCAACCCGCTCGAGCTCGACGAGCTCGGCAACGACACGCCCGCGGGCGCCGAGACGCTCCTCGCGTCGGGGGCTTCCTATTATGTCGAGGGAGATTTGGCCCCCGATGCGGACGTCGACCACTTCCTCGTGGACACGACCGGCTTCACGCAAGCGGCGTTCGCTTGCACTGCGCAGCGCTCGGGTTCGGGGCTGCGCGGCTTCCGCGCGGAGCTCCGATATACCGACCCGAACACCTCGGCGGATACGTTGCTCGTCGGGGCGAACGAGGGCGCAATCTCGAACTCCGCCTCCAATTACGTCAATCTGCCGAACGGCGTCTCGCAGCTCATTTTCAAGGTGCGCGCGACGTCGGCGCACGACCCGAACGTGACGAGCAGCTTCTACCGGTGTGGCGTACACCTCAATTGAGGTGCAGCCGAGTCATGAGCGCACGGCCACGGCCAGCTGTTCGAGGATCTGGATGCGAGACAGCCGGCCGCGCTTGAAGTCCGCGGCCCACGCGCGCGAGCCCGTGTCGCGTTGGACGCGGAACCCGGCGGCCCCGAGCAGCGTCGTCATTTGGTCCTCGGAGAGGATGCCCTCGATCGGCTCGCCGATGATGTCGAAGGCGAGCCGCATGAGGGCGTGCGGGACGATGGGGACGGCCGCGAGCTCCGGTGTGATGTAGGTCACGCAGAGCACGCTGCCGCTCGCCGACCGCTCGCCGACGACGCTCAGGGTCGATTGGATGGCCGGGATTGGCAAATAGGGAGTCACCCCCTCCCAAACCCAGATTGTCGGCCGCTCGGTCTCGTGGCCAGCCTGGGCGAGGCGCTCCGCAAGCGAGTCTCGCGCAAAGTCGACAGCGACGGCTCGAAGCTCGCGGCAGCGCGGCTCGAGCGAGCGGCTGCGCTCTCGTTTGAACGCGTGCGTCGCGGGGTAGTCGACCTCGAAGACCGTCGCGCGCGAGAGGGCATCGAGTCGGAACGCGCGCGCGTCGAGCCCCGCGCCGAGGACCACGAGCTGCTCGAGACCGGCCTCGGCCGCGAGCTCGATCTCTCGGTCGATCGCAGCCGTCCTGAGCGCGATGTGATCGAGCAAACCCAAGCTCGCGAGGCGCACTGGACCCAAGAGGAGCGGCGCCCGCGCGACCGCGTCGAGCAATGCGGAATAGGGCAGAGGCAGGAGCTCTCTAGCGACAGGGTCCGAGCCGGCGCGATAGGGAGTATCGGGCAGGCTCGCGAGCGCTCTCAAGAGGGACACGACATTGGCGGTCGTGCTCGTCTTTCCTTCTCGCATGGGGCGGCATGTTAGAGCGTCGAGCCCATCAGGGCTCTATCGATGGCGCCTCGTCGCGAATCCCGGTTACGTTGGACCGCGGAGGTCGACCATGATCCGGACGGGGCTCGTCGTTCTAGGTCTTTTGCTAGCGGGTTGCGGTGGTTCGAGCGCGCCACCTGCCAATCCCGAGACGCCCTTCCAACGTGAAGAGGTAGCCGGGCTTGGCGAGCCCGAGGTCGTCGTCGCGAGCGCCGTCAATCGGCCAATCACAGTAACGTTGATGGGCCCGAAGAACGCGGCGTTCACCGTCCCCGCGATGGAAACGGCGAAGATGAGCGTCCCACCCGGGACCTACCATTATCGCGCCGAGGCGAAGGGGGCGAAGCCTTATGAGGGTGAGCAGACCTTCGAGTCCGATGGTCGATACACCTGGTCCTTCGTGATCATTCGGAGCGGTCCTATCCCGCCTGCGAGCGTCGTCTCGAGCCTCGGTCGCGCGCTGAAAGGCGAGCCACTCGCTGGGTTGGTCTTCGAGGGCGCGATCATGGGTGGCGCCGCGAGCACGCTGCCACCCTCGGGCGCGCCGGGAGACAGCGGCTGGACCGAGTACCCTGCCGGCTGGGCCGTTCGCACGCAGGCCGGGAAAATCACGATGTTTCGATTCGACAGCAACGTCCTCTCGGACCTGTCGATCTTCGACAAGGCGGACCTCGACGCGCGCTTCGGTGCGCCGGCCGAGACCGTCCCCGTCCCGAACGGCAACGGAGCGATGGCGTACAGCTACCCAGCGATCAACGCGCTCTTCGTCGTCTCCACCGAGGGGATGGTCCTCGGCGTCGTGATCGGTTGACCTGGGCGGGGCGGTGCTCTCGCCACCGTGCGCTATGATGCGCCCGCTCCCGTGCGCGGCCGTCTTCTCTCGCTCCTCGTCCTCGCGATGATTGGCTGTGGCTCGGACGCAGCTCCGCGCGCGTCGTCGAGCGCCGCGTCCTCGGCGTCGGCGGCGTCGACCTCGTCCGCGATCACCGTGACAGCGTCCTCGGCGCTGCCCTCGGCCTCGACGCCGACGAAGCGCGGCACGCGCGCGCTCGCGCGGGGGCGCCAGCTTTCGAAGGACGGCAAGTGGGCCGAGGCCATGGCGGCCTTCAACGAGGCCGTCGAGGTGCTCGGCGGTGAGGGCAGCGTCGCCGCGATGGCCCACGCGGAGCTCGGCTGGGCAGCGCTCAACGCGGGTGAGCTCGACGCGTCGCTCGCCGCCACCGAGAAGGGGCTCGCTATGGTCGTCGACCCCAACGTGCGCGCGATGATGCTCTACAACCGCGGGCGCGTCCGCGAGGCGAGGAAGGACCTCGACGCCGCGAAGGCCGACTACGCGGCGTCGATTCGTTTGAGGCCAAACGATACGGTCCGGCGCCGCCTCGAGTCCATCGGCGGCGAGGCTGTCGCGGCGGCCGCAGCGACGTCGAGCGCGATCGCGAGCGCAGCGAAGAGCGCCGCGGGCGGTGGCGCAGCGCCCTCGGGGCCGCCCCCGATCTGCGCGCAGAACTTCGCGACCGAGATCCTCGCTTGCGAGTGTCTCGTCGCTGCGCGCGATCGCTTCGGCCTGCCGACGACCGAGGACGGGAGCTGCGGCCGCGTCGACGTCGAGTTCGCCTCGGAGGGGACGCCGCTCCTCGACATCGTGCGCGTCAGCGCAGGCGCCGAGAGCGCGCTCTGGGTGCTCGCGGACGTCCGCGGCAGGCTTCGCCCCGTGACCTCGGTCCTCGGCGACGTCGAGGCGAAGAAGATCCTCACCCCCGTGAAGTCCGACCCGGATCTCGCGAGCTTCGTTTTCGATCGGACGTCGACCGAGACCGGCAAGACCGTGCGCTCGACGATGGAGCTCTTCTGTTTGCTCGGGTCGAAGCCGCGCGCGCCGCGCTGCACGCTCGAGATCCCGCAGACGATCGCCGAGCTCGAGAACGGCGCGCCGAACTCCAATCGCACGGTGACCTTCGCGCGCAGCATCAAGCCGGACGGCACCGTCGACGTGAAGAAGCAGGGTGGCCCCGACGCGATGGTGCCCGGCGGCGTCCTCGGTCCGCACGCGCTCTGGTGAGGCATCGTGTCGAGCTGTCCCGATCCTGAGCTCCTCGATGCGTTCGCGTCAGGTCGAGCGAGCGCGAGGGATCGCGCCGCGCTCCTGACCCACTTCGACGAGTGCGCCGACTGCGCATCGACGGCCGCGGAGCTCATGCGCGTGTACGGGCCGAGCCAGCTCGGGCCGTCCGCGGTCTTGGTCGCGGACCACGCGATCGAAGCGACGCGCCCCGCCGACATGGCGTTCCCGGGCGCGAGCAGTCGCCCGATCGCGCACGGCAGACGCTACCGCGTGCTCGACAAGATCGGCGAGGGCGGCATGGGCGCCGTCTTCGTCGCGTTCGACGCGCAGCTCAATCGCAAGGTCGCTTACAAGCGCCTCTTCCACGACGAGCACGCCTCGGCGTCGGAGCAGCGCGCGCGCCTCCTCCTCGAGGCGCAGGCCATGGCGAAGCTCGCGCACCCGAACGTCGTCGCGGTCTACGACGTCGGTGAAGAGGACGGCCAGCTCTTCGTCGCGATGGAGCTCGTCGAGGGCATGACGCTCGCGCAGTGGCTCGCGATCGGCTCGGCTGCGCGCTCGACGAAGCAAGCTGCGCGCTCGGAGCGAGAGATCCTCGGAGCCTTCGTGCAGGCAGGGCGCGGGCTCGCGGCCGCGCACGGCGTCGGGCTCGTGCACCGTGACTTCAAGCCCGACAACGTCCTCGTCGGCGCGGACGGGCGCGCGCGCGTGACGGACTTCGGGCTCGCGCGGCCGCTCCGTGCCCCGCTCGAGGACCCCGCGCTCCTCGAGCTCGACGTCGAGGGGCCCACGCGTCCGCTCGGCAGAACGGCTCCCGGCGCGATCGTCGGGACGCCCGCGTACATGGCGCCCGAGCAGCTGCGCGGCGCGGTCGCCGACGCGCGCGCCGATCAGTTCGCGTTCGGCGTGTCGCTCTACGAGGCGCTCTACGGTCGACGTCCGTTCGAGGGCCGCACGCTGCGCGAGCTCATGTCGAACGTGCTCGCGGGTCGCGTGGTGCCGCCGCCCGCGACCGCGCCTCGCTGGCAGCGGCAGCTCTTCCTCCGCATCCTCGCGCTCGATCCTGCGGCGCGGTTCCCGTCGATGGAAGCCGTGCTCGCGGAGCTCGAGAGGGATCACGGGCGCGGCCGCAGGCTCGCCGCGCTCGGGGCGCTCGCGATCGTTGGAGCAGCAACGATCGCCGGGGTCACCGCCCTCTCCGTCGGGCGCACCTCTCGACCGACCGCGCTCGCGCGCGGCCTCGGGCCGGCGCCTACGATCCCGACCGCGACGAGCGCGGCCCCCGCGCGCTGCGCGGCGCTCGTGCGCGGAGCCCGCGACGTCTGGACCTCGGACCGGCGCTCGAAGTTCACCGTGAAGCACCTCCTCGCCGAGGACGTGAACGCCAGCGCGCGGCTCACGGCGCGCTTCGATGCCTTCACCGACACCTGGGAGACGACGAAGCGCGCGCGGTGCGAGGGGCCCGAACCTGCGCTCGCAGCCGGCGTAGATCCCGAGGCTTTCTCCACGTGCATGAGCGATCGCTTGCGGCGCTTCGAGGCGCTCGTGACGGTCGTCGACCCGATCGATAGTTACAAAATTGGAACCGCGCTCGACCTCGGCGCGTCGCTCCCCGACCCCGCCGCTTGCGCGTCGGACGACACGCTGCGCTGGGTGCCCGCTCCCCCGTCCCAAGCGAGCCGCGGTCGCGCCGAGCGCATGGCGACCGACGCGGCTCGCGTCCTCGCGCTCACGGAGCTCGGTGACGCGATCGACGCCGACACGCTCTCCGAGCAGCTCGAGCGCGACGTCGCGTCGCTCGATCACGGGCCGACGCGTGCGTTCTGCCTCTTCGCGATCGGTGCTCACGCGCGCCTGCGGCGCGACTGGGAGGCGAGCGAGCGACTCCTCACCCAAGCGGTCGAGGCTGCGCGCGGCGCGAACGACGTCCCCGACGAGCTCGCTGCGTCCGCGCTCTTGGGCGCGGTGGTCGGGCTCGATCGGTTTCACCCCGACGACGCAGAACGTTGGCTGCGCGCAGCGGCCGAGCGCGCAAAAGACCAGCCGGGGCTCACCGAGCTCGCCGCATCGGTCGCGCTCACGCAGGCCGAGGTCCAACGCCAGGCGGGCTTCCCGAAGCTCGCCGAGGACGCGATCGCGCTCGCTGTGTCGCTCCGCGAAGCGCGCTTCGGCGCGACCCATCCGCTCACCGCGCGCGCACGCCAAGAGCGCGCCCTGCTCGCGATCGATCTCGAGGAGCCCGACGGCGCGCTCATCGACTCCGAGCGCGCCCTTTATTCGGCCGTCGAGAACTTCGGCGAGCTCGCGCCCGCGACAGCGCACGCCCGCGAGATCCACGGCCTCGCGCTCGCCGCAGCGGGCAAGCTCGAGGACGCGAAGACGCAGCTCACCGAGGCTCTGCGCGTCTACAAGAAGTTCCTCGCGGTCGGTCGCGCAGCCGACGCTCGCGCGCTCGATGCGCTCGGTCGTGTCGAGCTCGCGCTCGGCCACGTCGACGCGGCCGAGGAGCTCTTTCAGCGATCGGAGAGCGGTCGCAAACACGGGATCCTCATCGATCACCCCGACCTCGCGGCGTCCCTCGATGGGCTCGCGGCGGTCGCGCGCGCGAGGGGCAAGACAAAAGACGCGATTGGCCGATTGCGAGACGCCGTGACCGCGATCGAGAAGGCGTTCGCGGCCGACGACGTGCGCATCGTGCCCTATCTGCTCGAGCTCGCGACCGACCTGCAGGCGTCCGGTGACAAGACGGGCGCGTACGACTGCCTCGTCCGCGCGACCAAGGTCGTGACCGCAGCGTTAGGCCAAGACTCCCCGCTCTTCGCGCGTATCGGCCTCGCGTCGGGGCGCTTCCTGCTCAGCGTCGGCAACGACCAAGACGCCCTGTCCGATCTCGACGAGGCCTCGCGCGTCGCGTCGATCGGCTATCCGTCGTCCCACCCGCTCCAAGCCGAAATCAGCGTGCTTCGGGCGCGCGCCGCGCTTCGACTCGGGGACAAAGCCCGCGCCAAAGAGCTCTATGGCGTGGCCGTCTTCGACCTCGAGGAGCACTTCGGCAAAGGACATCCGCGCGTCGCCGAGGTCGAGCGCGAGCTCGCCGCGATGAGCGCGCCGTAGTCTTGGAGGACGGGACTCGAGCCGCGTATCGTCGAAGACATGGGTGATGTGGCGAGCGCGGCGGGCTTCTCAGACAGAGCGCTCGCGGCGTGCGAGCGCGTCCCCCAGCGCCGGCTCGCCGCGCCGTGGTGGGAGCACCTCCCGACCGGGTTCTACACCGAGCCCGAGCCCTTCGAGCTCAGCCGCCGCGAACAGCTCCAAGTCGGATTGACCGCCGCTGGGGATGTCGGGCTGCGCACGCTGGGCGCGTGCCTCGTCGGGTCGCTCGCGCTCCCAATGGGTTACAATCCTGTAGGCATGTACCGCGGCCTCCGGGATCGCGCGCTCTACACCGAGCTCATGTCGCGACCCGACCCGGCGGGCGCGTTCTTCGAAAGCCCGCCGCGCCCGCTACGCGTCTATCGGACCAAAGCGCGAATGCCGCTCTTCTCACCGAAGGACGGCTCCTGTGAGGACGCTTGGTTCGACAGCCCCTTCATGGCCGTCAATCCGAACGAGCGGCGCCGCTACGCCTCACTGAAGGGCAATGTCCGCGCGCACGCGCGGCTCTGGCGCCACTCGGACGGGCCGCGCTCCGTGGTCATCGCGATCCACGGGTTTTCAGCCGATCTCTACCACTTCAACGAGTGGTTCTTCGCCATTCCGTGGCTCTACAAATCGGGATTCGACGTGCTCCTCGTGACGCTGCCCTTTCACGGGCGACGCCAGCCCTCCGGCTCTCCGTTCTCGGGTCACGGCTTCTTCTCGGGCGGCACCAATCGGATCAACGAGGCCCTCGCGCAGGCCGTCTTCGACCTACGGATCTACATGGATTGGCTGTTTGCGAGCGGTGTCCCCCAGATCGGGGTCACCGGCATGAGCCTCGGCGGACTCACCACCTCGCTCCTCGCCTCGGCCGACGAGCGCCTCGCGTTCGCGATCCCCAACGTGCCAGTCGTCAGCGTCGCCGACTTGGTGCTCGAGTGGCAGCCGATCGCGGCGGTCGTCCGCGGGGCGCTCGGCGTAATTGGCAAAGATGTTCGGACGGCGCGGGCGATGCTCGCCCCGAGCGCGCCGCTCTCCTATCGGCCGAAGCTCCCGCGAGAGCGGCTGTTCATCATCGGCGGCGTCGGGGATCGGCTCGCGCCCCCGCGCCACGCGCGGCTCCTCTGGGACCACTGGGACAGGCCGCGCCTGCACTGGTTCCCGGGCAGCCACGTCGTGCATTTCGACAGGGGCGAGTACTTCCGCCGAATTCGCACCTTCTTCGGAGACATCGGGTTTCGCCCGTGAAGCGCATTTGGGGTCTCCCGGTTCTCGCGGTCGGCCTCGCGGTCGCGGCGTCTTGCTACGAGACTCTGCCGACCCCGCCGACTCGGGTCTTGGGCCCGCCCGGCGGATACGCTCCGCCTGATTTCGACCCCGTCGCCGCGTGCGTCGACTGGGAATATGCGTCGAGCGACGATCGCGCGAACTTCCATTATTCTTATCCCGAAGTCGCGCCCGAGGGCTGCTTCGTCGAGGTCGACTACGAGCCGCTGACGAACCGCATCCTCGGCACGAGCCCGACGCCGGACGACTGCGGCTACCCGCGAGCCGACACGCGCGACCGGCTCCTCGCGCGGGCGGAGACTTACGAGCGTATCGCGAATGGCAATTACGAGCCGACCGAGAAGGTCCCGCTCGAGCTCGCCTGCGACCTGCCCGAGGAGACGCGCCGGCTCGCCGCCGCGACGAACGGCCGCACGCTGCGCAGCTACGCCGAGTCCATCGGGCCCGTGCCGCCCGTCTATCCTTATTCCCTAATCGGGACCTTCGGGTACGGCGCTCCGCAGCAGGATCTCTCGCGCGTGCTCGACTTCAAACCCGGTATGGATTGTCTGCCACTCACGGAGCGCGATCGCTTCCTCCTCACCATCAACAACCTGCGCGCGCGCCGCGCCGCCGACGCCTATCACGCCAAGATCGCGCCGCTCGTCTCGTTCAGCGGCGGCGCCATCCACGCCAAAGTCGTCGAGGCCTTCATGCTGATGCACCTCGCTGCGTGTGACGGCGGCGTCCCCATGGATCGCATCCTCGTCGACCCCTGCGCCAATCACACCCACACGAACTTCCGCAACACGGGCGCACTGGTCCACGGCATATCCGGGCGAACCGCATACCTCGTGACCGACGACTTCATCCAGTCCGACTACATGCTCGACTACACCGGGTTCGAGCTCCTCGGCGGCAGCATCGACCAGCGCTCGCTACGCGATTTCGGCTACTCCGTCGGCGCTTGGCGCAAGGCCAGCCACGGGATGAAGGCCGGATTCTGGTTCACGCCATATCGCTTCTGGGCCGAGGCCGAGAACGGACTCGGTCGCTTCACCTGCGCCGTCGACGCCCCCATCGCGAGGTGACGCGCAACGCTATTTGGATTACGTTCTACACGATGTCTCGCGGTGCTTGCTTGTCTCTCGTTATCGGAATGGTCCTCACCGCCGCCTGCGTCTCCACCGATCCGATCGACAGCGCGGGGGCCGGCGGCCTCCCGTCCCAGGGTGGTGAGGGCGGGACCTCGACTTCGAACGGCGGGCAACCGGGTGTCGGGGGCTCGACCTCTTCGAGCGGGCAATGTGGTGACAGCGTCTGCGACGGCGCGGTCGAGACTTGTGAGACCTGCCCCGGCGACTGTCCCTGCGACTCCATCTGCGGGGACGACTCTTGCGACCCGGACGAGACCTGCGACAGCTGCCCCGCGGATTGCGGTGTTTGCATGATGTGTGGTGACGGGACTTGTGATCCCCCGACCGAGGACTGCTCGACCTGCAGCGACGACTGCGGTGTATGCGGCTGCGCCTCCGACCCGCTCGAGCCCAACAACCACTCGCCCAACGCCAGCCCCGTCACGCTGGGCGTCGACTACTGCGACTTGAGCATTTGCGCGGGCGACGCCGATTGGTTCAAGATCGAGATGACGACCGGCTTCACCGCTACTGCCACGTTCGTCCACGCGAACGGTGACCTCGAGCTCGAGGTCTACGACGGCCAGACTCTGGATTATCTCTCCGGCTCGTATTCGGGCGACGACAACGAGTCCGTCACCGTCTCGGGTCTACCGTCGGGCACCTATTGGGCTCGCGTGTTCGGCGCGTCGATGACGACCGAGAATCCGGCGTACTGCTTCCGCGCCGACTGATCCGATGTGCTTCTCGGCGACAGCCAGCTTCACGGCCGCTGCGGGGCTCGCCGCCATCGGGGTCTGGTCGGTGCGCGGGGCGCCGTCCCGCCGTCACGCGCCGCTCGCCGCTATTCCGTTGTTGTTCGCGGTCCAGCAGGCCGCCGAGGGCGCGCTTTGGCTGGTCCTCGACCGCGCGCCTTTTCACAATAGTCCCTCGGCAGTCGCGCAGGCGTTCCTCTTCTTTGCTCTCTTCGTCTGGCCTGCCTACGTGCCAGTCTCCCTCTTGCTCCTCGAGCCGCGCGCGTCGCGCCGGCGCTGGCTGGCGCTCCTCGCCGCGGTCGGTATCGGCCTCGGCGTCTATCTCATGGCGGTCTCGCTCTTCCGGTGGAGCTCCGCGTGCATCGCCTACGGCAATATCTATTACGCCGTTCACGTCGACGCTCCGTTGAAGCGGCTCGTCCCGTTCGTCTATGTGGCAGTCGTCACCGCGCCGATGTTGCTCTCGACCGTCCGCGGGACTCGGGTGCTCGCCGCGTTGACCATCGCGAGTTTTGCGCTGACGGGGGCCTTCTTCAAAGCAGGTTTTGCGTCCGTCTGGTGCTTCGCAGCGGCGGTCCTTAGCGGGTGCGTGGCGATGGTCGTGCGCGCTGGCTCGACTGCCGCGTCGAGCTCGGCCGTCGTGTCGGAGCCCCGCTGACCACGGTACGGTAATTGTAGGATTCGCTCGAGAGCTTCAATATTGGATCACGGGTCGACTGGAGACTTCAATGAAGTGCCGTAGCGTCTTTTGGGTTTGCGCGCTGGTCATCACCGCGGGTTGTGGGGGCTCCGTCACCGTGAACGGCGGTGGTGGTGAGGGCGGTGGGGGCGGCGCCGGCGGCTCGACTGGCCCTTGCGCCGGATACGAGGACGAGCCCTCGACGGGCTCGGTCGTCATCCGCATTCGCAACGACGATTTCGTACCCGTCTACCTGCCCGGCGGCTGCGACGGCCTCGCTTACGGCCTTGTTTCGAACTCCGGTACCAGCGCGACATACAACTTCGACGGCAGCTGTCTTCAGACCTGTGAGGACCTCCAGACTCAGCCGCAGTACGAGTGCGGCGCCTGCGCGCCCCTCGCCTTCTTGCTGAATCCCGGTGAGTCCGTCGAGGCCACGTGGACCGGTACGGGCCTGATCTCCGACTCCATGCCAGCGAGCTGCTTCGCCGACAACCTCGGCGGCACGAGCTGCTCGCGGATCATCGGCGCCGCGAACGGGCAATATACGGTCAGCATTACTCCCTATTCGGGCTGCGACGCTGGTTGCGAGTGTGACCCAGCAACCCACGAGTGCTTCGGCTATGTCGGCGGCGTCGAGGGCACGATGTCGAGCGCGACGTTCACGTTCCCGCAGGCGACGTCCGTCGACTTGGCGATTCCGCCGTGTTCGTTCGGCTGCGCTGGCGGCTAGTCTACAAGGCTCGCCCGCGGCGACTGACAGCTCGAGGAATACAGGTTTGTCGCCCGAGTTGGAAGATTCCAAATCAGCGTGAGCCGTGGCGATCTCGATCGCCATGCGGCGCACCAAAACACCCGAGTCGATCGAGCCCCTCACGTGGAGCGGGCCTTCAGAGACAGCGTGGATCGGACTGCGGCTCGCGACGCGGGCCGGGCCTCAGGGCTCGGGTCGCGCGTTCCGAAACCACGACCGCGTCATCGAGGCGCTCGAGCTCGGAGTGGTGAGGCTCGACGACACGATCCGCGTCGAGAAGCAGGTCACGACAGTCGGGCGCTACCTCGCGTGTGCTTGCTTGCCCCCCTCGGCTCGCGCACGGCTCGCGAACCGACCGTGGGAGAAGGCACGCCTCGACGAGGCGCTGCTCCTCGTCGCACGCGACGAGCACGTCGAGCTCGCGGCGCGCGCCGTCGAGGCGCTCGAGCTCTTGGGGAGGTATGTGGCGGACCGCTCCGGTCAGTCCATCGCCCTCGGCGATCTGTCCGGGGTCGAGCAGCGGGGAGAGATCCTGCGCGCTGCTCGCAAACAAGTCGAGACCGTCGCGACCTCGTACAACGACGGCTACCTCACTGACGGCGAACGCTACAATCGAACTGTCGACATTTGGCAGGAAGCGGCCGACCGACTGCAGCGCGAGGTCCGCCGCGCGCCGTCACCCGCGCTCGGTGCGCTCGGTGTTTCGCAGGAAGACGAGCGTGAGCTCCGAGCGATGCGGGGTCTCGTCGCGAAGCCGTCTTCCGAGTTTCATGAGGTCCCCGCGCTAGGCTCCTTCGCAGCGGGGCAAACCCCACACGAGCTCATGATGAGCGCTGCCAGCGAGCGGGCACGTGCCATTCGCGCGACCGCTCGGCGCGAAGAGGCCGTGGCCCTCCTCGAGGACCTGATCCAGGTCGTCGGCGAGGTCCGGATCGTCACGCGAGACTGCGGTTCTCGGCGCGGCTCCTCGATCAGGCGCTTCGATGGAGAAGCGCACTATGCGCTACGATTGGAGGGGCGCGTTATCGTCGATGACATTCCTGTAACAGACGCGTTCGTCCTTCAGGCTGGTACGCGCATCACGCGGGTCATGGCCGAGACAATCGAGGAGTCGGGGATCGCCAGTGTCCTCGTTCGCGCAGCTCACCTCTGTGAGGCGGAAGGCGGCGTTTGCGCGATGTGCTCGGGCCTCGACCCCGTCGACTTCACCTGGTTCTGTGAGGGAGAGCCAATCGGTTTGCGCGCGGCCGCGGCCATCGCACGCGCCGCAGAGTCGTTCGAGGACCGCTTCTTCCACATCTGTTGAGGGACGATATGCAATCTATCGGGGGCGGAACGATTCGCTATGTGAACCTCGCCATCATCGAGTGCCCCGAGCGACCCGCGGTCGCAGGGCAGTGCACACACGCTGGCGTGATCGAGGTGCTCGACGGCGAGCGCGTGCTCGAGGAGATCGCCGTGGCCGTGCAGGACCTCGTGCTCGTGCGGGACGGCGCGTCGATCGCTCCTGCGACCGCGCTCCTCGAGCCCCACAATCGGCTCAGCGCGCTGCGCGCGCGGCTGCTGCCTGGCCAGCGCGCGACTGTGCATTACAGCGCGCCCGTCATTTCGGCGCTCGACGAGTCGACGGGGCTCGCGTGTTTGGTGTTCGATCGCGGGCTGCGAGGTGACGTGGTCATCGAGCTTCACGCCCTGTCGGGCGAGCTCCTCTATCGCGGTGCGGTCCCGCGTGGGGCGCAACCCTTCGTCGACAGCGGCGCAGTCGTGAAGCGCGGCACACTCCTCGCGACCTATTGGGTCGACGACAATGTGGCGCGGTTTGGTCAGTTCGAGGCGCTCCGGCGAATGCTCGACGTACGGCCCACGCCTGGCGAACACGCGCCGCTCGCGCCGGTGGATGGTGTCGTCGAAAGCGTGGACCGGAGCGCCGTGTGCATCCGCCCCGAATACCCCATAGCGGCGGAGGTCGTGACAGTGCCCCTCGAAGGGGGTCGCTCGTGGTTGCCGCTTGGTTGCCGTGTCGCCGTCGGCGACGCACTCACCTGGGCCGAGCGGCGTCACCGTGAGCTCCTACGCATATGGGGCGAGGACCGCTTCGCCGATCACCTGATTACGGAGCTCGAGCTCGCATTCAACACGCGGGGCACCGCGGCCCCACGCGTCTATTGGGAGCTCGTCGTTCGCGCGATGCTCGCTTGGCGGCGCGTCTTGCGTCCCGGCGACACTGGGCTTCGGCGGCATCAGCTCGTCGAGCGCGCCCGACTGGACAGTATCCAACGCGACACCACCGCGCGGGGCGGCTCACCGGCTGTCGTCGCGCCCGTGCTCCGCGGAGTCAGCGCGCTCGCGCGTCACCAGCGGGCCCAGAGGTCTTTTGTCGTCGAGCGCTAGCGAAATGGCTTTGGCGATCTTGAGACCCCCCGAACCAGAGGGCTCGATGGGGTTCGCGTAGTCCGAGGGCCCGTTACAAATGGCTCGGAGCTCCAAGAGCGAGGCGCCCGTTCGCCACGCTGTTGAATATATAACGTCGTTGAACAAACGGAGCGCGGTCGCGGCGCGCTCCCGCTCAGGGCTCGGCAAGTTGCCGTCGTAGATGGTGCACACTGTAGTGCGGCGCCCGAGTCCGAGCAGCGCCTCCAGCGCATGGCCGTAGGAGAGTTCGAACGCTGCCACCCGATCTCGGAAGAGATCGAGCGCTTCGGCTGTCGAGCGACCCTCGAGGTTCAGAAGATCGGCGTTCATCAGGGCGTCGTTCCCGCCGAGCGACAAGAAGAGATGCGTCGCGCTCGGTGGGACGCGCTCGAACTGCGCGCCCACGTCGTAGGTCGTGGTTCCGTCGCGAGCGACGAGCGTCACCGCGCAATCCGGGATGAGCGCGCGGAGGTGCGACGCGACGTCGGGCTCACCCTTCGTGTAGCTGCGATTGTCGAAGATCGAATCACCAAGTAAGACTGCGTGAATCATGGGCCCTCGCGAGGGCTGTCAGGGACGATCGTCGTCGTCAGAACTGACAGGGCTGTCCTCGTCTCTGTCCTGCGAACCCCGCCGCATGGGCCGCTGACGAGGCGGCTTGCGGGGCATCGCGGCAGCCAGGGCGTCCCTCCGCGCGCGGTCACGCCGCAGCCAGAGTAGATAACCCGCTACCGCGAGCACCGCGGCGCCGAACATAATGACGAGGCTGTAAGTCTTGCCGGCCTTCTCACCTTGCTTGAATGGGTCGGCTTGTTCGGCCCGCTTTGCCTGCATCTTGTCGAGCAGCGCGCCGGTGGAGGTCTCCAGCTCATCCATCGCGTGGCCGCGGGCTGTGAAGTTGAGGATGTATCGATTCTTCCCCGCGGTGACGAGCAACATCCTCGACCGACCGACGATCGCGTCCTTGCCGGTAGCGTCCGTGCGCACGACATCAAAATCGATTTGCCCGACGTCGTGCTCATTGTGCTTCAGCATTCGAACTGCGGGCTCCGCGAACGTGAACGGTGCGTTGGGCGTCTTCTGGACTCCCTCGCGGATGCCTTTGGCAAAGTCGCGTGCGACAGTCTCGTTGATTGGGTCCAACCCGAACTCGGCGTCCTCACTCGACCAGCGCAGCACCAAGACCACCAGCCCCGACTCGGGCGTATCGCTCCTCAGGTTCGCCAGCGCGAGCGGCTCCTTTCCGGCGGCCTGTGCTCGAACCAGGGCCGCTGTCCGGCTCGGGTCTACCCCCTCGCACGCGGGGGTGGCGTCCGCGGGAAACAGCATGCAGAACTTGGCGTCATCGAACTCCAAGCTGAATTCGTCAGTCGGCGTGGCAACCCGATATGCGCTCGCGGGCCGCGCGAGGAAAAAGAGAGAAGCGAGCGCCGCGACGACTGCGAGGACCTTCGCCTTCATAGGGCGGGCATCATAGACACGCGCCTACGCGGACGTCACTCGAACTGATCGTCATGTCCGCCGCGCGCATCAGGAGAATTGGAGTGAAGGGACTGGGGCGCACGTTTCGTCAGACCTTGAAGGTTCGAGGCTCGCCCTCATGAAAACGCACGCGCATCGTGCCGCGCTGCGGGTCGAGCGCCATGACGACCCCCACCCCAAAGCGCTTATGCGAAAGGAACGTGCCGACTGGATAGGCTACTCCGAGCTCCCAGGGAACGGCGGTCTCCGCCGCTCTCATCAAGTCGTCTGGACTCGGGAGCGGCTGCTCGATCTGCACGGCGTGCTGTCGCTCGAACGGCGAGCGCTGCACCCACCCCACACCAGGGCGTCGATCGAGCGCGAGCTCCGCCCCCTCGACAGTGAAGTACAGCGCGCGAGCGTCCGGGTCGAGCCTGATGGCGGTAGCCCACGCATTCCTCGGGAGTGAGACGACAGTCCGTTCGGGCCACGCATACGCGCCGCCCGAACGGATCTCCACTGGACTCTGCCCGCAGACGATCGTGTCGAGACCCGCGCTGACCGCTTGAGGCTTCGGGCAGCGGGCGCGCTCTCGCCAATGCGGCTCCGCGCGGTGAAAGAGATGGTCTGAGTCCCACAGATGGTCGTCGTCGAGGAGCACGAACGACGCGCGCTCGAGCCAAGGAACACGCCGCGTGACCACTGCCGACCTTTGCGCCCAAATTCCATCGGAGTGCGCAAAGATGCTGATGCGCCGCTGATCTGGGATCGCGACGAAGAGCTCCTCCCCCGTCGACGAGAACTCGAGCTGAGCGCCGAAGGTCCAACTCTCCGGTGGTGGCTCGAGCGTCGCCAGGAGCTCGTTGTTGGCAGTAAGGATCCGAACGGGGCCTCGCTCGCGGCGCGCTCGCTCGAGGGCCCGCCGCTCATGCTCGCGAAAGTCGTGTGAGTAGATCGTCTCCGACAGCTGCACCGTCGCCTGGAAGCGCCCCGTCGGATCCACCGCACTTTGACGCGTATTCACCATGGCACAGGCGCAATGTCTCCGAAGTCGCGCCGTGTCGACAAGCCCCCCGCGAACCTCTCATTGGAAGACTGACCACCAAATCTTGTCGCTCGTATCGCCGATGTGCGCTTGCATCAGCTTGGTGCCGAATGACGCGAGCGACGGGACGAAGCGGCTCGCCTGATTGGCAATGGCCTCGTCTTGCGTCCACGCCGCGCCGTCCCAAGTGGACCACCAGATCCGATTGGAGGTCTCACCGAGGTGGGTCATGTGCAAGACGCCACCGAATGACGCGAGGGCCGGCGCCGACTTGCTTCGCTTCCCGAGGAGTTGCACTGGGATAGTCCAGGCGCCGCCAGTCGAAGTGCTCATGTATAGGTAAGTACCGTTGCGCGTGACGAGCACGAGCTTTCCATTGTGGGCGGCGACGCCGGCGCCGTCGACGAAGGTCTCGATGCCGTGCCAGATGCCCCAATTGACCCCGTCGAACTCGGCCTCCCAGAGCGTCGGCACCAGAGCGTCACCTTGAATCGTCATGTAGTTGCCGAAAAGATGCAGCTTGCCGCCGTAGTTGGCCATGACCGGCGGCATCATGCTGGTGAACGGCAGGTGTATGTTCTTCGACCAGCTGACGCCGTCATAATAGGACCACCAGAGATCGTCGCTCGTGTCCCCCATATGCACCATATGCAAGAGGCTGTCGCCTTTGCCACCCAGCGCGGCCAGCGCAGGCTGATACCGGCTGCGCTGCTCGGGGATCTCGATGGATGGTGACCAGCTCGAGCCGTTGAAGATCTGATGGTAGAGCTTGTTCGAACTCGAGCCGGTATGGACGAGGTGGATCGCTCCGCGATAGTTCGCGATGACGGGTGCGTCCGCGGTGGATTCGTTGCTGATGGACTGATCGGCGCCCCATTGGAGGACACTGAGCTCGTCGCTGGCGACCTGGACGTCCTCGTCCGCGAGCTCCTCGGCGTCTTCGATCGAGTCGACGTCTCCCGCCATACACCCAGTAAGATTGGATGCAGCGACCAACAACAGCACTCCGAACGACCCACGGTTCATCCTGACCTCCAGCGCGAATTGCAGCGCGCCCGGGCCTTGGCAACCGTCATGCCGCGGATTGGGTGTTAAAAAGCCGCGAGATTGTCGTCTAGACGGGCTGTTTGGCGCGGCTCGTACGACTGGGCGCAACGGGTTGCGCCCAGTTGCAGGGCGGGATTCGAACCTGTAAGCCTGAAGAGGAAGCGCAGTTATCGTCGGCACGGGAGGTTTCTGTGATCCAAAGCATTCGTGCTCGCTTTCTTCTCGCGATGGGCCTCGGGGCGGCGGGCCCAGCCGTGCTCGGTGTGGGCTGCGCGAGCTCTTCGGGCGAGACGCCGACGACCGACGCGTCCCCGCACCCCAAGCAGCCCAGGCTGCACCTGTCCACGACGCCCGCCGGCGCGACGGTCAAAGCGCCCGACGGGACGGTCGTGTGCGCAGCGACCCCGTGTGACATCGACAATACCGACACGGTTGTAACTTACTCGGTCGTCCTCAGCGAATATAAGCAAGTAGAGATGTACTCTGGCCCTGACTTCCACGATCAAGCCATCGGGCTCGTGGGTGAGGGCGAGCCAGGCTTCGTCGGCTGCGACCCGCAGACCGTCTGTGTGGCGCCGCTCGTTGGCGTCTCCTCGCTGAAGGCACCCTTCGAGCACTGTGCGCCCGAGCTCGCGCCGAAGACTGGCGACACGTGGACGATGAGCGGATTCACGCCGAGCGGCACCCGAGAGAAGCGCGCGGCGACCCCCGACGTATGCTGCTATCTGGCTGGCAGCAAATGCCCGGAGAAGGGTAGGCCGCTGCGCGCCTCACCCGACGATGAGCCCACGCACAGCGTATTCGAGTGGCTGGATGAGACGCCACAGTTCGTCTCGAGCGACGCAGCGCTCGCCGATCAAGTCAATCGCGTGGGGACGGCCATTGCCGCCCTCGAGCAGCCAGTGCGTGAGATGTTGAGTCAGTCTTACGTCGAGATCGCGGCTGCAGAGCACGCGTCCATCGCTTCGTTCGCGCGCTTCACGCTCGAGCTCGTCGCACTGGGCGCCCCCGACGAGCTGCTCGCGCTCACGCAACGCGCGGCGCTCGACGAGATCGAGCACGCCGCGATCATGAGCTATTTCGCAGGCGCTGCGGTCGGCCGGCGGCTCGCTCGCGGGCGCGTCCGCGCTCCATCGTTGAACGATGTTATAGATGTTTACGGGGTCGCCCGCGCCACGTTCCGCGACGGCTGCGTGAACGAGACGATAGGCGCGCTGAGTCTGGCTCGCGCGGCGGAGCGCGCGGCGTCCCCTGCGATGGCAGAGATCCTCCGCAGGGTGGCCGAGGATGAAGCGCGCCACGCCGAGCTCGCGTGGCGCACGATCGCTTGGCTCGCGAGCGCGGACCAAGAGGCCGTGCGTGCCGCCCTCGAACACGAGCTCGGGCGACTGTCCGCGACCGTCGTCGGGGCTGGCCAGGTGAGCGCGCTTGCCGGCGAATGTCAGCGTTGGGGCATCTATTCGCCCGACGACGTAGCTGTGTTGTCGGTCGAGACTATCCGTGAAGTCATCGAGCCCTGCGCTCGGGCGCTCCTCGCGACTGGGCTGTCTCCAACGAGGCTCCCCACCTCGAGGGAAGAACGTCCTTCGACGATTGCGTAGACTGCTATTCCGCCCCACAGGGAGGGGTCGCGCGTGGGGGGGCACGCAATGAAGAGACGCCTCGAGATCCTCCAGCCTTGTGACTTCGACGCGCGGTCGGCAGAGCCCTCCGCTACGCCGGGCGCTGTGTTTTGCCGAGGTTGCGGGCACGATGTCTTCGACCTCTCGAAGATGTCGCGCGCCGAGGCGCTGGCGTTCTTCGACAGTGGCCAGCCCGACTATTGCGTGTTCTTCGAGAGCGACGCGAACGACCGGATCATCTTCAAGGACGGGGTGGGGGACATCGTCGGCCGACTCGCGCACGACGCGCGGCCGATGATAACTGTAGCGTCTCTCTTGCTCGCGGCGTGCGGCTCAGCCGAGACGGAGGATGGGCCCGCCGGCCCGGCGGATTCTGTCGTGCCGTCAGCGTCCGCGTCGGCCGCGCCAGTTGCAGCGGTCCCTACGATGGCGTCAGTTACACAAGCGACGGCGGCTACGTCATCCAGTGTCGAGCTACCTTGCAAGGCTGTAGCGAGTGCATCGGCGTCGGCGTCTGCGCGCGCACGGCCAAGCTCAACGCAACAGACCAACAACCAGCGTGGACCCAAGACGACGACGGGTGTCGCGCTCCGGCTCGAGTCTGAGTGCTATTGCGACAAGAACGATCCGCTCTGCGGTTGTCTCCACTGAGCGTGGGCAGTCCTCAAAGTAGAGGCGCTGCGCATAGTCTGCTCACTGCGCCGTGCGCAACTGCGCCGTTCTTGCTCAACGAGCGTGGTCTTTCGCGAATGTAGCTGGCGCGCGAATTGCCATTGAGGAAGGGATGAGTGTTCTCCTTCAGCTTCCTGCGCGAATGGCAGCTCACGGCGCGGCGATGGCGCTATTGGCAGCGATGGCGCTGACTGCTTGCAACATCTCCGTGAAGTCGGAGAGCTCGAGCAAGCCCGAGGCGAGCAGCAGCGCGCCAGTCAACCGTCTTTCCCCCGACTTGGTCAAAAGGCGAGCTATGGCGGAATGTACGAAGCTCCGCGAACGCGACAACGAAGTCCTTGTCGTGACCCACGGCTCCTTTGAAAACTGTGTAAGTGTGCTTGAAGAGTCGATCGGCAAGAGCGCGCCCTGGGCCGCGGTTCCGCCGCGAGAAACCCAGCAGACGTGCGTGAGCCTTCTCGAGCAGATGTCGGCTGAGGACTACTTCGCCGGAAGATACCCGGTGGAGTGTCACTGGGCCCTCGGAGATACGCCAGTGGGTGGAAAATGTCAGGAGGACTACCAGTGTGAGACGGGGGTCTGCGCGAACCATACCCCCATGGGGGGGTGCGATGGCAAGTGCGTCAAACTGAAGAATTACGACGAGAGCTGCGAGTCGAACGGCGAATGTTCAACTGGCCAATGTGTGCGCGGTAAATGCGAATACTGGGGGAGAGAGGGTTGGCCCTGCGACGATTCGGGCCGGTCTTGCGGTCCCATTTACTCGTGCCGGCAGGGGACGTGCCGGCGTGACGCCCTCCCCGGTGAGCGCTGCGGGGATGACGCGAGTGAGTTCCCCGATTGTAAGGGCGGCCGATCGTGTACCGACGGTCACTGTGCGCCAATCGTCATCAAGAAGTTGGGCGAGCCGTGCGGAGAATCGGGCCAGCTATGTGAATTTGATGCCTATTGCAGCGAAAACCGGTGCACCGCGCGACATAAAGACGGCGAGCCCTGCGTCGGTACCTCGGAATGCCTCCGCCCGCTCGAGTGCGACAATGGCACTTGTCGGCCGCCTGGATTTTCAAGGATGTTGTGTCTGTGAGCTGCCTGCAGACTGGCTCGGTGGCTGGTCAGCTGGCCTTCGCCAAAGAACGCACTGTCTCGAGGGCCTCGTGGGCGTGGCGAGTGACCTGCAGCTGCGAGTGAAAGACCCCGCGCACGACGCCCTGCTTGTCGATGACATACGTCGACCTGCCGTCGATGAGGCCTAGCGTCTTCGGCACGCCGAACTCCGAGCGGACCCGGCCCCCCTCGTCCGCGAGCAGCAAGAAGGGGAAGCCGTGTTTGTCGGCGAACCGCTGGTGCGACTTGGTGCTGTCCGAACTGATGCCTACGACGCTCGCGCCCGCTGCCTGAAAGGCTTCATACGAGTCGCGGAAGGTGCAGGCCTCCTTGGTACAGCCGGGAGTGTCGTCTTTTGGATAGAAGAAGACGACCACAGGGCCCTTCTCCAAAAGGGCGCTCAACGAGACGCGCTCTCCTGTCGTGGATGACAGTTCAAACCGGGGAGCCTGCATGCCTTCGCTGATCTTTGCCATTGGGGTCCTCTTACCACCGAAGCGCGGGCGCTCCGGGCGACTCAGTGTTCTCGCGCGCGGAATGCCGACGCGCGGTCGGTTGTTCGGCGCCCGATGAACACCACTCCTTCGGTGTTGGGCGTCGTGACGAGGACGGCGGGTGCTCGCGCCGCTGCGCGCGCGCTGCCCGTATTTATCGGGCTCCTCGTCGGCGCGGCCGTGCTCTTCGGCCCGACTGGCGTCCAGCCGAGCGACGTGGGGCGCGCTATCGCGCTCTCGTTCCCGCTGCGTGTGGCCGCGGCTGCCGCGTGGTTCCTCATCGCGACCCCGCTCGCCAGGTTGGTCCTGGCCGATCGACGCGGTGATTTTCTGCGGGCCCTGCCACGCACCCGCCTACGCAGCTTCGTAGCGGTGGTTTCACTACTTGTGCTCCTGCAGCTCCCGTCGGTGCTCTTTTGGGGAGCAGCTCGTGGTGCGGGCGCGGCGCTCGTCGCGGTCGTCCTCGGTGCTGGAGTTACAGCAGTGTTAGCGTCGGGGCGAACGACGCTCGTGTCGGGTGCGGCGCTCCTCGGTAGCTCGCTCGTCATCGGGCTCGACGCCCGCCCTGCGCTCGCGCTCTTGCTCACGCCGGCGCTGCTCGGCGCAGTCTACGAGGCGTGGCTCCACGCACCCGAGCGCGCCGTTCGCTCGGGGGCACGCGTGCGCGGCTCGCTCGTCGTCGCGCTCGCGCTCGCGCACGGGCTCAGGCTCGCGCGGGTGGAGCGGGTGCGCGCGCTCGCGGCCCTCAGCGGCGCGCTCGTCGGCGGCGCGCTCGCAGCGCTCGCAGTTCGGAACGGCGGGCACCTCGGCACCGACGGCGAGAGCGCGGTCTTCTTCGGGGTCGCGGCGCTGCCGCTCGTGGTCGCGATGTTCGCGCTCGCGGGGGTCGTTCGCGACGCTGACGACGGGCTCGACGTGATCCTTCGCTCGGGTGGTGCGCGCGTAGAGCGGCGTGTGCTCGCGCGCGTGCTCACGCTCGGGGCGTGTGGTGGTCTCTTGGGTGTCGCGTTGTTCGTCGGCGCTCGCGCCTCTGTGCCCGTGTCCACGTCGTTCGCGCTCTCGGCGCCGCTGATGGGGTTCGTGGTCGCGGCGCTCGTCGTCGGGGTCGAGGTTCAGTCCCGCGCGCCGCGCAAGACGCGGGCTTCGCGCGACGAGAGCGGGCGCGTGTTCGGCGGGGCGCTCGCGGCGATCCTCGCGGTCACGGTGCTCTCCGCGATGCTCGGCGCGATCGCGATCGCGGTCCTCGGCGCGCTCGGGGCGGGGCTCGTCGTCGCGCGGAACGTGCCGCTATCCTTTTCGAAGCGGGGTGGCGCGCGCGAGCCCGACGGGTGCATCCTCTCGGTCGACGGCGTGCGAAAGCGCTTCGAGGGCAAGATCGTCCTCGAGTCCGCGTCGCTCGCGATCGAGCCCGGTGTCGTCGCGGTGCTCCGCGGCGAGAACGGCTCCGGCAAATCGACGCTCCTCCGGATCGTCGCAGGTCTGCTCGAGCCCGACGCAGGCGCGATCGTCGTCGCAGGCGCTTCGCTCGCGCGTGAACGCAGCCGCGCGCTCCGCTCGATCGGGTACGCGCCCGACGCGACGGAGCTCCCGGACCACCTCTCGGTCGAGGAGCTCCTTCACGTGGTCGCCGCCCTGCGCGAGGTCTCGCTCGCGGATTTCTCCGAGGAGATCGTCGAGCTCGGTGTCGATCGTTTGCTCCGCGAACGACTCTCCGCGCTCAGCTTGGGGCAACGGCGACGCGTGGCGATCGCGAGCGCGCTCACGGGCTCTCCGGCGCTCCTCGTGATGGATGAGCCGACCAACGGGCTCGACGCTGGCGGTCTCGCGACGCTCGAGCGCATCCTCGAGCGACAGCGTTCGCGCGGGTTCGCGGCGCTCGTCGCGACCCACGAGGTGGGCTTCGCGGCGAAGACCGCGACTACGACATTCCAGGTCGTCGCTGGGGCGGTCGTCGCCGATGCCACCACGAGCTCCGCGGGCTCGGGCTCCTGAGGAACGGAGCCCCAGTCTCGCTTCGCTCAACCCACGCCCGCTCCGCTCGATGCCAGCTGATACCGTGGCGGGGTGAGCGAGAACCTGCCCAGCGAGATCGTCATCGTCGAGGGCAGGGGCAGCGCGAGCGACGCGTGGCCATTCTCGGTCGCTGGTGCAGCGTTCGTGCTCGGTGCGCTCGGGCTCGGTTCGCTCTCGTGGCTCTTCGCGGTCCCGCTGCTCTTGCCCGCGGCCTTCTTCGGCGCGCTCGTCGTGCGCCACGCGCGCTCGCAGACGCGCATCGTCGCGAGCGCTCGCGGCCTGCGTGGCGAGTCGATGACGTATTGGACCGTGCCGCAGCGGTTCGAATGCGCTTGGAGCGATCTCTTGGGCGTTTACAGCGACCCAGCGAACATCCTCACACGCTGGCCCGAGCTCCCGCGAAACCAGCAGACTGCGTGGTTCGCGCGCTGGCTCGGCATCGAGACGCGTCATCGGCTCGTGCTCTTTTCCCTCGGCAAGGTGAGCTTGTCCGCCGTGAGCGTGCACCGGCGGCTCGCGCGCATCGTGTTCGAGGGTCTCGCTGGCTCTCGCCCCTCCGACGCGGAGATCGCGTCGCGTCGTGAGCAGTTCGCGAGGGGAAAGCGAATCGGCGCAGCGTTGCTCGACGATCGCGGACTTCGGCTCGATGACGGTCAGGTCGCGACCTGGGACGCGATCGTCGCGGCGCACTTCTTGGCTCCTTCGATTGAGGGTGGTCTGCCCACGCTCGAGCTCGAGCTCGTAGGTGGTCGCGGCCTCCGCGTTGGGGGCACCCCAAGCGAGCTCGTCGACATCGCCTCGAGCGTGACCTCCCGCGTCTACGAGCCCAACGAGCGCGCGCCCTCGCTCGAGCAGCCGAACGCGAGCGCGCTGCTGCTCTCGCTCGACATGGGCAGCGCCCCGCCCCGGTCGCGCCGCCGGGTCGAGCTCGATGCGTGATCAGCCGCGAGCAAAATCCCAGAGATATCGCGCGAGCGCTTCGACCTTGGGCTCGAGGCTCGCCACCTCGATGAGCTCGTCCTTCGTGTGAAAACCCGAACCGCGCGGGCCTAGCCCGTCGATCGAAGGGATGCCGATCGCCGCGGTGGAGCTCGCGTCCGAGCCGCCCGCGATGAGCGGCGCCTCGTCACCACCGAGCCCGGCGGCGCGCGCGTGCTCCGCGTACGCCCGATACACCGCGAGGTTCGCGTCGGTGCGCTCGAGCGGCATGCGCCCGGGCCCGCCGCTGAGCTCGATGCTCGAGCCCGCGACCGCGGCTGCGGCCTCGCTCGCAAATTGCTTGAGCGCTGCGTAGGTCGCGTCGGCGTCGGAGATGCGCTCGAACCGAAAATCGAGCTGACACTCGCAGCGATCGGGGACGGTGTTCTTCGCCTCGCCGCCCTGGATTACGCCGACGTTCACGGTCACGCCGCGGGCGTAGTCGGTGAGCGACTGCGCCTTGTCGATGAACTTCGCGAGCGCCCAGATCGCGTTGACGCCGTCCTTGTGGCCGTTCGCGGCGTGCGCCGCTTTGCCGATCGCGATCGCGCGCCCCGAGCCCGTGCCTTTGCGGCTCGTGATGATCTTGTCGGCCGCGCGGCCCGCTTCGAAAACGAGAGCGCTCTTCGCCCCGGCGGTCTCGCGTTGGATGACGCCGCGCCCCTCGGGGGAGCCGACCTCCTCGTCGCCGACGAGGACGATCCTTGCTTGAACGTTGTCCAAGGAATCGACGGCCGAGAGCGCGCGCAGCGCCTCGAGCATGATCACGATGCCGCCCTTCATGTCGAGGACGCCGGGCCCGCGCACGAGCGCGCCGTCGCGACGGAATCCCTCGAACGAGCCGGGCGGGAACACCGTGTCGATGTGGCCGACGAGCACGACCGCGCCCTCGGCCGAGTGGGCCGCGCGCTTCGTCGACAAGACCCAGTGGTCCGCGAACTTCTCGCTCGCGATGCGACGAGCCTCGAGTCCGAGCGCGCTCGCGCGGGCCGCGAGGATCTCGGCGACGCGGTCGCCCCCGGCCTTGTTCGAGGTGTACGAGTTGATGTCCACGAGCTCGCGCAGGTCCTCGAGCATGGGCTCGGTGCGCCCGGCGATGCGCTCGCGCAGCGCGTCGAAAACGACGGCCCTGTCCTTGTCGGGAGCGTTCATCGAGCGTGGAGCCTAGCTCCAAAATCATCCGCGCGGCTCGCGCCTGGGCGCGGCTCGGACGGAGTGGTAAGCCGCGCACCATGAAGCGATTCAAGGCCGCAGTGTGTGGCGGGAGTGGATACGGCGCGGCGGAGATCATCCGCAGGCTGCTCATCCACCCCGAGGTCGAGCTCGTCCGTGTCGCCTCCATCGACTACGTCGGGCAACCGCTCGGTGAGGCTCACCCTCACCTCGAGGGCCTCACCGATCTGAAGTTCGAGAACCTCACTCCCGGTGAGGCCGCGAAGGGGATGGACGTCGTGCTGCTCGCGATGCCTCACAAAGTGAGCGCCGCCGCAGCGCCGCCCATCCTCGCCGAGGGCGCGAAGGTCGTCGATCTGTCGGGCGACTATCGCCTGAAGAACCTCGCGAGCTACGAGACCTTCTACGCGGCCAAGCACCCGCACCCCGAGCTCCTCTCGACCGCGGTCTACGGCCTGCCCGAGATCAACCGCGACGCCATCCGCAAGGCTCGGCTCGTCGCGTCGCCCGGTTGCTTCGCCACGACGATCGAGCTCGGCCTCCTGCCGATCGCAAAGCGCGGCCTGCTCACCGGTCCGATCGAGACCGTCGGCATCACGGGGTCGAGCGGGAGCGGCGCGGCAGCGCAGGCCGGCACGCACCACCCCGTGCGCGCGGTGAACCTGAAGACGTACAAGCCGCTCAAGCACCAGCACGTCCCCGAGATCCTCGAGACCCTCGAGGGCGTCGGCGCAAAGGACGTGAAGCTCCACTTCGTGCCCGTGAGCGCCCCGCTCTCGCGCGGCATCTTCGCGACGAGCTTCGTGCGCGTCGCGGCCTCCGTGACGAAGGAGCAAATCGCCGAGGCCTTCGCGGCCATGTACGAGGGCGAGCCCTTCGTTCGCGCGCCGAAGAGCCGCCTGCCCGAGGTCGCGGCGGTGAGCGGATCGAACTACGCCGAGGTCGGCTTCGAGCTCGGCCCCGTCGAGGACGGCACGCGCACGCTCGCGTGCTTCAGCGCGATCGACAACCTCATCAAGGGCGGCGCTGGGCAGGGCGTTCAGAACATGAACCTCGTGCTCGGCCTCGACGAGACGCTCACGCTCCGCGATCCAGGGGGCTTCCCGTGAGCGACACCGTCGTCATCAAGCTCGGCGGCGAGGTCATCGCGAGCGCCGAGTTGCCGGCGATCGCCGCGGATGTCGCCGCGCTCTCGCGCTCGGTACGCGTCGTCCTCGTGCACGGCGGCGGGCCGCAAGCGACCAAGCTCCAGGAGAAGCTCGGGCAGACGCCGATCAAGATCGCGGGGCGCCGCGTGACGGACGCCGCGACGCTCGACGTGATGAAGATGGTCGTCGCGGGCCATCTCAACGTCGATCTCTGCGCGGCGCTCGTTCGAGCGGGCGCGCGCCCGATCGGGTTGCACGGCGCGAGCGCGCGCGTGATCGCCGCGGAGAAGCGCCCGCCCAAGGTTTACTCCGGCGCGGGCCCCGACCCGATCGATCTCGGGCTCGTCGGCGACGTGAAGAGCGTCGATCGACCGCTGCTCGAGCTCCTCACCGGGAACGGCTACACGCCGGTGCTCGCGTGCCTCGGGGCCGGCGCCGACGGTGCGGTCTTCAACATCAACGCGGACATCGTCGCGACGCAGGTCGCGGTCGCGCTCGGCGCACGCAGCTTGCTGCTCGTCAGCGACGTGCGCGGCGTCCTGCGTGACGTCGCCGATCCGTCGAGCCGCATCGCGCGCCTCTCCCTCGCCGAGGGCCGCGCCCTGATCGAGAGCGGCGCCGTAAAAGAAGGCATGATCCCGAAGCTCGAGGAGTCCTTCGGCGCGGTGCGCGCCGGCGTCGGTCAGGTCCACATCGTGGGCAAGCTCGGCGCAGGCGATCTGCTGCGCGAGGCCGAGGAGCCTGGCAGCGTGGGCACCGTGCTCGTCCCCTGAGGTTCGTCCGCGATGCCGCATCACCGCATCGTCATCGCGGTCGCCATCAGCCTGCTCTCGATCGTCGTCAGCGCCGGCGCGGCCATCGCGCTCGTCGTGCGCCTCCCCGCGGACTACTTCACCCGCGAGGGAACCGCCGACCCGAATCGATCGTTCGCGATGCGGCTCGCGCGCAACCTGCTCGGGGTCGTTCTGATCTTCGTCGGGCTCGTGATGTCGCTGCCGGGCGTGCCTGGTCAAGGGCTGCTGACTATTTTCGTCGGCTTGGTCTTGATGGACATCCCCGGCAAGCGCCGCTTCGAGCGAGCGCTCGTGTCGCGGCCGCTCGTGATCTCGGGCATCAATCGGATCCGAGCGCGCTACGCGCGACCGCCGCTCTTGCTCGTGGCGCCGCTGCCGGCGTCGCGCGAACAATCGGGAGAAAACAACAAGCCGAGCGAATGACCTTGCGCGGACCGTCGAGCGTCGGCGCTAGAATCTCGGGCGTGGGCGGACCGATCTCGCGCGCGGTTTTCGAGGCTGGGGCGCCCTTCCTGGCCACTCGGCTCAGGCTCGCACGGCTCGACGTCGACGAGGCCGAGCGCCTCGATCGCATCCTCGAGGTCGCGACGCGCCTCTCCGCGCAAGAGCTCCACGTCGAGCGCGTGAGCATCTGGCTCTTCGATCCGTCGCAGCGCGTGCTCGGTGTGCACCTGCTCTACGAGCTCGGAGCCGAGCGGCACACCCGGCCCGAGATATCGATCGAGGCCTCGCAATACCCGGTCTATTTCGAGCAAATCGCGTCGAGCCGCGCCGTCGTGATGGACGACGCGCGCACGCACGCGGCCTCCCGCGACATGGTGCCGAGTTACCTCGAGCCGCTCGGCATCACGTCGATGCTCGACGCGCCGATCTATCGGCAAGGCGCGCTCTTCGGCGTCGTCTGCCACGAGCACATCGGGCCGATGCGCGTCTGGACCACGCGCGAGGTCGACTTCGCCGCGAGCGTCGCGGACATGGTGGCGCTCTATTTCGAGGAGGCCGATCGCGCACGCTCGAAGAAGATCGCGCTCGCGCAGGAGAACTTCCTGCTCCGCGCCGAGCACCTCGCGTCGGTGGGCATCGTCGCTCGGCACATCGCTCACGATCTGAACAACGCCGTCGCGCCCATCCTCATGTGCGCCGCCCAGCTGAAGACCATGCTCGCGAGCGATCCGCGCGCGGTCGAGCGCGTGAAGATCATCCTCGACGCCGCGGAGCACGGCGCCGCGCTCGCTCGCAAGCTGCTCGGCACCTCCATCGGCCAGCCAGGCGCGCGCGAGATCCTCGAGGTCGATTCGCTCCTGCGCGATGCCTTGCCGCTCCTCAAGACGATCGCGGGTCCCGAGGTCGCGGTCGTCCTCTCTTGCGAGGCCGACGGCGCCACCATCGAGGCCGATCCCATCGATCTCATGCGCGCCATCATCAACCTCATGACCAACAGCCGCGACGCCATGCCGGCGGGTGGGCAGATCGCGCTGCGCACGCACGCCGACGAGCAGTCGGTCCGCGTCGAGATCTCCGACGAGGGCCACGGCATCAGCGAGGCCGAGCGCGACCACATCTTTCAGCCGTTCTACTCGACGAAGCCGAACGGCACGGGCCTCGGCCTGCTCAGCGTGCGCAACGTGGTCGAGGACAACCACGGCACGGTCGACGTCGAGAGCACGCCGGGCACGGGCACGACCTTCACGCTCACGTTCCCGCGCAGCACCGCGCCCTGAGAACGTCAGCTCGAGGTCTGCGCGCGCGCCTTCTTCACGCGGTGTACGACCGTGATCCCGAGCGACAGCCCGAACAAGACGAGGGCGCTCATCCACTGCCTGGGCACGAGGCACACGATGCCGGCGACGAGCGTGACGAACGCAAACGCCACCCGGATCTGACCCGAGTCTTCGTCGTCGAGGTCCTTCTCGGGCGCGTTTGAGGGAGCCTCAGTCGCCTGTGTTTTTTCTAGGATTTGCGACTCCGCGGTGGCGCCTCGGTCGCTCTCTTGCGTAACGTCGGACGGCTCACGCGTCTCTGCAGGCTCGCTCTGCTCGTCGCCTTCAGGCTCGTCCGAATCCGCATCCATCGCTCACCGTTGTACGATCGCCGCGACCCGAGCGGGAGGTCTCTTTCTCGCTGCCACCCCCGATGAATACCTGGCTTCGTAAGCAACTTATCGAGTTCAAGAACCTCGCGATCAACTCCTGGCTCGTCTTCGATCGGCGCACGCTCGGGTTCACGCGCCTCTTGCTCGGCTTCTACCTCATCATGGATTTGTTCCGGCGGACCGCGGACTGGGAGCACATGTTCGCGGACACGGGGGTGCTGCCGACCTACGTCATCCTCAAGCAGCCGCAGGCGAACGGCTTCTCGTTCTTGCACGCCTTCACGAGCGCGCCCGAGCTCTGGTGTCTCTGGGCCGTCATCCTCGTCGTCTACGTCTGCCTCTTCGTCGGCTACCGAACCAAGCTCGCGCAGATCCTCTCGGTCTTCATCGTCACGAGCATGAACGGGCGCGTGCTCCTCATCGAGAACGGCGGCTACGTCGTCCAGAGCCTCGTGTGTCTCTGGTGCGCGTTCACGCCGATGGGCGATCGCTTCAGCGTCGACGCGATGCTCGCGTCCCTCAAGCGCAAGCGCGAGCGCACCGCGGGCGAGCTCAACGATCGCAGCGATCTCGTCGATGAGCGCGCCCTCAAGCCCTTCATCTCCGTCGTCGGCATCGCCGTCGCGCTCCAGATCGCGGCCGTCTATTACTTCAACGTCGTTCATAAGACCGGCCCCGCGTGGAAGAAGGATTGGACCGCGGTCCACTACGTCATGTGGGTCGATCGCATGGTCACGCCGCTCATCGCGCACGTGCGCTACTACGTGCCGCCGCAGCTCTATCGGGTCATGACCGTGACGGTCATCGCCGCCGAGGCGACCATCCCGCTCTGCACGCTCTTGCCGCAGCTCTCGGTGTTCGGCTTCGACACGAAGCTCTGGCTCAAGCGCATCGGCTTCGTCCTCATCAACTTCCTCCACGTCGGCTTCGGGTCGAGCTTCGTACTCGGGCCGTTCGCGTGGGCGCTCTGCGTCTTTTCCAATCTGCTCATCGGCTATCAGGATTGGGAGACCTCCATTCGGGCGATGAAACGTCCGCACCGCAAGCGGACGGTCGTCTTCGATCCGTCGTCGGGCGCTGCGCTCCTCTTCTGTCGCGTCGTCGCCCGCATGGATCGGTTCGGCTTCATCACCTTCGTCGAGGCCGCCGAGTCCGAGCGTAAGACCGGCCCTGCGATCCAGGTTTCGGGCGCTCCGTCCGGCGTCATCAAGACTGGGGGTCTCGCGCTCGCCGACATCATCGCGGCGCTCCCCGTCGGTCCCGTCTTCGCCTGGATGTTCCGGTTCGGGCCTGGGCTGATGCTCGCGGACGCGCTCATGCGCCGCGGCCGTATCTCCAAGACCTTCGGCTTGACGTCGGCGTTGCCTGCCGGCTCTCCAGCCTCGCCGGTGCGGGGGTGGTTTCGCAGCAGCGGTCGAGCCTTCAGCGAGGTCTTCTGTGCTGTCGTCCTCGTCGCCGAGCTGAATCAGGCCATGGTCGAGCTTTGGACCTCGAAGGGCTGGTGGGCGAAGATGGTCGCCTCCGTCAACGAGAAGCACCATTGGAAGCTCGAACAACAGCCCGAGCCGCTCCGCAATATCCCTCACAAGATGCGCTTCTTGCAGGGCTGGTTCATGTTCAGCCCCAACCCGGTAATGGATGACGGCACGATCGTCGTGGACGCCATTACAGTCGACGGCCGGCACGTCGATCCCTTCTGGGGAAAGCCGCCGAACTTCGACCTCCAGAACGCAAAGAGCTTTGGCTATAACCAAATCTGGAGCGACTACTTCAACCGGATTCATCTACCGGGTAATCGCGCTTATCGCGACGCTGCAATCGATTACATGCGTCGCTTGCCCGAGCGCACGGGCAACCCCAACGACAAGATCGTCTCGGGTGAGGTCTATTGGGTTCGCGACATGAACCCTCGCTTCGGCAAGAAGCAGTCGTGGGGCGGGTCCAAGGAGCTGCTCTTCACCTTCGGGGAAGAGGGCGGCAACCGCGAGCCCCCGAACAAACCCCGAATCTGAGGCCAGCGTCAGCCGAGTCTGAAGCCAGCGTCAGCCGGGCGCGCGCCGCGTGAGCGCGCGCTCGACAGCGCTGTAGAGCTCTGTCGTGTCGAACGGCTTCTCCAAGAGGTCGGCGGGGTCGACCCCGGCCTCCGAGAGGGCGTCACCCGTGAAGCCGCTCATGTAGACGACTGGGAGGTTCGCGCGGTGCAGCCGCACCTTGGCGGCGAGCTCGGGGCCTCGCATCTTGGGCATCACTACGTCCGTGAGCAGGACGTCCAATCCGATCGAGGTGTTCGCAGCGATCGCCAAGGCCTCTTGGGCGGAGCTCGCAGCGACAACCTTGTAACCAGCCTCGACGAGCGTCATCTCGACGAGCTCGCGGACGTGGCGCTGGTCGTCGACGAGCAACACCACCCGCGAGCGGGACGAGGGCGGTGGCTCGCGGGTCGTGGTGCCCGGGCGCGGCGGCGTGGAAGACTCGGCGAGCGGGAGCATGACGCGCGCGGTCGTCCCGCGGCCGCACTCGCTCGTGAGCTCGATGGTGCCACCGGCGCGCCTGACAATTCCGTAAGCGGTCGAGAGGCCGAGGCCCGTCCCGCGATCCGGATCTTTCGTCGTGAAGAACGGCTCGAAGGCCTTCACCAGGATGTCGGCGGGCATACCGGTGCCCGTGTCTTCGACGGAGAGTCGACCGAATGGGCAGTTGCCGACGTCGACGGCCTCCGCGGTGATGCGCAGCGTCCCGCCGTCGGGCATCGCGTCGCGAGCGTTCACGATGAGGTTCAAGAGCACCTGATCGAAGCTCGCGCGCGGCATGTGCACAGCGAGCCCAGGCGCGAGCGTGAGCTGCACGTCGACGCGACCATCGAGCGAGCCGGCGACGAGGCCGACGATGTTGCGCACGGCCTCGTCGATCTCGACGCGCTCGCCGCGAGCCTCGTCACCGCGGCTCACCAAGAGCAGCTGCCGCGTGAGATCCGCGGCGCGCTGCGCGGCCTCGCGGATGCGCGTCAGGTTCGTCGCGAAGTGCGGGTGCTCCTTGGGGAAGCGAGAGATCGCGTCGGCCGCGCCGAGGATGACGAAGAGCAGATTGTTGAAGTCGTGGGCTACGCCGCCCGAGACGCGACCGATCGCGTCCATGCGCTGCGCGCGATGCAGGTCCTCCTCGAGGCGCACGCGCTCCGAGGTGTCGACGACGATGAGCAAGCTGCAGGGCTCACCGTCCGAGGCGAAAGGCAGCGCGCGCAGCTCGACGGGGACCGCGTGTCCGTCGGCGCGGAGCAGGTGATAACCGAGGAGCGGCGTCGCCATGGAGGGCATGCTCGACTCCTCGAGCGACGCCAGGCGATCGAGCGCGAACGCACGCTCCGCAGCTGGAAAGAGGCTCTCGAGCGTCGCGCCGACGAGCGCGCTGGGCTCTCGCCCGACGATCCGAGCGAAGCCCTCGTTGATCCAAAAGACGCGATCGTCGCGGTGCACGGCGACGCCGATCGGCAGCGCATCCATCAGCGCGCGTTGCCTGGACTCCGCGCGCGCGAGCGCTGTGAGCGCGTTCTCGCGCTCGGTGACGTCGTGAACGATGCTGAGGAGGAGGGTCTTGCCCTCGACGTCGACGGGGCCGGTGAAGACCTCGACGTGCCGGAAATCCCCACGAGCGCGCCGATGAATGAACCGGAAGAAGCCGCGGTTACCAGCACGGGCGCGCGACATCTCCGCGCGGACATCACGCTCAGGAAGCGAGTTGATGTCTTGAATCGTGAGCCCGCGAAGCTCTTCGACGCCGAACCCATAAAACTGCGCCGCAGCGTCGTTCGCGTCGACGATGGCGCCCGTTTCAGGGTCGATCAGGAGCTTGATCGCCGGGTTGCTTCCATAAACTTCTCGCAACCAGCTCACGATGAAAAGCTCGATGTACGAGAAAACCGTGGGAGCTTTGGTGGACCTGAGGGGAGTCGAACCCCTGACCTCTAGAGTGCGATTCTAGCGCTCTCCCAACTGAGCTACAGGCCCGACGGGACGCGGAACGTTACTCACCCACGATTTTACGTCAAGGGCTTTCTTCCGCGGTGGTGGTTCGAGCGACGCGGACAGCACGCCAGACCTGACAGTCGAGGCACTCGCTCGCGGTCACGCCATGCGCGTCGAGCGGCTGGCGCGCCACGCTTCGCGAAAGTAGCGTCCGCTTTGATGTCTACGGAGCCCACTCCCCTCAAGAACGACTTCATTCGACAGATCATCCGGGAGGACATCGCGGAGAAGCGCCGCGGTGGTCGCGTGCAGACTCGATTCCCGCCCGAGCCGAATGGCTTTTTGCACATCGGCCACGCGAAGAGCATCTGCCTCAATTTCGGATTGGCGAGCGACTTCGGCGGCCAGTGTTTCCTGCGGTTCGACGACACGAACCCGGCCACCGAAGAGGACCTCTTCATCCGGTCCATCCAGGAGAGCGTCCGCTGGCTCGGGTTCGAGTTCGGCGAGAACCTGCGCTTTGCCTCGGATTATTTCGAGCAGATTTACCAATACGCCGAGAAGCTCGTCGAGCTCGGCCACGCCTTCGTCTGCGACCTCGATGCGGAGACGATGCGCGAATACCGGGGAGTCCCCGGACAACCCGGTAAGGAGAGCCCCTTCCGCAATCGGACTCCGGCGGAGAACCTCGACCTCTTTCGCCGAATGCGCAAAGGCGAGTTCGCCGACGGCTCGCACACGCTGCGCGCCAAGATCGACATGGCTTCTCCCAACTTCAACCTTCGCGATCCGGTGCTTTATCGCATCAAGCGCGAGCCTCACCCGAAGACGGGCAACGCCTGGTGCATCTATCCGATGTACGACTTCGCGCACGCCCTCAGCGACGCCATCGAGCGGACGACCCACTCGATCTGCACGCTCGAGTTCGAGGATCACAGGCCCCTCTACGACTGGTGTTTGACGTGGTTCGGCGACCCCGCCGAGAAGCCGCAGCAGATCGAGTTCGCCCGGATGGAGGTGAGCTACCTGCTGACGAGCAAGCGCAAGCTGAAGGAGCTCGTCGAGCTCAAGATCGTCGAGGGCTGGGACGACCCGCGCATGCCGACGCTCGCAGGCATGCGCAAGCGAGGTGTCCCGCCGGCCGCGCTACGTGAGTTCTGCGAGCGCGTCGGCGTGGCGAAGGCGAACCAGCAAGTGGAGATCGAGCTCCTCGATCACTGCATCCGCGACGAGCTCGATCGCACCGCGCAGCGCGCGATGGTCGTGACGAGGCCGCTGCTCGTGACGATCGAGACGCTCCCGGCCGGCGAGGTCATCGAGGTCGAGGCCGCCAATCACCCGTCGAACGCGGCGCTCGGTACACGCAAGCTGCCGCTCACTCGACAGGTCGTCATCGAGGACACCGACTTCATGATGGACCCGCCGAAGAAGTTCTTCCGCCTCGGTCCCGGGCGTGAAGTTCGGCTCCGCTATGGGCCAATCATCAAGTGCGAGCGGGTCGTGACGAACGACGCCGGCGAGCCCGTGGAGATCGTCTGCAGCCACGATCCGGCGAGCCTCGACCCCAAGCAGGAGCAGCGCAAGGTGAAGGGCGTCATTCATTGGGCGTCGCACTCGCACGGTGTCCGCTGCGAGGTCCGCAACTACGATCGGCTCTTCGCGGCCGCCGAGCCCGCCGATGTCCCCGAGGGCGAGGACTACAAGAAGAACCTCGCTCCGAACTCGCTCGAGGTGCTCGCGAACGCAGTCGCAGAGCCGTCGCTCTCCTCCGCGGCCGAGGGGCGGAGCTTCCAATTCGAGCGGCTCGGCTACTATGTCGTCGCGCCCGTCGAGCAGGGCAAAACGCCGGCGCTCCGCTTCAATCGCACCGTGGGGCTGCGCGACTCCTGGGCGAAAGAGCAGGCCAAAGACCAGAAGGCCTGATCCCACATAGCCCGGTGAAGATCGCTCTCGGGCAGGCTGGCGCTGGAAGGGAAACGCGTTCAACCTGTTCGAGCGGGCATGGCGGCGGAGCGTTCGCTGGCACTATTGCTTACCAGCATCTGCGCGTTCGCGTGCAGCACCCCGACTCCGCCCTCGCGAACGACCAAAGCGACCGCGCCCGAGGAAGTGCCGGTGAATGCCCTCGAGGCCGCGCGCGCTGCGGTCGACGGGCGCACCGGCGCGCTCCTCCACATCAGCCTGCTGCGCAGCATCCTCTCCGCGGAGTCGACGCTGCGACTCGGGCAATGGGGGCAAATCGCCCAACGGCTCGGGCTCGATCCGCTGCGCGACGTCGACACGGTATTCGTCACTTCGACGCACGCGCTCGATGCGCGCAGCGCGGTCGTCATCAAGACGAGCGCGGAGCCTTCGTATCTGCTCTCGAAGCTCGAGGCCGCGGCCGTCGAGAGCGGCGCGCTGCTCTCGACTCCAGTCGGTGATCCTCCACGCGCGTCGCTCCGACTCAAAGACGGGAGCGAGGTCACCGTGGCGATCGGCGACGTCATCGTGGCGCTGCCCTCTTATGTCGGCTTCGAGGTCGATCGCTTCGCCGGCCCTGTCTATATGCCAGGCCCCTTCGGCACCGAGGCCGCGAGCTTCTTCGCCTTTGATTTGAGCTCCACGCTCGGGTCCATTCCGCGGTGGCCTACCGAGCTCGTAGCGGCGCAGGCCTTCCTCGAGCTCGATCGCTCGGGCGGCGCCACCATTCGCTTCGACGGTCGCACGCTCAGCCACGCCGACGCGGAGCGCAGCGCGCTGTCACTCACGCAGCAGGCGCACGATCTGTTGACCGTCAATCTGAAGCTCTTCGAGCTCGAGCTCCTCACGCCTCCCGTCTTCTCTGCGAATGACGAGCGCGTCGAGATGACCACCACCCTCTCCGCGGAGGAGCTCGGGTGGCTCCTCGCGTTCTCGGGGTCACGGTGAGGTTCGAAGGCCTGACGCCGCTGTCGGTCGCGCTGTTCTCGGTCGTATTGGCAGGTTGCGCGCCGTTGACAGGCAATGCGCCGCACGACAATGACAAGGCGGCGCTCGAGTCGCGACTGGAGCCCCGCCGCGGCTCGGCGCGCTTCGACCATAGTCTGCGATGTCCGCGCGACGTCGAGCGACTGTCTTATGGCGCGAGACCCATCGTCGCAGCGACCAATGATCCCGAGTCCCGGCCACTCTGGATCAAGAGCGAATTGGCAGATTACGAGCTCCTCGCTGTACACCTCTATCTCTATCCCAATTTCACCGAGAGCGACGAAAACCCCGCAGAGCCCGTCGTGGAGAGCTTCGTCTGGACGCCCGCTGCCGGGCCGCTCCCGAGCATCGTGGACGTTCCCGGTTGGGGCAGCTGGGAGCTGCGCGTCGAGGTGGTCGCGCGCCGGCTGCTCGAGGGAGGTCTGTTCGAGCTCCTGAGCTCCTGCCAAGTCGGTATGTCTTATGGCTATCTCGACCCGCGTCAGCCGGCCCCGCTCGAGGTGTCGATCCGAGAATCCCAGTTCGTCGCTGGCGTCGACGTGGCGATAAGCGCTCAAATCGAGGCCCCCCCCGACGAGAGTCACTGACGACGACTCAATCCTTCCACTTCTCGCCGCGGCGAATCTGCTTGGGTGAGCGCGGGTCTGTTGGTTTGCCGTCTGTCTCCGCGCAGCACCGGAAGCTCAAGTAGTAATAAGAGAAGCCCTCATTGTGGGTGTAGATCTTCGGGCGGCACTGGTTGCGCACGCCCTCCACCCATGGGCCGCCCGTCGTGACATTGTCGAACTTGTCAGCGGCGCGCAGGATCTCTCCATTGCCCTTCGGCATTTGCATGATGCTGTAGACCTCGGTCGAGCCCTCGCTCGCGGCGAGCTCGTCGGCGTTGCCGGGCATGTCGAATACCCCGTAGTCGCTGACACAGTCGGGCTGTGAGCCGCTCGGCACGGCGTCCCAAAGGCGGCTGATCTCGGCCTGCGCTTTTGCCTCGTCCTTGCTGTGGGTCAGCAACATGCCATTCGACATCTTCTTGGGGAACTTGTAGGGGCGGTCGCCGCGACACTTGTTCGGGTCGCGAACATAACCGTAAGGATACGGCTTGTAGCTCGGGCCCTCGCACGCCATCGTCCACTCGGTCTCGGTGCAGACCCGCTTGCCCAGCGCCGCGCACTTCTTCTGCGCGTGGGGGAAGTCGTTCATGACCTCGGGGTTCTCACCCTTCTTGTTCGGGAACTCGTATTTGTCGATGCAATATCGCTTCGCCACCTTGCTGCCGATGCACTTCGTCGGCTCGGCGAACTCCTCGCAGATGGTCTTCTTGTTCGCCTTCGCGTAGTGGCTCTTCTTGCACTTGACCTCGAGGTTGGTGCAGTAGTCGCCGTCGATGAGGACCATGTCGTCCGGGCACGCGGACGGGCCCGCGACGGGGCCAGCGCTCGCGCTGGCGCTGGCGCTCGCGACCGGGGCGCTCGACTCTGCGGGCGGGACGCTCGACGGCTGCGTCGACGGCGCCGGTGGCTTGTCCGCCTGGGGCGGTGGGTTCGAGGCCGTCTGCTGGTTGCTGGAGCACGCGGCGAAGAGCCCGTAGGCCGCAAAGAGGAGACTATACCGAGTCGTTGACTGCATGCCCCGGCTCTAGTGTGTTGGACCCGGCGTTTCCACTCGAAAGCGCCGCGCTTCGACTCGGGGTTTGCGCCACAGGTCGGCGGTGAAGAAGCACACATACGCTCGGCCCTGGTCGACTATTCCCAGGCATGCCGCCCCCGAGGACCTACAATCTTGTCGCTGTCGGCGGCAGGTGTCGGGCAGCTCAAGCCCCGAGGTGAGCTCGGGGAAATGCCTTTGCGAGCAGCGCTCGATCGGCGGGCCTGAGCTTACCCAGGTCCAGTCGCTCGAGGGCCGGCAGCTTCGCCTGCGAGAGGCTCTCGACGATGGCGCTCATCGCGCCGGCGAGGCCAGTCGCGAAGGTCGCTAGCGTGAACTCTCGCACGCCGGTCCAGACGACGCCTTCGAAGAGGGCGCTCACGTCGGGCAGGTCGCGCGATTGAGCGGACGCCGAGCGCATGGGGGCCTCTCGCGCTATCGACAAATGGACCTTGGGGATCGCGCCCAAATAGGGTGATCGAAGGAACGCGTGGAGCTTGCTGACATCGGTCGCCGACTTGAGCCAATAGGGGTCCCAGCCGAACGTCAGTGAGGTGAGCTTGGCGAGGTGTGGAGCGCCGGCGAGGGCGACGAGTCCGGCCCCGTTCGGCTTGTGCAGGACGAGCTCCTCGATTGGCTCGCGGTCGAAGATGGCCGCACCTTGAGTCGCAAAAGCCAGGCAGGTGGCTTCGATCTGCGAGACGAACCCACGGCGGATCTTGCAGGCGCTCGCGAATTGGGTCGCCTCCTTCGTCCAGGATTTGCCGTGCTTCTTGAGGAGCTCACGCTCTCGAGCGAGCAGTCTGCGTCGCTCGCCGACTTGGGTCTTGGGCGTGCTCGCCAGCGCCAACTGTACCGTAATGAGCTCGCCGCGCGGGTCGCCGATGCTCATCAAATGGTCGGCGTAGACCCGCCGCGCCGTGTCGTCGGTGGGCGAGGCGAGCACCTCTCTCAAGAGGGAGGCGCCGCCGTCCGGGCGCTTTTGTGGCGTGACACTCTCGCGCGGGGCTGCGCCCACGACCACGGCGACGCGGTCTTTAGCGGCTTTGGCTGCAGCCCAGTTGTGGGCGTTCGCGACGTTCTTCGCCGATTCCTGCATCCAGGGCTGGAGCTCTTTCCAGCAGCGCCCTGGGGTCGGCTTGTCGGCTGTGCAATGGCTGATACCGACCACCACCACGCCCGGCTTCTTGGGTGTCGTGACGCCGAGACACAGCGTCGTATAAGCGAGGCTCTCGGCGCCGCCGTGACGTACCGCGATACCGTGCGGGCTCGCGAGCGCAGCGTCGACCACTTGCTCCACGTCCTCGAGGGTCAAGCGGTGCTTTCTGCGCTTGCCATTGGCGGCTTCGAGCAAGGATGTGAGCTTCGCCAGAGTCTTCGCCTCGAACGCCACGACATCAGCGTAGTCGAACGCGTCCGGGATTCACATGTCCAAGGTCTATTGTTACTTGTCTGTAAGCGGGCGCGGCGTGATCTGCACCGCCAAGAGCGCAGCGCTCGCGAACCCGAGCGCGTTGAGCACCCCGTGGAAGCGCACCATGGTCGTGAAGGGGATCGCCGGCGCCGCAGCGCCGCGGGTCGCCGAGCCCGAGGTGGCGAAGAGCACCACGAGCGACATCGACACGACCAGGCTCGCCGCAGCGATGAAGAACAGGAGCGCGCCAAACCGAGCCTCGGGGGTTCGGGACGTTGGCGCTCGCAGGGCATACACGCCCTCGAAGAGGAGCAGCCCCGCCAAGACCCACATTGCAGTCCCCAAGAGGAGCGCCGCCGGCAGCTCCAGGGTGTGAGAGAACTGGATGCCAGCGGCGACGAGGGGAATGGCGCTCAGAATGACGGCGGCCGCGACGGCGTGCACGCGTCGGCTGCGAGGTCGCGTCGTCTCGGCCAAGCGGCGCCCGACGAGCCCGGCCACGAGGGGCGCTGCGAATCCGGCATAGTGAAAGTGGTTGGCGGTGTACGTCACGACCGGCTCGTGAAAGCCGAGGAGGGGAACACCCCATCGCGAGGCGACCAGCCATATCGCGCCGACTGGCAAATAGGCGAAGGCCCCATCGACAGCGAGCTCGGTGATTGGGCCGCGGGCGCGTCGTCGATAGAGGCGCAGGGCCGCGGAGAGCGCGACCAAGAGCGTCGCGACGAGCCACGGCGCCGCGAGCGCGGCCGCTGTCGGCCCACGGGGCACCGTGGTCGAAAGGAGGGCAAACGGTGCCCCCAAAGACACCCCGCGCACGACCCAACGTGGCGCTGCGGGCTCGCATGGCCCGGGCGCCAATTGGAGGTTACGCGCCGCGTGGACGCCAATCGGTACCATGACGGCGCCACCAAAGGCCACGAGCGCTGTCGCCGTGTCGGGGAACACGTCGGCCGCGAAGCCCACGAGCCAAGCGAGGAAGTCCATCGCGGCTATGCGCCGCAGAGTTCGATCCTCGGGCCTCGGCGCGGCCACGGCTCAGAGCGCGTGCAGATAGGCGACCAGCGCCGCCTGATCGTCTTTTGACAAGTCGGGCGCCGAGTCGGGGGCCTCGAAGTGCGGCGCCGCCACGAGGGCCTCGAGGGTCGCGAAGCGGCCGTCATGGAAATACGGAGCACGGCCGCGGACGCCCTCGAGCGGAGGCGTGAGGAAGCTGCGCTTCTTGTCGGCCTCGGCGTGCGAGCCGATATCGTGGAGTTTGCCGTCGCTGCCGCCGGCGATATGGCAGCTAGCGCATTTGGCGCTCGCGGACTCGAATACGGCCTTACCGCGCTGTATCAACGGGTCGCTCGCTGCGTCGGCTGCGGGGACTGGTTGGATCGCGTCGACATAAGTGAAGAGGGCGTCGATTTGGGAGCGGGGCAATCCGCGAGCGCGCAGTCGTTCGAACTCGCGCCGCATATACGCGTTGCGATCTTTGCTGTCGCCGTCCCACCCGAGCGGCCCGTGCGCGATACGAGCTTGTCGGAGCGGGAGCGTGCGGCGCGGGCCGTCGGGTGTGGACCACGTGAGCCCGTCGTCGCGGCCGTCGATATGGCAGCTCGCGCACGCGAGACCCCAGGCCGACAGGCGCGCGTCGCCCGCGGAATAGAAGAGTTGGCGACCCAGCAAAAACGGGACGCTGGTCGCCGGGCTGACCTTCGGGAGATCGATGCGCGGCAGCTCCGCGGTCGACGGTTGATTGGCGTCGATCTCGTTCAGGTCGAGCACCTGCAGCTGTCGCTCGAACTGCGCGAACACGACCGCGCGCCGATGCTCGCTGTCGAGCGCGAGACCCGTCGGGCCTGCTGCGACGTTCCAGCGCGCGCGCTCGACGGAGCTCGGGTCGGAGCTCGCGGCGTCGTACGCGAGCACGACGTCGATCCCCAAACACGATACGAGGAGCGAGGTCGTCGCATCGTCGATGATCGCGGCGCGCGGCAGGAGGCATGAAGTGGGCGTGTCGGGCGGGTTGGGCTGGCGGATCGAGTCCTCGAAGATGATCTGCGCGCGGTCGACCGGCTGACTACCGTTTACGAAGATGTTCGTCGCCGTATCGACGACAGCGACGCTGCCGACGGCGATGATGCCTTGAGCGCCCACGTCGCGAGGCAGCTCACCCCGCGAATAGGCGCCAGTGCGCGTCTTGGGATCACCGGGGTCCACCAGCGCGTGAGGGACGAACAAGCGACCAGGGAGGTGCTTTGAACTTACAGCGGAGTAACCGTAGCTGCCGATGCGCGTGCCCTGCTGGCCGAGCTTATCGGCGTCCGGGGCCTCGACCGCGCGGTTGATCTGCTTGAGGAGGATGGGGGGCTCGTCCTCGGGCGGGGTGTTCGAAATCGTGGAGAGCAGCCTGATTTCGTGATCGACCTCGAGCGTGTCGGCCTTCACCACGGAGACCTTGCCGGCGACTGCGTGGGTGACGAAGAGCGTCCCGTCGGGTTGGGGGGCGATCTGTCGAGGTTCGCGCGCGACGGTGGCGGACGCGCCCTGCGCGAGGTTCGAAACTGCATAAGACTGGAGCGAGTTGCTGAAACCGCCGGCGACGATGAGCTGCTCGCCGCTCCGCGCGATCGCCACGGGATCCACCGGCGCCGGCGCGCTGCAACCGAGGATGAGCGTGCCGTCGGCGGAGGCGTGGACGGCGCGAAGAGACGCAGTCTCGCGGACCGTCACGACGAAGCGCCCGTCTGCGAGGGGCAAGATCGCGGTGGGCGACCCGTCGAGCGCTATGGTGGATACGGTCTTCTTCTGGTCGATGTCGACGAGATATATGGCGCGCCCGTCGGCGTCCGCGACGGCCGCGAGCGTCGCGCCCGCGAGGGGGCCCCCGCTCGGTCGAACGAGCGCCACAGTCGAGGCGCTGTCGTCGGCGGAGACGACTGCCCACTTCATCGGGTCTCGAGCGGTCTCGTCACACGCGAGCACGACTGGCGTGTTGGACGGTTGCGCTGGCCCGCAAGAGGCCGCCAAGGCGGCGCCGACCATCGCGGCGAGCACGGAAGCGACGGGAGCGAGCGGTCGGAGCGAGGCAAGTCGGAGTCGCATGGCGAGCGGTGGTCCTAGCACGCCCCCGCGGGGCCCTGTATTCCTGGGGTTCAATATTCCCACCCGATCGAGAGCCTGAGTCTCGGGATCAGCTCGCCATAGGTCTTGGGATTACCGACTTCCCACCCGACCCCGGCGTCCGCGAACACGTGAAAGCCGATAGGGTGGTGGTACTCGTAGCCGATCATCGCGGGCGCGTAATACCACTCGAAGAGCGGCTGATCGGGGCGCACGTCGAGATCCAGATAGACGTAGGTCAGATAGTGCAGAGCGTGCTCGCGCCCCGGGCCGAACCGCACAGCCGCCGAGAACTCCGGCGCGATCACGAACCCGAGATCGTCGATGTCGCGGAAGGTCTCGTCGGTGACGTCCTGCTTCTGCCGCTTGAAGTCGACGCGCACGCGGAGCCCCAAGAAGCCGCGCTCGCGTGGGTCCGTCCACAAGCGGACTTTGCCCGATACCCGGGCGACCACGGCGACGTCGGCGATTTGGGTCTCCAGCCCCAGGTCGAGCACCCCGAAGAAGCCGTGGCGATAACCGATCTCGAGCGCGGGATAACCGGGTAGCTCGGTGTCGCCGGACAGGAATACGGCGCTCTGCCCATCACCGAGGACGCCGCCAGGCCCGAGGAAAGAAGGCTCCGCGGCGTGCGCAGAGTTTGGGAATAGTGCGCACGCCATCCAAGTTGCACTCAACATCAGCAGGCCGCGCACGCGGCTCATGGAAAGCGAGGCCCCGACTACAGTCAACCCACCCAGTCAGCCCAGCCACCCACTCAGTCAACCCTCCACCCGCTGTCGTGAGACGATTGCTGTCAACCGTCTTTTTAGGGAATCCGAGCGAAAGGAGAAGAGAGAACGACGAAGAACGAAGCCGAGACCGATATGGGATTTCAGTGCTCGGGCGCGGTGACCTCCAGGTCGACCTCGATTTGGTCGCTCGCCGGAGTCGGTAATGGGATCTGCAGACGATAGCGGCCTGGCGGGAGCGGGACCTCGCGCCAACGGCTGCCTCTATTGGCCAATTGCGGTCGCGGCGCCGGCGCGGCCGTCACGACCTCGTGACGGACCGCCCGACCCGTGATCGTGGTGGTGATCTCGCCACGACCGCTGAGCTCGACACGCGCTCGCGTCGATGGACAGTTCGGTACGCCGATGAACTCCACGTCCTCGATCGAGTTGCCCGCTGCGTCGAGCAGCGTCGGGTGCATCGCGGTCTTGCAGTGATCGTCGAGGTCGGCGACCCAAGGGCCGCGCGCGGCAGGGTCGCGCTCGCGCCCCAATCCGATGACAAGTCTGTAATCGCCGCCCGAGGGGACGACGAGCTTCTCGGGCGATTTGCGTACGCGCAGCTTCCACGGCGCGGTCTTGGGCGGCTCGCCGAGGACCATGCACACGCGCATGGCCTCATCGAGATCGACCCAATCGAAGGAGCAAGCGTCCCCGACGGGCTCGATGGGAGCCTCGGGTGGGGCGGCCGACGCGCGCGCGCGCGGCGGTTCGAGAGAGTCGAGCGCAGACGGCGGCAGAGGCAGTGGCTCGGAGCCCCGCGCAGAGCTCGGGCTTTTGTGGGCGTCGCCGCAGGCTGACAGCGTGGTAACTGAAAGGAGGAGCGCAGCGTACCGGACAGTCATGGCGTAGCGGGGCATATCGCGGTGACGCGCGGCCCCTCGAGGACGAGCTCGAGCTCGAGCGGGTTCTTCTGGTTCTTCAGCGGGGTCGCGAGCGAGCGGCGCAGCGCCGCGACCGCGCAGCTGCGGAACTCGGGCGACCCCGCCTCGTCGGTGGTTACACAAACATCAGCCGAAGTCGCGGACGAGCCGCGCTTTGCGTGGAGCGTGAGCGAGCGCCCACCCGCCGCGGGACCAGGCGAGCCGCATTGGTCGGCCGCCTGCGTGACGAGCTTGCGCAAGGTGGTGTTGTCGCTCGACGGGCGCTCGACCTCGACGCCCGTGTCGTCGCACGCCGTGTCGTCGCTCGGCGTGCCACCACCCCGCGCGCGGGGCGCGTCTTTCGCGACGGGAACCGCGAGCATCACGGAGGCCCGCGCCTTCTCCAGGAGCTTGAGCGCGGTATAGAGGCGCGTGAGCTTGAGCGAGCCGGATGGCACGACGATCCACCCCGGCGCCGTGAGGACGAGCCCGTCCTCGAGCGCCGCGCGCGACTCGGGCGTCGTGAGATCCTCGAGGCCAGTCTCGCCGGTGAGGCCGAGGTAGAGGTTCGAGCGGGTGACGAAGACGACCGGCAAGGTCTCGAGGCGCGCAGCCCTGGTGAGCGGCGTCACCGGCGATAAACCGACAGCCCCTCGGCGGGCGGCGCCGTTCGGCGGGTCAAGAGCGGTCGCGGCGGATTGGGCTCAAAGCATCGATGTCGATCGCGCTCGGCATCGTGGGCAGCGGCAGGACCGCGGGGAGCGCGCCGCCCTCGCGGAAGATGCAGGGTGACCAACCGGCGCGGCTGTTCGGCATGCGCGCGAGCGCTTGCGCGACGGTGGTCTCGTCGCTCGCGGGCCCGCTCGAGATCGACGCCGCGGGGGCCCCGGAGCTCGACGTGTTCGAGGTCGCGTGCCGGCGGCGAAGGCCGAACCAGATGAGCGCGACGACCGCGACGGCCGCGAGCGGGAGGCCGATCGCCGCGAGCGCGATCTTCGCTGGCGAGGTCGGCGTGGGCGCAGGGCGCGCGGGGCGCGAACCTGCGACGGGGGTCGGCGCGAGGTTCTGCGGGCGCGAACCCGGAGCGCTCGGTGACGCGGGCGGCGCGCCCGGCGCCGAAGGATACGCCTGCGGATAGGAGGGCTGCGCCGGGGGGACGTAGGTCGCGGCCGGTGGCGCCCAAGCTGCGAGCGGTGGGATCGGATCGACCTTGGTCGCCGCTGGGCCCGCGGGCGTCGGACCATGCAAGGTCGCCGCGGCGATCGGCGCGCCGTCGAAGCCCACCGGGACCCCGAGCTGCGTCGCCGCGTTGGTGTCGAGCGCGGTCGGCTCGTCATCGATGGCGGCAGCGTTCGCGAGCTCGGTCGCGGCGAAGGCGTCAGGAGCCCGCGCGTCCTCGAAGGGCAAGAGCGCATCACGAAGCGCCGCCGCAGACGGCAAACGCCTGGCGGGATCCTTTGCCAACGTAGAAAGAATGACCCGCTCGAGGAGCTCGGGCGCGTCGGGGACGAGCGCGCGAAGCCGCAGGGGCTCGTCGGCGATGATGGACGCGATCACCGCGTGCGACGTCGCGCCGTCGAAGGGACAACGCCCCGTGATGAGTTCGAACAGCACGGTCCCGAGCGCCCAGACATCGGCGCGGCCGTCGATCGTGCGCGCGGAGCGAACCTGCTCCGGGGGCATGTAGAGCGGTGTCCCGAGCGAGACCTGCGTCGCGGTGAGGTGCGCGTCGTCGTTGACGATCTTCGAGACGCCGAAGTCGAGGACCTTGAGCACGGTGCGACCGTCGGGCAGCCGCGCGAGAAAGAGGTTGTGCGGCTTGATGTCGCGGTGAACGACGCCGAGCGCGTGCGCTTCGGCGACGGCCTCGCAGGCCTGCCGGACGAGGCCGACGGCCTCGGGGATGGAGAAGCGCGTGCCGAGCCGCAGCCGCTCGTCGAGGTCGCTGCCCTCGAGGAGCTCCATCACGAAGAAGGGGAGCCCCTCGGGGGTGTGGGCGAAGCCGTAGACGCGCACGACGTGCTCGCTGCGGAGCTGCGCCACGACGGCGGCCTCGCGCTCGAGGCGCGCGCGCAGCTCATCGGACGCGTAGATCTCGGGGCGCAGGATCTTGAGCGCGACGTGTTGGCCCGAGGCTCGATCGATGGCCTCGACGACGACGCCCATCATGCCGCGGCCGCGAACCCGAGCGACTTGATAGCGGCCTGCGACAAGGCTGCCGATCGGGGGCAACGTCGGATCAGCAGTCGCCGCGTGAGGGTGCGTGGTCACGACTCCTCGTCATGCTAGTCATTGCCACGGCGCGCGCCCAGCGATACCCCGCCGCCGTGGCAGAGTCAGGGCAAGCTCGAAGCGTGGTGACTCCCGTGCGGCGCGTGCTGGTCGTGGGCTCCGGAGCGCGCGAGCACGCGCTCGCCCGCGCGTTGGTTCGGGGCCGGCCCGATCGACAGGTGGTGGTCGCGCCGGGCAACGCAGGCACGACGGGCCCGCGCATCACGTCGGCGCGGCTCGACGCCTCGAAGCCGACGGAGATCGTCGCGCTGGCGCTCGAGCTCGACGCGGATCTCGTGGTCATCGGGCCCGAGGCCCCGCTCGCCGCGGGGGCGGTCGACGCGCTCGAGGCCGCGGGCGTGCTCGCGTTCGGCCCGACGCGCGCAGCGGCGCGGCTCGAAGCCTCGAAGGCCTTCCTCAAGGAGTTCGCCGCGCGGCACGGGATCGCGACGGCTCCATTTCACATTGTTGAAGATTACGCGGCGGCGGAGCGCATCATCCGCGAGCACGGCGCTCCCATCGTGGTGAAGGCGGACGGGCTCTGCGCGGGCAAGGGCGTGGTCGTCGCCGACACGGTCGACGAGGCCCTCGCCGCGGCGCGCGCGATGCTCGAGGACGGCGTCTTCGGGGACGCGGGGCGCACGGTCGTGCTCGAGGACAAGATCATCGGGCGCGAGGCGAGCGTCCACGCGATCTGCGACGGCGAGTGCTTCGCGCTCCTGCCCGCGGCGCGCGATCACAAGCGCGTCTTCGACGGCGATCGCGGGCCGAACACGGGCGGCATGGGAGTAGTTTGCCCCGCAAACGATGTCGACGAGGAGCTCACGCGGCGCATCGCGCGCGACATCATCGAGCCGACGTTGCGGGGCATGCGCGCGGAGGGGACCCCGTTCCGCGGGGTGCTCTTCGCGGGCGTGATGATCGACGCGAGCGGCGCGCCGTTCCTCCTCGAGCACAACGTGCGCTTCGGCGACCCCGAGTGCGAGGCCTTGATGGAGCTCGTCGGGGGTGATCTCGGCGCGGTGCTCGCCGACGCCGCTCGCGGCGCGGTCAACCCGATGGAGCTCGGGCTCGCGCACGACAAACACGCGTGCGTCGTCGTGCTCGCGTCGGCCGGCTACCCCGACGCCCCCGAGAAGGGGCGCGTCATTCGAGGCGTCGGCGCCGCCGAAGAGCTCGGCGCGACGGTGCACCACGCAGGTACGGCCCTCGCGAACGGCGCGCTCGTGTCGGCGGGTGGTCGCGTGCTCGCGGTCACGGCGTCCGCGCCGACCGCAGCTGCGGCGCGCGACCTCGCGTACGGCGCGTGCGCTCGCATCGACTTCGATGGGATGCAGTACCGCAGAGACATCGGCGGGGCCTGAGGGAGAGTGATGGAGAACCGAGCGAGCTGGGACGAGTACTTCATGCGGATCGCGCGCGAGGTCGCGACGCGCTCGACGTGCGATCGCAAGCACGTGGGGTCGGTCATCGTGCGCGACAGGTCGATCCTCGCGACCGGCTACAACGGCAGCATCCGTGGCCTGCCCCACTGCGACGAGGAGGGGCACCTCATGCAGGACGGCCACTGCGTGCGCACCATCCACGCCGAGGCGAACGCGGTCATCCAGGCGGCGCGGAACGGCGTCCGGATCGACGGTGCTGACATTTATGTAACGGCCTCGCCGTGCTTCAGCTGCTTCAAGATGATCGCGAACGCCGGCATCCGGCGCATCGCTTTCGGTGAGTTCTACCGCGACGAGCGGATCTTCGAGTTCGCCAAGACGCTCGGGATCGAACTCGTGAAGATCGACCTGGAGGCATGACCGTGAACAGCGAGCTCTTCGATTTCTCTGGTCTCCGCCTCGCGGAGCTCCTGCGTCGCCGCGAGGTATCTTCGCTCGAGCTGACGAAGCTCTTCCTCGAGCGCGCGGTCGAGAACTGGTCGCTCGGCGCGTTCGTCTCGCTGCTCGAGGGCGCGGCCCTCCGCGAGGCCAAGGCTCGGGACGCCGAGCTCTCGCGCAGCCACGACGTGCTCGCGCCGTTCCACGGCGTGCCGATGGGCGTGAAGGACCTCGACATGGTGCGCATGTCGTTCACGCGGTTCGGGTCGCGCGCGTTCCGGTATCTGTTCACGCCCTTCGACGGGCCGTCCGCAAAGAAGCTGCGTGAAGGTGGCTTCGTTGTCATCGGCAAGCTCGCGACGAGCGAGCTCGGCGCGATGCCCGTGACCGAGACCGATCTGCACGAGCCCGCGCGCAACCCGTGGGACCTCTCGCGGACCTCGGGTGGTTCGAGCGGCGGCTCCGCGACCGCGGTGGCCGCGCGCCTCTTGCCCGTCGCGCACGCGTCAGACGGCGGCGGCTCGATCCGCATTCCGGCTGCGTTTTGCGGGCTCTTCGGGATGAAGCCGAGCCGCGGTCGCCTGGTGAATCCGTACGCGATGACCGACGCGATCGGCCTCTCGACGATCGGGCCGATCTCGCGCGACGTCGACGACGGCGTCGCCGTGCTCGACGTGCTCGCGTATGGCTCGGAGCGCGGTCGACCGAAGCGCGGGCTCGGGTTTGCTGAGCTCGCGACCCGCGCGCCGCGCAAGCTGCGCGTGCGCTTCACCGCGAAGACCTCGATCGGACCGACCGACCCCGAGCGAGCGCGCGCGATCGAGCGCGCGGCGAAGCTCGCCGAGGACCTCGGCCACTACGTCGAGGAGGCGCCGAGCCTCGACGGCTCGCTCGAGGAGTTCCTGCCTCTGTGGAAGCGACAGCTCTCGATGGTGCCGATCCCCTTCGGCGACGCGAGCCTGCAGCCGATCACGCGATGGCTGCGCGAGGGAGGCCGCGCGCTCTCCGCCGAGAGCGCTCGCGCGATGGCTACAAATTTGTCAGCGCGCGCGCACGACTGGTTCGGCGATGCGGACATCGTGCTGACGCCGGCCGTCGCGGTGCCGCCTCCGGTGCTCGGATCGTTCCGTGGATTGGACCCGGCCGTCGCATTCGAGAGGGCCGCGATCATCGGCGCCTTCACCGCGGTCTACAACTTGACGGGGCAGCCCGCGGCGTCGGTGCCGTTCGGCATGGACGCGGCCGGCCTGCCGATCGGCGTGCAGATCGCCGCGCCGTGGGGTCGCGACGATCACGTCCTTCAGATGGCGAAGCAGTTCGAGGTCGCCGCGCCGTGGCACACGAGCGCGCCGCCCGCCGGGGGCCGACGCGTCGGCGCGAGCGTCAGTCCTTCATCGAGCCCTTGAGGCGCTTGCCTGCGTAGCGAACGCGCGGCGCGTCGGGGGTCGTGTCGACCGCGTTCGGCCCGAGCAGCGAGCCGCACATCGTCTTGCAGAGGACGTCGGTGTCCTTGCACTCGCACTTGCCCTCTTCCTTCAGCCGGAGCTTTTCCTTCATCTCGGCGACGGTGAACTGGGCGTGCCACTCGACCTTGGACATGTCCCACTTGGCTGCGATTTGCCTGGGTGTCCGCGGGTCGGTCTCCTTGCCGTCGGGCTCCGCGCAGCAGCGGAAGCTCAGGTAGTAGTAATAAAAATCCTCGCCGTGCGTGTAGACCTTGGGCCGGCACTGGTTGCGCACGCCCGCGTACCAAGGGCCGCCCGTGTGCACGCTGTCGAACTCGCCGTGTTTGTCCGTGGGGTTCTGCTCGCTCGCGACGACCTCATCGGCGTTGCCGGGCATGTCGAAGACGCCGTAGTCGCTCTTGCAGTCGGGCTGCGTGCCGCTCCGCATCCCCTTCCACAGGCGGCCTAGCTCCGTCGCGTCGCGCGCGTCGACCTTCTTCATGTTGGGGTTGTCCCAAGGCTGGTCGCCGTTGCAGACCCAGGGGTTGCGTTTGTACCCGTAGGGGAAGGGCTTCATCTCGGGGCCCTCGCACGCGAGGTTCCACTCGCTCTCGGTGCACATGCGCTTGCCGACGGCCGCGCATTTCACCTCGGCTTGGTAGAAGCGGTTCATCACCTCGGGGCGCTCGCCGACCTTGTTCGGCCACTCGTATTTGTCGATGCAGTAGCGCTTGTGGGTCTTCGTTCCGGTGCAGGTCGACTTCTCCTCGAAGAGCTCGCACACGCGCTTCTTGTTCGCCTCGGCCCACCACTCCTTGAGACAGGTGTGCTGGACCTCGCTGCAGTAGTCGCCGTCGACGAGGACCATGCCTTCGGGGCAAGCCTCGGGTGCGGTCGCGACGCTCGCGCTCGCGCTCGCGGTCGGCTCGACGCTCGCGCTCGCGGTGGGCTCGGCCGACGCGGACGCCGACGCGGAGGCCTGCGCGGTCGCCGTCGCGCGGGGCGTCGTGTCGTTCGGCGTGGAGCTCGAGCATGAGGACGCGAGCGCCGCGGTGGACGCGACGGGCACGATGAACGCGAGCGCGGCGAGGGTGAGGCGAGACATCGAGGGCTCCTGGAGTCGGGGGCGCGAAGAGACGCGAGGTGGTTTCAAAGCCTTCGACCAGGGTTTCGCGTGCTCGGCGCACGAAACTTGGCCGAGCGACGCGGTGCGCGTTACCCCGGTCCGCGTCAAGGGAAAGAGAGGAGCCCGCGATGACCGAGGCCGCCGCCCCGATGCGAACCGCGTCGCTCCCCACCGTCCCCGAGTCGGTGGACGGGAGGGCGCAGGAGACAAGCAGCTTCGAGCGAGCCGAAGCACAACACGGCGCGCCGCGGTGGGCTGTCGACAACGGCAACGCCATCACGGCGATGACCACGTTCGAGCTCTGGCTCGCGCTCGACAGCGGCGAGATCTCGCCGTCGGCGCTCGTGTGGCGGGTCGGCCGCGAGGCTTGGGACCCGGTGCTCGACGTGCCCGAGCTCGCCTGCGCGCTGCGTGACTCGCTCGTCGGCGGGCGCGAGCGCAAGACGCTCGACTACCCGATCCGCGAGCAGAGCCTCGAGGTCGAGGAGCGATCTCCCTCGCCGGTCGCGAGCGCCCCAGCTCGACTCGAGCAGCTCGATAGTTTGAGCAGCAACGAATCGATCGAAGAGCTCGATCTCGAGCCCGACCCGTCGGTCATGCCACCCGACGTGATCGACTCGAGCGACGTCGAGCACGCGGTCGTGCAGTCGCCCGCGCCGCCCGTGAACGCAGCGTCGATCGAGGCGCCGCCGAAGTCCGCGGGCTTCGAGCGAGTCGTGTCGGTCGAGCGCAGCGTGCGACGGCGAGCGCCGCGCTCTTGGGCGCGCGCCGCGACGGCGGTCACCGTGGGTGCGCTCGCGCTCGCGGCGGGTGTCGGGCTCGCGGCCGCGCCTCGCGTGATGTCCCCGATCGCGTGCAGGCAGTGAATCGCCTGCAGGTGCCCGAGTTGCCCGCAGGAGTGATGGTCGAGCAGCCGCTCACGGCCAGCCCGCCGCCCCCCTACGAGCTGCGCAAATCATGGTCGCCGACCATGCGAGGACAACGTCGCGCGCGTCAGTCTTCTCCCTAGTGTGACGTCCCGTTGGCGAGCGCCCGAGATCGCGGTAGGGTCCGCCCGTTCTCACTCCGGTGTCGTCTAAAGGTAGGACAGAGGACTTTGAATCCTCGAACCGTGGTTCGAATCCACGCACCGGAACCAAGCTGATCGCGCAGGGGTGAGCGCGACGACAGTCAGGTGCTCGACGAAGCCAGCGTCTCGTCCCGAGCATCATGGACTTGCGACAGAGCTTTCAGGCGGCGCGCTTGCCGATCGAGCTCCGAGCCATCCCGCTCGCGTGGACTGATCGGCGCTCCGAAGACATCGTGCAGATGGACATCGCGCGGGAGAACGACTCGCGTTTTCACCCGGAGCGATTCCGCATCTACCCGGGTCACACGACCAACGTGCTCGAGGTCGTCGACGCGGATCGCACGCTGCGACAGCTCGTGCTCCGCGTGAGCGAGGCCGAGCGCACGTTCGTCGCGCACGTGCATCGCGCCGAGCTCGAGCCCGGCGCGCGTGTCGTCGGTCGCGTGGGCGACGTGTTCCACGTCGAGCACCACACGGTGGGTGACGATCGCTCGTTCTTGATGGGCATGGATGAGGCGCACCTCTTCATCGCGCTCCTGCCGCTGCACGCGGGGTCCATCTCCGCCGCGCACGCGGCCCTCAAGCCCGAGCTCGTCGCGCGCGAGGAAGCGCGCGGCGCACGCATCGTCCGTCAGGGCGAGTGGTTCTTCATCGGCCTCGAGGAGGACGAGCAGCGCGTCGTCGGCGATCTCGCGCGGCGCTCTCTCAAGGTCCTCCACCGCGTGGGCATCGCCGAAGCGATCGGCCTCCATCGCCTCGGCCGACCGCACGTCGCGGAGGAGGTGATGATCGTGCGCGGTATTCCGGACGCGCGCGGTGATCGCGGCGAGCGCTTCTACGTGCGCGGCATGGTGCAGCACCCCGACCACAAGACGATCACGCTGCGAGGTTGGCACCGCACGGTGCCGAACCTCGAGGAGATCACCGCACCCATCCCTGGCGTGGATTACCTGGACTGAGCGTCTTGCACGCGGGCAGCTCGCGCGCGGTGCACGCAGGGGGCGAGCCCCCGTCGTAGACGGCGTCGAGCCACGCGAGGATGGGCTTCTCCGCGCGGCCGACGACGTCGATGTGCGTCGCGTCGTCGTCGGTGCAGAGATCGACCTTCACGCCGTCGGCGACGAGCTTGTCACGCACGCACGCGACGCGCGCGGGCACGACAGCGGTGTCGGCCATGCCCTCGACGACGAGCACGCGAGCGCCCTTCGCGTCGCCGGTGAGCACGTTCTTCTTCACGAAGGCGACGTAGCTCGCGGCGGGCTCGACGCAGGGCTCTGTGCCGCGGCCGCAACCGAGCACGTGCTCGCGGAAGCTCCGATCGAAGAGCTCTCCGAACGTCGGCGCGATGCGAGGCACGGTGCGCAGGAGGCGCACGATGCACTCACCCTCGAGCGCGCGACCGAGGTCCTCGCGGACGGACGCGGCGAACGGATCGAGCCCGTGCGCGAGCCCGACGTAGTTCGAGAAGTAGGCGTAGGTGTAGAGCGTCGCGACGACGGCCGGCAGGCCGAACCCGACGTCGGTCGGAGCGTCGGCGAACGAGAAGCCCTCGACCGAAGCAGTCGTCTGCCAACCGGGCGCGACGGCGACGACGCCTTCGATTTTCACGCCGAGGGTCGCGGCCTCTTCGTGTTCGACGGCTTGCATCGAGAGCGCGGTGCCCCCGCCCTGGCTGTGGCCGACGACGACCGCGCGGTTCGCGCCACCCCCGACGAGGAGCGAGAGAGCGCGCGCCGCATGGAGCGACGAGAGCGCAGTGTCGCGGCCGTCACCGTAGCCCTGCACACCGTCCGTCCCGAGGCCTGCGTAGTCGGGCGCGATCACCGCGTAGCCGTGCGCGGCGAACGGGAGCGAGAGGTAGTCGGCCCACGGCGCGTCGGACTTGGACGGCGCGCAGTCGTCCGCGACGCCCACCGTGCCGTGCGCTGCGACGAGGAGCGGCGCGGGTCTCGCGCGCGGTGTCGCGGGGACGAAGACCTTCGCCGTGCCGAGGGCCGCGGCGCCGTTGCCCCGCGTCGTGCGGTAAGCGACGAGGTAGATCGTCAGGTCGCCTGATGAAATTCGCGCCGCTGTGTCCGCCGAGAGTCGACGCGCGAGCGAGGCCGCGTCGAGGTCGGGCTCGCGCGCGCAGCGCACGATGTCCCCCGGCGAGAAGCGCGCGAGGTCGGTCGGTGCCCGGTAAATATCTTCTACGCTGTCTTTGCAATCGAGGCCCCCGGCGACCGGCGCCGAGGACGCGGTGGGGCCGCGTGCGGAAGCGGAGCGCGGTGCGCTCGACGAGGCCGCAGCGCTCGATGACGACGCCGAGCTCGACGACGCCGCAGCGCTCATCGAACTCGCCGTGCTGGACGACGCGCCACCTGTCGAGCGCTCGCCGCAGCTCGAGGCCGCGGCTGTGAGCAGCGTGAGCGCCGCGACACGAACAGCGCGACGCATGTCAGTAAGCGGGCGGGTAGTTGAGGGTCAAATTGACCATGAAGGTGCGCCCGTTCTGCGGCGTGACGCGCGTTCGGTAGGTGTCGGACACGGGCAGCGAGTACGTCCAGTCGAAGAGGTTGTAGACGCCGATCGTGTACCTCAGGCCGAAGCGGCTCGCGTAGCCGCCCATCGTCAAGTCGACGACCGCGGCGGGGTCGGTCTCCTCGTCGCTGTCGAGGCTGATGCGCCGCGGGGCCTCGAGGGTCGCGCGAACGCCGAGCGTCGCGACCTCGGGTTGGATGGGGACCGCGAACTTGATGCTCGCGTTGTGCTCGGGGGCGTTGATGACGCGAGGGTTGTCCTGGAGCGAGGGATCCGTCGGGTTGAGGTACTGGGCACGCTGGTAGCCGTACTGCGCCGCGAGCATCCAGCCCTGTCGCCACTCACGCCGGAGCTCGACCTCACCACCGATCGTGAGCACCGGGACGTCGCTGTTCGCGTAGCGGATGACGTCGCTCCCCGGAGCGTCGGGCACGGTGTTGATGATGTTCTCGATGTAGCTCGTGTGAACGGCGCCGAGCGCGACCCAGTCCTCGAGGAAGCGCTGCGAGTACTCGACCTCCGTCGAGACGATCGACTCGGGTCCGAGCTCGAGCCCGCGCTCGGGATCCGTGGCTTTCGCCTGGGAGAAGCCGCCGTCGTTGTAGAACTGCTCGTAGACGCTCGGCGCGCGGAACGCGCGGCCCGCCATGATCTTGAGCGCGCCGCCCTCGATCGGCTTGAACACGACTGCGCCGCGCGGCAGGGCGATGGCGCCGAACGTGGAGTAGATGTCGACGCGGATGCCGGCCGAGAAGTGGAACCACTTGATCGGTGAGCCCTCGACGAGCACGTAGGGAGCGCCGAGCGTGAACGAGTTCTCCTCGTTCATGTACTCGCCGTCGGGCGCGGGCGTCTCGAGATCGCTCTCGACCTCGGTTCCGCGCAGCGCCGTGAAGGGGTGGAACTGGACCTCGCCGCCGCCGACGATCTTGAGCTCCGGGATGGGGCTGATCGCGACGCGAGCCTCGGTCCCGAACCACGTGCCGTAGTAGTCCTCGAGCAGCGACGCGTCGGGGTCGGGCAGCACGTAGAGCCCGTGGAAGTGGTAGTGGTTCGCGTGCGCTCGCAAGAAGAGCTGCACGTAGTCGTTGAAGCGCGGCTCGTAGCGGATCTCGCCGAGGAAGCGCTCGTCGAAGTAGAGCGAGCGGCTGTCGTCGACGGCCGTGCCTGCCTGCCCGGCGCTGAGGTGTTGATCGCGTCGCTGGTAGGACCACTGCGCGCTCAGCGCGCGCCACCAGATGCTGCCCGCGGTGCCGACGGCGTCGAATTTGTCGACGTTGTGGATGAGCCGCCGCGTCGTGGTGCCGTCCTCGTTGAGCACGTCCATCTCTTGCGCGAACCCGTCCGAGTGGCTCGCCGACGCGCTCGCCCACATGCCCGCGTCCTTGTCGAAGTTCACGTGAAACCCGGCGCGCGCGTGCGCGACGCGGTTGTCGTAGACGCCCGAGCCGGCGAACCCGGAGCTCGGGTTGTCGTGGAAGCGAGGCACGAGGTTCACGACGCCGCTGAACGCGCCGGTGCCGTAGAGCAGCGACCCGGGACCGCGAACCACCTCGATGCGCTCGACGTCGTCGAGGTCGTTGCGACCGTCCGGACCGATGTACGAGCTGTTGAGGAGGTCGTCGTTGAGGATCGCGCCGTCGCTCAAGATGAGGAGCCGGTTGCCGTAGTCGTTCGGCTCACCGATGCCGCGCACGCCCGCGGACCAATACGCGCGATCGGTCTGAAGGTAGAAGCCGCGCACGCCGCGCAGTGACTCCGCGATCGTCGGATAGCCGAAGAGGCGGAGCTCCTGGCCGTCGATGATCGTGAGCGAGCTGGGCGCGTCCTCGATGTTCTCACTCTCACGAGAGACCGCTTGGACTTGTCGCAGCGGCTCGAGCTTGAGGCCGGTGACCTCGGTCTGTTGGTTCGGCTTCACCTCGACCTCTTTCACGAGGGGCGCGAAGCCGCGCATCAACACACGGACCGATCGCTTGCCGGCGCGCACGTTCTGGACGAGCGCCGGCGTGAAGCCGCTGAGCACGCCGTCGACCTCGACGCCTGCGCCGCGCTCGTCCGCGTCGACGAACATCGAGCCCGACAGCGGTGAGAGGCGCGCGGTCGTGAGCACCACGGCGTTCGCGGTGACCACGACCTGTCGCGGCGTCGCGTCGAAGCCCTCGTGGGTGAAGTAGAGGAGGTAGGTGCCGGGTCGAACCTTGAACTCGCACGGCGCGGTGCACGCGGGCTTGGCGCGTTCGTCGCCGACGTGGACGTCCGCGGACCCGCCGCCGTCGATGTCGACCTTCACCGTGCCCAGAATCTCCTTGAGCGCGAGCGTCACCTTCGTGGCCTCGCCGCGCTTCGCCTCGACCGCGTCGACCTCGGCGGGCTCGTAGCCGTCGGCCTCGACGATGACCTTGTATCGACCGGGCGGCAGCGCGAGCGGCGCCGGCGTTTTGCCTCGAGATCCGAGGTCTTTTCGGTCGATGTAGACCGTCGCGCCGGGCGGCGTCGTCTCGATCGAGAGGACAGCGACCTTGGGCGCGAGGTGCGCGAGCGCGCCCTCGAGCTGGGCTCGCGTCTGCGCGTCGGTCTCGCCCTGAAGAGCGTCGATGTAATACCGATGAGCGTTCGCGTAATACCGGACAGCGTCGTCCCCAGTCCCCTGATCGCCCAGCTTCTCGAAGGTTCGGGCGATGTTGAAGACGACGTTCTTGTTGTTCACCAGGCGGTTCGACGCCAAGAAATGCTCGAGCGCTCCGCGGAAATCGCCTTTCGCGTAGAGCTCAGCGCCGAGTTCGAACTGGAGATCAGCTTCATCGGCATAGTCGTCCGCGGCTGCGCTCGCTGGCGCGAGCGTGATCCAAAGCGCCGCGAAGACGAGCGCGACCCACGCGCCGATCGCGCGTCGTGCGTGCGCTCGCCACATGAACGGATGTGCGTGACGCCGTCGAAGCGCACGGCTCCCTACGGCGATTTCGGTACTTTCGGCCTCGAGTCGCGCGGCCATCGAACCTCCCATGTTCGAGCCTCCCTGCGCTGAGCCGCTCCAGTGTTTGCGAGGTCTTCGCCTCCTCGAGGAGACGCGGCTCTTCGGAGAACTTGGGCTCGCAGCTGCTTGCCCTGAAGGACTGCGGTTAGCGAACCTCATCCTACGGCAGGAGAGAGTTCGACCGTAATCCCGAAACGGGCTAGCCTCTTATCGAGCGGGCGGTCCTATGGAGAAGAACACACTCGGTAAGTATCGCCTCTTGGCCGAGCTGGGTCGGGGCGGGATGTCCATGGTGTACCTCGCGCTCGTGAAGGGCCCTGCGGGCTTCAACAAGCTCGTGGTGCTCAAGATGATCCGAGCGCAATTCTCGGAAGAGCCCGAGTTCGTCACCATGTTCCTCGACGAAGCTCGGCTCGCGGCGCGCCTCAATCATCCGAACATCGTCCAGACGAACGAGGTCGGCCAAGAAGACGCCGACTACTTCATGGCGATGGAGTACCTCGAGGGGCAGACCCTCAATCGGATCCTCAACAAAGCCTCGAGCAAGCTCTCTCTCTCGATGAACCTGCGCGCCATCAGCGAGTCGCTGAGTGGCCTGCACTACGCACACGAGCTCAAAGACTTCAACGGTCAGCCCCTCGGCGTCGTTCACCGCGACATCAGCCCGCACAACATCTTCGTCACGTACGAAGGGCAGGTGAAGCTCGTCGACTTCGGTATCGCGAAGGCACTGAATTCTTCGAGCGAGACGAAGACCGGTATCGTCAAAGGCAAGGTCGCGTACATGGCGCCCGAGCAGGCGATGGGCGAGCGCGTCGATCGTCGCGCCGACCTCTTCTCGATGGGCGTCGTGCTCTGGCAGATGGTCGCCGGCTACCGCATGTTCCGCGGGCTCAACGACGTCGCCATCATCCAGAAGCTCATGACGGGGCAGATCCCCTCGATCCGCGAGGCCGTCCCCGACGTCGACCCCACGCTCGAGGCGATCATCACCAAGTCTCTCGCTCCCAAGCGTGAAGACCGATATTCGACGGCGGCCGAGATGCGCGGCGACATCGAGGGCTTCCTCGACAAGCTCAGCGATCGGCGCGGTCTGCGCGAGCTCGGCGCGATGATTACGGACTTCTTCGCCGACGATCGCGCGAAGGTCGGCAAGATCGTCGAGGAGCAGATCGCGTTCGAAGACCAGGCGATGGATCTGCCCTTCATCGATCTGCCGACGAACACGATCGACTCCGCCAGCTCGAAGCTCACGCCGCTCTCGCGGACTGGGACCAACTCCTCCGCGCGCCTCTCGCTCGGGTCGACCGGGATGACTGGCCCTCAGCAGATCGGTGCGCCCCCTGCGTCGAGCAGCAACCCGAACCTGCAAATCACCACCGGTACCGGTTCGGGCACGCACATCGCGACCGTCGTTCCGATGGGCCCGAGCTCGATCGGGCAGCCTGCGCAGCGTAGCAAGTTGCCCCTCTTCGCGGGCGTCGCGGCCGTCGTCGGTGGCGTGGCCGCAGTGCTCTACTTCGTTGTTTTGGCCCCCAAAGCACCGGCCCCGCCAGCCTCCGCTGGCGCCACAGCGACCTCTACGACGAGCGCCGCGACCAGCTTCAATCTGCGCATCGAGACCAACCCGAGCGGCGCGACCGTTCGCGACGGTGAGGTCGTCCTCGGCGCCACCCCGCTCGTCCTGCCCGTCAAAGCCGGCGCTGCCGGTCGTGAGTTTACCATCGTTAAAGACGGCTTCGAGACGTACAAGCTCACGGCGCCCGCGCTCACCGCGGACCTGCAGCTCCAGGCCGCGCTCACGCCGGTGAAGGCAACGACCGCTGTCGCCGACGCCACGCCCTCGGCGAGCAGCAGCGCGGGCAAAGAAGACAAGAACAAGAGCGCTCGTGACCCCGTCGCCGTGCGTGACCCTCAGCCGCAGCAAAAAGCGACCGCCACCCAGACGGCGACGGCCACCGCGACTGCGACGACGCCAGCCACCTCGGATATCCGCCTGAAGCGCTGACGGTAGTCTCACCCGAACCTTGGCGAACTACCGAACGGACACCAGCTCGCGCTGCGGCCGCTGCCAGCAGAAGGTCGAGCCGGAAGGGCTCATCTTCGACGGCACAGGGGTCGCGCTGTGCAGCGCGTGCCGCATCGACTGGGCCGATCGCGAGCTCCTCGCCGCGCGTACGCGGGACGGTGCTCGTCGGTGTTGTCCCCAATGCCAAGCGCCCAGCATCCACTGTCATCGCAGCGGTGTGGTTTGGCGAATGTCCTGTAAGCGATGCGGACGTGACCAGTGGCTGCTGAACGTAGTCGGCTATTTGGTGTTGTGGCTGCTCGTGCTGGCGTCGCCGTTCGCCAGCTTCGGCGCGATGCTGGTCGTTGGTGCGCTCGCCGGCATATTGGTGTTGCGAGACGTGCTCGTTCGCGGTCGCTATCGAAAGGCAACCCCCGACGAGGTCGAGAAAGAGGACAGCAGAGTCGTCCTCGCCGGATTGACCGAGCTCAAGCCGCTAGCGTCCTCAGGCGCCGAGGCCCTGCCCGAGTTGGACGGGCTCCTCGCGCATGGGGAGCAAATCGAGCCCTCCAATCAATTGGAAGAGTCGGTTCGCGAGCAGAGCTCACGTCACTCGGCTCGGTAGGTCCGCGCGAACGCAGGGCGCGCTGGCAGCTTGTGTTCGGCTATCGCTGATCGCCAATCGGGGACAGTCATGCGATCGGTCGACGCTCGCTCGAAGCTGTAGAAGCTCGAGGTCGGTCCACCGTAGACCGCGACGTCCTCACCCTGATCGACGACGACGATGAGGAGCTCCGGGTGGCCCGTCGCGACCTCGAGGACCCGGTTGTTGTCGCCGTCGGTGTGGACGTCGACCACGACTGGCTTGGAGTGACCGCCCTCGACGTGGGGGAGGCGCTCGCCCCGAGAGTCGACCTTGGTCCCGGGCGCTCGCCAATTGCGATCGTAGAAGAGCGCGGCGTACCAGCCGTCGTACGACCTCAATCCCCCATAAGGATAGACCGCGTGTTGATCGACAGTGCTGTTCAAGAACGCCAGATCGTCAGCGCTCATTGGCTTGCCTGCGAGCTCCGCTTCGGACATTCGTGTAAGTCTTCCCATCGCGTCGCGGAAGTGGGCGCCCCACGCCTTCACCGTCACGGCGAGGTCGTTCTTGGCGAATGGCCCGCTCGCGCTGTAGAGCTCGATCAGGTCCTTGGCGGCCTCGTCGAGCTCGGAGTAGAGCGCGGGGATGGGCTCGACGTAGCCCTCTGGATATTGGCATCCAATACCACCCATGGATTGCTCGACCATCAACACCGTGTCGTGGCGTAGCTCGGCCCAGCTCGCGAGCGTGGTCTCCAGTTTGTGGTCGTGCCAAGCCGCCGTGCGCATGACCTTCGGCAATTCGGGGCGCACGTCGGAGCGCGCGACTGCCATCAAGGCGTCGAGCCAATGGTCGTAGAGCGTCGGGTCGAGCGAGGTCGGGGGCAGGGCCTTCATCGTCGCCCGTACGGCGAATAGGCGCTCGGGCAGCGTGGCCGCGTAGGGCTCCGCGAGCTCGGGCCGCATCGGACCGAGCGCGCGATCCGAGCCGAGCGCGAAGGCGACCTCGTAGGGCGTGGCCATGGTGCGTGCGCTCGCGTCGACCCGCGGCATGCGTGGCGCCGTGAGCTCGGAGGTGACCCAAGCGTCATACGCGAAGCGCTGAGGTACGAGCCGCATCGCTATCGTCGCGCCTGCGTCGGGCCGGCCGTAGCTTGCAGGAGGCTGCGCCTCGTACGCGGTCATCATCGCGTCCTTCGGTGCTTGATCGCAGCGCGACGAGCCAGCTTGCGTGCAGAGCGCGTCGAGGTCCGCGGGCGCGAGCGAGTTCGGTCGACCCACATGGATTCGATAGAAGCGCTCGAGAGCCTCGAGCTTGGTCTTGGCTCCTACCGACCTGTCGACTGCGGTGACGAGGGCACGCGCGGCTGCCTCCTCGCGCGGGTTTGGCGCCTTCTTCAGCGTGCGATCATAGAGGCGCAGATCGACATAACCGAGCCACATCATCGCCCTGAAATAGGCCGCGAGGCCTGACCAATCGGTGTAGTGGCCACGTGGCTTGAACTGCGTAAAATCTATTTCGACCTCGTTCCCCATGAACTCCACGGGTGCGCGGCGCTCGGCGTGCACGGCCGCTACCATCTTCGCGACCTCGGGGTCGAGCTTGGGGGGCGGCGCGTCAGGCTCCGCGTCCCCCTCGGCGAGCAGCGCGCGCGCGACCTCGACGTACTGTCGCGCGTCGATCTGGGGCTGATTGCCACCCGCAAGCGTGTCGCTCAAGTCTTTGAGCAGCTCACCGAGCAGGTCCTTGACGATCTCGCCCTCGGTGCTCTCGAGCAGCTCGTCATAGCTGCGGTGCCACGCATGAAGCACTGAGTCCGCCGACACGAACACCGGCAGATCGGCGGCGAAGACTCGGTAATAGACGTCGACGGGACCCGCGCCGTTGGGGCCGCGCGCCGGCACGACCACGAACCCGAGTTTGTCGAGGCGCTGCTCTTCGCCCTGCGTAAGATGGAATTTCTCGACGAACTCGCGATAGTGCTTCGCCCGCGTGACATCGAGGCCGTGGGCTGGCAGGTAATCCGGTGCGAGCCCGCCCTCGAGCGCGTCCATCGACAGGCCCTGGCCCTTCTCCCTCGCTCGCGCGAAGGTCTCGGCCAGCGTCGAGGCGTCGACGCGATCGTCGAGGGGCTCGTAGTGGGTCGGCGCCGCCGACGACGCCTGAGCCACGCTCGTGCTCGCTCGTGGCGTAGGCGCTCGCACGGGCTCGGGGTTCGAACACGCTCCAGCCAGGAGCAGCCCACACGACCAAAGGAGCAATCCCCGCCTCATGGACACGGTGCGACAGCCCTCGGCGGGAGAAGTTCCGTGCTTTCTTCCGCCTTGTGCTCGCCAGCCGTCAGGAGGGGTTCATGGCGGCGATCGTCCGCCGGATACCCTCCGAAATATCGACTTTGGGTTTGTAGCCGAAGTCGCGCGTGGCCTTCGCGTGGCTGAAGTAGTGGTGAGTCGTCAAATACCGAATAGCGAATCGAGTGAGGCTCTGCTCCGCAGTCGGAATACCCCGTAGGGCGTCGAGGCGCTCCCTGACTGCCGCGGCCGAATAGGCAATAGGGTAGGGGACCTTGAAGCGCGGGCGCGGATAACCGAGTCCGTCGAGCAGCCGGCCGACGAACTCCCAAAAGGCGACGGGCTCGCCATTGGTCACGAAGTAAGCCTGACCCGCCACGGCCGAGCCCGGTTGAAGCGCGTCGGCCGCGAGCAGCAGCGCGTCGACGAGGTTGTCGACATAGGTGAAGTCGCTGAGCTTGGTCGCGTCACCGACATAGGCCTTGAGCTTGCCGTCGCGGGCGCGCCCCGCCACCGCGGGGAAGAAGCGCGTGTCGCCTGGGCCGAAGATCACGTGCGGTCGAATGGAGCACGTGAGCAGTCCGTCACGACCGTTCTGCGCGAGGATCTCGCGCTCGGCGATGGCCTTCGTCTCCGCGTAGGGTGCGTGGAACGAATGGGGATAAGGGAGCCGCTCGTCGCCGCCCTCGATGTCTTTACCGTCGTAAACGACGCTCGCGCTCGACACATAGACGAAGCGCTTGACGCCTTGTTCGCGGCAGACCGAGAGCAGCGTGCGGGTGCCGTCGACGTTGATCGCGAAGACCTCTTCGGCGTCGTGGCCACGGGTCTGAACGCGCGAGGCGACGTGAATCACCGTGTCCACGCCGGTGCAGGCCTTCGTCAGCGTGGCCCGATCACGCAGGTCGCCTTGCAGCGCGCGCACCGACGGCCCGAGGCCGCTCGGGGGCGGCGACACGTCCAGCGCGACGACCTGGTCACCGCGCTCGACGAGCGCGGTGACGAGGGGTCGACCGACGAATCCGCTGCTGCCTGTAACCAACACCGTCGTCATTCCATTACCTCCGTGTGCGGAGCTTCTTTTGAGCCCGAAACCAATCGAACGTGTCTCGCAGCGTCTCTTCGAGCGGTCGCGGCGCGTGCCCGAGGTCGCGCGCGGCGGCGTCGTCGATGGCGCGCGGTGCGTCCTCGAGCGCCGCGAGTGAAGCGCGTGTGATGAGAGGTTCGCTGCGCAAGAGCGCTGCGCCCCGCTCTGCGAGCGGCGCGAACGCGCGCGCGAGCCCCGCTGGAAACGCCATGAGCGGTGCGCGGACGCCCGCCGCGCGGCTCGCGAGCGTCGAGAACTCCTGCATCGAGCGGAAGTGGCCCGATACGACGTATCGCGCGCCGCGCCGGCCGCGCTCGGCGGCGCGGGTCGCGGCGAGCGCGATGTCGCGCACGTCGACCCACGACTGGCCGCCGGTGACGGTGGCCAAAAGGAGGCCGCGCTCGAGCATGAGGAGCACGCGGCCGATGTGAGATGGTTTGTGGTCAAACGGTCCGACGACCGCGCACGGACTCACGATGACGGCGTCGACCTCTTGGTCGGCGAGGACGAGCTTCTCGGCGGCGACCTTCGAGCGCTCGTACGCGAAGCCCTCGCCGGGACCGAGCAGGCCCGCCCCGTCCGGGCGGAGCGCGTGGACGGTGCTGAAGTGCACGAGCCTGCGCGCGCCGGATCGCTTACAGGCTTGTAATACGTTGCGCGTGCCGTCGACGTTCGTCGCGTGCGCCGCGGGGTCGTGCTCGGGCTCGAGCGTGATGCGGGCGGCCGCGTGATACACGACCTCGACGCCGTGAAAGGCGCGCTCGAGCGCGGACGGGTCCGCGACGTCGCCCGACACGCGCTCGACGTCGAGACCCTCGATCGCGCGCGTGTCGCCCCGAACGAGCGCGCGCACGTGCGCCCCTTGCTCGAGGAGCGCGCGGACCAACGCCGCGCCGACATGCCCGCTCGCACCCGTGATGGCGACCTTCAAGGCTGTTCTCCCTCGGGCTCGCCGTCGGGGGCGGCGTCATCGGGCGAGTCGGCCTGGTCCTGCTCCCACGGCTCGAGCTCGGTCTCGCTGTCCGGTGCCTCGGCGGCGCGCGCGGGGTTCGTGCCCTCGCGCCGCAGATAGAGGTCGAAGCTCCTCTTGCCGCGAGGCGCGAGGTTGCGCTTGCGCTTCGCGACGAGGATGAAGTCCTTGAGCCCTTTGAGGCTGTGCTGTTTGGAGCAGCTCGGGTCGACGACGGCGAAGCCCGCCTCGTCGAGCAGCGCGTCCTCATCGGCGTTGGTCTTGCGCGGCTTCGGGTATTTGCTGCGCTTCGGGCCGAAGACCGGAGTCGTGAGGTCGGTCACTTTGTAGAGACCGTTCTTGTAGGTGTAGCGATCGCACGCGAGGAACGCGACGAGGTCGTTGCGGCCTTCGTCGCTCGGGGGGGTGGGTGGCATCTTGCCGACGAGCACCGAGCTCGAGGTCTTGCGGTCGATCGTGTGCCGATATGCAAACTCGAAGAACACGAGATCGCCCGCGATGCTGTCCCAACCGACCGCGCGATATTGCTCCCAGACGACGTGCGTTACGCCCATGTCTTTGTAGACATGCCAGAGCTTCTCCGGTGAGCCGATTCGGCCGTACGAGATGCCATATTGCCAGCCGAACCAGTCGTTCACCGTCGACGTGTTGATGCCGAGGTGCACGTGGTTGTCGTGCAGTACAGCGCGCGACCCTTTGGGCAGTAGCTTCGCCACGCCGGTCCACGGCGCGTAGATCTTGAAGCGGCCCTCGTAGTCCTTCTTGTAAGAACCCTGAGCGATGAAGTCGATGAGGCGCTTGGGGACCGACCCGCTCATCGCGTGGGTCGGATAGAAGTAGACGTCGCCGCCCCAAATCGCCTGAAACGACACGAGCGCCCCGAGGGCGACCTTGGTCGCGCGCGACGCCCAAATGTCCAGTTTGAGGGGTTCGGCGTCGGCGCGCTGCCACAGGCTCGCGAGGATGGCCGCCGTGATCGCGGTCATCCACGGCAAGATGGCTTGCAGATAGCGGTCTTGGTGGTGCGTCCAATACCAGGTGAAGATCGCGGCGTGCGTCATCACCGTGAGCGCGAGGATGCGCCCGGGCCGACGCACCAGCGGCAAGCACACGAGCAAGAGCGTCATGAGCGAGCCGAACGTGGGGACCTTGCCGTGGTATCGGCTGTAGTCGTTCGGGATGAACGAGAACTCGTAAAGGGCCTTGAGGGTTTGTTTGACGCCCTCCCAATCGCGCTTGGGGCGCCAGAACTGAAACTCCTGATAGCCGTAGACGAACATGTCCGCCGAGTCCTGAGTCCAGGGGCGGAGCTTCATGTGCTTGTAGAGCGTGGGGTAGGTCGGGTCGCCGTACCAAATCCAGTTCTTGAGCCAGTGGACGGCGGTGAGTCCGACGAGCGCGCCGAGCGCCGTCGCGGGGCCTATTAGCCAGTTGCGACGCAGCTCTGCGGAGCCGCGCTTCGTGAGCTTGAGCCCGAGCGCCCACGCCGCGCGGATGGCGACGGCGGCCCCGACCACGGGGATCACCATCGTCGTGATCGTGTATTTCGCCATCGCGGCCCCCGCGAGCGGGAAACACATGAGGAACGCGTATCGCCAATCCAGCGTGCGCCAGAAGCGGACGAGCAGCGCGAAGAGGGGCAATACGAAGAACGCGCCGATGTGATCGGCGCCAGCGGAGAGGCTCGAATCGTAGAGAAAGAAGCCGGGGAAGAGGAAGCGGACGACCCAAGACATGTGCGCGCGCGAGCGCGGCACGAGGATGCGCACGATGGCCGGCGTCGCGACGAGCGTGCCGAGGAACGTGAAGAACTCGAGGTGCGCCGCGAGCTCGACCTTGTCGAAGAGGCGCGCGCCGCCCGGGAGCAAGAAGGCCCAGCCGTAGAAGTAGCTCGGCAAATGGGGATATGTCGCGACCGTCCACCCCTCGGGGAAGCGCCGCAAACCCCCATAGGCAGCGAACTCCTCGGCCAATGCCAGGTGCTTCCACCGGGAGTCGAACTGCACGTTGTCGGGCAGCATGATGAGCGAGTACACGAGCGCGGCGCCGCAGAGGCCGAACGCGAGCGCAGGCCAAAACCAGATGGGGCGCGTGCGGAGCGGGGCTGTCTTGCGCACGCGTCGCACGTTGCGCGCGAGCCGCTTCACCGTGCGATACGAGGCGCGCGCCGACACCGCGATCATCGAGAGCGGGAGCGCGAAGAACATCCACGGCTTGAAGAGCTGCAGGTGCCCGACGACGTTCATCAACAGGAAGAACTCGAAGCCGCCGACGGCGAAGCTCACCGAGACGTGCTCGAGCAGCGGCAGCGTCGAGCGACGCACGAGCTTGATCGTCAGGTGCCCGAGGCTGATGCAGGCGAGCGACCAGAACGAGCACGCGACCCAGTAAGCGGCATATCTCCAGAAGAGCCACTTGCTGATCGGGTAGTGGGGCCCGACCTTGCCGGCGAAGTAGTAGAGCGCACCCAAGATCAGGAAGGGCGGCAGCGCCGCCCGCGCGATCCGCGCCGCGCGAAAGGCTTGGGGATAGCGAGCTTTCAGGCTCTCGAGCACGGCGCGGAGTCTAGTACAGAGATCCCGCAGCCTGGGGCGACGAAGCGCGCACAGCTCCCACAGAACTCGGGCTCTCGTTCCCGTCCGTTCACGCGGGGAACAACTTGGGCTCGCGTTCGCTCGCCCAACAGGGCGACTCGTTGCCCTCGCTTCGCTCGGCCAACAACTTGGGCTCGCGTTCGCTCGCCCAACAGGGCGACTCGTTGCCCTCGCTTCGCTCGGCCAACAATTCGGACCCGCGACCGAGGAGACTCGCGGTAGAACCCGTTCGCCATGAGCGATCAGCCACCGGCTCCGAAAGAAGACGAGGCTCCGTTATCGAAGCCCGAGCCCGCCTCCGGTGAAGACGAGGCCTCCGCGGAGGGGGAGCAGAGCGCTGCGAAAGAGGACGCGCCCGACGAGCCCGCCGATTCGAAGCCTGCGTCAGCGAAGCCCGCGACGACGAAGACCGCGCCCGCGAAGACCGCGCAGCCCGCCCTCGCGGACCGGGCCCGTGCGCTCGCGATGCCTGCATTTCAGCACGTCGTTGCGCTGATCGCGTCCTACCTCTTCGCCATGAGCTTCGGGCTCAACTACGGCGTGTCGAACCAGACCTCCTATTTGCTGATGAGCAAGAAGGTCCTCGACCCGGCGCTCTACAAGAACGACTGGCTGGCGACGCAGACGACGCACTATCACCTCTCTTTTCGCTACGTGGGCGCGCTCCTCATCGCGCTCGATCGTCGCGGCTGGGCCGTCGCTTACGGCCAAGTCATCGCGATCGTCGTCGGCATGATGTTCGTGCACTACCTCTTGCGCAGCCTGGTGAAGCCGCCGCAGGCGCTCGCCGCGTTCCTCGGTGTGGTCGGCGTCGCGTACGTGAGCCGCACGTCGAGCGTCGCGGTGACCTACGTCTTCGACGAGATCTTGCAGCCGTCGACGCTCGGCAGCGTCGGGCTGCTCGCGGCTGCGGCGTTCCTCGCGCGCGGGCGCTGGCGAGCCGCGGGGATCGCGATGGCGCTCTCGGGCTTCTTTCACGCGAACTACCTGCTCCTCGAGCTCGGCGCGTTCGGTCTCGCGCACCTGATGCTCGGTCGAGAGAAGTTCTGGCGTCGCTCGCTCGAGCTCTTCATCCCGCCGACGCTCGTCCTCCTGATCTTCCTGCCGATGCTCATGGCGAGCGCGGGCGGCGGAAAAGAGGCAGAGATCGCGCAGAACTTCTACATGCGGATCCGCAGCCCGCATCACTTCAACCTGAAGGGGAGCGAGCAGGGCTTCCTCGCGTCGCTCTCTTGGATCGCGCTCGGGCTCGGCTTCGGCGCGCGCGTGCTCGCCCATCGGATCGAGGTGCGGCGCCTCGGCGCGTTGCTCGCGGGGCTCGCGACCATCATCGGCGTCGGCGTGATGTTCTCCACGCTCTGGCCGACGCGCACCTTCAACATGCTGTTCGCGTGGCGGCTCATGCCGCACCTCGAGCTCTTGCTGTCGGTGCTGTTCATGGCAGGCCTCGCCGAGGGCCTCTCGCGACCCGAGCGCGTAGTCCGCGCGGGTCCGACGGCGCTCGGCGCCGCGATCCTCGGCCTCGCGGTGCTCGCGATGTTCGGCGCGTATCACCAGCGCGCCGCGCTCCCGAAGACCGTCCTCGCGATCTTCGTCCTCGCGCTCTTGGGTGTGGGTGTCGTTTACGCTCTTGTAACCGCGTCGCGCGTCGTCGGCGCGCGCGCGCATGTCCTCGCCCGTCGCATCGCGCCGTGGGTGTTCGTCGCGGCCGCGTCCGTGCTCGTCATCTCCGAAGCGAGCGCGCGCAACCCCGAGGCAAAGAAGAAGAGCTCGCTCTACTCGGGGGGTGACAAATCGATGCGCGATCTCTGCGGCTGGGTGATGAAGAAGACCAGCAAGGACGCCGTCTTTCTCACGCCGCCGGACATCGAGACCTTCCGCTTCCAGTGCGAGCGCGGCATCGTCGTCGATTGGAAGACGCCGCCCATCGTGCCGAAGGACCTGCTCGCGTGGATTGGCCGGCTCGAGGACGTGACTGGGCGAAAGCGCATCACGAGCCGCCGGGACCTGGCCGGCTACTCGTCGCTCGACGACAAGCGGCTCGACCAGCTGCGGTCGAAATACCATGTCGACTACGTCGTCGCGCGCACTGGGCGCAAGCTGTATGGCCTGAATCCGGTCTTCAGCGCGCGCGGCTATTCGGTTTATGACGTGCGCAACGTCGCGGCTCCCACCGCCGCAGAGGAGCCGACCGAGGTCCCCTCCCTCGAGGACGTCGCCGGCCCTGACGACGACGCCCTCGACGGTGAGATTGACCAGTAGGCTGACTAGTTCGCGGTGAAGCTCGAGTCGAGCGTGACCAGGCCGCTCGCAGCGACGTCGGCGGTGTCGGCCACGATGTAGACCGGCTCGTTCGCTACCAACCCTGTAAGTACGAGCTCCGCGGGTTGCGTGCTCGTGCCCACGCAGCCGAGCTCCGCGGGAGCCGTCGCGTCGCACGAGTCGAGCGCGTAGAGGCCGACGTCGCTGGTTTCACCCGTGGCGCTGATGGTCAGCGACCCGGCCTGCGGCGGGGTGAACATCAACACAATCTCCGGGCCGCCGTCGCCGACGCAGCTCGACGAGAAGCCGTTCGTCCCGTCCGCGAGATCGAACGTCACCGTGCCGAGCGTGAGCTCGGGGACGCCGAGGCAATATTGCCCCAGCTCGAGCTGGCAAGTCGCCGAGCAGCCGTCTCCATCCGTCTCGTTGCCGTCGTCGCACTGCTCGTCGGTGTCCGGCGTCAGCGTGGCGTCGCCACAGGTCTCGGGTGTGCAATAGGGATCAGCGTCGTCGACGAGGCCGTTGTTGTCGTCGTCGATGCCGTTGTCGCAAATCTCCGGGACGCACTCGCCCGTGCTCGAACACACGAGTCCAGTCGAGCAGCCGTTCTTCGAGCAGTCCTCGATAGGCATTCCGTAACAAGCCATCAGCGTGGCCATCATCGCGCCGGCGCCGAGCGCTTGAGCGGCCATTCGGACGAGGCGCCCATCACGTGACGAGCCGCCGGACTCTTCGTGTACAGCGCCGCAGTTGGGGCACTCCGAGGTGCCCTGCGGGATGAAACCAGAACAAGCTTTGCAAGATACGAGCATCTTTGTCTCCCCAACCGTCTCAGCGTTGATCCCTAGTCTGAACTGAAGGCTTTCTGTCGATCTTGACCAGTCGCTCGGGCTCGATGAGCGCGCCCGGATCGGCCGCGTCGAAGGGCTCCACGACGACCTCGAACAGGCCATTGTCGAACGGCCGCCCCTCGGCGGCGCGCCCGGGCACGAGTCGCTCGCGGAGCCCGCGCTTCTGATGTTCGCGAGCGCGAAAGTGGCAATATGGATTGTTGCCTGGCCTGCCGAAGACCGAGTGCGCGGTGAAGCTGCAGCCGCCGAGGCAAGGCTCCGCGAAGGGGCAAGTCGCGCAGAAGCCCCAGAGATCGGCGCGAGTGCGGGCGCGTGTGAACGCCAGCTCGGGCGCTGTTTGCCAGATGTCCGCGAGCTTCTCGGTGCGCGCGTTGCCGCCGACGTAATGGGCAGTCTGCAGCGACGGGCAGCCTTTGACGGCGCCATCGGACTCGATCCCCATGACGAAGCGCCCCGCTTGGCAGCCCGGGAAATGGTCGGATTTGGCGGTCGTCGGCGAGCGCAGCAGGCCCTCTTCGGGGCCGAAGTATCCGAGGTTGTTCCCCGGCATGAGCAAGATGCCGTCTTTGAAGGCGCGCTCCTTCAGTCGGGCGACGCGAGGCACGAGATCGAGCAGGTCCCACGGCTGCAGGACCATGCTCGTGCGATCGGCGGCGCGCCCGAGCGGCGTCGTGATCTGTACTTGCCAGCTCTGGATCCGTTTGGGGGCGAGGTGCTTCTCGTAGAGCTCCTCGAGGTCGCCGCGATTGAGGCGATTGAGGTTCATGTTCGACGAGATCGCGACGCCCGCCGCGCGCAGGTTGTCGAGCGCCGCCATCGCGAACTGGAAGCTGCCGGCGAGGTTGCGCATGCGATCGTGCGTGGCCTCGAGTCCGTCGACGCTGACGCTGGCCTGCGCGAGCCCAGCCTCTCGCATGCTGCGCGCGAGCTCGGGCGTGATCCCGCGACCCCCGGTCGTCATACCGACGCGCACGCCGCGCTCGTGGAGCGCGCGCATGACGGTGAGGCAGCCGTCATGCAGATAGGCCTCGCCCCCAATCAAGACAATCTCACGCGTGCCCAGCGCTGCGAGCTCGCCGGCGACGCGCACTGCCTCTTCGGTCGAGAGCTCAGAAGGGCGCGCCGCACCGGCCCGAGAGCCGCAGTGCGTGCACGCGTGATCGCAGCGGAGGGTGAGCTCCCAAACGACGTAAGCAGGAAAGAACTCGCTCGAAGCGACATTCAGTCGGCGGCGGGACAAGCCCTCGAGATTACCCACTCCAGCACCCTGTCCAGCTTGGAAATCGCGGCACGACGCGAACCGTCGCGCCGAGTGGTTGGCCGTTCCGCAACGGTCATGCCACCGCGACACGACGAGAAAGTGCAGGGTTTTCGTCGGCTACGGCGGTCGCGACTATGACGCTGATGCCTTGATCGCCTTGCGGCAGCGACCTCAGAGCGCGGAGATGTAGAGGTTGCCGACGCACATCTCGTCGACGGTGCCCTCACCCCAATTGACATCCTTGTCAGTGTTGTTGTCCCAAATGCACTCGACGCGGAGCTCGTCTCCCGGCTTGAAATCCACAGGCTCCGCGAAGGTGTAGTGCCGCTGCCAGTTGAACTGCCAATCCTCGATAGCGAGCAAGGTCTCCTCGGTCTTGTCCTCGTGAATGAGGGTGACCGTGCCGCCGCGCCCGAGCTTGTGCATATGGAGCATCACGCCGTAGATGCGGAAGCCGTCGGTGGTGTCGACGCTGCCGATGAAGTCGCTGAAGAAGTTGCGTGGGTCGTCCTGCTTGGAGTGGCGCACGTCCTTCTGATGGGCGGGGATCTCCATCCCTCCAGCGACCCAGCCCGCGTCGAGCCAAGGCGCGAACGCCGCCGGGTGCGCGACGCTCGAGTCGACCTTGAAGGAGATTTGCGACATGTCGCTCGCCATTTGGTCGTTCCCGTTGGGGAGGGAGTAGTGCATTTGCAGCACGACCTTCGAGCCGGCGGGCACCTCGATGCCGGTGCCGTCGGGGAAGTCGCCGCCGCCCTGGCCGGGGACCCATTGACCGATTTGCTGTGCCGGTATCGGGATGCCGGCGTCACCTGCGGGGCCGCCGAAGCACTTGTAGCCAGGCTCGGGGTCCTGCGTGTCGAGGTCGGCGAGCACGTCGAACGCCGTTTGCCCGAGCGGGTTGTCGGGAGAGACCAGATACGCCGCGATGTGGTGATCGATCTTCGGATTACCGGGTATGGCCTCGAAGCCCGTGATGAAGGTCGTCGCGGTCTCCGGCCAATCGATGATGAAGCACCGATATTCGTCGGGGGCGAGCGTCGGCGTGTAAGCGAGCGGCATCGACACGGTGCGGTCGACGCGTGAGAGCGGGTGACTCACTGGAGCGAGCGGCTCACCCTCGTCGGCCGGGTCACCCTCGGGGGCGCCGGCGTCGGCCCACGCGCGCACCGTGGCGATTTGCTCGTCCGTGAGCGTCGGATCGAACTTGTAGTCGCGGTTGCCGGGGACGGCGCTCCACGGCGGCATCTCACGCGTCTCGACGATGTCGGCGACCCCGTCTTTGTTCTCGAGCGCGCTCGCGTAGTCGGTCAGGGCAAAAGGCCCGATGTTGCCCTCGCTGTGACAGTCCGCGCAGCGCCCGTCGAGGATCGGTTTGACGTCCGCGTAATAGGTCGGAGGAGGCGGCGCGTGCGTGTCGTCGTCGCTGCACCCTGCGGCTGCGAGGAGCAGAAGCCACGGAGCGCGCCTACCAAGTTCGAGGTGTCTCGCCATCGTCGTCCGAGCGGCATAGAGCCCTGACCCGCGCGCGTAAAGTCACGCGGGCTTGGAATTTACCTCGCGCCCAGTGCCGCATTGCAGCACGCGATGGACTGCCCGGCGCGATGGCATATCGACTGCTTCGTCGAGGGCATGTCGACTCGAATGCTTCGGCGAAGTGCCGTGCTCCTCACGATCGCGCTCGCCGCTTGCGACAGTGAGATCGTAGTGAACGGCGGCGGTGGCTCAGGAGGGCACGACGGCGGCAATGGTGGAGCCGGCGGCGCGACAGACGCCTGCGATGCGTTCAACGACGAGCCGAGCGCTGGTCAGGTCTCCATCGTCTTGCGCAACGAGAGCGGAATCCCGATCTATTTGCAGGGAATGTGCAGCAAGGTAGCGCTCGACCTCTTCCCCTCGAGCGATCCCGAATCGCCCTATTCCTATTGGTTCGAGCACGGCTGTCTGCAGACGTGTGAGGAGCTCCGGACGGAGAGTCCCATTCTCTGCGACGCGTGCGAGCCGCTCGTCTACCGACTCGACCCGGGCGCGACCATCGACGCCACGTGGGATGGGACCAAGCTCGAGAACAGCGTCGCTATGCCGGAGTCGTGCTGGGCGTCCCCGGAATTTGCAGGCAACACGTGCTCGCGAGTGCGCTCCGCGGAGGCTGCGAATTACCAAATCAACCTGCTCGGATATGCCGATTGCCCCGGCTGCACGTGCGACGCCGACGGGACCTGTCATGGATTCGCGTCCGGCCAAGAGGCCTATCCGGACCCGACGAACTTCTCGTTCCCGGGCGACACGACCGTCGAGGTCGTGTTCGGGGTCTGCGCGTTCCCCTGCCCGGGTGGTTGAGCTCAGCCCGGGTGGGTGAGCTCAGCCTTGGAAGAAGCGGCCGAGGATCTCCTCGCCGCGCTCGCCGCTCAGCATCCGCGCGAGGCCCTCGAACGCGGGGGCTTGAATGCCGCGAGCGCGCGCGAACGCAACGAGCCGCGGGATGAGCGCTACCGCCTCGACGCGCAGCTCGGCGGCCGCGATCGCTTCATCGAGGGATTTGCCTTGCGCGAGCGATCGACCGACGACGACCTCGGGGCGGCGATCGAGCGCGATCGACGCGAGCAGATCGCCGTAGCCGGGGAGGCCGTAAATCGTGGGCTCCTCGGCGCCTGCGACCGCTGCGATTCGCCCGGCGTCGTGCACGGCGCGCGAGATCAAAACAGCGAGCAAACCAGGCCCGGCGCCCGCGGCCTTCGCGAAGCCGACGCCGACGGACATGCAGCCGACCATCGCCGAAGCGAGCTCGACGCCTCGGAGATCGTGCGTCGGATAGACACGTAGCCAGGGGCCGCTGAAGGCTTTTACGACAGCGCTCGTCACCTCTTGATAATGCGAACCGACGACGAGCGCGGACGCGGTCCCGTGATGCAGCTCGTCGGCTTGGACGGGCCCGCCGAGCGCGCCGAGGCGGCGCACGGGTGTCTCCTCACGGACGATGTCGCTGATCGTCGGCAGCGGATCGGCAGGCTTCGCGTGAGCACCACCCGAACGGCTCGAGGGAGGTGGCGTGTCGCTCGCCTCGAACTCGAGAGGCGCGAGACCGCGGATGCCGTGAACGACGAGGTGCGAGCCGTCGAGGTGATCACCGAGGCCGCGCAAGACCTCACGCGCGACGTTCGAGGGGACCGCGAGGATGATGAGCTTCGCCTTGGCGACCTCGGCGTAGCTCGTCGTGTGATGGATGAGCTGCGTCTTCTTGGTGTCGCGACGGGTGAAGTGAGTGACCTCCGTCCCGGTGCGCGCGACGGCGCGTGCGAGCGAGATCCCCCAGGGGCCGCCGCCGACGATGCCGACGGTGAGCGTCATCGCGAACCTCCGAGCGACGGGGCCGCGGCGTTCGCGGCCGAGGGCTTCGCCGACGCGCCGAGCACGTCCCAGCCGAGCCCGTGAGAGGCGAGCCGGTTTTGGTAATAGAAGAGGAGCTCGGGGTCCTGGATGCTGATGCCGTCGCGTCGAGACACGAGGACGGGCACCGTGTGGTAGCCGTTGAACGCACGCAGCGCGCGCTCGACGATGTCGCCGCCCGAGGCCGCGCGCAGGAACTCTCCGCAGCGGACCTCACCCTTCTGCTGTCGCTCGAGCAGCGTCTCCTTGATTTGACGGACCTCGGCGGCGAGCTCGTCGCGCGGGACGACGACAGAGTCGCGCTGGCGCAGCACCGTGAAGAGATCGGGCCGCGGCGAAGCCTTGCGCAGGCGGTGGAAGCACGCGGCCGCGACGACGTGCGTCGACATGATCACCGTGTCCTTCACGTAGGAGCGGCAGATCACCTCGCCGAGCTCGCGCGTGTATTGGGCGTCGCGCGTGGCGTCGAAGACGGCCTCGCCGTCGTGGTTGCGCACGTAGCTCGACGGATCGACCTTGCGACCGCGCTGGTCGTAGCTGTCGCCGTTCTCGTCGACGGTGTTGCCGAACGGATCGAGCGGCTCGCCGAACCGGATGACGACCGAGCTCTCCATCCCGAGTAGTTTGTGCACAAACGATGTCATGCGGCCGAGGCGGCTCGATTCGTCGTCCTCGATGATGTAGCGGCTCTTGCCGGTCTCCGAGAGGTAGTCGCGGATGAGCGTCTCGGCCTCGAGCGTGATGAGGTAGTTGATCGTCGAGGGCACGAAGAAGACGCGGCGCTCTTTGCCGGCGCGCACCGTGCGCACGTAGGCCTCGAGCGCGCTGCCCACGAGCCCCAGCTTGAGCCGGCGCTCGATGCCGCCCGAGCGCGAGCGCGTGCCGCCGGGGAAGAAGAGCGAGTGATAGCCGCGCTCGAGCAGGACGCACGAGTAGGTCTTCAACACGTCTTTGTAGAGGGCGTGACGCAGGCGGCGATCGACGCGGTACGCGCCGAGGTTGTGCATGAAGAAGCTGAGGATGGGATTCGTGAACAGGTTCTTGCCGGCGCCGTAGGTCGCGGGCGGCAAGCCAGCGCGCTCGAGCGCGTACCCGAACACGATGGAGTCCATGTTCGAGAGGTGCGTCGGCACGAACACCATGGCGCCCTTGCGCGCGACGCTCTGCAGCTTCTCGAGTGGGCCGTCGACCTTCACCTTGTCTTCGAGGGCGTCGAGGCTGATGAGCTCGCGCGGGTGCTTCGCCATGCTCGCGAGCGTGCGCGGAGCGAGCAGGCCCGTGACGAGCCCCGGCAGGATGCGCGTCGAGGCTTTGTAGACGCGAGGGTTGAAGTTGCCCGCGACGTCCCATCCGTAGTCGGTCGCGAGCTCGCGCAGCTTCTCCACGCGCTCCGCGTCCGTGAGGCGACCCAACGTGCGAGCGATCCGCTGCCACTCGGAGAGCCGCTCGCGATCCTTCTTACGCCTCGAGGGCTCGAGCCGTTTGATCTCGTGGTAGGCCGCGTCGTTCAAGTAGAAGAGCGGGTCGCTCGCCTGCTCGACGACGCGCTCGATCACCTCGTGAACGATGGATTCCCGCGCCTCGTTGAACCCGAAAATGGGCGGATCATTCGTCAAAGCCGCACCTCGCGGCCCCAAGGTGTACCAGATAGAGCGCCGCTCGTATTGGAAGAGCGCCGGCTCGCGCGCGACTAACGAAACGTGTCCTTCGCGGCGCGAACCGCACCGAGCACCGCGACAGGGTCCCCACCACCGAAGCGAGCACGCAGCGCGGGCTCACCGGTGCGCATGAACGGGTTGTGTTCGAGCTCGCTGCCGATCGTCGACGGCACCGTTGGCTCACCACGCGACGCTGCGTCGGCCGCGCTCGCCGCGAGGCGCTGCACAGCGAGGTTGTCGGGCTCGACGTGCGCAGCGAAGCGCGCGTTCGACCGCGTGTACTCGTGTCCGCAATAGACGCGTGTCGCTCGGGGCAAGCTGCCGAGCCGCTCGCGGAGTGAGCTGTACATGTCCGCGGGCGTCCCCTCGAAGAGGCGCCCGCAGCCCGCGACGAAGAGCGTATCGCCGGTGAAAACCGTGTCTCCGATCACGAACGCGACCGCGCCGAGCGTGTGCCCAGGCACCTCGAGAGCGAGGATATCGAGGCCCGCGAGTTCGAAGCGCTCCTCGTGCGAGACCGCACGCGTCGCGCCCGGCACGCGGCCGCGCTCGAGGTCGTAGCGCGAAGCGACGACTGGAGTCGACGGCGCGGATCGAAGCAAATCCTCGATGCCGCCGACGTGATCGAAGTGGTGGTGGGTCGCGAGGATGCCCGCGAGGCGCAGGCCCTCGCGGTCGAGCGCGCCGAGCACCGGGCCCGCTTCCGACGGGTCGACGACGAGCGCGTCCCGCGACGCAGGGTCGTGCACGAGGTACGCGTAGTTGTCCGTGAGGCAGGGAACGGGCACGACGCGCGGCGTGGACATTCGGCGAACGTGAGCGAGCGCGGCCAAAGACGCAAGGCCCCTGGTAGGCTCGCGCCGTGCCCGCCGCGAAGGCTCGCCTGCGACGTCGAGAGCGCACCCAGCGCCGCGCGATACCCAACCTCGACTACGAGATCCGCATCGTCGGCGCGCCTCGAGAGAGCTGGCGTGACATCTACCTCGCGCTGCTGCGCGCGCCCTGGCCGGCGACGCTCGGCGCGCTCGCGCTCGGTTACATTGCTGTAAACGCTGTCTTCGCGCTCCTCTATTCGTGGGTCGGCGGCATCGACGGCGTGCGGCCGGGCTCGTTCGAGGACGCGTTCTACTTCAGCATCCAGACCATGGGGACGATCGGCTACGGCGGTCTCTTGCCGCGCTCGCGCGGCGCGAACCTCATCGTCGTCGCGCAGTCGGTGACCTCCATCCTGGTCACGGCGCTCTCGACGGGCCTCGTGTTCGCGAAGTTCAGTCGCCCGAGCGCGCGCGTGGTCTTCAGCAATCGTCCCACCATCTCTCGCTTCGACGGCGTCCCCACGCTCTCGGTCCGCGTGTCGAATCAGCGCGCGAACCTCATCATCAACGCCGAGGTCCGGCTCTCTATCGTGTTTACCCAGCTCACGAAGGAAGGGCGGCAGTTCTATCGGACAGTCGAGCTGCCGGTCACACAGAGCCGGATCTCGTCTCTGTCGCGTGCGTGGACGGTGCAGCACCGCATCGACGCCGCGAGCCCCCTCTTCGGCGAGACGGCCGACACCTGCGCCGAGAAAGAGGTCGAGCTCCTCATCGACGTGAGCGGTACGGACGACGTCCTCATGCAGACGGTCCACGCCTCGCGCAGATGGGCCGCCACGGACTTCGCGTGGGGTTATCGCTTCGCCGATGTGCTCTTCGAAACCGAAGATGCGCTCGTGCTCGACCTCACGAAATTCCAGGAGCTCGAGCCGGCGCCCCTCACTCGAGAGGACGAGCGCGACGAGCAGGGAGCGAGCGACTGATGGCTGAAGAGACTGCTTATCTCGTGACGGGTGGTGCTGGGTTCATCGGCTCTCACCTCGCGACCACGCTCGTCCGCGCTGGACATCGCGTGCTCACCGTCGACGATCTGTCGACGGGCAGCCTCGACAACATCGCGCACCTGCGCCACGAGCCGCGCTTCTCCTTCGTGCGCGGCAGCGTCCTCGACTCGGTCGTGATGGATCGCCTGGCGTCTCAGGCGCAGGTCATCATCCACCTCGCGGCCGCGGTCGGCGTCCAACTCATCATTACGCAGCCAGTCCAAACGATCGAGACGAACATCGCCGGCTGCGAGGCCGTGCTGAAGCTCGGGCTCCGCTATGGTAGCCGCGTCCTCATCGCGTCCTCCTCGGAGGTCTACGGCAAAGGGCTGCGCGTTCCCTTCGCCGAAGACGACGACGTGCTCCTCGGCCCGACGAGCAAGAGCCGTTGGGCCTACGCCGCGAGCAAGATGGTCGACGAATTCCTGGGCGCTGCGTACCACCGAGAGCACGGCCTGGAGGTCGTGACTTGCCGGTTCTTCAATACGGTAGGCCCGCGGCAGAGTGGGCAATACGGAATGGTGATTCCCCGGTTCGTGCGCCAGGCGCTCGCGAACGACCCAATCACCTTGTTCGGTAATGGCATGCAGCAGCGGTGCTTTTGCCATGTCGAGGACGTGGTCCGCGCCGTCCTCGGGCTCGCGACCTCCCCCGGCGCCGTCGGCCGCGTCTGGAACATCGGCAGCGCCGAAGAGACGACGATCCTGGCGCTCGCCGAGCGCGTCGTCGCGCTCACTGGCAGCGCGTCTCCTCTGTCCTTCATCCCCTATTCCGAGGCCTACGCTCCCGGCTTCGAGGACCTCATGCGTCGCGTCCCCGATCTGACCAAGATCCGGGCACTGCTCGGGTGGGAGCCACAGCGGTCGCTCGACGATATTTTAATGGACGTCATTGCCTACGAGGGGGCCCGCTCCGGCCGCCCACCTGGGTAGCGATCGTTGCAGAAACTGCACGCGGCGTTGCGCCGAGGCTATGCAGTCGCGGAGAGGCGTGGCATGCAGTAGAGACAGCGTCGGCTTCGCCACGCTGACATCCCTGGCGGCTCGCTGCTCCAATGACCAATCCCGAGCGTGACCACGTCGAGACGCTCCTCGAGGGGCTCGTCGACTCGAGCGAGCAAAGCTCGCCGATCGAGGCTCGCCTGCGCGTCGGCGCAGAGGTCCGCGATCTCACGAACGTGGAGCGCGTGCACGCCGCCGCTGGAGAGGTCCTCTCCGGCAAGTACCGACTCGTTCGCCCGCTCGGTGAGGGCGGGATGGGGTCCGTTTGGGTCGCCCGCCACGATGACCTCGACATCGAGGTAGCGGTCAAGATCATCCGCCCAGATGTCCAGTCCGTCTCGGCGCAGAAGTTGAGCCAGCGCATGCTCCAAGAGGCCCGCGCTGCAGCTCGGCTCGGGCACCCGGCGATCGTCCGAATCACGGACGTCGGGGTCACTCCGCACGGTGATGCCTTCTGTGTGATGGAGCTCCTCGAGGGCCAGGATATTGGTCATTTCCTCGAGCAGCGCGGGCGCCTGAACACCCAAAAGGCAGTCCAGCTCCTCATGCCGATAGCGCAGGCGCTCGCGCTCGCGCACGAGAAGGGGATCGTCCACCGCGACCTCAAGCCCGAGAACATCTTCCTCGCGAAGGTCGACGAGCACACCATCCAGCCGAAGCTCATCGACTTCGGAGTTGCCAAGATCGAGGCGACGCACGTCGACGAGCGGATCACCCAAGGTGGCACGCTATTGGGTAGTCCCGCGTACATGTCACCGGAGCAAGCGCGCGGTGAGGACGTCGACGCCCGCGGCGACATATGGGCCTTCTCCGTCGTGCTCTACGAGATGATCACGGGGGAGATGCCGTTCGAGGGCAAGAACTACCACGCCCTCATCCGCAACATCATCGAGGCCTCGCCCACGCCGATCACCGAGCGCGGCGTCGGTGACCCCGAGCTCTGGCAAATCATCGAACGAGGTCTCGCCAAGCAGCCTGCCTCGCGTTGGGCCTCGTTTCGCCAATTGGGCGCAGCCCTCGCGCGGTGGCTGCTCGGTCGCGGCGTCGCTGAGGACATCTGTGGAGCCAGCCTCGAGCGCTCGTGGCTCCGCGCGGCCTCTCTCACGTCGGAGAACGCGCCCGACCCGTTCTCGCGCCTCAGCCTGCCTGAGGTTCGCCCACCCTCCGAGCCGCCGACCTCGCGTCGACCGTCGACACCATCCGGTGGTGTCGGCCCGACCCACGTCTCGATCGAAGCCCCCAAACCACGTACGACGGGGCGCACGGTTTGGCTCGCGCTCGCCGGCGTCGCCGTCGTCGGAGCGCTCGCTTTCTTGATTGTTCGCAGCCAAACGGGCGCGTCCGCGAGCGTCGGTGGCGCGCTGCCCGAGCGCTCGAACGAGAGCGGCTCCGCCCACGCCGCTACGCCCCTGTCGTCCGCCGCCGCGCCGGTCGTCACACCGAGCCACGAGACCCCAGCTCCGACGCAGCTCGCGACGACCGAGCCCAAGTCGCCAGCTCCTCTTCAGCCCAGGCCAGGCGCGGCGCCCGTCAAGACGGTCACTCCCCTCGTCGCCGCGAGCGCTCCAGTCGCCAAATCCACTACGACCCCGCCGGCAGCTGACCCCCAGCCGGCGACCCCGCAGCTCAAGCGGCCAAAGTTCTAGCCCTATCGCCATGTCCAATCGGTCCACCTCACGCGCTCGGTCGAGCGTCGGCCTCCTCGTACTGGCGCTCATGTCAGCTACGCGTTTGTCAGCGCTGGCCGCGCCGAGCGAGCCGTCCGCGGCCGACAAAGCGGACGCGATGAAGAAATACGACGAGGGCTCGCAGGCCTTCGCCGACAAGCGCTACAAGGACGCGATCGACCTCTTCCTCGAGGCGGACGCGATCGTCCACAACGCGGACCTCGCTTACAACGCCTCCCTCGCTTACGAGGCCATGGGCGACCAGGCTGCGGCGCTGCGCTGGGCTCGCGAGTACCTGCGCCGTGCGCCCGACGCCGAGGATCGCAAGGCCGTCCTCGCGCGTATCGACAAGTTCGAGGCGCACCTCCAATCCAAAGGGGTCCAGCAACTGACAGTCCTGTCAACGCCCGACGGCGGCACGGTGTTCGTCGACGGCCGCGCTGTGGGCGTGACCCCGTGGACGGGTGAGCTCCGTCCGGGCGCGCACGAGATCGTCGTGCGATTGAGCGCTTATCAGGACGCAAGCCAGACCTTCGAGCTCCGCCCGGAGCGCTCTGGCGAGCTGACGCTCACGCTCCAGCCCGCACCCACTACGCAGGAGCCCGCGCCGACTCCAAAGGACGCTCCGCCACCCATCACCCACACAGCGCCCGCCCCGAGCGGGCCGTCCATTCCGCTGCTCGGCGCGGGGATCGCCGTCGCGATCGCGGGATTGGGTGGCTTGGGGGCCTCGCTCGGATTGGAGCTCTTGCGCGCCAGCGCCGAAGACGACGCTCGCGCCGCGCCAGTCCAGACCGACGCGCGCGCTGCCCTCGACTCGATGGAGGGCTATCAGCTCGGGGCGCGCATCGCAGTCGGCGCCGGGGCCGGGCTGGTCGCGATAGGGGCCACGCTGCTCGGGGTGAGCTTCGCGGTAACGCCGCAGTCGTCCGACACCAAGACAGCCGTCCTCGCGCTCGACTGCCCTGTCATGTTCCTCGATGATACGAACTGTGTTGTCAGTGTTCGGGGGGTCTTCCAGTGACCTCGCGCGGCCGAGCGTGCCTCACGGCGATCGCCCTGCTCGTCGGGTGCGACAGCGCGCCCTACGACGAGATCCTCGCCGGTAAGGCCTGCGACCAGAACGGTCTGTGCGCTAGTGGCTACGTCTGCGATAGAGCGCGCAACGTCTGTGTCGTGGAGGGGACGCCCCTCGGTGGCAGCGGCGGACAAGGCAGTTCGCAAGGCGGCGCTGGCGGCGGCGACATCAGCTGCACGACCGCGAGCAATTGCCCCATACCGGAGAACCCCTGTGAGTCTCCGGTATGTCTCGCGTCGAAGTGCGGCACGCTCCCGACACCCGCGGAGACCGTCGCGCCCCTCAATCAACAGATGACGGGCGACTGTAAGGTCCTCATCTGTGACGGTCTCGGGAGCACGGTCGTTCGCGTCGACAACAGCGATCGCCCCAACGACGACAAAGCCTGCACCGACGACCGCTGCAACAACGGCGTCCCCGAGAATCGCGCGGTCGACGTCGGCGCCCAATGCTCCGACAATGGCGGGGCCCTCTGCGACAAGTTCGGCGACTGCGTCGAGTGTTTGGTGCCCAGCGACTGCACGGCGTTGCCGCCCGACGACGCCTGCCGCGTACGTGTTTGTAACGCCGGCCATTGCGAGCAGGGGTTCACCGGGGCCGGCACGGCCCTGCCGGCGTCCGTGCAGCTCACTGGTGATTGCAAGGTCATCGCGTGTGATGGCCAGGGCAACGCTGTCGCCTCTCCGGACAACAGCGACACGCCCGACGACGGCAACGACTGTACGCTCGACGGCTGCGATAATGGCGCGCCGACCGCTACACCGCTGTCACCCAACGCGCCTTGCGCTGCGGGCGTATGCAACGCTACTGGACAGTGCACTGGCTGCACACTGGCGAGTGACTGCGGTGGCGTCGACACCTTCTGTCGTCAGCACACGTGCGTCGCGGGCGTCTGCGACTTCACTTACGCCGCCCTCGGTACGGCGCTCCCGGACGGCCAGCAGATCCAGGGCAACTGCAATGATTTGGTCTGCGACGGGCTCGGTGGCCTGACGCAGGTCGCCGACGGCAGCGACGTCCCGCTCGACGACGGCGTCGATTGCACGTCGGAGGCTTGCATCAACGGTACGCCCCAACACCCCCGCCTCGCCCTCAACGCGGCGTGCACCGACTCCGGCGGGAATGTCTGTGATGGATTGGGCTCGTGCGTCCAATGCAATGACGGCTCGCAGTGCCTCAATCAAGGCAGCGTATGTCAGACAGCGACGTGCTCGAGCCACTCTTGTGGCCTCCAAGCCCTCGCGAGCGGCACCCCCGCAAAGGCCCTCGCCCAGACAGTCGCCGACTGTCAGATCGTCCTCTGTGACGGCTCGGGCAACCCGCTCGCTCCCAGCGCCGACGACACCGATCTGCCGACCGACGGCGACCCGTGCACGCTGGACCAATGCGTGAACGGAGTCCCGACGTTCCCTCCAGCACCGGCGGGCGCACCGTGTGGTGGCGGCGGCACGTGCGACGGCGCGGGGCAGTGCATGAACGCCAACAAGATGAACGGCGACCCGTGCACCCAGGGCGGCCAGTGCGCCAGTACACACTGCCGCGACGGCGTCTGTTGTGACGACGATTGCGGACAGGCGTGTAAGTCTTGCCTGGCCGCAGACACCGGCGGGGCGGACGGTCAATGCGACTTCATCCCCGCGGGCCAGGACCCAGCAGGCGATTGCACGGGCGCCGAGACCTGCGACGCGGCCGGCGGCTGCGCGTTCAGCTGCGGCCAAGATCCCACGCCGTCGCAGTCGACCTGCCCCGCTGCTTGTACTGGCGGGTGCCTCGCGGGGACCTGCATCATCGCGTGCACCGGCACCACGTGTGCGAGCCAATCCATCGCGTGCCCGCAAGGCCTCGCGTGCCGCGTCGAGTGCGGCGCCGGCTCCTCGTGCTCGAACATGATCGTGGCGTGCCCCGACCTCTACTCGTGTGAGGTCTCGTGCGAACAGGGTTGTAACGGCGCGACGGTGGAGTGCAGCACGGGTCTCTGCGATTTGACCTGTGGGAACGGCTCCGCCTGCACTGGCGCGTCGCTGAATTGTGGTGTGAACGCGTGCGCCGCGACCTGCAGCGGCTCGACCAGTCTGCCCGCGGTCGATTGCGGCACCTCGTGCAATTGTGCGACGTGCGCGCTCGGGCTCGGCCAGCCCTGCACCGTCGGCGCGCAATGCGCTACGGGCAACTGTCCTACCCAGGACGGCGTTTGCTGCGACGACGCGTGTGACGGCACCTGTGAGGCCTGCACCTCCGCCAAGACTGGCGGCGCGACAGGCTCCTGCCAGCTCATCACGGCCTCGACCGATCCCGACAACGAGTGCACCGGAACGCAGGTCTGCGCCGGCGGCGCGTGTACGCTCAAGTCGAATGGTCAGCCCTGCGCGTCCGGCGGTGAATGTCAGAGCGGGTTCTGTCCTATACAGGATGGCGTTTGCTGCGGCACCGCCTGCAATGGTTTGTGCGAGTCGTGCCTCTCGGCAAACACTGGCGGAACTACGGGCTCGTGCGCATCGATCATTGGCGGCTCGGACCCGAGTATGGAGTGCGCGGGCGCCAGCACTTGCAACGGCACGGGAGCGTGCTCTGGCCTCCCGGCCGGCGCCTCGTGCACCAACGGGACCCAGTGCAGCAGCACCTTCTGCCCGACGAAGGACAAGGTCTGCTGCGACACCCCCTGTACGGGCGCTTGTCGCTCCTGTCGCGCGATCGACACCGGCCTACCGAATGGACAGTGCGGTAACACCCTGGTAGGGCTCGATCCGGACAATGACTGCCCTGGCGCGGCCACGTGTGGTGGCAACGGTAGCTGCAATTGACCTCACCATGAGCGGGCTGGCCCTCGCGGCGGCCGTGCTCGCCCTCGGCTGCGGCGACGATTCGGTCGTCGGTGGCGGCGGCGCTGGGGGCAGCGTCCTGGCGGGCGGCGCAGGTGGTGATGGCGGCGATGGCGGCGCGGGGGGCAGCGGTCCTTCCATTGGGTCGGTCCGCTCTTTCGGTTTCGTGGCAGTCGGCTGCGCGTTCGACGACCCCTTGGATCCCGAGCAGAAGGGCGACTACTTCGATGAGGTCGCCAGTTTTACCAACATAGCGCACGTCTGCGCGTTCCAGCCGAACCTCGACCTCACGGGCAAGCTCACCGCGTTGGCCTCGAGCGGGGGCCGCGCCGTGCTCGACCTCACGGCTCTGTTGTTCGAGTCCGGGGTCGACCCCGACACTGGCGTGCTCGTCAACACACTGCGCGTCGACGCCGATCAACGTTGGGCCGACTTTGTCGCGACGAACAGCGCTGTCCTCGACGCGGCGCACGTCGCGGCGTTCTATCCAGTCGACGAGCCCACGTGGACTGGCGTGTCCACTATCGACCTCGAGTCCGCCGCTGCGCTCACCAAGACCACCCACCCCGACGTGCCTGTATTGTTGATTGAGGCCTACCCGGCGCTGCCACAGCTCGTGGTCCCGACGAATGTCGATTGGGTCGGCTTCGACCGCTATTACATTGCGGCCCCCGACAGTGACCCGAGCTACCAGTCCGATTGGGAGACCCTCAAAGCGGCTCGCTCGCGCCCAGACCAGAAGCTCGTGCTGATCCTCGACTCCCACTACACCGATGGCCACCAGCAAGCAGGCCTGACGCCCGACGACATGCGCGCCGTGGCGGAGAGCGCCACCGCGCTCGCGGCGCGTGAGCCCGACGTCGTGGCAGTCCTCGGTTATCTGTGGCCCGGCGGGCTCGAGGGACCGCAGCAATTGGGCGCCCGCGAGCTGCCCACGGCCGCGCTCGACTATTATGAGAGCTACGGCGCCGCCGTGCGGGCCGCACGCTAAGGGAACGAGCATGACGGCCCCGAGCATCGAGGAAGTCTGGCTTTCTGTGCTCCAGCAAGAACAGGTCCGACTGCGGCGAGCGGTTGAGGCCGCCAATCAGGCTCCACTCCTGGCCACGCTCTATCCATTCTTCAGCGCAAATTGGCTGCGGTTTACGCGCGTCTTCGAATGGCCCTATGAGTTCATGCCATTCATCTCCGCAGAGGGCCTACCCGATGATCCCTACCGGGCGCTGGACGCTGATCACAACGTGCTAATCAGCGGCGGCCTGGATATTGTGGTACCAGCCGTCTCAGCGGCGATCTCTGATTGGATTGCCGAGCATCCGGAGCTCCACCGGCGCAACCGTTGATCCGTCCCGCGGGTCAGGCCTGGCAGCGTGACAACGTCTGTACATCCCCCATTATCTGGAGCGCCGATGAACAGCCTTGGGGACCCCGACGTGAACCAAGCTCGCGAGCAGGCGGAAGGCCAGCTGACCAAGACCTTGGTCCGAGTCTTCCGCAGAATGAAAGACGAGGCATCCGAGCAGGACGAGCACGACTTCGTCTTTCATCTTGCGGAGTGCGCGGACGATCTCGAGCGGTTCTGTAGACTTCGTGACAATCCGGCCGCCTACAGCTTCGAGGAGAGCAGGGCCATTGTCGCGTCGCTGCTGTACCACGCTTCGGGTCATTTGGCGCAGGCTGCTCGGCTGTACGATCACTTCGTCGACCCGTTCAATCCGTCCAGATAGCCTGCTGTCACGGAGGCTGAAGTGTCAGTGGATGCTGGGCTCTTTCTGCGGCTCGGGCGAGCGGGGGCGGCGGGGGCGGTGCTGGCGGCCTTGCTCGACTCCCAGTGGGGGCCGATGGGAGCAGCGTGGTGTGTCGTGCCGCTCGGTCACGACGTGAGCGAATGGAGTGATCTAGCGACCAATTCACGGGCTGACCTCCTCTCACACCTCTCGAGGAAGCTGGCCGCCCACGAGACATTTGGTGTGACGCTTTGGTGGGGTGGCGGGACCCGTGGGGGGCAGTTCTTGTTCCTGGCTTCGGGCGAAGTGGTCTTCAGCCCAACCATCGATCGGGCCAAGCTGGACGGCCGCGTGACGGACGTCTCATGGTACCTCGAGAGGATTGTCGGGCCCATTCGAGTGCGTGACGACACCCTGATAGAGCATTGGAGCTGGCGCGAAACGGCGTAGCGCCGGGCGAGGAAAAGGACAGATGCAAGTGAACATGTCAAAGAAGTTCTCGGCCAGCCAGTTCGAAGCGGCTTGGCGCGAGGGGCATGCGCGAGTCCTCTCGGACGAGCTGCAAGACGAGGTACAGCTCGCGCTGCACCCGAGCATCTTACAAGCCGTTCACGAGGTTGTGAGGGCCCTCAACGAGATGGGCCACTCGCTCAGCGAGTATACTCCGAGCAGGGCGGGGGACCTGAGCTACCGAGACAGCTCGGATGGCGCGCGTTGCAAGCTCCGTGTGGGGGTCGATGTCGTCATTTCAGTCGGGTACGCCGACACAGATGGGCAATGACGAGCTTCAATGACTGAGCAACTCATCCGGATCTCCTCGGCGGTCCTCGAAGCAATCAATGAAAAGTGGTGGCGCGACCCCGGGCCCGACGCACTTCGGGAGCGCTTGGGTCTCCCGCACGATGAAGCCGACCTTCAGCTCTTCGAGTCGACGGCAACGATGGAGAGCGTTACCCGTGCTCTCGACGAGGGAGGCTACGTGGATGACCCCGGGTTCTGCATGACCCGCAGCCGCGGCATCGACGCCATCGGTCGCTCCGCCGACCCCCGCCTTGCCTACCCGGACCTCTTGGTGATCGCGGCCTCGAGGTTCGCGGGGGATGACGTCTTCGTCGTGCTCGATATGTCGAAGGCCGAGGACCCGGATGTGTTTGTCTTCGACTGGTCCAGACCCGTGCCGCGACGATGGCGACGCGCAATGGCTCTCAGTGAGTTCCTGACAGCCTTACAGTAGTGCCGCACGCTGGCTCGACCGAACGAGAGAGGAGACGAGATGCCTGCCCTGTCGGAGTACAGCAATGTCTACAATACTGCGCTACTCGTGCTGAGAGCGAAGGGCTTCCAGCTGTGGTACGACGAGAAACAGGCTCGGTATTGGGCGGAGAAAGACGGCTGGGACTTCTCCGCCGACTCCCCATGCGCCCTGCTGGGTTTGGTGGCAATTCTGGAGTTTACTGCCCCTTCCGAGTTTCGGGAGTATTGGTGGCGCCTTCGTGGGGAAGACCTCTATGGCAACCTTCCGACTGAGCCCGTCGATTACACGCCTGTCTTTACGAGAGTCCGTTGAAGAGGCCGCGGTTCACGCGCACCGACATCGAGATACGGGTCGCGTTCGCGGTCCCCATGCCAGTGCGGAATGGGATTGACGAGCGCGACGAGCGAAATTGGTTCGTTCGGGTCAAGTCGCCACTCCCAGCGCGGTGGGACCGCGAGCGGGTCTCGGCGCTGGTTGCGGGTGAGGCTGTTGCGGCGGTTCACGCTGCTTGCGTCGAGCGCGGGTTCTCGGTCGAGGTCGCGCAGCTTCACCTCCCCCGCATCGAGCTCGTGCGCGTCGACGTGTCACATCTCTTGCTCAGGATTGCGACCCCGCGACTGGCAGAGGACGTCGCTCACGCATATCTGATTGCGGGCAGCCACGCGCTCCGGGCCCTCGAGAAGTTGGTCGAGCTCGACGACATACAGGGCATTCCTCGGCGCTATTGGCGACACTTGATAGGTGGTTAGCCGCGGGGCGCGTCGTCACTCCGCGCAGGTTGCCGCGGGGAGCTCGAGCTTTGCGCACGCCGGCCCTGCTGCGCCAGCCGGGGCGTTTTGGACTGTGCCTGAATTGGACGAGCCTATCCCGCCGGGACCGCCCGTCCCGAGGCTATCGTTCGCGGTCGCGCCTGTTCTGGTTACAGTGCTGTTCATCAATACGAGGAGCGCCGAGGGCCCGCCCGCCCCACCGGCGCCTGGGCCGCCCTGTCCGCCTGAGCCGCCCTTGCCCCCGCTGCACGCTTGGGCCGACGGATCGGCGCTGTTGCCGCCGGCCGCCCCGATCGCGCCGCCGGTCTGTCCCAATTGACCATCCGCGCCGGAGCCGCCCTGTCCGCCTGCCGCGCCGATCAAGGTGACGTCGCTCAGGGTGAGCGTGCTGTCGAATGCCAGGATGGCGGCTGACAATCCACCGCCGCCCCCGCCGTGGCCCCCCGCGCCACCGCAGCCGCCGGCGCCGCCGCCACCACCGCCGGGGCCGCTCGCTCCCAACCCGATGAAGCAGCTCTTTGCGCCGCCGCCGCCACCTCCGCCACGCCCATTCGAGCCGGTGGAGGCGTCTGGCGCGGTGAATGGCAAATAGCCGTCTTCATCGACGAGGCCAGGGCCCATCGAGAGCTCACCCGCCGCGCCAACGATCCCGGATTGGCCAGTTCCGCCCGCGGAGCAAGCAGTCGCGCTCTGGCCAGTACCGGCCGCGCCGCCGTTTCCATTCGGGTTTCCAGGCGAACCATTGGCGCCCGTACCGGTGTTCGAGCCAGCACCGCCGGGACCACCCGAGACGTCCTCGGCGCCGCAGACGTTCGCGCCGCCGAGGCCACCCAGTGGTTGAGCATCATTCGAGCAGCCGATCTCACCGGAAGCACCTGTCGGCGCGGCGTCCTGCGGCGCGTCGGGAGACAGTCCGTCAGCGCCAGTCGCGCCGTCCGCAGCGCGCAAGAGCGATCGCGACAGATCGAGCGACACCTGATTGGCAAAGAGCGCGACGCTGGACTTGCCGTGTCCAACGGCGTCGGCTGCTTCGAAGTCGAACGAGTCGATGACCGCCATCCCCTCGGCGCCGTGTACGGTGAGCGCTGGCGCGTCTGCGGCTGCGTGGATAGCGGGCCTGTCGTTCGCGACGCCGAAGGTCCAGCTGTCGCAGTCGAATCCGCCGAAGAGGCCAATCCCAGCCCCCATGTCGAAGTTGCCGTCGAACGTATCGCCCCCACAGACATAGACAGCATGATTGGCGGGTACGGTGTCGAGCGCCGCCTGCAAGTCGCCAGTCGGGTCGGCCTTGGTCCCTGACCCGCTAGCACCCAAGCGCACGAAGAGACCGCAAGTGTCGTCGACAGTCTCTCCCTCGGTCAGCTGGCAGCTCGCGGGGAGTCCGCCGCCCGCACCGCCGCCCCCGCCGGAGCCGCCAGCGCTGGCGCCACCATTGGGGACTCCACCGGTCGCTCCCGCGCCGCCAGTCGCTCCGACACCGCCGCTGCCACCCGAGCCGTCGTCACCGCAGCCAGTCGCAAAGACGAGGATAGACGACACGGCGCCAAGCAAGAGAAAGGGCCTCATTGGATGTCCTCCTGTGAAGAGCCCATTTCACGACGACCGCTCGGGGCCACAACGATCCGCCGGATCGCAGCCGCTTCGTGGGCCGATTCGACCTGGTCGCGGGGCGTGATCGATTCGATCGCAGGCCGCTATCATGGGCCTCATGGAGCATGATGCTCACACCCCGACCGCGGAGCCCGAGGGCTTCCGCCGCGCCACGAACCTCGAGCTTTTCCTCGATCTGGTGTTCGTGTTCGTCGTCACGCAGCTCGCGACCATGATCTCGCACGACCCGACGCTCGGCGGCTTTGCGCGGGGCGGCCTCGTCGCGTGGCTCTCTTGGTGGCTCTGGTCTCAGTTCGTTTGGGCGGGCACGACCGTCGACCTCGAGAAGAACCGGGCCGCTCAGGTCATTGTCCTCGCGACGGTGCCGCTCGCGCTGCTCATGGGCATAGCGCTACCCAACGCTTACCACGGTAGCGGGCGGCTCTTCGGCACAGCTTACATGCTTGTTCAGATCGCGGCGCTCGTGATTCAGGGCCGCGACATGTGGCGAGAGCCGAGCCGGCGCGCGACCTTCTTGGCGTACGCGACAGTCGCTTCGGTCGGGCCGGCGCTGGTCGCGGTCGGCGGCTTCATCGGGGAGTCGCTGCGCGCGCCGATCTGGATCGTGGCGGCGATCGCGGGTGTGGTCGGGGCCATCGCCAGCGGCCGCAGTCGCGCCAATCGCACCGCCGGCGAATGGAAGATCGATCCTGGCCATTTCTCGGAGCGACACGCGCTCTTCGTCATCATCAGCTTGGGGGAGGTCCTCGTCGCCGCGGGCGCGACAGCGTTCGGTCTCACGAGTCAGGAGCACGCGATCGTGGGGCTCACCGCGTCGGGGTTCGTGGCTTCGGTGCTGTGGTGGAGCTACTTTGCCTATATTCCAAAGCTCGCTGAGCACGCCCTCGCGAGCGCGGAGGGGCAGCGCCGCGCGACGATCGCTCGCGACATGTTCTCGTTCGGGCATTTTCCGCTCGTGTTCGGGCTCATCCTATTCGCCGTCGTCATCAAACACGTCGTCAAGGACCCTTACCATTTGCTGCCGACGGCGGACGCATATGTGCTCATCGCCGCCGTCGCGCTGGTCATCGGCGGCTTCATGGTGTTTCACGCGCTGTACAATCGTGGCGTCGCCGTGGAGCGCCCGAGCGCGCTCGTCGTCATTGCTCTCGTCGTGATGGGCGCGCACACACACATCTCAGGGGCAGTCTTGATCACCGCGGTCGGCGTCATTCTGCTCGGGATGCACGCGCTGACAGTGCGCCGCTTGGAGCGCCGCTTGGCCGAGGGGCGCGCCCGGATGAGCGCCGAGGCTGCCAGTGACCACCCGTCGGATTGACCGGTAAACTCAGTTTGCGCGGGGGTCGACCACGCGCCCGAGGAACAGGATCATCCCCGTCGTGTCCTCACGAAGCACGAACAGAAATGGATGATCAGCGTTGAAGACGACCTCGGGGCGCGGGGGCATGCCGGTGCCCTCACCCATCATGACAGCGGTCGCGGCGGCGGCCTCGGTGCCCTCCTCGTCGACGCGAACCAGGGCTTTGTGCAAGACCTCTTGGATGAAGAGCCGCGCCGCCGGATCGGGAGGGTTGGCGATACCGGTGAAATCGGCGCGCTCCATGTCGAAGGCGTCCTTCATACCCAGGCTCGTCAGGTTCTCGGCGAGTGAGGTGCTCGCCTCGGGGGCGACCTCGAACTTGGGCAACGCAAGGTCGACAAACTTGTAAGTGACGCCCGCGAGCAGCTTGTCGAGCGCGGTCGCGTCTAGCGCGCGCTCGAGCGCCGGGAGGCCCGCGACGTCGGTCGGTAGGACGATGTATAACCCATATTCGGGCGCGCCCGCGGCGGGTTGGTCCTCGTCGTCGTCGGACGTGCGCGCGGTGAAGGGCAGGCGTACGACTCGCGCGCCAGCGCCCTCGGCGAAGCCGAAGTTCGCCATTTGATGCATGGTGGGGACCTTCGCCTTTTTCCCCTTCGCGAGGGTGAAGTCCTGGTCCGAGGTGGCGCTGGCGTCGAACGGTGACTCCCAGCGGCCCTTGAAATAGACCGCATTGATCAGGACGAGCCGCGTCGTCGGCTTGAGCACTCCATTGGGCAAGAGCTCCTTGATTCGCTTCTCGGTCTGCCGCTCGACCCAAGTGTTGATATGACGGCGAGTGCCCTCGGCGTCCTTCTTGAAGTCGACGCGCTCGACAGGCGCCCCGAAGCTCGCGAGGGTAGCGTCGAGGTAGCTCTGTTCGAAGGTATACGTCTTCTCCGCGAAGAGCTGATTGGCGATGCGAAGGGTGATGGGCTGACCGGCTCGGGTGAGCGAGCTCTGGAGGGCACCCATCGCGCGCATGGCCTGGGTCGGGGGCGCGTCGAAGCCGAGGACCTTGTCCATTTGAGCGGCGGTCTCGCCTTTGGCGCCGCCGTAGGTCATCGAGAGCGCGATGGATATGCTGGCAGGCGAGAGGGCCAGGTTGCCATCCCCGCTCGCGAGGCGCCCATAGAGCGCGAGGCCCAGCGCGTTCGAGCCCTTCACCAATTGGGCATTGGTGGCCGGTGCAATGTCGACCGCTGTGGCATTGCTCGAGCTCGCGCTCGGCGCGCTCGAGTCGCTCGGCGAGGCGTGTTGACTGTCGGGTCGAGGGCCGCAGGACAGGAGCCCGAGCGACGCAACGCAGGCGAGCCATGTTTTCTTCGCGCGCACGTCCATAAGCTACCGCAAAGCGAGGTCGGCCGCCGGACTTCAATTGCTGACAAGATTGTTTGCTAAAGAGGCCCGGTTCCGCTGGTCTCCGGGCCTCGATAGGAGATAAGACTCCGGCGTGTCCCGCGCGAAGAAATCTCCGACGACCGACGCAAAGACCCCTCGAGCGAAGGGGAAGGCCGCGCCCTCGGAAGCGGCCGGTGACGAGCGCTCGATGTCCGCGGCGGTGCTCGCAGCGCCCGACGAGGACGCGCCTCGCATGGTGTACGCCGATTGGCTCAGTGAGCGGGGTGACCCGCGCGGTGAGCTGATCACCACGCAGATCGCGCTGGGTCGCGGCGACCTCGCCAGCGAGGCCCGCACCAAGCTGATCGAGGCAGAGCGGACGCTGCTCGCGCAGCATGGCGAGGCTTGGGTGCGTCCAATCGGGCTCAAGCCCGAGGAGGTCGTGCTGCAGCGTGGGTGGATCGAGGAGGTGTCCACCACAGCCGACAGGCTGCTCGATCGCTGGTCGACGCTCTTCGAGGCCTGCCCAGTGCGCGCGCTGCGGGTTCGCAAGCTCGGAGACAAGGAGGCCGCTGCGCTGGCCGCGAAGAGTGAGCTCTGGAGCCGCGTGCGAGAGCTCGAGATCTCGAACTCGGAGTTGGGCATCAACGGCTTGAAGGCGCTCGCGGCGATTGGCGACAAGCATGGGCTGCGGACGCTCCTCCTGCGTGGCGTGAAGCTCGTGGCGAAGACGCTGAGGATGCTCGCGGACGCGGGTGTTCTGCGGCCGCTCTCGCGATTGGCAATGTCGGGGGCGAGCCTGGGGTCGACTGTGGGGCCCGTCCTCATGGAGAGCGACAGCGTGTCTCTTCTGACGGAGCTCGACCTCTCCGATAATGGTCTTGGGGATTCGTCGATTGGAGCGCTGCTCGCCCGACCGCTCCCGAGATTGGAGACGCTGAACCTCTCCGGGACGGCCTTGGGTCTCGACGCGGCGCGCGCGTTCGGGGCGCGAGCCTCACACTTGCCAATGCTGCGCTCGCTCAGCGTGCCGTTCTTCGAGGACGCGATGGTCGGACCGCTCGTCGATACACCGCTCGTTCAACGGCTCGAGACGCTTCGATTGGGTGGTTCGGGCTTCGAGGGTTGGAACGGGACAGCATTCCTCCGCTGGATCGCGAACGCGCCAGCGCTGCCGCTCCGCGAACTGGCGGTTACAGAGCATTATCAGGGTGACGTCCTCGCGCAGGCGCTCGCGAACAGCGGCGCGCTCGCGGGGCTCGAGCGACTGTCGCTGGCGAAGAACTACACGACGGTAAGCGGGGTCCGCGCCCTGCTGGAGTCTCAGGGGCTCGCGGCGCTCCGCGAGCTCACGCTGACGGGCTCGAAATGGAAGGGCGCGGCCGCGAAGGAACTGTTCTCCATTCCCGGGTGGTCGAGGATAACAGCGCTGCGGTTCGGGTCGGTCGCGGGGGCGGGCGAGCCCTTGCCCTCTGGGACTGGCGCGGCGATCGCGAGCTCCGAGCACTTTGCCAACCTGCGCGAGCTCGACCTGCGCCGGCACGACATCCGAGACGCCGACGTCAAAGCGCTGGCGCGCGACAGTGGGCTCCGCAGCCTGGAGACGCTGAGCTTGCACAGCACGAACATCACGGCCTCCGCGGTGAAGGAGCTCGCGGCGTCGACTGCGCTGCCGCGCCTGCGCAGCGTCGACCTGCGAAACAACAAACTCCCGGCCGCGGCCCTCGCGCCCTTGCGAGAGCGATTGGGCCCGTGGGGCGTGCTCAGCTGACTGTCTGTCTCAGGGCCTCGGGGACTCAGGGCTTCGGGTGGCAGGCCTTCAAGCTGCCACCCGAGACGCCGTCGCAGGACTCGTCCGTGTCGCAATCGTCCTGCGACGTGCAGAGCTCGAGGCAGACAGTCTCGCCGTTGGCGTTCTGGTCGCATACAGCGTTGTCAGTGCATTCGTCGGTGGAGCCGCGCGTCTCGCAGGCCTCACCGATGTCGGCGCCGCCGCCGCAAGCGATGAAGAGCGAGCCCAAGAACAAGGCGACAGTCGCTGACAGTAATGTTCCCTTTGCGCCGAGCTGATTGGAGAAGGTCATGTCTCCAGTTTGTTGAAAATGGTTTTCGCTTGCAACTGGCTTCCGAAGCGAACCCCCATCAACGTTGACGGTTGGAACACGCCCTCAGTCCGAGGAGCGGATGCGGAGCTGTCGCGCGAGCTCTCGCCAAGCGCCGCGGCGCCCGGCCTGTGTCGCGCGCTCGGAGAGGGGCGCGGTCGGGTCGTTGAGCACGGCCCACGCGATGTCTTGGGCACGGGAGAGGTCGATGGTGGTCTGGAGCTTGCGGCCGATCTCCACCAAATCCCCGAGGCAGCCGATGTCGGCGTCGTCGGAAGGGTCCTCCTCGAGCTTCGTGACGACGCGGTTGATGGCGTCGACCAGCTCGAAGCTGAACGCGGCCTCGTCGAAGCGGATGTTCTCGGCGCGCGCCTCGGCGAGGAGGTTGCGGAGCGCGCGCGCGTCGGGAGGATCGCGGCGCGCGGCCCGCGTGAGGTCGGACTCGAGCACGACGCGCGAGGCCGCGGAGAGGGCGCGCGGCGGTCGCACGCCGGTGCGCGCGAGCTCGGTGAGGAGCGCCGCGTTCTCGGTGAAGACCTGGCGATACGCGGCCTCGGCGTTCTTCACCACGTTGGCGAGGATGCGCTCGACGACCATGATGCGCTCGTCGAGCGGCAGGTTCTTGAGGTTGCCGACGGGCTCGGGGAAGGTCGCGCGGAGCCAGCTTACAAAAATGTCGGGGGTGTCCTCCTCGAAGCGCGAGAGGGCCTGCTCCGGCTCGATCTCGCTCTGCGAGGCGTCTGCGATGCCGCCCGTGACGCTCGGCCCGCCCGCGTGATGCACGGCGAAGACGAAGCTCGCGCTCTCGTCGGTGATGATCGAGCGGACGTCGACCCGGCCCGTCGCGAACCGATCGGTGCCGTGTCTCACGGTGTGGACCTCGCGCTCGGTGACCTCGAACGCGGGCGCCGGCAACATCGAGACCCCGAAGAGCGACGTGACGGCGGAGGTGGTCGCGAGCCGCGCGAGATCGACGCGCGAGGGCAGGGCGCGCTTGGTGTACACGTCGCGCGCGCTCGGGGCCTTCGGGGCGGGGGCGCGCGCAGCCTCGAGCCTGCGTTCGAACTCGGCCTCGAGGTCGCGGTGACCGAGCTCTCGCGCGAGGTCGAGCGCGCGGGCCGCGTATTGGAGGATCTGCGTCGTCTCGAGGCCATCGACGTCGTCGAAGAACCAGCCGCAGCTCGTGTACATGAGCTGCAGGTGGCGCTGCATCTCCGAGAGGACGAGGGCGCGCCGGCGATGGGCTGCGTCCGACGTGACGGGTTTGCCGTCCGCGCCGCGACGACCGTGCTCCTCGAGGAACGCGTCGACGGCCGCGGGCGAGCGATCCAAGATGACATTGATATAACCGTCGCGCGCGCGCCACGGATCGGTGAAGAGCTGGGCGCCCTCTCGCTCGAAGATCGCGTCGAGCCGCTCGCGGACGTGATCGAGCGCGTCGCGGAGCGGGCCGCGCCAGGCCTGGTTCGAGTCGGCGCGCGTGCGACAGCCGCAGTTCGAGCGCCAGCGCTCGACGCCGTGCGCGCAGCTCCACGCGGTGTTCTCGTGGATGGTGACCTCGGCGTCGGGTGGGAAGGCGTCGAGGAACGACGCGTAGTTCGTCAGGGCGACGTCGGGCGAGGCCTCGATGCGACGGACCGCGTACGCGAGCGCCATCTCGCCGAAGCGATGGTGATGGCCGTACGTCTCGCCGTCGGTCGCGATCGACACGAGCTGCGCGCGAGGTGATTCACTCGGAAACCCGCCCATGAGCCGGTTCGCGAAGGCGTCGCCGCTCGCAAGCAGCCGCTCGAACGCGACGGCTTGGGAGAGGCCGCCGTCGTAGAAGAAGACGGCGATCTCGAGGCCGTCGCCGAGGTCCACGCGATAGGCGCGCGTCGTGTCGAGGGTGCTCTCGCGCACCTCGACGAAGTCGGTGTCGCCCGCGAACCGAACGGATTTCGCCTGGCGAGGCGCGAGCACCGTGAAGCGGATGCCGGCCTCGGCCATCGCGCGGAGTGAGTCGGTGCATACCGCGGTCTCGGCGAGCCACATGCCGTCCGGCTTGCGGCCGTAGCGATGTTCGAAGTCGCGGAGACCCCACGCTACTTGGGTGCGCCGATCGCGCGGCGTCGCGAGCGGCATGATCACGTGGTTATAGACCTGCGCCATCGCCGAGCCGCGACCGAGCGTGCGCGCGCTGTCGCGATCGGCTGCGAGGATCGCGGCGTACGTTCGCGGCGCGTGGAGCTCGAGCCACGAGAGCAGCGTCGGGCCGAAGTTGAAGCTGACCGACGCGAGGTTGTTGATCATCGCGACGACGTGGTCTTCACCGTCCAGGATGCGGGCGCGCGAGTTCGGCCCGTAGCACTCGGACTCGATGCGCGCGTTCCAGTCGTGGAACGGGTGCGCCGAGTCCTGCCGCTCGATGCGATCGAGCCAGGCGTTCTCACGCGGCGGCTGATAGAAGTGGCCGTGGATGCAGACGAAGCGGCGAACGGAGGTCGACACGGCCGAAGGATACGCCGCACGGGAGAGGATCGGAGGCTCGGGGCAAATGCGTGGTCGCGCTCATCTCAAGCTGGCTCTCGTGGCGCTCGGCGCGGTCGCGTGCGGCTCGTCCACCCCGCCGAAGGGCGGGCCGTTCCCCGCCGACGTCGCGAACTTCGACTACGTGCTCGACGGCCACACCATCGCGCTGAAGCAGGGCACCTACGTGGAGAAGACCGGGGACGGCGCCGACGACTTCATCGCGACCGATCTCACGAACGCGCGGCTCGACGCTGACTTTGACGGCGATGAAGCAACCGACGCGGCGGTCGTCGTCACGCACGACGAGGGCCCGCTGAAGGTCCACTACCTCGTCGTCATCCTGCAGCGCGCCGACGGGCACCACGCGCAGACCTCGATCGCGCTCGGTAAGAACGTCCTCGTACAGAACCTCGCGAACGGCCCGAATCGCTCGATCGAGGTGACGTACCTCGGTCACGAAGAGGGCGTCCCCGAGGACGCGCCCCCGACGACCAAGCTGACGAAGAGCTTCAAGGTCGCGGACGGGAAGCTCGTCGCGCGCTGACAAAATTGTTTGCGACGCTGCGCCGCGCGCAGCGGACGATCAGCTCGCGGCGGCGCGCTCGACGGGGCGGGCGCGTGCGGCGAGCGCGCGCTCCTCTTCATCGAGGATCTCGAGGCAGCCCGCGAGCGAGTCACAGAACAAAAGGCGCCGGCGGATCGCGCCCGCGTTGGGAAGGCCCCGCAGATAGCCCGTGAGATGTCGCCGCGTGACGCGCACGCCGAAGGGCTCGCTGCGCTCGGCGACGTTCGCGACGAGGTGCTCGCGGCAGAGCGCGAACCGATCCGCGGCGGAGGGCGGCGCGACGGTCTCGCCGCGATCGAGCAGGGCGCGAGCCTCACCGAAGACCCACGGGTGATCGATCGCCGCGCGGCCGATCATCACGCCGTCGCAGCCCGTCTCGTCGAGCGCGCGTTTCGCATCGGCCGCGGTCTTGATGTCACCGTTCACGATGACGGGGATGCTGACGACGCTCTTCGCCTTGGCGGCCCACGACCAGTCCGCGTTGCCGCTGTGACCCATCTGGGCCGTGCGACAGTGGATGGTGAGCGCGCGCACGCCCGCGTCTTCGAGGCGGCGCGCGAGGTCGATGATGGGCATCTCGCTCTCGGGGCCGAAGCCGATCCGGGTCTTCACCGTGAGCGGGAGCGAGACGGTCTGCGTGAGCAGGCGGGCCATCTCGACCATCGCGGTCGGGTTGCGCAGCCAGCCCGCGCCCGCGCCGCGCCCGGCGATCTTCGGCACCCAGCAGCCGCAGTTCACGTCGATGAACGCGGGGCTCGCGGCCTCCGCCACGCGCGCGGCCTCAGCGAGGCGCTCGGGGTTCGAGCCGTAAATCTGGATCGCGGTGGGGGCGTCGCCCGGCTCGAGGGTGATCTTGCGCTTCGCCGTTCGACAGCCGCGAAGGAGCCCCTCGGCGTTGACGAACTCGGTCACGCAGAGGCTCGCCCCGCGTCGGCGGCAGAGCGCGCGGAACACCGCATCCGAGACATCCTCCATCGGGGCGAGGATGACGGGTTGATTCTTGAACAGCGCTTCGAAGCTCATCGGTGAAACTGGGCAGGCGGCGCCCTCGCTCCTGTTGCGACCCGGAGAAGGGTGAAACGAGTGGCTCGCCGCGTATGACCGACGCTGGTCCTACCACGTCCGAGGCGTCGCCGGAGAGGGGCCGACCCTTTACGCCGGACCTCAACATGTGCTAGGCAGGCAATTCAATTCTGCTCGGTGTTCGCGGTCCCGGCTGGGTTGGGACCCCTGATAACCGCGCTGTTTTCGGTAGGAGGCCACACGAGGTATGCTGATCGATGTCTCGCTTCTCCGTCGTGCGAAGCTCGAGAACGTGGAACGGTTGGCGAAGTCTCTCGGTGTGGATCCCCCGCGGCGTCGGCGCGATGCGGCCTACGCGAACCAGCTTATCAGCGCGATCGCTACGAAGATCCGGCGTGAAGCCATGATGGATGAGCTCCGTCGACTCACGCACATGACCTCGTCGCGCCCCAAACTCCGCGTTTGAAAGCGGCGTCTGAAACGGCTCTCCTTTGGCCGCCTTAAGCGGCAATCTAGAGGGAGTGAAGACGAAAGCGCGGAGCCCCAAACGACGCAGCTCCGCGAGCGTCGCTGACGAACGCGAACGGCGCAAAGCTCCAAAACAGGAGCGCGCCGTGCGGACGGTCGACGCCATCATCCAGGCCGCGGCGACGGTGCTCGTCGAGGGTGGCTACGACCGCATGAGCACGAACCGCGTGGCCGAGGTCGCCGGCGTGAGCATCGGCTCGCTTTACCAGTATTTCCCCAGCAAAGAGGCCGTGCTCCGCGCGCTGGTCGAGCGTCACGAGGAGCGCATGCTCGAGGTCATGAGGGCGCACCTCGCGGACGTCGCCGGGCGCGACGTGCCGACGCTCGTGCGCGCGCTCATCGAGTCGCTCATCGAGGCGCAGCGCGCCGAACCCGAGGTCGAGAAGGCCCTGCTCGAGCAGATGCTCATCGCTTCGGGCGGCGGCGCCGTCGACGCGCTGATGGAGAGCCTCGTGCGGTCCGCGCTCGAGTCGCGTCGCGACGAGCTCGACGTCGAAGACCTCGAGGTCGCGGCCTTCTTGCTCATGACCGCCGTGCGCACGGCGTGTCACCGCGCGGTGGTCGAGCGGCCGCAGCTCCTCGAGCGGCCGTCGTTCGTGGACGAGCTCACGGAGCTCGTCGTTCGCTACGTGTTGCCGGCTGCGGGCAAGGTCAAACGCGGCCGAAACGCACGCCTCGATACCTGAAGAGGGCTAGGATGAGCCGATCGTGGGCTGATCGGTACGGATGTCCCGCGCCCGATTTCGGTCCTCGCCGCGATGGCCGACCTCCCCCTGCCCGAACTGATCCAGCTCCGTGAACGGATCCGTGATCTCGAGGCCGAGGTCACGCGGCTGCGCGGCCTCGGTGCGACCGCGCGCGCCGATGGGACACGAGACGACGCGCTGATCGAGAGCGAGGAGCGATTCCGCGTCGCGTTCAACACCGCGCCCGCGGGGATGTCGATCACCCGCATCTCGGACGGGCGGATGGTCTGGGTCAACCCGGAGTTTTGTCGGAACGTCGACCGCAATATCGAGGACGTCGTCGGTCGAACGATGGAGGAGATCGAGCTCTACGCGGACGAGGACGAGCGCCAGCGCATCTTCGCCATGCTGATCGAGAAGGGGTACGTCGACGGCGTGGAGTTTCGCTACAAAACCCGCACGGGTGAGCTTCGCACGGGGCTCCTCTCGTCGCGGCCGCTCACGATCGGAGGCGAGGTTTACCAGCTCGGGATGGCCTTCGACATCACCGCTGCCAAGCGCGGTGAGGCCGACCGCACCAAGCTCGAGCAACGCCTCGCTCAAGCCCAAAAGATGGAAGCCGTCGGTCGGTTGGCGGGCGGGGTCGCTCACGACTTCAACAACATGCTCACGGCCATCATCGCGAACGTCGAGCTCGGCCTGATGATGACCGACGCGCGGAGTCCCGTCCGCGAGCACCTCACCGAGATCCAGGACGCTTCCCGCCGCGCCGCGCAGCTCACGAGTCAGCTCCTCGCCTTCAGCAAACGGCAAATCCTGGAGCCACGCGCGCTCGACGTGTCGAAGAAGGTCGACGAGATGCGGAGCATGCTCCGCCGTGTCATCGGCGAGAACCTCGCGCTCACGTTCGACCTCGCGCCTGGGCTGCCGCTCGTGGCGGCCGACCCGACCCAGCTCGAGCAGGTCGTCTTGAACCTGGTGGTCAACGCGCGCGACGCGTGCCGCGATCACGGGTCGATCGTCGTAACGACTCGACTCGCCGAGCCGCTCTCGCTCGAGCGAACGCGAAGCGCAGGGCGTTTCATCGTGCTCTCGGTCTCGGACGACGGCACTGGCATTCCGGTGGACGTCCTGCCTCACGTCTTCGAGCCGTTCTTCAGCACGAAGGCCGATCGCGGGACGGGGCTCGGGCTCTCCACCGTCAACGGCATCGTCACGCAGCACGGTGGCTTCGTCGAGGTCGACTCGGCGCCGGGCCGGGGCACGACGCTCCGGGTGTTCCTGCCCGAGGCTGCGTCGAGGCGCTCGTCGAGTGCACCGCCCGCCGAGTCCCTTCGCGAGAGCTCAGCGCCGCAAGGGACGCTGCTGCTCGCCGAAGACGACCCAGCGGTGCGCGAGCCGACAGCCAAGCTGCTGCGCACGCTCGGCTTCACCGTGCTCGCCGCGGGCACGGCGGCCGAGATCCTCGAGCAGCTCTCCACCCACGGCGCGTCTGCGGAGATCCTCCTCACCGACATCGTGATGCCCTCGATGAACGGGACGGAGCTTGCGACGGCCGTGCGCCGCGTTCTCCCTGACATCACCGTCGTCTACATGACCGGGCACCCCCAAGACATCGTCGAGACGGCCGGCGGCCTCGAGGCCGGCATGGTGATCGTTCGCAAGCCGTTCGGTGCCGAGCAGCTGCTCTCCGCCATCGGTCGTGCGCGCGGCTCGATCAGGCCGTGAACGGCGCCGCTTGCTCGCTGTTTTGGAGGCTCCAGCTCGGCGACCCGGCGGTGGGCCGCTCCTCATCGATGCCTAGCTCGCGGCGAACGTCGGCGAGCGGCCGCGCCCACGACGCAGCCCAATCGAAGCCGAAGAGGGGCTTCGCGCGCTTGCCCATCTCCCAGCCGCGCGTGATCGCGTCGAGCCGACGTTCGCGGTCGTCGAGCGCGAAGAGCGCGGTGTTCAAGAGGCCCGCCGCGAGGATCGCCGGCGCGAGCGACCCGTCGATCTGCGCCGCATAGAAACCCTGCAAACCGAGCTCTCCGGCGACGTCCGCCTCGAAGCCCGTGAGCGCGTGCCACATGTCGTGCGTCTCGTAGAGGTGCGCGCGAACGAACTCGTAGAGGTCCACGGCCTCGAGGTTCGGGAGCGCCTCGGGGGCCAGGCCGTTCTTGCGCATGAAGGTCGCGTATGCGCGACCGAGCGTGCCCTCGGGCAGCGCCTCGAGCTCTGAGAGGTTCGCGCGCACGCGCTTCCTCGCGACGAGCGCGCGGTCGGCACCCGCGCGCCGAAAGCCGTCGACGATGCGCGCCATGGCCTTCGGGTCGGAGAGCGAGTCCGCGAGCTGGAAGACCTCTCCCAGCTGATTCGGGTCGCGGACGATCTTGGCGTACGCCACCACGGCGCGGACGAGGGCGACGATCTTGAACGGCGAGGGCTTGCGTGCGGGCTGCGCGTCGGTCATGCCCGATAAAATGTGAGCGCTGGCTCGCATTTTCAACTCGCATTCTCCGATATTAAATCGCGAGCAATTTTGTTGGATTATGCACCCTCCCGGCGAAAATGCGAGCGATCGCTCACATTGCACGTTGGCCCCGCTGGTTGGGGCGTATGCTCCACGCGTGCTGCTACCTCTCTTTCTGCGGCTCGAGGGTCGCGTGGTGGTCGTCGTCGGCGGTGGGGTCGTGGCCGAGCGCAAGATCGGGGAGCTGCTCGAGACGGGCGCCGTCGTTCGCGTCGTCGCGCCGCGCGTGACCAGCGGACTCGAGGCGCTCGCTCGCGAAGGGCGCGTCTCGTGGACCGAGCGCACGTTCGAAGAGCCCGACGTCGAGCCTGCGTGGTTGGTCTACGCGGCAACCGACGACCCAGCGGCGCAGCGTCTGATCGCGGCCGCATGCGAGGCTCGGCAGAAGCTCCTGGTCGCCATCGACGACATCCCGAACGCGACCGCGTTCTCGGCGAGCGTGATCCGCCGCGCACCCTTCACGATCGCGCTGTCATCCTCCGGCGAGGCGCCCGCGCTCACGCGCCTGCTCCGCGAGGTGCTCGAGAGCGCCCTGCCGAGCGAGCGGTGGATCACGCGGGCACGCGAGCTCCGGGCCGCGTGGCGCGCGAATCGAACGCCGATGTCCGAGCGCTTCCCCGCCTTGCTCGAAGCCTTCGTGAAGGACACGCAGATCATGGTGCCGACACCGTCGTCAGCGGGAAGCCCGCGCGACGAGCGCTAGCCCGCAGCTGGCCTGCCCATTGCCAAAGAGTCCGTCGAATCCCTGCTTCAGCTTCACTTCATTTCGAATCGGGAGACGAACGATGGGCAAGGTTTGGATGCGCGCTCGGGCGGCGGTTTCACTTACGGCTATGTCAGCGTGCGCGGCATGGGCGAGCGGCTGCGGTTGCACGGAGGTCGGCTGCGAAGATGTAGTGACGGTCTCGTTCAGCGAGCCGACCGTCGATGCTTACGAGGTTGTCATCATCGCCGATGGCGTCGAGGGCACCGCGACGTGTGTGCCCGGCAGCGACGCCGACCTCACGGGCGATCTCGGGGGCACACTGCGCTGCGAAGACTCGAGCTTCGCGTTCATTCCAGCCACGCTCCCAATGCCCGAAGAGCTCACGATCGACGTCGTCGTGGACGGCGTCCACTTCCACCAGACCTTCGAGCCGGACTACGAGGGCCAGTACCCGAACGGCGAGTTCTGCGGCGCGGCGTGCGACACCGCGTCGGTCGAGTTCGACGGGCCGTCCGCGAGCTGAACGGACTGCGACGCGCCCCGATCAGTCTTCGCTGCTGCGCAGCGTCTGATCGGGGTCGAGCCCTGGCGGCAGATCGGAGGGCCCAGCCTTCGCGGGCGGCGGCTCCGAAGCCTTCGTCGGCGGTGGTGAGCTCGTCGCGACCTTCACCGAAGCCTTCGCCGTGGGCGCGTCCTTCACGGGCGCGTCCTTCGCGGGCGCGTCCTTGGTGGGCGCCGGCCGACGAGCCTCGGGCTCGGTCGGGGGCGCGGGCGGGACTGCGGTCGAAGCCTCGGCGGCGGCTTGGAGGATCGCGCGGGTGCGATCGAAGAAGGCGCGCAGGTCTCCGTGCGAGCTCTTGGCCTTGCCGGCCGCGATCGCGAGGACCTGATTCTTGATGGCGAGGTTGAGCGGCGTGGGCACGCCCACTGCGCGGCCGCGATCGACGATCTCACCGTTCAAGAAATCGATCGCCGGCGGGCGGCCGCGCTCGATCGCCGAGAGCATCGACGAGCGGAGCCTGCGATAGCGCGCGCCCACTGCGAGCAAGAGCGCGTGCTTCGCCACGAGGCTCGGGCTCCCGAGGCTCTTCTTGTCCTCGTCGGTCAGGGCGACCCAATCGAGATCGATCGTGCCCGCGACCTTCTCGAGCTGGATGCCGAGCGCGCGCGCGACCTCCGTAGCCTCGGTCATGACCTCGAGCGCGAGTCGGCGCACGTAGCGGTGGCGCATGAGCACCCCGAGCCGATCGCCGCCGATCGTGCCGAGCGAGGAGATCGCCGCGTTGATCGCGAGCTTCGACCAGCGCGCGCCGCGGAGGTTCTTCGTCATCGTGGTCGGCCCGATGCACTCGAGGACCTGCGCGAGCTCGCGCACGCGATCGTCCTCGCGCCCGTCGAGCCTGCCGAGCTGGAAGCCACCCGACGAGGTTCGGTCGTAGATGCCGGGCTCGATCATGCTCGCGCCCCACGAGACGATCGCGCCGACGACGCGCGTGTCCCCGGCGATGCGCGCGACGCGCTCCTCGCAGAGACCGTTTTGGAAGCAAACCATCACGCCCGTGTCGGAGAGGTGTTCGACGACCGAGCGCGCGGCGTCCTCGACCTGGGGCGGCTGCGTCGCGAGCAAGACGTAGTCGAACATCGCGCGAGACGGGACCCGCTGAACCGCCCGACCCTTCACGGTGCCGGGGCTGTCCTCGCCGCGCACGCGGAAGCCATGCGCGTTGATCGCGTCCGCGATGAGCGGGTTGGTCGTCAACGTCGTGACCTCGAGCCCTTGCTCGTGGAGATGCGCGGAGACGATGCCGCCGATACCACCCGCGCCGACGACGAGGAACCTGGGTGCCATCAGCTCTTGACCTCTTCGGTGGGTGCGGGCTCGTCGTCGCTGCTCGGTGCCGGGCTCGCGGCGCCCGAGTCGGGCGCGGAGCCAGCGCTGGCCTTGGGATCTTGCGGCGCAGGGAGCGAGGGCTCGGGCTCCTCTTCTTCGTCCTTCTTCAGGATTTGCGAGACCACGACGCCCGCGGCGAGGGCCGTCACGATGACCCCGAGCGAGATCGGCGCCGAGACGTGCAGCCACTTCGCCACGAGCATCTTCACGCCCACGAAGAGGAGCACGACGATGAGGCTGTACTTCAAATACGCGAACTGTCGCAGCAGGCTCGCGAGCGCGAAGTAGAGCGATCGCAGGCCGAGGATCGCGAAGATGTTCGACGTGAAGACGATGAAGGGCTCGGGCTTCGTCTCGAAGATGCCGAAGACAGCGGGGATCGAGTCGACGGCGAAGACGACGTCGCTGCCCTCGACGACGACGAGCACCAAAAGAAGCGGCGTCGCCAAACGACGATTGTCCTGGCGGATGAAGAACTTGTCACCGTGCATCTTCGACGTGAAGGGCAGGACCTTGCGGGTCCACTTCACGATCGAGCTGTCCTCGGGGTCGAAGTCGTCGTCCCCCTTCGACAGGGCCATCTTGATGGCCGTGTAACAGAGGATCGCGCCGAAGATCTGAATGGCCCACGCGAAGCTCGCGATGAACACCGAGCCGAGCAGGATCATCGTGATGCGCAGGACGACCGCGCCGAGGATGCCCCAGAAGAGGACGCGATGTTGGAGCTCTCCCGGGATCTTGAAGAACCGGAAGATGAGCGCCATGACGAAGATGTTGTCGAGGCTCAGGCTCTGCTCGACGATGTAGCCGAGGAAGAAGTAGACGGCGGCGTCGCGCCCGCTGAGGCCGGGTGCGCTCGCGGTCCCGCCGAGGCCGAGCAGCTGGTTCTTGTAGAGGAGATAGACGACGGCGTTGAACGCCATCGCGACGCAGAACCACACGCCGGTCCACTTCAGCGCGCTCTTGGTCGTGGGGGTGTCGTTGCTCTTGTGAAAAACCCCGAGATCGAGGGCCAAGAAGACCGCGATCATCAGGAGAAAGCCGCCCCACGCTAAAGGCTGCATCGGCAACTCACTCTCGTCTCTTGTCAGGCGGGGATCAACACTTCGATCGCGCTCGGGACGAGCTCCACTTCGATGGGCAGCACGCCGAGGGGCTCGCCGTCGACGTCGAGCAGGAAGCGGCTGCGCGCCCGCTCATTCCGGATGTCGAGCGTGATCTTCTGGCAGCGGAAGTGGCGAACATCGGGATTGCGCAAGTGCTCTCCCTTGTAGATGGCCGAGCTGTCGATCGCGAATTTGAGGCGCCCCGCGCTGCCGAGGTCGATGACCTCGAAGACGCCGTCGTCGACCTTGGCCATCGGCGCGACGTGCATGCCGGAGCCGAAGTAGCGACCGTTGCAGATGGCGATCTGGCGGGTCGAGAGCTCTTCTTCGCGGGTCTCACCGTTCATTTCGATCGTGGCGGCGAGCACGCCGACCTGGCTGTCGAGCAACGCGCGCGTCGAAGCGACGAAGTACGCGGCCTGGCCCCCGAGCCACTGCGTCGTCGACCGGACATATTGATCGACGAGCCCGCCCATCCCTGCCGAGAGGATGTTCACGAAGAAGGCCTCGCGGCGCGCGCCGCCGTGGTCCGTGTACCGGAGCCGACCCACGTCGATGCGATCGGTGCGACCGCCTGCGATCGCAGCGAGGAATCGATCGAGCCTGTTGGTCTCGGCGTGCGCGCCCTTGCCCTCGGCGACCCCGAGGCCGAGCGTCCGACAGAGGTCGCTGCCCGTACCACGCCCGATGATCCCGAGCCGCGTGGACGCGAAGCCTGCGTCGCGCGCTCGCATGAGGCCGTTCACGACCTCGTGAATGGAGCCGTCCCCGCCCGTGGCGACGACCGTCGCGCGATGCTCTCGCGCGCTGGCTTCGGCGAGCTCGATGGCGTGGCCCGGGTGGTTCGTCAGCGCGAAGTCGACCTTGCCGAGCGCGCCCTCGATGACCTTGCGCAGAGCATCGAGGTCGTGGCGCTGTCGCGAGGAGCTGCCGGCCTTCGGGTTGACGATGACGAGCGGGGTGGGGTTGGGCGCGGTCACGACGGCTTCTTCTTGGCTTTCACCGAGGCCTTGAGCTTGTCGAGCGCGGCATCGTAAGCGCTCTCGAGCGCCTTCTGGCGCTGCTCGAGACCCTCGAGGGCCTTCTTGGCGTCGGCCTCGGCCTGATCGAGCTCCTTGAGTTTGTCCTCGGCGGCCTTCGCGCGCGCGTCCTTGCCCTTCTGCGCATCGGCGGAGACCTTCACGCCCTCCTTGGGGGGCTTCTTCTCCTCCTCGATGTAGCGCTGGAGGTGTTTGCGGGCCTCGCCGGCCGAGTCGATCGAGGCCTCGAGCATGGCCTTCGCGTCGGGCATGAGGACGTGCACGATGTAGCTCGTCTCCGCGATCGTGTCGGCGGCGGTCTCGAGCGCGGCGATGTTCTTCTTGCCGAGCGCATCGACGTTCCGGTCGATGATGAGGTGCGCGTCGTTCGTGTCCTTCAACCGCTCGTCGATGCGCTCACCGACCGAGTCCTTGAGGGAGGTGTCGACGGCGCCCCAGGCCTCGACCTCGCAGCCCTTGGCCTTCGCCGCGTACTGCACGCTGCCGCCGACCTTCTTGACGATCTCCTTCTGCTCGCTGTCGAAGAACGCCTGCGCGATCTCCAGCTCGCGGATGGTGGCGACGTAGGCCCCGTCTTTCCCGGCCGCGTCCGCGGCCTCGATGATCGAGAGGACGACGTCGACGTCGGTCTCGTTCACGGAGTCGAGAAGCGTCGGGATCTTCCCGATGTTCTCGTTGCCCTTCGTCTCACCATTTTGAACGCGCTTGACCGTCACTTTGACGTGATCGACAGCGCCCATCGCGCTCGACTGCTGATCGACCGAGACTGCGTAAGCGTCCTTCGGATCCTTCTGCTCGCACCCGACGAGTCCCAAGAGAGACAGGAACAACGCGCCGCGTAGGATGGTGGTCTTCACGGGTTGGATGGGAGCCAACGCGAGCGTTGCCGTCAACCCTGTCGTCCCGAACCCGCGTCACGCGGCGGGCCAGGCGACTCCACGTGCGAGCAGGTCGTTGACCGTGTCTGCGAGGGTCACCATCGGATCCCGCGGCTCCCACCCGAGCTCGCGCCGAGCCTTCGAGGCGTCGACGTACCAGAAGTACTGCGCCATCTCCATGCTCACGCGATCCATGCGGGGAGCGCCGCCCAGCCGCTTCGACACGGCTTTGTCGAGCCAGGCGCCAGCGCGCGCGAGACCCAGGCTCGCTGGCAGGGTCATCGACGGCGCGCGCACGCCGCTCAGGCGCTCGATCTTGCGCGCGAACTCCGCGAGCGTGAGGTTCTGCGCCGCGAGCAGGTACCGCTGGCCCGGCTGCCCGACCTCGAGCGCGAGCGCCAGGCCCACGGCGGCGTCGCGCGCGTCGACGAACGAGAGCCCGCCCCCGGGCAAGACGGGGTGCCGGCGCTCGAGCAAATCGACGACGTCGCCAGTCGAAGAACCGTGGAAATCTCCAGGGCCGAGCAGCAGCGTCGGGCTCGCGACGACGACCTCGAACGAGGCGCTGTTCCGCTCGAGGGCGGCCTCTTCGGCGAAGAGCTTCGTCCTGTAGTAGGGCCAACGAGCGATGATCGGCAGCGCGGACGGGGCGCGCTCGTCGAGGATTCGCTTGGGGTTCTCGCTCACCGCGACCGTGCCGCTCGTGCTCGCGACGACCGCGCGGCGAATGCCGGCGCGCTTCGCCGCGTCGAGGACGGTCTTGGTGCCACCGACGTGGAGCGCGTGGAGCTCGTCGGCGTCCGCTGGATCACGCGAGACGCGACCCGCGCAGTGGATCACGGACTCGCAGCCGGCGAGGGCCGCGTCCATCGAGCGCGGGTCCTGCACGTCGCCGCGGAAGAAGGTCGCGCCCTCGGTGAGGTCGGGCTCGGTCGAGTTCGGTGTGCGCGCGATCGCGACGACGTCGTGGCCCTGCTCGAGCAGGTGCTCGACGACGTGGCGACCGAGAAAACCGGTGGCTCCGGTGACGGCGACGCGTGCGCTCATGACAGATCGAACACCTTCTGGAAGGTCTGGAGCAGCGAGATGTCGTTGCTCTTGATTGCGCCGCTCATGAACTCGAGCGGCGTCGGCACGTAGGCCTCGCGAACGATGCGCGTGAAGATCTCGGGCGTGGTCTTCAGCACGCAGTCGGCGTTGCCGCCCTCGGGTTTACCGCGGACGGCGCTGCAGGCGGCCTTGTCGACGCGCAGCGTCCACTTCGCGTCCGTGTCGTTGCCCAGCGTGAAATAGAAGGTCAGCGGCTTGTCGACGCGCTCGGCTTTGAAGCGCCCCTCGAGCTCGCGGAAGAGGACGACGAGCGGGTGTTCGCTGGGCGGCGGCGCCGACGGAGCGCCCTCTTCGTCGAACGTCGAGAGGTCGAAGACCCGCCCCTCTTTGAGGGCGCGCACAGCTTGCTCGGCGAGCCACGCGACCCGCTTCGACGCGGCCGAAGAGCGCATGTTCGCGGTGAGCCTGCGAAGGTCTGCGGCGCGGAGCGGCGGTCCGATCCGAGCGTAGATGTCGCGCTTCGTGATGACCTTCGAGCCCTTCTTCATGGCCTCGTAGGTCCCGCCCAAATAGACCGGCAGGATGTCGACCCCGTGCGCGAGCGCGAGGTAGCCGATCGCGGGCTTGAACTCTTGGATCGAGCCGTCGGTCGAGCGCGTCCCCTCGGGGAAGAGCAGCACCGTGCGACCCTGATCGAGGTAGTCACCCGTAACGCGCAGGGCCTGGCGCAGGCCGCCTTTGCGATCGAACGGCGCGAGGTTCGTGAAATTCTCGAAGTAGGCGCGCCGCCATTTGTTGCCCTCGAAGAAGTAGTCCTGCGCGGCCAGCGAGACGATCTCCTCGCCGTACGAGCCGAGCGCGTACTTCACGAAGCCCATGTCGAGGTGGCTCGCGTGGTTCGAGGCGACGATGGTGTTTCGGTTGTGCGGGATGTACGCGCGGCCGAAGACGCGAGGCCGCATCACCGAGTCGTAGAAACCCATCTGCAGCCGCGTGAGCGCGGCCTTCGTGAGGCGGGCGACAGGCTCGGGGACCGTGATTTTCTCCTCGGGCTCGTCGTCGGCGGCGGCCTCGAGCTCGGCGTCGACCGACGCGGCCTCGAGCGAGTGCGTCGTCCTCCGCGCGAGCTCCTCGACGTCGGCGACGGTCTCGCATTTCGACAGGGCCTTCGGGTCGAGCGGCGCGCCGAGCGCGGTCTCGAGCGCGGAGCCGAGCTCGACCGCGAGGAGCGAGTCGACGCCGAGCTCCCCGCGCAGCGTCGTCGTCGGAGCGAGCGTCGCTGCGTCGCGGTTCGTGAGCGACGCGATGACGGCGCGGACCTGCCCGGCGCCGCGGTGCTTCTGCGCGACCTCGAGGCCCACGTTCGCGGCCTCGACGAGGCGCTCGACGATCTGCCGGACCTCGCTGCGTTTGACCTTGCGCGTCGCGGTCCGCGGGAGGTCCGCTTCGACGAGGTGGACCGTCGCGGGCTTCGCGACCCGGGGCAGTCGCTCGAAGGCCTCTCGCAGGGATTTCAGCGCGGCTTGATGGCGCGCGGCGCGGGCGCTCTCGTCCTCGGCCTCGGCCGAAGCGGGGGCCTGTGCGGGGACCGCGAGGCACGCGACGCGCTCGCCGCCCTGGTGATCCGGGATGCCGACGATGCTGAGCTCCTTCACGTTCGGCACGACGCCGAGGAGGGTCTCGACGTCGTCGGGGTACACGTTCTCCCCGCTCGGGCCGACGATGACATCCTTCGAGCGGCCGACGATGGTCAAGCGTCCCTTACGATCGAGCTTGCCGAGATCGCCCGTGTGGAGCCAGCCGTCCGCGTCGAGCACGCGAGCCGTAGCCTCGGCGTTGCCCTCGTAGCCCTTCATCACGTTGGGGCCGCGGGCGAGGACCTCGCCGACGCCCTCGCTGTCGGGGTTCGCGATCTTGATCGAGACGCCGGGGACGGGCTTGCCGACGTGGCCGACCGTGCTCCCGACCGAGGTCTTGGCGACGGTGAGCACGGGCGCGGCCTCGGTGAGCCCGTAGCCCTCGGAGAGGGGCAAGCCGAGGCCTTGGAAGAGCGTCGCCGTCTCCTTCGGGAGGGCCGCGCCACCCGAGATGAGCAAGCGCATGCGACCGCCGAGCTTGTCGTGAACCGACCCGAACAGGATGCGGCCCGCGTTGAGGCCGGTGCGCTTGCCGACGAGTCGGTTCAGCTCGAGCGCGAGGTCGAAAGCACGCATCGCGTACGGCCCGCGCTCGCGGACCTCGGCGAGGATGCGTCGCTCGAGCATCTGCCAGAGCGCGGGGACGCCGGCCATCGCGGTGATCTTGCCGACGTCGAGGCCGTGGCGCAGGGCCTCGCCGGTGAGCTCGCGCAGGTAAGTGACGCGCGCGCCGAGCATCAGCGGCAAGAGCAGCCCGCACGTGAACTCGAACGTGTGGTGCAGCGGCAGCACGCTGAGCACGTGATCGCGGGGCGTGAGGGGAAAGAGCGGCGCGAGCGCGGCGAGCAGCGACGTGAAGTTCTTGTGCGTCAGCATGACGCCCTTCGGATCGCCGGTCGTGCCGCTCGTGTAGAGGATGCTCGCGACGTCCTGCCCGTTCGGCGTGGGCGCGCTGCCGGTCGCGACCGCGCGTGCGCGAGCGAGCCGCGCCGACGCATCGGACGCGGTCGTCGCCGCGACGAGGTCGATCACCGTGAGGCCGGTGAGCTTGCCGCGGACGTGCTCGCCCGATTTCGTCTCGACGCCCGAGTCCCAGAGGGCGCAGACCGCAGCGCTCGAGCGCGCGATCGTCTCGAGCTGCGTGGGCTCGAGGGCGGGGTCGAACGGCACGGCGGTCGCGCCCGCGCGCAGGATGCCGAAGTACGCGATCGCCCACGCGGGCTGGTTGCGCCCACCGAGGAGCACGCGATCGCCGGGGTTCACCCCGACCTCGCGGAGGACGTCCGCGACGTAGAACGAGAGATCACGCAGGCCGCGGAACGTCGTGCGATCGATGCCGTCTTCGGTGATCTCGCCGAGCGCGAGGGCGTGATCGAACCGGTCGGCGACCTCGTCGACGATGTCGAGCAGGTGGTCGTACGAGCGCAGCGGCTTGAGCTCGCGGCGCAGGCGATCGTCGATCTCGGGGAGCACCCATTTCTCGAGGCCGGGCAGGTGCTGCTCGAACATCCACTCGCGCCAATCGAGCGACTCCGGCGACCAAATGAAGCGCGCGCGCTCCTCACTGGGCATGCGCTCGAACGCCGCGCGCGTGTTCGCGCACGAGAAGATCCAGTTGCACTCGGCGGTGAAGGGGATGAAGAGCTCCATGATCGCGCCCTGGCGCTCTTCGTTTTTCGCGGCGCCCTCGAGGGCCTTCGCCGCGGGGCGGAAGATCGACGCGAGCGGGCCCACGCCTGTGAGCTCGAGGGCCTTGCCCACAGTGCGCATCGCGCCCGCGAGCTGCTTCGGCCCGAAGGTCTCGAACTGCTTCTTCGTGATCCCGAGCGACTCGAAGTGCTGCGACGCGAGGTCGAAGACACGCGAGGTGCGACCCTCCATCACGCGGTGTCGCTTGTAGAGCCCGATGATCTCGAGGTAGCGCGTCATCGAGCACGGGTTCGTGTCGGTGACGCCGTATTGGTAGACGGCCTTGTGCGTGCCCTCGAGGAGCTCGGCGAGCGACGCGAGCATGCCGCTCGCGACCATGTCGACGGGGATGATGTCGAGGTTCACGCCCGCGTCACCGAGGCCGCACGGTGCCCTTCAGCGCCATGAATCGCCGAGGGCGCGCTGGTGTTCACGCCCTCGTTCCAGCAGGGCAGGGGAACTCGCAGCTCGACTCGACGACCGCGGGGCGAACGATCGTGTACGGCACGCCGCTCGCCGCGAGCACCTGCTCGCCGATGCTCTTCGTGTACGTGTAGATGTTCGACCAGCCCCAGAACTTGGCGCGCTCCTCACCGGCGGTGATGAGCTGCTTCTCGACGAAGCGGCGCTTGACCTTCGCGAGCTCGTCGTCGAGCGCGGCGCCGCGGCAGGGCTCGCCGCGCGCCTCGAGGTTCTTCTTCGCCTCGTCGAGGAACGCGCTCTGTCGAAACGCGTCGCTCGAGCGATGCCGCGCCATGCGCACGAGGTCGAGGCACTCTTCGATCTCGCGCTGCGGGTCCCAATGCGAGCGCTCGAGGAGGCGGAACGGCGGACTCTCTCCGAGGCCCTTCTCGTGGACGGCGCGCGGGAAGGGGATGGTGCCGGGCGCGAGCTCTTCGACGAGGCCGGCGCGGTAGCCGGCGACGTAGCAGGTGCTCGTGTGGAGGACGGGCGCGCGGAGCTTCTTCGCGAGCGAGACGAGGTTGTTCACGCCGAACGCGTTGACCTCGAGGGCCTCGTCGAGGGGCGGGTTGAAGTCGACGACGCCCGACACGTTCACGACTGCGTGGATCGTCCCTGCGAGGCGATCGACCAGGTTCGCGTCGATGCCGAGGAGCGGCTGCACGATGTCGCCAGCGACCGGCGTGATGCGCTCGCGTAGGAACTGCTCGTACGCGGGGCCTGCGTAGCGCTCGCGGAGCGGATCGAAGACCGGTGACGAGGCGATCTGCGACCAGAAGCGCTCCTCGGCGGACTGGTCGGCCTTCGGTCGAACGAGGAGGTAGAGGTGCTCGATCTGCGGGAAGCGATCGAGCAGCATCGCCACCCAGACCTTGCCGAGGAAGCCGGTGCCGCCGACGACGACGAGGCGCTTTCGCTCGAAGAGCTTCGAGGGGAGGAGCGGCGACGCCAGTCGTGGTGTCGTCGCGATCGACTCAGGCCCGTTCTGCATGTGCTTGCTCGCTGATCTCCGTCCGTCCGAAGAGCGGCGCCGTGACCGTTCGGTCACGCTCGACGGCTGCGTCGGCCCGGGCCGCACCTCATTCCCGCGTGCGCGTGCAGCGTCAAGCGCTGGTAGGGCTGCGGAGTCAACGCGCCGCGTTGAGCGATGAAGCGGTCTTCTTTGCGATCTCGAACGTGGCGACCTCGATCGGCGGCGAGTCGTTGGGGATGAGCGCACCGCCGACGAGCTCGATGCAGTCGCTCGCGCTCGGGAGCTTGCCCTGGAGCGTGAAGCACCGCTTGCCCTCGCGATCGACGAACGCGCAGTCGCCTGTTCGGCCGGTCCAAGTCGTCGCCCCCGTGGCCCTCTCGAACACGCGACAGCCTGTCTTCGACCGACGATGGACCGCACCACCAGGCTCGCAAAACACGGCCTCGTCGCCCTTCACGAAGCCCGCGCCGCGCGGCGATGGGTAGAGCTTCCCCTCGAGGAGCGTGAAGGCCATGCCGACCTCATCGATCACGCTGCCGTCCGCGTTCGTGCGCTGCAGGGTCGCGCGGCAAGGAGCGTCGAGCGCGAGCTTCAGCGTGAGCGTGTCGCCGCTCGCGTCGGGAAACGGGCTCTTTCCGAACCACGTCAGGCTGCCTTCGTGGAGGTCCCACGCGTGATACGAGCCGCGATCCTTCACGACCCACGCGCCCTTCCAAGCGGCGGCGTTCTTCGCCGGATCCCAGAGGCCGAGCTCGAGGCCGGGGATCGTCTCGCCGAGCGTCGCCGCGCTCGCCGACGCGGACGCCGTGCTCGCGGTCTTGTCCGACCCGCACGCGGTGCTCGCGAGCGCGAGCGCGATCAGGAGCCGAGTGGGCCTCGAGTTCAGAACACGCCCGCGGCGACGAGTCCGCCGCCCTCGGGCGTGACCCACGGGACGACGAAGGCGCGCTCCTCGAGCTTCGTGTAGTCGTTCGGCGCCGTCGCGATCACCGTGATGCCGATCGCCACGACGATGCCCGCGCTGATGAGCGTCCAGGTGCTCGCGTTCGCGAAGGTGTTCGCGTCCGCTGCGGCGGCTTGGCCGGCGTCCGTGCAGTAGCGCGTCTCGCCGTCGGTGCACTCCGCGTCGAGCACCGAGGCTTTGTCGGCAGCGAGGCCACCGAAGATGAAGCCGACCCCACCGAGCAACACGCCACCACCACCGACGACGAAGCCAGCGATGCGTTGCGTGCTCCAGAAGCCCTCCGGGGCATCTCCGCCGCTGCCTTGTCGTTGCTCGACGACGTCTTGCCGCACCTTCACCGGCGCAGGGTTGGCCGCCGCGATCTCGCCGAGTGGGACGGTCACCGTCTTTTGCTCGGACTCCGCGAGCTTCACGCGGGACTCCCAAAGGACCTGGTCGCCGTTGCGCACGACCTGAATCACGGTCTCGCCGGGCGTTGTGGGGAGCGCCGTGCCGTACGCGCCGGGGAGCAGCTTCGTCGAGCCCTTGTAGACGTCGAGGTCCGCCGCTGAACCAACGACGGTGAGCGTGAGGAACGCGAGCTTCGGCTTGAGGGCTTCGCGCCGCTCCTTGATGTAGTCGAGGCGTGAGTCCTTCTTCGTCGTCGCGAGGCCGATCGCGTCACCCCAGCGACCGTAGGCAGCCGCGAGCCGCCCATCACGCTCGAGGCAATCCGCGAGGTTCAAGAGCGCGCCGAGTCCGGGATCGGCGCTGAAGCTCGCCTCGAACTTCGTGCAGGCCTCGGTGATCTTGCCCTGCTTCATGAGGTTTCGACCCTCGTTGAAGAGCTCGTCGGCCGAGCCGACATCGGCGCGAGCCTCACCCGCCCACACGATTGCCGAGAACGCGAGCGCCGAGGTCAGGACGATCGGCGCGAAGCCAAGAGAGCGCATCGTTGCGCCCGGATGTTAGCAGCAGGCGCGAGGCGCACGAACTCCGCGGCGGATCAGGTGCGCGTGCCGAGGGGATCGTCTTGCGGGGGCTTGCTCGTGGCCGGCGTCGTGGTGGTCGTCGTCGGTGGCTTCGCGGTGGAGGAGGTCGCGGGCGCCGTCTTGATCTTCGGGGGGTCCTTCGAAGTGGCGGTCGCGACCGTGCCGGCGGGCTGCTGTGACGTCGCGGAGGGCGCCGACGAGGCAGCGGCGATCGTCGCGCTGGTGCTCGACGCTGGGCTCGAAGACTGCTCGGCTGCGCTCGGATCCACCGCAGGCCCGGGCTTCACGGTGATGTTGGTGTTCACCGCCTGCGCGCTCGCGTTCGCCGCAGCGTTCGTCTCCGCTGCGACGCCGTCGCCCGCGGCGGCCTTGCCCGACCCCGACTTCTGGAAGGCGTACGCACCTGCTGCGATCCCGACGCCCGCGACGAGCGCGACGATCGCGACCTTCACGAACGGGCTGGTCCGCTCGGCCCGCTGTGACGTGGCGATCCCCGTCTGCGCGAGCTGAAGCTCCGTCTTCGAGAACGAACGCGCTTGCGAGGTGGGTTGGGAGACCGGCGGCGGCGACGCGAGCACCGCAGACGGACGCCCGGGTGCGTAGACAGCGTCGGCGTCGATCACCCCGAGGGCCTGCCCCAGCTTGAAAACGGCCTCACCGGCGGTCGAGAAGCGTGCGTCCGGGTCGCGGTTGCAGCACTGCATGAACCACGCGTCGTACTTCGGCCCGAAGTTGAAGCCCTTCTCGCTCGGCTTCTGCATCGGCTCGTAGACGACCTGCGCGATGAGCGCCGTCAGCGTCTGCGCGTCCCAGTAATCCTGGTTCGTGAGCATGTGGTTGGCGATCAGGCCGAGCGCCCAGACGTCGGTCTGCGGCGAGATCTTGTTCGACTCGCCCTTGGCCTGCTCGGGCGCCATGTAGAGCGGCGTCCCGTAGATCTGCCCCGGCGAAGTCGCGGTCTTGTGGACGAGGTCGCTCGTCGCGCCCGACGTGAACTTCGCGATGCCGAAATCCAGGATTTTGATGTGCGGCGACCCGTCCTCGCGGAGCGTGATGAAGAGATTCTCGGGCTTCAGGTCGCGGTGCACGATGCCGAGCGCGTGCGCCTTGTCGAGGGCGCGCGCCGTCTGCTGCAGGTAGGTGACGACATCGCGCGGAGTCATCGCGCCGTGCGTCTGCAGGTGCCGGTCGAGGTCCTCGCCGCGGAGGAACTCCATGACGAGGAACGGCGCGCCGTTGAGCTCGGTGGCCACGTCGGCGTCGGTGACGCGGACGACGTGCTCGCTGTCGATGCGGGCGGGTGTCCGCGCCTCACGGCGGAATCGCTCGAGCGCGTTCGAGTCCGAGATGACCGTCGAGAGCAGCACCTTCATCGCGAAGCGCTCGTCGGTGTGCACGTGTTGGACGAGGTAAACCTCGCCCATGCCGCCGACCCCCACGCGCCGCAGCGTGCGGTAGCGCCCGGCCACGACCAGGCCTTGTGCGACGGATTCAGGTGTCTCCAGGTCCTCACTCATCCGAGCAACCTCGTCTCGCGCACAGGCACGTTGGCGCGGCGCGGGTCCTTGTGACCCTCCAACGTCGAGATCCTACCATCTCCGTAGAGTTGCTTCGCGTCTCCAGCCCGTTCACGGTGGGGTACACAGACCTCGACCGTTAGGATTGCCAGGCCCGCAGCGTTGTCAAAAAAAGCCTCAAAATATTCGATGAGCGGGCTTGATTCATCAACGCTGCGCGCTCCCTCCCATGTTCTCGAGCCGGGCGACCGCGCTGAGCCATTCGGGGGTGGTTGGGCGTCCAACAACGACCAGGCTCCTTTCCAGATAGGACATCCCCGGTGCCTCGATTCCTGATCACTGCCGAGAACGCGATCTCGCGGAGCGCGACCCGTGCGCGGTAAAGGGGCCACCCCGAGGGGAGCGGTCGCGCCGCGCCTGCGCCTCGTCGAGAGCGCACGTGCAGCAGCTGAACCTGTGCTCGGTGAAGAGGCAGAGGCAGACGGCGTTGCAGAGCCCGCGCACGCGCCCATGCCCGAACGGGAGCTCGTGCGCGCCGAGACGATCGCGAGCGACGACTCGGTCGACGAGCAGACAGCGACCCGCGCGATCGGGCGGCCGGCAGCGCTCTCGGCGCTCATGGCGCTGCCGGACGCGCGGCTCGTCCCGATCGCCCGCACTGGGGACCAGCTCGCTCGCGAGGCCCTCTATCGCAAGCACGCTTCGTTCGCGATTCACCTCGCGACCCGGATCGAGGGCTCGGCGCGCGACGTCGAGGACATCGCTCACGACGCCTTCATCAAGGCCTTCACCCACCTCGCGGATCTCGCCGACCCCGCAGCCTTCCGCTCGTGGCTCGGGTCGATCGTGGTCTTCGCGGTGCGGTCGCGCCTGCGGCGCACGCGGCTGATGTCGATGCTCGGCCTGGGTCGTGGGGCGGACCCTATCGATCTCGACTCGATCGCCAGCAGCGAGGCCTCACCGCACACGCGCGCACAGCTCGCACAAATTTACGCGCTCCTCCGCACGCTGCCGACCGACGAGCGCATCGCGTGGACCCTCCGCTGCGTGGAGGGGCACGAGCTCGAGGTCGTCGCCAAGCTCACGCGTTGCTCCCTCGCGACGGTGAAGCGCCGCATCGGTCGCGCTCAGCGCTTCCTCGAGAACCACTTCGTCGAGACGCCGAGCGAGACCGCGGTCTCCGAGCCTCCGGATTCGGCAGGGGAGCGAGCGACCGACATGGACTCGACGCCGCCGAATTCTCAGGCCCGCGCCGTCACCTCATCAGGCCGGGCCGCTCCCGAACGACGCGCTGCGGTTCCCAGCCCTGCCCCATCCCACGAAAGGACGCGCGGTCGATGAGCCGCCTACCCGTCATCCGCCCGAGCGACCTGCGCCAAGACATCGACGACCGCCAGGTCGGTCGCATCTGGTCTCGTGTTCGCGAGGATCTCCCTCCCTCCTCCGTCGAGGCCGCGCGTCCGTGGCTCGCCGGCGCTCGCGCGACCTCCGGGGTCGGTCGAGCGTCGGGTGTTCGTCGTGCGACGCTCGTCGCAGCCGCGTTCGCGGCGACCCTCGCGGGCGGCGTGTGGATTGGGCGCTCGCTCGAGGCTCCTTCTGCGTCCGTCTCGGCGTCGTCTCTGCCTACCAACGAGCTCGACGTCTTCGCCGCGGGCTCCAAGCAGCGCACTTTCTCGCTGCCGCGTGGTGGCAAGCTCACGCTCGAGCCCGACTCTTTGGTCGAGGTCGTCGACGCCTCGGACAACGCGCTCACGCTCCATCTCCTGCGTGGCACCGCCGCAGTCGATACGACCTCGGCGGATCTGGCGGTGGCCGTCCTCGCTGGTGAGACCGTGGTGTCGGCTCCTGCTGGGTCGAGCGTCTCGCTGTCCCGCGGGCCCTCGGACGTCGATGTCTCGGTCTCGCGCGGCGTCGTCGAGGTGAAGTCCCCGAGCGGGCCTCGCACGCTTCAACGCGAGGACGCGGTGGCTCATTTCCCGACCGTGCGCGAGCGCAGCTCGAACGAGACGGCGGTCCCGAGCCCCGTCACCGAGCCTCTGCGCCTGGATACGGAGCCGATGAATCCGCACGAGCCCGTCGCCACGACCGGCCGCACGGCTCACCCGACGCAGACGAGCCCGCTCGTGGCACCGTCACCGACGCGCGTCGACGGCGGTCCGCTGCCGGAGACTGCGCCCAGCTGGCTCGCGCTCGCGGCGCACGGCAACTACGAAGAGGCCTACGAGGAGGTCAAACAGCGTGGCGGTTTGGCCGTGCTGATCGACAAGGCTCAGTCGGTGCGCGAGCTCGTCCTCCTCTCCGAGATCGGGTCTGCGGCCGGCCTCGGGGACCAGGCGATCCGCGCGCTTCGTCGCGCTGCCGACGAGTTCAGCGCCTCCGCCGAAGGCGTGAGCGCGGCCTTCGAGCTCGCTCGAATCTACGAGGCCTCGGACAAGACGCTCGCGGCCAAGTACCGCGAGAAGGCAAAGGCCGCGGCGGCCTTCCTCGAGTACGCGCTCTGCGGCGAGCTCCGTGATCTGCACGGCGACGCCACCCACGAGACCGAGGCGCTGGAGAAGGCGGTCGCTTACCTCGCCAAGTACCCGACGGGCTCCTGCGCCGACGACGCGCAGGCCATCATCGACGAGGCTCGACAGCACCCCGCGAAGACCGCACCGTCGGCGTCTGCGTCGTCGTCCGCGGCCGCGCCGGCGACTAGCTCGAGCGCAGCACCCAGCGCCGCACCATCGAGTTCGGACAGCGCTGTGCCCGCGCCCAGCGCCAAGGCGGAGTAGCTCGAACTGCACACATGAGCCCTGGACGCATCATGAGCGCTCGGGGCTAAGCACGAGTCTCGGGAAAAGCCTAGACCCGAAAGCTCGGAACGACCTTGACTCCATAGTGGCCAGGGCGTAAACGCTCCCTCCCTTTAGTTCCCAACGAAGAGCCATGACCGCCTCACAAAATCCCGTGCCCAAGACCTACTCCGCAAAGCCTGCTGAAGTGGCCGACCAGCGCCAGTGGTGGGTCGTGGACGCGAGCGAGCAGCCGCTCGGCCGCCTCGCGAGCCGGATCGCAATGGTCCTCCGCGGTAAGAACAAGCCCATCTTCACGCCGCACGTCGACACCGGCGACTTCGTCGTGGTGGTGAACGCGGACAAAATCAAGCTGACGGGTCGCAAGCTCGATCAGAAGAAGTACGTCCGCCACAGCGGTGAGCCCGGCGGCTTCCGTGAAGAGGCTTACGGCAAGCTCATCGAGCGCCGCCCTGAGCTCCCGATCGTCAAAGCTGTGAAGGGCATGCTCCCGAAGAACACGCTGGGCCGTCAGCTCCTGACCAAGCTGAAGGTGTACGCCGGCGCCGATCACCCTCACGCTGCGCAGAAACCCCAGCCGCTCGCCTGAGCGAGCCTGACCGCTAGTTGGAAGAGAACGGAAGATGAGCGAGAAGATCTACGCAACAGGCAAGCGCAAGACGGCCGTAGCCCGCGTGTGGCTCAAGCCTGGAGCTGGCAAAATCAGCGTCAACCGTCGGTCGGCGGACGAGTACTTCGAGCGTGAGACGTCGCGGATGATCATGCGACAGCCGCTCGAGTTGATCGAGGTGCTCGACCAATACGACGTCGAGGCCACGGTCTGCGGCGGCGGTCACTCGGCTCAGGCCGAGGCCATGCGCCACGGCATCGCGCGCGCTCTCTGCATCGCAGACAGCGAGCGTCGCTCCCCGCTGAAGCGCGCGGGCTTCCTGACGCGCGACGACCGCAAGAAGGAGCGCAAGAAGTACGGTCAGCCGGGCGCTCGCAAGCGCTTCCAGTACTCCAAGCGCTGATCTCGCGAGCGATCGCTTCGAGAATCGCCTCGGGCGCGCGCCTTCCTCGGAGGGTGCGCGCTTCGTCGTTCCATCCTGAGGGTGGATGGATGCCGCGACACCCGAGGGAGGGTGCATCTCTCCCCCCAAAAAATAGTCGCTGCGAGTTACTTCAGGTCGGGGCCGACGAGGTCTTCGTCGTCGCCCGAGTCGACCGAGGGAGCAGCGGTCGCGGGGTCTTTTGCAGGCTTCGCGGAGCTGCCACCCTTCTTGGGCGGCGCGTCGGCGGCGGCTGTCTCGTCGCCCTCACCGGAGTCGCCGATCTGCGGGCGGGTGTCGTCGTCGTTGTCTTTGACGGCGGGCGCGGGTTTGACCGGCGCCTCGACGGGCGGAGGCTCGGGGGTGGGGAGGGCGGCGAGGCGCTGCTCGAGCTCGGCTTTGCGGGCCGTGAACGCGTCGCGCTCGTCGGCGGGCAGCACGCGGAAGCCGTCGATCTTCATCGTCTGCGAGTCGAAGAAGGTGCCATTCCGCTTGGTCCAGAAGTGCAGATGCGGACCGGTCGAGCGACCCGTCGTTCCGACCTGGCCGATATTCTGACGAGCGCCGACTGCGTCACCGACCTTGAGGTTCGGCGCGATCTTGGAGAGGTGGCAGTAGCCTGACTCGACGCCGTTCGGGTGCATGATGGCGACCATCAGACCGCAGGGGCCTGCGGGGCCGGCGTGCGTGACTTTGCCGCGATAGACGGCTTGCACGGGCGTGCCCGTGGTCGCGCCGAAGTCCGTCCCGGTGTGCGGCATGATCTTGTGCAGCACCGGGTGCATTCGCTTCGGGTTGAAGCGGCTGGTGATGGGCGCGCCGGGGACGGGTGAGGTCCAGCCGCTGCCGTCGGGCTGTCGGCCGCGCTCGTCGAAGTAACCCTTCGCCGAGGCGCCTTGGTACGTGTACGCGAAGATCGGATCGCCGCCGCCTTCGGGCGGTTGGTACTCGACCGCGACGATCGACTTGTATTTCGCGAAGTCGCCGAGGACCGTCTGCTCGACCGCGATCACGCGGACGACGCCGCCTTCCTTCATGCTCTCGTGCGAGAAGCGGCCGCCGTAGGCCTCGTCGATCGCGCGCAGGAGGTCGGGCTCGAAGCCAGCCCACTCGATGGAGCGTGCGATGTCCTTCGTGACGACGAAGGAGCCGCTCACCTCTTCTTCGGCGAGCTTCATGTCGAGCTGGCTCGCGCTCAGGACGCCGTCGGTCTCGCGCGCTTGATAGATTTCGGTCGGCGAGATCACGAACTCGAAGGCTTTTACCTCGTTCGACTTGCGATCGAGCGCGGCGATGAACTTGTCGTTCTTGCCGGTCTTGTCGAAGGAGTGCACGCCGTCGAAGGCCTTGAGCAGGCGATAGACCTGCTCCTTCGGGACGCCCTTGTCGGTGAGCGCCGTGATGAACGAGCGCCGACCCATCGTGTCGGTGACGATCTTGGTCGAGGCGTCCTTCTGATCGCCGATTCGCCAAGGGCCAGGGAGCTTCGTGCGGACCCGCTTCTTCGGGCCAGCCGCGGCGGTCGCTGCGCTCGCGCCCGCGCTGGGTGCTGCCGACGCCGAGAGCGCGGCGCTCACAGCCGAGCGGTCGTCGCGTGGCGGCGCGCCCTGGATGAGGAGGGCGACGATCGTCGTGGCGGTCGCGAGCCCGAAGAGCCCGCCGAAGAGCGCGGTCATCCGCGGAGACAGCGCGACCGTGCCTGCAGCGTGATGCGCCGGAGATTTACCGCGCTCGAGACGCACCCCATCCTTCGAACCCTTCGGGTCGGTCGACGGGTCGCGTGTGAAAGGCCCGGCAGACGCGGGCGCCCCGTCGCGACCGAGCAAGCGCTCGCGCAGCCCGACGGGCGCGGGAGTCGGCGTCGCGCGGAGCGAGCCACGAGGACGCGGCGTGGACGCGGAGAGCGCCGGCGCAGACCCGCTCGAGGGCTCGAGGGTCGCCGGGTAGCTCGACCGCGTGCTCGCGACCGGACGCTGCGAAGCAGGGCTCGCCGTGACAGGCAGCCCGCGCACGCTGATGCTCGGGCCGGCGTTGGTGATCTGCACCGATCGGATGGGCGAGGGCGTGCTCGACGTTCGCTCGCTCGAAGGCGAGGTCTGCTGCGGATAGCCCTGCGTCGAGGAGGGCTCGTCGGCCGAGGCATCGCGGTAAGCGTCCGAGATCCAGTCGCCGGTCGGTGATGACGCTACGCGCGGAGACGGCCGCGCATCGCTCGCGAGCCGCGACTCGAGCACGCGGCGTCGCGCGCTCATCGGAGGGATCTCGTCGCGCGGCAGGCCCCGCTTGCGCAAGCTCGAGGTCACGAGCGGAGGCTGCGGCGTGCTCGTCCCCGCCGATGGGCCGCCGGGAGAGGGAAGAGTCTCCCGCGTGATCGACGGCATCGTGCCGCGCGAGACGGAAGCCCGCGACGGTGTGCTCGCGTCCGGCGCTACGTCTTCGTCTCGCGACACTCGTCGGCTCTACCAGCAGAGAGCACGTCGAGCAACCTGAACGGGCCGCGCCCGAGCCCGTAAAGAAGGCTCGTCGCCTGCTATAAAGGACTCGTGGATGATCGGCTCAAGGCGAAGCTCGTGCTCGCGAAGGAACATTTCGAGCGGCACGAATACGAGCACGCCGAGCCGCTCCTGCTTCAGTTCATCGAGAAGAACGATCGCTTCGCGGACGTCTTCAACATGCTCGGAGTCGTGCGCCACGATCGTGGTGATTTCGCTGCCGCGAAGGAGGCCTTCGAGCGCGCAGTCGAGATCAACCCGCACTACACCGAGGCTCTCTTGAACCTCGTCGTCACGTGCAACGACCTCGGTGACTACGCGGCCGGGCGCGCCTTCTACGCGCGGGTTCGCGCGACCGCGGACCCCTCCGCCGAGGGCGCCGTGCGCGATCCCTACGCGCTCGGAAAGATCGCAAATATGCACGCGGATCTCGCACAGGCCTACGCCGACGCGGGCTACGTCGACGAGGCTGTCGGCGAGCTGCGACGCGCCCTCGTGCTCCGCCCGACGTTCGCCGATCTGCACGCGCGCCTCGGGGGCATGCTCCGCGATCGCGGCGACCTCGACGGCGCGCTCGCGGCCTTCCAAGCGGCCTGCGCCACCAACCCGAAGTACGTCCACGGCCGCGTGCAGCTCGGCGTGACGCTCTTCATGCTCGACAAGAAAGACCAGGCGCGCGCGGCCTTCGCCGAGGCCTTGGAGCTCGACCCGAACGACAAGATCGGGCGCATGTACCTGCGGCTCGCCGAGAGTCACAAGGCTGGCTGATGGGCGCGCGTGGGGGTCGCTCGCTCGCTCTCGTCGGCTCGCTCGCCGTCACGCTGGCGATCGCAAAGCCCGCGCACGCCGGTGACCCGGACGCGCTGGCCGCGGCCGGAGCGATCGCGGGCATCATCGCGCTCGTCACCACCGACGTCTCTTTCACGGTGTACACGGGCGGTGTCGTCGCGCGCCTCGACGAGCCCGACACCGGCTGGATGATCGGCCAAGCGACGGTCACCGGCGCGGAGACCGCGGTCGCGAGCGGGTTCGTCGCGGGGCTCGCGGGCACCGACAAAGTCGATCCGGGGCTCGAGGTCGTGCCGATGCCGTTCGCGATTTGGATGGGCGCGATGTCGACCTATTCGGCGTGGTCGCTCGCGCAGCCGGGCGCTGTGCGCTCCGACCTCCGCTTCGCGCTCAGCTGGGTGATCTCGACCAACATGGTCTTCACCTGCTCGGCGATCTCGGAGCTCGTCGACGACGGCTACGCGCCGCTCTACCTGGCCGTCCCCGAAGCGACCTTGATGGCCTCGGAGGCCGCGCTGACCGGTTACAAAGCTGTAACAGACGAGGCGAACCGCCCGCAGTGGATCGCCTTGTCGGCGTGGTCCGGCGTCCTCACGGTGCACGCTGTCGTATCGCTCTTCGGCAGCGGGCTTCGCGCCGAGCGCTCACAGCAGAAGGGCGCGCCGCCGACCGCGGCGCCGCCACCACCGACGCCCACGCCGGACCCGTATTATCAAGATCCCGTGCAGCCTCTGCCCCCGGAGCAAGCTCGGCCCGCCGCGATCGTCATCCCTCCGCCGGTGGTCGTCCCATCGAGCGGCAGCGAAGCTCCAGGGATGAGCGTCGTCGGCATCTTCTAGCTCTCGAAGCTCGTGTGATGACGCCCGCAGACGACGACAGCGCCGCCACGCCTACGGTCGATCCGATCGCTCAACAGCTCGCGACGCTCCCCACGTCGTCGGGTTGTTACCTCTTCATCGGCCGCGACGAGAAGGTCCTCTACGTCGGCAAGGCCAAGGTCCTGCGCTCGCGCGTGCGCAGCTACTTCCAGGAATCGGGCTCGGACTCGCGCTACTTCATCCCGCTCTTGCGCGCGCTCGTGCAGACGATCGAGACGGTCGTCACTGCGACGGAGAAAGAGGCCGCGGTCCTCGAGAACCAGCTCATCAAGAAGCACCGCCCGCGCTTCAACGTGAAGCTGCGCGACGACAAGGATTTCCTCTGTCTGCGGCTCGATCCGACGAAGCCTTGGCCGCGCCTCGAGACGGTGAGGCGACCGTCTCCGGACGGCGCGCGCTACTTCGGTCCGTACCACTCGGCGACGAGCGCGCGACGCACGCTCCACCTCGTGAACAAGCATTTTCACTTGCGGACGTGCTCGGACACCGACTTCGCGTCGCGCAAGCGACCGTGCCTACAGCACCAGATCAAGCGGTGCCCGGCGCCCTGCGTCTACGAGGTCGATGCGGTCGAGTACGACGCGCAGGTGCGCGCGGTCGCGCTCTTCCTCGAGGGCCGGCACGACGAGCTCACGCGCGAGCTCGATCGGCACATGCGAGACGCCTCGACGGGAATGGAGTTCGAGCGCGCGGCCGTCTATCGCGACCAGCTGCGCGCCGTCGAATCCATCCGCGAGGCCCAGCGCGTCGTGTCGGTGAGCGACGTCGATCAGGACGTCATCGGCCTCTACCGCGAGGGCAGCAACGTCGAGGTCGAGGTTTTGTTCGTGCGCGCGGGGCGCGTGACGGACACAGTCTCGTATTCGCTCCGCAAGATCGAGCTCCCCGACGAAGAGGTCCTCGCGAACTTCCTCACGGAGTTCTACGGCGACGTCGAGGAGCGCGGCCCTATCCCCGAGGAGATCGTCGTGCCCGCGCTCCCCGACGGTGCGGACGGTGTCGCCGAGTGGCTCACGGAGCGGCGCGGCCGCAAGGTCGAGATCGTCGTCCCGAAGCGAGGTCAGCGCAGGAAGCTGCTCGACATGGCGGTCGAGAACGCGAAGAACGCCTACACCGCGAAGCAGCGCGCCGCCGAGGACGTCGAGGCTCGGCTCGACGAGCTGCGCGACAAGCTGCGACTGCCGGTGACCCCGCACCGCATCGAGTGCTGCGACATCTCTCATCTCGGCGGCGGTGACACTGTCGGCGCCGTCGTGAGCCTCGTCGACGGACAACCCGACAAGAAGCGCTACCGCTCGTTCCTCGTGCGCGGGACCTCGGGCGGCGACGACTACGGCGCGATGTACGAGGTGCTCGCGCGACGCTTTCGTCGGGGAAGGACCGCGCGTGTCGAGCAGGAGTCGCGGCTGTCGTCAGCAACGGCGTCCAGCGACGAGGCCTCGGGCGTCGAGGACGACGCCGAGCCCAACGAAGAGCCGACGCCGGAGTGGGACCTGCCCGATCTCTTCGTCGTCGACGGCGGTCGCGGTCAGCTGCACGTCGCGCTCGCGGCCGCGCGAGACCTCGGGCTCCACGATCTCTCGATCGTCTCGCTCGCGAAGGAGCGGGAGACCGCGACCGGCGAGAAGCTCGTCGATCGCGTGTACCTGCCGGGCCAGAAGAACGGGATCGCGCTGCGTGGCTCGAGCTCTGCGCTGTTTTTCCTCGCGCGCGCGCGCGACGAGGCCCACCGCTTCGCGAACTATGCGCGGACGCGCACCGGCACCGCGCGGCGGCTCAAGAGCGAGCTCGACGACGTGCCGGGCATCGGTGAGAAGGTCAAGGTCGCGCTCTTGAAGCACCTCGGCTCGGTCGACGGCATCCGCGCTGCGTCCGACGAGGCGCTGCTCGCAGTGCCCGGCTTCACGAAGCGCCATCTGGCTGCGATCGCGAAGTGGCGCGGCGATCAGCCGGCCCGAGCTTGACCGCGCGCCGAGCCATTCTAAAGATGCGCGCGTGAGCGAGCGCTCTCCGTCAAGAAGCGAGCTCGTCAAGGCTACGGCCTTGCGCGTGCTGCGCTGGCAGCGCGGCGCAGCCGTGCGCGCGCTCGTCATCGCGACCACGATCGGCGTGGGGATGGTCGCGATCGAGCGCTCGCTCGAGCCCACCGCCGAGCCCGCGCCGAGTCCCGCGCCAGCGGCGAGCGTGGCCGCGCCCGCGAACGTCCCCACGCCGAAGCTCCGCATCGCGGGCCACGACTTGCCCGCAAATTCCAAGGATCCGGTGGGCGACGCGCTCGATCTCGTGCGTCGCTACGCCGTCACAGACGTCAAGCTCGCGCTCCCCGACGGCCGCACGATCGCGCTGCGGCGCGCCGATTTCGGCCTCGAGATCGATCGGCTCCGCGTCTCGGAGTTCGTGAACGAGGCGCTGCGTCCGGACAGCGCCATCGCGCGCGCCCACTTCCAGAAGCACGGCGCCGAGCCGCTCGAGGTCCCGCTCCCGATCCGCGTCGCCGGTGATCGCGCGCTCTCGAAGCTCGTCGATCTCAAGGCCGAGCTCGACTCGCCACCGCAGGACGCGTCGATCGACCTCGAGGCGCGCAAGGTCCGGCCCGAGAAGATCGGCTATCGGCTCGACGTCTACGGCACGCTCGCGCGGCTCGAGTCCGCGTTCCGTCGCGGCGAGACGAAGGTCGACGCGGCCGTCGAGCAGGTCCTGCCGCGCCGCCTCGCCTCGCAGATCGGTGACGTGCGCTTCGACCAGGTCCTCGGCTTCTTCGAGACTCGCTACAACCAGGGCAAGCGCTACGAGGATCGCACCTTCAACCTGCGGCTCGCGGCCTCCAAGGTCGACGGCGTCGTGCTGCTCCCGGGTGAGGTCTTCGACTTCAACGCGCTCGTCGGCCCGCGCGACGAGGCGCACGGCTATCGCATCGCGCCCGTCATCGCCCAGGGTGAGCTCGTCGACGGCATCGGCGGCGGCACCTGCCAAATCTCGGGCACCTTGCACGGCGCCGTCTTCTTCTCCGGGTTGGAGATCGTCGAGCGATACCCGCACTCGCGCCCGAGCTCCTATATCGCCTTGGGGCTCGATGCGACGGTCTCTTATCCCAATATCACTTATCGGTTCAAGAACACGTTCGACTTCCCCATTGTCCTCCACGAGAAGGTCGCGGGCGGCGTGGTGCGGGCCGAGATCCTCGGGCCGCGGCGCGCGCTGACAGTCAGCTATTTCCGGCGGATCGACGACGTCTTGCCATTCGAGGAGGTCGAGCGCCCGACCGACAAACTGCGTGAGGGCGATCGCGTCGTGACCCAACGGGGGATTCCCGGCTTCGTCGCTACGGCGTCTCGCGTGGTCCGCGACGGCTCGTACGCCGAGCGCACCAAATGGGTGGAGAAATACCCGCCGACGACCCAAATCGTCGCCGTAGGGACAGGCTCCTCCGACGTGAAGGCCAGCGTGAAAGAGGACGCTCACCCGGAATACACGGTCGATGAATACCGGGTCATGACTGAGGGGCCCGGCATCGTCGGCCCCGGCGGCTCGGAGCCTGGAATCGCCGATACGGCCTTCCCCGGTAAGACAGGGGAGAAGGGCTGGATAAAGGATCTCGGCCTGGAGAAGACGCCCGTATCGGACAAGAAGGGCGAGGACGACAAGAACGACGGCGACAAGCCCGAGAAAGACAAGCCCTCGAAGGACAAATCGGAGAAGGCCGACAAATCCGATAAGGACAAATCCGATAAGGACAAATCCGATAAGCCGTCGAAGAAGAAAAAGAAGAAGGCGAGCGAGTCTTGAGTCACTCCGTAGCCCTGATTGTCACGGGCAGCATCGCTGCCTTCAAGGCGCCTGTCGTCGCGCGCCTCCTCGGAAAAGCCGGCGTCACCGTCGTCCCCGTGCTGACTCGCGCCGCGCGAGAGTTCGTCGGCGCGACGACCTTCGCCGGTTTGACTGGCGAGCGCGCTCATACCGATATGTTCGATCCGTCCGTTGCGGGTGAGCTGCACGTCGAGCTCGCCGCGCGCTGCTCGCTCGTCGTCGTCGCGCCGGCGACGGCTGATTTCCTCGCGAGGCTCGCTTCGGGTCGCGCGGACGATCTCGCGGCCGCGCTCTGCCTCTCGGCGCGCGGGCCAGTCCTCGCCGCGCCCGCGATGCACCCTCGGATGTGGTCTCACCCGGCCACTCAGCGCAACGTCGCGACGCTCGGGCGGGACGGGCGAGTCGAGCTCGTCGGCCCCGTCGAGGGCGAGGTCGCTTCGGGTGAATCGGGTGTTGGTCGTATGGCCGAGCCCGAGGTCATCGTCGCGGCCGTCCTGCGCGCACTCGAAGAGAGCGAGCGCCGCGATCTCGCGAACCGCCATATCGTCGTATCGGCCGGGCCCTCGGTCGAAGACATCGATCCGGTGCGGTTCGTCGGTAATCGGTCTACGGGGAAGATGGGCTTCGCGGTCGCCGCGCGCGCCGCGGCTCGGGGTGCGCGCGTGACGCTCGTGAGCGGCCCTGTCGAGCTCGCGACGCCGCCGGGCGTCGATCGCGTCGACACACGCGGCGCGCTCGCGATGGACGCCGCGTTGCGCACCGCGATGGGCCCCGACCTCGCGGGCGCGGACGCGCTCGTCATGACCGCGGCCGTCGGGGATTATCGGCCCAAGGTCTCGAGCAGCGTGAAGATCAAGCGGTCGCACGAGCCGCTCACGCTCGAGCTCATCCCGAACCCCGATGTCCTCGCGGGCCTCGGCGCCGACCGCAAAACCAAGCGGCCAGTCCTCGTGGGCTTCGCGGTCGAGACACCCGAAGACGACGAGGCCCTCGTCCGCGAGGCGCGGCGCAAGCTCGAGGCGAAGCGGGTCGATATGGTCGTAGCGAATCGCGCGAGCGACTCCTTCGGTCGCGACGACAACCGCGCAATCCTCGTCGAGCGCGCCACCGCCGAGCCCACGGGCTGGCTCTCGAAGTCTGCCCTCGCTGATCGAATCCTCGATCGCGTGCTCACGCTGTTGAAGGACGCCGATGTCAGCGGATGACCGAGACTCCCAATCTCCGAGCGAGCGCGAGCCGCCACCGAGCGCCGACAACACCGAAGACAGCTCGATGTTTTGGCTCCCCGCGCTGATCACCACCGCCGCTGTGGGTCTCGCGTTCCAATTCGGGTTTGCGCCCGAGCGAATCGGCACGCACACCCCGATGATCGCGCTCGGCCTCGTCTACGTCGCGCTGGCGATCCCCGGGCTCTTGCGTTTGCGGCGCCGCGACGAGCTCTACCTCGTAAAGCCGCGCGGCGGCGACCTGACGTTCGGCGCGCTCGTGGCGGCCCTCCTCTACGGCTTGGCCTTCGCGTTCCACGCCGTTTACACCTCACCGGGCCGCGCGGGCCACGGTTGGATCGTCCGGATTTACCTGATCCTCGGCGATCCATTTGCCGATACGCGCCTGCTCCTCGGGCTCGGCGCCGCGGTTGTCGGCCTGTTGGAGGAGTTCGTCTGGCGAGGCTGGGTCACGCCGACGCTCGAAGAAAAGCTCGGTCAGCTGCGCGGCAGCGTCGCTGGCGCCCTCGTCTACGGCCTCGCTCACGTGCCCACGATTTGGGTGTTGCGCGACGCGTTCGTAGGGCTGAATCCGCTGCTCGTCATCGCGTCGCTCGGGTGCGGCGCCGCGTGGACCTATCTCCGATTCAGGATGGTTCGCTTGCCGCCCGTGCTCTTCTCCCACGCGCTCTTCACGTGGGCGATCGTGGAGTTTCCGCTCTTCCGCTGAGCGCCCGACGGCCCGTCAATCACTCGTCAATCACTCGGCGCGCTCGGGCAGGAGCGAGCGTCGCACGCGCGACACCGCGCCCGCGAACACCAGCACACCGAGGACGCCGAAGCCGGCCTCGGTGAGGAGCATCGCGCGCGCCCCGAAGCGCTGCGCCGCATAGCCCAGCGTCAGCCCGAGCCACCAAATCGGGAAGTTCGAGGCCGACGCGAAGACATTGTATTTCGTCGCGCCCGAGCCGTGGCCCATCGCGTGGAGCACGACCGCGGTGAATGCGGCGTACGCGAGCCCGACGGCGAACGAGTAGAGCAAACTCCAAATGATGTACGTGATCACGGTCGCGGGCGTGACCGCCATGCCCGTCGCGATGAGCGCCAATCCGATGCCGATACCGGCATAAGCGGTTCGCGGCTGGAAACGCTGGCAGACATATCCGCCTACGAAGCAGCCCGCCGCCGTGAGCAGGCCCGCGAGCACGCCTTGAAGCCACTCGACCTCGGTCGGGCCGGCGCCCCAATAGGCGGCCACCTCGGCTTGCGTGAGCGTCGTTTGCGCCGCGCCCGTCCCGACTGGGAGCACGCAAAGGATCGCCGAGAGCAAACCGCCCTTCGTCTTCAGCATCGTGCGCAGATCGCCGACGACGGACTTCACCGACTTTACGAAGCCGAGCTCGCTCTTGTGCCCTGGCAGGACGGGAGTGAGGTTGAGCGCAGCGGTGCAAGCCACGAAGAGCGCGCCCATGATCGCGCCCGACATCCACGGAGCCGGCAGCTTCTGAATGAGGAACAGGCCGAGCGCGCCCCCGAGACCGGCGCCCCCGAGGTTACCGGCTTGAAACCAAGCGCCGACGCGACCGGCTTGGTCCGGCGTGACGACCCGGCTCATGATCGCCTCTACGCTCATCCCGACGACCGAGTTGACCAAGCTCGCGGCGGCGATCACGGCGAGCAGGAGCGGCAAGGTATTGGGGCCTAGCGGAATCGCCGCCATCGTGAAGATGCCTACCGCCGACGCCGCCGTGGAGATGACGTACCACTTGCGGGGATTGAGCGTCACATCGACGATCGGCGCCCAAAGCCACTTCATCCAGGAGATGAGCATCTGCGCGCCGTTGAGGAGCGCGCCCTCCGAGATGGACAGCCCCTTCGTCGTGGCGAGGAACGTCAGCGCGACGGTGATGAAGCCACCGAGCGCGCCGAACGGGATATAGAGGATCATCCAAACTGCGGGGTGGGGCGCGCGGGGCTGCTCGGCTTCGGTCACAGCCGCACATCTTGCCTCGCCGCCAACGGCCGGCACAACAAGCAGCGAGCAACCTACCGGTGCGCCGCGTCGCTCAAGGGCAGAAGTCGGTGCCACCCATCGGCGTGATCACCGAGCTCGGCTGCATGTTCGAGGCCCAGTTCGCGATGACCTGGAACATCGAATACGAGTTTCCATTTTGATCGATTGTGACGTCGAACGTGTCGGGTGTGCTCCGCAGCGTCTCGTGTTTGGAGCAGCTCGGCCCGTACGCTCCTGGTGTTACAGCAATGTCAGCGCCTTCCTCGGCGGAGGTCTTGAGGTCGGCGAGATCGGCGAGCGAGGCGCGCACGAGCGCCGCAAACGCGGGGAGGTCCATCGGGCCATATCCCGGTACGGAGACGCCGGAGTCGATGAAGTTGCTGGAGAGCAGCGAGTCGGTCTGCCCTTGTCGAACGAACATCGGCGTCGTCACGTGGTGTCGAACGACGTGCCCGATGTCCAAACACTGCCACGCGGTGTCGGGCGCGTGGGCTGCGTGCCAGGTAGCGCAGCTGTCCTCGTCGATGACGTCGTACACACGCGAGTCGCCGTAGGCCTGCATCATCGACGCGTAGTCGCAAATCCCCTCGGTGGAGCAGAGCTCGGTCGTCGACCAATCGAGGTCCTCACGATTGGGGATGAAGATGGAGTCGATCAACGCCGAGACCGCGACGTTCGGGTTCTTCTCTCGCAGGTGGGTCGCGATGCGATCGACGTGGGTGATGGTGCCGCCGCCGCCCGCGGACGCGCCCGCGACGATGACGAGGTTCGCCTCTGCGAGGTTGGGGAGCTCGACGTTGCCACCTCCAATCGTGTAAGCGAGCGTGGGCACGCCGTCGGCCTCCAGCGTCGCGAGCGTCGCGTCGAGGATGCGAGAACCGAGGAAGTTCATGCGGAACTGGACTGGCTCCTCGGTGCCGGGGATGTTGGCGTTCACCACCACGTCGCGCGACAGCCCAGCGTGCATATCCGAAGAGCAATATCGGATGAGGACCTGGTTGAAGTCCCCTATCGGGTTGTCGGCGCGGCGCGCGAAGATGCCATTACCGGTGGTGCCGCCCGTGGGCGCCGCGTCCGAAGACATTTGGGTCTTCGAGAAGTTGGTCCCCACTTGGCACCAGCGATCGGCGCAGTTCTGACCTGTCTCGCAGCTGCCCCCGCCGAGGAGCTGAATCACCCAGCGGTTCTTGTTGGCCGCGCCCTCGTATGGGCGATAGTAGATGACCGCCCCAGTCCCGTCGTTGCAGAGCGCGTCCGGGAACACGTCGAGATCGAGGTCGTGGCGCTGGAGATCCGTGCCCTTCGCCATGCCGCCGATGGTGCCCTCGACACCGCAGGGCAGGACGTCGCCAATCAGCGGCACGTCCGACCCGCCGCCCGCGCCGCCCGCGCCGCCCGCGTTCACACCCCCAGCGCCGCCGCTCGCGCCCGAGCCGCCACCGCCCGTCGAGTCGTCCCCGCACGCAGCGGCGTTCAGCATGAGAGCGCCCAACAGCACCGACAAGCTGGGCCCGAACAATCGTTGAAAGCGCATGGTCCTTCGACACTCGCAAAGGCGAAGTGGAAAATCCATCGCTCAAAGAGGCACTCGAGCCGCCCTAAGTGCCATTCGGAGAGCGGGCGTCACGCCGAGCCATCATTAGGCTGAGCTCAACCGGCGTGATTCAATTCGTGCCTGGTCATTGGGCTCGGCCAAACACGCCATTGTCCTTCAGCGCTCGGGACACCGCACGCAACGACGCTGCCGAGGACTCCTCGAGCCACGCGCCGTCCTTGGCGGTTTGCACCAATGTCCCGAACTGCGGGACGGAGACTGCGCTGAGGCATGGGGCGGGTGGTATCTGGCCGAATGACGCAGAGAGATAGGTGACCCAACCCACTGTGGGGACTGTCAGTCCAGGAACGGGAAACTTAGGGGTGTCACCGCGAGCGACGAATGCCCACGTTGGTCGAAAGGCGGCGATGACGACCACGAGGAGCTCGCGGAGGGCCTGGGGCTCGCGCTCGACAGTGCCAGTGATCTCGAGCCGGTTTGGGGTCTCGACGCCGCCCAGCTTTTCCTGCGCGCCGCAAGCAATGGTGAGCTTCACCTCCCAACGACGGAATGTGCCGAGATAGAAGTTCTGACAAACGAAGTCACCTCTTCGCGGGCGCTCCTCGACCGGGTAGCTGCCGGCGCGGAGCGCCCACTCAATCCCGGCGCGGTCCTCGCACGGGTGGGGTCGAGTGGACTTGCCGAGGGCCGCAGTCCAGCGTCGTTCGGACGTAGCCCTCAGCGTGCTGAAGAGGATGAGCAGCCGATCAATCGACGTCTCCGGTGGTTCCGGGCGTGGCTCCCAAGTCGCATAGAGGCGCCATCGCGATGCTGGCTTCACGTTCGGCATTCTCGCCGGATCGCGCGCCAAATGTCACTTCGCGAGTTGAGCTTGCCGATAGTCGCGCCGGCATTGAAGATGCCACTCATGGCCGCACTGCAGGACGACCTCTTCACGTTCGACGTGGACGGAGCTCACGATCACCTCGTGGTGGCGGGCTTCTCCGGCGCTGAGTCGATCTCGGCGCCGTATTGTTTCAAGGTGCGGGTCGAGCGCTCCCCACTCGACGCGAAGATGGTGGAGGAGCAATACATCGGTAAGGCTTGCCACCTCGGCTTTGGTGAGCCGCAGGCGAGGCGCTGGATTCACGGGGTGGTGCGGAGCATGACGGTGACCGGCGCGCTTCGGGTTCGACCGCAGATGCGTCTCTACACGATGGAGATGGTCCCGCGATTGGCGCTCGTGTCGCTGAAGAGAAACAGCCGCATCTTCCAAGACAAGTCGACGGGCGAGATCGTCTCCGAGGTGCTGTCCCTGTCCGGCGTCGACGTATCTGACCGCTCCGCGTCGGATCTGTCCCGCCGCGAGTACTGCGTCCAATACCAAGAGACGGATCTCGCCTTCGTCGAGCGAATCCTCTCGGAGGACGGCATCTTCTATTTCTTCGAGCAATCGGGCGACGAGCAAGGCAAGGAGGTGCTCGTGCTGGCGAGCAGCGCGAGCGCATGTGCTGTCCTTCCTGACGCGCCGAAGCTCCACCCACGTGAGGACTACGGCCAGACGAGCGACGCTCCCGACGTTCATCGGTTCAGCCTCGAGCGGCGTGTCCAGCCCGGGTCGGTCGTGGTGAAGGACTTCGACTTCAACCGTCCTTCATTGGATTTGCGGGGTGAAGCCAAAGAGGGGGAGGAGGGCGAGCAGTATCACCATGAGGGGGCGCTCGAGCCGGTCGCGGTCTCGGGCGCGCTCGCCACTGTCAGACTCGAGCAGCACCGTCGAACGCGATGGGTGGCGCGCGGAGAGACGGAGAACCCGGCGCTCGCCGCTGGCGCCGGGATTCAGATCGTCGACGCCGACCTCGAACCCCAGGAGGGTACCTACACGGTAGTAAGCGTCGAACACGAGGCGCGCAGTCCTCACTACGACAGCGGCGGCCCCGATGATCGTCCTTATCGAAATACCTTCAGCGCGGTGCCGTCCACGACTGTCTTTCGGCCCGAGCCGCCGGCGCCGCGCTTTCAGCAGGTGCTCGAGACCGCCGTCGTCGTCGGGCCACCCGGCAACGAGCTCTTCACGGACGAACTCGGGCGCATCAAGGTCCAATTCCACTGGGATCGCGACGGGAAACTCGATGGGGCGACGTCCTGCTGGCTCCGGGTCATGCAACCCTGGGCGGGCGCCGGGTGGGGTTTCCAGTTCATTCCGCGCATTGGAATGGAGGTGCTCGTCGCCTTCCTCGGCGGAGACGTGGACCGCCCAATCGTCATCGGGAGCGTCCCCAACCGAGAGCACCCGCCGCTCTATGCCCAAGGGGACAAGCAGACTCGCAGCGGCATTCGCACGCGCTCGATGCCCGGCGGTAAGGGATACAACGAGCTCGCGTTCGAGGACAAACAGGGCGAGGAAGCCATTGATCTCAGGGCCGAGAAGCACCTCAACGAGACCGTGGGTGCAAACCACGTAACCACGGTCGCGCAGGACCGCACGCTCACGATTGGTGGCAATCGGAGCGAGAGCGTCGCTGGCCAATTGACCCTCTCCGTGGGGGCCGACAGGCACGACGTCGTGCACGGCAATTGGGCTGAGGACACGACCGGCAATGTCTCTTCCAATGTCGTCGGTAACCGAACCCGCGCCGTCGCTGGCGTCGACTCTCTGGAGGTCACGGGTGCGGCGACGGCCCACTATCACGCCACGGCCAGCGTGCGCGTCGATCAAGGTGCGAGCGTGACCGCGATCGACGGGCTCGGCGTCAACGTCGGCGTCGACACGCCGGCCTCTGCAAACCTGCACGCGACGGGCTCTTGGAACCTGGGCGCGGATCAAGATCTCATCCTCCACGCCGAGCGCAGTGTGACCATTCAATGTGGCGACAGTGTCCTGCGCATGACCCCGGACCGCGTCGAGATCACCGCCAAAGAGATCGTCGTGAGCGGCTCGGAGAGCACGCTCGTGAGGAGCGAGAAGTCCATTGTCGCGCTCGACGGTGAGGCAAAGATCGCAGCGCCCGCAGCTCGCTTCTTCGGCACGGGTTCGAGCCTCGAGCTCACGAAGGACGTCTATGCGAAGGGAGCTTCCATCAAGCTGAACTATCGAGAGGGGGATCCACCGAGCGCGACGAGCGAGGAAGCGCAGGCGGAGACACAGCCCTTCAAGCTGAAGTTGAGCGACGGGGCATTTCAACCGTACGCCAATCGCCCCTACGAATTGACGGTCGACGGCCGGCGCTACTCGGGAACGACGAGCGGAGACGGCACCGTCACCGAGGACATTCCAAAGGGCGCGACGAAGGCTCACCTCGTCCTATGGGAGGGAGAGCCCCCCGCCGGGAAGAGTCATGTCTGGGACGTCGTGATCGCAGACCCTGCTTCGGCCTCGACCACGGAGGGCGCCCGCACTCGACTCGCGAACCTCGGCTACGAGACAGGAGCCGGCCCCGGCCTGGATCCGCAGACCAAACAGGCCATCGCCGACTTCCAGGAAGATCACGACCTCGAGCCGACAGGTGAGCTCGACGCCGCGACAGCCACGAAGCTCAGCGAAGTCCACGGACACTGACGGAGCACCAGAATGGCCGATAACCTCACCGCGAGCCCCACCACAGAGAGCCACGCCTCGACCGAAGAGCGCACGATACCGATTGTCGTCGTCCCTGGGTTCATGGGGACTCGTCTCTACGATTCAGTAAGCAAAAAGCTCGTATGGAACCCGACGGGCGGCGGATGGGGAGGCGGCGCTCCCGGTGACTTCGCCGCGGACGCAACGCGTCTCGTCAATCTCACCCCACTCGATCCTGTCGAGCCGCTCGCAGACGCGTCAGCGACCGAACTGGCCGACAACAAGGCGATACCGCACTACTCGAACCTCGTCCCGGATTATTATCAGGACCTGTGCGCGGCCCTCCGTGACCTGAGCGGGCTCGCTGACGCCGAGGCAGAAACCCCCGCTTGGAGGGCTGCTGTCTACGTCTGCGGCTACGACTGGAGGCTCAGCGCGGCGGACGCCGCGACCCGTCTCCAGACGGTCGTCGCGGAGGCTCGAACGCAGAATGGCCGTGAGAAGGTCATCATCGTCGCTCATTGTCAAGGCGGCCTCGTCAGTCGCTACTACTCGCGCAAGCTCGGCGGCCGCGGGTCCATCCGCGCCATGTTCCTGATCGGCAGCCCAATCCTGGGCGCCGTCTCCGCCTACACGACGATGAAGGCCGGCTTGCCGCTCGACACCGGAGATTGGCGGTCTCTGTTCGTCCGTGGGAGAATGCTGCTCGGTCAGACGGGCTCACGAGATCTCCTGCGCGCCCTCCCCGGCGCCTATGAAATGCTGCCGACTCGCGTCTACTGCGAGAACAACAAGAGTTGGCTCACCTTCGACGCCAGTCAATCGGGTTATCCTTACAAGGCTGGTAATGACCCGCAGCCCCTCGATGATTCCACGACGGATTACCCGCAGGTCTTCAAAGATATCTTCTTGGGCTTCGGGGACGACGCGTTGAACCGAACGAAGTATGCGCAGCGGGTCGAGGCCGCTGATTTGCTGCACGAGCAACTCAAGGTTCAAGACTCGATATACCTTCACCCGCGGACGTACCGCATTGGCTGCTTCGATCAGGACACCTCTTCCTCGGTGGAGCTCCCGTCTTACGGCAGCGTGACAGTCACGGGGGGTGAGAACGTCTACACGCCAGAGACCAACTGGCTCGGACAGTCGAACGGCCCCACGTTTCGAGTCGAGGTCGGAAGAGGGGACGGGGCGGTCACCGAATACTCGCTCAACCCACCGGCGGAGATCCTCTGGCGCCCATTCGCAACCTTCATCTCAGCCCCGGCCCCCATCAGCGATACGGATCACCAAGCGCTCCCGTACTCAGCCGACGTCATTCGCCAAGTCACGAACGAGATCCCACTCATCATCGCGCTGCACGAGGACGACACGGACGCCGGGGACGACCCCGTCGCACCGAACGGTTGCAAGTCGTGCCGAGCTCCCATCACGGCGGACCAGTTGAAACAGCTGTTTCCGAAAGGGACGGCAGCCAACGTCGACGAGGCGGTCACCGCCTTCAACGACTACTTCATCCCGTTCGAACTCGCCTCTTGCCTACGCAAGGCTCACTTTTGGGCTCAAGTCGCCGCCGAGACGAAGCCGAGCCTCGAGCACGGGACGGAGGACTTGACGCAATACACGCTCACCGGGAAGGTCGTATCCGGTCAGCGCTACTACAACCTCACCAACGTCACGGTCGAGCCGGCCAAGAACGCCCCCTACAACTTCCAGCTGCATCCGACGCTCGCTACCAAATATGCAGGAACTGGGAACGGCGACGCGAACGCAGAGCAGATCGCCAATGTGCTTTATGGTGGCTGGGTCGACGAGGACAACAGCGTCCTGACCGAGGGGAAGACCAATGTGGAGAAGCTGCCCGACGGCCGGCTGATGATTGTCCGGAGCGGAAAGTCGGACATGGGCAATCACCAGCCAGGTGACGGCTGGGCGTTCCGGGGCCGCGGCTACATCCAGCTCACCGGTAGGAACAACTACACGCGGAGCCAGAAGGTCATCGACGAGGTCGCTCCCGAGAGCGGGATCGACCTCATCCAATCTCCGGACGACGCTGCCAGCACCGCCAAGGGATCGATGGTCTCTACGTTCGGTTGGTGGAAGTCCTACGACGCGAACAGCGTCGCGGATCGCGGGTGGGCCGACAGCAACGTCGACGAGCTGTTTCGGCTGGTGAACGGCGCAAAGTCGACCGAGTTCGATCAGCGGCGCCGAGACAACTTTCACAAGGCGAAGGTCGCGTTCAAACTCGACGAGTGCCCCGGGTGCAAGACGGATTAGCGTTGCATCTCGGGTCGCAGACTGACTAGTCGACGACCACCCCACCCGAGAAGCGCAGGCCCCACCCCTCGACGAAGGGCGGGCCGAGCGGCTCCGTGAGCGGGATCATCAGGCCGAGTCGCGCGCGGAAGAGATTGCCCTCGTACGCGGCATAGGGCTCGAGGGCAAACTGTGCTCGATAGGTGTCCGCGTAGTCGTTCTTTTCGGTCGGCACGAACACCCCTTGAACCCGCAGGCCGCCACCGATCTCCTGGCCGAAGAACACCTCGGCTGCGTGCTGAAGGATGAAGCGGAGGTCGCCCTCCCTCTCGGTGAGCTGCGGTATCAAGATGGCGTCCAATACGCCCCGCAACGACACATAAGAGCCCGCTTTACCCTCCAATTGCAGGCTCGTCTTGACCCCGAGCGGCCAAACGAGGAAGTCCTGAGAGTCCCAGAAGCCGCGCGGCGCGGTGAGCAGGCGCTCGAGCCCGCGGTTGGCTGCGGGCGTCGTCGTGGGGAGTACGAACAAGCCCCCGAGCGACAGCCACAAGCGGTCCGGCACGAGCCGGAGCACGTGGTGGGCTCCCACTTGGACGTTGCCGAAGAAGGGCTCTGTCGTAGGCCCGGAGTCCTCCCAATCTTCGACTCCAATCCCGAACGGGATCCTGCCGTCGAGGTAGGTTCGGGCGCCGAGTGGTACGGACCCCGTGACCGCGAAGACGACCGACCCCTCGGTTTGGGACCCCAGCTCTGCGCTGTAAAACGCAACTTCGGCGGCCGCTCCGCCTCGCATCGAGTTGGGCGACTGGGGTGACTCGGGCTCGGTCGCGACGTCGTGCACCAGTGACTCCTGGGCGTGCGCCGTAGAGGCCGCGAACATGAGAGTGAGGCAGCCGACCGAAAGAACTTTAAGAGAAGGCATGGTGGTCCTCATCGCAAGAAGCGTGCCCTCGAAAGGCGCCCCGCTTTGGATGGGTGGAACACCCGTTGTGTCTGGCAGCGGTGTCCGACCTGCGCCGATCAAGCCGGCCAGTGGCACGTCGCCCGGCGAGCGTGATGCCCCGATTTTACAAACATGTTCGGTGGTTGAGATCTCGGCGGTCAGAACGCTCGCCAATTACTAAAGCCGGCCTAAAAGGCGCCGTAGATCGTGGCGACATCCAGCGTAGCAGGGGGGGATGCGATGGTGGGCGGTGAACATGGGGATAGTAATCGTGGGGCGCTGACCTTGGGTGAGGTCGACGGCTACAATTCGGTAAGCCGAGCCCTGTCGATTCACGAGCTGCAATGCTGTCGAAAGGGACGGTCATGAGTTGGCTCAAGAAGCTCTCGTTGGGTAGCTGGCTGTTGGTCTTGCCTGTGCTCTTTGCCGTCGGCTACTCGATCGTATCGGCAAAGGCCTACTTTTCATTCGAGGGATCCAAGGTGCTCGGTCCGCGCTACGACACTATCGCGGTCACCAAAGACTTGCGCGCCGAGGTGCACTCGCCGGGCATGCTCGTCCTCGAGACGCTTCTCTTCGCCCACCTCATTGAAAATGCGTCCCCAGCAGACCGACCAGAGCTCATTCGCCGATACCAGGAGGAACGTCGAGACTATTACGCTCATATCGAGGAGTGGCGACAGAAGCTGCCGCCTGGACAGCTGCGCGATGACTTGACGGAGCGAGCTCGGCGCCCAGCAGACGAGATGTTCCAAATCATCGACACACGACTCTTGCCTGCCGTCGAGAGCGGCGATGAACAGGCGACGCAAGCAGCGCTGGACGCTCTGCAGGAGCCCTTTGCCCGCCACCTCGAGGTCATGGAGGCCGTCGACGATCAGACCACCCGCCAGGCGCAGGCCACGGAGGACGAGGTGGGTCGGGCGATCCTCACGGACAAGGTGATCGTCTTCGGAATAGCCGGGGTCATCAGCGCCCTCTTGCTCGCGACTTCACTCTTCATTCGCAGCCTCGCTCTCGCCCAGGCCGACCGGGAGAAGCGAGCCTCCGAAGAGCTCGCCAAAGTGTCCAGCCAGAACGCCGAGCGTGAGCGCGAACAGGCCGAAGAGCTCCGCAAGAAGGCAACCGCCATTCTCACCGCAGTCACCGCGGCGGCAGCTGGCGACCTGACAGTGGAGCTCCCCGAGCTCGGCGACGACACGCTCGGGCAGGTCGCCGCTGGTGTTCAGGGCCTCATCGCCGGGCTACGCAACAACCTCTCGACGATGGCCGAGAACGCTCGCGCGCTGGCGTCGGCCTCCGAGGAGCTGTCCGCGGTGAGCGAGCAACTGAGCTCCAACGCGGGCGCTACTGCGACGCAGGCCGAGAGCGCGGCGTCAGGTGCCGAAGAGGTCCACTCGACGCTTCAGTCTGTCGCCACCGGTACTGACGAGCTCTCCGCTGCCATTCGCGAGATCGCGAAGAGCTCCGCGGAGGCCGCTCAGATCGCGACCTCCGCTGTCGCCGTCGCCGCCAACAGCAATGAGATGATGGGTAAGCTCGGCGAGAGCGGCGCACAGATCGGCGCGGTCATCAAGGTCATCACGGCCATTGCGCAGCAGACGAACCTCCTCGCGCTCAACGCCACTATCGAGGCCGCGCGGGCGGGTGAAGCAGGCAAGGGTTTCGCCGTCGTCGCGAACGAGGTCAAAGAGCTCGCGAAGGCCACGGCGAAGGCGACGAACGACATTGGCCATATGATCGACGCCATCCAATCGGACACGCGAGGCGCCGTCACCGCCATTGGAGAGATCACCCGCATCGTCGGCGAGATCAACGACCTGCAGAACACCATCGCCAGCGCCGTCGAAGAGCAAACGGCGACGACCAAGGAGATGGGCCGCATCGTCTCCGAGGGCGCGCGTGGGGCGAAGGATATTTCGGCCAGCGTGGCGTCGGTCGCCATCACCGCGAACGAGACCACGACGGGCGCCGCGAAGGCTCGACAGGCCGCCACGTCCCTATCCGCCATGGGCAAGAAGCTGCAAAGCCTCTTCCAGGGGCTCAGCTTCGAGGCGAGCGCCGAGCCTCTCAAGCCGGCGCCCTCGCGAGTGGTCGCGAAGAGCGCCGGGCGCTACGCGAACGGCCACAAAAATGGGAGCAGCTCGGTGACAGCGCTGTTCAGCCAAGCGAGGCCCTCGTGAGGCGGCCGCAGCGATAAGCGACTAAGTGGGCGATTATCAGCGCCGCCGAGCTGTGATAGTCCTCGCACCATGGGAGACTTCAACTGCGCGCATTGTGGGGCAGTCCGAAAAGTGGGGCATGTCTATTGTGGTTATTGCCGCAACCCCTACTCCGCGGAGTTGGCGCGCACGGCGATCCCCTGCGCGCACTGCCGCACGCTCTCGACCTCGGACCAGACCCGCTGCGTCTCCTGCGGCAATTGGATCGTGGTGCAGTGTGTGTTCTGCGGCGGCGTGTCTCCCTATACCTTCACGGCTTGCAGTCGCTGCGGTGAGCTCTTCGCCGGGGCTGCCGAGCGCAAGGCCAAGCGCGACGCGCATGACCACGACGATGAAGAAGAGGATGACGGGTGGGAGGCCTATTGGGCCTGGTGCCGACGCTGCCAATGCCTCGTCTACGACGAAGACCCGCCGGGGCCTTGCGCCGCAGGGGGCGCGCACGACACCAGCGACTCCGAGGCCTATTGGCTTTGCACGGACAAGGAAGAGATCGACGGACAAGGTGGCTTCCACTGGTGCGGCGCCTGTCAATGTCTCTATCGCGGGGCACCCCAATCAGGGCTCTGCGCCGCGACGCGCGGCCCGCACCAGGGCAGCGCTGATGAGTACTTCGTAGCGCGCGACGGCGACGAGGACGAGGACTACGGCGGCTGGAGTCTCTGCAAGCGCTGCAATGTCCTCCATTGGAGCGAGAGCAAAGGGGTCTGCGCCGCAGGCGGCCCCCACGACGGGCGCGGCTCGTCGAACTGGGAGGTTTGGCACGAAGACGACGAATGAGCCCGCCGGCCAGGGGCTTGGGCGCGCTACACGTCAGTGCGCGCGTCCGCGTCCGCGTGGCGTAGCCACAAGTCGCCGAGCGGCATGTCGTGTCCCCGCGCGCCGAAGAGCGGCGTCTTCTTGATGGGGGTGACCAAGGTCCCGAGCTCCGTGCTGGGGCGCGCGACGACGGTGACCTCCTCGGGGCGGAGCTCGTTGATGACGAGCGGGCTGTGCGTCGCGAGGACTATCTGACAACCGGCCTCCGTAATGGAGCGCAGAATGGCGATCACGTCGCGCACGCGTGAAGGGTGCAGTCCATTCTCGGGCTCCTCGATGAGGAAGATGCTCGAAGTGGCGATCTCCCTCAGGACATTGAACGCCAAATAATAGAGGAACCCCTCGCTCAGGTTGGCCGCCGCGACCTTGGTCCCGTCGCGCAGCTGCGCGCGCAGCTCGAGCTTCGACGGGCTGGTGGCGGCGACGCCGATCGACTTCAGCGTATGGAACTTCTCGAGCATCGCGTCCCTTACTCGATTGTAAGCTTCGTCGCCGCGCCCCTGCAGCGCTTGGAGCACGCCGGCGAGGTGCTCGCCGCCACGCCGCGGCATCTCGAGGAGCTGTGCCTCGGTGACGAGCGGGCTCTCCGCGCGCATCAAGGTCGGCAAGAGGCGCACTGTGCGCGGCACGAAGCTCGGCGCTTGTTTGCCGAGCGATCGCTTCACGAGGCTCTTCTCGTAGACGGGGCGCTCGAACTGCTTCACGTCGTTGCCCACCGATACGCGCTCGGCGACGAACCCCGTCGGCAAGCGACGCACGTCGTAGCGGAAGCCGACGACCGCAAAGCCGACCTCGGCAGGGTCGCCGTCACTCGTCGACAGCTGAAGCCAGGGCTGCGCCGCCGGATCGCCCGGATCGTCGAAGGCGAAGGGCTCGTGCGTCGCGAAGCCGACCGCGGCCTCGATGCCACGCAGGATGGTGCTCTTGCCGCTGTCGTTCGGGCCGATGACGGCGTGCAGCGGCGTGAGCGAGAGCTCGACGTTCTTGAGGCATCGATAGCCGTTCGCGAAGAACTTCGTGATCATCGTGGGGACCCTATCACGGCGTTATAGAGCGATCCGTTCGTACTCGAGCGTGGAGCCGAAGGCCTCGAGCGTCCACTTCATCGGCCAGCCGGCCTCGTCGAGCTCGACCATACTGGTCAGACCGTCGCGCGCGACGATGGCGTAGCGCCGTCGCACCGGCGTCGTCGCGGTGTCCGAGAGCCGCTTTACGACCCACTCCGTATCCCGCGCCTCGAGCTCGGAGCCGAGCGCGAGCTCGATGACAGGGAGCTCGACGGTCGTGTCCGGCGACATCGCAGGGAGCGTGAGCAGCGCGCCGAGGACCCCACCGAGCGATTGCGCGACGACGATCTGCGCTTGCGTTTGGGGCAGCTCTACCTCGAACGGCAAACCCGGTAAGGACGTGCCTCGCGCGAAGAGCCGATTGCGGTCGACGGTGTCCGGAGCGACCGCGAGCGTCCCGCGCCCCGAGGAGCCGTCGCTCGAGAGGTCGAGCGCGAAAGGCCCTTTGAGGCTGATTTGGAATCTCGTCGTTTGACCCATATGCGGGTCGTAGAGCTCTGCTTGAAGCCTGCGCGACGAGCCCGTTCCGCCGACCCATATGCGCTCGACGCCGAACGGCGCTCCCCGCCAGCGGATCGCGAAGCGCCCCGTGAACTCGCCGGGCCCGAGCGGTCGCTCTCCGGGGATTTGGTCGCTCTCGGCCGTGACCGAGCTCTCCGCGGCGCGAAGGATGGAGTCGAGCCGCGCGCGATCGAGCCATCGGCCGCCGAGCATGACGCCTGAGATTTGCCGGGTGTTCTCGATCGCGAGGAGCGGATCGGCGGAGAGCACGAGGAGGTCCGCGCGGTGGCCGACCGCAAGCGCGCCCGCGTGATCGGCTCTGCCCAAGAAGGACATCGGATCGACGGTCGCAGCGCGCAGGGCTCGATATGGGCTCAGCCCGATGCGCACGAAATGCTGGAGTTCGTCGTGCACGCTGAAGCCGGCCACCACGAGAGGGTTGCCAGGGTCGGTGCCCACGAGGAGGCGCGCGTCCTTCTTCGCGAGGCTCGCGATGATCCGATCATCCAACGCGAGCACTCGATTCGTGCGCTCGAGATCTGCGGGCGAAGGCTCGTCGCCGGACGCCCATATCGCGCGCTCGGACGCAGGGACGTAGCGCGCAGCGGGCTGCGTGAGGCGCTCGCGGGCGACGGACATCGACCCGAACGAGTCCTTCACCACGCGGGTCGGGCATATCGCTGTTCCCGAGTCGTGCACGAGAGCGACGAGGTTCTCCAGGCGGTTTTCATCGAGGTGATCGATCTTGGCGCGGCGCGAGGCTCGATCCCATTTGCCGCGTACTGGGGAGTCGTCGGCCTGCAGCGCGTCGAGGAAGCCGTCGTTGTGTTCGACGGAGATCTGCCCGAGCGCGATGGCGCGCTCCAGGCCGACCGCGCGCGGGACGTGGCCAGCGACCGGGATATGCTCGCGCCCTGCGCGCTCGAGGAGAGTCGTGTAAGCGTCGGCGGGGACTCCCCCGTAGACCTTGATGAAGTCGTATCCCTCGGTTTTGTGCAGGGCGATGATGGCGTCGACGTCCTGCGGATGGCGCACGATCAGGCTGCCGTCGTGCGCCGGATTCTCACCGTCGAGGATGGGTCCGGCGGTCACGATCGCCGGGCCGAGCAACTCCCCCGCTTCGATTCGTCGACGCCAATCGAGGACGATCGGCGAGCCCCACATGTTGCGCACGGTCGTTATGCCGTTTGCGACATAGAGCGCCAGATCGGCCTCGCGGACGAGGTGCGTGTGCATGTCGGCGAGCGCGGGCAGCACGAATTTCCCCGCGCCGTCGATGCGCTGCGCGTCCGCGGGAATAGGGGTCTCGTTCGTGGCGCCCATCGCCGTGATGGCGCCGTCACACGCGACGATCGTCGAGTGTGCGAGCTCGCGCTCGGTGTCCATCGGGATGATCGTCGCGTCGACGATCGCCACGCAGTGGGCATGAGGCGGCTGCTCAGCAGTGGATTGCGTGCCCTGCTCCGCGGCGCTGCACGCGGAGAGCCAAAGAATCACCGCCGCGCTCCGCTTCATCGGGAGATGGTCGGTGGCGAGCGGCGACGGGACAACCAAAAAGCACCTACGCCTATATCGCAGCTCCCCCTTGTTGGCTTCGTGCGGCGCTGCGACCCTGCGGCGCATGTCGCGGCGCTGGCTCGAGCTCTCGTGTCCACTCTTGGTTGCTGCGTGCGGCGCGCCTGCGCGAGAGCCCTGCGCGCAGACGAGCGAGACGACCGCGCTCACGGCGAGCGCGTCCGCGCCCACAAATGGCAAGTCGCTCGGTCGCGTCGTCCGATTGAGCCCCGACCCTCGTCATGAGGTCATCCGTACGCGGATCGATTGGAGCACCAACGAATCCATGCCGACCCGTTGGCGTTTGCCTGTGGGCGGCGCGGTCCGCGTCGTCACGCCGGCGACAGGGGTGAAGCTCGACGCGCAGGCAGGTGAGCTCACGCTCGAGCCAGGCAAGGTCCTCGAGCTCGAGATCACGCCGAACACGTCGGCGACGCGCGGGGGCTGTCCGCTCCTGGTGACCCCCGACAAGGCGGTATTCTGCGGCGACGCGGTATTGCCCATACCGCTCGGCGGCGCTGACATGAAGGTCGACACGCTCGTCGTTGTCGCGCCCGATCACGATCTGCTCCGTCACAGCGCGTCGTCGTTCGGCCTCGAGGAGGAAGTTCGCGCGACGATCGACTTCGATGATCTCGCGCGCGCGGCCTACCTCTTCGGCGATCTCGGTCACGCCGAGCTCGAGGTCCAAGAGGGCCGCGATCACGCGGCCTGGATGGGCTATTTCCCGTTCGATCCGCGGTGGGTCGCTGCCGAGTCTGCCGGCGCGCGCACCGGCGTCGACAAGTGGTTTCGAATAACCCGTAGTCGAGAGGAGCCCTCGGTCGCGCTCCTCTTCGTGAATCTGCCGAGGGACGGTGAGCCGGCCGCCCTATTGCCTATTTTCAGGGGCGCGCTCGTGCGGACCGATCTCTCGAGTCCCTGGACCGCGCGCTCGCGCATCGAGCTCGCTCGCCTCTTCGTGCAGCGAGATCTGGCCGGGATCGACGTCGTGCCCTCGAGCGAAGGCCGGTTCTTCAGCGAGGGCTTCGCGCACGCGATGGCGCTCGTGATCCTCAAAGACATGGGGCTCGTCTCGCGCGCCGAGGCGGTTCAAGAGATCAACTCTTGGCTCGCCGAAGAGGCCCTCTCTCCGCTCGCGGGGCGAGGGCTCGCGGACCTCGGTGCGCTCGCCAATACGACGACTCCTGATCCCCAGTCGATCGAGGCGCGGCGCCTCATCGCCGTTCGCGGTGCGCTCGCCGGCCTATCCCTCAATGACCCCAATGGGGAGGGGCTTCACGGGTTCGCTGCGCGCCTGCTCGCCGGTGGGCCACGCGAGCTCGATCGCGTGGCTTTGTTCGACGTCGCGGCGGCATCCACAAAGGGGCCGCGCGCCCTCGACGTGCGCGACAAGCTCGCGAGCGGGGCCGTCATCCCGCTCCAAGCGACCGATCTCGATACCTGCGTAGGGCTCTCGGATCACAAGCTCTACGCGTTCGAATTGGGGTTTACGCAGCGCCGCGAGGCAAGCTCGGAGCGAGCGCGCGTCGACACCGTGACCACGGGCAGCGCCGCCGAGAAGGCGGGCGCCCGCGCGGGTGACGAGATCGAGTCGCTCTCCTATTCGCCAGACCAATCCGAGGTCCCGGTGCGATTGCGGGTCTCGCGTAAGGGGCAATCCGTCGAGCTCTCCTATTTGCCGCGGGGCAGGATGGGGCAGGGGAAGCTGATGAGCGTGACCTCCCGAAAGGGTGTTTGCGAGGAGTGACGAGGTCGCGCTGTTTTCCCTTCTCGTAGAGCGATAGAAAGGGGCCATGTGGACCTTTCGTGATGCGCTGTCGACTTGGGTGGGGGCTCTGTCGCGCGGTGGCCTGCTCTGGAGCAACCGAGAAGAGGAGGGCGTCGTCGCGGCGGCCGGTGTGGTCGGCGACGAACGCCTCGAGGAGCTCTCGAGCTGGTTCGGCACTCGAACGCAAGAGCAGCTAGAGCGAGAGCGGGTCGCCACGATCAAGCTCTGCATCTGGCTCGCTCGGGCTGACCGCAACCTCGACGACACCGAGCGAGACCTCATCGCCGACATCGTCGCGCACAGCGATCTCGGCGCGAGCGCCCGCGAGCACCTGCTCGAGGAGCTCGCCAAAGACACCGAGGTCGATCGAGCCGCAGCGGTCAAAGAGCTCACGCACCCCGTCTTGCAAGAGCTGATGTTGGCGATGGCTTGGCAGATCGTCCGCGCCGACGGCAAGGTCGAGCAGGCCGAGCGTTCCTCGTTCGCGCAGCTCGCGGCTGATTTCGGCCTCACGGAGGAGGTCGCGTCCCGCGTGCGGAGCGCCGTCGACGCAGCGGACAGCAAAGAATAGCCCGCTCGCATCACAACGAAGATTCATCTGCAACGTTGTTGCATTTAGATCCTTGTTGCAATACGACGCGCCCATGCGTCGATTGGGGCGTCTCGCGATTGCGTTATGGGTCTTGGGGGCGCCCGCTCGTGCCCTCGCGCAGGCTGAATCAGGTGCAGATCCCGGGGAGCCACACGCGGCGCCCTCGAATCCAGCGGGCAGTCAGCCACCTCAAATCCTGAGTCGCTCGGAGCCTGTCTATCCGCCTCAGCGGATCGCGGAGGAGCACTCGACAGCCACGCCGTTGCCCGAGGTCGACGTCGAGGTCGAGGTCGCGCTCGACGCCTCGGGTACGGTGACCGATGTGCGGGTCATAGCCTCACAAGGCCCCGACTTCGACAACGAGGCGATGGCTGCGGCGCGCAGCTTCACGTACGCGCCCGCGACCCTGAATGGCGAGCCCGTCGCGAGCAAACTGCATATCCCGATTCACTTCGAGCCGCCGCCTCACCCTGCCGACGAACACGAGCAGGTCCAGATCATCGGTCGAAAGCCGCCGCCTGTCGTCGGCGCCTCGGACTATCGAATCGAGGTCGGAGAGCTCAAGGCGGTTCCTCGCCAAGGGTCGAGCGCAGCTCAGCTGCTCAAGCTCGCGCCCAGCATCTTCCTCATGAAAGACGGCGGCGGCGAGGGGCACGCCGAGCGCGTCTATCTGCGCGGCTTCGACGCGCGCGAGGGACAGGACATCGAGTTCTCGGTCGGCGGAGTGCCGATCAACGAAGCGGGCAATTACCACGGTAACGGCTACTCTGATTTGAACTTCATCATCCCCGAGCTCGTCACGCGCCTCCGCGTCCTCGAGGGGCCGTTCGATCCGCGGCAGGGGAACTTCGCCGTAGCGGGCAGCGCCGACTACGAGCTCGGGCTCGTCGATCGCGGCCTGACAGCGCAAATCTCCTACGGCTCGTTCAACACGACGCGTGGGCTCCTATTGTGGGGCCCGTCCGAGGAGTCGACGCGAACCTTCGCCGCCGCCGAGGTCTTCTACACGGATGGATATGGGCAGAACCGCGACGCCATTCGGGCGCGCGCGATGGGTCAATACGAGGGCTCGCTCGGCGCGAATGGCAGCTTCCGCGTGCAGGGCGCCGGCTACTTCACTCAATACCATTCGGCCGGCCTCTTGCGAGAGGACGACGTCGAGTCGGGGCGCGTCGGCTTCTACGACACGATGGATCCGAACCAAGGTGGCGGTGGAATGCGGTTCCACCTCTCCGCCGACTTCGAGGGTCGATATGGCGATACGACCTATGGCCTGCAGATCTTCGGGGTCTATCGCTCGATGTCGCTGCGCGAGAACTACACTGGCTTCTTGGAGGACCCGCAGCTCGCGCGCCAGCAGCCTCACGAGCAGCGCGGCGATCTCCTCGACCTCGCGATGACCGAGGGAACGCTCGGTCTGCGCGCGAACGGGCGGCACAGCTTCAAGGTCCTCGGGCTCAAGCAGGACCTCGAGGCTGGGCTCTTCGCCCGCGGTGACATCGTGTCGTCTCTCGCGCAGCGGCTCGAGGCGACCACGAACGCGCCCTATCGGACCGACGCCGACTTCGACTCGAAGCTCGCGGACATTGGACTCTACGCCGACGCCGCGCTCCGCTTCGCGCCTTGGTTGACGCTGAGGGGCGGCGTCCGCGTGGACGTGTTCGCTTATGACGTACAGGACAACTGCGCCATCAAGGACGTGTCGCGACCGAGCACCGAAGACCCGCCCGGGGACGCGAGCTGCCTCTCGCAGACTCGCTTCGGCGCGCACCGCGAGCCGAACACGCACTCGACCACAGCGTCGATACGCCCGATGCCGCGCGTGTCACTGCAAATAGGCCCGTTCGAGGGAGTGTCCTTCTCGGCCGCTTATGGTCAAGGGACGCGCTCGATCGACCCCGCTTACATCACCCAAGACGTCGCTACGCCGTTTGCGTCCATCGACTCGGGCGAGGTCGGCGCGAGCTACATCAAAGGCTTCGGCGACGTCTCGTTCTCCGCGCAATCGGTCTTCTTCGCGACGCACGTCGACCGCGACCAGATCTTCAATCAGACAGAGGGCCGCGCGACCCTCGCCGAGGGGACGACGCGCGCCGGCTGGGCAGGCTCTGTGCGGGTCGCCGGCGACTGGATCGATGTCAGCACCAATATCACGCTGGTAGAGTCGCGCTTCGACGACACTGGCCTGGTCGTGCCTTATGTCCCCGACTTGGTCATTCGCCACGACGGCGCGCTCTTTCACGACCTCTTCGACATCGACGGCTCGCCCGTCCGCGGTCGAATCGGGCTCGGCGCAGGCTATATCGGTCGGCGAGCGCTCCCTTATGGACAGCGCAGCGACATGATCTTCACGCTCGACGCATCCATCGGCGCGAAGTGGCGCTTCTTGAACTTCGATATTCAAGGCACGAACCTGCTCGACCTCCAATACCGCGAGGCCGAGTTCAATTATGTCTCGGACTTCGACCCGTCGGATCCGGCGTCGCTCGTGCCGGCTCGCCATTTCGCGGCGGGCGCGCCGTTGACCATCCTCGCGACCTTGAGCGGCACCCTGGGAGGTGTGTGATGCGGGCAAAGTTCACCCCCGAGTTCGTCGTCGCGACCCTCGCGGCCCTGGCGCTCGCCGCGGTCGGTTCGAGCTGCATCGGCACGACCGGCGGCGATCTGCTGCAGTTCAAAGCCTTCGCGCGAGGGCCTGTCGACGCAGTCGCCGGTGAGCCTTACACATTTGTCAACGATCGCGGTTTCACGATAACGCTCGACCGGGCGAAGTTGCATGTCGGGGCGCTCTATTTGAACCGCGCGGTGCCGACCTCCGTGTCGAGGGACACGAGCTGCTATCTGACAGGGGTCTACGTCGCGGAGCTGACAGCCGGGCTGGACATCGACGCGCTGTCCCCCGAGCTCCAGCCCTTCCCCGAGCTCGGCGCAGGGACGACCGAGCGCGCGCGCACTGGAGAGATCTGGCTCTCCGGTGGCGACCTCGACAACGAAGAAGACCCCACGGTGATCGTCGATTTGGCCGGACAAGCCGCCAAGGACGGGGCTGTCTATCCCTTCGACGCACAGCTCACGATCGGCTCGAACAGGGCAGTCCCCCCGCCGGACGAGGCGCAGCCCGGCGCTTACCCGATATGCAAGCAGCGCGTGGTCTCGCCCATTCGGGTCGACTTCCGCCCCGAAGAGGGGGGCCACCTCGTGCTCACGGTGGACCCTGCGGGCTGGTTCGGGAACGTCAATTTCGCAGAGCTCGAACAGGACTCGACCGACCCGCCGCACTACCGGTTCAGGGACGACTCGACGGACCAACCGAGCCTGAACCTTTACAATGGTGTTCGTGCGAGCGCGGGGCCCTACACGTTCACGTGGGAGGATGACTGACCCTCTGCGCACTCACTTGCCAAGAGTTCCCGTATAGGCTTTGTTGCCATGCGATGAAGACGGTGACCATCCCAGCGCTCCTTGCAGTTCTGACGGCATGCGGACCAAAGGCGGACAGCGGGGCCACAGGATCTTCGGCCAGCGCGCAAAGGTCGACAGCGACGGGCAGCAGCTCAGCCGCCGGGGCAAAGTCTGCTTCGATGGCGGCCCCGACAGGCTCGACCTCCGCAGCCGCCTCCGACGGCCCGACCATCTCGGATAGAATCCCGCCGGCGCCAGTCCTCGGAAAGGCTGGAGAGGGTTTTGCCACCTTTGACGACGCGCTCGGAGCGGTGGCGGATGCGATGGCTCGTGAGGACGTGACAGCGTTCGACGTGGGCACACCGACTGCCGAACAGCTGGCCGCGTTCTTCGGCGGCTGTGAGGCTGGAAAGCCTTCCATGGTCGAGGTCATGGAGATGAAGCGTGCGGCGGAGGTTACGCTCAAGAACGCGACGGCCAAGCGGCCTTACAAGCTCAGCAAGTGGGCAGAGGGGGAGCCCATTCAGCTCAAAGTCGGTGACGAATACGGCTATTGCAAGGTCGCCGCCGAGCTCGACATGCGCGTAGTCGGCTTCCTTTTTGCGGCCGCTGACGGCGCCAACCCATTTGTGGACGGCGGGTTCGGGCTGAGCTTCTACAAGCTAGGCGGGCGATTCTATCTCGGCCCTCCAAAGTAGTGATGCGGCGCGCCGCGATCGACGAACCATCACAGGCAGAAGGCGATGGTGTGGCCGTCGCGATCGAACGTGTCACAGCTATTGAAGCCAGCCTCGGCGCACGAGATCGTCTGGGCGATCCCTTGCGCGCAGAACGTTATCGAGTCGCCGTCACAGGTCTCGGGCTCTGAGGGATCGCACGTGCTCGAGACGACCCCACATGCGGCGCCACCGGCGAATGGGCCCGCCGTGACGAACCCGCACGATTGACCCGCGGGTAGGCTCTCGGCACAGTCTCGGTGCGCGAGCTTCCCCCCCGCGCAGGTGACGAGTACGTCCGATTCGCAGGCCTGAGAGAAGAAGTCGCAAGGCTCGCCGGTGCCGATGCAACCCTTGTCGTTCAGCATCGGATCGTCGCCGCAGATCTCTCCGGCGATGGTCGTGCGCTCATCGCCGTTCATGCTGTGGATGATGACAAAATTGTTCTCTTCGGCGCAGTTCGTCCGTTCGAGGAAACCAGCTGGGTTGCAAGAGACGAGCACCCTCGGATCTTCGGGGTCGCAGGTGGCTGGCGTCTCGCCGTAAATGCACGGCTCCAGACCACACCCTGCCCAGATGTCGACGTTGCAGGTCTCGCCTGCAGCAGCACAGTCGAGGGCGCCGGCGGCCGAGCCGTCGTCGCCACATACGACCCAGATGTTCGCGTCGCAGAAGGTCGTGCCCGGTTGCTGGGCGCACATCACCACGAACGGGCTCGGGTCGGTGTCACATGCGCGAACGCCCTCGCAGGTGGTGGCGGCGTAGCGACAATCCATGGCCTCGAGCCCGAGTCGATAGAGGCCGGCGCTCGCCCACCGCCATTGTCGCTCATAGAGATGGGCGAGGCATTGCTGCATTCCAATCGGCTCGCCCCCATCGGCCTCACAAGCGTTGATGAAGAGGCACGCTTCGACCTCCGCCGAGAGGCTGGTGTTGCCACCGCCGCCAAATCCCGCCATTCCGCCGTCGGCGTTCGTCGCGCCGCCCGAGCCGCCACCTCCGTGGGGGGCAGGGTTCAAGCCTTCTTCGGGGCATCCGACGAGGGCAAAGAGGGCCAGACAGAGTGCGCCGCGAGGGACGAGCATCAGCACGACTTACACGGAACGGACGCCGGTGTCAGCGGAACAGACTCGAATCCCACCAATGGCCAGTCCGCGCTCAATGCGGTATCCCTGGTCTCGATGTCGGGACAAGAGCTTCGTCACGAGGAGATTTGGCGGCGCTACGACGACGTGGAGGTGCGACTGACCGCCCAAGTCAGCGAGCGGATGGTCGAGCTCGCCGGCCTTTGTCCGGGGATGCGGGTGCTCGACGTCGCGGCGGGGCGCGGCGAGCCCGCCATTCGAGCGGCGCGGGCGGTTGGACCCGGTGGCGTGGTGGTGGGGGTCGAGCTCTCTCCAGCGCTCCTGGAGATGGCCAGAGGCAGAGCCGTGGCGGAGGGGATCGTGAACGTGGATTGGCGCGTAGGAGATGCCCAGTCGATGACGGAGATTCCCATCGAAGAAGGCTGGTTCGACGCCGCGACGGCGCGATGGGGGCTGATGTACATGACAGACCCCGTGGCGGCGCTACGGGGTATACGAAGGGCGCTTTCGGCTTCGGGCGTGCTCGTCGCGGCGCTCTGGGCCGAGCCGGAGCGAGTGGGCTATTTCTCGTGGCCACGGCGCGTGTTCGAGCGCTATGGGGAAGTGCCGAGGCTCGACCCGGAGGCGCCCGGGCCCTTTCGGTTCGCGGACATGGTGCGGATCCAGCGGGACTTCGAGGTTGCTGGGTTCGTAGTCGAGCACGTGGAGGAGATGGAGACTGCAGTGTTCGAGGCGGAGTCGGCGGCCGAGGTCGTGGCGTGGACGCGGGCGATGGGGATGAATCGGCTGCTCAAAGAGCTCTCGGAGGAGAGGCAGTCGGCCTGGGAGGAGGAGTTTGGACGGGAAATGGAAGGTCGCCGCAAAGACGGCGTGATTCGAATCGGGGGCGTGACGCGCCTCATGCGAGCGCGCCGTTAGCGCTCAAAGGTGGCGGCCGAGTCAGGGGATTCGCAAGTGACGGCGATGGGAGTTTGCGGCGAGGCCCGATAGGCGTCGAGCAACTCCAATACGGCGCCGACGGTGAGCGAGAGCGAGGTCCTGGGATACTGATCACAGTCGGACTCACATGAGATTCGCCATTTCGGGTGGAGCTCGAGGAGGACGCGCAAGGCGCTTAGAAACTCGGCCCACGACGAGTCCTGCCCGGCTGCGGCGTTTGCCAGCGTGTGAACGGACACGACAGTCCAATGCGCACGCTCGCGAGACCCAGCCCAGTGTTCCACGTCGCTGAAGGCGATGTGGGCAGGGCGCGCGGGGCCAAGTCGCAACGACCCAACATGAACCGTCAGGGTCTCATCCCGCCCAAAAGCCGTCTCAATGGCTCGAACCGTGACTTCCGCGTTCTGGAGGAGCTTTGGCACGACGACCTCGAAGACCTCGAACATCCCTGCTCTCCCGAGTTTTCGTTTGCGCGGTTTGCCTGTCGTTGGCCGAGCGTCGAGAGTCTAATTGGCTTACGGAATTGTATGTATATCGGGGCCGCGCCGCGAGCCTTTTCCCTGTGTCGCTGCCCCCTACGTGATACCTTGACGCCACGGTGAGCGCGGACCGCAAAGGTGCGACCTACGAGGATCTCCTCGCGGTGCCGGCGCATTTGGTTGCGCAGATCGTGGGTGGGATGTTGATCACGCAGCCCCGTCCGGCGGCGCCGCACGCGCGCGCGGCCTCCACGCTCGGCATCGACCTCGGCGGGCCGTTCGACCGCCAGCGGGGTGGCCCGGGTGGCTGGCACATCCTCTATGAGCCGGAGCTGCACCTGGGTGGCGACATTCTGGTGCCGGACCTAGCAGGGTGGCGTCGCGAGCGGTTACCGACCATTCCGCGCGCCGCGTTCTTCACGCTCGCTCCCGACTGGCTGTGCGAGGTTTTGTCCCCGTCGACTGCGGGGATCGACCGCGGGGTGAAGCTGCAGGCCTACGCGCGCGAGCGGGTGCGCCACGTCTGGTTCGTGGACCCAGACGCCCGCACGCAGGAGGTTCTCTCGCTCGACGTGGGGAACTATCGCATCGAGGCTGTTCATCATGGCGTCGAGCGGGTGCGCGCGGTTCCGTTCGACGCGATCGAGCTCGAGCTCGCGGCGCTTTGGGTGGATTGAGGCTCGCTTCGGTGAGCTTTTGTGAACTGACGCTCTCGGCTCTTCGTGGGACGAGAGAGCATGAAGCCACGCTCGAGGAGCGCTCGCGGCCTGATTGGGTTGGTCGCTGTTGCGATGTTCTCCGGCTGTTCGGACGACAGCTCGGCTCCTGAGACTGGGGGCGCGGGTGGCGGCGACACTGGGGCGGCGAGCGTCGGCGGAGCAGGTGGCGCGGGTGGCGCGCCGAGCGAGCCCGCCCTGCTCGAGGTGCGGGACGCCTCGACCCACGCGGCGGTGAGCGAGGCGATGTTCTATCAGCCGCTCGAGCTCGTCGCGACGAACCTCGAGGCGGGTGAGACCGTCGTATTGCACGCGGAGCTCGGCTCCTTCTCGTCGGAGTCGACGTTCGCCGCGGACGCGGATGGGGTCGTCGACACGAGCCGCGACGCACCCGCGAGCGGCAGCTACACCGGAGTCGACGTCGACGGTTTCCTTTGGTCGATGTCGAGCGACGCGTCGAACGCGCAGTTCGGCGAGGTCTTGTCGGTCTCGCTGCTGCGCAATGGGACGAGTGCAGCGACCGCAAACGTCACGCGACTCGCGGTCGCGCCCGGCGTCACGAAGACCGAAGTCCCCTCGAGCGCGGGGTTCGTGGGCGTCGTCTACACCCCAGTCGAGCCCGGCCCACACCCGGTCGTCATCGGCTTCGGGGGCTCCGAGGGTGGCTTGTGGTTCGGCGACAGGACGGCGGCGCTCTATGCCTCACTCGGTTACATCGCTGTAGGCGTTGCCTACTTCGGAGTTGCGGGCACACCGTCCGGCTTGACGGACGTTCCGCTCGAGTATTTCCAGAGCGTCTTCGATTACCTCCCTCAGATCGAGGGCGCCGATCCCGCGCGTGTGGCGGTGATGGGCGCGTCGCGGGGTGGTGAGCTCGCGCTGCTCCTCGGCGCGACCTATCCCCAAGTCAGCGCTGTCGTGGCCGTCGTGCCGAGCGGCTATGTGTGGGGCTCGGCGAGCCAGGTCAATGCGTTCGGTTGGACGCTCGCGGGCGTCGGCGTGCCGTATGTCCCATCCGCGAACGCGAACCCCGTCATCACGACGGCGAGCGACGGCAAACCCATTTATGCGCTGCGTGAGACCTTCAACGCGTCGATCGCCGCCGCGACACCGGAGGAGCTCGACGCGGCCACCATTCGAGTCGAGGACACGAGCGGCCCTGTGCTGTTGATTGCCGGCGACGATGACCAACTCTGGCCGTCGTGTGTCCTCGGTGAGGTCGCTCGGGCGCGACTCGAGAGCTCGGGTCACACGGCCTCGTTCGGTGACGAACTCGTCTGCTATCCGAACTCCGGGCACTTCACCAATCCGCTCAACGCCGGATACCCGATGACGCGCGGCGCCCTCTCCTACAACGCGCAATACGGCGTGTATTTCGCGATGGGCGGGACCGCGGAGGGATTGGGAAGAGCCGCGCGAGCGAGCTTCGACAGAGTCCGAACCTTCCTCGCGGAGTCCCTTTGACGCGGTAGGGAACCCGTTGGCCGGATGCCCAGTAGCTCGGCTCTGGGCTGGTGAGAGATTCGCGGTCGAGAACTCTCCCCATGACGCGGTCGTCGGGTAGTCTACGGGCCCTAGGGCTCACCCGACCTGACCATGAGGATCACCTTCTGGGGCGTTCGCGGAAGCATTGCGTGCCCGGCAAAGACGCACCTTCGATACGGCGGCAACACGTCGTGTGTCGAGGTTGCCATCGGTGACGAGCACATCATCCTCGACGCCGGTACGGGCATTCGCATGCTCGGCAACGTGTACCTCCGGCAGGATCGTCGGCGCGGGACGGTCCTGCTCTCGCACACGCATTGGGACCATATCCAGGGCTTCCCGTTCTTCTCACCCGCCTTCGATCCGAAGCGCTCGTTCCGCATCCTCGCTGGGCACTTGCCGGCGGCGATGGGTGGCATTCGAACGGTCCTCGCTGGTCAGATGGCCGAGCCGAATTTCCCGGTGCCGCTCGAGATCATGCGCGGCTCGCTCACCTTCGAGGACTTCACTGCGGGGGATCACTTCGGTCTCGGGCCGGGCATCCGCGTGCGGACGACGACGCTCAACCACCCCAACGGCGCGACGGGCTACCGCATCGAGGCCAACGGCGCGTCGGTTTGTTACATCACCGACACCGAGCACGTGATCGGTAAGCCCGACCAGAACATCCTCGCGCTCATCGAGGGCGCCGACCTGCTCATCTACGACTCGACGTACACGGACCTCGAGTTCCCGACGAAGATCGGTTGGGGGCATTCGACCTGGCAAGAGGCCGTGCGGCTCACGCAGGCAGCCCACGTCCGCAAGCTCGCCATCTTTCATCACGAGCCGGACCACGACGATCGCTTCATGCGCGACGTCGAGGTCGAGGCTCGCGCGATCCTCCCCAATTGCTTCGTCGCGAGGGAGGGCCAGACCGTGCGCGTGGTGGGTCGCTCCCACCGCAAATCGAAGTAGCGCGCGATCAGGCTCAGTCGCTGGCGCGGACGCGAGCGATCACCCGATCGAAGATCGCGCGCTCCGTCGGGCCGTGCTGGTCGTGCTGTCGCGCGAGCTCGTCGAACAGCGCCCGCTGGCGCGCGATCTCCGCAGCGTCGTGCGGGATCGTGTCGGACTCGGCCCATGAACCGAGTCGCACGACGAGCGCGCAGATGGATTCGTGCGCGTCCTTCAAGGAGGCGAGCTCGCCAGCGAGATCGGGGAAGCGCTCGCCGACGATGGGCTCGAGGAGCTCTTCTTCGTTGGCGAAATGCTCGGTGAGGTGATCGCGCAGCGCGACGAGCGGCTCGCTGATCAAGCGTTGAAAGGCCTCCGGGGAGAGGCCGTGCTCGAGCTGCTCGAAGGCCGCGCGCGCCTCTTCGAGCATGGCCTCGGTGCCGACATGATCGTGTGAGAGCGCTCGCGCGAGCGCGTCGATCTCGCTCTCCCCTTCCACGGCGTCGCTCATGCGTGCTCCTCGGTGCAGCGGTGGACCTCGACGGTGAGGTGGCTGACGTCGACGCGCGCCTTGATGAGGTCGCGGTAGTACGCCGCGTCGCGCGGCGCGGAGGTCACGACCTTCACGATGCAGCCGCGCGCGCCCGGGCCGAGCTCCCAGAGGTGCAGATCCGCGACCTGCACGTCGTCGATGGCCTCGAGCTCGCGTCGGATGGTCTCGGTGTCGACAAGCGACGGTGACACGTCGAGGAGCTGTTTTGCGGCGTTCCTCGCGAGCCCGATCGACCATTTGAGGACGATCGCGCCGCCCACGATGCCCATCACGGCGTCGAGCCAGACGATCCCGAAGTAGCGCCCCGCGAGGATCGCGAGGATCGCGAGCACACTCGTCAGCGCGTCTGCGACCACGTGGAGGTACGCGGCGCGCAGGTTGTGATCGCTCGCCTCGGTCTTTTCGGGTCGCGCGTGGTCGTGGTCGTGGTCGTGCGCGTGGTCGTCGTGCGCGTGATCGTGATCATGCGCGAGCTTGTGGTCGTGGTCGTGGTCGTGCGCGTGGTGGTCGTGGTCGTGGTCGTGGTCGTGCGCGTGGTCGCCGTGCGCGTGATCGTGGTCGAGCAGCTTGGCGCTGACGAGGTTCACGACGAGGCCGATGACCGCGACGGGCAGCGCCTCGGCGAAGTGCACCTCGCCGGGATGAACCAGGCGCAACACCGCTTCGACCGCCATCCACACCGCGGCGCCCGCGAGGACGATGGCGCTCGTGTAACCCGCGAGCGCGTACATCTTGCCCGTGCCGAACGAGAAGGCCTCGTGGCGAGCCCACTTGCGCGCGAAGAAGTACGCGGCGGCCGAGAGACCGAGCGCACCGACGTGCGTCGCCATGTGGATGCCGTCGGCGAGCAACGCGAGCGAGCCACTCATCACGCCGACGATGAGCTCCGCGATCATCATCACGATGTTGATCGAGAGCACCATCCAGGTGCGCCGCTCACCGTGCGCAGCGCTCTCCTGATGCGCGCCGTGCGCCTCGAAGTAGCGGTCGATGTGCTCGCCGTGCACGCCTGCAGTCTAGCGACAAGCCGGGCCGCGCGCGACTCAGCGGCAGACGATGCGACGAGGCGCTGAATAGACGTTGACCGTCTTCCCTCGCAGGAAGCCCGCGACGGTGACGTCGAGCGCTGCGGCGGCCTCGATCGCGAGCGAGGTCGGCGCGGAGATCCCCGCGACGATGGGGACCCCGAACGCGGCGGCCTTTTGCACGATTTCGTAGCTGATGCGGCCCGAGACGAGCAGAACGAGGCGCTCGGCGCTCGCGCCCTCGCGTGCGGCCCAGCCGATCACCTTGTCGACCGCGTTGTGCCGGCCGACGTCCTCACGCAGGACGAGGAGTCGCCCCGCGTCGTCGAAGAGCGCGGCCGCGTGCAGGCCGCCCGTGCGCTCGAACGTCGACTGCTGCTGGCGCAGCCGCGTGGGCATCTCGTAGAGAAGCTCCACGTCGACGACGAGCGAGCTCCTCACGGGGCCACCCGACGCGAGCGCCGCCGAGATGGTGGCCTTGCCGCAGATCCCACAGCTCGCGGACGCGAACGTGTTCCGACGCAAGCGCCCGAACGCCGGGTCGACGTCCGGCGCGAGCACGACCGCGAGCACGTTGTCCTCCGCGTGAGGCTCGGGCGCGACGGACGAATGTCGCAGCGACACGACGTCGGCGGTGCGCTTCACGATCCTCTCGGTGACGAGGAACCCGAGCGCGAGCTCCTCGTCGTGCCCCGGCGTCCGCATCACGACCGCACAGGAGACGCCGTTTACCTGGATTTCGAGCGGTTCTTCCTCGGCGACGACGTCGTCGCGCTCGCTCGAGATCGCGTCGGCGAGCGCGGTGACGCGGGCAGTGCGCGCGCCGCTCCCCGGCTCGCTCACGAGCGCGAGACCGTGATCACCACGGATTTCGACGCGGGAGTGTGGCTCTCGTCGGCGTGATGCTCGAGCGGGACGAGGGGGTTCGTCTCGGGGAAGTAGGTCGCCGCGCAGCCGAGCGGGATGTCGTACGAGACGGCTTTGAACCCCGTGACCGTGCGCTCCTCGCCGCGAAAATGGCTGGTGATGTCGAGCAGCGCCCCATCCTCGAGGCCGCGCTCGCGCATGTCCTCGGCGTTCATGAGGATCACGCGGCGCTCACCGCGGATGCCGCGATACCGATCGTCGAGATCGTAGACCGTCGTGTTGAACTGATCGTGCGAGCGGATGGTCATCATCAGCAGCTGGTCCGGCGTGAGATCGTTCTCAGGCAGGTCCTGCACGGTGAAATGCGCCTTCCCCGACTTCGTGGTGAAGCGTCGTTCGCGCGGGCCGTTCGGCAGGTAGAAGCCGCCGGGCTCACGCACCCGAGCGTTGTATCGCTCGAAGCCAGCGACGCTCTTCTCGATGAGGTCGCGGATGAGATCGTAGTCCTCCGCGAGCTCGCGCCACCGCACCGGCTCGTCGCCGAGCGTCGCGTGCGCGAGGCCTGCGACGATCTCGGGCTCGCTGCGCAGGCCGTCGACGACGGGTGAGAGGCGACCCTCGCTCGCGTGGACGATCCCCATCGAGTTCTCGACCGTGACGAACCGATGTTTGCCGCCGTGCCCCGCGGGCTCGTCGCGCTCGCTGCGACTTAGACACGGTAAAAGAATCGAGGTCTCGCCCACCGAGAGGTGCGTGCGATTGAGCTTCGTTCCGACGTGGAGGCTGAGCTTCGTCTTGGCGAGGGCGCGCGCGGTGCGATCGGTGTCGGGCGCGGCGGCCACGAAGTTCCCGCCCATCGCGATGAAGACCTTCACGCGGCCCTCCTCGAGGGCGCTGATGGTCGCGACCGTGTCGAGCCCGTGCTCGCGTGGCGCATGCACGCCTGTGCCCTCCTCGAGCTTCTTGAGGAAGGCCTCGCTCGGAGCCTCGTGGATGCCGACTGTGCGATCACCCTGCACGTTGCTGTGTCCGCGCACGGGGCACACGCCAGCGCCGTCTCTGCCGACGTTCCCGCGGAGGAGCAGCAGGTTCACGATCTCGCGGACGTTCGCGACGCCGTTCTTGTGCTGCGTGAGGCCCATCGCCCAGCACGCGATCACGCGCTCGCTCGCGCAGTAGAGCTCGGCGAGCTCGCGCATCGTCTTGCGATCGATGCCGCTGTCGCGCTCGAGCCGACCCATGTCCACCGAGCGAATCGAGGCCTCGAGATCGTCGAAGCCGATGCTGTGCTCCGCGATGAAGGCGCGATCGATGACGCCCGGCTCACCCGCGGCACGCCGCTTGTCGTCCAGGTCGAAGATCATCCGCATCACGCCCTTCAGGAGGGCGACGTCGCCGTTGATCCGCACGCGGACGTAGTGCGTCGACACGGGCGCGCCCACGCCGAGCATCCCGCGCAGGCGCTGCGGATGAGCGAACGACGCGAGGCCCCGCTCGTACAACGGGTTGATGCTCACGATCTTCGCGCCGCGTGCCGCAGCGTCGACCAGCGAGATGAGCATGCGCGGATGGTTCGTCCCGGGGTTCTGCCCGATGACGAGGATGAGATCCGCCTTCTCGAAGTCGTGCAGGGTGACGGTGCCCTTGCCGATCCCGAGCGTCGAGCCGAGGCCCTTGCCGCTCGACTCGTGACACATGTTGCTGCAGTCGGGCAGGTTGTTGGTCCCGAACGCGCGCACGAAGAGTTGATAGAGGAACGCGGCCTCGTTGCTCGTGCGGCCCGACGTGTAGAACGCGGCCTCGTTCGGGGACGCGAGCTCCTTCAGCGCGCTCGCCGCGATCTTGAAGGCCTCGTCGTAGCTGATCGGCTCGTACCGACTCTTGCCGGCTCGCTTGATGTAGGGCTCGCCGATGCGACCCAAGCGCTCGAGCTCGTGGTCGCTCGCGAGCGCGATCGTCGTGACGTCCGTGCTCGTGAACATCGCGCGATCGAGCACGCGCTTGTCGGCCTCGTGGGCGACGGCGCGCGCGCCGTTCTCGCAAAACTCCGCGACCGAGCGCTCGCGCGGATCAGGGTCGGGCCACGCACAGCCGGGGCAATCGAACCCCGTCGTCTGGTTGACCTTCAAGAGCGCGCGCGTCCCGCGGATGAGGCCCGCCGTGCGCGCTGTGTAGGAAATCGCCGAGACCACCCCGCGCGGACCCGCCGCCGGCGTGTCGACCTGCGGCTCGGGGACGAAGGCGATCTCGCTGCTCGGAGCAGGCTCGATCGCCTCTTCTTCGACGGGGCGCTCCGTGGTCATCGGTCTCTCGGCATTCTACACGCCGTCGATCCGAGCCATCTCCTCGTCGCTGACATCGAAATCGCTGTAGACGTTCTGCACGTCGTCGTGATCGTCGAGCACGTCCGCGAGGTCGATGCAGAGCTCGGCGTCACGGCCCGAGACCTCACGCTTGGTCTTGGGCAAGAAGGTCAGGTTCGAGGACTTCACCGTGATCTTCGCGGCCTCGAGGGCCTTGAGAACACCGTCGAGCGCGCCGGGCTCGGTGACGATCTGCCACTCGTCCCCCGCGTCGCTGTAGTCGTCCGCGCCAGCGCCGACTGCCGTCTCCATCAGCTGATCTTCGGTCGCGTTGCCCTTCAGGATGACGATCATCCCCTTGCGCTCGAAGGCCCACGCCGCGGTACCGCCGGCGCCGAGCGCGCCGTTGCGCTTCTCGAAGACCTTGCGGATCTCGGCGACGGTGCGGTTCCGGTTGTCGGTCATCACCTCGATCATGAACAAGGTGCCGGACGGCCCCGTGCCCTCGTAGACGATCTCCTCGTAGTTGACGCCCTCGAGCTCGCCCGTGCCGCGCTGGATCGCGCGCTTGATCGTGTCCATCGGCATGGACTGGGCCTTGGCGTCGTCGACGGCTTTGCGCAGGCGCGGGTTGCCGCCGGGGTCACCACCACCCATGCGCGCGGCGACCGTGATCTCTTTGATCACCTTCGTGAAGATCTTGCCGCGCTTCGCATCGACGAGAGCCTTCTTGTGCTTGATCGTGGCCCATTTCGAATGGCCGCTCATGCGAACTCCTGTGTTTCGGGGCCCCGTGTCTAACCGGTGCCTAATCGCGAAGCAACTCTCGACGCCGCACGGATCGGCCCGATGTACCATGCGGCCACATGGCGCCAGCCGAGGCCGTCGAGCTCAGCGTGATCGCGCCGTGCCTCAACGAGGCTCTCAACCTGAGAGAGCTCGCGGCCAGGCTGATCGCAGTGTTCGACCGCGGCGGCTTCCACGGTGAGGTCGTCCTGGTCGACGACGGCTCGACCGACGACACGGCCGCGGTCATTCGGGAGCTCGAGCTCGAATATCCGAATCGCGTGAGCGGCGTATTCCACCATTCGAACCGGGGGATCGCCGAGGCTTGGCGCTCGGGGGCGCAGCACGCTCGCGGGCGCCTCGTCGCGACCATCGACGCTGACCTCCAATATCAGCCCGAGGATCTGCTCCGCCTGCGCCGCACCCTCCTCGAGTCCAGCGTCGACATCGTCCAGGGTTTTCGCAGCCCGGTCGGTCGCCGGCGCGACGAGCGATATACCCTCAGCCGCGGCTTCAATGCCCTGTTGAACGGCGTCTTCGGGATGAGGCTGCGCGACAACAAAAGCGGCTTCGTCATGTGCAGCCGCGAGGTCTTCGCCGACCTATTGTCCTATCGCGGGCGCTACTTCTATTGGCAGAGCTTCATCATGGTGGCGGCCCACGCGAAGGGTTACGCCTATAAAGAAATCGAGACGCTGTTCGAGCAGCGCCGCCAGGGCACGAGCTTCCTCGCGGGCGCCGGCGCGTGGAAGGCGAGCGCCAAGAGCCTCGTCGATCTCGGCCACGCCGCGTGGGCCTATCACGGTGTCGAGGCGCAGCCTGCGCCCGCACCGGTTCCGGAGACCGGGCAACGCTCGGCCCGCTGGCGCGCCTATATGGCCACGTTCAACCAGACCCACTGGATGATCACACGCGACGTCGAGCGCCATTACGAGGCGCTGCTCCGCAGTCAGCACCTCTCGACGGCGGCGCTCCGCGACCTCCAAGACGAGCGGCTGCGTCGGCTCGTGCGTCACGCTTACAGGAATGTTCCTTACTATCGGCGCCGCATGCAGGCGCTCGGCCTCACGCCGGACGACATCCGCTCTCAGGCCGACCTCGCGAAGCTCCCGCTCCTTACCAAGTCCGATATTCGCGAGAACCTCTATTTCGATATCCTCGCCGAGAACCACGACAAAAATCAGATGCTGCGTGTCACGACGAGCGGCTCCACCGGCGAGCCCTTCGTCTGTTATGCGGACCGCCGTCAGCTCGAGGTCCGCTGGGCGGCCACGCTCCGCTCTCAGGAGTGGACGGGCTATCGCTTCGGCGATCCGACGGTGCGACTCTGGCATCAAACCCTCGGCCTGACTCCCGATCAGGCGAAGCGAGAGCGCCTCGACGCCGCGCTCTCGAACCGCACCTTCGTCCCCGTGTTCGAACTCGGCGACGCGAACATCCGCGCGGCCCTCGAGACCATCGCGCGCGTCCGTCCGACGCTGCTCGACGGCTACGCCGAGGCCCTCGATTTGCTCGCCCGTCACGTGGAGAGCAGCGCGCCCAGCGCACTCCATGTCGGCGCCGTAATGACCAGCGCGCAGACGCTGCCCGCGCGCTCGCGCGCCCTCATCGAGGCCGCGTTCGGGGCACGCGTGTTCGACAAATACGGTAGTCGGGAGTTCTCCGGCATTGCCTACGAGTGCGAGGCCCACGACGGGCACCACGTCGTCGCAGAGTCCTATATCGTCGAGCTCCTGCGCGACGGCGAGCCCGCAAAACCCGGCGAGCTGGGTGAGGTCGTCATCACCGACCTCCACAACACGAGCCTGCCGTTCCTGCGTTATCGCATTGGCGATCTCGCCATTGCCATGCCCGAACTACCCTGCGCGTGCGGTCGCGGACTACCCCGTATCGGCGACGTCGAGGGGCGTGTCCAATCCATCGTACGCGGCGCGAATGGCGCGTATCTCCCGGGCACCTTCTTCGCCCATTACCTGCGTGACTTCGACTACGCGATAAGGCGATACCAGGTCCTCCAGGACCCCGACGGCAGCATCCGCCTGCTCGTGGTCAAGGCAGGGCGCTTCTCCCAATCGGCGATGGACGAAATCCTCGAGACCCTGCACGAGGTCCTCGGTCGCGAGACCCCAATCACCGTCCAGGTGGTCGAGCGCCTCGAGCTCACAAAGACCGGTAAACACGTCCCGGTCGTCTCGTCCGCCGCGGTCGACTTCCAGCGCGGCGCGCCGGCGCCCGCGGACTTCGTATTACGGCGATGACCCGCGTCGAGCCCGCCGTCGCGGCCCTCAACGATCGCCTCGCGATCGAACACCCCATCGACGCCTATTATGCGTCCTCCCCACTGCCCATCCGCTGGATCGAGGCGCGCCGACTCGGCATCTTGAGGGCCTTCATCGGCGACGCCGCGGGGCTCGATCTCTTGGACATCGGCGCAGGCGGCGGGCACGTCCTCGCCATGTTCCCCAAAGCACGCCGCGTCGCACTCGACGTCTCGAATCGCTATCTCGAGCAAGCCCGCGCGCGCCTCGGCGACGAGGTCACCTATGTCCACGCCGAGATCGATCGCGCCGACTTCCCCCCCAAGTCCTTCGATCGCATCGTCTGCACCGAGGTCCTCGAACACACCGAAGACCCGGAGCGCATCCTCGCCGCCATCGCCCGACTGCTGCGCCCCACAGGCGTCGCCGCGATCACCGTCCCGAACGACCCCCTCATCGATCGCCTCAAGAGCGCCGCGCGCCGCGCTCCGCTATCCAGCCTAATCATGGGCCCGGCCTCAGGCGAATACGGCGGCGCGCACTACCATCTTCATCGGTGGACCCCTGCAGAGATGCAAGCGCTCCTCACCAGGCGATTCAAAGTCCTCGAGGCCCGGCACGCGCCGTTCGACGCCCTCCCGGTGCGGGCCTGCTACCGCTGCGCACCGAAGTAAGAGACGACCCAGCGCGTAAAACCGCTGCCCGCTACGTTTGAGGACCTCAAAAAAAGCCACCAGAGAGAATTGGGTACGCCATCGAGAGGTTCAGGACCATTGCACACACCGCGTTTGAAACGTTCGAGGCCGCCGCGGCTAGTCCATATGTGGACAAGTTGGTAACAGCGGAGATCCAGGTCAGCCGAATCGTCGTTGGAGTTGGAGTGTCGAAGGAGCCGGAGCCGCAGTCCCAGAGAATGCTCTACAGTACACACTACCTGACAAGACGAGTCCAAGCCCTAGAGGTAATTGTCAGGCCAGATGCTTCATCGCGGTGAATGGTGCTCGCTGTGCGTCTTACCCGCATCGCATTCTGAAGCGTGTTCAGAACCACTGCCGCGGTGGAGCAGTCGAGGAACTTGGTCACGCGCGGCAATCGTTCTTCAAGGAGTGATGCGGTCGGGTTAGGCTCGTGACATGTCATCCCGCGGCGTCCACATGGCCCTCTCAGCAGTTGACGCGAAACGACTCCTCGCGATCGATGATGCGGAGGAACTGGTCGAGTTCATCTTCGACACCCTCGAGGAAAAGTACCTCGACAGTGACCGGTGGTCATTCGAGCTGGACAAGGCCTGGGACGCCCTACATAGATGCCTGACAGACGGGCGACTCCTCTACGCCACCGGGCCCTTTCCGCTGGCGTATGCCGTATTGGGTGGTCGCCCGCTCGACGCGGGCGAGGACTACACTGCGTGTTATCTCGAGCCGCATCAGGTCGCCGAGGTCGCCGCCGCGTTGCCCAGCGTTACACGACAATGGCTTCACGCGCGCTACTTTGCCCTGGACGCGAAGGCCTATGGTCAGCCCCTGACGGAGGAGGACTTCGAGTATACGTGGGCTTGTTACGGGGGGCTCCCCGAGTTCTTCGCCCGCGCGGCAAAAGCCAAGCGCGCGGTGCTGTTTTCGACCGACGCGTGAATCGCCTACGCCCATTGGGTGAGTCGCCTTGGCTCGTCCAACAGGGGAGTGGTCAGACCGTGAGGCCTCCGAGAACAATCCAGTCAGCGTCTCTTCCGAGCGAGAGACGGCGCGCGCCGTGACTCCACCATCCAGAACTAGCAGGTAGCCAGCCCTTTTCTTGACTCGGTTGTTCGACTCTGGTGTCCTCGGCGCCAGGATAATGTCGATTAGCTGCCGGCGATTGTCGTCATGAGCGCGCTATTGCGCCGAACGGGGCGCGGTGTCCTCGGTGTGCTGAGCGTCGCGGCCTCGCTCGCGGTCGCGCTTTACGCACGCGGCGCGCTCGCCGAGGGCGCCACCCCACAGGCGCCTCCCTCGACTGACGCCGCTGTACCCGAGTCCGCGCTGCGCGCGGTGCTCGGCGGTGAGGTCACGCTGCGACTGCGTGATGGCTCCCAGCGCTCGGGTCGGCTCGTCGCGGTCACACGCGACGACGTCACGCTCTCCGCGGGGGCCTCGAACCGGACTGTCCTACAGCGCGTGGAGCTGGTCGAGCTGCGGCTCGTGTCTCCGCCCGCCGTCAGCGACGCCGATCTGTCGCAGGCCATGGGCGACGGCGTGCGCCTGCGGCTCCGCGACGGCGGTGAGGAGACCGGTCGACTACAAGCCTTTACGGCCGACACCCTTACGCTCGTCGGCAGGGATTCTGTCGTCCGCAATGTCCCGCGAGGCGAGGTCGCGGCGCTGGGTCACATCGCAGCGAACCGCCAGTTCGGGCTGAACGTCAGCTTCTTGCCGGGGTTGATGCTCGACGCGGACGTCGGTCTCTTCCGCGCTTATCTGAGCGGGTCTGTCGTGTTCCCGGCCGCGCTTTCAGGGCGGCTCTGGGGATTCTCGGCCGGTATGGGGGTGACACTCCCGTTCTTGGCGAGCACCCCCGAGCTCAAAATAGACATCCTCGCGCACGTCAACCTGATGGGGGTTGCAAGCGCGTGCAGCGCCTGCGACTACCCGACTGCGCATGTCTTCGGCTTCGGTCTGGCGGTCGGGATGCACCACACGTTCGAGAGCGGCTTCACCATGGGGTTGACAGTGCCGCTCATCGGCTATTCCGTGACGCCGAACTATCACGGGACCACGAACGCTTACGTGGGAGAGTACTATTTGAGCAGCGCTGTCGGGATGCCGCTCTTGTTCATGGGGTATCGGTTTTGAGCAACCGGGTAATGGCAGCTACGAGCCGGCGCAGAGCGCTCGGCGTCATCGTGCAGGCGCTCGGCGTGGCGCTCCTACCCGCCTGCGACCCGCTGCTCTGCGATTGCATCCCAGCGCCGGCCAAGCTCGGGTCATTCCCTTATCATCCCCTCGTCTTTCACCTCGATCTCGCGATCCTCGCTTATCAGCTTCACTGCCAGTCGCTCGTCTGGCCATTCGACCCGTTTTACGAGGACAGGAGCAACGGGATTGGGTTGGATCGGGCGGAGTTCATGCAGCGTGTCCGCGAATGGATGAAGGGACAGGCAGCGGCGCAGGCCGGTGTCACGACGCTGGATGCCTATCGCGGGCCGGGGGCGCTCGGCGGCTTCCCGAACAACAAGTCGCATGACCCCATCCTCTACAACTACTCGCTGATCCATCCGTGGAGCGACGCCATCATGGACGCCTCGGGGGAATGGACGGAGTACCTGACCCCCAGGCTCATTACCGGCCGCATCGCTGAAGTGTATGTCAGCTATCGGCAAAACGGCGGGGAGGAGACGGACGTCCTCGTCGAGGCAGTTCCGCTGCGCCGTGACGACGCCGACCCCGACGCGGCCGACGTCCTGATCGCCTTCGAGGGCGGGACTGGCGACAAGGGCGAGCCAGGTCAACCTGCCTCACAGAGCCTCATGGGCTTCGTGCTCTTGCGCCACACTGGCTCGGGCTACGACGTGCACGTCAGCTTTCGCGGCAGTCGGAGCGGGTCGGCGGTGCGCGCGGTCGCCGGCGCGCTCAGCACCCAATCGGCTTACGGGAACCCCGATTGGATCACGGACCTCGGCTTTCGCTTCGTCAGCGCGGCCGACGGCGTCGGCGATATCACCGAGACGGGCGCGGTGGCGCGTGGCTTCTCCCGCTCCATGCAATCGATGTTGCCGGCGGTGTTCTTGGCGCTCTCGAAGGTCGCAGAGCTCAAGAACGGCGAGGCTCCGACGAACATCTATGTAACTGGACATAGCCTGGGTGGCGCGCTCGCCCAGCATTTTGCCAGCGCCGTGCTCCTCGGGGGTGAGTTCGGTCCGGGAGGCGCCGGTGAGGGCATGCCTGCCTCGCTCGTCGATTGGCCTTGGACGGAGCTCAAGCTCATGACGTTCGGCGCCCCGCGGGCCGGTGAGCTACAGTGGGCCGAGGCCCTGACGAACCGGCTGGAGTCGACGTTCTTCTACGAGGATCCCATCGTCTCCTTCGACCAGAACGCGCGCTACGTGACAGACCCGGAGATCGTCGATCGGCTCCTCGACGCGGAGCACCCCGCGGCCTTTCGCGTACTCATCTCCACGGACCCCATCAGCATCGACGCCGCCGGTGGTGGCTCCCACGTCGGGCAGACTGTCTATGTGAATGGTGACCTCCTGACAGATTGGTTCGGTCTCCCCACCTTCTCCTCGCACGAGCCCGAGCTCATTCGACAGTACATGACCGACGCCATGGCCGACGAGCGGACGCCCGAGCGCGCCTGGCGTTATCGACCATTGAAGGAGCTGGCGCCAGACAGGGACGACAGTCGAGCCGGCTCGAGGGAGGAGTTCGAGAAGCTCGCGGCGGCGGTCGTCGACTACTACGCCGATCGCGACCAATGGTTCGACGCGGACGCCCTAGACCGGAACTTGGCGCTGATGTTCACCATCAGCGGCTGAGGGCAGTCACTGGCAATCACTCGAACAGCCGGACAAACACGCCGCGCGCGAAGTGGCGTCGGGAGCGCCCTGGCAGAGCGAGTCACAGCGGGAGCGACACTCCGTGGACGAGCCTCGGCCCACGTGGCGACACTTGTCGGTACATTTGTTCGTGCAGGCGACCATCTCGTTGGTGTCCTTGATGTTCAGACAAGGATTGTAACAACCAACCATGCAGTCTGCGCGTTCGGCGCCCCCATTGGGAATGGCATGTTGCTCTGGTGAGGGAGATTTGGACGCGGTCACGTCGTCCGTCGCGAAGAGCTCATAGACGAGGAAGACCACGCAGCCCGCCGCCAGAACAAGCAGGAACCCTGGGGGTTTCGAGTCCTGTGCCTTGGCTCGGGCGGGCCTGGACTCAGCAGGTGGAGTCGACGGAGGGGGGGCCGGCTCCGACTCGGGGAACTCGACTGTCGGCAGGTGCAGGTCCGTCCCGCAGTAAGTACAGCGCGTCCGCTCACCGAGCTCGGCGTCGCGGACACCCCCACCGCACGACGGACAGGTGACCATCACGACGGGTGGTCGCGGCTCTTCGTGTCCCTTGCGGCGAGACTCTACATGTCGTGGGTGGCTCACGAACAGGGCAGCACTGCACTCGTCGTTCCAACACAAAAAGAGCGCTACCTCGGTGTTTCGGCCGAACCCGCCCGTGCTTTGGAGTTGCACCCTGCGGGCGCCACGTTGCGTGCAGCGCCCTCAGCGATAGGTCGACTTGGCGATGGTACCTCTCGCGAAGCACGCGACGGTGTCGCCCCGGTCGGCGCTGCAAATGAGGTTCCCGTCCGCGCTCACGGCCAAGGTTTCTGCCGTCATGTTGGCGAGGGCCTGCTGCTTGCCCGTGCCGAGCTCGAGGACGGAGAGCCCGTCAGAGCCGGCGACGGCGAGCAGGTCTTTGTCGAAATAGGTGGCAGCGGTCAACCAGGACCCGGTCTCCATCAGGTCGCGAACGGTCTTTGCTTTGAGCGTGAGCTCCCCCGCGCGAAACGACGCCGAGGAGCCGAAGACTCGCTGTCCGTCAGGACTGAAGGCGAAGCCCACCAAAGTGCCGATCGACGTGCTCTTGCCATTCTCGAAGAGCTGCAGCGGTTGATCGCGACTGGACACGGCGAAGCGCGCGCCGTCCCCAGAGACGGTGACTGTCGGTGAGAACGTCTGGGCCTTACCCTTCTCCGTTCGGACCAAACTCCAGGTCTTCGTCGCATAGACCTCTATGTTTCCGTCGTTGTGAACATAGACCAGTGTCCCGCCGCCGAACGCCGCTTCCCTGAAGAGGTTGCTGCTCGACTTCAGCACGCCGCTCAGCACCGTCCTCGCGCTCAAGCCGGGGAGGCTCAGCTCGACGACCTGGTCATTGCAGGCGATATAGAGTTTGGACCCCAATAGCGTCATCGCGCGGGGGCCCTCGGCGTCGCAGACGGCGCTCGACTCGAGGACGCTGCCGTCGTGGCGAGCATAGATGGTCAGCGTACCGCTGGCACTTACAGCGAGGTCACCGCTCGGGGTGATGAGCGAACCATGCGCCCAGCCAGTCGGCTTCGCCCGCCAGAGCTCCTTGTAGCCGAGCACCCCCGGCGTGGTGTCGACCTCGGGCGCGGCGTGCTCGACTGGCGGTTTGGCCTGATCGGGCGTAGCAGGTGCCGAAGAGCTCACGGGCTCTCTGCTCGAAGGCGTGGGGGTCGCGCACTTGCAATCACAGGTACAAGGCGGGGGCGTGGCCGGTGCGCAGGCCGCGGCGCTCACAATCATCGCGGCGGCGAGGAGCTGGGAGGAAGGCCTGGAAGCAGTCGATCGAGACTTGCTCATAGTCGCCAGACTACGCGAGTCGTGACAGGAGGTCGAACGGGTGAAACGCGCAGCCGTATTGATTTGTCGACAGGAGTTCAGGGTGAGTCGCAACCGGCAGCAGCCAAAGTTCGCGCGAGCAGGAATGCGCGGGACCCAGGTGGATCGAAGTCGGGGGCGGCGCCTTTCTCGGGGCCATGTTCCGCGAGCGCTCGAAACACCTCGTACATGTCCGGTCGTCCGGAGGGGTCCGCGGTGAGCATCCGAGCGACTATCACCGCTAAATCAGCGGGTACTGTGGGTGTGCGTTCACGTGGATCCCATTGGGCGGGTCCCATTGCCAGCTTGAGCACCTGCCCTGCCGGGAGCGTACCCGTGAGCGTCTCATAGATTATGAGGCCGAGCGCCCAGATGTCGGCGTGGTGGTCGGTTGGGTCCCCGAAGAGCTGCTCGGGTGCCATGTAAGAGGGGGTTCCAATCAGTACGCCGCTCGCGGTGAGCCGGGTCGTGTCGCCATCCTCCCTGAGCGCTTTGGCAATGCCAAAGTCGAGGAGACGCGCGCGCAGCTGAGTACCTTGACGCTCCAGAAAGACATTTGCGGGTTTCAGGTCTCGATGGACGATCCCGAGCGCGTGCGCTGATCCAATCGCAGAGACGATCGGCAGCAGCAGCGACACCGCCTCCTCGTTGGTTGCTGGTCCGTCGCGGGCGAGCTTCTCTGCCAAAGTCTCCCCCTCCAAAAGCTCCATCACGATCGCAGGGGAGCCGTCGTTGGTTTGCGCGAGTTCGAGGACGCGAACCGCCGCAGGGTGCTGCATCGCCCGAGTCATCTCTGCTTCCCGCTCCAGACGCTTGCGTAGCGCCGGCGTCGCGCGCAGACCAAGCACCTTTACTGCGACGCGCGCGCCGGTCGCCTCGTGAACTGCCTCCCACACCTCACCCATCCCACCACGCCCGAGAAGCCGTAAACAGCAGTGTCCTGCGACGCTCGGGGCGTTCGCGACAACTGGGCGAATCGTTGGCGGGTGATAGGGTTGATCTGTGAGGAAGCGGCAAACCTGGTCAATCACGTCGCTGACATCCCTGGAGAACAGCCCACCGCTGCCCGGAGCGACTGAATAGACAGCGTTGCTCAAGTGACGGACGAGCCATTGGCCTTGGGCTTCGGGTATTATGGCATTGTGCTCCCGTTGGATGACCAAAGTCGGGGTCGTGACCTGGGACACGATGTCACGTGCGTCGATGTCGAACCAAGCTCGGGCGAACGCTCGCGCTCGGCCTGGACTGCAGCTCGCGCGTTGGTATCTCGCGTTCCAGCGCAAAAAGTCCGAATCGTCACCGCGATCCGGATAGAGTATTTTGGCTACTGCTTCTGTGCCCCAACCCTGCGACAGCGAATCGAAGAGTCGATCAGCCACCTCGTCTTCCAGCCCACACGGATAGTCCGCCGCCCGACGGAGCCTCGCTGATGTGTTGAACAGAACGAGCTTTGTCACCCGCTCCGGATGTGCAGCAGCGTACGCGAGCGCGGGTGGCCCTGCGTCGAGCGAAGCAAACAGTGCGGCCTCGTGTGCCCCTACAGCATCGAGGACCGCTCCGAGGTCTGCCGTCCATGTGCGCCAATGCGGAACCTCCATCGTGGGCAAAGGATCAGACGCACCTGTACCACGACGGTCGAAGAGGATGAGCCGACTGAAGCTCGCGAACGCGCGCAACAAGCCGGCTGGGATGGGGTGGTCCCACCACACGTCGACGTGATTGAACGAGCCGGCGAAGAAGACCAGGTCGAGCGGGCCTTTACCGAAGACCTGATACGCGACGTTGGTACCGTCTACACTGACGTAGCGCGTCTCGTGAGTCTCGGGGGCCACGCCTGGATGGTATGCGAACACGGCTGGCATTGCTATGCGTTCAAGCTGACGATGGGGAGCAATCTCTCGCACGACGGACACGTAGTCCCCCGAGTGGCGAGTAGACAGGTATCTTGTCCTCACATGGGTACACGCAAGTCGAGGGCGAGCCCGCGGAAGCAGCCGAAGCAAGAGCGCGCTTCGGTGACCGTCGACGCCATCCTCGCGGCGAGCGCGCAGACGCTCCGCGAGCGTGGCTTCGCCAAGGCGAGCGTGAACGCGATCGCGCGGCGCGCGGGGGTCAGCGTCGGCTCGCTCTACCAATATTACCCGAGCAAAGATGCGCTCCTCGTCGCGCTCGCCGAGCGACATACGGCTGAGGCGCTCGCCACTTTGGAGCGTACATTCTTGGAGGTGAGGGAGGAGCCGTTGGAGGTCGCGGTGCGCGCAGTCGTCGAGCGGATGGTCGCGGCGCACGCTGACCCGCTGCACCAGGTGCTCGCGCTCGGCCTCGACGAAGTCGGCGCGGCGCCTTCAATCCAAGCCGCCATTGACGAGCGCGCGGGCGCCGCTGTCACTGCGTTCTTGATCGAGCGCGCTGGCCAGGTGCGGACGCACACCCCGGCGCTCACGGCGCTGCTCGTGGTTCGTGCGATTGACCTCCTCACACACGCCGCGATCGAGCGATACCCGCAGTCGATTGGCGACGGGACCTTGGCCACCGAGCTCTCCGCGCTCGCGCTCGGTTACCTGCGCGCTTGAGCGCCGCACGCGAAATGTGAGCGCCGCCGAGCATTGAACGTCGCGGCAGGAATGTCTCGTTGTTCGAGCGCGCTCGAATGCGAGTCGCGGCACGGAGCGCGTATGGCAAGCTCACGATATGAGCCTGCGAGACGAGCACGCGAGCGCGCCGACTGTAGGAGCCCACCTGCGCGCCGCGACGATGCCGTTGACTGCGGGGCTCGTCGTTCCAATCTTGCTGGCTCGCCAAGACGCTCATTGGGGGGCTGCTCGGCTCGCTGTAGGCGCTTTGCTCGCCGCGAGTGGATGGGCGATTGTCGTTTGGACAGTCGTCCTCTTTTCACGGCGTGGTAGGGGCACCCTCGCGCCCTGGAATCCGACCAACGCCCTCGTGATCGAGGGCCCGTTCTCACACGTTCGTAACCCGATGATCTCGGGCGTCGCCGCCGCGGCGGCCGGCGTGGCGATCGCGGCCGGGTCGTGGCGCGCGGGGGCGTGGGCGGTCGGGTTCGTAGTCGTCAATCACATCTACTTCATCGCCCTCGAGGAGCCCGGGCTCCGCCGTCGCTTCGGCGAGCCCTATATCGCTTATGCGCGCGCGGTGCCCCGATGGCTCCCCCGCCTGCGTCGCTACGTCGGGAGTGAGGCCGCGAACGGCAGCCGAAGCAACTCAGGCTTGACACGCGGCCGTTGAATGATGACCATCATGTAAATGGCGCGCTACCCCGATGGACACAAGGACGCTACGCGCGCGCGCATCGTCGACGAGGCAGCGAGCGCCTATCGCGAGCACGGGCTCGCGGGCATCGGCATTCAAGCGCTGATGCGGCGCCTGGGCCTCACCCATGGCGGGTTCTACGTACATTTCCAGAGCCGGGATGATCTCGTCGCTGCTGCGATCGGGCGCGCAGCCGAGGACGTGAGCGAGCGGCTGAGGGGGTCGACGACTGGCGCGGACGCAGTGGGCCAGTACATCGATCGCTACCTCAGCGAACAGCACCGCGACCACCCAGGCCACGGGTGTCCAGTCGCGGCGCTCGGCGCCGAGGCCCCGCGGCAGAGCGGTCCAGTGCAGGCCGCGCTCGAGCGCGCGGCGCGCGGCTTCATGTCCAGTCTGTCCGGGACGACCGCGGTCAAAGAGTCAATGACGGACGAAGCCATTGGTGTGGCGAGCGTGCTCGTAGGCGCGCTCGTGCTGTCGCGCGCGCTCGGCGACGGCCCCGCGTCGAAGCGAGTGCTCACTGTCGGCCGACGCATAGCGCGCAAGCTGCTCGCGTAGCGCTTTGGCGCGCGCGATGGAATTATAGTTGTCATCCAATGGAGGTCGAATGGCGCTTTCCAAAACCGAGCGTGAGCACCCTGACGTCATCCGGGCTCGCGCGGTCCAACGATCCGCTGCTGCGCCGCTGCGCGCGGACGAGCTCCGCGCCCTCGCGATCTCGCTCGGCGCGGACGACGCCGGGGTGGCGTCCGTCGACGATGTCGCGTTGGCGGAGGACCGGCCCTTCATTCTGGACGCCTTCCCTGCGGCGAAGACGGTCCTTGCGATCGTCTTACGAATGAATCGCGAGGACGTCCGCAGCCCCACGCGCAGCGTCGCGAACGTCGAGTTTCACCAGGTCGGGCACGCAGTAGACGACGTCGCTCGGCGGATCGTGCGCGCGCTCGAGGAGCGCGGCGTCCGCGCGATCAACCCAGCGATGGCCTTCCCGATGGAGATGAGCCGCTTCCCCGAGCGCGCGTTCATCGTGTCGCACAAGCGTGTAGCGGAGGCCGCCGGACTCGGCAAGATGGGTCTACACCGCAATGTCATTCACCCCCGCTTCGGAAACTTCATTCTGTTGGGGTCCATATTGCTCGCCGCGGAGGTCGACGCGCTGCCACGTCCGCTCGACTATCAGCCTTGTATAGGCTGTAACCTCTGCGTCGCGGCCTGCCCCGTCGGGGCGGTCCGGGCGAGCGGCGAGTTCGACGCCCTCGCTTGCTATACTCACAACTATCGCGAGTTCATGAGCGGCTTCACCGACTGGGTGGAGAACATCGTCGAGAGCGACGACGCGCACGAATACCGAGAGAAGGTGAGTGACGCAGAGTCGGCGTCGATGTGGCAATCGCTCGCGTACGGGCCGAATTACAAGGCCGCATATTGTATGGCTGTTTGCCCGGCGGGTTCGGACGTGCTGGGTCCCTACCTCGAGAACAAGGGTGACCACGTTCGCGAGGTCGTAGAGCCGCTGCGTCGAAGAGAGGAGACTGTCTACGTCGTCGCCGGGTCCGACGCCGAGGCAGCGGTGCGGCGACGGTTCCCACACAAGGTCGTAAAGATCGTGAAGAACGGCCTGCGAGCACAGTCTCCTGGCCACTTCATGCGCGCGCTCGCCGCGTCTTTCAGCCCTCGCGCGGCGGCGGGGCTCTCGGCTACGTACCACTTCGAGCTGACTGGCGTCGCCCCGGCGAAGGGCACAGTCGTCATCCGCGACCAGCGAATCACCGTCACACCCGATCAGCTCGTCGGCGAGGCCGACCTGGCCGTTCAAGCCGACGGCGAGGTCTGGATGCGGATTCTGGACGGTCGCAAGAGCCCTGTCGCTGCCTTGCTCACGCGGTCTCTGCGGCTCCGTGGGCCGACCGCCCTGCTCACTGCGTTCTCACGTTGTTTTCCGAAATAGCGGCACAGAGACAGTGTCGCGACAATAAGACCCGCGCGGCGCAACCCTCCTTGCCTTTCGAAGTTCAGGGTAGGTAACGTCGAGCCATGGCGGATGATTCGACGTGGGAACACCGACTTCGGAGTAGGGCTGCGCCCTGTCGCTCCGCTGGGTTCACGCGCTGGCTCGGCCTCCTCGTCGTAATGGGTGCGTTGTCGTGTTCTGATGACACGGCCAACCCGGGCGGCCAGGGAGGAACGGGGGCGGGTGGCTCGAACTCGGGTGGCGGCGGCACCCATCAAGGTGGTTCGGGGGGAGCGGGCGGACAACAAGGCGGTTCGGGGGGAGTGGGTGGCGCAGGGGGCTCCACTCCAACTGACCAGGGCCATCCAGGGATGGACATGGTCAACGCCGGCATCGTAGCGAAGAGCGCGAACTACACGATGTCCTTCACGTTGGGACAGTCGTCTCCCAACCAGAACACGATGCGGTCCTCGAGCTACCGCATGCAGAGCGGACTTCAGGGTGCTAACGGGAGCCTACCATGATGAACGGCACGAATGCGTCGCGACGCTATGTCTCTCTCTTCGCAACCTTCATCACTGGCGCGGCCGCGCTGGCGACCTCGACTGCTTACGCCGACGTGCCCGCGACGATTACGGATCAGGGGCGCCTCTACGACGCAGAGGGGGCCCCGCTCAACCAGACGCTGACGCTCGTGTTCACCATTTACGACGCCCCGACGAACGGGGCAGCCGTTTGGACCGAGACCCACGACATCACGTTCGAGGACGGATACTTCTCGGTGCAGCTCGGCACCGAGACCGCCTTTGACACGACGGTCTTCGACGGCTCGACCCGCTATCTCGGCGTGAAAGTCGGGGCCGACGCGGAGATGACCCCGCGCGCGCCCGTGGGCAGCGTGCCTTACGCTCTTGTCGCCGGGAACGTCAATGGCGACATCACCCCCAACTCACTATCCATCAATGGCACGACAGTCATCGACGAGAACGGACAGTGGGTCGGCGACCCGACTGGCCTCGTTGGTCCGCAGGGGATTCAGGGTGACCCCGGCCCGCAGGGAGCGACCGGCCCCACAGGTCCCATCGGCCCCGCTGGCGCTGACGGTGCTGTAGGTGCCACGGGCCCCACGGGGCCGACAGGTCCGACAGGCCCACAAGGCCCCATTGGTCCGACGGGGCCCACGGGCCCCACCGGCGCCACCGGCGCCACCGGCGCCACCGGCGCCACAGGCCCGGCTGGCACGTACACGCCACCAGCGATCACCTTTGGGGTCTTCGGCACTGGGCCCTTCACTCTCTATTCGGGCAATGGCTTCGTGCTCGAGGCGCTCTCGTCGACCACGCTCCAGCTGCGTACGACGACGGGCGGGCAACTCTACGATTACGGGATGGTCATGCCGTCGACCTGCCAAGCAAACTCGTCCGCGACCACGCAGGTCTTCCGCTATTCATTCGCCGCGGGTGACACGCTCCAGGGGACGTTCTGCAGTGAAGGCAGCCAGATCCTCGTTACCGCGGTCGCCAATGGCAACGGTCCTGCCGTGCTGTTCCGTTGCTGGCGCTGGTCGAGTAACGCCGTCGCCTGTCAGCGCCAGTTCTGACCGGTGGAGCGCGGGAACATAGCAATCGGGCTGTCGGGGCTCGCCGTGCTCCTCGCGGTGTACGCAGCTCTCCGCAGCCCCGCTGCGCCGCCGAGCTCCCCGTCGGCTTCGGCTGCGCCGCTCACGTCGTCAGCGACCGCCGCGCCGCGCTCGGATCTCACCAATCTGGAGCGGCGACTCGCGGCGCTCGAGACGCGCTCGGGGCAATTGGAGCGCATCATCGCCGAGCTCTCGCGCGGTCAGCCGTCGCCGAGCCCTGCCGCGGGCGCGAGCGTCGTCGCTGCGTCTTCGGCGAATCCGAATCAGATGCCCGACGGCGCTCCGCGCTTCGCTCGCTTCGACGCCGGCGGCTCCAATATCGAGGTCAAACAGGAGGAGAGCGGGGCGCTCGCCGTGACGAATCGGGACCCGACGCTGACTGGCAAGGTGCTCATCGTACGTGCCTATGATGCAGACGGACACGAGACGACCGTGACTGTCGTGGTGCCGCCTCCCTCCAAGTGACCACTCCAATCCGCTGCTGGCGATGAGCGCCGACGCCGCGCGGGAGCCTGGCGAGGCGGACGACCTCGGCCTGCGCGGGCCACTCGATCGCTTCCTCTCGACGAGCTCGACGTACGTCCTCACGCGGTTCGTGATGCTTCGCGCGCTCGGCGTTGTATACCTCGCCGCGTTCATGTCGGCGGCGCTCCAGCTCGGGCCGCTGATTGGGTCTCACGGGCTCGTGCCGGCGGAGCACCTCGTCAAGATCCAAACCGCCAATGGCGCGCTCGCGGCCACGCGCCGCGCGCCGAGCCTGTTCTTCTGGATTGGCGCTTCGGACACCGCGCTCTCCGCTGTCTCTTGGACTGGCGTCGCGCTCTCGCTCCTCCTCTTGGCGGGCGTGACGAACGCCGGGGTCATGGTCGCGCTCTGGGGGCTCTACCTCTCCATTGTCCACGTCGGCGGGGTCTTTTACGGCTACGGCTGGGAGATCCAGCTGCTCGAGACGGGGCTCCTCGCGGTCTTCCTATGTCCTATTACGTCGGTAAAGCCATTCCCGCGGGCGCCGCCGCCGGTCCTGCCGATATGGCTGTCGCGCTGGCTGATCGCCCGCGTGATGCTCGGCGCCGGCCTCATCAAGCTGCGCGGGGACGACTGCTGGCGCGAGCTCACTTGCCTGCAGTTCCACTACCAGACGCAGCCAATCCCCGGTCCGCTCTCGCCCTATTTCCATTCGCTCCCGGCGCCGGCCCAGACCGTCGGGGCCCTCTTCAACCACGTCGTGGAGCTCCTCGCGCCGTTCGCGGCGTTCGGACCACGGCTCGCGCGTCGGGTCGCGGGCGGCTTGTTCATTGCTTTCCAATTGACGCTCATCCTGAGCGGCAACCTGTCTTTCCTGAATTGGCTCACTATCGTGCCCGCGCTGGCGTGCTTCGACGACGAGGACTACGCCCGCGTGCTGCCGCGCCGACTGGTCGATTGGGCCCGCGCGTCGACTTTGGAGCCTCGCGCCTCGCGCGCCGCCCTCTGGGTGTCGGGCGGTCACGCGCTCGTCGTCGCGATCCTGAGCCTCAACCCCGTATCGAACATGCTGAGCGCGCACCAGGTGATGAACCAGTCCTACGAGCCGCTCCACATCGTCAACACCTACGGCGCTTTCGGTAGTGTAAGCCGGGAGCGTGTCGAGGTCGTGGTGCAGGGCTCCCTTGCCGAGGACCCCGCCGACGAGTCGGCGTATCGCGAATATGAGCTGCCCTGCAAACCTGGGCCCGTCGACCGGCGCCTCTGCTGGATTACCCCCTATCACCGGCGGCTCGATTGGCAGATGTGGTTCTTACAGTACAGTCCCGTCGAGCAGAACCCGTGGTTCGTGCGGATGGTAGCGAAGCTGCTCGACGGCGACCCCGAGATCCGCAAGGCCCTCTCCCGCGACCCCTTCGACGGAGCGCGCCCGCGCTGGGTGCGGGCGGAGCTCTATCATTACCGCTTCGCACGCGGGAGCGCGGTCTGGGAGCGCGAGCGGATAGGCTCCTATCTGCGCCCGGTGTCGGCGGACGACCCCGAGCTGCGCAAGTATCTATTCTATGCCGCCCTCGACGAGGAGGACGTCGACCCATCACCGTGAGTCGCGCCGTGTCACCCATGGTATGCTGAGCGCCCCGCGACCGCACGTGACCTCGAGCGTCGGGGCCATGTCGTCGTATTGGGCCTCACTCACGACCAGCTCCTTTCGTGGGCAGAGCCCGGTCTGGCGAATCATGACCAGGTAACTGGTGCCTTTGCCGCGCACGACTCTCCGGCTTTCCACGTTCGCGCGGACGCGCTGGGTGGACGCGTCGAGGTCCATGTTGATCGCACCCAGGCTCAACGCAGAGAGACCGGGTATGACTGCTATGGCGGTAATGACGATGGCCCCGAACCGCACGAATCGCTTGCCGCGGGTCGCTACAAGACCGACGAGCGCCACCAGAGACACGAGGATGAAGGAGACCTCTCCCACCAACAGGTAGAACGACGCGCCAACTGGTGTCTTGGATTCGACAACCAGTCCGAGGGATATGACGGCGAACAGGGCGCCCATGGTCGCCACGAACATTGAGCCCACTTGAACGAGGGGGTGGAGCCTCGATCGTGGGACGGGGGCCTTGTCCACGCGGGGCAATGTCTCCCGAGCACAGGCGAGCGCGTGCAATGCAGCGTCCAAATCACCGGCCGAGATGTGCGGACCGTAGTCGTCTATCAGGAGACCGAGCGCATCGCCGTGATCATTCAGGCGGAGCTCTGTCTCGCCGAGGCGTAGCGCAGCATGGGCGAGCTCGTGCATTTCGGCTGGCGCGAACAGGTCTCGCACGACCGCCGCGCTCGCGCGCGTCTCCACCCAGGACGCTGCTTCGAGCCCGGCGTTACCCAGTTTGGGCTGACGATTCAGCCCGAAATGCGCGCCCCAGGCATCGACTCGGCGAGCTGAAGCCAGGGTGAGGTGGGGCAGCTCGTGGAGGTGGTGCGGCCGACCGCCGGTCGAGCGAAACGGCGAGTCTGTGCCGCTCGGCTCGGGGAGTGGTACTCCAATCCAGACCTTGCTCGTGTCGAGTTTGACGAGCCGCAGCTTCGCCCCGTGTGCGTCGAACGTGATCTCTTCCCCATTCTGCGACGTCCTCCATAGCGGTAGGGCGCTGATGACATCGTTTATTCGGCGAACAAACGGGAGGGCGTTCGGGGCCGAGTAGCCCATCAGGTAGAAGACGAACGCCAGAACCAACGCGAACCCGAGCGGAGCGAGGACGAAGGACACGACGGTCCCAACAGTCTAGGGACGGGCGGCCTGGTGAGGAACCCTTGGGACCGTCGATTCGAACCTGACGGGTGAGCCGCAACGCTTCGATGACGCTGCTCATCGTAGGCCGCAGACTCGCAGCTCGGTGAGACGCAGACTCATTTGTAAGCTCCCTCGCCGCGCAGTGCATCGCGGAAAGACCTCAATGAGCGCGAGCGAAGTGGGCTTGCGCGTTCAATCGGGTGCGACTAGCCGGTGACTGCGTGCTCGAATCCCCAGTCTGCTCCAGAGAACTGTGCCGCATCCCTGGTCTTCTCGCGATTGGGGCGTGGGCCATTGGGTGTGCGTCGCGAGGCCCACTCGGTGCGGACGCAACTGGCGACCTGCGCACGCGCGAGACCCCGGTCACTCACACGCTCGTGAGCTCTGGGGTGCCGGCGCCCAGCTCGCGGGATCCGGTGCGCTCGGTGGAGCTCGAATTGACCAGCTCGGGGTTGCGCGTGGGGAGTGACACCATCGCCGGACCTCTGCCAGATCAGCAAACGACGGAGTCCCTCTTGAGGTCGGCGCCAAGCGCCGAGCGCGCCCGGTTTCGCTCCGAGGTGGAGACGCTGCTGCGACAAAAGAAGGTCGATCTCGACGTGGACGTCGTGGTGCTCGCCAATGCGGAGTTGCCGTACTCCTTGCTGTCGGACGTGGTCCAGGCGCTGCCTCTCCTCGGGCCCACTTCTCTCGAGATCCGTCTAGCCGGCAGTCGGGTGAGCTCCACGCCGCTCGAACTGCCCCCGAATGGATGGAAGTTCACCGGTCCAGTGGATCTGTCGGTCGACGGACTCGAAGAGTCCAAGGCTCTGCTGGGATTGTTCGTCACGGTCGACAAAGAGGGCGCATCGATCGAGGCCACAAAAGGGCTGGATTCGCCGCTCCCCAGTGGAGCCATGATAGCTGTCGGCGGCCTGCTCGACACGGTCCGGCGCGACGCAAGTGGCGCGATCGACATTGCCCAGCTCGCTGCTCACTTCAAGCAGCTCGAGCGCCAATTGTCGCCGTCGCGACGGCGTTGGAGCCTCGCACGATCACAATCCTCCCTGCGAGGCGCTCGCGATAGCGGCTTACTGCGCTCGAGGGTACGTCGCGCGCATGACGCGCCCGAGGAGTCTCGTCGCGATCTGTCGCGGTAACGCTGACAGGACTGTCATTGTAAGGCGATTGGCTGCGCCTAGAGATACGACGGCGCGGCCGCGCCCGAGCTCGGCGAGGGCCTCGCGCGCGACCTCGTTCGGATCGGCGGTGAGGAACCGCGAGAGCCGCGCCCCCGAGCGCGCCAGATTGGGGGTCGCGATCGCGCCGGGGCAGGGGACGAGCACGTCGATCCCACGCGGGGCGAGCTCGACGTGCAGGGCCTCACCGAGCCGAACGAGGAAGGCCTTCGACGCGCCGTACACGGCTGTAAGCGGATGGCCGAGGAGCCCGGCGTTCGACCCGACGAGAACGAGCGCGCCGCGGCCACGCGCGACCATCGCGGGGACGAAGCGCGAGAGCAGATCGAGGGCCGCGCGATTGTTGACGTCCACGACGCGGGCCGCGTCCGCGAACGCGAGCCGCTCGAACGGTCCAATCGGCGCGGCCGCGGCGTTGAAGACGACGAGCCCTATTGGCCAGTCTGCAGCGGCGCGCTCGATCCTCTCGCCAGCGTCGGGCGCCGCGAGATCGACGACGACAGCGCGGACGCGCACCGCGAACGCAGCCTCGAGCTCGCGAGCCAGCGCGCCGAGAAGGTCCTCGCGGACGTCGACGAGCACCAAATCGAGCCCTGCCCGCGCGAGCTCCCGCGAGAACGCGGCGCCCAGGCCCTCGGCCGCGCCCGCCACGATCGCGACGCTCCCATATCGACCGAGCCCGCTCCGCTCGCCTGCGCGCACGGGCGCAGCATAGTCCGACGCGCGACCGGCTCGCACGACTTGGGTGGAATCTCCAATCGCGGAGGACTAGGCTCCCGACCCCGTGTCCGCTGGGAACGAAGAAATCGCCTCGGTCGAGGCACCCGCGCATGCAGCTCCGGCTCCGCTCGCGACCGCTCCGACCGAGCTCCACTCCACCGCAATGGCGCCCACCGTCGAGAAGGTACGCATCTCGATCGTGATCCCCGGCCTCAACGAGGCCGACAGCTTGCCCGAGCTCGCGGCGCGCATCGCGCAAGCCCTCGACGGCCACGAGTCGTGGGAGCTCATCTTCGTCGACGACGGGTCCACCGACTCGTCTTGGCAGGTGATGACCCAACTCTCGCGCGACAACCCGCGTATCCGCGCCGTTCGCCTTCGCAAGAACTTCGGCAAAGCGATGGCCTTGTCAGCGGGCTTCAGTCGGGTGCGCGGCGAGATCGTCCTCATGATGGACGCGGACCTGCAAGACGACCCGGCCGAGATCCCCAATTTCATCAAGGCCGTCGAAGATGGCTTTGACGTTGTTGTAGGGTGGAAGGTGAAGCGCCTGGACCCTGCGAATCGCCTGGTGCTGACGCGCATCTTCAACGCGACCGTGCGGTGGGTGACCAACGTCAAGCTCCACGACATGAACTGCGGCTTCAAGGCTTATCGCCGTGAGGTCGTGACCACGATCCCCATCTATGGCGACCTCTTCCGGTTTATTCCGGCGCTCGCCGCGTGGGAGGGGTTCCGCGTCACCGAGGTCCCTGTCACGCACCACGCGCGCAAACACGGGACTTCGCGTTATGGGCTCGAGCGCATCCTGCGCGGGTTCTTCGACCTTTTGAGCATTACCTTCCTCACGAAGTACTCGCGCCGGCCGATGCACCTCTTCGGCTTCATCGGCTTGGTGATGGGCGCGCTCGGCTTCCTCATCGATTTCTACCTCACGATCCTCTGGCTCCTCGGCCACAAGATCGGCGATCGCCCGCTCCTCTCGTTCGGCACGCTGCTCATCGTGCTCGGTATTCAGTTCTTCTCGATGGGGTTCATCGGCGAATACCTGACTTACCTGCACCAGAAGCGAGTGCGCGCGCGCGACCTGCCCATTCGCCAAGAAGCGCGGGCCATGCCGCTCGAGCTCCCGGAGGATTGAGCCCGCGGTCACGTTCTCCGATTTCGGGCCACATGCGATCGCCATGTATCTCCGCCGTCTGAGCACGCTCGCCGTCGTCGCGATTGGGGTCTTCGTAGGCTGCAGTCAGCCCGCGGTCGCGCTCCACCGCACTGCCCCCGAAGTGGAGAGTCCGAGGCCCGTCGTCGCGGCGCCCCCACGACCGAGCGTCGTGCCCGTCGCCTCGAGCGTGGTGGTCTCCGACGCGCTCGCCGAGGGCGAGCTCGTCTCGCTCGGGCCTCACCCCCATGTCCTTTGTGGTGGACTCATGGCCACCCAGACGCTCGAAATACGGATCACGCGGGCGCCCAAAGGCTCGGGACTGACAGAAGGTCAGGTCATCGCGATCAAGGTCCTCGCGTGCGGCGCCGGGACCCTCATGATGATGAGCCCGAACGGCGTCACGTTCGAGCTCGACCCGACCGTCCTGCACCCCGGCACCGCGCTCGCGTTCGACCCGAAGGGCCTCGCCGAGGTCGTCTTCATGCCCGACGAGCTCACCATCATCCACCTTTGATTTGGGGTTATGCACCCTACAATTCTGTATTTGCACGGCTTCGCCTCGGGCCCCGACTCGGAGAAGGGGGTCGCCGTCGCGCGGCACTTCGAGCGAGAGTGCTCGGTTCGGCGGCTCGACCTGCGGGTCCCCACGTTCGAGACGATGTTGCCGTCGGCGATGCTCGAGGTGACGCGCACCGCGATCGCCGAGACGCCAGCGGACTCGCCTGTCGTGCTCTTCGGCTCGAGCCTCGGTGGGCTCACCGCCGCCCGCGCAGCCGCTGGCAACGACCGAGTGCGGGGGCTCATCTTGCTCGCGCCTGCCTTCGGCTTCACGGCGCGTTGGCGCGAGCGCTTGGGCCCCGACGAGCTCGCCGCGTGGCGCGCGAGCGGCTGGCTGTCGATCGACGACTACGCACTACGTCGTAAGGCGCAGTTGCACTATGCCTTCATCACCGACGCCGAGCGGCTCGATCGCGAGTTCGGACCGGCTGCGCCCGCGCCGGCTACACCGTCGTTCGGCTCGACCCCGACGCTCGTCGTTCACGGCGATCGCGACGACGTCGTCCCTGTCTCGGGTTCCATCGATTGGGCGCGTGAAAACGAGAGCGTCCGCCTCGTCCGCGTCGACGATGGGCACTCGCTCACCGCGAGCCTGCCCGTCATCCTGCGTGAGGCGGACGCCCTGATGTCAGCCGTGCAGCGTGGTCGTTGATTGGGAGTCTCCGCCGCTGCCGGCGGGCATGTGAGGCAGAGTCTCGAGGGCAGCGGCGAGCACGTCGCGCATGTCGTCGGCGAGGACGAACTCGAGCTCTGCGCGAACGTCGGCGGGCACGTCGTCGATGTCGCGCTCGTTGTCGCGCGGCAAGATGACCCGCTTGATGCCCGCGCGGTGTGCGGCGAGGACCTTGGATTTGATGCCGCCTACTGGCAAGACGCGACCGCGCAGCGTGCACTCGCCCGTCATCGCCGTATCGAATCGCACGCGGCGCCCGGAGAGGAGCGACGCGAGCGCGGTGAAGATCGTGACGCCCGCGCTCGGCCCGTCCTTCGGCACGGCGCCCGCAGGCACGTGCACGTGGAGGTCGGAGTCCTCGAGCAGCTCGGCCGCGAACCCGAGCTCGTCGGCGTGGCTCTTCACGTAGGTGAGGGCGGCGCGCGCGCTCTCCTTCATCACGTCGCCGAGCTGGCCGGTGATCTCGAGTCGACCTTTGCCCTTGGTCCGCGAGGTCTCGATAAAGAGGATATCGCCGCCCACGGGGGTCCACGCGAGGCCGGTCGCGACGCCAGGGATGCTCGTGCGCTCGGCCACGTCGCTGCGGAACTTGGGCTTACCGAGGATACGCGCGACGTCGTTCTCCTCGACCTTGATGGATACCGGCGTATCGTCCGCCTTGCTCGCGCTCCGCGCGACCTCGAGCGCGACGTGCCGCGCGATTCGGCTGATCTCGCGGTCGAGCTGCCGAACACCCGCTTCACGGGTATAAGACGTCACGATCGTCGAGATGGCATTGTCGGCCACGGAGAGCGCGCCCGAGGGGATGCCTGCATCCTTCAGCCGTTTGGGGATGAGGTGCTTCTTGGCAATAGCGAGCTTCTCCGGCGGGGTGTACCCGGAGATCTCGACGATCTCCAAGCGATCGCGCAGCGGGGCGCTCAGCGTATCGAGGGTGTTCGCCGTACAGAGGAATAGGACCTCCGAGAGGTCGAACGGGATTTCGAGGTAGTGATCGGTGAAGTTCCGGTTTTGTTCGGGGTCGAGGACCTCGAGCAGCGAAGACTCCGCCGAGCCGCCCCACATGTTGGAGAGCTTGTCGATCTCGTCGAGCAGGAGCACGGGGTTCTTGACCTTTGCCTTGCGCAGGCCGTGCAGGATGCGGCCGGGGAGCGCCCCGACGTACGTGCGCCGGTGCCCGCGAATCTCGGCCTCGTCGCGTACGCCGCCGAGCGAGAGCCGCACGAAGGGCCGATCGGTAGCGTCTGCGATGGATTGACCGAGTGAGGTCTTGCCCACGCCGGGCGGGCCGACGAGACAGAGGATCGTGCCCTTCTCGGTCTTGGCCAGTTTGCGTACAGCCATATGCTCGAGGATGCGCCGCTTGACGTCGTCGAGGCCGGTGTGGTCCTCGTCGAGCTTCTTGGCAATAGGGTCGATATCCTCTTTGACGCCGGCGCGCGCGCTCCACGGCAGAGACGCGATCCACTCGAGATAGGTGCGAATCACCCCGGCCTCGGCGCCCTGACCGCCAGTCTGCTCGAGCCGCTCGAGCTCGCGGTCCGCGACCTGCCGCGCCTCTTCGGTCAGGCCGGCGGCGTCGAGCTTGTCCCGAAGTCGGGATACGTCGTCGCCACCCTTCTCCTCACCGAGCTCCTTTTTGATGGCCTTCAGCTGCTCGCGCAGGATGTGCTCGCGCTGGTTTTTGCCGATCTCCTTGCGGACGTCGTCGCCGATCTTCTGTCGGAGCTCGTTGAGCTGGCGCTCCTCCTGGACGAAGGTCGCGAGCTTCTTCAGGCGCTCGGGCACGTCGAGCGTGACCAGGAGCTCGAGCGTTTTGTTGGCGTCGAGCCCGAGGACCGCCGCGACCTTGTCGGCGAATCGAGCGGGCTTGTCCGCCAATCGAAATGCCTCTTCGAGCTGCGTCGAATAAGCACCTTCCTTGAGCAGATTGACCACCTCACCCGCGAGGATCTTCGCCTCGGGTGAGTCGGCGCGCTCGTCGCTGACTGGGTGAGCGTCGATTCGCAAATAGGGCTCGTACGTCGTGATGCCGTCGACCACGAATCGCGACAAGCCCTCGACGGTGACGCGCATAGCGTCCTGTCCCGGGCCCCGCAGCACCTGCGTGAGCTTCGCGATGGTGCCGACCGCGTGGAAATCTGCGACGACCGGGTCTTCAACCTTGGGATCGCGCTGGGTCACGATGCCGAGCAGCTGTCCCTGGCGAAGGCTCTGAATCAAAGCCACGCTGCGCTCACGACCCACGGTGAGGGTCATGCTCCCCTCCGGCAGGAGCACGCCAGAGCGCAGCGGGAGAAGCGGAAACGGCGTTTCGGGGAACGTTCGTGTCATGACGATTCCTTGGTCGAGCGCGACCTGTCTTGGTTCGGGGAGCGCGAAGGGCGGACCAGCCCCGGCAGAGAGCGCCGGGGCGAACTCAGGCGAACGCGCTCAGCTGAGGACGGGAGCTGGCCAGTATTGCGGCCCGGAGACGGCTGAGCGATGAACGGAACCTAAATCCGTTCACTCGACCGTCAACCACGTCACCCGCCACGACTCAAAATGAGCGAACGCAGGCAGCGCATCCTCGTCACGGCAGAGCGTCTGTTCCAGCACTACGGCCCGGCGAAGACGACGATGGCCGACATCGCCAAGGCCTGCGGCATCGCCGTCGGTTCGGTCTATCTCGACTTCGACTCGAAGGAGACGATCCTCCGCGAGCTCGCCGCCCGTAAGGCCGCAGTCGTCGTGGACGCGATGACCAGCGTGCGCGCGGGCAGGGTCTCCGAGCGCCTCGTGGGCATGCTGCGCGCTCGGGTCGAGGCCCTCTTCGCCTTGGCCGAGAATGGCCAGCACGCGTGCGACCTATTCAGGTGCAAGAACAGTGAGCCCGCGACAGAGGCCTTCGGCGAGCCCGTGCGCGCGCTACTCATTCAGGTCCTCGAGCATGGGGTCGCCGCGGGCGAGCTCGTCATTACCGACCCGCACGCGACCGTGTCGACCTTCGAGCTGGCCTTCGTCGGCCTGTCACCGCCCTTGGTCTTCACGCGGGCGCGGGCCGACGCCGAGCGCGCCGCTGAGGAGCTCGCGCGCGCCCTCGTTTATGGGATCAGCCGCCCCGATCCGGGGGAGCGGCATCAGCTGTAACGCCATCGCCTTCTTCGGGGGCGCTCCCCCCGACTTCAGGGTTGTCACCACGCATCGCCGCGACGATTTGGGCGTAGACCGCTGGGTGATTCTGGAGCTCGTGGTGCATGACGCTGCCGTAGCAGCGGACATCCACGTCGAAGCTGCGGTGCGCTTGGGCGCGCGCGTCCGGGCCCGAGGCGCTCGGCACCCTGACCAAGAGGTCGCCGATGATCTTGCCGAGCGGGTGCTCCGGGTCGCGGGTGACGGTCGCGGATACAAAGTAGTAAGCGATGTGGTCGACGAGCGGCACGACCTGGCGCTCGCTGGCGGCCATCGAGTCGGGGTCGACTGTGAGCCAGTCCTCGTCGACTAGGTTACCGTGGCGTAAGTCTTTGATGCCGGCGCTACGCCCTCGAAGCAGGCGCGCCGGGATGATCGTGCCCGGCAGATCCACCGCGCCGAGCGCGGCCGTGACGACGTTCGAGATCTTCTCCAGGGGGGCGCCTTGGTGCGGCGAACCGAGGCAAAACACACGCGAGACGCGCTCGAGCCAAGGAGCGCCCCGGCCATAGTGACAAGCGGACCGCACGACGAGCCCGCCCATGCTGTGGCCGATGAGCACCATATCGGTGATCGGTACTGGCCATTGTTCGAAGAGGCGCGCGAGCTCGTCGGCGAGGGCGCGGCCGCTCTCGGACACGTGGCGACCCGTGTTGTAGCGAACCCATACAGGCGTGTAACCAAGGTCGCGCTCGAGCAGCGTGCCGAACGAGACGCTGGCGTCGCCGTGATATTCGGCCGCACGCAGGCACCACGACCACTCGGTGGTGCCGAGACCGTGCACGAAGATCGCGACGCGCGAGCTCGTCACCGCGGGCGGAGCGTCGGGCGTCAGGTAGCGATCCCCGACGCGAAGCCGCATATCGAGATCGAGGCCATTACCGCGCCGGTGCAGATGATCCCCAATCGCGCCGTTGATGGCGCCGAGCGCGGCGTCGGCCACCCACGGGAGCGACCCCATCGCGTCCGAGCGCATCGGGCACGCAGACTCCGGTGTTGGAGCTGCGTCGCGCGTCGACTCCACCGCGTCGAGCCCAGCCTCGGTAAGGCCCTGAACAGCGTGATGTACACCGCGGATCGCACCGAGGACGGCGGAGGTCGAGACGCGGCGGGCCTCTTCGGCGACGGCCGCAGGCCCGCTCAATCCGGGGACCTGATCGAGCACGCGCTTGACCGTGCGCGCGGTCGACGAATGGCCCTCTTCGACCAGGTCGAGCGTGAGATCCACCGCGTCGTGAACGAGGTGTTTGACGCCACGGAGACGGCGCATGTCAACCGGCCGGGACGACCGTCCCCTCCTCGACGACGACCCCCTCGAAGTCGTTCGTGGCCGTGCAGGTGCCAGGCTCGAAGCCGACGCAGTCGCCGCTGCAAGCGGTCGTCGTCACGATGGTCGAGTCGCCTGTGAGGCTGTCGCCGTCCATCGTCACGTTGACGTCCAATACGGTCGTCGTCGTCACTGTGCTGTCGAAGAAGTCCTCGGCGTCGACCTCTTCGGCGTGGAAGGTATAGCCGTCGTCGGTCTCCGAGCCCTCGAGGACGGAGGTGCCTACATCGAGGTAAGGGACATCGTTGTCACCCTCGGTCACGATGTAGATCATGAAGGTCCCACCGGTGCGGAAGGTGGTGGAGTCACCCGCGTCGAATTGGGTGTTGCAGTCACCCGCGTAGTTCGCTCGCGACGACGCGACTCGATAGGTCACGTGGTCGCCGCCGCCCAGCCCACCGCAGGCAGCGACCATAGCCCCGACGAAGGTCAGCGCGAGTGCCTTGGCCCCAAGCTTTTTTACGGTTTGCATGGGCAAATAGAAGATCCGTCGCGCGCGCGACGCAAGCCTCCTCCAGGGTAAGCACGTTATCGCGGAGAATCGGACAGGACTCTGGCATAGGCTCTGCTTGCCAATCGAGATCGTCGGGAGCGGTCTATGTCCCAAATCACGAAGCCCACTTCGCTCTTGCGGATTGTCGTCGGGTTGAGCCTGCTCACCGGCTGTGGGGCACGAACTTCGTTGCCGGCGCCCGACCAAGGGGGCGGCGGTGCAGGCGGGAGCGCCGGCGGCGCGGGTGGGATGGGTGGAGCGGGTGGAGCGGGTGGCGAGCCGCAAGTGTGCACCCCAATCCCGATACCGGCTCTCGTCGGCACGATTCGGGATCTCACGCCCGCGAACCCCGATTTCGAGGGCGATTTCCTCGGCGACGACAGGGGCATAGTCGGGGCGACGCTGGGGCCGGATCGGGCGCCGACCTACGAGGGACAAACCGACAATCCATCCACGCACGGCGACGATGCGTTCTTCGCCTGGTTTCACGATGTGCCGGGCGCGAATCTGTCACAGCCGTTCGAGCTCTCGCTCGGGCCGCTCGGTGGGGCCAGCGTGGGCGTCGTCGACGACGCGTTCTTCCCCATCGACGGACAGCTACTCGGCAATCAGGGTCGAGAGCACAATTACCATTTCACCCTCGCGACGAGCGCGTCGTTTCGGTACTTCGGCGGTGAGGTCTTGGGCTTCGCCGGTGACGACGACCTCTTCGTGTTCATCGACGATCGCCTCGTCCTCGACCTGGGTGGGGTGCACTCGACCGAGAGCGGTGTCGTCGACCTCGGCGCGATCGCGGCGAGCTTGAACCTCGCTGTCGGGTCCGACTACGTCCTCGATCTGTTCTTCGCCGAGCGGCACACGACGGGCTCGACGTTCCGCCTCTTCCTCGACAATTTCCGCACGTGCGAGCCCACGCGCTGACGCATCAAACGCGCTTGAACCGATAGACGAGCCCGTCGATCGAGTGCGAGCCGAATAGGCCGACGAGCTCGACGACTTTGTCTTTCCTCGTTTGAGCGGTGAAGTAGACGCGCCCGATGTGCTTGGGGACGAAGTCGGCGGCGAAGCCACGGTCAGTCTTCTTGACGATCTGTCCCCGCACGTCCACGTGGTGCTCGAGGCTCACCTGCGCGCTGCCGACGCCCTCGCTGATGGTCATGGTGCCGTAGACCGGAGACTCGTATTGGCCGACGATCGCCTTGAGGTCCTTGTCCTCGAGATCCGAAATGCGGGGCTCTCGGGGAGCGGGGGTGTCGGTCTCGTCGGCGCGCTTGATTTCGGTGAAGCGCTGCGCCCAATCCGAGGGCTCGAGTCCGAGGAGATCGTCGAGCGCGGTGAAGAGCGCCGCCCGCATGAAGATGTCGTCGTCGGCGTTGGAGAGGAGCACGAGGCCGACACCCTCTTCCGGGACGAAGGCCGCGAACGACGACGCGCCGGGCAGCGCGCCCCCGTGACAGACGAGGCGTCGACCGGCGTGCCACAGCACGAAGCAGCCGAGTCCAGTGGCCTGTCCGAGAGTCTCGGGGGTGAGTCTGTGGCGATGTGCCGAGAACGGCAATGGCAAATAGGGCTCCCACATCGGCTCGAGGATGCTGGGTGGCCAGAGCGCGCTCTCCGACCGATAGGCGAGCTGCGCTTGGAGCAATTTGACGATGTCGGCGGCGCACGAGCGAACACCGGTCGCGGGCGCGACGGCGTCGAGCCGCTGCGCGAACGCTGGCACGGGGCTGCCGTCGAGCGTCGTCATCGGCGGAGCGAGCCTGTCGATGCGGGCGGCGGCCTCGTCCGTGAGCCACGTGCGCGACATGCCAAGAGGCTCGAGGACATATCCGGTCAGGGCTTGTTCCCAAGTCAGGCCGGCGCGGGACTCGAAGGCCTCACGGAGGGCGGAGACCAGAAGATTCGAATAGCTGAAGCTCGAGCGGATGGGGCTCGTCGGCTTGATCGCGGCCAATCGAGTCTTGATGAAGGACCACGGATTACGGGTCCGATACCAGAGCATGTCGCCCGCCCACATCGGCAATCCGGTGCGGTGCGAGAGCACGTCGAGCAGGAGCGGCCCGTCGTTCGCGAAGCTCTCCTCGAGCCGCGCGCTCGGGCAGACTGCCGCGAAGGGCTCGTCCCAATCGAGCTTTGCGTCGCGCACGAGCGACGCGAGGGCCGCTCCCGTGAAGAGCTTCGACACGGAGGCCACGTGAAAGGCCAGGGTGGTGGGCTCCCCGCCGAGGTCGTCCAACCCGAGCGACTCTTGAAAGCGGATCGACGTGCGATCGAAGCCGACGACGCAGAGCCCACGTGAGCCGTGCGCGTAGAGCTTCGCCAGTGCGTCCTCGAGCGCACCCTTGAGGGGGCGGCGCGCGGGTGGCGCTGCGACCTTGGGCGGTGGCTCGACCGCAGTGGGACACGGTGAAGCGGGAGGCTCCGGGTGACAGCCCGCTACGCTGCTCCCCGCGACCAAGCTCCCCGCTAACCTCAAGACGCTGCGACGCCCGACGCGCATCACGACGGGAACACTCTAGTCTCTCGGAGGCGGTCTTGCGACCGCACCATCCCGATTCATTTAGGGGCCCAAGGTCTTTCGTCGACCTGTGTCCATCCCGCGATGCGAACGAATCGATCGGGGCGGGGGCGTCTCTATTGGGCAGGTGCGAGCGCGCTTCTATTGGCTATTTCGGCCGGCTGCGCGAAGCCCGCGACGAATCCTCTACCGCTGCCCCCGATCAAGCCCGCCGCGGCCGAACATTTCAGCGAGGGACTCAGCACCATCGCTCGGCTCGACGCGACGAACGGCTGGACAGCGGAGACCTGCGAGAGCACGGCGCGGACCTTCTTGGAGGCGGAGGAGGTGCAGGGAAATGCTGGTTTTCCCCTCGCCGTTTACAATGCGGGTGTCGCTTATCAACGCTGCGGGGATGTCGCGCACGCCGAGCCGCTCTTCAAGCGCGTCGTCGCGGATGATCCCAAGTTCCATCGAGCCCGAGTGCAGCTCGCCGAGATCGCCCTCAATCGCGAGGGTGGCGACTTGAACGCCGCTATCACCGAGTTCGAGCGCGCTGTCGCGGACTCGGAATTCCAAAACAACGAGGCGCTCGTCGATCTCGCGCGTGCCCAGATGAAGCGCCGAAACGCAGCCGCGGACAAAGATGGTCCGGACGATCTGTCGCGCGCGCGCAAGAACCTGCAGCGCGCCCTGGCCATCGACGACAACTACATGCCGGCGTTCGAGCAGCTCGCGACGAACTACCTGCTCGCGGCGCGCGCGGGCGCGAAGAGCAGCCTGTCGCTCGACGCGATGACCCGGCAGCCGGCTGCCACGACGGGCTCGGATCGACAGATGTTGGAGCTCGCGCTCCTCGTCGCGAGCCAAGGCTTGCGCAAGAACGGTGAGTATGCGCCGCTCCACAACGTCGCTGGCATCATCTACGTCGAGCTCGGCGATCCGACGACGGCTGCGCGGCGCTTCGCGGCGGCTCGCAAGCTCGACCAGCGCCTCGTCGCGGCGCACGTGAACTTCGCCGCAGTGAACCTGTCGTTCCGCGGCTTCGCCGAGGCCGAAGAGGGCTATCGCGCGGCGCTCGCGCTCCAACCTGACGACTACGACGCGCGCGTCGGGCTCGCGCTCGCGCTCCGCGGTCGCATCGACGAAGCGCAAGACGCCGCGGCGGTCTACGACGACGCGACCCAACAGCTCGCGGCCGCGCGCAAGCTCGACGAGAGCCGCCCCGAGGCCGACTTCAACGAGGCGATCCTGATCGCGGAGTATGGGCCTCGCGTGAAGGGCCTGTCGCAGAAGGACGCGACCGACAAAGCCGTCGCGCTCTATCAACGCTTCGTCGAGCGAGCGCGCGGGCGAGCCGACCTCGAGGCGGCGGTCGACGATGTCACGGCCGTCCCGACGTTGCCCGACGATCAATGCATGGGCGCCGCGGGGAAGAAGCACGAGTGCAAGCGCGGTCGCATCTTCGATCTCAAGGACGCGCTCGCGTTCGCCGAGGAGAGCGCGGCAGAGCAGCGCCGCCTCGATGAAGAGGCGAAGATGCGCGCTGCGTCCGCCGACGCAGCGACCCCATGATCGAGCTCAGAACATCACGAAGACGTTGGCCTGCGACGGAGAATCCTGGATTCCGACGCAGTTCGCGTTCGTGCCGTTCTGACCCATGATGCACGTCTGGTAGATGACCGCGGCGCCCTCGGCCTTGACCTTGAGCGACGAGGTCTTCGGCAGGGCGGGGCCTTTGATCATCCCCGAGACGACGCCGCCGAGGGACCCGGCCTCGTCGCCGGTCGAGCTCGGGATCATGCTGCGTTTAGTCAATACTGGTTGACCAAGTATCTTCACGCGCAGCGTGCACGTCGACTTGTTCGCCGTCATCGCGAGCGCGAGGTTGGGGTATGGCAGCGGCAGCTGATTCACGGGCGGCGGCGCTGGCGTCTTGCAAACATCGGGGAACCCGTTGCAGGTCCCCCCGGCGGTCGTGGTGATCGCGAACATCTCGCTCTCCTATCCGAGGAGGATCTCGCTCCCGTCGATCTTCGTCTCCTCACGCGACTCGATCGACGTGTGCCCGGCTCGCACGACATGGGCGCCCTCGACGATGGTGCGCGTGCGCCCGGCCTTGATTTGGTGCAGGTCTTCGACTCGACGGAACGCCGCTCGCGCCCGCTCGAAGAGACGAACCGCGACCGTCTCGAGCCGCGTGGCCTCGAGCGTCACGTCGGCGACGCGCGCGACGAGCGTCGTCCCCGCGTGCGCCACGTGATCGAGCGCGAGCTCGGCGGTCGCGGCGGTGAGTGAGAGTGCGTCGGCGGTGAGCTTCGCCGCGGCGCTGCGGAGCTCGAGGCGCGCGCGCTCCGAGCCCTGCCCGCTCTCGAGCTCGACGGCTCGACCGGCGTGAACGCGAACCGCGCCGCCCGCGGAGAGCTCGAGATTCCCCTTCGGGGCGCGCACCGAGAGGTCACCCTCGGGCATGGTGAGGATCGCTTTGTTGCGAACGAGATCGAGCTCGAACACGAGGCGTCGCGCGGCGTCGCGGACCTCGATGCGCTCCTCGTTCGAGGTGTCGACCACCACCGCCGTCGCTCCGCTGCGCGTCGCGAGCTCGCTGCTCTTCACTTCGTTCATCGGTCGGGCTCCGGTTTCCAGTCTTCTGCCTCGGCGAGGTCGGGGTCGGTCGGTCGCGTGCCCGACCGATCGGCGTGCAGCCAATCCGCGCCGTCGGTGTGCGTGCGATGCAGGTTCGCGCCGCGCAGGTCCGCGTTCGCGAAGCTCGCCCTCGCGCAGCGCGCGTGAGAGAGGTCCGCGTGCTCGAGCTTGGCCTTGCGAAAGGACGCGCCGTCGCAGCGCGCGCGGACGAAGCGCGCGCCCTGGAGCTTCGCTTGCGTGAAGCTCGCCTCCGACGCGTTGGCGCGGTCGAACGCAGCGTGCGGCAGCGCGGCGCTGTCGAGTATCGCGCGCGAGAGATCGGCGCCGTGGAAGGTGACGGCCGCACCCCGCGCCTCGGTCAGGTCGGCGCGCGGCAGCGTCGCGTTGCGGAGGTCGGCGCGCGCGAGGTTCGCGCGTCGAAGCGTCGCCCCCGAGAGGTCCGCGTCGCGCAGATCGCTCTCGGTCAGATCGGCGCCCGTCAGGTTGCGGCCGCGCAGGTCCGCGCCCGACAGATCGCAGCGCAAGAAGCTCACGGGCGCCAGGCCGTCACGCGTGAGCGTCGCGGCGCCGAGCCGCGCGCGTCGCAGCGCGCAGGCCTCGAGGTGCGCGCTCGAGAGATCGGCGCCGTCGAGCGCGGCGTCGATCAGCCGGCAGGCCTTGAGGCGCGCGCCCCCGAGCTTCGCCGAGCGCAGGCTCGCGCTCGTGAACGGGGTTTGCGTTAAAGTAACGTTGTTCAAGGAACAGCCGTCCATGAAGGCCCCGGTGAAGTCGGCGCCGGAGCCGCTCGCCGCGGAGAACACGGCGTCCCCGAGCCGAGCGCGCGCGAACGCTGCGCCGTCGAGCGTCGCGCCCGCGACGTTCGCGCCGGTGAGGTCGGCGCGCTCGAAGCTCGCGCCGGTGAGATCGCTCGCGCCGAGGTCCGCGCTCGCGAGCGTCGCGTCGTCGAGCACCGCGCTGTTGAGGTTCGCGCTCGTGAGGACCGCGCTCGCGAGGTTCGCGTGGTCGAGCGAGGCGCCCACGAGCGACGCTCGATCGAAGCGGGTCGAGGTGCAGCTCGCGCGCGTGAGCTGCGCTCCGGCGAGGATCGCGCCGGTGAGGTCGGCGCGATCGAGGATCGCGCCGGTGAGGTCGGCGCCCGTGAGGATCGACGCCTGCGAGGTTCGCTCCAGTGAGGTTCGCGCGACCGAGCCTCGTGCCCGCGAGCCGCGCCGCGGTGAGGTCGAGCCCGCGCAGATCGGCGCCGGAGAGATCGGCGGCGGAGTGATCGCCCGCGAGCGCACGCAGCGCGCCGCCGGGCCAGCTGAGCGATGAGAGCGTCGCGCCGTCGAGCGCGAGCGGTGAGGGCGTCACGCGCTCGAGCCGCGTGCGGGTCAGCGCAGCGCGGGTGAAGCGCGCGCCCTCGAACGAGCACGCGACGATGTTCGCGTCGACCACGCGCGCGCCCGTCAGGTCCGCGCGATCGAAGCGACAGCTGCGGAGCGTCGCGCCCTCGAAGAGCGCGCTCGAAATGCGAGCCTCGCTCAGATCGCAGCGATCGAACGTCGCGCTGCGCACCGAGGCCGACGTGAGGTCGGCGCCCTCGAGCCGGGTCTCCGCGAACGACGCGCCCTCGACGGTGGCCTCGCGCAGCGTCGCGCCGGTCATCGTCGCGCCGTCGAACACCGTCGCAGCGAGCTTCGCCTTCACGAACGAGGCACGCGAGAGCTCGAGCGAACGGCGCGTGAGGCCGCGCAGCCGCGCGAGATCGATGGCCTCGGCGATCGCGGGAGGGAGCTCTTGCGAGGTGTTTCCCGGGGCGATCGCGCTCGGAGCTTCGGCGCCGTCGCCCTCGTCCTCGCAGCTGAAGATCGCTCCGGTGAGGTCGGCGCCGTCGAAGCACACGCCCTCGAGGTTCGAATGCACGAACATCGCCCGCTCGAGCTTCGCGTTTTTGAACTGTGCGCGAGCGAGGTTCACGCGGTGAAACGCGACGCCCGAGAGATCGAGGTGCGAGAGATCGACGCCGGCGAGCTCGACGCCAGTGACCATGAGCGGGGGCCGGCCAGCGCGCAGGCCCGCGAGGAGCGACGGCGCGTCCGGATAAAAGAGCACGCGATCGGGCAGGTCGATCGCCTGCGGATCGCTCGGTTGCGGGTCCGTCACGTGTCGACCTTCCCCTCGAGCTTGGTTCGCTTCAAATTGCTGCGCTCGAAGCGCGCGCGCTCGTGGCGCACGTCGGTGAGCTCGCTGCCGAAGAAATTGCTGCCGCGGCAGTCGGCGCTCGTGAGGTCGGCGGCCTCGAGCACGCCCTCGAACAGGTTCACCTTCGTGAGTCGCGCGTTCGCGAGCTTCGCGCGCGAGAGGTCCGCGCCCTTCATCACCGCGAGGTGAAACACAGTGTGTTCGAGCGTGGCCTCCGAGAGGTCGGCGCGCTCGAGCGTCGCGCGCGAGAGGCTCGTGCGGTTGAGGTCCGCGCCGGTCCACGAAGACTCGTCGGCTTGCACTCCATCCATGTGCGCCGCGACGAGGACGGCGTTGCTCGCGCGCACCCCGGTGAGATCCGCGGCCGCGAGCGAGGTCGAGACGCCGACTACGCCGGCGAGCAGAGCCTCGCGAAGGTTCGCGCCGTCGAGCCGCGTGTGATCGAGCACCGCGCCCGAGAGGTTCGCGCGATCCAACGTCGCGCCCGAGAGGTCGGCGCGCGTCGCATCGGCTTTGCGCAGGCTCGCGCGGCTCGCGAGCACCTGGGTCATGGTGGCCTCGCGCAGCGAGCACGCGTCGAGCTGCGCGCCGCCGAGCTTCGCGCCCGTGAGGTTCGCGAGCGAGAGATCGGCGCGCGAGAGATCCGCGAGCTCGAGTGAAGCGCCCTCGAAGTTCGCGCCCACGCATCGCGCCGTCGCGCAGTTGGCGCGCGACAGATCGGCACCGGTCAACTTCGCGCGCTCGAGGTTTGCGCCCTCGAGGATCGTGTCGGTGAGCTCGGCGTTCGTGAGATCGGCCGCGTCGAGGAGCGCGCGGGTGAGGTCAGCCCCGGCGAGGCGAGCTTCGCGGAGGATCGTTCGCGTGAGGCGAGCCTCCTCGAGGTTGGCGCCAGCGAAGTCGAGCCGCGACAGGTCGAGCTCGCTGAGATCGGTGCGCGCGAGGCTCTGCTTCGCCGCGAGCCTCGCGCTGACGGCCTCGCGGTTCAGTCGCTCGAGCGGTTCGCTCGCGGTCTCGCTCGGTGGCTTCGCGCGGAAGATCGCTGGATCGCCGCCTCGATTGCGGAGCTCCTCTTCACCCTCGAGGAACGCGGCTTCACCGACGCCGTCGGCGAGCGCCGATCGCTTGAACCGCTCTTGCTCGGCGCGAACGACGTGGAGGAAGGCATCGAGCGAGCTGATCTTCGAGAGCTTGTCGATGAGCTCGGGCGACGCGTTCGACGCGCGCAGGAGCTCCCGAGCTTCCTCGAGCTGAGCGCGCTCGCGCGCGGCGGCGTCGACCTCGGGCGTGGCGCGACCCTCCTTGGCGGCCGCTGCTTCCTCCTCGTCGGCGAGCTCCTCCTCGCGAGCCTTCGGGGTCTCCCAATACGACGCATCCTCGTATCGCTCGGCCGGTAGCGGAGGGTCAGCGAGCGGCTCGTGCGCGAGCATCACGGCCTCGATGTCGTCGACCGAGCTCCACCGCGAAGGCCCGCTGGAGACGGCGATCGCGCCGCGCCAGACGAGGACGAGGACGAGGGCGTCGGCGTCGACCCAGAGCGTGTCGAGCGAGAGCGGGATCTCCTCGACGGGTCCGGTCGAGTCGGCCTCGCGGTGTTTGGCGAACGCGCGAGGACGCAGCCCCGGTAGGAGCGCGTCGAAGCGCGGAATATCGGCGTTCAGCCCCTCGAAATAGAGGGCTTCATCCCCCTTCAAATAGGGGATTTGCTGGTCCCGCGGCGCCGCGTTGAAATACCCAAAGTCGAAGTCGGCGGGATACCAGGGCCAGCGCTCGCGGAGCCACCGCTCGTCGTAAGTCCCGGCGCGCGCGCGACGCGCGGCCCAGCGCCCGTCCAGCGGGCCGAAACCGGCCGGATCGGGTGTGTCGCGCGGGGTCCGAACACGGATGTCCGCGAGCTCGATATTGGGCAGTTGGTGGCGCTCCCCCTTCGTCGTCGCGTGCTCCGCCGAGGCGCCCGTAAACCCTTTACCGAGAGGGTTGGCCGCATATCCCGGTCCCCCGAACGCGAGCTCGTAGCGGAGCGGCAACTGCCGAAGTGGACCAGGCTCACTCGGGACTAGACCGCCAGGGCCATCGACCCAATGGCGCTCACCGCAGACGACCAGCGTCTTCGACGAGCCGGCGACGCCGAAGCTCACGCGCGCCGCGCGTGGGCCGCGGCCCCGCTCGTCCGAGCGCGTCCTGCTGGTCCCGACGAGCAGCGCGTCCGCTCGCGGCTTGAACGGGACGAAGTCCGTCGCATAACGGAGCGTCGACCCGAGCTCGTCGGAGTCGTAACGACCGTCCCCGCAGGGCATTCGCTGCTCGGCCGGGGGCGCCAGCTTGGCCGGTTTGTTACAATCGAGTAGGAAGGTTCCCTTGACGATGACGACCAGCGAGGTCGTCGTTGCCTCGCGCTTCGTCGGGAAGAACGCGAGTCGAAGCGGCGAACGCAGGATGGCGCGCGGCGGCACTCAGGAGACCTCGAGCGCGCTGGGGACCAGGTTACCGACTTGTTGGCCGTTGACCGTCACGGGGCAGCCCGGGCCCGATTGGATCTCTATCCCCGTCGCGGTGATCTTGATCTTCGACAGGCCGACCGAGAGGACGAGCGACTCGTCGGTGATGTCGATCTTGGGTACTGGCATCGAGCTCTGGAGAGAGATGTCGGTCGCGACCACCTGTTGGGCAGTCGCATAAGCGGCTTTGTAGGCGCTGTCGGCGGCGTCGCGCGCGGCCTTCTGCGCCTCGTCCGTGAGCTTCTTCTCGATGAGCTTCAGCACGCCGTAGGTGCCCAGCGCGCCGGCAGCCGCGCCCGCCACCGCAGTCGCCCCGAGGACCCCGGCCTTCGCCCCGCCGTTCGACTGCGTCTTCATCGCTGCGATGCCGGCGCCGATCCCCGCGAGGTGCCCCGCGACCCCGCCGATCATCGTCGTCCAGGTGTACTCGCTCAGGTTTCGCTCGACCGTGTCCGCCGCGGCGCGCGCCGTATTCCAGGCGTTCTCCGCGGGCACCATCACCGCGTGATAGGAGCTCTGGATAGGCTTCTTGGCCAGGAAGAGCTTGATTCGATTCTGGGCTAGCGCGAGCACGCTGCGCCCCGCTCGCGCCGTGACGCGCCCGTCGACGGTGACCGCCGCGCCCTCGGCCTGCATGTGCACGCGATCGATGCCTGCGATGATCTTGCTGGTAGAGCCCTGCACCATGTCGGGCATCCCGCCCGCCTCGATCGCCACGACGTCGTCTGCGTGGATGTCGACGCGCTTGGTCGCCGCCTGATGGCCAGTCCGAAATCCGGAATAGGCCATACCGGGCGCCTCGACCGAGGGGTGACCGAGTCGGATGCTCGCGCCCTCGATCGACGTGACCCCCTGGCGGGCAGCCACGACCACGCGGCCGTCGCCGATGAAGTTGGACTCCGACGCGGAGACGGTCGCCGAATATGCAGCGAAGACGCCCGCGGTGATGCCGTTGACCGTAGCGGTCAATAGGCCGTTGACGGTCGCGCAGACAGTCCCGTTGAGCGACGCCGCGACGCCGCCGGTGGCGCTCACCGTGAGCGGAGACGCGATCGCTACAGTGCTGTCACCGTACAAGCCGATAGCGCCGTCCGCTGGGGGCGTGCCGCCGAACATGATGGCGTTGACCGCGCCGGCCCCGGCCCCGGCCCCGAGCGCGAGGCCGTTGATGAGCGCGGAGAAGCCGCAGGCCTGAGACCCCATATACGCGGTGCGCATGAGCAACGAGACCGTCGACAGCGCGCCGACGGCGACAGTGAGGGTCGTCTGCGCGCGCTTGAAGCCCTCATAGCTGCTGTCCGCGCTGGGGATCCCGAACGGGAAGCCGCCCGCTCCGAAGAAGACACCGCCCTTTGGGACGCGCCCCATGATGCCCACGAAGCCGCTCTCGCCCTCGCCCATGACCAGCTCGGCTTCGGGCGTGGGGACCTTGATTCGATATATCTGGGCGGGCGAGTCCGGCATACGACGCGACCTTTCTCCGATTACGAAGACTCAAATATGGACGCGAGCCGTGGAATCGAGAGCTGGCGTCAGCGGTGACGAAGACCCAATTCGAGAGCGGCGCGCTCAGCTGCGGACGAGACGGCCGAACTCGACCAAGATCCCATGGCGCGACTGGACACGGTGCATATGGGCGTCGGCGGCGGTCACCGTCGTAGGCGTGACCGTGTTGGGGACTGCGCCGATGATGATTGGGCGATCGGGGTCCCCATCCACGAACGCTATCACCACCTCCGTGTCGGGCGTCAGCGGGAAGTGCATCCCCTGATTGGGGCCCGCGAACGGCTGCGCCATCCTCACCGGTCTAGAGGTCTTCGTCTGACCGCGATCGGTCGTGTCGAAGTGGAATTGGACGACATATCGGCCTTCGTCGTCGAGCTTCGCCTCGAGGCCCTGGCTAGTCGGATCGGCTTGGACGATACCCGTGAGCACGCCGTCGATACGTGGCTTCGGCGTCGCGCGCACCGGGCGATAAGGGCGCTCGGTAGTCACCGCGCTGAAGCTGTTTTGGTATCCGACTTCACCCTCGGCGAGGCCGCCGGCGGTCGTGCGCATGTGATGGCGAACCCGCGTGAGCAGCATCTCGCCCGGGCCGAGCGGCGCCTCTTCGACCTTGATTCGGGCGCCCGCCGTGAAGAACCCCGTAATCCCCTCTCCCTCGAAGACTCGACGTGCCGCGAGCGATTCCTCGGCTCGGACGCGCGCGAGGTGCTCGGCCTCCTCGGGGGTCTTGTGGTGAGTGCCGTATTCGATGACACCGCCCGAGCCGCTCTCGAGCTCGTGATAGACGCCGAGGTCGAGCCGGGGATGCCGGTAATTGTAGTCTTGTACGGCGAAGACCGCGGGCGCGGTCTGACACTGCAAGCTGAGCTCGTGGACGTGGGCGCGGTCCTCGCGCGGGCCGAATTGAGCGGGCTGATTGCGGAGGTCGAGCGTCGAAGACACCTGATCCGTAATCACGAGTTGCTCGTGCTCTTGCCCTTGCTCGAAGTGGAAGGACAGCCCGACGTGCTCGGCGAGGCGCATGACGAACGCGAGATCGGACTCCTTGTATTGGACTACGAACTCGCGCTTTGGATAGGTGCCTGCGAGACGCAGAACCAAATAGTCGAGACCCATCCGGCCGATCTTGTCGGTGATGATCTCGGGTATCGACATGTTCATGAAGATCTCCTGCGTCTTCAGGAGATCCAATCGCTTCAATCGGGGGACGACCTCGAGGCGATAAAGGGCAGAGGGTCGATTGCCTGCCCCGCCCGCTCGCGCGGACCCGTCGACGGATACTCTCGCTTGGCGAATCTCGCCTTGGATCCTCCGGATCTCCAGGCCTTCACGGTCGGAGAGCACGAGCGAAACCCCGGCGCCGACCATCTCGGATGGATCGTGCGTCGTCGGGTTGCGAGGGTCCACAGGGCGAAGAACGATGTCAAAGCGGAAGGGTCGCGAGGTTTCTTCCTCACCGTCGAACTCCGCTATGACGAGATCGTCGAGGGCGATCTCTTCGCTCTCGAGCCGCGCGGAATGAGGGGTCGCGGCGCCGGCGACTGTACTTGCCATCTTATACAGAGAGCGCGCAGATCTTCATTCGTCAAGGGGCGTCTTCACTCGTCTTGATAAGATGCACCGGCGAGGGCGGTCGGTATTGGGTATCGCTCAATCCGTCGAGTCGACTGTTGGGTTATTCCCCAAATCCAATATTCTCCGAGCACCAAGGTAGAGCGTCGATGAACCACGCCGCGTCCGTATCGATTCAGGGGCCCGTCAGCGCTGACGTCATCAAGTGGCGCGCGGGCGGCAAGCTCCGCGTCACGGTGATAGCCAAGGCTTGTCTCGAGTTCGCCGGCTCTGGTCGGGTGTCGCTCGTCGAGCCGCCGCCCATCTACGTCAAAGACCGGTGGGCCGGTGGCGGGACAGAGCTCCTCTCGACGAGCGATCTCGCGCCGTTCGTCCCGGCCGCAGAGGTCTTGATCGTCGGTCGCGCGCCACATCGACAGGCGCGCGCGCGCGTCGGGTTTCGCCTCGAGCGCGGCCCCGTCACGCTGATCGACAAGAGCATCGACACCTCGGCGAACGAGTGGCTCGCGGAGCTCGGGCCGCGTCCGACGACAGCGTGGCCTTACCCGCCAGAGACCATCCAGGCCGAGGCCGTACCCCTCGACGGAGTCGACGGCGCTCGCTTCCAACGCGCCGCGGTCGATCAGCGGACGAACGAGGTTCGCGGTGGCGAAGAGCTCGTGCTCGTCGGTCTCGTCCCGAACGCCGCAGTCCTCCGTTTCCCCCTTTTCCCACCCACGATCGAGGCCTTCATCACGTGTGGTGGCGCTCGCGATCCGGTCGCGATGCGCATCGACGGCGTGTTGGTCACGCTCGCGGATCGACGATGCTCGCTCCTATATCGGGGCAGCCTCCCTCTGCGAGCGATCGTCGGAGAGGTCGGCGTGCACGTGTTCGCGCGCCCCGACGAGCGCGCGCTTCAGGCTCTTGCCAATTCGACGCGAACTCCGAATTCGCCGTCGGGCGCGGGCGTCCTACAGACGATCACGCTCGACGATGTGCAAGGCAACTCCTCGATGACGATGATGTCCGACGATGTCGCGGACGACGAGCGAGGCTCGGCGATCCCGTTCTCCCCAGTCCCGCGATCACCTCAGAATTCGCCGTCACGACCCCAGGTCGCGGCGACGCCGTGGGCCTCCGAGCCGATGCGCGCCGTCCAACCTGCGTCTATTGCCATGACTACGCTGCCCACCGAAGACGAGGAAGAGGAGCCCGCTCCCCAAGCGCCGACCGCGCCTCGCTTCGACGACGAGCCCACCAAGGAGAGCGCAGGCCTCTTTCCAACACCCAAATCAGCGGGCTCGCCTTGGCGCGCCGATCCGCCTGAGCAGCCGGCGCCGCCAGTCGAGTCCCCCGCCGCTCCCAAGGTCGCAAAGAAGGATCTGAACGCGCAGCTCTACCGTCGGCCCAAGCGCTGATGGACGCGCCCGCCGCTCACGAAGCCGAGACTGCGACTGCGGCGTATCTCGCGGCGGCCGAAGACCCGAATGACCCTGGCGCGACGATCCGCGTCGTCGAGGCCGCCACGGGTGAGCTCCCACGGACTCAGCCCTCCGCGACGACTCCGGCAGTCCCGAGCGAGAGCGATCGCTCGGGCCCTGTAGACACCGCGTCCGACCTCGAGATCCGCTCGGTGCTCGGTGAGGGCGGGATGGGGATCGTCTACGTCGCCGCGCAGCGATCTCTCAAGCGCGAGGTCGCGCTGAAGACGATCCGCGTCGAGCACCCGCGTGAGGTCGCGGCGCTCCTGCGCGAGGCTCAGCTGATGGGCTCGCTCGAACACCCGAGCATCGTGCCGGTGCACGCGCTCGGTGCGGACGCGCACGGCAAGCCTCTCATGGTGATGAAGCGGATCGAGGGGACGAGCTGGCAGAGCTTGCTCGATGAACCCGATCACCCGCTCTGGGAGCGGCTCGCGCCGGAGGGTGAGGACCGACTGCTCGCGAACCTGCAAATCCTCGAGCAGGTGACGAGCGCGATCGCGTTCGCTCACAGCCGCGGCATCCTTCACAGGGACATCAAGCCAGCGAACGTCCTCGTCGGTCCGTTCGGCGAGGTCTACGTCGCGGATTGGGGCATAGCGCTCGACCTCGGCGGCCAGGAAAGTGCCAAGTTGAAGTCCCCAATCGGGACTCCCTCCTTCATGGCGCCCGAGATGGCGGTCGCCCGTGGCAGCACCATCGACGCGCGCACCGACGTATACCTCCTAGGGGCGACGCTCCACTACGCCCTCGTCCACAAACCGCGGCACGCGGGCGCCACGATCCAAGAGGTCTTGGCGAGCGCCGCGGAGTCTCGGCCCTATTCCTATGACGCCAGCATCCCGGCGACCCTCGCCGAGCTCGCGAACCGCGCGACGTCGCGCGACCCCGAGGATCGCCCCGCGAGCGCGCTCGAGTTCCGCGACGGACTCGACGAGTTCCTGCGTCATCGCGCCTCGCTGGGGCTCGCCGACAGCGCGGCGCAATCGCTGAGTCGCGCGCTCGAGCTACGCGCCGCCACAGCCGGCTCCGCCGAGGAGCGGAACGCCCAAATCCGCAGTCTGCTCGTCGAGGCGCGATACGGGTTCAACGAGGCCCTGCGCGAGTGGTCGAACAACCCAGTCGCGAAGGCAGAGCGCGAGCGCGCCCTCGCCGAGCTCGTCGAGCTCGAGATCGACGAGCGTCACCCGAGTGCTGCCCGCACCGTGCTCAAGGAGATGTCCGCGCCGAGCGACGAGCTGCGCGCACGCCTCGCGAAGCTCGAGCGCGAGCTCGCCGACGAGGAGGCCGAGCGCGCAGCGGCGCGAGCGCTCCGGCGCGATCTCGACCCCACCGTGGCGCAGCGCAAGCGCACGGCCTTCATCATCGTGTTGGGTGTCTTGGGTACGGCCATAACCTTCGGGATGCGCCACTCGCGCCTCCACGGGACGAACGCGCCCGTCCCTCACACGATCGTCTTGCCCGCCGTATTGGCTCTGGTGCTCAGCCCTATTGCCTATTGGCTGCGCGCCGATCTCGGCAAGAGCGCCGTGAACCGCCGCTTCCTCGCCATCGTTTATGTGGTCTTCGGCGCGTCCACCGTGCTGCGCGCTATTGCCTATATCTATCAAACCAACATCAACCAGATGATGACGTTCGAGCTCCTGCTCATCGCGACAGCGACGGCCACGCTCGGCGTCGCGTTTCGGCGGGACTTCTTCTGGGTGTCGGCGGGCGCCGTCGTCTGCGCTTTCGGGGCTCAGCGATTCGGCAATTGGCTCGAGGTCTTTTATGTCCCGCCGTTCCTCGGGCTCATCGCGTTGAGCGCGCTGGGTCGCAAGACGACCGCGACGCTCGCCGCCGACACCGACGCTCGCCAGCTGCGGCGTTGACCTGAACGTACGAGCAGCCATAATCTAAGGCGATGGGCTTGCCCCCGGGGCTCCGCGTCGTCTCCAATCCGCCGAACCCGTGGCACTCCACAGCGGTCGAATACCTGGGTGACGCCGAGCCCCCGCTCGCGCGACTTCGAATCATCGAGGACGCGACGCGGTCGATCCTGGCGCAGAACTCCAGTCCAGACTTGCCATTTCGCTGGAGCCTCAACCCCTATCGCGGCTGCTATCACGCGTGCGCTTATTGTTATGCGCGGCCGCAGCACGAGTACTTGGGGCTCGGCGCGGGCACCGATTTCGAGCGCACGCTCGTCGTCAAACCGCACGCGGCGGAGCTCCTCGTCGAGGCCTTCGAGCGCCCTTCGTGGAGGGGGGAGTTCATCCTGTTCAGCGGCGACACCGATTGCTATCAGCCGCTCGAGGCCTCTTATGGTCTTACGCGCGCGTGCCTCGCGGTCTGTGCGCGCTACGCGAACCCGTGCGGCGTCATCACCAAATCACCGCTCATCGAGCGCGACCTGGACCTGCTGGTCGAGCTCTCGAAGCGCACGCGCTTCCACGCGACGATCAGCATTCCCCTCTTCGACCCGGACAAGGCCCGCGCCCTCGAGCCCTACGTCGCTTCGCCCGCGCGCCGACTCCGGACGATCGAGCGGCTCGCGAGCGCCGGACTCGACGTGGGGGTGAGCATCGCGCCGATGATCCCGGGCCTCGGGGACGAGGATATTGCCAAGATCATGCGCGCGGCTCGTGCGGCCGGGGCGCGGCGAGCGTGCCTCGTGTTCGTGCGATTGCCGGGGCCAGTCGCCGGCCTCTTCGAGGAGCGCTTGCGCGCGGCGCTCCCGCTTCGCGCTGACAAAGTCCTCAGCGCGATCCGCGCTGCCCGCGACGGTAAGTTGAATCAGTCGCGCTTCGGCGAGCGCATGCGCGGCAGCGGGCACGTAGCCGGCGCCGCGCACGCCCTCTTCGAAGCCGAGGCTCGTCGCCTCGGCTTCGAGATCAGCGGTTCTCGCGACGAGCTGCCGACGACCTTCACACGACCCAACGCCGTGTCCCCATCCCCACGAAGCAGGCGCCAGCTCACCCTGTTTTAACGGCGTTCAAGGATGACCCGGGGGCCTGTTTCCGTTCGGCTTGAGGACGGAAGGGGACGGGGGCTTCCACGTATGGGGCGGCGGGATGGGGCCCTTCGGCACATTGGTCGGCAGTTTGTTCGGGTCTACTCCAGTGACCGGCGCCGTCGTCCCGACCTGCAGAGGGTCGAGCAAGATCGGTGTGAGAATCGTCTTCGCCGGGTCACCGAGGCCCTGAAGGAGAGCCTCCGCGTCTTTGCGGGCCTGCGCGATCTCCTCCTTCATGTCGAGGAGGTTCGTCTCCGGGTTGCCCTGCTGCTTCTTGAACATCTGCTGCAAGAGCTGGTCGACGATTTGGGCATAGAGGAAGGTCTTGCTGTTCCCGCTGGCCGCCCCCTTCGTCGCCAAGGCGAAGTCCGTCGTCTCCTTGAACTTCGTCTTCATGTTGTTGTCGTCTTCCATCAGCTTGACGAAGTCCACGCCAACGGTGAGCTGGGTCGATGACAGGTAGTTGTTGAGCTTCTGGTTGAAGCGCTTGTTGACCTCGCGCTGAACCGCGTCGTTCGACTCCAGGATGCTCTCGTCGGCCGGCTGCGTGTTGTCCTCGAGCACCTGCAGGATCCGCCGAAGGGGATATTCGGGTTTGCTCAGGATCCTGTAGAGGTCGGCGGCGTCCTTGAAGGACGTCGGCACCTTCATCTTCAAATCGGCGAAGAAGCCGAGCCACGCGTTGATGTACCGCTCGTCGTACCGTTGCTTCACCGCTTTGAGCGTGGGCTCGATCTTCGCGGTCTCTTCGGCAGTGAGCGGCACGACCCAACCCTCGGCGCGCAAGAGGCCGTCGGCGCTCTTCAGCTGTTTGATGACAGCGACGCGACCCTTCGCAGTGTAGGGCCCGTCGACTTGGTAATAGGACTTCTCGGCCTCGTACTTCTTGCTCAAGAAGTAGGTGAGGACGTCGCGCCTGTCCGGGAATACGCGGGCGATCTGGATGGGTGGGAAAACGAGGTTGTCCGCTATCGGATCACCGGACTCGTCGATGCGCTCGTCGAGCAGCGAGTCGACGAACATTGCGTAGTAGCGCTCGTCGGGCGGGCCCGCGCTGAGCACGGTCCGAACGTGCTTCACGAGCTCGTGGTCGATCGCGACGGGCTCGATCTTCTTGTCTTTGAGCTGCTCGAAGTAATACCGAACGTGAGGACGAACGGCGTCCTTGAGCTCGAGCGTGGACTGCGTGTTCACCGACGCGAGCGTGTCGACCCACAGCGTGGTGAAGCGCCCGGTCGCCCACTCGACGTCGAGATGCTCGACGTCGTAGAGCATCAAGTACATGCGGAGCAGCGTGCGCTCCGCGAGGTACTTCTTGCCGTTTACGCCCTTCAGGCTCTCTTCGAGCTTTGCCTTGCAGGGGAGGGCGAAGCCCGTGCGCATCTGCGCGCCGTAGAGCTCGCGAGAGGGCTTCTCGAGCTTGTCGGCCGAGTACATCCACCAGCGCATGCCGATCGGGACGCCGTCTTTGTTGTAAGTGTCGAGCGTCTGCAGCTGCTCGAGCAGAGGTCGGAGCTGCGGCAGCTTGTCGTTGGGAGGTTTGCTGTCCGACCAATCCACCTCGGCGGCGAGCTTGGCGCGTCGTTGTGTCTCCCTGAGGAAGCTGCGATTCGAGAAGTAGGAGCCCACCGCGGGGAAGATGAGGGTCGCGGCGAGCGCGAGCGCGGCCCCCGCGACGACGATCTTCATGATGAGCCGGCGCCGGACCTCGGACTCGCTCTGCGCGGCTATGTCGTGGTCCGGGAAGATCACCGTCATGAAGACGTCGTGCAAGAAATAGCTCTTCGACTCGACGGCGGGCGCCTGCTGGGCTTGTTCGGTATTGCGAATGCCCATCGCGGCGTTCATCCGCGCGAGCACGCGATCCATCGGCCTGCCTTCTTGGGTGCCGCTCGTGAAGTAGAAGCCGCGGAGGATGGGCGTCCCCTGGAACTCGTTCGGCTGGAAGGCCGTCGCGATGAGATCCGAAATCTGCTTCTTGAGGCCGGCGAACTCGAGGGGGAAGCGGACGATCTTCTCGCGGGCCTCGCGGCTGCGCTCGAGCACGAGGCGCCGCAGCCCGCGCGCGTGCATGTGCTTCACGAGCAGATCGAACTCGGCGTCGAAGATCTTCCCCGGTTGAGCCTTGGGGAGGTCGAGCTTGAGCGTCGCGCCCCACGCCCGACCGCGATCGCTCTTCTTCAGGTCGCCGAAGAACTCGACGAACCCGCTCACGAGATCGATCTTCGTGAAGAGCAGATAGACGGGGACGACCATGTGGAGCTGGGTCATCACCTCATCCATGCGGGCACGAAGCTTCTTGCCCGTCGCTTCGATCTGACTCTCGCTCGCGTCGACGAGCTCCGTGATGCTGATGGCGACGATGACGCCGTTGATGGGTCGCTTCGAGCGATAGCGACGCAAGAACGCGAGGAAGCTGAGCCACTCGTCGCGATCATCGGACTCGGTCGTGTATCGACCGGCCGTGTCGAGCAGGATGGCCTCGTTGGTGAACCACCAGTCGCAGTTGCGCGTGCCGCCGACGCCGCGAACGCCGCCGCCGCCCGAGCCCCCATAGGGGAACACCATGCCCGAGTGTTTGAGCGCGGTCGTCTTACCAGCGCCGGGCGGGCCGATGATCATGTACCAAGGCATCGAGTAGAGCGCCGAGGCGCCCCGCTTGCCGCTGCGCCCGAGCTTCGAGCTCTTCAGTGCGGAGATGCCAGCTTGGAGCTGTCGCTGTAGCTCTTGAATCTCGGCGCGGCGCTCGGGGCGAGCGCTCATGGCCTGATTGGACCCTTGCAGGGCGATCGCGCGCTCCAAGCTCGAGGCCGCGCGCCTCGCGAGGAGCCAACGAATCAGGAACACGACCGCGAGGAGCAGGAGGATGGCTCCGGTCGCGGCGCCGGGGATCGAAGTCCCCCAATTGAAAACGAACTTGAGAGCCCACGCGATCCCGATCAAGAGGGCCGCGAGGACACACCATAGCCACATCAGCGAGCTCCTTGAGGATCGGAGAGCTTATCGAGGTTTCGGCAGCTTCCAGGGATTGTTGGGGGGGACCTTGTCCTTCGGCGGCTTGTCCTTCGGAAGTTTGTCCGGGTCGACGCCGGTGACACCACCGGAGCCGACGACGTCGAGCGGCTGGAGGAGCATGTTGAGCAGGAGCTTGCGGGTCGTGTCGTCGTAGCCCTCGAGCAGACCCTCGGCAGATTTGCGAGCCGCGGCGATCTCGATCTTCAGATCGAGGAGGTTGAAGTTCGTGGGGTCCTTGCTCCGCGCCTCGAAGAGCTTGTTCAAGACGCCCTTGATGAGCTCGCCATAGAGGAAGGTGCGGCTGTCTCCGGAGCCGTCGGCCTTCGAGCCTTTGGCGAATTTGACCGACTTGTCGAACTTCGTGGGGATCTTGTCCGTGCGCTTCGCGAGCTCCTTGAGGTCGACCGTGACGATGAAGCCCTGCGTGTAGAGCGAGAGCTTCTGGTTGAAGCGACGGTTCGCTTCACGCGCGATGGCGTCGTTCGCCTCAAGGGGATTGTTGTTCTTGAACTGCGTGTTGTCCTCGAGCACCTGGAGGAGCCGGCGCATGGGGTACTCGGGCGTGCTCAGGATCTTCCAGAGCGCCTCGGCGTCGTCGGGCGTCGTCGGCGCCTTGATCTTGATGTCGTCGAAGAACGCCATCCACTGCGCGACGTAGGTCTCTTCGTAGCGCGTCTTCACCGAGGCGACGTACTTCGGGATCTTGTCGCCCGACTCCTCGTCGGTGAGCGGGACGACCCAAGCCTCGGTGCGCAGGAGGCCCTCGGCGAGCTCGATCTGTTTGACGACGGCTGCGTGGCCCTTGTCGGTGTAGGGCCCCTCGACCTGCGTGTAGACCTTGTTGGCGTCGTAGCTCTTGCTGATGAAGTACTTGAGCACGTCGTTCCGATCGGGGAAGACGCGCGGCAGTTGGATTGGTGGGAAGACGAGGTTGTCGAGGACCGGATCCCCCGACTCGTCGATGCGCTCGTCGATGAGCGAGTTGACGATGAGATCGTAGTAGCGGCGGTCGACCGGGACCGCTTGGAGCGTGGCGCGCACCTTCTTGATGCGCTCGTCGTCGAGCGAGATGGGCTGGATCTTGCCGCGCTTGAGGAGGTCGAAATAGTAGACGACGTGCGGTCGCGCGAGGTCCTTCAGCTGGCCGGGAGAGAGCGTGTTCTGCGGCCCCATGATCTCGACCCAGAGCGAGACGTAGCGGCCCGCGGCCCAGTCGACGTCGAGGTGCTCTCGATCGGCGAGCATCAGGTAGAGCTTCAGCAGCGTGCGATCCGCGAGGTACTTCTCGCCGGTGACGGCATCGAGCTTCTCCTCGAGGCGCTTCTTGCACGGCTCGAGGAAGCCGATCTGCATCTCCTTGGCGTAGAGGTCGCGCGTCGGCTGCTCGACCTTGTCCGCGGTGTACATCCACCAGCGCATCCCGATCGGCACGCCATCGCTCTCGAACTTGTCGTGCTCTTTGAGGCGATCGAGCGTGGGCTTGAGCAACGGGATCTTGTCGCTCGGCGCGGTGCTGTCCTTCCAATCGAGCTTCGCGGTCTGGCGCGTGGCCTTCTGCGACTCGAGGAGGAACGACTTGTTCGTGTAGTACGAGCTGATCGCCGGGAAGAGCAGGATGCTCGCGAGCGCGATCATCGCCCCGGCGATCGCCAATTGGAGCAGCAGCCGACGCCGCACCTCGGCCGCGCTCCGCGCAGCGATCCCCCCGTCGGGGAAGATGATCGTCATGAAGACGTCGTGCAAGAAATAGCTCTTCGACTCGACGGCCGCGCCCTGCTGCTGCGCCTGATCCGTGGCCGGGCTGCGGATGCCCATCGCCGCGTTCATGCGCGCGAGCACGCGGTCCATCGGCTTGCCTTCCTGCGTGCCGCTCGTGAAGTAGAAGCCGCGGAAGACGGGCGTGCCCTGGAAGGCGTTCGGCTGGAACGTGATGCCGATGAGCTCGCTCAGGTTCTTCTTGAGGCCCGCGAACTCGAGGGGGAACTGGTAGAGCTTCTCGCGCGCCTCGCGGCTGCGCTCCATCGAGAGGCGCTTGAGCACGCGCGCGTGGAGCGCCTGCACCAACCGATCGAACTCGGCGTCGAAGAGCTTGCCGGGCTCGTTCTTCGGTAGGTCGAGCTTGAGCGTCGAGCCCCAGGGCTGCGAGCGATCGCTCTTCTTCATGTCGCCGAAGAACTCGACGAAGCCCGCGATGAGATCGATCTTGGTGAAGAGCAGATAGACGGGAACGACCATCTGCAGCTGGGTCATCACCTCGTCCATACGAGCGCGCAGCTTCTTGCCGGTCGCCTCGATCTGCTGCTCGTTCGCGTCGAGCAGCTCCGAGATGCTGATCGCGACGATGACCCCGTTGATCGGTCGGTTGGGGCGGTACTTCCTCAAGAACTGGAGGAAGCTGATCCACTCGTCGCGATCGTCGGACTCGGTCGTGTAGCGACCCGCGGTGTCGAGCAGGATGGCTTCGTTCGTGAACCACCAGTCGCAGTTGCGTGTGCCGCCGACGCCGCGCACCGCGCCGCCGTTCTGCCCTCCGTACGGAAAGACCATGCCCGAATGCTTGAGCGCGGTCGTCTTACCGGCGCCGGGCGGGCCGATGATCATGTACCAAGGCATCGAGTAGAGCGCCGAGCCGCCGCGCTTGCCGCCGCGCGCGAGCTTCGAAGTCTTCAGCGCGGACATGCCGGCCTGGAGCTGCTTCTGGAGCTCCTGGATCTCAGCGCGGCGCTCGGGCCGGGCGCTCATCGCTTGCTGTGCAGCTTGAGCGTGGATCGCGCGCTCGAGCTTCGTCGCGGCTCTACGCGCGAGCCACCAGCGCAGCGCGAAGTAGCCGCCCAGCAGCGCGAGGATGAGCAGCGTGATCATCACGGGCATCGCCGTGCCCCACGCGAGGACGAACTTGAGGGCCCACACGATGAGGATCAGCAGGCCCGCCAGCACACACATCCAGATCCACACCTGGCTGACGTTACCAGATGGTTCGGCTGATCGCGCAGCACGGGACCCATGCTGCGATCGAAGAGCCCAGTGACCGAGCCGCTTGGTCAGTGCACGTAGTCGCCCGGCTCGAGCTCGAGCGGCGGAGCACCGTCACGCGTGTGGTGTGCGCGCACCGCGTCCACGATGATGTCGAGGACCTCGACGCGGGTCGAGGGGCGCACGAACTCCTCGAGGGCGACGGCAGGGATGTTCTCGAGCCGAGCCTCGACGAGCGCGCGATCGGCGTCGTCGAGTTCGAAGCCGCTCATCGCGTGCTCGGTCGCGTCGGTCGCGTAGAGCGTGTCCAAGACGAGGGCGGCCGGATAGACGACGAGCTCGAGGCGGTGGAACTCGAGACGCGACTCGTCGCCGCTCGCGACCGAGGCGCGCTCGGACGCCGATCGCGGTGCGTCGAGTCGCCACCAGCACGCGTGTCGTCTGCGGATGACCTCACCCAAGTACGCGCCCGCTGCGCGCACGACGAGCTCGAGCGGCGCGTCCGGATCCTTCGCGCCGGCCTTCGGGGATTGAGCCAGCGTTCGCGCGTCGAGCAAGTAGTGATCGAGCAGCGGCAACGTCTCGACGGTGAAGTCGAGCTTCGTGTGGAGCTTGCGCTCGACGAAGCGCACGCAGGCCTCCGCGAGCTCGGCAACTTCGAGCGGCGCGGCCGCTTCGAGGAGTCTCAGATCCGAGGGTGTTTGCAGAGGAGACGAGCTCGATTCATTCATTGTGATCGCCCTGCTTCCGTAGGGTAATTAAAAGGTGCTAGGCTCGCGCCGTGCGCCTCGGGATCTTCAGCGATACTCACGCCAACTACGAAGCGCTGAGCGCTGTGCTCGAGGCCTACAAGACCGAGCGAATCGACGTCTACTACTGCCTCGGGGACACCGTCGGCTACGGCGGCTCTCCGAACGAGTGCGCCGATCTCGTTCGACAAGTCGCGCGCAAGACGATCCTCGGCAACCACGACGCCGCAGTCGCGGGTCGCATGGACTACTCGTACTACTACGAGGCCGCGCGCCAGGCCCTCGACACGCACGCCGCGATGCTCTCGCCCGAGAACATGTCGTGGCTGCGATCGCTGCCCTACAAAGAGAAGCTCACTGACATTCGTGTAGATCTCTGCCACGGCTCGCCGGTCCACCTCGAGGAGTTCGAGTACATCTTCGCTCCCGAGCAAGCGCGCGAGTGCCTGCCCATCTACGAAGAGCTCGGGCACCTCACGCTGATCGGTCACTCGCACCTCTGCAAGGTCTTCGCGCTCACGCCGACCTCCGTCGAGGAGCTGCCCGCGGTCGACTTCAGGCTCGAGTCGAACAAGAAGTACATCGTGAGCGTCGGGTCCGTGGGTCAGCCGCGCGACTACGACAACCGAGCGAGCTTCACCATCTACGACAGCGACGAGCAGCGCTTCCACTTCAAGCGGATCGAGTACGATATCGAGTCCGCGGCCGAGAAGGTCCTCCGCGCAAAGCTCGAGCGGAACTTCGCGCACCGTCTCTACATCGGTGTTTGATCCGCGCGGCGGGGCGAGCTACGGTGCTCCCCCCATATGGCCCGCGTCACCGTAGAAGACTGCCTCGAAGTCGAAGAGAACCGTTTCGCCCTCGTGGTGCTCGCGTCCACTCGCACCCGTCAGCTGATGAAGGGGGTCGAGGCGCTCGTGCGATCGAAGAACAAGGCCGCTGTCACCGCGCTGCGAGAGATCGCCGCGGGCAAGGTCACGTTCAACCGCCCGAGCGGTGAGGCCGTCGAGGAGTACATCAAGCAGCAGAAGCTCCTCTACGGTTGAGCTCCTCTCCTCGCGGGCCGTCCATCAAACAGAGCCGCGACGCGAAGCCTGATCCAGAGCTCGTCGCGGGGACGACCGCGCACTACGAAGACCCGGCGTATTACGAGCGGACCTACCGCGCTCGTAGAGACGACGTCGAGTTCTACCTCGCGCGTGTGCGTGACGCCGCGGGTGCCGTGCTCGAGTACGGCTGCGGCAACGGCCGCATCACGCTGCCGATCGCGCGCGCTGGATTCGAGGTCTTCGGCGTCGATCTGTCGGAGCCCATGCTCGCGGATCTTCGCGCTCGACTCCCCGCCGAGGACGAGGCGACCCGACGCCGCGTCGAGCTCGCGCTCGGCGACATGCGTTCGTTCCAGACGAAGCGGCGCTTCCCGCTCGCGATCTGTCCGTTCAACGCCTTCTTGCATCTCTACACGCGCGAGGACGTGGAGCAGTTCCTCGCGCGGGTCCGTGAGCACCTCGCGCCGGGTGGCGCGTTCGTGTTCGACGTCTCGATCCCGCAGCCGAGCGAGCTCGCGCGGAACCCCGAGCGCCTCTATCGAACGCGGCCGTTCGTGTACCCAGGTGTCGGCCGCGTGAAGTACGGCGAGCGCTTCGACTACGAGCCGCTCCGCCAGGTCCTCTTCGTCTCGATGGAGTTCACGCCCGACGACGGTGAGCCGTTCGTCACGCCGCTCGCGCACCGCCAGTTCTACCCGCTCGAGCTCGAGGCCCTGCTCCACTACAACGGCTTCGAGATCGAGGAGACGGTGGGCGACTTCATCGGGCCCGTCACGCACGAGACCGTGCAGCTCGCGATCACGGCGCGCCCCCGCTGAGAGGGCGCGTCGATCGCGAGGCGATCAGTCGACGACGGTACCGAGGCTCGCGCCCTGGCAGACCTTGAGGATGTTGCCGCGATCCGTGAGCTTGAACACGCGGATCGGGAGCTTGTTCTCGCGACACAGCGTGACCGCGGTCGAGTCCATCACGCCGATGCGATCGACGAGGAAGCGATCGTACGAGAGCCGCGAGAACATCTGCGCGTCCGAGTGCTTCACCGGATCGCGATCGTAGATGCCCTCGACCTTCGTGGCCTTGAAGAGCGCCTGCGCTTGGATCTCCATCGCGCGGAGCGCCGCCGCCGTATCGGTCGAGAAGTAGGGGTTGCCGGTGCCCGCCGCGAAGATGACGACGTAGCCCTTGTCGAGGTGGCGCATCGCGCGGCGCCGAATGTATGGTTCAGCGACCTGACGAATCTCGAGCGCGGTCATCACGCGGGTCGGGACGCTCTGCTTCTCGAGCGCGTCCTGCAGCGCGAGGCTGTTGATGACGGTCGCGAGCATGCCCATGTAGTCGCTCTGCGAGCGATCCATACCGGCGCTCGCGCCCTTGAGTCCGCGGAAGATGTTGCCGCCGCCGACGACGATCCCGATCTGCACACCGAGCCGGTGCACCTCGGCGAGCTCGGTCGCGACGTGGAGCAGCGTCTCGGGGCGTATGCCGAAGCCGCCCTCCTGGCCGCAGAGGGCCTCGCCGCTGAGCTTCAGCAGGATGCGGCGATAGAAGAGGCTCTGATGCGGCGGGGGCGGGACGACAGTGTTCGGGGAGAGGGGCACGCGTTCCGGATAGAGCAAGCGGAGAGGGCGTGCAACCTCAGCATTCTGTACGAGCGCGGCCGTCGCGAACGCGCGGCTCCGGTTGTGCTAAGACCGGGTCGATGTCGCGCATCCGGACCCTGGCGTTCATCTGTGTGCTCGCGTGGGGGTGCAGCAGCCCCGAGCAGACGAAGAGCGACGCAGGCCCGCCACCGGGTGGTCTGACCGAGGAGCAAGCCTCTCGCGTCGTCGCGCGTGTGGGCGACGAGACCATCACGCTCGGCGATTACGCGACCGTGCTCGATCGCATGGATCCGTTCGATCGGCTTCGCTACCAGACCGTCGAGCGGCGCCGCGAGCTCCTCAAAGAGATGGTGGACGTCGAGCTCCTCGCCGCCGAGGCTCGCAGGCGCGGCCTCGACAAGAAGCCCGAGGTCGTCGAGGCCATGCGCCAGGTGCTGCGCGACGCGCTGCTCGACGAGCTCCACAAGCAGCTGCCGACGCCGGCCGAGATCCCCGTCGACGAGGTCCGCGCCTACTACGACGCGCACATCGCGGACTACCGCGAGCCCGAGCGACGGCGCGTCTCGGCGATCGTCGTCGCCGACGAGGCCAAGGCGAAGGAGATCCTCACGCAGGCCGGCTCCGCGCCCGATCCCGCGACGTGGGGCAAGCTCTTCAAGGAGAACTCGACCAGCGCGGCCTCCGAGGGCAACCTCCCGCTCGACCTCGCAGGCGATCTCGGCATCGTCGGTCCGCCCTCCGACGCGAAGGGCAAGAACGCGAAGGTCCCGGACCCCGTGCGTGAAGCAGTGTTCAAGCTCGCCGCGGTCAACGACGTCTACTCGGAGCCCATCGCGTATCAGGGTTCCTTTTACATTGTTAGGCTTGCGGGTCGGTCCCAGGCTCACGAGCGCAGCTTCGAAGAGGCCGACCGGCAGATCCGCGTCGAGCTCCTCAAGCAGAAGATGGCCGAGCAAGAGGCCAAGCTCGACGACGACCTCCGGCAGAAGTTCAAGGTCACGATCGACGAGGACGCCCTCGCCAAGATCTCGACCTCGGGGCTCACGCCCGCGCCCTCCGCGTCGCCGTGACCGCTCCGCGAGGAGCCTCCGAGAGCAAGACCAAGCCTCGCTGGATGCGAGAGCTCTCGCGAGCGATCACCTCCTACGACGCGCTCGCGCGCGAGCTCTCGCTCAGCCCCGCCGAGGTCGAGGGCGCGCGTCGCGCGGCCGAAGAGGGCCTGCCGATCTCGATCACGCCGCACTACCTGTCCCTCGTCGATCGCAGCGATCCTGCGTGCCCCATTCGCAAGCAGTGCGTGCCGACCGCCGCCGAGGCGCGCACCGTCGACGGCGATCTCGTCGATCCGCTCGGTGAGGTCGCGCACGAGGTCGCGCCGTCGCTCGTGCGCCGCTACCCCGATCGCGCGCTCCTGCTCGTGACCGATCGCTGCGCCGTCTACTGTCGGTTCTGCACGCGCTCGCGCATGGTGGGTGACGGCGGCGGCGCCGCATCGCTCGAGCGGCTCGAGCCTGCGATGCGCTGGCTCGAGGCCCACCCCGAGGTCCGCGACGTGATCGTGAGCGGCGGTGATCCGCTCGGGATGTCGACGGAGCGCCTCACCCGCGTGCTCGCGCGGGTGCGTCGGATCGAGTCGATCGAGACGATCCGCCTCGCGACCCGAATGCCCGTCACGCTGCCGTCGCGCGTGACCGCAGAGCTCGTCCGCGCGCTGCGCCCGCTCCATCCCATTTGGGTGATGACCCATTTCAACCACCCGAAGGAGCTCGCGCCTGCTGCGCTGAAGGCCCTCGCGCGGCTCGTCGACGCGGGCTTCCCCGTGATGAACCAGACGGTGCTCCTCGCGGGGATCAACGACGACCCGGCGACCCTCGAGGCCCTCTTTCGCGGGCTCATCCGGGCGCGCGTGCGCCCCTATTACCTGCTCCAGATGGACCCGGTTCGGGGCACCGGCCACCTGCGTACTCCCTTGTCGCGGGGACTCGAGATCATCGAGGCCCTGCAGGGTCGATTGACCGGTATCGCTATGCCGAAGTTCGTCGTCGACACCCCCGGGGGGATGGGCAAAGTCCCGCTCTCCCCGCAGGGCATCGTCTCGCGCGTCGGCAACCGCACGACCTTGCGCACCTTCCGCGTCCCGCGCGTCGACTACGTCGACCCGCCGCCGGTCGAGCGACCCGATATGGCCTGATCCACGGACTGAGGATCAGCCGCCCATCGAGGGCTTGTAGGCCTGATTGGGAGTCCCGCCGAGCGCCAGCAGCTGGACTCCAGTCTCTTTGGTCACGAACTTGCGCCGAATCGCTGGGCCCACGCGCACCAAATCTCCCTCGCGGACGAGGCGCTCCTCTCCCGCTGCGACGAGCCAAGCCGAGCCGCGCAGCACCACATAGACCTCTTCTTGCCCGTCCTTTTCATGGTCGTGCTCCGGATACCCGTCGCAGTGCGCGTCGAGCTCGAGCACGTTCATCCCCCACGACGACACGCCGAGCGCCTCGCGGGCCGGCCTGAACCGAATGCCCGGGATTTCGTGGGGTCCGTCGTACGCCTTGATGCTCTCGATCGCCTTCACCGTCACGTCCGCCATGTTGCTCTCCTTCGACCTGTCCAAGACCCAAACGAGCGGTGAAGCTAGTCCCGAGTCCGATGCCCAAGCTTGAACAAACGCGACCGACCGGGAATGGGCGCGCCCGAGGCCTCGTCTCGAGCCGATCGAGCGGCCGTCGCGTGGAGTCGACGACCTTCGCGCCGCCGCCCGATCTGCGCGACGTCGTCGAGACGCTCTGGACCGGTCGATGGGATCTGCCCGCCGATGCGCCGCACACGACCGAGCTCCTCTCGGACCCGAGCGTCCATTTCGTCTTCGAAGCCGCCGAGCAGCTCGACAGTGACAATATTGTAATAACGAACCGCACGGAGAGTCGGCTCGTCGGCGTGTGGACCAAGCTTTGGCGCCGAACGCTCGCCGGCCGGGGTTTCGTCCGCGGCGTGAAGCTGCGGCCCGGCGCGCTTCGCGCGTTCGCGGACGCCTCGGCGTCTCTGCTCTCGAACCGGATCGTCCCGCTCTTCGAGGTCTTCGGTGCGGGCGTCGCGGAGCTCGAGCGCGCGGTGCTCTCGGCGCGCGAGCACGAGGCCGGCTTCGAGCCGCTGATCGATTGGCTGAGGGCGCGCCGCCGTCTCTCACCCGAGTCCCGCCTAGCGATCGCGATGGTCGAGCGCATCGGCAAGGACGCCACCATCACGACGGTGGAGGCTCTCGCGCGGGCGTTCGACTCGAGCCCGCGTGCGCTCCAGCGGCTCTTTCGCGACGCGGTGGGCGCGAGCCCCAAATGGGTCATCGTGCGCGCGCGCCTCCAGGAGGTCGCTCTGCGCCTCGAGCGCGGCGACGCGCCGTCGCTCGCGGCGCTCGCGGCGGAGCTCGGATATGCCGATCAGGCGCACCTCGCGCGGGACTTCAAGCGAGTCGTCGGCAAGAGCCCGAGCGCGTTCGCCGTGCTCGTCCACCGCTGATTGCCAATCAGGGTAGCCAGGACTCGGCGAGGCACTCGCCCGCGACGCAGAGCTCGACTGCCTCGTAGAGCTGCCGGCCTGCGGCGCCCGCGGGCGTGTCGTCGCACGCGAGGCACGCGGCGAGCGTCGTGCACGTCGAGGTGCAGTCCTTGAAGGTCTGACAATCGCTCGAGCCCGCGCACGCGTCGAACGCGCTCTGACATGCGCCGCCGAGCATGAAGGCTCGGCACTGTTCGAAGTCGTATGGATAAGAGGAGCACGCCGTACAGGACCCGTTCCACGCGCTGATCGCGCAGTTCACGACGTCGAGGTGCTTCTGCTTGCCGCCTGGGTGAGCGTCTTGGCAGTTCACGAAACACGGCCCCTCGTCGGACGACCCGATCGAGCCGAGGTGCGCGCACTGGGTCTCGATGCACGCCTCGATCGCGAGGCAAGCGCCGTCGCAAGCGGCCTGCTCGGCGGCGCACACGTCGTCCAAGCAGGTGTCGCAGCCCTCCCAGCTCAGGCCGCTGCCGCCTGTGCCGCCCGCGTCTCCGCCGCCCGTGCTCGAGGTCGTATTGCCCAATCCGCCGGCGCCGCCCATCCCGCCGACGTTGGTCGTGCCGCCCGTCGACGACGTGGTCGTCGGCGAGTTCGGGTCGACGCAGACGAGCTCGCGACACACGAGCGGAGACTCGCAATCATCGGTCTTTTGGCAGCTGTCCCCGAGTCCGCCGCGTCGGCTCGTGTCGTCGGAGCAGCTCACGAGGACCCACGTCGAGATCAAGATCGATGTGGCGAGCGCGCGGGGCGAAGAGGCAAGAGAGACCATCGTCGACACGATAGCTCATCGGCGCGAGAGCTCCCGCAGATACCGGGCCATGAGTCCGAGCTTCGGTGGCGTGAGCGGAACAGTTCGCGAGGCAAAACCCTCGCGATGCGGCTGACAACGCGGACAGTGATACGTCAGCCGCGGGCTCTCCGAGGCCTCGCGCCGAACGCCGACAGCGCTGCCACAAACCACGCAAGGGCGGCGCGCGCGGTCGTAGACGAAATAGGGATCAGCGCGGCCTCGCATCGCTGCGTCGTCGGTCCGGGTGATGCGGCCCGGGGCCTTGGGTAGCCCTCGGATCTCCCGCGAAGTGTGCCTGAGCATCGCCGCGGCGACGGCCACGACGAGCTCGAGCGCGGCGTCGTCGAAGGCGTCGACGGAGGCAAAGGGATCAGCGCCCGCGGCGAACAGGGCCTCGCAGACGAGCACGTTACCGAGGCCGCTGAGAGCTCGCTGATCTCGCAGGGCGTCGGCGATCGACGCGCGATTCGTGAGCGAGCGCAGCGCGGCTGCGGCCGGAGCAATATCGGCGCTCGACCAATCCGGGTCGAGAGGGCTCTTCCCCAGTCGCGCCAAGCGGGGATCCTCCTCCAGGCGATCCGCCCGCACGAGCTCGCATATCGGTGTAGCCACGAGCTCGAGGGTCGCGCTGTCCGTCCAGAGCAACACCCGAGTCTCTTCGGACGATGGTTTGGGGGGCAAATCGATCGCGCGCCGCCTCACGCGCGCCCTCCCGTTCATGCCGAGGTGCACGTGCAGGACGAGCCCGCCCTCGAGCTCGACGAGGAGGTGTTTCGCGCGCGCCGTCGCGCCGAGGACGCGCGCGCCAACGAGGAGCGAGGCCTCGACGGCGACGACCCCCGATTTGGCGCCGCGGATCACCTGGCCGCTCAGCGCCGCGTCGACGCGGCGAGCGAGGTGGTGAATCGTGTCGCCTTCGGGCATGGTCTCAGCGGGCGTCGTCGCGGTGCTGCCAGAGTCGAACGAAGCTGCGCGGCGCGCGGCGCTGGCGCACGCAGCGCGTGGCGCCCGAGATGTAACACGTGGTCACTGCTCGTCGCGGGGCGCCGCTCGCGCTGCGACCCGAGCGGTGCCAGACGAGGTTGTGGACGAGGAGCGCCTCGCCCGCGCGCGCCGGGACGAGCTCGCGAGGTGGCAGCGCCCGCGCGGCCTCGCGCGCCGCGATGAGCTCGCTCGGGATCACGCCGCCGAGTGGTGTCGCGAGCCCGCCGAGGTGGCTCTCCGGATAGAACTCGAGGCAGCCGCCGTGTTCGGGCGCGTCGTCGAGCGCGACCCAAATCTGCAGCGTCGGCGTGCGATCGAGCCCCCAAAGTCGACCGCCGTCCTGGTGCCAGGGAATATCGGAGCCGCCGCGCGCAGACTTGGAGAAGAGGACAGACCGATAGAGCGCGACGCCCTCGCTGTCGGCGTCCTCGATCGCGAGCCGCGCGATGCGCTCGAAGAGCGGCAGCTCGACGAGGCCGCGGAACCGCTCGTCGAGCTCGAGCTTCTCGAGCTTGCGGTACTCGAGGCTCGGCCCAATATAGCCTTTGCCTAATGCCAAGTCCTCGTAGCGACCCGATTCGGCGTCATGTTGGAAGAACATGCCAGCATGGACGACGCGGCCGAGCATGAGGTCGTCGGCGCGCTCGCGGAGTGGAGCGAGCGCGTCGTCGTCGAGCACGCGCCCGAGCCGCGCGAAGCCGCGCGCCCGATATTCGTCGAGGGCGCGCGCGAGCTCGAGCATCAGCGCGCGTAGCTCGTCTCGGTGCCCATGAAATCCTTGTGGATGGCGTCGATCCGAGCGCGCGTGGACTCCGTGAGCTCGAGCGTCACGGCGTCGAGCGCCTGCTCGAGGTGCTCCTCCGAGCCGGGGCCGACGAGGATCGAGTCGACGTCCGGGACGCCGGCGAGCCAGGCATAGGCGAGCTCGATGAGACCGATTCCGTTCTCGCGCGCGACTTCGGCGTAGAGGTCGGTGAGCTCGATCATCCGGCGCGACCAATACCGGCCTTGGTAGAGGCGGTTGTCGTCGAAGCGCGAACCCTTGGCGGGGGCCGAGCCGTGGCGATACCGGCCCGTGAGCAGCCCGCCCGCGAGGGGGTTGTAGACCGAAGTGTGAACTTCGTATTTGCGGGCGAAGCGGAAGTACTCGAGGTCGAGCTGGCGGATGAGCAGGTTGTAGAGCTGCTGCGCGACGCGCGGGCGCTGGATGCCGAGGGCGTCGCAGGCCTTCATGCACTCGAGCATCTGCCATGAGGCATAGTTCGAGAGCCCGAACGCCTTGATTTTCCCCGCCTCGAAGGCCGCGGCGATCGCGGTGAGCGTGTCCTCGATGGGCGTGTGGTGATCGGGGACGTGCAAGTAATAAAGGTCGATGTAGTCGGTGCCGAGGCGCTCGAGGCTCTCGTCGAGCGCAGCGGTCACGCGCGCGGGCGCGAGGCCCTCGAGCTTGCCTTGGATGCGGGCGAACCCGACCTTCGTCGTGATGATCGCGTCGGCGCGTCGACCGCGCAGCGCCTGGCCGAGGATGCGCTCGCTCTCGCCGTCGCCGTAAGCGTTCGCGGTGTCGAAGATGCGGATCCCGCGATCGAGCGCGCGGCTGACGATGCGCACGGCGTCACCGGCGGGCGTGCGCTTGCCGAAGTTCATCGTGCCGAGCGCGATCGCCGGACGTCCCGAACCGTGCTTCGGTCCGCGTCCGGTAGCGGGGAGCTTGCGCGACCAAGGGTTCGCGAGCGCGGTCATCGCGACACCATACAACGGACGCCCTCTGTCGACGCGTTCGTCGTCGTTGTACCATCGGCTCCGCCCGATGCCCGTGAATGACCTGCAAGCCGGGAGCATCGTGCACAACCGCTACCGCTTGGTCGCGCGCATCGGCGGCGGCGGTATGGGCCACGTCTTCCGCGCGGTCGACCTGCGCACGGGCGAGACCGTCGCGCTCAAGATCCTGCACCGCGAGCTCAGCTCCAGCCCCGACGTCACGGCGCGCCTGTTCCAAGAGGCCCGCGTCGTCTCGACCATCCAACACCCGAACATCGTGCGCGTGCTCGACGCCGACGCGAGCGAGCAGGGCCCTTTCATCGCGATGGAGTTCCTCGACGGGAGCTCCGCCGGCGTGCTCTTGAACAGCCTCGGTCGCTTCGACGAGCCGACCACGATCGCGACGATCATCCCGGTGCTCGGCGCGCTGGACGCGGCGCACGCAGCCGGCGTGGTGCATCGCGATCTCAAGCCCGAGAACGTCTTCATCTGTCGTGAGTCCGGTCCTCACGGCGTGCGCGGCAGTGTCCACCTGCTCGACTTCGGCATCGCGAAGCTCGGCGCCGAGGCGAGCATGGGGACGGGGCACAACGCTCCGCAGACTCGCACCGGCGTGGTGTTCGGCACGCCCGACTACCTCTCGCCGGAGCAGGCCACGGGGGACGGCCCGCTCGACAAGCGGAGCGATCTCTTCTCGCTCGGCATCGTGATCTTCGAGCTCCTCACCGGCAAGCGCCCGTTCACGGCGAGCACGGCCGTCGCGACTGCGTTCCGGATCGTGCACGCGAACCCCCCCTCGTTCGAGTCGCTGGGTGTCGTCGTGTCGGGCGAGCTGCGCGGCATCGTGCGCAAGCTCCTGTCGAAGTCCCCCGACGATCGACCCGCGAGCGCCGGTGAGGTCCTGCGCGTGCTGCTCGCGCTCGACCCCGAGGAAGAGCCGCGACAAGCGAGGCTCCTGCGCGTCCTCGATCTCGCCTCCGAGCGACAGCGCCGATCGACTCAGCCGCCGCCCGTGTCGAGCCGCATCCCCGCGCTCGCGATGCCCACCCGCGACGCGGTCGCGCGCGGTCACCTCGTGGGTCCGGTGTCGCCGCGCGTGGCCGGCCGCACCGCGCGCGGCGTCGTGCTGCACGCGATCGACGCCGCGATCGAGCGACGCTTCGGCGATCTCGAGCGCGAGCGCATCGTCGCGCTGCTCGCCGATCACCACGCCGAGGAGCTCCGCCGCGGTCACCCGAGCCCCCTCGACGCGCACGACATCGATCTCGTTCGGCGTTACGTCGACGTGGCATCACGCATCTTCGCCCTCGACTCGAGCTCGCTCTTCGAACTCGGTCGCGGCAACGTCGACGTCGAGCTCCACGGCTTCGTCGCGACGCTCACGCGGCCCGCGGCCTTCGCCGATGTCGTGCGTCGATCGGTGTCGATCATCAAGTGCTTCTTCGACTTCGGGACGTGGACCGTCACGGGGTTGAGTCCGCGGCGCACGCGGATCCTCATCGAGGGCTTCGATCCGCTGCCGCCTCTCCTGCGTGCGTGGCTGCGCGGCATCTTTCAGCGGATTTTGGAGTGCGCCGTGGGCGAGGGCGCGCTAGCAAACGACGTTACGGTGCCGGGCGCACCGGCCGGAGTGTTCGCGTTCGAGCTGGACGCTCCACACTGAAGAGCGCTCTGCACCCTCGATCGGCGTGAGCCCCGGCGCCTCGCGCCCCCCAAAATACATGGCCGAAACTACGACCTCATCGAGCGTCCCGATCACGCTGAAAGGGCAGCTCTTCAGCAAGGCTTGGCTCTACGCGCTCGGGGGTGTGCTGCTGCTCGTCCAGCAGGGGCTGATGGCTGGGCGCGACTTCCTCGTCCGGCGCGCGGTCGACGCTGCGAACGATCTTCGTGGCGCTGACGCGCGCTCCGCCGCGCTCGCGATCTTCGCTGTGAGCGTGGTCGCAGCAGGGGCGCGCGTCTCTTCGCGCGTCACGATCTTCACCGCGGGTCGCAACGTCGAATACGAGCTGCGCAGCGTGCTGCTCGATCGACTGCAGGCGCTCGGGCCCTCGTTCTTCAGGACGATGCCCACTGGCGAGATCATGAGCCGCGCGACCAACGATCTGACGCAGGTGCGGCTGCTCCTCGGGTTCGGCGTGCTCAACGTGATCTCGAGCGTGTTCGGCGTCGTGAGCGCGCTCGTCGTCATGATCAGCGTCTCGCTTCGACTCACGGCAGTGAGCATGGTCACGCTGCCGCTCCTGTGGGTCACGACGCGCAGCTTCTCCGGCCGCATGTTCACCCGCACGCGTGAGAACCAGGACGCCATCGGCAAGATGAGCGATCGCGTGCTCGCGAGCCTCGCCGGCGTCCGCGTCGTGCGCGCGTTCGGGCTCGACAAAAGCGAGGCCGAGGCCTTCGAGAAGCTCAACGACGTCTACCTCGACAAGAACCTCGCGCTCGCGCGGCTGCGCGGCTCGATGGGCCCCGTGATGGGCACGATCGCCGCGGTCGGCGTGCTCGTCGTCTTCCTCTATGGTGGCTCGCTCATCGAGCGCGGCGCGATCAGCGCGGGGGATTTCGTGTCGTTCTGGCTCGCACTGCTGCGGCTCACGTGGCCGCTCCTCGCGCTCGGGTTCGTCGCGTCGATCGTGCAGCGCGGTCGCGCCGGTTACTCCCGACTCCAGGCGGTGTTCGAAGCCGAGCCCGAGATCAAGAGCGGCGCGCTCGCGCGCACGGCTCCCGTGCGTGGGGCGCTCGCGGTTCGCAACCTCGGCTTCAAGTACGGCGAGCGCGCGGTCCTCGCCGACGTCTCGTTCGAGGTCTCGGCGGGCGGCTCGCTCGCCGTCGTGGGACGGACGGGCAGCGGCAAGAGCACGCTGGCGACGCTGCTCGCTCGCCTCGCGCCCACGCCGCGCGGCTCGGTGTTCCTGGACGGCGACGATCTCTGCGATCTGTCGCTCGAGCGCGTGCGCGGCAGCATCGCGTTCGCCCAGCAAGACGCGCTGCTTTTTTCTACAACGGTGTCAAAGAATGTCGGCTTCTCGCTCGAGGAGGTCGACTCCGCCGCGGCCGACGCTCGCATCCGCCACGCCGCCTCCGAGGCTCAGGTCCTCGCCGAGATCGAGACCCTCCCCGAGGGCTTCGACACGGTGGTCGGTGAGCGCGGCGTACAGCTCTCGGGCGGGCAGCGGCAACGCATCGCGCTCGCCCGGTCCCTCCTGCGGGAGAGCCCGGTCCTCGTGCTCGACGATCCGTTGAGCGCGGTCGACGCCAAGACCGAGGCCGCGATCCTCGAGGCCATCGAGCGACAGAAGGCCCTGCGCACCGTCGTCTTGATCACGCATCGGGTCGCCGCCGCGCGGCGCTGCGATCACATCATCGTCCTCGAGGACGGCCGCATCCTCGAGCAAGGCACCCACGACGAGCTCCTCGCGAAGGGCGGGCTCTATGCCTCGTTCGCGCGCGAGCAGGCGCTCGAGGCCGAGGTCGACGCGCTCGAGGTCGAGGCGCCCTCCGCCGGTCCCGGGGCCGCGCGGCCGACGGTCGCGCTCGATGGAGGTGCAGCGTGAACGACGCCGCCGCGAAGAGCCCCGCGCCCAAGACGCGCGCCGACGCCGCGCTCGCTCGCTTCCACGAGGAGGGCCAGCTCTCGACCTACGACGTGAAGACGCTGCTGCGGCTCTGGCCGTACGTGCGCCCTCACAAGAAGCTGCTCTTCGGCTCCATCGCGCTGCTGCTCGCAGGCTCGGCGCTCGCGCTCGTGCGCCCGCTCGTGATGCGCGCCGGCCTCGACGCGATCGGCTCGGGCTCGCCTGCGTTCACGCGCATGGGGCTCTTGCTCGTGGGGATGATCGTCGCGGAGCAGGCGATCTCCTTCCCCCAGATGTATTTGATGCAGCTCGCCGGCGCGCGGAGCATGTCGGACCTGCGCCGCGCCGTGTTCAAGTTCCTGCACACGCGCAGCCTCTCTTATTTCGATCGCACGCCAGTCGGGCGCCTCGTCACGCGCGTGACGAACGACGTCGACGCGATCGGCGAGATGTTCGCCTCGGGCGCGCTCAACGCGATCGGCGACCTCCTCCGCCTCGTGGTGATCGTGGTCGTGCTCCTCTCGCTCGACTACCAGATGTCGCTCATCGCGTTCGCCGCGCTGCCGCCGGTGCTCCTCGGCGTGAACTACACGCGCAAGCGCATCCGCGAGGCCTTTCGCGAGATCCGCGCGAAGACGGCGCGCATGAACGCGTACCTCAACGAGCAAGTTACAGGGATGTCAGTCGTACAGGCGTTCGTCCGCGAGGCCGAGAGCGCGCGCGAGTTCGACGACATCAACGACGCCTACCGACGCGCGAACAACCAATCCATCGTGTGGGACGCGACGATGGACGCGACGATCGAGCTCATCTCGAGCCTGTGCATCGCGTCGGTGCTGTGGGCCGCGGGCGTTCACCAGGCGAGCGATCGCGTCACCTTCGGGACGCTCTTCGCGTTCGTCGTGTACATCGAGATGTTCTTCGTCCCGATCCGCGATCTGTCGGCGCGCTACACGCTGGTCCAGTCCGCGATGACGGGCGCCGAGCGCGTCTTCGAGCTCTTCGACAACAAAGACGAGGACGCCCCCAAGCGGGAGAACACCGCGCCGCCGCTCGACCGGCAGGCCATCGACACAGTCACCACCGCGCTCGAGCTCGACCACGTGACCTTCGGCTACAAGCCGAACTCGATCGCGCTGCGCGACGTCTCGGTGCAGATCACGCGCGGTGAGCGCGTCGCGTTGGTCGGCGCGACCGGCGCGGGCAAATCCACGGTCGCCTCGTTGTTCCTGCGCCTCTACGAGGTCTCGACCGGCGTGGTGCGCGTCTTCGGGCGCGACGTCCGCGACTGGGATCGCGCGGACCTTCGCAGCCACTTCGCCGTCGTTCCGCAGGACGTCTTCCTCTTCCCGGGCACGGTCGCGGAGAACATCGCCGCGGGCGCGACGACGCCGGACATGGCGCGCGTACGGAGCGCGCTCGAACGCATCGACGCGCTCGATCTCTTCGAGCGCCGCGAGGGCGGTCTCGACGCGAAGGTCCGCGAGCGCGGTTCGAACTTCTCCGCGGGCGAGCGCCAGCTCATCGCGTTCGCGCGAGCGCTCTACAAAGACCCCGACATCCTCGTCCTCGACGAGGCGACGGCGAACGTCGACAGCGAGACCGAGTCGCGGCTGCAGCACGCCGTCGAGGGTGTCATGCGCGGTCGCACGGCGCTCGTCATCGCGCACCGCCTGTCGACGATCCGCGCGGCCGATCGCATCATCGTCTTCCACAAGGGGCGCGTCGTGGAGTCCGGCACTCACGACGAGCTCATCGCGGGTGACGGCGTCTACGCGAAGCTCCACGCGCTGCAGTTCGCTCGAGAGGAGCTCGCGGCCTCGACGCCGTCGTCCGATCTGCGCGGATGACAGAATTGTCAGAGATGCGCGACGAGCACGATGAAGAAGTCGACGCACGTCGCATTGCGGACGGTGACGGCTTCTTCGTCGATGTCCTCGAGCTCGACCTCGTTGCCCGCGGCGAGCACCAACGTCGCGCCGTCACCCTCGCGCGCGGTGGCCACGTAGGCTTGCCACGAGCGCGGCGTCGTCCCGAGCTTGTGCTGGAATCGAATCGCGAGGCCCGGTGGGAACTCGAGCCAATCCTCGGGCTCCCACGACGTCGATTGATAGAGCCCGCCGTCTGCGGTGCCGGCGGAGTAGTTCGCAGGGGGCTCGTCGCGTAGCTCGTCGCCGCAGCCGCCCGTCAAGACGTCGCACGCCGAGCCGACGAACGGCGTGACCGCGAGCGCCGCGAGCGCAGACGCGGCGGTGCGACGCGACAGGGTCGTCATGCGCCGAGCCAGCGCGCCGCCTCGACGGCGTGATACGTGAGGATGAAGTCGGCGCCAGCGCGCTTGATGCTGAGCAGAGCCTCGAGCGTCGCGCGCTTCTCGTCGAGCATTCCGGCTTTGGCGGCTGCCTTGATCATCGCGTACTCACCGCTCACGTTGTACGCCCCGAGCGGGAGCGTCGTGGCCGCGCGCACCTTCGCGACGATGTCGAGGTAGGGCAATGCTGGCTTCACCATCACCAAGTCGGCGCCCTCGGCCTCGTCGAGGGCGAGCTCGCGCAGAGCCTCGCGTGCGTTGCCGGGGTCCATTTGGTAGCCCGCCCTATCCCCGAATTTGGGCGCGCAGTCCGCGGCGTCGCGGAATGGCCCATAAAACGAAGAGGCATATTTGACGGCATAAGACAGAATCGCGACATCGGAGAAACCCTCGTTGTCGAGGGCCTTGCGGATCGCGCCGACGCGGCCGTCCATCATGTCGCTCGGCGCGACGATATCGGCGCCGGCGCGCGCCTGAGCGAGCGCCGACCGCGCGAGGATCTCCAGCGTGCGGTCGTTGTCGACGACCATCTCACCGCGGCTGTCTTTGACCAATACGCCGCAATGCCCGTGATCGGTGTACTCGTCGACGCACGTGTCGGTGACGACGAGCAGGTTGGGCGCGGCCTCTTTCATCGCGGCGACGGCGCGCGGCACCGGCCCGTCAGGGTCGCAAGCGGCCTCGCCATAGGGGTCTTTGGCGGCCGGCAAACCAAATAGGATGACCCCGCCGAGACCGAGCTTCTCGGCGAGTCGCGCGACGTCGGCCGCGGCCGAGACCGGTAGTTGATCGACGCCGGGCATGGTGCCGACGGGGCGCGGCGCGTCGAGGACCTGATTGAAGAACAGCGGGAGGATGAAGTCGGACGGTGCGAGCTGAGTCTCGCGCACGAGCGAGCGAATCGCGGCGCTGCGGCGCAGACGGCGAGGCCGGATGTTCGGGAACATGCCGTGTCTTACAGCTTCGGCCGCGGCGCCGCCACGCCGGCTCGCGAGCGACGAACCGCTACGCTGTCCAGCCGTTCGCTTCGGCCTGCGCGACGAAGGCGTCGACGGCGCGCTCGGCGGCAGCGAGGTCGCGGAAGGTGAAGCGCGTCTCGCGACCGATCTCGAGGAACGCGAGCAACCGGCGGTTCGGGCGAATGGGGAACATCGCCGCGCCTTCGGCCTCGATACCGATCTTCCTCAGCCGATTGAGCATCGCGTCGCCCGCGGGGCCCGGGCCTGGCTCTGCGACGACCACGCTGCCGCCCGCCGCAGCCACGAGCGCCGGATCGAGCAGCCTAATGCGAGTACCCAAGACCTCGACCATGCGTGGGCCGTGCGCGCAAGAGATAGTTGCACCATCATCGGCCATTCGATGAAGGAGCGCGCCTGTCGCGTGGGCTCGCTTGACGACCTCGCCCAAGAGCAAAAGCAAGCCGTCGGCGATGTCGGTCGCGTGCGCGAAATACCCATTAGGGAGTGAATCGGGCACAGGCGCCGGCGGAGGAGCGACGCGCGCGGCCTCACGCGGATGCTCGGCGGAAGGCGGCGCAGGCGTGATCAGCGGCGGTTGCGAGCGAGGTGTGATCGCGGCGGCGCGCGGCGGCGGTGGAGGCGGAGGGCGATTGGTCTGGAGCTTCGGCGGCGGAGGCGGAGCCGAAGGCACCAATGGATTGTGCGGCGGCGCGACAGGCGGCTGCGAACGCAGCATCGGACGCGGCGGCGGCGGGGGAATGCGAGACGGAGGAAGCGGGCGGGCCGGCTGCGGAGAAGGCTCGTCGGCCGGCGGTGTGCTCGCACGAGCCGATAAAGCAGGCGTCGAACGAACGGGCGGAGACGGCGTCGAGCGCGGCGGAGGGAGGGGCAACAAGTGGCCATCGCGCGACGAGCTGCCAGGCGACGCGACCAGCCGAGCCGACGGCGCCGCGGGTGGGATCGGGCGGCGCATCGTGTCCTCGTCATCCAAATAGGACTCGAGGTCCGGACGATTTGCCCCCAACAAGTCGCGAGACACCAAAGTCGATTCGGTGCGGGGCCCCCCATGCGCTCCGCGCACCGCGGATTCGACGGGAGCCGCGAGCGGCGTGGCGGGCTCGACGGCGGCCTCGAGCTCGGCGGATTGCCGCGCTTCATGGATGGCCGCGAGCTTGTCGAGCAGCACCGGGTCACCGGTGCTCGGGTTTCGCGTGGTCGCGAGAGGACCCGAGTCGACCTCGGATGACGGGCCCATGGCGATCGTCGCGATAGGCTCGGATTCGTCGTTCACCGCGGGCAGAGACGTCAGCGACTCATGCGAGAGCGGGCCCGGCACGACGTTGCCGGGGTAGCTGCTCGAGGGCTCGGTGAACTCCGAAAGAGGCCGCCAGACCTTCCACGTGTCGTGCCTGACGAAGCTGTCGAGCGGGACGCGCCCCGCTTCGACGCCGCGGCTGAGGAGCTCGCGACCGACGGGACCGACGGCGTTCAAGCCGTCCGTGACGAACCATCGGTCAGTCCCGGAGACGTCGAAAGCGCCCGCTTTAAGCCTCACCGCCATGCTTTTTGGAGCCCCCCGCGGGCCAGGACGACGGCGCTTATCCTCAGGTTCGTACCAATTGTCAAGAGACACCCGCGGACGCGCCTTTGCCCTCAAAATTCGGGCTCAGCGGGGCTAAAGGGCCGTCATGGTCAAGGCGCGAGCGGGCACGGTCTACCTCGTGGGGGCAGGCCCCGGAGATCCGGAGTTGGTGACGGTGCGCGGTCGCGACTTGCTCCGCGAGGCCGACGCGATCCTCCACGACGAGCTCGCGCCTCGCGCGCTGCTGGCGCTCGCGCGACCGGGCGCGCTCGTCGAATACGTCGGTAAGCGAGGTCGCGAGCCCGCGGCGAAGCAGCTGCGTCAGTCGGCGATCGACGAGCGCCTCGTCGAGCTCGCGCGCGAGGGCAAATCCGTCGTCCGGCTGAAGGGCGGAGATCCCTATTTGTTCGGTCGCGGCTCCGAAGAAGCGGAGGCCCTCGCGGCGGCGGGGGTGCGCTTCGAGGTCGTCCCCGGAGTGACCAGCGCCGTCGGCGCGAGCGCTTACGCGGGTGTAAGTCTTACCCACCGCGACTTCGCCTCGAGCGTCGTCTTCGTGAGCGCGACGACCCGCAAAGGCGCGCCGTTCGACTTCCGCGAGCTCGCGGGCGTCCGCGGCTCGCTCGCGATCTTCATGGGCCTCGGCAAGGTCGCGTCGATCGCCGAGTCGCTGATTCGCGACGCCGGCCGACCCGCGGAGACCCCGGTCATGATCGTGAGCGGCGGCACGCGCCCCGATCAGCTCGTCGTCGAGGGGACGCTCGCCGACATCGCCGAGCGCGCGGCGCACGCGCCCCTCTTCTCACCTGCGCTCGTCGTCGTCGGAGAGGTGGTTCGCTTGCGCTCGGCGCTCGCGTGGTTCGATCGACAGCCGCTCTTCGGCAAGCGCGTCCTCGTGACGCGAGCGGCTCACCAAGCCGAGGGCGTCACGAGCGACCTCCTGCGCCGCGGCGCCCAGCCGATCGAGCTGCCGCTCATCGAGTTCGGGCCCCCGCCGGATCCGGGGCTCGTCACGGAGGCGGTCAATCGTTTGAGCACCTACGATCTCGTCGCGTTCACCAGCGAGAACGGCGTCGATCGGTTCTTCGAGGCGATCTCCAGCGCGGGCCGCGACGCGCGCGCGTTCGGGCGAGCGACGGTCGCCGCGATCGGGGACGGGACCGCGCGTGCCCTCGCTCGCCATGGGGTCCGCGCCGACTTGGTTCCGACGGCCTTCCACGGCGACGCGTTGGCGGCGGCAGTTCTCGAGCGCCTTCAGCGAGACCGAGGCGGAGCCGCGGCTGGTGCGCGCGTGCTCATCCCGCGCGCGCTCGTCGCGCGGGAGGCCCTGCCTGGCGCGCTCGCCGCCGCAGGTTGCACGGTCGAGGTCGTCCCCGTGTACGAGACACGTCGCGCGTCACGCGAGCGCGCGGACGAGCTGCGAGAGTGGCTCGGGCGCGGCGCTGCGGTCGACGTCGTCCTCCTGACCTCGAGCTCCATCGCTGACGCGCTCGTCGACCTCCTCGGCGGAGACCTGTCGGCGCAGACCTCCCTCGCGAGCGTGACCCTCGCCAGCATCGGACACATCACCACCGAGACGGCGCGTCGGCATGGTCTGAACGTCGCGGTAACGGCGACGACGAGCACCATGGATGGGCTGCTCGACGCGCTCGAGTCACACTACCTGTCTCGGAATAGGTCGAGCGGCTGAGTCGACTCCGGTGAGGTGCTGACTGGCGGGCGCGCAGGCGGGTGCCTTAGGATGCCAGCAAGCACCTTGAGACGACAAACCGGATTGTTGCTACCCCTCGTCGCGGCGTTCGCGCTTCTCGGTTGTTCGTCGAAGAACGAGAACGGACCTCCGACCCCACCAACTGCCAAATCCAGCGCGACGGGGACGACAGCTCCGCCGTCTGCGAGCTCGGCCAAGCCACCCGACAAGGTCGTCGTGTCCGGGACACTGGACCTCACCATCGCGAACGAGGCGAAGGGCACCGCCAAGCTCGGCCCCTTCAAAGCTGTCGTGGAGTGGACCGGAGAGGTCTCCGACGGCGATCTCTCTTTGGCGGCGCGCACGCAGCCCCTCGGCAGCAACACGACGAGTCCTTATCAGGCAATCGTCCTCGAGTTCGAGGGTGAGCCCAAGGCTGGTGACAAAGTCGAAATCAAGCCCCGCTCGGCGAAGCCCTCAGTCCGCGTCGAATACACCGAAGCCGAGAAGGGCAGCGGCAACCTCGCCAACCTCACCGGGTGGACTTCGGACCGATGTGACACGGCGAAGAAGCCGACCTGCGGCTCGATCAAGATCCTGGCGATCACCGCCGACACCGTCTCCCTCACGCTCGAGGACGTCATCCTGACGAAGGGCGAAAAGGACGAGGACGTCGTTCGCGTCAACGGGTCCTTCAGTCTGCAGGGATTGCAGCGCTCGAAATAGGCGATGGACAGCCTCGCCGGTCGCTGGGAGGGTCGCGACGTCGTGCTCGAGCTCGGCGCGGTCCAGGGCGACCGCGTCGCCGGTGTCCTCTTGATCGACCATTCGGCTTATCCGGTTCGCGGCGTCGTCGCGGGCGGGGCGCTGACTGCCGGCTTCGAATCCGACGGAGCGCTCTATTCACTTACAGCGAAGTTAGTGGATGGCGAGCTCGTAGTGGAGTCCGACGGCGAGGTCTTTCGCCTGTCGAAGAGCACCGTGAAGCGTGGCAATCCGCTCACGGGTCGAACTGCCGGCGCGCCGCCGGCGACCGCGCAGCCTGCAGCGCAGCCCGCCGCGCCCCCACCGAAGACCGAGCCCGCGGCCCATCCGCCATGGGACGACGGCTCGACCACCTATCGACATCCGACTGGCGGCGAGATGCGATTGCCGCGCGGGTGGCAAGTCACGCAAACCCAATTGGGGCTCGAGCTCATCCCTCCCGATAGAGCCTATACGCCGCGTGGCCCCGCCGAGGTTTATCTGGTCGCGGCGCAGGCCGCGCCGGGCGTCACGCGCCCCGACGAGCCGCTCGTGCTCGCTCGCGTCGACGGCCTCCTGCGACAGGTCATTCCCACGTTGGGGCCTCCTGGCGCGCCGACTGCCAGCGGAGACGGTATTCGGGTGCTCTGGGCCGGGCGAGATCCGATGACCGGTAATCCCATATCGGCCGTGGCCTATCTGCGGCTCGTCGACGGCGCGCTCGCCGGCATCATCGGCGCTGGTGAGCAGCAGCGGATCGACGTTCGCCTCGAGGGACTCGCCGCGATCTTCCTCTCTTTCAGGAAGGGCGAGGGCCGGCGCGACCCCGCGCTCGTCGGCACGTGGCACTCGTGGACCTTCAGGGCCTCGAGCTCGATGATCTCGGGCGGGAGCACCAGCCACGAGACCCGCAAGGTCATCCACCTCGGCGCGGACGGCGTCGTTCGCGAGCGCGCGAACTACGAGGGAGCCGGCAACTTCCGGGGTAAAGACTCCTACGGAGACCCGAGTTGGAGCGCCGGATATGCCTCTCAGTCGAACGACGAGCGGACCGGCAACTGGACCGCAGGAGACGGCATGTTCTACCTGACTTGGTCCGACGGCGGCGGCGGCGCGTGGCCTTACCAGATCGTCGGCGCGCCAGGCTCTCGGCGTGTCGTCTTGGGCGCGCCCGGGGCGAAGAATCCCATCGAGTGGACCGAGCGCCCCATCACGTTTTGATTCGGCGCGCAGGCGCTCGAGCTGTGGCAATGCCGAACTCGATGTAGACTGCGCGTCGCATGCCGAACATGCTCGCTATGTCGTTCGAGGGGGATCTCGCTCCGTCGTTCGACTTGCGCTGCTTGACCCTCGGTTCGCGGTTGCCCGACGGCTGGGGATTGGCGTTCTACGCGACAGGCGAGCCCGCCGCGCAGGTGCTCAAAGAGCCGGCCCCGCATCACGGCAGCATCCGCAGCGAGATCATCCGCGTCTGGAAACACCTCGAGTCCACGCTCTTCGTCATCCATATTCGGACCGCGACCTGGGGCCGCAACACGGACGCCAACACGCAGCCCTTCGTGCGCAGTCTGGGCGGTCGCGACTTGACCCTCGCGCACGCAGGGTCGCTCGAGCGGCGATTCTCCCTCAGCGCTCCAGCGATTTACGAGCCCGTCGGCGCGACCGACAGCGAGCTCGTCTTCTGCGAGATCCTCAATCGAGCGCTCGCCGCCGGTAAACGCAGCCTCGCAGATATAGGGTCAAGCACACTCCACGCTTGGCTGCGCGAGCTCAACGCTCATGGTGGCATGTCCCTCGCGCTCACCGACGGCCGCGACCTCTTCGCCTATTCGGATCGGCGCGCGGACGACGCGCTGCACGTGCTCGAGCTCGTTCCCCCTTACGAGCGCGTCGCGCTGACCGACGCGGACCTCTCGCTCGACCTCACAGCGCGCGGCACGATCAACCGCAAGGGGGTCATCGTCTCGTCGAGCCCGCTCGAGCTCTCCGGAGTCTCCAGCGCCCGCTGGCGTGCGCTGTCGCCAGGGTCGCTCCTCGTCGTGCGTCAGGGCGCCGTCATCGCCGAGCTCGCGGCCGACCCGTCGACGACCGTATCCACGCAGCGCGCTCCGTCGACGCCACCTTCCAGCGTTCGGCCCGCGGCGCGCCGCCTGATCGAGGCCCAGCCGCAGCGCCTGCTCGTTCGACATCACACCGTCTATCGATACCAGCGCGCGGTCGAGCGCTCCTCTCACCTGCTGCGGCTCGAGCCCGCGGACGACCGACTCCAGCGCCTGCGCTCGTTCGCGCTCACGGTGAGCGTCGACAACGTCGCGCGCGAGTTCGAGGACGTATTCGGCAATCGCGCGCGGCGCATCGACATCGATACCCCCTTTACCGAGCTCGCGATCGACGCGCGGTCCATCGTCGACAACTACGACGCTGATCCGCTGTCCTTCGCCGCGGTCCGCAAGCGCACCACCATCCCGCTCGTCTGGATGCCTTGGCAGCGCCACATGCTCCAGCCCTATCTCTTGCCCCCGGAGCTGCCCGAGTCCCAGCTGCTCGAGCTCGCGAGCTACGCGATGACCTTCGTCGAGCGCAACGACTACGACCTATTGGACACGCTGCTGGACCTCAATCGCTCCATCTTCAAGGAGTACGCCTATCGCCCTGGGACAACGACGCTCCACACGACCCCGTGGGACGTCTACTCCCAGCGACGCGGCGTCTGTCAGGACTTCACCAACCTGTTCCTCTGTCTCGCGCGCCTCCTCGGGGTCCCCGCGCGGTACGTCTGCGGATATGTCTTTACGGGCCCGAAGCACGCGAATCACCGCATGGGTGAGGCCTCGCACGCGTGGGTACAGGTCTATCTCCCCGAGGTGGGTTGGCGCGGCTTCGACCCCACGAACGGCACCGTCACGCAGACGGATCACGTGCGCGTGTCCGTCGGCCGCACGTTCGTCGACGCGACGCCGACCTCGGGGACGCTCTACGTCGGCGGCGGCGGCGAGACCCTCGAGGTCGAGGTGCGGGTCGACAGCGAGCCTCTACCGCTCTGACGCTATCGGCTATTCGGCGCCGCTCGAATTGATTTGGGCGCTCGACTCACCCCCCCAATTAGGGGGTAGCGTCCGACGGCGCTCGTCGGGTCGAACAGCGAAGAAGGACGCCGTGATCGCGTCGCTCACCGCGTTCAGCCGCAGCTGAAAGTCGTCGATGAAGTCGTGCAGGCCCCGCGCGAACACCTCGGTCATTACCGCATAAGCGAGGTCGGCCTGCAGCCGCCCGAGCACGCGCTCCGGCTCGCGCGTCCACGTCCCGACCTGCGTCCCGGTGATCGCGTGCATCGAGCGATCGGCCTTCTTGAGACAGTAGAGGACAGATCGCGGGAAGCTCTCCTCGAGCAGGAGGAACTCCACCGCGCGCGCGGCGACGACGTTGCCGCAGGCCTTTCGGTACATCTCGAACGCGCTCGCGGAGCGCAACAGCGCAGCCCAGTGAAGCTCGTCGGCGGCCGAGGGATTTCGCTCGGCCTCGGCGAGCATGTCCGATTTGACGTCGAGGATCCGCGAGGTCTTGTCCGCGCGCTCGATGAGGCGACCGAGCCGGCCGAAATGCCAGCCCTCGTTGTGCGTCATCGTGAGGTCCATCGTGCCCACGAAGAGGTGCGAGGCCTGCTTCACCATCGTGAAGAAGTCGTGCGGAGCAGCGAGCACCGACTCCTCTTTGGCGGCCTCCGTGACCATCCAATAGGACCGATTGACCTGCTCCCAGACCTCGGACGATATGGCCTCTCGCACGCTGCGCGCGTTCTCCCTGGCGAACGCCAGCGTCGAGACGATCGAGTTGGCGTTGTCGCGATCGAACGCCAAGAACCGCAATACGTCCTCGCGGCTGATTCTGGAATAGCGGGCGAAGTACGCGTCCGAGTCACCAGTGGTCGCGACGAGCGGCTCCCATTGGGCGTCCGCCTCGGGGAAGTCGAGCGACAGGTGCAGGTTCACGTCGACGAAGCGCGCCACGTTCTCGGCGCGCTCGACGTAGCGGTTCATCCAGTAGATGGCATCGGCCACGCGGCTCAGCACGTCGCTCCCTCCTCGGCGAGGACCCAAGTGTCTTTGCTCCCGCCGCCTTGTGACGAGTTGACGACGGTGGAGCCCGGCTTGAGCGCGACTCGGGTGAGCCCGCCCGGTAGGACGAAGATGTCCTCACCGCCGTTGAGCACATAAGGGCGGAGATCGACGTGGCGACCGGCGATCCCGCCCTCGATCAGCGTCGGCACGCGCGACAGCGAGAGGAGGGGTTGAGCGATGTAGTCGCGGGGGTTCGCGAGGATCTTGGCGCGGAACTCCTCGACCTCGGCGCGCGTCGCGTGCGGCCCGATCAGCATGCCGTAGCCGCCCGATTCGTTCGCTGCCTTGACGACCATCTTCTCCAGATTGGCGAGCACGTGGCTCCGCGCGCTGGGCTCCTCGCAGCGGAACGTCGGGACGTTGGGCAGCAAGGCCTCTTCGTTCAGGTAATAGCGGATGATGTCCGGGACATAGGTGTAGAGGACTTTGTCGTCCGCAACGCCGCAGCCCGGCGCGTTGGCGAGGGCCACGCGCCCTCGGCGATAGACTTCGAGCAGGCCCGGGACACCCAGCATCGAGTCCGGGTTGAGCTCTACGGGGTCGAGGAAGGTGTCGTCGATACGCCGGTAGATCACGTCGACAGGGGTCAAGCCGCGCGTCGAGCGCATCGCGACGCGCCCGTCGCTCACGACGAGATCGCGCCCCTCGACGAGCTCCACGCCCATCTGCTGCGCGAGGAACGAGTGCTCGAAATAAGCCGAATTGAAGACCCCCGGAGTCAGGACGACGACGGTCGGGTTGGACGCGCGGGACAGGCCCTGGAGCATCGAGAGCAGCCGCGACGGATATACGTCTACCGGTCGGACCTTGAGCTCGGCGAAGACCTTGGGCAGCGTCCTCTTCATGACTCGGCGGTTCTCGAGCACGTAGGAGACGCCGCTCGGACAACGCAGGTTGTCCTCGAGGACGTAGATCTGCCCGTCTTTGTCGCGGACCAAATCGGTGCCGACGACATGGCAATAGACCCCGCGCGGAGGACGGATACCCCTGCAGGGGCGCAGGTAGCCTTTGGCGGTCTCGATGAGGGCGCGCGGGACGATCCCGGCCTCGAGGATGCGCTGAGGACCATAGATGTCCGCGACGAACAGGTTGAGCGCTCGCACGCGCTGCACGAGGCCGCGCTCGATCAAGCTCCACTCTCGCGCGCCGACGACGCGAGGGATGATGTCGAACGGAAAGATCTTCTCGGCGCCCGCGTCACTGCCATACACGGCGAACGTGATGCCGCGAGCCAAGAGCGCGCGCTCTGCGGCGGTCTGCCTCGAGCGCACCTCGCTGTCCGGCAATGCGGCGAGTCGCCTCGCGAGCACCGCAGTCTCCGGGCGTGTGACGCCGGGACCCTCGAACATCTCGTCGTAGAACCCGCCAAGCTCGTAGTCGTCGAGATTCACGCCACCCCGAGGATGAAGGGATCGTGTTTCGGGAACGTTTCAAAGGCTGGCCCGGCCAGTGCAAAGCGCTGCGCCGGGGCGTAACAACCATGCACCTTTCTCGTGTTTCCGGGGAGAACGGGATCGTAACCATCGATGTGGGCGGCGTAACAATCCGCAACACCCTGATAGGTCGTGTGCGCGTAACGCCTTGGGAGGGCATCCGTCGCGCCGTGCTCAGTCGCCGTAACCGTCTCGCGGCGCCACACTTCTATTTGGTGCTTCACGACGCCGCCAAGGGCGGGCCTGATCCGGTATTCGACTTCGACTCGACGGATGAGCTCGATTGGCTCGTAGTGGTCCCGACTGCCCAGTTCGTTCGCTTCCGCGAGGTCACTACGTTCGTGAATCAGACCCTCCGCCCCCAAGAGCCGGTGCGGCCAGTGGTGATGAGTCCAGCTGCCCACTCTGTTCCTGGCTCAGCTGCCCACTCTGCTCCTGGCTGAGTGGTGTGCCGGCGCCTTTCGAGGCCATTTCCTCGGGCGGAGCTGGGCGTCCCCTTTCTTCTTGATAATGAAAATGCATTTCATTATTAAGAACGGGCGATGCGTAACCGCAGCTTTTCGGATCCGGCGACGGGCGGTTCACGACCGTGGATCGGGTCTCGGTCCACGATCTCGACGGCGTTTCTCGCGGGCGTCCTGGTCCTCGCCGCTTGCGGGGGTGCTGGTGACGACGGCGGCGCCGGGGGCGTCGGGGGGGATGGGGGCGGCGGGGCGCCGACTC
>JAXLYR010000004.1:985000-1022355 GCA_046351325.1 Polyangiaceae bacterium | reverse complement strand
GCGACCAAGTTCGGCGCAGCGAGTTTGTGGCGCGGCTTCGAGCCCGCCCTCGCGGGCACGGGCCAGACCGCTGAGCAGCCTTACGACCTCACGCGCCTCGACGCCGTCAACGAGACGCTCAAGTACATCCGGAAGAAGTACGTCAAGCCGGAGCGCGTGAAGCCGAAGCAGATGCTGCTGTCGGCGCTCAACTACGTCCAGCGCGACATCCCGCAGGTCATCGTCCAGCAAGAGAACAAGGACGAAGTGACCGTGCGCGTCGAGGCCGACGCGAAGACCTTCCGGATCGACAATGTCCAAGGGCCTTGGGACGTCGCCGCGCGATTGCGTGAGGTCTTCGCGTTCCTGCAGGTCCACCTCGAGGGCTCCGACGTCGACCTGCGCGCGCTCGAGTACGCAGCCTGCAACGGGATGCTGCACACCCTCGATCCGCACTCGTCGTTCCTGTCGCCGGACGCCTACCGCGACATGAACGTGCAGACGTCGGGCGCGTTCGGCGGGCTCGGGATCGTGATCTCGACGCGCGACCAACAGCTCACAGTGATGCGGCCGATGCCGAACACTCCTGCGGAGCGTGCAGGGCTCAAGCGGTTCGATCGGATCGTGAAAATCGAGAACGAGTCGACGCAGAACATGACGCTCGACGACGCGGTGAAGCGCCTGCGCGGCGAGCCGAAGACCTCGATCACGATTTGGATCGTGCGCGAGGGTGACGATGGCTGGACCGAGCCGAAGCCGTTCACCCTCGAGCGGGAGATCATCAAGGTGACGAGCGTCGAGTCGCGCGCGCTCGACGGGGACATCGGCTACATCAAGCTGAAGAACTTCCAGAGCTCCACCGCCGAGGAGACCAGCGCAGCGCTCGAGTCGTTCCGCAAGAAGGGCGACATCAAGGGACTCGTGCTCGATCTGCGCGGCAACCCAGGCGGGCTGCTCGATCAGTCGGTGAAGGTCGCCGACCTCTTCATCGAGGACGGCGTTTTGGTCGCGACCGAGGGCGCGAGCGAGCTGAGGGAAGAGCGGCGCGCGGTCTCGGCAGGCACCGAGCCTGCTTATCCGATGGTCGTGCTCGTGAACGGATCGAGCGCGAGCGCGAGCGAGATCCTGGCGGGCGCTCTCAAGAACTTGGATCGAGCGCTCATCGTCGGACAGCAGACCTTCGGCAAAGGGAGCGTGCAGCTCGTGTTCCCGGAGATCACTCCGGAGAAGGCCGCGCTCAAGCTCACGATCGCCGAGTACCTCACGCCCGGCGACATCTCCATCCAAGGAGTGGGCATCACGCCCGACATCGAGCTCGACCCCATGACGGTCGACCCGCTCGAGATGGACCTCACCGTTCAAAAGGACACGCTCAAAGAACGCGAGCTCTTCGCGTCGCTCGAGAGCGAGTACACCGCGCCCGCCGGCAAGCCCGAGGACGTGGTGCGCTATCAATTTACGAGCGCAGAGCGCGACGGGCTGCGCGAGCTCGGCAGTGACGCCGACGACGATGTGCGCCTCGACTTCCCGATCACGTTCGGACGCGAGCTCGTCGCTTCGATGGCCTTCGGCAAGAGCCGACGCGATCAGCTCGCTGCGGTCGCGCCTCTGCTCACGCGGGTAAAGAAGGACGAGCTCGTGAAGGTCAGCGCCGAGCTCGAGAAGCTCGGGGTCGTGTGGGCCGAGCCCTCGGGGGAAGCGGCCGCCGCGAACGATCTCGTGGTGACGGCGCTGACGTCACGCGGTGACGCGGTCGTCACCGCTGGCGACTCGATGGATCTCGTCGTCACGGTGAAGAACCAAGGGAAGAACCCGGTCTATCGACTGCGCGCGCAGACCGACAGCGAGAACAGCTACTTCGATGCGAAGGAGCTCGTGTTCGGCAAGATCATGCCCGGCGAGGAGCGCACCGCGCGCGTCCCGTTCGGCTGGTGCGAGCTCGAGGGCCGCAAGTACGCGTCGACCAAGCCGAAGCCGAAGGACGGCAAGAAGACCTGCAAAATCCCGATGGACGCCACGGATCGGAGCGACGGCGTCACCGTGAAATTCGAGGCCGACGGCGCTGCGCCTGCCCCGGTGGAGCTGCGACCGACAGTTCGATCCCTGCCTCGACCATCCTTCAAATACAGCTTCCAGGTCGTCGACGACCGCGCGGGCAACGGCGACGGGCGCGTGCAGCGCGGCGAGGGGCTGAGCCTCTACCTCACGGTGAAGAACGTCGGCACGGGCCCGAGTCACGACACCACCGCAGCGCTCCTCAACATGAGCGGCGACGGTCTGCTCCTCAAGGACGGTCGCTTCGACATGTCGAACATGGCTCCCGGCGAGACGCGCCACGTGACCTTCACGTTCGACGTCGCGAAGGAGCTCGCCGACGCCGAGGCTGTCGTTTCGCTCTCGATCGCGGACACGGATCTCAACGAGTCCGTTCGCGAGAAGGTGAAGCTACCCATCGAAGCCGAGGGCTCCGTCGGTGGCGACGCGGCGAGCTGGGTCGTGGGCGGCAACGGTGCGCCGCTCTTCGAGGCCCCAGCCGACAGCGCTCGCGAGTTCGGCTCCGTGCACGGTGGAATGATCGTCGACGCGCTCGGCGCGATGGGCTCGTACACCAAGATCAAGATCGCGGGCGGACGGTACGCGTTCGTGAAGAGCACCGATCTCACGGAGAGGTCGAGCAGCAAGGCCCCCGAAGCCATCGCGTTCGACGACGTGTTCACGCACGCGCCACCCGAGCTCAAGGTGGATGCGCCGCAGCTCTCCACCCGATCGTCGAGCATCTCGTTGAGCGGCTCAGCAGTGAGCAGCTCGCGCATCATCGATCTCTACGGCTTCGTCGGCGGTCGCAAGATCTTCTACCAATCGAACAAGCGCGCCGCAGACCCGTCGACAGCTTCGTTCCAAATCGACGTGCCGCTGAAGCCGGGCGTCAACGTCATCACCATCTTCGCGCGCGAGAGCAACGACAGCGTCACGCGACGCACGCTCATCATCCGACGCGACGGTGAGAACGGTGAGCTCTTGAAGACGCCGAAGACGGAAGACGCCGGCGATTGGGTGAGCGGACCGAGCGAGGACTGAGACCGACGGGGACCGAGAGGTCGGTCGCGCGAGACGTCTGCGCTAGACCTTCTCGTCGCGAGGAGGCTTGCTGTCTTGCTGGGCGCGGCGCAGCGCCCGCTTCTCCGCGAGAGTCTCACGGAGCGCAGAGAGCGCGACGGCGACCACGAAGATCATCGCGCCGAGCAGGGCGATCGCAGTGCCCGCGTTGAAGAGGTAGTGCTGCGTCGAGGCGCCCGCGATCCCCATCACGAGCACACCCAAGATGATCAGGCCGAGCCCGATGACCGGATCGAGACCGCCGGTGGTCTTTCCAGACTCGCGATCCTGAGGCAGGCCCGTCGGGGGTGCGGGAGAAGCTCCCTCCGTCATAACTTTCAAGATAGCTCCTCAACCCTTCGGGTTGAAGAGGTCGTCGAACGCCGCATCGAAGTCGTCACCAGCGCCGACCGCGACAGCCTTGGCGGCAGGTGACGGTGCGCTACCACCGAGCTGTCGCTCGAGGTTCGCGATGCGCTCGGCGACGGAACCGCGCGGGTCGCGGTACGAGGGATCGAGGCGCGCGACCATCTGGAAGTAGTAGAGCGCTTGCGAAGGGTCGCGCGGCTCGTAGGCGTTGCCGACCTCGTAGGTGAGCGCGAGCTCCTGGTCCGGCGTCTTCTCAGCAGCCTGCAGGCCTTGGATGAAGGCGTTGAGCGCGGACTCGAGATCGCCGTTCTGCATGTGCAGCATGCCGATCATCGAGAGGCACACGCACTCGCGCGAGGAGTCGCGGGACGCGAGTTCGAACTCGTGGATCGCGTCGGCGATGAGGCCCATCTCCTTGTAAGCGACCCCGAGATCGTAGTGCGTGGCGGCGTCGCTCTCGGCGACTTGCGCGGCGACACCGGCCTTGAACTGCTCGAAGATCGCATCGACGCTGACCTGGCCGTGCGACGGTCCCGGCGCAGCATCACCCCCGCGTGGACCGAAGCTGTCCATCGCTTGGTCCATCTCGTCGAGCGCGTGGGCGATGTCGTAAGCGCGGTCGACCGTGACCTCGGCGCGCACCTGCGACGAAGGCGGGGCTGACGCCGCGACGGGCTCGGGAGCAACGGCTGCGGTGGCGTAGACGGCCTGAGGAGGTGGCGGCGGCGCGGCAGCCACCTCGCTCGCGGACGCTCGCAGCGCCGCGAGCTCGCGACGCTTCTCCAAGAGGAGCGGGTGATTCGGCAGCCGGGCGAGCTGCTCGTTGAGGAGCCCCTCGGCCTCGTCGAGCATGTCGTGCGTCGCGAAGAACTCGATCTCTTCGAGCGCGGCCTCGTCGAGCCCCGCAGGCTGCGGCGCCTGTCGAAGCTGCTGGGCGGCCTCGTCGTCGAGCGCGTACGCGGGGATGCCGAAGGAGGTCTCCTCCTGCGCGAACGGATCGTCGAGCTCGATGGGAGGCGCGGCTGCGAAGCTCTGCCTGACGATCTCGTTCATCCGTTGATCGCCTGCGACCACGGTCGACGGCGCGGGCTCGACTGTCGAAGGCGCAGGGGGCTCGTCGGAGGTGAGCTCCTCGAGGTCGTAGGACGGGAGCGGGACCTTCGCGTCGTAGCTGGTGAACGCCGGCTGCGCGGCCGACGGGGGCTCTTCTTCGCCGCCGACCGCGTACCCGAGCGATCGCAGGAGCTTCAGCGCCTGCTTGTTCGTCGCGTCGAGGAGCAGGACCTCGTCGAGCAGTCGCGCGGCGTCGTCGGGGAAGCTCGTCTCGACGAGGCGCTGCGCGAAACGCAGCATCTCTGCGATCGCGCCCTCTTGATCGCCAGCTTCAATCAGGAGATCGCAGAGCCGCTCGCGCAGCTCGCGCACATCGGGCTGACCGTGGATCGCGCCGCGGAGCCCGTCGACGGCGCGCGCGTAGTCGCCGCGCCGACGCGCCATCTCGGCGGCAGCGAGGATCGCTCGAACGCCGTGAGGATCCTCCTCCTGAGGCGGGTACGACGCGCGCAACGCGAAGGGCTCCTCCTCCGAGGGAGCGTCCTCCGAGACGACGACGAGTTCGTCCTCATCCATCACCATCTCGACGCTGACCTCGTCGGCGTCTGCGACGGGGATCGGCGTGGGCGGAGGAGGAGGCGGTGCGGGTCGCGCCTGTTGAGCGCGCGCAGGCTCGACTGTTGGGCGCTGGGCTGGCGGCGGCGCGACGGACGCGGGCTCAACAGGCTGCGCTGGGATCGACGAAGCGCGAGAGCGCTGAGGCTCGGCGTTCGCGGGTTGCGCTGTGCCGTTCGCCATCGCGACGAGGTGTCGAACGCCCTCGTCGTGTGGGGCTCGCTCGAGCAGCGTCGAGAGCAGCTGATCGAAGAGTTCGGTCTGGTTGGTCTCGCGCGCGATGCGCGCAGCTTCCTTCTGAACCTCGATCGACTTCGTCGGCTGGCCGATCGCGTCGAACGCGCGCGCGAGCAGACCGAGGGTCTCGAGGTCGCGCGGGTTCTCCTTGAAGGTCGTGTGGAGCTTCGTCAGCGCGGCCATGCCGTCGCCGGGCTGCCCGCGCTCGAGGTGGATCTGCGCGGCGAGCCGGCAGAAGCGAGCCTCTTGCCGATATTGGAGCAAGCGCTCGACCACGCGGAGCGCGTCGTCGCGCCGCTGGATGCGGAGGAGGATCTCGGCCGCAGCGAGGAACTCCTGTGCTGCACCGTCGAAGTCGCGAACGCGCGTGAACGCGTCGGCCAAGCGCAGGTGGCTGACGGGGTTCTGCTGGTCGAGCGTGACGATCTTCTTGAAGACGTCGATCGCGTCGCGCTCGCGCCCGAGGTGCTGCAGGCGCGTCGCCATCTCTTCGTAGTAGGCGAGCGCGTCGGAGCGCAGGTCGAGCTGCGTGAGGAGCTCGGCGAGCTTGGGGACGACGTGCCCGAACCGATCCTCGAGGTGGGGCGCGTGCTTCTGGATGATCTCGCGGATCTGCTTGTAGACCGCGACCGCTTTGACCGCGAAGCCCTGCACCGAGTAGTACGAGGCGACGCGGTCGTAGGTGGAGATCGCGTCGGCGTACTGCTCGATGCGCAGGTAGAGATCGCCGATCCGGAGCAGCGTGCGGACGTCGTTCGGGTCGTCCGCTACGACCTTTTGGTACTCCGCGATCGCCTTGTCGTAGCGCTTCTTGTCGACAAGCTTTTGCGCTTCTTGGAGGATCTTGTCGCGGTTGATCGCCACTCCGGTCTCCGGGGACGCGAGCCCCAAGAATGTACAACAGGGACCGCCTTTTCGGCACGCTTTCGGCGAAAACTCACACCGCGAGAGACCGACGCTGGTGGGATAGGCCCGTACAAAACCAGGCTTCGCGCGTCTCCGCTGCGCCCGCGGTTCGGCTATAGAGACGCGCTCGGAGAGCGTCAGTCGTGGCTAGAGCTCGATTCATCGCGGTGGTCGGGCACGGACCCGACCTCGAACGCGAAGACGGCGCCCCCGCGCTGCTCCGCCAGCTGGGCGCCGAGGTTCGCACGCTCGATCTTTGGGACGAGCCGCTCGACATGTTCCACAACGACGAAGAGGTCCCTCGCGCCGTCGTCGTCGAAGCCGGGGCCCGCGCCGACGTGGGAACCCTGGTGTTGCGACGCTTGCGTCGGGAGCCTCGCCTCGCAGGGGTCGGCGCGATCCTCGCGATCTTGCACACGCAGGTCGCGAGCTTGGACCCCGCGAGCGGCTTCGACGATTTCGTTCTGACGCCGTACGTGCCCGCAGAGCTCTACGCGCGTGTCCGCGCCGTCGAGTGGCGCCGCAGTGAGTTCTCGACCGAAGAGCGGGTGAAGCTCGGGCCCATCGTGATCGATCGGGCGGCGCGCGAGGTCACCGCAGGCGGCGCTGTGATCGGGCTCACGGCGAAGGAGTTCGAACTGCTCGTGTATTTGGCCGATCGCCGCGGCAAGGTCGTCTCGCGTGGAGAGCTCCTCGAGCGCGTGTGGGGCAACGACTACGAGGGCGGCCCGCGCACGATCGACATCCACGTGCGCCGCCTCCGCGCGAAGCTCGGGACGGATCTCGATCTCGTGACGTTCCGCGGCGCTGGCTATCGACTCGGCGCCCCCGATGGAGACCGCAGATGAGTCGCCCTCCCCGCTCCGTCGTCGCCGTGTCCGTCGGTTGCCCGAGCGGCATCGGCCCCGAGGTCGCCGTCGTGGCCGCCGCGGCCGATCCGTCGATCGTGCTCGTGTGTGATCCGCGCGTGGTCGCCGCGGCGGTCGAGGCGCGCTGTCCTGGTCGCGGCCTCACCCTCGTGAGCTCGCGCAGCGAGGCCCTGCGCGACACGCGCGGCTCGCTCAAGGTGTGGGCCGGCTCGAGCGCGCTCGGCGCGCCCGTTCGGCCCGGAGCGCCGGACGCAGCCGCTGGGCGCGCGCAGCTCGCGTGGGTCGACGAAGCGACCGCGCTCGTCGTGAGTGGCTTCGCCGATGCGCTCGCGACCGGCCCGGTTTCGAAGCACGCGATCGCGACGAGCGGCGCGCGCGGCGCACGTGGCTTCCTCGGACACACCGAGCACCTGATGCGGAAGCTCGGTGCACGCGAGGTCGTGATGGCGTTCTGGTCCGAGCAGCTCACGACCGCGCTCGCGACGACCCACCTCTCGCTCCGCGACGTGCCGGTGCGCCTCACCGCGCGCGCGGTGTCGACCGGTGCGTACTGGCTCGCGCGCCTCGTGTGCGCGCTCGGGACCGAGCGACCGCGCATCGCGATCGCTGCGCTGAACCCACACGCCGGCGAGGGCGGCCTGCTCGGCGACGAAGAGCCTCGGGTGCTCGCACCGGGCATCCGAAGAGCGCGCGCTCGACTCGCCTCCGACGGCTTCGCCGCGGAGCTCGCGGGGCCGATCGGCGCCGAGAGCGCCTTCCGCAAGGCCGTCCTCCGAGCAGGCGTTTCGCAAGCGCGTGACTATGACGCCGTTCTAGCAATGTACCATGACCAGGCGACGATCCCGAGCAAGCTGCTGGCCTTCGGTGAGGCCGTCAACGTCACGCTCGGTCTGCCGATCATCCGCACGAGCGTCGACCACGGCACGGGCTACGACCTCGCTGGCAAGGGCACCGCGGACGCAGCGGGGATGGTGGCCGCCGTCGACCTCGCGAAGCGGATGGCCGTCGCGCCAGCGCGCGTGCGTTGGTGGCAGAGCGCGCGGCGTCGTCAGCGGGCTTGACGAGCGCGACCCAAGAAAGGCAGGGTCGCGCCGTGACCCCACAAGAATTCGAGGCCGAGCTGCGCCAACTCGTCAGCGCCTCCACCAACAGCCGAGAGAACACGGGCTGCGTCGCCTGCACGGCGTGCGAGCGCTGCGTCGAGTGCACCTTCTGCTCGAACAGCAAGGGGCTGCTTCGCTGCCACTACTGCGTGAACGTCGAGCGCTCCGTCGGCTCGACGCACTGCCGCGGCTCGAAGGATCTCTTCAGCTGCAACCACTGCGACAGCTGCGAGCGTTGCTCGCAGTCGTCGTACCTCACGCGGTGCTTCGACTGCGTGGGCTGCACGTACTGCTACGGCTGCGTCGGGCTCGTCGGCCGCGACTTCCACATCCTCAACAAGCCCTACTCGCGCAGCGAGTACTTCGCGATAACGGCTCGGCTCGCGAAGGCCGCGCGGGGCTAGCGTGCGCGCCGTCGTGCAGCGCGCCCTCGCGGCGAGCGTCTCGGTCGACAGCAACGTCGTCGGCGCGATCGATCGCGGCCTCGTCGCGTTCGTCGGCGCGCAGGCGGGCGACACCGACGACGACCTCGACTACGTCGTGCGCAAGATCGTCGAGCTGCGCGTGTTCGAGGACGAGCGCGGCAAGATGGCGCGTGCGCTCGCCGACGTCGGCGGCGGGTTGCTCTTGATCTCGCAGTTCACGCTCTTCGGCGACGTGCGCCGCGGCAACCGGCCGAGCTTCGACCTCGCGATGCCGCCGCTCGAGGCAAAGCCTGCGTTCGAACGCTTCGTCGAGAAGGTCCGCGCGCGCGTGCCCGCCGTTCAGACGGGTATCTTCGCGGCCGACATGCGCGTGTCCGTCGAGAACGACGGCCCCGTGACCATCCTGCTCGACTCGCGCGCGCGCTGACTAAGACTCTGCGGGCGCCGACACACCCGCAGCGCGACGTCGCAGCGTGCCCGCCGCGGTCCGGGTCTCGGAGTCCTCGGCGAACTCCTCGAGTCGGCGCAGTCGGCTGTCGAGCATCGTTTGGCGAAACGGCGGCTCACCGCGCTCGAGCGCGGCTGAGAGGCTCGCGATCGCGTCGCGCACGCGGGCCTCGTCGGCGTGCTGAAGGAGCTGCAAATGGACCTCTTGGTCCTCGCTCGGCAGCTCGAAGCCTGCCTTGAGAAACTCGTCGGCGATGCGCGTGATCGCGGGGCGTCCCTCGGCGTGCTTCAGTCGATCGAGGTAACGCTCTCGCTCGCGTTCGCGGTCGTCGATGGGCACCGCGGTCGCGACCACGATGCGGCCTGCCTCGCGACGCGGAGCACGGCCGCTGAGGTTTGGTTGGGAGGGCTCGGCGTCACGAGACGCCTGATTCGACTGAGGAGCCTGCGCGGGCGGCGCCGGCGCAGGGGCGCTGCGCGTCGTGACGTAGACCTCGGCGCGAGGTGCGGGGGCTGGTTTGTTCCGACCCCCACGCTGCTGCCTGCGCCCCTGTCCTCCGTGTGAAGACTGCCCGCCCTGTGACTGGCCCCCGCCGAAACCGGAGCCGCCACCACCACCGAATCCGGGCCCGCCGCGCCCCGAGCGCGGCCCGCCTTGCGACGTGCCCTGTGAGGGAGGGCCGCCACCCTGACGCGGAGGTGGACCGCCGCGACGCGGGTTGCCGCCGCCTTCACGACGGCGCCCGCTGCGAGGCCCACCGCGCGATGAGGGCGCGTCGTCGGTCGCAGGGGATGTCTCGGGATCCGGGCTCTTCGGAGGGACTGCCACCGGCCGGCTCGGAGTCACCACGACATCGGGGTTGTGCCATACCTTCGGCGGTTCACGCCGCGTCGTTCGAGGTTTCCTCGCCATCTCGTGCCCCGCCGAGCGGAACGGTCAGCGGCCTGTTCGCCCGCGTGGCGCTGGGGTTGGCCGTGCCTTGTGACTACTGCTCTAGAGTGCCGGTAGGACGGCGTTCAATCAAGGATCTTTTCGGGTTCTCGGTCGCATCTTGCGATCGATCTCACCGACTAGTCACACCGGTTGATATTGAGCTTGTCGATGTACCAACCACGCTCGAAGCCCGTCACGCTGCCCGTGTCGAACGTGTTGTAGGCGAACTCGAAGATCCCCGTCTGCCCGACCAACGCTGCTGGGATGTCGATGGTGACCGAGTCCCAATCCGTGCGAGCGCGGTTCGGCAAGGACGTGTAATCGACACAGAAAGGCAGACTGGCGTCGCTCGTGCAATCCGCGATGGTCGTCCACGTTTGACCATTGTCGACGCTCACGTTGATGGTCTTGTTGTCGCGCCCGAGCGGGCCGCCGCGGTCCTGGTGCCACGACTGGAACGTGAGCTGCGCGGGGATCACCGTGGGGCTGGTGACGGCGTGCCCGTTGGATTGCTCGGCGCCCGGTGGCGCTGCCGAGATGCGGGCCCCGTCCGAGCCGAGCACGTACTGGAAGAAGAACATCTCGCCCGGCTCGCTGAAGTCGAGGAACGCGGCATCGGTCGAGCACGGCGGCGCGCCCTGGTAGATCCCCCAGTCACCTGTCAGCGTCCAACCCTTCGCGGCGAGACCTGCGGTGCTGTCGACCCCGAGCGCCCGCCCGAAGTCCTGTTCGTCCTTGCACGAGACGCACTCGCCGAGCCCGCACCCCAAGCAATTGCCGGCGCCCGCGTCGCACGAGGTGCACGACTGCCCGTCGACCGCGAGAAGGCCGGGGTCACACAGGCCGAACGCGGAGCAGGTGTCCGCAGCGCTGCACTCGGCGACGCCGTCGGCGGTGCACGACGAGCCGACGTTCTTCGGCGAGAGGTGACACTCTGCTGTGGCGGCGTCGCATGCGCCATCCGCGCAGCCCGAGTCGAGGAACGCGCAGTCGGTGGCGGTCGCGCAGCCGCACTCGGTCGCGATGTTCAAGCGATCGATGAACCAGCCGCGCTCCGTGCCGAAGAGATAGTCCTGGTTGAGGTACGCGAAGCGCAGCACCCCTGTTTTGCCAACCGCGTTGGGCGGGACTGGGATCTGGATGAAGTCCCACGCGTTGGGATCGCGGGTCGTCGCGACCGGGTTGCAGAACGCATAAGGGATGGGGGACGACGCGTCTTCGGGGCAGATGGCGATGACTTGAAAGCCACCTCCGTCGACGGAGAGGAGGATCGACTTCGAGTCGTACTGGAAGCCCTCATCGACGTTCCACGAGTAGAAATCGATCGTGGGCGGGATGATGAACGCGGGCGTCTCCGCAGTGGAGACCTCGACCTCGTAGCCGGGATAGGGCGCGCGGCGGTTGCCGTCCGTGCCGAGGACCGGCGTCGCGAAGGGAATGGCCGGGGAAACGGGTTCCGTGAAGCCCGTCGGAGGAGCCTCGGTGAAGACCCGCCAGCCGCCGTTGACCGTCCACCCCGAAAGGGCGAGCGGCGTCCCGAAGGTCTTCGTCGTGGCGCGGCTACCGCACTCACCGCAGACGCCGGCTTCGCAGCCGCCACAGGTGCCCGGCCCGCCCGCGCACTCGTTGCAATTCGACCCGTCGGGCGCGAGCACCTCGAGGCACTGACCCGCGCCGTCGCAGTGGTTCGGTGCGTCGCAATCCCCCGACGGCGCAGCTCCACACGCGACCTCGACGCCGCGTGGCGTGGTCACGCACGTGCCGTTGTCGCAGGCGCCGAGCACGCACTCGCCATCGAGCTGGCTGCACTGCGAGGCATCGGTGCACTCGGGTGCTGCGCCACCCCCGCCCGTCGCGCCGGCGCCAGCGCCGCCCGAGCCACCCTGCGCGGTCGTTACGATTTCGTCAGGGGCATTGACGAGCGAGCACGCGGAGAGGACCGCCCCCAGCGCGCAGACCCAGAGCGTTCGGTTGTGCATGCGACAAGCCAAGGTTCGGACGTCGAGCTTCCGGAAGGAGCAGCGCCCCATGGACGCAGCCTATCTCAGTTGAACTGAATCTGCGGGCCAGCCGTGCCGTCGAGACCCGTGCCGCCGATGCCGCCCGCGGGGTTCGTCCCGCCGCTGGCGCCGTCGCCGGGCGCGCCCGTGACGCAGGTGTTGGTCGCGAATTGGAAGGTCGAGCCTGCCTTGCGAGCGAGGCACGCGCTCGGTCCACCACCGCCGCCACCGCCAGGGCCGCCGTGACCGCCGTCGCCACCCTTGCCACCGCCGCCGCCAGGCCCGCCCTGATCGTTGCCGCCGCCGCCGGTCCCACCGACGCCGCCCGTCTGTCGAGCCGCGCCGTTGCCACCGAGACCACCGTCGCCGCCGCGCGCCGTGGTGATCGTGTTGTTCGTCACGACGACATCCCCGGCGAAGACGAACACGCCGAAGCTGCCACCACCGCCGCCGCCGCCCGTGCCGGGGTTGCCGCCGAGACCACCGCAGCCACCCGCGCCGCCGCCGCCGCCAGTGTCCGCGTTACACGGGAAGCCACCACCGCCACCGCCGCCGCCACCGCCGCCACCGCCGCCTTTGCCGTTGACGCCTGGCGAGCCGTTTTGGCCGGCCGCGGGGACGTAGCCGAGCGCGGACGCGGACCCGAGGTTCGTCCCGCCCGTCCCCGCAGGGCCGTTCGAGCCGTTCGCGCCGACGTCACCGCCGATGCCCGGATTGCCGGACGTATCGAAGACGTCGCAGCCCTCGCCGTTGGCGCCGGGGCCGCCCGCGCCACCGCCGTTCGCGCCGTTCCCACCGCTCTGACCAGCCGCGCCGTTGTAGCCGCCGTTGCCGCCCTTGCCGCCGGCCTCCGTGCACACGGGCGCGGCCGCGCCGCCACCGCAGTTTTGGCCCTGGCAGCCGTTGCTGCCGTTCGCGCCTGTCGGTGCGCTCGCGGCCTGCGAGGCTCCGTTGCCGCCCGTGCCGCCGTTCGCGCCAGCGGCGATGTCCATCACGTTGTAGCGGACGAACAGCTTGCCGAGCCCGCCACCGAGGAAGACGCCGTAGGAGCTCTCGCCCGCGCCCGGCGGCGTCGTCACGACGAGGCTCAACCCCTCGATGTGCGTCTCGACGTCGATCTGCGTCGCGCGGATCGCCACGCCCACCGCTGTGATCGTGGTCACCGCCGAAGCCTTGCGGCGGAAGGGGAAGTCCGGATCGGCCTCGTCGAAGCCGCCGTAGAGGTTCACGCCGCTCGGCAGATCGATCGGGCCCGTGTAGTTCTCGCCGGACAAACACACCGACGGGACCTGGTTCGCGACCGCGATCTCGATGGCCTTCGAAACGGAGGCGACAGGCGCGAAGCGAGCGCCCGAGTTCGTGTCGTCACCGAGCGACGCCGACACGTAGATGCACTGCTCCGCGACGCCGTCGGTGCCGTCGCAGTTCGCGTCCACGAACCCGTCGTCGATCGGATCGGTCGCCGAGCTGACCGTGCACTCGTACTCGCAGCCGCACTCGCCCGTCAGCGGGTTCTGATCGAGGTCCTGGAAGCCGTCGGGGCACGTCGTGCACGGCCCTGCCCCACCCGCGCCGCCCTCGTTGATCGAGCCTCCGGCGCCACCCGCACCACCAGCACCGCCCGTGCTGATCGTCGTCCCACCGCCTGCGCCACCTAACGCGGTTCCGCCTGCGCCGCCGGAGTCGGAGCCACCCGAGCCGCCGTCCGGCGTGCCCGCTCCCGATCCTCCGCTGCCACCGGTGGGCTCGTCGCCCTCCGCGCACCCCACGACTGTCGCGAACAACGATGCAACGAGACCCAACCTAAGCGCGTGCCGCATGAATCGAATGTTCGCCCTGTCTCTCGATGCGTTCAACCGACAATCCCCTAACAAGCTCGGCGCCCGCGCGACCTCCGACAATTTGGCCCTCGCGCTCGGCTCATGGTCAGGGCCTTTTCCATGGCCACCCCCGCGAGAGATGCCGCCGCTCCCCCGGAGGACTCCGATCGCCGCGCCGCGCCGGCTCCGGCGTCGTCGCGGTGCGGACTTGGTTCGTCGACGCCGCGCAACGTCCGACGCGCGCGCTTCGCCGCGGCTGTGTCGGAGCGAGCGCGCTCGCGAGGTGACGGACTCACGCCGACGCCGCGCCCAGTCTCGCTCGACCTCGACAGCGGACTGCCGAGCTCGACCGCCCCCAACTCGACCGCGTCACGCACGCGCAGCCCGCGCTCTCGCAAGGCCCCGAAGCGACGCGTCCTCGTGCGCTACGCGCTCGCGACGCTCGCGACGCTGCTGCTCGCCTTCGTGTTCTTCGCTCCGCCGGGCACCGCGCGCGCGCTCCACATCGAGCTCCCGAGCAGCGACGCCGTGCTCGCGATGTTCCGCGAGAACCTCGCGCACGCCTCCGAGCGCGCGAGCGCCGCGGACGCGCTCGTCTACGACAAACCCTCGGCCGCGACCGCGCGTCCGATCCTCTCGCACGGCGAGAGCGAGGCCTCCGACGCCGAGCCGACCGACGCGATCCGTCGCGACGGCTACGTCAGCATCCCTGGTGGAATCCTCGTTTTGCCGACGTCGTTCCACCCGGCCGCCGACGGCTCGTACGATCTCTTGCTCCACTTCCACGGCAACACCGCGGTCGTCCGCGAGAGCGCCGAGGTCGTGCACCTCGACGCGGCCGTCGCGATCATCAACCTCGGGATCGGCTCCGCGCCGTACGAGGAGTACTTCGTCGCGCCGGGCACCTACGAAGATCTGCTCGCGTCGATCGATCGCGGCCTCGCGCGCCGCGGCGTGAAGAACCCTCAGCTCCGTCGCGTCGCGCTCAGCGCGTGGTCGGCCGGCTACGGCGCCATCTCGACCATCCTTCAGATGCGTCGCGGGACCGACATGCTCGACGCGCTCCTCGTGTTCGACGGCATCCACGCAGGCTGGGAGGGCGGCAAGCTGAACCCGCGCCAGATGAAGCCCTTCGTCGACTTCGCGAAGCTCGCGGCCTCCGGCAAGGTCTACTTCGGCATCACGCACTCGAACATCGACCCCATCGACTACGCGAGCACCCGCGAGACATCGAGCTACCTGCTCGACGCCGTCGGCGCCGTCCGCGAGACGCGCGACCCTCGGCGCGACGGCCCGCCCTACCTCGACCTCGCGAGCATGCGCGGCGCCGTGTCGAAGAAGCTCGAGAAGCACATGGAGCCGACGAGCGAAGCGCGCATCGGCAGCTTCCACGTCACGGGCTACCGCGGCAACACGAAGGAGCACCACATGGCGCACCTCTTCCAGATGGGCGCGACGCTCCTCGGCGAGCTCGCCGCGCGCTGGCAGCCCGGCGAGAATCCTTAATCAGCGTCAAAGCGAATCCACTGAGTTTGGATTTGGATCCACCGTCGTCGCCTGGGGCGACGCTCGCTCTTGGATCCACCCGCAGGCGCGCGTCGCTCAGGGTTTGCCGTCGTCGGCAGGCCCGAGCTCGAGCCCGCCCTCGAGCTCGGTCGACTTCTGGAAGCGCAGCACCTTGAGCGAGCCCTCGACCATCAGCGCGAGCCGATCGCCGACGATCTCGTCGGCCTTCACACCCTCGGCGTGCGTCGCGAACACGTACGCGAAGCAGCCGCGCGCGTAGCCGCCGAACGCGAGCACGAACCCGAACAGGCCGCCCTTCATGTCGGGCACGAGCGCGACGTCCGCGCGCGTGTCGAACCCCGCCGGCAAATCGAGATCGAGCGTGTCGACGATCTCGGCGCCCTCGCGCTGCGGGAGCGACTTCACGCTGCGCGCGAGGGCCTCGCATTTGTCGCGGTTCATGCGGTTGTCCTCGCTGCGCCACACGCGCACGAGCAGCGTCGACGACTCCTCGGAGCGCGTCGCGCTGAGCCACTTCGTGGTCGTGTCGTCGATGCGCCACTTGCGCCCCTCGGGCAGCGGCAGATCGAAGCCGAACCGCTTCGAGTGGAAGAACCCAGGCGACTGGATCGAGCCGTCCGAGGCCGACGCGCTCGCGCTCGCCGTCGGCGTGGACGTCGCGCCGTTCGCGCTGCAGCCCGCGAGCGCCACGATCGCGAGCGCCGCGACGAGCCACTTCTCCGCGCCCCCCTGATTCATCGGGGGGCTCAACCCGCCCATGCGCTTCGCGCCCCCCGGATTCATCGCGCACCTCGCAACGCGAGCGAGCGCTCGACCGCCAGCACGCCGAGCGCGTGCGAGAGGCGCCCGTCGGCGATGAGCGCGCGCGCCCCGGCGTCGTCGACGAGCACGACGTGCGTGCGCTCGTCGGGCGGGTTCTCGGGCTCGGCGACGCGCTCGACGTTCTCCACCAAGAACATGAACGCACGGTTCGACGAGAGCGCGGGGTTCGGGTGCACCCATCCGAGCGAGCGGACCTCACCGCCCCCGAAGCCGGTCTCCTCGAGCAGCTCGCGCGTCGCAGCGACGTCGGCGGGCTCGCCGCGCTCGATGATGCCCCCCGCGGGCTCGACCGTCGCAGCGTCCACGCCATGCCGGTGCTGCTCGACGAAGACCCACGAGCCCTCACGGGTCACCGCGGGCACGACACACCAATCCCAAAGTTCGATGGTCACCGCAGTCCGTGGAGCGCCGCCGTCGTCGTTCACGACGTCGTGTTCGGTCAGCGACAGGTACGGGTAGCGGGCGATGGTGCGCGAGGCGACCCGCCGCGGAGCCTTGGGCATGGGCGAGAGATCTATACAACGCCCGCTCGGCGTCGACGCCCACACGGCGCCCAGAAGAAGCCCCCAAGGTGCTGTTACGCGGTCTTTTGTGCTGCGGAGCGGCCCGCGGAGCCCACCCGTCGGCGCGGACAATTCGCGGTTTTGGAGCCCTGCCGGGGTCGCCCCTGGTAGCGTACGGCGCGTATGAACGCGAGGTTCGTTCTTCGAGGCCTGACGGTGTTTTGTTTGGGCGCCGCGCTGCTCGCGAACGCCGGTTGCCGGCGCGAACGCAAGAAGCGGGTCGAGGCGACGCAAGCTCCAGCGCCCCCTCGCAGCCTCACCCTGCGCGTCATCGTCCCCGAGGGGCTCTTGCCCCCGAAGGAGCCGATCGTCGTGATCGTCGGCGAGCAGCGCGTCGAGGTCCCTCTGCGCAACGGGGTTGGGGAGGTTCGCGTCGACGGCCTGCCGCCGACCCCACTCGACACGCGGGTGGAGGGCTCGTTCCTTTATGAGCGCGTCACCATCGCGGGCAGCATGCCGCGCGCCGACATCAAGGTCATCCCGACGGCGACGGACCTCGCGATCAACGGCGGACTCGCGTTCCACGTGCTGTTCACCAAGGATGGCTACGATCTGCGCCGCATCGATCGGTCGACCGTGACGTCGCAGCGCACGCTCGCCCGCACCGAGCTCGAGAGCGCGCTCGGCGACGCGTGGAAGAAGGGCGGCCTGCACCAGAAGCCGGCCGACGCCGAGCTCGATCGGTTGGTGCTCCGCGTCCCGCCCGACACCCCGATCGAAGAGATCCTCGCGGCGCTGACGACCGCTCGCAAGGTCACGCGGAAAGTAGTCAAGCCAGCTGACGACAAGTTCGCCGGCGGCGAGGTCGACACCCCTGCCATGCTCACGGTCGTCACGACGGAGCTCTACCCCGAGCGGCGCGACAGCGAGGCCGAGGTCCAGAAGGCGAACGCGCTCACGGGCGCGCCGTCGCGCGAGCCGCTGCGGACCGCGCTCGCGGCGTGCCTGCCGCTCTCGCTCGAGACGGCGGTGCTCGACGCGGGTCCGGCCATCCCCTCTCGCAACACCGAGTGGAGCGCCTGCAAGGACGCCACGATCTCGAGCCTCTTCCTTCGGTTCGGTGAGTTCCAGGCGGGCGCTGGGCCGAGCGCGCGAGCCTCTGCGCTCGCGAGCTTCCGCTTGAGCCGCGCCTTCGATCCGAAGTCCGCGCTCAGCGCGCAGGCGTCCGCGCCGGTCGCTGATCTCTTCAAGATCGCGACGACGCCGCTGAAGGCTGGTGAGTTCGGCGCGAGCGTCGAGTGGTGGTACGAGCGCACGCCGATCGCGCTCGTCGACAGCACGGAGAAGCCCGACCCGATCGAGGCCGTGATGGTGACGCGCGAGAACGCCATGCTCGGGTGTTATGCCCTCGGCGTGGAGACGAACCCGGGTCTGAGCGGCAAGCTCGGCCTCACGGTGATGGTGGGGTACGACGGGCGCGTGGGGAACGTCGACGTCACCGGTGATTTCTCCGACGGGAACGTCTCGCGCTGCATCGCCGACGCGGTCGGGCGGACGGTCTTTCCCGCGCCCGCCGCGGGGCTCGTGCGCTTCAAGACCTCGCTCGAGTTCGCGCCGTCCACACCACGCGGCAAGACGGCGAGGAAGCGTTGAGCTCGGGCGCTCGGCGGCTCGCGGTCGTGGCGATCGTCACGTCCGCGACGGCGTGCGGCGGCAGCACAGACAGCGCCGACCACGCTCAGTCGAGCAGCTCCACCTCGGGCAGCGCCAGCGCGTCCGCGAGCGCGCGCGTGAACGCGGCGCTCACGCTGTCGGGCGCCGTGTCGTTCGCAGCGTACGGCGGTCAGGGGGTGCTCCCCGACACGGCGAAACCCTCGGATTTCGTGCGCGTGGTCACCGTGGTCGACCTCACGGTGGCGGCCGCGCAAGGTCCCGTGAGCGGCCTGCGCATCGACGCGATCGAGCTGCTCGACGATGCTGGCAACGTCCTCGCTAAGAAGCGCGAGCTCATCGACGCGAAGGTGCTCGGCCACGGCGACGCTCCCTTCGCCGGCAGGCCTTCATGGTCCGAAGCGCTCGACGGCAAGGGGCCGGCTTTCGACGGGACGTGCGGCGTCGGCTCGACACGCCTACGCGTCGAGGCCTGGCTCGACACGCACCCCGCGAGGGCCCCCGTGCGCGCGCGCGTGACGCTGGTCGGCGCTGGCGCGCTCGTCATCGCCGAGGGCAAGGTCGACGGCGAGTGGCCGACCGGGTGAGCCCTCGCCCGATACTTTGGGGAGCAAACTACTTGAGGTTGGCGAGCAGCGCGCGGAGCTCGAGGACCTCGCCGGCGGCCGGCACGAGGACGATCTCGCAGCGGCGATTCTTCGCCTTGCCCTCGTCGGTGTCGTTGGACGCGACCGGGTCGGCGTCGCCGTAGCCGGCCACGCTGATCTGCGCCTTCTGCATCCCGCCTGTCTCGGGGTCGACGAGGAAGTTCGCGATGCGCTGAGCCTTCGCCAGGCTCGAAGCGACCGCGTCGCCGCCCTTGCCGACGACGTCGACGTAGCCCGCGATCTGGAAGTCGCGCGTGCTCAGCGTGGGCTCGCCCTTGAGCACGGCGGCGAGCTTGCCGAGGGCCTCCTTCGCTTCTTTCTTGAGCTTGTCCTTGCCGTCGAAGACCGCGTCGTTCGGTAGGACGATGACGATGCGGTTCTTGCGGACGCGGACCTCGAACCCTGCGTCGAGCTCCGCGACCTTCGTCCGGAGCAGATCGAACCGCGCGCGGGCCTCCTCGATGCGAGCGGCCTTCGCCCGGTACTCGGCGAGCGCGCGCTCACGCTCCGCGAGCGACGCGGCGACGTCCCCGATTCTCGAGGTCGACTCGAGATCGATGCCGAGCGCGCGCATCTTGTCCTCGAGCAGCTGCAGGCGATCCTTCGCCTTGCCGAGCTCGGTGGTGGCGTCGTCCGCCATCTGCTGCGCGGCGAGCTGCCCGGACTTCGCGCGGGCGAGCTGGTCCTGCACGACGCCCCACTCCTCCTTCGTGTAGCCGCAGCCGCTGAGTGCGCCGAGCACGGTGGTGACGAGCGCCACGGAGCGGAGCGCCCCGAGGCGAGGGTTATGGCTAGGGCGCGACCGACAAAGGTGAGATCTTGCCATTCTGGTGTCCGAAGCGAGAGACGAGGGACGCGGAGCTTATGCAGCGGCCGAAGACCGCCGCAACGGAAAGGTCACGTCGCTCGTGCGCGCGGGCGGTCGCGGCGGGCTCTTCAGCTTCCTCGGCGCGCTCGTCTCGATCAGCTTCCGCTTCATCGTGTGGTTCTTCGCGGGGCCGGCGAGCGTGCGTCTTCATCAAGTCGGTCGGCGCGGCCTGCAAGCGGCAGCTCTCCTGCGCGTGGGCATCGTCGGCCTGCTCATCTACCTCGCAGGATGGGGGCTCTCGCACCCCGCGCTCGCGATCGCGCTGCTCGCTGCGCTCTTCATCGTGACCTTCGCAGGCTTCCTCGTCCGACAGCTCGCGCGCGACAGGCTCTTCGACGTGGCGACGCGCCCGCTGCGGCTCGCCGCGCCGCTCGACGGCGCGAGCCTCAGCGCGCCGCGCGTGCTCGCCGCGCGCCCGCTCCAAGAGCTCGCCCTCGCGGTCGATCGCCTGCGTCGCGGCGACGTCTTCGGTGCGCGCGACCTCATCGTCGACCTCGACGAGGGTCGGCTCGAGCTCGACGAGCGGCGCTTGCTCGACGCGGTCCGCGCGCTCGTCGCGGCGCGCACGGGCGACTCCAAAACCGCCGCGATCCGCGCGCTCGACGCGCTGCCGACCCATGCCTCCGACCTCGACGAACAGCTCGCGCGCATCCTGCTCGAGAACGCGGCGCACGACGCGATTCGCCTGCGCGCGATGCTCGAGAGCTGGGAGGCCCGCGGCCTCCTCGCGAGTGGCGTGGGCTACGTCCCGCGCCTGATGCGCTACGCGCTCGTCAAGCTCAACCGACTCGATCCTGCGTCGCTGCCGAACGACGAGCGCCTCACGCACCTCGAGCTCGCGCGTGAGCTCCACGACAACGACATGACGAGTCGCCTGAGCGCCGCGAACGCGCCCACGAGCTTCCGCTGAGGGCTCAGCCGAACGCGGGGCCCGTGAGCTCGGTGATGACGGTGCTCGACCCGGACGCAGCCTGATTCGGCGGGTTGTTGGTGCCGTACCAGCCGCCTTCGAGCTGGCGCGGGGTCATGTCGCCGACGGAGGCCGCGGTCGGATCGAAGGATCGGAGCACGGTGTAGAGCACGTCGCTCGTGTTGCCTGCGGCGGCCAGGGAGTACTCGTCGCCGGAGCGCGCGACCTTTTGGTAGTGGTAGCTGCCCGTGAAGGAGTCGCGCCCCTTGCCGACAAGGAGGTAAGGCTGCCGCGCGACCGAGTGCGAGCGCCCGATCGAGCAGTCGCTGCCCATGAGCGCGAGGCCCGTGTCGAGCAGCGAGAGCCCCGACGGATCGACCGTGGAGCGCATCTTCTCGCAGAGGTACGCGAACTGTTGCATCGCGTAGGTGACGCCAGCGTGGACCATCGGCTGGTTCGAGGGCTCGTTGTGCGTGTTCATGTGGTGGCCCCCGCTCTGACCGATCTCCGTGTAGACGGTCTCGGCTGCGCCCCCGATGAAGAACACGCTCGCGACGCGCGTGATGTCGCACTTGAAGGCGTGGACGATGAGGTCGCTCATCGCCTTGTTCACGCTCGTGAGCGGCTCGTTCGAAGTGCCGGTGGGGTTCGTCTCGGTCGGGATATCGGGCGGCGAGCACACGGGCGGCAGGGCCTGGATGCGCTCCTCGAGTTCGCGGATGCCGTCGAGGTGCGCGTCGAGCCGTTGCTTGTCGACCGTCCCCAACCGAGCTTGCAGCTTCTTCGTGTCTTCGCGAACGGCGTCGAGCACGCTGAGCCGCAGCGCGCTGTCATCGGGCTTCGGCTGGTAATCGAGGAAGAGCGTGTTCCAAATCTTCTGCGGGTTGAACTCGGGGAAGAGCGCCTCGTTCGGACCGCGATGCGAGAGGCACTGCATCGTGGTGCCCGAGTCCATGATGCTCCAGCGCCGCGAGACGCCGCACTGGATCGAGCGCACGAGGGGCGGCGTCGTAGCCGTGGCCTCAATGCGATCGGCGATGACCTGATCGATCGTCGGCCCGCCCGACTTCGAGAACAAGCCGTTCAGCTCGGTCATCGTGTAGCCGCTGTACGCGGTCATGCCCTCGTGGTGCGTCACCTGATAGGCGCACCAGTTCTGCAGGCCAGTGATGACCTTGAGGTAGTCCTGGACGTTCGCGAGCGGAGCGAGCTCCTCCGAGAGCGTGTAGGTCGCGCCCGTCTGCGTGGGTTCCCAGCGATCGAGGCGAACGCCGTTGCCCATGAACCAGAGCACGAACTGCTTGGGCAGCGGCGCGCCACCCGCGAGGGCGGTGCCGTTGGTGTTGAGCATGGCGTCGAGCATGGGCAGGCCCACGCTCGCGACACCGAGGCCTGCGGCGCCACGGAGGAAGGTTCGGCGGCTGAGTGCGAATCGGCTCATCTTCGTCATCCTCACTTCGGCTCGCCGACAGTCTTGAACCCGGGGTTGGTGCAGAGCTCGACCATCATGTCTTGCAGGCTGTACCCACCCTTCTCGAACGATTTCTCGAGCAGGTTGATCGCGTCCTCTTCACCCGCGGTCTCGAGGTGCCCCATCGATTGGCGCCAGAAGTTCTGCACGAAGCAGCGCGCGCCGTTGTCGGCCGCGAGCTGCGCGAGATCGGTGGCGTCGTCGAACTCGAGGTCTCCGCTCTTCCCCGCCGTGTCGATGTCGAGCCCGTTCTCCTTGTCGCGGTAGAGCCCCATCGCGTCGAAGTGCTCGTACGCGAGGCCGATCGGATCCATGAGGTTGTGACAGCCCGCGCACTGATCGTTCAGCGCGTGCGCTTCGATGCGCTCGCGCATGGTCTTCGGCTCGGTGGGCTCGGGCAGGCTCTGGTTCACGCCGGGGGGCGGCGGTGGGATCTCCCGACAGAGGACCTTCTCCCTGAAGAAACGGCCGCGCCGCGTGGGCGACGTGAGCTTCGGGTGGGCGAAGCGCGCGAGGAACCCGGCCTTGCCGAGGAGCCCGGCGCGGCCCTGCGAATCGTCGAGCGTGACCTTCGCCCAGCCGCCGGAGGCAGGCGCGTTCACACCGTAAATCCCCGCGAGGAGCGGGTTCACGAACGTGTCCTTCGACGTGAAGATCTCGCGCGCGTCGGCGTCGCGGGTCCACACGATGTCCTGGAGGAAGCGCAGCATCTCCTCTTGCATCGCGGTCGCGAGCTCGTCGTTCCACTGCGGGTACGCCGTCGGGTCCTTCGACACGTCGGTGAGGTCTCGGATGAAGTAGAGCTCGGAGAAGAAGCGGTCGAGCGAGCGCCGGGCCTCGGGGAGAGCGAGCATGCGGCGAGCTTCGGCGCGGATGCCGTCGTCGGTGTCGAGCGAGCCGTTCTCCACGGCGTCGAGGAGCTCGACGTCGGGCGTGCGGTGCAAGAGGAAGAACGACATGCGCGACGCGAGCTCGTACGACGTGAGCTTGCGGAAGCCTGTCGTCTCGTCGGGCTCACCGACCTCTGCGATGTAGACGAAGTTCGGCGACTGGAAGATCGCGAGCATCGCGTAGCGGAGGCCCGTCGCGAAATCACCGTTCGCCCAGGTCTGCGCGTCGGTCGCGATCGCGAGCAAGCGCGCGCGCTCGTCCTCTTCGACGGGGCGTCGCCACGCGGCGCGCCCGAAGCCGTCGATGAAGTCGCCGTAACACGCCGTGTCCGCGGTCGTCGTCACGCAGGGCGCGAAGCGCGCGACGTACGACTTGTCCGTGAGCGACGCGTCGATCGACTGGCCGAGCGCGGTCTCGAGCGTCGAGACGTCGTTCGCGCCGACTGCGAGCTCACGTGCGGCGATCGACTCGAAGCCGTGCAGCTGTTGATCGACCCAGACATCGAACGAGAGCGCTGCCTGCGACCCGAGCAGGTACTCGATCGAGTAGCGCATCTGCGAGGCCGTGAGCCTGCGGATGCCGCCCGACTCGGGCGTAAGCTCGAAAGGATCAGGGGCGCCGCCGCCCTCACCGCCGGCCCCACCAGGACCGACCGGTGAATCGTCACCGCAGCCCGCGGCTACTGCTGCGGTGACGCAGAGCGCGCCCCCGAGCACGAGCCAGAGTGCAGTGGACCTCGCCGCCGCGAATGAACGGATCCCCCCCGACTTCGCACGCGTCACATCATCCTCCGTGCTCGCCCCGACAGCTCATGCCTGCCGCGAGCGCACGCTCGCCAGCGAAGCCGTAGTCTGTGTGGTTCGAAGTGCGCTCCATGCTAGCTTCTTCTCGCTCCTCAGCAAACCGTGCGGGAGCGTCACGCGCCCTACAGATGCCCACGGTTGGCTCCGTCGATCATCAAACTAGATCCAACCGCGGGACCGACGGCATCAAACGACGGTTCGACGCCGGCTGGCTCGCACCGCTCTGCCTCGCAGGGTTTGTCCTGGCCAACGTTGGTTGCAGGAAGCGGGAGATCGGTTGCTCGCCGGTCGATTACTCGGGCTGCAACATCGACGAGGTCGAGATCGTCGGTAACGAGGCTGTAAGCGACGACGAGATCGAGAAGGGCATCGCCACCGCGGCGACCGCGCACGGCATCATCGCAGCGGTGCCCGTGCTCGCGGCGGCGGACACGCTCACGGTCGAGTACGAGCGCTTCGATCGGTTCGTGCTCGAGCGCGATCTCCTCCGCGTCGCACGCATCTACCGCGCGAAGGGCTACTACGACGCCGTCGTGCGCGCCGGTCGCGTGCGACGCATCGACGGGCACGACCCGAAGAGCAACGACGTCTCGACCGCGCGCATCCGCGTGGAGATCATCGTCGACGAGGGCGAGCCCGTGCACGTCCGCGACGTGAAGGCGAGCTGGTCGGACGCGAGCAGCGCGTCCGTCCCGACCGAGACGCGCGCTGCGGCGGAGCACGAGCTCTCCGTGCTCAAGCGCGACGCGGTCTTCACCGAGGCCGCGTACGACGACGCTCGCTCGCGCATCCGGCAGGCCCTCACCGATCGCAGCTTCGCGTACGCCACGGTCACGCCGCACGCGATCGTCGACCTCGCGACGCACACCGCCGACATCACCTACGACGTCGACTCCGGCCCGCCGTGCACCTTCGGGGAGATCTCGATCGTCGGGCTCGAGACCGTCCCCGAGTGGCAGATTCGACCGATCCTCGATATCGAGAAGGGACAGCCGTTCGACTCGCGCAAGCTCGTCGCCGCGGAGAAGGCTCTCTCGCAGCTCGGCGTCTTCACGACGGTGTCGATCCAGCCGCGGCTCGAGGACTCGCGACCGAGCGCGGTCCCGGTCACCGTCCGCGTGCAGAAGGCAGCCCTCGGCGCGGTGCGCGCGGGCTTCGGCTTGGAGGCAGGCTCGCAGGTCGCGATCACCGGGGTCTTCGGGTATTCGCACAAGAACGCGACGCGCGCGCTCGATCGGTTCTTCATCCAGTTGAAGCCCCGCCTGCTCGCGTACCCGTGGCGGCTCGACACGCTGTTCTCCACCGAGCCGCGTCCCATCCCCGAGGTCGGCACCGAGCTGCAGTACTCGCTGCCGTTCCCGTTCGATCCGCCGACCTCGCTCTTCGCCGAGCTGCAGGCGTCGATCGGCCTCGAGCGAAACACCGACGCGCCCGACAAGATCACCGACACGACGGACATCCAGGGCGAGTACCTCTTCGAGCACCGCTTCGGCATCCAGCGCTCGTTCTTCGACAACGCGTTCACGCTCAAGCTCGCGCACAACACGTCGCTCGCGCTCCCCTTCAGCTACACGCCGAGCGCCGATCAGGGCACGCGCGAGAACCTCCTCTTCAGCTACCTGTCGCTCCTCGCGCAGCTCGACTTTCGCTACGACTACGACGGCCTGCGCAACAGCGTCCGCCCCGAGGCCGGCATCTACTTCGCGACGAACCTCGAGGTAGCCGGCATATTCCTCGGCGGTGACGCTAACGACGTTAAAGTCTCGCCCGAGCTCCGCTGGTACGCGCCGCTCGCGCGCCACGTCACGCTCGCGGGCCGCGTCGCGTTCGGCTTCCTCTACACGCTGTCGTACGGCGACACGCTCGACGCGGGCCTCACCAAAGAAGAGGTGCTCGCGTCCGGCACGACCGCCGTGGATCGCGACGTCGCGGTGCTCGAGAAGCGCGGGCTCTTCAGCGGCGGCCCGGGCTCGAACCGCGGCTACCGCCAGAACGACATCGCCCCGCACCGCACGCTCGCCGACGCCGGCGCCCCGCTGAAACGCCCCGACGCGATCGGCGGTCGTACGCTCTGGGAGACCTCGCTCGAGCTGCGTTTCCCCATCCTCGCCGAGCTCGGCGGCACGCTCTTCGGGGACGCGAGCGACGTCACGCGCGACCTCGGCGAGTTTCGCACCGATCACCCGCACCTCTCGGTGGGCGGCGGCGTGCGCTACGAGACGCCGATCGGTCCGCTGCGGATCGACGTCGCGGTGCGCGTCCCGGGCGCCCAGGTCATCGGCTCGGCGATGCGTCAGTGCGACGTCGAGAAGTGCACGCAGTACATCGTCGAAGAGGGGACCTCCGACACGACGTTCGAGCTGCCGCTCGCGATCTCGATCGCGATCGGCAACACGTTCTAGCCCCAGCCAGCCAGAGGGCTGCTAACCCTCTTCGTCGTCGAGGTCGTCACGGCGGGTCATCGAGACGCCGATCGCCGTCGCACACGTCGGGCAGAGCGGAGCGTCCTCGACCTCGACCTCGCCGCCGCGGAAGCGGAAGTAGTAACCGGCCCCGAGCGCGACGTCGTCCTCTTGGTCCTCGGTCGAGGCAGCGTCCGCAGCGGTGCCGATCGCAGGCTCGTCGCTCTCCGTCGCGGCCCGCAGCGCGCGACCACAGCCGTCGCAAACGAGGCGATGGGCGACCTGCGCGTGGCGCGCTTGAGCAGCGAGGAGCGCGACCTCATCGGCGAAGTGGAAGCGCTCGACGTTCTCGGCGGAGGTCTCGCGAGGTGCGTCCTTCGACGACTGCGGGCGCGCGTTCGCCACCTTGCTGGTCGCGCCGATCTGGCCCCCCGACTCCGCGGTGGGTCGGCGTCGGCTCTCGCTGTCCCCGCCGTCCGTCATCGAGGGCACTCTAGCAGACGAGGCACGAAGTCGACGCGTCAAACCTCAGCGCTGGCTTCTGCGTCGTCGCTCTTCTTCTTCTTCGCCGGGGCTTCGTCGAGCGCGCAGCTCTCGAGGAGGAGCTCTGCGATATCGAGCTGTTTGATCTCCTCTTCCTTCGACTGCGCTTTGAGTCCGTCGGTGAGCATCGTCTGACAAAACGGACACGCGGTCGCGATCGTGGTCGCTCCCGTCTCGAGCAGTTGGGTCGTGCGCTTGACGTTCACGCGATCCTTGTTCTGCTCCTCCATCCACATCTGCGCGCCGCCTGCGCCGCAGCAGAGACCCTTGTTGCGATTCCACCCCGTGGGCTCGACGACCTCGAGGTTGGGGATGCTCGCGAGGATCTGTCGCGGCGATTCATAGACGCCGTTATAGCGACCGAGGTAGCAAGAGTCGTGGTACGCGACGCGGCCACGCACGGGCTTGCGGGGGTTCAACTTCTTCTCCGCGACGAGCCCGAGCAGGAAGTCCGTGTGGTGCACGACCTCGAACTTCGCGCCGAAGTCGGGGTACTCGTTCGCGAGCGTGTTGAAGCAGTGCGGGCACGCCGTGACGATCTTCTTGATGCCGCCCTGCTCCTTGTAGCCGTTCAGCGTCGCGACGTTCTGCTCGGCGAGCATCATGAAGAGGAACTCGTTGCCCGCGCGCCTCGCTGGATCGCCGGTGCAGGTCTCCTCCTGACCGAGGATCGCGAAGTCGACGCCCGCGGACTTCATCAAGCGAGCCGTCGCGCGCGCGATCTTCTTCGCGCGATCGTCGTAGCTGCCCGCGCAGCCCACCCAATAGAGGACCTTCGCGTTGGGCTTGTCGCTCATCAGCGGGACGTCGAGCCCCTCGGCCCACGCTGCGCGATCGACGCGCGCGATGTTCCACGGGTTGCCGTTCACCTCCATCGCGGAGAACGGGCCGTTCAGCTGGGCCGGGAACTCGCCCTTGATGAGGACGAGGTTGCGGCGCATGTCGACGATCTTGTCGACGTAGCTGATCATCACCGGGCACTGCTCCTCGCACGCGCGACACGTCGTGCAGGCCCAGAGAACGTCGGGGTGGATGATGTCGCCGACGAGCTCGGCTGCGGGCGCAGCAGACTCGGGCTCGGCCGCGGGCTCTTCGCCGTCGGCAGGCGGGGGCGCCGGCTTCTTCGCCGCGAGCGCCGCGTGCTCGTCGATGATGCGTTCCGCGTTCTCGTACATGTGATCGCGGATCGCGAGCGTCAGCGCTTTCGGGCTGAGGATCTTGCCGGTCTTGTGCGCCGGGCAGTTGTCGCTGCAGCGACCGCACTCGGTGCACGTGTAGAAGTCGAGGATCGCCTTCCACGAGAAGTCGGCGATCTTCGCCTTGCCGACGGGCGCTGCGTCGGGCGCGTTCTCGTAGGCCTTCTCGACCATCGAGCCGAGGACCTCGCTCGAGGTCGCGACGAGCGGCAGACGCCCCGGCGGCTCGAGGTTGCGCGTGAAGACGTTGGGCAGCGACGTGATGATGTGGAAGTGCTTCGAGAACGGGAGGATGTTCGCGAAGATCAGCACCAAGCTCGAGTGCCCCCAGAAGCCGAGGTGCGCGAGAAAATGCAGCGTTTTGGGTGAGAGCCCCGCGAGCGCGAGGCCGAGCGTGCTGCCCGCTGGCGAGTGCCACACGAAGCCCGCGTGTTTGCCCGCGCTCGCGCCGAGCGGCGCGACGACCGTCTTCACCGAGTCGCAGAAGCCGTCCTCGGGCAGGAGGGCGAGCGCGCTCTTCTGCGGCGCTGCGCACACCGCACCCACGTGACCCGAGAGCGCGTACATCGCGCCGTTGTAGAGGATGTCCGCGACCATCATCGTCACGATGATGCCGAGGATGAGCAGGCCCTCACCCGAGAGGGTCATGCGAGCCTCGCGGCGGACGACGCGCAGGTAGACGAACGCGAGCGCGCCGCCGATGACACCGAGCGCGACGAGATCCTTCACCAGGTCGTAGACCATGCCGAGCGGCTGGTCGTGCCCGAACACGAACAACGAGAAGCCGGGGAAGAAGCCCCGACCCCAGAGGATCAACGTGTTCAGCAGCAGCGCTCCGAAGCCGACGAAGATCAGCATGTGGGCCGCGCCGGCGAGCGGGTAGTACCGCATCTTCTTCTGCGCGAGCGCGTACTCGACGACGCCCGCGACGCGGTCTCGCACGCGATCCCATCGCATCTCGAAGCGGCCGGTGCTGAGCAGCATGAAGCGCTGCCGAGCGGCCACACCGAAGGCGGCTGAGAGCACCGCGATCACGAACGCCATGGCGAAGGGATTCATCGTCTCCTCGGTTCCTGGGGCAGGCGCCCGCACCGAAGGCGCGCCCGTCGTCTCGATTCAGCGCGCCGCCCGGCGTCGACGAAGACCCCGAGCGCACGCGAGCCCGGACTCACGACGCGCGCGAGGGGAGGCTCGCATAGAAAAAGGCGCATTCCTTCTAGGGTCACGGCCCCCGAAGAGTCAACGCGAGCGAACGGTTTGTCGCGCTCCCGTCCGCGTGGAGAATGGGGCTCTCATGGAAGCGCTGAGCGAGGGGAGCGTCTTCGCCGACGCCTACGTCGTCGTAGGGCCGCGCCCGTCCGGCGGCGTGGGCTTGGACGCCGAGCTGACGGCCTCGTACGAGGTCCGAAGTCGTGCGGACGGTGAGCGCGCCGAGCTCGTCCTCCTCAAGCCACCGCACGGCGAGAACGCCGTCGTGAAGGACGCGTGGCTCGCCGAGGCGAAGCGCGCGATGACGGTTCGCTCACCGCACGTCGTAACGATCCGCGACGCGGGCTTCGACCCAGCCTCGGGCCTGCCGTGGATGGTGCGCGAGGACGTCTCGGGCCCGACGCTCGCGGAGCATCTCGAACGTCGCGGCTCGGCCGATCGGCACCTGGCGCTCGAGATCGTCCGTCAGATCTGCGTGGGCCTCGCCGCTGCGCACGCCGCGAACGTGATCGTCGCGGACCTCGAGCCCCAGCGCATCGTGCTCGTGCCGACCGACGCGCCAGGCGCGCGCTTCGTGGTGAAACTCAGCCTCCTCGGCGCCGGACGTCTCGTCTCGACCGCCCTGCGCAACACCACTGCCGCGATGAGTCGCCCGCTCTGGATGGCGCCCGAGCAGACCGAGACCGACTCGACGATCACGCCCGCGACCGACACATTCACCGTCGCGCTCCTCGCGTTTTGGCTCCTCACGGGCCGCCACTACTGGCGCGCTGCACGCGACGCAGGCTCCGCGATGATGGGCCTCATGCGCGAGGTCCTCTTCGAGCCCGTCGCCGCACCCACCGCCCGCGTGCGCGAGCTCGGGCTCGAGGTCGTGCTCCCCGCCGCGTTCGACGCTTGGTTCGCGCAGGGCGCCGCGCGCTCCGCCGAGCGCCGCTTCACCTCCGCCGAGGCTCTCTACCGCGCGCTCGCACCCATCCTCGAGGCCACGGAGGCGCATGGCGCGCCCCCAGCGCCGGCCAATCCTTTGCCCCCCAAACCAAATCCCGCGAGCGTCGCGAAGCCCGAGCCTCCGAAGCCGCAGCCTCCGCCCGAGAAGCCCGCGCCCGAGAAGCCAGCGCCCGAGAAGCCAGCGCCACGTTCGTGGGGTCCGACGGGTGATTTTGTGGGGGCAGAGAAGCACCCTCCGGCGCGAGCTCGTAAGCGTCGCCGCACCTCCCGCCCGCTCCCCGTGAAGCGCATCGCGATCGTCGCCGGTTCGGCGCTGCTCGTCGCGGGCGTCATCGGCGCCGGCGTCGCCGTCTGGCGCACGACCGTCGCGAACAAAGCGCAGGCCGCCGAGAACGCGCGCGCCCTCAGCGCCGAGCGCGCTCGCGAGGTCGAGCGTCGCACCGAACGCGAGGAGCGCCTCGCGAAGGAGCGGTGGCAAGACGAGAACTGCCCCATCCCGATCTCGTACCTCGATCCGATGTGGGGCGATCGCGCGGCGCCGATCACCATCGTCGAGTTCGCGCCCTACCCGTGCGCCGACTGCGGCCCCGCCCACGCGACGCTCGCGAGGCTGAAGAAGGACCTCGGCAAGTCGCGGCTGCGCGTCGTGCGCAAGCTCCTCGGCGTCGCGGGTGAGTCGGGCGACGGCGCCGCCGCGATCGCCGAGGCCGTCTTCAAGCTCAAGGGCTCGGCGGCGGTGTTCGACCTCGAGGACAAGATCCTCAACGTCCGCAGCTGGGCCGACGCCTCGGAGACGGTGCGCGGGCTCGCCGCGACCGCCGTCGGTGGGGAGTCGAAGCTCGACGAAGCGCTGAAGAAGCCGGCGATCGCGACGAAGCTCAACGCGAACAGGAAGCTCGCCGAGGAGCTCGGCGCCCTCGAGGTGCCCGCGTTCTTCGTGAACGGCGTGCGTCTCCCGATGACGACCGCTGCGTTCCGCCTGCAGGGCCTGCTCAAATCGCAGCTCGACGCGGCGAAGGCCGAGCGCGATCGCGGCACCCCCGCCGAAGAGGTCTACGTCTCGCTGACGAAGGCGCAGTATGCGCCGCGGCCCGCTGCGCCCGAACCGTTCGAAGCGATCGACTCCGACACGCGGTGGAAGATCGACATCAGCGGCGCGCCTGTTCGCGGGCCCGCCGACGCGCTCGTCACCATCGTGGTCTTCGGAGACCACCAGTCGCGCGCCAGCATCGAGGTCGACTCGCGCATCAAGCAGTACATGAGCTTCACGAGCGCGCGCCTCGTGTGGCGCGACCGCAAGCTCGCGGACTCCGACGACGCGCGCGCAGCGACGCTCTTCGCGCGCGAGGTCCGCGCGCAGAAGGGCGACGACGGCTTCTGGTCGGCGCACGACAAACTCGCCGAGCAGTCCTGGGGGAGCAGCCGCGCGGATCTCATGCGGATCGCCGAGGATCTCTCGGTGAACGGCGACGCGGTGAACGCCGCGATCGACAGCGCGGAGAAGCGCGCCGCGCTCGTCGCGGAGGATGCGGTCGCGGACGATCTCGGCTGCGCGCGCAACGCGCCCGAGATGTTCGTCAACGGCAAGCGCGTGCCCTACGCGAAGCTCGACACCGATTTCTACACGATCGTTCACGACGAGGAGACCAAGGCGCGCGCGATCGTCGACGGCGGCGTCCAAGCGGCGAAGGTCTACGACGAGCTCATGAAGAGCGCCGTCGAGGCGAAGTTCAGCGCGCGGCGGCTCACGCCCATCCCGATCCCGCTCGACGCTCCTCGACGCGGACCCGCGGACGCACCGTTCGTCGTGCAGGAGTTCTGCGATCTCGATCTGCCCGCGTGCGCAGACTTCGAGGAAGAAGCGGCCTCGGCGATCGCTGACCTCGGCGTCGCGCTCGTGTGGCGCCACCTGCCCTCCGAGAAGTCGGCGCGCCCGTTCGAGCTGGCAATCACCGCGCTCGAGGTCCGCGCGCAGTTGAACGACGCCGCGTTCTTCGCCTTCGTCGGTAAAGCGCTCGCCGACACGAAGCCTACGTACGGCGCGCCGAACGGCACGAGCCCGCAGGTGCTCGCGCTGAGCGCAGCCCCCGAGGTCAAACTCGAACAGCTCGAGAAGGCTCTCGCCGAGGGCAAGCGCGCGGAGCTCGTCGAGCGTGATTTGCAGGCCGCCGCGACGGCGGGCATCCAGCGCGTGCCGTCGTTCGTGGTCGGGCCGTGGCTCCTCGAGTCGCGCCCGTCGAAGAGCGCGCTGCGACGCCTCATCGACAAGGCCAAAGCCGAGCCCTGATCGCGTCGCGACTCAGCGGAGCGCGCGCGCGACGATGACAGTCCCCGCGACCGCGAGCATCGCGAACACCGCCGTCTGGAAGCGTCGACCGTCGACGCGGCGGTGCAGCCACTCGCCCGCGAGCAAGCCCACGAGCAGCGGCACCGCGAGCGCGGCGCTCACGCGCAGCGTGCCGAGGTTCACCACGCCCGCGATGATTTGCTTCGTGACGAGCGCGAGGTTGAGCAAGAGCCAGAGCGCGCTCAACGTCGCGCGGAAGCGGCCTTTGTCCGCGCCGAGCGTGCGCCCGAGCACGTAGACGATCATCGGCCCGCCCGTCGCGAAGGCTCCGTGGATCGCGCCCCCGAGCACGAGGAGCGAGACGCCCGCGACGCGCCCCACAGGCTCGACCTTCGCGTCTCCGCCGGCGGCCGCGCGACGCAGGCGCGCTTGCCGCGCGAGCTCGATCAACGCGAGCGTCACGACGAAGAAGCCGAACGCGAGCTTGAGCCAGCGCTCGGGCAACCGATCGAGCGCGAGCATCCCGAACGGCAGGCCCAAGAGCGCGAGCGGCAAGACGCGCAAGCTCAACGTCCGCACGTCGACCATCCGCGCGTTCCGAGCAGAGAGCACGGACGAGAGCACGAGGTTCACCGGCACGAACACGGCGAGCAGCGGCTCGATCGACCAGAGCAACGAGCCGAGCGCGACGGTGACCACCGTCGCCCCGAAGCCGAGCGCGGCCTCGATGGTGAACGCGATCGCGACGATTGCGACGAGCGCGACACCTAGCTTCGGAGCTTCCACGGCGACCTCGCGCCTCATGGTCCGGCTCTCGCGCGGTCGCAAGCACGAGAGGTTGCGTGCCGCGCGCGATGGGTGTCATTCTGCCGAGCCCGTGACTCGAATCGCCTCCCTGACCGTGTTCGCGCTCGCGGTGCTCGGCTGCCTCGAGGTCCCCTCGCGCGCCAACGACGGCCGCGCGATGCGCGACGTGGTCACGCCCGACGGCTCGGCGCTCGATCAGGCCTGCACTCCGAACGCCGTCGAGCTCTGCTTCGACGCGATCGACAACAACTGCAACGGCGTCATCGACGAGGGCTGTGGTCTGCACTCGGGCGTCCTGCAGTTCGCGATCGCGTGGGACGCCAACGAGGCCGACGTCAACCTCGAGGTCACGGATCCCGCCGGCGAAACAGCGCAGGTCGGCGAGGGCACGACCTCGGGCCTCTACAAGGATCGCGACTGTCCGCGCGACGGCGCGATCTGCTTCGGTCAGAACGTCGAGAACGTCTACCTGCTCGGCGGCGAGCCCGAGCGCGGCCGCTACAAAGTCGTCGCGCGCCTCGATCGGCTCGGCGGCGCGACGGCTCCCATCCACGTCCACCTCGGGGTGCGCGTCGGCCCGCGCTCATACTCGCTCCGGTTCGATCTCGCGCCCGGCGCCGGCAGCAACGAGAAGACGCTGGAGTTCACGCTCTGAGCTCGCGTCAGAACGCGACGCCCGCGCCGAGCGACGCGAGCAGCTGCAGGCTCCCGAGCTTGTCGTAAAACGTCGCCGAGTATCGACCCGCGGTGACCGTCACCCGATCGGCGGTCGCGTATCCGATGCCGACGCCGCCCGCGATGTTGAAGCCCCACTCGTCACCGAAGACGTTCGAGCTGCCGATCGATGCGCCGAAGACCGGTGACGCGATGTCCTTGCTCGCCGTCTGCTGGAGCTCGGGGTCGGTCACCGTCGCCGTGAAGGCCTCGAAGCCCATCTGCGCCTTTATGTAGAAGCCGTTGAGCGCGTGCCCCGTGAAGTAGACGAGCAGGTTGCCGAACAGCGCACCGCCGCTCATCTCGAGGTTGTCCGAGGTCGAGCCCCAAATCCAAGAAGGCTCCGCTTCGATGGAGAGCGGGCCCCACAGCGCGACCTCGACCTGGAACGACAGCCTGCGAAAAATCAGGTCGAAGGGATCGAACCGAACCGCGAACCGACAGCAGCCGGGCTCTCTCGGCGGGAGCGGCGGAGGGGGCGGGCCCTGCGGCGGGTTCGCGTACGGATTCCAGCTCGGGCCTGGCGCGTAGCTGCCGGGCGGCGCGCTGGGCCCCGTCGGAGGCGTTTGCGTGCCCGGGGGAGCGTACGTCCAAGGAGCAGGCTGCTGTGGCGCGGGCTGCTGCGGCGCGGGCTGGTACGGCGGAGGTTGGTAAGGTGGTGGGTCCTGGGGCGCGGGCTGCTGCGCCCAGGTCGCAGACGCGAGAAGGAACCCAGAGACCGAGACGAGCGCTGCGATCGCGGTGTGGCGCTGCATGCGACTCGATCACCATAGCGGAACCCCGCCCCGCTGGGTTAAGGCCGGCGTCATGCGTAGGTCGACTCCAGGCGTCGAGGCCGTAGCCGTGCGCTCGCAATACATGGCGGGCCTCGTGGCGCGCCTATCCGACGAAGAGGTCGCGGCGCGCGTCGCCGTCCTCGAGCCGCTCGCGACCGAAGCGCGCCGCACCCGACTCCGCTCGGTGATCGCCAAGCGCGTCGGCTCGGTCACGCTGGTCCTCGACGCGCCCCACGATCCCCACAACGGCGCGGCCGTCCTGCGTTCGTGCGATGTCTTCGGCCTCACGCGCATCCACGTGGTCGAGCGGAGGCAGACCTTCCTCGCGTCGCGCACCGTCTCGCGCGGCTCCGAGCAATGGGTCGACGTCGCGACCTACGCGAACGCGCCGAGCGCCGCGGACCGCTTGCTCTCCGAGGGTTTCGAGCTCATCGCGACCCACCCGTCGGGGACGCTCGCGCCCCGCGATTTGGCGAGCCGCGGGCGGATCGCGCTCGTCCTCGGCAACGAACACGACGGCATCGGGCGCGACCTCACCACGCGGTGCGCGGACGCGGTGAGCATCCCGATGCGGGGCTACGCCGAGAGCCTCAACGTCAGCGTGACGGCTGCGATCCTCCTCTTCGAGGCGACCGCTCAACGTCCCGGAGACCTCTCCGATTCCGAGCAACTGCGGCTCTATTTGCGTGGCTTGCTCGACACGGTTCCGCGGTCACGCGACGTGCTCGCAGCCCGCGAGCTGCCCATGAACGACGGTGAAACGCGACTTGCACACGACTTGCGCTCGGCCTAGCGTCTAAGCCGTGTCGGAGGAGCCCAAGAACAAGCGCGCCCCCTCCGGAGAGCCGATGTCAAGACCCGCTGGTTCGATCCGGCGGACGATGACACCGACGCGGCCCGGCTTGCCCCGCAGGAGCATCTCTCCCGCGCTGCCGAATCCCCTGGTCCCGCCAGCGCCTGCCACGCGCCGCACGCACCACCACGCCCCCGACGCGAAGCGCACCGTCCCGAAGATGCGGGCGGTCACGCAGCCGTCAGGCGTGCTGCCGCTGAGGTCGGATCATCGCAGCTCGCAGCCCGTGGTGAACGACGCGTCGCCGCTCATCGTCACGCCTCGTTTGACCCCCAACCATCTCTCGCGGCGGCCTCCGGTGAGCCGCGGGCTCGAGCTCGCTCGCTTGAGCGAGGTCCTCGCGGGCGAGACGCTGATGGGTCGCTACCGCGTCGAGATCCCGCTCGGTCGCGGTTCGACCGGCATCGTGTTCCGCGCCTACGATCTCGCGCGCGCGACCACCGTCGCGATCAAGCTGCTCGACCCGGAGCTCGCCGCCGAGCCCTCCGTGGTCGATCGCTTTCGCGTCGAAGCGCTGGCGCCCACGCGGATCGGCACAGCACACGTCGTCGAGGTCTACGAGGCTGGCGTTTGCCCCGAGCTCAGCCCGTTGGTGCAGCCCGAGCACCCGCTCGGCCCACCGATTCCGTACCTGGTGATGGAGCTGCTCGAGGGCAAAGACCTTCGACAATACGTGCACGAGCAGGGCGCGATGACCTTCGAGGAGGTGGGAGACGTCCTCGGACAGATCGCGCCGACCATCGATCGCGCCCACGAGCTCGGCATCGTGCACCGCGATCTCAAGCCCGCGAACATCTTCCTGAGCAGGCGCCCGGACAGCTCGAGCCTCGTCAAAATCCTCGACTTCGGCATCGCCGAGCTCACCGACGCGAGCGCCGCGCGCGGCCTCGGCGGCGGGCTCTTCGGCACGCCCTGGTACATGGCTCCCGAGCAAGCCGAGGGTCGCAACGCGACCGCTGCGAGCGACCGTTGGGCGCTCGCGATCGTCGCCTTTCGCTTGCTGACCGCGCAGTCCTATTGGGCGCCTTGCCCCATTCCCGAGCTCCTCGGGCAAATCCTGGGCGGGGTGATTCTCCCCCCCACCGAGGTCGTGCGCGCCCGCGGTCTCTCACCCCGCGCCCCGCTGCCTCGCGCGTTCGACGTGTGGTTCGCCAAGGCTTGCGCGCTCGACCCGCGCGCTCGCTTCAGCACGGCGGTCGCTCAGGCCGACGCTCTCCGCCAGGCCCTCGCCGCATCGCCCCTCGAGCTTCCCTACGAGGCGCCGTCACGTCTGCCCAGCAGACCCCCGCCGGCCTCGTGAAGCGGGGCTCGGCACCTCTCGGTCCTGCGCTCCTCACGGGCGCCTCGAGTGGGATCGGCGCCGCGCTCGCAGAACGCCTCGCTGCGCGCGGCTATCACGTCGTGTTGGCGGCGCGTCGACTCCCCGAGCTCGAGGCGCTCGCGTCGCGCCTGCGCTCCGCTGGCCACAGCGCCGAGGCTTTGGAGCTCGACGTCTCCCGCCTCGATGAAACCGCCGACCGCGTGCGCGCACTCGACGCGCGCTTGGGCGGGCTCGAGCTCGTCGTGGCGAACGCGGGTGTGCCAGGGACGCTCGTCCGAGCCTCACAACAGCCACTCGAAGCAGCTCGCCGTGTGATGGACATCAACTTTC
>JAXLYR010000004.1:0-980000 GCA_046351325.1 Polyangiaceae bacterium | reverse complement strand
CCTTTCGACCAGGTTCCTGCATTTTCTAGCCCAGGTAAGGTTCTGCGCGTTGCGTCGAATTGAACCACATGCTCCACCGCTTGTGCGGGCCCCCGTCAATTCCTTTGAGTTTTAGCCTTGCGGCCGTACTCCCCAGGCGGGGTGCTTAATGCGTTAGCTACGGCACCGCAGGGGTCAAAGCCCGCGACACCTAGCACCCATCGTTTACGGCGTGGACTACCAGGGTATCTAATCCTGTTTGCTCCCCACGCTTTCGCGTCTCAGCGTCAGTAACTGTCCAGAAGGCCGCCTTCGCCACCGGTGTTCCTCTCGATATCTACGAATTTCACCTCTACACCGAGAATTCCGCTTTCCTCTCCGGCACTCCAGCGAGGCAGTTTCGAGTGCACTTCCTAGGTTGAGCCCAGGGCTTTCACACCCGACTTGCCAAGCCGCCTACACGCGCTTTACGCCCAGTAATTCCGAACAACGTTTGCACCCTCTGTCTTACCGCGGCTGCTGGCACAGAGTTAGCCGGTGCTTGCTAAAGGGGTACCGTCATCGGGCTGGATATTAGCCAACCCTTATTCGTCCCCCTCCACAGGGCTTTACAACCCGAAGGCCTTCATCACCCACGCGGCGTCGCTGCGTCAGGCTTTCGCCCATTGCGCAAGATTCCCCACTGCTGCCTCCCGTAGGAGTCTGGACCGTGTCTCAGTTCCAGTGTGGCTGATCATCCTCTCAGACCAGCTACCCGTCTTAGCCTTGGTAGGCCATTACCCTACCAACTAGCTGATGGGCCGCAGGCTCATCCTCAGGCGCCAGCTTTCGTGAATTGGCCGGCTTTTACCTCGCTCCCTCTCGGAAACTTGGTCTTATTGTCGGTATTAGCCCTCCTTTCGGAAGGTTATCCCCCACCCAAGGGCAGATTACCTACGTGTTACTCACCCGTGCGCCGCTGTACCGGGGATTGCTCCCTTTCGCACGACTTGCATGTGTTGCCGCGCTGCCATCGTCTGTTCTGAGCCAAGATCAAACTCTCCAGTTAAATGATATCGGCTGCTCGCCGGCTAGGCCAGCTCGCACCCGAGGTTGAGCTCGAGGCTCGTTTTTGCTGCCGCTCGTCGAGTGCCCTGCTTGCGCAGCGCCCCGCGGCGGTCAGCTGACTCGCGACGGTCTCGTGAGCTCGCGCTCGTTGGACCAGGTCGCGCTCGCCGATACTCGGGGGAGTTCGGCGAGCCGCCCAGCGTTCCCCTGTCGCAGGTTGCCCAGCGACGGGGACGCGTACAATCCAGTTTTCAAGGACCGAGGTGGGAGGATTCCTCCCGCGCACCACCTTTTTAGGGCGGGGCGTCTTGGCTCGACGCTGGGTTACTGCTAGACCGCTTGTCGGTCTGCGTCGAGCCTGAAGGTCAGTGCAGTCGTTGGGACTTCAGTGACCTACTCCGTTCGTGCCGCTCAGAGCGCTTGCTTACTGTCTGCGCCCCGTTTTTTTCGGTGCGGCGTCAACGGGAGGCGAACACTAGATGAGGACCCCGACCTTGTCAAAACTATTTTTTTCGAGGCATCGAAAAGAGTCGGGTTCGAGGTCTTTTCCAAGGGACGGGCGCGCTTCGGTTTTCTGACAACGTCCCTTTCAAGCGCGCCGAGGCCGAAAAATCTCGGCCTTTGCGTTGTCGCGCAGGATGGCTTCGATCGGTTCGTCGACGAACCACAAGCGTGTTGCCTCGCGCAGGAGGTTGCATTCCGCGCCGCTGGCGAGGCGCACGCGATAGACGCGCTCGCCCTCTTTCGAGCCGACGAGCGTGCCGAGCACCTCGAGCGAGACCCACGGGTCGGTCTGTTGAGACCACTGCGGTGGGCGTAGCCGAGTCGGCTTTCGTGCGTGCTCCGGGACCTCGACCTCGACGTGGTACCAAGCGGGAGGACGGCGCGTGGGCAGCCCAGCCTCGTGGAGGATGCGCGACTCGAGCTCGACCAGAATGCGCGTGCTGACCTCGAAGGTCCCGAGCTTGCGCAAGACGACGAGCAGGCTGTAGCTCGGGTCGAGCACGCGAACGAGGTAGCCGGCGCGGCCCATCCGAGACGCGACTTGCTCGACGTTGTTGAAGTGACGCGAGCCTCGGAGGTCCGCGAGCAGGAGCTGGAAGGTCGCGGCGGCGACGCGAAGCTCGAACGGATCGAGCGTGCCCGCGTAGTCGACGGTCTCGCCCTCGAAGTCGACGATGGCGGCGCCTCGGGCGAAGGGCACCGAGCGGAGGAACTCAGCGAGCAGGTGATGGAACGGGCTCTCGACCTGGTCACGCGGCGGAGGTTGCCGTCGTCTGCGATCCTTCACTGACCGACCTGGACCTGCGTGAGCAAGGCATCGACGCTGCGCTCGATGGACACGCTTTTTTGCTCGGGGATCGCGTCGAGCAGCGCGTCCAATCGGCGCCGTGTCCGCACCACCACCATGTCGGGGGTGAAGCGCTCGCGGCGTTCGCTGAGGGTGAGTGACACGCCAGGGAGCCGGTCGAGCAGCATCACGATGTGGACGCCGAAGCTCGAATCGAAGGGAGCCGTGAGATCACCACGTTGGCGGAGCGTCATCACGCCGTTGACGAACGCCGGATCGTAGGGCTCGCGCGACTCGGGGCGGACCGTCTTGCCGTCCGTCCCGAGGGGCCAGAGCTGCTCGGCGACGACCTCGAGCGAGCCATGCTCGACGGCTTGAGCGGAGTGCACGAAGAGGTCCGCCGCGGGATCGAGCGGCAGCGGGATCCCTCGCTTCGGCATGAAGTCGGGCGGGCTCGTCGAGCGGGCCTTCTCAGCAGCGGCCAGCGTCGCTTTCTGGATGTTGCTCGCGATCGCGCGAGCGTCGTCCCAGACGGCAGGCGGCGCGTCTTTCGGCACGCGAACGACGGCGTGGACAACCACGTAAGCTTCGGGGCGCGCGACCTCGAACCACTTTTTTTCGCTGATGGCTTGGATCTCTTCGTCCGTCGGCGGCCCGTCGGCGCGAGCTTCGTCGGCGAGCTGATCGAGGAGGGCGCGTGCGAGCACGCGATTGATGTCGCGGCGCGTGCGCTTGTCGAGCGCTTTGGAGCGAGCCTCCTGCGCGGCGAGCGAGTCGAAGATCGCGCGATCGAGCGCAGTGCGAATGTCGACGGACTGAGCCTGCGCGATTTGCTCGACGGTCGACGCGTCGATGGTCTCGGACCCAACGCGGGCGACGACCCCCTCGGACAACGACGCGGTCACCGCAGAAGGCTTCGACGACTTCGAGCTGCACCCGACGGTCGACGAGAGCGACGAGATCGCCATCGTCGCCGACACCACGAGCCCGAGGCGGAGAAGGCCCGCGCGGCGTGGCCGCGACGAGCTCATGCGGCGCCGCTCCGCGGTCGAAGGAGCTCGGTGCTCGCACGGAGCGCGAGCCCGCCGACGAGCAGCAAGTAGACCGCACGGAAATCGTCAGCTTGCCCGAGCGCGCGCAACCCGAAGCCGAACGCAGCTGCGGACACGAGGAACAGGAAGACAGCGAGACCGTCGATGACGCGTGACAAGGGGATGAAAGACTAGCGCGACGCCCGGCGTGGAGGCGAGAACGCCGAGGGCGCGGTCGTCAGGAGCCGCCGCGCAGCATCAGCACGACCGCGCCGAGCACGATGGCACCGACCAAGACGATGACCGCACGGATGGCCGGGGACGGGACCGTGGCGCCGCGCGGACGCTGACGCCCACGCGTGACGGCGACGGTCGCTGCTGCGCTCACGAGCGCGACCGCGAGCCCGACCCCCGCTGCTTGCGCTGCGATCGAGCGGTCGTGGTCGCGAACGAACCACGCGAGCACCACGACACTGAGCGCCGCGGCGACACCGAGCGCACCGATCGGCACGGCGAACGGCGGGAGCTCGGCGCGTGCGCGCAAGGTGGTGCCGTTCTCCTCGGTCTCGCCCTGGTTGCGGAGGCGCCAAGGCTCGCCCCACGAGAGCGCGAACACGATCCACGAGAACGATCCAATCGCGCCGAGCACCGGGTCGAGCCGCGTCGGCTCGAGCGCGGTCGGCGTGAGGAGCCAAACCCCGAGCGAGGCCGCGAGGAACACCGAGATGCCGAGGTGGCGACCCAGCGGCTTGCGCCAAGGAACGATGGCAGGCCCAGCGATCGCGCTCAAGATCGCGAGGACCGCGAGCATGCGCGCCGGCGTGCGTCCGACGCGCGAGAACGCGACTGGCGCGATGGTCGCGGCCCACGCGAAGGCGGAGCACAGCGCGCGCTGGACGACACCGGGCTCTCCAAACAGCGTGAAGCCCTTGGAGAGGGGCAACGCCGGGGCGTCGGCGCCGTCCGCAGGGTTCTCACCTGCTTGGGCCCCCTCCCCCGCGCGCGACCCGGACGACGTGTCCCCTTCGTTCGGCATGCGCGCGTTCTTCGCTACTCGTTCACCATCGCGTCGATGAGCTTCAGGAAGGTGAGCACGCCGTGCCCCGTCCCGCCCTTCGAGTAGATGCCGTATGCGCGGTGCGTGAGCGAGGGACCCGCGATGTCGACGTGAATCCAGGGCGTGTTGCCGACGAACTCACGCAAGAAGAGGGCTGCGGTGATGGAGCCGCCCCAGCGATCCGCGGTGTGCTTGAGGTCGGCCCAATCGCTCTTCAGGCCGTCGCGCAGCTCGTCGAGCAGCGGCATGTGCCACATGGACTCGCCAGCGTCCTGCGCGGCGTGGCGGAACTTGTCCGCGATCTCGTCGCTGGTCGCGTAGTAGCCGCTCGTGGTCATCCCGAGGGCCACGACGCAAGCGCCCGTGAGCGTCGCGTTGTCGAGCATGAGGTCGGGCTTGAGCTCGCGACCGTATGCGAGCACGTCGGCGAGGACGAGCCTGCCCTCGGCGTCGGTGTTGATGATCTCGACGAACTTGCCGTCGAGCGAGCCGAAGACATCGCCGGGCCGATAGGCCGCGCCGTCCGGCATGTTCTCGACCGCGCCGATGATGCCGTGAACCTCGACCTGCGGGCGGACAGCTGCGACAGCGGCCATGAGCGCGGCGATGTTGGCGCCGCCGCCCATGTCGCCCTTCATGTCTTCCATCCCTTGAGCGGGCTTGATGCAGAGGCCGCCGGAGTCGAACGTGAGGCCCTTGCCGATGAAGACGAGCTTCTTCTTCGGGGTGCCGTGCGGCGTGTACACCATGTGGATGAGGCGCGGGTCGCGCGCGCTACCCTGGGCGACCGCGAGCATCAGCTTGAAGCCCTTCTTGGTGAGCTGGGCTTTGTCGAGGACGGTGCACTTCAGCCCGTTCGCCTTGCTGAGGTCCTGGCAGCGCTTGGCGAAGACCTCGGGGTAGAGCTCGTTCGGCGGCTCGTTGATGAGGTCGCGCGCGATGCAGATCGCGTCGCCGATCTTCTGCCCGAGCTCGAGGGCGTCACGCGTCTCCTTCGTGACCTTGCCGGTGGTGATGACGTTCACGCGCTCGAGCGCGGCCTTGGGCAGGCGATCGCCCGTCAAATACTTGGTGAAGCGATACGCGCCGAGGACGAGGCCCTCACCGGCTGCGCGTTCGGCGCCGTCGACGCCCGCGGGCAGCTCGATCGTCAGGGAGGTGGCTCGCCCCCCCTGCGCCAAGCGCGCGGCCTTCGCGGCGAGCGTGCGGACGTGGGACTCCGTCACGGTCGCGCCGCCGAGGCCCATGAGGACGACGCGCGAGGCCTTGAGCGCGCCGTTCGTGGCAAGCTCGAGGGTCTGGTCCTTCTTGCCCGTGAAGTCCTCGCGTTTGAGGGTCTTCGCGAAGGTAGGACCGAGGGCCTTGGCCAGGGCAGCCAGGTGCCCCCCTTTCACGGAGGCACCTTCGGGGATGCCGAGCACGGCCACGTCGGCCGCGATGGAGAGGGGGTCGGACGCGGACAACGAGAGCTTCAAGGACATGCACGAACTCCGGGGAGCGTGGGCGCGAGTCGCGCGCACTTAGCACGACGCCTCACGGGGCGGACTTGTAAATCGCGGTTACGTCGCCGAGGAGCTTCAGCGCCTCGGCGCGCGGACGCTGAAATGCGTTGCGACCCATGATGGCGCCGAACGCGCCGCCAGCCGCGAGCTGGCGAACCTCCTCGAGGACGGCGTCGGCGCCTTTGGCCTCGCCGCCGGAGAAAATCACGATGCGGCGACCCGCGAAGGTGTTCTCGATCACGTGGCGCGCGCGATCCGCGAGCGTGTCGAGCTTGTGCGGGTGCTTCTCGTAGACCTTCTTCGATTCCTCTTGCTCGACGTGCGCCGAGGGCGGCTTGACCTTCACGATGTGGGCGCCGAGCTGCGCCGCGATGTGCGACGCGTAGCAGGTGATGTCGATCGCGGTCTCACCGGGCTTCGACAGACCGGCGCCGCGCGGGTAGCTCCAAACGACGACGACCAGCCCCTTGCGCTTGGCCTCGAGGGTGAGCTCGCGAAGGTCCTCGTACATGCGGTTGCGCTGACCCGAGCCAGGGTAAATCGTGTAGCCGATCGCCACGCAGCCGAGCCGGAGCGCGTCCTCGACGGAGCCGGTGATCGCCGAGCAAGGCTGATCGACCTTCGCCAGGCTGTCGCTGTTGTTGAGCTTGAGGATGAGCGGCACCTGCCCCGCGAACTTGCCTGCGACAGCCTCGAGCTGGCCGAGCGGCGCCGCGTACGCTGCGCAGCCCGCGTCGATCGCGAGCTCGATGTGGTACTCGGGGTCGTTCGACGGCGGGTTCGGCGCGAAGGAGCGGAGCGGCCCGTGCTCGAAGCCCTGATCGACCGGCAGGATCACCATCTTCCCCGTGCCGGCGAGCGCGCCCGAGGTGAGCAGACGATAGAGGTTCGTCAGCGTGCCCGGGTTGTCGGACGGGTACCACGAGAGGATCTGCTTGATGCGGTCGGAGGCCATGGCGTGTCTCCCGGTGATGCAGTGCGGGCGACGCGGCGAACGCGGAACCTCGCAGGCCGCGAAGGCTACTACAGCGCGACTCGCCTTAGGAGCACGGCTTCGTGCCGGCGCGCGGGCCCCGTGATATCCACCTTGTCATGAGCGAAGCCGACCCCAGAGGACCCGACCTCAAGCGCGGGATGACACTCGAGACCTTCATCATGGAGGGGATGATGGGGGTCCCCGCCGCGAGCGGGTTCTTCACGTCGCTCCTCAACCAGATCAGCTTCGCGGCGAAGCTCGTTACGAGCAAGGTCCGGCGCGCGGGCCTCGCGAACGTCCTCGGGTACACGGGCGACGTGAACGTCCAGGGCGAGCGCGTCATGAAGCTCGACGAGGTCGCGAACGAGACGCTGATCACGGCGCTCGCGCGGCGCGGGCACTGCGCGGCGGTCGCGAGCGAGGAGCTCGAGGCCATCCATCACATCACCGACGACGGGCGTGCGCGCTACGTGGTGCTGTTCGATCCCCTCGACGGGAGCTCGAACATCGACGTCAACATCTCGATCGGGACCATCTTCGCGGTGCTGCGACGCGACCCGGAGAAGCCCGTCGGTGAGGACGACTTCCTGCGCCCCGGGCGCAAGCTCGCCGCGGCCGGCTACGTGATTTACGGCTCGAGCACGATGCTCGTCCTCTCGACCGGGACGGAGCGCGGCGTGCACGGCTTCACGTACGATCCCGTCGTGGGCGAGTTCTTCCTCAGCCACGAGAACATCAAGACGCCCGAGCAAGGCTCGACCTACTCGGTCAACGAGGGCAACTGGTCGCGCTGGACCGACCCCGTGCGGCGCTGGGCCGAGTGGATCAAAGAGGAAGACAAAGAGTCGGGCCGCCCCTACGGCGCGCGCTACGTCGGGACGCTGGTCGCGGACGCGCACCGCACGCTCTTGAAGGGCGGGATCTTCGCTTATCCCGCCGACAAGAAGAGCCCGGGCGGCAAGCTTCGTTTGCTCTACGAGGCGAACCCCATGGCGTTCTTGTTCGAGGCCGCCGGCGGGATGGCGACCGACGGCGAGCGGACGATCCTCGACATCGTGCCGACGAGCCTTCATCAGCGGACCGCGCTCGTGCTCGGCTCGAAGAAGGACGTCTCGACGTTCGGCTCGTTCATGCGTGGGGAGCGGTGAGCTCGGCCCGCTCGCGCGCCGCTGCGCTCGCCGCGATCCTCGTCGCGTCGACGCTGAGCGCATCGCGCGCGCGCGCGGACTTGCCGACGCAGCCCCCCGGCGGTGGTGGAGACAGCGCGCCGCCCCCGACGCAACCAGGTGACGAGGACCCGTTCGCGAAGTTCAAATACGATCCGAACGCGCCGAAGCCCGACGATCCCGGCGCCCCGCCCGCCGGTCCCACGCCGTCCACGCAGCCGCGCGGTGAGGTCATCGACGAGCGCGCTGCCCCTCCCGCGAAGCCCGAGGACGAGAAGAGCAAGTTCTGCTCGGGCTGCGTGGTGCTCGGCGCGGGCACAGCCATCCTCATCGGGTCGATCCCGCTCGCGGCGATGTTCGAGAACTCGCGCCGCACGAAGCGCCGGCTCGCCGAGTGGGCCGACATCTGGGGCGGCGACGGCGCCGACCTCGGGTTCATCGTCGGCTACGGCTACGCGAAGGCCGACCAGGACATCCGCAACTACGCGATCGCGACCGGCGTGGTCGCTGGCGTCGGCGGCGCGATCTTCATCGCAGGCCTCATCGTGATCTTCTCGACCGGCGACGGCTTCGGCTCGAGCTGGGTGAAGGCCGCAGCGCCCCCCAAGGTGAAGGTCGGCGAGGTCTGGCTCGAACCGAGCGCGGGCCCAGCCCCCGCAGGTGCCGGGCTCACCCTCGAGTTCTGAGCTGCGGTCAGACGCGGAAGATCGCCGAGCCCCAGGTGAAGCCTGCGCCGAACACCGTCGACAGCACGAGATCGCCCTTCTTCACGGTGCCGGCCTTGCGGTGGTGGTCGATCGTGAGCGGCACCGTCGCGGCCGTCGTGTTGCCGTAGAACTGAATCGTGTTGAGCGCCTTCTCCGGGGGGATCTCGGCGTACTGCACGACAGCCTCGTTGATGCGGAGGTTCGCCTGGTGGGGCACGAACCAGTCGATGTCCTTCCACGTGAGGCCGGTCTTCGACAGGGCGCGCTGAACGCTGAGGACCATGTTGCGGACGGCGTTGAGGAAGACCTTCTTCCCGTTCATCTGCGGGTACATGATCTGGTTCTCGTCGCGGTTCTTCGCGTCGTAGTAGACGTACGGCAGCTTCTTGATCTCGAACACCTTGAGGTGGAGGTCCCAAGCGCCCGAGCCATCGGCCTGGCAGTGCGTGTAGAGCACGCCGTCGCGCGGGTCGTCCGTCTCCTTCGGCCCGAGGACCGCGGCGCCCGCGCCGTCGCCGAAGAGGACCATCACGTCGCGACCGCGCGTCGTGAAATCGAGCGAGTGGCTGTGGAGCTCGGCGCCGACGAGCAGCACGTTCTTGTAGCGGTTCGTGCGGATGAACGCGTCGGCCATCTCGAGCCCGTAGACGAAGCCCGAGCACTGCTGACGGATGTCGTAACAGGCGCAGCCCTCTTCACCGTCGATGCCGAGCTTGCTCTGGAGGAAGACGGCGCTGCCCGGGAAGTGGATGTCCGGCGACAGCGTCGCGTAGATGATGCAGTCGATGTCCTTCGGCGTGAGCTTCGCGTCGTCGAGCGCGCGGAGCGCAGCTTCCTTGGCGAGGTCGCTGCAGGCCATGCTGCCGTCGTTCGGCACGTAGCGACGCTGCTCGATGCCCGTGCGCGTGCGGATCCACTCGTGGTTGGTCTCCGTGCGCACCTCGCTCTGGGCGACGTGTTGATCGTCGAGGAAGCGGATCTCGTCGTTCGTGACGACGCGGTCGGGGACGTAGGAGCCGAGGCCGAGGATGGTGGAGCGCAGCATCGGGCGGCTCTAGCAAAGTCTCCGGACCGCCGCCACGATGGTTCTCGGTCGAGCGTTCGGCGAAAGGCAGCCGTCGCGCTCGCGCGACGCGTCAGACCCCGCGCGTGTCTCGACTCCAGATGAACTTGTGCAGCTGCAGGTTCACGCGCACCGGCAGCTCGTCCTCGAGGATCCACGCGACCAGATCGCGCGGGTCGAGCGAGCCGAACACCGTCGAGGCGAGCAGCGCACAGCCGAGCTTCGCGAGCTCGCGCTCTCGGATCGTCGCGCGCATCCACTCGTAGTCGAGCCGGTCCTTGAGCACGAACTTCAGCTCGTCGCGCGGGCCGATGAACGCGAGGTTCGCGTAGCGGTTCCGATGGCTCTCATTCGAACCGGGAGCCTTGAGGTCCATGATCTTGTGCACGCGTCGATCGACGCGCGAGACGTCGGCCTCACCGCTCGTCTCGACGAGCACGGTGCGGCCCGCGTCGCAGAGCTCCGCGAGCAGCGGGATCGACGCGGGCTGGAGGAGCGGCTCGCCCCCGGTGAGCTCGACGAGCGGCGTCTTGAACGCGAGCGCGCGCTCGAGCACGGCCGCGCGCGGCATGCGATTTCCCTCGTAGAACGCGTGCTGGGTGTCGCACCACGAGCAGCGCAGGTTGCAGCCCGTCAGGCGGACGAAGGTGCAAGGGACGCCGGCGAACGTCGATTCGCCCTGGACACTCGCGTAGATTTCGTGGACTCGAAGCGTGTCTTCTTTCAACGGGGCAGCTCTTGTTTTGGCAGGGCGCGCCGTGTTGTGCTAGCGCGCTGGCATGCTGCGGAGAAGCTTCATGGGAGCCCTCTTGGGCGCGTTCGGCGCGCTCGGGTTCCTGACCGCCGCCGACGATGCCGACGCCGACGCTGAGAAGGCCGCCGACAAGAAGCCGGCCCACAAGGTCGTCACGGTCGAGAAAGACAAGAACGGCGTCACCGTCACGCTCCAGTGCGCCAACGCGCCGTACCCGGTGAAGGACGGCAAGTGGGACGACCCCACGGTCATCGTCTTCGTGCCCGAGCACTTTCGCATGAAGAAGAGCGGCAAGGTCGACGCCGTGGTGCATTTTCACGGGCACCTCACGACCGCGCGCAACGCCATCGAGGGACATCACCTGCGCGAGCAGCTCACCGAAGCTCGGCAGAACGCCATCCTCGTCGTGCCGCAGGGCCCGATGTTCGCGAGGAGCGGCGACTTCGGAAAGCTCATGTTGAAGGGCGGGCTCGCGAAGCTCCTCAAAGAGGCCGTGAAGCTCGTCGGCTCGTCGAAGGAAGCGCGCGCGCAGCTCGACAAAGCCACGCTCGCCGGGGTGAAGGACGTGCGTCGCGTGGTCGTCTCGGCGCACTCGGGTGGGTATCGCGCAGCGGCCGCCGTCGCGCAGCGCGGCCGCGTCGAGCTCCGTGAGATCTACCTCTTCGACTCCCTCTACGGTGAAGAGGACGTGTTCGAGAAGTGGCTGACGTCGAAGCAGGGCCGCAAGCTCATCAGCTACAGCGTCGGCGGCCCGCCCCACGAGAACGGTAAAAAGCTCGCCGAGTCGCTCAAGGCGCACGGCATGAAGGTCATCGTCGAAGAGCTCGGCTCGCACATCACGCGCGAGCAGCTGACGAAGGGGCGCGCGATCTTCCTCCTCGGTCGCGGCACGCACTCGGGCGCGACCTGGCAGGAGAAGGGGCTGCGCGACTGCCTCTTCGCGTCCTGCCTCACCGGCCACGGCACCGCGGCCTGGCACAAAGAGAAGGACAAGAAGCGCGGCCCCGCGAACTGAGCGAGGTCTATTTTTGGGGGGAGAGATGCACCCTCCAGCGCTGGGCAGTGGGGTCGCCGCACCTCCCAAAACTTTGTGAGCCGCGACCGAACCCTGCGGTCACTGCTGCCCATGGCGATTCTTGAACTCGGGGCGAAGCGCCTCTTTTTCGTGGGTGCGCTCGGCGTCCTCCTGTCGTGCGGCGACGACACCGTCAACGTCGCGGACGGCGGCGCGGGCAACGGTCACGGCGGCTCGGGGGCTGGGTCATCGATCGGCGGCCACAACCAAGGTGGCAACGCACAGGGCGGCGCGGCCGGCGGCGTCCTCGTCGGTGGGTTCGCGAACGGCGGCGCGGGCGGCATCGCTCCGCCGATGAGCATCGCGATGTGCCAGGGCCACATCTACGCGTGCGGTGATCTGCTCGACAACGACAACGACGGCCTCGTCGACTCGAACGACCCGGATTGCTTGGGCCCCTGCGACAACACCGAAGACAGCCTCTACGGCGGGATCCCCGGGCAGTCGGGCCCACCGTGCAAGGTCGATTGCTACTTCGATCAGGACTCGGGCAGCGGCAACGACGACTGCTACTGGAGCCACGAGTGCGACGGCCACGAGACCTCGCCCGACTTCTACCCCGAGCCGGCGGAGGGCGCGTCGTGCAAGTACAACGGCGACTCCACGGTCATCCCACCGACGGGCAAGACGTGTGGCGAGCTCAATCAAGCGCAGTCGCAGCTCTGTCATGACTACTGCGGTCCTTTGACCCCCAACGGTTGTGACTGCTTCGGCTGTTGTGAGCTGCCCGCAGGGACGGGCAAGTTCGTGTGGCTCGGCTCGGAGGGCGCGACCGGCACGACGGTGTGCACCCTCGACAAGGTCGACGATCCGACGGTCTGCCACCCCTGTCAGCCCGTCGCGGACTGCCTGAATGACTGCGGGCCGTGCGAGATCTGCATCGGCAAGCCGCTGCCGGACCCGAGCTGCTTCGGCGGCGAGGGCGGCGCTGGGACGGGCGGCGCGGGTGGTGGCTTCGGCCAGGGCGGCGCGGGCAACAGCCAATGCCCCGACGGCGTCCAGGTCTGTGGGCTGCCTGGTCAGGCTGCGTGCCCCGACGGGTACTTCTGCAACACGGGCTGCTGCTACGGCGTGCCGCAATGAGGAGGGTGATCACCATGCGCAAACTGGCGACAGCGTTGTCTCTCGTCGTGTTCGGATCACTCGCGTACGCGTGCGGCGACGACACCGAGAGCGGCGATCCTCCGTGCAACGCGGACACGGACTCGGGGTGTGAGAACGGGCAGGTCTGCGAGAACGTCTCGGACGGGACGACCGCGTGCTTCGACCCCGTCACGGTGAAGGGGCGCGTGTTCGATCTCGCGGTCGACACCGGCGTCGCGGGGGCGCGGGTGGTCGCGCGCGACGAGAACGGCGTCGCGCTCTCACGCGTCGCGATCAGCGAGGCGGACGGCACCTACGCGCTCGCCGTGCCCGCGACGCGCGACGCCTCGGGGGCGCCGGTGAGCCAGCCGTTCACGCTGCGCGCCGACGCCTCTGGGTACCAGAGCTTCCCCACGCCGCCGCGGGTCGCGCTGCCGCTCGACGTGAGCGACGCGACGGGCTCGCCGCCCGCGATCGAGCAAGCGAACACCGACATCGGCCTCATCGCTCTCGAGGACACGACGGGCCTCGGCTCGATTTCGGGGACGGTCGTCGCGGGCCAGCCCGGCGGCACGCTCGTCGACGCGGGCGGCTACACCGGCATCGCGGATCGCGACGGCGAGTTCGTGATCTTCAACGTGCCCGCGGGGACCGTGTCCGTCACGGGCTACAAACAGGGGATCAACTTCGACCCGACGACGGCCGACGTCGTCGCGGGGCAAGAGACCGCGGGCGTCACGATCCAAGCCAACGATCGGCAGACGGTCACCGTCTCGGGGAGCGTGCAGATCGTCAACGGCATGGGCAGCAGCGCGACGAGCGTCATCCTCGTGCTCGAGGACACTTTCGACGATCTCCTCATCCGCGGCGAGGCTCCGCCCGGCCTGCGTGACGGCGGCGTGACCGGCGCGTTCTCGATCGACGGTGTCCCCGACGGGCAATACGTCGTGCTCGCGGCGTTCGAAAACGACGGCCTCGTGCGCGATCCCGACACGAGCATCGGCGGCACCGAGATCGTGCACATCACCGTCGACGGTCAGGACATCGCGATCTCCCAAGGCTTCAAGGTCACGGGCGCGCTCGACGTGGTCTCGCCTGGCGCCGACGGCATCGAGACCGTGTCGGCACCGGTGACCTTCACCTGGGAGGACGACAGCAGCGAGGACGAGTACCACGTGCAGGTCTTCGACGCGTTCGGCACCCTCGTTTGGGAGACGACGGGCAACTTCGATCCGGGCGGCAACAAGCCCGCGACCGTGGACTACGCCGGGCCGGATCTCGAGAGCGGGATGCTCTACCAGTTCCGCGCGACCTCGATCAAAGCGGGCGTTCCGATCAGCTCGACCGAAGACCTGAAGGGCGTCTTCATGTTCCAGTAATCGAGCCCGCGATGAAGCAGCGCGCGAACGCACGAGTCGAACTGGGGGGGCGCGCAGCGCAGGGGGAGCTTCGAACGCTGCCCGTCGCGCTCCCCGACGACACCGCGCTCGCGCACGCCATCATCGCTGGTAGCGACCGCGCGGCGGCCCTCGCGTGGGATCGCTTCGCGCCGCTCGTGCGCACGCTCGCGTGGAAGGCGCTCGGCCCCTCGGCGGACATCGACGACCTCGTGCAGGACGTCTTCATGACGCTGTTTCGGCGCGCGCCGGACCTCCGCGAACCGGCCGCGCTCTCGAGCTTCGTCGTGGGCATCTCGGTGCGCTGCATCCGCTTCGAGCTGCGAAAACGCAGACTGCGGCGGTGGCTCTCGTTCCTCGCCCCCGAGGAGCTCCCCGAGCTCGAGACCCCCGAGGTCGACCACGCAGCGCGCGCGGGGCTGCGCGCGACGTACCGCGTCCTCGACAAGCTGGACGCGGACAGCCGGCTCGCGTTCGTGCTGCGGCACGCGCAGGGCCTCGAGCTCACCGAGATCGCCGAGGCCCTCGAGTGCTCGCTCGCGACCGCGAAGCGCCGCCTCGCAAAAGCTGAGGCTCGCCTCACATTTCACGCGCGGCGCGAGCCCGAGCTCGTGCCGTTCCTCGGCGCGGCGACCTCGGAGGAGGGCGAGCCATGAGCCCGGGCGGAGCGAGCAACGGCACCCACGAAGAGCGGCTGGTCGGGCAAGCGCTCGGGCAGCTCGTCTCGCGCGCCGCCGAGGACGCCGCGAGCGCGCGCTCGAGCGGGGCGGCGAGGGCCCGCTTCATCGAGGCGCAGCATCACGCGACGAGGCGCGGCCGCACGCGCGAGCTCGGTCGCCTGCTGCTCGCGATGCTCGTCATCGCGAGCGTCGCAGCGCTCACCGTCGCCGCGTGGCTCGTGTGGCCGGTGACGCGCGTCGACTACAGCGTCGAGGGCTCGACCGTGAGCAGCGCGGGTTATGTCGAGGCTCCGGCGGCCCACGAGGCTCGCGTGCGGTTCACCGACGGCAGTGAGATCGTGCTCGAGCCCGGAGCGCGCGGCCGCGTCGTCGAGCGACGCGAGCGAGGCGCGCGCTTCCTGATCGAGAAGGGCGCGGCCAGCGTCGCCGTGACCCCGCGCGAGGGCGGCGCCGACTACACGATCGACGCGGGCCCCTACTCGGTCGCGGTGAAGGGCACGCGCTTCGAGGTCGGCTGGACGCCCGAGACCTCGCGGTTCTCGCTCGAGATGTTCGAGGGGAAGGTCGCGGTCGTGGGCCCCGCCATCGAGGCCGAGCTCACGCTGCGCGTGGGACAGAGGCTCACGATCGACGGCGCGCGCGGCGTGCCCGTCGCCGACGCGACCGCCCCGCAGATCGAGAGCGCAGCGCCCGCCGAGCCCGCGGCGAGCGTGCTCGCGAGCGCGCCCGTCCTCACCACCGAGACGTCGAGCGCAACGACCGCGAGCGCCGCGACCACGGAGAGCGCGGTCGCGGCCTCGTCCGTCGCGCGCGGCCCCACGTGGGCGGAGCGCAGCGCGAGCGGAGACTTCGCGGGGATCGTCGGTGACGCAGAGGCCCGCGGGATCGAGGCGACGCTCTCGAGCGCGCCCGCGGGCGACCTGATGATCCTCGCGGACGCGGCTCGTTTTACAGGGAAAGCAGCCCTCGCGTCGCAAGCGCTCCGCTCGGTCCGCGCGCGGTTCGCGGGGACGCGCGCGGCGAGCACGGCGGCGTTCTTGCTCGGCCGCATCGCCGAGGATGGCGGGCGCTCGCGCGAGGCGATCCAGCTCTACGAAGCCGCGGTGAGCGAGGGGAGCCCGCTCGCGTCGGAGGCGCTCGGCCGCGAGATGGTGCTCGTCAGCAAGGCCTCGGGGGCGAGCGCCGCGGCACCGCTCGCGCGCAGATATTTGAAGAGCTTTCCGCGCGGGGCCTACGCTGAGCTCGCGAAGAAGCTCGCGGAGTAGCCGAGTCTCGCGATGACCCGCCGAGCCGTGCGGCGCGCTGTAGAGTGTCGCGCGGCCGTGGGATCAAACCCAACACCTCGACGTGGAAGTCACCTCGCGCGCCTCGCGGTCGTGGGGCTCGGCGCGCTGCTCGCGGCCACGCTCGCGACGCGCGCCGAGGCCGCGGAGACCCCGACGAAGGTCGCGCTCCTCGAGCCGGACTCTGCGAGCGCGGTCGTGCACGAGACGGTGACGCGCGCGCGGGCCGAGCTCGCGAGCGCAGGCTTCGAGGTCGTCGTCGTGCGCACGAAGCGCGGCGAGCCTCGCGCGGACCTCGAAGACGCGCTCCGCGAGGCCGGCGCGACCGCGGCGATCGCGATTGCGGCGCCCGCTGCCAGCGAAGGTCGGACCTCGAGCATCGTCGAGGTGTGGGTGAGCGATCGACTCACGGGGAAGATCTCGATCCGACCGGTCGAGACCGCGGGGACGTCGAACGCCCCCGCGCTCCTCGCGCTGCGCGCGGTCGAGCTGCTCCGCGCGAGCCTCGTCGAGGTCGATCTCGGGGCGACGAACACGCCGGTCCCGGCGGACGTGCGCCACTTCGTCGGCGCCGACGCGACGCCGTTCGGGATCGAGGCTGGCGTCGCGGGCGTCTTCGCGGTCGATCCCGCGCTGCCCGCGATCGCGCCGGAGCTGCGTTTTTCCTGGGTCGCGGACGTTGGGTTCGGGGCGCGGGTCACGTGGATCGGCCCGACGCTCGGGCCCGGCTTCGAGGGCGCGCTCGGAGAGGCGCAGCTGACGCAATACCTGGCTTTCGCCGAGGCGCTCTATCGACCGCCGCTCGACAGCCCGCTCTCGTTCACGGCCGGGCTCGGCCTCGGCGTCTACCACGTGAGCGCACGCGGCGAGCTCACCGACGCGGACCGCGAGCGCGAGGACGACAGCACCGCCCTACTCGCGACCGCCGCAGTCGGCCTAGGGATCCGCTTTCACCAGCACTTCGGCGTCGCGCTCGATCTGACGGTGGGCGTCACCGCGCCTCGCGTGACGATCGCGATGGGCGACGAGGTCGTCGGGCGACTCGGCCGCCCGCTGCTCACGCTCACGGCGGGGCCTGTCGCGCGATTCTGAGCGCGCGAGCGCGTGCCGCGAGAGCGCTCAAGCCCACGAGCTGCCGGGTAGCGACACGTGGCCGGTGGTTACAAAATTGTTCTTGTTGTCGGCGCCCTCGATGATGAGGCGGCCCTCGTCGTCGACGCCGCGCGCGGTGCCGCTCACGTCGCCGACGCGGACGTCGCGCCCTAGGAGCGCGTCGCGCGAGCGGATCTCGTGGAGGAACGGCGCGAGGCCGACCAGGCCGTAGACGTTCACCGCGGCGAGCATGCGCGCCGCGATCTCGCCCGCGAGCGTCGAGCGATCGAGGCCGTCGCCCGTGACGCCCGCGGCCGAGAGCGAGGTCGCGCGCGCGGCGACGTCCGCGGGGAGCTCCGCTGGATCGAGGGCCGCGTTGAGGCCGATGCCAGCGATCACGGAGGTGACCTCGGCGCCGCGGATCTGCGACTCGACGAGGATGCCCGCGAGCTTCTTGTCGTCGAGCCACACGTCGTTCGGCCATTTGATGCGGGCGCGCGCTTCGCGAGCGGGATCGAGGCGCGCGTCGACGACGCCGGCGACGACCACACCCGCGACGAGCGCGAGAGGCGCGGCGCGCGCGGGCTCGATCGAAGGGCGCAGCACGACGGAGAGGTAGAGGCTCGCGTCGGGCGGCGAATGCCACGTGTTGCCGCTGCGCCCGCGACCCGCGGTCTGCTCGTTCGCGACGACGACGGTGCCCGCGGGCGCGCCCTCGGCGGCGAGGGCCTTCGCGTCGTGGTTGGTCGAGCCGGTGGAGTCGCGCACGACGACCTTCGCGGACCAGGCTGGCGCGAGCGCGCGCAGCACGCGCTCGATGACCTTCGCGTCGAGGGCAGCGTGGGTCGCGGCGCTCACGGGACGAGCTCGAAATCGAGGGAAATATCAGCCGCGGGCGCAGAGTGCGTGAGCGCGCCGACGCTGATGATGTCGACGCCGAGGTTCGCGAGCGTCGCGATGCGGGCCTTCGTGATGTTGCCGGACGACTCGACGAGCGGGCGATTCGCCTCTCGCGAGAGCCGCTCCATCGCGCGCGCCGTGAGCGCGTCGTCGAAGTTGTCGAGCATGATGATGTCGGCGCGAGCCGCGATCGCTTGGTCGAGCTCCTCGAGGTTTTTCACCTCGACCTCGATGCGCGAGGTGTGCGGCGCGCGAGCGCGGGCGCGCGACACCGCGATCTCGATGCCGCCCGCCGCGACGATGTGGTTGTCCTTGATCATGACGGCGCTGCCGAGCGTGTCGCGGTGGTTGTGCGCGCCGCCGGTGCGGACCGCGTAGCGCTCGAGCATGCGCAGCCCAGGCGTGGTCTTGCGGGTGTCGGTGATGCGCGTGCGCGCGCCGTCCGGGATCGCGGCGACGCAGGCGCGGGCCGCGGTCGCGACGCCCGACATACGCTGCACGAAATTGAGCGCCGTGCGCTCGGCCATGAGCAGCGAGCGCGCGGAGCCGACGAGCTCGTAGAGGAACGTGCCGCGTGCGACCTCGGCGCCGTCCTCGACGAGGACCTTGGCCTGGATGGTCGGGTCGACGAGCTCGAAGACCCTGAGAAACACGGTCGCGCCGCACACGACGAGAGGGCTCTTCGCGAGGGCGACGGCGCGCGCGCGGCGCGACGGGTCGACGCAGGCCTCAGCGGAGAGATCGCCACCCGAGAGATCTTCGGCGAGGGCCCGCTCGATGATGGGGTCGATCAGCGCACGGAGGAGCATGCGGCGGAGTCTGCCCGCTTTGGGCCGTTGTCGTGCATCTTTCTGTCGCGGTTCGGGCTGGCCGAACGCGACAAGGTCTGAAAGAGTTGGGGAGTCTGGTGCCGGTGCACCTGTTGGTCGGGGCTGCACCCAACGTGCCAGATGCGCGGCTCAACACTTCTTCAAGCTCACAACGCAGCACTAACTCGGTCCCACCCTCGTCCAATAGAGCGTGAGACTCTTCCGAAGCGTAGTCACCCCCGCCGGCTCCGGCCTTGCCGGAGCAGCTCCCGCGGCTCAGGATCCAGCGACCTTCGCTCCCGTAAAGACCATGCGCCCTCAGGTCGGACAGCTCATCAACAACAAGTACCGTCTCGTCCGCCTGCTCGGGGACGGGGGCATGGGCAGCGTCTTCGAGGCCCAACACGAGGTCCTCGGCAACACGGTCGCCCTGAAGTTCCTGCACCCGGAGCTCGCGCGCCGGCAGGGGCTGGTCCAGCGCTTCCTGCAAGAGGCTCGCGTCTCGGCGAAGATCCAGAGCCCTCACGTCGTGCGTGTGACCGACGTCGAGCAGACGCCGACGGGGCTGCCGTTCATGGTGATGGAGTTCCTGAAGGGCAAGAGCCTGCAGGTCCTCTACGAAGAGAACTACCGCGCCGGCAAGCGCCTCTCCTACGAGGACGCGCTCAACTACGCGATGCAGATCCTCGACGGCCTCGAGGCCGCGCACGAGGAGGGCGTCGTTCACCGCGATCTGAAGCCCGACAACGTGATGATCGTCACGGGCAAGCGCGGCGAGCCTCTGGTGAAGCTCCTCGATTTCGGCATCGCCAAGCTGAAGATCAACGGCGAGCTCTACAAGGGCCTCACGCGGCCTGGCGTCATCATGGGCACGCCCGAGTACATGGCGCCGGAGCAGGTCTTCTCGGCGGACGCGGTCGACGGGCGCGCCGACATCTTCTCGTGCGGCGTGATGTTCTTCGAGATGCTCGCGGGCCGGCGTCCTGTCGGCGGCGACGAGGCTCATCAGATCGCGGCCGCGTATCTCTCGGGTGGCATCGCTCGCCTCGTGGATCTCGCGCCGCACGTGCCGCGCCCGCTCGCGGACGTCGTGCACCGCTCGATGGCCGCGGACCCGCGCGAGCGCTACCAGAACGTCGCGGAGTTCCGCTCGCAGGTCGAGCCCTTCGCGCGTGAGGTTCACCTCAAGGTCAGCCCCACGAACACGCCGCCGCCGGTCACGCCGACCGCTGCGGGCCGTCACCAGGAGGGCCCCGGCCCTGTCCCGGCGCGCGCGGCTCCCTCACCCGAGGGTTCGTCGCTCGATGGCCTCGCGGTCGGGCAGGCCGTCGTCGCGGATCGCAGGTCGATCGACGGCGGCGCGACCGAGCGGATGAGCGAGCCCTGGCGCGGTGACAGCGCGAACGGCAAACACGAGGCAAACGGCGCGTCGTCGCTGAGCTCGGCGTCGATGCGCGGCGGCACGGTGCGCGTGTCGGCGGTCCCCGGCTCGAACCCCGTCAGCTCGAATCAGAACGGCGGCTTCGACAACACGGTGCAGGGTGCGCCGTTCTTCCCCGGCGCGAGTGAAGCTTACCAGCCTGTAGACGCAGCCGTAGCAGGGGCGCAGCGCCCTGGTGGGACCGACGTCGGCGCGGGCTCGCTGCCCGAGACCGCGGCGTTCGACCCCGCGCAGCAAGCGCCCGTCGCGACGCCTGGCTATCACCCGACGCCCGCTTACCAAGCTGTAGCTGCTGCGCCGCCGCGGCGCCGCAAGAAGGGCATCGGCATCGGTGGCATCTTGTTCATCGGGGTGGCCGGTGCAGCGGCGGTAGTCGGCGGGGTGTGGGCCTACGATCAATACGGCGGCTCCTCGAGCAAAGACGACGACAAGACCGTCGCCCTCCCGTCCAAGACCGGCACGGCGACGAGCACGGCGACGGCGCGCTCCTCGCAAACGGCGCCTCCCCCAACGACGGCGACGAACACGACGACCACGACGAACACGGTCGCGACGCAGCCTCGTCCGACGGGCACTGGCGTGGGCCCGCGGCCCAACCCGAGCGGTACGCACACGCCGAGCGCCACCGTCACCACGCCGACGTCACCGCTGCCCTTCCCGTTCCCGACGGTGACGAACCTGCCGCTGCCGATCCCGCTACCGGGTCAGCCGACGCCGCAGCCGCAGCCGACGACCACGAGCACGGGTGGCGACGGTCGTCCGAAGCTCGAGCCCATCCCCGCTGGCATCCTCGATCAGCAGCCGATGCGCCCGCAGCCGACGATCGAGCCCAAGGCAGCTCCCGCGAACGATCCCCCGGCGAAGGCCGCGGAGCTCCCGCCCGCCCAATCTCCGAAGCGCACGGCTCAGCGGCCCACCATCGTGGAATCGAAGAAAAAGACCGAAGCGACTGCCTTGATTTCCGCGAAGGGCGAGCGCCCGATTCGGGTTGGCAACCGAGTCGGCACAGCGCGCGGCTGAATCAACGGGCGCGGCTGAATCGGGGGAGCGCGGAGCGCATGGGGGCGGATTGAGCCCCCCATGCGAATCGGCGCCCGAGCGGTTGCTTCGGCCGGCAACTCGGGTGAAAAAGAGACGAGCATGAGAGGACCGCCCCCCGGCTGGCCGGTTTCACCACGCGAGGTTCGACGAGGCTCGGCGCGGGCCGCGAACGTGCGCGCCTTCCCGCCGCCCGAGGTCGCGCTGATCGCGGACGTGCCGCTTTCCCCTCCGCTCGGGAGCGCGCCTGCACAGACTCCGCTGCTCGATTCGCAGCGCGCGGCGATCGGCTTCGGCGACGCGCCGTTCGAGGTCGGCGACGACTTCGACGACATGCCGACGTTCAACGGCATCATCGAGGCCGCGCCGATCGCTCCCGCGCAGACCGCAAACGGCACGCAGATGCTGCCGATGGTCAGCGCGCCGCCGGTGCGTCCGCTGGCTCCAACACCGGCGCCCGCGAACGCGCCGAGCCCGCCCGCGAACGCACCGAACCCGCCGAGTCCCACGCTGTCGATGGATCCGGCGCCGACGAAGGCGCAGCCGCTCGGGCCTTCGCTCACGGCAGGCCCGACGCTGACAGCCAGCCCCGCGCCCGCACCCATTCCTGTCGCGTCGACGAGCTCGATCACCCCGCGGGTGAAGATCCTGCTCGCGGTGCTGCTGGTCTCGGTCGTGGGGATGGGTGCCGCGACGTTCTGGGTGATGCGATCGCCGAGCTCGGACGACTCGACCGCGGGCTCGGCGAGCTCGAAGAAGTCGAAGAAGAAGGCGGGCAGCGCGACCACCAACCACGCGACGACGCACCCGCTCATGCCCAAGCTGCACACGGCCGCGCCGAGCGAGCCCGCAGAGGACGGCGACGGAGAGGAGCCCGCGGCCGCGCCCACGGCGACCGTCCCGCGGCACACCACCGCGCCGCGCACGCCGAGCAGCCCCGGCAAGCGCCCGCCGGTCAACAACATGGCGGGGCGACGCATGCCGATGCCCGCGCCCCAGACGTGAGCCGCGCGCGATGAGCCGTCCGCGCCCCGGAGCGCTCCGCGAGATCCTCGACACGCCTCACGGCGCGCTCGAGGAGGCTGCGTTTGTCCTCGCGAACGACGCGTACCCGTCACTCGCGCTCGAGCGCTATCGGCGCCGCCTCGACGATCTCGGGGTGGAGGTCGCGACGCTCACGCGCTTCGCCGCGCGCCCCGGCTCGGCCCACGAGACCGCGCACCACATCGACATCCTGCGTGAGGTCCTCTACGCGCAGGCCGGCCTCCGCGGGAACGCCGACGACTACCACGACCCGCGCAACAGCTACCTCAACGACGTCCTCGACCGCGGCCTCGGCATCCCGATCTCGCTCGCGGTCGTCGTGCTCGCCGTCGCGCGACGCGCGGGGATCGCCGCCGAGGGCGTCGGGTTCCCTGGACATTTCCTCGTGCGGCTCGGCGCGCGCCGCACCACGCGCGAGTTCGTGACCGATCCTCCCGGCAGCGCGGCCGGCGTCCTGCTCGATCCGTTCTCGGAGCTCCGCACGCTGAACCACGCCGATCTCACGACGCTCGTGCGCCGCAGCCTCGGGCCGACTGCGCGCATCAGCCCGTCGCACCTCACGAGCTGCGACCACCGCGCGATCGTCGTCCGCATGCTCACGAACCTGCGCGCGATCCACGAGCAGCGCATGGATCATCGCGGCGCGCTCGTCGTCTGCGATCGCCTCGTCGAGCTCGGCGCGGGCGCGCCTGCGCTGCGTGATCGCGGCATGCACGCGCTCGCGCTCGGTGCGGGCGCCGTCGCGCAGAGCGACCTCGCCGCGTACCTCGCGGCCGCGCCGAACGCGCCCGATCGCGGTGAGGTCGAGCGCGCCCTCGCGAGCGCCGGCCGACGCACCACCTGGAATTGAAGCGGCCCGTGAAATAGGCCGGGCTATGCGCGCGGGATGAGCTCGCGCAGGACGCGCCCGGTCGCGGTCGAGCCGCGCCGCGCGAGCTCGACGGGCGAGCCCGCCGCGACGAGCTGCCCACCCGCGGCGCCGCCCTCGGGCCCGAGCTCGACGACCCAGTCGGCCGCAGCGATCACCCCGGGGTGATGCTCGATGACGACGAGCGTGTCACCGCGCTGAACGAGCCGATCGAGCACGCTCACGAGGCGCGCGACGTCGCTCCAGTGCAGGCCGGTCGTGGGCTCGTCGAGGACGTAGAGGGTCGGCTTCGTCCGGGCGGACGCGGTGAGCTCGGTCGCGAGCTTGAGGCGCTGAGCCTCGCCGCCGGAGAGCGTGTGCGAGCCCTGCCCGAGCTTCAGGTAGCCGATGCCGAGATCCACCGCGAGCGCGAGCGGCCGCGCGATGCGCAGGTGATGCTGAAACAGCGTTAAAGCTTCCTCGAGCGAGGCGTCGAGCACGTCGCCGATCGAGAGCCCCGCGTAGCGGACCTCCCTCGTTGCGTCGTCGAAGCGCGAGCCGCCGCAGGTCTCGCAGAGCGTCTTCACGTCGGGCAGGAAGGACATCTCGTGCGACGTGACGCCCTGCCCCTCGCAGGCCGGGCAGCGCCCGCCCGCGGTCGCGTTGAACGAGAAGCGCGCCGGCCCGAAGCCGCGCACCGTTGCCTCCGGCGTGGCCGAGAACAGCCTGCGGATGTCGTCGAAGATCCCGAGGAACGTCGCGGGAACCGAGCGCGACGTGCGCCCAATCGGCGACTGGTCGACCGCGAGCGCGCGACCGACCGTGCTCGGCAGCGAGAGGCGCGCGTGCGCGAGCGGCTCTTCGGACTCGAGCTTGAGGGCGCGCCGCACCGCCGGATACAGGACCTCGGTGACGAGCGTGCTTTTGCCCGAGCCGCTCACCCCAGCGACCACCGTGAAGCGACCGACCGGAAACTCGACGCGATCGATCGCGAGGTTGTGCGCGCGCGCGCCGTCGATCGCGATCACGTCCTTCGCGGGGCCGAGCCGCGTGCGACCCTGCACGACCGCGGCCTCGTCGGCGAGCGCGCGCCCCGTCGGTGAGGAGGTGTTGGAGAGGACCTCGGCCGGAGGGCCCGCGCACACGACGCGACCGCCGTTGCGCCCGCCGCCTGGCCCCAAGTCGATGAGGTAATCGGCTGCGCGGATCGTGTCCGCGTCGTGCTCGACCATGAGCACCGTGCTGCCCATCGCGGCGAGCTTGCGCAGGTTGCCGAGCAGGCGCTGCGTGTCGCGCGGGTGCAGGCCGATCGTCGGCTCGTCGAGCACGTAAAGCGCGCCCGTCAGGCCGCTGCCGAGCTGCGCGGCGAGTCGCAAACGCTGCATTTCACCGCCCGAGAGCGTCACCGCCATGCGATCGAGCGTGAGGTAGCCGAGCCCGACCTCCTCGACGAAGGCGAGCCGTCGCACGAGCTCACCGAGCGGCGCGCCCGCGATCGTCTCGCGCGCGCCAGCGAACGTCAGGGTCGAGGCCCACTTGCGAGCGTCGCTCACCGAGCGCCCCGTGGCCTCGTGATAACGCAGGCCCCCGAGGCGCTGCGCCCGCGGCAGCGGCGCAAGCCGCGAGCCGCCGCAGCTCTCACACGGAGCGCCGCTCCACGCGCGCCGCCCCGAGGTCGCCGCCGACTCGCGATCGGCGAGGCCCGTGCCCTCGCAATCCTCACACTGCCCCTGCTTCGTGTTCGCGGAGAACCACCGCGGATCGAGCTCGGGCACGCCGAGCCCACACCGCGGACACGTGCGCGTCGTCGAGATCCGCACGACCTCGGGCGACGAGGCGCGCGCGAGCTTGATCGCCCCCTTGCCGAGCGCGAGCGCGCGATCGAACACCGCGCGCGGGAGCTCCGCGAGCTTGCCCTCGAACATGACGAGATCGATCGAGTGCTCCGCCGTCTTGCGCAGCTTCGGCGGGGAGTCCGTCTCGACCCGAACGCCGTCGGCGATCGCGTGGGTGATCCCAGCACGCGCCGCCGCGGTGAAGACGTCGAGGTACGTGCCCTTGCGAGCCTCGACCGCGGGCGCGAGCACCGTCCAGCCGTCGCGCGGCTTCATCGCGCGCAGGCGGGTGAACAACGACTCCGCGTCCTCGGCGGCGATGGGCAGATCGCACTTCGGGCAGTGGGGCTCGCCAACCTTCGCGTAGAGGAGGCGCAGATACTGGGCGATCTCCGTCACGGTCGCGACCGTCGACGTCGCGCCCGACTTGCGCGTGCGCTGCTCGAGCGCGATCGCCGGCGGCACGCCGACCACGCGCTCCACGTCGGGGCGCGGCAACGTCGGGAGGAACTGTCGCGCATACGGCGTTAAAGTTTCGAGGAAGCGGCGCTGCCCCTCGGCGAACACGACGTCGAACGCGAGCGTGCTCTTGCCCGAGCCGCTCGGCCCCGTGACGACCACGATCTTCGACCGCGGGATCGAGACCGACACGTCCTTCAAGTTGTGCTCGCGGGCCGACGTCACCGTGATGCCGCCGTCGCTCGGGAGGATGGGCGCCGCGCGCCGACGCGCCGCACTCGCGGCCTTGCCGCCGCGCCCACGCGCAGCCGAGAGCGCGCGCCCCGTCGCTGTCTTCGCGGCCTCGATCGCAGCGGGCGGCCCCTCGGCGACGAGGGTCCCGCCCTCACGGCCGGCGCCAGGCCCGAGCTCGATCACCCAATCCGCGCGACCGATGATCGCAGGGTCGTGATCGACCACGACCACGCTCGCGCCGCTCGCGACGAGCGCCTCGAAGGCCTCGACGACGCGCGTGACCTCGTCGTCGTGCAGGCCCGCGCTCGGCTCGTCGAAGAGGAAGAGCTTGCCGCGTTTGGTCTCGGCGAGCGCACGCGCGAGCTTGAGGCGCTGAGCCTCACCGCCCGAGAGCGTCGAGAGTGGCTGGCCGAGCGTGAGGTAGCCGAGCCCCAGCTTCCTCAGCGGGCCGAGCGCGCGCACGATCGTCTTCTCCCGGTCGAACAGCGCGAGCGCCGCGTCGACCGTCATCGCGAGCACGTCGCTCACGCTGCGGCCCTCGAGCTCGACCTCCAGAACCTCGGGCTTGAAGCGGCGCCCGGCGCACGCGGGACACGTGAGCGAGACGTCCGCGAGGAACTGCATCTCGACGGTCTCCGCGCCCTCACCGGAGCAGGCCTCACAGCGCCCGCCCGCGACGTTGAACGAGAACGCGCCCGGCCCAAGCCCGCGCTCGACCGCGCCGGGCGTCGCTGCGAAGAGCGCGCGCACCCGATTCCACGCGCCCGTGTACGTCGCCGCGTTGCCGCGCGACGTGCGCCCGAGCGGCGCCTGATCGACCATCTCGACGTCGCGCACGAGCCCCGCGCCGACGATCCGATCGTGCGCGAGCGGGAGCTCCACGTCGGCGCCCTGACCGAGCGCTCGCGCGAGCGCGCGATGCAGCAGATCGTGCACGAGCGAGCTCTTGCCCGAGCCGCTCGGGCCGGTGACCGCGACGATCCCCCCGAGCGGAAAGCGCACGTCGAAGCCGCGCAGGTTGTTGCCACGCGCCCCGTCGATCCGCACGGCGGGTGCGCTCGACAGATCGCGTGCGGGAGCCTTGATCGCAGCGGGACGCGCGCCACCGAGCGCGCGATACGTCGCGAGCTCCGTGTGCTCGAGCACGCTCGCCACGTCGCCGTCGAACGCGACGTTGCCACCCGCTGCGCCCGCGCCCGGCCCGAGCTCGACCACGCGATCGCACGCGGCGATCACCTCGATCGTGCTCTACGACGAGCACCGAGTTGCCCCGCCGCGCGAGCTCACGCATCGCGCTGACGAGCGGCGGCACGTCGCTCGGGTGCAGGCCGACCGTGGGCTCGTCGAGCACGAACAGCGCCCCGACGAGCGCGCTGCCGAGCGCTGCCGTGAGCGACACGCGCTGAGCCTCACCCCCGGAGAGCGTGCGCGCCTGCCGATCGAGCGTGAGGTACCCGAGCCCCACGTGGACCAGGTATTTCAGCCGCGAGACGATCTCGTCGCGGGCCGCGTCCTTGCCGGCGCCGCCGAGCCGCTCGAGCCGCGCCAAGGTCTCACGGATCTCGAGCGCGTGGAAATCACCGAGGTCGAGCCCATCGACGCGGTAGCCGAGCGACGTCGGCGACAGGCGCTTGCCGGAGCATGCTTTACACTCGTCATAGCTACGGTACCGCGAGAGCAGCACGCGGACGTGCATCTTGTACGTGCGCGTCTCGAGCCATTCGAACCAGGTGCGCACGCCCGGGTAGCGCTGCCCGGTGAACGAGCCCTCACCGTCGATGACCTGCCGCCGCTCGTCCGCGGTGAGCTCGGCCCAAGGGACGTCGATCCGGATGCCGCGCGCCGCGCAGAACTTCTTCAGGATGCGGCGCTCCCACTGCGACGACTTCCCCGCTTTCCACGGGCGGATCGCGCCGCGCTCGATCGACAGAGCCTCGTTGGGGACGACCTTCGCGAGGTCGAGGCCGATCGTGCGCCCGAACCCGCGGCACGTCGGGCACGCGCCGACCGGAGATTGATACGAGAACATCGCCGGCGACGGGCTCGCGAACGTGCGCGCGCAGCGCGGGCACACGAGCCCCGACACGACGGACACGGCGTCCCCGCCCTCGACGTGGACCTCGGCGCGATCGTGGCCACGCCGCCAGGCCTCCTCCAACGCGGCGACCAAGCGCCCGCGCTCACCCAGCTTCAACCGATCGACGACGACCGCGAGCGTGCCCCGCCCCTCGGCGAGGACGGCGCTCGGCGCGACCTCGTCGATCTCGCGCGCGGCGCCACCGACGAGCACGCGGCGATACCCGTCTTTCGCAAGGGCCTCGCGCGCGTCGAGGAAGGCCTCGGCGCCGTCGACGCGCACGCGATAGGTGACGAGCGCGCGCTGGCCCGCGGCGCCGTCGAGGATGCGCTGCGCGGCGACCGCGGCGTCGGTGCGCTCCGCCAAGATGCCGCAGTCGGGACAGACGGGCCGAGCCTCACGCGCGAAGAGCGCCGACAGATAAGGCTCGAGGTCCGCCATCGTGGCGACGGTGCTGCGCGAGCTCTTGATCGGCGCGCGCCGATCGACCGCGACGCCCGCGGCCACAGGCTCGAGCCGATCCATCGGGGGACGATCGAGCCGCTCGAGGAACTGCCGCGCGTACGGGCTGAAACTCTCGACGAAGCGACGCTGCCCCTCTGCGTACAGCGTGTCGAGCGCGAGCGACGACTTGCCGGCGCCGCTCGGCCCGGTGATCGCCACGAGCTCGCCGGCCGTAAAATCGAGGCTGACGCCCTTCAGGTTGTGGGTACGCGCGCCGCGCAGCTGGATGGGGAGCATGAGGGACCCACCCGCGAGACGGGTGCACCTCTCCCCTTAACTCATTCTCCAAAAGACGTCACGAATGTTCAGCTATCGGTGACCCGAGTGAATCGGCCGTCCTGCACGACGCGCCAGGGTCCCTCCGCCGAAGTGGCGAGCTCACGCGTGAAGCGGAAGACCTCGCCCTCACGCCAATAAGCGAACCGCTGCGCGCCCCCGTCGGCCCGCGGCCAGATATAGGAATAGCGATTACCCGATAGCGCCGCGCGGTTCGCGGCCCGCGGGACTGTTCCCATATTGTCGAACCAGTAATTCAGATATGCCCCCTCGGCCGGGTCCCAACCGTGGACTCCGTGTCCCCGATAGAACCGCCCATTCGGCAGCTCTTCGGCGTAGTCGACGATTAGGCAATAGCCGTCGAGGCCTGCTTTCACCGTCCAACGCACGCTCGAGCGCGCCCCCGACTCGTCCGTAGACTCACCCTGCCAGACTCCGCCGAAGAGCTCCGCGAGGCGCTGCACCTCAGCGGGCACACTGGGTAATTGCATGGGCTATTTATAGTGGGGAGAGATGCACCCGTCCCGCGTGACCACAGGGCCGACCCACAGCTCCCGGACCGAGGGCAAATCAGGCACTCGCCCTTTCGCGACAAAGCACGATCGTTCGGTGAAAATCGCTCCCGCGCGAACCCCCAACCCACCCCGACGCGGCTAGCGAACCTTGTTCCAAACGCGCTCGGTCTTGCCCGCGGTGAGGACGAGATCGCCCCCGCGCAGCTCGAAGACCCGATCGGCGAAGCCATCCTTGTCGTTGGTCTCGGCGTTCATCACCGCGATGTCCTCGGGCGGGACCGCGTGCTCCCCGTTCATCGACGGCTCGACGCAGCCGGTGACTGCCATCGTGCCCGACTGCCAATCGACGTCGAGCGTGTGGCTCGTCGCCGAGGCCTCGTAGCGCCCGAGGTGCTTGCGCTCGAACGTGCAGCCAGGGAACGACGAGCCGAGCTCGTACGTCAGGCGATCCCACTCGAGGACGGTGCCGTCGTCGCGGAACTCGACCCAGACCTCCTGCGACGCGACGCCGAGCGCAGGATCGGGGCCGACTGGGCGCGTCCACCGACCGAGGAGCGCGCCGCTGCCGTCGACCAAACACCCTGCAAAAGAGCACGCCGCGAGGATCAGGAGCGCACGGTCGACGACCATTCCAACGAGGATGCTACGCCCGAAGCCTCGCGTGAGGCGCGCTGCTTCTCGGGCAGCGAGGCCCCGCACTCCGGGCACAGCGCGCGCGGGAACGCGCGAGGCCCGAGGACCGCGCTGAGCGAGAGCCCGAGCGCGACCGCCATCGGCACGAACGCGAAGATGCCGAGCCCGGTGACCGCGCACATCGCGATGTACGGCGCGAGCAGCAGCCAAGAGCCTGCGTAGACAGCTTTGTAGAACCACGACCCCGTGGGGCGCTCGACCACGCGCTTGCAGCGCTCGCACACGCAGCGCGCCCCATGTGATGAACCGACGTTGTCTGCCTGCGCATCTCCAGCGTTCCGAGTCATGCCGAGGAAGCTAGGGCACGCCCCCGCGGCGTTCTTGGTCGCGCGCGCCACGTCCTTTGGCAGATCGCGCCAGCGCGTGAACGAGCTCAGACCCGCGCAGCCGAGGTCTTGCGATAGGCGCCGGGCGAGGTTCCGGACCACCTCAGGAAGGCCTTGGTGAAGGCGCTCTGATCGGCGAAGCCGAGCGCCATCGCGGCCTCGGCGATGCTGACGAGCGGGTCTTCGAGGTAGCGCGCCGCGGCCGCGTACCGAACCTCGTCGAGCAGCACCTGGTAGGTCGTGCCCTCCGACTCGAGGCGGCGCTGCAGCGAGCGCGCGCTCGTGCCGAGCTTGCGAGCGACCTCACCGATCGCGGTCTCGCCGCGCGCGAGCTCCGTGGAGATGGCCTTGCGGACGTCGGCGAGATCGTCGTCGAACCGAGGCAACCTCGCGATGATCTCCTCGGCGTGGCGCTCGAGGATGACGACGAGATCCGCGCCCGCCGTGAGGTGCGGCCGATCGGCGTCGACGGGCGAGAACGACATCGCGTTCTCCTGCGCGTCGAACTCGACCCTCTGCGAACTGTTTGCCCCCCAAAGCAACCGCTCGAACTCCGCGGCGCGCGGCGATCGCGCGTGCTCCACGGCGACGCGCGTCGGCCGGATGTCCGCGTTGGTCGCGCGCCGCTCGAGCAACACGAAGAACACCATCATGCACTCGATGCCCTGCGCGGGGACGGGCATCGGATCGTCGCGCGTGGCGATCGAATAATGGATGCCGCCCTCGTCCTCGCGCACCGTGGAGCGCCGCACGTCGTTGAACACGCGCTCGACCCGCGCGAGGCGCTTGAGCCCGTCGCGCAGGCTGTGGCTCGCGAGCAAGAGGTGGCCGGCGACGCCCAGGTTGGCCGCGTTCCCGAGCGCGACGCCGAGGTGCAGCCCGAAGGCAGGATCGTTCGTGAGGTCGGGCAGCTCGCTCCACATGCGGACGGCAGTCTCCGCAGGCATGCGACCGTCGACGTCGGCGAGCGCCGCGCGGCTCAGTCCGAAGTGATCGATGAGCGCCTGCGGATCGAGCCCACCCGCCGCGGCGTGCGCGAGCATCGCGCGCGCGAGGAAAATCCCAACCGATGGCGAGCGAGCGAAGCCGGGGACACGCAGCGGGCGAGCCACCGCAGGATGGTAACCCTGCCCGAGGATTCTACGCAGCACGAGGAATGCGCCAGGCGCCTCGGCGGCTATGCTCGCAGCGTGCCGCAGCTCGACAGCTTGCTCCGAATCGTCGACCAACAGGGAGCGAACGAGCTCCGGCTGGGGTCCGACAAAGCGCCCTCGATGTACGCGTCGGGCACCCCGAAGAAGCTGACGATCCCCGCGACGTCCACGTCGACGCTGCGCGAGCTCTTCGGTGAAATCCTGAACGAGACGCGCCTCGCGCAGCTCGATCGGCTCGGTCGGATCGAGGTCGCGCACGAGGCGCAGGGCGCGGGCCGCTTCCGCATCACGATCACGAAGCGCCCCGGCGGCGAGCTCGCGTTCGACGCGATCGTCCTCCGCGCGACCGCCGCGCAGGAGGCCGCTCCTGCTGCGGCCGCGCCCGCTGCGGCTGCGCTACCTGTGGCCGCGCCGATCGCTGCGTCTTCGGCGGCCGCACCTGCCCCGATCGCACACGCACCACTCGCAGCGCACGCCCCGATCGCGCACAGCCCGATCCTCCAGTCGCACGCGCCTGCGATCGCTTCGACCGCGCCCTATCGCCTCGCGCCGACGCTCGCGGCCGCGCTCGCGCAGGCCGTGACGATGGGCGCGAGCGACGTGCACCTCTCCGAGACCGATCCGCCGACTGCGCGGCTCCACGGGCGTCTCGTGCCGCTCAACGTCGCGATCGCGTCGCTGCCCGACGCCCTCGTCGAGACCTTCGGCGAGGCCACGCTCACGCAGATCACGACCGAGCGCGTGTCGGCGGACTTCTCGATCGATCTCGGTACGCCGACGGGCAACGCGCGCGCACGCGTCAACGCCTACCGGACGGCGCGCGGGCTCGCCGCGGCCTTCCGCCTCCTGCCGTCGCGCATCCCGATGCTCGGCGAGCTGGGTTTTCCCATCCCGCTCGACGATCTCGCGACGCTGCCGAACGGGCTCGTGCTCATCACCGGCGCGACAGGCTCGGGCAAGAGCACCACGGTCGCGTCGCTCGTGCGCGAGATCCTCGCGCGGCGCTCGGTGCTCCTCATCACGCTCGAAGATCCGATCGAATACGTCTTCGAGGGCACGTCGCACGCGCTCGTTCGCCAGCGCCAAATCGGTCGCGACGTCCGCGATTTCCCGACGGGGCTGCGCGACGCCCTCCGCGAGGATCCGGACGTGCTGCTCGTCGGCGAGATGCGCGACGCCGAGAGCATCCAGCTCGCGCTCACCGCGGCCGAGACGGGGCACCTCGTCCTCGCGAGCTTGCACGCGCGCAGCGCCGCGACCGCCGCGGAGCGCATCATCGACACCTATCCGGGCGACAAGCAGCCGCAGATCCGCGTGATGCTCGCCGACTCGCTGCGCGCGATCGTGTCGCAGCGACTCCTGCCGCGTGAGGGCGGCTCGGGTCGCGCGCTCGCGGCCGAGATCCTTCGCTCGACCGCCGCGGCCTCGAACGCCATCCGCGAGGGCAAGCTCGGGTCGCTGCGCAGCCTGATGCAGGCGGGCCGCGCGGACGGGATGATCTCGCTCGAGCGGTGCCTCGCCGACCTCGTGCGCCGCAAGCAAATCAGCCTCGAGACCGCGCGCGCCGCGACCAACGATCCGGCTGTGCTCACGCAGTACTTGGACGATCGCGGCGGCCCGCGCGGCTGAGGGCGTGGCTTCGCGACGAGCCGGTCAGAGTCGAGTTCTGCTTCTCGTCCGGCGAGCGTCATGTTTACGTCCCCTCGCCCACCAAGAGACGCTCCCTTTTCAGGGAGCGCGCTGGGATCCGCGGTGTCGAAGGACGATCAACAGAAGACGATCACGCTCATCGCGCAGAACCGGCGAGCCACGTTCGACTACGAGCTCATCGACCGGTTCGAAGCGGGCCTCGAGCTCACCGGGACCGAGGTCAAGATGCTGCGCAATGGTAAGGCTGATCTCACCGACGGCTGGGTGAGCTTCACCGGCAACGAGGCCTACGTGCGCGGCGTGAACATCCCCGTCCTCGAGGGCTCGCCGTATTCGCACGAGCCGAAGCGCGCGCGGAAGCTGCTGCTCCACAAAGCCGAGGTCGAGAAGCTCAAGCGCAGCGTCGACCGCGAGGGCATGACCATCACGGTCACGAAGCTCTATTTCAAGGGCTCGCGCGCGAAGATCGAGATCGCGCTCGCGCGCGGCAAAAAGACCTACGACAAGCGCGAGAGCCTCAAACAGAAAGAGGCCGACCGCGAGGCTCGTCAGGTGCTCTCCGCGGCCATCCGGCGAGGCGGCCGTTGATCGCGATCCGCTGGCAAAATGGCGGGGAGGGCGAGCTCATGTCGCTCGACGGCGAGAACGTCGTCGTGTGGTCGAGCCGAGCGTGGGCGCCCGGCTCGCGCCCCGAGGGCTCGCTCGCGGACGGCGCGGCGTTTCGGTTCAAGACGCACCGCTGCCGCAAGGATCCCGCGCGCGAGGGCTTCATCGTCGACGGGCGCGCGCTCGACTTCACCCGCGCGCTGCGCGAGCGCCTCACCGCGGAGCTCTCGGCCGAGAACAACGGCGGCGCGTCACCCGACGACCACGCCTGAGGCTGCGCGCGCGGGCGTCAGATCCCGCTGCCGCCGGTCTCGCCATTCAGCGACGTCACGACGGCCGCGACGTGCTTGGCCGCGTCGCCAGCCATGGTCGCGACGTCGAAGCTCGCAGCGCCCGCGACGCCGCGCACGATCTCGGTGAAGGCGTCGTCCGCGAGATCCCCGAGCACGACGACGAGGCTCGCCTCGCAGAGCCTCGCGATCGTCTCGACCGAAGCGTCCGCGTCGACCTGGATCGCGTTGATGCCGAGATCGAACAGCGCGCGCTCGAACCGCGCGGCCTGGTCGCGGGCGCGCACGATCGCCGGAGCGTGGCCGAACCGCTGCGAGCGCTCCTGCAGGTCGACGCGGTGCGCGCCGTCCTCGTCGCGACGCGAGCGCGCGCTCGCGCTCGACGAAGTCTCGGCGATCATGCCGGCCGCGACGGTCGCGTTGTTGAGCGCGTCGACGAGGATGAACGCGCCCGTCGCGCGGCCCTCGACGTAGCGATCGCAGAAGATCGGTCGCGACAGCGAGAGCCGCACGCGCGCGATGTCGTTCATGCGGATCCCTTGCGATAGACCGCCGTCGGGCGTCGTGCCCTCGATCGCGGCCGACTCGAGGCTCACCTTGCCGAGGATCTGCGTGATGCGCGCGGGGACCCAGCGCGTCGTGTGCTTCATCAGGAGGCGCCGGTGCACGTCGAACGGGGTCTCGCTCAGCCACACGACGTCGGCCTCGACCCCGGTCGCGACCGCGGGTGGCGCCGACGCCGACGCGATCATCTCGCCGCGGCTCACGTCGACGTGCTCGGCGAGCCGCAGCGTGACCGAGAGCGGCGCGCCTGCGCTCTCGAGGGCGCCCTCGAAGACATCGACGCCCTCGACCGTCGTCGTGCGCCCCGAGGGCAGCACCACGACCTCGTCGCCGGGGCGCACCACGCCCTGCGCGATCACGCCCGCGAAGCCGCGGTAATCGAGGTGCGGGCGGATGACGGTCTGGACGGGGAAACGCAGCGGCAGCCCGTCGCCCTCGCGCTTCACCGGCAGCGTCGAGAGGAGCCCGAGCAGCGACTCGCCCGTGTACCAAGGCATGCGCTCGCTCACGCGAACAACATTGTCACCACGCTTCGCGCTCACGGGGACGAAGCTCACGCCGGTGAAGCGGAGCCTCGCGGTGAAGGCTCGGAACTGCGTCTCGAGCTCGCGGAAGCGGGGCTCGGCGTAGTCGACGAGGTCCATCTTGTTGACGGCGACGACGAGCTGCGAAATCCCGAGCAGCGACGCGATGGTCGCGTGACGCCGCGACTGCGGCAGGATCCCGAGGCGCGCGTCGAGCAGGATGACGGCGAGGTCCGCGGTCGACGCGCCCGTCGCCATGTTGCGCGTGTACTGCTCGTGCCCGGGCGTGTCCGCGATGATGAACTTGCGGTGCTCGGTAGAGAAATACCGATATGCGACGTCGATCGTGATGCCCTGTTCGCGCTCGGCGAGGAGGCCGTCCGTGAAGAGCGAGAAGTCGAGCTGGTCCTCGTCGTCCGCGTTTTGAGCGGCCTCGCCCGCGTGCCCCGCCTTCGCACCGCGCGCGCGCGTAGCGCGCCGAACGGCGCGCAGCTGATCGTCGTAGACCGCGCCTGCGTCGTGGAGCATCCGACCAATCAGCGTGGACTTGCCGTCGTCGACGCTGCCCACGGTGACGAACCGCACGAGCTCCTTCTGCTCGTGGCGCGCGAGGAATCCCTCAATATCTTCGAGCTCCGCAGCTGCCGTGGTCATCGCGGAGCGCGGTACCACGTCGCGGCGCGAACGTGGAGCCCATTCCCGAGTTGGGTTATGTTGGATTCGATGTCCTCGCTTTCCTCCTTCGCGCGCCCGCGCGCACTGGGTTTCATCGTTCTTTTTGCGTCCCTCAACGCTGGCTGCGGCGCCAAGGTCGTCTTCTCGGAAGACGGTGATGGCAACGGCGGCGCCGGCGGCGCAGGGACTGGCGCGACGGGCGCCGAGGGCCCCGGCCCCGGTCCTGGCTCCACGACCACCAACACCACCACGAACACCACGGGGCCTGGCTCGACGGTCTCGACCGGCCCGGGCACGCTCTGCGATCAGCTCTGCGCTCAGTTCGAGCAGTGCGTCGGCCCAACGTGCCTCGACGACTGCAGCACGATCTACGTGCCCGGCTGCGAGGCTCAAGCCGACGCTTACCTGGGTTGCATCCTGCAATTTCTCACGCCGCAGTGTGATCTCCCGCCGGACGCGTGCTTCGCCGAGTCGCAGAATTGGGACGCCTGCGCCAACGGCGGCTCGTGCACCACGCAGGAGTGCTCGCAGGGCATGAACGGCTGCAATTGCATCGGAGAGTGCAACGGCCAGAAGATCCAGGAGCAGTGCACGGTCGGTGGGCCGCCGCCTCCAGGCGGGGAGCCGCCGCCTCCAGGTGGGCCGCCGCCCCCGCAGGTCTTCTGCGACTGCTTCGAGAACGGCGGCTACATCGGGTCTTGCAACCAGTTCAATCTGGATTGCTCGCTCGAGGGTGGCTGCTGCAAAGACCTGCTCTAATAGCTAGTCCTCAATAAACCTCCAAGACCGCAGATTCGAGCGCGGAGCGAGTCGGAGCGCAGGGGTTGCAGTTGTGACCCAGCACATCCGTCCGATAGCATCCAACGCATGCTTCGCGTGCGGTTTACCTTCGCTTTTGCGCTGTGGGCGTTCGTCGCCGCGCTCGCCCTCGTCGGGTGCGGGCGCTCGGCTCTCGATGACGACGGCGTCGTAGGCCAGGGCGGTCAAGGCGGCGGGGTCACCGCCTGCGAGGACACCTGCGCCGGGTGCTGTGACATGTTCCACGAATGTCACCCTGGCGACGAGCTCACGCAGTGCGGGAAAGACGGTGAAGCCTGTGTGATCTGCGCCGGCGGCTCGTGCGACACGAGCACGCACGAGTGCGTCGGCGGCTGCCCTTGCGGTGACGGCATCTGCGATTCGACGTGCGAGAGCGCGGCCACGTGCCCGACCGATTGCGGCGGCTGCTTCACGTCGACCTGCGGCGACGGCATCTGCGACACCTCCTGCGGTGAAAACCAGGGCAACTGCCCAGTCGACTGCGGTCAGTGCGAGGGCAGCTTCTGCGGCAACAACGTCTGCGAGCCCCAGTGCGGCGAGGACCAATTCAACTGCAGCTTCGACTGCGGCGGCTGCAACGAGAGCTTCTGCGGCGACAACATCTGCGAGCCTCAGTGCGGCGAAGACCAGTTCAATTGCAGCTTCGACTGCGGCGTCTGCAACCCGAACCAGTTCTGCGGCGACGGCCTCTGCCAAGAAGAGTGCGGCGAGGATCCCTTCAGCTGCTCGATCGACTGCGACACGTGCTCGAACTTCTTCTGCGGTGATGGGATTTGCCAGCAGCTCTGCGGCGAGAACGCTCAGAACTGCTTCAACGACTGTCAGTTCTGTCAGGGCTCGTTCTGCGGTGACGGCTTCTGCGACCCGTCCTGCGGTGAGAACGAGCTGCTCTGTCCCCCGGATTGCACGGCTTGTCAGAACGCGTTCTGCGGCGACAACATCTGCCAATTCGAGTGCGGTGAGGACCAGTTCAACTGCGGCTTCGACTGCGGTCAGCCTTGCCAGTGCGGCGACGGCATCTGTCAGCCCCAGTGCGGCGAGGACCCCTTCACTTGCTCCTTCGACTGCAACGCCTGTGTCTGCGGCAACGGCGTTTGCCAACCGCAGTGCGGCGAGACGCCGAACAACTGCCCCGACTGCGGGCAGGTCTGCGTGTGCGGCAACGGCCAGTGCCAGCCTCAGTGCGGTGAGACCTCGAACAACTGCTCCTTCGATTGCCCGCCGACTTGCGTGTGTGGCAACGGCGTCTGCCAACCGCAGTGCGGCGAGAACCAGAACACCTGCAACCTCGACTGCATCGAGCCCTGCGGCTGCGGCAACGGCGTCTGCCAACCGCAGTGCGGTGAAAACCAGCAGAACTGCGGCGTCGACTGCGGACAGGCCTGTCAGTGCGGGAATATGATCTGCCAGCCCGCCTGCGGCGAGAGCTCGCAGACCTGTCCGCTCGACTGCAAGCCGGGCTGCGTCTGCGGCGACTTCATCTGCGACCCCGCGTGTGGTGAGAACAGCTCGACTTGCTCGTTCGACTGCGGTCAGCCCTGCCTCTGCGGCAACGGCCAGTGCCAGCCCGAGTGCGGTGAAGACCAGATGAGTTGCGGCCCCGACTGCGGCTCGAACTGCATCTGCGGTAACGGGCAATGTCAGCCGCAGTGCTTCGAGGACGGCTTCTCCTGTCCGCAGGACTGCGGCATGAACTGCGTGTGCGGTGACGGACAATGTTCGGCGGCGTGCGGCGAGAACACCTCGACTTGCCCGTTCGACTGCGGCCAGCCCTGCATCTGCGGCAACTTCACCTGCCAGCCACAGTGCGGCGAGACGAACCTCACCTGCCCGACGGACTGCACGCAGAGCTGCCAATGCGGCAACGGCGTCTGTCAGCCCGACTGCGGCGAGTCGGGTCAGAACTGCGCGCAGGACTGCGGCGCGAGCTGCGTTTGCGGTAACGGTCAATGCCAGCCGAGCTGCGGCGAGACGCCGTCGACCTGCGCGCAGGACTGCAACCAAGCCTGCCAGTGCGGCAACTTCCAGTGTCAGCCCGAGTGCGGCGAGACGATCCTCAGCTGCGGCCAGGACTGTGGGAACTGCCAGTGCGGCAACCTCTTCTGCGAGCCGAACTGCGGCGAGTCGCAGATGACCTGTCCCGGCGATTGCCCGACCTGCGTCTGCGGGGATGGCCAGTGCAACGCTCAGTGTGGTGAGAACAGCTCGAGCTGCGCACAGGACTGCGGCATGGGCTGCACCTGCGGCGACGGGCAGTGCTCGGCGGCCTGCGGCGAGAACATCCTGAACTGCTCGATCGACTGCGCCACCGGCTGCCAGTGCGGTGACTTCTTCTGCGATCCGAACTGCGGCGAAGACACGCAGACCTGCCCGAACGACTGCTTCTCGTTCTGTCAGTGCGGCGACTTCTTCTGCGATCCGGGCTGCGGTGAGGACATCAACACCTGCGCGTTCGACTGCCAGTTCGCGTGCACCTGCGGCGACTTCTTCTGCGACCCGAACTGCGGAGAGAACCAGTTCTCCTGTCCGTTCGACTGCGGCAGCTTCTGTCAGTGCGGCGACTTCTTCTGCGACCCGAACTGCGGAGAGAGCGTCCTCACCTGCCAGACCGACTGCTTGCAGCAGTGCGCGTGCGGCAACTTCCTCTGCGAGCCGAACTGCGGGGAAGATCCCTTCATCTGCCCGAACGACTGCGGCGTCTGCGCGTGCGGCGACGGCGTCTGTCAGGCCGCCTGCGGTGAGGACCTCAACAGCTGCCCGTTCGACTGCCAGGGCGGCTGCGTGTGCGGCGACGGCTTCTGCGATCCGGGCTGCGGTGAATCGATCTTCAACTGCCAACCCGATTGCCTTGGGCTGTGCGTTTGCGGTAACGGTTTCTGCGAGACTTTCTGCGGCGAATCAGCGTTCACGTGCCCGACCGACTGCTGAACCAAGACCCCACTACGAGCCCCGAGGGCGGCCCGACTCCCCTCGGGCCGCTCGGGTTGGCCGCGTTCAACAGCGTCTTCTGGCCGTACCTCGTCACCACGACGGCGCTCGCGTTCTTCCCGACCGTCGGGCTCTTCGCGCTGAGCCCCATCGACAAGAAGCGCAACCTGCTCCGTCGCTTCACGGAGGAGTGGGGCGCTCACTACCTCGAGCGCGCGCCCTTCGCCGGCGTCACGGTGATCGGCCGCGAGCGCATCGACCTCAGCAAGCCCGCGGTCTTCGTCGCGAACCACGAGTCGATGGTCGACATCCTCGCGATCATGTCGGCGCGGCTCCCGGCGCTCTGGGTGAGCAAGGTCGAGAACTTCTACGCGCCCGTGCTGGGCTTCAACATGCTGCTCAACGGCTATATCCCCGTTCGCCGCGGATACCTGCCGAGCATCCTGCGCATGGTGCGAATCTGCCTCGATCGCCTCGCGGACGGGCGCTCCCTCATCGTCTTCCCCGAGGGGACGCGCTCGGACAACGGGCAGCTGCGCCCCTTCTTCCGCGGGGCCTTCATGCTCGCGGCGCGCGCCAACGTCCCGATCATCCCGATCGTGCACGTCGGCACGCGCGACGTCCTGTCGAAGGGCAGCTTCGTCGTGCGGCCGCGCCGAGTAACGCTGAAGTTCCTCGACCCGATCCACCCCGAGCTCGTCGACAATGACAGCCGCCGGCTTCGCGACCTCACCCGCGAGATCATGGTGAAAGAGCTCGACGCTCTGCGGGGCTCCGCCGGATGACCTGCATCGTCGGCCTGGTCCAGCGGGGCACCGTCTACATCGGTGCGGATGCCGCGTCGGTCTCGGGCTGGACGTCGCGCGTGACCAAGCTGCCGAAGGTCTTTCGCCGCGGCCCTTTCCTCATCGGATACACGACGAGCTTTCGGATGGGTCAGCTCCTCGAGCACGCGCTCGAGGTCCCACCGCAGGCGACGCGCGGCCGTGGCGTCGTTCGCGACGACCTCCGCTACATGGTCACGGTCTTCGCCGAGTCGGTGCGCCAACTCCTCAAAGACCGCGGCATGGCCAAGGTCGAAGCAAACACGGAGTCAGGCGGCCAATTCCTAGTCGGGTATCGCGGTCGCCTCTACTCCGTGCAGGCTGATTTCCAGGTCAACGAAATGGCAGACGGCTTCGACGCGGTGGGCAGCGGCGCCGAGTTCGCGCTCGGCGCGATGCTCGCGCTGAAGGGCACTCCGCCCGTCGCGCGCATCCGCCGAGCACTGGAGATCAGCGCGCACTTCAATATGGGTGTTTGCCCGCCCTTCGTCGTGCGCTCCCTCAAGGGCTGAGTGCTCAGGAGCGCCTGCTCCCAATCGGGATTTGCCGCGGCATGGACTCTTTGCGCCGCGGCAGCGTGAGCTCGAGTTCGCCCTTGTCGAGCTTCGCCTCGATGGCGTCCGTGTCGACGTTGTTCGGGATGACGAACGTCCGGCGATAGGTGATCTTCCGCTCGTTCGCGCCGGCCTCGTAGCGATCGGCCGTGAGCGTGAGCACGTCGCGATTGACCGTGAGGCCGAGGTGCTTCTCCTCGACACCAGGGAGATCGACGAGCACGAGCACACCGCCCTCGTTCTCGTAGACGTCCACCGACGGCGTCAGCACCAATTCGGGGACGGACTTGGTCACAGGCCGGCTCTGCGCGACCGCGACCTTGGAGGTTCCGTTCTGTTGAGTCGTCTCAGGCATCGTCGTCGTCATGGCGGTCTCCTCCCCTCTCACGCGGTCGCGGCTTCGAGCTTCTTCGTGGTCTGAATGGCGATTCGCTTGGGCCGCGCCTCTGCGGCCTTCGGCAGCGTCACGCGCAGCACTCCGTCCTTGAGCGTCGCGACGACGGCGCTCGCGTCCACCCTCGCGGGCAGCTCGATCTGCCTGGAAATCTTGAGGGCAGGTCGCTCCGCGCGGACGAGCTTCCACCCCTCGCGCTTGTCTCGCGGTCGCTCGGCGCGCAGCGTGAGCACGTCGCCCTCGATCGTGAGCTCGATGTCCTTCTCCTCGAATCCCGGGAGATCCCCAATCAGCGCGAAGTGTTCGCCGACGTCGTAGACGACGAGGTCGGCGGACTCGGTGTTTCGGCCGAAGCGCAGCGCGCGATCGACCTGCCTCAGGGTGTTATCCATCATTCGGAACGGATCGGTGAACTCGTAGAACATCGTGACCTCCAAACGGCGTCATCGGCTCTCGCGCACGACGCGCGACGAGCCAAACCCTCTCCCGCGCCGCGAGCCGTTGCTCGGGCCCAACCGCGCGGAGCCAAGAGATAAGCCTCTAGGGGTGTCCCCCTGCGGCTCGTCCAACTGCACAGTCGAGGCACTTCCCGGCGGCAGTCGGAGTTGGAATCTCGGCTGCTCCGCCCCGTGGGGGGAGCGACCTCGATGGCCCCAAAATTGGCACGGCCTTTTCCGTGTCAAGGCCGCGTGGCTTTCTCTACTCTCGCTCGATGCGGCCCCTCGCCCTCGTCCTCGCAGGCCTTGCCACGCTGACGTCGACGATACCGGTGTTCGCCGACCCCCCGCCGCCTCCGCGGATACCGGAGCAGCGCATCTCGTACGACTTCCTCGCGGGGCTACGCCTCAATCCCCTCGGGCTCGAATTCCAATACAACCTCGCGTATCGCCACAGGCTCTACGCGTCGGACTCCACGGCCCTGCGCGACAACTATTTCGGGGTCGTGTTGGCCCCCACCGTGAACCCGACCATGAGTCGGATGGGCGGCGCGATCGAGCTCCGGCCGCTGTCGATGCTGGCCCTTTCCGGAGGCATCCACCACGTGGGGAACCTCGGGGTGTTCGACAACCTCGTCGCCTTCCCCGACGCCGGCGGAGACTGGTCGGACACTGGCCGCGACCGGCTCGACAAAGCCGGGCAAACCCACCCCGCGAACGGCTTCGAGGTCTTCGCCCGGGCGGCCGCTATTGCCAAGATCGGCCCCATCGTCATACGCGACGACCTGCTCTTCACCTATTCGGACATCGGCCTACCGAACGACGGCGTAAACCGGGTCTACTATCACCCTCGCTTCGACATGCTCGTCCCCGACAAGGGGTGGTTCATGCACAACGACAGCGACCTCCTGTACCTGAGCGACTTCGGGCTCATCGCCGGAGCGCGCAGCTCGCTCACCAATTCGTTCTTCGACGAGAGCACCCGCGGGGACGGTGATGACCTCATCCTCCGTGTCGGCCCCCTCGTCGCATATACGTTCTTCGATCACCCGGGCGCGAGCTGGAACAAGCCGACGCTCATCGGTATTGCGCAGTGGTGGGTCTTGCATCCGTGGCGCACTGGCGAGGACGTCCACCAGGGAATTCCCTACGCGACGCTCGCCTTCCGCTTCGAGGGCGACCTCTTCCGCTCCGACAACTAGCGCCCCGGCCGCGTTCGTTCTCGATGGCCGCGCTATGCGGACCTCGTTCTCGATGGCCGCGTTATGCGGACCTCGTTCTCGATGGCCGCGTTATGCGGACCTCGTTCTCGATGGCCGCGCTATGCGGACCTCGTTCTCGATGGCCGCGTTATGCGGACCTCGGCTGGTGCGTCGAGCATGGAGGGCACTTCGCGCCGAAAAGCTCTCACCGAACGATCGTGCTTTGTCGCGGAAACAGCAACCTGCGTGGCGACACGGGTTGTCTCTTGGTCGGACCGTTTCACCGAACGATCGTGCTTTGTCGTGAGAGCGATCACACCGATTCGCATTCGCGGGCGCGTTATGCGGGTCTGGAACCGCTCGCGGGCGCGGCGCGAGCGGGCGCGTTATGCGGGTCTGGAACCGCTCGCGGGCGAGGCCTAGCGCTTGGCGCGCAACGAGTCCGCCATCTTCACGAAGCTGCCGAAGATCGCCTCGTTCCCAGCCACGAAGAAGACGTGCGCGACCTCCTCGTTCGTACCGGGGATGGGCGCGACGGCTTGGCGCGCGTGCGCGGTCCCGTCGTCGGCGTCGATCCAATCGACCTTCGAGCCGAGCAGCGTGCCTGGGATTTTGTTCGGCCCGTCCACTGGCTGTGGGTGCCCACCAACGTAGATGTTGAACGCGCCCGACGTCCCGCCGAATGGCGACAGCGGATAGGCGCGATAGACGGTGAAGTCCGGGCCTTGCTCGGTGACGAGGACGACCCCAGGCGGCACCTCGAGGCTGAGCCCAGCGTCGAGATCGCGCCTGCCCCCCGCCGCGTCGATCTTGCGGTCGCCGGCCTCGAGCGTCTTGCTCATATCGCGCGCGAGGGCCGAGCAACCCTGACCTTCGGCGACGACCTCGGGGCTCACGTAGAACGAAACCCGGATCAGCAGATCGTCCGGCGAGATCGCGTAGAGACGGAGCACCAGGGCCTTCTCCTCGTCGGGGACGAGGCGTCGCGGGACGACCGCGAGCGTCTTCAGCGAGCCGGATGGGAACGAGCCGACGAAGGCGTCCTTCGCGTAGGGATCGAGCTTTTTCACGACGCCCGCGAGATCGGCAACGGGCCGGCGGAAGAGCTCTTCGGTGAAGACGACCAGCTTCTTGCCGGCCGCGCCCTCGAGATAGAGCCGAGTCTCCGACTCTGCCGCCCACGGCGCCGCCATGATCGAGTGCGGCCGCTCGAGGTTCGCGAGGCCCGTGATTGGCCGCAGCGTCAGCCGCCCACCGAGCAGAGGCTCGGGGGCCGCGAGGCGCAGCTGCTCGAAGCCACCGCAGGCGCCCTCGGGGAAGGCCTCGTCGGGGACGGCAGGCACTCCCTCGAGGGCGTTGCCCGGCGTCTCGAACCCATCGTTCGCCGCGTCTTTCGGGCCGTCCTGCGATCGCGAAGAGGAGCCCGAGCACGCCCCGCAAGCGAGCGTCACGAGCAACGCTGCGCCTGCTTGCCACGGCCTCATCCGACCACCACGTTCACGATCTTACCGGGGACGTAGACGAACTTCTTCACCGTCTTTCCAGCGACGAAGGCGCCGATCCCCTCGGCGGTGAGCGCACGCTCGCGGGCGAGCTCTTCACCCGCATCGCGCGGCAGCACGACGCGACCGCGCACCTTGCCGTTGACCTGAATGGGTACCTCGACCTCGTCGTCGACGACGAGCGCCTCGTTCCATGTCGGCCAATCGGCCTGTGAGATCGAGCCCTCGTGACCGAGCCGCAGCCAGATCTCCTCGGCCACGTGAGGCGCGAACGGAGAAATCAGGATCGCCAGCTTCTCCGCGGCCTCGCGCGGGACGGCGGCGAGCCCAGCGAGGTGGTTGGTGAACACCATCATCGCGCTTATCGCCGTATTGAACGACAGCGCCTCGATGTCGCCAGTGACCTTCTTGATGGTCTTGTGCAGCGCGCGCAGCGTCGGCTGGTCGGCCTCGACCGCGGACGCCCGCGTGCACGTCGTGAAGACGCGCTCGCGGAAGCGCACGACGCCTTGGATCTGCGACGTCTGCCAGGGCTTCACGGCCTCGAGCGGGCCCATGAACATCTCGTAGAGCCGCAGACAATCCGCGCCGTATGCTTTAACAACGTCATCGGGATTCACGACGTTGCCGCGCGACTTGCTCATCTTCTCGGCGACGAGGACGACGCGCGTGCCGCCGCTCTTGAGCGTCGCTTCACCGGCGCGGAGCTCGACATCGGCCTCCATAAAGTGCTTCTCGCGGACCTCGGTGCCGTCCGCCAGGCGGAGCTTCGTCTCGCCCCCCTCCTCGACAGGGATTACAGGGCTGTCACCAGCCATGAGCGCGCCGCCCTGGATTGGCTCGTAAGCGCGGAACGACGTCCCGAGGATCATCCCTTGATGGACGAGCTTGGCGAAGGGCTCTTGGTGGGTGACGTAGCCAGCGTCGTAGAGGACCTTGTGCCAGAATCGAGCGTAGAGCAGGTGCAGCACCGCGTGCTCCGCGCCGCCGACATACAGGTCTACGGGCATCCAGTCGCGATAGGCCTGTTCGCTCCAGCCGCGCTCGCCGTTCTTCGGGTCGAGGAAACGCAGGTAATACCAACACGAGCCCGCCCACTGCGGCATCGTGTTCGTCTCGCGCGCGTACCACTTCCCGTCCTTTTGGAAGAAGCGCCAGTCGAGCGCGCGCGCGAGCGGCCCGGCCGGGTCGTCGCCAGGCCTGTAGTCCGCGAGCTGGGGCAGGCGCAGGGGCAGCTCTTCCTGTGATACCGCGATGGGCTCGCGATATCGGATTTGGTATTTCGCGCCCGCGCGCGGGTCGCCGCCCTCGGGGAGATCGACGGGGAAGTATATCGGGATAGGCTCACCCCAATAGCGCTGTCGGGAGAAGACCCAGTCGCGCAGTTTGTACGTGACCTTCTTGCTGCCGCGGCCGAGCGACGCGAGCTTCTCGACGATCGCGCGCTTGCAGTCCTTGGTCGACAGGCCGTCGAACTCGCCGCTCTGCACGGCAAACCCGTCGTCGACGAACGCAGCCTCGAGCTCGCCGTGAAGCGCGCGATCGGGGCTCACGACCTCGACGATGGGCAGATTGAAGACCTTCGCAAAGGCGAAGTCGCGCTCGTCGTGACCGGGGACGGCCATGACCGCGCCCGTGCCGTAGGAGCCGATGACGTAGTCGGCGACCCAAATCGGGACGCGCGCGCCCGAGATGGGGTGCACCGCGAACGCGCCAGTCGCGACTCCGGTCTTCGTCTTGACCTGGGCCATGCGATCGCGGTCGCTCTTGCTCGCGGTGGTGGCGACATAAGCGTCCACGGCCGCGCGCTGAGCCTCTGTCGTGACGCGCGCGACGAGCGGGTGCTCGGGCGCGAGGACGACGTAGGTCACGCCCATCAGCGTGTCGGGTCGCGTGGTGAAGACCGCGATCTTCGCGTCATCGTAGCCGACTACACCGAACTCGATCTCCGCGCCCTCGGAGCGGCCAATCCACTCGCGCTGCATCGTGAGCGTGCCGTCGGGCCACGCGAGGTCGGCGAGGCCCTCCTCGAGGCGATCCGCGTACGCCGTAATCCGCAGCATCCATTGGCGGAGCGGCTGGCGAATGACGGGGAAGTTGCCGCGCTCGCTCTTGCCGTCGACGACCTCTTCATTGGCGAGCACGGTGCCTAGCGCGGGGCACCAATTGACCGGTATCTCATCCTGATAAGCGAGCCCGCGCTCGAACATCAGGAGGAAGATCCACTGGGTCCAGCGGACGTATTCGTCGTCCGTCGTCGCGAGCTCGCGGCCCCAGTCGTAGCTGAAACCCAGCATTTTGAGCTGCCGGCGGAAGGTCGCGATGTTCTCGGCCGTCTTGATCGCGGGGTGCGTCCCGGTCTGAATGGCGAATTGCTCGGCCGGCAGACCGAAGGCGTCCCACCCCATCGGGTGCAGGACGTCCTCACCGCGCATTCGGGCATAGCGAGCGATGATGTCCGTCGCCGTGTAGCCCTCGGGGTGGCCGACGTGGAGCCCGTTGGCCGACGGATAGGGGAACATGTCGAGGAGGTATCGCTTCTTGCGGCCTGGGCGTCGGGTCGCAGCGAAGGTGCCGTGCTCTTCCCAGTAGCGTTGCCACCGGGGCTCGACCTCGGCGTGGTCGTAACGGGATTCACGATCCTTCGCCGGGTTCTCTCGTTCGTCGTTGGCGGTCATGAGGGCCTCGACTCGTACCACGACGGCCGGCGCACCTCACTCCCTGACGAAGGACGATCTGGGTAACATGTCGGACCATGCGACACGCCCGTCTTCTCCTCTCCACCCTCGGCTCGCTCGGGGCCTTGCTCCTTACTGGCCAAGCAAGCGCTCACCCCGTCACGGTCGACGGCAACAGCACCGAGTGGTTCACGAGGACCCCGAACGCCGACAACCTGGGAATCGTCGCGGTCGACGCCAACGGCGCAGGAGAGCTCGTGTGGCGCGACAACGCGGCCGACACGAGGACCGATATCGCGACCCCCGAGGTCGTGGCCGACATCGTCGCGTTCCAAGTGACGGGCACGACGACGGGCGTCGGGTTCCTCGTTCGCAGGCCGCCGGGCGTCGCGCTCGGAGGCGCGCCCATTCAGGTCCAGATCGCGGTCGACACGGATCGCGTGGACGGCTCGGGGCAAGAGTTCTTCGCCGAGTTCGCCGACACGAAGGTGGCGTCGGGGGCGCGCTGGGAGCGGCTCATCGAGACCCAGTTCGGGAGCGGCGGCACCGCGAAGGTCATCGACACGAACTTCAACCAGGTAGCGACCGCTCAGGCGATGCAGGGCGCGACGGGCGACGTCGAGATCTTCGTCCCGTGGAGCGCGCTCGGACTCAACGGACCGCCCGCGACGCCGCTCCGCTTCACGGTCGCGACCTTCCGCAGCCAGATGAACTCCGACCTCACGATCGACATCGGCGGCGCGCAATTCTCCAACGCGCTCGACGCGGTGACCGACTACGGCGACCCGCGCGCGGCGATGTACCCGAACACGTTCCAGGAGGTGCAAGACCAGGTCGTGGACGACTCGCTCGACGTCTATTTCGACGCGGCGGGCGAGGTCTACGCGCCGCTCGTGGTGCAGCGGTTCCTCTCCAACGCCTCGGGTGGCGGGCCCGACGAGTGGTACCGGGTGCAGAACGTTTCACCTCAAACGATCACGCTCGCGAACTACAAACTCGGTGATGAGGAGACCCCCGACGGCGCCGAGGGCATGTTCACCTTCCCCCCGGCGCTCGTCATCCCAGCAGGCGGCAGCATCGTCGTCGCGCGGGCCGGCGCTTCTTATCAGGCCTTCTTCGGCACCGCGCCCGACGCCGAGATGCCCCCGGGCGCGACCATGGCGGTCCCCGATATGGCGGGGTTCGCGGCTTGGACTTCGGCGGCGAGCCCCGCCATGCAGCTCGCGAACGCTGGCGACGAGGTCCTCATCCTCGACCCGACCAACACGATCCTCGACGTCGCCGTGTTCGGCAACGGCGCTTACCCCGGCGTAACCGCCTTCACGCCAGCGCCGGGCACCGATCAGGTCATCACCCGCGACGCGACGGGGAGCGACACCGACAATTGTCAGGTCGACTTTACCAATACGGGTATCACCTGCAACGCGAACGCCCAATGCGGCGGCGTGTGTCGGCAGTGCGTGAACAACGCCTGCGAGGACAAACCCATGGGCAGCCTCTGCCCCGACGCCAACCCGTGCAACGGGGATGAGGTCTGCGACGGCGGAGGGACGTGCGTGGCCGGCACGAGCCCGCCGTGTGACGACGCGAACGAGTGCACCGCCGACGCGTGCACGCCGGCGACGGGCTGCACCCACAGCAACGTCATGAACGGCACGCCGTGCGGGGCGACGGACCTCTGCTCGATGGGCGCGATGTGCAGCGCGGGGATGTGCTCGGGCGGCACGGCGGTCGACTGCGACGATCTCGATCCGTGCACCAACGACGCGTGCGACGCGGCGAGCGGCTGCACCCACGACCTCGCGACGGCGGGGACGCCCTGCGCGGACGGCGACGCCTGCAACGGCGACGAGACCTGCGACGCGACGGGCGCCTGCGTGATGGGGACGACGCTCGACTGCGACGATCTCAACGACTGCACCGACGACGCCTGCGACGCGGCGAGCGGCTGCACCCACGCGCCGTCGACGGCGAACACGGTCTGCGACGACGGCGACGCGTGCACGGGTCCCGACACCTGCGATGGCGCTGGCTTCTGCAACCCGGGCCCTGACACGTGCACGGGCGGCGCGGGCGGCACCTCGAACGGCGGCGCCGGGGGGATGGCCGCGACCGGGGGCGGCGGTAATGCCAATAACGGCGGTAATGCCAACAACGGCGGTAATGCCAATAACGGCGGTAATGCCAATAGCGGTGGCGACGCGAACAACGGTGGCGGCGGCAGCGGTGGCAACCCCGTCGCGGACGACGACGGCTGCAGCTGTCGCGCGGCCGGTTCACCGCGGGGCGACGGCGCCTTCGGGTTGGGATGGCTGCTCGCGCTCGGTGCCACTCTGCGCGTGATGCGCCGCAACCGTCGCGGCTGAGCCTCGCCACGGGTGCCCCAACGCCGAGGCGCTGGGGTATCCTGGCCCGCATGCAGTCACGACGTTTCTCTTGCTTGTCACGTAAAAGCCACCTGTTCGCCTGCTTGATCGCGGGTGCTGCGCTCGCCGCGTTCAGCGCGGGCTGCGGCGACGACTCCGAGGTCGGCGGTGGTGGGTCAGGTGGTGGAGCCGGTGGCGCAGCGCCGCCCGAGCCGCTCCCCGCCCTGTCGAAGGCCCCGCTCACCACCGAAGAGCGGCTGTCTGTCGCGACGACGCCAGTCACGGGCGATCCCGCGCACGACCCGCGCCTGCCCGAGAACGTCGCGAGCATGCTGGCCGACGGCTTCGCGGACTACTCGACGAGCGAGGGCGAGGCTGTGGAGTCTCGCTTGCTCGACGGCACCGCGGCCCCGCCGCCGGGCGCGAACGCAAAGGTCCTAGCGCGCTTCGTCCACCTCGCAGATCTCCAGCTCGCGGACGACGAGTCGCCCTCTCGCGTGTGCAACACCGATGTCCCGCTCACCCCGACGAACGGCGCGTTTCGCCCGCAAGAGGGGCACGAGTGCCGCATCCTCAACGCGGCCGTGCGCACCATCAACCGGCTGAACCAGGACTCGCCGCTCGACCTCGTGATCCTCGGCGGAGACAACATCGACAACGCCCAATCGAACGAGGCGGATTGGGTGCTCGGCCTGCTCGGTGGCGCGAGCGTCATCGAGTGCGACTCCGGTGTCGACGACGACCCGGTGCCCGGCCCGAACAACGACCCGAAGGACCCATTCGTCGCCGAGGGCCTCGCGGTTCCTTACGTCTGGGTAACTGGCAATCACGACGTCCTCACTCAAGGCAATTTCCCGCCGGCCAATTTTACCGACGAGTACCTGAGCGACTACGCCGCCACCGGGACACGCGATTGGTCGCAGCCCGGCGCCCCGGTGAAGCTCGGGGACGTGCCCGCCGACGAGGCTCGCATGCCTCTCACGGGCTCGGAGCTCCTCACGCTCGTCCAGGCCGACGGCGACGGACACGGGGTCACGAGCGCAGCCGCGACGAGCGGTCGCGCGTTCTACACGTACGACGTCCCCAATACGCCATTGCGCTTCATCGTCATCGACACCTCGGCGCCGACTGGCAGCGCCGAGGGGCTGCTCCACCAGTCGGAGATCGACGACTTCCTCGTGCCCGCGTTGGACACGGCCCTCGCGGACGACAAGCTCGTCATCGTCGCGTCGCACCACGCGTCGGGCTCGCTCACCGACGGCGGCAACTTCGGCGGCGTCGCCCAGCCGGACGCCGTGCTCACCGACCCGTTCAGGGACATCTTGGCGGGCTATCCCAACGTGCTCATGCACCTCGCGGGGCACTCGCACGTCCACAAGGTGAATGTCATTCAGCCGACGGTCGGAGCCCCCTATTGGGAGGTCCTCACTTCGGCCCTCGCCGACTTCCCCTCGCAGATGCGGCTCGTCGAGATCCGCGACCTCGACAATGGCTATTACGGTATTCGGCTCACCGCGCTCGACTACCAGACAGAGAACGACCCCATCGCAGAGGACGGGCGCAAACTGGCGATCATCGACGTGACCTCGGGTTGGGAGAAGGCCGACCACGCGGGCGTCGCGAGCGACCGCAACGTCGAGCTCTACGTCCCGAAGCCCTGAGTTCGGCGAATCACTCGGCTGCGGTCGCGGCGTGGCAATACGTACAGCCGCGATCCAGCTCGGCGCCCGCGATCGGGGGATCGTTCATGAGGTCCGCGTCGGCGTAGAGGGCCGCGCGCGCGCCGAGGTCGTCCGTCAAGCGCCCCTCGAGGAGCGACTTGTACGGCCAATCGGCGTACTCGGCGACGAGCTTGGCGTTCCCGTACATGACGAGCGCCGTCTCGAGATCGCCTGATTTGACCAGGAGATCGCCGAAGAACAGATAGAAGCCCTCGGCGTTGTGGGGCGCGATCGGGTCGTTCCAGCAGACGCGCTTCTGCCCAGTCGAGGTCGCCTGATCCAAATAGGGTTCGATGGTGGGGTTCAGCCGATCGACGGTCTCGCCGAAGCAGAGGTCCATCGTCTGATAGAGGGCGTCGATGGCGTTGGTGAAGCTCGGGTCGCTCGCCGGATAACCGCCATACGCGAGGGCGACGCAAAACAGGTTGAACTCGGGATAAGCGTTCACGCCCTCGTCGAGCATGGCAAATCCCTGGTCGATGAGCGTCTGATCCTGAGTCGCCTGCCCGGTGCCCAGCATCGTGAGGCCGAGCCAGCAGGGCACGCGCGGATCGTCAGGGGCGTTGTCGCGCGCCTGTTGGAACTGCGAGAGCAGATTGGCTTGCTCGGCGAATACGCTGCCCGCGTTCGGGTCGCGACCGACCTCGGCGACATGCCAGAGGTGGGCGAGCGCGCGCACGACAGCAGGGTCCGCCGCGGTCGGGTCGGTGTCGAGCAGGGCGTCGAGATCCGCGGCGCGAGCCTCGGCTTGCGAGAAGCGAGAGGCGCCGAAGTCGGTATAGAACTGGTCGACCGCAGTCGGCGTCGTGCCGCCGCCGTCACCGCCATTGCCGCCGACGTCGGGGCTACCACCCGAGCCGCCGGTCGCCCCGGAGCCACCACCGCCCGACTCACCGCTGTCGCCACAGCCCGTCAGAGCCAACGCGGAGATCGCGAGGACGGTGCAAACCCCCCCAAAAAAAGACCCCGAAATCCTCGCCCCACGCCGCGCATCGCAAGTGCCATTCGTCATGCCGGCACCATGGGTTTCGCCTGGGGTCATGCGCAATCCCACGTTGGTCATGGTCGAGGTCATGGGGGCACCATGACCCCGAGTGCTAGAGGTCGATGCCCAGCTCCTTCGCGCGGAGGGCGGCCTGCGTGCGGTCGGTCACGCCGAGCTTCGCGAACACGTTTGTAACGTGGTTTTTCACCGTGCCCTCGGTGATGTCGAGGCGTGCGGCGATCTCCTTGTTCGAGGCGCCGCTCGCGAGCCCGCGAAGCACCGAGAGCTCGCGCTCGGAGAGGCCAAGCTCGGCGGCGCGCTTGCGGCCGTCGCCGTTCGTGGGGGTGCGCGCCGACATCCGCGCGAACTCGCTGACGACGCGCGCGGCGATGTCCGGCGGCAAGAAGGATTGCCCGCGCGCGGCGAGCTCGATGGCCTCGAGGAGCTTGTCGCTCGGCGCGTCCTTCAGCAAAAAGCCGAGGGCCCCGGCGCGGAGCGCCTCGAAGATCGACTCGTCGTCGCCGAAGGTCGTCAGCACGAGGACGCGTGGGGCGCGCGGCAACGCTGCGATCGCGCGCGTCGCGCTGACGCCGTCGAGCACGGGCATCCGCAGGTCCATCAGGACGACGTCGGGGGAGAGCGCCTCGGCGAGCTTCACCGCTTCGGCGCCGTTCGGGGCCTCACCGACGACGTCGACGCCCTTCATCGTGAGGACAGTGCGCAGGCCCTCGCGAAAGAGCGTCTGATCGTCGGCGAGCAGCACGCGAACCATGAGGTCGCGGTTCTCTACGGCGAAGTCGGCCCCGCCCCAAGGGGCGAACGACCCGAGGGCACGGATGCGTCATACTCGTAGAGCGATGACCGCGCCGACCTTCCAATTCATCGGCTTCGGAGCGAGCGCGCCGCCGGGCGCCGTTTGCTGCGACGGCCTCGTCCCGGGCGCCGCGATCGATCTGAGCCATTGGCCCGGCAACTCGACCCCAGCCTCGCTCAAGCGGGACACCTCGGTCGAGATCGCGCTCGCGTTCCATCGCAGCGGGGGACGCGCGAACTTGGTCGTGAACAACCATTCATCGGGGGGCTGGATTCGCCCCCCGTGCGCTCCGCGCCCCCCCAATTCGACTGCGACGGCGCGCTCGCGGTGTTCTGTCTGCTCGAGCCCGAGGTCGCGGCCGAGTTCGCCGAGCTGCTCACGGGCGCGGCCGAAGTCGGGGATTTCGGGGATTGGCCGCGATCCAAAGAGGCCTATTGGCTCGAGGCCGCGCTGACGAGCTTGGTCGGGGGCCGCGCCGACGCCGACGCTTACAGACATGTTCTTCCGCAGCTCGCCCCGCTATGCCGGAATCTGTCCGCGCGCGAGGATCTTTGGGCCGAGGCGTGGGCCACCCTCGAGCGACTGGACGCCCGCGCGGCCGAGGTCTTGGAGGTCTTCACTGTAGGTCCCGTCGCGGTGTTCGTGCACGCGGCCGGCACGCCGGAATTACCTACGCCGCTGTTAGCGAAGCGGGCCCCGCGTGACGCCACGCGCTGGCTGCGCGCGTTCGAGACGCGAGACGGCAAGTTCGATTATCGGTATGAGCTACCGCCCTATGCGTGGGCGGACACGGTCAATCGCCCGCCCCTCTCGCGGCCGAGCAAGAACGCCATTGTCCAGGGCGTGCGCGGCGCGTGGGCGATCAAAGGTGATATGGGGATGACGGGGCTCGCGCGCACGCTGAGCCCGTCCCCGACCGACCCGGAGAGCACCGCGCGCGCGCTCCTGTCCGGCGACCCGCGCAGTGCAGCTCACTCGAAGCGGTGACCGCACTGGGCGGAGGCGACGCCGTCTTGTGGTGTGCCGAGCCAAATATCGTGAAGGACGAGATCGCCATTGGCGTCCACGTCGAAGGTGCCAGCGCCGTCGACGTCGGGGGGAATGTAGTTGCCCCCGGTGACGGTCAAGGTGATCGACCCGCTCGCGCTGATAGCGTCATAATCAAATTCATAAGTCCCCCAATAATCGACATAGAGCTCGAAGGGCATCCAGGTCACTTGGAAGGTGCCGTCGGCCCAGAACGCGAGCTCGGCGATGGGGACCTCGGGCGGAAGCTCGGCGCCACCGCCGCAAGGGAGCTGCGCGATCTCGTGACGCAGGCCGACCAGCGGGTTCGCTTCTGGCGAATAGACGTAGAGGGTCGTCTGGAGGGTGCGCTGCCCGGGGCCGACGTCCGCGGTAATGGTGTATTCGGAGCCGGGGACTGCGTTCGCGTCGACGAGGAGAAACCCGGTATCCGGCGCGATAATGACGTTGTCCGGCGGGTCGATCGACCAGTTGATGCAGGCGTCGACGGGCGTGAGGACATAACAGCACTCGAGGATACCGACCTCGAGATCGGTGCTCTGGTTCGGCTGGAGCTGCACGAAATCCTGAGAGCCGAACGTGAGGTTCGCGACCGTGTCGGCGTCGAGGACTGGGCAATTGGGCGCGCCGCCCGCGCCACCGACGCCCCCGGCGCCGATTGGGGCGCCGCCCGAGCCGCCGGAGCCGCCGCCGCCAGGGTTTTGGGTGTCATCGCCGCAGCCGAGAGAGCTCGCGAGCAGCGAGAGAGAAAGCAGAGAAAGCAAGCCGAGGCGCATCGATACCTCCTCACGAGGGCATAGCACGCCGCGCACGCCAATCGCGATAGAGTCGAGCCAACATGCGGCCGCGCGTCGTCTTGATCGTGTGTCACCCCAACCCGAAGAGCTACACCCACGCTGTCTTCGAGGCCGTGAAGTCCGGCCTCGCGAAGACTTCGTGTGACGTGGAGTCGGTGGACCTCTACGCGGAGGGCTTCGACCCGGTCTTGGTGGTCGACGAGACGCGGCGCAGGCGCGACCTCGACAAAGTCGAATACACCCGCAAGCACCGCGAGCTCTTGGGGGCGTGTGACGCTGTCGTGTTCGTATATCCGGTTTGGTGGGGCGGATTCCCGGCCATGTTGAAGGGGTATATCGACCGCGTCTTCGTGTCGGGATTGACCTATTCGTTCCACGGCCTGCCCAAAGACGCGGTGCTGCCGCAGGGGCTCATGAAGGGCCGCGCGGCGTACTTCTTTTACACGCTCGACTCACCCGAGCTCGTCGCGCTGCTCGACCCAGGGTGGCTGTCGAACGTGGTCTCGGTGTTTCGCTATTGTGGATTCAGCGTCGTGAAGCGCCATTACCTGGCGCGGCTCAAGCTGCGCTCGCAGGCCGAGCGGGAGCGCTGGCTGCGCGACGTCGAGGAGCGCGCGACCGAGCTTGGCGCGAGCCTCGGGCGCAAACGCTGAGTTACACAGCTGTCAGCGCTAATCGGGCTTCTTGGGGCGCCGCTGGGGGATGGTCTCGATGACCTTGTCGCGGACGAGCTGCTCGGTGAGCGCGACGACCATATCCCGATGTTCGCGGAGGATGCGCGCGGCGCGGGAGCGCTCGGCCTCGAGCAGGGTGCGCACGGCCTCGTCGACGCGCTCGCGCGTGGCCTCCGACGTGGAGGGGTCGACGACGAGCGATGATCGGTAATTCGAAGCGGCGTGGCGCATGGCGCCAACCGAGTCCGACGCCATCCCGAGCTCGGTGACCATCGAGCGCGCGAGCGCGGTCGCGGCGGCGAGGTCGGCCTCGGCGCCAGCGCTGAGCCCACCGAGGACGAGGGACTCGGCCTCGCGACCGCCGTAGAGGGTCGCGAGCCGATCGCGGAGCGAGGCCTCGGTGATCACGTGGCGATGCGCGGGATCGCCGAAAGAGACCGAGCCGAGCGAGCCTCCGATGTCACCGCGGATGGTGATGCGCTCGATCGGCGGGGCGTGCTCGCAGTGGAGCGCGACGACGGCGTGGCCTGACTCGTGGGTCGCGACGACGTGCTCCTCCGCGGCGGTCAGCTCGGGTCGATCGGCGTGCTCGACGAGCGCGCGCTCGACGTCCTGTGGAGTCGTCGCACCGACGCGAGCCTCGCGGATGCGAGAGCGGGCGATCGCGCGACAGAGCGCCTGCAGGTGATCGCCCGAGTAATGCGTCGCGCCGCCCTCGACCGGACCGTCGGTGCGACGGACAGCGTGCGCGAGCGCGTCGTCGTTCATCTCGAGCTCGAGCGCGCGGTCGTGGACCTTGAGGATGGCCTCGCGGTCGGTGGCGTTCGGATAAGGGATGTGCAGCTGAAACTCGAAGCGGCCCGGCCTGAGCAGCGCCGGGTCGAGGGCCTCGGGGAGGTTGGTCGTGCCGACGATGAACACGAGCTCGTTCGAGCGGAAGCCGTCCATCTCGGTGAGGAGCTGGTTGACCATCGAGTGCTCGACGCCCGAGCCCTCGAAGGTGCCGCGGCGCGCGGCGAAAGCGTCGATCTCGTCGAAGATGATGAGGCTCGGCGCGGCCTTGCGCGCGCGGTGAAAGACGCGGCGCAGGTTCTCCTCGCTCTCACCGACCCATTTGCTCTTCAGCTCGGGGCCGCTCACGATGATGACGGCCGCGCCGAGCGCGGACGCCATGGCCTTCGCAAACAGGGTCTTGCCGGTGCCGGGTGGGCCCCAGAAGATCATCCCGCGGGGCACGAGCTTCTCGATCTGCTTGATGCGCTCGGGGCTGAGCGCGCCGTCCTTCGTCGCGAGGATGTCGAGGATCTCGCGCTTGATACGCGTCTTTACACGGTCGTAACCACCGATGTCGCGGTCGAGGTCGATCTCAGGCAGCTCGACGTCGCCGTCGGCCGTCGCCGTGCGGAGCTGCGCGAGCGCGTGCTTGGGATCGTGGGGGTAATCCTCGCCGTCGAGGGTCGCGAACAGCCGGCGCAGCTTGACGGCGTGGACACCGCTGACATGTTTGTAAATGCGATACGGGTAGAGTCCGCGACCGAGCTTGCGGGACTCTCGCCTGGTGATGACGCGCGAGAGCCTGTCGCGCGGCACGCCGAGCACGACGACCCGTCGCGCGAAGAGGTTGGTCACGACCTCGGGGACGGGGAAGCTCGGATCCCGAAAGCCCAAGAAGAGGACGAGCGGGTTCTCGTACATGAGGGCGATGACCTCGCGGGCCTCCGCGGTGAGGCCGCCGGCCGAGTTCGTCGTGATGAGATCGAGGTGCGGGAGCACGACGACGCGCTCTTCGACGGCGCCGCGAACGGCCTCGCGGAGGTGCTCGAGCAAGAGGCGCGTGATGCTGGCGGTGGCCTCGTCGGGGACGTCGGGGCGCGGGCGACCATCGAGGTAGATCGCGCGCCGCCCTTCCTTGCGCAGGACGTCGCGCACCGCGCGGAAGAAGTAGGGGACGAGCTCCTTCTCGCATTCGACGAGGACGGGCAGCCCGCGCGAGAGGCTGCGCGTGACCTCGCCGATCTCGGCGGGGTACGCGGCGACCACGGCCTCGGCGGTCTCGAGCTCGAGCGGCAGCTCCTCTTCGGGGACGTGGAGCGGAGCGGTCACACGCGCACCCGGATGGTCATCGAGCCGGTCGACGTGTCCTCGTGGACGCTGACGACGTCGCCCAGGCGACTGGCGCGGATCTTCAGAGCCTCCTGCGTTACTTTAACAGCGATAGCGTCCAGCTCGAGCGAGTGATCGCGCAGCGTCTGCTCGAGCTCGGAGCTGATCTCCGCGCGCTGGCGCTCGGCGTCGGCCTCGAGCCGGGACTCCGCCCGCTTGATGATGTGCTTGCGCTCGGCCTCCGCGCCCGCAGGTGAATAGGAGCGAACCTCGACCGAGATGTTCTCCTCGGCGTCGTGCTCCCGCTCCTTCGCGATGCGGACGGCGCGAGTCTCGGGCTCGACCGTGATGGTGACGCCGTTCGGCTCGGTGCGCGTCCACGCGGTCGAACCCTCGGCCGGCGGCGCGAAGCCGCGCGCCGCGAGCTCGGTGGAGAGGAGCCGCGCGAGCTCGTCCGGGGGCAAGACGCCGAGCAGATCGATGCAGGTGTCGACCCCGTCTCCGACCCTGAAATGACGGCGGATCGACTCACTCACGCGAAGGATGTACGGCCTGCTCATGTCGGGCTCCTCGGCTGCGAAGGATCGAGTATCTGAAGCGACGCGAGGCCGCGCGCAAGGTCGGCCGCCGCGACCATCGTCGGTCGGTACGGGTCGAGGATCTCGACGAGGGCACGCGCCGCGTCGTAGTCGTCGTCGAACATGCCGGTCGCTCGAGCGCGCGCGAGGACGGGCTCGAGATCGCGGACGAAGCTCGCGAGCGCGCTGGCGTCGCGCGCGCGGCGCTGGCGTTCGGCGAGCGACGCGTTCGTTGGAGGTGCAACGAACCACGTCGCGGGCACGCTCCCGTCGGGTTGTCGCAGCAGCGTCGCGAAGGCCTCGACGGCGAACGTCGCGAGCTCGGGGTGCTTCGCGGCGATGACCTCGGTCGCGAGCGAGAGCGGCCCGTTGCGAACGCGGAGCCCCCAGCTGTCGGTGGGCGTGCCGCGGTGCGCGCGACGTCGCGCGAGCTCGAGCGAGACCGCGTGGGTCGCGAGATCCGGCTGGAGGAGCGAGAGCACCACGCGACCCTCACGCGTGGAGACGAGCGACGGCTTGCCCGCGGGCGCCACATAGGGGACGCCGTAGATCGCGCACGCGAGGCGCGAGCGGAAGAGCAGCGCGCTCGGCGCGGTGAGGTCCTGCAGCTCGCCGAGCGGCGGCGTGAAATGCGAGCCGCCGAGGCGCAGCAAGAGATCGGCGGCGAGGTAAAAGACGACCTCGTCGCCGAGCGAGAGCGGGTATCGCTCGCTGAAGACGCCGCTCGGGAACCCAACGGCCGGCGAGACCGCGGTGTCGAGCATCCACGCGAGGAGCGCCCACGACGCGTGCGTGATGGGGAGCGCGGGCGGGTCGGCGAGGTCCGTCATGCGGCGCGCGCGCGTCCCGACGCCGCCACCGTGGGCGCGCGAGAGGCGATGACCACCGCGCGCGAGGAGCTGTTTGACGACGCCGCGGCGGAGGAGCTCGACGATGGCGGCGCTGCCCTCCGCGGTGAGCGCGGTGCGCCCACGAGCGGTGATGAGCAGCGGGCGCGCCGCGTGCGGCTCCGAGAAGCCGCAGAGACAGCTTACAAGCGTGTAAAGCTCGCGGTCGCGCGGCTGGAGGTCGAGGGCTACGTCGCTCATCGCGGGCGCCTCCTCGGCGAGAGATCGCGAGCGAGCGCGTCCGCGAGCGCGGGCCACCCCGAGATCTCGAGGAGGCCGTCGCGCCCCAAGCGGATGTCGATCGTGTTCGCGCCGACGAGCCGCGGATCGTCGAGCGAGTAGCGCGCGCTCAGCGCGAAGAGGCGCTGATTCTGCGAGCCGAGCCAGCGATAGCGCGAGCCGGGCTGCGCGCGATCGAAGGGACCGTCCGCCAGCAAGTCGGTGTTCGCGAGGAGGTCGAGCTCCGCTGGGTTCTCGTTCGCGACGAGCTCCTCGTAGACGCGGCCGGTGTAGGTCATCACCGAGAGCCCGGCAGCGCGGACGCTGCGCGCGACGTTCGCGAGCGCGGCCGCCTGCTCGAAGGGCTCGCCGCCCAAGAAGGACACGCCCTCGATCGCCGGACTCGAGGTGATGTCCGCGACGAGATCTAAGCAAGAGACGAGCTCGCCGCCGGTCGGCGCGAACATCTCGGGGTTGCAGCAGCCCGCGCAGCGGATGGCGCAGCCCTGAACCCAGACCGCGTAGCGCGCGCCAGGCCCTTCCGAGGTGGTCGAGCGAATGCGCTTCGCGAGGCGCAGCACGCCGTGGAGGCTAGCACGCGCGGCGTGGTTGACGGGGCTGGGAGCCGCCGGGAACGATGCCCGCATGAGGTTCCTCGCCATGGTGTTCGCGCTGTCGCTCGCGGGGCTGTTCGCGGCGAGCTGCGGCGGCCCGCTCTGTGACGGAGCAGTTTGCTCTTGTGTCGACGACGCGTGCGCCTGCTCCGGCGGCGACACCTGCACGATCGACTGCCCCGAGGAGGGCTGCACGACGAGCTGCTCTGCGGCGGACAACTGCGATCTCGCTTGCGGCGACGACTGCACGACCTCGTGTTCGAGCGGGACGACCTGCAAGCAGGCCTGCGGCGATCGCTGCGTCACGAGCTGCTCGAGCCAGTCGACCTGCGATTTCGAGGTCGGCGCGAGCTCGCAGGCCTCGTGTTCGAACGCGTCGACGTGCTCGTTCAAGCTCGGCGACGGCAGCGAAGCGAGCTGCTCCTCGGCGGCGACCTGCGAGGCGACGTGCTCGGGTTCGTGCATCGTGTCGTGCTCGAGCGTGGGAGCGTGCGACGTGACCTGCGCGGGCGGCGCGGCCGCGACCGAGTGCAGCGCCGGCGTCTTCGCGTGCGGCAGCTGCTGATGATCTCTACGGCGCCCACGATGGGGATCGAACCCACCTCGTCGGATCGACAGTCCGATCGCCTCAACCAGATGCGTACGCGGGCGTAGTGCTCCATCCGACGCGGCGAGGACGGCGTGCCTGACGCCGCGTGTTCGGGCTGCGCTACGATGACGTGGTGAGCGGCGCAGCCGAGAGCGCACATTTCGAGCGATTCATCGCGCCGGGCAACGTCCTCGCGACCGTCTGCGTGACCGCTGCGGGGTTCATGGGCGCGCTGTTTTCACCCGAGACCCGCGATCAGCGCGTCGTCATCCCCGTCGCCGCGCTCTGCGTGGTGCACGCGCTCCTCGGTACGGTAGGCCTCTATTGGCTCGAGCGTCACCCGACCCGACGCCGGGTCATCGTCCACTTCGTGGTCGCGTTCTTCGTGCTGACCGCGGCCTTGTGGCTCTCGCGTGCGGCCTGCGGAATCGCGAGCTTCTCACTCGTCAGCCAGGGCGTCCTCTACCTGCGTAGGCGCGGCGCGGTGCTCATCGGTGTCGGCACGCTGACAGCATTGTTCGGCGGCATGGCCCTGCGCGATCTGCCCATGGCGGACATCGGCCGCGGGCTCGCGGGTTGGCTCGCGGGCGCTGCGTTCGTCGTCGTCTTCTCCGCGATGACGCTGCGCCAACACCGCGCGCGTCGCGAGGTCGAGCGGCTCGCGGGGCAGCTCGCCGCGGCGAACGAGCGCCTCCGCGAGTACGCGCGCGACATCGAAGAGCTCGTCAGCGCGAAGGAGCGGAACCGCATCGCGCGCGAGATCCACGACACGGTCGGGCACTGCCTCACGGTCGTGGTCGTCCAACTCCAGGCCGCCGAGGCCGCGTTCGAGCGCGACCCCGCGCGCTCGCGGAAAGCCGTCGAGACCGCGCGCACGCAAGCGCACGAGGGCCTCGCAGAGGTACGCCGCAGCGTCGCGATGCTCCGAGGCAGCGAGCGCTCACCCGTGCGACCGATCGAGCACTCGCTGCGCAAGCTCGTCGACGATGCTGGCGGCGACGACCTGCAAATCGAGCTGAAGATCGAGGGGCGCCCGCGACAGCTCGCCGAGCCCGTCGAGCACACGCTCTATCGCGCGGCGCAGGAGTCGCTCACCAACGTGCGCAAACACGCGAGCGCGCGCAGCGTGATGATCGAGCTCGATTATCGCCGCGCCGAGACCGTCGTCATGACGGTCGAGGACGACGGGCGCGGCTCCCCTTCTCGAGAGATCCAACCGTCGGGCTGGGGCCTCGTCGGCGTGCGCGAGCGCGCCGAGTTGGTCGGCGGCGCCGTGTCTTTCAGGCCTTCGGAGCGCGGAGGCTTCGCGCTCGAGCTCGAGGTGCCTGGCTGATCCGCGTTCTTCGAACCGCCCGTGGCATCACCTATGCTTTGCGCGCCTTCATGCGAATCGCGGTTCTTCCTCTTCTAGGCGCTGCAGCAGTCCTCACCACCCTGACGGGCTGTCCGGGCCCTGCGTCGTGCGACCCTCCCGAGAACCCCGAAACCTTCGAGGTCGGCACGGGAGAGGACTGTTTCGAGCGCGTCACCGCGGACGAGGCTGTGCCGATCATGTCCGGGCCGCAGGGCGGATTCCACGTCTGGCTCGCCATCGGGTGCGGCGACTGCGAGTCGTCCGTGCGCCTCCGGTTCAAGATCACCAACACGGACTCTGGCGCCGAGGTCACACCTGACACAGAGCTGTTCGTCGATCTCTACGGCGACGAGTGGACGCAATCACCGGGGCTCCAGGCTCAGATCTTCAACGAGAGCAACTTCGAGCTCGGTGACCATTTGCACTTCGACGTGCGCGTCTTCGACGCCGAGACCGGCAACACCCTGCTCCACGAGGGCTCGATGGATATCGTCGCGGGCTCCTACCAAGAGTGGAATGGCTGAGAGCGGAGGCGGCGGCTTTCGGGGCCGTGACGCTCGCGTGACTTTTCGCTCGGCTCGCCTGGCGCCTATGCTGCGTGTGATCGAACGCGGTAGTAGACGACTCAGCGGGGCAATCCATGAAGGTCAAACGAATCACCCGACGTGACGCGCTCAAGGGACTCGGGGCTACAGCGGCGCTGCCGACAGCCATGTACGGCTGCAGCGACGACGGGCCCACTGGCCCCCAGGGCCCCGTCCCCGGCAAGATCGAGCACATCGTCATCCTGATGATGGAGAATCGCAGCTACGACCATTACCTCGGCGCGCGCGCCCTCGAGGGGTTGCCCGGCGACGGCTTCGATCCTGCCATGTCGAACCTCGATATGGCGGGCACCGCACAAAGCCTATATCCGGAGTCCGTGCTTTGCGTCGCGGACCCGCCCCACGGCTGGGACGCCTCGCACGCGCAGTTCAACGGCGGCGCCAATGACGGCTTTGTAACCGAATATCAGAAGTCCGCGGGCGCGATGATCGACCCCCACGTAATGGGGTATTTCACCCGCGACGAGCTCGCCGTCACCTACGCGCTCGCCGACGCCTATACGGTCTGCGATCGCTGGTTCTGCTCGGTGATGGGCCCCACCTGGCCCAACCGTTTCTACCTGCATATGGGCCAGTCGGGCGGCATCAAAACCAACGACTCCCCCCCCGAGAAGCTACCGTCCATTTACGACCGCCTCGACGAGAAGGGCGTCGAGTGGAATTACTATTACACCGATCTACCTTTCCTCCTGCTGATCGGCGGCTCCAAGATCACGCCCGCGGTCCCCAACTTCTTCGACGCAGCCGCCGCCGGGACGCTCCCCCAGGTCACCGTCATCGACCCCGGCTTCGCGCTGAACGACGACCACCCGCCGCACCACCCGCTGCTCGGGCAGCAGTTCATCGCGTCGGTCTATCAGGCGCTGGCGTCCTCCCCCCTTTGGGAGAAGACGCTGCTCGTCATCACCTACGACGAGCACGGCGGCTTCTTCGACCATGTCCCCCCGCCGAAGACGACCGACGATCGCGCCGCCGACGGCTTCGACCAGCTCGGCTTCCGCGTGCCGACGCTCCTCATCGGCCCCTACGTGAAGAAGGGGTACGTGAGCTCGGTCCAATACGATCACACCTCGATCCTGCGCCACATCGAGAACATGTTCGATCTCGAGCCGCTCACCGCGCGCGACGCAGCCGCGAACGATCTCTCGGACGCCATCGACGAGGACCGGCTCGCCGCCGGCGACGCCGAAGACCCGATTCAACTCCCGACTATCGACATCGACGCCTCGCAGATCGATCCGGAGTGCAAGACCAAGATCGAGAAGTCCGATATCGAGCGCATCGCGGATCGCGGCCAAATCCCCAAGGAGTTCGATCTTCGGTCGAAGCGCTACGAGACCGCGTTCTACATCGGCGACTACCTCGCTCGACACGGCATCGGCAGCATCCGCCGCTAACCCCCAATCAAGCCCCGACTACCCGAGACGAGCGCGCGTGAGGATCGCGCGCGACCGCTGATTGGGGGATAGCTCGGCGCGACGCAGGTCGGCGTCGGTGAGGTTGGCCTCGTCGAAGTCGCAGTCGAGCAGGTTCGCCGCGACAGCGTCGACGCGACGCAGGTTCGCCCGGGTGAAGCGCGCTCCGCGAGCGCGCGCCTGTTCGAGCCGCGCGCCCTCCAGATTCGCGTGCACCAGCGATGCGCCCTCGAGCGTCGCGCAGCGCAGGTTCACGCCCCCGAGGTTCGCCTCGTCCAACAACGCCCCGCCGAGGTCGGCTCCCTCGAAGCTCGTCCCCACGAACCACGCGTCCTCGGCCCGCGCTGCCGCGAGGTCCGCCGCCTCGAAACACGCCTGCTCCGCAATCACGGCGTCGAGTCGCGCGCCCCCGAGCCGCGCCCGCTTCGCCGAGGTTCGCACCAAATCCGCGCCGCTGAGATCCGTCCCCGCGGCCTCGACGTCGTCGAGGATGGCGCGCGCGAGCACCGCCGAGACCGCGCTCGCCCCCACGAGCCGCGCTGATCTGAAATTGCCTTTTGGAGACTTGAGATCTCGCAGCCGAGCACCCGTGAGGTCCGCGCCCTGGAAGTCGGGCTCCCACAAGAACGCGTCCTCCAATTGGGCACAGCGCAGGCGCGCTCCGGCGAAAGAGGGTTTATGCCCACGGGCCTTGGAGAGCACCGCTCCACTCAAGTCCGCACCGTCGAATCGGGTATTGGACAAGGCAGCTCGAGTCAAATCACAGCCGGCCATCCGCCTCCCGCGAAGGTCCAAGTCGGCGAGGTCCATTGCAGACAAGTCGAGCCCCTCCAAGGAGCGCCCTGTTTTGAGTCGCTCGCGGAGCTCCGCCGAAGGAGGCCTTGTCGCAGGTTTCACCTGTTGGACCTGGCGCGCCCCACGCGTCTCCACGACCACGTCTGTATGAATATGGGGCATAGGACCTGACCGGGAATCGCTCCTACACCGGTGATCGAATCACCGCTCCCGACGTCGCGTTTTTTCGTTGTCACCCAATCGAGCTCCGAAAGGGCATTTACATGCGAGCATGAATTTGTCATCCTGATAGGAATGTCGGGAGAGCAGAGCGCAGTGGGTGGCTGTCCGCACTTACCAACGTGCCCAATGTTCCCACTCTTCAACCTGCAGAGCGCACTCCAGATCTGGAAGATCACCTATTGCACGTCGAACTTCCGAACTTGTGAGCGCTTCCGTCGAGCCGAAACCGGAGATGCCGTTCCCGACAACCTGATGCCGAGCGGCGCGCTCCTGCGCAAGGTCGGCAAGTGACGCTTTGGCCTTGGCCCGTCGCCGCCGCGGCGCTGGCCGCGGTCATGGTGGCTCACTGGTTCGCGACAGACCGGATGATGGCCGTGTCGGGGCGAATCACCGCACTCATGAACCGTGCAGTAGGGCGCGTACCAGCGGACGAGACTACCTCGATGAGCGACGCGGAGCTCCTCGAGGCCGTACGTCAGGCCACCCTCGAGGCCTTCGGCGCAGAGGCTCTGGCGGCCTTCGAGGCTGCCAATCCCCCTCCCCCGCCGAGCGCCGCGGCTCCGCGCGCTCGAGCCGCCCAGACGCCGAGCGCACATATCGGCTTTTTGATGGGTTTGGTCCTCGGCGGCGCCTTGTCGGTAATCCTCAATGGGACAGCGGGGCTCACGTTCGGGCTCCGCAGCGCAGACTTCGCCGCTCTCACGGGTCGCTCGCCGATCTGGACGATAGCCATCCTCTTCGTCGGTGGCGTCTTCGTCGGTGCGGGCACCCGCATGGCCGGCGGCTGCACCTCGGGGCACGGGCTCTGCGGGGTCAGCCGCCTTCAACCTGGTAGCTTGTTGGCGACGCTCTCGTTCTTCGCCGCTGGAATCGGCACTTCATTCCTCCTTCAAGGGGTGATGTGATGACCACGAACCTGCGAACGACCGCCACGCTGGTACTCACCGGTGCGGCTATGGGCTTTACCCTGAGCCGCGCGGGCTTCTCGAGCTGGGACCAGGTTCACGGGATGTTCGTGTTCCGCGAGCCCCGGCTCTTCCTCGTCTTCGGCGCGACGGTCGCGCTGCTCGCCGTGTCTTGGGCCGTCATCGCCAAGGTATGGCGACCCAACTGGAGCCCCCGCAAGATCCACAAGGGCACCGTCCTCGGCGGCGCGCTCTTCGGCGCCGGTTGGGCGATCACCGGGGCTTGCCCGAGCATCGCTCTCGTATCTTTGGGAGAGGGGCAGCTCGCGACCCTGGTCACCCTAGCGGGTATTCTGGTCGGTAATGCCCTGTACGGCGAGATTCACCGTCGCTGGCTCCGCTGGTCCAGCTCCAGCTGCGTGGACGACTGACCGTCAGCCGACGGCCGCGCGAATCACGTGGTAAGCCATTCCAAACGTCGTGAGGACGCCGACGGCGAACATCAGCGTTCGGAACGGCTGCTTCTGTAGCAGGTAGAAGATCGTGTGGAGCACGCGCGCGCCGACGAACGTGAAGCAATAGGCGCGCGCCGAGGTCACTGAAGGGTTCGTGAGCGCGAACAAGAGCCCGATGCCGAAGAAGGGTATCGCGTTCTCGAGCAGGTTCTGGTGCGCCCGCTTGACCCTCAAGACATCAGGGTGGTCGGCGTCCGCTGCCGTGCCATTGCTGAGCTTCGCGTCTTCGGGGTTGACGAACACCTTTCTTTGCGTGCGGACCGTCCCCGTCCACAGCGCCAAGAGCAACATGTGCAGCCCCACGATGGTGGCGGCCAAAGCATATACTTTCATCGGGGCGCTGAACATCGGGGCTCCTCGGCTAGTTTCCTTTGGGGACTATAGGCGCCTCCTCCGATCGCGGGCCAAGTCCACTCCGTCTACTCTGTCTTCTTCTTGGCGCGCTCCGCGCGGACCTCGTCCGCTTTGGCGTCCGCGGTCTGTTCGATGTCCGCGGCGCGCTGAGGATTGACGCGCCTCAGGATCGCAAACTCCACCATCCCGAGCCGCTGGTCCAGGTCCACGACCTTGCCCTGATCGCTGACGAGGTGATTGTGCTCCACGACCTCGACGTCGGCCCCGTTGCCCGCCGGCCGCACCGTCACGGTTACATAGCTGTAAGACCCCGGGTTGCTGTTCACGCCCGACGCCCTCGTGACCGTCCGCAGGGTGAAGTTGAGCTCGTCCATCGACTCGATGGTGTAGCCCTGCTCCAACATCGCAGTCCGCGCCGCTTGGAAGACGAACTCGGGAGCCTCCGGCCAGGGTTTACGCGTCTCGTCTACGATGTAGTTGTCGTGGGCGGCGTTCGCCAGAATCTCCGTGCAGCCCGTCGCCGACAGGGCGACCGCCATCGTCGCCGCCACCACACCCGCGCGAACCAAACCCTTCAGCCAAGCCATTCGAGTCATCGTCGAGTCTCCTCTGCCAAGCTGGAGAGCACCGCTCATACCAGGCGAATCCTCGCGACAATCCGCTTGAGCAGCGCAGGCCCTGCTCAACCCCGAGGCTCGACCTGCGCAGCTTCGGCTCAATGAGCAGCCATGGCGCGGCTCACCGCCCGTGCGTAGACTCGAGTGATGTGGTGGCAGCTCGCCCTCTTGCGACAGGCTGCGACGGACGAGATTCGCGTGCTCGACGTCGTCGATCAGCGCTACCTCTACCGATGTCGACAGTGCGGCTATTCCGGTATCGCCTGCGTCATCGCCGCGGGGTCCGCGAGCACATTGGCCGACGCCGACACGCACGCCGAAGCGCGAGAGGCAGCCGCCGAGGGCGCCCAACAAGCAGCCGACAATCAAGCCGCGCGGCTCGTCGAGCGCACGCCTTGCCCGCGCTGCGGGCACCCAACCAGCCGAGCGCGCCTCGCGCGGGTGCTCGCGCTGGGGCGCGTCGCGCTTACCACCCTGTCAGGGCTCGCGCTGGCCGTCACGCTGACAATCTGGCAAGCGCCGCTGATCGGACTCTTCGCGCTCCTCGGCGCCCTCGCCCTCAGCTGGGTGTCATGGCAGCGCTTCCACCGGGAGACGGTCCTCGCCCTGGGCGCCGTCACCTTCGCCGACACGACCGACGAACCCGCAGAGCACTGACGGTCACTCGCCGACGAATACATGCCAGACTTGGCTCGCCGGCGAGCCGAAGATCGCGTCCGCCTGATCCACAGTGAGGACCAAATCGGGGCGCCTGTCGCCATCGAGGTCCATCGTCTCCCACCGACCGCCGCCCACCGAGTCGTTCGAGACGCGGTAGAAGCCATAGTCCAAACCGGCGTCGGGTAGACCCCAGTCCGTCGCGACCTCACCGAAGCCGGCGCCGTCGCTGACATAGACACGCCAAACCTGGTCTGCGCCGCTACCGAACAATGCGTCGTTTTGGTCGGCCGTCATCACCAGATCGGGGCGGCCGTCGCTGGTCATATCCATGACGCTCCACCGACCGCCGCTCGTCGCGTCCTGGAATACACGATAAAAGCCGTAATCGAGCCCCGCGTCTGGCAGCTTCCAGTCAGTCGCCGTCTCCTCGAAGCCATGCCCGGTATTCCCGTAGACGTGCCAAACCTGGTCTGCGGCGCTGCCGTAGATCGCGTCGTCTTGGTCGGCCGTCATGACGAGCTCGGGCTTACCGTCTCCGCTCAGGTCCATCGTCACCCAGCGCCCACCGCCCGTGACATCCTGCGACGTTCGATAAAAGCCATAATCGAGCCCGGCGTCAGGCAAGTTCCAATCGGTCGCCGCCCCCTCGAAGCCCGCGCCCGTGTTGAAGTATACGTGCCATACCTGGTCCGCCGCAGCCCCATACGTCGCGTCGGTCTGGTCGGCCGTCATCACCAGGTCGACTTTGTCGTCACCATCCATGTCGATCGTCGCCCAGCGCCCGCCACCCGACACGTCTTGCGACACCCGGTAGAAGCCATAGTCGAGCCCCGCGTCCGGGAGCGTCCAGTCGGTCGACGTCGCCGCGAACCCCGCGCCGGTGTTCAAATATACATGCCAAACCTGGTTCGCCGCGCTCCCGAAGATCTTGTCGTCCTGGTCGGCGGTCACCACCAGATCGGGCTTGCCGTCACCGTCCATATCCATCGTCGCCCAGCGCCCGCCGCCGACCGCGTCCTGCGCCACCCGATAGAACCCATAGTCGAGCCCCGCGTCCGGTACGCTCCAATCCATGGCGGCGTCGGCGAAGTGCGTGGCCGGCTCGACCGGCGCCGCCCCACCCCCACCAGAGTCACCACCGCCCGAGCCCGCGCCGCCACCAAGCCCGTCCCCACCGGCCCCCGAGTCCCCGCAGCCAGCCACGAGCAGCACCACCACCAAGCCGACAATCTTCATCTCCACCGAACCTCTACCCCCATAAACGGACGACGAGGGCGATCGGTCACGCGGAGGCTCGATCGACGTCACTGCTCTCGCTGACTCGCAAACAGCGGCACTGATTACCACGGAGTGTTTGCTTGGCCGCGCGTCAGCTTTGTGCGCACGTTTTCGTGCCATGTCTCAGCACGCTCCGGCGCCGCATATCGACTCGGATGCCGACGTGCTCCCCGACCCGCCCGAGCGCTGGTCGACGTTCGTGCGCACCGCATTTCTCCACGTCGTCGCGCTCGCTCGCCTCGCTGCTCTCCAGGTCTCCGCCGGATTCTTCAATGGTCCCTTCTATGCCCGACGCGCCGCTCAGCTCATGGAGCTCCAGCGGGAGAACGCTCTCCTCCGCGAGGAGCTCCGCGTCAAAGATGAGCGCATGTCTAGGACCAATCCCCAGACGCGACCCCACTTCAAACCTGCCGATCGCCTCGCCATCCTCGAGCTCCGCGCCGCCTGGGGCTGGACCATCTCCGCGACCGCTCTCCGCTTCCAACTCACGCCGCAAACTATCGCCACCTGGCTCCATCGCATCGACGCCGATGGGCCCAACGCGCTTGTCCGTACACGCGTACCGGTCAATCGCTATCCCCAATACGTCGACCAAGCCGTCCAGTCCGTCCGCACCCTCTTCCCCACACTCGGCTCCCAGCGCATCGGTGATTTGCTCGCCAACGCGGGGATCCACCTCGCCGAGGCCACGGTCCGTCGCATGCTCAAACGCACCGCGACCCAGCCGCCGTCGCCGCCGCGACCCGACGCCACCCAAGACAATAGGCGCCCCGTACGCGCTCGCTATCCTCATCACGTTTGGCACGTCGATCTCACCTTCGTGCCGTACTTGGGTCTCACGATTCCTTGGTTTCCGCTCGTCTTGCCCCGGTCCTGGCCCTTTGGCTATTGGGTCACGGCGTTCCTCGACCACTCGTCGAGAGCGGTCATCGCGGCCCGCGCCTCGAAGGGTGTGCCCAACGCCGACGACGTCGTCGCGCTGCTTGACAGCGCTGTAACCAGAGCCGGACGCGCCCCCAAGTACGTCATCAGTGACCGCGGCACCCAATTCCAAAGCGCCTATCTCGCGGCTTGCGCTCGACTCGGCATCACTCCCCGCTTCGGCGCCATCGGCATGCGTGGCGCAATCGCTGTCATCGAGCGCTTCTGGAGATCGATGAAGACCGAGTGCTTCCGCCGATTCATGGTCTCGCTCGAGCTCCCCAAGATGCAGCGCGATCTCGACGATTACTGCGCTTGGTACAACCACGTACGTCCACACATGACGCTGGCGGGCAAGCGCCCTATCGACGTCCTGATCGAAGCGGGCCTCGCCGAACCTGCTGCCGCGCTCCGCTTCCGAATACCTCACAACGCCACCACCGACAGACCCCAACGCAGCCAGAGATACGGGCCTATCCAGCTCGTCACCTCTGCCGTTGGCCGCGCCAAGCTCCCAGTCATCGAGCTCCGCGACGCGGCCTGAGGGTCCATCCGCTCAGGGTTTACACGCCATTCTTCGACGAACAATGGCGTAACCCAAAGGGACAAGTGCGACCGCTGCGTGGAATTTTGCTCGATTTTGGAACGCGACCACCAAGAAGCGAATGGCCCGCGCCTTGCCCTCGCTCGGGCGAGGGTTGGGCGGGCTCCTGAGGGACTCGAGCGGCGCTCATTGGAGGGTTGATGGGATCGATTTTACCGCTTTTTGTCGAGCCTGAGATCGCTGACGGAGCACCCCCCACCGGCACCTTTTATGGCGCAGTGCAAGACGCTCCCGTCAAGTCCAACAGACCACAACGGTCACCGTTGGCTCCAACGGTCCCCACGTTGCCACCACTGCCACCCGGCATGCCGCCCATCCCAGCTGCGCCAACCTCGAACGTCACGGTCGCCACGTCGGGCATCGTAGTGACGTCCTGCAACAAGATCGCGACACTTGGACCACCAAGGCCACCGCCTCCGGCCCCGCCCTTGCCCCCAAAGCCACCATCACCGCCCGAGCAGGCCACTCCGCCTATGTTTGGGTCGCCACCAAGCCCAGGGGCACCGCCCGCTTGCCCGTCTGCGCCTTTGCCACCGAGGCCGCCGGCGCCCGTTGAGAGGCCCACCGTAGTCAAGCTGAGACTCCCGCCAAGGACGGCTACGGCAAAGGAGCCGCCGGCATATCCACCACCCGGCCCGGGTGCGCCGCCACAACCGCCGGTGCCGCCCGCAGCTCCCGAATACCCAGCATTCGAAGTTAACGCGCAGCTCTGGTCGCCGCGTGCGCCACCACCACCTCCGCCGCCTTGACCCGGAAACCCATAATCTTGACCCGGAGTGCCCGCGACCCCCTCATATCCAGTCGATAGAAGTTGACCTCGTCCGCTCGCACCGGGCCCTCCAGCGCCGGGCGCTCCCGCCGTCCCGACCTGCCCCTGACCACAACTCATCATCGTTGTTTGGACTTTGCCACCATTTGCCGCGACCGGCACTGTCACCGGATTCGAGCCGCCCGGGTCGCCGTCACCGACTGTCCCACCATTAACGGTGCCCTTTCCCCCATCGCCACCCTGGCTGCTTCGCGCGAGCGATTGCCCATCCGAATCGAGACACACAATCCCATCACCTGCACCCGCTCCAACATCCAATGGACTCGTGCAGCCCACCTTTCCGTCACCACCTGACTTGCCTGGCGACCCAGGCATCCCGTCTGGCATAGCGCCGGTCCACGGAGGGGGAGTGGAGCCAGCTGCCCCTGGTGCGCCATCCCCCGCGGTCACGTGACTGTTGGCGATCTCAAGCGAAGCTTCGTGAACGAATATACCGATGCTCGAATTGCCGAATACGGTTGCCGCAGGGGCAACGATGTCGAACCCATCGATGCTGACCGCCGTGGTGGCCCCAGCTATAGAGATCGCCGGGACGTCGATCGGCCCGTTCAAAGAAGTCTTGTCGCTGCCCAGCTCCAACGTTGCGCAGTCAAGCCCCCCAATGATGGTCACCGAGCTCGTGATCGAAACAGCTTCAGCCAGTGGGGTGCTCGAGGCACACGCATAGATTCGCGACGGTGAGGTTGCGAGTGCATCCGCCAGCGTATTGAACGGAGATTCTGGCGAACCGGTTCCACCGGCCGACGCTCCCGCATCGACGAATACACCGCACGTGGTCGACGGCGTCCACTGGGGCGAACTCGGATCGCACGAAGCAGGTAGCCCACCGCCCTCTCCACCATTCCCGCCCGTCGTGGGGTTTCCGCCTCCACCCCCGCTTGCGCCGCTCCCGCCGGCTGCATTGCAGGTTGCAAGGTCGCAGATCTCGGCGTGACAAGCGGTGAGTGCAGCCGTCAGAGCAAACAGACCAATTTGGTAGCGTCGCATGACTTCTAGCTCCTTAAGCCAATATCAGAACGTTGCTCGCAACCAGGCCCCACTCGTGCCAGGCCCCAGTCGTGGAAGTATCTCGAGACGGACAGTATTCGCGGGACTCGATCCGCTGCTGGCCCAAACTGCCAATCCAATCGTCGCGCCCAACGCGGCCACACCAATCGCGAGCGTGGCAATCGCACCATCCACAAAGGAGTTTCGCCTGTCGACATCATCGAGCGCTGACGGCGGGCAGGTTTCTGCTCCGCCGGGACAAGTGACCCCTTCCAGGTCGCTATCAATCCCGGCGGCGGCGACACTCAATCCAATGCCGGCGCCGATTCCGCCGGCCGCGACTACGCCCAAGATGATAGCTGGCCATATGGGTCGGTCGGATTCTCCGCCGCCCTTGGCAGTCTGGGCTAGCTTGACTGGGAATGTGCCGCCCGCCGTCGCTTCGACCTGGGTGGACGCGTCCTCGAATCCAGCCTTGGTCGCGGAGAGGGTCACTGTGCCCGGGTCCACGAATATGGCCGTCTCGAGAGGCATTGTCCCCAAGTCAACGGTCCCTACCTTGATGTTCGCTCCGGGCTCCGCCTCCAACTGAATCTCGGCCACTTTGGCTCGCACCTCGTCGAACTTGGACTGAAGCCCACCCTTCTGATCGGGGGTCGCCAACCCGCCGAGATGCTTCAGCGCATAGTCGAGGTGGGTCGCGGCCTCAGCGTTCTTCCCCAGCGCGAGCTCCGTGAGCCCCAGGTTGCCTGCGATATCCCAAGCCTTGCGCTGGCTCCAAGCCTCCTCGAACGCGGTCTCCGCTTCCGGCAGTTGGCCATTCTCCGCCAGCTTCTGCCCACGCGCGAACGCGTCATCTGCCGCGTCCGCGTATGCCGCGCTTGTGCACATCAACGCCCCGGCCACGACGGCACTGGCGGACCACAGACGTATCCATTTCGATCGGTTGACCATCGGTCTCGCGCTCTTCTCGATAAAAGAGAGGGGGAAGCGTCCTACTTGCTATTGGGGTTCTTCAGAATCCAAATCCCGGAGCCCGAAGGCTTTGCGCTCGCGGTGCTTGAGGTCGCTGACTTGGCTGTAGTTGCTGACCCTGCCGTCTTGACCGTCGCACTCGTCGGCCCGGTTCCGCTCGTCACTGCCGATCCTGAGTCGGTCGCACTCGCCGTTGCGGTGACAGGCGGCGATGCAGTTTGTGTCCCCGTCTCGGTCGCGGTCGTCGCCGGAGCGGTGGCTGTCACCGCTGGCAGCGTCGGCTCGGAGACGGGCTCGATCTTCGGGCCGTTCGTCTTGGGGAGCGGGACCGTGGGGGCGTCGGGCTCGGCCGTCATGGAATTGTAGGTGACGACGGAGATTGCCGCGGCTGCGAGGATCGCGCCGACGATCAGCACCACAAGCGTCGCTCGACTCGCCTTCGTCTCCTCCCGCGCCGGCGCCTTTTGCGTCGTCGGCTCATCGGTGAAGAAGGGGTTTCTTCTGGTGACTATGGTCTGGGCGCGTCTCGAGGGGTCGACCGGCTTGGGGGCTGCGGTTCCGTTTGCGCTCGGGGCGGCCGCGGGGGCGGCCGCGGGGGCTGCGGCTGGGGTGCCTGCGCCGGCTGCGGGGGCGTTGGGCAGGTGGTCTAAGGCTTGTTTTTCGCCCCTCTGGATCTTCTTGCCCAGCTCTGGGTTAGCCCCATCTGGTCCGTGCTCGCGCCTACGGCGCTCCGCGCGGCCGTTCTTCCCCTTAAACATGCTCGTGCCGCTACGCGGCACTTGCGCGTGTTTGGGGAAGACCGGTCGCGCCGGCCCGGACGTTTTGTCGTCTTGGTTCCATGCAGAGCCTTGTGGCTATCGCTTCTTTTGGAGAGGAGAAGCGAGGACCTCAGCGCTTCCGAGGAGGCAATCTGATGGGAGGCTTCTTTGGCCTACATCCGTATAGCGCCACTACTCATCCGTAGGCCTTTTTGGCCTACATCCGTATAGCGCCACTACTCATCCGTAGGCCTTTTAGGCCCTCCTGGAGGTTACCCCACACTCTGAGGGAGGGCTTCTTTGGCATACATCCGTGTAGCGCCGCTACTCATCCGTAGGCCGTTTAGCCCCTCGCTCGCCTCGACCGGCACCTCGGCCCGCCCAAGGGGTGGGCTCGCTCACGGCGCACGTTCTGTGCCCGTGCACCGGGTCGATTATCCACCTGTCCTCACGCGCTCACTTATCGCGATTAGCGACGACCGGTGCCCGGTCACACAACCTGCGCCGAGCTGTGCGTGCCCACCCCTTGGGCGGGCCTCGGAGGTCCCATGTCTCGTCACTTCGCTCGCACACTCGTGGACCGCGCCGCCGCTCTGCGCTCGGCGCCGACTACCACGGAGTCTATCCTTTGGCAGCAGCTGCGCGGCAGTCGGCTCGGTATCGCCTTTCGTCGCCAGGTGCCCATTGGCCGGTTTATCGCCGACTTCTGTGCACCGTCCATTCGCCTCATCCTTGAGGTCGATGGCGACTACCATTCTCGTCGCGGCCCCGCAGACGCCCGTCGCGACCGCATTCTTGGTCGCCTCGGTTACTCCGTTGTCCACATCCCCGCGGCTCTTGTCTCTTCCGACATTGACGCGACTATCAGCCTCGTCCGCCACGCCATTACCAACCTTCGTTAACCAACTCGCGCGCGGCGCAGGTGGTCAACTTCCCGCGCCGCGCGCTTCTCTCTGATTCACTCACTCAGACGGTGGGCCTCGCCTCAGGCTCGCGCTCAGGTCTCCCGAGCTGCGATCCGCCCTTGCGAATCAAACCTCACGCCCACCGTCGTGGCATTATCGGTATTCGGTTTTCAAGGAGCGTTCTGGGACGTTGGTCTGCCGCCGCCTGCGGTCGTTTCGGCACTCGTTCCCAGAGGCCCCAGAATACCGAGACAGTGCGCGATGTCTAGCAATTTCCCTTCATTTTGCGTCGTCGTGGCTTGCTCGCACCCGCGCTTCGGGCGAGCATTTTCATGCCATGTCTGAGCACGCTCCGGCGCCGCATATCGACTCGGATGCCGACGTGCTCCCCGACCCGCCCGAGCGCTGGCCGACGTTCGTGCGCACTGCATTTCTCCACGTCGTCGCGCTCGCTCGCCTCGCGGCCCTGCAGGTCTCCGCTGGCTTTTTCAACGGCCCCTTCTATGCGCGACGCGCTGCCCAGCTCATGGAGCTCCAACGCGAAAACGCTCTCCTCCGCGAGGAGCTCCGCGTCAAAGATGAGCGCATGTCTAGGACCAATCCCGAGACGCGACCCCACTTCAAACCTGCCGACCGCCTCGCCATCCTCGAGCTCCGCGCCGCCTGGGGCTGGTCGATCTCCGCCACCGCCCTCCGCTTCCAGCTCACGCCGCAGACTATCGCCACTTGGCTCCAGCGCATCGACGCCGACGGGCCCAACGCGCTTGTCCGCACACGCGTACCGGTCAATCGCTATCCCCAATACGTCGACCAAGCCGTCCAGTCCATCCGCACCCTTTTCCCCACGCTCGGCGCCCAACGCATTGGTGATTTGCTCGCCAACGCGGGCATCCACCTCGCCGAGGCCACCGTCCGTCGCATGCTCAAGCGCACCGCGACCCAACCACCGTCGCCGCCGCGACCCGACGCCACGCAAGACAATAGGCGCCCCGTCCGAGCGCGCTATCCTCACCATGTCTGGCACGTCGATCTCACCTTCGTGCCGTACTTGGGTCTCACGATTCCTTGGTTTCCGCTCGTCTTGCCCCGGTCCTGGCCCTTTGGCTATTGGGTTACGGCGTTCCTCGACCACTCGTCGAGAGCGGTCATCGCGGCCCGCGCCTCGAAGGGTGTGCCCAACGCCGACGACGTCGCTGCGCTGCTTGACAGCGCTGTAACTAGAGCCGGGCGCGCCCCCAAGTACGTCATCAGTGACCGCGGCACCCAATTCCAAAGCGTCTATTTCGCGGCTTGCGCTCGACTCGGCATCACTCCCCGCTTTGGCGCCATCGGTATGCATGGCGCAATCGCTGTCATCGAGCGCTTCTGGAGATCGATGAAGACCGAGTGCTTCCGCCGCTTCATGATCTCGCTCGATCTCCATGAGATGCAGCGCGATCTCGACGATTATTGCGCTTGGTACAACCACGTACGTCCACACATGACGCTGGCGGGCAAGCGCCCTATCGACGTCCTGAGCGAAGCGGGCATGACGGACCCAAGCGCCGCGCTTCGCTTCCGTATACCGCATAATGTCACGACCGACAGACCCCAGCGCAGCCAGAGATACGGGCCTATCCAGCTCGTCACCTCGGTCGTGGGCCGCGCCGCGCTCCCAGTCATCGAGCTCCGCGACGCGGCCTGAGACGGCTATTAGCCGAGGGCTTACACGCCATTCTTCGACGAACAATGGCGTAACCCTAGAGGGTTGGCGCGTCCGCTTTGCGGGATTTTGCTCGATTTTGGAACGCCACCCCCAATAAACCAATGACCCGCGCCTTGCCCTCGCTCGGGCGAGGACTTGGGCGGGCTCTTGACGGACTCGAGCAGCGCTCATTGGAGGGTTGGAGCGATCGATTTTACAGCTTTTTGTCGACCCTGAGATCGCTGACGGAGCACCTCGATTTTACAGCTTTTTGTCGACCCTGAGATCGCTGACGGAGCACCGGCTCACTGGAGGGCTGGAGCGCTCGATTTTACAGCTTTTTGTCGAACCTGAGATCGCTGACGGAGCGCCAGATCGCTGACGGAGCACCACCCTGAGATCGCTGACGGAGCACCGGCTCATTGGAGGGTTGGAGCGATCGATTTTGCCGCTTTTTGTCGACCCTGAGATCGCTGACGGAGCACCCCCACCTCAGTCCGAACAAATCTCCGTTACACCGTTGAAGTCCAAGTGGTCACAGGCGCTACCATCCCCCCCACTGCTCCCGGCGTCCGTGCCATTTCCCTCGCCCACGCCACCGAGGCCAAACACGCCGTGACTGAAGTCCAGCGTCCCCATCTCCGTGGGAGCGGAGCCGACAAACACAATGGCGCTGGAGTGACCGCCACGACCGCCGCCTCCGCCGCCGCCGTTTCCACCCCGTCCCCCCTGACCCCCTGAGCAACCATCCCCAAACGCTCCGCCACTCGCGAGGGCTCCCCCTGCACCACCACTCGCGCCCGGCTGCCCCTTCCCGCCCTTTCCGCCTGCACCACCACTGCCTCCCGTGATTGTGACTTGATCCAGAACAATCGAGGCATTTAGTGATACAAGACCAAACGAGCTACCTCCACCCTCGCCTCCACCGGCTCCGGCTCCGCCGCAACCACCTGCACCACCCGACCCTCCACTGGGGCCTGAGGTTAGTTGGACTCCGTTCGAAGCAGAGCAATCGGTCACATCGTTGCCCTTCTTTCCTCCACCACCGCCACCCCCCTGCCCTGGTGGACCCATTTCTCCAACACCACCAGGCTCTCCAGCGTATCCGCTTGCGTCCAGCACGCCCTTGCCCTGTGCCCCGAGGCCAACCGGGCCGCCGTCGCCATCCTTCCCAAAGCCACCAGTTCCGCCCGCGGCGCAGCTTACGTCGTTGTTGCCACCCTTGCCTGTGGAACCGTCTATGGGTGTTCCGTCAACCCCGTCGATGCCCGCGCTTGGCGTCCCTCCTCCTCCCGTGTTGCCAACGCTCATGCCGTTGGCGCACGTGTTGGTGACGGCGGAGCCGCCTGGATTAGGGTTCATGTCGCAGACTGGCGCGTTACCTGGGTTTCCGGGCGGGCCTGCCAGATTATTTGTCTGCGCCTGATCATCTCCCGGAGCCCCATCGGCGCCCGCGCCGGCCGTTATCGCCACGCGTGCGAAGCTGACAGTGGCCGTTTCGACGATCACTCCAATCGACGACGCTCCATCAGCCACAGCATCCGGTGCTGTCACCGCAACGTCTTCGATCCGGCTTGTTCCGGCGCCGACAATTGTGACTGCGGCAACGTCCGCATCTCCCGCGATGGTCGGAACCTGAGCAGCGTCGCGCTGCCACGCGCAGTCCAATCCACCAAACACAGACACCCCCGGCGGCAACGCCAACGACCCTTGGAATGTGTCAGAGCCGCAGATATAGATGGCCGTCGACGACGAGAGCTTAGAGATTGCGGTTGTAACGTCCGGGGCGGGGCTAGCTTGGGTCCCCATTCCCGAGCCCGACTTCGAGACAAACACGCCGCATGTGTCAGCTATCGACTGTCCAGCTCCGAGCTGGGAGGGATCACATTCCGTCGGGATGACGTTCCCGCCCTCTCCACCATTCCCGCCCGTCGTGGGGTTTCCGCCTTGACCCCCGCTGGCGCCACTGCCGCCCGCCGCATAGCAGTTCGCGAGGTCGCAGATTTCCGCGTGGCATGCTGTGAGCGCAGCCGTCAGAGCAAACAGACCAACTTGGTAGTGTCGCATGATTCTCAGCTCCTTAAGCCAATGTCAGAACGTTGCTCGCAGCCAGGCCCCACTCGTACCGGGGCCTATGCGGGGGACGATCTCCAGGCGCACGGTGTTCGCCGGGCTCGAGCCGCTGCTGGCCCAAACTGCCAATCCAATCGTCGCGCCCAACGCCACCACACCAATCGCGAGCGTGGCAATTGCGCCATCGACAAATGCGTTGCGTCGGTCGACATCGTCCGCGGTCGGGCCTGGACACGACTCCGGTCCCGCGGGGCAGTTCACGGTGCTTAGGTCGCTATCAATTCCGGCTGCGGCGACACTCAATCCAATGCCGGCGCCGATTCCGCCGGCCGCGACCACGCCCAAGATGATAGCTGGCCATATGGGTCGGTCGGATTCGCCGCCGCCCTTGGCGGTTTGGGCTAGCTTGACCGGGAATGTGCCGCCCGCCGTTGCTTCGACCTGGGTGGACGCGTCCTCGAATCCAGCCTTGGTCGCGGACAGGGTCACTGTGCCCGGGTCCACGAATATGGCCGTCTCGAGAGGCATTGTCCCCAAGTCGGCGGTCCCTACCTTGATGTTCGCTCCGGGCTCCGCCTCCAACTGAATCTCGGCCACTTTGGCTCGCACCTCGTCGAACTTGGACTGAAGCCCACCCTTCTGATCGGGGGTCGCCAACCCGCCGAGGTGCTTCAGCGCATAGTCGAGGTGGGTCGCGGCCTCAGCGTTCTTCCCCAGCGCGAGCTCCGTGAGCCCCAGGTTGCCTGCGATATCCCAAGCCTTGCGCTGGCTCCAAGCCTCCTCGAACGCGGTCTCCGCTTCCGGCAGTTGGCCATTCTCCGCCAGCTTCTGCCCACGCGCGAACGCGTCATCTGCCGCGTCCGCGTACGCCGCGCTTGTGCACATCAACGCCCCGGCCACGACGGCACTGGCGGACCACAGACGTATCCATTTCGATCGGTTGACCATCGGTCTCGCGCTCTTCTCGATAAAAGAGAGGGGAAGCGTCCTACTTGCTATTGGGGTTCTTCAGAATCCAAATCCCGGAGCCCGAAGGCTTCGCGCTCGCGGTGCTTGAGGTCGCTGACTTGGCTGTAGTTGCTGACCCTGCCGTCTTGACCGTCGCACTCGTCGGCCCGGTTCCGCTCGTCACTGCCGATCCTGAGTCGGTCGCACTGGCTGTCGCGGTGACAGGCGGCGATGCAGTTTGTGTCCCCGTCTCCGTCGCGGTCGTCGCGGGCGCGGTGGCTGTCACCGGTGGCAGCGTCGGCTCGGAGACGGGCTCGATCTTCGGGCCGTTCGTCTTCGGGAGAGGGACCGTGGGAGCGTCGGGCTCGGCCGTCATCGAGTTGTAAGTCACGACTGAGATAGCGGCGGCGGCCAGGATCGCGCCGACGATGAGCACCACGAGCGTCGCTCGACTCGCCTTCGTCTCCTCCCGCGCCGGCGCCTTTTGCGTCGTCGGTTCATCGGTGAAGAAGGGGTTTCTTCTGGTGACTATGGTCTGGGCGCGTCTCGAGGGGTCGACCGGCTTGGGGGCTGCGGTTCCGTTTGCGCTGGGGGCGGCCGCGGGGGCGGCTGCGGGGGCTGCGGCTGGGGTGCCTGCGCCGGCCGCGGGGGCGTTGGGCAGGTGGTCTAAGGCTTGTTTTTCGCCCCTCTGGATCTTCTTGCCCAGCTCGTATTCGGCCGTCGAGAGGAACGCCGGCTTGACTCCAGGGTGCTCGGCCGAGACCTCGGGTTTGGCCCTGCTGTCCGCAACCGGATTGGGGATTTTGGGGGTCTGGCTCATCGGGTTGCCCATGGGGTTTCGCCGTTCAGGTTCTTCTCAGAGGAAGCCGCGGGGACGCGCCGTTGGTCTGGGAGCGTAGTACGTCGTGGCGGGTCGTGGCGACGTTGGTGCTGAAGTCGCCCCCGGCGCCGGGCTGGATGCTGTGGCCGACGCGGTCGCGGGGGTGGCGCTGGGCTCTTCCACGGGGGTGGCCGCTAGGGTTGGGGTTGGCTCCGCATGGGTTGCTGGCGTAGTCGCGGACTGGGTGCTCGCGGCGACAGGTGTCGGCGTTGGCTCCGTGCGCGCCGGGCGAACGACGAAGAACCAAACGCCCCCTAGGACGACGGCCGAGGCTGCGAAGGACAACGCGAGGGCGAGGAGGAGGGCAGTCCGATTCGGGCGTTCGCGAGGCTTGTTGGATACGAAGCCGTCAGCGGGGGTGACGGCGGGCGGTCCTTTGGTCAGGAAGTCGGGGAGCGCGACATCGGCCGCGGTCATGGGTAAACGGACGGCCTCCAATCCTGGACTCGGCCCGTCCATCGCGGCGGTGGCGGCGACTTGATGGGGCGGCGGGGGCGCAGGGGGCGGGGCGAGCGCGGGACTACCGGCGACGCGCTCTTGCCAATTGGGGCCTGTGTCGATCGCGCGAACCGTGCCGCCGCGACGGGGGTGCGCCGACATGCGGCCGCTGGCGGCGCCCACGAGGGTGGAGAGGGCGCCGCTCGCGGGGCCGAGCTCAGGGGTGCCGCGCGACGCGAGGAACACGGCGCGCGCGCGACGCAGCTCGCTCGCGAACGCGGCCATCGTGGCATATCGGTCCTTCGGCGCCTTCTGAATGGCGGTGCGGATGATCGTCCAAATATCCTCGGGGAAGTCCTTGAACCGCGCTGTAAGCGGCTCCGGGTTGAGCAGGACGATGCGGGCACCAACGACGTCGTGAGGGGGCATATTGCCGTCAGCGTCGGCGCAGGGGTGTCGCCCGCTTACCAGCTCGTAAACGAGCGTCCCGAGGGCGAATACGTCGGTGCGTCGGTCGAGCGTGCCCTCCCCCAAGAGCTGCTCGGGGGCAAGATATTGCCAAGTCCCGAGGACGACGTCTTTCTCGGTGCTGGGGGCGACCTTGTTTCGGACCGCGGCCCCCTCGAACGGCTTTGCTATGCCGAAGTCCAGGACCTTCACTACGCCGGAGTCGGTGACAAAGATGTTCGCGGGCTTGATGTCCCGGTGCAAAACCCCGATCTCGTGGCCCGCGTGGACGCCGTCGGCGACCGCGGCGCAGAGCTCGAGCGCGTCCGGCACGGTGAGGCGCCCCTCGGCGTAGACGAGGTCGAAGAGCGTCCGCCCCTCGAGCAGCTCCGTCACCAGATAGGGCGCCTTGTCCTCGGTAAAGCCGGCGTCGTAGAAGCCAACGACGTTAGGGTGCTTCAGGTGCGCGAGGGTCTGCGCCTCTTGGAGGAAGCGGCGCACGTGCTTCTCACTCCGAGCGTGGGCGCCGAGCATGATCTTGAATGCGCCACGCCGGCCCGGGATATGGGCGTGCTCAGCCCGATAAACCTCACCCATGCCGCCCTGACCCAGCCCACCCTCGATCCGCCAGCCGGCCATGACGCGGCCGCTGGGGATTTGCCAGGTTTGGTCCGGTGCACCCACGCGGGGCATGATACTCCGTTCGAGAGCGCGTTGGCGACATCCGCGCCGCGTCCTCCACCCCTCAGTCGCACGCGCCTCGCCCCTGAGGACACGTCAGTTCGTTCTCTCGATTCGCCCTCACGAAACCGGACGCTTGCCCGCCGAGCGCTGACTGACGGCGACATCAGCCAGGGCTATCGACGTTAGGTGCTTGGCGTCGCCTGTGGGCGGGCTAGGTTCGCAAACGACTCAATATGGGCTGCATCCAAGCATGTGGCGCTCCGTAGACCCGAGCAACGTTCCCGGTGGAGCTTCGCAACAGCAGCTGCGCAGGGCGATCGTCGACCGAGTTGTCGTAGACGTAGAGACGGTCCACTTCGCTTGCGACCGCAGCACAGTTCGCTATGGACCGAGCCCACCGATCTAGGATCTTCCTCATTGGCACCTCATGCCCGCCCTGCAGCATTCGACGCGCCACGCGAGCGGCGTTGATCTCCGGGCTGTCGGTGCCGACAAAGAACAGCCGCACAAAGAAGCCGTCTTGCGGCACTCAGCACGGCCTGGGGATCGTTCCAATCACCGAACTCCCGCTGTGCGATCAGGTCAGGGTTGACGTACTCGCAACCTTCAAACCATTGATGAGCGAGGCCCGCATCCGTAACCGTGGTTTTTCCGGCGCCGTTGGGACCCGCTACCACAAGGAGCCGGGGGCGCATGGCGTCAGCCACCGTCCGCACCTCTGCGGGCCGCGTTTGGCGACGCCCGCTGGGCGAGCTCGGTAGCTTCGGCGAGGCGTGCTGCGACCCACGCATCCGAGAGGGCGCGACGCTTCCGAGCAAGCTCCAGCGCCGCGACCATGACCTCCTCGAGCTCCTCATCTGTCGGCTCGGTGTCTGGGGCCATCAGGTCTCTAGGGATTCTGGGCGCGTCCGACATCCGCCCAATGTATCACAGGATAGCGCTCCACCTGCAGCAGCGGGCTTGTTTGAGGCTCACACCCTTCGCGCGGCGAGGATTTCCTCAAAGGCCGCGCCGAGAGCGCGGTTGCGATGCGCTCCCCGTTGCTCGATGAGCAGCAGCAGCTCCCTCGTTCGCTCTATATCCTTATCCGTGCAGACGTCGAGCAGCGCCAATATGTCGTCGAGGTCTTGCGGGCGTGTCCGATCGTCGCGCGCCAGTATCTTCATAGCAACCAGATGCGGGGCCCTCGCGACTGGCACGCTGACGTTGGGCAGGACTTCGAGCACCTCGGCGTCTCGGGTGCACTCGGCTTCAATCGAGCTCGAGTAGAAGAGCAAGTCGACCACGGGGGCCACTCGATGGGGCGACGGGGGGCGGAGCCGCATGGTTCCCAGCCGTTTCACGGCTCTCTGTTCGACGAGCGCGACAGTCTTGTAACCCTTGGCGTGGAGAGCGCCGATGATCGCCTCCGCCTCTTCGTCGCCCGAGACATCCATTGCGACGTCCACGTCGCGCGTCGTTCGCGGCTCGGCACGCGCGCTCACCGCGAGCCCGCCAACCAACGCCCACGGGACGCCGAGCTCGTCCAGGTCGGCGCCAATGCGAATCAGGGCATCGGCGAGGCGGCTCACGGTGGCCCCTCGGGCTCGGTGAGGTCGCCGTGCTCGGCGCCAGGCCGCTCGAGGACCCACGCGCTCACGCGAGCCTCGATCTCCTCGTCGGACGCGAGCGGGAGCTCGCGGCGCCACCGCAGCCGAAGCATCTCGACGGCGTCGTCGAACATCTCGAGCGCCATTCGCAATCGGTCAGCGGCGTCCGCCAGGCGGTCGGGATTGTCCTCTTGGTCGGCCAGCGCAGACTTCACGAACACCACATTACATCACCGATTGTCCCGCGACACGTTGGTTTCCCGACTGGAACACTCTCAGGGAGCGAACATCTCCTGAAGGATCGCGAGCGTCTTCTCAAGGGTTGCGCCGGAGACCTGGCCGAGCTTGCGAACCAGCCGATCGCGATCGACGGTTCGCAGTTGGTCCAAAAACAATGGAGCCTTGCTTACCCTCGAATCGGCACGCGACCCGAAACGGATATGGGTGCCCAGCCGATGTCATTGGGGCCACGATGACGGTCTGGAGGTACGAGTTCAGCTCGTCCGGCGACACCACGAGGCACGGCCTGGTCTTCTGGATCTCAGGCCCGCGCGTCGGGTCCAAAGACACTAGATGCACCTCGCCGCGGTGCGGGCCACGGCCTTTCACCACTCCCACTCTGCGTCCTCGAATCGCGTGGGCAGTTGAGGGTCGAGCAAGCCTTGCGTTGGGGTGCCGGCGGCAGCCTCGGCCCATCCGGCACGCGGAGTTCGAACGGCCTGGATGACGACGGCGCCCCCGCGAACGTGGACCTCGACCTCATCCACCAGGCCGGCTTCGGCGATCAAAGGCTTGGGCAACCGCACCCCGCGTGAGTTCCCCATGTTGACCAGTCGCGTCCTCATCGAAGGAGGTACAATGTACCTCCCACCTCCGCCGCATCAAGCGCCGCGTCTGCTGTGGGGTCTCCGCAGACGTGGCGCCAAGCTGCGATCCAAACGGGGACCTGCACTCGAGCACAAACCAAGGCAGGCGCCTCGCCCGCGCAGGAGCTTGATGCGACTTGCGTGCGGGCTATCCGCTTTGCCAGGAGTCCGGGGCGACATGCGGGGCCGTCTAGTTAATCCGCTTCGCCAAGACTCGGGATCTCCGAGCGCCAGCGGCGTTGAGCAAGAATCCCACTCTGGTAGGATAGCGATATGGCCGACCCTGCCGCGAAGCTATCAATCACCGTTCCCAGCACCATGGCTGCGGAAATCCGTCGCCGCGTTGGTGCACGAGGCGTTTCAGGGTTCGTCACGCGAGCCATCGCCCACGAGCTGGAGCGAGAACAGCTCACGACCTACCTCGAGGAGCTCGACGCGGAATTCGGCCCGGTTCCGAAGGACGTCGCAGCGGAGGCGCGGAAAGCATGGCGGAAGCGCTAATTCTGGACTCTGAGGCGCTGAACGCGCTCGCTCACCCTGGCGAGCCTGGGGTGCTCGCTCTTCGGACGCGGGCGATCTTGCAGGTGGCACGCGATAGGAAGGCTATTGTGCGGGTCCCAGCTCCCGTCCTGGCCGAGGTCTGTCGCTCACCAAAGCTGGATGCTGCCATCCAGCAAGTGCTGAGTCTGAAGGGCATCCTCATAGAACCGCTCACGGAGCGTGTTGCTCGACGAGCCGGTCACCTCCTCGCGAGAGTGAAATCGTCCTCAGCGCACGCGATCGACGCATTCGTTGTTGCGACAGCACTCGAGTTCCCGAGCTCACTCATCGCGACAGGAGACGTTGACGACATTGAGCGGTTGGCCTCGTCGTTCAGCCAGGTTCAGTTGTTCAAGATATGAGCTTGTACGCGCGATACGACGACGGCGTCCAGCGGCGTCTCCCCTCAATCACGTGTCGCGCCAGCCACGGACGGTGTCGAACAACACCTCCACTCCGTCGAGGGAAAGAAGAAGTGGAAGACGCGGTGGACGCCAGCCAAGTTCTGGGCCGCCGGTGCCGCGTCCAGCGCCGCGTTTGGTGTGGGGCCTCCGCAGACGTGGCGCCAAGCTGTGATCCAAATGGGGACCTGCACTCGAGCACCAATCAAGGCAGGCCCCCCGCCCGCGCAGGAGCTTGATGCGGTTTACGTGGCAGTCTATCCGCTTTGCCAGGAGCGCGACGCGGTTTGCCTGGTGGGCTATCCGCCTCGCCAGTGGCGCAACGCGGTTTGCCTGGTGGGCTATCCGCCTCGCCAGTGGCGCAACGCGGTTTGCCTGGTGGGCCATCCGCTTCGCCAATGGCGCAATGCGGTTTGCGGGGCGGGCTATCCGGTCTGCCTGATACCCAACGCGACTTGCGAGGCGGTCTACCGTTCTTCCCGAGATCTCCTGGAGGATCGCGAGCGACCCTCTCGCGAGCGTTCGGTGCCGAAGGCTCTCGGTTCGCGCTCGGCCGAGCGCCGTCTCAGCGCCCTGACTTTGCCTTCGAGCGCGACGCGTCCTTCAACGAAATGATCGGTAGCGGGACGCTCCGACGACCGACGCGGAGCGTCTCCACCGCGCGGCGTCGCCAGGCCCCGTCGAAACGGATCGTCCCAAGCGAAGAGAGCAGATCGATGCGATTGGGTGGCCGCCCAAACTGGAGGACCAGCTCAGCCTCGGCCAGTTCATTCGCTGACGCGACGGCTGGGACTTCGCCACCCCAAAACTCTCGCAGCGCTGCATAAAGCCGCGCGGCGTTGGCGGGCGAGCAATCGTAGAAAAGTCGATGTCCCCCGTGAGGCGCGCCGGCGCAGCAGGCCCGCGACGGCGTCGCGAACGTCCGGACAATCCTCGCCGCCGCAAAGCCTCGAGCCTTGTTCGCCGTCCGATCCATGCCCCTCAACCGACCACGAGTCGAGGCTCGTCGCAAGCAGGCGTGCACTGGCGCCTTGTCGTGGGCCTGCAACACCAAGCCAGTTGGCTGGCCAATCCCAGTTCGTCTCTTGAGTCATCAGCCATCAGCCGTCGGCTTGGCGGGCGCTCGTTCTTCCCCGACTTCACGCTGGCCCACACGGACGACTTCAGTGTCCTCGTCGAGGTGGTCGGCTTTTACACGCCTGAGTATCTACACTCGAAGCTCCAAGTCCTGCGCGCGACGCGCTCATCGCAATGGCGGAGCGGCTTCGCCAGTCGACTTCGTCCTTTGGAGCAATCGACTGAGACCGAAGTAACGAACGCCCCAAGGACAAAACTCCTGGATCCGCAGGGCGCGGCACGCGATACTCGTGTGGGCGAGCAAGCCGTCAGCCCGAGGCTCGGGCGCGATAGGCGCGCTCGAACTCCCATGCCGAACGTCGTCGTCGAGATCAAGCTCCTGTCTATCTCTGGGATAGACGTCGTGCGCCCCGAGAGGGGGCAAGGCCCTTACCTCGTCGCGTGGCTCGGCTATCGCTTCATTGGGCGCAGCCGCCCCCTCCAAAGCGGCGCGACGGAGTTCGACTTTCGACAGGATGGCGACCGTTGGCGCTTCAAGACACGGCTCGATCTGAACGATGACGAGACGAGCGCCCTGCAATTGCGAGTCGAGCTTTGGGCCGACGGAGACGAGGCTCCACCGACGAAGCTCCTGACGGTCGAGCGCAGGGTTGCTGTTTCTGGGTACTCGGGGGCGCTGACAGCCGTGGAAGGTAAGGTCGAGCTCAAGTTCGATGTGACCCTGAAGACCTTCGACCGATCCGTCGCACTCGTACCTCGCTCCCTCGCCGGCTCGCCGCCGGCGAGCTTCCAAGTCCGCTATCCTTATGCCCCAGCGGTGAAGGTCGCGATCGTGGACGTCGCGACCGTGTTCGAGCCAGCCTGCGTGGACGCAATAGAAAAAGAAGGCGGAGAGCACGTCCGCCGTCGGCGGTTCTCACGGGCGCGACGCGGCAACTTTCGGTGTGACGATCAGGGCCGCGTCTACCTCAATCGCGATCCGGTTGGGAGGTGGACGTCACAGCACCCGTCCATCTTACTCACCGCCCGAATGGAGATGATCGCTGGCAAGCTCCCCAACGACGCCAGGGTGCGCTGGTCGATTTCAGTGCCCGACGACTCAACCATTGAGCACCCGCAAGTTCGGGTCGAGGCCTTGGACGAATTTCGCAGAGCGGCTACCCGGGCGAACCCGACTTGGCGGGGTAATCTGGGCCAAGTCGCTGCGCCCGTCTGGGAGCAAGTACACGACTTCACCCTCGGGGCGGCTTCGACAACCTCGGCGGAGACCGCTGTTTTGGGCCTCACCAGCGCTGTGCGGTTGTTTTGCCCCGACCGCGCGGGGGATCGCTTCGTGGTAGAGGCCACGGTAGTTTCCAAGTCTCCGATTGACAGTCTCGAGGCCATGACCGGCATGCTGACGATGTGGCACCGCATCGACGTCCAACATCGCGGCCTAAAGGCACCCACGAAGGAGGCCTTCGAACTCCGAAGCACCTTTGGCGAGGTGAATGAGGGGTTGGCGCCTGCGCGGGTCCAACTCGACTTCCATAGCTACCCTGGCGCCTTTCCGACAGTCACCTATGCCGAACAGGCGGCCCAAGACAGTGGTACCCCACGACCCGAGGCCTGGTCGGAAGACGAAGACTTCGCCTACAGCGAGCAAGGTGCGGACCTCTTGCGAGCAGGTCAACTGTTCGCCGCCGACTCTGAGATGTTCCCAAACAAGGGGCCAGGGTGGTTCACGCTGGGGGCAGCGCTCAAGCCGAATCCAGGAGTCGGCAAGCGACTTCAACCCGACAAGGCGCAGACCGCCAAACTGCGTCTGGACGGCGGCACTGTATACATGTCAACTCCGGAGCAGCCCGTGCCCCAGCCCGACACGGTGCGCAGAGTCCAACTGCTGTGGAACGGTCAATTCGTCGACTTCCCGGCCGCCTACAACAAGCTACAAGATCGGTTCGCGCTCGAGGAGCTCCAATACGTGCAGCGGTTCGAGCCAGGTGACGGGAGCATCGCAACCCCCGACGGGGAGGCGGTCCGTGCCGATGCAATGATTGCTCGGGGTTCTGTGTGGGCGAGGTTCACGAGCGACCTGACCTATGATGGGATCAGTCCGCCTGTAAACGGATACAATGCCGGGCAGGTTGTGGTCTTCACTTGGCACGACGCCTACCAAGAAGGTGGCAAACCAAGAGCGGACTTCGCGCAGGTGATGAGCCAGTCCATTCTCCATGAGCTCGCGCACTCGTTGGGCACACCCCACAAGTGCGGTCATTGGGCCTACCGGCACAGCTCGGGCTCGTGCGCTACGAACTATCCGGGCCAGCCCGTTCGCCGCCAATGGCCACCGGGGTCCACACCGAGATTCGTCCCCGGTTCCGTCGACAGAATGGGTGCGTCCCTCTGCGGGCTGCACATCCTCTGCATTCGCTGCATGAACCTGAGTGACAACCCAATCCTGAAGGCGCGGGGGTGGTGATGCGATCGACGATAGCCCTGCTGGGCTTGACCTTGTCGTGTAGCCCCGCGCCGCATGCGGACACGACGACTGCGTCCAGCGGAGCATCCCCGCAGCCAAGCGTCGCGAGCGCGGCCGTCTCCGCGTCCGCGACACCTTCGCAGGGGCCCGTTGTCGCCGCACCACCCGTGGAGCGGACGCTCCCACTCCACCTCGTGGCGAGGAGCGCCGACGGCTTCAGCCTCTACAACAGCGGTGACTCCGCTTTTGTCGTGAACAGGGAAGTATTTCTTGAGCTCCGCGCCGAGGGCGTGAAGGTCGATCGCCGCTTCAACAACCTGGTGGACTGGTGCAAGCTGTACGGTGCCCCGCACGCTATCGCTTCCCGCGGTCACGAGCTGTGGGTATTAGCCTTTGACGGCGTCGAGCAACACCTCTACTCGCTCGAGGGAAACAAGAAGTGGAAGACGCGGTGGACGCCAGCCAAGTTCTGGGCCGCCGATAGCGTCGTCCCGTTCCCACCTGACAGGTGGCTACTCGCGTCCGATACGCCAGGCTGCAGGGAGACGATGATCGACGACTCCTTTCGCATGCGCCGGTGCGAAGGCGGGCCAAGGAAGGCCAAGACGAGGCTGATCGTCTTCGGTCCCAACGAGCCATCCAGCGGCACCAGCCTCGAACTGCCCACCGCTTGCGCTGAGGGACTGCTCAACACGAACCCGATTTGCCCAGACCAGCCGAGCGGAGCGATCTACACATTCCTCAATTGCATATCCGATAACTTCCTTGGCATATGGCACTACCCCAAGGACGAGCCGACGCTTCTACGAATACCTGACGACTGGACATTCAACTCGATGTTCGATGTAGTCGCAGCCACCGACGTGGTCGTCGCCGCGCTGTGGGATGAGCACCACACGCAGCGGATGGTCCGCTATGACGGCCAAGATACTAGGCTCATCCCCATGCCCTTCTCCCTACGCGTAAACGACATCACCAGCGATCCCGGCGGCGGGCGTTGGATGGTTGGCAGCAACGGCCATCGCGGCGAGGTATGGTACATGAGCCCCGACGCACAGTTCGAGCGTGTGGTCTTGCCGACTGGCTTCAACCCAATGCGGCTCTGGGCGCGGGACCAGGGCGACATCTGGATTGCTGGCGCAGAAGGGACAACGAGCGTCCTCTATCGATCGGGGGGCAATGAGACCACGGTGATGGAGATCCAGTCGAAGTGTCCGTCCTATCCCTGGGCAACACCTTAGCACCCCCCGCCCGAGAGATTGGATTAGATGCTACCTGGGCGACAACGCTATCCTGAAGGCGCGGGGGTGGTGATGCGCGCCACGATAGCCCTGCTGGGCTTGACTTGGTCGTGTAGCCCCGCGCCACACGCGGACACAACGACTGCGTCCAGCGGCGCCTCACCACAGCCGAGCGTCGCGAGCGCGGCCGTCTCCGCGTCCGCGACACCTTCGCAAGAGCCTGCTGTCGCCGCACCCCCTATCGAGCGGACGCTCCCACTCCACCTCGTGGCGACGACTGCCGACTACTTCGGGCTCTACAAGAGCGGTGACTCCGCTTTTGTCGTGAACAGGGAAGTATTTCTCGAGCTCCGCGCCGATGGCGTGAAGGTCGATCGCCGCTTCAACAACCTGGTGGACTGGTGCAAGCTGTACGGTGCCCCGCACGCTATCGCTTCCCGCGGTCACGAGCTGTGGGTATTAGCCTTTGACGGCGTCGAGCAACACCTCTACTCGCTCGAGGGAAAGAAGAAGTGGAAGACGCGGTGGACGCCAGCCAAGTTCTGGGCCGCCGATAGCGTCGTCCCGTTCCCACCTGACAGGTGGCTACTCGCGTCCGATACGCCAGGCTGCAGGGAGACGATGATCGACGACTCCTTTCGCATGCGCCGGTGCGAAGGCGGGCCGAGGAAGGCCAAGACGAAGCTGATCATCTTCGGTCCCAACGAGCCATCCAGTGGCACCAGCCTCGAACTGCCCGCCGCTTGCGCTGAGGGACTGCTCGCCGCGGAGCCAGTTTGCCCAGACCAGGCAAGCGGAGCGATCTACGCAGCCCTCGACTGCAAACCCGGTAACCACCTTGGCATATGGCACTACCCCAAGGACGAGCCGACGCTTCTACGAATACCCCGCAGCTGGGCATTCAGCCCGATGTTCGATGTAGTCTCAGCCACCGACGTGGTCGTCGCCGCGCTGTGGGATGAGCACCACACGCAGCAGATGGTCCGGTACGATGGTCAAGATCTCAGTGTCGTTCCCATGCCGTTCTCCCTAGTCGTGCACGACATCACCAGCGATCCCAGTGGAGGGCGCTGGATGGTTGGCAATAACCCTCCTCAAAGCGAGGTATGGTACATGAGCCCCGACGGACAGTTCGAGCGTGTGGTCTTGCCGACTGGCTTCAACCCAATGCGGATCTGGGCGCGGGACCAGGGCGACATCTGGATTACTGGCGTAGAAGGGACAACGAACGTCCTCTATCGATCGGGGGGCAATGAGACGACCGTGATGGAGGTCCAGTCGAAATGTCCGCCCTATCCCTGGGCAACACCTTAGCACCCCTGTCGAGAGATTGGTTTAGATGCTACCTGAGCGACAACCCTATCCTGAAAGCGCGGGGGTGGTGATGCGCTCGACGATAACCTTGCTGGGCTTGACCTTCTCGTGTAGCCCCGCGCCGCACGCGGACACGACGACTGCGTCCAGCGGAGCATCCCCGCAGCCAAGCGTCGCGAGCGCAGCCGTCTCCGCGTCCGCGACACCCTCGCAGGGGCCCGTTGTCGCCGCACCACCCGTGGAGCGGACGCTCCCACTCCACCTCGTGGCGAGGAGCGCCGACGACTTCAGGCTCTACAAGAGCGGTGACTCCGCTTTTGTCGTGAGCAGGGAAGTATTTCTTGAGCTCCGCGCCGAGGGCGTGAAGGTCGATCGCCGCTTCAACAACCTGGTCGACTGGTGCAAAGTAGGCTCGCCGAATACCATCGCTGCGCGCGCTCAAGAACTCTGGGTGAGCGCCGCTGACGGAGTTGAAGAACGATTATACTCGCTCGAGGGAGGAAAATGGAAGACACAGTGGACGCCGCCAAAGTTCTGGAGCGCAGGCACCATCGTTCCCTTTCCACCTGATCGCTGGCTCTTTCAGTCCTATACCTCCGGCTGCAGGGAGACGATGATCGACGACACCTTTCGCACGCGCCGGTGCGAAGACGGACCGCGGAGGGCTGAGACGAGACTACTCATCTTTGACCCCAATGAGCGAGCCGGCCGCTCCCGCTTTGAGCTGCCCGCGCCCTGTGTCAACGGAGAACTCGCTGCGGTGCCGGCTTGCCCAAAGCAGGCGAGCGGTTCGATTTACGCAGCCCTCGATTGCGGCCTCTCCACCTACTTTGCCGTATTGCGCTACCCTGACAGCGAGTCGACGTTTTTGAAAATACCGCACAGCGGGATATTTGGCGCAGTGCTCGATGCTGTTTCAGGCACGGATGTGGTCGTTGGCCCGTTGTATGAGCGTGGAGCGCAGCAAATAGCTCGCTATGACGGCCAAGACATCAGCATCATTCCCCCACCCTTCTCACTACCAGTAAACAGCATCTCTGGCGACCCCGAAGGAGGACGCTGGATGGTTGCCTATGACGTCCACCAGGGCGAGGTATGGTACATGAGCCCCGACGCACAGTTCGAGCGTGTGGTCTTGCCGACTGGCTTCAACCCAATGCGGCTCTGGGCGCGGGACGAGGGCGACATCTGGATTGCTGGTGTAGAAGGGACAACGAACGTCCTCTATCGATCGGGGGGCGATGAGACCACCGTGATGGAGATCCAGTCGAAGTGCCCGCCCTATCCCTGGGCAACACCTTAGCGACAATCGGCTAGCTGCGCTCTCCGATGGGCGGTCACAGTGCCTTTCAGGGTGAGAGGGCCGCGTTGGGCCGCGTCCTTCGTCGGGGTTCCACGCAAATCCACCTCGAGCGTTGCTCGGTCCGTCGTGAGTGTGGTCACGGTGATAGTCCCCTCGAGCGCCTCCACTTGGTAACTCACGGCCTCCCCGCCTTCACGGTACAGCGCGGGAGTCGATGCGTTGATTTGCAGCTTAGTGCCTCGGGTGAGCTCCTGGGGCAGCTCGACCAACAGATCGCCGGCCTGGTATTCGGTGCGCACTGCGCTCCTGCCCCACTCGGCGCCAGCGTGCCAAACGGCGTGACCTGGCGTGGGGATGACGTCCACGACGGATTCAACCCCCCCGTGAATCGCGCCGGGGGCGACGATGCAGCTCTGCCAGTCGGCGATGCTCGCGGGTCGGGAGCTCGCGCCACACCCCGAACCGAGGAGAGTGACGACGGCGAGGCTGAGGAATCGAAGATGAAAGCTCATGGGTGGACTCGTTGAGAACGGATCTCGGGTACCCGGCTTACGGAGCGTCTGACGAACGTCGCACCAACGCGATCCTGGGAGTAATATCTCACCATGACCGCCGCGGCCCACCGACGCGCCAACTACGCCGACTTGCTGGCGGTGCCGAAGCCGCTCGTAGCGGAGATAGCCTATTCGGCCAGCGCGTGGGACAGGCCCGCGTTGTCACGACGCAGCGCCCCGGCCTCGACGCGGGCCTGGGCTACCTGGCCATTCGCTACAAGCCATTGGATGAACAACAGTCGGACATGGGGCCGGAGCGGCGCAGACCAGCCTTGAAACGTCGCGCCAGGCAACCTCGCAAAGGCCACAGGGTCGACCGTGGAGCGCGCGAGCAACATGGGCCACGCCAAGGGATGGCTTGGCGGCAACGGCGGCGCAACACCGCGCTGGACAAGGCGCCCACAAACGGCAAGCCAGCTGCCCTCAGCGTCGCGCATGGGGCGGAGCGCCGAGACATAGGACCAAACCTCTGTCGGCGGGCTGAGGAGGCGCAGCGTAGTCGGGACGCTCCGTGCGGGGCGAAAATGCGGTTTACCGATATAGGAGAGCCGGACCTCATACATGCCGGGTGACAATCCTGTCGGCATAAAGCTCGCTACGTCGACCAAACCTCGCCGAACCTCTCCCCCCTCGAGGTCAAAGCCGGGCTCCACGGTGTGCAAGCCGCTCGGGAGCGCGGGGGGATGGTCGAGGTGGGAGAGGCCCGGAGCCTCGAGCTGTACGCCGAGCGCCCCGTGCGTCCCGCGCTCGTCGGGCAGAACCAGCGAATAGAACGTGACCTCCGGATCGGTGGAGCGCACCACCCACGCCGCCCACCACGGACAGCCCAAGAACTGGTCTGGCGCGTGCTCGACCTCGAGCGAGATGAGATCCCCGAGGTGAGGCTCGCTACCGCGCGCGTCGCTCACTTCCGCCATTGTTTGTCTCCGCTGAAATTCGGATTATCAGGCAGGCTCGCTCGCCGGAGTTGCGAGATATGCAGTCCGCAGAGCTGGCCAATGTTGCGTTTGACGGACCCTTTGATGAAGGCGCCATTCCGCCGAACGGCGTGTGTCCAGTAGTTCATCTGACACGACCCGTCGCCGTGCCGGTAGGCCCAATGGCCGCAGAGGTGCGGCACCCCGAGCGCGTGAGAGAGCTCGTGAATCATGATTCGAGCAAACAGCGCAGGGTCGTTCTCGGGTGGGTTCACGTACCACGTGAAGATGATGAGCTGTCCCGCGAAGCGACCGTTGCGGAGTGGACTCGCGCCGATCGTCTCATGCCCTCGGAGCGCGCGTAGGGTCACCTGCACGCGCTCGGCTAGCGCGAAGTAGTCATACAGTTTATACGTCTTCTCGTTCTTGCGGGTGATCCGGGCGATGTCACCGTCGCCGACATCGAAGTCCTCGACGAGCTCGTGCCGCCCCAAGATCAGCGCGTCGCGGTGACGCGCATCGACGACAAAGCGCAGCTTCTCGTTTTGGGGCTCCCCGAACACGACCTCGACGAGGCCCACGTTGAGCTTCTGGCTTTTCTCCTTCTCGAGGGCGAGCAGCTCATCTGGCAAGATGATCGCCCCCTCACCCGCCGCCATGACTACACGCGCAGTCCCCGTCCATTCCATCACTCCGGGGAGGAGCGGCTTGCGGGCCTTGTAGGGCCACGGCGCGAACGCGGCGGCGAGCAGAAACCAGCCCGGTTCGTTCTTCCTGTCGAACATCTCTCCGTCGGACACGAGGCCGTCAAAGGGTCTCTCATAGGCCTCTATCCCGTACGCGAGCTCGGTGTCACGGTCCCAGCCCTTTGGCGGGTTGGTCGCGCTACCTTCTGCGTAGGCCCTGGGCGGGATGGGGCGACTCGCCTCGAGGTGAAAGTCGAACTGTACGCACGCAGGGGCCAGGCCCTCGTTGACGACGTCGAAGGTCGAGACGAGCGAATAGGCTTGCAGGGGCCGCTCGTCCTCGGGGTCCTCGGGCGTCGGCCGCTCCAGCGGTCGGTATTGAACATCGAGTCGCTGCCACATCGTCAGAGTGCCAGTCACATCCTCTATGCTGATGAGCTCTCCCGAGGCCGAGCGCACCGTCGCCTGAACGATGAGGCGATCCCCAGCATGGTTGGGGCAATGGAGCCGCACACGGCTGAGGTCACCGACCAGCGCCGTCTTGGCTGACATGTCAGTAACATCCGACATAGCAAACCCCTCGACGTTCTCCCATGGGAGTGCTGGCACGGTCGCTCCGTGGTTGCCAGGCCACGGCTTGCCCTTGGGAGGGTGCTTGGGTGGCGCGTCCGATCGCGGGTTGCGGAAGGCCTTCAGAGCCTCAACCCGCACGCTGGCGTTCTCGGTTACACGATCGTCAGGGACGCGTACCGTCCATTCGATGGTCGCGCCCTCCAGCGCGCTTTGCGCTCCCTCCAACAGCGCGACCTTGGCGGTGAGCTGGATCGCCTGCTCGCGCGGTCGCCACTCACCGGACTCTTTGCGGTTCAGGTAGACGCGCCCGAGCTCGTCACGTCCGTAGCCCGAGAGGCGCGGCCGACTGTACGACCATAGCTCGGGGGAGCTGGCTTTCGCCGGCTCGTGAACTCCGAGGATCTCCTCTATGTCGACGCGCGCGACCGCCCTGTTCTTAGGGACGTCGAGGCAAACGCGAGACGGCGCGGAGTCTCGCGGCGCGAGCGGACCACACGCGAGCCCAGCGACCTTGGTGGTGAGTTGCACCTCGAGCGCGGCAGAGCCGGAGCGAGCCTTCAAGACGTTCGTCGAACTCTCCGAGCGTGAGGGAATCGGGAGGATGCTGTCGATGACGAGCTCTCCCTCGGGTGGATCGATGTCGTGGTCCGAGTGGAGCCAAAGCGAGATGGGGACCCCACCGAAGCCGCTTGTGTCTGCGACGAGCCTCGTCTTGAAGACCCAGCGCTCCGGCTCCTCGCCGAAGTCGTACTCCGTCTGACCACACGCGAGAGGTTTGCTGCGACCGATGAAGCGCCGGTTCGGCGCGTTGCCAATCCATGCAATCCAATAGGGGCCATCGGCGGACGCGCCCGCGGTGAGGTGCGATGACAGATCTGTCAGCTTCGTCAGCTGGAGCGTGACCACTGCGATGGCCGTTGTCTTCTTCTGCTTGTTCACGCCACCTATCGACTCCGGCGAAGCTTGGATTGCCCGCCCGACATACTCGGTGAATGGGGAGAGGTGGTGACCACAAAAGATGCCGCCTCGACATTTCGCCGAGTCCCTCGGGGACTGACGAGGTCTGCAGCCCGTCGAACTCGTTGACAATGAGGTCGGCGAAGGCTCCTATCACGCCATGGGATCGGCTCGCGCACGAGCCGATCGTCGAGGTCTTGGCGCATGGACGTCTGTGTCTTCGAGATAGTGCTGGAGAAGCTCGACAACATCCCGAGCGAGCCGGCCAGCGCTGGGGCAAACCAGCCTTCGGGGGCAGGTGACGCCCCTGAAGCTTTCATGGAGTATGCCCGTTTCATCGTCGCGAAGATCGGGCAGCGGTTCTTCGGGCGCAGCGAGCCCTTGCAACAAGGGCAGACGAGCTTCGACTTCACTGCGGACCAGCGCGCGGCTGGCACGGGCAAGCGACCTCGATGGGCGTTCAAACGGCAGTTCCGTACTGGCGATAAGGTGGTTCGCATCCCAATCGTGGTGGAGGTCTGGGCGGACCAGAGCGCCGACCCGCCGCAGTCGGTTTGCCGCGTCGCGACCACGCTGGAGTTGCTCCCAGTAAAAGGCGCGGGCACGGTGGAGCTCGCGGCCGCGTCTGGCGCTGCCAAACTCAAGCTGCGCTACGAGGTCAAGTCGGCCAAACTCCCTCCCGCGGAGAGTGCGCGCAATACTCCGCCGCACACGTTCGTCATTGACGCCTCGACGCCCGCCACTGCCGTCGTCGAGGTCACAGACATTGCGGGTTTGCACGAGCCGTGGATCCCATCCAGCGAGCCTCTTCGCTGGCGCGCTCCCAGGGCCGCCTCCGCCCAAGATGAGGCCGCTGACTTCCGCGCGGGCGAGCGCTCCAAATCCTCGAGCGCAGACTCCGTCGCGATGGACGCGCAAAAGGACAAGACGGAGCGCCATGATCCGATAACGCCGCAAGGCTTCTATTGGGAGCATCGCTTCTCCGCGCCGCGGCGGGCCGACTACGATCGAGACGACGCGGGGCGCGTCTTCCTCAATCGGGGCCACGCAGGGGACTGGCAGTCACGCCACCAATCCATCATCCTCACCGCGAAGGTCACGATGGCGCGCGGTGCGTTGCCCGCCAACGCGAAGATCCAATGGCGGGTCCTTGTGCCTGACGATCCTGTAACCGATCACCCCGAGGTGCGCTCCGAGGCTTGGTATGCCATGCATCACCCGTATGTAGCTACCCAGTCGAAACTCCCCGTCGAGGGCCCACAATGGGAGCCCAACATGGGGCGGGTCATCCCGGCCCAGGCTTGGGAGGCTTTGGCCGGCTTCGAGCTCTCCGACGTCGAGGAGACCTCCGCGGTGACCGCCCTCGTCAACGATATGAGCCGCGTGCGGCTGCACTGCCCGAATCACTCCGGCGACCGCCTCGTCGTCGAGGTCAGCGTGCGGACCAAAGAGTCCATCCTTTGCCTGGAGTACGTCACTGGAATGCTCACGACCTGGCACCTCATCGAGGTCGATTATGGCGCTCTCGAGGGTGCGCTGCCGCTCACCGGCGCTTTCGCGGTCGTGGCCCAGAACATCGCGCCCGCTTGCTTCCAGTTCGACTTCATCGACCATGGGGTGATGCCCGTCCCCACGGGCGCAGACAGCTACGCAGCACGCGCCGCCCAGGGAGAGTCGCGGCCCGGCGCCGACTGGATGGAGGACCGCCACCTCGCCTACAACGACGCTGAAGGACATATCAATAGCACGGTCTCGTTGCTCCTCGACGAGCCCAAGTTGTTTCCCCACCGTGGGCAGCCGGGCTGGTTTGCGCTGGCCGCTGCACTTCTCTTGCACCCGCCCCTGCGTAAAGGCGCCCGTGGCCGCGAGTGGACTGGTCAAGCGCACGTGGACGGCAACCCTGGTGGGGAGTCGCAGTTGCTCGTGCCGCCCATGCCACCCGGCATGCCAGGCGTTGCAGACTTGAGCCGCGGTGGCGAAGTCGCGGTGCACTGGGGCGACGATGTCATAAGGTTCGGAGTCAGGAGCGATGGCGTCTCGCCGCTCACGCTCTGGCAAGTAGCCGCCCTGAGCAAGGACGGCAAGAAGCCAACTGGAACGGACCTCTCCCATAGAATCGCAGTCGAGCCACAATGGCTCCTCCCTCGCTTCGACATCAACGAGGGTTATGACGCGGCACCGGAGCACTTTCTCACCTATTATCCAGCGGACTACGTCGGAGAGGGTCCTGCCATCGTCGATCTCCTATGGCCACGTGAGCGCGGTGGGCCCCTGGGATGGAGCTGCGGTCCGGCCGACTGGTTTGATGGTGGGCTCGTCATCCTCACGCGGGAGGACCGGTTTCGCGTGACGCAAGCCATGACGCACGACGACCTAGTCGCCAATGCCGACGAGGATTCGTGGCCACCGCCCATCGGCGGGTTCGACTCTCTGGTTGCGATCGTGACCGTCCATGAGTTCAGCCACTCAGTAAACTCTCATCATCATTGTGGACACTGGGGTCATCGGCACGGGACACGCTCGTGCGCGATGAACGCCCATTACGTCAAAGCGGTTCGCCGCAAGGGAGCCTTCGTCCACGGCAGCGGCGGTCGAGTGGGTCCCGAGTTCTGCGGCATGCACATCTCCCAAATGCGCCGCGTCATCTTTCAGGACAACCCTGTTCTTGCCTCGTTGGGCTGGTGAACTGGCCGTCTCCTCTCATTCCTCCTCCCTCCAGATTCGGACTCGAGCTCATGACCTCTCCCAGTGTCGGTTATGCTCTGCGCGCAGGCTCCTTTGGGCCTGAGACCCTCACCGTCCAATCCGTCAGCGGCCGTGAGGCTGTCTCCAAACCGTTTCGATTCGACATCACCATCACAGCGCCGGTCGCGCGCGAGGAGCTCGAGCGCAAGCTCTTGGCGCAGCGGGCGCTCTTGGCCATGCGGTCGCGCGGTCGTGTGCGGCACGTGCCGGGGATCATCACGCAGATCCGTGCGGAGGGGGCGCGCAGCGTCGGCGTCCAGCGGGACCTCGGGGAGCACCAATATACGCTTCGGCTGAGCCCACGCGTCTCGCTCCTCACCCAGCGTCGCGGCTCGCGTATCTTTCGTGGGCAGAGCGCGCCGAGCGTCGTCGCCTCGGTGCTCGCGTCGGTCGGGGTGACGGTCGCGACCAACCTGAGCGGGACCTATCCCGTATGTGACTACTTGACCCAATATGACGAGACAGACCTGGAGCTCGTCCAGCGTCTCGCGGCCGAGAACGGCCTCCTTTGGTATTTTCGGACCCCTGAGCTCACGCCCAACGCTGCCGAGGATCGGTGGCTCGGTCTAGTCGAGACGCAGGACGCGGCTCGGCGAGAGGTCGATTGGACCGAGCGGATCGTCCTGACGGACAGCTCGCGCTACGCCTCAATCGGAGACGACAGCGTCGTTCACTACAGCGAAGCGGGGGGGCTCTCGAGCCGTGAGGATGAGCTCGTGAGCTCGTTCGAGCTGACGCGCAGCGTGCGGGCGACGCGCGCGCGTTTCCGCGACTTTGACCCGCAGAAGCCGCGCGCGCCGCTCGAGTCCACCGTGGCGCTGGCGAACGCGCCTTCACCTGGCAGCGATGACAGTTCTGTAACAACTCCGGAGGAGGAGCACACCGTCGTCCATGCCGTGCGGCAGGTCGCGAGCGAGCTGGCGATCGACGCTCAGGATAAGCTGACGGAGCCTGCGGACTTGGAGCTCTATGAGCACGGCGCTCGCCATCTCTTCGGTGCGTGGGAGTCCACCCACGAGGAGCCTGCCCGCATGTTGCGACAGGCTCGTCGCGACGCACGCCGTGGCGCGGGCAGCGCGAGCAGTGTGCGCTTCACTGCGGGGGCCACGTTTACACTCGAGGACCACCCCGAGCTCTCCGGCGACTATCTCATTGTCGCTGTTCGTCACCGGGGAGGGCAAGCCTTCGGGGAAGCCAAGGAGGGCGCCCATATCGCCGAGTTCGAGGCCGTGCCCGCCTCGGTGGTCTACATTCCAAAACGACCGTCGCGCCGGGTCGTCCAAGTCTGCCTGACCGCGACAGTGGTTGGCCCTGGCAGCAACGACGTACACGTCAATGGTCGGGGGGAGATCCAAGTTCGCTTCCATTGGGACCGCCGACATCCAGCGTCCAGCAGCACCGGGTGGATCCGTACTATGCAGGCGTGGGCCGGGGCTGGCTGGGGGACACAGTTCATCCCTCGCGTCGGGATGGAGGTTGTGGTCGCCTTCGAGGCTGGCGATCCCGACAAACCCATCGTCCTCGGGGCGGTGTACAACGCCGCGTCGCCACCAGCCTTCCCCCTGCCGCGGGACAAGAGCAAGAGCGGGTTTCGCACGCGCAGCACCCCCGACGGCGACGGGTTCAACGAGCTCTCATTCGAGGACTCGACGGGCGCCGAGCGCGTGTTCATGCGGGCGCAGCGCGATCTCGATACCCACGTAGAGCGCGACCGCAACACAATCGTATTGGGGCGCGACAACACACGCGTCGACGGAGACTCTACGCGGGCCGTCTCGGGCGTCGACCGCACAGTGGCGAGCGGCACCCGCGCGGCCGAGATCGGTGGCGACGACAGCATCCATGTGCGCGGTCACCGCAACGTGATCGTGGGGCGCGACCTCGACGAACATGTCAGTGGGGACAGGCGCGTGCGCGTCGAGCACGACGACTTCCGTGAGATCATGGGTGAGGCTGTATTGACGGCGCACGGTGGGGTGACAGGCGATCTGCGTGGCTCGGCCAGCGTCGTGGTGGGCCGACATGACGCCAAGCGCTCGCTCGCGACGCGCGTCGAGGGCACGGCGAACTTGAGCGCGAGCGAGGTTCTGGACCTCGACTCCGACAAAGAGGTCGTGCTGAGGTGCGGCACGAGCGCGATCCGCATGACGGCGAACGCCATCGAGCTCACCGCGGACACTGTCACTCTGCGCGGCAAGGACTCACGCGTCCTCTTGGCGGACGGCGAGGCCAAGGTCAAGACCAAGTCCTTGTTCCAGGTAGTGAGTGATGACAAGGTTGTCATCGTTTCGTCCGGGGCGAGCATCGGACTCGGCGCCGAGGTGAAGGTCGACGGCGCAAAGATTCTGTTGAACTCCCCCAACCGTGCCACGGACGATCTCACGGCGGACGAGGCCGAGACCACGACGATCGAGCTCGTGGATCAGGACGGTAACGCCGTGCCTGGGGAGCGCTATAGGTTGGTCCTCGACGACGGCACCGAGATCACGGGTGTGCTTGACGACGCGGGCAAGGCCACCGTCTACGCGAAGACGAGCGGGCAGATCGAGTTCCCCGACATGGCAGAAGCCGAGCGCGCCTGAATTGGCGAGAGCTCCACGAGGCCTGGACATGAACGTCGCCGTCATCCACATCGAGCTCTTGTCACTGGACGGTATTCCACCCAACCCGCATGAGCCGCGAGACACGGGGCCGAACGCCGACCCCGAGGCCTACATGGAGTTTGCGTTTTATCTCGTCGCGAAGATCGGCCAGCGGTTCTTCGGGCGGAGCGAGCCTTTGAAGCAGTCCCAGACGAGCTTCGACTTCACCCAGGACCAGCGCACGGACGGCAAGCGCAAGCGGCCGCGATGGCTCTTCAAGCGACAGTTCCGCGCCGATGAGGACGTGCTACGCGTCCCGCTGGTGGTCGAGGTTTGGGCGGACCAGAACGCTGACGCCCAGAGGTCCATCAGCCGCATCGAGACAGTGCTGGAGTTGCCCCCGGTCAAGGCCGCGGGTGTGGTCGAGCTCAGGGCCACGTCTGGCGGCACCAAGCTCAAGCTTCGCTATACCGTCAAGTCCACGAAGCCACAGTCTGCTGACAGCGCGCGGGACACGCCACCCCACACCTTGGTCATCAATCCCTCGACGCTCCCCGTCGCCGTGCTCGAGGTTACCGACATTGCGGGCTTGCACGAGCCCCGCCAGCCGCTGCGTTGGCGCGAGAGGCGGAACGCGAGCTCAACGGACGACGCCAAGGACTTTCGCGCGAGTGGCGGGTCTGGGGCTGGCTCGCTCGGGGCCGCGGCAGCGAGCGCGACCATCAACACGAGAGAGGGACATGAGGCGACCACGCCCGAAGGGCTCTATTGGGAGCACCGATTCTCGGCCCCGCGCCGCGCGTACTTCGATCGAGACGACACAGGGCGCATCTTCCTCAATCGAGACAATGAGGGGCGCTGGCTGTCACGCCACCAATCCATCGTCCTCACCGCGAAGGTGACGATGGTGCGGGGCAAGCTGCCGGCCGACGCGAAGATGACGTGGCGAGTCTTTGCCCCTGACGATCCTGTAACCGACCACCCTGACGTCCGCTCCGAGGCCTGGCACGCGCTGCATCACCCCTATGTAGCCACCCAGTCGCAGTTCCCCGTCGCGGGGCCGCGGTGGGAGCCCAACCTGGGCCAGGTCATACCAGCCCAAGCCTGGGAGGCTATTGCCGGCTTCGACCTCACCGACGTCGACGAGACCTCGGCCGCGACTGCTATCGTCAATGATACGAGTCGCGTGCGACTACACTGTCCGAACCATTCTGGCGACCGCCTGGTCGTCGAGGTCAGCGTGAGCACCAAGGAGACCATCCATTGTATGGAGTACGTCACGGGTATGCTCACGACCTGGCACCTCATCGAGGTCGACTATGGCGCTCTCACGGGGTCGGTGCCCCTCACCGACGCGTTTCCACGCATCGCGCAAAACGTGGCGCCCGCTTGCTTCCAGTTCGACTTCATCGATCACGGGGTGAGGGACGTGCCCGAGGGCGCGGACAGCTACGCGGCACGCGCCGCCGAAGGTGAAGCGGGGCCCGGCGCCGATTGGATGCGGGATCGCCATCTCGCTTACAACGCTGAAACAGAAACATCGAGGCGCGCCACGAGGCTGCTCGTGGCTGAGCCGGAGTTGTTCCCACACCGCGGACAGCCCGGCTGGTTTGCCTTGGCCGCTGCGCTTCTCTTGCATCCGCGCGTGCGTACGAGCGGGCCTGGCGGGGAGTGGATTGGCCAAGCCTACGTGGAGGGTGCGCCCGGTGGTGTCTCGCGCATCCTCATACCGCCCATGCCCCCCGGCACACCCGACGTGCAGTTGCTCGAGGGTGGCGGCACGATTGGGGTCACCTGGGGAGAGGACACCATTGGGTTCGATGTCGTGGAGGGCGAGGTCTCTCCATTGACGCTGCAGCAGGTCGAGGCGCTGAGGAACGCCCCAAGGGCCGCCGCTGTTTCACCTCTCTCCCACAGAATCGGGGTTGACCCCCAGTGGCTCCTCCCTCGCTTCGATGTCAATCAGGACTTGGATACGAGGAATGAGCGCAATGAGTGGCTCCAGCTCTATCCGGCGGACTACGTGGGGGAAGGGCCTGCGACGGTCCACCTCATGTGGCCTGGACCCAGTGAGAGCACGGGGCCGCTGGGCTGGAGCGTTGGACTGAACGCTGGCCGGTTCGACGGCGGGCTCGTCATCCTCACGCGCCAGAGTGCGTTTGCCCGTGAACCCGCGGATAGCGCTGAGTCTGGAGCCAGCACCCCAAGCCGCGACTCCAGTCCGTGGCCGCCGCCCATTGCGGACTTCGACTATCTGGTTGCGCTGGTCACCGTGCACGAGTTCAGCCATTCCATCAACACCCCGCACTATTGCGGGCATTGGAGCTACCGTCACGGGGTGCACTCCTGCGCCATGAACGCAAAGTACGTGCAAACGATTCGGCGCAGGGGCGAGCTTATTCACGGCACGGCGTGCATGGATGGCCCGGAGCTCTGTGGCGTGCATATCTCCCAGATGCGCCGGGTCATCTTCCAGGACAACCCAGTGCTTTCGGCGAATGGCTGGTGACATCCGCCAAAGCCGTTGCTTCAGGTTGCTCTGCAGCGTAGTCTTCTCCGCGTGCCGCGACACATCGTCCGTCAAGGGGAGTGTGCTGCCAGCATTGGCGCACGCTATGGGCTCAGCGCTGAGTCTCTGATGGCCCGACAAGAGAACAAGGCGCTGGCGCAAGCCAGGCCCAACGCCAATGTCTTGGCTCCGGGGGACGTGGTGGATGTCCCCGAACAAACTCGACAGCCCGTGTCGTTCTCCCCCGGCGGCACCGCGAAGTATCGCGTCCGCGTGCAGAAGACGCATGTGCGGCTGAAGCTCGTTCAGCCCGACGGCAAGGCCATCGCCAATAAGCGGTTCGAGGTCGTGAGCAGCGGAGCCAAGCGCCCCGTCGAGGGGCGGACCGACGGCGACGGGGTCCTCGACGCGTTGGTCAGCGTCCACCAGACGCACGCCCAAGTCCGCGTGTTCGTCGACGGGGACGAGCCTCTCGAGTTCCCTGTCCTGATTGGGCACCTCGACCCCATCTCGGAGCCTACGGGCGTCGCGGGCCGGCTCAGGAATCTCGGCTATTCGGTGGCAATCGGCGTCGAAGGCCTCGCGGCCGCGGTGGCTGCGTTTCAGCGGGATCAGGGTCTCCCCGAGACAGGGCAGGTGGACGACGCCACGCGAGAGGCCCTCGAGCAGCACCACGGGGTCTGATAATCCACTACGCCTCGAAGGTGACCTCCACGTTCGTCCCGGTGAACGCGGCTTTAATGGGTTTGCGCTGAGGCGCTGCGAGAGCCCGTATTGTGAGGGTGCGCAGCTTGGGGAAGAGCTTCGGCTGAATGGCAGTCAGCAGGTCCTTCTCGGGGCGACTGCCGGTGAAGTCGAGGGTGAGCTGCTCGAGCGTCGCCCCGGCGGTGGCGAGGTGGGCGAGGGCCTTGGGTGTGAAGCCTTCGCCATGGTTGGCCTGGATACATGGCGCGAGGACGCGCGCCCGCAACCCAGCGAGCGACGGCCCCAAGATGCCGAGCGACGTATCGTCCAGCCAGTCGCGGTTCATCGAATAGGTGCCTTCTGTATTGTAAAAGGAGAGGCCGTAGAGCTTGCCGAGCGGGAGCGCCGCGAGCTTCTTGGTGAGGAGGCGAGTCTTTATGGGCGTTACGCGTACGACGAGCTCGGGGCCCAGCGCGCGAATGGCGTCAAACTGACCGACGAGGTTGTCGACGTTGACGGTCGCTTGAGCCACGAACCCCGGCGACGTGTCACTGTCGGTCCACTCGCTGACGAGCTTGCGCGCGGCGCCGAGCCATTTGCCGCGATCCTTCGCGAGCAGGGCTGCGGCGCGCTTCTTCTGTTCGGCGGTGGGCTTCGGCAAAAGACAGAGAGACACATATTCGCCGCGGCTGCCCTCCCCGCTTTGGGTTAGCCAATCCGCCCAAACCCCGAGGGCGGCGCTGTCGCGCGGTGCGGCCCATATGGCGGCCAGCAGCTCGTCCGGCCCTTTCGGCTTCTTCGCGGGCGGGCCAGCCTTCGGTGGTGGCGCGCCACCGGCGAGCACCTTCTTGAGCGCTGCGGTCGCGAGCGACATTGGGGACTCGCCGCGCTTGTTCTTGCGTTCGGGGTCCGCGCCGGCTGCGATGAGCCGCGCCACCATCGCGTCACGCCGCTTCTTTACGGCGATATGCAGCGCTGTGCTCCCACCATCAAAAGAGCCGGCGGCGACTGGCGCGTTCGGATCGATGCCAGCCGCGAGCCCAGCCTCGAGCGCCTCCGGCAGATCGTACGTGCACGCGAGGTGCAAGAGGGTCATGTCATCGACGTCGACGACTATGCCCTCTGTCGAGCTCCAGCTCGGCGGGGCGCCGGAGACGTCGCCCCTTCCCCCCTCGCGTCGCTCGACGCCGGTGGGAGCTCCCGCTTTGATTAGCAGTGCCACGAGCGCGCGCGCCTTGCCTGCGCCGAGGCTCGCGGCGCGCACGAGCGCGGACGCACCCATCGGCGCACCTTTCGCCAATAGCGCAGCGACGATCTCGGTGCGCGCATCGACGTGAGCCTGCGTGGCGTATGGCGAGCCGTCGATCGCGACCTCGACGGGAGTCAGGCCCTCATTGTCGAGATAGGACACATCTGCCCCCAACGCGAGGAGCTCGAGCGACGACTTCGAATCGCCGAACCGCAGCGCCCACAAGAATGGAGTCTCCCCGTCTTCGTCGGGGATGGGAGCATTCACCAGCGCTGGCGTCTCGCGCGCCAGTAGAAAGGCCTTGTCGTGCTGCTTCTTGCGGAGGAGCTGGATGAGCTTCGCGACGTCCATCCGCGCACTATAGCGACCCTCGCGGGGCGGTGCGCGCTGCGCTACTCCGATTGAACTGCTGGCTTGAGATACCAAGTCTCCGGCGGCGCGAAGGGCGCGCTGAAGGGCTTGCTGTCGGTCGGGATGCGCGCGCGCACGAGGTCGGAGACGGCCTTCCAAGCCTTCTTGAACGCGAGGTGCTGGGGCTTCGGGTTGATGTTGATACCGTAATTGGCGGTCTCGACCTCGTCCCAATAGAGGATTTGCTCGCGACCGCGAGCGCGCACGACCGTGACGAGGACGGGCGCGTCGGGCACGAGATAGGTGTTCCCCGGCAGGTCGAACACGCCTGTCTGCTCGAGGTCCGAGGTGAGCGCCTTCATCGCGGCCTGGTCGAGCAACGCTTCACGGAGGGGCGCTCCCCAGGTGTCCGCGGGATTGGCAAATACGAACCGCCCACTCTCGAAGACCGCAAATCGCAGGGCGAGCGCCGGCGGAGGCGGCGGCCCGTTCGGGGGAGCAGGCAGCGGCGTACCATGTTTGCGCCAGACCGCGACCAACGGCAGCTCAGCCCAAGGCCCGCTGGGGGCTGCTGCGCTCTGAGTCGTCGTCGCGGTCACGCTCACTGTCGCTTTCGCCGAGGTCGAGCCGACGCTCGTCCCGCTGCTCTGACCAGAGGGCGCGGTTTGCGCTGCGGGCTCACCACCGCACGCGAGCAAGCAGGCGATTGCGATGTAGCGCTTCATTCGAGTTGGCCGAATATGCTGGAGCTCTGCCCGCGTGAAGCCCAATCGAGCCGAGCGTGCTCAGGAGAGTTCATCGCATTGGACGGTAAAGCGGGCGGACGAGCTCCATTGCCGAGCGTCCTCACCACGTCCCGCGTGGGTGACACCGTTGCGCCACGGCTCGGGTCCTCGCGATTCGGCTCGCGCCCCTCATCCGCTGAGATGGAGTAGATTGTCCGCGTGGCCGAGGTCGAGATTCGCCTAGTGGTCGACAAGTCGACCGGCAAGAAGGACGTCATCATCACCTACGTGAGCGATGAGGACGCGCTGCCCATCGAGCACGAGGACGCGCATCGGCGCATCGTCGATCGCCTCATCGAGGGCGGCGCGCTGAAGGCCGCCGACCTCGGGCAGATCATCATCTCGCGCGAGCTGCCAGCTCGACCGCAGGGCACCGCCGCCGAGGCCCCCGCCGCGGTCGAACAAACAGAGCGGGAGCGCGCGACCGCCAAGCGATGACGGTCCTCGAGCTCTCGTCCGAAGAGGTGCTCCTCACGGCGCTCTCGACCGGGCTCGTCCCGGCCGACGTCGCGTCGCAGCCCCTCACCTTCGCGCGCCACGACAAGGCCTTCCTCATCGACGCCACGTCGCTCGACACGCAGCTCGTCGGTCGCTTGGTGAAGCTCGGCGCGACTCGCAAGCGCGGCGCGCTCGATCCTTCCATCGCGCGAGAGGCCCCGTTTTGGGCCGCCGCGATCGCACCCCACGAGGTCGCCGCGCCCGATCTGTCGGTGGTGCTCTTCGTCGTCCCCGAGCCCGAGTCCGCGCTCGATCTCGCGGCCGAGCTCATCGCGCTCGGCGGCGCACGCGTCGAGCTCTCGACCGCGGGCAAGGTCTGCCTCGTGCGCGCCGCGGAGCCTTCGCTCTTCGTCACGTGGCGCGTGCTCGACCAGCGCGATCGCTCCCCGACGCGAGCGTTCGTCCCCGCCGCGCGCGGCCGCGAGGACGCTTGGATCGAGGCAGGCTGCGCGCATCCGCTCTTCGCAGCCGTGCGCCCGACGCCGCCCGCGATCACGCTCATGCACGCGAGCGGCGCCGTCGAGCTCCTCGCGCCCGAGCCCTTCGTTCGCGCGCTCGATCACATCGACTTTCGCCTCGCGCCCCTGCCCGACGCGGAGCGCTTCGAGCGCGTCGTTCAGCTGCCTCGCCGCACGATCAACCTGCGCCTCGTTCGCGCGGTGCGACGCGCGGCGCCGACGCTCTGGCTCCTTCGCTCACACGGCGAGCGCGCGCTCGATTTGCTCATCCGCGACGCGCCCGAGTCGCTCGTCGCTTCGCTCGATTTCGTCGCGCTCGATCGTGACGATCCAAATGCAGCGGGCCATGTCTTTTCGAAGGGCGAAAAGGTTGGCCCGCAAGGCATGGCCGGTAAGAGCCCCGTCATCCTGCTGCGCGCGCCGCCCTCGGGTCGCGAGCCCGCGCTCGTCGACGCCGAGGAGTTCGCCGCGATCCCCGAGCTCGGCGACGTCTATGTGCCCGCCGCGAGCACCGTGCATCCGCCGCTCTCGGCCGATCGCTTGCGCCTCGTCGCGGGCGGCCCGGACGATCTGCTCCGTTGGCTCGAGCCTCACCAAAACGGCGTCGTCGTCCGCACGGTTGCTAAGACAGCGTTTCAGCCACTCGCGCGCTGGGTCGAGATCGTCGCGGCGCGCGCGGACCTCACGCCGTGGCTCGCGAACGTCTCCATCGAGCCACCGCCCTTCCCCATCGTGGCGCGCCCGCGCGAGCCCGACCCCGACGACGAGCCGCTGAGCAAGCGCCGCGGCACCCGACGCGCGCGTCCCGAACGCGAAGCGCATGAGGGCGCACCGGACACCGATCGCAGCGCGCCCCCCGAGCCCGAGCCTGCGCCCACGATCGAGGTCGAGCCTGCCCCGGAGGCGCGTGGAAGAAGAAGAAATTTGGTTGGGGGGAGAGATGGACCCTCCAGCGCGACAGCAGGCGACGCGCGCACCCTCGAGGCTCTCGAGGCCTCCGCAGCGGACTCGCCCGATCCGCTCGCCTCGCTCGACACGTGGCTCGCGCTCGGCCGCGCGTACGCGACCGCGGGCCGCACACACGACGCTGCAGCGTGCTTCGCGCGGGTCGTCTGCGACGCGCAAGGTGAGCTCGCGAACACCGCGGCCGCCGCGTGGACCGAGCTCCGCGAGTCTCCGCAGCGCGAGGCCGGCCTCCTCATTGCGGCTGGGATCTTCGGCGATCGACGCGCGCTACGCGGCACGACCGCGGCCACGCTCGTGACCGCGCTCGACACAGCGGGCGACGGCCTGCTCGACGTGCGCGCGGCGTGGCTCGCGCGCGAGGCCCAAGCGCGCCTCGCGAGCCACGACGTGCTCGGCCTCGCTCGAGCGCGTGACCGCGCCCTCGCGCGGCTCGAGCGTGGGCTCTCGATCGGCAGGGATTTTCCTCGGTTCGTGCGCCTCGCCGGCGCGCGCGGGCTCGGCGAGCGAGCCCGCGCCCTCGAGTCCGCGCTCACGATGTTCGAGCGAACGAAGCGCCCGAAGAGCCCGCTCGAGGCCGACCCGACGCGCACGCTCGCGTACGTCCGCCTCGTGGTCGCGTGCTCGCTCGCGCGCCTCGGTGAGGCCGCGCGCGCGACCGCCCTGGGCGAGGCTCCGCCCTTTGCGAAGGACGACGCGGTCCACACCTGGCTCACGTCGGCGTTGCGCGTGCGGCTCGAGCAGGCCCTCGAGGGCGCGAGCGATCACACACCGCTCGGCGCTGAGCTCGCCGCTGCATACGGCGCGCTCGGCCGGCTCGATCGCTACAAAGTCGATCGCGTGCGGCAGGCCTCGCGCATCCTCGAGCCGGACCCCACCAGCGCTCCTTTCACGACGTTCGGGGAAAACAGGAGCGACGAGCTCGCCGCGCTCGTCGCGAAGCTCGCCGCAGCGACCTTGCCGAGCGAGGCCGCCGCTGTCCTCGAGGGCGCGCTCGCGAACCTCGAGGCCCTGCCGCCCCCGCAGCGCGCCGAGCGCGTGCGTGCCGCCGCGCTCGCGCTCCTGCACGCGCCGCGCTCCGTCGCGACCGCCCGCGCGCGCGCCGTGACCGACGCCGCGCGCGCGCTGCCCTCCGACCAACGCGGTCGCGCGCTCGCGGTCGCCGCCGAGATCGCGTCGGCGCTCGACGAGGACGAGGCCGCGGCGATCGCCGTCGACGGGCTGCTCGAGCTCTGCGAGAGCGGCGAGCCTGGGACCACGGGCGCGGTCGCGCGTGAGCTCTCTCGACTCGCGAGCGTGATCGCCCGCGCGGGTCGCGCCGAGGTCGTCGTCGCTCGCCTCGGCGCCGTGATCGATCGCGTCGCGCGCGAGGGCCCGCGCGCGATCGAGGGCTGGCTCGCGCTCGTGAGCGCGGTCGTCGCGCTCGGCAACGACGCGCCCGCGGCCGCCGCGGTGAAGAGCGCGCTCACCGCCGCCGAGGCCGTCGGCATCCCGCTCGCCGAGCGCATCCGCATCACGCGCGGCGCCGCGTCGATCGCCGCGACGGTGGGCGATTTCGCGTCGGTCACCGCGGCCTCGGGGCTGTGGAAGAGCGCGACCGACTCGTACAACACGAACACGCACCTCTGCCTCTCGGCCGTGGAGATCGCCGACGCGATCGCGTGGTCCCTCGCGCCTCGCGGCGCGAGCGACCGCGCCCGCTCCCTCGCCGAGGACGACGAGCGCACGGTGCGCAGGCGGATCTTCGAACGCGAGGCAGCCTTCACCGCCGAGGCAGCGCGAGGACGATGAAGAACCCCATGCACAACGACGTCGACGACCTCACGTACGAACAGCTCGCGCGCGAAGCCCCCGCGCTGCGCGAGCGCCTCACGCGGCTCTCCACCTCGCTCGCGCGGTACTTCGTCGGGCGCGAGCGCGTGATCGAGCTCATGGTCGTCGCGGCGATCGCGCAGGAGCCGCTCCTGCTCGTCGGTCAGCCCGGCACCGCGAAGAGCGAGCTCGTGACGAAGGTCCGCGACGCGCTCGGTGTGCCCGACGTCGACTACTTCGAATACATGCTCACGCGGTTCACCGAGCCCGGCGAGGTCTTCGGGCCGATCGATCTCGCGGCGCTGCGCGACGGTCGCTACATGCGGCGCGATCGCGGCAAGCTGCCGACCGCGACCGTCGTGTTCCTTGACTAGGTCTTTCGCTCGAACTCCGCGATTCTCAACGCTCTTCTCACGGTCATCAACGAGCGCAAGTTCTACCAAGACGGCGTGCCGACGCCGGTCCGGCTGAAGGTCCTCTTCGCGGCGACCAACGAGATCCCCGAGGAGTCGGACCTCGCCGCCTTGAAGGATCGCTTCGCCCTGAAGATCGCCTGTCGCCCCGTGCAGGAGCGCCACTTCACCGAGCTCTTGGATCTCGGGCTCGACGCGCAGACGCACCGCGAGCTCGGGCAGCGCCCCTGGGCCGAGGGACACGCGTCGCTCACCGATCTCTTGAAGGCGCACCGCTACCTGAACCTCTCGTTCTCGCGCGTCGGCGGCGCCGACGGCACCGAGCGCGATCGCCACCGCTTCTTCCGCGAGGAGGTGCTCGCCGATTTTCGTCGCCTGCTCCGCACGCTCGTCCGCGAGGACGGCGTCTTCGTGAGCGATCGCAAGGTCGTGAAGCTCTATCGCCTGCTCCGCACGCACGCGTGGCTCAAGCACGGCGGCGCGGTCGAGAGCAGCGATCTCGCGCTCCTCTCGTACATCGGCGAGACCCCCGAGGAGATCGATCGCCTTGAGGACAAGGTCCCGCGCCTGCTCGGCCTCGCGGGATGAGAGCGCACGACGCGCGCGCCCTCGTCGAGCTCGGCCTCTCGACGCTGCTCGATTTCAACGACCCGGACGCGGTCGCGCGCATCGCGCCCTCGGTCACCCGCGCGGCCTCCGAGCTCGGTCGCGCCGCGCCGCTCGGCTTGCTCGCCGATCTCGCGCTCGTGCTCGGTGAGCTCCCGCCACGCCTCGATGTCGGTCGCGCGCGAGCGCTCGCGACCCACGTCTCGCGCGAGGCCTACGACGCGCTCGTCGCGCCGCTCGCGTCGAACGATCGCATCCTGCTCCTGCGCGACGCGCTCTCGCGGCACCCTCGAGACGTGCGCGCGGACGCGGCCGGCAGCCTCGTCGCCGAGCTGATCGGGCGCGCGCTCGACGCGACGATCGCGCAGCGAGCAGCCCCCGTGCACGCGAACCCCGTAACGCCCGCAGCGCTGCGACGCGCGCTCGCGACCGCGCCGGAGAAGATCGCCGCCGCGCTGACGCTCCCGCTCGCGCCCGATCTCGAGCACGAGCTGACAGCGAGCTCCGAGCTCATCGCGCGCGGCGCGCGAGCCATCGCGCCCCTCGTCGGCCCCGCCGAGGTGCTCCTCGCCGAGGGCGCCCCACACCTCAAGAACCGCGCTGCGCGCATCGCGCTGCGGCAGCTCACGGACGCGACGGCGGCGATCGCCGAGCACGTCCCTGCGACGCTACGAAAACGAAAGCGGCGCGGCGAGCGCGCGGTGCGCGGCAAGGACGCGGGCACCTACCCGACGGGTGGGCTCTCGTCGCTCACGACGTCGGGCTCGCTCGAGAGCGTCGTGAGCTCCGAGCTCGCGATGTCCTCCCCCGAGGCCGATCTCCTCGAGGATCTCTTCGCGGTGCGCTGGGCCTCCGGCGAGCTCCTCTATTGGGCGCGCGACGAGAGCATCGCGACCCGGCGCCGAACCGCGATTTGGATCCGCGTGCCGCCGGAGCTCGCTACCGAGCGCGTCGTCGACGCGGGCGCGCCTTGGCAGCGACCTGTGCTCGCGCTCGCGGCCGTCGCGGTCTTCCTCGCGCGCGCGCTCTTCGTCCTGCACCGCGACGCGGTCACCGCGACCGTGGCGTTCCCCGCGCGCGCGGGCCTCGACGAGGACGCCGCGCTGCTCGCGATCGTGCTCGGGCCGCTGCCAGCCGCGCGCACCCTCACGGCAACACAGACCGAGATCGTCGCGATGATCGAGCGCGACGAGGAGCGCTCAGCGGTGCTCGATCTCGAGCTCGACCTCAGCGGCCTACCGACATCGGGCTCGCGTGAGGAGCATTTGTCCGCGTACGCGGGCATCGCTCGCCGCTGGCTCGAGAACCTCTAGACCGGCTTGGCGCGCCCGCGCTGTTTGCGCGACAAAGCACGGTCGTTCGGTGAAACTCACCGCCCCGCAAAGGTCATATACCCCTCGCGCCGCCCCGACTTTCACCGAACGATCGTGCTTTGTCGGGGGGGCGCGCTAGTCGCAGACGCCTAATCGCAGAGACACGTGCACGGCGACGTGCACGTCCCTGGTGTGTTGGGCGTAGCGCCGCAGCATATGGATTGAGCGGGGTTCGTGCAGTCGGTGTCCATCATGCACGGATCCCCGCACTCACAGACAATCTGCCCGCCCGGTCCCCCACACATACAGGTCTGATCGCCGGCGCACGCATTGGGGTCTTGCGGGTTCTCAGTGCAATAGTCGATGGTCCCACCACCCGCGCCGCCCACGGCCCCACCGCCGCCGCCCGCGCCGCCCACTGCGCCGCCCGCGCCGCCGCCACCGGTCGCGCCGCCCGCGCCGCCCTTACCACCATTGGCGCCGTTGGCGCCCGAGCCGCCTGTCCCATCGTCCCCGCAGGCCGCCGCACCCACGAGCACGACTGCCAGCATCCAATGCGCCGCGCATTTCATAAGCACCTCCACTTGGCTCCTGAGCGCGATCTTCACGGTCATTGAGCGGGTCTCTCATCGAGTGTGAGCACTCGCAACTTGAGGGCTCGGAGCAACATATAGGACCCTAGCCCAATCGGGCCGAACAGCAAGGTAACGACCAGGAACGGGATGGTCCACAGGTGCGCGAGCCCGCGCCTCGCCGCGTCTCGCGCGATCCACGCCCCGACGAACAGGTCGAAGACCAGATAGTGCACCCAACACGCGATGATGGTCTTCGGGGTCGTGAAGATGCGGCTGACCCCCGCGAGGCTGAAGAACGACGCGCCTTGTGGGCCTGGCTGGTCGCCGAACAGCAAGAGGGCATACGCGGGCACGAGCATCGCCGCGAAGAGCCCCGAGTGGACGAGCCGACGCGTCCAAACCGACCGCGGCGCCACGACCAGCAGCAGCCAAAACGGTATAACGCTGTTATTGCAAATAAGGAAGACGAGGTCGTCGGACACCGGGTCAGCCGCCGTAGGTGGACTCGAGGTAGCGAACGATGTCTGCGGACTCGAACATCGAGGTGTTGGTGTTGGGGTCGACGAGGAAGGGCACCATCATCTTGCCCGAGAGCTCGACGAACGCGGCGCGCTTGCGGCTGCCCTTCGCCACGTTGTGGAGGATATAGGGCAGCTCGAGTCGACAGAGGGCCTCGCGCGCGATTCGGCAATAAGGAGAGACCTCGAAGCTATAGAGCTCCAGCGGCTTCTCCGGCAGGCGAGAGGGCTCGGCGCGACGCCGCGTGGGCCGAGGGGCGCTCACGAGCGCTGACCGTGCTGTCAAAAGAGAGCCGCCGCGCAGCATTCGCCGGACCGAGCCCTCGCCGTAGGTGGTCGCGAGATATTGGATGATCTCGTCCGACTCGTAGAGCGCGCGGTTCGTATTCGGATCGACCAAATAGGGGAACTGCGTCTTGCCGCCGAGCCGCCGCACGACAGAGCGATAGCGCTCCCCGCCCGGCGGGCAGGGGTAGATCCTCGCGTCGAGGTCGAGCTCGGACAGGGCCTCTCGGACCTTGCGGCAGAAGGGGCATTGCTCGAACTCGTAGAGCTCGAGCAGCTGCTCCGGGGCGCGCGCGGGTGCGGTGACATTCCAGCCGACGCCCAGCGTCAACCCGGAGGCGAGATACGAACTGAGGACGTCGAGGGTGCGATTCACGTGTGAGCTCCAAGCAATCAGCGGAGACCATTGTCGATGGCGTCGATGGCTGCGGCGCCCAGGATGCCGACCGCGAAGCCCAGGGCCTGAAAGCGCGAGTCGGTCGTGAACCCGCGCTGATAGCGTGCATAAATCTGTTGGACGACGACTGCGTTCTTGAAGAGCGCAAACGCATAGTAAAAGCGCATGTCGTCGGGGACGGCGCCCGGGCGCGCGAGCGCGTACCGGTGGAGGATGTCGCTGCGCTTGGGGCTGCCGGGTAGGTGCGTAGGGCCGAACGCGAAGGCCTTGATGGGATCGGGGTCGCCTGCCTCTACCCAGTAGGACAGCACCGTCCCGAGATCCATCATGGGATCACCGACGGTCGACATCTCCCAGTCGAGGACGCCTACAATCTTGTCAAGCTCCGGCCCGAGGACGATGTTGTCGTATTTGTAGTCGTTGTGGATCATCGACGGGCGCCCGCTCGCCGGCAGGTGATCTCGAAGCCAGGTCGCGACGCGCTCGATGTCGGGGACCTCGTCGGTCTTGGCGTCTTGATAGCGCTTCGCCCAGCCGGTGACTTGGCGCTCGACGTAGCCGTCGGGCTTGCCAATCGAGAGCAGTGAGGTGGACTCCAAATCAAGCGAGTGGAGCTCTACGAGGGTATCGACGAAGAGCTCCCCCAACCGGCTCAGCGTCGGGTCGTCGAGGGTGACACCGACAGGCGGCTTCTTGCGCAGGACCACACCCTGAATGCGCTCCATCAGATAGAACGGCGCGCCCAACATTGCAGTGTCTTCACACAATACGACGGGCCGCGGCGCGCGAGAGAAGTGCGGGTGGAGCTTCGCGAGGAGGCTGTGTTCGCGCCCCATGTCGTGTGCGCTCTTTACCTTGTTGCCAAAAGGCGGGCGGCGCAGGACGAGCTCGCGTGTGGCGCCGGGCGCGGCGCTCTTCACCAGATAAGTCAGGTTCGAGTGACCGCTCGGGAACTGCAGCACCTCGAGCGGGGGCTCGATCGCTCCGGGCGCGGCCGTCGCGAGATAGGCCTCGAGCGCGGCGAGGTCGAGGGTCTCACCCTCGCGGATGGGGCGCGCGGTGTCCAGGGCGGCACGAACCATGGGCCCGAGGCTATCACGCCTACTTCGCGCGCTTCTTGCCCTTCTTCTTGGCGGGGGGATTGGCGGATGCGCTCGCCGAGGGCGCTGGCGCGCTCGCGGACTCAGGCTTAGCGGCCGCGCCGATGTCCTTACAACATCGAAAGCCGAGGTGGTAATTCTGGTGGCTGTCGCGCGACATGACCTTCGTTACATGCCAGTCGGGTGCGCGCCAGCGACAGTCGTCCTCGTGGGCTTCATAGGTCTGGAAGATGAACCAGCTGCCCTTCATCTCGGTCTCGCCCATGCCGCCGCGGCTCGCGAGCTCGCTCGGGCGGAGTGGCAGGTTCATGTGCTCGGCGACGTTGCCGTGTTGGTCGAAGACCCCGAAAGGACTCTTGCAGTCGGGGAACGAGCCGGCCGGATAGGTGTTCGAGCCGCACTTCTTGAAGCCGCTCGGCTGGCAGGTCTTCGTCTTCTTCGAGGCCATCGCGCATTTGGTGTGGTCCTTCTTTGCGCCGTAGGCCCAGACGATCTCGCGCTCCTTGTTGTGCCGGCTCTTGGCCTCTTTGCGAGGGCGGTTCCAGACGTATTCGGTGTCCGGGTCGTGCACGGCGCCGGCGCACGCGCCCTCCCACTCGTGGGCGTCACAAAGCCGCTTGCCGACGGCGTCGCAGAGCAGCGCGGCCTCGCGCGCGGACACCCAAGTCATCGGGTATTCGCACGGGATGTCGGGATATTCGAATTGGTCGATACAGAGCTTGGCGTCGGCCTTGGTCTGGCCGACCGTCGGGTCCCAAACGGGGACCATATAGGGCCCACCGCATTGGGGATCATCAGCGTCGAGGGCGTCAGCGGCCTGGCGGCGCGCGATGCACTCTTTTCGGGTCATCGCGTATTCGGTAATCGCCGGATTGCCCTGTCCGACGATGCTGATGCTGTCGGCGAGGGTCTGTTCGAGCTTCGCGACTTGCGTGTCGTCGAGCCGCAACATGACCTTCATCCGGCGGACCATCGCGGCCCGCTGCTCCGGAATCGAAGAGGCGATGAGGTCGGGCTCCGGCAGGTCAGGGTGGACGGGCCGCGGTGGAGCCGACGCGCTCGCGACGACTGCTGTTGACGGCGCCGACGACGCGACAGTCGCGACCTCGGTCGCGGACGCGACGGCGCTGGTCGAGCCCTGCGCGCCGCTCGCGGACGTGTTGTTGCAGCCCGCGTTCTCGACAGCGAAGAGCCCGAGTCCGCCGAGCGCTACGGCCGCGCAGCAAGCGCGCGCGAACGCCCCGATTCCCCGTAATCGGGGGGGCGCGAAGCGCAAGGGGGGCGGATTGAGCCCCCCAACGAATTCGCCCGGCTCAGGGGCACTTCGGGTGGAGGAAGTCCTTCTTGCAAGGGGGCTTTCCACTGGTCGTCGTCGTCGTCGGTCTCGTGGTCGCCGTAGTCGCGGTCGTCGCCGTGGTCGCGGTCGCCGCCTGCTTCTCCGGCTCGAGCGTCAACGTCTTCGTAACCGGCGTGCTTCCCTCTTTTACGTCGAGGGTCACCGTCTGTGCCACGTATCCCGACTTCAAAGCCTCGATTTCATGCGAGCCGACTGTGAGCTTCAGCGGCTTCTTCATGTCGATCGAGGCGCCGTCGACCTTGATTTCATCACACGTGGGTTTGCACGTGATCTTGACGTCCATCTCCTTCGGCGGAGGGCTGCTGGCCGTCGCGCTCTCCGTCGGAGTGTTCGCGGCGGTCGCCGTATCCTTCGTCGGGGGAGTCGTGGTCGTCGCCGCGGGTGTGGCCGCCGAGGCCGACGCGGTCGCGGTGGTGCTGCTGGCTGTTTCGTCAGGCTTTTGCCGAGCCTTCATGAAGACGAGCGTGCCGACCACCGCGAGCAAGACGACCGCGGTGAAGCCCACGACGATCGGGACGAGCTTGCTGCTCTTCGAAACCACCGGCATGCCGAGCTGTGTCGGCTGACCAACCGCGGGCGCAGGCGGAGGCGGATATGCGTCTTTGCCGGGTTGGGCATAACCAAAGTCGCCGTTCATCCCGTTGGCGCCGTATTGCCCATTCGCGTCGGGACCCTGCATTCCAGGTCCCATTCCGGGGCCCATTCCCTGCCCCATTTGCTGCCCGCCCATTCCGGGATTGGCCATCATCGGGCCAGCGTTGGGCGGCGGCGGACCAGGCGGAGGCGGGAGCTGCTGCCCTTGCATCAACTGGTCAATCGGGAGCGCGAGCGTCGCCGCGCCCTGGAGCGGTGGGCCACCCATGTTCGGGAGCTGACCAATCTGCTGCGGCCCGCCGGATCGCCCGTCCGGGTTCTTCATGTTGGAGGGGAGCGGCGACGGATGATCCCCAATCATGGGGAGCGCCATCGTGGCCCCTGCGGCAGGGGCGCTCGGGCCAGTGTTCGCGCGGAGCATGTCCTCGAGGGACGTCGCGAACTCGCCGATGCTCTTGTATCGCTCGTTCGGATCGTTGGCCAAAGCCTTCCACACGAGGACATCGAGCGACGGGCTGAGCGGGACGCCGAGCTCTGCGGCGCGCGACGAGGCCGGCACACGCTGAGACGCGAGCTCTTGCTGCCAGCCGTTGAGGTCGAACGTCGTGCCTTGGCAGCTGCGCCAATAGGTGCGCCCAGTCAGCGCGAAGAACACGAGGAGCCCGACGGTGAAGACGTCGGCGGCCGGGGTCACGGACCCACTCTGCGCTTGCTCGGGAGCGATCCACGGGGCGGAGAGGATGAACCCCTCTTGTGTGGGGACCGCTGCCTTCGGCAGGTTGGCCGCGAAGTCCGTGACGATGACGGGGTTGCACTGCGGGCCCGCGAAGACGTTCGTCGGCTTGATGGCGCCGTGGACGACGTTGCGCACGTGCGCGAGATCGAGCGAGCGCGCGAGCCCCTTGAGGAGTCCGACCACCTCTTCGGGCTGCATGCGACGCTGCTGTGCGCCGAGCGACGGCAAGCGGATCATCTCGGTCACCGAGAACGGCGCGAGCGTCGGTTGGTCGTAGCCTGCGTCGATGATGGGCGCCGCAGAGTTCTGCGGTAAGGCGTTCGTCGCAGCGTAGGCCTGCTCGAGCGACTTCATCACCGTCGCGTGCGAGGCGACGGCCGGGTCGTAGAGCTTGACCGCGACCTCTTGCCCCTGCTGGCTGACACAGTGGTAGGTAATGACCGCGCCCCCGTTTCCGAGGATGCTGCGGACGGTGTATTTGCCGGCGATCATGCCGCCGGCTGAAAGCCGCGGTGCGGTCACGAGAGCACTCCCCGTCGGTACGACATACGCTTTAGCAGCCCATCACTCTAGCAGCGTTGAAGCAAGCCGCTCGCGTGTGGATCTGGGGAGAGCGGCTCGATGAAGAAACCTTCAGGGGGCGCCCGGCCCGATCGTCTCGAGCGACTGCGAGATCGCCTCGACGGCTTTGTCGTCACCCTCGGGGGCGAACGCGAGGCCGAGGACCTTCTTGCCCGAGGCGTCGGCGGCGATGATCACGAGGACGAAGCCCGTCTTGGTGTTGCGCTTGGCCTTCTCGAGCTGCCAGAGCTTGATCTCCATGTCGCCCGACTTCCGGGTCTGATCCGGCTTGTCCCAGTTGGGCGTCCACTTCTTCTTGTTCTTCTCGGGGAGCGTGACCTCGAGGGCGCCGACGAGGCGGTCGTAGTTCTCGCCGCGCACCTTCACGAGCTCTTTGTCCGTAGCCTCGAAGGCGGCCATCCCGATGATGCCGTCGCCTGCCTTGGGCTTCGAGATGGTCTCGGTCGCCTGCTGCGCGTAGAGCCAGCCAGCCGGCGGGACGAAGATGACGTTCGCGCCCGCGACCTTCGCCTGCGTGCTCGCCGTCGCGGAGCAATTCTCGCTGAAGGCCTCGCACTTCGGGGGCGGCGGAGTCGACGCCGAGCTGGAAGCCGATGCGTCGGAGGTGCCGACGTTCGTGTCGTTGTTGCTCTTCTTCGGACAGCCAGCGGAAGCGAGGGCGAAGCCGAAGAGGCCTACGGCGAGGATCCAGGTCTTGGACATGCTGGCGATAGATTTCCAGGAACTCGGAAATCTAGCAAGTGCTTGGCCCAAGCTCCGCCGCGCGCAAGCGATCCTCGTCCCCGCTCACGTACCGTTGTAGACGCGGTGGGTGACCAAGCCTGAGTACCCTCTCGCGGCGCGTCTCGAGCGCGTTCAGAAGTACACGAGCGACGAGATCCTCGAGCTCTTCTTGGACTACGCGACGGAGCTCGGGCTCGATCTCTACCCCGCACAAGAGGAAGCGATCCTCGAGATCGCCGAGGGCAAGAACCTCATCCTCGCGACGCCGACGGGCAGCGGCAAATCGCTGGTCGCGTTCGCGATGATCTTCCGCACGCTCGCGAACATGGGTCGCGCGTTCTACACGTGCCCGATCAAGGCGCTCGTGAACGAGAAGTTCTTCCAGCTCTCGGACGCGTTCGGCCCGAAGCGGGTCGGCATGATGACGGGCGACGCGGCCATCAACACGGACGCGCCGATCATCGCGTGCACCGCGGAGATCGCCGCGAGCATGGCCCTGCGGCAAGGCGTCGGCGCGCCGATCGACGCGCTCATCATGGATGAGTTTCACTATTACGCCGATAAAGAACGAGGCGCGGCGTGGCACATCCCGCTGCTCATCCTCTCGCGCACGCGGTTCCTCTTGATGAGCGCGACGATGGGCGACACGCGTCCGTTCCTCGAGCGCCTCGAGAAGCTCACGAAGCGCCCCGCGTCGCTCGTCGAAAGCAACGATCGGCCCGTCCCGCTCGACTTCGTCTACAGCGAGGACCCGCTCTTCGAGGCGGTGAAGAAGCTCGTCGAGGGCGGCCGCGCCCCCGTCTACATCGTGTGCTTCACGCAGCGGGCCTGCGCCGAGGAGGCGCAGAACCTGATGAGCGAGAACTACACGACGAAGGAGGAGAAGAAGGCGATCCTCGCGGCGCTCGAGGACACGGCGTTCGACAGCCCCTACGGCAAGGACGTCTCGCGCTTCGTGAAGCACGGCGTCGGGATCCACCACGCGGGCCTCTTGCCGAAGTACCGGCTGCTCGTCGAGAAGCTCGCGCAGCAGGGCCTGCTGAAGGTCATCTGCGGCACCGACACGCTCGGGGTCGGCGTGAACATCCCGATCCGCACGGTGCTCTTCACGAAGCTCTGCAAGTTCGACGGCGAGAAGGTCGGCCTGCTCACGGTGCGCGAGTTCAAGCAGATCGCAGGGCGCGCCGGCCGCAAGGGCTTCGACGTGCAGGGCACCGTCGTCGCGCAGGCGCCGGAGCACGCGATCGAGAACATCCGCATCGATCGGAAGAAGGAGAGCGACCCGAAGAAGTACAAGAACCTGCAGCGCGCGAAGCCCCCGACCAAGGGCTACGTGCACTGGGATCGCGCGACCTTCGAGAAGCTCATCGCGAGCAAGCCCGAGGAGCTCGTGCCGCGCTTCGCGGTGACGCACGGGATGCTCGTCGATCTGCTCGACAACCCCGAGGCCGGCAAGCGCGGCGGCTACGGCGAGCTCCTCGACCTCATCGAGAAGTCGCACCTCTCGGAGCGCGACAAGAAGCGAGAGCGCAAGCAGGCTCCCCTCATCTTCAGATCGCTGCGCCGCGCCGGGATCATCGAGCTCTACCCGCGCCCGAGCGGCAAGCGCGGCAAGATCGCGATCGTCTCGTCGGAGCTGCAGCGCGACTTCTCACTGCACCACGCGATGAGTCTGTGGCTCATCGATTTCGTCAAGACGCTTTACGAAACGCGCGAGGACGAGACCAAGTACGCGCTCGACGTCGTGAGCGCGGTCGAGGCCATCCTCGAGAACCCGCGCCCCATCCTCGAGCGCCAGCTCGACAAAGCGAAGGGCGACAAGCTCGCTGAGCTCAAGGCCGCGGGCGTCGAGTACGAGGAGCGCATCGCCGAGCTCGAGAAGGTCGAGTACCCGAAGCCCAACGCGGAGCTCATCTACGACACCTTCAAGGTCTTCAGCGAGCATCACCCGTGGGCGGCGGCCGAGAACATCCACCCCAAATCGATCGGCCGCGACGCCTTCGAGCGGTACGCGACCTTCGACGAGTACATCCGCGAGTACGACCTCGCGCGGGCCGAGGGGCTCCTCCTCAGGTACCTCACGGACCTCGTCAAGACGCTCGGACAGAGCGTGCCCGCCGCGCTGAAGAACGACGAGCTCTACGAGATCTACGACTACCTCTACGACGAGGTCCGCGGCGTCGACAGCTCGCTCCTCGACGAGTGGGAGGGTCGCGTCGCGGGCAAGCGCACGCGCGCGCGCGTGGTCGAGAAGGAGACGCGCTTCTCCGACGACACGAAGGGCGTGCTCATCCGCGTGCGCAAGGAGCTGCACCGCCTGCTCAAGCTGCTCGCGACGCGCAACTTCGAGGCCGCGAGCGCGCGCCTCGTCAACGCGGCGGAGTGGCCCGCGAAGGCCCTCGAGGAGGCGATGGCGCCGTTCTTCGAGGCGCGCCGCTCGCTGCTCGTGCACCACGAGGCGCGCAAGGCCGAGTTCACCACGCTGCGCGAGACGGGCGCCGCCACGTGGGACGCGTTCCAGACGATGGTCGACCCCGAGGGTGAGAACGACTGGTCGATCGAGGCCGGGGTCGATCTCAGCGCGGTGGGTGAGCTCGAACCCGACCTCGAGACGCCGCTCTTGAGCCTGCGAAAGATCGGGGCGTAAAGCTCAGGCCGGCAGGCGAATCGAGACGACCGCGCCGCCGCCGGGCCTGTTCTTCGCCGTGGCCTCACCGCCGTGAGCGCGGGCGATGCGCTGGACGAGCGCGAGGCCGAGCCCGAGTGAATCCGCGGCGCCTTTGGGTCGGCCGAAGAACGGATCGAACACGCGCTCTTCATCACCGGGCTCGAGGCCCGGGCCGCGATCCATCACGGCGATCGTGACGCCGCGGTCGTCATACTCGAGCTCGATGTCGGTCACGCCCTGGCCGTGTTTTTGGCCGTTGTCGAGCAAGTTGGCGAGCGCGCGGGCGAGGAGCGTGGCGTCGCAAGGGATGCTGCGCGGCGTGCCGCGCACTGCCACGTCGAGCGGGACGCTCGCGCGATCGAGCGCCCGCTTCACCGAGCCCTCGATATCGACGGGGCGGCGGCTGAGCGCCGAAAAATCCAGGCGACTCTGCGCGAGGAGGCCGCCGACGAGATCGTCGATCTCGACGACCTCGCGCTCGACGTCATCGACGAGCGTGGCCTGGCGCGCCGCCGGGAGATCGCCGTCGCGCAAGAACTCGAGGAGCAGACGGATGCGCGCGAGCGGAGAGCGAAGCTCGTGCGACACCGACGCGAGGAGCTCGCGCTGGTCGGCCATCTGCTTCTTGATCTTGCCGGCCATGTCCTCGACCGCGCGGTTCAGCGCGACGATCTCGAGCGGGGCGTGGCGCGTCGTCTTGATCTCGACGTCGTATTGGCCGCGGCCGATCGCGTCGGTGACGCTGACGAGGCGCGTGATCGGGCGGCCGATGTGGCGCGCGACCTTGTGCGAGACGAGCCACAACACGAGCACGCCCGCGAGCAGACCGAGGATCCCAGCTTCGGGGCGGCGGTTCGTCTGGCAGAGCTCGACCTGCCCGAGCTCGCGGCCGTCGCGCTTCGGGTAGAGCTTCGCCGACGGGCGATCGCAGCTCGGCCCGATGGACTCGAGCACGGTGCCGCGCTCGTCGCGGACGAGGACGGCCCAACCCATCTCGTCGTGCAGCTCTTCAGCGAGGGCGTGCACGCGAGCCGGGTCGTCCCAACCCTCGGCGAAGCGGCGTGCCGTGATCTCCTTCGCGCCCTCGATCGGCCGGTGCCACTCGGTCCCGCCGATCAGGTTGGCGACGCTGAAACCAACGACCGTGCTCGTGATGATGGTGAGCCCGAACCACAGGAAGATGCGCCTGTGGAGGGGAGCGACGGCGTGACGACAGCGCTTCAACATCGCGAGACGAGCCCTCAGGTAGAGCCTTGCTGGTTGCGTTCGGGCGCGAGCACGTAGCCGATGCCCCGCACGGTCTTGATCAAGTTCGGATCGCCCAGCTTGGACCGCAGATGCGAGATGTGCACGTCGATCGTCCGCTCGGCAACGACGACGTCGCCGCGCCCCGCGAACGCGAGCAGCCTGTCGCGCGCGATCACCTGACCCGCGCGCTTCGCCAGGGCGACGAGGATGTCGAACTCGATGCCGGTGAGGTCGATCACCTTTTCGCTCATCGTCGCGCGCCGCCCGTGCAGATCGAGCGACAACGGGCCGACCGCGAGGCGCTCGCCCTCGGCCTCGGGGCGGATGCGCCGCAGGATTGCCTTCACCCGAGCGAGGAGCTCGCGCGGATTGAACGGCTTGGGGAGGTAGTCGTCCGCGCCGATCTCCAGGCCCACGATGCGATCCGTCTCGTCGCCGCGAGCCGTCAGCATCACCACGGGGACATCGGATTTGCGGCGGATGCGACGGCAGACCTCGAGCCCGTCCATTCCGGGCATCATCACGTCGAGCAAGACGACGTCGAACGTCGCGATCTCGAGCTTCGCGAGCGCGGACGCTCCGTCGAGCGCCTTCTCCACCTCGAAGCCGTTCTGCGCGAGGTAGCTCGAGAGCAGCTCGTGCAAGCGGAGGTCATCGTCGACGATCAGGACGCGGGCCGTCATGGTGGACGGCTTCGAGCCTACCGCAACCGCGCCTGCTGCGCCGACCGTCGACATCGTCACGACCTCGCTCACCAGCCCCAGTTGCGGTGCCGATGGTGGTCGCCGTCGTCGTCGCCGTCGACCCTGGGCGAGGCGGCGTCACGCCCGTTCTCGGCGTTCTTCGCGGCGCGCACGCACACGTCCGCGACATGATCCTCGAACGCGGCCCGCCGCGCCCGCGCGTGGCAGCGCATGCTCATGAAGCCGCTGGCGAAGCCACCCACTGTCCCGAGCGCCAGGAGCGCCATCACGATCTTTCGCTTGTACATGGTCATTCTCCGAACATCGTTTGAGGTCCAACGAGCTCTCGCGGGGCGCCCCGCTCAGACTTGAACGGCCTCGCGGTAGGGGCCGTGGTGACGGCGGCGGAAGCCGAACGCCCGCTCCTCGATCATCTGCGCGAGGCGCGCGCGCTGCTGCGGATCGAGCGTCGCGTGGACCTTCGCGAGCCCCGCGGTCGCGGCGTCACGCATCTTCTTGAGCTGCTCGTCGTGACGGGCGAAGACCGCCGCGACGCGCTCCGGATCGAAGTTCTCTTCCTGCAGGATGCGCGCGACGTCGTGTCGCGTCGCCTCGAACTCGGGCCGCGCCGCGCGACCCGCTGCAACGATTTGCTCCACCGCCGCGACGATCTCCTTCTCCTGGCTCGGGCTGGTGTCGATGCGCTCGAACACCCTGTTGAGGAAGCGGCGCGGTCCGAACCCGCCGCCCCATCGACGTCCGTGCCAACGATCCCGCCGAATCATCGCGATGAGCCCGATCAAACACGCCGTGCCTACGAAGAACCCGAGCATGACTGCCTCCTTGGATGAGCTCATCGTGGACTCTCGTCCGTGAACTCGAACCCGTGCTCCCGTGAAGTTTCGTGAAGGGGGCTCTGTTCCCCGCGGGTACAAAGAGCTGGCGCGCGTCCAACTTCGACCCCAAAGTCCGCGCGCCCCCGTGAGCGCACCGAGCGCTGCCTCCGTTCTCCGCCGCGTGCCCGTTCGCCGCTGGATCCTCTCGCGCCTCGCGGCAGGCGTCGGGCTCACGGCGATGCGCGCGACCGTGTTTTGGCAGGTCTACGACGTGACCAAGAGCGCCGGCGTGCTCGGGCTCGTCGGACTCATCACCTTCTTACCCGCGCCGTTCGCGAGCCTCGCGGGCGGCATGCTCGCGGACGCGTTCGATCGGCGCCGCGTGATCCAGGTCGCGCAGCTCTGCGAGCTCGCGGCCGCCGCAGCGCTCGTCGCGCTGAGCAGCGCCGCCCACCCGAGCGTCGCGCTCCTCATCGCGCTCTACGTGGTGAACGGCGTCGCTGTCGCGGTCGAGGCACCGTCGCGCCAAGCGATGCTGCCGCGCCTCGTCCCGAGCGAGGAGCTCGGCCGCGCCGTCACGGTGATGTCGACCGCGCAGTCGCTCGCGTTCGTGTCGGGGCCGGCGCTCGCGGGGCTCTTGCTTTCGACCGTCGGCGCGCGCGGCTCGTACGTGACGGGCTTCGTGCTGCTCGCGATCTCGGCGGCGCTCGTCGCGAGCGTGCGCCCGACCGAGCCCGGTACGCAGACGCGCTCGGCGATCGGGCTCGCCGGCCTACGCGAGGGCCTCAGGTACGTGCTCGGGCAGCGCGCCCTCCTCGGGGCGCTCTCGGTCGATCTCTTCGCCGTGATCTTCGGCGGAGCGTCCGCGATGCTGCCCGTCTACGCGAACGACGTCCTCGCCGTGGGCGCGCGCGGCTACGGCATCCTCGCGGCCTCGCTCGACGCGGGCGCGGTGCTCACGAGCCTCGCGCTCATGACGATGCCGCCCATTCGGCGGCTCGGGCGCTCGATCCTCTTGGGGGTCGTGGTGTACGGGCTCGCGACGATCGCGTTCGCGTTCTCGAGGACGTTCGCGCTCAGCATCGCCGTGTACGCGCTCGTCGGCATCGCGGACCAAGTCAGCGTCGTCGGGCGCTCGACCCTCGTGCAGCTCTCGACGCCCGACGCTCTCCGCGGCCGCGTCTCGAGCATCAACATGATCTTCATCATGGCGTCGAACCAACTCTCGGTCGCGGAGAGCGGCTTCGTCGCCGCGATGACGTCGCCGACCTTCAGCGTCGCATCCGGAGGAGTCGGGGTGCTCGTCGTCGCGGCGATCGTCGCGCTCGCCGCACCCGAGCTCTGGCGATACCGGTCGCACTCGAGCTGAGGGCGCCCGCGCCCCACGCCAGCCCCGACATCCAGAGTGCTTCCGGCCCGACGCGGGGGCCGACCTCCAGAGGGGGTATTGCGGGAATACCCCGCCTCCCTGTCGGTCTCGCGCGCAGCCAGACCCGCGCTATTGGGTTATCCGGCGCCCGCCCGCACACGAGCACGCAGCAAGGACCGATAATTCCGCGGACTCGCAGCTCCGTTCGATCGCGCGCCGCAGCGCACTCCGCGCTGGAGGCGCCAGTCGGACGCGGGGTCCGACATCCAGAGGGGGTATTGCGGGAATACCCCGCCTCCCTGTCGGTCTCGCGCGTAGTCTGACCCGCGCTATTGGGTTATCCGGCGCCCACCAGCCGGCGCGGCCGGCCGAGGGTGCGCGACCGAGTGCTCTCGCCGCGACAAAGCACGATCGTTCGGTGAAAGTCTGTGGCTCACTCCGTACCCTCCAAACGCGATGGAGACCTCTGGCGGGCCGCCGCGCGCGCTATGGCGAGCAGCCGCGGTCTTGTTCCACGAGCAGATCAACCTGCTGGCACCAGGCGTCCGTGTCTGTCGGGGGGAACATTCGCTTGTCGCGTGCCCCGAGCTTCGATTCGACGACGTGCTTCCACTCGGTGGAACCAACGTCAGGCCCATGCCCCGCCCCGTCATCGGTGCCGACTTTGGCCTCAATCTCTTGGTAGAAGGCTGGCGAACAAGTCACCGCTTCACCGCGAGGCGCCCTCTTGCAGGTCCCAAAGAGAGCGAGGATCGCAAGCGGAAGGCTGAGCATCTTGTCTGCCAATTGCACATGGCCTTGTACGTCCATTTCGGTGCCGGAGGTCCAGCGAGCGCCCAACGGGGCTCGAGCCAACGCGAGGCGCGAGCGTCCGAGCGCCGACGGGTTCAACTCTCCCCCAAACAAAAATGCTCGCGATGACTTGACCGCGGGTCGTGAATGAATATTCATTCACTCACCGTGAGCCGCGCTGCCCACAGCCATGCCGTCGCGAAGGACGACAAGCGCGAGTGCATCCTCGAGGCTGCGCTCGCGCTCTTCGCGGAGCGCGGCTTTCACGGCACGGCAGTCCCGGCGATCGCCGAGCAGGCGAAGGTCGCGGCCGGCACGATTTATCGGTATTTCCCTAGCAAAGAGGCGATCGTCAACACGCTCTACGCCCGCTACAAGTCGGCGCTCGGGGCGACGTTGATGAGCGACTTCCCGTTCGCGGAGTCGCCGCGCGAGCAGTTCCACCACTTCTTCTCGCGGGCGATTCAGTTCGCGCGCCGTGAGGAGAAAGCCTTCAAATTCCTCGAGGCGCATCACCACCAGGACTACCTGGATCAGGCGAGCCGCGACCTCGAGGAGCGGGTGCTCGAGCCCGCGCGTGTGTTCTTCGAGCAGTGTGAGCGGCTGAAGATCACGCGCCGCTCACCGCCCGAGGCGCTCGGCGCGATCGTGTGGGGCGGCATCGTGGGACTCGTGCGCGCGTCGTGGGAGAACCGGCTCACGATCGACGACAAGGTCGAGCGCATCGCCGAAGAAGCGCTCTGGGACGCGATTCGTCGGCACGAAGACTGAGACTTTGCGCCTGAGCGCGGGGGCCGCGTTCGGGCTTTTGTTTGCCCATCGAGTGAATGAACGTTCATTCGCGCACCGTCAGCGAACTGCGCGAACTGAGCGAACTGACCGCAGTGACCCAAACCGCAGCGAAAACAGCCAGAGCAGGAGCAGAGAGAACCATGGAGAAGCGCATCGTCCTCGTCACCGGAGCCACGTCGGGTATCGGCCGCCACGCAGCGTTGGAGCTCGCGCGCGCTGGCCATCGCGTGTTCGCGACGGGTCGCCAGCGTGAGGCGCTCGCCTCGCTCGAGAAGGAAGCCGCGGGCCTCCCCGGCACCCCGCTCGAGACGCTGGTGCTCGATGTCTCGAAGCCCGAGTCCGTCGAGGAGGCTCGCCGCACCATCGAGGCGAAGACCGGTGGTCACGGCGTCGACGCGGTCGTGAACAACGCAGGCTACGGCGTAGTCGGCCCGGTCGAGGAGATCGACACGGCCGCGATGATGAAGCAGTACGAGACCAACGTCTTCGGCTTGCTGCGCGTGACGAAGGCCTTCTTGCCGAAGATGCGCGAGCGTGGGTTCGGCCGCGTCGTCAACGTGAGCAGCATCGGCGGGCGCATCACGTTCCCGATGATGGGCATGTACAACTCGACGAAGTACGCGGTCGAGTCGCTCTCGGACGCGATGCGCGTGGAGCTCGCGCCGTTCGGCATCGGCGTGTCGCTCATCGAGCCGGGCTCGATCAAGACGGAGTTCGCCGACGTCGCGGTCTCGACGCTCGAGAAGCGCGAGGGCTCGCCGTACGAGGCCGCGATTGCGCAGGCCGATCAGATGCGCGCGAAGTTCGACTCGATGGCCGTCGGCCCCGCCGTGGTGACGCGCGCGATCCAGAAAGCGATCGAGTCGCGTCGGCCTCGCGCGCGTTACGTCGCGCCCGGTTATGCGGTCAGCACCATCTGGCTGATGAAGCTCCTGCCCACGCGCTGGGTCGATGCGCTGATGGGTCGTATGAGCGGCCTCACGAGGAAGAACCTCGTCGGTGATGCCGCACCGCGGCGACTCGCAGCAACGGCTTGAGGCGTGCGCACGCACGTGTGCGCGGGCTATGCTCGAGAGCGTCGCGAGCCGGGGAACGACGCCCGCGCGCATCACCACGGAGCCCCGCATGACCACGCTGCGAACGGCGCGCCTCGAGCTCATCCCCATCACGGTCGACGTCGTCGCCGCGGTGCTCGAAGGCAATCGTCATCACACCGAGCGGCTGCTCGACGCCGACTGCCCCGTCGCGTGGCCGAACAGAGCGCTCATCGAGCGCGCGTTCTACGCGTCGATCGACGCCATCCGCAAAGACCCGGAGACTCGGCTCTGGGGTGATCGCGTGATGGTCTTGCGCGAGGGTCGCGCTCGGCCACGTGTCGTCGGAAGCGTGGTCTTTCACGGCGCTCCCGATCACGAGGGCGCGGTCGAGGTCGCGTACGGCGTCGAAGAGGAGTCGCAACGCCAGGGCTTCGCGACCGAGGCCACGCGCGTGAGCGTCGGTTGGGCGCTCGAGCAACCGCGCTGCAAGGTCGTGCGCGCCGCGACGCCGCCGTGGCACATCGCCTCGCAGCGCGTGCTCGAGCGGTGTGGTCTCAAGCGATGCGGTGAGCGCGACAGCCCGCTCGGTGAGCTCTGGGAGTACGAGCGCTGGGGGTCGGGCGCCCGCTGAGATCCTCGGGGCCGAGCTGTTCGGGCCGAGGTGTCCGTCATCTCTCGGACGCGCTACGTTCGACGCGTGACGCGAGAGCCCTCCAGCCGCAGCGACGTCCACGTCCTCAAGACCTCGCCGGCGTCGCTTCAGGCCGACGTCGCCCGCCTCCTCGAGACCGCGCCCGCGCGCACGCTCGACCCGGCGCGCGCGACGTGGATCAAGGTGAACGGCAACTTCAACGTCGACTATCCAGGGTCGAACACGTCGCGCTGGTTCCTCGCCGCGCTGCTCGGCGGCCTGCGCGATCGCGGCTTTCGCGATGTGACCATCGTCGAGGGAGATCTCCCCGAGTTCCACGCCGAGGACATGGCGCGCGCGACCGGCCTCGAGGCGCTCGCGGCCCGCTTCGGCGTGCCGTTTCGCTCGTACGAGTCGAGCCCACGCGACCTCGCGGAGCTGCCGCGTGAGCTCGACGAGGTGCAGCTCGTGAACGCGCCCGTCTTCCACACGCACGGGCAAGCGACGATCAGCTGCGCGACGAAGAACCTCGTCGGCCTTTTGCCTTGGGATCGGCGCAAGTATCACAAGCACCTCTCGGCGAAGCTGCTCGAGCTCCGCGAGCGCGTGCCGTGCGTGACGCTCGTCGACGGCACCGTCGGACTCGAGGGCGAGAGCACGCGCCGCGGCGACCCCGTGCAGTGCGACGTGCTCATCGCGGGCCGCGACCCGATCACGATCGACGTGGTCGCCGCGTGGCTGATGGGCTTCGACCCCGAGTCGATCCCGCTCCTCAGCGCTGCCGCCGAGCGCAGCCTCGTCGACTTCGGGCGCATCACAGTGCGTGGTGATTTCCAGGATCTCGGTTCGGTCCCGCGCCGGCCCTTCACGCTGCGTATCTCGCCCGTCCGCAAGATCGCGAACCTCCTGTCGCACGCGCCCGTGAGCCTCGAGCCGCTCTACTTCGTGACGGATCGACTGCGCGTCCTCCTCCACAAAGCGAACTTCAAGAAGAAGCAGCGCGGCCTCGTCGAGGGCCCGTGGATGGAGTACGCGGCGCGCGCCGGCGAGCCCGTCACGACACCGCCGCGCTCGGGCGGAGCGGAGAGCTAGGCCGAGCGCCGTGCGCCGCGCTGTCCTCGCGCTCGCGTTCCTCGTCGGATGCCGCGAAAATCGCAAGCCGAACGACGCGCCGCCCGCGGAGGTCACGGTTACAGCGGTGTCACCGACAGCGGAGGTCGCGACCATCCCGCCTGCGCCCTCGGAGACCAGCCTCCGCGTCCCAGCGGCGCCGTGTCTCCGTCAGGACGTCGAGCGCGAGCCTTTCTTCGTGCTCGCGCTGCAAGGCGGCCGCGTGATCTTGCCCGGCGTTGCTGACAGCACTGTAACGCGAGTCGCGGGCACCACGCTGCCGGCGCTCCACGTCGCGCGCGCGCCGTTCGCGCTCGTCGTGTGCATGCGCGAGCGCGGCGCGGTGCTCGTCCACGCGTCGAAGGACCGCGCCGTCGCCGAGAGCATCGTCAGGAAGCGCGTCGATCCCGAGCTCTTCATCGGCGCGCGCGCGATGGCCGAATACGACGGCAACCCCGATCGCGAGCTCTGGCTCTCCGAGGACTCGCTGAGCTACTGGTACCGCGAGCCGACCGAGGGCCGCTTCGACGGCGAGATCGTCGGGCGCGACACGTGGGCCGGCGTGCGCACCGTCCACAAGCTGCGCCGGTTCGACCCCGATGAGGAGACTCCTCTTGCCCAGGTGAGCCCGGGGACTTCGGTCTACCTGTCGTTCGCGTTCCCCGAGTCCCCAGTTCGCTCGCTCGTGCTCGTGCTCGAATGACGCCGATGGAGACTGCCTGATGGGCTGGGAGCGGCTGTGGATGCTCTCGAGTTTGCTCGCCGCTTCATGCGGCGCGCAGCCCAAGATCGATGATCACGCCAGCCTTCGTGCGAGCGCCTCTTCCTCAGTCTCGCAATCCTCAGTCTCGCAACACGCGCCCGAGGTCCAACGCGCGCCGACGCTCGGTACTTGGGAGTGGTACTCCCCGATTCCCCAAGGCGACCACCTCGGGGCGATGTGGGCGTTCTCGGAGCGAGAGCTGGTGTTCGGCGGCTCGGCTGGAGTGCTGCTCAAGACGAGCGACGGCGGCTCGACGTGGGCGGTGTCACGACTGCCCAGCAAAGCCCATATCTTCGGGATGTGGGGGGCGAACGACTTGGTCCTAGCAGTCGGCCTCCGCGGGACGATCCTGCGCTCGACGGATCGCGGCGCGACGTTCGTCCAGGTCGAGAGCGGGACCACCACGTTCCTGACCTCCGTTTGGGGAGACGGCAGAGGCACGATCTTCGTCGGAGGCCAGAACGCTCTTTTGCGCTCCACCGACTGGGGGCAGAGCTTCGCGGACCTCGGGTTCGTCGGGGAGGAGTACGCGTCGATTTGGGGTGATGGCAAAGGTGAAGTGCTCGTCACGAGCGAGCGCGGCTCGCTCTATCGGTCAGTCGACAACGGGGCGCACTGGGAGACGACGAGCCTGTCGATGGCCAAACCCGAGGGCGGCACGGTCTTTCTGAGAGGGGTTTGGCAGGCAGACAACGGGTCGATCACCGTCGCCGCCGAGGACAGCCTCGTGCGATCGACGGACGGCGGCAGGACCTACAAACGGCAAATCAGCCCGGCGAAGACCAATATCGAAGCGATATGGGGTTTGGGCAGCGAGCTCTACCTCTTGGAGCGCGCGGGCGCCCTCTGGCGCTCGGCGGACGGGGGCCAATCCTTCGAGAAGACAGCTTCGTTCCCGGGGCAAGCGAGCGGGCTCTTCGGGCTGCCTCGCGGCGCGGGGCTCGACCTCTACGCGCTCGGCTACGGCGGAGAGATCTGGCGGAGCATCGACCGCGGCAAGACGTGGCGGGACCTGGTCGAGCGGCGCACGCTCGACCTCGCGGGGGACGCTGCGCGCGTGCGCGGCGTGCTCACGGCCGGGGTCCCGCTCTCGGCGGTCGATCCACCGATATTGAAGGGGCCTGTCCCGCTCCCTTGGGGGGCAAACGATATTCTTTTGACGTCCAACGATCGGCTGGTCGTGGCGGGAGACCAGGGCGCCGTCCTCACCTCCGACGACGGCGGAGCGCATTTTTCGGCCGCGCCCAAGCTCACGACGGCGCACCTCTACGAGCTGCGCGAGCAGCGCGGGACGATCGTCGCGATCGGCGGCACGGGCATCGCCCCCGAGGTCGGCCCGGCGATCCTGCGCTCGACCGACGGGGCGCGCAGCTGGACCCGAGTCCCGAGCCCGAGCGGCGTGACGCGGGGCCTGCTCGGACTATGGGCCGACGAGGTCGCTTTCGTCGCTGTCGGGTATTCGGGGTTGGTCCTGCGCTCGACCGACGGCGGCGCATCCTGGCAAGAAGTCCCGAGTCCGACCGACGAACACCTCAATGGCGTTCGGGGCGACGAGCAAGCGCTGCTCGCGGTCGGGGCGCGCGGGGTGATCCTGCGGAGCACCGATCACGGCGAGCACTGGTCCAAACAGGAGCTCGAGAACCTGCACCCCGATCGCGTGCCGAACGATCTAGAAGCCGCCTTTGCCTATCAGGGAGTGCTCTACGTATGCGGTAGTCACGGGCTCATCGCGGCCTCATCGGATCATGGGCAGAGCTGGGTGCAGCACGCGGCCGTCACCTTCAACGACCTCAGCGCGCTCTGGGGTGATGAAGAGCACGGGCTCTTCGCGTTCGACCGCGGCGGCGCCATCCTCAAGCTGGCGGGTACCGCTCGGGGCGATTGAGCATTTCGCGGCCGAAAAGATCGCGACTCCGCAGGGGCTCACCCCGATAGACCAGTGTGGAAGCAAGAGCCCGATTGCTGGTCTGTCTGTCGGTCGTCGTGGTCGCGGGTTGTGGGGGGCGCGCCGCGCGCGAGGAGCCCGCGAACGATCCCTCGGAGGAGACGGAGCACGTCGCGTCCGAGGAGAGGCAGGAGCCCACCGCTCAAACCAACGACTGCGCCGCTAACGCCGAGTGGCGGCGCTGCGTCGGCAAACGGGTTCGCGTCGTCGGGCGACCGGCGCCCGATGTCATGCAGCACCCGATGCCGCCGCCGGGCGCGGCCGAAGAGACAGTGGACTACGTGGATGTCGATGGGGCGCAGCTCGTCGTCGTCCTGAAATCACCGATGCAGTGCGCGGGGCAAGTCGAGATCACGGGCATCCTGCGCGAGGTGAACCTGAATGGGCCGGCCGGGACCAAAGAGGAATATCGCGGCTACCGCGTGGAGGATGCGTCGTCGCGATGTCTCTGAATCACGGGGGGACGTGGCGCCCACCGCGCTCCGATCCAATCGGGGAGATCAGGGCGGACGGCTCGTTCGCGGTTTGCGAATTGGAGGCTCGCTCTTCGGTGGAGCGGGCTCGGCTGGCCTTGCTTTGGAGAGCGGGAAGAACTGAATGCAAAGCTGATAGACGCGCTCGGGCTCGGTCTCGCTGTCGCAGCGATCCATCATCTCCTCGCGGAAGCGGTGAATCTTCGCCTTGAGATCGCCCAGAGAGCCCTCGCGGATACATACCGTCAAAGCGCTCACGTCGCGTTGATCGGGGGGTATCTGGTGTACGGCGGCCGCGGCGCGCTCGATCATTTGTAGGTGATAAGCAGGGATGACGATGCTGCGGACCTCGTGGCCCGTCGTGAGGCTCGCGTCACCACGCGCGAGCCTGTCGTTCTCGCCCCTCACGAGAAGCCCGAGGCTCTCGAGCGTCTTCAGTGCGGTACGCGCCTGGCGCGGCTCGATCGTGGGCTCCAATTGGCTCGCGATCCACGCCGGGTCTTCGACGAAGTCGGCCCGCGCAGCGAGCTCGCGGATGACTGGATAATACCAATGCGCGAGATATTCGAATAGCGGGCCCTCGAGCTTCTTCGCAGCTCGGAAGCGCCGATTGGCTGCTACTCGCTCGAAAGCCCGATTACGCTCCGCGACGGTCTGAGCCTGACCCATCGTCACGAGCTGCGAGAAAAACTCGGCCTCGTCCGGGTCGAGCTTGAGTGCTTTGGCGACCTTCTCGACGGCAGAAGGCCCCATGTTGCGCTGCCCGTCCATCACCAGCTTGATGAAGTTCGACGAGGTGAAGCCGGCCTTCCGCGCGAGGAAGCGGAAGCTGTATTGCGGCATCGCCCGCTTCTTCGCGGCGAAGTGGTCGCGCATGAACGCGCGGAAGTCGACGTACTCGTAGACGCTGGGGATTCCGTCCACCGTCGATCAGCGTAGCGAACGATTGGCTGACTCGGGTGTTGCGTCGTGAGACGAGGCGTGTTCAAGCCGAATACACACTTGTCACTGGGCTTTCTGCTACCTTTTGAAGCGTGGCGTCTTCTCGAACTTGCTTGCGCCTCGCTGAGCTCGCGTTCGCGTCGCTTGCGACGCTAGCGAGCGCCTCGTGTGGTGGTCCTCGCGGCGGCACCGACGTCGGCAATGGCGCGACCGTGACTGTCGATCTGCAGGGCTTCAATCGCACGACGAGCACCACTGCTGATCCCCAGTCGCTCGTCGTGGCTGGGACGACGCTCAACGAGGTCTGGATCACGGTCGAGCGACTGCGCCTCGAGCCCGGTGATCAATGCGCTGCAGGGCCGAGCACGCGCCCGCCGGATGCTGTGGGTCCGTTCGTCGCGAACCTCCTCACGGACGGCGTCGTAGGACAGAAGCCCGAGGCCATGGTCGTGCCGGGGACCTACTGCGGACTCGAGCTGCGAGCACGCAAGCTCGCGATGGGCGAGCTCCCGTCCAATGTGCCGGCTGCGGTCGAGAACACCGCGCTCTACATGGCTGGCAAGCGCGCGGACGGCGTGTCGTTCACGGTCTCGACGACGCGCAACATCGACTTCAGGCTGCGGTCCGCGACCCAACCCTTCGAGGTGCGCGACGGCGAGCCGTTCATCCTCGGGTTCGATCTGGCGCGCATGCTCGAGGCGCTCGAACTCGACTCGATCGACGAGACGCCGATCGTCATCAACGACAGCGTGAACGCCGAGCGCCTCGATGCGCTCGCCGCCACGATCAAAGAGGCCGCGCACCTCTACGAGGATCGCGACAACGACGGCGAGCTATCGGATGACGAGGCCGTCGAGGGCAGCGAGCTCGCGGACGGCGAGCCCGACTGACCGCGACCGTCGAGCGTCGAGCTACACGCCCTCGACGGTGATGCGGATCATCTGGATGGGTGGGGAGGGACGATCTTCGGGGCCCGTCTTGGTCGTCTCGATCTTCTTGATCGTGTCCATGCCCTCGATCACGCGACCGAAGACGGGGTGCTTGGACGGGCCGGGCGAGAACCAGTCGAGGTAGCTGTTGTGGACGGTGTTGATGAAGAACTGGCAGCTACCGCTGTTGGGGCGGCCCGTGTTGGCCATCGACAGCGTGCCGGGCTCGTTCGAGAGCTTGTATTGCGGCGGGTGCTCGTCCTGAATCGTACCGTCGGGGCTGTCGCCGGTGCCCGCGCGACGGCTGTTCGGGTCACGCGAGTGCGGACAACCGAACTGAGCCATGAAGCCGTTGATCACACGGTGGAAGTGGAGCCCGTCATAGAACCCGCTGCGGGCGAGCTTGATGAAGTTGTTGGCCGTGATGGGCATCTTGTCGACGTAGAGCTCGATCCGGAAGTTGCCGAGCGACGTCTCGCAGAGCGCGGTGGGATTGGGCATGCGCCGAAACTAGTACACGCGCGGTCGCCGAGGACGACAAAACGCCGCGAGGTCGGCTCGCGGCCGGCTCAGAGGCAGCTCGACGGATCGTCGGCTGCGTCCGCGTGCGCTTTGACCTCGGTGGCGTCGAGCGCGCGGTCGTAGATCGCGAGGTCGTCGACGAGCCCGAAGAAGCCGAGCCCGATCACGATGTCCGCGGTGAACGTGGGGAGCGGCACGGCGTCACCGTGACCGGCGGGCTCGACGAGGGAGCCGTCGACGTAGAGCAAGAGATCGTCCGCGTCGCCCGCGCCGTCGAAGGCTGTGCTCGCGGTCTGCTGATACACCGCGACGACGTGGTGCACGGGCTCGGGCGGAGCGAGCAAATCGAGGAAGTGCGTCGTCGATCGGAGCGACGTCGCGTCGGAGTATCGGAGCTCGAACGCGTCCATCCCGTCGGGGACACCACGAGGGCGAACGTCGAGCGCGAGCACGTTCGTCCCGTCGCTGTAGCGAAAGACGCTCGCGAGATCGATCGTCGGTGGAGCCTTCAGCCACACCTCGATCGAGAACGGCGAGTACCCACCGAAGAGCGACTCCGCGCCGGAGAACACGAGCTCGCTGCCCATCGCGGCGAACGAGGCGCTCGGGTCGTCGTCTGCGATGAGCGACGGGCCCGACGCGACGTCGCCCACGTAGGTCGCGCTGCCGCCGAGCGTCCCGAGGTTGGGCTCGGTGGCGGTCGAGGCGTTGCTCATGCGCAGGTAGATCGCTGGACCGCTCGCGAGCACGCAGTCCCCGTACGTCGGCGGGTTGGTGGAGCCACCCGCGCCGCCCATCGCGCCCGACGAGGTCGACATCGTCGACGACGTCGTGGAGCTGCTCGTCGTGCCGCCCGCGCCGCCGTTCGCGGAGCCGCCCTCGCCGCTCTGGAGATAGTCGAGCGAGACGAGCGTGCAGCCGGCGAGCGAGATCGCGGCGAGCGCCGCGGAGCACGTCTTGCCTGCGTCGGGCACGGTCAGGTAGAGGTTACGCGCGCCGGCTCGCGGCGCGCAACGAGGAGGCCGCGGACATGTGCGAGATGAGAGAGCGTCTGGTCGCGATCACGGGGGCCAGCGGCAATTTGGGGCACGCGACGGCGTCGCTGCTCCTCGACGGAGGCGCGAGCGCGCTCCTCTTCGACCGCAGCGCGAACCACGCGGCGAAGTTCAAAGACGCGGTCGATTCCGGGCGCGGATGGTTTTACGCTGTAGATCTTACGAGCGAGGCGGAGACGCGCGCGGCGCTCGCGGACGGCGTCGCGAAGTCGGGCAAGAAGCTCGAGGGGCTCGTGTGCACCGTCGGCGGCTACCGCGGCGGAGCGCCGCTCGAGACCTCGGGTTGGGACGACTGGGACGCGATGTGGTCGATCAACGTGCGCACGACGGTCACCTGCGTTCGCGCGGCGCTCCCGATGATGCTCGAGCACGGGCGCGGCTCGATCGTGCTCGTCGCGAGCCTCGCGGGGCTCTCGGGCGGGGCCGGTGAGGCCGCGTACAGCGCGTGCAAAGCAGCTGTGCTCCGCCTCACGGAGAGCCTCGCCGCAGAGGTGAAGGGCCGCGGCGTTCGCGTGAACGCGATCATGCCGGGCACGCTCGACACCCCGCAGAACCGCGCGTGGATGAGCCCCGAGCAGATCGCGACCGCGATCGAGCCTCGCGCTGTCGGTGACGTGATCGCGTTCCTCCTGTCGGACGCGTCGCGCGCGATGACGGGAGCGGCGCTGAAGGTCAGCGGGCGTCAGTAGTCGAGGCGGGCTGCGCGTCGGCGGGCTGCGCGTCGGCGGGCGCGCAGCGCTTCGCGAGTAGGTCGATCGCCTGGGAAATCGCGCGTTGTGATCGACTCGACGGGGTCTCGCCCTCGGGCGCGTCGGCGAGCTCGAAGTCCGCGGCGCCTGCGGTCTTGCACGCGGCGACGACGCGTCGAACGTCGCTGCCGCAGGCCTCGAAGAGCTTGGCGAAGTCGCCCTCGGCGCCGTGGTACGCGTTGTAGTTTGCGAGCGTCGCGTTCGTGATCGGCCTGCGAAATCGCAGGTGCTTGCGGAGGTCCGTGAGGAAGGCCTTCTTCTTCGCGAGCTTCTCCTCGTCCGGGAGATCGCTCTCGTAGAGGGCCTTGAGCGCGGTGTGAGCCTCCACGAGCTCGTCGCGGATCTTCGCGCCGCGCTCTTCACCCTCGACGTAGTTCTCGAGCTGCGGTGAGCCTGCGCCGAAGTGCTTCGCGAGGTAGTCGAGCGTCAGCCGATCACCGACGAAGGACGCGATGCCCTCGTTGAAGTCGGGCTGGCCCGGGACGTAGATGGTCGCGTGCACGGACTCGTGCAGGATGGTGTTCGCGAGCTCACCGAGCGCGTCGTCGCCGTCCTCGATCATCGTCGAGAGCACGGGGTCGCTGAACCACCCGAGCGTGGAGTACGCCGCGGCGCCGCGGACGTCGACGTCCCAGCCGTCCTCGGCGAGTTCGTTCGCGTAGTTCTTTGCCAGGTGTTCGTCGAACCAGCCGAGGTACGAGATCGAGCCGACGATCGGGAACCACCACCGCTTCGGCTCGAGGGAGAGAGGCGGAGCCGCGGTGACGACGAACACGACGTCCGACCGGTCGAGATCGACGTAGGTCTCGTAGCTGCTCGTCGGCGTGAGACTGCCTGCCTCCTGCCCGAACTTCTTGATCGCGGGGACCTCGGCGAGCAGCTTGCGTCGCTCCGGAGCGATGTCCGGGTTCTCGAGCGAGGACTCGATGCTGCGAGCTCGACACAGGAGGTCGAGCTGCCCCTCCGCAGCCTGACCGACGTAGTCGAGCTCGAAGCAGCCCGCGCACGAGAGCGCGAGCAGAAGGAAGCTGCCGCGGTTCAACACGCGCGGCTTACTTGCCCGAGCTCGCTGCGGGGGCGCGGACGAGCCGAACGGCTTGTCGCACGAGCGCGTCCGCGGACTGCAGCCACTGACGGAACGCGGGGTACTCGTCGACGGAGATGGTGGACTTGTCGAAGACGACCTCGGTCTCGACGAGCACGCTGTTCGCCGGGGTCTTCGACGCGCCCTTGCCACCCTTCGAAGAGCCGCCCTGCTTGAAGCTCACGCGGATGGTGCCGAAGGGACCGCCCTTCGCCTCGCCACCGGGCGGGAGCTCCTTGAACGTGAAGCCCGCCGGAGCCTCGAGCGTGACCGAGCGACGCTGGTGTCCGGGGGCGAGATAGGGCGGCAGCACGATCGGGAGCGTGCGCTTCGCGAGCGAAGCGTACGTCGCCATGAAGCTGAACGAGCCCATCGTGGGGACCGCGATCTCGTCGCCCTCGACACGCGAGAAGCCCTCGAAGTTCACGGTGTAGTCGAGCGTCCCGGCGTTGGGCGAGTAGTCGATGTTCGGGCCGAGATCGACGGTCGGCGCGTACCGACGCAGGTACTGCTCGACCCACTGGTGTCGGGCGTCGACCTCGATGAGGTTGTTGCGAAGCTCGAAGGCCCAATCACCGATGTGCTTCTCCGCGGCCGTTACCTCTGCGCCGCCCTCGGCGTCGAGCTTGACCGTCCACGTGAGCGAGACGCCGTTGTCGTTCGGATCGCCCTGCGGGGTGTCGACGATCTTCGCCTCTCCGTCGTAGACGAAGAGGGCCTTGGCGCGCGCGTCCATGCTCGGCAGGGGCCCGATTCGGCTCTGCGGGCTCGTCGCGTCGAGCCACATGCCCGGCTTGCCGTTCTTACCCGGCAAGTAGGCGATGCCGTGATCGAAGAACGGGACCGCAGCCGTGGTGCCCATGAGGACGCTCGGCATCGCGGTGAGGCGCGTCTGCACGAGCACGGGCGTGGGTGTGATGCCGATCGACTTGAGCAGCGCGATGAGCAGCGTCGCCTTGTCGTCGCAGTCGCCCTGCTTGCGCGCGAGGAGCTGCTGCGGACGATTCGGGAGCCAGTACTCACCGCTCGTGTAGTTCACGTAGCGGATGTCGTCGGCCACGTAGTTGAAGATCGCCTCGAGCTTTTCCTGCTCGGTCTTCTTGTCCTTCGTGAGGTCGGCCGCGAGCCGTTTGACCTGATCGTCGGGCTCGCTGAAGCCCTCGATGGCGTCGCGATACCAGGTGCGGAAGTCGTCCCAAGAGCGGAACGTCGAGCCAATCACGATGGGAAATACCTCGGTCGGCGCAGGAGACAAGGGCTCCTCTGCGATGACGCGCGGGTGCTCCCACGTGTACTTGACGATGCGACGACCGTTCACGACCTGGTCGTCGACCTTCTCGGCCTTGCCGTTGATGACGTCGGTCCCGAGCTGCGAGTTCTCCGGCGAGTCGACGATGACCTCGTTGAAGAGCGTCGGGCGCGTGGTCGTCGAGCCGACGTAGTCGATGAAGTACCACGGCGGATCACCGCGACGACCGACCGGCTGTGACGTCCAAGATCGCACCGCGAACTCGACGATGTCGCCCGCCTTCAGCTGCGGCCACTTGATGTAAGCGCCGACGGTGCTCTGCTCGTCGGGCGCGACGACGGTGCCGTCCTTGCGGTGGACGCGCGCGAACACGAGCTCGACCTCGTCGCCCTCGACCTGGACCTGCCGCTCGTAGAGCTCGTCGTTCGTGCGGGGCTCGACGACGATCTCGCGCGCCTGGTGAATCAGCTGCGAGACGCGCTTGTCCGGGTGGTAGGTGACGACGCGCTGGAAGTGGAGGAGCCGTTCGAACTCTTCGCCGGGCTTCGCGGGCGTGGCCTTCGCGCGGGCGAGGATGGATGCGGAGTCGTGTAGGAAGCGCTCGTCCTCACCCTTCTCCTTCACCTCGCTCTTCGCTCCCTCGTAGACGCCATCGCGATAGGCGATCTCTGCCTTCTTGCTGGCGTCACCGCGGCGCAGGTCGAGCGACCGCTGCCGCGCCTGTTGCGCGTAGCGGAGGTCATCGGTCGGGGTCGCGCCGCGAGCGGTCTCGTCCATCACGATGGCCTCACGCGCGGCCGCGAGAGCCTCCCACGTGTCGGGGATGTTCGGCCCGAGCTTCGTCGCGACGTACGCGAGCTCGCGGGCCCACGCATAGCGCTGGCGAGCGCGGAGGGCGTTGCTCATCGAGACCAACGAACGCGGGTTGCCGTTGTAAGGAATGACCGATGCGACGGCGCGCTCGAACGCGCCCGCGCCCTCGACGTCCGTCGCCCAAACGAGCGACATGTCGCGCCCGCTGTTCGACTCCTGAGCGAGGCGCCGCAAGTAGCCGAGCCGCTTCTCCGGGAAGGTCATCGACAAGCTCGTGAGCTCGGTGAGGACCGCGCGCGGCGGGCTCTGCTTCGTCTCGTCGTCGATGGCCTGGACCTCGCGGAAGGCGTCGAGCTGCGAGCGCGTGCGGCCGGTGATGCTCGCGCGGAGCAAGCGCGCCGGGATGTCGGTCGCGCTCTTCAACGGGTCGCGCTCCATCAGTCGCATCACGGAGTCGACCGCGCCGCCGATTAGCAACGACTCGGCCAGCCGGCGCTGCGCGAACGCGGCCGCTCGCGAGTCCCCGCCCGACGCGGTGCCGAGCTCGATCGATTTGTTGAGCCACGCGGACTTGTTCGCACCGAACGCGCTGAGCCAACCCGCCAGCGCGAGCTGATCGGCCGACGCTGTCGGGCTCTTGGCGATGCGATCGAGCAGGCCCGGCGCCTTCGGCGAGCGCGTGTCGTCGGCCCCACCGAGGCTCCGCGCGATCGCAGCCACGACGACGAGATCGATCGGCGCGCTGTCCGAGATGTCGAGAGCGCGCGCGAGCGGAGTCTTGAGCTCCGTGAACTTCAGCCCGGTCGGCGCCGGAGCTGTCGGCTCCGCGGGCGGCTGCTTCGCCGGAGGCTGCTTGCCTTTGTCGGGCTTTCCCGGACCTTTTGCGGGCTTGCCACTCGGCGGAGGAGGCGGAGGCGCAGCCGGCTTTTTGACGAGCGCAGCCGGGAGCGGGAGACCCTTCACGCGCTGGGAGTCGAGGCCGCGAAGATCGCTCGACGCTGTCACCGCGAGAGGTTTGCCGGCGGCGTCGGTGAAGCGAACGCGAACGCGGCCCTCGTCGGCGATCGCGGACGAGCAGACCTTCACCGCGACGAGGTGCGCGCCAGCGCCCAGCTCGATCTTCGCCGCCATCCGATCGAGGAGGGCGCGCGGGTGCACGTCCTCGGAGAACGCGACGGTCTGACCATCCCAGATCACGCGGGCCGACCCCGACGACGCCACGCGCACGACGACCTCTTTCACCGAGTCGTCGAACACGACCTTCGAGGAGACGTAGCTGCAGCTCTCGGTTCGTGGAAAGACGTACGTGTCGAGCTGCAGGCCCGACGCAGTGACCCAGCCAGGGAGCGCGCGGCGCGGCTTCACCTCGAAGTCGCCCCACGAGTAGTTCGCGTCGAGCTCGGCGAACGACGAGTCCGAGGCCTCAGGGCCTTCTTGTCGACCGAGGCCACCGCCCATGTCCTGCAGCGGCCCCGTGACGACGAAGGCCTTCACGATGCCGGACTCTTCGCGCGGGACCTCGTAGCTGATCTTGCCCCAGCCCTGCCAGAGCTCGCCGAACGCGGGCGGCGTGAGCGCGAGCGCCAACACGCCGGCCTCGTAGCCGACGTCGCTGGTGCCGGCTTTCCCGAGGCTCGCGAGGCCCCGCGCCACCGAGCCTTGGCTCGCGTGCTCGGTCATCGAGAGCGCGAGGAGCAGCCCCGCGACGCCGTCGTCGTAGTTGCCCGACGCACGCTTCAGCGCCGATTGGACCATGTCATCAGGCGTCGGATCGACCCAGCGAGTCGCGCCCGAGAGGTTCGGAGGAGGAGGCGCTGGCGCCTCGACCTTCGGCGGAGGAGCGGGATCTTTCTTGCCGCCCGCGTTGCCCTTCGGTGGGGCTTTGGGCGCGCCACCCGCTTCACCGGCACGAGCATCGTTCGACGCGACGCTCGCGCTCGCGAGCGCCAGAAAAGACAGGAGAAAGACGCTGCGCAGCGCCCGCCTCATGCCTGTCTCCCGACCCCCGAGTGCCTCGCGCTCCATGTGGAATCGCGAAGCTCCGCCCTCTGACCCCTGGCGAGTGAAGACCATGCGTTCTACCTGCGCGGCAGCATAGCGAACGGTTTTCGCGGGGGTAGCGATTTCCCCCGGTCGGAGCCGTCGAAAATTGGATTTTGCGCGACGCTCGCCGATAGGGTCGCGCGCGATGCTCGTCCTCCAAGCTCGTTCCGCGACGCCGACGCGCAGTGCGCACGTCGCGCTCGAGAAGAGCGTCGTGTGGATCGTCTCGGTCGCGCTCGCGTTCTTCGCCTTGTTGTGGGCGCCCCGCGACGCCGAGGCAAAGACGAAGGTCGAGATCGGCGCTGTCGAGTGGAAGCCTCACGAGGAGGTCACGAAGGAGCGCGAGAAGCAGGTCCGCACGAAGGTGCGCAGGCTCGCGGCTGCATCGGCGAAGCACCTCGACTTCGGCAAGAAGGGGAAGGTCGAGGTCTCGTTCGTCGTGAAGGAGCTCACGGTCACGACGGAGGGCGACGTCATTCGCGTGACGTGCACGCTCCTCGGCAAGCTGAAGGGTGGCGGCTCGGCGCGCTCGCGGTTGAGCTTCGGTGGCAAGCCCGACGCTCGAAAGAAGCTCGAGCGCGAGGTGCTGACCGCCGTCACCGACGGCGTGATGACGCGGCTCGCTGAGATTGCGCGCGAGCGAGAGAAGGCCGCTGAGAAGAAGGCCGACTGAGCGCCGCGCTCAGCCGCCGGACGCGGGAGGCGGGAACTCGGAGGGCGTGACCGTACCCGCCATCAGCTCGCGCCAGTCTTCGCTGTCGAGCTCGGGGTAGATGTAATCCCCCTCGAAATTCGTGTGGTGCAGCATCAGCCGCGCCACGTCGAACACGATCTGCGCGACCTCCGCGGGGTCCGTCGCCGCCGCGAGGGCGTCGCGGCTCTCGCGAATGGCCTCGTGGTGCTTCATCGCGACCTGCACCTCGGGACCGAGCCCGTGCTCCACGAGCTTGTCGAAGAGCCGAACCTCCTCGAAGTGCATGTGGCGCTCCATCGGGCCGTGCAGGAACGCGAGCAAGCTCTCCTTCTCACGAGCGGCAGCATCCCGCGAGCGGTTTGCGATGCTCATGAGCTCGCGCGCCATGTGGCGAGCCGCGTCCTCCTCGGAGAAGAGCGCTGCGAGCCGAGTTTGAAACTCCACGGACGACCTCCGCCGCGGCTTTTACCATATCGAGCGCAGCGCGGCGGCTCGCTTGCGTCGGAGGCCCGCTCACGCGAGCAGGGGCGGAGCGATGCGCGACACCTCCGCCGGATTTTTCGGCCAAACAGCGGGCGTGGCCGCAAGATCCACCGTGGTTTTCACGCGAGCGTCTTGCAAAAAGCACCCACGGGAATCTGCTCCCGAGGGGTCGAACTTGCTGTTAACCTTCCTGGTGGGGGTTCTGCTGGAGTCGACACGGAATTGATTCACGCCGGGCAGGTCCTCAACGGACGATACAAACTGCTTCGACCCCTCGGACAGGGGTCGCAGGCATACGTTTGGGTCGCGGAGCACCTCGCACTCGGTTCTCAGGTCGCCGTCAAGCTCATCGACCCCGAGCTCGCCAAGCAGCAAGACGCTCGCGATCGCTTCGCCCGCGAGGCCACGGCCGCGGCGAAGCTGCGCAGCGCGCACGTCGTCCACATCCTCGACCACGGTATCGAAGGCGACCAACCCTTCATCGTGATGGAGCTCCTCGACGGTGAGGATCTCTTCGATCGGCTCGAGCGACGTCGACGCCTCACGCTCGCCGAGACCTCGCGGATCATCACGCAGGTCGCGCGCGCCCTGATGCGCGCTCACGCGGAGGGGATCATCCACCGCGACCTCAAGCCCGAGAACGTCTTCCTCGTTCGCAACGAGGACGACGAGCTCGCGAAGGTCCTCGATTTCGGCGTCGCAAAGATCACGACTCCGGCGAAGCAGACGATGACCCGCACCGGCGTCGGCACGCTGATCGGCACGCCGCACTACATGAGCCCCGAGCAGGTGAAGGGCATCAGCGAGATCGATCATCGCTCGGATCTTTGGTCGCTCGGTGTCATCGCTTACCAGTGTGTAACCGGCCACCTGCCCTTCGACAGCGAGGGCGTCGGCGACCTCCTCATCCGCATCACGATGAGCGAGCCCGAGACCCCGTCGAAGCTGAACCCCGAGCTCCCTGCGGCGTTCGACGACTGGTTCAGGAAGGCCTCGGCGAAGGAACCGGAGCAGCGCTTCCAGACCGCGCGCGAGCTCGCCGACGCGCTCTCGCGGGTGCTCGGGATGAGCGCGGCGCCGATGAGCCAGCGCGTGCTCGTGAGCCTCGGGGACAGCCCCGATCTCGATTGGGGCAGCCTCGCGGGAGTTCGAATTCCGATGCCGCCGCGTGGTGGTGGGGGGGTCGAACTCACGGGCCTGCCGCCGTCGACCGGGCGCGCGAGCTCACGCGAGCCCACGCTCGACGCGCAAGACATCGTCGAGGTGGTCGAGGGCTCGCGACCGCCGCCGCCACCGACGCTCGAGAGCGAGCCTCCGCCGTCGCAGGGCCGGCCGCCCGCGCCAGCGTCCGTGCGCGGCAGCGCGTTGGCCGCGCCGGCGAGCGACGCATCGCCGGTGCTCTCGCCTCGCCCGCCCATCAAGACCCCAGCCAGCAGCCCGAAGCTCAGCGGCAATCCGTTCCTCAACGACACGACGCCGTCATCCTCGCCGCGCTCGCCCGCGAGCGGCCGGGGCCTGCAGTCGACGGTGACGGGCCTCTCGTCACACGCGAGCTACGCACCGCCCGCGGAGCCCGAGAACGCGCGTCGCAAGCGCGCCATCTGGTTCGTAGGCGCGGGCTTCGTGCTCGCATCCGTGCTGATCACCGTCGGCGTGATTCGCTCGAACGGTGGCTTCTCCGCGATGACCAAGGGTGGCGCCGCACCGCCCACGCACTCGAGCACCGTGACTGCGACACCGGTGAACTCCTATCCAGCGCTCAACGCGAGCGCTTCCTCCTCCGCCGAAGTCGTCGATCCCATGGCAGCGAAGAAGCCGCTGCCGAAGGCTACGCCGACGCCGTTCCTGCCCCCTCCCAAGCCGAAGAAGACCGAAGAAGCACCCGTCGAGATCGTGATTCCTGACCCTTGACCGCTGTACCCCGCATCCCTCGGCTCTCGAGAATTGCGGAAGGCCACAAACGCATCATCTTTAACATCGAGCGTACGTCTGACGCTCGTGGCGAGGCGAAGATGATCATCGAAGCGGAGCTCGTCGGGTTCGTGGAGCTCACAGTGGGTTCGACCGAGATCAAGGTGCCGCTCCGGCGCGTGCGCGATCCGGACGCGGACACGCCGCTGGCGATGTTCGCCATGGAGGGACCGTCCTACGCGATCTTGGTGCGGGACCGGAACCGCAGCGCCTCCATGATGGAGGCTGTCGAGAGCGCCTGCGAAGAAGCAGTTCGTCAGCTCTCGAAGAAGCTCCTCAACTGACTGCGGCTCGACGATCGGCGCCTCGTCGAGCTCGGCTCGCGCGCGTGAGGACGCGCTCGATGTCCGAAGTGACGCGGGCGTAGACCTGGTCCTCCTCGGCGGCGAGCTCGTCAGCCGTGAGCTCCGGCAAGATGTGGAAGCCGATCTTGCTCGGGATGAACGGGATCACGGCGAGCCCCCAATACGCAGCGAAGGCTCGCGCGAGACGCGTCGGCACGGACTTGCCGCGCGAGGCGATCAGGCTGAGCCCCGCGCCGATCACCGAGAGGAGCGGGATCGGTACGCGCCGCATTCCGAAGAGTCGCGGTCCCGAAGCCCACGCGAGTACCTTGCTCCACCCGAGGTTCGGCAGCGTCACGTGCGTGCCCGTGATGGCGACGGGCACGACCGTGAGATCGAGCTCACGCGCGAGCTTGATCCATCCCTTGCGCCCCGCAAAATCCACGCGATCGGCTTCCCAAAGCGGTCGCATCGACTCGTGATCGCCGCCGGGAAACACGAGCAACGCAGCCCCCGAATCGCGCGCGAAGCGTGCGCCTGCGCGAGTCGCTTCGACGCAGCCGGCCGCGTGCACGAGCGATCGAAAGCCCGGCATCCGAAAGAGCGCCGGGTGCGCCATGGCAGCGACGCGCCGCTCGAAGCCCACGTGATCGGACCAGACCGCGACGAGGCTCAGGACCTCGACGATGCCGACGCCCGAGTGGTTGGCGACCAGCAGGTAGCGGTCGTGCTCGGGCAGGTTCTCGCGCCCCGAGAACTCGAGCGGCCACATCCGGTCGAGCAGCGGTCGCATGATCTGGTTGTACGCCGCCAGGTAGCTCGGACTCGGTGCCCCTACGTGCGGCGAAGCCTGCACAACCATCACAGACATCATATCCCCGCTTCCTTGCGGCGGAGCGCGACCTCGACCTAGAAGCTCGGCATGGCTCTGCACCTCGAGGGCACGTTCACCGCGCTCGTTACTCCCTTCATCCCCGATGCGAAGAGCATCGACTTCGACGCGCTCGATCGTTTGGTCGACGCCCAAATCGCAGGCGGCGTGCGCGGGCTCGTCCCGTGCGGGACCACCGGCGAGACCCCGACGCTCGACGACGGCGAGCAGCTCGACGTCATCCGCCGCGTCGTCGCGCGCGCAGCGGGCAAGGTCCCCGTCCTCGCGGGGACAGGCAGCTTCAGCACCAAGAAGACCGTCGCCGCATCGAAGGCCGCGGTCGCGGCCGGCGCCGACGGCGTCATGGTCGTCATGCCCTACTACAACAAGCCGTCGCAGGACGGCATGCGCGCCCACGTGCTCGAGGTCGCGTCCGCCGTCGACGTGCCCATCGTGCTCTACAACATCCCCGGCCGCTCGGTCGTCGACCTCTTGCCCGAGACGACGGAGCGCATCTGCACCGACGCCAAGAACGTCGTCGGCATGAAGGAAGCAACCGGCAACGTGCTGCGCTGTCAGGAGCTCGTGCGGCGGCTCGGCGATCGACTTACAGTCATGTCAGGCGACGACGGGCTCACGCTGCCGATGATGGCTGTCGGCGCGACCGGCGTGATCAGCGTCACGTCGAACGTGCTCCCCGCCGAGACGAGCGCGGTCACCACCTATTTCAAAGACGGCAAGCTCGACCTCGCGCGCCGCGCGCACTTCGCGCTGCTCGAGATGCACGGCCTGCTCTTCGTCGAGCCGAACCCCTCGCCCGCCAAGGCCGCGCTCGCCCTCCTCGGCGCGATGAATTCCTCGGTGCGCGGGCCGCTCGTACCAGCGAGCGCGCCGCTCGTCGAGCGACTGCGCGCCGCCCTCGAGCGCCTCGACAAGACCGTGGTCGCGCGATGAGCAACACGCCCGCGCCCCTGCCGATCGCCGTCATCGGCGCGAGCGGTCGCATGGGGCTCGCGATCATCCGGCTCGCCGCGCAGGCCCGCGCGCGCTTCACGCTCGTGGGTGCGGCGGAGCACCACGGCTCGCCTGCACTCGGCAAGGACGCGGGCGAGCTCGCGGGTGTGGGCTCGCTCGGGGTCGAGGTCTCGGCCGATCTCTCGTCGGCCTTCCTCGGCGCGAAATGCGCGATCGACTTCTCGACGCCGTCTGCCGTCCCCCAAATCGCGAAGCTCTCGGCCCGCGCGAAGGTCGCGCTCGTCACCGGCACGACCGGGCTGGACGCCGACGCGCACGCGGCGCTCGACGCAGCAGCACACGAGATCCCCGTCCTCTCCTCGCCGAACATGAGCGTCGGCGTCTACGTCCTCGCCGATCTCGTGCGGCGCGCGACGCGCGCGCTCGCTGACTTCGACGTCGAGATCGTCGAGGTCCACCACCGGCTGAAGGCGGACGCACCGAGCGGCACAGCGCTCCGCCTCTACGACGCAGTCCGCGAGGGCCAGCGCCCGCACGAACACGCCGCGCCCATCCCCGAGGGCGCGCGCGTCGTCACCGGCCGCGAGGGCAAACCAGGCCCGCGCACCGACGCCGAGATCGGCGTGCTCGCCGTGCGCGGCGGCGACGTCATCGGCGATCACACGGTGCACCTGCTCGGTCCGGGCGAGCGCATCGAGCTCACGCATCGCGCGACGAACCGCGACCTCTTCGCGCGCGGCGCCCTGCGCTCCGCCGAGGCGATCGCGTTTCGTGCGCCCGGGCGCTACGGCATGCAGCACGTCGTCGAAGACCCGAGTTGATGGGCTCTGCGGCCCCGCCGCGCGTTGCGTTTGCAGCGATCTCCCACGTCGTGACAATCGCGATCTTGGTCGGGGGTTGCTCCGGCGCGAGCAGCGTCGAAGCGCAGCGCAGCCCCGACCCTGAAGTGAGCGCGAGCGCGACCGAAGTCGCGAGCGGTAGCGCCGCACCCGGCAGGTCGGCGAGCGCTGCGCCCGTCGTGACCGCGGAGCCGGCCACCTACTCGCCGCCACCCGCGGCCTCGACGCCCGCGGCACCGCCGGTCGCGCTGGGTGTGAAGCCCAAGGTCACCCTAGGAGCGCCTTCGGTGACGATGGGCCAGGTCGACGACGCAATGCGGGTCATCGCCGGCATGACAGCCGGCTTTCGGCGCTGTTACTGGAGGGGCCTCGAGGATGATCCGACCCTCTCGGGCTCCCTCACCATCATGGTGAAGGTCGGGCCCAACGGCGAGGTCCTCAGCGCGACCCCCACCCGACGCGCAGGACTCACTGACATCGTTGTCAGCTGTGTCGCAGCGCGGGTGAGCTCTGCGCAGTTCTCGCCGCCGACGGGTGGGGACGCCCGGATCTCCATCCCTATCAAATTCGACCCGGATCGCTGATCGGGCCCTCGAGGCTCGATCAGCGCGTGGGTTCGAAGAGCGCCGCGGGGATCGGTCGGCCTTGTGCTTTGCCCTCGGCGCGCTCGTAGGGCGGCTCGAACGGGATGCGACTCGTCGCGAACGCCTCCTCAGCGAGGCGATCCTCGATCTCGATGAGCAGGTCCCAGTGCTCGCGCCGCACCTCGCTGTCGACGTCGTCGCGGCTCGCGTACTCGACGAAGAGATCGTCGGGGTCGGCGCGCCAATAGATGAGCTTCGCCGTGCCCGCATCACAGAGCGGGTGACGGATCACCTCCACGAGCGCGCGCACCGAGGCGTCGTCCCAGTTGAAGGCGTCGGCGAAGGCGTGGAGCTCTTCGGCGGACTCGAGGGTGCGCACGATCTCGGGCTGTTCGAGGGCGTCCTCGAACACGGCCTCGAGGCGAGCACGACCGACCGGATCGAGCGCGTCAGGTGATGACATGGCGCGGAGCTTACTCGCTCTCGAGGCGCCGAGTCGGTGACGGCTCGCCGCGGTGAACGAGGTCGCGCAAGATACTTGTGCGACTCAAATACTGAGTTACTCATTCATTGACTAAGTCAACTACAGGAGACCATCATGACGGACCCGAACCCCACCACCCAGCGCTCCGATGACGAGATCCGTGGCCTCGTGCGCGAGAGTTACGGCGAGCGAGCTCGCAGCACATCCATCTCGGACAACGACAGCGCCAAGCGCATCTCGGAGAGCTTGGGGTACAGCCCCCTCGCCCTCGAGAGCGTGCCCGAGGAGAGCAACCTGGGTCTCGGCTGCGGCAACCCAACGGGGTTTGCTGCGCTCCGACCTGGCGACACCGTCCTCGATCTCGGCTCGGGAGGTGGGCTCGACGCGCTGCTCGCGGCCCAAGACGTCGGTGAGAGCGGCCGCGTGATCGGCGTCGACATGACGCCCGAAATGCTGGAGCGCGCCCGCGTCGCCGCGGTCAAAGCCGGCGTCGCGCGTCGTGTGGAGTTCCGCGAGGGGACGATCGAGGCGCTCCCGGTAACGAGCGGCACAGTCGACGTGATCCTCTCCAACTGCGTGATCAACCTCAGCCCGGACAAACCTCGGGTCTTCCGCGAGGCCTTCCGCGTGCTCAAGCCAGGGGGCAGGCTCGCGGTCTCGGACATCCTTCTGTCGGCGCCTCTGCCGCCCGACATCGCCAAGCTCGCGACGGCCTACGTGGCCTGCGTGGGAGGGGCGCTGCTCGTCGACGACTACGTGGGAGCGATCCGCGCAGCGGGCTTCGTCGACATCCAGATCACGCGGTCGTCCATGGGGGCGATGCTCGAGAGCTTTGCGAACGACCCGACCGTCGCCGCCATCATCGAACAGCTCGGACTCGAGCGCGTGCGAGCGGCTGCCGACTCGGTGGCGAGCTATCGCGTCTCGGCCCGCAAGCCGGGTTGACGAGGCCTGCCGCGGCTTCCATTTTGCGAGACGCCCATGAAGAACATCGTCTCCGATCTCGTCGCCGTCTGCCGCGCGTTCGGTCTCTTCGAGCGCGACGTGATCTGCTGCGGGACCGTCACCGTGTCGCAGTGCACGCTCCTCTCCGAGCTGAGCGACGGCGCGCGCGAGATCGGCGCGCTCGCGGCGACGATGGGACTGACCAATAGCGGGATGACGCGACTCGTGGACGGGCTCGAGGAGCGCGGATGGGTGGAGCGCGTGCGCGGCGTGGAGGATCGCAGGCGCGTGGAGGTGCGATTGACGACAGCCGGCCAGAACGAGGCGAAGCGGCTCGAGGGGCTGACCGAGGCCTGCATCGGCGGCGTGCTCGGGCGCATCCCGTCTGGCAAGCGCGCCCAGGTGGTGGAGAGCCTCCGCCTCGTGCGTGAGGCGATCGACAGCGCGCGAGAGCAGCTCGCCTGCTGCGCGCCGCGTGAGGCCTGACCCACAGGAGCGCGGCCTGCGGTCAGGGAGCGCAGCGCGTGATCTTCACCGACACGGCGTGGAGCGGCGTCAGGGGCTTGTCGTTCGCGTCGGTCGGGACCTCGGTCATTGCTTTAACAACGTCAACGGGGTCGCAGCGCCCGAAGATGGTGTAGTCACCGTCCAGCCCAGGCTGCGGGAGCTCGGCGACGATATAGAACTGGCTGCCATTGGAGTTGGGCTGGCTGGTATTGGCATATGCGAGCGTGCCGGGAGAGTGAGTCTCCGTCCCAATCTCGTTGCCAAAGGAATAGCCCGGCCCGCCGAAGCCGGTGCCGAGCGGGTCTCCACCTTGGGCCATGAAGTCGTCGATGACCCTGTGAAAGAGAAGGCCATCGTAGAAGCGACGCCCTTTCAGCCATTGTCCTGTCTTGAGGAACGGGCGCGTGCCGCGCGCGAGCCCGACGAAGTTCGCGACCCCGATCGGCGCGACGTCGGGGAAGAGCTCGCAAGTGACGGTCCCGAGCTCTGTCTCGATGATCGCGCGGAGCGGGCCCGGCCCGTCCGGCAGGCCCGCGAGGGCCTCCTCGAGGGTGAAGTCCCCAGCTTCGGGGTCGTTACCGGGGCCGAGATCTTCGTCGGGTATGTCGATGTCCGCGCACGGGTCGACGGCGCCGCCGGTGCCACCCGAGCCGCCGATACCACCCATACCGCCGGTGCCGCCAGCGCCTGCGCCGGTGCCGCCGCTACCGCCGGAGGCCCCCGCCCCGCCACCTCCTGATCCGGAATCTCCACACGCAGCGAGCGCCAGCGCAGCGAGCGCGACCGTCAGGACTTTTACGTTCGACACGCGAGCACCCTATCACGAATTGGCGGGGCGCCCGCGCCCGCACGAGCTCGTCGACGGGCGGGAGTAACTTACGCGACTGTCCGTAAGCGGCGCGACACTGCGAGGTTCACGGAGCGTCGAGTCGGGCCTTTGCTGCGCGCGCGGTCGAGCTCTCGAGCTTGGACTTGCCCCAGCGCGCGAGCACGCGCTCGAAGGCGCTCTTCGCTCCGGCCTTGTCACCGAGCCCCTCACGCGCGAGGCCGAGGTAATACCAACCCGCGGTCGCGAGCGTCGCGTCGACGAGCGCGAAGGAGCAATTGCCGAGAGCGCGCTCGAGCGGGACCTTCGCCTCGGCGAAGCGACCCGCGAGCGTGTAGGCGCGCCCGACCACGACGTCGACTGAGGAATAGCGCCCGCTCGAGAGCGACGGAGAGACCCGGGCCGGCATCTCGGCGACTGCGGCCTTCGCCGACTCCGCGTCGAGCGCCAGGGCGCCATATCCGGTTACCCAAAGCGTCCAATCGAGCTCTTCGTCGAGCCGGCGACCGCTCGCTTGCCACTTGTTGCGAACCTTCTCGTACCAAGCCGTTCGAGCCGTCGCGAAGTCACCAGCGCCGATCTTGCCAGCGAACAGGCGATACCGGTCGATCGTGAGCGTCCAGTCGTTCGAGCGGGGCTCCGTCCACGCGCCCATCTTGCGGCGCAGCTCTTCGGACACTGCGCCGAGCTCGGTGGTCTGCCCCGTCTCACGCATGAGCTCGAGCGCGACCGACGCAGGCTCGAGGTGGGCGCTCTGATCGAGCTCCTTCGCGGTCGCTGATTGCCAATCTCGCACCGACCTCAGCGCCGCCTCGAAATCGCCGTCGAGCACCGCGAGCATCGCGCGATCGCGGGGCTCAGCGACGCTCCGCTCTTTGGCGGAAGACTGCGCCCAAGCCTGCGCGAGGGCCTCGAGGACAGCCTCGCGATCGGCGCCTGTCGCGTGGAGCGCCGTGGCGAGCAGCCGCTGCGCTCGCGACGACTTCGGGGCGATCTCGGCGAGGCGCTTCGCGTCGCTCAACATCGCTGCGCACTCACCGCGAGACGCTCGCAGGTTCACGAGCTTGAAGCTGCACTCGAGCGCGCGCGGCGCTTGCTTCACACACTTGTCATAAGACTCGAGCTGACCGCCGCTGTCGCCCGTCGCCGCGAGCGCGTCGCCGCGGAGCACCCAACCCGCGACGTAGCGAGGATCGAGCGCCAGTGCCTTGTCCGCCGCGGCCAGCGCACCCTGATAATCGAGCTGCGCCACGCGCGCCTGAGCGACCAAGAACCAGAGCTCGGGGTCGTCGGCGGAGCTCTCGGCGATCGCGCGGAGGCGCGCCTCGTATTGGGAATAGTCGGGTGGGACTTGCATGACCGCGCCCGCCGCGTCGAGCAGCGCCGCGTCCTTGACCCCGAGGGACGCGGCGTGGCGAGTCGCGAGATCGTAGTGCTCGCGGGCCGCGGTCGGGTTGACCTTGAACTTCCAGAGCGCGAGCCGGACCTCCACCGCCGCGGCCCCGCGATCGAGCGCAGCTGCGCTCTCGAGCGCTGCCACCGCGGCGTCGGGTGAGCCCCCGCGCCAGGCCTCGGTGGCCTCGCGATAGAGGGTCATGACTTGGGGGTTCGTCGATATGGGAACAGCCGATTCGCTGGCGGACGCGGACGCCGATATTGGGAGAGCGGAGGGCGTGGGCGCCGGAGTCGACGAGGAGCTCGCGGGGGGAGATCGGAGTTCACGGACGATCGCGCCCGCGGCCAACAAAACCACGAGCGCCACGCCACCGAGGAGCCACGCGCGCCGCGGCGCAGGCGCGGGCCCCGTACGCGCGCTCGAGGCGATCAGCGCGGTCGTCGCGCGCGCGGTGTCGGCCGTCGCGACGTCGTCGGCCTTCTTGGCAATAGGCGCGGGCGTGGGCGCGGTGACGGGGACCGCACCGCTCGCGTGCCGCGCGACGTACTCCCCAGTCGGGAGATTGGCGTCTTCACCGAGCACCCGACTCGGCATTTCGGGTTTCGCGGTGGGATCGAGCATCGCGCGCTCGAGCGCGTCCCAGAAGGCGCCGGCGTCCACGAAGCGCCGTGAGGGCTCGACGTCGAGCGCTCTCGAGAGCACGCGCTCGACGGACTCGGGCGCGGCGACGCCGCGCGCGCCGAGCGACGGTCGCACGAGAGGATCCACGGTGGCCTGATAGACCTCGACGAACGAGCCCACGGGGATCGCGCGCTCTCCGGAGACCATCTCCACGAGGACGAGGGCGAGCGAGAAAACATCGGACCAAGGACCGCTCGCGCCGCGCTTCTTCTCGAATTGCTCGGGGGCCGCGTAACCGGGAGTCAGGATGGGTGCCGCGTCCGAGGTCTTTGCCTGTTGGGCATTCGTCGCGTCGTCGAGCAGCTTCGCTATGCCGAAGTCGAGGACCTTCAAGGTCGCGTGGCCGCCGGTGGTCACGATCATGAGGTTCTCGGGCTTGATGTCCCGGTGCGCGATCTTCTCCCCATGGGCGACCGCGAGCGCGCGCGCCGCGGTGCCGAGGAGCTTCACCGCTTCGTCGAGGGGCATCGGACGCGCCTGGCGGCGCCGCTCCGCGAGCTCGTCCGCCAGGGTGCGACCGTCGAGCCACTCGAGGACGAGGAACGGTATGCGCGCGTCGCCCCGAGCGACGTGTGTCCCGATATCCATCGCCTGCACGATCCCCGCGGTCTGCTGCGAGAGGCGCATCAGGGTTCGCCCCTCGTCGCGGAGCTTGTCGATGAGAGCGTCCTCACCCCGCGCGATCGAAATGAGCGGAGCTTCAGGGCATTTGATCTGCAATCGGCGCGCCGAAACCCTGGTGGACGCCGCGGTACACGACGCCGAAGCCACCCTCGCCGACGACCGACTCGACACGGTACTTGCCGTCGAGGACCACCCCGAGCAGCCCGAAGGAGTCGCGCGCGTCGGACACGCTGCAGAGATACCACGGCGGCTGCTAGGATCACCCGCCCCGCCAGCGTCGGCGCCCGCGGTCCGTTCGCGCGCCGCCCTATTGGCCAATCCCGATGCAACGAAGCTCCCGAACGACACCCTCAAATGCCGATAGGCGACCGCGAGCCCGCGCGATGCGGTGGGTCGCGCTGTTCGCGTTCCTCTCGACGTTCGCGCTCTTCATGCCCTCGGCGCGAGCGGGGTATTCGCACTACTGGATATGGCGCGTTCAACCCGACAAGGCCGAGCTCACCGCGACGCTCGCGGAGCTGCGCTCGCTCGCCGAGGGGCAAAAGAACCTCGTGCGGTTTCGTCTCGAGCCGGGCTCGATCGAGCTGAATGGCCTTGGCGACGAGGCCTACGAGGACTTCGTCTTCCCCGGTGAGGTTGGCCAACCAGGGCAGGCTCGCGAGGGTGAGGAGCAGCTCATCGGCTTCAACTTTTGCAAGACAGCGGGCAAGCCTTACGACGTAGTCGTCGTCGCGGCGCTGCTCATCGTCAGAGACCATTTCCCACCCGAGGTCCTCGAGATCCTGAGCGACGGCGGCTGGCCAGCGTGGAAAGAGGGCGCCGCGCTCTACGAGGCTTTTACGGGTCGCACGGCGAAGCCACCGTTCTCCGCGCAACCCGAAATGGAGGAGATCGAAGACGATGACACGCCTGTAATCGGCGACGCGCGGGGACGCCCTCGCGATTTCGCCAGCCAGCTCGAAGAAGAGCCCGCCCCCGCGCCGGCTCTGCCGATGAGTCTCCAGAAGAAGCGGGCGCTGCTCATCGCGGGCGCGGGGCTCGTCGCGTTCATCGTCTTGCTCCTCACCAAGAGCCGCGAGAAGGCCGCGCTGGGCGGTCGCAATTGCCCATATTGCAACCAATACAACGCCAACGCTGACACCCATTGCGTCTCTTGTCAGCGATGGATCCCACCTGGCTTCGTGCGCGTGATCCTACGCGAGCCGCTGCTCACGGATCTCTGGGCTACGAAGCTGGTCGCTGCGATCTGTATTGCAGTCTTCGCGCTGCAGATGGCCGCTGCTGGTATCCAGTCCACGGGCCTGCTGCGTGGAATGCCAGTGTCGGTGCTCTTGCGGTTCGGAGCGGTCGCGACGGGGCTCGAGTTCCGAGAGCCTTGGCGCTTCTTGTCCTCCTGCTTCGTGCATATGGGCATCTTGCATATCGGGATGAACTTGCTCGCGCTCGCGGAGCTCGGGCGCGTCGTCGAGCCCGAAATCAAGGGCCCGCGCTTCCTGCTCGCGTTCGTGCTGACGGGGGTCGTCGGCTTCTTGGTCACGCCGCTGTGGTTCTCTACGTACATATCGGCTGGCGCGAGCGGCGGGGTGTTCGGCTTGGACGGCGTGCTCATCGGGCTCATGTTCGCGAAGAAGGACAAGCGCTGGCAGAACGCGCTCATCCGCACGGTCTTTCACAGCTTCGTCTGGTATTTCGCGCTCCGCACGAACCAGGCCGCGCACCTCGGTGGGCTGGTGGTCGGGCTCGGACTCGGGGTCTTGTACGGCAGAGAGTCGCGCCCTTGGCGGATCGCGACGGCGATCAACGTGGGCGCCGCGCTGTCGTTCGTCGCGATCGTCGTCTCGTTGATTGTCCCGCAGTTCTCCCCGCTATGGCGCAAACAGGCCGCTCGCGAGGAGCGCGCCGCGCTCTTGAGGAAGAACACGGGGCAAGAGCGCCCCCGCCAGCCTTTCGGGCGCAGCGGCTTCTGACGACTGGATTGGACGCCTCGGCGCCAGCGCGAACAAGTCTGTAAGCGATGAGCTCCCTGAGAGTGGGTGGGCGGCGCGACCTCGTCACGGAGGGTCCATCTCTCCCCCCAAATCACTCTTCAAAAGACAGTGCCGCAAACGCGAGCGTTCGACGATGATCGTGCGTGGTGAGGGACGGGGGCTGCCCATTTTCGGCGGGGGACTCGGTAGGTCCTTACGTCGTTGTACGAGAGCTCGGCGCGGGCACGTTCGGTTGGGTGCTCGCCGCGACGGGTGGTGAACCGGAGAAGCGAGTCGCGCTCAAGGTGCTGAGACCCGAGCTCGGGGACACCGCGGGCGCGGTCTCGCGGTTCGTGCGGCGCGAGCTCGAGATCCTGAAGCGAGTGCACGCGAAGGCGCCTGTGCCCGAGGTCGTTCGCGCGGAGCACGGCGAGGTGCTCGAGCTCGGTGGCGTCCTCGTGATGGTGCTCGAGTTCGTCGACGGGCCGTCGCTCGCGGACGTCATGCAGCGCGAGCGCGTGATGGATCAGGGGGAGGTCCGAGGGATCCTCGCCGACCTCGCGCGCGGGCTCGCTGCGATCCACGAGGCCGGCGGTGTGCACCGCGATCTCAAGCCCGAGAACGTGCGGCTGCGAGCCGACGGGCGCGCGGTGATCCTGGACCTCGGGATCGCGAAGGCCCTGTGGAGCACGCAACAACTTACAGGATCGTCACAAGCTCCGATGACACCGCTGTATGCATCTCCGGAGCAGCTCACGGGTGAAGAGGTCGGGCCGCCCGCGGACCTCTTCGCGCTCGGGCTCATCGCCTACGAGATGCTCACGGGTGCGGTGCCGCTCTCGGGTCGCACGCTCGCCGAGCTGATTCGCGCGCGCGACGAGGGACGCGCGCCGCCCGTCGGGACGCTCGGGCGGAAGATCTCGGCCGACCTGTCGACGCTCATCGAGCGATGTCTCGCGCGCACGCCGAGCCTGCGGCCTCGCGCCTCCGAAGCGCTCGCGATGCTCACCGGCGCGCTCGCGGACACGGCCGCGCCCACCGAGGCCGACGCGCTCATGCTCGCCGACACCGCAGCGGCGCCCGCGCTCTCCGATCCGCGAGCGCTCGCGGAGACCTTGCCGCGCGCTGTGCTCGCGAGCGGCGGCGGCGCAAACCGCCCCGAGACGCTCGGCTCGAACGCGCGCGACCTCCCGCCTTCGGCGCCGAGGGCTCGCGATGGAGCGTCGCGCTGGGTGCTCGCGGGCGCGGTGTTGGGGGGGATCGCGCTCGCCGTGTACGCCGGCAGCACGTGGAGTTTGGGTCGAGCGCCCAGTCCGAGCGCGACATCGCAAAACACCACGACTGCGACTGCGACCGCGACCGCGACCGCGAGCGCGAGCGCGATGGCGATGGCGATCGCGAGCACGCGCGGACCGAGCGTGACGAGCGCGTCGTCAGCGAGTGATTCGTCGGCCTCGAGCGCGAGCGAGCCCGCCGCGAGCTCGGGGACCGCACAGGCCCCGCGCTTGCAATCCAGCTCGAATCACAAGGATCCCCATCTCGAGCGGACGAACCCCGACGAATGAGACGCACCCTCTTCGCTGCCTCGCTTTTCGCACTTGCGCTGTGCTCGGCCGCGGCGCCCTGTCACGCGCAGTCCACCACCGAAGACCCCGCAGCGGACCCCGTGTCGCGCGCACGGTCGGCGTTCACGCAGGGGATCGATCTCTTCGATCACGGTGATTTCCGGGGTGCGGCGCGCGCGTTCGAAGTCGCGGAGAAGGCGCGGCCGAACGCGGTCTACCTCTACAACTTGGGCCTCGCGTACGAGAAGCTCGAGGATTGGCAGCACGCGTTCGACGCGATGCAGGCGGTGCTCGCGGCGCCTGGTTCGCTCAAGCCCGAGCGGCTCGCGCACGCGAAGGAGGTGCTCGCGCAGGCGCGCGGCGCGCTCGGTGAGCTCGAGGTCGTCTGCAACGTCGACGGCGCGAAGGTCGAGGCGCAGGACGGGCTCGTGGGGAGCTGCCCGTTCAAGGCGCCGGTGACGCGGATGCCGGGGACGCTCTTTTTGCGGGTCACCGCGAGGGGCCACCTGCCGCTCTCGACGGCGGTCGAGTTGAAGGCCGGAGAGAAGCGCTCTGTCAGCATCGAGCTCGAGCCGACCGACAAGGCGCTCGCGGAGGTCACGCTGAAGTCGCACGTGCCGCACGCTGAGGTGCTCGTCGACGGCGTGATGATTGGACCGACGCCGCTCGCGTCGACGATCGCGATCACCGCGGACGAAGAGCATCGCCTCGAGGTGCGACGCGCCGGCTACCAATCGGCGTCGACGGGGATCAAGCTGCGGCCCGGGACGAGCGCCGACGTGACGCTCGACCCCACGCCTGATCCTGCGGTGCTCGCGAGCGAGGGCGCGCGGCTCGATCTCAAGGTCGCGCAGGACGGCACGACGTTGCTCGTCGATGGTCAGCCGACGACGAGCCGGATGTCCGCGACGATCGTCGCGGGTCGACACGACGTGATCGTCACGCGCGGCGGCTACGAGCCCTGGATGGCCGATCTCGACTTCGAGCCGAGGACGACGCGCACGATCACGCTCGATCTCGTGCCGACCCCCGAGACGCGCGCCGCGCTGCTCGACGCTGCGATCGCACGTCGAACTGGCGGGTACATCCTGTTCGCGGGCGGCGCCTCGGTCGCGATCGCGGGGGCCGCGCTGCTCGGTTGGAACCGCACCGAGGCGCCCGACGTCGAGCAAGAGCGCGCTGACTTCGAGGCGAACGAGCGAGAGGCCTGTCGTTTCACCTCAAACGAAGCGGAGAAGCAGGCGTGCATCGCGCGTGAGACCGAGATCAACAAGGACGAAAAGCGGGTGCAAGACGTCTTGGTCGCCTCACCCATCATCCTCGCGGGCGGCGTCGTCGCCGCGACGGTGGGTTTGGTCGTCGCGTTGACCGGCGACGACCCCGACAAATACCGCCTCAAGGACCCGGAGAACTACGCGAGCGTGCGGCTCCGGATCGGACCGATGGGCGCAGCGGTCGAGGGAACCTTCTGAGCGCGACGCTCAGGGAATGAACTGCGAGAAGGCTTGGCCGGGGACAGGCTCGGTGCCCCACGGGTCCTGCGCGTAGTAGTGCCAGCCTATGACGATGACCTGCCCCGCGGGCCCCATCTCCATCCCCCAGCTAGCGTTCGCAGGAGTGCCCCCGCGCGCGGTCTCGAAGACCCCGAAAGGCTGATAGGTCGCGAGGAACTCGTTGCCGCGTGGGGAGCCGCCAATCAGGGCTTGGTCGGTGAAACCGAGGACGTGGATGCGGTTGTCCGGGCCGACGACCAAACCCGTCAGGGTGACGACGCCGTTCGGATTCGTGCTGGGGATCTGCAGGAGGGAGGGTGAGCCCGTCGCAGCGCCCGTCGCGCCCGAGCGAAGCAAGAGGATTCCATCCGGGGAGGCTCCCGCGGAGAGCACACCCGTGCCGAAGTTGTGATCGCCGCGGAAGGTCCCGCCGACGATGATCTCGCCGGTGGGGAGCACCGCGGAGACGGCCCCGGCGTCGGCCTGTGGCCCGCCCTCTTGCATCGCCCACACGGCGACGAACGAGCTGGAGAGGCGCACCGCGCAGAGGTCGGTGTCGGCCGAGTCGACGGGCGGAGTCGTGGTTACAGCGTCGTAGGTCGTCGGCCCTACGCACGTGCCCGTGACGACGAACCCGGTGCCGGCGCGCACGAGGTTGCTCGCCGCGTCCATGTGGCCTGCGCCGAGGACCTTCGCGCTCATGAACGCGCCGGTCGCGCCGTCGTAGCGAGCGATGAAGGCGTCGGTGCCGCTCGCCGGGTTGATCACGCCGCCCCCGAAATCGGTCGGCGCCGCGATCGTGCCGACGATCACGACGTCGTCGTTCGCGTCGGTCAACGCGTCGGTGACGGTGATGCCCGAACCGAAGCATCGAGCGTACTGCGGGGTGCCGGTCGCGCCGTCGAAGCGCACGAGGCCGAGGGCTTGAGGGCCCGAGCAGGTCGCGGGCAAGAGGTCCGCGACGAAGTCGCCGTTAGCCTCGAGGATCATGATCGGATCACCTGCGGCGAGGGTCGTGATCGCGGTCGTCCTGAAGTTGTCGCTGGCGCTCGCTGGGTTCGCGACGTTGCGCGCCCATGCGACCGTGCAACCAGGCTCGTACTTGAGGATGAACGCGTTGGAGTTCGTGTAGCCGGCCGGGATGCGGAGGAGCGCCGAGGTCCCGTGCGGAGGCACGAAGTCCCCATTCTCGTAACCGCCGATGAAGAAGTCGTTCACGCCGTCGAAGGCCCCGACGATGGGATAGTTGAAGCCGCCGGCGCAGAGCGTGATCGGGCTCGTGAACGTCGCCGTCACGGTGGTGGGCGCCGTGATCGCGAAGCTGCAAATACCCGAGCCGTTGCAGGGTCCCGCGCTCCAACCCTGGAAGGTCGCAGGCCCCGCGGGCGTGGCGGTCAGCGTGAGGGGCTCGCTGTCGAAGAAGGCCGCCGAGCAGTCGGGTGGGCACGAGATGCCCGCAGGGTTCGACGTGATCGTCCCTGGCCCCGCGGCGGTGACGACGAGCGTGCGCAGATCGGTGCAGAGCCCCGTGTTGGGTTCACACGCCGTCGCGGGCTCGCAGTCCGCGTCGCTGTTGCATCCGCTGCCGGCGGCGCACGGAGTCGCGCAGTCGCCGCCGCAGTCGACACCTGTCTCGAGGCCGTTCTGAACGCCGTCGGGACAGGTCGGAGAGGCGCAGCGGAGGTTCGCGCCGCACACGCCGCTGTCGCAGTCATCACCGACCTTGCACGGCGCACCCGGCAGACAGGCAGCGCAGCCGGTGAGCGCGCCGCCGCCGCAGTCGACGCCCGTCTCGTCGCCGTTCTTCAGGTGATCGTTGCATTGCGCGGCCTCGCAGCTGAACGCGGTGCAGACGAGCGACGCGCAGTCACCACCGATGATGCACGCGCTGCCCGCGTCGCATTTTTGGGCGCACGAGCCGCCGCAGTCGACGTCCGACTCGTCGCCGTCGAAGAGGCCGTCCCCACACGTCGGCGCGGTGCAGAGCAGGTCGAGGCAGATGAGGTTACCCGTGCAATCGGTGGTGTTCGTGCACGTCGTCCCCACAGCGCACGGCGACGGGCAGGTGCCGCCGCAGTCGATGTCCGCCTCGGTGCCGTTGCGCACGCCGTCCGTGCAGGTCGGGCTCGCGCAGACGCCAGCGTCGTTGCAGCTGCCCGACGTGCACTCGGAGGACTGCGTGCAAACCTCGCCCGGCGCGCACGGGTGACAGGTGCCGCCGCAGTCCACGTCCGACTCGTCGCTGTCTTTAACACCGTTAGAGCAATGTTCGGGCAGGCTCGGATCGGGGCCGGTCGGGGTGACGCAGACGTGCACGTCGACCGCGAGCTCGGTGTCCATCACGACCTCGCACTTGGCGCTCGAGCCGCCGCAGTCCTCGTCCGTGAGGCAGGCCTCGGCGCAGACGTGGTCGAGGCAGACGAGGAGGCCGGGGCACTGCGACGTGTATTGGCAGGACGTGCTCGACGAGAGCTGACCGTCGTCGTCGAGTTCGTCCTCCTCGGCGCAGCTCGACTGGACGCACTTCTGCCCCGCGAGGCAGTCGTCCTCGGTCGCGCAATCAGTGCGGCATTCACCGTCGACTGCGCACTTTTGATCGCCGGGGCAGAGGCGCAGGACGACCGGCGGCGACGCGACGACGTCCGCGCAGTCGACCTCGTCGTCGAGCTGGCAGACGTTGGTCGGGGTCTCCTCGGTGATGCAGCGGATGTCGTCTCCGAGCCCGAACTCCCTGCAATCGGGCGTGGTCTCGCACTCGACGTGGCAACGTCCGAACACGCAGACAGCCTTCGCGTCGGGGTGATCGGCGAGCGGATACGGCTCGCAGTCCGAGTCCAGGTAACACGCGTCACCGAGCTGCCTGAGCTCGGCGAGTACCTGCGGATCCTCACAGCCCGCGCACGACGAAATCAGCGTGCTCCCCGCCCACAACGAGAAGCCAAAGAGCACGCGACGCACACGCTCGCTTCCGATCTTCATACGTCCTCCCCCGAACCACCGTCAGGCCGCCGCAGCTTCGCGGCCTCGAGCCACCGATAGATCTGCTTGCGATCGCAGCCGTAGTGACGAGCCAAGGCCGCGACGTTGTGTTGGCAACGCGCGTACCACTCGGCGAGCTCCTCGGCGGACGGCGCGGAGCGGCGCTGCTTCACGTCGGCCGCTGGCGCCTCGCGAGCCGGTTCGCTGCTCGACCGCACGTCCCTCACCCACGCGGGCAGATCGGTGCGCTGCACGATCCCCGCGACGCTCGCGAGGTGATGCACGAGCCGATCGAGCCCGCGGAGGTTCTCGCGCCACGCGTGCGTGACGACGATCTCCGCGGCCTCGGGCGAGAACGCCGGCGGCGCGCTCGACAGGCCCCGACGCTCCTCGAAGCCGAGGAAGAGCCGATGAATCCACGGCAGGATGTCCACGCGGCGCTCGCGCAGCGCGGGGACATGGAGCTCGTAGAGGGCGAGCCGCGCGTAGAGATCGCGACGAAAATGCCCGGCCTCCACCTCGGCCGCGAGATCGCGATTGGTCGCGGCGACGACGCGCACGTCGACGGGGATCGTCCGCGCGCTGCCGACTGGCTGAACCTCGCGCTCCTGCAGCGCGCGAAGCAGTTTGGGCTGCAAGACCTCGGGGAGCTCACCGACCTCGTCGAGGAAGAGCGTCCCGCCGTGCGCCGCACGAAAGAGCCCTGGCTGATCGGCTGTGGCGCCGGTGAAGGCGCCGCGCACGTGGCCGAAGAGCTGGCTCTCGATGATCTGCGCGCTCAGCGCCGCGCAGTTGACGGCGACGACCTCACCGCTGCGACCGCTCAAGCGATGCACCTCACGCGCGATCCACTCCTTGCCGGTGCCGGTCTCGCCCACGAGCAAGATCGGGGACGGGTCGCGCGCCGACGTCGCGACGCCGCGACGGAGCACGCGCGCCGCGACCGATTGACCTGGGATCCGGTTCGTCAGGACCTGCGCGGCGTCCGCGCCGTTCGACGCGTCGAGCTCGTAGACGAGCACCACGTCGCCCGCGCCGATGACATCATTGTCAGCAATTGGGACGCGCGCCCCCGCGGGCACGCGCGCGCCGTTCACACGGACGCCGCCGCGGCTGCCGCGATCGACGAGGTCGTGTCGACCGCGCGCCGACGCCCACTCGAGCGCGAAATGCGAGCGCGAGACGGTGGGGTGCGCGACCCTGCCGCGCTCGTCCGCGACCTCGCGACCGACCTCGAGCGGCTCGACGCCGAGGTCGATCCTGAGCACGAGCTCACGCGGATGGACGACCGTGAGGGCCGCCGTGAACGTGCCGGCCGCTCTGCAGTCGTCCGTCGTGCGCGGCGCTGTAGAGGCCGCAAATCGCCGAGCGCTCAAGCGTCTCCCCCGAGATCGGATCGAGGCTACCTCCCAATCGCCGAGACGTCACGGGACTGTCCCGGGACGTCCCACCGACGCGCGGTGGTAGATTCGCGACCGAGCGATGAGCACCGCGTCGTCGTTGGTTCGAGCGCTGATCGGCTGCGCGGTCCGAGAGGGAGAGCGTCAGGCCGAGCTCCTCGACGCGGTCGCCTTCGACGCCGCGACGCTCGACGATCCCGACGCGCGCGTGCCGACGGCCTCGTACCTCGAGCTCTTCGAGCTCTGCGCGTCGCGCTCTCGAGATCCGATGTTCGGGTCGACCGTGGGAGCCGCGATCGACCGCGAGGCCTTCGGCCTGCTCGGGTTGGTCGTCGGCAGCTGCGCGAGCCTCGGCGAGGCGTTCGCGCGGTTCTCACGCTACTCGCGGCTGCTCTGCGACGAGCTCCGCTTCGAGGTCGTCGAGCAGAGCAACGACGAAGCCGCGGTCGTTTATCACATGGACGCTTCGCCCCACGTGCCTGCGCTCTTCGAGATGGCGATCACGCACTTGGTCCTCACCGCGCGAAAGGGGACGCGCGGCGCCTTCACGCCGACGCGGGTCGTCTTCCGTCATCGAGGCAGCGCGCGCTCGCTCGCGCGTGTGTTCGGCGCCCCCGCGGAGCTCGGCGGCGCGGTCGACGCCATCTTCTTCGAACGCGCGGCGCTCTCGCTCGGCCTGCGCGGGCGCAACCCGACCTTGCTCGGCGTGCTCGAGCAGCACACCGCGCACGTGCTCGATCGTTTGCCCCCCGAACAAGATTTCCGGGCGCGCGTGCGAGGCGCCGTGCAGGCGCTGCTCTCACGTGGTGAGCCCACGCTCGAGCTCGTCGCGCGCCGGCTCGGCATGGGCGACAGGACGCTGCAGCGCCGCCTCCGCGCCGAGGGCCTGACCTTCCGCGAGCTCCTCGACGGCGTGCGCCTCGAGGCCGCCGAAATCCAGCTCGCGAGGCGCGACGTCAGCGTCGCCGAGGTCGCGTTCTCCCTCGGTTTCTCCGACGCGAAGTCGTTCCGCCAGGCCTATCGGCGAATGACCGGTCGCGCTCCTCGCGGGTGAGGCTCGAGGCGCCCGCGACACCCTGTCGTCTTTTGCCCCTCGATTGTCGCCTCGGCGGCTTTTGAGGTCGCGGGGCCGTGCCTAAGCCTCCGCACATGCCTATTCGGACAGAACTCCTGATCGCGGCGAGCGTCGTGGTCTTGGCTTGTGGCGACTCCGGCGTAGCTCCCTCGGGTGGCGCCGCGCCCGGCGGCGCGGGCGGTATGGAGGCTAGCGGCGGTAACGCCCATAACGGCGGCAGCGCCAATGACGGCGGCGCGAACAGCGGCGGCGGAAATGGCGGCTCCTCGGTGGGCGGAGAGGGCAACGGCGGCGCGCCCCCGCTCACGTTCCTCGAGGTCTATCCGCTCGAGGCTCAATATCCCGAGGGCGGCATCTACGACCCAGGGGCGCACGCCTTCTACGTGGGGAGCCTCGGGGACGGCTCGATTCACAAGGTCGCAGCCGACACCGGCGAAGAGACGGTGCTCTTCACCGAGTCCGCGCCCGGCACTTGGTGGTCGCTCGGGATGGATGTCGACGTCGCGCGCCGCCGACTCTGGGTTTGCGCAATGGATGATTCGCAGGATCCACGCGCCGGCTACGTGTGGATCTTCGACCTCGACACGGGCGCGCGCGTCCGCAATTGGCCGCTCTCCGACGCGATGCCCGACGCGTCTTGCACCGATGTCGCGCTCACGAGCGACGGCCGCGGCTTCGTCGGCGATCGCGAGCAGGGCTTCCTGTACGAGGTCGGCTTCGACGCCGGCGCGACGCTCTTCACCCAGAGCGACGAGCTCTCCGCGGCCGTCGTCGGTCAGAACGCCGAGGTCATCCTGCCCAATCAGACGGCGCTCCTCAGCCTCTTGTATCTGCCGTCCGGCCTCGCGCGCGTCGACCTCGGGACCGGCGTGGTCACCCCGGTCGCGATCGACGGGACCTTCTCGGATTTGTCCTTTTTGGCCGGCGCGGACGGTATGACGCTGTATCAGGGAGATCTGTTCGTCGCCTTCACGAGCAAGCTCATCCACCTCCAGCCGACGCTCGCGGACTGGTCCCAAGCCACGTCGACCGACATGGATGTAACCAGCGGACAGACGGACATCGTCGCGACGCCGAATGGCCTGTATCTCCTGAATGGCCAGTCCGTGACCTTCGCGCTCGGCAACGACCCCGACCCCTTCCAACTGGTCAAAGTCGTCGCGCCCTGATGGTCCTCTGCGTTCTCAATAGGTGGCAAGCGAGTTGTCGGTGATGGGCCAGCTCGTGACGGCGCCCTTCTTGACGGTGAAGCTGGACCACGTGCCGTCTCCGCCGTAGCCATTGTAGTAGAGCTTGCCGTTCAGCTCGGCTACAGCCGTGTAAACGCCAGGCTCGAGGTCGACCGCGTAGCGTCCCTCGGCGTCCGTGTTCACGATGGTGACGAGCGCGGGGTGCTTCGTGTTCGGCTCCGAGAAGGGCTTGACCGCGCCCCGAAACACGAAGACCCGACAAGCGATGGGCGTGCGCGTACCCTGGTAGCCGGGCGGCGTCGGCGGCATGAAATCGCCCTCTAGCCGGACCACGAGTCCCGTTACACCGGTGTCACCCATTTTGACGCCCTTCTGGTCGCTCTTCGGGGGCGGGCCGGGCTCGGGGCTCGGCGTCGCCGGGGGCTGCTCGATGCGGACGGGCTCTGGCTCGGTGCTTTGGGCCGGGGTAGCGGACCTCGCGCAGCCGCTCAGGACGTAGGCAGCAGCCAAGACAACCAAGCTCAGGCGGGGGCGGGCGGGCATTTCGTTCTCCTTGTCCCCGTCGAACGAGCCAACCCACAGAACCTTACGCCGGCCCCCGCACGTCACCGACGCAGAGCTGTTCTGCCTCAGAGCGTGACAGGCTCGCTCTCGTCGTAAGCGTTCTGTTTCGCGCTGTACTTCCAGACATACTTCGTCTTCTTGGTGGTGCCGTCACCGAAGACGTTGGTGCAGAGGATATCCATCGTCGAATAGTCCTTCGCGTGATGGATCTCGACGTGTTGGCATGTCTTGTGGGCGTCGAGGAGCAGCTTGGACTCGCCTTTGGCGTCGACCTCGAGGACGGTGATGGCCGCGGACGTGAGCGAGGAGTCCTCCTGATAGGCCTCCTCGAAGCTTATGGCGTGGAGGCCTGCCCCGCGCGAGACGGCGACGTCCGGCGTAATGCAGTTGTCGCCGTTGAACTGGGTTTGCGCGAGGGTCTCGAGAAAGTCGGGGTCGGCCCGCTGGGCCTCGGTGAGATCTTCGGGTCGCGTATAGTCGCCGCCCTCTTCGCAGAGGCTCGCCATGCGCGAGCCGCCGCGGATGAAGCCGGTCGTCCAGCCCGCGTTGAGCAACCCTATCTCGAACTTACCCACTTTGCCGAGGCTGCGAAAGAGCGGCTCTTCGCGCGTGACGACCTTGGTCGTGTCGAATTCCGCGTGGGAGATGACCTCCAATTTCGTGCCATCACCCGGCTGATAGGAGAATCGCGGGACTGCATAATAAAAAAAGGACCGGCTGTTGTGGCGCTCGAGGGCATAAGCCGCGTCGAGGAGCTCGGGCTTCGGCACGACGTGGGCTGGCGCGGTGAGCGTGACGAGGGGCAGCGCCTCACGCGCGGGGAGGTCGGCGACCGCCGTCGTGGGCGCGAGCGCCGCGAGCCTGAGTTGACTTACAGGCGAGTCACCGGCGCGCGGCAGGAGCGCCGGTGGCACGGCGACCTCGAAGCGGGCGCCGTCGGCGCTCGCTTGCCACGCGACCTTCACGTCTTTGAGCAGGCGCGGCGCTTGGTTCCGCTGGAGCAACGTCACGCCAGTCGGCTCGACCCGATAAGCAAACGTGGTCTTCGCCTCGACCTCGGCGGTGAGGTCATCGTACCGCTTGAGCAAGGCCTCGCATTTGGCCCGTGATTCGTCGGTCGGCTCCATGCCGAAGTTCGACTCGCAGTTGATGTCCTTTAGGCCGCCGCCCCGCTGATAATAGCCAATAGGGGGCAGCCCATCCGAGGGCATGCCCAATAGGACAATCACGCCGGCGCTCGAGTCTTTGGCCAGTTCACCAGCGATGACCGCGCCGCGCTCCGACAGCGCGACAGCGACCGCGGCGCCCGTCGTGCCCCGCGGGCCAGTCTTGAAACCAGTCCATTCGTCAGTCGCGCCGTCGAGCTTGAGGGTGCTCGGCATCTCTTGTGCGAATGCAGCGATCGCAGGCGGTGGTGGCGGCGGAGGACTGGACGGTACGGGCTCCGTCGACGCGACCGGCTCGGGTTCGGGCGCGGGCTCCGGCGCGGCCGACGCTGCTGGTGCGCTCGCCGTCGCGATCGCGCGCTGGGGTGCTGGCTCGCGCGGAGGACTGGAGCCGCACGCGACCACGCTGAACAAGAGGGCCAAGGACGTCAGCTTCTGCATGGGGGTAGCCCTCCATCATACTCGTCGCTCCGCCAAATCCCCCGCCCGGCGTCAGAGCTTCTCGCGAGAGCTTCTCGTCAGAGCTTCTCGTCAGAGCTTCTCGTCAGAGCTTTTCGACTGTGACTCCGCGCTTCTTCAGCTCGGCGAGCACATTGTCGGGCTCGACGGTTACGTCGCCGAGCAGCCGTATGCGCCGTAGTTTGGGAAGGGTCAAAAGCGCGTCGGCGTTCGTGCAATCGCACAACATGATCTCTTCGAGCGCGGCCATTCCCGCGAGGGGAGACAGGTCCCGCAGCTCGTCCTGGGCGGGGCAGCCGTGGGAATCCAAATCGAGCCGCTGCAGGTTCACGAGCGCCGCGATGCCGTCGAGGGATTGGACGGAATAGACCTCAGTCTCTCCACCCGAGTTCGTGCCGGCGATGTCCTCGAAGGTCATGTAGACCTCATTGCCGCCGTCGAAATCGAGCGACTCGATCTTCTTCAGCTTCGCCGCGGGCAACGGGAACTTGTGGAAGTGCTCGAGCGCGAGGGTGAGCCGCCCGACCTCGTCGAACTCGTCGAGCGCCTCGAGGGCCTTGGCGATCGCTTTGCCATGTCGCTCGAGCGCGCTCTCGGTCACGAGCTCGGCCTCGAGCAGCGCGCCGAGCACGCCGAGGTGAAAGCCAGCGTCCTTCATCGTCACGGTCGCCGCCGGGGGCTTCTTGGTTGCTGTCTTGGGCTTCGACATGAGGCCGAAGCCTAACCGCGACTCTTCTCCCCACATCGCAAGATCGCCATTGTCGGACCCGGCCGCTCCGGCTGCTCCTCGGGCATTCCGTGATTGAAGAGCGGCGCGTCGACCGTCCACGTCACGGCGATCGCGTCGTCGCTCGCCACCATTCGCGCGTCCGTGTGACCGCCGCGTTCGTCGCCGCTGCGGAGCTCCATCGCTGGGCCGAGCGCGGCGCCGCTCGCGTCGAGCCGCAACATCGACGGGCCCGTCCCATCCCAATACGAAACCATCCAGCCATCCCCGAGCGGCGCGGCGCGCGGGTAGCGCCGCACATGGATATTGGCATCAGCCGGTATCGAGGTCGGCCGCGCGACCGCGCCCGCCGCGTCCACGCGATAGGTCTCGAGATCGCTTATCCCAGGTCCCGTGCGAACGAGGAGAAAGCCTGCTGGCCCTGCGGCGACGCTCGCCTCCGTCCATATGCCGCTCCGCTCGGTGAACAGCACTGGCGAGAGCACCGGCGCCGTCGCTCCCACGGTTTCGAGCCGGACCCCAGCGATCGTGCGCAGGAGCACGAGCTCTGCCGACGGCCCGCTCGCGACGAGCTGCTCGCGTGGGATGGGTGACGACTTCGGCGCTGGCAGCTCGACGTCCGCGGAGCCCTGACGAACAAGCCGATAGCGATCCCCCGCGTCGTCGAGGCGAACCAGGCCACGCGGCCCGAGGTCGAGGTCCTGCAGCACTGTTTTATCGAGTTGGACGGACGTCGCGCTCGGTTTGGCCGTGGCAGGGTCGAGCGCGACCGCTTCGGTCACGCCGTCGCCATTCGTTACAGCCACGTAAGTCATCGCGCCGTCGCCCGCGACGAACGGAAGCGTGGTCGCGACCCCCTGTCGAACGACGACGGGCGCCTCGAGCGCGCCGTCGCTGCGCACGCGCTGGACCTGGAGCTCCGCGCCAATTGGGGTCGAGTGCGTGAACGCCGCGGCGAAGCCATCCCCCACGATCACCGGTGCTGACGCGACCCCGTCGTTCGCCTCACCGAGCTGGTAGACGCGCGCCGTGAGCGGGCAACGCAGGAGGTCCGGCGCGCGCCCTCGAGGGGTCGAAGCCACGGTCGCGCTCGGCGCGGACGCGACGTCGACCACCGTCGTCGTCGACTCCGACGCGCCACCACACGAAGTCGCGAGCAGGCCCAACACCACGAACCGCAGCCGCATACGCGGCTATGTCAATGAGGCGCCCCGAGGTGTCGAGAAAACTCAGCGACCCCGGGATTCAGAAGTTCGGGGAACGCGGCGGGCGCGACGAGAGCTCACTCATCGGGCCGACCGGCGCCGCGCGCAGCTCGGCCACGGCGAGGGCGAGCTCGTCCACGAACCGATCGTCCTTGTTGGCTTGGCGCGCAGTCCAGATCGCTGCCTCACGAACCGTCGAGAAGGTGTGCAGCGGATAAGCATGCTTCGAGAGCAATTGAATCGCGGTGAGCACGCCCCGCCCCGTCGCCGACCAAAAACCCGAGCCCTCGATCACCGTGGCCGAGCAGAGCTGCGTCGACGATCGCACGCGCATGAGCCGCGCAGACTCCTCACGCACGGCGCTGTCGGGCATGGGCAGTCGGTGGTCGACGACGACGAACGTGCAGACGCGGCCGTGCGCGGCGTGGACGCGCATGTGATTCTCATCGAGGATCCGCAGCCCACGCAGCGTGATGGCCGTGCGCCAGCTCGCCATGCTCACGCACTCGAACGCCCCTATCGAGTGCTGCGCGATCGACTCCTCGAGGCGAAGTCCGGACATGCTCGCGAGGGAACCATCACCTCCTCACGACGTCGACCCGCCTTTCCTGTCAATTCAGGCAATTGCGTAATGCTCAATACGCACCGAGGTAGCGCGGCGGCAGGCCGATCCCGTCGTCGATCACGACGTCGCGCATTGCGCCCGTCGCGACCTCGAGCCGATGCAGGACCGAGCGATCGGCGTCGGCCGCGAAGCAGACCCCACACGCGGGCTCGCATCGAACGTCGCCGAGCGTGAACGGCGCCTTCTCCGATTCGAGGATCGTGCGCACGTCTCCGCTCGCGAGATCGAGCTCGACCAGCCTGTCCGGGCGCGCCTGCTCACCGCTCGCTCCGAGCTCACCGAACGTCGTGACGAGCACGCGGTCTTCGGTCGAGAACGCTAGCGAAAACCCGATCGGATCGCCGCCGAGGTCCGCCGCCGCGAACCGCGCGCGCACGGTGAGCGCGCCATCTACCGCGTCGACGACGTAGACCGCCGAGTCCTCGAGCGTCGGCGTGTTGGTGCCCGCGAACGTGCCCGAACAACCGACCGCGACCGCGCGGCCGCTCGGCGCGCGCGCCATCGCCGAGCAACCACGCCCGCCCTCGAGCACGACCGCGCTCACGATCGCGCGCGTCTCGGGATCGAGCAGCGCGACGCGACCATCGGCCTGCTCCTTGAAGTCCTGCGAGTACGCCGCGAGCAGCGCCCCGACACCAGCCTCGAGGCGCACGAGGCGCGCGGGCTTCGGGAGGATTTTTTTGTTGGCAGAGTCTGCACCCTCCAGCGCGGGCGCGAGGTCGATACGAGCCGTGAGCTCACCGGTCTCGCGGTCGACGATCACGATGTCGCTCCCCTCGTCGAAGGGCTCGTTCCCCGGATCGCCGTTCTCGTCGTAGCGAGCGACCCACACCTCGCGCGCGCCGATCTCGAGCGCGTCGTAAGGGTTCGACGGGAAGCCCGTCTGCACCGACACCTGCTCGCCGACGGTTGCTTGAACAGGGTTATAGAATGTGAGCACCGCCGCCGGGTAGCGATCGATGAGGATGAGCTCCGCGCCGAGCGTGCGCTCCGCGGGCGCGACCACGTCCCCCGAGAGCGGCGCCGAGAGCGCGACGTCCTCCGAGCCGGACGTGAGCATCGCGGGCCCGACGACGTCGCCGTCGTAAGACACGATCGACACGCTGCTCGACTGGTAATCGGTGCTCACGACGTAGAGCCCGTGACCACAAGCACCCGAGGGGAGCTCGACGCCCGCGGGCGGCGGAGCAGGCTCCTCGCAGGCAGCGAGCACGAGCGCGAACAACATCAGGCGCGGCGTCTTCACCAGCGGACCTCCGTTTCGAAGTGACCCGCGCGACCGGGCAGCGGATAGCCGACGAGATCGGTCGTGCGATCGTCGAGGATGTTGCTGACGCGGCCGCGCACGAGGACGAGCCCGCGCGCGAGCGAGAGCGAGGCCTCGACGTCGAAGAGCACCTGACTCGGGAGCGACACGAGCCCCGCGGGATCGACCTGCCGCGGGCTGCGATAGGTGAAGCTCGCCGAGACCTCGGCGAGGTCGAGCCCGATCGCAGGCACGAGGTCGCGGGCGCGCGCCCCGAGGGTCGAGCGCGACACGACGCGCGAGACGAACGGCAGCGTGTCGTTCTCGAGGGTGCGGCCCGCGGTCGTGTCGCGGGCGTCCGTAAACGACAACGTCGTAGAAGCAAAGAGCACGTCGAACACGGTCGTCGCGATCGTCCCATCGACCCCGAGGACGCGCGCCTCGCCGACGTTGAACGGGGTGAGCGCGCCGAAGCTCGAGCGGCGGTACGCGATGAGCTCGCTCGCGAACCGCGCGAACGCGTCGAGCTCCGCGGCGAACACGACGTGGGGCGCGCGCGCCGTCGCGCGAGCGCCGACGTCGCCCGCGTACCCCGCCTCGCTCGCGAGCCGCGGGTTGCCGAGCAAGGCGAGCGCGGCGCCGTAGAGCTCACCGAGCACGGGCGTGCGCGCGTACCGCGCGACGCCCGTGAAGAGCTCGAGCTCGGGGATCGGGCGCGCCGCGAGCGCGAGCCGCGCAGTCGGCGTCGGGCTCGCCGTCGTCGCGAGCGCGCCCGTGTCGGGGTCGGGCCCGCGCACGAAATCCCCAGCGATCGCCCCCTCGGCGCGAACCTCGACCCAGGGAGCGACGCGCGCGACCGCCGACGTGAAGAGCCGCAACGACGTGCGCGACGCGCGCGTCCCGGGGACGCGCACCGAGAGCGAATCCTCGGCGAGCGACGCGCCACCGGTGAGCTCGAGGAAGCGCGCCGGCGCGACCCGCGCGAAGAAGCGCGTGCCCGCGCCGCTCGCACGCGTGAGCTGCCGTTCGAACCCGAACGGGAGCTCGTGGTACGGATCATCGAGCGCGTAGCTCGAAGTGCGACCCCAGGTCTCGACGTGGACGACGCACGAAGCGACCGCCCGGGACGCGCAGTCGAGGTCGGCCTCGGCGCCGCCGAGCACCCGCGACGAGCGAGCGCGCGCGTGCTCCGCGGGCAAGACCCCGAGCCCCGGCGCGCCCTGCTCGCGCGCGAGCGCGAGCAGGAACGCGGTCACGTGCGCGCGGCCATGGGTCGCCGAGACCGCGGTGAACGCGCCGACCGAGGAGGCGTCCGCGTTCTGTCGACGTCGCTCGACGTCGTCGCTCGGGTCGAACGCGGTGCCCTGATCGTCCACGTAGCTGAAGTCCGCGTCGAGCGCGTCGAGCCGCGCTGCGACGACCGCGCTCGCGCGATCGTCGCCGGCGCTCACGCTACTGAAAAGATAGCGCTCGCCGAAGCTGCCGCCTCCGAAGCCGACGCGCGCGTGGAGCCCGCTCGGCACGAACGGCTCGAGGACGACCGCGCCCGCGAGCCCGCCCTGCTCGAGCTCGAGCGGCGCGTGCCCGCGCTCGATCAGCACGCGTCGGATGAACGCTGGCGGGACGAGCGAGAGGTCAGCGGTGCCGGTGATCTCGTCGTTCAGCAAGATCGGCCCGAGATAGATCGGCGTCTCGGCGCTCGTCGCGCCCCGCAGCGTGATCGTCGCGAGCTCGGCGGCGCCGCCAGTGCGGCTCACGGCGACGCCGGGCGCACCGGCGAGCGCGTCGACGAGGCTCGCGCCGGGGTCATCGAGATCGGCGGGCGCGAGCTCCGCGGTCGCGCCGGTCGGATCGTCACCGTGCCCGAGCCGCTCACCCGCGACGAAGACCTCGGCGCCTGGTTCGTCGTCCGCCGAGGCGAGGCGAGAGAGCGCGAGCGCCGCAGCGATCGGCGCCGCGCTCAGCGCGCGTCGCATTCCCAGCTCACGAGACCGACGGCGTCGAGATCGAACGACCCCGTGAAGCCCAGCGTGTCGGGCCGATCGACGATGCGCACGAAGCGCGCGCGCTCGAGCCCGACGTCGGCGAGATCGTAGGCGTCACCACCGGCCTCGCTCGGATCGTGAGGATCGGCGGTCGAATCCGGCGCGCCCGCGAACACGGGGTGCCAGCCAGCGCACGCGCCGTAGGGAGCCTCGGTCGCGGTGCAAGGGAACGAGACCCACGTCTCGCCGTCGTCGCTGACCTCGACCGTGGCGAGCTCCGCGAAGGGCGCGCTCGGATCGCCACCGGCGAAGAACGCGTTCTCGAACACGAGGAAATCAGGCCCCGGCGCGTCGACGATCGCTCCGCCGAACGCGAGCGTGATCGACCCGCCGTTGCCGAGCGCGACCACGTCGAGCGAGCCCTGGAGCTCACCGCCCCCGATGGGCGCACCGAGCACGATGTCGGGCATCGCGTCCTGCCCGAAGCCCGCGCCCGGCCCGTATTCGACCGAAACGACCTCGGTCGCGAAGCCATCGCACGCGCGCTGGGCAGCGCCGCCCGAGCCGTCGCTCACGCTGCCCTCACCCGAGCCGCCCTCGGCCGAGCCGCCCTCGCTCGCGCCGCCGTCGCCTGCCGCGCCCCGAGCCCCCGCCGCCGCACGCCGCGGCCGTGATCAAAACCGAGGCAAAAACCAATCGAAGACGATGCTGTTCCACCGGTGCCTCCGAGGGCGAAGCGCGCGCCCCGTTCGAGGTCGCCCGCGTGCGCATGGCGCGCGGGCGTGTCGAGGACCGGTGTTCTGACTTCCCCGTCGAGGAGGCTCTCCTCGACGCCGTGCCTTCCGAGGCAGGATGCCCCGTGGCGACAATCGGAGGCGCTCCGATGGGAGTGCCCGGGTTACAGCGGCGGCTCCGTGCCAGATTCTCACTGGCTTCCCGCGCGAGATCCCGCTGGGGACCGCGCGCCCGCGACGATCGCGGAGAACCTCGACGGTCGATCGCCTACCACGACGCTGAAGCGAGCGCGAGGGAGGCGAGCGCCAGCCGCAAAGGCACGCGCACGAGGCTGGTCTCAATAAGGCGAGACGACCGCGCCGAACGACCAGTGGAGCACGCCGTTGATGCGCTTGTCGGGCGTGGGAGAGGACGCCCCGACGAAGGCCTCGGGGTGGTCGAAGAGGTCGGCATAATCGGCGGCATCCGGCCACGCGTAGAGACGCCCCGCGCTGTCGAGGAGGGTTATGATTGAGCCGGCGGTGCAGCCGCACGCGAAGGCCGCGCCACCATCCGTCGTGAGCTGCGCGACGCTGCCCGCTTCGAGGCTGATGCCCCCGTCGAGCGCGCCGGGATTGTCGAACGCAAACAGGTTGTGTCCACCCAGGGTCGCGACGTTCGAGCCCAGGTAGAGCCTGTCGTGGCACGTGTCGATCGAGGCGTTCGCGAGGAAGTCGTCGGGCCAGGAGATGGTGCGCGAGGGGGTCGAGGCGGACGTGAGTGTCGCCGGGTGGTCGAAGACATAGAGTCCGTACGGCGACCCCTCGAAGGTCACGTAGAGCACGTCCTTCACTGGATCGAGCGTCACCGAGAATGTGCCATTGAGCGGGATCCACGTCGGAGACGCGACCAGTCCGTCGAGGGTGCTGACGTCATCGAGAATATAGAGGCCGTCGTGATTGACCCCACCCGACTGGGTCACATAGAGACGGTCGAGCACGGGGTCGAACTCGAGGCCGCCATTACCATTGTAGAACGCACCCTGCGCATCGACGGCGGGCACGGTGATACGGCGGCTCGGCGCGATGTCCCCTTCTATTGTGGAGGCGTGCTCAAACACCAGGATCGCCCCCGGGGTCGTCGTGTAGAGCGTGTCGCGCTCGCGGTCGTAGGCCAACCCGTCATACCCTGACTGCGTGAGCTCGGTCGTCGGGCCGTTGATGAACCGCGGGGTCGCTGTCGCGCCGTCAGCGTACGACTGAAGGTCATCGGTGACACGAATGTAACCGTCCTCGTCGAAGTTCCACCCGCGCGCGAATAGCCTGTAGCGAGGCTCGGCGCAGGTCAAAGTGACAGTCGCGTCAGTGTCCGTGAGCGCCCCGTCCGCGGCCGTCAGCTGACAATAGCGTTCGGGACAGGTCGGCTCCGACGTGACGACCACGGAGAAAGCATCACCCGACTGGAAGGACGTGGCAAATTCAAAGTCGCCGTCAGCGGTGACCGTCAGCTGCTCGGTCTCGTTGAGCGTGAGCGTGACGCCAGTCCCCGCGACGCCGGACGCTACGCCACGTACCCGCAGCGCAACCGGCATATCGCCCCCTGCCCCGCCCGCGGAGTGGCCAGCCTCACCGCCCGAGCCCCCAGTCGGGCCGGACGAATCACCACACGCGACAGACAGACATATACACGCCATTCCCAACAACGCAGACGAGTCGATGCGCATGACACGACCCCCTTGGGCCTGATGACAAAACGGCGGACCACGACCAGCGGGTCCGCCCCCAACACACCACCCCTCGGGTCGAATTGCAAGACCGAGCGCGCTCCGGCCCCGCGAATCGACAGGGCGTCAGCGCTTACGGCCTTGTTCGATTCTGTTGGCTCAATCCTTGAGCTTGGGAGTCGGGAGCTTGGCTCCGTAGAACTCCTCCCACGTGCGCGCGGCGAGCCTGCGCAGGTCGTCGTCGTCTTTGGTGAAGAGCTCCTCCCAAACCTCCCAGAAGCGGTCGCCGTCGATGCGGCTGCCGCGACGAACGTTCTTACCCGTGAGCGCCTCGAAGACCACCACCGAGGACATCTGGTAGAGGCTGCTCTTCTCGCTGTCGGTCTGGAGCACGTACTGCGTGAGCTGCAATAGTCCGAGCTTGGGCGCGACGCCCTCGGCGGTGAGCTCGGCGAGGAACGCGCTGACCTCGCGGTTGACGGTGTCCTTCGCGGTGGGTGAATACCCCTCCATCAAATCGAGGACAGCGGGCGCGATCGACAGACGCGGTCCGTCGATCTGGTGTTGGAGCTCGTGGCGCTCCGTACCCGTGAGGATGCCGTCGACGATCTCCTCGTCGTGCTTCTCGGCGTACGCGCCGAAGAGCTTGCCGCAGCGACCGATACCCCCGTAGACGATCTCGTTCTTCACGAGTTGGTCAGTGCAGAAGCCCATGCGCCCCGCCGAACGGACCTCGTGACCGTTCTGTTCGGTCTCGTCGAGGACGACGAGCGCGAACTGCTGCGCGTCCTCCGAATAGCCGAGCGGCGCGTGAGACCCGCGCCCGCGATTGAGAAATCGCACGCGGAGCACGCCGAAGGGCGCGCCGTCGACGTCGTAGCGCCGCACGTCTTCAATCTTGTAAGCGTACGCGTAGAAGTGGAGCTTGATTCGCTCGTTGTCCTTCTCCTTCTGCATGTAAACGGCCGGGTCCAGGTAATAGGGCAAACCGAGCTTCTGGCTGACCGCGTTGACGTCCCGCACGAGGCGGTTCCACTTCGAGCCTCGCGCGTCGAAGTCCTCGCGCTCGGCGGTCAGCTCGTCGAAGGCCGCGCCGAGCTTGGGATCGATCTCCTTCGCTGCGCTGACGAGCCGCTTCGCGGCCTCGCGCATGGCCGAGCGCTGCTCGCCACCCGAGCCGAGTCGTGTGCCGAGATCCCAGCCGCGGCGGTGCTGCATCCACGTCTCGAACAGATCGCCGAAGACGAGATCGCCCTGTGTGGTCGGCTTCTCGAGCGTCCACTCGAGGGCCTTCTCGGGTGGTCGCGCGATCGCAAATGACGTGGCGACGAGCACGCCCATCGCGATCCCCGCGGCCATCGCCGAGCGCGCCGGAGCCAAGCCGGCCGACTTGGCGGACGCTGCGGGCTTCTCCTTCGTCGCGTCGTCGTCGAAGTCGTCGAAGCTGATCTTGCGGCGCGTGGCGAGCTCGTCGCCAGTCGGCACGAAGAAGGCCTCGACCGCGACGCCGATCGCAGCGGTGAGGAGCGCGACGGCTGCGGTGAGCGCGAGCGTCAGCATGATGTGCATGCCGACGGCGAGCGACGCGTGCTCGAGCCCGAACGCGCGCGTGATGAGCATCCCGAACCAGAGCGTCGGAGTCCACGTCGTGACGATGGTGAACCACGACTCGTCTTTGCTCGGACGAGCGCGTATCACGACGAGGCTCGCGACCGACATGAGGAGCGGCCATATCGTGTTCATCGCGATGATGAAGCGCCCTGTCTGGTAGCGAAAATCGGGGAGGTCCGGGAGCGATCGCAGCATGCGGACGAACATCCGGAGCGGCGTCTCGCCGTGCGCGGGGAACAGGTAAAAGAGCGCCGCGGCGAGCAGGCCGGCGCCGGCCACGATGGGGGCGACGCGCTTCGTCGCGTCCCGATAAGCGAGGTTCGCCGAAGCACCGGCGCACGCGAGCGCGATGATGGCGAGCCCCGCGCGATCGGTCAGCGGGTCGGGGATCATCGAGAGATCCCAAGCGGCGCGATCGAGCCCGACCTTGCGCAAGATCGCGGCCGAGAGCAGCCCGGAGATCGTCAGCATCGCGAGAGAAGCGCCGCGCTTCATGACGAACGAGCCGACGAAGATCGCGAGGGCCGCGAGCGGGACCGCGAGGTAACCGAGCTTCGTCGCCGCGTGCAGCTCGGAGAACAAATCCCAGAGAAAGAGCGGCTGATCGAAGAGGTAGTCGTGGGGCAAGAGCGCCGTGAGCACGAGGATCGGCGCGGCCCATCGCGCGCGGCTACGCAGGCGCGACGCGGCGATGCCGAAGAACATCGAGCGCTCGTGGGAAGCGTCGCCCGAGCGCGGCGCAGGCTCACCGGCCCCCGAAGGCGCAGGCCTCGGAGCAGGTGCGGCCGCGGGCTTTGGGGCCGGCGCGGGCGCCGATTCGGCCGGGGCCGGTTCGGCCGGGGTCGGTTCGGCGGGCGCCGGTTCGGCCGAGGTCGGTTCGGCCGAGGTCGGTTCGGCCGAGGTCGGTTCGGCCGAGGTCGGTTCGGCGGGGGCCGAGGCTTCCGGCGGAGAATCGTCGAGGTCTTCGTTGGACATGGCTCGTGGGTCTCGATCGCGAGGCTCGTCGCGAGCCCCTCGACTAACAACGACGTGAGCTTGCGAGAACGCTGAACCGCGCGAGCGTCTCGCATCGCTTATGGCAATAGCGCGGCCGACCGCGCACCCGCGGCGCCATTGTCGGTAATCCCCCGGATCGCTAATCCTGTTTCCGCCCCGAGCGAAACAGCTTGTGAGCGAGCCGAGAGACATCGGATGATCATGGTGCGGCTCTTCGTCTCTTCTTTTTGGATCGAGCATCGGCCCCCGACACTGCCGCACTCCTTTTTGGGCCCTCGATCTCCTCTGCCAGGAGAAACCCATGCGGCTCTCGCGATTTCTCGGCTCGACGCTGATCCTCGGTGTGTTCGTCGCGTGCGGTGACAGCGGCGACGGTGGCAGCGGCGGCACCGGCGCCGGCAACACGGGGGCGACCGGCGGCACGGGGAGCAGCTCCGGGGGCGGCGGCTCGGGCAACGTCGGTGGGGATACCTCCACCGGTGGAATGGGCACCTCGAACGGCGGTATGGGCGGCAGCATGGGTGAGTGCTCGACCGAGAACGACTGCCCGCTCGGGTCGATCTGCGAGGCTGGCGCCTGCGTCCCCGGCTGCTCTGCGACGCACGGCTGCGAGGGCGGACTCGCCTGTTGCGACGGGGCCTGTTACGACCTGACTTCGGATCTCGATCACTGCGGCGACTGCAACACCGCCTGTCCAATCGAGCAGAACATCGAGTCTGTTTGCAACGGGACTTGTGGTTTCGCGACCCAATGCGACCCCGGCTATGCCGATTGCAACGGCACTCTCTCCGACGGCTGCGAGGTTCAGGGCACCTGCCTCTGCACGATCGGCGACACCCAACCTTGTTATACGGGTCCCGCCGGCACCGAGAACATCGGCGCTTGCAAGAGCGGCACGCAGACCTGCATCAACGGCCAGGCGTGGACCGCGTGCGTCGGCTCGGTCGGCCCTTCGATGGAGCTCTGCAACAACGGTATCGACGAGGACTGCAACAACGTCGTAGACGACGTGCCCGACCTCGACGGCGACGGTTGGACGGCGTGCAACGGCGACTGCTGTGACGTCGCTGGCACCTGCGGCGCGAACCCCGAGCGCATCAACCCGAGCGCGTTCGAGACGCCGGGCAACATGGTCGACGACGACTGCGATCCGTCGACGCCGGACACCGTGCCGACGGGGTGCTCCACCACCGAGAAGTTCACGGGTGTGAGCGCGATGGATGTCGTCAACGCGATTGACCTTTGCCAGACGACTACGGCCAACTCGCCGAAGTGGGGTGTCCTCTCCGCGGACTTCCGCCGCGCAGACGGGAGCGTCGCGAGCGGCGCCTTCCTCACCAACATGCAGAACTACCAGGCGGCGATCATGACCCAATACGGCAACGCCACGAACACACCCCGCTTCGGGGCGACGTTCGCTGGCCTGTCGTCGGGTCGCATGCGCGACAGCGGTGATGCTGGCTACATCTCGCCGAACGGCGGGACCAACTTTGCGACCGCGTCGGTGAATCCGCCCACCGTCTACACCTCACAACACGGCGGTAACCTCCAGTCGTCGCTCAGCTGTTATGGCAACTGCCCTGCCGGCTCTGGCGCGTACGACTCGGTCGCAGTGCGGGTCAACATCAAGGTCCCCTCGAACGCCCAGTCGTTCTCCTACAAGTTCCGCTTCTTCAGCTCGGAGTTCTGGCGCTGGTCGTGCACGCCTTACAATGACTTCTATTTGGCGCTCCTCACGAGCGGCGCGGCCGGTATCCCAGCCGACCACAACATCTCGTTCGATAGCGCTAACAATCCTGTATCCGTCAACAACGGATTCTTCGACTTCTGTCAGGTCCGCGGCTGTCAGACCTGTCCGCTCGGCTCGGGCGCGCTCACCGGCACCGGGATGGACGCCATCACCTCCGACCCGACCTATGGCAACGGCCTCACCGGCGGCGGGACGAACTGGCTGACGACGACAGCGCCTGTGGTCCCCGGCGAGACCATCACCATCGAGTTCAACCTGTTCGACGTGTCCGACGGCAACCTCGACTCCAACGTCATCCTCGATGACTGGGAGTGGAGCGTGAACTCGTCGGGCGTCGGCACGACCGGCTGACCGCTGGCGATCCGCTCGCCTTCGCAGCCCGGAGGAAGTACTCGGCCCTATGTCGAGATTCCTTCTTCTTGGCGCTGTGTGCGCAGCGCTCCTCGGTTGTGGTGACTCAGGAAGTCCAGCGGGTGCGGGGGGCAACGGCGGCGCGGGGGGCGCCGGCACGGGTGGCTCCCCGGACATAGGCGGAGCGGGCGCTGGCCACTTCACCTACACGGTGGCCGACCGCGTATTTCGCATTCAAGCTGCCGCGGGCGCGACCGCCGAGGACGTGAGCTCCAAGCTCGAGCAGTTCGGGGCTGGGACGCGTGATCGGTGGCTCGTCCAATCGCCGGACGGTCAGGTGCTCGCGGTCTCGACGGATCGACTGGGCTGCTCGCTCGGCGAATGTCTCGCGACAGGCCCCGCTGATCTCTCGTCCCTCACGCTGCTCCAACCGGGCGGCGCCGAGCTCGCGGTAGAGGGCACGCCCGCTTTGACCAGCGGCGGCGACGCTGTCGTCTATTCGTCTCAGGACGGACCGCACGACATCGACTTGTGGATTACACACCGCGAGGGTAGCGCCTATTCGGCCCCGTCGCTGCTCACCGCCGACTCGCCTTATGCGTTCAACAACATGCCAGCGATGACCTTCGACGAGCAGTCGGTGCTCTTCGACTGCGGCGCTGAGCCCTACCCCGAGTCGGGCGCCACGAACGCGTGTGTCGTGCGATTGGACGGTACCAACCTCGAGACCTTGGTGCGCCCCGACGCGCTGCCGAACCCGCGCTACGACTTCATCCAATTCCCCCACGACTCCCTCGACGGAGTGCTCTTTCAGGGGACCTGGCCGATTGGGGAAGAGTCCCCCGAGACCATATGGCTCTTGCCGAGCGCGGGTGAGCCCACACCCATCGGCGCCGACTTCTCCAATGCCGTGTCGCCCTGCGGACTGCGGGACGGTCGCTTCGGCCTATTGTGGCTCGGCGGGCCCGACAACCAAGCCGGACTGCACGAGCTCGCCCTGGTCGACCGCGAGGGCAAGCTCATTGCTGTCTTGACCCCCGGCGTCGACGTCGACGATATCGGGATTGGCTGTTCGGACTGAATCAGCGCCGGACTAGACGAGCGTCGCGAGGACCTCGTCCAGGGTCGTCTTACCCACGACGGCCCTGTCGCCCTTCGGCGTGATTCGCCCCGTACCAAAGCCGTCGTACATCTCGGCGTACATCTCGGCGAACTGCTTCGACAAGCCGCCCTTCATCATCGCGTCGACCCAACCCTCGCGCGGGATGTCGACGATCTGCAGGGTCTTGCCGACGAGCGCGCCGATCTTCTCCGCGACCTGGCGCTGCGAGTACGCCGGCCCATTCAGGTCGACGATCTCGCTCTTGGCGGCAGGGGCGAGCAGCGACTCGGCGGCGAGTGCGCCGATGTCGCGCGTCGCGATCATCGGGGTCGGATAATCGGCGGAGGGGTAGAAGTTGAAGTACATCCCCATCGCGCGGGCGGCGCCAATGGCCATACCGTTGTTTTCCATGAAGCTGCCCGCGCGGATGGCGGTCAGCTTGGTTCCCGTCGCGCGCAACCCATTCTCGAGGTGGAAGAGGCCTTTGATGGGGCCATTCCCTTCAGAAATGTCAGCGCCAATGCTGGAGAGGAGCGCCACGTGCGGGACGCCGCTCTCCTTCACGGCGGAGGCGATCGCGCCGCCGGTCTCGCGCTGATAAGCGTAGAAGTCGGGCGCCGTGAAGCTCGGGGGCAGCAAAGTAAAGAAGCCCGTCGCGCCCGTCAGCGCACGCGCGAGCGCCCCCGAATCACCGAGCTCTCCCACGGCGAGCTCAGCGCCCTTGTCCTTCCACGCGGCGCCCTTCTCGGCGCTGCGAACGAGCACGCGGACCTTCTGTCCGCGCCCGAGCAGCGTCTCCGCGACGACCTTACCGACATGACCCGTGACACCCGCGACGACGTACATATGGCGAGACCTCCTGGTCCCTCCATGTACGCCAAGACGAGCCTCACCGCTTGCGTTTCATTGCCCGCTTTTTGTCGAGCTTCGCGTGCGAATCGAGAAAGGTCTGTTCCGATTGTCGAGGGAGGGCCTCGAGGGCTGACCATGGTATCGTAATGAACTGGGCGGACCCGTAGACGACAACCCGCGTTAGACGGGTCGGCACGACTACGAACCCGACGTCTCCCGCCTTCTCGAGGCCGACCTCTCGGGGCGCGACACAGGTGATCTCACGAGTCTTCGTCCAATAGATCTTGAAGGCGGTCCTTTCGAGGTTGTCGCCCTCGACCAAGACGAGCGCCCCGCCGGGCCCGCGATGGACGCTCATCACGTTGTGGAGCGCAGGCAGAATGCGACGCCGCACGCCATTCGACCGAATCAACACCACACGGCGATTGTCGACACAGATCGCGGCGGCGTCGTCGAAGGCGATCATGGGTGCCCCGGGCTCCGAGCGCAGAATCGCGCCGGGTGAGAAGGGCGTGAGCCTCGAGCCCTCGAACGCATAGAGCGCCCCACCCCACATCACCACCGCTCGACCGTCGTCCAAGTCCACTGCGTCGGGGTGGGGTTCGGTCGAGTCGCTCTTGGAGCTCGCTGGGTCGGGCGCGACGTCGAGGAGCTCGAGCGCGTCCCCTCGCAGGACAGCCGGGCGCGGGCTGTCGCGCCCCGCACGAGCGTGAGCCTCGGGAAAGACCAAGATCTCGCCAGCAACGCCGCGAAGCGCGACGACGGGCCAAGGGGCCTCGACGGCGAGTCGCCGACACGTAGGCTCCAGTTCGAACAGGCTGAATCGATAAGGACGTACGGTGCTGTCCGTCGCCGCGCGCACGACCAGCCGCCCCCGAGCGAAGGCCGCGCCCGTTATTTGGAAGTTCGGGATCGTCGAGACGACGGGCGGGAAGGAGGCGAAGTCCACGAAGGTCGCCACGAAGGACGGATACGGCTGCATGAGCACACGATCCCCCGTGCGAGCTTGGGGGGCCGCGAGCGGGCTCGTGAAGGGGCTTTTGACTGACTCGATTGTAATCATGCGCCTGCTTGACCCCGAGGGTGGAGCGTACAATCGAACCCCATTGGAGCTTGCTCCGAGCGCGCCCGCTAACCCGCGTCGACCGGCGTATTGAAGAGCGCGACCATGCGCTTCGCGAGGGTGCTGCCAGTGCGCTTGTCGAAGGCGCGCACCAACAATAGACCGATGTCGGGGCTGTTGTAGAGCTCGGCCAAAACAGCCAGCTTGAGGAGCTGGGTGTCGGTCAGGCGTTCGAGCTCGAAGAGGCTCCGCACGTAGACAGCGTCCGACCACATCTGTTGGTTCACGAACGTCGGGTTCTGCTCGAAGACCATAGGCTTCGCGACGCGGCCACCGAGCCCGAGGAACTTGTGGAGCATGAAGTGCCGCCCGCGCAGGTGGGCGTCGACATCGCCGTAGAGCGGCTGGCCAACATAGAGCGGTACGAACTCGACCTCGGTGACGATCATGAGCGTATCGGCGAGCACCGCTTCGCCTCCTTGGAAGGCCTCGAGCTCCGCGCCCTGAATGTCGATCTTGATGAAGTCGACAGGACCGATCGCGGCCTCGGCGGCAAAGGAGTCGAGGTCGATCGTCTCGATGGTCGCCTCGGTCTTCAGCCGCTGCAGGTCCAGGCGCTGAAACATGTCAGGCCAGCGCGCGTCAGGCGGATAGAGCGAGGTGCAGAGCGAGTTCTCGGTGATGTAGAGCCGACGACTCTCCCGGGCCTTGGCGATCGCGCGCGCGTGAAACCGTAGGCTCGGTGGCGCCGCGGCGTTCATGGCCGCGCAGAGGTCGGGATCGAGCTCGAAGCCATGCAAGCGCGACCCCGGCCAATCCTGCACGAGGGAGTGACAGGGCTCGACGTTGCCCTTCATGGGCCGCGCGCCGATCTCCAGCACGGTGAACTCGAGAGATTGACCAGCCTCTTTGAGGAGCTGTCGCATCACCGGTCGAATGGCCGCCATCCCTCGAGTCGACGCAACTCCAGCCGAGCCGTCAAGTCGAGTTCAGCGCGAGCTCGGCGCGAGCACCATTGACCACGCGGCCATCACGCCTAGCATCCCCGCCATGGGAAATCCGTTCGTTCACATCGATCTCGCCACGAGCGACGTCGCGGCCGCGAAGGCCTTCTACAAGAAGGTCTTCGATTGGAAGTTCAACTACAATAAGGAGATGGACTGGACCGGCATCGACGTCGGGCAGGGCGTCGGCGGTGGTATGGGGCCTATCAACACGCCCGGACAGCCGCCAGCGTGGACTGCCTACGTGGACGTCGCCTCGGTCAAGAAGACGATCGCCAAAGCAGAGAAGGCCGGCGCCAAAGTCGTGTTGCCTTACATGCCGATCGGCGAGATGGGCGCGATCGGCGTCTTCATCGACCCCCAGGGCGCGACGATCGGAGTTTGGGAGTCTACGCCCAAGCCGGCCGCGAGTGCGCCCGCCGCTGACAAGCCTGCAGCAAAGAAGGCAGCTGCAAAGAAGCCCGCTGCGAAGAAGCCTGCGGCAAAGCAGCCTGCGGCAAAGAAGCCCGCCGCGAAGAAGCCCGCGGCCAAGAAGCCCGCTGCGAAGAAGTGACTCCTATTCGGAGCGAGCGGACTGTCCGTCCTTCTCCACGCGGCGTCCTTCGAGCGTAAGCTCCCAGACGACGCCGCGACGGCGCAGCTCTGCGGCATACATCGAGTCTCTGCCGAGCCGGCGCGAGATCACGGTCGCCGTCGCCGTCGCCAAGAGCAACGGCAAGACGACCGCGTAGTCTTGGGACAGCTCGAAGACGAGGACGGCTGCCATCACGGGCGCGTGGGTGGTCGCCGCGGTCGCCGCCGCCATACCTACAAGAGCGTAAGCTCCCGCGCCGCCCAAAGCGACACCCGGCAAGAGCCGCGCGAGCACCGCGTGAAGCACAGTACCCATGGCCGCGCCGAGGAGCAGCGTGGGCGTGAAGACGCCGCCCGGGCTCCCCGACGAGACCGAAGCGACAGTCGCGAATGGCTTCGCCAGGATGAGGACGAGCACCCCCGCGAGCGCGACCTCGCCGTCGAGGAGCTGATTGAGCGGCTCGTAGCCATTGCCTGTAATGGAGGGTAAGAGCGTCGCGACCGCGCCCACGACGAGCCCACCGCACGCGGCTCGCCACGGCTGCCCGAGGCGGGCGAACACTCGCTCACCGAGCGCGAGCCCGGTGGTGAAGGCGAACACAGCCAGCGCCGCGAGCACGCCGAGCCCCGTGTGCGCGACGAGCTCGAGGGAGCTCGCGAGCACGAAGCCACGTTGTCCGTAAATCGGCCCGCCGCCGACGAGCGCGCGCGTCGCGGCCGTCGCGATCGCGGTCGCGAACACCGTGCCGACGACGGCCTCGAACGCCGCGACGCCAGTGACGATCTCGAGCACGAACAGGATGGCTGCGAAGGGCGTGTTGTAGGCCGCGGCGAACCCCGCCGCGGTGCCCGCAGCCATGAGCGCGCGGGCTCGGGGCTCGCTCAAACCCGAATAGCGAGCGACCTCCGAAGCGAGGCTCGCGCCGAACAGAATGAGCGGCCCCTCGCGACCCACCGAGCCACCACCGACCTGCGCGAGCCACGAGCCGAGCGACTTCGGTAGCGTCGTTCGCAGCGAGAGCTGCGTGCGCCCGAGCGCGACCGCTTCCATCACGTCGCCGACCCCTTGGGACTTCGGCGAGAGCCGCCCCGTCAGGCCCGCGAGCAGCGCGCCCGCGGCAGGCAAGAGCAGCCGCGCCCACCACGGCAGGCGCTCGAATAGCGATACGACGTTGTGGGCTCCGGCGAGTGAAAACACACGCGCGAGCAGCGTGCGGAACGCGACGGCGAAGAGGGCCGCTCCGAGCGCGACGACGACGAGCGCAGCTACCGCTCGCGCGGACTCGGTCGGGGACCGCGTCGCTCTAGCCATGCGCGCATCTTGCCACGCGAGGCCCTAATTGCAGACGTCGGGGCAGGCCGACATGCTGCAATTGAGCACGGCCTCGAGCGGCTGCACGCCGGCGGCGTGATTGTCGTAGCAGGCCTGCTGACAAGAGAGCTGGCCCGGGGCGCAGGCCGTCAAACACTGGTAGAGCGCCGAGCACTCGGCCTCGGCGACGCAGGCGTTCATCTCGTCGGCACAACCGGAGTAGAGGCACTCCTGACAAGGCGGTAACGGATCGCCGGCCTGCGGACAGTCCGCGCTGCAAGGGTCTGCCGCGCAGTCGGCGGCGAGGACTGCATCGGAGATGCCGTCCGGATGTGCCGAATAGCAGGCTTGATGACAGGCCGTGTCGTCAGGCTGACACTGGCTGGTACAGACGAAGAGCGCGCCACACTCGGGGTTATTGTAACAGCCGCACCAGACCGTCGGGCAGCTCACGCTGATGCACGCCGCGCAGGTGCTCGACGCGGGGCACGTCATGACTCCGGTGCTCGTCGTCGTGGTGGTGCTCGTCGTCGTTACCGTGGTGTTACCAGTCCCGGTCGTCGTCGTCGGCAGGCCGCCGCCGTCGCTCGTGCTCGTCGACGCCGACCCACCCGAGGCGAGGGCGCCCCCGCTCGCGCTCTCACCCCCAGCGCCGCCCGTGGATGGGGCGCCGCCGTCCTCCACGTCGACGGTGCCACCGCACCCGACTGCCAAGAGGAAGGTTAGACCCGCGGCGACGGTGATGCGCATCTCGATATGGTCTCTGAGCGTCGCCCGTGCGGACAAGCCAGAACGGGTTATTTCGACTTCGTCTGATCGTCAAAGAGCTTGGGCACGGGCGGCAGGCGCTTGCCGGACCCGGTCGACTTGGCCGAAGTCGTTGGGCGCTGCGCTGTCGTGGGTCGCACCGTATTGACGAAGGTGCCGCTGCTCGCGACAGGAGCCGCCGACGTCGCGTCGACGACTACCGCGGAGGAGGACTCCATTATGGGCGCGGCCGCCGTGATCGCAGTCGGCGGAGTCGTCGCGGTCGCTGTCGCCGTGACCGGCGGCGGGGCTGGAGTGGTCTCGGGCGCAGCCTTGGAGTCCTGATTTGCGGCGTGGGTCTGGCGCGACTGCCAGACGAGGAAGATCCCGAGCGCCGACGCGCCGACGAAGAGCGCCGCGGCGAGCCCGAAGATCCAGCCGCGCGAGCTCTTTTGCTGGGTGAGTCGCGAGGACGGCGCCGAGTTCGGGCTCTTGAAATAGTCGACAGGCACGCTGCCCTGTTTGGCGCGAGCCATCAAATCCCCGATAGCCTCGGGGGTGGAGCCGACCTTCAGCCTCTTGAGATCTTCGGCGAGGTCATCGACGGTCTGATAGCGGGCCGTCGCGCGCTTCTCGAGGCACTTCTGAATAACGGCCTCGAGGCCGGCGGGGCAGTCGGCGTTGCCCGGCAAGGCCCGAATCGGGACTGGCTGCTTGTACATGTGCTGGGTGAGGATCCCCATCATGTTGTCCGCGTCGAACGGCAGCTGGCCCGCGGTCATCTCGTAGAGGATGACGCCGAGCGCGTAGATGTCGGCGCGGTGATCGACTGTGGTCCCGGCGGCCTGCTCCGGAGACATGTAATGGGGAGTCCCGAAGACCGCGCCCGCCTGCGTGAGCTTGGTCTTGTTGGCGTCGCGCGCGACCTTGGCGATGCCAAAGTCAAGGATCTTGACGAAATCGCCGCCACCGCGGGGCAAGAGGAAGATGTTGTCGGGCTTGAGATCGCGGTGGACGATCGAGCGGGCGTGCGCGGCCGAGAGCCCGTCGCAGACCTGAATACCAATGTCGATGACGCGCGCGGGTGGGATCTTTCCCTCGAGGATGACGTCCATGAGGGCGCGCCCCTCGAGGAACTCCATCGCGAAATAGGTGCAGCCGTCGGGCAGAACACCGAAGTCGAGGATGTCGATGATATGGGGATTGCCGATGCCCGAGGCGGTCTTGGCCTCGAGGATGAAGCGCTCGACGATCTCTTTGTCTTTGACGTATTCGCCCTTCAGTACCTTGAGGGCGACCTTGCGCTCGATGAGCCGATGTCGACCGCGATAGACGACGCCCATCCCGCCTTCACCGATGGCTGCCTCGACGACGTAGCGGCTGTCGAGCGTCTGGCCGATGAGGGGGTCGGGCCCGGTGACCGGCGGCGGGCTCACGTCGGACGTGGGCGCAGCGCTGATCGGTGGAGCGGTCACCGCGGGCGCGTACGGTGGGTTCGTCACGGCGGGGACGGGGCCCGCGTTGTAGGCCGCGTGCGCTGCGGAGAACGGGCCGGCGGTCGAATACGCCCCGCTCGGAGTCGGCTGAGGGTAGCCGCCGCTCAGCTGGCTCGCCGTGATCGTCCCGTGCGCGCCCGTGATCGCTGGTCGCGGTGACGCCCCGGTTGCGGGCGGGGGACCGAAGGGTGGCAGCCCCTGGCCGCCAGGCGCGTTGGGGGGCTGACCCGGAGCGCTCATGGGAGTCGAGAGCGTAGCGGATGGCCTCGCGCGACGCCAAGCGTGAGCCGCGTCTTTCACCGGGCTAAACACCTGGCTCGTGGAAGATGCGACGACCTGAGCCCGTACACCTTGGGAAGCCCACATGCGCCACGCCGAGAAGCCCGCCAATCAGCCGCTCCCAAATGGGAATGCTCGGACCCCGCGCGGCGTCCGTCTCACGATGGTGGCGTGGCTCGATATCCTCGGTCGTTCCCTGGCTCTCACAGCGGTGTGTGGCGTCGCGGCATGTTCGCGACCGGCGGACTCGGCCGAGAAGGGGAGCGCGAGCACGGACTCGACGTCGACGTCGGCCGCCGGCACTTCGACGTCGCCGACTGCGGAGAAGAGCCCGGCTGTCGAGCAGGGGGACCCCGACTTCGACGCTTGTGAGACCGAATGGAAGGCGTCGGAAGGCAAAGGTCGCAAGTTCGGCGAGGGGCCGGTCGAGGAGCACCGCAGCTGGTTCCTCGGGCGGGCGCGCGGCGCGGTCGCGTTGTTCGTGCGACCGCCGGTGCTCGCCAGCGGAGAGGGCGACAAGAAGCTCGCCGACGAGGTCAAGCGCTTCCAAGGCGACGCGGCTGGTTATCGGGTTACGAAGCTGCTCGGCCGCAACAAGAACAACAAGGCCTTTGCGCGAGCGGTGCTCCTCCGCGAGGGGTATCTCTACGCCGAAGATCCCGACGACGCGTACGAGCTCGAGTCGCGGGTTCACCTTACAGACTTGTTCGACGAACAGGACCTCACGCTCGAGCACGGCGCCGAGACGATCCGCCTGACCCGCAATCAGACCAAAGGGCAGGAGACTCGCTACGACTTCGCCGAGGGCCCCAACAAAGGCAAGAAGGCCCAGATCGTGTTCGGGGATCGCATCACGGTTGCGGGTACGACGACTGGCCCCGCGCTGCACCGTGATCTCCTGTCGCTCTCGTGGCTCGAGGGCTTCGAGCGCGCCGAGATCTTGTCGTTCGGCGAGTCGCGCATCCTCGCCAAGCTCCGGTATGGTTCGACCTGGGCGAAGGCCGTCATCGACAGTGAGGGCGCCAAGCTCTCACTGCGCTGCCTCGCCGAGCCGCGCACGACCCGCGACGTCGTGGCGACCTATTTGAAGGATACGGCCTGGAGGCGCCGCGCCCTCGCGCGCCTGCGTGACGCAGTCGGCGCTCAGGTGGAGGAGGCCCTGCCCTTCGATCGCCCGCGTGACGAGAAGGGACCCGACAAAGACGGCTGGCTGCGCCCCCACTGGCTATCGGCTTATATGATGGGTCGCACTTCGTTCGCCGTGGAGAACCAGATCTATCCGGTGTTCTTCCCCGACGGTCGACCCAGCACACCTCAGGTTTGCGTCGACTTCGTCCTCGACAGCTTCGAGCGCGCTGCAGGCAGCTGGTATGTGCCGCAAGGACAAAAGCCCGAGCGCGTCGCGGGTCGGCTCGATTTGTCGTCTTACGGGATTGTCAATCGACGCGGGGTGCTCGGCTTCTTCGCCTTCGCCGAGGAGCACCCCGAGCTCTTCGAAACGAAGAAGTTCAAGGGCCCGGAGCGCATCCAGTTCGCGAAGCGCAAGGAGTTCTTTGCCTATCTCACCGAGCACGCGGACGAGATCCGGAGCGGTGATGTATTGGCCATTCAGGGGATGAAGCGGGACAACCGCATTCACCAGCACGCGATCCTGCTCGAGTACGTCGACCCGCTGACGGGCTTCCCCAGCGGGCTCGCCGACCAGATGAAGCTCCCGCGTCGCCGCTCGTGGGAGGGCATCATGGCCGAGGCGCCGGCGCGCGCGCTCCTCTATTGGAGCCACCCCAAAGAGGTCATCCTGCGACCGCTCGACGACGGCGCAGAGCCGACTGCCCCCACGGTGCTCGCCAGTCAGAAGACCCCTTGAGCCGAGGCTCAGGGCACCCAGCGATCGACCACGATGGCGTTGGGGGCTGGCGGGATTGGATTGGAGGCCAACGCCCCGGCCATCATCGTGGCGATCCGCGCGGGGTCGTCGGTGTCGAGGAGCAGCATGCAGCCAGGCTCATTGTGGCTCGCGTCCGAGGTCGCCGAGCGGACGACGAGCTCGTAGGGGGTCTCGTCGATCACGCCGTCGCGATCCCAGTCGATGTCGCCATTGGGGCTCACGAACCAGCCCTCCGGGGTATACGACGCGAGATACGCTGACTCGTCTGTAGGGACGGAAGCCCACGCCCCACCCTCCACGAGCGCGCACTCGTCGATGGGTGGCCGCGCGCCCGACGAGAGCGCGATATCCGAGGTCGCGATCGAGGTCGCCGTGCCGCTCAGCGACATATCGAAGATATAGTTCATATAGCTCGGATAGTTCGGCTTGTAGTTGATTGCGTCGCTGCCGCCGTGATGCAGGCCGAGCGAGTGCCCGAGCTCGTGCAGGCCCAACCAATAGAACTGATAGACGGCCTCCTCGTCCAAATCGTCCGCGGGGTCGTCGTTCGCCGGCATCGCCGAGATATAGGAGTGTTTGCCAGTCAGCTCCGAGACCCCGAAGCCGCCGCCCACACAGATATAGAGGGTGTGGAAGGCGTCGAAGTAGGCGGGGTTGTCGTCGACGTCGCCGGGGGTGAAGATCGCGCCGCAGACGAAGTCGTCGGGGAGCACCGAGTCCAGCACGAAGTGGACAGTGAGGCCCGTCGTGCCGTCGGGGTTGTCGATGGGGAGCCCCGCATAATGTTGAGCCCACGCGTCGAGCAAGACCGCGCCAGGTTGAACAGTAGGCTGATAGTCGACCTCGACGAGGACGTCGCGGTGGAGTGGATTGCACCCGAGAGCGGCGTAATCGACGAGGTCGTGACGCCCAATCTCCCAGCTGTCCGGGATGCCGTCGTGATCGGTGTCGGGGGACGCCGGGTCGGTGCCGAGGCTCGCCTCCTTCGCGTCGCTGAGGAAGTCACCGTCCGTGTCGGGGCCGTCGAGGAGCACCACCGTCACCCAATCGGGCGCCGCCGAGCCGTCCACGTCCGAAGCGTCCAGTCGATAGACGAGCGGCTCGGTGAGATCGGCAGGCAGCACGAGCGACGGCGCAGCGACCGTCGGATCGGACAATGGAATGGAGGGCCCGGAGACCTGCGTCCACGTGATGTCGACCGCGTCCCCGTCGGGCTCCGACACCATCCCTTGCAGCGCGACCACGTCGCCCGCCAACCCCGACCGGTCGGGGCCCGCGTGCGCGGTCGGCAGGGATTTCACGTGGATGTTCATCGAGTCGGTCGCCGTGAGATTGGCGACGTCCGTGACTGTCAGGCTTACTTGGTAGTCACCAGCGAGCATCGGCGCGGTGAACGTCAGCGTCGGCTCCTCGGTGTCGTTGAACTCCCCCAGGCTCGAGATCCACCAGCGATAGAGCAGGATGAAGCCCTCTGGGTCGTAGCTCTGAGAGCCGTCCAGCATGATTTCGGTGCCGGGCGCAACGACCATATCCTGGCCAGCGAACGCAAAGGGCGGTCGGTTCTCGCTGCCGCCGTTGCCGCCATTGGACGGTGGTTTGTGCGTCGGAGGCGGCTCCTCGTCCCCGCCGGCGCCGCCGAAGCCCCCCTCACCGCCCGTGCCGCCGGCGCCCCCGCGAGCAGGGTCGTCGCCACAAGCGACCAACGCGAAGAGGAGGGGCATCAGGGTGCGCGACAAGGACATGGTGCGGCTCTTGTTGCGCCACCCCTGGTCGACGTTCAGGGGGCGAAGACCCCGCTCGCCGTCATCGCGGTCGCTATCGTTGCGATACCTCGACGGTTGGGGGTGCCCTCCTGGACGTCCTCGTCGGCGGCGCGGATCGTTACAGTGTAGTAATGACCCGACTGCAAGATGCCTGGCGGCAGGGTGACTTGGGTCGCGGTAGTTCGGAATTGGGCGACGATGCGCTTTCGCTCCACGGACCCGTCGTTCGCCATCAAGTCGTTCATGTCGCGAAGGAATAGGAAATAGCTGCGCGCGGTGCCGCTCGCTGGCGAGTCCCAGGAGATGACGGGCGTCTCGCCGACGCCCTCCAAGGGGGTCGCGCTGGTCGCCTGTCCGCCGATGCGGAGTGACCGCGGTGGAGAGAGCCGCGGTGTCACGGCGCTGCCGGTGATATCGTCGAGCGCGCCGGTGACCCCCGAGCCGACGAGGAGCGTGTCGGGCGCGTCGTCGACAGGGTTCTGCAAGCTGTAGACTCGATAGGTCGAAGCGGACGAGATCGTCGTGTGCGGGGACCCGACAAAGTCGGGATAGTTCAAGGTGAGCGCGTAGTCGGACGGGGGCGTGTCTATCGTCGAGTCGTCACAGCCGTCCGGACAGGCGACCGGGTCGCAGAGGCCTTGGTCGTCCGGATAGCAGGTCGGGTTCGTGGGCATGCTCTCGGAGCTTACAGAAATGTATGCAAGCGCCGGGTCGGGGGACACGGAGAACTCGGTGACGCCAGGCTCTGCGCTGATTCTGAGCTCGAAGACATCCGGGGTCGCGAGCCGTAGCCCCTCCTCCTTTGGCTGCGCGTCCACGAAAGCGCTCCACTGGAGGGCGAAGGTCGCTGTCTTGTCCGCGCTCACCGGAGCGAACGTGCCTGTAACCGAGGCCGGCTTGGAGGGGTCTAGCGTGAAGGGGGCCTCGGCGAACGAGAGCACGTCGAAGGGCCGGCTGATGCGCGCGATGGCCCAGCGCTCGTCTGGGGGGGCGGCGTCGAAGAGAACCTCATCGCGGACGCGAAACACGGTGAAATCGTCGCCCTGCGCGCCGTCGACCACTCTGGCCCCGTAGCCGCTGTTCTCGAAGGCCGTGGTCGCATCGAAGGTCCACGCGAGCGCGGTGTCACCGGCGACGGGGTCCGTCGTTTCGCCGATTGGATAGAGATCTCCGGTGACGCCAGCTGCGCGCGAATAGAGCGATAGCGTGTCGCTCGCGTCGGAGTATGGGTCGCCGTTCTCATCGTAGATGTCAGTCCACGGAGTGGGGAGCGAGCCTGTGACGGTGAGGTCCGCAGCCTCCTCGAGCGGCGCGGCGTCGGCGCGGCCTATGTGATAATTGCCCAAGTCCAAGACGCGCTCGGAGCTGACGATGAAGAACGCCGGCGTCGGCGCATCCGGGATCTTCGGGTTGGGCTTGCCGACTCGACGCAGGAGATATTCGCCCTCCGGAACGCCAGCGAACTCGATGTGCCCATCGTCGAACACCTTGCCCGCGTATTCCTGATAGGACGAGCCGTCGAAGACGAGGACGGACGCCCCGTCCCACGAGGACAGGTCTTGGACCTTCTCGCCGGTGACGCCGTCGAGCTCGTAGGTGTCGACCACCTTTACACAGACGCCGTTGAAGTTCTCACAGACGCCGGGCGTCGGCGTCGTGGTGTCGTCACCACACCCAGCGACGCCTGAAGAGGCGAGCACGGCCAGAACTGGATACAGACGAAGGACCCTCATCGTGCCATGAGACGCGAGCGCCCTGCCCTCGGCAAGGGCGTTTGCACCGGCGACTACGGCTGATAGGCCTCGTCTTGTTCGATCCGCGACAGAACCCAGTCGAAGCTCGAGTGCTGGACCTTCACGCCGCAAGCGCCGCAGCGACCTGTCATTCCCGCCTCGGTCGCTGGCGCCCCGCAGTTGGGGCATTCGGCGCCCGTCGAAGATCGACGGAGGCCGCGGACGAAGGTCCAATACTCGCTGTACTGGCGCGCTCGGGACCGACTACCACTGACAACCTTGTCATTATTATCGACGGTATAGTCCAGATTGGTCGCGTAGACGCGGACGGTGATCGCGTCGAAGTACTTGTCGGCGGTCACGCGCGCGATCTCGATGGATGCGATCCGCGCGTCCGCCGAGATGTTCCGCAGGCCGGCGGCCCGATAGGCGCAGAGCCAATAGCGCTGGGTCTCGAGCAGATTGTCGGTGAGGAGCGGGCGCATCTCGTCGAGGGCCTGACTGCTCCACGCGTCGTGGAAGGCCGTAAAGACCGTCCCCACGCGCTCGGTGAACGCGGGCCAGCTGAACTCGACGTCACGCGCAGTGAGCGCTGCGTACGCAGCCTTCACGTCGGGCGCGACCTTCGTCGGCCAGTCGGTCCCGACCTCTTCGGTGTCGGCCGTGAGCATCGGGGCGCGCACCGATTTCGACTCGACCTGAATGGAGTCGACCATCCAGTCGTGAGCGCCGCCCCCCGGCGCTACATTGCAGTACTTGCACCGGCCGGCGACGAGCTTCTCGAGCGGCGCTCCACAGTTCGGACAGTCGATGACGGCCGCTCGCTTCGGCGGGCGCGAGGTGACGTCGACGCCTCGGCTGAAGGCCCAGCGCTCGACTGCGTAGTAGCTCGTCTCGACTCCACCTTTCACTTCGGTGTAGTTGACCTCGAAGAGGACGGACGCGACGACGCGACGCGTGCGTTCGGACGCCGTTATCGCAGTCACGCGCTGGCTCCCGACGATGACGGTGGTGACCGCGTCGACCCGCGTGGACGCGAGGGTGCGCGAGGACGCCTCCGACAGATAGGGAGTCAAGCGCCCGAGATCGCCGCTGCCCCGGAGCGTGTGCGCCTCGACGAAGAGCGCGTGCGCGAAGTCCTCAAAGAGGACCCACGAGAACGCTTCGTCTTTGCCACGGAGCGCTGCGATCGCCCCCGCGACCGACGCGTAACTCCGCACGCCCTCGAGAGGGTGATCTGGATTGTCATCGACGAGCGCCGAGGCCCAGGCCGCGTCCTCGCGGCGACGCGCCCAGACGAGGCAGCTCACCAAGCCAGCCAGACCGAGGCCCAGCATGACTGGGAAGAGCGCAGCGCCCCGCGTGGACGACGCCAGGTCGGAGTCGGCGCTCTGTTCCTGCTGCTCCTGTTGCTTACGCCGCTCTTCGTCATGCTGCCTCTCGAGGCGACGCTCACAGCTCGAACGACAGCGATCGAAGTCCGCGCTGGTGGCCACGCATTGTGACAAGCAGGTCGTCTGATCCTGGATGTGGTCGAACTCGCGCTGGCGCTCGGCGGCGCCCCGATCGTAGGAAGGGCTGGGTGTCGAGCCCGTCGAGCCGTCCGAGCGGGTCGGCGACGAGGGCCAGTTCCACCCGCCACCGCTCGAGCTCTTGTTCGAGGAGCCACCCGAGGACCACGAGCCCGAGCCGCTTTGCGAGCCACCGGAGCTAGGCCCCGAACCGCCGGAGCTACGCCCCGAGCCACCGAAGCTCTGACCGCCGCCCGGGCGCGCGCCGGCCGACGCCGAGCCGAAGAACAACGCTGCGCCGAGCCCGAGGAAGCCGCGGCGGTTCACGCGAGCCTCCGCAGATCGTCGGCCCGCTCGAAGCGGTGAAGTCGACGGGCCTCGTTAAAGAAGAACCTGCGCGCTTTCGAGTCGAGCATGTCACGCACGCCCAAGCAGGCGGGGTGCCACGCTCGAGACCTCGAGTGGAGCGATTTCACCCGGAAGATCCGCCGAGCGCGAACGCCCAGCTGAAACGCGCCACGGCTGCGCTGCGTTGCGTGCCCCACGACATTGCGCTCGATCCCGCGGCGGAGGTGCTCTACCGCGTGGGGCGTGAAGCTGACCGAGCTCGTCGGAAACACGCCGCTCGTCGAGCTCCGCCGTCTCCACGACCGACCGCGCGTGCGCGTCTACGGCAAGCTCGAGGGCCAGAACCCAGGTGGCAGCGTGAAGGATCGCCCCGCCCTCTCGATGATCGAGGGCGCCGAGCGGCGCGGCGAGCTGCGAGCGGGGGTCCGTCTCATCGAGCCGACGAGCGGCAACACAGGCATCGCGCTCGCGATGATCGCCTGCGCGAAGGGTTACGAGCTCGAGCTGGTCATGCCCGAGAACTCGACGGCCGAGCGCGTGCAGACCATGGAGGCGTTCGGCGCGACGGTGACGCTCACGCCCGCGGCGCAGGGGATGGAGGGCGCGATCGACTACGCCCGCGCGAAGGTCAGAGAGGGCGGCTGGCTGATGCTCGACCAGTTCGCGAACCCCGATAACTGGATGGCTCACGTGCGCACGACAGGCCCCGAGATCTGGCGCGATACCGAGGGGAAAATCACGCATTTCGTCTCGTCGATGGGCACGACGGGGACCATCATGGGCACCTCGCGCTTCCTCAAAGAGCAGAACCCGAGCGTGCAGATCGTCGGGGTTCAGCCGACCGATGGGTCGCGCATCCCCGGGATTCGTCGCTGGCCCGAGGCCTATCTGCCCAAGATCTACGAGCGCGAGCGCGTCGACCGAATCGTCGACGTCAGCCAGGCCGACGCGGAGAACATGACGCGCCGACTCGCGAAGGAGGAGGGCGTCTTCTGCGGGGTCTCGAGCGGCGGAGCCGTGTGCGCGGCGCTCGAGATCGTGCGCGAGCTCGACGAAGGCGTCGTCGTCGTCATCATCTGCGACCGCGGCGATCGATATCTCTCGTCGGGGCTCTTCGCCGCCGAGGCGTCGCGTGGAGGTTCAGCGTGAAGGTCGATGTTCGGTTCTTGGGCAAGGGAGTCTTCGAGGCCACGAGCGAGAGCGGCGCCAAGCTTCGGATGGAGGGACCGCCCGATATGGGTGGCAACAGCGAGCACCTGCGGCCGATGGAGACGCTGCTCGCGTCGCTCGCGAGCTGCAGCGCGGTCGACGTCGTGAAGATCCTCACGCAGCAGAAGGAGCCGCTCGAGGACCTCGTCGTCCGCGTCGACGGAACGCGCGCAGACGCGATCCCCGCGGTTTTCACCGAGATCCGCGTCGTCTACGAGATCGGCGGCAAGGTCGCCGAGAACAAAGCGCGCCGCGCGGTCGCGCTGTCGATGGAGAAGTACTGCTCGGTCACGAAGATGCTCGAGCCGACGGTGAAGATCAGTCACGAGGTCGTGCTGAAGGCGTGAGCGTCAGCGAAGCCCTAGCGCGAGCCCTCGCGACTATTTGAACCGAGGCCCGGCCTGGTGTTGCGCGCGCGCGGCCTGCGCGTGTTCGAGCATCGGGAACCGCCAGCGTGAAGCCTCGAGGGGCAGCTGCTCCTCGAGGAAAATCTGAAAGAGCCGCAGATCGACGAGGTCCCGCATGGCGGCCGAGCGATCCTCGGGATCGACGAGATCGGCGGCGACCTCGTCGCAAGGATCCAAGACCGCCGACATGAGGGCGGGCAAGGTCAGCATCGAGAGCTCCTCGCGGAGGGTCGCGTGGCGGGGCTTGAGCAACCCCGCGGCGACCGTGCGGACCGCGGCGAGGTAGCTCGCGTCGTCGAGCACGCAGAGCCCGAGTCGTCGAGCATCGACCGAGCGACGCGCGGCCCACGAGAACGGCATGTCGAGCAGACCCATCAGCGTCTTGCCGACGTTGCCGCCTTTGTCGGGCATGCCGAGGGCCCGGAGCAGAGCCTCGGTGAGGATGAGGCCAGCGCCGGGTTCGATCGCCTCGAGTCGACCTGCGGAGAGCGTCGCCTTCATCGGGATGGTGAAGGGTCGAAGCGAGCTCGGATGATCGAGATCGAGCAAGGCGAGGCGGACTGCGCCGCGACACTCGACCCCGCTCGCGAAGCAGTGCACGCGAGGCTCGCTCGGCTCGGCGCGAAGCGCGCCGACGACGGACGGATCGCCCAGCAGCCGAGCGGCGTCGGCGGCCGAGACCGCACGCACCGCCGCAGCGTCGGTGGCGCTCCCCGCGAAGACCGTGGGTGCGACGAGCTTGTCGAGGACGAGGACGCCGGGACGAAGACAGCCCTCGATTCGATTGTCCATCAGCGTGATGGGGTTCGTGCCGAGGACCGCGATGCCTGCGACGCCGGGCCCTCGGATCGACGCTCCGGAGATGCGACCGCTCGCGCTCTCGGCCACCGCGATCCCGAGCCTGCGATCGTCGGCTGATCGACTGCCACGAACCTCGAAGCGCACGCCCTTCGTCAGGCGTATGCCGCTATCTCCGGTGGCCGAAGTCAGGTTTTGAGTCAGCGAGACGACCGCGCTGTCCGCCGCGAAGATGCCGTATCGCGCGTTGTGGAAGAGGCGATTGTGTTCGACGAACGTGCGCTGATGCTCGGGGTGCTCCTCACCGTCGCTGCATGCGCGCCGAGCGATCGCGATGCCCGCGACCGGGTGGTGATAGCTGTCGTTCTCGGTGATGCGGCCGCTGCCGACCTCGGTGATGTGGATGCCGTTCTGGTGGTTTCGAGCGAGCGCGTTGCGCATCACGACGGGAGCGCCGCGCAGGATTTGAATCCCGAAGTAGGAGTTGTTCTCGCAGACGTTGTCGAGGACGACCGGGTTGCTCGCGCTGTCGAGGTGAATGCCGAGATCGCTCGCGGCGCAGACGTTCTCGGCGACCACGCCGTGGGCCTCGTCGACGACCTGGATGGCGCTCGTGCGGCAGCGGGTCACGAGGTTGCCCCACACGGTCGGCGAGCTGCGTCCACCGACGACGATCCCATCGCGCCCGCCATGCACGACGTTGCGCGCGATCTCGCTGCGCGCCGTGCCGCGGACCTCGATCGCACAGGTGCTGCTCGCGCGGACCAAGCAATCGCGCGCGGCGACCTGCGTGGAGTCCAAGAGGCGAGCGCCGGTCGCGTTGTCCACCAAGCTGCTGGACGCGATGACGCCGGTCGTCCGTCCCTGCGCCGCGAGCCCGACCTCGCAATCGGAGACGCGAGACTCCTGCAGATCGATCGCAGCATCCCCGTCGACGAGGACGCCAGTGGTGCACGCGACGATGTTCGTCGCGCGGAGGGCCACCGTCGAGCCCGACGCGGCCTCGACGCCGACGTGCAGGCCGCGAAATGAGCATTCGCTGATCGCGGCGCTCGCGCGCGAGCCCTCGCTCGATGGCAAGGTGTCGTCGACGATCGCGCGAGGCGCGAGCACGATGCCCGAGCCGCTGCGAACGCCGTCGCCGACGGCGACGCAGGTGCACCCGAGCATCACGAGCGAGCCGCCCTCGACGCGCACCGCTCCACCCGCACCCGAAGCGCCCGAGCGAACGCGGAGCTCGATGCCTTCGAACCGAACCTCGGTCGTGTCGACGATGAACGCGAAGCGCCCGGGCGGCGACTCGAGGACGACCCTGCCTTGCGCGTAGAGGACGACGGGCTGGCGAAGCACCATCGAGTCCTCGAGCTGGTACTCGCCCTCCGGCAACGACACGGTGCCGCCGACCTCGGCGCTCTGCAGCGCCTCGCGGAGCAGCCGCGTCTCGGAGGCCTCGGCGGAATCCAGGTTGGGGCGCGCGCTGGACGTGGGCGCGACCTCCATCTCGAGGGCCCACCACGACGTGAACGTGAGCTGTTCGACGTGTTCGTCGACGAAGCGATACCCCGGACAAAGACCGTAAGGGGTCCCCGTCCAGACCTTGCCGAATTGCTCGCCGCGCACGACGAGATACGTCGTGCAGCCGTCGCGGACCTCGAGCGCGATGACGCCTGGCGGATCCTCGTCGCCGATGAAGGCGTACTCACCCGGGCGCATGAGAGATTGCGCGACCGCGAGTCCGTGCGGGAACGGACGCGAGAGATCGCGCCCTTTCACCGCCTCCTCGAACGTGAGAGCGACCGGAGGCAACGCGCCCTTGAGCACGCACGCGCGGTAGTCGTCGGGCAGCGGACCGCCGAGGGTCGCTTCGACGTCGGCGATCGTGGCCGCGAGCGGCTCGGGCCCTCGCTCGGCAGATGCAGGCGTCGCTTCTGGTCCGGTGTCGCTCGGAGCCTCGTTGTCGTCGCTCACATGCAGTTCCTTGGTTCGAGCGACGAGGATAGCCCCGCTCCCGAGGCCTGTGTCGAGCGCGGGGCGCGCGTTTGATCAGACGAGCGTGCGTGGCGGACGGAAGCGCGGACCGTGCCTTCGCTCGAAGAACGCGAAGCGCGCCTTGAGTTCGTGCTCGCCGATCTCGTCGGCCCACGCGAAAGGGCCCCCACGAAATGCGGGGAAGCCAGCGCCATGGACTGCGACCAGATCGATATCTTCGGCTGAGGCTGCGTCCCCTCGCTCGAGCGCCGCGTGCGCCTCGGAGAGGAAGGCGAGCGCGCACCGCATTTGGATCTCCTCGGCGAGGTGCTTGCGCCGCGTCGGCGCTCGCTCGGCCGTGCGCACGGCGACCGTCGCGAACCCCCACTCCGAGAGCGCGCGCTCGACGGTGTCCACCGGCACGCCCTCGGAGACGAGCCGCCGAGCTTCGTCGAGCGACGCCGTGAGCAGAGCGCGAGCGACGGGCGCGCGCGTGAGCACGGCCGCGCGGCCGTGCCGTTCGAAGAGCGCAGCGGCGCGTGCGAACGACGCGCGCGCGGGCTCGCTGCGCGCGACGAGCTCCTCCACGCGGCGCGCGTAGAGCCGAGGCGTCGCGCCGAGCGACAGGACCTCACCGGGCGCGTCGACAGCGGTCGTCGTGACGACGCGGCCAGGCCCGGCGCGGCCGATCAGCGCGCGAAGATCGAGCGAGCCGCGCTCTGTCGATCCTCCTCCGCGAGCGTCGATCACGAGCTCGGCCTCGTCGATCGGAGAGCGCCCATCCCAGAGCCGCACGAGCATCGACACGGCAGCGAGCCCGTTCGCGGTGTGCACGGCGTCGGCGCCATGCCCGAGGAGGGCCACGCGGGTCGCCGAGCCACGATCGCGCCGAGCCGCGCCGAGCCGCGCGTCGATCGCAGCGTCGAGCGCGAGCGTCCTGCGCGCGGCCGTGGAGAGCGCGCGCTCGGCGAAGGCGTCGCGCTCGACGAGCGCGGCCTCCTCCGCGCCGCGCAGCGCGAAGGCCTCGAGGACGTCGGCGACCAGCTGGGCAGCACGCGACTCACCACCGGGCCAACCGCGGGCGCGGCTGCGCGCGTCGCGAAGAGTTACACGCGCGTAACCAGGAATCGCCCGCGCGGGATGCAGCCACGAGAGCTGCGGACCGCGCGCGCGGCCCGGGCGCAGTCGAGCCGCGATCTGAGCGGCGCGATGTGCTGCGCCGCCCGCCGCGCCGGCGTGATGTGCGGCGACCTCGCGGGGAGCGACCTCGTCCACGAGGCCGGCCGCGAGCGCCGAGCGCTCGTCGAAGGTCCGCCCGAACATGCCGAGCTCGATCGCGTGCTCCATGCCGCTCGTCGCGGCGACGCGTACGAGCCCGCCGAGCCCCGGCACCAAGCCGAGCGTGGCCTCGGGGAGCGAGAGCTCGAGCCCACCCGAGAGCGCGACGCGAGCGTGCGCGGCCAGCGCGAGCTCGAGCCAAGGCCCGCGCACGACGTGTCCGAGGACGGCCGCGACGGGCTTCGCGAACTCCGAGAGGCGCGTGACGAGCGCCGCCGCGGCGCCTTGGATCGCCAAGACCTCGGCGCGCGTCTGGGCGCCCGCGAGCGGCGTGAAGGTCGCGCTCGATCGATCGAGCCCGCCGTCGATCTCGAGGACGAGGCCGCGCATCGCGGGCTCGCGCTCGACCCGCTCGAGGAGCTGCGTGAGCCGCCGCACGAACGCCGCCTCGTAGGGGCTCGAGCCGACCTCGCTCGCGAGCACCCTCACAAAACCAGAGCTCGTACGAAGGCTCGTGTCGAGTTCGCGGGACGGGGTCGCCATCGACGCCCAATGTACACGCCGCCTTTGAAACGGGCGCTCTGCTGCGCAGCTGGTCGGGGCGTCGCACATGGGCTATGCCGCTTTTGGCGCCGATATTTCCTTGTCTTCTGCGCGTACCGGCGCGCCGTGGTGCGCGCCTCGTCTTCGAGGAAGCACGTGAACGAAAAGAGCGACGACCAGTCGAAGTGGATCGGGTTCGGTGCAGCTGCGTTCGTGTCGCTCGGGGCGGGGTTCGGCCTGCGCTACTGGGGCAGAGTCACGGAGCCCAAGCTCGACCAAATCCAGAAGGACCTGCTCACCGAGCGCGTGAAGGAGAAGCGCGACGCGCTCGTCTCCTCTCAGGAGAAGCTGACGAACAAGACCAACTTGACGTTCAGCGCAGGCACGAGCCTCGAGGCCCTCGCGCTCGGGCTCGCGATCGTGGCGGTGCTCCTCTTCTTCAAGGTTCGAATCCGTCGCGCGGTGTTGGCGCTCGCGCCCGCGCTCCTCTTCGGCGCGCTCTACAGCACGACGCTCTACGGCATCGAGGCCGTCGTCGTGTTCTCGGTGCTCGGTGTCGCGCTCATCAGCTACTCGTTCCTCGAGCCCGACCCGAAGGACGAAAAGGAGATCGCCGAGTTTCGCAAATTCCCGACGATCTACGATCACGGCCAGGCCGAGCGCGAGATCCTCGACGTGCGCGCGATGTATCGAGAGCCGGCTCAGCGCGGCCGCATCGAGAAGGAGCACATCGTTCGGGAGCAGATGAAGCTCCTCAAGGTCGTGCCCGAGCTGCCTCCGAAGCTCTGGCGGCTCATCCTCGTCATCGGCGGCGGTAAGCCCGAGCGCTACCTCCAGCTGCAGAAGGGCATCGCGTACTTCGCGTTCGTCCACGCCGACGAGACCGTCGTCTCCGACTACATGACCGTGCTGATGATGCTGGATGAACCGCAGCCGACGTTCGTCGCCCGACCGCTCCCGTACATGGATGGTGCGACGGCCGAGAATGGTCGCGCCATCAACAACGGGCTTCGCTTCAAGAACGACCCCGAGTTCACGAGCGAGTACCTCGTCGAGCTCGGGCCCAACGCAGACGCCAAACGCGTGCGCGCGTTCCTGACCCCCGACGTCCGCGATCAGCTCCTCGAGCTGCCGAACGTGTGGCTCCACGTCGAGCGCGACGTGATGGCGCTCACCATCTTCGGACCGTTCAAGAACGAGGTCGCCGACCACCTCGTCGAGGTCGCTGACTTCATCTTCGGTGAGTACGGCGCGGAGGGTGGGCCCAGCCTCTTCGAGCCGGACGACGCAGAGATCGTCGGGCCCCCGGTCATGAAGAAGAAGAAGATGAAGAAGTCCACGAAGAAGAAGTCGCCAGGCTCCGCGGTGCCGCAGGGGGCAGCATGAGCGACACGAGCTTGCTCCCTTCGCTCGTCGGCGTGATTCACCTGCGCCCGCTCCCGGGCAGCCCGAACTACGGCGGTGACATGAGCGCGGTCGTCGCGGCTTGCGCGCGTGACGCCGAGGCTCTCGCCGACGCCGGCTTCGAGGGCGTGATGGTCGAGAACTACGGCGACGCTCCGTTCGAGCCAGGCGCGGTCGCGCCCGTGACGATCGCGGCGCTCACGCGGTGCGCGCTCGCGGTGCGGGTCGCGGCGCCGACGCTCGAGCTCGGGATCAACGTGCTCCGCAACGACGCCGACGCGGCGCTCGGCATCGCGGTCGCCGCGGGCGCGAGCCTCGTGCGCGTGAACGTGCACGTCGGCGCGCGCCTCACCGATCAAGGCCTGATTCAAGGCTCGGCCGCGCGCACCGTGCGCACGCGCTCCGCGCTCGGGGCTCGCAACCACGTGCGCTTCCTCTGTGACGTCGACGTCAAGCACTCGGCCGCACTCGCGCCGCGCCCCCTCGCCGAAGAAGCACACGACCTCGCCGAGCGAGGCATGGCCGACGCCGTGCTCGTGACGGGCTCGGGTACGGGTCGCGCCGCGGACCCGCGTGACCTCGACACGGTGCTCTCGGCAGTGCGCGTCCCTGTGTACGTCGCGAGCGGCGTCATCATCGAGGAGCTCGCCAGCGTGCGCCGCGCGCACGGGCTCATCGTGGGCTCCGCGCTCAGGGCCGACGGGCGGGCGGGGGGCCCGATCGATCGCGACTCGGCGAAGCGCTTCGCCGACGCATATTTTGCGAGCAAAGACAGCGCGCCCGCAGCCGTTTGACGCGGCCTTCGATCGATCTCATAGAACGCGCATGCTTCGCTCTCTCCTCGGCGTGCTCGTCCTCGGCGCTCTGTCGGTTGGTTGTGAGGCCGCGGCGACCTCGCCCGCTCCCTCGGCGAGCGCCGCGCGTGAGGCCGCCGCGAGCAACCAAGCCAAGAGCACCGCTGGCGCCCAGCAGTCACCCGCGCAGCAGAAGAACCGCAGCTTCGGTGAGCCCATCACGGTGAAGGACGAGACGGCGCTCATCGACATCGCGCGCGAGCCCTCGCGCTTCACCGACCAGACGGTGCGGACCACCGGCACCGTGCAGGCGGTCTGTCAGATGGCGGGCTGTTGGATGGAGATCGGCGACGCGGACTCGCGCGCCCACATCAAGATGAAGGGGCACTCGTTCTACGTGCCGAAGGACTGCGCCGGTAAGAAGGCCGTCGTGCAGGCCGTCGTCATGTCGGGAGAGCCTCAGCCGACGTGCGGCGATCACGACAGCTGCGGTGGCCCGGAGAACGGCGCGACAGCGAAGATCGAACTCGTCGCCACAGGCGTAGAGCTCGTCGACTGACGTGGTATACGGCCGCCGATGAAGCGCGAGAAACGCCTGACGAAGCGCGAGAAGAAGGCCGTACAAGGTCCCGGCCCCGCGGCGCAAACCCACGACCACGACCACGACCACCACCACATCCACTGCACCGCGTGCGGCAAGCACCTGGATGAGGACATGTTCGGCAGCGAGCCGCCCGCGGCTCTCTGGCTGACCTGCGAGCACCGCTCGACGTTCGCGTCGTGCGCCTCGTGCGCCGACCGCACGCGGGAGATCCTCGCGGAGCACGACCGCACGGGCCAGCCCGTGCGCCACGCCTCGGCCTGGCACTGAGCTCTCCCTGAACGAACAGGGCGCGCGCGCGGCGGAGCGGGCGTCCGAGGGTAGGACATTGTCCAAGAAATCGGGTGGGGTGGTCGAGCCGACTCGCACGTCGACGACGACGCGGCTGACGACGTTCCGCGTCCTCTTCGGCGTGCTCGTCGCCACCATCGTGTCGGTGCTCCTCGTCACGCTGCGGGTCAGCTTGAACCCCGACATCGTCGCGCTCCTGCCCTCACGCGGGGACTCTGCGGTGCTCGGTCGCTACCTGCGCGGCTTCGGCGGCGGCGGCATCGGCGTCATCCTCATCGAGGGCGACGACCCCGCCTCGAACAAGGCCGCGGCCGACGAGCTCGCGGCGAAGCTCGGCGCGCTCGACTCGGTCTCGTTCTCGACGTCACACCTCGAGCTCGGCAACCCGACGAAGCCCGAGCCGCTGCTCGCGTGGCGCGTCGCCGACCCGAAGGGACGCGAGCGGCTCGCGCAGATCCTCAAGCCCGAGGGCATGCGCGAGCGCATCGCGGGCAGCCGCACCATCTTGCTCGCGCCCGGCGGGTCCGCCGCGTCGACGTCGATCGCCGCAGACCCGATGCGCCTCGCGGAGATCCCGTACACGGAGCGCAGCATCGGCTCGGGCGTGAAGCCGCGCGCAGACGGATACTTCGCGACCGAGGACGGCTCGGCGTTCGTCGTCATCGTCAAGCCGAAGGGGCAGGCCCTCAAAGGCAAAGACGCGAAGGCCTTCGTCGACGAGGTCGAGGCCGCCGCTACGCCCATCCGCGCCGCGCACCCAGGCTCGACCATGCGCCTCACCGGTCCGCACGCCGTCGCCGCCGGGATGGAGGCGATGCTGCGCCGCGATCTCACGCGGTCCGGGATCTTCTCGACCTTGCTCGCGAGCCTCGCGTTCGCGCTCGTGTTCCGCCGCGTGCGCGCGCTGCTCGCGGTCGCACCTCCGCTCGCGCTCGGCACGCTGTGGACCGCCGCGCTCGCCGCCGCCTGGCCCAAGGGCATCAGCGCGATCGCGGTCGCGTTCACGTCGATCGTCGTCGGCGTCGGCTTCGACACGGGCGTCCACGTCTACGCGGCCCTCCTCGAGGCCCGCCGCGACGGTCTCTCACCGCGCGAGGCCGTCGCGTACGCGCGCAACAAGACCGCGCGACCCGTGCTCATCGCCGCGACGATCGCGGCCGTCGCGTTCGGCTCGCTCGCGCTCTCGAGCGTCGAGGCCCTCGGTCAGCTGGGCCTGCTCTGCGGCGCCGGTGAGCTCCTCACTGCGATCGCGATCGTCCTCGTCACCCCCGAGATCGGCGGCCTGCTCGAGCGCGGCACGCCGCCGCCCGTTCGGACGGCGCTCTACACGCGAGCGATCTCCGCCGCGACGCGGACTCGGCTGCGCGCCGGCATCGCGCTCGCGATCTGCCTCGGCGCGGGCATCTCGTGCCTCTTCATCGGCGTGCACGTCTCGGACAGCCTCGTCGCCGTCCGGCCGAAGAAGCTCGCCGCGCTCGCCGTCGAAGATCGCATCTACCAGGTCTTCGGCGGCCGCCCGCAGCCCTTCATCGTGCTCGTCGCCGACCCCGATCGCGACGAGGCCATGCACCGCGCCGACAAACTCGCCGAGACGCTCGCGCGCGACTCCACCGACTTCGAGCGCGTCGACGCGCTCACCTCGGTCTTGCCCGCGGAGGCTACGCAGCGCGATCGCCTCGCCGAGCGCGACGCCCTCGATCTGCCGGCGCGCGCCGCCGAGGTCGAGAAGGCCCGCGAGGACACCAAGGTCGCCCCGGCGAAGTTCGCCGACTTCCTCGACACGATGCGCGCCCCAAAGCATGACATCGTTAAAGTCGACGAGGCTCTGAAGGGCGACGTCGCCGTCGTCGCGTCGCGCTACCTCGCCGAGGAGGGCGGCGAGCACCTCGTCGCGATCCACGTGCACCTCACCGACGCGCCGGGCGCTCGCGACGCGCTCGAGCGCACCGTCGCGAGCGTCGACCCCAAGGCGAAGATCACCGGCTACGCGCGGCTCGAGGCCGACCTCCGCGGCGCGCTCGCGACCGATCTTCCTCGCATCGCCGGCGTCGCAGGCGGGTTCGTCCTCGTGCTGCTCGCGCTCTCGCTCCGCCGCGTCCGCGACATCGCGCTCGCGACGGGCGTGCTCATCGTCGGCATCGGCGCGCTGCTGGGCTTCGCGGGCCTCTTCAAGATCCCGCTGCACATTTACTCGGCGCTCGTCATCCCGGTCCTGCTCGGCATCTCCGTCGACGAGGCGATGTTCCTCCTCCACCGCACCCGCGAGGAGGAGGAGCACGGCGCTGGTGGGGTGGACGTCATCGAGGCGACCATCGAGCACGAGGCGACGCCCATCGTCGCGACCGCGCTCACTACCAGCGCGGGTCTCGTCGCGCTCGTCCTCGCCGACTACGAGGGCCTGCGCGATCTCGGCATCGTCGGCGCGGTCGGCAACGGCATGAGCCTCGTCATGGCTGTCATCGTCGTGCCCGCGGGCCTTCGTTTGCTCCGCCGCGGCACTCCGCGGAAGGCAGCAGCCGAGCCCCGCGAGCCGACCCGCGAGCCCACCGAGCCGCCCGCCGAGCCGCCCGGGCCAGCGTCACCACCCACCGACTGAGGCCGCGCGATGCCGAGCTCCGTCCGCCACATCGCGCGCATGAGCCCGAGGAACGCGTACCTCCGCGTCGCGATCGCCGGCGGCATCGGCTTCGTCGCCATCGCCGCGTCCAAGCTCTGGTGGTCTTGGCTCATCTCGGTCGTGATGGGCTGGGACGTCGGCGGCTTCATCATGCTCGTGCTCGCGTGGTCGGTCATCTGGACGGCCGACGCCGAAGAGACGCAGCGCCGCGCGGCCGCGCAGGACCCAGGTCGTCGCGTGGTCTACGTGCTCGTGCTGCTCACCGCTTCCGTGAGCCTCTTCGCGGCCGTCGCGCTGCTTCGCCACTCGTCGTTCGACGGCGTCGTCCCGGTCTACCTCTGCGCTGCGACCGTCGTCGTCTCGTGGATGCTCACGCACACCGCGTTCACGCTGCGCTACGCCCACCTCTATTACCGTGACGACGACGACGAGGGCGTCGGCGGCATCGATCTACCCGGGCACACCGCCGCGACGTACTTCGATTTTGCCTACTTCGCGTTCACCTTGGGCATGTGCTTTCAGGTCTCGGACGCGACCGTCACGAGCTCCCAAATCCGCCGCACGGTGCTCCTGCACGCGCTCATGTCGTTCGCGTTCAACACGGCGATCATGGCTTTCGTGCTCAACCTGATGTTCGGGTCCTTGGGATAGCCCAGGCTCTCCTCAACGCGCGCCGCTCAGGTCCTCGAACGCATACTCGCCGTCTTCGACGGTGACGTCGGGCGGCACGTGGCTCTTCTCGAAGAGGTCGTAACCCTCTTTGAGGTTCGCCCAGAAGTCGGCCCACTCGGAGTCGGCGTGCCGCTTGACGTTCTTCGCCGTCATTCGAAAGGGGAAGATGTGGACCCGTACGAACTTCTGCCCGCCGTCGAGCGCCGCGTCGACGAGCGAGTAAATCTCGTCGATCCCCGCGTCGGTCATCGCGTAGCACCCAATCGAAACACAGTCGCCGTGGACCATGATGAGGCTGCCGGTCCGCCCCTTCGCTTTGTCGTAGGCGTTCGGGTAACCGACATTGAACGATAGGTGATAGTTGCTGGACGGGTTCAGCGCGCGCTTGCCTACCGCGTAGAAGCCCTCTGGCGCCTGCTCGTCACCCACCTTCTGTTTGGGGCCGAGCGACCCCGAATAAGCGCATATCGGGTAGGTCTTCGCGAGCGAGAACCGGTCTTTATCGTCGTGGCGCAGCCAGACCTCGAGCTCCGCCTCTTCTTTGAAGATACGAATGAACGCCTCGTCGCCGAAGGCGAGCTTCTTCTTCTCGAGGGCGGAATCGAGTTGCTCGTGCGCGCGTTTAGCGGCCTTCGCAGCGCGATCGTTCTTGGCCCCCAATGCGTCAGACATCGGCGACAGCTGGGTGATGCCGGCCGCGAAGACGAGCGCTCGTGTCCACTTCACCCGATCTCTCTAGCCCAATTCACCGGGGGTCTCAAATCGCCGACACGCGAGCGGCTGCGCCCGACCGATGCGCAGTAGTTACAGTCCAGTCAGCGAATCTCAGCCGACGGGGCACGGCTCAGCCGTCGCCCAATTGAACTGCCAGCCCTGACACGTCGGGACGCCGTTGGGACACGTGTTCGCCCAATCGATCCTGTCGGGCGGGCAGGTGCACGTGTCCTCACCGTCGATGGACAGCGAGCACGACGCGACCTCGCCCGACTCGCAGCGCTCCACGACGCGCGCGCCGTCGGGCATCATCCCCGTGAGCTCGCACTGCGAGCCGCTGACAATGCAGTATGTAACCGGCGCGTCGAAGTCGGTGACGACCGACTCACAGCTGAGCGGGGCCCCGCCGCCGACGCCCCCGCCACCAGCGTCCCCGCCCCCGTCCGCGGTGACATATACGACCTTCGCGCCGCAACCGAGGAGCGCCGCGCCCGTCGTGATGACCCAGAACAGCTCGAGCTTCATGACGGACTAGGTAGAAGGTTTCGACGACCGACTCAACCGATAGGTCCGCCCCAAACCGCCAGCTTGTTACCTCGCGTCGCCGTGATCTTCTTCACCGCGGTGAAGACGAGCACCGCGAGCCCGCCGACAACAATGCCGAGGACGCCGTCGAACAGCGTCCCGGCGAGCCACCCGAGCGCCCCGCTGACGCCTGACGCTGCGTTCACGACGCCCTCACCGAGGTGGTGAATGGGCGGTACGCCGTGCCCCACGATCGAGCCGCCGACGAGGAACATCGCTGCGGTTCCCGCGATCGACAGGCCCTTCATCAAGAGCGGCGAGCCCCGCAGGATCAACCTTCCGAGCGCCGCCCGACTGCCACCCTTCTTGTCGAGCGCGAGCCCCGCGTCATCGAGCTTCACGATGCCCGCGACGAGCCCATAGACGCCGACGGTCATGATGAGGCTGATGAGCACGAGCACCGTCAGCTTCTGGGTGAAGGCCTGCGCCGCCACGCTCCCGAGCGTGATGACGATGATCTCGGCGGACAGCACGAAGTCCGTGCGGACCGCGCCTTTGATCTTCTCTTTCTCGAGCGCGACGAGGTCGACCTTCGGGTCGGAGAGCGCCTCGATGAGCTCCTTGTGGTGCGCGTCGTCCTCGGCCTTCGAGTGGAGGAGCTTGTGAAATACCTTCTCGAAGCCCTCGAAGCAGAGGAAGGCCCCGCCAATCATCAACAAGATTGTAACCAGCACCGACGATATGGCGCTTATGGCCAGCGCGGCCGGGACCAGAATAGCCTTATTGACCAATGACCCTTTCGCGACCGCCCAAACGACTGGGAGCTCACGGTCGGCGTCGACCCCAGTGACTTGCTCGGCGTTGAGCGCCAGGTCGTCCCCGAGGACGCCCGCGGTCTTCTTGGTGGCGACCTTGGTCATCACCACGACGTCGTCGAGGATCGTCGCGATGTCGTCGATCAGCGTGAAGAGGCTGGTTCCCGGCATGTTGGATCATTCCTTCCCTAGCGGAAGGTACACGCCCTGAGGCCCTCGCGCTAAGACAAGGCTCACCCATGCGGCTCTCGTGGAAGTCCAAGCGCAGGCTCGCAGGTCTAATGTTCGGCCTCGTGGTCGGGCTCACCTATTGGTTCGTCTGGGGCTGCGACCGCTGCGCCCGCGGCATGCATCCCGCCGCCGTTCTCGCCATCTTCGTCGTGCCCAGCATCTTCATGTTCGACGTCTGGTTTGCCGATCACGCTCGCTTCCGCGACCCGGACGAGCGCGCCTCGCGCTGAGCCCTCAAGGGCTCGCGAGCTCGGCCTCGAGCGCGTGCACGCGGCGGTTCGCCTCCTCGGCGTCGCGCTGGAGCACGGTGGATTGCAGCTCTTCGGGGAACATCCGCGCGACGTCCACCTCGTAGCGATCCCCGTCGCCCGGCACGCGGATCTCCGTCACTGCGGCCGCGCTCGGGTCGACCTCGACCACCACGGGCTCGCTCACAGCCCACGTGACACGCCCGCCCTCGTAGGTTTGACAGAGCACCCAGAGGTACCGCTCCGAGCCCGCTTTACCTAGGGTTTTGTAAGCGCATCGCGCGCCGCTCTTGCCTGCCGCGAGGTCCTTTACGAGCCGCGCCTCGAGCGCCGCGGGCTCGAGCTCCGGCGCGTCGATCGCCCGCGGTTCATCGGAGCCTGCGCACCCCCACGCGAGGCTCGCGAGCGCACAACAGCAAGCGATCCGGCGCAGCACGGGTTTCACTTTCTCCCCGGCATGGGTCGTCGCCCAGTCATTTTTGTTTTTGGGGGAGAGATGCACCCTCCAGCGCGAGCCACAGGGTCTGCGCACGGCTCACGGTCGCTGACCTCGGCGTTCGAGCGTCTTTGCTACGCTCGCGGGCATGCGCGCGCTTCGGTCGGGTCGGTCTCTCGTGCTCCTCGGTGTGGCGCTGGTGCTCGGCGCAGCGACCGCGAACGCGGGCCCGCAGCCCACGCCGAAGCCCGCAGGAAAGCCCGCCGACAAGCCCGCCGACAAGCCCGCTGACAAGTCGGCGCAGACGCCCTGCGCGCCCGCGCCGACGCCGCTCCCGCCCGCGCGCTTCGAGCCGACGGTGAGCCGCGTCGCGGGCGATCTCGCGGTGGGCCTGCCCGCGCTCGAGGGCCGCGTCGTCGTCGCGCTCGCGCCGCTCGAGTCCGACGCGACCGTCTCGCGTGGCGACGAGCTCGCGCTGCGGGTGACGAGCTTACTCGCCGGTAAGCGGAGCTTCGAAGCGCCCGACCACGTCGAGGATTTCGAGGCTGCGATGAACCGCACCCGCAAGGCCACCGCGGTCGTCTACGTGCGCGTGCGGCTCGACAAGGGCCGGCTGCTCGCGACCGCCGACGTGCACCCCGTCCCCGCGACGGTCTGGGATCGCGTCCGCAACCCGCTCCCCGGCTCGATCGCGCACGCCTTCGCCGAGGCCCCGATCGACGCCGAGGTTCGTTCCTTTTTGCCTGCGACGCCGCTCGTCGCGAAGCTCGAGCTCGCGCGCGGCCGCGCCCTCGAGAGCGACGTGCTCGCCGCGACCTGCGACGATCTCGATCGCGACGGCGAGCCCGAGATCGTCACCGTGAGCACCGACCTCGTCGTGCTCGCGCGCCTGCGCGCCGGCAAGGTCGAGGCCGTCGCGAGCCGCAAATGGGCCGACCTCAGCGGGATGGATCCGACGCCGCTCCGCGAGCCGATCGCCTCGGTTTTCGCGATCTCGCCGGGCCCGAGCGCGGGCTCCGAGCCGCTGCACGTGGTCGTCTCGAGCACCGATCGCAGCAAGAGCGTCGAGCTCGACCCGACGCTCGAGATCGCCCGTATTTTCCCGTCCTTTGCGATCCCCGAGGGCGGCGCTTACGCGTGCACCCACCTACAAGCGCTCAGCATCACGGGCCCGCTCCAGCGCTGCGCCGAGGGCACGCCCGAGCCGACGCGCGCGAGCGTGACGGGGCAGTTCGATGCGTACGCGTCGGCGCGCCTCGTCGACGCGACCGGCCAGAGCTTCGACGTGTGGGCCGGCCGCGAGGGCGGCGTCGTCGAGGTGCGCGACTCCACGGGCGCTGTCACGAAGATCCCGACGGGCGGCGCACAGCTCGCCGTCGGCGACATCGATCTCGACGGCAAACCCGAGATCCTCACGAGCCTCGACGTCACGCTCGGCACGCCGGACGCGGTCGTCGTCTACACGTGGGATCGCTCGCTGAAGCTGCCCCCGAAGGAGCAGCAGCGCATCCCGATCGCGTCCGGGGTCCGCGCGATCGCGCTCTGTCCGAGCGCCGGCGCGCGCCAACCGATCGTCGTCGCCACCACCGACGAGATCGTGGTCGCGCGCTGATGCGACGGCGCGAGCTCCTTGGGGTGATCGCCGCGGCCGCCGCGAGCCGCGCGGGCGACGCGCACGGCCTCGGGCGGACCAAGCTGCAGGGCAGCTTCGAGTTCTCGATCCCGTGGAAGCTCTCGCGGATCGATCCCCACGACTTCACCGATCCGATCGCCGCACTCTTCGCCCCCGCGATCGCCGACACGATGTTCATCGACACGCGGAGCGGCCCGCAACCCGCGCTCGCGCAGAAGCTCCCCGAGGCCGAGAGCGGCGGCGTGAAGGTCCTGATTCGAACGGGCCTGCGCACCGCGAACAACAAGGCCCTCGACAGCGGTGACATCCTCGCGAGCATCAAGCGCATCAAGGCGCGCGGAGGCGGCGTGCTCTTCGACGGGCTCGAGCCCGCGCAGGTCCCGGGCGATCCGTTCGCGGTCTTCTTCAAGAAGACCACCGTCGGCGCAGTGCGCCGCGCGCTCGCCTCGCCGCTCGCCGCGATCCTGCCGCGCGACTTCGACCCCGCGCAGCCCGACGGCACGGGCGCGCTCCGCGCGACGTTCTCGGGGGGTTCGCTGCGGCTCGAGCGCAACACGAACGCCTCGATGGGGCCGTCGTTCCTCGACTCGATCGTCGTCCGCGAGGCCGCGGACCTGCGCGAGAGCCTGCGCGACTTCGACGTCGGTCGGCACGATCTCGGGTGGCTCGGGCTCGGGCTCGGCGGTCGCACCGACGTGCAGGCGTTCGATCTCGGGAGCGTCGGGGCGTTCGTGCTCGCGGCCACCGCGCGCGCCGGCGAGCTCGCAAAACCTGGCAATTTGCAGGCGCTCGTCGACGAGCTGCCGCGGCCAGCGCTCGCGGGGCTCGGGCTCGGCAGCCTGCCGGCCGGCTCGAGCAACACGACCTACGACGGTCCGGCAATCGACCTCTGCGTCGAGTCCTCGGGGCACCCCGCGTCGATCGCCGAGGCCATCGCGACGGTGTGGTCGCGCACCGATCACGAGGTGACGGTGAAGAAGGTCTCGCGCGACGAGCTCGAGGCGCGACGCGCGCGCGGCGACGCGATGCTGTCGCTCCACGCGGTGCGCGGGCTCGATCGGATCGCGGTCGCGATGGCCGCGCTCGAGGGCGAGAGCCGCGCGGCCGAGCTCGCGAAGGGCGCCGCGCTCGGGCCACGCGAGGCAGGCAAGCTCCTGCGCGTCGCGTTCGTCGGCGAGCTGCGCGTCTCGGGTGGGCGCGCGAGCCGCATCCATTTCAAGGGACTCGATCGCGGCGGCTGGGATCTCGGGGCGAGCACCGTGCGCTGAGCCTCTCGAGCGGGCACGTAGCTTGTGCTGCCGGTCCTGAGTTCGCTGGGGGTTCGCCCAGGCCCCGCGCTGGCGCGCGCGAGTGAAGGGCCTGGTCGAACCCATGCGATAGGCAGCGTCTGACCGCCCAGCTCGGACATTCTTGCCTACGAACCTGCGGTTCGTAGCTAGCGCGGTAGCGCCACGCCGACGGCGCGCCGAGCGCTGAAGAGTGGTTACAAAAATGTTCTCGTCAGGCCCCGGCGCGCTCGACCGTCGACGAGGCTCGCGCCCGATGGAAGTGCTGGTCCACAAATAAGTATGTACGCACTTTTTAACTTGAGTTTCAGGTGAGTGAGGGCTCAATTACCGGCTATGGCTAGACCCACCGTCATCAAAAACGAGGTCATTCTCGAGGCTGCGCGCAGTGTGTTCTTGGAGCGCGGTATCCTCGCAACCTCGGCCGAGGTCGCCCAGCGCGCCGGCGTGTCGGAGGGTTCGGTCTTCAAGCGCTTCAAGACGAAGGCTGACCTCTTCCGTGCGGCGATGGGCATCAACCTCGAGGAGCTGCCCGACGCGATCCTCGATTTGACGTCGCGGATCGGCACGCGCTCGGTCGAGGAGAACCTGATCGAGGCTGGCGTGCAGACGGTCGCGTTCTTCGAGCGGACGATGCCGATCATGATGATGTCGTGGTCCAACCCGAAGGTGAACGGCATCATCCCCGAGCACTGCAAGGTCCCTGACCCGCCGCCGCTCCGCGCACAGCGACAGATCGCGAACTACCTCTTGCTCGAGCAGCAGCGCGGCACGCTCCGCACGGTGGAGGAGCTCGGCCCGCACGCGGCGCAGGTGATCGCGCGCGCGTACCTCGGCGCGCTGAGCTCGTACGCGTTCACCGACTGCTTGCTCCCGCAGCAGAACCCCGACGTCGACACGCGGCTCGAGCGCATCGACCCGCGCGACTTCGTGACGAGCTACGTGCGCATGCTGCTCCGGGGGATCGGCGCTGTCCCGGTGAAGACCGAGCGCGACCCGGCGAGCGGCCGCCGCCCGAGCTCGCCCCGCGCGAGCCGCCCACACGCCGCATGACGCGAAAACGGTGAGCGACTGCGGGCGCCGAGCGGTTAACCTGCGGGCGCCTTGGAGTTCATCGTTCGAACCCTGAGCGGCGCTTCCGGGCCCGCGATCGGGCTCGTCATCGCCCTCGCGCTCATCGGGGCTGCGGCGCTCCTCGGGCCGCTCGACGAGCGCAAACACCTGCGCCAGCCGCTCGGCTTTTTGATCGCGCACGCGGTCTTCCGCGCGCTCGAGCTTCTGCTCGAGGACGGCTCGACGCTGCAGCGGATCGCCTCGGTGCTGAGCTTCGCGCTCCTGCTCGCGTCGATCGGGCGCGCGTCGGTGCTGCTCATCATCGACGTCATCCTGGGGCGTCGGCTCGATCGCAAGCTCCCGACGATCATCCGCGACATCGTCCAGGGCATCGTCTACTTCGTCCTCGCGCTCGCGGTGCTGCGGCACATGGGGCTCGAGCCAGGGCAGCTGCTGACGACGTCCGCGCTCCTCACCGCGGTCGTCGGTCTCTCGCTCCAGGAGACGCTCGGCAACCTCATCGCGGGCCTGTCGGTGCAGGTGCAGCGACCGTTCAACGTCGGCGACTGGGTGCAGTTCGACGCCGACCCGAAGAACATCGGCCGCGTCAAAGAGGTCAACTGGCGCGCGACGACGCTGGTCACGCTCGATCAGATCGAGCTCATCGTGCCGAACGGTCTGCTCGCGAAATCGGCGCTGAAGAACTTCACCAGGCCGACCAAGGTCGTGCGCCGCAGCGTGCTGCTCCAGCTCGGCTACGAGGTCCCGCCGCGACGCGCGCACCAGGTCATCCTCGAGGCCGCGTCCGACACGCCAGGCGTGCTCAAGGAGCCGACCCCGACCGTCGTCACGAACAATTTCCTCGACTCGGGCATCGAGTACTGGCTGCGCTTCTTCATCGAGGAGTTCGATCGCCGCGACATCATCGACGGGCTCGTGCGCGATCGGATTTGGTACGGCCTGCAGCGCGCGGGGCTCGCGATCCCGTTCCCGCAGCGCGTCGTCCACATGCAGCAGCAGGACGAGGAGACGCGCGCGGCCGAGACAGAGCGAACGATCGTTCGCAGAGATCGAGCCCTCGCGGACGTGGATTTTCTCTCGGTGATCTCACCCGAGCAGCGGCGCCTGCTCAGCGAGCTCGCGACGACGCGGCTCTTCTCCCCGGGAGAGATCATCGTCCGCCAGGGCGAGGAGTCGGACGAGCTCTACGTGATCCTCCGCGGCCAGGTCGCGGTCGTGCTCGAGAACGACGGCTCGGAGACCGAGGTCGCGCGGCTCGACGCAGGCAAGTACTTCGGCGAGATGGCGCTGCTCACGGGGGAGAGGCGGCGCGCGACGGTGAAGGCCGCGCGCGACTGCGAGCTCGTGCTCATCGATCGCGAGGCCTTCCAGCGCGTCTTGCACGAGGCCCCCGGCGCGAGCGAGCGGCTGAGCACCGTGCTCGCGGAGCGTCAGGTCGAGCTCGACGAGCACGCGGCGCGCTTCACCGCGGAGGAGCGCGCGAGCGTCGTGCACCAGGAGTCGAACAAGCTGCTCGGCCGCATCAAGCGACTCTTCACCGTCAAGTAGCGGGGCGCGCGCTCACTTGCACTTCGGGTCGCGCTGCGCCGCGACCTTCATCGAGCTGCAGAGCGGCTTCCACGTGTCGGGGTCGAGCCGCGCCGAGTCAGCGACCATCTTCACGGTGTCGTCGAAGTCCTTCTGCCCGGCGCGCTGATCGTCCGGTGAGAGCTTCGAGAAGCAGTCCGCGTATGTCTTCAGATAGTCGTCGCACTCCGTGACGCCGGTCGCGGGGATCGCGGTCACGCGGCGAGGCGTCGTCTTCGTCAACAGGTTGCGGAGCGACAGGTAGGTGCCGAGCCCGATCGCAGGCACGGCGTTGAGCGTCTCGAGCTCGTATTCGATGCTGCCGTGGTCGGTCTGCGTGACGCGGAGCGCGGCGGCCGCGGTCACGCGCTCGTCGCCCTCGAGCTCGATGGAGTCGATCGCGAAGCCTCGCTCCTTGAGCTTGCGGCGCGTCTCGGGGTCCTTCTTGAAGAAGAGCCGCAGGCCGCGCGCGAGGTCGAACCACACGACGGCCTGCGCCGAGCGGCCGACCGCGCGACGCGCGCGATCGTGCGCTTTGTCGGCGCCGAGGCGCTCGCCCTCGCCGGTGAAGGCGTCCTCGATCACGTGGATTCGACGCTTCGAACCGATCGCGACGAGCAGGTAGCCGTCTCGGATCGACACCGAGACGAACGGGACGAACTTCGACGACGGGGTCTTCGCGTCGGCGCTGTCATCCTCGCGCGGCCGCGCGGTGAAGCCGGCGTCATTTGTTTTGACCTCAAACTGATCCTTGTATTCGAGCTCCTCTCGCGCCGCGCGCATGAGCTTCTCGACCTTGGCTTGGTCGTCGATCTCCGCGATCCCCACCAAGCCGAGGGCCTCGTAGGTGCGCGCCTCGTCCTCGAGATCTTCGGCGCTGAGCCGCGGGTCGGCGACGAGCCCGAGCACGACCTGGTTCTCCGTAGCGTCGAGGATGGTGTCGAGCCCGATGCCGAGGCGCTCGTCCCACTCGCTGAGCTGCGCGTCGAGGCGCCGCGCGAGGCGCACGTCGATGGTCTCGGTGTAGGCCGTGAGCGCGCGCGTGTACTCCTTGCCATCCAGCGGTAGCTGGCCGCTCGCTTCGACGTACGCGATCGTGTCGGCGGGCAGTCGCTGATCGAGATCGAGCGGGCGCGAAGCGGGGAAGAGCTCGAACGGCGGCGCGCGATCGCCGCTCGTCTCGAGGTGCGCGTCGATGATCCAGCCCTCGTCGACGAAGCGCATCGAGCCCGTGATCGGCCTGTCGGGCGCGAGGACCCCGTGCCGATCGCGCAGGCCGAACGCGCGGTCGTCGACGAACGCGACCGCGACGGCGCCACTCGGCCAGCTCGCGCGATCGAAGCGCGGGTTCGCGGACTCGAGGCTCTCGGCCTCGCCCGCGACGACCTTCGCGACGTCGTTGACGAGCCGCTGGTCACCGCACGCGAGCAAGCGCTCGTCGGCCACCCACAGGCAGAGCTCCGAGGGCTCGCGGACCTCGTCGCTCTCGGGCGGCTCGCCCTCCTTCTTCGGCGTAGCCACGGGCTCTGCGCGACCCTCGCCGAGCCCGTCGAAGAGCTTGCGCCACGCGTTCTCTTCGCGCTCTTCGCTCGAGGGCGGGAGGTCGCGCCCGCTCGGCAGATCCGATGGGACGGGCCGTTCTTCCTTCGTCGAGTCCGCGACGCGGGCCTTGAGCACGCGGAAGGTGATCCCGACGTCGCGAACCTTGCCCACGCGCTCGACGCGCTCGACACGCAGGAACGGCTCGAAGGCCTCGCGCGACGAGAAGCGCGCGAGCACGACCGACTGCGGCTCGTCGTAGCGATCCTCGGTGTCGGCGTCGGTGTCGCGGACGGCCATCGCCATCGACTCGACCCCGGAGAGCAGCGCGCTCGCGTCACCGCGTCGCATGTCGAACGACTCGCCGAACTCGCGCGCGACCTTGTCGAGCTCCGCCTGCGGATCGAAGCTGCGCGCGTCGAGGCCGCGCATGCCGAGGAGCGCGAGGCCCGCGCGCTTCGAGCTCGGCATCTCGACGTACACGACGACGTCCTTCGGGACGAAGCGCGCGAGGCGCGGGTCGGGCGCACGCAGCCACACGAGGAACGCCGCAGCGCCGAAGGCGATCAGGCTGAGCGCGAGCAGAAATCCGATCGCCACCACCACAGGGCGTCGCGTGCCCGACTTGGTTACAGGAGCGTCAGGACCGAGCTCGAGCTCGCCCACGGGCGCAGGCGGCGCGTCCGCGAGCGCGTCGGCGGTCGGGGTCTCGCTCGATTCCACCCCGAGAGCCTACCTCAGGGCGCGAGCGGGCGGGCCGGCGTGACCGCACGCAGGAAGAGCACGATGTCGTAGCTCGCCTTCGGCGCGAACATGAGCATCGCGGAGGTCTCGTCGACGAAGCGAAACCCCACGCTGCGATGCTTGATCGCGCCTGCGAGCCACGCGCCCACGGGTCCATCCGCGCTCCGCAGGTCGAGCGCGAACACAGCATGCTCGTCGAGCGCGAGCGCGTGCTCGAACGTCCCCGCGGGCGGCGCGCCGACTCGATGCTCGAGGATGCCCATCTCGTTCTCTGCCCCGAGCGCCCGGAAGCCCCCGCTCCCGAACGCCGTTCCTATAACAACGTAATCGTCACCGTAGCGCCTCGCGAGCCGCTCCCCGAGCTCCGACGCGAAGGCCGGGCGCTTGGCTGCGTGGGTGTCGTGCATCGACAGGACGACGCGCTCACCCGGGTAGCGCCGCACGAGCCAGTCCACGTTGCGCTCGAGCGCTCGGTCCCGGAGGAGGGGGTTCTCGAAGACCTCGCAGGCCTCCTCGAGGATGTCGAGGTCGTGCGCGAGGACGTCCGCGTCGCGCGCGCTCGCGAGCTCACCACGCAGAGCCCGAAGGGTCGTGCGCGTTCGTTCACGAACGGCCGGCTCGAGCGCGGCGAAGGTTGCGTCCGCGTCGAAGTTCGAGAGCGGCGCGAGGGCGGCCTCGACCTCTTTGGAGCGGGCCTCGGAGAGCGAGCGCGTCGCCGCGACGACCTCGCGCACAGCGGTGAAGGTCACCACGTCGAAGCCCTCGAACCGGACCTTCGCGGTGTGCTTCGGGTCGGCGTTGTAGCGCCGCATCCACTCGAGGAGGTCGACCCACTCTTCGGTCTCGAGGTAGTTCGTGATGAGCCCGCGGAGGAGCGCGCGCGGATTGCCTGGCGCGCCCTGCACGTACGCGTCGAGCGCACGGCACTCCGCGTAGCCGGCCTCGAGCCCGAAGACCGTCACGCCCTCGTGTTCGACGAGGTGCGCGAGCAACCGATGCCGCATCCGGAAGATCTCACGCGAGCCGTGCGTGGCCTCACCGATCGCGATGAGCCGCGCCCGACCGAGGGCGCGTCCGATGGGCGCGAGGTCGTCCGAGGGCGCGCTCGGATCGTCGGTCGAGACGGGCATCACGTGCGCGGCGAGGTAGGCGCGGAGCGTGTCGTCGCTCGGGCGCGGCGCAGGCGCGGGCTCGAGCACGAGGTCGTTCGAGGTCTCGTGGGGATCGAGCACGTGCGTCGTCCGCATGCGCGGTGGCGCCGCGACGTGCGCGAGGTACGGCGTGCCCGGCGCGAGCGAAATCTCATAGAGACCGCGCGCATCGGTCGTCGTCGCGAACGTCGAGAGCTCACGCGGGCTGAGCTCGACGACCTCGACGGTCGCGCCCACGACGGGGCCTCGTTCGTCGCGAACAACGCCAGAGAACCGCGCAGCGTCGGCCCCCAATCGGACCGACACGGAGCGGGTCTCGCTCGCCACCACGTCGAACACGCCGCCGTAGCCTGCGGCGAGCGCTGGCGCGGTCGCGGTGACGGCGTAGTGGCCGGGCGCGACCTGCGAGAACGAGAACGCGCCGCGCGCGTCCGTCCGCACGATCGTGGTGTCCGCGTCCGGCCCCGCGAGGTCGACCTCCCTCACCAGGGCGACGAGCGCGTCGGCGACGGGCCGATCGTTTGGGCCCCAAACAATCCCCGAGACGGCCGCGGTCGTCGCTCCGTCGGGCGCGGCGGGCGTCGCGCGCGGCTCGGGCTCACGGCACGCGAGCAGCGAGATCAACGACGAGACGACGAACACTTCGCGGCCTGCGCGCATCCCCTCTCGACCCACGCGACGCGGATTCCTTGGGAGTCGCTTCATCAAAAGAAGACCGCCGCCTCGAGGCTTGCTCGGGCGGCGGTTCTTACAGAGCAGTCAGTCTACGACGGACTAGTTCTTCGAGGAGGGCAGCTGCGGGACCGTCTGCGGCCCCTGGATGACCTTCTTCTCACGCGGCTTCTTCTCGAGCACGACGAACTGCACGCGGCGGTTCTTCGCCCAGGCTTGCTCGTTGTCGGCCGGGTCGAGCGGCTTGTCCGGACCGTAGCCGACCGCCGTGAGGCGAGCGGCGTCGATGCCGCGCTTCTCGAGGGCCTTCTTCACGGCGTCCGCACGATCCTGCGAGAGCTTCTTGTTGAGCTTCGCCGAGCCGCGCTTGTCGGTGTGGCCCTGGACCTCGAGCCGCAGGATCTCCGGGTGCTCCTTGAGGACGGCCGCGACCGAGTCGAGCAGCGTGTCGCTGACCTTCTTGATCGTCGCCTTGCCGGTGTCGAACTGCACCTGCTCGAGGATGATGATCTCGGTCTCGGTGACGCGGACGAGCTTGGGGCAGCCGCGCTTCGACGGGTCGGGATCGTCGACGCCCTTCTCCTGCGGGCAAGCGTCGTTGTCGTCGCGGAAGCCGTCGCCGTCGGTGTCGGGCGGGCAGCCGTTCGTCGCCGGGTCCGAGGTCGCGACGCCGGGGATGTCGATGCACGCGTCTTCCTTGTCGAGGACGCCGTCACCATCCTTGTCGGGCGGGCAGCCGTTCTTGGCCGGATCCGGATCGGCGACGCCAGCCACCGTCACGCACGCATCGATGTCGTCGATGATGCCGTCTCCGTCCGTGTCCTTCGGCGGGGGGCAGCCGTTCTTGGCCGGGTCGGGGTGCGCGACGCCGGGCACCTGCGGGCAGGCGTCGTCGACATTGAGGATGCCGTCTTTGTCGTCGTCTTTGGGCGGCTCCGGCGGCTTCGGCGGAGGTGCGGTCTTCACCTTGGTCTGCTCGAAGCCGATCGCGAAGCCTGCGCGGAAGCCGATGAAGATCGACTCGCCCGCGCCCTGCGCGCAGCCGTCGAGGCTCTGATCGCTGAGGAGATAGTAGTCAGGCCCGAACTCACCCCAGAAGAGCGCGCCCGAGGTCAGCGAGAGCTCTGCGCCGACCGCAGCCTTGAACGCACCGCCGACGTCACCGCTGCCGTCGCATCGCGACGAGGTGCCCGCATCACCCGGGCCCGCGAACGTGACCGCGTTGCTGTCGACGTTCTGGAAGGTCGGACCGCCCGCGATGTTGATGTAGAGGGCGAACGGATCGAAGCGCAGCGGGTAGGCGCGCACGTCGATGAACAGCGTGTTCGTCGCGCGCGACAGGTTCCTGAACTCCTCCTCGGTGTCGACCGTGTCCTTGTCGATGTCGGCGTGCTCGTAGCCGATGCCGAAGCCGAACCAGCGGATGGGTCGCACGATGAACGTCGCGCCGACGCGCAGGCCGTTGCGAGCCTCGGGCTCGCCGGTGGGGCCGTCGTTCAAGCGGTGGCCGAGACCCAGATGACCGAAGAGCGCGAGGCCGAGCGACGCGTCTTCACCACCTGAATCCCAAGGCACCCATTTGTCCTCGGTCGTCGAGCCGGCGTCCGGAGCGGGCTGCGCGGCAGCCCCCGGTTCCGTCGACGCGGTCTGCGCGACGGCCTTCGCACCAGCATCACCCGTCGAGTTGGGAGCTGAGGTTTCGGCGGAGCTCGTCGAGCTCGAAGTGGGCTCAGCGAACGCAGCGGCGGGAGCCGATGCGCAGAGGAGAGCCAGGACGGACACCAGGTTTCGTCGCTTCATGGAACGTGTGGCAACTCATAGGCGAAAGTGCTACGGGCCGGAAGTCCAAGCTGATCAAGTCAGCTCTTTGAAATCCAAACACGGCGGCTAGGCCCTGTTCGCGCTCCCAGGGCACAACAACTCAGGGCGCGGCGGCTCAGCGCTCCCGCGACAGCAAGCGACGCAGCATCTCGAGCGGGTGAAAGGTCTCGTCGCCGGTAGCGTGGTCCTCGCGGGCGGTAACCGCCGCCGTCACCCCGTCGAGCACGCCTTTAACGGCGTCAAAGAATCCCGTGCGACCCGGGATCTCCGCGCGCTGCGCGATGCTCCTGGCTGCGGAGAAGGCCGCGCGACCTGCGTCGAGCCCGAGCGGGATGCCGAGCGCGACCGGCACCGGAGACAAAATGACGTCACGAATCGCGACGGCTCGCGCCCAAGCGCCGGGCGTCGCGTCGACCTCGAGGGTGCGGAACGTCGACATCTCGCTGAAGACACCGAGCGAGAGCTTGCCCATCTTGCGTTCGACCGCGCGCGCGAGGTGCCGATAGTCACGCCGCCAATCGCCTGCGAGCAGGCCCATGTCGCGCCGCAGATCGTCGGGGCCCAGGATCCAGTCGAACGAGCCGCGAGCCCCGCGCCGGAGGGCGATGCTCGTGTAGAGCTCGCCCGCGTCGAAGAGGCCGACCACCATCGAGGTGTCGCGCGGGCAAACCATATCGAGGCTGCGCTCGATCATCCCCGCGGTGGGCATCGGCATGCCGGCGAGGCGAGCCGGGTGCAGATCGATGCGGCCCGCGAGCATCTCGTCGCGCAGCAGGTTCGCGAACAGCAGCGTCTGCCCGAGGAAGTCGTCGCTGCGACGGAGCTTCGCGCCGAAGCGCTCCATCACGTTCTCGAGCGCACCGGCCTCGAGCGCGATCGCCCAGCTCGCGTTGTGGCGGCGCGCGAGCTCGTCGGCGCGGAGCGGCCAGACCGTCCGCAGGTCGTCGAGCCGCAGCCGGCCCGCCTGCGTGTGCAGCAGCTTGCGGAGCTGGCTCGCGCCGCTCGCGTCACGCGCGTGAATCGCGACGATGCCACCTTGCGGTCGATCGGGGTCGCGCTCTTTGCCGGAGGCGACGCGAGGCCGAAACAGGGAGAGGACGCGCCCCCAGTCGGTCTGCGTGAAGCCCTCGAAGCGAACGTCCGCGCTGAGCACGCGCCGACTCTATTCCATCCAGGCTCACCCGAGAACCGGCGTGCGGTCCCTCGGACGCGAGAGCCTTTCGAAGTTGACCGCATTCGACCGGGTCCCGACGATCCGGCGCATGCGTGTCGTCGCCATCGTGCCCTCCACCCAAGATCCGACGTCGCCCGGCGGTGAGCTCGCGATCGTCGAGCGCCCCGACCCAGAGCCCGCGGCGGGGCACGTCCGCATCCACGTCGAGTTCGCTGGCGTGAACCGCGCCGACATCCTCCAGCGCATGGGGCTCTACCCCGCACCGCCCGGTGCGCCGGCCGACATCCCCGGCCTCGAGTACGCGGGCGTCGTCGATCGGGTCGGGGATGGAGTGACCGCGCTGCGCGTTGGCGATCGCGTGTTCGGGCTCGTCCCCGGGGGCGCGTACGCCGAATACGCGATCGTCCACGAGCGCGAGGCCGCGCGCCTGCCCGACTCGCTCCCGATGGAGGTCGCGGCCGCCGTCCCCGAGGCCTTCGTCACTGCGTACGACGCGCTGGTGCTGCGCGGCGGTTTGCGACCGGGCGAGCGCGTGCTCGTGCACGCCGCAGGGAGCGGCGTCGGCACGGCAGGCATCCAGGTCGCGAAGGCCCTCGGGTGCCACGTCACTGGCACGAGCCGCACGCCGGACAAACTCGAGCGAGCGCGCGCGCTCGGGCTCGACGTCGGCCTCGTCGCGAAGACCGCGAGCGAACTCGAGCGAGCGCTCGACAGCGCGGGGCCCTTCGACGTCGTGCTCGATCTCGTGGGCGGCGCCTACGTCGGCGCGACCCTACCCGCGATGGCGACGAAGGGTCGGCTCGTCGTCGTCGGGCTCACCGGCGGCGCCCACTCGGATCTCAACCTCGCCGTGCTTCTGAGGAAGAGGCTCGCCGTCGTCGGCACCGTCCTCCGCTCGCGCCCGCTCGAAGAGAAAATCCAAGCCGCGGACATCCTGCGCCGAACCCTCTCGCCTTGGCTCGCCCGCCAGATGATCCGCCCCGTCGTCGAGACCACGTTTCCCCTCGCCGACGTCGCCGCAGCCCACCGCCTCCTCGAGGACAACAGCACCTTCGGCAAGGTCCTGCTCCACGCCCGCTGACAAGAATGTCCACAACCACGTCTCCTCGTTTTTTTCCAGCTCCGCCTCGCTCTCTCGCCTGGGTCACCCTCGCCTACGTGGTCGCGATCGCCGCGGCCGGAGCGACGTTCGCCGCGGTCCCCGGGTGGTCCACCCTCGCGCGCGCAGCCCTCGCGGACACCGTCGCCACGATCGCGGTCTTCGCTTTCAGTGCTGTAAGCGGCAACAGCAGCTTCTACGACCCATATTGGTCGGTCGCGCCGATGGTCATCGCGGCGTGGCTCTTCTTCGGCCCTTACGCCGGGGCGGGCGTCGTGTCGCGCCGGGTGCTCCTGTTCGCGGTCGTATGGTTCTGGGGCGCGCGGCTCACCTACAATTGGCTGCGGGGCTGGCAGGGCCTCCACCACGAGGACTGGCGCTACGTCGACCTCCGCGCGAAGACGAAGAAGGCTTACTGGCTTGTAAGTTTCAGCGGCATCCACTACTTCCCGACGGTCTGCACCTTCCTCGGCTCGATCCCGCTCTTCTCGGCGATGCGAAGCGACCGACCGCTCTCGGCGCTCGACCTCGTGGGCGTCGCCGTAGCCTTCGCGGGCGCCCTGCTCGAGACCGTCTCCGACGCGCAGCTCCGCGCGTTCCGCGATCGGCCGGGCGGCGGGGGCGGAGTTTGCAATATCGGGTTATGGCGCTTCTCGCGTCACCCGAACTACCTCGGAGAGTGCACGTTTTGGCTCGGGCTCTTCATCGCGGGTGTGGCCGCCGAGCCCGGGTCGGCCGCGCTCGGCTCGCTCGGGTTCGTCGTCATTTTGGCGCTCTTTCAGCTCGGGTCGATCCCGATGGCGGAGCGCCGCGCCCTCGCTCGCAGACCCGAATACGCAGAGCACCAGCGCCGCGTCTCGCGCTTCCTGCTCTGGTTCCCCAAGGGCCCGCGCTGACGGACCGCTAATCGGTATAGGCGCGCTTGTAGGCGTCGCGCTCGGCGAGCTTCTTTTGATAGCCGGCGAGGATCGGATAGTCGCTTAGCGCGCCGATGAAACCCATCCAACCGGCGGCGCTGCCGACGATCACGTCCGCCCCGGAGAACGCGCCGCCGACGATGTAGTCCTTCCCCTCGAGGGCGGACTCGAAGACCTTGCCGATGGTCGACAGCTTCTTCTTCGCGGCCTCGGCGAGTGCCGGGTTTCGCTTGTCCTCGGGCAAGAGCCGCGTGTGCATGGTGATCGTCTCGAGCACCGGATCGACCGTCGCGGGCACGTACACCATCCATCGGTAGTAGCGGGCGCGATCGTCGGAGCCGAGCGCGGGCGCGAGGCCTTTCTCGGGGAATTTGTCCGCGAGGTGCATCACGATCGCAGACGACTCGATCAGCGTGAGGTCGCCATCGACGAGCGCGGGCACGACGCCGTGAGGGTGAATCGACAGATACTCCGGTGTCTTGTGATCGCCCTTCGCGAAGGCGAATTTGACGAGCTCGTACGAGGCGCCGACCTCTTCGAGCATCCAGCGAGCGCGGCCAGCACGAGTGAATTGGCTGTAATAGAGCTTCATCGACTCCCCCTTATGGGTTGGGAGCGCTGTGGTAGCAGAGAAGAATCGCTCCCGAAACGGCGCGCCCGCGGATGTGGTCACATCGTTCGATGTCGGCTCGCGACCAAATCCTCGAAGCGGCGACGCGCGTCTCACGCAAGTGGTCCGACGTGCGCCGCCGCAGCGGCGACTCGGACTGGGGAGACTTCTCGTTCTACAAGGGCAACGCGCGCTGGGCCTCGTCGGTCGCGATGGCGCTCGAGGAGCTCAACACCGCCGGCCTCGTCGAACACGACGTCTGCGACGCCGCCGAGGAGCTCATCCGCTCGAAGTCGTGGGACAGCGACTACGAGGCGCCGACCGCGGCTCGCCGCGAGCTTCTGGAGGCCGTCGCTGAGATCCGCGCGGCGCTTCCGCGGCGGGCCGAACGCGTGGGGTCGCCGCTGCTCGCGGCTGTGTACGCGACCCCGAGCGACGACGCGGCTCGCCTCGTCTACGCGGATTGGCTGTCAGAGAAGGGGGACCCGCGCGGGGCCTTCATCACGCTTCAAATCAGCAGGAGCGCACCACGCGAGGAGCTCACGCTCTTGTTGGAGCACCGCAACCGCTGGCACCGTGAGCTCGGCTCGGTCGGGCGGCTCGTGAGCGACCGCGGGCTCGTCTATCGCAGAGGATTCCCCGCGCTCGGCGTCGTCCGCGGCGAGGCCGGCCCCCACGATGACAAAGCTGTAAACGAAGAGGGGTGGGCCACCTTCGAGAGCCTGCACTTCGAGCGGCACGCGCCCCCCGACATCCTGTTCGCGCCCTCGTTGCGGGCGCTCGCGCGCGCGACGTTCGCCGCGGGCGCATGGAACCTCGAGTTGGTCGAGGGCGTCGTCTCGCACGAGCGAGCAGCGCGCTGGGCCTCGGCGAGCTTCCAAGGGCGCGGCGTCCTCGTAGAGTTCGAGCGGGGCGCGGTCGGCGAGCTCTGGCGGATCACGGTGACACGCTCGGCGAAGGCGCAAGAGCCCGAGTTGGAGCGATGGCTCGACGGTCTCCCGCCGAACCTCGCGGGGCGCATCCGACGCATCGAAACCCTGTGAGTCGGACGGCACTCTCCTATCATGAGGAAATGGACTTCGCCTCTCCGCGCGCCGCTCGAATCGCGGTGTTCGCCTCGCTCTTCGCTTTGACGGGTTGTTCGGACGACACGAACTCGGGGGGCAGTGGCGGTGGGGGCAATGGTGGTGAGGGTGGCGCCGCAGCTGCGAATTTCCACGTTCGCGGCGAGCTCGTGGGGCTCTATGGCGGGACGGTGAGCGTGACCCTCGACGGCGCCGAGACGGTCTCGCTCGAGAGCGACGGCACGTTCGAGTTCGACACGATGAAGGCCGACGGAGCTGACTTCGAAGTCAGCGTTACCGAGCAGCCGGCGGGCTTCGATCAGGTCTGCTCGGTCACGCCCGCGAGCGGCTCAGTCGACGGCGCGGACGTCGCCCTCTCCGTCGAGTGCACCGGTGGGCCGGCGCTCCGCATCACCGAGATCGGTAGTTGCTATTACCAAGACAGCTCGTGCTGGCTCGAGCTCCACAACGTGACGGCCTTCGACACGGACCTCGCGAGCTACACGCTGCGCACGTCCGCGGGCCAGCGCGTGGACCCATTCGATGTCTTCGAATCCGAGGAGTTCGCCCTCCCGAGCCTCGTCGTCCCCGCGGATGGGTATGTCCTCGTCCGCGGCGACGCCTACGAGCTCCTCGTCGATGGCCCGCAGGTCGTCCACGTCAGGAACGGCGACCACGTGCCCTATTGGTACTCCGACGGCTTCGTCGAACTCCTCTATTCGGGCGCGTCGGTCGACTTCGCGCGATTCGGCAATAGCCAGGTCGAGCCGACGGGCGGCGCCGGCTGGACGAGCGGGGCCGCGCCCTCGCTCCCCAACGCGCCAGAGGAGTACGGCCGCTCGCTCGCTCGGGATTTGGCGGAGACGGACACGGACGCGCCTGCGGACTTCCACCTCCGCGCCTTCGCGACCTCGGGCGGGCCGAACGACGTCGACGAGGACACGGACGACGACGACGACGGGATACCGGATCAGGCGGAGCGGCCTGGCGGGACGTACGCGGGGCTCGACCTCTACGCGATGGGTCTGCGCGAGGGCCAGCCCGACATCCTGATAGAGATCGATTGGATGGACTCGGGCGACGTCGGGACGACGCCGCGTCGCGAGGCCCTCGAGAAGGTCGTCGCGGCCTTCGCGCCACACGGGATCGCGGTCCATTTCGACGCGGGCTCGCTCTTCGGCGCCTCGTTCGATCCGGCGAGCTTCAACCTCGGGGGTGGCAATCCCGTGACGTACTCGCTGACCCTGACTTTGAACACGCCATTTCCCGGACAGCCCACTGTCTACGAATACAAGGCGGAGAACTTCGACATAAGGCGACAGGGCGTCGCCCATTATGCCCTCTTCGGCTCTTCACAAGAGGCCGACGGCAGTCAGGGTTCATCGGGTTACGCCGAGCTCCCTGGCAACGATCTCATCATCACGCTGGGCGGCTGGGAGCTCAGCGACGCCACCCTGGCGGACCGTACGGAGCTCTACAACCTCCAGGCCGCGACGCTGATGCACGAGCTCGGGCACAACCTGAACCTCCACCACGGCGGCGGGACCGACATCAACGGCAAACCCAATTACATCTCGATCATGAACTACGCGTATCAGCTCTACGGACTACCGGTCATCGGGACACCGGACGAGGGCGACCGATACGCGCTCGACGAGAACTACAACTACGGCTTCGACTGCGGGCTCTTCGACTCGAGCGAGCTCGTGCGCGGCCCCTTCGATCCCGAGATGCTCATCGACTATTCGGACGGCTCCGGCGCTCAGCTCGACGAGACCGCCGTCTTCGAACCCGACGGGCTCGGCCGCGTGAACAGCGCGCCCGTCGATTTTGATTGTGATGGGAGCGCGACGCAGACCATCGCGGCCGACCTCAACTTCAACGGCAACCAGAACGCGAACCTCAACGACTACGACGACTGGAGCAACATCGTGCTCGTGTTTCGTCGGGTCTACGACGGCAGCGACACCGGTTTCGATCCTGTAAGCGACGATCGACAGCCCGTCGCGCTCGAGCACGCACCACCCCCGGCGATGCTCCTCTCCAGGCAGCTTCGTCGGCTCCCGTGATCGGACGCGTCTCGATGGTCTACGCTGGGCCGATGAAGCTCACCGCTCGTCTCGCCGTCGCGGTCTTGGTCCTCGGTGGGTCCATGCTCGGCCTTGCGTCGAGCGCGCGCGCCGACGCGCCGGGCAAGCCTCGCTGCGACGCCGAGGGCAAGGACTGTGAGTCCTGTTGGGAGCACTACGGGAGCGACCACGCTGAGTTCGACGCCTGCGCGAAGCCCCTCCTCGAGAAGGGTCTGGTCGAAGCGTGTCGCCACAATCAGGGCGCTGGAGACCAGGTCTATTTCTGCAAAGAGGGCACGAAGGTCCCGCTCCGACGCGGCTGTGGAGCGTGCGCTTTGGACGCTGATGACGGCCTCGGCATCGCGCACGGGCTCTTCGGTGCGGCGCTCGCAGCGGCCGCGATCATAAGGATTCGAGCGCGCCGTCGCCGCACGTCGGGATGAGCCTCGAGCGATTCGAAGTCGGGCTCTTCGCCGTCGCGCTCCTCACCTCGAGCTGTGCGTCGGGCACGGCGGCGAGCTCGACTGGCCCGCACGCGGACGACGCGGGGCCGCTGCCGACAGGGGCGCTCGCCGTCTTCGCCGAGGGACCTTGCGCGCGACTCTCCGCGGCGGAGTTGGGGGGTAGGCGCGTCCTCGTCTACGGCGACACCGGATATGGACTCCACGATTGGGCCGCGGGCGAGAAATTGTTTGCGGCCCAAACTATCGCGGAGCTCACGCCCGCGGGGCCTCGGCGAAACCCGGCGCTGCTGCGTGGTTTGCCGCTCGACGAGCGCGGTTATGTGCCCTTCTCGCTCGAGGTCGGCGCCGACTCGACTGGGCGCGGCTGGCTCCTCGCCGTCGAGACCCGATATGCGCCGCGCGGCACGGGCGCGCTCTTCGTGCGCGCCAGCACCCCTTATTCCTATGAGGAGCGCGACGGTTGGTCCCCGCGTGAGGGAGAATCCGTCGTCGACCTCGGGCCCGAGCTCCCCTATCTACCCCCTTTGCCGCTCGGCCGGCGGCCCGCGAGCGACTCACCGTGTGGTGACGAGCACCTCGAGTTCCTGCCCCTCTCGCACGGCTTCGGACGGGACGGCTCGGTCTTCGTCTCGGGCCGCTGCCAAGACGAGTCGCACCTCGCGTACGCCGACACGACGTTGGTCGTCGCGCGCGCGGCCCCTCACGCGAGCGCTTGGTCTTTTGCTCGCCTCCCGCGATCGAACCGGCTCGACGGCATCGTCAACACAGCGACCTTCGCGGTGAGCTCAAAGGACGCATGGGTGTCTGCTTACGAGCCATTCTCACCCGTGAGCGGGCGCCAGAGTTACCTCGTCCACTGGGATGGGGCCTCGTTCGAGGAGGTCGATCTCGGGATCGATCAAGGCATCATGTCCCTCGCGGGCGGCGAGGACGGCGCGTTGTATTTGGCCGCAGGGCGGGGCCTCTTCAAGCGCGACGCACGCGGCGCCGTAACCGAGGTTCCGCTCCCCCCGCTCCACTTCGTCGCGCGCCCGCCCGAGCTCCACGTGCATGACGTTCGCAGCTTCGAGCGCGCCGGCGTGTTCGAACTCTGGGTCGAAGCCACCTATCGGGTAGAGCTCTCGGCCGGCGAGGCTCGGGTCTCGGAGTACGCGAGCGCGCTCTTCTCCAATGTCCAAACCCCGAGTCCGATCTTCTGCGACGCGCGAGAGGCAGCTCCCTCGGCGTTGGCCTACGTCGACGAGGAGAAGCGATGAGAAAGGGCCTGTGTATTTCGGTGCTCGGTTCGCTCCTCGCGATGACCACTCCCGCGTGGGCGCTGTTCCCTGAGCGGTATATCGCTTGCCACGAGCCCGAGCTGCGCGAGGCCCCGCAATCACCCGAAGCCGCGACGCTCGAGCCGTCGCCGCTCCCCCGCCGACGTGCGCCCGCTCCGCTCGACCCGCTGCCGATGATCGTGGGCGACGTCACCTACGCGGAGCCCACCCCGCGCGGACACATCGAGATCGCCGTTCAAACTCCGCTCGACGAGCCCCCCAAAGCGCGCGGGCCGAGCTCGACCGACTTCCGCTGTTTGGGTATCCCGCGCGGCACGGCGGGGATCCTCCGCGTCATCGGCGCGCCACCCGGAGCGCGCTTCAGCGAGCACCCATATCCGTATTCGTGGATAGAGACCAACGTCGAGGTCGCGGGGATCATGGCGGTCGACACCGCGACTCCCTATTTGCGCCGGCTGCTCGCCCGCAAAGCCAAGAGCGACGTCGCGGAGGGCGTGGACCTCGACCGACTCCGGGTCAAGGTCGCGGCCGCGCGCGCGCTCGCCGATCTGCAGGACTCCGCGTCCGCGACGGTCGTGCTCGAGCTGGTTCGCGACCGCGAGTCGCGCACGTTCCCCGGCCTCTGGGACGACGCTGTCGACGCCCTCGAGCGCCTCGACCCGAAGGTCGCCGCGGACTACGCCATAGAGGCCTACGACCGAATCGCCGCGACTCCGGATCACGACGTCGCGGAGTCCGCGCGCACGCTGCGCCTCATGCACCTGCTCGCGCACCGCGACGCGCGCGCGCTCGCCGCGCTCGGCAAGGTCGCCGCCGAGGTCTCCGAGACCTCGCACGAGGGATGTCTCCTCATGGGCGCTCGCGTGCTCGCCGGCGACGACAAGCTGCGCGGAGAGCTGCGCGCCGAGCTCTCCGTCGACCTGCGGACGAACCGCGCAGTCGTCTGCTATTCCGAAATCATCCGCGCCGCCTTCCCCGGGGACGACCCCGACGAAGTGCCCACGCTGATCCTGAGACATCGATACGAAGAGATCGCGCTCCTCGTCGACAAGATGGCTCGCGCCGAAGCAGCGGGCGCGCAAAACCCCAAGTTCGCGAAGGCCCGAAAGGACCTCCGCGACTTCCTCGAGAAGCAACGCGGGACGCCCGCGATCGCCGGCGGCCATTCGGACAACCGCTATTCAGCCGAGGACCACGCGCTCTTCTTGGCGATCAGCGCGAAGCTCGGGGACACCCGAGACGCAAAGGCCCTGTCGGCTTGGATCCGCGACGCCGACGACGAGCTCGTTGCGCCGTGGGTCGGCGCGCGTGCCGCGCTCGATCTCGAGCTTCCGGGCGCGGCCGACGACGCCGCGGTGCGCCTCTCGATCGCGCGCTCCCGACTCACGCAGCGCTTCTCCACCGAGCTCTGGCCCACGCGCGGCGCGCTCACGATCACCGAACACGGCGAAATCATCGAGCGCCTCTTCGCGATAGGCGATGACCGCTTCGCGCTGGGGCTCTTGGATCGCGACGTCTTCACACGCGAGCTCACGGCGTCGCTCGTCGCGCGCCGCAAATCCAAGAAGACTTGCAAGGTCGTCGCGGACGCCGCCAGCGGCGCCGAAGAGGACGCGATTCAGGCTGCGTTTTGGAGTTTGTCGACGCTCGAGAGCGGCTGTGAGAGCGACTTCGCTCGGTTGTTCTTCGACAAGAGCCAGCCTAACCAGGTCCGTGGGATGGCCCTCGAGGCGCTCGCGATGCTGCGTCACGAGCCGGTGAAATCCGCGGTCGACGCTCCGCGCGAGAAGGGCGACAAGCTCTATCCACAGCGGTACCGGGCACGCATCATCTTCTACGATCCGGAGTAGCGCGGACGCCGAATGCGGTAGAACAGCGTCATGCGTACCGAGACCACGTTCTGCCGAATCTGCGAGGCACTCTGCGGCCTCGAGGTCGACGTCGAGGAGGACCGTGTCGTGGACGTGCGGCCCGACTCCGCGCACGTCGCGACTGGGGGCTTCGCGTGCGTCAAAGGGCTCAAACAGCACCGCATCTACGGCTCCCCCGATCGGCTCGCCTACCCCGAGCGGCGCCGCGGTTCGAAGTGGGAGCGCATATCGTGGGACGAGGCATTGGCCGAGATCGGCGAGCGCACGCGCAAGATCCGAGACGAGCGCGGGGCCGACGCTATTGCCATGTACGTCGGGACCGCCGCGGGGTTCTCGGTGCTGCACCCGATCTTCGCGCAGGGCTTCATGACGGGGCTCGGCTCGAAGAGCATGTATTCGAGCGCGACCCAGGACTGCGCCAACAAGTTCGCCGTGAGCCGCGAGCTCTATGGGTTTCCTTTCACGCTGCCGTTCCCCGACGTCGAGCGCACGCGGTGCCTCATCGTCGTCGGCGCGAACCCCGTAGTCTCGAAGTGGAGCTTCCTGCAAGTCCCCAATCCGACGCGACACCTGCGAGAGATCGTCGCTCGCGGCGGCAAGGTTTGGGTCGTGGATCCGCGGCGCACCGAGACCGCGAAGGCCGCTGGCGAGTACGTGGCGATCCGCCCGAACACCGATGTCTTCTTCTACCTCTCGTTCTTGAACGAGATGCTGCGATTGGTGGATAGCGGGCGCTTCCAGCTCGATCGTGCGCGCCTCGCCAAGCACACGACGGGCTTCGAGCGAATCGCCGCGCTCGTGCGCCCCTGGCCCAAAGAGCGCACTGCGCCCGTCACGCGCATCCCCCCGGAGACGCTCCACCAAATGGTGGTCGACTACCTGTCTGCCGACGGCGCCGCGCTCTACTGCTCGACCGGCGTCAACATGGGTGAGAACGGCTCTATTTGCTATTGGCTTCAAGAGGTCGCCAACGCGGTCAGCGGCAACCTCGATCGAGCCGGGGGCACGCTCGTCGGTCGTGGCATCGTCGACTTCCCCGCCTTCGGTCGTCGCACGGGCACACTGCTGCGCACGGCGCGCTCGCGCGTGGGCTCGCTGCCCTCGGTGAACGACGCCTTCGCGGGCGGCGTCCTCGCGGACGAGATCCTCACTCCAGGCGCGGGGCAGGTCCGCGCGCTCTTCGTCACGGGGGGTAATCCCCTCATCACGATGCCGAACAGCGCGCGGCTCGCGCGAGCCTTCGAGGATTTGGAGCTCCTCGTCACCCTCGACATTCACCGCACGGAGACTGGCTCGCTCGCGCACTTCAACCTGCCGGCGACTTCGCCGTTCGAGCGCCCCGATTTGCCATTTCTATTTCCCCTTTTGCTCGGCCTCCAGGCGCGCCCTTACCTGCAAGCGACCCGCGCCGTCGCGCGCCCGACTGGCGAACAACGCGACGAGGCCTCGATCTACCTCGATCTCTGTCGTGCCGCGGGCGTCTCGCTCTTCGGGTCTCGCGTCGCGCAGACGTTGTTGTCGGCCGCCAAGCGCGCGGCCGGGGGCGCTCTTCCCCAAGAAGCGCTCTTGTCTTTGATTCTGTCAGTGACCGGCTTCGGGTCGTTTCCCGGGCTCTTGCGCCACCCTCACGGCAAGCTCCGGCCCGATCACGCCGCCGCTGATTTCCTCGGGCGCCGCGTCTACACCGAGGACGGCAAGGTCCACCTCGCGCCGACCACGCTGGTCGATCACGCCGAGGCGAAGCTCGACCAGGACTTCCGCGCCGAGCTCGCGGCGAAGACGCGACTCAAGCTCATTACGAAGCGCGCGGTCACGACCCACAACTCCTGGACTCACAACCTGCCCGAGTTCGTCGAGGGAGAGCGCGACAGCAACTTCCTCTACATGCACCCGGAGGACGCGCGCGCGGCCGGCCTCACGGCCGGAGCGCTCGCCGACGTCTCCACCGACATAGCAACAGTGCGCGTGCCCGTGCGCCTCACGACCGATCTCAGCGTCGGGACGGTCGCGCTTCCTCACGGCTGGGGCCACCAGCGGTCGACCGGGCTCCGCGTCGCCAGCAAGACCGCAGGCGTGAATGTGAACCTCCTCGCGGCCGACGGTCCGAATCGCCTCGAGCGCGTCTCGGGGATGGCCCATCTCACTGGGCTGCTCGTCCAGGTCAGCCCCGCCCGCGGCCCTCGCGACACGACCTCGTGGTCTGGAATCGGCGCCGAGCCGACCGCTCAGGATCTCTCCGCCGAGCGCTAATCCGATATTCAGCCGCCGAAGGGCCTCACACTGTGCCGAAATCGGCGACCACCGCGCGTAGCAACAGTCTGTGAAATATCGTTGGGAATGTTGCCCGTCGAAATCGATGCGTTAGGTCTCTAGACTCACACCATGGCGAACCCTCCGGTCTCTCCCAACGGTACGCTCCTGACGCCGAAGTCGAGCGCGGGCACGGCTGACACGCTGGTAGGTACGTCGACCATCCCGTTTGGCGCCCCGCCCCCGCGGCCGCCCGCACCTCCTCCGCCTCGGCGCGCGGTGGCGACCGCGCTCATGCCCAATCCGCAGCAGCCTGAAGCCAGCCCCGCGCCGCCTCCTGCTGCAGCCGAGTCCGCGGATCTGACCATCCCGGCTGGGTTCGTGTTCTCCCAGACGATCGACGCAGCGTCCGTCCCTAATCCCCAATCGCACGGCGCCGTCGTCTCGACCGCGACCGTCTCGTCGGCTTCACCGCCGAGCATCGGGCGGACGACGCTGGGTGTGCTGTCCGCCCTCCCCCGAGTCGAGATTTCGCAGGGGCGTCCGCAGCTCGTCCACGACGGCAAACCCCGCTTCGAGGAGCTGCGTGTCCTCGGTCAGGGTGGCATGGGTGAGGTCGCGCTCGTCCACGACGAGGACATCGACCGCACGGTCGCGGTCAAGCGACTGCACCCCGACATCGTCGCGGACACCGTGTCGGATCACGCGACCATCGCCGTGGCCCGCTTCGTCGAAGAGGTGCGAACGGTCGGTCGCCTCGAACACCCGAACATCGTGCCGCTCCACGACGTCGGCCTCGACGCGCAGGGGCGATTCTATTTCGTGATGAAATATGTCGAGGGCGAGGACCTCGAAACGGTCATCGAGAAGCTGGCCGCGGGCGACCCCGCCTACGAGGCGCAATACACCTACGAGGTCCGCGTCCAGATCTTCATCTCGCTGCTTCGAGCCCTCGAGTACGCCCACGCGAAGGGGATCCTCCATCGCGACATCAAACCCGCAAACGTCATGATTGGCCGCTACGGCGAGGTCGTCCTGATGGATTGGGGTATTGCCAAGTCCGTCGGCACGAGCAGCCAAATCGACGCAGCCACGAGCTCGCTCCCCGCCGCGGCCGCGTCCAAGGTCACCGCGTCACGCACGCACCAGACCGCGGTCGGCGCGCTCCTCGGGACGCCCGCGTACATGTCTCCGGAGCAGGCCCGCGGCGAGAATGACAAGCTCGATATTCGTAGCGACCTCTACTCGGCGTGCGCGCTCTTCTACGAGCTCATGGTGCTGCGCCATTACATCCACCCTGAGCCGCAATCGCTCGACGAGCTGCTCATGGCCATTCGCGAGCGCCCTTTGCCTCCCGTCTTCGACGTCAGGGCGCACACCTCGGAGCGCGGGGTCACTCCGCCGATCGAGTACCTGCACTTCCTCCACCAGGGTTTGGAGAAGGACCCGGCCGCTCGTTACCAGTCCGCCCGTGAGATGGTGGAGCGCCTGCAACAGGTGATCGACGGTCGCGTGCCCGTCCAGTGCCCAGTCACCCTGACGAAGCGCGTGACGCGGGAGTCTGGTCGGTTCGTCGACCGACACCCCATCGTGGGCGTCGCGGCGTTTGCCGGGGTGGTCTTGCTCGCGCTCTGGTCGGTGACGATCACGCTGCTTTGGATGACGAGCTGAGCGCCTGCTCGCGAGTTCGCACTAAGGTCCCCACCACAAGACTTCGTGTGAGGCCTCGCGACCCGCGCGCGAGAAGGTGAACCGCACGCGCTCTGGACCGTTTGCGTCGCCTGGAGGAACGCGAACGGCGCGCGGCTCGGGGACCGAATCACACTCCACGAAGAGCGATTTGAGGAAGCCCTCGTTGGTGAGCCACATCGCCATCGCCCCGCTCTTCACCGGGCCGAACATCACGAGCGCTCGACCACCACCGACTGGCAAGAACTCGAGCCATTGGAACGAGAGCTCCGCGAACCGTTGAGGCGGTGGGAAGTGCTCACCAAAGTCGCGAAGCTCAGGCAAATGCCGTTCGAGATGCTTGAACAACGTATCATATCGAGCCTTGCCGAGCCGCGGGATGCGCTTGTCGGTCGGGGCGAATACAGGCCAATTGCCGGTGTCGAGACAAGGGATCTCGACGAGCGTGCGGTATCGATCGGCGAGGGTCGTCCCCGTGTCGAGCTCGGCCACCGCGCGGAGAACCCAAGTGAATGGCGCGAGCTCGGCCAACCCAGCCGGGGAAGAGAGCTCGACTCGAGACTCCCAAAGCGGCGAGCGCACGAGCCACTTGCCACCATGATTTCGGACGATGCACTCGCCGATATAAGCCACCGCGTGCGCCACGAAATGAACGAATAGCGGTGGTTCACCTGGGGCGGGTCGCGCGCTCACCATTCGGTCTAGCGCCGATTTGCCGAGCGCGAGGGACAGCCGATGAATCGAGGCGTCCGTCCCGTCGAGCTCGAGTGACTCCGCCGCGAGCGCTTGGGGCGCGAGCTTCGCGAAGATCTCTGCGGTCTCCGCGATCGAGCGGTAAATCGCAGGGTTCTTGCTGGGGTTCGCGTCCGTCCGGCGAAGCTCCGCGAGGTCGACTCCAACCGGGTAGAGCCCCGCGAAGTACCGCTCGAAGAGGACCTCCGCCGTCAGCGCGGCCGGCTTGGACGCGCCGATGACCGGTAGTCGTCTCATGCTCGACTCAGAACATCGCCTTGCGCTTCGACGACGAGAGGATGCCGAGCATCTCGCGGTACTTCGCCACAGTCCTGCGGGCGATCTTGATGCCGTCTTGGTCCTCGAGGATTTTCACGATGGCCTGATCCGAGAGCGGATTGGACTTGTCCTCGACGGCGATGATCTTCTTGATGGCCTGTTTGACGCTCTCCGAGGCGATGTCCTCGTCGGCCACGCGCGAGATCGACGAGTTGAAGAAGTACTTCAGCTCGAAGAGGCCCTGCGGCGTGTGCACGTATTTGTTCGAGGTCACGCGCGAGATCGTCGACTCGTGCATCCCGACAGCGCCGGCGATGTCTCGCAGGATCATCGGCTTGAGGTAGGCGACGCCCTTCTCGAGGAACTCGCGCTGCTTCTCCACGATGCACTCCGTGACGCGGATGATCGTGCGGCGACGCTGCTCGATCGCGCGAATCAGCCATTGCGCGTTCTTGAGCTTCTCGCTGATGAACTCCTTTGCCTTGGGGTCCTTCAGCATCTTCGAGGCGAGACCCTCGTTGATGTAGAGCCTCTGCATCCCCTTGTCGTTGTCGGACACGACCCACTTGTCGGCGTCCTTCAAGACGTAGACATCGGGCGTGATCGCGATCGTGCGCTCGTCGATTTCGGCGAAGTTGCGAGCAGGGACGCTCTCGAGCTTCTGGATCTCCTGGACAGCCTCTTTGACCTCTTCGAGGTCGATCTTCAGGGCCTTCGAGATCGCCCCGAAATTGCGGCGCTCGACGTTGTGCAGATGGTCGCGGATGATCGCCATCTCGATCGTGTCGTAGCCGAGCACCTCGGCTTGAACGGTCAGGCACTCACGGAGGTCACGTGCAGCGACGCCGACGGGGTCGAATCGCTGAATCATGGCCAAGACCTCGACGGCATCCTCGGGGTCGAGGCCTGACTCCTCCGCGAGATCGGCGATGGTGAGCGGCTTGCCTTTGTGCCCCTCCTGATCCTCACCGACCTCCAAATCAAGGTAGCCACGCTCGTCGAGATTGCCGATCACGAGCAGCGCAAACTGGCGCTCGTTGTCGACGAAATCGCTCATGTGCAGCTGCCACATGAGGTGGTCGCGGAGCGTCGTCGGCTTCGTGAGCGACTGCTCGATCGGCGGGAGCTCCTCGAAGCCACCGCGCGCACCGCTCATCGGGGTTTGGAGCTGTCGGTTCTCGAGGAACTGCTCCCAATCGACCTCTTTGACGTGCTTCTCGAGGTCGCGCGCCTGCATATCGGTGTTCGGATCCGGGCGCTCGGTCATACCGACGCGCTCTTCGGGCGGAACATCAGCGGCGGTCGCAATGGGGATCGACCGGTCGCTGTCGCCACGCGCGCGCGGGTCCGTGATCTCGTCGGCGAGGATGGGATTGCCGTCGAGCTCCTTGCTGACCTCGTCGACGAGCTCTTGACGTGACAGCTGGAGCAGCTTGATCGCCTGCACCAACTGGGGGGTCATCACCAGCTGCTGGACGAGCCGCTGCTGGAGCTTCATCTCAAGTCCCATCGCAGCTCCTCCTTACGTGAAGTCGTGCCATATCAATCATCGGTCTTGAACGCGGCTAGCTGCCAACGGCACGAGTAATGCTAACACATGTGCGCGGAGCTCGTGAGCCCCGACCTGCTAAGCCGGTGTCTTCGCCGCAGGGTCGTCGCCGACCTCGAGCCGCGTCTCTCCGAAAGTCACGGTCATCTTCGCGTCCGCGGTGAGCTTCACCTCGAGTGACTTCGCCCGAATGACCGTTTCGTCACTCACTTTGCCCGAGAGGGTGGCTTGCTCGGCTTCGAACTCGCCCATGATTTCCCCCTGGCTCGACAGCGTCCCGACTTTGACCTTGCCGGTGACGACGCCTGTCGGCGTGACGGTGAGTCCCGGGCTATTCACGTCGCCCGAGATCCGCCCGCGCACGAGGAGTGCGCAGCTCGACGTTATCGACCCGCGGAACTCCGTTCCTTCTTCGACGACGGTCAACCGCCCTGCCTCGCCCCCAGCGCTTCGCGTGCTCTCCATGATTGCTCCTTACTTCCCGCTCGTGATGCGCACGCGAAGCCGAGCCCCCGGCTCGATGGCGAACGCGGTCTTCTCAGAGTGCTGGACCAGGGTCGCCGCGACGGCGCCCTTTGCAGAGACGATGAATCGGCGCGCGCCCGAAATCCCAGGCGCTTGGCCTTCGAGGACTTGGCCGTGCACCGTGACATATCCGGGCCCGACGACCTTGCAGTTGGTGAGGACGCCTGGCTCCCCTATTACCAAGTCCGTACCCTCCCCGAGTTGGATCACGCAGTTGTCGAAATGGCTCTCGACGACGACCTCGCTCCCTGCATTGAACTCGAGCGCTGCGTTCCGGAGGACATCGCCGCGCCCGAAATAGCGCCGAGTCGCTGGCGCCAAATCAACCGGGACACCAGTGAGAGCGTTGATGGCCTCCTGACCCGACGCGAGCTTGGACGCGTCGCCCGCTTGGCTCAGATCGACGGCCTCCAAGCGAACGTCGGCGAGCACGGCGCGACTGACGACCACACTCCCGAGCTTCGCGGACGCGAGGTCGGCCCCGACGAGGTTCGACTCGACGAGCAGCGCTCGTCGCAAGTCCGTCCCTATGAACTTCGCGGCCTTGAGCAGCGCGCCCGTGAGGTTCGCGTGGAGCATCGTCGCTTGTGTGAAGTCCGCGCCGGGCGCGAGGGCCCCAGTGAGATCGGCGCCATCGAGGTTCGCGTCGACGAAGCTCGCCTCCTCGAGGTTCGCGCCCTGCATGCTCGCGCCTCGCAAATCGGCCTTCGCGAGCTTCGCGCCGCCGAGGTAAGCCTCGTTCAAATCGGCGTGAGAGAGATTCGCGCTGGTCAAATCAGCCTTCGCGACGTTGGCGGAGTCGAGCTCGGCGTTCGTCAATCGGGCGGCCTCCAGCACGGCCTCCGCGAGCTGCGCGCCCTCGAGGTTCGCGCGGGTGAGGTTCGCGCCGGTGAGGTTCGCCTTCTCGAGGTTCGCCGAGTCGAGCTCGGCCTTGTCGAGGTTCGTGTCTCGCAGATCTGCGCCGGCGAGGAACGCCTCGCGAAGACTCGCGTTCCGGAAGACAGAGCCTCGTAGCTTTGCCCCCTTCAAATTGCAGCCAGTCAGATCGGACCGGGAAAAGTCGATCGACTCGAGCGCAAGTCCCGAGAGATCCAGCCCGCGGAGGTCGCGCTGAGAGAGCTTCCCTCCTTGCTTGGCGAGGCGAACGACGTCGTCGCGTGTCAAATCGGCCATCGATGGGTCTCCTCCTCGGGTCTTGGCTTGCTCATCGCACGCGCGACTCGGCATTCGCCCGCCGCTCCAGCTCCTCGACGCAGGCACGCAAGCCCTCGACACGTGCCGTGAACGCTTGGGTCTCGATCTTCTCCAGCCGCTCCACCTGACCCAATCGAGCCAGGAGCACGGCGATGTCCGCCATCACGAGCGCCCGCTCTCGGCGATGAACGCGCCGCTCCGCCGATACCGGTGGAGCATGATCGTAAGCCGCATTGGCGCGCTCGAGTTCGTCGGTGGCGCGCGCGAGGAGCGTGCGCTCCGCGAGTCTCCCCTTCACCGGGCTGAGCTCGCTCGACTCACGACGGTAAGCGCGAAATCGCTCGATCACGCGCTCTGCGACCTCGAGCGAAACGCCGCCGAGCTCTGCGATCTCTTGCGGACGGGAGACATAGAACAACCCCAACGAAGCCATCCCTGTCGCGTGGATTCGATCCGCGCCCAAGCGGTGGAGCCCCGGAACCTTGGAGAGCAGCGCGGTCACGATGACCGCTTCGCGCCGGTTCGACTCCGTCTCCAGCGCGAAGGCCTCGGGGAAGAAGACGATGAGATCGCTGTACGCGTCAATGAGCCGCTCGCGAGCGTCCCCTCGCACGATGGGTTCCGCATCGACGCGAGCCGCGCCGAGCTTCACCAAGAAGGCCCGCAGCTTCATCACGAGCTCGGTCATCCCCATGCCCTCGGCGGAGCGCAGGATGGCTGCGATCGCAGGCTCACAAGCGTCGAGCCACGCGCGATGTGGTTCACCGAGTCGAACCTCGATCATGAAGTCACGAATAGGCTGAGCATTCGCGACCACCAGCTCGGAGAAGAGCTGTCGAGCCTGCTCTTGGTCGAACTCGTTCTCGGCTGTCGGTGCGCCCTCGAGAGGCGGCAGGCTCGGCGCGCGAGGTGGAGGCGGAGCGACCTCCTCGTCAGGCCGGTTGGTGACGAGGATCTCCTCGAAACCGCTCTCCACCTCATCGAGGAGACGCTGGAAGTCGCTGCGCTGGCCAGGTGAGCTCGGCGGGGCAGTCGGAGGCTGCGTCGCGGAAGTCGGCAATTCGGGGGGCGCGGAGCCGGTGAATTGGAGAACAGGCGGCAGCGACTCGAGGTCGGTCGGCGGAGAACTGGGTTTCGCGACGACGGGGGCCGGCGGTGCGGGTGGGGTCGAAGCCGCTTTGGGTGGGGGCACGATGAGGCCCAAAGCGGGGGGTGGCGCGCTGACGCCTCGGATCGTGCTGCGAAGCTCTTTGGGGTCTTTCGGTGCGAGCTGAGTCGCGGGCGCCGGGGAAGCCGGTAGCCTCGTTTCACCCGACCGAGCTGGAATCACCGCGCGCTGCTTCAGCTCACGAGACTTCTTGGCCTGAATGCTCTTGGCCTTACCCCCGGCCCGCGCACCCTCGCCCTCGACGTCGACGACCGCGCCGCACTCTCCGCAGAATCGGGAGCCGACGTCGACATCGGCTCCGCACGAGTCGCAGACGGGCACGGAGCGGGACGATACCAAGGAATCCCGATCTCGTCTCCGCGAGAATGAGCTCGGGTCGTGCACCCACTCGAGCGACGCAATTGTTCGGCTTGCCCGGACAAGGATGTCTCAATTTGCCCGATTGTTCCGGACTCTCGGCGGCTTACGCTGAATCGATGTTCGCTCGCGACTACGGCTTTCTTCCAATGATCGGATTGGTTTTCACGCTCGCTTGTGGTGACTCCTCAGGGGCCGGGGCCGGCACCCAAGGTGGGGGAGGCTCAATCGAGAACGCCGGCGGCGGTGGTTCCGCAGTGGTCACTGGAGGGTTGGGCGGTGGGCTGACCGAGGGTGGTGGTGGCTTCGGCGGCTCGAGCGACTCATCGTCGTCGAGCGGCGTCGTCGATCCGTGCGCTGGCCTCCCCGTGGTCTCGTTCGCCACTGACGTACAGCCGATCCTCACGACCAGCTGCGCCAAGGCCAATTGCCACAGCGGAGTGATGCCGGACGCAGGCCTGGACCTCACGGTTGGGCATTCTCACGCCGAGCTGGTTGGGGTCGCGACTGCCCAATGTGGTGGCCAGCGAACACGCGTCGTCGCAAGCGATCCGAGCGGGAGCTACCTCGTCGACAAAATCATGGGTCAGGAGCTCTGCGGCAACTCCGTCCGAATGCCCCCGAGCCCGAGCGCGAGCCTCTCCCAAGAGAAGAAGGACATCATCCTCGGCTGGGTATGTCGGGGTGCTGTCGACGACTGAGTCTCGCATCGTTTCGTCAGCTATCCTGGAGTTGTCGTCGTCGGGTTTGTGTTAGGCTCGCGACCGCGCACGAGTGGCGGAATGGCAGACGCACCGGGTTTAGGTTCCGGCGCTGAAAAGCGTGAGAGTTCGAGTCTCTCCTCGTGCACCCGACGTCCCCCAAGTCGACGTCTCCTAGCGGAACGACACTGTCGTGCCTGGAGCGTCGCGAGCGTCGCGATTCACGACACTGCTTCGCGTCGCAGTCCCGATCTTACATGCAGATCCTGCAGGTCTGATTGAGGTCTTGCGCCGACTAGGCAACAGCACTCCGCATTAGAGCGTCTCGAAACGCGCCAGATTCACAGTCTTTGACCGTGAATATCGGTACCGCAGCACCGAATTGGCGATTCTCTGCTCAAACGCAATTCGTGCGAACGTCCGGTGTTTGGCGCAACTTTTTCTGCTAAGCTGTTGCTCGTACTTCACCACTTGTGTAGAAGCAGTCTTGAACTTGTTGGGGAAGTGGAAGGGACGGAGGACTATGAAGTCGATGCTTTCGTTGGTGGCGGTGCTCGCGGTGGCTGGCACCCTCGTGGCGTGTGGTGACTCCGGCAGCGGTGGCAGCGGCGGCAGTGGCGCCAGCAGCAACGGCGGGAACGGTGGCAACAGCAACGGCGGTAACGGCGGCGACGGCACGACCGACGGCGGCGGCGGCAGCGGTAACGTGACGACGAACAACACGTCCACGACCACCACCACCACCAGCACTGGGATGATGGCCATCGACTGTGATGACCCGACCGCAACGACCGACCAGTGCGCGGACTGCAACGTCGTCGGCACGAGCGATTGCGGCATCTGCTGCCAGACGGCTGAAGCCGACGCCTACAACGAGGTCATCAACGACGTGGTCGACTCGTGCGCCTGTTCAAGCGCCGCGGCGGTCTGCAACTCGGTTTGCGCGGCAGATCTCTGCGCCGGCGCTAACCCCAGCCAGACGTGCATCGACTGCATCAACGGCGAACTCATGAACCAGACCGCCTGTGTTCAGGCTGCCGTCGGCACGTGCTCGGGCTCGCCCACCTGCGTACCGATTCTGCAGTGCTTCCAGACCTGCCCCTGAGCAGTTCTCGAACAAGGGTTTAGCCCGATGACCGCAAACCTTCTGGGTTTGCGGTTTTGTTTTGTGCGGATCAGGCGCGCTGACGCAGCTCCTGCGCTCGGTGATTGAGGAACTTCGCGCAGACGAAGTGGCATATCGCGTGCTGCGCATTCTGGCGGAGGTGCATATGCCCTCGCCAGCGGACGTCCTGTTCAACCTCGAACACATCGCCAACGACGCCTTCCCAGTCGCGGTCGCGTGGCACGTGATAGCGCTGACCGTGATCGTCGGGCTCTTGGGCGGTTGGCGTCCCCCGCGCCGCACGATGGAGCTCCTCCTCGCTGCGCCGTTCATTTCGGTGAGCGTCGTCGCTTGGGCCTTTCACAACCCCTTCAACGGGGTGTTCTTTGCGGCTTTGGCCTTGGCGGCGATTGGGCTCGCCGCCAACGCTCCACTCACGCCCGTCCTCGGCGAATACCGATGGTCGTGGCCCCCTATCGTGGGTGGGCTGCTCGTCGCGATTGGTTGGGGCTATCCCCATTTCCTCGAGGGGCATCCCTCTTATGCCTATGTCTACGGCGCGCCGCTCGGCATCTTGCCATGTCCCACCCTCCTCTTCGTATTGGGGCTTACCCTCATCGCCGGTGGTGAGGGTCGGCGCCTGTGGAAGGGCTTGGTCGCGTTGACTTGTCTGTTCTACGGTTATGTCGGCGTCTTCAGATTGGGTGTCTGGCTCGACGTCGCGCTCTTCGCGGGCGCGATTCCTCTGGCTCTCGATGCCGTTCTGCCCAAGGGGCGCCCTCGCAAGGACACACCAGTCCACTACGCCCACGCTCACTCTTCGTAGAGGGCTCAGCGGAGGAGCGCGATCGCGCGAGCCACGTGCTGGTCAGTAAGGCCTTGATCGATGTGGAGGAACTGATCTCCAAAGCCGAGGCCTGCTCCGTGGTCGTCGTCCAAGATGACGAAGCGCTGTCGCCCCTGATTGCACGAGAGCCAAGCGCGAATCTCGACGTGTCGCAGCTCGCCGTAGAGGCGTGGAGTCTCGTCGAGGAATGGTAGACCGGTATAGCCTCTGCGGCGCAGGGCCGCGTGGGTCTCGTAGACCCCAAAGAGCCGTCGCCAAGACGAGGACAGCACCACGTGCGCGGCCGTCACACCGATAATCCGGTTGAGCCGCGCGACACGCGCAGGGTCGATATGAGCGTCCGCGTCGAGCGCGCCATTGCGGATCACGACGCCCTCACCAGCCGTCGCGTCGGCGATGTAGGACGGGTCGTTGAGGACGCCGTCGATATCCAGAAAGACGAGCGGGAGGTGCGAGTTCATCGTCTTGCGCGACGCCGAAGAAGCAGAACAAGAAGGATGGCGCCTGTGCCGCTGGACGTCGACCTCTCTCGGTCTTTTGCGGTCGAACAACTTGGGCTCGCGTTCGCTCGCCCAACAGGGGTACTCGTTCCCCTCGCTTCGCTCGGCGAACAAGTTGGGGGGAGCGCGAAGCGCGGGGGGCGAACAGAGCCCCGCGAAAAACTACAGCCGCTCGTCACATCATCCGTCGGCGGCTCCGATGTGCCGGCTCCACCCGCGCCACCATCGCCCTGTTGTTCACAAGAGCCGAGGAGTTGAGACTGGGAGGTCCAGCGCGCCTCACAAGCCTCGAGTGGGGTCTCACAGACCGTCGGCCCTGTAAGGCACCCCTGTCGATAGAGCGGAGTCAGCGTCGCGCCACCGTCGGTCGACAACCCCAGAGTGAAGCCCGCTTTGCCCTCGTCAGCGCAGACGTAGAGTCCCTCGCTCGTCCACGTCGCGCACCGCGCCGGCACGGACGAAACGGGGCTGAAGACGGCCTCCGTCGTATCGGCCGAGAGCAAACCGTCGACCTCGCCGCCGACGACCACTGTGCTGCCGTCGGGCGAGAGCGCGAGCGCGAGGAGCGGACCGAGTCCGTCGAACACCCGTTCGAAGCCGACTGCGCCGTTGCGGGTCCGATAGAGCAGTCCGCCGTTGCCGGCGAGGCGAACCCAAACGCTGTTCGGGTCTGTCGGTGAGATCGCTCCGATATAGGGCGCCGCGAGCTCGTTCGACGTGGGGACTGGGTAATATGCCCAGGTGTCGCCGTTGTCCCCGCTGACGGCGAGTTGCCCCTTGCCGGTCCCGTCCGAGGACACGCGCAGGCCCGAGACGTAGAGGATTGCCTCGTCTGACGGGGCCGCGTCGACCGTGAGGCCGCGAAAGTCGGTCGCGAGCGGCCCACCCAACGCCGCCCACGTGAGCCCGCCGTCGGAGGTCGTCCACAGCCGAGTGTCGAACTCCGCCGCGCCCGCCTGATCGACGGACATGGCAATAGCGCCGGCGAGCTGCGCGCGAGAGGCGGACACGTCCGCGATGAAGTGCCCCTCGAGGCCGGCGCCTGCCGCGAACGAACAAGCATCTTGCGCGTCGTGCACGACGCCGTCCGGGGTCCCCGCGATCAACGTGCTCCCCGACAAGAGCGCGATGGGCGGGTCGAACTCACCCGAATAGAGCGCGGCCTCCTCGCAGGTCCAGCTGAACGTGGCGCCCCGATCGAAGCTCTCGAGGAACCCGTAAGTCACCTGCACCGCAATTCGATCGGGGTCGCTCGGACTCACGACGAGCTGCTGCGCCGCCGGGAAGCGGCCATTCGCCGAGACCTCGGCTGGCGCGCCGAGCACGCCGACCGCGGCGACGACAGCCGCAACATTGCACGATCGACCTGTCATTCGATGGTGACGGGGACAGTCGCGGCGTTGTTGTCGAGGGTGAGCTCTTCGAATTGGTGTCCGGGATTGAGCGTCACGCGAAGCTGGTAATCACCCGCGGGGACATCGGTGATGTCGAGCCATTGGCAGTCGAGCCCGTTGCCGTAGAGATCGGACCAGCCCGCCTGAATCCCTTGCTCCTCACAGGTGTAGAGCTTGTTGCAGCCGATGTTCGGGCCTAGGTGGTATTGAGCCGTATCCTCCATACAGAAGGCTTGCTTGCGCCCCGTCACGACGACGTTGCCCTCTTGGTCGAGGAGCTCGTAAGCCGCAAAGCCGCTGTAGTGGAAGTGGCCGTGACAGCTCGAATACTCGAAGAGGTCGGGGCGCGTGTTGGGCTGGGGGATATTCAGCGTGACCTGTCCTTGATTGATGGCCTCGACCGAGAACCGCATGATCTTGCGGGCCCCGAGGCCGCCGACGCAGCTCTCGACATAGGAGCATGACGAGGCGTCGACGTTGATCTCGTCGAAGAGGACCTCGTCGGCGAGTCGCTCGGCGTTGATGACGAGGTCGGGCAGGGGGTCCCCGACGCCGTGACAGGTGCAGTCGCTGCCACAAAACGAGCCCTCGGCGCAGGCGGGTGAGCAGGTGGGCGCGTCGTGATCGCACTCGGGGAACGTCGTGCAAGTCCCCGTGGCGAGGACGCAGAGCTCGCCGCTCTGGCAATCCCCGCAAGTCCCGAGACAGCCGTCGTCTCCGCACTCGCGAGGCGACCCATCGGTGTTCGAGCAAACGGGCTCGCACGGGTCGGGCCTACACCGGAGATCGGGGCCGCACGCGAAGCCGTCATCACAGGCACCGCAGTCACCCCCGCAGAGGTTGTCGCCACCACAGAACTTGCCATCGCACTGAGGGATGCAATCCGCGACAGCCGTGACGGAGAGGGTATATGGGCCCGCCTGCGTCGAGTCGAAGCCGTCGACGACGAGGTAATAGGTGCCTGGGTCGAGCATCGCCTCGACGCGTGATCCGAAGTCGCCGGGGGGCGCCGAGTCGTCGGTGCAAGCGATGGTGTTGGCGGCGCTGTCGTCGGCGCACGTCTTTCTAATGGATAGAACAGTGTCATATCCAGAGGACCGCGCATCCACGCCGACCCGCTCGGTTACGGTGAATTCGTAGACGTCCTCGACGGCGGTGCTCGTGGAGTTGCAAGTCGGCACGAGCGTGTGGACCGCGCTCGTCGTGTCTCCCAAGATCTCCGTGGTCGTGCCCGCTGTCACGGTGAGCGGGCGAGGTTGGACACAGGTCCCGAGCTGATCTGCGGGCGCGCAGACGCCCAGCGTCGACGCACAGCCGTCGCCGGCACCACAGGTCCCGCAGACCGAGCCGCACCCGTCGTCACCGCACTCTTTGCCAGTGCAGTCGGGTTCGCAGGCCTCCCCCTGACATGCGGCGCAGCCCGCTGTCAGCTCGTGTGCGCAGGTCTTGGTCGCCTCGTCACAGGAGTCCGTCGTGCACTCCACTCCGTCGTCGCAGGGATCTTCGGCGAGCTTCACGCAGGTGTTGTCGATGAGTCGCTCGACTCCATTGCAGAACAAGTCGTCGCCGCATTTGGGCGGGGTGTTGGTCTCGGAGTCGTCGGAGCAGGACGCAGCGACGAGCGCTCCGATCGAGAGCGCCGAGACACCCAGAGCGCCGAGCCTACGGCGCCAACGGTCGGCGAGGGTCGCTCGCACGAGCGACGGCGAGTCATGGTTCCACATGGCTGAGTCCTCCCCCAAGGTTGCGTTTTGAGCTGAAAGCGCGAACTACCAGTCTTACTCGAGCGCTCGGGGAGACCGCAAGAAGCGAAGACGTCGCCCGAGCCAGACAAGCGAGAGCGCGGCCAGGCACCACCGAACCAGGCCCCACCGAACCAGGCCCAAAGGAACAAGGGCGAATCGATGGCTCGTCGGTGGAGTCGCCACTCTCGCGACCTGACAGCCGCGGGCCTCGGGCTCGACGTTGGGAGGAGGTGTGCTGCCGCCCTCTTCGGGGCGAGGCTCGGCGCACGGATGGTTCGACCGCCAAGCCTCCAGGTCCTCACGCAGAGCAGCCGTAGGATTTACAAACGTGTCACTCGCGGGATCCCCGCCTTCTCGCGAGAGATGGAGGTCGGAGTCGACGAGGAGGGCCGCGCTCTCGGCCGACGCGCCGAACGGCGTACAGCGCGAATCCCCGTCTCCACCTTTGGAGACGGACTCCAGCGCTCGCATCAACCGCTCTGGGAGATCACACGCACCCGCCGCACGAAAGCCGGATTCGAGCGCGTCGAGGACGACGGCGCCGGTGAGGATGTTCCCTTGTACCGTGACAGTCCAATCGCCCTCGACGAACGAGCGCGACGCGGCGAAGGGGAGCGCCTCTTTGCCTGTGAAAATGGCGCTCCGCCCATCGACGTCGACGATGGCGTATTGCCGTTTCGCGAAATCGGGGTCGAACGTGGGATCGAGCATGCGAGCGAGGATGACTTCAGGGGTGTCGCCGGCGGCGAGCCCGCTTGCTGCCATATCGTGCGCGGGGGCGAACAAATACGATTGCGTCGCGAGCGCGCCTCGCGTCGGCTCGACCCCGAGCACGCGCTCGACGACGTCGACCGAGACGCAAGACGCGACCGCGCCCCCGCTCACGCCGCCACGCTCCACCGCGACAATCGAGTAGGTCGCACGCGCGTCCGACGCGTGCAGCAACGCGACCGCGGCGACGCTCGCCGCGAACCAACGGCCTGCGGACGGAGAGCGGCTTGCCACGGCGGCAAGAGATCAATATCACGTTGATCTCCCCTACCCGCCGTGAACGCTCGGTCGCTCGCTCCCCTGCTCTTGTGCTTCGCGCTGGCGTGCAGCCGGCGCGAGCGCTCGATCACCGAGTCCAAGGAAACGCCTGCCGCGCCCACTGGCGCGGTGAACACTGCAGTTCCTGGGGGCGCCGCGACCTACGAGCTTCCTCCTCCAGTGGTCGTCGACGACGAGCGCGGCGCGCTCTCGGGGGTCGCGCCCGTAGCGACGCCGACTGCGTCTGCGTCTGCGTCGGTCGCCACCATCCCGGAGGGCCCGCAGGTCAGCGCGCGCAACCTGAGGATCGGCGAGCCTGTGGTGGCCGGGCCGCTCTCGACAGCCGCCGTGCGCCGCGTCGTACGCCAGAATTTCCGCAAGCTGCGGACCTGCTACGAGAAGGCCCTGCGAGACAATCCCCAGCTCGGCGGCCACGCGTCCTTCTCGTTCCTCGTCGACGAGGCCGGCGTCGTCACGGGCGCGCGCGGGGCGGGTGAGCTCGGTGACTTCGGTGTCATCAGCTGCATGGCCCGCGTGTTCTCGAACATGACCTTCCCCGCAGCCCCCGGGCGAGCCACCGTCAGAGCGAAAATACCGTTTACGTTCGTTCCGGATCGCGGGCCCGACGCCGCGCTCGACGCGCCGCCCGACGAGGACGCTGCCGCTGAATTGGACGCAGCTGACGAGGAGAAGCCGGCGGTCCCGAGTCACAAAGACCCCGAGGCTACCCTCGCAGGCAAGCCCCTCGCCGAGGTCACCTCTGCCGATGTCGAGCAGCTGCTCCGCGACGTCGGCTGTATGGGGATTACGGTGCAGCCCCCGGCGGTCGACGGCGCTGCGACGTTGTTTACGGCCACGCGTGACGGCCGAACCTTCACGCTGACGTTCATCCCAGCAGGCAGCTCGGCGAAGCTCCCTGATCGAGATCGGCTGCGCCTCGAGCGACGCGCAGCCATCCACAAACACGGGTCGTTCCTGCTGGCGATCGAGAGCGACGATCGAGCTGCGTCCTCACAGCTCTTGGACGAGCTCATCAAGACCTGGTAGCGCCGCGCTCAAGGCGAGCGAGGATCCGTCACGCGACCAATGAAGAGGACGCGCTCGGTCTTCACCTCGCGAATGACGTACAGGAACGGATGGTCGATCGTGACCGTCTTCGGCATTTCGACCGAGGTCACGGTGACCGCAACGCCGGTGGCGGCCGCGGCCTCGGTGCCCTTCTCGTAGACCTTGATGAAGGTCTTGTGGACGACGTCGCTGATCGAGAGTTGACCGCTCGCGATGCCGCCGAACTCAGCGTCGTTCGCGAAGGCGCGCTTCATCCCCAGCTTGCCCAACAGGGGAGTTACGCTGCCGCCCCACGCGAGCTCGAACTTCGGCAGAGTGAGGTCGAGCGTGCTGAACGAGGTCTCGCGAACGGCCTTCGACCATGAGGCGAGCGTCTCGGCGGTGAGCTGCGACTCGAGCTTGGCGAGCCCGTCGTTGGTCTTCGGCAGGACGATGAGCATCGCGGCGTCGCCATCGCCGTAGAAGAGCTGAACCAGCTGCGCGTCGCCGACATCGGCATAGGGCGCCTTCAGGTGCTGCTTCATCGTCGGGACCTCGACTGGGGTCTTGCCTCCGACGAAGAACGGGAGCTTTGCAGTCGCCTTCTCGTCGAAGGGCTTCGTCCATTGCCCGTCGAACACGACCGCGTTCGTGACGACGAGGCGGGTGTCTCCCGTGAGCGACCCTTTGGGCATGAGCTCGGGGATGCGGTCCTTCGTCTCCGTCTTGACCCAGCCGTTGATCTTCGTTCGGGCGGACTCGGCGGCTCCCTTGAAGTCGACTTGCTCGAGCCCTGCGCCCCAACCTGCCTTGTTGCGCGAGAGGAAGTTGGCGTCGAACGTAGTGCTCTTGTCACCCCAGAGGCGGTTCGCGACGCCGACCGCTACACCCTTTTTATTGGTGTTCTTCCACGCGGTCATCTCATCGGTCGCGGCTTTGACAACGTTGTCAGTGTCCGCGTCGAGCTCGAGCGCCGTCGCCATCTCCTTCTTCGTCTCACCCGTCGACCCGACGTAGACCATGCCGAGCGCGAGGCGCAGGCTGACGGGGGAGAGCATGAGGCTCTTGCCGGGCTCGGCCGCGGCCGCGGCCCGATAGGCCTTCACCGCGAAGCGCGTCGCGCGCGAGAGCTCGTCCGCCGCGGCGGGGGGCGATGTCGAGGGCTGCCCTGAGGAGCTCGCGGAGGCGCTCGAGGAGGGCTCGCTCGAGGCGGAGGTCGCGGGCGCACTCGAGGACCCCGACGGGGAGGCGCTCGCGCTCGCGTCGTCGTCGGGCTGCTTGGCCGGAGAGCAAGCCAAGAAGAAACCCAATATCCCGAGCAGCATGGTCTTCTGTCGCATGTCGGAGATTTCCCACGGATCGACTGCGGCGCAAAGGGGTGCGGAGCCGGCGCCGCAGGGCGCGGACTGCGGAGCTCGAGTCGCACCCAGCGGACGTCTTTTTCCGCGCTGCGACGCACGCGAATACGGAGTTCGGGCTGGCAAGGGAAGTGCTTTATCGGAGCTCGAGGGCGGCGACACCCGCCCATCCAGGAGGAAACCCGATATGTCCGTCTCGCTGTTGAAGGCCGCTCTCGTCTCGCTCGGTATCGCCTCTCTCGCTCCGGCTTATGCGCTCGCCGACAGCGCCGGTGGGACCACCGTCGCTGAGCAGCGTGAGGCCAAGTTCCCAATGGAGGGGGCGACGTTCAAGCAGCGAGTCGAGGCGCGATTCCAGCATTTCAAGTCACGCGTCGAGCGCGCGCTCGAGCGGCGGAATGTCCCCGAGGACAAGCAGAAGGAGATCATGAAGGACGTCGAGGCGGCGCACGCCAGGGTCACCGCTGCCGCCGAGAACGCAGCGAAAGACGGCACCGTCACGAAGGAAGAGGCGAAGGACGTCCGCGCTGTTGCCAAGTCGGCGAAGGCCGAGCTCAAGGAGAAATACGGAATTGGCAAGGGCGGGCACGGCAAAGCCAAGGGGAAGGGCAAAGGCAAGCGTAAGGCCCAATCGGCCGACTGAGCTCGCTCACCCCGAGGCCTCGCGTGGGGCGAGGCGGGCGGCGACGACCGCCACAATCCCTGACAACGTCGTAAGCACAAGTACGTATTTCATCGCGCGGCCGTCGTCACCGGCTTGATAGGCCGCGAAGATCTCGAGGGGCATCGTGTTCGTGGCGTTGCGGATGTTGCCCGCGACCATGAGCGTCGCGCCGAACTCGCCAATCGCGCGAGCGAAGGCGAGCACGAGCCCCGCAGCGACGCCGCGCCAGGCCGCGCGCAGCGTGACGCGAAAGAAGACCTCGAACGGACCGAGCCCCAGTGTCCTGCCGACGTCCTCGAACTCGCGCGGGACCGCTTCCAACGCGGGCTGGCAAGTCTTCACGAGGATGGGGAGCGCCACCACCATCGACGCGAGGACGGCCCCTACGGGGGAGAACACGACGCGAACGCCGAGCGCGTTGAGGAGCGGCCCAGCGACGCCGCGCCTGCCGAACAGCATGACCAAGAAGAAGCCGACCACGCTCGGGGGCAGGATCAACGGCAAGAGGAGCAGGGCGTCGACGAGCCCCTTACCCCGATAAGAGCGACGCGCCTGCGCATGCGCGATCGCGACGCCGATGGGCCCGACGAGGATGAGCGTCGCGAAGGCGACGCGGAGCGACAGCAGAATAGGGAAGCCGTCGTCCTCGGTCACTCGGCGCTCAATCGAACCGCTTGGCGCGATCGCTCGCCTCGCTGGAGAGCTTCTTCAGCTCTTCGGCCTTGTCGGGTTTGAGGCGAATCTCGGCTCCGCCGTCGACGTCCTTGACGGTGGCGGTCGTGCCCTCGAGGACGGAGGGGCACCGGCCCCGCGCAGCGCCGCCGCCCTGACCGCCATGAGCCTTGCCGGCGCCGTGTTTCATGGTGGCGGTCTTGCTCGCGCGAGCGCGGATGTCGTCGACTGCCGCCTTGTCCTTGGCGGTGATGGTGACGACGATCGCTCCCGCGTCCTCTTTGACTGCGGTCTTCGCGCCGGAGACGGCGCTCGGGCAATTGGCCATTTTGCCCTCGCCGGAGGCCGCCGAGTCGGGGTCCTCGAGCGCTGCGAGCCGCTCTTTTGCCTCGCGACGGAGCCAGTCGACCTCGGCCGTGTCCTTCGACGCGACGCTGATCTTCGAGCCGCCCTCGACGTCGGCGGCGGTGACCTCGGTGCCCCCGAGCACGACAGGACAGCGGCCCATCGAGCCGCCGCCACCACCTTTACCGGTGTGTGCGCCGCCCGTCGGATCGGCCTGCGACTTCTCGACAGCGACCTTCACCCGATTGCGGATCTCCGTGACCTTCGCAGGGTCCGTCGCCGTTATGGTCAAGTCGACGCCGCGCGGCGTATCGGTGATTTCGGTCTTCGCTCCCTCGACGGCGCTCGGGCAATGCACCATCTTGCCGCGCCCCTCGTCGGCGCTCGAGGCAGCGCTCGCGCTGGGAACAGCGCTGGTCGCGCGCCCGGTGCCGGCCCCCGTGCCGCGCCCCGACGAAGCGCTCTTCGCTTGAGACGAAGAGGGCTTGGCAGAGCCGCCAGCAGGCTCGCTCGGACCGCAGCCGGCGAGCGCGGCGACGGCCACGATCACCGTCAAGAGACTCGACCTCAAGCCTGTGGTGCGCCGTCGTCGCGTCATCGCGTTCGATGCTCCCAAATCCCTACGCATCTTGGAAGGTCCATATCGAGTGAGGTGCTCAGGGTGGCAAAAAGCCATGTTCGGCGAGGATCGACTGCGCGGTCGGAGTCGTGAGATACCGCAGGAATTCCTGGGCTACGGGCGCGCCGCTCGCGTCCTTCACCAGGCCGACGACGACCTCCGGGGTGGGGGCCCAATCACCCGAGGCTCGGTCGAGGACGACAATATCGGAGACGCCCGCGGCCTCTGTCTCGTAGACGATCGCCGCGGCGACCTCGCCGCGCTTCGCGTATTGGAGGACAGCGCCGACGTCGCCGCCGAGCACGAGCTTCGATTGGAGAGCATCCCACTCGCCGAGCGACACGAGGGCCTCTTTGGCATATTGGCCTGCCGGCACGGGCCCTGGATCTCCGATCGCGAGCTTTTCACCGTCGGGTATTTGATTGAGGGTTTGGAAGGTCAGCGGCAGAGCGGCCTTAGGCCCGATGAGCACAAGCCGATTCTTCGCGATGACCGCGCGCGAGGCTGCGTCGACGAGTCCTTTGGTGATGAGATCATCTACCGGCTTCGCGCTGGCGAAGAGGACGCCGTCGATGGGCGCCCCGCCCTCGACCTGCTTGCGCAGATCGCCCGAGGCGCCGTACGTGACAGAGACCTTCACGTGGGGGCTTTTGGCGCCGAACGCTGCGACGATGTCCGGCATGACGGTGCGCAGGCTGGCGGCCGCGGCGAGCGTGATCTCCTGCGAAGAGGCCTGCGACTTGCCACATGCGCCCAACGCGAACGCGCCGAGCGTCGCGAGGACGGTGCGCCTGCCGACGCGGTCAATCCTTGTGGATGATCGTGCCGACATCTTCGCCCTCCAGCGCGCGGCTGAGGTTCCCCGGGACGAGGCCATTGAGGATTTGGAGCTCGGTGCAAAACCGCGCGCGACTGAGGTATTCGAGGACGACGCGCTCGACGACCAAGTCCGGCAGATCGCGCGCCAAGAGCTCGCGTGCGCCGATCCGAGGGATCAGCTTCGCGCTCGGGTTCTTCTTCGGGTCGTCGTCGTAGAGGCCGTCTTCATCCTTGACGAAGATCGCGCGCTTCACCCCGAGGACTTCGGCGCTGAGGAAGACGCCGCTGTCGGTCCGGTGCTGCGGAATCCGGCCCTCGGCGCTCGGCTTCTCCCAATATCCGAACGGGGGCATCCCGGTCATGATGGGCATGCACCCGAGCTTGAAATAGAGGGGCAATTTCTCGAAGTCGTCGTGAAGGATGAAGATGCCACCGTGCTTCGCGAGGAGCATTTGGAGCATTCGGGCGTTCTGCCTGGGGACATATCCCCCGAGCGCCGCGAGCACCCCAGTCGGGAGCTCCAAGTCGCTGGCGATCGAGTAGATGTGCCGCGCGCGCGTGCCGCCCCCGCAACAGAGCAATAGCTTGTGCGTGTCCTTCGCGCGGACGATCTCGTCGAGGATGGGAAAGAGCGCCGATTTGCCACGATCCATGATCGACTGCCCGCCGATCTTCAGGACCTTGACGTCGGGCATCATGGCCTCGGGCGAGTACTCGAGCGGGCCGGCGCTCGATCGCGTGAGCGGCGAGCCCGAGAGCGTGCTCGCGATCTCGCGGCGGTCTCCAGAGGTCGATTCGCTCATCGTGCCGACTCCTCTCTCTTCGTTCGGGTGATGACCGTGCCCACGGACTCGCCAGCGAGCGCGCGGCCGAGCATTTCGGGTTTGCGGCCGTTGACGATCTGCACGGTCTCGACGTGATGGGAGCGCTCCCAAGTCTCGAAGAGCGCGCGGTCGAGCGCGAGCTCGTCGGGGAGGTTCGCCATCAACTCGCTCAACGTGGTCTGCTCGATGAGGCGAGCGTCCGAGTGCTTCTTCGGATCACGGTCGTAGAGGCCATCTTCGTCTTTGACGAAGACGATCTTGCGCATCCCCAGGACCTCGGCGTGGATGAAGAGGCCGAAGTCGGAGCCGTGGGCCGGCAGGGGCCCGCCGTCGGGCGGAGGCTCCCAAAAGTGATAAGGCGGTATCGAGATGACGATCGGCAGCATCCCGCTCTCGAGGTAAAGCGGCAGCTCCCAGAAGTGCTCGCGCTGCATCACGATCGAGCCGTGCTTCGCGAGGAGGGTATTCAGGAATACAGCGTTCGCCTCCTCCATCGCGCCGACGAGCTGGGCGATACCGCCCGTCGGTAACCCCAAGTCGAGCGCGATCGAGAGCGTGTGTCGCACGCGCGTCCCGCCGCCGACGCCGATGATGACTTTGTGCTTGTGCCGAAGTCGCGCGATCTCCTCGACGAGCGGCAGGACGACGGTGCGCCCGCGATCGAAGACGGAGTGGCCGCCGAGGCTCACGAGCGTCACGTCGGGCAAGATGGAGAACTCGCGATCGGTCGCGCGCGTCTTGGCGGTCACGCGCCGGTCGACCAGGGACTCTCGCATGAGGCTCGACTGGATATGGGTTCGACCGTCGTCGGCGATGAGCTTGTTCATTCTGGCTCCTTGGACTGGCTCAGCTGGCGGACCGCGAGGCGGTCAGCGTCGGGCTCTTTGCCCCTTTGATGAGAGTGCCCTCGAAGGCCTCGACGACCTTCGGGATGAGCGCGCCGGCGATGAGTCCGAACGAGACGTGGACCATCAGCCCGGGCGCCAGGATCGCGTACGCGACCTTGGGAGGTTGCGCGACGAGGGTGACGATGAAGATCGCCGCGAAGCGGCCTGCGGCGATGACGCCGCTCACGAGGACCCATATCCAGCGCCCCGGCCTGCGCCCATTGGCAAGTAGCAAGGGCACGAACAGATCGCAGAGAAGACCGGGCGCGACGTGTTTTGCGAGCTCGAAGACTCCATATTTTCCGTCGCCGGCGAGGAACGCGACTGTCCCCATGGCGAGGCCGGTTATCGTCGCGCCGAGGCGGTGCTTCGTGAGACCGCTGGCGAGCACGTAGAGGGGAGTCAGAAATACGAGCTTGTGGCCGGGCGCGAACGGGATCGAGGGCAAGATCTTGATCGCCTTGATGCCGAGCATGGCGACGGCGAGCCCCGAAATCACCGCGACGTCGCGCGCCAGCTCGCTGCGCGAGTCGCCGTCTTGATCCGAAGTCGGCGCGCTGTGCTCGAGGGAGAATCGCTCGGCCCGCGCGAGGCTGCGTTCGATGCTGCGTACGACGACCCCCACGTCACCGCGCGCGAGCCGCTTGAGGGTCGCGATGAACCCCTCACCCTCTCGAGCGACCACCTCGCCTTGCCGATTGCGCCCTCCGCCGCGACCACCGCCGCCGCCACGTCCACCGCCGCCGCCCTCGCCGCCGAGGAGCGCGAGCACCGCGTCGACGCTGAGCGCGACGATGGGCGGAGCGCCGAGTTGGCCCATGCCCTCCGCGATCGCGCGGACGTTGCCAGCGCGCGCGATCTGAGACGCGAGGACGATCGCGATCACGCGCAGGACCATCGCCGCGCCGACGGAGAGCCCGCCGAGATTCAGCGATAGGGAGTGACCACCCAGCGAGAAATCCCGAAATCGATCGGTCGCAGGATCATCCGCGAATAGACCATAAGAGACGAGGACGAGCGCCGCGAAGCCCCACAGCTTGAGCAGTTGTCGGAGCGTGCGGCGAATAGGCAATCCGACGAATACGGTCGCAGCCGCGAGCCCGATCGCCAACGCGGCGACCGTCGCGGGAGACCGCAAGAGGAAGGCGCCTACCGCGATAGAGGCGATGAAGAGGACCCTGAGCCGCGGCCCCCACGAGGGCCCCCCGCGGGACGCGTCGGCCTGGGGCTTCTCTTCGGCGGATTGCATCTATCCCCACGACGCGCGAGCCAGGGGTTCACACAGCCGACCACGCTCAGGGCGCAGTGCAGCCGCCGGCCTCGACCTTTTGGAGGGTGGCGTCCACGAAGTTCTGAACCGCTTGTTGCTTGGCGGCAGGCAGGCTGAAGACCGGGTGACAGTTGTCGATGTCGGGGTCGCAGCTCTGGGCCTCGAGGCCCTTGTTGATGATGCGATTCGAGGCGACGAGCTTGTCGAAGGCACCATTTTCATCCACCGTACCGGAGACATACCGCTTGATGAAGGGGAAGTCTCGCGAGCGATCGAACATGTCTTGGTCGTTGATCTTGTTCGCGATGAACCCGGCCTCGCCCTGCGAGTGGCAGCCGTGGCAATCCCCATATTGGGTTTGCGACGATGCGATGGTGTTCATTCCGTAGTTGGTCCAATCGTCGTAGCTCATGCAGTCCGCGAACATCTGCAGAGCCTCCTCGAGGGTGGGACCGGCGGGCGGGGGCTCATCGCCGCCGCCGACGAGGCCGCGCTCGTCCGCTTCCATCTGGAGCCAAGTGCGTACGAGGGTGTCTTGGCTCGCGTCGAGCGCGGGGCCGGTATGCTCCCCGTGAAGGACCAAGTTGCTGTTCGCCGGGACGGCGATGAGCGTCGGCGTGAACGACGTGATTGCGGTGTAGGAGCCCTCGGCGTTCGAGGCGAGGAACTGCGGCGCCCCCGAACCTACGGTCGCGTGGCACGAGCCGCAGGACCCTGAGATGCTGGGATAGACGGTCGAGATGAAATAGTCGCGGGCGCTGGTGCCGGGCATGCTCGTGCCGGTCGAGCCACCCGTGTCCCCGACGCTGCCGCCGTCGCCGGCGCCGCCGGCGTCACTACCGCCCTCGTCGTTGTTGTCGTCAGGCGGCAGGACGATCGTGTCGCCGGTGCACGCGGCCAAGAGGGCTGAAGTTACACACGCAGCAACTGCAAAGAGGATAGTGCGCTTCATCTCAGGCTCCCTTCCGGCGGCGAGCAGCCAAAGCCAGTCCCAAACCCAGCCCGACCCACGCGAGACCATTCGAGTCGCGTGAGCTTGAAGCCGACAGTGAGCACGCCGACTGGGTCGTCGGGGTAATGGTGCTCCCATTGTCGTCATCGGGCGGCGGATCGGTCGGAGCGGGGTCGGACGGATCAGAGGGGTCAGGCGGGTTCGAGTCGACAGGGTCTTGCCCTTGCGGGCCGAGCTTTACGTCTTTGACGTCCGCCGGCGGGTCGGCGGTGATGGGCTCCGAGGTCCAGCCGGGGACGAACGTGAGCCACTGGCTGTTCTTCTCCTCACCGGGGATGCGGCCGGCGTGGGGGACCGCGAAGAAGGTCTTCACGCTGGGCAAGAAGCCATTCGGCTGACCGAACCCTGGGTTCGGAATATCACCCGTGCAGCGGAGAAAGTCGCGCCCCTGCGTATTGGGGTTAGCGCCGTAGAGGTTCGCGAGCTTGCCCGAGTCCGCGTACCAGCCGGCGACCCAAGTGTTGTGGGTGGGGTCGGACTCGATGGAGTTCACATAGCGGAAGAACTGGAGCAGCGGCTGGCCATTGCCGGTCACGGCGGCGCCGAACGAGGCGAAGTGGACCTCACCATCAGGGCCGTAAGCGCCGCTGCAGATCGACGAGTGCGTCGGGTAATTGCCCAAACCAACCTCGTGCGCCGCGATGACGAAGGCGTCGGCTCCCGGCGTAATGATGTAGTCGTGGGCGGTGTTGGAGCCCTTCTTGTTGTTGGTCTTGCCCTCGCCGCTCGACTCGAGGACGTGGAGCGCAAAGTAGTTGTTCTCCAGCGTCATCACCGTCGGCTGGTTCATGTAGATCTTCTGCCCGGGCTGCGACGGCGCGATGATCTGCTTGAACATGATGTCGCCGGTGATGGCGTCCATCCAAGCGCATTGGACGCCCTCCTCGGGGGGGCGGTTGTTTCCCTTCGCCGCACAGAAGAGCGAGCGATCGGGGCTCGCGGCGGTGATGGTCGGCCTGCCGATGTTGGCGGGCGTCACGACGTTCTTCGAGTAGGTCTTCTCGACTGTCACCTGCCCACCACCGAGGTCGACCAGGTGCAGCCCGACGGCGATCGAGATGTCGTTCTCACCCGTGCTCAGGTAGCCGCCGGTGAAGTAGTTTTCACCGTTGTAAGCAATGTCGGGCGCGCCTTCATTGTTGTTGTTGTTGGCGCTGATCTTCTTGGGCTCCATGATCGGCTGGCACATGTGATCGACGGCCGACACGTACGTCTGCGTGTTCGCATTGTTCGTGTCTGTACCGTAGAGCCAGACGACCGACTTGCCGTTGCTCGCGGCCTTGGGGTGATTGCAGGGCCTATCGCCGTTGTTCTTCGTCAGTTGAACCTGGTCCGCGACGATCGTGGGGGCCGCGTCGGACGAGAGCTCCACCGACGAACACTTGCACTGCCAGGGACCGTCGTCGCCCGAGACCTTCGACGACATATAGATAGTGACGACGTAGATCTTGCCGCCATCCTCGACCCAGACGCTCGTCGGTTGCTCCTGGCCTGGCCCGCCGTATTCGCTTTGAGGGCCTGCGTCCTGGCCGTTGGCGAGCTGGAGCACCACCGAGGGGACGGCGCCCGCGGGCGTCGGCGCAAGGAGCGCAGCGGCAGCCATCGCGGCGGTCGACAGAGCTGCATAGGTTCGTCGGCGCATAATCGACTGCAAAGCAGCCCTTATGCCACGCAACGTAACGCGTCGCTGTTCGTCGCTGTTGCTAGGTTTTTACCTAGGAAGTTGAGCGATTAGGGGTTTGCGTCGTCGGGGTTTGCCTGGGGCTCCGGCGATCCAGCCGGAGGCACTTCGACCGCCGCCTCGGCGAGCCTCTTCGGCAATTGACTCCGCGTGTGGAACACGAGCGCGCTGACCGTCAAGGTCGGGCTCGACGCAGGCAAAAGACCGCTCGTGCGGTGCAGCACGATGCGGCCCTCGCTCCCTGGCGTCAGCGAGAAGTCGACGTCTTCGCCTGCTTTTTTCCAAGTGGACTCGTCGACCTTGAGCACGACGTGATCGCCCTGGAGCGCCGTGAAAGACCGCAACTTCGAGACATCGACGCCGACCGAGCCGAGATACCGGACGAGCGAATAGAGCGGATCGGTCGTCGTGTACCGCGGCGAGAGCGCGCCATCGACTATCCGCTTGCGCTTCACCGCGCCGACCAAGCGACTGTCGACGTATACGCGAGTGCCTCGCAGCGAGGCCTCGGGCGAGGCATAGGGGATCCCCTCCACGACGCTGCCGTCTGCGTAAAAGAGCTTGTGACTCTCGGGGTCGTAGCGAGGCGGCGCCTTCTTCACGTAGACCGAGAGCGAGACGATCGTGTCGATCGTGGTGTTCACCTCGATTCCGCTGCCGGGCCAATGAACGCGAGCCTTGCCGCCCGTCTCTTTCGTGAAGGAGAAGGTGAGGTCGGTGCGGTGCGCGCGCAGCGCTGCTCCCTTGAGGATCGACGTGCGATTGCGGCCGCCGACCAAGTGGACCTCGTTCACGGTGGTGAGGTCGACGCCTACCGCCTCGAGGTACTCGACGAGCCGAAAACGCGGCACTTTGCGACCGTCGAGGAGCTCGTGGTCGTGCGGGACGAGCCGCTCTGGGAGCTCGAGATACCGGAGGATCCCGACGGGCTGGCCGTCGATGTACACGGGAGCATCCCCGAATCGCTTACCGCGTTGTCCGCCGCCCGAGCCGTCGCCGCGCCCGCCGCCGGTCCCCGGACTCGCCGAAACTCCAGTCGACTCCGAGCTCTGCGGGGGAGCGGCGACGCTCGTCATCGAGGTCGCGGACGCGCTCTCCCGAGCGGTCACGGACGCGGTTTTCGACGCGCTCGCGGCCTGCTCACGAGGCGCCGTATCAGGATGATTGCAGCTCCAACTGATCGCCGCGACCAGCGCGAGGGCCCGAAACGCCGATGATCCAGGTTGGGGCCTCGAGACCTCTGGGCTGATGTAGGTGCGCAACTGGGTCACTGAGGTTCCGGCGAGCCCCCGAGGATGATCCGTCGAACCTCGCGAACCCTCGAGGAGTCACCGCTGCGACCGCGGTTGCCACCCCGTCCGTGGAAGGCGGGAATGGGGTCTTGTCGGTGGACGAGCGCGAGCTTCAACCCGCCCTCCCGATTCACCATGACGAGCGGCTCGCGGCCCTCGGGGTCACCCCCTTTGGGGACGAACTGCGTCCTGCGGCCCTCTGCGTCCTCGACCTCGATGGAAGCGCTAGGCTGATATTGGGGGACGACCGTTTGGAGCCAAAAGCCGCGCTGACCGTCCTCCGAGACGTCGGGGGATTTGCTGTCGAGCAGGGTATTGTCCAATACGACGTGGCCCCCTCCGACGAGGTCGACCTCGACGGGCGCGCTCATTCCGGGCCGCGCAGAGCCGCTGCCGGCGCCACCCTCGCTGCGCGAACACCCGAAGAGGAGGAGCGCTGCGACGAGCAGGCTGCCCCCGACGGACTTTGCTCGATGAAGGCCGGCCACGAGGGCCGAAGTCTATTTCAGTCCTCGAAGGCCGTCCAACCCGCCATCCAGTCATCGTCCTCGTCCGCGAAGGCGCCGACGAACGTCGCGCTCGTGTCGACTCCGCTGCCGACAGGCGTCCCGCCCTCGATGCGGCTCGGCGGGAAGGGATCCGGCGTCGCAGCGAAGCAGCCGCTCAGGTCGGGCCCCTCGGTCGAATTGCCTGCTCCGTCTTCGAACCAAGCGACCTCGTCGAAGCCGCCGTCGTCGTCCTCGTCGGGGAGGCCCGCGTCCGTCTTCGGTTTATCCTCGATATAGGCAATATCGGCGACCGAGCCGTCGAGGAAGAGCGTGTGTGTGACGTCGACCTCGGTCGGCGGGACGTCGCGGAAGTCGACACCTGCCTCGAAGCCGGTGACGAGCGCGTTCACGACGGTGCCGTGAAAGCCACGGCGAAAGAGGAAGCCGTATTGCTGCTTCGCCTGATCCCCATTCTGGCCACACAGGGTGATGTTCGAGATCTTCGGGTTCGTCACCGGAGTAACCGCCGGGTCGTCTTTGTCGTTGTCGGCCTCGAGGCCGTTCGCGTCGTCGGCGATCGTGGGGTCCTGCGCGAGGAAGAGGAACTGGAGCGACCCCTGATAACCCTGGTCGAAGTCGAAGCCGTCGTCGCCGTTCCGATAACAGACCAGGTGAGAGACGTTGACCGTGCCGCCGAAGAACTCGAAGCAGTCGTCGAGCGTGTGGCGAACCTCGACGAAATCGATCGTCGTGCCGCTGCCGACACCCGCCAGCGTGAGGCCGTTGATCTCGTTGTCGGGGGCGATCTCGATGCCGCCGAACTCGATTCGGACATAGCGCAAGGTCCCACTCGAGTCCGCGGCGTTCGAGCCGCCGTAGAGCTGAGCGTCTTGGAAGCCCTCGACCTCGGCCTCACCGCCGGGCTCGTTGATTGGGGCTTTGCCGAGGAGCACGACTCCACCCCAATCACCGGCCGAGCGCTCCCCCGCGGGCAGCGCGCTCGTGAAGACGATGGGCTCGTCGGCCGTGCCCTCTGCGTCCAGCTTGCCGCCGCGCTGCACGACGAGCGTCCCCAATGAGGCCTTGTCGCCGACGATCGTCGTGCCCGGTTCGATGGTGAGCGTCACGCCGTCGGGGACGGAGACGACCCCCTTCAAGACCCACTTCGTATCCTTTGACAACGTCCTATCTGCGAGCTCGCCCGAGAGCTCTTGCTCAGCAGGTGCGCCACCCGCGCCGCCCCCGCCGCTCGCCCCCGAGCCACCGCCGCCCGCGGCGTCATCACCACAAGCAAGCGCGAAGAGCGGAATCGAAGAGAGCGCGAACGCGAGAAAGCCGGTACGAGAAGAGATCATCGAGTCCTCCTTGAGTCGCGCGGACATTGGTCTATCCCGGTGAAACCAAGAGGACGCGCGTGTGACGACTCGAGCGCGCTCGCCACGATTCGGAGACGGATCGGCGGCGCGGCTCGGTAGACCTCAGTCCGAGACGCTGACCCCGAGCGAGAACGATTGGCCGGTTCGATATTCCTCAGTCACGGCCTCACCGCTCGGGGTGTCGTGGGCCCGCGTTATCGGCCAATCGAGGAGGTTCGTCGCGGAGGCTCGCAGCTCGACGTGATCGCCGACTCGCTGGGCCAACGTGACGTCGAGGCCGTGGCGCGTGAGCTCGTAGATATCCGGGATACCGCGGGTGCCGACCTGTGCGAGGCGCGGGCCGACCAAGCTATACGAGACCCGGGCGCGCGTGCCCCACGTGGGTTCGTCGAAGTCGAGCGCGACGTTGGCGACGAAGGGCGCCGAGAGCGCGAGCGGCCTGGATTGGCTGGTGAGCTGGACGGCCTGCTCGGCGTCGAGCTCGACGCGTGAGTGCGTGAGGGTCAGATTGGCGATCAGCGAGAGCGGCCTCAAGACGGGGTGAAAGACATCGAACGACTTCCGCGCTTCGAGCTCGACGCCGAACAGGTTGCCCCCGCGCGCGTTGGCGAACGAGACGACGCCCGCCGCGCCGCTGCTCGCCTGGATGACTTGCTCGATGGGGTCCTCGAAGCGCTTGTAGAACGCGCTCACGGCGACGACCTCGGCGGCGCTGGGGAAGAACTCGGCGCGCAGGTCCGCGTTGATGATCGACGTGTCGACGAGGTCGGGGTTGCCGCGGACCTCCCTCCCGCCGAAGTAATCGACATAAGCGAAGGGCGCGAGCTCGCGGAGCTGCGGCCGCGCGATCGTCCGCGAGACCGCGGCGCGCAAATTGAGCTGCGGGATAGGGGTGTAGACGACCGACAGCGCCGGCAAGATCGCGACCTCGGAGAACGCGCGCTCCTCGGTCGGGAGGTCGACGTTCACCGGATCGAAGGGGGTAATCGTCTGCCTCGAGACCTCGAGTCGCGGACCGATGACGACGCGGAGTTTGTCGGCGACGCTTGCGTCGAGCATGAGATAGCCCGCGAAGACGGAGAGCCCGGCTCGATAGCCGTCGTTCTCGCGGGTGTTCTCCTCGAGCTCGAGGAACCCGTTTTGGATGTTTCCGTCCGTGAAGAGTTTGTCCTGGCAGTCGGCCGCGAAGGTCGGGCCTGGGCACGTGTCGAACCCCTCGGGCGCGCCGCGGCGGTCGGGCCTGAAGCGGAAGCGCCGCGCGAGGAACTCCCGATCACGGAGGTTGAAATAGCCCCCGGCCTTGAGCCGAATAGGGCTCTCGGCGCCGCCGATCGGCTGCGTCACGTCGAGCATCCCGGTCACGGTGGTCTCACCCTGTTCGGAGAAGAAATGCGAGCCGCTCGTGCTGTCGTCTTCGAACGCGTAGACCCCGAGCGTGCCGTCGAACTGGTAGGTCGTCCCCCGCGAATCCGGTTCTTCACGCTCGGCGCGCGCGAGCCCTATGCCGTATTCGAGCGTGAGCCCGTCGAGCGCGGGGAAGCGATGTGAACCCTGGAGCTCACCGAAGAAGAGCGAGCGCCCGACGTACGAGAGGCGCGTCTCGCTCAGGTTCGCGGCGCGCTCTTCGTGGCGGCCGGCGAGCCGACTCGCCTCGAAGTCGGCCGAGCGCGTATACAGCCCTGTAAGCGATAGCCGGTGGTCCTTGCCGATCTCGAGCGTGGCGCCCGTGAGCAGCCCCCACGAGACGCGGTCAATCCCGCGCTCGAGCGTGAGATCGTTCAGCGGGCGCAGGCCATCGATGGAGTCGGGGCCCTCGCCGAGCCCGTAGTTCCGCAGTCGCGCATCGGCGCGCCGCTCGAACCGCCTGTCGTAGACGAGCGCGGCCATGACCCCTATTCGGCCCCAATCGCCGAGCGCCCATGAGTCGGCGAAGACGACATTGCCGCCGAAGCTCGGGGGCCCGAGCGTCGTGCGCGCCGTCATCGGCGAGTTCATCTCCGTGCCGTAATGCCCAATCGCCTCCCGCGTGATGAGCTGGCCATTTTCATCCTCGACGCCTCGCACGACCTTGCTGCTCGGCAGGTCGTCGGGGAGCGCTCGCGTGCCGTCATCGAACCCGAGCCAATCGAGGTCGCCGCCCTGATAGGTCAATACGTCCGCGAACGAGGTCGCCGTGTTGAAGCCGATGGAGAGGCTGGCCGCGAACGTGAGCTCGGTGGGGATGCGCCGCGTCCCGATGCGAATGGAGCCTCCCGCGAAGTCGCCCGGGACGTCGGGGGTGAACGTCTTGACGATCGTGAGGCTCTCGAGGATCTGCGACGGGAAGAGATCGAGCGGGACGGCCTGTCGATCGGGCTCGGGGCTCGGCAGGGGGAAGCCGTCGAGGAGGGCATTGTTGTATCGCTCCCCGAGACCCCGCACATAAAGGAACCGTGAGCCCTCGATGCTCGCGCCGACGACACGCCGCGCGGCCTCAGCGGCTGTCTTGTCGTTGGCTTTGGTGATCTCGGCGCGCCCGACTCCGTCCCCCGCGGCGGCCGCGCGCTTGCGCTCGAGGAGCGTGGCCTCGACGCCGGCAGTGTCGAGCTGAACGACGGTGTCGACCGACTCCTCGACGGTCTCGTCCGGCTCGAGCGCGGCGTCGGCGTGGACCTCCGCGCCTTCGCTTACAACGATGTCCTTGATGAGGACGGGTCTGTGGAGGTCGTCGATGATCTGAAGTGTGTAGCGGCCCGGTGGGACCTCGAGTCGGTAGCTGCCATCGACTTCGGTGAGCACGCCTTGTTTGCTGCCGACGATCGAGACGAGGGCCTCGACGGCGGCGTCTCCGAGCTTCGCGTCCGTCACGACGCCGACGATGGCGCCATTGCCGGGTTGGGTCGCGGCGATCGAGTCGTCCGCCATGGCCGACCTCTCCGCGAATAGACAAAACAGCGCCGCCAGCGTCGAGCCGAGGGCCGAACGCACTCCGCGATCTCGCATACAGAGACCCGTCGCTTTCTTATCTTGGATTCGTAGAGAGCTTCTTCGTGACGATGGCGATGTTGTTCGCGCCGGCGCCGCGGCACGCGTCGACGGTCGCGATGACTTCGCCGTAGGGGATTTCGTCGTCCGCGTCGAAGTGGACGACCTTGTTCCGCGTGGCCGCGAGGGCCGCTGGGATCGCGGTCGCGAGCTCGTCCCGTGTGATCGACTGACGGTTGAGCTCGAGGCCGCCGCCCTTGGACATCGTCATGACGATGGGCGCGTCCGACGAGGGCGTTGATGATGCGTCGGCTTGAGGCGGCAGAATCATGGATAGCGTGCGCGTGAGCATCGGCGCGACGACCATGAAGATGATGAGGACCACGAGCGCGACGTCCACGAGGGGGGTGACGTTGACGACGGGCTTCTGCCCTTTACCGGTGTCTGCGGGTCCGAAGGCCATGGCTCATGACTCTCCCTTGCGAGCGATCACCTTGAGCGCCACGTTCCTGAAGCCGGTCCGCTGGAGCGCGCCGAAGAGATCCTTTACACGGCCGTAAGCGAGCTTCTGATCGGCCTTGAGCACGAGCGGGCGGCTCTCGTCCTCTTTGCGCAGTCGCTCGAGCTCGACGAAGAGGGCTTCTGCCGACATCGGCGTCTGCTCGATGAAGAGGTCTCCGTCGATCGTCATCACGACCTCGACGGGGTTCTCGAGCTTCTTCTCGTCGGCCCGCTTGGCTTCGGGCATCTCGACGGGCACCCCCTGCTGCAGGTTGGGGGCGATCACCATGAAGATGATCAAGAGGACGAGCACGACGTCCACGAGGGGTGTGACGTTGATCTCGGGCTCAGGCTGCTTCCGGGCGCTCATAGACATCGCTCGTCCGGGATTGGTCGATACCGGCCTTGAAGCGGAACTCCATCTCGTCGATGAGGCGCCCGACCGAGCGACCGAGCGAGGCCTCGACCGCGTTGACGCGACTCGACAGGTAGTTGAACGCGATGACCGCGGGGATCGCGACCATGAGGCCGAACGCGGTCTCCACGAGCGCCTCACCGATGGCGCTCGACACCGTCCCGAGGCCGCCCGCGCCCGCCGCGCCGATCGCTTGGAAGGCCGCGATGATGCCGATTACGGTCCCGAGCAGGCCCACGAAGGGGGTAATCGAACCGACGGTCGCCAATATGCTCATACCGCGCCGCAGCTCACCACCGACGATCTCCTGTTGTCGCTGCGACTCACTGCGGAGCATGGGCAGCGCTGCGCTGCCGTCGTCGGTGCGCGCGCTCACGTCCAGATACTTGGTTGTAACCGCGCCGAGCAGCCTCGCCAGCGAGGACGTCCGGTGCTGTTCGGCGAGCGTGACCAACGCCGCGGGGTCCCACGCGCGGATCGCTTCGTCGGCGCGGGCGGCGAACCTGCGCGAGGCCACGGCGCTGCGGTAGAGCGCGAGGATTCGCTCGCCGGTGACGGCGGCCGACACCACCGCCATGGCGAGGATGAAGAGCGTTATGCCTTTGTTGGCGGCGCTCATCTTCGTCCAAATATGGGAGAGATCGAACATGGCTATTTCGGTCCTTACGGGGATGTCTCGACGCTGACGTTGAGCGGGACCTTCTTGGTCACAGCGATGGCCTTGCCGTCCTCCTTCATGCGAGCCGGCTCGCATTTCCATGCCGACACCGCAGCGACGGCGAGCGGCTGCAGCGCGGTTGGCCCGCTTTGGGCGGTGACGTTCACGACCTCGCCTGTAGCGGTCACCGTGTACGTGACGATGACTTTGCCCGAGACGCCGAGGGCCTTCGCCTGCGCGGCGTCGATGCCCCGACGCTTGCACTTCGGAGGATCGTATTCGGTGGGCTCGGGGGCTCTCTTCGGAGGAGGGGGCTTGGGCTCGGGCGGAGGAGGGGGCGGCGGAGCTACCGACTGGTTTTGACCGCCAGTCCCGCCCTTCTCGCCGCCGGCTCCCGTGCCATCACCCTGCCCATTCCCTGGATGGAAGGTCGGGCGATCGTCGTCGTAATCGGCGGGAGCCGTCTTGGGCGCTGACGGGGCTGTAACTGTACGCGGCGGCGCGGCGGCCGCTGGTCGAGGCGGCGCGGCGGCAGGAAGACTGGCTGGTTCGCTGGCTCGTGTTGGGGGCGGAGGCGGCGGCGGCTCTTCCTCGGGCTCGAGGAGACTGACCTCGACCGCGGGCTCCTCGGCGGGCGCCTCGGGCTGCGGCGCGCGAACGAACTTCGAGGCGGCGTACCCACCGACGAGCATGACCGCGACGCCCACGGTGCCCGCGACGAGCAAACGCCGCAGTCGCAGCGGGTCGACGCTCGGACTGTCCAGAACCTCCAACACGCGGCCGGTGTAGCGCACGGCTGGTTACGAATCGGCGTCGGACTCGACACGTTCTTTCGTGGACGGTTACACGTCGGGGGAAGAAGCGTGGCGCCTCCGACGTAGTTCGCGATCACCATGCAACTCGGACGTTCGCTCGCTGTGGCGCTCGCTGCTCTTCCCACTTTTGCCGTCCTCGCTTCGGCGTCGGCCGAATCGGCGGCTGTAAAAGAGGCGAACGCTACCTGCATGACCGCGACTGCAGTCCTCCTGACGGGCGACGGCGCCGACGAGGCGACGCGGGTCGATATGATGCGCAAGGCGATCTCGACGAACCGCGCTTGGACGCTGGTCTCCGAGCGCCCCAACAATCGGGTCGGGGACGTCGCGCTCGCCAAGTCCGATATCAAACACACCTATCGCGGCGGCCCGACGGTGGCTTACACCGTGCTCTGCGGCCACGGCGGGACGTGCAACGACGTCGCCAAGAAGTTCCGCGAGCTCTACCCCACCCTCTCGCCAGCGCCGGTCGTGGAGTGCGGGGACGTGGAGTTCATGTTGAGCGCTCCCCAGATCATCCCCTGACACACTTGTAACATGACAAGAGAGCCCCCCTCGAAGCAGCGCGTCCTCGTCTTGGGGGTCCTCGGCTGGCTGCCGCTCATGCTGGTAGTCGGACTCGCCATCTACCTTACTGTCTTGTTGAACGCGTCGTTCGCGGGGAGATTGCCGGTCACGGGCGACCCATTGGCGAACAGTGAGGTGCGGCGATTCCTGGTCACGCTGCTCGCGGGCTCGAGCGCCATCGCGTTCCTGCAGATCATCGTCGCCGGCATATTCATCGCCGACGCCAGCGGCCGGGTCCAGGGAATCGACTTGGCCCTCTGGGCGCTCGGCTTCGTCTTTTTCGGGCAGTTCATCATGCCCGCATATTGGTTCAAGCACCTGCGCGGCGCGCCGCCCCCCGCGGCGCGTGGTTACAACCGCGTCGGTTATTGAACGACGGTGTCGCAGCCGACGACGACCTTGACGGTGCCACCCGTGTCCGCCGTCAGCGTGCTGCAGGTCGACGAACACAGCATGATTTGGGTGGGGTTGGTCGGGCTGTCGTAGAACCACGCGAGCCCGTTTGCCGGGCAGTTCGCCGCGCCGTCGACGCGGGGAATGACCTCACGGGTGCCGCCGGACGGCGTGTAATAGACATTGACCTTGTTGGGGTCGAGCGTCTGGCCCTGCTCGGGAATCGGGATGAGGTAAGAGCAGGGCAGCGCCTGACCCTGAATCACGTTGAGCGCGTTGAGGAACGCGTCTTGGACGTTGGGGTCTTGGTCGATCATGAAGGCCTGCCCGGTGCCGCCGTTCGACGCAAACCCATCGAGCGCGGACTGCGAGCCGCCGACGCCGATGACGAAGGTCAGGACCTTCGGCGTGCCGTTGGCGCCGGCCGCCGCGATGGCGTTGATAGCGGGGAGGTCGGTCACACACGAGCTGGGATCGCCGTCGGTCGCGAGGACGACCACCGCGACGTGCCCGGGGTTCACCGTCGCCCAAGCCTTGGCGTGGTCGATGGCGCCTTGGAGAGCGGCGGAGGTCGGGGTGCCACCGGTCGGACCGTGATTGCCAATCGAGTTGGTGATCGCGGTCGCGTTGGCCGGGAGTGAGCCGATCTCGACGTCCGGCGTCGCGTAGTCGACGACGCTGCACGAGTCCGCGTCACCCACGCCCGAGCAGAACCCGAAGGGGAAGCCCGGGGGGATGTCGCACGGTCCGCAACCAGCCTGGCAGTCATTGTCACTGCTGCATTGGACGGGGAACGTCGGGCAGCTCACGCCGTTGGGGACGGGGAAGTACTGAATCCCGACGCCGATGCCCGCTGCGGCAGGCTGATTGACGAACTGGCCAATCGCGGAGGCGCAGGAGTCCCATTTGACGGCGCCGTTGGAGTCCGGATCACCCATCGAGCCCGACTGGTCGAGCATGATGTAGATGTCGAGCGGGACCTTCTCCGCGCCGTATTCGTCGCCGGCGCACTCACCGCCCTGGCCTGTCGAGCCGCCGCTGCTGAAGCCCGCGCCCTCACCGCCGAAGCCGCTGCCCGTGCCGCCGCTGTTGTGACTGTTGCCGCTGTTGCCGCTCCCACCATTTGCGTCGCCGCCTGCTCCACCTGAGTTCGGATCATGGCCGGCGCCGCACCCCGCAAGGATCGCAGTGAGGACGAACACGCTTGTCGGGAAGAAAAGGAGCTTCATGCGGTCGATCGGAGCTTCGCGCCCGATCGGAGTCAAGCGGGTTTCTCGTGGAATCCCCAACGGGGTTGGGGGCTACTCGGACGCATTCACGCAGCGAAGGGGCCGGAGACGAATCTCGTCCGCGCGCTCGTCGAGGACCCCTGCAATCGTGAACAGGCTCTTCTGGCCGTCGCGGTCGAGATCACCGACTGCCCAAACCTCGAAGCCTCCAGGGCCGGGATCGTCGAGCCCAGCCGCCGGCCCGCGGTAGCCCGAGCCGACCGAATATCCAATTTGGAAGCGGAGTGGATGGCTCAGCGAGATACCCAAACAAGCCCACCCGGCGGTGCGTGTCCCCGAGGCGAAATCCTTACCGTCGTTGGTCTCTGGGATGTAGTCGCCCGTCGGGACGTGGTCCGGAATCGGCGCGGCCGAGTCACAGAGGAAGTGCACCGGCGGCCCGGATTTCTGGAGCCCGCGCGCGTAGACGTCGCGCGCCGCGCTCGCGATGCTCGCGAGGTCCTTGGCGAGCAGTCGATACTCCTCTTCGTCGTGCTCGGTCGGCAGGACGCAGCCGCCGGACACGGGCGCGCTCTCGCTCGGGGCCTGCGAGGTCGGAGCGCTCGTCGAGCTCGAGGTCGTCGACTTCGGTGGAGCGCGGACGAGCGCGCGGACGACGAGCCCCGCGACCGCCATGGAGCCGACCAGCACGAGCGCCAAGAAGGCATATCGTGACCACGCCGGGAAGCCGCGCCGGGCGGCTTGGAGGATAGGGGCGAGCGCCTGCCAGGCGTTCGCGGCGTCGGGGAATCGCTGCTTGGGATCGGGGTGGACTGCCCTGTAAAACCAGGCGTCGAAGCCCGCCGGGAGGCGGAAGTCGACCTTCTGCTCTTTGGCGCGCACGCTCGCGTAGTCGATCGGGGCGGTCAGCATCTCCTCGAGGACCGCGGACGCGGCGGAGCTCTGCGCGGACCGCCAATAGTAGCGGCCTGTCAGCATCTTGTACGCGATGAGCCCGATCGCCCAGACGTCGGTCGCCGGGGTTACCACGCCGTAATTGGTCTGTTCGGGCGCCATCCACATCGGCGTGCCGATGCCCTCGGTGAAGCCGCGCGGGAGCCCGCCCGGTAGAGCTGACATTCTGGTAAGTCTATCGCCGATCGACTTCGCTATTCCGAAGTCGAGGACCTTCACCGAGACGGTCGCGCCCACGGTCCGCGAGCGAGCGAGGAAGATGTTCTCGGGCTTCAGGTCGCGGTGGACGATGCCTGCTTCGTGCGCCTTGCCGACGCCGTGACAGAGCTGCTCGAGGACCACGCGACACTCGTCGAGCGGCAGCGCCCCGGCGCGCGCGATCGCGGCCGAGAGGTCCTCGCCCTCGAGCAATTCCATCGCGATCCACGGGGCGTTGATCGCGGCGTCCACGCCCGAGCCGACCACCGCGACGACGTGGTCGCTGGGGATTCGGGCGCCGAGGCGCGCCTCGTCGACGAAGCGGCGCATCTCGCGCTCGTCGCCGACGAGCTCGGGTCGGAGGATCTTGAGGGCGCGCGGCAGCGAGGTGCTTAGCTGCGTTGTGGCGTAGACGATCCCCATTCCCCCGCCGCCGAGCCATCGCTCTATTCGGAAGTCGCCGCCGACGACAGTGCCGACGGGGAGCGAGGCCGGATCGAGGAAGCGTCCCACCGGACGAGGAGCCTAACGGATGACCCGAGACGCAAGAAGCTCGTCGATTCGTTCGCTCGACCAGCCGAGCTCGCCCGCGAGGATCTCGCGCGTGTGCTCACCGAGCGCGGGCCCTTCGAAGAGCGTCTTTCCCGGTGTTCGCGCGAGCCGCGGCCACATGGCAGGGAGTCTGCGGGGCGGGCCTGAGGCGGAGTCGTCGACGGTTTCGAAGAGGTCGCGCGCGAGGAACTGAGGATCCTCCGATATGGCCTTAGCGTCGCGGACCGCGCCGGCCGGGACTCCGGCCTTGCCGAGCTCGGCGACGACTTGGCTTATGGTGCGGCGCGACGTCCAGCTGGCGATTGCCTCGTCGATGTCGCGTGCGCGCGCGACGCGACCGGGGTTCTGCGCGAGCGCGGGATCGGCCGCCATATCGGGTCTCTCGACGACGCGCATCAGGGTCGCGAAGAGCTTATCGGTGTTCGCGCCGAGCACGACGAGGCCGTCGAGGCAGACATAGGTGTTCGAGGGCACGACGCCGGTGATCGTCGGGCCCGAGGGCTCGCGCACGACGCCTGCTCGGTCGTATTCGACGAGCGTGCCCTCGAGGACGTTGAGCACGGACTCGGTGAGGGCGATGTCGACGACCTGCCCTTCGCCGGTGCGCTCACGATGATAGAGCGCGAGCAAGAGCCCGATGAGCGCGTGCAAGCCACCGAGCGTGTCGCCGAGCGAGAGGTTCGAGCGCACGGGCGTGCGCCCCGGCTCGCCGGTGAGGTAACGCAGGCCCGCGACGGCCTCGCAGACGGACGCGAAGCCAGGGCGATCGCGCTCGGGGCCCGTCTGACCGAAGCCCGAGACGCGCGCGTAGACGAGGCTCGGCCGCTCGCGGGCGAGCTCGTCGGGGCCGAGCCCCCAAGCCTCCATCGTGCCGGGTCGGAAATTCTCGAGGAGGACGTCGGCGCGGAGAGCGAGCGCGCGGGCGATGGCGCGCCCGTCTTCGCGGCGCAGATCGACGGCGATCGAGCGCTTGTTGCGAGCGATGGTGCGCCACCAGAGGCTCGTCTTGCCGTCCGAGTCGAGCGTTCGCCAACCGCGAAGTGGGTCGCCTTCTGGGGGTTCGATCTTGATGACGTCGGCCCCGAAGTACGCGAGCAGCGCGCCGGCGAAGGGCCCCGCGACGAGCTGCCCCATCTCGAGGACGCGCAGCCCGGTGAGCGGCCCTGTCGGATGTGGACCAGCCATGGCGGAGCGATGTGGCCCTTTCGCTCGTGGGCAGCAACCACCGAGTCAGGTTGCGCGGAGCGGAGCCGTCGAGGAGAGGGACTGGAGCGGCGGTGTTCGTTCTTGACTTCTCAGTCGAGAGCGACCAAGGTCCGCGCCTGTTGCGGCGGGCCCACTCGGCGCAGCACCCGGGGCGTAGCGCAGCCTGGTAGCGCACCTGGTTCGGGACCAGGGAGTCGGAGGTTCAAATCCTCTCGCCCCGACTCATTTTCCGAAGTTTTCGTGTCCGCGCGGAGGTGCCCCTGCCCTGCCGCGCGGTGAACTTTCACCGAACGATCGTGCTTTGTCGCGGCGCGAGCGCGGCGGCATTCGGTTACACGAATGTCAGCTTCGCGCGGGCGCGCGAGGGTGATCCCAAGTCGCACTTCGTTGTGCGGTGGAGCGCGCGAGGTCTTGCGAGGCTTTGGGGGCGCCGCGACCATTGGCGCATGCGAATTCGGACTCCGCTTGCTTCGCTCGTAGCTTGCCTGGCCGCCGTCGTTCCGAGCGCTGCGCTCGCGCAGCCTGTCCTCAAATGGCAGGCCGGCGGGTGTCAAAGCAGCTGCGACACTGGGTGGTACGCGTCACCGGCGGTCGTGGATCTGACGGGTGACGGCTCGGTGGAGGTCGTCTGGGGCGGCTACGATCTCGTCGCGCTGAAGGGCGAAGACGGGAGCGAGATTTGGCGGGCCCCGAACGGCAGCCGGATTTGGCCGAGCCCGGCGATCGCCGACCTGGACGGCAACGGGAGCCTGGAGATCGTCGTGGGCCGCGGCGGCGACCAGCTTACGGTGTATTCGGCTGCGGGCGCCGAGCTCTGGACGAAGAACCCCTTCGGCAACGGCGAGGTCAGGACAGTGGCCCTCGCGAACCTGGACAGCCAAGGCCCGCTCGAGATCGTCGTCGGGCGCGCGAGCGGCGGAGACGTCGAGCAGGTCAACGTGTTCGAGCCGGACGGCTCGGTGCGACCGGGCTTCCCCGCGCGCCACGCCGGAGACCCCGGGTACGGCTGGGGTATGTACAACCAGAACGTCACCATCGGGGATCTCGACAAAGACGGTGTTAAAGAGATCTTCGCGCCGACCGACACGCACTACATCACGGCGCTCGCCCCAGACGGCTCGCAGCTGCCGGTGAACGACGTCTACGGCGCGGGCAAAGTCTGGAGTGAGGTCGGCGTGCACGTGGACCAAGCGGCCGACCTACAGGGATATGCCGATTGCGGTGTTCAGCATCGACCGAACTTCGCCAACAGCGCGCCCGTGATCTCCGATGTCGACGGCGACGGGAACGACGAGCTCGTCGTGGTCGGGGACGTCTACGACTGCTCGATAGGCGACCCCGACGGGGACATGTATCACACGCCGTGGATCCTCAATCTGGACCGCACGCGCTGGGCCGGCAGCGGCTACGACTGGACCGTAATCCCGGTGCCGGGCGCAGGGTCGGGGCCGCTCTCCCAAGACTACAACGTCATTCAGAACAGCGTCACGAGCGCGGCAGTCGCCGACCTGGACAACGACGGACAGAAGGAGATCCTCTATCCGTCTTACGACGGGAAGCTGCACGCCGTCTGGCTGGACAAAACCGAACACGGCAATTGGCCGTTCGTGGTGCCGGGCTCGGGTATCAACTTCGCGAGCGAGCCCGCGATCGTCGACATCGAGGGCGACGGCCCCGCGGAGATCGTCTTCACCTCGTGGCCGGAGAACGGCGGCGGACACATCGGTAAGCTCTATGTCCTCGATGCGGACGGCAATCAGCTCTACGCGATTGATTTGCCGGCTCCCATCGCCGACGACTGGAATGGTTCGCTCGGGGCCCCCACCGTCGCGAACATCGACGCGGACCCCGATATGGAGATCGTCATCGGGACGACGGGGAGCGGCGTGGCTGCGTACGATCTACCGAACTCGGCGAACGCGCGGATCCTCTGGGGAACGAGCCGCGGCAGCCTGCTCCGGTCGGGGAACGCGGCGGACCCTGGGACGGTGATTCCGGGTGAGGGCGGCTCTGGCTCGGGCGGTTCGGGTGCGGGCACTGGCGGGGGCTCGGGCGTCGGCGCAGGGCTGCCTTCGGGCAGCGGTGCGGGCCCCGCGGGCGGCAACGGATCGGGCGGCGACGGCGCCACGGACGGCGGCGGTGACGGCTGCGGCTGCGCGATCGCTGGCAGCGAATCGCGCACTGCCATGGCGTGGCTCGCCGGGGCGGCGGCGCTGTCGGCTATTGCGACGCGCCGACGCCGAGCGCGCGGATGATCTCGTCGCGGGTCATATTGGAGTTCCACACGGGAGAGCCGAAGTCGATCGAGCGGGAGTCCGCGAGCTTCCCCACCCGCACAGGCTCTAGTCCCGAGTCGCGAACGAGGCGCTCCGCGACGCTGAGCGCGCCCTCGTCGTCGCCGCAGAGGGGGACGCCGACGAGCGGCGGAGCGCGGTGCGCCTGCGTCGCGATCGTCTGGTAATATACAGTGTTGTAAGCTTTGACGACGTGCGCGCCGGGCAGGAACGCGGCGACCCAAGGGCCCGTGCCGAGCGCGCCCGCAGCGTCGGCCGCCGCGCCATCGCGACGCGGGATCGCGTTGCCGGCGTCGAGCACGGGCTTGCCGCGGACGCCCTCGGCGATGGAGCTCGCGACGTCGGGGGTCGCGTGCAGCGGGATCGCGAGCAGGACAGCCTCGGCCCATTTGGAGGTTGCCGACAGCGTGTCGACCCCCACGCGAGCATCGATGGATTGAGCCTTGGCGCGCGTCTGCTCGGGAGCTCGCGCGCCGAACTGAACCTCATGTCCGGCGTTCACCCAGAGCTTGGCGAGGGTGCCGCCGATCATGCCGCTTCCGAAGATGCCAATCTTCATGCGGATTCCCTAGCCACGTGAGGCGGTCGGCGCAACCGGGCCGGATTGTCGCGACTTTCGTCGACATGGAACGATGGATGGATCGTGGCGCCACGATCCCATCAAAGGCCGATGTCTTCGGATCCCTCGCGACGGTTGAGTCGAAGGAGGTGGCTACAGGGCGCCTCGGCGCTGCTCCTCGCTGGATGTGGAGATCGGTCGCGCCCGCCCGAGAGCGACGCGCCTACGAGCGCGAAGAGCTCTCGAACACCGCAGCCTCGCGTGTCCTCGGCGAGCGCGAGCAGCCCGCCGCAGGTCGACTCGGGAGCTCCGATCGATGTCATCGTGGTCGGAGCGGGTGTCGCGGGGCTCGCGGCCGCACACGAGCTCAGCCAAGCAGGCAAGAGGGTCGTCGTGCTCGAGGCGCGCGACCGCATCGGGGGTCGCTTGTGCACGAGTCGGGTGTGGCCCGATATGCCCCTAGACCTCGGCGCGTCATGGATTCACGGGTCCAAAGGGAACCCGATTCGCGACCTCGCGCGTGAGCTCGGGGTGGAGACGCGCGCCACCAATTGGGAGCGGATTCGGCTCTACCGGGCGGACGGCAAGCTCGCCGGCGACGACGAGCGCGAGCGTTTGGCCAAGCGGCTCGAGGATCTCGTCGGCGCGGTCGGGCGCGACCCGGGGGACGCTGCGGACCTCAAGAGCGCGCTCGAGGCCGCGTCGCGCGAGCTCAACATGACGGCGCGCGAACGGGATGACCTGGCGTTCGCTTATGTCTCCGAGATCGAGCAGGACCTCGCCGCCGACCTCGCGGAGCTCTCACCCCAGGCGGCCGACGAGGGCCGAGCCGAACCCGGCGACGACCTGGTCATGCCGGGCGGCTACGACCAAATCCTGAGAGGGCTCACGCCAGGCGTCGACGTGCGCCTGTCGCATATCGTCGAGAAGATTCGCCACGGATCGGACGGCGTGCACGTGGAGACGAACCGCGGTGTATTGAGCGCGGCCTACGCGATTGTCACGCTGCCGATTGGGGTGTTGAAGGCCGGGCGAGTGACGTTCGAACCGGGGCTCGGCGAGGCGAAGAAGACGGCGATCACGAGGCTCGGGAGCGGACTCCTCAACAAGCTTTATCTCCAATTCGACAGGCCTTTTTGGCCCGAGGACGCGGAGCTCTTCGGCCGATTGAACCAGAAGAATGGCGAGTTCGCGTCGCTGATGAACATGGGCGCATATATGGGAAAGCCCGTCCTCATGTGGTTTCACGCGGGGTCGGCGGCCCGACGCTTCGAGCGCCTGACGGACGCGCAGGCAGTGGCGGCGTCTCAGGCGTCGCTGAAGGACATGTTCGGAGCGGGCGTGCGCGAGCCCATCGGTTGTCAGGTCACGCGCTGGGCGAGCGACCCGTTCTCCCTGGGTTCTTACTCATTTTTGGCGCGCGGGGCGACGCCCGAGGACCGCGTTGCGCTCGCCGCGCCGGAGGGAGAGAGGCTGCTCTTCGCCGGAGAGGCGACGGAGTCGGACTACTCGGCCACCATCCACGGAGCGTTCTTGTCGGGGCAGAGAGAGGCGCGTCGAGTGCTGGAGGGTTGAGTCGAGCCCTTATTGGGGCAACACCAACTCCGGGTTTCCGGAGGACCAGCGCGGCGACATCTTGAGCTTGGTGATGCGCCAAGCGCCGCCCTGCTCGCGAAGGGTGATGTCGTAGTGACCCCCGAGGGTGAAGAGGTCACCGCCGGTCGCGCCGCGTTTCAAATGGGTCGCGACGAACTCGGCCGTGACGTGGGCCTCGCCGTCGGCGCTCACTTCGGATTGGACGCTACCGAGCAGGTGTTGGGTCGCGTCGAGCGGGCTGAGGAGCGTGCGCCAGAGGGTCACCACCGCAGCGTTCGACGTGTGCTCGGCCGTGCCGTAATCCACGAGGAGCTCAGGGGCGAGCAGAGCTTCGCTCGCTGCCCATTGCTTGTCGTCGACTGCTCGGAAGAGCGAATAGACGCTACGAAGAATGGCCTGTTCAATCTGGCTCACGGTCTCCTCCAATCCCTCGACCAGCGGGGGTGGCGCGAGCCTAGCACGCAGAGAAACCAGGCCGACAACGTCGTCCAAACGCGGTTCATAACTGACACGCATGTCACTTGTCGGCGCCTCGCGCCGCCCGTATCGGCGATCCGGCGTGGCCGGAGCAGCCTAGCGGCCCGTACGCAGGCTTGATCCTTTGTTGATCTCGTGCGGGCTACCGTCGTGGGGTCACCATGGACCCCTACCGCGTCGCACCAGCCGAGACGGCAGCCGCCGAGCCGCCGAAGCTGAAGCAGCACATGATCAAGCTCGGCGCGCTCGTCTTCGGCCTGCTGCCCTTCGTGCACCTCGTCGCGACGGGGCGCTCCGATCCGATCGATCTGGCGTCGGCGACGCTGTTCATCGCGATCGTGCTGCCGGGCGGCGCGAAGCTTGGCAGCGGGGGCGCTCAGAGATCGACCTGCATCCCGATCTCGACGACGCGTGCCGGGGGGATCCCGAAGTAGCGCGTCGCGTTCTGCGAGTTCTTGGTGAGGAACGCAAACAGCTGCTCTTCACGCGCGCTCATCTCGCCGTTGCTCGTCGCGAGCAGCGTCTCGCGGCCGAGGTAGTAGGTGACGTCGTTCATGTTCACCTTGAGGTCGTAGAGCTCGATGGCCTCGGCGAGCGACGACGGGACGTTCGGCGTCTCCATGAAGCCGACGTGGATCGTGATGCGGTGGAAGCCGTGCCCGAGCGGCTCGACGCGCACGCGCTCGCCTTGAACGCGAGGCACCGGATCGGTCGTCACCGTCACGAGCAGCACGGTGTCGTGGATGGCCTTGTTGTGTCGCGCGTGGTGGAGCAAGAGCGGCGGCGTGCCTGAGCCGCTCGAGGTGAGGAACACCGCGACGCCCGGGATTCGCACGAGGGGGACCTCTTCGACGACCTCGTTCTTGGCGTCGTCGTTCCCGCGCGAGACGTAGACCTTGCGACCCACGCCTGCGAGGAACTCGTCGAGCGGGCGCGCAGCCTTGGCGAAGAAGCGAGCGAGCAGGGCGCGCCCACGCTTCCACGTGCGCATACAGAGGAAGATGGCGAGGCCTACGAGCACCGGCACGAACCCGCCGTCGAAGAGCTTGATGAGGTTGGCCGCGAGGAACGCGCCGTCGATGACGAGGAAGAAGCCGACGAGCGGGCCGATCTTGTGGAACGGCCAGTTCCACCGCGTGCGCGCGACCTTGTAGAACGCGAGCGACGTGATCCCCATCGTGCCGGTGACCGCGATGCCGTAGGCCGCGGCGAGCTTGCTCGACTCCTTGAAGGTCAGAACGAGCGCGACACAGCCGGCCGCGAGCGCCCAGTTCACCTCGGGGATGTAGATCTGTCCCTCGGTGTCGCTCGACGTGTGCTTGATGGTCACGCGCGGCAAGAAGCCGAGCTGCACGGCCTGCCGCGTGAGCGAGAACGCGCCCGAGATCATCGCCTGCGAGGCGATCACCGTGGCGGTCGCCGCGATCGCGACGAGCGGGTAGATCGCCGGGCCCGCGGGAACCATGGCGTAGAAGGGGTTCGCGGCGATGCGCTCCAGCTCGTCGCCCGTGGCGTTGAGGAGCAGCGCGCCCTGCCCGAAGTAGTTGAGCAGGAGCGCCGGCATCGCGATCGTGTACCAGGCGAGCATGATGGGCTTGCGCCCGAAGTGCCCCATGTCGGCGTAGAGAGCCTCGCCGCCGGTGATGCAGAGGAAGACCGACCCGAGGACGATGAATCCTTTAACCTTGTTATGGATGAAGAACTCGACCGCGTAGAGCGGGTTTATCGCGCCGAGCACCACGGGGTGCTTCAGCACGGCGAGCAGCCCGAGCGTGCCGATCGTGGCGAACCAGAGCAGCACGATCGGGCCGAAGACGCGGCCGATCGTCGCGGTGCCCCGCCGCTGCACGGCGAACAGCCCGACGATGACGCCGACCGTGATCGGTAGGACGAGGGGCTTGAGGCTCGCGGTCGCGACCTCGAGACCCTCGACGGCGGAGAGGACGCTGATCGCCGGCGTGATGATGCCGTCGCCGTAGAGGAGCGACGAGCCGAACAGGATGAGCGCGGTCAGCCCGCCGATCTTGCCCGCGGTCTGCTTCTTCGACTCGGGCACGAGCGCGAGCAACGCGAGGATCCCGCCCTCACCCTGGTTGTTCGCTCGCGTGATGAACGTCAGGTACTTGATGCAGACGACGAAGACGATGCCCCAGACGATGAGCGACAGGATGCCGAGGACGTTCGTGTGCGTCGCGTGCACGCCGTGGGCGCCGTCGACGCACTCCTTGATGGCGTAGAGCGGACTCGTGCCGATGTCGCCGTAGACGACGCCCATCGCTGCGAGTGCGAGCGAGATCGTCGAAGCCTGCGGGTGGTGGCCGTGCGACTGCGCGAGCGCGCGAGACTTCGGCGGCTCGGCTGCAGCTGCGGTCGACGGAGGCGGGGTCTCGGCTGCGGGCGACGGAGATTCAGAGACGGGAGACGTGGTCGAGGACACGCCCCATTGCTAATGGGCGTGCCCCCCGAAGACCACGGGTGCACGCAGCCCGCGCGCGCATCTTGATGAAAAAAATATGCAGCCTTGATCACGACAAGGCTGCTTTTTTCCACGGATTGGTGAGGCGTGTGGCGCGCGAGCGATCAGAGGTTGAGGCTCGACGGCAACAAAATCCCGAGGGGTACCAAGCACATCTCATCGAGCGTCTGCTCGCCGAGGTAAACGTCGACGGGAGCGCTGAGGCCCTGCTCCTCGAGCGCCTGCGCGACGTAGGGATTGCCGCTCGAGTTGTTGTAGTGACACGTGACCTTGAAGACGTCGCCGGCCTTGCCCGTGGGCAGCTCGTTGATGGGCACGTCGTAGGTGTAGAAGCGCTGCCAGCTGAAGTCCCACGCGGGCGTCTGCACGAGGCACTCGTTCTGCGGCTGTGACGGCGGCTGCGTCGCGCGCTCGATGTCGAGGCGGATGTCCGTGCCGACGTAGTGCATGTGCGGCATGACCATCAGGATGGGGACGTCGATGATGACCTCGTTCGGGACGCGGATCTCCATCGTCTCGACGTGATCGGTCGAGCCCGCCGGGATGCGGAACTCGGGGTCTGCGGTTCGATCATCGGGGTCGGGGAGCAGGCCCTCGCTCGCGTCCTTGGCGTTGCCGGGGAACGTGACGAGGAGCTGGTAAGAAGGGACCTGATCGCGGAAGCGCAGCTGCAGCTTGGAGCTGTCCTGTTCGACGGTGTCACCGCGCGGGTGGTAGTGCATCTGCACGACGATGACCTGGTCGGGCGTGAGCTTGATGCCGACATCATCGGGGAGTTCGAAGGGCTGCCCACCCGGCGCCCACACGTGAACGACGTCGCCCTGCGTGCCGCCGAAGCACGGGTAGCGCTCGGCGCCGCCGGACTCCGCGAGGACGTCGGCGCGGTTCGCGCGGAAGGTGACCGCGTGGTGCGCGACCTTGGTGTTGTCAGCGAGGATGTTGATGCCGTCGACCCATTTGTCCTCGGTGAGCTGGGGATCGTAGACGACGCAGATGAACTGATCCGTGTTGCCCGAGACCATGCTGGGCTCGGCGGGCGTGAGCTCGATATCGGCGTTGGGCAGGCCATCCGGCGGCGGGACGTAGGCGGGCGGCGCGTCGGCGGGGTTACCTTCGGGGGCGCCAGCGTCGGCCCACGCGCGCAGCATCGCGATCTCCTCGTCGCTGAGGCGCAGATCGTTGCGCCAAGGCAGCCGAGGTTTGCAGTCGTCGGTCTCTTGCGCGCCCCACGGCGGCATGAGTCGAGCTTCGGTCATGGAGGCCATGAAGTCCGCCATGGGCTTCGCGTCGTCGTACGTGACGAGCGAGAAACCACCGATTTTGCCGTCGTAGTGGCAGCCTAGGCAGCTTCGCTGGAGGAGCGGCTCGACGTCTTTGTGGAAGGTGACGTCGGCCGTCGGAGAGCCGCCGCCGCCCCCTGAGCCGCCGGGCCCGCCATCGTCGGAACCGCCGTCACATGCAGCCAGACCCAGCGCGAGCGCAGCGCTCGCGATCACCCACACGGAAGAAGAAGCGCGAGACGACATAACGCCCAGACATACCAGGGTCTCGGCGAAGCTCCGAGCCCGAGCAAGAGCCTCACGCACAGCGGCCGAGGCTAGAGCCGCGTGCAGAGCGGCCGAGGCTAGAGCTGCCGGTCCTCAGTTCGCTGGCACTAGGATGCGGTGCGTGGAATCGCCCATCCTCGCCACCCTCGGCAACAGCGCCGCGCCCCCGGAGGTCACCCGCGACCTGCACCGCCCGCTCCGCTGGAGCCCGGAGGCGCTCGCGGACCTCTGGACGGTGCTGGGACCGAGCCTTCGCGGGAAGCTCGACCACCGCGTCGAGGCGCAGCTCGACGCGTTCAGCGAGCGCCATCACGTCGAGGGCCCCGATCTCGCGATGGCGCTGAAGGCGCTGCGATTTCTTCTCCACGAGGCCGCGCGTCGCGATGTCTCGTGGGAGGCCTTCGACGCGGACCTCGGTGCGGTGCTCGGGGACGGCGCGGCGCCGCTCGCGAAGGTGCTCGCGCCGCGCTACCGCGAGGCGCTCGACCTCGTGCGCTTCGACTCGCTGCGCGCGTCGCTCCTCGATCACGGTTACATTTATGTAGGCAGCGAGTGGCGCCTCGACGCGGTGCTCGCGTCGACCCGGGTGAAGGACCTCGGTGCGCACGTCGCGATGCTCACGATGAAGTACCGCTCTTCGACGGGCGCCGAGCAGGTCACGATGCAGGTCCTGCCTGCGGATTTGCTACAGCTCCGCCGCGTCGTCGACGAGATGATCGAGGCCGCCGAGCTGCACGAGCGCCTCTTGCTCGCGCGCCGCGAGCAAGAGAGCGAGCACGAGCCTCAGCGGTAGTGGCCGTCGAGGATCGCGCCCCGAGGGCCCGCGAGCGCCGCGATGGTGGAGTACGCGCGCACGCCGTCGCGCACGTCGAAGGTCTGGACGCTCGCCTTGCCGTACGAGGGCCCGCCGAGGACGCGCGCGCGATCGTGGACGTGGAGCGCGAGCGCGACGATCTCGGCGGCCGAGGCCGTCTGCTCGTCGACGAGGATCGAGAGCGGGATCGCTGTCTTTTCGCAGTCCGTTGCGCGCAGGACCTCGACGTCACCGTCGCTGTCGGTCACGCGCACGACCTCGGCGCCCGCGGGCAAGAAGATCGAAGCGAGCCGACAGGCGCCGTGCAGCGTGCCACCTGGTACGCCGCGAAGATCGAGCGTGAGCGAGCGCGCCGCGGGGTGCGCGCGCAACGCGGAGAGTAGCTCCGAAGCGGTGGACTCGCTTATGACGCGCACGCCGATCGTGAGGTCGCTCGCTGCGAGCTCGACGCTGACCAGCGTCGCGCCCGAGATTCGCGCGGCCCACGCGTTGACCTCGTCGCCGCGGACGGCTCGGTGCTCGCCGACGAGCGGGGCCGCGCCCTCCTTCAAGGTGTAGAAGACCGTCGCGGCGCCTGGTGAGACGACCGTGCCGGCGGGGCAGTTGCCGTTGTTGTGCGAGGTCGTGTTCGACACCGCGACGGCCGGGACGCTGTTGACGTAGACGATCGGGTTCCCCGACGTGTGCGTGAGCACGCCCTTGATGGTCGGATGCGACGTGCCCGACTCGTCGCCGGTGGTGGTCGGCACCGTCGCGGCCTGGCTGATCGCGTTCATCATCGTCACGTAGACCGTCGGACTGAAGCCGACGCTCTGCGTGTGATCGCCGGTGTTCACGTAGGGAGTGGGCACGTCGACGCCGGTGCCCGTCGGCGTGTTGCACGTGTCGGGTGAGCCGACGGCAGTCCCCATTCCTCGATGCGACGCAGGCAACACGGCGCGCTCCTCTCAGCCCAGGTGGACCTGGTTGCCGTTGACCACGACCTTCTCCTCGGCGACGAGCGTCGCGGAGTTCGACCTGGCGACGAAGTCCCGCTCGACGAGCTGATGCGCGTCCCTGGCCTCGAGGGTGAAGAGCTCGCGCGCGCGTTGATACAAGGTCGCGCACCGCTGGACGACGCTCTGCGCGGCGAGCTTGTAGCGGTCCACGACGACGTCGAGCTCGGGGCCCTCAACGCTGACACCATTGTCACCGGAGAGCCTGAGCTTGCCGCCGACGGCGCGCACGTCGACGTCGCCCGCGAGCTCGATCTTCGAGCGGCCCTGCCCGGAGAGCACGCCGATCACGTAGGCCTCGTCGGTCTCCTGCGTGATGACGAGGAGCACGTCGCCAACGCAGGGTTGGTACGCGATGGGCATCGCGAGCTCGGCCGACACGCGGCTCTGATCACGGAGCTCGCAGACCACGCGCGGACCGTCGAATTCGACGACCTGGCCGGGGCCGAGGTACGGCGCCCGAGCGGTTGGAGAGAGTCGATCGAGGGCGTGGATCGCGGCGGTCATTGGTCCTCTTTTCCGATCGGGGGTGGGGTCCAAGCCTCGGCCTGGAGGCGCTCGAGATCGGTCGGCTTCGCGGTGGCGCGGCTCGCGGGCATGCTGGCCTTCGCGTCGTCGACGTTGTGGAGCTTCGCGCCGAAGAGCTCCGCGTCGCGGAGATCGGCCTCGGCGAGCTTGGCGTGCGAGAGGTCGGCGTACTTCAGGTTCGCGCCGATGAAGGTGGTGCGCCGGGCCTGCGCGTTCTCGAGGTTACAATCGCGTAAGTCCGCGTTCGCGAGCACGGCCTCGCCCAACTTCGCCTCGGCGAGGGTCGCGCGGCGCAGGTTCACGCGCCTCGCGTCGACGCGCACGAGCGACGCACGCCGCAGGCACGCGCCCTTCGCGCGAGCGCCCTCGAGCGTCGCGCCGTCGAGGGTCGAGTCCTCGAGGTTGGCGCTGTCGAGCCGCGCGTTCGCGAGGTTCGCGCCGGCGAGGTTCGCGCGACAGAGCAGCGAGAAGGAGAGGTCAGCGCCGCGCAGGTCCTTCGAAGAGAGGTTCGCGCCGCTCAGGTTGCAGCGCTTCAGCGTGATGCCCGCGAGGTCGAGCGAGGACAGGTCGACGCGCTCGAGGTGCACGCCCTCGAGGTGAGCGCCCTTCACGTTCGCGCCGCGGAGCTCCGCACCATCCATCGTGCCGTGTTTGACCGTGGCCGACTCGAAGTTCGCGCCGGTCATGTCGGCCTTGTCGAGCGACACCAGCTCGAGCCGCGCGCGCGCGAAGCTCGCGCCGCGGAGCGTGGACTCGGGGAAGATCGCGAGCTTGATCGGGCGATCCCCGAGGTCGGCGCCGTCGAGATCGCAGCGCTGGAACACGGCCTTCTCGATGCGCGCGCCGGCGAGCTTCGCGCGACCGAGCTTGCAGCCGATGAAGACAGCGCGCTCGAGCGCGAGGTTCGAAAGGTCGACGCCAGTCAGGTCCACCTCGCGAAAGACGACGCCCGAGAGATCGCAGTCGCGGAGATCCGCGCCCTCGACTGCGACGCCCTCGACCTCGCTCCGCGAGAGGTCCGCGCCGGCGAGAGCCTCTCGCGTTAGTTTAACGTCGTCAAATGTCGAGCCCTGGAGCTTCTTGGGCAGCGCCGCCCCGCGCAGGTCGGTCGTGCGGAAGACCGAGCCCTCCACCTCGGCGCCGTCGAGCTTGGCGTCCGACAGATCGACGCCCGTGAAGACGGACTTGCTCACGCGCGCCCCGGAGAAGCGCGCGCCGCGCGCGCGAGACTCGGCGAACGCGGTCTTCGACAGGGTCGCGCTCGTGAGGTCCGCGCCCGAGAGATCAGCGCCGACGAAGCGAGCCTCCCCGAGATCGGCGCGGAGCAGCGTCGCGCTCTTGAGCGAGGTCTGCGCGAGCGTGAGGCCGACGAGGCGAGCGCCGTCGAGCCGGGCCTCATCGAACGAGCTCGAGAGGAGCTGCGCGCCCGAGAGATCCCCGTGCTCGAGGTTCACGCGACGCAGATCGCAGCTCGAGAGCGACGCCCCGACGAACGACGCGCGAGCGAGCGCGGCCTTCACGGCGCTCACCTGCACGAAGCGGCAGCGCTCGAACCGCGCGTCGTCGAGCCGCGCTCCGTCGAGCTTGCCCCGCAAGAAGAGCGAGCCCACGAACGAGAGCCCGCGCAGATCGCGACCGCGCAAATCGACGCTGTCGAGCGTGCGACCCTCGATGGGGGCGCGCGCCGCGATCGCGCGCTCGAGCTCGTCGCGCGCGATGCGCGGCAGGATCTTCGGCGGCACGCGATTCGTCATCACCAGCGCACCAACGTCGAGAGGGTGAGGTTCGCGTCGACGAGGTCGGTGTCCTTGCCCGCCGAGCCGTGCCACTGGCTCGCGTAGAGGTTCGCTTTGCGAAAGCTCGTGCGGTGGAGCGAAGCCCGCCCGAGGTCGGCGCCGAACAGGTTCGCGCTCGAGAAGTCGGCGTCGTCGAGCACTGCGAGGCGGAAGCGACAGGCCTTGAGGTTGGCCGCGAAGAAGCGAGCGTGCCGCGCGCGAGCCTCCGAGAAATGGCAGTCGATCAGGGTGGCGCGTCGAAGGTCCGCGCGCTCGAGGTTCGCGCGGAGGAACGACACGCGACGACCGCGCGCGCCGCGCAGGTCGGCCTCGTCGAGCGCGCACTCGTTGAAGCTCGACTCGTCGAACGCGGCGTCCTTGAGGTTCGCGCGCTTCATCGAAGAGCCCTGCACGGAGACGCGGTGGAGCGACGCGGACGCGAGCGACGCCCCCTCGAGGTCGGCGCGATCGAAGAGGCAATACTCGAGCTTCGCGCGCTCCAGGTTCGCGCCCGCGAGCTTCGCGCGCGTGACGATGCACATCTTCGCGGTCGCGCCGCGCAGGTCAGCGCCGCCGAGGTCGATATCGGTGAGGACCGCGCCGTCGAGCGCTGCGCCGACCAACTTCACGCGAGCGCCGCGTGCCTCGATCAGCACGGTCTTCGCCAGCGAGGCCTCGCTGAGATCCGCGTCGTCGAGGAGGGTGCGCACGAGCCGCGCGCGCGAGAGCTTGGCGCCCGCGAGCTTCGCGCCCGTGAGATCGGCGTCCGTGAAATCGACCCCGGAGAGATCGGCTCCACGCAGGTCTTTCCCTCGCAGATCGAGCTCGGCGAGGCTGCGCTCCGAGAGGTCCGCATGAGGGACGAGTTCGTCCTCGGTCGGCGGACGGAAGCGCCTGGCCTCGGCCTGCGCGAGCTTGAGCCGAGGATCGGCGAGCACTTCATCGAGCTTCGCGATGGTCTCGGGCGGGGCCTTGCCGCGAACAGCGTCGGCGCGCGCCTTCTCGAGCTGAGTCTCGAGCGCCGCGATCTGCTCGGCGGCCTTCCTTCGAGCCTCGAGCGGGGACGGCGGGCGCGACGTCGCGACGGCGCTCTCGAGCCTCTTCGCGGCCTCGCCCTCGCGCGGCAGGTTCTGGTTCGCGCGCGCCACCATGCCGGCGACCTTGTCGACGACGCCGGCGCCGAGGTCACCGACCTTGCTCTTCGTGTCTTTGGGCAACCGAATGACGTCGTCGTCCTTCGGCGGAGGATTGTCGGGCAGCGTGTCCGCGACCTTGTCGACCTCCTTCTTCATCGCACTCTTCAGCGCCTCGGCGCCGGTCGGATCGGCCTCGAACGCGCGCAGCAGCGCGTCGTAGTGCGCCGCTGGCTTCGGCGGCTCCGCGAGCGACTCGGTGGCCACGACGGCGAACGCGAGATCACGAAGCTCGACGTCGAGCGAAGGCACGTGCGCTCGCCACGTGAGAAAAACCACGCCTGCGTCGCCGTCGATGAACACCGTGTCGAGCAGGAACTTCGCCTCGTGGAGCTTGCCCGCGGTGTCGCGCACGAACGCTCGCGGCCGGAGCGCGGGCAGCGAGGCCTCGAGCACCGGCGCCGTCGGATGAAGGTTGTGGAGGGCGAGCTTCTCGTCGCCTTTGAGGAAGCCGCCGAGGCGCTGATCGGCGGGCGCGGCCTGGAAATAGCGGCCGTCGAAGTCCGCCGAGAACCACGGCGCGCGTGTCTTTTGCCAGGTCGAATCGTATTGGTTGCCGCGCAGCTTGACCCGAGGAGCCCAGGTCGAGCTGATGGGTCCGAGGCCCGCGGGCCGCGCGCGATCGGCCCGCGTCTTGGTCTGCTCGCCTGGGTAGAACACGCTCGGCGCGGTCTCACCGACGCGCCCTGCGCCTACAGGATTGTCACCAACATCCGGCCCGCCCCAAGTGACGCTCCAGTCGAGCCGCTGCTTGACGAACGCAGCCGGATCGCTGGCGCCGTCGCCGAGCATCGACTTCACGAACACGCGAGGGCCCGTCACGAGCAGGGCCTTCGACATCGAGCCGAGCGCGAGCTTGACGGGCAGCTCGGTGACGGCGCGGCCGCCGGGCGCGTGCGCCGATCCGACGAACATGACCTCGCTCTCGAGCTTCCAATCCGCAAAATCACCGGGGTAGAGCGCCTGCCCCGCGCGGTCGTCGTCGTCTTCGGCGAAGGTCTCGCCACGCAGGGTGCCCTGCGCGAGCCCGAGCTCGTCGAGCAGCGGCGCGAGGGTGCCGGGCGCGAGCTTGAACGCACCACGCAGCACGCACGAGGCGACGATCTGCGGTGGCTCGAGCGACGTCGGTCGCGCCGCGAACCGAAACGGCGTGTCGTTCCTGACGCGCATCAGCTTCCGAGGCTCAAGAACGCGGAGATGACCGCGTCCTTGGAGGCGACCTTCTTCGACTCGGTGGCGACGAACTCGGTCTTGTCGGCCATGTCCGCCAGGAACTTGCTGCCCATCGTCACCTCGAGCGTGCTCCCGTTGGTGATCTCGACCTTCGCGCCGAGGAAGACCTCGAGAGCAGCCGCGAGCGTGATCTCGGCGGTCGCGGCCATGTTGAGCGCGGCCTTCGCAGCCAGGCTGAGCTCGAGCGAGCCTCCGATGTCGAGCGAGGTCTTCAGGCCGAGGAAGCACTCGAGCGTCGTGCCGGTAGTGAGATCGATCTGGTTGCCGACGCGCAGGCCGACCGAGTCGCCGATGACGGTCGACAGCGTGAGGGGGATTACGCTCGACTCGATCATCATCCCGGCCTTCGTGTCGCTCACGATCAGCCCTGCGAGCGTGCCCTCGAAGGCCATGCCGACCTGCGTGACGGAGTTCGTGACGCCCGCGGTCGTCATCGAGTTCTGCACGCCGACGTTGGTCATCTCCTCGATGAGGAGCGCGCTCGTCATCGAGTGCATGTCGCCGGCCCAGGTCTGTCGGACCGAGCTGCCGACGAGCGACAAGGACTCGCTACGTCCGACGAGCGACTCCGCGGTCGAGACCGCGACCGCCGACGTCGTGTTCGTCTGAAACGCGAACGTCATCTCGTTGATGAGCAGGCCGCCGTTGATGGAGTTCGAGAACGCGGACGCTCCGATCGAGTTGGAGGCGACGCTCGCCGAGACCTCGTTCGAGGCGACCTTCGCCTTGACGTCGTCGTCGCCCTTCTCTTCTTTCTCTTCCGCTTCTCCTCGCTCGGCGGTGGCTCCGTGTGCGGCGGCTTCGCTCTTCTTCTTCTCCGCGGCGGAGCTCTCTTGGATCGTGCCGAGGACGGCGTCGCCGAGGATCGTGCCGTCGGATTTGCCGATGCTGCGATCGAGCTTCGTGCCGGTGAAGGTCTCGTGTCGCTCCCCGTGGGTCTCGAGCTTCTCTATTACTTTGTCTTTTTTGACATTGAGTTGGAGCGTGCCGTCCGCGCCGAGCTGATGGTCCTCGCGGAGGAGGCCGCTGCCGGGGGCGTCGTGTTTGGTGAGCACGCGCTTGTAGTTGCCGCTGATGATGTCGATCTTGTGGCCACGCGTGGTCGAGATGCGATCGCCGTCGGAGTGATCACGCAGGCCGCCGCGCACGTCGAGGTGCGCGCTGTCCCAGCCCGCGCCGCGGGCGTGCTCGAGGAGATCCGCGCCGCCGTCCTTCTCGGCGCCGCGGTTCGGCGCGCCGAGCCGTACGAACGAGGTCATCGGGCGGTGACGCTCGGGGCACTCCGCGAACGCAGGGACCTCGAGGAGCGCGTATTTGCCCGCGAGATCGGGCCGCGCGCGCGGCGCCTTCTCGGGCTCGGTCGGGGTCGCGGCGGTGGGCGTCGACGTCGACGCGCTGGGTTGGGGCGTGCGTTGACTCATCGGCTCACTTCTTTTTCTTCTGGTAGAGGACGCTCTGCACGTCGGCGCGCGGCAAGGGCGCTGGCTTCAGCTTGGGCGGCGGTGGAGGCGGCGGCGATGGTGCGGGCGGCGGCTCGGGTGGAGGCGGCGGCGATGGTGCGGGCGGCGGCTCGGCTGCTGGCTTCGCGGGCGCGGGCGTTGGTGGTTCGGGTGCCGGCCTCGCGGGCGCTGATTCCTCGTCGACCGCCATCGTCTCGGTGAACGCGCTGCTCGCGGGCACGACGCGCTTCGACGATTCGGGCGCCCACGGAGAACCCGGCGGAGGCTGACGTTGAGGCGAGCTGTCGGGTGGATTGCGACGCGCGAACGGGGTCGAGGGCTGGGCCACGTCGGGAGCGAGCTCCATCGTGGCGCGCGGAGAGCGCAGCGCGATCGCACCGGTCGCTGGCTCGAGGATCTGCGTGCCGGCCTGGGTCTTCGGCAAGGGGTTCGCTGCGGCTGGAGGATCGGCGTGCGCGCCCGTGTCGAACGGCGGCAAGACGAGCGACGCGCCGAGCGTGAAGCCCCCACCGACGACGAGGTTCGACGCGTTGTTCGGCACCGAGGCCGAGCCTCGAAACACGAGCTCAACGTGCAGCCGCTCGGGCTCGAGGTGCACGACCTCGAGGGTGAGCGGGATGTCGACGCGCCCCGTCGCAGACGACTCGTAGGCGGCGCGCGCCGCGCACACGGGGAGGCTGAACGCGAGCGCGCGGTGCTCGCGATGAAGCTGGTGCAAGACCAGTCGATCCCCACCGAAGAGCGCGTCGAGCCGCTGATCGTCGGGCGCTGCGTGGCCGTGCGCGAGATCGAAATCCTTCGGCAGATCGACCTCGCGCTCCGTGAACGCGTCCGCGACTGGCAACGAGCCGCGCAGACGTCGTCGCGTCGGCCACGCGCTGGGGATGGGCCCTAGGCCCGTGGGGTACGCGCGCTCGTTGCCCGCGCCGCGCTCGTCCTGATCGACGTAGGTGATCTTGGGGAGCGTGGCGTCCCCCTCGCCCACGCCCACGGGATTTCGCTTGCTCGACATCCCTCCGCGCGCAGCCTCGTAGGTCACCGCGACGGGCTCGGCCGTGGTCGCGCGCACGCGCAGGCGCTTCTCGATGAGCTTTTTACCTGCGCGTTCGACGTCGAAGCCCACCAAGAAATCGCGTGCCCCAGTCGGACCGTGCGCGGTGCCGACGATCACGACCTCGGCGCGACCGGTCGGCAGCGCGAGGTCGGACGCGTGCGACAGGCTCGCGATCGGGTTGTTCCGCAGGTGTTTCTCGACGCGCTGGATGGGCTCGGGCGCGACGAGCCGAAGCGAACCACCGGGCTCGAGGGCGAACGTCGCCTTCAACGTCGCCGCGACGAAGCGAGCCTCACCGCGACGGTACGCGCGAGCGGCCGCGGCCACCTGCCCGAAGCGCCGCACAGCGAGGTGGGGCTCGCTCAATGCGAGTCCCTGCTCAACCCGTCGCCGATCTCGAACACCACACCCGAGATGGTTTTGATGCGATTGACCTCGGGAGGCTCGTGTTCGAGCGGCACCGTCACGGGCGATCGCTGGAGCGGATTCGGCACCGCGCCGAGGATCACCGGTCGATCCGGATCGCCGTCGAGGAAGCCGACGAGGACCTCGGCGCCGGGTCGCAGCGGGAAGTGATGGCCGTAGCCCGCGCCGCCCGAAGGCTGCGCCATTCGCAGGCGCGGCATGGTCTTCGGTCCTTGGTCGAAATGAAGCTTCACGAGGTATCGCCCCTGCGCGTCGATGTGCTGCCGGCCCTCACCTTGCTCGGCGGTGGTCGACTGGATGATCCCCGTGACGACGCCCGCGATCTTGGGCTTCGGCGTCGCGCGCTCCGGCCGAAAGGAGAGCGGCTGGCCGTTCGGCGATTTCTTGAAGAGGCGCACCATGTCGAGCTGCGCGCGGTACTGAGGCTGCGCGTGCGCAGCGCCGCTCGCGAGCGCGGTCGTGGGCGTCGCGAACGTGTGCTCCACGCCCACGACCAAGAGCTCCACGTCGTCGTCGAGCTCGGGGTGGCCCGAGACGTGGAGCCGCTGCCCCGCGGAGACCGTCGGGTCGATGCACGTCCCCACGAAGCGCTCTCGCTTCGCCTCCTCCTCCTCGGCGCGGCGCTCGGCGATGAAGCGCGCTTCGTCAGGTGTCTTGACGTTCGGCGCGTACTCGAGGAGCGCGCCGGACGACGGGACCTCGAGCTGAGCCTCGCCCCCGAGCACGTCGAAGAGCACCGCGCCGTCGCGTTGGTAGGTGAGGTGCGGCGTCCGATAGTTGTAGTCGTAGGTGAAGAACTGGCTCTTCACGCCGCGCAGGCGACGCTGCAGCGAGAGCAGGCCGCGGGAGGAGCCGTCTCCACCGAAGACGAGCGGCGCGTCGCGAGGCGTGAAGCCGCCGTCGTGATCGGTGAACACGACCTCGTCACCGTCGACGCCCTCCTGAAGAAAGAACGAGATGCCGACGTGCTCGCAGAGGCGCGAGATGAACGCGAGATCGCTCTCTCGGTATTGGACGACGAGCCGTCCCTCCACGAGGTCCGCGTCGGCGCCGTCGTGATCGAGATAGGCCGCCTCGTCCGCGAGTCGCATGACGTACTGAGCCTCGGGGAACTGCGCGAGCGCGAGCTTGGCGCGCACGACCGCCGGGATGGTCGCGCCCACGAAAATGTCCTGGGTGATGAACCGATCGAGCTCCGCGAACTTCGGTCGCAAGAGGAGCGCGAACGTGCGCGTTCCGTTCGACGCGACCTCCATCCGATCGTCGATCGCGTCCACCATCGCGTAGAGCGTGCGGCGATGCGCGCGCTCGCCGGCGGCCGTCCACGCGAGCTCGAGCTGGACCGATGCGTTCATCCACGCGTCGGCGAGCCCCGGCGCGAGCTCCGACGCAGGCGCGCGCACCACGACCTCGAACCGGTAGGGCTGCCCGACGCGCTCGTGGCCGCGAAGCTCGAGGATCTCGAGAGCGGGTGCTTCGACGCCGTCTTCGAAGGCGACCCTGAGCTCGACGTTATTCATGAAATGGCGAGGGTCCCGCCTCGCCTTCACATCGTCAAGACTGCCCGGTCGCCGCAGTCTTGCGGACGCGCCTGTCAGCGCACCGCGTCGAGTCGTCGTCTCACTCGCCCGTCGCCGCTGGTTTGGGCGGCTTGGCCGGAGCGAGCTTGGGTCGCTGCATGCGACCGACCAAGTCCAACACGAGCGGGAAGATCACGGTCGTCGTGAACACGGTCGACGCGATCCCCAGGCTGCTCAGCATCGCGACCGAGCGCAGGCCACCGTGCCGCGCGATGAAGAGCGCGGCGAACCCGGCGAGGTTCGTCGCGGACGAGAGGATCGCCGCGACGCCGGTCGAGCGCATCACCGCCGGGATCGACGCGGGCCCGTCCTCTTCGAAGCGGTGGAAGATGTGGATCGCGTTGTCGAGCGACACGCCGACCACGATGGGCAGGACGGCGGCGTTCATCATGTTGAGGTCGATGTGGAAGAGCGCCATGCCGCCCGCCACGAAGAGCATCCCGAGCGCGACCGACGAGAGCACGATGATCGCGTGCGACAAGCGTCGGAACTCGAGCAAAAGCACGAGGAAGACGACGAGGAAGGTCGCCCCGAGGATGCGCGTCCCGCTCTGCGCGATGATGCGGAAGATGCGGCCAGCGATCGCGTTCTCGCTCGCGAGCGCGCCGACGACCTTGCGATCCTTGAGCTCCTGGCGGAGCTCGGCCATCTGGTCCGCCCAGTCGATGAGCTTGGCGCTGTCCTCGAGGAGCGCGTCGCTCGTGATGATGACCATCGTCCCCTTCTTGTCGGCCGTGTGAAACTGCTGCGTGAGCGACGCGGGGATGTCGTCCTCGGTGAAGGGCTTTTGTGCGGTGAGCTGCTTCGCCTTGTCGAGCATCTCGCGCTCGTCGGGCGTGAGCTTCGAGGGCTTGGCGCGCTTCAGCTGCGCCGCGAGCTTCTCGATCTCGGCGGCCTTCGCGGGCTGATCGTGCGGCACGAGATCGTCGATGCCGACGACGCGCACGACGTTGAACGGCTTGCCCGACGCGGCCCGGCGCGCTCGCACGGCCTCAACGGCCTCACGGACGGTGCTGACCTGCGACGGATCGTCGAGGTAGAGCATGACCTGCGTGATCGACTGGCCGAGCGTCGAGACGACGTATTGATCGAAGCGCGCGGACTCGGTGTCAGCGCCGAGCTTGCGCCAGTCGGTGTGGAAGCGGACCTTCTGGGTCGCGAGGCCGTGCCCCGAATACACGACGAAGATCGGCACGGCGCCGAGGACGAGCACGCGCAGCGCCGATAGAGCGAAGCGCACGAACGCAGGCCGCGGGCGCGCGGCGCTCGCCTCACGCTCGTCGTCCTTCTTCACCGCGGCGGGCTTGATGACAGGCCAGCGACGGTCGAAGACCAGGTTGAGCGGCGGGAACAGGAGGAACGTCGCCGACATCGTGAGCAACATGCCGACCGACGCGATGAGGCCGAACTCGGTGAAGCCGCGGAAGCCCGCGACGCCGACGACCGCGAAGACGGCGGCGTTCACGATGCAGGCCGCGAGGAGCGCGCCGCCCGTCGACTTCAACGTGAGGACGGTCGCCTCCTCGGGGCTCAGGCCCTCACGGCGCTCGTCGACGTACCGCCGATAGAGGTGAATGCCGTACTCGATGCCGAGGCCCGAGAGGATGCTCACGAGGAATCCGCTAACGGCGTTCAAGTGATGAACGGCGACGTACGCGAACGCGAACGTCCACGTCAGGCCGACCGCGAGCGGGATGCCGAGCAGCGGCATCGAGCGGAGCCGACGCGTACCGAGCAGCACCATCAGCACGACGCCGATGAAGCCGATCGTGCCCGCGCGGGTGAGGTCCACCTGCAGGCTCGCGGTGTCGGCGAGCCGGTTGACGACGGGCCCCGTGAAGCGGACCTCGAGCGCGGGGGACTGCTCGGCCGCGAGCTCTTTTGCGACGCGCTCGACCTCGGCTTGGGCGCGCTGCGTGACGTCGAGATCCGAGACGGCGCTCGAGAGCACGACCATGACGTAGATGTAGCGACCGTCGTTGCCGACCACGAAGGGCTGGATGTCGACCTTCTTCTCCGCGGCCTTCTTGCGCATGTCGGGCAGCGGGTCGGGCGGCGCGTCCTCGTCGTCGAGGAGCATGCCCGCGGCCTTCTGCACGCGGTAATCGATGGAGCTCTTCACCGCGCCGGTGAGCTCCGAGAGCTCGGCCGGTGACGCGTAGTAGAGCTGGTGATCCGCGAGGAATTCGACGTCGAGGCGCGCTTGCACGAAGCGCACGTCGGGCAGCTGGCCGAGGCGTTTGCCGAGCTCGACCGCGTAGGCCTCACCGCGCGGGCGATCCTCCGCGGGGACGGCGACGATCGTGTAGCCGAGCCCGCCCGTCTTCTCGAGCACGACGTCGAGGTCTTTGACCTCGGGGTCGTCGTGCGAGAGGAGGTCCATGAACGAGCTGCGCAGCGTGAGCTTGCTCGCGAGGTATCCCGTGGGGACGAACGTGAGGAGCCCGACGATGACGAAGGTCCAAGGGCGCCGCGTGATGAGCCGCGCGAAGGCCTCGAGCGCGACAGCCCAGAGATGCACGAGCCCGCGAGCTTGGGTCTCGTTGGAGGCGCCGGACATGGCCGGCCACGCTTCTCCGTTTCGAGAACGCGGTCAACAGGGTTCGCAGGCGTCCGCTCGGCTCTTGACGGCTGTTAGGCTCGCGCCGGCGTCGCGAGATGTTCTGATGGCGGCACCCAAAAAAACCTCGAAGCCCCAAACCACCACGCGCTCGATGAAGCGACCCGCCGGTAAGCCGGAGTCCATCGATTCCTACCTCGCGGCCTTGGATCCCGAGCGGCGCGCGCTCCTCGAGGAGCTGCGTCGCGCGATCCATCGCGCGCTCCCCGGCGCTGAGGAGTGCATCTCGTATTCGATGCCGGCGTTCCGCGTGCACGGCCACGTGGTCGCGGGCTTCGCAGCCACGGCGCGCGGCGGCTCCTATTACCCCTTCAGCGGGACCACGTTGAGCGCGGTGGACGCGGACCTCGTCGCGTTCTCGAAGACGAAGTCCGCGGTGCATTTCACCCGCGAGCGGCCGCTCCCCGAGGAGCTCGTTCGCAAGCTCGTCGCGGCGCGCCTGCGCGAGGTCTCTCCTAGAGCGTGATGCGGCTCGCGCGCGCGTTCGCGAGGTCGACCGCGAGGACGCCGGCGTCGTAGGTCGCGATGATCAGCGTGCTGCCCGAGAGCTCGAGATCGTTCACGTAGACGAACTCGGGCCAGGGCGAGACGAGGGGCTCCCAATCCTTGTCGGCGCGGCGGAGGACACCCTTCGCGCCGCTCAAGAGCAGCGGCGTTCCTGCGGCGTCGAACGCGATCGCGTCGAAGGCGGTCGGCACCACTGACGGCACGTCGCCGCTCGGATCGGAGCGCTCGCTCGCGGCGACGATCGCCCAGCGGCCGTCTCGCAAAACGCGGAGCTCACCCTCACGCAAGCCGAGGTGCGCGAGCCCGCGAACCGCCCAGAGAGCCCCGCTCGGGTCGAAGGACAAATCGCGAAGGGGCAGCTCGGGGCCGGGCACGTTCGTCGCGACTCCGGTCTTCAGATCGACGGCGAGGAGCGCTCCACCCCACTCTCCGCGGTCGAAGGCGAGATACAGAGTCTCGCCCGAGAACGCGGCGCTATTGGCATATAGGCCCGTCGTCGCCGGGGTCTCGCGAACACCCGCCAAAGACACAATCGACCAGGCGGCGCCGTCGTAGAGGTGAATCGAACTCCCGAGTTGGAGGGCGATCCAACGAGGGCCTGCCGCGAGCAGCGGAGTCGGGCGCGGCCTCGGAGAGGGGCTCGCGTCGCGTATGGCGGCGGGGAGCTCGATGGTTCGAAACCCCTTGTCGTCCTTGACGGCTAGGAGGTAGTCGGCGCCCTTCGTCACGAGCGCTATTGGCTTGTCCTGCCACGTGGCGAGCGAGCGCACCGAGTCCGCACCGTCGACGGTGATCTCGGTCGAACGCTTGGCGCCGAGGTCGAGCCTGCGCGGTGGGTTGGTGCGCACCGCGACGCCACCATCCCATCGCACGAGCCCGCTGTTCGTGGGTTGATCGCGCACGAGCAGAGCCTCGAGCTGGCCGGCCGGCAGCGTCACCGCTCGGAGCGCCGCCGCAGGCGCGCTCGTCGGACTCGTGGCGGGACGCCCGCTCGCGTGAGCGACGCTGTCAGCTGCCGAGGGCGAGCTCGCTGATTGAGGCTCATGGCTCTTTTCGGCCGAGCACGCCGCGAGCACGAGCCCCAAAACGAGGAGGCGTTTCATCGAGCGATCCTAGCTTCGTGAGGGTCAGTTCCGGCTGTTCAACGGGTCACCGAAGATCGGATCCCGTGTGGGCGGCCGCGAGGGAGGTTGCATGTCGATCCGCACGACGGAGCGCTGGCCCGCGGTCACTTGAACAGCGGTCGTCTTGCGCACGTCCCCGTTCCTGAACTCGAGCCTGTGAAGCCCCTCGGCGATCTCGACGAGGATGGGGGCCGCGCCCATCGCGCGACCGTCGACCGTGACCTGGCAAGTCGGGCTGCACCCGATCGCGAGCGTCCCAGAATTTCCAGGCGGATCGACTGCGATCACCGTGGGTCGCGCGACCGAGGGCACCACCGTCGGCGCGACCGAAGGGACGACGAAGGCCGAGCTGCTCGCGGACACGACCCCCGAAGCGACGGTCGCGGACGGGACGATCGACGGCAGAATCACCGGCGCTGTCGGCGCCGCCGCGCTCGAGCAGCCCTGCGTCGCCGCGCCCGCAGGGGCCGACACCGCGCGCGACTGCTGCTGTTCGAGACCGAGATCGGACCGCGCGAAAGACTCGGGCTCACCCCTCGTGTGCGTGACGACGAGCCAGGTCGCGAGGCAGCTGAGGGCGCTCGCGGCCGCGATCTGCATCCACGCGAGGCGCCGCGGACGCTCACGAACGGGGCCGCCCTCACCTGCGGCTCGCGGTTGGTCACGCACGAAGAGCGAGGGCTCGGGGATGTCGTCGAGCGCGAACGCGCCGTCGCGGAGCCGCGAGAGGACCTCACTGCAAACGTCACACGCGGCGAGGTGGGCCTCGAGCTCGTCATGCAGAGCGCCTGCCCCCGTCGCGCGCTCGGCGAGCAGCGCCTCGAAGCGCTCGCAGTCGTTCACCATCGGCTTGCTCATGATCGATCTCCGTGGTGGGTGGTCGCGCGGACCTGGCCCAGCGTGGCGCCGCGCGCGCTGGTGCTCGCGGTCGCGAAGCGATCGCGCAATCGCTTGAGCGCGGCGCGAACAAGTTTGTCAGCAGCCGCAGCATCGGGGAGGTCGAGCGCCTCCGCGATCGCGGCGTGGTCTTCCCCCTCGAGCCAGAGCGACAGCGCGCGCTTCTGCGAGGCAGTGAGCGTGGCGTCGGCCGACGCGAGGACCTCTCTCACGGTGAGATCCCTCAACGGATCGGCGCGGCTCTCCCGATCATCGACCGCGTCGACCGAGGTGTGCTGGACCCAGCGCGGCTCGTGACGCGAGACGTCCGCGGCGCGCCGCAGGTACTCGGGGTGACCGCGCACGTAGTCGATCGCCGCGCGCGCGGTCACCGTGGCGAGCCATGCCTTGAACGACGTAGAAGTTCTGGCCGCGGCCGCGTCCAAGAACTGCCGCAGCCGACGGAAGTCGTGCTCCGCAAGCCGCGCCATCACGTCGACGACGATGTTCCGCCGCTCGTCCGTGCGGCGGGCGAGCGCCCCGACGATCTGGGGCTTGCCCGAAATGGCCCACACGGTCGGCTCGACCGCGGCCCACAGCTCGTGCCAAGCCGAGGCCTCTCCCCGGACGACTCTCTCGATGAGTTCGTTCATGCGCGCCGCCCGCTCCCGGGACGTCCAGTTGTTAGGACGACAGCTCGCGCGGGTTCGTCACTCGGCCTCGTTGATTTTTTTTCGAAGGCCCACGAGCGGCGGCGGAGCGCCGAACTGTCCGCGGTACCACTCGGTCTCGTGGTAGTCGACGTCGGTCGGGTCGGGGGTGAAGCTCGGGTCGAGCCACGCGCGCAGCCGCCCCATCGACCGCTTGTCGCGTTGGGCGATGACCGCGATGCCCTCCTCGAGCAGGAGCGCGGTCGCGACGCCCACGCTCGCGTGGAACTTGCGCACGGGGACGAGGCGACAGCCGTCCGAGATGACCTGGCTCCCGCACGCCGCGCTCATGTCGGTGAGGATCGCGAGCTCGACCGCGTGCTCGAGCGCGTGCGCGAGCATGGCGCGCGCCCCGGCGAGCATCTTCTCCGTCAGGTCATTTCCATGCTCGTCGAGCACACGAGCCGCGCCGCGCACCACGTCGAAGCCGTCGCCGCCGTGGATGTCGGGCATGCTCCGGGGCGTCCCCATGCCGTGATCCTCCGGGCAAAACGGGCGCACGCGGATCGTCGGCAGCGCGAACAGCGCCGGGTAGAGGTCACCGAGACCGTAGTGCGTGCCGTCGATGCCGCAGCCCCAACCCGCGAGGCAGCCCGACACGAGCACCCGCAGCGGGTCGGCTGAGGTCGGTCGTCGCAGAGCCCGAAACGCAGCGTCGTCGTGCGCGAGCCGAGGCATCGAGCGAGGTTAACTCGACTCCTGGAGGGCCCGCTCGAGCTCGCGGGCGTACACCGACACGCCGTAGCCGCGCATCGTGGCCTCGACGAGGGCGAGCGGCCACGCGAACGCGGGATCGGTGAGCTCGGCGAGGCTGCGCACGACGAGCATCGCGCGGCCGAGCAGCACACGCGCGGCGCGATCGATGGCGAGCGTCGACATGGAGATCGGCGCCCAATCAGCGGATACCGAGCGTGGCGGCAGGTGCACGAGCGTGTGGTTGAAGAGCGCGGTCCGCACGTAGAACTGCTCGACGGCCACGTGCGCGCCGGGCCCCGCGACGAGCTCATCCATCGCGTCGAGCGCTAGCACGCACGCAGCGTCGAGCGCCGACGCCGTCTGCCGAACCATGTCGCGCGCTCCACGCCACGACTCTGCGGCGAGCGTGGCCACGCGCGGCGCGATCGCGTTCACCGCGGCCGCGATCGCTCGCCGATCGGCCTGCGTGATCGCGTCGGCCGTCGAGCGGAGCGCGGCGCGAGAGGCCTCGACGTCGAGCCCGGCTGCCCCGAGCGAGCGAGCGAGCGCGAGCAGGCCCGCGACCGCGTCGGTTACAGAGACGTCAGCGAGTCCGTCCGCCCAGGCGACGACCTCGGCGCGCGCGACCTCACGCACGACGCCGCCGTCGCGGGAGATCACCACGCGAGGCGGCAGCGCCTGGACGAACAGTGCGGGGTCCAAATCACGCCGCTTGCTCGTCTCGGGCGCGACCAGCGCGGAGCCCGCGGGAGTCGCGGCGATCCCGCTCGCGAGCACGCAGCCGCACTCGAGGATCGGACCCACGCGGATGTGCGCGCCGTCGTCGACGAAGTGCGCCGGGTACGTCCGGCAACCGAGCGGCTTCGACCCCTCCCCTGCCGCCGCGTGCACGGCGCAGCGACCGTCTCTCTCGAGGTACGCGCACCGCCCATCGACGAGCGTCACGCTGCGCATCGAGGATCGCTGCCCAACGAGCGGCAGGAAGATGCGGCGCTCGTCGTAACCGCCGTCCTCCACGAGCGGCTGCGCTGCGCGGGCGCGCGCGGCGTCGAGCGCGGTGAACGCGATCGAAGGGTAGAAGCGACAGCAGGTCCCCGAGCCGTCGCAGGACAGGGCGAAGCCGGGTTGATGGAGCAGCGGCCGATCGGCGCTGTCGTCGCGTGGGCGCGGCGCGGCGGGCGTCGAATCACTATCGTTGTCATAGTCATTTTCGGCGCTGGCCGCGCCTTCGCTGGCCACGCCTTCACCGACGAGACCGGCGGCCGCGAGCTCGTCGACGAACGAGCGGACCTCGGCGGTGGTCATGCGCAGGCCCTCGGCGCGCGCGTAGGCCGCCAGCCCGTCGCAGTCGCGCGTCCCATCCATCGCGGAGATGACGACGTGCGAGCGCTCGCTGACGGCGTGATGCACGAGCGCTTCGACGTCGTAGAGCACGACGAGCGGCTTCTCGCCGGTCACGCGGTTGCGGCGAGTCAGGACGTGGTCGAGGAGGCGCGGCCTTTCAATCATCGTGTGATCATTGCCAGGTTCTCGACCTCTAGCCCACCCTCCAGCGCGATTCGCTACCCTGCGGCGCCGGTGCTCGAGAACCAAGAACCAGGCGTCGCGACGTCGGGGAAGCTCGGGGCGGAGCTCGCGGCGCGCGCGCTCGCGACGCACCCGCTGCCGATCGCCGACGCGATCGCAGCGCTGCTCGCGGCCGACAGCGAGTTCGAGCAGCGAGATCGCGTGGTCGAGGTCTTCCGCGTGGAGCTGCGCCTGCTCGCGGCGCTCGTGCTCGCGGCGCGCGTGCAGTTCGGAGCGGGCGCGCAGGGCGACTCGCCGCAGCTCGTCGAGCTCTTGCGAACGCTGCGCTCACGCGGTCTCACCGACGGGCAATGGGTCGCGCTCATCCGAGAGATCCTGCGGCCGTACGGCGGGCGCGGCGCGAGCCCGCACCCGCTCGCAGAGCTCGTCGGCTTGATGTTCGGCAAGAAATCCGAGCTCCCCAAGCTCTTCGACGAGCTGCTCGTCATGCGCAAGAGCGAGACCGTGGCGCACGGCGCGACCGGGACGCGCAGCTCCGTCGGCACGGTGCTCGAGCGACGCGTGCCGCAGCTCGCGCGCACGCTCGCGCTCCTCGATCCGCTCTGGGAGCGCGTGCGCGTCGTCGTACCGCTCGCTGCGCCGGACGACGCGACCGAGCCACAGCCCACGTGGGTCCTCGTCGGCGGCACGCCCTACGCCGGTCGATTCCGTCGCGGGGCGCTCGCGGCGGGCACGCGCGTGCCTGCCGGCGAGGCTCTGCTCGTCGACGCGGAGGGCAAGCCGATCATCGCCCTTCATCCGATCGTGCTCGTGCGCAAGCCCTCGCCGGAGACCTACGACGAGGTCTTCTTGCTCGACGGTTCCTCGAAGAAGGGCGCGGTCTACGTGGCCGTCCCGTCGATGGCCGAGCACCGCGAAGCGCAGGCTTGGTCGGTCATCGACGCCTCGCTCGACGAGGCCGCGCTCGAGGCAGATTCGGAGGCTCCGCGCGGTCAGGAGCGTCCTTTCCGCGGGCTCTCGTCGTTCGGCCCCGAGCACGCCGCGATGTTCTTCGGACGCGAAGAGCAAGCAGAACGCCTGGCGAATCGCGTGCGACGCAACGGGCTCACGACAGTCACGGGCCCGTCCGGGAGTGGCAAGACCTCGCTCCTCAGCGCAGGCGTCGTGCCCCTCTTGCGCGACGCCACGGCGCTCGTGCTGCGCCCCGGCGCCGATCCGCTCGCGAGCCTTGCGGCCGCGCTCTCCGAGGTCGGCCCGCGCGATCGGCTTCGCGAGCTCGCCGGGCGCGCGCCGCGCGAGCTCGCCGACGAGGTCGATCGCGTCGCGCGCGAGCGGGATCGCTCCATCATCGTGATCGTCGATCAGGCCGAAGAGCTGCTCACGCTCACGCCCTCGCAGGCCGACCGCGAGGCCTTCGGTCGCGCGATCGTCGCGCTCGCGTCGGGCCACGCGCGCACCCGCGCCGTGCTCAGCGTGCGCGAGGATTTCTTCGCGCGGCTCGCGACGATCGGCCCGCTCGCAGGCGTCTACAACCTGCACGTCGAGGTCGTGACGACGCCCGATCGCGACGCGCTGATGCGGACGCTGATCGCACCCGCGATGGCGTTCGGCTACGCGTTCGAGGACGAGGCGCTCGTCACCTCGATGCTCGACGACGTCGACGGCGCGCCGGCCGCGCTCGCGCTGCTCTCGTTTTGCGCCGATCAGCTGTGGGACAGGCGCGATCGCAAATGGAAGCGCCTCACGTGGGACGCCTACCGCGCGCTCGGTGGCGTCGCCGGCGCGCTCGCCACGCACGCGGACGCGACGCTCGCGAAGCTCACCGCTTCGGAGCGGCGCACGTGTCGCTCGCTCTTCTTGCGGCTCGTGACGGGCGAGCGCACCCGCGCCGTCGCGCACGTCGCCGAGCTCGCCGCGGCCCTCCCCGATCCCGCCGAGGCGAAGGTCGTCATCGAGCGGCTCGCCGCGGCGCGCCTGCTCACCTCGCGCGAGGACGACAGCGAGACGCACGATAGCGAGCACGATCGCGAGCGCGGCGGCGCCGTCGTCGAGATCGTTCACGAGGCGCTCATCCGACACTGGGGCGAGCTCGATCGCTGGCTCTCCGAGGACGTCGACGGGCAGCGCCTGCTCGCGTCGATGCGCGCCGCGACCAAGGAGTGGCAGTCGCGCGACCGCCCGCGCAGCTTGCTTTGGTCGGGCGATCTGCTCGCCGAACTCGAGCGATTTCGCAGGCGCTCGAGCGATGCGCTCGCTGGCTCCGAGGCCGAGTTCGCCGACGCTTGCGCGCTCGAGGCCCGTCGCGGCCGGCGCATCCGCATCGGCCTTCATCGCGGCTGCGTTCGCAGCCACCGTCGCTTTCTCCTGTTTTCCCTCACGCAGTGGCGCGCGAGCGAGCGCGCCCGCGACGCGCTCGCGACCGAGCAGCGCGCGACCACGAGGCAGAAGACGCAGGCCGAGGTCCGCGGTCTCGTCGCAGAGGCGCGCGGCTTCGAGCCTCGAGGTCGCAGCGACAACGCGCTCGCGCTCCTCCGAGCCGCGTCGTCGCTCGAGGCCGAGCTCGGCGAGACGAAGGAGACGCGCCTCTCGCTCGATCTCGAGCGGCTCGCGCGGAGCGGCGCCGGCGGCGTCCCGCTGCGTGGTCACACCGGGCCGGTCTATCGAACGTGCGCGCTCGCTGGGACGCCGTGGTTCGTCACGGCAGGGATGGACATGTCCGCGCGCGTCTGGGACGGCACGACCGGCGCCGAGCTCGCGCGATCGGACGTGCAAGACGACGTGCTCTGGTCGGTCGCGTGCGGGCGCGAGGTGTTCGCGTTCGGCACGCAGCGCATGACCTCCGAAGCGCAGGGGATGGTGATCATCGCGGATTCGCTCACCGCCCAGCCGATCCACGTCATCTCGGGCTTCGGGACAGCGCCCACCGACCTCGCGTTCACACCGGACGGCGCGCGCCTCGTCGCGGCGAGTCGGGAGCGGCTGATGGTCATCGACGTCGAGACCGGTGAGGTCACGCTCGCGCTCGACGAGGAGCGCACTCCCGCGGCCTTCGCGCTCGATCCGCGAGGCGAATCGCTCGCGATCGCGTATCACGACGCCCCCGAGGCACACCTCGCAGATCGGCCCGAGGCGCACGACTTCACCGAGCTCGCTATCGCCGACGTGTCGACGGGGCGCATCCGCAGCGCGACCCGATTCGCCGGCCGCGTCTCTTCGATCGATCTCGACGATGACGGGCGCTTGCTCGCGGGCCTCTACGACGCGCCTCGCGCGCTCCTCTTCACGAAGCTCGAAGCGCGCCCAATCGAGCTCGAGCTCCACGGTAAGACCAACGTTGTACAAGCAAACTTCGCAGCGCGCGGCGTGCTGGTCGCGGACTCGGCTGGCCTGCTCGCCTTCGAACTCGACGGGGCGCGTCGGTTCAACATCGAGATCTCGGGCCTGCAGCGCGTCGCGCTCTCCAGGTCTCGCGATCGCGCCGTGTCGATGGACACGTCGTCGCTCGCGTCGCTCTGGGATCTCGAGACTGGCGCCCGGCTGCGCCGTATGAGCGGCTTCGAGGCGGACGTCACGGACGCGGCGTTCGACGCGTCGGGCGAGCGCGTCGCGCTCACGAGCACGGACAAAAGCGCGCGCGTCGTCGAGCTGCGCACAGGATCGATCGCGCGTGTCTTCACCGCCTCGGAACCCATCCAGGCCGAGGCGCGTTTGAGCGCGGCGGGCGCGTACGCACTGACCGCGGGCTTCGGTGGCGACGTCGAGGTGTATCCGCTCGGAGCCTCCTCGACCGCTGGGCTCGCGTCCCGCGCGGTCATCTCTCTGCCGGGCAGCGGCGGGTCGCCGGCGGGTGCGTTCGCTTTCGACCGAGAGAACACGCGGGTCGCGATCGACTACGAGAACCTGGAGGCCGGCGACTCGAGCCCCGACAAACACAGGCTCGAGGTCTTCGCGCTGCCCAAGGGGACCTCGAGCTTTCGCTTCGGCAGCCCCCAACCCGCGACGGCGGTCGCGTTTCACCCGTCGAACGGCAGCATCGCCGTCGGCCTGAACGATGGAGCGCTCGTCTTCCTCGACCGCGAGGGACACGAGACGAACCGCATCGCCGCGCCCCCTGCTCCTTCGGCGAAGGGGCGCGCCCGCCTCATGTCCATCGCCTCGCTCGCGTATTCACCCGACGGCGCGACGCTCGCGGTGGCGTCGGCCAACGGGCGGCTTCGGGTCCTGCGCGAACCGAGCCACGAAGAGCTCTTCAACCTCGAGGGAAGAACGGCGACGACGGACCTCGGCTTCGCGCCCGACGGGAGCGCGCTCGTCTGGACCGACATGGAGAGCGTGCGGCTCATCGAGCTCGCAACCGGCGCGGTCGCGCTCCTCACAGGACACGAGCAGGGTGTGAGGCGCGCGGTGTTCTCGCCCGACGGCTCGCTGATCGCGACGGCCTCGCTCGATCAGACGATTCGGCTGCACGACCGAGCGACGGCGCGCCCCAATGGGTCGACGTCGCGCATCCTCACCGGGCACACGGGCGCGGTGTCGAGCGTGAGCTTCTCGTCGGACGGAAAGCGCCTCTTGAGCACGTCGCAGGACGGCACGGCGCGCGTCTGGGATCTCGATCTCGACCTCGAGCTCGAGATCCTCTCACCCCTCGGCGGCCCGCTCGAGGACGGGACGTTCGCGAACGACGAGCAGATCGCCGTGGTGAGCACGGGTCGCGGCGGCGCGCTCCTCGCGAGCAGACCACCTGGCCGCGCCGACACGCTCGTGAGCTCGGGTGAGCTCACGCCGCTGCGCGTGTGCCGCGAGACGCTCGCCGTGGTCTCGGTCATCCCGCGGCCGGGGCCCGATACAGTTTGGGCCCCAAAGGAATTCTGCGCCGACGAGGTCACCGCCAGCGGTGCACGCGCGCCGGCAGCTCCTTGAAGCCGAGCTCCTCACAGCGATCGCGGAGCTCCGGGCGGGCGCCGCGCCACTCGAGGTCCTCGTAGCGCTCGGTGAGCGGGACGTCGCGTCGCAGCGTCGCGAGCCGCTTGAAGAGGAGCGCGTGTTCGCGAGCCGCGTCGAGGGTCGCCGCGAGGTTCGGCGCACCGCGAACCCCTGTCGGCCAGCGCGCAGGATCACTCGGGATCTCCTCGATCGAACCGAACGCCGTCACGACTGTCGCCGCGGTCTTCTTGCCGAAGCCCGCGATGCCTGGATAGCCGTCCGCGGTGTCGCCGACGAGCGCGAGAAAGTCGGGGATCTGCGCGGGTCGCACGCCGAACTTCTCGACGACGCCGGCCTCGTCGGTGGTCTTCTTGCGCATGCGATCGACGAGGACGACGCGGTCGCCGTCCACGCACTGCGCGAGGTCCTTGTCGACCGTGCACACGAAGATCTTCTCCGCGTCCTTCGCGAAGCGCGCGACGCCCGCAGCCAGCGCGTCGTCGGCCTCGAACTCGACCATCGGCCAGACCACCAGCCCGAGCGCGCGCATCAGGTCTTCCGCGAGGTGAAACTGGGACGCGAGATCGACCGCCATGCCCTCTTCGGTCTTGTAGCCAGCCCAGAGCTCGTTCCTGAACGAGCGGATCACGTGGTCGGTCGCGCACGCGACGTGGGTCGCGCCCTCGCTCTTCAGCATCATCAGCAACGTGCCGAGCAGCCCACGCACCGCGCCGACCTCTCGACCGTCGGGGGCCTTGCGCGCGGGCGCGCCGAAGAACGCGCGGAAGAGCTCGTAGGTCGCGTCGACCAGGTGGAGCGTCGCGGTCACGAGCTCGGCTTCCGCGCGGCCAAGTGGAGATCGATGAGGTGCCGCGCGATGCTGAGCGGCGGTGGCAGCGGCGGCAGCGCGTCGAGGTCGAACCACCGCGCGTCCTCCAGCTCCTTCGTGTCGACGACGAGCTCGCCGCTGCGGTAGCGCGCGGTGAGTCCCAGCATGAGCTGCGACGGAAACGGCCACGGCTGGCTCGCGACGTAGCTGACGTCCTCGACCTCGAGGCCAACCTCCTCGAGGACCTCGCGAGCCGCACATTGCTCGACGGTCTCGCCCATTTCGAGGAAGCCCGCGACGAGGCCGTAGAACCCCTTCGGGAAGAGCTTGGTCCGGGTCATCACGATTCGATCGCCGTCGTGCACGAGGACGATCGCGCACGGGTGGATCGACGGATAGACGTCGCGCTCGCAGGCTTCACAACGTCGGGCGCGCTCACCCGCGACAGCGACCAAGGGCTTCGCGCAGCGCCCGCAAAACTGGTTGTTACGGATGAAGTGCGCGAGCTGGCTGCCCATCGCCGCGACAGCGATTTGCGAGATATCGAGCGCTCCGAACAGCCTTCGCACGCTGGTGGTGCGCAGGTTCTCCGGGAGGGCGCCGCCGGACAGTACGCCCTCGAGGAGCGCGATGTGGACCGGCGTCTCACCGAGCACGCCGAGCGGGTGCGTGTCGTTCGTCGAGAGGCCGTGTCGAGTCGCGGACGCGAACGTCAGCAAGCTGTTGTCGGCTCGCTCGACCAAGACATCGCCGCGAGCGTCAAACGCGAGATAGAGAGCCTCGGCCGAGGACGCGACGTCGAGGCTCGAGCGGAAGGCGGGGATGGGCTCCTCGAACAGGAAAGACACGGCTCGACTCGCTCCTTTGGGCTCGAAAGACAGTGGCTTCTTTGCATGGGCGAGCGCCCAAAGCCAGGCGAACCCAGCCTCCGTCGATGTGGGGAAACTGATTAGCGACGTGTTCCGAGTGAACACGCAATGTCGTTAGCGGACAGGTCGAGAACGTGAATCGGCCGAAGGAAGGGAAGAACATGAAGCTCTGACCTTGGATCAGGAGGACTCGGCGATGAATCCAAACTTATGGCCTTATCAGCAGGGACGAGTGCTGAAGTTCGGGGTTGCGCTCACGATGATGGTGGGCGCAGCGCTCGCCGGCTGCGGCGACGACACGGGGACAGGGGCGACCGGCGCTGGGGGCACGCCGGCTGGCGGAACAGGTGGGACTGGCGGGAGCGCTGGTGGAACTGTCACCTGCCAAGCGCCGCTCGAGAACTGCAGCGGCGAGTGTGTCCTTCTGTCGAGTGATGCTCTCCACTGTGGAGACTGCGCTACCGCGTGCGGCGACGGCGAGATCTGCCTGGACAGCCAGTGTGTATGCGGCCCAGGCCTGGACAGCTGCACGAGCGGCTGCGCGGACCTCAAGACGGATGAAGCGAACTGCGGCACGTGTGGCAACGCTTGTCTTACGGGTCAAACCTGTATGGATGGCGTCTGCTCCGCCTGTGGGCCCAACCTCGTCGCGTGCGTCGTGCAGGGTGTCTGCGCGGACTTGACGACAGACGAGGCGAACTGCGGCAACTGCGGCGTCGACTGCGGCCCCGGCGGCACGTGCACCACCGGCGTCTGCGCGTGCGCAAACGGTCTCATCAACTGCCCATCCGGCTGCGTCGACATCGCGTCGGACTTGAACAACTGCGGCGGTTGCAATGCCCCGTGTCTGACCGGTCAGACCTGTGACAACGGTGTTTGCAGCGACTGCCCCGCTGGGGACGTCGCCTGTGTCGCGCAGGGTGTTTGTGCGAATCTCGCCACCGACCAGGAGAACTGCGGACAGTGCGGTAACACTTGTGGTCCCGGCGGACAGTGCGTCAGCGGTGTCTGTCAGTGCGACCCCGGCAACGTGAACTGTGGCGCGATCTTCGGGTGCGTCGACCTGACGACCGACGAGCTGCACTGCGGTGACTGCTTCAATCAGTGCGCCCCCGACGCGACGTGCACCTCGGGCCAGTGCGTCTGCAACACGGCAGGAGAGATCTCCTGCGGAGGGGCCTGCACGAACGTCGCAGCCGACCCGAACAACTGCGGTCAATGTGGCAATGACTGTGACCCGCTCTATGGTCTTTGCCAGAGCGGACAATGCGGGTGCGCCGGTGGTCTGCAAGCGTGCGGATTCAACAACACGTGCACCGACGTCGCCGAAGATCCGCAGCACTGCGGGAACTGCCAGACCCAATGCGGCGATCGAGAGGTCTGTAGCGGGGGCGCCTGCGTCTGCCGCCCCGGGCTCACGCTCATCAACGGCAACTGCGTCGACACCACGTCGAACCCGCTGTTCTGCTCCCCGAACGGCGCGAACCCGGTCCAGTGTGGTGGCCAAACACCGGTCTGTCTGGATGGGGTTTGCTCGTCCAATTGCGGGCCGGGCCTCGACAGCTGCAACGGCAACTGCGTCAACCAAGAGACGGACCCGCTGCACTGCGGCGGCTGCAACAACGTCTGCAACACCGATGAACTGTGCATCAACGGCAACTGTCGCCAATGGGACGTCGGCGTCGGTTGCAACACGTGTCCATGCCCGAGCTGCCAGGGCAACAACAACCACTGTTGTGCTTACCCAGGCGTCAACAACCTAATCGCCTGTGTCGAAGGCAACACCTGCCCGCAATGAGGGGGAACGCTATGAAGCACGCACGAGAGCTCATCACCACGGTCTGTCTCTTCACGGCTTCGCTGGTCGCGGCTGCCTTCTTGGGCACCGCCTGCAGCGACGACACCTCCAACACCGGCGGCTCGGGGGCGGGCGGGGCCGGCGGCGGCCCGAACAACGGTTGCCAAGTCAACGGCTCCAACTGCAATGGGTTCTGCGACACGACGCTCGGCTGCGTGGAGTGTCAGACCAACGCGGACTGCGGCGCCCCCACGCCCATCTGTGTGGCCGGCAGCTGCGAGGAGTGCGGCGCGACCGCTGACTGCGCTGTAGGTGAAGCCTGCTTCCCGCGCGACCACACCTGTCACACCGCCTGCATGTCGGACACAGACTGTCCAGGCGACGCGCCGACGTGCGACACCGCGAGCGGGGCTTGCGTCGAGTGTCTGCTCGACGCGGACTGCCCAGCCTCTGATCCGATCTGTTCGGATCTCACCAGCCAGTGCGTCGAGTGCGGGCAAAACTCGGACTGTGGTGTCGCTGCGCCCATCTGCGACGTCACTCCTGGTCGATGTGTTGGCTGTCTGATTGACGCCCAATGCGCAGCCAACGAGGTCTGCCTCGATCACACCTGCGTAGAGCAGGTCAGCTGCGGCCCCGGGGAGGTCGCTTGCGCAGACGGCTGCTTCGACCTCTCGAGTGATCCGACCCACTGCGGCTCCTGCCAAAACGACTGCGGGACGGCGGGCACTTGTGTCAGCGGCCAATGCCAATGCAACAACGGCATCACGTGCGGCGACACCTGCATCGACCCCGCGACCGACCCGAACCACTGCGGCGGCTGCCCAGGACAGAACTGCAACGCCGGCGAGACCTGCATCAGCGGTCAATGCACTTGTTCGGGCAACAACATCACCTGCGGTAATGGCCAGTGCGTCGACCCGACGACCGACCCGAACCATTGCGGCGACTGTGCGACGCAATGCAACGACACGCAGTACTGCGACGGCGGGTGCGTCTGCAAGCCAGGTCTCGTGCTGCAGAACGGCCAGTGCGTCGACCCCAACTCGAACCCGAACAACTGCGGGGGCCAGGGCCCCTGCGGTGGCAACACACCACTCTGCCAGAACGGCACGTGCGTGTCGGACTGCCAGGGCAACCTGCAGCAGTGCGACGGCGGCTGCGTCAACCTAGATACTGACCCGCTCCACTGCGGCGAGTGCGGACAATCCTGTAACGCCGACGAGGTCTGCTCGAACGGCGCCTGTCGCAACTTCCAGGTCGGGGCTGGTTGCAACTCCTGCCCTTGCGATGCGTGCGGTGGCGGCGACTTCAACAACTGCTGCGAGTACCCCGGCGACGCGAGTCTGATCATTTGCGTCAACGGACAATGCCCTCAGTGAGCCCGTAAATTCGTCCGGCCCCCGCGGCTTGCTATGCTGCGCTCGTGATCAAAGAGCGCGGGTGGAGAGCTGCGGGGGTTGTTGTCATTTGTGTGCTCCTCGCGGGGTGTCAAAACGAGGGGGCAGCGCGCGACGCGCTCGAGAAAGACGGCTACACGGATATCCACCTGACCCCGTCGAAGGGCGGCTACGACTTCACCGCCAAGAAGGACGGGAGCGATTGCTCGGGGCATATCTCGGTGAAGAGCGGCTTCGGGTCCAAATCGTCGAACATGAACGTCAGCTGCTTCAAGGGCACAGTGACGCAGAAGCCAGCCACCTGCCCCGAGATCCCGTCCGTCTGCTTCGACGAGGGGAACAAGGCCGAGAAGGCGAACGACTTCAAGACAGCGTCCGCCAAGTTCCAAGCAGGCTGCGACAAGGACGACGCGGACTGCTGCAACAACCTCGGTGTCAACTACGAGAACGGCACAGGGGTCGACAAGGATCTCGACAAAGCGCTCGCGCTCTACACGAAGGCTTGCGACAAGGGCTTGATCCTCGCCTGCAGAAACCAGGGAATCGCCTTGCAGGACAAAGACCCGGCCGGCGCCCGCGCTGCCTACGAGAAGAGCTGCAACGGCGATGACGCCGATGCCTGCAACAATCTGGGCGCGCTCCTCGAAGATGGCAAAGGCGCGAAACCCGATTTCGACCAGGCCGCGAAGCTCTACAAGAAGGCCTGCGACAAAGGCAGCGTGCACGGCTGCGTCAACTACGCCCAGGCTCAAGTCAACGGGAAGGGCGTACCCGAGGACGTCACGGCAGGCATCAAAGCGCTCGACGAACTCTGCCAGGCTGGAGACGACAAAGCACACGCTCGCGGTTGCTTCATCGCTGCTCTCAAACTCAACGAAGGCAGCAAGTCAGTCCCCGCCGACCCCAAGCGGGCGCTCGACCTCTACGAGCGCGCCTGTGGCTTCGGCCACGCAGGGTCGTGCACCAACTTGGGCGTCGGCGTCGAGCGTGGCAAAGGCGGCCGCACGCGCGACCTCGTCAAAGCGACTGAGCTCTATTCGCGCGCCTGTGATCTCGGCTCGGACGTGGGCTGCGCCAACGCCGGCCTCTTCTACGAGAAGGGCAACGGCGTCAAAAAGGACCTGGCAAAGGCGAAGAGCTATTACGAAACGGGCTGTAAGCTCGGGAACACCAAGTCCTGCGACGCCGCCAAGAAGCTCAAATAGGGCCCAGCGAATAGGGCCCCGCCCAATACACCAACCGGGCGCTATTCCGCAGCGACAGCCGGCTTCTCATTGCTGGGGCTCGGCTCGTCGACAATGTCGGCTTGGGGGCTCGCGCCCTCGGCCTGCTTGCGAGGTCGGCCACGCCGCTTGGCGGCTACTGGCTCCGAGGCGACGAGGATAGGAGCCTGCGAGGGCTCGTCCAACTGGCGGCTCAGCGCCTCATCGGTGCGGGCGTAGATACGAGCGTAGGCCAGCCCGAGCTCGGACTTGGCGATGACCTCTCGTGTCTTGATCGCGAGCTGGGAGCGAGCAGCCTCGAGGGCGCGCTCCGCAGCCTCGACCGCGCTCATCGCCTCGAGCGCCGAGGTCGACACCGCTTCGAGCGAGTCGGCGTCGACGTCGGGGAAGCGAACGTCGCGAAGCGGTCCGCGGAAGAGCTCGAGGGCCCGCTGTGCGATCGCGGGCAACTGCGAATCCATAGAAGGAGCAGCGGTCGACATCTTGTGAACCTCTCGTCGAAGAAGAACACATGTTCAGTACATCGAACATGGCCTTTTGACAAGGCCTCACGAGCGTCGCCGACTCACTTCGTTAAGCGCTGAATCGTCGAGAACCAGCCGTGGCCGCTGCCAGTCGGGTGCAACAGCGTGTCGACCCGAGCCTCTTCGATGGAGTGGATTTGCCAGCCCTCTTGGAACGCAGCGCGGATCTCCGCCTGCGAGACGCGCCGCGGACCACCCCACTCCGCAGACTCGCGATCGCTGAATACAAGCATGTAGTAATAGCCGCCGGGCTCGAGGACCGACGCGAGCGATTGCAGATAGCGACCGCGGTCCGCGTCGTCGAAGACGTGGAATACCGCGCAGTCGATGATCGTCGAGAACGACCTGCCGAGGCTCGCGAGCTCGAGCGCGTTACCGACCTGAAACTCGGCGCTCGACCCACGCTCCGCGGCCTTCGCTTTGGCGAGCTCGATCGCGCGCGCAACGACGTCGACCCCGAGGACCTTCGCGCCGCGCTCGGCGAAGAGCATCGTGTTCTCGCCGGTGCCGCACCCGCAATCGAGGATGGGCCCGCGGAGTTGCTCACCGAGCTTGTCCGCGAGCGCGACGAACGCCGGCTGGGGGCGGCCGATGTCCCACGGAGGCGGCTCACCGTCGTAGGCAGTCTGAAAGCGCATCATGTGCTTCGTCTAGCAGGTTTCACGAACCGCCGACGCTCATTTGCTCGACGGCGGCGGATCCATCAGCCCGAAGGTCCCGGCAAACTCGAGCCCATTCGCGTACGCGACAGTCTTCGCGACCTTCGCGTCCTTCAGCTCGAGCACCTCGAGGCTGTGCACCATTCCCTTCTTGCCGGTGGCTTTCATGCCCATAGCGTCGCCCTTCCACGTCGCAGTCCAGGCGAGCTCACAACCAATGACCGATCCGACGGCGACGCACATGACGACCTCGGTCTTCTGATCGACGAATGCCTTGTTCCCTCCAGCCAACTCCTTTTCGACCTCCTTCTTACCTTTGGTGTCACTGGGCATGTACTGGTTCGACACGAGGATATCGTCGGTCGCCTGGGCGAGCAGGCCTTTGCTGTCACCCTTGTCAGCAGCGGTGTACCAGCCGCGAGCGGGCGCGTCCGAGCCGTCTTTGCCGAAGACGATCTCCGGATCTTTGGTGGGTAGTGCCTCGACGGCGCGGACCTTACCCCCTTGAGGGTCCAAACCGAGCTGCCCCATGATTGTCCCCATATCGAAATATGAAGACTCGCGCTGGACGCGGCCGTCCTCGGTGAAGGTGAGCACGCTCGCGCCGCGATAACCGACTTTCTTGTTCGTCGGTTTCTTCCCCATGAAGTCTCCCTTGTTGGTGCCCGTGAGCACCCACTCGGCAATAGCGTATCGCCCAGAAGCGAGGACGCGCGTGTACTTGAAGGCCAGATCGGGGAAGCCCGTGAAATACCCAGTCAGGATCTTGTCCATCTCGGAGACTGGGGTCTCCTGCCAGCCCTTCGGCCCAGTGACGGCGACGACCGCGGCCGGCGTGTAGAGCGCTGTGTACCGCTTTGCGTCTTTACCGGTTAGCGCGGCCGCCGACTCGCTCACATACCGCTTTACGGCGTCCTCGAACGAGAGCTTCGGCTGCACAGGCTCGCTGGACGAGCTCGCCCCCGATGACGCCTGCGCCGTCGCGGCATTGGAAGGCGTGCTCGAGGCAGCGCTCTCGCTCTGCTTGGGCTCTTCGGTCTTGTTCGAGGAGTCGCCACCGCAGGCGGAGACAACGACGCTTATCGCAAGCAGCTTGAACCAGTTCCGGGTCCTCATGACCCGGGAGCTTACTCAGTCTTTGCTGAAGTAGTCCTGGCCCTGGTACGCGCTCGTCCGTTCCTTCTCGATCTGCATGAGCACGTCGTTGAGGAGCGTCGAAGCGCCGAAGCGGAAGAGGTCCGGCGTCAGCCACGCGTCACCGAGCGTTTCTTTCACCATGACCAAGTAATGCAGCGCCTGCTTGGCCGTTCGGATGCCACCTGCCGGCTTCATCCCGATGCGCTTGCCCGTGCGGTAGTAGTGGTCCGCGATCGCCTGGAGCATGACCAGCGTCACGGGCGGCGTAGCAGCCGGTTGGATCTTGCCCGTCGAGGTCTTGATGAAGTCGGCGCCCGCGAGCATCGCGAGATCGCTCGCGCGACGAACCTTGTCGTAGGTGCCGAGCTCGCCCGTCTCGAGGATGACCTTGAGGTGAGCGGCGCCGCAGGCCTCTTTGATCGCCGCGATCTCGTCGAAGACCTTGGCGTGGTCGCCCGCGAGCATCGCGCCTCGATCGATGACCATGTCGATCTCGTCCGCGCCGAACTCGACCGCGCGCCGCGTGTCCTCGAGCTTCACCGGAAGCGGCGAGAGACCGCTCGGAAACGCCGTCGCGACGCTCGCGACCTTCACCGTCGAACCCTCGAGCGCCTTCTTCGCGACGGTGACGAGGTTCGGATAAACGCAGACCGCAGCGCACGACGGGATGTCGGCGCGCTCGTGCGGCCAGCGCGCCTTCTGGCACATCATCGCGACCTTGCCGGGGGTGTCTTTCCCCTCCAAGGTCGTGAGGTCCATCATCGAGATCGCGAGCTTGAGCCCCGCGATTTTCGCGCTCTTCTTGATGCTGCGCTTACCGAGCGCCGACGCGCGCTCCTCGACGTAGACCTTGTCGATGGTGGGGCAGGCCAGCTGCTCGATCGTGAACGAAGCTTGCGAACGCACGCGCCGAAGCTAGCAGACTCCCGTGATAGGAAGCCTCGCAAAAGCATGACGGAGCCCACCCAGCGCGTGCGCGTCAACGGCCTCGAATACGCCCTTCATCGCTTCGGCGAGCCCGCGCGCGATCGCTTCCCCGAGCGGCGCACGCTGCTCCTTTTGCACGGGTTCCTCGACGCGGGGGCCACGTGGGATCGCGTCGCGCCGCACCTGCTCGCGGCCGGTTACGACGTCGTCGCGCCCGACCTGCGCGGCTTCGGTTCGACCGAGTGGATCGGCAGCGGCGGCTACTACCACTTTCCCGACTACGTCGCGGACGTCGAGGATTTGGTGGCGTCGCTCGCGCCGGCGTGGCTCGGCGTGGTCGGGCACAGCATGGGCGGCGGCGTCGCGGCGCTCTACGCCGGTACGCGCCCCGATCGCGTGCGAAAGCTCGCGATCCTCGAGGGCCTCGGTCCGATGGACGAGCCGCCCGCGCTCGCGGTCGATCGCATGCGTCGCTGGCTCGAGGATCGGCGCCGCGTCGTCGACCGACAGCCGCGCCCCCTCGGCGATCTCGAGGCCGCGACGGATCGGCTTGCGGCCTCGCACCCGCGCCTCGATCGCGATCTCTTGCGCAGCCGCGCCGCGCTCCTCACGCGCGCGCTCCCGAGCGGCGAGCTCGCGTGGTCGTGGGATCCGCTGCATCGCACGGCCTCTCCCACGCCGTTCAGCGGCCGCGTCTTCGAGTCGTTCCTGCGAGCGATCACCTGCCCCGTGCTCTTCGTCGACGGCGGCCCGACAGGCTGGCATCCACCCGATGAAGACGAGCGCCTCGCCACCATCGCAGAGCTCACGAAGCGGTCGCTCCCCGACGCGGGTCACATGATGCACTGGTCGCATCCCGACGAGCTCGCGCGGTTCATCCTCGAGGCCTTCGCCGACGCTCCCGCGCGATGACGAGCCGACTCCGCTCCGCGATCGCGGCGCTCGCCGTCCTCACGCTCGGCGCGGCGTGCAGCGCGAGCCCGACGCCACACCCCGAGACCAAACCGAGCGACGACGACGGCCCCGCGCCGACCTTCGAGATCACGATGTTCGACGTGGGCACCGGCCTCGCCGTGCTCGTCCACGGCGCCGATTTCACCGTGCTCTACGACGGTGGCAGCAACGACGATCGACGCACCGGCGCCGACAACCGACTCGTCGCGTACCTCGCGCTCGAGCTCGCGGGCGGCGCGCGCATCGATCACCTCTTCGTCTCGCATCCGCATCGCGATCACATCTCGCTCTTGCCCGACGTCTTCGCGAGCTACGACGTGCGCGAGGTCTGGCTCTCCGGTGCCTCGAGCGACTCGGGCGCGAGCGAGGTGCTGCGCGCCGCGATCGACGCCGAGCCGAGCATCGTCGTCCGCGAGGCCGGCGCCTCGTCACCTCGCGGTTTCGCAGCCGGCGAGCGAATCAGGCTCGGCTCGCAAGCCACCGCGACGGTGCTCTCGACGCGACCCGACGCCTCCGATCCGAACGACGCGTCGATCGTCGTGCGCTTCGACCTCGGAGGTGTGCGAGCTCTTTTTATGGGGGATGCAACCGGCGGTGTACGGCGCGCCCCTCCGGCCGAGCCGACGTCCTCGAGCGTCGAGGCCGAGCTCATCGATCGCGCCTCGAAGGAGCTCGACAGCGACGTGCTCGTCGTCGGCCACCACGGCTCGATGACCTCGACGCGCGCGCGATTCTTGGACGCTGTTAGCCCAACGGTCGCCCTCGTTTCGAGCGGCCCGATGCCCTACGCCAAGGTCGTCCTGCCCGACCCCGAGATCATCGCCCTGCTCGAGTCACGGGGCGCGCGGGTGCTGCGCACCGACGAGCACGACGAGGACTGCCGCACCTCCCCGGCCAAGGTCGGGCCCGACGCGGACGGCGCGCCCGGCGGGTGCTCGGCGGTGACCTTGCGGCTCCACGGCCACGAGATCGCGGTCGAACCCGGCCCCCTCGCCGACTGAGATCTTTTTCTTCACGCGACCGCATCCTTCGGGGCGGCTCGGTCGTCGTCGGTGGAGAGACTATGACAGCCACCACGAGCTCCGCCGAGAAGACCGAGTCCACATTTCGCCTGACCTACGCGGTGGCGACCGACATCCGCGCCGACGCAGCCAAGATCTGGGCGCTGCTCACCGACGCCGAGCGCATGAGCGCTTGGAACTCGACCGTCGTGAGCGTGAAGGGCCCCATCGAGCTCGGGCAAAAGCTCGAGCTCCGCGTGAAGCTCGCGCCCGAGCGCGTCTTCAAGCCGACGGTCACGAAGCTCGAGCCTGCTTCGAGCATGGAGTGGAGCGATGGCATGGCGCCGATGTTCCGCGGGGTTCGCTCGTTCACGCTGACGCCGAGGCCGGACGGGCGCACCGAGTTCGCGATGCGCGAGGAGTTCTCCGGCCTGATGCTGCCGCTCATCAAGGGCAGCCTGCCCGACTTCACCGCGGCGTTCGCGACCTACGCCGCCGATCTGAAGCGAGCCGCCGAATCGACCTGAGCCCGTGCGATGCTCACGCGCGAGGACGGGACCATGACGGACACGGTCGCTGAGCTCGCGCGGGCTCGCGAGGCATTTCTCACGCTCGTCGACGACGTTCGACCCGAGCTTCATCGATACGCGGCGCGGCTCACGGGCTCCGTGATCGATGGCGAGGACATTGTTCAAGAATCCCTCGCGAAGGCTCTCTACGCCCTAAGTCAGATGCCGGAGCCTCCGCCGCTTCGACCGTGGCTCTTCCGCATCACGCACAACACCGCCCTCGATTTTCTCAAGGCGCACGGCCGCAAGCTGACCGAGCCTCGCGCCGATCTCACCGACGTCGCCGACCTCGGCGCCGCGGACGCCGCGCCCGATCCCTCTATCGTGCGCGCCGCGCTCGCGCTCTTCCTCACGCTGCCGACGAGCCAACGGAGCGCCGTGATCTTGAAGGACGTCCTCGACCACTCCCTCGAAGAGACCGCCGAGACGATGGGGACCACCATCATGAGCGTGAAGGCCCTGCTGGTTCGCGGCCGCGCAGCGCTGCGGAGCGCCGCGCCCGACGAAGATCGATGGAAGGCGGAGGCTCGCGAGAAGCTCGAGCAATACGCGACGCTCTTCAACGCACGCGATTGGGACGGCGTGCGCGCGCTCATCGCCGACGACTGCCAACTCGACCTCGTCTCGAAGACGCAGCGGCGCGGCAAGCAGGTGGGCATGTACTTCGCGCGCTACGAAAAAGAGGACGTTCGCCTGCAGCCCGGCGAGCTCGAGGGTCGCTTGGTCCTCGCGGCCTTCGTCGGTGCGGCCACGACGCCGTCCTATTTCGTGCTGCTCTCGTGGGAGGGCGATCGCGTCGGCGGCATCCGCGATTTTCGCTACGTCCCTTACATCGCGCGGGAGGCTGCGTTTCGCCCGCTGACGTGAACCGCCACGCGAACCGCGCGTGGCCCACGCGCATGGCTTGGTTCGGTGCGAAATCGATGCTTTGATCCACGCACCCGTCATGAAGCGCGCCGATTTCGTCCCCGAGGCTCCCGCCAAAGAGCAGAGCTCTCGCACCCGTGTGAAGCGAACGCCCGAGAAGAAGGCGAAATTCAAGGCGCCGCCGCAGCACCCGGACGCGCTCGTCGCCTTCATGATGAAGGGCTGGCAGCCTCGCGACACGACGCCGCCCGCGCCCATCGAGGACGTCGAAGCCTTCGCGAGGCGACGCCGCACGCTCTCGCACAAATTCCCTGGCGATTACCTCGTCATCCCGACGGGCCACGAGAAGGTCCGCGCGAACGACACGTATTATCGCTTCCGCCCGGGCAGCGACTTCTTCTACCTGACGGGCAACGTCGAGCCCGACTGCGTCCTCGTCCTCGAGCCGAAGGCGCGTGGCGGACACAAGCACGTCCTCTTCGTCGAGCCGAACCCAGGGCGCTCCGACAAGACCTTCTTCACCGACCACGCGAAGGGTGAGCTCTGGGTCGGCGCGCGCCTCGGCGTCGCCGAGAGCAAGGTCCGCTTCGGGGTCGACGAGTGCCGCGGCCTGCCCGAGCTCGCGCAGTACCTCGAAGAGATGCAGCGGCCGAAGAACCGAGCGCGCGTGCGCGTGCTCACGGGCTTCAGCGAGCGCGTCGATCAGGCGGTGAAGCACCCGCGCGCGAGCGCCGACCGCGAGCTCGCCGAGTTCCTCTCCGAGGTGCGGCTGATCAAGGATGACAAGGAAATCTCGGAGCTCGAGAAGGTCGTCGCCTCGACGAAGCGCGGCTTCGAAGACGTGATTCGCACGCTCCGCACGGCGAAGACCGAGCGCGAGGTCGAGGGAATTTTCAACCTGCGCGCCCGAGTCGAGGGCAACGACGTCGGCTACGGGACGATCGCAGCGAGCGGCGCGAACGCTTGCATCCTGCATTGGACGCGCAACGACGCGAAGCTCCGTCGATCGGATCTCTTGCTGCTCGACGCCGGCATCGAGGGCAAGAAGCTCTACACCGCGGACATCACGCGCACCGTGCCGATCTCGGGCAAGTTCACCAAAGAGCAGCGTGAGGTCTACGACCTCGTGGCGAAGGCTCAGGCTGCCGCGCTCCGCGCGGTGAAGCCGGGCGTCGACTTCATGGAGCCGAACCGCGTCGCACAGCGCGTCCTCGCCGAGGGCCTCAAGGCCATGGGCCTCCTCGACGACGTCGACCGCGCGCTCGAACCCGATCAACAGCTGCAGAAGCGCTACACGCTCCACAACACGAGCCACATGCTCGGCATCGACGTCCACGACTGCGCGAAGGCTCGGCAAGAGGTCTACCGCTACGGGAAGCTCGAGCCGGGCATGGTGCTCACCATCGAGCCGGGCCTGTATTTTCAGCCCGACGATCTCACGGTGCCCGAGCGCTATCGGGGGATCGGCGTCCGCATCGAAGACGACGTCCTCGTGACGAAGACGGGGATGCGCAACCTCTCCGGCTCGATCCCTCGCACGTCCGAGGCGGTGGAGGCTTGGATGGCCCGCATCTGGGCGCGCGGCTGAGACTCGCCGCGAGCGTCAGTGGCTCTGCGCTCGGTTGCGCGCGATCGCGCTGCGCCACTCAGCGGCGTTCGTCGGCGGTGACCCGGTCAACTGCAGCGAGTCGAAGAGCCGCTTCTGCTGCTCCGCGGTGAGCATGCTTATCCTCGCGTGGAGGATCGAATTCGACGGCATGCGGCAGTAGAGGCAATCGAGCGCGATCAGCAAGTGGTCGTCCGCCACGCACGCCGAAGCCGCGTAGCCGTTGTTCTTCGACTCGACAGGGACGAACTCACACGGTGGCTTCAGCGGTTCGCCGACGTAGTGGTTCGGCGACTCTTCGATCGAAGCGAAGTTGTTCTTGCCGCACTTCCAGTCGGTCGTTGCGTCGCACGGCTGGCCGAGCGCGACCCCCATGACGGCGGGCAGCTTGAAGTCGTCTGCCTGCGAATGTCGTGGGAGAGCCTCGGCGGTCTCACTCGACGACGAGGACGGCTGCGAGACAGCGACCTCCGCGTCTGCATGCGAACCGCGCTCCGAAGAACACCCCAAGAGCCCGATGCACGTCACGGCGCCGACAGCGAACGACTTCATTTTGCCCCCAATCCTTTGAGTCTTCTGAGGATGACACGAACGCATCGCGCGGCGAGCTGCCTCAAGCGGAGCCCGCAAGCTCGGGGACGTCGCGTTTGGCGAGGAGCGTGTCGAGCCTGCCGATGCGATCGCCCAGGATCTTCGCGAGCACTGGCCCCGCATCGTGTTTGTGCCGCTGCGAGAGCAACGTGATGTCGAGCGCGATCTGGCTGACCGCGACCTCGGCGATCGCCACCGTGTCGCTCACCACGGCGCGGTCCGAATCGGCGAGCTCGGTCGCGCTGAGGAGGCTCCGCGCATCATCCGCGATCACCACCAGGCGATGACGCCAGAAGGCCTCGAGGTCGCTCTCGGCGAGGCCGTAGCTGAAGCGGACCCCGCGCAATCCCTCGGGTAGAGCCGCGTGCGAGAACACGACGACGTAGACACCGCGAGCCACCGCGCGCTCGATCTCACTCTCGAGTCGAACGAGCTCTCGGGGCCAACCGCTGATGACGAGCGTGTGCGCAGCCCCGTGCACGATCGTGCTCGCCTCCTCGATGATGCGCTCGTAGCCCTGCACGCTGAAGGCATCGGGCGTCGTGCTCGCAGGGGCGAGCGCGGCGGCGGCCTCTCGCAACGCCACAGAGGAAGCCTCGAGCCGCTTCTTCAAGTGAGCGACGAGCGTGTCGGGAGAGGTCGCGGTGAAGCGCTCCGGAGGGCCTGGCACGCGCCGAGCTGCGCCGCCGGACACGAGCTTGCGAAGCACCGTGTAAACGGCCGATCGCGGGATGCCCGAGTGTTGCGCGACCTCGTACCCAGTCGAGGCGCCGAGCACGAGCAGCGACGCGTACGCGCGACTCTCGTTGAGGTTGAACCCGAGCGCGGACAGCGCCTGAAGGATGTCGCGCTCAGCCATGGCGCGCATCGTTAGCTGCCAGCTCCGCGACACGCAAGCCACGTTCACGGGGACAGGCACCGACGATTCCCCTATCGTTGTCGTGTGAAACGAGCAGGTGTTTTGCTGGGAGTTTTCGTCCTGCTCGACCTCGGCTGCGGCGACTCGGACACGTCTGGAGGTGGCGGCAGCGGCGCCTCGACGTCGAGCAGCGGAGCAGCGGGTGTCGGCGGCTCGACGGGCGGGGTCGGCGGCTCGAGCACGAACGGCGGAGCGCCCGCGGGCGGCTCGGGCGGCGCGCTCCCAGTCGGCGGTTCGGGCGGCAGCGTGAACCCTCCTGACGACCCGTGCTTCGGCGCGAGCGACGGGGATCACTGCGGCACGGAGCTCGGCGGCTTGGCCGATCACGCGAGCCTCTACAGCTGCGCCGGCGGCGCGACGTCTTCGGTCACGCCTTGCCCAGCGGGCTGCGAGAACAGCGCGTGCACGACGCCAGCCGCGGATCCGTGCGCTTCCGCTCAATTCGGCAACGGCGCCTACTGTGGAGGCTCGCTCCTCGGCGGTGATGCTCAGCGCCTCTATCACTGCGCGAACGGTGTGACGTCATCGACCGAGCTCTGCACCGCGGGCTGCCAGGTTCAGCCCCCAGGCACACCAGACAGCTGCAAACCAACGGGAGATCCCTGCGTCAACGCGAGCTCGGGGAACGGCGCATACTGCGGGGCCTCACTCGGATCGGGTGATCCGAACACGCTCTACGACTGCCAGAACGGCTCGACGGCGAGCTCGACGACGTGCCCCAACGGCTGTCAGGTGATGCCTCCCGGGGTCGCCGACGCATGCGCGCCCGCGAGCTCCGAGTGCTGCGTCAACGAGCCCCCGGGAGCGCTGACGCAAGCCTACTCGGCGTGTGGTGGCGGCGGCTCGCACTACGGTCGCGACTACGGCACCGCGATCGGCACCCCCATCTACGCGGGCATCTCCGGCACGGTGGTGGGCAGCGCGCTCGGGTTCCCCAATTGCTACAACAACGGGTGCTCGCAGCAGTGCTGGAACTCCTTTAACTACGTCAAAGTAAAGAGCGACTGCGGCGACCCGAACGACCCGTCGCACGACTTCTACGTCTACTACCTGCACATCGACTCGCTGCCGCCCGGCATCTCGAACGGCGTGCACGTCGATCAGGGTGAGCTGCTCGCTTACTCGGGCAACTCGGGCTGCTCGTCCGGGCCGCACATCCACATCGAAACCGTGAGCGTCGCGCAAGGAGCCAACGCGTCGCTCAGCACGTGCAACAGCGTCGACCCAGCGAGCCGATATTGCCCGTAAGCGTGGGCCTCAGAGGTTCGACGCGGTGACCGTGTAGCGCTCCGAACACGTCGGGCCAGTCGTCGCGGTTCGTCGAATCACGACGTTGACGATGCCTGCGCGCGGGGTGTCGTCGGAGCAGCAGCCAGCGAGTCCGTCGTATCCTTGGAAGTTCTGCTCCCAAACCGCGACGTTGATTCCGACCTCGTCGTTGACCGCTCCGCCCGTCGTCGCGCAGCCGGCTGCGTTACCCATGCAGTCGACCATCACATCCATCGTGTAGAGCCCACCGGCGTTGTTGGTGAGCTCGATCTTCGGGTGATAGTTCTGCCCGACCGGAGGGACCTCGAACGAGTAGGTGATCCAGTCGCCACCGAGCGGGTCTTCGACGACGCCGCTGAGCGCGAGCGACGTCCCGACGAGAACCGAGGTGGTCGCGTTCATGTCGCACGCACCGAGCTGGGTGTCCGAGTCGCACTCGCAGCCGTTCGCGAGCTGCCCGTCCAAGTCCGACGTCCCCGCAGCGCAGGTCGCGATCGAGCACGTGCCGAGATTGCAATCCCAGCTCTCCACGTTCACGGCGTTGGGGTTCTGGTCCCAACACGCCATGGCGACGTCGGTGTCGTCGATGAGGTTGTTGCAGTCGTCGTCGAGCCCGTTGCAGATCTCGGGCTGACTCCCCGGCGCGACGTCGGGCACGCAGGTCTCGGTGCCGTTGTCACAGTGCGTCCGGCCGTTCGAGCACGCACCGGAGAACTCCGTGGTGCACGGGTTGTCGTCGACCACCGACGGATCGTCTTTAACGCCGTTACAGTCATCGTCGATGCCGTTGCAGACCTCTGCGGTGCACGGGTGGTCGCCTCCCGTGTTCTCCGAGCCTGCGGAGCCGCCTGTGCTCGACGAGCTGCCTCCGTCCGACGTGCTCGCGCCCGAGCCGCCCCCACCCGTGATGCTCGTGCCCTTGGCGCAGGCACCGAGAATTACCAGCAACAGGGCTGGCCAAGTCGTACGCGCAAGGTGATTTGCTAGGGGCATAAGACGCTCGTTTCGAAAGGATCGAGGTTAAGCGACGGGTCGTCAACCTTCCGCAGGCTTTCGCTGGCTCGGGGTTCGCGAACCAATCCGATTTCGCCGTCGAAACCAGCCGAATCGAGCTTCGTGATAGACTGGCGTTGGCGGAGTGCCAGCGCCGAGCTACGTTTCGGCGATTCGCTGTTCCCCAAGAAGAGGCCGCATTTGACCAACGAGGACGTGGAGGAACGGTGCCTGGACGCCGACGTCTGGGCGGACGAGCTCGAGGGCTGGGCCGAGTCCCGCGCCAACGAGCCGGCAGCTGAGGAAGCTTCGGCGATGGCCCGAATGCTTCGCGCAATGGCGAAGTCCATCCGCCTCGCCGTCTTCGCTGATTCTGCCGACGAAGCGAGCATCCTGGTCGAGGAGTTGGAGAATCTCGTCCGCGAAGCGCAGGCCGTCGCGACGGGCACCCGACCGCAGCCGAGCGATGCTTTGGATGGTGCTCCACCCGCGCTCCTCGACAGCGACACCAAGCCCGGCAGCGGCAAGCGTTTGCGCCCCGAGAACAAACACGAGAAGCCGACGCAGCCCGCGTTGCCGGCTGCTCGTCCGCCGAAGAGCGAGCGGCCGACCGCTCGCCCCAAGGAGCCCGTCGTTCCACCCACCACGCTCGACGAGCTCGACCTCGACCTTCCCATCGTCCGCGGTCGCGGATGAGCACGGTCGGCCGCACCCGCTTGCGCGGATGGCGACGCATCGCCGACGCGATGTGGACGGCCCCCAACGACCCACAAATCTACGGCTCGCTGGAGCTGGATGCGACGCCGGTTCTTGCGTTCATCAACCGCGAGCGCGCCGCCGGGCGGAAGGTCACGGTCACGCACGCCGTCGGGCGAGCGCTTGCGCTCGGGATTCGCCAGGTGCCGGACCTCAATGTTCGGCTGCTCGGTGGGTTCGCTCTCCCCCGAGACTCGGTGGACATCTTCTTCATCACCTCCGTAGCCGCAGGCAAAGACCTGAGCGGCGTGAAGATTCGGAGCGCAGACGAGAAGACGGCAGGCGCCATTGCGGACGAACTCGAGCGGCGAGCTCGCGCGCAGAAGAATGGTCAGGACGCTGACCTCGCGAAGTCCAAGAACGTGATGGAAGCGCTACCGAAGCACCTGCTTCGGGCTGCGCTGCACCTTTCAGCGTTCATCGCCGGAGACCTCGACAAGGGCATCGATGCCCTTGCCCTACGCAGCTCGCCTTTCGGGAGCGCGATGGTGACCAGCGTTGGAATGTTCGGGCTCCCCATGGGCTTCGCCCCACTCGCCTGGATGTACAAAGTCCCCATCCTGGTGCTCGTCGGTGAAGTCACCGAAAAGCCCGTGGCAGTGCAAGGCCGCGTGGAGATAAGACCCATCCTGCCGATCTGCGCGACCATCGATCATCGTTGGGTCGATGGGTGGCACATCTCGAAGCTGATGGGGTCTTTCAAGGCATACCTAGCCGACCCATCGGCGTTCGAAGGTCTGTAGCGCAACCCCTGCAGCTAGCAGCCCGAAAGCCGTGGTTTGATACGCTCGCCCACAAGGGCGATCTCGAAGAGAAGTTCCGCGAACAATAAGCAACAAGCTTTGCTGTTGGGCGGCCGAGCTAGGTCTGGAAGACGATCCAGGGCCGGGGACGTGGTGTCCCCGGGAAGACGCTCGGTGCTGAAACAGCCTGGATGGATCAAGCGCCCCCGACGGGGCGCTCAAATCACTTGCAAGCCGGGTTGGGGGTCTTTTCCCAAGCGTCGAGCGAGGTCTTGCAGATCATTTCCTTCGCCGCGTCGTCCTTCTGCTGGGCGAGCGAATCGCGGAAGGACTTGTCGACCATTTCCATGGCGGTCTTGGCAGCGTCGTTCTTGCCGCCGCATTCCTTGATCTTGGCGAGGTAGTCCTCGCAGACCTTGGGCATCGCGCCACCGGCAGCGGCCGAGCCCGAACCAGCGGGAGCGGCGGTCGTGGTGGCGGGGGCGGGAGTCGAGGCAGCGGCGGGAGCCGAGCTGGAGGTCTTGGCGGAGCCACCGCTCTTGGCGGCGGAGTTCGAGCCAGAGCCAGTGCCGGCTTCGTCGCCACAGCCAACGAGCGCGACAACAGCAACGAGGAGGGAGGAGTAGAGCGTCCGGTTCATGATGGGCCGCGTTAGTAACACGACTTCGGGCGGGTTGGCGAGTGATTGTCGTCTCGGAGGCAACACAGCAGCCCCCTTGACGAAGTCAATTCATGGTCAAAGACCTTGAATTTCATCCATTGCGTTGCCGTGCGCGCCACGCACCTCCATGGCGGCGGCTGGCGTCATGGGGGCTGGCTGCGGTTGACGGCCACCCGTCGCGTCAATTTCCGCTACCGGCGGCGGAGCCAGCGACGCGACCGTCTTCTTGAGTTGCTTCGCTTCGGTCGCCTTGGCGAGGAGGTCGCTGTCGTCGAATTGCTTGCCGGCGCGCGCCGCGAGTTGGACGACTTGGTCGAGTTTGGTCTTGGCCCCGGCGACGTCGCCAGCGCGGGCGGAGGCGATCGCGGTCACGATGCCATCGGCGACGGTGAGGCGGGCGGCTTGATGCTCGATCTCGGGGACGGTCGCATCTTGGAGAGCGGCGGCATCCGAGGTGACTTGGAGTGACGCGAACTGCGTGACCTCCATCGAGGCACCCGCGACCGCCTGCACATAGCTGATGGTGGCGTCGACGAGCTCGGCCTTGCTGCCATTGCGATGGGCAGAGACCCGAACCTTCACGATCGCGTCGCGCTGATCACCTTCGCTGAGGGACCCCAGGTCGAAGTACACACCCCGGCCGGAGACCTGCTCGGGCCAGCCGACGACGTCCTCGATCGCCACGCCGGGGCCGGGGACGAGCGCCACGGCGGTGCTGCGTGAGACCAGCCGATCGAGACGTGTGATTTCACGCTCGAAGACGGTCGCGACCTTCGAGGCGTCATCGACGAAGTGGAAGCTGCCTCCCGAGCGCTGCGCGACCGAAGCCATCAACGTCTCGTCGAAGTCCGGACCGAGCCCGAGCGTCGTGATCGCGATCCCCATCTGCTTCGCCTGGTCAGCGAGCGGGCCGATCGGAGCGGGATCGTTGGGCACGCCGTCACCGACGAGCACCATCCTGTTGATGCCGTCCGACCGCAGGTGAGCACGAGCCTGATTCAAGCCCTCGGTGAGGCCCCCAGCCATGTCGGTCGTCCCCTCCGCGACGATCGCCGAAATCGCCTGTGCGGCCGAGGCTCGCGCTTTTTTGTCGAGAACGGACGAGGGCACGATGACATGCGGCCGCGCGCCGAACGTCACGATTGACACGATGTCGCCGTCGCGCATGGCCTCGACCAGCGTCGCGCACGCGGCCTTCGCGCGCTCGATCGCAGAGCCCTCCATCGAGCCCGACGTGTCGACCACGAGCACGAGGTTCAGGGTGGGTCGCGTCCCCGTGTCGATCGCCAGGCCCTTCACTCGGACGCGCAGGAAGATCGAAGCCTCCTTGTCGGCCGCGATCAGCTTCGGGGAGGTCGCGAGCTCGACGCCGAGCAGCTGTGGAGGCGGCGCCTGCACTGGCTGAGGCTGCACGACCTCTGAGGTCGCGACCGCGGCGGGCTTGTCGGATTTCGCGCCGCACGCCGACGCGAGCAAAACCGCGGACCCACCGAGGAGCCACTCACGCCGCTTCATCCCAGCGCTTATCGACGAAGTGCCAAGTTTCATCCCCGCCGGGTAGCGAGGACCCGGCCGTTTGTGACGCAAACGATGGCTGCGACGCGGCTGACGGCTAGTCGTCGGACTTCGCCGTGCGCTTCGCTGCCTTCTTCGGGCTCTTGGTGGCGGGCTTCTTGGCGGCAGGCTTCTTTGCGGTCTTTTTGGGTGCTGCGACCTTCGGAGCAGCCTTGGCCTTGGGGGGCCGCGAGGCTTTCTTCGGCGCAGCGACCTCGGCGGAGTCGTCTTTCACCGGCGCCGCAGCGCGCTTCGGGCCGCCACGCTTGGGACCGCCGCGTCGGCCGCGCCCACCCTTCGAGCCGCCCTCTTCAGCATCCTTTTCGCGACGCTGCTTCAAGAGGTCGAAGGCGCGATCGTCGGAGAGAGTCTCGGGGGCATCGTCGCGCCGGAGCGTGGCGTTCGTCGTCCCGTCGGTCACGTAGTAGCCGAAGCGCCCCTGGAAGATCTTCACCGGCTGGCCCGAGACAGGGTCGTTGCCCATCGTCTTGACGGGCTCGGGAGCGGCGCGCCGCGCGCGCGTCTTCGGCTGATCGAAGAGGGCGCTCGCCGCGTCGACACCGATGGTGAAGACCTCCTCGTCGCTCGCCAGGCTGCGGCTGTCCTTGCCGCCGCGTCGGATGTACGGGCCATAGGGACCGTAGAGAGCTTCGATCGGCTGGTTGGTCTTCGGGTCGGCGCCGACGAGCCGCGGCAATGAGAGCAGCCGCTGAGCCTCCTCGAGCGTGACCGTGTCGGGGGACATCGAGGGCCGCAGCGACGAAGTCTTGGGTTTGTCGTCCTTACCCTCGCGCTCACCGAGTTGGACGTACGCCCCGTAGCGACCCTTCTTGACGTAGACGGTCTTGCCGGAGGCCTCGTCCACACCGAGGACGCGGTCGTCCTGCGGGGCGTCGAGCAGCTCGATGGCCTTCTCGAGGGTGAGCTCGTCGGGCGGCATGTCGAGCGGGATGCGCGCCATCGTCTCTTCGCGGGCGAGGTAAGGGCCGTAGCGGCCCACGCGCACGACCACGTCGCGCCCCTGCGGGTCTTTGCCCAACGTGATCGAGTTGATGGCGCGCGCGTCGATGAGGTCCAGCCCCTCCTCGACGAGGCTCTTCAGCCCGACCTTCTCGAGAGAGTGGTCGCCGTCGATGGGGAGCCGCTCGGTGCGCGGGCCGCCAGCGCCGAAGTAAAAACGCTCGAGCCAGGGCACGACGGTCTGCTCGCCCTCGGCGATGGCGTCGAGCTCGTCCTCCATCTTGGCGGTGAAGGCGTAGTCCACGAATTTGTCGAAGTGCCGCTCGAGGAGCTGCACAACCGCGAAGGCCGTGAAGCTCGGTACGAGGGCCGCGCCCTTCTTCCAGACGTAGCCGCGCTCGATGATCGTGCTGATGGTCGACGCGTAGGTCGAGGGCCTGCCAACGCCGAGCTCCTCGAGCTTTTGGACGAGGCTGGCCTCGGTGAAGCGGGCCGGCGGCTGCGTCTCGTGGGGCTTCGGGTCGGCGGAGAGGACTGGCACCTGCTGACCGTCGGCGAGCCTCGGGAGGTGTCGCTCGCGGCTCTCGAGCTCGGCGGCCGGGTCGTCGCTGCCCTCGACGTAGGCGCGAAGGAAGCCCGGGAAAATCAGGCTGTAGCCGTTCGCCGCGAACTCGACCCGCTCGCTCTTCGTCGTGTTGCCGACGATCTTCACCTGGACGCTCTCGCCGAGCGCGTCCGTCATCTGCGAGGCGATCGTGCGCGTCCACACGAGCTCGTAGAGGCGAGCCTCGTCGGAGCCGATGAGCCGCGCGACCTCCTCGGGGTGCTTGAAGGTCTCGCCAGCGGGGCGGATCGCCTCGTGAGCCTCCTGCGCGTTCTTCACCTTCTTCGTGTAGATGCGCGGCTCCTTCGGCAGGTACTCGAGGCCGTAGAGGCGCTCGATGAGCGCGCGCGACGTCGTGAGCGCTGCCGTCGAGAGCTGCGTCGAGTCGGTACGCATGTACGTGATGAAGCCCGACTCGTAGAGGTGCTGCGCGGCCTGCATCGTGCGCTTCGCGCTGAAGCGAAGCTTGCGGCTGGCCTCTTGTTGGAGCGTCGAGGTCATGAACGGCGCTGCGGGCGAGCGCCGGCTCGGCTTGCGCTCGACGGACTCGACCTTGAGCGAGGTGCCGACGATCGACGCGGCGAGCGCACGCGCGGCGGCCTCGTCGAGGCGGATCGTGTTGGGCCGCGTGAGGTTGCCGCGGTCGTCGAAATCCTTGCTCGTGGCGACGCGCTTGTCGTTCACGCCCACGAGGGCGGCGGGGAAGGATTGGGGCTGATCCTTGCTCTCCGCGGGGGCGGTGGCCCCAGCGCCGAAGAGTGCATCAATCCCCCAATAATTCGTCTTCACGAAGCTCATCCGCTGCTTCTCGCGCTCGACGATGACGCGGGTCGCGACGCTCTGGACGCGGCCGGCGGAGAGGCCGCGGCGGATCTTCTTCCAGAGGACGGGGCTGACCTCGTAGCCGACGAGGCGATCGAGGATGCGGCGAGCCTCTTGGGCGTCGACGAGGCGGCGATCGACGTCGCGCGGATGCGCGATCGCGTGCTGGATCGCGGTCGGCGTGATCTCGTGGAAGACCATGCGCTTCACCGGGACGCGCGGCTTCAGCACCTCGAGCAAATGCCACGCGATGCTCTCGCCTTCGCGATCTTCGTCGGTCGCGAGGTAGAGCTCTTTCGAGTCTTTGAGCAGGTCTTTGAGGCGCGCGATGTGCGTCTTCTTGTCGGCGTCGACGAGGTAGAGCGGCTTGAAGCCGTTCTCGACGTCGACGCCGAGCCGGCGCGCCCACTTCATTTTGTTGTAGGGCGGCGGGATTTCGCTCGCGCTTCGCGGCAAGTCGCGGATGTGGCCGATCGACGACTCGACCACGAAATCCTTCCCGAGGAAGTTTGCGATGGTCCGAGCCTTGGCCGGAGACTCGACGATGACGAGGGAGCGTGCTGAGCCCATTAGAAGCCGAGCGGGGTTACCCGACGCGAGGCACCCTTGCAACCCCTGAAAGTTCGGCCCCCTAGGGTTCGGTGTGCGCTTCCCGCCGTCAGGCGGTATGTTTCCGTGTGCTTAACGTCCGCGCGACGAATCGTGCTGCGGCTCTTTTTGCGCTCGCCGGGGTCGCGTGCACGCCCGATCCGATCATCGAGGAGAACTACCTCCCCTACGAGGGCGAGGCTTACCCCGATAGGGTCGAGCCCATCGCGTACCCCGACGGCGAGGTCGCGCTGGTCACCGACAGCTACTCGGACACGGTGAGCGTGATCGACTTGGCGACGGGCGAGCGCATCGCGGTGCGCCCTGTCGGCCGCAACCCGGTCGATCTCGACGGTCCCCACCACATCACGATGAGCAGCAACGACCCGGAGTTCGCGTACATCGGGCTGTCGTACCCGCTCGTCGGGGCCACGGGACCGCACGCAGCGCACGGCTCGAGTCAGCAGATCGGCTACGTGCAGAAGCTCCGAACCTCGGACCTCTCGATCGTCGGACAGGTGCGGGTCGACCGGAACCCTGGCGACATTCTGATTTCGGCCGACGGCTCGAGGCTCGTGACGTCCCATTTCGACCTGCTGCGCGCGACGCAAAACCCTGACGATATCCAGGCTGCGCGCTCGACGGTGGCGCTCGTCGACCCGACGACGCTCGCGCCGACGGGGTCGCCGATCCCCCGGCTCATCACGGTGTGCGTGGCGCCGCACGGGCTCGCGATGACCGCGCCGAGCGGCGATCGGCTCTACGTCGCATGCTACGGCGAGGACAAAATCGCGCGCGTCGATCTCTCGGCCACGGACACGCCGGTCGAGCTCTTCGACGTCGGGCCCGGCGTCTCGGGCTTCGGCTCGCCGATCTACGGGCCCTACGTCGCGACGCTCTCGCCAGATGATCGCTGGGTCGTGGTCTCCGACACCGTGTCGAAGGACCTGCGCTTCTTCGACACGGAGACCGACACCTTCGACGATTCAAAGACCGTCGTCATGCTGGGCGCGCCGTATTTTCCGGTCTTCAGCCCAGACGGGTCGAAGCTCGCGGTGGTCACGCAGCAGCCCGACAGCTTGGTCGTCGTCGATCTCGACGGGGTCGAGCCGAACCAGGTTCGCACCTTCACCGGGGACGAGTGCGAGCTGCCGCACATCGTGACGCTGCAGGCCGCCGGCGGGTACGCCGTCGTCTGCGAGGGCGACAAGAAGACCGCCGGGCAAGTCATTCAGCTCGACGATTCATTAGACATCGTCAAAACAACGCCGGTCGGCGTCTACCCCGACGCGATCCTCCTGCGCGAAGGGCAGGTGCTGCGATGAGGCACGCGTTCGTGTTCCGCGCCGGGCTCGCTCTCGGCTGCGTGGCGCTCGCGCTGGCAATCGGCGCGTGCCCCGACCCCGAGACCGAGGTCGTCGACAAGACCGCGGCCGAGCACGGCGCCGAGCTCTTCCAAGATCCGACGCTCACGGGCGTCGAGCGAAACACGTTCTCGTGCGCGACCTGCCACGCGGCGCACGCCGACGACGCTGGCGACACGATCCTCGCCGGTGCGCCGCTCGCGGGCGCGACGCTGCGTCCCTCGTATTGGGGTGGCAAAGAGCTCACGTTGCTCGGGGCGGTGAACGACTGCCGCTATTACTTCATGCTCGCGGACACGCCCTGGGCCGGCGACGAGACCGAGGCCGAGGCTATCTATGCGTACCTCGAGTCGCTCGAGGACGGCGGAGACGCGACCGCGCAGCCCTTCACGATCGCGCCCATCGTGAACCCGGAAGCAGGTGATGCGACCCGCGGCGCGGGCGTCTACGAGAACGCGTGCGCGAGCTGTCACGGCGCGAAGTCGACCGGCGCGGGCGCGCTCGCCGACACCGCGCCGAAGCTGCCCGACGCCACGCTCGCGGCGCACCCTTCGCCTGACTACAGCGATGAAGATCGGAGGCTCGTGTTCGTCGAGAAGACCCGTCATGGGACCTTCTTCGGGTATGGAGGACAGATGCCGCCCTTCTCGGAGGAGCTCCTCAGCGATCAGGATCTTGCCGACCTCCTCACGTATTTGGGGGTGCCGTGAAGACCACGCGCGCTCTCGTCGCGCTGGGCTCCGCGGGCCTCGCGCTCGCTGGCGTGGGGCTCTCGACGGCGCACGCGAACGGTCGGTTCCCCGACGCTCAGCAGCTCGTCGTGGCGAAGGACGACGAGACCCACATCGCGGTCGAGACCACGTACGGCCTCATCCAAACGCGGGACGCCGGCGGCAAATGGACGTGGGCGTGTGAAGACGCCGTCGGGTATGGCGGCATGCTCGATCCGCCGATCGCGCTCGTGGACTCGGGCGCGCTCGTCGTCGGCGTCTTCGGTGGGCTCTCGATCTCGAGCCCCGACGGGTGCAGCTACGCGTTCGTCGGCGGCGATCTCACCGATCGCTACTTCGTCGATGTGTCCGCGATGAAGGGCGATCCGTCGCACGCGATCGCGATGAGCAGCGACGGCCTCGGGTCGAGCATGTTCGACACCCAGGTGTGGAAGAGCACGGACAGCGCTGTAACCTGGAGCAAGCTCGGAGTCGCGCTGCCGTCGGATTTTCTCGGGCTCACGCTCGACGCCGCGCCCACGGACGAGGACCTGCTCTACCTCAGCGGGTTTCAGATCACGGGCAACGACTACGTCGGGATGCTCGCGGTCTCGACCGACGCGGGCGCGAACTGGCAGCTCAAGCCCATCATGGGCAGCGCCAACGACTCGGGCCCGTACATCGCGGCGATCGATCCCGTCGATCCGCAGACCGTCTACGTGCGACTCGCGTCGCTCGCGGGGAAGCTCGTCGTCACGCACGACGGCGGCGACACGTGGTCGACCGTCTTCGAGGCGCAGGGCTCGCTGCTCGGCTTCGCGCTGTCTCCCGACGGATCGAAGATCGTCGTCGGCGGCCCCGACGACGGCCTGCACAAGGCGAGCACCTCGGACTACGCGTTCACGAAGCTGAGCGAGCTCCACGTGCGATGCCTCACGTGGACGCCGAGCGCGCTCTACGCGTGCGGCCGCGAGGCCTTCGATGATTTCACGGTCGGCAAGAGCCTCGACGAGGGCGCGACCTTCGAGCCGATCCATCACGTGTCGTGCCTCGTCGGCCCGGACCCGAGCTGCGAGGCCGCGAGCACGGTGAGCGAGGTTTGTCCTGGACCGTGGGCCGCGCAGAAAGAGCTGCTCCAGACCGACACGTGCAACGCGACCGGCGGCGCGGGCGGCACGGGTGCGGGCGGCACGGGCGGGACGGGCAACGGCGGGGCGAGCGATGACGACGGCTGCTCGTGCTCCACGCCGCGCTCGGGTGACGGGACCTCAGCTGCGTGGCTCTTGCTCGTCGCCGGCGCCGCGCTCGCTGTCTCGCGGGCCGCTCGTCGCAACCCCGAGCGCGCGAACGACCGAGCGTAGCCCTGCGACGAGCGCCTCGGTCGGCGCGACGCCCTCGGGGACTTTGTACCCGCCCGAGGGTCGACCGGCGCGCTCCTCGAGCCAGACGGTCGCGAGCTCGTTGGTCGGGCTCCGAAAGCGGGCCTCGGCGCGCGAGCCGTCGCGCGCCGCGACGACCTCGAGGAGGGTGAGCTCACCGTGGGGCGCGGCCCTGCGGAGCCGCGCGAGGCGCGCAGCGACCGAGCGCGCGAGCGGCACGACGAGGTCGTCACCGACGGGATGAACGGGCCCGAGCGGCGCGAGGAGCGCCGCGAGAGCGCGCGCGGCCTCGAGCGCGAACGCTGGGTCGCGCGGCGCGGATTGTTTATACAGCGTAAAAGCATCGTAGAGCGCGGCGGGGGCGTTCGCCTCGCGCAGGAGCGAGCGCTGGCGACCGCCGTGCGCGCGAGGTCGCAGCGTGACGACGAGCGGCTCGTGCTGCGCGGTCGCTTGCCACGACAGCGTGACGGCGTCGGGGGCGGTCGCGATGGCGCGCGCGATCCCGACGCCGGCGCCGTCGCGGATGCGAGCGAAGAGCGGCGCGAGGTGGAGTTCGAAGAGACGCTGCGAAGGATCGGCTGCCGCGAGCGCCGCGGGAGTCACCGGCCGAAGCTCGGAGAGACCGTAAAACCCAGCGTAGGTTTCGAAGACACCGTTACAGCGACCGCGAAAGATGCAGGCGTCGCAGTCGGGCCCGTAGAGCTTGTCGCGGCGCTTGGTTTCGTACTTGTCCCACGGCTCGGAGAGCGTCGCGTCGCCGTCGACCGCGACGGTCATCGTGTGCTCGCCGTCGTGGTGGATCCACGGCGCGAGCGCAGGCGCCACGCAGTAGGGGAAGTTGCCGATGTTGAGATCGAAGCCGTCGGGGAACGCAGCGACCATCCGCGTGAGCGCCGGCACCATCTCGGTGTAGCGCGGCATCATGTCGCGGAGCTCGCGCTCGGTGCGCTCGCCGGCGTCGAGCGGCCGCACCATGTCGAGGTGGAGCTGCGAAACACCGTACGGATGCAAGAGCGTCGCGAAGTCGCCCACACTCTCATAATTCGAGCTCACAACGCACATGTTGACGGTGATGCGCTGCTTGCGAGCGGCGAGGGCCTCGAGCGTGCGCACCAACCGATCGAAGGAGCCGGGCTTGCGGGTCGTGCGCTCGTGCGCGTCCTTCGTCGCGCCCTGAAAAGACAGGCGCCACGTGATGCGCCCGCCGGTCGCGAGGACCTCGTCGATGAAGGCCGCGCGCGCCGTCTTCACGCCGTTCGAGAAGACGACGATCTCCTCGAAGCCGAGGCGCGCCGCGGTGCTCACGACCTCGAGGAAACCTGGCTGCAGCGTGGGCTCGCCGCCGAGCAGCGTGATGCGCTTGTGACCCGCGGCGTGCGCGCGCTCGACCTCGGTGACGAGCGGCACGACGGGCATCGGGCGCGCGCGACCCAGCGAGGTCTCGAGCCCCGACACACAGAACACGCAGCGGTTGTTACAGAGGTGTCCGAGCTGAATTTCTACCTGCGACACCGCTGCGCCCCCGCACCGCCGTCGTCAGACGGGGACGGCGGGGCCTTCCTCGTGCTCGACGCGCCTCGTGAGAGACGTGAGCAGTCGAGCGCGATCTTCGGTCTCGTTCGTGGAGATGAGCGAAGCGAGCGTCATCGCAGCGAGGCCGTGCTCCTCGGACGTGCGCACGTGGCCCTGGCCTGCGTTGCGCACGAACACCGAGAAGAACCGTGATTCACCGGGAGCTTGCGGGCCTGCGTCCTCACGGGCGAGGACCTCGAGGCGGAACGAGTCCTGGTCGCTGGTCTCGAGCTCGAGCATCAGCGAGCCACGCGAGGATGGCTGCACGCTCACGAGGCTCCATCGGCCCACGCGATCGCCGGGCTTGAGCGGTGAGAGCAGCTCCTCAGCGAGGTTGCTGCCGCGCAGCTTCTCGAGCTCGGCGGCCTCGAGCGACGGATCGACGTGCGCGACGCTGTCGCTCAAATTGCTCGCAACAGCGGTCGAAGGAGAGGAGCCCAACTCGTGAGCCGCGAGGGCTCCGCTGCCCGCCACCAGACCGGTCGCCCCCAGGACACCGAGAGCCTTACGACGCGTGACCTTGGACTCGACCGCCATTCGGTAATGGTCCGCTTCTTTCGGACGGACGTCAACTCAGCCGCAGCGCCGTTTTCACCGGTTCTCAGCCGCTCAGCCGAGCTCGTCGCGCAGCGGCCGAACGAGATCCTCGGGGCGGATGAGCCACGTGGGCTCGGGGACCGAGGAGAGCTCGTAGAACCCACCGCAGAAGATCGCGTGGGGGCAGCCCTCGCAGACGGGCTTCTTCATGCGGCGCTCGCGCAGGTACTCGAACAGGTTCACCTCGTCGTTGTTGACGAAGAGCATGTGTCGCTCGAGCTTGAGCAGGTCGCCGACGAGGTGCCGCTCATAGCCGGGCATGAAGCAGAACGGCAGGTTGATGACCTGGAACTTCATGCGGTCGCCGAACCTGTCGATGAGGGCCATGACCTCGCGCGCGGCTTCCTCGGTGTCGGGGCTGACCGACGAGGTCGCACGACCGAACGGCGTGAGAAATTGCAGGTTGAACCACTTGAGGCCGAGGTCGAGCACGAGCTCGGCGAGGGCGACGAGCTTCTTGTGGTTGGATTTGGTGATGGTGACGTTGGCGCCGAGCTCGACGTCGGCGGGTGCGACCGCGACGAGGTTTCGCACGCCGGCGCAGGTCTGATCGAAGGCCTCGGCGACCCCGACGTTCTGCGCGTGCGTCTGCGCGTCGGGGCCGTGGATCGAGACGAGCACGCTCGTGACGCCCGAGCGCGTGAGCTCGGTCGCGAAGTCGCGGTAGCTCGCGAGCCGACCGTTGGTCGTGACGTTAACCTTGTCATAGCCAATACGGCGCGCGAACCCGACGAGGGCGAAGAGGTTCGGGTTGAGCGTCGGCTCGCCGCCGTCGATGTCGAGGAGGCGCACGCCGGCTCGCCGGTATTTGACGAGGAGCTCGCGCTGCTTACCGAAGTCGCCGTCGAACTGCGTGCGCGTCCCGGTCGCACAGAAGGTGCAGCGGTTGTTGCACTTGTAGGTCGCGTTCAGGATGACCTTCTTCGGGCCGCGCGCGGCCGCGATGCGAAGATCGAAGGTCCACTTGAAGCGCTCGAGCTCCTCGAGGGTGAACGCGTCGGTCGCGATCGACGCCTGCTGCTGAAAGCGAGGGCCGAAGTCCGCGACGACGGGCAGCGAGCGGCCGCGCGCGAGCGCAGCGAGGCGCGTGCCGGGGAGCGGCGTCGCGAATTGCACGCTGGGCTCGACGCCGAAGTCTTCGAAGAGGTGGAGCGCGTACTCGAGCGTGCGGTTGATGTCGGCCTTGGTCTCGCCGACGAGGCCGATGATGAAGTGCACGAGCATCGGGATCGCGCGTTCGGCGGCGGCGGCCGCGACGCGATCGATGTCCGCGAGATCGAGCTGTTTGTCGACGACGCGATCGACGACGGCCTGGACGCCGCTCTCCGCGCTCACGCTGAGCGTGGTGATGCGGCCGCGCATTCGATCGAGCTGCGCGTCGCCGACGTAGTCCGCGCGCAGGCCGTTCGGGATCTCGAGCTTGAGCCTGTGGCGCTCGATCGCGTCGAGCACGCCGTCGAAATGCGCGCGATTCACGTTCGCGAGCTCGTCGAGGACGTGCACCCGCCGCGCGCCGCGCGCCGCGAGATCGCCGAGCAACCGATCGAGGTAAGCGGCGCTGTGGCGGCGCTGCGTCTTCGGGTGGACTTGGACGCCATCGATGCGCGAGCGAGGGTTCGAAGAGCAGTGCACGCAGCGAAAGGGACAGCCGCGGCTCGTGATCACGGGGACGCTGCGCTCGTCGATCGGGAAGGCCCAGCGCGGGCGGCCGAGCTCGCGCACCCACGCGTCGTGCATCGCCCAATAGGCCTCGAGGTCGACGAGATCCCAGGCGGGCAAGGGCAGCGCATCGAGATCCTCGAGGTCGTCGCCGATCACGATCTCGGGTGCGCCTGCTCGTCGCGGCGACGCTGCGAGGCGCGCGACGAGCGCGGGGAGCGCGCCCTCGGCCTCGTAGCGGAGGAGCGCGTCGGCCTCGGGGTAGGCGGCGACGATCTCGGCGCTGGGCGCGTCCACCACGTGCTGCCCGCTCGTGTAGAGATCGGCGAGCAGGATGCGCGGCGCGCGCGCTCGCGCGGCGAGGGCCGCGAGGATCTCACCGAGCTCGGCGTCGCGCGAGGGCGGTCGATGAAACGGCGTTAAAGCTACGACCGCGACGTCGAGCTCCGCGGGGATGTTCGCGAGGACACGCTCCGGCGCGGCCCCGAGCGGCAGCCGCTCGCGCGACGACTTGGCGTCGCCGCGAGGGCGCGCGCCGAGCGCGAGCGCATCGGACAGCGAGACGTCGTGGCCCGCGGCGCGCAGCACGGCCGCCGCCTGGATCGCACCGAGGTCCGCGAAATACGGATAGTCGATGAAGTCCGGCGAGACCGAGAGCGAGGGGAACACGACGCAGACGCGCGCCACGCCCTGAGCGTACACGGCACGCCGAGCCTCGTCCCGCGCGACAGGGTACGCTTCGAACCGGTGAAGGCGCTGGTGAAGGTCGGCTACGCGTGCAACGAGAACTGCACGTTCTGCCACACGGCGGACCTGCGCGAGCTCAACGACGCGGCCGAGCGCGTCGACTGGAAGATCGATCGAGCGAAGCGGCTCGGCTACTCGATGGTGGTCCTCTCGGGCGGCGAGCCGACCATTCGGCCCGAGCTCATGCGCTGGGCCGCGCGCGTCGCGGGGCACGGGCTCGACTTCGGCCTCGTCACGAACGGCCTGCTCTTGTCTTACAAGAATGTCACGGACGAGCTGATCGAGCGGTCGCGTTTGCGCTACGTGTACATGTCGCTCCACGGCGGCGAGGCCAAGACCCACCGCTCCGTCGTGCGCGCCGACACGTTCGCGCAGGCGATGGGGGCGATCGAGAACCTCGCGGGCCGCATCCCCGATCTGACGGTGAACTGCGTCGTCACGCGCGCGAACGTCGATCGACTTCGCGGCCTCGTCGACGCGATGCTGCCCTTTCGCGGACTCACGCTGAAGTTCTCGATGACCCAGCCGAAGGGCGGCGGCGCGCACGCGTTCGACGTGCTCGTCCCCGACGTCGAGCACTGCGCCGAGCGCGTCGTCGACGCCATCCGCTACGGCCGCGAGAAGAGCGGCGGCGCGCTCGCGCTCGCGCACGATGGCTTACCGTTTTGTCTGCTGCCGGGGCTCGAGGATCTCTACGACGACCTCAAGACGCACGACTTCGCGGTGATGATCGAGGCCGACGAGGACGACTTCGTCCCGGTCGACGACGTGGCGAAGACGCACCCGGCCGAGTGCGAAGGGTGTTCACTGCGCGGCGCGTGCCCCGGGCTCTTCCGCGGGTACGCCGCCGAGCGCGGCGCCTCGATGTTGAGGCCTCGCAAGGGCGAGCCGCGCGCGAACTCGTACAACTTCGTGCCCGAGCGCGACTTCCCACGCGGGCGCGGCGACGCGTGCCCGATCGCACGCGAGGGCCCGAGCCCCTACGACCGCGGGCGAACATTGTTGCTGCGCCTGCGCGATCGCATGCGGCTCGTGCGGACGCGGACGCGCGACTTCAGCGACGAGGAGCTCCTCGCGCTGAAGAACGAGCGCGGCCAGGTCTACCTCGACCTCTCGAAGAAGCTCGCGCCCGACGATTTCGAGCGCGACCTCGTGCAGCTCGCGCCCGACCCCGACTGCGCGCAGTGCGAGCACGGCCCGCGCTGCGCGGGCTCGTGGGTGCCCTCGCGGGTGAACGTCTTTCGCGAGGCCGACGCCGCGCTTCGCGCGCGCCTCGGTGAGCTGCGGGGGCGCGTGCTCGATCTCGGCTGCGGCGACGGGCGCTACGTCGACGCGTTCGCGGCGAACGCGGCCGCGGGGCTCGTCGAGTACGTCGGCGTGGACCCCGATCGCGCGATGCTCGCGACCCTCGCCGCGCGCTACCCGTTCGGGCGCTTCGTCGTATCGTCCGCCGAGGAAATCGCCGACGATTGCGGTCCGGTGGATCACGTCCTGTCGCTCGGCAGTTGGAACCATTTCACCGATCCGACGCGCGCGCTCGAGCGCGGTCGATCTGCTCGCGGTCGGCGGCACCGTGCACCTCGCCGAGGACGTGCCGTTCGGCCTCGTGCGCAGCGCGCCCGCTGCACGCCGCGCTGAAGAGTCCGCGCAGAACCGCTTCGAACACCTGCGAAATGACTCGCTCGAAGACGTCGAGCGCGCGCTCGCGCACCTCCCGCTCGAGGTCGTCGCGCGCGCGCCCGCCGGGCCGGGCAGGTCGAACCGCTGGTCGCTCATCCTCCGGAAGGTGCCCTCATGACGGTCGAGAACCGCGTCCGCCGGCTGCCGATGGTCGCGCAAGGTGTCGACTCGAACTTCGCCGACTTCCAGAACGACGCGCTCCTCGCCACGCGCGAGGGCGACCCCTCGGCGAAGGTCGAGTCGCACGAGAGCGCCGCGCACGAGAAACGCAACTGGGTGCGGCTCAGCTACGACTGCAACAATCGCTGCACCTTCTGCCTCGATTCGAACGCGCACGACGGCACGATGCGCGACAACGACGAGATCAAGGTGCAGATCATCCAGGGTCGCAAGCGCGGCTCGGAGCGGCTCATCCTCTCCGGGGGCGAGCCGACGATGCACCCGAACTTCCTGGATTTCGTGCTGCTCGGCAAACGCGCGGGCTACCGAAAGATCCAGACCGTCACGAACGGCCGCATGTTCCGCTACCCCGCGTTCCTCGAGCGCGCGCGCGACAACGGCCTCGACGAGATCACGTTCTCGCTGCACGGCCACACGGCGAAGCTGCACGACGCGCTCGTCGGCACGCCCGGCGCGTTCGAGGAGGAGGTCGCCGGCTTGAAGGCCGCGCTCGCGTCGGGCGCGTTCATCGTGAACGTCGACATCGTCATCAACAAGCGCAACGTGAAGCACCTCGCCGAGATGCTCGAGATCTTCATCGGCTGGGGCGTGAAGGAGTTCGATCTCCTCCACGTGATCCCGTTCGGCAACGCGTGGACCGAAGCGCGAGAGCACCTCTTCTACGATCTCGACGGCAACCTCGAGCACCTGCAGCGCGCGTTCGCGTTCGCGCGTCGGCCCGACGTCCACGTGTGGCTGAACCGCTTTCCTCCGCCCTACGCGGAGGGCTTCGAGGACCTCATCCAGGACCCGTACAAACTCAACGACGAGGTCCGCGGCCGCCGCGAGGAGTTCGATCGCTACATCGCGCTCGGCAAGAAGCTCGACTGCCGCGAGCCCGAGCGCTGCAACCGCTGCTACCTGAAGGACCTCTGTGACTCGGTCGAGGCCGTCATCGACACGTCGCGCGCCGCCGAGGTCGACGTGCTCCGCCTCGAGGCCAGCGCTCCGTGGGCCGAGCTTGCGCGTACCGGGGCCGCGCCCGCGCTGCCACGCGCGCCGGTCGCGCGGCTCGTCGCGACCGATCTCGCCGCGGCCTCGCGCCTCGCGAGCGTGCTGCCCGCGAGCGTCACAGCGCTCGAGCTCGAGCTCGAGGACTACGCAGGCTTCGACGGTGCTCCGATCGCGGGGAGGAAGATTGAACGTTGTTATGCACCCTCCAGCGCGGCCCTCACCGCGCTCGTGAACTCTGCCGCTGAGGTCCGAATCAACGCAGCCCTCACGCGTGACACCGCGCCGCTCGTCACCGAGCTCGCGAGCGACCCGCGACTCGAGGTGCACCAACCGAACTACGACCGCATGACCGACGCGCGCGCGAACGACGTCGAGCTCGCCGCGTTCACGCGCGCGCTGCCCGCGTCGGTCGCGCTCGAGAACGTACCCGCTTGCCTCTCGGGTCGCGCACCGCTCCCCGAGCGACGCGCGCTCGACGTCGCGATGCTCGGGAGCGACGGCCGCGTGCACATGCCGGCGTTCACGCAGCGCTACATCGACGACGGCTTCTACACGAAGGCCCTGCGCTGCAAGGACTGCCGCGAGAACGACGCGTGCCGCGGCGTGCATGTGAACTGGGTTCGCGCGCACGGGTTCAGCGCGCTCCAGCCGATCGCCCGCGAGGGCTGAGTGCGCTCTACGTCGAGCTGAGTGGCGCCCTCACCAGGCTGCGCTGGAGGGTGCACCTCTGCCCCCAACATCAAACCGTGGGAGGGCGAGGGCACCCCGATGATCAGAGGGAGTTGATGCGTACGGTGTACGACGAGCAAGTCGTCGGCGAAGCGGTCGCGCGCTTCACGTGGACGACGACGCTCGTGTAGCGAGTGTCGTTGTCGACACACGTGCCCCACGTGCGGCAGACGGCGTCATCGGGGAAGTTCATCTCCCAGGTGGTCCGGAACCCGCAGCCGAGGAGGTTGGAACACGTGCCGACCGCTGTGACCTCCAACACGTACTGACCGCTGCCCGAGTTGATGAGATCGATCTTGGGGTGGTAGCCGAAGCCCGGGCCTGACACGCCGGTGAAGTTGATTCGGAAGTAGTCCTCACCGAGGACGTCGATCGAACCGCTCACGTCGACCTGCTGTCCCTTGGCGACGCTGATGGTGTAGTTGCCAGCGTTCGCGCAAGAGTTGGGGATGTTGTCGGGCGGCAGGACGGTCGCGTTCAGATCTGTCTGGCCGTTGCAGTCGTTGTCGAGGCCGTCGCAAATCTCGGTCGACATCGTGGTGTTCTGCCGACACACGAGTCCGCCGCTCTGGCAGGTCACAGTGCCCGCAGCGCAGACACCCTGAAGACCCGTGTTGCACGAAGCGCCCCCACCTGGGTTGCCCTCGTCCGCGACGCCGCTGCAGTTGTTGTCGAGGCCGTCGCAGGTCTCCGGAGTGGGGAAGAGCGTCTCCACACACGCGAGCGCGCCGTTCTGGCAGTGGACGGTGCCGGCGGCGCAAACGCCGGGGAACCCGGTATTGCAGGTGCCGCCGCTGCCCGGATCACCCTCGTCGGTGGTCGCGTTGCAGTTGTTGTCGAGGCCGTCGCAAACCTCAGTCGTGGGGTTCACGTTGCGGTTGCAAACGAGAGCGCCAGCGCTGCACGCGGTGGTGCCCGCCGAGCAGACACCAGGCTGGCCGGTCGAGCAGGCGACGCCACCACCAGGGTTGCCCTCGTCGGTCGCGCCGTTGCAGCTGTTGTCGATGCCGTCGCAGACCTCGGTCGAGGGGAACACTGTCTGCACGCAGACGAGCGAGCCGTTCTGACAAGCGAGGACGCCGACGCCGCACGGCCCGGGCAGCCCGGTGCTGCAGAGGCCACCACCACCAGGGTTGTTCTCGTCGACCTGCCCGTTGCAGTTGTTGTCGAGCCCGTCGCAGACGTCGCTCGAGGGGTTCTGGTTCCGGACGCAGGAGAGCGAGCCGTTCACGCAGTGGCGCGTGCCCGTGGCGCACACGCCCTGTTGCCCGGTCGAGCAAGACGCGCCGCCACCGGGGTCGCCCTCGTCCGTCGAGCCGTTGCAGTTGTTGTCGAGGAGATCGCAGACCTCAGGCGACGACGAAACGTTTTGACTACAAACGATCGCGCCGTTCTGGCAGTTAGTCGTGCCCGCGTTGCACACGCCGAGCAGGCCCGTGCCGCACGCGATGCCGCCGCCAGGGTTGCCCTCGTCGACCGCGCCGTTGCAGTTGTTGTCGAGGTGATCGCAGGTCTCGCTCGACGGCTGGACGTTCTCGTTGCAGACGAGCGAGCCGTTCTGACACGAGGTGAGCCCGGGCGCGCAGACCCCGAGGAGCCCGGTGTTGCACGCGACGTTCCCGCCGGGGTTACCCTCGTCGACGGTGTTGTTGCAGTTGTTGTCGAGCCCGTCGCAGGTCTCGGGCCCGGGCGACTGGTTCGCGACGCAGGCGATCGCGCCGCTCTGACAGTTCGTGTGGCCCGCCGAGCAGACGCCGAACTGACCCGTGCTGCAGTTGATCCCGCCGCCGGGATTCCCCTCGTCGACGGGGCCGTTGCAGTTGTTGTCGAGCCCGTCGCAGGTCTCCGCCGAGGGCGACTGGTTCGCGATGCACGTGATCACGCCGTTCTGACAGGCGCTCGTGCCCGCAGCGCAAACGCCCGCAAACTCGGTCGTGCACGCGACGCCACTGCCCGGCCCGCCCTCGTCGGTGGCGCCGTCGCAGTTGTCGTCCAAGCCGTTGCAGGCCTCGGGGCCCGACGGGATATTTTGAACACAAACGATCGCGCCGGACTGACACGCCGTCGTCCCGCCGGAGCACACGCCAGCCAACCCCGTCGAGCACGAGAGCCCAGACCCAGGCTGGCCCTCGTCGACCTGGCCGTTGCAGTCGTTGTCGAGGTTGTCGCAGGTCTCCTGCGAGGGCTGGAAGAGCTGGTTGCAGACGATGGTGCCCGTGTCGCAAGCGGTCTCGCCGGCGGCGCACACACCGAGCAGGTTCGTGTTGCAGGCGTCGCCGCCGTCGGGGTTGCCGTTGTCGTCGGCGCCGTCGCAGTCGTTGTCGAGGCCGTCGCAGACCTCGGCGACAGGCGTGACCTCACCCACGCAGGGGCCCCACACGCCGAAGATGTCGCACGACTGCGTGCCGCTCGAGCACTGACCGACGTTCGCGGTGACCGGCGGGCCGGAGTAACAGGCCTGCGATTGACCGAGCGTGCAGGGGCAGCCGTCGTCGACGATGTTGTTGCAGTCGTTGTCGAGGCCGTCGCAGACCTCGGTCTGGGGGATGCAGACGGGGCCGCCGCCACCCTCACCGCCAGCGCCGCCGCCACCGGTCAGCGCGCCACCCGCGCCACCCGCGCCACCGAGACCACCCGCGCCGCCGAGACCACCCGCGCCGCCGAGGCCGCCCGCGCCGCCGAGGCCGCCCGCGCCGCCGAGACCGCCCGCGCCGCCGAGACCGCCCGCGCCACCTGCAGGCAAGCCGCCGGTTCCACCGCCGCCGGTCAGCGCGCCACCAGCGCCGCCGGTCGTTTGACCCCCAACGTTTTGACCCCCAACGTTTCGACCACCCGTGTGGCTACCACCGGGGCCGTCGCCGGCGGTCGCGCCAGCGCCGCCGCCACCGCTCGACGGAGTGTCGTCCGAACACCCGACGCCGACTGCCAGCGCTGCGCCGAGCAACACGCCGCCGAGCCCGCGCGCGCTCCTCATCGAGCGCGCCCACGTGAGACCCTCATCGACACGCAACATTCGGCACCTCGAGCAGCGTGGAAACCGGGCTCAACGCGGTGGGACCCCACCGCGGCACCATCTGTCAAAGACCAGCCCGCGAACGCGGGGCCCCATACAAAAAAACGAATGGCCCCGAGGGGCCGTGTGCTGGCTACCAGCTGCCGTGCGAGCCGTGGCTGCCGTGCGAGCCGTGGCTGCCGTGCGAGCCGTGGCTGCCGTGCGAGCCGTGACTGCCGTGCGAGCCGTGACTGCCGTGCGAGCCGTGGCTGCCGTGTGAACAATGCTGGGCTGGGATGACGCCATCCCCGCTCCAGTCCGCCGCGCTGGGTGCGGCATCGGCCAGGCTCGCGGCCTTGTCCGACATGGCGGTCTCCACGGGGCTCAGCATCCCCGCGGGGTGACGACCGAACGTGGGCAACTTCGTGAGGCGTTCCTTGGCCATGACAACCCCGAATGCGCGGTGGGAGCAGACCCCCAAACGTGGTGCCGGACGTTGGAGGCCGCCGGCGAAAGCTCCTGCGCGCCATCGAGACAGCACGCAAAGGAATCAAACACGGTCGCGTCTAGCTTATCCCAAGACCCGCGGCCCAGGAAGACGCAACGTCGGGTGACGAACCGTGCCTCAAGAAGCTGCGGATTCGTGGAGGAAGTGGCTGCGGGGCCGCACCGTCATCCAACGACGGAGGATCTCGATCGTCGACGGATCGTCCTGGCGGAGCTTCTCGAACAGGAAGTCCTGGATGCCCTTGTGGACGGCGCACGTGGTCGACTCGCGCATGCGGCCGAAGATGGAGCCGAGCACGCGATAGCTGTGCTCGGGCTGCACCCCGCAATAGTTCGAGTAGGTGCAGTTCACGCAGTCGGGTTGGACCTCGCGGATGGAAGCAAGCACGAGCGCGCGCACGGTCGGGTGCTTCATGATCTCGCGATAGGTGGAGGTCCGAACATCCCCGAGCTGGAAGAAGCTGTCCCCCATCTCGTGGATCATGCGGCCCTCGTCGCTCGAGAAGATGCGGCCGTCGTAGTTGTAGGCGAGCGCGCCGATCGCGGAGCCACACGGCGAGCGAATATCCAGGAAGTTGGGATCGTCGTCGCCGAGGATCTTCGTCAGGAAGATCGCCGCGTAGCGCTCGAGGAGCTGCTCTCCAGCTTTGTTCTTCGACAGGATGTGCTCGACCGCGGCGCGATAGAAATCGTTGTAGGCGCTGCGGTCGTACTCGACGACGCGCGCGGTCTTGTCGGCGAAGCCGAACGGATCGATCGGCCGCAGGAAGATCGCTCGGCACCCGAGGTTCGCGTACGTGTCGACGATCTCGCGCGGGTAGCGCAGGGCCTCGCGCGTGGTCGTGAGGAGAGCCTCGACGTGATAGAGCGTCGGGTCGAGCCCGAGGTCGATGTAGCCCTTGTTGATCCGCTCGATCCACTGGGCGGTGATGCGGTGCGAGTTGCCCGTCGAGAGCACGCGCTGCTTGATGTGGAGCGGCTCGGGGCCGTCGATGCTCGTGCAGATCTGGACCTTGCGGTCGAGGAGGTACGCGAGCTTCTCGTCGTCCATCAGCGAGAGGTTCGAGACCATCGTGAACTCGAGCTGCTTGCCGTAGGCCCGGTTCTTCACGAGGGCGTATTCGATGACGTGCTTCATCACCGGGAAGTTCACGAGCGGCTCGCCGCCCTGGAACTCGAGCGTCACGGCCGGCGAGGTCGACTGCAGCATGAAGTCGACCATCCGCTCCCCGATCTCCGGGGTCATGTCCGTGTTCGTCGCGGCCATGTCGGCGCGGCTCGCGTGGCAATAGACGCAGGTCTCGTTGCAACGGAGCGTGACGATGCAGAGGTGCAGGTTCGGCCCGTAGTCGAGGAACCGCTTCTTGCGCGCGATGCGCTCGGCCTCTTTGGCGGCGTCGAGCGTCGAGACGAGGAAGTTCTTCGCGCGGAGCTTCTCGTGGAGGGGAGAGCCGGGCTCGAGCTCGCCCCGCGTGAGGGCCGCGAACTCGTCGCGCTCGACGAAGGTCCAGTCACCGAAGGGGTTGGTCAAGAGCACCGCGTCGGCGATCGGGCGAGCGCGCACGGGCAAGAGATCCGGCGGCGACTTGGGCGCGCCGCGGCCGAGGGCGAAGAGCGGACCATGCGTCGTCATTCGGAGCCTCCTTGGGGCGCGGCGGAGAGCGCGCGCTCGATGGTCTTGCCGAGGGCGAAGTTCGCGAGCTCTGCGGCGATGAGCGCGGCTGGCGGGTCGTCCTCGGCGGCGTCGGGCGCCGCCGTTACTTTGACGACGTAGTATTTATCAGCGCGAGAAAGGTCGATGCTCGCGTACGGGCGGTAGGTCTTCGCCGCTTCGTCGACCGCGAAGCCGTCGTAGAGCTCTTCGTGGAGGCGGAGCTCGATCACGGCTTGTCGTCCTTCGCGTCGGTCGGGCCCTTGTCGTCACCCGAGGCCGCCTCGGCGGGCTTCTCCTCGCCCGCGGCGTCGCCCTTCTTCTTGCCGTACTTCTCTTCCCAGCTCATCGCGATGCCGAGCGGATCGTCGAACGCGCTCCCCTCGCCGATGTCGGTCGCGAGCAAATCGTCGAGGCCGGGCGGACCCGCCGCGCCGGCGAGGGCCTTCGCGGTGATGGCCTCGATGGTCTGCCGGTGCTCGGCCGCGAGGCGCACGCGCCACGCTTGGCTGAGCGCTTCGTTCTCGAATTCGCCGGCGATGACCGCGTTGTCGAGCCCCTCTTTCTTGTGGCGGAGCGTCACGCGCACGCGAGGCTTCGCGCCCTCGGCGACGGTCGCGCGATCGAGGTGGACGTAACACCGATCGATGAAGACGTAGGCTGCGCCGTAGATCGCATCCTTCGGGTAGAAGTCTTCGTCGAGTTCGAAGCTCACCGAGCCTGGGCCGTAGCTGACAGCGATATCCACGGGCGCAGCGTAGGATAAAGCCTCGGGCCAGTCACTCGTTCGGGCGCTGCGGCTCGTCCTCTCCATCGCCGACGACGCGCAGATGCACGTGCGCTTCGCGCTCCTGCTCGATGTCGAGCGTGCGCGCGCGGCGAGCTTCGGACCTGCGCTTCGACTCGTAGAGGCGCACGCTCTGCTCGGTGATCGCTCCCACGGGCGGGGCGCGGTCGTCGCGAGGAGGCTCGCCCTCTTTGGACGGGGTCGACGCGAGGGCTCGACGAGACTCTTCGATCCGCTTCTCGAAGTCGGCGCGCCACGCGTCGAGATCCTTGAATTGGAAGCTCGGATCGCGCGGATCGCGCAGGATGGTCTCGACGATGGCGTCACGCGAAACGAAGACCGGCGAGAGCTCCGCGGGGTCGTAGCCGCGCCCTCGATCGAAGAGCCCACCGCAGATCGTCCGCAGCGTGCACACCGAGCAACCGGGCGCGTAGAGATGCTCCCAATCGGTCTGCCGCACCGTCTGCTTGTCATCGAGGAAGTGGACGACGCGCTCCTCGCCTTTGACGATCTTGCGGGTCTCGGTGCTCGCCCACGCGAAGTCGGTCATGTAGCAGAGCGGGACCTTCTCGACGCGGAAGGTCCGGCCCGACTTGTGGAGGAACCGCATCGCGAGATCGAGCGAGCGCTCGAACTCCGCGAGGCGCGGCGTGAAGAGCGTCTGGTTGACCTCGGCGCGGCCCATCGACGGGTCGAGGTTGTTCCAAATGAAGTGGCGCACGTACGGGTGACGCTCGACGATCACGCGCACGTTCTCGTGCAAATGGTCAGCGTTCAGCTTGTTGATGACCGAGTTGATGTTGAGCTCGATGCCGGCGCGATGCGCGCTCTCGAGCGCCCCGAAGGCCCGCTCGAGCGTGTTCGGTAGGCCGCGCAGGCGCTCCTCGATCTCGGGGCGGACCGAGTAGATCGACACATGCGCGAGCTCGAGCCCTGCGTCGGCCATCTGCTGCGCGAAGCTCGGATCGCTGAGGCGCCAGCCGTTCGTGATCATGCGGACGTGCAGCCCGCGCTTCGACGCGTACGAGGCGATCGCCGGCAAATCGGGGTGGAGCGAGGGCTCGCCACCGGTGAGGATCACGCCGAAGTAGCCGCGGTCGACGAGGTCGTCGACGAGCAGCTTCATCGAGTCGAGCGTGTGGACGTAGGGCGTCGTCGGGTTCGAACAGAAGCCGCAGAAGTGGTTGCAGTGGCGGACGACCTGGATGTAGCCGATGTTCGCCACGAGCCCTCGCTCAAGGATGAGGCGGCGCGTGCGTGGTCGTCAACCTGCGGGCGCGGAGTATCGCTCGTAGTGCGCGATCCAGCGCGCGAGCTCATCCATCAAGGAGCGCCCCTTCGCCGTGGGGCGCGCGTGCTCGGCGAGCAGCTTGAAGCCCTCGGCGTTGATGCGTCGAACGGCCTCGAAGCGTGAGAGGAACGACGGGTTCACGCGCGCGTCGCGGGCGTCGACCATCTTCTCGTAGAGGCGCGCGACGGGGATGAAGGCATGCACCGCGAGCAGCACGCCGCGGAGCGGGCGCGGGTCCGGTCGAACGGGCGACGTGTAGAGCGGAGAGTCGCCGTTCAAGAGGACCTCGTCGGTCTCGAAGAAGGCGTTCAGCTTGTTGTGCGAACCCTCGTGAATGACGGCCTCGGCCATGGTCATGAGGTGAGGATGCAAGGTCATGTAGATCGTGCCGATGGCCTCGCGGTACGAGGCGCTCTCGTGGCGCTCGGCGTGGTAACCGACGGGCACGACGAGCTGCGAGAACTGATCGAGCTCGCGTCGGAGCTCGGGCAGGTGCTCTGCGATGAGCGCGAGCGAGTCGCGCAGCGACGTGACCCAGTCGCTCGCAGGCTTGCCGCCGAGATCGATCGCGTTGCCGTGTTTGTCGGGGTGGGCCTCGAACATCGAGATGGGGTTGTTGTCGCGCTCCGCGAGCCACACGCCGCCGTCGACGAGCGTGTACGGCGCGCTGCCCTCGCGAAATGCCACGCCCTCGATCGAGCCGCTGCGAAAGACGAGGACGTCGCTCGTGACCGCGGCGGAGCGCGTGTGCGTGATCGACAGGAGCTCGCGAGGGAGCTCGCCCTCGACCCGCACCGGAGCCTCGAGGACGTCGAAGAGCGCGAGGTCGAGGAGCAACGTCGCGACGAGCTCCATCTGGATGCGAGCCGCGCGTGCGAGATCGGTTCGATCGCGCTGACATCGCAGGAGCGCCGAGACCGTCGGCCTGCGGAGGGACGCGAAGAGCGCGCCCGGGGTCTTGCGCGCGACCGCCGCGAACGCTGCCCGAGCGCGCACGACGGACTCGGTCGACGCGCGCGACGCACCCGGCACAGGCTCGAGGCGAAGGAGCTCGTGCGCCGACTGCTGGATCGCGAGCGACAGGATGCGCTGGGACGTCGTCGACCCCGGCGAGGGGATCGTGAGCTCGAAGGACTCGGCGTTCATGGGGTCTCACCTCGCGTGGTGGCAGTCGGCTCGATGGGTTGGACCTCGGCGTCGCCGAAGCGCGCGACGTAGTCGGCGCGGAGCCCTGGGCATGCGTCGTAGAACGCGCAGCGCCTGCAAGCCTCCGGGCGAACTCCGCCGCCGAGGCGCGAGTCCTTGAGCTCGAAGACGGCCTCGGGGGTGACGACCGTGACGGCGTCGGCGCCCGGGTGCGCGACGTGCGAAATATGTTGGGGCACAAAGCATCTCGGCACGTGGAGCGACACGACCTCGTAGCCCCCGCGGCGCGCGGCCTCGAACGCGCGGACGAGGTGCGGCGCGAGCTCGGTGATGCGCGGGAGCTGCTCGACGTTCGCCGCGTTCTCGTCGGTGAGCGACACGAGCCACAGCGCGAAGCGCCGCAGGCCGAGCGCGCGCAGGTCCTCGATCCACTCGGTGAGCTCGTCCTTCGTGTCGTTCTTCACGATGAGGTCCGCGACCGGATCGAGGCCGCGGGCGACGAGGTTCTCGAGCGCCGCGCGGCGGAGCTTCGCCGTGTCTTCGCGGCGGACGACGCGCTCGTAGTCAGCGTCGCTCCGCGCATGGATCGAGACGTGGAAGCGATCGACCCCGGCCTCGACGAGGTGATCGAGGTACGGCGCGTGCGCATAGCGAAGGCCGTTCGACGCGACCTTCACGTGTTCGAAGCCGCGCCGTCGCGCGTGTCGAACGAGGGCGGGGAGCTCCTTGAAGATGGTCGGCTCGCCGCCCGTGAAGGCCACGTCCCGATAGCCGCGCGCCGCAGCTCGATCGATCTCGAGCGCGACCCGATTTGCCGGGATCGAGCGCTCACGCATCGCCCGCGTGATCGTGCAGTAGCTGCAAGCGAGGTTGCAGTCGTACCCAAGAACCACGTCGAGCAGGGCCATGGGCTCGAGTCCCGTATTACCATGAGCGAGGAGGCTCGCTGATGCAGTACCCCACCGGACTCTTCAGTCGCTCGAGCGCGTTGCGAAGCGGGATGCAAACGCTGGCTCTCGTGAGCGCGCTCCTCGCGGCGTGCAGCTCGAGCGTCGAGCCGACGGGTGGGTCCGGTGGCGGCGGAGCAGGCTCCGGTGGCGCGCCAGGAACGGGCGGACAAGGTGGCTCGCTGCCGCCCGAGTGGAGCTGCGTCGGGGAGGGCTTTGCCGACCAAGCCTCGGCGACGTGGACCTATCGGCTCAACCCCATAACGACACCCGAGCAGCTCACGGTCGAGCTCTGCGCTGGAGCGGACAACGCCTGCGCGAACCCCATACCCGCGGGGCTCACCGGCCCTGACGCCGCCGGCATCGTGACCGTCGAGGCCCAGCCTTCGTTCGACGGGTATCTCCTCATCCAGGCCACGAACCTGATCCCGACGCGGGTCATTCTGCCGAAAGCCATCAACACGCCGTTCGCTCAACAGGACATCGCGCTCCTGTCGCCCGCCGACTTCAGCACGGTGCTCACGGCCGCGGGTCTCACCGAGCAGCCTGGCCGCTGCCGCGTCATCGCCGTTGGGCTCGGCTGCGATGGCGTGAGCGCCCGCGGGCTCACGTTCACGGCGACGCCGGTCGATGATCAGTTTGAGCTCCAATATTATCGAGGCCAGCTCCCCTCCCCTGGCGCTCTCGACACGGACGCTCAGGGCGCGGCGCTGCTCCTCGATCTTCAGCCGGGCGAAATCACGGTCACTGGTAGCTTCGGAGCGCCCCCGACAGAGTTCGGCGCCCGCTCCGCGACGGTCGTCCCCGACACGCTCACCTATCTCCTCATCGCCCCATCGTCGGGTTGAGGCCGTGCACCGAATCTTCTTGGGAGCCGCGTGCAACAACGCCTGTATCACGTGCCCAATCGGGGCTGCCGATCGGGAGCCACCGCGGCGGTTCGAAGGCGTCGAGGAGCTGATCGTCAAGGCGACTGACGATGAGGCGATCGCGTTCACGGGCGGCGAGCCCACGCTCGCGCCCGAGCTCCCCAAGTGGATCGCCCTGGCTCGCGAGCGCGGCGCGCCACGGATCATCGTCCAGACGAACGCGCGCAGGCTCGCGTACCGCGCCTATTTGGAAGAGCTGCTCGCGGCGGGCGCTGGCCGACTCGCGATCGAGGCGACGCTCTTCGGGTCGAACGCGGCGATGCACGACTACCACACCGCGGTAGAGGGCAGCTTCAAGCAGACCTGCACGGGCATCGCGAACGCCGCGCGGGCGCGCGTTCAGGTCGGCGTACAGGTCGTCGCGACGCGCTCGAACTACCGACACCTCGTCGAGATCGCGCGCGTCGTGAAGGCCCTCGGCGCGACGGCCGCGCGCATCGTGATCGCGTCGGCCGAGGGGCGCGCCGCGGCGCCGAGCGTCCAGCCCAACCCCGAAATGGTCGAGCCGCACAGGGCGCTCGCGCGGCGCGAGCTCGCGTCTTTGGAGTCCGCGCGCTTCCCCTTCGTGGGTTGGCAGCCCTGATTGATCAGGCCTTGAGATAGGGCAGGACCTCGCCCATCACCGCGCGGTCGGCGTCCGTGTATTTGCCATATCCGGAATACCAGCCCTCGGTGCACTCGATGTAGAGGCCATATCCCCCATAGGGCCCAGTCTCGTATTCGCTCGGAGAGAGGCCCATGGCCTGGAGCACCGTGCCGAGCCACTGGTTGTAGAGGAGCCCGATATTGGAGCTTACGAGGTATTGGCCATTGGCGACGGCGCCCGGCTTCTCCAGGTCGCGGTAATCCACGTAGCTGCCAGTCGTCAGATAGCCGCCCGCGCTGCCCGCGGTCACGACGGGCATCTCGAGCGGGTCGTGCGTCGACGGCCCGGACTCCTGCGTCCACTGGAGCAGCGTGTTGTCGAGCAGCGTATTTCCATCGGAGTCGGTGAAGCTGTCGAGCTTCGCCGCGAGATCGAGGAACACGTCTTCGAAGAAGAGCTGGTGCGAGCGCCAGAGCAGCTCGTGCTTCGCCGCGTCGACGTTGGCTTGATGGGCGACGTCTTGATGCCAGTCACCCCCGGTGTTCGAGAAGATGTCGCCGATCAGCATCGTCGCGATCCGGCTCGTGTCGCACGAGAACGCGGCGACGATGACGTCGTTCATGAGCTGCCAAAACCCCTTTTGGGCGTCGGGGTTGATGGCGTAATCCGCGTTTTGCCAATAGTCGGTCGACGTCATCGTCGGGGGCTGGATGGTGCCGCACTCGACGACGACGTTGAGCTTGCGATCGAGCTCGTCGAGGCGCTGCAGATGATCCTCGAGGCGCTGCTTGTCCGCGGCCGACAAACGCCGATTCGAGTCGCGCAGCCTGCGATAGTCGTCCATCACGCGGTCGACGATGATCGGTCGCTTCTCGGCTGGGTCCGTCGGGGGCACGAACACCTTGTTGAAGAGCGCGCGAGAGTCGTATTCGGGCGTGATGTTCTGGACGTCCCCGGTGTGCGTGCTGGGGCTCGACCAATTGGCGCTCATTCCTTGATTGCCAATTACGAGCGAGCGCTCCTTGATGGAGCCGAGATCCGGATAGAACGAGTTCGACCAGGCCATCACCTGATCGATGGTCGGCATCCGCGAGAGCTGCGCTGTCTGCCCGTCGGTGCCGTTGCCGTCACACTCGCCGTAGTTGCCGAGGTGACCGCCGCGGTGGTGCGCGAGGTAGAACGAGACGTCGAGCGCGCGCAAGAGGTTCATCTTGCTCGCGAGGCCGCTCGTGAGCCGACTCGACGACCCCGAGAGCACGTCGCTGATCTTGGCCACGCCGCCGTCGACCTCGAGCGGGAGCGCGCCGCGACGGATCGTGCGCGAGGCGTACTGCATCGATTGGGTGAGGACGTTCATGTCGCGCGGGTACATGAAGTCCTGCCAGACCCCGCCGTGGTTGGTCCCCATCGCGATGAAGCGCTTGGTCCGCGGCGGTGAGCCTGCGCGCGCCGTCCTCTCGACGAGCGAGGGCAAAAAAGGAATAGCGAGCGCGAACCCCGCCGCGCCACGAAGGAACATCCTGCGTCCGGATCGGAACATGGTCTCTCCTCAGTCCTCGAAGGTCCGCTCTCGGAAGGCGGGGGTCAGTGCGATGGAGCGCAGCGCTTCGGCGAGCGGCGCGCCGTCGTCGATGGGATCCTTCACGCTCGCGAGCGCGCAGCCGTCGCGATCGAGATCCTCGAAGCGGCCGAACGTGAATCGGAAATAGTGGCGAGCGAAGCAGGCATAAGGCTTGTCGCTCGCGGTGATGAGCCCCGTGAGATCGGCCGCGCCGCTCGACTCGGTGTCATCCCCCTTGTCGACGCGCGGCACGCTCGTGGTGTCGACGGGCGCCGACCCGAGGACCGCGCCCGTCTCTTCGTCGTAGAAGACCTGCTCGGTCCGCACGCGACCCAGCGAGTCGTAGTTCTCGGTCGCGAAGCCGAGCGGGTTGATCGTCGTCGTATGGCAGCCCGAGCAAGACCCGGTGTTCGTGAGCGTCTCGACGACCTCGCGCGTCGTCTGGTTGTCGCTGAGCATCGGCGCGTTCGCCGCGGCGTTCGCAGGCGGATCGGGGATCTCGTCGCAGAGCAAAGCCTTGCGGATGAAGACGCCCTTCATGATGGGTCGCGTGTTGAAGCTCCCGGTCGCGACGAACGCGGCGCGCGTGATGAGCCCCGCGCGCGTCCCCTCGGGGAAGGTCGGAGGCTCGCCGCCGCTCCACACCGGCGTGCCGTAGATTTCGGCCAAATCCTCGGTCGTCGCGAAGGATCGGTCGCTCTCGAGGAAGCCCGCGAGGGTGCCCTGCGTGTCGTCGAAGGCGTAATAGAGGGCGGCGTCCGCGACCTCGTCGATCATGCGCTCGCGCAGCTCGGGGCCAGGGGTGAAGTCGCCGCGGAGCGCGTCGAAGACCGGCATACCGACGCGCGAGTCGAGCTCGTCGAGCGTCGTGTTCTCGAGCCACTCGCGGAAGAACTCGCGCACGGCCTCGCGCGTCTTGGGACTCGAGAAGACGCGATCGACCTCCTTCGCGTAGCCAGCGTCGGTCAGGAGATCCCCAGTCCGCGCGGCGTCGAAGAGCTCGTCGTCGGGAGGCGCTTGCCAGAAGTGATACGAGAGCCTGCTCGCGAGCTCGTACGCGCCGAGCTTTGCTCGCGCGCCCGTCTCACCGTCCGCGCCGTGCTCCACGAAGAAGAGCGCGTGCGGCGACATGAGGAGCATCGCGACGACATCGGCATAGTCGGCCGCGTCGAAGGGCGCCGCGCCCGCGACCTCTCGATAGAACGCGACGTCGTCGGTCGTGACCGCTCGGCGCATCGCGCGCTCGCCAAAACGCTGGATGAACGCGTCGAGACACGCGTCGTCGTTGCTCGGGTCACCGTCGGTCGCGCACTCCCCAGCGAGCACTGCGAGGCGCTCGGGCGTCGAGGTGAGGGCCGTGCCGACCGCCGTCGAGATGGCATATGCGGCGTCCGCGTGCTCTTGCTGCACGGCCTGATCGAGGCGCGAGAGCTTACCGTAGTGTTTGTCGGTGCCGGTGCGAACGTCCTTGGGGACGCGGTCGAAGAGCGGCGCGACGCCGTCGAAGATCGTGGCGCCCTCCGTCGGATTCGCGAACGCGACGAGGTCGCTCACCGTGTTCCGATATTGGACCAGCGACATCCGCCGTAGCGGCGTTTGCGCGGGGACGAGCGCGTCGTCGCAGACGAAGTTGGTCGGGCTGCTCGGGGGACTGCCGCCCTCCCCTTCGTGGGTGTCGCCGGTCTCATCGGTGCAGCCCACCGCCAGCGCGAGGACCGCGGTGACTAGACTCTTTCGAAGCATGGCGGGCCCCAAAGCAGGTCTCGTGCCTTCGGACTTCTCGAGAAGTCCGCGCCGCCTTGTCGACAACTGCCCCAGCCCTGTCGCAGCTCGCGAGCGTGGGAGCGTCGCGAGAGCCCCCTCCTTGTCGCAGTGCGATTTACCGACTAAGCGCTCGCGCCCATGCTCGGCACCGCCCTCGTCTACAGCTCACACAACCGCGGCGATCATTTGCACGACAACTACATCGTGCAGCGCGCGCTGCGAGGCAACCACCGCATCCTGTTTCTGCCAATCAGCGAGACCGTGCAAAACGGCAGCGAGCTCGAGCGACAGGACTACTCGTGGGGGACCTTCCGCTGGTACTTCGACTTCTATCGGAAGTACGGGCTCCAGGCCGACACCTTCTATTGGACGAGCAACCTCGGGCGCGGCGACGTCGAGGCGCTGTGGGACGGGATCGAGAACTCCGAGGTCGTGATCCTCGGCGGCGGCAACCCGCGCAACGGCATGAAGCGCTACAAGAACCTCGGTTATCGCTTCGCGGACGGTGAATGGGGCAAGTTCGGTCGGCTGCTCCACGAGCGACGCGCGCGCGGCCTCCTCACCGTCGGGTTCTCGGCCGGCGCCGATCAGCTCTGCGATTCGCTGTTCGCTCGGACTTGGGGTGACGAGTACGACGGGGGCGGCTTCGGCCTCGTTCGGAACACCATGGTCACGCTCCACCACGAGCCCTCGAGGAACGACGACCTCGCTTACGCCGCCGCCAAATTCCCTCACAATATGGTGTTTGGTCTACCGAACGACTCCGGCCTCAACCACGACTGGGGTGTCCTGCCGAGCGGCAATATCTGGCAGGTATACGAGTTCGTCATCGACAACTCGTGGTCGGTCCCGAGCGAGCAATTCCACGTGAAGACGCGGTACGGCGCGCAGATCGAGCATTTCTACAACGACGGCCGCCACTGGTCCTTCTCGGGCGGCGACATGCTCGTCCGCATCGAGTCGCCGGACCTCCGTTATCGGGAAGCCTGGATTCGCTCGCGCGGATCATGGGTGCACTATTGGTCGCAGTCGCCCTCGAGCTTCCACTCGGTCGAGCAAATCCTCGCGCACCACTGAGTGGCGATAAGCTCCACTCGTCGTGCCGCGCGCAGCGATCCGAGTGGAGATGATCTTGATGGAGGGCCTCTTCGCGTCGGCCCTCGCGGTGACGACCGACGTCCTCGCGACCGCCAACATCGTCGGTCGCGCCCTCGCGGCCGAGCGCGCGGTGACGTTCGAGTGGAGGTTGCGCACGGTCGACGGCGGCTCGATCCGCTCGAGCGCAGGCAGCGTCGTCGCGAGCGACGGCAAGCCCGAGCTCGACCGAGCAGACATCGTCTTCGTGTTCGGCCCGGGCATGGCCGACGCGTCGCGCGTCCTCTGCGACGTCGAGCGCCTCGACGCCCGAGCGCTCGTGCCCATGTTGCAGGGCGCGCGTGATCGAGCGCTCATAACGGCGAGTTGTTCTTCGACGTTTCTGCTCGCGGAGGCTGGGCTCCTCGACGGAGGGCAAGCGACCACGTCTTGGTGGCTCGCGGCGCTCTTTCGCGCGCGCTACCCGAGAGTGAAGCTGCGACAAGGCGAGATCGTGTGCGCCGCCGGCAATGTCTGGACTGCGGGCGCTGCGATGGCGCAGCTCGATCTGGCGCTCGCGGTCGTTCGCCGCTTTGCGGGTTACGACGTCGCGCACGCCTGCGCCCAATACCTGGTCATCGACGAGGCGCGCGTCTCCCAAGCCCCCTATCTCGTCGTCGATCACCTCTCGCGACACGACGAGCTCGTGGCGAACGCCGAGCGCTGGATGAGTCAGCACCTCGAGCGAACCTTCGACCTCGAGGAGCTCGCCCGTGCGCTCGACGTCCACGAGCGCACGCTCGCGCGCAGGTTCGTGTCGATCACGGGGCTCTCGCCGATGCGCTTCGCGCGCCGCCTGCGCATCGAGACAGCGGGCAGACTCTTGGCGACGACCTCGCTCTCGATCGCGGCGATCGCGGCGCGCGTCGGCTACGAGGACGAGCGAGCCTTTCGCCGAGCGTTCGCCGAGCAAATGAAGCGCAGCCCGAGCGCCCATCGGCGCGCTCATCGCAGGCGCGCGGCCGGCGCAGCCGATTAGGGCATTGGGCTGCGGCCCGCAAATCGCCGGACGCGGATCGACAACCTCCGGGCCTGGGCTGCCAAACGGCGTTAGGCGTGGCTTGCGAGGCTCGGAGGCCGATAGCACCGTGCCGGCATGTCGCGAGACGTCGTGTTCATTCATGGGATGTTCGTCACGCCGCGTTGTTGGGACGGCTGGATTCCCCACTTCCGAAAGGCTGGCTATCGCCCTATCGCCCCCGCCTGGCCCTTCCACGACGGCACCGCCGAAGAGCTCCGCGCTCGGCACCCCGATTCGGGTCTAGGCGGGCTCACGCTCTCCGCGCTCGTCACCCACTTCGAGGGCATCCTGCGTGGGTTCTCCTCACCGCCAATCCTGGTCGGGCACTCGATGGGTGGGCTGCTCGTACAGTTGCTCCTGCAGCGTGGACTCGGTAGCGCTGGTGTGGCGATCGACTCAGCGCCCCCGAATGGGGTCAGCGTCGTGTCTTGGTCGTTCCTCAGGAGCAACTGGCCTGTCGTGAGCCCCTTCGTGGACAAGAACGCGCCCGTCCTCTTGTCGAAGGAGCAGTTCGCTTACGCCTTTGTTCACGATCTGCCCGAGGAGCAGCAGCGCGCCATTTACGAGGCCCACGTCGTCCCGGAGTCACGGCTCGTCGGCCGTGGGCCCCTGAGCGACGCCGCCGCGATCGACTTCGAGAAGCCGCACGCGCCGTTGCTCTTGGTCGCGGGACAGAGCGACAAGATCATCCCGGCGAGCCTCAATCGAAAGAACTACGCCCGATACAAAGACGCAAAGTCCGTTACCGAGCTCAAGGTGTTTCCCAATCGCACGCACAACCTCATCGCCCAAGAGGGTTGGACGGAGATCGCGGACTACGCCCTCGGGTGGCTCGAGCGCCTGCCCCGTGCTGCGCCTGGTGTCAGCGTATCACCACAGAGCCACCAGCCATGACGCTATACCCATAAGCAAAGCTGGAGGCGGCGTAGGGGACATTGAGCCCCACCTCGAACGCGGCCACATACGACTCGACGAAGAAGCCGACGCCGAGGTCGGGCTTTACGAGGTTGAAGGCCTCGACGTGGACGGGGAAGCCGAGCCTGAAGAACGAGTAATCCCCAAAGGGATATCGCTGGGGCAGGTCTTGCCCCGCGAGACCGCCAGTCTCGGCCTTCTCCTTCAAGAGTGAAGACCGATAAGCCTCCGGGTCTTTTACGCGCTCGTCCTCGGGGGAGTCGGGCGTGATGTTCCCACCGGCCTGGAGCGCCGCGAGGTTGATGTCGAGTGCGACGAACCAGCGCCCGACGAGGCCACCCTTCGAGACCTCGGCCGGCGGATCGGTGAGGTAAACGCCAATCCCGACAGGCGCCAGCGTCACGCCTAGCAAGTTCCCCCCGCCGGCGAGCGACCAGAAGTTCGTGTAGTCGAGGCGAATGAAAGGCGAATAGTAGACGCGCGTGTCGTCGACGTGCCGCCACCCGATGAAGGCAGGCACGTCCTTGCGGGACCCTTGAATCGAGGCCGTCCACTCGAGAGTCCCCTCGAGCGCGCCCATGTTCTGCCAACCCGCACCGGCCTCGACGCGATCACCCGCCGAAGCCGTCGAGGCCGACAGGACGACGACAGCCGCGCCGACCCAGCCCGAAATCCCTCTCCCCATCACATGAGTCTCGAGCATTTTTCGCGGCGTCGTCAATGAATCGAGGCGAGGCGCGGGGATTCACCGACTTGACTGCGCCCCGAGGAGGATTAAAAGAGAATTCGACATTCTCTTTTAAGGGGGAGGCAGTTGGCGCAACGTCCGAAGGATCATGTCCGCTATGCCATTGTTAGCGCCGCCGCCGAGGAGCTCGCGGCGGTCGGGTACGAGCGCGCGACTTTGTCGGCGATCGCCGCGCGCGCGGGCACCTCCATCGGCAACGTGTACAAGTACTTCGAGAACAAGGGCGCGCTCTTCGACGCGGTGGTCCCGCGCTCCCTCGTCGACGAGCTCGAGGCGCTCCTGCTCACCAGGATGCGCGCCCTATTGCCGAGTGCGTCCTCGGGGGCGAGCGTCGCCAGCCTGTCGTCCCTCGGCAGTGAACACCCCTATCGGATCGCCTCCGAAGCGCTCGACCAGTTCGCGTTCACACACCGCGCGCAGCTGATTTTCCTGCTGAAGAACGCGGCCGGCTCCCCCTATGCCGAATTCGCCGAGGAGCTCTCCCAGACGTTGACCCGCGCAGCGCTCGAGTTCGCGCGCACCGCATATCCCGCCTTCACTCCGACCGCGCCCGCGCGCAGGGCGCTCCACCGCATCTACCGCTCCTTCTTGACCAGCGTCGCGTCCCTCCTGACCGAGGAGCCGACCAACCAGGCGCTGCGCGAGGGCACAGCGCACTTCACGACTTACCACCTCGCCGGGCTCGCGGCGTTCTTCGAGCGAAGCTGACCTCTTCGACCCCAAACGGAGCTCCTATGAAACCCGTCAAGTCCGCTCGGAAGTCGCTCTCACGCGCTGGAGCCTCGCGCTCGCTCGTCGCGCGCGTCCTCGAGACTCCGGATCTCGCCGAGCGCGTCCGTGAGCTCCCGCCTGCGTCGTTCGCGGCGCTCGTGCGCAAAGTCGGTTTGGAGGACGCTGGGGAGATCGTCGCGCTCGCCACCACCGAGCAGCTCGTGACGGCCTTCGACGAAGACCTGTTCGTCAATGAAGAGGCTGGCGAACGCGAGGTGTTCGACGCGCGCCGCTTCGCGCTTTGGGTCGAGGTCCTCATGGAGGCCGGGGACGAGGTCGCGGCGGCGCGGGCGGCCGAGCTCTCCGAGGATTTCCTCGCCAAGGGGATTACCAGCTTGGTCATGGTGCTCGATCGGGAAGCGCTCGACGACCGCCTTTCCGAGGGAGACGACGACGCCGTATATGCCGATAAGGCGCTCGAGAGCGCCCTCACGGAGGAGCTCGACAACCATATCCTCGTGTCGCGACAAGCCGACGGGTGGGACGCGATCCTCGGCCTTATCCTCGCGCTCGACCGCAATCATCACGCCTTGTTGGTCCGAATTCTGGATCGCGCTGCGGACGCTTCTGCCGAGTACATCGACGATCTCGAGGCGCTCACGACCGCGCTGAATGCCGCTGATTCGCTGGCGAACGACGTCGAGGCCGAGCGCGAGGACCGGCGTGCCGCGAAGGGCTTCGTCGAGCCCCGCGCGGCGAAGGCTTTCCTCACCCTCGCCAAAGACAAGAAGCAATTCACCGGGGGGCTGGATTCGCCCGAGCGAGACCCTCTGACCCGGGCGTATTTCAGGGAACTCGTGCGCCCGACAGCCGACGAGGCCCGCGCGCAACATCGCAGTTCGGCTCGGTCGGAGTCTTGGCTCGACGAGCTCCGCGCGACCGCATCGCCGCGCCCCTTGCCGGCGAACACCCAATTGGGGAACAGCGTGCGTCTCTTCGGGGAGGCCCTCGCTTCCCTGCCGGCACAGGTGCTCGACGAGCGGATGGAGGAGCTCGCTTATCTCGCAAACGTCCTCGTGGCGGGGGCCAAGCTCGACGGCGCGGGGGGCCGGTTCACACCTGCCCGCGCGGCCGAGGCAGCGCTCGCGACGACGACCTTGGGAGCGATGCTCGCTCTCAAGGCCGAGCCTGCGACCACGCTCGCTACGATATTGAGCGCGGGCCACGCGGACTTGCTCTTTCGGCGAGCGTCGCAGTGGCTCGCCGAGCAGAACCAAGAGGGCGGCGCCGGACAACGGGCCTTCTTGCTCTCGCGCGACGAGGTCGATGTCCTCCTCACCGAGCGAAAGGCCCCCGCGCGAAAGCGGCGTGAACCCTGAGCTACGGTGTTTGGAGCGAGAACTTCACACCCTCGTGGGTAGATCCGCGGCGCGCCATCCGAAGTGGTGCGGCACGGCGCTTGATGAGGCGCACCTGCCGTGCGCGCCACCGCTTGCTTCCTCGCTTTGCTTCTCTCGGGCTGTGGCTTCGAGGTCGAGTCGACAGGCACGATCGCTCCATCCGCCGACGGCGAGCGCTGTCGACTCACGGGTGACACCCTGACTTGCGCGCACGCTACTGCCGAGTTCGAAGGCGGGGCCTTCGGCGCGACGACCCGACAAGTCCACTTCATGACACCGGCGACGGACGCGCCCGACGAGGGTTTTCCCGTCGCGATCCTATTTCAGGGTTCGTTCCATTCCGCCGAGGGGATGTGGTCCTCGACGCGTGGGGACGACTTCGGTGGATTCCACGAGACCGAGTTGGTCGAGGCCCTGCTCGACGCGGGCTTCGCCGTCGTTACACCGGAGACGCGATTCGACGGGAGCACCTTTTGGGACACCAACGTCGTCCCGTTCTCTTCCGATTGGGAGCTCTCCGAAGACAACGAGCTCATGCTCGCGCTCCTCGACGCGATCGACGCGGGCGAGCTCGGCCCCCTCGACGACGATCGGCTGTACGCAGCGGGCATATCGAGCGGCGGCTACATGACGAGCCGAATGGCGGTCTCGTATCCCGGTCGCTTTCGCCGGCTCGCTATCCAATCAGCTTCGTACGCGACCTGCAGCGGCGCGCTCTGCGTCGTCCCCGAGCTCCGGAGCGATCACCCGCCTACGTTGTTTTTACATGGTCAAAGCGACCTGATCGTCCCCATCGGGACGATGCGCGACTACGCGGGCGCCTTGGCCAGCATGGGTGTGCAGGCCCCACGATTCGAAGATCCGTCGGCCGGGCACGAGTGGCTCGCCGAGGCTCCGGAGCAAATCGTCGACTGGTTCCTCGAAGACGCGCGCTGAGCAGCGCTCAGAACGGCGCGCTGCCCGGGGTCAGGAATCGCTCGAAGAGATACCGAATCAGGATCCCGAGTCCGGCGCTCGCCGCGTTCCCCAACAGGCTGACGAGGAACGCTCGCGGCGTCTTGAAGACATAGAAATAGACGGCCTCAACAGTGACCGCGAAGGTCTCGGCGACGGCGACATAACCCCAATAGCCGAGCGCGCGCCCGATAGGCGGCAACACGAACCACACGATCGGGTGCGTGATGGCGCTCGCCCCGAGCGCGACGACCCAACGCTCCCAACCGAGGAGAGGTGGGTCGACCCGCTTCAGCACAAAGGCATAAAAGGGCGCCTCGACGGCCTCGGTGAACAGGAAGGCGCCGAGCCACACAGGTCGAGTCTCAGCGGCGCTGACGACGACGCGCCTGGCGCAGCACCACTGCGACGCCGAGCACGGCGCAGATGCTGCCCGCGATCGCACCGAGGCGCCCGCGCGAGGTCGAGAGGCTGCCCACCGAGCAGCCGTCGTCGTCGTCCGCGACGCAGGTGCCGCTATCGCAAACGCCGTCGTCGCCATTGTCGAGCGTGCAAGCGTCGCCGTCGGCCTTGCCCGTGCACGGATCGTTGGGAATGTCGGCCAGCGCGCTCGGCAGGGCGGTGAACGTGGCGAACGCGAGGACCATAAGGAAAGAAGCTTTCTGCATCAGAACCTCCAACCGAAGAGCTGCTCCAATCTACACATCGCAGCGAAAGAGAGGAAACCCGAGAGTCCCCCTGTTGGGGGAGCGAACGCGAGCCCAAGTTGTTGGCCGAGGGAACGTGAGCCCAAGTTGTCATGCAGCTTGACGGAGCGTCGTCGCTGGGTATGATGCGCCGCCTCACGCCACCTTAGCTCAGCGGTAGAGCAACGGTTTCGTAAACCGTAGGTCTCGAGTTCAATCCTCGAAGGTGGCTCCAAGACTCTCGCGCCCCGGCAACGGGTCCTTGGCGAGCGTCACGCGAAGGTTGGCCCGACGCAGTCGGCGCCACTAGCGTGACCGGCCTGCGCGGCTCAACGCCGCAATCAAGGCCGATGTCGCTCGAGAGACGCCCGCTCACGCCTGTCGCACGCATCGTCGTCGCGTTCGCTGGAGCGATGCTGTTCGTCTCAGGGCTCGGGTGTGACCCGCGCGGCATGAGGCGCCGGCCTCCTCGGCAAGAGGACCCGTTCACGGTCAAGCAGACGCTCGCGGACCGACTCGAGCTCGACTCACGACGAGCGGCGGCCGCGCGCGACAAAGCGCTTTCGACCGCGCTCGACCACAGCGACGAGAGCGGAGAGCGGGTGTTCGCGAAGGCGCGGTTCACCTGGATTCGCAAATCACCCAATCCAGACGCCGAATGGATTGGGTATCTGACTCTGGGGGAGTCGGTCGCGATCCGAGCGGGGGTTCGAGAGTCGGCGGGCGGGACATCGTGTGAGCGCTGGGTGCCCGTCGTGCCTCGCGGATGGGTCTGTGTCGGGCGCGACGCGACGCTCGACGCGAACGACGAGACCTTCAAGATCCTCGAGGAGCGCGTGGCCAACCGGGCCTCACCGTGGCCATTCGAATATGCCCGTTCCCTCGGCGCGGCCCGCTATCGAGGGCTCCCGACGTTGGCCGAACAGAAGGCCAAAGAGGGCAATATCGACAAACTCCGGGAGAAGGTCGAAAAGGCCCGTTCGCTCACCGAGCCCGCCGCGATCAAGGCCATCGATCCTCGGTTGGTCGACGCGACGCTGGGGCTCACGCACAACCCTGCGCCGCCGCGCTTCGAGCCCCCCTTCAGCGTGATGGAGTCGGACGAGAACCTCGAGCTCGGCTCGACCATCGCCTACTCCTACGAGTTCGATCACGACGATCGCGCGTGGCTCCTCAGCTGGGATCACGCGGTGATTCCGGCGGTCCGTACGACCAAGTATCCGCGGTCCGCATTCCACGGGGTGGAGCTCGACGACGAGGTCGATCTGCCGCTCGCGTTCTCGAAGAAGCATGGCGCCAAGCGGTATATCGACATGGATGGGCGGCTCGTCCCGACGATGACGCCGTTCGAGGGGCAGTCGCTCGTCGAGCTCGAGCCCGGGACACGCGAACAAGACGGCGAGACGTACTTGCCAACAGAGGAGACAGGCGTCTACGTCGCGGCGAAGGACGTCGTCATCGTCGCCCCGCTCGGCGTCCCACCCCAATTGCCCGAAGATGGGCGGCGCACTTGGGTCGAGGTCTCGACCGTCGGAGGCTGGCTCGTCGCTTACGAGGGAGCGCGCCCCGTCTTCGCCACGCTGATCTCGGCGGGGCGCGCGGCGATGAAGCCCGACGGCACCATGGTGCCGTCTTCGTCGACGCCGACTGGGACGTACACGGTGCACAGCAAGCTGGTCACGACGACGATGCGCTCGGAGAATCGGCCGAACGCCATCCACGCCGAGGTCATGTACACTCAAGTCTTCTTCGACGACTACGCGCTCCACGGCGCCTATTGGCATGACGACTGGGGCAATCGGCGTAGCGCCGGCTGCGTCAACCTGTCACCGATGGACTCCAAATGGCTCTTCGAGTGGAGCGAGCCGCGCGTGCCGACGAACTGGCACGCCAAGAAGGTCGAGGGCGGCGAGCCCGCGACCGTGGTCGTCATCCACTTCTGACCACGATCGCGACTGGGGCTCTCCGCCTCAGGGCCCTTCGGCGAGGGTGAGGACCCCCTCTTTCACGTCGTCGTCGAGCGATGACTTGTCGGTGTGATCGCCGTCGACTACCGAATAGTAGAGGTTGACGGTCCCTGTCCCCGCCGCCGGCGCCGTCCAGCCCATGTTCCAAGAGGTCGAGTTGGGCTTCGGGACATAGGTGATGGCGTTGCAGTTGCCATAGACATAGCTCGTGCCGTTGGTCGGGTTCTGCGCTGGGTAGTTCGCCGGACAGGCCTGTGAGTCGACCCCGGCAATATCGGATCTCAGGATACCGGCCCTCGTCCCCGACTGGTTCTCGAAGGTGATGGCAAAACCGTTCAGCGTATTGGGGGTGCTCGCGTCGGGGACGTGGATCTCGTTGAGCAGGTCGACCTTGATCGTATAGGTCGTCCCCGGGACGTATTTCCCGTTGTTGAGCGGCGGAGTGAACGTGATGTTGACGTCGATCTGACCGTCCGGCTCGATATGGCAGAACGAGCACTTGATGCCTTTATCCATCTTCGAGCCGGTGCCCCAGATCCCACCGCCGCCCGCGCGACCGGCGACGCCGTCGGCGCCTGCGGGGTTCGTACCGTCCGACGGCTGCATCCACGACGCGCCGAACGGAAACGCGAACGCCGCCGCGGCGCTCAAGGCAATAGGGAGCGCGAGCATGGCCGCGACTCCACTCTTGAAACTTCGCTTCTTCATCGCAGCCTCCTCTCAGTTGTTCGTGTTGCAGATGCCGTCGCCGCCCTGGACCGCACCGTCGAGCCAGGTCTTGATCGCGGAGTGATCGTTGTCGCCGATGTTGAAGGTCTTGATACCGGCGTGAGCCTTGCCGCCCTCGACGGCCGGCTGCTGGATGAGCTCCGAGTCATCCATGTCCGTGAGCAGATTCCCCTGTTGATCGAGAGCCATCCCGCGCGCTGCGTCGAAGTTGCGCTGCCATTCGGTCGCGGTGTGAGGTGCCATCCAGCACGCGCACTCGATCGAGCCGATGCAGTTCGCGAGGGGCGTCATGCCGCCGCTCGGACAAGGATTGACGACGCTCTCCACGACGTTCCTGAAGCGGCCGCGCGAATACACCCGTAGCCCGCGCGAGTCCTTGCCGTGACAGCCGAGCATCGAGCAAGTCTTGTCGAAGACCGGCTCGACCTCGCATTTGTAATATTCGATATCGAGCGCCGGCAGCGTCGCTGCCTCTACGGGCTTGTTGTCCGTCGTGCCGCAGGCGTTCGCGTCCGTGCAGGTTCTGACACCGCTGTCACTTCCGGGCGGGTTGCTCTCCCACGGCGTGCAACTCCAGGCTTCGATGCACGTGGGGCCGCCCCCTTGTCCGCCAGTCGACGGCGTACCACCGCCGCCACCGCTGCCGGGGCCCGTGCCGCCCGTCGTTTGGCCGGCACCCGAGCCACCATCGCCGCAAATGACCCCCTGTGGGCAGGCGCCGGTGCCGCCGCTCCCCCCGGTGGCAGTGTCGTCGCTACAAGCGTATCCGGCTGCCGCGACGACGCACGCGCACAGCCACGTCAAGCCGAGCGCCCGAGAGCGCTCTCCATTGGATGAAGCCATGATCCCTCCTCAAGCTGAACCAACTGAACCGTTCGGAGCGAAGTCTGTTGTCTTGCGAACGGGCTAATCGCGAGCTTGCTTTGGCGCGCCCGACCCGCGCCTCCGCTTCGCTGCCAACCCGATGGCGAGCGCGGCGACCCCGAGCGCCACACCCTCCGCGTGACGAGGATTTCCTCGGCTGGGCGGCTCATCACGCGCGGGCTCGCGCGTCGCGGTCGTGCCCGACTCGGTGAGCGCTATTGCCGAGACGACGAGGTCGTCACCGAGCGGATCGGTGAAGGCCTCTCCGGCCGACACTCCACCCGAGTTCCCGTCGACGACGGCCACGTGCATCGTTATCGGCCCTGCGCCGGCGACCGGCGCGGTCCAACGGAACTGCCACTCTGTCTCTCCCGGGTTCGTCCCGACGGTGAGGAGAGTCGTGAAGTTCACGTCTTGGAAGACGTCGGCCGCGCCGCTCGGCTTGCCCGCGCTACGCCCGAATCGATCCTCGAATGTGACGCCGAACCCGTTGAAGTTGGAGATCGGATTGGCGAGCCCTCGCTCTTCACCCGAGGTCACGACCATCCGGACGGTGATGTCGTATTGGACCCCAGGCTCCCATTCGAACGTCGACGCGAGCTCGGGTGGGTCGCTGTCGATCGCTATCTTGATGTTGCCCGGAGCGTCGATATGGCACATCGCGCACGTCCAACCTCGCTCGGCGCGGACTCCCAAATAGAGGATGCCGCCACCGCCGCCGAGCGCCGGTGGATCGAGGAAGGTCGTGCCCGCGTGGAAGGCGTGCGCGGCGCGTGGCGCGAGCGCGGCGCTGGAGAAGACGGCGACACCGGCGAACAGCCCGGCGATCAGAGACCCGGCTCGACGCACGAGGCATCCTCCTTTTCACCGGCGACCCAAGCCGCCAGCACTTTGTAATCAGCCTCCTCCGTCGAGAGGAACACGTCGCCGCGGCCGTATTGCATCGCGCCGCCGTGGTAGTAGCCGCCCGCGAGCTGATCGAGCGGCTTCTTGAGGAGCAGGCTCTTGTCGGGGTCCTTCGCGTCGACGAACGCCGCGGCTGATTGGTAGTTGTGCTCGATCTCTTCGGCGGTGAGCGGCGTCTTTCGCTGCTCGGGCGAGACCCCATATCGCAACCGGTTCGAACCGAAGACCCTGAAATAGCGGTTCGTGTCGCCGTGACACAGGAACGCGCCGCAGGATTTGACCAATACGGGCTCTACCCGACAGCGAAAGAACGCGCGGTCGAGCTCGGGCGGCGAGGCCGTGCCATCGAGCTTCTGACAGGAGACTACGAAGAGCGCCGCGCTCGCGGCGACGGCGGCGATGCGTGCACGCGCGCTCACAGGGACGCTCCGAGACCGAGCTCGGCGATGACGCCATAGCGGTCCGTCAGCGCCGGGAACTCGAAGAAGTGGAAGAGGAAGCCAGTCGCTTTGAGGTCTCCGCGAAGGGAGTAGAAGGGCCCGGCGTCTCGAACGTCGAAGCCGATCCGCGCGCCGCCGAACGCGTCGACGAACGGTGAGAGCTCGCGATCCGAGGTCATGTACGCCCGCTCTTCGGGGTAGGTCGCTTCGTAGAAGGTCGCCCCCGTTTGCGCATAACCGCGACTGAAGATCCCGAGTTCGACCACCGACGCGAGCTCCTCGACGAACTCGACCCCCAAGGTGCCGCTGACGATGCCCCAGTCGTCCACATAACCCCGTGTCGTGAGGCGCAGAAAGGAGTGGCCGCCCAGGTGACGGTGATAACGGAGACCAACGGCGTTGCGGGCCCGGCTGTCGGGCACTCGCTCGGGGGCACCGACCGCGGCCCCCGAGAGCGGACCGTCGAAGCGGACGAAGCGATAGGGGCTCTCGAGATACCCAGTCTGGTAGATGAACGAATACGTGACAGCGAGCAGATCGTCGGGGCTCGCGACGATCGCGGCCTCCACGTTGGCGGTGCCGACGAGGAGTCGCTCGTCGAAGTTCGCGTCGTGGGAACGGCCTACTTCGTTGTAAACGAATGAGCCGCTCGCACCCAGCGTCAGCTGGTGTGAAAGGAGATCGTGCGAGAGCGTCAGGCTGCCAGTGTGGGACCGCCAATCGTTCTCGACCGAATAGATGTAGGTGCCCGAGATCGACCGCTCGGTGTCGTGATAGCCGATCGATCCGAGCCCTTCGTGGCGGACCTCCTCCCAGCGATCGGTCGCGGCCGCCACGACATCGACCGACGCTGTGGTGATGACGTCGGCGAGGTAGCGACCCGATATCGAGAGCTCCGGAATCGGGTTGGCGGTCGCGCCCACGGCGGTGGTGACGATCGTCGTCGCGTCGGTGTCCTGATAAACGCTGGTGCGCGCGTCCGCAGCGAAGACCTGCGCCGTGGCCGGTGACGCGACCATCAAGATGGACGTCGCCGCCCCCATGACGAGCAGGCATTGGGGATTAGCCCAATCAATTGCAGCCACAACCACCACCGACGGTGCCGTGTCCGCCCGCCGAACCCTCTCGGTATTCGTAGACGTGCTGCTCTGTAGTCGTGGCTTGTGGATTGGGCTCTATCTGCATTGCAGGCTTGGACAGCCATGCTCGCTGATAGGGCGCAACGCGCACACACCCCGACGAGAGCGCTCCGAGAACGCAAATTCCCATGAAGAGCCCGACGCGCCCGAAGCCACGCAAGGTCCACCTCCCAATCGCAAGCTGTGAAGAAAGGCCAGCCGGCGCGATTGCAGCCAATATGCCATCAGCGGATAGCGGCTTTTCCGGTGACAACACCGCAATGAGCGGGTGGCGCTCTATGCAATTCGGTCCGCGGCTATGAAATTAGTTTCGCGCGGAACCTGGTTGGTTATGGTGCCCCCATGCAAGACCGTCCGTTTCGCGTGTTGGGTCTGCAGCAGGTGGCAGTCGGCGGCCTCGAGAAGGGCGGCCTGCGGCGATTGTGGATCGAGCTCCTCGGTCTCGTGGCCCGAGGCAACTTCGTCAGCGAGCGCGAGAACGTCGACGAAGACATCGTCTCCGTGGGGCGTGGCGCGGCCGAGGTCGAGATCGACCTGATGGTCCCCGTCGACCCGGAGAAGAAGCCGCGGGTCCACGACCCGGCGCTCAATCACATCGGGCTCTGGGTGGACGACTTGCCCGCAGCCGTCGCTTGGTTATCGGCTCAGGGCGTTCGCTTCACCCCTGGGGGTATCCGTCGGGGCGCCGCGGGCCACGACGTTTGCTTCATTCACCCGAAGGGTGACGCGACCTCTCCCCAAGGTGGTGAAGGCGTGCTCATCGAGCTCGTGCAGGCCCCACCGGGCGTTGTCGCAGCGCTCGCGTCGCCCGCCTGATCGGTCGGTGCAGGTCAGTCGGTGCAGGGCATGTTGTGGCAGTCGTCGTCGTCGAAAGCCTCGGCCTCGAACGTCGGCTTGTTGTCTCGAACATCGCGCTTCGTGGACTCCTCTTCGCGCAGGCGCACGAGGACGGAGCGACGCTGTTCTTCCTTGGTCTGAGCGTTGGCGATCATGATGGGCACGGCTGCAATGGTCGTGCCCTAACCCTTTGTCGCGGTGCGCGTATCGCGCCGCACCACGATTCGAGCCTAAGCCCAAGATCGGTACAGCGAAGTTGGCCCGCCAACCCGGCTATTCGCCGACCCGACCCGAATCGGTTTGTGGATCAAACGATTCGGGGTCGCCTTGGCGACGCAGCGCGACAGGTGCGCGCGTGTAAGAGACGACGCACACCGCGTCGCAGATTACACACTGCGCACTCGATTGGAGTGTTCGGCCTTACCGGCTTATCGAAGCTGATGGCTAATTGGAGGGGCCGAAGCGCATGGGGGCGAATCGAGCCCCCCAAACGAATTGTCTTACCGGTTCTTGTTTATCGAAATAGCAATATGGCGAGAGCGCTGAGGTCGCGGGTCCAATCCTTGTCGAAGGTGAGCTCGAGGTGGACGCTCGGTGTGCTCCCCGACTGACCAGTGACACGGACGTAGACGACGCCGGCACCGAGCTGGGGAAGGCTGTCGAGTCCGCGGATGAGATCGCGGAAGTCGTGATCGCTCGGGTCGAGCTGGGTGAAACGTCGGAGGAAGAGGCCCGGTTCGATGAAGCCCCCGGCGACGCCTGGCTGATCGACGCGCTTGATGTCAGCGCGGGTGCTGAGCTGCTGATCCGTTGGCGAGGTCGCCAGACTGGAGAGCACGCGGGCCCTCACCTCGTCGGGATCGGCCCCGAAGCCCCATAGAAAGCGCCCGGCGTCGTCCGGGACGGCCACGAGCCTGAAGACGATCGTGCCCTTTACGGCCTTGCCAGTGGGGTGCTTCGGCCGAGTGTCCCAGCTGCGGTCGGGGTGGACGGTGTCCCAAGCGTCCTCGCTCGTGAAGCTGATGGTCAAATCGGCCATGAACGACCCTGCGGGGAGCCCTTTGGGCTTCTTGTCGAACGTGACCTTCGGCAGCTTGTCGAGGCGCGCCCGCGAGGCCTTACGCCATTTCAGGTCGTCCGGGTTGCTGGTGTTCTTGATTCGCTGGTCCGCCTCTTCCTTTTGAGCGGCCACGACTCGGTCGTAGACATCTTCGGCATTGCGGACGAACGTCGACAGACTGCCGACGTCACCCTCGCCGCCGACGAGGACCCAGCCGAGCCCGCGCGCTCGGTTCTGAGCGGCGACGATGGCATCTTGGGGAGTGAACTTATCGGGTTTGCTCGCGTCGGCGCTGACTGGCAATAGAGGCAGAGGCCCGACTGCCAGGATCGCGTCCCCGGTGGAGCTCGGGATGGAGTCGAACAGGCGCACGATGGCGTCCTTCGCCTCTTGCTTGAGGGGAGCGACAGCGACCATCGCCGAGACGGCTTTGCTGCCGACTTGGCGGATTCCTTGGAAGAGCGCAGGGTCGGCCGCGCGCGCGAAGAGCGCAGTGTCCGCGTCCTTCGGCAAGTGGAAATAAGCCGGAGGAGGGCTGCGCTGTGCGCCGTTTTGCCCGGTCACGAGCGCGACGAGCCAGGGAGCGTCGGTCGTAAACCCCAAGTCGGCAGTGAGCGTCGCTTCGTCCTTTGCGGAGTCGAGCGCGAGGGAGACATCGTTTTTGCCGATGGCCTCGAAGGCCGCCATGATCTCCTTGTCGATCGTGTCGGGAGCGTCGAGCAGGTCCGTGTCGGTCACGTGGCCCCGCTCCAGCGTGCGCCGAAGATCGTCGGAGAAGTCGTTCGCGAGGTCGCGCATGCGCGGCCGCACACGCGGCCTGATGACGTCGAAATCGAAGTGAACGGAGAGGTCCTTTTGATTCGGCATCACCGTGCCGGGGAGCGTCTTCAGCATCCACGGGACGAGCTCGCGATAGGCGGCTAGGGTCGTACCGCAGGCCATGCGCGGCGGTGCGTTCGGCTTCGCCGAAAGGTCGCAGAAGGCCTTGCCCGAGTGGATACGCCAGCTCGTCGGCCCCATGGATCGGACCTCGTCACCGTGTTTGACGACGAGATCGAGCAGCTCTCGGTATTCGCCAGTCAGCGGGAGCCCGACGCCGTACAACAAGTGATCAGGATCGAGGCTGGAGTTCTGCGGATCGAGCGACACCGCGAGATCGATCGGCTGAGTCGCGTCGACGTAGTGAAATAGGTTGTTGGAGGCGTCGTCCAAGAGGCTTTGGATGGGGACGCTCAGCTTGCCCATTCGCTCGATCGTCGCGAACGCGGACTTGGCATTGGGCGCGCGAGCGGTGAGAAACAGATTCTTCGGCGGCGGGACGGGCGCCTCGCTCTCGGGGACAACTTGGCTGACGACTGCGGACGCGGACGCGGACGTCGACGCCGAGGTCGTCGCGTTCGTCGTGGTGTTTTGCGGGCCCCCACAAGCGGCCGTGGTTGCGAGCAGAACGGCACCAAGAGCTGCGGGGCGCGGCATGTGCGAAACGGTATGCCTCGACGGCCGTCGAGAGAAGGGTGTTTTCGGTTGCTCGAGTGAGGAGAAGCCTGCAGAGTGGGCCCGTTCCGAGTGGAGACTAAGGAGCCACACCGCTGCCGCTGCGGTCACGACCGTAACCACACGATGGTCTCGCCCAAAGGCGAATACACGATCGGCGGATGGTGCTTGTTGCTGATTGGCATCTCGGCGCGGCCGATCGCGGTGAACTTCGTATGCCGCCGCTGCGGCGAGCGTATCGATCGCGTGACCGATCCCAAGGAGATTGCCGAGATTCGGCTGTGGGGTTGAGCGCACGGACGCGCATGTGCAATCCTCCGGGCGGTCGCATGCTCAAGATGATCGCCGCTTCATTCCGCAGATCGATTCGGTGGGGGGCTAAATCCGCCCCCCAGCTGCGCGCCCCCCGGATTCGACTGCGCGCAGCCGTCATGGTGGCCTCGTGTCTCGTCGCGTGCGCCTCCTCGGGCTGCGCAGGCGCGATCGACTACGACTATTCGAAGGAGTTCGATCCTCGAAAGTACGAGTATGTCATCGGCGCCTCCGATGGATTGGAGATCACGGTCTGGCGCAACGGTGAGCTCAACACGCGCGCGACGGTCCGGCCGGACGGCACCATCACGATGCCGCTGATTGGAGACCTCAAGGTCGCTGGCCGAACGCCGTCGCAGGTGCGCGACGAGATCTCGGCGAAGCTCGCTGAGTTCGTGAAGTCCGAAGCCGTCGTCACCGTCGCGGTGACAGGCGTGAACAGCTACCGATTCACGGTGACCGGGAATGTCGCCAATCCCGGTACCTTCAATTCTCAATATTACGTCTCGGTCGCAGACGCCCTGGCGATGGCCGGCGGCCCCAGCCGATTTGCCGATACGCACGCCATCCAGGTCATTCGCACGACGAAAGACGGCAAGATGCGGCGAATCCCCGTCAGCTACGCCGATATTCAGACGCGCGCGCGCCCCGAGGCGAACATCATCGTCGTAGCGGGCGACGTGATCTACGTGCCCTGATTCGACTCGATCGATTCGACTCGGTTACTCGACTGTAACGGTCTTCGCCAGATTGCGCGGCTGGTCGACGTCGGTGCCTTTGAAGTCGGCGACGAAGTAGGCGAGCAGCTGCAGCGGGAGCGAGGTCACGAAGGGAGAGAGCAGCGGCTCGACGCGCGGCACGTAGATGACGTGTTGAGCGATCGCGCCGATGTCGGCGTTGCCGCGCGTGGCAACGGCGAGGATGCGCCCCTCGCGGGCCTTCGCCTCTTGGACGTTGGAGGCGATCTTCTCGTAGGAGCGGTCCTCCGGCATGACGGCGATGACCGGCATGTTCGAGTCGATGAGCGCGATCGGCCCGTGCTTCATCTCGCCGGCGGCGTAGCCCTCGGCGTGGATGTAGGAAATCTCCTTGAGCTTGAGCGCGCCCTCGACTGCGACGGGGAAGTTGATGCCACGACCGAGGTAGATCGCGCTGGTCGCAGAGGCGAGCGGTCGAGCCAAATCGCGGATGACGTCGTCGAGCGCGAGCACGGCGCGCATGAGGTGAGGCAGCTCGACGAGCCCCTGGAGGAGCTCCATCGCGCGCTCGCGCTCGAGCGTGCCGCGGCGCCGGCCGACATAGATCGCGAGGAGAGCCATCGCGGCGAGCTGCGTCGTGAAGCATTTGGTCGAGGCGACGCCGATCTCGGGGCCTGCGTGCGTGTAGAACGCGGCGCCGGCGGCGCGGGGGATCGCGGAGTCGATGACGTTCGCGATCGCCAGGACCTTCGCGCCGCGCTCCTTCGCGACCTTGAGCGCGGCGAGCGTGTCGAGCGTCTCACCGGACTGCGAGACCGCGACGACCAAGTCCTGCGGACCGACCACGGGGTCGCGTCCGATGAACTCGCTCGCGAGCTCCGTCGTGGACGGGATGCGAGCCACAGCCTCCATCAGGAAGCGGCCGTACAAGGTCGCGTGGTGGCTCGTGCCGCACGCGATGAAGAGCACCCGCGAGATCGAGGTCGCGGTCGCCTCGTCGACGCCGATTTCGCTGGCGAAGACGTCGCCGTGAGCGAGGTCGGCGCGGCCGCGGAGCGTGTCCTCGAGCGCGCGCGGCTGCTCGTGGATCTCCTTCAGCATGAAGTGCTTGAAGCCGCTCTTCTCGGCCTGCGCCGCGCTCCACATGATCGTCTTCGGGTGGCGCTCGACGACCTTGCCGTCGAGGGTCATGAGCTCGAGACCACCGCGTGTGAGCACGCCGATCTCGCCCTCCTCGAGCGGCAGGACCTTGCGCGTGTACGGCAGGATCGCCGGGATATCGCTCGCGCAGAACATCTCGCCCTCACCGAAGCCGATGACGAGAGGCGACGCGTTCTTGGCGACGACGATGCGGTCCGCCTGCTTCTCGTCGATCACGGCGACCGCGTACGCGCCGCGCACCTGCGAGAGGGCGCGCCGCACGGCGGTCAGGAGGTCGTGGCCCGCGGCGCTCTCGCGCGAGACGAGGTGCGCGACGATCTCGGTGTCGGTGTCCGAGGTGAACTTGGCGCCTTTGGAGAGGAGCTCGCGCTTCAGCTCGATGTGGTTCTCGATGATGCCGTTGTGGACGAGCGCGATGCTGCCGGCGATATGCGGGTGAGCGTTGACCTCGGTCGGGCGCCCGTGGGTCGCCCAGCGCGTGTGGCCGATGCCGAGCGAGCCCGTGAGCGGCTGCTCACGGAGCGCAGAGATCAGGTTCGAGAGCTTGCCGACGGCCCGCAAGACCGACGTCTTCTTGCCGTCGTTGATCGCGAGGCCGGCCGAGTCGTAGCCGCGGTACTCGAGGCGCCGCAATCCATCGACCAACAAGTCCGCGCACTGCTGAGGGCCCACGTAGCCGACGATGCCGCACATAGCAGCGACCGTAGTACCGTCGGTCCTCCGTTCCTAGGGGGTTCGACGAGGTCGAACGCACGAGATCGGAGCCGCTATTCGGCGAGAACGACGCCGAGATCGAGGTCGCGGGGGATGCTCGCGGAGGCTCGCTTCAGCTCGGCTTCGTCCACGCGGCCCGAGCGGCCCACGACGACGATGCCGTCGAGCAGCCGCTGCACGCCGAGGAGCTCGCCGGGGCGCGCGCAGCCTGACAGATCGATGAGGACGATCTCGAACGCGCTGCGCTCCTGTTCGACGAAGTGCAGTAGGACCTTGACGACCTCGACCTTGGCACCGGGCGGGGCCGTGTCGAACGGCACGAGCGCGACGACGCCGGGACTCAGCAGCCGCGCGCTCACCGGCGTGGCCGTGGCGTCGACGCCCGCAGCCCCGACGCGCTCGGGGTCGAGCACCACCACGATGGAGGTCGTGGCCACCGCGATGGCGCGCGCGATCTCGCCGGCGATCTCGTAGGGCTTGGTCTGCGGGCTCGCGGGGTAGAGCCCGATGACGCGTCGCTTGGCAGCGAGCAAGCTCCGCGCGACACGCGCCGCGCCGAGCTCGAGGCCGTCGCCGGCGCCGAGCGCGCGCGTGTCTTCGGCGCGGACGAGGCGCTGGAGCTCGCCTGCATCGCTGACCGGGTGATAGAGCGCCGCCACGGCGACGAGGTATAACGCCGGGCGACGCTGTTCGCGAACCGTGTTACGGCTCGGGCCAGCGCTTGTGAACGGGTCGAGGCGTGCAGCTCAAGCGGCGGTGGGGCTCGCGGTCATGGGCCTCGCGCGTCTGTCCTTTGCGGAGCCTGCCGTCGACTGGGAGGTCAGCGGCACTGCCAGCGTCGGCTTCACCGACAACGTCGCGAACACCGCGGAGCCCGACCCCAACGACGCTGCCGCGACCGCGCCCGAGGCTGACGGCTTCGGGTCGATCTCACCTGCCGCGCGCCTGCAGATCGAGACGCCGACGACCACGCAGACCCTGACGTACGCGTTCGGCTACAACTTCTACTTCCGCCACTCCGAGGCGAACGCCTTCTCGAACGCGCTCGGCTACGGGCTGCGCGTGCAGGCGAGCGAGCTCGTCGAGACCACGATGTCGCTCTCCTTTTCGCAGAGCACGACCTCGCAGTTCAACCTCGCGAGCTCGGCCGGTTCGTCGACCGCGACGCCCACGGCGGCAGGGAACAACATCATCCTCTTCGCCGGGGCCGGCCTCGGCTTCAGCGAACAGCTCGGTGAGACGTTGAGCGCGACGCAGTCGCTGTCTGCGACGCTCGGCCACACCGTCATCGAGGACGGCGATGACACCGAGACCATCGTCGGTGGGCTCTCGTTCGGCCTCGCCAAAGAGTTCGTGCGCGACACGCTCGCGTTCGAGCAGGGCAACGAGCTCGAGTACACACCCGAGCAAACCCCGGCGACCGGCGATCCCATCGCCGCGCGCGCTCAGGTCCTTCACCGGGTGCGCGGCGTTTGGGGCCACGCCTTCAACGAAGAGTGGTCCTCGCAGCTCGGCCTCGGCATCGTCGTCGGTTACGACGCTGTAAGCGGAACGCTCCCCATCCCGCAGCCGTCGGGGCTCGCCGCGCTGACGTGGCGCCATCGCATGGGCACCGTGGAGCTCTCGTACGCGCACGACGCGCAGCCGAACCTGCTCCTTCAGGAGATCACGGTCGACGACAGCGGGTCGCTCCGCGCGCAGGTCGAGCTCCCCTTCGGCTTCGACATCACGGGGAGCGGCGGCGTGCGCGTGTCGCGCGCGTGGCTCGCAGAGCAGGGGCTCGGCCCGCCCACGCTCAACGTGCTCGCGGACGCGGCGGTCGGCTACACCCCCGCGACCGCGCCGCTCCGGCTCGAGCTCCGCTACCAATTCAGCAGGCAGCAGCCGCTCGAGTCGGACGTCGACGTGCACGGCCAGACCATCGCGACCATCATGCGAAACACCGTGCTTCTCTCGCTGACGTTCGCGTGGCCGGGCGCGCCCACGGCGGGCGGCGCGGCTCCCTTCGTCACCGTCCCCGCGCCGACGACGAACCCCGACATCCTGTCGCAAGCGGCCCCCCGCACCGAGCGCGCGCTCGAAGAGGAGCGCACGACCGAAGACCGCGAGCGCCGCGAGGATCGCGAGCGTCGCGGCGGCAGCGGCAGCGGCGAGCCGTGAAGCGGGCGCTCTGCGTAGCTGCGCTCGTCGCGGCGACGTGGACGCTCCACCTTCGCGCGGCGGCCGCATCCCCAGCGATCTGCGTCGTCGGCGAGGGTGAGCGGGTCGCGCGCCGCGCGCCGCTGCCCGATCGATGCGCGCCGCGCGCCGAGCTCGAGGCGCTGCGCGGCGAATACGCCGCGTTCCAGCTGGTCGTCGACGCGAGCGACGCGCCGCTCGATTCGCTCGAGCTCAGCGTCGAGCCCGCGGGCGCGTGGCAGATCAGCGTCGAACATTTCGTCCACGTGGAGCGGCGCTCTCGCACCGAGGGCACGCGCGAGTCGCTCGCGTTCACTGCGGCCGCGCGCCCCGAAGACGCGTCGATGCTCGGCGACGTCCCCGACGCGCTCCTCTCGCTCGGGGACGCCGCGGGCGAGCTCGTGTGGGTGCCCGCGCGCGATCGCCGCGTCTTCTTCCTCGAGGCCTTCGTCCCGCCCGACGCAGCGCCAGGCCGGGTCGAGAGCAGCGTGGTCGTGCGCGCCTCGGGGACGGAGCTCGCGCGCGTCCCGATCGCGCTCGACGTGAGCGAGCGCGTGCTCCCCTATCGACCGGTGTCCGTGTTCGCGTTCTACGAGTACGCGACGCTCGAGCGGCACTTCCGCGATCCGGTGAGCGTCGAGCGCGAGCTCGTGCAGCTGCTCCACGCGCACGGCCTCGAGGGGATTACGCAGACATTGTCAAAGCAAGATGTCGAGCGTTTGTCGGGCGCGATCGACGGCGCGTGGTTTACCAGCGCGGCGGGTTATCGCGGCCCCGGCGAGGGCGCGCCCGCGACGGTGTGGCCGATCGGCGCGTACGGCACCCTCGGCGAGCCGAGCCCCGCCGGGATCGAGACCGTGCGTGCGGTGCGCGGAGCGATGCCGGATCGATCTCGGGATCTCTTCGTCTACGCGATCGACGAGACCTGCGAGAGCCCGCGCGGGCTCGAGTGGCGCGGCCTGCTCGACGAGGCAGGCCTGGGCGACGTCGCGGTGGGCCACACCTGCGGAGCGCCGCCCGCGACCCAGGACGTCGACATCGTCATGATGCCGAGCTCGGCGTTCGATCCCGATCTCGCCGCGGACGGGCGTCGCGCGGGCAAGAAGGTCTGGATCTACAACGGCATCCTGCCCCACTCGGGGCCGCTGATGCTCGACGTGCCCGTGACGAGCCTCACCGCGAACGGCTGGATCGCCGCGACGTTCGACGTGGGCCGCTGGTTCTATTGGGAGACGATCTTCTGGGACGACAAGAACCGCGGCGGGCTCGGGCCGCGCGACGTGTTCGCCGACCCCGAGACCTTCCACAACGCCGACGGAGACACCGCGCTCTACGACGGGTTGCTCGTGTTCCCACCGCCGCCGTGGCGCGATCGTCGCGAGACCTCGGCGCCGAGCGTGCTCGCGTCGCTGCGCCTGAAGGCCCTGCGACGAGGCGTCGAGGACGCGGCGCTGCTCGGGCTCGCGGCCACCGTCGACCCGAGCGCGACCTACGCGATCGCGCGCCGCATCGTGCCGCGCGCCCTCGACGAGGTGAGCGACGACGAGCCCACCGCGCTCGATCTCGATCCGACGCATCTCGCCGAGGCGCGCCGCGAGCTCCGCGCGATGGTCGCTCGCGGCTCTTCGAGCAACGCGCGGCGCGGCCTCCAGGTGCTGCGCGACCTCCGCTCGAAGGAGCGGGCGCGCCACGGCCGCTATCGAAATGAAAGCGCGGCCATGACCGCCGCGGTGATGCTCGGGATCCCGGCGGCGCTCTTCGCGATCGGGGCCGCGATCACCCGCGTCGCGCGCGGCCTCAGCCGGGGTCGTCCGCGATCTGCGCGATGAGATCGGCCGCGCCCACGAGCGACGGCGCGGCGAGCGGTCGCTGCTCGGAGCGCGACGCGCGCAGCGCTCGACCGAGGAGCCGCAGCTTGCGCGCCGTCGAGACGCGCGCGCGCCGGGTCACCGTGTCGAAGCCCGACTGCTCGATCTCGTGGCCGATCGCAGCGTAGATGTAGCGTGCCGCGCGCACCGCCGGCCGGCAGTCGAACGGTAGCGCGCTGAGCCCGGGATCGCTGCGCAGGTAGAGGCCGTCGGCCGTGAGCAGGAGGCGCCGCACGACGTCGCGCAGGCCCGGCGTGGGCGTCGGGTGCACGAGGAGCATGTCCGCGTCGACGCTCGCTTCGTCGCACCACTCGAGCGGGAGGTAGAGCCGACCGCGGCGCGCGTCCGTGCCCACGTCGCGCGCGATGCGCGTGAGCTGCATCGCGACCCCGAGGTCGCACGCGCGCTCGAGGACGACGTCCTTGCGCCGACCCATCAGGATGACCGACGCCATCACGACGGTGCCGCCCACGCGGATCGCGTAGTCGAAGAGGGCGTCGAGCGTGCCGTAGCGACGCGCGTCGAGATCCCACGAGAGGCCCTCGACGAGCGCGTCGAAGAGCACGCGCGGCAACGCGTGATCGCGCACGACGCGTGCGAACGCGCGGTCGATCGCGTGGTCGAATGGTGCGCCCGCGTAGGCCGCCGCGAGCCGTTCGCGCATGTCGGCGAGGCCCGCCGTCGAGCCGTCGGCGCCGCCGACGCGATCCCCGAGCGTGCGGCAGAACGCGTACACCGCGGTCGCCGGATCGCGCACGCGAGGCGGCAGCGCGAGGCTCGAGATGATGAAGCTCTTGCTGCCACCACGGAGCACGGCGCGACACGCCGCGAGGTCCTCCTCGCGACGCACGTCGCTGACGGTGGTGGTGACGTGACTCAAGCGGGCCGATCCGACGAAGACGCCGGAGACGTCAGGGCGCCGAGACGTTCGGCCAGGCGGGGTCGGCCGCGATGCCCTGGCCAACCCAATCCTCGAGCTTCACGCCGTCGATCGTGACCATGTCGAGCCCGTTGTCGAGCCACACGTGCTCGTTGCCCGGGATCATGTAGAGCCGGAAATTCGAGCCCGCGCCGACACGGTCGCGAAGGTCCTCGAGCCCCGCTTTGTATTTGCCCGCCGGGTACGGGAGGGGAGCGGCCTCGATCTGCGAGCAGTCCATCTCACCGAAGCCCCAGAAGTTCGAGATGGTCTTGTCGTCCTCGCTCGAGATGAGCCCGAGGCGCGCGTCCGGGTACGTGTCGATGATGTACCGCATGAACTCCTCGGTGAAGGTGCCGTCGACGTTGTTGCAGTCGGTGCACCCGGCGGGGAGCGTGTTGCCGAGACCCCACAGATCGTAGAGGTGCTTCTGCAAGCAGGGCGCGACGAAGTCCGACGCCATCGGCGGGCCGGAGTCGTCGATGAGCGTCACGTCCACGTTCGGCCCGAACGCCTGCGCCACCTGATCGTAGTTGTACGCAGCGCCGAACCCACCCGCGCTGAAGCCCGACAGGACGACGTGCTCCGCATCGGGGAACGTCGCGACGATGCGCTTCAGGAACTCACCCATGTTGCGGAAGCCCTGAAACTGCCGAACGATCCCCGCCACGTCCACGTCGTGCGCGTCACCCGCGTGGACGTCGCCGGTGCAGTAGGGCACGTAGACGTAGTTGTAGTCTTTCCACGGGTTGGTTGCTTTGGTCCTGTCAAAGTAATCGGCGTAGTCGTTGTACGGCTGCTCCGACGCGAAGATGTCGCCCGAGTAGCCGTTCTTGTGCGCGGTGGCCGAGCAGCTGACGAGGTTGAAGCAGGCGTTGCCACCCTCGAGGAAGATGACGACGTCCTTCGACGTGCTGGTGAAGTTGACGCCGATGCCGGTCGTCGAGCCCGTCATGCACTGGGTGTTCGGGAACTCGACGTAGGTCCACTCGTTCTCGGCGACCTCGATGGGGCTCGCGCCGCCACCACCCGCGCCGCCGCCCCCCGTGTCACCGCCGCCAGCGCCGCCCGTCGTGGGGTTGCCACCGGAGCCGCCGCCGCCGGTCGAGTCGTCGCCGCATCCGGTGATCGCCGCGGTGACGAGCAGCGCGCCCACCGCGGTCAAGAAAGCCTGATTTCGACCGAGAGAGAGGGGAAAAACCATGGAGCGATCCTATACCGGTCGCTCCCTCAGCGCGCGCGATATTCGACGAACTCCAAGCCTGGCGTCTCACCCGCGCGACGCTCCGCGGCGACGAAGCGCGCAGGGTCGATCGCGGGGAAGCGCGCCGTGCAGCCGTCGACCGTGACGTCGACGTGCGTGATGTGCAGGTGGGTCGCGAACGCGAGCGCCTCGCGATAGAGCTGCTCGCCGCCGATGACGCGCGGCGCGGGATCGGTCGCGCGCGCGAGCTCGAGCGCGTGCTCGAGCGAACGGGCGAGCTCGGTGCCGTCGGGGGCGCTGTCGAGGGTGCGCGACACGACGATGTTCCGCCGCTCGGGGAGCGGACGGCCGATCGACACGAACGTCGCGCGCCCCATGATCACCACGTGGCCACGCGTGAGCGCGCGGAAGTGCCGCAGGTCCTCGGGCAGGCGCCACGGGAGCGCGCCGTCTTTGCCGATGCAGAGATCGCGCGACACCGCCGCGACGACGTGGAGCTCTGCGGTCAAACGCTGACCTCGGCCTTGATGTGCGGGTGCGGGTCGTAGCCCTCGAGGGTGAAGTGCTCGAACCGGAAGTCGAAGAGGTCGGTCACCGACGGATCGAGCCGCATGCGAGGGAGGGCGCGAGGCTCGCGCGCGAGCTGGGTGCGCGCCTGCTCGAGGTGGTTCGAGTAGAGGTGCGCGTCGCCGAGCGTGTGGACGAAGTGGCCGAGGCCGAGGCCGCTCACCTGCGCGACCATCATGGTGAGGAGCGCGTAGCTCGCGATGTTGAACGGGACGCCGAGGAAGACGTCGCCCGAGCGCTGGTAGAGCTGGCAGCTCAGCTTTCGCTTCGAAACGAAGAACTGGAACAGCGTGTGGCATGGCGGCAGCGCGACCTTGTCGGCCTCCGCCGGGTTCCACCCCGTGACGATGAGCCTGCGCGACGCCGGGTTCGTCTTGAGCTCCTGCAAAACACGGCGGATCTGATCGACGCCGTCGCGCGCGTACGAGCCGTCGGCCTGCAGCGTCGCGCCGAAGTTCCGCCACTGATGACCGTAGATCGGACCGAGATCGCCGGCCCTGCGACCGAACTTCTCGCACTGCTCGGCGGTCGCCCACTCGTTCCAGATGCGCACGCCGCGCTCCTGCAGCGGGCCGACGTGCGTCGAGCCGCTGAGGAACCAAAGGAGCTCGTGCACGATGCTCGTGAGATGGACCTTCTTCGTGGTGAGCAGGGGGAAGCCGGCCTCGAGATCGAAGCGCATCTGGTAGCCGAAGACGGCGAGCGTGCCTGTCCCCGTGCGATCGCTGCGCTCGTCGCCGTGCTCGAGGATGTGCTCGAGCAGCTCGAGGTACTGCTTCATCGCGCGCTCATGGCTTCAAGGTCTCGCCGAAGACGCCGATCTGAACGCCGAAGACGTCGACTCCGCGCATCGCCGAGAGCGCGTTTACGCTGGGCATCGCCTGCGTTTTGCGCTCGTCGAACGAGAGCGTCAAAAGGAACTTCACCTGGTTCGTCGCGGCGTCGTTCGGCCTGCCGTCGGAGTTCGCGACGTCCGCTTGATGCAGGTACTCCCTGCGATACGCCTCGAACGTCGCGAGGAGCTCGCGTCGCGCGCCCGTGACCGCAGTGCCGACGAGCTCCTTCTTCACTTGTCCCTCGCTCGGGAGCTGGAGCGGATCGCCGGCCGCGACCTCGGCGCAGACGCCCGCGTGCGCGGGGAAGGTCTCGTCCTGGTGTGTGGCGTGCCCCGCGACCGACTGCGTGAGGAGCGGGGTCGTGTCGTAGAGCCCCTCGCCGCGGAGCATGCACTCGACGTCGCCCGTCACCGTGACGGTCTCGACCTCGTAGGTGTAGAGGCAGTGTTTGTCGACGGCGACCTTGGGCGGCGTGGACTCGAACGTCCGCCTCGCGCTGTCGGCCTCGCTCGCGCGCCGGTCGCGATCGCTCTGCGCGTCGGAGAGCTCGCGGCGCGCTTGGTTCAAGCTGTTCTCGGCGATCGCGAGCGCGGAGTCGGCGTTGGCGAGGTCTTGGGCCGCGCGATCTCGACGCTGCTGCTCGGCGTCGCACGTCGGCGGAGGGTTGCCCCCGCTCGAGCGACATCGCGAGAGCTCTTGCTCGGCGCGATCGAGCTCGGTCTGCGCCGCGTTGCGTGTCTGCTGAGCGGCGTCGCGATCGCGCTCGGCGGGAGCGACGGCGGTCCGCGCGCTGGCGAGGCGCCCCTCGGCGGCGCCGAGGACCTGCTGGCTCGTGCGCATCGCGGCCTCGGCGGTCGCGTAGTTCGGGTTCGGCACGAGCTCCGTCCCGCAGATGTAATCGCAGGAGCGCTGCGTCTTCGTGCTCTGCTTCTGGAAGGTGTAGTTCCGGAAGACCCCGCCGAGCCGCATCCCCTGGATGGTGTACGCGGCGGCCTTGGGCATGCGGTCGACGAAGCGGATGGGCAGCGTCGGGTCGACGCCCTGCGCGAGCACCGAAGCGTTCACGTCGTTGCCGAGGTCGTCGGTAGCTTTATCACCGTCAAAGTTTTTGACCGCGACGATGTACGTGACCTCCTCGCGGAGCGCGTTGCGGATGCCGGTCGCGCGCGTCGTCGCGTCGGTCTGCCACGGCTCGAACTCGAGGGCCTCGCCGTAGTCGACGAGCGCGAGCGCGCGTTGGTTCATGCCCTCGAGCCCCTCGGCGCGCGCGATGGCCGCGACGTAGATCGCGTGCTTCGCTTGGGACTCGACGTCGAGGGCCTCGGTGGACGTGGGGTCGATCGCGACGACCGCGTGCGCGAGCTCGTAGGCCTGCCGGTTCTGCCCCTGCGCGAGCGAGCTCCGCGCGAGCGCGAGCACCTCGCGCTTGGCCTCGGCGAGGCCCGACTGCGCGCGCGTGTTCATGGGGTCGAAGCGGATCGCGTCCTTGAACGGATCGAGCGCGTCGCGAGGCCGCCCCTGCGCGAGGAGGTCGTAGCCGAGCTTCGTGCGCATGACCGACTGCTGGCGCCGAGCCTCGCGGAGGGCGAGCCTGGCCTCTTGCTCCTCGGGCTCGAGGTTCGTCGCCTCCTCGTAGGCCGCGGCGGCCTCGTCCCAGCGACCAGAGCGGGCGAACGAATCGCCGCGATCCATGGCCTTGCGGTAAGCGCTGGTGCACCCCGCGGCGACGATGAGGAGCGCGATCGCGAGCGGGCGTCGGAGCTTTCGGAGCGTAGGCAACATCACGGGGACCTCGGTGTTTTACCCGACCGCGGGCGCTTCGTCCCGCAGCCAAGATAGACGGGACCGCGGCTCCAGCCATCGATCGCGCGGCGTCCGCACCGTGCGCTGGGGGCCGTCGGGCTCCAACGACGCCGAGAGTCCCGGAGTTTCGACCTCCCGACCCGGAAGTACGCGCCCGCGTATGCTTGGCTCGATGCGACTCGGTGGCTTTGCTTGGTGTGGACTCGCGGCGCTCGCGCTCAGCGTCGCTTGCGGTGACAGCGGGGTCGGCGGCTCGGGCGGCTCGGGCGGCACCGGAGCGGGCGGCGCCGGGGGCGACGACGTCTACCCGGCCTGCCCAGTGCAGCGCGTCGACGACTGGGATGGCGTGAAGATCGTCGCGTGCGAGCAGGCCTTCACCGAGCCGCCGTTCATCCATTTGCCGCCCGACACGGACACCGCGCGCTTCGTGGAGTACCGCGTCCACCCGCTCGAGGGCGGCGTCACCATCGATCGCGGCGGCGTCGAGACGCCCGTCACCGACGGCTCCTTCGACGGTGAAGAGGAGCGCCGCGCGTCGCTCCTCTACGAGGTCGAGACCGAGTCGGAGATGGTCGTCTGCCCGTTCGTCCTCATCGAAGAGCCTGTGTTTTTCCAGACCTTCATGCTCGGCGCGACCTTCGATGGGCTCATCGCGGCGCGCCTCGCCGACGGCTCGTTCGAGCTCACGCCCACGATCCCGATCAGGCTGCGCGTCGTCGGCGTCGAGATGGATGACACGGGTCGATACGGCGGCACCGTCGAGATCGAGAACCTCCTCGAGAGCGTGACGGCCGCCGACGGCTCGTGCGTCCCGTCGCTCGAGTCGGCGGGCGAGGCGAACCCGTTCTTCGGCGCGGCCCAGGCCGACGCGTCGTTCACGCGCGTCGCGAACATGCACCAGATCGGTGATGACCACCTCGTGCTCGGGTATCGCGTCGACGGCGTGGCCGCGGGCAGCACGATGTCCCCCGACTCCTTCTTCTTCCCCTCGTATCTCATGTCTCCGAACGATCCGCCGTTCGCGCTCGACCATTACGAGGGCTCGCCCCACGGCAACCCGACGAGCATCCCGGCGATCTCGCTCGACCGCGCGCTCGGCGGCGGCGAGCCTTGCACGCCGTGACGCCCGAGAAGCCGGTCATCTACCAGCTCGTCGTTCGACTCTTCTCCAACGTCGTGGAGCGCCCCGTCCGCGACGGCACGCTCGAGGAGAACGGCGTCGGCAAGCTCGCGCACATCGACGAGCGCGCGCTCGCGGAGCTCAAAAAGCTCGGCGCGACGCACGTGTGGCTCACCGGACTCCTGCGACAGGCGACGCTCACCGACTACTCCGCGCTCGGCATGCCCGCGTCCGACCCCGACATCGTGAAGGGCCGCGCGGGGTCGTTCTACGCGATCCGCGACTACTTCGACGTGTGCCCCGACTACGCGCTCGACCCGGCGAACCGCCTCGCCGAGGCCGAGGCCCTCTTCGAACGGATCCACCGCGCGGGCCTGCGCGTGCTCATCGATCTCGTGCCGAACCACGTCTCGCGCGACTACGCGTCGGTCGTGCGCCCCGAGCTCGACTTCGGGAGATCGGACGACGCTCGCCGATTCTTTTTGAGCTCAAACGATTTCTTCTACCTCGTCGATCCGCCGGGGCAGGTGCTGACGCTGCCGCGCCCCGAACATTGGCGGCCAGCGGGCGTCGACTTCGACGGGCGCTTCGCGCGCGAGGACGGGCAGGACGGTCGCGTCCCGCGGGTCACCGGCAACAACGTCACGAGCCCCGCGCCCTCCGTCGGTGATTGGTATGACACCGTGAAGCTCAACTGGGGTTTCAACTTCGCCGAGTCGCTTTCGAGCGACGCTCGGGGGGCGAGCTCGTTCTCACCGACGCCCTCGGTGTGGACGAAGTTCGACGAGATCCTCGCTTATTGGCAGGAGAAGGGCGTCGACGGCTTCCGCGTCGACTTCGCGCACTGGGTCCCCGTCGAGGCCTGGCGCTACCTGCTCGAGCGCGCCCGCCAGCGCCGGAGCGACGCGTTCTTCCTCGCCGAGGCCTACGAGAACCTCGAAGGGTTGCTCGGCGCAGGCTTCGACGCGGTCTACTGCGACGAGGTCTACGACACCTTGAAGCGTGTGATTTGGGGTGAACCGTTCTCGCGAGCGGGCGCCCTCCTCGCGACACCGGGCGGCGGCCCACGCTCACGCTGGGCCTTCTACCTCGAGAACCACGACGAGCGCCGGATCGCCTCACCCATCGTTCGCGGCGAGGGCCCCGACGCCTCGGGGTTCGGCTCCGCCGAGGTCGCGCGCGAGCTCGCTCCGCTCGTGTTCCTCGCGACCGACGGGCCCGTGCTGTTCTTCAACGGCCAAGAGGTCGGTGAGGAGGGCGCGCTCGACGAGGGGTACGGCGGCGCGGACGGGCGCACGACGATCTTCGACTACGGCGCGATGCCGGCGCTGCGCGACTGGGTGAACGGGCACGCGTACGACGGCGGCCGGCTCGCGCCCGAGCGCGCGGCGTTGCGTCGTTACTACGCCGAGCTCCTCGCGCTCGCGCAGGCCCCCGAGGTGCGCGGCAGCGCGCACGTGGTGCTGCCGATCGACGGCGCGGCGCACGCGTTCGCGCGGTTCGAACCGGGCGCGGGCTCGCTGCTCGCGATCGTCGCGCCTACTCGCGCGGATGGCGGCGCGGTGCTCCGCGTGCCGGCCGCAGTGCTCGGTGCGTGCGGGCTCACTGGCCCCGTCGAGGTGCGCGAGCTCCTCGACCACGACGGCGCTCGCGATCACGTCCTCTTCCACGGCGCCGCCGAGGATCTCGCTGGCATTGGTTTAACATTGTCTCAGCATCCGGGCGCGCGCGTCCTGCGGATCGCTGCGCGGGTCGTCGAAGCGCCGGAGCGCACGACGGGCGGGCGCCGCTTCGTGATGGAGGCCATCGGCGTCGCGCGCACGCCGTTCACCGACAAGGCGAGCGCGCCGCGACAAGGAGCGCTCGCGCGCGAGGCGCGAGGGCGCATCGAGCTCTTCGCGGGGCCGGGGATCGACGACGCGCTGGACGGCCTGTCGGAGTTCGACCACGTGTGGATCATCTACGTGTTCGATCAGCGCACCGGCGGCTTCAAACCCAAGGTCACGCCCCCGCGCAGCAAGCGGCGGCTCGGCGTCTTCGCGACGCGCTCTCCCCATCGACCGAACCCGATCGGCCTCACCGCGGTGCGGCTCGAGCGCATCGAGGGCCGCACGCTCCATGTCTCGGGCCTCGACCTCGTCGACGGCACGCACGTGCTCGACCTCAAGCCCTACGTCCCGTACGCGGACGCGCTCCTCCACGCGAGCTCGGGCTGGCTCACCGCGACCGACGCTGGGCCCACGTGGACGATCGCGTGGAGCGAGGCCGCGGAGGAGCGGCGCGCGTGGCTCGCGGAGCGCGGCCTCGAGCTCGCGGGGCCAGTAACGCAGCTCCTCTCGACCGGGCCAGAGCCGCACGCGTATCGCAGGATCAAGAAGCTCCCGAGCGGCGTCTCGGTGCTCGCGTATCGCTCGTGGCGCTTCCCCTTCAGCGTGGCGGGTTCGACGCTCCGCGTGTCGACGATCAAGAGCGGGTATCGGCCAGCGGCGCTCGCTTCGGAGGACGCGTCGTCGGCCTCCGAAGCGATCGACGACCTCCAGGTTCATCGCGCGTTCGTCGCGCGCTTCGGGGTCGAATGAGCACGCGACGCTTCGCCCTCCTCACCTTCGCCGTCCTCGCGTCTCCGATCGTCGCGAGCTGCGGATCCCCGGAGGGCGCCGCGACGTCTTCGTCGACAGTCGCGCCCTCCGCGTCGGCGCTGAAGAGCGGCGGCGCCGCGTCCGCAGCCGAGGACTCGGCCTACGCGGAGGAGACGAGCACGCGCCCGGTCGAGCTCCTGAAGTTCCAGTGGACGAGCGGCGTGAAGTCGATGAACCCGGTCGACAAGCTCGATCACGCCGAGCCTGGCCAGCGCGTCTACGCGCACCTCACCATTCGAAATCGAACCGGGAGACCGCGCACGGTGCACGCGACGTTCTCGGTCAACGGCAAGGTCCGCACGGAGAACGTCACGCTCGACGTGAAGGAGTCGTGGTCGTTCCGGACGTGGGCCTACGTCACGCTCCAGAAGAAGGACGAAGGCAAGGTCACCGTGGTGATCAGCGACGACGAGGGCTTCCCCCTCGTGGACGAGACGCTGCCGATCCGCGGCGGGTGAGCCCGAGCGCGCGCGGCACTAGCGGCAGACGTGCTCCTCACAGCGAGGAGGGCCCGGCGGCGCGCAAGGCGGGTGCTCGACAGCGCACTTCTTCTCCACGAAGTCCCTGCATTCGACGGCCTCGGAGACGGCGATGATCCGATCGAGCGCGAGGCGCCCGCGCGTGTTCATCGACATCGAGCAGGAGTCGAAGCAGCTGCCTACGATCGGCACGGAGCTGCAGTCCGCGTCGACGTTGCACACGAAGTTCTCGCTCGCTGCGGTGACGGGCGCGAACCGCGCCTTCGCCGACGCGGGAGCCGCGGCGCAGATGTTCGGATCGATCTGCCGGCCGCCGCCCTCGCTCTTGCTCGAAGAGCAGCCGAAGAGAAACATCGGCGCGACGAGCCACTGGAGCACGCTCTTCGAACGGATCATGGCGGGCGGTTCTGCCCCGCGCGCGTGATCGCGGCAAGCCTTACGCGGACGCGTCGTTCTCGGCGGCGTCGGCGTCGAGGGCCGCGACGAGGCTCTCGATGACCGCGCGCGCACGCGAGCTCGTCGATGCGGGCACCGTCTTCAGGAAGCGCGCGACCGCGGCCTCCACCGTGTTCGAGCTCTTGCGGACGATCGCGCGCCCCGCCGGGGTGAGCGCCATGATGAGCTTGCGTCGATCTCCGGGGTCGCGCCGACGCACGACGAGCTCCGCGGCCTCGAGCCGCTTGACGGTGAGCGAGAACGTGGCTGCGTCGACGTCGAGGAGCTCAGCGAGCTCGCGGCCCGCGAGCTCGGGACGGCGGGCCAAACAGAGCAACACCATGCGCTGGCGAGCGGTCACGCCGAGGTCGCCCTGCATGCGGACCGAGGCGCGCTCGAGCGCGTGACCGAGCCGGAGCAGCGTGACCATGAACTCGAGCGGCGCGCCGAGCTCCGCCGGAGCACGGGCGGGGCCTGCCTTCGCCGGGGCGCTCCGCTTCACTCTCGGTCGAGCAGGCGAACCACTCGCCCGCAGAGTGCGCGGCTTGCGAGGTGCGGTCGACATGCCTGACGCTAGCGCCGACATATTATGAGCGCAAACTATTTTAGTTTGAGGGCCTAGGATTGCGCGCGGCTCGCGTCGTCAGCGGACGAAGCACCCGCCGCGCGCCGACGCCGCCGAGAAATACGAGGCCCAGCGAGGCTCGCCGTCGAGCGCGCGGGCCAGCGTCGCGCACTCGTCGGGCGTCAGCAGTTGCTGGCTCGCGGGCGTGAGTTTGTAGGCGAAAACCAGGCCGGACGCGGGCTCCGCCGAGAGGGCGAGCGACGTCGCGCGCCGATACGCGCGCACGGCCTCGACCTCGTGAGGTTCGAGCGGCGCGTACGGCGTCGGGTAGCCGCGCTGCTCGAGCTCGAAGGCCTCGATGACCTCGTCGGCGCGACCCGGCGCCCACGCCGAGGCCTCGGGCGGCGGCCACGCGGGCAGCGGCGGTGCGCTCGCCGAGTCGAGCACTGCCTGGAGCGCGCCGAGGAAAATCGAGAGCTCGGCCGCGCCGATGCGGAGCAGGTCGACCCCGTCACTCGGGTGCGCGACGCGGAGCTCGAGCCCCCGACTCACTCTTCGTACATGGCCTCGATCTCGGCCGCGTAGCGCGCGTCGACGACCTTGCGTTTGACCTTGAGCGTCGGCGTTAGCTCACCCGTCTCGATCGAGAAGGGCTTCGGCAGGATGGTGAACTTCTTCACGGTCTCGACGCGCGCGAGCTCGGCGTTCACGTCGTCGAGCGCGCGCTGGATGGTCGCGCGCACGTCGTTCGAGGTGGGCACGTCCTCCTCGCGCAGGTTGTGCTCGAGCGCGTAGGCGGCGACGGCCTCGGGGTCGAGCGTGACGAGCGCGGTCAGGAACTTCCTGCGGTCGCCGATCACGACGGCCTCGCCGACGAGCGGGTGGTTCTTGAGCGCGGCCTCGATGTTCTTCGGCGCGATGTTCTTGCCACCCGCGGTGATGATGATCTCCTTCTTGCGGCCGGTGATCGAGAGGAAGCCCTCCGAGTCGAACGCCCCGAGATCACCCGAGTGGAGCCAGCCGTCGATGAGCGTCTCGGCCGTGGCTTGCGGCTCTTTGTAGTAGCCGAGGAAGACGTTGGGCCCGCGCACGAGGATCTCGCCGTCTTCGGCGATCTTCACCTCGACGCCGTCGATCGCGGGGCCGACTGTCCCGAGCTTGGTCTTGCCGCGGCGGTTGAAGCTCGTCGGCCCGGTGTCTTCGGACTGGCCGTAGACCTCCTGTACGATGATGTCGAGCGACGCGAAGAACTCGAGGACCTCCCTCGCGATGGGAGCCGCTCCGCTCACGCAGAAGCGCGCGCGACCGAGCCCGATGCGCGGCTTCACCTTGTCGAAGATGAGCTGCTTCGCGAGCTTGTATTCGATCGCGAGCAGGCCGCGAGGCTCGTGACCGCGCATGCGCAGCGCGCTGACGCTCGACCCCACGCGGAGCGCCCACGCGACCATCCGCTTCTTCGCGCCCGTGGCCTCCGCCATCTTCGCGGACATGCGCGCGTGCAGCTTCTCCCAGATGCGGGGCACGCCGAAGAAGAGCGTCGGCTGGATGTCGATCAGGTTCTCGGGGACCTTCTCGATGCTCTCGGCGAAGTAGACGCTCGCGCCGATCGTGATCGCCCCGTGGATCGTGAACATCTGCTCGGCGATGTGCGAGAGCGGCAGGTACGAGAGCGTGCAGTCGCTCGGGCGCCCGTCGGCGAGCTTGCGCGCGATCTCGGCGGTGAAGACCAGGTTCTTGTGCGAGAGCATGACGCCCTTCGGCGGGCCGGTCGTGCCCGACGTGTAGATGAGCGTCGCGAGCCCGTCGGGCTCGAGGGCGTGCACGCGCTCGAGGAGCCGCTCCTCCGAAACGGAGTCGCCGAGCGCGACGAACTCCTCCCAGAGAAGGGCCTTCGGGTGGTCGGGCTTCGCCTCGAGGCCGCGCATGAAGACGACGCGCTCGACGCTCGGCAGCTGGGGAAGGACCTTCTCGACCTTCGCCCATTGCTCGAGGTTCTCGACGAGCACGACCTTCGAGGCCGCGTGGCCGATGATGTAGCCGACCTCGCTCGGCGAGCACGTCGTGTAGATGCCCGCCCCCGCGCCCCCCGCGGCCATGGCCGCGACCGCGAGCCACACCCACTCGGGCCGGTTGAAGCCGAGCAAGCTCACGGTGTCTCCGGGCTCGAACCCGAGAGAGATGAGCGCGCGGCCCGCGCGCTTCACCACGTCGGCGTAGGACCGGTACGTGATCGCGCGCCACACCCCACCCCGTTTCTCGAAGTGTGCCGGGGCGTCGGGCCTGCGATCGGCCTGCTCGAACAGCTTGTGAACGATGGTGTCCGTCGGCATCGCGGCGGAGGATAGCGCCCGCGAGCTTCGCTCGAATAGCCCGCTATAATCCTCGGCGTGCGCGCGACGCTCGCCCTCTTGCTCATCGCCGCGGGTTGCGCACGAACGCAGCCGGCACCCCCTCGTGAAGAGCCCACGCCGCAGACCGCAGGCGAATCGGTCGCTTACGCGGTCACGCTCGAGTCGAGCGGCAAGCTGCGCGTGGAGCTCCGCGCGCGATCGGCGGCGTTCGCGAGCATCATCGGCGATGACGGCGCGGACGCCTTCGTGTCGGAGTTCACCGTCGCGCGCGCCGACGACGAAGAGGCCGCGCGCTCGGTCGCAGTGAGCTTCCCCGTCGCGGCCCCCGAGTGCGCGACCGGGTGCGTCGTTCGATACGTGTTCGATCTGCGTGGCGCAGGGCGCGCGATCGGCGACCCCGAGTGGGCAGCCGTCCTGGGCGACGCATTGCTTGGACCTCCAACGACCTGGCTGCTCCGCCCGGCAGAGGACAGCCCCGGCGAGTTCACGGTCGAGCTCCACGCGGACGGCGCGCCGAGCGCGTCCTTCGCGCTCGCGCTCGAGGAGCTCCCCATCGAACCCGGCGACGCCCCGCGCTTTCGCGGCAGGCTCGAGGATCTACCGCGCGCGCCGTACGCGGCGATGGGCTCGCTCAGGACCTCGCGCCTCGCGGTCGACGGCGGGGTCGTCGACGTCGTTCACGTCGGCGCGGTCCCCGACGTCGGCGACGCGCGCATCGACGCGTGGGTCCGCGAGGCCGCCGAGAACGTCGCGCACTTCACCGGGCGCTTCGCGATCGGCCGCGCGCTCGTCATCGTCGTCGGCGAGCGAGGCGACAACATCGGCAAGGGCACGACGCTGGGCAACGGCGGCGCGTCGATCATCGTCCACGTCGGCACCGGGGTCAGCGAGGCCGAGCTCCACGACGACTGGATCATGACGCACGAGATGGTGCACGTCTCGATGCCCGGGCTCGCGTCGCGCCACGCGTGGCTCGAGGAGGGCATGGCGACGTTCGCCGAGCCCGTCGCGCGCGCGGACCTCGGTCGCCTGACGCCGGAGAATGTCTGGTCCGAGTGGTTCCACATGATGGGCAAGGGCCAGCCGCAGGAGGGCGACGGCGGGCTCGACGGGACCTCGGCGTGGGGTCGACTCTATTGGGGTGGCGCCGCGTTCTGGCTGCTCGCGGACGTCGGCATCGTCGAGGCCACGAGCGGTCGCCGCTCGCTCCGCGACTGCATGCGGCACGTCGTCTCGCTCGGTGGGAACGTCTCGGTGCGCTGGACCGCGCAGCGCTTCCTCGAGGCTTGTGACGAGGGCGCGGGCACGCACGTCGTCGTCCCGCTCTACGAGGAGATGTCGCAGAAGCCGGTGACGGTCGACCTCGACGCGCTCTTCGCGAGGCTCGGAGTGAAGGGCGCTTTCCGCGGGGTGTCCTTCGACGACGCCGCGCCGGACGCGAGCACGCGTCGCCACATCGTCGCTGGCACGCGCCCGCAAACGCTGTGAAGCGCGGGGCGTGCTCGCGCGCGCGACAGGCGCGAAGATCCGTGCGATAGAGGCTCGCGCGCATTGCGCGATGCAGGTGACGACAGACGCGCGCTCATCGCCGCAGTCCACGGGGCGCAGAGCGCGTGAGTGGAGGTTGAGAGTGAGGCTCAAGGCAGCGATCGTCGGGTGCGGAAAGATCGCGGATGGCCACGTCGAGGAGATCGGCAAGCTCGGCGGCCTCGCGGAGGTCGTGGCGGTGTGCGACCGCGAGCTCGTGATGGCGAAGCAGCTCGCGGTCCGCTACGGCTCGCCCGCGACGTACGACGACTTCGGCAAGATGCTCGAGATCGAGCGACCCGACGTCGTGCACGTCACGACGCCGCCTCAGGCGCACCTCGAGCTCGCGCGGCGCGCCGTCGAAGCTGGCGCGCACGTCTTCGTCGAGAAGCCGCTCACGCTCACCTACGAGGACTCGAAGAAGCTCGTCGACCTCGTGACCGCCGCGAAGAAGAAGCTCGGCATCGGCTACAGCTACTACTTCGAGGCCCCCGCCGAGACGCTGCGCGAGCACGTGCGCCGCGGCGAGCTCGGCGAGATCGTCCACCTCGAGAGCTTCTACGGCTACAACCTCGACGGCGCGTTCGGCCAGGCGCTCCTCGGTGACCCGACGCACTGGGTGCACGCGATGCCTGGCAAATTGCTGCAGAACACGCTCGACCACGCCCTCGCGAAGATCGTCGAGTACCTGCCCGACGAACGCCCCGAGGTCCTCGCGCTCGGCTCCGCGCGACGCGCCGCTCGCTTCGGCGACGTTCGCGACGAGCTCGCCGACGAGGCTCGGATCACCATCCGCGGAGCGAAGACGACGGCCTACGTGACCTTCAGCGCGCACGCGCGGCCGATGGGTCACTTCCTCCGCGTCTACGGGACGAAGGGCTCGGCGCACCTGGATTTCAACCATCGAACCTGCACGCTCGAGGTCGCGCACACGCTGCCGAGCGCGCTCGGTCGCCTGGTCCCCGCGTTCCAGGTCGCGTCGAGCTACATGCGAGAAGGCGCGCGCAACATGACGGCGTTCGCGCACTCGGACTTCCACTACTTCGCGGGCCTCGGGCGCTACCTGCGACGCTTCTACCAGGCGATCGCCGACGACCAACCCGAGCCGATCGCGCCGCGCGACATCCTGCGCGTCGCGTGGCTGATGGACGAGATCTTCGCGGGCGTGCGACGCACGATGACCGCGCAGCGCGAGGAGGCCGCGTCGTGAAGCGCGAGACGTTGCTCATCACCGGCTCGAACGGCTTCCTCGGGACCGCGCTCGTGCGTCGCCTGCTCGAGCACGGCGGCTACGACGTGCGCTGTCTCGTGCGACCGGGCAGCGATAGCCGCAGACTATCGAGCGTGATCGCCGCGTTCCCGACCGTGCGAGACGGCAGCGTGTCGATCGTGTCGGGCAGCCTCGCGTCCCCCGCCGAAGCCGGCAAGCTCCTCGACGGCGTCGACACCGTCGTCCACCTCGCGGCCGCGCTGAAGGGCCCCGCGGCCGAGATGTTCCTCGGCACCGTGGTGTCGACGAAGAACCTGATGGAGGCGATCGCGCACGCCTCGGCCCCACCGCGCCTCCTCTCCATCAGCTCGTTCGGCGTGTACGGCGTCGCCGAGGAGCCGCGCGGCGCGGTGGTCGACGAGTCGACGCCGCTCGAGCGCCACCCCGAGCGACGCGATCACTACTCGCACTCGAAGCTCCGCCAAGAGGAGCTCGTCGCGGACTACCGCGCGCGGTTCGGCCTGCGCGTCTGCACGCTGCGCCCCGGCGTGATCTATGGGCCCGGCGGCGGCGCGTTCAGCGGGCGCGTCGGCATCGACATGCCCGGCGTTTTCCTCTTCCTCGGGGGAAAGAACCTGCTGCCGCTCTCGTACGTGGACAACTGCGCCGAGGCCATCCGCGTCGCGCTCGAGAAGGCCACGTTCGACGGCGACGTCTACAACGTGCACGACGACGACCTCATCACGTGCGCGGACTACCTGCGCCGCTACCAAGAAGAGGTTCGCCACATGCGCGTGCTGCGCCTGCCGTTCCCCGCGACCATGATGCTCTCGCGCGCCGTGGAGTGGTATCACCGTAAGTCTCGGGGGCAGCTCCCCGCGATCTTCACTCCGTACAAGACGCGAACGTCGTGGCAGGGCAACCGCTTCTCGAACGCCAAGCTGAAGGGCCTCGGCTTTCAACCGATCGTCTCGACGGAGGACGGGCTCGCCCGGACGTTCGAGTATCTGCGCGAGAAGGTGCGCGCGTGAGCCGCGCTCGATCGGCTTGGTTTTTCTCTGCGTTCGCGCTCACGTGCGCGTGCAGCCCGGCGCCCGAGTGGGGCGGCGGCAGCCCCGAGCCGATGCACCCCGACTCGCTCACCGGCGTGCCCATGTTGCCCACGACGCAGGCCTCGTCGGGCCCGGTGAGCACCATCGACACGGGCCCCGCGGGGACCGCCGTCGCGGTCTCACCGCAGACCACCGGCAAAGCTACGTACGTGGTGAAGCCCGGCACCGAGCACCCCGATCTGCAGAGCATCGTGGACCTCCTCAAGCCGGGTGACATCGTCGACGTCATGGGCGCCGCGACCTATCCGGGCGGCGTGCGCTTCACGCGGGACGGCACCGCGGCCGCGCCGATCGTCATCCGCGGCGTCATCGTGGACGGCAAGCGCCCGGTGATCTCGGGCGCGGCGGACACCATCGAGGCCGCGGCCGACAACTACGTGTTCGACGGCCTCGAGCTCACGAAGGCCAGCAAGCGCTGCTTCTTCCACCACGGCGCGGACATCGTCTTCCGCAACGGGTTCATCCACGACTGCAAGGACGGCTTGCTCGGAGCCGACGACGACAGCGGCTCGCTCACGGTCGAGTTCACCGAGTTCACGCGCTCGGGCGACGGCGTCTATCACCATCAGATCTACATGGCGACCGACGAGACCAAGCACCCGAAGTCCGTCTTTCGCTTACAGCACTGTTACATCCACGACGGCTCGGGCGGCAACAACGTCAAGACGCGCGCCGAGCGCAACGAGATTGCCTACAACTGGATCGAGGGCGCCCAATACCACGAGCTCGAGATGGTCGGCCCCGACGGGCAGGACCCGAAGCTCGCGCGCGAGGACGGGCAGGTCGTCGGCAACCTCTTCTTCAAGTCGAACGACTTCCACACCGTCCGCATCGGGGGCGACGGCACCGCCGACACCTCGGGCCGGTATCGGTTCTTGAACAACACCTTCGTCGTCGCGGGGGCGCGGGGCGCGATCCGCGTGTTCGATCGCGTGGAGTCGCTCGAGCTCTACAACAACGTCTTCTACCGCGTCGGCGGCTCGGGCCTCAGCGTCCTGCACGAGAGCGAGGCCAAGTGGGTCGGCGGCTCGACGACCGTTTTGGGGGCAAACAATTGGGCCTCCGAGGGCTCGGCCGTACCGAGCGCTCTCAAGAACACGAAGCTCGGCTCGAACCCGGGCTTCGTGTCGCTCGCGGGCCGCGACTTCCGCCCGGCGCAGGGCAGCCCGCTCGGCAAATCAGGCACCGACGAGACCCCGACGAGCGCGTCGCTCCCGCTCGACGACCTCGTCACGCGCGCGCTCTTCGAGCCGCCCAACGCGACGATGGCCGCTCCGCACGAGCGCCCCACCGAGGGCAAACCCAGCATCGGCGCGTTCGAGCCTTGACCCCATGTTCGCCGTCCCGGGCATCGCCGCGCTCCTCGTCTTCATCTTCCTGAAGCCGCAGGAGTTCGTGCCGTTCCTGGCCGGGCTGCCGCTGCTCTACATCATGCTCGGCGCGGCGCTCGTCGGCCTCGCGATCGACCTGCGCCTCGGCATCGCGCGCTTCGATCCACCGCCGCAGCTCCCCTACGCCGCTGCGTTCGTCGGGTGGTGCCTCCTCACGCGGCTCATCACACCAGGCGGTGGCTCGTTCGCGTCGAGCGCGCTCGAGCTCATCATCGCCTTCATTTTGTTCTTCGTCGTAGCCACGGGCACGGCCTCGTTCCACTCGTTCGAGGCGCTCGTCGGCTCGGTCCTCGCGGCCAGCATGTTCGTCGCAGGCGTATGCGCGCATCAGGGCCTCTCACCGCTCGGCTGCGCGGTGATGACGGGCTCGGGCCAAGAGTCGCTGCGACCCGACGGTCGCCCCTGCCAGAACGCGGACGAGTGCCTCACGGGCGACGCCGAGCCTGGCGCCTCCTACCAGTGCGAGCGGACGGGGCTCTTCGGCACGGTGAGCGTCGGGCGCGGCCGCGTCCGCTATCGCGGCGTCCTCAAGGATCCGAACGAGGTCGCGCTCACGGTGGGCGCCGCGGTGCCCGCGCTCATCGCGCGCGTCGAGAGGAAGGGCGCGATCATGCGCTACCTCACGTGCATCGTCGGCATCGTGTGCGTCGCGACCGTCATCGTCTTTTCTCAGTCGCGCGGCGGCATCCTCGTCTTCTTGACGGTGATGGCCGTCTACATGGTCCGCAAATTCGGGGTGAAGGGGCTGGTCGCGGGCGGCATCCTCGGGCTGCCGCTCCTCATGCTGGGTGGTCGGTCGGGTGACGAGGCCGAGCACAGCGCGAACGAGCGCAGCGAGCTCCTGCGCGACGGGATCAACCTCTTCCTCACGAACCCCGTCTACGGCGTCGGCTACGACCGCTTCGGCGAGCACAGCTTCCTCACAGCGCACAACAGCTATGTCCTCGCGATCGCCGAGAACGGGCTCGTCGGGCTCTTCCTCTACGGGCTCATCCTCTATGTCTCGATGAAGACCTGCTATCTGGCCGCCACCCAATATCGGCATGTCGCGCCTGCCCAGGTCGGCAGCATTTGGGGTGTAGCGTGCCTCGCGGCGATGGCGGGCATAGCGGTGGGGAGCTTCTTCCTCTCCTTCACTTACCACCACGTCCTCTGGACTTATTTCGGTATCACCGGCGCGCTCCACACCGCCGTTCGCCGCCATGATCCCAAGTTCGAGGTCCGGCTCAAGCTGGGTGAGTACGCCGGAGTGTTCGTCGCCGCGGTCGGCCTCATCGCGGGCCTACGCGTCTTCCTCAAGCTCAAGGGGCTGTGATTTCGGAGGCCCGACGGAAGCGCTTTATCAGCGTAAGGACGTTGGGGGGCCCGCCCTGATACCGAATCTCGTCGAGGAAGGAGCGCATGATGAAGAGCCCCATTCCTCGCTCGGGCAGCTCTTCGGGCATATCGAGATAGCCGGCCGGGTCGAAGACATGGCCCGTATCGGTCAATCGAACGATGAAGAGCTCGAGGCCCGTCTCCTCCAATCGAGTCGTAACCTCGATTTCGATCCGACCGCGCGGAACTCCCGCGTAGCCGTGTAATGCCAAGTTGTTGAAGGCCTCGCTGAACGCGGAAACGACCTGAGATCCGAACTCGTCGAGGTCGCCGCTCGGCCTGCCCGTGACCTCGGCGCCTGGCGGGCGCTCCGTCCGACTAGGCCCCATGAGCTTGCATGCCGAGCCCACGACGCGCACAGCGACGTCGCGAAACTCGAGTGCACCGGGAACGCTCAGAGTGATCACCTTCGGCCGTCATACAAGGGTACACGACGTCCCACGACTCGCATATAAAACAGCTGTGCTGAGGAGCGTACGCATCGCGAAAAGGCTGGTCGACATCGTCGGCGCCAGCACCGTCATGGCAGCCTTCGCCCCATTCGTGCCGCTCGTCGCGCTCGCCATCTACGTCGACGATCCGGGCCCGATCATCTACCGACAAAGGCGCGCTGGGCGGCTCGTCGGCGTCGAGGACAAAGACGGCGCTGCGCTGCCCATCTTCGAAGAGTTCGAGATGTTCAAATTCCGCTCGATGCGCGTCGACGCGGAGAAGTTCACGGGCGCGGTCCTCGCTCAGGAGAACGACCCTCGCATCACCCGAGTGGGCCGCATCCTCCGCAAATCACGGCTCGACGAGCTGCCGCAGCTGCTCAACGTCTTGAAGGGTGAAATGAGCCTCGTCGGTCCGCGCCCGGAGCGCCCCGAGCTGCTCGTGAACCTGGCGCTCGCGATACCGTTCTTCGAGGAGCGCATGCGCGACGTGAAACCCGGTCTCACCGGCCTCGCGCAGATCTCACTCGGGTATACGGGTCGCGCCTTCGAGGGGAGTGAGGCCGCGTCGTTCGAGGGAGATCTGTTGAACCCATTCGACCTGCCGGAGACCGAGGGCTCGACCGCCGACGACATGCGGATGAAGCTCCTCTTCGATTTGGCGTACGCGGCAGCGCTCGAGCAGCTCGGCGCGTTCCTGCGGATGGAGGCGGAGATCATCTTCAAGACGCCGCTCGTGATGCTCCGCGGGGTCGGGCGCTGACGGGCGAAACTCCCCTTCGCCGACTCTCGGAGTTGGAGTACCGTCCAAAGACGCGATCTCTTCCGAGTGCCGAGTCACTTGGCAGGTGAGATCCAGGCACGAGAGGCCACATCCATGGCGCACCAGAGAACGGACAACGGCGAAGAGACCACCCTCACGATCGACGGCACTCTCGACGCGCTCACCGCGCCCGAGCTGCGGCCGTCGCTCGACGCGCTCGTCACCGAAGGCCGGAAGAGCATCACGATCGACCTCTCCAACCTGCGCCTGATCGACAGCTCGGGTGTCGGTGCGCTGGTGTCGCTCCTGAAGCGCGTGCGCGCCTATGGGGGAGAGGTCCGCATCGCCGGTTTGAAGGATCAGCCGCGCGCCATCTTCAGACTGCTCCAGCTGGACAGGGTATTTCCCGGCCAACCCGGCTCCTGATCCTGAAGCAGCGTCGTGAGCCCGAGCATGCGCGTCCTCTGCGTTACGAGGATATTCCCCAATCGAGCCGAACCCGCATTTGGGCCTTACAACCGCAAGCAGCTCGCGGCGCTCGCCGAGCTCGGTTGGGAGGTCAACGTCGTCAATCCGATGCCGTGGTTCCCGGGCGCTGGGCTTTTCGCTGGGAAGACGCGCGCGAGCGTGAGCGCCCAAGTCCCACGGCGCGACGTCATCGCTGACTTACCTGTTCGTCACCCGCGCTTCTTGCATGTCCCTCGCGTCACCGCCGTTCACGCCCCGCTCTACGCGCTCGGCGTGGCGAAAGACGCGATCGCGCTCCGCGGGCACTACTCGGTGATCCTGAGTCCATTCGCCTATCCGGATGGGGTCGCCTCGGTTCTCTTGGGTGAGGCGCTCGGGGTCCCCGTCGTCATGAAGCTGCACGGCGGTGACATCAATGTCGGGGCGAAGAACCCGCCAGTTCGCCGTTGGATCGAGTGGGCCTTCGCGCGCGTCGCCCACGTGATCGCGGTGAGCTACCCCCTGGCGGAGGAGGCCCATCGCTTGGGCGCGGCCTGGAGCAAGATCTCGGTCGTCGAGGACGGCGTCGATCAGAACCTCTTCGCTCCGCGACCCAAGGGCCCAGCGCGCGAGAAGCTCGGGCTGGCGCTGCACCGGCGCTACGTGCTTTACGTCGGCCGCCTCGAGCGTCGAAAGGGGGTATTCGAGTTGATGCAGGCGTTCGACACGCTGCTCGAACGCCACGCCGATCTCGACCTCTTGCTCGTCGGCGACGGCGAGGACACCTCGGCCTGCAAGACCTGGGCGGAGACTCGATGGCAAGGTCGCGTCGTGATGACGGGGAACGTCGCGCCGGACGCGGTCGCCGAGTTCTACACGGCCTGCGACCTCGCGACCCTGCCGAGCTACGCCGAGGGCACGCCGAACTCGGTGATCGAGGCGCTGGCTTGCGGGCGGCCCGTCGTCGCGACGGCGGTGGGCGGCGTGCCGGACATGATCCACGATCAGCGCATGGGTGAACTCCTCGCGCCGAAGGACGTCGCGGCGCTGGTCGACAGCTTCGAGCGATCGCTGTCGCGCACCTACGACGCGCAGGAGATCGTTCGCCTCACGGGGCGCGGCAGCTGGCTCGACAGCGCGCGACACCTCGCTGACGTGCTCGCGGGTGCGGAGCGGCGGTGAGCGAGCCGCGCTGGGAGGAGCGTGAGCCCGACGTGGTCGGCATGCTCGCCGAGGCGCGGCGCCTCCTCTCTCGAGCGCGACAACGCTGGATCCTGTGGCTCGCGCTCGCGGTCGCCCTGAGCGCCGTCATCGGCGTGCGCGAGTACCGCAAGCAGCGCAACTACCCCGCCTCCGTGGTGCTCAGCATCACCGAGGGCGAGCGCGCGGACGACGGCATCGCTCACGCGAACTCGAGGCTCCAGGACTACGTCTGGTACGCGGTCTTCACGGACCACGCGCTGATGGACCTGATGACGAAGTACGACTTCAGGCCGGACTTGCTCACGCAGAATCCTCGGCTCGCGCTCGAACAGTTCCGCGACCGAATCGACCTGGCGATCTACAAGAACGAGTTCACCGCGCCGCGATACCCGGGCAGCCCGCCACGCTCCGCGCGCCTCGCGATCGAGTTTCGCCACCCTGACCCCGACACCGCGCTCGCGATCGCGCGCGACCTCGGCGATCTGGTGGTGAACCGCGACGCCGAGAACCGACGCGCGCGCATCGACGCGCAGCAGCGGATCGCCGCAGACACCGTCCGCTACGCGGAGGCCGACGTGAACCGACTCTCGCGGCGCCAGGAGAGCATCGAGAGTGATCTCGAGTTCGCGACCGGCGACGAGTTCGCGAAGCTCGTCGTGGCGCGCCAGGGCAACCGGAAAGGCATGGAGGAAGCGCTCGCGCGGTTGAAGGACGCGTCCGACAAGAAGCAGCGGCTCGACTTCAGGAAGAGCTCGGACGAAGAGAGCCTCGAGCTCATGTACGATCGGGTCGAGTGGGGGGCGCCTGCACTCGAGGTCAACGTCCTCACGAGCACCCTCAAGGCAGCGCTCGGCGCGTTCTTCGCCATCTTGCCGCTCCTCGGCCTCGTGATTGGCGCTTTCGACTCGCGGGTCTATGACGAAGATGACGTCGGTCGACTGGGTTTGCGTACGCTTGGCGTCGTGCGGCTCGGGGGCCGGCGCGCGAGAACGCGGAGCACTTGAGTAGCGATGGACAACAACCTCGGCACGGGCCAGTCAGCAGAAGTCAGGGTGGGCGCGGGCGCCGAGCTCGCGCGCATGCTGACGATCGTCAAGCGAGCCCTCCTCAACTGGAAGCCGTCGCTCATCATCGTGCTCATCGGCATCGTGGGCGGGCTCTCGTATGCGCTGGTTCGCAAGCCGACCTATCGCTCGGAGACCATCGTCATTTATCGACAGGGCGTGCGGCTCTCTCAGGAGGGCGGCGGCGCGAGCCTGACGCTCGGCACGCGCTTGCAAGAGATGCTGCAGGCGCGATCGCGGCTCGAGATCATCATCGAGGAGCTCGACCTCTACCCCGACGTCCGACAGAAGCGCGGCATGCACGAGGCCGTCGAGGAGTTTCGCAAGGACATCACCTTCAAGGCGCGCTCGACCGACACGTTCTCGATCTCGTACAAGGCCGGCGACCCCGACAAGGTGAAGCTCGTCACGGAGCGCCTCTCCCAATCGCTCATCGAGGAAAATCAGAAGCTTCGTGTCGAACAGTCGCGGGTTCAAAGCGAGTTCCTCGAGGCTCAGAAGAAGCGCTCGGAGGACGACCTCAAGGAGAAGGAGCGCTTGCTCGCCGTGTTTCTCTCGGAGCACCCCGAGTTCGCGCTCGATCAGAACTCGAGCAACTTCGGTGCGTCGCTGCGCGCCCAACGCGACGCTGAGGAGCGGGCAAAGGGGGCGCCCGTCGTCCCCGCCGCGAGGGACGCTTCGCTCGACGCGATGAAGCGACAGGCCGCGCGCTTGGACGCTGCGATCAGCGGTGATGCGTCGGCGCCCACGCGCCCCGAGGCCGCGGCCGACCCCGCCGCGGAGGCCGCACGCCAGCAGGCCGAGGCGAACCTCGCGGCCGCCAAGGCCGATCTCAACGCGAAGCGCAGCACCTATACCGACCAACACCCCGACGTGATGGCGGCGAAGAAGCGCGTGACCGCCGCCGAGGACGCGCTCAAGGTGGCGGAGGACAAAGTGAACGCGTCGCGCATCGCCAACGCAGCGACGCTGCCGCCCGCGATCGATCCGGACGCGACGAAGCAATCGCTACGCGACAAGAAGCGCAAGCTCGAGGCCGACATCGCGGCTCGCGAGAAGGACCTCGCGTCGGGCTCCCCCGCGAAGACCGAGCCGCCGAAGACCTTCAACGACGAGGCGAGCAACATCGTCTCGCTCGAGACCGACTGGGCGCGCATCTCGCGCGACGTCTCGGAGGCTCGCGATCAAATGAACGAGCTCGAGCGGAACTACTTCCGCGCGCAGATCGAGGCGTCCTCTTCGATCGGCGGCTACTCCGACCAGGTCGTCGTGCTCGACCCCGCGTACGTCCCGACCCGGCCCGAGCCTCCCGGCAAGAGCCTCATCCTGCTGCTCGCCGCCGGCGCGTCGTTCGCGATCGCGATGGTCCTCGCGTTCCTGCGTGCGCTGCTCGACTCGCGCATCTACGAGGAGGCCGACTTGGCTCGCTTCGCACCGGTCCTGGCAGTCGTCCGCAAAGGGGGCGGCAGAAGGTGGTTCTCTCGGTGAACGGTCCGACCTCGTTCACGGCTACGCAGGGTGTCGATCGGCAGCTCGATCTCCTCATCGATCGACTCGCGCCCCTCGCAGAAAACCCGGCCGCGCGCGCGCTCCTCATCGAGGCTCGCCGGCTGAAGAGCGTCATCGACAACTGGCGCACGGTGCCGCCGCAGCCCTTCGTCCGCGAGGAGATGATCGGCCGCGTCATGCACCTCTCCGCAGCGGTCGGCGACATGCTCCCGCCGTCCGGTCGCCCACCGCCGCCGCCGTCGCAGATGGGATGGGGCGGTCGCGCACCGCAGAGCGTGATCACCGGCGCCGCCCCTGAAGAGACCGTCATCACCGAGGGCGACAGCGCGCTGCCGCAGACGCCGCTCGATGTTCACCCGGTCAAGATCCACGACGAGCTCAGCGTCCACCTGTCGATGCTGCGTGATCCGTACTCGGTGGGCGCCGACGCCTACCGCGCGCTCCGACATCAGCTCTCGAAGCGCGGCGACCCGAAGGTCGTGGGCGTGACGAGCGCCCTGCCGAAGGAAGGCAAGACGACCGCCGCGATCAACCTCGCGGCCTCCCTCCGTGAAGGCGCGCGCGGGCGCGTGCTGCTCGTCGAGGCGAACCTGCGATCACCAGCGGTCGCTGCGACGCTCGGCTTCATGCCACCGGCGTGTTTCCAGGAGCAGCTGGCGCGACACCGCCGCGAGCCGCTCGATCCTTGGGTCGCCGCCGAGGTCCTGCCCTCGCTGCACATGATGGCCGTCAACCCGGTGAACAAATTCCCGCCGCTCGTCGATCCGATCGCGTTCTCGATCGCGATCGATCGGCTGCGACTCGCGGGCTACGACTACATCGTGGTCGACACGCCGGCCTCGCTCGAGAGCGCAGACGTGAGCCTCATCGCAGACTCCGTCGATGGGTTCGTGCTCACGACCATGGCCCGACGCAGCGACGCGAAGGCCGTGAAGCGCAGCATCGAGCTGCTCGGCTCGCGGACCTTCCTCGGCGCGATCCTCCTCGAGTAGCTACGCAGCGCGCACGGGCGGCGGCTTCAAGACGAAGTCGCGATACTCGTTCGGATCGCCGCTCTTGCCGGCCATCGCCGCGACCGCGATGTTGTAGGTCTCGCGCGCCGACACGTAGTGCAGCTTCCACTCGACGCCGTCGTTGTAGTGCTCGGCGAGGAGCTCGTGCAGGCGCGCGCCGCCCGCGCCGAGCAGAGCCTCGGCTTGTCGCTCGGGCGCGCCGTGCGTGTGCATCTTCACGAACACCCACTCGGGTCGACCGGCGACGCTGATGCCGAGGTCACCCCAAGTCCGCACGCGCGCAGGCTCGGCCCCGAAGTTCGCCGTGATCGCGCTCGCCTCGATCCGCGGCTTCTTCCCGTCGAGGAAGACGGCGCTCGGACCCGTCACGAACAGCATGCGATCCGAGTAGCGAGCGCCGACCCGCGCGCGCTCGGCGTGCTCGTACGCGCGGCGCGCGGAGAGATCACCCGTCGGCCAGAAGAGCTGGTTCACGAGGCGCGGTTGGGCCTCGCTGTCGGGCGCTGGAAACGTGAAGTCCGCGTAGCAGCCGTGCTGAAAGAGCAGCGGAATCTCAGCGTCGACGCCGCACCATCGACCGTCCTCGCGGGCGTTCGCGAGGCACCAATTGCCGTGGATGAACGCGAACCGCGGGCGCCCGTCGGCGTCGCGCGAGAGGTGGCCGTGCGACGCGAGCTCACCGACGTACCGATCCAGATCGCGACCGAGGCTCTCGGCGGTGTCGCCGTCGTGGTGCAGGTGCAGCTCGACCTCGCCGAAGCCGCCGCGCGCGAGCTCCGCGAGGGATTCGAGCCAGCGCGGACGATAGTGCTCGCCGGGGAAGAAGAACGAGTGCTGCGGGTGGCGCCCGTCCGCGTCACGAAAGCGTCGCGCGAGCTCGGGATATCCCTCGCGCCACGCGCGAACGCGCACGTCGCCTTGAACATCGGAGACGCCCTCGAAGAGGGGCTCCCAGTGATCGCAGAACGAGAAGAGGAGGTGCCGCGTCACGCCGCGCGGTGCGCGCTCACCACGCTTGCGGACGAGCACGTGGCGCGCGTAGTCGGGCCCCCACCGGTGCAGCTGCTTCGACCTCAGATACTGGGCAAGACCCATAGCGCACGCTCTCGAGAAGACCGCCCGGCGTCAACGGGTTCGGGTCAAGGTCCGTACTCGTCCTCGTCGAGGTTGCGACGCACGATCCATCCGACGAGACCGTAGAGGGCGAACGCGCTCGCGAAGAGGAAGAGCGCGACGCTCGAGGTCAGCACCCAACCCACGACAGCGACGAGACCCGCGCCGATCGCCAGGCGCTTGTGCATGTACGCGGGGAGCGCGGTCGTGAGCTTCTGCAGCGGACCGACCGCGCGGGTCTCCGAGCGAACGTTGGACGTGCGCGCTGCGTACGGCGAGGGCCGCGTGTCCGCGCGGAGCGCGAGGTCCGCGCGAGGCGCCATCGCGGAGGGCACGAGCGGCGCGCTCGATCGGCTGCCGCACTCGGGGCAGGTCGCGTCCGCGGCCGCGAGCGCGGCACCACAAACCTCGCAGCCGAACGTCCGCGTGAACGGAGCGCTCGCGACCGGTGACGCGCCGGTGTCGACCTCGAGCGCGATCGGGGTCTCGCTGTCGCTCGGCTCGACGGGCGCCGTCGAGCTCGCCGCGCGCGCGCCTGGCTTCGAATCGATCGCGAGCTCGAGCGGGACGAGCGCGTCGCTCGACTCGGTCTGGCGCGCTACCGGCTGCGCGGGAGGAGCCGGCGCTTCGAGAGCGGGCAGCTCGAGCGCTTCGATCGGCTCGACACTCGCGCCGCTCGCGGCGTCGAGCTCGGTCGACTCGGGCGGCGTCGCCGAAGCAGGCACCCCCGACGCGGGCGGCTCGCTCCCCACGAGATCGGGGATGACGGCGACGACGGCGCTCGCCGTCGACTCGCGCGCGCGTCGCAACGCTTCGCCGAGCGCGGCTGCGCTCTCGTAGCGAGCCTCCGGCGTCTTCTGCAGGCAGCGCGTGACGACGTTCGCGAGCATCGCCGGGACCTGCTTTCCGAGCCGCGGCACCGGATCGTAGAGGTGCGCGTGCAGCGTCTCGACCGCGGTCGGCTTGAGGAACGGTGGCTTGCCCTCGAGCAGCTCGAAGAGGCACACGCCGACCGCGTAGAGGTCCGCGCGCGCGTCGATGACGACGCCACGCACCTGCTCCGGAGAGACGTAAATCACCGTCCCGACGATCGCGCCGGGTCGGCTCATCGTCTTCTCGTTCGTGACGCGCGCGACCCCCAAGTCGAGCAGCTTGAGCCGCGGGTTCTCCGCGGTGCGCTTCTCGTCGAGCATGATGTTCGCGGGCTTCACGTCGCGGTGGACGACACCTGCCTCGTGGATCGCCTCGAGCGCACTCGCGAGCTCGCTGCCGATCGCGAGCACCTCTCTCGGCTGCAGCGTTCGTCGCTCCTGGAGCAACCGCCGCAGCGTGACCCCGGTGACGAGCTCCATCACGATCGCGGGGTCGCCCTTCTCGTCGGTGCGCACGTCGAAGATCGTGACGACGTTCGGGTGGTGCACGCGCGCGAGGATCTTCGCCTCGCGAACGAAGCGCTCGCGTGCCTCGAGCTCGGTGGCGTCACCCGGTCGACCGCGGTCCAACTTCGGCAGGACCTTGATCGCGACGCGTCGCTCGAGCTCTCGGTCGAACGCCTCGTGCACGGTACCCATCGCGCCCGCGCCGAGCTCGCGGACAACCTCGTACCGACCGAAGAGGACCTCCGGAGAGGTCACTTGGTCAGCGCTTCGACCAGAGTGTCCACGTTCTTCCTCATCTCGAGCTCGAACTTGTCTGGAGTGTACTCGCCCGTGGCCACGTGGGAGATCGTGTAGACACGCGCGCTCGTCCCCTCGACGAGCGTCTTCAGGAGCTTGTCGGGGAAGGTCTCCTCGCTCAGGACGACCTGAATCTTCTCCTTCTTCAAGAGCTCGATCATCCCCCCGAGCTCCTCGGCGGAGGGCGTGAGCCCGTGCGCGGGCTCGACGACCCCGACGACCTCGACCCCGAACTCCTGGCAGAAATAGCTGTAGCCATCGTGCACGGTGACGACGCGCGGGTCCTTCACCGACGCGAGCCTCTTCGCGCCGTCCGCCTTGATCTCCCGCAGGCGCTTCGCGTACGCGGCGGCGTTGTCCGCGAACTTCTGCGCGAGGTCGGGCCGGAGCGCCGCGAGCACCTTCTCGATCGCGTACGTCTGCTGAATGGCGTTCGTGAACGAGATGAACGTGTGCGAGTTCACCGACCCGCCGTGCGCCGACTTGATCGTCGGCGTCCCATCGTTCACGCGGATGACGATCAGCTTCTCGTTGCCCGAGGCCTTGATCATGTCGAGGATGAAGTCGTCGTGACCGATGCCGTTGATCACGAGCGCGTCGAGCTTGCCGAGCTTCGCGACGTCCTCGGGCTTCGGGGTGTAGTTGTCCACGTCGACGTCGCCGGGCAGCACCGCGGTCACCGTCACCCCCGCCGCGTCACCGACGACGTTGCGCGTCCATGAGTAATACGGGTGTAAAGTAACGCCCACGCGGAGCTCGGCTCCGGCCGGGAGCGGCGCGAGGGTCGCCCCCGCCGGCTGTGTCGGCGCCGGCAGAGCGCCCCCCGACGACGCGCTCGCACCGCGCGCCCCGGCAGAGCCGCTCGCGCTGCTCGCTCCCCCACCCTGGCCGCCGCATCCGAGCGCGAAGACGAGGAACCAAGCGACGGCGCGCGCGGCGAGCGAGAGCTTCATCCGCGAGACCATAGGCCGGTCGCGGGGTCGTCCTCAACGCGGACACGCGAGGCCCGCGCTGGGTTCTCGAGGAGCCCACGGGGTGCGATGCTCGCGGCCTCGGTGCGCGCGTTCATCGTCGTCTACGGGGGCCTGGCGCTCCTCGCTCCGCTCTTCGCCTTCCTCGAGGCGAAGCGGCCCGCGACCGCGCTCCGCCGCTCGAAGCGCGCGATCGCGATCGACCTTGCTTACTGGATTGTCACTCCGATTTTCAGCGGCACCCTCTCGCGGCTGCTCACGCTCGGCGTGGTCGCGGCGGTCGGGCTCGCCGCGGGCTTCGGCACCGACGGTGAGGCTCTGCTCCTCCACGTCTCGCGAGCCGCGCCGCTCGGCAGCGCGCCTGCGTTCGTCGCGATCCCGCTCGCGCTCGTGCTCGGTGACGCCGTCGCGTACGCGAGCCACCGCCTGCGCCACACGCGCGCGCTCTGGCCCATGCACAGCGTCCACCACGCGACCGAAGAGCTCACCGCGCTCGGCGCGGCGCGCCTGCACCCGCTCGACGAGGCGCTCGACGGCGTGCTCATCGGCGTCGCGCTGTTGTTCGCCGGCGCGAGCCCCACCGTGTTCGCGTGGCTCGCGCCGGTCTCGCTCCTGCACACGCTGCTCCTCCACGCGAACCTCGATTGGACCTTCGGCCCGCTCGGCAAGGTGCTCGCGTCCCCGCGGTTCCATCGGCGCCACCACGCACGCGATCTGCCGCCCGCGAACTTCGGCGGCGTGCTCGCGCTCTGGGATCTCGCCTTCGGGACCTTCGACATGCCCGCGCAAGACGCCGCTCCCTTCGGCGTCACCGAGCCCTCTCCGCCCGGCGTCGGCGGACAACTGCTCCATCCCTTCCGCCAGTGGATCGACGCGTGGTCGCGATGGACGCAGCGCTGATCCACATCGACGATCGCAACTTCGGCTGGGTGTATTCGGCCACCGCGACGATCGGGCTGTTGCTCGCGCTCCTCTTGCCGTCCTCGACCAAGCGCGTGCCGCCTGCGTCGCGCCCCAAGTACATCGTCCTCCAGGTCGCGACGCTCTTCGGCGCGATCGTCGGCGCGAAGCTCGCGTTCCTCTCGGGCGACTTGGGTTGGCCCGTCGCTTCGGTCGGTTGGCGCGAGGTCGTCTTCTCGGGGCGCTCGATCACCGGCGGGCTCCTCGGCGGGTTCCTCCTCGCCGAGGTCCTGAAGATCCCTCTCCGCTACACCGAGCTCCCCAACGACTGGTTCGCGACCAAGCTGCCGCTCTCGATCGCGGTCGGTCGCGTGGGCTGCGTCCTCGCGGGGTGCTGCCGCGGGGTCGAGGGCAGCTACCCCATCTCGATGGTGTACTCGGACGGGCGCCCGCGATTTCCAGCGCAGCTCTGCGAGCTCGCGTTCCAGGTTGTGGCCTTCGGCGGCGCGTGGCTCGTCTTTCGCCGGGGCCTCTTGCGCGGTCGCGTGTTCGCCCTCTACATGTTGACGTACGGGCTCTTCAGGCTGTTCGTCGAGTCGTATCGAGAGACGCCGAAGCTCGTGGGTGGGGTCTCCGTCTATCAACTGCTGTCGCTCGGGCTCGCGGTCACTGGGGTCGGCTCGCTGATCTGGTACTCGCGCGCGAGCCTCCATCGATCCGTATGAGCTCAAACTATTACCAGCCGCCGCTGGAGCCTGATCGCCGCCGGAGCGGCATGCCCTGGTGGGCGATCGTGCTCCTCGTGCTCGGCGGTTTCGTGGTGCTCCTCGTGCTCGGGTTCGTCCTCGTGCTCGGGCTCATCGCGTTCACGTGCAGCACCCATTAGCCGATGCTGCGAGTCGTCGACGCGATCAAGGAGACCTGGCACGACGACCTCGTCGCGCACCCCGAAACGCACGCGTGGGTTTTGAGCCTCTACCGCGCGGGCGAGCTGCACCCCGAGCTCGTGAGCGACTACTTCCCCGCGTGGGCCGCGGACGATCCCGCGCTCGCCCAGCAGATCGAGGCGCACGCCCGCGACGAGGCCAAGCACGTGCGCCTCTACGACAGCGCGATCGCGCGGCTCGGCGTACCTCGCACGGACTTCGACGGGCTCGACGTGTTCAACGTCGCGATCCGCCGCGAGACCCCGGTGGGCTTCGACGTGCGCGAGGCCGACACCGACGCGACCTCGCGGCGCGAGCGCCTCGCGCACTTCCTCGCGCACGCCCACTTCCTCGAGCGGCGCGTCGTCAGGTCGCTTGACTATCACCTCGCGGCGTGTGCGCGCGCGGGTCGCCGCGAGGTCGAGCGCGTCGTCGAGCACGTCGCGGCCGACGAAGAGCGCCACGTCGCGTACACGCTCGCGGCCGTGCGCGAGCTCTTGCCCCGACAGGCCGCGCTCGACGTGCTCGCGACGCACGAGCGCGCCGAGGCTCGGGCGAACCTCGCGTTCTCCGCGCGTCAGGTGCGCGGCTTCTTGCGCAAGTTCGGTGGGCTCGTCGGCAGGCGGCACGCGCTCGTCTACAGGGTCTCCGCCTCGATGATGGAGGTCGCGCGTGCTCGGCTCGTCTGACGGTTCGGCGCCCAAGAAGCGCAGCCTCGGGATGTTCACGCCCTCGAGGTCTCCGCTCGAGCTCGCGCGAGAGCGCGCGCGTTCGCTCGACGAGGCGGGCGCCCGCGTCGAGTTCGACGCCCCGCTCGGCCGCGCATTGAAGACCACGGTGAGCCTCTGCCCCGACTGCCTCGCGCACGTGCCCGCGCTCGTCGTCGAAGAGGCAGGTCGCGTGCTCGTGCGCAAGCGCTGCCCCGAGCACGGGCTCAAGGTCGCGGTCCTCGAGAACGACGCGCGCTACTACTTCCTCTCGAACAAGGACAAGAGCGGCCGCGTCTTCGCGCTCGATCGCGTCTTCAACATCCCTGCGTTCCCCGGCGCTGGGCTCGCCGGCGAGGCCTGCTGCGAGGGCGGCGCTTGTGACTCGACCGATCAGACCACCAACAAGACGTGCACCGTCCTCGTCGAGGTCACCGACGCGTGCAACCTCGCGTGCCCCGTTTGCTACAGCGACGCGAAGGGCGAGCGGCAGCTCCCGCGCGAGAAATTCGAGCGCTACATCGAGGCGCTGATCGAGAAGAAGGGCGGGCTCGACTCCGTCCAGCTGACGGGCGGCGAGGCCCTGCTCCACCCCGACGTCTTCGACATGGTGGCGTTCCTCGCGTCGCACCCGAAGGTGAAGAAGGTCTACCTCCCGACGAACGGCCTGCTCCTCCTCAAGGAACGGCGCGCGATTCGGCTCGCACGCTACCGCGACAAGCTGATGGTGCTCCTCCAGTTCGACGGCGCGACCGACGACAGCGATCGGGCCCTGCGCTCCGCGACGCCCGGCCGCACCCGACGCGAGGTCGTTCGCGCGCTCGGTGATCTCGGCATCTTCATGCAGCTCACGATGACGCTCGCGCGCGGGGTGAACGACCTCGAGGTCGGCGAGGTCATCGAGCTCGCGCTTCGCCACGAGCACGTGAAGGTCGTGGCGCTCCAGCCCGCGACCTACTCGGGTCGCTACGAGCTCGAGCCCGACCCGCTCACGCGGCTCACGCTCTCCGACGTGGTGAAGGCCGTCGTCAGGCAGACGCGGCGCGCGCGCGAGGCGGACTTCGTCCCCATCCCCTGCAGCCACCCGAACTGCGGGTGGATCACGCTCTTCGTCAGGCGCTTCGGGGTCGTGCACAACATCGTGCGGTACGTCGACATGCCGCGGGTCCTCGATCAGGTCTCGTATCGCACGCTGCTCTCCACCGCCGAGCTTCGCGGTGCCGTGGGCGGCGGCTCGCCGTTGAAGCGCGCGATCGCAGGCGTGGGCAAGCGCCTCATCCGCTCACACGACATGTTCACGGTCGCGATCAAGCCGTTCATGGATCGACACTCGTACGATCAGGATCGCGTCGACCACTGCTGCCATCACATCCTCGACACGAAGGGCGCGCCGCTCTCGTTCTGCGAGTACAACGCCGTGCTTCGACAGCGCGACCCTTGGACCGAGCTGCCGAAGCTTACATAATTGTAAAAGCCCACTTCAGCGCGAGGACTTCGCCGCTTTCACTCGCTCGCGCTGCTCATCGGTCAGCGGCATCTTCGACTTCTCGAGAGAGGAGAGCAGCTTCGCGCGCTCCTCGTCGGGCACCTCGGCGGCGCGCGCGAGCTTGAGCTCGACGCACTCCGAGATCAGCGAGTCGAGGTTCTTCACCTTCGCGTGGGTCGGGTCGGCCTGTTTCTCGAAGCCGTCCTCGAGCGCCGCGCACCCCTCCTCGAACTTACCGTCGGCGAAGAGGCGCTCGGCCTCGCGGAGTCGGTTCGCGGGGTCGCGCGGATCGAGGCGCGAGCCGCCGGACTTGAGCAAGAGCGGCACGAGCACGACCGAGAGAGAAAAGAGCGCGAGCCCCCCGGCGACGAGCGCGCCGAGGCTCGCCATCGAATCACCCGATCGGTCGAGGTCGCTGGCTTTGGGCAGGGCGTGCGCCATGCGCACCGTCTCGGGCTGCTTCTCCGCGACCTCGGACTCACGCTTCTCCGCGGCGGCGCCGCGCACAGCAGCGACCGCCGCGACGAGGAAAGCCAAGATCCCGAACGGCGCAGCGACCTTGCTGTAACCAGCCGCGCGCGAGTACCCCGCGTCGGAGAAGGCCTCGCGCTCGCGCGAGTCGACCTTCTCCGCTGCGCGATCGGTGTCGATGCGCGAGCGCATCGTCAGGATCGCGGCGCTCGTGCAGCCCACCGCCGTCAACATGAACGCCGCGATCGCCGCGACGAGGCCGCGCTTGTGCTTCGACATGACGAGGGCCAGCACCGCGGTCGAGAAGCCAGCGACGGCCAAGATCAAGACCAGGAAGGCCGGCGCGCCCAAGGCCTTGAACGTCTCGAACATGGCCCCGCGTATAGCACTGTAAGCGTTCCCCGCGTGCCCCCGTTTCTCCCCGCGGAGGACGACTGATGATGAGGAAATCCCGTGCTGCGCTCGCTCCGATGCTGCTCTCGATGCTCGCAATCGCGAGCGGCTGCTCGGCTCCCGCAAAGAGCGCCGTGAGCGCCGAGAAGGCCGACGGCGTCGCGACCATGGGCTACGCCGACGACGAGCTTCGGGGCTCGCGCGTCGCGGACGCGACGGCCTCCCCTCGTGAGGAGGCTCCTCCGACCGGGATGAGCATCGCGGCGCCGGCCGGGGTGAAAGCGGGCGAGTGGGACGACAACGCAAACTACCGTGATTTCCTCGGTTATCTGCGTGATCAGGCGAAGCCGCTCGGCATCGAGAGCCTCGATGTTTCGAACCGCCAGTTCATCGTCGTGCGCGACGCCGACGGTCACGGCGTCCCCAACTGCGAGGTTCGCATCCGCGACGACCGCGGCAACGAGACCACCCTGACGACCTCCGCTTCGGGCCGCGTCCTCTTCTTCCCGCACATGCTCGACGCGAGCGACGACGCGACCTTCACGGCGAAGACGAGCTGTCTCTCGGTGAACATCGTCACCGAGAAGACCCTGGCCAAAGTGTCGGAGTCCGACCCGGTCACGGTGCTCGACGTCGCCGCGAGCTACCAGCTCCCCGCGCGCCCCGTCGTCGACGTCGCGTTCGTCCTCGACACGACGGGCAGCATGTCCGAGGAAATCCAGGCGGTGAAGGACACGCTGAAGGAGGTCGTCGCGAAGCTCGACGGCAAGGCGAAGGTCCGCGTCGGGCTCGTCGAATACAAAGATCGCGGCGACGAGTTCATCACCAAGCCCTACGCGTTCACGAGCGATCTCTCGGGCTTCTCGAAGCGCATCGACGACCTCTATGCCTCGGGCGGCGGCGACATGCCCGAGGACGTCGAGGCAGGGCTCAACGCCGCGCTGCACGATCTCGAGTGGAGCAGCGAGAGCGTCGCGCGCCTCGCGTTCCTCATCGCCGACGCGCCGCCGCACCTCGACTACTCGAACAGCGTCTCGTACGCGTCGAGCGCGCAGCGCGCGGCGAAGCGCGGCATCAAGGTCTTCACGGTGTCGGCCTCCGGGATGGATGCGCTCGGTCAGGCTGTGTTTCGCCAGGTCGCGCAGGCCACGGGCGGAACGAACATGTTCGTGCTGCGCGGCGGCGCGGGCCCCGCGTCGACGGGCGGTGGCGATCCGACCTCGAGCTGCGGCACCTCACACGAGGACTACTCGAGCGCGAACCTCGACCAGCTGATCGTCGGCAAGATCTCCGAGGAGCTCACGAGCCTGCGCGCAGATCCGCTGCGCATCGCGGGTCGCGGGCAAGACGAGAACGCGAAGCCCTGCGATCAGCGCATCCAGGTCGTCGCGCGCTGACCTCGACCGCTTCGGCCGCTTGTACTAAGCCGCGCTTCGTGCCCGATGCCCTGAACGGCGGCGCTCCGCTCTTGCCCCAGCCCAAGCTCACGCACCTCCGCCAGCTCGAGGCCGAGAGCATCCACATCCTGCGCGAGGTCGCGGCCGAGTTTCAGAACCCGGTCATGCTGTACTCGATCGGCAAGGACTCGGCCGCGATGCTCCACCTCGCGCGCAAGGCCTTTCACCCGGGTCCTCTGCCCTTCCCGCTCTTGCACGTCGACACGACGTGGAAGTTTCGGGACATGTACGCGCTGCGCGACGAGGTCGCTCGCTCGACCGGCGTTCGGCTGATCGTCCACGTGAACCACGACGGGCTCGCGCAAGGCGCGAACCCCTTCGACTGGACCAGCCAGAAGTACACGACCGTGATGAAGACGCACGGGCTCCTCCAAGCGCTCGAGCGCTACGGGTTCGACGCGGCCTTCGGCGGCGCGCGCCGCGACGAGGAGAAGTCGCGAGCGAAGGAGCGCATCTTCAGCTTTCGCGATCGGTCAGGCCAATGGGACCCGAAGAACCAGCGCCCCGAGCTCTGGAACCTCTTCAACGGCCGCGTCGATCGCGGCGAGAGCATCCGCGTCTTCCCTCTGTCGAACTGGACCGAGCTCGACGTCTGGCAATACCTCTGGCTCGAGAAGGTCCCTGTCGTCCCGCTCTACTTCGCCGCCGAGAGGCCAGTCGTCGAGCGAAACGGCACGTACATCATGGTGGACGACGAGCGCATGCAGCTCCGCGCCGGGGAGAAGCCGGTGATGCGACGCGTGCGCTTCCGGACGCTCGGGTGTTATCCGCTCTCGGGTGCGGTCGAGAGCACCGCCACGACCTTGCCCGAGGTCATCCGCGAGATGCTCCTCTCGAAGAGCAGCGAGCGCCAAGGCCGCCTCATCGACCACGACGAGGAGGGCTCGATGGAGACCAAGAAGCGCGAGGGCTACTTCTGAACGAGACGCGAATCCGCTAAAACGGATGGCACCTGCGCCGGCGTCTGTTATAAGAACGTCTCGTCCGTAACAATGGATCGGTCCCCATGCGCCGCCGTCAGCTCCTCAGCCTCGCCGCCGGCTCGGCGCTCGCAGGAGCCTGCGCCGCGCGCGACAAGAACGAGCTGCTCCACGTCTCGTTCGACGCCACGCGCGAGCTCTTCGCCGAGGTAAACGAGACGTTCGCCGCGTCGGACCTACGGATCCGTCAGTCACACGGCGGCTCGGGCAAACAGACCCGCAGCGTGATGGAGGGCCTGCAGGCCGACGTCGTCTCGCTCGCGCTCGGGTTCGACGTCGACGCCCTCGCGAAGGCTGGGCTCCTCGCCAGCGACTGGCGCTCGCGTATGCCGTTCGAGAGCAGCCCGCTCCGCTCCACCGTCGTGCTCTTGGTCCGCGCGGGCAACCCGAAGGGCATATCGGGTTTCGGCGATCTCGCGCGCGACGACGTCAGCGTCATCACCCCCAACCCGAAGACCTCGGGCGGCGCGCGCTGGAATCACTTGGCGATATGGGACTTCGCGCTGCGCGAGACCGGTAATCGCGGCCGCGCCGAGGACTTCATGCGCGCGGTCTATTCCCATGTCCCCGTCCTCGACTCCGGCGCTCGCGGGGCGATGACGACCTTCGCGAAGCGACGGATCGGCGACGTGCTGATCGCGTGGGAGAGCGAGGCTCGGGTCGCCCTCTCCAAGTTCAAGGGCGCCGTCGAGGTCGTGGTGCCGTCGAGAAGCGTGCGCGCCGACATCCCCGTCGCCGTGCTCGACAAAGTCGTCGATCACCGGGGCACGCGCGCCACCACGGAGCGATATGCCGCGTTCCTCTTCTCCGAGACGGCCCAAGCCATTTTCCCTCGGTTCGGCTTCCGCCCCGCAGAGTCCGACCCCGCCGACTTCGCTCGGGTCGAGTTCTTCAATGTTACGGAGCTCGGCGATTCGTGGGCGAGCCTGCACGAAGAGCATTTCGCCGAGGGCGCGCTCTTCGACCGCGTGAGCGACAGGAGCTGAGCTTGGCCGCGCCCCCGCCCCCCTCGCCTGCCGACGAGACCGCTCCCGCGGCGCGCCCGCGATTCCGGCTCTTCGGTCGATCGACTGGGATGTTCGGCTTCCGCCTCTCGCTTGGTATTACGTCGCTATACCTATCTCTGCTCGTGCTCGTGCCCGTCAGCGCCCTCGCGCTGCGCGCGGCCAAGGTCTCGCCGCACACGTTCGTCGCCGCCGTCACCACGAAGCGCGCGCTCGCTGCGTTTGCCCTGTCGTTCGGCGCCTCGCTGGTCGCGGCCGCCATCAACACCGTATTCGGGACCATCGTCGCTTGGGTGCTGGTCCGCTATCGGTTCTTCGGTCGGGGGCTCTGCGACGCCCTCGTCGATTTGCCCTTTGCGCTGCCGACCGCGGTGGGCGGTATCGCCCTGACTGCGGTGTACGCCCCGACGAGCCCCATCGGCGGAGCGCTCGCGCGGCTTGGACTTCAGGCGGCCTTCTCCCGACTCGGGGTCGTGATCGCCCTCGTGTTCGTGAGCGTCCCGTTCGTGATCCGCACCGTCGGACCGGTCCTCGCCGACATCGATCACGAGCAGGAGGAGGCCGCCAGCATGCTCGGCGCGAGCCGCCTGATGATCCTGCGGCGCGTGATCTGGCCCGCGCTCGCGCCGGCCGCGCTCACCGGGTTTTCGCTCTCGTTCGCGCGGGCCCTCGGCGAATACGGCTCCGTCGTCTTCATCTCGGGCAACCTGCCGCGCAGGACCGAGATCGTGCCGTTCCTCATCATGAGCAAGCTCGAGCAGTTCGACTACGCAGGCGCGACCGCGGTCGCGAGCGTCATGTTGCTCGGGTCGCTCGTCGCGATGTTGGGCATCAACCGCATCGAGGCCTGGGCCCGCAAGAAGACCGGCACCGGCCTCCCGGAAGACGCCGCATGATCGAGCCGAACCGCCACGTCGCGACCGAGCCTCGCGCCGCGCGCGCGGCGCTGATCGCGATCGCCGTCGCGTTCATCGCGTTCGTGATCGCGCTGCCACTCGGCGCGGTGGTCGTCGAGGCTCTGCGCCCCGGGCTCGGCCCCTTCCTCGCCGCGATCTCGGCCCCCGATACGCTGTCGGCGATTCGGCTCACCGCCCTCGCCACGCTGGTCTCGATACCGCTCAACGCGATCTTCGGGTTTGCGGCGGCGTGGCTCGTCACCCGCTTTCGATTCCGGGGTAGGACGCTGCTCGTCACGCTCATCGATTTGCCGGTAGCGATATCACCCGTCATCGCCGGCATGCTGTTCGTGCTCCTCTTCGGCACGACGACGGGGATCGGCAATCTCCTGTTCGATCTGGATTTGCGCGTCCTCTTCGCGCCGCCCGCGGTCGTCATCGCGACGCTGTTCGTGACTTCACCCTATGTCGCGCGCGAGTTGATACCGGCGCTCGACGCCCAGGGCGCGGACGAAGAGCAGGCCGCGATGGTGCTCGGCGCGAGCTCTTTTACGGTGTTTCGACGCATCACCCTGCCGAAGGCGAAGTGGGCGCTCCTCCACGGGCTCGTGCTCGCGACCGCCCGCGCTATCGGTGAGTTCGGCGCGGTCAGCGTCGTGAGCGGGCATATCCGCGGCGAGACCAACACCGTGCCGCTCGCGGTCGAGACGCTCTACGACGAATATCGGTTCTCCGAGGCCTTCGCGGTCGCGACCTTCCTCTTGACGATCGCGTGCCTCACGCTCCTCGCCAAGCGCGTGCTCGAGGGGCGGGCGCGGGCCCAACGAACTCACGAAGAGGAGCCCGGCGACGAGCCCTCTGTCGAGGTCGGCGCCGTCGAGCGCCGCGTGAACGAGGCGACATGATCTCGGCGAGAAACCTGACGAAGAGCTTCGGCTCACGGAAGATCGTGGACGACGTCTCGTTCGAGGCGAAAGAGGGCGAGTTCGTGGCGCTGCTCGGCCCGAGCGGTGGAGGCAAGAGCACCGTCCTGCGCGTGGTGGCCGGCCTCGAACCGCCCGATCGCGGCTCCGTGTGGATCGGCGGTCGCGACGTGACGAACACCCGAGCCCAGGAGCGCGGGCTGGGCTTCGTGTTTCAGCACTACGCGCTCTTCAAGCATATGACCGTTCGCCAGAACATCGCGTTCGGGCTCGAGGTGCGCGGCGCCCCCAAAGCCGAAATCACCGAGCGCGTTCGCGAGCTCCTCGCGCTCGTCCAGCTCGAGGGCCTCGACGAGCGTTTTCCCTCGCAGCTCTCGGGTGGGCAGCGGCAGCGCGTCGCGCTCGCGCGGGCGCTCGCCCCGCGGCCTGTGATTCTCCTGCTCGACGAGCCCTTCGGGGCGCTCGACGCGAAGGTGAGGCTCGAGCTTCGAACGTGGCTCTCGCGCATCCAACGCGCCGAGAAGATGACCTGCGTCTTCGTCACGCACGATCAAGACGAGGCGCTCGAGCTCGCGGATCGCGTGGTCATCATCCATCGCGGTCGGGTCGAGCAAGTCGGCTCCGCGGGCGAGGTCTACGACAAGCCAGCGACGCCGTTCGTCGCGAGCTTCATCGGCGCGACCAACGTCCTCGAGGCCAAGGTCCGGCAGGGCCGCGCCGCCGTCGGCGATCTCTCGTTGTCGACACCCGAGCACGCGCCCGAGGGCAGCGACGTTCGAGCCTTCGTGCGCCACCATCACATCGAGGTCGTTCGCAAGGACGACGGCGCCGCGGCCCCGGGGCTCACGCGTGCAGTCGTTCGCCGATTGAGCCGCGTGGGTTGGGTCGTGCGACTCGAGCTCGAGACCAGCGCCGGGCCCTCCCTCAAAGCAGAGGTCCCACGCGATCGCATCGAGTCGCTCGCGGTCAACGAGGGTGACGCGGTCTGGCTGTCTCTGAAGGACGCCGCAGTCTTCGTCGAAGACTTCGTGATTTAGGCTCTCGCCGAACACCCCAATCGGACCTCGGCGAGTAAGCCTTTTACCGGGCCCGTGGTCAGGTCGGATCCACAACCCGACGCACACCTCGCCACCAAAATGCGGCGGAGCACGTACACGAGCATCGCCGAATCAGTGGTCGCTGTTACCTTGGGTCGCGGTGGGGGGCTCGCACGTCCCCGGCGATAGTCCCGAACGGAGAGGCCCGATGATTTTCACGCTGAGTTGTAGCGCCATTCCGCCGAACGCCCGAGTCGCTGGTTTCCGGGGTAGCGAGAAGATCTCGCAGCCATATCAGTTCGACGTCTACTTCTCGGTCGATCTCGATCCGATGTTGCCGCTCGACATCGATCTCGCGGACGCGGTCTACGCCAAAGCGACCCTCACCATCCACCTCGGGAACGAGCCGGCTTTTTCCTATAGCGGCATATTGTCGACCGTTCGGCTCGTGCGAGCGACGGAGACTGCGGTCCTCTTCCACGCGCGGCTCGTGCCCCAGGTCTGGCAGCTCACGCTGACGAAGCACAGCCGAATTTGGACGAAGAAGAGCATCGTCGACGTGATCAACGCGGTCCTCGACGAGGCCGGTATCGATCACGAGCTGCGCCTCACGGCGAGCTACCCCACCGAGGAGATGATCGCTCAATACAAGGAGAGCAACCTCGCGTTCCTGTCCCGATGGATGGAGCGAGAGGGCATGTACTTCTTCTTCGACCAGTCGTCGGGGAGCGACGTGCTCGTCATCACCGACGACAAGTCCGCCCACACTTCGCTGCGGCAAAACCCGGTGAAGTACTTCCCGCAGAACCAGAGCGACCCGGCGATGAAGCAGTCCTTCGACAACTTCGCCGCGAGCCACAACGCACTACCGGCCAGCGTCCGCATCATCGACTACGACTACGCGCGCCCGCTGCTCGACGTCTCGAGCAGCGTCGACGTCGAGGCCAACGCGGTCGGCGAGATAGCCGAATACGGCGGCCGCTTCTTCAGCCCCGAAGACGCGGCCCGCCTCGCGCGCGTCCGCGCCGAGGATCACCTGGCGAAGAAGACCGTCTTCAACGCGACGGGCGCCGCCACCGAGCTCGAGGCTGGCTTCAAATTCACGCTCGAGTCCCACCCGCTCGTCCAATACAACACCGATTACCTGCTCGTCTCGATAGAGCACTACGGGTTCGACTCCCAATATGGCCCTGCGTGGGGCTCGCTCATCGAGAAGAAATACGACGACATCTACCGGGTAGAGCTCGCGGCGATCCAAGCCGAAATCCAATATCGGACCGGCATCGTCACACCGTGGCCCCGCATCAACGGCTACGAGAACGCGATCGTCGACGGGCCGGCGCAAAGCCAATATGCCCAAATCGACGATCAGGGCCGTTACTCGGTCAAATTCAAGTTCGACGAGGGCTCGAACAAAGACGGTAAAGCCTCGACGGCCGTCCGCATGGCCCAGCCGCACGGCGGCTCGCAAGAGGGTTTCCACTTCCCCCTTCGCAAAGGGGTCGAGGTCATCTGCTCGTTCCTCGACGGCGACCCGGACCGCCCCGTGATCGTGGGCGTCGTCCACAACATGCTCAATCAGAGCGTCGTCACACAGAACAACTACACGCAGAACATCATCAGGTCGGGCAGCCTGAATCACATCGTCATCGAGGACCAGTCCTCGCAGATGTGGATCGAGATGTACTGCCCGATCTTCGCCTCGACGTTGTTCCTCGGCTACGGCGAGTGGAACTTCCACCTTACGACGGGTGGCAGCGGGCGAATCCACACCGAGATCAACCTGCAAATCGACGTCAACAACGAGTTCGAGATCGACGTCGTCAACGACGTGACTTGGTCGTTCCACAACCACCTCGACTGGACCGTTGACAACAATGTAACTATCCAGTTCAACGCCGAGCTCGACTGGACGGTCGTCGCCCGGGTGGGCATCGAGTTCCAAGCGACGCTCGATCTGCACGTGATCGCGGCCGCGGTCGTCCTCTTCGACGCGACCTTCGACGTCACCGTTCAGGGCACCGCGACCTTCGTCTTCGCGGCGAACGTGGACGTCACCATCGCGGGCAATTTGAGCGTCCAAATCGGCGGCAACGAGACTTGGAAGCTCGGGGGCAACCGCACTCGCCAAGTCGGCGGCAATGAGGATCTCACCGTAGGGGGCAATCGAACGCGCAACGTCGGCGGCGACGAGATCGTCAACATCGGCGGCAACCAGACGATCACCCTCGGCGGCAAACAGACCGTCAACAACGGCGGTATCTGGAGTTGGTTCAAATGGGCCGACTCGCTCCAGGTCACCGCGGGCGCGACGGTCGAAGCCTTCCTCGGCGCCAAGGCCAGCTTCAGCGTCGGCGCGTTCTTGGAGGCCTCGCTCTCGGCGAAGGTGTCGATGACGCTGGGCGCTCAGCTCGAGCTCTTCGCCGGATTGCGGATGAGCCTCATCGGCGCGCTGCAACTCGGTATCTCAGCGACGAACTTCTCGCTGACCGGGATCAATATGGGGATCAACCTGGTCGACATCAAAGTCCCCTCTGCCGTAGAGATCGACTTGGGCGGGCCGGAGATCCACATCAAGGTCATCGAACTGCACCTCTGACGCTCCACTCCTCGCAAAAGAGCAAGACGCCACGTGCGACTGATCAAACCCCTCCGCCTGAGCTTCATTCACCGGGTGTTCGGCCATCGGAAGAAGCAGTTCATGGTGGTGACGGTCGCCTACTGCTTCCCGATCGACGCGCCCAAGGCTCCCGTCATGGAGCCCGAGACGTGGAAGATGATCGGTCAAGAGCTCGGGCGCTTCGGGGTCCTCGATCATTGGATGTTCAAGCCCAAGGCCGAGGTCCTCGTCACGGGCGCTTGCTTCACGGGAGAGCGGGAGAAGGGCTCGGAGTTCGTGCGCCTCGCGGTCACGAGCAACGCAGGCGGCGCACAGCGCAAGATCGACAAGAAGCTCTATGTCTTCGGCGATCGGCGATGGACCCTCATCGGGCCCTCCGAGCCCGAGATGTTCTCGCGCATGCCCATCGACTATCCGCATGCCTTCGGCGGGGAGAAATCCAAGGAGAACCCGATCGGCAAGGGGCTCGCGGCGATCCGCGACGAGTCCGGCGCCGAGATACACCCTTTGCCGAACATCGAAGATCCGAAGTCGACCATCAAGTCGAAGGCCGATCGCCCGAGCCCCGCGAGCTTCGCGGGGTGGGACCTGACCTGGCCCTTCCACTTCGAAAAGAAGATGGGGACTTACAGCGCCGATTGGGTGCAGAAGAACGGCTTCGCGCTCGCCGACGACATCGACTTTTCGCTGTTCAACGTCGCCGCGCCCGATCAACGGGTCGAGGGACATTGGGGCGGCGACGAGGAGATTCACATCGAGAACATGCACCCCGAGCGGCGGGTGCTCGACACGAAGCTCCCCGGCTTTCTGCCGCGCGCGTTCCTCCGAATGCAGAAGTCGGTCGACCCCGAGCAGCGGCTCCTCGAGGTCCCGCTGCAGATCGACACGATCCACTGCTTCCCGAGCCGTGAGCGCGTGCTGGTCCTCGCGCGCGGGGTTCGCGAGATCACGACCCACGACGGCACCGACGTCGAGCTCGCGCTCGCCGCGATGGATGATCCGGACAATCGGCGTCCGCTCGAGCATTTCGAGCGCGTGCTCGCGCTCCGCCTCGACAAGGAGAAGGGCGCGCTCCACGCCCTGCGCGACCGGGATCTCATGCCGCCCTCGGCGACGATCAACAACGCCGCCGGGGTGAAGATCGGTGACCCGCTCGAGGACGTCCCGCACCCCGAGGGCCTCGCGCGCCAGCATTTCGCCGAGCGCGCGCGACGCGAATACGAGCACGCGCGTGAGGAGCTCCGCGCTCAAGGTATCGAGGAGCACCTCCTGCCCCCGCCGCCTCCGCCACCTCAGCCGATCGAGCCCATCAACCTCGAAGAGCTCCCCGAGGCCGTAGAGGCTTTGCTCAAGGAGAAAGACGCGCGCCAAGCCGAGGCCGAGCGCACGCGCAGAGAGGCCGAGGAGCAGCTCGAGGCCTTCGCCAAAGAGAACAACCTCGACCTCGCGGCGGCCCGACAAAAGGCGAAATCGGATCGCGCCGGTCCGCCGAAGTTCACGGCCGATGGAGAGCTCGAGCGACTCAGGGATTTGTCGACTCTGGCGAAGAACGCGGAGACCCCGATTCCCGGTCTCGAGGAGCGCCTCGCTGATCCGAATTTGAGGGCGCAGCTGCTCGAGGTCGAGCACCAGCTCTATCGGGCATATCGGCTCTCGGCTCACATGCAGGAGCCGGCAAATACGATGACCGAGGCCGAGAGCGCGGCCGCCCGCAGCGAGCTATTGGCAATCATCTCGGGCACACCACGCGAGCGCCGCGACTTCACGGGAGTGGATCTCTCGGGCCTCGATCTCACGGGGATCGACCTCGAGGGCGCGTTCCTCGAGGGCGCCAACCTCAAGGGCACGAACCTCTCTCGCGCCCGCCTGCGAGACGCCGTGCTCGCGCGCGCCAACCTCGAGGGCGCTCGACTCGTCGGCGCCGAGCTCGCGCGCGCAAACCTCGGCGCCGCGCGGCTCGCGAACGCAGACCTCACCGACGCGAACCTCGAGGAGGCCATCCTCTACGAGGCCGACGCCTCGAGCGCGAAGTTCATCCGCGCCAAGCTCTCGGCCGCGAACACGCTCCACGTGAAGGCAGACGGCGCGGACTTCAGCGGCGCCACGGCGAAGCAGCTCATCTTCCTCAAGGCCAGCTTGCGCGGCGCTGTGTTCCGCGGCGCGACCATCCGCCAGAGCGTCTTCATGGAGTGCGAGGCCGCCGAGCTCGACGCCTCCACCGCAGACTTCTCCGAGTCCGTCTTTCTCATGTCGACGGGCGACAAGGCGACGTTCGCGAACGCGAAGGTCGACAACCTTCGCATCCTGATGTCGTCCTTCGAGAAGTCCGACTTCCGCAACGCGAGCATGCCCGGCTGCAACCTGCGCGGCGCCAAGCTCGCGGGCGCGAACCTCTCGGGCGTGAACCTGCGCCGCAGCGATCTCTCGACCGCGGACCTGCGGGGCGCCGACTGCACGCGCACCATCGCGGTCGAGTGCCTGCTGATGGACACGGTCCTCGACGAGGCCAAGCTCGGCGGCGCGAACCTGATGCTCGCGATCATGCACCGCACGCAGCTGCGCGGCGCGGACGTCAGCAACGCGAACCTCTTCTGCGCCGACCTCACCGGCGCAGTCGGCGACAAGCGAACGAGCTTCTCGGGCTCCAACGTCAAGCGCGCGCTCGTCGCGGGGGTGATGCATGGATAAGTCCGCGCTCGAGGAGCTGGTCAAAGGCGGCGAGATCATCGACAAGCGCTCGTTCGCGGAGCTCGATCTCACGGGGATCGATCTGCGCGGCGCCATCTTCGAGAAGGTCGATCTCCGAGGCGCGAAGCTCGACGGCGCGAAGCTCCAAGAGGCTGTCTTCGTCGGCTGCGATTTCTCGGGTGCGTCGCTCGCGGGCGCGAGCATGCCGCACGGCACGTTCTCGGGATGCAAGCTCGTCGACGCGAAGCTCGACGGCCTCTCGGCGCCGATCGGGCGCTTCCTCGAGTGCGATCTCACGGGCGCGAGCTTCGCGGGCGCGGGTCTGCTCGCGACCTCGATCGTGAAGAGCAACCTGACGAAGGTCACCTTCGCGGGCGCGAACCTCGATCGCGCGCAGCTCATGCTCGGCCGCTTCGAGGACGCGAGCTTCGCGGGCGCGCAGGTGAAGCAGACCGTGCTCTACGAGGCCGACCTCCGGCGCACGACGCTGACGGGCACGCGCTACGAGCTCTGCATCTTCAACAAGGCGAACCTGGACGGCCTGGATCTCAGCGAAATGGATATGACGCTGTGCCAGTTTCAGGATGGCTCGCTCCGCGGCGTGCGCTTCGTCGGCGCCAAGCTCGAGCAGTGCAACTTCAAGAGCGCCGAGCTCGCTGGTGCGGTCTTCGACGGCGCGATCTGCGTGCGCGCGATGTTCGCGCAGGCCAACGCGCAGAAGGCCAGCTTCAAGAAGAGCTCGCTCCGCGAGGCGCTCTTCGCCGAGGCGCGGATCGAAGAGTGCGACTTCAGCGAAGCCGACGCTCAGGGCGCGGTGTTCATCGGCGCCAGGGCCGCGAGCGCCAAGTTCGTGCGCGCCAACCTCACGCATGCGCAGCTGACGAGCGCGGACGTGAGCGGCGCTGATTTCTCAGGCGCGAGCCTCACGCTCGCGCGGCTTCACAACCTCAAAGACGACGGGGCCACATTCGGCCCGAGCAAGCTGCTTGCGCTTGGAACCGACGAGGACATGGCGCAAGCTGAACGATGGAAAGCTCCGTGATTCTTCAGGCGACGAGCAACACCGAGATAGGCCGCGAGGAGTAACCGTATGAAGGGTGTAGCGAAGAAACTCGAGACTGCGATGGATCGGAACGACGGGTCTTTCCAGGCGATGGGCACCATCGTCTCGGTCGAGGGGCCGTTCTTCGTCGTGCGCACGGATCGGGGGGACCTGCGATGCCGTCGCGCGGTGAGCTGCCTCGTCGAGCCCAAGGTCGACGACTACGTGCTCGTCGCCGCGCGCGCGACCGACGCTCCGCGGCTCGCGCCCGCGCCGGTCGTCGCGAGCGTCGCGCCGGCCTACGTGCTCGCGGTGCTCGAACGCGAGAGCGCGGACGCCACGCTCACCGCGGAGGGCAACCTCGACCTCAAGCTCTCACACGGCAAGCTGCGCATGGCCGCCGCCGAGGGGATCGACCTCGTGTCGTCGAAGCACGTGCAGGTCGGGGCCGCGCACTTCGGGGTTCACGCGACGACGGCGAAGCTCGTCGCGCAGGAGATCCTCGCGTTCGGCGCGCACGCCCTGGGTGAGATCGCCGCCATCCGGCTGAAGGGCGGAATCATGGACAAGGTCTTCGAGCGGGTCAGCGAGCGCGTGCAGCGCAGCTACCGGCGCGTGGACGAGATCGACCAGCTCAAGGCCAAGCAGATCGACTACGTCGCCGACGAGACGATGAGCATGCGCTCCGAGAACATGGTCGCGACCGCCAAAGAGCTCGTGAAGGTCGACGGCGAGCAGATCCACTTCGGCTGAGGAGGGCGTCATGTTCGGTAACTCCCAAATGGGTGGCGTGAACATCGGGTTCCCGGACATCTGCCTCACTCCGCCCGTCGCAGTCCCGATCCCTTATCCCAATATCAGCTTGGGCCCGGTCGGCTTCCCGCCCGCGTTCAAGGTGTTTTGGATGTGCACGCCGTCGCACAACTTGATGACGATGCCGCTCTTCTCACTCGGCGATACGCCGGGTGTCATGGGCTTCGGCGTCGTCTCGCACCTCATCATGTCTCCGACGCGACCCGTGATTGGCGCCTTCACCATGCTGCTCATGGGATTGCCCGCTACGCGGATGACGACCATAAACATCCAAAACACGCTCAACTCGCCGGGGATGACGCTCGTGCCCGCGCAGTTCAAGGTGCTCATCCTGAAGCCCTGAGCACGGTGGTCGACCCGAGCGGCGCAAGCCTCCGACGCCCCTCGTGGTTGCGAGCTCGGCGTGGTGCCCTCAGACTGAGCGGGACATGGCGAGCGGGATTTCGGTGAGCAGGCGGTCGGTGTTGCAGGTCGGGCTCTACGTGGGGGCCAGCGCAGCGCTCGGTTCGATCTTCGTCGCGAGCGAGGCCTTCGGCGCCGATGCGCTCAAGCCCTTCCTCGGGGCTTACAAATTTGTCGGTGGCAAGAAGGAGATCGCCGCGCGCGACAAAGCCATCGAAGAGGCGGTAGCAGGCATCGGCGCGCTCTTCCGCGGCGTCGCGCGCGACATGCTGCGCGCCGCGAACGAGATCCCCGAGAAGATCGCCATCGAGACGAAGAAGCAGTCGCTCACCGTGAAGGCCGATGACGCCCCGTTCACCGCGCCGACGGACGGGAGCGCCGTGCGGGTGAAGGTCGTCACCGGCGACGTGATGCGGATGCACTACGACATCGCCAGCGGGCAGCTCGATCAGATCTTCGAGGGAGACGACAGGAGCCGTACGAATAGCTTTACCAAAGCTAAAGACAAGCTCCTGCTCGAGGTCACCGTGACCGCCGACGCCCTGCCGAAGGATCTGGTCTACAAGCTGACCTACGAGCCGGCCTGACTGGTCGAGCGGCCTGCTTGGACGAGGCCGCTCAGACGACGAGACCGCTCAGACGAGGCCGCTCGGGATGGGGATCGGCCACACCGAGGTCGGGGCGCCGCCGTCGACTTCGAGGACCTTGCCGGTGACGAAGGTGGAGGCCGCGGAGGCCAGGTAAAGCACGGCCAGCGCGATGTCCTCGGGCTCGCCGAGGCGCCGCATGGGGGTGGCCGCTTCCATCGCTTGGGCGACGCCGGGGACGCCGGAGACGATCTCGAGAGCCTCGGTGCGGATCGCGCCCGCAGCGATGGCGTTGACCCTGATTTGCGGGGCCCACTCGTGGGCGAGCAAGCGAGTCATGTGGTTCATCGCGGCCTTCGCGGTGCCGTAGGCCACGAACCCCGAGTCCACGCGATGAGACATCGCGCTCGAGATGTTCACGATCGCGCCGCCCCCGGATTTGACCATGTGCGGCGCGCACGCGCGTGACAGGTGAAACGCGGAGGTCACGTTGAACGCGAAGGCCGCGTCGAGCTCGTCGTCGGTCGTCGCGAGGGCCGCGGTCGGCGGAGTGCCACCTGCGACGTTCACGAGCACGTCGATGCGACGGAACTCCGCGAGCGTCCGCGACACGAGGGTATCGAGCTGCCCGGACACCGTGACGTCGGTGGGCACCGCCATCGCGGGGCGCCCGAGCGCGCGGATCTCGTCGGCTACCTTGAACACCCGATCGGCACCGCGAGCCGCGACGACGACCATCGCGCCAGCCTCGGAGAGGAGCATCGCCGTTGCCTTGCCAATACCACCGGACCCCCCAGTGACGATGGCGACCTGCCCCTCGAGCAGGAATCGAGAAAGGATCATGCTTGCAACTTAGCTGCTCGGGCTCCATGGGGCGAGCAACTGGCGCGGCTGACCCTATGCCGTGTTGGTCGCGCGCGGGCTGGATTCGTGCCCTGACTTTGGGTTCTGTCGGGAGGGCGTTATTCTTTTGGCCTCTTTCTTTTTCTGCGCGGGTCGCGGGAGGACACGATGAAACGACTGCTCGGCGTGGGCCTGGTTGTGGGTGTGGGGCTCTCGGGGTGCGTGCCCCCGTGTGGTGTCGACGAGCTCGAGCCCAACGACACCGAGGCCGCAGACCTCGGGGTGTTCTCGGACGCCGAGTCGAGCGTCGAGCTGGATCTCAGCCTGCACGACGACACCGACGTGGACGTGATGCGGTTCGACGTGATCGATCAGGGCAGCGACGGCAACCCCGAGATCACCCTCAACATCGACTCGTACGACGCGGCGGTCGAGGTCGAGGTGCTCTTCCAATGCGAGAGCGGGCCGCTCCTCACGTTCTCTTGCGACGGAGCGCGCCTGCGGGACAGCGGCGCCGTCGGCTGCATCAACCAAGACATGGGCCGACGCACCATCGTCTTGAACTACGACTGCGACAGCCCCGACATCTTCAGCGACGAGGACAACTCCAGCGTGGAGGTCCGCGTCACGAAGCTCTCGAACGAACAAGTTTGTCAGCCCTACCGCTTCGAGGTCTTCGTCGACTGAGCCATGACGAGCTCGCTCGCGGCGCGCTCCAGCGCCTCGAGCGAGTGCTGCATCGAGGCCGCGATCTTCACGAGCCCGCGCGCGAACGGGCACCGCGGCCGCCAGGCGAGCACGAGCTCGCGGCTCGGCGCGGGGGAGACGAAGGGCCGGATGACGAGGCCAGCGCGCGCGGCCTCGAGGGGGACTGACATCATCGGCAGCAGCGTGACGCCGACGCCCGAGGCGACCATCTGCGCGAGCGTCGACAGGCTCGCCGCGCGGAACGCGAGCTCGCCTTCTTCGGCGAAGGAGCAGAACGCGAGGACTTGGCTGCGCATGCAGTGATCCTCCTGGAGGAGGAGGAAGCGCTCGACGCGGAGATCGTCGAGCTCGACGGCGCGCATCGATCGGGAGAGGCGGTGGCGCGGGGGCGCGGCGAGGACGAACGGATCGACGCAGAGCTTCGCGTGCTCGAGCGCGCGTGCGTCCTCGATCGCGACGACGATCGCGTCGCAGTCGCCGTCGGCGAGCGTCCGCAGGAGGTTCGCGGTGCGGTCCTCGGTGAAGAGCAACGTCGCGCGCGCGAAGTGGGCGCGGAGCTCGGGGACGACGGCGGGGAGCAGGTAGGGCGCGGCGGTCGGGATGAGGCCGATGCGGAGCGGACCGTGGAGCGGCTCGGTGGCGCGCGACGCAGCCTGATCGAGATCGAGCGCGGCCGCGAGGAGACCCCGTGCGCGGGCGACGAGGTCGGCGCCCGCGGGCGTGATGAGGACCTTCTTCGAGGAGCGCTCGAAGAGCTGCACGCCGAGCGAAGACTCGAGCTCGGCGATCTGCGCGCTGAGCGAGGGCTGCGCGACGCGGCAGAGCTCGGCGGCGCGGCGGAACGACGCGGTGTCGGCGATCGCGACGAGGTACTGGAGCTGGCGGAGCGTGAAGCGTTGGGGCGCCCAGCGATTGATAGCCACGCCCTATGATACGAGCCCCATGGCGTGGTCGTGGTGGCCCACTGAAGAGGGTTCTGCGAGCGCTGGAGGGTGGATCCAAATCCAACGATAGACAAAGGCTATCGTTGGCTTCGTGAGGATGTATTGGATGGGAGCGGCGCGCGGGCGCAGGTTCCGGTGAGGAGGAACCCACGAGATGCTCACCGTCCAAGACCGATTCCCCGAGTTTGCCCTGAAGGCCGTCGTCAGCCTCAACGCTGGAGAGGAGTTCGCCGAGATCAGCTCCGCGTCGCACGCGGGGAAATGGCGGGTCTTCTTCTTCTGGCCGATGGACTTCACGTTCGTGTGCCCGACGGAGATCGCCGAGTTCGGCGAGCGCGCGAAGGACTTCGCCGAGCGCGACGCGGTGGTGCTCGGCGCGAGCACCGACACGCATTTCGTCCACCTCGCGTGGCGCGAGCGACACCCGGCGCTGCGTGACTTGCCGATCCCGATGCTCGCCGACACGAAGCGCGAGCTCTCGACCGCGCTCGGGATCTTGCACAAAGACGAGGGTGTGCCGCTCCGCGCGACGTTCCTCGTCGACCCCGAGGGCGTGATTCGCCACGTGAGCGTCTACGACCTCTCGGTGGGGCGGAACGTGAGCGAGGTCCTGCGCGTGCTCGACGCGTTGAGGACGGGCGAGCTCACCCCGTGCAACTGGCAAAAGGGAGACAAAACGCTGGAGATCGCGGCGGAGTAGTCGAAGGCTCAGGGGCGCCAGCGCGCGAAGAGCGAGCCGTGCGTGAAGAGCACGAGCGGCACGAGGAACGTCGGCAGGAGCGCGCCGGGGAAGCCCGCGAGGCGCATCATCTTCTCGGGGGCGTCGGTGCCGAGCAGGATGCGCTGCGCGGTCGCGACGACCATGATGATGTCGGCGAGACCGAGCGCGTTCCACACGAGGAGCGCGCCGCGATGACGAGCCTCGCCGCGGACGACGAGCGCGAGCGCGACGACGGCGAGCCCACCCGCGACGACGTCGCCCCAGCCCGCGCGGGTCGCGAAGAGCGGATGCAGCTCGCCGCGCGCACCGAGCGCGAGGAACGCGAGACCGATCGGTAGGCGAACGACGTGCAAACCGACGAGCCAGCGGCTCGAGAGCGCGCGGAGGTGCGCCGCGAAGTTCGGGCTGAAGACGCGCGCGAGGACGAGCGACAGCGTGGTGCCCGCGAGCATGACGGGGACGAGGAAGCGTCGCTCGAAGGTGAAGAGGCCGCTCGTCGAGAGCGCGAGCGCGGCGAAGAACCAGAGCGCGAGCGGGACGAGGAGCGCGCGCGGTGAGGGCTGGAGACGAGAGGGCGGCGTCGAGAGGACGGCTGCGTTCGAGTCGGTCATGCGCCGCGCACTGACAAGGAGCGTGCCCGCGACGAAGCGCGTGCGAGGGGTCGAACCACGCGGCGCGAGCGCTCACGATCGAGGCGCGGGTGTTGGGGTCGCGGACACCCTGTTGGACCTCCAACAGTTTCGAGGTGCGCGCGCGGCCGTAGGATGTCGGCATGTCGGTCACATTCGAGACCCTGCGCGCGGAGCGGGTCGAGGCCGTCGGGCGCAGGTTCTTGAGGCAGCGCCCGTGGGTCGCTGCAGCGGGCGCGCTCGGACAGATCGCGCTCTTGCGCCTCGCGGGCGCGGAGGCTCGCGTCGCGGGTGCGCTCGCGCTCACGATGCTCGCGTGCTTCTTCGGCGAGCGCGCGCTGCTCGCGAAGAGGCGGCTCACCGAGCGATGGCTCTTCGGATCGCTCTGCGCGACGGTCGCTGGGATCACGGCGCTCGCGATGTCGACCGGCGGATCGCGGAGCCCTGCGATGCCGCTGCTCTTCGCGCCCGTCGGGGTCGCGTTCGCGGTGTTCGGTGCGGCGCGCCGCTCGGCGTGGGTGTTCGGCGCGGCCGGCGTGAGCCTCGCGGCGCTCGCGGTGCGCGGGCGCGCTTCGAGCTTCGAGCTGCCGGGGCCCTTCGCGGGGTACATCACGGTCTGGACGACCGCGGTCGCGCTCGTGCTCTTGCGGCTCGGAGTGGCCGCACTCGTCGACGCGCACGCACGGGTCGGCGCCGAGCTCGAGCGCGCGCGCGACGCTGCGATCGACGAGGCGCGCGAGCGCGCACGCGACGCCGAGGACTCGAGCGCGAAGCTCGTCCACGAGATCCGCAACCCGCTCGTGAGCATCAAAGGGCTCGTGCAGCTCTTCCGCGAGAAGGCCGTCGACGCGAAGGACACGCGCAGACTCGAGGTGATCCTCGGGGAGATCGAGCGGCTCGAGGCGCTGCTCGCCGATCACGCGAGCCGGACGCGCCCGCTCGAGGCGTTCCACCCCGAGCGCGTCGAGGTCGAGCCGATCGTCGACGAGGTGCTCGCGCTCCTCGACGCGCGCGCGCGGCGGCGCGTCGTGACGCTCGAAAAAGACGTCCGCGTGCGAGCGGCGTTCATCGATCGAAGGCGCGTGAAGGAGGCGCTCCTCAACCTCGCGACGAACGCGGTGGACGCCGCGATGCTCGATCGAGCCGGCGGCCACGTGCGCGTCGTCGTGCGCGAGCGCGAGGGCGGTGGCTTGCTCTTCGAGGTGCTCGACGACGGACGCGGCATGTCGAAGGACGAGCTCGCGAAGGTCGCGCTCGGTCGACACACGACGCGCCCCGAAGGCGAGGGGCTCGGGGTCTTGCTCGCACGCGGCGTCGCGCACCTGCACGGCGGTGAGCTGAGCGTCGCGTCGGAGCCGGGGGTGGGCACGCGCGTGACGCTGAGCTTGCCTGCAGAGAGAGCGGAGGTCGCGTCGTGACGACGGTGCTCACGGTCGATGACGAGCCGGCGGTGCGCTTCACGCTGCGCGAGGTCCTCGAGGACCGAGGCTATAACGTCGTTGAAGCTTCGGGCGCGCGCGAGGCGCTGCGGATCGTGGAGCAGGCCGACGTGGTGATCACCGACCTCGCCATGCCCGAGGTCGACGGCTTCGAGCTCCTCGCGGAGCTCGCGAAGGTCGCGCCGGAGGTGCCGGTGATGGTGCTCACTGCGCGCGGCTCGGAGCGGGCCGCGGTGCGCGCGCTGAAGAGCGGGGCGTTCGACTACTTGGTGAAGCCCTTCGACGTCGACGAGCTCACGCACGCCGTCGCGCGCGCGGCCGAGACCGGGAGCCTGCGTCTGCGCCGCACGCAGGCGACGGCGGACGCGCTCTCGACGCGCGGGATCGTCGGTGAATCACGCGCGCTGATGAAGGTCGTGAACGCCGCGATCCGCGTCGCGAGCAAGGACGTGCCGGTGCTCGTCACGGGCGAGACAGGGACGGGCAAAGAGCTGCTCGCGTCGCTCTTGCACAGCGCTGGGGCGCGCTCGCGAGGGCCTCTCGTGCGATTCAACTGCGCCGCGATCCCTCGTGACCTCGCGGAGAGCGAGCTCTTCGGGCACGCGGCGGGGGCGTTCACCGGCGCGACGCGCGCGCAGCGCGGACTCTTCGCGAGGGCGCACGGCGGGACGCTCGTCCTCGACGAGATCGGAGAGCTGCCGCTCGAGCTCCAGCCGAAGCTCCTGCGCGCGGTCGAGCGACACGAGATCGCGCCGCTCGGCTCGGATCGCGAGCTCGAGGTCGACGTGCGCATCGTCGCGTCCACGCACCGCGACCTCCGCGCGCTGGTCGCGAGCGGAGCGTTTCGCCAGGATCTTTACTATCGACTCTCGGTCGTCGAGCTGCGCATGCCGTCGCTCGCCGAGCGCCGCGAGGACATCCCGATGCTCGCGCGCGCCCTCGCCGCGCGCGCCGCGGAGCGGTTCGGGCTCGAGCGCGTGAGCCTGAGCGCGGAGCTCGTCGACGCGCTCGCGACGCGACCGTGGCCGGGGAACGTGCGCGAGCTCGAGAACACGGTGGCTCGGCTCGTCGCGCTCGCGGAGAGCGACGTGCTCGAGGTGGATCTGCTCGACGAAGGAGTCGAGAAGACGAGAGAGCGCACGCCCGACGCGAGGCGCCCGCTGCGCGCGCAGCTCGAGGAGTTCGAGAAGCGCGTCATCGTCGAGACGCTCGCCGACACGGGGAAGAACCACTCGGAGTCCGCGCGCCGGCTCGGCATCTCGCGAGCGACGTTGATCGATCGCATCCGGCGCTACGGGCTCTAGATTCTTTAACGGCGTATTTACTACGCGAGCAGGCTCTTCGCGATGACGAGGCGCTGGATCTCGGTCGTGCCCTCGTAGATGCGGAGCGGACGGATGTCGCGGTAGAGGGCCTCGACCTCGGCGCCGAGGAGCACGCCCGAGCCGCCGTGGAGCTGCACGGCTTTGTCGACGATGCGCGAGCCAGCCTCGGTCGCGAACATCTTGGCCATCGCGGCCTCACGCGTGACGCGCGCGCCGCCGTCGCGCTTGTGCGCGGCGCGTGCGACGAGCAAGCGCGCGGCGTCGAGCTCGGTCGCCATGTCGGCGAGGTATCCCTGGATTTGCTCGCGATCGGCGAGCGGACCACCGAACTGGCGCCGGCTCTTCACGTGGTGGAGCGCGAGGTCGAGCGCGCGGCGCGCCATGCCGTTCGCTGCGGCGCCGACCGAGATGCGGAAGGTGTCGAGCGTCTCCATCGCGATGCCGAAGCCCTTGCCGGGCTCACCGATCAGATCGCCCGCGCCGACGCGAACGCCGGAGAAACGCAGGCGACCGAGCGGGTGAGGGCTCGTCAGCGCGAGCGGCTCGAAGGTGAGGTTCGGTGCGTCGGCCGGGACGAGGAAGGCGGTGATCCCGCGACGCCCCGCGGCCGGATCGACGTTCGCGAAGACGACGTAGTGGTGCGCGATCCCGACGTTGCTGATGAGGGTCTTGTCGCCCTCGAGGACCCAGCCGTCACCGTCGCGCCGCGCGGTCGTGCGGAGCGACGCGACGTCGCTCCCGGCCTCGGGCTCGGTGAGCGCGAACGCCCCGATCCGCTCGCCCGAGATCACGCCGGGGAGGACGCGCTCGCGCTGCGCCGGCGTGCCGAACGCGGAGACGGGATAGCTGCCGAGGCCCTGCACCGCGAAGATCGCGTCGGCCATCGGGCTCACCTGCGCGAGGGCCTCGCGGACGAGGACGAGCGCGCGGACGTCGACGAACTTCGAGTCTTCGGGCTTGCCCGCGGGCGCGCCGCCGTGGCGCTCGGGCACGAGGTGCGCGTAGAGGCCGAGCCGCTGACCGAGCGCCTGCGCGACGTGCGCGGGATCGTGGCCGAGCGGCTCGACCAGGATTTCACGGAGCCGCGCGACGAGCGCGCCGTGGCGCGCGTCGAAGAAGGGGCCGAGCGAGTCGACCTCGAGCGAGAGCGGGAGCGTCACCGCGGCTCCCCCGAGCTCGGCTCCGCGAGGGGCGAACCCTCGAAGATCGGCTTCTTCTTTGCTTTATTGGCGTCATAGGCAGTGCGGAAGTCGGGGTGCGCCATGCAGATCGCCTGGGCCTGCGCCTCGGCCTCGATCGCGGCGGCGAGCGACATCGAGGCCTCGCTCTCGAGCATCTGCTTCGTCACCGTGTGCGCAAACGCGGGGCCCTCGGCGAGGCGGGTCGCCCACTCCATCGCCGTCGCGAGCACGCGATCGTCGGGGACGACGCGGTTCACGAAGCCGATGCGATCGGCCTCTTTCGCGTCGAAGAGATCGCCGAAGAAGAGGATCTCTGCGGCGCGGCCGCGCCCGACGATGCGGGGCAAGAGGAAGCTCGCGCCCATGTCCGCGCCGCTGAGCCCGACCTTCGGGAAGATGAAGCCGAAGCGCGCGGACTCGGCGGCGATCCGCAGATCGCAAGCGGAGGCGATGACCGCGCCGGCGCCGACGCAGACGCCGTTGATGGCCGCGATGACGGGGCGCCGCAGCTCGCAGATCGACTGGATGAGCGCGCCCGTCACGCGGGTGAACTCGAGCAGGCCGCGCGCGTCCCGCGCGAAGAGCTCTGCGATGATCCCCTCGACGTCGCCGCCCGAGCAGAAGCCGCGGCCCTTGCCGGTGATCACGACCGAGCGAACGTCGCGGGCGGACTCGAGCGAGCGCATCGTCTCGCGCAGCTCGCCGTAGACCTCGAAGGTGAGCGCGTTGAGGCGATCAGGACGATTCAGCGTGATCTTCGCCACGCCGCGAGAGATCTCGAGCTCGAAGGTTCGGGGGTGGAGCGTCATGGCGGCGCATCCTGCGCCACGCTCGAAACGCTGGCTACACCCGTGAAACGTCGCTGTCGCTGGCGCCCCCGACAGAACTCGAATCTGTGACCTTCGGTTTAGGAAACCGCTGCTCTATCCACTGAGCTACGGGGGCAAGGCTCTCGAGGTCGACGTTCGCGAGGAGCGTGCCCTGACGGGCCTCTCGGAGCGCCGATGGGCCGGCATCCTGCCAGCCAAGGCTTGGCCGTGCAACTCCGCATGCAGTCGACCGCGCGGGCGCTCGTTCGACGAGGTTGCCTCGAGCGGGCGACCGTGGGAGGCGCTTGTCGTGAACCGCGCCCTGCTCCTCGCGAGCGTCTTCGCTCTCTCCCAGGCCTGCAACAAGAAGGACGAGGGCAGCTCGGCCTCGGCTTCGGCGACACAGACAGCGTCCGCCGCGACGTCGGCCGGTGCTGACCAATCCGTAGGTGAATTCGCCTTAGCGATCGAGGCCTCTTCCCCAATCGTGCTGTCGAGGGTGGAGGGGGGAATCGTCGTGCTCGACGCGCCGGGGACGCACGCGGCGATTGCCAAAGACGATGGTGATCTCGAGTCCAGCAAAGCGCCCGAGGAGCTGCCGAGTGACCTGGCGAAGGTCAATTACGTCGGCGGGCGACTGCCGAAGCTGTGGCTCAGCGTGGAGCGCAAGAAGGACGAGAGCGACAAGAAGAAGAAAGAGGGCAAATCGCCCTTTTATCGATATTCGAACGGCGCGCTGAAGGAGATTGCCGACGATTGGGAGCCGCTCGTCGTCCCGTGGACGAAGAACCGAATCCTGACGGTGAGCACGAGCTCCGGAAAGCTGAAGATCAAGCTGCTCGACCCCTTCACCAAAGACACACCCAAAGACCAGCCCGCGCGCTTCGTCCCCGACGACGAGTGTCGTAAATCGATCAAGCTCGCAGAGGCTGTAACGCTACCAACGGGCGATCTCGTCGCGGCGGGGCGGTGCGCGATGGGGGCCGACAAGAAGAACAGCTATGTGCTCGTTTCGTGGAAGGCGGAGTCTCCGGCCGACGCGACTACGCCACAGCCGGTGACCTCTGCGGCGCCGAGCGCGAGCGCGAGCGCGAGCGCACCGCCGTCCGACAGCGCTGCTCCAGAGTCACCTCCTCCAACCGAGAAGGAGACGGCGGAGGCGAATGAGAAACAGGGAGTCCCGATGACGCTCCGGGTCGTCTCGACAGGATCGATCAAGCACCGCGCGCTCGCCTTCGCCGCCGACGGGACTCTCTATTTGGCGGCGACAGGACAGTCCGCCAAAGAGGCGCGCATATATCGGGTGCGCGGCGAGCAGCAGGAAGAAGTCACGCTGCCAGCGATAGAGGGCAATCTGCGTGACTTCACCGTAACGAAGAGCGGTGAGCTTTGGCTCGTCAGCGACGACGGCGTTTGGCGACGACCAGCGAGCGGCGAATGGTCGAAAACCACACTCCCGAGCGAGGTCTCGATCGAGCGAGTGGAGGCCGCGGGTGACGCCGTCTGGCTCTCCGGGATGAAGGGCCAGAAGGGAATACTGTTGCGCAAGGGCGCCGCGAAGACCCTGAGCTGGTAACGCCCCCCGGCGCGCGCCTGCTGCGCTCTTTACTTGGCGTGGTAGCGGGTCGCGCGCTTCTCGCCCTTTGTGCTGAGCTTGCCTGTCGAGACGAGGCGCTCGACGGGAAGAGCCCAATCATTGGGGGCGATACGGAGCGCCGCTTTGATGTCTTCGGCGCGCTTGCCGGGATTCGACTTCACGTATTGGTGAATCTGACCAGCGAGGGCGTCGATCTCCTCGGCCGAGCGGCGGCGACGCGTACCGGGCTTGGCAGCTTTGGGGGAAGCCGCCTTACCGACGGGAGCAGACTTGGCAGCAGCACGCCCCGGCTTGGCTTTCGGCGCCTTCTTCGAGGCCGCCTTGGCCAGCTTGGCTGCAGCTGCAGCTGCCGCACCGGCTTGGAGACCGAGCGTCTGCGAGATGGAGCTCAGGGTCTGGTTCCGGACGTGCTGCCGCAGTTCGCTGACAAACGCGTCAACTCTGCGCTTGATTGCTTGGTCTAGGGGCGTATTCACGACCAAAGGCGATAAACCGATACGGCTAGCCCTGTCAATCGGGCGAAGCGCCATTTCTAAAAACGGCACAGCTAATTCGATTCCGGATTCCATGTGCCCGAATCGGGTGCCGATTCATTGGGGCGAGCCGCGAGGGCGCACACGACACTGACCGACAGGAAAGCGGCTACGAGCCCCGAGCCGCCCAACCCGACGATATCGATTGGGTCGCGCGCCAGCGAGGCGAACACGGGCTCGAGCCCGAGTCCCGCGCCGATGGCGAGAGCCTCGGCGTGAGGGCTGCGGCGGGCCAATCGGAGCACCGATACGATCATGGCAAGAAGGAGTGCGCCGGCCGCGAGAGGCAAAAGAGGATGACGGTCGAACATGACGCTGAAGGGCGTCTCGACCGTGGCGACCACGGGCAGAGTCGGGCGCACGACCCAGCTCGCGACGAGCCCCGCCACACCGCAAAGCGCCAATGAGACCCGGATACGAGCGCGTGTTGAAGCCAGGGGGTGACGCGCGCCCGAGAGCGAGACCACGAGCGCAGCGACCGAGATCTGACTCATGGGTACGGGGTCGCGCGCGAGCGCGAGCACGGTGAGCGACAAGGCGACGAGCGCGAGCGCAGCGAGCGGTCGCCGCCTGGATTGCGGAGCTGCGATTGGGAGCTTCGCGGAGTCGGGAGTCGGTAGTGCGGCCGCCGTGGCGAGCACGACCCAGAGCGGGAGGAAGACGCCGACGTGAATCCGCAAAGCACCGACGGAGAGCCAGCGGCGCGCTTCACCGATAGGGTCGCCCGAGTGCGCGGCCCACGCCGTGAGCGCGACGCCGAACAAGGCCATAGGCCATGCCATTCGGTAGAGCCAAGAGCGGGGCAGCGACGTGAGGAGCGCTGCGAGCGCGACCGCGATCGCACCGAAGAGGAGCTGACTCCGCATCGCGGAGGGAGCGGCGTGCGAGAGCGCGAACGTGGAGAGCGCGGCGGTGGCGGCCGCGAGGGCGAGCGGGGCCGCGGGCGTATGCGCGGTTCGCCGCGCGTACGCCCGCGCGGCCACGCGGAGGACGAGGGCAGGCAGCGTGAAGCGTGCGTGCGTGGCGACGCGACGCTCGGCGGCGCGATCGCCGCGCGCGCGGGCGAGGTCGCGCTCGTGCTCGGCGTCGGCGATCGCCGGCGCGACGATGCGCTCGACGTCGTCGGCGTCGCAGAGGACGCGCGCGATGCTCAGGAGGGGCCTCACGCGAGCACCGTCTTTCCCTTGATGAGGTCGACCGCGTCGAGCATGCGCTGCCCGAGCGCGCTGATGCGGTAGCGGGGACGCGGCAGCCCCGGCGTGCTCTCGCCGCGCGGCGGCGCGAGGACGTTGAGGAAGCCCTTGTCTTCCATCCGCGCGAGCGTGACGTAGACCGTGCCTCGCTTGAGCTCGCCGTCGGAGGCGTCGACGATCTCGAGCCCGTAGAGCGGCCCCTGATCGACGAGGATGCGGAGGATGATCTCCTCCTTCGGGGAGAGCGTCGGGGCAGGCATGCGTTGAGTCTTACTCGATGTAAGACTCAACGCAAGCTATCGGCGAGCGGGCGCGTCTCGGCGGCCGCGACGAGCGCAGCCTCGCGGAGCGCGGTAGCGCCACGAGAACGGCTCGACGAGCGCTGAAGGGTGGCCCCAAATGCGCCGATTCGCCGAGCTAATCCTGTACGAGCGCGACGGCCGACCGAGGATCGCAGGGCCGGGGGCACACGAGGACGTAGGTCTCGGCGCCGAGGAAGACTTGCGCGCGGCGTGGAGCGCCGCTCTGCGACGAGCGCGCCAGCCGCGGGAAATAGAAGTCGGACGGGATCTGGAACGCGAAGACGAGCGGCGCGCCGCACGCGCACACGAGACTCGGGTGCTCCTGTGTCCACGAGGGGATGCCGCCGACTTTGAACGCGCGCGCGCCGGTGAAGAAGCGATCCGTCGGGCGGCCGACCTCGACGGGCTGCTGGGGGTCTCGATGAAGCGGAGCTCTCGATGGGCGAGGAATTCAGGCTGCGGGCGCGCGACGAGCGTGGAGTCTGGGCCGTGGACGAGCACCGCGTGCGTCCCCTCCATCGAGCGCCAGAAGGACGCGGCGAGGCGACCATCGTCGGTGCTCAAAGGACCGGGGCGCTCGTCGTGGTGGCGACAGCCGAAGAGCTGGACGACGAAGCCCGGCGCGAGCCCGAGCTGCTCGAACGCACGCGGCGCGAAGCCTGCCGCGGGGTCGAGTGTGATCTGCACGAACATCATCATCGGCTCGCTGCAGACCGAGCACGTGGGCCACGCGAGCTCCGCGGGCAGGTGCGCGGGCCCACCGAGCGACGAGCGCGAGGTCGTGTCCGCGGGCGCGTCGTTCGCGGCGACGTCCGCGAGCCAATACGCGAGCGGGCCCTCGGGGAGGACCTCGCGGCGCGAGCGCTTCTCGTCCTCGGCGAGGGAGGCCTCGAGGACGTCGGGCGCTGCGGTGCGGTTGCGACGCAGAGCCTCGCGGACGAGCGCGTCGGGGTCGTGCGAGAGCGCGAGCAGGATGTCGTGCGGGGTGTCGGGGTTCGCGGCGACGAGGCAGCGGACCTGGACGTCTTTGTCGACGGCGAGGCGAGCGAGCAGCTCGCGCGACGTGCCGCGCGCGAGCATGCGGCGGGTGTCCGTGCGCGAGCCGGACGCGAGGCGCGCGTAGGCCTGGACCGGCGTCGAAGGGTTGGCCGCGAGGGCGTCGCGAACCCAGCGGTTCGTGTGATCGGCGAGGCGCAGCAGATCGTCAGCTGGGGTTGACGGATTGCGCGCCGCGGCCGCGACGACGGTCTCGACGGCGTCGCTCGTGAGTCGCGTGAGGAGCTTCGGGGCGGTCGCGGGGTTCGACGCGAGCGCGGCGCGGACCTCGGGGTCGTCGTCCACGACGAAGCGAGCCATCACCGAGGCGACGTTCGGCGAGCGCGCGGCGCCAGCGCGGACGCTGCCGAGGCGGTCGGTCGTGAGCGCTTTGTAGTCGTCGCCCGGGAGGGCTGCGGCCGCAGCGGCGGCGGCGCGCACGTGAGGCTCCGCGTCGCGTGCGAGGGCCGAGAGGATGTCCGCCGTGGCGCTGTGAGACTCGGCGAGGGCCGAGCGAACGCGAGGGTCGGGATCACGCACGAGCGTGAGACGAGTCTCGGGCGGCGTCGCGGCGTGGCGAGCGACCTGGACGCGGACGTCGCTGTCCTGATCTGCGCCGAGGGCCGCGAGCAGGTCTGCCCGCAGCTTTGCGTTGCGCGCGACCGAGGTCCGAACCGAGGGCTCGGCGTCTTTCGCGAGGAGCGCGAGCGTCTCGACGGTGGTCGCGGGGTTCTCCGCGACGCACTGTCGAAGCGGCGTGTTGTTGGACTCTGCGAGCTTCGCGAGGAGCGCTGGTGGCGCTGCAGGGTTGTTCGCGATCGCGGTCGCTAACGAGCGCGTCTTGCCTGCGAGCGCTTCGAGGCGCGTCGGCGCGGTGGTCGAGAGGATGGCTTCCGCGAGCTCGGCTCGCGGGTCGTCTTTGGAGGCGTCGTCCGTCGACACGAGGGCCCGATGGTACATGAGCCGCGGCGCGCTTGGCGTCACATGGTGGGCTCTTCGTCGGCGTCGTCGAGCGCACCTGGCGCGAGCTGCGACAAATGCCAGTTCTGCAGGGCGAGCTGCTCCTCGGCCCGACGCAAGGCGGCGCGGAGCCGCGAGGCGAGCAGCGTGGGGAGCGTCACGCCGAGCGCGCTGACGGCGAAGAGCGCGGGGAGGGCGACAGCCTCGCGGAAGAACGCCGCGCGCGGCAATAGGAGGAGTCCGGCGTCGGTGAAATGCATGGAAGGCGGAACGACGCCGAGGACCTCGAGGACGAGGGGGACGCCGATCGCCGCACACCCGAAGCCGATCATCCATGGCCTGGCGCGCGGGGGGGCGTAGGTCGCGAAGAGCATGGTGTTCACGGCGACGAAGCCCGGGACGAGCACGAGCGGGCCGAAGATCGCGCTCATCGCGGTGCCCATCACGATGCTGGAGGCGAAGAGCGCGATCCGCCCGGTGTCGCGAGGCAGGACGCCGCGCCAGAGCAGGACCGCGAGCACCATGCTGAGCACGACGCTCGCGTTGATGATGCCGACGAGCCACGCGACGCGCACGCCCATCGCCGCGATGAGCGGGGTGAGCAGGACCCAGACGAGCTGGCGAAGGACATTGTCGCGCGAGGTCGCGTCGAGCTGGCGCGCCTCGACGCGCTCGAGATCTCGCTCGACCTCGGCGGGCAGGGATTTCGGCGGCTTCGCGAAGAGGCGGAGCATCACGCCGCGCGCGCCCGCGTGATCGGGTCGCATCGCGAGCGCGCGGCCGGCCTCGCGCATCGCGTGCTTGCGCGCCAGCTCTTGCTCCTCGGCCTTGCCGTCGCCGAGCGCGCGAGAGAGCTGGAGCTTGGCCTCGCCGGCGTGCACGTCGCTGAGCTTCTTGCGGAGCTCCTCGTCGCGATCGCCGTCGAGGTAGCGCTCGATGGTCTCGGCGAGCACGCGCGCCGAGCGCGGGCGCTCGTTTTTGTCGTAGCGGGTCGCGTCGAGCGCGAGCTGATAGAGCTCGGGCGGGGCCTCGAACGGGAGCGGCGGCGGCGAGCGGTTGATGTCGAGCGTCGCCTGCAAAATCGCAGACGAAGTGTTGCCCGGGATGAGGGGGCGCATCGTGAGGATCTCGAAGAGGATCGCGCCGAGCGCGAAGATGTCGGACTTCGCGTCGACCTCGTCGAGCGCGCCGAGGACCTGCTCCGGCGCCATGTAGCCGGGCGTTCCGACCATGTCGCCGGGGCGCGTCGCGTCGGGATCGTCTTCGGTGACCTCGTCGAACGACGGCCGAGCCTCGAGGATGCGCGCGACGCCCCAGTCGAGGACATAAACCTCGCCGTGCGCGCCGAGCATGATGTTCTCGGGCTTGAGATCGCGGTGCACGACGCCGCGCTGGTGGGCGTAGTGCATCGCGAAGCACACCGTCACGAACGAGCTCAGCAGGCGGTGCTTCGAGCGGATGCCGGCCTTCGACGTGCGCAGGCGACGGATGTCCTCGAGGATGTCGAAGAGCGTCTCACCGCGCACGCGCTTCATCGTGAAGAACGGCGCGCCGCTCGCTTCGTAGCCGAGGTCGTAGACGGGCACGATCGCAGGGTGATCGAGCAGGGCCTGCACGCGGGCCTCGCGCATGAAGCGCGGCGCGGCCTGCGCGACGTCGAGTCCGATATCGGAGCGCAGGCGCTTGGTCGCGACCTCGCGGCCGATCTTGTTGTCCATCGCGCGCGAGACCTCGCCCATCCCGCCGCGGCCGAGGAGCTCGACCACGTGGTAGCGATCGGTCACCGCGGGGACGCTCGCGAGGCTGTTCCGAAGGGCCTCGGCCACCATCGAAGGCGGCGGAGCGTCGTCGGGATCCTCGGTCGCGGCCGCGGCGATCGCGATGCGCGCCGGCGCGCGCACGGTCGTGACCTCCGCGGTGTGCCCACTCGAGGTCTCGACGCGGATGGGGCGCTCACCCGACGCGATTCGGATCGTGGGCGCGTCGTCCTGACTTCGGCGCGTGCTCATGGCCGTGCAGGTTAGCCGTCGAAACGCGGGCGCGCGGCCATGATATGAGCTCGCCGCGATGACTCAGCGGGTGGCGGAGCCGGGGAGCGCCGGCGTCGGGGGCAAGATCGGGCACCGCGTGCGTGGAGGCGTCCGCAGCGCGCTCGCGAAGAGCGAGCTGCGGTTGCGAAATGTCTCGCGGCTCGCGCTGCGCGCCACGCTGGGCACGCGCTTACCGCGCTACGAAGGCGAGATCGCGCTCGCGGGTCCGAACGCGCCCATCACGATTTACCGCGATCGATTCGGCATCCCGCACGTGCGCGCGACGAACGACTACGACGCGTTCTTCGGGCTCGGGTTCTGCCAAGGTCAGGATCGTGCTGGCCAGCTCGAGATCCTCGTGCGGACCGTGCGCGGCACCCTGAGCGAGGTCGCCGGCAAAGACGGCCTCGCGGTCGATCGGCTCACGCGCCGCATCGGCTTCAAGCGCGCGGGGAGCGCGCAGCTCGCGCTCATGCGCCGCGAGATCCAGCTGCAAATCGAGGCGTACGCGGCCGGCCTGCACGCGGGCGCGACGCGCGGCGCGACCGCCCGCGCGCACGTGCTCGCCCTGCTCGGCTGCGAGCCGACGCGATGGGACGGCGCCGACGTCCAGGCGGTGAGCGCGCTCATGTGCTTCGCGCTCGCTTCCAATTGGGACGTCGAGCTCGTTCGCCTGCAGATGCTCCACCGCGACGGCCCCGAGGCTCTGCTCGCGCTCGATGCGCCCTACCCCGACGATCTGCCCGCGAGCCTCGCGGCGCTGAGCGAGGTCGAGCGCGAGGGCGAGGCCCGCAGCGCCGAGGCGCTGATGCGCGACCTCGAGGCCCTGCGACATCTCTTTCCGCTCGGCGGCGCGTCGAACGCGTGGGCCGTCGCGAAGGAGCGCTCCGCGACGGGTCGCCCGCTCCTCGCAGCGGATCCGCACCTGCCGCCGGACATCCCCGTGCATTGGTACGTCGCGCACCTCGCCACGCCGGAGTGGCGATCGACGGGCGCGGCATTCTGTGGGATCCCAGGCTTCGGCATCGGGCACAACGATCACGCGGCGTGGGCCGTCACCGCAGCGCACGCCGACAACACGGATTTCTTCATCGAGGAGATCGGGCCCGACGGCGCGAGCGTCCGCGAGGGCGACGTGTTCGTCCCTTGCGAGGTCCGCCGCGAGATCATCCACGTGAAGGGGAGCGAGCCCGTCATCGAGGACGTGATCGTCACGAAGCGCGGCCCCATCGTCGGGCCCGCGTTCGACGGCGTGCACGCGGCCCTCTCGATGTCGGCGACGTGGCTCGAGCCGCGGCCTTATTCGGGGCTCTTCCTCGCGCACAAGACGCGCTCGCGGCGCGACGTGCACGAGCTCTTCCGCGAGGCCTCGACCTCGAGCGTGAACCTCGTCTACGCGAACGTCGAGAACCAGCTCGCTTGGCGCATGGGCGTCGACGTCCCGATCCGCAAGCAGGGCCACGGGACGCTGCCGCGGCCCGGCTGGGATCTCGCGAACGGATGGACGGGACAGCTCGTCCCGTTCGAGAAGATGCCGTTCGTGAACGACCCGGCCTCGGGCCTCGTTGCGAGCGCGAACAACGCGCCGACCGACACGAGCGAGCCCTTCTTCGGCGTCGATTTCCTCGATGGTTACCGGCAGCGCGCGATCTCCGAGGCGCTCGGCTCGCGCACGGACTGGTCGGTCGCCGCGTTCCAAGAGCTGCAGCGCGATACGCGCTCGATCCCTTGGGAGCAAATCCGAGACGTCGTGCTCGCGACGCCCGCGACCGACCCCGACGCGATCGAAGCGCTCGGCGCGCTCGCGACGTGGGACGGGCGCATGGACGCCGACTCGACGGGCGCGACGATGTGGGCGCTCTTCGCTTGGGGGATGACGAATCGCATGGTCCAAGCCAAGGCTCCGCACGCCGGCGTGCACGCCTTGGGTGAGGGCTTCCACGAGGCGCTCCCCGACAACACGATGATCACGCGCCGCTTGAGTCACCTCGTGAAGCTCTTGCGCGAGCGGCCCGCGAACTTCTTCGTCGAGGGCTGGGATCGCGCTTGCGAGGAGGCCCTCGGCGGCGCGATCCGCTTGCTCGCGGAGCAGATCGGGCGCGGCCACTCGTGGGCCTGGGGCCAGGTCCGACCGCTCCGCATGCACCACCCCCTCGGTAAAGCTCTGCCCGCGCTCGACTACGCGCTCGGCCGACCCGCGGTGTCGTTCCAGGGCGACTCGTCGACGATTCATCAGGCCGCGAATGACTTGGTCGATCCGCTCGGCAGCCCGCTCGGCGTCCCGAACCTGCGCATGGTGGTCGACGTCGGCGCCTGGGAAAATTCGAGGTTTTCGCTCCTCGCGGGGCAATCCGAGAACCCGTTCTCCGACCATCATTTCGACCAATACGAGCCCTGGCGCGACGGCGGCATCGCGGTCGCGTGGACCGAGGAGCAAGCGCGCAGCGGCGCTCGCTACAAGCTCGAGCTCAAGCCCGTGCGCTGAGCGAAAACCCCGAAAAACCCTAGGATCCGACTCACACGGAGCGACGTCATGACCGAGGCGCTGTTCTTCGACTTCACCCAGCTCTTCGATGTCGACGAGTACCTCTATTTCATGGAGGACTCGCTCCGCGAAGAGGACGCGCCGCGCCAGATCGACTTCCTCGAGCGCGTGATGCAGATGACGCCCGAGATGCGCGTGCTCGACCTCGGGTGCGGACACGGTCGGCACGCGAACGAGCTCGCGTCGCGTGGTTACAATGTTGTAGGCATCGATCTCGTCGAGGGTTTCCTCGAGCGAGCGCGCGCCGACGCCAAGGAGCGAGGCCTCGGCACGGTGGAGTTCCTGCGCGGCGACATCGGGACCTTCGAGTCGCCGGCGATGTTCGATCGCGCGGTGTGCCTCTTCGACGCGTTCGGCTTCTTCGACGACGGCCACGGCATCGCGACGCTGAGGAACGCGCACCGCGCCCTCAAAGACGGCGGCATGCTCGCGCTCGACCTCCGCACGCGCGAGTGGATGGTGCGCCTGCCGTCGGTGTCCGTCCTCGACAAGGGCAACGGCGACATGATGATCGATCGCCACCATTTCGACATCACGACGGGGCGCTTCGTCGACCGCCGGACTTACCTACGCAACGGTAAGCAGCGGGTCGTCATGTTCTCGGTGCGCCTCTACGCTTTCACCGAGATCCGCCTCATCCTCGAGAGCATCGGGTTCACGGTCGACGCTGCGTTCGGCGGCTACGACGGCTCTCCGCTCGGGCTCGACAAGAACCGCACGCTCATCATCGCCAAGAAGAACCCCACGCTCGAGGCCTTGCTCGGCGCAGGCTCGTGACCGCGACCGCCGCGGCCTGGCGCTCGGCGATCGTCACGGGCGCGTCGTCGGGCATCGGGCGCGCGCTCGCGATCGAGCTCGCCCAGCGCGGCGTTCGCGAGCTCGCCCTCGTCGCGCGGCGAGCACCCGAGCTCGAGCAAGCGGCGCGCGAAGTCGAAGCGGCCGGCGCCCGCGCGCTCGTCCGCGTGGTCGATCTCGCCGACGGTGATCGCGCCGCGGCGGCGCTGCGCGCGATCGACGACGACCTCGATGGGGTCGACCTCGTCGTCGCGAACGCTGGGCTCGGTCCTCGGCGCGACGCCGATCCGCTCGCGTGGGAGACCGTCCGAGACGCGCTCCACGTCAACGTGTGCGGCGCGGCCGCGACGCTCACCGCCCTCGCGCCGCGGATGCGCGATCGACGCCGCGGCCACCTCGTCGGCGTCGGCTCGATCTCGAGCTTCGGCGCTCTCCCCGAAGCCCTCGCCTACTCTTCGCCGAAGGCCGCGCTCACGATGATGCTCGATTGCCTGCGGCTCGATCTCGCGGGCGCGGGCGTCGCGGTCACCGCGGTTCACCTCGGGTTCGTGCGCACCGCGATGACCGCGCACTCGACCCACTGGATGCCCCAGCTCATGGAGGCGGAGGACTGCGCCCGCGCCCTCGTGAATCGGCTCGAAGGACGTCCGCGCGCGGTCACGCTGCCTCGCGCGCTCGGCGTCGCTGCGCGCGGGCTCGCGCTCCTCCCCGAGCCGCTCCGAGAGGGAATCGCGAAGGCCCTGCGCAGCCCCCGCTGAAGCTCCGCTCAGGGCATGTATCATGAGGGCCGTGCAGCCTCGTGATCCGGCGGCGTCTCAGGACGGGCAACCGTCCGGGCGTCGACCCAGCTCGAGCACCATCCCACGCGCCACGACCTCGCGCGGTCACGCCCCCGACGCCGCGCTGATCAAGGGCGGCGCCATCCGCGAGTTCCTCCTCTGGTACGAGACGCGCTTCGGTCGCGCCTACGTCGAGCGCATGCTGAAGCGCCTTCCTCGCACGGAGGCGCAGTTCATCTGGCCCGAACGCCAAGCGCTCGGCATCGTCATCAACGACTGGTACCCGAGCCCGGTCGTGCACGCGCTGCTCGACGCCATCTTCGAGGACCTCGACGAACCGGTCGCGGACGAGCTCATCCGCGAGGCCGGCGGGTTCGTCGTGCGACGCCTCTCGCGAGGGCTCTACCAGTTCCTCTTTCGCATGGTCGCGAGCCCCGGGCTCTACGCGAAGCACGTGCAAAAAGCCTGGAGTCAGCTCCACAACACGGGCCTCCGCCGCATCGAGCTCTCGCGGAACTGCGCGGACTCGACGATCGAAGACTGGCCGGGGCACCACCCGCGGCTCTGCCAAATCACGATGGAGACGATGCGCCAGGTCTTCGAAGCGATGGGCTGCCGCGACGTGCGCCTCGAACGGATCGCCTGCGTCTCACGCGGCGACGACCTCTGCCGCGCGAAGCTGCACTACGTCGAGGGCCGGTGATCCGCTCGTCGCTCTTGCCGCCGTTCGAGCCGATCGCGCAGCCCCTTCGAATGCACTGGCGTCGCTTTCGAGCGCGCTTCGGCCTGCCTGGCGTGCGCCTCTTGCACGACCTGCGCTACACGCTGCCTTCGAACGATCTGGTCGACGGTCGACGCGGCGAGCGCGTGATTCGCTATCTCATCGCGCGTCGCTACATGCGCGATCGCGAGGTCGATCGGCCGCGCCCGCTCAGCCTCGAGCTCGCGCTCCGCGTGCACAGCGTCGAGTACCTCGCGTCGCTCGACAACCCCGCCGAGATCGCCCGGATCTTCGCGACCGAGCACTCGACCGACCAGAACCCTGCCGCAGTCCTCGAGGCCCAGCGTTGGGCGACCGCGGGCACCGTCGAGGCCGCGATGACCGCGCATCGCTACCCGTGGATCACGAGCCCCGTCGTGAACCTCGGCGGCGGCTTTCACCACGCGCGTCGCACGCGCGGGGCCGGCTTCTGCGCGCTCAACGACGTCGCGATCGCGATCGCGAAGCTCCGCGCCGAGGACATGAAGAAGAACATCCTCGTCGTCGATCTCGATCTTCACCACGGCGACGGCACGCGGAGCATCTTCGCCGACGATCCGACGGTCTACACGTACTCGGTTCACAACCAGAGCTGGGACGACTCGCCAGCGGTCGCGTCGCTCGACGTCGAGCTCGGCCCCGGCGTGGGCGATCAGACCTATCTGCGCGCCGTCCGCGACACCCTCCCCGAGGCCTTCGAGCGCGCGCAGCCCGGCTTCGTGTTCTACGTCGCTGGGGCCGACCCTGCAGCCACCGACGTGCTCGGCGATTGGCGCATCAGCGCGGACGCGATGGCCGAGCGCGATCGCATGGTCTTCGAACGCACGCGCAACCTGCCCACCGTGATGGTGCTCGCGGGCGGCTACGGCCCCAACGCCTGGCGCTACCCGGCGCGCACGATCGCGTTTTTGCAGTCGTCGGTCGACACGCCGATCCCCACCATCGAAGAGCGCAGCATCGGCCGCTTCCGCTCGATTCGGCAGTCGCTCGCGGACGGTGTCCTGCGCGGCGAGCGCGATCACCCCGAGCGTCTCGACGACCTCCGCATCACCGAAGAGGACATCTACGGCGACCTCTTCTCGAAGGTCCCGGACAAGCGCCTCCTCGGCTTCTACTCGACGTTCGGGCTCGAGCTCGCGTTCGAGCAATACGGCCTCGCGAAGCACCTGCGCGAGCGCGGCTACGAGCATTTCTTCATCGATCCCGAGGCCCTCAAGCAGCGCGTCGGCCACGGGGTCCGCGTCTACGGCGACGCGACGAAGCGCGACGTCCTCATCGAGCTCGTGCTCTCGGACTTCGTCTTCAAGGTCCCCGCTTCCGCCGAGGGCCGGCCCGCGCTCTTCATGCGTTTGCTCTGCATCGAGTGGCTGCTCCTCCAGGATCCGCGAAAGACCCGCGAGCCCTCGTCGCGTGGCGCGCGCTCGCCGCTCCTCCCCGGACAGAAGCACCCCGGCCTAGGTTGCTTGAGCATTGTTATAGGAATGCTCATCATGGCGTGCGAGCGCCTCGGGTACGACGGCATCACGGTGGTGCCTGCGCATTTCCACGTGGCCGCGCAGGCGCGCCGGCTCTTCACGTTCCTCGAGCCCGAGGCCGAGGCCTATTACCTCGCGCTCGCCCGCGCGACCTCGGGCCTGCCGCTCGACCAAGCCACGATCGCAGTCGGCGCCGGGCGCATCATCGACAAGTCCTCGGGTGAGCCCGCGCCCTGGCGGCCTGCGCGGATGGTGTTGCCGATCAGCGACTCGCTGAAGGGCTACCTCGCCTCGAAGGAGTACGAGCACCGCGTCGAGGACGCGATCCACCGCCTCCCCCTCGAGCGCGCTGCGACCTCCGACTGAGCGCGCCGCGATCGCCCTTCAGAGCGGGAACTCGCACTGCTGCGTGGTCGTGTTGCAGAACGACCCCGGCTGGATGAACGGGCACACGTCGCCGAAGAAGTTCTCACACGGCGGCCCGCACGTGTGCACGGTGTGGTCGTAGCAAATCTGGCCGTTGTCACACTCCGACGTGTTCGCGCACCGGCAGTTGAAGTCGTCGATGACGCCGTTGTTCGTCTCGTCGATGCCGTTGCAGCACTCGGTGATGTAGACGTCGCTCGCGCTGCAGTCGTCGTCACCGCAGTCGATCGTGCCGTCGCAGTCGTTGTCGCGGCCGTCCGTGCAGCGCCCCGGCGCGAACTCCGGCGTCGGCGGGTTGCCCCCGTCGCAGTTGAAGCAAGCGCCGACGTTGGTGCAATCCGAGTCCGCGCAGTCGACGTAGATGTCACCGTCGTTGTCGATCCCGTCGTTGCAGATCTCCGGCGGGTTCGGGTTGATCGTGACGTTCAGCTGGAACGGCCCCTCGTTCGCGCCGCCCTGGGGATCGACCGTGTAGCCGTCGAGGAACACGTAGTACGTGCCCGGGTAGAGGATGTTGAACGTGACCGACGCCGCGAGACTCCCCGCGCTGTCGTCGTCGCACCCGATTTCTTTACCGGTGTTACATACACCCGTACGGACATAGACCGTCGAATCGAAGGTCGTGCCGCTCGAGTCGAGGTGCACGAACGACGGCGCCGACAGCACGAAGTAGAAGACGGCCTCGCCGGCGTCGCCGCCGCACGAGCCCTTCGTCTCGGAGACGTGGCCCGTCGTGTCGCCCGTGTACGTGCCGCTCCCGGGGATGAGCTTCGGCGAGAGGCAGTTCGCTTGCTGCTGCTGGCAGAACGGCGTGTTCGCGCAGTCCGAGTCCTGGCAGTCGATCTTCGTGTCGAGGTCGTCGTCGAGCCCGTTGTTGCAGAGCTCGGGCACCGGCGTGCACCCCGGCGTGAAGGCGCAGGCCTCGTCGGCGCAGTCGATCTTGTTGTCGCAGTCGTTGTCGACACCGTCCGTGCAATTCTCGGCGGTGCAGTTCTGACAGGCAGGCGAGGTGAAGCAGTCCGCGTCCGCGCAGTCGGGCTTCGTGTCGCAGTCGTTGTCGAAGTCGTCGTTGCAGACCTCGGGCGTGCCTGGCGGCACGCACGCGCACGGCGCCTGGCCCGCGCAGTCGGGGTCGGCGCAGTCGATGAGGTTGTCGCAGTCGTCGTCGGTCCCGCCGAAGCAGAACTCGGTCTGGCCAGCGCACGCGCACTCGGGCTGCGCGGCGCAGTCGACGTCGTCGCAGTCGAACGCGCCGTCGCAGTCCTCGTCGAAGCCGTTCTGACAGAAGCCGACCTCCGACCCGAGGCAGCCGCACGCCTGCGTTCCCTGACAATCCGCGTCCAAACAATCGACGACCGTGTCGCAGTCGTCGTCGAGCCCGTTGTTGCAGTCCTCCGGCGTGGGCTGACAACCGCACATCGGCACGTTGCCACACGCTGGGTCGAAGCAGTCGGCGACGCCGTTGCAGTCGTTGTCTGCGCCGTCGGTGCAGTTCTCCGGGTGGCCGGGAAACACCTGCGGATTGAGATCGTTGCAGTCGGTCCCGCCGCACGCGATCGCGACGACGAAGTCGCCGTCGTCGTCACGCAGCGGGAACGAACATGTCCCGCCTTCGCATTTGTTGGTGGTGCAAGGATCGTTGTCCTCGCACTCCTGCGCGATGGTGCACGCGGGCCCACCACCCGCGCCGCCCTGCGGTCCACCGCCAGGCCCGACGCCCCCGGAGCCACCTTGCGGATTCGTCCCACCGCTCGCGCCGCTGCCACCGTTCCCGCCGGTGCTCGGCGCGCCACCGCCGTCGTCGGGCTCGTACCCCCAAAGATCCAGGGATGCGCGACCACAGCCCGCCGCAGCGAACGAGCACAACACAGCCGTGAGAAGACGTTGCCACTTCATAAGCACCTTGCCGTGGGCGGACGAGGATCACCCAGGGTCACCACACCAAGAGCTCAACGTTGCTCAAGGTCACCCCCGGTTGCGGCGACGCTTGTACCACGGCCGGACCTTGGCTAACTCCGAGCAGCTTGAGGCTCGAGCCCACCCAGTACGACCGCCCGCAGAGCGACCTCGGCAAGGGGATCGCCCCCGGTAAGCCATGGGTCATCGGCGTGCTCGGCGGCGCGAGCATCCTCTTCGCCGTGCTGCTCGTGGTGTTCGTGATTCGCTCTCGATCGCGAGCCAAGCGCGGGGATCTCGGGCCGGTCTCGTCGCGCGGTGGGCCGCGTTCGGTCCCGCCCTCGTCACGTCGGCCATGAGCTCGTCACATCGTCCATGAGCTCATCAAGTCGTCCATGAGCAGTGGCAGCGCCTCCGCGAGCCGCCTCGGCTCGCGCCTCGTCTACGTCATGCTGCTCGGGGTCGTCGTCTACGGCGTCCTCATCGCCGTCCGCGGCTTCGACCAGATCAGGCGCGAGCTCGCGACCTTCGCATGGTGGACGTTCGCGGCCGCGTGCGGCCTGTCATTCGTCAACTATTCTTTACGATTCCTCAAGTGGGAGTACTACCTCGCGGTCCTCGGGCTCAGCCGCGACCCCAAGACGGGCGCGCGCACCATCCCCCGCGGCGAGAGCTTCCTCGTCTTCCTCTCGGGCTTCGTTCTCACCGTCAGCCCCGGCAAGGTCGGTGAGGTCTTCAAGTCGCTCGTCCTCTGGGAGACTCGGGGCATCGAGGCCGAGCGCACCGCGCCCATCGTCGTCGCCGAGCGTCTCACCGACCTCGTCGGCGTCATCGTGCTCATCACCATCGGCGGCTCGACCTTCCCCGGCGGCCTCGTGTGGGCAGCGGCTGGCGCAGGTGTCGTCCTCACGCTGCTCGTGCTCGTCTCCTCGCCGCGCCTCGCGTCGCGCTGCCTCGCCCCGCTGCCGCGCTTGCCCGGTTTCCTCGGCCGCTTCGGCGCTCGCTTCGCCCCGCGTGTCGAGCGCGCCCTGGTCGAGCTCCGTCATTTAACGTCGTTCAAGCATCTCTGGGTGCCGTCTTTCCTGAGCATCGCCGGCTGGGCCCTCGAGGGCGTCGGCGTCCGCGTCATCCTGCACGGCTTCTCGAACCACCTCGACGTCCTGCGCGCCACGTTCTTCTACGCGACGGGTACGCTCGCCGGCGCGCTGGTGCCGGTCCCCGGCGGCCTCGGTGTCACCGAGAAAATCCTCGAGGAGTCGATGGTCAAGATCGGAGGCGTCCCCGGCCCGACCGCCACGGCGACGATGCTCCTCGCGCGCTTCGCGACGCTCTGGTTCGCGGTGCTCGTCGGCTTCGGCGCCCTCGCGCTCCTTCGCCTCCGGTACCCGACGCTCCTCGCGCGCCCCGAGCCCGAGACCAAGTCCGTGCAGCTCTGATCTGCCCGCGCTCACGGCGCATCTTCGTCGCTCCAAACTTCGCGAGTTTGCGTGACTTCAGCGCAAAGCTCTTGAACTGTAAGCGCGCACCATGCTAGCCCGCTCGTAGCTGGTCTTTCTCCCTTCTCGCGGGACCTCATGCCCACCATCGAACGCGGCCTGCCGCTCGTGCAGCACGTCATCACCACCCTGAAGGCCCGCCACGCCAAGCGCGGCGGTGACCCTATCGTGGGTGCGTCGCGCGCGGCCCTCGACGCCCTCGAGTCCCGCCTGATGGTCGAGCTGCCTCCGACCCTCCGCGCGTTCCTCGCGGTGGATTTCCACTTCAATCTCTTCGGTAAGGCCTTCCACGGCCGCGGCCGCTTCGGGCAGAACCCGCAGTCGCCTCGCCCGCGCCTCACCAGCGTCCGCAAGCTCGCCGAGGCAAAGACCGAGCTCGGGTGGACGGACTCGCGCATCAAGACGAAGCTCGTTCGCCTGCCGAACCGGCCGCGCCGCGCGTGGAACGCCCTCTACCTGGGTGAGGCCCGCCGCGACGGTGAGCTCGTCATCCTCGGCATCGAGCACGAGGACACGCTGGTCCGGTTCGCGCCGCGTTACACCGCGTTCGATCTCTACCTCGCGGAGCAAGCGGGCCTCATCGAGCTCACCGACGCTCAGCGCCTCGAGGACCTCGAGTCGCACCTCGCGCTCAACCACGAGCTCGCCTCCGGCGACGACCAAGACGACGGCGACTCCGACTACTGAGCGATCTCCCGCGCCCATCCGCGTCGTCGTTGCCCCGGCGGATGCGGGCGAACGCGCTGACAAGGTCGTAACTTCCGCGCTCGCGATCGCCGTCCCCGCCGAGCCCATCTCGCGCGCGACCGTGCAGCGCTGGATGCGTGCCGGTCGCGTGCTCGCGGCCGACGGCACGGCCCTCACCGACCCTTCGCAGAAGCTCCGCGCCGGCCTCGAGCTCGTCGTCTCTCCCGAGCCTCCACCCCGCTCGGAGGCCGCGCCCGACCCGTCGATCGCGGTGACCATCCTCTTCGAGGACGACGACCTCATCATCGTCGACAAGCCCGCAGGCCTCGTCGTCCACCCCGCGCGCGGCCACGAGACCGGCACGCTCGTGAACGGGCTGCTCGGTCGCAGCCTCACCGTGGCCGGCGACGACGAGGACTGGCGCATGCGACCCGGCATCGTGCACCGCCTCGACAAGGGCACGAGCGGCGTGATGGTCGTCGCGAAGAACCCCTTCACCCGCGAGGCCCTGCGCGTTCGCTTCGCTGCGCACGATCTCGAGCGGCGCTACGTCGCCATCGTGGTCGGCGCCGCCCGCGACGCGACGATCGAGACCCTCTACGGCCGCGACGCTCGCGAGCGCATGCGCTTCACGACGTTCGTCCGCGAGGGCAAGCGCGCCGTCACCCACGTCCGCGTCCGCGAGCCCCTCAAACACGCCACGCTGGTCGCGTGCACCCTCGAGACGGGCCGCACCCACCAAATCCGCGTGCACCTCGCCGAGCGCATGAAGACGCCCGTCCTCGGCGATCCTGTGTACGGCTCACCCCCGACCGATCGCGAGCTGCGCGCGCTCGCGGCCGAGCTCGGCCACCAAGCGCTGCACGCCGAGCTGCTCGGCTTCGAGCACCCTCGCACGCGCGAGCCCATGCGCTTCACGAGCGCGCCGCCTGTTGATTTTCAGCGCGCGCTCGCTCTGCTCCGCGGGGCTACCAGACCTTCGATTTGACGTGACCCTTGGCCTTGATGATGACGTCCACCAAGGCTCGGTCGTAGTAGTTCTTGTGGTAGAGGTCCTCGGAGACGCGGTTCTTGTAGAGCGCGCGGCCCTCCTCGATCTCCTCGGCGAGCGCGTTGAAGAAATCGTCCTCTTGGATCCCTTTGACGATCTTCTCCTCGTTGTAGAGGAGCAGATCGCTGGCGATCGCACGGGCGAGACGGCGGGCAGGTTCTTCTTTGTCGATCCGCGGGGGCATGCGGGCTCGATGATCGGACCTTTGCGGCGCCCTGTCAAAAGCCCTGCGGTTCCTTCCTCGGGCCGAGCCCCACGAGCCCGAGCGCGAGCGCCGGGATGATCACGAGCCCGTAGCGGCCCGCCCCGAAGAACACCGCGTGAGTCGCGGCCGTCGTCGCGACCACCAGCGCGGCCGCGCGGAACGCGAGCGCAGTCGCCGGGCCCTCGCGTCGCGCCGCCGCCCACGCGAGGCCAGCGAACGCGAGCACCCCGACCCAACCCGTCGGGACGAGCGCGAGCGCCGCGCAGAGGCCCACCAGCACGCGCCGTCGCCGACGCTCGAACCCTGCAAAACACGGTCTCGCGACCGCGAAGAGCGCCGCCCCGAGGAGCCCTCGCTGGAACACGATCTCGGCCGCGGCCCACGCGACCTTCGCGCGAGACGAGAACGCGGCCTCGTTCGCGGCGTGCAAATACCAAGGGCCCGCACCGAAATAGGTGAACGTCACGTGCAGCTTGTGCGGCGCAAGCGCGAGCCACCCGAGCGGATCGCGCGCGATCTCCTTCGCCGCCTCCCGTCCGAAGCACACGTCCTTCTCGGCCTCGTCGAACTCGGTCTTGCAAGGCTCGGGGACTTTGAGCGCTGCCCACGAGCCGTTCGCCTCGCGATCCGTCCCGATCGCCAGGTTCCAACCGCCGTTGACGCTGACGAGCGCGCAGCGCCCCATCCGCGAGCAGTTCCGCGCTGTCCACGGCGACACCACGACGAGCGCCGCCGCCGTCGTCAGCGCGGCGAGCGCGCCGACGCGCCCCCACCCACGTGAGCCCCGCTTCGAACCATCACCGCGCGCTGCGACCACCGCGAAGAGCGGCGCGAGCACGATCGTTTGAGGTCGAACGAACGTCGCGACACCGAGGACTAAACCTAGGGTAATGAACCCCACGAGTGCGCCGCGACGGCGCCTCGCGAAGCCGACGGCAGCGAGCGCCGCACCCAAGAGCGTCGTCGTCACCCCCTCCGTCATGAGCGCGGGCGTGTACGAGAGCAGCGCTGGGTGGAGCGCCACGGCCCAGCCCGCGAGCGCGGCCGGCACGCTCGACCTGCGCGGCCCTCCCTCGGTGTCGCCCGTCGCGAGCATCGCCGCCCGGTGCGTGAACCACGCGCCCGCCGCGCCGAGCAACGCGTTCACGAGCATCACCGCGCCCGGACGAGGCCCTGCGACGAGGTACACGAACGCCATCAGCGCTGGGTACCCGACGGGGTAGTGCGCCGCGTACGTGATCGTCCCGTCCGGCCAGGCCCACGTGTAGCCCTCGCCGGCGGCGATCCGCTTGGCTATAACATCGTAATAGGCACCGTCGGCGGTCGGGGGGATCCGATCGAAGGCCCAGAGCGCGACCGCCACGCGAGCGGCGAGCGCGACGGCGAAGATCGCCGCAGGCCTCGTGAGCCAGTCGGCGAGCCGCGCGCCGACCCGCGCGCTCACGGCGCTCGCGTGCGCTCGTCCTCGAGCTCGGCCCCCGCGAGCACCGCCGCGTCGAAGAGCTCGAGCGCCTCGAGCGCCTGCACGACCTCGGCGAGCGGGAGCCCGACGACGTTCGTGTACGAGCCGGTGATGCGCGACACCGCGAACGCGAACTTGCCCTGGATGGCGTACGCGCCGGCCTTGTCGAGCCCCTCGCCGGTCGCGACGTAGGCGTCCACGAGCGCGTCGCTCAGTGGGCGCACGGCGACCGTCGTCACGACGGTGTGCTCGACGCTCGCGCCGCAGCGCCCTGCGTGCGCGGCCGACACCGAAAAGCGCGTCATCACGGCGTGCTCGCGCCCGGCGAGCGCGCGCACCATCGAGCGCGCGGCCCCCGCGTGCGCCGGCTTGCCCAGGACCTCGCCGTCGAGCACGACCACAGTGTCCGCCACCAGCAGCGCCCCATCCGAGGACGCCAACCCGAGCTTGCCGGCCTCACGCTTGGCGCGAACCACGCGCTCCAAGTAGAGCTCGGGCCCCTCGCCGGCTTTCAGGGCTTCGTCGACCTCGAAGGTCTGCACACGAAGGGGAATGCCGGCACTTCGGAGCAGTGCCCGGCGCCGCGGAGACCCCGACGCGAGGAGCAGCGGGCGGTCGTTGGAGAGGCCCAAAGTGCAAATGCCAATAGCTCACGGGAGCACGCTTTGCTAGACCGGGAGCCCGATGCGGCGGCGGTTGCCTACTCTGTTCGGGCTCAGCGTCATCTGCGCGACCTGGACCTCGACCGCGCGTGCAGACAACTGCGAGCCTCAGCTCGGGTTCTCCACGTGCGTCGACGTCGACAACCTGTACCCGCACGCGGGCAACGGGCCGTTCGTCTGGCTTGCGCCCACGTCGACAGCCCCGGCTGGCGAGGTCTCTTTTGGTATAACGGCGTCCTATCAACGCCGCCCCTACCGCCTCGAGGTCGACGGGCCGAGCATCGACAACCGCGACGTCTACGTCGTCGACAACCTCCTCGACGCGACCTTCGCGCTCGCGCTCGGCATCACCGATCGCTTCGAGATCACCATCGCGACGCCTTTCACGCTGTATCAGGATGGCGCCGGCTACTACACGCTGCAGGGCACCGACGACGAGCTCCCGCGGAGCATCGTCCGTGACCCGCGGCTCGGCTTTGCGCTCGCGCTCGTGGACCGCGGCCGCAGCGCCGACGCCGACGGGCTCGAGCTGACGGCCCGCTTCGAGTTCGCTGCGCCGCTCGGCGACGGAGATCACTTCGGCGGCGCGCGCACGGGCACCTTCATCCCGAGCCTCAGCGCCGCATACCGCGTCGACTTCTTCGAGGCCTCGCTCGAGCTCGCTGGCCGCATCCGCGGCACCGACGATCTCGGCGACGTCCGCTGGGGCACGCAGCTCTACACGGCGGCCGGGGTCAGCTTCCTCGCCTATCGCCCGCTCGGGCTCAGCTTCTCCGCCGAGGCCTTCGCCGCACCGGTGCTCGCCGAACAGCAGAACGACTCGCCGATGCTGGTCCCCTCCGAGTGGATGGCGTCGAGCCGCATCGCACCCTTCCTCGCAGGCGACGTCTACCTGCAGGTCGGCGGCGGCAGCTCGATCCCGCTCACCGCCTCGCAGGCCACCTCGTCCGAGGTTCGCGTGCTCCTCGCCGGTGGCTACGCACCCCAAGCGCTCGACACGGATCACGACGGCGTCCTCGATCGCGACGACCGCTGCCCCAACGAGCGTGAGGATCGCGACGGCTTCGAGGACGCGGACGGCTGCCTCGACCCCGACAACGACGGCGACCGCATCCCCGACACGCTCGATCGCTGCCGCGACGCCGCCGAGACCGTCGACGGCTTCCAAGACGACGACGGCTGCCCCGACCTCGACGACGACCGCGACGGCATCCCCGACGAAGAAGACCGCTGCCGCAACGAGAAAGAGGACAAGGACGGCTTCGAAGACGACGACGGCTGTCCCGACCCCGACAACGACGGCGACACCATCCCTGACGACAAGGACACCTGCCCGCTCGCCGCAGAGGATTTGGACGGTCACCTCGACAACGACGGCTGCCCGGACCTCGACGACGACCACGACGGCGTCCCCGACGCCCAGGACAAATGCCAGGGCCTGCTCGAGGACATGGACGGCTTCGAGGACGACGACGGCTGCCCCGACCCGGACAACGACGGCGACGGCGTCCTCGACGGCAAGGACCAGTGCAAGGACAGCCCGGAGACGCTCGACGGTGTCGACGACGACGACGGATGCCCGGAGCCCGGCGCGACGACCCTCGTGCGGCTCGAGAAGGATGGTCGAGTCACCTTCCTCAAGCCCACTCGCTTCAAGCCCAACAAGGCCCAACCGACCCCCGAGCTCGTGAATGAGCTGCGCATCGTCGCCAAGCTAGTGCTCGGGCGAGGGCCCGGCTTTGGGGTGCTCATCGAGGGCTTCCCCGACAAGGGGAGCGACGCGCGCGCCGAGGCTCTCGCCTCCGAGCGTGCCCAAGCGGCCAAGCAGATCCTGGTCGAGGCTGGAGTCAGGGCCGATCTGGTCAACGCCGTGAGCGGAGATCTCAGCGCGGCGCGACCCGCAGATGCTGTTCCACTCGACATCGCCGTTCACCGCGAGTCGCAGTGATCCGAAGTCGGACCCCCAATTAGGAAGGCTTCTCAAGTGACGCACATATCGGATCAGCCGAACGGTAGCGCGAGCGACACCGAATGGACGGCGTGGATCCTCACGAGCCTCGACCCCGGAGTCGAGGTTGTGCAAGCCATCGCGAGCATCGCGGACGGCACTCCCACCCTCGTCGAAGCCTTCGGTGAAATTCGCGACGCCGTAGTTCGAGAGACAACGGCTTCGGGTGCGCGCCGCGAGCGCATCCTCGACGGGGCTTGGGATATGACGTCCCTGCGGGGCTTCGCCGGTCGCGGTGAGTCGGCTCTTTTCGTATCTCTCACGCGCGCAGGCGCCGTCGGGACCGAGACCGCGGGCGGCATCCTCGCGCGTGCGACCGCTACCCGGGTGCTCGTCCACCGAGCCGTCTCCCGCCCCCATCGCATCGAGAACATCCCCGTAGCGGCGCCCGCTCCAGTCGCGAGCACCCCAATCATCACGCCTCCGCCCGTGATCACGCCTCCTCCAGCGCCTCCACCTCCAGCAGCGACACCCGCGACACCGACTCCGGCGCTCGGTGTCCCTGCCACTGCCGCGATGCAGGCGACACCCCTGCCGCGCCGACCAGCCGTGCGAGACGACTCACCCGAGCTCTATCCCGAAGAAGGCGATGAGGTCACCCACTTCGCCTTTGGGCGCTGCACCGTAGTCTTCAGCGACGGCGAGCGTATTCGGCTTCAACAAGGCCCCGACGGGCGCGTCCGCGAGGTCGCCCTCTCGATGCTCCGTATCCAGTCGCCCACCGTCCAATCCGACGGCAAGAAGCACTGGGAGCTAGCGCGCAAGAACTAGCCCCTTTCGCGGTCCGCCGACGTCAGATGATGCTGCGGCGGACCTCGACGTAATCCCCGGATTGAAGCGGAACATCGGGGATCCGCCCGTCGCGAATATCGTCGTAGCTGACGGTGACGACCTTCACGCCATTTGGAGTCTGCCGCTGGATGATGATGCGATCTTCATCGGCGATATCCGTAAATCCACCGGCGAGCGAGATGAGCTTCAAGAGCCCCATTCCCGGCTCGAGCGGATAGGAATCAGGCTTTTTGACCTGGCCTGCGATGTTGACCCGCTTGGACCGATATGCCCGCACGATGACGCTCACGCGCGGGTTCGTATAATATTGCCCGTCGATGAGCGCCTGTCGCACGCGGGCCTCGATTTGGTGAGGCTCCAGTCCGACGATCTCCATCGCACCGATATAAGGGAGACTCACCGTCCCATCCGGCGCTACTTGGTATTCAGTCGCCAAGTCTTTCGCGGAGAGGATACGAATCTCGAGGATGTCTCCGACGCCCAACGTGGTGGAGTGCACCGCAGGCGGCAGATCAGGTGGTTTTACTGGCCCCGATACACACGCTGCCATGAGCAGCGTCGTCATCAGGAGCCACATCGTGGCAATACGGAGTTGGATCCACCGCTTCGCACCCTTTGGGGGTGTGGGCCGCGGAGTTGCCCAATCTGTCGCTCTCTTGGAGCGCTCGGCTCGCTGTGCGCCTACCAAAGCAATCGGGCGCCGAGATACGCTTGAATGTCCAACCACTGAAGTCGCTCGTTCTGGCCGCTCGTCCCCGTGACGGTCTGGTCGGTAATGTTGGTGTCCGCCCGAAAGGTTCCGTTCACTCCAAAGAAGTTGATGAAGCGATATTCGGCGAACAGTGAAGAGTCGACGCGAATCGTGGTGAAGGAGCTGTTGACGTTGAGATCCGGAATCGGCGGGTGGATTACCGCGGCGACTCCGGCTTGAACAACCAGCAAGAACCGCTGCGCGAAGAGATAAGAGAACTTCGCATAGCCACGGTTGATCTCTTCGTAAGTGCCGATATACGAGTCCGCGAAATCACGGTTGAACCCGACCGCGAGGTGCGAAAGCGAGAGTGACGCAGCCTCAGGGTCAGTCGCCGGCGGAGGGGTAATCAGCCACTTGACCTCGAGCTGGCCAATGAAGCTGTCGAAGTCCTCCTGCGGGGCCGGCTGATAGAAGCTCGCTCCCCAGCCGCCGAGCACCGTCAGCGCGAACGACTTGGTAATAAGACCGTTGTACCCGAGTCGAGCGCGAACCGGATGGGCCCCTGTCTTCCCACCAGGGCCGGTATCCGGATATTGGAGCAAGTCGAAGCGCCCATCGAAGGTGAGCGCCGAGCGCGGAAGGAACCGCCATCGCCCGCGGGTGTAGAAGTCGTGATTGAAGTTGTTGAGATTGGTGTACCCGCCGGACTCGAAGAACGTGCCCGTGAAGTTGTACCCAAATCGCCAATCAAAGACGCCGCCACCGGGCGCAAACCCGATTTCGGCTCCCGCGTCGGGAATATCCCGGTTGAAGCTCTCGGCCTGAACCCCAGCGTTGCTCGGATCAATGTTGCGACTGACGCCGCCGTGGAGCGAGCCGAAGACGACGCGACCAGGGAAGAAGTCAAGTCGGAAGTCGGCTCGCCCGCCAACGTTCCGCTGATCTTTCATCTGATTCTGACCAGCGTCGCTGCCCGTTACAGGGAAGAACTCGTCGTAGGTCGCGGCAATCCCAGCACTGAAGGTGATCGCGGGGGGCGCAGTCCCTGGCGCACGACGCTGCGGACCCAGAGTCGAAACAAAGAACGACGGCGAAATCCGAAGTCGGAGAGTCCCAATCGGGTCCTCGTCGTCGGCGCGTCGGAAGTAGTTCGAGTCGTATCCGAATTCGACCCCAATCCCCGGGTGCAGTTCGAAGTTGCCGACCTCGAAGCCGCGCCCCTGCGCGTATTCGCGATCAGAGAGCCATGCTGGGGACTGAGCCGAGGCAGTGCCGGCGATCAGGAGCACGCTCGCTAATGTCGGTGCAAAGAGAAGGAATCGACTCGAGCCCACTCGGCAATCTCCTGCGCATGGGTCTATGGACGAGCCATCTCGGGCGAGCCCAACCAGCGCTACGTGGACGCAACTCCCAATTTCGATTGGGGCGCGCCTTTCGGCGTTTACACGTAAGCGGCTACCTCATCAACCCTCGGGCACGATCCGTACTCGACGAGCACCGAACACTACTACTTCTCAGGTGGTGCAGCTCAGTTAATGCAGCTTGCGCAACCCGGCGGCTCTGCAACGAGGTTGAACGTGGGGTATTCCGAGGGATCTTCGAGTGGGAGGTCCTTGTCGATGATGGGTGTGACAGAGGACTGCCCCACCACCCCGACCTCCTCACCGACACACTGATTGGCTTCGGTCTGGAGTTGGTCCGACCGTTGCCGCAGCACACTGAGGATCGTGAACTTGTGGGTGGCGAGGTCAGCGTCGTTGCGGGACACGGCGGCAGCCAATGCCTCGCGTTGTTCCTGCGCCGACGTAATCGCCACGTTGAGTTGGGTGAGCTTGTCGTTGAGACACAGGGTCTTGACGACGTCGCGCTGCTCCCGAGACTCCATCAGCTGCCGACGCACGTTGGATCGCGCCTGCTCCATCTGTGCGAGGTCGTTGTCCGCCTGCGTGAGTTGTTCCTGCGGGCTCAGATTGACCTGACGCTGAAGGCCGGCGTTGACGTCGTTGGGATCCGAACCGGGAACAGCAGGTGCGGTCCCCTGCGCGACAGCAACACCCTGCCCAACGGCAGCGAAGGTGAGCACGGCGGCTGCTACCAGTCGAATCGTACGGGAGCGATCCATCGAACGCCTCCAAAGGGACCTGGGATGAAGGTCCTTGTGAGGTGGGGGCTTATGCACCACTCCACCGCGGTCTCCGAGCCTATCGTTCGGGGCCCTGCGATGTCAACGCGGAGCCCAGGTTACGGAGAAGTGTGATGCATGCGTGCGAGCGAGCATTCACGTCGAACGCAGCAGCAGGGTTGCGACAAACCACAAAAACAGTGGTGGCCCGAGCGCGGCTCGGACCACCCGAAACATGCGTCACGTAGTCACTGTGGGTAGAACGAAACCGGGATTACGATCGTGGCACCACCGCCATCTGGAGCGGCGAACTGTGCGCTGCTCACACGGGCGGCCACGCAGCTCACGACTGTGCCCGAAAGACCGCTGGACCCCGACGGGCTGGCGCCAAGAACCTCGCCATTGGGTCCGATCTTCGCGGTGATGCGAACCGAGCCCTTCATGTTCGGGTCTTCCTGGAGGCCCTTGTTGTAGCAACGCCGGAATCCAGCAGCCATCGCCGCGACCACCGACGAAGCATTGGCCACGGAACCGCCGCTGACAGAAGCGCCACCCACCGAGGCATTGCCTGTCGGTCCCTTCACAGCTTTTGCCGACCCGGCTGTTGGCGTGTTGCCCTGCCCTCCGCCTTTGTCGCCGAGGCCAGCGAGACCGCCGCCGCCGCCTTCACCAGGTCGACCGACGTTACCACCGCCGCCGCCAAAGGCGACCTTGCCGAAGCCCGACCCCGACGCGGACTGCCCGGCGTCGTTGAGGCGCCCCATCGGAACGTCGCCGGTCGTCATCACGTTGTCCGTCGAGACGCCGGTCGAGTTCAGGGCACCGAGCATGTCGACGTTGAACCGGTCGAGGTCGGAGGAGAGCGCAGCCTTGTCCGCGTCGGACATCTGGCCACCGCGACCCGCACCCTTGCTGGGTGCTCCCGAGCCCTTCTGTCCGCCACCGCCACCCGATTGAGGCTTCGGCTGAGCCGCCGCGGCCTCTGCCGTTGCAGCCGTTGCCGTCGCAGCATCCGTGACGACCTCTTCCTTCTTTTCCTCTTCTTGCGGAGGAGGCGGCAGCGCCTTCACGGTCTCGAGGAGCTGCTGGACGCTGAGCTCGTCGTTGACGGGCTGGTCCATCCAGTCCGAGTAGATCGAGCCGATCAACCCGAAGTGGAAGAGGAACGAGAACGCGGCGATGATCGTTGTGGTCCAGTCGATCATCAGCCCAGCCTTCACCGCGACTGGTAGCTGGGGTCTCGGCTGAACTGGGGGAGGCGCGACGAACTGGAAGAGGAACGTGGTCTCGCCAACTACGACCTTCCCGCGTGCCTCTTCGCTGAGTGCAATCTGGAAGGCCTGTACCTGCCCCTGCTGCACTCGCTTTGCCTGCCCCCGCAGCGCGGCCAGGTCGCTGATCCCCGTCTTCAGAGCGACGCGACCGCTCATCCCCTCGAGGAAATTCAGACAGTACTCGTTCCCGACGAGTTCGAAGAGCTTGAACGTGGGAGGCAGCGACTTCGTCGGCAGGACGAAGGTGCTCTTTTCACTCGGTCCAACGAGGACGTGCGTCCGCTGCTTGATGACGCGCTCCTCGATGACCTTGCCTCCTTGAACGAGGCCGATCCGCAAGACTTTGGGCCCAGTCGCCTGGGAGACCGCCCTCATGGTGGCGGTCATCTGCCCCGGGCGTTGCGGACCGGGAGCGTTGTGAGGAGAAGCGTAGGGCTGCGTCATTTCGAGGAAGCCTCCCGTACCTGAGGGCGAGGGTGCTCAGGCTTGGACCCAAGGCGTTCGTGAAAGTTCCGAGGGTCTCTACAGATTACACAGAGCAAGGAGGGTGATCCAGCAACGGCCGTGACTCGAGTGCTGTCCTCGGCACGATTCCAACCAGGTCACCACACGCGTTCAGCACGTCGAGCCCGCTTCCGAGCTGCCTCTTCGGGTGAAGCATCTGGGAGCAGAAGTCCGACCAAATCGTCGACGCGCTGACGCTGCTCCTTCTCCAGGTGCGTAGTGCGACGTCCGAAGCCGAGAACGACGCTCGCACCCACGATCGCGATACCGAGTGCCCCGAGCGCACCCACGCGATCGCCCCGAATGAAGCCGACGATCGTGAGGAGCACGCCACCCAAAGCTTGGACCCGAAGCGCCGCATCGGACCAACGCGCCCGCGACCCGAATAGGGCCGCAACATCGCCGACGGCTTCACTGCCCACATCCGCGCGCTCGGCCGGATGGTGAGCGTCCGCCAGCGCACGCGCGAAATCCGCCTCCCAGCTCTTTGCTGGTGCTTTCTCCAGAACGACACCAACTCGTTCGGTCGGAGGAACGCGCTTGAGAGCGAGCACCAGTGCGCCGGCTCCCCGCGATGGAACACGCTCGACCGTTCGTCGATGCGAGAGGGCGACCCACCCTGCAAAAACAGAAAGAAGGATCGCGAGCGCGATCGAGATCAGAACGGATCCTTGTAGATCGCCTTCTCGATCCGCTCGAGGAAGGGCTGGCGGAGCTCAGCGAGCGTGAGCTTGGGTTGGATGCGACTGACGTCGAGGGCCGCGATGGGTTTCTGGATCCGCCCCGTGATCTGCACCTCGGCGATGGTGATCACGTTGCGCCCATTGGCGTCCTTCTCTTGTGCGGAGGCCGCGCCTGCGAACCCAAACGTGGCAAGGCACGTCGCAACTACGAATGTCCACTTCATCGGCGTTCTCCCTCGCGGCTGAATGAATGCAGGCAATACATCATGGCTTGGCGTCCGAGCCGCCGCCACCTGTCGTGGGCGGGGGGTTTGGGGGAGGCGGAGCCGCAGCGGCTTGCGCTGCCTCGATTTCGCCCCGCTTCAACTTCGCTCGGTTGAGGAGCTCGTCGGAGTCGTCGACCGTGTCCTTCTTCCGCAGGTCTTGGTATTTCTTGAGCTCCGCAGAAGCAGCATCGACTTGCTGTAGCGGGGTCATGCCAGTGACCGAGGGTGCGAAGAGGTAGAGCAGCCCGAGGTTATAGTGGACCTGCGGCAGGCTCGCGTCCTTGCTCACGACGTAGTCGAAGCGCTGTTTCGCTTCGGCGAACTTCCCCTGCAGCCGGTAGCAATCGCCGAGGAGCAGATGAGCAGACAGGTTGTCCGCGTCGAACCGCAATGCTCCCTCGACGAGGGGAAGCGCACGCTCCGCGTTGCCGGCCTGGACGTAGAAGGTCGCGAGCTGCACCCTCGCTTCGACCAAGTCGGGTCGACGCGAGACGGCCTTCTCGAACTGGTCGATCGCGCCCGAGCGGTTGTTCTGCTCCTTGTAAATGAGACCACGTAGAAGCAGAGCCTCGGCGTTGTTCTTGTCGCGCGGTGGGTTGATCGATACCGGCTCGAATCCATCGAGGATCGCCTTCAGTGCGTAGAGCGCGAGGTCGATCTTACGGGTTCGGTAATAGTCGCGAGCGATCACCACCATCGCGGGCTTGTAATCGGGATTGAGCTTCAAAGCCTCGGATGCGAGCTTCTGAGCACTGCCGCTGTCCTTCGACAATGATTTGACCTCGGCGAGGGCGGCGAGGACTGCGGCTGACTTCGGGAGTTCGCTGCGTTTTTGTGTGAGGAAGGTGTCCGCGTCTCCCGTTTGTCCCTTGCGAGCCTTGAGCAATGCGTACGCGACGATCGCGGGCTCGTAGTCGGGAACGATGGTGTAGGCCGACTTGAAACTGGCGAGAGCGCCATCGTCGCGGAGTCGTTCCTGCACGACACCCAGCGAGTAGAACGCCTGGAAAGCCTTCGAATCCTTCGAGGTTGCCTCTTGGAAGAACTTGCGTGCGTTCTGCAAGTCTCCCGTGACGAAGGCCTGCATCCCCTGCTGGTAGGATTGCAGTGCGTCGTCGTTCATCTTCGCCCGATCCGCGCCGACGTCCTGGGTCGAGCCCGCATCGGGGATCGTCCACTGTTGACCGGGCTGCGGCGTGCCGCTGAGATCTCCCGTCCCGACGGGACCAGAGGGCGTCGAGGCAGGCTCCGTCGTCGCGGTGGTGCTGGGACATCCCAGCAATCCCGCCGCCGACAGAGACAGCAGACTCACCTGCAAGCCGGTTCGGAGAAGGACCTTCACGAGCGTCTTCATACGACCTCGACGATCATCAAAGCGCAGTTTCACGGGGCAACCGGGAGTGGGCTGGGCATGCCGTCCGCGGCGGGATCCGACGTCAGTCCCGGTCGCGTGCGGAGGAAGATGTTGTCTTCGTATTTGAAGTTGGCCTTGGTCTCGGGGTCGACGACGACCTGCGAGTACTCGCGCATCTTCGGGTTGCCGAGGATGTCGGTGAAGAACGCGAGGCGGCGAATTGCGAGTTCGCTGCCCTCGTTCCGCACCTTGTACATCTTCGCGATCAGCGTCGCCTCGACGTAGAACTTCACCATCGCCCGGTCGGCTTCGCCGAGCTCGTTCTCTCGAAGAGCGCGCCACTGCTCGCGGCGCGTCTGACGGATCTGGTCTGCCTTCTCGAGGAGGGCGTCGTCGTTGCTGTCCTCCGCCCGCTTCAGAGCCTTCTCCTCGGCGTCGGTGTAGAGCTTCACTGCGGGGGGCGTCGCGTTGTAGAGGCCGGTGCGACACGAGTCGTAGAGCGAGCCCTGACGCGCTCGAGCGGCGACCGTCCACTTTGCCGAGGCGTACTGGTCGATGACGGCCTGGAGCTTCGGGAACCAAACGTCGTTGGCTTCCTTGACGTCCTTTTCGTACTGCTGCTTGACCTTGTCGATGACGCCTGTGTAGCGGTGGTGCCCAGTGTCGTAGTCGAACTTGGCTTTGAGCTCCTCGTCGACCGCTCGATAGGCGCACTCCGCGGCCATGTCTGCTTCGAGTGACCCGGCAGCGTCCGGGCTCGACTTGAAGGTGTCGAAGGCCTTCATGGTGTTTTGGCACCACTCGACGGCCTTCGCGTCTTTACCGACTCGGTGCATCTTCGCCGCGAGGTAGGCCGCGTTCACGTTGAAGCGTGCGGCCTCCTTGGTGTTGCGGTTCTTCAGGTAATAGGCCTCCATCGAGCCCATCGCCTTGAGTCGAGCAGACTTGTTGGAGCCATCATCGGAGCCGTTCTCGTTCCAGTCCTTGAGATCGGAGTTCGCGATGAGGAAGTCCGCCTCCATCGTCTGCTCGACCGAGGGCTTGTTTTCACCGAGGGTCTTGCGCGCGGCGAGCATCTTGTCCTCGTCGCCCATGTTTGCGTAGAGGATGAGCGCGTTCATCGCCGCTTGCCTGCGATCGGCCTCGTCGAAGCGCTTGTTCCGCGAGATGGTGTCGTTTGTCTCGGCAGCCGCTCGGTAGTTGAAGAAGAGAGCGTGCGCGGATGCGAGCGCGTCGTATGCGTCCTTCAGGTTCTTGCGACGCTTCTCATACTTCTCCAGATTCTTCTCGACAGGCGGATTGGCCTTGGGGTCGCCGTTCTCGAGAGCCTTGAGCCGATCTTCGTTGCCGTACTCTTTGATGAAGAGCTCGTACATCGCGATGGCGTCATCGTACTCGCCTACCTGTTTGTAAGCGTTGGCGCCCCACATCGCGGCCTCCGGAGCCTCGTCGTGTGACGGCGCCTTCTCGAGCGCGGTCTTGTAGAGGGCCGCAGCCTTTCTCCACTGAGCGTCGCGCTCGGGGCCCGGCGGCATCTTCTCGGCAGCCTCGTAGGCTTGCGCCGCGTCGATGTAGTACCCGCGCTTCTGGATCTTTACGGCCTCTTCTTGCTCGGCGATCTTGCCCTCTTCGGTCGTCGCGCAAGGCTTCTGGATGACGGCTTCTGCGAGCTTGCGCGTCTCGTCGATGTTCTCCTCGAGCGCAGCCATCGACTTCAGCTTGCTCCAGGCCTTCGCACCGAACGGGGAGTTGCCGCACTCGGTCGCGTACATCGGGTAGAAGCGCTTCCGAGCCTCGTCGAAGTCGCCGTAGTTGAAGTAGTAGTTCGCGACGTCGTACTTGTAGGCCTTCGATTGGGGGACGCTGACGTTGTCTACGTCGACCATGACGTCCGAAGCCTCGGGGACTCGCTGCGTGTACTCCTCACGCGCGATCATGACCGCGAGCACAGCGGGAGGAATCGTCTTCTTGACGACCTTCTCCTTCTCGCCCTCTTTGACCGTGGTGACGCCGTCCTGCATCTCGACGCCCTCGGAACCGTTCGTGACCTTGAAGCGCTTGTACTGCGCTTGAAGCTGCTGGTAGGCGACGTCGACGACGAAGAACGCCGCCGGCTGCAGGTACTTGCTGTCCTCGTTCGAATCGCGAACGGCGACGGCGGTGCTCCGCGCGACTTGAACCTGTGCGTCGGTCGGCACGCGATCGAGCGCCACGGTGAGCACCACGATCATGTGGTTCGCGTCCGCGAGCCAGAACCGGCTCTCGTAAGCGTCGCTCGAGTTCTCGTCTTGAACGAGGTAGCCCTCCCAGCCTTGCGCAGCGAGCTGGTACTCGCGTAGCGCGCGCTCGAAGACCTTGTCGCGCTCGGACTTGTCACCGGAGCGCAGACCCTCTTCAGCGAGGGCGCGCCCCGCGTTCGTGTGATCAGCCGCGGCTCGACGAAGCCCGCCGCGCACGAGTCGCTCGGCAGTCTGAATGGCCTCAGGATCGTTGATACACGCGCGTGTCCACGGCTTGTTCGCACCGACGTACTCCGCGAGCTTGGTGCGAGCCTCGAGCGCTTTGGCGGCGTACTCCTCGTACTCGGGAGTGCCCTCGCGCTTGGCGCGCATCATCGTGTCGTAGATCTCCGCGATGCGGTTTTGCACGACGGGAGCGCCACAATCGAGCGGCCACTTCTTCAGGATGAGCTCGCTGACCTCGATGGTGTTTTTGTACTGATTGAGCTCGCTGAACTCCTGGGCGAGCGCCTTGTAGATCTCGACCGTCCACTTCTCGTTCTGCGGGATGAGATTCGGATCCTGCACGCGGTCGATTGCCACGTGCATCTTCTGCTCTTGCTTCGCAGGGTCCTGCTCGGTGTCGAGAACGTCGTTGCGCGGGATGTACGGCTCGTCAGGGCCGGGACCATCGAAGTCGAGATAGGTGAGCGACCCGGCGATGTAGGTGTAAGCCTCGCTGCGGAAGTCAGCGCCTGCGTCTCCGGTCAGCTTCTCCTGTTCGTCGGCGTACCGCAGCAGCTCGATGAACTGCAGGACGCTCTGCTTGTATCGCTGCTGCTTGAAGTAGGTCCAAGCGAGCTTGTACATGGCGACGCCGTAGATCGGCGGCTTCTTGAACTGGAGCGAGTTGGTGTATGCGGCCTGCGCTCGGTTGTAGTTGAACGCGCCCGCAGCCCGGCTGATCTCGTTGAAGTGATAGTCGCCGATGAGCCACCAAACCTCGGCGATGTAGCGAGGCTCGGCCCCCGCCAACACCTTTTGAGGGATGGGTGTGCATGTGCTGGGGAACGGATTCTGGAAGCTGGTCTCGTCGACGAGGTCGTCGGTGACGGACTTCTTGGTCTTGGGTTTGGGCTTGCCGGTCGCCTTGCCACCACCGCCACCACCCTTGATCGGCTCAGGGTGCCGACGATTCCACTCTTCCCAGTAGTGGTCGTCGTGGTCCTGAGGCAGGGCCATGATCTGGTCCTTGTTCGGATCGCTCGGATCTGCGGGGACCGGGTACGTGTAGACGTTCGAGCAAACGAGCGAGCGCCAGACCTGCTGCGCTTCTTCTTTGCGGTTGGAGTCGTTGAGCGCGTGCCCCAGGTAGTAATAGACGCCAGCCAGCTCTCGATACTTGGGGAACTCCTGGATGATCGTCTTGTAGAGCGTGATCGCCTGCTGTAACCGCGCCGCGAGCTCCGCGTCGCTGATGTCGGTCTCGTCCGCGCGCGCACGCTCTTCGTAGAGGGCCGCCAAGCGGAACATGGCATCCGGCGTGTTCTCGGGGTGCGCGTTCGGGCCGCTGTAGCGAGCTACGAAGGCCTCGAGGCGACGAATGGCCTCCTCACGAGCATCGATGAGCGCCTTCTTCTCGATCGTGATCTCGCGGTCGAGCGCGGACAGAATCCGCCGCTTACGCTCTTCGTAGTGGTGCTTGACGATGCGCGTGATCGTCGAGCGATATTCCTTGGCCTGCGCCTCGTAGTTGTCCGCCTCCTTCTGGAGTTCGGCGAGCGCGGCGATCTGATCGTCGGTCGGTGGCGGCGGACCGGGCGCCTTGGCGGTGGGGACAGCCGTCGCAAGCGGAGCGGTCGTCGTCGAGGGCGCGGCTGTCGAGCTCGTCGTTGGGGCCGTCGAGGACGCAGTCGACGACCCCGAGGCCGAAGAGGCGGGCGCTGTCGACGAGGAGGATGGAGCCGCGCTCGCGGACGAAGACGCGCTGGCGGAGCCACTCGGTTGCGTTCCGGCTGGCTGCGCGCGCAGCAGACTCGGGCCGACGACGAGCGTGATCGCGAGGCCTGCGACGACGCCGAACCACCGGCTCCCGTTCTTCTGGGATACGTGCACGACCTTCGGCGCGCTCACGGCTTGGCCCCTTTCTTGTCGTCCTGCTCTGCCTCACCGGCGTCGTCGAGGACCTCGTTCAGCTCGTCGCGGAGCATGCGCTCCTGCAACGCGCGTTCGCGCGTGAGTGTTCGAACGCGCGTGATCTGATCCTCTCGGACCTCCCAGGCTTCTTGCGTGATGCCGACGTCCGCGCGAAGGACCATGGACTTCAACCGATCGCGGACGAAGCCGAAGTTGCGCATGACGACCTCGCCGACGAGGACACGCGCCTGCCCATCGAGCTCCTCGAGGCGGAGCTGGTACTCGACGAGGTTCTTGGTCTCCGTGGCCACTTCGTTCACGACGCCCTGGGTCTTGTATTCGACCTCCGAGTCGATCTCGGATTTGATGCCGTTGATCGATGCGTCCGCGTCGTCTGCTTGCTTCACGACGGCGAGAGCCTGATTCGCGTAGGCCGCTGCATCTTTGCCGCCGCTGGCCGCCACGAGCTCCATCTCGCGGCGGACGAGCTCGCGGTAGCGATCACGAACCTGCTCGTCCTCGATGAAGCGCTGATCGCCGAAGCCCGCCGTCACTCGGCCTTGCCGAATGAGCTTGCGGAGCTCCTCGATCTGCTGCCGATAGACGTTGAGCTCCGCTTCCTCTTGCCGGATCTGGGCCTCCCAAGCGGCGACAGCTTGGGGGTCGCGCACGACACCGAGCGAGGAGCCCTCGTCGATGACGCGACGAAGCCCGTTGATGATGGCCATGTTCTGGTTGACCTGGAGCTCGAGTCGCTGAACTGCTTGCGACACCGTGTTCCATTGGCGCTCGGCCTCGACCTCACGCGTGGAGAAGTCGGCGTCCGTCGTCGGCAGCTTCTTGAGCCGAGCTTCGAGCTCGCGACGCTCTGCGCGGACCGTGGCCAGCTCACCGCTGCCTGCACTGTCGTCGATGTCCTCGAGGCCGGCGACCAGCGTGGACCGCGCGAGTGCGGTCTTGTTGAGGCCGCCGAGCGCGTTCTCGAGCCCTGTCTTCAGCTCGGGGAAGGCACGGACACGCGCGGGCGAGTTCAGCACCGCGGTGAGACGCTCGACCATGTCGTTGGCTTGCGCGAGGAGCTCGCGACACTCGCCGATGTCGTCGACGATCCCGAACGCGGCCTCACCGTCCTCGGCTTCGCGGGCCCACTCGAGCGCGACAGGAGGCAGCGAGGTTGCGTCGAGCGTTTCGAATTCTTTCTTCGTGAGGCGGTCGTAATACGCACCTGGATCGCTCGTCGAAGCGAGGAAAGCCTCGACCTTCTCGCGCATCGGATCGTAGGTGGTCTTGAAGCCCTCGTAGGTCGAGAGGGCCTTGTCGAACTTGCCCGCTCGAAGCATGAGATCACCGCGTAGGAGGGTGCCGTCCGCGATGTTCTGACCCTTCGGGTCGGCGACCGCGAGGACCTCGAGCGCACGCAGCGCGCGATCCGCATCGCCGAGCTTCACGTAGACCCAGGCGAGCTCGTAGAGCATCGTGCCGAACTCGCCGCTCGCCCGATCGATCTTGTTGTAGGCCTGAATGGCCTGCGTCAGCTGGTTGGTCTCGTAGAGGAGTCGGCCGATCGCGAGCCAAGCCTGATCGATCACCTGGCGGTGAGCGTCCGTGTCGGGCGGAAGCTGCGTGACCTTCGTGAAGAGATCGATCGCTGCGGCGTAGCGCTCCTTGGGTGCGGGCGGCGGCTCTTCACCGTCTTCCACCTTCACCGGAGGCGGCGTCGACTCCTTCACCGAAATCAGCCCGAGGAGGTACTTGGCCTGATGCGAGTACTCGCTCTTGTCGTCGATGCCCGAGAGCGCTGTCTTCGCAGCGGCGTAGTCCTTCTTCGCGAGCAAGGCCTTGCCGCGCGCATAGGCGAGCAGCGTCGTCGCCGAGGGCGGAGCTTGATCGATCGAGGCGAGGACCTCACCGAGGAGCCCCTCGTCGCGTTTGCGCATCGCGATGTCGACGAGCCGCGCGAGGGCCTTCGACAGGTAGGGTTGGTACTTCGCGTCCCCCGAGTTGGACGTGATCTTCTGGAAGACGCGGCGAGCACTCCAGAGCTGATTCGAACGGAAGTAGACCTCACCGAGGAGGGCGAGCGCGTCCGGGTAGGCTGTCGGGTGATCCGGGTACTTCTCGATCACCTGATTGAGGACGTTCGCGGCGCGGTCGTAGTCGCGCGACCCCATGAGCAGGACGGCATCCGCGATCTGCTGTTCGGGTGTGCGCGAGCCTTTGGCGCGTGCGACCGATTGCTTGATTGAGCCGATGTTTGCGTTGACGGCGGCGACCTGCTGGGAGGCCTGCGCGAGGGCCTCCTGAGACTCGACGGCGTGCGCCGGCTGAGCCACGGACACGACGGCGCCGAACGAGGCGAAGGCCACGAAGGCCGACAGCCCCGCGGCCGCGCCGAACCGCCGAGCGGCTAAGAAACGGGTGCGGCGAGTTGACATCGACACCTCCTGCGGTCTCAGGGAGAGGGCTGCTGTTGGCCGGCAGGCGGAGGCTGCGCAGTGGAGCTCTGGTCGGCTGGATCGGCGAGACCGGTGACGATCTTCTCGGTGTAGCGAATGGCCGGCCGCTCCTCGAGCGGCGTCGTGACGCTGCCCTTCTCGTAAGCGACGGCGTCGAGGTTGACGGTCTTGCCTTCGACGGCGGAGAACGAGTGGCTCGAGCGAACCTCGAAGCGGTAGCCGCGCAGGTAGCTGAAAACGCCGTAGCCGTTGCCCTGGAGGTTCACGAGAACCTGCAGCGTGTGATCGCCCGGAGGGATCGAGCCGTTGAAGATCGGAATCTCGTCCGCGTCACCGAGCGCGCCAGACTGATCGGTCTTGTTGTATTGGACCGCCCCATCGAGGACGAACAGCGCACGCGTCACGCGGAACGCATCGGACAGATCGTTCTTGAAGCGGATGACCGCACGCGAACCCGAGCCACCACCGGAGAGGATGGTGTCGCTCAAGAGCGAGAGTCGGGTGTGGCTGCGACGGATCTGCTCCTTGAGCTCGTCGATGCGCTGCTCGAGGTTGCGAAGCCGCAGCGCATAGGTCTGCCCATCCATCGGAGCCGCGCTAGCACTTGTGGCTGGCGCACCCGAAGCGGTCGTCGCCGTCGCCGGGGTCGTCGTAGAAGACGAACCCGTGGAGGCGGATGGAGTTGCTGAGGTGGAGGAACTGGACGCGGGGGTCGCTGAAGCGGTGCTCTTGGCGGACGCGGATGTCGCAGCCTTGGAGCTCGACGAGGAGCTCGTTCCGGTGGGCTGCTGCGCTACCGCGACGGCAGCGATGCCCAAGGTCATCGCCAAGACGCCGGCGGTGTAGACCAGTCTTTTCACGACCAACCTCGTTGTTGTTCGACGCTCGAAAGCTAGACGGTGCGGAGTGCACCTATGTGCGCTCAGTCTATTGGGCCGCCTCTTACGGCGCAACGTTCGGGTCGTTGAAGCACAAAGCTCACAAAGTGACGCCATCGATGCGTTCGAGTAGGCTGCGCGCGGTGGATCTGGGCAGTCGACGCATTCAAAGCGCGATGCAAAGAAAGTGCGCGTCCGAGAGATCGTTGGCACCGGTCGGACGTAGTGGGAGGAGCACTCGAGCTCATCGCGTGGGCCGAAGCAACGCCCACGCGCGACGTCCACAAAGCATTCTCCCCGAGCAGATCAAAAACGAGGGCTAGCCGTGGGCCACGGCCACCCCGAGGTCACCGACGAAGCGCTCATGCTCCGCTATCAAGGCGGGGATCGATCGGCGTTCGCCATCCTCGTCAAGCGTCACAAGACCAACGTTTACAACTTCATCCTCCGCCAGGTGCGCATCGGCAGCGTCGCGGAAGACCTGACCCAAGACGTGTTCGTCCGGGTGGTTCAGAGCGCTTCTGAGTTCCGTCATTCAGCGCGGTTCTCGACCTGGGTGTACACCATCGCTCGAAATCTCTGCATCGATCAGCTTCGGAAGGCCTCGCTGAGACGACACCCATCGCTTGATCAGGCCCCGCAAGGGCAGAACGAGGAGGATGGTCCCACGCTCGGAGAAAGAACCGCAGACCAGCACCCGAGCCGCGCTGTCGATCGCGCCGTGATTGGTCGTCAGCTGTCGAATCACATACAGCTCGCGGTGGATGGTTTGCCCGAGGATCAGAAAGAGGTGTTCTTGCTTCGCGAACTCGGCAACGTGCCGTTCAAAGACATTGCGGCCATGCTGAGCGTTCCAGAGAACACCGTGAAGAGCCGCATGCGCTACGCTCTCGAGAGACTCCAACGAGCTCTCGCGGAATACGAGGATTACGCCAAAGGCCTGAAATAGAAGCCCGACCATGGACTGCGAGAAGTTCGACCTCCACGTGATGGATGCGCTCTACGGCGAGCTCGACGAGCTCACCTTGGAGGCCCAGAAACGTCACGCGGACGCGTGCGGTCGCTGCGGGCCGGCTTGGGCGAATCTCAAAGCGACGCGTGAGGCTGTCTCCTTCCCTCTCGTCGAGCCGCCTCCGGATCTCGAGCGGCGCATCCTCGCGGCAGAGCGCGCGGCGCATGGTCACGCGCCTTGGTACAAGAAGATCGTTCGCGCCGCGGCGTGGGCCGGCAGCCACGCGATGAGACCTCAGCTTGCGATGGCGGCGCTCTTCATGTTCGTCATCGGGTCGAGCCTTCTGCTGCTCCGCGCTCGACCGGGGACACTCGCGCCTCCGGTGCAAATCAGCGAGCAAGGCAACCCGGAGAAGAACCGGGACGACGTTCCGCCGACGGCCACACCCGCGGCGGCGCCTCGCGAGAGCGACGTGCAGCGCGAGCCGGGGGCCGTGATGGGTCGCAGCCTCGCCGCTACGACGCCGGTCACGGCCGAAGCTGCGATCGCCCCAATTGCGTCGGCAACGCCGAGCGGTGGTGACTCTGCCGCGGCGACGCTCTTGGCGCTCGCGCTCGCGAAGAAGGCCGTCGACGGCTGCGCAGCCTCGGTGCCCATGTTGAGAGGGCTCATGGCCGACTATCCCGATTCACCCGAGAAGCGAATCGCGGAGCGTGAGATCCTCGAATGTGAGACCGGGACCGCGCCGGCAGCATCCGCGTCCGCATCGAGCAGCCCTGCTCCGTCGTCGACTGCGTCGAGCGCTGTTCCGCCTGCTGCGCCGACCACCCCCTGAGTCACGTGCCGCGTGCGCTAGCACGAACGACGCGGAGAGCTCGAAAGCCTGTAGACTGCCCGAGATGCGCCGACACCGGCTGCCTGTCCCCTTCTACGCTGCGTCGCTCTTTGCGTGTGCCGCGCTCGGTTATGCAGCGTGCGACACAGCTCCGATCTCGTACATCGGGTTGTCGATGACGGCCCCGGCTGGGGTCCTCGACGAGGCCACTTCGCTGACGCTCTACGTCTTTCCGTCGTCGGAAGCGTCGTGCAACGACGATGGAACGCTCTCGGCGTTGCCGGAGGGAGCCGCGAGTCATCAACTCCAAAACGCGGGTTGTGAGGGCGGAGCCAAGTGGTGCGGTGAGATCAAGCTCGACCAGGACGACTCGGAGCAGATGTTCTACGTCGAGGCGACGAGCGCGGCTGGCTTGCTCGCCCAGGGCTGCACGACGGCGGTCATCGACAAGGACCCGGTCGAGGTCTCGATCAAGGTGCAGCGCCACGTCGAGCCTGCGTGTTGTGGCGACGGTGAGCTGCAGGTCGGTGAGCTCTGCGATCTGGGTGGGGACGACACGTGTGGTGGGTCGACCGCCGACACGATCTGCACTGCGGAGTGCACCACCAACGTGGTCTGGGTCGACGACCAGGACGGAACGCCGGCAGCAAAAGGTCAGGGACACCTGACGATGGCCTTCGCGCCGGGGGAAGGTCAGCTCAGCGGTGGCCTCCGAGCGGCGTGGAATTTCTCGTCGACGCCAGTGCACGTCGGGTTGCGGACCTTCCAAGCGGACTTGAGCGCGGTCACCGAACCGGCGGTGCTCGAGAAGGCGCACCGGGTCTACTTCCGTTGCAGCGGGACCGATCAGCTGCCGCTGCGCGAGCAGAGCGCGCCCAGCATCGCCGCCCAGGGCAGCGGCGCGGTCCTCGCGTATCTGTCGAACGAGAAGCAGTCGCTGCGCGTCGACGCCGTGGTGCTCACGTTGAACAGCGACGGCTGCTCCGATCAGCTCACGGCGCCGATCGTGAGCAACGAGCAAGCCTCGGTGGATGACGTCGATGTCGCCGTCGGTCCTGGTGGATTGGCGCTCGTCGTCTGGCAGCAAAACGGGCGCATCCTCGGTCGCACCTACGATGGGACCGCGGTCGGGGCTGCCGAGTTCGTGATCAGCGACGCGGGTGCAGCTCCACGCGTGGCTGGCTCGAGCGCCGGCTGGGTGGTGGTCTACCAAGGCGCCGGCACGGGTGATTCCGACGGCGTGTTCATGAGGCGCGTGTCGACTTCGCTCGTCCCGTCCGACCCCATCTTGGTCAACGCTGTCACCGATGGCGCGCAAGACCAGCCCGACGTCGCGGCGGTGAACGACGGCAGCGTCGCGGTCGTCTTCCGTAGCGGAGACGACATCTTCTTCCAACGCTACAGCGCTGCGGATGCTCCTACGGCCGACGACCAAGACGATCCGCTCAACCTCGAGACGAACGGGGCACAAGCGGCGCCGGCCGTGGGCGCCAGTCCCTCGGGTGATTTCTTCGCCGTCGCCTGGGAGAGCGCGGGGGCTATACGAGCGCGCTTCATCGGTAAATCGGACGGCTTTCTCTTCAACAACGTATCAGGCCAGAACGACGACTTCGAAGTGACCGATGGCACCGTCGGCGATCCGCACGCACCTGCCGTGGCGGTCGGTGGCTACGTCGCCGTAGGCTGGCAAGATCTGAACTCCAAGACCACGCCGGGCCTCGTCATGCGGAGACTTCCGCTGCCCCGCTAGCCCCATGCGTGGCTCGAGCGGCGAGCCTACTCAGGGTCCACCCCGACAAAAGCCCGACGATGCGCCCTGGTGACATCATCGCCGACCGGTTCGAAATTGGCGGCCTGGCCGACGAAGGGGGAATGGGCTCGGTATTTCGGGGGACCGACCGCGAGACCGGCAAGCCCGTCGCGGTGAAGCATCTGCACTCGCGTGGTGCGGTCGAGGCCGGCCGACTCGCGCAGGAAGCACGGGTCCTCCGCGAGCTCGATCACCCGCTCATCGTGCGGTACGTGGCCCACGGCACCACCGCCAACAACCACGCTTTCCTCGCGATGGAGTGGCTCGATGGCGAGGACCTCGGCGAACGCCTCGCGAGGAGCCCGCTCACGGTCGCGGAGAGCTTGCGCATGGCGTCCGCGCTCGCCGCAGCGCTGGGCTACGCGCACGACCGCGGGATCATCCATCGCGACGTGAAGCCCAGCAACGTCTTCCTCTTGGGGGGGAAGATCGAAATGATCAAGCTCGTCGACTTCGGCATCGCACGCATCGGTGCTGCGCCGGTCGCGTTCACCCGCACGGGCATGGTCGTCGGCACGCCGGGCTACATGGCTCCCGAACAGGTTCGTGGCGATACGGACGTCGACGTTCGCTGTGATGTCTTCGCGCTGGGCTGCGTGCTCTTCGAGTGTTTGACGGGCAAGCCCGCGTACACCGGCGAATCACCGCTCGCGCTCCTTGCGAAGATCCTCCTCGAGGATCCTCCGCGGGTCACCGAGTACGTCGACGTGCCGCCCGAGATCGACGAGGCCGTCGCTCGCCTGATGGGCAAGGAGCGCGAGACGCGCCCCGCGAACGGGCGCGCTGCGCTGCGCGTGCTCGAGATGCTGCCCACGTTCGAGACCGGGCTGCGACCGTCGCCGAGCGTCCGTCCGCAAGGGATCACCCGCGGAGAACAGAAGCTCGTCGCGATCGTCCTCGCGAGACCAGAGGGTTCGCGACCTGCTGCGTTCGGTGCGCCGGCGGTCACGCTCGACGGGCCTTCCCCTTCCCACGACTTCGAGATCGGCGCGCGCATCGACCGGCTCGCCGATGGAACGCTGGTGTCGCTGCTCGAGTCATCGGGTTCGGCGACGGACCTCGCGATGCGAGCGGCCCGTGTCGCGCTCGCGTTGCGGAGTCGCATGCCGGACGCACCGATCTCGCTTTCGATGGGCCGCGCGGCGACCTCCGCGCGACTCCCCGTCGGGGAAGCCGTCGAGCGCGCTGCCCGCATGCTCGATGAACCGGCGACGCTCAGCGTGGGCGTGCCGACGAGCGCACCGCTGCCGGTGGTGCTGCCGATCCGAATCGACGAGGTGACCGCGGCGCTCCTCGACGCGCGGTTCTACGTCGGCGGCGATCGCCACAGCCTCGTCTTGCGCGGCGAGCGCGAGGCTGTCGACACCGCGCGGAAGCTGCTCGGTAGGCCGTCGCCGTTCGTGGGTCGGGCCCGCGAGCTTCGCGCGATCGAGGGCCTGATGGAGGAGAGCGCGTCGGAGCCCATCGCGCGCGCCGTCCTCGTCACGGGCGCGCCAGGCGTCGGCAAATCGCGCCTGCGCTTCGAACTTCTTCGGCGCGCAGCGGAGCTCCCGGAGCCACCGGAGCTCTGGATCGCGTTCGGCGATCCGATCAGCGCGGGTTCTTCGCTCGGGCTCGTGCGCCAAATGCTGCGGCGAGCGCTCGGGCTGACCCTCGGCGAGGAGCCCAACGTCGACTTGAGAAAGATCGAAGCGCGCGTCGCCCGACTCGTGGAAAAGGTGGACGATCAGCGTCGCGTCGCCGAGTTCCTCGGGGAGCTCGTCGGCGTGCATTTCCCCGATGCGGACAGCGAACCGTTGCGCGTCGCGCGGCGCGATCCGGTCGCGATGAGCGACCAGCTTCGCAGGGCGTTCGGAGACTTCGCGGCAGCCCAGCTCGACGCCGGCCCGCTCCTCGTCGTCGTCGAGGACCTGCATTGGGGCGACGCGGGGAGCGTGACCTTCCTCGACGCGCTCTTGCGCCAACAGCGCGACAAGCCGCTCATGGTGCTCGCCTTCGCGAGGCCGCAGGTGACCGCGCTCTTCCCCGATCTGTGGAAGGGTCGTGGGCTCGCTCACATCGAGCTCGCGGAGCTCTCTCGCAAGGCATGTGAGCGACTCGTCCGCGACACGCTGGGCAGCCAGATGAGCGACGACGCCGTCGCTCGCCTCGTCGACCACTCCGCGGGCAACGCCTTCTACCTCGAAGAGCTCATCCGCGGCGCCGCTGCGGGCCAGACCGACGCCCTACCCGCGACGGTGACAGCCATGGTGCAGGCGCGACTCGAGGCCCTCGACGCCGACTCGCGCAGACTGCTCCGTGGCGCCAGCGTCTTCGGGGAGGCCTTCTGGGACGGCGCGCTCGCGAGCCTCGTCGGAGCCGCGAGCGACCCCACCGAGATTCGCAATCGGCTCCGCGACCTCGAGGAGCGCGAGCTCATCGTTTCGCGGCCCATCTCCCGCTTCCCGGGCAACGTCGAATACGGATTTCGCCACGGCGTCGTGCGCGAGGTCGCGTACGGCATGCTCACCGACGACGATCGCGAGCTCGCGCATCGTCTCGCTGCGCGGTGGCTCGAGAAGGCGGGCGAACACGACGCGGTAGCGATCGCCGAACACTACGAGAGCGGCGGCGAGGCGCTGCGCGCCGTGCCGTTCTGGGAGCGAGCGGCGCACGCGGCGCTGCTCTCGAACGAGCTCTCGGTCGCGATCGAGCGTGCGGGTCGCGGGCTCGCGTGCGGTGTCGAAGGTGAGCTGCGTGGCCACCTGAAGCTCCTTCAATCCGAGGCGCATCGCTGGCGCGGAGGCCACGAGCGTGCCCTCCAACTCGCCGAGGAGGCCGCGCGCGATCTCGAGGAGGGCTCGACGTCGTGGGGTGAGGCCGTCGACACCGTCGTGATGGTCTCGACGAGGTTGGGCGCGCGCGAGCGCTTCCTCAGCTGGGCCGAGCATCTCGAGCGCGCGCTCTCGCAGGACCACCCCACGCTCCACGTTTTGACGGCGTCCGCTCAGGCTGGGCGCGACGCTTACCTCCTCGGCGAGTCAGCGATCGCCGAGCGGCTGCGCGAGCGCGTCGCGCTCGTCGCCAAGGCGCGCGACATCCAGGATGGCGGCCTGCTCGGGCGCATGCTCGAGGCCGAGGCGACCGTCGCGCAGTACAGGGGCGACACCGCCAACTTCGTCGAGACCCATCGTCGAGCTGCGGAGGTTTTCGAGCGCGCCGGGCTCGAGCGGAACGCGCTCATCACGCGCACCAACATCGCGTCGGGGTTGTGCGCGCTGGGGCTCTACGAAGAAGCCGCCGAGTCGACCCGGCTCGCAGCCGTGGTCGCGGAGCGCATGGGGCTCGACGGGATCCTCGCGTTCGCTCGGCAGAACATGGGCTTCGCGCTCGCGCGCCTCGGTCGACTCGCCGAAGCACACGAGGTGGAGAACCTCGCGGTGAAGTCGTTCGTCGAGCAGGCGAATCGCCGGATGGAGGGCGGCTCACGCGTCTACCTCGGGATGATCCTCATGGAGATGGGCCGCCTCGACGAAGCCGAGACCGAAGCGCGGCTCGCGGTCGAGCTCACGCAGCCCTACCAAGGCATGCAGCCGCTCGCGCTCGCGTCGCTCGCGGACATCCTGAGAAGGAAGCTCAACGTGAGCGAAGGGCTCGTCTTCGCGAAGCTCGCGACCACGCTTCACGAGGCCCACGGGACGGAGGAAGGCGAGCTCTTCGCGCGACTCGTCCACGCGGAGTTGCTCTACGCGTCGGGGGAGCAAGCCGCCGCGCTCGAGGCGCTGCGCGTCTCCCACGAGCGACTGTTCGAGCGCGCGCAGCGGATCGCGCGAGAAGATTGGCGCACGAGCTTCCTCGCGCGGGTCCCAGAGCATTCGCGAATCATCGAGCTCGCGCGGCGCTTGCTCCAAACTGCGTGACTACTTCGGGAGAATCGCGGTCACCGGCTCCACCGCGGTGCGCACCATGCTCGACGCTCGCGGGGCGTCGGCTCCCATGAGCTCGGAGACCGTGACAGCCTGCAATCCGCGCTGGCGCAAGTCGGCGAGCAGCGTGCCGAGAGCGTCCAGCGAGGTCGGTGCGTCATCGCTGTTTTCGCAGGCGTCGTGCAGCAAGACGATCGCCCCGTCCGTGAGGCGCGGCTCGAGTCGGCGGACGACTTGCTCGACGCTCGGTCTCCCCACGCCGTCGTAAGCGCGCGCAGTCCAACCGATGACCGTGAGCTTCAGTTGGTTGACCACCGTTCGCAGCCGAGGGCTCGAGAAGCCGACGGGTGGCCGGAAGAGGTGGGGTTTGACGCCACACGCCTTCTCGATCGCGGTTTGGTTTCGCTGGAGATCCTCAGCGAGCACGCGCTCCGGCCAGAAGAGCAAGAGGCGCGCGTGGCGCTGGCTGTGCAGCCCGACCTCGTGACCGTCGCGAACGACCTCGGCGACGACGTCCGGGTGCCGCTCCACCTTCTCACCCACCATGAAGAACGTCGCTTTGGCACCCGCCGCGCGCAGCATCTCGAGCACGCGCCGCGTGTGCACCGGGTGTGGTCCGTCGTCGAACGTGAGGGCGATCTGCTTGCGACCAGGTCGACACGCGCGCACGACATCGAGGAAAACACCTAGGTCCAGGACGATGACGCCCGAGTTGACGACGGTGAAGAGCGCCACGAAAAGCGGCACCGTCCAGTAGAGCGGCGGTGGGCCCGAGGCGACGGCGTACACCGTCGTGCCGTATGCGAGCGCGACAAGAACGACGAGGATGAGCCTGGCGATCGGCACCTGAGTCTCTCTGGTTCGAGAGGGTCCTAGTTGCGGGTCTTCTTCTTGTTCTGTTCTTCGTCGTCGAGCGCGAGCTCCTCTTCGAGCGAGGGCCCTGCTGACTTGCCAGGCTTAGCTACGCGCGCTTTCGCGGCTGGTTTCGCGTTCGAAGCGTCGGCTTCTTCGTCGCCCGGAGTGTTGTCGGCGTCGTAGAACGCACCGAGGACGCCAGCGACCACCGCGAGAGATGTGACCGCGAGGCCTCCGATCGTGCCGTGAGCCACGCCGTGGCTCAGCGGACCGAGGCTGAACGGCAGCTGAAAATGCAGGAAGCTGCGCGTGAGCCACATCAGCCCGACGCCGAGCAAGGCGCCGAACCCGGCTTTCAAGCCGGCCTCGATGCGAGCACCAGCTGCCCAGATGGGCTTGCCCGCGATGAGGCCGACGAGCGCGCAGGTGACCGCCGCGGCGAGGTACGCGACGAGCGCGCTTGGTGCTGCCTGCCCCAGCTGAACGAGCGCGAAGCCGACGAGCGCTCCGAGGACGACTCCTTTAAGGAGTCCGAGGAGAAGCCGAAGGACCATGTCGCTAGTTCCTCTTGGCACGGGGCAGGGCCACGTTCAACATGCGCGCAGTCCAGCGACCGTCCTGCCTATGACGATCCACCATCCTATTCGCCGCACGCAGAGTGGCGCCAGCGTGGGGATGCAACGCAAGTCAGCATGGTGCATCGGCGTCGCCGCGCTCGTGTTCGTGTGTGGCTGCGGCGCTGGCAGCGGGTATCCGATCGGTGCGGCCAACGCGAAGCCTATGGTGCTGAGCGAGGCCGAGCACGACCTCGACTGCCCGCAGGACGAGATCCGCGTCGAAGAGCAATGGGGTGGGAGATGGCTCGCGGTCGGCTGCGGTAGGAAAGCGCGCTACTTCACGAACTGCGACGGCATCCAGTGCGTCGTTCACAACGAAGAGACCGACACCGTCGTACCGATACGCGATCGACCGCTCGACACTCCGCGATGAGCTCCGACTCCGACTCTGAAGAAGATCGACCCGACGACGAGGGCGTCGCCGAACCAGCGGCACCTCCGGCGGAGCGCCGTGAAGACGCGCTGCCGTTCACAGTGGATTGGCCGCACGACGCGGAGCTCGATCGGCTCGTGCGCGCGTTCGAGCGGGGCAACTACGCCTACGTGCGCGAGCACGCGTCGCGCGTCGCCGAGTCGACCCAAGACCCCAAGGTCCGCGCTGCAGCGCTCGATCTCAGACGACGCATCGACCCCGCTCCACCCGCAGCGATCCTGCTTTTTACGGCGCTCGGGCTCTTGTTGGTCATCGGCGGCTACTACTTGAGTCACGCTTCAGACGGAGCATCAACCAAAGCCCCTGCGCCGGCGCCGAGCGCGTCACCATGAAGCCGAAGCAAATCGCAGCCTCTTCACTCGTGCTCGTCCTCGCGGCGTGCGGTGGAACCTCCGAGACCAGTCAGCACCCCACGCAGAAGCCGACCGCTCACGTGAGCTCGGGGACGGAGCTCGAGCGCTTCTTCCCTCTCGTGGACGGCAACATCTACCACTACAAAACCGAGCTCCTCGTCGAGGGCCCGGCGGAGCCCGCAGGCACGCTGATCGTCAAGGTTCGGCGGACCTCGCCGACGCAGGGTCAGCTGCTGCGCCCGACCGCGCAGGACTTCAGCTACGCGTCGAATGGAATCGCGACGACGACCAAATCGGGTGCGCCTGCGTTCTTGATGAAGTGGCCGATCGATTCGTCGCAGACGTGGCTTGGACCGCAGGGCGGGCAAACGCGCTACGACAACGTGAACGCGACGATCAACACGCCGGCGGGCACCTTCCAAGGCTGCGTCGTGACGATCGAGACGCGCGGCGGAGACCTCCCTGTTCGTGTGGCCACGACGCTCTGTCCGACGGTCGGCATCGTCGCGCTCGAGGTTCAGCAAGCCGGTGCGGTCGAGCGCGCCGAGCTCGTCTACTACGGAGAGCCGATCGACATCGGCCCCGATGGTTTGACGACAAACAAGTAAACTCGCTACGTAACGACGAAGCGAGACGCACGCGTCGAGGACTCAGTCGTCGCGTGTCGCGTGGGCGTGACCTTCGGTTTAGACTCCGCCCGCGACCTTGAACTACTGGGACTACATTCGCGTCGAAGAGCTCCTTCGATTGCAGGGCGGCGTCGACGACGACGAGTCGAAGCTCAAGAACGACGAGGTTCTCTTCATCGTCGTCCATCAGGTGTACGAGCTCTGGTTCAAGCTGGTGCTGCGCGAGCTCGTCTCCGCAAGAGACCTGTTCAACCAGAACCCCGTGCCCGACATGGCGCTCGCTGGAGCGACTCGCTCTTTCCGGCGAATCACCACGATTTTCGAGCAGGCCATCACCCACTTCAAGGTGATGGAGACGATGACGACGCGCGACTACCTCGGGTTTCGCGACTCGCTCATCGGCGCGAGCGGTTTCCAATCTGCTCAGCTGCGCGAGATCGAAATCCTGTTGGGACTCGACGAGAGTTTGCGCCTGCCTCTCGGACCCGAGGGTTCGTACAAGGACGCGCTGCGATCACAGAGCGGCGATGTGTCGCCCGCGCTCGCGCGTGTCGAGCAGCGCCTCGCCGACCTGCCATCGCTCCAAACCGTGGTGTACGCCTGGCTCGCGCGCACGCCGGTCTCGTCCGAGGGACCGGACGCCTTCCTCGAGGAGGTCATCCAATCGCACCGCCTCGAGATGAAGAAGCGGCTCGAGCTCGTCCGCACCACGCTGAAGGTCAGCGACGCCGAGCTCGCTCAGTGGGAGCGTCGCTACGAAAAAGAGGCGGCGTTCGCGGAGCGATTCCTGCGGGCCGAAGAGGACGAGAGCGCCTCCGCCGAGACACGAGACATGCGTCGAAGAGTGCGCGCTGCGCTCATCTTCTTGGAGAGCTACCGCGAGCTGCCCCGCCTCGCCTGGCCGCGTGAGGCCCTCGATGCGCTCGTCGAGATGGAGCAGGCGATGCTCGTTTGGCGACAGCGTCACGCGCGCATGGTCGAGCGCGTGATCGGTCGACGCACCGGGACGGGCGGTTCGGCGGGCGTCGACTACCTCGACCAGACAGCGCTCCGCTATCGCGTCTTCGGCGACGTCTGGGCGATTCGCACCCTCCTCCTGCAAAAGTCAGCGGTCCCTCCGATCCACAACGCCGACGATTTCGGCTTCCGGGTCGAGGACAAGCTCCCGTGAACCTCAAGAGCTTGCTTCGGCATTACGCGCGGATCGACGCGCGTTCGCTCGGGCTCTTTCGAATCGCGATGGCGATCACGTTGCTCGTGGATCTTCGAGCGCGCATGCGTGATCGCTTTGCCTTCTACTCGAACGAGGGCGTCCTACCGAACCACAACCACCTGTTCAACTTGAAGGGGACAGGCCGGTTCGCGTGGAGCGCGCTGCACGCGTTCTCTACGCCGACCGAGGCCTACGTCGGCCTCCTCCTCATCGGCGTCTTCTACGTGTTCTTTCTCGTGGGCTTCAAGACCCGGGTCTTCCACGCGCTCTCGCTGCTTTCGCTCGTCAGCCTCGTCGCCCGCAACCTCCTCACCGAGGGGCCGGGCGACTCTTTCGCGCTGACATTGTTGTTGGTAACGCTCTTCCTGCCGCTCGGCTCGACTTTCAGCGTCGACGCGTTCCTCGGGCGCACGAGAGACGCCCGAGAGACCAAACCAAAGCACCTGCGAGACGACGCGAACCTCCCCACCGAGGAGGATATCCAAGCGGCCCACAGGCCAGGCTTCAGCCCGCTCTCGATCGCCGCGTTCACAGCGCTCGCTGTGCCCGCTGCGATGCTGCTCTACCTCGCGACGCATCAGACCGGTGCATGGCGCGACGGGCGCGCGTTCACCAACGTCGCGCACCACTACCTCTACTCGAGCCGCTGGGCCGGCGCGCACAAGGACAGCGGGCTTTTGCCGTCGCTCACGCGCTTCGTCTACTACGCGCAGTACGCGATCCCCGCGCTGCTCGTGGTGCCGGTGCTCCGTGGGCCCACGCGCGCAGGCGCGGCCATCCTCCTCGCGCTCTACGGCTTCACGTACGCCTCGCTCACGTGTCACACGCTGTTCGGGCTGAGCTTCGCTGCCTCCGCGCTGCTCGTGCTCGCGAACGACAGCTGGGAACGCTGGGCCGACCGACACGACCCTTCGCGGGTGCGGGTGGTGATCTTCGACGTCGACTGCGGCATCTGCTTCTGGCTTTCGAAGATGTGCAGGCGCCTCGACACGCGCCGCCACCTCACGTTCGTCGGCAACGACGTCGCCGCCAGCGAGAGCGACGAGCACGCGAAGCTGCCGATCCGCACGGGCTCGGGCGGCGCTCTCAAGGAGATCGACCTCCCCAAGAAGGTGACGCCGAGCCTCGTCGAACAGACGGTGATCGTCGTGCGGGCCGACGGGACCTTCGCGACGCGCGCCGACGCCGTCAGCGAGGTCTTGTGCGCATTGCCTGGTTTTTCCCTCGCGGGTCGCGTCATCGCCTTGCCCGGCGTGAAGAACCTGATGACGACCGTCTACGACGCAGTCGCGGCGCGCCGCACGCGCATCAGCGTCGCCTTCGGCCTCGCCGCGTGCGGGGTCGCTGTCGCCTCGCGCGAGGCTCCGATCAAGGTGCCGGTGTCGCCCGCGCGTCGCTTCGTGTTTCGTGTGTCGGCGATCGCGCGTGAGGTCGGCGCGGTGATCGTGGCGCTCGCGATCGCGCTGCAAGCTCAGCGCGCCAACGCGAAGGGCGCGCTGGATGCGGACGCGATCCCCAACGACAAGCTCGAGGCGAAGGGCACACCGCGGCCGCCGCTCCCGACGGGTGTCCTCGGCAAGCTCGAAGCCTTGACCTGGTGGACTCGAACGAGGCAGCGCTGGAACGTCTTCGTCCCCGAGCCCCCCACGACGAACGAGGGCATGGTGATCGACACCGTGGCGAAGGAGGGCCGCAAGCTCGACTCCGTCACGAACAGGACACCGCCAGAGCTCGCCATCGATCAGCCGCCCGGACTCGGCAGCCAGTGGGCGAACTACCTCATGCACATCCAGTCGGACGACTACTCCGACTACATCGCGGCCTTCAAGACGTACGTGACTCGACGTGGACCGCGGTGGAACCCCGATGACGACACCCAAGTCCACGCGCTCGGCGCTGACGTCTACTGGCTCTCGCAGCCGATTCCTCTGCCACCGGGGACACCACCTCGCGTGCGTCGCGTGCACCGCTACGCGCGGGGCGGGGAGGCGCTCGCGAGCAAGGCGATCGAGCTAGCCGGCGCTGCACCGGCGCCGGCTCCAGGCCCGCGTGGCGATCCACCCGAGATGCCGCAACGCCCGATACGCCTGCCGCTGCTCAACCCCGAGAGCCCGCCCGAAGATCAGCCATGACTCGTGCTGCCGCGCGCACCCGGTGGGCTCGCCGCGCAGCTCAGTTTCGCGACCGCTACCTGACGATCGACGGCCGCACCGCAGCCGTCTTTCGCGTGGTGCTCGCGACGCTGCTCTCGCTCGACCTCATCCGCCATTGGCGCTTCGCGCCGGTGCTCTATTCGAATGAGGGCGTCCTCTCGAATCACTACCACCTCTTCAAGCCGAGCTCGGGTCACAACTTCTCGCTGTTCCACGCGTTCTCGACGTTGAGCGAGGTCCACGTGGCCTTCGCGCTCGGGCTCGTCGCGCACCTCTGTCTGCTCGTCGGTTACCGGACGCGGCTCGCCGCGGTGCTGAGCCTGCTGTTCGTGACGAGCCGCGACTCGCGCATCGTGCTCGTCGAGAACGGTGGCTACGTCGTCGAAAACGTCATGACGCTGTGGGCGTGCTTCCTGCCGCTTCACAAGCGCTTCAGCGTCGACGCGTGGCTCGCGTCGTGGCGCGCGCGAAAAGAGACGACGCTCGAGGAGCTCGCCGAGCGCGCGGACCCGACAGGCAGCCGCAGGCCTGTCGTCACGCTCGCGATCTTCGGCGCCATCTCGAACTTCGCCGTCATCTATTTCTTCAACGTCGTTAACAAGCAGGGGCACATCTGGCGTCGCGGAGAGAGCGTCCACTACGTCCTCTACGTGAACCGCATGGTGACGGGCCTCGCGGTCTTCTTCCGCGAGCACATGCCGGACTTCGGGCTCCGACTCGCCGACTACGTGGTGCTCTCGGTCGAGGCCTTCCTCGCCGTGGGGATGATGTGGCCGCGCGGACGCAAGTGGCTGCGTCCGACCGTCATGGTGCTCTGCGCGGGCCTGCACGGCACGTTCGGCACCTTCATGCGGCTCGGGCCGTTCTCGTGGTTCATGATCGGCTTCTCGACGCTCCTCCTCTTGCCCGTCCATTTCGAGATGGTCAAGCGTCTTTACGAACGCCGAACGCGCTCGTGTGAGGTCGCGCTCGACGTCGAGAACCCCTTCGCGCTCGCGTTCGCGAGGGTCGTCTCGCGGCTCGACGCTGGCGGTCGCGTGCGGTTCGTCCCTGCAGAGTCGGGGCGCTCGCTCGCCGTGCGGCACGGAGATTCGTGGACCGCGGACGCGCGGGTGGTCGTGGAGCGCGTCGTTGAGGCCATCCCGCTCGGCCGTTGGTTCGCGCGAGCGGCGACGGTGCTGAGCTTCGGCCTCGCGCCGTGGGCGGCGCGACGGATCGTGGAGCGCGGCGACGAGGTTGCGAGGTGGCTCGGGCTCGACACCGCGGCCGCGCCCGAGCCCAAGCTCGACGCGCCGTTCAGGAGCGCATCGCGGCGCGCCTCGAACATCGGGCGCGAGCTCGTCACCGGCTACTTCATGTTCGTCTGCACGGCCCAGGTCTACCTGGAGAACAAGATCTTCCTCCAGTCGCTGCCGCCGCCCATGAAAGAGGACACGGTGCTCCAGCCCGACGAGCAACGCGCGCTCGACACGCTGAACCGAGTCCTCAACGGTCGAACCATCCGCCTCAAGCCGGAGAAGACCCCGGAGATCATCGCGGCGCCGATCGGATACCTACGCATTTACCAGGGTTGGGGGATGTTCGCGCCCAACCCGCCCCAGGACGACGGCGTCCTCGTCGTCGACGCCTTCACCATCGATGGACGCAGGCTCGATCCGTTCACGGGCAAGCCCGCCGACATGGATCTCACGGACTCGCGTGGTGAAGCCTTGCCACAGCTCTGGCAGGACTACGGCAACCGCATCCGCGCCGACCGCAACGAGGAGTACCGCGGCGGGTTGAAGGACTACCTGCTTCGTTGGCCCGAGCGCACCGGCCGCGCCGAGGACGAGATCGTCGCGTTCGACGTCTATTGGGTCCGCGACCGCCTACCCCCGCCGGGCAGCCACAAACCCTACGACAACGATCCGGTCCCGCTCCTCACCTGGCGCAAGCCCAACTTCAAGCCGCCCCCGGGCTTCCCCACGATCCCACCGCCACCGAAGGTCCGCAGCGCCGACAAGTGGGACGACAAGAAGAGCGAGCGCTCGGGCAAGTAGTTTGGGCTCAAACCAATGTGAGCCCACGCGCGACGTCGATCAGGCGATGGCAGCGACGATGCTGTCGACGAGGCGCGGGATGTCCCGCTCGGCGACGGAGCAGAGCGCGATGCGGAGCGCGCCCGGCACCGGCACGACGAAGACCCCGGCGGCCTTGAGCTTCGCCGCTGCGCCGAAGGCGTCTTTGACAAATACGGTGGTAAAGAATCCACCGTCGTAGCGCGGGTAGACGAGCCGCGCTGCCGACGCGAGCTCGTTGAAGCGAGCCACGCGCCGGGCGAGGAGCTCGACCATGGGCTTGCGCTCGGCGTCCACGCGAGCGCGGCGCTCAGGGTCGTTGAGCACGCGCGAGATGGCGGCCATGCCGCCCGCGTTCACGTTCGACCAAGTGCCGCGGCAGGAGTAGACGAACGCGCTCTGAACAGCGCGACGCTCGGCCTCGTCGGGGATGACGGCGACGAGCGCGCCGACGCGGAGCCCGTATTCGAGGAAGGTCTTCGACGCGCTCCACGCGAAGAGGACCAGAGCCTTGCCGGCGAGCTTCACCATCTCGTCGACCATCACGTCGAGCGGCTGCGCGCCGAAGCGGGCGTACGCGACGTCGAGGCACACCGTGATCGGCCCGAGCGACGAGAGCTCTTCGACGATGGTGCGCAACCGTCGCCACTCGCTCGCGTCGAACGAGTAGCCCGTCGGGTTGTTGCAGGGGCTGTTCAGCAGGACGAGCGCGCGCTTCTGCTTTTGGAGCACGGACTCGAGCTCGCGACGGAAGCTCTCGAGATCGAGCGGGCCGACGGCGCGCACGCCGGACTCGATCTCGGCACCCGGCTGGAACATGCGGAACGTCACGAGCCGTCGATCGGACTCGTCCGCGATGGTCTTGTAGGGGCCCCAGTAGAGCTCCGAAGTGAGCAGCGCCTGATCGCGATCGATGAAGTTGCTGATGGCGATCTTGAGCGCGCCGCTGCCGCCCGGCGTGGCGACCGACGCGACCCACTTCGCCTCGGGGCGATCGCCGAGGAGGTCGGCCGTCACGCCCTTGAGGAAATCACCGCTGCCCGCGATCGGCGCGTAGGCAGCGACCACCTGCGGCGGCGTCTCGCGGACGGCCTCGACGACGCCCTCGAGGGTGGCGAGCTTGCCGTCGTCATCGAGGAGCGAGCCCACCGTCGCGTTGACGATCGACTCGCCAGTCTGCGCGCGCGCCTTAGCCTCCGCGTTGAGGGCGAAGATGGGATCGTCAGCAGGCCGGCCATCGTGCGACGCGATTAGGAAGGGCATGGTCAGCCATCGCGCTATCACGGCGCGGCTCGCGCGGCACTTGAAGAGGTCGCGTCCGAGACGCTGTTCTTGTGGCAATTCGCTCGACGCACCGCGCGATCGGAAGCGAACACTTCGCAACATTGTCAGCTCGGCGCCGAGCGCTACCTTTGCGTCATGGTCCACTCGAATCGTCGCCGCGGCCGATTGGCGCTGCTCTGCTCCGCAGCAGCCTTCCCCATCCTCGCGCTCGCCACTTCCGCGAGCGCGGACTCGCTCCCCGCGCCGCCGACTAGCACAGTGCAGCCCGCAGCGGAGACCGCGTGGGACATCCCTGGCGTCATCGTCATCGACGCGAAGGACAACCTCTCCGACAGCGAGGTGAAGACGCTGCTCGACGAGGTGGCCAACGTCTCGCCGACCGCGACTTTCACCGAGTCGGACCTCGAGGACGAGACCCGCATCGAGCTCGCGAGCGTGCCCGCGGCCGATGTGCAGAGCGTCGTCAGCAAGCTCGCGAACGACGAGCGCATCGAGCACGTCGAGCCGCTCGCGTGGGTGACGGCGAACTTCGTCCCGAACGATCCGCTCTTCGAGAAGCAGTGGCACATGGAGCGTGTCGGCGCGCCCACCGCGTGGGACTACGCGACCGGCGTCGGCGTCACCGTCGCGGTCATCGACACCGGGATCGCGTGTGAGGACTTCGAAGGGTTCATGAAGGGGACCGATCTGAGCGCGACCCGCTGCGTGGCCGGATGGAACTTCATCCGCGACAACGAGCACGCGAACGACGACCACGGCCACGGCACGCACGTCGCGGGCACCATCGCGCAGTCGACGAACAACGGAATCGGCGCGACAGGGCTCGCGTTCGACGTGCGCCTCATGCCGATCAAGGTCCTCGACAAAGGTGGTTGGGGCACGACCGTCGACATCGCGAACGGCATCCGCTGGGCCTCGGACCACGGCGCGCAGGTCATCAACCTCAGCCTCGGCGGTCCGCGCAACTCGGGCATCCTCGAGGACGCGATCGCGCACGCTCGCTCGCAGGGCACAGTCGTCGTCGCAGCCGCCGGCAACAGCGGCGGGTCCGTGGGTTACCCCGGCGGCTCGGCTGGCGTCATCGGCGTCTCAGCGACCGACCAAGCGGACGCGCTCGCGGCGTTCTCTTCTCGAGGCAAGGGCGTCGACATCGCTGCCCCGGGCGTCGACGTCGTGCAGCAGACGATCTGCGAGAACGGCAAGAACAAGTGCGAGGTCTTTCCGGGGTGGCGCGGCACCAGCATGGCGTCGCCCCACGTCGCAGCCGCGGCCGCGCTGCTCGTGGGCATGGGCGTGAGCGATCCCGACGCGGTCGAGCGGACGCTCGCCGCGAACGCGCGGGTCGTCGACGGCTCCGAGAACGGCCGGCGGCAGTTCGGCGCAGGCATCCTCGACGCAGCCGCAACCGTGCGCGCGGTCGCGCTTCGCCAGGGTCTCACGCGGCTCGGGCTCGTCGCGGTCTTCACCGCGCTCGTCGCTGCGTGGGCGCGGTCTCGATCGAAGAAGGCGAGCGGCCCGAACCTCGGCTTCGTGCTCGCTGCGCTCGCGGCTGGCCCTGGCCTGCTCTTCTTCGCCCCGCTCGTGCTCTCGCGCACGCACCTGCCGATCGACATCCTCGCGCGGCCGATCGCAGACGTCGATTTCTACGTCGGAGCTTCGCTGCATCGCCTGCTGCCGCTCGCGCACGTCGGCGTCCCGCTCGGTCTCTTGGTGCTCACCTTCCATTGGAAGGCGCTGCGTCCGTGGGTCGCGGGCATCGCTGTCGGCACCGCGGCATACCTCGCATCGATCGCGATTTTCCACGAGGCGTACTCGCCCTTCGGAGCGACCGCGATGATGGTGTGGTGTGGGATCAACGCGGCGGCGTCGCTGCTCGTCGCGCGGTTCGCGCTCGAGCACGCGGCGGACTGATGGATCCAGCCGAGCCTAGCTGCTAAGAGCACGGCTCGGAGCTCTCCCGCATGCGCCTCTCCCCCTTCGTTCTCGTCTTCGCGGGCAGCGTGCTCGCCGGGTGTGGTGGCAGCGCCAGCGAGACGCCGTGGCCGGCAGAGCCTCCTGACGTCGACCTCGACGCGACCAGCGCCGAGGAGCTCAATCGGATCCAGACGCTGCCGGGGCGCCCCGCACCGGTTCCTTCGGTGACCGCCACGGCGACGACGACCGCTCCCGCGACGCCCGCAGCACCCTGATCCAGCGCTTCGCACGCCCACCGGGCTTCGGGCGTGTACAATTTCGATTGCTTGGACCACCAACCAATCGGTGCGCACTCGTGGGCGATCTAGAGTCGAAGGTCACTCGCCGACCGCGCTCCAAGCTCGAACGCGTGCTCGAGCAGCTCGAGAAGCACTTGAGCTCGCCCGACCCGCCCCAGGGTTCCTTGTCGGCGGCGTTGACCGGCGGCGTCGATGCAGCGCGCGTCGCGGAGTTCGAGCAGCTCGCGCGGAAGAACCCCGCCGAAGCTCGGCGCCGTTTGCTGGAGTTCTCGCGGCTCGAGCCCGCGAGCGTGGACTTCTTGTTGCTGACCATCGGCGCGGACGACACGGTCGCGCCGAGCCCGACCGCGCAGCGCGTGGCGGCACGCCTCGGCTATCCAGGCACCGACTACGAGACGCTCGCGCGTGCCCTCGACGCCGAGGTCCCCGAGGGCGACCCTGGGCACGTCGCATGGCGCGCGCACCACCTGCTCGCGGCCCACGGCGAGCTCGTCTGTGGCGAGCCTCCAGCGTGCAATCGCTGCCCCATTCGCGCGCTCTGCAGCTACCACGGTGAGGGCCCTGACCCCGCCGCGCGCCTCACCGCCACGAGCGCGCGTCTCCACGAGCGCTAGAACCTGGGCATGGACGGCGCGCCGCGCTTTTCTCGCAACGGCTTCACGTTCGCGATCGTCGCGGCGCTGCTCCTCCTCCCGACGCTCGCGTGGTTCGCGTTCCCGCGCGCGTCGCCGCCTGTACGCGCTGCCGCACCGAGCAGCACGACCTCGGCCGAGCTCGAGCCGGACCTCGAGCCGCTCGCGAACAACCCGCCCCCACGCAGGTCGCAGTCCGCGCGAGCGAACGCGACCTCCGCACCTCGACGGCCCCCTTCGGGGCTCGTGGTCGACGCGGACGGCCGCCCCGTCGGTGGCGCGATCGTCGAGTGCGAAGGGCGCGCCGATCTCGTCGCGACCACGGACGACAACGGTCGCTTCGAGCTCACCGCGGACGCGGACGGCTGCCAGGCGATCGCGACGCATGAAGATCTCGAGCGGTCCGACGCGATCCGCCTCCGCGGCGGGGGCAAGAACATCCTCGAGCTCCGCGCGCGACCGAAGATCAGCGGCAACGTCGTCGACGAGAAGGGCACCGCGATCGCGTCGTGCACCGTCGGGGTCGAGTCGTTCACGGGCGGCGACGGCACGAACGCACCGCCCTACTTCAAGCAGGTGAAGGTCGACGACCCGAACGGTGAGTTCACGCTGGACGATCTCGTCCCAGGAAAATACGTGCTCGTCGCGAGCGCTCCGGGTCGGCCCCCGGCGAAGAGCCGCTCGATCGAGGTCACTGCGGGCGAGCGCGTGCGCGGCGTACAGATCGTGTTGTCTCTCGGCGGCGTCCTCACCGGCCGGGTCACCGACCGCACGACGGGCGCGCCGATTCCTTCGGTGAGCGTGCGCCTCGACGCGTCGACCTCGAGCGGTGGCAGCGAGGTCGGCGCGGCGACGACCGATCGTGAAGGGCGCTTTACTTTATCCGGCGTCCCGACCGGCAACTTCAGCGTCCGCTCGCGACACCCCGACTACAAGGACCGCATCGTCCAAGTGGACGGCGGCCGCTCTCCCTTGGTCGCCGACTTCGATCTCGCGCCGCGCGGAGCAGGCGGCACCGATCTCGAGATGGTCGGCATCGGCGCGACGCTCTTCGCCGGGAGCGAGGGCGTGACCGTGGGCTCCGTCCTCGAGAACGGCCCCGCCGCTTCCGCCGACGTCCAGGCCGGCGACGTCATCCGCAGCATCGACGGCAAGAGCACCGAGGGCTTCTCGGTCGCTGACTGCGTGCAGCGGCTCCGCGGCGAGGAGGGCACCCGCGTCTCGGTGTCGCTGCTCCGCGAGGGCGCGCCGGTGAACGTCACGATCACGCGCGCGCGCATCGAGCGCTGAAGCGCCTCGCTCAGAAGACGCCGCTCACCCCCGCGCCCCCGAGACCCAAATACGGCGTTAGTTTAACGCCGGCTGTCTTCTCCCCGTCGCTGTCGCCATCGAGGCCGACGGTGAACGTGAGGATGATCGCCGCAGCGACCCCGAGTCCGCCGACCGCGAAGAGCACGGTCGACGCGGTCCCGTAGTCCTGCGCGAGCTGCACGTCGTCCGCGAACTCGGGTGGGCATCGCTTGCCGCCGCACTCGTCCTCCGTCTTCGAGGTCTGATCGAACGCGAGGTAGCCCGTCACGCCGCCGCCGATCAGCACCGCGCCGCCGATCGCGTAGAGCACAGCCGCCGGGATCATGTTCCCCCCGCCGGAGCTCTTCTTCTTCTCGCCCTCTACTCGACCGAGCTCCAACGCCACGGTCTCGTGTTGCCCCTCACGGACGGTGATGCGCTGCTCTGCAGGGCTCCTCTCCGGTGCGGTGCCGCGCACGACGTGCTCGCCAGGATCGACCGGAGAGGGGACATCGGCCTTCGCTGGCTGCCCGTCGATCGTCAGCGTCGCGCGCCCGGGGTCGGCCCCCGTGAGCGCGATCGTGAGGGTCGGGATGCGCGGCTCGAGCTTCTTGCGCAGGGTCGTCGCGGCCTGCTTGGCCTTCGCGGTGTTCGTCTCGGTCGTCGCCTCGATGGTGGAGCAGAGCTCGCTCGCCTCCACCAGAGCGCCCGTTTCCGCAAGCGATCGCGCGAGGTCGAGCTGGTATTGGGCACGCGGATCGAGATCGACGGCGGCACGGAAAGCCTGGACGGCCTGGTCGTGCTGCTGCTTGCTCGCGAGCTGTTTGCCGCGCGTCCACTCGGTCTTTGCCTTGTTTTTGTCTTGGGCGGAGGGGGCCGCCCAGGCGGTCGGCGCGGCGGTCGACATGAGGAGCAAGACCAGCGCTGCGAGGAGCGCGACGAGACGCATTCGTAGATCCTAACGAAAAACCTCGCATCCGACGCTGGATCCGTCGAACAAGGTGTGGTTCGATGCCGCGTGCTCGGGGTTCGAGTCGTCTCGAAATCGAGACGATTCGCAGCGTACCGGAGCACGGGCTGGTCGCGGTGACGTCGACCAAACCGGATCAGGGCAACCGAGGCGCGTCCTCAAAGGCGCGTACTCGACCAGGGTTTCGCGAACCAAGGCGCCGACTTCGAGCGCGCTTGGGACAGCGAGCGACAACCACGACGCGCGAGAGCGCGTCTCCAACGAGGTGAATGTTTCCATGGCAACGAAGAAGACCGAGGCGAAGAAGAAGGAAGCAGCAGCAGCGGCAGCACCGGCGAAGCGCGTCACCGCGATGAGCAAGACGGCGCTCGTGAGCGCGCTCGTCGAGTCGCAGAACGGCGAGGTCTCTCGCAAGCACGTCAAGGCGATCCTCGATGCGCTCGTCGACGTCGCTTACAAGGAGCTGAAGAAGAACGAGGTCTTCGCGATGCCGGGCTTCGCCAAGTTCCGCATTGTGAGCAAGCCCGCGACGAAGGCCCGCCCCGGCTTCAACCCGAAGACCCGCGAGCCGATCACCATCCCGGCCAAGCCCAAGAGCCGCACCGTCCGCGCGCGCGTCATCAAGGTCCTCAAAGAGGCCGTCTGATCTCGCTCGATGGGTGAGCCGCGCGGCGGCGCCGGTCAGCCGGCGAGCATGCGCCGCGCGAGCTCCCCATAACGTCGCTCGCGTTCCGCCTTCAGCTCGGCGATGTGCGCGAGGACCTCATCGACCGAACCGCCCATGAGGCGCGCGAAGCGATCCTCTGCGTGGGACGCGCCGTCCGGCGCCTCACCGGCCATCACCGTTCCACCGCTCTGCAAGCCAGGCGGGATGAATTGCACGAACGGGTCCGGCGATTGACGTAGCAGGCCGATCAATCGGTAGGGCGTCTCCTTTCCACCCGTGAGATCGGGGTGGAAGCTCGCGTGCACGAGCGGCTCGGGGAACGAGCGACGGAGAGCCTCGGCGAGCTTCGATCCGAACCGCTCGAACGCGGAGCTCGGCCCCGTGAAGAGCGGGAAGACGAGGTGAAACACGTTGTCGCCGAGCGTGCGAATGACCCGCAACGTCTCGTCGACGTCGGGGTTCGAATCGAGCCCGACGCCGACCGCGCCCATGCCCGTCTCGACGTTGTGCAGGAACGGACACAAGCGATTTGCGAGCACCACCTCAGTTGCGTAGCGAAAGAGGAGCGCGTGCGCCTCGCGCGCAACAGCGGCGGCGTCGGGGTGATTCGCGAGGCGCCCGAAGACACGCGGGCCGCTCTCTCGCTGCTTCACGCTCGGGAGGTCGGTGATCTCCGCATCGGCTGGCGCTTCAATGCCATCGGTCGAGCTCACGCTCGGCGGTCCGCCGGAGACGGCGGCCCTTCCCTCCTCACATCGCTCGATGCTCGGCTCGGTCGAGGATTTCTCAGTTCCGATTGTCACGCTGGTGTTCTATCAGCCCCTCTGCGACGCGGCGACTTTGCCCGTCGCCCGAGAATCGTTGTGTTAGCTTGCCGGACGCCAGGCAAAGCCAACCTTTAGGAGGCCGTGTGGAGCAAGCAAAGTTGACGCTCAACGTGGGGGGCAAAGAACAGACGATCGACCTGCCGGTGTACGAGGGCACGGAGAAGGAGCGCGCGCTCGACATCGCGAGCCTCCGGGCCAAGACCGGCTACGTCGCGCTGGATCCCGCCTTCATGAACACGGCGTCGACCACCAGCGCCGTGACCTTCCTCGACGGCGAGCAGGGCATCTTGCGCTACCGAGGAATCCCCATCGAGCAGCTCGGCGAGAAGTCCTCGTTCGTCGAGGTCGCGTATCTCCTCATCTACGGCAAGCTGCCCACGAAGAAGGAGCTCGAGGGCTTCGCCAACGCCCTCACGCGGCACAGCCTCATCCACGAGGACATGAAGCGCTTCTTCGACGGGTATCCGTCGACGGCTCACCCCATGGCGATCCTCTCGTCGATGGTGTGCTCGCTGTCGAGCTACTACCCCGACGCGCTCGACGTGAAGAACAAGGAGGTTCTCGACATCACGATCGCTCGCCTCCTCGCGAAGGTCCCGACGATCGCCGCCTACTCGTACAAGAAGTCGATCGGGCAGCCGTTCGTCTACCCGCAGAATCACCTCGATTACTGCTCGAACTTCCTCAACATGATGTTCTCGGTCCCCGCCGAGCCGTACCACGTCGACCCGGAGGTTCGCGACGCGATGAACCTGCTGCTCATCCTGCACGCCGACCACGAGCAGAACTGCTCGACGTCGACCGTGCGCTTGGTCGGCAGCTCCCAAGCGAACCTCTTCGCGTCGATCGCGGCGGGCATCCTCGCGCTCTGGGGCCCGCTCCACGGCGGCGCCAACCAAGAGGTCGTCGAGATGCTCGACATCATCCACGCGGACGGCGGCGACGTGAAGAAGTTCGTCGCGCTCGCGAAGGACAAGACCAGCCAGTTCCGCCTCATGGGCTTCGGCCACCGCGTCTACAAGAACTTCGACCCGCGGGCGAAGATCATCAAGACCGCGTGCGACCGCATCCTGAGGAAGCTCGGCATCGATGATCCGCTGCTCGACATCGCCAAGCGCCTCGAAGAGGCCGCGCTCAGCGATCCGTACTTCATCGATCGCAAGCTCTACCCGAACGTCGACTTCTACAGCGGCATCATCTACCGCGCGCTCGGCTTCCCCACGAACATGTTTACAGTCTTGTTCGCGCTCGGCCGTCTCCCCGGTTGGATCGCCCACTGGAAGGAGATGCACGAGAACCCGACGACCAAGATCGGCCGTCCGCGGCAGATCTACACGGGCGACCTCACGCGCGACTTCATCGACATCGACAAGCGCTGAAGCTCGCGTTCAAGAGGCGCGGTCTCCTCGAGGAGGCCGCGTCTTTTTTTTGTTTTGGGGAGAGTTTGCACCCTCCAGTTCAGGCGTCGCAGGTGCCGCCCCCATAGCGGGCGCGATCTCGCTCCTCGGCCTCTTCGAGCTTGTCGAGCGACAGCATCAGCGCGCGCGTCATCGACTTCATCTGCTGATCGGAGAGCCTGAAGGTCACGCCGTTCGAGTGCAGCGTGACGTGGACGGTCCCGCAGGGACAGCGGGTGATCTTCGCCGCGTCGTTCGACGCGAGCTCGGTGTGTTTGCCGCAGGGGCGTTTGTCGGCCATCGGTCGGAGCCTAGCTCAATCAGCGCCGACTGCTGTCGCGGCACAGCTGCGCACACCCGAGGAGTGACATGGATGTCGTTGTGCTGAGCTGCGCTCGAGGTCGTTGGAGTCTTCAGACCCGAGCTAGCAGCGGAGCTTTTACGGAACTCACCAGCATCGTCGCTGCACCAGGCTGCTAGCCTGCTTCTTGCTTAGCGGGTGACTTCTCCGGTCCAACGGCAAACGCGAGGGTTTGATGAGCTCGATTAAAATCTACTTGGCGCTTTTGGGGGTGGGTGCGGCGCTGGCAATGACGGGCTGTCCCGAGGAGCCGCCGCCCGAGCCAGTGGACGAGTTCCCTGCCCCACCCTCGGGCCAAGGCTTCCAGTTCGGGACTGGTGAGCAGCCCGTCGGCGCCGGCGAGGAGGTCCAGAACTGCTTCTTCTTCAAGGTGGCCGACCTGCTCGAGCAGGGCGGGATGGACCCGACGAAGCCCCTCAACCTGCACCGCGTACAGCTGAAGCAGAACGAGGGCAGCCACCACATGAACATCTTCCGCGTGCGCACCCTCACGCCCGAGGCTGACGGCGGCATGGATCCCGAGAAGGGTCCTTACAAAAATGTCGGCGGGACGGGTCCGTGCTTCAAGAGCTCGAACTGGGCGGATTGGCCGCTCGTCGCGAACACGCAGATCGATGGTCAGCTCGACTGGACCTTCCCCGACGGCGTCGCGAACGTCATCGAGCCCGACGAGTGGATCATGGTGCAGAGCCACTTCGTGAACGCGACCACGCAGGAGACCCCCGACGGCTCGGGCAAGGTCGAGATCAACTTCTGGCATCTGCCCGAAGACCAGAAGGTCTACGAGATGGGCACGCTCTTCGCGACCAAGCAGTCCATTCGGATCTGCCAGGGTCTACCCGACCCCGAGTTCTCCGGTGGGTGCCAGTTCAACAGCGCCGAGCCCGTCACCGTCGTCGGCGCGAACGGCCATTTCCACAGCCGCGGCAAGAGCTTCAAGATGTACACGTGGGACGGCATCCAGACGACGACCCCCCCCGACACCGACAAGTTCTACGAGTCGGACGCATGGGACGAACCCGAGATGGCACACGGAGAAGACATCGCGGACATTCCCGCAAACGGTGGCGTCTTCTACACGTGCGACTATCAATGGACCCCGCCGCCCGACAGCATCGGTTGTCAGGGGCTCAATGATTTCGACCAGACGAAATACATGACTCCCGACGAACAGCTCGACTGTTGCTACACGTTCGGGCCGCAGGTCGACCGCAACGAGCACTGCAACATCTTCGTTTATTACTACCCGAAATCCGACGACATCAACTGCTTCTAGTCGGTTTGATCGGGCGCCCCGAGGCGTCGTGCCATGAGCTTGTTACGTGTCTTTGCTCTCGTGAATCTCGCGGCGTTCGGCCTCCTGAGCCACGCCGCGTGCTCGGATGACTCGCCGTCTACGGGTGGCACCGGCGGTGAAGGCCCCACGCCTTGCGCTGCTGGTTTCCTCGGAGATCCGAAGGGCGAACCCCAACTCCAGGTGTTCGCCTGGGGGGCCGACGGCGCCAATCACGACCTGAGTGACGGCAGCACGGTCGACCTCATCCAACCGCCGCAAGGGGGGCGCGTCGTCTACGTGAGCGTGCGCGCCACGAACGTGAGCGCCTGCGGGCTCACGCTGACGGGCGGGCTTCGCGATCCGGACTCGAACCAGATCCGCTTCGACACGCGCAGCATCGCGCTGCACGACACGGGCGACGGTTGGGGTGAGGTCACGAGCGGCGATCTCGCGAGCTACGCGAACGTGCCGGTCTGCCACAATCTCTGGACCGACAAGGACATCTACGACACGCCGTTCACGCTCGAGGCGACGCTCACCGACGGCGAGGGCAACCAAGCGACGAGCAGCTTCTCGGTCGTTCCTACCTGCGCGGAGCCCGCGCTCCTCGACGAGTGCCTCTGCATTTGTGAGGGTGGCTACACGCTCGACACTGTGTGTGGCGCGGGCGGCGCCGGCGGTGGTGGGGTCGGCGGCGCGGGCGGCGCTGGAGGAGCATGAGCATGCGCGCGTCGTGGTGGTTGGTCGCGCTCGGCATTTTGGGCGTGGGACTCGCGGGCTGTCCCGGCGACGACGGCCCGAACGGCGGCGGCGGTGCGGGTGGCTCCGCGCCGACCGAGCCTGCGTGGCAGGTCGTGTTCGACGAGGGTGCGCTCGATCGGGCGGTGCTCGCGGTGTGGGGCACGAGCTCGACCAGCGTGTACGCCGTCGGCGGGCCGCTGCAGAACAGCGGCTTCACGGCGCTCGCGCTGCACTTCGACGGGACCGAGTGGACCGACCTCGACCCGGGCGGAGCGGACGGCTTCTGGTGGGTGCACGGGACGAGCGACAGCGACGTCTGGATAGTCGGCGAGAACGGCCGCATCACGCACTACGACGGAAGCACGTTCGAGGAGATGGACTCGGGCACGACCGCGACGCTGTGGGGCGCGATCGCGTTCGCGTCGGACGACGTGTGGGTCGTGGGTGGTGAGGTCGGCGGGCCCGCGACGCAGCCCGATGACGTCGTGCTTCACTATGACGGTGTTCAATGGACCGCCGAGGCTCTCCCCGGTGAGCCGCTCGGCCGCGCGCTCTTCAAGGTTTGGGGAACCAGCGGCGAGGACCTCTTCGTCGTGGGTGAGGCTGGCGTCGTGTGGCATCGCTCGGCGGCAGGTTGGCAGCTCATGAGCGACCCGCCGATCGCCAGCGGCAACCTCACGACGGTGCACGGTTGCTCGGGCACCGACGTGTGGGCCGTCGGGGGTCGCGACCTCCTGCGGTATGACGGCTCGGGTTGGACGCGGCTCGACAAGAGCCTCGGCAACGACGTGAACGGCGTCTTCTGCAAGAGCGAGACGGAGGTCGCGATCGTCGGCATGGGCGGCCTCAAGCAGCGTCTCGACGGCGAGACCTGGAGCGACGACTTCGCGAAGGATCCACATGGCAATTTGCACGCGGTGTGGAGCGACGAGACCGGCGCTTATTGGGCGGTCGGCGGCGATTTCATCTCCTCGCCGAAGCCGAACACCGCAAGAAACGGGATCGTCGCGCGCTACGGCGCCGGCACGATTCCCACGAAGCTCGTCGGGCCCTGACACCGTCTGACGCGATCAGCGCCGCGCGAGCAGCGCCGAAGGCGTGCCCCACCCTGGCAGGGCTGGACTAGGATGCCAGGCTAGGCTCGCCTTCTTCGACTGCCACCTTGGCCTCGGCGGCCCTTTTGAGGAGAACACCTATGCGCTCGGCATCCTTCCTGGTTTTTGCAGTGGGACTCGGCACCACCGCCTTCCTCGCGGCCAACACGGCACACGCCGCGGACACGCTGGATGCGTGCGGTGACTTCTGGGAGAACCCCTCGACGGCAGAGTGCACGGTCGAGGTCGACGTCCCGACGTGCGAGACGAAGTGTGAGGAGCTCAACGTCACGGTCGAGTGCTCGGCGGAGCTCTACGTCGACTGCCAGGGCCAGTGCAACGTGACGGTGGACGTCGGCTGCACGACGGACTGCCAGGCCTCCTGTGAGCTCAACTGCACCGAGGGCTCGTTCGACTGCTACGCGTATTGCAACGGCGACTGCCAGGCGAACTGCGATGCGTTCTGTGCGGACTCAGGCGACCAGACTCAGTGCCTCGCGTCTTGCGAGGCTTCGTGCACGGGCGACTGCCAGGCGGGCTGCGAGGCCTCTCCCCCTGATTGCACGGGCGGCTGCGAGGCGAGCTGCCAGGGCGAGTGCCACGCCGAAGCAAACGCCGACTGCCAGGTGACCTGCCAGTCCGACGGCTACGTGCAGTGTGAGGCCGACGTCACCGGCGGCTGCAAGACGCAGTGTTCGGAGCCCGACGGCGCGCTCTTCTGCAACGGCGAGTGGATCAACACGACCGATCTCGACGCGTGCATCCAGGCGATCGAGGACCAGTACAACATCACCGTCGAGACGCACTCGAGCGCGTCGTGCACGGGCAACGAGTGCACCGCGGAGGCTGGCTGCACCGCGACGTGCGCGGTCTCGCCGGAGCACCAGGGCTCGACGTCGGTCGGGCTCGCTGCGTTCGGCCTCGTGGGCATCGGGCTCTTCGCCGCTCGCCGCCGCTCGCGCAAAGCTCGGGGGCTGTAGTTGCTTGCGCGCCGCGGCCCGCTGGGCTTCGGCGGACCGTGATTACTTCACGCCGAGGTCGCGCAGGACGCGCTCGCGGATGAGCGGCACCGGGGGGCTGCCGTGCTTCAGGAGCTCCGCGTGGAACCGCTCGAGGCTGAAGTCCTTGCCGAGGGCGGCGCGGGCCTCCTCGCGGAGCTTCAGGATCTGTAGCTTTCCCAGCGTATAAGCAAAATAGCCGGGGTCGAACGCGCCGCGGAACGCCTGCTGTTTGGCCGTGGCCTTGTCCTGCTTGCAGTCGCGTTCGAAGCGGGTCGCGGCCTCCTCGAGGGTCATGCCCTTCGTGTGGAGGGCGATCGACACGACGAAGCGACAGTTGCGAAGGAGCGCGTCCGCGAGCTGTCCGAGTCGCGTCGCGGGGTCGTCGGCCTTGAAGCCCTCGTCGACCATGAGCTGCTCGCTGTAGTGCGCCCAGCCCTCGACGAACGAGTACGCCCCGAGGATGGCTTGCGCGCGCGTGGGGGCCTCGCGGATCCACAGGCCTTGGAGGAAATGCCCGGGAAAGACCTCGTGCACGGTGGTCGCGACGAGCGTGCCGAACGGCATGATGTAGTCGCGCTGCTCCTCGGCGGACCACTTCGGATCGGGCAGCGTGATGTAGTAGTAGGCCGGCAGCTTGGGGTCGTCGAAGGGTCCCGGCCCGTTCATGAACGCGCTGTTCCACCGCATGAAAGGCGGGGTCTCCTGCACGATGAGCTTGCCGCCCGCAGGCACGCGCATGAGGTGCTTTTCCTCGATGAAGCGCTTCGCGTCGTCGACGAGGCCCTGCGCTGTCGCGAGGAGCGCGCTCGCCTCCGGACGCTTCGGGGTGACGCCCTTGGCGACGAGCGCCTCGTAGGCGGACTTGTTGCGCTCGAGATCCTCGTCGGCCATGCGCGAGAGCTCCTCGAGGTTCGCGTCGTCGATGGCCTCCTGTGTGGAGAGGAGCTTCTTGTAGAGCGCGACGCCGAGCACGTGGCTCTCGTCGGCGCGCGGTAGCTCGACCTCCTTGAGGTGGCGCGCGATCTTGTCGGCCTCGTCGGCGAGGCGCAGCGCGGCCCGTGAGGCGTTCGCGCGGAGGTCGGCGTCCGTCACGCCAGCGACGAGGGTCTGCACGTCGCCGCGCAGGTACTCGGCGTAGCCCTCGTAGATCGAGAGATCCGTCTGCACGAACGCGCGCGGCATGGGGCCGCGCAGGTTCTCGAGGACGTGCGGTACCGCGAGGAGCGCCGCGTTCGCGTGGCGGAGCAGCGCGCGCACGCGCTCGTCGAGCGGCGCGTAGTCGCGCGTGAGGTACGCATCGAGCGAGAAGAGGTCGGCGTAGTACTGAGGTCGGCGCTGCGGCAACGCGAGCTCGTCGAGGCCAAAGAGCTCGCCGCGAAAGGTGAGGTCGAGCAGCGCGACGTCGAGCGCGGTGTCGTCGTCGAGCTGACGGCGATCGATCCTCGAGAGCTCGGCGTGCCCGTCCTCGAGGAACTTGCGGAAGGCCGCGATCCCCGCCGCCGAGTAGTCGGCGATCTTGCCATCGCAGCGCTCGTGAAAGCCATTCGCGCGGCAAATATCAGGGCGCTCGGCGAGGTATCGATCGAGCAGTCGCTCGACGACCGACTTCGCGTCGGTGGTCGCGTGTGAATCGGGCGCAGGCTCGGTCGCCGAGGGCCCGGTGCTCGGGCAACCCGAGAGCGAGAGACCGAGCACGAGCGCGACCGCGGTGAGAGAGGCCTTCATCGAGGCCTCACGTATCGCAGCGCTCGAGCGGCGTCAGTCTGCGGCGAGTGCGCGCTCGACGATCGTGGTCGCGTGCGCGAGCGCGTGATCGAGGTCGAAGCACGCGGCGAGCTCGGCCTCGCTGAGGAGCGCGCGGACATCGGGATCGGAGGCGAGGTTCGCTTGGAATGCGCCGTCGCCGCCGAACGCGCGCATCGCGCTCCGCTGCACGAGCTCGTACGCCTTCTGCCGTGGGCGCCCCTTGCGCACGAGCGCGAGCAGCACAGCCTCGCTGAAGAAGAGGCCACCGGTGCGCTCGAGGTTCTCGTGCATGCGCGCCGGATAGACGACGAGCCCCTCGACGAGGCCCGCGGCGCGGTCGAGCATGAACGCGAGCGTCGCGGTCGCGTCGGGCGCGATCATGCGCTCGACCGACGAGTGCGAGATGTCGCGCTCGTGCCAGAGCGAGACGTCCTCGAGCGCGGGAACGACCGCGGCGCGCACGACCCGCGCGAGGCCGCAGAGGTTCTCGCTGAGGATGGGGTTTCGCTTGTGCGGCATCGCGCTCGAGCCCTTCTGCCCGGCGGTGAAGCGCTCCTCTGCCTCGGCGACCTCGGTGCGCTGCCAGTGCCGCACGTTGGTCGCGAGGCGCTCGATGCCCGCGGCGACGAGCGCCATCGCGGAGAAGACCGCGGCGTGTCGATCGCGCGCGACGACCTGCGTGCTTACGGTCTCGGCGCGCAGGCCGAGGCTCGCGAGCGCGCGCGCCTCGAGCTCGGGCGAGAGGTGCGCGTACGTCCCGACGGCGCCGGCGATCTTCCCGACGGCGATCTCCTCGCGCGCGGTGCGCAGGCGCGCGCGGCCACGCTTCGCCTCGGCGAGGTGCCCCGCGAGCACGACGCCGAAGGTCACCGGCTCGGCGTGGATGCCGTGGCTGCGACCGATGAGCGGCGTCTTCACGTGCTCCTTCGCGCGCGCGGCGAGCGCGGCGACGTAGCGATCCATCCGCGCGAGGATGAGATCGAGCGCGCGCACCATGAGGACTGCGAGGCTCGTGTCGAGCACATCGCTCGACGTCATGCCGAGGTGAAGCCAGCGCGCGTCCTCGCCTGCGAGCTCCTCGACGTGCGTGAGGAACGCGATGACGTCGTGTTTCGTCGTCTTCTCGATCTCGTCGATGCGCGCCGGATCGAGCGTGACGCGCTTGTCTCGCAGGCGCGCGGCGACACCGCGCGGGACGAGGCCCGCCTCCTCCATCGCGTCACACGCGGCGAGCTCGACAGCGAGCCAGGCCTCGTAGCGCGCGCGACTCGACCACAACTCGGAGAGCTCAGCAGGGGTGTAGCGCGGGATCACGAGCCCCATTTCCCCGGGGGGCGCGCGCGCAGCAAGCTCGTTTGCCGCTCAGACCTTCTTGTATGTGAGCTTGTATTTCAGGTCCTTCGGGAGCTTGTCCGAAAACACGCGCACGTTCATCACGAGCTGATCGCCGCTCCGCGTATACGTGTTCGTGCGGCCGCCCTCGTCACCGACGAACTTCTGTTCGAGCTTCGCCGACGAGACTGCGTAGCTCAAATTCAGGTCGTCGCCGGTGAGGCCCTTCACCTTCACCGCACTGCCCGAGAGGGGCGCCGCGTAGACCTGAGCGTCTTGGGTGACGGTGAGGTTCGTCGCATCCGAGCTGATGCCGATCGCCTTGTCGATCGCCATCGCGGCCGTGAGCCGATCGCGAGCGATCGAGCGCACGAGCGGGTTCAGCCCCGAGATGACGTCTTCGATCGCGGCGTCGCGCGCCTCACGCTCTTTGTCGCCGCCCGCGTATTGATAGCTGCCGTGGTAGGCCTTCTCGGGGCCGTCGGCCGCGAGGGTTTCACGCGGGAGCAACGCCGCGACGGACGCCGCGCCGACCGCTGACAGGAACACGCGACGCGAGGTGAGGCTTCGGTTCGACATCGAGCGAGATGATACCCCCGCGGCCTCACGGTGGCCCGAGCGCGAGCCCACCTTCACGCGGATCGGCGAAGCCCCAAGCCTCACCGGTCGCCGGATCGCGCACGATGATCTTCGCATCGCCGAGCGGGATCGCGTTGCCCTCGAGCTTGTGCCCGAGCTTCTCGAGCTCCTTGATCACGTTCGCGGGCGGGTCGCGGCCGACCTCGTAGCGGATGACGTCGGGCAAGAGCTGATGGTGCACGCGCCCGTGGAGCACGGCCTCGTCGACGGTCATGTGGTAGTCGACGAGGTTGCGGATCACCTGCGCGACCGTGTTCGGGATGGTGTCGCCGCCCGGCGATCCGACGACAGCCTCGACCTTGCCGTCGCGGCTCAGCACCGTCGGGCTCATCGAGCTCGCCATGCGCTTGTGCGGCGCGACCTCGTTCGACCCCGTCTCGGAGAACGCGCCGAGCGCGTTCGAAAAGAAGAAGCCCGTCCCCGGCGCCATGACCTTCGACCCGAAGCTCGCCGACAGCGTGACCGTGCAAGAGACGGCGTTGCCCTCGGCGTCGACGACGGAGAAATGCGTGGTCTCGGGCGACTCTTTGTGATCGCTCGCGGCCTCGAATGCGGTCGCCGGCGTGGCCTTGTCGGGGTCGATCTTCGGCTCGCGATAGACGAGGTAGCGCGCGCCGAGCAGCCGCTCGAGCGCGCCTGGCGAAACTTTATCGCCGTAAAAGTCAGGGTCGGCGCCGACGATCCGCCGGTCGGCGTACGAGCGCTTCGCGGCCTCGACGAAGAGGTGGAAGAACCGCGTCGAGTCGAGCGGCGCGTCGCTCGCGCCGGCGCGCTCGAGCTGGAGCAGCGTCTCGGCGACCGCGACGCCACCCATCGACGGCGGCGGCATCGTGTCGATCGTGAAGCCGCGGTACGAAAATCGTAGCGGCTCGCGGAGCTTCGCTTTGTAGGTCTTGAGCTCGTCCTTCGTGACGTCGCCGCCGTTCTTCTTCATCGCGGCGTCGATGAGGTCCGCGACAGGGCCGTCGTAGAAGCCGGCGTCACCCTTCTCCGCGATGGCCTCGAGCGTCTTCGCGAGGTCGGCCTGCACGACCTTGTCACCGGCCTTGAGCGGCCCCTTCTTCTTGCCCCAGATCGCGCGCGCGGCCGGGTCTTTCTCGAGCGAGGACCACTGAGCCTTCAGCGACATCGCGGCGCGCGCGGTCACTTTGTGGCCCTTCTTCGCGAGCTTGATCGCGGGCGCGAGGAGATCCGCGAGCGGCTTCGTACCGAATTTCTCGCGCGCGAGATCGAGCCCGGCCACGGTGCCGGGGATCGCGACCGAGGCCCAGCCGAACGCGCCTGCCTTGATTTCGTCGACGACCTTCTTCGTCGTGGCCGCCGCGGGCGCCGTCTCGCGAAAGTCGATCGCGTACGTCTCGCCCGTCTTCAGCCTCACGATCATGAAGCCGCCGCCGCCGAGGTTGCCCGCGCTCGGGTGCGTGACCGCGAGCGCGTACGCGGTCGCGACCGCCGCGTCGATCGCGTTGCCGCCGTCCTCCAGCACCTTCACCCCAGCGCGCGTCGCGTTCGCCTCGACCGAAGTGACGAGCCCGCGCTTCGACGCGACCGCTGATTTGCCACCGTGCGCGAGCTGGATCGGGGGGTTCGGCGCGGGGATCGCCGGCGGCTCGGGCGGCTCCGCTGCAGCGGACGCGCTCGCACTCGCGCTCGGCGTCGCCGCGCTCGACGTGGTCGCCGAGGCGCTCGCTGCTGGAGCGCTGCTCGCGCTCGCCGCATGGCTCGGGCTCGTCGCGGGCGAGCTCGGCTCGGAGCACGCCGCCCCGAGCATCAACGTCGCCAACCCCACGCAGGCCCAGCGCCTCATCGCGGCCTTGTTTAACACTGGCCCCCGCGGATCGGGAGCGGTCGGCGCGCTCGGCCTCGGGGTTGCCCGAGAGATCGCTCTCATCGATCTCGGCAACGCCGCTTCCTAGACCTCGATTCCGACGCGGCTCGCGACCGCGCGTGCGTCGACAGACCTGGGCCCTCGCGTTTCGAACGCTATCCTCGGCGCGAGGCTCGCCCTCCACGAGACGCCTTGTCCCGACCGCCGCGTGACCCCTTCCGCGCGTCCATGCCGACGCGCTTCGTCGGACGCGAAGCGGCGCTCCGCTCGCTCGCGGACGCCGTGCGCCGTGCACCGCTCGTGACCGTCCTCGGGCCGCCGGGGACGGGCAAGACTCGGCTCGTCGTCGAGTACGCGCGCAGGCTCTCGGAGCTCGAGCCTGATTCACCACGCGCCGTGTTCTTCGCGGACCTCAGCGAGGCGACGACGCTCGAGGGCACCGTGGCGCGCGTCGCCGCCGCGCTCGGCGTTGAGCTCACCGACGCACCCGAGCCCGCGGGAGCGCTCGCCCTCGCGCTCGCGCAGAAGGGTCCAGCTCTCCTCATTTTGGACAACTTCGAGCAGATCGTGAGGGTGGCCTCACATTTCGTCGAGGCGCTGGTCGAGAGAGCCCCGGACACGGCGCGCTTCGTCGTGACGTCGCGCGAGCGACTCGCGATCGCGTGTGAGTCGCTGCTCGATCTGGGGCCGCTCGCGCTGCCGAGCGGCGCCGAGACGTCGTCCGAAGCGGTCGAGCTTTTCCTCGATCGGGCGCGCGCCGCCGACCACAGCTTCGACCCGAGCGAGGCCGAGCTCCACGACGTCGCGCAGCTCGTGCGGTTGCTCGACGGGCTGCCGCTCGCGATCGAGCTCGCCGCGGCGCGCATGCGCGTGCTCGCGCCCGGTGAGCTCATCGAGCGGCTCACGCGAAGGTTCGAGGTCTTGACCATCGCGCCGTCGACGCTGCGCTCGCGGCACGCGACGCTGCGCGAGACCATCGAGGCCTCGAGCGCGCTGCTCTCGCCACACGAGCGCGCGGCTCTCGGACACATCTGTGTGTTCCGCGGCGGCTTCAACGTGCGCGCAGCCGAGGCGGTGCTCGACCTGTCGGCGCACGAGGACGCGCCCTCGGCGCTCGATGTCGTGCAGTCGCTGCGAGACAAGTCGCTCGTCGTTGAGCGACGCCCGGAGGGAAGGGCCGCCGTCTCCGGCGGACCGCCGGGCTGGAGCTCGACCGATAACCTCGCGCCGAGTAGCGGTCCGCGCGCCGGGGAGCGGCGCTTCACGCTGCTCGTGAGCATCCGCGAGTTCGGTGAGGCCTCGCTCTCGGACGCGGAGCGCGCGGCCGCCGAGGAGCGACACGCCCGCTATTTCTTGGGCCTCGGGCGCGAGCTCGGCGCGCGGCTCGATCGCAGCGACGACGCCGCGGCGCGTGTCGCCTTGCGCCTCGAGCACGAGAACTTCCTCGCGGTGCACGAGCGCTTCCTGCGAGCGCGCGCGACCTGCCCAGCGGACCTCGCGAACGCGTCGCTCGAGGCCGCGCTGATCGTGTCGCGATCGGCGGCGGCGTTCCCGTACGCGGCGTCGATCGCGGTGCTCGACGCTGCGCTGCGATCGGGTGACGCGACCTCTCCACTCTTCGCGCGGGCGCTCCTCGCGCGAGGCAACCTCCAGCGATTCGTCGGCATGGTTCGCGAGAGCGCGGCCGACCTCGAGCGCGTGATCGAGCTCGCGCGCGGCGACGACGCGCTCACGGCCGCTGCGCTCGCGGGCCTTGGAAATACGCTCACGGTCAGCGCGCGGTTCGAGGAGGCGAGCGCGCTCTTCGAACGCGCCCTCGAGCTCTTGGGAGAGCGCGGCGACGTGCGCGAGCGCGGCCGCGTCCTGCTCATGCTCGCGGCGGCGTGGTTCAACCGCGACGAGCCCGAGCGGGCGCGAGCGCTGCTCGAGCGAGGGATTTCGCTCGCGCGCGAGTCTGGCGATCGCGCGTTCGAGGGCGTCGGCGTGACGAGCCTCGGCATCGTGTCGCTCGCGACCGGCGCGCTCTCGGCGGCGCGCTCCGAGCTCGACGAGGCGCTGCGGATCCACCGCGAGGTCGCCGCGCGCCACTGGGAGGGCGTCACGCTCGCGTACGCGGCGCTCGTCGAACAAGAGGCCGGGCGCGGGCCGCGCGCTGCCGAGCTCCACCAGCACGCGCTCGCGCTCATCAGCGAGATGGCGGTGCGTCGCGCCGAGGGCCTCGCGCTGGCAGGCTACGCGAGCTGGCTTTGGCTCGAGGGCCGCCGCAGCGAAGCGCTCGAGCGATACCGCAAGGCGCTCGATCTGAGCAGGCGCATGAGCCCCGATCACGAGGGCTTGCTGTTCGCGTGCATCGGCGCGCTCGCGGCCGAGGACGGTGATCTCACGACCGCGAGCGACGCGTTCGAGGCCGCGCGCCGCGCGCTCGCGCCGTTCGCCCGCCCTGCATTTCGAGCCGCGATCGACGTGCACGAGGCACAGCTCGACCTCGCGCGAGCCCGCGCCGAGAACGACGCCGCGAGGCGCGCCGCTCACGTCGAAGCTGCGCGAGCGCGCGCGGCCCGCGCAGAGCCGTGGCTCGCGCGATCGCACGACGTCCGACTCGCGCGGGTCCTCTGCGATCGGGCGCTCGCGGGCTTCGAGCGAACGCGGCCCGGCGCCGAGGAGGCTGCGCTCGTGGTCGGCCCCGACGGCACGTGGTTTCGCTTGCCGCGCGCGAAGGCGAGCGTGCGTTTGCATCGACGTCGCGCGCTCGCGCGACTCGTCGCAGGGCTCGTGTCGCGGCACGAGAGCACACCCGGCGAGGCCGTGCGCATCAACGAGCTGGTCGCGTTCGGCTGGCCGGGCGAACGCGTCCTGCCCGAGGCCGGGACCGAGCGCGTCTACACGGCGATCGCGACCCTCAGGAAGCTCGGCCTGCGCAAGCTCCTGCTCTCGCGAGACGATGGATATTTGCTGGATCCGGCGATCCCCGTCGTCCGCGAGACAGGCCCCGGTTGACCTCTTTCAGGCTCGGTAACCTCATGGATCCTCAAGCGAATTCTGTCAGGGATCTTTCAGGGATCTTTCGGGCGACACGCCGCGAGCGCGCGTTACAAACAAACTCGTTCCGCTGAGCCCGAGCTTCTTTTGAGGAGGACCCGATGACCGCACGCTCTTACCGCACCCTCTCGCTGTTCACCGCGCTCGCTGCCGTTCTCGCGCTCTCTGGTTGCACCCAGCACGAGACGGACGGCACGGGCGGCACGACGCCGGAGAACACGGGCGGCGCGGGCGGCAGCGACGACCCCGGCGGCGGCGACGTCGGGCCCGCGTGCGCGTCGAACACGCTGCTCGGCCCCGCCACCTTCGCGCCCGCGGGTGGCCCGAACAACACGCCTTTCCAGTCGATCAGCGTCGTCGGCGACGTCCTGCTCGCGTCGACCGGCACGGGAATTCACCGCTCGCTCGACGGCGGCGCGACGTGGGCTGCGCTCGAGAACGTCGAGGTCCGCGGCCAAACGGTCTACGCGCTCGCGGGCGTGCCGGGCCTCGGTGAGGAGGGCGAGTTCTTCGCCTCGATCAACGGGCTCACCTACCACAGCGCGGACAGCGGTGAGACGTGGGAGCTCATCCCGTCACAGACCTGCGGCGGCCCCTCGTACATGACGGTGCGCGGCTCGGATCTCTACGCCGTCTCGGCGGGCGCGGTCGTCCACTGGAACGCGGAGCTCAACGACTGGGAGGGCTTCGCGCCGACCGATCAGTTCTTCGACGTCGTCGACTCGGACGGTGACTACCTCTACGCGAACTCGCTCTGCCAACCCGGCGTCTACAAGCTCTCGCTCCACGACGCGAACCCGCGCTGGGATCTCATCCCGACCCTGACCGAGTGGGGCTACCGTGCGTTCGCCTTCGAGGGCACGCACAAGTTCGTCGCGAACCAGACCCAGGTGCTGAGGAGCGATGACGGCGGCGTCGACTGGAAGGTCCTGGATCTCGGGCGCGACGTGATGGTGTCGGATTTCCTCGTCAAAGACGGGGCGATCTACGCGACGACCGGGGACGGGCTGATGTTCAGCACCGATCACGGCGACACGTGGCAGGACGTCCCGGCGGGCGCGTCGTTCTCGACGACCTCGCTCGCGGCGAACAGCGAGCGCGTCTTCGCCGCGGCCGACGGCATCCTCGCGACGACGAGCCCGACCTCCGAGTGGACGCGGCTGCCCGTGCTCGCCGACTCGATTTACTGGCTCGTAACCACCGACAAGGCGCTCTTCGCGTACACGACGGGCGGCATCCTGCGGAGCGCCGACGGCGGCGCGACGTGGACGCGGCCGACTCGGGCGGACGGCAGCGACCTCATGGTGTGGGTCGACGAGAACGCGATCACCTCGCTGCACGGCAAGGTCTTCATGCCGGGCAGCGGCGCGGGCCTGCTCGTGTCCGAGGACGACGGCGCGACCTTCACGGAGCAGCCGCTCCCCTTCGGACTCCAGAATAAGTTTATCAACGTTGTAGCTTCGGTGAACGACAACCTCGTCATCGGGATCACGAGCGGGGCCGGCGTGCAGTGCTCGTCCCAGGACTTCACGTCGGCGCTCTGGTCGTCGAACGACGACGGCGCGACGTGGGTGCCGCTGCCGATGAGCTCGCTGCCGAGGACCTTCACGGATTGCTACAACCACAAATACACGCCGTGGATCACGAGCCTCAGCGAGGCTGGCGGCGCGCTCATCGCGACGACCGCGCACGACGGCGCGTTCCTCTCCGTCGATCACGGGATCAACTGGCAGCAGGCTTCGGCAGCGGATGTGGGGCCGCGCGGTCGGGTCACGCGACTCGAGGCCGCGAGCGACGAGCCGATGCACCTCTTCGCGCCGGGCGCGGCGGGCGGCGTAGTCCGCTCGGACGACGCGGGCGCGAGCTGGGAGCCGAGCGGGCTCGAGGGCCTCTACGTCGGTGGCGTCGCGTCGTCGCACGGTGTGCTCTTCGCGAGCGTGTCGCCGGGCGCGTACTTCTTCGGCGAGGTCACGGGCGCCGAGGGCGTCTACGTCTCGATCGACGAGGGCCACACGTGGTCGGTGCTCGACGGTGACTTCGCGCAGAGCACCGGGCCGCTCGCAGTCGTCGACGGGGCGCTGTTCGCCGGCACCGGCGACGAGTCAGTCTGGGTCGCGCCGCTCGGCTGCGAGTGAGTTAGGTGGCGAGAGGTTCCAGACCCGCATAGCGCGCCCGGCTCCGCTTGGCGCGGTGGGTTTGGTCGCTGCAAGCGCGGGCGATTTTCACCGAACGATCGTGCTTTGTCGCGGCGCGAGCGGCCCCCTCCAACACGCCCATATCTGGCGGTGCTCACTCTCGCGACAAAGCACGATCGTTCGGTGAAAGCCTGCGCGGCGCGAAGTGCCCAGCGTGCTGGCGAACCAGCCGAGGTCCGCATAACGGGGTCGTTCGAGGTCCGCATAACGCGGCCGTTCGAGGTCCGCATAACGCGGCCACCCGGGGTCCGCATAACGCAGCCAGGCCGCAACGCAGCTGTTCGAGGTCCGCATAACGCGGCCGTTCGAGGTCCGCATAACGCGGCCGTTCGAGGTCCCCCTAGCCCGTCCGCACGATCGGCTCGCTCGACTTCCGCTTGAAGCGCAGGACGAGGAGGATCGCGACGGACGCGAGCCCAGCGCAGAGCCCCCACCAGAGCCCGCGCTCGGCGAGCCCTGCACCGAACGCGAGCGCGCCCGAGATCGGCAGCCCGATCGCGTAGTAGCCGATGGTGTTCGCGAGCTGCGAGAACTTCGTGTCGCCGAGCCCTCGCAGCGCGCCGCTCGCCACGACCTGCGCGCCGTCGAAGAGCTGGAACGCAGCCGCGATGTGGATGAGTGGGATCGCGACGGCGACGATCTCGGGTTGGGCCGCGACGATGTTCGCGAGCTGCGAGGCGAGCGTGAGGAACATCACGCTCGTCATCGACATGTAGAGCGCCGAGAGGGCGAGCCCCGCCCAGCCGGCGCGCCGCACACCCGACGGATCGCCGCGCCCGACCGCCTGCCCGACGCGCACCGAAGTCGCGTTGCCGACGGCGAGCGTCGCGGTGAACGTGATGCTCGCGAGCTGAATCGCGACCTGGTGACCGCTCGCGGCCTCGGGGCCGATGCGGCCTGCGAGGATCGCGACCACGGTGAACGCGCCGATCTCGGCGAGCATCGTGAGCCCGATCGGCAGGCCGATCGCCGCGATGCGCGAGACGCGCACGTCGGTGTCACCGCCACCCTCGAGCGGCGCGAGCCCACGCACGGCGCGATAGAGCACGACCATCTGCGCGAACGTCGCGACCGTCGACGCGAGCCCCGAACCGACGACGCCGAGCCCGTGAAAGCCGATCGGCGGCAGACCCACGCGCGCCAGCGCGCCGTCGCCGAAGATGAGCAGCGGGTTCAGCGCGATGTTGACGACGTTCGCGAGGATCGCTCCGTGGAGCACGGGTTTCGTCACGCCGCGCGTCTGCAGCGTGCATCGAAATGCGCCGAACATCAGGAAGGGCACGACGCCGATCGCGCGCGCCGAGAGGAACCGCACGGCCTCGCTGGTGATCGCCGCGCTCACCCCGAAGAGCGGCAACAGCATCGGTGACGCGAGGACCGCGAGCATCGTCGGTATGGCGAGCAAACCCACGAGGCGCAGCCCCGCGCGGTACGCGGCCGTCACGCGCGCTCCCTCCTTTGCGCCGACGGCCTGCGACATCACGGGGTCGAGGCCCGTCACGATCCCCATCCCGGTGATCGACAGCGTGAAGAAGAGCCCGTTCGCGACCCCGACGCCCGCGAGCGAGGTCTTGCCGAGGCGACTCACCATCGCCGTGTCGACCATGCCCATCAGGTTGTGCCCGATGAACCCGAGCGCGAGCGGCCAGGCCAACTTCAGGGTGTGCTTCGCCTCTTCGGCGAGCTCAGCGAAGGACGTCACGGTCTGCGGGGCGTCCTCGGTGATCGACAGATTGCTCGCCATGGGCGGCACGGACGACGCACTGCGACGTGCCTGACACGAGCTCGGCGCGCCGACTCGGCGACCGCCATCACCTGCGAGCGCGCTCGTGCGCGGCGACCTCGGCCTCGTAGGCGGCCGCGGCCTCGCGCTCGGCGTCGGCGGCGCTGCCATAGCCCGCGTGTGGCGACGCGACGCGGACCTGCTCGTGGTGCGGCTGGTAGTCGCGCGTGCCGAGATACGCCGTCACGCGCTGCACGTCGTTCGCCATCTGCGCGTCCTTGATCGCGTAGGTCGCCCTGCCCTTCGAGCTGGGGAAGAGCTCGCGCACGATCATCAAGCCGAACGGCAGACCGATGCAGACCGACACGATGTGGAACCACCAGTTCGAGCCGCTCGAGAAGAGATTCAGCAGGAAGAAGAACGTCGTGAAGACGCCCCAGATCGCGCCGAGCCGCTTGATCTTCGCCATGTCGGCGATCTGCACGGGCTTCGGCGGCTGGATCGCGCGGCGCCTCGCGAGCTCGCGCATGGCCTGATCGATCGAGGCGTCGTCGACGCCGACCTCGCGCGCGGCGTCGCGGACCTCGTCGTAGGTATAACGTCGTTTTTGCAACGCGAGCGCCCGATCGAAGACGTCGGTCATCTCCTGCGTGGAGTAGCTGCGTGAGAAGAGCGTCGTGTTCGACTGCGGCGCGCTCTGCTGAGCGACCTGCTGCGGCGGCGCGAAGCCTGGCTGAGGCACGTACGCGATGCGCGGCTCGGCGTTCGCGTAGAGGTGCGTCGGGCCGCGACCGGGCGCGTGTTGCTGCGGCTGGTGATGCGCGCGAGGCGGCGGCGCGGACGACGGCGTTGCCTTGCCGTCGATCGACTTGAGGAGCGAGTGCATCGACTTGAAGCGCTCGTCCGGCTTCTTCGAGAGGGCCTTGCGCACGGCGCCCGCGAAGCCGTGTGGCATGCGAGCCTCGGCGGGCGGAGGCGCCGGATCCTCGGTCAGGATGCCAGCGATGAGGGCCATCGAGTCGCCGCCCCAAGGCGGGTGTCCGACGAAGAGCTCGTAGGTCGTCACCGCCCAGGCGAACTGATCGATGCGACCGTCGACTTCGCCGCCGCGGATCTGCTCGGGCGCCATGTACGTGGGCGTCCCGACCTTCACGCCGTCGGCGGTCAGCGTCGACAGCGTCGCTTCGCTCGAGGGCGCGCTCGGGTCGGAGGCTGCGCGCGACCTGCGCGCGATGCCGAAGTCGAGGACCTTCACTCGGCCGTCGGGCCGCACGAGGATGTTCTCGGGCTTGATGTCGCGGTGGACGATGCCTGCGTCGTGTGCGGCCGCGAGCGCGCGCGCGACCTCGGTCATCACGCGCACGCGCTCGTTGGGGTCGACCGTCGCGTCGCCGATCATCGAGCGCAGGCTGCGACCCTCGATGAGCTCCATCGCGACGTAGGGGCTGCCGTCGTGCTCGCCGACGTCGAACACCGACACGACGTTCGGGTGGTCGAGCTTGGCCGCAGCGCGAGCCTCGCGGATGAGCCGAGCCTTCGCGTCGTTCTCGTCTTCGCCGAGCAGGACCTTGATCGCGACCCAGCGATCGAGCCGCTCGTCGTAGGCCCGATAGACGCGCCCCATGCCGCCCTCACCGAGGACGTCCTCGACGCGGTACCGATCGATGTGGTCACCGGGCTTCAAGGCTCGCTCCCCGTTGCGGCCCGCAGCCTGGAAGATCGATCCGCGCGCCGCAAGCAGTTCCACCGCAACCCTTCGCGGAGCCCCACGGCCTGATCCTTCAACGAAGCGCCCACCTCGGGAGCGCGCGGCGTGCTGCTAGAGTGGTCCGCTTGCCGACAGCAGGAACATTCGATGGAGCGTCGCGTATGTTGGACATGGCGGATGGCCAGGCCTCGTTTTCTCTGCGATTGCCAGCGCTTCGCGCGCGCAGCCTCGTAGTTCAATCCTTCCGGGGCTCCGAAGCTCTGTCCTCTCCGTTTCGCTTCGATGTGCTCGTCCACGTCGAGGGCGACCCCAGCTCGATCGAGGGCTTGTCCCTCGGTTCGCCCGCGAGCCTCACCGTCGAGTACCAGGGCACGCGCCGCTTGGTCGCCGGTGTCGTCGCTGGCCTGCGCGTATCGGGCACCGGCTCCGACGCGTTTCGGCTTCGCCTGCGCGTGGTGCCGCGCCTCTCGCTCCTCAAGCGACGCGTCAACTCCCGCATCTTTCAGGACCTGGATACGCAGCAGATCGTCTCTCGGGTCCTCGAGCAAGCGGGCGTCCCCTGCAGATGGGACCTCAGCCACAAGCTCGCCAAGCGGACCTATTGCGTCCAACACCTCGAGAGCGACTTCGACTTCGTGTCTCGGGTGCTCGCCGAAGACGGGCTCTTCTATTACTTCGACGCCGAGGACGGCGCCTCCCCCGAGGCCCCCGCCGAGGACACCGTGGTGTTCGCGGACGCGGCGACCTACCCGGCGATCCAAGCGGGCGACGCTGACGACGACGCTGGCTCGTCGCCCAGTTTGCGCTTCACCCCGAACGAGGGCGGCGGGCGCGGTGAGTACGTCGCGTCGATCGCCCTCGATCGATCGCTGCGCCCCAACGCTCTGCTCCAACGGGACTACGACTTCCGACGCCCGCTCCTCGACCAGCGCTTGCGTGTGGGCGGCGACGGCCTCGTCGAAGAGCTCGACGCCACCGAGGCCGAAGCGCCGCTGACGGCGGACACGCAGCTCGAGGTCTACGAGTACGCCCAGTCGCACACGATGGCGGCCGCGGTCGAGCTTCAGTTTCAGAACGAGCACGTGCAGCGCCGCTTCGAGCAGCTCAATCGTCGCGCCCGAACCTACGCGGGGACCAGCACCTGTCGACGGCTCCAGCCCGGACGGCGCTTCACCTTGGAGGGGCACCAACAAGCCCACTTCGACCAGGAATATGCGCTCGTCCGTGTCGACCACGCGGGCCACATCCCGGAGGCTCGCAAGCGTCACTCGGGCAAGCTCACCTATCAGAACCGCTTCCAGTGCGTGCCCGCTGACGTGGTGCATCGGCCCCCGCGTCCGAGACGTGTCGTGCGACAGGTCCTCGAGACCGCAGTCGTCGTCGGGCCGGCCGGGCGTGAGGTCTATTCGGATGACCTCGGTCGCGTCAAAGTCCAGTTCCATTGGGACCGCTACGGCAACCACGACGAGTTCAGCTCGTGTTGGATGCGGACGCTCGAGCCTTGGTCCGGCACGGGCTGGGGCTCACAGTTCGTGCCGCGCGTCGGGATGGAGGTCGTCGTCGGCTTCTTGGGCGGAGACGAAGAGCGCCCAGTCGTCCTCGGGGCCGCGCGAAACAGCACCCACCCGATGCCCTTCAAAGACGACCGGATCAGCGGCTTTCGCACCCAGTCCGTCAACGCTCGCCCCGGTCAACCCGCTTACAACGAGCTGTCGTTCCACGACATCGCGGACCAGGAGAAGCTCCAGCTCCGCGCGCAGCGTGACATGGAGACCCACGTCGGCCGATCGCTGCGGGAGCAGGTCTTTCAAGACCAATACAGCTCCGTCGGGCAGAACCGCCACGAGGAGGTGGGCGGCGACCTCAAGGTCCAGGTCGACGGCATCCACCACGATCTCTCGATGTGCAACCGCATCATCGGCACACGCGGTGACTTCGTCCTTCGCGCGGGCGGCGGCGTCAGCTTGAAGGGGAAAGCGGACCTCGCGCTCGAGGCCTCGAACAACCTCTCACTGAAGGGTGGCAATCAGGTCACCGCCGTCATCGGCGAGAAGGGCAGCGACCATGGTCTCGGCTCGATTCACGTCTACGGCGATCAGGAGCTCACGGCCTCGGGGCGCCTGACCCTCAAAGCCGATAGGGGCATAGAGCTCCGCTGCGGCGACACCGTGCTGAAGCTCACGCCGAAGGGCATCGAGCTCGTGGGCGACGCGGTGAAGCTCGGGGCCAAGCAGATCAAGGTGAAGGGGGATGGCCCATCTCTCGACATCGACAAAGAGGTCAAGATCCTCTCCCAGAAGATGCGGTTCGTCGCCGAGAACGCTTCTCTCTCGCTCGAGAAGGAGGCCAAGCTCCTGTCGTCGAAGATCAACCTGGCGAGCTTCGAGGGCGAACAGGCGAAGAGCGACTCCGACGAACAAGAGGAGACGCGCCGCCTCAACCTGCGCGTGGCCGACGGCGAGTTCCGGGTTCACGAGGCAAAGCGCTACGAGATCCTGGCCGCGGGGAAGACCTTCGAGGGAAAGACCGATGAGGAGGGCGTCATCGACCGGCAAATCCCAAAGGAAGCGGAGACCGCGCAGGTCACCGTCTGGGTCGACGAATACCCGACTGGGCCGACGCGGGTGTTCAACGTGCGCTTCGAGACCATCGAGGCTCCAAACACCGTAAAGGGCGCGAAGACGAGACTCGCGAACTTGGGCTTTTATCGCGGTCCGATCGACGACGAGAAGAACCAAGCCTTCAAGTCGGCGCTGCGCAACTTCAAGAGCCAGTTCATGAGCCCGACTCGGTTGGTCGGTCGCGACGCCGATGAGCTCGACGCCGACACAGCGACCAAGTTGGACGAGATTCACACGCACTGACGCAATCGGAGAACCGCGATGGAGGATTTGCTCGAAAGCTGGACGGCGCTCGACGAGCTCGCGCTCGAGGGCGAGGACGAGTTCGTCACCCACATCCCACTGCCCATGCTCGACCCGGCCGAGAGTGACGACGGCGCAGACGGCGGAGCTGGCGGAGCTGGCGATACGCCTCAAGAGCCCGCGGCAGGCGCGGACACTCCCGCCCAGCAACCGCCGACCGATCCATCGGCCGGAGGCGTCTGATGGCTGATCCGCTGAGCTTCAAAGAGATCTTCGCCAACTACTTCATCGACGACGGCAACACGCCTGCGGCGCCAGTCGTCGCTGCCCCGCAGGGTCAAGGCGGCACTGGCCAGAACCCGATCGCGATCCCGAATTGGAAGATCTCGACCGACACGATCAAGAAGGCCGAGCGCCAACCCTACAAAGCCCCCGCCGCCAAGCCTGCGCTCACCGATATCGAGCTCTCACAGGACGAACACAAGCGGCGCAATTGGCTGCCTCAGAACGCCGACGGGGATGAGGTCGCGGCGAAAGAGGGCCTCGTCGAAGGGCCGACCAACCTGGCTTTGGTCCGCGGATTTCGACTGCCGTATGTCAGGCGCCTCGACAAGAACAACGCTACCGACAAGAAGATCATCGACGGCGTCAAGGCGGTGAGGAGTCATTTGCCAGTCCCCAAGCCTCCCCCGGGGAATGGCAATCATGGCTGGCTCTGGACGGAGTGGCAGCCGCCGAGCGGTACGAAGAAGGTCTGCGCCGGCTACGGCTGGTCCTATTACCCGAACGACGGCACCGACTACGCGAAATGGATGTGCACTCAGGTGCTCGAGTCGCTCGAGAAGGCGCTCGGCACCGCGCTCGGCAATCCGTCGCTGACAGCCGCCAAATGCATGGTCCTCGAGGGCGGCTCTCCCTCTGCCATCAACACCTATGATGGCAACGTCCTGACGATGGGGATCGGCCACGGCTTGGGAGCGCACAAGCCCTGGAAAGAGGCTCGCGACAGCTCGGCGGAGAGCGAAGAGCGAATCCGCAAGGCCTTCGAGCTGTGTGGGATCTCGATCGAATACGAGAAGCTCGGCACCGCGTGGATCGCGACCTACCAGATTGTCGATCTCAGCGACGACGACAACCCGATGGTCGTCTACTGCGACAACTATCACCACGGCTACGGCTGGATCCTGCGCGACAACAAGTGGCTGACGGTCCGCCCGCGCTATTCAGTCGAGAGCCTGGACGAGCTGAGCGACGGGACCGATGACGGGAAAGCGGCGCTCAAGAAGGAGTTCACCGTCGCGGGCAAGCCGGCCTATAACTTCCAGTTCCCCGCGCGCGTCGAGAACATGAACTCGGGCGGCAACGGGTTCGCTGGATACAAGATCCTCAAGTATCTAACGAACAAGAAGTCGAAGACGGACCTCGAGGTGCTGTACGCGTATATCGCCATCGCCGAGGACCCGCTCATGCGTGAGGCGCTGCTCAACGCCAACTGGACCTCCAAGGTGCGGGGCTCGGCTCAACCGGCGAACTGCGCTTGTAAGACAGAGATGGGCGCCATCTTCGTCGGGACGATCTCCCACGAGTGCGGACTCAGCCTGTCGAAGGTCACAGCGCCGATGCTCTTGTCTCAAGAGGACTACACCATCCTCAGCGGGCTTCAGACGTCCATCAAAGACTCCGACCCACGCGGCGGGACGGTCCGAGAGAACAACGGCATCCTGACCTACGCAATGATGCAATCGCCGGCGTCACCCGACGAGGCGCGCGCCATCCACGACGCTCTGCTCTGCAAGGCGGTCGCGCGAGCCTGCGCCTGCATGTGGGAAAACGACCGAATCGCCGAGGCCATTCGGCGCTTCAACGAGAAGACGAAGGACAACGAGAAGAAGAAAGACACCAGCAAGGTCCAGATCGACCTCACGCTGGACAACATCTTCAACTACGCAAAGCAATGGCGCATGGAGACGCTGCGCACCCGGTGGAAGGAGATGACCACCGGGAAAATCTTGCTCGCCACGCTGAGCACGCTCGCGAGCGGCACAGGTCAGCCCCTGCCTGCGGCGCTCCAGAGCTACTCCCAGAAGGCCGTGAAGGTGCCTTGGATGCGCTTCGAAGACTCCCAGAGCAAGGCCACACTCGATCTCAAGGCCTCGTGGGGCGACCAGAGCGAGCTCGTCGGAATAGGCTCCAACACCTACCGCTCGAACGACCTCTATGGGTTTCCTATTGGCAAGTCCGCGAGCGCTCTCCGGTTTTTGATTGGGCGTAAGTCGGAGATCAAGCAGCTACCCCAAGTGGTCAAAGACCTGTCTTGGAACTTCACGCTCGTGGGCGTCGAGATGAGCGGTAAGGTCCCCTCCAAGCTCACGTTCAGCAGCCCGTCCGAGACCGACCCCAAAGTGTACTCCGTCGACGCCGGCGTCCTCGCGCGGTTCCAGTTTCAGGCCGGCACCTGAGGGCCAATCGATAGCCCACGCCTATGAGCGACATCGACGGGGGTTCCGTTCCCTGATGGGTCCTCAGGCACGACCCTGAAGGGATGATGAAGTCACTCGCGCTCGCTTCCTTGGTCGTGATGGGTCTCGCAGCGTGCTCCGACGACACGACGGAGACCCCGAACCCGACGCCCGAGGGTGAGAACGAGGTCCGCGCCGTCATCGGCGCCGAGGGCGGTGAGCTCGTCGGCAAGGAGGGCACTGACCTCGAGGGCGTGAAGCTGGTGATCCCAGCGGGCGCGCTCTCCGACGACGTCGAGGTGTGGCTGCGCTCGACGTTCGACGGCGAGCCGCTCCCCGAGCTCTCGGAGCGCGTCGGCCTGCAGGTCGAGGTCGGGAGCGACGGCGCGCTCGAGAAGGCCGCGACGCTCACGCTGCCGTTCGACGCGGGCGCGGTCGCGCGCTTCGGGGACGCAGGTGACGACGTGAAGGTCTGGGTCCGCGGCGCGGACAGCTGGTCGCTCGTCGAGGCCGACAGCACGACTGACAGCGATGTAACCATTTCGCTCGAAGCCTTCACCACCGCCGCGGCTGGCGTGAAGGTCATCGGGTCGGCTGCGATCTGCGACGCGACGTGCGACGCGAGCGCGGCGGCGCACTTCGACGCCGCGACCTGCGGCGCGACGAGCGCGTGCATCACGTCGATCGTGTCGCCGCGGCTCGTCGAGACGTTCGACTTCGCGGTCTCGTCGAAGGGACAGCTCGGGTTCCTGACGGTCTCGGGCACCGACGTCATCGCGGTGAGCCACAACACCGCGGACAACACGACCGTGACGACGCCGGCGCTCAGCTCGACGACGTCGGTTCGGCTCGGTGGTGGCTACGCGGGCGCGGGCTACATCGTCGGGATGGGGAGCGCCGGCAACGCGGTCTTCAGCAGCACGGCGAAGCCCAAGTTGGTCGACGTCGGCTCGGGGCTCGGCTCGGTCACGACGAAGAGCGGCGTCACGCTGCGCATGTCGCGAGGCGCGGACGGCAACCTCAAGGCGGTGAACAACAGCACCGGCAAGACGCTCATCATCCCGCCGCTCCCCATCCCTTCGAACGCGAACATCGCGTCGATCGGCTTCATCTTCAGCCCGCGAGATCCGCAGTCGATCATGGTGATCGCGGTCGACCACCTCACGGAGCTCAAGCTCGACTCCGCGGGGACCGAGCTCACGCAGACGGCTCAGGTGACGTTGCCCACGGCGCTCCAGGGCGCGGGCTCGATTCAGGTCGCGGGTGGCGATTCGATCATGGTGATCGCGGTGCTCATGGGCTCGACGCTCGGGATCAGCAGGGACGCGAAGACCTTCGACCTCGTGTCGCTCCCGTTCTCGCCGTCGTCGGTCTCGGTGAACGGCGCGGGCTCGGTGCTCGTGGGCGCTGCGAAATCACCCGAGCTCGTGCTGATCGACGCAGCGAACGGGCAGCACGGGATCCGCTTGAGCGACGCCGCGACGACGTCTTCGGAGTTCACGGGTCGAATCCCGCGCGCGATCCGCGCGACCAGCGACGGCTTCGCGGTGCTCACGCAGGACCGGAATTTCCTGATGATCGGGCTGCCCTGAGAGCTCACTGCGTGGGGGCATCAAACAGGCTCGCGGGTTCGCGGACGGTCGGGCAGCCCTCGAGGTCCTTGTCGGCGACGAGCCAGCGCGCGCCTTCTGCGGCGTGGATGACATCGCCAGGCACGCGCACCACGGTGAAGCCTGCCTCGCGCGCGAGCGGCACGAGGTGCGCGTTCGCGCGGACGCGGCCGACGACGGAGCGCACGCCACCGACCTCGGCGAGGAGCGGCACGTCCTTCGGACAGGCGACGCGATCGAGCGGCTCGCGATCGGGCGCGCCCATCACGCCCTCGTCGCAGGCGCGGCGAGTCGCGGTGTCTTCTTGCGGGGCGGGGCCGAGCTCGCTGGTCGCGACCCAGCCGAAGATCCACGCGAGATCGAAGTAGGCGATGCGCGTCGCGCGGCCACGGGTCTCGAGGACCTCGACCGCGGTGTCCGAGATCGGCGTGATTCGCGCGGCGATGCCGCCGCCACCGATCTCGACGCCGAGGCTCACGGTCTTCTTCGCCCGAAGCCCCGCGCGGCGCTGTGGCTTCGCGGGGAGGTCCACCAAACCATCGAACGTCGGCGATCGCAGACGGAGGTCGGCGCAAGGGACCCGCGCGCGGACTGGCGCTGCCAGCGCGATCGTGGCGCCGAGCTTCGGCTCGACGGTCACGCCGTCCGCTGAGGCCTCGACGAGCGTGAGCCGATCGGTCGGGATGATCATGCCGCCGAGCACCATCGGCTTCGCGGCGTAGAGCGCGATCGACGCGGTGTCGGCGCGGCCGTCGAGCGCGAGCGCGGTCGACTCGAGGTGGAGGCCGAGCGTCGGCGGCGGGCCTGGATGGCTCGCAGCGATGCTGACCTCGGTGGACTGCTGCGGGCGCAAGATGCCGAGGACGCCCGTGGGCGTCGTGTCAGCGAACGGCGCGGCCGCGTCGTCGACGCGCAGCGTGAACCCGAGCTCGGGCAAGGTCTTGTCGCGAAGCGTGCAGACCACCGGCGCGCGAGGCGGAGGCTCGGGGGTCGAGGACGCGCTCGCGATCGACGGCGACGTCATCGTCACGCTCGACGTGGGCGCGCGCGCTGCGTCCTCTTTCGCCGGGCCGCAGCCCACGCACAGCGCGAGAGCGACGGCGCGCCAGGGGTGGGTGGGGCTCACCGAGGAGCCTTCGCGAGCGCGGCGGGGAGCTTGATCCGCTTGCGATCCTTCGCACGCAGCCGCTCGAGCTTCGAGGCGAGAGGCCCGTCCGCGATCGCCGCTGCGAGGACCTCTCCGGCGATGAACGCGCCGAGCGTGCTCGCGACGATCTCGGAGTGGCCCTCGTCATGGGAGAAGCGAAACACAGGCGGCTCTTCTGTCCCGAGGTCGAGCCCGACGTCGAGGAAATAGACGTCGCCCGACGAGGTCGTGCCGAGCGCCAGAGCCTTCGGCGTGAGGTTCTGCGGATGGAGCGTGCCGCGATCGACGTCGTCCTCGAGATCTTCGAGCGCGATCTTGCGCCACGCTGCGAGCGACTTCGTCTTCGACGCGAGCGACTTCTCGCGCACGATGGTGCGCGAGCCCAAGCTGCCGTGCGCCGCATAGAAGGCTCGCAGCGGCGCGGGCAGCCCGCGCGCGGCCGCGCCCGCTGACTTGCCGAGCGCGAGCGTGTCCTTCGTGAGGCCGAGCGTCGCGTAGAGCGCGAGCGCGTCCTCGACGGTCGTCGGCAGCTCCTTCGGGAGCGCGAGGCTCTTCGCCGCTGCGTAGCCCCACGCCGAGAGCCGCATGCGCACCGTCTTGTCGGTCGCGGGGCCGACCGCGGTCGCGAGCGCGTTCATCGCCTCGCTCATGGCCGCGGCCTTCGCTTCGTATTGATGGTCCCAGCGCGAGTGCCAGTGCGTCGTGTAGCCGGCGATGAGGAGGAACGCGTCGCGCACGGGCGGCGACCACGCGCGAGCCCCCGCGCCGACGACTTCGATCCAGGTCTTGGGCGACTTGGACGAGAGGACCGCGAGCAGCCGATCGGCGACGTCGGTGAGCGGCTCCCAGAAGCGCGAGTAGCCCTCGCGGACGGTCGTGAGCGCGCTCGCGAGCGAGGTGCCGTTCTTGCGAGTTCCATCCCAGACGCGACCCTCGAGGGTGCGCTGGATCGTGAGAGGTCCTTCTGCGGCGGGGGCATCTGGCCCCTATGGACAGCGCGATCGCGTGCGGTTGTCGCTTCGAAAGCGCAGGGCGCGGGCGCGGCCGCTGCCCTTGGCCAGCGTCGCTAGGATCCTGCCAGCTAGAGGCGCGGGACTCGGTTCGCCTCGAGGAGGGTCGCGATGCGATCGAACAAGGCGGGCCCGACCGCGGCGCGCGTGAGGATCCACTCGGTGCGAGGCTCGAGCGTGAGCACGAGGATGATCGTGTCGTTTTGCAGGCTGTACGCCTGGATGTAGCTCCAGCGATGGGCCGTGGTCGGGCCCTCGCGGGGCACGACCTCGATCTTGTCGGTGTGGAGCGAGAGCGCGCGGGGGAGCAGAGCCGAAGCGTCGCTCGTTTGTCCGAACGCGCGCGCGAACGAAAGCAGCGAGGAGAGGATGAAGAGCCCGAACGTCCCACCGCAGCCAATCAGCAAGAACGTGAGCGGGACGCCGGCCAAGATCAGGACGAGCGAGAGCAGGAGAACAGGCGCGGCGAAGAGGCCGAAGAGGACAGCGGTCGGGCGCGCCAGACTGCGAAGGGTCCTCTTCAATCGCGCGAGCAGTCCGAGCTCGCGCGAGGTGAGCACGATGACGTCTTCGCGTGCGGCCTCGCGGAACATCGTCAGCTCACGTCTCGCCTCGCATCCACGACTCGATCACGTCGGCCTCGATCGGTGGGCTGAACGAGTCGATGTAGTGCGGCTTCGAGGGCAAGCGCTCGAGCTTCGCGCGGTGCTCGGCGTCGGGGAAGCCGTGCCGAAAGAAGTGGACCGCGCGGAGCTTGTGGAACGCCGGGTTCTTCACCAGAACATCGACGAACTCGTTGCACATTGTGGTGTCGTTGAGGCGGCTCACGGGCGGCGCGAGGCAGAGGAACTCGAGCTCGGTGAGCGAGGAGGCGACGGCGTCGAGGCCCGCCGGCGTCACGTCGGTCGAGGCGATGCTGAAGTGGCGGAGGCCCTTCAGGGCGGGAGCGATCGCGGCGAGCGCGCGATCGGTGAGGCCCGACTCGATCCGCAAGAAATAGAGCTGGTGGAGCGGCAGCTGCGCGACCTTCTGCGCGGTCGCCATCGTCTGCTTGCGGAGCGTGGTCCAGCACACGGTGAGCCGCGGGCTCAACGCGAGGATGTGCTCCCAGCCGTCGAAGAGCTTGTGGCCGTCGCAGTGGACCATGCTGACAAGACCGTAAGAGTCGAAGGTCCAGTAGTCCAAGAAGGGGCGGGCGGCGCCGGTGAGCTTCCCGCCGAGCTTCTTCTCGAGGGCGGCGGCCTTCTCGGATTGGGCGTTGGTCGGGGACTCGAGGAGCCGCAGCTGCATGAACTCGCCGCGCGGATCGCCGGCGGCGGCGAGCTCGTCGGCCCAAACGCGGAGCGCGTCGCGATCGGTGGGGTTTCGCCAAACGGCCTCGCGGGCGTTGCTCGCGCTCGCGGCCTTCGCGGGCTTGTCGGCCTTCGCGGGCTTGTCGGCCTTCGCGGTCGCGGGCTTCGCGGGCGCGGCCTCGCCGGAAGTGACCTCCCTGTAACCCTTCTTGAGCTTCTCGCGGACGAGCTTCTCCGCCTCGCCTTGGGCGTCGGCCTTGGTCGGGCAGGGCTTCTCGTTCAGCCGACCGTCGGTGCCGAGCTTGCCGAAGCGAACGCGCAGCTTGGTCCCGACGACGTCGACCTCCCAGAACTTCTGGCTGTCACCCTCCGTGCATTCGAATCGTCGCATGGCGCGGGAGCGTCGCACACCGGGGGTGGGAGACACGAGGCCAGGCCGCACGCGAAGCGATCAAGAGCGCGTCGTTCGGTGGGGAGGGTGGTTACAAAATAGTCAATGAAGGCTGGCGCGGGGGGACGCTTTCGCGGGGGCCGAGTTTCACCGAACGATCGTGCTTTGTCGCGGCGGCAGCGCGGGCTCGGCGGAGGCTGGCGCGGGGGGGCGCTTTCGCGGGGCCGAGTTTCACCGAACGATCGTGCTTTGTCGCGGTGGCAGCGTCGGGGCGCGCGGGGGGGCGCGCGCGGCGGGTGGCGGGGGGGCGCTTTCGCGGGGGCCGAGTTTCACCGAACGACGTGCTTTGTCGCGGCGGCAGCGCGGGCTCGCGCGGGAGGAGAGTCAGCGATAGCTCGGCGGGGGCTCGCTGAAGCCCTGGAGCGAGCGCGGTGGTTTGTCGGCGAACATCTCGACCATCATCATCGGCGCGACGTGGAGGGCGAGGATCTCGGGGCGTGGCGGCGCGGTCGTGCGCGCCATGCGGAGGGCCTCATCCATCGTGCGCGCGGTCTCCCAGCCGAGGAGCTTCGGGATGTACTCGTTGTCGGCGCCGACGACGATCGTGCGGCCGAGGTGTTGGCGACCGGCCTCGCCCCAGTACCACATGAAGAAGGCGTGCGCGGGGTGGTACGCGTGGCCGCTCCTGTACATCTTGATGTAGGCCGGGTTCGACGCGAACTTCTTCTCGAAGCGCTTGTGGAGCTCCATCGCGTCGCGCGTCTCGGGGAGGATGCGGTGGACGAACTCGATGTACGGGGCGTGCTGCTCGTTGTCGAACTTGTCGGTGCAGGGGTGGAGCACGATCATCGTGCCGCCCTTCTTCACCATCGGGACGCCCTTGTAGAGGTTGAAGAGGTAGCCGCTCGCCATCACCTGCACGAGCAGCGGGTTGAGGAAGGCGTGGATGTTGTACGGGCTGATGTACGGCACGCCCGAGATGAGGATGTCGGCCTGGCCGACGACCGGCACGAGGTACTGGTCGTAGCTGCGCTTGATGGTGTGCTCGTGCACGGCCTCGGTCTCGCCGGCCCACACGCCGGTGACGCCGTAGGGCGCGGGCACGCGATCGAAGATCGCTTGGCGCAGGCCCTGTGGGGTCTTGTCGAGCGCGAGCTTGAGGCCGCGCAGGGCGGTGCGCTCGGCGCTCGTGAGGTCGTCCTCGTTCTTGGCGAGGAACTCGAGCGGGCGATCGAACATGCGGTTGTTGACCGTCGTCTCGATGGTGAAGACGCGCTTCGTCTTTTGGAGGACGCGGCCCATGCGCACGACGGACGAGTTGAGCTCGCTCGAGCCCGGGTCCATGTACGAGTGGCAGTTGCGCATGACGCGCGGGTTGTGGTGCGCCTGCAGGCTCTTGTAGCCGCAGAGGCCGACGGTGACCGACTTGTGCCCGCCGTCCATGGGCACGAAGTTCAGGTTCACGTAGATGATGAGGTCGCTCTCGGCGGCGCGCCGGTTGATCTCGACCTCTTCACCTTGGTCGGTCGTGCCGATGTGCGTGTGCGCGTCGGGGGCCTCGGCGTCGTGGTTGTAGAGCTTGTGCGGCCAGAACCGATCCATGATGCGGTCGCCGACCATGTGGCGGACCTCGGGGGCGCGCATGCGACGGTGGAAGCTCGTCGCGATGATCAGCTCGACGTCGTCGACGCCGTGATCGTCGAGGAGATCGAGCACGATGGTGAGCACGCGCTCGCGGATGTCGGGCCGCTTCATCGGGGGGAGCGGCAGCGAGATGTCGTCGATCGCGATCGTGACCTTCATCCCGGGGCGGAGCAGCGCGTAGAGAGGCTCGCTGTTCTCGGGGTGGTTGATCGCGTAGCGGATCGCGGCGTCCACGTCCTTCAGCGCGGCGAGCGGGGGCTTCGGATAGACGACGCGCGTGCCCGTGGGCAGGTCGACGTCCATGAGCTGATCGCCGTAGAAGAGCGTGCGAGGGGCGCTACGGCTGTCGAGGGTGACGACGCAAGGGTGGCTCATGGGTGCGGGAGCTCGATGATGGGCCAGTGATAGGTCGTCGCCAGCAAGCGCAGGCGCCGATCCGGGTTCACCGCGGCGGGGTTGCCGACGATGCTGAGCATGGGGACGTCGGAGTAGCTGTCCGAGTAGGCGAAGCACTCGTCGAGATCGTGGCCGTGGGCGCGCGCGTGATCGCGGATGAGCTTCGCCTTCTCGGGGCCTGCGACGACGGGGCGCAGGAGCTTGCCGGTCGCGTACCCGTCCTTCAACTCGAGGTGGTTCGCGATGTAGTCGGTCGCGCCGAGGTGCGCCGCGAGGTACTTGATGATGAAGTCGAGCGCGCCCGAGACGAGGACGACCTCGTGACCGCGATCGAGGCACGAGCGGATGAGGTCGCGCGCGCCTTGGAGGAGCGCGGGCTTCATCACCTTGCGAAAAGCCTCCTCGGCGAGGATGACGAGGCGATCCTCACTCATGCCCTCGTAGGACGTGAAGAGCATCTCGTTGAAGAGCCGTCGGTCCTGCATTTCGGCGAGGGCCATGAGCGGCGCGCGCGCGAGCCCCTTCGCGAGCTTGGCGAAGGAGTGAAGCGGGGTCGGCTGACGGAGCACGTAGAACAACGTCGGGTGGACGAGGTTCGTGGAGACGAGCGTGCCGTCGACGTCGAAGTAGCTCGCGGCCATCTTGGGGTGCAACGCTTTCGTCCGATCGCTCTCGTTCGTCAAGCGTTGTGCGCTTGACGCGCGGGATCCGAGAAAAGCAGACTCCAAAGCCGTGGCGACGCAATGCGACTTCTTGGTCATCGGCAGCGGCATCGCGGGGCTGACCTTCGCGCTGAGGGCCGCCGAGCGAGGCTCGGTAACGCTCCTGACGAAGCGCGAACGCGCGGCGTGCAACACGTTCTACGCGCAGGGCGGCATCGCGGCCGTCATGGATCCGGAGGACTCGGCCGCGTCGCACGTGGCCGACACGCTCGACGCAGGCGCGGGGCTTTGCCACGAGGTCGTCGTCCAGATCTGCGCGAACGAGGGGCCGGATCGCATCCGCGAGCTCATCGAGCGCGGCGCGGTGTTCGACCGGCGCGACGACGGGCAGCTCTCGCTCACGCGTGAGGGCGGGCACTCGGCGCGGCGCGTGGTGCACGCGGCCGACGCGACCGGGCGCGAGGTCGAGCGCGCGCTCCTCGAGCGCGTCGCGGTGAACCCGAACATCCGCGTGGTCGAGCAGACGACGGCGATCGACCTCATCATGCTGTCGCGCTTCGGCGGCCCCGAGATGTGCGCCGGCGTGTACGCGCTCGACGAGCAGACGGGCAAGGTCGAGACGTACCTCGCGCGGGCGACGGTGCTCGCGACCGGCGGCGCGGGGAAGGTCTACCTCTATACGACGAACCCCGACGTCGCGACCGGCGACGGCGTCGCGATGGCGTATCGAGCGGGCGCCGAGATCGGGAACATGGAGTTCTACCAATTCCACCCGACGTGCCTCTACCACCCGAAGGCGAAGAGCTTCCTCATCAGCGAGGCCCTGCGCGGCGAGGGCGCGATCCTTCGCCTCCCCGACGGGACGCCCTTCATGGAGAAGCACGACCCGCGCAAGGACCTCGCGCCGCGCGACATCGTGGCGCGCGCGATCGACTTCGAGATGAAGCGCACGGGCTCGGACAACGTGATGCTCGACATCACGCACAAGCCGAAGAGCTTCATCGAGGAGCACTTCCCGACGATCTTGGCGGAGTGCAAGCGGTGGGGGATCGACATCACGAGCGAGCCCATCCCGGTCGTGCCTGCGGCGCATTACATGTGCGGCGGGATCACGACGAACCTGCACGGGCAGACGACGATCCCCGGCCTTTGGGCGATCGGCGAGTGCGCGTTCACCGGCCTCCACGGCGCGAACCGGCTCGCGTCGAACTCCCTCCTCGAGGGGATGGTCTTCGGGCACCGCGCGGCGGTGCGCATGGCGACGAACCCGAGCGATCTCTTGAGCGGTGACGAGCCTCGCGTGCCCGACTGGGATCCGGGCGGCGCGGTCGCGAGCGACGAGGCCGTCGTCGTCACCCACGACTGGGACGAGCTGCGGCGCACGATGTGGAACTACGTCGGCATCGTCCGATCGAACAGCCGGCTGCGGCGCGCGGCGCGGCGCATCTCGCTCCTCCAAGAAGAGATCCGCGAGTATTACTGGCGCCACCTCGTCACGCGAGATCTGCTCGAGCTACGGAACATCGCGACCGTGGCCGAGCTCATCGTCGCGTGCGCCTCGTCTCGTCAAGAGAGCCGCGGCCTGCATTTCACCGCCGACTACCCCGAGACGAAGGACGAGTGCAGGACGGACACCGTGGTGAAACGCGGCGTCCCGGCGCACCCGCGTAGACAATGAGCGAATCCTCGAACCCGCCGCCGCGCCGACCTGGTCACGTCCGTCCGATGACCGCGCTCGGCGCGCTCGGCTGGACGTTCTTGGCGACGTTCACGCTCGCGCTGCTCGCTGCGTTCCTCCACTCGCTGCGCGGGTCGGTGAACCTCGTCACGCTGATCGCAGCGCAGGCGATCGCGTACGGGCTCACGCTGTTCGCGATCCTCCGCGTCTACGCGCGAGACCACAGCATCCGCGCGTACACCGGGCTGCGCCTCACATCGGCGCCGTCCTACGCGCTCGCGTTCTTGCTCGGCGTCGCGGTGTCGTTCCCGCTGACGAAGCTGCAGGAGATCATCGTCGAGCGCTTCCCCATGCGCGACACGGACGACATCGCGGCGGAGCTCAACACGGCGGCGCCGGGCAGGCTCGCAGTGATCATCTTCGGGATGGTCGTGCTCGGCCCCTTCGTCGAGGAGATCCTCTTCCGCGGGGCGCTCTTCACAGCGCTGCGCGCTCCGCATCGCGCGACGGGCGTGTTCTCGCTGCCGTTCCTTTCGAGCGGCGACGAGCCACCGTCGGGCAGCTCGCTGCGACCACCGCCCACGCCGGTCGAGGTCTCGACGCCGCCGCGCACGCTCGAGGCTGTCGTCGTCAGCACGGTGCTCTTCACGCTGATCCATCTGCACTGGCAGGTGTGCGTGCCGATCGCGATCGCGGCCGTGATGCTCGCGTTCCTCCGCGTTCGCTCGGGCTCGCTGCTCGTGTCGTTCGCGATGCACGCAGGCTTCAACGCGATGCCGTTCTTCGCCGCGAGCTTCGCGCCCGACCTCGAGGCAGTCCCGTGGACCATGGCGGCCGGCGGGGCCGGGGTCTCGGTGTTGCTCCTCGGCGCGCTCGTCTTCTTGTTCCGCGGTGGTGAGGCCGAGCGCGCGCGCAGCGAGGAGCCCTCGTGAGGAAGATCGCCCTCTCTCTCCCGGGTGGTGGCGTGAGCGGCGCGCTCTATCAAGTCGGCGCGCTCGCGGCGCTCGAGGACGGCATCGAGGGGCTCAGCGATTTCTCGTCGTTCGTGGGCCACGCGAGCGGCGCGATCGTCGCGGCTTGCCTCGCGGGCGGCATCTCGGCGAATCGCCTCTACCGCGCGCTGCTCGACCCTGCGGACCCGTTCTTCCCGCTCGAGCGACACCACGTGATGAGCGTCGACGCGGCCGAGTGGCAGCGCATGATGAAGAGCGTCTACCTCGCCGTGCGCCATGCGCTGCCGCGCCTCGACCCGCGCACGACGACGCCGATCCCGGTGAGCTTCATCGAGCGCTTCATCGAGGAGCTCGATCGCATCGAGGACACGCTGCCTGCGGGGATCTTCACCCTCGATCGGTTCGAACGCGTGCTCGCGGAGTTCTTCGCGCGGCGCGACATCCCCAACGTCTTTTCGAGGATGCCGCGTCCGCTTCGGATCGTCGCGCACGACCTCGACGCGGGGGATCGCGTCGTCTTCGGTCGGCCTGGCTTCGCCGAGGTTCCGGTCTCGCTCGCGTGCGCGGCATCGTGCGCGCTGCCGCTCTTCTTCACGCCGGTGAGGATCGGCGAGCGGCACTACATCGACGGCGGGCTCTGCTCGATGACCCACTTCGACGCTGGGGTCGAGTCCGGCGCCGAGCTCATGATCGTGGTGAACCCGCGCGTGCCCGTCTCGACGCGCGGCGCGGGTGTACCGACTGGCCACGGCGTCGGGCGGAGCGTGCGCGACAAGGGCGCGCTCTGGGTTTGGAACCAGTCGCGGCGCATCGCGAGCCACTCGATGATCGGCCGCGAGATGGACCACGTCCCGAGCGGGATGACCGTGCTGCGACTCGAGCCTCACCCCGAGGACGCGGTGCTCTTCTTACGCAACACGCGGAGCTTCGAGGCCCGGCGCGTAGTCCTCGAGCACGCCTATCGGTCGACGCGCGAGCGGCTCGCGACCTGGCTCGCGGCTCACCCCGGCATTCAGGCGAGACTCCGCTAACATCGGAGCGGTGCTTCGCCCCGGGGCCAAGGTCGCTGATCGGTTCGAGATCGTTCGGACAATCGGCTCGGGTGGGATGGGCGTCGTGCTCGAGGCGCGCGAGCTCGGCAGCGGCGCGCGCGTCGCGCTGAAGCTCCTGAAGGGCGAGGCGGACGGCACGCTCGCGCGGCGCTTCGTGCGCGAAGCGAAGCTGCTCGTGTCGCTCGAGCACCCGAACATCGTGCGCTACATCGCGCACGGCGCGACCGACGACGGCGGGCTCTTCATCGCGATGGAGCTCCTCGAGGGCATCGATCTGCACACGCGGCTGCGCCAAGCGCCGCTCAACGCGCACGACGCGGCCCGCCTCGGGATGCAGCTCGCGAGCGCGCTCGGCTACGGCCACGGGTTCGGCGTCATCCACCGCGACGTGAAGCCCCGCAACGTGTTCCTCGTCGGCGGCGAACTCGAGCACGCGAAGGTGCTCGACTTCGGTGTGGCGCGCTCGACGACGAGCACGGCGATCGCGACGGCGAGCGAGATCGTCGGGACGCCGGGCTACATCTCGCCGGAGCAGGCGCGCGCCGACCAGAGCCTCGACGCGCGCGCCGACGTCTACTCGCTGGGTTGCCTGCTCTTTCACGCGATCGCGGGCAAGCCGCCGTTCGCGGGCAACGATCTGCTCGCGACGCTGACGAAGCTCTTGCTCGAGATCCCCGAGCGCCTCGACGCGCTCGTCGCCGGCACACCGCGCGAGCTCGCCGACCTCGTCGCGTCGATGCTCGAGAAGGATCGCGGCGCGCGCCCCGCGTCGATGTTCGAGGTCGAGGCCGCGCTCGCTCGCATCGCCGAGGCCACGCGGGACGCGCCGCCCTCGGTCGTCATGCCCGCGCGCGAGCGCCGTGAAGCGATCACCGGGCGCGAGCGCGCGCACGTCGCCGTCGTCCTCGCGACGCCGCCGGGCGGCACCCAGATCGAGGACCAAGCGCTCGACCGCATCGCTGCGACGGCGCGCGTGCTCTTCGACGCGACGGCCGCGCGATCGGCCGGCAACGGCCTCGCGTTCGTGCTCTCGGCCGCGGGCGTCGCGACCGATCAAGCGGTCGCTGCCATCCGGTGCGCCGAGCACCTGCGCGAGCGCCTGCCTCGGTGGACGCTCGCCGCCGCATTCGGGCGCGGGCTCGTGACGGGCGGCCTGCCGATCGGCGAGGTCATCGATCGCGCGGCGGCGACGTTGCGCGAGACCCCGCAGGGCTGCGTCGGCGTCGACGAGGCCTGCGCCGCGCTCGTCGAGACGCACTTCGAGCTGAGAAATCTCCCCTCGGGGCTGCGCGTGCTCGAGCGCGAGCGCGTCACCACGCAGGTCGCGCGGACGCTCCTCGGCAAGAGCGTCTCGTGTGTCGGGCGGCAGCAGGAGCTCACGACGCTCGGCGCGATGCTGACCGAGTGCATCGAGGAGTCGACCGCGCGCGCGGTCGTTTTGTCGGGGCCGCCGGGCATCGGAAAATCGCGGCTCCTCGGTGAGCTCCACGCGCGCGAGATCCGTCCGCGCGGCCTCGAGGTCTGGCGCGCGCGCGGCGAGGCCCTGAGCGAGGGTTCGCCGTTTTCGCTGCTCACGCAGCTGCTCCGGAGCGGCTTCGGGGTCGACGCGGCCTCGCCGACCGAGGTGCAGCGCACCTCCGTCGAGCGTTGGGTGCAGGGGGTCGTCGCGCCCCACGACGCGGCGCGGGTCACGACCTTCCTCCAGGAGGTGATGGGCCTCGGTGATCCCGACGTGTCCGAGGACGACGTCGTGCTGCGCGCGGCGCGGCAGAACCCGATGCAGATGGGTGATCTGATGACGCGCGCGTTCGAGGATCTCCTGGTCGCTCGACTCGGGCGCGCGCCGCTCGTCGTCGTGCTCGACGATCTGCACTGGGGCGACGTGCCCAGCCTGCGGTTCGTCACCGCCGCGCTCCGCGTCGCGCGCGACCTCCCGCTCTTCGTGCTCGGCGTCGCGCGCCCCGAGGGGCGCTCGCTCTTCCCCGCGTTCTTCGCCGATCCGTTCGTCTCCGAGCTCCGCGTCTCGCCGCTCTCGCGCAAGGCCGCGGCGAAGCTCGTCAAGCAAGCCTTACCATCGATCGCGAGCGACGACGCTGCGGTCGAGCGCATCGTCGAGCGCGCAGACGGCAACGCCTTTTTCCTCGAGGAGCTCGTGCGCACCGTCGCGGCGGGCTCGGGCGACGCGCTGCCGGCGACCGTGCTCGCGACGGTCGAGGCTCGCCTGCGCGCGCTCTCTGCGGAGCAGCGCCACGTGCTGCGCGCCGCGAGCATCTTCGGGCAGCGCGCGTGGGTCGAGGGCGTCGCGACGCTCCTCGGCGAGGCCGTTCACCCGAGCGCGCTCGAGCAGGCGGTGCGCGCGCTCGAGGCGAGCGAGATCCTCGTCCGCCGCCCGACGCCTCAATACGCGAACACCACGGAGGTCGCCTTCCGCCACGCGCTCCTGCGCGACGCCGCGTACGCGGGCCTCACGGACGAGGATCGCGCGCTCGGTCACAGGCTCGCGGCGCGCTGGCTCGAGGCCGCGGGCGAGCGCGACGCCGTGCTCCTCGCCGAGCATTTCGAGCGCGGCGGGCACGCGACGGACGCGATCCGCCACTACGAGGTCGCCGCGAGCCAAGCCCTCGAGGGGAACGATCTCGCGGCCACGCTCGCGCGCGCCAAGCGAGGACTCGAGCTCGGCGCCACGGGGCTCTCGCGGGCCCGCCTGCTCGCGCTCGCCGCCGAGGCCCAGTCGTGGATCGGCGAGCACGCCGTCGTCGTCGCGCTCTCGCGTGAGGCGCGCGCGCTCCTCCGAGAGCTCCGCCAGAGCGGCGCGCGCGATCTCGGGCTCGAGCTCCGCACGCTGCGGTTCTTCGCCGAGGCCGCCGGTCGCGCTGGCGATCGCTCCGCGCTCGCCGAGGCTGCCTCCGAGCTCGAGGTGATGCCGATGCCGACCGAGCAGGTCGATCTCTACGCAGGCGCGCTCTCGGTGACCGTGCTGAGGCTCAGCTTCGCGGGCGACATCGATCGCGCCCGCGCCCTCGCGCGCAAGGCCGACGCGCTGCCGAACGCGCCTGGGTGTCGCGGACCCGCGAGCCGCATCCGGAACAACCTCGCGCAGCTCGCGCTCGACATCTCGGAGTGCATCGACGCGGCGATCGTCGGCGCCGAGGCCTTCGAGGAGCTCGGCGATTTTCGCCAGGCGCTGCGCGAGCGCGTGAACCTCGGCAACGCTTACATTCAAGTAGGCGAGATCGAGAAGGCGGAGACAGCCCTCCGCGGGGCGCTGGCGATCGCCGAGCGCATGGGCCTGCCCATCGCGATCGCCAACGCCAAGTCGAACCTCGGCCACGCGCTCTTGCACCTCGGGCGGCTCGACGAGGCCAAGCGCTTCGAGCGCGAGGCTTGCGACATGTTCACGGCGCAAGGCGACAGCCGACTCGAGGCCACGTCCCGCGTGTACCTCGCGCGGATCCTCGCGGCCGATCGGGATTTCATCGGGGCGCTCAGCGAGGCCGAGCGCGCGCTCGCGGTCGCGCCCTCCGAGCCCGATCGCGTCTTCGCGCTGACGATGCGCGCGAGCCTGCGCCTCGCGTGCGAGGAGTACGACGGCGCGCTCGCCGACGCGACCGAGGCCGTCGAGATGCTCGACGCGATGGGTGGCATCGACGAGGGAGAGATCTGGATCCGGCTCACCTACGGCGAGGCTCTCCTGAAGAAGGGCCGCGTCGCCGACGCGACCTTCGCCGTGCGCTTCGCGATGGACCGGCTCGAGGCGCAGCTCGCGATGATCAAAGATCCTGCGATGCGCGCGTCGGCGCTAGCACGGATCGTCGAACACGCCCGCCTCCGCGAGCTCGCAGAGACCTTGGGTCAGACCTGAACGTCGGTCGCGCGGGGCCCTCTACCGGAGCTCCGTTTCGACGTTCGCGGGCGTGTATCCTTGCGCCTCGACCATGCTCTGTCCGCGGTGTCATCGGTCCTATCCCGACAGCGAGAAGCGTTGCCAATACGACGGCGAAACCCTGACCGACGGCCGCAAGATCGACTTCGTCCGAGCGGGCCGCACGCGCCACATCGGCGCGATCCTCGGCGGTCGATTCCAGATCCGCGGCTTCATCGGGCAGGGCGGGACGAGCCGCGTCTACCTCGCTGAGGACATCGAGAGCGGTGAGCCCGTCGCGCTGAAGATCCTCGAGCCGCCGTGGGCGCACGATCGGGTCGCGCGCGAGCGCTTCCTCCAAGAGGCCGAGGCCGCGCGGACCATCGATCACCCCGGCATCGTGGACATCGTCTTCGTCGGTCAGCGCGGCGACGGGACTCCCTACTTCGTCATGGAGTTCCTGTTCGGCGAATCGCTCGCGGATTGCCTCACGCGCGCGGCCAAGCTCGAGCTCGACCTCTTCATCCCCATCATGCGGGAGATCGCGCTCACGGTGGGCGCGGCCCACAAGAAGGGGATCGTTCATCGCGATCTCAAGCCCGACAACATCTACCTCGTCGGTGAAGCAGGCGAGCCCTACGCGGTGAAGCTCCTCGACTTCGGGCTGGCGAAGCTGCGGGACTCGACCATCACCGCGGCCGGCGTCGCCGTGGGGACCGTCGGGTACATGGCGCCCGAGCAGTGCGTCGCCGATCCCGTCGATCAGCGCACGGACATCTATGGTTTCGGGGTCACGGCGTTCCGCACGCTGACGGGTCGCATGCCCTTCTCGGCGACCGCGAGCGACGAGCTGCTCGCGCTGAACCTGATCGCGCCCGCACCGTCCGCGGCCAACGTCGCAGGGGTCGATCCGCTCCTCAGCGCCATCATCGAGAAGTGCCTGCGCAAGAACCCGGAGCAGCGCTATCCGTCCGCGGAGGCCCTCGTCGCCGACCTCGACGCGATCGCGGACGGGCGCGATCCGACCGCGATGACCGACGAGGCCCAAGACACGGACATCTACCTGCCACGCGGCCACTTCTCGAAGCTCGTGGCCAAGCAGCTCTACCGCAGACTCGGGGTGCCGGCCCCCACGCGGGTGAGCTAAAGAGTCGAGGCATGCGTGGCCTGCGCATGATCGTCCTCTTGATCGCGCTCGCGAGCACAGCTGCGTGCAAACGCAGCTACCGCGTCGGCGACGAGGTGATGGTCGAGTGGGACGGCAAGGAGTACCCCGCCGTCATCCTCTCCGCGAGCGGCCCGACCAAGTTCAAGGTTCACTTCGACGGGTACGACGACGTGTGGGACGACGTCGTGCCGAAGACTCGGATCAAAGGGTTTCGACGCGGCGACGAGCCGCGGCCCGAACCCCCGGCGAAGGTCAGACAGAAGGCGCTCGAGGCCGCGAAGACCAACACCTACCGGATCAACGACATGATCCGCGTCGAGTGGAATGGTCGGTTTTATCCAGCGCAAATCATCGACGTCGTCGGCAAAGAGAAGTACCGCGTCCACTACGAGGGCTACGGCCCCGAGTTCGACGAGAACGTCGGCCTTTCCCGGATCCAACCGAAATGAGCGCTCGACTTCGCACCAGCCTCGCGACCTGTCTCATCTGGGTGGGCGCGGGCTTGCTCGCGCGCGCCGCAGCGGCCGATGACGTCGCGCCCGTGAGCGAGGCGCAGCGCCTCACCACCGAGGCCCGCGACGCTCTCGCTGCGGGTCGCGTCGACGAGGCTTGCAAGAAGTTCGACGCGGCCGCGGTCGTCGAGCGCTCGGCGCCCAACCTCGTCGCGGCCGGCGAGTGCCACGAGCTCCAGGGGAAGACGGCGACGGCCTGGCGCAGCTACACCGCCGCGAGCGTCCTCGCGAGCGCCGACGGCTCGACCGACCTCGCGGATCGCGCGCGATCCCTCGCGGGCAAGCTCGCGCCTCACCTCTCCAAGCTCCGCATCGACGTGCTCTCGCCCGCGCCCGATCAAGCGGTGTGGTGTGACGGCGCGCCGGTCGCGACCACGGATTGGGGCGCGCTCGTCCCGGTCGATCCCGGCGATCACACCGTCTCTTCGACCGCGAGCGGGTTCGATCCCTACCGAGAGACCGTGCGCGTGGGCGCTGACTCGGATGTCCGCGTCGTGGTCGTCCGCCTGCGCAAACCGGGTGAGGACGTGCAACCTCCAAACCCGGACGGCGGGCAAACCACGAACCCCGCGACCCCTCCACCGACGGGAGACGGTGTCGTCCGCAGCGTCGATCCGATCACGCTGACGGGCTTCGTGACGACCAGCTTCGGCGCGCTCGGGATCGTGATGGGCATCGCCTTCGGGGTCATGGCGCTGCAAGACGTCAATCAAGCCGAAGAAGACCCCGCGCTCTGCCCGAACAAGGTTTGCTCGACGGCGGGTCGTTCGCTCATCGACGAGGCCTCCACCAAAGGGACGATCTCCACGGTCGCCTTCACAGTCGGCGGCGTCGCCCTCGGCGCTGGGGTCATCGTGCTCGTGTATCAGGCGCTGACCAAGCCGCCGGCCCCGACCGAAGCGCCGAAGGCCGTGACGGTCCGCCCCGTTGGCGTCGGCTCGGCAGGGCTCGGGGTCGAGCTCGCTTTTTGAGATCAGCACTGCGAGGTCAGCGCTTCGAGGTCAGCGCTCTCGGTCGAGGACGCGGACGACCGGGCTCGACAAGGTGATTCGGTCCTTGGTGAGCTCGATCACGCTCTCGCCGACACGCAGCCTCAGAACCTCAACAGCCTGGACGTCGAGCACGCCGAGCGCGTCGATCCGACTTCGTGGTTCGCGCTCGAAGGCATGAGGACTACCGGCCTCGCTGGCGAACTCGAGCTTCGGAGCGTCGGGGCCACCGAGCCGATCGACGAGAGGGCCAGCCTCTACTGCCCAAACCCCAATCCGGCATACGCCCTGACCGATCCGGCGTAGTCGCTCGCGAGCGAGCGCGCCTGCGTCGGCCACGTCTCTCGGCAAATCGGCAGTGAGCCGGACCTCGCGGGCGATCTGCTGAATGGCCTCGACGGCTTTGGAGAGGACGCGGGAGAGCGCCCCTCGCGCTACGGTGATTTGCTCCTGGTCCGCGCGCCCTCGTGCCCCGATGTCCTCGAGTGTCCGGAGGAGCGCCGCGTGAGCGCGCTCGATCTCGAGGAACTTCGCCTCTGTTCGCGAGAGCCTCGTCTCGAGCGCGCGCCCGTCGCTGTGCGGCCCGGCCGGCAGTCGCTCGACGAGCCAAGCGAGCGCGGCGCGCGTGGCCGCTGCGCGCTCCGACAACGCGCGCGTCTTCAGTGACAACGCTGTAGGTCGAGCCGGAGACTCCAGCGCTCGGCCGAGCTCGCCGACGGCGCGATCGAGCTCGTCGCGTGACGGGTTGGCCGATCGCAAGACGCGCCCCCCGAGTTGCCATTCGACGAACCCGCGGCGCACTCGCGACGTGACGCGTAGAGCCCGCGCCGCGTCGTCGAACACCCCAGTCGCGCGGACGCGACACCCGCTCGCGTCCGCGACGTAGTCGAGTCGATTCACGGTCGCGAACTTGAGCTCTCCGCTTTGGGTCCGACCGCGCACGCAGTCCCCGACGCGGGTCGGCGACAGAGGAGTCCACGCGGCCTCGCGAGCGCTCCTATCGAGATCAGCGAGCCTCACGACCGAGCGCTCGCGCGGACGGCCATATTCCACGAGCGCCTCACTCGCGAGCGGAGGCGGCTCGGCCGAGAAGACCACGAGCTCGCTCTCTCCCTCCGCCTCGAACCTGAACTCGAGACCTCGAATGGCGAGGACGCGCTCGATGAACCGAAGCGTCGAGTCTCCTCGCTGCTCCGCGACAACGGGTGCTCCCGGCGCTCCGAGGCGCTCGAACCGATGAGGGATCGCCCGCTCCCCGAGCACGCGAGCGACGATGTCCTCCGGGGAAATACCCTCGAAGACTCTGTGCTGTCGATCCAGCTCGAGCCTCACCCAATGAGGCGAGAGCGACAGCGTGACGAGCCCGCGAGACACCCGCGCTCGAGACACGAGTCCACGAAACAGGCGCTCGCTTATTCCGCTGTCGCCGAGCGCGGTCGAGACCACGAGAGAGCATGCCTTGCCGACGACGAGGCTCGGCTCGAGGTCCGCGGCCTCGCTCAGCTGAAGGTCGAATCGATACGGTCTCGACAGCGCCTCTTTACCCCGCAGCGCCAGAATGGGCACAGCCCGACCGTCGACGGTGAGCCTCGAACTTCCAAGCGACTCGGACACCTCAACCCCCCGTGAGCGAAGCGTGGTGTCGCGCGAAGATACCCATGTATTCGACGCTCAGCCCCTCGTTCGCGATGACTCGACGCCAGGCCGTGGCGATCCTCCCAAAAGCGCTCTCGTCCACTCCATAGCGCTGGAACACCTCCGCGCGACGCGACGGATACGCCGACAACTCGGCCGCGAGCTTCGCGTAAACCTCGAGTGTGAGACCTTGAATCGTGCGCGCGCTCGGCTCGCCGCCCGCGGCCCCGGGTGACAGCGCAGTCCCCGTGGGGACAGTCGACAGATCGGCCGAGCCCTGGAGCGGCGCGGATGGAGTGGAGATCAGTCCAATCTGGGGTGGGGCGACGACATGGGTGTCGGAGTCTGCTGTTGGGGAGAGCTGCGGCCTGGCGACCGTCGCGGGGGGAGTGCTTACAGCCATAGAGCCAGGGCCTGCCGCGCCGCCCGCGACTCGATTGCTGATCCCCATTGCGGATCGAAGGGCGAACTCCAGCTCGTCTCTCACCGAGTCGAAGACTCGATACCAGCCCTCGAGCTCGGCGCTCTCCCCCGAGGCCAACTGGTCGTCGAGGCGCTTCGTCCAGAGTTCGTCCGCGAGCCTGAACCCGTCCAAATCGACCCCGAACACGTCGAACGAGACAGCCTGTCCCGTCTGGCGATAACGGAGCCGCGCGCGCAGCTCGGCGTGCTCCTCGAGGCTCAGCTTCCCCAGGCGAAGTTCACTCATCGTGAGGAGGATACTCGGGACGCTCGCTCGCGCACGAGCCTCGCGCCCGGCCTCGCGGAGACTCTATATATATAGTGTGGAGCTACCCACTCCAGCAGTCCTCTACGAGGACCGATCGGTGATGGTCGTGGACAAGCCCTCTGGGCTCGCGGTCCACCCCGGCTACGCGCCCGAGCGGGACACTCTCGTGAGTCGGCTGCGTCGACTGGGCCCCAACCTCAGCCCTGTTCATCGGCTGGATCGAGGGACGAGCGGTGTCGTGCTGGTGGCCAAAGACAGAGAGGCAGCTCGCGCCCTCGGCGAGGCCTTCGCGAGCGGGGGCATCGAGAAGCGATACGTAGCTTGGGTGCGTGGCGTGCCACCCGACGCGCAGCTGGTCGAACACCCCATTCCCAAAGACGAAGGCGGGCCCAAAGTCGACGCGGCGACTTGGGTCTACCGCCTGCAAACCGTGCAGGTCTCTCAATCCGTTTTGCGCGAGCGCCGCTATTCCCTGGTCGAGGCTCGCCCATTGACCGGCCGGTTCCACCAGATCCGTCGCCACCTCAAACACCTGGGAAATCCCATCTTGGGCGACACCACTTATGGGCGCAGCGAGCACAACGCCTTCGTCGCCGAGTTGTTCGGTTTGAACCGATTGGCGCTTCACGCGATCTCGATCGCGTTCGAGTCACCCAGTGGCGGCCGGGTCGAGGTGGAGTCTCCCAACCCGTTTCCCAATCTCGACCAGATTGCTTGTTGACAAGATCCCTAAAAGGGTTCAAGGCGGCAAGTCCATTTGGGTATCTGGCGAGTCATGACGACAACCGATCTCGTGACTGTCACCAGCGATTGGCGCGCCTCCGTGCGAGGACTGGAAAGCACGGATGATTCGGTTCTCAAACTGAGACACGGGAGCTGCGGTTCTCGACAAGGTCGTTGGAGATCCTGAATTTGAAGGCAAATCGAGCACTTCAGGCTAAGCGCCGACTACGGAAGAGCGTGCACCTGAGTCATGATTGGCAAATCCAACTGCGAGCACCGATTAAAAAAGGGGGTTGGATTCCGACTGTTCGCTTGACCAGATCAGAGTCGCATGCGAGTCATTTAGCCCATGTCGACTACCCCTCTGCAGGCGCTCGTCAACCAATTCGTCGCGGACATCGAGGGTCTCGTTAGGCAATCGGTGACCCAAGATATCGCTAAGGCACTAGGGCTCGGAGCCGGTAGCGCCGCGGCTGCCGCCAAGGCTGGACCCAAGCCCAAAGTCAAAGCTGCTCCGGCCAAGCCGGCTGCCAAGGCTGCCGCCAAACCCGCAAAGGCCAATAGCGCCAAGGGCAAGACTGCGGCGAAGAAGGCGAGCCCGGCCGCCAAGGCAAAGCCGGAGGGGACGCGCCGTCGCCGGACTCCCAAAGAGATCGAGACGCTCGCTACCAAGATCTACGACTACGTGTCGAAGAACCCGGGTAAGCGCGCCGAAGACATCAAGTCTGCTCTCAAGATCCCGACCAACGAATGGGAGCTCCCGGTGGAGAAGCTAATCAGCACCGGCAAGCTCACGACCGTCGGTGAGAAGCGCGCGACTACCTACTCCACCAAGGGCTGAGTCACCGGGGCCGGGCAGAGCCCCGAAGAAGAGGCCCGAAGAAGAGGGCCCCAAGAAGACGGCCTCAAGAAGACGGCCCCAGAGAGGGTGTGGGGGAGCGACATAGGCTGACTCGAAATACCGAGTCACCCGCCGGAGGTTTTGCCCGCGCTGAGAGCGTTCTGCTCTAGACTGGAGGGTTGCCTCGGCCCAACTGCCAAGTACTCACTCGGCCCTCACGCTATGTGTCATTGGGCAGGCGAGAGCTCCCGACCCGAATGAAGCCCAAATGAAAAGAGCCCGGCCGACTTCGGCGCGGGCTCTTTTGCGTAGCTCGAAGAGCGTCGCGGTTACTTCCGCTTCTTCTCTTCTTCGGCGCGGTGCTTCTTGATGAGCTCCTCGGAGATGCTCGCCGGCACCTGAGCGTACTTGGCGAACTCCATCGTGAACTCGGCCTTGCCCTGGGTGCTCGAGCGGAGCGCCGTGGAGAAGCCGAACATCTCGGCCAGCGGGACCTCGGCCTCGACCTTGGAGAAGCCGCTGTCGTCCTCGCCGGTGCCGATGATGATGCCGCGACGCTGCAGGAGGAGGCCGGTCATACCGCCCTGGAACTCCGCCGGACCCTCGCAAGCGACCTTCATGATGGGCTCGAGGATGACGGGCCCAGACTTCGGGTAAGCCTCGCGGAAGGCGCCGCGCGCTGCCTCTTGGAAGGCCGCGTCGCTCGAGTCGACCGCGTGCCACGCGCCGTCGTTGATGGTGATTTGGACGTTGGTGATGGGCGCCGCGATGAGCTGCCCCTTCGCGAGCATGCTCGTGAAGCCCTTGTCGCAGGACGGGATGTACTCGCGAGGGATGACACCGCCGACGATCTCGTCGACAAAGTTGTAAGTCCCCTCGGCCCAAGGCTCCATGAAGCCGGCGACGCGACCGTATTGACCCGAACCACCCGTCTGCTTCTTGTGCAGGTAGTTGAAGTCCGTCTTCTTGGTGATGGTCTCGCGGTATGCGACGCGCGGCGGGCTCGTGATGACCTCGGCGCTGTACTCGCGCTTCATGCGCTCGACGTAGACCTCGAGGTGGAGCTCGCCCATGCCGGCGATGATGGTCTCGCCCGTCTCCGGATCGGAGGAGACGCGGAACGTCGGGTCCTCCTTGGTGAAGCGACGCAGGGCCTTCGACATGTTCGTCTGGGCCTTGTTGTCCTTCGGGTTGACGGTGAGCGAGATGACCGGGTCGGGCACGAACATGCTCGACATGGCGTAGTTGAGCTGACCGTCGGTGAAGGTATCGCCGGAGTTACAGTCGATACCGAACATCGCGACGATGTCGCCGGGCGCGCTGACGTCGATCTCTTCCATCTCGTCGGAGTGCATACGAACGAGGCGGCCGACCTTGTGGCGCTTGCCGGTGCGGGTGTTCGTGACCTCCATCCCCTTGGCGAGCTGGCCTTGGTAGATGCGCACGTAGCTGAGCTGGCCGAAGCGACCGTCTTCGAGCTTGAACGCGAGCGAGATGAGCGGAGCGTTCGCGTCGGAGCTGAGGACGACCTTCTCCTCGTTTTTGTCGAGGTTGACGGCCGTGTTCTCGACCTCGCTCGGGTTCGGCAAATAGGAGGAGACGCCGTCGAGCAGGAGCTGAACTGCCTTGTTCTTGTAGGCCGAGCCCATCATCACGGGCGCGATCTTGAGCGAGATGGTGGCGCGGCGAACGGCGGCGCGGATGATCTCCGGCGAGAGCTTCTCCTCGAGGATGGCCTCGGCGAGCTCGTCGTCGTGCAGCGAGACCTGATCGAGCAGGTCAGCGCGGTACTTGTCCGCTTCCTTCGCGAGGTCGTCGGGGATGTCGCCGATCTTGATGTCGTCGCCGTTCGGCCCCTCGAAGCGGTAGGCCCTCATCTCGATGAGATCGACGACGCCCTCGAGCTTGTCCTCGAGGCCGATCGGGATCTGCAGCATGACCGGGTTGAGGTTCAGCTTCTCGCGGAGCTGCTCTTTGACGCGGAACGGGTTCGCGCCGGCGCGGTCGAGCTTGTTGATGAAGCAGATGCGCGGGACGTTGTAGCGGCGCATCTGGCGATCGACCGTGAGGGACTGCGACTGGACACCAGCGACGCCGCAGAGGACGAGGATCGCACCGTCGAGGACGCGGAGCGCACGCTCGACCTCGATGGTGAAGTCGACGTGTCCCGGCGTGTCGATGATGTTGATGTGGATGTTCTTCCAGTAGCAGTGCGTCGCTGCCGACTGGATGGTGATCCCGCGCTCGCGCTCGAGCTCCATCGAGTCCATCTTCGCGCCGACACCGTCCTTGCCCTTCACTTCGTGAATGGCGTGGATGCGCTTGGTGTAATAGAGGATGCGCTCGGTCAGGGTTGTCTTCCCCGAGTCGATGTGGGCGCTGATCCCGATGTTGCGGATCTTGGCGAGGTCCATGGCAGCTGAGTTTCTCCGAAGTTCGGCGCGCTACTTAGTAAGGGTTCCGCCGACGCGCTAGTACTTTGTGCCGGCGGCGACGTTCACTGGTCGTGCTTCTGAATCAAGTCGGCGAGTCGCGGCACAGCCTCCTCGACGTTCTTCTTCGCCGAGCCTCGAAGCATCGAGTAGGTCGAGCGGACGACACCGCTCTTCGCGCGCTGCACCTTGTCGTCGGTGACGGACAAGAGCGCGTCGGCGACGCGGCTCTTGTTCTTCTCGAGGTGGCCCTTCGCATTGCCGGCCTTCTTCCCCTCGTCCCAAATGGGCTCGATCTTCTCGGCCATCTCGGGGAGGAGCTTCTCCACGGCCTCGCGAACGAAGCCGGGCTTGATGCTCTTGATCGCGTCGTAGCCCTTCTTCACGGCGAAGCCGGAGATGCCGCTCTTGCTGGCGACCTCGGCGTCGACGAGCTTCACCGCGTCGTCGATCACCACGTCCTTCTTCTTCTCGTCCTTCAGCGCGTTCGTGATGCCCATCGTGGCCGCGTCGCTACCATGCCCGGGTTCGCGCTCGCTGAAGATTTTGTGCGCGCGTGGAACACCTCGGGGGTTTTGCGTCTCCTCTCTACCGTGGTAATCGAAACTTCGGGCAGCGTGCTCGTGCTGGGCACGCCGGGCTCGTATTGCAGGCCCACGACGGCCGAGAAGGAGAAGGTCCAATGAACAAGCTGGCGATGGCGATGCTTGTCGCGGCGACCGTGAGCGCGGCCGCGTGCAAGAAGGAAGAAGCGAAGACCGCGTCCGACACGAACACGAGCGACGGGACGCAGTCGACGAAGAAGGACAACTCGACCAAGACGAAGAGCGACCCCAACGAGGTCAGCAACGTCAAGATCGACGAGAAGATCATCAAGCTCTGCGGCGATCTCCCGACCGCGCGCTTCTCCTTCGATTCGGCCGAGGTCTCGGCCGAGGCTTCGAACGTCCTCGACGCGCTCGCGCGCTGCTTCATCAGCGGCCCCGGCAAGGGCAAGGGCATCAAGCTCGTCGGTCACGCGGACCCTCGCGGTGAGACCGAATACAACCTCGCGCTCGGCCAGCGACGCGCCGGCTCCGTCGGCAACTTCCTCCAGAAGAAGGGCGTCGAGCAGAACCGCGTAGCCACCAGCTCGAAGGGTGAGTTCGAAGCGACCGGCACCGACGAGAGTGGCTGGGCCGCCGACCGCAAGGTCGAGATTCTCCTCGCGGACTGATCGGCGCTCGACCCATGACCTACGCGCGCCTGTTCGCCGAGACCGCGGTGGCCCTAGCCACGGACGAGGCCGCCGCCCCCAAGCCGAAGAAGAGCCTGATCCAGCTCGTGCTGGATGCGTCGCTGCCCGTCCAGGTCGTCTTCTGGGGTCTCGTGGCGATGGCGATCATGGTCTGGGCGATCGCGCTGATGAAGACGCTGCAGCTCGCGCGCATGCGCTCGGCGCTCTACGCGTTCGAGCGCGAGGTCTTCAATTTCATCGACGCGAAGGACCTGTTCGCGTCGGCGCAGCGCTACCCGGACAGCCCGGGCGGGCGCGTGGTGCTCGCGCTCTCGAAGCGGGGCGGCAGCCACAAAGTGCTCGAGTCGATCGGGCGCCGCGCGATCGTCGACGAACAGAAGCGCGCGGGTGGGCTCATGACCATCCTCGCGTCGATCGCGTCGAGCGCGCCGTTCATCGGCCTCTTCGGCACGGTGTACGGTATTTTGCAGGCATTTCTCTCGCTCGAGGGCGCCAAAGAGGTGAGCCTGCAGGTCGTCGGGCCCTCGATCGGTGAGGCCCTCATCACGACCGCCGTCGGCCTAATCGCCGCGATCCCCGCGCTCGTCTTCTACAACCTGCTGAACCGCAGCGTCGACGATCTGGTCTCGGAGCTCGAGGCCGCGACCGATGGCTGGGTGAGCGTCGTCGCGGAGAGCGACTCGAAGCTCGTCCCGCGTGAACAGCAGCGTCAGGTCGCAGCGCAGCAGGCCCCGGCGAACGCCGGGTACTACGGGGGCTGAGCGTGGGCGCGAGCGTCGGCGGGGGCAAGCGTCGCGGGGGCGGCTTCGCGGACATCAACGTCACGCCCCTCGTCGACGTCATGCTGGTGCTCCTCATCGTGTTCATGATCACGGCGCCGCTGCTCGTCGCCGGGCTCAAGGTCACGCTGCCCGACGTCAAAGCGACCGACGCCGAGGTCAAAGACACGAAGCTCGTCATCACCGTGACGAAGGACGAGAAGATCCTCCTCGGCAAAGAGGACGTCACCGCTGACGTCGAGAACGTCCTCATCCGTGACGAGCGCATCCAGAAAGAGAAAGAGCTCTACATCCGCGCGGACAAAGACGCCCGCTACGGGGTCGTCGCGCGCGTGGTCGCAGCGGCGCGGCGCGCAGGCGTCGTGGGGCTCAACCTGCTTGTCCAGCCCGAGATCGAAGACGAGAACGCACCGAAGAAGGGCGGCAAGTGAGCGCCGCGAGCGGCATCACGGGCCCGCGTGACGTCGCTTATTGGGAGGTCGGCGCCTCGTTCATCATCGCGCTCGCGATCAACATGGGCGTCTTCGCGATCGCCACGATGATCGCCATTCGACCGATCGAGGTCGAGGTGAAGAAACCCGAGGCCCCCGAAGAGGTGCCCGTCGCGGTGAAGCCCGTCGTCGACATGGAGGCGGTCGAGGCCGCGCGCAAGGCCGGCAAGAAGGTCGTCATCCCGGACATGTGGGAGCGCGCGCCGCCCTCGGTCAAAAAGAAGATCCAAGAGACCCCGCCCAAGCCGACGACGACGGCCGCAGCCGCGAGCACGAACGCAGGCCGCAAACCCGAAGACATCCCCGACGCCTCGACGCCGGTCGAGAACATCGAGGACGTCGGCCCCGAGCCGAAGGACGCGACCGAGGGAGAAGACTCGGGACTCACAGCCTCGACCGAAGATTCGGGGCCGGTGTCGAGCGACTCCGACGGCGGCTCGAACAACGCGCCGCCAGGGCAGGGCTGCACCGACGGTCCTTTGTGCACCAACGATGGTGGCAACAAGAACTTCGTGCTCGCGCAATATCAGGGGCGGCTCATCTCGTTCTTCAAGCGCGGCTTCGTCGTGAACGGCTTGGGCCTCGCGCCCGAGGACATCAAGAAGCTCGTGGTCAGCGCGTCCGTGACCATCTCGGACGACGGCACGGTGACGGGCTTCACCCTCGGTTCGAGCGGCAACCCGACGTTCGACGCGGCCGCGCGCGCCCAGCTCCAAGCCAAGGTCGGCCAGCAGATCCCGCCGCCGCCCGAGGATTATCCGGAGCTCAAGCAGTCGGCGCTCTCGTTCTCGATGACGTGCGGCTCGGGTTGTAACTAGCCTCGAGACTCCATGTCGCACGTCGACCTCGAGGAGACCCAGCCGGCGGGTGAGGACGTCCTCGCGGAGGGAGCAGAGCTCTTCGCGCTTTGGGATGGTGGGCAGCTCACGAGGCCGCTGCCCCCACGCGGGACGACGGTGCTCGGCCGCGGCGCCGACGCCGACGTGCGCATCGATCACCCGAGCCTGTCGCGTCGCCACGTCGCGCTGCATCTCGGGGACGCGGTCGCGTGCGAGGATCTCGGGTCGGCGAATGGCACGCGTGTTCGCGGCCGTCGGCTCGCGTCGAGTGAACGCGCCGAGCTCGAGTGGGGTGAGGCCATCGAGTGCGGCAGCGTGCTCGTCGTGGTGCGTCCGCCCGCGCGCAAGCGGAGCACGCAGCTCGCAGCCGCGGCCACGCCCGTGCTCGCAGCTGCACCCGCGCGACCCGTCGCGGCGGCGCGCCCCGTCGCACCGGAGTCCCCCATCGCGCTGGAAATCCCCGGGGCCGATGAGTTCGACGCAGATCCGCTCTCGGGCATCGAGCGGTGGATCGCGCTCGTCGCGAACACCGATATGAGCGTGCTGCTCCTCGGTGAGACCGGCGCGGGCAAAGGCTACTTCGCGCGGCAGATCCACGAGCGCTCGCACCGCGCGCGCGGGCCTTTCGTGCACCTCAACTGCGCAGCCTTGCCGGAGAGCCTCCTCGAGAGCGAGCTCTTCGGGCACGAGCGCGGCGCGTTCAGCGGCGCGACCGCGGCGAAGCCGGGCCTGCTCGAGGCCGCGTCCGGCGGCACGGTGTTTCTCGATGAAATCGGCGACATGCCGCTCGCCACGCAGGCAAAGCTCCTCGTCGCGATCGAGCGCCGCGAGGTCCTTCGCGTCGGCGCGCTCTCTCCGCGCGCGTTCGATGCGCGCTTCATCGCGGCGACCAACCGCGACCTCGCCACGCTGAGCGAGGACGGTCGCTTCCGCGCCGATCTCTATTTTCGGCTCGCGGGCCTGCCGATCGAGATCCCGCCGCTCCGCGATCGCTTGCGCGAGCTGCCCTCGCTCGCCGCAGAGCTCGTACGCGCGGCCGCGACCAAGCTGGGAAAGACCGCGGCCCCGAGCCTCACCAGCGCGGCGCTCGCGACGCTCACCGCGCACCGCTGGCCCGGCAACGTTCGCGAGCTCGGCACGGTGCTCGAGCGCGCCGTCTTGCTCGCGCAAGATCGCCCCGCGGTCGACGCCGACCAGGTCCTCGCGGCGCTCGGCGCCCGCCCCAGTCGTCCCCGCCCCGACGCTCCCCCGAGCCCACCCGCGAGCGCGCCCGCGCCCACGAGCGCGCCAGCGAACGACGAGCGCGCGCGCATCGCCGCGGCGCTCGAGTCCTGCGGCGGCAACCAGTCGCGCGCCGCCGAATTGCTCGGGATTTCGCGGCGAACGCTCATCAATCGCATCGAGGAGTACGGCCTGCCGCGTCCTCGACGCGGTGGCTGAGCCCCAGGTCGCTGCCCAAGTTAGTTGGCCCGCGAGCACATTGCCGGCATCTGTCGTGCCGCGCTCGCGAGGATGAAAATTCTCCCTGGGCTCGTCGAACCAGCCGTGGAAGAACCGACCACCATGAACCGCCGCACCGCTCCGCGCCGCCTCGAGACCCTGCTCCGCTCGCTGCGCGCCCTCGTGGTCGTCGCGACAGGCGGGCTCCTCGCGGGTCACGCCGAGAGCAACGCCGCTGCCGAACCGACTGCCCCGCCGCCCGATGATCCCATATCGGGCTTCGTGGTCCCGGCCGACGGCAACGCCGAGCGCCCGCTCCCCAAGATCGTCATCTTGCCGTCGCTCTCCCCCGATATGGAGGACGTGACTCTCCAGAGCGTCGTGCGGCGCGACCTCGAGCTCTCTGGGGAGTTCGAGATCCTCGGCGACAACGTGAAGCCGGATGGCTTCGACCCTTATGCCCCCACCATCGACGTGAAGGCCTGGGGCGATAAGGGCGCCGAGGCTCTCGTTCGCCTCGTCGGCAAGAAGCTCAACGACACGACCGTCGAGCTCCGCGCGCAGGCCTATCTGGTCGAGTCCGGCAACGATCCCATCTTCGACAAGCGCTTCGAAGTGCCGCTCACCCGCGTCCGCGCCGAGTCTCACTACGTGAGCGACCAAGTCATGGGCGCGCTCACCGGCACGCAAGGCGGCTTCTTCAGTCACCTTACATTCGTGTCAGGCATCGGCTCGCGCCGCCGCGTCTATCGCATCGACTCGGACGGCTTCGACGCGAAGGCTATCTCCCCTGTCGACCACGTCGCCATCGCGCCCGCTTATGGGCAGAACGGCGAGCTCTATTGGTCCGCGAGCATCGACAAGGACGAATACAAGATCTTCCGCGCGAGCGACCCGACGACTCCCATCAAGACCAACGTGAAGGGCAGCGTCTACGGCCTCGCCTTCTCGAAGGACTACAGCCAAGTCGCCGTCTCGATCGGGATCAACGACACCATCAAGGTCTTCACCGGGCCCTCGTTCGATCAGCTCAAAGAGGCTTCGAACATCGGCCTCGCGATGCGGCCGAACTTCACCCCGACTGGCAAGCTCGCGTTCGCCGGCGAGGGCAAATTCGGACAGCGGATCTACGTCGACGGTAAGGCCATATCGCCCGACGGGCTCATGGCGTCGGCGCCCACGTTCTGTCGCCACCCTGACGGCATCCGAGCGGTCTTCGCAGTCGGCGTCGGCAAGACGACGGATCTCGTCGCGACCGGCGAGTCGGGCGGCGGGCTCTACCGATTGACGCAGGGGATGGGCTCGAACGGCTATCCGGCGTGCAGCCCCGACGGCCGGCTCGTCGCGTTCTTCTCCACGCGCTCGGGCGCCGAGGGGCTCTATGTCATGCGCGTGAGCGGCGGCCGAGCAAAGCGCGTCTCGACCCTGATGGGCGACTCGCTCCGGTGGGATCGATTGCCGCCCACGCAGGCCATCGAGAAGAAGTAACGACTCAGCCGAGCGCGGCTCTGCTCTTCTCGAAGAAGTCGACCTCACGGGTCGCGCCACGCTCTCGCCAATAGGCCGCGAGCCTCGCGTAGCGAGCTGCCAAGTCGTCGCCTGTCGCATAAGCGATCTTGCAGACGCAATCGGGACAAGCCCAGAGCGGCGCCGCGTCCGACTCGTCGAGGCTGTTCATACCCGCTTGGACACATCGGTATTTCGTGCAGTGCTCGAGCGAGAACATGTGCCCCGTCTCGTGGACAGCGACGCCCACTGCCCGCCGCAGGAGCAGCTCTCGCGCGGCCTGCCCGGTCGACGGATCCCCGAAGCGGTATATCGACCAGACGCCGACGCGCGTGTGGAGGTCGGCCTCGCCGAAGACGAAGTTCCACCCGTCCTCCGGCCATAAGTCAGACGTCGTAAAAGCAACCAGCACTGCGGCGTTCGGCGGAAGCCGCGGCTTGAGGATCTGCTGCAGGATGTACGACGATTTCAGCTGTCGATCGCCCCAAGTCGGGTGAACGCGGCGCGCGCGCTCCGGCAAGAGGTCGAGCCCGAGCGCCGGCGCGCGCTCGACCGGCAAATGGAAATAGAGCCCGAGATATGTGGCGACCTCATCGAGGATCGCGCCACGTGCAGGGTCGAAGTCGCCCAGCGTCGTCACTGCGATCGTGTGTCGGGCTGCGTCCGGGAGCGTCGGTTTGCCGGTGACGTACTCCTCGAAGGTCTGGCCGAGCTCCTGATGTTCGGCGAGCCACTCTCCCGGCTTCGGCTTACCGGTCTTTTCGTGGAGGGGGATGAGCTTGTCGCGCGCGACGAGGAGCGACGCGACGCGCTCGGAGCTCCGATCAGCCGACCACTCGGGCCTGGCAGGCTGGGAGCTCGGCAGCGGAGGTCGCGACATCGAGCGAGCGGACAGGGGAGTACGGCTCTCGCCACACGAGAGCACGATCGCTGACATCCCCGTAAGCCAATCGCGCCGCCTCATAGGGAGTCCCCGAGCGCGGTTGGGGCCGGCGAAAAAGGTTGGCCCGTGTGAATCCCGAACGGGGTTGGGGCCCCGTTCGCCCTGCGGGCCATGTCTTTTTCGCCTCTCGGCGAAAAAGGTTGGCCCGTGAGGATTACTGCACGCAGGCGGGTTGGGTCGGGGCGCTCTCGTTGTTGTCGTCGCGGCACTCGTGGAACTTCGGTGCTTGCGGATCGATTTGGATGCGCGCGACGTAGGTGTCGTCGGTCGATGCGGTAGCCGGCAACGGCACCTCGAGGACCTCGGTTTGGCCGGGGAAGAGCGCGCGCGTCGTCGCAGTCGTCGCCATCGCGGTCGCCGAGCTGTTCGCGAAGATCGCGACCTCGACGCCAGCTGGCAGCGACGAGAGCCCGATGTTGCGCACGCTCACCGTCGCGATCAGCGGATTGCCGCAGTCGACCGAGAGCGTGACCGTCGCGTCGGGCGCGTCGAAGAGCCCACCGTCCTGGACATTCTGGCGGAAGTTGTTGAGCCACGGGAGTGTCCAATTGCGCTTCTCGATGGTGGGGATCGAGCCGTAGACGTTGGGAGCGTCACAGGCCGTGTCGCGCGCGTCGCAGATGTTGGACACGTGATACGTGTGCTGGTTCCAGAGCGTGCGCGTCCCGACCCACGAGCTCGCCGAGTCGCCGTAGACCACGAGTCCGCGGTAAGCGTTATTCGGATCAGCAGCGTTCGGCGTCCACGCGACGCCGTTGACGACAGTGGGGTTGTTGTTCGCGTCGAGGCACTTCCACCCCGAGTTGCTCGGGTTCGCGCCGTTCGAGACCATGATGATCTCGGCGTGGCCGTCTCCGTCGACGTCGGCGACGAGCGAGGTCTCGGTCGCGGTGAACGAGGTGTGCGGCGCCGAGAACCGCACCGCGCCGGTCTCACCGTCGAAAACCCAGAGGAAACACTCGTCGGCGTAGAGGACCTCGGCGCGACCGTCGCCCTCGAAGTCGAACACGCTCGAGCCCGTGACGCTCGAGCTGAGGTCGTGATTCGGCACGGACCACAGCGTCGTGAGACCGCCGCTCCCGTTCGGTTTGAGCACCGTATAGAAGTTCTGCTGAGCGACGCCGATCTCGGGCGTGCCGTCTCCGTCGAAGTCCGCGATCGTCGGCGGCCCGCCGAAGCCATTGCCTGGTAGCGCGAGCGGCCCCGCGTCGTTCTGCCCAGTCAGTCCGTCGAGCACCCAAATCTGATCGGCCGCGACGACGACGACCTCGGGTTGAGGGTCCGCGTCGAGATTGCCAATCGCGGGGAAGCCGTCGGTCACGTCGGTGCGATTCCAGAGCTGCGTGCCGTCTGCCCGATAGGCCGTGCGGCCCGCGACGAGCTCGAGGTGATTGTCGGCCGCTCCGTCCAAATCGGCGAACGTCGAGAGGGCCTCGTAGATGGGGCCGGCCGTGCCCGCAGCGCCGGTGAACACCAGCTTGATCGCGCCGTCTTTGGTGGTGAAGACGGTCGAGCCATAAGCGATCTCGGGGGCGCCGTCGTTGTCCATATCGGCGATCGCGAGGCCGCCACCCCAACCGAAGGTCCCGTCCGTGTAACCCGGAATCGGGACGTCGCTCGTGCGCAGGACAGTCCCTTTCCCGTCGAGCATCACGACGTAGCCCTCGCCGGTGACAGCGAGGATATCCATAACGCCGTCATCGTCGATATCCCCCAGCGCGACCGACAATCCGGAGAAGCCCGTCGAGGTGTCGCTCGCTTTGTCGAGCGACCAAATCTCGGCCCCGGTGCGCCCGTCGAGCACGCGGAGCACACCGGTCTTGCAGGCCGACACCGCGTTACCGGTGCACTGACAGCAAGTGCCCAATCCGGTGTTGGCGTCGATCGCGCGGCCCGACACGAACACGATGCTCGGTGAGTCGAGCTCGTCGACCGCGCCGTCGCAGTTGCCGTCGAAGAGCCGGCCCACCGCGGGCGTCGACCAGACATCGGTGTACTCGGGGAAGTTCGTCGCAGTCGGACCCCAAGTCCACTCGGCGATAGCCTGGAGTTGGCCGACTGGAGGGTGGTATTCGCAGGCCTCGACGCAGCCTGGCGGATTGCCGGGTTCGGTGCAGACGGGTGGCAAATCCAAACAGCGCCCCTCGGTGGGGACGGGCGCGAGACAGCCGGGCATCGTCATCTGCTCTTCGCCGAGCGCGGTCTCGCAATATTGCCCGTCCGGGCAGTCGTTGCTCGTGTGGCACGGATCGCCCGGCGTCACGCACGCGTCGAAGAGACAGACCGACCCGTCGGAACAGCACGTCGCGCCGCACACGCGCTCGGGCGTGGGGCAGCACGCGCCGGAGACGCAGGTGCCGACCGCGCAGTCCTCCGTCGTGATGCAGGGCGCGGCGCCGCCCGAGCCGCCGTTCGCGGAGCCCGCAGTGCCGCCTGCGGAGTTGCCACCCGAGCCGCCGGTCGCGCCCCCCGAGCCGCCTGTCGCGGTGTCGTCGGAGCAAGAACACGCGACGCTGGCCTGCGCGAGAACGGCGAGAAGAACGAACCGCGCGGGGCTCTTCGCGAGGCGCACGAGAGGTCCAAGGAAGGGTGCAAACATCAAATGATCTTCGGCGACTCTCGCGCCGTGGAAAAGGACGATCGGCTTGCGGGCGCTCTCGCGGGTGCGCATCCTCGACGGCGACATGTCGCTGCTACGCGCAATCGTCCCGCCCCTCGCTGCGTCGATCGACACCCTCGTCGGCAGGGCCCTCACGGGGCGCAGCGCGAAGTCGCGCGCGCGATCGCGCTCGGAGTCGCTCGGTCACGCGGAGCGCGTCGCCGCGCTCGACCGCATCGTGGAGGCCTACCGACACGCCGAGCCGCTCGAGGACACAGCGCGCTTCTTCGGTGAAATCCAGGCGCCCGACGTTCGCGAGGAGCCTCGCGGAGAGCGGCACGCCGCGCGCGTCTCGGACGTGCGCTGGCGCTCGCGGGTCGAGACCTTCGCGCGGGACGAGCGGCTCGCCGAGCGCTTCGCCGCAGAGCGCGCGAACCACGAGGCCATCGCGCGGCTCTTCCGCGGGCCGGGCTCGGCGCGCCCCGCAGCGATCCTGATCCACGGCTACCGCGCGGGGAACCTCGCCGTCGAGGAGCGCTTCTGGCCCGTGCGCTGGCTCCTCCGCGGTGGGCTCGACGTCGCGCTCTTCGTCATGCCGTTCCATGGGCCGCGCGCGACGAAGGGCAGCCCGCCGCGCTTCCCCGCGTCGGATCCGCGCTTCACCGTCGAGGGTTTTCGCCAGGCGATCTTCGACCTCGGAGCGCTCGCGGCCCTCTTGCGTGCGCGCGGCGCGCCTGCCGTCGGCGTCATGGGCATGAGCATGGGCGGCTACACGACGGCGCTCGCGGCGACGGTGCTCGACGACCTCGCGTTTGCGGTGCCGTTCATCCCGCTCGCGTCGTTCGCGGACGTCGCGCGCGAGGCCGGGCGCCTCGTCGGCGAGCCGCACGAACGCGAGGTCCAACACCGCGCGATCGAGCGCGCGCATCGACCTGTCAGCCCGTTCGCCAGGCCGTCCAAGGTCGATCGCGACGCGGTGCTCGTCGTCGGTGGTGAGGGCGATCGCGTGACGCCGATCGCACACGCGCAGGCGCTCGCGCGGCACTTCGAGAGCGAGCTCGTGACGTTCCCCGGCGGGCACCTCTTGCAGGTGGGTCGGCGCGACGGCTTCCGCGCGATCGGTCGAATGCTCCGCCGCCGCGGCCTCATGCGATAACGTCGCCCCAGCATGCAACTCGAGTACGAAGATCACCGGCGCGATCCGGCGCGCTGGGCGGAGAGCCTCGGCGTCTCGCGCGAGGCCGTCGACGTCTACCTCGCGAGCGACGTGCTCGACCTGCACATCGACTCGTTCATCTGGACGCGCGTCTTCGGCTACGACCTGACGAAGCGCCACGACCACGGCCTCCTGAACGCGAGCTTCTACTCGCAGGTCGACTTCCCGCGCGCGCTCGAGGCGGGGCTCACCGGCGCGACGTGGGTCATCACGACGAACCCGTTCCGCGCGTCGCCCGAGCGGCGCACGACGTTCTTCGACAACCTCGAGCGACTGCTCGCAATCTTTGACGGCGTAAAAGAACAATTCGCCGTCGTTCGCAGCGTCGCCGAGTATCGCGCCGCGCGCGCGGCCGGCAAACACGGCGCCTTCATCGGCGTGCAGGGTGGCAACGCCTTCGACGACGACCCGAGCTCGCTCGACCGCGTGCCGCCCGGCCTGCTCATCCGCGTGACCCTCGTGCACCTCACGTCGTCGACCTTCGGAGACACGAGCTCGCCGCTCCGCTTCCGCGGCGACGGCGGCCTCACCCAGCGCGGCAAGGACTTCGTCCGCCGCCTCAACGACAAGAAGATCTTCGTCGACCTCGCGCACGTCTCGCGCAAGGGCTTCTGGGACGCCGTCGAGGTCGCTGACAAAACCCAGCCGATCATCGTCACGCACACCGGCGTGACGGGCGCGTTCGAGCACTGGCGCAACATCGACGACGACCAAATCAAAGCCGTCGCGAAGTCGGGCGGCACCATCGGCGTGATGTACGAGCCGACGTTCCTCGGCGACCCGAAGTGGGGCGGCCGCGCCGAGCGCGTCGCCGATCACCTGATGCACATCGTGAAGGTCGCGGGCGACGACTTCGCGTCGCTCGGGTCCGATTGGGACGGCGCGATCGTCACGCCGCGCGACATGCCGACGTGCCTCGAGCTGCCGAAGCTCGCTCACGTCCTGCTCGAGCGCGGGCTCGCGCCCGAGTCGGTGCAGAAGATCCTCGGCAAGAACTTCCTGCGCGTCGTCGAGAGCCTGCGCGGATGACCGAGCCGGCGCGCGCGACGCTCCTCGTCGCCGCGACGGCCGCGACCCGACTCGGCGCCGCTCGCGAGCGACTCGCGGCTCTCGTATCCGGAGCGCGCGCGCTCGTGCTCGCGCCGTCGCGCATGGCCGCCGACGAGCTCGTCGCGGGGCTCACGCTGCGCTCGGACGCGGGCGCGACCTTCGGCCTCGAGAAGAAGACGCTGCGCGCGCTCGCGACCGAGCTCACTGCGCTCGAGCTCGCCGCCGAGGGCCGGAGCTTCGCGACGTCGCTCGTCGCCGAGGCGGTCGCGCGACGCGTCGCCGTCGAGGCGCTCGCCGATGGAGAGCTCCACGTCCTCGCGCCTCGCGGTGCGCTCGCGCCCGGGCTCGCGCGCAGCCTCGCGCGCACGTTCGACGATCTCGATCACGCGTCCGTTCGCTCCCAGGGCAATGTTTTTGATCGAGCTCCAGCTCGGCGGGGCGCCCCTTCCTCCCTCGCGTCGCTCGATGTTTTTGATCGAGCTCCAGCTCGGCGGGGCGCCCCAAGCGGCGCCCCTTCCTCCCTCGCGTCGCTCGATGAGGTTCTCGCGCTCTTCGAGCGCTGGCGGCGCGCGATGGATGCGCTCGGGCTCGCGACGCGCGCGGACGTCCTGCGACGCGCGACGGCGCGCCTGGCAGCGAACCCCAGCCCTGCGTGGCACACGGTGGTTCTGCTCGACGTCGCGATCGGCTCGCGGGCCGAAGCTGAGCTCGTGCGCGCGGTGCTCTCGCGCGCCGAGAGCGCGCTCGTCACGCTGCCCCCCGGTGATTCGCGCACCGTCGCGTTCACACGGGCCAACCTTTCGCGGCCTGTGGATCTGGAGCACGACGCCCCGCTCTCGGCGATCGTCGCCGAGACCGCGATCACGCTGCGTTCGGCTCCGGGCGAGGCGCTAGAGGCCGTCGAGATCGCGCGCGAGCTCCACGCCGAGGCGCGCCGCGGCGTGCGCTTCGACGAGATGGCGATCGTGCTGCGCTCGCCCGAGTCCTACGCGAGCCACCTCGCGACCGCGCTCGCTCGCGCGGCGATCCCCGCGCACTTCGAAACCGGCACGCGCAGGCCCCACCCCGCGGGGCGCGCGCTCCTCGCGCTGCTCCGCTGCAAGGTCGAGCGCGGGTCGGGCCGACGCCTCTCGGAGTACGTGTCGACCGGGCAGCTCCCGTGGCCACCGCGCAAGGCCCCCGAGCCCACCGCAGTTCGCCTCGAAGACGAGGACCTCGGGCGCTTCGCGACGCGCGCCGACGCCGCCCCCTCCGAGGAGCCCGCGAGCGACGCGACGACGACCGACGCGGCGTCCTCGAACTCTGCTCCGCCGAGGCCGCTCCGCGCCGCGTGGGAGCGCCTGCTCGGTGAGGGAGGGCCTCGCGACGCGGGCTCGCGCGCGTCGATCCGCGAGCACGTGCTCGGTCGATTGCAGGCCGCGCGCGCCGAGCTCGCGCACACGCGGGCGGGCCTCGAGCGCGAGGCGGGTGAGCCCCTCGTCGGCTCGCAGGCTGGCGCGCTCGAGCGCGAGGCCGAGGCCTGCGACGTGCTCGCGGCCGCGCTCGATCCCGTGCTGACGGCGCTCGATCAGATCCCACGCCGCGGCTCGTGGGCCGAGCTCCTCGCGGCGATCGCGCGCCTCGCGGGGATCGCGGTGCACCGGCCCGCGCTCGTCGGCGGCGTGCTCGGCGAGCTCGAACTTTTCGCATCGGATACTGGGATGGACGTCGAGCTCGCGGACGTCGTGCGTGTGCTCGAGGATCGGCTGCGCACGCTCTCCGAGCCACCCGGCGCGGATCGATCGGGCCGCGTGCTCGTCACGACGACCACGCTCCTGCGCGGTCGTGCGCGACGCGTGGTCTTTTTGCCGGGGCTCTCGGAGCGCCGCTTCCCGCGGCCCGCCGAAGAGGATCCGCTGCTCGTCGATCGCGCGCGCACCCAGCTCGAACCCACGTTGCCCACGTCGGCCGACAGCTCCGCGTCGGAGCGCGTGCTCTTTCACGTGGCGGTCGGCGCTGCGACCGAGCGCCTCCACGCGAGCTTCCCGCGGCTCGAGCTCGACGGCGGCCGCGCGCGCGTGCCGTCGCTGTTCGCGCTGGAGCTCGCCCGCGCCGAGAGCGGCGAGCTGCCCTCGCTCGACGCGTTCTCCGCCTCGTGCGCGATGCCGTCGCGCGCGCGCCTGCTCTGGCCAGCACCGGTCGATCGCACGCTCGCGATCGACGACCTCGAGTACGCGCTCGCGACGGTGCGCAGCCTCATCCAAAAGGGCGAGGGTGGTTTGCGCGGTCGCGCTCGCTTCCTCCTCGAAGAGAACGAGGTCCTCGAGCGCGCGCTGCGTTCTCGTTGGGCGCGCCACAACCAACGCGACCTCACGACGAGCGACGGGCTCGTCGCGACGAGCGAGCGCACGCGTGGCTTCCTCGCATCGCAGCGCCTCACGAAGCGCGGGTTCGCGCCGTCGACGCTCGAGACCTACGCCGCGTGCCCCTACCGCTTCTACCTGCGCGCCGTCGCGCGCGTCGCGCCGCGCGTCGAGTTCGACGCCGCCGATCGCCTCGACGCGCGCACCTTCGGTGAGCTCTTCCACCGCGCGCACCGCGAGCTCGCGCGCGCGGCCCACGCCGCCAACCTGGATCCAGCCGAGCGCGCCCACCACGCCTCGCTCGGCGATCACCTCCGTCGCGCGGTCGAGGTCGTCGGCGAGCGCGCGCGCGCCGAGCTCGCACCGCTTATCGATCGCGTCTTCGACGACGAGCTCCGCCGCATCGAGGGTGAGCTCTTCGCTTGGCTCGAAGAAGAAGCACTCCGCGCCGAAGCGCCCCCGGGTCGCGCGCCGCGCCGTCGCTACCTCCCGTTCCTCGCCGACTTCTCGTTCGGGATGGAGCCGACGCCCGACGCCGATCCCTCCAGCGTCCGCGACCCCGTCCGCGTGCGCTCGCGCTACCTGCTGCGCGGCGCGATCGACGCCATCGAACGGAGCGCCGACGGCCTCCTGCGCATCACCGACTGGAAGACCGGCGCTCGCCCCGGCGCGCGTCCCGTGGTCGTCGGCGGCGGTCGCGTGCTGCAGCCCGTGCTCTACGCGATGGCCCTGCGCGAGCTCGTCGGCAAGCTCGTGCCCGGCGCGCACGTCGAGGAGTCGCGCCTCTACTACGCGACACGCCGCGGCCACTTCACCACCGTGCCGGTCGCGCTCGACGACGACGCGATCGAGCGCGGCAGCCGCGTGCTCGCGACCATCGACGCAGCGATCGAGCGCGGCGTGCTGGTCGCGATGCCGAGCGAACGCGCCTGCGAGACGTGCCCGTACCGCACGCTCTGCCCTCCCGGCGAAGAGGCGCGCACCGGCCACAAGCGCGCGCGCGGCTCCCGCGACACCGACTTCCTCCGCGAGCTGTCCATCCTGCGCGCGATGGTGTGAGCGCGGCGCCGCATCGGGACCCCAAATATCGCGCTGTGCGGACCCGCGAGCGCATCGCTATCCCCACTTCAGCGGCTGTGGGGGTTGCTTTTGCGCCGCCAACTTTCACCGAACGATCGTGCTTTGTCGCGCAATGAACGGGCTCCGCGTTGCTCTCGGCGCCGCGGGGTTATGCAGACCCGTCCAGCCCCATATCACGGTCGCTCTGGCTATCACGCTATGCAGACCCGGCTCAGTCGGCCCGTCGGCGTCTCGTTGGAGCTCGCGCACGGGATCTTCTCCGCGGTCGGCGACTCGCGTGGTCACGCGACAAAGCACGATCGTTCGGTGAAACTCGGGCCCGCGCGAGAGCTCCCCTTCCGCATCCCGCGAGCGGTGATGCGCAGCGGATGCGATCGCGTTGCACGTCGAATCCCATGCGCGAAGGGTCGAGCGCCCCTTCACGCTCGGCCTCGCGTGGTGTCTACCAAGCGGCGTGAGAAACAACCTTCTCTGGGCGATCGGGCTCACGAGCCTCGCGACCGCGTGCGGCGCTGGCGAAGGCTCCACCACGAACGCCGATCCCACGTCGTCCTCCACCCAAACTGCGACGGCTCAGGCCGCGCCGCGCGGCTCACGCGAGCTGCTCCGCGTCGTGCCGCGTGACGCTTCGATCGTCGTCCGCTTGCCCGAGGCGCTCGACGGACTCTCCGACGCGGACGCGAAGTCGCTGACCGCGCTCGCAGACGGCTGGCAGGGTGTCGTGACGACGCTCGGCGCGCTCGACCCCAAGGCCGTCGCCGACACCCGCGCCGCAGTCGACGCAGCGGTCGTCTTCACGGGCGGCGCGTACCAGAGTTCGACGTGCGTCGCGCTGAGGCTCGGCGGCACGCTCGACGCGTCGACACTCTTTCGCGGGCCCGCTGTGCACGAGGCCGGGGTCAAGACGTGGACCGCAGGCACGCACGCGTCCGGGGACTTCTTTGCCTGGTGGATCGCACCCCAGCGCACGCTCCTCGTTTGCGACGATCAGGCCTGGCTCGACGCGGCGAAGGCCGCGGCCGCCGGTGAAGCGCCGAGCGTCTCGACGGATTGGGGCGGCACGTTCCGGGTTTCGCTGAAGGGCGCCACCCCGCAGAACCCCACGATGCTCGACGCGTTCAGCCAGCTTCGAGAGCGGCTGCAGTGGGCGAACGAGAGCGCCGAGATGCACGCGGAGCTCATGCTCGTCGAGGAGCTCGCGCACGCGGCGGCCGCGGCCTACACGCGAAACAAGCGCTTCTGCGGCGCGGCGATCAGCGTCCCCAAGGACGTCCCGAAGGGCACGCGGTACACGCCGACGAAGGCAGACTTCGACACTGGGAGCGACAGCGAGGGTTGGCGTTGCTTGCAGTTCAAGCTCGAGACACCCATGCGCGCGCGGCTCTCGTACAGGCCGACCCACGAGTACGACGCGGACGGCTTCGAGGTGGTCGTGGAGCTCGACCGCGACGGCGATGGCAAGACGAGCACGCTCCGCATGCTGGGCATCGCGCGCGACGGCAGCGTACGCGTGACCTCGGAGGTTCAGATCCTCGACGGCAACGAGTGATCGTCAAGCGCAGCGAATCACCTGCGCGCGTGATCGCAGGAGCTGCGGCTCGTGACCTCGCATCTGCGCTGCGCGTGCTCGCTCTCTTTGGGTTTGGTTTATGCACCCTCCAGGGCGGTGTCTCGTGGTCACCGCAAACGCACCCAGCGCCTTCCTGAACTCGGCGCCCGATGAGGCGCGCCCTCCCCTGCCACCCGCAACGCCGATCGCGGCGCACGCGCTCAGCGTCGACGAACTGCACGCGCAGCTCGAGTCGACGACGAGCGGGCTCACGAGCGCACAGGCCGCGACGCGCCTCGAACGCTACGGCCCGAACGAGCTCGACGCGCACGAGCGCGTGTCAGCCCTCAAGATCCTGGGCGAGCAGCTCAAGAACATCCTCATCATCATCCTGCTCGCGGCCACGGGTTTGTCGATCGCGCTCGGCCACGGCGTCGAGTCGCTCGTCATCGCCGTCATCGTCCTGTTCGCTGTTCTGCTAGGTTTTTTGCAGGAATATCGCGCCGAGCGCGCGCTCGACTCGCTCCGCAAGATGGCCGCGCCGCAAGCCACCGTGCGCCGCGACGGCCACCCCGTGCGCGTCGCTGCGCGCGAGGTCGTGCCCGGCGACGTGCTCGAGCTCGCGACCGGCGATCGCGTGCCGGCCGACGCGCGCCTCATCGAGGCCGTGAACCTCAAGGTCGACGAGGCCGCGCTCACCGGCGAGTCCGAGCCTGCGACCAAACACGGCCGCACGCTCGAGGGCGTCGTCGCGGTCGCCGATCGCGCGAACATGGTCCACAGCGGCACCGTCGTCACCTACGGGCGCGGCCTCGCGCTCGTGGTCGCGACCGGCATGGCGACCGAGTTCGGGCATATCGCGAAGCTGCTCGGCAGCGTCGAGACGGTGCGCACGCCGCTCCAGAAGAACCTCGACAAGGTCGGCGCGACCCTCGCGAAGATCGCGCTCGTCATCGTCGCCGTCATCGTCGCGCTCGGGCTCGTGCGCGGGCAGCCCTTCGTCGAGATGTTGGTGTTCGGCATCGCGCTCGCGGTCGCCGTCGTCCCCGAGGCCCTGCCCGCGGTCGTCACGATCTCGCTCGCGATCGGTGTGCAGCGCATGGTGAAGCGGAACGCGCTCATCCGCCGGCTCGCCGCAGTCGAGACGCTCGGCGCGACGTCGATCATCTGCTCGGACAAGACGGGCACCCTCACCAAGGACGAGATGACCGTACGCCGCGTCTACGTGGCGGGCCGCACGCTCGACGTGAGCGGCTCGGGCTACGCGACGACCGGCGACTTCACGCACGAGGGCGCGCCCGCTGGTGGCGGCGCTGCGCTGCGCCAGCTGCTCGAGGCTGCGGTGCTCGCCTCGGATGCGGCGCTCGAACCCGCTGAAGACACGAGCGCACCGCAGTCCGCGCGCGGCGATCCGACCGAGCTCGCGCTCGTCGTCGCTGCCGCGAAGGCCGGGCTCGACAAAGCCGAGCTCGAGCGCGCGCGGCCGCGCACCGCCGAGGTCCCGTTCAGCTCCGAGACCAAGCTCATGGTCACCGAGAACCGCGCCGCGGGCGTGCCGAGCCTCTACGTGAAGGGCGCGCTCGAGGCCGTCGCGCCGCGCTGTGCGTTCATCGCGACCGACCACGGACGCGAACCGCTCGACGAGGCCGCGCTCGCGCGCGTGACCGCCGCCGGCGACGTGCTCGCGAGCGGCGCGCTGCGCGTGCTCGCGATCGCCTCGAAGGAGGGCGCGACGCTCGACGCCGCCGACGAGGGCCTCACCCTGCTCGGGCTCGTCGGCATGATGGACCCGCCGCGCCCCGAGGCCTTCGACGCGATTCAGCGCTGCAAGCGGGCCGGCATCAACGCGATCATGATCACCGGCGACAACCCGAAGACCGGGCACGCCGTCGCGAACGAGCTCGGCTTGCTCGAGCGCGGGCGCGTCGTCACGGGCGCCGAGCTCGACGCCTGGTCCGACGAGGACCTCGCGAAGAACGTCGGCGACGTCGCGGTCTTCGCGCGCGTGACGCCGGCTCACAAGCTGCGCGTCGTGACCGCGCTCCAAGAGCAGGGCCACGTCGTCGCGATGACCGGCGACGGCGTGAACGACGCGCCTTCGCTGCGACGCGCCGACATCGGCATCGCGATGGGCATGACCGGCACCGACGTGTCGCGCGACGCCTCGGCGATGACGCTGACCGACGACAGCTTCGCGTCGATCGTCGCGGCCGTCGAAGAGGGCCGCGTCGTGTTCGGCAACATCAAGAAGTACCTGATGTACCTGCTCTCCTCGAACCTCGGGGAGATCGGGCTCATGGCCGGCGCGGCGCTCGCGGGGCTCCCGCTGCCGCTCACGGCCGTGCAGATCCTCTACGTGAACCTCGCGACCGACGGGCTGCCCGCGTTGGCGCTCGCCGTCGACCCACCCGAGCGCGACCTCATGTCGCGGCCACCGCGCGACCCGAAGAAGGGCCTCTTCACGCGACCCGTCCTCACCTTGATGGCGGTCGGTGGGCTCTGGTCGACCGTCGTGAACCTCGGGCTCTTCGCGTACCTCGCGCGGGCGCGCCCGCTCCGCGAAGCGATGGCGATGACCTTCGTCGCGCTGGTGCTCATCCAGTTCTTCAACGCGTACAACTACCGCTCGGATCGACGCAGCGCGCTCGCGAAGCCGCTCGCGAACAAGTGGCTGAACCGCGCCATCCTCTGGGAGCTCGCGCTCCTCGGCGCCATCCTCTACGTGCCATTCCTCGAGCGACTCTTCGGGACCTTCCGCCTTGGCGTCCTCGACTTCGCCCTCGTCATCGGGTGCGCGGCGACCATCGTGCCCGTGCTCGAGCTGGCGAAATGGGCCGCGCGCAAAGGCTGGATGGGCAAGCTCGATTAGCCGCCGACCTCACCGCGCGCGGCGATATGGCGGAAGGTCAGGCTGATGCGAGCGGCGGCCTCCCGAGTCGGAAGGACCGCGTGCTTCCAGAGCTCCTGCACGCTCGCCGGCATGATCAGCAGCGAGCCAGGCTGGAGCCGAACGACGTGAAGCCGCCGGCTCGAGTCCTTCGACCGAAAGGTGAGCTCGCGCTCGCCCCCAACCGACACGATCGAAGTCGACGTGCCCGCCACGATCCCGGCCGCCGAGTCCGAGTGAAAGCCCATCTGCGCGTCGCCGTTCTCATACAGATTCGCGAGGCAATTGGTGATCGCGTGGCCGGCCACACCGCTCACACGATCCGCGAGCGCGCGCACGAAACCAGGCATCGGCACATCGGGATAGGACATCCCCGAGTAGTTGTAAGCGAGACCACACGACGCTGTTTTTCGAGCGAACATCCGCCGATCCCAAACGAGCTCGCGTCGACAGCGGTCGAAGAGCGCCTCGGGGTCGGCCACGAAGCCAGCGACGTAGTGCAAAGCGGGAGCGCCAAGAGCGTCCATGCCGTTGCCGACCATCGGCGATCGAGCACGTGGCAACCTGACCGCGCGGTCGAAGCGCGGATCGCCAGCACGTCCTCCCGTGCGTCGACAGGCATGCCGGTGGCCCGATGAACCAGGGGCAGCACCCGCGCCTTCTTGGCGAAGCCCTCGGGGTCTTGGACGCGCAACCCGAAGCCGCGGCCTTCGAGCGCGCGGACCAGCGTGATGGCGGGGAGGTCTCCGAGCTCGACGGTGACATCGACGTCCTCGGTGACGCGCGTCGAGCCGTAGAGGATCGCCGCCTGCGCCCCGAAGAGGTACCAGCGCACGCCGAGCTCCGCGAACGCCGAGGTCAGATCATCGAGGACGGCGGCGGCGGAGCTCATGGCTTGCGCGATCGATGAGCGCCTTCAACTTCACGTGGTGCTCGAGGTCGCGTGCGCGATCTTCTGCGGTCGGCCAGCTGGGGTTCGACCGCCGGACCTCTTCCCGCAGCGCCTGAGCGGTCTGCCACGCCCACTCGGGATCGGACTGCGCTTGCTCGGCGCGGTGCTCTTGGGTCGCGGCCTCGAGCATGCCCCAAGGCCGGTCCAGGAAGGCGCGTACATCGGCCGGCTTCAGAGGCACGCGCCCGAGGGTAGCACCCCAGCCCGTGCTGGTGCCGTCGCGCCGCGCGCGGCCTCACTGCGGTGCGCAGGTCGTCCCCGCCGCGCACACGCCCGCTTGGCAGGTGTCGCCGGAGCACGTCGCGTCGCCGTCGTCGCACGCAGTGCCGTCCGGCGCTGCAGGGTTCGCGCAGCCCGTCGCAGGATCACACTCGCCTGCGACGTGGCATTGATCGACGGGCTGGCAGGTGATGGGGTCGCCGACCGCGCAGCCCGTCGCAGGGTCGCACACGCCCGCGACGTGGCACGCGTCGACGGGCACGCACGCGACCGGCGTCGCGCCCGCACAGACGAGGTCCTGGCACTGGTCGTCGAGCGTGCACGCGTTCGCGTCGTCGCAGGCGGTGCCGTCGGGAGCGGCGCCCGCCGTCGGCACGCCCTCCACGCAGAGCATCGCGCCGCAGACGGCCGCGCTCGCGGGCGCGTCGGCGTCGTCGTTGATCGTGATGATGTTGCCGGTGCCATCGCAGACGCGCTTCACACAGTCGCCGTCGGTCTGTTCAGCGACGGGCGTGTTCGCAGGCAAAAAGGAGAGTCCGCAGAAGCCGCTCTCGCTGCAGCTCCGAGCCATGCACTCGTTCGGCAGCGGGGCGCCGCAATCTTCCGCGACGACGCAGCCGACGCACTGCCCGTTGCCGTCGCAGAAGGTGTTGTTGCCGGCGCCGCAAGGCTTGTTGGCGAGCTCGTTCGCGTGCGTCGGTACGCCACCTTCGCAGTGGTCTGCAGTGCAGTCGTTGTGGTCGACCGGGACGTCGTCGTTGTCGACGATCGTGGTGGTCTCGCCGGCGTCGTCGCAGACGATCGCGTGACAATCCCCAGGCTTCTGGTCGCTCGTGAGCGTGCCGGCCGCGAGGTTCTCGAACCCGCAGGTGTTGGCTTCGCAGGTGCGAACCCGACACGCCGACTCGGGCCCTGGGCAGTGCTTGGGCTCGATGCACTGCACACAGGAGCCGCTGCCATCGCAGTAGTTTGCCTCGCCGTCCTGCAGACAGAGGAAGCCGACGGGAGCGAGCTCGTGGCTGGTGTCGCCGTCGACGCACGTGTCGATGGTGCAGGAGTTCGCGTCGTCCTCCGGGGTGCATGCGTCGATCTCGCTGCCCGTGCCCGCGTCGCCGCCGTCACCGCCCGAGCCTTCGCCCGAGTCGCCACAGCCGACCAACCCGACCGAGCCGACGAGGCTCAACCCACCAACGCAAACCAGCGCGCGCCAGATCCCCAATCCGCTGACGTTCATGATGATCCATCTCCAAGCATCGAGCCCACGGCCGCGCGCCCCGCGGCGTATCCCGGGACGCTCACCAGCCTCGACACATGAGTCCGCGCGCCGCGCGAACCGAGGACACACCTTCGAACGGGGCGAGGGGTTGAGCCCTCCGTTCATCCGTGCGGTAACTCCCGCGTGGGCCGCTCCGATGAGATCCGCTCCATCATCGAGCGCGAGCTCGACACGACGCTGCTCGTCGAGGCCGCGGCCGGCACCGGCAAGACGACGTGCCTCGTCGCGCGCGCGACGGCGGTCATCGCCGCGGGCGCCGACATCGGCGCGCTGGCGCTCCTCACCTTCACGGACAAAGCCGCGGGCGAGCTCCGCCTTCGCCTGCGCGCCGAGCTCGAGCTCGCGCGCCGCGCGAGCACTGGGGAGCGTCACCGCACGCTCGAGCGCGCGATCCTCCACCTCGAAGAGGCTCGCATCTCCACGATCCATCGCTTCGCGCAGGAGCTCTTGCGCGCGCACCCCATCGAGGCCGGCCTCGATCCGGAGGTCGCGCCTTGCTCCCCCGCGGAGGCCCGCGCCCTTTTCGAGGAGGCGTTCTTTCGCTGGCTCGAGGCCGCGCTCGCGTCACCGTCGACGACGCTGAAACGCGTGCTCGCGCGCCGCGGCTGGGGCGTCGATCGATTGCGGTTCGCCGCGCTCCGCCTCGTCGATCATCGCCATTTGCCGCGCGCGTGGGAGCACCGCGCAGTGCCGGGCGACGCCGCGGCGCTGAGCGCCCGCGTGCGCGAGCTCGCCGATGAAGCGCGCGGCGCGGGCTCGGTGCGCCCTGCGCTCGCCGACGCGCTCATGCCTTGGATCGATCTCGCGCGCCGCCTCGAGCGCCGCGATCTCGACGACGCCGAGCTCGAGGGTGAGCTCGCGGCCGTGCTCTACCCCGCGCCGAAGCTCCAGCCCACGCGCCTCGGCGGCGACGCCGCGCTCGCCGAGCGGCTGCTCGCGCTGCACGCAGATGTCTCGACGCACGCACGCGCCGTCTCCGCCGAGCTCGCCGCCGAGCTCCGCGCCGAGCTCGACCCGGTCGTGCGCGAATACGAAGCGCTGAAGCGCGGCCGCGGCGTCGTCGATCTCGACGATCTGCTGCTCGCCGCGCGCGCGCTGGTCCGCGACCGCCCCGACGTGGCCGATCGCATCCGCAGAGGGTTCAGCCACTTCTTCGTCGACGAGTTCCAAGACACCGACCCGATCCAAGCCGAGCTCTTGCTCGCGCTGTCGGTCGACGAGGACACCAAAGACAGCGCGGAGTCGGCAGGTGAGGTCGGAACGGGGTTGGGGCCCCGTTCCGTTGGCGAGTGTGAACACGATCCCTTTGCCGCACGGCTCACCCCAGGTCGGCTCTTCTTGGTCGGCGATCCCAAGCAGTCCATCTACCGCTTTCGCCACGCCGACCCTGGCACCTACCACCGCGTTCGCGAGCGCGTGCTCGGCTCGGGCGGCCGCGTCCTCACCCTCGAGCACAGCTACCGCTCGCGCCCCGCGATCCTCGAGCTCGTGAACGCCGCGTTCGCGCCCGAGATGCGCGGCGATCTCCTGTCACAACAAGCCGACTACGTGCCACTCCATCCCACGCGTGAGGACTCGCTCGCCTCGCGCGAGGAGCAGCCCGCGGTGATCGCCCTGGCCGTCCCCAAGCCGTACGCCAAGCGACGCGTCGCGCGCCGCAGCGTCGAGGAGTCGCTCCCCGACGCCGTCGCCGGCTTCGTCGACTGGCTCGTCCGCGAGAGCGGCTACCGCGTGTTCGATCCCGTATCGCGCGCCGAGATCCCCGTCGCGCCGCACCACGTCGCGATCCTCTTTCGACAGTTTGAATCGTACGGAAAGAACCGCACGACGCGCTTCTCCGAGGCCCTCACCGCGCGCGGCATCCCGCACCTCACCATCGGCGGGCGGCTCGTCGGCGACCGCGAGGAGTCACACGCGATCCTCCAGGCGTTGCGCGCGATCGAGCACCCCGAAGACGAGCTCGCGGTCTACGGCACGCTGCGCAGCGTGCTCTTCGGCGTGAGCGACGAGCTCCTCCTCGAATACAAGATCCGCTTCAGGAAGCTCTCGCCTCTCGCGCCGCCCATCACGGCGCTCGACGAGCGCGCTCGCCCCGTCGCGACCGCGCTCGCGATGCTCGCCGAGCTCCACCGCGCGCGCGGCCGTCGCCCCGCCGCCGAGACGCTCGCCGAGCTCCTGCGCATGACGGGCGCGGTCGTGGGCTTCGCGCTGTCGCCCTCCGGAGAGCAAGCATTTCTCCAGCTCGCGCAGCTCGAGCAGGTCGCCGCGACGCACGAGCGAGGCGGCGGCCTCTCGTTCAGGAGCTTCGTCGAGTCGCTCGACGCCGCGTCGCTCGAGCGCGGCTCGCTCGGCGAAGACGAGGGCGACGAGGGCAGCGCCGTTCGCTTGCTCACCGTCCACAAATCGAAGGGGCTCGAGTTCCCCGTGGTCATCCTCGCCGATCCTTCGGTGACCGGCACGCGCGACCCCGACAAATCCGTCGACGCGGCGCGCGGGCTCGCTGCGTTCACGCTGGGAGATCTCGCGCCGTGGGAGCTCCTCGACGCGATGGACGCCGAGCGCCAACGCGAGGCCGCCGAGACCGCGCGCATCGCGTACGTCGCCGCGACCCGCGCCCGCGATCTGCTCGTCGTGCCGGTGATCGGCGACGAACCCGACTACTTCGCCGAGGGTTGGCTCGGCCCCGTCGCGCGGGCGATCGCGCCTCGCGCACCACGCGCGCCGCTCCGTCGGGATCGCGGCGATCTCGTCCTCGAGGGGCCGGCCGACGGCGCGCGCCCCGCGAACGGCACGCTCCCAGGCCTGCACGCGACCGCAGCGGGCACCGTCTGGTACCCCGACGCGAACCTGTTCACCGGCGTCGAGCACGCGCCGACTTCGCAGGCCCTCGGGCCGAGCGTCGAGCTCCTCGCCAAAGACGTCGACCCCACGCAGCTCTCCGAGGACGCCGCCGCGTTCGAAGCCTTCCGCACAACGCGCAGCGAGCTCGTGCGCAACGCCGCAGAGCCGAGCGCGCGCGTGACGACGGTGACGAAGTACTCGCAGGCAGCGCAGCCTTCGACGCTGACCTCGCAAATCGGCCTCGAGCGCTGCGTGCGCAGCCCCGATCGGCCCGGCGGCAAACGCTTCGGCACGCTGGTCCACAACCTCCTCGAGACGGTGACGCTCGACGCCGACGCCGCGAGCGTCGAGGCCGCGGCGCGCTCGATCGCGCGGCTCGTCGGCGCGAATGATCTCGAGCGCGAGCATGCCGCGCGGGCAGTGCTCGTCGCGCTCACGCACCCCGTGATGGCGCGCGCGCGCGCTGCCGAACGCGTCTACCGCGAGGTCCCCGTCACGCTGCGTACCTCGCCGGCCGCGCTCGTCGACGGCGTCGTCGACCTCGCGTTCTTCGAGGCCGGCACCTACTACGTCGTCGATTACAAGACCGACGACCCCGACCGGATCGACGCCGACCATCTCGCCGCGTATCGCGTACAAGTCACCCTCTACGCCGAAGCGATCACCCGATCGACCGGCGCTCCCGCGCGCTCCCTCCTGCTCTTTGTGTGATCATGTCCCCGCCGATGCGCCGCCTCAGCGAGCTCCCTCTGCCGCACGGCCCGCACGCGGGCGGCCCGCGCGTCGTGACGCTCGGTGGTGGGCACGGGCAGGCCGCGCTGCTCGCCGCGCTCGTCCAGCTCGAGTGCGACGTGACCGCGATCGTCTCGGTAGCCGACGACGGCGGCTGCTCCGGCAAGCTCCGCGAGGAGCTCGGCATGCCGCCACCCGGCGACGTGCGCCGCTGCCTCGTGAGCCTCGCGGCCGATCGCGCGATCGCCGAGCGCCTCGAGGAGCGCCTGCGCGGCGGCGGCGAAGAGGGCCGCTGCGTCGGCAACCTCGTCCTCGCCGAGATGCGACAGGACCTCGGCAGCCTGCAGCTCGCGGTCGATTGGGCAGGCCAGCTCCTCGGTTGTCGCGGGCGCGTCGTCCCCGTCGCCGAGGAGCCAGGCATCCTCACCGTCTACGATCGCGTGCACGGCGCCGTGCAGGGCGAGTCGAACATCGAGCGGCTCAGCGCGAGCGCGCTCATCGCGACCGTCGACGGCCCCGTGCAAGCGAACCACGTCGCGACCGCAGCGATCGAGGCCGCCGACTACGTGTTCCTCGGGCCGGGCAGCTTCGTCGGCAGCACGCTCGCCGTGCTCACGACGGCCGACATCGCGCGCACCGTCGCGACCGCGAGCGGGCGTCGCGTGCTCGTCCGCAACGTCCGCGCGGAGGAGCGCACGGGCTTCCCCGGCGCCGTCGCCTTCGACGACCACGAGCGCATCCTGCGCGATCACCTCGTCATCGGCAGCGGCGGTGAGACTCCGCTCATCGACGTGCTCGCCGACGCTCCTTACACGGCTGTCAACGCGCGCGACGACGGCTCGAGCGAGTGGCTCGCGCCGCTCGCCGATCCCGCGCGGCGCGCCCACGATCCCGCAGCGCTCACCGCCGCCCTCGAGCTTCACTTCGGCCTCGCGCGGGCTCGCGCGTCGCACGCCCCTCCCCCCAGTTCAGAGGCTCGCGCCATCTTCGAGCGCTACCTCGAGTCCGCGCGCGCGCGGCTCTTCTCAAGGAGCGCGAGAGTTGAGCACCGTTAAAGTCAATCGCACGCTCTCGCGCAGAGTTTTACTGCGCGCGGCGGCCGGGCTCGCGGCGACGAGCGTCGCCCCCGGCTGCGCCTTCAAGCCGGCGAAGGAATCGGTCGTCGCCAAGCGCGGCGAGGTCCAGCGCATCGTCGACATGTCGCTGAGCGACGACAGCGCGTACCTCGCGCTCGTGCTCGATCCACCCGAGCTCGTGCTCTACGACGCCCTCAGCTTGCAGGTGATGCGCGTGCTCGCCGACGTCGCGACGCCGGTCTCGTGCGACTTCGCCCCCGAGGGCATCGTGAGTGTGCTGCGCGGCGCGCCCGACACCACGTCGAAGACCTCGGTTCGCCTCGACCCGCTCGACGACGAACCCGGCGGCGTGCTCGAGCAGTTCATGACCGACATCTCGCGCGTGCGCGTCGCTCGCCGCGGTCGCTACGCCGCGCTCGTCGACGCGCAGAACGCCCAGGTGGTCGACATCCTGCAGCCTGGCAACGCGCCGCTCCTCACTTCGAACCGCGTGCAGAGCCCGGGCTGGGCCAAGCTCAACGACGACGCGAGCCTGATGCTCGAGCTCAGCCCGCGCGGTGAGCTCTTCGTCACGCACGTGTCCTCGCAGCGCTTCGAGCGCGTGGCGCCGGACGCGCAGGTCACCGACGCGGCCTTCGCGGACGGCAGCGAGCGCGTCATCTTCACGACCGCGAAGGGCGTCGCTTCGTACGACATCGCCGCGACGCGCACCGACCCGCTCCTGCCCGATCAGGCGGGGCTGGTGTTCATCGCCGTCGCGGCGACGGGTCGCATCGTCTTCGCCGAGGCCGCCGGCGTCGCAGTCTTCGACAGCACGGGCTTCCGCCGTCGCGACGTCGACTTCGAGGGCAGCACCGTGCGCGGCGTCGAGGTCGATGTCGGCGGCCGGCGCATCTACGTCTGGGCCGAGCGCGGCGTCTGGGTCTTCGACGGCGCGTCGCTCGAGCCAGCCGGCGTCATCCGCTCGACCTACGTCGACGTCCCGAAGAGGCCTGGATGAACACGCCACGGCTCGTGCTGGCGCTCGCGCCCATCGTCGGGGGCTGCACGCTCGCGACGCCGCCGGACATCCCGACGCCCGCGTTCGATCGCGCCGTGCTCGAGCCCGCGCGCGCCGCCGACGAGAACGCCTCGCCGTCGTGCGACTCCGTGTGCCGCGCCGCGCCCGACAACGAGCGCATCGTCGGCTGTCAGCCTACAAACCTGTCAGCTACACTCGTCGCCCACCGCAAGGGGCTCGGCGACAAGGACCCGCACGACTTCGCGTGGGTGTGCCTCTACCAGCGGAGAGCCCCGTGATGAAGGCTCTCTCCGACGCCCGCGCGCTCCGTCGTTTCTTATACGGCGTATTAGCAACTGCGTCCGCGAGCTCCACCTCGGGTTGCTGCTTCATCCTGACGGAGGACCGCGTCCCGGGTAGCGACCATAGTTTTGTGGTCGCGGCGCCGCCGGAGTGGGCCGCTCGCGTCGACTCCGCGAGCTACCTCCTGTCGAAGGACTGTGAGGCCATCTGCGGCGCATCGGGCGAACAGGTCGAGTCGTGTTTCCTCGCGCGCGTCACCGGCGAGGCCTCGACCGACACCGCGGTCGTCGTGTGCAACGGCTGGTCGCGCCCGTCGTGTTCGTCGCACCAGACGAACTTCGTCGGCGGTCGCGTCTCGCCCGCCGGCACTCGTGACACGAACGCGAGCAGCTGGCTCCTCACGATGGCCGCCGCCGAAGCCTCGTCGATCGGGGCGTTCGACGTCCTCGCGCGCGAGCTCGCTTCGCTCGGCGCGCCCCAGCGCTTCGTGCGCCGCGCGCGCCTCGCGCGCCTCGACGAGGTCCGTCACGCGCGCGCCATCGCGAGGCTCGCGCGCGGTGAGCGTCCACCTCGCGCGCGCCCCGCGAGATCGATCCGCAAAGCTCCGCGGGAGCGCGCCGCGATCCTCACCGAGAACCTCACCGACGGCTGCGTGATGGAGACCTTCGGCGCCCTCGTCGCGCTCGCGCAGGCCGAGCGCGCGGCCGACCCGCGCGTCCGTCGAACGATGGCCGCGGTCGCAGCCGACGAGCTCCGTCACGCGGCGCTCGCGTGGGCGATCGCTGGTTGGGCGCAGGGCGGCGCGCTCGACGACGCGGCCCGCGCCACGCTCCGCGCGGCGTTGCGTGTCCTCGCGGAGCGCCCCCCTTACCTCGACGACGCGGCTGTCCGCGCGCTCGGCGCCCCCAGCGGCGCCGCGCACACCATGCTCGTTCGCGCGCTCGAGCGCGCCCTCCAACAGCGAGGCTTCGTGTGAGCACCACCACGCTAACCAGCCATTTCACCGACCGACGTTGGGTGCAGGGCGGGCTCTTCGCGCTCGTCGTCGCCATCATGAGCTACCCCGCGCTCAAGCATCCGCCGATGGATGAGTTCCCCCTCTCGGCGTACCCGATGTTCGCGTCGAACCAGAACACGCAGACCACGGAGGTGCAGCTCGTCGGCTTCGACGCCGAGAACAACGAGACCATCCTCGGGCCCGAGTTCTCGGGCACCGAAGAGGTCCTGCAGGCGCGCGCCGCGCTGAACCGCGCCGTGCGCGGCGGTCGCAAGACGCGGAGCGAGCTCTGCGAGCGCGTGGCCCGCGACGTGGCGAAGAAGCCCGCCCTCTCGAAGCTCGTGCGCGTCGAGCTGCGCGCCGTGACGATCGACTCGGTCGCGCTGCTCACGCAGCCGAGCTCCCGCCCGAAGGCCATCAACGTCCACGCGAAGTGCGCGGTGCCTCGATGAGGTTCCTCGAGCTCCCGAAGGGCACGCCCCTCGCGCGCCGCGTGCGCGCCCTCCTCGCCTTCGAAGCGCCCGCCGAACGCCTCGCGGCAGTGCGCATCTTCGTCGGCGCGTTCGCGATCATCTACCTCGCCGCGCGCACGCCCTCGTTCATCGGCATGGCGCGTCGACCCGCGGCCGAGTTCGATCCGACCGGCGTCATCACCCTCCTCCACGCCCCGCCCCCAGGGTGGCTCACGATCGCGCTCTCGCTCGCGACGCTCGCGCTCTCGGTGCCCTTCGCGCTCGGCGCGCGCTTCAAGATCACGGCGCCGCTCTTCGCGGCGCTGCTCCTCTACACGCTGAGCTTCCGCAACTCGTTCGGGATGGTCTTCCACACCGAGAACCTCCTCGTGTTCCACGTGGCGGTGCTCGCGCTCGCGGACTCCGCGGCCGCGTGGAGCCTCGACGCGCGCCGAACCAACTCCGCCGCATCGCCCCACGAGCGCTACGGGTTCGCGCTGCAGCTCCTCGCGCTCGTCACGACGTTCTCGTATTTCCTCGCCGGCATCGCCAAGGTCCGCGAGTCCGGGCTCGCGTGGGCCACGAGCGACATCCTCCGCAACCAGATCGCGTACGACAACGCGCGCAAGCTCCTGCTCGGGGACAGCCACTCGCCGTTCGGTGCCTGGGCCGTGCGACACGCGTGGTTTTTCCCTCCGTTCGCGTGGCTCACGCTCGTCGTGGAGATCGGCGCGCCGCTCGCGCTCCTCGGTGGGCGCCTCGGCCGCGTGTGGGCCGTCGGCATGTGGTCGTTCCACGTCGGCGTGCTCGGCCTCATGTGGATCCTCTTCCCCTATCCGATCTTCGGGCTCGCTTACGTCTCGCTGTTCCCCGCCGAGCGCCCGATCGAGTGGCTGCGCGACTGGTGGTCTCGTCGCTCGTCTCCGCCCGCGCCGAAGCCGACCACCCGAGACGACACCGCGTCTGCGCCGGGTTAACCTGCGCGCCCATGGCGTCGCTGCTGATGATCCACACCGGTGGGACGCTCGTGATGGAGCGCTCCACCGCGAGCGGCGCGCTCGCCGCCGACGTCACGCGCGATCTCCTCAGCGAGCTCCCGGTCCTCAACCAGATCGCCGACATCGAGACGCTGCTCCTCTACCGCCTCGACTCGGCGGACATGCAGCCCGAGCACTGGGTCCAGATCGCGCACGTCATCCATGATCGTTTGACCTCCTACGATGGCTTCGTCGTCGTGCACGGCACCGACACGATGGCGTACACGGCGAGCGCGCTCGCGTTCCTCCTGCGCGGGCTCGATCGGCCTGTCGTCCTCACCGGCGCGCAGAAGCCGCTCAGCTTCGTGCGCACCGACGCGCGCGCGAACCTGATCGACGCGTGCCACGTCGCGACCCTCCACATCCCCGAGGTCGCGGTCGCGTTCCACTCGCGCCTCTTCCGCGGCTCGCGCGTGACGAAGCTCGACGCCTGGGGAATGAACGCCTTCGGCTCGCCGTGTTGCCCGCCCCTCGCCGAGCTCGGGCTCGGCGTTCAGCTCGGCCCGCACGTGCTCCCGAGCCGCGCGCCGCGCCCCTTCGACGGCCGCATCGAGCCTCGCGTCCTCTCGGTGCGCACGTTCCCCGGGCTCGATCCCAGGCTCCTGCTCGGCGCGCTCGGCTCGGGCGTCCGCGGCATGGTGATCGAGGCCTTCGGCGCCGGGAATGTCCCGCGCCTCGAGCGCTCGCTCGTGCCCGTGATCGACTCGGCGCGCGCGATCGACGTGCCCGTCGTGATCGTGAGCCAATGCCCGCGCGGGACGGTCGATCTCTCCGCTTACGAGGGCGGAGCCGCAGCCGCGCGCGCGGGCGCAATCGGCGCGTTCGACATGACCGCCGAGGCCGCGCTCACGAAGCTCATGATCTGCCTCGGCCAGGCCCCCGAGGGTCGCGTCGCAGCGGCGCGCGCCGCCTTCGCCGAGGCCTGGGCCGGTGAGGTCACGTTCGATCTGCCGTCGCCGCCGCGCAGCTTGCTCCCTCCGCCGCCGGCCTCGTACACGGGCCCGCCGCCGCGACCGAGCACCAAGCCACCGCGTGGCAGCGGCTCGACGCCTCCTGCCTCGGGTGAGCCCTGACCGCGCGCCGTGGCCTTCGCCTCGTGCTCCTCGCGAGCCTCGCGTTCGCGACGGCCTCGCCGATGTCGCGCCTCGCGCGGCCCGCGCACCCGATCCTGATCGCCGCGGGCCGCGTCGCGCTCGCAGCGATTTTGCTCGCCGCTTGGGATCTCCGCGGGCTCGTCGCGACAGTGCGCGGGCTGCCCGCGCGCACGCTCGCGCGCACGGCGCTCGCGGGCGCGCTCCTCGCGGGGCACTTCGCGCTGTTTCAGTGGGGCCTCGATCGGACGTCGCTCACCGCTGCGGTGTCGCTCGTTTCGCTCGAGCCGATGGCCGTCGTCCTCAGCGCGTGGTTCTTCTTCCGGATCGTGCCGCGCGCCTTCGAGCGCATCGGCTTGCTCGTCGCGACCGCGGGCGCGATCGTCGTCGCGCAGGACGCGGGTCGCGGCGATCACACCCTCGAGGGTGACCTCTACGTCCTCGGCGCCGTGGTGCTCTTCGGGCTCTACGTCGCGTCCGCGCGCGGCCTGCGGAGCGCGCTGCCTGCCCTCCACTATGCGCCGCTCGTCTACGCAGCGGCTGGCGTCTGCCTCGCGATCATCCTGCCGCTCGCGCCGACGACGCCGACCGCGGTCGTGAACGGCCTCTCGTGGACCTCGTTCGCGTGGATCGCGGCGCTCGGCATCATCCCCACCACGATCGGCCACACGCTCGTGCAGACCGGCGCGCGCACGCTCTCACCGAGCCTGCTCGCGCTCGTTTGCCCCGGCGAGACGCTCGGCAGCATCGTCATCGGGGCGCTCCTCGTGCGCCGCGCTCCCTCGCTCGTCGAGGGCATCGGCGCAGCGCTCATCATCGCGGGCGCGCTCGTCGCGATCGCGCAGCCCGAACGTCAGGGCGACTGATACCTGAAATAGTCCTTCGGCGGCGGCGGCACGAGCCCGAAGCGCCCAGTCACCTCGCGGCTGTAGTTGAAGTACGCCGAGTCCATCAGGATGCTGTAGACGCCCCACTCCGGGTCGGACGGCTGCGACTGGAAGCGCGCGTCGCTCGGGCTGCTGATCGCGAGCGGTGCCTTGTACAGCGTCTTACCTTCGCGATCGATGAGCTTGAAGTCCCACTCGACGTCGAAGGAGAAGAGCAGGCCGACGACGCGCTCCTTGTCGCCTGTCGTCTTCGTGTAGTGGAAGAACGTCGGCGTCCGGTAGATGCGCGAGCTCACCTCGATCACGAGCTTGCCGGACTTGTCGCCGGTCGCTTCGAGCGGCACGAGCGTGAGGAGCTTGCCGTCGAACACCTGCGCGAACGCGCCACCGAGCGCCTCCATGAAGGTCGCGCGCCGACGGTTGTCGTACTGCGGGCCGAACGCGTTGCCCTCGGCGATGACGGGGACGTCGCCCTTCGGCCACGAGTCGAGCACGCTCGCGCTCTTGCGCTCGAGCGCGAGCATCTCGGTCGCGCCCTCGGGCTCGGTGAGCGTCGCGGTCGTCGCGAACGCGACGTGGATGTTCGGGTCCGGGCTCTTCGCCAGGTCGTCGAGCACCGTGGCGAACGCCTCGCGGAGCGCGTTGTCGACGGGGAACTCGGGCGCCGAGCCGCTCTTCGGCGGCGCGTACATCTTCGCCTTGCCCTCGTCGTAGAGCTCCTTCAGCGCGGCCGCCGAGGCGTCCTCGGCGTCGCTGAGGTCGGACTTCTTCTTCGACTCCGCGAGCACCGCGCGGAGCTCCACGACGTCCTTCGTCTTCTTCGCCTGGGCGATGCGAGCCTTCTCGTACTCGAGCTCCCAACCCTTGCGTCGGAACTTCTCGGGGATGTCCTTCAGGTACCGCGCCTTCCACGCGACCGGCGTGCTGTTGCCGTCGAGCTTCGCGAACGCATCGGACTCGAGGCTCTTGTAGTAAGCGCCGCTGGCGCTCGGCCCCGTCATCGTGAAGAGGAGCGCGACGCCCGCCGCGACCGCGAGGTGCATCCACGCGGGCGCGGGCTTCTCGATCCGGCGGAAGATCCCGAGCGACACGAGCGCGGCCGCGCCCCCGAGGAACGCCGACGACACCGCCGCGACGCCGAGGTTCGGGTAGGCGGAGATCAGCCACACGAAGAACAGGAAGAAGCCGGCGAAGACCCCGAGGATCACGAGACCGACGCCGCGCTTCGGCGGGGGCATCGGTCGAAACGCGCGCTGCTGGTATTGCGGGCTGCCGTACGGGGCCTGCTGCCACCCACCTTGCTGCTGAGGCCAGCCGCCCTGCTGCTGAGGCCAGCCGCCCTGCGGTGGACCACCCCATCCCCCCCCCGGGGGAGGGGCTCCCCAGCCGCCGCCACCTTGGCCACCCTGACCACCCCAACCGCCTTGTCCACCAGGGCCAGGGCCACCGCCACCGTACCCGCCGCCAGGAGGTCCATACCCTCCCCCCGGGGGAGGGGGTCCGTAGCCACCCGGCGCACCCGGCGGCGGGCCATAGCCCCCCGGCGCAGGGCCACCCGGCGCAGGGCCACCCGGCGGCGGCCCGTAGCCACCGGGCGCAGGGCCACCCGGTGGCGGCCCATAGCCACCCGGCGCGGGGCCACCCGGCGGCGGTCCATAGCCACCCGGCGCAGGGTCTTGTGGAGCGCCAGGGCCGGGGCCTTGAGGCGGGACGCCGGGAGGTCCGGCAGGGCCACCAGGAGGCGGCTGGCTCGTGAGGGACGCGGGTTCGACGTTCATGGCTGCCTCGCTGGCTCTCGGCGAATCAAAGCTGGGGAACTGGCGTACTACGGATTCACCCTCGCCGGCCTTCCCACCAACTCGGGTCAGGTACTTCAGTCCACGGAGAGGCTCCGGTAGGCTGACCGAACTCATGGGCCCGCCGTCTCGCCGCCTCCCTGCCAAGAAGGACGTGCTCGTCGACTTCCTCGGCAACGGCAGCGCGCGGATTTTTCTGGATCCCCGGCGCGAGAAGGTCGTCGTCCCCGCCTGGTTCAGCAAGCAGCCCGAGCTCATCCTCAAGGTCGGCTACAAACTCTCGCCTCCCATCCCCGACCTCACGATCGACGACCAATTCGTGGTCTGCACGCTGAGCTTCAACCGCTCGCCGTTCCAGTGCTGGCTGCCTTGGTCCGCGATCTTCGCCATCGTGAGCGACGTCGACGCGCGAGCCGTGATCTGGCCCGAAGACGTGCCGATCGAGAGCCAGGTCCTCAAGCCCTCCGCGTCGAGGCCTCGGCTCGCGAGCGTCCCCGGCGACAGCACCCCGCCGAGCTCGCGCGGCGCGCCCTCGTCTCGCCGATCGTTCGCGCCCGACAAGCCGCTCAGCACCGCGCCGCCGTCATCCGCGGGCTCCCAGCCGAAGAGCGAGCCTCGCCAAGAACCCGCGACCCTTCCGGCGGATCCTCCGGCCAAGGTCGAGCCGCCCCGCGCACCGTCCCCCGACGACATCATCGGCTCCGACGAAGCGCCCAAGAAACCGAAACGTCAGCTTCCACCTTATCTCCGCGTGGTGAAGTAGGCTGCGCGTGCTCGAGCGAACCTCATGACCTGGCTGAAGCGAGCAGGCACCTCTCTCCTCCTCATCGGTGTCTGCATCGGGGCCGAGTTCGGCCTCAAGGTCGTCATCCCCGACACGGCGTATCGCCAGCTCTTCACGTTCGCGCTGGTGAACGTCATCGTGGCGCTCTCGCTCAACGTCATCAACGGGATGGCTGGGCAGTTCTCCATCGGCCACGCAGGCTTCGTCGGGATCGGCGCGTACACCTCGGCGATCGTCGCGAGCCACATGCACAAGAAGTTCGGCGGCGGCGATCCGACCTTCGCGCACTCGTTCCTCGTGATGCCGCCCGCCATCATCGCCGGCGGTCTCATCGCGGCGCTCTTCGGCTTCCTCGTGGGTCTGCCGAGCCTCCGTTTGAAAGGCGATTACCTCGCGATCGTCACGTTGGGCTTCGCCGAGATCTTCCGGTTGCTCATCGCGACGAACGCGCCCGGCCCCAACAAATCGGGCCTCCGCGCGCTCCTCGGCAACCTCGGTGGGCCGCAGGGCTACGCCGGCCCCGACGACTTCGGCGTCGCGCAATACGCCGGCCCGTTCTGGATCTTCGGCGGCGTCATCCTCACGACCATCATCGCGTGGCGCCTGAAATTCTCGGGCTGGGGTCGCGCCCTGCGCGCCCTGCGCGAGGACGAGATCGCTGCGGCCGCGGTCGGCGTCGACCCGACCCGCTACAAGGTCACGTCGTTCGTCATCTCCGCGATGGGCGCCGGCATCGCGGGCGCGCTCCTCGCGGGCATGCGTGACGGCAACCCCACCGTGCAGCCCGAGCAGTTCAACTTCCTCTACTCGTTCGACGCCATCACGATGGTCATCCTCGGCGGGTCGGGCAGCGTCAGCGGCGCGATCCTCGGCGGCGTCTTCGTCACGATGACGGTGAAGATGATCGAGCAGCTCCAGCGGCTCGACTCGATCGAGGCCTTCCGCATCGCGCACCCCGACTTCGATCTCAACGCGCTCCGCATGGTCATCTACGCGGTGGTCCTCATCATCGTGATGATCCTCCGCCCGGCCGGCGTCTTCGGCGAGAACGAGATCACCCGCTTCCGCAAGCGCCCGCCCGAGCCCATGCCGGACGACCCCTCACCCAAGGCCAAGGCCGCATGAGCGTCCTCACGCTGAAGTCCGTGTCGAAGCGCTTCGGCGGCCTCAAGGCCGTGAGCGACGTCACCTTCGAGGTCCCCGAGCGCTCGATCTTCGGCCTCATCGGGCCGAACGGCGCGGGCAAGACCACCGTCTTCAACCTCGTCACCGGCGTCTACGACTTCGAGGGCAGCATCCAGTTCGGCGGCACGAGCCTCGCCGGCAAGAAGCCCTCCGAGATCGCCCACATCGGCATCGCGCGCACGTTCCAGAACATCCGCCTCTTCCAGAGCATGACAGTGATCGAGAACGCGCTCGTCGCCTGCGAAAACACTCGCAAAGCAGGCATCGGCGCGGCCCTCTTGCGCACGCCGCTCTTCTTCCGCGACGAGGCCGCGCTCCGCAAGCGCGCGCTCAGCCTGCTCGAGATCTTCAAGCTCGACATCATGGCCGACGAGGTCTCGACCTCGCTCTCGTACGGCAACCAACGCCGCCTCGAGATCGCCCGCGCGATGATGTTGAACCCCAAACTATTGCTCCTCGACGAGCCCGCCGCCGGCATGAACTACGGCGAAGCCGAGGGCCTCAAGGAGCAGATCCGCTGGCTCCGCGAGGAGTTCAAGATCACGGTCGTCCTCGTCGAACACAACATGCAGGTCGTCATGGGCGTATGTGAAGACATCCACGTCCTCGACCACGGCGAGACCATCGCGCACGGCCCGCCCGACGAAATCAAAAAGCACCCGAAGGTCCTCGCGGCCTACCTCGGTGAAGAGGTCGAGGACGAGCCTCCGTCGTCCGCGGCGCCCACTACGAACGAGGCGCACCCCTCATGAGGACCGAACACCCGACGCGCCCCGCGCCCAAGACCGAGGTGGGCAAACCCCTGCTCACCGTCAGCGATCTGCGCGTCTCGTACGGCGGCATCAAGGCACTGAAGGGCATCAGCCTCGAGGTCAACCGCGGCGAAATCGTCGCGATGATCGGCGCGAACGGCGCCGGCAAGACCACCACGCTGCGCACCATCGTGCGTCTGCTCAACATCACCTCGGGCAAGCTCACCTACGACGGCGTCGACCTCGGCACGCTCTCGACCGAGGAGGTCGTCGAGGCCGGCATCTCCCTCGTCCCCGAGGGCCGCGCGATCTTCGGCGGGCTCACCGTGCGCGAGAACCTCGAGCTCGGCGCGTTCAATCACAAGCGCCCTGCGACGATGGCCGAGACGATCGATGACATCGTCAAACTATTCCCGCGCCTCGGCGAGCGCATGAAACAGGAGGCCGGCACCCTCTCCGGCGGCGAGCAACAGATGCTCGCGATTGGTCGCGCGATGATGGCGCGCCCCGCGATGCTCCTGCTCGACGAGCCCTCGCTCGGCATCGCGCCGAAGCTCGTGCAGCAGATCTTCGAGGCCATCGACAAGATCGCCGAGAGCGGCACGACCATCCTCCTCGTCGAGCAGAACACGCGGCTCGCGCTCAAATACGCCGCTCGCGCCTACGTCCTGCGCACCGGCGAGATCGCGATGAGCGGCGCCGCGCGCGAGCTCGCCAAGAACGAAGAAATCAAGAGCGCCTACCTCGGCGGCTAGTTGGGTTCGCCCTGTCTTTTTTTGGGGGGAGAGCTGCACCCTTCAGCGCGGGGTCGCGCGGCCCTCGTGGCACCTCACGCGGCCCTCGCTCGTCAAAACGATTGAGCGAGCGCGCCCGACGGCGTACCTGGTCGGCGCGATGACCGAAGCACCCGACCCCTCCGCTGATCAGCGCGCGCGACACGTCGCTTGGGCCCGCGGCTTCCTCCGCTCCGACGCCGCCAAAGCCGAGCTCCGCAAGAACCTCGAGGCCGGCACGCAGCACCTGCTCTCGACCAAGGTCGAGGCCCTCTTCGACGCGGCTGCGATCGATCGGCTCGTCGAGCATTTCGCCACGGATCCGACGCTGAGCGACACCGTGCGCCCCCTCGTGCGCACGCGCATCATCCTCGAGGCCGCGCGCCTCCGCGAGGAGCCGCAGCCCCTCGGCGTCTTCGTCCCCGAGGACGCGCGCAAGCTCATCGAGGAGCTCCTCGAGCGCCCCGGCCTGATGCCCGAGAAGTTCGTGAAGACGTTGCTCGGGCACCGCGCCTTCGAGGAGATCTCGCGCGACGTCCTCGAGCGCGCGCTCACCGAGTTCTCTGAGAAGGTCGATCCTTTCCGCGCCGAGTGGGGGCTGCCTTCGCTGCTCAAGCTCGGCGGTCCGCTCTCGTTCGGGCTCGGCGCCTTCGCCAAGGGGCTCGACACCGTCCGCAACGAGTTCGACAAACGCATCGAGCCCGAGCGCAAGCGCTTCCTCCGAGCGTTCGCGCGGCGCGCGCTCGACATGGTCGCCGACTTCGTGGTGAAGCGCAGCGACGAGCCCGAGTTCCTCGCCCTTCGCAAAGAGCTCTTCGCCTGGGTCCTCGAGCAGCCCGTCTCCGAGCTGATGGCGTCGACCAGCGCCGAGACGACCGAGCTCGGCGAACGCATCGGCCACGCGATCGCGCGCCACGTCGGCGCGCTCGAAGCGACGAAGCGCCGGCGCCGCGCAGGGATCGAGCTCCTCCTCAAGGCCCACGCGAAGGACACCGTCGCCGAGGCCCTCGCGAAGTACGGCGCGAAGATCGCCCCGGACTACGACGCCCTCACCGAGGTCCTCTGGCCGATCGTGCGCGCCGCGCTCGACGCGCCCGCGATCGACGCGTTCGTCGAGCGCCTCGTCGGCGGCTTCTACGACGAGCGCGGCTGACGCGCGCGCCCCGTCATTTCGGGCAGGAGCTGGTCTCGAGGCAGTGGTGCGTCGCCGGGTGTGACAGGTAGTAAACGTCGGTCCCATCCGACGCGAAGAAGCGCGCGACGAGGTTCGTGAGATACGTCCCCGCGTCGAAGGCCTCGCACGGGTTGCCGTTCACGAACGTGTGCACGCCCTCGGGCACGATGTACGCGTCGAGCAGGCCCGTGAGCCGGCGCGTCGGATCGTCGACCCAGCCGCCGTCGGGCCCGAACGGCACGCCGCCGAGCCGCGGGGCCCACACGGCGTCGACCGAGCTCGACGTCGCGTTCGCGGTGTAGCGCGCGAGCCTCAGCGGCACCGGCGCGGCCTGCTCGAAGTAGAGCGCCTGGCCCTCGTCGAGATCGTCCGCGTCGTAGAGAGCCTCGTCGCATTTCTCCTGCCCGAGCTGCGAGGGCACGCACCGATCGAGCGCGTCGTCGCAGTAGCCCATCGTGCAAATCGAGTGATCCGCCGCGCACCCCGAGGGGAAGCACGCGAGCTCCTCGCCCGTCGTCGACAGGTACGTCCCGTCGATCGCAGCGTTCGCGCTCGTCACGCACGCGGCCGCCGCGGGGTGCCGCGCGAGCGCCGTGATGCCCTCGATCACGTGTTTGTCGACGAGCTCGCGGTTCGGCGTGCGCCCACCGAGCGCATCGAAGAGCGCCTGCGGCGTCACGTAGTTCGCGTACTCGGGGTATTTCGCGGCCTCGTCGGGCCGCAGGAACGGCAGCGCCCCCGACGCGCGCGCGAACGCGATGCCCGAGTTGAGCGGCACGTTCATGTCCCCGATGGTGTTCACCGTGAGCACGCCGTGCGGCGCGATCGGCTCGCCGAACGGGTCCGTCATTTGTTTAACGGCGTAATAGGGCGCGAACGAGATCGGGTCGGCCGGGTCGAGCGCCATCTGCGCGAGCTGGAGGAAGCGCCGGAGGCTCGGCGTCTGACGGATCTGCCCGTAGCCCTCGGCCGGCGCGATCAGCGTCGAGCCCTCCTCGTAGAAGAGCCCTTGGAAGCCCTGGCACGTGTCCGCGTCGCAAGCGTCGCTGTCCACCGCGTTCGTCGCGCCTCGCAGGAAGTGCCCCTTGCCGTAGGTCAGGATGGTCGTGCGCGGGGTCGTGCCGCTCGCGAACGTCGGCCTGCAGCTCCCGTAGTCCTCGACCTGATCGACGCCGTCGAAGAATCGCAGCTGCACGGGGTCGCCGATCGACGTGGGGATCCCCACGCGGAAGCGCAGCGACTCCCCGACGCGCGCGCAGCGCAGCTCGTCGTTCTCGGCGTTGTAGACCGAGACCGTGGTGTTGCGGATGTCGCTCGCCTCGACGCAGGTGATCTCCATCTCGCCCGTGTCGTTGACGTCGGGCATCACCCACCGAATCGACAGCTGGCCCGTGCTGCACACCGTGCAGTCACCCGGGTCACCCTCGCCACCCGTGCACGCAGGGCGCTCCTCGGCCGGGACCGAGACCACGAGCGGGCCCCACATCCGCAAGAGCACGGCCTCGATGACGCCACCTTGGAACGAGCGCACGCCGATGTCCGTAAGCCCGCCACCGCCGGAGCCCGGCGACGCCGAGGTCACGTACGCGTCGATCGCGCCGTGCACACCGCTCAGGATGCCGCCGAGCGACTCACCCCAGGTGCTGTACTTCGCGTCGGGGCCGCCCACGTCCGCGACGCCGTTGCCGTCGAAATCGCCCGCGACCTCGGGCGTGCCGTCGCCGTCGGTGTCGCAGTCCTCGCTCGCGTCGGTGGTCCAACCGGTGTTCGCGTTCTTGCAGATCATGCGGCCGTCGGCGGTGCCGAAGGTTCGCAGCGCGCGCACGAGCTGGATGTGATCGAGCACCGACTGTCGGACTGCGTCGCGCGTGTGAAAGAGGTAGCTCGACCAGAAGTCGCCGCCGGAGTCTGGCTCTCCATCGCGATCGAGATCGCGCGCACGCGTCCTCGTGAGCGCGTTGAAGAGCGGACCTGCGCACGCGCCGGAGAAGATCCCCTTCGCCAGGGTCTCGGTGCCGACGTCGCCAATGTCCAGGCCGTGCCCCATCGCGTTGATGCCGATGGTCGCGAGCCCGTGCTGCGCGAGGTTGCCGGCGTAGAAGATGAGCTCGAGGAAGTTGCCGGTGTAGCCGTGGCCGTAGATGTTGACGTTGAACGGCTGCTTGAACTCGGCGGTCTCCTTCGGCACGACGAGGAAGAAGGGCACGACGTCCGGCGTCACCGAGCCCACGCCCGTCGCGAAATCGAGGTCGAACGCAGCCTTCGAGTCGGTGTTGTCGGGACCGCCGTCGAGCAGATACGGCGATTTGAAGGTGCCGATGACGAGCGTGTCGATGCTGTCGAGCTGTCGCAAAAGCAGCTGCGTGTCGGGGCCGTCCCCCGACCCGAAGAGCTGCGACACCGCGAGCTCGAGCGTGTCGCGGATCTCGTCGACGTGGAGCACGTAGAGGTCGTCGACTTTGTCGAGGCACGAGGCCTGCGACTCCCATCCGGGCGGATCGGTCGCGCCGTTCTCGAGCTCGGCGGTGGCCCCGACGAGGCGCAGCGGCTCGATGACCGGTGGGTAATCGGTCGCGAACCGCCCGAACGGGCCCTGCCCGTAGAGGCCGTCGCGCAGCGCCTTCAGATCGCTGACGGTCGGCTGCGTCGTGAACGCCCACGTGAACGCGACGTGCGCGAGCGCCGTCCCCGAGATGTCCCCGAAGTACGCCGCGTGCGTCGGATCATCGAGGACGTTCGCGACGCGCTCGGCGACCGCGCGCTGACTCGCGTGGTAGATGTTCGGGAACGGCGACTTCACCGGGTCGCCGTTCGCGTCGAGCAGCCGATCCGTGACGACGACCGCGTATTTCGTCGCCTCGTCGAGGGGGAGCACCGGTCGCAAGATGAGCGTGTCGGTCTCGCGCTCGTACCAAGTCAGCAGGTGATCTGCCATGCAGCGATCGCGCTTGCGACGCGCGTCGAGACAATCCGCGGAGCCGAACGTCGGGTCGGTCGGGTTGTCGCACGTCGGGCTCGGATCGCTGCACGCGAACGGGTTGTCGAGGTTCGGCAGGTCGAGCACGCCGTCGAAGTCCGTGTCGAGATCCGGCGTGAAAGACTCGCGATCGATCGCGCCGTGTGCGGACTCGTCGATCGTTTCGAACGCGAGGTTGCGCTCGGTCGCGCGCGTGTCGTTCGCCCAATATCGATCGAGGCGCTTCAGCGTGTATTGGAAGTTGCCGTCGCCGAGGTCGAGCGGCACGGGGACGCCGGTCTCGAGGTTCACGACGTAGACCGCGTCGTCTTCGAAGTCGTAGTCGTCGCCCTTCTGCCGGGCCGCGACGTTCGCGAGATCGATCGCGGCCTCGCTCGGGCGGCGCGCGTGATCGCCCACGCGATCCAAGTCGAACGAGACCGTGATCGGTGAGAACGTGCCCCAACCCTCGAGCCTATCGAAGCGATCGCGTGCGTCGCGCTCGATCTCGGTCGGCGCGAGCAAGCTCGCGTTGATCCTCAGCCCCGTGCGACTCGTCGGGTCCGGCCACGTCGCGGTGTCGTTGGGCAAGGGGATGTCGGGCAGCGGCGTGTGCGCGAGATCGAAGCGCACGTGCGCGCCGGGCCCCGTTGGTGTCGCGCCGAAGTCGATCGGTGCGCGCTCGTCGCAGCCGAACCAAGCCACGGTCGAGGCGAGGACCAGAGCTCGCGTCGCGCGTGCGAGGAACCTCTTCATCATCCGCTTATCGCGTTCCATCGTTCGCCTCGCAAGCGAGCTCGTCGAAGGGATCCGGTTTTCAGCCGTTGTCATCGCATGTCATCGAAGGTCGCGGCGTGCGCAGCGACACGGTCAAGTTCTCGACGGCCGCGACAGAGAGGTACAAGGATTTACAACTGCGTGACAATTGACCGGTAGGGCGATGTTAATCCGGTTTTCTCCGCATGAACCTCGCCCTCTGCGTTCTCTACTTCGCAGTATTGGCCTTGCTCGCGGCGTACGGATTCCACCGGCTCCAGCTGGTCATCCTGTGTCGCATCCACCGGAAGAAGCTCGATCGCATGGTCGAGCAGGCGCCGCCACCGGTCGTCGGTGATGCGCCATCTCTTCCGCGCGTGACGATCCAACTCCCGCTCTTCAACGAGTCGACGGTCACGAACCGGCTCCTCGATTCGGTCGCGCAGATGGACTACCCGCGCGACAAGCTGGAGATTCAGGTCCTCGACGACTCGATCGACGAGACCCAGGCCATCGCACGCGCCCACGTCGAGCGACTCCGCGCAGCAGGCATCGACGCGGTCTACATCCACCGCACCGATCGCACTGGCTACAAAGCCGGCGCCCTCGACAACGGCCTCAAGGTCGCGAAGGGCGACTTCGTCGCGATCTTCGACGCGGACTTCCTCCCGCAGCCCGACTTCGTGCGGTCGATCATCGGCCACTTCGACAACCCGAAGGTCGCGATGGTCCAGACCCGTTGGGGTCACATGAACCGCGACTACTCGATCCTCACCGAGGTGCAGGCCCTCATGCTCGATGGCCACCACCTCGTCGAGAACCGCGCGCGGTGTGGTGCGGGCTTCCTCTTCAACTTCTCCGGCACCGGCGGCATGTGGCGCAAGTCCGCGATCGCCGACGCGGGTGGCTGGCAGCACGACACCCTGACCGAGGATCTCGACCTCTCCTATCGCGCCCAGCTCAAGGGCTGGCAGTTCGTCTATCGCCCTGACGTGATCACGCCGTCCGAGCTCCCCGAGGAGCTCTCTGCGGTCCGCGCGCAGCAGCACCGCTGGGCCAAGGGCACCGTGCAGACGACGCGCAAGCTTCTCGGTCGCGTGATGCGGTCCGACCTCACCATCACGCAGAAGATCGAGGCGTTCTTCCACTTCACGCCGCACTTCGCGTATCCGCTGCTCGTCATGCTCAGCGTCCTCTTGCTGCCGGCCCTCGCGCTGAACCCGGCCGCCGACAACGAGACGATGCTCATGATCGATCTGCCGCTCCTCACTGCGACGACGGGCTCGCTCGCGGCCTTCTACATGGAGGCTGAGCGTGCGCAGGGCCGCAAGCGCCGGGGCGCCGCGATCAAGCTCCCGCTCCTCATCGCGCTCGGCACCGGGCTCGCCCCGCACCTCGCGAAGGCCGTCATCGACGGCATGCGCAACATGGCCGGCGAGTTCGTTCGCACGCCGAAGCAGGGCGCCAACAAGTCTCGCTACAAGGCCAAGGCCGACCTGCCCTTCGCCGAGATCACCCTCGGGGTCCTCAGCCTCCTGTCCGTGGTGGCCTCGGTGAAGACCGGGCACTGGTTCGCGACGCCGTTCGCGATGCTGTTCACCGCTGGTTACAGCTATGTCGCCTACAGCATCATGGCCGAGCAGTCGAACCGCCGTCGCCTCGCCGTAACTTCGACGTCGAGCGAGCGGCCGAGTGACGCGCCTGTCAGCAGCGTCGACGGTGGCGAGCTGATCGCTCCCGAGGTCTCGAGCCCGGCCAGCTGATCCGAGCGCGCCGACGCTTTACGAAGCGACGAACGCCCCCTATCCTTGGGGGCGTCGTCGTTTTGTGCGGGGACATGTCGCCGAGCGTAACGGGGCGGGGCTCGACTCATGACCAAGGCTGAAATCGTACAGGCCATTTACAATCGGCTCGGTGGCTTCTCCAAGAAGGAGGCCGCGGACCTCGTTGACCTCGTGTTCGACACGATGAAGGAGACGCTGGGTCGCGGCGAGAAGATCAAGATCTCCGGCTTTGGCAACTTCGTCCTTCGCGACAAGCGGAGCCGACAAGGGCGCAACCCGCAGACCGGTGAGCCGATGATGATCACCGAGCGGCGCGTGCTGAACTTCAAAGCCAGCAACGTGCTCAAGCAGGGTCTCAACCCACGCCGCGTGACGCGGTCGGGTGCAGCGCCCTCTGGTGTCACCTCGCGCGAGAGCGATCTCGAAGCAGCAGTGCCGGCGCCGTCTGACGGTCGCACCGAGAAGGCCTCGGTGAGCTGAGCTCCGACGCTGGGCTCGCGGGCGCCCGCCAAATCAGAGCCCGCCAAATCAGAGTCGCGAAACGCAGCTGACATGATATGCCGTTCTTCCGCCTCGCTTCGGCGAGGGACGGCAAGGCACCGCGGTGGATCGCAGCGACAAGCTCCAGAAGCTGTACTTCCGCATCGGCGAGGTCGCCTCGATCGTCGGCGTCGAGCCCCACGTGCTCCGCTACTGGGAGAGCGAGTTCCGCTCCATCCGCCCGCAGAAGTCGGCGCGCGGTCAGCGCATCTACAGTCGCCGCGACGTCGACACCCTCCTCAAGGTAAAAGAGCTCCTCTACGCGCACCGATTCACGATCGCCGGGGCGAAGCGCAAGCTCCGCGAGGGCGGCGTCGAACCGATCGGCCCTGAGCCTACTACGCCGCCCGCCGCGGAGGGCCCGAGCCCCGTCCCCGCCGAGGCTGCGCGCGAACTCGAGCGCGTGAACAGTGAGCTCAGCCAAGCCTCGGGTGACCTCGTCGAGCTGCGCGTTCGCCTCGAGCAGGTGCGTGCGCGAGCCGTCGAGCTTCGCGACAGCATCGAGGCTTGGTCCGCGGACGCATCGCTCGATGCAGCGGGCACGACCCCCGACCAACGCTTGATGGTCGCCCCCGCTTCGGTGCCGCCGTCATCGGGTGCTCCCGCGACGGTTCCGCCTCGCTCGACTCGTGAAGCTGCGCTCCAGCCCGCGCGCGGTCGTCCGCAGGACCTCGCTCGCGACAACCCCGCCGGTTCGCGGGGTCCTCGTGATCGATGAGCGGCTCGCCGACGTAGGCACGCATGCGATCGTCGTGCGCGGGCCAGGCAACCGCTCCGCTGACACGACCCCGCCCTTCGACGTGAGCAAGCTCGCCGGAGCTCGCTTCATCGGGGTCGTTCGTGCTGACAACGCTGAAAGTCGAATGGTCGCAGGCTGCGTGCGCGGGCCCGCGAGTCGCTTCGCGCCCGGCATCGAGAACGTCCTCTTCGAGCACGCGACCTACCGCGCGCTGGCAGCTGTCGAGGCGAGCCCGCTCGAGCTCGCGGTCGAGCGCTCCGTCGAGCTCCCCGCTCACTACGAGCGACTGTCGCGGGGCCGCACGCGAGAAGGCGCGCTCACGCTGCACCACGTCCTCACGTTCACGAACGACGGGGATGGCCGCGATCTGCTGCTCTGCACGCTCGCGTGCCGCGGTCCCGGCTGTGAGCAAGCCGAGCTCGTTATCGCTGGGAGTCCGCCCGACCCTCCGCCGCCGAACCTTCTCATCCGCGGCGTCTTCGGGGCGTTCGCTCACCCGGGCGCAGTGCTGGCAGTCGCCGCCGCACTCGCGTTGGTCGTCGTCGCGTGGATCCTCAAACGACGACCTAGCCCGCGTCCCTGGTAAGTTCGGTGCGGTAGCTCAGAACGGGACGTCGTCGTCGTTGCCGAAGCCCATGTCATCCGGCGGGACGTCTTCAGCGGGAGGAGGCGCGTTGCGACCGCCACCACCTCCGCCACCACCACCGCCACCACCGCGCGAGCCGCCACGCGACTCGTAGCCGCCACCACCGCCGCCGCCACCGCCGCGCTCGTAGCCGCCACCGCCGCCACCGCCCTCGTCGACGACCGCACGACCGCCGCCGCGACCGCCCGCGAGGATCACGTTGTTCGCGACGATCTCGGTCTTGTAGCGCTTGTTTCCGTCGCGATCGTCGTAGCTCGAGGTGCGGATCGAGCCCTCGATGAAGAGGCTCGAGCCCTTGCCGAGGATCTTCGCCAGCGCTTCACCGCGCTTGCCCCACACGACGACGCTGTGCCAGTCGGTGCGCTCGCGCCGGACCCTGTCCTTGTCGAGGTAGCTCTCGGTGGTCGCGAGCCGCAGGTTGAGCACGGCCTGCCCGCCTTGGGTGAAACGGAGCTCGGGGTCCGCTCCAAGGTTGCCGAGCAGCATCACACGATTGAGACCTTCAGCCATCGTCGACCTCGTCCAATCGAGACCGTCCTCCAGGGGGAGGGTCGCGTCAAGCGAGGCGCTCGGCGCTAGGACAATGTTCGTCCCTGCAACACGCCACGCGGCGCGCGCTCGCTCCACGTCGGAAAGGCCGACGAGTTTTTTTTTGATGGCTCGCTCCTCCGCGAGCCACGCATCCGAAGCCGCGACCGAGGCCTCGTTCTCCGATGGAGCGTGGGGTGGTGCGCGGCCACTCGCATCGCCACCTTAGGAGGGAGTCATGAGCCGTTCGGGCATCGCCCGTGGGGGTCGGACCGCGCTCGCGCGTTGGTTCGCACGCAGCGCTTTGTTGGGGTCGACGACGATGGTCGTCGCCGCGGCCTTCGGCGGTTGTCTCGACCGGCCGATCAAGGTGCAAGACCCGCGAGAGACCCGCACCGTCAACGAGGTCGTCCCCGTCGGTCGCGTGGACAAGATCGATCTCCTCCTGGCGATCGACAACTCGATCTCGATGAAGGACAAGCAGGTCATCCTCGGTGACGCCGTGCCCGAGCTCGTTCGACGATTCGTGAACCCGCGCTGCCTCGATCCGTCGCCCAACCCCATCTCGTGGAAGCAGATCGAGCTCGAGCACCCCTACTCCGCGTCCGGCGAATGCCCGCTCATCGACAAGGATGGAGCGCAGGTTCAAACCGAGCGCGAGTTCCGTCCGATCACTGACATTCATGTAGGTCTCATCAGCTCGAGCCTCGGCGCGCTCGGCGGCGGGCTCTGTCCGAACACGCCCCCGAACAACGACTTCGCTCATCTGCTGACGCGCGACGACGCGGGCGGGGTCGTGCCTTCCTTCGAGGACAAGGGCTTCCTCGCGTGGGGTGGAGAAGGCGGGGACACCGACGTCACGAGCTTCCAGAGCAAGCTCAAGGACATGGTGCTCGGCGTCGGCCAGGACGGCTGCGGCTTCGAGATGCAGCTCGAGTCCGTCGTGCGCTTCTTGGTGGATCCCAAGCCCTACAAGACGGTGCAGCACACGGGTGGCGGCGCCGTCCCCGACAACGTCGAGGTCGATGTGGACCAAGAGATCCTCGATCAGCGCGCCGACTTTCTGCGTCCGGATTCGCTCGTCGCCGTCATCATGCTGAGCGACGAGAACGACTGCTCCGTGCAAGCGACGGGTCCCGCGTGGGCCGTCATCGACGGCAAGATCAAGCGCGGCACCTCGATCTGCGAGACGAACCCGGACGACAAGTGTTGCTACAGCTGCAGTGAGAAGAACCCGCCGGCAGAGTGCTCGCACGACCCCGTCTGCGACGTGAGCCCGCCCTTGGAGATCACCTCGCCGAACCTGCGATGCTGGGATCAGAAGCGCCGCTTCGGCGAGGACTTCCTCTACCCCGTGCAGCGCTACGTCAACGCGTTCACGCTCGACAGGATCGATCGTGCGAAGCGCGATCTCGTCCCGGAGTCACCCGACGACGGCGAAGAGAACCCGCTGCTCAAGGGACGCAGCGCGGGACTCGTCTACTTCGCCGGCATCGTCGGTGTTCCGTGGCAAGCCATCGCTCGCAAAGACACGTCGAACCAGCCCGACATCAGCCGCGGCTACATGACGACGGCCGAGCTCGAAAAAGCCGGGCTCTTCGAGCAGTTGGTGGGCGATCCGGACAACCACGTTCGACCGACCGACCCGTTCATGGTGGAGTCGCTCGAAAAGCGACCTGGTTCGAGTTCGCTCCTCGGAGCGGACCCGAACGAGCCCGGAAACCCCATCAACATGGGGGATCGCACACCCGAGACTTCGCCGCTCAACATGCAGCTGCAGTACGCGTGCACGTTCGACATCGACGACAAACCCGGCGGGCCGGACTGCGGCAGCTGCACCGACGCGAGCTGTGACAATCCTGTCTGCAACGGCACCGTGCAAACGCACGCGAAGGCCCTACCCGGCTTGCGTCAGCTCGCCGTAGTCAGAGGGATGGGCGAGCAAGGGATCGCCGCCAGCGTCTGCCCAGCCGAGATTGATCCGAACGCGGACGAGTACGGCTACGCACCCGCGGTCGGCTCGATCATCGACGCGCTCAAGGAAGACCTGAAGGGCATCCAGTGCCTGCCGTTCCCCCTCGCCGTCGAGGAGGACACGAAGCAGGTGAGCTGCCTCGTCATCGAGTCCAGCAAAGACGACGTGTGTGATTGCGAGGCCCGCGCTGGGCACTTCACGCCCCCCGAGGAACACGAGCGCGCGGTCGACGAGATCAAGAAGCAGTCGACCGAACACAACTGCTTCTGCGAGGTGCAGCAGCTGGAGGGGGACAGTCTCGACACATGCCTCAATGACGACCCGGTGCCCCCGGGCGTCGACGGCTGGTGCTACGTCGACCCCACCATCGGCAGCTCCGACTTGGTCTCGGAGTGTCCACCGGCAGAACGGCACATCATCCGGCCGGTCGGGGATGGCTTGCCGACGGGCGGTGCGCTTCACATCTATTGCACCAACGAAGCGAACCCCGACCAGGCGGTCGAGTAGCGCCAACTTCAGTGGCGCCAGCAATTGAGTTGCTGGCCGACGCTGACCATATCAACAGGAAATGCGCGCATCGGCCGCGGCCTGGACATCGGGTCGAGTGGAACAGCGAGTGCTTGAAGGATCGGGCGCCAACCTGATAGGTTGGTGCTGTTCCTTTTTCGGCGGCGCTCGGTGCCACCATCAACCCAATGAGGGTCAGCATGACGCGAATGGCGAAGGCCTTGCAGGTGGCCGGTGCGGCCTGCCTTCTCGGGCTCGGGCTCGGTACGACAGCGATGGGCTGTTTGAACCGGCCGATCGACGTGCTCAAACCGCGCACGACCTCGACGGTGGTCGAGCGGCTCCAGCAAAACGGGGTCGACAAGATCGACCTGCTCCTCGCGATCGACAACTCGATCTCGATGGCCGACAAGCAGGCGATCCTCGCTGCGGCTGTCCCCGACCTCGTGAACCGCCTCGTCACGCCCAACTGCGTCGACGACATGGGCGTGGCCAACGGCACGGTCGTGGACGCCAACGGCGAGTGCGCGACCGGCAAGCCGGAGTTCCCGCCCATCCGCAACATCAACATCGGCATCATCAGCTCGTCGCTCGGCGACCTCACGAGCGGCGCTTGCAACTCGCCGAACATCTTGGATCCCGATGACCACGCGCACCTGATCACGCGCGGCGGCGCCGGTACCGTCCCCACCTACCAGAACAAGGGCTTCCTCGCGTGGGACCCGGACAACCAACGTGAGGGCGAGACCAACGCGACGAACCTGGCCAACAGCATGCGCGACCTCGTCGTCGGCGTTGATCAGGTCGGCTGCGGCTACGAGATGCAGCTCGAGTCGATCCTTCGGTTCCTCGTCGATCCCGACCCGTACCTCTCGGTCACCCGCAACGGCAACTACCTCAAGGAAGAGGGCACCGACACGGACATCATCGCAGAGCGCAAGGACTTCCTCCGGCCCGATTCGCTGCTCGCGATCCTGATCCTCTCCGACGAGAACGACTGCTCGATCGCGATCAACGACCAAGGCTTCCTCGCCCTCGGTGGCCCCTTCTATCGCTCGACCAGCGAGTGCGCGGACGACCCGAACGACGCGTGTTGCAAGAGCTGTGGGTTGGATCACACCGGTTGCGACACGGGCGGGAACTGCGCCGTCAACGGTGGCAAGTACGCGCCGATCGACGACCACGCGAACCTCAAGTGCTGGAATCAGAAGCAGCGCTACGGCGTGAACTTCCTCTATCCGGTCCAGCGCTACATCAACGCGTTCACGTTGACGAACATCGACCCGGGCCGCACGGACTACGCGCCGAAGAACGCGGGCGACGGCGTGACCAATCCGCTCTTCACCGATCTCTCGGGTGAGGGTGGCAGCATCCGCAGCAACGACCTCGTGTTCGTCGCGGGCATCGTCGGTGTGCCGTGGCAGGCACTGGCCCGCCGCGACGGCAGCAACAACCCCGACCTCTCCCTCGGGTTCAAGACCTACAGCGAGCTCGAGCCCGACCTCGACGCCCTCGTTGGCGACCCCGACAGCAACAAGCCGCCGACCGACCCGTTCATGCAGGAGTCCATGGCTCCGCGCAGCGGGACCAGCGACATCCTCGGCGCCACGTTGCCCGGCGACAACCCGATCAACGGGCGCGACTACAACGTCTTCAGCAAGGACGACCTGCAGTACGCCTGCATCTTCCCGCTCGACACGCCGGTCACCCCCGGCCCCGACTGCGGCGACTGCACGGCAGCGAACAACTGCAACAACCCCCTCTGCCAGGGCGTATCCACCACGCAGGTCAACGCGAAGGCCTACCCCGGCCTTCGTGAGATGGCGCTCCTCCGCGGCATGGGTTCGCAAGGCATCTTCGCCTCGATCTGCCCGGCCGAGACCGGTGACGTGAACGCGTCCGACTACGGGTACCGCCCCGCCGTCAACGCCATCATCGACCGACTGAAGGAAGAGCTGGGCGGGCAGTGCCTCGCGCGTACGCTCACCCCGGACCCGGAGGGCAACGTGCCCTGCCTGGTGCTCGAGGCCGCCGTCACGCACGGCAACTGCTCGTGTAACCCCGACGAGGGTCGCAGCTGCGGCACGGACGCAAACGGTGACCCGCTCACCTGCGCTCCCGCTACCGATACCGAACCCGGTGGCATCCCGAAGGACATGCCGGACGGCTCGCCGAACCCGACTTTCAACGCTGTCAATGCAGCCAAGAACGACCCCTTCGCCAACGGGGATTGGGACTGCTTCTGTGAGATCGTGCAGCTCGCGGACACGGCCCGTGAGGAGTGCCAAACGAACCCGGATGCGCAGGCGACCTCGCAGGGCGACGGCTGGTGCTATGTCGACGCGACCACCGTCCCGCCGACGGGTGATCCCGCCCTGGTCTCGAGCTGCCCGGAGGACGAGCGTCGTCTCGTGCGCTTCGTCGGTGACGGTGATCCCAACACCGGCACGACGGTGTTCATCACCTGCTCGGGCGAGTGATTGAGGCCAGCTCGGACACGGGAGTCCTGAGCTGACATAGTCGAGGCCGCGCGAGAGCGCGGCCTTCGTCTTTTTGTGGGGGTCGACGGGCGGCTAGTCCCCGTGGAAACGAAGTTTCCACGCGAAAGACAATTGGGGGACTAGCCCGTCGTCAGCTTGTAGCCGTAGCCGTAGACCGTGAGGATTCGCTCGGGTTTGTCGGGCATGCGCTCGACCTTCTTGCGGAGCTTCACGATGAAGTTGTCGACGGTGCGGTTGGAGGGCGCAGCCTCGAGGCCCCAGATTTTCTGGAGGATCTCGTCGCGCGACACGGGTTGCCCGATGCGCTCGTGAAGCAGTCGCAAGAGCTCGACCTCGTAGAACGAGATCTGGTGCGTCTGTCCGTCGCGCGTCACGCTGTGTGTGGTGAGGTTGATCTCGGCGTCGCCGATGACGAAGACCTCGGGCGCGGCGGCGGACGATGGGCGCGCCGCGCGGCGAAGGAGCGCCCGCATGCGCGCCGTCAGCTCACCGACGCTAAAGGGCTTCGTTACATAATCGTCAGCGCCAGCGTCGAGCCCGCGGATCTTGTCGACCTCTTGGGAGCGGGCCGTGAGCATGACGATCGGGACGAAGGCATCCCAACGACGGAGTTCCTCGCAGACGCGGAAGCCGTTGGTGTCGGGCAGCATCAAGTCGAGGAGGATCGCGTCCGGCTTCTCCTGCCGCGCGAGGTTCACGCCATCACGCCCTCGGTTCGCGGCGACGACCAAGAAGCCCTCGAACTCGAGCGCGTCGGTGAGTCCCAAGACGATGTGTGGCTCGTCCTCGATGATGAGGATCTTCCGACGGGGCTGTGACATGGCTGGTGCGTGCTCGACCTACGTTATGGCGAGCGAGACGCGCATCCAAGGGCGGCGCGCGTTTAGTCTCGGGCCTTCTGTGTGGCGGCCGCGCGCTCGTCGACGATGCCCGCGCGACGCGCGACCCGGTTGATGAACGGGACGAAAGCCTTGGCGGCGACGCCGTTGCCCTCGCTCGAGGGGTGGCTGTCGCGGCCACTGTCGGTCGCGAAGACCGACAGGTTCGATTGACCATCGCCGGTGAGGATCCCGTAGTAGTCGAAGACCGCCACGTTCTTCTCCTTGTAGCCCGCGAGCCACCCCTCGGAGGACACGACCCAGTCGTTGAACTCGCGCGCCCAGCCGGCCTGCTTCGCCGTGTAGCCGGGCTCGACCTTGCCCTTGAGGGCGCGCACGATCGCGCGGTAGAGCGGCATCTTCTCCGTGTGCGGCGCGTTCGGCGGCGCGGTCACGTAGACGAAGAGCGTCTCGGGATGCGCGGCGAAGATGGGCAGGAGCGCTGTCAGCGTGGCCCGCGCGTTCCACACCGTGAGCGCCGGCCCCTTCGGGTCGCCGGGCGACGAGCCCTCGCCTGCGAACTGGTTGTTCGGGAAGCACGACTTGAAGACGACGATGCGGTTCTTGCGGCCGTCGGGCAGCGTCGTGTCCTGGACGTCGACGCGGAGGATGTCGTCGAGCTTCGTCGAGAACTTCGGCAGCCAATCGAAGGTGTCGGTGTCGTGGCCGATCGCGCTGTCGTACGAAGCCTCGTGGACGCGGTAGCCCTGCGCAGTCAGCGCGGCGCGGAGCCCGCCCCCGGAGGGGTGCGTCTCGTAGATGCAGTGCTCGCCTTTGTCCGGACCCACGTCGGCGAGGAGCTGCCCCCCACACGAGTGGTGGATGAAGAGCAGGTCGATCGGAGCGCCCGGCGCGGCGTCCGAGAACCCATCGAACGAGGGCGCGTGCGCGGGCGGCGTCTTCGGGGTCGAGACCGCGAGCGAGCCGCCTACGGGGATGAACATCGAGCCGCCGATGAGGGCGAGCGCGAGGCCGACGCCCATGATCGCCAGGTGCTTCTTCTTCATGTGCCTGCCGTCACTCTCGTCCGGCTCGGCGGGCTGTCAAGCAGCTCGTTGCGCGCCCCACGTTGCGTGAACAGCGTTAAAGCAACGCGCCCGCTCGCTCTTTCGTCCAGCGACCGACTTGGGTAGAACCTCGAACACTCGCTCCGGAGGGTGCATGTTCTCCAAAGAAATATTGGCGATTGATGCGGCGGCAGTGACCGAGAAGATCGCCGCGACCCTGCGCGAGCAGGTCATGGGGACGCTGAAGAAGCGCGGCCTCGTCGTGGGGATCTCGGGTGGGATCGACAGCTCGGTCGTCGCCGCGTTGGCAGCACGAGCGTTCGGCAAGGAGCGCGTCTTCGCGATCATGATGCCGGAGCGCGACTCGTCGAGCGACTCGTCGCGACTCGGGCGCGTGGTCGCCGAGTCGCTCGGGATCCAAGCCATCACCGAGGAGCTCGGCCCGACGCTCGAGGCCGCGGGTTGCTACGCGCGCCAGCTCGAGGCGATCCGCACGGTCGTGCCGGAGTACGGCGACGGCTGGAAATGCAAGCTGAGCTTGCCGAGCATCCTCGACTCCGATCGCATCAACGTGACCTATCTCACGGTCGCGTCGCCGACTGGCGAGTCGAAGACGGTGCGCTTGCCACCCGCCGCGTACCTGCAGATCGTCGCGGCGACGAACTACAAGCAGCGCCTGCGCAAGGTCACTGAGTATTACCACGCCGATCGACTCAACTACGCCGTGTCGGGGACGCCGAACCGGCTCGAGTACGACCAGGGCTTCTTCGTGAAGGGTGGCGACGGCCTCGCCGACGTGAAGCCGATCGCGCACCTCTACAAGACGCAGGTCTACGCGCTCGCGGCGTACCTCGGCGTGCCCGAGGAGATCCAGCAGCGTCCGCCGACGACGGACACGTTCTCGCTACCCCAGGGCCAGGACGAGTTCTATTTCAGCCTCCCGTATCACGCGATGGATCTCGCCCTCTACGGCAAGAACCACGACGTGCCGGTCGAAGAGGTCGCGCGCGTGCTCGACTTGAACATCGATCAAGCAAAGCGCGTGTTCAAAGACATCGAACAGAAGCGCAGGGCTACGCGCTACCTCCACACGCGGCCGCTGCTCGTCGAGCCCGTCCGCGAGGTCGAGGTCGACGCTCACGCCGCCGCGAGCTCGACGTGAAGCGAGGCGCGCTCGCCTTCGTGCTCGCGTGCGCTGGCTGCAGTTCGCAGTCGCACACCAGCGACACCCAGTCGAACACGACGTCGACGAGCAGCGCGCGCGCCAACGCCTCTGCCAGCGCGTCGGCGTCCGACTCCGCGCGCACCGTCGCGACGGTCGACTCGGCGCGCGTCGCCCCTCCGCCCGTTCGCACATCGCTGACCTTCGTCACGAACGAGGCCGAGGCTCGCGCGGAGGCTCGCGATCAGCACCGACCGCTCGTGATCGAGTTTTTCGCGGAGTGGTGCGCCGCATGCAAAGAGATCCGCAACAAGACCTTCGCTTCGGCGGACGTCCAGCGCGAGGGCGCGCGCTTCGTCGCGCTGAAGCTCGACGTCACGGACGAGAGCGCGCCCGCATCGACGGAGATGATGCAGAAGTACAAGGTCACCGGCTTGCCGACCGTGCTGGTGTTCGACTCGACCGGCAAGGAGGTCGCTCGCCTCACGCAGTTCGTCAACGCGCAGAAGTTCCTCGAGACGCTCGCCGCGGTGCGCTGACCCCTCCCCCCGGGGGAGGGGGGGATGCAAGCCTCAGCTGCGCTGGGAGACGGGCATCGGCAAGCCCTCGTCGTCCTCGGGCGGCGGGGTCTGCTCGATCTCGATGTCGATGTAGCGCGCCTGCGGGATGGCCTCTTTCACGGCGCGCTCCATCGCGTCGATGTCGTCGCTGACGAGGCGGATCGTGCGCGCGACGAGCGCGGTCAGCGGGACCTCGCCCATACCACCCGTCGAGCTCGCGATGAGCGACGCGAAGTGCGTGGCCTTGAAGCGGACCTCGGCCTTGAGGCGGTAGGTCTCGGGCGTGAGCTGCTGCGTCTTCACGTCGTGGACGGAGATGACGCTCGGCCATCGCTCCAGGATGTCGACGAAGCGCTCCTCGACGCCTTCGGGGACGGCGCGCCCGAGGAGCAGCTTGCGGTTCTCGATCACGAGGTAAATCGCAATGAACCCGAGCAAGAGGCCGATGAGGATCGACGCGACGGCGTCGAACTCGGGCACGCGCAGGAAGTACCCTGCTGCCACGCCGATCGCGGCGATGAGCACGCCGCTCACGGCGACGCCGTCCTCGAGCAAGATGGCGAGCGTCGCGGGGTCGGCGCCCTGCCGCACGAAGCGGAAGAAGGGTGTCTTGCCACGCTGCGTGTTGATGCTGCGGATCGCGAAGAGGAGCACGCTGCCCTCGATGAGGAACGACGCGCCGAGCACCGCGAAGGTGACGAAGCCAACGTGCGGGAGCGTGGGGTGCATCAGCGAATGCACGCCGTGATAGATGGTCACGCCGCAGCCCACGAAGAAGATGCCCGCCGCGGACAGGAGCCCGAAGACGAAGCGCTCGCCGCCGTAGCCGTAGTGAAAATCGTCGTCGCCCTCACGCCGCGCGCGTCGCAGCCCGATGAAGAGCAGGAGCTGGTTGCCGGTGTCGGCCGCGCTGTGGATGGCCTCCGACAACATCGCGCCGGAGCCCGAGATCGCGAACGCGAGGAACTTGATCAGCGTGACGAAGACGTTGCCCGCGAGCGCGGCGACGACGGACTTCGTGGACTCGGAAGAGGCCATCGCGAGCGCTGCGCCTAGGGCTTGGGCATGCGCCGGCCACCCGGCGGGATCGCGCGACGCTTCGCCGAGGCGTACGCCTTCTCGTCGACGGATTTGCCACGCGCCCAGCGCCGCATCTCGGGGACGACCGTGCCCTCCCACACCTCGTGGAGGCGCACCGAAAGGAAATCGGTGAAGAGAGCCTCGAGCTGCTTCTCGAGGATCTCGACGAGCCGCATGCGCTCGTAGAGCGCTTCGTCGTTGTTCGCAGCGCGCAGCGCAGCCGACGGCTTCTGCCCGCCCGCTGCCGCGTTGTCGTCGGCCTTGAGCTCGGAGGGGACCTTGAGCGCGGCGATCGCGAGATCGTCGGCCTTCATCGTCCAGCCGAATTCGAGCTCGTTGAGCACCATCTTGAGCCGCGTGTCGCGAGGCAGCTTGCCCTGACGGAGCGCCTGCTTTGCCTCGGGGGCTGTGCCCGGCGTCGAGCTCTTGATGCGAGCCTCCTCGGCCTCGTTCGCGAGGGTGATGTGGTTCTCGAGCCAGAGCGCGCAGGCGTCGCCTTGCGTGGGCTTGAGGTTCGTCTCGTAGAGCTCACTCTCGAACCACAGCCAGAGCAGGAACTCCCGCCCGACGAAGCGGTTCATCTCGACGAGCTCGGCAGGGTCTCTCACGACGCGAGCTCCTTCAGCACGGTGCCGCCCGACTTGTTGACGGTGTCCTCGAGCGAGCCGGGCGCGGTGCCCAGCGTCGTCGGCTCGAGCGCTGCGAAGACTCGCTGCTCCGACGCGGAGAGGGCGCGCCGATCCGACGCGGTGCCCGGCGTCTCGAGGAGGATGCGCAAGCGAAAGGTCTTCTCGAAGAGCTCGGACACGAGCTCGTGCGCGCGCTTCGAATGGCTGAAGAACAGCACGATGTTCGTGTTGAGGTGCCACACGAGATCGAAGCTCTTCGTCGAGGGGACGAGCTGACGTCGGAGCTTCTTGATGACGGCCTCCTTGAGCTCGGCCTTCGCCTTGCGACCGATCTGCTCGAGGCCCTTCTTCTCGAGGAGCTTCTGCTCGGCCTCACGGAGATGAGCCTTCAAGAGCCCGCTCGGGATGACCCACTTGTCGACCCGCAGCGTGAGCGTCAGGTACTCGTTGAAGAAGATCTTCTCGTGGTCGAGCTCGAGGTCGAAGGGGTCTTCGACGTTGGCCCAACCGTGCCGCTGCGGGGTCTCCTCGTCCGGCGAGAGCGGCTCGAAGACGTTGGCGAGGATGCGCTTCTCGTAGGCACCGGCGACGTCGTTCGGGACGTCACCGAGCACGAAGAACCTGGAGAAAGTGAGGCTACCGCGGAGTGCTCCCAAGGTCCGTCGGGCGTACGCACGCGCGCCCTCGGACGCAACCGCGATCGTGTCAGCGCGTCGGCTCGACGCCGAGCAGCGTGGTCATGCTGGCTTCGTCGGCGGGCGTGAACGGGTACTGGTCGAACTCGGAGCTCGTGACCCAGAGGAACGCGTGGACAGCGAGCGCCGCGGGATCACCGGCTGCGATGTGACACTCGTAGAGGTAGAGATCGACCGTGTAGCGCTCGTAAGGGTGGCTCACGAACGAGATGAGCTGGCCGACCTCGATCTCGACGCCGAGGCGGTGCTTCACCTCGCGCTTGAGAGCGTCGCCGTCGGTCTCGTTGCGCTCGACACGACCGCCCGGAAACTCCCAGAGAAGCGGGAGCACGGCGGTGGGCCTGCGCTGCGTGATCAGGTAGCGACCCTGACGCTCGATCACCGCGGCGACGACGCGGATGGTGCGCGACGAATCCATAGCGGACGTCAGCTCAGGTTCACGCGGAAGAGCTGCTGCCCCATCAGCAGGATGTCGTTGTTGTTGATCGCCGCGTCCTTCTGCAGTCGAACGAAGCTGCCGTTGGAGCTGCCGAGGTCCGTCACGTAGAGCCGGTTGTTCGCGAAGTTGATCCGGCAGTGCAGACCCGAGACGTAGCCATCCTCGGGGAAGAGGACGTCACCGCGCTCGCGACCGAGGTGGATGCCTGGCTCCGGGATCGGGTAGGCGTTGCCGGTCGTGTCGCGACCGATGAGCAGAGCGAGGCGCGCGACGTACCCACGCGCCGGGCTGCCCAGTCGCTCCACGCCGTCCTGGCTCTTCGGCAACGGGTTGAGCTGCTCGACCCGCAAGATCTCCTGCCCGATGCGGAAGACGTCGCCGAACCCGAGCTCGTGCGGCTCGTCGCGTGCGATCTTGCGGTAGACGCCGTTCAGCGAGCTCTCGTCGCGCACGATGATCTGTCGACCACGCACAGTGAACGTCGCGTGTCGCGGAGAGAGGTAGCTGTCCCCCGCGAAGATCCCGCCCGAGTCGCGCCCGATCGTGGTCGGCCCGCCCGTCATGTGGAACGTGCCTGCCTCCGTGCCGTCAGCGCGCAACGCGGTGAGGGTGACCCCACCTGGCTGTGGGCTCGGGAGCTCGGTCGCGGTCGGCGGCGCACCAGCCGGCACAGGCACGGGCGCGGTCGCGATCGGCGCAGCTTGGTAGGCCGCCGGTGCGGGAGCCGGCATCGCGGGAGCGATCGGTCCAACGCTCCCCGAGGCCGAGGGCCCAGCGGCCGGAGCTGGCATGCTCGCTGGCTTCGCGAGCTTGAAGCCGCAAGAGGCGCAGAATTTGTTCGTCGCTGGGTTCGAGTGCGCGCACTGCGGACAGACCACCGGCGCCGGTTCATTCAACGGCGTCGGCGCGATCATCGGTCCTTGTCCCTGCGTCGTCGCCTCGTCGACCATCATCGGAGCGGCGGGGCGAACTGCGGGCAGACCATGCGGAGGCGTGTTCGAAGCAGGCGCAAACTTCTTGGGTGCCGCGTCACGAGGAAGCTCGGCTCCGCAGCCGAGACAGAACTTGTAGTGGTCCTGATTCTCCTTCGTGCATTTCGGGCAAATGATCACCGCTATCTCCTCGGGTGAACGAAGGCGTGGGCCGGGGAAGAATAGTCTTCATAAACCGGAATTGTCGACTTTTCCCCGGGCCTGATTTCTACCAGCCAATCGGCTCGCCTGCGCTCTTCGCGCTGTAGTCGCTTCTCGAATCTCGGGCCGCACAATCAGCGAGAAAGAACTGCGAGGGCCTCGCGCACGAGCTCGCCGATCGGCACAGCCTCGAGGTCCCGCGATTGCGCGAGCGTCCCCACGGCGCGCTCGGCCTCGGCGGGCTTCCACCCCATCCGCACGAGCGTCGCTCGCAAAACTTCGGCGTTCCCGCCTTTTGCCTCTGCGGGCGCGGGCGCCGCGGCACGCAGCGGCGTGACGGCGCTCGTCGGGGTGAGCTTGCCCTTCAGCTCGAGGACGAGTCGCTCGGCGGTCTTTTTCCCGATGCCGGGGATCTTGGTCAACGAGCCCGTGTCGCCACGCGCGACGCTCGTCGCGAGCTCGTTGACGCTGACCGCCCCGAGCACCGCGAGCGCGAGCTTCGGCCCGACGTTCGAGATCCCGAGCAGCACGCGAAAGACCTCGCGCTCGTCGAGCGAAGCGAACCCGTAGAGTTCGAGCGCGTCCTCGCGGACGTGGGTGTGCACGTGCAGCGTGACGACAGCCTCAGCCTCGCCGCCGAGGCGCCCCGTCGTGCCGAGAGGAGCCATCACCTCGTAGCCGACCCCCCCGACGTCCAAGAGCAGCGCCCCGCGTGACGTGGGCCCTTCGTCGACGATGCGTCCGCGCAGGCGCCCGATCAATTGTCGAGGGCTCCCTGCGAGATCCACGCGCGCACCAGGTCACGCGTCTCGCGAGGCAAGATGTCCGAGCTCTGCGGCATGGCGGTGCCGCAATCCCCCCCGACGCAGTCGAGCGACGCGCACTCGATATCCCCATCCATCTTGTGCATGAGAAAGCTCGTCTCGGGGTGGCTCGGGTCGACGAGCAACATCGAAGACTGCACCGCGGTTTGCCCGATGATGGCCGCGCGGATCGCTGCCACGTCGCTCGGGGTCGTCATCTGATCGATCGATCCCAGGTAGGGCCTGTCCGCCGCGGGGGTGAGCCCACCGTCGTTGCCGTGGCACGAGCTCGAGAGCGCGCACGAGTTCTCGAACACCGGGAGGATGTCGGTCTTGAACGACACGTCGCCGGGCTCGGTCTCGACGCAGCTGTAGTCGAAGCACTTGTCGGCATCGAGCTCGTCCGCGCACGGGTCGCCGCCCCCAGCGCCCCCGGAGCCATCGTCGCTGCAAGCGCCGGCCGCGGTGACCGACCCGAAGAGCGCCCCGCACACGAGGGCAGCGTGAATCCAAGCTCTCGACATGCGCGACACCCTATCACGCACGCCGTCTTCTTGGCCTTCCGCGAGCGACGTCGATACGCTCGAGAGACCCATGGAAAGACACGGCAGAATCCGGGGAGCGCGCGACGGCCGGGGCGCCCTGGCGGCGCTCTTCGCGCTGGTCCTCCCCGCATGCGCCGGTCCCAACGCAGCCATGGAGGACGAGGTCGCGCGGTTGAAGACCGAGGTCTCGTCGCTCCGCTCGCAGAACGCAGCGATCACCGAGCGACTCGACGCGCTCGAGATCAAATCCGGCGGGCTCACCGTGAAGAGCGCGCCGAGCAGTACGGGGAGCGACGTCGGCTCCGGGCCCGAGGCCTCGGTGCCCGAGGACGACGGCAAACCCGAGCTGCGCGTGGTGAAGCTCGGACCGACCACGGAGGAAGGCGGCGATCCCCCGCCCGCGGACCAACGCGTGCGAATTCGTTCGACCTCAAACGGTGTCGTCGAGGAGGTCGGCTCGGGCACCGAAGACGGCGAGGCCGGCGCGAACGAGCTGAAGAAGGCGAAGGAGCTCTTCGACAAGAAGTCGTGGGACGCGGCGATCTCCGCGTACAGCTCGTTCCTTTCGCGCTTCCCCAGCCACCCGCGCGCCGCCGAGGCGACGTTCCAGCGCGCCGTCTGTTACGCGATGAAGAACGATCCCGATCGCGCCGAGGATCAGTTCGACGCCGTCGTGACGTCGTTCCCCCAGAGCGACGTCGCCCCAGAAGCTCTCTTCGAACTCGCGAAGCTCCGAGACAAGCGCAGCGACAAGGCGGGCGCCGAACAAGCGCGTAAGCGCCTGCTCGCGGACTACCCGAAGAGCGCTGCAGCCAAGCGACTCGACAAGAACAAGAAGCCGGATTCACCCAAGAAGTCGGACACGACGAAGAAGGCCCCTTGAGGACTATGAAACGCCCGCAACCGCTGCTCTCCCCACCCGTCGTGACCACGTGTTTGACGGTCGCGTCGATGCTCGCCGTGACCGCCGCGCTCGCGCAGGAAGAGGTCGGACCGACCGCTCCTCCCGGGGGCGACACGACGACGACCACGGTCCAGGGCCCCACGAACACGACGACCACGTACACCCCGTCCGGGCCGAAGGCTGGTCAGGTCGACAGCTATTTGCCGTCGGGCTCGCAGTCGCTCACCGACGTCAACGCGTCGCGGAGCACCTTCGATCTCAACCAGAGCGGCGGCGCGAACTCGACCGCGAAGGGCAACGCGAACGGCCAATACGTCGTCGAGGGCAGCGGTGTCCCGCAGGCGCACACCGTCAAGCGCGGCGACACGCTGTGGAGCATCAGCGGGCAGTACTACCGCAACCCTTACCAGTGGCCTCGGCTCTGGGCACAGAACCCCCAAATCCTGAATCCGCACTGGATCTACCCGGGAGATCGCCTGCGCCTTCGCGTCGACGATCAGGGGCCGCTCCGTGCGCACGGCGTCCCCGAGACCACGGTGTTCCTCCGCAACTACGGCTGGGTCGACGACCCCGAGAAGGACGCGTGGGGTGAGCTCGTCGGCGCGCCGGACGACCAGGAGATGCTGAGCTACGGCGACGACGCGTACATCGAGCTCGACGTCGAGAAGCACAAGGACATCAAGGTCGAGCTCGGCATGGAGCTGCAGATCTTCCGCGAGGTCCGCACGCTGCGTGGCCGCGAGGCCGACGCGAGCGGCGAGCTCGTCGAGGTGCTCGGCACGGCGCGCGTCGATCGTTACAACCCGAAGACGCACATGATCCGCGCGCACATCACCGAGTCGCTCGACGTCATCGAGCGCGGCGTGCGCGTCGGTCCCATCCCACGCAAGTTCCTCATCGTCCCGCCCGTCGTGAACGAGAAGTACCTCGAGGCCCGCATCCTCACGGCGCTCTACCCGCACCAGTTCTTCGGCAATCACCAGGTGGTGTTCCTCGATCGCGGCGCGAAGCAGGGCGTCGTGCCGGGCAATCGCTTCATCGCCATCCGTCGCGGCGACCGCTGGATCGAGACGCTCGACACGGCCGGCCCGGGCGCGCGCATCCGCGCCGCCACCGAAGACGACCGCGACGGCGAGGTCGAAGACCTGAAGACCGACGGCCCCTCCGAGAAATATCCGAACGAGACCTTCGCCGAGATTCGGGTGCTCGACGTCCGCGACAACACCTGCATGGCGATCGTGATGGAGGCGCAGTTCGAGATCGAGCGCGACACCATCCTCGTCATGAAGCGCGGCTTCTAGCGGCTCTCCCCGCAAACGCGAGAGCCCAACCCTCAGGCGGGTTGGGCTCTTTCATTTTTGTAATTTGATTGGGGGGAGAGATGGACCCTCCTGCGCGGGGGGGTCGGCCTACCCACCCCCCCCGGGGGGGAGGGGGATAGCAACGGCGTGCCCTGTCAGGGCTGCGGCACCGCGACGAGCACGACCTCTTTGCCCTTCTGCTCGACGCGGAAGCGCACCGGCTTGCCGTGCTTCTCGCGGAGCTCGCGCTCGCTGGCGCGGATGCGCTCGACGAACTGCGCCCGCGTGATGTGGTCGGTCGGGTCGCCGACGGCGCGCTTGGCCTGGATGTACTCCGCGAACACGCGGCCGTAGTACGCGTCGTCGCCCTCCGAGAAGAGCGCGCGAGACTCGGGGCTCTCGCCGCCCGACATCGCGATGGACTCGTCCACCGCGAGCGCCTCGTTGAAGTCGCGCGCGTTCGGCGCGTGCGACGGTCGCCCCTCTTCGTCGGTGTCGTCTTCCTTCACGCCGAAGAGCTGGTTCAAGAGCGAGTTGATCCGGAAGACGAGCCCGCCGAGCTCCGCGTGCTCGATATCGAGCCGACGGTTCGTCTGCCCGTTGAGGATCGCGAGCAGCTCGTCCTCGATCTCTGCGAGCGGCCGCGAGATGTACGCGTCGAGCATCACGCCCGCGATGATGACGAGCAGCACCCCGAGCACCACCGACGCGAGCGCCGGCCACAACAGGCTGATCGCGACCGAGCTGTCGGCGGGGTGTACGACCGCGACCAGCGCCGCGCGCTTGCCGTCACCGTAGCCATCGAGCACGTGGGCGTACGCGTGGTACCCCGAGGGCAGCCCCGGGATGTCGAGCGTCTTGCCGGTGGAGAGCGCCTGCGCGATCGCGTCCGACGCGGGCCCCTTCGCGAGCGCCTGCGAAATCGGCTCCGGCGTGCCGGTCGACTTCGCCTCGATCGAAAGCCCGTCCTCGCCGGCGACCGCGAGCACCAGCGTGTGGCCGCTCGACTTGTCGCTCGTCGCGGACAGCCGCTCGTCCGTGATGTCGCTGAGGAAGACGACCGCGCCGAGGATGGTCCCGTCGTCGCCGCGGACTGGCGCAAACGACGCGAAATACCGCTCATTTCGCTTGCGGCTCACCCAGACATCGCTGCCCGCGAGCCCGTTCTCGGTGGCGGTCTTGAGCGACGGATAGACCGACCCGAGGTCAGCGTTGCGCATGTCGGTCGACTTGTTGCGACCGAGGACGATGCCCTTCGCGTTGACGAGCAAGACGACGCTCGGCTGAATCCCCAAGAGCTCGGGCGAGCTGGACGCGGCCTCCGCGATCTTGTTCGAAACCTCGGTCGCAGCCTCGGATTTGCCCGACCCGGTGCCGGCGCTGAAAGGCTCGCGGGTCGACTTCTTCGTCGCCTGCGCTGACAACCAGCGCTCTGTCGCGAGGCCCTCGACCTGCAGCTGCGCGACACCCGCGCCGACGGCGCGAGGCGTTTCCTTCGGATCGATTTGGTTGATGCTGCGCACGGCCACGCGCGAGAGGGCGTAGCTCAGGCCTCCGACGAGCAGCACAATCGTCGAGAACAGTGCGATGAACTTCAGACGCATGCGCGGTGTGCCCCCGGGCTCGGTCTCGCGGTAGATCCCACGGTGTCCCGCCACGTTAACACTCGGCCGCCGGGAACAACAATGAACGCCACGGGCAAGCTCGCGCATGTGTGGCTTGTTTTGCCGGTTTCGGCCTGCTAACGGCCCTCTTCGTGTCCTCTCTCGCACCAGGCTTGTGGGTCGCCGACGAGCCGGCGTGCGACGAGCACCGCGCGAAGGGCTATCACCCCGAGCGGCCCGAGCGGCTCGCGGCGGCGCGGCAGGCCATCGGCGACGTCGCAGCCGGTGGGATCAACATCCATCGTGTGGTCGGCCGTGACGCAACGCGCGCCGAGCTCGAGCGCGTGCACGAGCCTCACTACCTCGACCTCTTGCACGAGCAGACAGGCCTCTACGCCGCGCTCGACGACGACACCTACGTCGGCCCGAAATCCGTGGCGGCCGCGTATCGCGCGGCGGGCTCGGCCGCGGCCCTGGTGGACGCCATCCTCGACGCCAAGGACGGCGAGCCCACCGTCGGCGCAGCGATCGTCCGGCCGCCGGGTCACCACGCCCGCCCCGGCCGGGGCATGGGGTTCTGCCTCGTCAACAACGTGGCGGTGGCTGCGCGCCACGCGCGCTCGCGCGGCTTGGATCGCGTGGCCATCGTCGATTGGGACGTGCACCACGGCAACGGCACGCAGGACATCTTCTACAGCGATCCGTCGGTGCTCTTCGTGTCGCTGCACCAGTATCCGTTCTACCCGGGCACGGGCGCCGTGAACGAGACCGGCGAGGGCGACGGGCGTGGCTTCACCGTCAACGTCCCGCTCAGCCCGAGCGCGACGGACTCGACTTACCGCACCGCCTTCGACAGGGTCGTGCTCCCCGTCGTCGAACAGTTTGCCCCCCAAATGATCTTCGTGAGCGCCGGGTTCGATGCTCACGCGCGCGACCCGCTCGCCGGGATGGCGCTCAGCGAGGCCGGGTATCGCGTGATGGCGCGCGCGCTGCGTGGCCTCGCCGATCGGGTCGCAGGCGGGCGCGTCGCCGTGCTGCTGGAGGGCGGATACGATCTCGAAGCGCTCGAGGCGAGCCTCGCGGCGACCCTCGAGGAGGTCGCGCGCCCCGCTGCCCCCGTGACCCACGCAAATCCCCCGGCCTCCGAGGGCCCGACCTCGATGCGACACGGCGTGGAGCTCGAGCGCGCGAGGAAGATCGCGTCGAGTCGCTGGCGGCTCTGACCTGCGAAGTCCGACTGCGAATCGGGGGGCGCGGAGCGCGTGGGGCGGATTGAGCCCCCAGCGAATCGCCTAGGGACTTGCGCTTCGCTCGCGGCCGAGTAATGTGCCGGGCCGTCCGCGCTTCACGGACTGTGGTGGGTATAGCTCAGTTGGTAGAGCACTGGATTGTGGTTCCAGTCGTCGCGGGTTCGAATCCCGTTACTCACCCCCGATATTCCTTTCGCCTCGCCCGCGCGTTTGCGGGCACCGCATTGACGTAGCAGCGGCCCGCGCGAGCGCGTAGACAGCCGGCGTGCACCCCGACGCCAAACTTGAAGGGCTCTCGCTCGACACCCTCGCCGTCCACGCTGGGCAGCCGCCCGATCCGGTGAGCGGCGCAGTGATGACGCCGATCGTGCTCGCGAGCACGTTCGCGCAGACCTCGCCGGGTCAACACCACGGCTTCGAGTACAGCCGCAGCGGCAACCCCACGCGCAACACGCTCGAGGCCGCGCTCGCAGCCGTCGAGGGCGCGAAGCACGGCTTCGCTTTCGCCAGCGGGCTCGGCGCGTCCACCACGCTGTTCTCGACGCTGCGCTCGGGCGATCACGTGCTCGCGGGCGACGACCTCTACGGCGGCACCTTCCGCTTGCTCGACAAGGTGATGCGCCCCCTCGGGATCGACAGCTCCTTCGTCGATCTGTCGCAGCCGGACGCGGTGCGCGCGGCCTTCAAGCCGACGACGCGCATGGTCTGGCTCGAGACGCCCAGCAACCCGATGCTGAAGATCTTCGACATCGCGATGGTGAGCGAGATCGCTCGCGAGCGCGGCGCGATCGTCGTCGTGGACAACACCTTCGCGACGCCGGTCCTGCAGCGCCCGCTCGCCCTCGGGGCCACGGCGGTCCTGCACTCGACGACGAAGTACCTCAACGGTCACTCGGACGTCGTCGGCGGCGCGCTCGTGACGAGCGACGCGGCGCTCGCGGAGCGCGTGCGCTTCCTGCAGAACGCGATCGGCGCGGTGCCGAGCCCCTTCGATTGCTACATGGTGTTGCGCGGGATGAAGACGCTGCACCTCCGCGTGCGCCAGTCGTGTGCGTCCGCGCGCCTCGTCGCGGAGCGGCTCGCCGCGCGCCCCGAGGTCGAGCGCGTCTATCACCCGTCGCTCGCGAGCCACCCGAACCACGCCCTCGCCGCCCGACAGATGTCCGACTTCGGCGCGATGATATCGTTTGTGCTCAAAGGAGGCTTGCCCGCCTCGCGACGCTTCCTCGAGCGGCTACGCATCTTCTCGTGCGCGGAGAGCCTCGGCGGCGTCGAGTCGCTCGCCGAACACCCGGCGATCATGACGCACGCGAGCGTCCCCGAGGCTCAGCGGCGCGCGCTCGGCATCGATGACGGGCTCGTGCGCTTGTCGATCGGCGTCGAGGCCGTCGACGATCTGTGGGCCGACCTCGCGGGGGCGCTCGACACGCGCTGAGCTCCCCCAGCCGGGGTCGTCAGCCTTCGTCGTTCGTGGCGCCTTCGCAGTTGCGCACCTCGAACACGCCGTTCGTGACCTTGCAGGTGTTGCCCTCGTTCGCGACCTCGTCGCAGGAGAAGCTCACCCACGCTGCGCCGGCTTGGACGTACTCGCCGCCCTCGATCCAGAACTGGCAGGGCGTCGCAGTCGGCGAGTTGTAGACGTCGCCGCCCGTGTCCGTCGACACGTAGCTCACGTTGCCGGTCGCCGGGTTGTCGGCGGTGTTCGCGCTGCTCATGTCGACGCTCACGACGAGGCTCGGCCCCTTCGCGATGCTGGCTTCGATGAAGAACCCAGTGGCGCTCGCCTCGACGGTGCAGCTGACCTTCGCGCTGTCGAGTCCATCGGTCGCCAGCGTGTTCGTCCCGGACGAGCCGACATCACCGACGAGCGCGTCGTGCGTCGCGAGGTTGCAATCGACCCCCGTGTCGTTGAGCGTCAGTCCGAACCCGCCCTCCGCCGGAGGAGGAGGCGGCTCGTCGCACGCTGTGAGGACCCCGCCCGCCAAGAGAACGCAGCCGAATAACGCGCACGCCCCCGCCCGCTGCCGAATACGCAAGCTCATCCCTTTTGTGTAGCGCAGACCTCGCTCGAGCGAAAAGGAAGCTGTGGCGCTTTTGAGCTAGGTGCGCGTCGAGGATGGAGCCGGCGTGATGTCCGGCCCTGGCTGCGTCGAGCGCCGCGAAGGTGGCACCGCCTCTTCGACCTCTTCGATGCGGACGGCGAGCGCGGTGATGTTGTCTTCACCGCCAGCGTCATTGGCCTTCTGCACGAGGCGCTCGCAGAGAGACTCCAGCTCTTTCTGTGAGACTTGCCGGGTCTCGGCGGGGGTCCGCGAGCCGTTGTCGACGCGCGCGCGCTCCGCCGTGGCGGCCATGATCGCAGCGACCTCACCGAGGATCTCGGGGTCGGTGATCATCCCCGAGAGACCGTCCGAACAGAGCAGGTAGACATCGCCCGGCATGGCCTCGTCGCTCGTGAGATCGACGACGACGTTGTCCTGCATCCCGAGGGCGCGCGTGATGACGTTGCGTGGGAGCTCGGCGCGCTCGGCCTCGGTCAGCTCGGGGAAAGGCTCGTTCGCGAGCGAATGGTCGCGCGTGAGCTGTTGGATCTGACCATCGCGGATTCGGTAGGCGCGGCTGTCACCGACGTGGCCCACGAACATGCGTCGCTTCTTGCTCGAGAAGTGAGCGCCAACGACCGTCGTCCCCATGCCTGCGAGCGACCGAACTGACTGGCTCTGCTCGAAGATGCGGCGATTCGCGATGCCAATGCTCGTGAGGAGGCGATTCTCCTCGTCGGTCAGCGTTCGGTCGAAGTGCGAAGGCCAGGTAACGTCTTCACCGGCGAGCGTACGGAAGAAATCGGCGATGGTGGACGTTGCGAGGCGGCTGGCGACGTCACCCGCGGAGTGACCCCCCATGCCGTCGGCGACCACAAATAGGCCGTGCTCGTCGTCGATGGCGTAGCTGTCTTCGTTGTGCTCCCGCTGCCGCCCGACGTCGGAGAGACCTGCCGCGATCGCTCTGATCGTCGACGCCCGACCCATCGGATCGACGGTCCCACTTCGCTCTCTCTCTGTCAAGGCGGGCAGACCGGTCGTGGTTCGGGTCGTGGTGGGGGCGCGAATAACCGATGGATCCGTGGGGGCTGGCCGTAGGCCGAGGCCCTCACACCTCCATCACGTCCTTCTCTTTGGCGGCGATGACGGTGTCGACGTGCTTGATGAGCTCGGCGACGACGTCCTCGATCTTCTTGCGACCGCGATCCGCGTCGTCTTCGCTGACGTCGCCGTCCTTCTGGAGCTGATCCGCCATCTCCATCGCGTCGCGCCGGTGCTTGCGAATCACGACGCGGCACTCCTCACCGTGCTTCTTCAGGACCTTCACCAGATCCTTGCGGCGCTCCTCGGTCAAGGCCGGGATGGGGATGCGGATGAGGTCGCCGTCGACCTGCGGGTTGAGCCCGAGATCACCCTCGCGGATGGCTTTGTCGACGGCCTTCACCTGACCCTTGTCCCAAGGCTTCACGGTGATGAGGCGCGGCTCGGGCACGTTGATGCTCGCCATCTGCGAGAGCGGCGTCGGCGTGCCGTAGTAGTCGATGCGGATCCCGTCCAGCATCGATGGATGCGCGCGACCCGTCCGAACCTTCGCGAGGCTGTGACGCAGCGCCTCGAGAGCCTTGTCGGACGAAGCCCGCAGTTCCTTCACGACGTCATCAAGCATGGTCATTCCCTCGAACGCGTTCTCGAGGCGGGCTGAGCCGCATCGCGTGACGGCGCGAGCTTAGTACAGGCCGCTCGCGCGACCAAGGCTGGGATCGAGCTGCTATCCTCGCGCGGGTGGATGAGCTGGATTGGCGGAGCTTCCCCGTCCTCGTCGTCGATGACGAAGAGGACAACCTGGATGCTTTCCGCTTCGCGTTTCGCAAGGCTTTTCAGCTTCACTACGCGCTCGGGGGCGGCGCTGCGCTCGACATGCTCGATCGCATCGACGCGGCCGTGATCGTCAGCGATCAGCGCATGCCGAAGATGAACGGCATGGAGTTCCTGCAGCGCGCGAAGGAGCGGCGCCCCGACGCGACCGCGATCTTGCTCACGGCGTACGCCGACCTCCCGGTCCTCGTCGAGGCGATCAACAGCGGCGCGGTCGATCGCTACGTGCAGAAGCCGTGGGACAGCAAGGAGCTCACCGCGATCCTGAAGCAGGGCATCCGCGGCTTCGCCACCGTCCGCGAGAACAAGAAGCTCCGCGAGCAGGTCGCGCAATACGCCGGCTACCTCGAGCGCGAGCAGCGCGACCCGATCGACTACGGCGAGATCGCGGGCGGCAGCGCTGCGATGAAGGAGGTCGTACGCCGGGTCGAAGAGGTCGCGTCGTCGACCACGCCCGTGCTGATCGAGGCCGAACCTGGCTGCGAACAGGAGGTCGTCGCCCGCGCGATTCACGTGGGCTCCCCGCGCGAAGAGCGGCCTTTCGTCCGCGTCACGTGCGCTGCCTTCCGCGGTGAGGCTCTCGAGCGCGAGCTCTTCGGCTGGCGGCGCGGCGCGTTTCCGACCGCGTTCGACGATCGCGCCGGCAGGTTCGAACTCGCGGACTCGGGCACCATCTACCTCGACTCGCCCGAGCTGCCCTCGAGCGCGCTGCAAGCGCGGCTGCTCCGGCTCCTCGACGAGGGCACGCTCGAGCGCGTCGGCAGCACCGACGCGCACAGCGTCGACGTGCGCGTGATCGTCTCGCTCCCACACTCGCTCGATCGCGCGTGGCCGACGACCGAGGTCCTGCCCGAGCTCGCGGCCAAGCTCGACGTCTTCCCCATTCGCATCCCGCCGCTCCGCGAGCGCAAAGAGGACGTCGTACCGCTCGCTGAGCATTTCCTCAGGAAATATGGGCGTCGCAACGTGCGGGCCGCGAGCACCCTCTCGCCCGACGCGAAGGAGCTGCTCCTCTCCTACGATTTCCCCGGCAACGCGCGCGAGCTCGAGAACGTCATCGAGCGCGCGGCGATCCTCGCGCGGGGCGATCTGATTCAACCCGAACACCTCGCGTTCCAGACCCGATCGCACGTCGTTCCGGCGCGACTCGATCCCGTCGCGCTCCCGATCGCGTCTGCGGTCGCCGCCGGCGAGTCCGCGCCGCAAGCGCTCTCGAGCAAGCTCGAGGACATCGAGCGTCGCGAGCTCGTCGCCGCGCTCGAGCGCTGCAACGGCAACAAAGCCGAGGTCGCGCGCACGCTCGGCATCCAGCGCACGACGCTCTACTACCGGCTGAAGAGGCTCGGGATCGACGCCTGATGACGGGCGCGATGGAGCCCTTGCCCCGCTCCTTCTACGAGAGCTGCGACGTCGTCGATCTCGCGCGAGCCCTCGTCGGCAAGATCGTCGTCCACCAATCGCCCTCGGGGCTCGCGGCGGGTCGCATCGTCGAGACCGAGGCCTACCGCGGCCCCGAAGACCTCGCGGCGCACAGCGCAGGCGGTCGGCGCACGGCCCGCACCGAGGCCATGTTCGGGCGCGCCGGCACCGCTTACATGTTTGTTCTTTACGGACGCAGCTGGGCCTTCAACATCGTCGCTGGCGCCGTCGACACACCGCACGCGGTGCTCGTTCGCGCGATCGAGCCGACGGCGGGCGCCGACCTCATCGCCTCACGACGAGGCATGCCCGCGACGCGGGTCGCGGTTTCGAATGGGCCGGGCAAGCTGTGCGCAGCGCTCGGGCTCGATCGCAGTCACTACGGCGTGGACCTCGTCTCGGGGTCTCTTTTTTTGGTGGATGGACCCTCCAGCGCGGTCGGACGGTCGCCGCGCATCAACATCGACTACGCGGGCGCATGGGCGAAGAAGCCCTGGCGTTTCTTCGAACGCGGCAATCGCTTCGTCTCGGTGCGACCTCGCGAGTAGCTCTTGGCCTGAAACTCGCCGGACCGCTGCCCCATCGCATACACTCTGCGAAGCAGGGGAACCGATGCGTTTCTGGCCGTTTGGCAAGGAAAAATCCGACGAAGACACGGTCGACTTCGTCTCGCGAGTCGTCGGGGCGCGAGCCCACGACGGTCGCACCGTCCGCGCGAAGATCACGGTGCATTTCCACACACCGTTGACCGAGACCGACGCCGCACCCCACCTCGATCGAGCCTCGGCGCTGGTGCGCGCTGACTTCGAGGCCGCGCACACCGCAAACGAGGTGCTCGGCATGGAGACCGCGCTCTCGGCGTCGCTCCAGCAGCGGCTCGTCGGCGGGCCGGTGCGCTCCGCGGAGGTCGTCGCAATCCACTTGGTCGCGGACGAGGCGCCCGCAGCAGCCTCACCTCCTGCTTCGCAGCGACCGCCGCCCTCGAGCGTCCCGCCGAAGCCTCCGTCGATCGCGCCGCCCTCGCGTTTGCCTTCGGTTCCACCAGCGCGCAGCCCTTCGGCCCCACCACCTCGGTCGGCGGCGCCGCCACCTCGATCCCCCTCCGCTCCGCCCATGCGAGCCCCATCGGCGCCCGGCATTCCGCGGCTCGGCACGCCGTCACCACGTCGCTCCTCGTCGCAGCTCTTGGCTGTCCGCGAGGCTCCGTTGATCCCAATCGGAGCCTCGCCCGAAGAGGCTGGCTTCGCGCTCAAGCCACTCCTGCGCGACGCTGCCACGCGCGTGCTCGTCGGCACGCTGCGCGCGCTGGACCTCGTCGTCTTGCGCGGCATCGAGCTCGACGAGAGCCGCCTCGACGACTACGTGCCGGTCTCGACTGTCGCGCCCGGGCGCTTCGGAGACGAGCGCCGCGAGGAGCTCGATCGCTGGCTGAGCAAGCTCGGCGCCTCGGAGTTCACCTCGCTGCGCGACGAGGCCGCTGCGATCGTCTGCCACGTGCTCATGACCAGCCTCGAGCAGGCTGGCGTAGCGGCGGCGACCAACACAGCGCTGCTCGAGTCCGCGGCGCGCGTCGCCTTCGCGGACGAGTCGCCTCTCGGCAGGCTCGGTTCGTACCTCGGGCCGAGCGCGACGAACCCCGCGGGCACGCTCGCACGCGTGGCTCTCGCGACGATAGGAGACGCGCCCCACGGCGTGCGCGATCCCGAGGTTGTCCTCGGTCGCGCGCTCACGCCGGTCTATGCTTCGCTCCAAGAAGACTTCGCGCTCATCGCAGGTCAGGTGAGGCGCGCAGTCGGAGACTGATTTTTGGGGGGGCCCGAGCACCATGATCCCCCTCCTCGTCACGATCTCCTTCAGCCATTTCTGCGACAAGGCCCGCTGGGCTCTCGACCTCGCTCAGATCGAGTACCGCGAGGCTGCGCACCTCCCCGCGTTCCACCTCGTACCCGTCAAGCGAGCCGGTGGCCGACGCACCACGCCGACGTTGGTCACCGACGAACGTGTGCTGACCGACTCGTCGGACATCCTCGCGTGGGTCGATCACACGCGGCCGGACCTTGGCCTCTACGGTCGAAGCGACGACGAGCGGCGCGAGATCCTGGAGCTCGAGGATCTCTTCGACGAGAAGCTCGGTCCGCACGCGCGGCGCTGGGCCTACCACCACCTCTTGCCCGATCGCGCGTTCGCGATGGCGATGTTCGACGCGCAGACGATGACCCCTGCCTACGAGCGGGCGCTGATGAAGGTCCTCTTCCCCGTCGTCAGGCTCGCGATGCAGCGCTCGATGGGCATCGACGCGCGCTCCGCCGAGCGCTCGCGCGGCGAGGTCGACCGCGTGTTCGACGAGATCGGTGAGCGCCTCGCGTCGGGGCGTCGCTACCTCGTTGGCGACGCCTTCACCGCCGCCGATCTGACCTTCGCTGCGCTCGCGACCGCTGCGCTTTTGTCGGACGATCCCGAGTCGCGACTCCCCGCGCTCGCCGACGTGCCCGCACAGCCCGCCGCAGGAATCGCGGCGTGGAGAGAGCACCCTGCGGGCGTGTTCGCTCGGCGCATCATGCGCGAGCATCGGCGCCCGAGCGCAGCGAGTTGACCTCAGCCAGCCGAGCCGCGGCAGGCCGCGAGCGCTTGCTCGATCGCGAGCGCGACCTGCTCGGACTCGTCGACGGCGTTCGGCCAATGCGGCGAGAACCGCACGACCCCGTCCGGCACCGCGCACGCGATGCCTTGGTTCGTGAGCTCGCGATAGAACGCGACGACGTCGATGCTCTCGGGGGGCAGCACGCAGACCATTCCGCTCCGACCCTCGCGCTCCGCCGCGCGCAGCGAGCGCATGCCCCGCTCGACAGCCGCGGCCTCGAGCGCGTCCCCGATAGCTAGGACATGGTTATAGATATTTTCGATCCCGAGCTCGAGCAGGAGATCGAGCGAGGCTTCGAGTCCCACGAACGACGAGGCGCTGACGTTCCCGCCCTCGAGGAAGTCGATCGTCGACTTGAAGGGTTTGTCGTAGTCGATGAGCCCCGGCCCATCGAAGAGGAAGCGCACCGGATCGACGTGGCTCAGCCAGCCCGCGAGACGCGGCACGAGATCGCCGACGGCTTCTGGTGAGGCGTACACGAAGCCCGCGCCCTCGACGCCCATGAGCCATTTGTGCGCGCCGCTCGCGAGGTAGTCGATCCCCATCGCGCCGACGTCGATCGGCACGACGCCGCACGCCTGCACGGCGTCGACGAAGAGCCGCGCGCCATGCGCGTGCGCTGCAGCGGCCATCTCCGCGAGAGGCATGCGCAGCCCGGTCTGGAACTCGACCGCGCTCACCGCGACCATCCGCACCCGCCCGGCCGCGAGCACCGTCTTCAGAGCCTCGAGCGCGCCGCCGCGATCGACGAGGTACTGGCGCGCGTCGAGCCGCACGGCCTCGAGCCCGAACGTCGCTGCGGCGCGCAGCCAAGGCGTGACGTTGGCGGGGAACTCACCCTCGAAGACCACGACGCGATCACCGGGCTTCCAATCAAAGCAGGTCGCGATCGCGATGACCCCGCTCGTCGTGTTCTGCGTCAACGCGAAGTCCGCCGGCTGCGCGTTGAGCAACGTCGCGAGCTTCGTCTTGAGCCGCGCGCGCTGAGCCGCCCACGACGGATACGCAGCGGCGCCGCGCTTGCCGTAGTCGTTCAGCATGCCGGTGATCGCCTTGCGCACGACCACCGACGGCGCCGAGATCCCCGCGTGGTTCATGAACACGAGCGGCACGAGGCCGCTCCAGAGATCCCACGACCCGAAGCGGGGCCTCAGTTCCTTTGCGTCGGGGACCAGGCGCGGCGCTTCGATTTCCCTCGTCGAGCTTTGGCTCGGCGGGCCGTCGGAGACGCCGGCCCTTCCACCCTCGCGTCGCTCGATGGTCATGTCAGTCCTCTCGGTCGATCTGGGGACCGCGCGCGCCGAGCTCGACGAAACGCGTGTTGGGGAAGGCCTTCGCGCAGGTGTCGAGCTGCCACTCGCCCTTGAAGAGCACGACAGGCTGACCGTGCACGTCGAGCGCGCCGTAACCGAAGAGCAAACCCTCGAGCTTCGCGAGCGGCAGCGGCTCACCCTCGACCCAGCGCGCGAGCTGGAAGCTCATGCGCTCGATGCGGCACTCGACCGAGTACTCGACCGACAGGCGGTTCTTCACCACGTCGAACTGCAGCTCGCCCACGGCGCCGACGATCGACTCGCCCTCGCGCCCCTCGGGCGGGCGGAAGAGCTGAATCGAACCCTCCTGCGCGAGCTGCTCGAGGCCCTTCTTCAGCTGCTTGCGCTTCATCGGATCGATCATGACGATCCGCGCGAAGTACTCGGGCGGGAACTGGGGCAGCGGGTCGTAAGCGATGTCGAGCCCGTCGGTCAGCGTGTCGCCGATGAGGAAAATCCCAGGGTCGAACACGCCCATGATGTCGCCCGCGAAGCTGTCGTCGACGATCGTTCGATCCTGCGCGAGGAACTGCGTCGGGTTCGTGAGGCGGATGTCGCGCCCGAGCCGCACGTGCCGGACCTTCATCCCGCGCTCGTATTTGCCCGAACAGACGCGGAGGAACGCCATGCGATCGCGGTGCGAGCGATCCATGTTCGCTTGGATCTTGAAGACGAACGCGCTGAAGCGATCGTCGTCGCACTCGATGTCGCCCTTGTCGCTGTGGCGCGGCGCGGGGAGCGGCATCATCTCGACGAACGCATCGAGGAACTGCGGCAAGCCGAAGTTCGTGAGCGCGCTGCCGAAGAACATCGGCGTGACCTGGCCGTGCGCGAGCTTCTCCTCGTCGAGTTTGTCGCCGGCCGCGTCGACGAGGTCGATGTCGTCGCGCAGCTGCTTGAGCGCGGTCGCGTCGAGCTCCTCCGCGAGCTTGGGATCGTCGAGCGCGAAGTGGCGCTCGGGCGCGCGCTCGGCGCCGTGCGCGACGGCGTCGAAGAGGTGAACGCGGTGCTCGACGCGGTGGTAAACGCCGCGGAAGCGACCGCTCTCGAGCACCGGCCACGTGATCGGGTAGACGCCGATGCCGAGGACGTCCTCGACCTCACCGACGAGCTCGATCGGTTCGCGCCCCGGACGGTCAAGCTTGTTGACGAATGTGAAGATCGGCATCTTGCGCATCTTGCAGACGCGGAAGAGCTTCTTCGTCTGGAGCTCCACGCCCTTCGCGCAGTCGAGGAGCATGACGGCGGCGTCGGTCGCCATGATCGCGCGGTAGGTGTCCTCGCTGAAGTCGGCGTGGCCCGGCGTGTCGACGAGGTTCAGATCGCGCCCTGCATAGGGAAATTGCAGCACGCTCGACACGATCGAGATGCCGCGCTCGCGCTCCATCTCCATCCAGTCGCTGACCGCGTGGGCGCGCGCCTTCTTCGCCTTGACGGCGCCTGCGAGCTGGATGGCCCCGCCGTAGAGAAGGAGCTTCTCGGTGAGCGTCGTCTTGCCGGCGTCGGGGTGCGAAATGATGGCGAACGTCTTTCGCCTGAGCGCTTCGCGCCGGATGTCGGGGCTTCGCATGTCACTTCCTGGGGGCGAGCTCGAGCACGATGGTCACGCCGACGGGGTCGTCCGTCGGCGCGCCGATCTTCTTCTTTTTGATGGCGTCACGGATGCAATCGGCCGCGGCTTTGTTGATGCCCTTCACCTTGGCGACGTCGACCCCCTCGGCCACACCGGCGAGCCGCACGAGAAACGAGAGCTCGAGCGAGCCCTTCTTCTCGAGCAGGCCGCCGTTGTCGTCGATGCACTTCGTGAGCTTCTTCTCGGCGAGCTTCTCGACGACGGACTTGGCGTTCGAGACCGAGCCCGTCGTGAACTTCGGCTCGCCCACCATGATCGCGACCCGCACGAGCGGAGCCTGCGCCGTCGGCGCCTGACTCGCCGAAGCGGTCGAGCTCGCGGTCGGGGTCGAGCTCGCACTCGCGGTCGCGCTCGCACTCGAGGTCGCGCTGCTCGTGGCGCTCGCCGTCGCAGATGCACTCGAGCTTGCAGATGCGCTCGAGCTTGCAGATGCGCTCGAGCTTGCAGTCGAGCTCGCGCTCGCTGTCGCGCTCGGCGCGGTAGTCGAGGTCGCGCTCGCGCTCGTGGTCGCCGAAGCGGTGGCCTCGGGGCCGGCGCCACCGACCTCAGCGGCGTCTCGACCGCCCCCGCCGCCACCCGCGCACGCCGCGACGACGCCGAGCGCGAACAACAAAACGAGCGAGAGCCCACCCCGATCGGGGGAGGCCGCTCTCGCTCGTTGCGTGGCCGGGTCCGCCATGGCGGCGAACCTAGTACACGCGGCCGAAAGTTCGTACTGCCTTCTCGCCGCGTGCGCTCTCGCCTCTACCGTCCGAGTGACTCGGCGCGATTGACGATGCGAGGAGTGATGAAGACCACGAGCTCCGTGCGCTGATCGTTGGTGAGCCGTCGCTGGAACAGCACGCCGAGGATCGGGATGTCGCCGAGGACCGGGACCTGCGCCAAGCTGCGCGACGAGTTGCGCGTGTAGATGCCGCCGATGACCGCCGTGTGACCGTCCTGCACCAGCAGCTCGGTCTCGACCTCGCGCTTGAGGATGGTCGGGTCACCACGAGCCGAGCGGTTACCGAAGTCGGGCTCGTCTCGGTTGATCTTGACGCTGAGCGAGATGCTGCCGTCCGACGTCACGTGTGGCTTGACGAGGAGCTGGAGCTTCGCCTCTTGGAAGACCGTCTGCACGCCCTGGGCGCTCACCTGCGAGAACGGGATGAGGGTGCCTTGAGCGATGCGGGCGCTCTTGTTGTCGAGCGTGAGCACGCGCGGACTCGAGATGATCCGCACCATGCCGCTCGACTCGGCGGCCGAGAGGCGCACGTTGAGGTTGAACAGGTTGTTGACCGAGCCGAAGGTGAAGCCGAGCGCACCACCGGTACCGCCGCCCGTCGCCGCCGGGAGGTTCACGGCGAAGTTCGGGCTCTGCACCACGTTTTCGTTGGGGCTCAAACCATCGGACGGGGTCTGCGTGTCGTCGGCCGCGCCGAAGATGCCAACCGAGTTCGGGAAGGCGAGGCCGGTGTCGACGCCCGTCGCTTGCGACAGGAGCGTTCCACCACCCCACTGGATACCGAGCTCGCGGTTGAATCGGCTCGACGCCTCGACGATGCGCGCCTCGATGAGGACCTGCGGGGTCTGCGTGTCGAGCGCGCGGACCAGCTCCTCGATCTGGTTCAGGTTGCCGCTGACGTCGCGCGCGATGATCACGTTGGTCCGCTCGTCGACCGCGAGGTTGCCTCGCGGGGACAAGAGGTCCTTCGAACGCGCCATCAGGTCTTCGGCGTCGGCGTACGAGATCGGGATGAGCCGCGTCTCGAGCGGCGCGAGTTCGAATTCGCTCTTTCGACGAGCGATCGCGAGCTCACGCTCTTTGTTGAGATCCGCGATCGGCGCGACCCGAATCAGGTTGCCCTTGCGAACCATGCCGAGGCCTTTGGCCTGGAGCACGGTCTCGAGCGCCTGATCCCAGGGCACGTTGCGCATGCGGATCGTGACCGAGCCGCTCACGTTGTCGGCGGTCACGACGTTGACGCGACCGACGTCCGCGAGCAGCCGGAGCACGTCGTGGATGTCTGCGTCTTTGAGGTCGAGGTCGATGCGACGACCCGCGCCGGCCTTTGCGTCGGTGTTGTTCTGGACCTGGTTGGCCATCGACGGGAGGTAAGCGTCGGCCTGGTCAGACTCGACCGATTCGACGTCTCCGATGCTCGTCTCGACCTGCGGCAGATCGTAGGACTCCTCGCGCGCGACCGTCTTGGTCTTGCGTGCGGCGCCACCGTCTGCGCCCTTGCCGGTGTCGCTCGACGGGAGCGCCTCGGCCGAGAGCGTGCACACGATCTGGTTGCCCTCGCGAGAGACCAACCATTTGGAGCCTTCGGCGCGCTCGATCTCGATGACCACGCCGCCGCCCTTGGTCTGCTTCTCGTAGCTCGAGACGCTCTTCACCACGCCCCCGAAGGCGCCGACATCGAGCTTGCGCTCGAGCGACTTCGGCAGGCGCGCGCTGGGCAGCTCGACCTTGAGGGTGCCCTTCGCGGAGCGCTCGACGTACTTCGCGTCGCGATCGAGATCGATGACGATGCGATCGCGATCGCCGCTGTGACTGAACCGAACGTCCTTCACCTCGACGGCGTCGGTGTCTTCGACCGCGGCAGGGGTCGGCGCTTGCGAGACTTGGCCCGCTGGCGCCGCCGCAGTCTTCTCCGCTTCCACGAGGTCGATGATGAGCCCGTCGTCGGTCGACCGGACGCTGTACTGCGCCTGGTGAGCGAGCTGGATCAGCACGCGCGTGGTTGTCGGATCCTTGAATGATTGCGTCATCACCCCTGAGACGACGCGGTTGCCTTCGACGATTGCGGCTGGTGCATCACCAACCACAGCGTCGGAGATATCGAGGAGAATCCGGGTGCCCTGGTCCGTAATGCGCGCCGAATAAGTCGGTCGCGCATTCGCTCGGACAACGACCCGCGCCGCCCCCTCACTCGGCGCGGAGAGCGTCACGTCTGTGACCTTCAGCAGGGTCGCTGGCTCAGCGTGCGCAGAGACGGCGAATGCCGCCGTGAGCGCCCACAAAGTCAGCCCACAGAACATGACCCTGAATCGTGCCCTGGGCTCTGGCCGGTTTTTGCCGGCTGGTGCTGGGCGGATCTTGGGGCTCTTCATGGTCGCTCGACGATAGTGAGCGCAAATACTTCGGGCCCAATTCTCGGGTGCGATTTGCTTCCGCGACCCGCCGCGCACACAAAAGACCGCGAGGCGAGCGCCGATGGCGCCCGCCCCGCGACCGAGAGAAGAGGTGCGATCAGCCGTCCTTGCGGATGGGTGCGCCGGGTGGCTCGGCCGACTTCTCCTCGTCGGGCCGGGTGCCGCGGATGCCGGTGCGGATCTCCTGTTTCAGCTCGTCTTGGGTGCGCATCGAGAGCACGCGGGTCGCCGCAGGCGCAGAGGCATCGGGCGTCTCGCGAACGAAGACGACATCGTTCTCTCGAATGCGGTCGAGCCGCCAGTTCACAGCGACACCACCGCCCGCGCCGCCCGCGCGGATCGTCTCGGCCTTGCCGACGAAGTCACCGACACGGAGCACCCATCCGAGCCCGGTCGGATCCGTCACGAGCACGCGAGCGCCGCCACCGAGGACGATGCCGACGATCTTGAGCTCTTCGAGGGCGTACTTCGCCACGAGCACATCACGCTGGATGTTGTTCTGTCGAACCTCGACCGGCTTCGTGCTGAAGACGTCGGCGTAGTCTTGGAACGGATCGCGGTTCGTCGGGGACTCCAAGAAGTCGCGCTCTTGGATATCGGGGACGGGCAGCGGGGGTAGGTCAGCCGGCTCGCCTTCGATCGTGCCGTCATCCTTCTTCCCCTTCTTTTTTGTAGGGGCCTTCGGCGGCGGCGCGTCGGCCGCAGGCGAGTTCGACGGCGGCGGCGGCGGCTTGTCCTGGCCACCACATGCGACGAGTCCGAAGAGGAGCGCCCCGAAGCCGAGGTGAATCGCGGTCTTCATTTCTTGGCCTTCTTCTTTTCGCCCGTCGATTCGGCCGCCTTCTTCGCGCGGAAGGCCGTCGCCAAGCACTTCACCTCGAGGGTCGTCTCCTCGCCCTCTTTGGTCGACTTGTGGAGCTTGATCTCGATGTCCTCGATGTTGATCACGCGGTCCAGCCGGCTCACACCGAAGAAGAAGCGAGCGATCTGGTGGAACCGTCCTTGGAGCGCGATCGACATCGGGACGCGAACGAAGTAGTCCTCCGAGACCTCGTCCTCGGGCCTGTACTGCGTGAGGCCCACACCCGAGACGGTCGCGACGTTTTGTAGCGACGCGAGGAAGGACGGCGTCTCGGCCTCGTCGGGAAGGATCTTCTTCCGCTCGAGTTCGTTGGCCGCCATCTTCGTCTTCTCGTCGACGTCCTTCTGATAGGCGACGCGGGCGTCCTCTGCCTTCTGGAGCTCGCCTTTCAGCTCCTCTTCCTTCGCGTGGGCCTTGTTGATTTGGCCGTCGATGTCCGCGAAAAAGACGATGAAGTAGAGCGCGGCGATGACGCCCATGAGGATGAGTCCGAAGACCATCTTCGCGGGCAGCGAGAGCTTGCTGAGCACGCCCCCAGTCGATGCCTTGGCCATGTCAGTACCTCACCTTCAGCTGCATGCCGAAGCTGACCATCCCGACGCCGTCGTCGGTCTGCTTCTCGTCCTTCTTGCCAGGCAAGAGCTTCACGTCCCAGAAGTAGCTCGAGGCCTTGAGTCGGTACGCGAGCTCGGACACGTCGGTCGAGTCGCGTGCGTAGCCCTCGAGCTGCACGACCCTGGATTTTTCCTTGAAGCTCGTGATCCACACGCGCCGGCTATCCCACGCGTTGTTGATCGTCATGAGCGGGTTCTGCTTCTGCAGGGCGAGGTACCGATCCGGATCGATGGTCGGTAGCTTGCCCGGCGACAGCAACCGCGAGAGCTCGAGGAGCGCGGCGGTCGGACCCGATCGCGCCTGCTCGAGCTTCTGAATCGCTTGCTCGCGTGCGCGCAGAACCTCGAGGTCGGCCTTCACCTTCTGGTGTTGGTTGACCGTGGCTTGGATGCTCCCAATCCCAGCCTGAACCTCGTTGTTCTTCTTGTTCTGGGCCTCGAGCTCGGCTGCCTTCTGCTGATGGAAGACGATGAGCCCGATGATCTCGAGGAGCACCAGCCCGAGCACCACGAGGATCCATTTCTGGCCGCCCGAGGACTCGACCGCTACTGCGCGATCCGGCTTCTTCTTCTGCGGTAGTAGGTTGACTCGAATCACAGCCGACGCTCCCTGTCTTTGCGCATAGCGAGCCCAAGAGCGACACACAGCTGCGCTGCTCGCGCTTGCAGCAACTGCGGGTTCACGTCCTTGCCTTCGACGGCGATCTTCTCGAGCGGTGGGATGAGCTCCACGCCCACCCGCGCGCGCCGTCCGATGGCGCCGAGCAAGCTCGGCAAGTTCGAGGAGCCGCCCGTGAGGAAGATGCGGTGCATCTCGGGCTCACCGCTCGTCGCGTGGAAGAAGTCGAGGCTTCGCTGGATCTCGCCCGCGATGCTGTCGCTCACGCTCTCGATGATCTGCGTGATCTGTGCGGAGGCCTGCTGCGGGCTGAACGCGGCCTGACACTTGAGCTCCTCGGCTTGCTCGAACGGCACGCCGAGCTGCTTCTGGATTTGCTCGGTGATGTAGTTTCCGCCGTTCGCGATGTCGCGCGTGAACGCGCTCACGCCCTTCGAGATGATGTTGATCGACGCGAGGCTCGCGCCGACGTTGATGATCGCGAACGTGTGATCCGGCGCGAGTCCGCGGTTGAACTCGAACAGGTTCTGCACGGTGAACGCGTCGATGTCGACCACGCGCGGGTAGAGCTTCGCGTCGCGCGCGATCGTGGCGTAGTCGTTCACCTCCTCGCGCTTCGCGGCGACGAGGAGCAGATCCATCTGGCCTGCCTCGGGGCGCCGACGCAGCACCTCGTAGTCGACGTGCACATCCTTGATGTCGAACGGGATGTGCTGCTCGGCCTCCCATTGGATCTGCTCGTCGAGCTCGGCCGACGTCATGATCGGCACGGTGATCTTGCGGATGATCACCGCTTGCCCGCTGATGCTCAGCGCGACCTCTCGGTCTTTGATCTTGGCGTCTTGGAACGTGCGGCCGAGCGCCTCGACGACGGCTTGTGCGTTGAGGACGTGACCATCGACGATCGTCTGTCGCGGCAGCGGGGTGTACCCGAGCTTGACGAGACGCGGTCCCTTTCGCGTCTCCTTCAGCTGCACGACCTTCACGGAGCTCGTGCCAATGTCCACGCCGACCAGGTTTTTACCCTCGGACATGCTTCCTCGATTGTAGCTCTCTGGCCTGTCGAACCACCCAGATCCCTGAGCTCTCAGTCTGGAGCGCTGGTATCGGCAGCCCCATTTTGACCGCTCTAAGTCTCGTAAGCATCCGCCTTTTGGCCCGTCGTCATCATGGTACTGGGGGGTCCGTGCAGACGGCCAAGATTCCGCTTTACGAGCGCCTCGCGAGCCGTTAGCTCTCGAGGTGTGGGGATCGATGATCCCCGGTCGAAATCAAGGAAGCGCGCAGTACTCGTCATCCTCGGTTCAACGACTCCAGCGCGCTCGAGCTCGCCTCGTTCAGCCAGCCCGCCGAGCCCTCTCGCGACCGCCAATCTCGAAGTCAGATGCCGTAGGCAATGCCTCCGGCGATGGGCCGATCTCGACACGGCCCCACGTCGAGCTGACGGGCCCAAATCGACCAATTCCCGACATTCGGTCTGAACGGCGGTCTAGGTTTTTTTCAGTTCAATAAGCTCTTAGTGGAGACGACAAGAGACAATCGCCGACTGGACATGAAGGCGGGTCAATTCGGGCTTAGGGCATCTTCTAAATAGCTATTATATTTTTGGAATACTCAACTCGTCTGCCAATCCAATCGGCGCGCTGAGCGTCCTGGGTGCGACGAGACCCCATCAAATAGAACGTAGACGTACGTCCACGACGCGTCGCATGACGCGCGCAGCGGCTGTTCAGCTCAGCAGATGTGGTAGCGCGGCTCCCTAGGGAGTCGCGGTCGACTCGAACTCGACGTGGCCGAGGAGGGGTCGCTCCATCGCGAACAACGTCGTCGAGTCATGAGGACTGGCAGCGTCGGAGTCGAACCAGGTCTGGGCCGGACGCTCCGCGCCACGATCCAAAGCGACAGCACGCTCACAGCCGAGCTGGGATAGCGCCGTAGTCGAGGCCTCATGGGAGTCGAAGGTCGACTCGGCGACGAGGAGGACCCCAGGCAAAACACAGAGGTCCGCGCGAAGCTGGTCGGGACCGCGATCGCGAGCGGCGCGCGTGACCTCACCCCCCTCGAGGGTGAGGGGAAGCTCGACGAGATCCCCAGTAGCAGCCTCGTCGAGGGAAGAGCCTGCCAGCACCTGAAAGAGGGCCTGGCCCATGACGACGACGCCCTCGCGCTTGCCGAGCGGGTGCATCGTCGAGGAGCCGATGCGCAAGCCACGAGGGTTCTTCCGCTTGCCGATCGCGAGCGAGAACGCGAGGCGCCCACGCGCTGCCTCCTCGGGAGAGAGGCCCGCAGGGGGAGGAGCGCCGTGGCGTGGCTTCTTCTCGTCGGCGCCCGCGACCAACCGAAAATCGAAGCGATCGATGTCGAGCATCACGACGTGGACACTCGTGCCGAGGACCTCCATCGAGGCCTCGTGCGCGGCAGGTATGAAGGCTGGAGCGGGCTGTCCGTGGGTGAGCGGCGCCCAAGTGGACCCCTCGGGAGATGGGATGAGCGGGTCGGGCTCCTTGACGGAGACGACAATGCGAGGTCGCTCGGCGATGGTCACCGGCCCGAGGTCGTCCCCTGTCTCGAAGCGGCCGATGGCGCCTGGCGCGACCCAACGCGCGGTGCAGTCGACCGGAAGCTCGCGCGTGACGTCGACCTCCGGCGCGGAGCTCCACGCGACCGCGAAGTGCCCCCCTCGCGTGACGCACGCGGCGTTGTGCCCCGTGGCCTCGGGGGCACCCGACCACTCGATGGCGCTCGAGAAGCCTGCATTTTCCCAGGGTTGAGCGGTCCACGGCACGACGACGAGCGAGCCTTGGTCGTTGCTCGAGAGCACGGGGGCCTGCGCGCGAAAGGGCGAGACCCAATGGCCGGACCAGAGCGCACCGCCCGCGCCGGCCACGGTCACGGAGGCTGGGATCTCGAGGACGCCGACGATCTTGCGCCCGCGCAGGCTGAGCGGAACGCCTGACGACGGCGCGAAGCCTGTGGTCGAGACCGGCGCGGCGCTGCCCGCGACGATAGTAAAGTCGAGCTGACGACCGTCGAAGAGGAGGCTCTTTCCGCCTTGGATCTCGCGCACGCCGACCGCGGGCTCGCCTCCTTTGACGGCGTAATAGCCATCGCGGTAGTTCGCGATCGCGCTCGGTTCGCTCGGTTTGGCGAGCTCGATCGCGGGGGGCGCTGGGGCTTTGTCCTCCGTGGGTGTCGGTCGCTTCAGCACGAGGAGCTCGTCGCCGCCGACGACGGTCATGGTGTCGAGCGCGACGCGGGTCGCGTGGTCGGAGCCACGCCGCACGACGAGCTCGCGCGCGGTGATCGTGAAATCGAGCTCAGTCGAGGGCGACGGCAGCACGACCCAATAGGTCGCTGGATGATCCCCGAGCGCGACCACACCGACGGAGACCCACGCGTCGCGGAAGCGGATGCCGAACGCCGCGAAACCGTCCCGCACGACGAGCTTCTCCTGTTCGACGGCGGTGCGCGTGAGGCGATCGACGCGCTCGACGCCGATAGGTCGACCGCCGGGGCTCACGCGGACCCAAGCGCGGTAGAGATCGCGAGGCGCGCCGTCGGCGCTGCGCCCGAGGAACGTGACGGCGCGACCACGCAGGAGGTCGGCGGTCGCCCCGCGCGAGGGCTCCCACACGAAATCGCCCGGATCGATCACCGCGCCCGAGCTCTTCTCGAGCAGCGTGACGACGTCACCGATCGAGGGCTGAGGGAGCGCGATGCTCGAGGGGACGACGATCGACGCCAGCAAAATGCCAGCGAGGGCGACGGAGCGAGAGCGCAGATGAGAGAGCACGCTCGCGCCCGAGAACGCGGTCATCGACGCAGGCCGAGCAGCACGCGCGCGCGATCGGGGGACGCGACCTCGCGCGAGATCGAGCGCGCGTAGCTCGCGGCGCGCGCGACGAGCGGCGCGCTGCCCTCTGCGAGGACGCCCTTCTCCAGGTAGATGTTGTCCTCGAGCCCGACCCGAGCGAAGCCGCCGAGCTTGAGCGCGAGCTCTGTCATCGGGCGCTGGTGGCGACCCACCGCGGCGACGCCCCAGCTCGCGCCCTCGGGGATTTGGGTGATGAGGAAGCGGAGCACGTCCTCGCGCGCGGCTATGCCACCGGGCACGCCGAGGACGAACTGGAAATGCAGCGGCGCCGCGAGCAGCCCCTCGTTCACGAGCGCGAGCGCCTCGTGGATGTGGCCGACCTCGTAGCACTCGAGCTCGGCCATGCTGCCGGCGTCGCTAATGCGGCGCGCGAGATCCCGGATCTGCGCGCGCGTGTTGACGAACACGTCGTCGCCGAAGTTGATCGTGCCGCAGTTGAGCGTGGCCATCTCGGGCTTGCACGCGAGCGGCCCAGCGCGCTCGTCGACGCTCATGCCGACGGCGCCGCCGGTCGAGGTCTGGATGATGACGTCCGTCTTCTTCTGGATCGCGGCGATCGCCTCGCGGAAGAGCTCGCTGTCCTGCGACGGGCGGCCGTCGGCGGTGCGCACGTGGAGGTGAATCACCGCGGCGCCGGCCTCGCGACAGCGCGCGGCCTCGATCGCGATCTCCTCGGCGGTGATGGGCAGGTGCGGCGTGTCTTTGCGCGTGACCTCGGCGCCGACGATCGCAGCGGTGAGGATGGTGTCCGACGGAGGCGGCGTGACGATGACGTGCGGCGCCGGCGTGATGATCGGTCGAGGCTCGGGGAGGAGCGCGTGGTCGGGGACCTGCGCGCTCAGCGCGGGCAGGACGAGGCGCGGCTTGCGCTGGAGATCCTTGGGGACGACGCAGGTCCCGATCGCGCGGCACACGACGACCGGCTCGGAGAGAGCGTCCGCCGCTGAGGCGGGCAGACCATCGGCGCGGCAGTTCTGCGCGACCTTGCGAGCCTCGAACGCCATCGTGCGGCTCGTCGAACCGACCCGCGTGATGACACCGGTGGCCTCGATGTAGTCGCCGGAGCGAACCGGCGCGAGAAACTCGATGCGCTCGTACGCGCGAAAGAGCCCCTCGTCACCGTCCAGCCGAATGAGGAGCTCGGTCGCGACATCGCCGAAGAGCGCGAGCATTCGCGCGCCATCCACGAGCTCGCCCGCGTAGTGGGCATCGTGCGAGCCGAGCCTCACACGCAGCGTCACCGTCAATCCAACACCCATCGACATGACGAGAGAGTTGACACGGGCACGAGGGGGAGGAAAGTGGGCGGCGCATGAGCTGGGCTTGGGCCCGAAACCTCCCGCGTCACATCGGGATCATCATGGACGGCAACGGCCGCTGGGCGCAGCTGCGCGGCCAGCCCCGTGAGGCAGGCCACAAAGCCGGCAGCGCGGCCGTGCGCCGCGTCGTGCGGGTGTCGCGCCGGCTGGGTATCCAGGCGCTCACGCTCTACGCCTTCAGCGAGCAGAACTGGGGGCGCCCCTCCGGGGAGGTCGAGGCCCTGATGGGTCTCCTCGAGGACTACCTGAAGAGCGAACGTGAGGAGATCCTCACAAATGGGATTCGCCTGGTGGCGATCGGGGATCTCGGGCGCCTGCCCGAGCACGTGCGCTCGGCGCTGGACCCTCTCGCGCGCGACTCCTTCGAAAACGAGAAGATGATCCTCGCGCTCGCGCTCTCGTACGGCGCGCGCGAGGAGATCGCCGAGGTCGCGCGCACGCTCGCCCTCGAGGCGGTCGCGGGCCGTGTCGACCCGGCAACGATCGACGCGCGCGTGATCGCGGCCCGCATGCCCAGCCTGACCATGGGGGACCCCGACGTCATCCTGCGGACAGGGGGCGAGCAACGCCTCTCGAATTTCCTGCTGTATGGTGCGGCGGACGCGGAGCTCGTCTTCAGCGACAAACTCTGGCCGGACTTCGACGAGAGCGATCTCTTCGACGCGATTCGAACTTATCAGGAGCGGGTCCGCGCCTTCGGCGGTCCCACACAGACATGACCAACGTCGAGCCGAGCCCCCCGACGAGCAAGAAGCCGCCCTCGAACCTGCAGATGCGGCTGCTCACCGCGGCCGTCGCGGCCCCGCTCATCTTGCTCCTTCTCTACCTCGGCCCTGCGTGGGCGTGGCTCGTCTTCATCAGCGCGGCCACGGTCGTCGGCGCGCTCGAGCTCTTCGGCATGACCCACGCCGAGGATCGCGTCGCGCAGCTGGCGGGGGTCACGCTGACCCTCACCGTGCTCGAGGTGCTGTGGTTCTTCGGCAAAGACCCGCGCGTCCTCGTCGCGCTCTTCTTGCTGCTGCCGATCGCGGGCGTGCTGCTCGAGCTCTGGCGCTTGCGCGACATGAACCGCGCTGCGCTGCGGCTCGCGGCGAATGTGTTCGGCCCGATTTACCTCGGCGGCGGGATGGCAGCGATCGCCCTCCTCAAGCGCGACGGCGGCTCGGATGGGCCGGGATTCGTCGTGCTCTCGCTGATGCTCTCGTGGCTCAGCGACACAGGCGCGTACTTCGCTGGGCGCTTCCTCGGTAAGCACAAGCTCTACGAGGCCGTGAGCCCGAAGAAGACGGTCGAGGGCGCGCTCGGTGGGCTCGCCGCGGCCGTGGGCGGGGCCCTCCTCGGCTCGTTCTTTTATTTGCGATCGCTCCCCGCGCTCCACGCGATCGCGCTCGGCATCGTCGCGGGAGCGCTCGGCCAGGCGGGCGATCTCGGCGAATCGCTCATAAAGCGCTCCGTCGGGGTGAAGGACTCGGGCGGCATCGTGCCCGGGCACGGCGGCATCCTCGACCGCGTCGACGCGCTGCTCGTGACCGCGACCTTCTGTTTCCTCTACATCTCGTTCATGCGCGGCTGAGCGCGCGCAGCGACGTCAGCTCGGGGTCACCGCGAGGAGCGCTGTCACCCGCGCTGTGACGCCGGCGCCCGCGACGAGCTGCGTGTCGGCGGTCGCGCTCTTGTATCGAACGACGCCGAGCGCGATCGACCCGCCCGCGTCGCGGGGTGATGCCGTCGTGATCGAGCCGACCGTCGCGCCATCGCTCGACTTGAGCTCGTCGCCGCGCGCTGCGCTGCCTGCGAGCTCGAGCTGCACGAGCCGCTTCTTCACGTGGCCTCTCTTCTCGAGCATGAAGACGGCCTCCTGACCGAGGTAGCAGCCCTTCTCGAAGGAGACGGCGTCGCGCTCGAGCGCGGCCTCTTGTGGGTAGTTCGATTCGTCGAAATCGACGCCCCGAAGCGGCAGGCCAAGCTCGGCTCGCACGCGATCCCACGCTGCATCGCTGGCGACCGCGCTCGGCGACGCGGCGCCGAGCATGGCCTCGAGCACGGCGCTCGTCGCGGCGCTGTCTGCACGCACGATCGCGGTGCGCCCGGCGATCCGCTGCACGAGGCCGGCGCGCGCGCCGAGTGCGCGGGCGGCCGCCGCCGCGGCCTCACTGCCCGGCCCCACCACGAGGAAAGAGTCAGCCGCGCCGAGCGCGACGTCGAGCGTCACGTCCTCCATCACGAGGTGTCGATCGAGGACCTTGGCGAGGTCGTCGGCGCGATCGGCCGCGACGAGGATCGCGAGATCGTTTGCCCCCAAAAGGATGTGGACCTCGGCCTCGATCTTCCCCGTCTTGCCGACGGCCAGGCCGAACAGCGTGTCGCCGACCTTCGCCTTCGCGAGGTCGCACGTCACGAGCCCGTTCAGCCAGCTCACTCGATCTTTGCCCGTGGCGACGATGCAGCCCGAGAAGTCGTGGCCCGCGCCGAGGCGGCGAACCAAGAGCCCCGTCCTCGCGCACGTGAGCGCGTCGGCGGCGCTCACGCTGAGGTCTCCGTGAGGGACGCCATCGCCGCGGCGTCGTTGGTGTTGATCCACGCGGCGGACTGGTCGCCCTCGTAGCAGAGCGCGCCCTCGTGGAAGAAGCGGAACTCGTAGCGCACGAAATGGCGGTTCTTACCGAGTCGCTGGCGCACGACCTGGCAGCGCGCTTCGATCGGCGCACCCGGCGACACGAGCTTGCGGAATACGGCGCGATGGATGTGCGTCCCGTAACCGATCCAGCCGTCACGATGGCGAATGCCGAGGACGTGGTACGCGTGAACGAAGCCGAGCATTCCCGTGGCGTGGAGCATCACCGCACCCGCGACGTGTTTCGGGTGGCGCTTCGGGTGGTGGCGCTGGCTCGACGTGAGCGGCAGCTCGACGTCCGTGGGCATGCTGCACACGACGAAGTTCTTCTCGCGGTCGATCTCGAGAATTCGATCGAAGAAGAGGACGTCGGGAGCGTAGGGGAGATCGGCGAGGAACTCTTCGTCGAAGGGCCGCGGGAAGACGTCGTTCACAAGCTGGCGCGTAGCAGGGCAGAGTCTCTCCCGCAACGCCGCAGAAACCCGAGCATTGACGTGAAGTGGGTGTCTAGTATGAGGGCTAGAGCGTGGAGCCGCGCGATCCTTTCGACCTTTGCGGAGTGACGATCGACGGCAAGTACCGCATCGCCTCCGTCGTTGGTGACGGCGGCTTCGGCGTCGTCTACCGCGCCGTGCACAAGGGCTTCAGCGAGCTCATCGCGGTCAAATGCCTGAAGCTGCCGACGACGCTCGACGAGGCCGCGCGCGCCGAGCTCCTCGAGAAGCTGCAGGAGGAGGGCCGCCTGCTCCATCGCCTGTCGAAGGCTACGAGCGGCATCGTGCAGGCGCTCGACGTCGGCGCCTTCAACGCGCCGAGCGGCGTGTGGGTTCCGTATCTCGTGATGGAGTGGCTCGAGGGCACGACCCTCGCGCAACACCTGAAGGACCGCGAGAACGAGCACACGATCGGCATGGGCATCATGGAGGCGATCGAGCTGCTCGAGCCGGCCGCGCGCGCCCTCGCGGTCGCGCACGCGCAGAAGATCGCCCACCGCGACGTCAAGCCCGCGAACATCTTCCTCTCGGAGGTCGGCGGGCGTCGCACCGCGAAGGTCCTCGACTTCGGCATCGCGAAGGTCCTCTCCGACCACCGCGGCTACACGACAGCGCTCGAGTCGACGGCGATGTCGCCGACCGCGTTCACGCCGCGCTACGGCGCGCCCGAGCAATTCAACAAGCAACGCGGCGCGACCGGCCCGTGGACCGACGTGTTCGCGCTCGCGCTCGTCTTCGTCGAGTGCGTGAGCGGTAGGAAAGCGCTCGAGGGCGACGACCCGACGCAGCTCTACATCGCGAGCGCCGACCCTGCGCTGCGGCCCACCCTGCGCGCCCGCGGCGTCGACACGAACGACGAGATCGAAGACGTGCTTCGGCGCGCGCTCGACGTCGAGGCGAAGAACCGCTTCCCCGACGCCGGCGCCTTCTGGGCTGCGCTCACCGCAGCGACACACTACGCGGGCGCGAGCGACACGCTGCCGCAGCTCGCGCCACGCGGGGCGCTCACGAACGCTGGCGTCACGGGGCCCGGCTCGCAACCGAGCGCAGGCGCGGACAGCGGTTCGCCGCGTTCGCCGCGCGCTCCGAGCAACCCGACGAGCTCGCGCGTCGCCACGACCGCGAACGAGCCCAACCTCGAGACAGGCGAGTTCGCCGCACGTCACCGCATCCGCGTCGAGGGCGACGGCGCCGTGGCGAAGAGCGCGTACAGCCCCACCGTCCCGATGGAGTCGATGCGCGTGCGGCCCAAGCGGCCCGCGACCGCGTCCGACCCGATGGAGGAGACGCCCGAGGGACAGCGCATCAAGCCAAACCGCGAGACGCCGCCGCCGGCGAGCTCGCGCTCGTCCGTCGGCAGCATCGTGTGGACGGGCATCGCGCTCGCGATCTTCGTGGGCGGCGGTTACTTCGCGTACACGACGCTCATGCAGTCGGGCTCTTCGAAGAAGAGCGCGTCGAGCGCGAGCGCGTCGACCTCAGCGACCGCGAGCGCGACCTCGCCGAAGCCGACGGCGGTGCGATCGTCCCCGACCGCGCCCGTCACCGCGAGCTCGAGCGCCGTCATCACGACAGCGCCCGGGCCTTCGACCACCGCGGTCCCGCCCACTTCGGCGACGACCAGCGCGACAGCATCTGACAGCGCTGTAAGCTCAGCGACCCCACCTTCTCCCGAGCCCGAGGGGATGGTGCGCATCGACAGCGCGACCTTCTCGATGGGCGACGACGGTCACCAGGAGAGCGTCGGGACGTTCTTCATCGATCGGCTCGAGGTCACGACCCGTCGCTACGCCGCGTGTGTCCGGGCGAAGGCTTGTGAGCCCGCGAGCTCGGTCGAGGACGCGCCCCAAGACGAGAAGGACAACTGGAACAAGCGCTGCAACTACGACACCTCGGTCGCCGATCAACCGATGAACTGCCTCACCGGCGCCCAGGCCGAGGCCTTCTGCAAGTGGGAGAACAAGCGTCTGCCGACCGAGGCCGAGTGGGAGCTCGCCGCTCGCGGTCCGAAGGGGCGCAAATATGTTTGGGGGGCAAAGGATCCGGATTGCAGCTCGGCGTGCTTCGATCGCAACGCGTCGTGCGCGAACCCTTCCGAAGAGCTCTCGACATGTCAGGTCGGCGTGCACGGCGACGACACCACGACCGAGCTCGTGCGCGACATGGCCGGCAACGTGTCCGAGTGGACGACGGGCGCGAGCGGCTACATCGCGCGCGGCGGCAACTTCTGGCTCGGGTCGTTCGCGTTGGGCGGGACGTTCCGCGCCACGTTCTCAGCGAACTACGCGCACCCGACGATCGGCTTCCGCTGCGCCGCGGACCTCTGACGCTCAGCGGGTCGCGCGCACCTTCACGAGGGTCGCGGCGCTCGGGCTGACGGTGCCGCTCGTGTGCGCGTCGATCGCGCCGAGGTCGAGCGCGAGGTCTGCCGCGACGATCGCGCTCGGTGGCTGCTTCACGAAGACGACGCCGCCGGGCAGGTGATCGTACGCGTAGAACGTGCCCTGCACGGTCTTCACCGTGCCGTCGGCGGTCGTGATCGTGACGTCTTGGATCGTGCCGAGAGGCGGCCGCTTCATCGTCATCGGCGTGAGGAACGATGCGCTCGAGCCGTTCACCGCGATGCGCTCGTACGGCTGGTTCTGGGCCTCGGGCGGGACCACGATCGCTTGCGAGTCCGTGTTCCGCATGAACGCGAAGATCTTCTCGAACACGTAGTCGCTGATCCAGTTGGGGTCGCAGTACCCCATGAAGTCTTTGTAGGTCGGCGACACGAGCTCGTGCGTGAAGATGTTCATGCCGTAGACGCCGATCGCGCCACCGGAGTGCGGGAAGTTGGAGTCGGCGCCGGACACGCCGCCGCAGGGTGAGTGCGGGCGACCGTGGTTGTGGCCGACCTCGTGGACCGCCGTCCACGCAGCGACGTCGCCGCCGTAGCCGAGGCCGATCGCGGCGCGCGAGTACTCGCCGTTCGGGTCGCCGATGAACCCGAGGCCGGCGACGCAGCCCTGACCGCAGAACGTGTTGAAGCTGCCGGCCGGTTCGAAGACGCCGTAATAGTATTCGTCGAAGTCGACGCTCGCGTTCGAGCGCTCCTCCGACAAGGCGTTGAGCAGCGTGTCCCAGCCGTTGCCGTTCGCGTCGATCGACTGGTCCCACTGGAACGTCGGGCCGACCTGCACGCGGACGTCGGTCGTCGGGTAGAGCGTCATGAAGTAGTCGTGGTAGCGCGCGACCTGGTTGTCCGAAGTGTCGGGCACGCGGTTCGAGCCGTCGGCGCCGTACATCACCGGGATCAAGGTGATCTTCAGCGTGTGCGAGGCCTTCACCGTGAGGTTCGTCGTCGCGACGCGCGCGCCTGGGTTGTCGCTGCCGGTCGCGTAGGGCTCCTCGAGGGCGAGCGACCAGGTCATGCCGACGTTCATCGCAGCCGCGGGGACGTCGAAGTTGATCGTCGTGCCGTAGGTCTGATCGGTCGAGTACATGACCGAGTTCACCGTCTGCTCGAGCACGGTGTCGCCGAGCGTGAGGCGCGCAGTGACCGGCGAACCGCTCGGCGTCGCGAGATCGAGGAAGACGCGGACGACGGCCTGACGACCAGCGACGAGGTCGACGCTCGGCTCGGTCGGCGCGCCGTTCGAGAAGACCGAGCTCTTGACGGCTTGGTAAAACGCGACCTCGCGAACCGAGACGCCTGTCGCGTCCGCGGTGGTCGGCGGCGGCGGATCGTCGGTGCCGCCCCCCTCCCCCACGATGGGTGCGCCGCCCTGTGCGGGCGCAGCGCCCGTGGACGCGTCGCTGCCGCCATTGCTGCTCGCGTCGCCGCCCGCGCCGTTCTCGTCGTCGATGACGAACTGGTCGGCGCCGGTGATGAGGTTGCACGCGGCGAGGAGTGCCGACGCTGCGACCAGGGTGAGCGACCGCGCGAGCAACTTGGTTTGGGCCTGCATCACGAGGGGCGGATCATTCACCTGGCGTGCCACCCGCGCCACGGGAATTTCGAGGTTTTCGCCATGAAATTCGCCGATCGATTGCACCTCAAACAGAATCGTCCAGCGCGCCCGGAACCGCGGGTCTGTCGCAGAACATCGAGGGATCCATGTGCTGGATCGCCCGAGCCTCAGCCGGGCGCGATCGAGGCGACCGCAAACGGCCACGACCCTCACCACCCACGAAACAGCGCCGAGATTTGGTGGGGAGAGTGGATCTATTTCTTGCGCAGCTCGCCGAGGTGCGTGGCCGCCGAACGGATGCACGCCTGATCGTTGACCTGCTGGCAGAGGCCGATCAGCGTCTTGGTCTCGGACTCGTTGAGCGACGGCAAGCGGTTCTTCAGGTCGGCGCGGCGAGCTTCGCTCGTGTCCTTCTTGATGAGGTCGCGATCGACAGAGCCAGCTGGACGCGGGCCGCTGTTCGTGAGCGTCGGCGCAGGCGCACCCGAGTTCGTGCTCGTGCCCGGCGTGTACGCACCGGTCGGCTTGTACTTCGGGCGGATGCTCGTGTTCGTCGCCGCGGGCGTACCGGGCTTCACGACGTCCTCCGGTTTGACCTCGATGCCGACCTCTTTCAGCTTTTCGGCGGCCTTCTTGCGGCTGGCTTCGGGGACGGTGGCTGTCGTCGCGACGGCCCAGAGGATGTCGTTGCGTTTGTCGGCGTCGGTCTCGGCCTCGGCGAGCTTGAACTGAGCCTCGGCCCACGCGGTCTCGATCGTCGCAAGCGCGGGCTCGTCGAGCGCGTCGGAGCTCGCGTCGAGCGTCTGGAGGAGCTGGTGCGCGGCATCGAGCTTCTTCGCGTCGAAGAGCTTCTGCGCGTCGGCGAGGATCGCCATGCCCGCGTCTTCACGGGCGGCGCTCGCGCTGGACGAACCCTTCGGCGTGGAGGGGCGCGTGCTGACCCAGGCCGCGGCCGCGGCGACGCCGACCACACCGAGGACGGCGCCGACAGCGACCATCTTCAGGATGCCGGAGTTCGCGGGCTTGCTCGACGCGGCCTTGATGTCGAAGCCGGTGACGGCGGGGAGCGTCTGGCTGCGGTCCGTACCCGCTCGGAAGATCTTGCCGGCGCCGACAAAACGCAGGCGAACGTCGCCGAGCTCGATGGCGTCGCCGGCCTCGATGAAGCCGCGGCGAACGTCCTGGCCGTTGATGCGGATGCCGTTCGCCGAGCCCTTGTCGATGATCTCGTAGCGGCTGTTGCCGATCGCGTGGAGCTCCGCGTGCAGGCGGCTCACCGAGCTGTGGTTTACAGAGATGTTCGCGTCTTCGGAGCGGCCGATCGTGAAGTGCTCGCGGTCGAGGAAGAACTCCTGTCCGGGCTGTGGACCGACGACGACGACGAGCCGATCGGGCCGATGGTGTGGTGGCAGCGGCTGCGGCGCGACGGGAGCGACGACGCCGGTCTGATCGGGGACGGGCGGCGCGAGGCGGCGCTCGTCGACGAACTCGAGGCGGTAATCGCCGAGCTGCACGATGTCGCCGTGGACGACGTGCTGCTCACCGGCGACGCGCAGGCCGTTGACGTAGGTGCCGTTGTAGCTCTCGAGATCGCGGACGAGCCAGCCTTCACCGTTCTGCTTGAGGACGGCGTGTCGGCGCGAGATGTTGCGCTCGGTCAGTCGGATCTCGTTCGACTCGTCGCGACCGACGCCGTACTCCACGTGGACGAGCGGAACAGATATCTGCTTCTGCTCGTCGTCCTCGATTGTGAGCTTCCACATGGCAAAATGGCAGCCATCGACGCGACGCGACGACCTGATGAACGGGGATCACTCTAACGACATCGGCGCTTCGTTGGCAACGCCAGCCATCGATCAGACCCAAACGGTGTCGTCAGTGGCCACCGCCCACGGAGCGGAACGGGTGTAGAAACGCTGCAAGAGACGCGGGATTGCGCGTTTGAATCCACACGCGCCCGTTGCCGTTGAAATCGCAGACGACACCCTCGCCGCTGAGGAAGAGGCTCTTCAACCCGCCGACGCGGCGAACGTTGTACGTGAGGCCGTTGGTGAACGCGACCATGTGCGAGTTGTCGACGACGTAGCCGTAGTACTTCTGCCCGACGTCGACCGTGTGCAGGCCGCCGTAGGACGCGAACCAGAGCTGACCGCGACCGTACGCGCGCAAGAGGAAGAGTCCGCCGGCGAAGAAGCCCTTCGCGCCCTGCCATTTCGTGTCGAGCACGACGCCCGGAGTCGAGGCGAGGTAGGCGCCCGATTGCAGGAAGAGCTCCATCCCCTCGGTGATCGCGACGGACTCGATCGTCCCCTCGGACGGCGGCGCGAACCAGATCGATTGGCCCGGCGCGGTCGCGGTGAACGTGTTCTGAAAGATGCTCTCGCCGCCGATCAGCTTGCGCTTGAGCGCGCTGCCGAAGCCGCCCTGCATGTTGGTGCGCATCTGCACGGCGGTGTCGCGCGCGACCATCGCGCCGGCCTCGGTGAGGATCTCCTCACCGGGTTGATCGAACTGGACGCGGACGATGCCGAAGTCGGGGTTGTGTCGAATCTCGGTTTGCATGGAGATCACTCGCGCGCGGGCAACATCGCGCCGATGGCCTGCCCATACTCGGAGGCGTTGCGCGATTGGATGTAGACGATGCCCTGACCCGTGAACGTGCAGACGAGGCCCTCGCCGGAGAGGAAGGAAGACACCCAGCCCGCGCCGCTCTTGCCGACGTTGTATTGGAGCGTCGACTCCCACGCGACGACGTGCCCCGTATCGATCACCATGCCGCCGTCGACGTGCACGGGCTCGATCGCGCCGAACGATCCGAGCAGGAGCTGCCCCTGCCCCGAGGTGCCGAGCACGAAGAACCCCGCGCCGGAGAAGAAGCCCTTGAAGCCACCTGACTTGGTCTCGACGTTCACGCCGGGGCTGCTCGCGACGTAGGCGCTGTTCTGGATGCACCACTGACGCGCGCCGACCTCGACGACGACCATGTCGCCGCAGAGCGGGGTCGCGAAGAGGACCTCACCCTGACCGGCCTGCGCGGTGAACGTGTTGCGGAAGAAGGACTCGCCGCCGAAGAGGCGCTTGAGCCCGCTCATGAGCCCCCCCGACTGCGTCTGGATCGCGATGTTGGGCGTCATGCCGACCATCGCGCCGCTCTCGGCGACGACCGACTCTCCCGCGGCGAGCCAGACCTGAGCGAGCGCTTGCGAGGGTCTGTAGAGGATGTTGAATTGCATGGCGGTCACTTAAACAGCGTTCAAGGAAGCAGACGCCCGACCCACTGCACGAGGGCGCTCGTGTTGCGCGACTGGATGAGGACGCGGCCCGAGCCCGTGAACTCGCAGACGAGACCCTCACCGGAGGCGACGAAGCCCATGAGCCCACCGCCCGGTGTCTTCAGGTGGAACGAGAGCGAGCTGTCGAAGGCGACGAGGTGGCCGTTGTCGACGACGTACGAGCCATTCACCCAGACCTCGTCGATCGCGCCATAGCTGGTGATCCACAGGTCGCCCTGGCCCGAGGCCTCGACGAAGAAGAGTCCCTCCTTCGCGAGGAGGGCGCGCAGGCCACCCCAGCGCATCTTGAGGTCGACGTCGCCTGCGCACGCGACGAAGGAGCCCGGGCTCATCACGAGCGTCTGGCCCTGCATCGGGATGTGGCGGATCGATCCGCTCAGCGTGGGCGCGAGCCAAACCCAGCCGCCAGTCGGCGCGGAGAAGTGGTTCACGAAGAAGGTCTCGCCGCCCACCATCTTGCGGAGGAACGCGATGAAGACGGCCTTCAGCTTGCCGAAGAAGCCCGCGGCGCGGCCGGCGTTGAGCCGGACATCCATCGAGACGCTCGTCGCGCGCGCGACCATCGTGCCGGCCTCGGCGACGAGGACCTCGCTCGGCTGGAGCGCCACCTGCAGCATCGGGAACGACGGCTCGTACTTGATGACGTGTTGCACTCTGCCCCTCGCGAGGTTGCGTTATTAGCACGACTCCGCGCAGTACCAGGCGCGAGCACAGCCCGAGCGGGCCGCAGTCGCTTACAGCACGGTAACAAAAGCGAGCTCAGGGCGGCGGAGTCTTGGTTACGCGCGTGTCCGCCCGAACAGCATCGACAAGAGCAAGAGCACGAGCACCCCGAGGACTCCCCAGCCAATCCCGCGCGCGAGCTCGACCTTGTTCGCGAGGTAGAGCTGGAGCGCGCCGAGCCCACCCGCGATGGCGAGCAGCGCGAGCACCAGCTGCCGCACGCTGGTCGCGACGATCGCGGCCGCCGTGCGCAGCTCCTTGACCTTGACCTCGGCCTCGCCGCGGTTCGCGCGGAGCAGGTACTTGCGCAGATCGTCGGGCAGCGTGACGGCCTTGAGGGCCATGTCCTTCGCGGACTCGAGCGCGATCTGCGCCCAGTCGCGATTGCCGAGGACGAAGTTCTCGACGTACGGACGAATGACCTCGACCGGGTTCATGTCGGGGTCGAGCGACGTGCACACGCCGGTGAGAAGGAGCAGCGTGCGCTCGAGGTAGACCCAGTCGCGCGGGACGTGGAAGGCCTCGCTGAGCTCGCGGATGCCGATGTTCATCCGCCGCAGGCTCATGATGTTCTCGAGCCCTTTTTGCGGGTCGAGCTTGATGTCCTTGAGGTTGAAGCTCTCGAGCTTCACGTCCTCTTGGAAGCGCTGGTGGAAGAACTCGACGACGCGTTCGCTGACGTCTTCGGACTCGTTGCGGGCGATGAAGCCCATCTTCTTCAGCGAGCGGATGAGCCGATCCGTGTCGCGACGGATGACGCCCTCGAGGAACTCGGGGATGCCCTCCCTCATCGCTGGGGAGAGCTCGGCGACCGCGCCGAAATCGAGCAAAATCAGCTGACCTTCGGTGCCGACGAAGACGTTCCCAGGGTGCGGATCCGCGTGGTAGACGCCGTCGACGAAGATCATCTGGCAGAAGACCTCGACGATCTTCCGCGCGAGCGCCTTGCGATCGAGCTTGAGCTCGTCGATTCGCCCGAGGTCGCCGACCTTGAAGCCCTCGACGAAGGTCGTGGTCATCACGCGCTTCGTCGACAGATCCATCACCGGCTGCGGGAAGACGACGGTCGGATCCGAGGCGAAGTTCTTCGAGATGCGGACGATGTTGTTCGCCTCGCGCTCGAAGTCGAGCTCCTCCTCGATCATCGCCTTGACCTGGCGGTAGTAGACGTCGAGGTTCTTCGCGGGGAGGAACATCGACACGATCGTCATGATGCGGCGGATCGTGCGGAGGTCGAGCTGCACGACCTCGTCGATGTCGGCGTGCTGCACCTTCACCGCGACGCGGCGACCGTCGAAGAGCCGAGCCTCGTGGACCTGACCGAGCGACGCGCTCGCGAGCGGCTCGTCCTCGAACGACGCAAAAAGCTTGGCGAGAGGCTTGCCGAGATCGCGCTCGATGCGCCCGCGGATCTCCTCGGTCGGGCGAGGCGGCACGCGATCCTGCAGGGCCGCGAGCCCCTCGCGGAAGGGCGCCGGAAGGAAGTTCGCGAGCACGCTGAGGAGCTGCCCGACCTTGATGAAGAGGCCTTGCAGCTCGACGATCGTGCCGAGCACGCGGCGCGCGTTCTTCGTGTGGACGCGCTCGACGTTCTGATCGAACCAGCGCTCGCCGAAGAGCCGCCCGAGCCAGAAAATCCAGAGGTAGCTGCCGATGACGACGAAGGTCGTGTAGTACGCGCGGATGAAGCGATAGCTGTGGCGCGCGGGCGCGCGGCGCGCGGGCACCTCGGGGAGCTGCGGCGCCTGCAACGTCTTGGTAGGCGCCTCGGACTCGGTGATGCGGGCCGGAGTCTGCGCCGTCACGCGGGCGAGCTTACACCCGTGTGCTGGACAGGGCGTCGAACATCGCGTCGTACGCCGCGGGCCGAGCCTTGCGGATCGCGATGTGCTCGCGCGTCGGGTGCACGCGGTTGGTGAGGAGGACGCCGACGAACTTCGCGTCGGGATCGATCCAAAGGCTCGTGCCCGTGAAGCCGAGGTGGCCGAACGTCCGCGGACCGAGCCGCGCGCCGCTCGATGGATTCTCGAGCGTGCGCGCGTCGAACCCTGCGAGCAGGCTGCCTCCTTGTCGCACGCGGAGGAGCGGCGCGAGATCGTCGGGGCCGAGCCAGCCGTCGTCGGCGCGTGTCGCGTCGAGGATCGCTCGACCGAAGCGGAGGACGGCGCGCGCATCGCCGAAGAGCCCCGCGTGGCCACTGAGACCGAGCCCGCTCATCGCGAACGCGTTCTCGTCGTGCACCACGCCGCGCACGACCCCGCCGCGGAACGCGACGTCTTCAGTCGGAGCGACGCGCGCGACGAAGTCGCTCATCGAGGGCGTGGCCAGCTGCCGCGCCGCCCCGACGAGCTTGTCGATCCCGAGCGGGCGGAGCACCTCGCGCGCGACGAGCTCGTCGAGCGCGAGCCCGGCTCGAGCCTCCATCGCGAGGCCGAGCAGCAGGTAGCCCATGTCGCTGTACACCGGCGCGAACCCGTCGGGTGGGATGGAGCCCACGCATTCGGCGCGACGCGACCTCGCCGCGAGGTCGATCGCGACCTCGCGCTCGAACGGGAGGCCGACCCTCAGCGGCGCGAAGAGCTCGATGTGCGCGGCGAGACCCGAGCGGTGCGCGAGCAGGAGTTCGATCGGGACCTCGGCGGCCGGCGTGCCACGAACCCTGGGAAAGACCTCGCCGAGGGGCTCGCTCAGTGCGATGGCGCGATGTCGCACGAGGCGCGCGAGCGTCACGGCGACGAAGGGCTTCGTCACGCTCGCGAGGTCGAACGGGGTCTCAATCCCGATCGGCGGGGAGGTCGCGTCGTAGGTCGAGCGCCCCGCGACGCCCGCGCCAGTGCGAGCGCCGAGCGAGGCCGCGACCGCGGCGCCCGGGGCGGCTGCGTGGGCCAAAACGACCGCGCGCGCGGCCTCACCCAGGTCCACGTCGTGTCCGTCGTCCACGCGCGAGTCCTAGCGACGCGCCTTCGCCGCGTCGACTTTGACCAGGCGCGCGCCATGCGGGTATCCTCGATTGAGCGTGTCGTTCGGGTTTTTTGTTCACTCGACGGCCGGTGAAAGGCGATAGCCACGATGGCGGAGTTCGTCTGGGAAGCGCGCGGCCGCATGGGCGAGATGCGCAAGGGCACGATGGAGGCCGAGAACGAGGCCGCCGTCCTCAACAAGCTCCGAGCCCAACAGCTCAGCCCGACCAAGGTCAGCAAGAAGTTCAGCCTCAACTTCAAGGTTGGTTCGGGCGTCTCCCCGGTCGACCTGGTCAAGTTCATTCGTCAGTTCGCGACGATGATCGACGCAGGTCTGCCGCTCGTGCAGTGCCTCGACATCCTCGGTGGTCAGGAGCCGAACAAGGCCTTCCAGGCCGTGCTCCGCGACATCAAGGCCACCGTCGAGCAGGGCGCGACGTTCAGCGATGCGCTGCGCCGCCACCCGAAGGTCTTCGACGACCTGTTCGTGAACTTGGTCCACGCCGGCGAGATCGGCGGCATCCTCGACACGATCCTCAACCGCCTCGCCGTCTACATCGAGAAGCGCGTGAAGCTCGCGCGTCAGGTGCGCGGCGCGCTCACGTACCCGACCGCCGTCATCATCATCATGATCATCGTGATGACCGTGCTCCTCACGTGGGTCATCCCGGCCTTCGAGGACATGTTCAAGGAGTTCGGCGCAAAAGACGGCCTGCCGTGGCTCACGAAGACGGTCATCGCGGCCTCCCGCGGGTTCGTCGGGTTCTTGCCGTTCCTCATCATCGGGCTCATCGGCACCGTGGTCGGCTTCATCAGCTTCTACCGGTCGAAGCCCGGCAAGAAGTTCATCCACCGGATGATCCTGTGGCTCCCGATCCTGGGGCCGACGATGCGCATGATCGCGGTCGCGCGCTTCACGCGCACGCTCGGCACGCTGCTCACCTCTGGCGTGCCCATCCTCGACGCGCTCGACATCGTCGCGAAGACCTCGGGCAACGTGATCATCGAAGAGGGTTTGCTCTACTCACGCGCCAAGATCGCCGAAGGCAAGAACCTCGCGGACCCACTCCGTGAGGCAGACGTCTTCCCCGGCATGGTCGTGCAGATGGTCGCTGTCGGTGAGCAGACGGGCGCGCTCGACACGATGCTCTCCAAGATCGCCGACTTCTACGAGGACGAGGTCGACGTCGCCGTCGCCGCGCTGACCTCGCTCCTCGAACCACTCCTCATGGTCATCATCGGAACGATGGTCGGCACCGTGCTCATCGCGATGTACCTGCCCATCTTCGACCTCGCCGGCAAGATCAAGGCGACCTGAGTCGCGGCCGCGAGCGGGCCCGTGTCCACGCTCTCACCCATCAGCCCATCCGAGTCGCCGCGCTCCGAGAAGAGCGCGGAGCGCGAGCTGACGAGCCGCCTCGTCCGACTGAACGCGCTCCGCTTGGTGGTGCTCACGGCCTTCCTCGGCGTGATCACGCTCGTATATCTGCGCGGTCAGACCGGGGGCTACTCGTCGACGATCGCCTTCTTCACGGTGGTGACGGCGTTCGCGCTCGCGGCGCTCTCGGCCGCGTTCCTGCGCAAAGCCCGCCTGCTCGTCGCGCTCGCGTACGGCCAGATCATCACCGATCAGGTTTTGTGGTCGGCGATCGTCTTCATTACGGGCGGCATCACGAGCGGCGCGGTCTCGCTCTACGGGCTCACGTGCGTCACCGCCGCGATCGCGCGTGGCGTCCGCGGCGCGGTGACCGCGTTCGTCGTGGCCGCGGCCTGCTACGGCGCGATCGCCTTCTGCCTCATCGAACGCGTGCTCGCCGTTCCACCCGACCAGACCACGGTGGGGTACGTGCTCGCGTGGAACGACGCCGCCTACCCGATGTTCGCGAACCTCGTCGCGCTCGCGCTCGTCGCGGCGCTGTCGGGCTACTTGGCCGAGCGCCTGCGCTCTGCCGGCGGGGCGCTCGTTCGCGCCGAGGCTCGCGCCCAAGCCGCGGAGCAGCTCGCCGCGCTCGGTCGCCTCGCAGCCGGGCTCGCGCACGAGATCCGCAACCCGCTCGGCGGCATCGCCGGCGCGACCGAGCTGCTCGGTGAGAGCCCGAACCTGACAGACGAAGACCGCCAGCTCTGTCAGATCATTCGACGCGAGACCACGCGACTGAACGATCTCGTCGGCGACATGCTCCACCTCGCGCGACCGCGCGAGCCCATCATCGAGGTCGTGGATGTCACGGCGCTCGCACACGACGTCGTCATGCTGAGCAGTCGCACCGGCCGCGGTGAGGACGTCCGCGTCGTCTTGGAGGGCGGCGCGCTCCACTTGCGAGCGGACCCCGCACAGCTCCGTCAGCTCCTCTGGAACCTCGTGCGCAACGCCGTCCAAGCCTCGAGCCCTGGCGACGAGGTCGTCGTGCGCCTCGAGAAGCGTGGGACCGGTGGCGCAGAGCTCGCTGTGATCGATCACGGGCCGGGCATCGGGCCAGATTCGATGGAGAAGCTCTTCGACGCGTTCTACACGACGCGCTCGCACGGGACCGGGGTCGGGCTCGCTGTGGTGAAGCGCATCGTCGATTCGCACCACTGGACCATCGAGGTGGCCAGCGCGAATGGGGCGACCTTCCGTGTCGTCGTCCCCGCGCAGTCCGTGGTCGACCGGCCGTTCGGCGAGGCCCAGCCGGCCACGGTTGAATAAACGGCTGCTGGTGTCCGTCGTAGCTCGAGCGTGCTGCGAGCTGGCGCCTGGCCCACATTCGAGTATCAGGACTGGCGAATCGCATGACTCTTCGAAACCTAGGAGCGGCCGTGACTCGTCGACTTTTCGTTTCGATCTTGACCTTCGCGTTGATGATCGCGTCTCCCCTCGTCGCCTGGGCCGGTGGTGCCACCGACATCGTCAAAGCCAAGCAGTCCGAGCTCTTCAAGCTGCTCGACTCCAAGGACGCCGACGCCAACAAGAAGATCGCCGGCATCTTCGACGACATGCTCGACTACCAAGCCCTCGCTGAGGCCTCGCTCGGCTCGGAGTGGAGCTCGCTCAAGGACGATCAGAAGAAGGAGTTCGTCGACCTGCTCAAGCAACTCGTCAAGCAGGCTTACGAACGCAACCTGCGCAAGACGCTCGACTACAACATCGAGTACGTCGGCGAGGAGAGCGCGGGCGACAAGGCGTTCATCGTAAAGACCGTCGCCAAGCACAAGACCGACACCCGCGAGGACCCCATCTCCATCGACTACAAGCTCGTCCAGCAGTCGAACGGCAAATACAAGATGGTCGACATCATCACGGAGGAGGTCAGCCTCGTGTCGAGCTACCGCTCGCAATTCGTGAAGATCCTCAAGAAGGACGGCTACGCGGGCCTCTCGGCGAAGATGAAGGAGAAGATCGCGAAGGGGCAGTGAGCCGACCTTCGACGACCTCTCCGAGACTGGACTCTTCGCCCTGGCCCGCCGGCCGGGGCTTTTTTTCCTCTTCGGGAGCGCGCTGATACGATCTGCTCCTCGCGCGCGAGACCTTCGCCGCGAGGCTCGAGATGGCACGCCGACCCGCAGCGACAGCGGAACGTCTTCGCGACGACGCGAGCGCGCGCAGCCCCGCGCGTGGCACGCGCGGCGACGGCACCGGCGCGCCCCCGCCCGCGAGCGCGGTCGAGCTCCGCCTCGCCGTGACGCGCGGCCGCCTCGGGCTGGAGCTCGCGCGCCCGCTTCGTGTCGACTTTCTCGAGCTCAATTCGCTCGCGATTCGCTTTGACGACGTCAAGTTTCCCGTCGACCTCTCGGGCGGGGTCCACCGCTTTCGCCATCGGCGCGGGCTGCTCGCGCACGCGGCCGTGGAGATCTTGCTCGCCCGCGCGAGCGACGTCCTGCTCGATCGCGTGCGGCGCGCGCTACCTTCCGCGCGACGGCTCAGCATCTCGCCTTCGGCCGACGGTCTCGTCGTCGGGGTCTTGCTCGAGCACGGCGCGGTCGCCTTCGATCTGTTGGTGACCGCACGCGAGCGGGACGTGGTGCTCGTCGTCGAGAACGCTCGCGCGGAGTCCATCGACGACGTGCCGCACGCGCTCGCGTGTCGTGCGGTCGGCGCCCTCACAGGTGATCTCGCGACACGGATCGGTAGCGCCTTCGAGCTGCGCGATCCGTTCGGCGCGCTCGCGCGTCGGCTGCTTCCGGATGCAGGCGCACGCGCCCCCGCGACCCGAGAGCTCAGGGTCGTTCGAGTCGAGCCGGGAGACTCCTCGCGAATCGTCGTGGAGGCCGCGGTCGACGCCGCGCCGCACCCGCTTTCGAACCGCGCGGTGCGCGCGCTCGAGACGGTGGAGCTGCTCGCTGACGCGGACGACGCCCTCATCCGCGGCGACCACGAGGCAGCGCGCGCTGGCTACCTCGACGCGCTCGAGCGCGCCCCACGCCACCCCGAGGCCTCGCACCGACTCTCGGCGATCGACGCGATCATCGGCTCGCACGCAGAAGCCGCGCTCGCGACGCTGGTCGAGATCACCAACGTCGTCGACGCGGGCTTGCTCGGTAGTCGCATCCTCGAGGCCGTCGGTGAGCACGCGGCGGCGCACGCGGCCGCGGCTCGAGCCTCGGCGGACGAGCCGTTCGGACCGCTCGCCGCGCGCGGTTGGCTCCGCGCCAGCCGCCTCGCGCTCGACCGCGAGGCCAAGCTCGCGGCGCTCGACGACGCGCTCACGCGTTGGCCAGCGTTCGACGACGCGCGATGGCAGCGCCTCGGTGAGCGCCTCGCGAGCGGCGACCTGCGCGGAGCGATCGCCGACAGCGAACACCTCGAGGCGCAGGCCACGACGCGCGACGCTCGCCACGACGTCGCTCGACGCGCGGGCGAGCTCTTCCACGAGCGAGGCTTCCCCGAGGAGGCCTCGCGCCTCTTCGAGCGAGCGCTGCGCTTCGAACCGAAGAGCCCGGCCGCCGTCGTGGGACTCGCGCGATCGATGCGTGATTTGGGCCGCACGAACCGCGCGGTCGATCTCTTCGCGCGTGCGCTCGCGCTCGCGGTGCGGCTCGGTCAGCGGGCGCACGACATCGAGCTCGAGCTCGCCGCCGCGCTCGCGACCTACTGCGCCGATCTGCCCGCCGCGGTCGCGCGCGCTGCTGGCATCCCACAGGACGTCCCCGAGGCCCCGCGCGCCCGCTTGCTCGAGGCTACGTGGCGTTTCGCGCTCGGTGATCGGGCGGGAGCATCGCGTGCGCTCGGGCGACTCCGCGCCATCGCCGAGGTCGCGGCGCCCAACCATGATCGCGTCGGGCTCGCGTCGCAGCTCGTCGAGGCAGCGCGGCTCGAAGAGCGACAGCTCGAGGATCTGAAAGCGGCGGAGCGCGGGCTCGCGCTCGCGATCCGCGTCGACCCGAGCTCGCAGATCGCCAGACGCGAGCTCGCGCGAGTCGCCCGCGAGCTCGCGCCGCGCGAGCCCGTTGCGATTCCTGCCCCAGCGCGCGCGCCGTCTCCACCTCCGCCTCCGCCCGCGCCACTCCCCACGCCCGCGCCGCCCGACTTCGCAGCCCTCGCAGCCGAAGACGCTGACGATCTCGAGGCCCTCGTCGATCAGCTCACCGCGCGCCTGCGCGCCGATCCTTCCGACTCGGCCGCCGCCGAAGAGCTCGCGCTCGCGCTCGAGCGGCTCGGTCGCGACCTCGACCTCCTGGCGCTGCTCTCGGCGCGCATCGACGAGTGCGCGGACGAGGAACGGCCCGCTTGGCTCGAGCGTCGTAACGTCGTGCTCGATCGACTCGCGGCCCAAGCAGACGCCGAGGGCCGCGCGAGCGAGGCCGAGCTCTACCGCATGATGAAGGGCTGAGCGCACGCGATCGTCGCCGCGCGCTTGGCCCCTCGTGAAAGACCGTGGTAGCGCCCGAGATGCAGGAGGAGCGCGTGCAACGCCAAGTCAATCCGCGCACAGGTCGCGACCGTCCCATCATCGTGCAGAAGTACGGCGGCTCGAGCGTCGCAGACGTCGAGAAGATCGGGCAGGTCGCCGATCGCGTCGTCGCCGCGAGTCGCGCTGGCAACGACGTCGTCGTCGTCGTGAGCGCGATGGGCAAGACCACCGACAGCCTGATCGCGCTCGCGCGCAGCGCCGCGATCGCATCGCCGGAGGCGGATCGCGACGAGCCGGGCCGCGGCGAGGCCCCGCGCCGTGAGCTCGACATGCTCGTGTCGACCGGCGAGCGCGTCTCGATGGCGCTCCTGTCGATCGCGATCCATGCGCGCGGGATGAAGGCGATCTCCTTCACGGGCAGTCAGTCAGGGATCTTGACCAACGACCGCCATTTCGACGCGCGCATCATCGAGGTGCGCCCGCATCGGATCGAGGACGAGCTCGCGCGCGGCAACATCGTCATCGTCGCGGGTTACCAAGGTGTAAGCTACAAGCGCGAGATCACGACGCTCGGTCGCGGCGGCTCGGACACGACCGCCGTGGCGCTCGCGGCGGCGCTCGAGGCCGAGCGCTGCGAGATCTACAGCGACGTCGACGGGGTCTACTCGGCCGATCCGCGCGTCGTCGAGGACGCGCGACACCTGCCGGAGCTCGACCACGCGACGCTCCAGGAGATGGCCGAGGCCGGCGCGAAGGTCGTCTGCGCGCAGGCCGTCGAATGGGCCCGCAAGAAGGGCATCACCATCCACGCGAGGTCGACGTTCGACGCGCGTCGCGAGACCGTCGTCCGCGCAGTCGCAGCGGACGGCTACCGCGCCCGCGCCGTCACCGGCGAGGCGAAGATCCTCTTCGTGACGTGGAAGAGCGCGGACCTCTCTCAAGCGCTCGCGACACTCTCGCGCGCCGAGGTCCCGCACAAGGATCTCGGTTGGTCGGGTGACCGCGGCAGCTTCATCGTGCCGCTGCTCAACGTGACCGCGCCCGACGCCGCCATCCGAGCCTTCGAGCGCGATTTGCCGAGTGCGGTGGTTCGCTCCGATCTCGCGACGGTGAGCATCGTCGGCGACGGCCTCGCGGGCTCGGGCGCCGTCGTCGAGCGATTCATGCAGGCGCTCGTCCGCGCCGAGGTCGACGTCGTGTCGCTCTCCGCCGGCCCGCTCCGCATCACCGCGGTGATCCCCGCGGACCGCCTCGCGCGGGCTCAGCGTGCGATCCACGACGAGCTCGTGAGCGGCGGCTGAGCAGGTTTTCGCCTCAAAATCCGCCGCCCCTTCCCCCATCAGGCGACCGAACCTGGAGGTCGCATGGTCGGGGACACAGCTTCGGTAGGGTCGAGCACCACGTTTTCGCGCTGCTCATGGGTCGGACTCGCGGTCGCAGTGTGGGCCGCGTTCGCTGGCGGCTGCGCTGACGACACCGCAGAGACGGGCGGCGCAGGCGGCGGCGACGTCGGCGGAGCAGGCTCGGGCGGCGCGCCTCACGGCCCTCCCGAGGGAGCGGCGTCGCTCGCGCTGGGGTCGCTCGGCTCGTGCGTCGTCGAGGACGACACCGGGTCGATGTGGTGTTGGGGCTGGAATCAGAATGGGCAGTTCGGGACGCGCGCGAGCACCCAATTCGAGATCCCATATGGGGTTTACGAGCTCGGCCCGATTCGGCTGATGGAGCTGAGCGGCGACTTCGGCTGCGCGGTCGTCGAGGCGCCGCTGCGCGTCGTCTGTCGTGGTTACGACCATGGTGGGACGGATCAGGACGCGCTGACGGGTGTCGACGTCGTGGGGCTCGCGCTCGGCTTCGGCCATGTTTGCGCGCTCGTCTCCGACGGGACGGTGCAGTGTTGGGGTGAGAACTCGGGCGGCCAGCTCGGCGACGGCACGCTGCAAGGACGCATGACCGCAGCGCCCGTCCCGGGGCTCAGCAACGTGCGGCAAATCGCAGGCGGCGCCGATCACACGTGCGCGGTCCTCGAGGACGGCACCGTCGAGTGTTGGGGGGACGACGTCTCCACGCCGACGCCGGTCGCCGGCCTCACGAACATCCAGGCTATTGCCTTGAGCGGGGGCGCGGACTGCGCGCTCGACGACTCCGGTGCAGTCTACTGCTACGGGCAATTCGGCGACTGCCTCGCGAACGGCTCGGACAGCTCGTGCCCCGAGCCGACGCTGGTCCCGGGGCTCTCGGGCATGATCGATATCGGCGTAGGAGACGCGACCGCCTGCGCGCGCGACAGCTCGGGCGCCGTAATTTGCTGGGGAGAGAACGGCCGCGGTCAGCTCGGCGACGGGACGCTGACTGCCAATTACACGCCGACCGAGGTCGCGTTGCCGACCGCCGTGACCGACATGGATGTCGGCGACGATCACGTGTGCGCCTACGCGTCCGGCCACGTTTATTGCTGGGGGTCGAACGGCAACGGCCAAATCGGCAACGGCACGACGATCGATCAGCTGACCCCACTCGAGGTCCAATTCCCCTGAGCGCTCAGCGCGTTCGTGGGCGCTTATTGGGTTTGGGCTTATCCGGTTTGGGCTTATCCGGTTTGCGGTCGAGCCACGCGAGCACGCTCTCGAGCGCCGCGTCTTTCCCCAAACGCCGTGTCTTCTTGCCGGTCGCCGCCGCGGGGTCCAAGAACGCGATCGCCTCACCCGGTGGGGCCGCCGCCACGAGCCAGCTCCACCCGAACCGAGCAGCCTCGGCCTCCATGCGCTGGAACGCAGCGCCCTCGAACGTGAGCGGCAGCGGCGACGCCTTGACCTGAATCCCCAATTGGCTCGCCCCGCGTGTTGCCAAGAGATCGAACGCGCCACGCGACGCGCGAGATTGGTAGACGAGGTCGAAACCCATGCGCGCGAGCGTGAGCGCGACCTCGCGCTCGGCCGCGTCGCCCAGCACCGACATGGGGATCGCGGAGCCCCCGGGTCGCCGCCAAGCGAGCCAGAGAGCGAAGGTCGGATCGGCGACGGCGTAGCGGCCGTCATCCGTCTTTTTGACGGCGTCTCCGAGGCGCTCGAGATACCGGACGAGATCACCCGACTTGAGCCCGAGCACCTGCCCGAGCTCGGAGAGCCTGTGCGCGGTGGCCGCGCCGCCTGCGCCCGCAGCAGCGGCGAGCGCCTCGAGCGTCGCGGCCATGTGACTCGACTGCCCGACGAGGCGGTCGAACACGTTCTGGAAATACAAGCCGAGCCGCCCCGTCCTCGAGAACAGCACCTCTTGGAGCGCCTCTTTGACGGTCCGCGCGTCGTAGGGTGGAGGGTGCGCCGTGATCTCCTCGCCGAGGAGCTGCAGATAAAACGGGTGCCCACCGATCGCCTCGAACGCGAGCTCCGCGACGGTCTTCGATATGGCGCGGCCCTGCGGCGCTGCGCCCACGAGGAGCGAGACCGCGTCGGCCCGCGTGAAGTGATCGAGATACAGCAAGGAGAAATGCTGGAAGAACGGGCTGTGTTTCGCCGTGACCATCTCCTCGAGGAGCGTGCGGCCCGAGCCCGACACGATGTAAGCGACGCGCGCGTGCTTCTGCCAGGCGCTGCGGATGACCGGCAGCGGATCGCCGAGCTTGCGACTCCACTCGCTCGCGAGCTCTTGGAATTCGTCGAACGCGATGACGATGCGCCGGTCGAGCGCGCTCGCGAGCGCCTCGGGTAGATCGAGGCACTGACGAACGAAGCGCGGTTCCATCTCGTTGCTCGGCAGGGCGCGCAGCACCGAGGTGACCTCGCGTGGCAAGCTGCGAACGACGTCCGCCTCGAGGAGGTCCGCGTAGCCGGTGCGCGTCGCGACCGCGACCTCGAGCGAGGCCGCGAGCTCTGGACCGAGCAGCGCGTCGGCCGCGCGGAGCGCGTACGTCCGAAAGAGCTCCCACGAGAGCGGCCGCTCGTTCTCAGCGTCGAGGACGGCGAACACCAGGTCGCCGTCGCTGCGCGTCCGCCGCTCGAGCTCGAGGACGAGCGAGGTCTTGCCGACCTTGCGCGGGCCGATGACGGCGACCCACTCGGGCTGCCCTGCCGCGAGCTTGCTTATCGCGAGCTCGAGCCTCGCGAGCTCCTCGGTCCGATCGTGAAAGGCCTGATCGGTGACGGGCCGGCTCGTCCGAAACACCCCGTGAAGGTAGCACGGTGGCAACGTTGCCACGTGGCAACGTTGCCACGTGGCAACGTTGCCACCCAGAGCTCAGTGCCGGACTCGTTGGCGGAGCGCTGTGAGCCCCGCCGACGACGCGACGATCGCGACCTCGCGCGTGGGGTCCCAGACGATGGCGCTGGGCGCGGCGTCGGGCCCGCGCCCGTGCACGCGCGCCACCGTGACGGCCTCGACGGCGTCGGCTGTCGCGTGGAGGAGCGCGAGTCCCTCTGCGCTGTCCGCGACGATGAGAACCGCGCTCGCGCGGTGGAACGCGACCGCGTGAGCCCCCGCGACGTCGAGCGTCTGCACGCGCCCGTGACGCAGGACGAGCAGGCTCGCCCCCTGCGCTTGGAGGACCGCGATCGCGTCGCTCGGACCACAGGCGGCGATCCGCCCGCCGCTCTGAAGAGCCGCTGCGACGGTCGCTGGCGTCTCGATGGGCTCGAAATCGCCGTCCTGACCTCGCAGGCGCTCGAGCGCGCCGCTGCGCCGCGCGCTCGACACGAGCACCGCGCCCTCCGACGCGCCCATCGCGAGCGCCGCGTCGTGCACCACGCTCGCGACGCCGCTCGTCGGATCGACGCGAAGCAAGCTGGTGCCGGCGAGCGCGAACACGCTGCCCGCCGCCGCTGCGATCGCCACGATGTCGGGGCGCGCGACCACCACGCGCGGACCGTCGGCCGCGACGACCTCGAGCCCGCGCTTGGTCGCGATCCAGACCGTGCTGCCGAGCATCGTGCACCCGTGCGCGCGCTCGGCCAGCTTTCGCACGCGCGGCGGAGACGCGCCGCGATCGAGCCACAGCATCGCCGAGCCCACGGCCGCGACGCAGCCGTCACCGATCGCCAGCGCGTGGACAGGAACGTCGCTCGTGAACTCGGTCGCGGCCTCCCAGGGCTCGTCCGCGCCGAGCCCGAGCTCCGCGAGGATCGCCGCGTCGTCGAACTCCTCGCCGCTGTCGGAGTCGAGCTCGGGCAGCTGATTCTCGTCGACGTCGACCTCGTTGCCCTCGGTGAAGCCCTCGGCGCCGCCGTCGTCCGCCGTCGAAGGCAGCGCGTTGTCGTCATGGTCGGACCACTCTGCGCTGGGCTCGAAGGCATCGGCGCTGGCGGGCCCGCCGTGATCCTCGAAGTCGTGCACAGCGTCGCCTAGATCGACCTCGAAGAGCGCGTCGTCGTGTGCGGTCGAGCCGTCGCGAGGTTCATCGATCGCGAGGCCGATATCGAGATCCGCTGCGTCGCGATCGTCGTTCGTCCCACCGAGGACCGGCAGGTCGAGATCGTCCCCTGCGCCACCCTCTGGTCCGAGCGTCTCGTCGTCGAGCGGCCCGCGCTTCGGCGCGTCGGGCGGCAGCTCCAGATCATCGGGCACCGAGGGCTCGTCGTCATCCGTGGCGCGGCCCGTGCCAGCCGCGTGCGCCGATGCTGCTCTTGAACCACGCTCAACCTTCACGCAGCGACTCCGTTGAATCGTGAAAATGATCTCGTCGAGATCGTGTTGTCGCGGGACTCACGATGATCGTGCGCGATCTGTCTTGCCACGCGATCGCTCGGGAAAGTACCGCGCTGGAGACCTGGCGCGTCAACTCTGGATCTTGCGCGCGAGTTCTGAGATGGTGCGGCTTCGATGGCCGCGAGCGCCCGAAATAAGCTCTCCGTGAGCGCTGCGTCTCGCGGTCTCGTCGCGCTGTCCGTGAGCGTGCCTCCGCGAGAGGTCGTGTTCTTCAAGAGCATCGTGGAGGCCAGCGAGGGCGTCGCGTCGATCTTCGCCGAGGCAGGGGGCGATCTCACGCTCGCCACACCCGCGGCGCGCCTGCCCGCGTTGCTCGAGCTTCTCGACGATCTCACGGTGGCCTCGATCGCGGTCTCGGACGCAGCAGCCGACGCAGCTCCCTCCCAGCCAGGCGGAGGATTGGATGGCTGAGATCGAGCCGCGCATCCTCGCTGCATGGCGCGAGTGGCTCGCTGCGCTGGCCACCAACCCGGAGGCCGCGATCGCCGCCGCGCACGTCTACGGCGCGCTCTCGAGCGAGGGCCGCGATGCGTGGCTCCAAGCGCTCGAAGAGGACGCGCCGCGCCTCGCGCAGGGCGGGGTCCCGCGCGTCGCGCTCTACGCTCCGCTGCTCTCCGTCGAGGTCGACGCCGAGCGCCTCGATCGCATCCGCAGCGCGCTCGCGAACGACCCCGAGGGCCCCCCTCGCGGGCGCACGACGGCGCTCCGCGGCTTCAGCGCAGATCGATCGCGCGTCGCCGTGTTGATCGCGCCGCTCTACGCTGAGTTCGTGCAGGTGCTGAGCTGCAAGTATCAGCCGCAGGTCGGCTTCGATTGGGTTCGCTTCGATCCCATTCGACGTCGCGACGACGTCCCGGCGAACGGCTCCACGTTCGAGGGCGTCGCGATCGAGAGCACGCCCCTCTCGGTCGTAGTCGAAGAGCTCGCCCACTCCATCCTGGCGCAGCGTCGCGGCGGCCGTGAAATTCCGCCTTCGATGGTGAATTTCGCGAGCCTCTTCGATGCGCGCGTGGATATGGACACGGGTGGCTGAAGCGCGCCGAGCACGATTCTCTGTCGCGACCTGGATCGGGGCGCTCGTGCTCGCAGCGTGCTCGCCCGCCCCCGAACCTCACGCGGGTCGCACACCACCTGCGTCGGTCGCGAAGCCTTCGGAGGCCACGGTCTTCTTCAGCTATCCGCGTGTCGATCGCGACGAGGCCCTGACCGACAGCTCGCTTCGGGAGCGCGTCTCGGTGCTCGGGTTCATCGCGACCTACGACTCGCTCTCGCAGGTGCAGATCCGCTACCTCACGCGCCTGCTCCACGAGCACACGCCGCGCCTCAACGTGGCGCTCATCGCCCTCGAGCCGCCCGAGAACCAGATCCTCGTCGCGGAGTTCGCGAGCGCGTTCGAGCTCGACTACCCCGTCGCGATGGCGGACGCCGCGACCATCCGCGGTGAGGGTCCGTTCGCCGGACTCCACCACGTGCCGAGCATCGTCATCCTCGACCGCGATGGCGTCGAGCGCTTCCGCAACCTCGGGATGATGAAGTTCGATGCGCTCGAGGCAGCGGTCGTGAGCGTCGAGCGCGAGACCGGCGTCGGCAGGGAGAGCTCACCCCCAGCCAAGAGCGCCGCGCCCGCTGCGTCGGGCAGCGGGTCGCCGCGCTGATTCCCCTACAATTTTGTCACTGACAGAGCGCGCCGCTCAGGTGTGCGCAGTGCGAGAGATCACCCGTCGCGGCGACGGACAGGTGGTACATGCGGCACGCGAGGTTGTCGCCGCTCGTGACCATCATGTTGAAGTCCGTGTCGTCGGTGTACGTGGCGCACTGGGTCATGCAGTCGTCGAAGTTGTCGAAGACGTAGCCCGGATCGCCGGAGCAGATCTGCTCCGAGATCTGGCAGAACGACTCGCACGCGTCGGTGCCGCAGCCGTCACCCGCGGTCGGGCCACCACCGAGGGGACCTGCGTGCACGCAGTGGATCGCGGGGTCGGTGCCGCCAGCAGCGACGCCAGCGTGATAGGCGCGGCACTCGAGGGAGTTGCCGCTCATCGCCCCGAGCGTGCCTGCGTCGAAGGCCGCGCACTCCGCCTCGCAAGCGGCCGCGTCCTGGTACTGCTTGTTGTTCGCGGTGCAGCCCGACGTGATCGTCGCGCAGTAGTCGGCGCACGTCGCGGCGACCTCACCCCCGCCGGCGCCGCCCGTCGCGCCCGACCCGCCCGAGCCACCCGTCGCCCCACTGCCACCACCACCGGTCGAGTCGTCGCCGCAGGCGATCAGGATCGATCCACAAGAGAGAAGTCCAACAAGACAAAGCATCGCGCGGTTCATTGTTCGTGCTCCTTGGTCGCATCTAGAAGGGCGTGGCCCTGCAATCGGTTTGGGCTGGGTTTTCTCAGTGGGTAGCCCACTCCCCCTGCGACGGAATGTCGCAACGAGCATAACGCAGACGTGTACGCTGCGTGACGTTTCGTGGGTACGCCTCACGCCGCTGACGGTTGCGCGCCGACTTCACTGGCTTGATGAATCGCGCCCGACGCAGCTACGTTGAAATGTTCCTTTGCGAGACCCACAGCAACCAGCGGTGGGCCTCGTGCGTAACGGGGTGGGTTTCTTTTTACACATTCGGATCTGAGGAGGACCAATGAGGAAGCTTCTTCCCTCTGGGCGTCGTGCTCTGCACGTCGCCGGAGCCTTGGCGATCATGGGGGCGGCGAGCACTGCCCTCGCGGCCGATCACCGCGACGGTGATGGCGTCAAAGAGGCGGACAACATCGCTGCCGACATCAACGATGTGTTCGCCTTCATGAACAACGGGAAGATCGTGCTCGCGATGACCGTCTCGCCGGCCGCGACGACGAGCTCGGCTTTCTCGGACGCCGCGGTCTACGTCATCCACATCAACTCGCACGCAGCATTTGGTGGGGCAGCGACGGCGTCGACCGATATTCGCTGCACGTTCGAGGCCGACAAGACCGGAAAATGCTGGGTCGGCGAGAACGAATACGTCTACGGCGACCTCTCCGATCCGGATGGGGCGCAGAGCCCCGACGGCAAGGTCAAGGTCTTCGCCGGCCTCCGCGCCGACCCGTTCTACTTCTATCTGAACGGCTTCAACACGGCCCGCATGATCGTGGGGAGTCAGTTCGGTGCGATCGCCTCGAGCCTGAATGCAAACGGCTGCCCGAACATCATGCCTGCGACGGCCGACTTCCTCCGCAGCCAACTGGTGACCGCCAACCAAGGCGACAACTTCTTCGGCACCCTCAACACGCTCGCGATCGTGGTCGAGGCCGACCCCGACGTGTTCACCGACGCGGACAACCCCGTCCTCAGCGTCTACGCCAGCACCCACGTCAGGCCCTGAGGAGAAACCAAGATGAAAAGAACCTTGGCACTAGGCGCGATCCTCCTCGCGGGCTCTCTCGCGGTGGCTTGCGGTGACGACAGCACGGGCGGCTCGGGTGGCACGGGCGCGACGAGCAACGGCGGCAGTGGTGGCAACCCCACGACGGGCGGCGCCGGCGGCACCGGCGGCGGCGGGGCGATCCCGCCCAAGCCCGAGCTCGGCGCGCAGATCGATCGCATGGCTCGCCCAGCGATCAACACGGCGCTCGACGGCGCGTTCGCGCTCATCGACGGGGGCGGCAACGTCGTCAAATCCGATGACGCAGTTCGCGCCGGGCAAGAGGACACCTACAACGCGGACGATCAGCCGAATGGTTGGGGCACCAACTATACGGACCTCTTCGCGCTCAACCTCGGGCTGCTCGACGCGCTCGACACGGGCCTCGACCTCGGCAGCGGCCCGCTCACGAACGAACAAGCGTGCGAGGACCAGCCGCTGAGCTGCGGGGACATCAACGGGACGGCGATCGACTGCTACGCGACGCTCGCAGGTGTCCTCGCGAACGACGTGCTCTGGCTGAAGACGGACGGCACCGACTGCAGCGCAGCGTCGCCGGCCGATCTCGCGAGCGGCGAGGGCTACCTCGCGGTCGAGCTCTCGACGCTCGGCTTCGCGAACGCGGACTGCGGCGGACGACGGCCGATCGACGACGTGATCGAGCGGACGTACTCGCTCATCGCGGCGGGCCTGCTCGGCGGCTTCGACGACGGCATCACGGCGCCGGCCGGCCTGCACCCCGAGACCTTCCCGTACATGGCCGCCCCGCACTGAGGGCCCTCGCGTGCGCCGAGCCTCGCGCTCGCGACGAGCTTGAGTATGGTGAGCGCGGGCTCGAGCATGAACATGACTCATACCTCGCGTGTCGCCGTTCTCGGGCTCGTCGCTCTCGCGGCGTGCTCGAGCAGCGACGGAGTCGGCACCTCCAACGCATCGGGCTCCGCGAGCGCATCGGCGCACAGCGCGACGATCGCGACCTACGGGTCCGCGCCGGCTTCATCCGGCGCCGGACCCGTGGGCTCGCACCGCACCGAGAGCCCGCCGCTCGCGTTCCAGAACCTCGAGGCGCAGATCACCGGCGCCGAGGAGCTCCTGACCAAACAGCAGAGCGACATCACCGCGATGAGCTCGCTCGCGGGGCTCCTGAGCGCGCGCTTCCAGATCACGGCAAAATCGAGCGACCTCGATCGGCAGATCGCGCTCGGTGAGAGCGCCGTCAGCGGCACCACGCGCGACCCCAAGGCATTTCTCTTGAGGGCGCGCGCGCGGGCGGCGGCGCATCGCTTCAGCGAGGCGCTCGACGATCTCGCGATCGCCGAGCGAGACCTGCCCGACGGCGGCAAAGAGCCGGCGCGCGCGAGCCGTCGCAACGTCCTCGTGTCGCTCGGTCGCTATGACGATGTCATCGCAGAACTCGAGAAAATCGCGAAGGATCGACCTTCGATCTTCACACTCGGGGACTACGCGTACGCGCTCGCCCGGATGAACCGCATCGAAGACGCTGAGAAGGCCTTCAACCAGGCCGAGCTCCAGTTTCGAGCGATCTCGCCGTTCTCGCTCGTGCAGCTCTACTTCGACCGCGCGTACATGTGGGAACGCGCTGGCAACCTCGAGCTCGCGACCTCGATCTACAAGGCCGCCCACGAGAAGCTCCCCTACCACGTGCACGTCGCGACTCACCTCGCGCCGCTCATCCCTCCGTCGGAGGGCATCGCGATGCTGCGCGCCCTCGTCGACGTCACCGACTCGCCCGACGTGTTCGCGACGCTTGGGGTCCTCGAGAACCTCGTCACGCCGCACTCGGGCGACGCGGATCTCGCAAAGGCCGGTGAGCTCTACCTCGCGCGCTACCAAGCGCTGCCGACTGCGTACGCCGATCACGCAGGCTGGTTCTGGGTCGGCCCTGGCAAAGACCCGGCGCGCGCCGTCGAAGCCGCGAAGGCGAACCTCGCGAATCGCCCCACCGCCGAGGCCTACGAGCTCATGCTCGCTGCCGCAGAGGCCGCGAGCGACACGCAGCTCCTCTGCACGACGGCGCGCGACGCGCGCTCGCTCAAGTACGGTTCGACGCGCCTCGCGCAGCGGCTCACGCTGATCGACAGCCAAAAGACCTGCGAGAAGGTCGCGTTGCCCCCGCCCGCGTCCTCGTCGGCGCCCCGTTGAAGCGCGCGCTCGCTGCTCTCGTCCTCGCGCTCGGCGCGCTGTTCGCGCGCCCTGTGTTCGCGCACGACCCCGGCCTCTCGAAGGGCGAGTACGCGATCGATCCCGACGTCGTCACGCTGCGACTCATGATGTCGCAGCGCGATCTGCCAGCGCCCGTCGCGGTCCCTCGCGATGCGCCGCCGCCACCCGCGGACGCGCTCCAGCGCGAGCTCATGACAAAGATCGTCGTCACGCGCGGCGGGCAAACCTGCGCCCCGACGGTCGAGAAGGTGCAGCGCGATCAAGAGGACGGCGTGCTCGTCGTCACGCGGTTCGACGGCTGCGGCACGGGCCCCGACGTCGCGATCGATCTCGAGCCGCTCTTCAAGGTGCTGCCGATCGGCGCGACGCACGCGGCGTTCATCGACGACGCCGACGGTCACCGCGAGGACGCTCTCCACGCCGGCCGCGCCCGCATCACCGGGCGCGCGTCGATCGATCTCGGTGCGCTCACCGCGCCCCCCGCGAACAGAGAGCCTGCGAACGACGCGCCGAGTCCTTTCGTCGCGGGGCTCCTCTTCGCGCCACTCGATCGGTTCGTGTTCTTGCTGGCGCTCGCGCTCGCGGCGCTGCGCCCGCAGTCGAGCGAAGCCTCGCGCTCGACGCGCGCGGCGCTCGTGCTCGCGGCCGCGTTCACGCTGGGCGTCGCCATCGCGTTCACCATCGCAGCGCGCGGCCTCTTCGTCCCCGAGCCTCGCGCGCTCGGGCCGCTGCTCGCAGCCTCGGTCGCGTACGTCGGCTTCGACGGCCTGCTCGCGCGCGACGGACGCCGCAGCGTGCTCGCGCCCGTCGTCGCTTCGTTCGGGCTCGTCTTCGGGTTCGCCACGGCCCACGCTGTTGCGACTCCGAGCCTCGCTTTCGTAGTCGGTGTCGCGCTCGGCTCGCTCGCGGTGCCGCCGGCGATCACGCGCGCATTCGACGCTGTCGTCGCGCGACGAGCGACGCGGTCGCCTCTTCAAATTCGGCGCGTCATCTTGCTGCTCGACGCGAGCGTCGTCGCAATCGGGCTTTCAAGCTTTCTACGACGCGTCCTCTTTCGGTCGTGAGTGCTGCGCTACCTCAGGTAGGCTACGTTTCGATTGACATGGGACGGCGTCTGATTTTCCTCACCATCGCGGCGTTCGTAGCAGCGCTCGTCGGTTGCACCCCCACGGTGTCGCTTCGCGGGGCGGTGTTTCGCGGGGTCAGCCTGACCGGCGCAAACTTCGACGCGAACCTCGAGATCCACAACCCGAACACGTTCGACGTGCAGGTTCGCTCCGTGCGCGCGAACGTCATCATCGAGAACGTCCCCGGCCCAATCCCGATCGACGCGAAGCCGGAGCGCTGGGTCCCCGCGGGTCAGTCCGCCACCGTGGCCGTCCCCTTCACCGTGATGTGGACGCAGGTCCCGACGGTCCTCGCGAGCACGCTGAGCGCGACCGAGGTCAATTACAGGGTTGTAGGGCGCGCCGACGTCACCGCGACCCAGACCTTCCAAATCGAGAAGGACGCGTACAAGTTCGAGCAAGAGGGCACGCTCCCGCGGCGCGTCTTCGTGGGCATCTCGCCGAACGGCTTCTCCTTCGGAGTCGGCCAGTTCCGGTGAGATTTTTTTAACACCGTACTCGCTTCGTGAGCCGCCCCCGCAGCGCTACCGCGCTCGGGGGCGTCGTGTTTTTCCCGCCCGATCTCGCGCTGGAGGGTCCATCTCTCCCCCCAATAAAAAAGCCCACTACCTCGTGGGTAGCGGGCTCTCGTGCGGGCGCTGACCGCCGCGCGACGTTTACTCTTCGGCGGCGATATCCATCTGCTGCGACGCGATCGGCTCGACGGAGACCGGCATGCGAACCTCGTCGTGGTGGACGGTGTGCGCGACCTCGGCGTTGTTCTCGAAGTACGCCTTGTTCGCGAGGCGCGCGACGATCGGCCCGAAGCGCTCCTTTACTTTGCCCCCCAACAGATCTCGCGCGAGCTGCCAGTCCTGCGCGAAGCGCTCGCGGGTCTCGTCGCTCTGGAGCCAGGCGGCGACGGCGCGGACCTTCTCCGGGGTGGCGGTCGCGGCGTGGACGACTGCGTCGCGGACGCGTCCGAGCTTGGCCTTCGTGCGCTCGAGCCGCGACATCTTCATGAGCGGCGCGAGGAAGTAGACGAGGTTCGCGGCGCTCGACGCGACCTTCTTGTCGTCGGCGTGCGGCGCGTGGAAGAGCGGTGACGCGTACTCGGGGTGCGCGTCGAGGAAGGCGCGGACCTCGTCCTCGGTGACGCCGCATTCGGCGTACGTGCGGCGCAGCTCCTCTTGCGCGGCGAGCCGGGCCTTGAACATGTACATCTGCACGCGAGAGTAGAAGTTCGTCGCGCCGTCGCCGCTCGTCTCCACGGCGCAGAAGATCGTGCCGGGGTAGCGGTTCGTGATGAGCGACTGCACGCCATCCGAGACGCCCGAGCTCGGCATGCACCCGAAGGGCTTCACGCTCAGCGTCATGTTCGCCTTGGCTTTGACGGCGTTCACGATGAGCTTGCCGACCTCCATGTGGCCCTCACCGCCGCGGAGATCGTTCGAGTAGTACTGCTCCGCGACCTCGGCCACGAGCTCCATGTCGGGCAGGTGATAGCCGAAGAGCCCGAGCGGCTGCGCGAACGCCTGGAAGCCGACGCGCAGGCCTGCCTCCGCGAGGCGGAGCGTAGCGAGGCGCTTCGCGACGCCGAGCTCATCCTCGGCGATTCCTTTGAGCCCATACTTTCCGTCGTCGAGGTCGCGCAGATTCATGCGCTGCTCGGTGTCGCGGCTGACCTCCCAGATGTTGTAGAGGAGCCACGCCGTCGTCAGCTGGATGTCGTTCTCGGCGCCCTCGCTCTCGAGGAAGCGCTGCAGGGCGTAGTTGCCGTCGCCCTCGGTCGTCATCGCCCAGAACTCACCGATGATGGAGACCTTCGCCTTCGGGCGGAGCTTGTCGACCTTGATGGCCTCGAACTCACGGCGAGCCTTGTAGAGCGCCCAGAAGATGTTGGTCTGCTCGTAGAGCGCCTTGTAGAGGAGCTTCTTCGTGTTCTCGACCGCGCGGTTCGTCGCGCCCGGCTCGACCTCGTAGGGGCGGATGCGGTACGCGAGCGCGTTGAGGACGTCGCCGCAGACGATGGCCTTGATGACGGCGATGAAGAACTCGGGGTTGAACTCGAGCCCGACGTCGTTGCCGGTCGCCTGCGAGAGCCCGCCCTTCTGTTGGAAGAGCATCACGCGGAAGCCGTCGAAGCCGGCGTCGCGCAGCGCCTTGCGATACTCGGTGACGTACATCCCGAAGCGACAGGGACCGCACGCGCCAGCCGTGACGAACACGTAGTTCTTCACGACCTCTTCGGAGGTGAGGCCGTGCTTGTCGCGCAGCTGGATGAGGTGATTCACGAGGCCGCCGACCGTGTAGTAGGTCGGGTTGCACTGCCCGCGGTTGCCGAACTCCTTACCGACCTGTAGGCCGGCGTTGTCGCTCATGCCGATGTACTCGACCTTGTAGCCGAGCCCGCGGAGCGCGCCCTCCGTGAGGAAATCCTGGGCCGCGGTGAGGCCGCTTATGAGCAGCGTGATGTTCTCGCGCTCCTTGCGACGGATCTGCGGGTCGAGCATCTCGTCGACCCACTGCTTGCGCTCGGCCTTGATGCCGAGGCGCTCGCGCTCGGCCTGCGCATGGAACTCGAGCTCGCGCTCGATCTCCGCGAGGGTGCGACTGGCCTCGTCCACGGCTTGTTTGGGCGTAGCCCCCAGGATGGGGAGCGCTCTCTTTTGCGTAGCGGGGGTCGTCTCGGCCATTGGGATCCTCGGCGAAAGTGGGCTGCGGTCTGCGGGCGGGGCGAACGAGAAATCAGAACGAACTGGTGGGGACGGTCGAGCCGTCCGCGCTCTTTTTCTTCAGCTGAACGAGCTCGCGCGGGGGCTCGGGCTTGCGCTTCGGGGCCTCATAGCTGCGGACCTTCTCCGCGAGCTCGGCGATCGCGCGGTCGAGCGTCACGTCGGTCTGGCGGCGATCCGCGAGCTGCTTCTTGCGAGCCTCGAGGAGCTCGAGGCGCTTGCGCTCGAGGCTCATCTCGAGCTCGCTCTTCTTCGCGGCGACGTCCTCGAGCGACTCTTGGTAGAGCTTCAAGCTGTGCGTGAAGGTCTTCACGCGGATCTTGATCGAGCCGCCGGGCTTGTTCGCGTCGATGTCGTGCAGCGCCTGGTAGGGCGTCGCGCTCGCCGAGACGATGCTCTCGACGATGCCGTACGTCGGCGAGTCGTGACCGCACTTGAAGCTCGACAGATCGAGCAGCACCACGTTCGGGTGGCGCGCCGCGAACTTCACGGCCCAGACCTTCTGCGCGCTGTTGGCCGAATAGTTTTCGGGCCAAACATCGTTGATGTCGAGCGGGTGCTGGCCGCGCGCGACCTCCTCCTTGAAGAACCGGGAGAGGAACGGCATGTCGCGCGGGATCGAGCGCACGCTGATGATCGGGTAGCCGAGGACCTGGAACTCCTCGGGGATGCCGTGGTTGAGACCAGGGTCCGAGTGGTACGGGCGCGACACCATGAGGATGGCGACGCGGTTCTCGGCCTCGACGGTCTCGAGGATGGCGCGCCCCTTCTCCTGGAGATCGGCCTCGAAGGCGGCGAGCGCGCGCATGCCCTCACGGTGCGCGTGATCGCTCTCGTCCTCGGTCACGCCGAGGCGCGGGCCCCACGTCTCGAACATGCGACGCGCGGTGAGCGTCATCTCCGAGAAGCTGAGCGGCGTGTCGAGATACTCGATCCCGCGCTGCGCGAAGAAGTCGACCTCCTTCGTGAACGCGGCCTTCATGACGTCGGGCACGCCGGCGACGATCGGGCAGCTCGTCTTGTCCATCACGCTCTCGCCGAAGCTCGGCACGTGCGTGAGGATGGGGAAGAAGATGTACTTGAGCGGCTTCTTCTCCGAGTGCTGGTGAAAGAGCAGGTTGTGGATGTGGGCCTGGCAGACCTTCGAGGGGAAGCACGGATCGATCGAGCCGTATTTGCCACCCTCGACCCACATCTCCTCGGTCGTCTCGTCGGAGAAGACGACGTTCTGCTTCGGGATGCCGAGCGCCTCGAAGTACGTCCTGAAGTAGGGCGCCGTCGAGTACATGTTCATCGCGCGCGGCATGCCGATGCGCGTGCGGCGGCGTAGCTCGACGGCCTCGTTGCCGCTCCGCTTGAAGGGCCGCTCGATCGGCACGCGCTTGATGCCGAAGAAGCCGCGCTTCACCGCAACGTCTTTGATCGGCGCGCCCTCGGCGGGCATCGGCGTCGGCTTGTAGAAGTGGCGGAACGCGAGCTTCGCCTCGTAGTCGACGATGTTCGGGAACTGCTTCGCCGTCTTCTTCCGATCGGCGACGAGCGCGAGCATCGCGTCCTCGCTCTCGACGGTGCCCTTCTCGCAGGAGAAGCCCGCGATGTAGCGGCTCGTCTGGCCGTCCGGTGTCGTCGTGTCGATGAAGGTCCGCTTGCACTCGTTCGGGCAGAAGTGGCAGACCGTCTCGTCGTCGTTCTTCGTCGTGTATTCGAGGTTGATCGCTGCATCGAGGCCGATGAACGTCGAGCGTCCGCGGCGCTTCACCACGCGCAGGGTCTCGAACGCAGCGCCGATCGCGCCGGCCTCACCGGTGTGCGGGTGCACGAAGATCTCGGCGTCGGGGACGCGCTCCTTGATGTAATCGACCTGCGCTTTGACGGCCGCGAGGTTGTATTGCGTGCCGCCCTGCAGGACGAAGCGACGGCCGAGCGACGCGAGCCGCGGGATCTGCACGACGTATTGCCAGACGTTCTTCGGCAGCACCTGCGCGAGGCCCGCGAGGAGCTCCTCCTTCGAGAAGCCCTCCTTCTGGAAGTTCACGCGATCGGTGTCGAGGAAGACGGCGCAGCCGTAGCTGAACTTCGGCGCGAGCTCGGCGCCGAACGCGGTGTCCGCGTACTCGGTGACGGGCAAGCCGAACTGATCGGCCATGGCCTGAAGCAGCATCCCGTTGCCGGCCGAGCACGAGTTCGAAAGCTTGAAGTTCGAGATGTCCCCGTTCTTCATGAACAGGACCTTGATGTCCTGCCCGCCGATGTCGCAGATGACGTCGACATCGCCGAAGAACTTCACCGCGCTCATCATGTGCGCGACGGTCTCGACGATGTTCACGTCGCTCTTCACGCACTCCTGCAGGACGTCGGCGGCGTAGCCGGTCGCGCCGAAGCCGAGGACCTCGAGCTTCGCGCCCTGCTCTTCGACGTAGCCCTTCAGCTGCGTGAGCAGCTCCTTCGTGTCTTGGATCGGGTTGCCCTTCGAGAGCTGGTAACCCTTGCAGACGATCTCGCCGTCCTCACCGAGGAGCACGGCCTTCGACGAGGTCGAGCCGCCGTCGAGCCCGATGACCGCGCGCACGGTCTCACCGGGCACGAGCTTCTTCGGCGTGAACTTCGGGATGCGGAAGAGGTCGCGGAACTGCTCCTTCTCCGAGAGCGTGCGCACGAGCGGCGGCCCCGCGCTCGCGCCGAGCCGGGCCTTGCGCCCGTTCTTCATGTACTCGACGAGCCCGTCGGCGCCCGTGTAGACGCCGACGCCCGCGGCCTCCTCGAGGCCGTACACGCACGCGCCGTACGCGGCGTAGTACTGCGAGTTCTCGGGGACGAAGATGAGCTCCTCGATCGGGACGTCCTTCGGGTAGTCGTAGCCGCGCTCCGCCCAGATCTCGGGGATGCGCTTGCGCCAACACTCTTGGAGGAAGGGCAGGTACGTGTTCGGCCCGCCCAGCAAAATCACTCGGTGTTTGAGTGTCGACCCGCGGGTCAGTACGGAGAGATTCTGCAGGACGATCGCGTCGGCGAGCGAGCAGAGGATCTCCTTCGACGGGATGCCGCTCTTCACCAGGTTGACGATGTCCGTCTCGGCGAAGACGCCGCACTTCGCGGCGACGTGGTGCAGCTTCGAGTCGTCGAAGTGGACCTTCACCGCGAACTCGGGCGGCAGGCCGACCTTGATCATGCACTTGTCGATCGTCGCGCCCGTGCCGGACGCGCACTTGTCGTTCATCGAAGGGGCGGCGGTGCGCTCACCCGTCTTCGGATCGACGTTGAACATGATGATCTTCGCGTCTTGCCCACCGAGCTCGATGACGCTGCGGACGTCGGGGTGGAGCTTCTCCACGGCGAGCGTGACGGCGTTCACCTCTTGGACGAACTTCGCGCCGACGGGCGGGCAGAGCGGCATCGCGCCCGAGCCCGTCATGAAGATCCGCCAGCTCTTGGGGTTCGACTCGGGGAACGCGGCGCCGATGGTCTCGAGCAGCTCGAGCACCTTCTCCGGCTGCTTCGTCTGGTGGCGCTGGTAGTCGCTCCACAAGATCTCGAGCGTGTCGGGGTCCAGCGCGACGGCCTTCACCGTGGTCGAGCCGACATCGACGCCGATGACGATCGGCGCCGTGCGCGGGGCCTTCGCGGCAGTGGTCTCGTGATTCGTGTTGCCCATCGCTCTCCTACTGCAGCCTCTGCTTCGCCGCCGGGACCCAGCCCCCTCGACGTCGCGGGGCCCCGACTGACTGGTGGGTCAGTCAGTCCTATCATCAGGTGGCCCGGGGAGACAACGAATGTTGCTGTTGCACCGTCCGGACCCTGGCCCGCAACTCGCATTGACCGGCCCCGCCCACTCCGGCACCTCTCGCGCCGTGGCCGCCGTCGACAAGAAGGAACGCAGGCAAGCCCTGCTCAAGGCAGCGCGAGACGTCTTCGCGAGCCGCGGCTACCACGACGCCAAGGTCGAGGACATCTGCGACGCGGCGAACGTCGCGAAGGGCACCTACTACCTCTATTTCAAGGACAAGCGCACGGTCCTCGAGGAGCTCATCGACAGCCTGTTCGCGCGCCTCGGCGGGGCCATCCTCCGCGTGGACGTCGAGCGAGACGTGCGCGCCCAGATCGAGCACAACATCCGCGCGATCGTCGCTGTTTTCCTCGACGACCCGGCGCTCACCAAGATCCTTCTCTCGTACGCGGCCGGGCTCGATCCAGCGTTCGTCCGAAAGATCGCGAGCTTCTACGAGACGACCCGCAGGCTCCTGCGCGACGCCCTCCGCGAGGGCCAGCGCCTGGGCATCGTCGCCGACGGTGACCCCGAGTTCTACGCGACGGTCTCGCTCGGCATCATGAAGGAGGTGCTCCACGACGCGAGCCACGGCAACAAAGCCCGCTCGCGAGAGGACATCGTGGAGAAGCTGTTCGGGTTCCTCGAGGGCGGCTACCTGCGGGCCCCGCGTGAAGCCCAGCTGCTGCCGGCCGAGCCGCCTGCGCCCACGCCCGTGGTGACCGCCGCGCCCGTCCGCCGGCGCAAACCCCCCGCGCAATGAACTGACTGGTCAGTCATCTTCGACGTCGCCCTGTTGACGGAGCGACGCGCGGACCTTAGGAGCCTCGGGATGCGTGTCACCCGTCCCGTGTGGCGGCGCTTCACCGCAAAGCACCAAGCTCGCGCCGCCTCTTGGGTGCGTGAGGGCGGGTCCGCCGCCGTCTTCACGAGCCCTCGCGTCGTCCACATGATCCTCGGCGCCGGCGACGACGGCAAAATCACCGAGGCTGGTCTCTGGAGCGTGCTCGCGCTCGAGCAGCAGCGCTATCGGCGCTCGACCGAGGGGCCCTTCCGCGGGCTCTTCCGCGTGAAGGTGAAGCCTCACGCAGTCGACGCGGTCGCGGACTGGTGCGATCGCGACGGCGGGCACCCGAGCGCGACGCGCGATCTCGAGCTCGACTGCCTCGACTGCGCCGCGTGCTGCCACGACGCGAACGTCCTGCTCGACGACGACGATCTCGAGCGCTTCCGCGACGCAGGCCGCACCGATCTGACCAAGCCGCCCTTCGTGCGCCGCGCGCGCGACGGTAAGGTCACCTTGCGCTTCCTCGGGCCGAAGTGCCAACACCTCAAGCGCGACAACAAGTGCCGCATCTACGCGATTCGCCCCTTCAACTGCAGCGTGTTCCCCGTCGGCAGCGAGGCTTGCCTCGCCGCTCGCGAGAGCACGCTCAACCTGCGTGACGACGCCGAGAGCCGCCTCAGCCCATGAACACGATCACGTTCCTCCGCTTCGTCCACATCCTGTCGATGGCGATCTGGTTCGGTGGTGGGCTCACGCTCGCTGGCGACGTGCGCAAGTCGCTCGCGCGCGGCAAGGCTGCGGCCGAGCTCCTGCCCTCGCGCGTCGAGCGAACGCTCACGATCGGCCTCGTCGGCGCGATCGGCACGATCGTCTCGGGCCTCGTGCTCATCTTCCAGATGGGTGGGTTCAAGGGCATCTCGCCTCGCATCCACGCAGGCCTCGGCCTCGCGCTCGTCGCGTTCGCGGTCGAGCTCATCGTGCTGCGTGGTGCGGCTCAGGCCCTCGGCCCCGCGATCGCGAAGGACGACGAGGCCGCGATGCGCTCGCTGCCCAAGCGGTTCGCCATGGCCGCGGGCATCGGTCACACGTTGAAGCTCATCATCCTCGTGTTGATGGTGTTTCGCTTCTGAGCCACGCGACGAGCGTCGCGGGGATGGCCTCGGCGAGGCTGCCGCGATCGCGCGCCGCGTACGACTCCGCGTCGGTGGCGCGCTCGGCGAAATGATGATCGGCGCGTGGGATCTCGATGAAGGCCCCCTTCCCCGGCGCGCCCTCGTTCACGCACGCGGCGATGAGCTCGTGGTCCTCGCGCATCGAGAGCCAGTCGCTCGCGCCCCACGCGGCGAGCACCGGTAGGTTCGCGCTCGTGAGCTGCGTCGCGACGCGCGCCTCATTCATCTCTCGCCAATACGAAGCGGGCCGACCGCGCACGACCTCGTGGAGCCCCGGCGCGTGGTCGGCACCGCCGATGCCAAGGAGCTCTGCTTCGGCGTCGATCTCGGGCATGCGCGAGCGGATCTCGGCGAGCGAGAGCCCCTCGTAGATGAGCATCGCGTGGAAGCGCTGAATGAGCCGCAGCGCGCGGTCCTGATCGACGATGCGCGTGCCCGCGAGCGTCCACTGCTTGCGCGCGCACGCGTCGAAATACTCGGTCCAGAGCTTCACGCCGCCGCCGTAGAGGACGAGCCCAGCGGGCCGCTCGGCCTCGTCGCTCGCGATCGCGCACGCGGCGACACCCCCGAGGCTGTGCCCGAGGAGCACGCCCGCCGCTGGATCGAAGCCATGCAGCGCGCGCGCGCGGCGATGGACCGCACGAACCTGCGCGATCTCCTCGGCGAGCGAGAGCAGCGCGGGCGCGGGGCCCTCGCTGTCGCCGACCCCCGAGCGCTCGAAGCGCACGACGCCCCAGCCCGCACGCGTGAGCGCGCCGACGAGCGCGGGCAGCGGTCGCTCGACCTCCAAGCCCGCGTCGACGCTCGCGGCCCCGTGGCCCTGCACGTAGAGGATCCACGGCAGCGCACGATCGCGAGCGTTTGCGGGCGTCGTCGCGATCGCGCGGAGTCGATACTCCGCGCACGGCACGTCGAAATAGACGGTCTCGCAGCCAGCGTGTGCCTCGAGCGGACGCGCGCCGACGCGCAGCGTGAGCTCCATCGCGACGCCGTCTCGCGAGATGCCGAGCGTGACCTCGGCGCCGACGTGGATCGCTTGGACTGCGCGGCGCAGCCACGCGGCGTCGGGGATGGCCTCACCGTTCAGCGAGACGGCGTGATCGCCAGGGCGCAGCCCACCCTCGGCGGCGGGTGAGCCTGCTGCGACGCGACCGATCTCAGCATGCTCGCCAGGTCGAACCGCGAACCCGAGCTGCCCTCGGCGCGGCAGCGTGCCCTCGATACGCGATGTCACGCTGGTCTACCGAAATGGGCCGAATCGGCGCGTCCTACTAGACCAGTGGAAACGGAGTTTCCACGCAAAGACATGGGGACCCGCGGAACAAAAGCGATGGCTTCGACCGAGAATTCGCGCCGCCTTCGCCCCGCCAGGGGCGGCGCGAATTCTCCGAGAACTGCTGGTTCCAGGGGCCTAGACCAGCTCTTCTTCGGCGAGGAAGGGCGGGAGCCCGTAGCGAACCGACGGCGCCGTCGCGGTCGGCTTCGCCGTCTGCGTGGTGGTCAAGCTGGGCTTGGCGCTGGCGCTCGCCGTGGTGGACGAGCTCGACTTGGCCGAGGCGCTCGACGAAGCCGACGCTGTCTGCGTGCTCGACGCTGTCGCCGAAGCGGTCGTGCTGGCCGTCGCCGTCGTCGTCGTGGTCGAGGACGCGGCGGCGGTCGTGGTGGTCTTTGCGGAGCTCGTCGAGGACGGCGAGCCGTTGTCCTTGCCAGCGTCGGAGCCGGAGCACGCGGCCACAGCGACCGAGGTCGCCAAGAAGACGACCGCGCGCTTGGCGAAAGGAATTCGGCTGTCGTCAGCGCCGGCCTGACGAGCGGGCTGCGCGGCCTCGCAGAAGGGGCAAGCGCTCTCCCGGATACGGATGTGACGACCACACGAGGAACACAGGGCGAAAGACGACATAGGTGCTCGAGTCTATCGACCGGCGTCGGCTCGCCACAAGGCCCTAGTCAACCGCGCCAATTCGGCATTGCGGGTCGCCTTATCGGGTTAGCTCGCGCTCGCGAATCGCGCCTTGAATTGGACCTCCAATTCGGGGTCCAGCTCGTTCACACGTCGGAGGCTCACCTTCTTCAACGGATGAGCGAGCGGCAGCGCGACGAGCCTGCGCATCAGATCGCGGCAAAACTCCGCGCTCCAACCCTCGAGCCCGCCAGTGAACGACATCTCCTCGAGCGCTGGAAATGTACTCGAGTCGATGAGGCGCTCGGCAGCCACCGGGCTGACCGGCGCGTCGTAGACGACGAATCGACCCAGCGACTTCGCGCTCGGGGTCCTCGCAAGGCGGTCGACGACGCCAGCGGTGGCCTGCGTTCCCGACAACTCGATCGCTCGGATGCGCGCTTGCCTGTGCTCGAAGAATCCGGCGATGGCGTCATCGGTCCACGGGCCACGCTCGAGAACGAGCTCTTTCAGAGCTACGAGCGCCCTGCCGAACGAAGCCACGGTGCTCGCGAAATCGCCCGATTTTGCGTCGATCCAGCGATCTGTGAGGGACTCGATCCGATGAAAGGAAGGGTTGTCTCCCAGCACACGATAGAGGGCCGGCCCAAAGCCGCAGCCTCCGAGTTTCAACCGGCGCAGCGCTGGCAACTTCACGGTTCCGAGCCCAACCTCCCAATCAGCAGCGTCACGGCCGACGTTCGAGAGGTGGAGTTCCTCCAACCGATCGAGCTGCTGGAACGCGCCCAAGTGCGCAATGGCCATGACGGAGCGGCGCGAAGCGCTCGGCCCCTTCGTGATGTGAAGCGCTCGAATACGCGCAAGCTCTGGGCACGCGACCATCTTTCTGAACTGCTGGCCGGACTCGTCCGTGCGCAGGACGTCGAGCTGCCGAATCGGGTGTAGCGCGAAGACCTCCGCCGCGTGCTTCACGAAGTCCTGAGGGCTCATTCGAACCCTGTCGATGAATCCACGGTTCATGCACGCGCGGTCGACGTAGGGCGCTGCGGGGCCGGCCCAAACCGGCAGCCAGGTGTCGTAGAGCGCGTCGATCTTCTCGCTGCTCTCTCTCCTCTTGTGATCCCAATCGGTGCAGGCCTCGAGCTCAGCCTGGAGCGCGACGAGCTGGCCACGCGGGTCACCCCGCGCCATCCAAATATCGGTCAGCACCTGCCGCAGCTCCTGATCCTCCGGGTTCGCGGCGACTTCTCGGAGCAGCTCCTCCTCGCTACGGGTCGCTTGCGGCGACGCGCGTCGCGGGCGCACGCGAAACACGATGGATTGAGCATCTGGAGGCTCCCGCTGCGCCCACTCCATGAGGCGAGCTTCGTAATCTGCCTTCTTCTGATTCGTGTTGTTGAAGCTGTGCCACAGCTTCACGAACTCGACGCCGCCATCCGCCGCCCCGAGCGTCACGCGCGGCTCACCACCGCTCGACCATTTGGCGATGAGCACGTTCTGATGAAAAAAGCGGCGCTTCTTCTGAAAGAAGAGGAACGGGTCGTCGCGGTGCAGAGCCTCGTAGAGGAGCGAGAGCAACAGCATCAACGGCAGCCCGAGCGCTCGAGGACTCGAGAGCCGCCTCGATGCAAATTCGAGGAGAGCCGATCTCCCGGGCGCGTCGATCTGAACCCCGAGCGCCTCGCCTATTTGCTCGAGCGCGGCCCCCTCCGCCAGGGCGACAGCGAGCGCTTCGAAGTCCGGTGTCGCGTGGGGATTGGGCACGACGGGTCGCCTTATCCGGTTATCGTCGAGCGCGGCCAACGCACCGATATGGCGCCTTCCGCCAGGCGAACATCTCCGCCATAGGCGCGCGCGATCTTGCGGACGAGCCAGAGCCCCACGCCAAACCCGGTGTTCTTCTTCAGCCCCACCCCGCGCACGAAGCGCCCGAACACGCGGCGTCGAGCCGCGCGCGGCACGCCCGGGCCACCATCGCGAATCGTCATATCGACCCAGGCCGCTGTGGTCGCGACGTGCACCCGAATCGGCCCATTACCGTGTTTGACGGCGTTGCTCATGAGCTCCATCAGGACGAGGTGGACGTCCTCGCGGTGACTGCGAATCAGCGCAGCCTCGCCGGAGCGAGTGAGCTCGACCGAACGCCCCAGTCGTGCGAGGTCCGCAGCGCGCGCGGTGAAGAGCTCCTCGAGGAGAGAGACGAGCTCGAGCGTCGAGGCCGAATCGACCGGAGGCGTTTTGTCCGGTTGTGCGATGAGCGCGAGCTCGCGAGTGAAGCCGGTGAGCGCAGCGAGCGCCTCGCGCGCCGCAGGCGAGAGGTCTACACCCTCGAGGGCGTCCTCGACCGCGGCGACGCGTCGCTCGAGCCCACCCGAGGCCCGCGCGAGGAAGGTGTCGCGCGCGACGATCTCGGCCTCGAGCGCAGCCCGCGGAGCTCCCATTGGGCGAAGCTACGTCGCTCTGCCCGAGTCCTCAATACCAGCCTTCGTCGACGCGACTACCGAACAAACCCGTAGAGCAGCGCCACGATGATGGCCAATCCGGCGATGGGCAGGCCAATCCAGAGGAGCACGAGCGTCCAGCCGGGCGCGACCGAGTTCCCGCCCTTTCGCTCGCAATCCAAGCAAATCGCCCACACCTTGACGCCCTCGACGAGCACGCAGCAGTCGCCGCACGTCGGCCGCCTGCACCGCGCGCACGGCCCCGCGGCGACTTCCCCGCAGAGCGCGCACCGCGCCGGGCCCTCGTCGCCCACGTGCTGGAGCTGGCCTGTCATGAGCGACTACAGCCTAGTCCCCTGGAACCGACATCTCTTGAAGAATTCGCGCCGCCCGTGGCGGGGCGAAGGCGGCGCGAACTCTCCGTCGGAGCCGTCGCTTTTGTTCCTCGCGCCCCCTGACAGAGCGAAGCCCAGCGAGCAGCATTTGCTCAACTGCGCGAGCACAGCCCACTCGAGAGCGCGCAGCTTCTCTGGGCGCCTCGCGAGTTTGCTCGTGCGCAGCGGGCACACACGTTGCTCGAGGGCTGCGGCATGAAGCCCTCAATATCGGTGTTTGCTCTGTTCACTATTGTCATCTCGGCCTCGGGCTGCAGCTCGACTCGAGACCGCCCCTCCAGCGCTGCATCGTCCTCCCCGAAAAACCAGACGGCCAAGAGCGCCGACGTCGCCTCCGAGTATCCCGGTGACGGCGTCGTCAAAGACCCTAGGCTGACTACGGTGTTCGCGAACCTCCGCGAGATGGCCGCCGCGGCCAAGCGGTCCTTCGAGCGCGAGCGCTCGTCCGCGACGCTGCTCCAAGACGACTCCGCCGAGCCCGAGCCCGCACACGCCTTCTGCGCGTCTGCGTCCCCGACGCCCGCCGCCATACCCCGCGGCAAGGCCGTGACCCCGAGCGCCGAGCCGGGCAAGGACTTCATGACTGGAGACGAGCGGACGGGGTGGAAGTGTCTCGGCTACGCGCCGACGGCGGACCTGATATGCCAATACAGCTACACCGTCGGCCCCGGCGGCAGGGCCCCCGCTCGAGGGCAATATGCGAGCGAGTACTCCTTCGAGGTCGCGGCGGAGTGCGACCTGGACGGCGACGGGCAGACGGCCCTCTATTCGCTAATCGGCAACGCCGGGAGCGAGGCCGGCCCAGTCCGCATCGCGACGGAGTTCGGACGCGTCAACGAGGGGGAGTGAGCCCGAACGGCCCTGCACACTCGAGTGGAAAGGAGTAATAGAAGTAGCGCCGTGGTCTCTCCTCGCCTGCCTCTCGCACCCCTCGCCGAGCCTGCTCGCAGGCATTTGCCACTAGCCGCCGAGACCCGCGACATCGATCGGCAGTCGCGGCCGGCTTACGCCGTTTGGGAGCTCACGCTCCGCTGCGATCTGGCTTGTCGGCATTGCGGCTCTCGCGCGGGCCGCGCCCGCCCCGACGAGCTCTCGACCGAGCAGGCACTCGACATGGTCGAACAGCTCGCCAAGCTCGGAGTCCTCGAGATTTCGCTCATCGGCGGCGAGGCTTATCTCCGAGAGGACTGGACCACGATCGCGCGCGCGATTCACGATCACGGCATCGAGGTCAACCTGGTCACGGGCGGCCGAGCCTTCGATCGGGCGCGCGCCGAGCAGGCGAAGCAGGTTGGCGTGCGGAACATCAGCGTCTCGATCGACGCGCTCGAGGCGACACACGACATGCTCCGCGGCGTCGCGGGCAGCTATCGCTCGGCGCTCGCGTCGATGCGCGCCGCCCGTGAGGTCGGGCTCGCCGTCGCAGCCAACACCCAACTCGCCCGCCCGGCCCTCCGCGAGATCGAGCCCCTCGTCGACGTCCTCGTGGCCGAGGGAATCTACGCTTGGCAGGTGGCGATGACGGTGCCGATGGGGCGCGCCGCGGACCGCCCCGACCTCTTGCTCGAGCCCTATCAGGTGCTCGAGGTCCTGCCGATGCTCGTGCGCGCCAAGCGCAAGCTCTCCGAGCGGGGTATTCGCCTTTGGCCGGGGAACGATATTGGGTATTTCGGGCCCTACGACTCCATCCTTCGGTCGCACATGCCCGGCCAGCATATGGCGCCTTGTGGGGCGGGTCGCGGGACGCTCGGCATCGAGGCCGACGGCACCATCAAGGGCTGTCCCTCCCTCCCGACTTCGGCGTATGCGGGCGGCAACATCCGCGACGCTTCGCTCGTCGACATCTGGGAGCGCGCGGCTCCCCTGCGTTTCACCAGGGATCGCACCCCGGCTGACCTCTGGGGCTTCTGCGCGACTTGCTATTACGGTGAGGACTGCATGGGCGGCTGCTCGTGGACCTCGCACGTGGTCCTCGGCAAGATCGGCAATAATCCCTATTGCCATCACCGCGCGCTCGAGCTCCTGCGCGCCGGTCAGCGCGAGCGCATCGTCATGGTCCAGCCCGCCCCCGGCCTGCCATTCGATCACGGCGTCTTCGACATCGTGCTCGAGCCCTGGCCCGACGCCGAGCTCGCGCGCGCTCGCGCCCTCGCCGAGACCGGCGAGGGCTGGCTCACGGACTAATCCGGATCAGTAGCCGCGCTCGCGCAGACGAGTCACGAGGTCGCGGTACAATCGTTTGTGGTCAAACGGGTTGCCGAGGCCCGGGTTGTCCCCGAAGATCTGCCCGATCTCGTCAGTGTGATCGGCCGGCACGCAGCCCCAGAACTCACCGTGCTTCGCGTCCTTCACCCGGACGAGCCCGTCGTTCGGGTCGCTGCCCGTGGGTCCGTCGCAGAGCCCCTCGCTGACGAGGAAGAGGACCTCGGTCGGGTCTCTCTCGGTCTCCAGCTCTTTCACGTAGGGGAGGGGCTTCGGACTGACGCAGTCCTGACCACCCAAGCTGTAGTCGGTGCGACCCGTGACCGACGCGTAGAAGACGCCCGGCACATCGGGGTAGGTCGCGTTGAACTCGGCGATCCCGTCCGTCGAGAACTGGGCAAGAGCCTTGACCACGCTCGTCTGATCGCCGGCCGCGTCCCAGAGGGGCGCGCCGATCAATTGGACGATATCGTCGGCGAGGTTCTGCGCGTTCGGATCGCTGACGATCCCGAGCACGACGTCGCTGACCGGTGAGCCCTGATGGGGAGTCGCCACCGTGACGACGGCCGCGACCTTGTCGGGGTGATCGTGCGCGACGACGCGGGCATCGAGGCCGCCCTGCGAGTGGCCGATGATGATGACCTTGGCCGCGCCCGTCTCGGCGAGGACCCCGTCGATATAGGCCCAGAGCTCTGCCCCGCGCGTCGTCGAGTCGTTGAACGGGTCGACCGCGGGCGTATAGACCTGGAGCTCGCCGTGCTCGGCGAGGTCGTCTTTAACACCGTAAAAGTACGTCGCGAAGTCGACGCCCGCGAACTCGTCGAAGCCGAAGAAGCCGTGCGCGAGGACAATCGGATAGGGCGGGCCCGAGCCCTCGACGGTGCCACCACCGCCGCCGCCGCTGCCCCACACCCCAGTCGAGTGCCGACCGCCAGCGCCCCCTGTGTTCGTCGTGGTCGGAGCGCCGCCGACCCCGGTCGTGACGTAGATATCGTCGTCGGTCTCCGGAGTGTCGTTTGCACAAGCGCCTACGGCGACCGGTCCCGCCGCGGCCGCCATCCCCAGCGCAAGAAAGCCCCAACGCCGCATCTTGCCTCTATGCCCTCACGGTCCACGCGCCGCAAGGCGGGGGCGTCTGTTAACGTCGGCTCACGATGCGTGAACTCTCCCTTTTGGCACTTCTCGTCAGCAGCGTGCTCGCTTGCGGCGGCGGCGGCGGGACCGCCGAGAACGCCGAGACCACGGCCACCGCGACGGCGGCCGCGTCGAACCAAGCAACGACCGCGACCGCGACGGCTGCGGCAGGCCCCGAGGTCCCCTCGACCTGCGAGCAGAAAGGCACGCTTTGCCTGCCGCCGGCCGAGTTCGTCAAACGCCTCTGCAACAACGTGAACCCCGACATCGCGCTGGCCTATTTCCGCAAAGGAACACCCTTTACGCGCGCCTACCTGCGGGGCGACACGGCGGCGTGGAATGCCTCGGGCGGCGCGAGCTCCGAAGACAAACTGGTCTTCGACGAAGAGGTGATTGTCCTGCTCGAGCGCCGCAACAACACCGGTATCGAGGTCAGCGGCGCAAGCTCCAACTTCGACGTCCTGCGGTGGAACGGCTCGTGTGCCTCGCTCAGCGCCGAAGAGATCAGCTTCACCACGCCCCCAAAGCCGAAGAACGCTCACATCGAGTGGAAGTACCTGTCCGACGAGACCCAGAACGCGCTGCTCAGCGACGCCGGGTTGGCAAAGGCAAACAAGGACCGCCGTGACGAGTGCAAAGGAGCGAGCATGGGCACCGTCAGCAAGAAGTGCGTGACGCTCGTCGACAAACAGAGCGACGCCATCGCCGCGTTCATCCGCAACGGTGGTGAGGTCCCGCTGCCGACGAAGGTCAAGCCGTGAAAGCGGTGAATCCTTCGTTCCTGCCTTTCGTACAGCTCACGGATAGGAGAGGCTCGACGCGGGTCTCTCGCACAACGGAGTCGACATGAGCCTCTTGGACGCGCTCAAAGAGTACACGCTGGTGGTCGCCGACACCGGCGACATCCAATCCATCGAGCAATACAAACCGCGGGACGCGACGACCAACCCATCGCTGCTCGCGGCCGCGGCCGCCATGCCGGCTTATGCCGATATTGTCGACGGCTCGCTCCGCGACGCACGCAAGGATTCGGGCAGCGCGGACGCTGGCGTCATCGTCGCCGAGGCGATCGATCGGCTGAGCGTCGAGTTCGGCCGGCGGATCCTCGATATCGTGCCGGGCCGCGTCTCGACCGAGGTCGACGCGCGCCTCTCCTACGATGTCGAGGGCACGATCCAAAAGGCCAAGAAGCTCATCGGGCTCTACGCCAAACTCAATATCCCGAAGGAGCGAGTCCTCATCAAAATAGCCTCCACATGGGAGGGCATCGCCGCGGCCGCGCAGCTCGAGAAGGAGGGGATTCACTGCAATCTGACGCTCCTCTTCGGGATTCACCAGGCCATCGCCTGCGCCGAGGCGAACATCACGCTCATCTCACCGTTCGTCGGTCGAATCCTCGACTACTACCTGAAGAAGACGGGCCGCTCGAGCTACCCCTCCGCCGAGGACCCGGGCGTCGTCGGGGTCACGGCGATCTACAACTACTTCAAGCATTACGACCACAAGACCGAGGTCATGGGCGCGAGCTTCCGCAACACCGGAGAGATCCTCGAGCTCGCTGGCTGCGACCTATTGACCATCTCGCCGAAGCTGCTCGGTGAGCTCAAGTCTCAAGAGGGGGTATTGCCCCGCAAGCTCGACCCGCAGGCCGCCAAGGGGATGACCATCGAGCGCGTCGACATGACCGAAGCGCGGTTCCGCTCGATGCACGCCGACGACGAGATGGCGACCTTCAAGCTCGACGAGGGGATTCAGGGCTTCACGAAGGCCCTCGTCGACCTCGAGAACCAGCTGACCAAGCGGCTGACGACGCTCGGCTGAGTCAGGGTCCCCAGCGCACCGGGTTGGCGACGATCCGATCTGAGCCGTGCGCGATCCACGTGGGCATCACACAGCGGGCTGGATACGCTGGTTTCGAAGCGCACCAGCGTGGCCCACCTGATGCTTGGAGGGGACTCGTGACAACGCCGAAGCAAAGCAACGTCGAATGGGTTCGCTGCTACTACGACGCGTTCAATCGCCGCGATTGGGAGTGGGTCGCAGCGATGCTCACGCCTGATGTCGAGTGGGTGCAGGCGTCCCGCGACGAGCGCGTGCGCGGCGTCCCCGCAGTCATCGCGTCGTTCCGCAGCATGCTCGAGGGCGTGCCGAGCGCTCAAATCGAGGTTCGCTCGGTCCATGACGCTGGCCTCATCGTCGTCGCCGAGTGCGGGATTCGACACGCCCGCAAGAGCAACCCTCCGCCGAAGGCAGGCGCTCCGCGAACGCCCGCGATTTCGGCGCCGACCTTCTGCGAGATCCTCGAGCTTCGCGGTGGGCGCTGCGCGAAGGGAACGACCTACGCGGACTCCGTACGGCTCTTGCTCGACATCAACCAATCCGCAGCAGCGGCTTGATTCCTTCGCGGGGCCTGATTCCTTCATGAGGTTGGCGCGCTGGGGTTGGCGCGCTGGAGGCTCTGCGCTAAAGGCCGGCTGATGTCGCGCATGGTTCAATGCATCAAGCTCGGCCGGGAAGCACCGGGCCTCGAGAAGCCCCCGCTGAAGGGCCCCATCGGCCAGAAGATCTTCGACAACGTCTCGAAGGAAGCGTGGACCCTGTGGCTCGAGCACAGCAAGATGCTCATCAACGAGTATCGGCTGGATCTCGTCTCGGAGTCGGGTCAGCGAATCTGGTTTACCGAGATGGAGAAATACTTCTGGGGTGAGGGCTCGAAGCTCCCCGACGAGTTCAAGCCAGTCGAGGGTGAAAAGAAGTGACTCGAGCGCTGGCGCCCTGCGCCGCGCTGCTTATGCTTGGTTCGTTCTGGCATTACCCACGGGGGCGATCGGCTTCGACGTGGGGACTGAGATTGTAGCTGCGTGTGGCGGCTCCTGCTCCGCCTCATCAAGCGGGACGTCATAAGTGCGAACGATAACGACACCCTTGCTCTCGCGGCCTGAAAGTCGCTGAGCACGTCTGACGGCGAGATCGTCCTCGTAGCCGAAGGGCGCAATCACTAGGGCTGGCTCCGGCGAGAGCGCGTTCGATAGCCGGGGCAAGATTCGTGAACGCTAGGTCGCGGCCGAATCCGCGAACCCAGTCGCAGGGGACACGGCGACTATGCACGTGAACGAAGCTACAGTTGACGCCTCGCGGACGCGGGTTCGATTCCCGCCGCCTCCACCAAGGTTCCACCACCCGAGCGATCGGGTGCGGAGCTGCCCGCCGTGATGGCGGGCCTCCCCGAGAGAACACTCCCCGATCGAACGTCGGTCAGCCGCAGACCCCGTTCGTACAAGATTGTCCATCGGTGCAATTGACGATAGGCAGCGCGGTGTCGTCGCAGTCGGGGTCGGCGAGGCCACACTCGCAATCGCACCGCGACTCGTCGCCGTAGAAGCCGACGTCGCAGGTCCAGCCCGCCGGCGCGGGGGTCATGTCGATGGGGATTTGCTCGATGGTCAAACATCGACCGTTCGGGACTGGCGTCGACTCCGAGGTGGTGGGGTCGATGTCGACCTCGACGAGCTCGACTGCTGCGAGGCCGCCGCCGGTGATGAGCACGGTCTCGGGGTCGACGCCGGGCGTGAGGGTCGCAGCCCCCAAATCGAGCGTGCCCCGTGATTGGAAATAGTACTTGGCGGGGACACCGTCGGCGCCGACGTCCTCTGCCAATAGCAGACAGCTCGAACAGGTCTTGAAGTTGGCGTTGTCTCCTGCGCCGAGGTCGATCTCGCCAGAGAGCGGGACATTCCCGTAGAAGACGAGGCGCAGGCCGTCGAGGAGAGGCTCGCCGAGCTCGGGCGCGACCTCGTTCGTGCCGTAGGTGTCAGGGCCATATCCGCGTATGGCGCCGAGCTCGAGTGGAGTGCAGGCCGACCCCCCTGCCCCGCCGCCCGCGCCTGCCCCGCCGCTGGCACCCACGCCGCCAGCGCCGCCATTGGAGGTCGCCCCGGCGCCGTCGGAGTCGCCGCACGCGATGGGCGACATCAAGATTAGAGCCCAAAGCACTCGCATGAGCGAGGCTTACCCGGTTCTCTACGGATTGGCGAGCAGATAGGCGACAGCGTCCGCGAGCTCGCGATCTATACCGTCTTTGAAGTCCAACGGAGAGAGAGCGCTCTCCATTGTGGGCACGATGCCGATCCCGTGAAACTGACTCTTCGCCGCGTCGGCGTGCCGAACCTCCATCCCGGTGAAGGTGAATACGAAGTTGCCCGGGACCTCGACGCCAGTGATGTTGCCATTCGTCCCGGCGCTCTGTCGGCCCAAGACGGTAACGCGGTCCGCGTCGACGAGCATGGTCGCGAAGTTCTCGGCCGCGGACACTGTCGAGTGACCCACCAAAAGGACAATCGGTCCCGAGAAAGACGGCGTCGCCGCGGGGGTCAAGTCATAGGAGCTCTCGTCGACCGAGGAGCGTGTGACGCCGTCCAATACGGGCACGCGGAAGACAGGCGACGAGAATGGAGTCTGGACGAGGCGCCTCGCGACCTCATAGACGTCGACACCAGGGTAGCCGCGCATGTCGACGACGAGCCCCGTGGCGCCGGCTGCGGTGACGAGTGAGGCCCGAAAGTCGGCGATGTCGGTGAGGACCGTACCTGACATATTGACGTAATAGAGAGAGGGCGCCCCGAGGTCGTCCAAATAGCCAGCGGGCCGATTGGTAGCTACGAAGGTACTGGTGAACACGTTCGCGGGCCCCGGCGAGGCCGTTACTGTCTTGGTCGCGCCTGACGGGTCCTTGAGCTCGAACTCGACAGGCTGCGTGACCACTTGGAGCTCGCGCGTGGCGAGGTTGAATTGGTAGCCCGGTGTCGCCCCGCCGGATCGGGCGAGCTCTGTCGCATACCAATCGGACGCGAGGACCCCGTCGATTCGTGTGATGGTGTCGCCAGGGTCGATGCCGGGCACGGCGGAGCGCCGGACGACTGGCGCGCCGCCAAGGTCCTCGATGAAGAGTGGTATGTAGCCCGTCTCGGGCGGTGGATCGTTCGCGAAGACGAAGTTGTGTCCGTCTGTCAGCGCGTTCCCGAAGCGACGCAGCGCTTGATATTCGTCTTTGCGTGATGGGCTCGAGGGGAGCGCGTCGAGGACCTCTTCGAGGCGCTCGTCGATGACGTCGCCGACGGTCGCGAAATAGGGATAGAAGAGCCGCGCCGCGCCGTGCGCGACGAGCAGCGCCGCCCGCGCGTCGGCGGCGCCGTCGCTCCCCGGTAACTGCATATCGCCGAATGGAGTCGTCTCCTGAATGGCGGGTCGGGCGGGCTGGCCCAGCGCGACGTCGGGGATGGGGCCCGCGTTGAACATTCCAATCGAGAAGCACTCGGGGGTCGCGCTGCGCACGTCGGCGGGGATGCTGTCGGGCAATCGCGCGCTGCCCTGGTAGAGCTCGCGCGTCCGTACGAGGAGCCCCTGCGAGCCAATCCCCTGCCAGCGAGCCTCGGCGACCGAGACAGAGACGTCCTCACCGACGAGCCAGGCGCGTTTGGCGAGGCGGAGGGCTATGGCGATCTCCGCAGCGTCGGGCGAGAGCTTGTCGCCAGTGAGGACGGCGAGCGGCAAGTCCATATCACCCGTAGGCTCGATGCTCGGAACATCCGTGTAAGCGAGCGCCATGGTGTAGACGTTGTTCGGGGAGAAGACCTCGTCGACCATGCCCGTGTGCTCGCGGACGCGCTCTCTCAATCCCGATATGGGGTTAGCGAGCGCTCGAGAGACGGCCGCGAGGATCGCCGCTCGCCCCTCCGCGCCCGTCGGGACGTCGCGCAAGTCCACCATCACGCCTTTCGCCTCGGCGGGGAGCTCGAGCTCCCCCGAACCGGGGACGACCCAAGCGATTTCACCCCGCATCGTGACGGAGGCTGGGCCCAACACCACCGTCGACGCAGCCGCACTGCAAGCCACTGTCGGGTCGAGCGCGGACACATAGGCCTCGAGAGCGGGCTGGGTGAAAGGGGCGTCGCCCGTCAGCGCCGAGGCCAGCGCCTGATCCGCATCCGAATAGGCCGATACGGGGCCGAAGAACCGCGCCCAAGCGTGCGCTCGCGACCAATCGACGGCGGCTGTGCCCGCGCTCGGCGCTCCCGCGAGGAAGCGGTCGCACCAATCGGTGCTCACGGCGGGCGGCTCGTCCTCGACGCACTGCTGACCTGCGCCGCCGCTCCCGCCCGCTGCGCCGCCCCCCGAGCCACCCGAGCCACCCGCGCCGCCGACGACGTGGGAGTCGTCACCGCACGCGGAGAGCGCGAGGAGGAGGCTGGTCGCGAGCGCTGCGCCATCGAGGAGGTGGAGGGACCGCATGAGCCGAGTCTTTCACGGCAGCCAGGGTTTCGAGGCTCGAATTGGATCCAATCGCGCAGACCGCGGCGCGCCTCGCGAGCGTAGAGGAGACCCCCTGTCGCGATTACAAGGCTGTCACTCAATGTCGACTATCATTGCGTGACGTCAACCCAATATCGAAGCGCGACGCTATCGAACGTGGCATAGTGGGGCGTATGAGAACTCTTTACTTCTCCCCTCTTTTCGCAATCACCCTTCTCACCGCCTGTGGCGACTCCGGATCAGGCGGCGGCGGCAATGGCGGGCAGAACGCGGGCGGCGCTGCTGCCGGCGGTGCAGGCGGCTCAGCAGGTGGTGCTGGCGGCGCCGGCTGCCATGGGGACTCGGTCGCGTGGGCGGCGATCACCGCAGAGCCCATCGCTTGCACGAAGAACTCGGATTGTTGTGTCGTCGTCAATGGCTGCTTGAGCTCTGTGCAGGTCGTGCACGCGGACGACTTCGCGACGGCCGGCGACCTCTGGCCATTTTGCGACACCGAGTGCAACGACTGTATTGCTCCGGTCGTGAACGTGGGCTGCGTCAACGGAGAGTGCGTCGGAGACATCGACACAATGAGCTCGGACGACAGCGTCGACCACTGCGGTGTCGACGCTGGCCCTCTGGTACCCATCAACCCCAATGTCGCGTTCGGCTGCGGTGGTTGAGGAGGCTCTCATGCGTACATTCCTCTTCGGCGCAGTGATCTTGGCCGCTATCGGCTGTGGCGACTCGGGCTCTGGCGGCAGCGGCGGCAGCGGCGGCGCGGCCGGTGGCTCGGGGGGCGCTCCCGCGACGGGCGGCGCTGGCGGTCAGGCCGGGGCCGACAGCTGTCATGGTGACGCGACGACCTGGGCGGCCATCACCGCCCAGCCCATCGCGTGCACGAAGAACTCGGACTGCTGTGTCGTCGTGAACACTTGCACGAGCGAGGCTCAAGTCGTCCACGCGGACGACTACCCCACAGCGGGGGCGGCGTGGCCCTATTGCGATAACGACTGTAACCTCTGCATCCCGCCAGCCGTCAATGTCGGTTGCGTCAACGGGGCTTGCACTGGCGAGGTAGACGACCAAGCGGTCGAGGCCGGTATGGACCATTGTGGAGTGGACAATGGGCCGATCGTACCGGTCAATCCGGGCGTCTCGTTCGCGTGCGGCGGCTGAGCGGCGCCCGCGGTATTAGGGGCGCGTGCCAGTGGCTTGCGGGTCGGACCGATCCGCGCGTTCACCAGCTCATGATTGACCACTGGAGCGCGCGGGCGGGGTCGGGGGTAATCCCTGTCGCTCGAGCCACTCCGCGAATTGGTGGTCCACGTGGAGCAGCCCGCGCATCTTGAGGATATAGCCGGAGGCGCCCCAGTCCTTGACGGTCTGCTCGAGGACGTGCGCGTTGAGGCCCGAGACCAAGACGACCGGCGCTAGACCAAAAGCAGGCTGCGCGCGCAAGGACGAGACGAAGCGCGGCCCGACCATCGACGGCATCAAGACGTCCACGAACGCGACCACACAGCTGCTCGCTGGTAGCGGGCGAAGGAGGTCGGCCACGCCCGCGACGTTCGCGCTCGTGAGGACCTCGACGCCGTAGCGAGACAGGATGCGATGAAACGTCCGCAGCGCGCTCGGGTCGTCATCGACCAAGAGGGCATATCGCTTGGGCGGAATCGGCGTGCGCGTCGGATTCTGGAAGACGCCCGATATATGGGTTGCCGCTTGCTGCGGGATCGGCTGGGACGGACTCGACGGGTGGGCGCTCGGCGTCGAAACAAGGCCGGGGCTCGGCGTCGAAATGGGGATTGAGGGCCAGCTGATGGGAGCCGGCGGAATAGGCGATAACGCCGGCGCGCTCGGGGGCGCCGCGGGTGCGCTCGCCGACGCGGGCGGCTCGAAGCGAGACGAGCGAGGCGGAAGAGGCGAAGACGGAGTCTTGCGGTCCTCGAACGGAGGAACGCTCGCCGGGGGCGTCGACGGCGGCGGGGGCGGAATCGCCCGCTGCGTGTACGCTGCCTGATTCGGAGGCTCGCTGCGATGGGACGGCGGTGGTGTGCTCGAAATGGGGGACACCACCGGCATCCCAGGAGTGCTGAGTCGCGCGGCCGTGAGGTGATCACGCCAATTCGCCGGCTTCACCGAAACGGGTGGTCCCTCCGAGACGGGAGGAGCGGCGGGAGACTCGTAATCGGAGAACTCAGCCCGAGGATCGATGCGAGACGGACGCCGTATCGGCTTGGAAGGCGCTGGCTTCGACGGGGCCTCGCTCGTGGGCGGCGCCGAGTCTTCCTCAGCGCGCGGATCGGCAGGCCGTTGAGTGAAATCGCGATGCGCGGACTTGGGCGCAGCGTCCTCGACAGCAGCGATGAACCTGCTGTTCGATCGAGCTCCCCCCGCGCTGCTCGGTCGCAGCGGCGGAGGTGGTCGAGTGGATTTGCCGTCCTTGCCCATAGTGCTTTGGAGTCCAAACGGACTCGACTCCTGCTGCTGAACGGAGTCAAGCCCTGCTCTCGTAACTGTGCGTCCTCACATGTGGTTGCAGCGCAGCGGGTTTTTTCCGGTTGAGTACCCATGACCCGCGCCAAGGTCTATATTGGGACGGTGAGTCGTAACGCGGCACTCACCCCTCTCCAACACGCCTTCAGGCGCTGGTTGGGAGTGCTCGTGCTCGCGGCGATGCTCGCGACGACGCTGTTCGCGGGTCGTAGCTTCTACTTCTGCATTTGGATGCAGGAGGTCAGCGACACCTGCTGCTGCGCTGAAGAACCGGCGAACGACGATGGCGCGCCTCGGGTGAAGGGCGAGCCCTGCTGCGAGCAAAAGCAGCTGCCCCAAGCCAGCCAATACGACGGGCGTTTGCGTGGCGACGCAGCGGTCGTCGCGGTGCCTGCGCTGCTCGCTGAGCTCGAGTCTCCACCGCAGCTCTTCGAGGTGAGGAGCGTCGGCTCCACTCAGCGCGTGCGCGGCTGGTGGCGACGCCCCGCTCGCCCGCCTCCTCCGCGAGCGCCGCCTCACGCGTTGAACTGCGTATACCTTATTTGATCACCACCACCGGGGGTTCGACCCGCCCCCACCGCGCTTTGCGCGCCCCACGCGACACGAGCGCGCGGCCGGCGCTGGCGAGAGGTTCGAGCAATTCCATGGCTCGGTGGTGATCTCAAGACGACCACCGAGCGCTTGCGGAGGTGGTCATGGTCTCCATCGAGACTGCGTCGAGGTTCTTCCTAGCTTGTTGGGTTTCCGTTTGCGCCGGGTGCGTCTCCGCGGCGACGAGCACCGCACGCGAGGCGGCTACGCGCGAGCTCGCGCGGGGAACACTGGAGTCGACGGCTGCGGCCCCCGAGGCGAAGGCCGCGCCGCGCACCTGCGAAGAGCTCGCTGACAGGATCTCGAGCGCGCACCCTGCGCCGCTCGTGGAGGCAGCGGAGGGTCGCGCCGCCCTCGAGCGATCGCGGTCCGAAGCGGCAATTCCGGGTCCGCGGGTGCGCTTCGAGATATGGGACTTCCCCATTGGGGATCCCGCGACCGCCGATGAAGACGGCATGTACATGGTCGGGATCAGCCAGGAGATCCCGCCCCTCGCCGCGCGCGACAAACGAGCGCTCGCGGCCGCCGAGGAGGCGCGCGCGCGCGCCGCGAAGGCTCGGTCGACGGGGCTCTCGATATGGGAACAAGCAGCGACCCTCTGCGTCGATTGGGTCATAGCGGACCGCACCGCGGGCCGTCTGCGCGAGTACGCGAGTCACCTCGGGCAGGTGCGCGAGGGCGTGCTCGCGATCTACTCGGGTGGTGGCGCGGGTGGGCTCGCCGGGATCGCGCGCGCCGACACGGAGGCCGCGCGCGCCGAGCGCCGAGCGATCGACGCGGAGCAAACCGCGCTCGTCTCGCGAGAGACACTCGTCGCGCTCGCTGGGCCGGATGTCCCCATATCCGAACATCCGCCGGAGTTGTCCAGTTGTCCGGACGCGACGAGCCTGGGCGCGTGGCTCGAGGACGCCCTCGCGAACCGACCTGATTTGGCTGCCGCCAATGCCGAATACCGGGCCGCCGCGGCCGAGGCCGACGCCGCGTCCGCCGATGCACAAATACCGGAGTTCGAGGTGTCGCTGACGTACATGCAGACTCCCAATCAGCGCGCCGGCCTGGGCGCGGGTGTGATGATGTCCATTCCGTGGCTCGGGGGCGGGGGCGCGGCGAGCCGCGCTGCCGCCGAGACGGCGAGCGCCCGAAAGCTAGAGATCAGCGCGGCCGAGCGAGAGGCGACCGTGGAGCTCCGGCGAGCGGTCGCGACCTTGGCGGCCGCGCAGGCGACGTTGAGAGCGATCGTCGAGCGAGAGCTGCCAGCGGCCGAGCGCGCCAGTCAGGTCGGCCGCGAGGCGCTGCTCGGCGGGAACTTCGATTTGGCAGATTGGCTGCTCGCCGCGCACGAAGAGCTCGAGGCGCGGGTCGATCGAGAGGAGGCCGTGGGCCGCGTCGCACAGGCCTGGATCGAGCTTCAGTTTGCGACTGGGCGCAAGGACGCGCCCGCCGACGAGAAGGGTGGCGGCCATGACTGAGGACGCGAAGACGCGAGGGCGGATTCCTGGACTTCGGATGATGGCGGTCGTCCGCTGGCTCATCCTCGCGAGCCTCGTCGCCACCGCGGCGGCGACTTGGTGGCAAGCGAGGCCCAAACCGGGAGTCAACGCTGCCGCGCAAGACCGATATTACTGCCCCATGCACCCGCAGGTGCGCTCGCCCGAACACGGGACTTGCCCCATCTGCTTCATGAACCTCGAGCCCATCCCCGCGGGCATGAAGGGCGAGGTCCACGTGGAGACGGCGCCGCCGAATCCACCGACGGATCCGGGTGTCGGCGACATGCCTCACGGGCACACCGAGGTCTGGCTGACGCTCGAGCGCAGGCAGGCGATCGGCGTCGCGACCGTCGCGGTGACCAAGCGAACCGTCGCGCGCCAACTTCGGCTCAGCGCCGTCGTCGAGCCCCGCGAGGCCTCGGTCGCGGAGGTCCGCGTGCGCGCCCCCGGCTTCGTCGAGCAGGTCGCACCGGTCGAGACGGGCGCCACGGTAAAAGCAGGCGATCCGCTCGCGTGGCTCTTCGTCCCCGAGATCTCGGTCGCGGCCGAAGAGCTGCTCGCGGCGCGCAAGCTCTCGCAGAGCATGAACGGGATTCAGCACGACGACGAGCGCATGATCGCAGCCGCGCGGACGCGGCTCGAGCTCCTCGGGCTGTCCAAATGGAGCATCGACAAAGTGCTTACAGACGGGAAAGCGCAGCGCGGCGTCTCCGCGACGGCCCCCATTTCGGGCGTCGTCACCGCGCGCAATGTCGTCTTGGGCGGCTACGCGACCCCCGATACTGCCCTGTTCCAGATTACCGACTTGTCGAAGGTATGGGTCAGCGCGACGGTCGACAGCGAGAGCCTCGAGCTCGCGCAGCAGGCGTCGCAGGCGACGTTCGCGCGCACTGGGCAGGACCGCAAATGGACGCTGAAACCCGTCCTGATCGAGCCGACCGTGTCCGTCGCCACGCGCACCGCGCGCGCTCGGTTCCTCGCCGAGAACACCGACGGGAGCCTCCTCCCCGGCCAAATCGGCGAGGTCTCCATATCGGGTCCCGACGCCGCGCTCTTGGTCGTACCGCGTGACGCCGTCATCGACTTGGGCACGGAGAAATACGTCTTCGTCGAGCGGAACGCCGGTGTCTTCTCTCCCCGGCTCGTCCGGATCGGCATCGCGACGGGCGGCGACAAGGTGGTGCTCGACGGCCTCAAAGAGGGTGAGATCGTCGTGTCCCGCGGGGCCTTCCTGCTCGACTCGGAGAGCCGACTCGGCGCGGCCGTCGCCCCTGCCACGGGGGGCTCGCCGTGATCGGCGTCCTCATCGAGTGGTGCGCGAAGAACCGCGCGTTCGTGCTCATGGTCGGCATCGCGCTCGGCATCGCGGGCGTCGCGTCGGCGCGGCACGTCCAGGTCGACGCGATACCCGACTTGTCCGAGGCGCAGGTCATCGTCTTCACCGAGTGGCGTGGCCGCTCTCCGACGCTCGTCGAGGATCAGGTTACTTACCCGCTTGTAACGGCGCTCCTGCCCGCGCCCCACGTCCGCGAGGTCCGCGGGCAGAGCATGTTCGGGATGAGCTTCGTGTACGTCGTCTTCGAGGACGGGACAGACCCCTATTGGGCGCGCTCGCGCGTGCTCGAGTACTTGGACGCTGCGAAATCACGCCTCCCCGAAGGGGTGAGTCCGCGAATGGGCCCCGACGCGAGCGGCATCGGGTGGGTGTCTCAATATGCCCTCATCGATCGGACGGGGAAGATGGACTTGGGGCGCCTCCGCGCGCTCCACGACTATTCGGTGCGCTACTCGCTCGCGAGCGTCGAGGGCGTCGCCGAGGTCGCGTCGCTCGGCGGCTTCGAGCTGCAATACCAGATCAAGCTCGACCCGACGCGGCTGCGCGAGCGCGGTCTATCGGTGACCGACGTGGCCGACGCGGTTCGGCGCTCGAACGGCGAGGTCGGCGGTCGGCTCCTCGAGATGTCGGAGCGCGAATACTTCGTGCGCGGCAGAGGCTACGTAAACCGCCAATCCGATCTCGAGAACATCGTGCTCCGCGTCGACGAGCGCGGGACTCCGCTCTTGGTCCGCGACATCGGCACAGTCGAGATGGGCGGTGATATTCGGCGCGGCGCCGCGGATTGGAACGGCGAGGGCGAGGTCGTCTCGGGCATCGTCGTCATGCGATATGGGGAGAACGCGCTCGACGTGATCGAGCGGCTCGACGCGCGCATGAAGGAGGTCTCGGCGAGCCTGCCCGAGGGGGTCGAGATCGTCCCCGTCTACGACCGGAGAGGGCTCATCGAGCGCGCGATCGAGACGCTGAAATCCACGCTCATCGAGGAGATGATCGTCGTCGCGCTCGTCATCCTGCTGTTCCTCCTCCATTTCCGCTCGGCGCTCTTGCCGATCGTGTCGCTGCCGCTCGCCGTCGCGCTGGCCTTCATCCCGATGTGGCTCTTCAAGATGCCCGCGACCATCATGTCGCTCGGAGGGATAGCGATCGCGATCGGGGCGACGGTCGACGCCGAGATCGTCATGGTCGAGGCCTCGCACAAGAAGCTCGAGGGCCGCGAGGGGATCACCCCACAAGAGCGCAGTCACCTGCTCGCCGAGGCCTCCAAAGAGGTCACGCCGGCGATCTTCTTTTCGCTGCTGATCGTGGCGGCCTCGTTCCTGCCAGTCTTCGGCCTCACCGGACAGGCCGGTAAGCTCTTTCGCCCGCTCGTCTTCACCAAGACTGCAGTCATGTTGTCGGCGGCGCTCCTGTCGATCACGGTCGCGCCCGCGCTCCGCGACTTCCTCCTGCGGGGGAAGATCTACGCCGAGAAGCACCACCCCGTGTCGCGGGCCATTCGGCGCGTCTATTCGCCGTTCGTCCACGTCGCTTTGCACAACCCGCGAACGACGGTGTTGATTGGGCTCTTCGCCATCATCGCCGCGGCGCCGCTCGTCCCCAAGCTCGGGAGCGAGTTCATGCCGCCGCTCGACGAGGGCGACATGCTCTATATGCCGACGACGCTACCCGGTATTTCGATCGAGGAGGCGAAGCGCCAACTCCAGATCCAAGACGCGGCGCTGCGCGACTTCCCCGAGGTCGAGGCCGTGCTCGGCAAGGTCGGCCGCGCGGAGTCGCCGACGGATCCAGCGCCGCTCTCGATGGTGGAGACCGTCGTTCGACTCAAACCGAAGAGCGCGTGGCGCACGAAGCACGTCCACCGATTCTGGAGCTCGTGGGCGCCGGGTTTCAGCAAGCGAGCCTTCAATTCGATTTGGCCCCAAGACCGCCCGCTGACCCGCGAGGAGCTGGTCACCGAAATGAACGACAAGCTGGTCCTCGCCGGGTGGACCAACGCGTTCACCCAGCCGATCCGCAATCGCGTGGACATGCTGACGACGGGTATTCGAACCCCGGTCGGCATCAAGATCTACGGCAAAGACCTCGAGGCCATCGAGGTGACCGGCGCCGCGATCGAACACGCAGTGCGCGCAGTCCCCGGCGCGCGCAACGTGTTCTTCGAACGGCAAGTCGGGGGCAGCTATGTCGATATCGTCCCCGACCGCGAGGCGCTCGCGCGGCATGGCCTGCGCGTCGACGACGTCAACACTGTCATCGAGTCCGCGATTGGGGGTGAGCCCGTCACGACGACCATCGAGGGCCGCGCGCGCTTTACCGTCAATGTCCGTTACGCCGAGCAGTTCAGGACGAGCCCCGAGGTGCTCGAGGACGCGCTCTTGCCACTCGGGGACGGGCGCTCCGGGCAAATCCGTTTGGGCGACGTCGCGCGCGTGACCGTCGCGTCAGGGCCGCCCATGATCCGCGACGAGTCGGGCCTGCTCGTCGGTTACGTTTACGTAGATGTAAGCGACGATCGCGACCTCGGATCCTTCGTCGAGGACGCGCGGCGCGCCGTGGAGGCCGGCGTCGACGCCCACACCATCGTCGTCCCCGAGGGCGGGCGGATCGCGTGGACTGGGCAATACGAGATGCTCGAGGAGATGCAGGAGAGGATGAAGGTCCTCGTCCCGCTCGCGCTCCTCATCGTGGTGCTCTTGCTCTATGCGCAATTCCGGTCCTTCACGGAGGTCGCGCTCGTCCTCTTGTCTCTGCCGTTCGCTTTGGTCGGGAGCGTCTTCTTGCTCTATGCCCTCGACTATCACCTATCGACGGCGGTCTGGGTCGGCATCATCGCGCTCGTCGGCCTGGCGGCGCAGACCGGCGTCGTGATGATCGTGTACATCGATCACGCCTACGATCGACGCCTGGCTGCTGGGCAGATCAACTCGCTCGAAGACATCATCGAGGCCCACGCCGAGGGCACGATCCAGCGCGTCCGCCCGAAGCTCATGACCGTAGGCACCATGTTGCTCGGCCTCGTGCCGGTGCTCTGGGCGGACGGCTCCGGGGCGGACGTGATGAAGCGCATCGCCGCGCCGATGGTGGGCGGGCTCGTGTCGAGCGCGTTCCTCACGCTCGAGATCATCCCGGTCATCTACACCTATTGGCGATACGAGCAGCTCATCGGCAGGCGGCTCGACGCCGTCGCGCCCGCGGCGCACCGCGAGCTCGAGCACATCAGCTGGATTGTACGCGGTGGGGCGCTGCTTCTTCCGCTCGCGCTCGCGCTACGCCTCTATCTGCCGGCCGAGCGGGCGCTCTTCCAGGTCAGCTTAGTGACCGGACTCGCCGCGCTGGGGCTCGGCTCTGTCGGGTACTTGTGGGCTCGCCGGAGGGCCCTGCGCATCCTCGGAGCACTGGAGACCAGCGCTCGACCGGTGGAGTCGACTTAGCTGTCCGACCAAGACATCAACGTCATGGCGAGTCGCCGGAACTCCGGCGCTCGTCGCGCGAGTTCCTTGGATATTCCCGTAATTATCGCCCGGCACGCACCGTGCTCTAGCGACCGGCGAGACCATGAATACGGCTAGACTCCTCCTTTGCGCTTCGCTCCTTACTTCGGCTTCTGGCTGCTTCTTCGCGGACGACATCCTCGATGATCTCTGCCTCGACGAATCCGGGTATCTGCCGGGTGTCCACGCAGATCGATTGCCGGGTATCGCCGAAGATCCCGAGTCCGAGCTTCGCGGGACTCACGAGCTCGTTCAGCCTGCAGTCTTGGCCGCCGGCGCACAGGAGGGGCTCCTCATCGAGGTCCCGCGCGCCGTCGAGCTCCTCGACGTCGAGGTGGATGGGAACGCGCAGGTCCTCGAGACCAACGACATCTGCACCGAGTCCGACGAGTCCTCGTTCGTGAAGTTCCAAATCGAGGCGCTCGACCCCGGCCCCGTGCAGGTCCGCGCGACCACCAACGACGGATATATCGCCGTCTTCTCGATTTCGGTCGAGACCGCGACCGCCCTGCATTTCGAGGCGCCGCGGAGCCCCTTCATCGTGGGGCAAACGACGCGCATCTGCGCGTTCGCGACCGGCGCTGGCGGGACGCAGCTCTACGCCGACGACTCGTTGTCGATGAGCGCCGACGGCTCTGTAACCTTGTCGATCCTCGACCCTGGCGGCGCTTGCCGCAGCATCACGCCGAACGCGGCCGGCGCGTTCGAACTGACCATCGAGGGATTGGGGCTCAGCGAGACCGCGACCTTCGAAGCCGTCGAAGATCAGCAGGGCGTTTGAAGCAGCTAACCCGCTGGGGGTGACCAGCGCTGCGGCTCGAAGGGCGCGTCGAGCTCGGCCTCGGTGAAGACGTTGACATAGGTGCTGAGCACGTAGACGCCGACCCCGAGCATCACGTCGAGCGCGTTCGTTCGTGTGTAGCCCGCCGCATAGAAGGCCTCGAGCGAGGCGTCGTCGATCCGCGCGCGCCGCTCGAGGATCGTGACCGTCAATCGCCGGAGCGCCTCGAGCCGCGGGTCGTCGAGCGCGCGGCCCTCACGGAGCGCGCCGACGAGGCCGCGCTGTTGTTCGTCTCTCGAGAGCAGCGTCGAGTGCAGCGCCACGCAGTATCCGCAGCGGTTCACGAACGCGACCGTGAGGGCGAGGACCTCGCGCTCGATGGGAGAGAGGCTCGAGGCGTCGAACGCTCTGAAGCCTTGCAGCAGATACCCGAGGAGCGGAGGGGAGCCTGCGGCCTTGGCGATCGGCGACGGCAAGAAGCCGAACTGCTTCGCCGACGCTGCGATGAAGGGTCGAGAGCCGGCAGGCGCGTCCTCGACGTGGAGGGAGGGGAACCGGGGATTCGTAATATCGGTGTTCATGTTCGTTGGACCTCACATTGTTGTCAATGCAACATTAAGAGCCCTATCGAGACGCCCTCTCGGGGCGCCCCGACCGCGCAGCCGAGCGGGGCTCAGTCCCGCTCTTCCAAATTCGCGAACATCTTCTTCAGGGCGGCGCGCGTCGTGACGAGCGCGCGCTCGTCGATACCCGAGACCATCTCCTCGACGATGCGGCGCGCGACGGGAACGAGCTTCTGCTCGAGCTCTCGTCCCTTCTTCGTGAGCTCGATGACGCGAACGCGCGCGTCCTTGGGGTCGGCGCGCCGCTTGATCCACCCGCGGTCCTGCATGACATCGAGGATGCGGCTCATCGTCGGGCGATCCCGAAAGGTGGAGTCCGAGAGATCGCTCTGGGTCCGCCCGTCCTCCTCCCACAATCGGATCAGCACGGCCCACTGCTCTGGAGTGACGTCCTCACCCTCGTCGCGGAAGCGGCGATACATGACATTCCGCGAGGCCTGGTAGACCCGGTGGATCCAGAACCCGATCGCGTTGTCGACGACGATCCCCTTGTCGGTGAACTGGTCCTTCACCCGAGCGAGTCTGCGCACCGCGGATATAGTTGTCAATGCAATTATCGACCGGCCCGAGCTCGTGAAGCGAGCTCGCTGACTCACGCAGAAGGCAGCGTCCGCGGCGACGGAGGGCGCTGGTCGCTCGCGAGGGTCGCCTCGACGGTGACCGCGAGGGCCGCGTGCAGCGTGGGGGCCGTCGCGGGATCGACGTCCGCGCGAGGTCGGTCGAGGACCGATTGGCGATCTGCCCACCAGGCCCAAGCCTCGGTCTCACCCCAAGTGGGCTCGACGGACAGCGAAGCGAGCGCGCGCTCGAGGTCCGCGGCGGTCGCGGGGCGGTGCGCGGGATCTTTGGCGAGGCAGGCGAGGACGAGGTCGTCGAGGCCGGAGGGGACCGCGGCGGGCGCGTGCTTCGAAGGCGGGTCCGGGCGCTCGTGGACGTGAGCGACCGCGTATTTGACAACGTTGTCACCCTCGAACACCTGGCGCCCCGTGAGGAGCCAAAACGCCACGCACCCGAGCGCGTAGAGGTCGGCGCGCGCGTCCACCGCCCCGCCGAGGATCATCTCCGGGGCCATATAAGCAGGCGTCCCCACGATGGTGTTCGCGTTGGTTGCGTGCACGCCGACGTGCCCGATGTCCGTGGAGTCGATCGGCTTCACGAGGCCGAAGTCGAGGACTTTGACGAAGTCGGGCTCACAGCCGTAGACGGTGAGCAGGATGTTGGCTGGCTTGATGTCGCGGTGAACGAGGCCGCTACGATGGGCCTCCTCGAGCGAGCGACACGCCTGCCGCAGCACGTGGACGACGCGCGCGGGCGGCATCGGGCCCGACTCGCGGACGAGCCGCTCGAGGTCGAGCCCGTTCAGCAATTCCATAACGTAGTAAAAGACACCACCGTCCGCTATTCCGAAGTCGAAGACCTGTATCGTGTGGGGCGAACACAGGGTCGCCGTGGCCTGCGCCTCGCGCTCGAAGCGACGGAGGTCGAGCTCGGTGGCGCGCTGTCCCTCGGCGCGGACGAGCTTGATCGCGGCCGGGCGCGCGAGGAGGTCGTGCTCCGCTCGCCAGACCTCGCCCATCCCACCTTTGCCGAGCGGCTCGACGAGCCGATAACTGCCGAAGTGGCGCGCGGCGTCGGCTGTCTGCGCGAGGCCGTACACGACGCGACTGATGGCCCCCGCGACGACGGCGACGACGAGCGGCGCCAGGCAGATCGCGATGATCTGCGCGACGCTCGGGACAGGGTTGCCACGGACGATCGAGATGGTGAGCCCCACAGGCTCCATCAGCGCGGCGGCGAGGGACGCGAGGAGCGTCCGGCGAGGCGGATTGGGGATCAGCGCGGCGAAGATGAGGATGATGAGCGCGGTGGGAGAGACCTCGCGGAAGCCGTCCCCCGGCATCCACGGAATGGAATGTCGCATCGTCGCGTAGAGCAGGACGATGACAACCTCGTAACCGAACCCGATGTCCAGCCTGCGCCGAAGAGGGATCTTGTTCGAGCGAAGCAGGAGATGGACGACGACGGAGAGCGTGATGAGCGCGCCGATGGTCGAGATGGTGAGCGTCCGGGCCTCACGGATGGGTGAGCCGACCGGCGCGACCAGGAGCATCAAGACGAGGAAAGCCGCCGGGGCGACCGAGGCAGCGACGCTCACCATTCCGAGCCGGCGAACTGCCTCGCGCTGCGGATCGCCGAAGACAGAGCCGATCTCACGCCGGCTCCCGCTCATGGCCTCACGCTGGGGGAAGAGTCGGCTCGACACTGCCCAGGATGGTAGGGAACGATGCAGGGTCAGGCGAGCGGCGAAGGGATCTTTCAGGCGGCGATGGTCGGCTCGTCGTGCATCTCACGCTGGGCGTAGACGGCCACGAGGCCTGTCGCGAAGGCCTCGAGGAAGCGCGCTGCCGGCGCCCCGACCCGCACCAACGGCGCGAGGATGAGCCGGCCCTCAGCGAGGGCCGCGCGCAACATGCTCTCCAGCGCCGAAGTCTCGACGCCCGGCAAGAACAGGGGATTGACGGTGTCCTCCTCGCGTTCGCGAGACGCGCTGCGAAGGTCGTTGGCGATCCGCGCTGCGAGCGAGAAGCGCCGCGCCGCGACGATGAAGCGCCGTAGTTCGCTCACGGAGGTCGTGTCCTCGAGCGCGATGCAGGCGGCGAACGCCACACACTCGACGCCGACGCTGCGACGACCGACGTCGAGGACCTCGCTGAGGGCGAGCGTGTGGCCGGCGCGCAGGCGCTCTGTGAGGTAGCGCTGCGCCGCCATGCCCTCGAACATCTCGCTCGTGACCCGCGCCCACTCTTCGGAGAGCGTGCCCATGAGCGCACTCCCAGAGAGGCGCGCTGCGATGGAGCGCATCAGGTTTGCCATGGGGTCGAACGCGACCTCGGGAGCATCCTGCGACGCGGCGACGGAGGCGAGCTGCTGCCCCCGAAAGGCCGCGTCTGCGGCTGTGATGTCTCCCTCATCGACCAGATCGTCGAAGGCATAAATGACGGCTCCGAGGTCGGCGAGGATCTCGAGATCGGTGAAGGGCATCCACGCCGCAGCGCCAGCGAGGAGCGTGCTCATGGCGTCGAATCGGCTCTCGCGAAACAGGTTTGGAGTGGAGCGGAGCTTCTCGTAATGGGCGCGGACGTGAGCCCGGGCGCGAGCGATATCTTTCGAGGGAGGACAATGTGGAGCAGATGACGAGCGAGACATCGCAGGGAGGTTTTGCACAGCGTGTGCCTCTCGAGGTTGCGAGCATATTTGCGGCGAGACGCGGACTCGCGACCAGACCTGCGGCGTAACAGTGCGGTTGCGCTGTTACGGACGAGAGCGAGGTTGCGTGGATTGTCGCGTCCGCGCGGGTCGTTGAGCTTACGGTTGCGTCACAACCAAGGACGAGCTCCGACGCAGAAGGACGCAAGGTATCGATGCGAGGACGACACGCGTGGATTGGGGTGCCGTGGTTGCTCTTCGGGTGTGGACCCAGGGAGCCTGCGGAGTCCGGACATCACGAGTCGAGCGCGAGGGTGACGACCGAGGAGTCGAGCAGCCGAGTGCCTGCTGGGAAGCTCCCGCCGCTACCCCCGAATACCCATTTGGCTGCGCGGGGCGCGTCGCTCGAGATTTTCCAGCTCGACGCCGACGAGGTCCTCGTCGTGGAGCGCGCTCAGGCGGACTCCCCTCCACGCTTCGCGCGGGTCGGCGGAGGCAAAGCGACGCGGCTCCGAGCGCTCGACGGGCTCGAGGCCGTACTGCCCAAAGGGGTGCACGCGATCGCGGCTGCGGCGGCCGGCGGGGACGAGCTCGCGATCGTCGCGGCCGACGAGGGGAAGCACGAGTGTGTGGTCGCGCTCCACCGAGCGAAGTGGGAGCTCCTCGGCGCAGCGCCCCAATCGGAGAGCCAAGGCTGCGCGCTGCCCATCGCGGCCCCTGGTGACGGGACTGTAACCCTGGTCACGGCCGGAAACGCCGGCGAAATGCCCATCGTGACGTCGCTCGGCGCCGACCGAAGCAAGGCGTCGAAGCCGATCGCTTATGCCCAATACAACGGCAAGAGCCCCAATCACTGCGGCTTCTACACGACCTCGGTCCACGCCCTCGCGCGGTCGACGAGCGGGGCCGCGACGAGCGTGGGGACACCGTGTGGGCCGCCGATGGCGGTGCTCGAGCACTGGGAGGCAGGCAGCGCGCAGTCGTCGGTCGCCGTGTTCGAGGAGTTCATGATCGACATGCCGACGGTCGTCGAGGTCGTCTCGACCGAGGAGGTCTGGCTGCGGTCGAGTCCCCATGAGGGCGAGCTCTGGGACGTGAGGTTCAAATACGAAAAGGGGGCGTTCCGCGTCGTGGAGAAGATCCAGATCAATCGGCCCCCGACGCCGTACGCACCTGATTGGCAATCAGCGGATTACCAAATAGGGACGAGCCTGCCGCTCGCAGGCGGTGATCGGATGACCGTGCTGATACCCAATCAGCAGCCGGCGACCCCGACCGCGATCGTGGTGTCCGAGAAGTCCGTCGACGCGCCCGTCGAGTTCTGAGCTCAGGCGGCGCTCTTCGACGCGCGCCCCTGAATCATCGCGATGACGCCGCCGATGAACGAGGCGATCGGCACGAACGCGGGCGGCAAGATCCCGAGCGCGACGATGAGCACCCCGAGCGCCGGCGGGATCGACGTGAGGCCGAACGTCGTGCGCGCCTCGATGCGGGTGCGCTTGGCGAGCGCGAGCGCGAGGGCGGCGTCGCGAAGGTCCTCGGAGGCGAGCGCGACGTCGTGTTCACCGGCGGCCGCGCCCGCAGCGCCGAGCGCGACCGAGACGTCGCCGGCGGCGAGCGCGTTGTCGTCGACCTTGGCGTGGCCGAGGACCGCGACGTGCTCGCCGGATTCGACGATGTGCTTCACCTCGTCGCCGCGATCCTGAGGGAGGACCTCGGCGCGGACGTGCTCGAGATCGAGCGAGCGCGCGATCGCGTCGCAGGTCTCGCGCGAGTCGCCCGACATGAGGACGGGCTCGATGCGCGCGTCCAGCAGGTGTTGGACCGCTGCGCGCGCGCCGGGGCGGATGCCGTCTTCGAGCGCGACGAGGCCGACGAGCCGCCCACCGAGCGCGACGAGGATCACCGAGCGCCCGAGGTTCTCGAGCTCGCCGATGCGTCGCTCGGCCGACGCGAGCCCGACGCGCTGAGCGAGCAGATGGGCGCGCGAGCCGACGCAGAGCTCCTCACCCGAGCTCGTCACCGCGACGACGCCGAGGCCCTGCGAAACATGAGGGTTGCGAACTGCGTCGGGCTTGATGCCGCGGCTCTTCGACGCGCGGAGGATCGCCTGCGCGCTCGGCGTCGTCTCGGCGCGCTCGGCACCGGCCGCGAGCCCGAGGACGTCCTTCGTGTCGATGTTCGCCGCGAGCGACTCGACCTCCGCGACCTCGGGCTCGCCGAGGAGCAGCGTGCCGCGCGCGCAGAACACCGCGACGCTCGCGTGCGCTGCGCGATCCCAGGCGTCCGCGCTCTTGTAGGTCACGCCGCGGCGCTGCGTGGCGAAGAGCCCGCGCGCGACGTAGACGCCCGCGAGCGAGCCGATGACGGCGCTCGCGAGGCCCGATTGCACGGCGACCGCGGTCATCGCTGCGTCGAATTTGTTGCGGCTGATCGCGAACGACAGCGCTGCCGACGCGACGGCCGTGATGCCGGCCCAGCGCTCGACGAGCGAGCGGGCCGCGCGCGACACGGGAGCGAGGGCGTCGAGGCGCCGGCGCGGATCGAGCACGAGACGCGCGAAAGCACGGTCGAACCCAGCCCACGAGCAGACGCCGAGCACGCTGCCGCGCTCGACGCGAGCGCCCGCGACGATGGGATCGCCAGCGCGACGACGCACGGTCGACGCAGCTCCCGGCCACGGGAGGACCTCGGCCTCGCCCTCGCTCACCACGAGATCGACGGGGACCTCTTCACCCTCTTCGCAGAGGACGCGCTCGCCCGGACAAATGTCGTAGACGCCGTCCTCGATCGGCGCGCCGTCGGTCGACGGGATGCGGCGACCCGGGACGTCCATCGCAGCGGCGACGTACGCGCGCTCGGTCTCGACGGAGCCTCGCACCATCTCGAGGAGCCACGCGCCGATCGCCGCGAACGTGGTCACCGTACCCGCGAGCGCCACGGCCTCCGACGCGATGGGAGCGCGCGCGCGGAGCGCGGCCCACACGGCGAGCCCGATGGCCGCGACCGGCCCGGCGAGCACCGGTAACGGATGTGGATCGGCTGGGCTGCGCGGCACGGTGAGCGTGCGCGCGAGGAGCGTCGCGACGCCGACGCTCGCGAGCACGACGCGCGAGAGGAGCACGATGCGGCCACCCGAAGTGAGGCCGAGCAGGACCGCGAGCGCGCCCGCGACGACCGCGATGAGGAGCAGGAGCCCGCCGACATCGCGAGGCTCGGCGTCGGGGCCGAGCGCCGCGTGCGACGCGACGCCGCGCTCGATCGGCTCGACGAGCGAGCGATCGTCCTCGGTCGCGACGGGCTCGGGGAGGATGTCCTCGGGGACGACGTGAGACAGCGCGTTCTGGATGAGCGGCGTGCCCGGCTCTTCGACGCGCGGGGGCCGCTCGACGAGCGTGGTCGCGACCGGCGACGGAGAGGTCTGCGCCGGGAGCTCACCACCGTACGGCGCGAGAAAAGCCGCGCGGCAATGTTGAACGCTGCAAAAGTAATGCAGCCTGTCGTCGAAGATCGCGACGTGTCCCGCGCGCAGCGGGTCGAGGAGCTTGCCGCACCCAGAACAGGGGAGCGGGTCGACGACGGGGCCCGCAGCTCGCACTACATCATCTCGATGCGGAGCGCCTTCAGCGCGTCGCTCGCGCGCCGCGCGGCCTCGTCGATCTCTTCGTCGAGCACGTTGAGCGGCGGCGTGAAGCGCAGGACCTGACCGCCCGCGATCGTGAGCAAGAGGCCGCGCTCGCGGGCCTTCGCCAGGGCGACGCGCGCGTCGACTCCCTTCTTCAGGATGATGCCGCGGAGGAGCCCGAGGCCGCGCTCACCCACGCAGAGATCGGGGTGCTCCGCGGCGACCTCGGCGAGGCGCTTGCCGAGGAGCTCACCCTTGCGCGCGGCCTCCTCGACGAGGTGCTCTTCGTCGAGGACGCGAAGGACGCAGCGCGCGGCCGCGCTCGCGAGCGGGTTGCCGCCGAACGTCGAGCCGTGCGTGCCGGGGCCGAGGCCGTTCTCGAGCTTTTCATCGAGCAGGAGCGCGCCGATGGGGACGCCGCCGCCGAGCCCCTTCGCCAGGGTGATCGCGTCGCCGCGCACCCCGTCGTGGTGCGAACCGAGGAACCGCCCCGTGCGGCCAATGCCGGTCTGAACCTCGTCGATGAGCAGGAGAGCACCGTGCGCATCGCAGAGATCGCGCAGGCCACGCATGAACCCAGGCGGCGCGGGCAGGACGCCGCCCTCACCTTGGACGGTCTCGACGAAGACGCCCGCGACGTCGGTCGCCATGGCCTCGCGGACCGCGTCGAGATCGCCGTAAGCGACGTGCGTGATGCCCTCGAGCGGGGGCCCGAAGCCCTCTTTGTAAGAGGCGTTGCCGGTGAGGTTGACGGTCGCGACCGTGCGCCCGTGGAACGAGTGGTGGAACGCGATGAAGCGGTAGCGGTTCTTCTCGCCCTTCAAGAAGAAGTGGCGGCGCGCGAGCTTGAACATCGCCTCGTTCGCCTCGCCGCCCGAGTTGCAGAAGAAGGCGCGGTGGTAGCCCGTGCGCTCGCACAGCTCCTTCGCCAGGAGGACGTTCTCGGTGTTGTAGAAATAGTTCGAAACGTGGACGAGCTTCGCGGCTTGCTCGGCGATCGCCGCTGCGAGCTTGGGGTGGCCGTGGCCGAGCGCGGTCACCGCGACGCCACCGGCGAAGTCGAGGTAGGCCTTGCCGGTCGAGTCCTCGACGACCGTCCCGTGACCACGCTCGAAGAGCACCGGCGCGGGCCGATAGTTCTTGAGCATGTAGCGATCGGCGTACGCGAGCAGCTGCTCCGTGGTCGGCGCGGACGCAGCGTCCGCGACCACCGGAGCTTCGGTTTGCTGCCCGTGAGGGGGCGTTTGCTCGGGGCGCGTCATGGCTCCGGGCTTCCTACGACGAACGCGGTCGCAACGCAAAACAGGCGGGTTAGAGGATTGAAAGCCCTGGCGTCCTGGATATAGTCCGGCGTGTCATGAGCGAAGAAACAGGCGCGCCGAAGAGCGAATCCGCGAGCACTGAAGGGGTGGGTCCTACCGACGCGGAGGTTCGCAGCGACCCTGCGAAGTCGGCCGATCCGCCCAAGTCGGAGGCGAAGCCCGAGCCCAGCCCGCTCGAGCAAGCGCAGGCAGAAGCCGCCAAATACCGCGAGCAGCTGCTGCGGACGGCAGCGGACTTCGACAACTTCCGCAAGCGCTCGCGCCGCGAGGCCGAGGACGCCCAGCGAAAGGGGAAGGAGTCTGCCATCAAGGAGATCCTCCCGATCTTCGACAACCTCGCGCGAGCCCTCGCGAGCGCTGACAACGCCCCCGACGCGAAGAGCGTGGCGGACGGGCTGAAGATGATTTTCCGGCAGTACACGTCGACGCTCGACCGCATGAACGTGAAGAAGGTCGAGACGGTGGGCAAGCCGTTCGATCCCTCGCTCCACGAGGCGATCCAGCACGTCGAGTCGGCCGAGCACGCGGCGGGCGTCATCGCCACCGAGGTGCAAGCTGGTTACACGATTGAAGGTCACTTGCTCCGCGCGGCCATGGTCTGCGTGAGCAAGGGCCCGGCCGAGAAGCCGGCCGACGCCGGGAGTGACGGAGCCGACGGCGAGGGCCAAACTCCCAACTGATCTCGCCGATCTCGATCGCCCAGCGGCTCGCTTTCGCTATTCTCCACCGTCATGGGTAAGGTGATTGGGATCGACCTCGGCACGACCAACTCGTGCGTCGCGGTCGTCGAGGGAGCAACGGCAGCATCCATTCACGACGTGAAGGTCGTGCCGAATGCTGAGGGCGCGCGCACGACGCCGAGCGTGATTGGCTTCCCCGCCACGGGCGAGCGGCTCGTGGGTCAGGTCGCGCGTCGGCAGACCGTGACGAACCCCGAGCAAACGATCTACGAGGTCAAGCGCCTCATGGGTCGCAAGTTCGCCGACGCCGAGGTGAAGAAGGCCCGCGACATGGTGCCTTATCGCATCGTCGAGGCGCCGAACGGCGACGCGTGGGTCAACATTCGCGGCCGCGCGATGTCTCCGCCCGAGGTGAGCGCGATGGTGCTCACGTCGATGAAGGAGATCGCCGAGACCTACCTCGGCGAGCCTGTCACCGAGGCCGTCGTCACGGTCCCTGCGTACTTCGACGATGCGCAGCGACAAGCGACGAAGGACGCAGGGCGCATCGCCGGGCTCGAGGTCAAGCGCATCATCAACGAGCCGACGGCGGCAGCGCTCGCGTACGGTCTCGACAAGCGCGAGGCCGAGGTCATCGCGGTCTACGACCTCGGCGGCGGCACGTTCGATATCACGATCCTGCAGCTCGCCGGCGGCGTCTTCAGCGTGAAGGCGACCGGTGGTGACACGCACCTCGGCGGCGTCGACTTCGATCAGAAGATCATCCACCTGCTCGCCGACGAGTTCGCGCTCGAGAACGGCCTCGATCTCCGCAAGGATCGCATGGCCCTCCAACGCTTGAAGGAGGCCGCCGAGAAGGCGAAGCACGAGCTCTCCTCGTCGCTCGAGACCGCGATCAACGTCCCCTTCATCGCCGTCTCGCCGACGGGCGGGCCGCTCCACCTCGAGCGCACGATGAAGCGCAACGAGCTCGAGATGCTCTGCCAAGAGCTGCTCGATCGCACGATCGAGGCCTGCAAGCGGACGCTCGCCGACGCTCGCGTCTCGGTGGATCAGGTCAACACGGTCGTGCTCGTCGGCGGCATGACGCGCATGCCCGCCGTCGCCCAAAGCGTGAAGGCCTTCTTCGGCAAAGAGGCCAGCAAAGAGGTCAACCCCGACGAGGTCGTCGCCGTCGGCGCCGCCTTGCAGGGCGCCGCGCTCGCGGGCCAGATCGACGAGGTCCTCCTCCTCGACGTCACGCCGCTCTCGCTCGGTGTCGAGACCGGCGGCGGCGTCGCGACCAAGCTCATCCCGCGCAACACGACGGTGCCGACCGAGCGCAGCGAGGTCTTCACGACCAGCGTCGACAACCAGAACTTCGTGCCCATCCACATCGTGCAGGGCGAGCGCGAGATGGCGAACGATTGCCGGAGCCTCGCGCGGTTCGAGCTCACGGGCATCCCGCCCGCACCACGCGGCGTGCCCAAGATTCAGGTCACCTTCCGCATCGACGAGAACGGCATCCTCCGCGTCGAGGCGAAGGATCTCGGCACCGGTCGCGCGCAGGAGATCAAGATCACCGCGACGAGCGGGCTCTCCGGCGACGAGGTCGATCGGTTGGTCACCGACGGCGAGAAGTTCAAGGAGACGGACGGCCTGCGCCGCGAGCTCGCGCAGCTCCGCAACCAAGCCGAGACGCTCGTCTACACGACCGAGCAGGCGCTGACGGGCTACGCCGACCTGCTCGATCCGCAGCTCCTCGGCGAGGTCCGCACGGACGCGCATCATCTCCGCACGCTCCTCGACGGCGGCGGCGATCTCGCGGCGCTGCGCGACGCGTACACGCGGCTCGAGTCCGCCGCGTTCAAGATCGCCGAGGCCATGTACGGCCCCGAGGGCGCGGGCTGAGCCCACTGTGACCGAGTCCCGCGGAGCGGCGCTCGAACCGGGCGCGCACGTCGGGCGCTACGTCGTGCTCGAGCGAATCGGGCGCGGCCGCGTCTTCGAGTGCTTCCGCGCGCGCGCCTTCGGCGTCGAGGGCTTCGAGAAGGACGTCGCCCTCAAGATCCCGCTTCCCGACCTCGCCGCCGACGCCGAGCGCCTGCGCGCCCTGCTCGCGGCGATCAAGGTCTCGACCACGCTCTCTCACGCTAACGTCGTTCAAGTCATCGACCTCGGGGAGAGCCCCGAGGGGGTCCCGTTCTTCGTATCGGAGCTCGCGCGCGGCAGGCCGCTCTCGCGCCTCACGGGGCTCGACGCGGGCGCGGGCGTCCCGCTCGGCGGCGCGCTCGCGATCGCCGTCGAGATCGCGAAGGCCCTCGATCACGGTGAGCGTCGCAAGCCCACGGCGATCCGCCACGGCGCGCTCGATCTCGCGCAGGTGTTCGTGACCAGCGACGCGATCGTGAAGGTATCGGACTTCGGCGTCGCGGCCGCCGTGGGCCTCGGGGGCGCGGCGACCTCCGACCTCGCGGCGCTCGCGCGGATGATTCGCGAGCTCGCGCCGGTGAGCTCGCAAGGTGCAGCGCCGCTCCTCGACGCGCTCGAGGGCGGCGCGCTCGCAGACGCCGCGGCTGCTCACGAGGCTCTCCTCGAGCGGTGGTTCGAGACCCCACCCGAGGAGCGCGATCTCGCGGGCTGGCTCGCATCCCACGAGCACGTCGCATCGGACGCGACGACTGCGACGGCGACGACGATGGCAACGGCGACTGCCGCGACCGCGACAGAGCCCACGCCGACGCCCGCGCCTGCGATCACCGAACCGAGCGTCGAGCCGAGCCGCCGAGAGCCTCCGCCGCCTCGCGACAGCTCGAGCGCGGCTGGCTTCAAGTTCGTGGGCCGTGCAGTGGAGCTCCGCGATCTGGGTCAGGTGTTGGCAGCAGCGGCTCGCAACGGAATGTCGCGGCTCACCCTCCACGGCCCGCCCGGGGTCGGCAAGACGCGGCTCACGCGCGAGTTCGTTCGCCGCGTGCGCGATCACGCGCTCACCGCGTTCGTGAGCTGCGCCGCGCCTGGCGCCGAGCAACCCCTCGGCGCGCTCGCGCGCACGCTCGCGACCTTGCTCGGGCTCGACGCGCTTCAACCGAACGGTGCGCTCGCGGCCGCCGATCCGGATCGCTGGGTGGTCGCCCTCCGTGCGCTCGGGCTCGACCTCGACGAAGTCCGCGCCGTCGCGGGCGCGGCAGGTGTTCGCGTCGAGGCGATCGGTCCGCGAGGTCGCCCTCCGTCGCTGCACGAGGCCGTGATTCACGTGCTCGAGAGCGCTCGGCTCGGCCGACCGATCCTGCTCGCGTACGACGACGCGGACCTGCTCGATCCGGTGACGGCGAGCGTGCTCGACGCGCTCGCGACCTCCGAGCGCGCGCGCTCGTTGCCGGTGCTCCTCCTTCAGGTCTCGGCCGCCGCCCCGCCCGCCGAGCAGCCCGCGTTCGCAGTCGGCGAGCTCGACGACGATGACGTCGCGCAGCTCCTCGCGGCCCGCCTCGGGGCGCGCGTGCTCGAGCCGCGGCTCTTCGACGGGCTCGTCGAGCGCTGCGGGGACACCCGGCCCATCTCGAGAGCGCGGTGCGCGCCCTGCTCGATCGCGCGGCGATCGTCGTCGCCTCGGGGGTCGCGGATCTCGCGTCCGCCCGCGAGCTCGAAGACCTCGCGCTGCCCGAGCGCTCTTCGCCGATCGCCGCGCTCGACGCCTCGACGCTCGCCGTGCTCGCTGCGGCGACGTTCTTCCCCGCGGGGGCTTCGCGCGACGCGCTCGCTCGCGTCGCAGCGCTCGACTCGGATGCGGCCTCGAACGCAGCAACGGCGCTCGTCTCGCAGGGCCTCGCGCGCTTCGACGCCGAGGGAGATCTCTTCGCGGCCGCGCTCTATCGCAGCCCCGCGCTCGAGGCTCTCGGCCCCGATGCAGCCTCGTCGCTCACGGGCCGCGCCGCGCGCATCGCGGCGATCGCGACCTGCGACGAGGCCTGCGAGCTCGAAGCGCAAGGGCGAGTCGATGCGGCGCTCGAGCTCTTTGCGCGCGCCCTCCCCGACCTCGACGACGCCGCGCGCGCGCGGGCTGCGCTCGACGCGATCACGCGGTTGGCAGCCGGCGGCCGCGTCGGCCCACAGCTCGCGCGCCACGATCTGTCCGCGGGGCTCGGTCGCGCGCTGGAGCTCGTCGGCGTGAGCCAAGAGACCTCGGCGCTTCGAATCGAGCTCGCGCGTGCCCTCCTCGCGAGCGGCGCGGCCTTCCTCGCTCAAGGGATCATCACCGGCGTCCTCGACGATCCCACGCTCGACGCGTCCGTTACGAGCGCGCTCGAGCTCGAGCTCGCGCTCGCGTCGGGCGATCCGGCGCGCGTGACCGACCTGCTCGGCTCGCTCGACGCATCGAAGCTCACGAGCTCCGCTCGCGCCGACGCCGCGGAGCTCTGTCTCATGTCCGGCGACGTCGCGCGCGCCGAGCTCTTCGCCGCTGGCGCGCGGCTCGCGACCGACGCCGCGCTCGCCCAACGCGTGCGCCGCCTCGACGCCGACATCCTCGCTGCGCGCGACACCCCACTAGCAGTCGTCGACGCTGCGTTCGATCTCGCGATCGCGATGGCGCGCGCGGGAGACCTCGACGCGGCGCTCGCGAGGACCGCCCTCGCCGGCGCCCTCGCGACCGCGTCCCGACCTTCACCTGTCGACAGCCCTCACGTCGGCGCTCGACCCTTCGCGCTCGCGACCGAGGCTCGCGACGCGGCCAAGCGCGCCGCTGACGACGTGCTCTTGGAGCTCGCGTCGGCGTGGCGCGACGTGTTCGCGGACGTCACGTCCGCCGCCGATTGGGCGGCGCACGAACGCGCCCGCGCGCGCGCAGCGGCGTCGGGTCACGCCGCACACGCGCTCGCGCTCGAGCTCGCCGCGGCGGTCGGTCGCAAGGACGCAACGGCGCTGACGAGCTTGGGTGAGCGGTGCGACCGTGAGGGGCGAGGCGATCTCGCGACGCTCGCGCGCCGCTTCGCCGCGATCACGATCCGTTAATCAGTTCTTGTCGGGCCCCGGGTCGCCGGTGTCCTTCGGCCCCGGAGTCGGTTTCGGAGTGGGGTCCGGTCTCGGCGCGGGCTCCGGCTTGGGGGCCGGGACCGCTTGCGCGATGGCCGTGGTTCCACTCCCCGTCGACGGTGTGCTGCCACAACCGACGGAGATCGGGAGGGAGGCGAGCAGAACGAGGGTGAACAGCATTCGCGTGGTTTTCACGGCCGTACTCCTTGAAACCGCTCGAGCAAACGCCGTGCCCTATTCCGAATACGTCGCGTTCGCGAACACCGCTGTCTGCGCGCGCGCAAATACCCAATCAACGCCAAGCCGCATCGAGCGCGCTATTGCCCAATCGCCGCGCTGTCCTGCAACGACTTCGCGCGCTTATGCCCATGTTGCGCGCTTGTCGCGCGCGGGGTCTCGGGGCAGATTCGTCCGATGCTCCCGCGCGACGTCCTCAGCCACATCTTGGCTCCGCAAGGCATCTTCGTCGTGACGACCGGTCAAGACGAAGTCGGCCAGTTCCTCGCCAAGCGCTACGGCACGCTGGACTCCGGAGAGATCCGCGAGCGCTTCCTCGAGCGCCTCGATCGCATCGCGAGCGCGCGCGTGCTGCTCCTCGGCGTGCCGATGGACATCGGCGCTGGCTTCGAGCGCGGCGCCTTCAAAGGCCCACTCGGAGTGCGCAGTCAGCTCCTCGCCAAAGCTGGTCTCTACGACCGACTCGAGGCCGCAGGCGTCCTCGACATCGGCGACGTGCGCGTCAATCCGTCGCTGCTCACCGACGACATGCTCTCCGCCGAGACGCGCGACGCTGTCCGCAAAGCGCGTTGGCCCGCGCTCGACGCCTCGACCGAACTACCGGTCTCGCCGCTCTCCATCCTCGAGCGCGCCATGTCCGAGATCGCGGCGATCGCCCCGCGAGCCAAGATTCACCTCGTCGGCGGCGACCACTCCATGTCGATGATCTCGACTCAGGCCCTCGCGCGCGCGACGCGTAACGCCGGTCGAACGCTGGGGGTCGTCCACTTCGACGCGCACACCGATCTCTTGAAGGAACGTGACGGCATTCGCTGCAGCTTCGCCACTTGGGCGCACCACGCCAATATCGCAATAGGCCGCGGCGGCCGCTTGCAGCAGCTCGGCACCCGCATCTCGGGCCGCACGCGAGCCTTCTGGGAGTCGACGGAGCAAGTCCGTCAATATTGGGCTGACGAGATCGCCGACCGCGGGACACCCGCAGTCCTCGACGAGCTGGTCGCGAACCTCGAGCGCGCTGGCGTGCGCGAGCTCTACATCTCGAACGACGTCGACGGCACCGATCCTCGATGGGTCGCCGCGACAGGCACGATGGTGAAGGGGGGTATGCACCCGACCTTCGTTTCGGCGGCGATCGAACGACTCGGGCGCGCCTTCGACGTGATCGGCGCCGACGTCGCGGAGCTCGCGCCGCCCCTCAAATGGCATGTTCGCGGTGAGCCCGCGCGCTCCAATCAGACGTCGGCGCACTACACACTAGCGCAGCTCGATGCCCTGCTCGGTGAGCCCGGCCGCTTCGCCGGGGAGATCGCCATTCCCGAGCCCGCGACCGAAGAAGAGGTCTGGTCGCTGCCGCCTTACGCGTGAGTCAACCCCAATAGGACACGCGCTCGCCGGTTGGGGCACTGCAGACGCCCGCAGGGCTCTGCAGACCGCTGCGAGACCTCTGCAAACGTCTGCGACGGCTCTGCAGACGCCCGCGAGACCTCTGCAAACGTCCGCGAGGGCTCTGCAGACGTCCGCAAGACCCGTGCGGACCGCTGCGAGGCACTGCGCTCGGCGCGCACGGCACCTCCGGCCGAGTGCAGGGCCCTAAATGCCGCGAACTCAGCCCTCGATCGGGAGCGCACGGCGCTCGCGTCAGGCTGCAGGGCTCTTTTCTCGTGCGCACAGGTCTCTCGGCGCTCCGCACTGCCCCTCGAGCCCTGCGCACAGTCCCGCTGATGACGCGCGCTGACACGGCGCACCATCGAAAAACCTCGCCTGCGCGTCCGCTCCGCGTAGACAGCCGTTTTGGGCCGGGCCTAACGTAACTCACATGAGAGTCACGCCGTCGCGCCGCATCTCCTTTCTCAGCCTCACCGCTGCGATGGCACTGAGCGCGCTCTCGAGTTGCACGCCAGGGACCGAGCCTCCCGACGAGACCGACCCGAACAACCCAGTCGCCACTACGGCGTTTGGCGTGCGCCAGCTTCGGCTGCTCACGCGCGCCGAATATGACGCGACCGTGCGTGATCTCTTGTTCGCCGAGCCGATGGCGAACAACCCGCAAGAGTGCGCGGTGCTCGGTGATTGCAACGCAGCGACCGAGTCGTGTGTCGGCGGCGCCTGTGTCGCCGACCCGTGCAACCTCGTGACCTTCACACTGCCCGCGTCGGCGAACCAATACACGTCGGTCGTCGTGTCGGGCTCGTTCAACGGCTGGGCGTCCACCGCGACCGCCGGCGCTTGGCCGATGACGTGGGAGCCGAGCGTCGGCGCGTGGGTAGCCAAACACGAAGTCACGAACGGCGATTATTCTTACAAGTTTGTCATCGATGGCGCGACCTGGCTCGCTGACCCGTCCAATCCGAGCACCGAACCGGACGGCTTCGGCGGGTTCAACTCGCTCCTCCACCTCGCTTGCACGGGCTCGGAGCCGCCGCCGCCAACCACCGATACGAGCGCGAGCTTCTCAGCCGATTTCCCAGTCGAGACGCGCCCCGAGAAATACCCGTTCGACAACTCCGCAGAGGCTGGGCTCGTCACTTCGGTGCACGCCGAGCAATACCACCGCGCCGCGCGCCGCATCGCGGAGCTCGCGCTCGCGGACGTCCCCGGGCTGATCGGCTGCGACCCGACCTCGACCAGCGACCCGTGCATCGCGACCTTCGTCGAGCAGTTCGGCCGGCGCGCATATCGCCGTTCGCTCGACGACGCCGAGGTCCAGCGCGCCCTCGCGCTCATCACCTCGCAGCCCACCGTGCGCGATGGACTCGAGGTTTGGCTGCGCGTCGTGCTCGAGTCGCCGTGGTTCCTCTACCGCTCCGAGATTGGGAAAGAGCTCACGCCTGGCACCTACCAGCTCGAGCCTTGGGAGGTCGCGACGCTCCTCTCTTATGCCTATATCGGGACGACTCCCGACGACGCGCTCCTCGACGCCGCCGAGGGTGGTGATCTCGAGACGCCCGCCGACTACGAGCGTGAGGCTCGCCGGCTCCTCGCCGACCCGCGCGCGCGCGATCAGATTGGGCGCTTCACCATGATGTGGCTCGGCGTCGAGCGCATCATCGGGATCGACAAGGGCGTACGCGACGACTTCGATCAGGACCTCGCGCAAGAGATGGCGACCGAGACGCAGCGCTTCGTCGAGGGCGTCTTCTTCGACTCTCACCGCTTCGAGGATCTCTTCGTCGGCGACCACACGCTCGCCGAGCCGCGCCTCGCCACGTGGTACGGCGCAGACGCTGGCGGTTTGCTACCCGAGAGTCGGCGCGCCGGCATCCTTGCGTCGGGCAGCATCCTCGCGAGCTACTCGCACTCCAACCAGAGCTCACCCGTGCGTCGCGGCGTCTTCGTCCGCACGCGGCTCATGTGCATGGAGCTCGGGACCCCGCCCCCGAATGGCGGCTCGGTCCCGGACGTGGACCCCAACGCGACGACCCGCGAGCGCTTCGAGCAACACATGGCCGATCCGTTCTGCGCCTCGTGCCATCGCAACATCGACCCCATCGGGTTCGGCTTCGAGCATTTCGACGAGGTCGGCGCGTGGCGCGACACCGATAACGGCAGCGCGATCGACGCGACTGGGCAGCTCACGTACTCCGAGGGGTGGAAGAACGGCGAGTCTCCTCTGCCCTTCTCGACGTTGCCGGAGCTCGGTGGGTTGCTCGCCTCGAGCGGCCAAGTCCGACGTTGCTTCGTCCAGCAACTCCAGCGCTTCACGACTGGCCGCCTCGAGACCGCCGACGACGACCCGACCGTCGCCGCGCTGATGGATCGCTTCGACGAGAGCGAGCACGACCCGCTCGAGCTCCTCGTGTCCTTGACCCAGGTCAACGCCTTCGCCGTGAGGAAATGAGCATGTCCCGCACGATCTCGCGCCGCACGCTGCTGAGGATGCTCGGGACTGCCGGGCTCGCGTTGCCCTTCGCTCGATGGTTGGACCCCAAAGCGCTGCGCGCCGAGGCAGGGTTCGCCAAGCGACTCATCATCTACTACCACCCAGATGGGGTCGCCGGACAAAGCCAGAATGGGGACCCGAGCCTCTGGCACGCGACAGGCCCGGAGCATGATTTCCAGCTAGGCGCGCTCCAACAGCCGCTCGCGGCTTACAAAGACGATTGCGTATTCCTCAATGGCCTGACGATGGGCCCGACCGACTCGGGCAGCCACCCGGGCGGGGCGAAGAAGCTGCTCACCGCGACCGATGGCGGCAATGGTCGCTCGATCGATCAGGTCCTCGCGGACTCGGTCGGCGCCGACGCCCCCTTCCGACACCTCTATTTGGGCGCTCACGCCAACGTGAACAATGCGTCCGGCGACAAGCATGTTTCCTATACCGCGCCGGGTGTCAGCATCACGCCCGAGGACGACCCGCGCCGCGCGTTCGACCTCCTCTTCGAAGGGGCGCCGCCGCCCTCGAACAACGAGCCAAACCAGCCGACTGGCCCCGATCCGAAGGAGGTCAGCGTCATCGACGGCGCCCTCGCCGAGCTGAACACCTACCGCGATCGATTGGGCAACACGGAGCGCGCCAAGCTCGATCTCCACCTCGAGTCGCTGCGTGAGGTCGAGAAGCGCATCAAGACCGTAGACACCGGCACAGGCGGGGGCGGCTCGATGGGCGCCTGCGAGCCCGCGCTCGACGTCGGCGGCCTCACCGACCAGACCTTCTACGATCCGACGTATTTCCCCGACACGCTGAAGGCCCAAATGGACCTCATGGTGTTGGCGATGGCGTGTGGCCTCACCAAGGTCGGTGTCATCCAGGCCTCACAGCACACGAGCGAGCTCATCATGAGCCGCTTCCCCAACACCGAAATGTACGACCCGGGCTTCGACATGCGCAGTCACCAGGCGTCGCACTACGGCGCTTCACACGACTACGGGAAGCGCGAGTTCGATGCCTTCGTCAAACAAGGCCGATATTGGGTCAGCCAGTTTGCCTATCTCCTCGAGGCGCTCAAGAGCCGCCCCGAGGGCGACGGCACGATGCTCGACAACTCGATCGTCCTTTATTGCACCGAGGTCTGCGACGGGAACACGCACCTCCACGACGACATGCCCTTTGTCCTCGCCGGCAAGGCGGGCGGCCGCATCTCGACGGGTCGACTCCTGAACACGAACGGCCGCCGCCACGCCGACCTGCTCGTGTCGATCGCGCAGGCGATGGGCCACGACATGCAGAACTTCGGCGACAACTCGAGCGGCCCAATCCCCGGCCTAGTCTAGGCCCCTCTCCGCGACTCCGTGTCTCCGTGGTGCGTTTTGGTTCGGAGCGCTTTCGCGACCGGCGAGACCGGAATAACCAGACTGCTCAGTTGTAGCTCCTCGCATGGCGCTCACCTCAGACGAAGTGCGACGGCTCTTCGCTGGCCTCGAGGCCCGCGGCTGGAGCTGGCGTGAGGAGGTAATCTACGCACCGGCCGAGTCCATCTGGCTGGAGCGATACCATCCGTGGGAGGGCTCGTTGCTCGACATGTGTGAGCGCATGACTGCCCGCCTAGAGCGAATTCAGCGGAATCGCGACATGTACGCGAGCCCGGATGATTACGCAGGCGTGGAGAAGGACACCCATATCCTTGTTGGCGTCCTGCAAGAGCTCGTAAGAACCCCGAAGTGACGTGGGCACCCGAGGTGCCCAATCGATCGGCGAAAAGCGCCAGCTCGCCTACAAGTTCTTCTCCGCGACTCCGTGTCTCCGTGGTGCGTTTTGGTTCGGAGCGCTTTCGCGACGAACGCCCCAGGACGCCAGTCGCCTCAGGGGCGCCGCAGGTGCCATGCCTTCGGGCGGGTGAACACCCGAATGCCGTGCTCGCTGAGCGTGAGTCCTATGCCGGAGTGTCCGCGCCCCGACCAGGGGAGTCGCGGGCTGACGCGGTCGCAGCAATTCCAATATGCGGACCCTGCGTTGACGCCGCGGAGCAGCTTGGCGGCGCGGGCCTCGTCATGGGTGTAGACCGCTGCCGTTAGACCGTAGTCGGTGTCGTTCATCTTCTCGAGCGCCTGCTCGTCGGACGAGACGGCCTCGATGCCGATGATGGGGCCGAAGGACTCCTCCCTCATGAGGAGCATCTCGCGATTGGCCCGCGCGACCACGGTCGGCTCGAACCAGAAGCCAGGCTTCGCGATGCGCGAGCCGCCGGTGAGGACCTCACCACCCTTGGCGCGCGCGTCGGCGACCTGCGCCTCGAGGACGGCGAGCTGAGCCTCGCGCGTGAGCGGACCGATATAGGTGTTCGGGTCCGTCGGATCACCGACCTTGAAGCCTTTGACCTCTTGGACGAAGCGCGCGACGAACGCGTCGTAGATCTTCTCGTGGACGTAGATGCGCTCGACCGCGCAGCAGCTCTGCCCGGTGTTGTAGAACGCGCCGTCCGCGGTCCCCGCTGCGGCGGAGTCGATGTCGACGTCATCCGCGACGTAGACCGGATCTTTGCCGCCGAGCTCGAGCTGCACGGGCACCATGCGGCCCGCTGCGGCGCGCGCGATCTTCACCCCTGTCGCGTACGACCCAGTGAAGAAGATGCCGCTCACGTGCGCGTCGACGAGCGCCGCGCCGACTTGGCCGTCACCGACGATCGGGACGAAGACGTCCTCGGGGACGCCGGCCTCGTGGAGGGCGCGCGAGAGCTCGAGGCCCGTCAGCGTCGCGAACTCGCTCGGCTTGTAGAGGACGGTGTTGCCCGTCGCGAGCGCGGGCACGAACACGTTGCTGCCCACGAAGTACGGATAATTCCAGGCCGACACGTTCGCGACGACGCCGAGCGGCTCGTACGCGATGGCCTCGCGGGTGCGCGACGCCGCGTCGTCCCAAACCTTGTCCTCCGAGACCGCGCGCGCCGTGTGCTCGAGGAAGAACTCGATTCGGCCGTTGAGTGCGTTGATCTCGTTGTTCGATTGGGAAATAGGCTTACCGACCTCGCTGGTCGTGACGGCCGCGAGCTCTGCCTTGCGCGCGGCGACGATGTCCTTGAAGCGACGCAAGATCTCGAGTCGCTCGGCGAGCGGGCGCGCGGCCCACCCGGGCTGCGCTGCGCGGGCGCGCGCGAGCTTGAGCGAGATGGTCTCGGAGGTGTCGTGCTGAACCTGACGAAGGACCTCGCCGTTGGCGGGGTTGATGATTTGCAGCTTCATAAGGGATTAGACCTCGGCGAAGAGGGCGTCGAGCTCGTCCGCGCTCAGATCGCGCGTGTTCTTGCGGAGGCCCTCGGTCAGAGACTCGTGATTACCGCCCTGCTCTTCGACGTAGGCAGCGGCGCATTTGGGGTGGAGATAACCGACCCCTTTGGTGGTGGTCATACCGCGCTCGATCTGGCGCTCGATGGCGACGCGGAGCGCAGCTTTCGCGATGCTCTCACCGCAGCCGAGACACGACGCGCGCCCTGTCGGGGCCTTGTCGGCGAAGGGCGTGGGCGGCGGCAGCTTCTTCGCCGCGTCGGCGATCGTCGCGTCGAGCGCGGCGCGATCGGGGACCTCACCGGTGAAGCCAGCCAGCGTGTCCCTCAGATCGAGTGGGTGTTTGCCGGCCGCACAGCTCAGGTGATGCCACATGAACGAGGTGTCCCCGGCGTCACCGAATTGATTGGGGGTCTCGAGCCCGAAGCGGAGCTCACCCTTGGCGATGGGCTTACGGCACGCGCGGCACGTGGCCCGACCTGATTTCGCGACTTCGATCGTATGCGCCATGGGGCCGGACCATATCGTTGATTGGTCACACAGGCGAGCCGCGACGTTCGCGCGCGGCCGCCATGAAGTCCGCGAGGAGCGGGGCGTTGTCGAGCGTCGAAGGATCGGGCGGCGGCGCCTCACCGGGCGCTGGGACGCGCATCGCGTGCGCGAACTCGGGGTGCCATTGGACGCCGCGCACCCAGGGCTCGCCCTCGACGCGCAGAGCCTCGACCACGCCGTCGGTGGTCGAGCGAGCCTCGACGATCACGCGCGGTCCCACGTCCTTCACCGCTTGGTGATGCACCGTATTGACGCGCGCGCGCCCGATACCGGGATAGAGCGCCGCGAGCGACGAGCCCTGGACGAGGTCGATCTCGTGCGCGAGCGAGTCGTAGACGTCGGCGTCGCGGTGCACGAGCGAGCCCTCGACGTAGGTTCGAATATCCTGATAGAGCGTGCCGCCGAACGCGACGTTGAGCACTTGATGGCCGCGGCACACGCCGAGGACTGGCTTCTTCATCGCGACGAAGGCCCGAATCAGCGCGAGCTCGTAGGCGTCGCGGACGGGGTCGCCGGCCCACTCCGGCCTAGACGGAGCTTCACCGTAGGTCTGGGGCGCGACGTCCACGCCGCCCGAGAGCACGAGGCCGTCGAGGTCGGCCGCGAGATCGGCCGCGAGAGCCTCGTCGCCCATCGGATCGGGGACGAGGTACGCGAGCGCGCCCTGGCTGCCGACCCAGCGGAGCATCGAGCGCTCTACGTAATAGAGGGGCTTGCCGTGGAAGATCGTGCGCGCCGGATCGGCGTGCATGATGCAAGCCGATACGCCGATACGCAGCCGAGCGCTCGTCGCGGACATCGGACTCGAGGCCCTAGAGCGCAGCGCGGAAGATGCGCTCGAAGTCCTGCGCCGTCACCGGGACAGGGTTGTTCGGGTGACAGGCGTCGGCGGTCGCGACCTCGACGAGGCGGGTGAGCGCGCTCGCGTCGACGCCGGCTGCGCGCAGGTTCGCGGGGATGCCGACCTGGGATTTGAGCTTGGCGAGCCAGGTCAAGAAGCCCTGCGGCGTCGTGTCGGGGAGCTCGGCGGCCTGCGCCATGATCCGGAATCGGTCCGCCGCTACGCCGATATTGTGCGCGAGGGCGTAGTCGATCATCACGCCGTTCGCGAGCCCGTGGTGCATGTCGGCGACGGTGCCGAGCGCGTGCGCGCACGAGTGCGTGAGGCCGAGCCCCTTCTGGAAGGCGATCGCGCCCATCATCGACGCCATCAGCATGTCGGAGCGAGCGTCGTAGTCGCGAGGCTCGGCGACGGCGCGCGCGAGGCTCTTCGCGGAGAGGCGAAGTCCCTCGAGGGCGATGCCGTCGCAGATTGGGTGATAGTTCTTCGCGAGGAAGGCCTCCACGCAGTGGGTGAGCGCGTCCATCCCGGTCGAGGCGGTGATCGACGGGGGCAGCGCGTACGTGAGCTCGGGGTCGGCGAAGACCTCCTTCGCGAGCAGGCGCGGCGAGAAGATGATCTTCTTGAGGTGCGTCACGTCGTCCGAGACGACGGAGCTGCGGCCGACCTCACTCCCCGTGCCGGCGGTCGTGGGGATCGCGACCCAATACGGGATCTCCTGATCGAAGGGGCGCGCGCCCGGCAGGTCGTCCTCGTAGTCGAAGAGCTTGCCCGGGTGATGGACCATGAGCGCGATCGCCTTGGCGACGTCGAGCGCCGCGCCACCGCCGAGCCCGACGATTCCATCCGCGTTGTGCTGCTTGAACGCAGCGACGCCCGCGGTCACCTGCGACTCGACCGGATTGCCGAAGATCTCCGAGAAGGTCGCGACGGCGAGGCCGCGCGCAGTGAGCGACGCAGTGAGCTCGCCGAGCATGGGCAGCGCTGCCACGCCTCGATCGGTGACGACGAGCGGTCGCTTCACCCCTGCAGCGGCGACGCTGTCAGGGACCTTGTGGCGCGCGCCTGCGCCGAAGTGGATCGTCGTGGGGAAGCTGAAGCGCGCGAGCGCGCCGTCACGCGGAGGACGAGGAGGAAACACCGGGTCGGCCATGAGGCCGCACCCTATACAATCTCGAAGTAGCGCGCGAGCTCCCAATCGGTCACAGCGTCTTGGTAGCGGCGCCACTCCCAGCGGCGTGTCGCCACGAAATGATCGACGAAGGACGCGCCGAAGAGCGTGCGGGCGAGCTCGCTGCGCGCGAGTCGCTCCGTCGCCTCACCCAAGTCGCGCGGCAGGCGCGGCGCGCTCGACTCCGTATATGCGCTGCCCGTCACGGCGGGTGTGTCGAGCTCGAGCCCGGAGACGACGCCGTAAACCCCAGCGGCGATCGCGCCCGCGAGCGCGAGATAGGGATTCACGTCGGAGCCCGGGACGCGAACCTCGACGCGCGTGGACTTCGCGCTGCCGGGGATGACCCGAATTGCCACGGTGCGATTGTCGATCCCCCAAGTCGGTTTGGTGGGCGCCCAATAGCCATCGACGAGCCGCTTGTAGCTGTTCACCGTGGGGGCGAAGAAAGGCAGGATATCGGGCAGGAGCGTGAGCACGCCGGCGATGAAGCTCTTCATCGTCGCGCTCATCTTGTGAGGATCGGAGTCGTCGAAGAACGCATTGGAGTCTCCGCGCCAAAGGCTCAAATGCGTATGGCCCGAGCAGCCCGGCAGCTTCTCGCTCCATTTGGCCATGAAGCTCGGCATGATCCCGAATCGGTGGCCGATCTCCTTGGCCGAGGCCTTGAAAAGCGTCGCGCGATCACCCGCCTCGAGCGCGTCCGAATAGAGGATCGCGGCCTCGAAGACGCCAGGCCCAGTCTCGGTGTGCAGGCCCTCGATCGGCACGCGAAAGGCCGCGAGCTCGTCCATCAGCGCGTTGAAGTAATCGCTGTTCTGGCTCATCCGCAAAAGGGAATAGCCGAACATCCCGGGGCTCAGCGGGCGCGGCGCGGTGTGACCACGCTCGGCGAGCGCGGCCGGCGTCTCCTTGAAATTGAACCATTCGAACTCGAGCCCGGCCTTCGCGGTGAAGCCGAGCTCCGTCGCGCGATGCAGGACGTCGCGGAGCAGCCTGCGAGGGCACGGCACGCGAGGCCGCGCGGGGTCGTCGTGAGGGAAGTCGGCGAGGAAGAACGGGACCTCGCGATCCCAAGGCACACGCCGATACGTCGATAGGTCGACGCGCGCGAGGGCGTCGGGGTAGCCGGAGTGCCAACCGGTATAAGCGATATTGTCATAACAAATATCGCCGGAGTCCCAGCCGAACACGACGTTGCAGAACCCGAAGCCGCTCGATGCGGCTTGCAGGAACTTGTCCTTGTGCAAGTACTTGCCGCGCAGGATGCCGTCGATATCGCTGATCGCGACCTTGACCTTACCCGAGGGGTTCTGACGGACCTCGGCGAGGACGTCTGTCTCGTTGTGAACGGCCATATCGAACGTGGATAACATGCTTCATCGGTGCGCAGTCCATCGACGGCACCGCCGCGCGGTCGACTGAATAGCCGGGTAGTTTCCCTTTCTCCGAGGTTCGAGTATGCGAATCGCCATGGGCCTCCGGACAGCGTTGAAGTTCGTCGCAACCGTGGTCGCCGTCGCGGCGCCGGCGCTCTGGTGCGCCCCGGCCGCCAGCGCTGACGAGGCAGAGGCTTCGAGCAAAGCCACAGCGTCGCAGACCGCAGCGGCCTCGCCGGCCGCAGCAGGCTCGCCGACCGCAGCAGCTTCTCCGACTGCCGCTTACGATGATTGGTGCACCAAGGAAGTGGAGACGCTGCCGAACGGCGTCTGCTACGCGGCGAACCCCGCACCGACGAGCGGTCGCCGCACGCTGGTGATCTTCCTGCACGGGCTCACGGACGTCGGGTCGGGTTGGCAACACAACCTGCAAAAGGGGATGCAGGCCGCTGGCAAACGCCTCGGGTTCAGCGTGCTGGCCCCGCACGGTCGCGTCGGCGCGGGCCCGGGCCGCCGCAACGATCAGGTGGCGTGGCCCACGTCCGAGGGCGCGCGCAAGGACTACGAGGAGAGCGTGCTCGCCGAGTGGACGACCGCGCGCGAGTTCATCGAGAAGCGCGAGGGAGCTCCCTTTGACGAGGTCTTCGTCATGGGCTTCTCGAATGGCGCGTACTACGCCTCTTCGCTCGCGCTCCGCGGCAAGCTCGATGTCGACGGCTATGCCGTATTCGCGGGCGGCTCCGCGCCGAAGGGTTCGGACACGATCGCGAAGGCTACGACCAATCGACCGCCCATCTTCGTCGGGGTCGCCTCGCGCGACGACACGGCCGAAAAGGGTCGTGAGCTCGCGGCGCTCTTGAAGAAGGTCGGCTGGCCCAACGAGGTCGAGTCGCGCCAGGTCGGGCACGTCGTCGCGGAGGCTCACCTCACGCACGCGCTCGAGTACCTGCGCAAGCAAGCGGCGAAGAACGCGCCCGTCGCGACGACCGCTGCGACCGCACAGCCCGCGACGACACAGTCCGCGACGACAGAGCCTGCGACGACGCAGCCCGCGACGAGTGACAGCGCTGTAAGCAATAACGCAGCATCGACTTCGACGTCGACGTCGACATCGACATCGACCGAGACGACGCCGACGTCGGGGGCGACCGCGCCCGCCGAGACGACGACGACTGCGACGCAGGCTGCCGCGCCCGCGACCGAGCCGACAGGCGGCGCCGCGACGACGAAGATCGACCCGCCCAAGGACGCGACGACGGAGAAGTCCACCACCGCACCCCACGTCAAAAAGACGGCGGCGCAGACCAAGACGTCGAAGAAAGCCGACTCGAAGAAGGCCTCGACGAAGAAGGTCGCGACCAAGAAGGCCACGAAGAAGGCCACGCCGAAGAAGACGGCTTCGAAGACCGCGACGAAGAAAGCCGCCAGCAAGAAAGCTGGCGGCTCGAAGAAGAAGACGAAGAAGGTCAGCGCCTAGCTAACTGCTGGGCGCGACTCAGACGCTCTTCTTCACGACGTCGATGACCCTGAACGCTGGCGACGCTCTTCGCGAGCATGGCCTTCTCGTCGGCGGAAGAGCTCGAGCTCCACGATCTTCTCCACGCCTTTGCCGCCGAGGACGACGAGCACGCCGACGTAGGATCGGGCCGTGGCCGACAGGTAGGCGGCGCAGGAGCAGGCGGTCTGGTCGAAGAGGTACGCGCGCGCCATCGCGATCGCGGCCGAGGCCGGCGCGTAATAGAGCGCTCGTGCCCATAGGCTTGACGATCTCGCCGCCGCCGGTGCGCAGGCCGCCACCGCCGCGTCGAGCTTCTCCTTCGCGACGAAGTGGGTCACGAGGACGCCGCTGACCACGTCGTCGCGCTGAGCACGGGGACCATGTCGTCGCCGTGACCGCCGAGGACCATCGGGCGGACGTCGCGAACGTTCAAGCCGGTCTCACGCGCGAGGAAGAGCGCGAAGCGAGCGCTGTCGAGCACGCCCGCCATGCCGACGACCTTCTCCTTGGGGAAGCCGGTGCGGCGCTGGAACTCGTAGACCATCGCGTCGAGCGGGTTCGAGATGACGACGACGAAGGCGTTCGGGCAGTGCTCTTTGGCGCCGTCCGCGACGCTGCGGATGATGGGGAGGTTGGTGGCCACGAGATCGTCGCGGCTCTGACCGGGCTTGCGGGGCACGCCTGCGGTCACGATGATGACGTCCGCACCAGCGCAGTCTTTCCAGTCGCCGGTGCCGGTGATCTTGACGTCGTACCCGAGCACGGCGCCGTTCTGCTCGAGGTCGAGCGCCTTGCCCTTCGCGTAGTCGGCCTTCGCCGGGATATCGAACAGGACGACGTCGCCGAGCTCTTGCTGCGCGGCGAGGTTGGCGAGCTCGCCACCGATGTTGCCGGCTCCGATGATTGCGATCTTCTTTCGGGTGCTCATGGGGCGGCGGTCTACCACGTCGCGCGCGCGGGGGGTTCGCTGAACGTTGCCTCTGTCGACAAGGGGGTTCAGCGCGAGCGAAGTCCGGTGTACGAGCCGCTCATGGTCGATCGGGAGAGGCTCCAGGCTGGACTCAAGCACACCCTCGACAGCGCAGCTCCTGCGCTCATCGGAGCCCCGGCGTCGTGGCGCTATTACGAGGGTAAAGTCCGCGACAACTACTCGTTGCCAAACGGCACGCGACTGCTCGTTACGACCGATCGCATAAGCGCTTTCGATCGCGTGCTCACGACCCTGCCGCTCAAAGGGCAAGTCCTCAATCAGGTGAGCGCGTGGTGGTTCGAGAGGACTCGCGACATCGCCCCGAATCACCTCGTGCGCGTGATCGATCCGCAGGCGATCGTCGCGCGCGAGTGCACGCCGCTCCCCGTCGAGATGGTGGTGCGCGCCTATCTGACGGGCGTGACGTCGACGAGCATTTGGACGGCCTACGCGCGCGGCGAGCGCACGTTCGCGGGGCACGCGATCCCCGACGGTCTCCGCAAGAACGATCCGCTGCCCGCGCCGATCCTCACGCCCTCCACCAAAGCTCCCAAAGGCGGTCACGATATTTCGGTGTCGCGCGCGGAGCTCCTCGCCGAGGGACGCATCGAGCCGCACGTGTTCGACCGCGCCGGCGAGCTCGCGCTCGCGCTCTTCAAGCGCGGTCAGGCGCTCTGCGCCGAGCGCGGTCTCATCCTCGCCGACACGAAGTACGAGCTGGGCCTCGCGCCCGACGGAGAGATCGTCGTCATCGACGAGATCCACACGCCGGACTCGTCGCGGTTCTGGTTCGCGAGCTCGTACGCCGAGCGCGTCGCGGCCGGCGCCGAGCCCGAGAGCTTCGACAAAGAGTTCGTGCGCCGATGGCTCGCGGGCCAGGGCTTCACCGGGGACGGACCGATCCCGGCGATCCCCGACGACATCCGCGTCGAGGCGAGCGCGCGTTACATCGCCGCTTACGAGGCCATCACCGGGACGACGTTCACGCCCGACTTCGGCGAACCACTCGCGCGCCTGCGCGCGGCCGTCGAGGCGCTTGTCTCCGGCGCCGCGTGATGCGAAACCGCCGCTCGTGAAGGCCACTGTCTACGTTCGACTGAAGCCCGAAGTGCTCGATCCCCAGGGCGACGCGGTTCGCCGCGCGCTCGGCACCATGGGGTTCGAGGGCGTGCGCGACGTCCGCATCGGCAAGCTCGTGGAGATCGAGCTCGACGACAGCTCCGCCGACCTCGGCGCGCGACTCACCAAGATGAGCGATCAGCTGCTCGCCAATCCGGTCATCGAGGACTTCGAGGTCGTCGTCCCCACAAGCGCGAAGGGCTGATCACGAGGCTCACGAGGCCCGAGCGCGGACGACCGCGGGCACTCCACCTTTGGGGCGGAGCGTGGCGAAGTCGTCGGGCTCTATGGTCTTGTGCGGATCGATCTCGAAGCTCCAGCGCTGCAAGAGTTTCGCGAGGACGAGCGGCCCCTCCATCATGGCGAAGTGGATCCCGAGACAGATCCGCGGGCCGGCGCCGAATGGCAGATAAGAAGTGCGGTGTCGCGTCGCCTCGACCTCGGGGAGCCAGCGATCCGGGTCGAAGCGGGTGGGCTCGGGGTAGACGTCCGCGCGGTGATGAAGCCCGTAGATGCTGAGGAACACGAGCGAGCGCGGGGGCAGCGTCACGCCGGCGATCGTGACCGTCTCGAGCGACCGGCGCGGCAACATCATGATTGGCGGATAGATGCGCATCGCCTCGCGGAAGACGCGCGTACAGAACGCGAGCCGCTCGGGCTCCCACTTCTCGATAGGCCCTTTGGGGAAGGCGTCTGCCTCGGCGCGGGCCCGCGCGAGCGCGTCGGGGTGTCTGGCCAATAGATAGAAAGACCACGCGAGCGCGGTCGCGGTCGTCTCGTGGCCGGCGACGAATAGAGTGACAGCCTCGTCACGAACTTGTTTGTCACTCATCTTCGAGGTCGGGTCCTCGGGGTCGTTGGCCGTCAACAAGAGTGTAAGCAGATCTTGTCGCGAGAGGCCCTGACGCCGGCGGTCGTCGATCATGCGCTGCACGCGATCGTCGACGAGCCCGACCGCCGCGGCGAGCTCGGGCGAGCGCACACCAGGGAGCGAGAACGGCGCTTTGACCTCCGCGTTGATCCTCTCGAAGAGGGCGCGCACGCGACCGCTCGTCTTCGACGCGAGCGCCGAAGAGGCGTCGCCCGCGAGGACGTGCGCGACGAGCCCGGGGTGCGCGAGGTTCTTGTTCACCCAGCCGAGCGCCGTCGTCAGCGCAGCGCCGAGCTCGTCGGCCTCGTCGAAGGTGTCGACGTCGAAGAGCGCTTTGCCGACGACCGACATCGCGATCCGCGTCGTCTCGTGCGCGACGTCGATCGACTGGCCGTCATGCAGCGCGTCCGCTGCGCGCTCGGCGACGAGCCGCATCGTGTCCGCGTATCGCTGGATGGGCGCGGGGTGAAAGAGCGGCGACATCATCTTTCGCTGCGTCTTCCACAGCGCGGCCTCGCTCGTGAAGAGGCCCTGGCCCGCGAGGTGATGCAGCAAGATCCGCAGCCCCGGCGACTTCTCGAAGCTCTTCGCGTGGGTGACGAGCACGTCGTGCGCGGCCTCCGCGGTGCAGGGGAAATAGACGGGCAAATGCAGGACGCGACCGCGCACGAGCGGCTCGGAGCGGGCCGCGAGATCGCGCTGGAACGCGAGGCGCTCCGCGGTCGTCGGACCGAAGCTGCCGAGCCAACTCGAGTCCTTCACGCGCGGGACGGAGGGGGTGCTCATCGTGGCTGCCGTTCTAGGGCTCGGTCCGCGCGCAGTCGAGTTCACACGTGCCAACCTTTTCGCCAGAGGCGAAAAAGACATGGCCCGCAGAGCGAACCGGGCCCCAACCCCGTTCCGAGTTGCCGTTTCGTCATTGGGTGCTCGCGGCGCGCGCGAGCGCCGCTTCCATCGCAAGATCCGGATAGGCCTGTAGCGGAATGACCACTATGGGTGTCGTCGCAATGGCGAACAGACCTGTATCCAATGAGTCGGACCCTGCGCTCGCGGCGCTCGGCCGCGCGTTCGAGCACGCGCGAACCCACCTCGGCGCGCTCGACGTCGCACCGACTGGCGCGACCGCGGATCTGGCGACGCTCCGCGCGCGCCTCTCGAGACCGCTCCCCGAACATGGATTAGACGCCGTTCAAGTCATCGACGAGCTGGTCGCCGATGTCTCGGGTGGGCTGCTCGGGTCGGCGAGCGGCCGCTTCTTCGGCTGGGTGATAGGTGGTTCGCTGCCTTCGGCGACGGCTGCGGATTGGCTGGCCTCTGTCTGGGATCAGAACGCGGCTCTACATGCTTGTGCGCCCGCGGCCGCCGTCGTCGAGGAGGTCGCCGGCGCTTGGGCGAGGGCGCTCCTGTCTTTGCCGGAGCACGCCAGCTTCGCGCTGACGACGGGCTGTCAAATGGCGCACTTTACGTGCTTGGCCGCAGCGCGCCACGCGCTCCTCGCGGCGCGTGATTGGGATGTAGAGGAGCGCGGCCTCCATGGCGCGCCGAGGCTGCGCATCCTGACCAGCGACGCCGCGCACGGCTCGATCGAGCGCGCGGCGCGCCTCTTGGGATTGGGCCGCGCGACGCTGCGAGTTTTACCGTCCAATGACGAAGCGCGGCTGTCGGTCGAGACGCTGTCGCGCGCCCTCGACGAGGCGCGCGGTGAGGCGACGATCGTCGTCCTCCAGGCGGGCGACATCAACACAGGGACGTTCGACGACTTCGCGACGCTCATCCCGATAGCGCACGCGGCGGGTGCTTGGGTCCACGTGGACGGCGCGTTCGGTCTCTGGGCAGCAGCGTCACCGTCGAAGCGTCCCTTCATCCTCGGAGTCGAGGACGCCGACTCTTGGGCGACGGACGCGCACAAGTGGCTCAATGTACCTTATGACTGCGGGCTCGCGTTCGTGTCCCAGCCGCAAGCGCACCGCGCCGCGATGTCGCATCGGGCCAGCTATTTGACGCACGATCCGATCGCGCGCGACCAGCTCGATTGGAACCCCGACTGGTCGCGGCGCGCCCGGGGCTTTGCGCTCTATGCCGCGCTCCGCGAGCTCGGTCGCGACCAATTGGCTGCGATGATCGACCGCACCTGCGAGCACGCTCGCGCGCTCGTCGACGGAATGGCGCATATCCCAGGCGCTACCGTATTGTGGCGACCTACGCTGAATCAGGGGCTCGTGCGCTTCGAGAGCTCGGCCCCAGGCGCGACCGAGGCCGACCACGACAGGCGCACCGATGCGGTCATCGCGCGCGTCGTCGCAAGCGGCGAAGCGTTCTTCGGCGGGACGACTTGGCGCTCCAAACGCGCGATGCGGATCAGCGTGTGCAATTGGCGAACGAGCGAGCGCGACGTCGCACGAGCCATCGCCGCCGTCGAGAAGGCCGCCTCGGTTCATGGATGAGCTACGATGTGGTGCTCGACCAAGCTCCATGGCGACAACGTCGATAATGGGTCCCAGCGTCGGGGCGTTCGCTCCTGTTGCGAGGGCGGTGAACGTCCTGGCGCTCGTCTTTGTAGGGGCAGGCTCACTCGGCTGCTCATCCGGTGAGACGCCAGTCAAGGGCCGAATCAGCGAGACAAGCTATGCGCGAACGGCGGCGAATGAGGCATACCAGCACGCGGAGGTTGCGTCGGTCACAACGACGCCTGCCCGTATTGGGGCTCAGCTGTGCCCGGGCGCTATCGCGCGTTGCTCGCCCTCGGTGCCAGCGCAACCGCGGTAGTGGCGTTGCTTTGGTATTGGGCTTTCACGATGAGCAACGACTAGCTTGTCTCTATGGCCAAGTCGCGCGCGAAGCCGAAGACCAAGAGCGCAGAGGTCCAATCAGGGGGGCGCGGAGCGCAGCTCGCGAACGCGTGCGCCCTCGTAAACTCGGGGGCCCATCAAGAGGCGTTGGGAGCGCTGCTCACCGTTTGGCGCAGTCGGCCTCTCGAGCGGCTCGCGGGGTTGATTGGGGAGCTCGACGCGCGGCTCGGCGCCGACGGAGCGCTCGGCGTCTTGAAGGGCGAGACGATGGCCGCGACAGCCGAGCGCGTGCGAGAGCTCGCCGCGCGCGGTCGTGATCCGCGACTCGCGAGCGCGCTGCTCGAGCTCGTCCGCGAGGCTCCGTACACGTCGGATGCGTCGCGCCCGACTTGGCAGCTCATCTTCGAAACCCTGGTCGAAATGGCCGATCCGAGATCGGTCGCGGCGCTGGAGGAGGTGCGTCGAGCGGGCTGGGGAATTCGAAAGACGCAGCGCGCGTGGCTCGACGCACGGTGCGCGCACGCGATAGAGGCTCTCCGAGACGAGCGACGCGCGGCGCTGGTCACCCCGACCGCGGAAGAGGCAGCCGCGCTCGAGGACCTCGCGAAGGCCCTCGCGGCGAGCGCGACGCCGGCCCCGCGCGGTACGGCGCGGACCCTCGACGAGCTCTTCGCCGAGGTCTATGCGCATCCCGACGACGACGCGCCACGCGCCGTGCTCGCTGATTTTCTTCAGGCGCGCGGCGATCCGCGAGGCGAGCTCATCGCGCTGCAGCTCCGGCCCGAGCTCGACGCGCGCGCCCGCGCTCGGCTCGAGGAGCTCCTCGCCGAGCCCGAACGCTCCTGGCTCGGGCCACTCGATCCGGTCCTGACGAAGAGCGGCCTCGAGTTCGCTCGTGGCTTCCCTGTCGCATGCCGCACGACCTTCCGCAGAGAGGCCGACGTCCGCGCGCACGGGTCGCATGCGGCGTGGGCCACGATCGAGCGCCTCTCTCACGTCGTGCCGAGTCCGCTCCCACCCGACCAAGCGCGCTTCGTCTTCTGGATCGATCCCGCGATGAGCTCGCTGCGCGAGGTCGACGTGCACGAGGCCTCGCTCGATTGCCTGACGCAAGCCTCGAGGCCCTGGCGAATCGAGCGGCTCGACGCGCGCGCTGTCCGCGATCGCGACGCGCTCGATGCGCTCGCGTCGACCGACAAGCTCCCCGAGTTGCGAGCCCTCGTGCTGCGCGACCCACCGCGCGGGTTCGTACCCCGCATGAAGGGCGCGACGTCGCTCCGTGAGCTCGTCCTCGACTCTGGACAATCGAATCTCGATTGGCCCGTCGTGCTGAGTCAGGTGGAGGGGCTCTCCGGGATCGAGAAGCTCGTGTTTCGGCTGCAGCTCGAGGCTCGCATCGAGCTCCATCGAGGCGCGGACGGAGAGCTCAGCCGCGCGGTCTGCTTCGAACACCCGATGAGGCTCGAGCTGCTCGCGCAGGCCCTCGAGGGGCTCGGAGAGACCGCCCTCACGGAGCTCGTCCTGCGGCGTGTTCCGAGCGCGAAGTCGAAGGTCGCGCTCTCCGATCGAACACGCGTCGCGCTCGTCGAGGCCGCGGCGCGCCAGCGCCGTCTCGGCGCGATCGACCTCACCGACTTCGGCGACAGAGCGCCCACGCCGCTCGAGCGAGACCCTTCAGCCGCGCGGCCCGTGGCGACGTCGGCGGCGTCGCAGCCGGCGCCGTCGAGCGAGCGCTTGCGCGCGGTGAGCGCTCTCGTCTGGCCCGACGAAGCGAACCTCCTCGTGCACGACGACGAGCGCGTCGTGCGGATGGAGCTCGCTTCACCAGAGTCGCTTACAACATTGTACGACAGCGCGACGAACCTCCTCGCGGCCTCGGGGCGGAGCGGGCTCTTCGCAGTCGTGGACGGCGGCCGCGCGCTCGTCGCTGACTTCACCGGCGCGCGCCGACATCGACTCGACGCCCACGTGGGAAACGGCAAGCGCCTCGCCTTCTCCGCCGATGGACAGCGCCTGCTCACCGCGAGCGGCGACTCGAACGATCGCTTCCTGCGTCTCTGGGACCTTCGCTCTGGCGCTTGCATCTCGGAGCGGCCCATTCCCGATCGCACGGCCGGCGTCGTCTGGCTCGCCGACGAGGCGCACGTGCTCATTTCTCGGGTGTTCGACAAGCCCTTGCTCGCGCCGCTCGATCCACGCGGGCGCGGCCGCGCTGCGGCGCTCGACGTCACGGCGTTCTGGGGTGGGGTCGCAGCGCCGAGCGGGCGCTTCGCCCTCGCTGCACGCGGCGAGATCATCGTCGCGCAAGCCGACGCAACGGGCTCCACGACGGCGCCGACCCTTCGCGCGATCGCGCGCTACAAGCTCGACGACGACCTCCGCGGCTACGCGTTCGTGAAGGGCGATCGCCTGGTCTATCTCGACGGTCCGCGTCTCGTGCTCGCCAACGAGAGCACGACGCAGACGCTCCGCGAGGAGGGCTCTCTCACGTGCCTCGCGGTCTCGCCGAGCGGAGAGCGCCTCGCCCTCGGGCACGTGGATCGGGTCGAGCTCCTCGACGTGCCGTGAGCGCGGCTCACACGAGCGCGCGGCGCCAGGTGGTCTCGGTCGAGACGACCTCGAAGCCATGACGCCGATAAAGCATCAGCGCGCTCGCGTTCTGCGTGACGACCTCGAGTTCGAAGTGGTCGACGCCGAGCGCGTAGAGGGTGCTCATCGCGTCGGAGAGCAGGACATCACCGAGGCGCTCGCCACGCCGCGCTGGATCTCGCGCGAGCACTTGGATGACGCCCACGGGTCGCTCTCCGGCTCCGCGCGCGAGGCGGCTCACCCCGACGAGGACGCCATCGGCGTCGATGAGCAAGCGCGTCGGCGCCGACGCCGCAGCGAGGCGCTCGCGCAGCGCCTCGACGTCCAGCCCGAGGTTGCCGGGGACGTCGACGAACGCGCGCTGGACCACAGCGTGCACGCTGGCGACGTCGAACGTCGGGGTCCAATCGATGAAGCTGAAGCCCAGCGTCGGGGCCATCGTCGCGAACCGCGCGTCCGTGGTCTTCATCGTGTAGCTCGAGAACGCGTGCGCGAAGCCGCGCGCCGTGAGCGCCGTAGCGAGGTGCGCGAGCGGCGGCGAGAGCCACACCTGAATCGCGGTGCGCGGGGACTCGGTCTTCGCGACGGCGAGCGCGTGATCCACCGCGCGCTCGAAGAGCGGCGAGAGCGCATCGCCCGCGCAGTTCGCCCCGAAGAACACGACCTCGGCGGCGTGCGCTTCGTCGTTGCCGCGCTCGATGAGCGCGCCGACGAGCCGCTCCGTTCCGTGGTCGTTCGCCTCGTCGAGCACGCCCTCGGGGCCGCGCACCAAGCGCTCGACCACGAACCGCACGTCGGACTCGGCGAGCGCGCCCAAGGGGTTTGCGGCGCTGAAAGCTATAACGTCGTTCAAGAGCCGCTCTGACCGGCGAGCGAGACGGGGATCTGCAGCACCGCGGAGCCGCCCTCGGGGGGCGAGAACTGCCCGCTGCTCACGCGCGCGACGACGCAGTCGACGAGGCTCTTCGGCAGCGCGGACCCTGGCTTTGCCTTCGCGGACTGGACCTCACCGTTCGGGCCGACCTTCGTCTCGACGACGACCTTGCCCTCGATCTTCGGCTCGTCTTTGAGCGATTGGTTGAGGCACCTACGAAAGCCCGCGGCCATGCTCGCGACGACCGCGTTCGCGTTCGCGACGTTCGCGCTGCTCGTCACGGGGCCGATGTTCGTGAACGAGCTCGTGAAGCTCGACGAGAAGCCCTGCTCCTCTTCGGTCAGCTTGGCGACGAGCTGCTTCGCGAGCGGCGCGTCGACTGCGAGATCGGCGCTCGCGGCGAGGAGCACGCCGCTCGCGTAGAGCGGCTCGGAGAACGCGAGCTTCGTGAGCTTGTCGCGGGCTGGCAGCTTGCCGCCGTGCCCGACGAAGAAGACCGTGAATTTGTGGTTGTCGCAGGTCGTCGTGACGATCTCACCGAGCGGGTCGACACCGGTCTTGCCGGCTGTGCAGCCGAGCGCGGTGATCGCAGCCTGCACGTCGCGGAGCGTGGCGTCGCCCGCGGCCACGCGGCCGATCCTCGGCGTCGCGTTGTGCGGTTGGAGCTGCCCGAGCCCACCTCCGAAGGATGGGAACGGCGGCATGGGCGGCATCGCCGGCATCTGAAACGCAAAGGAGCGGCGCGCGTTCGGTGAGGGCGCCATCGATATGGGTGTTCCGGTCGCCGAGGCGTCGTCCACGCTGTCCGCGTCCTCGGTGACAGCCGAGCTCGAGGCCGGCGTCGGTTCAGCGTCGCTGCGCGAGCACGCGACGAGGGCGACGGCCGGGACCCAGAGCGCCAGGTATTTCCAGCTTAGGGAGCGCTTGTCGTGTCGCACGCGCGATCCTTAGCGCGGAGAAAGTCGCTCCGCTATATCGCCCCCTCGAGCGTCGCGATCACCGGATCATGATCGCTCTGGCCTGCACGAACGACTCGGATGTCCACGAGCCGGAATCGGCTCTTCGAGAAGGCGACGTGATCGAGCTCGGCCTGGAGGTCGGTCCCGGCCCAGCGCCACGTAGCCTTGCCGCTGGGCTTGAGCGCGAAGGCGCTGTCCATCCCGGCCGCGGCGAGCTCGGCGAAGAGGTCGGATCCAGTAATGTCGTTATAGTCTCCCACGAGCAGATCGAGCGGCCCGCCGGCGCTCGCGAGATAGGCCCTTATCTCGGTCGCTCGCTCGGCGCGCGTCGCCTTGTTGGTCTGCCACCACTCCGCGACGTTCGCGACAGCCGGCCTCAGATGCACGTTGACGAGCCTGATCCGAATACCCTCTAACTCGATGATCGCGCTCTCCGCGGGGAACCACCCTACTGGTGAGTCGATGAGCCTGTCTTCGACGATTGGGGCCTTCGCGCAGATCCCCAATCCACCGGGGAGATAGCGCACCGGATCATGAAACACGCAGTGCGGGTGCGTGCTCGCGAGCGCACCCGAGAGCGCCGCGGCCCACGCTGGGTTGGTCTCTTGAAAGGCGATGACATCGGCGCTCGCGAGCTCGCGGGCGGCCTGCAGCGTCGCCGCGTCAGCCCAGGTCTCGGGCGGGCCGTCCTTCTTCTCGGCGTTGCCGTAGAACACGTTGTACGTGGCGATCGACACGGTCTTTGGGGGGCGCGACGTCGAGCTCGCGCGTGCGCTCGCCTCTTGATTCTGCGGAAGAGCGGGGGCCTCGCGACAACCCAGCGCGCTCGCCGAGAGAGCCAGAGTGACGACGACGGCGTGGGTTCTTCCATGGGCAAGGGCCGACATAGCGGGGAGGTCGGTCGACGCGGTGAGAGCGTGACGGGCCGACTGTCAGGGCCCCGGCTACGCTCCGTCCCTCCGTCCCGAATCATGAACACCTTCATCATCGGCGACCTGCACGGCTGCTTCGAGGAGGCGCTCGATCTCCTCGATCGAGCGGGCCTGTCCGCGGGCGACCGGATCATCTTCGCGGGTGACCTCGTCGACCGCGGGCCCAAGCCCCGCGAGTGCGTCGAGCTCGCCATGCAACACGAGTGCGTCCTCGGTAACCACGAGGAGAAGCACCTCCAACAGCGCCGCCGACCCGCCGAGCGGTGCCTGCCCGATCACGCGCGCACCCGCTCGCTGCTCGGGGAGGAACACCTCGATTGGTTCGCGACCTTGCCCGTGCGCATCGCGCTCCCCGAGCACGGCGCCGCCGTGGTCCACGCGGGCGCCTATCCCGGAGTCCCGCTCCCCGAGCAAGACCCCTATCACCTATTGCACATTCAGTGCATTCGACCGCCCGACAGGAAGAGCTATTGGCCTTCCAAGGCGCCGCCCAATTACCCCTTTTGGGCCAGGCATTGGGCGGGCCCCGAGACCCTGATTTTCGGGCACACCGTGCTCGACAAACCCTATGTCGGCGAGCACGCGATCGGCGTCGACACGGGCTGCGCACACGGCGGCTCGCTCACCGGGCTGCTCCTGCCGGCGCGCAAGCTCGTAGAGGTCCCGTCGCGCCAAACCGCCAAAAAGGCTGGCCGCGTGGCGCTCTTCGACATCCTGCCCGGGTCGCGCTGCTACTCGTAGCGTCGGGAGCCCCGCTCTCTCCAAGCGCGAAGCGCTTGATGGGACTAACGGCTCGGGTCGGCGACGCGCCCCATGAAGAGCACGAGCCCCGTCGTCTCCTCGCGCAGGACGAACAAGAACGGGTGATCGGCGATGAACTCCTTGGCCTGCGGCGGCATGGCTGCGCCGTCGCCCATGACCACCGCCGTCGCAGCCGCGGCCTCGGTCCCCTCCTCGTCGACTTTGACGAACGCCTTGTGGAGCACGTGGCTCACGACGAGCGCGCCGTTCTTCGCGTTCTCGGACATGAGGCTGAAGTCGGCGGTCTTGGAGTCGAACGCGCTCGGCATCCCGAGCGTCGCGAGCGGCCCGCTGAGCTCCATCGCGTTCGGCGGGGCGAGCTCGAACTTCGGCAGCGCGATGCTTACATTTTGGTCAGTCGTCTTCTTCAGCATCTCGCCGAGGGAGTCCCCAGTGAGCGAGGCCTCGAGCTTGGCGAGGGAGGCCTCGTCCTTCGGGAGCAGGATGTACATCGCGTAGCCGTTGCCCTTGAACGGCATGCGGGCGATCTGCGTGCCGTCCACCTCGGCGTAGCCGTAGGTGTCGAGCTTGTGCATCGTGGGCACGTTCTTCTTCGCGCCGCCGAGGACCGAGAAGGGCTGGTCGCTCGTGGCCTCCTTCTCGAATGGGGAGGCCCACTTGCCCAAGAAGTAAACCGCATTGACGAGTACGAGCCGCGTGTCGGGCTGAACGGCGTCTTCGGGAAGGAGGTCGCGGATCCGCTTCTCGGTCTGGTCCTCGACCCAGCCGTTGATGCGCGTCCGCGCGCCGGAAGCATCACCCTGGAAGTCCATCACCTCGAGCGGCGCGCCGAACGCGGTGCGCGTGGTCTCGAGGTAGGTGGGGTTGAACGGATACGACTTCGCGCCGAACAAGCGATTCGCCACGCGCACGGTGAGCGGTTGGTTCGGAGCGCCCACCCAATTGAGGAGCCCACCCATCGCGGTCACGCCGTCGGCCTGCGATCCCTCGATGTGCAGCACCTTCTTCATCTCGTCGGCGGTGACGCCGCCCGCGCCTCCCCAAGTCATCGCGAGCGCGGCAGAGATGCTCGTCGGCGAGAACGTCAGGTTCGCGGGGCTCGTGGTGCGCAGCTTCTGGAAGAGGTCGAGCCCGAAGGCGTTCGAGCTCTTCGCCATCTCTCCGGCGCGCGCGGGTGGCTTCGCCGTCGTCGCGACCGTAGCGACGGGCGGCGGCGCAGAGACCGGCGCGCTCGCAGTCGGCGCCGTCGTCGACGCCGGAGGCTTGGGCTTGGGCGCGCTCGCGCTGGACGTTCGCGTCCCCGAGCCGGAGCTCGCTGACACCGGCGTAGGTTGCGAGGGAGCCTCACAAGCGGCAACCAACAACGCGAGACACGGCAACATCCAATTCGAGCGACGCATTCACGACCTCCGGAACGACGTACGGCCCACGACGGCAGAAGATCCACCAACGACCGCAGGTGCTAGGGCAGCACGCGGAGCACCGTACGCCGAAATGGCGCGGTCGGCGTCTCCTGCTCCGACGCGACGACGTAGATCCCATCGTCGGTCCAAACGGGGCACGTCTCCTCCAGATTGCCTCCCGCGGTGAGCTCGGAGAGACGCCGATCCTCGAGGTTCAACGCGTAGAGTCGCCTGCGCCCGTATCGCGTGGAGAACTGGATCGTGTCGCGCACGGTCTCGCTCAAGAACGCGATGGCGCGACCGTCCGGTGACCACGTCGGACACCCCACGCTCGCCGCGCCCTGCGTGAGCAGCGTCGCTTGGTTCGACTCCGCGAGGCCGTCGAACATCGCGAGCTGCCAGCGATCATCGACCCACGTCGTCACGACCGATCGCGCTCCGTCGGCGCTCGGGGCGATCTCGCGCGCGTCGTCGCGCACGCGGTGGACGCCTGCTCCGGGCTCGAGCTCGCGCAGGCGCAGGTGCCCCTCGGGCGACGCTCGCGTCGTGACGAAGAGCGCGTCGCCCGGCCCCGCAGAGAGCTCCACCGCGAGCGGATCCTGGAGCTCGCGCCACTTCACGAGGATGGTGTCGGCGCCGTTCGCGCGCACGACGACCACACCGCGACCATCCAACGTCACGAGGTCTTCACCCATGCGCGACCAAAGCGCGATCCGGGCCGCGCGTGTGATGCGAGGCTCGCGGTCACCCAACCTGAAGACGCGCGTCGTCTCGTCGTTCATCGCGACGACGTCGACTCGATCGCGATCGGCTGACAATAGAGTAAGCACCGTCTCGTCGAAGCGCTGGACCCGCTCGATCGCCGCGGCGTCCTGACCGACCTCGACCATCCCGCGCGTCTCGTACGAGCGGACCCGTTCGAAGGGCACCGTGACCGCGCGGCTGCGATCGAGCGCGAGCGAGGTGCTCTTCACCCGCCACGTGACCCCGATGACGAGGAGCAACGCTCCGAACACGACGAGCGCGCTCGCGATCCGCCTGCGCCGCGCGGCGAGGCGCAGGACCTCACTCGGTGCGCGGTGCTCGCCCAAAATGTCGGCTTGCGGCCGCACCTCGACGGCGCGCACGTTGACCGCTCGACAGTAGACGCACGTCGCGAGCGACGCGTGCTCCGCGAGCTCGGGCAACGGGCCGCCGCACTCGCGACACGCGTGCGGTTCACCTGGTCGATCGGGCGGCTCGGCGGCGAGCCCGATCGTCAAGACGCGGAGCGCGCTGCGACTCGCGAGGGACCGAAGCGAGGCCCCCGCGACGATGAAACTCAAGCCGAGGGCGATCGGTCCGACCCCGGGCATGCGAGGCAATCCGGCCTCGAGGCCGTCGGTGAACGCGAGGAGCAGCAACCACGCTGCGTGTGAGAACGCCGCGGCGAGCAGCGTGAACCCACCGACGAACACGACGGCGTTCGCGAGCGTCGCGCCCGGTTGGCGCAGCAGCGCTCGGAGCTGCCGCTCGTCCCAACGGCGCGCGCTGTGAACGGCATCGAGCGCGAGGACGCGCTCCACCAGCGTCTGCGGCAGCGTGTTGCTCTCGTTGCAGAACCCGCACACGACGCGAGCCGCGCGCGATGGAGCGAGCGGCGCACCACAGCCGCGACAGTGCACGACCTCCGCGGGCTCGCGCTTCGGGCGCGCGACGCGCGTCCCTTGCTTCGTCGCGCACAAGCTCTCGAAGAGCGCGCGCAGCGAAGCGCGCTCCGAAGCATCTCGAGGGATCGGGATCGCGAGCGCGCGAGCTCCCGTCGAGACGCGCAGTCCATTCTGCTCGGACCAGGTGATCTCGGCGTGGCGGAGCTCCGCTTCGTTGAGCGTGAAGCCCGCAGCGCGCCCACCCAAGACCGCGAATCCGTCGGCGCCGAGCTCGACGTCCGAGGCTCGAGTCGCCACCGCGTCGCGCACGATGCGCCCGACCACGCGGAGCCACGCGAGCGCAGCGAGCGGCGAGATGAAGAGCACGACGGCGAGGACGGGCCCGAGAAAACCGACCTTGCGCCAGATGTCGCCGTTCGGGAGATCCGGGCCCTCGACGTAGATCGTCGAGAACGTCGCGGCCACGACGAGCACGACGGCGCTCGGGATCGCGAGGACCCGAAATGCCGATATGCCGACGAGCAGCGGAAAGCGGTGACGCGAGCGTCGCTCTGCTTTGCTCCTCGTCGAGTGGGCGGGCGTCATTCGCGCCGCCGAACTCTAACCAGTTGTCAGGGCAAATGAAGCGGAGGCGGCTTGTCGAAGAACTTCAGCCGCCGATCACAGTCGTACGTCGCGGTCGCCTGCTGGGCTGTGCCGCGCATCTCTCGGTCGCAATCGAGCTGCGTGCAGCTCTTTTGCACCTTGCGGCGCGTAGCGGCCACGTCGTTCGTCCAGAGCCGCGCGCAGACCGCGTCCGTCGAGGACTGGATGGTCTTCGGTGCGGAGGGGCACCAGGTCTCTACGTACTTCTTCGCCTCCGCGTCGGAGAAGGAGAAGGTGCCGTCTGCGACCGAGTGCGCGACGAAGAGGGGCTCTGGCCAATCCATCGGAAAGCCCGCCGCACAAGACTCCAGTGGATCGCTGTAGCCGGCCATCACCATGAGATCCGGCCTGCCGTCGTCGTCGATGTCTTTGGGTGACTCGAGATCGAAATCCGCTGAAGGCCCATAAGGAACCACCGCCCCGTTCTTGAACGTGACGAGCGAGATCTGCTTCGCCTGGTGGCCCTCGTCTCCCATCTCGCGGACCTCGACGAAGAGCTCCGGTATGCCGTCCGCGTCGTAGTCGAACGTCCAAGGCTCTTTGAGCGTCCGAACACCGTAGTTGGCGAGCGTCTCGTTCGGGACGAAGTGCCCGACACCGCCACCTTGCGCGAGGAACACGATGTTGAAGCGAGCCTCCACTCTGTATGCGAGGGATGAGGAATCCGCCTGCTCGGTCATATTGGGCATGTCGATGAGCCACGCACCTGCCGGGCTCTCCTTGCAGAAGCTCACGAGCGACGGCGGCGGCAACGTCATGAGCGGGCCGAACGCTGCGTCGAGGCGAGCGCGCGCTTGCAGCGTGGCCGCGGGGCAGATCTCTTTGGACGCAGGCTCCTCGGGCGGTGGCACCGCTGAGAACGTCACCGTCGCAGCAGGCGCCGCGCAGTCTGCGGGCGCAGGCGAGGACGCCCGCGCGAGGGTGGGCTGCGCGGCGGGCTCCGGCTGTCGACAGGACGCGGCGATCAACACCAGAGCCGGCACGCTCCGAAGGTGGGATTGCGACATGCGGACTGGAAACGCCCGAGTCGAGCCCGGTATTCGCTCGTCACGGTTTCGTCGGCCTCGACGACGGGCAGGCGATGCAACGTCGCCCGCACGCAAGGATCCTCGCCGGCCTCGCTCCCCTCTTGCTCGTGTCCTGTCAGCCAGCAGTGGTGATGAACACCCCCGCACCCTGCCCCTCAGCCCATGAGGCCGCGCCCGTCGAGCGCTCACGCTGCGGGGGTGCGGCCGTCTTCGGGCCGACCGCGATGGCGGCCCTCGTCGCAGATGCCTATTCCGCAAAGCCCGAGACCCGCGCAGCCAACCTCCAATGCGCGGCCGAGCTCGCGGGCGCCATCCAGCCTTCTCGTTCCGCAATACCTACCTACTTCGACGTCGGTGGCGACGTCACAGCGGTGCAGGTCGGGCGCGATCTCTATCGAATCACCCTGTCGGGGCCCACCGGGCCAATGCTCGAGTTCTTCCCCGAAGCGGGCATTCTGGAGAGCGTCGGAGCGGTCTTCCTACTGGATAGATTCGAATGGGGGAAGCGCTGGCGCGTCGACTTCAAACAAGACCCACCCGCTATGATGGAGTTCGGCGGCGGGCTGGTGGCCGACGGGCAGGGTTCACTCTATTTGAGCACTCCCGAGTGCGGCTGGACTCAATTGGACATTGCCACTGGCGATATCGTCGGTGGGTTGGCCGGACAGCACGAAGACGAATGCAACGTCGTGCCTCTCGAGGACTCGTTCATCACCAAAGACGGCCACTACCTCGTGTCACCGCTCGGGCTCTGGAACCTGGAGGAACAGGCCCCGATCTGCCGACTGGACGGTTACGGGCATGTCGTCTCGGGGGACGGTCGTCTCGTGGCCTATATGGAGTGGGAGCACCCGCCCCGGACTCCCGAGCAAACCATCCTGACCAAGTATCGGCTCGTCCTGCGAGAGCTCTCTACTTGCAAGTTGCTCGGCGCCACGGCTTATGACCTCTCCATGCCCCCGACCGAGCCCTTGTCGTTCGGGCGCGCGCCGGTTTCGGTCACGGTCGCTGGCTATTATCCGCGGACCTTCCTCGCGCCGAAGCTCGCGGAGACCCACAAGTGCGGAGTGAACGGCGTCGGCCTGTGCACACCCGACGAGGACGCCATCGACGCCAACGCCGCGCCCTCTCGGGTCGTGCTCGGCTCACCGCCGCTCTCTTCGCTGTCGACCTCGATCCTCGCGGTCACGTGCCAAGCAGGCGATTGGCTGTTCCCAGCGGGCTCATGCCCTTAGTCCGCAGGAGGCCCACGCCGGCCCGAAGCAAAAAGAAAGTGACCACTCGCTTTCTTTGTGGCAGGCTCTTCGGGTCATGCGGTCCACCCCTCCCAAAGGCGCCCCGGCGAAGCACGCCGAGGGTCGCGCTCCACAGCAAGCGCGCAGTGTGGCGACACGCGCCCGCTTGGTCGAAGCGGTCGGGGCAACGCTGGTCGAGCGGGGGCTTCACGGCGCCTCGACGACCGCTGTCGCCGAGCACGCTGGCGTTTCGCAGGGCGCGCTCTTCAAGCACTTCTCGACCAAGACCGCGCTGGTCGCGGCCGGCGTGGAGCACCTGCTCGCGAGCTTCGTGCAGGCGTTTCGTGCGGGCGTCCCGTCGATCGCGCCACGCAGCGCCGCGTCGCTCCCCGAGCGGGTGAGCCTCGCGGTCCGCGGACTCTGGCAGATCTTCCAGCAGCCCGAGATGCTCGCTGTCTTTCAGGTCTATCTCGCCGCGCGCACGGACCCGAGCCTCGCCACGGCCCTCGCGCCGATCCTCGACGCTCATCGTCAATCGATCTTGACTGAAGCTCGGCGGCTCTTCCCGGCGGAGGCTGCGCTCGACAGCGCCGAGTTCGAGGGCGCCGTCGACGCTGTCGTCTACGCGATGCAGGGGGTGGCGCTCGGCGTCTTCAGCACGGACGAGCGCGGCACTGCCCGTGAGATTGCCTTGTTCGAGCGGCTGGCCCTCCGCGAGCTGGAGGGTCTGACCAAGCGAGATCGCACGAACCGTCGTCGCCGGGGGAGCTCCGAAGCATGTCCGTCCTGATCTATTATTCGATCCCGATCTTCCTGATTTCCCTCGCGCTCGAGCTCGTCTGGGCGCTGCACGCGCGCGCCAAAGGCAAGCCCATCGTGGGCTACGAGCGGCGCGACACGCTCGCCAGTCTGGCGATGGGGATCGGCAACGTCATCGTCGCAGCGTTCGCCAAGGTCGGCGTCTTCGCCTTGATGACTCTGGTCTACGAGCACCGCCTGTTCGACTTGGGCACGGGCGCCGGCGCTTGGGTGCTCCTCTTCTTCACCGAGGACTTTTGCTACTACTGGTTTCATCGCGCCAGCCACGAGGTCCGCTGTCTCTGGGCCGCGCACGTCAATCACCACTCGAGCAAGCACTACAATCTATCGACGGCGCTGCGACAGTCGTGGACGACCCCGTTCACCGCGCCGCTCTTCTGGCTCCCACTTCCGCTGCTCGGGTTCGCGCCTTGGATGGTCTTCACCCAGCAGGCCATCAGCTTGCTTTACCAATTCTGGATTCACACCGAGGCCCTCGACAAACTCGGCCCCTTCGAGTGGGTCTTCAATACGCCCTCTCATCACCGCGTGCACCACGCCAAGAACACCGAATACCTCGACAAGAACCACGGTGGCATCCTCATCATTTGGGATCGCCTGTTCGGGACCTTCGCGGCCGAGCGCACCAAACCTCGATATGGGCTTACGAAGGACATCGAGACCTTCAATCCGGTGACGATTGCCTTTCACGAGTGGCAAGCAATCTGGCGTGACGTAAAGAACGCTCGAACGCTCGGTCGCAAGCTGGCTTTCATCTTCCGATCACCTGCCTGGCGCGCGACCGTCGCCGATTGAGTGCCTGAGGGCGCCGCGCTGTTGCCGACTCGCGGGGGTGCGACTAAACGCGGCGCATGACCCTCGGAACCATCGAGAAGCCCGCTGCCGACAACCGCACCAAGGACTCGCGCCCGACGATGATCGCGTGCTTCGAGCCCGCGACGCGTCGCCCCCTCGGCGAGGTGCCGGCGTGCTCCGCCGCGGAGGTTCGCGAGCGGATCGCCCGCGCCCGCGCAGCCCAGAAGATTTGGGCTCAGCAGACGTTCGCGCAGCGCCGGCAGGTCCTCACGACCATCCTCGATCACGTCCTCTTGCACGCGGACGAGCTCGTCGACGTCGTCGTCCGCTCTTCGGGCAAGACGCGCGAGAACGCGATGCTCGGGGAGATTTGGCCCGTCTGCGAGAAGCTCCGCACCACGATGGCGAACGGCGAGTCGTTCCTCCGCCCCGAGGAGGTCCCCGCCGGCCTCTTCATGCACAAGCGCGCGATGATTGAGTATCAACCGCTCGGGGTCATCGGGGTCATTTGCCCCTGGAACTATCCACTCCAGAACATCCTCGGGCCGACCATTCCGGCGCTCTTCGCCGGGAACGCCGTCATTTGCAAGGCGAGCGAGTATGTCGCGTGGTCGAGCGCGCGCTTCCAACAGATCTTCGACGAGGCCTTCGACAAGGCAGGCCTGCCCCGCGACATCGTCCAGGTGATTGACGGTTACGCAGAGACGGGCGCGGCGCTCGTCTCCGGTGGGGTCGACAAGATCATCTTCACGGGCTCGATGCAGAACGGCCGGCGCGTCATCGAGGAGAGCGCGAAGACGCTGACGCCCGTCATCCTCGAGCTCGGGGGCAAAGACCCGTTCATCGTCTGCGACGACGCCGACATCGAGCAGGCCGTGCACGCCGCGCTCGCGGGCGTGTTCATCGCGGCCGGGCAGAACTGCCTCGCCGCCGAGCGAATCATCGTGTTCGAGGCCGTCTACGATCGCTTCGTCGAGCGTGTCACCGAGCTCGCGAGCGGGCTCCGCCAGGGTGATCCGCGCGGCCCGAACCGCGTCGACATCGGCGCGATGACGACCCCCGCTCAGGTCGCGATCGTCGAGCGCCTGGTGAACGACGCCGTGTCGCGCGGCGCGCGCGCGGTCGTCGGGGGCAAGCGCGTGCTCGCCGAGCAGGGTGATTACTTCGCACCGACCGTGCTCGTCGACGTGCCCGCAGACGCCGCGATCCTCGCGGACGAGACCTTCGGTCCGGTGATGGTCATCCTGCGCGCCAAGGATGAAGAGGACGCGATCCGCATCGCCAACTCCACCCCTTATGGGCTCTCCGCGACGGTGATGACCCGCAGTCAATCGCGCGCGCACCGCTTCGCCGAGCAGCTCGTCTCGGGGGGGACCAGCATCAACGACTTCGGATTTACCTATATGGCGATGGATCTTCCCTTCGGCGGCGTCCGCGGGTCGGGCTACGGCCGACTCAACGGCCGCGAGGGCATCCGCGCTTGCTGCAACGTGAAGGCCGTTCTCTACGATCGACTCCCTGCTGGGGCGCCGGCCAAGCTCTATCCGATTGGGCCTTTCGACTACGACCTCGCGCGCGAGACGATCCGCACGATCTACGGGCGCGGCGCTGGCGCGACCGCGAGCGCCGTCAAGAACCTGATGAAGACGGCTTGGGCCGCGGTCCGCGGACAGAACTGACGCGCCACCAATGAGGGGCAAAACCGTCGTCATCACGGGCGCGAACACCGGTATCGGGCTCGAGACCGCCAGGGCCCTGGCGCGGGCCGGCGCGCGCGTGGTGATGGCGGCGCGCAACCGTGACAAGGGCATAGCTGCGGTCGCGGACGTCAAGCGCACGACTGGCAATGAAGCCGTCGAGCTCGCGGTGTTCGATCTCGGTTCGCTCGCGTCCGTGCGCAAAGGCGCGGCGGAGCTCCTCGAGCGGTGCGAGCGCATCGACGTATTGGTCAATAACGCCGGCCTCGTGCTCGGCTCACGACAGACGACGACAGACGGCTTCGAGGCGACCTTCGGGATCAACCACCTCGGTCCGTTCCTCTTGACCCAACTGCTCTTACCCCGAATCCGCGAGACCCACGGCGCGCGCATCGTGAATGTCGCGTCGCGCGCTCACAAGCGTGTAAGGGGGATATGGTTCGATGACCTGATGGTGGAGCGCCGGCCTTACATCGGGTTTCAGGTCTATTGCCACTCCAAGCTCGCTAACGTGCTCTTCACCAAAGAGCTCGCGCGTCGCCTCGAGGGGACTGGCGTCACCGCCAATTCCCTGCACCCCGGCGTGGTCGCCACGGAGTTCGCCACGCTCGGCGACGTTGGCTTCTTGCACGCCGCGGCCTCACGGCTCTTGCGCCCCTTCATGCTCAACGCCGAAGAGGGGGCCCGCACGACTGTCTACTGTGTAACCAATCCCCAGCTCGCGACCGTCAGCGGCAAGTACTTCGCGGACTCCGCCGAGGCCCGACCCTCGCGCGCAGCTTGTGACGAGGCCGCTGCCGAGCGGCTGTGGCTGCGGAGCGCCGAGCTCGTCCTCTAACCGGCGCTCAGGCAGCTACGCGGACATCCCGCTTGGGGTCGAGCAGGTAGCCCTCGTCTCGGGTCAAGAGCAGGCCATCGAGCCCGAGCGTTCGCAGCGTCCAGATTGCGGTGTAGACGCGGCGCACCTGAGACTCGTAGGGGATGCGCTCGCCGGGCCAGCCAATCTCGAAAAGCATGTCGACCGTCAGCGCCTTGGTCGGCGAGTCGAGTCGGGCCTTGGCCAACGCCACGAGGATGCGGCGGACAGCGCCCCGTCGCGCGACGTCGACGCGGCCAGCCTCGGTCTCGAACCAGGTCCCGTCGTCCGAGACCGCCAATGCCTGGCGCGCCTGCACCACGACGGTCTCCGATTGGGGAGGCTCCATGAACGAGGAGAGGCTCTCGAGCATTGCCCGGGCCTGGCGCAACTCGGCGCGGGCGCGCGCCGTGGGTTGACCGCCGAGCCGAACAGTCACGAGCACCCGCCGCGTTGCTGCAACCAGCTCAGTGAGCGTTGCTTCGAGAGGGTTGCTCGAGACCGGATCGAGCGAAAGGAGGTCGTCCGAGGGCATCGATTGGGATTCCGCTAGAAGCATGGCGGGACATCCTTCGAGAATCGTGCCAGCGTCGCCTCGCTCGAAAATCCTGGACTTCTCCGTTCTGCGCCTGTCCCCCGTAAGGTTAGTAACGGACACTTGTATAAGTGTTCAGCAGCGCGCCGTTAGGAATATCGCTGCTCGGTCGTGACTCGCGGCTCGACGACCGCTCGGGCACGAGCGTCCGCGGCGCGTTGAACTAGAATGCCCTCGTGAGTCTGTCGTCGGGCACCGTCGTCGGGGGAGATTTCAAGGTCGTTTCCACGCTCGCGAAGGGGGGGATGGGCGAGGTTTACGTCGCCGAACAGCTCTCCACCAACAAGAGCCGGGCGCTCAAGGTCATGAAGCCCGAGCTCCTCGGCGACCCGAAGCTCGTCGCCCGATTCGAGCAAGAGGCCAAGGTCGGCGCGATGATCGCGAGCGAGCACGTGGTCGAGGTCGTGGCCGCAGGGATCGACGATGACCTGAAGTCGCCTTGGCTCGCGATGGAGCTGCTCGAGGGCGAGACCCTCGCCTCGATGCTCGACAAGAAGGACGCTTTGAGCGCGGGCGAGGTGCGGGCGCTCTTCGCGCAATTGGGTCACGCGCTGGCGGCCGCGCACGCGGCCAAGATCGTCCATCGCGACCTCAAGCCGGAGAACATCTTCGTCGCCAAGGTCATGCAGCTCGGCGTCGCCTTCAAGGTGAAGATCCTCGATTTCGGGATCGCCAAGCTGCTGGAGGAGGTGAGCTCCCCCGACAACAAGACAGGCCTCACGACGCTCGGGACACCCCGATACATGGCCCCGGAACAGACTGGCGGACAGCCCATCACGCCAGCGACCGACGTTTGGGCGCTCGGGCTCTTGGCCTTCGAGTGCCTCACTGGAAAGAGCTATTGGAAGAAGGCCCCGGAGGGCACCGACACGGTGGTCCACCTCATGCGCGAGGTGCTCTTCGCGCCCTTGGTTCCTGCCTCGAAGCGGGCGCTGGAGCTCGGCGTCGCGTCACGCCTGCCTCAAGGTTTCGATGCTTGGTTTTCACGGTGTGTAGCGCGCGAGGCCTCCGACCGCTTCGCCGACGCAGGTGAGGCTGTCGCTGGTCTCGATCCCATCCTCGCGAAGGTCGCGGGCAACACCCAAAGCCCCGCGCTCACGCTGCACAACACGTCGACGCTGCACAACATACCCAAGCCCCAGGGTTCGTCGCCTGGGCGCATCGGCAAGACTCGGCCCGCCGAGCCGCACCCCGACGCGATGGGCGCGGCCGCCAACGGCGCATCGGCCGACAAGGCCGCAGTCGCGCAGCCTCCCCCGCTCGCGCGCCGAACCAAGCTCCTCATCGGGGCCATCGCGGGCGGCATCTTCGTCATCACCGGCGCGATCGTAGGCGGCTATTACCTCACGCGGCCCACGAGCTCCGCGAGCCATGGTGAGGAGAAATCCAAGTCCACGACGAAGAACCTCGACGGCGTCTACTCCGTCATCAACGCCCGAGAGCCGAACGGGCGCCCCTATCAGGGCACGGCGCGCCTCACTCGCGAGGGCAAAACTGGTTACAGAATTGTATGGTCGAAGGGGTACGCCGGCGTCGGTATGGTGGACGACGGAATGCTCGCAGTGGCGTGGGGTGAGGACCACTTCGGGGTCACCGTCTACAAGATCGACGGCAACCGACTGATTGGCAAATACGTCACGAACAAGTCAGCGGCATCCCAACAGTCGCAGACCCTCGAGGGGCCGCGAGACCTCGACGGGACTTACACGATTGTCTCCTCGAGCGCCGGAGACAAAGGCTCGATCGAGATCCACCCAGCGGGCGATATCTACGAGCTCCGCGCGACCTTCGAGACCGGCGTCGTCGAGGGAGTCGGCATCAAGAAGGGGGAGCGGCTCTACGTCGGTTGGACCGTGCAGGGTTCTCCCACGGGCGTCGCCGTCTACGAACCCGAAGAGGGGCGGCTCGTCGGGCGTTGGGCGATGCAGGGCTTGACCGGGATTGGTCAAGAGACCTTGAGTAAACGAAAGCGCGACGACTGACGCGGTTCAGGGCGCCGGGTAGGGTCTGAGCGTCTCTTCGAAGCGGGTCGCCGCATCCTCCGAAGTGGCGTGGGTCGGCTCCACGAGCATCACGGCTCGCTTGGCGTCGCGGAGCTGGACGACGTTTGGGATGGGCTCGACGTTGTCTTGGTTGCGGAGGAAGAAGACAGTCACGGAGCCGTGGTCGGGATGTCCCATGGTGAGGGACCCGCCATCCTCGCTCACCACAGCATCTTGGCAAACCCAACCCCCGCGCGCGGCGCGACGCAGAATATCGGCATAAGAGAGCCCCCGAAACCGATAGGCCTCGCCTTCGTGGACGTCGCAGGCGTCGGGCGCAGGCGACCGCGACGTCGAGATGTGCGCCGACGGACTCGAGACCGAAGCAGGCTCGGGCGACCGCTCCACCCTTTTGAACATCCACGCTCCGACGACGAGCACCGCCACCGCGGCGCCGAACGCGGCCAGCCAACGCGCGCGCTGGTGGGTGCTGACGGACATGGGATCAGGCAGCGAGAGGGCGCTCGCCAGGGCGCTTATTTGGGTCGCTGCGTCCGAGAATCGCGACTGAGGATCGGCCGCGGTCGCTCGCGCAAACCAGGTATCGAAGGCTGCAGGCAACGCTATCGAGCGCCGCGCAGCGCGCACGGAGGTTGGCTCGACGGGCCCCACCAAGAGCTGCGGCAGGAGCTGCATGAGCGACCCCTCACCTTCAACGCCGTCGAACCAATAGGGGCCTCCGGTCAGCAACACATAAGCGATGTGGGCCAATGAATAGAGGTCCGCGGTAACCCCGATACGCCCATCGCCGCGTAGCGCCTCGGGCGACATGTAAAGGGGAGTGCCCAGCGCGCCCGTCTCGGCCGGGGTCGCTCCCGGCGGGACGACGACCTTCGCTACACCGAAGTCGAGGATCTTGAGTGATTGGGCGCGCGGGACGCCTGTTTGCGGGGCCGCGGTGGTCACCGGAGCTCGACTGAGAAACAGGTTCTCGGGTTTGAGATCGCGGTGCACCAACCCAGCGCGGTGCAAAACGGTCAACGCCCGCGCGAGCTCGGCGAGCGTGCTCAGCGCCGCCCGCGGGGACATCCGCTTTTCGCGATCGAGCAGGGCGGCGAGATCCTCGCCCTCGAGCCGCTCCATGACGAGATACGGAGCGCGGAATTGCGGATCGATTCCGGCCTCGTGCACCTCGGGGAAATAGCCGCTCCTCACGCGGCTCACGAGGCTCGCCTCCAGTCGAAAGCGCTCGCGGAGCGTGTCGTCGTGCGCCGCGATCGGGGCGAGGATCTTCAGCGCCCGACGAGGCCCTGTGCCGGTGAGCGGCTGAACCTCGTAGACGCGCCCCTGCGAACCGCCCCCGAGCGAGCGCACTATCTGGTAGCGACCTGCGAACAGCGCGCCGGGCGGGAGATCGGGGGCTCGTGAGCTCGGCATGTCTGGCTACTGGGACAGATTCAAAAGATCCGGTCTCCGGAGCCGTCGAAAAACATATAGCGAATGACGAGGACCCCGCTGAAGAAGAGGTAGCCTGGCTCCTCTTCCGACTCCAACGGGAGCGCGCCTTCGACGTTCAGCCCGCCCCCCAAGAAGACTCCGCCCTTGTCATTCTCGCGTGGACCGACCCGTTGCACCACCTGGCCTTGGAGCACGGGGACGAGCTGCACGTCGCGCCCGTAAGACGCGTTTGGTACGAACCGGAAGAGGGTAGAGACTCCGGCGTTCCATTGCAGATCTTCGCCCCCTGCGAGGCCGACGCCCTCACCGATCTCCCAATAGCCCGAGCGCTCGTGGTGGACATACCCAGCGCCCACGATGCCAGTGGCGTTCACACGCAGAGACGGTGCTCCCAAGCTCCCCCCGAACTCTTGGCGCGTCTCGACGCCGGGCTCGAGGTCGGTGTCGAGGGTGGGTCCTACCGTCGTCGTCGTCCAGCTCGCACAGCCCGACAAGACAAACACCGCCGTCGACGCGAAGGTGAGCACAGGGGGTCGGTACACGCCCGGCCGAACAGCAAGCGCCGCGCCAAGGGGTCGACAAAGCCCTGACGGCAGTTCCTTCCCTTGCACACTGTTTCTTTATCAATGTTGTAGTTATTTTCTCGGTTCCTCTTTACACTTTGTCGCCAGGACTTACCTCACTGCGACATGAAATCCGCCCTTCACGCGGCCGCAGCAGTTCTTGCCCTGACCGCGACGAGCCTCGTCGCGTCTTCGGCACACGCCGACGGCAACTGGATGCCTTTCCCCTTGTGCCGATTGAGCATCGGGGGACGAGTCCCGGTCACTGACGATCCACGGGTCGATCAAGGCTTGGCGATGGAGGCTGCGCTCGGCGCGACGTTGACGTTGGGTCGCAAGAACCCATTGGACAGTGGAGATCCGGAGTTTCAGCTCTCCCCGCACATCGGCGTCACGACGGGCCCCAACACGATCGCCTTTGCGGCGGGCATGGGCATCGGCGGTGGCGTGGGCTTGTTCAGCGCAGCTTATGAGCCGCAGCTCATCGCGGGGAAGTGGACAGGTCCGAACACTGGCGACACCTATGCGCTCGTCGGAATGCGCAACAGCGTCACGCTCGGGGTCTTCTTCAACATCATCTCACTCGAGGTCGGACACGAGTTCTCCTATTACGCTGACGGTATTCGTCAGTCTGCTGTGGTGCTGGGTCGCCTCGACCTCGGTGCGCTCCTCCCCGCGATCATCATCGCCGCCATGAGTGGGATGAACTGACGCCGTCGCTCAACGCTTGAATTTTCTAGTCGTCGCCCGACACGTCCCCTGTGCTACATCGGACTAGCGAGAGGGGAAGTCGGAATGACAGACGAGCTCCGGATCCAGATCGAGAGTGCGGCGCTCCACGGCAACTACGATGTTCGCCGCCTGCGCGTCACCGAGGGAATTTCCAGGCTCTTCGACGCTGAAGTCGAGATTGTGTGGACCGGGCACGCTGACATCCCCGGCGGCGAGACCCTCATTGGCGCTGACGTCTCCGTCCATTGGGCCTCCGACGACGGCGCCGGGCGAACGCTCCACGGCATCGTCATCGAGGTGGAGGATTTGCACGCCGAGACTCAGCTGCGCGCGCAGCGACTGACGATCGCTCCAAAGGCCCATTCGCTGCGACTCGTCCAGACGCAGGACATCTTCATGGATGAGAGCGTCCCCTCGGTCATCCGGGCGAAACTCGAGGCGCTGGGTCTCGCGACGAACCTCCAATCACGACTCCTCACCGACTACCCGATTCGCGAGTTCATCGTTCAATTCCAGGAGACCGATCACGCCTTCGTATCGCGCCTCGCCGAGAATCTGGGGATCTCCTATTTCTTCGAGAGCTCCGAGGTCGACACGCACTTCGTGTTGACGGACCACAACGGTGGCTTTCCGCGACACGAGCCCGTCCACTTCCACGCGGGTGGGGAGCGCCGCGCGGTCTTTCAGCTGCGGTCGCGGCATCGGCTGATACCCGGCTTTTACGCCATTCACGACTACAACTACCGCACTCCTCAGAGCGAGATCGACGGCAGTCACCAGCTCGACGGCGGGCTCGGTGGGGTCATCGAGTTCGGCGCCCACGTCAAATCCGATGAGGAGGCCGCTGTGCTCGCTCGCATCCGCGCCGAGGAGAGCCAGTGTGAGCAGCTCGTCTTCGAGGGCAAGAGCCATATTCCTTCCTTCGGCGCTGGCGTTCGCGTGCTGGTCGACGAGCACCCGGACCTCGGCAGCGTCGAGCTGCTGCTCGTAGAGGTCATTCACGAGGCTGTCGCCGTAGTGGGGAACGCTTCGAGCGCCGAGCCCACGCGCTACGAGAATCGATTCCGCGCTATCCCGGCCTCGGCGCCATTTCGGCCGAAGCGAGTGACGCCGCGACCGTCGATTCACGGGCTCCTGACGGGCCTCGTCGACGCTGGGGGCGCGCCGCCCGACGCGCGCTATGCCCAAATCGACGAACACGGTCGTTACATGGTGCGCTTCTTCTTCGACCCCACGGCCCCGGGGGAGCGACCGCCTTCGCGGCCCATTCGGATGCTCCAGAATCACGCGGGGGAGAACTACGGCACGCATTTCCCCCTCAAGCCAGGGACCGAGGTCGCGATCGGCTTCGTGCACGGTGACCCGGATAGGCCGGTGATCGTCGGCGCCATCCCCAACCCGATCAAGCCGTCGCCGGTGACGGGCGCGAGCCCCGGTGTCCACCGCATGCGGACCTCGACGGGGATCACCGTCGATATGGTCGAGTAGCGGGGCCGACGACGAATGGCCCTCTCGTTCAATCCTCTTCGGATTGACTTCGGCGCGCTCGCTCCTGGCCAGGTCAGCCAGCGCGTCCTCGTCATCACCAATCCGGACAGCGCGGCTGTCACCATCACCGCTCCCAACGCACCGTTCTCGATGGCCCCGGCGACTGTCGAGGTCGCGGCCAATGGCCAAGCGACAGTAACAATATTGTTCAGGCCGCTGGGCACGGGCACCTTCTCCGGGTCTGTCACCTCGAGCGCGGGGAGCTGCGCGCTCACCGGCTCCGCGGACACCTTCGAGGCTCAGGGGGACTCGACCTCGACGGACGACTCGCCCTTCGGCACCAACGCGACGGGGATAAAGCACTTCCAAGCGGTGGTGCCGCATTTCACCGAGCTCGCCAATCCCGGCTTGGTTCCGACCCAGCTCGCCAGTGGTGGGCCGATACCGACCTTCAGCGGTAGCTCGTTTCTGCGGATCGGCTCCAATCCGTCCACTTCGGATTGGTCAGACGCGCTCTATGCCAAGAGCGTCGCCCTGACGAAGCTCGCGGCGGACCCGAGCGCCATCATCACCGCAGAGGGGATCGCGCTCTCGGAGGGTCGCATCACCACCTCCAACACCGACAGCGCGAACGCCTCGACGCTGGGCTCTTCGACCTCTACCGCCTTCACCGAGGGCTTCGCGGACGGGGCCGGAGTGCCTGGCCCCTACGGCTATACCGGAGACCCCAATTACCTGCTCGGGTACGCCGACGACACGCGCTGGCACTCGAGCGCCGCGACGCTCACCCCAGCGAAAACGCGGATCAACGACACGGAGGTCGACAACCTCGCGCAGAACCGCCAGAGCGAGACGCTGCGCCTCGCCGAGAAGGGCGGGCATTGGGACCACACCGACGGCAACCGAATCACGACGACGGGCGGCGACAAACTCGAGGTCATCGGCGGCAACTACAAGATGATCGTGCTCGGCCGCCAAGCGATGCCGACGACCGACGCGGGCCTCTCGGATTTGGTCCAAAACGCCCTGGTCACCGACGTATCGGGTGGCCACTTCCAAGAGCAGTACCCGAGCCCCACCCCCTGCATCAAGACGACCGAGCTCGCAGTCGACCAATCGACGGGTGAATGGACGCTCTACCAAGACAACGGCGTCGGCAACCTCATCACCAAGCTCAAGGGGCGCACGGTCGATCTCTTCCAGGGCAAACGTCGCGAGGTCTACGTCGGGACCAAAGACGGTACGGCGGCGAGCGCCTCGCTGGACCCAGTGCTCATATCCAAGACTTGGGCTAAAAAGACCTACGCCACGACAGGCACCGAGGCCAAGCCAATCGGGGCCGGCACCACGCCGACTGGCTTCCCCACGGCAGCGCCCAATGCCGCGACTGTAAGCAAAGGCGACGTCTGCAGCGTCACGTGGGCCCAGCGCATACTGTCTTATACGGGCTCGTCCGGGCACGAGGTCCCTTATATCTATTCGGAGCATTACTCGAAGAAGGTCAAGAGCGTCACCCGCGCCGAGGGGGACGTCGTCAGCCTGACGACCGTGAAGGGTGGGGACATCGTCAATCGCACGAAGGTGCTGGCGAACGTCGCTCGCCCGAGCGGCGGCAAGCTCCAGTCCACGACAGCCGCGTCTGTCGTGATCAACCTGACGCGGGCGTCCGCGGACGTCATCGGCGTCAACGCCGTCGGCGGTGTGATCGGCAACGTCAACTCCGCGGTCTCGATGGCGTCGCTCAATTCGGCTGGGACCATCGCCAACTTCAACGTAGGCGCCGCGAGCGTCTTCAACCTCAACCTCGGGATTTCGATGTTCAACATCGACTTGACCCCTGTAAGCGTCCACGCTGGCGCCTTCCAACACGATCTCGCCGTGCAGTGGTACTCGGCCGCGCCGATCACCCAAGAAGGCGGGCCACCGCTCCCCGCAGCGATCGCAGTCGCCGTCGTAGCCTCGTTGCTCGGCGGCTTGGCGGGCGGACTCCTCACCCTCGCTCCAGTGGAGTGAACCATGGCGATAACGTTCAATCCCTCGAGCTTGGATTTCGGCAGCCTGACCGTCGGCGACTCCAGTCCCAGGCAGGTCGTCATCACCAACACGGGCTCGTCCGACGTGGCCGTGACAGCGCCGTCAGTCCCCTTCGCGATGTCTCCCGCGAACGCGACCGTACCAGGCAATAGCACATTGACGGTCATGGTCGTGTTTCGGCCGATGGCGAACGGCTCGTTCACCGAATCACTCGCCGCGGGCGGTGTGACGTGCTCGCTCACGGGGTCCGCCGACAGCTTCGCCTCGGAGGGCGACAGCACCGAGACGACCACCAATCCATTCGGCGTGCCCGCCAACGCAGGGGTCAAGTATTACCAAATCTCAGTCCCCAACTTTCAGGAGATCCCGGGGCCGAGCGGCACCATCCCGTCGAAGGACGCCTCCGGCGCGACGATACCCACGTTCCACGGGAACTCGTTCCTGCGTCTGGGGTCCAGTCCGTCGCTGACAGACTGGTCAACACTCCCCTTCAGCAAGAGCGTCGCGCTCGCCCGCATCGCCGCCGATCCAGCCCAAATCGCAGCCGCGGAGGGCATCCAAATCGCGTCGGGAGCGATCGCCTCCAGCAACCAGGAGGGCTCGAACGCTTCGGTCGGCGGCACCAGCGGGACGACCTTCGTCGACACCTTCGTCGACGGCGCTGGGACCCCTGGGCCTTATGGCTATTTGGGCGACCCAAACTATCTGCTCGGCTTCGCCGACGACACGCGGTTCCACTCTTTGGGCTCCACGGCCGTGCCTTTGAATACCATGGTCAATGGCGCGTCCGCAGCCAATGACGCCAAGAACCGCCAGGCCGAGACCCTGCGGCTCCTGACCAAAGGGGGCTGGTGGGATCACTCGGACGGCAACCGAATCACGACGACCTCGGGCGACAAGATCGAGGTCATCCAGGGCAACTACAAGATGGTGGTGCTCGGCCGCCAGGTCGCCCCGAATCCGCCAGTCGTCGCGGTGGACTTGCGTTATTGCGTGCAGCAGGCGCCCGCGCTGAGCGCCCAACTCGACACCTGGTACAAGGACCAGACCGCCACGAACGAGGCGCCCATCGACTCGACTTGGGCTCTCGTCTCCGCGACCAATCAGCGTGGCATCACGGCGGCGCAGATCCGCGAGCAGTACCGCTACACGCAAGACATGGCAGCCATAGCGGGCAACACGCTCGTTACAGACGTGTCAGGCGGCCACTTCCAAGAGCAGTACCCGAGCCCGACCCCCTGCATCAAGACGACCGAGCTCTCCTTCGACGGCGCCGCGGGCGAGTGGACGCTCTACCAAGACAACGGCGTCGGCAACCTGATCACGAAGCTGAAGGGGCGCACGGTCGACCTCTTTCAAGGCAAGAAGCGCGAGGCGTACGTGGGAAGCGCCGCGGGGACGACAGTCGACGCGAGCCTCGACCCCGAGCTCATCTCCAAGACCTGGGCCCAGAAGATCTTCAGCCAGACTGGCTCCGAGACCAAGCCTGTCGGCGCCGGCACGACCCCGACCGACTTCCCCGGGTCGATGCCCACTAGCGCCGACGGCCTCAATAGCGGCGACGTCTTCTCGGTGACTTGGGCGCAGCGGATCCTCTCTTATACGGGCTCGAGCCGCACGCCAGTCCCGTATGTCTATTCCGAGACCTACGCGAAGAAGATCAAGAGCGTGACGAACGCCACGGAGGTCGTGTCGGAGACGACAGTGACGGGCGGTGACATCCAGAGCACCTCCAAGGCGATCTCGCAGTGGTCGGGCGGCCAAAACAATGGTGGCAAGGTTCGGAACGAGACCGCGGCCTCTGTCGTGACCAGCGTGACGACCGCGAGCGGCGATGTCATCAACGTGACCGCCGCGGGTGGCACCATCATCAACGTCAGCTCTGCCCTCGACCTGCTGACGCTCAACGCCGGACTCGACATCCTCAACTTCAACGTCGGGGTGGCGAGCGTGTTCAACCTCAACCTCGGCGTCTCGATGTTCAACATCGATCTCACGCCTATCAGCCTCCACTTCGGCATTCAGGCTTGTGACATGGCTGTTCAGAAATACGTCACAGCAGCCAATGTCAGCTTGGGCGCTCCCAATGCTCCACCTGCAGCGCCAGTCGGCGTGGCGAAGGCCGCGGTCATCATCGGAGCGATCGGCGGTCTCATGCAGGGTGGGCTCGGCTCGATCGAGTCGGTGAGCTGACGTGCACGTCAAGAACACGAGTCCCTTCCTCGTCGGTTGGCGCGTCACGTCGCGCACGCCGCCGCAGCGCGAGATGACGGTCGTCGTCCGCGGCACCTTCACGGCGCGCCCCGCCGAGCCACTGACGCCCGCGGAGGATCAGGGCACGCTGACCTCCGAGGTCTATTGGCCAGACGACGACGACCGCGCGGGGGAGTGTCTCTACGGCGGTGACTTCGCTGACTTCAAGCTGAACGCCGAGGTCCTGCTGCACGGGACCTGTCACGCGCCGGGCAAGCACCCAGTCCGCGAGTGTCCAGTTCGCGTCCGCATCGGCGATTGGTCGAAGACCGTGCGCGTCGTGGGCAAGCGCACCTGGTCGGACCGCACGGACGACGCCCGGATATCCGAGCCGCAGCCCTTCAACAAGCTGCCGCTCGGGTTCAAGCAGGCCTTCGGCGGGCCGGGCTTCATTGACAATCCTGTCGGCAAAGGCTTCGGCGGGGAGGAGCTCCCCACGCTCGAGCGGCCTGGCTTTCGTATCCGCTCGCGGCGCGATCTGCCGAGCCCCGTGAGCTTCGGCCCGATCAACCCGAGCTGGCCGCTCCGGGCGAACCGCGTCGGCAAACAATACGACGCCGACTACAAGAAGAAGCGCGCCCCCTTCTACGCGCAAGACTTCGACTGGCGCTATTTCCATTCGGCGCCCGACGATCAGCAGCTCCCCGGCTATCTGCGCGGCGACGAGGACATCACCTTCGAGAACCTCCACCCGACCGAGCCCTCGCTCATATTGCGTTTGCCGGCGCTCCGCGTCCGCGTGTTCGCCAAAGACAAGCGCGGCCTCTTCAGTGAGGTCGCGATGAACCTCGACACCCTGTTCGCGAACCTCGACGACGAAGCGATCGTCCTCACGTGGCGCGGGCTCGTCCCCGTGCGTGAAGACGACCTCTCGGACATGAGCGCGCTGCGCGTCGCTACCGAGCCGCTCGACGCGGAGCCCCTCGCAGCGACTGAATACCGCGCCGATCTCGACGCGTTCGAGGCCGACCCGCTCGGGTTCAACAACGCCCTACCACCTGGTTTGGTACAGGCCGCTGACGCGCTCGAGGCAAAGACCGGCGCGGTCGCGGCGCAAGGCAAACACGCGCCCGCCGGCCAGGGCCCGTCTCGCATGACCAACCTCGTCGAGCATTTGCAGGGCGCGAGCGCCGAAGAGCTGACTCGCGTGTTAGCGACCGGCACGCCACCCCCGGTCGCGAACGACCAAGTCGAAGCAACCGGCTTCCGAGTGCCCAAGGCAAAGGGCGCGGCCCCGCCCCACGTATCGCTGAAGGCCGGCACAGCGCCCAACGTGAAGGTGAAGCCCGCAGTCCAGCCGCTGCTCTTGCAGGTCGAGGAGGCCCGCGCGCGAGAGGCGCAAACGGGACAGAGGGTCAGCGGCCTGGAGGAGGCAGAGCGCTCCCTCGAGGACCCCAGTCTGCAGAAGATCGACCCGACGTTTCGGCCGCCGCGCCGTGGAGATCCGCCGCCACCCGAGCCGGGTCCTTATCGTGATTGTCGCGGGGTCGACTGGACGGATCGCGATCTGACTGGCGCCGATCTGTCGGGCTCCAATCTGGAGGGCGCGATCCTCACTGGGGCGCGCCTCCGCGGGGCCAAGCTCGTCGGGGCGAAGCTGCGGTACGCGGTGCTCTATCGTGCCGACCTCGAGGGCGCCGACCTCACGGGCGCCGACCTGACGATGGTGCAGGCCTCTCACTGTCTCGCGCGAGGCCTCCTATTGGCCGAGGCGAACTTGAGTGAAGCGACCTTCGAGCGCTCGGACCTCGGGGGCGCGAACCTCGAGCGGTGCCGCGGCGAGTACGTGCGCTTCACCAAAGCGAACCTGGCGCACGCGAACCTCGTGGAGAGCCGCCTTCCTCACGCACACTTCGACAACGCGTTCCTCACCTCGGCGCGCCTCGGGCGGGCGAAGATTGCTTATTGCCTGTTCAAGGAATGCGACGCAGCGAGCGCCGATATGGAGTCTGCGGTGCTCACGCGCTCGAGCTTCGAGGGCGTGAACCTGTCTGGCGCGCGGCTCACGCGGGTCGTCGGCGAGTGGGTCGGCTTCATCCGAGCGAACTTGGACGACGCGGACCTCACCGAGGCCTGGCTCACCAACTGCCATTTCTCGGAGGCCTCGGCGTGCCGCGCGGTGTTCAAGGACGCGAACTTGAGAGAAGCCATCTTCTATCGAGCGAAGCTCGAGACCTCGTCGTTCCGCCGCGCCAACCTGTTCAGCGTCGACTTTCGCAAGGCGACGGTGACCGAGGCCAGCTTCCGCGACGCGAACCTCTACGACGCGAAGTTCATCGACGCCGCCGGCAAAGGCGCTGACTTCGTAGGGGCCAATCTCAAGCGCTCGACGCTGGAGAATCCATGAACGCCGACGAGCTGAAGTTGTGGGTCAAAGCGGGCCGCACGCTCGAGGGGCTCGAGCTCGTCGACGCGGACCTCCGCCACGCCGACCTCCGCGCCGCGAAGCTCCCCGCAGCGCGATTGACCCATACGAGGTTACAATCTAGTCAGCTAACGGGGGCGGTATTGACGACGGCCGAGCTCACTGGCTGCACGCTGGGCGACGCCGAGCTCTCGGGGGTCGACCTCACGGGCGCGCGGCTCCTGTCGTGTTCATTGCGTGGCGCGCGCCTCGTCGGGGCCAAGCTCGCCGGCGCGTCGCTCCCCGACACGGACCTCTCGGGGGCGGACTTGTCGAACGCCAACCTGGCGGGCGCTTGGCTGTCGAACTGTCGGCTCGACGGCGCGGTGCTGCGGGGCGCCGATCTGACGAAGGCTCGGCTCGACGAGGCCTCGCTCAAGGGCGCCGACCTGCGCGGCGCGATCCTGGACGGCGTGTCGTTCGTCAAAGCCGATATGACCGGCGCGGCCTTCGAAGGCGCGATGTCCAACGCGACGCTCAACGAGGCGAGCCTGCGCGATGTGAATCTGAGCGCCCTCGCGATCGATCAGTGCCGCTTGTTGAAGGCCGACCTACGCGGCGCGACGCTGCCGCGCAGCCTGACCCGATCGCTCTGCGACGAGGTTCTCTTCGACGTGGCGCGTGCTGGCCAGTCGCCGACCAGTCTCGCGGGCTCGGATCTGGACGGTATGGATCTGTCGGGCGCCGATCTGCACGGCGCGAACCTGAGCGCGACGTCGCTGCGGGGCGCAAAGCTCAGCCGCGCGAACCTGCGGGGAACGAACCTCGAGAAGGCTGTATTGGAGGGGTGTGATCTCACGGGCGCGGATTTGACCGACGCGAACCTGCGCTCGGCAGTCCTCGCGAACGCCAAGCTCGACGGCGTCGATCTGTCGCATCGAGATCTCGAGATGGCCATCCTCGTAGGCGCCAGTTTGGAGCGCGCCGATCTCACAGGCGCGAAGCTGACGCGTGCCGCGCTGCAGAACGCCAATCTCACGGGCGCGAACCTCAGTCGGGCCGTGTTCATGGGCACCCTGATGGACGGGGCCAAGCTCGGCGGCGCCAACATCGACAAGACTGTATTTCGTGGGGTGTCGTTCGGAGCCGTCGAGCTCGGGGGCCTGTCGCTCGCGGGGCACTCGCTCACGTATTGCTCGTTCAAAGACGCGAAGCTCGACGGCGCCGACTTCACCGACTGCGATCTCTCCTGTGCCGACTTCACGGGCGCCTCGCTGTGCGGCGCCGATTTCAGCCGCTCGAACGTCGCGCAAGCCAACTTCATGCGCGCAGAGATGAAGACCGCGAAGCTCCGCTCGGTCACCGGCAAAGGCGCATTCTTCGGCGAGGCCAATCTGCAACAGGTCGACCTCACGCGGGCGAAGCTCCGATATGCCACGTTCTCGAAGGCCGATGTCTCCGAGGCACTGTTTGCTTCCAGCGATGTAAGGGAAGCCCCGATGACGGCCCTCATCGCGAAGGACACGAAGTTCCTGGACGCCAATCTCCGATATTCGGATCTGTCCCATTCGGAGCTCACGCGCGCCGACTTCTCGGGCGCCGACCTCTTCATGACCAATCTGCACAACTGCAGGACCGACCGGGCCAAACTCGGTGAGGGCGCCGCGTCGGCCAAAGGTACCGACATGGACCGACTGCAGGCCGAGACGTATCTCCCGCCCCCCCTCAAGGAAAGACTCTAGGAGGCTGACGATGTCGAAGGTCGCTGTGCTGAAGTCGGTCGAGCCGCGTCCGCGTGAGGCTGACTATTTGGGGCCCGCCACGGTGGTCGCGACCGCCCCCTCCAGCTTGGAGGTGCGGCTCCCGAGCGGGGAGGTCGCGACAGCCGAGCTCGCGCTCGCGTTCCCTTATCGAGCGAGCGAAGGGGATGTCGTGTTGGTCATCGGGCGCGGGCAAGCGCACTACGTGATTGGCGTCATGCGCGGCGCCGGCGAGACCTCGCTCCACTTCCAAGGGGACGTGAGCCTGCGAGCAGTCGGCGGCAAGCTGCGCCTCGGTGGTGACGAGGGAGTACAGGTCACGGGGCGCGAGCTCGAGGTCCTGGTCGACGCTTTCAAGGTCGTCGCGGACTCGATGGTCCAGCGAGCCTCGTCCGTCTACCAGCGAATTACCGGGCTATTGAGCACACGCGCCGCCGAATCCCAAACGATCGTCGACGGCACCGCGAGCACGAAGGCCAAGACGGGCGTCATCCTCACCGAGGAGAAGATGACCATCAACGGCAAGCAGATTTACCTGGGCTGACAGGGAGAGAGGAACCTAGCGTGCTGCCTGCATCGAATCGCGGCGCCGGAATGAACATCGGGTTTCCCGATATATGCCTTGTGCCCGCGGCCCCCGCGCCGATCCCCACGCCGTTCCCCAATATGGCGATGAACGCCCAGGCCGTGCCGTTCGCGATCACGGTTTGGATCAGCATGATGAACGCGCTGAGCCTCATCTCGATGATCCCGATGACGTCGGGCGACGAGGCCGGCAGCGCGAGCCCCATCAAAGGGGCTGGTCGCTACACGATAGGCAACATCATCGTCTTCATCGAGCTGATGCCGGGCATCTGTCTTTTGTGCCCGACGACCGGGAACAACATGATCAACGCGCTCGGCGCGGTCCTCGTCCCGAGCATCGTCACCGTCTTTTACACCGATAAAGCAAACGCCGACGCGCTGGCTCCCAGCGTCTCGACGGGCGCGCTCGACGCCCTCGCGGCGGATATGGAGACACCAGCGTTCGACGGCGCGCGGCTGCTCACGAGCGAGATCGGCTACCTCCGAATTCGTCGCTTCACGGTCGACCTGCCCACGGACGCCCACGCTTCGCTGACAGGGCTGGAAGCAGCGGGCGCCCGCGCTTTCGTCTTGGACCTGCGGGGCTGCCCAGGCGGGGAGCTCGACGCGTGCGTCCGCTTCGCCGAGGATTTCCTCGAGCGCGGCGCGGAGATTTGCTCGATCGTGGAGCCCGACGGCGACGAGACCACCTATCGCGTCCGCTCGGTGTCCCCCTATCGCTGGCCGCTCGTGCTGCTCGTGGACTCGTGGACAGCCTCCGCCGCGGAGCTCTTCGCCGGCGCGTTGCAGGCCCACGGGCGCGCTCTGATCCTCGGTGAACGCACCCATGGCAAAGGTACAGTCCAGGCCTTGCGCGCTGGGGCCCCCGGTGAGTCGAGCGCTGGCGCAGCCCGCTATCTGACGACGGGGACTTGCCTATTGCCGGGGGGAGTCGCACTGGATGGTCGGGGCGTCGAACCCGACGAGGTCGCCGAAGACTCCACTATCCTCGACGCTGCGGTGGCGGCCTTGCTCGGGCGGTTGGCTGCTTGAGCGCGCCGCCCACGGGTTTGCGCTCGCTGCGTGGTCAACCCCCTACGCCGGAGCTCTCTCGCGACCTCATGCGAATAGGGGCCTTGTCGGCGGACGCCATCGCCGCCTTCTGGGATGTCCTCGGCCCGACGTTGGGCGAGACCTTCTCGAGCGAGGCCGAGCGCCTCCTCGATGTTTATTGTACAGCGTTCAAAGTATCGGAGGACGACGTCGGGCGTGCCGTCCGCGCCGCGCGCTTCGTCGTCCGTGAGGCCGCGGGCGCGAACGCGACGCGGGCCGAGCTCGCGGCCGACTTGGCCGAGCTCTGCCCCGGCGCGCCTATCGTCCACAGCGTCTTGCTGAGCGGATACGACGCGGCTCGCGTTCGAATCAGGAACGAGCTCGCACGGGCGGCACTCGTCGAGCACGGCAGTTTGCTTACAGCGGTGAAATGGCGCGCGGACGTCGTCAAAGCGACCGAGGGCGGTGAGGACTTGGGCGTTCCGGTGACGCTCCTTACCCTCCATTATCGAGAGGGAGACGAGCAGCGCAGGGTCACGCTGCAGGTGCTGCCAGATTTGCTCGAGGAGCTCGCGCGCGCGTGCGCCGCCGGTCGCGCCCCCGACGGGCAGCCTTGAGGCGTATCGGACAGGCAGCCTACGTGCTGCGCGCGCTCGTCGACGCCATCGAGGCCGCGGGGAGCAAGAACGTCGCGGCCCACCGCGCAGCGCTCGACTTGGTGGACGCGAGGGTGCGCGGGGAGGCCACGACACCTGCACAGTTTCAATCGGCGCGCGAAGCGGTGAAGAAAGCCTGTGAGCGGTACGCGAACGCTTACAAGCTCGGGCCACTCCAGGCTGCGCTCTACGCAATACCCGTCGACTCGCTCCTCTGGATGGCCGAGCGCGGCGATGACCGATTGGACAATATCGTGGAGCGCGCCGCTTCTGCGGTCGTGGGCGCCGACACCGCGACTGGCAAAGCGCGCGTCGAAGCGCTGCTGCGTGAAGCTGACAGCATAGTAATCGCCGAAGACGCGCCGGCCGCGCCGCTCGTGAGGCCGCCGAGCGCGCGCACGCTCGCGCGGGAAGCAGCGCTGCTCGCGCATTCGCGCGCCGCGTTGCCAATCCTGGTCCAGCCGCTCCTCGACGAGGTGGGCGCCGCGCGAGACGCCAAGCGGGTGGGCTCGCGCGCGAAGCTCGAGCGCCTGCTCGCGCGTCATGACCTGCCGGCGAGCGAGGCCATCTTCGCCTTCGAAGAGACCTTCGGGGGCTTGCTCGTGCGCGTGACAAAGGAGAGCGACGCCTGGCGACAAGACGGTATGTACACGCTTGTCGGCGCCTTCGCGCTGCTCGAGTCCGGCTATCGCCCGCACCAGCGCGATGACCTGCCGCGCCTCGTGCCTGTCGCATATGGCCTGCAAGACGACGCTTACTTCCTCGATGCCGAGGGCAGGCCCTGGTACCACGACCCGACCGGCGATCGCTATGTCGTAGAGTTCGGTGACAATGGCGTCGAGCTCGTCGCGCGGCTCGTGATGGCCGCGCTCACGTACGCGAGTCAGTGCGCCCGCGACACGCTGCTCTGGCCGTCGATCGAGCGCGCGAACACCGCCGCGCGCTCCCTCGAGCTTACAAAACTGTTCGCTAACGAGCGCTCCGAATGGTGGCTCGGCGACCCCGCGATCGTCGTCATGATGCAGGGCCGAGCGTTCGCGCTGGCGCGCTCGGCCCAGGCGATCGACGCGCTGCGCGGGTAGGCTCAGCGCCGCGCGAGCTCCACGATCGCGGCGTGGACGCCGCGAACCACCTCGGCCATTCGCGGGTAGTCGAGCGTGTCGGGGGTGTCGGTCTTCTGGTGGTAGTTGGCGTTCCGATAGAACGCAGTGTCCGTGACCATGATGGCCGGCATATCGAGCTCCCAGTAGCTCCTGTGATCGCTGTAATCGACGCCTGGGATCGACGACGGCGCGTTGATGGACTCGACCCGCAGCGGGGAGGTGGCGCGCATCGCGCCCTTGATTCGACGCACGAGCGTCGCGTCGCCCACTCTGCCGATGATCGCGATGAAGTTCCCCGTCGTGGGATAGAGGAGCTCGAGCGCACCGACTGGGAAGGATTGGGAATCAGGGGCGTCGGTGAAATAGCCGACCATCTCGAGCGAGATCATGGCAGTGACCGCTACACCCGAGTCCGCGAGCTGCGCGGCGTGGTGCGCGCTGCCCATCGCGGTCGTGCCGAAGTGCGGAGGTTCCTCATTGGCATAAGCGACCAGGTCCACGCGCGACGCCGGAGGCGCTTTTGCCAATAGCCTGGCGAGCTCGAGGAGCGCGGCGACGCCGCTCGCGTTGTCGTCCGCGCCCGGGTGCGGGCCGCAAGCGTCATAGTGCGCGCCGACGACGACGCGTGGCCCATCGGCTGGACCCACGTGGGCGACGATGTTCGTACCGGAGAGTTCGTCGTCTCCATCGGAGAAGGGCTGGCGCTCGGGCTCGAGGCCTGCGTCGCGAAATGCTCGCTCGATGTGCTCCGCGACCCGGGCGTTGCCGGTGCTGTGCGTGTCACGTGGGGACAGGGCGACGAGCGCCTCGACGTCGCTCCGCAAGCGATCGGGCGAGACCTCGATAGGGCTGTTGGGCGAAGCGCTCGGCCACATTGGCTGAACGACATAGAGCGCGACGAGACCCCAAGCCCCGACCAACATCAGGAATATGCGTGCGATCGACGTGCGCCTGAGCTGCTCGCGCGCGCCGAGCAACCAGCGGCTCCGCATCCCGTGTGGAGCGGCGAGTTCACGAGAATGTTCCCGAGTCGCCCGCACCGGCGAGCAATCGATCGTGATAAAAGGGGTTATGGTCGGCGGTCGCTCCCTCGCGTTGCTCGCTTTGTTGTCGGGTGCGAGCTGTGCGGTCGGGAACAATCCACCCGGGTCTGGCGGCTCGGGAGCGACCACGAGCGACGGCGGCGGTGGCTCGGCAGAGGGCGCGGCGAGTCAGGGTGGCCAGGGTGGTGCACCGCTGGTCGGTGGGGCGGGTGGCGGGTTCATCGAGCCCGCGGGCGGGGCCGGCGGCGTCAGCGTTTGTACGGCCGTTGCCGAGCCCGCGACGCTCGAGGTCCTGCCGGTCGACATCATCTGGGTGGTCGACAACTCGAACAGCATGCAGCCCGCCATCGCGCAGGTGAAGCAGGGGCTCAACACGTTTGCCTCGCTGATCGCCGCGAGCGCGCTCGACTACAAAGTCATCCTCCTGTCGAAGCGCGGCACGACCGACTTACAGCTCTGTATCCCACCTCCGCTCGCGGGCGACGCGGCGTGTGGCAATGGGCCTCGGTTCTTCCATTCGGACGTGGAGATCTTCAGCACGCAGCCGCTCGAGCAGTTCTTGGGGACGCTCGGACAGACAGCGGGCTATCAACCGTCCGACGCGAAGGGCGGTGACCCGTGGCTCTCGGAGCTACGGCCCGAAGCGACGAAAACGATCGTCGTCGTGACCGACGACAACGCGCGCCTCTCGGCGACCGACTTTCAGACCTTCCCCGGCGGGCAAAACCCGTTCAACTCGCTGACGCTGCCGCCCGGGATCATGGACCCTTCGTGGAATGGCCTCTTCAACGGCTTCCTGTTCAGCGGCATCTACGGTTGGGGCAGCGACGTCGACCCGAGCGTGAAGTGCGTGTTCCCCGACACCACGATGCCGTCGGCCTCGGGGGCGACGTACACGACGCTCGTCAACCAGACAGGCGGCGTGCGAGCGAAGATCTGCGACGGCGCCGCGACCTGGGGCCCCTTCCTGAACGCGGTCGCGCAGGCCGTCACCACCACGTCGAAGGTCAGCTGCTCCATCGAGATCCCACCCCCACCCGAGGGCGAGACGCTCGATTTCGAGAAGGTGAACGTGCAGCTGACGAGCGGCGATATGGGGACGCTGATCCCTTATGTCGCCTCGGAGAGCGCCTGCGCCGGACTCGAGGGTTGGTATTACGACGACGTGAACGCCCCGACCCACGTGGAGCTCTGCCCGGCGTCGTGTGACCACGCGCAGGAGCTCGCGGGGCCGAACAAGCCGGGCGGCGTCGACGTCCTCTTCGGGTGCGAGACGATTGCCCATTAGCGCCGGACAGCGCCGGACTGATTCGCTAACGGCGTTATACCCAATAGCGAACAGCGCTATCCGGCGTCAGCGATTTCGGTCTTTGGGTTTGGGCTTGCGGTCCGCGCGGCGCTCGACGGGCGGTGGTGGCAGGGGCCTCGGGTTGTTGGCGGCGCGCTTCGCCTTGGGGTCGTTCGCGCGCAGCCGCGCGAGCAGCGGCCCGACGACGTAACCGAGGTCGCCGCCACCGTGGACCGCGTCGATCTCGGGGACCGAGACCTCGGCGAGGAAGCGGCGGGAGTCAGCGGGCAGCCCGAGGCGGACGAGCGCGCGCGACTCCTTCGTGACGATGGTGGCCGCGACGTAGAGGCTCTCGACGTCGCCGCGCTCGGTCGCCGCGGCTTTGACCAAGGGACCAACGTCGGCGATGGCGGCGTCGAGATCGTTCAGGCGGTCGGCCTTACCGAGCGGCTCGGTCTCGAAGCGGAGCCACGGACCCGCGAGGGTGATGTGGCGATAGATGAGATCGTCCCAGCGCCCCTCGGCCTCGACGAAGAGCGGTCGTCGGTCGGCGATGCTCGAGAGGCCCACCTCGTCCGAGACGCCCTCGAGGGCGATCGCGCGGAGGAGCGGCTCGGTCGCGGGCTCCTCGGTGAGCAGGCTCGCGGCGACGTCCCCGCGATCGAGCAAGCGACGCGGGACGACGAGCACGTCGGCGCGGCGACCCTCGACGAGCTGCGCGGCGAGGAGGCGCCACGCGACGAGCGGAGAGTCGACGAGGATCGTCGAGCGCATCGGGAGCTCCTCGAGCGCGGCGCTCGTGAAGGCCGAGGCGCCCGCTTGGCTCGCGCGGTCCGCGCGGCCCGCGGCCTGCTCGGTGATGATGCCGACGAGCGTCGCGTGGAAGGCGACGAGCATCGCGGCGCCAGGGCGCGCGAGCGGGACGCGGAGCGCTTGGATTTTGCGGACGAGCGCGTAGACGCCGACGGTCGATGCGCTGCTGATCGACGCGACCGAGAGCAAGCGGAGCGCGATCGTGCCCTCGGTCGCGCCGAGCATCGAACGAACCGCTGCGTCGGCTGCGACGAAGACGAGGAGCGGCGCGAGGAGGGCGCGGCTGCGCGTCGCGGCGAGCACGAGCCCACCGAAGGCCGCGAGCCCGAGCGACATGACACCGATCTCGTCGGACCACGCGGCGAGCGGACCTTGATGCGCGCTGAGATCGGGCGGGAGCGCCGCGCCCCAGAGATACGGACCGCCGAGATCGAGCGCGGCGTGGGGTGAGTAGACGCGGAGGATGCTCGGCGCAGAGAAGAGCGCGAGCGCGAAGAGACCCGCGAGGACGGCGCCACGAACGACGCGCATCGGGATGACGAGGGGACGACCTGCGGAGCCGCCCGCGCGACGCGTGGCGAGGATCGCGGCGACGAGGCAGGCCGCACACGCCGCGAGGCCCGCGACGGCGTTCTCTGCTGTGACGGCGCCGAGCGCGAAGCCCCAGCCGATGATGCGCGCCATCGGGCGACGCGTGGATTCACCTGCGATCGGTGCGCCCGCGATCGCGGACACGGCGCGCTCGACAGCCGCGAGCGCGATCGACGCCGCGAGCATGGTGCTGCCTCCGACGGTCGCCTCGCATTGAAACGCGGGCGTCATCCCGGCCGTGAGGGTCGCGAGCGCGGCGAGGAGCGGCGCCGCGAACACGCTGTGCTCGCCGCTCTTCGTGTGAGCAGCCTCGGCGGCGCGAAGCATGCGCAGCGCCAAATGAAAGAGCGAGTAACAAGCGAGCCCGAGGAGCAACGCCGAGGCGAGCGCCGTGCGGTAGGTGAGCGTGCCGATCGGGAGGAACGACACGACCTGCGCGAGGACCGTCGAGACGCCGCCGCCCCAACCGACGCCCGCGAGCCCGAGGTCGCGAACGGCCGCGACATCACCTCGCCACTGCGCATGCGGTGAGGTCCGAACGAGCGCGAGGCCCACGGGGAGCGCCCACGAGACGAAGCGCGCGAAGCGCTCGACGGGACCGATCACGAGCGGAAGCGCGACGTTCGGGGGCGTGGTCTTCGCTCGGCGGTCCGCCGCAGAAGAGGGACCTTCCCCCTTCGCCTCGCTAGATGCCATCCGCCCCCCTGTGTCAGCGACGGGGGTCTTGGGCCAAGTAACTCACCGCCGCGTCGACTCGAGATTGAGCGGGCGCGTCAGAGTCTTTCCGGCCGCGCGTTAGGTGGAGTAGAGGCACGCATTGTGAGCCGATTCATCGACGAATTGAAGCGTACCCATCGTTGCGGCGACCTGCGCGCAGCCGATGAGGGCAAGACCGTGGTGCTGTTCGGGTGGGTCGCGACGCGTCGCGATCACGGCGGCTGCGTGTTCGTGGATCTTCGGGATCGCACGGGCATCACGCAGGTCGTGTTCGATCGCGACTACACGAAGGCGCTCGCCAAAGCGAAGGGCGGGCTCGCTGATCTCGATCAGGACCAGGTCGCGGTCGCGCACGACCTCGCAGAGCAGATGCGAGGCGAGTGGGTCGTCGGCATCCGCGGCATCGTCGTGTCGCGCGGCACGAACAAGAACCCGAAGCTCGCGACCGGCGAGATCGAGGTCCTCGTCATCGAAGCGACCGTGTTCAACAAGGCGGAGACCCCGCCGTTCGAGATCGCGGACGACGTCGAGACGCGCGAGGAGATCCGCCTCGAGCGGCGCTACCTCGACCTCCGCCGCCCCGCCCTGCAGAAGAACCTGATGCTGCGCCACCGCGTGAACCACGCGACCCGCAACTATCTCAGCGAGCAGGGTTGCCTCGAGCTCGAGACGCCGTTCTTGGTGAAATACACGCCCGGCGGCGCTCGCAACTTCCTGGTGCCGGCGCGCCTCGCCCCGGGGAAGTTCTTCGCGCTCGCGGAGAGCCCGCAGCTCTACAAGCAGCTCTTCATGTGCTCGGGCTTCGACCGGTACTTCCAGATCGTGAAGTGCTTCCGCGACGAGGACCTGCGCCTCGATCGCCAGCCCGAGTTCACGCAGATCGATATCGAGCTCTCGTTCACCAACCAGGACGAGATCTTCCGCCTGATCGAGGGCCTCATCTTCGCCATTTGGAAGGCTGCGCTCGACATCGATCTCAAGGAGCTCTACCCGAGCGGCCGCTTCCCCGAGCTGCCGTACGCCGAGGCGATGGACAAATACGGGAGCGACAAACCCGACCTCCGCTTCGGGCTGCAGCACGTCGATCTGACGAAGCTCGTCCTGCAGCACAAGGGCGGCGGCGTCCCGTTCTGGACCGAGATCTCCGACAAATACGAGTCGGGCGCGCTCCGACGCGAGACCCTGCCCGAGATCGTGAAGGCCCTCGTCATCCCCGCGAGCGCGAACATGTCGCGGCCTCAGCTCGAGGAGCTCGAGAAGGGCCTCAAGGAGATCCGCGGCTTCCGCGGGCTCGCGCGCGCCAAGATCGGTGAGGACGGCAGCTGGACGCAGTCACCGCTCGCGAAGTCGATCACGCCCGAGCTGCGGACGGCGATCAACGAGTGGTGCGACGCGAAGCCTGGCGACGTCATCTGCTTCCAATTCGGTAAGGAGAGCCTCGTCCACACGGTGATGGCTCGCCTGCGCAGCGACGTCGCGAAGCGCATGAACCTCATCCCGGAGTTCGGACACGGCGGTAAGTGGAACTTCCTCTGGGTCGTGAACCCGCCGCTCTTCGAGTTCGACGAGGACGCGAACCGCTACGTCGCGGCTCACCACGCCTTCACGCGGCCGGTCGACGAGCACATCCCGCTGCTCGAGACCGATCCGGCGCGCGTGAACTGCTATCGCTACGACGTCGTGCTCAACGGCTTCGAGATCGGCGGCGGCTCGGTGCGCCTGCACGACCCCGAGGTTCAGAAGCGCGTCTTCGGCGTGCTCGGCATCAACAACGAGGACGCGATGCAGAAGTTCGGCTTCTTGCTCGACGCGCTCCGCAGCGGCGCACCGCCGCACGGTGGTATCGCGCTCGGTATGGATCGGCTCGCGATGCTGCTCTCCGGCGCGCCCACCCTGCGCGACGTCATCCCCTTCCCCAAGACCAACCAGGGCACCGATCTCCTGACCGGCGCCCCCGTCGAGGTCGACACCGCGCAGCTCACCGAGCTCCGCGTGAAGACGTTCTGAGCCGTGCGCGTCCTCACGACCGCGCTCGTGTTGGTGGTCGGGGGCTTCGTCGCAGCGTCATGCGACGACGGGCTCACGGTGTACTCGCTGCTCGGCCAGACCTACGACGAGGCGAACGATTGCCTCGCCGTGGAGGCCGTCATCGACGTCGTCGAGGGCACCGCGGACACGAGCTGCGGTGAGGTCTCATGCCTGCGCTCGGTCGAGACCGGGAGCACGTTCATTACGAGGGAGTGCGCTGCGCCGGCCTCGCTCTACGAGGACCACACGGACGACGGTGACGCAGTCTGCGAGGCCGCGCTCGCGGCCTACGATCGCGGCGCGACCTGCGACTGAGCGAGCGGCGGGGGGATGCTCGCGGCCTTCTTCAGCTTCTTCGTGAGGCGAGAGCGCAGCCGCATGAAAGGCAGCTCGACGGAGTAGTGCAGCGCGAGGGCGCTCACGATGGCGAGCGCGACGTTCACCGGGAAGTGCGTCGCCCAGTCGTTGCGCGTCGGGCTGTTGAAGGGCTGCTGGGTCAAATACAGCGAGAAGCTGATCGACCCGATCCACGCCATGAAGCGGCTCTGCAGCACGCGGCCCACGGGGTTCGACGGGTTCACGAGGCAACCACCGACGACGAGGCCCAGCCCGACGTTGGTGATGGTCTCGCCGATCGGGAAGCTGAAGCGCACGTGCGGGTGGAGCGCGTGCGTCGCGAGCGAGACGACGAGCGCCACGAGCGGCGTCGCGGGGTGACGCAGGACGCGATCGAGGAAGGAGTCGCTGCTCCGATCCATCGCGACGAGCGCCACGAGCGCGCCGACCGCGATCGCGTCGAAGACCGTCTCGAAGGACTCGCCGATGCTCACGCGAAAGCCCGGGAAGAGCAGGAAGAGCACCACGCGCGCGAGCGGCGCGATCACGAGCGCGGCGAGCGCGGAGTAGGTCGCTCCGCGTCGGCCGAAGACGAGCACCGTCGCGGGCCACACCAAATAGAACTGCTCCGTGACCGCGAGCGACCACAGGTGCCCGAGCTCCCACGCGCGGTTCGGGTGGTAGTTCATGGTGAACGTGAGCGCTGCGAGCACGTCGTATCGTTTGAGCACCAACCATCCCAAGGCCGACGCGACCGCGATCGCCACGATGTACGCGTAGAACGCGGGAAAAATCCGCAGCGTCCGACGCATGTAGAAGGCCTTGAGCGAGATGGTCCCCGTGCGCTCCCGCTCTTGGACGAGCATCGTCGTGAAGAGGAAGCCCGACAGGATGAAGAAGAGCCGGACCCCGATGTTGCCGACCTCGACGATGTCGTCCGGCGAGAACCGAAGGAGGTCGGGCGTGCTCGTCGCGTGGGAGAGCAGCACCAGCAAGATCGACGTTCCGCGCAGACCGTCGAGACAAGGGTAGCGTCCCTCACCTCCACCCGCGGTCGCGGGCCGCTCGCCCTGCTCAGTGCCGCTTGGGTCGGACATGCGCAGCTTCTCGTAGCGCGACGGTTCCACTCCGGAAAGCGCGAAGTGCAGAGGGATCGATCACGTCCTACCGCATTGCGAACGTGCCCTGCTGCTGGAAGTCGCGCTCAGAGTTGGGTGGGGTCTGTCGACGGCGGGCGCGCTGGATCACCGACGATCGTCGGCGGCAGATCGCCTTGTTTCGGAGCTGTCGCTGACGGTTGTGGCGGCTCGAGCGGAGCGACGTTCACAGTGCTCGCATCTTGGGTGGGCGCGGTGCCCGCGAGGAAGATCTCGCTGAGGGTGCCGCTGTCTTGATCGGGGGCGGCGAGCAAGCCGGTCTTCGCGTCGATCTCGCGTCGCTCGATCCCGGGCGGGACGGGGAAGTCCGTCGCCGGGATGCCGTCGTGAGCGACCTTCATGAAGGCGACGAACGCAGGCATCGCGGTCGTGCCGCCCGCCTCACCCGCACCGAGCGGTTGGCGATCGTCGTGACCGACCCACACGCCACACGCGATCTCGGTCGAGAAGCCGACGAACCACGCGTCGCGGCCCTCGTTCGACGTGCCGGTCTTGCCGGCGATCGGGCGCTTCAGGACCTTCGCGCCCTTGCCCGTGCCCTCGTCGACGACGGTCTTCATCAGGCTGGTGATCATGTACGCCTCGGTGTCGTCGAGGACGCGGTGCGGCTCCGTGCGCGACGGGATCGGGATGTCGCGCCCATCCGGGCCGGTGATCTTCGAGATGAGGTACGGCTCCTCGTAGACGCCGCCCGCCGCGATCGACGCATACGCGCCTGTAAGTTCGCGGGGCGAGACCTCGTAGGCACCGAGCGCGATCGACGGGGTTTCACCGAGCTTCGAGTGGATCCCGAGATCGGTCGCGAGATCGGCGACGGCCTTCGGACCGACCTGGCCGACGAGCCACGCCGCCGAGACGTTGATGCTCCGCGCGAAGGCGTCGCGCATGCGCGTCGGCGCGCCGGGCGCGCTGCGATCGTAGTTCTTCGGGCGGTAGCCCTCGAGCGCAGAGCCATCCGTCGGCAAGAGCGTCGCGGGTGTGAATTTGCGGGACGCGAGGGCCTTCGCGTAGGTGAATGGCTTGAACGACGAGCCCGGCTGACGGAACGACTGCGTCGCGCGATCGAGGCCGCCGCGCAGGCCCTCGTAGCTGCCGGCCATCGCCAGGATCTCGCGCGTGCGGACGTTGATCGCGACGATCGCGCTCTGCGGTCCGGCCTCGAGTCGGAACGTCGCGGGTGTCTTCTCGTTCCCCGACGCGAGGATGCTCACCCGCAGCGGCGCGCCGACCTCGGCGAACTTGCTCGCCGAGAGCTTCTGCGGGTTGTAGCGCTCGAGCCCCGCGACATCGATCTTGCCCTTCAGCGTGCCGGCGCGGACGTAGAGCTCACCCTTCGCGTCGTCGGCGCCCGTGACCTCGCCCACGAAGATGCGCTGCTTCACGTCTTTGCCGAGCGGGTCGCCCTCGAAGAGCGCCGGCATCTTCTTCGGCTTCTTGAACGGCGCGAGGAGCTTCTGACGTTTGTCGAACGCGTCGAGCCCCTCGCGAAGAGCCTTGCGAGCCTCGAGCTGGAGCTTCGGATCGATCGTGGTCTCTACGACGTATCCACCGTGGGTCGCGTCATCACCCACGATCTCCCGCAGCTGCCTGCGGACCTCGGCCAAGACCTCGGGGGCGACCTCGGCCGTGTGCTCGGGCTCGGGCGCGAGCTTCACCTGCTCGTGGCGCGCCTCTTCGGCGATGTCCGCGCTCACGAAGCCTTTGTCGACCATCTGCGCGAGCACGTACTCGCGACGACCCATCGCGAGGTCCATGTGCTCGCGGGGCGAGTATCGCGAGGGTCCCTTGGGCACGCCCGCGAGCAGCGCTGCCTCGCCGAGCGTGAGGTCTTTCACGCCCTTTCCGAAGTAGTAACGCGAGGCCTCTTCGACGCCGTAGCGGCCGTGCCCGAAATAGATGTGGTTGAGGTAGAGCTCGAGGATCTCGTCCTTCGAGAGCTCCTGCTCGATGCGGCGCGAGAGGATGACCTCTTTGATCTTGCGCTCGTAGGTCCGGTCCTGCGTGAGCAGGACGTTCTTCACGACCTGTTGGGTGATCGTGCTCGCGCCCTGGCGCGACGTGTGTGAGCGAAGATTCACCCAGATCGCCCGGATCATGCCGGGATAGTCGAGCCCTTCGTGTTCGTAGAAGGACGCGTCCTCCGCGGCGAGGAACGCGAGCTTCACCTGAGACGGGATGTCGCGAAAGTCGACGACCGTGCGGCGCTCCACGAAGTCCTCGCCGAGCAAGGTTCCGTCGCGCGCGATGATGCGCGTGACCTGCGGCGGGTTGTAGCGCTTGAGCTCGTTCGTCGGCGGGAGCCCGTCCTCGAAGTGGCGCACGAAGAGCGCGAGCGCGACCATCGAGAGGCCCGCGAGGATGAGGAGCGTGAGCAGCACGCGTCGCGACCACACGAACACGCGCCGCAGGATGCGAGCTCTGCGGACGCGCGCTTCCTCGGTGCTCATGGGCCTATCTTCCGCCTTGGGACTTGGCACGCCAAGGAAACGCTAGTCCCGAGCGCGCCCTTCCGCCTTGGGCGTCAGACGAAATGCAGGACAAGCGCTGTCAGTCCGATGCCGAGCGCAAGACAAACCACCGCAACGACGATCAGGGTGGTGACCTTCACGCCACCGGCGCGCGGCGCGCTGGCGGCCTGCCCTGCGGCGACGTCCTTCATCGAGATCGCTTGCGTCGGCGCGAGGTTCCGCTGGCCCGGATTCGAGCTCGGAGGCTGCGGTACCATTCCCGGCGGGAGCGGGTTCGGGATGGGCGCGCCCGGATGCATCTTCATCGTTCGAGCGTTGGCGTCGATCGAAGGTGCAGGGCCGGCAGGCATCTGGTGCTGCGGCGGCTGCTGGGCCGCAGGCAACGGTCGATCCGGAACCGTCCGCTCGAGGTGATTCTCGGGCTTCTTGGTCGGGTCGGGGTACTGCGGGAGCACGTTGGTGAGGCGCGAACCGGGCGCGAACGGTCGCAGCGCATCCGCCAGGTCGATCGCGGTCGTGTAGCGATCTTCAGGCTTCTTCTGGAGGGCGCGCATCACCACGTCCGACAACCCCGGGGGAAAGCGCTTGCCCGGGATGCGCTCATCGAGCGTGATCGGCGGCTTGGTGACGTGGAGCTGGATGTACTCCATCGGCGTCTTCGCCTCGAACGGCAGCTTCCCCGTGAGGACTTCGTAGAGGATGGTCGCGAGCGAATAGATGTCGCTGCGCGGATCGAGCTTTTTGCCTTGGGCTTGCTCGGGCGACATGAACTCGGGTGTCCCGAACACCATGCCCTCTTGCGTGAGCATGATGCTGCCCGGGCGGAGCTCGCGCTCTGTGACCTTCGCCAGGCCGAAGTCGAGGACCTTGGCGAAGTCCTTCAGCCCGCCATTCGTGGAGAGGAAGATGTTCTCGGGCTTGAGGTCGCGATGGATGATGCCTTGTGAGTGAGCCTCGTGGAGGGCGCCGCAGACCTGCACCAAGACGGGGATCGCCCGCTCCACCGGGAGCGGCCCCTCGCGGCGGACCACCTGGTTCAGGTTCCGGCCCTCGAGGTACTCCATGACGATGTAGAGGGAGCCGTCCTCGAGCTCACCGTAGAGGAACACCTTCACCGTGTTCGGGTGGGTGAGGTGGCTCATCGCCCGAGCCTCACGACGGAACCGTGAGACCAGGTCTTTGCGGTTCGCGAGCTTCGGGTGGAGGATCTTCACCGCGACGACGCGGTTCATCGCAGGCTGCGCTGCCCGGTACACGGCGCCCATCCCGCCCGAGCCGATCTTCTGCTCGATGAGGAACTGGCCGTTCAAGATCGACCGGCCGATGTACTGGTCGGGCTGCTTCTGAGCGGTCGTCATCAGGGTGGTGGCGGGATGGTATTGCCGCGGCTCGCGCTCGGACCAGCGCCTCCACCAGGGCGCCAGGACGGGCAAGAGCGTGGGGAATCAGGGTACCCGACCCAGGCACATCCGCGGGAAAGTTTCGTCTCGAGCCGTCGCGGCGTGTCGCGAATGCACACGATGGCGGCGCCCCACACCTCTCGTCCGCACAGCTCGCGCCGCCTCCGATTACGGATTAGCGGCGCGCCGCATTTACGGAACAGCGCCGTCGTTGATTGGCAATCAGCGAGCGACGGAATTTTCAGCGGCGACCTTAATACCGAGTCGCCCGCGTCGTCACAGGCTCAAGGGGGCTGGGCGCAGCGCGGCCCCGACCATTGCGGATCGAAGGGCAGGCCACGCGATGAACCTCGACGAAGCCATCAAATCTCACACGGCTTGGAAGCTCCGATTAGCCAGCTTTCTGCAGAAGCCAGACGGCACCCTCAAGGAGGCGGACGTCCGCGCGGACAACAAGTGCGCGCTCGGGCAATGGATCTACGGAGAGGGCTCGGCGCACAGCGCGATGACCGAGTTCGCAGCCCTCAAGAACGATCACGCCCACTTTCACCGCACCGCCGCGGACGTCGTGAAGCGCGCCCAGTCAGGCGCCCGAGTCGCCGAAGAGGTCGCGCTCGGCGCGCAGAGTGAATTCGCCCAAGCGTCGAGCAAAGTCGTCGCAGCCATCTCCGCGCTGAAGCGCAAAGTCGGCTGACTTTGGGTCGAGCGGAGCGAGGGGAACGAGTCCCCTCCCCCAACTCTGTGGACGCACCGACGCGCCGAACCGTATGCTCGCGCCGTGTCGGGGATCGCGAAAGAGAGCGAGCTCCTTCTGGAGGCAGGGTTCGTCCACGCCTTCTTCACGCGACGCGGGGGCGTCAGTGAGGGCGCCTACGACTCGCTGAACTTCGCCGGCAACACCGGTGATTCACCCGAGGCCGTGCGCGAGAACCTCGCCATCGCTGCGAAGTCTCTCGGCGTCGAAGCCAGCAAGCTCTTCTTCCTCAGCCAGGTCCACGGCGCCGACGGCTTCGTCATCGACGGCGCCGAAGATCGCGACGAGGTCGTCCATCGACGCGGCGATTGGATCGCGACGGGCCTCGCTCGCAAGGAGCGGCTCGCTTGCGGCGTGCGCAGCGCCGACTGCGGCGTCGTGCTGATCGGGGATCGCACGTCGCGCGCGGTGTGTGCGATCCATGCAGGGTGGCGCGGCACCGTCGCGGGCGTGATCGCGACTGCGGTGCGCGCCTTCCGCGCCCGACTCTCGGCCGACGCGGATCTCGTCGCCGCGGTCGGCCCGCTCATCGAGGTTTGCTGTTTCGAAGTCGACGAGCCAGTCGCTGCCGAGTTGGCTGCGTGCTCACCGCTCGGACAAGGCGCGATCGAGCGCGACTGGCCGAAGCCACACGTCGACCTTCGGCGCATCCTCGAGGTGCAGCTCGCCGACGCGGGCGTCTCGCACCTGGCGATCGATCACGTCGGCGGGTGCACCGTGTGCGCGGCAGACACCTATTTCTCCTATCGACGTGATGGCGCAGCCTCCGGTCGAATGCTGAGCGCGATCGTCGCGGAGAAGCTCTAACCGCCTATTCCGGATGCGCCGCTCGGTCTTCGACGTCGTCGCTGCCGTGCTCGGGACGCCGCCCGACGCGGTCTATCTGGCGCCGAACATCGACCCGAAGAAGCTCGCGAACGCCCTGGCGAGTTACGCGCGACTCGCCACCGAGGCGCCCGTGATGCTCTTCGACAACACCGTTTGGGGCTCCGCCAAATCGGGCGCGCTCCTCACGACGCACGCGCTCTACGTCGACACCCACGGCTCTCCGATCCCGCTCGGCGAGCTGACGAGCCTCCCCCATTTCGATGAATCACAGGGCGACGGCTGGACACGCCTTCGCGACGGCTCCACGGCGATGCTGCCTCGCATGCTGACGGGCGAGGCGCACGCGTGCTTCAGGCGCACGCTCGAAGCCATCGTCGCGGAGAACCACGGCGCTTCGCTGCCCGGCGTCGGAGCACCTCTCTCGGGTCCGATTGGGCAGTTCGCGATACAGTTCTTGAGGGTGCGTCGGGTCTGGCTCGCGCCGCAGCTGCCAGACGAGAAGCTCCGCGCCGCGTGGGCGACGTTCCACGATTGGCCCGATTGGGCAGCAGGCGAGCGCATCGTCGCGTACGTCGATGAGACCGCGTTCGGCAAAGGGGACGAGGGACTCGTGCTAACCGATCGCCGCTTGGTGGGGCTGCTCGGGGAGCGCCCCTACGACCTTTCTTATGGCCATATCGACGGCGTCGCCGAAAGAAAGGCGGTGCTCGCGCACGAGCTCTTCGTTCACGCCGCCGGTGGGGCTCGCTCGATCAAGCTCGCGTTCACCACGGCCAGCGAAGCCGTGCCCCCGCTCGCAGCGTTTCTCCATGCGCTGACCTCGCTGCCTCGCGACCAGCGCTTTGCGCATCCACGCGGCGCTCAGGCCATATTGGCGGAGCTCCCTCATCCCGATCCGCGCGTCGTCATCCTTCTGCAGCTCGCAGCCGCTGGCGTCTCGAGTCGCTGGTTCACCCCTGCAGAGGGCGAGCTCATCGCGCGCTCGATCGAGGTCCTCGCCCTGAATACCCAATATGGGCGCGGCTCCCGCTTCGGCGGAATCCTCTCTCCGCTCGGTGTGGACGACGCGGCGCACCTGCTCGCGCAGGGTCTCGGGCCGCCGATGGTGCAAGGTCAACCAGGCGAGCTCGTCCTCGACTTCTTCATCGATGCTCGGTCGAACGTCGGTCGCGCTGCGCTGTCGACGGCCGTCGGCCTCACCGCGCTCGCGATCGTGGGCATCGGTTGGGTGAGCACACCGACGCGCGTAGTGCGTGCGATACGAGCCCTGCTCCGCCCGACGGAGGCCGGCTCGTGCATCTTCCTTTATGGCATGAGGGGCGCTCTTTGGGAGTCGCTCCTCGACGCGGACGAGGCGCTCTTCGACTCGATCGAGTCGAGGCTCGGCGAACTCGAGGCTTTGACGTTGCTCCACCGCATGTTGCTCGGGGCACGCGAGCCGCCGCAGGCGCTCTTCACGATTTCGCCCGACGAGGTCTCGGGCCGCGTCGGCGCCATCCTCGGACCAACCGACCTCTCGGTGTTTTTCGTCGGTCCGCGCCGCTGAGCGCGATTCGTCGCGTCTCGCCCGTCTTCTGGCAAAAGAACCCGGCGCCGCCTAACGTACGACGGTGCGATGAGCCAGCCGCAACCACCCGGGCCGCCCGGACCGCCGCCCAACCAGCCGCAATACCCCTATCCGCAACAGGGCGGCCCGTATGGGCAACCGCAATACCCGGCCGGCAACTACCCCGGAGCGTATCCGCCCAATTACCGCCCAGTCCCCGCGAAGCAAGAGAGCTACACGTGGGTGATCTTCGTGGTCCTCGCCGTGGTCCTCGTGCCCGCGATCATGGCGATCGTCGGCGCCGGGTTCGCGTTTTGGGCCGTGCGCAAGAGCAAGACTTCGCTCTCCAACTACGATCACACCAAGATCCCACAGGAGATCGAGACGAAGGTGCCTTGCAAGACATCGTGCAAGGTCACGAACGTCGCGACGTACGGGTCGGGGTTCACGGTCACCGTCATCTCGAACGACAACCCCAACAAGACGCTCACCTACCGCGTCGAGTCCTTCTCGAGCACCGCTTCGCTCATGTACTCGACCGACGAGCTCAGGACTCCCGTGACCTTCGACGTGCGCGCTGACGTCGATTGGACCTTGCTCAAGACCGTCCAAAACGATCTCAACAGCCACGCGACCAAGAACCACAGCGCGGACAGCCTGATCGTCTCGCCGTGCATAGGGACGAAGGGCGCGGTCTGCATTCGCGGTCACGTCCTCACCGACAATGGCGATCTCGACAACGTGTACGACGCCAAGTCCGGTGAGCTGCGCGAGAGCCACTGACGTGCCGACGATGAGCGTCACCCACTGGCTCGCGGCATCGCCGGAGCGGGTCTTCGACGCTTGGCTCGACCCCCTCCACGCAGGAGAGTGGCTCTTCGCCACGGGGGCCGGGAGCATGGTTCGCCTCGAGATCGACGCGCGCCCCGGCGGCAAATTCCTCTTCGTGGATCGGCGGCCCGGCCCGAGCGGCTCCGTCGAGGACATCGAGCACCACGGCACCTACGTCGCGCTCGAGCGACCGCACCACCTCGTGTTCGACTTCTCGGTGCCTCGATATGCCGCGCACGCGGACCGCGTGACCGTCCATATCGCCGCACGCGGTCGCGGCTCGGAGCTCACGCTCAGCCACGAGCTCGCGCCCGCGCCGGATGGTGACGACGAGCTCCTGCGCGATCGGGCGCGCGACGGTTGGAACGCTGTCCTCGAGGGGCTCGCGGCGCACCTCGAGTCGTCGCGCTGAGCGCGATCCTCAACGACGCGCTGTCGTCTTCTTCGGCGCTCGAGCTTTGTCGATCTCGGCTCCGACCCAATCGGTGATGGTCTTCTCTGCGGGATAGAAGTGGATCTCGTCCATCCCGTCCGCGGTGTTGCCTCCCCAGAACTCAGGACAAGCACCGCGAGACCCGACAAAGGACTTCTCGGCGTGTTTTTCACCGCGCGAGGTGTCGAACAACACCACCGTCGTGGTGTCCACATAGACCCGCGCCGAGCCCGCGTTGTAGTCGCAGGACCCCGAGCGCTTCGGCTCAAAATCGCTGACAGCAATGTAATCAACTTCGGACAGTCGCGCCGGCTGTCCAATCAGCTTGCTCCCGTCGAGGAGCACGGCAGTCGGAGCCGCGTCGCCCTCCCCTGTCGACCCGATTGGCTTGCCCTCGGCGACGGCGGTGAGCGCCTTGGTCGCGCGCGGCTCCCAATAGGCCACGTCGGCCTCCACATCGATCGTGCTGCGCTCTTTCGCGCCGTCGTCGAAGACGATCTCGACCTCGGCGCCGAGCTTCACCCGGGTGCCGTAGCTCTTCGCGCTCCAGGCCGACGCAGGCATCTCGAGCGCAAGTCGATCCATATCGAGCTTGAAGTGACCGCGACCGCCGTCGAGCTCGAGCTCGCGGCCCTGGACGCGAACGGACTTGGCGGGTGACGCGGCGATTTGGAACTCCGTGCCTTCATCGACTTTGCCGTTCGCCACGAGCCCCGAGGCTTGAATATCCATATAGGTGCTCGCGGGTTGGTAGGCGACGCCGACGCAGTGCCCATCCTCGATTCGAGCCGCCGGACTGCCCGGCAGCGAGCCGACCTCCGCGACCAGGGTGCTCGTCTCCTTGCCGCGCCTCAGCGTAAAACTTACTCGACTGTCACCGTTCGCGAGCGCGAGCGGGACCTCTGCGCGGTAGTGGCGAGACCGGCTGTCCGAACTCTCCTGCACCTTCTCGAGCTTCGTCCCCAAGGCCTCGATTTCGACGTCGTCGTCGACGATCGCGGCGAGGATGAGCTTGCAGCCCTCGGTGTTGGCGACGACGGTCGGCTCCGACTTGTTGCAGCCGAACGAAGCAGACAGATAGGCAGGTACGACGAGCGTGAGGGCGAGCAAGGGCGAGCGCATCCCCTGCAAGTAGGCAGCTGCTCCCAACGGGGCTTCTGGCAACGCGCCAAGCACTTCCAACTTTGGTCGGATTCGATTCGTCCCCTCTTCGGCTTCGCCTACCCTCGCGCGGTGCGGCGGGCGCCCGCTTTGGAGTCCTACGTGGCAGATCCGTTCGGCGCGTTCTACGCCGGCCCGGGCGTCCTGCACTTCTTCGTCAGGCCGGATCTCGCGGGCACTTTGTTTTGGGGTTGCCCCGACAAGGTGGCGGTCGACGAACTCACTCGAGCCATCGAGACCGAGCTACCCGAGCGCTCTCCGCTCCACGACGCGTATGTCGACACGCGCCGATTGACCGGTATCGATCCCGCGGCCTTCGAGGTCCTGGCGAGTTATCTCGGGCCTCGCGCGGTCGCGTTCGCGTCCAACGTGCGCCGCCAAGCCATCGTGCGACCCGAGGGCGTGATTGGCGCGCTCGTCGCTGGCTTCTACGACGTGACGCCCAGCGCGACGCCCGAAAAAACAGCCGTGGTCACGACCCCAGCCGCCGCGATGGAATGGCTTCGGCGTGAGGACTCGACTGGCCTGCTCACCGAGATCGACGACGCCGAACTCCACGCGAGCGCAGGCGCGCCCGTGGTTCGCGCGCTCCGCGCCCACCTCGCTCGAGAGCCTCGCACGCCGCGGCTCGACCGCGTCGCGGCCGCGCTGGGGCTCGGCCCGAGCGAGCTACGCCGAGAGCTCGACGGAGTGGGCACGACCCTCCGCGCCGAGGTCAACGCCGCGCGAATGACCGCGGCTCGCGCGCTGCTGACGACCAGCGAGCGCAAGCTCTCCGTCATCGCCCTCGAGCTCGGTTTTCGGTCGCTGTCGCACTTCTCGAGCGCCTTCAAAAAGGCTGTCGGGGTGTCCCCGACGGAGTGGCGAGTTCGTCATCGGCGCTGACGGGTAAATGCGCCGCTCCTCCACGAGCCCGCTGGCGCCACGCGGTCGGGGACTCACCAGTTTGGCTGCGAAACCAATCCGTGAAGCTCTGGTGTGACGAGAAGCCGAGCGCGAGCGCCACCGCCGCCAGCGGCTGATCGGCCTGCATCAGGAGGCGGCGAGCGACGACCATTCGCCCGCGATCGACCTCGGATTGGAAGCTCGTACCGACTTGCTTGAGGCGCCGCTGGAGCGATCGCGGCGATACCCCGATAGCGCGCGCGGCCGCGACGAGCGACAGCGCCGGCGAGTCCTCGAGAATGGCGGCTAGCCGCGTTTCGACGGCGTCGGTCGCGGTGAGCAGGTCCGCCGCCGCGTGAAGCTCGCGCCCGAGATCACCCTCGCAGCCGAGCCACGCCGCCGCTGACTCCGTATCTCGAAATACCCGATAAGGGCACGCGAGCGAAATGACCTTTGGATAACCGGCGAACACCGCGCCGCTCGGTCCGTCACCGCTCGCCACGGCGACCTTCGTCGCACGCCGGGAGAGCGCCGGGGCGTGCGCGTGGAAGTGTCCTAGCAACGTGTCGAACGCGGCGGTGTCGAGCGTGTGGACCCGCGTCGCGTCGAACAGGATCGCGTGCGCTTCACGGGCCGCGAGCGGCACTTGATAGACCCGTGTCAGCGCGTCGAGCTCGGCCTCCGTCGGGCGCCCCGCGAGGAACGTCGCATAGAGGTCCGCGCGGACACACGCGAACAGCCAAGTGTCGCCGCGGACGTATCGGCCAATCGGCGCGTCGAAGAAGCTCTGCCGCGACGCCGCTGCGCGCACGACAGCATCGTAACGCTGCAGCGTGCCGACAGGGATATCGCATCCCGCACGCACACGACACGTGTATGCATCGAGCGATGGCGGACGTCATGGATGCCAGCGATGCCCCCGACTCGCGCGGGCCATCGCTTTATGCGTGGGCCTCGCTGGGCACCAGCGTGGCCGTGCTCGGCCTCAAGCTCGTCGCAGCGTTGCTCACGGGCTCCGTCGGCTTCTTGTCCGACGCCCTCGAGTCCATCGTCAACGTCCTCGGGGCGTTTGTCGCGTTGATCGCGCTCCGCGTCGCAGCGCGCCCAGCGAGCGACGAGCACCCGCACGGGCACGGCAAGGTCGAGTACTTCTCGAGCGGGTTCGAGGGCGCGCTCGTCCTCGTCGCTGCGGTGATGATCCTCTACGAGGCAATCCCGCGGCTCATCACGCCGCGGCCCCTCGAGGGCATCGGGGTCGGCGTCGCGGTGTCGGCGCTCGCTTGTGTCCTCAACTTCGCGATGGCTCGCGCCCTGTTTCGCGGGGCGAAGAAGCACCGCTCGATCGCGCTCGAGGCCGATGGTCATCACCTGATGACCGACGTCTGGACCTCGGTCGGCGTGCTCGTCGCCGTCGGCCTGGTCGAGGTCACCAAGGTGCGGCTGCTCGATCCTCTCGCGGCGATCGCGGTCGGCCTCAACATCGTCCGAACGGGGCTGTCGCTGATCCGTCGCTCGATGAAGGGGCTCATGGACACGTCGCTCGCGACCGATGAGCTGACCCGCATCGACGGCATGTTGCGCGAGCTCGAGCGCGAGCACGGCGCTCGCTTTCACGCGCTCCGCACGCGCCAGGCGGGCGCGCGGCGCTTCGTCGAGCTGCATGTCTTGGTCCCTGGTGACTGGACGGTTCGCCGCGGACACGACCTCTGCGAGCACGTCGAACGCACGCTGCGCGACCTCGGCCCTCTCACGACCGTCTTCACGCACCTCGAGCCTCTCGAGGATCCCGTGTCCTTCGACGATCAAGTCCTCGACCGATGACGGGTGTCGGCGTCAGACTGTCGGCACTTCGATGAAGCGTCCTTCGGTAATCGGGTATCGAGCCCCCTGGCAGGGTGCAGTCGTCCTCGCGGCGCTGTCGCTCGTTGGCTGCGGATCGTCGACCTCTTCCTCCACGCAGCCGACAACGGATCAAGGCGGCGCCCCACCGGCCGAGAGCGCGGCCAAAGGCGATGCGGTCTCCGGCGATATGGCCATAGTGCTCCGCGAGCACAACAAGCTCCGCGCGCAACACTGCGCTCCCGCGCTCGCGTGGTCGAACGAGATCGCTGCGAGCGCGCAAGGCTGGGCGGACGCGCTCGCCAAGAACAATTGCGCCTTCGAACACAGCGAGAGCGCCTATGGCGAGAACCTCGCGATGGGCTCCGATTCCATCATGGGTCCCGAGCAGGCCGTCGCGCTCTGGTATCAGGAGAAGAGCGCTTACGACTTCAAGGCCGGCGGCTTCTCCCTCGACGCCGGGCACTTCACCCAGCTCGCGTGGATCGGCAGTCAGCGAATGGGGTGTGGGCGCGCTCGGTGTGATGGGCAGACGATCTGGGTCTGCAACTACGATCCTCCCGGCAATATGGAGGGGCAGTTCCAAGCGAACGTGAAGCCGAAGGGCTGTCGTTAGTTCAGTCCACGCTGCGCTCGACCCAGCGGTAACGGTTCGGCCATATTCTCTTCGCCCTGCGAAAAAGACATGGCCCTGAGAATTCCTACGCGCCAGTAACTCAGACCTGAGTTACTATCCGGCCATGCTCCGCGCGCATCACTGGAGTCGCTCAGTCCTGTCGTCCTTTGCCCTTGCCGGCTTGCTCCTCGGGGGCTGCGCCAAGGAGACGTTCTTCGACGACACCCCGCCTGAAGACGGGTCCGGCGGCTTCAATCCGGGGCAGCCCTCGACGGGCTCCTCTTATGGATATGGAGCGCAGAGCAACGACGGCGGCTCCGGGACGGGCGGCTCGATGGATCCGCCCCCGCCGATGTGTGACGACGAGCTCAAGCGCTGCGAGCGCGTGGTGACCTACGCGGACGCCGGCGAGCAGAGCGTGGAGATTCGCGGCAGCTTCTCTCCCGATGGTTGGACGGTCGGCGTCCCGATGACGAAGACGGGCTCGACATGGTCAGCCTCCTTGACCGTCCCGTGGAACACGGACGTCGAATACAAGTTCGTGCTGAACGGCTCGACGTGGATCGCGGACCCGGCGAACCCCACGCAGGTCTCCGACGGCTTCGGTGGCTTCAACAGCGTACTAGCAGCCGGTACGTGCCCCGACGACTTCACCTGCGACACGCCGGTGCTCGGCTTCGACTGGCGCGACGCCGTCATGTACTTCGTTTTGGTCGATCGCTTCGTCGACGGTAACCCCGCCAACAACGGCCCCTCCCTCCCCGGCGTGGAGCAGCCCGCGGCCTATCGCGGTGGCGATTGGGCCGGCCTCAAGTCGAAGATCGACGAGGGCTACTTCGAGGGGCTCGGCGTCAACACGCTTTGGCTCAGCGTGCCCGTCGACAACGCCGATGTCGCCGGCGTCGGCGACGACGGCCACCAATATAGCGCCTATCACGGCTATTGGCCCAAGGACCTCTCGACCGTCGAGGGTCGCTTCGGCACGAAGGAAGAGCTCGCCGCGGTCGTCGACTCGGCGCACACGCACAACCTCAAGGTCATCGTCGACTACGCGATGAACCACGTGCACATCTCGTCACCGGTCTACGCCGATCATCCGGATTGGTTCTGGCCGCTCCAGAACGGCAATCAATATTGCGTGTGCGGCGCGGGGTGCTCGTGGGACGGCGCCGAGGGCAAGCGCTGCTGGTTCCGCGACTACCTGCCGGACTTCAACTTCACCAACGCGACGGCGCGCGCGTACTCGGTCGACAACGCGATCACTTGGGCACAGGAGCTCGGGTTCGACGGCTTCCGCCTCGACGCCGTCAAGCACATCGAGGACTCGTGGCTCCTCGACCTGCGCGCGCGCATCAAGTCCGATATCGAGCCCGCGACCCAACAGCACTTCTACCTCGTCGGCGAGACCTTCACCGGCGACAAGGGCTTGATTGGGTATTACGTCAACCCGTCCACCATGCTCGACGGGCAATTCGACTTCCCGCTGCGCGCTCAGGTGCTGCGCTCGATGCTGGTCCGCAACGCCCCGATGTCCGATCTCGACGGCTTCCTCACGGACAACATCGGCTTCTACGGCTCGGGCGTCATGAGCACCTTCATCGGCAATCACGACGTGCCGCGCGTCATCCACTTCGCCGAGGACGCGCCGCTCTGGAACGACGCGTGGGCCGGCGGCAAGGAGCGCGCGTGGTCGAATCAGCCAGGCTTGCCCGGTGGGCAGAGCGCCTTCGAGCGCGTGGCCAACGCGTTCACGCTGCTCTACACGATCCCTGGCATTCCGCTCGTGTACTACGGCGATGAGGTCGGTATGGCCGGCGCCGGGGATCCCGACAATCGGCGCATGATGCAGTGGAGCGGCTATTCGAGCGGCCAGACCTTCCTCAAGGCTCGCCTCGCGAAGCTCGGCACGATCCGCGCAGCACACCCCGCTCTCCGACGCGGCACGCGCACGAGCCTCGGGTCGACGAACGACACGCTCGTATTCAAGATGTCGACCGCCGGCGACGAGGTCTACGTGGTGATCAACCGCGGAGACGGACAAGCCAGCGTCGGCGGCCTCCCGTCACAGGGCTTCACCGACGAGCTCGACGGCTCTTCGGTCTCCGGGCCGAGCGTCAGCGTCCCCGCTCGCTCCGCGCGCATCCTCGTCGCGCAATAGGCCGGTTTGCCCTCGAGGGGCCGGCTGGTAGGCTCGCGTTATGCCCGAATCCGGGGCGAACCGCGCCCCGCCGTCGACCTTCCTCCGGCGCGCGCGCGCGTTGACGGCCGTGGCCCTCGCGGCCTTTGCGACCGCCGGCCTGACCGAGGGCTGCGGCGCGAGCCCGCCGAAGCGCGACTGCTTCGCGCGGATATGGGTGCCCGCTGGTGGAGTCGAGGTCTTCGTCAAAGGGGATTTCACCGGCTGGGAGCCTGCGCCCCTATTGCACCCTTACGGGGATGATTGGCGCCTCGCGCGGCTCGATTTGCCACCCGGGGATTATGGGTATTTGCTCTCCACCCCGGCGGGTGATGTCCTCGACCCGGCCAATCCGCTGACGACCTGGCGCGCCTCCGACGAGCTCGAGGTCTCGCTCCTCGAGGTCACCGATTGCAGCGCGCCTTATCTCTATATCGAGTCGGCCGTCGTGGACGGCGCGACGGCGACCCTCGCGGCGCGTTTCCTCGCGAGCTCGAGCGGTGAGGGCCTGGACTCCGCGTCGCTCAAGGTCGTCGACGGAGACGTCGAGCTCACCGCCGAGGCCGACCCCGAGACAGGGGTGATTTCGGTCGTCGCCGACCTCGCGCCCGGCAAACACACGCTGGAGCTCACGGCCCGCGACAGCGCCGGCGCCGAGGCCCCGGCCGCGCGCGCGAGCCTGTGGGTCAATCGGCAAATGCCCGAGTGGGAGGACGGCGTCCTTTATCAGATCATGCTCGACCGATATTACGGTGACGACGGCGCGGCGCTCGACACGCCCGCGACGCCGGGGTCGCGCGCGGGCGGTACGCTCGACGGAGTGCGCGCTGCGCTCGAGCGCGGTGAGCTCGCGCGATTGGGGGTTACCGCGCTCTGGATTTCACCGGTCTACACGACCCCGACCGAGCCTCGACAGGGCGTCGACGGACACACCTACGAGGGCTATCACGGCTATTGGCCATCAGCGCCGACGGGCGTGGAGCCCCGTATCGGGGGAGACGACGCGCTCGACCGACTCATCGCGGTCGCGCACGAGCACGGGGTCGCCGTGTTGCTCGATATCGTGCCCAACCACGTCTACGAGACGCACCCCCGATATACGGCTCACGCGGACGACGGCTGGTTCAACCCTGCGGGGTGCGTCTGCGGGACGCCCGATTGCCCTTGGGGTGAGAACATCGGTGTTTGTTGGTTCACCGATTACCTCCCCGATCACCACCTCGAGAACCCCGACGCGCTCGCGGACGTCATCGCCGAGACCTCGAATTGGCTGTCGCGCTACGACTTCGACGGCGCGCGCGTCGACGCTGTGCCGATGATGCCGCGAGGCGCGACGCGGCGCCTTCTCCACGAGCTGCGGCACGAGCTCGCGCCCTCGGACGCGCGCTTCTTCATCGGTGAGGTCTTCACCGGTCCTGGGCTTTGGGGGCTCGGCGAGCTGAAGGCCTATATCGGAGCTCCGGGGCTCGACAGCGTCTTCGATTTTCCCCTGATGTGGGCGACGCGAGACGCGATCGCGACCCAGACTGGCAGCTTCCAAGACGTCGAGGACGTCCTCGCCCTCGAGGAGTCCGAGTTCAAGGGCTCGGGCGTCGTGCTCGGGCGCTTCCTCGACAACCACGATGTCCCGCGGTTCATCGCGGCGGCCACGCATGAAGGTGGCAATGACCCGTGGTCCGCGCCGCCGGCGCAGCCGCTCGACGACTCTCCCTATGACCGAATGGAGCTCGCGTTCGCGCTGATGTTCACGCTGCCGGGGCTGCCAGTCCTCTTTCAGGGGGACGAAGTCGGCCTCACGGGCGCGAACGATCCCGACAACCGCCGCGTGATGCCCGACGAAGCGACCCTGTCGAACCGGCAAATCGCCCTGCGAGATTCGGTATCTCGCTTTTCGTCTTTGAGGGCCTGCTCCGAGGCCCTGCGTCGCGGAGATCGGCGCCTGCTCCACGTCGGCGCGACTCAATATGCCTACCTGCGCGGCGAGGACACGGTCTCACCAGTCCTCGTCGTCTTGTCGACGGCGCCCTCGGCGAGCAGCCTCGTCCTCGAGGACGTCCCCGATGGGTCTTGGGTCGACGCCGAGACGGGGGAGCTCTTCGAAGCGTCCGGCGGTACGCTGCAGTTGAGCCTCTCGGCGCCGCTCGATCATCGGATCTTGCTGCGCGCCGACGACCCCTGCGCCGAATAGCCTTTGCCCAGGACGCCACGATGGACCACACAATGAAGATCAGGCTCCTCGTCCTCGCCCTGGTGGCTTTACAGGGTTGTAAAGACGCTACGGCGCCCGCGTCGACCTCGTCTGCCACGCCCAGCGGCAAGCCCCCTCCCGCGCGAGGATCGGGTCCCGGCGAATCTGCCAATTGCGAGCTGCCAATCCCCAAAGAGACCAAGTTGATACCGGGATTGGACTGCACCATCGAAGCAGCAGGTCCCGCCAGTGACGCCGGGACTGGCCTCGAGTTGAAGATCACGAACCGCCGGAGCGGAGCCGTGACGATTGGCTATTATCGACCGCTGACCTTCGACCTGCAGGCCTGCGTCGACGGCGTAAAGACGGGTGTCACGATCCCGCCGTGGGACCATCCAGTCGAGCCCGTCAACCTCGAGATCCCGGCAGCGGGCACGGTGAAAGTGCCTACAGCGGTGAGCGTTCGATGGCAGCGCGAGTCGGGTGGTCCGGTGGCGCCGACCCTGTTCACGGTCCACCACGAACCAGCCCCGACGGTCTTGATGGCGTTGGTGCAGCTGGTTTCGAACGAGACCCTGAAGTGCGTCGGCCGCGTCGATTACAAGCCCGACTGATCGGAAAAGCGCGCCTCTTCCAAAAACCCTGCGCCGGTCCTTCGCCGGCGGCGTTTTCCCCCTGACGGCGCGGCGTTCGCGCTCAGGAGGACACGCATGCACAAGGCAGAGATCCACCGGCTCGCGCTGCTCGGCGCGGCCAAGATTACCCTTCTCGTAGGGGGGGCGGGATGTCACGCGGAGGCCGCCCCGACTGCGAAGAGCCCCAATCGGACAATTACAACCTTGTCACGATCTTCGGTGGAAGTAGCCGCACCCACGAACGCCGGAGTGGTCTTGGCCAGCGCTACGACCGAGCCTTCGGAGCAGTGTGGTGACTCGAGCGCACCCCCCGCGAAGGAGTCTTGCGACGACATCCTCCGTCGCGCGACCGCCGACCGGAGCAGCGTCCCATCGGACGTGGCGTGGAAGTGCTGCGATGAGCCTGGAATGCGCGAGAAGTACTCGTATTGCACGCCGTGGGGGCCGCCTGCGCCGCCGCGACTACGAGCCCGAATGGCGGCGCGGGGGCTCGCGTGAACGCCGCGCCCGGACTCTGGATCGACCTTCGAGAGAGCGCGCGGGCGGTGATGCCCAAGCTGCCCGCCGCGGGCAGAGGCTCGGAGCTCGCGGCCCACGCACGCGCCACGTGGAGAGGCCGAATGGTCAACGAGCACGGCTCAGCGCGCGTGTTCGAGACTCTGGCACAGCGGCTCGACGCGGCTGGTCTCGAGGGAGGCGACGTGTGTCGCGGCTTCGCCGAGGAAGAGCGCCGTCACGGGGTGCTCTGCGGCGCGGTGCTCGAGGCCCTCGGTGGCGAAGCGACGTTCTTCGAGAGGCCCTGCGACTATCCGGATCATGGAGTCTCGCCGCGACTCGCCGTGACGCTCGATGTTCTATCGATATGCTGTTTGAGCGAGACGGTCGCGGTCGCTCTCGTAGGCGCGGAGCGGCTCGCGATGGAGAGCGGTGAGCTCCGCGATTTGCTCGAATCCATCCTCGCGGACGAGATCGGCCACGCGCGGTTCGGCTGGAGATTCCTGGCCTGCATCCTCCCCACGCTGACTTCGGAGGAGCGCGGCATCGTCGAGGCCTATTTGCCAGAGGCGCTCGAGGCGCTCGAGGCCCACAACCTGGCGAACATCTCCCCTGTCGCGAGCCCCAGCGCGGACGCACCCGCGCTCGGCGTTTGCGACGGGAACGACATGCGCTCGCTCCTCTATTCGACGATGCGCGAGGTGATCGAGCCGCGACTCGCGGAGCTCGGGCTCGGCCTCAATTCTCGGAGCTGAAGACGACCTTGCCGACCTGCGCTTCTTCCTCGCTCGCGCGTTCGCGCTCGGCCTCGACAGCGCGCCGCTCGAGCTCAAGATCCCTGAAGCGATAGCGAACGCCGTTTTGCGAATCCTCGACGTCCACGTCGCCGCCGAGGGACACGACCTGGTTCGTTATTTCCTTGTCGGTGGGGTCCTTGCCCGACGCTACTCGGTAGACGTCCTTGAGCTTGGCGTCGGTCACCCCGCCGCTCTCGCGGCTCTCGAGGATGGCCTTCAACATGGCGCGCCGCCCGTTCTCGCGAGCGACCTTGCGCTCGCGCAGCGGTCGAAACGCGAGGCGCACGAGCGGCAACGCGAAGAGCGCGATCGAGAACACGAACGGGATGACCCCGAGCACGATCGGCGTGCCGGGAGCCGGCCAATTCTTGGGGGGTATTTTCGAGAACATCGCCACGAGCCGCTCGATGGTGAGGCCGCTCGCGAGCATCCAGCCGCTCATCATGAGGTTGAAGGCGTTGAGTCCGCCGATCAGCAGGTTCGTACCCGGAGTATTGCCGGTGACGGGCGGCATGCTCTCGGGGCGATCCCAAATCGCCGGCGCTCGCTTGGCGCCCCCGCTCGCGGCCGTCTTGCGCAGATCGGGGAATTGGTAATAGATGCCGCCGTCGTCCGAGACCTCGACCGAGCCGTGATATTGGATCATGAGCCGCGACATGAGCGGGTCGACCTCGCTGCGCGGTTGACCGGTAATGCGGATTACGTCGGCCAGGCCAATTCGGCCTTTGGCGGCTCGGATCTCGGCCAAGATGGCGCGCGTCGGGGCGTCCGGGTCGGGCGGCGGCTCTTTGGGGCCGAAGAAGAAGCGATCGACGCGCTCGTAAAACGGGGACTTCGGCTCTTCACTCTGATGGCGCCGCGCCCCCCAAGGATCACTCGAATAGATCTCAGGGCTGTAGAACGGCGAGAACGGGTGCGCCGTCCAGAAAAAGGCCTCGGCGAGGAGGCGGAAGAGCCCCGATGCGATGGATAGAGACGGCCCGCTGCTGCGCCTGTCGTCGCTCGATCGCGCGAACGCGAACCCGATGAGGAGCGCGACGAAGATCGCGACATAGGCGACGAGGACGATGGCGACCCACGCGCGCACGATGAAGCGCAGGACGCCCATGAAGCCGCGCCCGACGGCGGTCGCTGCGCGAGAGAGCGCCCCGCGCGTCTCCCACGGCTTGGAGAAGCCGTTGGGAAACCGAAAGAGGAGCTCGCCCTTCTCGGTCGCGCTGAGGTGCCCCCGATACTCGGCGACGAGCCGATGAAGCGCGCGCTCGGCGTTCTCCAGGGAGAGCCCGCTCGCGACCGAGGCGTCCGCGACCGTGATGTGCTGCCCTCGCGGATCGAGGGCTGCACGGAGCTTCACGGAATCACGGTCGAGCATGCGGCTACTCTACGCATCTTTCGACGGCGCGCACGGAGGTCGAAGGCGCGCTATCCGGATGTTCGTAGGCGCCGCTACTCCTTGCCTTTGCAGGGGACCTTGCAGGGGTTGTCGGGCGAGAGCGCGCTCGAATTCTTCATGATGCACTCGGCGACCTTCTCCATCCCGCACTTCATGCACGGGTCGTTGTCGGTCATGGGGATGCACTTCATGATGCAGTCGGTGTCGTCCTCTTTGCATGCGTAGGTGCAGGTGTCCTGGTCTTTGCACGGCCCCGAGAACTCGCCTGCCTCCGCCTTGTCGCCGTGACACTCCTTCGCGACGGGATCACAGGCCTTGCTCATGCACGCGATGAATTCCTCTTCGGCCTTGGGGTCGCACGTGTCGCCCTTGTCGGTGAAGACCTTCTTGAGGCCGGCATTCCAATAGAGGTCGGCGAACTTGAACGGGCGCTGCTTGCCGCCCGCCGGAGCTGCGGAGCTCGCCGCTGCGGCCGAACCCTTGGCGCTGCTTGCCGGGCTCGAGCTCGAATTCGCTGCGTTCGACCCCGAGGTCGTGCCCTTGTCGCTGCCACACGCGATGAAGAAGAGCGAAGCGAGGAGCGCGGGCACCGTGATGACGAATGACTTGTTCATGTTTCGGCGCCGAACATAAGCGAACGCACGCTCACTCGTCGATCGGCGCTTCACCCTTACCCCGATATTTCGGCACGAGGTCTCGCGGGTGAAACCACGACACGTGCTCCTCGAAGCTCACGTGCGCGCTCGGCTGCTGACCGAGCTCACCGTCGATCGAGGCCACGGTGACGTACATTCGGTCGGTTTTCGGTGACTCGGGGTGACCGGGCGCGATTGCCCGGTAGAGCATCGAGCTGCCACAAGCCTCGCAGAAGCCCCACTCGATCGTCTCGGACGAGCGATACCAGCGCACGCGCTCGCGACCCTGAATCCACTCGAAGCGCTCGAGAGGCACCGAAGTCCACGTTACGAACGCGGCGCCGTGTGCCCGGCGACAGCTCTTGCAATGGCAATGAGCGACGAAGTCGAGCGGCGGCAGGAGGGCGAACTCGACTGCACCGCACAGGCATCTGCCGGGGAGGCGCGCTGGTTGGGTCATCGAGTCGCGAGGCTATCGCGACTTGCGCGGGCGCGTCAGAGTCCAAGTCCCGCCTGTGTAGACCTTCTTCTTGGGGTCCCATTTGAAGCGCACCGTCGCGTCATACTCGTGCTCGTTGGAGTGGACCTTGCCGGTAAATCCGAACTCGTCGTGCGCCTTGTTGTCGAGTCGATTCGGCTGCTCGAAGAACGTCAGATACTCGCTGTTCGGCTCTTGGTCCTCGGGGAGGACTTCGGCGTAGGTGCCGTCCGCGTGGACCGCCGTGACAGACCAGAGCGGCGGTTCGAAGGCTCGACCGCCGCCGTAGCGCCGGTCGACGTACGACAGCACGTGGAGCGCGTCGTCGCGCGTGACGACATCGACGAAGTCGATTCGGCCATAGCTGCGGATGGGCTCGACGAGGCCCACGAACTTGCCTGATTTGTAGATTGCCAAGAAGTCTCGCAAGACGCTGACGCGGCCGACCGTCACGTCTCCGACCTTGCCGATTTCGGTATAGAGCGGAGCCTCCACGGGGGTGATGGCCTCCGAGTCGGCGGAGAAGCCCTCGATGAGGTCCGGGTTCGCGGGTGCGAAGGAGAGCCCCGGAGGCGGCTGAATCGGCATTCCCCCGAAGGTCAGCTCCGAGAACAAAGCCTCACGCAGCTCGCGGTGGGGCTCGAACGAAGTGACGCCCAGTGCGAAGACCGAAGTCCATTGCTCGGGTGGGACCCCGAGGGGCTCGGCCTCCGGAGTCGCGCGAGCCGCGAGGCGGAGCGCCATGAGCGGAGCGTCCGCCACGCGCGGCAGCGCGCCGAGCGGCAACGAAGCCTCGAAGGAGGCCTCGCCGTCTGCGCTCTTTCCCCAGTGAATCGCCGCGCCAGCCACGGGCTGCAGGCGCGCATCGACGAGCTCTCGAACGCCCTGCGCGTCGAACCTGAAGACACGAGAGAAGCGCGCTGTCTTCTCGGCCGCGAGTTTGTCCCGCGTGGCCTGGAGGCGCTTGCAAGCGGCGAGGACCTCGGGCGGCGTGGGTCGGCTCGACTCGACGTATTCACCGTTCGTGAAATCCATCTCGTGCTCGGGACAACCGAGTGACCACCAGCTGCCTGCTGCCCGACCGTATTCCCCGCGGTCCGGCAGCAACGCAGGCCGATGACCGAGGCCGAGCCAAACACCATGAAAGGCTGCGCTCGAGAGCGTGCCCACGACGGTCGCGCCTTCAGCGGTGTAAGCGACGGCCAGGTGATTGGGCCAATCGGGGGAATTGGGGGCTTGCGAGCGCGGCGGGTCGGGGCCCTCCGGGTCGAACGACGCGCTAAGAGGAGCGAGGTATTCGAACTCGGTGGTGTCGCCGTCCAATTTGAAATTCGGTGGGAGCTCGATCGACGTGACGCTCACGCGGTCCGTGTCGACCGCATGCGGAGGAGCGCTCGACGCGGACGAGATAGCGGTCGCGCTGACCGTGGCGACGCTCGTCGTCGGCGCCGAAGAACACGAGAACGCAGTGAGCCCGGCCGTCGCGAGCGCGAGGGCCGCGGCCGCGCGCCCACGAATCGTTGGACCCCCAATCATTGCGCCGAACCCCCGCGGAGCGCGCGCTCGAGGACCTCTGTCGGCTGCGCCCCCGAGATCGTGAACTCACCCCCGACGACGATGAACGGGACGCCCCGGATACCGCGCTGACTCGCGCGACGCGCGGCGAGGATCGTCGCCGCGAGCTCGTCGCGGTCGTGCAGGATCGCGAGCGCCTCGTCCCGCGTGAAGCCGTGGTTCGACGCGAGGCCGGCGAGCACCTCGAGATCGCTGATGTCACGCCCCTCGGCGAAATACGCGCCGAAGAGCGCGCGCCCGAGCTCCCATTGCGTGCCCTTCTTGCGAGCGGCGGTGAGCAGCGTGTGGGCTCGCACCGTGCTCACGAATCGGCTGACGCGTTCGAAGTCGAGCTCGATCCCCTCGGAGCGCGCGACCGTCTCGAGCCTGCGAAAGAGCGGCTCGGGGTCGCCGAACTTACGGCGAAGGTGCTCGCGGAGGTCAGTACCCTCAGGCGGTTGCCCCGGATCGAGGAGGAACGGGTGAAGCTCGATGTCGAGCTCGCGCTCGCCCCCGAGTCGCTCGCGCACCAAGTCGAGCCGCCTGCAGGCGAGCAGGCAATAGGGGCACACGAGATCCGAGATGACGTCGACGTGGAGCGCGGAATCCGAGGACATGCCTGACCATAGCAACAATGAGCGCCGGCGCGCGCCGACGCTCCACGCGCCGCGCGCGGGTCAGAGCCTCTCGGCCATTCGCCAGGCCATCCTCGTCGCTGTCGCCATGATCGGAAGCTGCGAGTTGACCCCGATGCTCGTGGGCAAAACCGAGCCGTCCGCGATGTAGAGACCCGGAGCCCCATATACGGCGCCGCCTTGGTCGACGACGCCGCTCTGCTCGTCGCGGCCGACCCGCGCACTGCCGAGCGGGTGAAAAGCCATGCACTCGATGCGGCGCGCGTCGATCTGCGCCTCTTGCATGCGTCGCGCTTCATCCATGTTCGTGAGCGGGGGAAAGCCCCAAACCGAGGTGAAGACCTCGCGCGCCCCGGCGGCCAGCGAGAGCTCTGCGAGGATGGATATCGACCTGCGCAGGCGGACGAGATCGCGAGGCGCCATCGCGTAGCTCAGGATGGGCTCGCGCGCGGGGCTGCGCCGGATCTGCCCGCCACCGTCGTCGTGAATCATCGCCCCGAAGACCGCACACTGCGCGAGGGCCCCGACCCGCTTGCGGAGCGTCGGCCCGACTCCGGCGATGCCTGCCGCCAAGAAGTTTACAGGCGTGTAAGCGCCAACGAGCTTTATCCCCTCCTCCGCGAAATGGTCGCTGTAGACGCTCTGCATCGCGCCGTTCCAACCCTCGACGCGATCGTCGAAGCGCGCCACGATGCGGACTGCGGGGTGGAGGGTGACGTTCCGCCCCACGACACCGCTCTTTTTCCCGATGCCGTGGCGAAGCAAGATGAGCGGCGTATGGAGCGTACCGCACGCGAGAACTACGGCCTTCGCGTGGATCTTGAAGGGATGATGGGGAGCACCGAAGACGCCGCCGAGGAGCTTGCCCTCGACGCCGACGACGCGGCCGCCTCGCTCCAATAGGCCTGTCGCGAGCGCGTCGGAGACGATGGTCGCGCCGTGTTTCGTCGCGCTCGGCAGGTAGGTTCGGTCGACGGAGCGCTTGGCCCCCTTCGGGCAAGTGAAGTTGCAACGACCGTTACCCTCGCAGTCGTGACCGGTGTTCCGACGAATGGGCTGTATGGGAATACCGAGTGACTCTGCGGCGCGGACATACCTGTTCGTCGACTCGGAGCGCATCGACTCGGGGACGACGGTGACGTCGATTCGACGCTCGACTTCGGTGTAGGCCTCTTCGTAGCTGCGCTCGGAGAGCTCACCGAGCGCGAGCTCACGCTCCCATCGATGGTGGACCTCGGATGGGATGCGAAAGCAGACGCCGCCGGTGAGCAGCGACGAGCCGCCGACGGCGCGCCCTGTCGTGATGGCGATCATCGGCGTTTGACCGACGCCGAACGCCATGGCCATCCCACCTTCGCGGAACATGCGTCGAACCGACTCGCTCGGCGCGAAGCGCTGATAGTCGGCTGGGCGGTAATAAGCGCCCTCCTCGATGACGATGACCCGCTTGCCTGCCTCGGCCAGGATGGCGGCGACGACCGCGCCCCCTGCGCCCGAGCCGACGACGGCGACGTCACACGCCTCTTCGAAGGGACCCTGCAGAGTGCGCCCGTGGATGACGGGCAGTTCGTCCACGCTGAAGGGATTGGCCGATTGCACGGCAGCCGAGGAGCTCACGGCGCACCTCTTCGGTCGAGGTTGCGCGGAGCGATGAGATCGGCCCGCTCGTATCCGGTGGAGTGGAGCAGCTCGCCCTCCTCGAAGGCGCCCGTGAGCAGCGGAACCTTGAACGCCGTCAGCAACATCGACATGAGGCCGTTCGGGTGATCCTCGAGGCGCGTGAGCACGAGCACCCTGTCGGCGAGCGACATCGACGAGAACCGCTGCGCCCGACGGATCGTCAGGCTCGGCGTGGCCTCCATCGAGAGACACAAGACGAAGAAGGCCCGCGAGAGCTCCGGGCTCGAGGTGCCCAACCAAATATCGAGCTTGTGAATCACTCGATCCAACGTGGCGTCGTCGACCGAGACGAGCTCGCCATTAGGCCCCTCGTCGGCCAGCAAAGCCTCCGTCACGGCGCGACAGACCTTGCGCCCATAAGCCGAGAGCCCGCTGCGTCGCCAGTCGAGCGGGTGTGCCCCGGCTGGGAAGGGGTTACCGGGCTGAGCAGGCAGCGGCTCGAGGGGCTTGTTCGCGGGCTCGCCGTCGCGGCGAAAGAGCCCCGACACCCGCTCTCGCAAAGTGTTCACCGTGTGAAGCATGGGCCGCAGGCTAATGGGGAGTCGAGAGCGCGGTCCAGCTCAGTCCTTCGACGGGTCGGATTGGGGCGGATCCGACCGCTCGAAACTGTGACGCGACCGCAGCGCCCGGCCGCGCGAGGAGACATCCTGTTAGGCTATCGGCGTGAAGCGGGACGAGCCGTCGCAAAACCCTTATTCCCCGCCCCAATCGCAGGATCTGCCGCCGCCGCGCGATACGGGTCCTCAGGCGAATTTGTTCGTCAAACATGGCGCCGTTCTGCCTGAGGTCTGCCTCAAATGCGGCGCTACGGACGAGGTCCAGCACATGCCACGGACCTTCGCGACGCAGCCCCCACGCAAGAACGCCCTCGTGCTTGCGATGCTGTTCGGAGCGCTCGGGGCCGCGATCGCGGGGGCGGCGGCCGCCCGCGATACGAAGCGCGCCTCCCTGGAGGTCCCGCTCTGTCGGCGGTGCGTCGTCCAAGGCGACAATGCGCGCTGGTGGGGGTTCGGCGCGTTCGGCTTCATGCTCCTTTGTTTCTTCTTTGTAAGCGTCTCGAAGTCGACATTGGGAATCGGCGCGCGCGTCGCGCTGCTCTTCGCGGGCATCGCAGCGCCGTTCGTCGCGCTCGCCTTCATGAACAAGAGGCGGCTGACCGCGCTCGTGATCGACGAGGAGGGCGTCATGCTGTCGGGCGTCGACCGAACCGCAAAGGAGCGCATCCTTCAACTGACAGCAGCGTCAGAAAATGCCGACAGACCTCGAAAGAGGTTGGGGGGAGCGCGAAGCGCGGGGGGCGAACCGAGCCCCCCGAAGAAGAAGAAGAAGCAGCAGAAGAAGGAGCACGCCTCCGACGAGTGAGCTGCCGGTGAACCCCGTCGAGGCACGCCTTCTCGCCGCAGTCTGGGCCGCACCCGCCAGCGACGGGCCTCGGCTCGTCTACGCGGACTACTTGCTCGAGAGCGGCCAGCCGCGAGGGCGCTTCATCGCGATGCAATGCGCGAAAGAGGAGCACGCCCGCGACCTCTTGGTCTCGGCGGACGCGAGCTGGATGGGACCCATCGCGCCCGCCATCGTCGACGTGCGCGAGTGCATCTTCGCTCGTGGCTTCCCCGTGACCGCGCGAGTCAGGAAGAGCGGCTGGCCCACCGCCGAGCTTGCCGAGCACCCCGCGTGGTCGACTTACTCGCGTGTCACCGTGCCGCGTGACGCGAAGAGGCGCTTTCCCGAGTTGCTCGCTCACTTGGAGCGACTCGGGGTCGAGGTGCTGCTCGAGCCCGCGCCGAGCGCCTCCAAAGGAACGAAGAAAGATCTCGCGCTCGCCGCGAAGTCCGTGGGCAATGACTGGTGGCACGGCACGCGGGCGCTCTCTCGCCTCGGCGCCGATGAAGACAGATCGCTCGTCGAGATCGCGATGCGCAAGGGCTTCACCGCTGACGTCTCGAGTTGCGGGCGAACTGTCGCTGACGCTTACGTTCCACTCGCGTGGTCGGTCCTCTCGACGATGAATCACCCCGCGGCGACGTTCCTCAGGAACTTCGACGCGGAGGACGACGGCCTGCGCCTGCGCGCCGGCGCCGAATGGCTGCACGCGCTCGGGATGGTCTACATCGAAGAGCGCATGGACGCCCTGCTTACAGTGAAGAAGGGCGCGAAGCTCGTGCAGCGACTTACCATGTTGTCGAAGAACAACGCCGGTATCACCGCGGCTCGCGCGACCGTCGCCGCCCACGGCCTCGCTAGTCCGCGCTTCGTCGCGGTGATTGCATACGAGGGATCGCCGGCCTCCCGCGACGTGCTCGCGCCGCTCGTCCACGCCGTTCTTCGGGGCGAAGTGCCAGACTCCCCCGTCGGTGAGGAGCGCCCGCTCGACCTGTTGCAGAATTGGCTCTTGCCGTTCGCGACGGGCGCGGTCGCAGACGCGTTCGTGGCCAAGGTGCGGGCGGCGTCGAACAAGCGCGGAGAGGGCTCGACGGTGCTCGGGCTCGCGGCGCGATTCGGCTCCAAGGAGAAGAAGCTCGCGCTCGACATCTCCGTCGACTCGAAGGAGGTCTATATGGGACTCACGCGCAAGGCCTATGTCTGGCTGAGGCTCAACTCGCACAAGGAACCCTGCGCGAGCATCTCGATCGTCAAGGCCGCACTCGACTCGAAGCGCACCGATTGGGACGATGGCGCGCTCGCCGTGGACGCGCTCGGCCTCGGCGGGCCCACCTCGCTCGACGACATACCCCGCTGGGTCGCGGCCTCGGCAAAGGAGCTCGGGGTCCGCTGGGACCGAGACAAAGTCCGAGTGTCGAGCTCCCTGCGTGGAAAGGCACGGGCGGCCGCGCTCGATTGGCTATTGGGCAGTCGTTGAGCCGGTGGCGGCCGCGCGCGTGCCGACACCAGGGCCGCGCGCTAGACTGGAGTTCAATGCGCGCTGAGTCCGTGACACTGCATGGTGCTTCCATCTCGGCGGCCGTGCGCGAGCGCGTGGTCGCCGCAGTCGCGACCCAGCGGACGCTCGAGGACGTCGTGCGCTGGACCTTCGCCCAGAGGCCCACGCGCCGAATCGAGAATGTCCTCGTGCAAGACGAGTACACCCACGACGTCGTCGTGGAGTTCGATGGCGAGCATTATCTGGTCTACGACACGACCTGACTGGGCGGTTTGACGGCGGTCGCCGTCTGGGACCACCTGCCGACTCCGGACGAGCTGCTCGCGGCCCGCCTCGCGAGCGGTTGGACGCCGACGCCCACGGCGATGAAGGACGGTGCGCGCGTCCTCGGGTTTGCGGCTTGCCAGGTGAAGAGCGTAGAGACCTAATCTCGCTCGCATGTCGCGCTGGTCCACCACCGAGGCCGAGCTCCTCGCGCCCGTCGATTTGACGCTGCCGGACGGGACGCTGAACCCCGGCGCGATCGGCTTCTCGCGGCGGCCGCTCCACCGATGTTCGCTGCCGGGCCCGCGGCTCTCACGCAAGCGCTGGGATTACTGGTGTGTAACCACCGAGCGCGCCGCGTTGTGCATCACGTACGCGGATCTCGGTTACCTCGGGCTCGTCGAGACCTCGTGGCTCGAGCTCGAGCCACCCTATCGGGTCGCGAGCGCGCCGTTCGTACTGCCGGGCGCGGTCGGCATGCGACAACCCGACACCGTGTCCGGCGGTGACATCACCTTTCGGGCGCCACACCTCTCGCTCGCCATCCGCGAGCACCCCAATCGCACCGAGCTCTCGGTCGCGGCGTGGACGGTGCGCGGGAGAATCGCCGCGGAGGTCAGCGTCGAGCGCTCAGCGGGCGAAGAATCCTTGAACGTCGTTATACCGTGGAGCCGCAGTCGATTCCAGTTCACCTCGAAGCAGATCGGTCTCCCGGCCAAGGGGCATATCCGTGGGTTCGGCCGTGAGCTCGTGTTCGAGGACGGCTACGCGCACCTCGACTACGGCAGGGGCCGCTGGCCCCGCGAGACGGTGTGGAACTGGGGCGGCGGCGCGGGCCGCTGCCGAGGGGAGAACGGGACGCATCGGGTCGGGCTCCAGCTCGGGGGCAAATGGACCGACGGCACCGGGCTCACCGAAAATGGCATATTCGTGGATGGCAAACTCCATAAGAGCGGCGCGACGCTGATATGGGATTACGACCGCCGCGACTTCGGCGCAGCGTGGCGCGTTCGCGATCCCGATGGGGCCATCGATCTCAGGCTCGAGCCGGAGCTCCTGCGGCCCTCTCGGGTCGAGCTCGGGGTCGCGCACAGCCGACTGCACGTCGCGTTCGGGCGTTGGTTCGGTCGAATCGCGGTCGGGGGACACCACCTCGAGGTCGACGGGATCCGCGGCTGGGCCGAAGAGCACGACGCGCGCTGGTGACGCGCGGCAGGCGTATCCTCGCCCGATGGATCCGAGGACGTGGCGGGTGCTCGCGCTCGCGTTGGCGGCGCAGGCAATGGGGTGTTCGGGCGGTGGTGGACAGCAAGCGAACGACGGGCGACAGACGTCGTCCGCGAGCGCCTCGAGCAGCTCCGGGCCGGGCACCGCGAGCGCCTCGAGCAGCGCGAGCGCGCGTCCGGCGACGAGCGTGGCCGCCGGGTCGGCGACGTCTCCACCTCCGCGCTGCGAGGTCGAACCGCGTGATCTCGCGGCCTCTCCAGGGTTCGATGGCCTCGCAGGGGCGAGCGGCCTCCTCGCAAAAGGCTCGGCGAAACAGGCGGTCGCCGAGCTGCAGAAGCACCTGAAGACGAGGCCCCCCTGGGCCGAGGCCATCGTGGCGGAGGCTCTGCTCGGGCGCGCGTGTGTCGGCGCAAAGGACACGAAATGCGCCGAGGACGCTTACAAAGTTGTCCTGAAAATGTACGAACCGAGCCGGCTGCAGCAGGAGCTCGGAGGGTTGGAGGACGCGCCCCGCGAGGCGATCATCAAGCGGCTGATGCTCGCAGTCGGGGAGGCCCAGTTCTTCTTCGCCGATCGCAAGGTCGCGTCGGCCGTGAGCGACGCGCCCCCCGTGCTGAAGAAGTCGAGCTCCACAGCGGAGGTCAGCGAGTTCGTTCGCACGCGGTTCGCGGATTGGCTGAAGAAGCACCGAACCGCTGCGCAAGAGGCCGACGCCGAGCTTCAGAAGGTCACCTCGGCGCAGCCAGCCCCAGCCCCAGAGTGGGTCGTGCGCGCGGCGGAGCGAGCAGGCATGTTGTGGGCGGCGCACGTGGACGCGGTCCGCACTGCGCCAGTCCCGGCCGAGTGGCAGGGGACGGGCAAACTGCCGGGTACGGACATTTCGCGCGAGGAGATCCGCGCCCAATACCAGGACGCGCTCGACTCCGCCCTCGAGCCCGATCGGCAGCGCGCCGAGGGCGCCTACAAGTTCTGCGTGAGCCTCGCGGAGAAGATGTGTTTGCCGGGCATGCCCGAGGCCCAGCGCTGTCTCCAGTGGGTCGAGCAGCACCCGAGCAAGACCTCGACTCCATGAAAACGGAGAACCTCGGTCACGAATCCGGGGCTCGTCGCTACGTGGTCACGTATCCGCGGGCGGAAGAGCGCGCTGGCAACGGAGGTCTCGCATCATGAAGCTCGGAACGGTCGCGGCGCTCGCAGCGCTGGGGATGTTGGGGACGGGGGCGAGCACGTACCTCGCGACGCCGCCAGGGGGCCTCGGTTCGGCCAACTCGTCTGCGGGCAACGCCGCACCGCAGACCGCCGAGGCGCCCACGAGCGGAGCGCCCGGTGATACCGCCCCGAAGGCGAACGTGGCTTCGAGCTCGAGCTCGAGCGCGGGCAGCGCGACCTCGCTCGCCGAGCTCACGACGGGCTCGACGGTGTTGCTCGACGCTCGCCTCGCGCACGCCTCGCTGCTCCGCGGCTCGACGCAGGACTCGTACGTCATGCTCGACCTCTCGACCGGGGCGTCGGCGACGCAGGTAAAAGCGCCGCGCGTGAGCTTGGCGCTCGTGATCGACAAGTCCGGCTCGATGCGGGGCAGCCGCTTCGAAAACGCGCTCGCGGCGGCTGTCTCAGCGGTCGATCGGCTGCGCGATGGGGACAGCGTCTCGGTGATCGCGTTCGACACGAAGCCGGAGACCGTGGTCGCGCCAGTCGTGCTCACGAGCTCGACGCGTGCGTCCGCAGTCGAGGCGATCAAGAAGATCCGGCTCGGCGGTGACACCTGCATCTCGTGCGGGCTCGATCAAGCGCTCGCCGAGCTCGCGTCCGCGCGAGGCGCCGCGCAGCCCGACGTGCAGCGCGTGCTCCTCCTCTCGGACGGCGAGCCGACCGCGGGCGTGCGCGACCCTGCAGGGTTCGCGACGATCACGCGGCACGCCGTCGACGTGGGTGCGACCATCAGCACGATCGGCGTGGACGTGGATTTCAACGAGCGCGTGATGTCGGCCATCGCGCTCGGGGGCAACGGGCACCACTACTTCGTCGAGCGTGAAGCGGACCTCGCCCGCGTCTTCGAGGCCGAGGCCGAGACGATCTCCGCGACGGTCGCGTCGGACGCCTCCGCCGAGATCGAGCTCGCGCCGGGCGTCGAGGTCCTCGAGGTCTTCGACCGCAGCTTCGATCGCAGCGGCTCGCGCATCACCGTCCCGCTCGGTTCGTTCTCGGTCGGTGCGCGCAAGACCGTCCTGGTCAAGGTTCGCGTGCCGGTGTCCTCGAACGATGCGCCGATGGAGCTCGCGTCGGTGCGTCTGCGTTACCGAGACGTCGCGCGCGGCGAGGCCGTGAACGAGTCCGGCTCGCTGTCGGTTCGCCCAGTCGCCGACGCGAGCCAGGTCGCGCCGATGGATGGGGTCGTGCTCGATCGCGTCCAGCGGAGCGAGACAGCCGCCGCGCTCGAGGACGCGAACTCCCTCTTCCGCGCGGGCAAAACGGACGCGGCGCAAAAGCGAATCGACGACGCGCGCAATCAGCTCCAATCGCGACACGGCGAGGCCGCGAAGAACGCGCCTGCCAAGAAGACTCGGGACATCGACACGAGCTTCGACGGGCAGGCCGCGGACCTCGACAAGGCCCAGACGCGGTTCAAACCGGCGCCGACCACCACGCCCAAGCCCGACGTCGAGCGCAAGAAGAAGGCAGCCGTCCGCGAGAACGAAGCGATGGCGAACCCCTACCGCGAGTGATTTCCGGGGCGCGGGCCGCGTGATATGGGGCGGCTTGGGGAGACATGAAGACTCAGCAAATCATCGGCCTCGTGGTCGTCGGCCTGTTCTTGGTCCTTCTGATCGTGCTCGCAGTGACGGGCAAACTGAAAACGGGGCCAGCGAGCTCGGCGTCCGCGTCGAACTCCGCGCGCACCTCGGCTTCGGCGCGCGCGTCGGCGACGGCGCTCGTCACGGCGACGGCGACCTCGCTGGCGACGGCGACCGCGACCTCGATGGCCACGTCGACGAGCACGTCGATGTCGACCTCGACGTCGATGTCGACGAGCACGCCCACCTCGAACGCGACCAGCTCGCCGACGTCCGCGCCGCGCATGGAGCAGTGAGCGTTCGCGCTCAGGCCGTCGCGGCGCCGTCGATCGCTTGGAAGACGTCGCGGGCCTGAGCGATCGCCTCGAGCGCGCGCGCTCGTCGCTCGCGAAGCGAGGCGAGCTCTGCGGGGCGCTCGAGCACGCGCAGCATCGAGCGCAGCTCACGCGTGCGCTCGAGCCAGTGAAGCGCCGCGAAGGGGGAAGCGACGATGGTCGCGATCGCGGCCGTGCGCGCGGCCCGCGAACGGAGCCCGACGAGCGCCGCGCCCGAGAGGACCGCGGCCCACACGGGGTACGCGACGAGGCCGGTCGCGAGCTTGAGCGTGGAGTGCTGATCGATCTCGTCGCTGCGTCGCGCGACCAAGCGAGGCAGCTGGTAGGGGACCCAATAGAGCGCCACCCCGACGGGGAAGAGCGGGAGCCCCAGCCACGCGAGCGCGCGCAGCGCTGCGGCGCCGGGCCGCGTCTCGGACGGCAGCCCAGCCACGCGCGCGTCGCTCGTCCCCGCGCGATCGAGCGCCTCGAAATACTCGCGAACGACGCGCTCCACGCGCGCCGCGAGCTCCGGGTGTTGAGCGCGCAGGTCGTCGCGCGCCTGCTCGACACGCTGAGCGATGCGCACGGCCTCGTTGAAGCCGAGCGGCGTTTGCGAGCTGCCCGCGGACTGTTGGAACGCGTCGTTTTGAACGAGCTCGGCGATGCGCAAGACGAGGCGGCGCTCGTCCCACGTCGCGCCCTCGACGACCAAATCCTCGAGGTCGGCGCGCATCGAGGTCGTCACGCGCTCGACGAACTCGCCTGCCGCGGCGGCGCCCTCCGCGAGCTCCTCGACATTCCTTACAGGACCGTAAGCCACCGCGGCGCGCGAGCGGAACGTGCTGCGCGCGTCGAACTCGAGCCCGACGGCTTGGAACGTGAGGTCGCGACCGCCCATCTCGCGAGCGCGCGCGAGCATGCGCGCCGCGCCCGTCTTCAGCCGCGCGAGCTGCGGCTCGTTGTGGCTCGTACCCTCGGGGAAGACGAGCACGTTGCCACCCGCGACGAGGTGCTGCGCGACCTTCTCGAAGATCGCGTCGTTCGCCTCGACGGGCTTGTTCGGGTCGTCGCGCTTTCGCTGGATCGGGACGGCGTCCGCGATGTCGAGCAGGTACTTGAGCCCCGGGATTTGCCAGAGCGTGCTCTTCGCCAGCGGCGACATGTCGCACGGCGCGTGCGTGAGCACGAGGACCGGGTCGAGCAACGCGTTCGAGTGGTTCGACACGAAGATGCGGCCGCTCGTGGCCGCGGTCGGTCGATCGCCGACGACCTCGATGCTGCGGAAGTAGATGCGGACGAGTGAGCGGAAGCCCGCTCTCAGGAGACGCTTCGCCGGACCCATGATGACCCCGTTGTCGCGCCCGTGCGGTGAGGGAGACCGCATCGAGCGCGGAACCACCATGCTAGACGCGAGACGGACGCACCGCCAATTCGCGCGCCGATGGAGCGCCCGTGTAGACTCGCGACCATGGGACGGAACGCTTCTCTTTGGGTCGCACGAGCGCTGCTCGGCGGAGCGCTGACCTTGGGTGTCGCGAGCGCGAGCCCGCGCGCGGCGCTCGCGGACGGCGTCTCCGTCAAGGACGCGACGCCCGAACAAAAGACGAAGGCGCAGGAGCTCTTCACCGCAGCGCTCGACAAAATCAAAGCGAACGATCACGCCGGCGCGCTCGACGGGCTGCGCGCGTCGTTCGAGGTGGTCGCGAGCCCGAACACGCGGCTCCTCATCACGCGTGAGCTCATCGCGCTCGGTCGCCTCGCCGAGGCCTACCGTGAGTTCATCGCGACCGAACGCATCGCGCGCGAGGCAGGCGACCCCAAATACGACGCGACAGCCCAGACTGCGGTCGACGAGCGCAAGGCCCTCGAGCCGAAGCTCGGCTTCATCACGATCGATCTCGGCGGCCGCGCTGGTGAGCTCTCGGTCGGCGGGCGCGCGGTGAGCGGCGCCGAGGCCGCGCAGCCGATCGCCGTCGATCCCGGCGACGTCACGGTGACGTTCACGCCGACGGGCGGCGCCGCCGAGACGCAGACGATCTCCGTCGGCGCGGGCGCTCAGGCGAGCGCGTCCTTCGCGAAAGCTGAGCCACCGAAGAAGACCGAGAGCGGCGGCTCGATGCACCCGTTCGACATGGGCACGGGCCAGCTCATCACCGGCAGCGTGTTCGCAGGGGTCGGCGTCGTCGGGTTCATTCTGTTCGCGGGCCTCGGTGCGCAGAGCGCATCGATCTACTCGGACCTCGAGGATCAGTGCCCGAACAACCGATGCCCCGCGGGCCTCGCGTCCGACGCCGATGAAGGCAAATCGCTGCAGCTCGGTGCGAACGTCAGCGTCGCGCTCGGTGCGATCTTCCTCGCGGGCGGCGCGGCGATGATCATCCCGACGTTCTTCGCCGGCGGCGACAAGAAGGACGAACCCACGAAGGCCGCGTCGATCACGGTCGTCGGCGCGCCGCTGCCCGGCGGTGGAGTGGTCGCGGCGAGCGGGCGTTTCTGACCGAGCTATGCGATGATCGGCCCGTATGGGTCGTCATCTAGGTGTGGTCGCGAGCTCGATCACGGACGAGGTTCGCGAGGCCATCCTCGGCAAGATTCCCGACGCGAAGGTCGACGTCGAGGGCAGCGGCGGGCACTTCCGGATCGAGGTCGTCTCGCCCGTCTTCGAGGGTAAGAACCGACTCGAGAGCCAGCGCCTCGTGCTCGGCGCGATCAAGCATTTGATGGCCGGCGACGCGGCGCCCGTGCACGCGGTCGACACGCTCGTCACGCGAACGTCGTGACGAAGCGATAGTATCGAGCGCCGCTGTTTCCGAGCGGTCCCCGCGACAGAAGCTCTAGACTCAGTCGAGGGGCCGCGGCGCCGCGCGTGACGCGCGATGCCCGCATCGCTGCATCCCGAAGGAGCCACCATCCTTCTCCCCGAGGTTCTCGTCATCGTCCTCCTGATCGTGGTCCAAGGCGCCTTCGCCGGCGCCGAGATCGCGGTCGTCTCGGTGCGCAAGACCCGCCTCGAGCAGCTCGTTCAGGAGAAGCGGAGCGGGGCGAAGAGCCTCAAGCGCCTGCGCAAGGACCCGGAGGTCTTCCTCGCCGCAGTGCAGATCGCGGCGACCGTCGTCACCGCGTCCGCGAGCGCGTTCGGCGGCGCGTCGATCGCGAAGCACCTCGAGCCCAGCATTGCGAGGCTCCCCGGGGTCGACGGCAGCGCCGACAAGATCTCGCTCGCGATCGTCATCGGCGTCCTCTCATACTTTACGCTTGTCATAGGCGAGCTCGTCCCCAAGTCGCTCGCGCTGCGCTCCGCCGAGCCTTACGCGCTGTTCTTGTCGCGGCCGCTGCTCGCCGTCAGCATCGTGGCGAAGCCCCTCGTGTGGTTTCTCACGACGAGCTCGAACGTCGTGCTCCGCCTCTTCGGCGACAAGACGAACTTCTCCGAGGCGCGCCTCAACCCTGGTGAAATCCAGCAGCTCGTCGACGAGGCGACGGAGACCGGCGCGGTCGACCCTCGCGCCGGAGAGATCGCGTCACGCGCGATCGACTTCGCCGATCTGCTCACGGGGCAGGTCATGGTCCCCCGCCAGAAGGTCGTCGGCATCCCGCGCGACGCGAACGCCGACGCCGTCCGCCGCATCGTGATGGAGCACGGCAAGACGCGGATGCCTGTCTTCGACGGCGTGATCGACGACGTCGTCGGCTACGTGACCATCCGCGATCTGATGGCGCTGCTCATCGATCAGCAGCTCTTCGTGTTCGAGGATCTCATCCGCCCCGCCTTCAAGGTCCGCGAGAGCATGCGCGCGGTCGACCTCCTCAGCGAGATGCGCAAGCGCCGCATTCAGCTCGCGATCGTCGTCGACACCCAAGGCGCGATGCAGGGCATCGTCACGCTCGAGGACCTGGTCGAGGAGCTCGTCGGAGAGATCGCCAGCGAGCACGAGGAGGTCGAGCCCGATCCGATCCAACGCGACAGCGGCGGTTGGATCTACGTGCGTGGCGACGTCGCCATCCGCGACGTGAATCGCCAACTCGAGCTCGATCTGCCCGAGGGCGACTCGTGGACCACGATCGCTGGCCTCTGCTTGGAGCTCGCGGGTCACATCCCTCGCGCCGGCGAGCGCTTCACCGCGGAAGACGGCACCGACATCGAGGTCGTCGCCGCGTCGCCTCGGCAGGTGAAGCGCGTGAAGCTGCGCCCGAACCGTCGCAACTCCGAGGAGTGACCCCGACGAAAACGTCGGCCGCGGACGAACGTCGTTAACGGTCCGCGCGCTCGCCGCTCCTTCCCCAAAACCGAGCAAGGGGAGGAGAACGAGATGCGAGCACGCAAGATTCTGTCGTTGTCGGGTGCGGTCTTCGCCGTCGCGAGCGCGGGCGCCGCGTCGTTGGTCGGGTGCACGCGCGACGCGCAAACAGAGCCCTCCGCGACGCCGGCGACAGTCGATCTGCAGGAATCCAAGCCCACGCCGAGCACCACCGCGACGTCGGAAGGAGGAGCGGTCGGCGCGACGACGAACGCCGCAGCAGTGACGACGGCCACCACCGCCACCGCGAATCAGCCTGCATCGAGCGCGGCCCCGCAGCGGCCTCGCGTCGATCGACACGGCAGGCCCGCGAACGGCAACGTGATGGGTCGCGGCATGCCGGCCGACCTGCGCGGGAACGACTCGTGAGCGGCGCGACGCAGTTCGAAGTCGAGTGGTTCGGCGGGCCAGCGGAGCGACGCCTTCGACGCCGTCGCCCCGGCGTGGACGCCCTGCCGTGGGGCACGCTCGCGCTCGACGCGTACTCGCCCGCAGCGATCGCCGAGGCCCGCAAGGTGTGGACGAACGGCGCCTTCACCGAATACGCGAGCGCCGCGGGATTCACCGCGCTCACGACCGCGCTGCTCGAGTGCGGCGCGCCGATCGATCTCACCGCGGCGGCCGCTGACTTCGCTGTCGACGAGCTCGATCACACCGAGCTCGCAGCGCGCCTCGCGGCCGAGCTCGGCGGGGCCGTGCCCTACGAGGTCGATCTCGGCGAGGTGAGTCCGTTCACGACGCCCGGCGCGAGCCCGCTCGTGCGCGCGGCCGAGCTCGCGATCAAGACCTCGTGTGTCGGCGAGGCCCTCAGCGTTCCCGTGATCGCCGAGTCCCTCGAGGTCGCGAACCAGCCCCTCGTGCGCGCTGTGCTCGAGCGCTTGCTCCACGACGAAGGTCCGCACGCCAAGCTCGGCCACTGGTTCTTCGAATGGGCTTCACCTCGCCTCACCCAGTCGGAGCTCCACCACCTCGGCGAGATCTCCCTCGAGACATTGGAGGTGTATGCACCGCTTTGGCGGATCGATCCGTGTTCACAGTGTCCCCCCGCGCCCGAACTCGGCGCGACCACCCACCGTGAGACGCTGCGGATCGCCGCGCGCGACCGTGTCGTCGCGCCCCTGCGTCGCTGGGGTGTCGAGCTCGACTCCGCTCGCGTCGAGGATCTGATCGGATGCGCCGATGGATCAAACCGTTGCAAAATTGCCGCAACGGTAAGGGCCGGGTAGGCTGAAGAGGCGCCTTCTCGCGTGGCTTGCGACCGCTGCGTCCGCCCCCGCACGAAGGAGACGTCGGCGAACCAGTGCAAGCACCGTGGCCCATCCCGATCGAGACCGCGTCCATGGCGAGCGCGGGCACGGTGCTGTGGCGCCATGTCGGGAGGCTCAACCTCACCGTCATCGTGAAGGCCTCGTTCGGCCTCGACGAGGGCCTGGCTCGACCGCTCCCTCCCGATGACCTCGTGCTCGGCGAGCGCCTGTTCCCGAACCTGCGCTCGCCTGCGGCCGACGCCGAGATCGCGCCGCACAAGCCGCGCGCCGAGATCACCTTCGTGGGCGCCGCGTGCCCACCGAACCCCGTCTCGCACGTGAACGTGCGCCTCTTCGTTCAAGGCGAGCTCGCGTTCATGGACAAGACCCTCCAGGTCGTTGGAGATCAAACGACCTCGGGGCCGTCGCCGTTCTCTCGCATGCCGATCGTTTGGGAGCGCACGTGGGGCGACCAGGCGATGAACCCGGTCGGTGTGCCGCCGAACACAGGCCGCTGGCCCAACGTGTACTCGCCCGACGACCACAACGCGCCGGCGAGCTTCGGGCCAATCTCGCGTGCGTGGAGCTGGCGTTCGCGCTTCATCGGCCGCGGCGACGCGCAGCGCATCGAGGGCACGCGCCCCGAGATGCCGAACGATCTGTCGTGGGGCTACTTCCTCTCGGCGCCGCCCGATCAACGCCTCGAGAAGCTCAAGGGCAACGAGCTCATCATGCTCGAGAACCTCGTCGAGGGGCGCCCGCGCGTCCGAACGCAGCTCCCCACCGCGAAGGCCTTGGCGAGGCTCTACGGCCCGACGGCGCCCGCGGCCGGCACGCCGATCGAGCTCCGGCTCGACAGCCTCGTCGTCGACGGAGATCGACAGCGCATTCACCTCGTGTGGCGCGGCACGACCCCGTTCGAACACGAGGCCGCTGCCGCGCGCTCTTCAGTCGTCGCTGGCGTCGAGCTCCCCGGTCAGCCGGTCGCGTTCCCACAGCGCGCGGTCTCCTCGGCAGGCCTGCCTGCGGTCGCACCGCAGCCGCCGCCACCACCGCCTCCGGCCCCACCACCACCGCCACCACCTGCGGGCCCGCGCTTCGTCGCCGACCCGAAGACCATGCCCGTCGGCACGGCGTTTCCCAACCTCCAGCATCACAAGGAGGATGACAGCCCCGACAGCATGGCGGGTGGCGGCGGCACGATGACGATCGATCCGGACGCAGCGATGCAGATGATCGCGAAGGCCCGCGCGAACATGGGCGCGGGCGCACCGCCACCGCTCGGCGGTCCGAGCCCGCCTGCGCCACCCGCGCCTCCAGCGCCTCCCGCGCCACCACCACCCGCGCCGAGTCCGCAGCTCCCAGTTCCTGGCTTCGGTCCGCCACCGGGCCCGCGCCCGCCGATGCAGAGCTCGCACGCGCTGCCGAACCTCGGCATGCCGCCGGTCGCTGCGCCTCGCGTGCAGGGCGCGGCCGGCGGGCCCGTTCATCCCGTGCCTGCCGCGCCCATCGGCTTCGGACCGCCGCCGATGGCGTTCGCGCCGACAGCGCCCGCACCGCGACCGCAGTCGTTCGCGCTCCCTCCTCAGGACGACGACGAACCGCAGGGCTCCACGATGGCGATCACGCCGGAAGCAGCGGCCGAGATCATGGCGCGCCGCATGCCGAAGAACGTCGTCCCGGCAGTGCAGAAGAACCCCGCAGGCCCGCCGCCCGCGCCACCACCGCCTGCACCGATGCAGCCCGCGCCGATGCAGCCTGCACCGATGCAGCCCGCGCCGATGCAGCCCGCGTTCGCGCCGCCCGCACCGTTTGGTCTGCCGCCGGTGCCACCAGCTCCACCTCTCGCGCCGCCTGGCTTTGGCCCACCGCCAGGCTTCGCGCCACCGCAGCAGCCTCGCCCAGCCGCAGGCATGCCGCCTCCTGGCGTCGGCTCGCCCCAGCCGCCTCCGGTCGCACCGGGCCGGCCTGGTTTGGCGCCGCTCCCTCAGGTCAGCCACGACGAGGACGAAGGCGGCGGCACGATGGTCCTGCAGGTCCCCGATCCATCACCGCCGCGTCGACGCTGAGTCTCTCGCTACGGCAGGTCGTTCGAGACTCGAACACCTCGCGACGCGGCCCTACGTGGTGAACCGAGAAAACTCGATTCGAGCTCCCAGGGACTCAATCAAACCCTAGAAGAAGTTCGCCGGATCGAGCGGAAATCGGTTAGAAGCGCGTCACTTTCGCCCATGCGAGGGCGCTCGCCATGCAGAAAACGCTGAGCCTCTACGACACGACCATCGGCAAGAAGGCCGTGGTCGCCATCACCGGCGTCGTGCTCTACGGCTTCGTCATCGTGCACATGCTCGGGAACCTCCAGGTCTTCCTCGGGCCCGCGCGATACAACGCCTACGCAGCCTCGCTCAAGGCCATGCCCGCGCTCGTGTGGGGCATGCGCATCATCATGCTGTCGAGCGCGATCCTCCACGTGACGACGTCGCTCTCGCTCGTCGCACGCAGCGCGGCCGCGCGCCCCGTCGGCTACCGCGTGCGCCACCACGCGGCGACGAACTCCGCGGCGCTCACCATGCGCTATGGCGGCCCTGCGCTCCTGCTGTTCATCCTCTATCACCTCGCCCACTTCACGTTCCCGGGCGTGGCGATGGGCGGGTACAAACACAGTGAGCTCGACGTCTACTCGAACTTCGTGCACGGCTTCCGCGTGCCGTGGGTGACCGCGATCTACGTCTCGGCGCAGATCTTCCTCGGCCTCCACCTCTACCACGGGGCCTACAGCATGCTGCAGACGCTCGGCCTCTCGCATCCACGCTTCGAGCACGCCAAGCGCATGCTGCCCTCAGCGCTCGGCGTCGGCGTCGCCACCGGCAACATCATCATGCCGCTCGCGGTCCTCGCGGGCATCATCCGCTGAAGGAAAGGGAGCAGGCGATGGGAGAGAGCTCTTCTTCGACGTCCGACTCCAGCTCCAAGCTGGTCTCTCGCTGCCCGAGCGGGCCCATCGAGTCGCGATGGTCACGCCACCGCTTCGAGATGAAGCTCGTGAACCCGGCGAACCGCCGCAAGTTCAACATCATCATCGTCGGCACCGGCCTCGCGGGCGGCGCCGCCGCGGCCACGCTCGGCGAGCAGGGCTACAACGTCTCGGTCTTTTGCTACCAAGACAGCCCCCGCCGCGCGCACAGCATCGCAGCGCAGGGCGGCATCAACGCGGCGAAGAACTACCAGAACGACGGCGACAGCATCTACCGCCTTTTCTATGACACCGTTAAAGGCGGTGACTTCCGCGCTCGCGAGTCGAACGTCCACCGCCTCGCCGAGGTGAGCGTCAACATCATCGACCAGTGCGTCGCGCAGGGCGTTCCCTTCGCGCGCGAGTACGGTGGCCTGCTCGACAACCGCTCCTTCGGCGGCGCGCAGGTGTCGCGCACGTTCTACGCGCGCGGTCAGACGGGGCAGCAGCTCCTCCTCGGCGCCTACCAAGCCCTCGAGCGCCAGGTCGAGGCAGGCACCGTCAAGCAGTTCCCTCGCCACGAGATGATGGACGTCATCCTCGTCGACGGCGTCGCGCGCGGCATCGTCACCCGCAACATGGTGAACGGCCGCGTCGAGGCTCACATGGCCGACGTCGTCATCCTCGCGACCGGCGGCTACGGCAACGTCTTCTTCCTCTCGACGAACGCGAAGGGCTGCAACACGACCGCGATCTGGCGAGCCCACAAGAAGGGCGCGCTCTTCGCGAACCCGTGCTTCACGCAGATCCACCCGACGTGCATCCCGCAGGCGGGCGACTACCAGTCGAAGCTCACGCTCATGAGCGAGTCGCTCCGCAACGACGGCCGCGTCTGGGTGCCGAAGAGCGCGGACGACTGCACGAAGGACCCGAGCAGCATCGCGGAGGCCGATCGCGACTACTACCTCGAGCGCCTCTACCCGAGCTTCGGCAACCTCGTGCCGCGCGACATCGCCTCGCGCCGCGCGAAGGACATGTGCGACGACGGCCGCGGCGTCGGTCCGATCGTCGGCGAGCAGCGTCGCGGCGTGTACCTGGACTTTCGCGACTCGATCAACCGCCTCGGGCAGAAGAAGGTCGAGGAGCGCTACGGCAACCTCTTCCAGATGTACGAGCGCATCACCGGCGACGACCCCTACAAGGTCCCGATGCGCATCTACCCGGCGACGCACTACACGATGGGCGGGCTCTGGGTCGACTACAACCTCATGAGCACGATCCCCGGCCTCTTCGTCGCCGGCGAGGCGAACTTCTCCGATCACGGCGCGAACCGGCTCGGCGCGAGCGCGCTCATGCAGGGCCTCGCGGACGGCTACTTCGTCCTGCCGTACACGATCGGCAACTACCTCGCCCAGGTGAAACACAAGGCCGCGGGCGACGATCACCCCGAGGCGAAGAAGGCCGTCGACGAGGTCAACGGCCGCTTGAAGAAGCTGCTCTCGATCAAGGGCAAGCGCTCGCCCGACTCTTTCCACCGCCAGCTCGGGCAGATCATCTGGGACCAGTGCGGCATGGCTCGCAACTCGGACGGCCTGAAGAAGGCGATCTCCCAAATCCCGGCGATCCGCGCCGAGTTCTACGAGAACCTCCACATCTCGGGTGAGGCGGGCGAGCTCAACCAGACCCTCGAGAAGGCTGGGCGCGTGGCTGACTTCCTCGAGCTCGGCGAGCTCATGTGCAACGACGCCCTCGATCGCGACGAGTCGTGCGGCTGCCACTACCGCACCGAGCACACCACCGAAGAGGGCGAGGCAAAACGCAACGACGAGGGTTACTCCTACGTCGCCGCTTGGGAGTACTCAGGCGACGTCTCGAAGCCGAAGCTCCACAAAGAGGCGCTCAACTTCGAGTTCGTGAAGCCCTCGCAGCGCTCCTACAAGTGAGCGCCGGGGCCGCGCTGAGGCCCAGCAAGTAAGGACGGAGCCTGCCGTGTCCAACAAGAAGATGAATCTGGTGCTGAACGTGTGGCGGCAGAAGAACCGCGGCGACGCGGGCCGCTTCGAACGCTACGAGGCCAAGGGCATCACCGAGCACATGTCCTTCCTCGAGATGCTCGACGTCGTGAACGAGGATCTCCTCGCGAAGGGTGAGGAGCCCATCGCCTTCGACCACGACTGCCGCGAGGGCATCTGCGGCGCGTGTGGCATGGTCATCAACGGCGAGCCGCACGGCCCGCAGAAGGCGACGACCACCTGCCAGCTCCACATGCGCCAGTTCAAGGACGGCGACGAGATCACGCTCGAGCCTTGGCGCGCCGACTCGTTCCCGGTCCTGCGCGATCTCGTGGTCGATCGCTCGGCCTTCGATCGCATCATCCAGGCGGGTGGCTACGTCTCGGTGCGCACCGGCTCGGCGCGCGACGCGAACGAGATCCTCGTCCCCAAGATCGACGCCGACCTCGCGATGGACGCCGCACAGTGCATCGGCTGTGGTGCGTGCGTCGCCGCCTGCCCGAACGCCTCGGCGAGCCTCTTCGTCTCGGCCAAGATCGCGCACCTCGGCCTCCTGCCGCAGGGCCAGCCCGAGCGCCTCGAGCGCGCGCGCAACATGGTCGCGCAGATGGACCAAGAGGGCTTCGGTCACTGCACCAACCACCTCGAGTGCGAGGCCGCCTGCCCCAAGGAGATCAGCGTCGAGTTCATCGCTCGCATGAACCGCGACTTCCTCCGCGCGATGGCCGTCTCGCGCACCGAGCTCAAGGCACGCGGCGCAAAAGAATAACGCTGTTAGCCTAACGCCCTCGACGCTCGGGGCGAGCAGGATCTCGACGTAAGGCTCGGCGCGCAAAACTCGTAGAAAGCGCCGTGCGCCACCACCACCTCCTCCTCGTTGCCGTCGGTTGTGTCGGTTGCGCTCTCGCCGCATGCACGCCGGCCGAGCCTCGCACGGCAGCGGAGGGCCCGCCCGCAGCCTGCCCAGGTCCGCTCATCAAGACGGCGGACCACACGTACTGCGTGCACCCGACCGAGGTCAGCTGGAGCGAGGCTCATCGCATCTGCGACTCGATGCGCGGGCACCTCGTCGCGCCCTCGACGGCCGACGAGAACGCCGCGCTCACGGTGATGCTCGGCCGCGCGCGTGGGTACTCGGGGCGTCTCTGGTTCGGCCTCGCAGAGTTCGAGCCGAGGCGTTGGCTCTGGGAGACCGGCGCGGCCCCCACCTACGGCGCGTGGGCTCCGAACGAGCCGAACAACGCGGGGAATCAGGGCGAATACTGCGCCGAGCTCCTCATGCCCGAGGGCCAGTGGAACGACCGCGCGTGCAGCGACGTCGGCCCCTATCTCTGCGAGCGCAACGACGCCGTCGGGCCCACGTGGTCATGCACGGGCCTGCCCATCGACCTCGAGAACACCCAGTACTGCCTCTACTCGACCGCCCCGAAGAGCTGGGACGACGCGCACAAGATCTGCCGCAGCACCGGCGGCACGCTCGCCACGCCGACCTCCCCCGAGGCCATGGCGAAGCTCCGCCGCGCGCTCACGCCAGATCTCGTGGCGAATCGGCTCTGGCTGGGGATCTCCGATCTCCGCCAAGAGGGCGTGTTCGAGAGCGACTCGGGCGGCGCGCTCCCCTCGGGCGTGTTCATGCCCGGCGAGCCCAACGATCAGAACGGCGAGGACTGCGTCGAGCTCGTCGTCGACGCTGGGGGCTGGAACGATCTCCCTTGCGACGCGCTCCGACCGAGCCTTTGCGAGCTGCCGCGATAGTTTTCGGGGCTAGTCCCGTGGAAACGAAGTTTCCACGCAAAAGGGATGGGCCCGCGGAACAAAAGCGATGGCTTCGACGGAGAATTCGCGCCGCCTTCGCCCCGCCAGGGGCGGCGCGAATTCTTCAAGAAATGCTGGTTCCAGGGGCCTAGTTGATGAGCGCGACCGCGATGCCCACGCCGATGAGCAGGAGCTCGCTGCCGATGATCGCGGCGCCCTCGGGCGTGTCGATCCCGTTCGGGTTGTCGCGTCCGAACAAGAGGTAGCCGCCGCCGATCGCGATCGCCGTCGCGAGCGACCCCGTCGCGACGATCGTGACGATCTGGAGCGCCGACATCGGCGGCGGATCGGGCGGTCGTGGCCCGAGCTGCACGTCGTTCGGGTCGACCTCACCGGCGCGCAGGATCCGCTTGAAGATCACGTGGTGGAACTGCCGCGTGCCGAGCTCTGCCGCCGTCACCGTGACGGTCGCTTCGTACGTCGCGCCCGTCTCCGCGGTCGCGGCAACCGGGTGATCGCCAGGGTCGAGCGCGAGAGGTCGCGTGAACGCGCCGTCGGGCAAAGCAGCGCCGTCGACCCGCAGCGACGCAGGCGTCTTGTCGTAGTCGAACGCGACGGCGACGCGCTTGTCGAACAGCCGCGCGAGCACGTCGGTCTGCCACGCGATGTACTCGTCTTTGTAGTCGGCTGCGTCCGTCGCGAGCCAATACCAACCGCTCGCCAACGCGGTGAGACCGAGCTCGAGCGCGGCGTCGCACGCGCCCGCCGCGGCCTGCCAACGAGGCTCGAGTCCGTGGCTCACCTGAAAATGTTTGAGCGCCAACGATGCGCTCGCGCGCCGGTCTGCTTCGTTCGCCGCGGCGCGCGCGACCTCGAGCTCGCGCTGCCCTTGCACGAGCTCCGAGTCCGGTGTCGGCGCTGCGCTCGCCGTGCGCGGTGCGCCGACGAGCAGCGCGAGGAGCGCCGCGAGGAGCGCCGCGAACCTCAGGGAGGATCGACGACGTAGACGTCGAGGTTCCAAGGCCCGACTGCGCCCGAGAGCCCGTCGATCTGCACGAAGTACGTCCCCGGCTGGAGCGTGAGATCCAGGTACGGGCGGATGCCCGAGATGGTCGCGCTGCAGCCGAGAGGCACTTCGGTTCCGGGACACGACGGGCCCTTTCGTACGTCGAGGAGGACATCGTAGCCCGAACCCGTCGCGTCGAGCACGACGCGCTTCTCCTCCGTCAGCTCGAGGCGCAGCAGCTGATCGGGAGCACCGTTCGGCGGGCCCCCCGCAGCGTCGCAACCAGCCGAGAAATCGGCCGTGCGCGCGCTCGTATTACCTTGGAGGAATGCACCCTCCGGTGGGATGTCGACAGCGTCGCCGCAGGCCTCGGCGATGGGCACGAGCTTGGCGGGCGCGTACGGCCTGACGAAGGCCGTGAGCTGCTGCGGCAACGCGAGCGCGCTCTCCGTGACAACTCTGTAACTCCCCGCGGCGACGTTACGACGACGCGAACGGACCGGTGATTTGGTGCCCGTCGTGCACGTGAGCGCGGCCGCCGGATCACACGCGGCGTCGAGCAGCGCGACCGCGCTCGAGTCGGAGATCGACGTGCGGAGCGCGAGCAGCACGTCGCTCGCCTGAGCGAGATCGAGCGTGTACGCGGCGTCCGTCGCGTTCGCGAAGCACGTGAGCGCGAGGTCGTCTTGGTGCTGCGCGTACGTGAGGTCGGTCGTGACGTTCGGCGCGAGCGTCGCGCCGCTGTCGCAGGTCTCGTCGGCCGGAGGCGTCGTCGGCGCGCTGAGCTCCGCGCGCACGTCGAGCGTCGTCGGCGCGGTCGCGCTCACCGCGAGGTAATACGTGCCCGCGGCGAGCAGTGCCGATAGAGGTGCGCCGGCGACGCCGCGACGCACGCGATCTCGTCCTCGGGGAGCGCGCAGTTCTCGGTGCGCAGCGAGATCGACGGCTGCCCGTCGCCGTCGACGCTCACCGCGTAGACGTCGAGATCGGACGGGACATCGACGGTGAGCTCGTAGACGAGCTCGCCCGTCAGGCTCGCGCACGCCGTCGTCAGGTCCTTCGCGGCGTCGACGATCTCGATCGGGAGCGAGACCCCGAGCGGCAGCGGGTCGGCGGTGCCGCAGGTCTCGTTGGTCGGCTGCGTCGTCGGCGGCACGAACGAGACCTCGAGCGGGACGTTCGCGCCCGCGACCGTCGTCACGTAGAGCGGCAGGATGGCGCCGCTCGCGACCGAGCGCGCGCGCACCCGCGACACCTGCCCACCCGAGGGCCGCGGGAACGAGCCGCTGCAGGCGATCTCGGTGGCGGCGTCACCACATTGGGTCGCGAGCGCGAGGCTCACCTGCGTGGTCGCTTGGGCGCGCGCGACCACGTCGAGCGCTCCGTTGTCGGGAGCGACGATCGCGGCGACGACGTCGCGCACGGTGCCCTCGGGCGTGCACGACGTCGGGTAGTTCGCGGCCGCGCCGAACGTCGTCATCGTGTACGAGCCGCTCGCGTCGATGACGAGCGCGTCGACGCAGACGTCGTTCGTCGGCGTCGCGCAGTCGGCCTCGTCGATGTCGGCGTCGCAGTCGTCGTTCTTGCCGTTGCCGCAGACCTCCTCGACCAGCGAGTTCACGCCGGGGTCGCTCTCGTCGCAGTCACCGCCGCCGCAGTGCACGTCCGGATCGAGGTCGCCATCCGCATCGCGCGGCACGTGCGTGCACGACGCCGTGGCCTCCACGCAGGTGTCGATGGTGCAGACCTCACCGTCGCTGCAGTTCACCGGCGGGCCTGGCTGACAGCCGAGGTTCTGATCACAGCGCTCGCTGCCATTGCAATAAACGCCGTCCTGGCAGCCGCTGTCGACCGGGTGGAAGCGACAGCGCATGACGGTCATGTCGCAGCTGTCCTCGGTGCAATCGAGGGCGTCGTCGCAGCTCGCGCCGTCGACGCAGGGACCACCGAGCTCGGGGTCGACGCTCGCGCCGCCCGCTCCACCGAAGCCACCACCCGCGCCGCCCGTGCCGGTCGTCACATAGGGGTTCGTCGGGCCGTTGTCCCCGCACGCCGCCAACACGAGACAAGCCACGGCGACCCAGCGGCGCATGCGGCAAACACTGTAGCAGGCGCGTTTCCAGTCTGGCATCATCTCCCGGTGCCGCTCGCACTCGACCCGGGTGACGTCCTTCCTGCGGTTTGCGCGCGATCCGACCGAGCATGATCTTCTCGACCGCGATCCAACGAAGCATGTGCCCCTCCGAGGTGCGCTCCGATGTCCGGTGAACGACTGACCCGCACCGAGCTCAGCTGGCTCCTCACCCAGGAGGCGAAATCCGCAGCGGAGAAGCTCCGAAAGGGTGTCGGGCTCATCACGCCTGCGACCCCCGTGAAGGACGGCGCTCCCGACTCCAAGGCCGAGGCCAAGCCCGGCCCCGAGTCTCGCGGCGAGCCGCGCAGCCATCAAATCATCCCGCCCGCGCCCATCGTCCGCGAGCAGCGCGACGTCACGCCGCCGCCGAGCGCCGTCGCTCCGGTGTCGGGCTCGTCTGGCTCGCCGGCCTCGCCGGTCTCGCAGTCCTCGACGCCGTCGCCGCCGATCGTGTCGACGAGCACCGCCCGTGAAGCTTTGCCCCCCAAAGAGTTGGTGGTCAAAGAATCGGGCCCGAGCTCGCGCGACGCCGTACACGTGAACTTCTTCAACGAGGACACGGGGGTCGAGAGCGTCCTCAACCGGCTCGACGAGACGATGAGCATGCTCGCCTCGCTCTACGGCAACCAGCCGCGCGGGCGCCGGGGCAAGATCGACGTGGCCGCTCTCCTCTGGGAGATCGCGCCCGAGGCCCGCTTTCAGATCGAGATGGGCAAAGGCCTCGTGGTCCTCGGCGACGAGGCAGAGCTCCGCAGGATGCTGCACGTCCTCATGGCGCTCGGGGGTGATCCGACGACCCTCGGCGCGGTCGCGGTCTCCGTGCGCCGCGACGACAACGACATCCGCATCGCCGTCGAGCTCGGGCCCGACAAGACGCGCGGCTTCGAGGCCGAGACGCAGTGGCTCTCGCGCATGGCCACGCGGTACGGCGGTCATTGGATGCTCGAAGGCAACAGCAACATGCTCTTGCTCCCCGCCGCCGACCCCGAGCCCGAGGTCGACGAGCTACGTCGCGAGCTCGCCGCCGCGCAGGCTCAAGGTGAGGCTTACGCCCGCGAGCTCGCGGCCGTGATGTCGTCGCGCAGCGAGCCGCCGCCGCCCCGCTCTTCGAGCAGCGTCGGCCCCGCGCCGAGCGACAGCCTGCCCTCGCTCGGGGGGATGGCGCGCTCGCTCGTCACCGACGTTCGCGGCATCCTCTCCGCGATCGGCCGCGAGATGGCGCCGCTCCGCGAGCGCGGTCGCTGGGGTGATCGCGACGCCGAGATCTCGGAGATCGGCGCGTCGGTCGGCCGCCACGTGACCGCCGCGAGCGAGGTCGTGAGCGATCTGGCTCGGCTCGCGGGCATGCCGCTCTTCGAACTGCCCGCGCCCTGCAACGTCGCCGAGCTCATTCGCGACGTGGTGAAGGGCGAGCAGCTCCGCGCGACACGACACGGCGTCACCATCCACGTGGACCTCCCCAACCAAGTTCACGACGACGTCTTGCCCGTCGGGTCGGTGCACATCCTCTTCCAAGAGCTCTTGAACAGCGCTGTCAGCGTGAGTCACGCGGACTCGCGTGTGTACGTGGCGATGACCGATTCTTCTTCCGGCGTCGTTGTGACCATCGACGACTCGGGGCCCTCCCTCACGTCGAAGGCCAAGACAGGCGCCATCGCGCGCGACTTCGACGCGCTGGTGCAGGAGCGCGCCGCGGCGCTGCCGCTCATCGCCGCGTTCGCGATCGCCTCGCATTTGCACGCTCCCCTCACCCTCGAGGACTCGCCCCGTGGCGGAACCCGAGCACGAGTCGTCTTCCCCCGACTCAGCTGAGACGGACTCCGCCGAGGGCGAGCCCGACTCCCCCGAAGACGAAGCCAACTCGGAAGAAGCCAACTCGGAAGAAACCAGCTCCGAAGAAACCAGCTCCGAAGCAGCTCCGGAGAAGGCTGACGTCGCGCCCGAGCCGGCAGCAGCACCACCACCAACGCCGCAGCCGATCGTGCAGGCCGCGTATGGCGGCCTCGTGCTCAGCCTGCTCGACGTCTGCGTCTCGACGTTTCGCACGCCTTTTCCCTCGGTTTTTACGCGGGTGTTGCACGCGCTCTTCGTGCTCGGCCAGGGCGCGGTGCTCGGCCTCGCGGTCGATCTCTTCGCGCTCGGGCTGCGCAAACTCACCGGCAAGCGCAGCTGGCTCGCGCTCCTCGCCGCGACCGCCGCGGGCAGCGTCTTCATGGGCTGGCTCCTCGATCGCGTGCTGTCGCGCCAAGCCGACGCGCTCCTCGACGGGCAATCACCTCGCGCGCTCTACCTCGCGTTCGTCTTCGGCTGCGGCAACATCCCGGTGCTGACGTGGCTGCTCGGTCGCGTACTGGGGAAGGCGCGCAGCCACCGCGTTTGGAACGGCCTCGGGTTCATCGCGATGCTCGTCGCGGGGGCGGTGAACCTCTTCGTTTTGCCCGACGATTACCTCGAGATCCACTCGGCGGTCGGGCTCTGCGCGAGCCTCACGGGCGGCGCTTGCATCGCGCCGATCGTAGCCGCTCGGCTCGCGAAGCTCGGCTGGCCGGCGCCTCGCGTGCGCGCGCGCTCGATCGCCGCCGCTGTCTTCACGCTCGTCTTCGGGCTCGTGCCGCCCCCGAACGCGGTGCGCCTCGCCGAGTTCCGATCGCCGGGTGCGTTCGGCGCGTGGCTCTTCGCGAGCTGGACGTGGGGGCTGCCGCAGCTCTCAGGGACGCCTGATTCGCGGGTCGACGCGCGTTGGTACGAGCGCCGGGCCGATCGCCCCGACCGCCCTCCCTCGGAGAAGCGGCTCGTGAAGCGTCCGCCGATCGTCATCCTGCTCACGATCGACGCGACGCGCGCCGCCGCAGTGGAGGAAGGCATCGAGAAGGGGATGCTCCCCGCGTTCACCGAGCTCCGCGATCAGGGCACGCAGTTCACCGTCGCACACTCGGCGGGCTCGCAGACAGCGGTCTCGCTCACCGCGCTCTTCGCCGGCAAGTACTTCTCCGAGATGAAGTGGGCGAAGTACGGCAAGGGCACCTCGCGCTTCGAATACGCGGCCTCCGATCCGACCCTGCGTTTTCCCTCGATTTTGAGCGACGCGGGCGTCTCTACGATGAAGGTCGCGAGCCTCACGTTCTTGCGCAACGAGTACGGGGTCGCGCCCGGCTTCACCGAGGAGAAGGTCGTCACCTCGGGTCGCCAGCACGCCGCCGGACGCGCGGTCATCGAGCCGATCCTCATGCGTTTGAAGAAGGCGCGCCCCGACGAGCCGCTCTTCATCTTCGCGCATTTGACCGAGCCCCACGCGCCCTACGACCGCGGCCGCAACAAGACGGGCACCGACTACGAGCGCTACCTCTCCGAGGTCCAAGCCGCCGACGGCTTCGTGGGGCGCGTGCTGCAAGCGCTCGAGAACGGCACCAACGCGGGTCGCGCGATCCTCATCGTTTCGAGCGATCACGGCGAGGCCTTCGGCGAGCACGGCACGCGAGAGCACACGAAGACCATCTACGAAGAGCTCCTGCGCGTGCCGCTCTTCGTGTGGGGCGCGGGCGTCGCGCACCGCAAGGTCGATCAGCCCGTCACGCTCCTCGATTTGGGCCCCACGATCCTCGACATCTTCGGGGTCGACACGCCCGATCGCTTCTCTGGTGAGTCGCTCGTTCCCATCCTCGGCGGCGACGATGTCACGCTGACCCGGCCCGTCCTCGCCGAGGGACGCCTGCGTCGCGCGCTCTTCGTCGACGACCTCAAGGTCATCGTCGATCTGCGTCGCAAGACCGTGGAGGCCTACGATCTCGCGACCGATCCGGGCGAGCTCTTTAACGTCTACGACCGCGATCGCGACCGCGTGCGCCCGGTGCTCGCTGCGCTACGCGCCTATTTCGAGGGGCGCTCCTACACCGAGGGCGGCTATCGACCGCTCTACAAACCCTGAGCTTCACTTGCGTCTGCGCACGGGCGCGGCTTTCATCGGCGCCATCATGCAGGGTTATCCGCCGGGGTCAGGTCAGCCGGGCTATCCGCAGCAAGGCTATCCGCAGCAACAAGGCTTTCCGCAACAGCAGCAGGGCTATCCGCAGCAGGGCTATCCGCAGCAGGGTTATCCGCAGCAGGGCGCGATGGTCCAGCAGGGCTCGCAGGCCGCGATCCCCGCTGGGCTCATGGCCCCCGTGCTCACGGTCAAGCGGCCGTGGCTCTCGTTCCTGGGTCGCAAGCTCTACGTGCACGGCCCCGACGACGCGCTCGTCGCCTTCGTCAAGAAGCCCGCCTTCACGCTCAAGCAAGAGTTCACGATCTTCGCCGACGAGACCGAGCGGCAGCCGCTCATGCTCATCAAGGCGCGCTCGATCGTCGGCTTCAACATGTGCTTCGACGTCTTCGACGTCCCGACGCAGCAGCGCGTCGGCACCGTGCGCCGGCGCGGGCTCAAGTCGATCTTCCGCGACACGTTCGAGCTGCTCGATCTCAACGACCAGCCGATCGGCGTCTGCGAGGAGACAGGCTCGGCGTTCCTGCGCCGCCTCATCCCGCTCCTCCTCGGCGAGTGGAAGATCGAGCTCAACGGCCAGCAGGTCGGCCAGATCAAGCAGGTCTTCACCCTCTTCTCCAAGCGGTTCACGCTCGATCTGACGCAGAACCAAAACCGGATCGACCCGCGCTTCGCCGTGGCTTTGACGGTGTTCGCCCTCCTCCAGGAGTCGGCGCGCGAGCAAGGGGGCTGACATGCCGCGCCTCGTTCCGACCCCCTCACGCATCACCGCGGCCGGCAACAAGCCCAAGCTCATCGACGAGCACGTCGGTCGCGTGAACACCGGTGACAATGCTGTCAGCGTCGCGCACATGCGCAGCCCTAGCGGTTGGGTCGAGCCCGGCCAGCGCCCCGAGTTCCGCGAGATCACCGTCGTGATCCGCGGCGCGCTCCAGGTCGAGCACGAGGGCGGCAAGCTCCTCGTCGAAGCTGGCCAGTCGATCATCACCGAGCCCGGCGAGTGGGTCCGCTACTCGACTCCGGGCGCTGACGGCGCCGAGTACATCGCTGTCTGTTTGCCCGCATTCTCTCCGGACACGGTGCATCGCGACGCAACGTGAATGACGACCTGTTAGACTCGCCTCGCTGGAGGTCGAGCGATGGGTCGGTTCACCGATGTCATGACGAGCGCTGCAGGGTTTGGCGTGGGGCTCCTGGCGCTCACGACGCTGGCCTGCGGTGAGAGCGCTGGCGCGGGCGCGGGTGGCTCCGGGAGCACGACGGGCGGCAGCGCTCAGGGCGGCGCGGGCGGCGCTGGCGGCGAGCCCTCCGCGGTGACCTCGACGCACTCGACGTCGACGGGGGCCAGCATGGGCGGCGCGAACGGCGTGGGTGGCGCTGGCGGCGTCGAAGCACCGTTCGTGTGCGACCCGCCGGCCGAGCCTGGCAGCCTCTACGAGCGCACCGCCGAGTCGCTGGACATCAATCAGGTCGACCCGATCAGCATGTGCAAATATCGGGGTGACGTCTTACTCATCGTCAATACCGCCGCCGCCTGAGGCTATACGCCTCAGATGGCGGGCCTCCAGGTCTTGGAGGCAACGTTTGCGGATCAGGGGTTCCACATCCTCGGTTTCTACAGCAACGACTTCGGCAATCAGGGCGGTACGGACGGGCAAATCGATGCGTGCACTGGGGAATACCAAGTCACGTTCCCCCAATTCCTGCTGAACCACGTCATCGACACGGACGCCGCAGGCCCGATAACACCTCAGCCGGTTTGGCAGTGGCTCCTCGGGCAGCCGAACCCCGAGGCTGGGCTCGCGCTCGAGCCGACTTGGAACTTCCACAAATACGTAATCTCGCGGGACGGCCGGCTCATTCGGCATTTCGTGAGCACGACCTATCCGGGCGACGACCCCAACGACGCGACGGACAGCTTCGACACGAACCCGATCGTCATGGCGATCGAGGCCGAGCTCGCCGCCCCCAAGCCCTGAGGCTATTCCTCAATCCCGTCGATGATCCCCTCCTCCTGTGGGCGCGCGCGCCGCACGGGAGTCCGCAGGGTGATGACGGGGACTTCAGCCTGGCGCAGGACCTTCTCGGCGACGCTGCCGAGGAACAAATGCTCGAGTCCGCGGCGACCGTGCGTCCCCATGACGATGACGTCGGCGCGGTGATCCTTCGCCGCGGCCAAGATCCCCTGCGGGAGCTCGTCGATGCGCGCGTCGATCTGCGTGCCGGCGCAGTCGCGCTCGATGCGCCGCTCGATCTCCTGAAGACGCTCCCGCGAGCGCCGTAGCGCGTAGTCGCCAATCCGTATCGGGGTCTCCTCACCGGGCGGGACGATCATCGTCTCGGGTGCGAGCCCGTGCTGGATATTGGAGACGTGGCAGACCACGACCTTCGCGCAAAGCACGCGCGCAAGATCTGCGACGAGCGGTTCGACGCGTCCCGCGCACTCCGAGAAGTCGTGCGCGAACAGGATCACTTTCCACATTTGGGGCCGCGACTTGCAGCTTAGATGCCAGTCGCGCCGACGACCGCGTCCCCTATTTGCCAGTCCCCGGATTCGACACGCGCCCGAGGAAGAGCACGAGCCCGCTCGCCTCGTCGACGATGAAGAAGAGGAATGGGTGGTCTGCCTTGAACTCGATTCGCTTCGGAGCAGCGCCCGTACCCTTCTCACCCATGACGACGGCCGTGGCCGCCGCGGCCTCGGTGCCCTTCTCGTCGAGCTTCACGAAAGCCTTGTGAAAGACGTGGGTGATCTTGAGCTGTTGATCCGGCTCGGGAGGCTTGGCGATACCGGTGAAGTCGGCCTTGTTGGAGAAAGCGATCTTCATCCCCAGAGCCTCGAGCGGCTCTTTGAGAGAGAGGGAGTTGGCGGGGGCGAGGTCGAGCTTGGGTAGGCTGATGTCCACTTCACCCTCGGAGAGCGCGGCGGACCATCCTTCGAAGCGCTCGGCCGTGAGCCCCGACTCGAGCTTTGCGAGCCCGTCGACCGCGTCGGGTAGGACCAAGAGCATCTTCATCGCGCCGGCGCGATAGGGGAGTTCGAGCATCTTCATGCCGTCCTTCTCGAGGACGCGGAACGTGCCGCTCGCGTGCATCATCGGCACGTCGACGGTCGACTTGGCCTTTACGATGAAGGGCGCCGGCGCCGTCTGCGACTTGTCGAACGGGTGCTGCCAATCGCCCTGGAAATACGTCGCGTTCACGAGGACGAGGCGCGTCTTGTTGTCGAGTCCATTCTGGGGAATGAGGTCCTTGATGCGCTGATGCGTCCGCTCCTCGACCCAGCCGTTGATGGTCGCGCGAGCCGGCTCGAACGCAGTCCTGAAGTCCACGAGCTCGAGCGGTGCGCCGAATACGCGGTTGGTCGTGTCGAGGAAGGGCTGCTCGAACGGGTATGCCTTGTCCCCATAAAGGCGATTGGCCATTTCGAGCGTGACCTGGCGCGAGCCGTCGCTCAATTCCCCAATCAGATTCCCGACCCCCTTTTGGACCTCGGCGGCGTCGCCCTCGAGGTGAAGGGTCTTTTGCATCGCCGAGGCCGTGTCACCCTTGGCGCCGAGATATGGCATCAAGAGCGCCGTCGTCAGGCTGGACGGCGATATGACCAGATTGCCTGTCTCGGCCTTGAGCTTGCCGTAGAGGTCGAGGCCGAAGGCGTTGCTCGCGCGGGCGAGCTTCTTCGACTCGGGGGAGGCCGTTGCTGCCTTCACAGGAGGCGGCGCGCTGCTCGCGCTCGTGGTCGGCGCGGCTGAAGCCGAGGTGCTCGCGCTCGTCGTCGAGGGATTCGGTCGAGCGGAGGCCGACGCGCTCGCAGGGCCGGAGTGCGGGGCAGAGGGGCTCGTGCTCGGTGCTCCGGAGTCGGCGCAGGACCCGAGCAAGAGCGGCGCGAGCGCAGCCAACAAGCGCGCTCCTCTGACTACCGAGAACCGAGAATCATCGATGTTCGACACAGGACACCCTCGCTGGCTCTTCTGCCCTATTTGCTTCCGCAATCTACTCCCGGTCGACTGACTTGCTTGACGGAACTTGCCGGGGCGACTTTCATCCGAGTGCGCCTCGACACGACCCCAAAGGCCGCTCGCGAGAACTGACATGCCCCTACGGGACAAGCGAATCGAGCGGCGGCGAGGCCTGCGCAGAGTGCTCGCGGTCTCTTCGGCGCTCGTCGGGCTCTCGGCGCTCGTACCCGACGCGTTCGCCGACGAGCCGCACGCGGCCCCCGCAGCGGTCGAGGAGCAGCCCCGCATCATCCGCCTCGCGCTCAGCAAGCGCGCCGCGGAGAAGCTCAGTGATTTGCGCGTGCGTCGCTTGGTGGAGCTCCAGCTCGGCGGGGAGATCGTCGTCCCCGTCGAGGCCACTGGCCCGCTCGACGAAAACGCCGTTCGCGTCTTCATCGACCTGCCTCAGCCGACGCGCGCGACGGTGCAAGTGCAGGCGCTCGATCGACCGCTCGAGTCGCGAGAGGTCGACGTCGCGGGGATGTCTTGGGAGGTCGCGACTCGGTATATCGCCCTCGCGGTCAGCGAGGTCGTTCGCGGCCAAATCGCGCCGAAGCGTCGACCGCGCCCGCGCACACCGACCTCGTTCGAGGAGGCGGCCGCGCTCGCGCGTATCCCGCGCGTGCAGTTCGGCGCCGCGCTCGAGGCCGCCTACGTCGAAGACTTCGACACGCTGCTCTTGGGATCACGCGTGTTCGCTGGGTTTCATCAGCAGATCTTCAGCGAGCAGCTCTCGTTCGCGGCGATGGGGACCATCGACGGCAGGGCCTATCTCGAGGGGGATATTGTGCTCGAGCACCGCTTTTGGGTGCTCCCGCCGCTTCGGATCAACCTCGGCGCGGGATTCGGGATCGCGGGGCTCGAGCGGCCGCAGGCCACAGGGGACTTCGCGTTCGACTTGTGGGCTCGCGTTCACGCCGAGCTCGCGGTGGAGCTCCAGCTCGACGAGAAGGCATGGCTCGCGATCGGCGCCTCACCGGGCTTCACCATCGACCCGCAGCGTCAGCTCATCGGCGGTTGGCTGGGTGGCAGCGTCCGCATGTCGTTCGAAGGGACCTGAGTCCACGCGTCGCTCGCGACATAGGCCTACGGAGCAGCCTGTATTTGGCGGAGAGGGCGGGATTCGAACCCGCGGTACGTTGCCGTACACACGATTTCCAGTCGTGCACCTTCGACCACTCGGTCACCTCTCCAAGGTGCTGCCACCCCACGCGAACACGCGAAACAACGCGGGGCGAAGAAGCATGTGCGGCGCAGGGCCGCGAAGAATCAAGTCGTGAAAGAAACCTCGAAAAGCTAGCGGAGAGAGCGGGATTCGAACCCGCGGTACCCGTGAGGGTACACCTGATTTCGAATCAGGCTCCTTCGGCCACTCGGACACCTCTCCGTCGCGGAACCTGCATGATGGCTCGACCAAGGTCAAGCACGAAATCCAGCAGGTGCGTGAGTCGCGGGAACTGACGCGGCTCGCGAGCGACCCTGACGCGCCGCCGACGGGCGGCGACGCACTCGGCATTACGCGCGAGGACGCGAGCCTCTCGACACCACCGAGAGGGCATGTCCGCGGCGTCTCGACTACCCAATAAGCGAACGTCGAAATCGCTGATCCCTATTTGTCGGGGGCCCGCGGTTCGAGCTCGCCGAGGAAGCCTTCGATCGCGCGGCGCTCGTCGGCCGGCGTGACGCGCTCGAGCGTGCGGTCGACCTCCGACATCGCGGCCACGGCCAGCGCGACGAAGTCGCCGGCGGTGACGAGCGCGTCGATGTGGGGATGTGCCGGGTTGAGGACTATCTGGTTGTCCGAGGCGTCGTAGCGCACGGGGCGACCGCTCGAAGAGAACGCGAGCGTGACGCCGTCCGGGAGCGACATCCCGTTGATGAGCCTGACGAGTCCCTTGTGGATGCGGTGGGTGCTCGGCGCTCGCCACGTCGGATGAACACCGAAGAGGCGCAAGAACCCATCGAGGAAGCGAGGCGGAGGCTGCGCCGTGTCGTGCTCGTCGACGCCCTGGGGTGCGGCGGGCGAGGGCGCGGCTGGGATCGGTGGCAACGGAGGCGCCTGCTCGATCGGCATTCGCTGGAGCAAACCCGGGCTGAAGCGGAGCAGCGCACGCCCGAGCGGATGCTGCCCACCGACGTTGAGCCCCGCCGGCGTGAAGGCGTGGTCCGTCCCGGTCGGGTCGAGGTAGAGGATGCGCACCGTGCGGAGCGCTGCAGCGATCTCGCCCGAGGGGACGGTGCTGGGATCGAGCGACGCCCTGAAGTCGGGCGCGACGAGCGCGAAGTACCAGGAGATCTCGGCGCGCGGTTGCGGCGCCAGCAGCGCGAAGAGCCGCGGGAACCAAGCGATCACGAGCGCATCGAGGTCCGCGGGTGAGAGGGGAGCGCTGGCGACGAGCGCGCCGCCGATGGGGAGCACCACGTCGCGACCGACGCGAGCCTCGGGGGGGCCGACGTTTCGCCGGATCGTGCGCTGTTCGACGCCCGCTGGACACGTCACCGTCAGCACCGCGCGGCCGGAGCCCGAGCTGATCGTCAGCCATCCGGCGACGTCGACGTCGCGCACCCGAGTCTCGACGGCGAGCCCAGCGAGCGACGTCGTGGGTGGGAGCGTGGCTGCGCTGAACGCTTGCACGAGCGCCGCAGAGAGGGCGCTCACCACGCGCTCCGCGAGCAAGGGTGAGAGCCCGACGGCGTCGAGCTCGTCGGCGCTCAGGTCGCTCACGGTCACGTCGCCCTGCGCGCGGAAGCCGAACACCTTCGCGACCGTCCCGAGCACGAGGCCGTCGCACGTCACGCGCACGCCGGCGGCCTTCGCGCTCGACCGTCCGTGAACGAAGACCATGCCCTCGCCGGAGATGCCTCCAGCGCACGAGAACGTGTGGGTCGCGTCGGCCGCTGCAGCGCCGACGACCGCGGGCGCAGCCGCGAAGGCGACGTGTGGAGCGAGCGTTCGCAGCTCGCGCAGCGGGATCGCCAGGTCGGAGGGGTGGTGCTGCGCGAGGTCGGCGAGCGACGCGAACCCCCCATCGTGGAGCGGGAAGACCGGGACCGCAGCGAGCGAGCGGGCGATGGTTTCACGTCGTACAAGCATCCAGATCAAGCAGGACCGAGCGCACGAGCGCACCACCGCTCGCGGTGAGGGTCCGCCCCCAGCGCCGACGTCCGCGAACTCCTCGAGGTGGAGCGCGAGCGACCGCACGTGGCGCGCGACGGCGGCGACGAACTGGGCGACGAGGCGCAAGCGATCGGGCACGCGAAACGTGAGGACCGCGTCGACCGCGCAGGGGAGCTCGGGGAGCGCGATGAGCGTCGCGAGCGGCACGAGCTCACCGCGATCCGTCGCCACGCGCAGAGTCGAGACGCGACCGGCGACGAGCTCGAGCTCGCCCTCGAGGAACGGCACCCCCAAGCCAGCGACCGACGTCCGCAGCGGAGAGCTCGCGCGCTCGATTGCTGCGACAGCGGGTTGGGCTCGCACCACCGAGCGGGCTTCGACGAGCGCCGCGAGCTCCGCCGAGAGATCTTCGACCTCGGTGCGAGACGTGCGCGCGAGCGCCTGCAGCGCGCACAAGAGAGCGTCCCCGGACGGGGCTCGACGGACGTAGAGGATGGGCTCGTCGAGCCGCGTGGCCGGGGTGCGACGCGGCCACGGATCCCTGAGATCGCGGCCGATTCGATAGGGGCGCTCCTGCAAGAGCAGCCGCAGCGGGGCAGACTCTCCCTGCACCGTCCGCGCGAGGCGATCGCTCGCGCCGAGCAGCCCGGGCACGCGACTCGAGGGGCGCTCGGAGGCGTGCGCGACGACGCGCATCGCGGCCTCGTCGTCGAACGGATCGAAGGCGTGGGCCGTCGCCAAGAGGGCGCTCGCGAGGGCCTCGCTGGTTGCGTCGAGCACCGCGCTGTAGAAGCGCGTCAGCTCCTCGAGCGGGGCGTGACCGGGGACGAGCTCGACGGAGTCGACGTCGACGATCGCCACCACACCCGCGAGCGCGTGCGACACGAGGAGGCTGGAGACCTCGCGACCCTCGAAGAGGACGACGACGTTCGCGCCACCCTGCGGGGCGGGGACGGGCGCGAGCGCGCAGAAGCCACCGCGCAGATGAGTCGAGGGATCGGCCGCAATCGACACCACCGGCGCGATCGGACGCGAGCGCAGATCGAGCTCGGCGCGCGTCCACACGGGGCGCGCTCGCCAGACTGCGATGTCGCGTTCGACGGTCGCGCGCGCGCGGAGCTCCTCGAGATTGGGCTCGTGTGTGGTGCGCCGTGCGAGGGTGCGGAGGAGCTTCGCGTCGCGCGCGAGCGGCAAGATGGCGACGACGGCTCCGACAGGGAGATCGGGCGACCGCGTCACCGACACGGGGATCGACTTGTCGTAGATCGCCGCGAGCTCGTTCGCGCTCATCACCTCGGAGTCGCGCCCGGATGCCACGTCGAAGATGCGAAGCGACGCCAGCGCTCGCAAGATCTCCGGGTCGTCGTGGACGAGCGCGGCGCTCGCGCGCAGGGCCGAACGCAACCAGGCCGGCCAGCTCGCTGTCGCCTGCTCGGCCTGCTTTGCCCCGAAGGCCGACAAGATGCGGGCATGCACGCGACTCTTCGGTAGACGCACAGCCTCGCGCTGAGGCGACGGCGCGTCGTCTTCGTCGATGGCGAGCACCAAGTGTTGCGCCGTTGCGAGCGCGACCTGCTGAGCGTCGTCGCGACGGATGACGGCGCCGCGATGCATGCGAAGCGTGAGCGCTCGTTCGCCGAACGTCGCGGCGATCCTGCGCCCGTCCTCCTCCCAACTGGTGATGGGCCAGCGCGTCGCGAGCTCGCCACCGAGGGACTGCTCGATCTCGGCGCGAACGAGCGCGGTGAGCTGAGCCTCCGTCGTCCGCGTCCTGCGCAGCGCCGCCGCGACGTTCGAGACAGAGCCGCTCTTCAATGCGAGCGCTCGCTGCAACGCGCCCAAGTCGGGCGCGTCGAGCACGACGATCGCCCAGGCTGGGGTGGGGAGTGACGCAGCCGTGATCTCGTGCGCCTCCGCCGGCGTCACCCACGAGAGCCCGCCCGCGATCGAGACCGTAGTGCGAACGGCCGACAGCGTGATGGTCCCGTGCGCGAGCGTCGGCCAGAGCTCGAGCGCCTCGAGGGCTTCGACCGCGCCGGTCTTCGACGCGACGACGGCGCACACGGCAGCACGAACCTCGCTCGCGCGGGCAGCCATCATGCTCGGCGCGTGGGCGGCGAGCGCGAGGCTCGCGCACGCCTCGACGCGAGCGAGGGCGCGCTCGACCGCGGGTCCGCGCTCGACGCGATCGTAGGTTCGCTCGAAGCGGAGCGTGTTCGGCCAGCTCACCGCTGCGTCGAAGAGCACGCCCTTCGCGGTCACCCGCAGCGTCTCGATCGGGTGACCATCGACCCACACGCGCAGCGTCGCGCCTCCGAGGCGGCTCTTCTCGCGGACAGCGACCACGGCGCTGAAGCCGTCGGCCTCTTCGAACGCCTGCACCGCGAGGTGATCGTCGTGTCGCGTGACCGAGAGCGGCTCGGTCGGCGTAGCCAGGGCGCGCGCGCGACGGGCTACGCCGGACTCGACGAACGACGCGATCGTTTCGAACGGCGCGCCCCGCAGCGCGCGATCTGCAGCATCCCCACGAGACCAAAACACGTCGTCGACGAAGGGCGCGTGACCGCGCGGGAGCGCCGCTCGACCGCGATAGACGAAGTAGCTGTGCGTGCCGTTCGCGGCGACATACCGAACGAGGTCCTCGAACGTGCGCGGCCGCCCGACCGCGTCCGCGAGGAGCGGGAGCTTGCGCGAAGGAGCGAAGGCCGCGACCGTGGGGTTCTCGGGCGCGGCGACGCCGCTGCTCTCCGCGCCGAAGAGGATCGCGCCGATCGTGCCGAGGGCGTTCACCGCGGCGCGAGACGTGGCGGTCGCGCTCCCGTCTGGGTTCGCGGCGCTGACGACGGTCGCGCGCAGGGCCGAATAGACCTCGGGCATCGCGCCCGCGGCCGAGGCGAGGATGCGGGCGAAGACGTCGTCGTGGACGCGGCTACGAGAAACGTTGGTGCTCAAACGATCTGCGTGGACGACGACCCGCAGCGGCACGAAGACGCCGTCGACCGAAGAGCCGAGCCACGAGCCCTGCGCGAGTGGCACGCGCGCGAGCTCGACGCCGAGCTCGTAGACGTGGACCTCGGGCTGGGCCCGAGCCTCGCCCGCGAGCGCCTCGACGAGGACCTCTTCGACCCCGCCAGGCGCGGCGACGCTCACGAGCACCTGCACCGACGGCGGCTTCTGCCACTCGCCCTCGACGCGGAGCCGCACCCCGCGCTCGCTGATGCGCTGCGCGAGGAGCGTGACCTCCTCCGGGACGGCTCGCGTGACCGCTCGAGCGACGCCGCGCAGGCCGCGCGGTCGTTTGACCACCAACGAAAAGGTCGAGAGCCCGCCGTCGTCCTCGGGCTCGGGGGGTGGGGGCGTTCGGTCGACGGCGCCGCCCGGGTCCGCGTCCAGCTCACGCCGATCGATCGAGGTGGCCGCGACGCCGCCCTCGCGGGTGCGCGCGTGCAGCGTCGCGGACGCGGCCTCGTGCCCGAGCGCGCCGAAGACCGCGATCGCGAGCAGCTGAGCGCGCCGCTCGTCGTCCGACTCGCCCGCGACGATCTGCGCGGCGAGGTTCTGGATCGACGCGCGAGGCAAGGGCTCGCCGTCCCATCGGGCCACGACGCGAGACGCGTCGAACCTCACGTCGAGCGTCGTCGCGCCGCCGAGCTTGGCCGCGCGCGCGACCTCGCAGAGCCACGCGGCCGGCTCGGCGAGCAGGTGATCGCGGATCTTCCTCGCGGCGCGGGTCGCGTCGACGCGGATGCTCCCGCGGGCGACGACGGTGGGGTCGAGCTCGCGGCGGCTCACGTGGGGGCCCCGTCGCGGCCTTGTTGCGCAGACCACGCGAGCAGCCGATCGTTGGTCTCTTCGTCGGGCGCGCCACCCATCTCGAGCAGCGCGAGCCGCGCGAGCAGCGCCGCTGCGGCGCGCTCGTCCCGCGCCCGACACGCGCTCATCACGACGCGCGACGCGGCCGCGACGAGGAGCGTGCCCGACGTCGTACGCAAGAGGTTCACCGCCCACGGAGGCTCGTCGCGCGGGTCCACGAACCACGTCACGCGGTGCTCGAACACCTCGTTGGGTCTCGGCGAGAGGACGTCGACCCACACGACACGCTCGACCGCGCAGCCGACGAACCGCAGCACCTCGAGGAGGGCTGCGCTCAGCGAGGGGTGCTGCTCGCTCGCGTTCGGAACGGCGAGGAGCAGGCGCGCCGCGAGGTCGGGCACGGGCGCGCGCAGGAGGGTCGAGATGATCGAGGGCGCCCCGGGCGCACGAACTTCGGTGAGCGCGACCGCGAACTCGAGCCGGGCCGCGACGGCCGTCGACGGCGAGCGAGCGCTCTCACCGAGCAAACGACCAGACTCCGCGAGGGTGCGCGCGTCCTCGAGCGGCAGCACGCGCGCGCCGTCGAAGGGCTCGACGAGGGCGACGACCGTGCCCCGCACGCCGAGGGCGACGCAGGCCGCGAGGAGCGTCGCGTAGCGCGCAAAGCCCGTCGGATCCACGCTCGCGAGCTCTGCAGCCTCGCGCAGCGCCGACGCTGCCGCGCTCCGAAGGTCGTTGCGCACGAGCGACGTGACGAGCTCCATCGCCTCGGCGAAGACGGCGTCGCGACGCACGTCGTCGCGGCTGATCGTGTAGCTGAACGCGGAGCTCTCCACCTTGAAGCGGATCCCCGCGAGGGCCGGCGGTACCGCGCGCGACTCGAGGATGGTGAGCCCCCTCCCATAAAACCCAGCGAACTCGACGCTCGCGGCCGCGTCCGTCAGGAGGTGGTCGTCTGTCTCGGAGAGCGAGCCCCCGCCATAACCGGCGCCGACGACGGCGCGCACGCGACCGCGGACCGCGCTGACGCTGATGGCCGACCCGACGGCGAGGGGCCGATTGATGCGCGTCGGCTCGCCTTGATGGACGAGGTCGATGGGGATCTCCACGTGGCGGCACCAAGCGCGCAGCGCGCGGCTGAGGCGCTCGCGATGATCGGGCGGCGAGTCCGCGGCGCTCCGCGCAATCGACACGCTCGTGCCGCTGCCCTCACGGTTCGAAGCGCGGCGAACCTCGTAGGTGTGGTCGGGGCGCAGCGTTACGACGAACGCGCCGGCTGCGCTCCAGGTCTCCACGACGACGCGCGTCGGGCTCATCGCGAAGACCGACATGAAGCCGACGCCGTAGCGACCGATCTTGTCCGGGGGGCTCGGTTCGCCCCCCGCGCTCCGCGCGCCCCCCAACTTCTTGTCATCGCCCTCTTTTCCCGAGGAGAAGATGGTGAGGAGCGGCCCTTCGATAACCTCGAGCGTCATGCCCGAGCCGTCGTCGGTGACGCTCGTCCAGACCTCGTCGGATTGCTCGTCGATCGCGACGGAGATCTGCGTGGCCCCTGCGTCGATCGCGTTCTGCACGAGCTCTCGAACGAACGCGTACGGGTCGGTGAACTGCCCCGCGATCTGGTCGACGATGCCAGCGTTTTGCCTCGCTGGTCGCACATCACGATTCGGGCCTGAGCGATACACCACGCCTCTTTTATACGTGGCCACTCGTCGAAACCTCGATCGTGTCGATGGCCCCACGAGAGGTCGTGTCGAAACCGCCACGGAGGGCACTCGAGCCGCCCGCGTCCTCTCGCTCGACAGGCGGATTCGCGCGATCCGCGTCGAAGGCACAACCCCTGCAAAACGAGCCACCCGTGAAAGGCTCAGGCCCAAGTCGAATGTCTCCAAGTCTCGGAAGTCCGGTCGGTCGTCTCTTCGGGTTGCTCGTCCTCACGACGGCCGCTGCGTGTTCGGACGGTCACGACGCATCGTCTGCACGGCCGCCCGCGTGCAGCGTGACGCCCCCCGCCGAATCGAGCGAGACCGCCCTCGCCGAGCCTGCTCCCCCTCCTCCACCGCGAACGTGGACACCGTCACACGCTGGCTGTGACGCCGTTACGGTGTACCGCGACGGTGTGACGGCCGGTTCTGTCTGCGTCGAGGACGCCGCGACCGAGGGCGTCACCGTGATCGACCTCTCGGACAGCTGGACGCCGCGTGTCTTCGCACCCGACGAGAAGACTGGCGACGCTCCCGATTACCGAGGCAAGTACCTCGAGCTCGCGCAAAACCCGAGCGCCGACCTCGCGCTCAACGGCATCTCACCGACGATGACGGTCTACGCAAGCCGCCTCACCGACGAGAAGCGGGTCGCTTGCGACGCGAAGCTCGACCAGGCGCCGATCGCTGCGGTCGACGCCGTGCGCATGATCGCGGCCGACGAGAAGGGCGTCGCGACCGCGCTCAAGCAAATGAAGAAGCCCGAGGTCATGAAGGCCGTACAGGGCGAGCTCGTGTGCGCCGGCCTCCTCAAGCAGGGCTCCGTGAGCGGCGTGTCGAGCGCGTCGACCGAGTACGCACTCGAGGTCTTTCGCAAGCGCCACGCGATCGTCGGCAGCGGGCTCGACGCCGACACCGTGCACGCGCTCGCGCTCGGCGGTGACGAGCTCGCCCTACGCGGCGTGCTGCGCGGACTGCGCGAGCGCGTCGCCGACGCGGCAGGCCTCATCGAGGACGGCTCGGCCTCGGGGACTTCGGTGCTGATCGCCGATCGCCAGGTCGATCTCTCGCCGTTCGCGCCCACGGGCACCGAGCTCGCGAACGGAGCGCCGGATCTCGTCGGCGAGGCGACCGACGCGGCCGCCCGCGCCCTCGGGTGGACGAGTCCGAGCGCGACACGCGCGTTCTTCACCGGGCTCGACAAGGGCGCGCTCGCCAAGCTGCGCGTCGCGGTCGTGTTGCCCGTGGCCCCCGCCTACCACACGGCGGCGATGGACCTCCGCGTCGAGATCGATCGCGGCGACATCTCCTACGACCCGAGCGGGCTCGCTGCCGCGCGCAAGCGCGGTGAGGAGCCGCGTCGCCCGAGCTTCGTCGTGTACGCGAAGGACGGCGATCGCGAGGTCGCCCTCATTCGATGGGCGACCACGATCGGCGGATGGAAGAAGGAGCGGATGGAGGACGGTGACATCGCCCTCAAATACAAAGAGAGCGACGTCGGCGAGCGCGTCTGGCAGAAGATCATCGCCGCGCCCGCGTGGTTGCCGCCCGACTCGACGCCCGAGACCGACCTCGTCCGCGAGTCAAAAGAGGGTGAGCTCTCGTTGAAGACCGATCTCATTCAGCCTGGTTTTCGCAACGCGTACGGCCTCGTCATGCTCATCCACGACGAGCTCATCCAAGAGGGCGCGAAGACCCGCTGGGCCGATCACGGCATCCGCACGCACGGCTCGGTCGACTACCGCTCGATCAAGAACGGCACGAGTCACGGCTGCCACCGGCTCTACAACCAGCTCGTCCTGCGCCTGAGCGGCTTCCTCCTCGAGCACCGAAACACCGTTCGCCGCGGCAAGATGCGCGCGGGTTATCACCGCACGCTCGAATACAAGGAGCAGACGATCGAGGTCGACGTCCCGACCCGCGGCTACCTCTACGAGCTCGATCCGCCGGTGCCCGTGCGTGTGCTCGAGGGCCGCGTCCTCGGCGACCGCCAGAAGCCGATCTCCAGCGTCATCCGCCTCGAGCCGAAGGACGGCGCCGCCAAGGAAGACGCGACGAAGAAGAGCTGACGCGAGCTGCGCGCGCTCAGCGATCGACGAGCGCTTCGAACTTCGCCATCGCAGAGCGCATGAGCGAGGCCGCGCGCTCACGCACCCGGCGCGGCCGAACGCACTCGACCTCGAAGACCCGCGCGGTCTTCGCGCGCTCCATCAAGTAGTCGTCGCTCGTCGCGAGCTCGTCGACCAAGCCGAGCTCCTTCGCGCGGGTGCCGTACCAATGCTCGCCGGTCGCGACTGTCTCGATGTCGAGCGACGGTCGCATGTCACCGACGAAGCGCTTGAACAGCGCGTGCGTCTCCTGGAGCTGCTCGCGCAGCTTGGCTTTTCCCTCTTCGGTCTGCTCGCCGAGCACGGTGACGGGCCGCTTGAACCGCCCCGCGGTGACGTCCTCGTAGTCGATGCCCACGCGATCGAGGAGGCGGTGCACGTTGGGCAGCGGCGCGACGACGCCGATCGATCCGACGACGGCGAAGGGCGCAGCCACGATGCGCGAGCCCACGCACGCCATGAGGTAACCGCCGCTCGCCGCAACCTTGTCGACGCACACCGTGAGGGGGATCCCCTTCGCTCGGATGCGCGCGAGCTGCGACGCCGCGAGGCCGTAGCTGTGCACCGCGCCGCCCGAGCTCTCGAGGCGCACGACGACCTCGTCCTTCGCGTCAGCGACGCCGGTGATCGCGTTGACCTCCTCGCGCAGCGTCTCCGCTTCGGTCGCCATCATGTCGCCGTGGAAGTCGACGACGAAGACGCGCCCGCCGTCGGGAGGTGACGCCGCGAGCTGCTTGTCCGCGGCGCGCAGCTCTTGCTCGAGCTTTTTGCGTTGCTTCGGCGGTGAGAGCGCTGCGCGCAGCCCCTCTGCCATGTGGCGCCACCGCACGCTGACCTCTTTGACGCGGACCTCGGGCTCGACCTCGCGTGGTCGGCGCGCGCGCGCCACGACGTACGACACGCACGCGGCGAAGGTCACGAAGACGACGAGCGCCTTGACCGCGAAGTCCACCAGACTAAGGACGAGCTGCACGCGCTCTCCTTCTCGCGTGTGTCACCGAGCGGCAAGGCTCCGCTGGACGCTCGGTCTCGTGCCCAGCGTTTGTCGGTCAACCATGACGAAAATCCTCTCGCTCTCGCTGATCGCCCTCGCCCTCGCTGCCTGCTCGAGCCCCTCGTCCTCGTCGTCCGACAACGCGAAGAAGGACGAGACGAAAGCGCGAGCGTCGGGCTCGGCCTCCTCCAGCGCGAGGGGTCCTGGCGCTGCGGCCTCCGCGAGCGGGCCGGCGCGCCCACCCGGCTCCGCCACAGCCTCGGCTCCCGCGACGCCAACGTCTGCGCCGACGTCCGCGCCGACAGCACAGAGCGCGCTCAGCTTCGTCGCAGCCGGCGAGGAGCTCGACCACAAATGCCCGATGGCGGAGAAAGACTCCAACATCGAGATGAAGGAGGAGGGCATGCGGGTCATCGAGTGCAAAGCGGACCTCGTGAAGAAGGCCGTCGAGCGCGTCGAGCAGAAGCTCGCGGGCGACACCGCAGCGCTCGCGGCATTCAAAGCCGAGCAGGCTTCCTTCGATCGCTACATGAACGCCGCGTGCGAGCTCGAAGAGGAGCGCGCGTGGATCGACCTCTGGACGGGGCAGCGCGACGACGGCACGATGCGCGGCTACGCGACGCTCGGCTGCCGCGGACGCGAGATTCAGGAGCGTTACTTCTACCTCGGCGCGCGCGCGGCAGACCGAGCCGACCTCGTCGCGGCGCGCATCACCGAGGTCCAAGCGGACGGCGCTCGGTCGAAGGCCGCGATCGTCGAGATCGAGAAGGCCGCGGCCGGCTGGGAGAAGAACCCGCCACCGAAGTCCGACGAGTCACCCGTGACCGCCGATTGGAAGCACATCCACGAGCTCGCGGTCCTCTTGCTGAAGTCGGCGCCCGAGCTCGCGAAGGCCACCTGCGACGGCTGGTCGAAGCTCGGGAGCGCCGCGACCGACTGCAACACGACGGGCGAGCTCTATTACATCGTTCAAGGAAACACGCCCGACATCAACAACCAGTAGCGGTCCGCCGTGGAGGCTCCCGTGTCGACGTCGCCGAAGTGTTCGCTGTTCGTCTTCGTGCTCGTCGGCTGCGCCGCATCGTCGCAGACGACGGGTGACTCGAACGGCGCGTCGTCGAGCGAGCCTCGCGGCTCGAGCAGCGCGGTCGCCTCGACGACGTCTTCGACACCCTCACCGCATCCCACGAGCGCGCGCGCCGCCTGCAAATCGGCTGAGTTCGTCGACACGCGTGGCAAGCCCCCCGCGTCCGATCCGATGACCCCCACGACGCCCGGTCGCGACGTGAAATTCGGGGACGCGACGTGCCGCGGGGATCGCGAGGTATGGCGCGACGCCGAGCAGCGCCTCCGCGTCTGCACGCTGCGAAGCCCTGCGACGATCGCTGGCTTTCCCCTGGCCGGCGACAACTACACCCTATTCCACGACAACGGCGTCCCCGAGCAGACGACGCTCGCGAAGGCGCTCACGGCCCCGAACAAAGCCGGAGTCTCGATCGACTGCGCTGCGGGTTTCGCCGTGATCGATCGCGACCGCAACATCGAGGGCTGCGTGCTCGCGCACGGCGCTCGCTTCGGTGAGATCGCGGCGCGCGGCGGCGGCGACGTGTTCTTCCACCCGGACGGCTCGCTCTGGGCAGCGGTGATCGATCTGCCGATCACCGTGCTCGGCCACCAGCTCGTGCCGGGCGCGCGCGTCTCCTTCCACCCGAGCGGCCGTGTCGCCGAGGCCCACCTCGACGACCCCGCGACCATCGCTGGCTTTCCGATCCTCGGCAGCTTCACCGTGCACGAGAGCGGCGGCCTCGCGTCGTTCACTTTGGCGGAGGCTCACCGCGTCGGCCGACTCGATCTCGAGGCCTTCGCCGAGGTCTGGCTCTACGAGGACGGCAGTCCCTGGCACGTCGAGTTCGTCACGGACAGCGGCTTCATGGTGCACGGCGAGCCTTGGACGGACACCCGCAAGATGACGTTCGACTGCGACGGGCACACGACCCACGACGAGACTGAGCATTACCAATCCACCGCTCGTCCGCCGCGGTTTCACTGACTCGCCCGTCCGAAATCCAGCAACAGTCCTTTGTGCAAGTCGGCGCCTGTCAGCCGCGCGGCTCATACGCATAGTCCTCGCACCCCAAGGAGGACTCATGCTCTTCGAGCCCGCGAAGCTTGCCGGTATTACGCTGTCCAATCACCTGGTGATGGCGCCCATGACGCGCTCTCGCGCCGTGGAGAACAACACGCCGAACGCCCTCATGGCCGAGTATTACGGACAGCGCGCGACCGCCGGGCTCATCATCACGGAGGGCACGTCGCCTTCACCGAACGGCCTCGGATATGCCCGTATCCCAGGGGTCTATTCCGATAAACAGGTCGAGGGTTGGCGACTCGTGACCAAGGCCGTCCACGACAAAGGCGGCCGCATCTTCGTGCAGCTGATGCACACGGGCCGCGTCTCCCACAGCCTCAACTTGCCCGCTGGCGCCGAGGTCGTCGGGCCGAGCGCCAAGGTCGCGCCGGGCACGATGTACACCGACGCGCAGGGCCCGCTCCCCCACACGACCCCGCGGATCATGACCAGCGAGGACATCGAGCGCGCCGTCGAGGAGTTCGCGCACGCCTCGCAAAACGCCGTGAAGGCCGGCTTCGACGGCGTCGAGATCCACGGCGCCAATGGCTATTTGGTCGAGCAGTTCCTGAACGCGAACATCAACGATCGCACGGACGACTACGGCGGCTCCGCCGAGGCACGCAACCGCTTTGCGCTGCGGGTGACGGCCGCCGCGGCTCGGGCCATCGGCCCGGAGAAGGTCGGTATTCGGCTCTCGCCCCACGGCGTCTTCAACGGGACAGGCGCGTTCGACGGCGTCGACGCTCAATATGTCGCTTTGGCGCGCAGCCTGGGTGAGCTCGGTATTGCCTATTTGCACAGCGTCGACCACTCGCGCGGCGGCACGCCGCCCGTCCCCGCCGAGCTCAAGCTCGACATGCGCAAGGCCTTCAAAGGCACGTTCATCCTCTCGGGCGGGTACGACGCCGAGCGCGCAGAGGCCGAGCTTCAGGCCGGGCTCGGAGATCTCGTCGCCTTCGGTCGGCCGTTCCTCGCCAATCCGGATCTCGTCGAGCGGTTCAAGCGCGGCGCTCCGCTCAACGACCCCAACCCTGCGACCTTCTACACTCCAGGCCCCGCCGGCTACACCGATTACCCGACGCTCGCGACCTGATCACGGCGCGCTGACGAGCCCGAGATCGACGGTGGATTGCTCCGACATCAAGACGAAGGGGCGCTCGTCGAACGCGAGCTTGCCGTGGCCGTCGTGGCGCACGACTTGGACCTTGCCCATGCCGAAGCCCATGGCGCCCCGCGCGTAGTAGTTCACCCCGAGTCGATAGGGATAGGCGAGCTCACCCGTGGCCTTCGGGATGATGAAGGCCTCGGGTCCGTACCCGCTCGTGATATCGGCGGAGAGCTCACCGCCAGAGGCGAGGCGTGGGTGCGCGTAATAGGCGTGTTCACCGGCCGCGTCGCTTACGTGCAAGTCAACGTCGTTCGCGTCGGTCTCCCAAACGAGGACGAAGCGAATCCCGCCCGGATCGAGGGTCGCATCCGCCTGCGACAAGCGCTGCTCGATCGCGTCTTTTTTGTCGGGTTCTTTCGCGAGCCACGCGGCCCCGGCGAGGCCGAGATCTCCTTTCAGCACTGTAAGCACCCCGGCGAAGCGCCCGTCCGGGTAGTGCGCCGCGAGGGCCTCTTCGAGGACACCGAAGGCCTCTCGAGGTTGGTCGAGCTTGAGCAGCGTCATCGCCAAGAGGCGCGCCGAGGTCGGCTGGTCTCTCCGGTCTTCGAGGGCGGCGCGGTAGGTGTCGACCGCGAGCGCCAGCGCCGACGGCGTGCCGACGCGCTCGAGTCGCTCCCCGGCGAAGCGTCGCATGTCTACCCGATAAGACCATAGCTCCGCGATTGACCCATAAGCGCGCTCGGCGAGGGCGTTGTCCCCGTTCGCCTCGGCTGCCTCACCGAGCGCGACGAACGAGAGGACGTCCTCGGGCGAGGCGGCGCGCCAGTCCCAGGCCTCCTCGAGGGCGAGATCCTGGTCGCCCCGCCGCACGGCATCCATCACGCCCGCGAAGCGCCCCGTGTAGGCCGGCGCCTGGCTCTCTGCCTCGGTCGAAGAGCCGCCCGAGCCGCCACTCGAGTCGAACGAGAGGGGATAATAGACACGCACGATCCCACCCTCGGGAGCGGGGAAGTTCATTTGGAGGAACGTGTCCCGCAAACAGGTCCGTAGCGGGTCCGTCGTGAGCAAGGTGGTGCTGGCCGAATCCACCTCTACCGAGTCGACCGCCCCGTCTCGACCGATCACGAACACCACCCCGATACGCCCCCCGAGCGTCGGGCTCGCTAGAACGGCGTTTTCGTAGCAAACCCTCAATCGCCCGAAGTTCTGTCGAATGACCCGCTGAATCACCTCGGGGGCGAGGCGACCGCTGACCTCTGTTGCGCTCGACCTGACCTGGGGCGCCCCGGCGCCGCGTGGCTGCGCGGGCTGCAGCGAAGTCCCGTAGCTCTCGCCAGCGGCCGCGCTATTGCCATGTCCGACGGTCCCGATACTGCCGAGTCCTATGCCCTCACCGGTGTTCGGGCTGGCGCTGCTATCCCCGATATCCATCGGAGCGGAGTCGCCACCGAACACGGCGTCCGACGCTCGCGGAGCCCCGGCCGCGGCCTCGAATGGGCTCGGGCCGCGCGCCTGCTCGACGACCGTGACGCGGCCGTCCACGACCGCCAGCAGCTCGACCCTGGCGGCGCGGTCGATCTTGAATCGCTTGTAGTCCTCCTCGGTCTCGAGGACGAGCATGCTGGTATAGGCGCTCACGATTCGGTGCTTCAGGGAGAGCTCCACGATCCGCTTGCGGACAGCCTCGTCGCTCTCCGGGCTCGACTCGGTCAGCTCCGCGATCTTGGCGACCGCGAGGCTCCGCTCGACCACGGCGCTCGAGCCGCGAGAGATCGCTGGGGCGATGCTCGTGCCGCCGATATTTATGACAATGTCATCGTCTCGCGCTCGGTCGAACTCGGCGTGCACGAGCACGCTGTCGCCGGGCTGCGCGTCGAGCGTCTTCGGATGGACCCAGGTCGCGCCGGGGACCGACACGGCCACGCCCTCGAGCGTCCCCCGCGTGAGCTTCTGCGCGATCTTCGCCATGCCGAGCTCCGCGCTCACGACGACCCCGGCCTCACCCCGAATCCCCTCGACCAGACCACGCAGCGTGCTCGTGTCGGTGAGCGAGCCGACGACGACCGCATCGGCGCGCTTGAAGCCGTGCGCTGCGAGCTCCTCGGCTGCGCGCGCCATCGACTTCGGGTCTCGCGCGCCCACCGTAGGAACGCCGTCGGAGAACACGACGAGCCGGCGCGAGCGTGACTCGCTGGGTGCGTAGGCGCCCTTCAACCAGGTGAGCGCGCCCTCGAGATCCGACGCGCCGAGCGCGTTCTGCCGGCGAAGCTGGTCCGCCGCGGCGGCGTCGAAATCCCCGGCCAATCCCTCGAAGAACGACGTCACGGTTTGATCGAACGACACGACCCGCAGCCGCGCCTCGGGCGCGAGCGACCTCGCGAACGCGAGCACCGCGTCGACCTCGCGCCCGAGATCGAGGACGCGTGAAGCGCTGGTGTCCACCATCACCACGACGTCCTCGAGCGGCGCAGGCGTCGCCTCGACCTCTGGCACGGTGACGCGCGCGACCCAGCGCCGACCCGCGCCGATCGCGCGCGGCCCGACTGCCGAATAGGCCTCGAGCGGTACGACCAAATCATCGTCCGGCCTCGAGTCCTCGAGCGCCTTCTCGGCGACGATCTTCCCGTCGACGTACACGCGGGCGGAGAGCTTCGCCACGGTGGAGAGCCCGGCGAGCTTGAGCCGATAGGGCGTTTGGCCGCTCAGGGACTCCGAATACGTGAGGACGAGCTCCTTCTTCTCCTTCATCCCTATTGGGAATACGCGAACCGCGAATTGATTGCCCGCGCCCTGCTCGATCAGCGCCGGGTCCTTTCTCCGGTGCAGGAACTCCTCGTAGGTCACGCGCGCTCGCTGCTTCTCGACGACCTCCGCCTCCTGCATTCGACCGTCGATCCGCATCGCGAAACGACTCAGCGCCGCGCCCTCGGGCAGGTTGATGGTGAACCGGCCCTCGATCACCCGATCCTCCGGATTCTCGAATACGAGCTTCAGCTGTGTGACCGCGACGGGATCTTGGATGCTGACGTCCGCGCTGACCTCGGCGATCGCGAGGCCGGATCCGTCACTCGCCGTGAGTTGGAACGGCGGGGGCGCCGGCGGATCGACGTGCGCCGGGGAGCGCCGCGGCGCCGTCGCGACCACGATCTCTGGCGCTCGGCCGACGACGGGCTCGGGCGGTGGAACACCGGCCCCCGTGCACGACGCCACGATCGAGAGGGCCAGCGTCCCGAGCAGCGCGCGCTTCCTCGAGCCCGAGTGGATGATTCGCATGGTGCTCCTACGCCCCGAGTGAGAACGCCGCAAAACAGACATCGGACTTCGAACGAAGTTCCCGGGCGCTAAGGTGGAGTCTGGCTTATCCTTCGGACGCGCAACCAATGGCGGAAAGGCCGAGACGGGCAGCGCACGTGTCGACAAAGCCGCAGTCCGGCGCGAGCGCGCTCGGCACGTTCGTCGGCCGCGCGGACGTCGTCGCGACGATCACGCGCGCGCTCCGCGAGGGGCGCTCGATCGCGATCGTGGGCCCGCCCGGCGTCGGCAAGACCCGCGTCGCGCGCGAGGTCCTCCGCCTGCTCGACGACGAGCGCGCGGTCTTCTCCGACCTCTCGGACGTCCGCGACCGCGAGGGGTTCGTCGCGCGCCTCGGCGCAGCGGCCGGCCTGCGCGCCGCGCCCGCACAGAGCGCGCTCGAGTCCGAGGCTCGCCTCGCGCGCGGCCTCGCGGCCCACGAGCCGACGGTGTTCGTCCTCGACAACTTCGAGCAATTGGACAAGTCGGTTGACGATTTGCTCGCGAGCGCGATACGCGCCTCGGCGATCGGGTTCCTGGTGACGAGCCGGCGCCGCGTGGCCTGCGGCGCCGAGCACGTCGAGCTCGGACCGCTCGACACGCGCGCGCGCCCCGGGACCTCCTGGTCCGAGGCCGCGACGCTCCTCGTCGCGCGCGCCGCCGAGACCGCGAAGGTCCACCTCGACGTCGACGATCGCGACGCCGTTCACGCGCTCTGCGAGAAGCTCGACGGGCTGCCGCTCGCGATCGAGCTCGCGGCCGCGAGGCTCTCCATCCTCACCGCCGCGCAGCTGTCGGCGCGCCTCGATCGGCGCTTCGAGACGCTCGACGGCCGAACGGGCCGCGGGCTCGCCGCTGCGCTCGAGACCTCGTTCGCGCTGCTCGACGAGCCGGCGCGCGCTTGCCTCGTCGCGTGCTCGGTGTTCCGCGGTGGCATCGCGCTCGAGGCGCTCGAGGCCGTCGTCGGGAGAGGCCCCGAGCTCGTCGACGCGATCGCGACCCTGCGCGATCACTCGCTGCTCACCGCGTCGCGCGCGGGTGCGGTCTATCGCTACGATCTCGCGCACTCGATCCGCGGGTTCGTCGAGGAACGCGCGGGCGTCGAGCGCGCGCTCTTCTCCTCTCGCCGGGCCCACGCGGAGCATTTCACCGAGGTCGCGCGCGCCGCGCGGGCCGACCCGAGCGCGCTCGCGTCCGAGCTCGAGAACCTGCGCGCGGCCCTCGCGTGGGCCACGCAGCACGCGCCCGATCTCGCGGGTGAGCTCGCGCTCGCCCTCTCTTCGCCGTTGGTCGCGACCTCGTACGAGGCCGCGCACGAGCTCGTGAGCCGCGTCCTCGACGCCGAGCGCGAGTCGCCCGCGCCACGCCTCACCGACGCCGCGCTCGCCGAGCTCCTCCTGCGTCGCGGGACGGTGCGCCGCTTCCTCGCGGACTTCTCCGGCGCAGTCGAAGATCTGGAGCGCGCGCGCTCACTCGCGCAGCGCCTCGGCGCCCGGGCGCTCGAGGTTATTGCTCGCTCCGCAGGCTCGGGCTCCGGGGGACCGGAGCCCCAGTCTCGCTTCGCTCGACCCACGCCTGCTGCGCTCGAGGCAGAAACCCTCGCGAACCTCGGAAATACTTTGTCGGGCAAAGCAGATTGGGAGGGCGCGCGCCGCTACATCACCGAGGCGCTCGCGATTCACCCCTCCCCGACGTTCCGACCGAGCGCCCTCGCGATGCTGGCGAACACCTTCAGCAACGAGGACGACTACGCCCGCGCCGAGCCTCTTCTCCGCGAGGCCATCCTGGCGGCGACCGAGCTCCGCGACAGCGCCGCTGCGTCGTTCGCGCGCCTGTCGCTCGGGATCTTGCTGGTCGAGCGGAGCGCGTTCGACGAGGCCTACGTTTGCCTGAGCGACGCGCTGACCGAGGAGAACTCCCTATTACACCGTAAAAGCCAATTGGGCCCGCTCGCCCCGCGCGCGATGCAGGCAGGGCACCTGCGCGCCGTCGCGCTGACGCACCTCGCGAGGGTCAAACAGGAGACTGGAGATCCCGCGGGCGCGCTCACCGACTACCACGAAGCGCTCGCTGCCGCGGAGGAGTCGGGCGCTCGTCGCGCCGAGGCCTTCGCGCTCTACGGACTCGGCTCGCTGCTGCTCGAGCTCGGTGAGCTCCGCGCCGCCGACGACCGGCTCCGCGCGGCGCTCCCCCTCGTCCGCGAGACCTGCAAAGACGTCGAGGGCGCGCTCGTCGCGCTCCAAGGCGTGCTCTTCGCGAGGCGCGGCGCGCGCGCGGACGCCGAGCGTTTCTTCAGGCGCGCCGAGGCCCTGCTCCTCGCCCACAAGCGCCCCGTATTCGAAGTCGCGCTCTCGGTGCTCCGAAATCAGGGCGACAGGGGGTCTCCCTATTCCGATTTCGCAGACGTCCGGCTCGCGCGGCGCCTGCGCGCGCTCATCCCCGATGATCCGAAGAGCGAGCCACTCTTCGTCGCTCGCGACGCCTCGTTCTTCCGTCACCCCGAGTCGGGAGAGCCCATATCGCTCGCGCGCCGCAAGGCCGTCCGTGGGGTGCTGCGCTGCCTCGTCGAGGCTCGGTTGGAGCGACCCGGTATCGCGCTCTCGGTCGAGGCGCTCGTGAACGCGGGCTGGCCCGGCGAGCGCATCCTGCCCGCGGCCGGCGCCGAGCGCGTCTATGCCGCTATCGCGACCTTGCGCAAGCTCGGTTTGCGAGGCTTCATCGCGCAAGAGGGCGACGGCTATCTCCTGCTCGCCGAGCGGGCGGTCGTCCTCCACGACCCCAAATAACCGCCCACGGGCGCGGAACTTTCAACGAAGTTTCAGGGGCCGCTCGCCGCCTCCTGCCCAAAGCTCCTCCCATGACTTCGCTCCGCTCGATCGCCTCTCTATTGTGCTTTCTGCCGCTCGCGGCCGCGTGCGGTGACGACACGGACACGACGCCCCCGACGGGCGGCGCAGGCGGCGCTGGTGGGAGCGCTGGCGGCGCCGGCGGCGCGGGCGGCGGTGACGGCGGCACAGGCGGCGGGCCACCTCCAGCGTGCGCGCGCCTCGAGGCGCTCGACACGATGGTCGACGTCTATTCGTTCGCGCCTACGGGGCTCGCGGCGATGGTCAATGCTCCTTTACCAGGTTACGCCAAGACGCGGCTCACGCTGGAGCTCTATCCCCCCGCGGACGCGAACCTCGGGCCCGGGTCGTTCGACCTCTCCGCCCCGCCCGACGACAGCTACGCGACCTGTGAACACTGCGTGCTCCTCGTGGCTTATGACGAGCTCGGACAGGCCCGTAGAGCCTTCTTCCAAGACTCGGGGTCGATGCAGATTACGGAGTACGATCCGCTCGAACCGTGGGTGATCGTCGGCTCGGTCGAGGGCGCGCACCTCGTCGAGGTCACGCAGAATCCGGATCTCAGCTGGAGCGTCGTCCCCGACGGGCTCTGCTACGACGTCGACGACTGGGCCTTCGACACGAGGGTCGTCGACGGCGCGCCCTGCACGCGAGCCGAGGATTGCCCGAACGAGCTATTCCAGATTTGCGACGTCGCGTCGCACACCTGCCAGGCCATGCAGTGCGACGTCTTCGGGGATTTCCCGTGCGCCGGTGACGAGCGCTGCATGGTCCAATACGGGCTCCTCATCGATCACGACGAGTCTGGCCCGGCGGGCGGCGCCTGCTATTCGACGTGCGTACCCGGCTTCAGCAACGAGTGCCCGAGCGGAGAGACCTGCTTCCCCCTCGACGCGACGCAGGAGTCCGGGATTTGCCTCGCCGTCGGCGGCCCCGCTATTGGCCAATCGTGCACGCCGTCGGACATCGGCACAGGCTGCGCCGCCGGCGGGCTCTGCACCGGTGAGCCCCCACAGTGCCTCGCGATCTGCGAGTACCTCTCCGCGGACGTCGATTGCCCCACAGGCACCTATTGCTCGAAGCTCAACCTCTGCGAGCCGCTGTCGGTCGGAGACACCGCGCCCGTCAACGCCGTCTGCGACGACGACGCCCCGTACCTCGCGGACTGCGGGCCCGAGGGCTCGTCCTTCCGGGGCGTCTGCTTCCAGGTCTTCCCCTCCGAAGATCCGATATGCCGCCGCATTTGTGAGACCGCTCATCCGGATTGTCCAGCCGGCGAGGAGTGCCTCGGGGTCTTCACCAACGCGAGCGTCGGCGCCTGCATGGACCCGGGCGCTTGCGGCGACGGCGCGGTCGATCTCTACACGGGTGAGCTCTGCGACGACGGCAACCAGGTCTCCGGCGACGGCTGCAGCGCCGACTGCAAGACCCCCGAGCTCGCCCCCCTCTGCGGGCTCGCGTCCACGCTCGATCCCAATGACGTTGTTATAGGAACAACGGCCGGCGGCCCGACCGGCTATCCGTCGGGCTGCGACCCCTTCGTCGCGACGCCGGTGGCGAGCTATGCCTTCACGCCGCCCGCGCCCGGCGAGCTCACGCTCACGCTGAGCTCGGTGTTTCCCTTGGAGCTCAGCCTCCTCGAGGACTGCGTCGCGACCGCCGAGCTCGGTTGTCGCAGCGTCGAGCACGAGACCGCGAAGCTCCATATCGACTTCGCCGAGGTGCCCGCCGAGCCGACGCTCGTCGTCGTCAGGGGCGCGACCCCGGTCGACGCAGGCTCCTTCATCCTTCAATCGGAGTTCGTGGTCGCGTCCTGCGGCGACGGCTACGTCGCTGGCCCCGAGGCCTGCGACGACGGAAACCAGGTCTCGGGTGACGGCTGCTCGGCCGACTGCGCCGCCATCGAGTGGCCGGAGCTCTGCGCGGCTCTGCCTACGCTCCAGTCGGGCTCGGTCGAGAGCTCGAGCGTGGACGGCGGGACAGAGTCCTTCGACCTCACTGGAGTCTGTGCGTTCGACAGCGGGAAGGAGCGGGCTTATTCCTTTATCGCGCCCTCGGCGGGCACGCTGAACGTCTCGCTCGTCTCGGACGCGAACCTCGTGCTCTTCGTGCGCGACGGCTGCGGGCCCGTCGACGACGCGACCTACCTCTCCTGCTCCAACTTCGCGCAGGCCGGCGAGACCGAGCAAACGTCGGTGTCCTTGTCCGCGGGGCAAGCGATCACGGTCGTCGTGGACGGGTTCACCCAAGACGACGCGGGCGCGTACACGCTTACAGCCCTGTTCACGCCGTGAGGCGCTCAGCCCCTCGAGACCTCGAGGGCGGCCTCACCGAGCGGGTGCTGGTGGGTCGCGTTCGCGAAGACCCGAAACACGAAGTGCCCGCCGTGTGACAGAGCCTCGACGAAGGGCCGCGAGAGCCCCTGTCCGCTGAGGATGTCCCAGCGCCCATGATAGAAGTGCGCGCTGCCCCCGAGGGCGACGAGGCTCGCTTGAGGGACCTTGGCGTCGCGCGTGAGCGGCGAGATCGCGGTCGCTGCTTGCCCGGCCCGGTAGAGCCCAATCCAGGCGTTCGCGACATCCGACGCGTCGAAGCGCGAGGGGTCGTAGGCCCAGCGGAGAAACAGCGTCTTGCGATCGAAGCTCTTCGCCGCAGCGTGGTAGGTGAGTCGGCTCGTGACTGCGTGCTGCGTGTCGCCCTCGAGCGAAACACCCTCGACGCCGAGGAGCCCACGTGACGACTTGAACGGCTGGGTCGCGACGCGAGTGAGGTAGTAGCGTGCCTGATAGACACCCGGCGGGACCTTGTGAAAGTCCACGATCCCCCGCGTGCCCTTGTCGTTTTGAACCGCCGCACCCTTGATCGCGAGCTTGAAGTCGCCAGGCGGCGGCGCGTCCGGGTGCTCGAGGCCCACCCACTCGTTCTCCTTCGCGCCGAGCATGTCGTTGAAGCCGACGCGCACGGTCGGTGCCAGACCGAAGCCGTGCGACACGAACTCGAGGTCGCGGATCTCGTCGGTCCCTTGGAGCGGATAGACGCGGCACAAGGCGCTCTGCTCCATCTCTTTACGGAAGCGATCGATCGTGCCCGGGTGCTTCGTGCGTAGGTGCACCCGCGTGAGCGCCGGCTCGTGCGTGTGACCCATGACATAACAATAGAAGCCGCCGCTCGACTCCAGGTAGCGATGGGCTGCGCCGCGCACCTGATCGAGCCGCTGCCCGTAGGTCTCCGACAGATTGGCGACCATACCGGCGGCGACGCCCTCGAAGTTCCGGACGGCGTAGGGCCGAATGAAGGCCGCCTGTGTCACGAACATTCCTGTAGGCGAGCTCGTGCCCATCGTGAGCCCCGTGACGCCCCAGATTCGACTGGCGTCATCGGCGTTCGACCCCTCCCACTGGTGGCCGTGCTCCACGAACAGCCCGTCTTCGACGTAGTTGGACTGACGCGGCGCGAGCTTCGTCGGCTCCCCGTCATGGTCGTACGTCAGGGACAGAGACGCCCCCAGGTAGTTGTCGTGATTGCCATAGAGATAAGTCGGGTCGAACCCGCTATTTTCGGCGATCGCCAGCGCCTTCGCGACCTCGCGGCCCTGCGCTGTTTTGCTCAGAATGTTGTTGGTCCAATACTGGAGCATCCGCGAGACGGCGCGCGGGTCGGGGCTCACCGGTTGGTCGGGGTTGTGCGCCGGCTCGTAGTGGCAGGTAAAGCCGACCCAATAGTCGAACATGTCGCCGAGCTGCAGGAACTTCAGCGGCAGTTTGTCGGGCGCGGAGAGCGCGCTGTATCGGGCGAGGCGCTTCATGAACTCGTGAAAATGGGCGCCCGCTCCCTCGAACACGTCCGCGGGCGGCCCCTCGCGGCCAACCATGTAGTACTCGAACCAGCGCTCGGCCTCGTCGCTGTTCATCGTGTCGTTCTTGATGCCGTCCCCGTCCCCGCGGCGCCAAGCCTCCTCGACCGCGAGCACGCCGAGCGATGGCAAGGCTACGAGGAGCTCGCTCCGAACGGGCGTGGTGAGGGCGGTCGCAGCGACCACCTTCCCCGCGAACTTTGCTTTACTCGTGTGAAACTCGTCGATCCCCTTGTTGAGGAAAGCGACGACCTTGCGCAGGCCGTCCGGGTCCTTCGGATCGGGGATGAGCGCCTTCACCACGTCCTCCAGGACGCGCAGGTCCACGCGCCCGCGGCGCGCGACGCGCTCCGGAATGACGACCCCACCGTCCGCGGTGTGCTCGAGCTCTTGCCCATAGGTCTGGCTCTTCGAGTCCAGCACCGGGATATGCATGTCGCCGACGATGACGTGAGCGCGCCAATCCCGAGGCTTCGGCCAAAGGGGGAAGCTGCCCGACGCAAACGCCATATCGCGGACGACGGGCTTGCCGAGCTGTGGGCCGTGCTCGTCGCCGGACGAGCGCTCGAGACAATCCAGGATGCGCTTCGCCGTGCGAAACGGCTCCTTCGACTTGTCGGCTCGCTGCCAATCCGCGCTCGGCTCGATCGGCACGACCTTGGGCAGCTCACCGGGGCTCAGGACGCCCGAGCCCCGCCCTTTGACACATGAGAACGTGCACAAGAGCGCCAACGGGCCGACGACGATGCCGAAGTCGCGCTTCACGTTGAGGCCGTTCTTCACCTCGTCCCACCGCGTACCGAACGACCCGATCCACGCGCCTACATCCATGTAAAGGAACGTCGCCTCGGCCGGGGATACGACGCCGCTCTGCCCATCGATGGGTGGAGGCGGCAGCGCGGTGTCGTCGTTGACCTGGCAGAAGATGCGCTCGGCGAGCTCTTCGTTGTCGTAGTGCTGGTCGCGGAGGGGCTTGATCCACGCTTCTAGCTCGGCGCCCTGGAGCGGCCTCCTCTTCTTGTCGACGACCTTGAGGAAACCAATCTGGTCGAGCTTGGCGACGACGCGGCGACTCTGGAGTTGGTCCTTCTTCATGGGTCAGTCCTCGTTCGGGTAGACCTGCGCGAGTCGCGCGATGGTGTCCTCGTCCAGCTCGCCGGTGCTCGGTATGTCGTAGTCGCTCTGGAACTCGACGAGCGCGGCCCCGAGATCGTCGTTCATGACCTCGGTGTCGGGGCCGACGTAGTAGCCCATGTTGCGCAGTCGCACGACAGCCCCGTAAATCGTCGACGTCGGCGGGATCGGTCCAATCCGGATCGTCCAGCGGTGGCGCTCGCCCTCCGGGTAGGTCCCAGTCCATATCGTGAGGACGGCGATGAAGGCGTCGTCCGGGACCTCCTCCACCAGCGTGCCCCACTGGTTGGTCTTGCCCATCGTCCGAAACCCCTGGGTCGTCAGCCGATAGGTCTTATTGGCATAAGGGTCCAGCATCGAGTCGAGGCAGCGCCATTTGAAGCGCTTCGTCTTGGGGGCGGGCGTCGTGTCGTCCACGTCTGGGGCGCTCCCAGGCCCGCAATTGAGCTTCACGACTGGCCCGTCGACGTGCGCGGCCTCGGCGTCGAGCTCGACGCTCCCCCCTTTGGAGAAGAGGCGAATCGTGTCCGCGAGGAGATCGATCTCCGAGCCGAGCTCGATCGCGGGCCCGTCCGACATCAAGAGCACGCGCTCACCCGCGTGGGCGGTGATGCGCTTACTGTCCAGTCGAATGCCGTCCTTGCGCACCGAAATCCTGGAGTCGCCGCACTCGAACACGATGCCCGCGTCGCTCCTGTAGGTGATAGGCCCGCTCGCCTCGTGCGCGGACGGGCCGTGGACGAGGACGCTGTGGCCCGTCGCGCGCGCGTCGGTGCCGACCGTCAGCGCGTTGTGTCCGCGCACGAGCTCGCGGCGATCGCCCTTGTTGTCGACGCTCTCGCCGCCGAGCTTCGAGATGTCCAATCCGGCGACGCGGCTCACGCGCTCACCGCCGACTGTTTCGGTCTTGTCGCGGCTGATGGTCGTGGACGAGTCGCGCTTGATCGACCGCGTCTCGTCGCCGCCGACCGTCGAGCGATGATCCCCAGTCACCGCGCGGTTCAGGCTCCCGTCGATCTTCGTGTCTTGGTTCTTGCCGACTACGACCTTGCGGTCGAAGCGGGCGTTCTCGAGGAGGTCACGCTCTGCGATCAGCCGTAGCTCCTGCGCCCCGGGAGTGTCGTCGAAGGAGAGCTCGTTGCCACGGCTGCCATCGATGGTCTGCGACCGAATCCCGCTCATGTTGCGCTGCTCGGGGAATTTGAACGGCGGAGGATTGGTGGCGTTGAAGAGCCCACCCAAGACAACGGGCCGATCCTCGTCGCCGCCCATGAAGCCGACGAGGACCTCGCTGCCGATCCGAGGCAAAAAGCTCGCGCCGAAGCCCGGCCCCGCCCAGGGCGCGAGCACCCGAATCCAACATGAGCTTTTGTCGTCGCGCTTGCCGTCGAGGTCCCAATGAAACTGGACCTTCACCCGGCCGTGCACGTCGGCGTGGATCGCCTCGTTGCGGGGCCCGACCACGGTCGCCGACTCGACGACGTTGCTCAGGTCGCGCTTCTTCACCAAAGGGCGATAAGGGATCGTCGCCGGCACTGCCTCGAATCGGTTCTCGTAGAGCAGGCGCGTCGACTCGCCGAAGAGCGGCGCGCTACCCCTGTGTTCGACCTTCACCGTGACGAGCGCCTGATTGTCGAGGGCCGAGTCGGGGTGTCGCCGCAAGGTGAACGCCAAGCCTGGAGACAGCCTGCGCGAGACGCTCTTGCCTTTGAGCAATACGGCTCTCGCACGCTCCTGCTCGAGGCGGCGCACCGCGTGCTCGCGCTCGACGTCGTGCTCTTCGTATTCGCCGTGGTGGTCGTACACCTCGGCGACCAGCCCGCTCAGCGCCGCGAGCGGCTCGTCGGAGAGCGGGCGGCTCGCGAGGGCCGACTCGAGGCCTCCTCGCGGCTTGTCCAGCTTGTCGCTGGCGCCCGCCTCGTGCCGCAGATCGAGTGACAAGAGCGGATGTTCGAAGTCGAAGTCCCGCAGCCGGACCACTTGGGGATAGATCGCCCTCCGCAAGCGAATCGAGAGGATGAGCTCGTCGCCTGCGCTCCCCGGATCGCCGTCGCTGAAGAGCAGCCCGGGCGGGGGGAGCGCCGCCTTCTCTCCCGACTTTCTGCTCGCGTCGTCGATCGTGTGCGCCGCGAGCTCCACGAGGCCGTCACCCTCTCCGACGGCGATATGGTCATATCCGGCGACCGTGTCGCTGACGACCATTCGCTCGCGGACGACCATCGCGCCTGCGTCCTTCGTCGCGTAGACCTCGAAGCGATAGACGAGGCCGGCCTCCGCGAGCAGGCGCGCCACGAAGTCGTAGTCGGACTCTCGATATTGCACGACGTAGGTGCGCTGGCGGAGCGGCTTCGCGAGCTCCCAGCGACAGTCGACGCGATGTTCGGCGAGGACGCTGTCGACGATCTCGCGGACGCCGCGCTCTTGAAAAACACGGCTCGTCTTGCGCCGCGTCAGCAGCCAGAGCGACGGCCTCAGCTCGACGCGAAGGCGCTTGTTCCCGTCGCGCGTCTCACCCAATTGGTGGAGCGCCGTCACCACTCCGGCGATCTGGCGCGGCAGCCGATTCGGCACATCGATGCTGAGCACCGCGGCGCAGCCGAGCCAACCGCTCGACCCGAGATCGACCGGGACATGCCCATCGACCCGAAAGACATAGGGCCGATTCATGGCCTCTCGGCCGCGGAGCTCCGTCACCACCAGCAGGCCCGGGATCTTGTCGGCGACGCGCAGCGTGAAGGGGTGCTCGAGGGCCCGCGCGGGCGAGGCGGGGTCGTCCTTGATCGGGAGTTGCATGGCTGTCCTATTTCGAAGTTCCGAATGGCCGGATAGAGAGGCTCAACGCTGGCGGCCCTGCCGCTGGAGCCACGTCCACGCGGCTCGCCGAGCTTCCCAATAGCGAGCGCGCGAGGTCGGGTCGTTCGCGACCGACTCGCCGTAATGCGCGTCGAGTCGCTTCTTCGTCGGCAGATCGAGCCCGTAGCGCGTCAGCGTTGCGTGGGCGGCGTGTGGCGCGGCCTCGAGCTCGACGATCAAAGAGGCATATCGCTCGAGGCTGAGCGGCTGCGGCGCGTCGACAGTGGGGGCCTCGGCGAGCGCGACCGCGTCGCTGACGTCGAGCGTGCGACCGCTCTGCTCTCGCAGCGACGTGGGCGCTGGTGTCGCCGCCGCGCCTGGAGAAAACGGCAAGTCGGGTGCGCCGCCGAGATCGAGCTCGCTCACGTCGAGCGTGCCGCTCGCGCTCGCCGCCGCGACGACGAGGGGCGGTATGGGGAGCGGAGCGCGCTCCGCTTCGATCGCGACTGGCCGGCTCGACGCCGGCTCAAGCCGCAGGCCGGCGCGAGCCTTCTCCAGGAGCGCCCGATAATCCCTCTCGAGCGCGCGGTCCTCACGAAAGGCTGCTTGATACTGCTCCTCCAGGTCGTGGTGAGCTCGCGCGTCGAGTCCGTATCGCTCGAGGATGCGCGGGTCGTCGGCGCGACGCTCGAGCTCGGCGGTCAGCCCGGCGAAGTCGAAGACCGACAGCGTCGGCGTCGGCGCCGCGGCCCCCTGGGCCCCCGAAGATGGTGAAGTGCCCTGACCTTTTGCCGCTCTCCGCGGTCCGATGCGCAGCTCGGGAATGGGCGCGCTCGGCTCCTTCGCCAAATTGGCCGCGCGCGTCGCGAGTGACGGATTGGCCCTCAGTCGCTCGCGCCAAGCGCGGTTCGTACGGCTCAGGTCTGCCGCGAAGAGCCCACGCGACGCGAGCACCTCGTCGGCTCGGGCGCTGCCCGCGAGCAGCTTACCGAGCGCGACCCAAACGGCGACGTCGCTGTCGAGCGGCTCGATGCTGCGGGCGAGCTCGTCCTCCGCCTTGACGCGAGCCCGCTGGTAGACGGCAAAGGCCGCGTCGTCGGTCGCGATGCGCTCGAGCCACGCGACGCGTGCGGCCGACCAGCGTCGAGCGTCTACCGAGGCGGCCGCGAGGGCCTCGTCGAGCGGGAGATCCTCTGCCAAGGCGGCCTCGACCCGTGCGAAGGCGCCCAGCGCAACCCCATGCAAGGTGTCAGGCGATTCGCTCCCCCCGCTCTTCACAATGCGGTCAGGATCTATCAAAAAACCAGGGCTCTCGCATCGCGCAAACCGTTAGTCTCGCGCGATGCCCAAGCCGGCGGCCAAGCAGGGTGACACGGTTGTAGGCGTCGATACGCATATCCAGCTCGTGCCGAGCCCGGCAGGCCCGATCCCGACGCCGCTGCCGACCCCCTTCAACGGGGTATTGACCAGTCAATTGAGCCCGGATGTCCTGATCGAGAATCGCCCGGCCGCGATCGAGGGCAGCGTCGCGGAGAACGTCCCGCCACACCTGCCGAGCGCTGGCCCCTTCCTCAAAGCACCCGACAACAAGGCCCGGGTCAAACAAGGTTCGGGCAAGGTCCTCATCAATCGCAAGCCCGCCGCGCACGCCGGTTCGCCGGCGACGACTTGCAACGACCCAGTCGACCAAGACCAGGGAGCCGTGGTCGCGACAGGGACGGTCCTCATCGGAGAATGACTCATGACAGTGAGCCAGCGAGTGAGCGCAGGGTGCATCCTCGCCTGTTCCGTCGGCTGCGGGGCCAAGGTCGTCTTCGAGGAGCCGAGCGCGGGGGGCGCAGGCGGCTCGAGCTCGGTCACCACCTCGAGCAGCAGCGCGGGCGGCGCCGCAGAGGGCGGCTCGATCGCGGGGACGGTCCCAGGCTGCGAGGTGTTGGAGTGGGCGGGGGACCCAATCCTCTTGAACGACGGTCCCCTCACGGGACAAATCACGATGGCGCCGCTCGCGAACGGCGATGTCGCGCTCGTCTATCAGATCCACGACGCGGGGCAGGCGCGCGTCCTGTCCACCACGCTCGGGGCGCCGTTCGACGCCTGGCCACCCGCGACGACCCCTCCCAACCGACACGCCGACAACGCAAACAGTTTTGTAACCGTCAGCGTCCGACCCGACGGCCTCTTCACCCTCGACGGTGACGCCCAAGGGCTCTATCGGCTCGGCGTCGACGGCGCGGTCGGAGATCTACCAGGGAGCGGGACGCTCTGGCTGGAGACGACCGGCGACGGCGCGTTCTGGATGCCGACCGTCTTCGACCCGCCGATGCAGGTCTTTCACACCGAGAACGCCGAATCACCCGCGCTGCTCGACTATGTCGGAGACGTCTTTCCTTCGGGCTGCGGCCGCTTCGAGCTCTGCGACTCCCCGACAGGGGTCGTGCTCTCGTTCGTGTCTCCGCCTTATTGCCAAAACGTGCAGGGCGTAGGGACAGCCGAGCTCTTCGCGTTGACCGCGTTCGATCCACCCCAATCCGTCCTCCAACTCGAGCTGCCGTTCTTCCCCGTGAAGAGCCGAGTCTTGCCGCGGCCGGGCGCCTATTGGCTCGGCGTCGTAGGGGACGGGACCGATGGTGCTCGTGTCTATCCGCTCGGGGGGAGTGGGGAGCTCACCGGGGACCCGCATATCGAGACGAGCGTGGGCGACGATTGGTGGCCACACGACGTCGCGACTTGGCGGAACGGCTACGCGCTCGATTACCGGTCACAGAACGGCGTCGCGCTCGGCGTGACGAACGGCACGCAAAAGACGGTCGCACCGCTCCTCGACGCCGAACTCACGGCGTCCGACAGCGACGCGCCGATGCTCTCCGGCGGCCCGGCTGAGCGCAGCGTCCTCGTGGCCTTCTCGACCTTGTCCGGCGTCCTCGTGGCGCGCGCCGATTGCGTTACACCATTGTAACTCGACGCGCACCACGAGAGCCTCGAGCCAAAGCTCGACCAACGACTCAGTCGCCTCGGCCGAGCAGGCCCTTGGGGAAGACACCCTCCAGCTTGTCGGCGCCCACGACGAGGTGGACGTCCTTCAGCTGGCCAGCGATCTCCTTCAAGGTGTCGAGCTCGCGCATGCGCATGAGCGTCGGGTTCTCGGTCATGAGCTTTGCGGTGGTGAGGAGCTGCCGAGTCGCCGCGGTCTCCTCCCTGCGGAGGATGACGTTGGCGGCCGCGGCCTTCTCGGCCTCGATGACCCTGTTGAGCAGAGCGCGCATCTCGCCGGGCAGGACGATGTCCTTCACACCCACGCTGTTGACCTCGATCCCGAGCTCCCGAGTGGAGTCCGCGACCGCCTGAAAGAGCTGCTTGCCGAAGACCTCGCGAGACTCGAGGAGCTCGTCCAAGCTGAGCGCCGACACGAGCGCGCGCGCCTCGAGCTGGACTGCCCGGTAGACGGCGTCACGCGCGCTGGTCACCGACCGAGTCGCGACCACGGGGTCGACGACGCGGATCTCGGCGCTCAAGGTCAACCGCAGGGTGACCTTGTCCTTGGTCAAGAGATCTTGGCCAGCGATCGCGACCTCCGTCCGGCGAGCGTCCACGCGGAGCACGGAGACCGGCGCCGCGGGGGTCGACCAGAAGGCGTACATGCCCGGCTCGAGGACGCGATCAACGCGGCCGTCGACGAACAGCACACCCATCTCGTGAGGCCCGACGAGCGCCTCACAGAGCTCGGTGGGCGGGAGCACCTTGCGGAGCTCCGGAGTCAAAGCGGGTACTGGCCCGTCGGTCGAGAGGACCTCAACCGATATTGCCGGGTCCACGCGCCAGACGCGGTGAACGCCAGGCCGCAGCCAAACCGCAGGGACCCCGTCACGCTTGATGATCGCGCGCTCGTTCTCGGCGACGTGGATCTCGGCCCACCAGTCACCGGGGAGTACGGCGCGGACCTCCGCGGGCAACTCGAGGATAGGGCTCTTCACCGAGACGCGCTCGACGCTGAGGCCGAATCCAAACACGGTATGCCGGCCCGGGCCGAGGGCGCCCGTCGGGATCCCGTTCTTGAAGAGAACGCCTCGCTGATCGAGTTGGATCGAGATGGAACGCCACATGTGAGCACCTCAAAGAGTGAAAGGCTGAAAGCGAACCCGCGACGAGCCCTGTCCCGCCGTCAGCTGGGGCGGGGCTCGAGAGCGGACGCGGGGCGGGCTCACTCGTGGATTGGACGAGATCGCTGGCCAAGCGTCGGCGCGAGAGCCGCGCCCGAGGGTCGGCGGGAGAGGTCGCGACCGCCGAGTCCTGTTAGGGACTCGACGCGGGCGCGTGCTCGCCGCGGGTCATCGGTACTGCAGGATTTGTCGACGAATTACGAGTTCGTTGCGTTTACCAGTTACGCCATTTCTGCGAACGGGGCAGAAAGGAGGATTCGAACCCCCATGTCGCGCGCCTCGGGACCCGGACTCCGGATACGGTGACCGATAGGGCCGTACGGAACCGCGCCGAATGTGGTGCGCGCCCCGAACGACGCGGCTGTCACCAGGTCCTGACGGGACCGACGCGGGCGGCGCCGCGATTGGGTACGCTCCTCGCGATGAAAGAGGACGCCATCGCCTACAGGGTGCCGCCGGAGCCGCACGTCTATCCGTCCGGCGTCGACCGCAAGTCGGGTATCGCGCTCTCGGGCGGCGGGTCCCACGGCGCGTTCGCTGCGGGCATCGTTTACGGGTTCTTCAGTCGATTGTGGAGTACCGAACAGAGGCTCCCGCGACTGGCTCTCGTCACGGGGACCAGCACTGGCAGCTTGGTCGGGGGCCTGCTTACACAAGCGTATGGGCTCTACTTCGAGGGCAAAGACCCCGCCGACGAGCTCGAGCGGATGAGGACGGTGTACACGCGCACGACTCAGAACCAAGTCGGCGTTGAGCCCAAATGCGGGATCCTCGGCGTGGGGTGGAACCTCCTGCGAAAGCACGGTGTGCTCGACGTCGCGCCGCTCCGCAAGCTCATCGACCAGTGTTACGACCATGAGCGGATGCAGTCGGCCGCGGAACACGGCCTCGTCTACGTCTGCAACTTCATCGATATGGTGCAAGGGCAGGCGCGCCACTACTCCACGAAGACGCAGGCGAGCGCCAAACCTCGCTCGCGCGAGGAGATGATCGACGCCATCTTCGCGTCGTGCGCGCAGCCCGTCGTGATGACACCGGCATACGTCCGCAAGCGATGGGCGGTCGACGGCGGGGTCCGCGAGGTCATCCCCTTCCGCGAAGGGATGCGGGCCGACTGCACCTCGTTGCTCGCGGTGGCGCTCAACGAGCCGACGGTCGATCGCGACGCCGAGATGGTCAAACGCTTCGAGTCCGACGTGCTCGCGCGCATCAAGCGCGGGCTCGCCGTGATGAACGACGAGGTCGCGCGCGACGACGAGCGACTTGCCAATATGAGCGCCTATATCAACCGCGCCCGCGACGAGCTTTTGAGGAGCGGCGTCGCGGCCGAGGTCGTGGACCGGGCGCTCCCCGCCGAGGTCCTGCCGAGCGACATCGACCCGGCCGAGCCCGGGGACCAAGACCCCAATGAGGACGGCCTCTACGAGCGCTCGGAGCTACGGGAGATGCTGGTGTGTCGCTTCAGCTCGACGAAGCTCCCCGAACAGGAGAAGTTCATCCCCGCGGAGATGCAGCGGCTGTTCGATTGGGGGACGAAGCTGGCCGACCAACACTTCGAGACCATCAAGGGCCTGCTCGCCCCGAATGGCTACTTCACCCGATCGTGAAGCAGCAAGTCGACGTTGTGGCGACGGCGACTTTGGGGTGAAGCTCGGCTCCATGATTCGGAGCCGCAATCGATTTGCACTCACGCTGGCTGCGCTGAGCGGCGCCGCCGCCTTCGGCTTCGGGGTGAGCGAGGCTCGCGCGAACGACATGGACCCTTCGGAGTCGCGGGCGCTCGCCGTCTTGCACCTCTATGCAGGACCCATGTTCGAGATACCCCTCGAGCGCCCGAACGACGTGCCGCTCGGCGCGTGGGGCCTGAATTTGGGGGCTTCTTACCAAATCTGGGAGAAGCCCGGCGGCTCCTGGGGATTCTGGATCTCGCCTGAGATCGGATATGCCGGTCGCCAAATCGCCGAGGACGATCTCTACCACGCGGGGCAAATCGCCTTCGGCTTCGGGGTCGGCAGCCGCTGGGCGTTCATCTCGGCGACGCCGCGGCTCAGCGTCGGCGCGGTGAACGACGATGTCTACGGGATGATCTCGACCGGGATCACCGGGCACTTCCTGCTCGAGATTCTCCGCCTCGAGGCCTCGCACGAGATCCTGATCGGAGCGCGCGACACCAAGCAATTTCTCACCTCGACGCTCTCGATCGATCTCGTCGTGCTCGCGATGGCGCTCGCCGCGGATTAGTGCCTACGAACCGCACGTTCGTAGGCACCGAAATATGTCCGAGCTGCGCGGTCAGACGCTGCCGATCGCATACCGGCAGTAATAGCGAGCTCTCAACCACCCTCGAGGTGTGCGCGCAGCCGCTTCATCGCGTGGTGATAATTCGCTTTGGCGGAGTCCTCGCTAATGCCCATTCGGGCGGCGATGTCGGCGAAAGAGAGATCGGCGAAGAGCCGCAGCTCGACGCTCTCGCGCTGCTTCGGGGGGAGCTCCTCGACGGCGCGCATGAGGCGCACGCGGGCCTCACGCGCGACGAGCCGCGCTGTCCCGAGCGTATTGGTGATGAGGTCGACCTCTTCGACCTCGCTCGCCACCTCGCGCTTGTTGTCGCGAATGTGATTGAGCGCGAGGTTGACCGCGATGCGATGGACCCACGAGCGAAAGGTGGACTCGCGTCGAAAGGAGTCGAGCTTCTCGAGGGCGCGCATGAGCGCTCGCTGCGCGACATCCTCCGCGTCGGTCTCGCTCACGTAGCGACGAACGAGCCTGGCCACCAAGGGCAAATGGCGTCTAGCGAGCTCGTCTCGCGCGGCGCGGTCACCGGCCTGCGCTCTCTCCACGAGGGCCTCGTCGTCGTCGCTCAGTCGGCCGGGGGACTGCACTCTATTTCGAGCGTACCATAGTCGCCTTGGTCGTTCGTCGCGACCACCAGGGGCGTCTCGTCGAACGAGAGATCGACTGCGAGCTTCGCCAGCTTCCTCTCTGCGTGAATGACACCCGCGGGGCAGGTCCCCGCGGGGCCCCTGCGATACCCGTCTATCGTCACGTCGAGGCCGCGCAGACCGATCGAGCTCGACGAGGTGCCCTCGAGCGCCACGCGATCTGCCGTGATCGTGAGGGTCATATCGGCCTCGAGATGAACCGGTATACCCCCGCGCGAGAATCCATCGTAGCTGCCGGCCCACGTGAGCCGCCGCTCGTCGGGTGTCGCCGATATGACAATAGAGCCCTCGTGAGACGCGTCCTTCCCGTTGACTCTGAGGGCGACGCTGTGACTCTCCACCGCGAATGAGCCGGCCGAGCCGCCGGGCGCGAACACCGAAATCTCGGTGCCCGAGATCTTCGTTTGCCCCCACGGCCCCGAGCAGCCGTCGAGCTCGTAGGTGACGACGTTCCCCTCGATGGTCACGGCGATGCAGCTCGGGTCGTCGAAGACCTGGCCGATATTCGCCTGTGCCGCGACGGCCTCCGCGAGGATCGTCGCGTCCGAGCTCACCACCAGGCCGGGTAATCCAGAGACGACGACGGCGACCCCGAGAGACTCCTGCGCGTCGATCGCGTCCTCGGCCAAAGCCTCCGAGCTGGCGGGCAGCGTGTCCTCCGGCGCGCAACCAGCGAGGGTCACCCACGCCAACGCGACCAAGGTTCTAGCCCTCATGATTCGGCCTCCACAGTCGGACACGGCGGCTTCGTGCTTGGTGAAAATCATATCCCGCACCTCGCCGACTTCCCCGGCTCGCCGGCCGGCACACAGGTGTATCCGAGCGTCGCGCAGTCGAACGTCGTCGGCTGACCGCCGACGCAGAGGTGGATGAGCGCGGGCGCGTCCGGGTCGCAGACGTTCACGCCCGCGTCGTAGGGGGTGCAGGCATCAGCGGCGCCCGCGCAGAACGCCGACTGCCCGACCTCGACGCACTCGAGGCCGATCGCCTCGCAGTCGATCTCCGACTGCATCCACCCGTCGATACCCTGCGGAACCGAACAAGAATGTAACCGGTTGGCGACGCCACAGCTCTGCGCGAAGGGCTCGGCGCACGCGGCGCTCACCCCCGAGGCCTGGGCGCAGCCGAGCCCTGGCTCGCACGAGAGCCCATATCCGGTGCAGCTCAGCCCGAGCTCGTCCCCGTTGGCGTCGCACGCTATCGAGTATTCGGAGCCAGGGGGGTTCTCCTCACAATCGATCTGGCCGGGGCCGCTGCAGTCTCCCAAACGGCACATGGGGACTCCGCTCTTTCCTACCTCGCAGCCCGTCGTGACGGCGAACGAGAGCCCCTTGCAATTCGTCACTCGCGACGATGGACAGTCGACGAGCACCTCATCGTCACAGCGGACGTCCGTCGGCGTATTGCAGCGCGGGTCGTCGGCCGCGATTTGCCGATAGGGACCGCAGAAGCGAGCGCCCTCGCAATCCATCGAGCCGGCGAAGCAGTTCAGCGTGTCGGTGGCCGAGAGATACCCGGCGGACGCGCCCTGGAGCGGCAGCGTGAGCCAATTCACACAGGCCGAGAAATTCAGGTCGAGGAGCGTCCCATCGGGGTTCACCTGACCAATGGGGATCCCCGTCGACATCGCGATGCTCGCGGGCGCCGTCGGACAGGTCGCGATGAAGGCACAGAGCCGCGCAGCCTCGAGCTCGGGGAGGAGGCACGCTGGGCTCTCTTCCAAACACGTCGAGGCCCCGCCGTCACCAGCACCGCCGCTCCCCCCGGCGCCCCCGTCGATCGACGGAGGTTCGTCGAAGAGCGTGCACGCCTGGAGCAGGACGGTGATCGTGAGCCCGATGATTGGAGCTGCAACGATCTTCATGGCGCGCCCTTGCCGTAGGGATTGGGCAATAGGCCCCCGGTCGAAGACGGACGCGGCGGAGGGGCGCTGTCGGCCGCGGTCGCCGAAGCCTTCGGAGAAGCTGATTTGACGGTCGCTGGTTGCGTCGAGTGTGCAGTGGCTGAGCTCGTCGACGCGGCCGAGCTGCTCTCTGGCCCGGGCGGCCCGGCACTCGACGTCGGCGCGGAGACGACAGCGCTGGCGGTGCTGACAGCGCTGGCGGTCGCGGGGCGGACAACGGGGCTCGTGGCCGCGAGGGTGGCGTCGCCGGTTCGTTTGGGCTCCAACGAGGTCGCCGAGGCGGAGCCGGACGTCGAGCCACCCACCGCGCGAAACCCGAAGAGCGCGATCGCCCCGACGCCGAGCACTGCGGCCGCGGCGAAGAAGACGGTGCGACTCTTCGCCGTAGGGGTCGGCGCGGGTTTGTCGACGCGTGTCTCGGGCAGCGTGGCTTTGGACACGGGCTCGGCGGTCGACGCCGTCTCGCGCGGCGGGGACATCGGCTCTTCGTCGAGGCCGGCGACGCGCGCGAGCGCTCCAGCGACGCGCTCGCGAGTCCGCTCGAGGTCCGCGCCCGCGAGCGCGTAGAGGGCCGCGCGCACCTCGTCGTCCTCGGCCGGCGGGTCCGCGCGCGTGATGGCTTTGGCCATTTCGGCGGCGGTCGCATATCGGGTCTCGGGGTCCTTCGAGAGCGCCCGCGCGACGATCGGCGCGAGCTCGCTGCATTTCTCCTCGATCGCGCCGAGGTCGACCTCACCGAGCAGGATCTTCCCCATCACCGCAGCGTCGTCGCGCCCGCTGAAAGGCCGCTGATTCGTCAGCGATTCGAAGAGGACCGCGCCCATCGCGAAGAGATCCGCGCGCCTGTCCACGGGCCGCTCCTCGATTTGCTCGGGAGCCATATATTGGAGTTTGCCTTTGACGATCCCCGTGCGGGTAGTCAGCGCGAGCCGTCGCTCGCTGCGCGCTATGCCGAAGTCGATGACACGGCTCTGCCCGTCCGTACCGACCAACAAGTTCTGAGGGCTTATGTCCCTGTGCACGAGGTGGAGCGAGTCGCCCATCATGTCCTTCGCCTCGTGGGCCGCGTGCAGGCCGCGGAGCGCGTCCACGACGATGCGGGCGACCACGGGGGGCGCCATAGGCTCACCGCGCTCGCAGGCGCGCCGGAGCAGCGCCGACAAGCTCTGACCTTCGACGTACTCCTGAACCAAGATGAGCTCGCCTTTGGCGTCGACGACGTCGATGACGGGGACGACGTTCGCGTGACGCACGAGCGCTGCGAGGCGCGCTTCGTCGCTGGCCATCGCGAAGACCTCGGGGTCGTCGGCCAGGTGTCTGTGAATCCGCTTGAGCGCCACGAGCCGCTCGAAGCCAGCCCCCCCGATCTGTCGCGCGAGGTAGACGGTCGCCATGCCGCCGCGCGCGAGTTCGAAGAGCACCTCGAAAGGCCGCTCGCCGACGGCGTTCTTGGGAATGAAGTCCCCGAGAGGCTCAGAACGCGACGACAACGCGCACCTCGTTGGGGCCCAATCCGACGAGCGCTCCACCGCCGAAGTCGGTGAAGAAGACGCCAATCACCAAGGTCGCGAGCGCCAAACCGCCTGTCGTCCCGATGAGGGCGTTCGTCCGATCTTGCTTCGCCTTGTCGTCCGGATAAGCCCTAATCCGCTGAGCGAGCGAGAGGTCGACGTAAGTCTCATAAGCATCGAGGGTGTCGAGCCCCGACCAAATGAGGAGCGCGCCGCTCACCGCCGTCAGCCCGGCAGCTACGCCGAAGAGCGCGGGGTGCACACCTCCTCGCTTCGGCGGCGAAGGGACAGGCTTCACGGGCTCGGGGTCGACCGTCTTCTTGGGGGTCGCGTCGAAGGCGACAGTCCTCGTCTGCCCAGCCTCGACGGTCACGTGCTCGACGCGCGATTCACCGTCGACGACGGCGTCGACGATGTGGTCTCCCGGCGAGACGAAGACGACGCCGTCGCTGGCCTCGACCGCTTGGCCGTCGATGTGGACGGCGCTCGCTCTGGACACGACGACTTCGATCCGGGCCACACGCGGACTCACCGTCGCCAAGGCCTGCGTCGCGAGATCGCGATTGGGTGTCTCGGTCGGCGCTTCCCGCAAGAAGCGTCGATAGAGGTTCGCCGCTCGAACGGCCTCGCCAGCGCGATCCCAGCTGAGCGCTGCATTCCACAGCGCGATGGGGTGGGGCTGCAGGCGATAAGCCTCTTCGAACGCCTGCGCCGCAGGGACGAAGTCGCTCCGCGCGAAGGCCTCTTCACCCTTTGAAAACGCTGCTTCCGCAGAGCGATCAGCGGGCGCGGAGTCGTCCGCGGCGGCGCCGACTGTGGCCGTCAGAGCTGCGACGAGGGCGAGAGCCGCGAGGGCGCGCATGGTCGAACCGACTGGGGACCATTCTATCAAGCCGCGGCGGCCCCGCGTGCCGCGTGCGTGCTCAGCCGCCGCCGACGCAGAGGACGGTGCGCGCCCGGAGCTTGGTCGTGCCACCCGTCTTTTCGGACCAGAGCACGGGGACGCCAGGCGTCGCCAACGGCAGAGCGCCCGCGCCGTCGATTGGAGTGTCCATATCGTAGACGACCATATTGCGAACCAGCATCTCGCCCGACTCGCGCATCCAGGAGAGCTGCACGCTGGTCCCCTCGATGTTGACGCCGGCCGAGTAGAGTGAAGGCCCGAGTCGGACGACGGGGTCGAGCAGGACCAAATCAGCCAGCGTTTCGAGCTGCGCGATCTGGGTCATTCCCGGTATCGGGTCGTCAATCAGATCGATCGCCTGCCCGACGCCCACATCGCGGACGAAGAGGCGCGCGGGGGTGAACGAGCCGGCTGCGAGGGTCGCAAGGAAGAACTTGGTCGACCCGTCGGGGTTGTTGATCGACGAGAAGGGGATCGACAACCGATCAGCGCCGGACTCGACGTGGAGCTGCGCTGCGCCGAAGTCAGGGCCGAGTCGCACGTAGCTGCTCTGGCTCGGGTCATCGCCGAGGAGCATGACCTCGGTGTCCCCGGCCTTCGCGAAGCGGTTCACGCGCAGGTTAGCGGGGTGCCCAGCAGCCGCGTCGATGCGGGTGAGACCATTCGAGTCGCCGACAAACAAGTAAGTCATCGAACCGTCTTGTTTGGAGCACTCGACGGCCATTCGTGGATTGTTGGGATCGATGGGCAGGAGCGGCGCGACGTTGCGCACGTAGCCGTCGGGCCCCACGCACTCGGTCGGCGTCGGATAAGCCAGGAAGGCGTTCGCTGGGATTTGAAGGACGCCCCCGCTGTCGACGGGTACGATGAGTTGACCAATCGCATCGTTGGCCCGAACGAGGACGCCAATCTCCGTTGTGGACCGAGCGACGACGCCGAAGACGTCGATACCCCCGTTCTGCGGCGACCAGGACTGGGTCCGTGGGCTCGTCCCGTTGCCCATGGAGACGACATAGAACTTGGGACTCGGGCCCTCGGCGATCGCTGCCGAGTAGGCGACGGTGCCGATGGCTGCGCCGTACGCGCGTCGAAACCGCAAGTCGGGGTCGTCAACCAGATCCGTGGTGTCGGCGATTGGAGTGCACTCCGCCGGAGGCCCGCCCCCGCCGCCAGTACCGCCCATATCACCGCCCACGCCGGCGCCACCGTTCGTGGAGCCGCCCGTGGACGGCGAGCCGCCGCCGCCCCCCTTGGGCTGATCGGTGAACTCGTCGAGCCCGAGAATATCGGCGCAGCCGACCATCGCCAGGCCCGTCGCAAGAAGCATCAAGCTAGACCGGACGCTCATCAGAAGCTCCCCTCGAGTCCCGTCACGAACCCACCGAGCCCAGCAACACTGGAGTCTTGCCGACTCGGCGTGGTGAAGAAGAAGGGCCGCACGCTCGCGTGTTCGTCGCTCGACCCCATCGTGAAGCCGACGGCGATCATGACGACCCCGGCCGCGAGGGCTGCGCCCCCGACCGCGAACCCGACCGTCGAGACGAGCGCCTGAGTCTCTGCGCTGTCGATCTCCTCACGCCCGGCGGCCGTGCACTGCTTATCGGGACAGAGGCTCGGGTCGCCTTCGGCGTTGGAGGCGGTCGTCATCGCCAATCCACCCATCGCGCCGCCGATGGCGAGGCCCACGATGCCCACGCCCCCGACGACGAAGCCCCCAATCGTGACTCCGCTGAGTCCGCCAGAGGCAGGCTGCCCCTTGTCCTTGTCTTTGTCCTTGTCGGAGTCTTTATCTTTGTCTTTGTCTTTGTCCGTGTCTTTATCGGGCTTCGGATTCGTATCCGGCTTGGGCGCGTTCGGGTCCTTCTCGAGCGCGGGGATCTCGAGCGTCTTCGAGTCCTTCTCCTTACCCATCGTGACGCGGACGGTATAGGTGATATAGCCCGGGGCCGAGGCCGTGATCTCGTGCTCACCGGGATCGATCGCGATGGGCACGCCGATCGCCGCGATCACGGTGCCGTCGCGCTTTATCACCATATCGGGGACGGTCTCTTTCACGGTGACCGCGAGCTTCGAAAGCTTGGGCTCGAGGCGATCCGCGTTCTCGTCGGCCGTCGCGACGCGGTTGTCATTGCGCTGCTGCGCGAGGACCCCGGCCTCTTTGTAAGTCGCCCAGGCGGTCGCGAGCTTGCCCTGGAGCTCGTTGCAAAGCCCCAAATTGAGGAGCGTCCCGACGCTGGGGCCGAGTCGCTGACTCTCAGCGAAGCTCTTGCAGGCGTCGCCGTATTGCTTCGCCTCCATCTGCTTCTTGCCGGTCGCGAACAACGACTCGGCCGCTAGTTGGTTGTCGTCCGCGAAGGCAGACTGGGCAAGAAGGGCGAGGCTGACCGCCAATGCGGCGGCGACGAAGGGTCGCTTCATGGTATTTGCAAGAAAGGCCGCGTCAGCGGCGATCGAAGGCGTTCGTGGATTTGGTCTGTGGCGTCGTCGCAGCGGGGGGCTGCGGGCTCGCAGTCGTGGGCGACGTCGTAGTCGTCGGGCGCGCCGCGACGGGCTGTGAGGCGGTCTTCGCCGGGGCGTTCGTCTTCGCGGGGGATGAAGTATCGGTCGCGAGGGGCGCCGACGCTGAGGTCGAAGCCGCGGATACGGGTGTTGTCGCGGCGGTCTCGGCGGCAGGCGCGGGCTTCGAAGTCTCCGCGACGCTCGCGGTCGCGGAGGTCTCCTTGGCCGCGGGGGTCTCGGGCTGGGTCGCCGCGTCCTTCTTCGAGTGGTCGGAACCCAACATACCGCTCTTGTAGACGTAGAGCGTGCCGCCCACGCCCAGCAGGGCCGCGAGCCCGACTGCGGCGAACGCGATCCCCTTGCCGGTGCGCGGCCCGTCGACCTTCGGCGATTGGGTCGTAGCGACGCCGGCGGTCGTCGACGTATTCGGCATAGGGCCGGACCGATATGCGGCGCCGGCCGCCTGATTCACGGGGAACTGCTGGGGCATCGCGAGGCGATCGCCGCGGGCCAGCGTCTGATCGGCGATCGTGGCGCCGGGCTTCGGCGCGCCGGCGCGCGGGATCGGCTTGCCGGCCATCTTCGCGATGCGCTCGAGGGCGTGCTGAGAGCGAGACGGCGCGAACGGCGCCAGCGCAAAGGCGAAGTCCGCGACGGTCTGGAATCGCTGGTCGCGGTTGCGCTCGTACGCGAACCCGCAAATCTGGGCGAACTCGGCGGAGAGGTCGGGGCGCGCTTGCCGGAGAGGCATCGGGTCACCCGACACGAGCAGCATGCAGAGCTCGGGGAGGGTGTCCGCGTAATAGGGTTGTCGGCCGACGAGGAGCTCGTAGAGGGTAATGCCGAGCGAGTAGATGTCCGCGCGGTGATCGACCGACTTGGCATCTCGCATTTGCTCGGGCGACATGTAGAGCGCCGAGCCCATCGTCGCGGTGGTCTGCGTCAGACCGTCCGTTTGAGCACCAAGGACCTTCGAAATGCCGAAGTCGAGGACCTTGATGATAGGGGAGCCGTCTTTGCCCCGAATCAGGAATAGGTTGGAGGGCTTGATGTCGCGGTGGACGATGCCGCTGTGGTGAGCCTCTGCGATGGCGTCCGCGGCCTGAAGCACGTAGTCGACCGCGTCCTCGAGGGCCAATCGGCCGTGCTCCTGCAAGACGGTCGAGAGGTCGCGCCCGTCGAGAAACTCCATGACCATGAAGGGGGCGCCGTCGCTGAGCGTGCCGACGTCGGTCACGCGCGCGACGTGCTCGCTCTTGATCTTCACGGCCGACCGAGCCTCACGCATGAACCGCTCGGCGAACTCGGGCTTGGCCGCGAAATCAGGCAAAAGGAACTTGAGGGCGACGCGCTCGTCGAGCTGCGTGTGGTGCGCCTCGACGACGACACCCATGCCCCCACGACCCAGGACCTTCGTGACGCGGTACTTCCCCGCGAGGATGCTCCCCGGAGCGACCGGGGAGCCGTTGACCGGTGCGTTCACCTCGCAAACGTAGCGGAGTTTGCGTTTGGAGGCATGTCTTTCAGCATCCCGCGCGGGCTGGACACTTGTCGAGACCCCCAGTGAAACAGGCGTTCTAGCGCGCATTGACTTTTGGTCAATAGCGGTCCACGGTATCGGTACGGCTCGGCCGTCGAGAGCCGCTATCGTCGTCGAACACCCGTTGAGAGAACGTCGCGAGGGCGCATGCAAACGAAGAACGAGGCCGTGATCGTGGGCACGGGGTTCGCCGGATTGGGGATGGCGATTCACCTGAAGAAGGCGGGAATCGACGACTTCGTCATCCTCGAACAGGCGGAGAGCGTGGGCGGGACCTGGCGCGACAATCACTATCCCGGTTGTGCGTGTGACGTCGAATCACACCTCTATTCGTTCTCCTTCGAGCAAAACCCGAAGTGGAGCCGGATGTTCGCCCCCTGGAACGAGATCCGCGACTACCTCGAGCACTGCGCCGAACACTATGATCTGGAGCGTCACATCCGGTTTCGCTCGACGGTGAAGCGCGCCGCGTTCAGCGAGCGGACCGGTCGATGGCAAGTCCAGGTCGGCGACGACGACGTGTACGACTGCCGCTGGCTCGTCGCGGCGACGGGTGGGTTGAGCCGGCCGAAGCTCCCCGACATCGAGGGCCTCGACACCTTCGCCGGCAAGGCCTTCCACTCCGCGCGGTGGGACTCCGATTACCGACTAGCGGGCAAGCGCGTCGGCGTGATCGGGACGGGCGCGAGCGCCATCCAGATCGTGCCGGGCATCGCCCACGAGGTCGGCCGGATGGAGGTCTTCCAGCGCACGCCTCCCTGGATTTTGCCTCGCCGCGATCGCGCGATCGGTTCGACCGAGCAGGCGCTTTACGAGCGTGTCCCGGCGCTGCAAACGGCATATCGCGCGGCGATCTACGCGCGACGCGAGCTCTTCAAGCTCACGTTCGACCGCGACTCCCGGATAGGCGACTTCGCGGAGAAGATGGCCCGCAAGCACCTGCGGGACAGCGTCGCTGATCCGATATTGCGCAAGCAGCTGACGCCCGAGTACCAAATCGGCTGCAAGCGAATCCTCTTGTCGAACGACTATTACCCGGCCCTCCAGCTCCCCCACGTCTCGCTCGTGACGACGGGCATCGAGCGCGTCGTGCCCGAGGGAATCATCACGAAAGACGGTAAGCTCCACGAGCTCGACGCGCTCGTGCTCGCGACCGGATTCATGGCCGCGGACGCCGAGGCTCCGTTCGAGGTGCGAGGCAGGGGCGGCGCCGATCTGACCGACGAGTGGCGCCCGGGCGCGCGCGCTTATCTGGGTACGACCGTCCACGGCTTCCCCAACCTCTTCGTGTTGGTGGGGCCCAACTCCGGACTCGGACACAGCTCCATGGTGCACATCATCGAGTCGCAGATCGCCTATGTGATGAGCGCGGTCGGTCAGCTGCGCGGCATGCAGAACGCCCCCTATTTCGATGTTCGAGGGCCGGTGCTCGACCGCTACAATCAGGCGCTCCAGGCGCGACTCAAGAACAGGGTCTGGAGCACGGGCGGCTGTCAGAGCTGGTATCAGACGCCCTCGGGGATGAACACCACGCTATTTCCGGGGTTCACGTTCGAATTCAGACTTCGGACAAGGCATTTCCGACTCGACGATTACGAGCTCGTCCCCGTTCACGCGCCTGTGCCCTTGTCGGTGACGAGCGGCTCGGAAGTTGGCCCGGCTCCGAGTCGTGCCTAAGGTCGGCCCGCGCTGATGGACCTCAAAGACCTCTTCGCCGCTCACGTCGCTGGTGCTCTCGCTGCGCGAACCGAGCGCCCCCCGCGGGAGCTCGCGGCGCGCGCCTACGATCTCGCCGAGGCGCTGGTCGTGGAGCGGCAGCGGCGCATCGATCGAATCGAGGCGGAGGAGTCCTCGATCCGATACGACTTCGCGGCCGAGGAGGCCTCGCTCTGGCACGTCGGCTTGCTCGACGAGCCAGCTCCCTACTCCGAGTCGGAGCGCGACGAGCTGCCCGCGAGTTGGCTCGACAAAGAGCAAGAGCCGGCGTGGGACGCAGAGCCGAAATGGGCGCCCGACGCGAGCGTCGCAGCCGAGGAGGAAAGCGCCAAACCCGAGCTCCGTCGCTCGGATCGTCCGGGGCTCGCGCGAACTCAGCCCGAGGCACAAACCGACCTCGCGATCGCCTCTGGCGACGACACGAAGCGCCGCTGACCGTCAGTCGCCGCCGTAGAACACGACGGGGTACGTGACGCTGACGACGCCGCCCTCGGGCTGCGGAAACGAGAGGTTCCGCATGACGCCCGCGACGCACGCGTCGAGCGATGCGCTGCTCGAACCGCTGGCTTGGCTCGTGGAGACAGCGCCGTCGCGACCGATCACGAAGCGCGCGACCGAGCGCTCTTCGTTGCGTGATTTGCCGAGCTTGTCGAGCTCGTAGCAGTGTCGCAGCCTGCCAAAAGACTGGCGGATCGTGCGCTGAATGACCTCGGGCGGTAGGCGCCCTTGCACGGTGGCCGAGCAATCCGTGGGGTCCACCTTGGCGTCGCGCGCCCTTTGCCCGCACACCGTCGGCGCGCTGACACGATGGGCCGCGAGGTCACCGCGGTCGAGCCCGTTTCCAATGTCGAGCTCGACCCCCGCGCGCGCACCGCCGATGGTCCCGAGGTGGTCCTGCACGGCCCAACCCGTCGCGCCGGCGCCGCGACCCGACCCGTCCCCGAACGTCGAGAGCTCGAGACCGCCTGCGCTGAAGGCGTCCGTCCGATCGAGATCTTCGAAGCGCGGGTCCTCGTAACCGAGCTCGTGCGACCACGGTGACTGCGCTTCGACGGGACCGTGTTCGTGAGCGGCGTTGAGCACGTCGCTCATCAGCATCAGGGAGCAGTCGATGTCGGACTCCACGTCGACGCCCTTCACCATGCCCATCGCGGCCCTGGTAGCCGCCGCCGGCTTTGGCTTGGTGCGCGCACCACCGATCTGTCGGGCGCGTGAGCGCTCGGCGCTCGCACGAGCTTCGTCGACGGAGCTCTCCGCGGTCTCGTCGCCGGTCATCGAAGCGGGGCCCGCGAGACCGAGCACGAGGTTCTGCGGCGTGCTCGGACGGCTGTCGGCGAGCATGCTCGCGAGCTCGCTGGTGTTGCTCGTCGCCTCGTCGCTGATCGGGGCGTGAAGCGCGATCAGGATACCGGCTATAACACCGTGAAAGGCAAATGAGCCCATATCGGCGGCGACGTGGCGCTTCTCGTAGACGACAGGGACCGCGAACGCGTGGGCGGAGTCTTCGGTCGCGTCCACGACGATCTCGACGTCGTCGAACTCGGTGCGAACGCGCTGGCCACGCGTGACCGCGACGCGCTTCGGGCCGGCGATGACCGCGAGCGCTCCGTCCTTCAACTCCAACCGACCGACGCCACCAGAGAGCGGCATCGACCGCGGCGGCGAGATCCGCTTGCTCATCAGCACCGACGAGCCCCAGCGAACCACGACGTGAACCGATGAAGGCAAGTCAGTCGGGGGGGCTTGGCGTCCGCTCGACGGTGGGCTCGGCATGGTGTCGACAGACAACGAGCCCCGTTCGGTGTTCCGCGTTTCGCCAGGGCCGATATGATGGCTCGCTGTGCGGGCGCGATGGGTTTTTCTCACAGGCGTCGCGGTGGGCGCCACCTGGTTGATTGCGCCACGCACCAGCTACGCGTGAGGCGTTGCGGTGCCTGTCGGTGCGACGGGCTCGGTGGTGACGTGCAACGAGCAGTCGAAGGGCGCAGCTGCGGAGCCGCTCCGCGGGCGGTTCGCTCTCACGTCCGCGTATACGAAGAGTTACGTCTCCTTCGGCGACGTGAACGCGGACGCGTTCGACTTCGACCTCGGTGAGAACGTCGACTTCGAGCGGCTCGCCGTCGTCGCGGAGAACGACTTCTTCTTCGGCAAGTACACGTTCTCGGTGGTCGCGGGCGGTGTGCTCGCGGGGACGCTGAGCTCGCGCGAGGCCACGTACACCGTCGATCCTGGCTGGCTCGTCGCAGCGAACCTCTCGTGGCGCGTGTTCGAGGAGAAGGGCAACGCGCCGTACGTCCTCTTGAACGTCTCGCTCGGAGCGATGGGTGCTTCGACGTCCTTTCGCGATCTGCGAGGCAGGTACTACGGCTTCGACTTCCGCTTCGGGCTCACCGCCGGCAAGACCTTCGAGCACGTCTTCAGCCCGTATCTCGCGTTCCGCATCTTCGGCGGCCCGATCCTCTGGGACATGGGAGACGGCGCGCTCACGCTCGGGAGCGACCGCTACCACGTGCAGCCTGCGCTCGGGTTCGTCGTCATTCTGCCCGGCGGCGGAGACTTCTTCGTCGAGGGCAGCCCCGTTGGAGAGCAAGCAGCGTCGCTCGGCGTCGGGTGGGCTTACTTCTGAGCTGAGAGCTCGCGTGCGCTCGCGGCAACAGGGGGAAAGTTGTCCGCGTCGCGCCGCCCCGTCACACTTCGACGAGCCGTGCCTCGCGTCGCCCTCGCGCTCGTCCTCGTCGCCGCGTTCGCGAGCAGCGGCTGTCGCGTCGCGCGAGCGAAATCACACCGCATCGGTCAGGCGAGCGCGACGCTGACCCCACCGCCGCCCGACCCGAAGACCTGGCCCGACGCTCTCCCCGAAGAGGTCGAGCTCCCGGACTCCAAGGCCTTGGACTCGAAAGCTCGGCGCCCCGTCGTCTACCTCGATCCCGGCCACGGCGCGCGCGACAACCCCGGCAACACGAGCAGCTTCTGTGTCGAGGAGCAGGACTTCACGCGCGAGCTCATGCTCGACGTGACGAGCTACCTCGAGGAGACGGGGAGGTTCGAGTTCGTCACGAGCCGGCCCGGCGGCGCGCTCGTCTCGTACGCCGATCGCGTGGACGCCGCGCGGCGCGCACACGCCGACGTGTTCGTGAGCTTCCACTCCGACATTCGCGGGGTGCACCGCGACGAGTGGTCACCGCAGCCCGGACAATCCTGTAAGCGGAGCTTCGACGCGCCCGGCTTCAGCGTGCTCTACTCCGACGAGGGCGCGAGCTCGCTCGTGCGCGGTCGCGTCGCCCTCGCGTCCTCCATCTCGGAGGCGATGAGGTCGGCTGGCTTCGTGCCGTACACGGGCGCCGAGTATCGCGATCTCTACGAGGGGACGCCCTCCGACGCCGGCGTCTTCGTCGATCGCCACGAGGAGAAGAAGCGCATCTTCGTCCTGCGACGCACCGAGATGCCCGCGGTGATCGTGGAGACGCACAACGCGCTCGATCCGCGCGAGGCCGCCGCGTGGGAAGAGCCCACCACGCGACGCGCGTTCGCCTTCGCGATCGGCCGCGCGATCCTCGAGTCGTTCGACACGACCGCGAAGCCGCCGCGCGGCTGATCGTCAGGCGCCTTGTGCTTCTTCGATCGCGTCGGTCCGACGCTCGCGCCGGTTGCACTCGAGCACGCGCTTGCGAACGCGGACCACGTCCGGGGTGACCTCGACGAGCTCGTCCGCGTCGATCCACTCCATGGCCGTCTCGATCGTGAGCGTGCGCGGGACCGCGAGCATGACGTTCTCGTCTTTGCCGTGGTTGCGCACGTTGGAGAGCTTCTTCTCCTTGATCGCGTTCACGTCGGTGTCGTTCGGCCGATTGTGCTCGCCGATGATCATCCCCTCGTAGACCTCGATGCCCGGCACGATGAAGAAGATGCCGCGGGCCTGCAGGTGATGCAGCGCGTACGGCGTCGACATCCCCGCGCGGTCGGCGACGATCGCGCCGTTCGCCCTGCGGATCATAGGGCCGCTCCACGCGGCCCACCCGTCGAAGAGCGTGTTCAAGAGCCCCGTGCCGCGCGTCGCGGTCAGGAACTCACCGCGGAAGCCGATGAGCCCGCGCGAGGGGATCACGAACTCGAGCCGCACGCGCCCGCCCGTCGTGTGCTGCATCTTTTCCATGCGGCCGCGGCGCGTACCGAGCCGCTCGGTCACGACGCCGACGAACTCGGTGGGGACGTCCACGACGACGCGCTCGACAGGCTCCATGAGCTCGCCGTCGACCATCTTCGTGACGACCTCGGGGTTGCCGAGCTGCATCTCGTAGCCCTCGCGACGCATGGTCTCGACCAAGATCGCGAGCTGGAGCTCGCCGCGCCCCATCACCATGAACGTGTCCGGCGTCTCGGTGGGCAGCACGCGGATCGCGAGGTTGCGCAGCGCCTCGCGCTCGAGCCGCTCCTTCAAGTGGCGGCTCGTGAGGAACTTGCTCTGCTTCGATTTGCCTGCGAACGGCGCCGTGTTGACGCCGATGCGCATCTTGATGGTCGGCTCCTCGACGACGATGCGCGGGAGCGGCGACGGCTCGAGCTTGTCCGCGAGCGTGTCGCCGATCTGGGCGGTGTCGAGCCCCGCGAGCGCGACGATCTCACCCGCCTCGGCGAGCTCCTTCGGCACGCGCTTCAGGCCCTCGAAGACGAACAGCTGCTTCACCGCGCCGCGCGAGTTCGCGCCGTCGCCGAGGATGGCGACCTCCTCCGTCACGCGGACCTTGCCGCGCACGATGCGGCCGACCGCGAGCTTGCCGACGTACTCGTCGTGCGTCGTGTTGCACACGATCATCTGCAGCGGCGCGGTCGGGTCGCTCTTCGGCGGAGGGACGTTGTCGAGGATGAGATCGAAGAGCGGCGTGAGATCCGTGGCCTCGTCCTCGAGGTTGCGCTTCGCCAGGCCGAGCTTGCCGATCGCATAGACCGACGCGAACGAGGCCTGCTCGTCGGTCGCGCCCAGGTCGCAGAACAGGTCGAAGACCTCGTTCAAGACCTCGGCGGGGCGAGCGTCGCCGCGATCGATCTTGTTGATGACGACCACGATCGGGAAGCCTCGCTCGAGGCACTTCGACAAGACGAACCGCGTCTGCGGAAGCGGGCCCTCGGCGGCGTCGACGAGGAGGAGCGCGCCGTCCGCCATCATCAGTGTGCGCTCGACTTCACCGCCGAAATCGCTGTGTCCCGGCGTGTCGACGATGTTGATCTTGGTGCCTTTGTAAACGACGCTCGTGTTCTTCGCGAGGATGGTGATCCCGCGCTCGCGCTCGAGATCGTTGGAATCCATCACGCGCTCGGCGACGACCTCGTTCACGCGGAAGGTGCCGGCCTGCCGAAGCATGTGGTCGACCAGGGTCGTCTTGCCGTGGTCGACGTGCGCGACGATGGCGATGTTGCGGATCTTCGGGGCCATTTTTCGCGGCTCCTACCACGCAAAGCACCGCAGGTCACGCCCTAGTGCTACGAACCGCAGGTTCGTAGGCACCGAAATATGTCCGAGCTGCGCGGTCAGACGCGGCCGATCGGATGGGTTCGACCAGGCCCTTCACTCGCGCACGCCAGCGCGGGGCCTGGGCGAACCCCAGCGAACTTAGGACTGGCAGTACTAGAGCGGTCCCCGGGCCCGAACGGGTCAGATCGGCAGCTGCTCTTTGAAGGTGCGAATGGCGTAAACGCCCTTGCCGGTCGCGATCGTCGCGTGCTCGTGGCTGGGGTGAAACACACGGATATCGGCGACACCGACGGCCTTTCCGGCGCGGACGACCGACGCGTGGGCGTGCAGGTGCTCGGGTTTGCCGGGGAGCAGGTAGTCGATGCGCAGGTCGATCGTCGACACCCGGGACCGCGGCTCGTCGAGCACGCTCCAGACCGCGAAGCCACCGGCCGTGTCGGCGAGCATGCTGATCACCCCGCCGTGGATGGCGCGCTTCATCGGGTCACCGATGAGCTCTTCGCGGAAGGGGATCTCGAAGAGGATGTTGCCGCGCTCCACACGGAGCGCGCGCAGACCCACGTGTTTGTTGAAGGGGATCCACTCTTCGGCGAGCTGGATGAGGGTCTGCCGATCCATCGGTCAGCGGCTATAGCCCACGCGGCCCGAGAAAATGTGGCTCGCGGACGATTTTTCCTAAGAAAAGAGTGGGGAACGCGGACTGGGTGACGGCGTCCAACCCGCCGCACCATGACCGAACCTTACCGCGACGAGATCCCTGCCCTCGAAGAACAGCTCCGCCAGCTCCGCGCCGACCTCGAGCACATCGACCACACCGCCACACGCCGCGGGCAGGTCGCAGACCACATCCGTGACCTCGAGCGGCGCCTCGCCGCAGCCAAGAAGCGAGGCCCCCTCGAGAACGTGCAAATCGCCACGCCCTGCCACGCGAAGTGGGAGGACATGACGGGTGACGACCGCGTGCGCCACTGTCACGCCTGCAACAAGTCGGTCTTCAACGTCGAGAACCTCACGCGCGCGGAGGCTCTCGAGCTCCTCGGCGCGAGCCCCGACGGCCAGGTTTGTTTGAGGCTCTATCGGCGCGCGGACGGCACGGTCATGACCGCTGACTGTGCTGTAGGTGTTCGGGCGAAGAAGGTCCGCCGCCTCGTGGTGCTCGGCGCGGGCCTCGCCGCGGCAGCGACGGCGGTCGGTGGGCTCTGGAATGTCATGACGAGCGACGGCAGCCCGTGCGAGCTCAAGGCTTCGCCCGAGAAGGACCGACAGCCGTATGTCATGGGCAGCACGACAGGCGCTTATCTCACGGGCACGGCGGCCCCAATCAACCCCACGACGGCGCCCACCACGAACCCCAAGCGATGATGGGGTTGCGAAGCGCGCTCGAGCCGCGGCGCAATCAGGTGAAGTACCCTGCCGCGATGCGCGCGTGTCTGGCCGCCCTCCCGCTGTCGCTATTGGTGAGTTGCAGCTCGCCGGGTGAGAGCGCGCCTCAGCGCGCCTCGGCCTCCGCCTCTACCGATGTTCGTTCGAGCGCGACCGCGTCTGCCGCGACGGTCGCGACGACGGTCGAGAGCGCGAGCGCCTCACCTTCTGCCGCGGCCCAAACGCCGAGCGCGAGCGCGCCAGTCGTGCGCGAACAAACCGACTATGCCGCAAACCGGGATTGGACGAACCGCGACCGCAAAGCGGCAGCGGAGAAGCGGCTGCCGATCGTCAAGGAGCTGTTCGCGAACGCCGGAGTCGCCTTCCCCCCAGCCCAAGTCCTCTTTCGGGTCTTCAAACAGGAGAACGAACTCGAGCTCTGGGCCGCGTCGACCGCCGACGGACAGCTCGGCAAGATAGCGACCTATCGCATTTGCTACGCCTCGGGGGCGATCGGGCCGAAGCGCAAAGAGGGTGACCGCCAGGTGCCCGAGGGCTTTTACACGCTGAACGCCTACACCTCGACGTGGAAATACCACCTGATGATGTACGTGAGTTACCCGAACGGATTGGACAAGATCCGCGGTGGGCCGACCCCGGGAGGGGAAATCTACATTCATGGCAATTGCGTCTCCGTCGGGTGCATCGCGATGGGAGACGAGCGCATCGAGGAGCTTTGGTTGGTCGCACACACCCTCAACGAGGCAGGGGGCGTCGTGCATTTGCACGTCTTCCCGACTCGGGGTTTGACCGAGCTGCTCGCGTCCGGGACCATGCCCGAGCACCACGACTTTTGGGCCAACCTCAAAACGGGCTACGACTATTTCGAAGAGCGCCGGCGTCTGCCCGTGGTCAGCGTCGGGCCTGGCGCGACCTACGTCTTCAAGTGAACCGCTGTTGCGAAGTCGCGCGGATTGTGGCGTAGTCCCCGAGGTGGAGACGGCTCGCCGCAAGCTCATCACGATCCTCGCCCCAGAGAACGCCGAGTTCCCGATCGCCGAGGATCTCCGCAGCCTCGGGGTCCCCGGCTATACGGCTGTGCCCGCTTCGGGGCAGGGCCAGCACGGGATTCGACCGAGCACCTGGCACGGTCGTAACGTCCAAATCGAGGTCATCGTCGATGCGTCGCTGGTGACTCCCATCCTCGAGGCCTTGGAGCTCAAGCATCGGCACGCGCACCCCTGCGTCGCGTGGGTGACCGATATCGAGGCCTGGCCGGCCGAAAAGTTCTGAGCAGCCGCTTACATTTCCGTCGGCGACAACCTGTCCCGAGAGCTCTGCAGTCGATCAACCCAATAGGCAGCGACCACCCGCACCCGTGCGGTCGACCGCGCGTCTCGATGGATTCCCATCCAGAGCTTCGGGCGTGGCGCGGTCGATAGACCTGTTATGCGAACCAACTCGGGTTGAGCGTCGCCCACGACCCGAGCCAGGCACGCGAGCCCCGCGCCGGCCCGCGCGAGCGCCAACATCGCCTCTCGACCGTTGGTCCGCACCGCGACGGTAGCCTCGGGGAGGGCGCTCGCGAGCCAGCTCCGCGCGACGTCGCCGACGTCGTCGCTCATGGCGACGAGGACATGGCCGCGCCCCGCGTCGACCGCGGGAGATACCTTGTTTGCGAGGTAGGCGCGCGACCCGTACAACCCGAACCCGAGCTCGGCGACGGAGCGCTGAATCACCGCGTCGTGGTCGAACGGGCGCGGCCGGAGCGCGATGTCCGCCTCACGCCGAGCGAGGTTGAGGTGCCGCTGATCAGCCACCAACTCGACGACGAGCTGCGGGTGTCGCTCGAGCAGCGGGGGCAGCTCGGGCGCGAGGACCGCGCTCACAATCCACTCCGAAGCCGTAACGCGAACCACCCCGCGAACGCCCTGATCGCGGCCGGAGACGCGTCGCTCGACCGCGAGCGCGTCGAGCTCCATTCGCTCCGCGAGCTCGAGCACCTGTCGTCCGGCGCTGGACAACGCGAGGCCGTCGGAGCTCCGCTCGAGGAGCGTCGCGCCGAGCTCCTTCTCGAGCGCCGCGATCCGTCGACCCACGGTCGGCTGACTCACCCCCAGCGCGGACGCGGCGGCGGACAGCGTGCGATTCCGGGCTACCGCCAAGAAGAACCGAAGATCGTCCCAACGCACGGGCGTGACTATGACAACGTTATCGGTGTTCGGCAATGCATGGGCGGTGTGCAGATATGTCGATGGCCCTGCCGAAGCCCGCCGCGCATGGTGCGGGCATGATCCGACGACGCGACGTGGTGGGTTGGTTGGGGGCGTCCGCCTTGGCGAGCGCGTGTCGCCCAGGGCGCACCGCGACCGAGGTTTCGGCTAATCCCATATCGGGGGTGCTCTTCGACCTGTTTACGCTGTTCGACCCGCGGGGTGTGGACGCGCGTGTCGAGCAGGTGATTGGGCAAGGCTCGCTCGCCACGACCTGGAAGACACGGCTCTTCGAGTATTGCTGGATACGCGCGGCGGCCGGACAGTTCGTCCCCTTCGACCAGCTCGTCCGGGATTCGCTCGAATACGCCGCGCGCGCCTCGCAAATCGAGATCTCCAGTGGAGACCGCGCGACGCTCTGCGACGCCTTCACGGAGCTCGAGTTGTGGCCCGACGCCGCCGAGACCCTGACGACCTTGAGGACTCGCGGATTGAAGCTCGCGCCTCTCGCCAATTACGCCCCGACGATGATCGACCAATTGCTCGGGCGCGTTGGGATCCTCGGGCTCTTCGACGAGCTCTTGAGCACGCAGCGCGCCGAGACCTACAAGCCGGCTCGCGCCGCCTACGCGCTCGGGGAGCGTGCTTTTGGACTGCCGCGCGAGCGCATCGCGTTCGCCGCGTTCGGCGGGTGGGACGCCGCAGGGGCGCGCTGGTTCGGATACCCGACGTTCTGGGTGCATCGGGGGGGCGCGCAGCGCACGGGGGGCGGATTGAGCCCCCCGCAGAATCGGGGGGGCGCGCAGCGCACGGGGGGCGGATCGAGCCCCCCGGGGAATCGGGGAAACGCTGTCCGTGAGGTTCTCATCGACCCGACGGCCTCGGGGGGTGGTCTCCGAGCCCTCGCGAGTTGGGCTCTCAGCGCGACGTCGGAATAATCGGCGCTTTGCTGGCGTAGGCTGCGGGCGTTCGAGTGGTAGACGCGATGCAGAGCCCCCTGAGCCGCAGAAGATTCCTGTTCGCGTCGACCGCGCTCGGGGTCTCTGCGATCGGTGGCTGCTCCCTCGATCGCCGGACGGTCGCGCTTTCACAGGGTCAATCGAGCGCGCCGAGCTCGACCCCGACCGAGAGCCCGCAGACGACAGAGAGCTCGATGACGCCCTCGGCCCGTTCGAGCGCGGGCCGAGCGCCCGAGACTCGGCACTACGAACGGACTGGGTTTCCGCAGGTGGCCGACACGGCGCTCCGCCTCGACGCCAAGGGGGCGCAGGCGCTCCGGGCCGCGGGCGTGCGAACGCTATTCCGATATTATTGCCATTTGCCGGCGAGCATTCCCGGCAAAGACCTACAACCCGAAGAGGCTCGCATCCTCTTCGGCGAGGGCCTGTCGATCGCGGCCGTCTTTCAGCATTACAGCAACTGCTTTCTCACCTTCGAGAACCGCTGGGGCAAAGAGGACGCTCAGCGAGCGCTCGAACAGGCCGCCACGATCGGCCAACCGACGGGTTCGGCCATCTATTTCGCGGTCGACGCCGACTGGCCTTACGACGTCCAACAGGGCGCTATCACCGAGTACTTCGAGGCCGTAAACAAGGTATTCGAGCGGACGGGCTTCGCCGTGGGCGTCTATTCGAACGGCTGTGTCTGCAACCTCGTTCGCACCAAGGGACTAGCCACTTACGCGTGGCTCTCCGCGTCGACTGGCCACTCCGGGACACAGGCCTACTTCAACTCGGGCGCCTGGACTCTCTATCAGAACGCCGTCGACATCACGCCCGACGCATTGGGGTTTGCGGTCGACACGAGCCTCGTCAATCCAGCGTCGAGCGGCTATTTCGGTCAGTTCGACGAGGCCGGGACGACGAGCGCGGCACACGCCGTCGAGGACGCTCGAGCGCTGCTCGAGGAGCGTCGATTCCTGCGTTCGGAGAACGAGCTCCGCGCGAAGCCCAAGAAGGGCGCCAAGTCGTTCGTGACCCTCAAAAAGGACCAAAACGTCAGGCTGCTCGAGGCGAAGAAGCACTGGTCCAAAGTCCTCACTCAAGAGGGCGGGGACCGTCGCAACGGGGCTGAGTCCAAGGTCGGTTGGATCGAGAACAAGAAGCTGTCTTCGATGGACGCCTTCCCCGACAACGTCTCGACCTTCGGCCTTTGTGGTTCGACGAAATCCCCCGATCCGTCGTTCAAGGACGCCCACTGCGAGCGCGCCCTCTCTCGCCGACGCTGAATCGACAGAAAAGCGACTACGATCCGCGGAGCGCCGATGCCCCTGCGCATTGCATCCCGATTCCTCGTTCGCGGCGCTGTCCGAGCCGAGCTCCTCGCGGCAGGGTTCGAGGTCTTCTCGGCGGTATTGTTCGCGGCTTCGGTCGCGCCCGTCGTCGGTCGCAGCGCGCTCGCGTTGCCGATCTTCCTCGCGACGATCCTCTTGTCCGCGCTCGCGAGTCGATCGCTGACGACCGAGCTCCGAATCTTGGCCGCGAGCTGCTTTCGCTTCATCGCGTGGCAGCTGGCTGTCCTGCCGCTCGGCACGCTCGAAGATCCGCGGCTCCTCATCGCGACGACGACGTTCGGCATCATGGCCACGGCGATGCGGCGTGCGATCTATCGGCGCGAGCTCTCGCCGGCGCCGACCTACGGACAAGCGTCGAGCGGTGGGGCCGATCTCGCGCGTTGGACGCGGGGCAGGTTGGGTGAGAGCGCCGCGATGGCCGGAATCCTCGGCGGCCATCTGCTCTTGGTCTTCAGCGTCGCGTTCCTCCGCGCGCAGAGCGAGACGCTGTTTCGCGGCTGGTATCAATTCCTGCCGTTCCTCGCGGTCAGCGCGACGCTCGCGTACACCGTGACGATGTTCGCGTGGACGCGCGAGCTCGCGATCGTGCTGCGCCTCGCGACCGGGAGCCCCGCGGGGAGCGACACGACGGCCGCGCTCACGCTGCAGCGCGCGAGCGACGCCGTGCGATCGCTGCGCTCGTTGCCGGGTCGCCTCTCCTGGCTGAACTTCAGCCTTTGGGTCGCCTGCACCTGGGCCGGCGTCTTCTACTTTCGAACGGGAGCCGCGTCGTGGCGAGGCACCGACGCGGTGATGCAGCTCGGGTACGCGACGCTGTTCTCGTGGGGCGTCGCGTATTACCAGCGCGGCTGGGACCGGACGACGACCGCTTATGTCGAGGCGAGCCTGCGTCGCTTCAGCCGCTCGCTCTTCGGCACTTCGCCCATCGTCGACGGCGCGCGTCCGGACCCAGCGGGCGTCGCGATCCGCGAGCGCATGTTCCGTGCGTTCGGGTCCCCGTTGCTGTTCGCGGCCACGCTGATGCTGTTCTCGTCCATCGCGCTCTATCGCTCGCTCGGGAGTGGGCTCGCAGCCTCGGACGACGTCGCCGCGGTCCTCGCCCTGGTCGCGGCGTTCCTGATGCTGGTGCTCGCGGTGGGCGGTGTCATCGCGCGCGTCGCGAACGAGCTGGCTCGGCCTGTCGTTCAGGTCGCTAGCGCTGCCGAGACGGTCGCGGCCGGACAGCTCGACGCGCCCGTTCCACCCATCGAAGGCGGCGGTGAGCTCGCTCGCCTCGCGTCCAGCGTCGAACGCATGCGGGTCACGCTCGGCCGCACGATCGCCGAGCTCGAGCAGGAGCGCGCCGGCCTCGAGGCGAAGGTCGAGGCCCGCACTACCGAGTTGAAGACGGCGCTCGACGAGCTGCGCGCAGCGCAGGCCGCGCTCGTCCAAGGCGAGCGCCTCGCGTCCATCGGCGAGCTCGTCGCGAACCTCGCGCACGAGATCAACAACCCGCTCAACGCGGTCGCAGGCTCGGCCGAGCCGCTCGAGGAGCTCGTCGCGGGGGTTCGCAAGATGCTCGACGCCTACCGCGGCGCCGAGCGCGATCTCCCCGCGGCTCGCCGAGCAAAGCTCGAGGAGCTCCGGGCCGAATTGGATCTCGACGCCTCCCTCGACGATCTCGTCGGGATCACCACGGTCGTGCGCCGCGCGACGGGCCGGACCGTGCGAATCGTGCAGAACCTCAAGAATTTCGCGCGCAGCACGCAAGAGGCCGTGCCCGCCGATCTCTCGTCGAACCTCGAGGAGACGCTCGTGCTCCTCGGCTCGCGCCTGCGACAGAGCTGCATCACCGTCACGCGGAGCTTCGCCGAGCTGCCTCTCGTCGAGTGTCGAATCGGCGAGATCAACCAGGTCTTTCTCAACCTGCTGATGAACGCGATTCAGGCGTTGGAGGGCGTCGGTGACGCTCCGCGAGAGGGCGTCAGCGTGCGAGAAATCAAGGTCGAGACGCGCGTGCGCGGCCCCCACGTCGAGATCGCCGTGAGCGACAACGGCCCCGGCGTCCCCGCCGATCTCCGCAACAAGATCTTCGACCCCTTCTTCACGACGAAGCCCCGCGGAGCCGGCACTGGACTCGGCCTCTCGATTTCGACGGACATCGTGCGCAAGCACGGTGGCTCGCTGAGCGTCGACCGCTCGGACGAGGGAGGCGCTCGCTTCCTCGTCCGACTGCCCATCGAGCACGAGTCCAAACAAGCCAACGGGCGCGCCAGCCAGGCACGCCCGTCGAGCTCCTGAGTCCCTGTCGACTCGGCGTTACTGCAGCACGCAGGTGAAGAACTCACCCGAGAGCGCGCAGGCGACGGGCCCACCCATATCGACGTTGTTGCAGCAGTCGCTGTTCTGTTGGCAGAACTCGCCGACCTGCGCGCCGGTGCATTGACCGCAGATCGCAGGGTCGGTCGTGCACGCGTTCGTGCCCGGATCACAGCAGCCGTCACAGCAATCCGAGCTCGCCGTGCAGGCCCCGCCGGGCTGGACGCAGGTCATGTTGTTCGGACAACAGACGAGCGATCCGTTCGAGTCGGGGGCGCAGACACCACAACAGCAGACATCGCCGAAGGCGCACTCCGAGCCGTTCGCGAGACAGCAAATATCGGTCTGACCGTCGGGGCCAGGCTGGCAATCGATAGTCGGATAAGGGTCTTTGCAGCACTCGTCCGGCGTCGTGCACTCCTGCCCGGGGAGCGTGCAATTGCCCTCACCGCCATAGCAGCGATCGATGCCTGTCTTCGTCGGCTCGCAGCCGAACGTACCGCCCCCGTTCGGGCAGCAGTTCGCGCTCGACCCCTGGAAGCAGACCTCGCCGACTGGCAAACAAGAGCCCACGTTCCCACAGCGCATGATGGGTCGCCCGTCGAGCGTAGTCCCATGTTGTTCGCACGCGCCCGAACAGCACTGCGCGTCGTTCTCGCAGAGCTCGTCCTGGATTCGGCACCCACCCAGGTATTGGCAGCGAGGTGTGCCCGTACCCGTCGGATCCAAGCAAGCAGCCGAACAACAGGAGCCGCCCGAGACGCCCTCGGGCGAGCAAGGCTCACCGGCGACACCACACGAGCCGAGCTCCGCGCAGAACCCGGAGCCGCCATTCGGGCGATCGCAGAGGTTGTTGCAGCAGTCGCCGTCGGTCGTGCACGCCTCGCCGGAAGACTTGCAGGTCCCGCTCGGTCCACACGAGCAGCCGGCGCCGCCCGGGCACGCGGTTCCCGAGTTGTCGAGGCAGTTAGCGCTGCAGCAATCGGCCCCCGTCGTGCAGGTCGCGCCGAGATCGCCGCAGCTCGTGTTTTGGATGCAGAAGCCCGCATCGCAGAGCTGACCGGGGCAGCACGGATTGAGGTTGTCGCAAGCCTCACCCTGCGCCTTGCAGGTCGCGGACACGCAGACTGTGTCGCAGGCCCCGGTGCAGCACTCGCCGTCGAGCGTGCACGCTTGCCCCTCGGCGATGCACACCATCGCGCCGCACTGATTGGTCGTCGGGTCGCAGTTGAGCGAACAGCAATCGCTCGCCGCGGTGCACACGGTGCCCTCGGCGGCGCAGCCCTGCATCACGCAGAAGCTGTTTTGACAATCGAAGCCCGTGCAGCAGGGGTCGCTCGTCCCGCAGCTCTCCCCGATATTGCCACAAGGCCCGGCGCCACCTGTCGCGGCCGAACCTCCGCCCCCGGTCGCGCCCGTGCTGCTCGCGCCGCTGCCCCCACCACCCGTCGTCGGATTCGTCGAATCATCCGAACAGCCCGCTTGTACGGCGATGCCCGCGAAGAGGAGCACGGCCGATATCCGTAAGTTGGCATTCATGGTGGTCTCCTTCGGCGCGCGAAAACAGTTCGCCGAGCTTGATCCAGAATTAGCTCGTCTCCGCCGCGACCGAAACCCCCAAGGATCAGCGGCGCAGGACGACGATCGTCGTCGGCCCGTTCTCGCTCGCGCTGACACCGGACACTCCCTGCCAATCGTCGGGGATTGGAGGATCGGTCCAGTGAAATAGGATTTCTGCGTCGAGGGGGGACAGGTTGACGCAACCCGCGCTCACGAACTCGCCGAAGCGCTCGTGCCAAAACGCGGCGTGCAGCGCGAACGGCGGGTCGAAGTACTGAGTGTGCGGGACGTCTTGGATCCAAAAGGACCTGTTCTTCCCCGTCTCGCTGCTCATCGTGGCCGCTCGGTCTTTGAACACGATGGTGAACGACCCAATCGGGGTCGTCGCGTTCTCGACGTTGTCACGCCCCTTTTGGGGCAATCCGCCACGGCCCGGCGATACCAGGGTAGCGTAGACGGGAGTCATGTCCTCGTAGGCGACGAGCGTCCCGCTCTCGAGGTGGATCATGAGGAACTTCTGACCCTCCTTCACCGATGAAGGGCGCTCTGTCTCGACGTCTACGACGGTCGCGTCCGCGTCCGAGATCCAGAGTGGGGCGCCGCCCCCATCGAGCTCGCGGGTCTCGCGATATAGGGTCTCGATAGTTCGTCCCTTGGGCCCGGTATGGGTCGTCGACTCGGTCTTCCCCGTCAGGCCGACCCAGGAGCGAACCGGCCAATGACCCCCATTCGCGGTGAACGAGCCGTCGGCGCCGCGGACGAATTGGGGTTTGTCGGTGACGCGCATGAACGCGATGGGGAGCGCCGCGTCCTTCCGAAGATCGACGCCGTGGAATTTGCTGATCCGAAATGGGCGCACGCGATCCGCCGGGACGATCGTGTGATCCGTAGAGAGCAGCCAAGTCCGCCCGTTCGCCTCGAACGCCGTGGTGTACGAGAGCATCGAGCCTATCGGCATGACCTGTTCGACCACGTCGAACGGCTGAGTCCTCGGCGAGGCGCCGTTTGCGAAGAACTCGGGCATAGGGTCGACGGCCGGGATGGTCTCGGCCACCGCGAGCTCTTCGTGATAGCCGAGCGTCTTCGGGACTTTCCCTTTTGGGAGCCACTTCTCGTGGAGCTCGATCTCGCGCTCGGTCGGGACCCGGTTGTACATCGGAGTCCCGTCGGAGAACGCATAGGAGTACGGCATCGGCCCGGGCCTGCCATGGGTCGCCGTGGCCGCCGACCAAAACGGCTCAGGCGGGGTCTCAGTGACAGTCCTGTCGGCGCAGACATACCCGCGAGGCTCTACCTGATAGAACCCGCCCGCGCAGCCCTCCCCCTTTATCCGCTCTTCGCTGCGGAGGGCGATCGACGACCCCGGCCGCACGTAACCGAGGTACTTGTCTTTTTCCACGGCGGGGCGCTTCCAAATCCAGGTCATCCGCCCGATGGAGTGGATTCGCTTCTTGGGGATTTCGGGCGCTGGCTCGACGGGTGGTGGGGGCTCTTGGGCGCTCGCTTCGGCGCTGGGCTGTGCGCTCGATTGGGGGCTCCGCGCAGAGCCGATGTCGGGCGCGTCGGCCGGCAAGGGCTCGTCGCGCTGACGGCTGGGAGCCGACGACGCACAAGCGGTCAACGCGAGGAGGACGGCGAGCGAACGCAAGCTGCCCAGTCTCAGCACGTCGCACCGGGGAAATCCACGGCTCCAGGTGTTCACGTCGACACGGGGTCGGCGGACTGCCGGGCTACGTCGGTTCGCACATCTACCCCTAAGCCTCCCCACAAGAGCGTCAGCTATGAAAACGCCTGTCGACGCCCGCTGTTCTCGGTTGTTACATTCCGGACAAGGCTCGATTTTGCGCTACTTGAGGACCCTCTCTTCGGCATTGAAGCCCGAGCGAAGACCCAATCCCGCTCTCCCGAATTCGGTCAGCGGAAGCGCACGAGCAACTCAACGCAGTCGTGAACAGGGAGCATAGCGTGGCACTCAGCTCTCCTCGCCGCGGATCGACGAGCGATCCGATGCTCGGCAAGGTCGTCGCCGGTCGATACCGGCTCGAAGCGCGCCTCGGTGAGGGCGGCATGGGCATCGTCTACCGAGCCCGCCACGTCCTCATCGATCGCGTCGTCGCTCTGAAGCTCATTCGGCCCGACCTCCGCGGTGAGACTCATCTCCGCGCGTGGATGCTCCGCGAAGCCAGAGCCGCGAACCGCGTCGACCACGCGCACATCATCGACATCCACGACATCGGCGAGACCGAGGAGGGCGAGCTCTACCTCGTGATGGAGTACCTCGTCGGTACGCCCCTCTCGCAGGAGCTCTCGCGGGGCCCGATGCCCATCGCCCGCGCGATCGACATCCTCGAGCAGATGTGCGCCGCCCTCGCGCGCGCCCACGACCTCGGGGTCGTCCATCGCGATCTGAAGAGCGACAACATCCTCCTCACCGCGCGCGGCGGCAGGAAGGATTTCGTCAAGATCCTTGACTTTGGTCTCGCCGCCATCGCGCGCGACCCACGCCTCGCGCCGAAGGGTGCTGTGTTCGGGACGCCCGAGTACATGTCGCCCGAGCAAGCTCGCGGTGAAGACGCGACGTCGTATTCGGACCTCTACGCGCTCGGCGTGCTCCTCTTCGAGATGCTCACGGGGCAGCTGCCCTTCCGCTCGAACGATCGCGAGCAGCTCCTCGAGATGCAGCGCACGGCGCCGCCGCCGCGACCGCGTGCGATCCGCCCCGACGCGCACCCCCAGGCCGAAGCCATCTGTCTTCGCCTGCTCGAGAAGGACATGCGTCGGCGTTATCAGGACGCCCACCATCTCCAAGAAGAGCTGAAGGCCCTCCAGCGCGGGCTGCCCACGCAGGCGTGGGACAGCGACGGCGGTGGCGGCGGCGAGGTCGCGGCGCCACCTCCTCCTCCCCCTCCGCAGTCGGCCGGCGTGACCGAGTGGGCGAGCCGAGCTGCGCTCTTCGCGCGCATGGTGTCGCGCGCATACCCCGCCAACGCGGCCCCGCCCGAGATCACGACCGCCTTGCAAAAGCTCTGGGATCTCGCGGCGCGCGCCAACCAACTCGAGGGCGAGGTCGCGAGCTACACCCGCAAGCTCGACTCGCTCGAGCGACGCGGTCGCGCGCTCCGCGCCGAGATCGGTCGTAAGGTCGAGGAGCTCGCGCACGAGGAGTCTCGCGTCCTGCGCGAGGCCGCCTCCGACACCGAGGACGTCGAGAAGGTCCGCGCCGAGCTCTCCATCGGGGAGAAGAACGCGCTCGTCGCGCGCCAACAGGCGGACGCTTCGATGCGCGCGGGCACGTTCGATCCGGGTGTCTACGAGCGCGCGGGCGCCGCCGCCGCGACGGCGAAGGCCAAGCGCGAGCAGCTCCAGCGATACGAGGCGAAGAAGGCCAACCGCGAGGGCATCGCACGCGACCTTCGGCGCCAGATCGAGGACCTGCGCGCGCAGCTCGTCCGCTACGCCGAGGCCCTCGAGGAGGACCTCGCACAGGGCCGCGAGAAGGTCGGGCAGAAGACGCGCGAGGGCCTCGCCTTCGAGAAGTCCTTCAGCGAGGCCTCGTCGCTCCTGCTCTCGCACCTGCGCAATCGGCCCGAGTGTCGCGACCTCGTCACGCAGCTGCTCAGCGCTGGCGTGGCGCCGGGCGAGACCGCTCCCGAGTCGAAGGTTCGCCCGCAAGAGCCGCAGGCCTGATCGCGGGCCAACAACTTGCGCAGAGCGCGGCCCCACGGGACACTCGAGCCATGCTGAAGACCTCGCTCCTGCGTCGCGCGCTCGCGGCTCTCGCCTTCGTCCCGGTGGTGGGCGTCGCGGCCTCGTGCGCCTCGGGGCCGACGCCCGCGCAGCAGGCCGAGCTCAAGAACCTCCGCTGCTCGATTGACATCCGTGTAACCAACATGGCCTGCCGCGAGGCCTGCCCGCTCAAGGTGCGCGACGCGGTGACCAACGTCGACGGCGTCGACGAGGTCCGCGTCGACTACGACGAGGGTCGCGCGACCATCGAGGCGCGCGGCATGGCGTGCAAGCGGCCGGGGACGAGCGAGATGGTTCGCCTGCTCAACTCGAGCGGATACAAGGCGTACCTCGTGGGGGTGGATCCATACCCCGCTGATCCCTATTCTGTCGCGCCGTGATTGGCGTCATCGGCGGCAGCGGGATTTATCAAGTAGACGGACTCAAAGACGCGACCTGGCGCAAGGTCGCGACGCCCTTCGGCGACCCTTCGGACGAGCTGCTCTTCGGCTCGATAGACGGGGCCGAGGTGGTGTTCTTGCCGCGCCACGGGCGCGGGCACCGCGTGCCTCCGACGCACGTGCCTTACCGGGCGAACATCGACGCGCTGAAGCGCGCAGGCGTCACGGACATCGTGTCGCTGAGCGCGGTCGGCTCGCTGCGTGGTGATCGACCGCCGGGCACGTTCGTCGTCGTCGACCAATTCATCGACCGCACGTTCGCGCGCGAGAAGTCGTTCTTCGGGCCCGGCATGGTCGCGCACGTCTCGATGGGCCACCCGGTGTGCGGCCGCATCGGCGACACGATGATGAGCGTCGCGTCGCAGGCGGGCGTCGAGCGCATCGTTCGCGGCGGCACGTACATCGTGATGGAGGGGCCGCAGTTCTCGACGGTCGCGGAGTCGAACCTCTACCGCTCGTGGGGCTGCGACGTCGTCGGCATGACCAACATGCCCGAGGCCAAGCTCGCTCGAGAGGCCGAGATTTGTTACGCGACCATCGCGATGGTCACGGACTACGACTGCTGGCATCCAGACCACGATCACGTGACCGTCGACGACGTCGTGCGCGTGCTGCAAGCGAACGGCGAGCACGCGCGCGCTCTCGTGCGCGCCGTCGTCCCGCAGCTCGCGGCCGCGCGCCGCGACGCGGCCGGCGCGCCCTGCTCGCAGAAGTGCGATCGCGCGCTCGACACCGCCTTGATGACCGCGAACGAGACCCGCGATCCGGCGCTCGTCACCAAACTCGACGCCGTCCTCGCGCGCGTCCTGGGGAGCCGCTGATGTCCGATCTCAAATCTCTCATTCGAACGATCCCCGACTTTCCCAAACCGGGGATTCAGTTCCGCGATGTCACGACGCTCTTCGCGGACGCCTCGGGCTTCGCGCAGATGATCGACGCCTTCGTCGCGCGCTACGCGAAGCGCGGCATCACCAAGGTCGCGGCGATCGAGGCGCGCGGCTTCATCCTGGGCGGGCCGATCGCGCACGGCATCGGCGCGGGCTTCGTGCCCGTGCGCAAGAAGGGCAAGCTGCCCGGCGAGTCCTTCGGCGTGGACTACGCGCTCGAGTACGGCACCGATCGGATCGAGATCCACGTGGGCGCGCTCGTCGCAGCCGACGTCGTCCTCGTCGTCGACGATCTCATCGCGACGGGTGGGACGGCGACCGCGGCGATCAAGCTCGTCGAGGCCTCGGGCGCGAAGGTCCACGAGGCCTGCTTCATCGTCGATTTGCCCGAGCTCGGCGGCGCGAAGAAGATCGAAGCCGCGGGCCACACGACGTTCTCGCTCGTCGCCTTCGAAGGGCACTGAGAAGGTCGCGTGCTGGTCGAGGGCGTTCATCGCCGCACCATCTGGCTCGCGGACGACGGCCACACCGTCGAGGTCTTGGATCAGACCGCGCTGCCGCGCGAGGTCCGCGTCGTTCGCCTCGGATCCTGTGAGGACGCGGCGCGCGCGATCGAGACGATGATCGTGAGGGGCGCGCCGCTCATCGGTGTGTCCGCGGCGTACGGTCTCGCGCTCGCGCTCCGCGACGATCCTTCGGACGCGGGGCTCGCGAGAGCGCACGCGCGCCTCGGGCGGACGCGTCCGACCGCGGTCAATCTGCACTGGGCGCTCGATCGAGCGCGCGCGCACCTCGCGCCGATGCACGCCTCGGAGCGCGCGGCCGCGGCGTACGCGCTCGCCGCGGTGATGGCGGACGAAGACGTCGACGTGTGCTCGAGGATCGGCGAGCACGGCGCGACCGCGCTGCGCGAGGTCCTCGCGCGGCGCGGCGGATCGGGACCGCTGCGGGTGCTCACGCATTGCAACGCCGGTTGGCTCGCGACGGTCGATTGGGGCACCGCGCTCGCGCCCGTCTACAAGCTGCACGACGCGGGCGTGCCGATCCACGTGTGGGTCGACGAGACGCGACCGCGCAACCAGGGCTACCTCACTGCGTGGGAGCTCGCGCAGCACGGCGTGCCCGCGACGCTGATCGTCGACAACGCCGGCGGGCACTACCTGCAGCGCGGTGAGGTCGACGTCTGCATCGTCGGCTCGGATCGAACGACGCGCATCGGCGACGTCTGCAACAAGATCGGCACCTACCTGAAGGCGCTCGCGGCGCACGACGCGCGGGTCCCGTTCTACGCGGCCGTGCCCTCTTCGACGATCGACTTCTCGATCGAGCGCGGCGATGCGATCCCGATCGAGGAGCGCAGCGCGAGCGAGGTGACCGATCTCCCGTTCGCGAAGGTGAAGAACCCCGCGTTCGATGTCACGCCCGCGCGCCTCGTCACCGGCATCGTGACCGAGCGCGGCGTCGCGCCCGCCACCGCCGCGGGGCTCGCGGCCCTCTTCCCCGAGCGAGCCTGAAATCACCGCGCGGCTCGGCCGGGCTTGATCGGCGCGCGTGAACTTTCACCGAACGATCGTGCTTTGTCGCGAGGGGACGAGTCCCCTCGTTCGCCCCTCGCTGACGTCGCGACAAAGCACGATCGTTCGGTGAAACACGAAGGCCCGCTGACCTTCTGAGTCAGCGGGCCTCGCTTGTTCCGGTGAGTCGTCAGTTATCAGCCGTCAGTTGTCAGTTCGGAGACAGCATGCAGGCTCGGGGTCCTTTCTTCTCTCGGCTGACGGCTGACAGCTGAAAACTGAGAGCTGCACTCAGATCAGAGCGATTCCATGTAGGCGACGAGGTCGTCGATCTCACCCTCGGTGAGGCCGTCGATCTTGCCGTGCGTCGTGCCACCGCATTTCGGCTCGAACCGAGCGTGGAGCGAGGCTGCGCAACCGTCGTGCATGAACGGAGCGCGGTTGCGGATGCCGAGCAGGCCCGGCACCTGGAACGCGTGGCCGGTGCCGACGTCGACGGTCTTGTTGTTGGTGAGGGCGGGGCCGTTGTGACAGGTCGCGCACTCGGTCTTCGAGCTCTCGAAGAGGGCCTTGCCGCGTGCGACCGCTGCGGGATCGAGGCCCGTCGCGCCCTGCTCCATCACCGGGATGCGCGGGATCTCAGCGAGCCAGGTCTTCAGCGCGTCGATGCGCTCGGGCGTCTGCTTCTGCCCGCCCATGCGGTGCTCGAAGACCGTCGTCATGAGCTCGGAGATGTTCTTGAGGTCGCCGTCCCAGTGGAAGGGCGCGGTGTTGGTGACGTCGCCGCTCAGGTTCTGCGTGCGCCGACCACCGATCTGATCGAAGAGCCACGTGTGGCTGTCGTCGCGACCTTCGGGGTGGCAGGACGCGCAGCTGATCGTCGTCGGCGCGTCGGGGTTGCGGTGGAAGAGGGCGTGACCGCTGTCCGCGCGGCTCTCGCCGCCGAGGCTGATCGTCGACTTCCACTGCATGGTCGTCGCGTCGTACCGGACGAGCTGCGCAGGCTCGCGGAGCTGCACGTAGACGTCGATCCCAACGTCGGTGGGGCGACCGAACTGGACCGCGATCGGCTCGAAGCCCACCGGCATCTGCATGCCGTTGACGAAGTTCGAGGTGCACGCGTCGTCGCTCTCGAGCGAGGACATGGTGGTGACGGTGAGGATGTCGCTGCCAGCACCGACGAAGGCGACGAGCCGCTCGTTCGTGTCGCCGTAGGTGAAGCTCGAGTCGCTCGAGAGCGCGATGTCGACGGGCAGGAGGATCGACCCGAGGCCGCCGCGCTGGCTGAAGGTCTTGCGCTCGCCGTTGTCGGTGAAGTTCGTCACCGCGGCGTTCACGATGGTGCTGCCGCAGTCGAAGGTCTGGCCGCCGTAACCATCGGGCGTCTCCGGCTCGATCTCGATGGGGACGGTCGCCGCGCGCTGATGGATCACGGTCGCGCCCCAAGGGGCCTGGACCATGCGCCACGCGACCGTGGGCGAGAACGTGCGGCCGCTGAACTCGTTCGTGTAGTCGGCGGGCGAGGCCTCGTTCGCGACGGTCATGTCGGGGCCGAGGGTGAGGACGTGAGCGTTGCGGAAGGAGCTCACGAGGACGCGCCGCGATGCGCGCGTGGTGCCCCCGGCGAGGACGACGTCGCGCAGATCGGGCTCGAGCAGCGTGGTCGTGACTGCGGTGCTCGCGGGGTCGGCGGCGATCTCGGCGACCTCACCACCAGCGCACGCGACGACCAGCGTGTTGCCAGTCCCGTCGGTCGCGTCGAACGACGCGAGGCCGCGCGGTGCGCTGCAGATCGGGCGCTTGGCGAGGACCTCACCCGCGGCGACGTCGACGGTGAGGAGCGAACCACCACGACGGAGCGCGACGTGCACGCGACCGGCGGCGTCTTCGACGGCGCGACCGGGCTCACTGCCCTCGTCGAGCGCGATCGTCGAGATGACGTCGTCGTTGTCGAGGTCGACGACCATCACGCGGTCGCGGTCTGGATCGGAGACCACAGCCCGCGTCCCAGCCTTGTTCACGAGCAGCGTGCCGCCGGCGATCGGCGGGGGCCGAACGTTGGAGATCACGGTCGATTCGGGGGTAACGACGGGCTGCTCGAAGAAGCCCTCGTCGATGGTGTCTCCGGGCTCATCACAACCGGCGGCTAACGCGATCGACGAACCCACGGCAGCAGTAAGGAAGAGAGATCGAGTTGCGGTCGAGCTCTTGAACGAGAAGCGCTTCGTCATGGGGTCCCCGCTTTGCAATTCGGTTGCCACCGGCGCAAGGGCTGCACCCCTGCGTTCCAGCGCGCAATCATAGCGGGGTTTGGCGGTTACCTATGGGTCAGCGTGCGCCGCCATGGCGACCGGATCATGCAACAGGGCTGTCAGCACCGACGATGCGATCGAGGCAGGTCTCTCGGGCGTGGCGAAGACGCGGCAACGGGGTGTGAAGGAGGGCCGCACCCCCCATTCGGATGTGCAGGCCGCTCGCGGCGTCGCAGGTGGTTCCCAGCTTCTTCAGCGGGACGTTGGCGGCCGACGAGAGCGCCACGAGACGGTCGACCACGCTCGACTCGACGGTTACCAAGACGCGGGAGGGTGCCTCACCAAACAAAGCCTCGAGCTTCGTGCCGAGGGCCGGCAGCTCGACGTCTGCGCCCACCATCGCGCGCTCGTCCGCGTGCGCGACGCAACACTCGACGAGCGCCGCGGCGAGCCCACCCTCCGAGAGGTCGTGCGCGGACGCTGCGATGCGCTCGCGTGAGAGCGTGAGCAAGAGGCCGATGAGGCGCTTCTCGAGGTCGAGATCGATGCGAGGCAGCGCGCCCTGGATCGCACCGGTGCGCTCGGTCGCGTAGACGCTGCCGCCGAGCGAGCCCGGGTGCTGTGCGCCGACGAGCCAAACCTCGAGGCCGGCGCGCGGGAAACAGGAGGGCACGACGTGCTCGATCGCTTGGATTTGACCGACGCCGGCGATGGTCGGTGTGGGCAGGATCGCGCGGCCGTCGGTCTCGTTGTAGAGGCTCACGTTGCCGCTCACGATCGGCACCTCGAGGGCGCGGCAGGCGTCGGCGAGCCCGTCGATGGCGTCGGCGAACTGGCGCATGATCTCGGGGCGCTCGGGTGAGCCGAAGTTGAGACAGTCGGTGAGCCCGAGTGGCTCCGCGCCGACACACGCGAGGTTGCGGCAGACCTCGGCGACGGCCTGGCGCGCGCCCTCGCGAGGGTCGAGCTCACAGAACCGGCCGTTGCAATCCGAGGAGAAAGCCAGGAATTTGTCGATGCGCTTACCGTCGTGTTCACACGGGACGCGCACGACGCCGGCGTCGCCGCCGGGGCGGAGCGCGGTGCCGCCACGCACGATGCAGTCGTACTGGCGATAGATCCACGCGCGCGAGCCGAGGTTCGGTGAGCCGACGTGCTCGACGAGCGCGTCCGCGAACGACGCAGGCTCGGGGAGGAGCGCGCCGAGATCGACGGCGGCGCGAGCGGCGCGCGAGGGATCGTCGGCCTGCGGGCGGTCGTACTTGGGCGCGTCGTCGGTGAGCAGATCGACAGGCAGATCGCAGACGACGACGCTCTCACCGTGCGGTGCGTTCGGGTTCGCGAAGGGGTCGAAGCCAGGCGTCGCGCGGATGACCCAGCGACCCGTGTCGGTGACGCGACCGATGATCGCGCAGTCGAGCTGCCACTTCTCGCAGATCTCGAAGACGCGGTGCTCGCGACCGGGCTTCGCCACCATGAGCATGCGCTCCTGCGACTCGGAGAGGAGCATCTCGTACGGGGTGAGGCCGCGCGTGCGACGCGGCACGCGATCGAGATCGAGCTCGAGGCCCGAGCCGGAGCGACCCGCCATCTCGACCGACGAGGACGTGAGGCCCGCGGCGCCCATGTCCTGCACACCGACGAGGATGTCCTCGGCGAAGATCTCGAGGCAGGCCTCGAGCAGGAGCTTCTCCATGAAGGGATCACCGACCTGCACCGTCGGCCGCTGCGCGGGCCCGCCCTCGCTGAACTCGTCGGAGGCCATCGTCGCGCCGTGGATGCCGTCGCGACCCGTGCGCGCGCCGACGTAGATCACGGGGTTGCCGACGCCCGAGGCGCGCCCGTAGAAGATGCGCGACGTGTGGACGACGCCACACGCGAAGGCGTTTACAAGAATGTTACCGTCGTAGGCGCGATCGAACATGAGCTCGCCGCCCACGGTCGGCACGCCGATCGCGTTGCCATAGCCGCCGATGCCCGCGACCACACCGCGGAGGAGCTCGGGCGTGCGCGGGTGCTCGGGCCTGCCGAACCGCAAGGAGTCGAGGCTCGCGATGACGCGCGCGCCCATCGTGAAGACGTCGCGCAGGATGCCGCCGACGCCGGTCGCCGCGCCCTGATGCGGCTCGATGAACGACGGGTGGTTGTGCGACTCCATCTTGAAGACGGCAGCGAAGCCGTCGCCGATGTCGACGACGCCGGCGTTCTCACCGGGGCCTTGGATGACGCGCGGCCCCTTCGTCGGGAGGCGCGAGAGGTGGGCGCGCGAGCTCTTGTACGAGCAGTGCTCGCTCCACATCACGCTGAGCACGCCGAGCTCTGCGTACGTCGGCGTGCGGCCGAGGCGCTCGAGAGCGCGCGCGTACTCGTCGGGGGAGAGCTTGTGGGAGCGCGCGAGCGCTGCGTCGACGTGGGGATCCTTGGGCCAGTTCGTCGCAGGCGATCGGCTCATGAGGGCGGCTCGTACCACCCTCAGAGGCGGAGCGCGAGCACGGCAGCGAAGCCGTCGGGCCCCGGCGCGACAGCCACCGACACCGACGTGGCCGCGGACACGGCGCCTGCGACGACGGCCGCGGCGGCGAACGTGAGCCCGACCGCGAGGCCGACGTCGGCCGCGATGTACTTCACGCGGATCGATTGAACAACGTCATCGGAACAGTGCGGTGAGCAGGTGTCCTCGGCGTCGGATTGCGCGGCGTACCCGAGGCCCGCGGCGATCGCGAACGTCGCGAGACCCGCGACGCCGAGCCCAGCGAAGACCCACGTCACGGGGTGGATCGAGCCGCTGCTCGCGGAGTCGTCGGCGCCGAGCTTCACCTCGACGCGGCGGTTCCCCTCGCCCTCGCGAGCGACGATCGAGACCTTCTTCGCGGGCGAGCCCGCGCGCTCGAGCGTGAGCTCGTGGGGACCCGGATCGATGGGGATTGCCTTGCCGTCGAGGCGTTCGGCGACGAGCGCGCCGTCGATGGAGACGCGGACGTCGGCGACGTCGGCGCCTGCCTCGTCGGTGACGACGAGCGTGATCGTCGGCAGGCTCGCGTCGACCTCGGCGAGCCACGTCGTGCAGTCGCCCTTCGTGAGATCGGGGCAGGTCGACTCGGCGCAGATCTCGAACTCGGCGCGCGCGCGACCGAGCGCGCCTGCTGCGCGCTGACGCTGGCCCTCTTCGTAGGCGTCGACGCACGCGTCGGCGGAAGGTGCTGCGTCGGTCGCGTGCGCGGGACCTGCGAGCGCGAGGACGGCAGCGAGCGCGGCGAGCGGAGCGAGCTTCAGCGACGGAGGCACTCGCGTCGGATCTTACGGGAGAGTTCTCGGTTTTCAGCCGTCGGCCTTCAGCCGAGAGGGAGAGCGGAGAGCTTCTCCGAGCTGAACGCGAACGACCGACGGCCGGACGACTACTCTGTCCACCTCCGAACCAGATCGAGAGCCATCGCTGGATGGACGGGAAGGGTCGACCCTTACCGTCCATCCACCGGTGGATGCCGATTCGAGGATCGAGCCTCAGCGTCGATCCAGTGAGTGGCTCGAATCGAAGGGTTGACCCTTGGTGGCGAGGTCGATTCACCCAGCTAGCAAGCCTAACTCCCCACTAACTGAACCATACTGATCTGACGGGCCAAGTTGAACTCACGCCGTCCACCCACAACTGGATGGACGGAGAGGTTGTTCGTCCAGCAAGTGGAAGGATGAGCGGCCCGCGGGCGCGCCAACTCGGATATCCTGAGGGAGATGGTGCGAAAGAGGTCAGCCTACGACCGCTGGAAGGACCGCTCGCGCAAGCGACGACGTCAGCCGCCTCCGAAAGAGGGGTGGTTGCTCGCCGAGTTCGCGCGGCTCGGTGGCGTGACGCCGAGGACGGTTCGCTACTACCTGGAGAAGGATCTCTTGCCGAGCCCGTCGTTCTTCGGGACGGCGACGCGCTACCCGCGCTCCGCGCTCCTGCTCTTGCTCGCGATCCAAAGGATGAAGAGCGAGGAGCACCTGCCGCTCGACGCGATCAAGAAGCGCCTCGCGCACATGGAAGCGCAGGCGATCGAGGCCTACGCGATCGAGAAGCTCGGGGCGGGCCCGACCGCGAACGCGCTCGGCGTCGCGCGCACGCCGCCGACGCCGTCGACGCTCGGCGAGCTCGAGAAGCCGCCGACCTACAAGAGCGTGCCGTGGGAGCTCGTGCAGCTTCTGCCTGGCCTCGCGCTCATGGTTTACGCGGGAGCGAGCCCGCACGTGAAGAAGCTCGCGCAGCAGATCTACGACCACTGCGCGAGCGCCGCGCCCGCCACGACCGTGGCGCCCTGAGGCACGTAGGACGCCCTAGCTTCAGCGGAGGCACTCGCGCCGGATCTTGCGAATCCCCTTCTCGACGAAGTAGGGCTGATCGCAGTTCGGCTTCGCGGTCGTCGACGTCGTGCTCGGCGCGGTCGCCTTGTTCGTGGAGGTCGCGGTCGCGGTCGTCGTCACGCCTGTGCGTGGGGTAGTCGTGGTCGCCGTCGTCGTCGCGAGCGGGCCCGGCGCGCGCGCCCCTGGGGTGTCGCTCGTCGTAGACGATTGCGCGAGCGACGCCACGCCGCTCGACACGTCGGAGGACGGCGTCGTGTTGGTTTGCTCGGCCTGCGGTTTCGCAGGCTGCGTGGCAGCGGGCGAGGTGCTGCTCGGCGCGCCAGCGCGAGGCTCGCGCGCGGCCTCGTTGGCGGAACGCGTCTTCACGATCGCGAGCGTCGAGGCGCCGACGAGACCACAAGCGAGCACGGCAGCGATCACGGCTTTGGCGCGGCGGTTCGCGCGCGTCGCGCTGATCGCGGTGGTCTCCTGCGTGGGGTTGCGATGCAGGATGGGCATCGCGACGGCGCCGTGATCGGCGTGGTGTTGGACGCCATTTTGATGCGGCCCCTCGATCAAGGTCGGGAGCGACTCGAGCTGCTTCAGCCGAGCTGCGCGACGCGCGAGGCTGTCGTGCGCGTAGGTCTCGACGAAGGCGCCCACGTGGCGCGGTGAGTCCGCGCCGAGCGTCTCCTCGATCGCGACGGCCATCTCCCACGCGGTCGCGAACCGCTGATCGCGATCGCGGCTCAGCGCGCGCAGCACGACCGCGTCAGCCGCGGCGCTCACGCCGTGCGCGTAGCGACTCGGAGGCAGGACCTCACCACGCAGGATGCGCTCGAGGATCGCGCCCTCGTTCTCGCCGTCGAAGAGCCGGCGACACGTGAGCGACTCCCACGCGACGACACCCGCCGCGTAGATGTCGACCCGGCGATCGATCTCGTGCCCGAGGATCTGCTCGGGCGGCATGTACGCCAGCTTGCCTTTTACCTGGCCGTCGCGCGTCGTCTGCGAGCGGCCCGCGGCCTTCGCCACGCCGAAGTCGAGCACGCGCGAGATGCCGTCGACGCCGACGAGGATGTTCTGCGGCGAGACGTCGCGGTGGATGATCCCGAGGCGCTGACCCGACTCGCTCGTGGCCTCGTGCGCGGCGTGGAGACCGAAGAGCGCGCCGCTCACGATCGAGCCGACGATGCGCGGCGGGATGAGCGCCTGGTTGGCGCGCGCGACACGGAGCAGCCGCGCGAGGGACTCGCCCTCGATGTACTCCATGACGAGGAAGAGCTCACCCTTCTGCGCGACGACGTCGAGCGTCGGCACGACGTTCGGGTGCTGCACGCGGGCTGCGAGGCGCGCCTCGTCGAGGAACATCGCGACGAAGTCCGGATCCTTGGCGTACTGCGGATGCAGGCGCTTGATCGCGACCGTGCGCGAGAAGCCGACGGGCCCCAGCAAGCGGCCGAGGTGGACGGTGGCCATGCCCCCGGCGGCGATCTCTGCCGAGAGCGCGTAGCGACCCTGCACCACCAGCGGTACTTCGGACATGGTAGGCCCGAGCTCCCGCCGCGACTTGCGAGTGGGGCAGCCGTTCCTCCGAGGCTACCAGAACGAAGAGCATGGCGCCGCGCACGATCGGGTGAAAGATCCAGACCCTCTCCACCGTCCCATCCGTAGTAGGAAACGACATGCGCCCGAGCGACGAGACCCCGCGCCGATTCACCGTTATTCCCATGATCTTGCTCGCGCTCGCGAGCGCCTGCAGCGATGACAACGTCAAAGCTTCGGCGCTCTCGGTCACCTCTGCGAGTACGTCCGCGACAGCGTCGGGGGTCGTCGCCAATCCTTCGACGACCACGCCCGGCCCGACGAGCACGCAGACGTCGACGAACACGGTGGCCAACCCCTCGCAGACTGCGACGACCACCACGTCCGGCAGCGCGGTCGCGAGCACGAGCCCGACCCCGAGCTCGACGGGCCCAGGCCCGACCCCGACGACGACCGCGACCACGACCGCCACCACGACTACGACGAGTCAGCCGACGGCGACCGCGGTCGTCACCGCCGAGCCGATCCCCACCGAGCCCTTGCCGCAGCCGACCGCAGGCACAGCCGACGCCGTCGCGGCGGACATCGACAGCCTGTTTCAGGGTAAGACGCGCTTCGTCGCGAAGTTCCACCAGAAGCACAAGCAGAAGGTCGCGGGCATCGAGCGCGAGCAGGACGGCACGGTCTACGTCGAGCGACCGAACAAGATCTCGTTCCACTACGACCCGCCGAACCAGAACCGCATCGTGTCGGACGGCAGCACGCTGAGGGTCTACGTCGCCGACGATCAGCAAATGTTCGAGAGCCCGGTGAAGAACACGGAGTACCCCGGCGCCTTCAGCTTCATCATGGGCGGTGGTCTGCGACGCAGCTTCGAGTTCACCTTCCACGACAAGGCGAAGTTCGACGCTGGCTACGTGCTCGTCGGCAAGCCGAAGACGCCGAACCCGCAGTACGAGAGCGTTCTCTTTTACATCGATAAAGACAAGCTGACCGGGCAGGACCCGAACGCCGTCGCCGGCGTGCTCATCCTCGACGCGCAGGCGAACAAGAACCGCTTCGAGCTGCACGACGCCTCGTTCCCCGACACCATCGACGCGAACGAGTTCAAGTTCGAGCCGCCCGCGGGTACGAACATCACCAAGTCCTGAATGACAGAGCCGCAGGGGGCGCCCCCAAGTGAACCGAGCGCGGGCGCGCTGCTCGAGCTCGACGTGTTCGCGTCGTTCCCGGCGCGTTTGGTGTTGTTCGAAGACGAGCACCTCGTCGCGATCGACAAGCCTTGGGGTTTGGCGACGCACGCGCCCTCGGAGGATCGGCGTGACGACGTCGTGTCGTGGCTCTCGCACGCGTACGAGAAGCGCGGCGCGACGAAGTACCTGGCGGTGCATCAGCGGCTCGATCGCGAGACCTCCGGCGTGCTCGTGTTCGGTCGCTCGCAGGCCTCGAACGGTTCGCTCGCGAGGCAATTCTCAGCCGGGGCGCGCGGTGAGCCCGCGGGGCGCGCGGTGGAGAAGACGTACGTCGCGGTCGTCGAGGGGCGCGTGCCGAACCGCGGCGAGCTCGCGCACTACCTCGCGCCCGATCGCGACGGCGCGATGCGCGCTCGGCCTCGCAGCGGCGCGCCTCGACGCGACGAGGTCCTCGCGATCACGCGGTTCACGACGCTCGCGCGCGCCGAGGGTCGCGCGCTCGTCGAGCTGAAGCCGCAGACGGGGCGCACGCATCAGCTCCGCGTGCAGCTCGCAGCGCTCGGCGCCCCGATTGTCGGGGACACGCTGTACGGCGGGCCGCCCGCGGTTCGTCTCATGCTGCACGCGCGCTCGCTGCAGCTCACGCATCCGGTGACGAACAAGCCGCTCGCTCTCGACGCGACGACACCTCGCTCGTTCGAGCGCTTCGGCAAAGACGCGGAGCTCGACGTCGACGTGCTCGTGCGCGAGGCCGCCGAGCGTCGCGTGGGCGCAGCGTTAGTCGGTGGAACGGACGCGCTCCGCATCGTCAACGCCGAGGGTGACGCCGTGCACGGCGCGACGATCGATCTCTACGGGCGACACGCGGTGCTCTCGCTCTACGAGGACCTCGAGGCCCCGCAGGTCGACGCGCTCGCGCGCGCCGCACTCTCGCTCGGGCTCGACGGCGTGTACCTCAAGCGCCGACCGAAACACGCGAGTCGCGTGGTCGACACGCGCCGCGAAGAGGTCGCGCCGAAGGAGCCGATCGCGGGCACCGCAGCGCCCGAGAGCTTCGTCATCCACGAGAACGGCGTCCCGTTCGAGGTGAGGCTCGGGGATGGGCTATCGACTGGGATTTTCCTCGATCAGCGCGAGAACCGACGCAGGCTCGCGGGCATGACGGGCGGTCGCTCGCTCCTCAACTTGTTCGCGTACACGGGCGCGTTCTCGGTGGTCGCTGCAGCGCACGGCGCGACGGCGACGACGACCGTCGACGTCAGCGCGACGGTGCTCGCGTGGGCCGAGCGCAACCTCGCGCGCGTCGTGGGCTCACCCATCGGTGAACACCACGAGCTCGTCGAGTCCGACGTCTTTCGCTACCTCGAGCGCGCGGCCAAGAACCCACGTCGCTGGGATCTCGTCGTGCTCGATCCGCCGAGCTTCTCCACGACGAAGAAGACGACGTTCTCGGCCGAGAGCGACTACAAAAAGCTCGCTGAGCGCGCGCTCCGCCTCGTGGCTCCCGGCGGCTCGCTGCTCGCGTGCACGAACCACCGCGGCATCACGATGAACCGCTTCCGCCGGCATTTGCACGACGCGACGAGGCTCGCTGGCGTGAACGCCGTCGCGATGAAGAGCTGGCCCGCGCCGCTCGATTTTCCGCCGATCCCCGGCCAGGAGCCGCACCTGAAGACGGTGCTCGTGACGCTCGGCTGAGCGAGCTGTCAGCTATCAGCCGTCAGCGGACCATCGTTCGCAGCGAGGCTTCGAGCGGCTGCGTCGCGTGCGCGAGGAACCCACGCGGGACCGGATCGAGCTCGGCGCTGAGCGCAGCCCAGTCGAGGACGTCGACGCGGTCCGAGGAGATCGCGTACTGGATGACGTCGCGATGACCGAGCAAATCACCGCCGATTTGGAACGGGACCTGGCGCGACAAGCGAACCTCGGCGGCGGTGAGGAGCCACGTCAGCATCTTGTCGAGCGGGTGCTTGCCGCTCCAAAGAAGCGGCACGCGACGCAGGGCCTCACCGGTGGTGCCGACGAACATGCGCAGGTTGAAGCGGCCGGGGACGAGGTCCGCGAAGGGGAAGGCCTTGAAGCCGAACCCCCACTCCGATGAGGTGCCGACGCCGCACACGCTGACGGGCCCGCGATAGAGCATCGAGTGAGCCTGGCCAGCGCCCGTGCCCGCGATGTCGAAGGGCTGCTTGCGAGCGTCGACGCCGAGCGCGACCTTGCCGGTGTTGTGCACCTCGACCTCGACGCGGGGGAGGCGGAGGTTGCGGGGCACGGCGCGGGTCATGAGGCCGTTGAGGTAGCCCGCGAGCCCGTAGCGCATGCGAGGCGGCAGGACGCTGGGCTCGGTCTTTTGAGCGTGGAAGTCGTCGATGAGCTCCGCGTCCCAGCCGGTGCCGGCGAAGTGCGCGACGCAGCCCTCGACCTCGACGAGATCGAAGCGGCGGAGCGGGAGCCCGCGGTGCGTGACGCGCGCGCTGCGATCGCTCGACCACGCGCCCCCGCGCTCCATCGCGCGACGGAGGAGCGAGAGTGAACGCGACACAGAGGGCGCGCCGACGACGTTCGCGAGGCCGTTGCCGGTCCCGAGCTTGACGAGGCCGAGACGAAGCAGCGAGCCGCTGTGCGGCCGACCTCCCCGCGCCGCGAGCGAGGTGCGCGCGTTGCGAACGGAGTTGAGCAGCGCGACCGCGGTGCCGTCGCCGCCTGCGCCGAGCACCAGATCGGGCGGCGAGGAGGCGAAGTCCTTGGCGAGACGCTCGACCTCATCGAGGGAGCGGGTGAGGATGACCTCGGCTGCGGGGAGCGCAGCCGAGAACTGGCGAGCGACGCGGGGACCACCCCGCCGAGCCTTCTCGTTGACGACGGCGACGACGCGCATGGGGCCAGAAGCCGTATAACGCGACTGTTTGGTCGCGATTGTCAGCTTCCTGTCATCCCGCGTAGAACGCGGTCCGTGACCGAGCCAACGCCCGAGGTTGAAGAAGTTGGGGGGAGTGCGAAGCGCGTGAGCGCGGAGCCTGACGCACCGCGCGAGGATGCGTCAGCGCCCGAGCGCGACACGCCACCGGTGGAGAGCCGCGCCGAGTCCGTCTCGGTCCGCGTCGCCGTCGGGATCGCGATCGCCGTGTCGATCCTCTCCGCCGCCCTCGTGCTGACGTTCGACTACGGCCGCGACCAAGCGATCTACGCGCTCGTCGCGCGCGAGATGCTGCACGGCAAGCTGCCTTATCGAGACGCGTTCGACTTCAAGCCGCCGGGGATCTTCTTCGTCTACGCGGTGAGCCGCGGCATCTTCGGCGCGAGTCAGACGGGCATCCGCGTCCTCGAGGTCGTGTCGATGGCGCTCACGGCCTTCGGGCTCGTGCGGCTCTCGGAGCTCCACACTGGGCGGCGAACGGCTGGCTTCATCGCGGCCGGGCTCGCGTCGCAGGTCCACGCTCAGCTCGATTTCTGGCACACGGCGCAGCCCGAGACCTTCGGTGGTGCGCTCACGGTTTGGGGGCTCGTCGCCGCGACGCGTGCGTGGTCCGCGATCGCGGGCGCGACCGAAACGCCTGCGAAAATCCTCAGAAAGAGCGCGCTCCTCTGGGTCGCGTCCGGCGTGCTCTTCGGCGCGAGCGGCCTGATGAAGCCGCCGCTCGCGGGTGCGGGTGCGGTCGTCGCGCTCGTCGCTTCCTCGACCGCGCTGCTCCGCGACGTGCTCGCGAAGCGCAAGCTCGGGCTGCGCGCGGCGGTGCCTCTCGCGGGGATGGGCGTCGGCGGCGTGCTGCCGGTCGCGCTCACGCTCGCGTGGTTCAAGGCGAAGGGCGGGCTCGGCGACCTCCACGAGGTGCTCTTCGTCTTCACGCCTTACTACACGAAGATCAGCTGGGAGAACGCGAGCGTCCTGCCGATGGCTTGGTACGGGCTCAGCGAGTGGCTCGTGACGTACTCGAGCGCGCTGCTCACGGGACTCGTCGCGCTCGCGTTGCTGCGACCCGATCGCAGAGCGTGGGGCGCGGCGGCCACGCTGCTCGGCTGCATCTTCGTGCACATCGCGGGCATCGTGATGCAGGGCAAATTCTTCCCCTACCACTGGGGCGCGACGTTCCCGCTCACCGCGCTCCTCGCCGGCCTCGGACTCGAGCGAGCGCTGCGTGTCTCCGCGACGAAGCTCTCTTGGTTCGGTGCGATCGCGTGCGGCGCGCTCTTCGCCATCCTCGCGGCCGCGCGGTGTCCGGTGCCGAGCTACGGCGAGACCTTCCTCGATCGAAGCAAGCTGCGACTCGAGCTCGTGAGGCACCCGCCGCCGGACAAGCAGCTGAAGTGGGACGGCCTCGCGACGGTCGCCGACGTCGACGCCGCACAGAACCGCGCCGTCGCGATGTGGCTGCGTGACAACACGCCGAAGAACGAGCCCGTCTTCGTCTGGGGCTTCGAGTGCGTGATCTACGATCTCGCCGAGCGCGAGCTCTCGAGCCGCTACATCTACAACGTGCCGCAGCGCGCGGTGTGGTCCGCCAAACCGATGCAGGCGTCTCTCATGGCCGAGCTCGCGAAGAAGCCGCCGAGCACGATCGTCGTCGAGCGCGGCGATGTCTTCGGGATGGTCACGGGCAACAACGATGACTCCGCGCGGGCGCTCTGGAACTTCCACGAGCTCCGCGATCTGATCTTCGATCAGTACGACTATCGCCTCTCGATCGGCGACTTCGACATCTACACGCGGCGCACAGAGACCGAGCGCGACGACCTTGATTTCGAGGAGTACGGGCCCGAGGACGAGCGCGGTCAGTAGGTCGCGGGGCGCTTGAGCGACAGCTCGAACGAGACGCGCGTCGGCGAGCTGGCCTTGAGCGGCGCGAGCTTCAATCGGCGAAACACCGACACGACGCAGTCGCGGAGCTTGGGCTCGTCGGGGATGGACTGCGGGCTGCGCGCCTCGAGGACCTCACCGGAGGCGGAGATGGTCGCGTCGATGAGCACGCTCGAGTCGCGGTCGAGACACGGATTGAACTGGCTGCGGCTCTCGGCGATCGCCTGGTTGAGGTTCTCCGCGTCGACGCGCCCGACATCGGTCGACGCCGTCGAGTGGCCGACCTTCTGGGGTTGATGCGGCCCGGTGGATTCGGGCTCGGCCTCGGTAGTCGGCAGCCCAGCATCGACGTCGTCGAGTGACTCTTCGTTGGGGTGACCGGGATCCGTCTTCCTCTCGACGTTGGGGGGTGGCGTGCCATCCGCGAGCGCTGTCTGCGAGACGATCTTCACCTGAGTGATGACGTCGACGGCGGCACCCGACGCGTCCGAGGCCTTCGTGCCTGGGTCCGAGGCCTTCGTGGCACCACTGCACCCGACCAGCACCGCGCAAACACCGAGCAGACCCAACCGGCGCTTCATACGTGACCTCGCCCGCCCCCGTTCAACGGGTCCTAGTACGAAACCTTACGATGAAGGAAAAGCTCGAGGCTCAACCGCGCGGGTTCAGTCCCTTGAAGATTGGGGAAGACGAGCTTCTTGAAGACGTCAGCCACGCAATCTCGAACCTTGGGCTCGTCGGGGTGGCTCGCGGGTGACCGCACTTCGGCGACCGATCCGCTCGGCAGAACGCGGGCCTCGATGACGACGCTCACATCCGACTCGAAGCAAACGTCGAAGCTCGAGATGTTCTTGTCGATGGTCGAGGACACGGCGGAGTCCGAGATCTTCCCCTCGAGGTCGTAGGCGACCGCAGCGTTCGGCACGGGCTTGTCGTCTCCACCCGTCGTCGGCAATCGCTCTGTCTCGGGATCGACGTTGCCGAAGTCAGCGGGCAGGCCGGGAGCGCGGTAGGCCTTCGGCCGAGGCCCCCCTTTGGCGTCGCGCGCCGTTGTTCCTGGAAGCCCCGTCTCGGCGGGGGCCGCGCTCGCGTCGGCGGTGGCCAGGGATGGCGCAGCGGACGTCGGCTTCGCCTCTGCGGGTTTCGCGGAGCTGGCCGACTTGGCCGACATCGCAGAAGCAGAAGCGGGCGCCGAACCAGCCGCGCTCGAAGCGTCGCGCTTGTCGCTGCAGCCCGCGGCCGCGATCGCAAGACAGCAGCCCCACAGAACCAGCCCCCGACGCACCGCGGGAGCCTAGCACCCGCGAGCTTCGTGTCACGTCGACGATTCGACTACGCTCGACGCGTGCGCGCGCCCGGGTGGTCGAGCGTCGACAGGACGCTGCACGCGCTCGCGATCGTCGCGACGCTCGTCTCGGTGTCGCGCCCATTTTGGGCCGCAAAGTATCCACCCATCACGGACCTCCCGTTTCACGCGTCCGAGACCAGCGTCTTCCGTCACTACGGCGACCCGAGCTTCCACTTCCGCGAACAGTTTGAGCTCCAACCATTCGCGGTGCCGTACCTCTCGAGCTACCTGCTCGGCGCCGCGTTGATGTTGGTCTTGCCGACGGTCCCCGCGGTGAAGCTCGCGACATCGATCATGCTGCTCGCGCTGCCCGCCGGGCTCGCGACGCTCGCGTGGGGGATGCGCAAGAGCCCGCTGCTCGGGCTCGCCGGCCTGCCTCTCGTCTGGTCGAACCTCACGCAGTGGGGCTTCATCAACTTCGTCGCGGCGCTCGGGTTCTTCGCCGCGGCGCTCGGGCTCACGCTGCGCGTGCTCGATCGTCCGAGCCGGCGCACGACGGGCGCGCTCGCGGTCGTCCTCGTGCTGGTCCTCGTGACGCACGTGTTTCGCTACCCGTTCGCGCTGCTCGCGACGCTCGGGACGACCGCGCTCGCCTACCCGCTCCGTCGTCGCGTACGACCCGTGCTGATCGCCGTCGCGCCGTCGTTGCTGCTGTTCGCCGTCTTCTGGCGGCTGCGTCCCGCCGAGCTCGCCGGTCACACCGAGCTCGCCGTCGAGACCGCGCGCGTCGCCGAGCTGCCGGGCTTTCTCATCGGGAGCTTCACGGGCGACGGCGAACGTCAGCTGATGCGCGATCACACGTGGGTCCTCGGGGTCGTCGCGCTCGGCTCGCTCGCGACGCGTCTCTTCGAGGAGCGCGCGCGCTTGCGACGCCTCGGGCGCGCGGCCCTCGCTGCACGAGCTCCTCGCAGGGCGCGGCTCGCGCGCTCGATCGTGGCGCGCGCAGCGTTCGGCGCGATCGCCACCGGGGCGACCGCGATGTGCGCGCTCGGCTTTCTGGCCGGCTTCCTGACGCTCCCGATGCAGATCGGCGACTGGTGGTACATCTACCCGCGCGAGGCGCTCGCCACGGTGTTCATCGCGCTCGGGCTCCTGCCCGATCTGCCACGCGGAGCTTGGGCGCGTGCGCTCGCGGTCGTCGCGCTGTCGTTCTCGGGCCTGCGCACGTCGGCGTATGTCGCCGAGCAGTACGCGTCGTTCGACGCGGTCACGCGCGACTTCGACGCGATCTCTCGGGAGATACCTCCCGCCCCGAAGCTCCTCTACCTCATGTTCGATCGCTCGGGCTCGAGCCGTGGTCCGACCGCGCTCATGCACCTGCCCGCGTACGTCCAGGCCGAGAAGGGAGGCTGGCTCAGCTTCCACTTCGCAGTGTGGGGGACCTCACCGATCCGGTATCGCTCGGGCCCTGGCGCGGTCGTCCCGCCGCCCGTGCCACGGCGCTGGGAATGGACCCCCCAAGCCTTCGACGTGCGCGAGCACGGCCCGTTCTTCGACTGGTTCTTGATCCGGTCCGAGACCGATCCGTCCCGTCTTCTCCGCGCAGATCGAAGCATCCACCTCGTCGATCACCAAGGAACGTGGTGGCTCTATCAGCGGCGTCTTGCGGGCCCTTAGGACCGATGGTCCCATCGCGGTTCGTTCAACCGGAGGCTCTCATGCGCAAGCTCGCAGCACTCACCGTCTTTGGATTCACAGCGTTCATGATGCTCTCGTGCAAGCCCAAGGATGAGAAGGCCTGCGAGAAGCTCCAGAAGTTCGTCGACAACGGCAAGTACTCCATGGAGGAGTGCAAGAAGGACATGGAGAAGGTGAAGAAGGACTGCAAGAACGCCGACGCAGTCTTCGAATGCCTCGCGTCCAAGGAGAAAGAGTCCGACCTCAAGGAGTGCGAGAAGAAGTGCGAGAAGTGACGGTCGCGCGGGCGTGACTCAGCGGCGCGTCCAGCCGAGCGCCTTCTCCAGCTTCTTCCACCCGCCCGCGAAGTCAGCGAACTCGAGCAGCGAGAGCCCCAAGAGCTCACACGCGCGCACGAGCGTGCTGAAGGCCGCGTGACTCTCCATGGGCTCTGCAGGGCTCGGCCGCCGCGCGAACACGAACGCCGGCGGTCGATCGGCGCGCGGCCGCCTCGCGAGGAAGCGCGCGCGCTCGCTCAGCAGCCACCAGATCGTCCACTCCTCACGCGTGAGTGAGAGCCCGACGAAGAGCAGCGGTCGCTCGAGCACCGTCGCGACCCACGTGTCGAGCGAGCTCGACGGACGCGGGGCGCGCCGTCGCGCGTGCGCGTCGAAGGCCGCCTGCATCGCGGCGATGCGAACCCCGTAGGCGTGCGCGCCGAGCACGATCGACTCGGGATCGGAGAGGTGCCCGTGTGGGAACCAGATCGTGGTCTCGTCGACCTTCGCCGCGAGCGACGCGCGGCGAGCGGCGCCGCGGACCCTGTGCGTCGGTCGCTTGCGAGGTGGCAAGAGCACGCTGTCGAAGTTGAACATCAGGACATCGTTGAACCCGAGGTCGAGGAACGACTGCACGAAGGGGCGCGAGAGCTCGACCGTGGCGACGTCCTCACGCAGGCGTCGCGCGACGCTCTGCCGCATCCGAGCCTCGCAGTGGTGCGCCGCGCGCGTGCGTGGGGCGCGCATCGCGAGCTCCGTGACCATCGCGTCCCAGAGCAGCGTGGTCTGCCCAGGCACGTCGATCTTGATCGAGCGCGTCGCGGCCTCGAGCTCCATCTCGAGCGCCACGCCTCGCAAGAGGCTCATCCAGTCCACCGGCTTGGGGCGCTCGCTCGCGCTCGCCGCCAGCGCGCCCTGATGGACAGCCTGCGTGACGAACCCGGACCCCAACACCGGCACGATGGATCGCCCGGCGCTGCTCTTTGCGATCCGCTCGAGAGCGCCAAACCCGTTGCCCTTGCTCACGTCGCCCTCCCTGTCTTCCTCGTCGAGCGGCCCGCGCTCGTGCGCGAGCCACCAAGATAGCGACGAAGAACGTATGTTCCGTCTCCCTTCGGATCCAGCATTCCGGCTCGAACCTAGGACGTTTTCGTTCCTATGGATCGCCCTCGATCCTCGAGCCGGGAGAGGACCTCGCGCGCGCTCAGCGTGGTGCGGAAGACGTAGAGCGAGGAGCCGCCCGCGCCCTCGTCGAGGGCCTGCTCGCTCACGCGCAGGTGCTTGCTCGCGGCCACGATGAGGCGCGCCCCGAGGCCGCCCTCGATCTGCTCGATGCGGCGGAACACGGCCGCGCGACTCCAGAACCCGAGGAGCTCGAGGTGCACGACCTCCCCGGTCTTCCGGTGCTCGAACACGAGGTCGGGCACGATCACCGAGCCGTCGAACGCGACGAGGAGGTCCTCGGCGTGGGCGACGCGCCACGGGCTCTCGAGCTCGGTGAAGGCCTTCACGAGATCTTCGATCTCGGAGCGCACCGCGATCGGAGGCTCGAGCGACGGCTTCAGCCCGTCCGCGTGAGAGAGGTGGAGCTCACCGCGCTCGCGCTTCGTGCCCCACTCGACCTCGGCGACGATCTCGTAGCGCTCGAGCACGAGGCAACGCGGCAGGAACATCGCGAGCCGCACGCCGTATCGCTTCACCGCGTCGAACAGGCTGAACGGGCCGTCGAGCACGATCTCGATCTCGCGCGCGCCGCTCCGCTTCACGTCGTGGATGAGCCCGAAGAAGCGCACCGCGCGGAAGAGATCGCGAAGCGCCTGAGGGCGCGAGTCGGCGCAGCGGAGCGTCACCTTCGTCGAGCGGAGGAGCGCCGCTTGCGCGAGCGAGACGTTGTACCGATCGAGGAGCTCGCTCGCGCCGATGGGCTCGAAGCCGCGCATGATCTGGGCGTCGCGCAGGTCGGCGAAGAGCGCGCGATCGAGGTCCTCCGCGGAGCTCCCCAGCGCGACGGCAGCCTCGGCGAGGACCGCGGCGCGATCGAACGCGGCCTCGGCGCGATGGGCGCGCGACGCTCGCAGGAAGACCTCGCGTCGGACCGCGGGCGGGTCGAGCGCGCTCTCCTGCTCGAGGACCGTGCGGTCCTCACAGAGCTTGCGCAGGCCCGCGACGATCAGCCGATCGCGCGCGGTGTGATCGATCGCACGCACGGCCTCGTCGAGCTCGGCGCGCGTGCGCCCGACCATGTTCGAGTAGGTCGCGACGAGCTCGGCCGCGACCGCGGAGAGCCTCACGCGATCCTTCGCCGCGAGGTAGCGAGGGACGAGCTTCTGCCCCTTCTTCGTCAGGCGGACGAGATCACTTGTAAGCAACGTGCTCGCGCCTCCGGTCGCTCGTGCGCTGCTCGACCGTGCCGAGCGACACGAGCTCGTAGAGCGTCGCTCGCTTGCCCTCGTCCTTGCGCAGGATGCGCCCGAGCCGCTGCACGTGCTCGCGCACCGACCCGCTGCCCGAGAGGACGATGCCGACGTTCGCGCTCGGAACATCGACGCCCTCGTTCAAGACCTTGCTCGTCACGACCGCGAAGAGCTCGCCCTCGGCGAAGGCCGCGAGGATCTCGGCGCGCTCCTTGACCTTGGTCTGGTGCGTGATCGGCGGCAGCAGCAAGCGCCGCGAGATCTCGTGAACGGTCGCGTTGTCCTCGGTGAAGATGATGACGCGATCGGCGCGGTGGAGGCGGAGCAGGCGCTCGAGGTGATCGAGCTTGCCCGGCGCCGCGAGGGCGAGCCGCTTCTGCGTGCGGTACGCGGCGAACGCGCGACGACCCGTGTCGCTGATCGACGAGCGCATGAGGAACTGCCCCCACCCGTCGGGCGACGACATGTCGATCCCCGTCGCGCGGATGAAGCCGACGTATTCGGCGCGCGCGCTCTCGTATTCGGCGCGCTCGGCGTCGCTGAGAGGCACGGCGATGCGCGCGGTCTCGTATGGAGCCAAGTAGTGCCCCGAGAGCTCGGTGATGTCGCGTCGATAGACGATGGGCCCGATGAGCTCGGCGTACGCGTCCTCGCGGCCGTCGGCGCGCTCGGGCGTCGCGGTGAGGCCGAGTCGAAACGGCGCGAGCGACATGCGCGCGGCCGTCGCGTTCGCGTCGCTCGGCAGGTGGTGGCACTCGTCGAACACGACGAGCCCAAAGCGATTGCCGAAGCGATCCATGTGGAGGTGCGCCGAGTCGTAGGTCGTCACCGTGAGATCGCGCAGCTCGAACGAGCCGCCGCCGACCATCCCGACCTCGACCGCGAAGGTCGCGCGCAGGCCCTCGGCCCATTGGGCGAGGAGGTCGAGCGTGGGGACGATGACGAGCGCGCTCCGCTTCTTCGCCTCGATCGCGAGCGACGCGACGAAGGTCTTGCCCGCGCCCGTCGGGAGCACGACGACGCCTCGCCCCGAGGACGCGAGCCACGCGCGCACGGCCTCGGCCTGATGTGGATAGGGAGAACGCACCGCTCGAACGGGGAGCTCGAGCCCGGCGTAGCGCGCGCGGTGTCCTTGAAGGTGATCCCCTCCGCGCGCAGCGCCAGCACGAGGGCGCGAGGTCGATCGCGCGAGCGCGGTGCCTCGCGCGTCCGCGAGTCCGACGAGGTTCGCGAGGGCGAGGCGCTCGGGCAGCGGCGTCGAGCCGTCCAACCCGCGCACACGCAGCGTACCCGCGTGGAAATCGAGCTCGACGAGGCTGGGCTCCACTCAAGCGAGTGGTCTGCACGGCACCGCCGTGGCCGCAAGGCGTGCGCGTCGCCACCGCGCTCGCGCGAACCGCTTTTCTCCCCAGGAATCCTATCGTATGTCAGCTGCGCTTGCTCCTGGGTTTCTCATCGCGTCGCCGCCGCTCGGTGATCCGAACTTCGAGCGGACGGTCGTGCTCCTCGCGATGCACGGACCGCAGGGCGCGCTCGGCTTCGTGATCAACCGCATCGCGCCGCTCGTCCTCGGCGAGGTCATGAGCCTCGCGGGCTACGGGCAGGAGTGGTCGCACGCCTCGGGGCCCGTCCACTCGGGTGGTCCCGTCGAGCCTGGCTCGGGCTGGGTCCTCATCGGCGACCCGAAGATCGGCGGCCAGCCCGCAGGCGCGATCGACGTCAGCCCGATCGTGCGCATCAGCTCGAGCCGCGAGGCCTTCGACAAGCTCGCGAGCGATCTCGGCCCCACGCTGAAGGGCCTCGCCGACAAGGGCAAGCCCACGCACGTCGACATCGGTCGGCGGCTCGTGTTCCTCGGCTACAGCGGTTGGGGACCGAACCAGCTCGAGACCGAGATCGCCCACGGCGCGTGGCTGCCTGCACCGTTCGACGAGAAGCTCTTGTTCGACGTCGAGCTCGATCGTCGATGGGAGGCCGCGCACGCGCTCATCGGCGTGGCGCCCGCGATGGGAATGGCCATGCGCACGATCGGCGAGGCCTGAGCGCTCGCGGGCTCAGCGCCCCTCGTGGAAGAGCACCATCTCGATCGTGCCGGTCTCGCGCAGCCAAGGCTGGTCGTGAGGCCCCTGCGGGACGCGCAGCCGATGGCTGACCTTGCGCTTGGAAAGCTCCTTCGCGAGGGTCTCGGTCGCCTCTCGGAACGGATCCTCCGAGCTCGAGAGCAAGTGGATCCGCAGCGCCCCGTTCTTCGACGCGGCGTCGGCGAGTCGCTCCGCATAACCGGGCGCGCGATGCGCGCCGAACGCAGGCTGCACGACGCCGACCGCGCCGAACTCCGACGGGTGCGCGAGGAACGTGTCGAGCGCGTACGGCCCGCCCATGCTGCAGCCGTCGATCGAGGTGTTCGCCGCGCTCGTGTCCGCGCCCGACTCCTTGCGTGCGAGCGGCAGCAGATCGTTCACGAGCCAGTCGCCGTACTCGCGAACCGCAGTGGCGCGGTCAGGCTCCTTCTTGAAGTTCGGCGTGAACGGGCACGCGATCGCGAGGCCCGCGAACGGCGCCTGCTTGAGCGCCGCGTTGATCTCGTCGAGCCGTGCGTCGGAGAAGTACGCTAGCTTGGTGGTCCTCTCGACCGGCGGCGTCGAGAGTCGGTCGAGCGCTGAACCCAGACCGTAGCGATCGACCCAAGCCTTCGCTCCATCTTCGGGGTCGCCCGACTCCCCGAGGCCGTGGAGCGCGATGAGCAGTCGCAGCGGCTGATTGCCGCGTTGCGTTCTTGGAACGACCAGGTCGAAGCGGCTCGCGTGCTTTCCTTTGACCTTCAACTGTTTGACCTCGAACGAACTGCCCGAGGCCGCCGAGGCTGCTCGCGAGCCCAGGTGGGGAAGCATGTGCGCGATGCCCGCCGCGAGCGCGCGACCGATGAAGGTTCGCCGTCGAAACCCCGCCATGTCCCTTTGCCGCAACTTGACCTTTCGCTGATAACGTAGCCGCTTATCAATGGAAACGGGGAGCAAGGGCCCGGCGCTTCGCATCGAGACGCTGTCGGCGTACCTCGATGATCAACTCGACAACGAGGCCGCTGTCCTCGATGTCCTGGTCGTTGCCATGGCACGGGGGCAGTCGAACCCCGAGCTCTGGGACAAGCTTCACGCGGCGGCGCTGCGTGATGATCGGCTGAGCGAGCTCGCGTTCGCTTACGAGAAGCTCAACCAGGACCGGCGCGTGCGCATCATGCCCCCGGCCCATCAGGCGCAGATCTTCCTGAACGCCGCGCGGTTCTTCGTGCGCGCGCTCGGCGACATCGACGGCGCGCAGACCGCGCTCGAGCGCGTGCTCGCGTTGGCGCCGGGTCACCCCGAGGCCTTCTCGCAGCTGCAGCGCATCCTCGAGGACAAAGGCGAGACCGATAAGCTCGTCGCGCTCCACCTCGCGGCGGTCGGTCCGAAGACCGACAAGGAGACCGCGGTCTCTCACCTGCGCGCGGCGCTGAACCTCGTGCGCGACGCCGAGCCAGAGAAGGCGGTGAAGATCGCGCAGCAGCTCTTGCGGCTCGATCCATCCGACCCGAACGCGGTCGATGCGGTGTGCGCCGGCCTCGAGGCCGCCAACAAATTCGGTGAGGTCGCGCGCGCGCTCGAGCAGAGCTTGCAGGCCGATCCTCCCCCGTCCGACGAGCGCAAGCTCGCGGTGCGGCTCCGCTTGCTCGCGCTCTACGACGATCGCATCCCCGAGATCGAGCGCGCGATCGGTCACGTCGAGGAGGTCCTCGGCCTCGACCCCGCGAACGAGATCGCGAGGAAGCTCGCGAACCGTTTGCTCGCGAACAAGGTCGTCGGCGCGCGCGCCGCCGGCGCGCTCGAGCGCGTCTTCGAAGCCGAGGGCAACCGCACCGGCGTCGCGCAGATGCTCGGCGTGCAGATCGAGCAGGCCCGTGGACCGAAGCGCGCCGAGGCTCAGCGCAGGCTCGGCTTGATCCTGCTCGAGCTCGGCGAGGACGCGACTGCGTACACCAACTTCGAAGCGGTCCTCACCGCCGATCCGTCGGACGACGTCGCGCGCGGTCACTACGTCGTGCTCGCGCGACAGCTCGGCAAACAAGCCGACGCGAGCAAGCTCCTGCAGCGCGCCGCGGCCGCGGTCAAAGACGCCGGGGCGCGCACGCGCATCAACCTCGAGTCAGCGCGCTTCCTCGCGGAGCTCGGTGATCCGAAGCGCGCGCGCGTGATCCTGCAGGGCGTCCTCGAGCAGGCGGAGGGAGAGGTCCTCCTCGAGGCCGCGCGCACGATGCGCACGCTCGTCGAGGAGCCGAAGGCCCTCGCGCCGGTCCTCGAGATCATCGCGAAGACCTCGCCCGAGCCCGCCGAGCGGCTCGAGGTGCTGAACCTCTTGTCGACGATCTACGAGTCCGATCTCAAGGATCTCACGTCGGCGATCCAGGCTCGCAAGCGCGCGCTCGAGCTCGACCCCGACGCCGAGCCGAGCGAGCTCGAGCGGCTGCTCGAGGCTCGCGGCGACTTCGCGACGCTCGCAGAGGTCCTCGAGATTCGCGCGAATCGCCTGGAGGTCGGCGACGAGCGACGCGAGCTCCTCATGCGCGCGGCCTTCCTCAAGGTCGAGCAGGTGAAGGATCTCGCCGGTGGTCTCGCGCTGCTCTTGCGCATCCGCGCCGAGCACGGCGCCGCGCGCGACATCCACGCGGAGCTCCTGCCGCTGCTCGAGGCTCCGGGCCTCGCCGAGCTCCCCGAGAACCGCGCTGCGCTGGTCGAGGTGCTCGACTCCGAGCTGCACCTCGCGGAGCCCGAGGAGCGCGCCGTGTTGCTCGCGCGCTTGGGCGAGGCTCTGCTCGCGGTCGATCGCGTCGACGACGCGGTCAGCGCCTTCGCCGAGGTCCTCGAGGCGAGACCCGACGAGGCTCGCTCGCGCGCGCACCTCACCGCGCTCATGCAGCAAGGCACGGACGAGGTCCGCCTGCGGGCCGCGTCGATCCTTGCGCCGGTCCACCGCGGAGACGACGACCACGCGGCCCTCGTCGCCGCGCTCGAGGTCGTCGCCGATCTTCACGGCGATCCTCAGGAGCGCATGGCCGCGCTCGCCGAGGCCCACGAGGGCGTGCGCGCTCTCAACAAAGACAAAATCAAAGCGCTCTTCCTCGCCGGCCGCGGCTTGAGAGAGGCCGTGACGCACGACCTCGATCAGGTGCCGAGCTGGCTCGAGCGCATCGGCCCCTCGGATCGTGGCCCGTCGAAGGCCGCGATCGCCGAGACCCTCGCGTCCGCGCTCCGCGATCGCAAAGCCGATCACCCGTCCATCGCGCGGCTCGCGCAGCGCACGGGCGAGGCCTACGCGGAATGCGCTGACAGCGTTAAAGCAATCGAGGCCTATCGGCGCGTGCTCGAGCTCGAGCCGGACAACGAGGACATCCTCGAACGCGTCGATCATTTGCTGGCTGAGCAGGGCTCGCCGGACGAGCGGATCTCGCTCTATCGCGCGGCGCTCGCCAGGCCTGGCAGCGACGATCGCAAGCGCGGGCTGTTCCTCGCGATCGGCAAGGTGCAGCGCGAGTCTCTCCAAGACGTCGACGCCGCGCTCGCCGCGTACCGCGAGGGCCTCGAGCTCTTGCCGGCGGATCACGCGCTGCGCGCGGCCGTGCTCTCCACGCTGGAGGGCGCGCAGCGCTTCCACGACCTCTACCAGGAGCTCCTCACCGAGCGCACGTTGGTGACCGGCGCCCTCGAGGGGGCAGAGGTCGATCTGCGGCTCGCGGACACCGCGGTGCTCGCGGGCGAGACAGAGTCCGCGGTGCACCACTATCGCGAGGCCCTCGCGACCGCCGAGCTCGAGGTCGACATGACCAAGCTCGCGTCGATCGAGGAGATCGCGCAGAACCAGGTCGACGTGCCGCTCCTCGTGGCGGTCGCCGAGCGCTACGTGCACCACGCCGGTGCGGGCGCGGAGCGCGCTTCCGCGCTCGAGAAGCTCGGCTCGCTCGTCGGCGATCGCAGCGGTGATCCTGCGCGCGCGGCGGAGATCTTCTTCCAAGCCGCCGAGGAGGCAGCCGCCGCGGAGGACGTCGCGCGCGCGACTCGCGACTACGAGCGCGTCCTCGCCTACCAGCCCGCGACCAAGCCAGCGCTCGAGCGCCTGGTCGACATCCACGCGCAGGCTGGCGATCGAGCGGCTCTGCTCAACGCGACCAAGCGCCTCGTCGCTCTCGCCGACTCGCGTGAAGAGGGCGTCGCGCTGGTGATGGACGTCGCCGCGCTCGCCGACCCCGTGCCGGGTGAGGCCCCTCTCGCCGACGAGGTTCTCAGCATCATCGCCGCCATCGAGGAGCGCTTCGCAGGCGACGGCGCGCAACCACACGACACAGCGATCGCGCGCGCGAACGTGTTGGCGCGGGCGGGCCGCATCGTCGAGGCCGCGTCCACGCTCGCGTCGCTCCTCGCAGCGACCGAGGACGACCACGTCATCGACTCGCTGGACGCGCTGCTCGCGAGCCACGCGCAAGACGCGGCGCTCGTTCCGATCCGCCGCGATCTGCTCGAACATCGCGCCGATCGAGCCTCGGGGGACGACGCTCGCACGCGGCGTCTCGAGCTCTTCCGCTTCGAGCGCGACGTCGCGAAGGACGCAGCGAAGGCCGCTGCTTCTCTCGATCGCTTGCTCGAGGAGTACCCGTCCGACGACGAGGTCTTGGCCGATCGACAAGCGCTCGAGGAGGGCCGCGGAGAGTTTGCAGGCGCGGCCCAGTTCCTCCAACGACGCATCGACGTCGCCGCAGACGACGACGCTCGCGCGCGGCTGTCGTGTGAGCTCGCGCGCCTCCACCTCGACAAAACGGGGGACGTCGGCAGCGCGCTCGACGCGGTCGAGAGCTTCGCCGCGACCCACGCGGCCGAGCCGACGCTGCGTCGCGCGGCGCTCGCGGCGCTCGAGGCCGCGCAGGAGAACCCGCAGGCCGCCGAGTTCGCCGGGCGCGCCGCGGCGATGCTCGAGCAGATCGCCGAGGCGCTCACCGAGCCCGCCGAGCGCGCTACGATTTTCGAAGCGATGCTGCGCGTCGCCAAGCCCGAGGCCCTCGGCGGCTCGGAGGGGCTCGGTCGGCTGTATCAAGCGTGGCTCGGGTGCCTCGACGAGGACCCCGCTGCGGCGCTCGAGGTCGCGGCGACCGCCGCGCGACGCGTGCCCGATCTCGAGGAGTTCTGGGATCGCGCTGAAGAGCTCGCGCGCACGGTCAAGCGCCCGATGCCCGTCGCCGAGGCCTACCGCGCCGTGCTCGAGGGCGCGCGCTCGCTGCCCGAAGAGGTCTCGCTGCGGATCGGCGAGCGAGGCGTGGCGTTCCACGAGGAGTGGTTCGACGACGCAGAGCTCGTGACCAAGATGCTGCGCCTCATCGTCGACGTGGCGCCCTCGGCCACGTGGGCGTTCGAGCGGCTGAAGCTCATCTACAACGCCGCGGAGCGTTGGCAGGAGCTCTTCGATCTCTATGACCATGTCATAGCTACGCAGGCCGACGACGAGAGTCGGTCGCTCATCCTCGAGGACGCCGTCGACGTCGCGCGCGACCTCGCGGGCGACAACGAGCGCGCCATCCGCTACCTCGAGCGGCTACGCGACATTCGACCGACCGACACGAAGCTCGAGGCGCAGCTCGAGCGGCTCTACGAACGGCACAACAAGCCGCGCTCTCTCATCGACCTGCTCATGGCGCGCGTGCCCCGTCTCAACGGGGACGATGCGCGCGCGACCCGCCTTCGCGTCGCTGGCTTGTGGGAGACCGCGCTCGAGGATCTCGAGCAAGCGCTCGAGGCCGTGCAGCCCCTCGTCGAGGCCGGTGATGAAGAGGTGGTCGCGATGGTCGAGCGCTGGCTCGACGCGACGGCTCGTGAAGAGTCTCCGGCTTCGGTCGCGCCTGCGAGCACGGCCGCGCCGGCTTCGCTCGCTCGAGACGCCGCGAGCCGCAAGAAGCGGCTGCGCTTCCGTCGACTCGCCGACGCGGTCCCCGGCGCACACCCGATGCGCAAGCGCGCCGCGGCTCTCCTCGAGCCGCTCTATGCCCTCGACGGCAACGCCGAGAAGGCCGCGCGCGCCCTCGAGATCTCGCTCGAGTTCCCCATGGAATCCGCCGCTCGCGTGGCGACGCTTCGCGAGCTCGCGGAGCGCCGCGCGCGGCTCGGTGACGGCGCCGGCGCGCTCGCGGCCGCGCTCGCCGAGGTCGCGCTCTCTTCGTCCGAAGAGGAGGAGCACGCCGCGCTCGACGCCGTGTTGGGCGCCGCCGGAGTGGATCGCGGACTCCTCGGCGACGTGGTGAACGCGCTGCGCGATTTGGGTGAGGTCGAGCCCGATCGCGCGCGCAGCCTTCGCTTGCTGCGCAAGGCCTCCTCGATCGCGCGCGCCGATCTCGCAGACGACGCGCTCGCGATCACGATCGATCTGGCGATCCTCGCGCGCAGTGACGAGGACCCCGACGCCGCGCGCGCGGCGGCTCGGAAGCTCGACGACGACCTCCGCGCCGCAGGCCGCGAGGCCGAGCGCTGCGCGGTGCTCGAGCGACTCGCCGAGCTCGAAGAGGAGCCCGCTGCTCGACGCGCGGCGCTCGTCGAGGCCGCTCGCATCGCCGAAGAGGTCATCGGAGACCGCGAGCGCGCCGTCGCGTCGCTGCGAGCGTGGCTCGAGCAGTCACCGTCCGATCTCGAGGTCCTGACCAAGCTCGTCGACAACCTGCGGCTGCTCGGTGACTCGCGCGCGCTCGTCGCGGTGCTCACCGCGCGCGCCGACAGCACCACGGTCGCCGAGGACGCGCAGGCCGATCGCGTCGAGATCGCGCGCATCCACGCGCGAATCCTCGGCGACGCAGCGAGCGCGATCGCGGCCTATCAGACCGCGATCGACAAGCACGGCGCGACGGACGACCTCGTCGACGAGCTCGACGAGTGCCTCCAGTCGGAGAACCGGCTCGACGATCTGTCCACGTTACTCCGCGCCGAGGTCGCCCGCGTGACCGAGCCGGAGCGCAAGAGCTCGCTCGCGGCGCGCCTCGGAGAGGTCGAGCGTCGGCGCAACGACACGACCGCGGCGCTGAGCGCCTTCGTGATCGCCTTGAAACACGTGCCTTCGAGCGCACGCGCGCAGGGCGGCCTGGAGACCTTGATCGGGGCGCTCTCACCCAAAGATCCCGAGCAGCGCGCCATCTTCGCGAAGGGCGTCCGCGTGCTCGCGACGAGCTTCACCGAGAGCGGGCAGCTCGATCGGCTGCTCGCTTTGGCGCCGGCGCGGCTGCTCGCGGCCGACGACGATCTCGAAAAGTGCGCGATCCTCATGCGCGCAGCGGAGCTCGAAGAGGAGCTCGGTCATGGCGATCTGCGCGCGCTCGAGCGCACGCTGCAGGCCTTCTCGCTGAGGCCCGAGGTCGAGGGGCTCGCGGCGATCCTTCTCACGCGCGCGCAGCGCTCGGGGCGATGGGATCTCGTCGCGCCGCACCTCCTGCCCGCCCTCGCGACGCGCGAGGATATCCCCGCCGACGTAGCGCGCAATTTGCTGGTTTTCACCAGCGATTGGGCCTCGGGGGCGGTCCGCGTCGCGGCGCCCGCTCCCACGGAGTCGGCGGGGCTCGTCGAGGGCTTGCTCGCCGCCGCGCACGCGCGCGTGCCGAGCGACGTCGAGGTCCTGAAGAAGCTGGTCGCGCATCGACGCTCGACCCCGGGTCAGCTCCTCGTCGACGCGCTGCTCGCGCTCGCGACACTGAAGAACGAGGACGCCGCCCTCCTCCGTGAGGCCGCGACGGTCGCGCTCCGCACGCTGGGTGATCACACCGCAGCGCTCGCCATCGCGGATCGGCTGCGCGCGACCCTCGCAGCCGAGCTCCAGGTCGACGCGAACGACGAGGCCGAAGAGGCGCTCGCATGGGCCGTGGAGGTCATCGATCCGATCCTCCGTGAGCGAGGCGAGCTCCCGAAGCTGAAGGACCTCTACCTCACAGCCTCGGCGCTCAAGGTCTCTCGCGCGCGCTCCCGCGCTTACATCGCCGAGGCCGCGCGCCTCTCCACCCCAGAGCAGGCCATCACGCTCTTCGAGAAGCTCTACGCGGACGATCCGTCCGACGTGGGCTCCGCCGAGGAGCTCGCCGCGCTCTACGAAAAGCAGGACAAGAAGCGGGACCTCGCGCGGCTCTACGGCAGCATGGCCGAGGGCACTACGGAGCCCGAGAACCGCGCGCGGCTTCGCTTGCTGCAGGCGGAGCTCCTCGTCGTGCTCGGCGTCACCGAGCAAGCGCTCGGCGTCCTGCGCAAATCTCTCGGCGAGTATCCGCTTCACGAGCCCTCGGTTCGACTCTTCGTCGCGCAGCTCGAGAAGAAGGGCTCGCACGCGGAGCTCTGCGCCCTCAGCGAGTCCCAAGGTGAGCTCCTCGCGAAGCTCGATGCTGGGCGCGCGCTCGCTTTCTTCCAGCGCGCTTCGTCGCTCGCGGACACGCAGCTCAAGGATGTCGCGCGCGCAGCGAAGAGCTTCCGCCGCGTGGTGGACCTCGATCCGTCGGACGAGAACCTCGACGCGTTCGCACGGCTCCTCGAGCGAGCCGGTCAAAACGCAGACGAAGCCGCGGTCCTCGAGCGCCTCGCCGAGGCCCGGCGCGCGTCGGGCAGCGGTGTGGATGACGAGCTCTCGCTGAGGCTCGCGACCGCGTACGGTCGCGCCGGCCAGGTCGAGCGAGCGCGAGAGAAGCTCGAGCGCGCCGTCCAAGAGGGCCGCGCGAGCTCACGCGTTCGCGACACGCTCGCGACGATCTACCGCGGCGCCGAGGCTTGGGAGCCTCTCGCCAAACTCCTCGAGGACGAAGCTGAGTCCGCTCCGGACGTCCCCGGCCGCATCGAACGACTGCGCGACGCCGCTCAGATCTACGCCCAGAAGCTCGACCGCCCGAGCGACGCGGTGACTCTGCTCGAGCGCGCTTCTTCGGCGAAGCCCGATGATTTGCCGACGCTCTTTGCCTTGGCCGACGCCCTCCGCATGGCGACTCGCTCGGACGAGGCGCGCGCGGTGCTCGGGCGCATCCTCGCTGAGTTCGGGACACGCAAGCCCAAGGAGCGTGCGCTCGTCCATTTCGAGATCGCGAAGCTAGCCCTCGCGAACAAGGACAAGGCGACCGCGCTCACCGAGCTCGACGCCGCGTCGAAGATCGATCCGGCGCACGGCGGCGTGCTGCGCCTGCTCGGTGAGGTCGCGATCGAGGAGGGCCAGTTCCTGAGGGCGCAGCGCACGTACCGCGCACTCTTGCTCGTCCTGCGCGCTCAACGCGGCGAGCGGCCTGCCGCAGCCCTCGCGGGCACGCCCGGCGCGCCGGTCAGCCAGGCTCATGTCTTGGTGGAGCTCGCGTTCATCGCCGAGCGCCAGAAAGAAGCCGATCGAAAGAACGAGTTCATCGAGTCGGCCTTCGAGGCCACGCGCGACAACCTCTTCGAGCAACGTTCGCTCGTGTTCGCGCTCGAGCGCCGGGGTTACCACGACCTCGTCGCGCGGGCGGTAGCCTCGCAGCTCGATGACACCTCGCTCGCCGCCGACGAGCGGGCACGCCTCTCGATCTCGCTCGCCGAGCTCAAAGCCAAGCGGCTCAACGATCCCGACGAAGCTGTTCGGCTCGCGCTTTCGGCCTTCGAACTGGTGCCCCGCTCGGCCGAGATCGAGGCTCGCGTGCGCGCCGTGCTCAGTGAGCTCGGTCAACTCGGCAAGCTCTTCGACGTGCTGAGGGCCTCCGCGGACGCAGCTCAAACAGAGCCTTCACAGCGCGCGGACATTCTCCTCCGCGCCGCGCTCATCGCCGAACACGAGCTTCACGACGAGCTCCGCGCCGTCGAAACACTCGAGGCTGTCCTCGAGATCTGGTCCGAGCCCTCCGCGCAGCCGAAGCCAGCGGATCGCACGCGCCTGCTCGCGCACCTCGAGGATTTGCTCAGCCGACTCGTCGCGACGAAGACCGTACCCGCGGAGCGCCACGCGGCGATCCTCGAGCAAATCGTCGAGCTCGCGACGCAAGAGGGCGCGGCGTTCGCCGCGATCGCGGACCAGCACTACCGCCTCTACGAGATCCGGTTGGCCGACGCGCGTGTCGCCGACGCGCTCGCGCTCCTCGAGCGCGCCGCGAGGGAGGACGCCGACGGCGATCGACTCGAGAACCGCATCCGCGCCGGCATCGCCGTCACCCAAAAGGACCCGCGCTTCGCTCGATTGCTCGAGGACTTTGCTCGTGAGCGAGGTCGCAAGCGCACGCTGATCGACGCCCTCGAGCTGCTCTCCGAGTCGGAGCTCGACCCCGTCCCGAATCTGCGCGAGGCCTACGAGGTCTCTCTCGAGCTCGAGGAGCCCGCGCTAAGCGAGCGGCTGCTCCGCCGCATCGTCCCGACCAACAAGGACGACGACACGACGGATTCGACCTGGGCCTTGAACGCGCTCGCCGAGCTTCGGTTCGGTCAGAGCGACGCTCGCGAGGCAGCCGATCTGTGGGAGCGCGCGGCGCGCGTCTCCGACCCCAACGAGGAGCGCGCCATCCTCTTGCGCGTCGCGGATCTCGCGGCTCGCGTGCTCGATGATCTGCCGCGCGCGATCTCGCTCTACGAGACGCTGCGCAAGCGCGAACCGGCGGACCGTGAGGTCTGGCAGCCGCTCGCAGATCTGCACCGAAAGCGGAACGACACCGATTCGCTGGCGGCGCTCATCGACGAGACCATCCCGCTCGTCGACGAGCCGCGCGAGCGCGCGACGATGCGCCTCGCCCTCGCGAAGATGATCGAGACGACCGACCCCGATCGCGCGGCGGACGTCCTCGCTGAAGCCATCGACGAGGACGCCTCGAACACCGAGGCCGCGCAGCTGCTCGAACGGCTGTACGAGGCAACGGGCCGCGACGACAAGCTCATCGTCTTGCTCGAGCGCCAGCTCGACGTCGCGAAGGACGCGGAGGACAAGCCCCGCGTCGTCGCGCTCTATCACCGCCTCGCGGCGCTACGCGAGCGCGGCGGTGACGAGGACGCCGCCCTCGACGCGTTCCACGGCGCGCTCGACTGGGACGACAAGAACCTCGCCGCGCTCCGGGCTGTCGTTCGACTCCACTCGAAGCGCGAGGACTCGATCGCGCTCGGCGACCTCCTCGACCGGTTGCTCGAGCTCGAGACCGGCGACGCTGCCGTGGAGCTCGCCATTCGCAGCGCCGACGCGAAGCTCGAGGCGGGCGATCCCCCGGGGGCCGAGCGAGCGCTGCTCACGGGCTTCAAAGCCAACCCGCGCAGCCCGGTGCTCAAGCAGCGCTTGACCGAGCTCTACACCGAGCGGAACGACAAGGTCGGCCTCGCGCGCATCTCCGCGGTCGAGTCGCGGTTCGTCACCGATCCCAAGATCCGCAAGGATCTGCTGCTCGCCGCCGCCGAGACGATGAAGACCGACGGCGACGCACGCGAGGCTGTCGAGCTCTACGACGAGGCGCTCACGCTCGACCGCACGGACCGCGACACGCTGTTCGCGTTCATGGATGCGTGCGCGAACTCGAGCCAACATCAGCGCGCGATCGACGCCGTCGCGACGGCGCTCGCCGCCGATCCGTCGGACGCGTGGCTCCTCTTCTCTCGCGCCGTCCTCCGTGAAGCGATCGGTCAGAGCGACGCAGCGCTCGACGATCTCGAGGCTGCGTTCGACAAGAGCGGCGGCCAATATGCGCAGGAGCTCCGCGCGCATTTGGAGGCCGCGCTGGGTCGTATCGCACGCGATCCGAACGCATCTCGTCGCAGCGAGGCCGATATTCAGCTCCGCCTCGCCGAGGTTTCTGCGGCGGATGGAGACATCGACGGCGCTCGAAACACCATCGATGAGGTCCTGCGACGGTCTCCGCAAGACGTCCGCGCGCTCCGATCGCTCGGCCGCATCGAAGAGCTCGCGACCCGGTTCGACGCCGCCGCCCTCGCATACGCGCGCGCCGTCGGCTTGGCGAAGAACGAAGAGCTCACCGACATCGCGATTCGCCTCTTCGAGTGCGCTCAGCGCTCGCAGCGGCTCAGCATCGCGCGCCCTGGACTCGAGCGCGCGGTCGCGGCGACTCCAGACAACGTCGCGCTCCGGACTGCGCTCCGCGCGATCTACGAGGAGACGGGCGCGGTCATCGAGCTCGCTGAGCTCCTCACCGACGAGGCCCGTCGCGTCGAGGACACGAACGCTCGCTTCGACAAGCTCCTCGAAGCAGCGCGTTTGCTGCTCTACGGCACCGGTGAGTCTTCGACCGGGCCCGCGATGGCCGAGCGCGCGCTCGCGGTCCTCGACGAAGCCCGCAACCTGAAGCCCGAGGACCAGGATTGTTTGCAGCTCTGCTCCGAGGCCCTCGCGACAGTCGGCAGGCCCGAAGAGGCGCGCAACATGCTCGGCGCCATCATCAACAGCCACAAAGGCAAGCGCTCGCGTGAGCTCGGCCAAGCCTTCTACGCGCTCTATCGGGTCGAGTCGAAGAGCGGCAACCTGACCGAAGCGCTCGAGGCACTCGTCAAGGCATTTGACAATCAGCCCCAGAACGGTGGCATCGCGCTCGAGCTCGGCCAGCTCGCCATCGACCTCGACGAGCAAGACGTCGCGCAGCGCGCTTTCCGAGCTGTCACTCTGTTGAAGAGCGATGGCGCTTCCGGTGTGTCCCCACAGGATCGAGCGATCGCGTACTTCCACCTCGGGAGCATCGCGGCCCGCCAAGGTGATGCACGGCGCGCGAAGATGATGCTCGACAAATCGCTCGCAGAGGATCCGAACCTCGACGCAGCCCGCGAGCTCTTGCGGTCACTCGGCGTCTAATCGAGAGCGCCGAGGTAGGAGGCGACCATGGCTCGCGTTCGAGCCATGATCGCCTGTTGTCTATATTATCTATTGAGGCGCTGCGCTCCGAATCGCGTTGGAGTCGTTTCAGCTCGGAAAAATCCAGGGATCTGCGCCCTCAAAATCAATCGGCCCCACGCCCGGACGGTAAATTCGGTCGTTTTGTGAGGCCCGATCGCAAATTCCCTCTTTTCGCCCAAGAAAACGTGTGTACTTTAGGTGCACTGTTCAGGCGGCCCACGAGTCGCGTGATCCGCTGAACAGGATGACTGCGGTGGGGCCTGGCGTCCCGCCACGATGGAGGCTCTCAATGGCAACGAAGAAGGCGGCCGCTGGTGGCGGCGCGAAGAAGGCAATGAGCAAGAATGGTCTCATCACCGCGATCGCCGAGGCGATTGGTGAGGAGATCACTCGTAAGCAGGTGAAGCAGATCCTCGAGTCTCTCGTGGACGTCGGTCACAAGGAGCTGAAGAAGAGCAAGGTCTTCACGCTCCCCGGCTTCGCCAAGTTCCGCGTCGTCAACAAGCCGGCCACGAAGGCTCGCCCGGGCTTCAACCCGAAGACCAAGGAGCCCATCACCATCCCGGCGAAGCCCGCCTCCAAGTCGGTCCGCGCGCGGCCGATCAAGGCGATCAAAGAGGCTATGGCCTGATGTGGACGGGGAGCCATCAAAGGGGCTCTCCAACCTGACAGTCGCCGTTATTGGTAGCCAGCCTCTGGGGCTTACTGGCGACTCGAGCAAAATGACCGCGCTATGCGGTCATTTTGCTTTTGTGGATCTCGAGAATTGGGGTCTCGAGAATTGGGGCCTCGAGAAGGTCACCCAGGACGGCGATAGACCTGCGCCGCGACTGGGCCATAACCACCGCGCGCTCGCAACATGACCTTGGCGGGCACCGAGAGGGCGCCGAGTGGAAACTTGTAACAGGGGCCGGCCATTGCAGCATTGCCGGACGAGTTGTCGACGAGCAGCGGTACAGCCGTGAAGGGCCCAGCCTGAATTGGAAAGCCCATTGCCGTCGCGTCTGCCATCAAGGTGATATCGATCTCCGTAACGTTGGGGAGACCCTGCGCCAGGATCGTGTAGCAATAGCCTGGCTGGAGCACGACGGACTGTCCCTGCCAAGTTCCGCCTTGCGCGACATTGCCGCAGGAGATCGAGCCCTCAGGGGCCATGTCTTTCGCCTCAGTGGCAGCGCGACTTGCCAGGATGGACATGGCACTCGCCATCGACAGCTGATCGCACCCGCCCGAGGTCGCAATCGTGTTCGTGGGCGGCGGGGGGGCTGTGTTGGTAGCTGGAGTGTCGTCGACGTACTCGGCCTCTTTGCTGGGGCAACCCGCTAGCAGCGTGGCGGACAAGCCCACTGCCCACGTCACGAACATGCTCTTACCAGTCGTCTTCACACGGAACCTCCAGCCTCGCGGCGAGAACTCGCTTCTTGCGGTATCATACGCGTAAGACGCGACCTCGCTGGTCCAAGAATAGCCTGGTTCGTGCTGCGTCAATCCCTGTAGGTCCAATGCGCACCGCACGAAATTCCGCAGGAAAGCGTCGCTCCAAGGAGGCTTCGTCGTGACTCGCTCGTCGTCGCTCGCATCTCTCGCCCTCGTCTCGCTCCTCTCCGCCTGTGAGAAACCCCAGCAGAACGAGGGCCCCAACTACGGCTACGGGCAACCCGGTTATGGTCAACCCGGTTATGGTCAACCCGGTTATGGTCAACCCGGTTATGGTCAACCCGGTTATGGCCAACCCGGTTATGGCCAACCCGGTTATGGCCAACCCGGTTATGGTCAACCTGGTTATGGCCAACCCGGTTATGGCCAACCCTATCCCCCATATCAGCCGCAGCCACAGCCACAGCCGCAACCGCAGCCTCAACCTCAGCCGCAGCCGACCGCGCAGTTCCCCTATCCGCCGTTCCCGATTCCGGGGATGCCGCAACCGCAGCCGCAGCCGACTCCGCAGCCGCAGCCGCAGCCGCAGCCGACTCAGCCGGGGGGCTTCCCCGTGCCGGGCTTCCCCGGCTCGGGCCCCGCGCCGATCAAGCCGGCTCAGCCCATCGATCCAGCCCTTGCAACTGTCGCGACCATTCCGCTCCTTCAGCTGCAAACGACCCACGCGAACGGCATGCAAAAAGAGGGTGGTATCGTGGCTGGGAGCTTCCAAGAGGGGCAGAGCCTCGAGCAGGCGGTCACCCTCATCCCGACGAAGTGCTACACGATTATCGGGACAGGAGCTGGCGTGTCCGAGCTCGACATCCAACTCATTTTGGTGAGTCCCGTACCAGGCATTCCCCCGCAGGTCTTCGCGACCGACAACATGCAGGGTTCGAACGCAGTCGTGGGCGGCAGTGGGACCTGCGTCAAATGGTCTGCGCCCTCACCAATGCCGGCCAAGTGGGTAATGACTGCCACCAAAGGCAACGGCATCGCAGCCGGCCAGATGTACGTAAAGTAGCCAGACCAGCCAGCTAGACTCGCGGGCCATGCGCCTCGACTTCGTCGTCCAACAGCTGCTCGAGACGACGGGTGACGAGGCGATCTCGTTGGATGTGTTGGCAGACGCGCTCGCGCCTCACGACGCGAGCCCCGACGAGATCGATGCGGTCATCGACGCGCTCGAGCGCGCGGGGCGTGTCGTGGGCGAGCTCAATCCTTCGGTGCGCGAGGACCTGCTGCGTGTCCTCCCCGCGGCCCGTGCGCTCAAGCAGTCGGCAGGGCGAGGCCCCACCCTCGACGAAATCGCGACGGAGACGGACCTCTCCGTTCAGCGCGTGAGAGCGGCCCTCCTCTTCGGACGAGTGCTGTCGCGCGGCGCCCGCGCTCGTTGATGGGAGCGAGCGCCGCGTTCGATCCTGCTCCGCGCAGGGGATGACAAACTATGTCCTGCTGAAATTGGCGCCAGTTGACGGAATTATATACTGTGCTACCATGTGTTCATGGATGATTCTTCTGCAACCCTGGCGCTAGACGCTATCGACCGGAAGATCCTCCGCCTTCTTCAGGAGCAGGGCCGGATGACCAACGCGGCCTTGGCGGAGGCTGTGGGGCTGACCCCAACGCCCATGCTCCAGCGCATCCGCAAGCTCGAGCAGTCCGGCGTCATCGACCGCTACATGGCTGTCGTCGACCCGGCGAAGGTGGGGCGCCCGATCATCGCCTTCATCCACGTGACGCTGAAGGCTCACGGGATCGCGCTGCATCAGCGGTTCCTGTCGATCGTGGACAAGCTCCCCGAGGTGCTCGAGTGCCACCACATCGCTGGTGAAGAGGATTTTCTGCTGAAGATCGCGGTCCGCAACATCGCCGACGTCGAGACGTTCCTCCTCGAGCGACTCTCGACCTCCGAGGTCATCGGCCGCGTGAAGACGACCTTCGTGCTTTCGACGCGCAAGGTGATGCAGCCGGTATTCATCGACGAGGAGGACGACTCATGAACGCGCTCTCCTTTGGTGTGCTTTGTTTCTCGAGCCTCTTCACCGTGATCGATCCGATCGCGGTGGTGCCCGTCTTTGCAGCGCTCGCGCGTGGTCGCGGGCAACGAGAGATTCGCCGCATCGCGCTCCGCGCGTGCCTTGTGGCGTTCGGCGTCTTGCTCGTGTTCGCGGTGTCGGGAGCCTTCCTCTTTCGCATCTTCGGGATCACCATCGATGCATTCCGCATCGGCGGGGGCCTGGTCTTTCTCATGCTGGGCCTGCCGATGTTGGGCGGGGCGCACGACGCGCACGCCTCCGGTGACAACAACCCCGAGACCGACGGCACCGATCCTTCGGTCGTGCCCTTGGGCATGCCGCTCATCGGTGGCCCAGGAGCGATCACCACCGTCATCGTGCTGATGGGTCAGAGCGAGAGCGCGATTCACAAGACCGCGCTGTTCGTCGCGCTCATCCTCGCGCTGGCGCTCACGCTGCTCGTGTTGCTCGTCGCGCCGATGCTCACGCGACGCATCCCGAAGTCCGGCCTCACCCTCATCACCAAGCTGATGGGCCTCATCATCGTCGTCATCGGCGTCCAGTTCGTCATCGACGGCGTGCGACCCGTTGCGGTCGACATCCTCCGGAGCGCGAGCGCCTGATTACAGACGTGTCAGTTTTTGCAGCGTCGCGAGCAGCGCTTCGTCGTTGACGGTGGGCTCTACGAAGCCCGCTTGGACGAGGTGCTCGACCCACTTGCGCTGGACGAGGCGGAAGCGAAGCTCACCCAGGTTGCGGCTCTGCAGGATCTGGGCGCGATCGCCCGGCGCCGCGAAGAGCTCGCGAAGAATGACAGTGAGGTCGTTGATGGTAACCCCCTCGACCTCGTGTGGCAGGTCGATGCGCCGCGTGACGCCCGTGGGCATCGCCGACGGCGGAACGGCGCTCACGGGCATTCGGCGCGTGACGCGTGGGTCTCGGGGCCGCACGCCGACGGGCGGCTTCACCACGGGCACGGGTGCGGCCGCTCGGGTCGCGTGCGCGCCCTCGTGCGTGCTCTCGTCGTCGTCGAGAGCTCGCGCGGCAGCACGCATCCGCGAAGACGAGACCTCGACGGTGCTCTCGCCGACGCTCGTGATGCGATCGTCGTCCTCTCCGCTCGCGTCCGCTGGCGCAGCGTAGGCGTTTGGACTGCGCCCGAAGGTCACGGACATGGGCACGGTGCGACCGAAGCTCCGGTGCATCAAGGGCTCCACAGCGGGCTGCGGATCGGGCGGTCTCGCGGATTGATTGCGCTGAATCGACACCGTCTCCGACATCGCCTCCTCGGCGTCGCCCTCGTCCACCGAAGCGCCGTACACAGGCAGCTCGGCGCGCTCCCACGACCACGCCTCGTCCAAGTCCGCCTCGGTCAACATGCCGAGGACGTCGACGACCACCATCGAGGGAGGCTGCGAATCGAGTTGGTCGCAGATCGCACGCGAGGTCACGACGATCCTCGCGCGCTCCGGATCGATCGCGACGGCGTCGATGGAAACCGGCAAAAACCCCAGCGCGCTACCGCGAACCACCGCCACCTGAGGAAGAGGCCCCGGCAGCAGCACCGAGATGGATCGCTCGCGCCGCTCGAGCCGCAGCTTGGTCGGGAGCGAGAGAGAGCAGCGCTGATCGGGCGGAGCCTGCTGCTGCGAGGGCGGCGTGGCGGACATCGGACCGAGCAAGCTCTCGCGGTCGACAGCCTTACGAATGCCCGGCGCAACGAGCACCGAAGGCTCTCGGCTCTGGACGAGCGCGCGACCGATCACCATGACGTCGCACTGAGACTTCTCGAGCACGTAGTCCGAGGGAAAGAGCAGCGTCCCCTCTCGCGCGCGGACCTCGTCAGACAGCGGATCCGGCTGCTGTGAGAGCGCAGCTACGCCGCCAGCGCCGACATCGTACGAGACCTTGACGACCAGCGTCGCGCGGCCGCGCACCGTGCGCCACGGAACCAGCGCGACCGGGACCTTGATCCGTGCGACGACCAGCACGCCGGTGAGCTTAGCTCGCGGTCGCGCTGGCGGTCGAACCTCAGACGGTCAACCCTGGAGCGGGGAAGGCCTTCGTCACCTCGCGAACCTCCGCAGCGATGCGATCGAGATCAGCCTCGGCCTGCGAGGTCGCGACGCGATCCATCCAATCGGCGAGCTTGCGCATCTCCGCGGGACCCATCCCGCGAGAGGTGACGGCCGGCGTGCCGATGCGCACGCCGCTCGGATCCATCGGCTTGCGCGGATCGAACGGGATCGCGTTGTAGTTGCAGACGATGCCCGCGCGATCGAGGGCCTTCGCGAAGACCTTCCCGCTGATGTTCTTCGGCGTCATGTCGACCAGCAAGAGGTGGTTGTCGGTGCCGCCAGTGATGAGCGAGAAGCCGCGCGCGACGAGCGCTTCGGCGAGGGCCGAGGCGTTCTCGACGATGCGCGCCGCGTACGCGGCGAAGGCCGGGGTCGCGGCCTCCTTCGCGGCGACGGCGATCCCCGCGGTCGTGTGGTTGTGCGGGCCGCCCTGAAGTCCGGGGAAGACCGCACGATCGATCGCCGCGGCGTGCTCTGCCTTGCAGAGGATCATGCCCCCGCGCGGCCCTCGAAGCGTCTTGTGCGTCGTCGAGGTGACGACGTCGGCGATGCCCACGGGAGACGGGTGGACCCCCGCAGCGACGAGCCCGCTGATGTGCGCGATGTCCGCCGCGAGGATCGCTCCGACCTCGTCAGCGATGGAGCGGAACGCAGCGAAGTCCAACGTGCGCGGGTACGCCGTCGTGCCGCACCAGAGGAGCTTCGGGCGATGCTCGAGCGCGAGCCGGCGCACCTCGTCGAGATCGATGCGATGGTCGGTCTTTCGCACGCCGTAGGGCACGCTGTGGAAGAACTTGCCGGTGATGCTGACGGTGTGTCCGTGCGTGAGGTGGCCGCCCGCAGGCAGCCCGAGCCCCATCACGGTCTCACCCGGCTTCACGAACGCGAGGTAAACAGCGAGGTTCGCGGGGCTGCCCGAGTAGGGCTGCACGTTGACGTGCAGCGACTCGGGATCGGAGAGCGGCTTGGCGAAGAGGGCGCGGATGCGAGCCTTCGCGAGCTCCTCGACCTCGTCGATGTACTGCTGGCCCTCGTAGTAGCGCTTCTTCGCGTAGCCCTCGGAGTACTTGTTGGTGAGACACGAGCCCGAGGCCTCGAGGACGGCCCGCGAGGCGTAGTTCTCGCTCGCGATCAGACGGAATTTGTCAGCCTCGCGGCGCTCTTCGTGGCGAATGAGCGCCTCGATCTCGGGATCGACTTCAGCGAGCGGGGCGCGGCCTTCGGGGTTCTTGGCAGTCATCGTTGCACCTCAAACAGTTGCACCTCAAACGGAGAACTCACCGCGCGTCAGGATGTCGTTCACACGCCAGAGGAACGAGTTGGCGAGGACGCCGTCGACGATGCGGTGGTCGTACGAGAGCGCGATGTACATGACGGGGTGAATCGCGATCGAGTCCTCGCCGTCGTGGGTCACGACGACGGGGCGCTTCTTGATCTCACCCACGCGGAGAATGCCGACGTTCGGCTGCGAGATGATCGCAGCGCCGAACAGGTTGCCCTTCGCCCCGGGGTTCGACACGCTGAAGCTCGTGCCGGTGAGATCGTCCGCGGTGACCTTGCCGGCCTTCGCGCGGCGGGCGAGATCGTCGATCGCCGCAGCGATCCCGCGGAGCGAGAGTTGGTCCGCGTTCTTGATGCTGGGGACGACGAGACCGCCCGCGGTGTCGACGGCGACGCCGAGGTTGATGTCGCGCAGACGGACGTAGCTGTTGTCGAGCACGCGCGCGTTCATGTCCGGGTTCTCGCGCAGCGCGGTCACCGTCGCGGCGCAGATGAACGCGAGGAACGTGAGCGGGACGCCCTCCTTCTTGAAGCGATCCTTGTGGGTGTCGCGCAGCTTCGAGGTCGCCGCGAGATCGACCTCGGCGACGGTCGCGACGTGCGGCGAGACCTGCTTCGAATAGACCATGTGGTCGGCGGTGATTCGCCGACGCCGAGAGAACGGCACCACCTCGTCGCCGGGGCGCTGGACGTAGGGCGGCACGGTGTATTTGCCGAACCCGACGTTCGGGATGGGCGGGACGAAGCCACCGCTCGCGGCGAGCAACTCCGAGAGCTCTTGCGCTGCGGGGGTGGGCGCGCGGGGCGCTTCGACGGCGCGAGGTTGCGCTGCCGGCGGAGCCGAAGCAGGCGTCGCTGCGGGCGTCGCCGCTCGTCGAACATCGTCGTGGGTGATGCGACCTTGATCACCGGTGCCTTCGACGCGACTCACGTCGACGCCGTGCTCGAGCGCGATGCGACGGGTGCTCGGCGAGGCGAGAGGGTTGGTGCCGGAGGTCGCTGGCGGCGGTGCAGCCGGTGCCAGCGCTGCTGCCGCGCGCGGCGCGTCCCCACGCTTGGCGCTCTCGTCGATACGACAGAGGATCTCCCCCTTTTGCACCACCTGATCCGCTGCGGCGAGGATCTGGGCGACCCGACCTGCAGCAGGCGACCGCACCTCGGTGTCGGCTTTGTCGGTCGCGACCTCGAGCAAGACCTGCTCTCGCTCGACGAGATCACCCTCTCGAACGAGCCACTTGGTCACGGTGCCCTCGGCGACGCTCTCACCGAGCTGGGGCATGGGGACTTCGATCATCTCTCTCCTCGCCAGTTGGGTTGGACAGTCGCTGGCCTCGGCCAAAGCGACGAAACGTCGTATACGCGCGCGCTCGCAGCACGGCAACGCCAGGACTCGCGGCGAGCCTGGTCCCCGTCGACATCACAACCGGCGGAGGCGACTATAGCGCCGCACGAGGAGGCAAAACATGAGCGACGAATCACCGCCGAGCGACAAAGACAAGGCATCCACTGCGGCCAACGACGGCGAACCGGTGGTCATCACCGGCGAAGAGAACAAGCACACGAACGGCGCCGCGACGTCCTCTGGTGAGGCCAAGGTCGGCCGCTTCGTTCACCAGATGGAGGAGCTCAAGGGCGCGGTGAAACGCCTCGAGGGTTTCGCCGTGAAAGAGGCTCGCCGCGTGTCGAAGGAGGTCGTCCCAGCCGCTGAAGCGCGCGTGCGGAACAACCTCTGGGTGAGCTTGCTGATGGCGCTCGGACTCGGGCTCGTGCTCGGGCTCGTGCTCGGCATGCGTCGCAGGAGCGATGGATGAGCGCTGCTGGTTCCACGCGCACGCCTCGAGCGGACAACGATGACGAGCTCGCGGAGAACGCAGAGCGCGGCATGGTCGATCGGCTCGTGCGCGCCTTGGAGCTGCTCGCTTCGGCTCACGCCGCGCGCGCGAAAGCGGAAGCGAACGCGGACTTCAAGCGAATCATCACGGGGGTGGTGTTGTGGGTCGTCGCGCTGATCATCGCGGCGCCGATCATTCTGTTGCTCGATGCCGCGGCGTCCATGGCGCTGACGGCGAAGCTCGGTTGGCCATTGCCCCTCTCCCTCCTCGCAGTCGTCGCGGCGAACACCGTCATCGCCGTGATCCTCTTCTATGCCGGTCGAGCAAAGCTGCGCGCGCCCATCCTCCCCGAGACACGGGAGACGCTGAAGCGCGCGGCCGTCGTGCTGCGCGGCGCCTGAGTCACATCAGCGTGCCGCGCACGGACTCCAGCGCCGCATCGACGGAATGCGCGCTGTAGCCGACGAGGATCTTGCCTCCGACGTCGATGACAGGGATCGCACCCTGGCGGCCGGAGGCTTTGGCGAGCTTCTCGTTCATCTCGACGCGCGCGGACTCGTCGGCGCCGATGTCTTTGAAGGTCGTTCGTACGCCGCGCTTGTGGAGGTGATCGACCGCGTCGTGACAAGCGCCGCACCAAGAGGCCCCGTACACGATCACATTCACACCAGCGAATCGCGGGTCGAGCTGCTCGCTGGGCGCGCCGTTCGGTGTCGCGGGCGCTGACGTCGTCGGTGACGGCGTCGCCGGATCCGACGGCGTCTTGGGCGTGCGATCTCGTCGGGGACGTTGCGGTTTCGACGCGTCGGCGACCGACGAACCCTTGCGCCGTCGCTCCTCGATCATCCGCTCCCAATCGTCGCGAGCGAAAGACCGAGCCGTGTAATGCCCGTCCGAGGCGACATCACCCAAGTCCGCGACGTAGATCGGATCCGCGGTGGGCGTGTCGTTCTGAGGGTCGACGCGGACGAGGTTCTTGAACGCATCCGGCACGCCTTTGGGGCTCGAGACGACGTGCGTCGCGCCTGCATCGTCGATGTACGTGATCACCAAGTCCGGCGTGTCGTCTCGGAACTCGAGCGGCGGCAGCTCGCGCCGCTCCTCCTTCGTGTTCACGTCGCGCCGTGAGCACGCCGAGAGCGCCGACGCCGCGCCGAACACGACCACGAGCGACAAGAGCGTGAGCTTCAGACCGCGGGCTCTCATGGTGAGTCAGAAACTTTGTCGCGTGATCGGCGCTTCCACAAGGTCTGTCCGCTATGCCGCCGCAGAAGACTCGGGCGCGGAGGTCATTCGCCGCTCACGATGCAGCTGGTGACTGCGCCGCAATCGACCTCACTTCCGTAGCATTCGGCGCGATCTTCCACGGCGTTCGCGTACGCTTCGTCTTGCGCGGAGAACTCCTCGCACTGGGAGACACAGTCCTCCAGATAGTCCGCTTCCGCAAAACCGCAGTCGACGTCGCGCTGGCAGACAACCCGGCACGGGTCATCCACGCCACAGCCTACGAAGACCAGGAAACCAAGCACCAAGCCACGTCTCACCCGCAAACGATAGCCGAGTACGAACACAGAGCAGTAGGGCGTAGACGCCGGCCCCTCCCTTGCAACTGGACACTCCCCGTAAGCTTCCTTAGCCGTCCTCCCGCGCTTCGACCTAACTCCCCTATGACACCTCAGGCGGGGATTCCTTCTTCGTGGCACAGGCTGGCCGACATCCAACTCCACGTGCGTGCCCACATCTCGTGAAGAGCCGGGCAGCAACCAGCGAGACGAAAGTGCGCAACAAGTCCATCCTTCGAGCCTTCGCGATCTTGACGCCTCTACTCGCAGCGGGGGCAACGCTGCTCGCCGCCCCCAAAGAAGCTGCTGCGTGTGGTGGTTGTTTCGCACCACAAGACCCCCCGACGGTGGTGTCGGGTCATCGGATGGCGCTCGCCGTCTCGATGGAGCACACCGTTCTATGGGACTCGATCCAATACAGTGGTGAGCCCGCTGAGTTCGCGTGGGTTTTGCCTGTCAAACCAGGTGCGCGGGTCGAGGCCGCGACTGCAGCCTTCTTCGAGGTTCTCGAGGGACAGAGCGCCGTTCGCATCGTCCCGCCAATGCTGGATTGTGGCGGTGGAAGCAGCGGCGTCGGCTGCGGCGCGACCCTGGCCGCTGCAGAGGATGACTCGGGCGGTGGCGGCTTCTCGAACGGGGGTCAAACGGTCGACGTCGTGCACCAGGGGACAGTCGGTCCTTACGAGACGGTAACTCTATCGACCGAGACTCCGGGCGCACTGAATACCTGGCTCGACCAACATGGGTACAACGTCGACCCGACGACTCAACCCATCATCGACGGCTATGTCGCAGAGGGCTTCGACTTCATCGCGCTCCGCCTCCAACCGGGTAAAGGCATAAGCCAGATGACGCCCGTCCGCGTCATCATGCCCGCAGGCAGCGCGACTCTCCCGCTGCGCATGGTCGGGATCGGTACGGGCGCGCTCACACCCGTCGTCCTCTACGTCATCGGAGAAGGTCGATATACCGTCAAGAACTTCGATGAGATCACCGTCCCGACGACGCTCTTGTCTTGGAACTTCAAGACGGAAGAGTCGAACTATGCCGAACTTCGCGATTCGGCCTTGGCGCGGAATGGCGGTGAGAACTTCCTGACTGCTTATGCGGCTCAGGGCATCTTCAACGGCGGTTACTATTACGATGAGTCGACCGGCGCATCGCAATCGCTGGCGCAGCTCTATGTCTCGCAGGCCGCGAAGAACGGGGAGATCCCGACGGCGTGCACACTCCCTGCGTCGTATGGCAGCGGGCGCGTCGTCAATCCGTGTCCCCCCGGTGAACCTTGGGACTCCCCCGCATGTGGGGCTGCGCCGAGCGGCAATTTGGACGCTCGTGACTTTGGTTGTCCGGGCGCAGAGGACGTTTCCGTTGCCCTCGAGGGACAATACCTGAGCAGCGTCTGGGTGACCCGCCTCGAGGCCGTCCTTCCTAGGACAGCGTTCAACCGTGATTTGGAGCTCCAGGCCGCCGAAGAACAAGATTGGGTCTCGAACTACGTCACCGCGAACATCGCCCTCGAGGCCGAGGGGCAATGCCCGAGCGGCATCATCCCGCGGACGATCAAGGTCGATGACGCCAACAACCGACGCTTCACCACCATCGGTTCGATTCTTGGTGCTGCCGCGCTGGCGCTCGGGTTGCGGCGCCGCTCGATCCGCAAGGCGAAGCAGGGCGCGACCTCCTAAACACAAGAGCTCGAGGCGCGCGGGAAAAGTACCCACCGCGCACCCGGTTGCGGATACCTTGGGCCGCGGACGCCATGGCCCTTCCGCCCACCGAGATCCGTGAAGAAGACATTGTCCTTGGCCTGGACGCGAAAGCGATCCGCAAGGACTTTGCCGAGAAGCTCTTCTTCGAACTTGCCAAGTTCCCGGCCGTCGCCACGCGCAACGACCATTACCTCGCGCTCGCGTATCTCGTGCGCGATCGCATGCTCCACAGGTGGGTTCACTCGGCGCGAACCTATCTCGAGGGCCTGCATCGCACGGTGGTTTATCTATCTGCCGAGTACCTGCTGGGTCCCCAGCTCTCGAGCAACCTGCTCAACTTGGGGATCGAAGCAGAGGCGCGTGAAGCGCTCTCGTCGTACGGCATCGACTTGGACGGCCTCATCGAGCAGGAAGAAGAGCCTGGCTTGGGCAATGGCGGTCTCGGTCGATTGGCAGCCTGTTTCATGGATTCGCTGGCCACCACGGAGATCCCCGCGATCGGCCACGGCATCCGCTACGAATTCGGGATCTTCGATCAGGAGATCCGCAATGGCGCCCAAGTCGAAAAGACGGATCGATGGCTGCGACTCGGCAACCCATGGGAGATCCGCCGTTATGAGGTCTCCCACGTAGTCGGTTTGGGGGGACACACCGAGAAGGGACTCGACGCGCACGGGCGCTACCGCGTGCGATGGATCCCCGAGCGCACCGTACACGGCATTCCCTTCGACACGCCGATTCTCGGTTACGGCACGCAGGCCTCCAGCTTCTTGCGGCTGTGGACCGCGGTCGCCGCCGAGGATTTCGACCTCGAGGCCTTCCAGGTGGGGGAGTATTGGCGCGCCGTCGACGCCAAGGTCCGCAGCGAGAACATCACCAAAGTCCTTTATCCGAACGACGAGAGCCCGGCCGGCAAACAGCTCCGCCTCGAACAGCAATACTTCTTCGTCTCCTGTGCGCTGCAAGACTGCATAAGGCTCCTCCTCCAGCGCACGACGATTGAGCACTTCGCGGAGAAGTTCGCAATCCAGCTCAACGATACACACCCGTCCCTCGCGGTGCCCGAGCTGATGCGACTCCTCATGGATGTCCACGGCATGGGTTGGGACCAAGCGTGGGACATCACCTCGCGGGCGATCTCCTATACGAACCACACGCTCATGCCCGAGGCTTTGGAGACTTGGCCGCTCCCCTTGATGGAGCGCTTGCTGCCTCGTCATACCGAGATCGTCTACGAGATCAATCGGCGCTTCCTCGAGCGCGTGAGCGCGAGCTACCCTGGTGACAACGCGCGGCTGGGTCGAATGAGCCTCATCGACGAGCGGGGCAATCGGTCCGTGCGCATGGCGAACTTGGCGACAGTGGCGAGCCACGCCGTCAACGGTGTCGCGGCGCTGCACTCGCGCCTCTTGCGCGAGACCGTGCTGAGTGACTTCGCCGAGATGTATCCCGAGCGATTCACCAACGTGACGAACGGCGTGACGCCGCGCCGCTTCTTGGCGATCGCCAATCCGGGTCTCACCTCCCTCATCACCGAGGCGCTCGGCCCTGGCTGGTTGAAGCAAATGGACCGGCTGAAGGAGCTCGCGCCGCTCGCGAACGACGCGGCATTCCGCACCAAGTTCCGCGCGGTCAAGGCAGCGAACAAAGAGCGCTTCGCGGCCTGGCTGCGCTCGGAGCACGGCTTCGAGGTCGACCCGCAATCCATGTTCGATGCTCAGTGCAAGCGCATCCACGAATACAAGCGCCAGCACCTCAACATCTTGCACGTCGCCTGGCTCTACGACCGAATCACGCGCGGTGACACCGCCGGTATCACCCCGCGCACCATCTTCTTCGCCGGTAAGGCCGCGCCCGCCTACCGCATGGCGAAGCTCATCATCCGCCTCATCCACGGCGTCGCGGAGACCATCGACCGCGATCGCGTCGCGCGCAACCTGCTCCGCGTGGTCTTCGTCCCCGACTTCAACGTGAAGAACGCGCAGCGCATCTACCCCGCAGCGGAGCTCTCGGAGCAAATCTCCACCGCAGGCAAAGAGGCCTCCGGCACGGGAAATATGAAGTTCTCGATGAGCGGCGCGCTGACGATAGGCACGCTCGACGGTGCCAACATCGAGATTCGCGACAACGTCGGTCACGACAACTTCTTCCTCTTCGGGCTCACCGCGGAGCAGGTGACCGACCTCCGCGGGCGCGGTTATCGACCCGGCGACGTGCTCGCTCAGGATCGTGAGCTCGCGTCCCTTCTCACCCAAATCGCGGAGGGTCGCTTCTCACCGCGCGAGCCCGATCTCTTCCGCCCGATCGTCGACAACCTCATCAACGACGACCCGTTCTTGGTGCTCGCCGACTTCCGGGCTTATGTGAACTGCCAGACAATCGTCTCGCAGCGCTATTTGGATCAGGACGATTGGACCCGTATGAGCGTGCTCAACACCGCCGGTACGGGGTATTTCAGCTCGGATCGCTCGATTCGGGAGTACGCGCAGAAGATCTGGCACGTACCCCCGGTCAAGCTCGGCTGAACGCGGCTATTCGTAAATCACGAGATACGAAGACAGCGCGATGTCGCCCGACCCGTCGGGCGGCGGCGCGACGTTGTGGTAGAGGCCGCGGTACGAGATCGTGGCGTCGGCCCCCGGCGTCACGAGCTCGGTGATGTCCTCGACCCATGGACTGACCTGTTGGCCGGGACACCAGCCGCCGCGCCCGAACCACCAAGTCCCGCCTTGATTGGGCACCATGCCGTGCTCGAGCTCGGGGACACACTTGTCGAGCGTGCCCGCCATCGGGAACTCTTTGAGGAAGGTGCCGCCGCCGACCGAGAGCTCGTGTTGGTGATTGCAGAACTCGGAGCACTGGTTGGTGCTCGCCCCGTGCCCAGTGACGATCGTGTAGAGCCCGACCTTCTTCGCGGTAAGGGGGATTGGGACGTCGATCGCCGGGTGGTTGACCTCGTATTGTGAGTCGAACGGCCCGCCGGCCCAGAGGGGTATCGCGGCGACTGGCCTGACCCCGACGTTCTTGTTGCTGAATCGAAGAGAAAGCTTCGTCGCGGTCGGCTGAGTGTTCCAGCTGGGCGCGAAGTCCCAGCGGAGGTGGTGAGCCCCACCCGATTGCATGAAAGCGAGCATCGGCGTCGCGTCGACGACCCAATGGGTCTCACGGTGATAGCTCGTGATGAACCGCGCGATCTCGTGGTCGTCCAGCTTGAGCGTCGCGATGTAGTCCCACGCGCCGCAGTTGTTGAACTCGATATCATCGGGGTTGGGACAGGCCTGCTCGACCTCGATCTCGAGGGTGTCGAAACCCGCAATGGTCGCCGCGTCGGGGAGCGTAATGTCCTTCTCGGCGAACTCCGCGAGGACCTCGCCCTCGAAGACTGGAATCACGGTCGAGTCGGTCTGTGCGAGCGCGACCCGGCGAGCCTCGTTCGCCTCGAAGTAGTTCGCCTCGTTCGCGAGCATGGCGAGGTTCGACTTCCACGGCCAGTGCCCGCCGCTCTCGAGCGCAGCGCTGTAGCGATGAACGTCCGCGAGGAACCCGACGCCGCGCACGCGCTGCTCGCGATCGATCCCGAAGCCGATTTGGCCGATCGTCGACCCGACGTCTCCTATCCAGTTGTCGAGCGTCGGGATAGGAGCTTGAACGACGTGCAAGCGTGATTGCCAGTGCGCGCGGTCCTCTTCGGACATCGTCGCGAGCAGGGCGTTCACGCGCTCCTGCATCGCCACGAGGTTCGCTACACCGGTATCGTTGTCGCGGATGGAAATGAAGAAGTAGTGGACATTGCGGGGCGACGCGGCGACGAGATCGTCGAGGTCATGCTCCCAGACAAGGGTGTTGTCGGTCTCCGAGACGGGCACCGTATCCGGGAGGAACAGATAGGACTCGCAACCGGAGAATTGCTCGCGGAAGGAGAAGGTCGTCCCGTCGAGCAGCGGCAACTGGAAATCACCCGCGAGCTCACCGCGGTGGACACCGGGTACTCCGTCGTCGAATGGCGTTATGGGGAGACCCAAGTCCTCACAGATCTGCGAGGGATTGGGCGCAGCACCACCCGCACCACCCATCCCGCCGACGAGGGGCGCCCCACCGCCACCGGACGCGCCTGCGCCGGAGCCACCAGCCCCACCGAGCGGCGCGCCGCCCGTGGTGGAGTCGTCACCACAGGCGGGGTTAAGGGCGAAGACGAAAGCGAGGAGAGAAGCCCGTGAGCGAGGCCCTAGCATTGAGCCATTCTAGCATCGGGTCATTCCAACATCGGGGCTCAACCAGCGGTCACGCTCGCGCAGAAGCCGTTGATGCAATCGGCCGTCAAATCGCAGCAGTCGGAGGCCTGGGTGCATGCGCTCCCGTTCGGGGAGCAACCCTGACTCTCGCTGCAGGTGTATTTGCCTTGTTGGTCGTCATAGAGGCAGAAGCCGTCGCAACACTCGTATCCAGCATTGCAGTCTTCACCGAGCTGCTTGCACGGGTCGAGCGCCCAAGCGCCGCGCATGTTCTGGTTGTCGAGCCCCTGTCCGGGCAGCCAAAACGCAGGGTGACTCGGGTCTTGGCCGGGCTGCGGGTTCGCGTCGATGGCAGCGACCCAGAGCTGCTTTCTGCGGCTCGCCAGGTTGGTGTCGGTAAGGGTGTTTCCATACATGCGCTCGGAGACCACGACGATCCAGAAGTAGCCGCCGACCGCGATCGGCAAGAACGTGGGCTCGTAGGTCGCGCGGGCCTGTTCGTTCAGCAGATAGCCGGCGCCGTTGAGGTTCGACATGGCAATAACGTTGGTGCCGTCGGGCGAGGTCAGCCAGATCTCCCCGAGCGCGCCGCGCGTACGAGCCTGATTCGAGCGTTGGAAGGCGATATGGGCAGAGTCGGGTGACCACGTGGGGAAGGTCGTCGTCGGCAGCCCCGGATCGCTCATCACGATCGGCTTCGTGTTGGTGATGGACGGCACCGTCACGTCGACGTCGGCGACGTAGAGAGAGGAGTTGACGAAGTCGAGCCAATTGCCGTCCATGCGGACGCCGAGCGCGACCTTCTTGCCGTCGGTCGACCATGCGGGGTGCGTCGGCCAACCCGCCGGCGGGGTGAGGAACGCGAGCCCCGTCAGGTTGGTGCTCGTCGACAAAGTCAGGCTGTTCGAACCCGACGACTGCCCCCAAAGCACGTGCGACCCATTGGGGGATATGGCCTCGAAGCCCGAGGCCGAGTCGGTCGCGTAGATGTTGCTGCCGTCTGCGGCGTTGAACGTGCCCCACGGGCTATAACCACCGTGGAACGCAGCCACGAGCGTCGAGCCGTCAGCCGAGACAGAGTGACAAGCCACGCAGGTGACGTTCGCGGGCTTTTGGAGGAAGTACTCGGGGGCGGTCGCACCCGGCTTGATGCGGACGACGTTCCCGGTGTTGACTTCCCAGTAATAGATGGTGCCGGCCAGGTTGGCGGCCGCGATCTTCCACGTTTGGGTGGGGCCGACATAAGCGGTAGTCCCGTCATATCGCCGAATCGATACTTGGATGTCGCCCGTATTGGAGTCCGTCAGGACCTTCCACACGTCGGGGGTCGTGGGAAACGAGAACCGGGAAGGAGGCGGCACCGCCGTCCAAGCGGTGAACTCGAACGTCGGGCTCTCCGCGTGAATTCGGTAGATGTCACCGGCGTTCCCCCCGTTCCATTGGATTACCGGCCCCGCCAGGCCGCGCGGGAATACGGTCTTGTCATAGGGGTAGAGCAAGCTGAGCGCGCCGTCGGGCGTGGTCGCGTTCTCGAGCAGATCTTTGATGGTAGGGTCCACCGCGCCCGGGTCGGACGAGAGAACCAGCTTCACCGTGACGTCGGCCGTCGCTTGCAGCGTCTTGTACGAAGCCGTCAAGACGGATTGACCACCTACGAGCCCAGTGGCGGTGAGCGCACCCGAGGGGCTGAGCTGCGCGAGATCGGGACGGGCGAACGACCAAGTTATCTCGCTTGGATCGATGGCGATTTGCTCGTTCTTGTCGGTCGTGCCGAGGACCGTGAATTGCGAGGGTGGCGGGATAACGCCGTTGTCCACGGTTATGGTCGCGGACGGCGGAGAGATCTCGATCGACACGAACGTCGGATCCGTAAAGCCAGTCCCCGTGCTCGCGCCGCCTAAGCCGGACCCAGCCGTTCCGCCGTTGCTCACGGCCGCGCCGCTACCGCCCGAGCCGCCGGTGGCGGGGCTGTCATCGGAACAAGCAGGCGTGGCCAACACGGCAGTAGCGAGGACCCAAAGGCGCAAGCGAGAAAGAGCGAGCATCGAAAGCCTCCAGAGCGGAGAGTCTACTTCACCAGCCTTTCGACCGGGACTCGATTCATGCAGTCACGATCTACCGTCGAAGCAACTTGCCGAGCCTGCCATCGGGCCGTCACAATCGGAGTATGTCCAGCCGCGCGTCGCATCCGGTCGGGGGGCTCGAAACGCCGACGAATCCCGAGCATTCTTCGGCTCCGGAGGAAGCACCCGAGGAAGCTCAGGTGCGAACAAGTGCGAACTCGGCTGGATCGCCGACTGCTCCTCTTCGAGAGCTGCCCGCGGCGATTCAGGAGCTCGAGGTCTCGAGTACGCAAACCCCATTTGCGGCGCCGCAGCTCGGACTCGCCCATATCGAGCGACTCTCCCCCGGTGAGGCCCATATTCGAATCGGCGGTAAGAGTCTCGCGGCTCGAGTCGACGCACACGTGGACGACGCAGTCCTACAATCGGCGCTCGAACGTCAAGAGCCGATTCTGGTCGAGCACCGCCCTAATGGCATATTCGTCGTGGGCGCGCTGCGCACCCGCGCGACCCCTGGGGTCGACAAGACGAAGGAGGTCACCATCGAGGCCGAGAAGATCCGACTCGTCGCGAGCGAGGAGGTCACCGTGCGCTCGGGGCCGGCGATGATGGTCGTTCGGGCGATCGGGGAGGTCGAGACCTACGCGGAGCGCATCATTTCGCGCGCCGAAGGGGTCCACAAGATCATCGGGAGAATGCTGCGGCTCAATTGATTGGGCGGCGATTTGTTCTGCGGCGGAGCCCCACCCCAATCCCCAAGAGCGCCATCGCGATCGCGCCGGCTGGGTCGAAGCGCTCGTCTCCGGCGGCTCGACACGAGCACCCATCTTCGTCGACCGCTATCGGCCCCGAGTCGAGCTCGCCGTCTTCGACGCGCACGTATTCGATAGTCGCCTCACCCGGCGCGCCGTCGAAGGGGCGAATCGCGAGCGAGGTAATCTCGTCCGCGCCGAGGTCGATCTCGACCAACGAAGGCTCCGCCGATACCGGCCAATCAAGCGGGAGAACCTCGGCGGTGGCGAGCCCAGGACGCTCGATCACCAACGCCGCGTCGCCGCTCCCCGCCGTGCGAGCCCCGCGCAGCGTGAGGTAGCGAGGCCCCGCAGGCAGGTCGATACGGGGGAGTTGAATCACCGATTGGGCCGGTGCGTCCGCAAAGCTCAGCGAACCGGCGGATATGGTGAGCACACCGTCGCTGGTCGCCCCCTCGAGCCGCGCGCTGTCCCACTCCCAGTGGGTGCGCGAATACACGTCGATCGGCTGCTCGACGGCGCTGTCGGGGTCGCCGTCGAGCGTCGCCACGAGGCTGGGTGATTCGACCTCGTCGACGGAGTAAGACTCTGCCGTTACTCCTATGTCGAAGACGACCGAGGCGCCCGGTTCGATGGGCGAGATTTGCCGGCTCTCCGCGGAGCTCAACGTGAGCTGCTCACCTGTGATCGAGAGCGCGAGCACGCCGCCGAGGGCCGCATCCCCCGTGTTTTGCACGAGGACGTGAACGATGAGCTCGTCGCCCTCGATCGCGTCCGGGATACCGGCGCTCGCGAGATCCGAAAAGCGGTCTTGAGCGCCGTCTACACCGGTAATCGACAGGGTGAGCGCGCCGCTCGGCTCGGCGCAAGAAGGCCCGATGGGGAAGCCATCGACCGGAGCCGCGAGCAAGCGGGCCTCCGTTTGAGGACCGTAATCCCCGTCTTCGGTGATTGGGTCTTCAGGGTGGTTCTTGTTCCAGAGAACCTGAAACGCGAGGACATCGGCGCCGCGATAGTCCGTCGCCCCGGCGCCGGTATAGTCGAAATGCACCGGATCCGACGCGCCCAACCACGAGAAGCCGTGGGCCTCGAGCGTGGATTGCCAAGTTGCGTGCTCCGCCACGTCGAAGGCCAAACCGGTCTCGTGATTCGAATTGCCGGGTGTGGCGGCGAGCCCGATCCCGCAGCGGCCCTCTTGATACCAGCGATAGAGGAGGAGCTGCTGCGCGACCGTCCGCAACATCGAATTCACGGTGAGGTGCTGAGATGGCAAATCGCCCGCGGCCGCCACGAAGGCATCGCGTGCGGGCGCCTCGAGATACGGAAACACCGTATCGGACCAGCTCACGTTCGGAAGGACAGGGACCTCGACGAAGGCCGCTGGCTGCGCGCACGCTGCCTGTTCGATGATTTGCAGGCTCAGCGCGCGCACCGACGAGGTCGAACACGAGCTGTCGGCGGCCTCCCCGACGGTGATCGACGAGCGAGCGCGCGCGACCTCTTCGACAGAATCCGGCGTCGAGTCCGAGCCGGCGCCTTCGACGCAACCCGCTATCGAGAGCGCCGACGCAACCAGGGCTAGCGCTGGTAACCGGTATTCAGGGGTCGCTGCCACGACGACGCCCTACGGCCGGCGCGACCCAACCCTGGCCCTCGTGCGGGTCGAGGTGAGCCTTCGGCCGGCCATGAGGGGGCGTGCGCGGAGGAACACTCGACTGCGCGGGCGGAGGCGAGGAGGAGGCCTGCTGTTGTTGCTGATATGCCGCTACCTCGGCGGGGGAGACGGTCGACATGCGCAGCGTGTTCGAGCGACCCACGGCGGGCGGCACAGTCGAGGTCGAGGACATGCGGCGCTGCACGCCCGAGAGCCGCGTGTCGAGCCAGCGATGGGCGTCGGTGATCGACCCGAACGCGCGGAATGGAAGGTTCGACGACAGCGCGGTCATGTTGATCCGCGTGACCATCATGTCGACGCTGGCAGGGAGCGCACACGCGAGCGCGTTGTAGCTGCGCTCGTGAATGGCGTGCCACGCGCGCTGACAAGCGTCGTCAGGGAGAGGAACTCCACAGTCGCGCAAGTCGAGCAGGACCTTGTCGAGACCGAATCGGCTCATGCCGTCACGCAAAATGCCCAGGAAACGCTCGACATCCGTGACCGTGCTGAGCTGGCCGCTGATGCTCACCAACAGAAAGCCACGTCGTTCATCGAGAACGACGGATGCTTCCGGAAGGTCGACGGCGTGCCCCATGAGCTCACATGGTGTTATCTCCCCTAAAGGAGCGCGTCTACGGGGATTGCCCACCGATCTGTCGATCGGTATGGTTCTCTCGCCCTTTTCTTTGCCGCCTTCAGCGGTTGAACTCACTCAATCGGTGCAGCGTCGTGGACCGAGTGGAAGCGACTGGTCAGTCGCAATACCGAGCGTCATCACGCTCTCGTGGTCGGTCCCCAAATAGAAGTGAGTCTCTTCGGGTGTGCCGGCGATCTCCGACAGATCGCCGGGGCCCGTCTCGTACCCGGCGGCGACGACGACAGCGCGTGACGGGTCGTCTGGCAGGCGGAAGATCATCCGTGTACCGCGCGCTGGGCGAGCCTCGGGCGTCCAGTACATGTTCACGTACCAGCCCTCGGCGAGCACGGGAAAGAGTGCGGGATCGCCAATCCCTGCACCGTAGAAGTCACCGCCCTCGAGCGGCGCCCACACCTCTTCGCGGAACATCACAAGACCGGTCGTCGCTTGCGAAAGAGCGTAGTGCTCGGCGAGCTGGTCGGTCGGAGTCGAGGGAAACGGCGCGGGCTCGGCCTGCGTGACGAGGTGAGCTTCACGCACGACTGGACCTGTCGCGGGCATCGCGAGGTGCGTGCCGCCATCGCCGACACGAGCCATTTCACCGGTCTCGACGCCGCAAGGGCCGCTCGGCACTGGGATGAACCCGATGTCGAGCTTGTAGCTGCCGGTGAGCGCGCCCGACGAAGCGCTTACCCAAGTGTCAGCGATAATCCAGACATAACCGGGGTGAACATCGGCCCTCGCGTGGTGATCGCCGCGATCGACACAGTTGCTACCCGCGGGCATGACCGGGTCGAACGAGCCGAGGATCTGGACGTCGATATCGGTGCCCGCGTCGTCGTAGACGGCTGCGCTGAGGAAGCCGTCGGTCGGGATGTGCACGCGATAGACGATCTCGGGCCCGCCCTCATCGGTGTCGGGAGCGCAGTCATAGGCGTCGATCGCCATGTCGCCCTCGACCGAGGTGTCACGCGTGTCGGTGAAGGGGAAGGTCTCGACGCAGGTAACGCCGACCGGGCACGGCTCGCCGCCGCCCATGCTGTTGCTCGAGCCCCCGGACCCACCAGCGCCCCCGAGCCCACCGGCACCCCCACGAACATCGGAACCGCCGGAGGCTCCGGCACCGCCGCGCCCGCCCTCGGGAGTGATGCCCGAATCACCACACGCGATGGCGCCGAGCGCAACCAAAGCCAACGAGAGCGGGCGCATCATGATGGTGCTCGCTCTATTGCACGCCTCTTTCGCGGACGGCAATAAGCCGCGGGCGCGTTGGCTGCTCAGCTCACTGAGGAACGGGAGGCGCCGACGTCGTAGAGCCTGCGCCGTAGAACGAGAGGCCCTGCGGCGTGTTGATCAGGTTCGTCTGCAAGAGGCCGTTCTGGATCTGGATCTCGAAGAGCTGTCCAGTGTTGGTGAAGCCGTACACGCTGCCCGCCCAGAACGCGGCGCCGAAGACCTGGTCGAAGCCGATGGAATGGTAGTTCTTGATCATCTGGCCATTGGCCGGATTGATCTCGACGAGGCAGTCGTGACACTCCGTCCCGTTGGGGTCGTAGTCCTTGACGGTGAGGAAAGTCGGCCCGTTCTTCACCGAGACGATGTCACCGCTCGACTTGTAGCCGTTGTTCCACTTGCCGCCGATCTCGAGGATGTCGCCCGTGTTGGTGTCGATGCGGACGTACTGGTCGTCCTTGTAACCGACGAGCGCTTCCTCGTTCGGGTCGAGCGTGCCCTTCGGCACGAAGGACAGCGAGTTCGGGTAGAGGTCGCTCGCGTTGATCAGCGTGCACGTCGCGTTGAGTTTGTCGACGCGGTAGAGCCCGTCGTAGGTCGTCGCGTACATGTTCGACGCACCGTCGAGCGCGATGTCCACGACGTCGGTGTTGCAGTTCTTGAAATTCGCGACGACGCCGACGGCCTTCGTTTCGGGGTTCAACTTGTACAGCGTTGTAGCGGAATGACCGAAGACCTCGGGGATCTCGGCGACGCCGCCACCGCCACCGTTGCCGATGAAGCCGCCGCCCGAGCCGCCCATCCCGGGCATGCCGCCGGTCGAAGGATCGCCGCCGGTGTTGTTGCCAGCGCCGCTGCCACCACCACCAGTGTTGCCGTCGGTGCCCGCCGCGCACGCAGCGAAGACTCCAGCCCCCAAGATCAAGCCAAGCAGCTTCGACTTCATCGCCTACCTCTCGATAAGAACCACGTCGACCGAACGACCCGAACGGGTGAAGGTCAGTGCCCGCGCCGAACTTCCATCTTGCGCTGCACGAGCCCGCTCTTCATCACCAATTCGTAAGCCTCTTTTTCGAGCATAGGGTGAACGCCCCGGGGCGAAACGCCACCCGGGTGTTTCTTCTTCGTGATGAACCCCATGAGGTACTGGACGTTGAGGCCCCGGATCTGGTGGAGGGTGCCACGCATGTTCTTCGAGTCGTTGGACCAGGCGTAGGCGAAGGCCCGGGCGCGGAGCAGCTGCGGCTTGAGCTCGTCGAAGGCCTCGTCTTTGACGTCGATTTTCTCGAGGAGCTCGACTGCGCGCTTGGCTTGACCGGACCGCGCCCAAGCCTCACCGACGATCGCGGTGATGGTGGCGCGGGACTTCGGGTCTTGCTGGCGGGAGAGGTCGATCGGGTCGACGAGCGCGCGGGCCTCGTCGGTCTCGCCGAGGATGAGGTGGATCATCGCGCGCTGCGCGCGAGCCTCGTCGGCGACGTGCGCCATGACCTTGGTGAGGTTGATCTGCTCGAGCGTCTTCAGCGCGGCGCGCGGATCCTCCTGCATTTGGAGCTGCGCCCGAGCGAAGGCGGCCGCGGCGTCGTCCTTCTTGAACTCGGTGTCGAGCTTCTCGAGGGCCTGCTTGCGGGCCTCGGGGGTGTCGGCGTTCTTCAGGATCTCGACGACAGCCTTCGACTTCCTGGCGTAGCGGACCGCCCACAGCGTGACGCCCGCGAGCGCGACCGTGATGACGGCCATCACGATCTTCAGCCACCAGCCGCTCACGACGATCGCGAGCACCCACCCGATCGCGAGCGGGATGCCGAGGCGGACCCCCATCTTGCGCAGGTTCTCGGACGAGAGCGGATCAGGCGTGGGCGCCTTCTTCCGAGCCTCGGCGAGGATGCGGTCTCGTTCGGCGGCTTGCGCAGCCGCGCCCTTCTTCTTGGGTGATGCCTTGCCCGCCACGCTGCGAAGTCCTCGGCGAGACGAAAGCCTCGCGTGGGACCTCTTTAGTCAGCAGGCGACGTCGCGGCTACTGAAACGGCGTCTCAGGTCTTCTTCGGGGGATCGTCGGCGGGAGCTGGCTTGTCCGCCGGAGGCTGTGAGGCTGGCGGTTTGCTGGGTGTTGCCGACGGCTCCGCGGCCTTGGCGGTCGACTCGGGGCGCGCAGCCTGAGAGGGCGGGACGTGCGTCGAGGTCGGGTCCGCGATGCCCATCGTGGTCTCGCGGAAGTGGAGGAAGAACGTCTGCATCACCGACAGACAGGGCACCGCGAAGAGCGCGCCCTTGATCTGGAAGAAGTGCTCGCCGACGAGCAGCGCGAACACGACGAGGACGGGGTGGATCTTGGCGGCATCGCCGATGATCTTCGGGTTGAGGAAGTTCGCCTCGAGCTGGTGGATGCCGATGATCCAAGCGAGGACCGCGAACGCAGTGCCCGGCGACTGCGTGAGGCCGATCGCGACGGCAGGGAAGGCCGAGAGGATCGAGCCGAAGATCGGGATGAGCGAGCCGACCGCAGCGACGAGCGCCATCAGCGGCCAGTACTTCAGGTCGAAGAGCCAGAAGCCGATCGCGCTGAGGACGCCGTTGACGAGGCAGATGATGAGCTGCCCGCGAACGACGCCGGAGAGGCCGCGATCGAGCCGATGCAGCAGGCGCTCGAAGGCAGGCTCGGCGTCTCTGCCGACGAGGTCCTTGAAGAACCGGAGGATGCGCTCGTGCGTCAGCATCATGTAGCCGCCGAGCATGAGCGTCATGAACAGGTTGAAGATGCCGCGCGAGATCGCAGCGATGATCTGCTGACCGAGCTTGAGGAGCTCGACGGTGTTCTCGGAGAAGTACTTCGTCGCGCGCTCGCTCAGCTTCTTCAGGAGCTGGCGATTTCCTGGTTCTTCGCGCTCGACGATCTCGACGCGCCAGGCGTCCTCGCCGACCTTGCGGAGGACCGCGCGATCGTTGACCTCGACGGAGTAGCTGCCGTCGCCGCGCGGCCGGAGGACGAGCGCCGAATCGTCGGGCTCGCGTGGGCGCTCGGGGGGAGCAGCCTGATCGGGCGGGAGCTCGCTGGTGGGTGGATCGGCCGACTGCGCATCGGGTGCATCTCTGCCCCCCAACTTCGGCTTGTCTCGCTCGCGAGAAGGGTCGCGACCGCGGTCGTGCTCCTTTTCTTTATCCTTGTCTTTGTTATCGCGCGCGCTCCACGCACGGAGCTTCGCGTCGACGATCGGCCCGTACTTCTCCTGAGCGGCGGCGATCTGCCCGGGGAGCTCGCGCGAGAGCTGGCGAGCCTCGCGAACCAAGCTCGGCACGATGAGCGCGATGAAGCCGGCGATCGAGCCGAGGAGCAGCGCGTAGACGATGAGGATCGCGGCCCAGCGCGGAACACCGAGCCGCTGGATGCGAAGCACCGCGGGCAAGAGGACGTACGCGACGACGAGCCCGAGGACGAAGGGGAGCAGCACCTCGTTCGCGACGAGGATGATCGCGATCGCGGTGAGGGCGCTCAGCGTGAGGAAGATGCGGCGTTGGCGGCGGCGCCGTTGCTCGGGTGGCATCGGCGGGGGCGTCGCGAGCGGATCAGCCATCTTGGGCACGCGGCGGATCGAGGGAGAGCGCGAGGTTCGCGAAGTGCGGCGCGAGGTGACTGCGCGTGTCGGCGAGGGCCTGCGGTACGACGCGTGTGTCGGCGAGCACGGGCATGAAGTTCGTATCGCCGCTCCATCGCGGGACGATGTGCACGTGCAGGTGCTCTGCGATGCCAGCGCCCGCGACGGTGCCGAGGTTGAGCCCGACGTTGAAGCCCTCGCAGCGGACGGCCTCGCCGAGGCGATTCACGGACTCGCGGACGACGCGGAAGAGCAGCGTGTGATCGCGCTCGTCGAGCGCGTCGAGGCGGCTCGTGTGGACGCGTGGGATGACGAGCAGATGTCCTGCGGCGAACGGGAAGCGGTTGAGCATCACGAGGATGCGCTCGCTCGACCAGACGACGAGTCGCTCGGCGAGCTCCTCTTCGGGCGCGGACTCGGCGACGCAGAAGACGCAGCGATCCTTCTGCTTTTTGCCGAGGATGTATTCCATGCGCCAAGGCGCCCAGAGAGGCTCGCTCATCGGGACCGCGAAGGTACCAGAGGTCAGCCGTCCTTGGCGCAGCGGAAGCCCACGGTGATCGTTGCCTCGCTGCGCGCGAGGCCCTCGCGGCTCGTCGCCTCGAGCGTGCTCGCCTGGTAGCTCTGGAAGCCGCCGCCGCGGATCACGAACTCGACGTCGTTCGCGCACGTCGTGTTCGGGTAGTGGCAGAACGGGCTCGCGGTCCATTCCCAGACGTTGCCGGCCATGTCCTCGAGGCCGTCGGGGGTCGCGCCGTCCCCGAAGCGACCGACGGGCGCGGTCGTGGGGAAGCCGTCGTCCGAGTCGTAGAGCGCGGCTTGTGTGGCTCCGCGCTTGGTGAAGAACTCGGAGCACTCGCGCCCGCATGCGTTCGCGCGCCGAGGATCGGGAGGGCCTACGCCCCACGGATAGAGCTCGGTCGGCCCCTCGTGAGGGCGATCGGCGGCCGCGCGCGCGGCGTGCTCCCATTCGAACTCGGTGGGCAAGCGCTTGCCGACCCAGCGGCAGTAGGCCGCTGCTTGATCGAACGAGACGCAGTTGATCGGGTGCGTGTCGCGATCCTCTTCGTCGAAGTTGCAGAACGCGCCGCGCGCAGGCCGCGTGCACGCGCCGTCGAGGACGCAGGTCTTGTAGTGCGCGGCCGTCACCTCGAAGACGTCGAGCGAGTAGCTGCCGAGCTCGACTTCGAACTCGGGTGACTCCTCGAGCCACATCGCGTTGCCGATGGTCGCGCGGTCCGCGGCGAAATGCTTCGCCGGGACGCGCCGAGCCTGAGCGTGGCGAAATGCTTTGAACCCAAAGTATCCGCCGAGGCCGAGCGCGCCGCCGACCACGGCGAAGATGGCCACGCGCACGAGGCGGCGCCCCAAAGACGCGCGCCGAAGAACCTGCTCCGGGGGCGCGCTGAGCGCTGGGAGCAGTTCTTCGGCGCTGTGGATCGGTCGGGCCGACGCCGCGGCGTCGCTGACCGGTGCGCTCTCGCGGTCGGGCTCTCGTGATGATTCGGGAGAGCCCATCCGCGGCGAGCGCTATGCCGCGATCACTTGAGGTCGAGCTTGCCGCCGAGCTTCTCTTTGATGAGATCGCCCAGGGTGCCTGCCGACTTCTGATCGTCCTGCTTGCGGGCGGGAGCGGCGGGCCGCTCGGCGCCGATGTTCTTCATCGTCAGGAACAGCCGACGGTCGCCCATGTCGAGGCTGGAGACCTCGCACTTGACCTTGTCGCCCGGCTTGATCTTGCCCGCGGACTCGTCGATCTCTTCCTTCGGGATGAGGCCCTCGACGCCGTCGCGCAGTCGCACGAAGACGCCGTAGTCGACCACGCTGAGGACGAGAGCGTCGTCGTAGACGCGGCCCATCGGGAACTCGGTGAGCATCGACGGCCAGGGATCGTCCCAGAGCTGCTTGATGCCGAGCGAGACCTTCTTCTCGTCGTGGTTGATGCTGAGGATGATGGCCTCGACGTCATCGCCCTTCTTGTAGAGGTCGCTCGGGTTGTTGACCCGGACGCTCCACGAGAGGTCGCTGCGGTGGACCATGCCGTCGACGCCCTCTTCGATACCGACGAAGACGCCGTAGTCGGTGATCGAGCGGACCTTGCCGGCGATCTTGTCGCCGGGGTTGTATTTGTCCGTGAAGACCATCCACGGATCGGGCTCGAGCTGCTTGAGTCCGAGGCTGATGCGCTTGGCGCGAGCGTCGACCTCGAGCACCTGGCACTCGATCTCCTGGCCGATCTCGAGGAGCTTCGACGGGTGCTTGACCTTCTTGGTCCAGCTCATCTCGCTCACGTGGATGAGTCCCTCGACGCCCGGCTCGAGCTCCACGAAGGCGCCGTAGTCGGTGATCGACATGACCTTGCCGCGGACCTTCTTGCCGGCGGGATAAGCCTCCTCGGCGTGGTTCCACGGGTCTTCCTGCGTTTGTTTGAGGCCCAAACTAACGCGCTCGGTCTCCGGGTTGTACTTGAGGACCTTGACGGTGACCTCGTCGCCGACCTGGAAGACCTCGTTCGGGTGGTTGACCCGACCCCAGGACATGTCGGTGATGTGCAAGAGCCCGTCGATACCACCGAGGTCGACGAAGGCGCCGTACTCGGTGATGTTCTTGATCGTGCCCTTGACGACCATGCCCTCGGTGAGGGTCTCGAGGGTCTTCTGCTTCATCTCGTCGCGCTCCTTCTCGAGGAGGACGCGTCGCGAGAGAACGATGTTGCCGCGCTTCTTGTTGAACTTGATGACCTTGAAGCGGTAGGTCTGCCCGATCAGCTTGTCGAGGTTGCGGATCGGCCGGAGATCGACCTGCGAGCCTGGGAGGAAGGCTTTGACGCCGCCCTTGATGGTGACCGAGAGGCCACCCTTCACGCGCTGGCTGATGGTGCCCTCGATGAGCTCGTCCGCCTCGCAGGCGTTCGAGATCTCATCCCAGACCTTCATCTTGTCAGCCTTCTCCTTGGAGAGGGTGACGAGGCCGTCGTCGTTTTCACGGCTCTCGATGTAGACGTCGACCTTGTCGCCCACCTGCACGGTGGCCGCTGAGCCGGCGTCGAGGAACTCTTTGAGGGGGATTGCTCCCTCGCTCTTGCCGCCGATGTCCACGACCACGTGGTCGCGATTCAGTGCGACAACCGTTCCTTGAACGATCTCTCCTTCATTGCCGAAATCACCCTCGGCGAGGCTCTGCTCGAACAACGCGGCGAACGAATCGCTGCCACCGCGTGTCTCCAAGTTGGACTGGCTCATGCTTATCGGTTTGAATTCCTTCCGTCTCGGCGGTTTCCCCACCAAGAGGCCCGCGTGGATAGCCGCGCGGGCGTGGCTTGTCAACGCAACCGCGACGCCGATTGAACGCTGCGTTTGCGAGCGCGAACCGATGTTCAGCACGCGCCGGGTCGGGGGGGCGTGGGGTCAGCCGGCGAGCAGGTCCCGGATGCTCTCACCGAGCTTGGCGAGACCGCGGTCGAGCTTCTCCCGGACGACGGTGCCCGCCAGCATGACGGTCTCGGCGCGGGGCTTCACCTGGGCGCCGACGAGGGCGTTGGTCAGCCCGAGGGCCTCGGGGAGGTCGCCCTCGTGGGGGGCGACGTCGACCTGGAGGCGCTGGACCTCCTTCGCGAGCTGTTCGGGGGAGGTGCCCGCCGCGGGGGCGAGGTCGATCGTCAAGCGGCACTTACCAAATTCGAGGTAACCGTTCGCGCGGTCGGTGTGGTCGCACGGCTCGAAGAGGCTCTCGAGCGCGAGCGCGCGGAGGATGGGGCGCGGATCGAGGAGGAACGGCGCGGGCGAGCTCGGCTTCTTGAGGTTCGAGCGGCCGAGCGCGTCGAGCGCTGCGTGGAGCGCGACGAACGAGACCGCGCCGCTGCTCGCGAGCGCGATGCTCTTGTAGTTGTCGCTCGTCTCGAAGGACTCGTCGAGGATCTCGCTCGTGTTCGCGACGAGGATCGCGGTGTCCGCGGCCTGCGCGATCACGAGGCCGCCGACGAAGAGTCGCCCGTCTTTTACGGTGAAATCGGAGGCGCCCTCCTCGGCGAGGAACTTCGCGACGCCGTCGGCGAAGCCCGCGTGCCCGCCGCGCTTGCCCTCGAATCGACCACCGAAGACGAGGACCCACGCGTCCGGCGAGGTCGCCGCGAAGTAGATCTCGCGGACGTCGGCCATGGGGTCGATGCTCGTGTGCTTCTTGAAGCGAGCGGAGCGCGCGTTGACCTTGTCGCTGCCGTCTAGCGCGCCGAGCACGTGCTTGCGAAAGGGCTCGTAGGTGTAGAGCTCGCGGCCGTCGAGGCGCACGGCGACGATGGTGTTCGCGGGCAGGTGGTGGAGCGCGGTCGAGCGGCTGCGCCACACGGCGAAATAGAAGACGAGCGGCCCGACGACGGAGGCCGTGAGCAGGCCGCCCGCGAGCAAATACACGAGCGATCGACGACCGACGACGACGGGCGGCGGACCGGGATCGGGGCCCTCGTCGTCGGGCTGATCGGCCGCGTCGGGATTCGGCGTGGCGGTGGGCTCGTCGCCGTCGGGGATCGTCGCGCTCGGCTTTTTGTAACCGGCGGCCTCGGGCGCGGAGCCTTCAGGGTCGGGGCCGTCCACCAGCGTCTTCGGCATGGTGGGAGCGCACTATCACGGAGCTGCGCCCGCCGGCTCTTTACCGCGATCGAGCAGCGCGGCGATGAGCTCGACGGGGATGGGCGCGTGGAGCTGCAGCGTCGAGCCGACGCGCTCGACCTCGAGCGTGCGCAGGACGACGGAGGCGCCGCCGTCGGTCGCGCCCTCTTTGAGGGCAAGGAAGAAGCGGCCGACTTTGTCGGCGGAGCTCTCGCTCGCGGTGGAGACCTCGAGGTCGACGCGCAGGCCCGAAGCGCGCAGCGAGAGCACGCCGCGAACGCGGCTCACCTGCGCAATGAGGTTGCTGATCGATGGATATTTCCGGACGATTTCGAACGGGAGGCGACGCGGCCGGAGCTCGGCGCTGACGAGCCCCTCGGCGACGGGTTGGCCGCGCTGAGGGTCCGCGCCCTCGCGAAGGACGCGCAGCACGGCGTCGGTCTCGACGGGGCTGACGAAGGCCGCACCCGCGCCGTCGAGGAGGATGACGGCGTCGGTGTCGCCGCGCTCGGCGACGGTCTCGCGGACGAAGATGCGGACCTTGTCGTTGTTCGACGCGTGCTCGACGAAACCCGCGGCCTCGAGGCCGAGATCGGGCAGATCACCCTCGACCACGATGACGCGATCGCCGACCTCGAGGTCGGTGAGGCGCAGGCCGATCATCAGCGTGCGCGCAGAAGGCAGAGCCTTGCTGACGAGCGGGTCGGTGCTCGCGCGCGAGGCCAGCGCCTTCTCCGGGCTGGGGCCCATCCCCTCTTTGAGGCGGGCGAGATCGAGGCGCACGACGAGGTCGAGATCCGAGGGAAAGACCTCGTTCGGGAAGAGCCGGCGCGAGATCGGCGGCGGCATGTCGACCTTCGCCGCGGTCACGCCAGGTGAAGAGGTGAAGCAGCCGGACGCGAGCAGCGCCGACGCGAGGCTCATGAGGACCTCGCGCCGATCTGCGACCGCGCTCACCGTGCGCTCAGCGGGTGCTCGCGCGAGCGTGCGCGCGGCTGAGCACGACGTCGACCATCCGCGCGACGACGTCCTCGATCGCGAGGGAGCTCGAGTCGACGAGGATGGCGTCGTCGGCCTGCTTCAGCGGAGCGATCGCGCGCATCGTGTCGGCGTGATCGCGCTTCTCCACGTCGGTCTTGGTGGCGTCGAGCGTGACGTCCTCGCCCTTCTCCTGGAGCTCACGGAAGCGGCGCGAGGCGCGCTCGTCGCTCGACGCGGTGAGGAAGAACTTCACCTCGGCGTTGGGGAACACGACGGTGCCGATGTCGCGGCCCTCGAGGACGACGCCGCCGCGCTCCGCGGCCTGGCGCTGGAGCGCGAGCAACGCCGCGCGCACCCGCGGCACGGCGGACACGCGGCTCGCGCCGAGGCTGATCGCGGGGGTGCGGATGTGCTTGCCCACGTCCTCGCCGTCGAGGAGGACGCGGACGCCGCCGTCGTTCTCGCTGCGCTGATCGAGGCGGATGCGACGCTCTTCGGCGATGCGCTCGGCGAGCGCGCCGACGGCGTCTTGATCATCGAGCGAGATCGACGCGCGCGAGACGGCAAGCGCGATCGTGCGGTAGAGCGCGCCCGTGTCGACGAGCACGTAGCCGAGGCGCTCGGCGAGGGCGCGGGCGACGGTGCTCTTGCCGGCGCCGGCGGGCCCGTCGATCGCGACGATGAGGCGGGGGAGGTCGTTGCGTTCGTTCGGACGTGCGCTCGACATGGAGCCAAACCTCTCTGGGCTCGACCTCGATCGGCGAGCCAAAAGACGAGCTTTCCATACCATGCTTGAGCGCCGCGCGCCGTCCTCAAGCGCCGACGTTCGACGACGCCACCGCCACCGTCGCGCCGAGCGCCCGGAGGGTGCCCACAAATCTCGGAAAGCTCGTGACGATCGAGTCGGCGTCGCGCACGCGGGACGGGCCACGTGCGGTGAGCGCGAGCACGGCGGCGCTCATCGCGATGCGGTGATCGCCGTGGCTCGTGACGTCGGCGGGTTCGAGCGGGCGATCGGGGACGCCCTCGATGATCATGCCGTCGGGGCGCTCTTCACATGGGACGCCGAAGGCCCGGAGAACACCGAGCATCGCGGCGATGCGATCGCTCTCCTTCACGCGGAGCTCGGTCGCGTCGGCGATGGTCGTGGTGCCGCGCGCGCGCGCCGCGATCGCAGCGAGGATGCAGATTTCATCGATGGAGCGCGCTGTGATCTCGCCCGCGACGAGCGTGCCGGTGAGCTCGCTCCACGCGGCGCGGACGAGCCCTTTCGGCTCGCCGAGCGCGACGTCCTCGACCGTGGCCTCGACGCGCGCGTTCATCATGCGCAAGGCGTCGAGCACCCCGGTGCGTGTCGGGTTGAGGCCGACCGCGCGGACGCCGACCTGGCTGCCCTCGACGAGCAAGCCGGCGGCGACGACGAACGCAGCCGCAGAGAGATCGCCGGGCACCACGAGCTCGAACGCAGGGATTTCACCGGAGAACGACGCGCCGTCGAGGTGGACCATCGGGCCGACGCGCTCGAGCGGGACGCCGAGTGAAGAGAGCATGCGCTCGGTGTGATCGCGCGACACGAGCGGCTCGACGACGGTGGTGGAGCCGTCGGCGTAGAGGCCCGAGAGGAGGAGGGCGCTCTTCACCTGCGCGCTCGCGACGGGGCTCTCGTAGGTCAGCGTCGCGAGGACGTTCGGTGCCGGCAGCGGCCCGATCTCGAGCGGCGCGGTGATCTCGCCGATCTTCTTCGGGTGAGCGCGGCCCTCGATGCGAGCGCCGCGCTGGCGGAGCGGCGTCGCGATGCGCGCCATCGGCCGGCCCGAGAGCGAGGCGTCACCCACGAGGACCGAGCGAAATCGCTGGGCCGCGAGGATGCCCGAGAGCAGGCGCATCGTCGTGCCCGAGTTGCCGCAGTCGAGCGGAGCGCTGGGCTCGCGGAGGCCGTCGAGGCCCGCGCCCTCGAGGCGTGCGGCGCCGCCCTGCGGATCGCGCTCGACGTGAACGCCGAGCGCGCGAACGGCCGCGAGCGTGCTGTCGTTGTCGGCGCCCGCGTCGCGCGCGACGACCCGCGAGGTGCCGCGCGCGAGGGCCGCGAGCATGTACGCGCGGTGCGTGATGCTCTTGTCGCTCGGGACGGGGACGATGCCGACGAGCGGCTTGGATTGAGGAGTGACGAGGAGATCGCTCACGAAGCGATCATGCCGTGCGACGGAGCGGCGTGCGATCGGCGACCGCGGGCGCGGGCTGCGTGACGCGGGTGTCGCGCGCGAGGTTGCGGCGGACGGGCGAGTGCAGGCGCGCGCCGGCGAGGATCGCCTCGCAGAGCGAGACGAAATCGTAGCCGGCGCCGGCCGCGATCTTCGGCAGGAGGCTCGTCTCGGTCATGCCGGGGAGCGTGTTGACCTCGAGGACGTACTCGTTCTCGGTGCGCGTCACGAGGAGGTCGACGCGGCACGGGCCCGTGCAGCCGAGGGCGCGCGCGGCGCGATCCGCGAGGTTCAAGACGCCGCGGTAGCGCGTCGGCGGGAGGCGCGCGGGCCTGAAGTACTCCGTCATGCCGGGCGTGTACTTCGCCTCGTAGTCGTAGAGCCCCTTGCGCGGGACGATCTCGATCGCGCCGAGCGCGCGACCGTCGAGGAGCGCGACGTTGACCTCGATGCCTTGCACGAAGCGCTCGACGAGGACGACGTCGTCGAGTTCGAAGGCAGCTTCGATGCCGCGGACGAGCTCGGCGATGTTGTCTGCCTTGCGCACGCCGAGGCTCGAGCCCTCACCGCGCGGCTTGACGATCACGGGGAACCCGAACGAGCCGTGCATCGTCTCGATGTCCGAGAGATCGTCGTCGATCGCGACCGTGTAGTAGGGCGGCGTCGGGACGTTGTGCAGGCGGAAGAGCTCCTTCGCCTTGAGCTTGTCCATCGCGAGCGCGCTCGTGAGGACGCTCGAGCCGGTGTATGGGATCCGCAGGAGCTCGAGCAGGCCCTGGATGCAGCCGTCCTCGCCGTGGCGACCGTGCAGCGCGATGAACGCGACGTCGATGCACGCAGACTGGATGGCGTCGGCGGCGGCCGTCGGATCCGCGGGGAGCTCGATGCGCGCGACGTCGTACCCAGCCGACTCGAGCGCGGCAGCGACCGCTGCCCCCGAGCGCAGAGAGACCTCACGCTCGCCGGACGATCCGCCCATGATCACGCCTACCCGCCTGGCCTCGGTCATTGCTCGCTCCTCGAGTGGATCAACGCGCGATCCGCGACCGGACAATCCGGCTTGTGCGGCGAACGCGTCGAACGACGTGGCCATGGCGCTAACAACAATCGCTCGAGAGGTCAAACTTTCAGCGTCCGCGATCGACGTGAGATCGCTCGCAAATCGACGCTTGGGTCAGGCGACTTCGACGAGGAGGCAGGTGATGTTGTCTTTGCCGCCGCGGTTGTTCGCGAGCGCGATGAACTGGTCGACAGCGCTGTCACCTCCGATGGAGGCGACAGCGGCGACCTCGTCGACCTGCAGGTAGCCGTGCAAGCCGTCGCTGCACAGCATGTATTTGTCACCGGACGCGAGCGGGTAAATGTTCGTGTCGACCTCGACGTACTCGCGGTTGCCGACGGCGCGCGTGATGACGTTCTTGTGCGGGCTGTTGCGAGCCTCGTTCTCGGAGATGAGGCCCTGCTTGAGCTGCCACGCGATCAGCGTGTGATCCTCGGTGAGCTGGACCGCCTGGTTCTGTCGCACGCGATAGATGCGGCTGTCACCGACCTGCCCCGTGACGAGCGAGTCGCCCACGACCAGCGCGCACGTGATGGTGGTGCCCATCCCGCTCTTGTCTTTGTCGTATTGAGCGAGGCCGAAAACCATGTATGTCGCGGCCTGAATCGCGCCCTCGAGGAGGCGGCACGCAGCGCGGCTGCGGACCTCGTCGAGCGACAGCGACTGGTAGAGATCGCCGAGGCCGCCGAGGCCGCGCTTCACCATGCCGTGCACGGTGTCGACGGCCTCGCCGCTCGCGATCTCCCCCGCGGCGTGACCACCCATGCCATCCGCCACGATGAAGAGGCGGATCTGGTCGTCGCGGAAGAACGCGTCTTCGTTAATCTTGCGGTGACGACCGATGTCGCTCTTAGCGAAGGATCGGACAGTGGGGCGCCAAGCGGGATAGCTCATCTTCGACGAAGACCGTCAAACATTGACCATACCCGGCCGATGGGCGGATTGTCGAGTTAGACTCGTCAAGTTCCCCCTTGTCCAGCTCCCGCCCGTACGCGTCCACGTTCTGTGTCTCGCTCCGCGTTCCCCAGCGACCGGCGGCTCCGCCTGGGCCGGCCCGCCCTGC
>JAXLYR010000003.1:0-1091764 GCA_046351325.1 Polyangiaceae bacterium | reverse complement strand
AGACATCGCCGACCTCTCGCGACGCGCGGCCAAGAACGCGAACCTCGACGTCGAGGTGCTCGGGCCAGCACCCGCGCCGCTCGCGCGGCTCCGAGGTCGCTACCGGTTCCGCGTGCTGCTCCGCGCGAAGGACCGCGCGGCCTTGCGGCGCGTGCTCCTGCTCGTCGACCAGTCCTTCTCGCGTGTGGACCGACGCGTGCGCGCCGTCATCGACGTCGACCCGGTCGCGATGCTCTGATTCTCACGGGCCGAACGGGGCCCCAACCCCGTTCGGGATTCTCGCGGGCCTTGCGAACGGGCCCCCCGCCCGCTCGCGCTTACCGACGTGTCAGTCAGCTAATGTCGCGCGCGTCGGCTGGGACCTTCGCTGTGCGGCGGCTCGTGTCGATGTTGACGAGCTGCTGGGCCTCGGTGGTCTGATTGCGTGACTCGTCGAGCTCGGTGCGCGGCGGCGGCGCCTTGCGGACGGGAGCCATGCGCTCGAACTGCTGATGCTCCTTCTCGTAGGCCTTTGCGTTCATGATTCGCTGGGTCTGGAGCATGACCTTCACGAGCTGCGGGATCTGGTCGATCTCCAGCTGCTTGAACCAGTTCCACATGCGCTTGCCCGCGTCTTGGTTGCCCATGTTGAGCACCGAACGGCGCCACGTCTCGGCGAAGAGCTCGAAGAAGCGGCGCGTCCCGAGCTTGGGCTGCCAGAGCAGATGGTGCATGTCCCACTTGGCCCACGGCTGGTGGCCGACGGTCGACTCCCAATGCGCCCACTCTTTGGTGCCGGGGAGCGGCGTGTGGATCGTGTAGCCCGCGCGCCAGAGCTGGTTCTCCGCGACGAAGTCCCAAAGCTGCTGGAACTGAGCCTCATCCCAGTTGGGATCGACCATGAAGTTGCCCGTGATGCCGTAGCCCATCGATCGAGCGACCTTGCAGGCCTCACGGGTGGCGGCTGTGCTCGAGTCCTTCGAGTAGTTGTCGAGCCCGTCGTCCGACGGAGCCTCGAGGCCGAAGAAGATGTCGATGCGGTTCGCGAGCGGACGCCACTCTTCGAGCAGGTCGGCGTGGCGCGCGACGAGGTCCGTGCGCGTCTGGACGAGGAACCAGTCCTTCTTGATCCCCTTCTTCTTGAGGGCGCGCGCGAGCTCGCGACTGCGCGCGGTGCGGTGCCAGAAGAGGTCGTCCGCGATGAAGATCTTGTCGCCGACGAGCTCGAAGTCACGCACGACGTTGTCGATGGAGCGCTCTCGGAACGATCGATCGTAGAGCTGCCAAATCGAGCAGAACGAGCAGCGGAACGGGCAGCCGCGCGCCGTCTCGAGCAGGTAGATGGGTCGCTCGGTTACAACCATGTACTCGTTGCGGTGGCGCTCGACGAGCTCACGGGCGGGGAGCGGCACGGCGTCGAGCGTCGTGCGCTCGGCGGGGGCCGGGGTCTCGATGAAAGTGTTGTCAGCGGTGCGCGCCCAGAGGCCCGGGACCTCGGTCAACGGCCGCTTCTTCTCCAAGGCCTCGACGATGGCGGGCACCGAAGACTCGCCGTCGTCGACGACCACGGCGTCGACCGCCGGATCGAAGAGCGGCTTCGGATAAGCAGCGCTCGCGTGGCCACCGATGATGATGGTGACGTCAGGGGCGAGGCGGCGGATGTCCCGCGCGAGCTTGACGCAGTCGCCGTACTCGAGGGCGTGCATGCACGCGATGCCGACGAGCCGCGCGCGCGTACGCCGCAGCCACGTCTTCAGATCGCCGAAGCGCAGGTCGACGATGGTCGGCCGATGACCGCGCGCGATGAGCGCCGCGCCGATGTACTCCATGCCGAGCGGCTCGACCCGGAAGAACGGCCCAAGTCCCCAACGCTCATTGGCCGGAATCGGCCGAAGCAAGAGAATGTCCACGTGCTGACTCCTCACCCAACCCAGTCAACAGCGGGATGAGGCAAAGGCCACATCCCCAAAACCATCAAGGGAATATCGCTGCCTTGAGACCGCGCACACTCGACATACCGAGGTCGCGAAGGATGAAGCGACGATCCGTAAGGCTGCGCAGATAGAAGGGGACGACACAGCCGCAGCGGTCGCAGTCTGCGGCGTCCCCCATGACGCATTTGCCTTTCTTGTTGCCGCTCGCGTCGAAATTGAAGGAGCGATCCCGCAAGAGGCAATTGTCGGTCACACGACGCGCATTGCGCGAACGCATGAGCTCGAAGACACGCTCGGGGATGACGAAGAAGTCGCCATAGATACGCCGAAGCGCAATCAGCCTATCGATGACTCGGTCGCGCTCCTCGAAATTGAGCCATTGCGACTGCTCGAGACCAGCGATCGGCGTGAAAAAGTCGAAGGTGATGTGCTGCGCGCCTGCCTCATACCAGTCTTTGACGACCCGCTCGATGCAGTGAGCGTTCTCACGGGTAATGACATAGGCGATGGTGATGCCGAGGTGGCGATGCTCGCTGACGTTCTCCTTGATTCGGGCATAGAGGCCAGGGCGACCGTGCTTGCGCCAACGCCCCTCCTTGTCCCGAATTCGCTCGTGGAGCTCGGAGTCACCGTCGATTGAGATATACCACTTGACGTCAGGCCATTCGGGCAAGGGCATCGTCCCGTTGGTGACGATGGTGTTGTATCGGAAATAGCCCTTACAGCGCTCGATGACGTCTTTGCGGATCAGCGGGTCGCCGCCGACCCAAGTGCAGTTGAAGAACGGAAACTCCCAAAGAGGGTTCTTCGCCTTGATCTCCTCGAGACGGTCAATCCATTGGTCGGCCGAGAGCTCCGCGGGGAGCCGCTCCTCACCGCCGGCGTAGTAGTAACAATGGGTGCAGCGCAGGTTGCACCGGTTCGTCACGTCGATCGAGCCGAAGCCGTTCTTCGGAAGACCGAAGAAGAAGAAGGCGACCTTGGCGAGATCGTAGGCGGTCGGTCCCCTGCGGCGTTTTATCTGCACCCCGTCGGCGCCACGTCGGGTGAACGGTCGCGGCTCGGGATTGTGGTCGAGTTCGAGCAGGGACTCGCCGTTCGACGAGCGGGGCGGCGTGGCGGGGGAGGTTTGCACAGTGGGTCCAGCTTCTGAGAGACCACGCCCGCGATAGGGCTCGGTCGCGAGAGTAGCGGAGCAGCCTAGTTTCGAGAATTTCCAGGGTCAAGCCAGGCCAGGCGCGCGCTCGATGCCTCGGTTTTGAGGCTTTGACGGTGAGAAGCCAACGAAGGAGCAGGGGTCGTCCGAGCGCAGCACGATCCAGCCGCGGAAGACGCGGCTCGGGGAGCTACGCTTGAGCGAGTGCGTATCGGGTTTCGCTCCATGTTCCGACGGTCGCCCCACAAATCGAGCAGGCTTCACGTCTCGCGTTCTACGTTGCTTCCGGTTGCCTTCTCCCTGCGTCGCGCGCAGCTCTTGGCCGCCGCTGCAGGCCTCGCAGTGGTGGTCGGCTGTGTGGCCGGGGGCTGCTCGATCGACACGAACGGCGTCTTCGGCAGCACCGAACGGGACGCCGCTTGTGAGGTGCTCGGCGACTGCAACGCGTGTGCGACGTGCGCGATCTCCGAGGGCGGACCGTGCGCCGACGCCTACGCCGCAGCGATCAACAACCCCGAGAGCGGCGCTTACACCGATTGCATCAACGGGTGTGGCGGCACGCAGGACTGCCGGAACGGCTGCGCCGACGCCTACCCCAACGGCGCGGCGGCCTACGAGACGTACGCCTATTGCGTGAACTGCGAGGCCTGCCTCGAATCGTGCGAGGGTGCGTTACAGGGCTGTTAGGCCCTGACCCGATATGCCCGTAGCGCTACGGGCATATCGCGCTCCAGAACGGGGGAATCCGTCGAGTCAGACCGGCGGCTTCATCTTGTCGGGGTCGACCTTGCCGTCCTTCTCGTTCTTCGAGAAGACGATGGTGCTCGAGTCGCCGTTGGCCTCCTCGAGGACGATCTTCGACACACCCCAGAGGTCCGCGCTCGTCCGAAGTCCGATTCGCTTGATGACCTTCTTCAGCTTGTCGTCCGTCGGGTCGGCGGTGACGCTGACCGAGCCGTCGCTCTCGTTCGAAGCGGAGAACGAATAGCGACTCTTCAGCGCGTTCATGTCGCCGCCGACGAAGGCGATGAGGTCGTTGAGCACGGCGGTGAAGTCTCGCGCCCCGCCGCCAGCCTGCACGGCTTTGCCCGAGGAGCCGTTGCGATAGAAGATCCCCTTCGAGCTGACCCAATAGGTGGCTGCGTCCGGCGGATAGAGCTCCCAACGAAGCTGGTCGGGACGCACGAGGATGAGCTCACCGGTGCTCTTCACAGGCTCGGCGAGGAGACCGACCAACCGCGTCTGCTCGAACTTGGCGGAGAGCGTCTTCAGCGAGGAGCGAGCCTTGGCGACCTTGTCGAGAGCGTCCGAGGTGGAGTCGGCAAAAGCCGGACGGACGAGGGTCGCGAGAGGTGCCGTCGCGGCGAACGCGAGGAGGGTTCTACGGCGAAGGGTGTAGGGCATGGGTAACCAGAGCTTGGACGAGGTCGGGGGGAGTTTGTTCACCGGGGGCGCGGCCCGCTCGAGGTCGTGCCCCGACCAGGGCGGCGCTGGAGGTCGAGCGCGCGCATGAGCGGGCGGCCCTGCACGGAGGACGGATCGAACTTCGTCGCGCAGTCCTGGAGCCTGCGGACGAAGGCCAGGACGGCCCCATGGGGGACGGGCGCGTAGCTGGTCTTTCGCTCGCAAAAATACGTGCGACAGCCGAGCGGTCGCGCGGCGTAGACCGAGCAGCGTCCCGACGCGTCGAGCAGCGGACAAGCGCGCTCTTCGTTCACGACGGGTAAATGGAGCGAGGGTGCGGTCTCGTGGAGGGGGGCTGGCGGACGCGACACGCGAGGTCGTCGAGCCGCGGCGTCGAGCAGGAACGCGAGCTCGAGCCCCGTGACGAAGGGCTCGCGATCGGTGCGGGCGAAGCGGCAGCACTCGCTCGTACCGGGGCACGACGTTGAGGAGAACGCGCGGTCGACCTCGGCGTAGAGCGCGGCGAGGCTCTCGAAGTGCTCGCGTGAAGGCGCGCGTCCTCGGCCCGATTTCACATCGCGCCCTGATGCGGAGAGCCGGCGTCCACCCACTTCTGATAGCTGCCGTCGACGTAGGCCGGATCGGCGGGCAACGTGACGAGCGGGGTGGGGCTCGAAGACGGATCGTAGGAGAGATCGAGGAGCTTCTTCAGGTCGAACGCGACGTAGCGCCCCATGAGGTGCGGACCCTCGCTCACCCAAATGACGAGGTCGGTCGAGTCCATCACGACGGAGTGCGTAGCTATAACAGCGTCCAAGGTCGACCGCGTGCCGAGGGGCAGGTCCTTGCCGCCGACGCCGTGTTTGTCGCGAAGGATCTCGATCGCGCGCGAGGCGTCGATGGGCTTGCCCTCGGCGAGGAGCTCGTCGAGGCGCTCGCGGCGCGGCAACGTCGAGGTGTGCTGGCGGACCGAGATGTTCTTCGGGTCGGAGGCGAACGGCCCCTCGAAGTGGTTGGTCAGCGGGAAGATCGGGCCCTCGTTCCAGCGGACGAATGGCTTCTCCCCGGGGGCGCGCTCGACGATCGCGGATTTGCCCGAGGCGTCCGCGAGCATGAGGATGTGCGAGACCATCGGCTGGCGCTTCTCCAGCATCGCGACGGCCTCCTCGACGGTCGAGGCCTCGGAGAGGAGGGCGCGGGTCGTGTGCACGACGGGCTCGCCCTCGGCGCGGGTGTCGCGCGCGCGGCCGCCGTGGATGACGACCGACAGCCCCTTCTGGTTCATCCCCGAGAACACGCCGACGAGGCCCGGCCAAGCGACGGATGCGAACGGGATCTTGCCCTCTTCGAAGACGAGGTAGACGACCTTGCCGTCGTCGAACGCGGGCCCCGCCTCGAAGTCGAAGTTGCGGGCGAGGATCGTATGACCACCAACGGTCGCAGGCCCCGTCGCCGCGAAGCTCGTACAGCCGAGCATCGGTGAGTGCTCGAAGCCGAGCGCGATGTCGTAGAGGGAGTTGAGGTAGACGAGCCGCTGGAACGTGGGGAATCGGTCTTGGAACGGGTCGGGAGAGAACGCGCGAGCCTCGGCGGCGATCTCGCGCAGGCGATCGGGCGACATCTGCCGATCGGCGCCGCGATGCAGGACGCGCGCGAAATCCATGATCATCCAGCGGAGCGGCGCGATCGGGACGAGCGTCTCGAACATCGTGAAGAGCTGCCGCTCGCCCTGGACCATCTGCGAGTAGAGCAGCTTCGCCATCGCGTGGCCGATCTGCTCGGGGTCACCGACGAGGCGAACCTCTTGGATTTTGCCTCGCTGGGTCGCGTAGGACTGGTTGAACCAGCGCACGTCGCCGCGCTCTTCGACTTGGCCGGCGGGCGCGGCGCCGAGCTGCGGCGGCGTGATGCGCGTCGTCAGAACGATGGTAAAATGCAGAAAAATCGGGAAGAGCAGCAGCACCGCGAGGGCGATGAGCTTCTTCCTGTGGCGCCGGTGGAAGGGCTGCTTCACCGGCTTGTCGACGGGCGCGCTCGGCGCCACCACGACCGCTGACTTCGGAGACTCCCCGGGCGTTGGGTTTGCCGGAGAGGGAGGGCTCGGCTCGGCCGTGGCAGAGGTCATGGTGTTACATAGTGCGTCGAAAGCGCCGCGGGGTTTCGCGGCTCAGGAGCCCATCGAAGAGCGACGGAACCGGCGCGGGCCGATGGGCAGGCGGGGCAGGCCCGAGCGAATGCGGCCCACGACGCCGGACGGGCGATCGTGGACCTCGGCGGAGGCGTCGTCGGGGAGAGGCTCGGTCCAGGTCTCGCCAGCGACAGGCGCTTGGTGACGGGCGGGCCGTGCACCGAGCGCGCGCGTGATCCCACGCGTCGCGACCACGGTGTTGAGGACGCGGCGAATGACGCGGATCGGGTCGCGAACGCTGTCGAAGTGCGTCGTGCGATCCTCGGGGTAGACGACCTCGGTCGGGAGCTCGACGACGGGGATGCCTGCCGCGATCGCGAGCAGGATGATCTCGGCCTCGAACGCGTAGCCATCGTCGCGACCGCCGACCTCGAGCGAACGCGGCAGCGGATAACGGCGCAGACCACACTGCGTGTCGCGCAGCCACGTGCGCGAGAACGCAGACAAGAAGCCGTTCGAGATGGCGTTCGAGATGCGGTTCGGGCGCGGCGCGCCTGCGCCCGCGAGATCGCGAATGCCGAGCACGAGCGCGTCGTATGCGGGGTGCAGCGCGAGGCGACGAGCCTCGGCGGGCGGGTGCTGGCCATCCGCGTCGAGGGTCACCGCAGCGACGTAGCCGTCCTCCGCTGCGCGCCGGAGACCGGTGCGCAGCGCCCTGCCCTTGCCCTGGTTGGTGGGGTGCGTGATGACGACCGCGCCGGCTGCGCGTGCGACGTCACCGGTGCCGTCCCGCGAGCCGTCGTCGACGACGTACACGGTCCCGAGATCGGCGAAGGCCGCCAAAGTCTCGGTGATGACCGCGCCGACTGTGCGGGCTGCGTCGTACGCGGGGATGATGGCTGCTACTTTCACGGTCGCGGGCTTTACCATAAGTTTTGGTTGGCGCTCACGCCGGCGTCGCGCCGAAAAGGCGCTCCTTCCCTAGCCGGCCCCCGAGCCTTCCCCAGGGTGAGGCTGCCTGACGTGCGCCGCTCGAGAACGACCCCTCATGAGCATTGATCGGACTGGCGGCGCAAGAACGCGACGCCCCAGCGAGCGGATGAACGAGCTCGACGAAGCGGAACCTGTTGCGGACCACGCGCTCGATCCGGCCGTCGTCGGCGTGCTCGCCGTCGAGGCGAAGCGACAATTGCGTAAGCGGGCGCGCGGCGTCCGAGCGAGCCTGCCTCGCGCCGCGATCGTCGCGCGCTCCGCGGCGCTCGTCGAACGGCTGCTCGCGGTCGATCGCGTCGCGAAGGCGAAGAGCGTCGCCCTCTTCTTTCCCATGATCGGCAAGAACGAGGTCGATCTCACGCCGGCCGACGCGAAGCTTCGCTCACGGGGAGCGAGCGTCCTTTACCCAGCGATCGACCAAGAGACCGGAGCGATGACGTTCCGCGATCCCGGCTCGCTCGAGGGCCTCGAGGAGCGAGGTCGCGGCTTCGCCGAGCCGGCCCCCGACGCGCCCGCGCTCGAGGCGATCGACGTCATCGTGGTGCCGGCGCTCATGGTCGATCCGCGTGGGCATCGCCTCGGGTACGGGGCGGGGTTCTACGATCGAACGCTGCCACGCTATCGACCGCACGCGTGGGCTGTCGTCGTCGCGTTCGACTTCCAGCTCGCCGCCGAGTTGCCGATCGACGAGCACGACGTGCCCTGTGATGCGGTCGTGACCGAGGCTCGCGTGATCGTCGTCGCCTGAGAGATCTCGAGACGAGGTCGCCCGACAACTTGGGCTCGCGTTCGCTCGCCCAACAGGGGGACTCGTTGCCCTCGCTTCGCTCGGCCAACAAGTACAGCCTCCGCGAGGTCAAGAAATCCCCACCCCAGTTCTTGGTCGGGCTGTCGCGCTCCTCGAGGGGCCTCGTAAAAACCTGGGTTGTCGGGAGACCGATGGTTTGCAAACCTCGGCGCATGCCCACTTGCGCCGTCTGTAACAACGAGGTCGACGAGCTCAAGACCGTGAAGGTCGGCAGCCGCAAGAAGAAGATGTGTGAGGACTGCGTCGAGCGCGCGAAGGAAGAGGCGGCCGTCGCGGAGGAGAGCGAGACCGTCGTTCAAGGGATGATGGGCTTCAAGGGCCGACGCTGAGCGCACCGCTCGTGAAGCGAGGGCGCGCGGACGCTGTGCCGCTCCTGCCGCTCGCGCTCGCGTTCTTCTGCGTCGGCGCGAACGGGCTCGGGGCGATCGCGTCCGATACGATCTTCGTCTCGACGTTCTCGCTCGGTGAGCTCTCGCGCTTCGTCGGGGTCTCGGCGCTCGTCCGCGTGCTCGTCGCGATCGCATACGCACGCACCGGTGAGCGCCTGCTCGGCCCCGAGCCGACGCCGCAGCGCGCGCTACGCTTCGATGCGATTGTTGCAGCGCTTGCAATAATCACCTTCCTCGTCAGCGCCGCGGCGAGCACGAGCTCGAGCCGCGCCGTGCTCTACACCGTGTCGCTCGCGCAGCTCGTGCTGCCGTCGCTCCTGCCGCTCGTCGCGTTCAACGCGACCACGAGCTCGCTCGCCGCGCGCCACGCGAAGCGCGTCCTGCCGCTCGTCGCCGCGGCCGCGACCGTCGGTTCCATCGCGACGGGCGCCGCCGCGACGGCGTTCGCGCGGCACGCTGGCGTCCCCGCGATCCTCGGTTTGGCCGCGGCGCTCTCGCTGCCGGTTCCTTGGCTACTCGTGCGGGCCGCGCGCGCGAGCGGGGCCGACGGCGTGGAGTCCGGAGCGCCCCGACTGAGCCTCGCGCCGAGCTCGCGCGGCGAGCCGTCGCGGAGCGCCGGTGCGCTCGCTTCGTTGCGCGAACACGTGAGCGATCTGCGAGGTTTGCCGGCTGCGCGCGTCGTCGTCGCGTTCGCGTTCTTCGGCGCGCTCGCGACGAGCTTCGTCGACTACGCGTTCAAGGCGGCGCTGAAATCCTCGTACGGGCGCGACGAGATGGCGGCCGCGCTCGCGGTCTTCTCGATGGTCTCGAACGGCCTCGTGCTCGTGCTCCAGATCGGCGCGATCGGCCCGCTCGTGCAGCGGCTCGGGGTCGGGCGCACGCTCGCAGTGGGCCCGAGCTTGCTCGGCGCGACGTCGATCGCGGCGTTCGCGTTGCCGCCGGTCGTGGGCACGGGGCTCGCGCGGCTCTCCGAGGTGGTCGTGCGCTACGGCGTGGGAAACTCGGTCGCGGACGTGCTGCTCGTGCCGCTCGATCGCGGCGCACGCACGCGCACGAAGGTCCTCGTGAAGGGCGCGGCCTCGCCTCTCGGGGGCATGGCCGCGGGCGGCGTGCTCGCGCTCTTCGGTGCGGCCGGGCCCGGTCGCAACACGCAGCTCGCGCTGCTCGCGGGCTCGTGCGCGGTCCTCCTCTTCGCGGTTCGCTCGGCGCCCGCGGCGTACGCGCACGCGCTCGCGGCCGCGCTCAGGCGTGGGCGCGCGACGACGGACATCACGCCCGAGGCCGCGCTCATCTATCGGAGCGAGGTGCGCAGGCAGATCGCGAGCTTCGCTGCGGCGGGGCGATGGGAGGATGTCGGGCGCACGCTCGAGCTGATGACCGATCGCGTGTTCGAGGTCGAAGACGCGCTCGTCGCGCTCGTCCCGCACGCCGCGACGAGGCGCGCAGCGGTCGCAGCGGCGGCGCGGATCGCGGGCCCTCGCGGTCAAACAGAGGCGAGCGCGATCGCAGGCGCGCTCCTCCTCGCGAAGATCCCGATCGATCCGGACCCCGAGATCGAGGCGCTCGTGCTGCGCGAGAGTCGTCTCCGCGGAGCGTTCGCGAGCCCAGCGCGCGCGAGCCGCGCGATCGAAGCGGGGGACGCCCGCGAGCCTCGCAGCGACGCGGCGCTCGAGCTTTGGGCCGAGGGCTTGCTCCACATCGCGCTTCGAGGACGCGCGGCGAACGCGCCCGCCGAGACCGACGGCGCGTTGAAGGAGCTGCGTCGCGCGACCCGAGACGCGCAGCGCGCCGAGCTCCCGGAGGCCCGAGCGCGAGCGGTCGCCGCCTTGGGCGCCATCGGCGCGCTCGGTGACGGACGCGCCCAACGCGAGGTGCTCTCCGCGATGGCCTCGAGCGATCCGCGTGTGTTTCGCCAGGCCGCGCGCGCAGCCGTGAGGATCGACGCGCCGGGCGTCATCACCTCGCTCGTGAGCCGATTGCTCTCGGGGCAAGGCGCGGCCGCGGCGATGCAGGCGCTCACGCTCGCGGGGCCGCGCGCGGTGCGCGAGCTCATCCGAGCGCTGCCGGTCGCGCACGGCGAGGGCGCGATCGCGCCGACAGCGATCGCGTCGGGCCACACGATGTCCGGCACCGTGCGCGCGGCGCACGCGCTCGCGAAGATCGGTGAGGCCGCGACGCGCGAGACGCTCCCGCTCTTCGGGGATTTGGGCCATCGGGCGCGTGTCGCGATCGCGCGCGCCATGTTCGTCGGGCACGTCCGCGCGAGCGAGCGCGAGCAGGAGCTCGTCACGAACGCGGTCGCGACGCTCTCCGCTTATGGGAGCGCCTTGCTCGACCACCGCGAGCCCGCCAGCGCCGACGACGCTCGCCGCCTGCTCCCGCGAGAGCTCGCGCATCGGCTCACCGAGACCGTCGGCGCGATCTTCGATCTCGCTGGGACCATCGCTGATCGCGTCGCGATTCAGCGCGCGCGGCTCGCGATCGCCGGCGTCTTGCCCGGGCGCGACGACGCGGTCGAGCTCCTCGAGACCGTGCTCGGAGCCTCCCACGGGAGCGCCGCCGCGCGCTTCGTCGATCGCGCCTCGCGCACCACCGAGGGTGAGGTCGAGCCTGCGCGAGACGGTGCGCGTCATCGGCTCGACGGCTGGCTCGAGCAATGTAGGAAGTACGACGCTCGCGAGCTAGCGTTGACCGACCCCATGCTCGGCGTGCTCGACAAAGTGCTCGTCCTGCGCGACGTGCCGCTCTTCAAGGAGCTCTCGGGCGAGGACCTCTACCCCGTCGCGGAGATCGCGCGCGCCGTCGACGTCGAGGCTGGCGCGGAGATCGTCAAGCAAGGTGATCCTTCGATCGAGCTCTTCGTCGTGCTCGAGGGCAAGCTCGCGGTGGAGCGCGACGGCGCGAAGGTGAGCGAGCTCGGGCCGGGCCAAGCCTTCGGCGAGCTCGGCGTGCTCGACGGCGCGCCGCGGGCAGCGACCGTGCGCGCGATCGCGGCGTGCAGGCTGCTCGGCGTGCCGCGCTCCGAGCTCGAGGGGCTGCTCGACGAGTCGCCCGAGCTCGCGAAGGCCATCATTCGCACGCTGCTCGGCTACGTCCGCGCCGGCGCGCCGCGCTGAGCGCGCGAGCCGTTCCCCTTCGGGAGCAGGCGAAAGGTCGCCCAACGCGCGAGCTTTCTCGTAAAACCATGGGCCAACTCGGGAGGAACGCCATGTTCGAGTCCGCTGAGCTCGGCCACAAAATCGCGAAGGACGTCTACGAGAAGGAGGTCCCCGCGCTGCGGGAGAAGCTCCTCGACGTGCAATACGAGCTCCTCGAGAAGCAGACCTGCGCGGTCGCGATGATCGTCGGCGGCGTGGACGGGGGCGGTCGCGGCGCGATGGTCAACCTGCTTTACGAATGGCTCGACCCGCGCCACCTCGAGACGCACGCGACGGAGCCCGCGAGCGGCGAGGAGTGCGAGCGCCCGCGGATGTACCGGTTCTGGCAGCGGCTGCCCCGGCGCGGCAAGATCGGCATCTTCCTCGGGTCTTGGTACACCGACCCGATCATCAACCGGTCCTATCGCAAGTCGAAGCCTGCCGAGCTCGACAGCGCCCTCGACGAGATCGTCCGCTTCGAGCGCATGCTCTCGAACGAGCGCGTCCTCGTGCTGAAGTTCTGGCTGCACCTGTCGCGCAAAGCGCAGAAGCGCCGCCTCAAGGCCCTCGAGGACGACCCGAAGACCGCGTGGCGCGTGAGCCCGCTCGATTGGGAGCGCTTCGAGATGTACGACCGCTTCCGCAAGATCAGCGAGCGCTCGCTGCGCGTGACGTCGACCGCCGTCGCGCCCTGGTATGTCGTCGAGTCGAACGACGACGAGTACCGCTCGCTCACCGTCGGCACCATCCTTCACGACGCGATCAAGCGGCGGCTCGACGATCCGGTGCTCAACGCCGCGGTCCACACGCCGCCCATCATCAAGCCCATCGATCAGCGCGACCTGCTCGGCTCGTTCGACCCGACGCCCACGATCGAGAAGGAGAAATACAACGAACAGCTCGCGTCGCTGCAGGGCAAGCTGAACAGCCTGTTCCGCGACCCGGACTTCGCGCACCGCAATGTCGTCGCTGTCTTCGAGGGAGTGGACGCGGCCGGCAAGGGCGGCGCCATTCGCCGCATCACTGGCGCGCTCGACGCTCGGCAATATCGGGTCATCCCCGTCGCCGCGCCGACCGACGAGGAGAAGGCGCGGCCTTATCTCTGGCGGTTCTGGCGCAATCTTCCTCGCGCCGGCAAGCTCGCGATCTTCGATCGGTCCTGGTACGGCCGCGTGCTCGTCGAGCGCATCGAGAAGTTCTGCGACGAGGACGATTGGGCGCGCGCCTATTCCGAGATCAACGACTTCGAAGAGGCGCTCACGAAGAGCGGCACGATCATCGTGAAGTTCTGGCTGCAGATCTCGAACGAAGAGCAGCTACGCCGATTCAAAGAGCGCGAGCAGACCTCGTTCAAGCGCTTCAAGATCACGGCCGAAGACTGGCGCAACCGCGAGAAGTGGGACGCCTATCAGAACGCAGCCTCCGAGATGATCGACCGGACGAGCACCGACTTCGCCCCGTGGACGCTCGTAGCGGCCAATGACAAGCGCAACGCTCGCATCCACGTCCTCGAGACGCTGACGAGCCAAATCCAGCGGCGCCTCGGCTGAGCGCGGCTTCGGCAGTGGGGCCGCGCGCCTCAACACTTACAGCAAAGTCAGTTCAAACAGCACAGTGGGGCGTCATGGACAAACTCGAGGAGAGCTTCAAGCGAATCGAGCGAGTCTGGCAGGAGGTGGCTCCAGCGTCCCTGCGCGCCCTGCGTAAACCGGCAAACAAGCGAGCGGGCGCGCTCCTCGCCAAGGTGTTCCCTGAGCCTCCCCGCGAGTTGGAAGCTCTCTACGCCCTGCACGATGGAATGGCCGACCGAGAACCGTTCGTCAACGGAGGCACGTTGCTCAGCGTGACGGAGGCCGCAGAGCTCTATCGCGTTCACGCCGACGAGCTCGACGGACCCAAGTGCGAACTCACCACGGACCCGCGCATACGAAACGAGGCACGCTGGCGCGCGCGGTGGTGGCCACTCGTCGACGCGGACGGTGACCACTTCGTCTTCGACGCCGACCCGGGCCCTGGCGGTGACGTGGGCCAGATAGTCACCTTCGAGAACTCCTACGCGCGGCCCAGGATTGTCGTCGCGCGCAGCATCGTTGCGTGGCTGGAGGCCTACGCTGATTGTCTCGAGCAGGGTCAATTCGGCGTCGAAGACATGGGGATCTGGGTCTCGGCGTTTCAAGGTTAGTGGTTTTTGTTACACAATTGTCATCGCTGCTGCGAGAACGATTCACGAAGAGCGAACCCTCTCGGGCGCGAGATGGCTCTGACCTTCGAAGCGAGGTCGTCATGGCTCGTGTCGTCGTTCTCGGAGCCGGAGTCTCGGGCCACACGGCCGCGCTCATCCTGCGTCGCAAGCTTGGTCGAGCACACGAGGTCGTGGTCGTCTCACCCAACCGGCGGTGGAACTGGATCCCGTCCAACATCTGGGTCGGCGTCGGCCGGATGACCAAAGACGAGGTGACGTTCGAACTCGCGCCCGTGTACGAAAAGCTGGGCATTGTCTTTCACCAGGCCAAGGCAGTGGAGCTCCACCCCGAGGGCCACGGTGAAGTCACACGACCGTTCGTGGTGGTCGAGTCGACAGTCGAGGCGACGCGCGGGGAGCGACTGGAGCTCTCCTACGACTATCTGGTAGTCGCGACAGGGCCGAAGCTGAACTTCGCCGCGACGCCTGGGCTCGGCCCCGACCAAAACAGCCTCTCCGTCTGCACTGCCGATCATGCAGTCGAGGCGTCCAAGCGCCTCGAGCAGGCGATCGCCGAGCTGCGCGCCGGCGCACAGAAGACCTTCGTCGTCGGCATGGGCCACGGCACTTGTACCTGCGAGGGCGCGGCCTTCGAGTATGTGTTCAACCTCGAGTTCGAACTGGCGCGCGCGGGAGTGCGCGACAGGGCGCGCATCGTGTTCCTGACCAATGAGGCAGAGGTCGGAGACTTCGGCGTCGACGGGCTCCAGATCCGGCGCGGTGGATATGACACTTCGAGCGCCGTCTTCGCCGAGTCGATGTTCGTCGAGAAGGGGATCGAGTGGGTCGTAGGCGCTCATGTGCATCGGGTAGAGCCTGGCCTCGTCCATTACGAGACACTCGACGGCGCGCAGCACGAGCTCGCCTTCGACTTTGCCATGTTGCTGCCACCCTTCACGGGAGTCGGGATAAAGGCGGTCGATCGCTCGGGGAAGGACGTGACCACCGATCTCTTCATGCCCAACCAATTCATGAAGGTGGACGCGGACTATACCGCCAAGCCCTATGAAGAGTGGGGCCCCGAGGACTGGCCGCGTACGTACCAGACGCCGCGCTATCCAAATGTGTTTGCAGTCGGCATCGCCTTCGCCCCTCCACACGCGTTGTCTCGCCCTCGCAAGACAGCCAACGGCGTCCCGGTCGCGCCGGCGCCGCCACGCACCGGCATGCCCTCGGGGATCATGGGACGAGCTGTCGCGCTCAGCATCATAGACCTCGTCGAAAAGGGGGCAGCCGGCCCCACCCACGAGGCCTCGCTCGCGCACATGGGCGCGGCCTGCGTCGCGTCTGCAGGGGTGGGCGTGCTGCGCGGGAGCGCCGTATCGATGACGATGTTCCCAGTAGTCCCAGACTATACCGCATACCCAGGCCGCGGCCGCAGCATCCACCACACGACGGGGGAAGTCGGCGCGGCTGGCCATTGGATCAAGCAGATCCTCCATTATCTGTTCCTCTACAAGGCCAAGGCCTACCCAGGCTGGTGGCTGATACCCGAATAGGGAAACGCACCGCTTCGACCGGAGGCCGCATGTCGACCGAAACTCCAATGAACCGCAGAGTCCCCGACGAGCCCACACGGCGCGCCATGAAGCCGGCGCGCTGGGTGCTGTTCTTCAGGACCTTCTTTCTCTATCAGCTGCTGCGATTCCTGATCATCAACCTCCGCATGATGCGGATGATTCGCCTCTCGCACGGGTCGAACGTCGAGCCGGGCTCGCGTACAATCAGAGCGCCGTGAAGTCCTTCACACGCTGCTCGAACAACCAGGCCGAGCACACTGAACGTTACGCAGACAGAATAGCGCTCAGTTGCTTTTACGAGGTTGTGTCAAGCTCTCGCCTCTCTCCTCGTCTTCGGGGAAGTCCAGGTTGAGGTGACGCCAAAGGACGCTCCCGTCTGCGGACCGGTGCTTGCACTTACCCTGAATGAGGGTGGTAATCCAATAGCCAGGCGGCCGCTGTTCGACAATCCGGTGCAGAACGGCTTCGCCACAATCACATCGCGCCACGCGCCTCGGCATGCGTGAACGGTAGAGAGATCCGCGGGCGCTCGCAAGTCGCGAGCGCGGCTTTGGGATTAGTCGTGAAAGGCCTCGGTCGACGGCGAGGCCAAGCCCTCTGACGCGGCTGTAAGACCTTCGCGAGCGCGAACGGGGAGCTGGCCCTCCGCGGCGAAGAGCGCGAACCCCTCCCAACCCGGCGCGAACAAGCTCGGCGCCCAGGGACGGAGGCCCGCTGCGCCCGAGGCGGCGAGCCAGCTCGTGAGGTCTCGAAGGAACGCGGCCTGCCCGGCCTCGTTCATTGGATAGTTGGGGATCTCGTGGGTCCATGTCGAGAAGGGGCCCGTCGTCGGCCCCGCTGGATAGCCGACCTCGGCGATGAAGACGGGGCGGCCGAACGCTGTTTGAACGGCGTCCACAGTCTCCTTGAACTGGGCGACCCGATCGCTCTCGGTGTGTGCGGTCGGATAGAGCGAGAAGCCCAGCTGATCGGGCTCGAAGCCCCCATCGAACATGGCTTGATAGAACGCGACCGCGAAGGGCGCGCTGCCGGATTGCGATAGATGTGTCGAGAACCTCGCGTCCGGCGCGACGCTGCGAATGCCCTCGGCGACCGCGGCGAGGAGGCGAGCCTCCGCGGGCCAGACGTGGGTCGAGAGCCACGCGATCCTGTCGGCCTCGGACATTGCAAAGAGGCTCGCGAGGCTCTCTGTCCCAATGATGCTGTCGACGCCGTCGGGCGCGACCCACGGGGTGGAGCAGCTCACGCCTTCTGGGGCGACCCCGGCCGTGCCGAGATCGACCTCGTTGCCGAGATCCCAGACCTCGACGGTGACGCCTGTCGCCAGGAGGTCCGCGGCGACCAGCGCACCGTATTGACTGAGCGCGGCGGCCATTTCTTCGAGGGTCAGCGAGCCCCAAGGGCCTGGTAGGACAATCTCCGGATAGTCGGAGAAATCCGGCGGCGGCTGGCAGGTAATATCGCCGTAGTGGGCCGAGAGCGTGAGCTCGGGGTTGAGCGGTAAACCCAAGTCGCGAGCGAGCGAGGCCCGCGCGAGCGCAGCCTGTTCGCTGTGGTCGTCGGCTGAGCCCGACGGCGCCTTCTCGGTGGAGACGCGCGTGAAGACCTCGGTCGCGCCGTGCGCGAGGTACATCGATTGGAGGTCTCGGAGCGAGGCCGCCGTGGTCGCCCCGTCGCTGAAGCTAGCGCCGCTCTCGAACAGCGTCTCTGTGAACGGATCAATCGAGAGCGCTAGGCGAAACGCTGGCGCTGCGTTGCCGCCCGCGCCCCCGAGCTCGCCACCGCCCGCGCCGCCGTGGCCACCGCCCGCACCACCGTAGCCGCCTGTCCCGACGTCATCGCTGCAGCCTGTTGCCAGGACCGCGCCCAATGCCAAGAGCATCCGCACGGACTTCACGCGCAACCGTGGGGGATCGTCACGAAGCTCCGCGGCGGATCCATGGGCAGGTGCGATCGGGGTGCTCATGCCCCGCAGAATAGAGCTCAGGACCGGAAGCACTCGGCCAATTCACCACGACACGCGAGCCAACTATGCTGTCAGCGATGCCCGCCGCCAAGAAGCCCGCCGCCAAGAAGCCCGCCTCCAAGAAGCCCGCCGCCAAGAAGCCCGCCTCCAAGCGAGCTCGGGCGGTGAGCGCCGTCGTCGGCGGACGCGAGGTCTCGGTGGCGCAGGCGCAGCGCATCCTGACACTCCAGTTCGAGCCCCGCAGCGACACCATCCGCCTCGAGCGGGTCGGCGCGCGCTCCCACAGCTTGGACTCGCGTTCGCTCGCCCAACAGGGGACTCGTTGCCCTCGCTTCGCTCGGCCAACAAGTTCTGGGAGCTGACGTTCACGGGGGTGGGCTACGTGATTGTCGAGGGCGACGTCGGCAAGAAGGGTCGCTCCAAGAAGTTCAAGTGGAGCTCGAACTACCACGCGAACGTCATCGGCGCGAAGGCCGCGGAGAAGATGCTCGCGAAGGGTTACCAACTTGTTAGTGGCCAGTTGGAGCCGCCCGCGCCGAAGCGGCCATTGCGATAGGGCACGCAGCTGCGTGTTGCATGCATTCACCGTTGCGCCACGCGGGGGCGGTGCGTCGAGACAACAGTCGACCCATTGGACTGTCTCGAGTATTCGTTCGCCTCCAATTTGGACCCGACCAAGATGACAATTCGAGACTGGTATATCCCGTTCGTCCTGGGCCTCTCCTTCCTCGGCTGTGGGGACGACACGCAGACTGGCGGTGGTGGCGGCGACGGCGGCTCGGGCGCGAGTGGCGCTGCTGGTGGCGGCACCATTGGGGGGAGCGGCGGGATGGCGGGAGCGGGTGGCGGCGCTCCAATAACTTGGACAACGTGCAAGATTGGTGACCTCGACGGTGAGTGCGCCACGCTCTCGGAGCCCCTGTCGCGCACCGTCGAGTCTGGAAAGACTGTCGACTTTCACGTCGGGCGCATCGCCGCCGCCACTCAGCCCGCGCGCGGGCAGCTCTGGCTTTTGCAGGGTGGCCCCGGCCTCGCGGGCAGCACGCTCGCAGGGGTCGTCGCTTCGATGCAGACCGTCGCACCCGATCTAGACCTGTATCTGCCGGACCACCGGGGCGTGGGCGAGTCTTCGCCGCTCGTCTGCGACGGCTTCGAAACGCCCCTCGTGGGGTCCGCGACGACGCCCGACCAAACCGCGATAAAGGCCTCCGCGAATGCGTGTCTCGACGCGCTGCTCGCGACTTGGGGGTCGCTCGACGGCTTCAGCTCGGTCGAGGCAGCCGCCGATCTCGGCGACGCGATCGGGCGCACGCGAACTGGCGAACAGCCGGTCTTCCTCTGGAGTGTTTCGTACGGCACGAGGTGGGCGCTCCGCTATTTGCAACAATTCCCCGACCAACCGACGGGTGTGGTGCTCGACTCCACCGAGTCCGAGTCGCTGAGCTTTACCGACTTTGGGGCTCAGCTGGAGACCGCGGCGCAGCAGCTGCTCGCCCTCTGCGGTGACGACGCCTTCTGCAGCGGACGCCTCGGCCCCGACCCGGGCGCTTTCGTTGCAAGCCTGCTGGCCAAACTCGACGGCGGGCATTGCCCCACGTCCGCAAACCTACAGAAGGGCGACTATCGCCTGCTCTTCACGTCGACGATGACGCTGCCTGCGGGTCTACGCGACGCCCTGCCGGCCCTCCTCTACCGGGTCGATCGCTGCAACCAGGCTGATCAGGGAGCGATCTTGCACCTTCGCACGCTCTTCGCTTCCTCGCAGGCTTCACTCGTCGCGCCGGTCGCGAGCGGAGTGCTCAACGCTCACGTCGCGCTCTCCGAGCTCTACGACGCGAGCCCCGCGACCTTCGATGCGCTGGTCGCGGCCGACGCTCCGCGCGCCTTCAGCAACGGCGACGCAGGCTTCTACCGAGCCGTCTGGGACGTGTGGCCGCGTTACTCGGCGAGCCCCTACCGCGGCGCTTACCCGACGAGCACCGTGCCGATTTTGATGCTGCAGGGCAGCCTCGATCCGCTGACGCCCCCTCTCCACGCTGGGCTCGTCGCGGACGCGCTCTCCAACGCGACGCTCGTGCTGCTCGACGGGGGCGCGCACGGCAGCCTGTTCCAAAGCCCGACGTCGAGTGGCGGGGACTGCGGCGCCGAGCTGCTGCAGGCGTTCGTCACGGACCCCACCGCGACGCTCGACACGAGCTGCGCGGCGGACCTCGTGCCGCCGACGTTCAACAACGACGACCTCGCCTTCTTGTTCGGTACGAATCGGCTTTGGGACTAGTTCAGAAACACTGACAATTTTGTAACATATCCGATAACGTGATCGACGGGACACCGGGCCGGGGCGCGGTAGGCTCGACGGGTGCGAACCTCAGCGAAGCCCGTCATCGTCGTCGTCGACGACGATCCCGCGATGGTCGACTTGGTCGCGACAGCGCTCGGCCGATCGTTCACCGTCCACACGACGACCAAGCCCACGATGGTCGGCGCGCTGCTCCGGGAGAAGCGACCCGCCGTGCTGCTCACGGACCAGCGGATGGGGGGGATGACGGGCCTCGAGCTCTGCCGGCTCGCGCACGACCTCGATCCCGAGCTGCCCGTCGTCATGATGACGGCCTTCGGGTCGCTCGAGAACGCGGTCGAGGCCATGCGCGCCGGCGCGTTCGACTACGTGACGAAGCCCATCGAGATGGAGGCGCTCGAGTTCGCGATCGAGCGCGCGGCCAAGCACCACAGGCTCATCACGGAGATCGCCGAGCTGCGCGCCGCGAACGTCGTGGACGCGTCGCTCGTCGGCTCGAGCCCTGCGATGGAGCGCGTGCGCGAGCTCGTCGGCCGACTCGCGGCGAGCGACGTCAGCGTGCTCCTTTTGGGGGAGAGCGGCACCGGCAAGGAGGTCACCGCGCGCGCCATCCACGAGGCGAGCGCGCGCCGCCACAAGCCGTTCGTCGCGATCAACTGCGCGGCGCTCCCCGAGGCGCTCCTCGAGAGCGAGCTGTTCGGTCACGCCAAGGGCGCGTTCACCGACGCGCGCGTAGCGCGCACGGGCCTCTTCATCGAGGCCGACGGCGGCACGCTCTTCCTCGACGAGATCGGCGACATGCCGATCGGCCTGCAGCCGAAGCTCCTGCGCGCGCTCGAGTCGCGCAAGGTCCGCCCGCTCGGCGCGACGACCGAGCTCGGCTTCGACGTGCGCGTGCTCAGCGCGACGCACCGCGATCTCGAGAGCGCCATCGCGCAGGGCGCGTTCCGCGAGGACCTCTTCTATCGCTTGAACGTCGTAGAACTAACGTTGCCCCCGCTCCGCGCGCGAGGCGACGACGTGCTCCTGCTCGCGCAGCTGTTCCTGCAGCGCTTCGCGGCGCGCTCTCACAAGCCGGTCGAGGGCTTCGGTCCCGGCGTGGCGGAGCGACTGCTCGGCTACGGGTGGCCCGGGAACGTGCGCGAGCTGTCGAACGCGATGGAGCGCGCCGTGGCGCTCACGAGCCGCTCGGAGATCTCGGTCGACGACCTGCCGGAGCGCGTGCGCGCTCGTGAGGGCGGGGCGCCCGTCGATCTGCCTGGCGGAGTCTCCGAGCTGACCTCGCTCGAGGAGATGGAGCAGCGGTACATCCTGCGGGCCTTCGAACTCTTGGGGAAGAACCGCTCGCTCACGGCGCAGACGCTCCAGATCGACCGCAAGACGCTCTACCGCAAGCTCGAGAAGTGGGGCGTAGGTTCATGACCTCGGTTGGCCTCGGGGGGCCGCGTTATGCGGACCTCGGGGGCCGCGTTATGCGGACCTCGGGGAGCCGCGTTATGCGGACCTCGGTTGGTGCGTCGAGCACGGCGGGCACTTCGCGCCGCGATGGTTTTCACCGAACGATCGTGCTTTGTCGCGAACGCAGCAGCTTGCGTAGCGATGATGGCCGCAGGGCGTCCCAGCGATTCGCGTTCGCGGCCTCGTTATGCGGGTCAGGAATCGCTCGACGCGGCGTGAGCGGGACCACCAGACATGGGCGCGGGTGGACGGGTCGCTTCATGAGGCACGCTCGCGCCGCGACAAAGCACGCTCGTTCGGTGAAAATCTCCCGCACCTCACAGCGACCAACCCGCCCATTCAAGCGGAGCCGGACACGTTATGCGGGTCTGGAACCGCTCGTGGGCGTCGGATCATGAGTGGGCGGAGTCTCTCGCACAAACCTGCCAGAGCCCCTTCACGGCTGCGCTGAGCTTCGCGCGACCCTCGGCCTCGCGCGCGACGGCGCTCGTGTCGAGCGAGTCGGCGAGCGCGGTCGCCATGTGCTGGAGCGAGACGTCTTCCTTCGCGGCGTTCTTGTCGCCACGCTGCTCCTTGGCGAGGGCCTTGCGCTCGTAGTCGGCCGCGAGGGCGCGCTCGGTCGCTGCGCGTGCGGCGTCGCGATGCGCCTCGCGGAGCTCCGCGCGCGCCTCGGCTTCGCGCTCGATCGCGGCGGACGGCCCGACCGTGCAGCCTGGGATGGCCGCGAGTGGGTGGAGCTCGTTGGCGAGGTGGGCCGCGGCAGCGCGTCGCTCGTTGCTCACCGCGAGCCGCTCGTTGCGATCGGCTCGGGCGAAGTCGCGCTCGGCGATCAGCAGCTGGCGCGCGCCGTCGAACCACAGCCCGGCCTGGATGTCCTCGATTCCTTTTACAGCGTGCAAGCGAGCAATGCCGTCCTCTTGCTTGGCGCGCCGCTCCTCCTTGTGAGCGAGGCTCGCGTAGGTCCGAGCCACCGTGTCCCGCGCGTGGGCGCGCACGAGGTCGCTCGCTTCGCGAGCACCGCCCGACCCACCGGAGGCGAAGGCCGACGCGGGGTACGCGGCGAGCGCGGCGCCTGCGCCGGCGAGGGTGATGATCATCAACGAACGAGAGATGCGTCGGTTCATGGCTCCTCCTCGATGCGCCTCATGTGGAGGCGTCGCTCCCTCGAGTTGCAGCGCGCGTGCCCGCGGCCAGTCGGCCCGAGACGCACGCGCTCGAGCTGCCGGGGCCTCGCAGAGCGTCCAACCTTGCCCCGCGCGTCCCAATTTGCCCCACCACCAACCTTGCGGTCGCTTCCCTCGTGAGCCACTCGGGGTGACCGACGTCGCGCGGTCCGCAGACGAATCGCAGCGTCGGCGCGGTGAGCTCGAGCGAATGCATCCCCAAGGTCTCCTCTAGGGTGGGCGCGTCCTCGGCCGCGATGAGGAGCTCGAGATCCATGTCCGCGGCGGGACTTCGCGCGTGGCCGAGCCGCTCGGGGCGACGGCCGTGGAGCACGACCCGCGGGAGCGCATTGGATGGTCGCGGACGCGGCGCGCGGATGACGATCGGCGCGAGCACGATCACGGGCTCCTGCGCCGAGCGGGCCCCTTCGAGCGGGGAGCCGAGCCCGAAAAAGAGAGGAAGAACGAGCCTGCGAGCGAGGACCAGAGCTGCGATCATGGCGTTACCTCCGCGGCTTGCTGGAGCATCGTCCGCGCCAGCCGGCGGCGAACGCGCGGTCAGCAATCTGCCGAGGCCCCGTCGATATGCCGGCTATGAGCCCCCTGCCCGTCTTCGAATCCCTGACCATCCCTGCGGACGATCTTCAGTTTCGCTCGGTGCGCTCGCCCGGCCCCGGCGGCCAGAACGTCAACAAGGTCGCGAGCAAGGTCGAGCTTTATTTCGACGTGCACGCGACGCGCGTGCTCGACGAAAAGACGAAGCTCCGCCTGCTCGAGCTCGTCGGACGTCGGCGCGCCCGCGACGGTCGCGTCCTCATCGTCGCCGACGAGACACGCGACCGTGAGCGCAACCTGGCCCTGGCCCGCGATCGCCTCGCGGGCTTCGTTCGACTGGCCCTCGTCGAGCCCAAGCCACGCAAGCTGACGACCCCGAGCAAGGGGGCCAAGCGCCGCCGACTCGCGGACAAGCGCGCCAACAGTGCGGTGAAGCGCCTGCGCGCCGACCGCGGAGAATGAGCGCTAACCTCCCCGCATGCTCAAGCTCGACATCATCGTCGCCAGCACTCGCCCTGGCCGCATCGGACTGCCCATCGCCGAGTGGGTCCACGGCGTCGCCGCGAAGCACCCCGCTTGGGAGGCCGTTTTGGTCGACCTCAAGGCGATCGCGTTGCCCATGTTCGACGAACCGAACCACCCCCGACTCAAGCGCTACGAGCACGAACACACCAAGGCCTTCAGCGCGATCATCGACGCGGCCGACGCGTTCGTCATCGTCACGCCCGAGTACAACTTCTCCACGCCGCCCGCGCTCGCCAACGCGTTTACATATTTGTTCGCGGAGTGGGGTTACAAGCCTGTCGGCTACGTGAGCTACGGCGGGGTCTCGGGTGGGCTGCGCTCGGTGCAGATGCAGAAGCTCACCGCGAGCGCGCTCAAGATGGTCCCGCTCAACGAGGGCGTCACGCTGCCCTTCGCCGCGAACCACGTGAAAGACGGCGCTTTCCACGCCGAGGAGTCCCACCAGAAGGCCGCGGGCGTGATGCTCGACGAGCTCGCGCGGTGGGCGACGGCGCTGCGGACGATGCGCGCATGACCTCGCCGCTCGCGTCGCTGCCGATCTCGCGGAAGTACCCCGCGCGCGCCATCACCGTCCGCGCTCCGTTCGGCCCGGGCTCGCCCTCGCTCACGCTGCGCCCGACCGTCACCACCGACGCGGAGGCGATCGCCGACGCCATCAACGCGAGCCTGCCCGAGCTTCATCGCTTCATGCCGTGGTCGCACCACCCTCAGACCGCGCTCACCCAGCTCGAGCGCTTGAAGGGCACAGAGGCCGACTTCCTGAATGGGCGCGACATCGTCATGGCCTTCTTCGAGCCCGCGACCGATCTCCACCCGAAGGACATGCTCGCGATGATCGGCCTGCACCCCCGAACGCCGCTCAATCCAGCTGCGCTCGAGATTGGGTATTGGGCCGCGACGCCACACAGCCGACGCGGCCTCACGACGCTCGGCGTCCAGCTGATGACGCTCTACGCCTTCGAAAAGCTCGGGAGCGATCGCGTGCAGGTCATGTGCGACGAGCTCAACGTCGCGAGCCGGCGCGTGATCGAGAAGTGCGGCTTCGTGTTCGAGGGGACCCTGCAAAACGTCACGCACGCGGCCCCCCCGGAGCTCGTCGAGAAGGGGTTCTTGCACAGCGGTCGAAACCCGATGTTCGCGCTCGTCCCCGAGAGCTTCGCCGCGCTGGAGTGGCCGCGTGAGCTGAGAGCTCGGGTCAGCTACACGAACTTCGCGGGCTATCTCGTGGCGTAGCTCTCACGAAAACACTTTGAGGATAGGGCTCGCGCTTCTCCACTCATGAGGGTCGTGCTCCACGCTCGTGCTCTCCCGACGCTCCTCCTCCTCTCGCTCGGATGCTCGCGGGCTGCCGAGATCCCCTGCGAACACGCAGAGCCAGCGACGTCGGTTTCGGCTCGAGCGATGGACCTCGATCCGGAGCGACGTCGCGATGAGCTCGCGATGCTGATGCTCCCCCCCTCCGCGGACCTGCCGGATTGCCCGGGAAATTCCAAGTGGGACGGCGAAGTCTGCGTCGGAGAGCTCGTCTGTCCGCAGGGCACGGAGCAGCTCATGGGCCAGTGCGTCGGCGCCGTTCAATGTCCCGTCGGCAGCGAATGGCGAAACGTCGCCTGCGTACCCGTCGCGCCGAGCGAGCGTCCCGACGAGAACACCCTCTGTCGGCTGAACCTGAACTCGATCCCGGTGAGCTACGTCCTGGTCGATGGTCGCGTCGTTGGCATAACGCCGCAGCTCGGCGCGGTCGTCGCCGTCGGCGTGCACTCCGTGATGTTCGTCAGCGAAGACAGAGGCAAGAAGTCGGTGACCGTGCGCTGTGAGGCGCGCGAGATCAAAGCGGTCGCCGTGAAGTTCGACTGAGGCTCGAGGAGCCCGCTCGATCGCCGCGCGCGAACACTTACAGAAATGTAACGCTTTGAGTTCTGGTTGCGCCGGCGACGCTGGGTAACCATGCTGCGCGGCCGTCGAGAGGATGATCGTCGCTCACCCTGCGCTCCGAACTCCACCGAACCCACCCGAGATCTTCGAAGGCAGAGACGACGAGCTGGCTTGGGTCGCCGCGAGACTGAGCGACGAGCGTCGCGCGCTCAGCATCGTTTGGGGCGCGCCGGCCCTGGGAAAGACCGCGCTCGTGCTCTCGGCGCTCGAACGCGCGCGGGTGCGCGAGGTCGTGCTCGTCGAGGCCGCGGACTACCCGTCGGACTCGGCGTTTCTGGGTGCGCTCGCGCGCGGCGTGGCCGAGGCCGCCGGGGTCGAGTTCGTCGCGGGCGCGCGCGGCCCGGAGCTGATCCCGTGGATCGTGTCGACGCTCGATCGCGTGGAGGCGCCCATCGTGCTCGAGGATCTGCACGCCCTCGGCGAGGCCGTGAGCGAGGCGCTGCTCGCGCGCATCGCGAGCTCGGCGCGCGCTGGGCGGGTGCTCGCGACGACGCGCAGGCGACCGCGCCACGACGCGCTCGTCGAGCGGACGCTGGTGCTCGATCCCCTGCCCGGCCCGGCGATCGAGCGCATCGTGCGCCGCGTGCGACCCAAGCTCGAGGACGCGACCGTCCGCGCGATCGTGGAGCGCGCCGCGGGCTCACCGCGGCTCGCCAAACAGGACGCGCTCGGGCTCGACGTGCGCCGTACCGCGCTCGACGGGCTCGATGACGAGGCGCGAGCGCTCGTCCTCGCGCTCGCGCACCTCGAGACGAGCGTCGACGTCGCGCGCGCCGCGTCGCGATTCGGCGATGCAGCGGTCGAGTCGCTCGTGGTCTTCGGCTTCGCGGAGGTCGGCCCGAGCGGGCTCCGCGCGGTCTCCACGTTGCGGCCACTCGTGCTCGCCGCGGCGAGCGCGGACGATCGAGCAGGAGGCTTGCGCGCCGCGCTCGCGCTCGTGGAGGGCAGCGCGAGCGCCGCGTCCCCGACCCAGGCCTTCGAGGTGGTGCGGCTGACGATCGCGCTCGGAGACTTCGAGCGTGCAGCGGATCTCTTGGAGACGAGCGCACCGCTCTTGCTCGCGCACGGCTACGGCGAGGCGCTCTTCGATTTGCTGGTGCCCGACGGCGCGAACGGAGCGCCGGCGCGAGCGCTCCGACGGGCCGCGCTGCGCGTCGCGAGCTGGCTCTGTGCGGGCCGCGCCCTCGCGTGGGCGAACGCGCAGGAGCCGCCCGAAGATCCGCGCGATCGGCCCGCGTGGTGCAGCATGCTCGCGCACGGCGGCGATCTCGCTCGCGCCGAGCAGGCCCTCGCGACGCTGCTCGACGATCCGACGATGGAACCGATGCGCGGAGAGCTCGCGCTCATCCACGCGGACGTCGTCAGCTGGTCGGGCGCACCCGCGCGGGCGATCGCGTTGCTCGAGGCGCTCGAGCTCTCCGCGGGCGGGCTCCGCGCGGTCGGCCGCGATCTGCGGCTCGTCGCAGCGTACGTGCGCGGGGGCCGGTCACGCGACGCGGCCCTCCTGCTCGACGCGGCGATCGCGGCGCACGACGCGCTCCCCGCCGAGGAGCAGAGCGCCCTCCGCCACGCGCTCGTGAGCGCGCTGCTCGCGACCTCGTCCTTCGCGCGGGCCGATCGCTTGCTCGGCGGGCGCGAACCCCCTGTTGGCTCGCGCGCCGCGGAGATCTTCACGGCGCTCGCGATCGCGACCGAGCGGGGCCACGTCGCGCTCGCGCAGAAGATCCTCGAGACCGCGCGCGCGTTCGCGGAGAGCTCGCTCTCGCTGCGGTTCGCGGCTCGTTACAATGATGTTCGCTTGCGGCTCTTCTTCGGACCGTTCGCGGAGCTCGACGTCGCGGCGCGCGCCGTCGCGGCGGACGATCGGCTCGCAGCGGTCCCCGATTTCGCGGTGTACGCGCACGGGGTCGCGGTCCACGCGACCTTGCTGCTCGGCGCCGCCGAACGCGCCGCGTCCGTCGCTTGGGAGCGCCCGCTCGAGGGTTCGAACGGCGCGCTCATCGACGCGTGGCACGCGCTCGTCGACCTGCGCGCTCGCGGTGAGACGACGCGCGCGATCGCGACGCGCGACGACCAAGCGACGCCCGAGCTCGAGCTCGCGCTGCTGCGCACCCAGATCGAACACGCGATCGCCGCGAGCGCGTGGGCAGCCGCCAACGACGACCTCGACCGCGCGCTGTCGGTCGCGCGCGCGCAGGGCCTGGCGCTCGAGGAGCTCGCGCTCCTCGCGTTGAGGCTCGACGTGCGCGCCCTCGAGGGCTCGGGCCCCGAAGATCACGATCGCGACGCCGTCGTCCTCGAGGCCGCGGCCGAGCTGACGACGGCCGCGCTGCGCGTGGGCGCGCTCCGCTTCGAGGTGGAGGCGCAGCTCTTTCGGCTGGTTTTTTCCAGCGATGCGCGCCGGCCCGAGCCGCTCGAAGCGCTCGCCGATCAGCCCGACCAAAGCCCCGTGGCAGCGCGCAGGGCCGCGGCGCTCCTCGGGCGCGGCGCCGTGGTGCTCGACGCGGTCGATCGCCGCGTGGTCGCGCTCTTCTCGGAGCGCCTCGCTGCCGATCGCCCTGTCTTCATGCTGGATCTCGAGGCGAAGCGCGCGCGGCTGCCGTCGGGGCTCGTCGTCGATTTGAAGGGCTCACCGCTCCAGCTCAGGGTCCTCGAGGTCTTGCTGCGCCTGAAGGGGCGCGCGACGAAGGCCGAGCTCGCGGAGCGCGCCTGGGGCGTGACCGAATATCACCCGCACCGCGACGACCGCCGACTGCACGTCGGCATGCACAGGCTGAGGCACCTCATCGAGGCCGACCCCAAGAAGCCGACGCTCCTCCTCAGCGAGGGGCACGGCTACCGAGTGACGGCTCCCATGTGCCTCGGGGCCATCACGGCGTAAGCGCATGTAAGGGCGTAAGTCGGCCGGGGCGTCGTAACAGCGGGCGAGGAACCCCATGGCCAACCATCGCTCTCTCGTTCTCCCCCTCTTTTTGCTCCTCTCCGCTTGTTCGCTCACGACCGTCCGCGGCCGCGGCGCTGCGACGCGTACGAGCCAAACGACGACCTCGAGCTCGGAGTCTCAATCGAACTCCAGCTCCAGCGACAAGGACAATGGCAAGTCCGACGCGACCCCTTCCTCCACCTCGACGGCAGAGACCGCCAGCACCGACAGCGGCGCGAAGAAGGCAGAGCCGGCTGCCCCGAAGCTCGTGCCCCTCCCCGCGGCGGCGCGAAAGAGCGCCGCGGACGAGAAGACCTTCGGCGGCCTCGTCACGGCCGAGTGGTCCTCGGACGGGACTGACGATGTTGTAAAGGTCGTCCTCACCGACGCCGATTGGTCTGTCGTGCGCAATGAAGTAACCGGCCTGATTGTCGCCCGGCGCACCAACGCAGCTGTCGTCACCAAGAACCGCAAAGACGGCAAATGTCGCCTCTTCACCGTGGCCTTCGAACAAGAGGCACAAGACGATCGCGGCACGCGGTTCGGCAAAGCAGCCTTCTCTTCGAGCGACTTCCTCGGGGAGACTGCTTGCGACGGCGCGAAGTAGCCAATCAGCCGCCGCTCAGTCGCGAGGCGCCGAAGCCTGCTCTTCGTTGACAAAGCGAAGCGCCACGGTTACGTCTGTCGAGGGCTTCGTCTGCTCGGGGCCCTCGTGTCGTGGCGCTGGGGCGTTCTTGTGAGCCCCTAACGGCCCGTTGAGCAATCGTCGCGAGCGGTCAACGGGCTGCTAACGAGCATCTTGGCAGTCCATTCCACAATAGACTGTTCAATGGACTGTAAAGAGCGCGAACAGGAGCTTCGCGAATGGACCTTACATTGTTGGCGGGGACATTGTCAGCGGGGGCACTGTCGGCGGGGACATTGTTTGCGGATGACTATCAGATCATTCGACCCCTATCTGCTGGCGGAATGGGGGCTGTCTATGTAGCTCGCCAACTGTCCACCGCCAGGGACCGCGCGCTCAAAGTCATGTTGAGGGAGCTCTGCGGCAGCGACGAGTTCGCGCGGCGCTTCGAGCAAGAGGCGAAGATCGGCGCGCTGATCGAGAGCGAGCACGTGATCGAGGTCGTCGGCGCGGGGGTCGACAGGACCTCGGGCGCTCCGTGGCTCGCCATGGAATTGCTCGACGGCGCCGACCTCTCATCGTTCATCGAACATCACGGGCCGCTGGCTCCGCACATCGTCCTCGAGCTCTACACGCAGCTCAGCCACGCGATGGCGGCGGCGCACGACAAGGAGATCGTCCACCGCGACCTCAAACCCGAGAACATCTTCCTCGCCCGTTCGCGTCGCGCCGGCGGGACCTTCACGCTCAAGGTTCTCGACTTCGGCATCGCCAAGCTCCTCGGGCGAGCGCAGACCGCTCGGACCGCGGCCATGGGCACCCCCCTGTGGATGGCGCCCGAGCAAGCGCAGACAGGCGCGGCGATCGGCCCTCCTTGTGATGTATGGGCGATGGGGCTCATCGCATTCACGGCGCTGACAGGGAGGAGCTTTTGGAAGAGCGCGGCAGATCCGAACGCGTCTTCGATGATGATGCTGAGAGAGGTCGCGTTCGAGGCCATCCCACGCGCCACTGTTCGCGCGCGGGAGCTCGGCGCGCCCTTGCCTCCCCCGGGTTTCGACGACTGGTTCGCTCGCTGCGTCGATAGGCAGCCCTCTGCGAGATTCCAGCACGCGCGAGAGCTCCAATCCGGACTCGTGCGGCTCTTCGACCCGCGCTCGTCGACGCTCACGGCCTCACCGGTCGCAAGCGCATTCGGGAGCGCCGCTGGGCTCGGTCCCGCGGCGAATCCGGCCGCTCAAGTGACAGCCGTGTCAATGGCTCTGAGTCCAGCGACGCCGTCGACAGCCCCGTCCACTTCTGACAAGCAAGTAACCAACCGCAGCTCCCTCCCCCGTTGGGCGGCCATTTCGTTCGCCCTGGTCCTCACGTCGCTGATCGGGCTGGGCGCAATCTGGCAGTCCGCCCGCTCCAAACCCATGGTGGTCGGCGCCGCGAGCGAGGCGAGTGCGTTTGCTGAGCGCGTTTCTCGAGCGGAGCCTGCGCCCAGCGCATCCGCAACCGTTGATTCACTGGCTGCGATCACACCGTCGCAAAGCGCGAGTTCGAGCGTTGTGCGCTCCCTCGCGCCGGCGCACCCGCCCAGCGCCCTACGCGTCAGCGAGAGCCCCAAGGCCTCGATGACCAGGGTCCTCCATCAAGCCGATGGGCGATTCCGCGCTTGTTACGCCGCAGGGGTAAAGCGGAATCCGCGCCTCGAGGGCACGGTCAACTTGAGCTTCGTGGTCGACTCGAGTGGGTCCGTCATCGCCGCCAACGGGAGCGGCTCTATGCCTGACAAAGGTGTTATCAGGTGCGCCGTCTCGGTCGTCCGCACGCTGGTGTTTCCTCGTCCGGCGGATGGCGTCTTGCGGGGCAGCTACCCGCTCACGTTCGCGCTCAAATAGCTTGGTCGCGGCGCTCGTTTCAGTCGCGGCGACGCGACCAGATCCCAGTGCACTCGGGGACAGCCGCTGAACCGCGAGCCCGCACGGCTGCGATGAGCTCCTCAGGGAAGAAGGCGCCGAGCACCTCGCAGGCCTCCTCGGCCGAAGCGAAGAGGTAGTCGGTGCGCACCCACGTCCGGGTGTAGCCGCGCTCCTCTTCGAGGAAGGTGAAGTACTCGTCGAGCGCTGCGTGTGCGCGCGGGCTCTCGTGGTTCGTGCCCAGCGTCTCGACCACGATCGCGACGCCGCCGGGCCGCACCGCCTGCTCGAGCCGATCGAGCGCGCGACCGACGTCCGCGCGCCAGCCGTCGGGCATCCAGTGACGGAAATGTCCGAAGACCCAGCCCGCGACCGCCGCGTCGAAGGGCTCGCGGCCGACGTCGACCTCGCGAGCATCGGCCTCGCAGAGTTCGAACGACTGGCCCTCGGCGAGGAGCGGCGCGAGCCGCTCGCGCGCGACGTCGAGCATCGGCCCCGCGCGATCGACCCCGAGCACGTGGCGCACGCCGAGCCCGAAGAGGACGCGGCTCATGCGCCCCGTCCCGCAGCCCATGTCGAGCACGCGCGCCCCGCGCCAATCGAACGCGGCCGCGAGCGCGGCGTCGAGGTTCCGAGCGGTGTCTTCGGCGGAGACGAGGCGATCGTAAATCTCGGCCTGCGCGAGGTAGACCGCGCGCTGCTTGTCACCGCCGTCGAGATCGCCCGACTCGCCCTCGCTCACGACGAGCCTCGCCGCGCGCCGACCTCGCGCACGGCGTCGTCGACCTGGCGAAGGATCGTGCGCGCGTGCGACAAGAGCCGCTCGCCCGCGGGCAAGAGGCGTACGCCGCGCGCGGTCCGCGCGAAGAGCTGCGTGCCGAGCTCGTCCTCGAGCGCGCGGAGCTGCCGGCTGAGCGGCGGCTGCGAGACGTGCAGCACGCGCGCCGCGCGCGTCACGTTCCCCTGCTCTGCGACGGCGACGAAGTAGCGAAGCTGCGCGAGGCTCACGGTGTCGCCCCACGCTAACGAAGGGCCGCGCGCGCCGCCAAGATCGAATCGGTATTGGACCTCGCGGTCGAGAAGCTCCAATCCAAGGTGATGACCGTCGCGATCTATCGGCCCGCGTTCTTGCCCAAGCTGCGCGCCGCGGGAGCCGCCGCCGCGTCGACGCTCGCGTTCGTCGGGGAGAGGCTCGCGCCCGGAGTGACCACCGGTGACATCGACACGTGGGTCCGCGAGCACACGCGTTCGCTCGGTGGCAGGCCGAGTCAGCTCGGCTACCACGGCTTCCCCGCGGCGGTCTGCACGAGCCGAAACCACGTCGTTTGCCACGGGATCCCGCGCGCGACCGACGTCCTCGCCGAGGGCGACATCGTGAACGTCGACGTGACGACGGAGCTCGATGGCTTTCACGGCGACACGTCGGCGACCTTCCTCGTCGGCGAGGTCTCCGCCGAGGCTCGCGCGCTCGTCACGACCGCGAGGCGCGCGCGCGACGCGGGCATCGCCGTGATCCGCGACGGCGCTCGGCTCGGCGACATCGGCGCCGCGATCGAAGAGGTCGCGCGCGACGCTGGCTGCTCGGTGGTGCGCGACTTCGGCGGGCACGGGATCGGCCGCAAGATGCACGAGCCGCCGCACGTGCCTCACACGGGTCGCCGCGGCACGGGGCTACGCCTGCGCGCAGGCATGGTGCTCACCGTCGAGCCGATGTTGAACCTCGGGTCCCACGAGGTCCGCGTGCTCGACGATCGCTGGACCGTCGTGACCGCGGACGGCGCGCTCTCGGCGCAGTTCGAACACACGGTGCTCGTGACCGCGAACGGCCACGAGATCCTCACTCCGCGAGCGGCTTGAGGCGCGCGACGTACGGGCTCTTCGGGTTCGCGGCGATGAAGGCGCGCGCCCGTTCGCGCGCGACCCCACGCTGACCGCTGCCCGCGAGCGCCTCGATCGCGAGGACCGCGCGCTCCTGACCCAAGCTGCCGCGAGGGATCTCGGAGTCGAGCTGCGCGAGGGTCGCGAGCGCCGCGGCCGAGTTGCCGGAGGCGTTCTCGGACCGAGCCTTCGCGACGAGCTCGGCCTCCCTGCGACGCTGCGCGGCCGGGCTCGGCGTCGCGTCCTTCGCGCCGTCGGCGTTGCCCGCGGCGTCGCTCGCGTGTGGGTCGCCGCTCGCGTTCGTCGAGTCCGTCGTGGGCCGCGCGTCGTGCTCGGCGAGGAGGCGCGCTCGCGCGCTCGCGTCCACCGGCGCGAGCTCGGTCTTCTCGGTCGAATCGCTGGCGACCGTGGGCTCGGGCAGCGCAGCGGCGCCTGTCGACGCGAGCCCCGCGCCCCCGAAATTCCGGCTCGTCGCGAGCTCGTCACCGCCGACGACGAGCGGCGCCGAGACGACGACGTTGGTCGGCGTGGTCGTCGAGAGCGTCGGCCGCGGAGAGCTCGCCACCGAAGCGCCCACGAGGCCGAGCGCGAGCGCGATCGACGCGAGCCCGATCTTGGTGCCGAGCGCGAGCCCGCCACCCGCGAGCGCGCCGCTCGCCAAACCCGTCGCGCCCGCCGTCGCGCCAGCCGCAGCGCTCGTGCTCGCGACCGCCGCGGTCGTGCCCACGGCCGCGGTCGTCGTCGCGCCCGCGGTCGAGGCCCCGAGACCCGCCGCGGCAGATCCTTTGCCCACCAAACTACCTGCGCCGAGCCCGGATCCGACCGCGCCCACAGCGATGCCCGCGCCGAGCACGCCCTCGAGGTTGCCCCAGATCTGAGCCTTCGCCGCGGCGGGCGGAGCGACGTCGCGCCCCGCGCCGAGCAGCTGTTTCATCAGGCGATCGCTCTCATCCGCGGACGCGCCCGCGTCGAGCTCATCGAAGAGACGGACGGGGTCTTTCATGCCGCACCTCCCATCGCGCCACGCCCGCGCTCGAACGAGAGCTCGTCGATGGCGATGGACTCCGAGACCGGTGGCTCGTCGTTGGCGCTCGGCGCCTGCTTGGTGCCGAGCGCGCGAATGCTGCTGCGCCGCGGTGGAGGCGGCGGTCGCGAGGTCGACGCAGGCGCCGACCACGACGGCGCGCGCGGTGGCGACGCCGGGCGCGACGCGCTCTCGCGAGCGCGGAGTCGCGCGACGCCCTTCTGAAAGACCTCGCGCGCGAGCCGCAGCCGCGAATACACGGTGCCGAGCGGGATCTCGAGCAGCTCGGCGATGGCCTCGCCGGTCATTCCCTCGAGCTCGAACAGCGTGAACACCGCGCGCTGATCGATGCTCATCGTGTCGAGGAGCGCCTCGAGCATCGCGAGACCCTGCCGCCGCTCCGCGTCGCCCGCGACGTCCGCGCGCTCGTCGAGGCAGCTCATCACGGCCTCCTCGTCACCGACGACACGTCGAGTGAACGCGAGCTTCTGTCTGTCTTTTGCGACACGCATGGCGATCCCGAAGAGCCACGTGGTGATCTTCGAACGGCCCTCGAACTCGGGCAGCTTGCGATGCACCACGATGAACACGTCTTGCACGGCGTCGGGCACGTCCGCCTCGCGTACACCCAGGCGATTCAGAGCCTTCCACACGAAGTGAAAGTGCTCCTCGTAGATCGCTCGCAGCGAGAGGGGCTCGGACTCCATGTTGGGCAAGTAACCGTCTGTGGAGCCTAGCCCGGCGCCCCATCCATGAAAAATCAGAGCGGGCATTTTTTGGGTTATGCACCCGTCGGCGCGTGGAAATCGGCCGATCACCGCTCAGGCGCCGCGCGTCGGCGCGGCTTCGAGACGCCGAACGGGTCGACCCACACCCGCACCCCGAACCCGAGCTGGAAGCTGACCTCGGCGCGTGGGGTCGGGACGTGCCCGCCCTCGGGGAGGTCGACCCAGATGTGGCCGCGCTCGAACGGGAACCCCAACCCGAACGACGCGAACAGGCCGACAGGCCCGACGACGGGCCGGCTTACCTCGGCGTCGAGAGTTACAGCAGCGTAAGTATCCGAACGCGAGAAATTCTCGGCCTGCGAGGGTGCGTCGGTGACCTCTGCGGCACGCTGACCGGCCAGAAGACCGGTGCACAACCCAAATCCAAACTCGCGAAAGAACGGGCCCGCGCAGACTCGCGCCCGAGCGCCTACGAACGAGTAGCGCAGCTTCGCCGAGGGCAGCTCGCGCTCGTCGGCCGGGTTCGCGAGGACCGCGAGACCGAAGCTCACCCAGCGCAGAAAGACATCGGCGCCGACGACGAGCCCACCCGACTCGCTCTCGAGGGTGCCCCAGTCGTAGTAGCCCCCGAGCGAAAAACCGATGGGCTCCTGCTGCCCCTCGAGGATGTCGGCGGGGGGCGCGGGCTCGATCGCGGGGAGCTGGAAATACCAAGGAAAGCGCCGAGGCTCGGGGGGCGGCGGCTCGGGTGGTGGCGGCTCGGGGGGCTTCGTCGGATCGACGATCGGCGCGTCGAGCACGATCGCGATCGTGACCGCGAGCGCGTCGCCGAGCGCGGCGCAGCCCTCACCTTCGTCGTCGAGCTCGCGCTCGCCCTGACCCGACACGTCGAGCAGCGCGTGCCAGCGACCCTCGCTCGAGGTGTAGCGGAGCGTGAGCGCGACTGGCGCGCTGCCCTCCGCGGCGCCGCCATTTGGTTCAGTCGAGTTGACGAGTTCCTCACCCGTGACCGCCTTCACGCGGGCCGCGAGATCGGCGGCGGTCGGGCACTCGGGCGCGGGCTCGAGGACCTCGAGCGTGGCGCGCTGGGGAGCTGCAAAAGACGGTCGCGGAAGGGCGACGAGCAGCGCCGCGATCCACCACCGTCTCGCGGTCTCACCGGCACACGCCATCGCTCGTGAGAGCTTCGCGTGCGATCAGCGTCTTGGCAACTCGTGAGCAAGAGAGCAGAGAGACGCGACGATCAGAGGGCCTCGACGCTCTGCAGGAGCGCGGTGCGGAACGAGACGCGCGGGCGAATCAGCGTCGTGTGCACGCCGCGCGGGCGGACCTTGATCAGCGCTGCGTTCGCGTCGGCGCCCTTCGCGTCGAGCGGGTCGTCGAGGAAGTCCACGCTGTAGCCGTCCGACTGCGTCGCTGTCGTGTACGTCGCGCCCCCTTCGTCAGCGAACGCGGTCGCAGAAAAACCAAGGGCGGCGAGCACCGTGACCATCGAGAGCAGTGTCTTCATGCTCCTTCGGACACGCGCGCCGCCGCCCGCTTGGGTGGTCGCGTTGGGACTAGTTCGCTTCTTCGAACTCGGCGTCGATCACGCCGTCCTTGCCCTTCGCGCCGCCGCCGCCGGCCGCGCCACCCGGCGCGCCACCGGGGCCCGCGCCTGGACCACCGTCGCCCGGAGGAGCGCCCGGCCCGCCCGGCTGGCCGTACATCACGCCGGCGAGGCGATGCGCTTCCTTCTCGAGCTTCTCGAGGGTCGCGCTGATGGCATCGTCGTCCTGCTTCTCGATGGCCTTCTTGCCCTCCTCGATGATGTCGCGGAGGGTCTTCGCGTCGGACTCGGGGACCTTGTCCTTGTTGTCCGTGAGCGTCTTTTCGAGCGTGTAGCACATGCTGTCGAGCTTGTTCCGGCGCTCGACCTGCTCGCGCTTCTTCTTGTCGTCGGCCTCGTGTTCGACAGCCTCCTTGACCATCTTCTGGATCTCCTCCTCGCGGAGGCCGGAGTTCGCGGTGATGGTGATCTTCTGATCGCGGCCGGTCGCCGTGTCCTTGGCGTGGACGGAGAGGATGCCGTTCGCGTCGATGTCGAACGTGACCTCGATCTTCGGGACGCCGCGCGGCGCCGGGAGCACGCCCTCGAGGTGGAAGTTGCCGAGGGTGCGGTTATAGCGGGCCTCGGTGCGCTCACCCTGCAGGACCTTGATCTCCACGCTCGGCTGGTTGTCGCTCGCCGTGCTGAAGATCTCCTTCTTCTGGGTGGGGATAGTCGTGTTGCGCGGGATCATCACCGTCATCACGCCGCCGAGGGTCTCGACGCCGAGCGAGAGCGGCGTGACGTCGAGCAGGACGAGGTCCTTCACGTCGCCGGAGAGCACGCCGGCCTGGACGGCGGCGCCGACCGCGACGACCTCATCGGGGTTCACGCCCCGGTGCGGCTCCTTGCCGAAGAACTTCTTCACCGTCTCTTGCACGAGCGGGATGCGCGTCGAGCCGCCGACGAGGACGACCTCGTCGATCTGCTGAGGCGAGCGCTTCGCGTCGGAGAGAGCCTTGCGGACGGGCTCCATCGTGCGGTCGATGAGCGGCCTGATCATCTGCTCGAGCTTCGCGCGCGACAGCTGCTTCTGCAGATGCTTCGGCCCGGTCGCGTCGGCCGTGAGGAACGGCAGGTTGATGGTCGTCTCGGGGACGTTGGAGAGCTCGATCTTGGCCTGCTCCGAAGCGTCCTTGAGGCGCTGGATGACCATTTTGTCCTTGGACACGTCCATGCCGGTGTCCTTTTTGAACTCACCGAGCAGCCACTCCATGATCACGTGGTCGACGTCGTCACCGCCGAGGTGCGTGTCGCCGTTCGTCGAGATGACTTGAACGACGTTATCGCCGACCTCGAGGATCGAGATGTCGAAGGTGCCGCCGCCGAAGTCGTAGACCGCGATGACCTCGTCCTTCTTCTTGTCGAGGCCGTACGCGAGGGCCGCGGCCGTCGGCTCGTTGACGATGCGCTTCACCTCGAGGCCGGCGATGCGGCCGGCGTCTTTGGTGGCCTGGCGCTGGCTGTCGTTGAAGTACGCGGGGACCGTGATGACGGCCTCGTTGACCTTCTCACCGAGGTAATCCTCAGCGGCCTTCTTCAGCTTCTGCAGGACCTTGGCGGAGACCTCGGGCGGCGCCATCGCCTTGCCGCGGACGTCGATGTGAGCGTCGCCGTTGCCTGCGCGCGCAACCTTGTACGGGACGCGCTTCGACTCTTCCTGGACCTCGTCGAAGCGGCGACCGATGAAGCGCTTCGCCGAGTAGACCGTGTTGGTCGGGTTGGTCACGGCCTGCCGCTTGGCGATCTGGCCGACGAGGATCTCGCCCTTGTCGTCCCACGCGACCACGGACGGAGTGATCCGCGAGCCTTCTTCGTTGACGATGACCTTGGGCTCTTTGCCCTCCATGATCGCGACGACGCTGTTCGTCGTACCCAGGTCGATGCCGATGATCTTGCCCATGACGTTTCCTCGTTCTCCGTGCGATGCAGATCCCGCAGTCTTTTTCTGAAGTCAGCGCGAGAGCCACCGGCTCACGCGAGCGTGATGCAGAGCCTCGCGGGTGGCCTCGAAGGGTCGCGTCGACCGCCTCGAGTCAGCTGCCGATCCCGCCGGCTCGCTGGTTCGCCCTCAAGCAAGGCCGAACCTAACCACCCACCTCTCACCGTCAATCGGCGGCACGCTTCGTGTAGGTTGCGCCTCGATCCGCGTGCAGCCTCACGCGGACGAGCCCTGCCCACCACCCGCGGACGTCGTAGGAATGCGCGTCTCGAGCCCGTGCGCGAGGCGATGAAAATCGCAGCCGGGGTTCACGAAGCGAACCTCCGTCTTGAGCGACGTCGGGTCGATGATCTCGCGGAAGGGTACATACCGGAGATCGAGCTGACCCGCGACGCTGACCATGTGGCCGTCGAGCCCTTCTTCGACGAGCGCGCGGAAGGCGCCGACGCCGAGCTGGCAGCCGAGCATGACGTCGAACGCGTGAGGCTCGGAGCAGCGCGACTCGTAGCCGAGCTGCACGCCGATGATCTTCTTCGAGCGGCTCGTGCGGGCCTCGTATTTGTCGGCCGCGATCTTGGCGACCAGCTTGCCGATGTCGATCTTTCCGAGCGACACGTGGCCGTGTTCGTCGCGCGCGATGTCGTGGAGCTGCTCCTCGGGCAGGAGCTCCGCGAGCCCCTCGGCGAGGACGACGGTGCCGTAGTTTTTACCGCGGGCCTCGCGCGTGACGATGAGCTCGACGATGCGATCGGCGAGCGCCATGAGGTCGAGCTTCTTCTCGGTGCGCTTGCCGCCAGCGCCGTCGTCGACGGTCTCGAGCTTCGCGAGCGGGCCATCCACGTCCTCGACGCCGACGACCATGTGAGCCTCGCCGGCGACGGCCACGCCGTACGCGAGCCAGCCTGCCTTGCGACCCATCGTCTCGACGATGAAGTAGCTCTTCGTCGCGCGGGCGTCGGCGCGCAGGTTCAGGAGCTCGCGCGCCATGACGTCGACCGCGGTGAAGAACCCGAAGGTGAAATCGATGCCGCGGTAGTCGTTGTCGATCGTCTTCGGGACGTGCACGACGCGCACGCGCGGCCCGGTCTTCCGCAGCTCGATCTCGTGGAGGAGGTTCGCGGTGCGAAGCGTGTCGTCACCGCCGATCGAGATGAGCGCCTCGATGCCGAGCGAGACGAGCCCGGCGTGCACGCGCTCGAGCGCAGCCGTCCGCGTCGGGTCCTCGAGGTCGCGCGGCGAGCGGATCGACTTGCCGGGGTTCGTGCGGGCGGTGCCGATGGTGATGCCGCGCGCGTTCCGCAGGCCGTGCAAATCCTGGTCGGCGAAGACGTGGTAGTCGCGCTCCGCGACGAGCGGGCGCTTGTCGGCGTCGTACTCGGCGAGCCCGGAGTAGCCGTGCAGGAAGCCCACGACCTCGACCCCGGCGCGTCGGAACGAGGACACCGCGGCCGAAATCACGGCGTTCGCGCCCGGCGCAGGGCCCCCCGCGAACAGGATTCCGACACGCTTGGGGAGCTTCGAGGGGGTCTCCGTCGTCATCGGGCCCGCGTCCTAAGCGAGCGGGACACGGACGTCCACCGCGCCGCGCGAGCGCTCGGGCATGAGGCGCACGCAAAAGGGGGAGAGAAAAGACCCGCGCCCGCGAAAACCGCGACCCCCGAGGCGCGTATGCTCAAAGCAAGCTTCGATGCACGCCGCGCTCGACCTCACCGGAACGACCCACGACGTGGCGTTCCTGCGGTCGCCAGGCGCCATCCGTGAGCGCTGCGGCGCCCTCCTCGAGCGAGCGCGCGCGCGGCGCTCGGAGAATTTCGAGGTAAACGACGCGCGGGCCGATCGCGTGGTCGAGGCCGTGCGCGCCGTCTTCGACCCGCGCCCAGCGCGCCGGCATCACGGTCGGCTCGGTCATTTCCAAGCGGGCGGCCGCGATCGCGCCGCCGAGCTCGAGGCCCGGCTCGCCTCGCGCTCGGCGCTCGATCGTGCCCGCGCGAAATTCGATCTCGTGGTGACCAGCGTGCTCCTCGACGCAGGCGCGGGCGCGGCGTGGCGCTACGTCGATCGCGGCGGCGAGGTGCTCGGCCGCAGCGAGGGGCTCGCTGTGGCGAGCTTCGAGCTCTTCATGGCCGGCGGGTTCTCGAGCGACGGCGCGAGCCTGCGCGCGGACGCCGCGGGGCTCTCGCGCCTCACGCCCGAGCGGCTCGCGGCGGCGCTCCAGGTCTCGCCGGAGAACCCCCTCATCGGCCTCGAGGGCCGCGCGAAGCTCCTCGCGGCGCTCGGGCGCGCGCTGCGAGCGCGACCCGATCTCTTCGGTGAGGACGCGAGACCCGCAGGCCTCATCGACGCATTTCGCCTGGCGAATACCTCGCGGCTGACGGCGACCTCGCTCCTCGCGGCGCTCCTCGAGGGCTTCGCTTCGATCTGGCCGCGGGGCCTGCGGCTCTTCGGTGCGAACTTGGGCGACGCGTGGATCCACCCCGCGCTCGGCGCCGGCGCGAAGGGGGTCGTCCCCTTTCACAAGCTGTCGCAGTGGCTCGCGTGGTCGCTCGTCGAGCCGCTCGCAGACGCCGGGCTCGAGGTCGTCGATCGCGCGGCGCTCACCCCGCTCGCGGACTATCGCAATGGCGGGCTCTTGATCGACACGGGCGTGCTCGTCCTGCGCAGGGCCGCACCCGACGCGACGCTCTCGCCAGCCGATCCGCTCGTCATCGAGTGGCGCGCGCTCACGGTCGCGTGGCTCGACGAGGCGCGGGGGGCGCTCACGAGGGAGCTCGGACCGAGCTGCTGTCCGGCGCGGCTCGAGCAGGCGACGTGGCTCGCGGGGCGGAGCCTGGCCGCGGCGCGCAGGCCCTTCGCGGCCTCACCCCTCGACGTCGCAAGCGACGGGACAGTGTTTTAGGGAGTGTGCTCGAAGCGCGGGGTAGCGCTGACTTGCGACTTGCGACTTGCGACTTGCGACTTGCGGCAGACATCGAGAGCGCGCGCCGCGCTCAGCGGCCGCGTTTCTTGGCTGGTAGTGGTGCTGGATTGGCAAAGAATGCGCTTGCCTGCTCGACTGCTTGTTTAGCGATATGGACCACGGCGCAATTGGCGTCTTCAATCGTGGTAAACGGCATGGGGTCTTGCGTGAGCTTGCAAACATGAGCTCCGTAGGCCTCGCGTGTCTGGTGCTGGAGCTCTGCATGGACTCTGGGCGCCGAGAACATATCATAGACTTCAACGAAGAGGCTGGCCTCATAGGTGTCCGTCGTCCGTTTGAGGGTTACGGATGGTCTTAGCTGATGGGGTTTGAGCTCGAGCTCTGGGAGATCGAGCGTCTTGAGAGGCTCGAGCGCTGTGCTGATCCGTGTCATGGGGTGAAAGCCGAGAAGCTTCTCCAGCTTGGTATCCAGTGTTCTTCGGAGGGCTTGGGCAAAGGTCCGCGGCATCTCCGCCGTTGCCCGGGTTCTTCCCAAGGAGACCATCAGATTCGACGGCGTCCGTCGCCACGAGAGCTCGGCCAAACCTGGAGCCTGGCGAAGGTTCTCCAGGTCTTCATCGGTCAGGGCGTGGAGCGCTCCCGCTGGAAAGATTGTTATCCAGGCGATCGGAGCTGACCAGGCTGCGGCCGTTATCTCTTCGCGCAATTGAACCGATGTGGACGCTGTGTCTGGTGCAACATGGCCAAAAGAGACAGGGGCGATTTGAAGCACGGGCGCCAGCCAGTCGAGGAGCTCTGATGCCGGTGGCAGGTGGCGCGCGAGCTCGGCATGCAGCACGCCTCGCCGGATCGTGCACTCTCCGTCTGCGCCGTTCTTATATAGCGTAATGCTATCGACCTTGGAGTTTTCTGCCCATTTCAGGAGCTTGGCGCGCGGGTCGCGACCAAGGTCTCGATGCGTTTGATTGGAGCCCACCCGGAAAGAGTCATACTGGCACCCCATCTCCAAAAGTCGTTCCCACACGTGAGCAAGACGCCCTTCTGGGTAGAAGTCGCCATTGAGTCTTATTACGAAGGGCTTGGGCGCTTCGATGGGGCGATTCGAGGACGACAGATCCCAGGGGGTCTCGAGCGTCGTGAGGGCCGGAAACCTTTTGAGCGCGTCTTGTATGGTCTGCTCTTGGTCTTTTGCAAACACGAGAGCCCGCGACGGCGCGACACGAAGACCTTTGAGCCAGCCATCAGGAAGAGAGTCGAGCAGCGATTGAATTCCGGCGCGCTTGTCGATGTCGTGGGCGTTTGGCCCTAGAACCCATTCACCATAGAGCTGATCGAACGGTCCTGGCGCAGCGCTGCGGGATAGAACGAAGCGCCAGCCCGAAGAGGTGGCCTCGTCGTGCCGAGGAACCTGCTCGATGACCTCGATTTGCAGCAGCGTTCCGCCACAAGAGGCAAGCTTCTCCCACTCGTGCTGCTTGACCTCTGTGACAATCAAGGTGTCGAGGCGAGACAGAACAGGGGCGTCGAAGAGCCAATGGGGCGACCGTCCGTACAACCAGTTGATGCGCAACCGGCGAAGCTGAGGCAGTGCAGAACACGTCGCCAGAGGGTGGACTGTCGCGCCATCGAATTGTGAGGTCACGTCTACGTGCAGTTCCCCGATGGCTCTTGGCTCGCCGCGCGCAAGCTGGACCGCCTGGTGGTGCCCTGCTCCGTGAATGACGCGTACTCCCGAAAACATGGGCAAGTCCAGTATCGCGCTGAGGCTCAGACCACTGTAGCCCTCGTGGTGGATGAGCCGAATAAATTGCCAGCCCGGGTCTTGCTCCAGACCCGCGAGGTCGGCGGCCTCGATGCCGCGTATTTTGCCTCCAGCCAGAAAGCCGTTCTCGAAGAACAAGGGTTGGTGAAACACTTTCTGGAGCGCGCCGGCCCACTTTTCCCCGTACTCGTCAATCAGGGCTCGCTCGCGGCGCTGCGTTTTGTCTGTCGATCGTCCCTCGGTCCGAGCCACCTGGAGCGAGATGAGCTCCCCACGGGGGTCGCCGCGTGCTGTCAGCCAATCGGCATAGACCAGCCGGAACGAAAGATCTTCGGGGTGTTCGTGTATCGCTGTTAGAAGCTCGGCCTCCGTTCGCTCGTCTAGCTTGGCTGTGCTCTCATCCGCTGCCCATCGCGCCTCGAGCGCCTGCACGGCGGCTTCTTCTTCCGCAGAGAAGGTCGCTGCACCCGCAGGAAACGCTTCTGCGATGAACAACGCCGGATCCATGAACCGCCGCACTTGAAGGGGCCGTGCGTTTTGTAGGGCTGGCAGCGTGCGAAGGTCCTTGTGCCTTGCGAGTTGCTCGCCCACAACGACGTAAAGCTTGTACGCCGTGTTGCTGATGAAGGGGCGCTCGGCGTAGAGCCGCGCGAGCGCGCTCGCGATGCGCGGATCAGCTGGCCAAAGAGCTAGCTCTTCGATGAAGGGCAGTGTAGATTGCCATTTACCGGGCCACGGAACAGCCAACAACTGGCCAATCGCCACGAGGTCTTGCTTTTGGCGGTGATCGCGCCAAACCTCTAGCCTTTCATCAAGGGTGCCTCGTGAAGCGAGCGGACCCCGCTCCCGAACCAGTTCGGCGGACAGCTGCTCGATCAGGTCGGCGACGCGTGGCTGACGCTTCTCGAGCCAGATGAGGCTCAGCGCGGACAATGCCGCCACTCGATCACCGCGGTTCAGGCTCTTTTCAACGTCGGCAAAAGTCAGCATCACCGCCCAATGAGGTAGCTGGGCGTCTAGGAAATTTGAACCGTGATCTGGAAGCCGGACCTCCGAATGGGCGGGGCCGCGGACGGCATCCATGCGCGCCGCTTGGCGGACTATCGCAACGGCAGGCTGCTGCTCGACACGGGCGTGCTCGTCCTGCGCAGGGCCGGGCGCTGCGAGGGAGCTCGGACCGAGCTGCTTGTCGTGCCCGCCTCGAGCAAGCGACGGGGCTCGCGGGGCGGAGCCTGGCCGCGGCGCGCAGGCCCTTCGCGGCCTCACCCCTTGACGTCGCGAGCGACGGGACAGTGTTCTAGGGAAAGCGACTTGCGACTTGCGACCTGCGACCAGCGCCTGCTTCCACGACCTCCCGCCTTTGCTTCGGGCGTCGGGCTGCCCGGGCCCGCGCGAGTGAGGGCCTACCTACTTTTGAGTAAGTGCGCGCGGAACTGTCACGGAAGCTGCGCGCGATGGGGCGAGCCGACGCCCTTCGCGTCGGCGGGAGGCTCCTATGGACAGCGTCTTTCCGTTCCATGCAGCTCGATTGCTATGTAGCGGCCCGTGAGTTCGCGCGCTTGGTGCAGCTCGCGGTCATCGCTGACAGTGAGTTACGCGACCAGGTTACTCGGGCTGCGAAGAGTGTGTTTCTCAACGTAGCGGAGGGCCTGCCCAGCCAGCGCATTGGTGTTCGGCGCAGGCACTTCGAGATTGCGCAGCTCGCGGCTGGGGGCGGCCGGCTTTCGGGTCGGCCGCTCGATGTTCGACAAGCGACAGGCGACAGGCGACGGGCGACAGCGACAGACACGCCTCCGATGGTTGACAGCCGTAGCGCCGATGCCCAGGCCGGGGCCGGCGACGAACTTCGCCTTCCCCTTCCGGACGTGGTCTTGATCTTGAACGGCAGGACGGCCGTGCGTCGCCACGATTCGTGCTGCGCGAGAGCTCCGCGTCGATACGGCCAGGGGCCGGGTGGCTGAGCGGTAGGCGAGAGCGTCGGGGTTCCCCTACGCGGCGAAAATAGCTCGCCGCCAGCGTAGACTCTTCTGCTCGATGCGGGAGGAGCTGAAGGTGAGTGTTGAGGACGTTGGAAGCGCCGTCGCTGCGGCAGATTGGTCGCGGGCGCTCGACATCGCGTTGGCCTGTTGGACGGAAACGCGGTCTCCAGCGATCGCTGAGGCCATTGAGCGGATCTCCGCGCGCGCGCTGGGGAGCTTCACTCCGCCGACGGCGAAGGGGCTCGACGCCTTTCACACGAGCTGGTTGGAAATCGCGGACCAGTCAATGGACCGTGTCAGCACCGCATGGCTCGCGCAAACATTTACACGTCATGCTGCGGGATTGAACAAGCGAGACGGGCTCGAGACGAAGCAATGGCTCGCGAGATTGGAGCGACTCAGGCGCCGCTGTCCGGATCCTCGGATCGGGGCCGCGCTCGCCGAGCTCCTCCTCAAGGAGCTCACGCGAATGTCATCAAGCGGGGTTTTGGCGGAACCGCTGCTCGAGCTGTTCGTGACGGCCGGGGATGCCCGGCACGCTGCTGCACTGTCCGCAGCTGCGATGGGGCCTGGCCAGAAGCTGCGGGTGAGACGCGCTGAGCTGCTCGAAGGCTTGCCAACGGCGCTAAAAAGGCTGCCCTTGTCAAAGGAAGTAACGGAGACGGAGCGGGCGCTGTGGGCGAAGATAGCGCCTGTTGCCGCTTCGGAGGAGCCGACGCGCCCGCGCGGGCAGGACGCAGACTCGACTGCACAAGACCTGCTCGCTCGAATTTACGAGGCACCGGACGACGATGAGCTCCGAACGGTGTTTGCCGACCGCTTGCTGGAGGAAGGCGACAATGCGCGCGCAGAGCTCATCATCCAGCAACTGCGCAATCCGAAACCAGCAAAGCTCACGCCCAAGCAAAAGCGGCAGTGGCTCGGCGAGGATCTCGCGCGGGTTTTGCCTCGCGTGTCGTTTGCTCGCGGGTTTCTGCATTCGGGGTCTTTTGGCAAAGCGAGCGACGCGGACGAGCAGACGTGGGAACGGGCTATGAACGATGACCGCCTCGGCACCGCAGCGTTTCTGGACCGATGGGAGTTGAACGCGGAGCTCTTCGGCAAGTTCATAGCGTCGCCAAGACTATGCAACCTGCGGCGGGTAATTTTCCCAACGAACGCGTCATTCGAGCCAATTCTTGCGAGCCCGCTGCACCGGCGCATCGAGCGGCTCGAGCTCGAGTTCTTGCCGAACCGCAGTTTGGTGCGACAGTTGGCGGAGGCGCCTGCCATGGCCAATGTGCGGTGTCTGTCTTTTCGGCGCCGCCCCAGCTTGAACCGTACCCAGCCGTCACCCCCTCCGGCCGTCGTGGACGCACTCTTCAACGATCTTCTGAGCTGCGGGTGGCTCAACCGCGTCTCGCAGCTCGATGTTGCAGATTCGTCGATGTTGATCAACGACTGGGAGTCTTTGCCTAGCTCGATCAAGACCATTTCGGCAGGCAAAGTCCTGCTTCGTGGTTAGATGTTCGACAGGCGACGGGCGACCGCTACCGGCCCGCTCATTCGGGCTCGGCGCACTGCTCTTCGTCGTTGGTGTAGATGCAGTGCTGCCACTCCGACTGAGCGGTAGGCGCGCCGTTCTCGTCGAGGGTGAACGTGGCGGTCGCCGTTATCCAGGTCCGCGGGGCCTCGGGCTCGGTCGTGTCGAGGTGAGCGAACTCGACTGCGAACACGGTGGGCGTCACCATCTCGCCGCACAAGTAGGTAGCGTAGTTCAGGTCCGCGAGCGTCAGGCCGGCGACGTCCTCCTGGTACTCGCATTCACCCTGTAGCCCTGGCAAACAAGCGACGCTGTCGAACCCCGGCACGGGGTCTCCGACGCGAATGACGTCGGGGAGCAGACAGTCTGGACAGTCCTCGACCCGCACCCCCGACGGGCCCAATATACCATATACCTGACTGGTCAGTCCGCAGCCCTCTGTCTCGTATTCGGCGTACAGATTGAACATATTGTAACGACCTGGGGGCGCGACGAAGCCGTCTTGCGAGACCTCGAGCGGCGTCGGCTCGGGCAAGACTGGCGCTTCTGCCTGATTCAAGTCCTCTCCCGACAGACAGGCGGTCATGCTGATAGAGGTGAGCCCGAGCAATACGAGGCGAGACGCGGCGTGGAGCGTGCGCATTGGGCGACATCCTTTCGGGTGGTTTCCCGCTTCAATGTCCGGAGGGCGCGGATCCTTCGACAGTTTCGCGAATGAATGAGGGACCGCCAGCGCACAACAGAGCAGGCCGATGCCTCGCCGAGCGCACCTCGGGAAATTGGGACCGACGGTATTGGTGGCCGCGCTCGCCCTGCCGCGGACAGTCATGGCGGGCGAGCCGAGCGTCCAGGTTCATGCGCCCGCCGACGGCTGTTGGGGGCCTTCGGTCGAAGCCGAGATGACGGCCGAGCTATCCAGCTTGTTCGTGGAGAAGGAGACGCGCATCGTCATCTCCAGCGCGCGCGATGCAGTGACGTTCACGGTGACGACAGCCGATGAAGAGCTCGGCGCGCGGACGATCGACGTTCGCGGCGGTGGGTGCGCCGACATCGTCTCGACGGTCACCATCGCGATCGCGCTCGCGCTCGAGGACCTCGGATTGACGAAGCCCGCGGCCCCCGTCGTCTCGACGCCCGATCCTGCGCCCGATCCTGCGCCCGATCCTGCAGTGTGGACGCCCGCACCCGCGTCCGTCGCACTCTTGGCGGGGTCGATGAAGACCGAAGAAATGCGGGCGGAGCCCTCGCCCCCGACCCAACCCGTCGAGCCGAGCGTCCGCCTAGCGGTCGCGGTGGAGGTCGGCGTCGGTGTCGCGATCACGGGGCTGCCCTCCGTGATGACGGGCGTCGCCGCGGACGTGGCGTACGCAGCCCCGTCAGGAGGTGCCGTTCGGCCCGAGCTCTCGGGTCGCGGCGGAGCGCTGTTCTCCCTGCCCTCTCGCGTGGTCGCCGACGAGCAAGACCTCAGCGTCAGCCTCTACGCTGCACGATTCGACGGCTGTGGTGGACTGTCCAATCGCGCGTTTCGCGTGCGCGGATGCGGCAGCGTGATCATGGGCGCGTTCGGCGTCGACGGGGAGTCGACGACGACGTTCATCGCGGGCGGCAGGCTCGAGGGCACCTGGCGAGCGACCCGCACGGTGGGCCTGCTTTTGGCGGCGGACGCGCTCTCGGTCGTCGCGCCCTCGGCGTTCGTCGCACCGGCGGAGCAGTGGGGCGGGACCGTGTCGCAAGACACCAGCGAGTTCGCGCTGGCGTTCGCGACCGGCGTCGTCGCCGAGTGCTTTTAGGCGAAGGATGCGGCCAGTCCGGACATAGAGGGCTACGTGGAACCAACACGCAACGCGGAGGCCCTCTTTCGAGATTGGGCGCCCTTCGTCGCGCGGATTCTCCTGCGCACGGGGATCCCTCGGGCCGATCTCGAGGACGCTGTTCAGGAGGTCTTCCTCGTCGCCCATCGACGCGGAGGCTTCAGCGCCGGCACCGCGAGTGAGAAGACGTGGCTCGCGGAGATCGCGCTGCGCATCGCCTCGAACTATCGGCGGAGTCGCCGGCGAAAGCCCACGCATCACGACGAGCTCGCGCTCGGCAATCTCGAGAGCAAATCCAACGATCCCTGCGCCTCCGCCGAGGCCCGCGAGAGCCTCGAGCGCGTCGCGCAGGCGCTGCAAACCCTCAATGAAGAGGCGCGGCTCGTCTTCGTTTTGATCGAAATCGAGGGAGCGTCGGCGGACGAGGTCGCCCGCGGCAGAGGCGTCCCGCTCGGCACGATCTATTCGAGGCTCCACAGCGCGCGCAAAGCCTTCCAGGCCGCGTACGACCAACACCGTGGGCTCGCGTTCGCTCGCCCAACAGGGGTACTTGTTCCCCTCGCTTCGCTCGGCGAACAAGAGCTCGCGGCTCGTCGGGGGGCTAAGTCCGCCCCCCCGAGTCGACCGCCGCTATCTCGCTTTCAAAGCATCCTCAATCTGATGGGGCGCGGCCTCAGGGAGCCTCCGCAGGTGGCGCTCGCCAAGAAGGTGATGCCATGAGCCGCGACGACAACAGCCTGCAAGACGTCGCCTGCGCTGATCTCCAGTTCGTGCGGTCTCTCGAGGCCGACTACGACGTCGAGCGCGGGGCAGCGAACTTGAGCCGGGCTCTCGCTGCGATCGCTGTCTCCACGGGGGCCGCCGCGGCCCATCAAGCGCTCGCGAGCAAAGGTGGGACGACGCTGCTGAGTCAGCTCCTCGTCTATCTCGGCGCAGCGAGCAAACCCGTGGGACTCGTCGTCATGGCCGCCGTCGCTGGCTCTCTGGCGATGCGGGCGGATCTGCCTCCTTCGACGATCGACGCGATGGCCCCCGCCGTTCGCGAGCCGCTCGCTGTCGTTGTTTTGTCGAGTCCTGCTCGGCCTCACGCGACGGCGCGAGCCCTCGATCGCGTCGCCCCCTCGCAGCCGACAGAAGCTCCCTCTGCTCGCCCCGCTGTCGTGAGCGCGCAGCGCGACGCTCGACGCGCGGAGGTCTCACCGCCGACCTCGACGGCGTTCGGCAGCGCGGCGCGATCGCTGCGCGAGATGTCGAGCTTGGCGCGCAGCGATCCGGCGCGCGCGTTGGAGCTCGCGGAGCGCGACGCGAACCCCGTGTTCGCCGAGGAACGCGAGATCGTCTCCATTCGAGCGTTGCTCGCGCTCGGCAGGGTCGACGAGGCTCGAACGCGCGCGCAGACCTTCCTGAACCGCCACCCGAAGAGCCCCTTCGCGGCCACGGCGAGGTCGCTCGCGCACCGCTGACGACCAGCGATTGCAGTGGTCGACAGGCGCGGGCCGTGGGGCTAAGACGCGCCCACTATGAGCAACGTGAACGTCGTCTCGCATCCGCTGGTCGTGCACAAGCTCACGCTGATGCGGAAGAAGGACACCAGCACCGCGAGCTTCCGCGCACTCCTCGCAGAGATTTCGATGCTGCTCGCTTACGAGGCGACGCGCGATCTCAAGCTCCGCCCCGAGACCATCGAGACCCCCCTCACCTCGATGGAAGCGCCGCTCCTCGACGGCAAGAAGCTGGTCCTCGTGGGCATCCTGCGCGCAGGGCTCGGCATCGTGGACGGCATGCTCAAGCTCATGCCGTCCGCGCGCGTCGGGCACGTCGGCATGTACCGCGACCCGAAGACGCTGCAGCCCGTCGAGTATTTCTACAAGGTCCCGACCGACCTCGCCGATCGCGACGTGCTCGTCTGCGACCCGATGCTCGCGACCGGCAACTCAGCGGTCGCGGCCGTCGATCGCATCAAGAAGAGCAGCCCCGGCTCGCTCAAGTTCGTGTGCTTGCTCGCATGCCCCGAGGGGATCGCGACATTCTCGAAGGCTCACCCCGACGTCCCCATCGTCACGGCCGCGGTCGACAGTCACCTCAACGACCACGGCTACATCGTCCCTGGCCTCGGCGACGCAGGCGACCGCCTCTTCGGCACCAAGTAGGCGCGCGCGCGTGGGCCCCCTGACGAGCCGCGCGCTTTCGATCGGCGCGATGCTCCTCGTCGCATGTGGGGCCTCGCACGAGAACGAGAACGCCGACGCCCCGCCCGCAGCCGCGAGCAGCACCTCTCTCGCTGCGAGCTCGGTCGCAGCGAGCTCCGTCGCAGAGAGCGCATCGCCTGGCGCAGCACCAGCGACGCCTCCTGCGACGAGCCACCCCGAGCAACTCGTCCAGGCGATCTTCCGCGCGCTCCAGCTCGCGGACGCTGCGGGCTACGCCGCGCTCGGGCTCTCGACCGAGGCGGACTATGCAGCATTGGGGGCGCTGTCCTCGTCGCCGCCCAAGCGTCCCAGCGAGGCCAAGCTCGCAGAGATGCGCGACAAGCGAATGCGGACCTTCCAGCTCATTACGGACAAGCTTGTCAGCATGGGCATCACGCCGCGCACCATGACGCTCGGTGATATCGACCTGAGCCGCGTCGGAGAGAGAGACGGGGCTGGCTTCGCCGAGGACCTGACCTTCATCGTCCAATCCGGCGAGACCAAAGTTCGGGTGACCATCGACGATTGCCTCCTCACTCGGCGAGGCTGGATCTACATCGATGGGCTCAAGCTGCGTGATCAGCACCCCTGAGCGCGCTCACGGCATGACCTCGAAAATCTCCTCGTCGCGCAGCTGGATGACCTCACGACCAGCTTCACCGAGGCGCTCGCGCGGCACGTTCACGAACCGTGCCGCGAACGCGGCTGTCACTCGAAGCGTGACGGTCTGCCCCGTCGACTTGCGCCGATAGGTCGTCCGCGTCTCCGCGGCGGTTGCCGCCGCGAGCGTGAGATTGAGCTTCCCCAAGCTCGCACCCGTCGCCGCAGCCGCGCCGTCCGCGATGCAGGAGTACTGCACCTCATTCGGGGTGAAGTGCACGATTTCGAGATCAAAGCTCCCGCGCTCGACATTGAGCAAATGGAGTGCGTGCTCACCCATCCGATAGCCAGCCACAGCCCAGGGGCCCGCACCCCCATGGATGCGTGCAACCTCGGCGAGCTTCGCGTCCACGTCATTCGGAGCATCATGAGCCGTCGTCGGCGCACCACAGCCGAGGAACAGCGCCGTCGAGAAGAGGAGCCACGTCTTCAGCAATCGCATCGTCGTTTTCCAACCTTTCGCCGTCTCAAACCTGGTTTTCCCTTAAGGGCGGCGTGTTTGGCACGTGCAAGCACATGAACGGGCTCCCTTCGGCCCGCAACGGTAGGAGTATGCATCCAAGAGATTGCCGGCTGATGGTCGGCGCGCTCGGCCTCGCTGCGATAGTCGTCTCGGCGAACACAGCGCGCGCGGATGGACCTGCCAACACGCCCGCGAGCACCGCGCAGGCGACGCAGGCGTATCCGCAATACCCACAGTATGGGCAATACCCCCAATACGCCCCCGCGTACGCTCCTCGCCAATATGCTCCGGCGCCCGGCACCTTCTCGCCAGCGGGTGAGGAGAAGCCAGCGGCCCCCACTGCGAGCGGGGGAATGTCGAGCCCCGGCATGTTCGGCACGGGCTTGCTCTTCACGCTGCTCGGCATCGCGGGCCTCGGGGCAGGTGGCTATTACTACGGCCAGGGCGCTGGGGCCTGCGACGGCATCTCGATGACCGCCATCCCCACCCCTGAGGAGATCGCCGCCTGCCAAGCCGGTGTCATCCAACAAGCCGGTGGCGTCGTCGGACTCGTCATTGGTGGCGCGTTCGTCGTCTCGGGGATCCCGCTCATGATCGCCGGCGGCATCCCGGAGAGCGCGCCCGCACAACCCCAGGTCGCGCTCGACGTCGGCGCGGGCAGCGCGCGACTCACCGTAAAGTTCTGATCCCCTATCATCCAGCGCGGTGACCTCTGCGCCCAAGACGGAAGAAGCACTCAGCGCTTGCGCGACCTTCGTCGCGGCCAAACCTCCAAAGCTCGAGGACGCCATCGACCGCGCGCTCGAAGCTTGGGGGCGCACGCGGCATCCACGCATCGCGGACCTCGTGGATCGACTGTCGAGCGCGTACGAGCCCGAGGCTCGAGCCCTCGCGTCGGCGGCGCGCAAAGAAGCCGTGGCAGCCCGAAAAGCGCGAGCCAAGAACGCCACGGAGTGGAGTCGCAAGGCCCGGCATCTGGAGGAGCTCCTCCTTTATCTGAAGACGCGCACCGCGGTGGACGCCTGCTGGAAGCTCTCGACGCTGCACGACGAGTATCTCGACGAAGATCCCAAGAGTCGAGGTTTCACTGCCGCGGACGCGAAGAGAATGGCGGCCTCGAGGCGCCCCGACCCGCGCGTGGCGCGCGCCTTGTTTCGCGTGCTTTGTGAGCCAAAGTTCCATCGCGAGCGGCGCTCGGTCGACAGCGTCATTCCAAGGCTCATCGAGCTTGGCGACGCTCGATATGTGGGCGCCCTGCGAGACTGGCTGGAGAGCGCGAATTTGCCACAACCCGTGGCAAAGAACGGGTCGAGCCGCGCCGAGGTCGAGCGCCTCTTGACCGAGCTCTCGAAGATCGCGGCGACTCCGCCGCCGCTCTCCAGCGCAGCCGCCGCCTTGCTCGAGGAGATCGAGACGCGCGTGCCCGCGCTCGAGGCCTCCGCCGAGCGTCCGCGAACGGCGCGCACCCTCACGAAGACCGCTGCCGAGGTGCTCGAAGCGGTCTTCGCGGATCCGGACAACGTCGAGCTGCGCCGCGTGGCCGGCGACCGGCTGCAGGAGCTCGGCGACTTGCGCGGTGAGCTGATAGCGCTTCAGTTCGCTCTTCTGGACAACAGCGTAAAGCGCGACCGTGAGGCGACGGCCAAGCGGATCAAGTCGCTCTTGCACAAGAACGCCGGACATTGGTCAGGTCCAGTCGGACCGATTGGACGGCACGAGACGATCGAGTTCGAGCTCGGCTTCATCACGTCGACGATGCTCGACAAGTCGAGCATCGGCATGACCGCGGAGATGTGGACCGAGGCTGTCGATACACCGTATTGGGCCACGGTGAAGCGCCTCATCCTCACGGAGCGCGTGCCAGACTGGTGGATACGAGCGTTCTTGCCTTCCCCGCGCGCGGCGCGCATCCGCACACTGGAGCTAAGAGCCCGGGGCGGAAAGCAGCCTGAGATGGTGCTCGCGCGAGACCAGCCGGGCGCCCCGCTGCGCCTGGTCGCGGTGAAGAAGTTTCACGCGAAGTTCCCCAAGCTCCTCGGCACCTTCACGCCGGAGCACCTGGCCATGTTGGCGGACGACGCGCAAAGGCTTACCGACCTGCCCAAGTCAGCACACAAACAACTCATGGACGCGCTCGTAAAAGCCATGACGCCGCCCTCGCCCAAGCGGAACAAGAAGGCAGCCCACTAGGGGCGCTCGCTCACGGCGGGGACGCTCAGCGGGCTCAGCCGACGAGGATGTCGTCGTGGACATCCGTCTTCAGTTGATAGCCGTCGTTGCTGACGTCGTCCTCGCGAGACATCGGCAATCGTTTGGGCCCTACGAAGACGGTCTGACTGCCCTCGATGACCTTGCCACCGCCGCTGTGGGGGCTACCGACGTGGGCGGCGACCCGCATGGCCTTGCCGAGCAGGACGCTCTGTTCGCCGTCGATCACCTGGATGGCGGCCCCTTGTCCGCTCGGCTTGGGGGCGTCCGCCGGCTTCTTGTCGTATTGGCGGAAGTTATTGTGATTGATGATGCCGGTGATCTTCGAGACGTAGTCCTTGTCGGTCGCGTACTTGATGTCCTTGTGGGACTGGAGCGCGCTGATGAAGTCATCAGGACTGTCCGTGTGCTCCATCGCCCAGGGGAACCGGCGCTTGAGGTATTCCCCGTGCTCTTTGAAGGCCTCACCCAGGTTCTCGAACGACCGGAACTTGGCGGTCGTCTTGACCAGCCCGCTCGCGCCCTGTTCTTTGGTCGCAGAGGTGAAGCCGGCCTGGGAACTGGTGGCCTTCATCCCGAAGGGGTTGTTGTTGGGTGAGCTCTTGCCCCAACCGCTCTCGAGCGCCCATTGCGCGAGCGTCACAGACGCGGGGACCCCAGTCTCGCGCTCGGATTGTTGGGCGTAAGCGATGACGTCCGCGGGCGGGGTGTGGACGCGCGACACGCGCTTCTTCTTCTTCGAGCGCTTCGGTCCGACTGCTGCCTTCTTCCGCTTGGCCATGACCACGGTGACGCAACGCCTATGCCTACCGGTCAGTGCAATTGGGTGAGCCCGCGACTCGCAGGCGCGCTCCTCAACCTGAGTCCCCCGTGCACCAGAGGATCCTCCAGGATCCACCACCGGACAGCCACGACCTCAAGCCCCGTGGCGGCCCTGCGCTATGTACCAGAGGTACTCCTTACGCATGGTCGCGGACAGCGTGTGCATATCCGGGTGCTCCTGAAAGACTCGGTTCCAGAGCGCCGCCACGCGCGAGAACTCGTCGTCGCCCGAGAGCCCATATCGATGCAGCGTGGCCACCCGTTGCTGCGGTAGAGACTCGAGCTCCACGTGCAGTGAGACATATTGCGCGAGCGTAAAGCGCTGACCAGGCGCCACATAGGTCGAGGGACCAGGGCGCGCGACGCTGTTGGGATTGCGCTCCGACGGGGTCGCGCTCGGCTCGGCTCGATTGGCGGCTTGCGTCGCAGCGAAGTTCGAGGGGGCGCGGACGCTGTTCGGCGGACTGTCGACGGACCGGCCGGCGCGCGCTCGAATTTGGTCGAGGGTCGGCTTGTCGGCTTGGACCTTTTGCCAGGCTGTCTCGAACTCGGTGTGAAAACGCGAGAGCAAGCTCGGGTGCTTCTGAATGGCGGCGAGCCAAGACTCGCGGACGCGTGTCCATTTGTCGGGCGCACACCCCAACGCGAGGAGCACCTGGTCCTTCTCTGATTGGGGGAAGAACCGCAGCAAGGCCGAGACCTCGATATACTCCTCGAACGTCATTCCAGCCGTCGTCGCGACGAATGGCAATTGGGCCGAGGCCGACGCGCTGTCGCTGGCAGCGACTGTCATCCCTGATTGGCTGGATGGAGGGCTGGCCTCGGAGACAGGCGCTGCCCCGGTGGCCGCTGGCGTGGCGACGAATGGCAACGGCGCGCGCCCCGTCGCGAAGGGGCTCATGACATTGGTCGGAACCGTATGATCCAGCGCCGGGCCCCGCGGCCGAGAGACTGGCGGCGGAGCCTCCTGGATTGGAATGGAAGGCGGCCTGCTCGAGGGCGGCGCGCTCGAGAAGGGCAATGGACTGGAGGGCGGCGCCACCGGAATGACTTGGACGGCCTGCGGCTCTCGAGCGACCGGGGCCGAGGGCCGCGAGACAGGCTCTGGCTCGGGCTCCGGCAGCGTCGGGTCGACCTGCGCGAACGGGAGCGGCCGCGCCTCTGCGACTTTGTCGCCGAGAGCCTTGCGCACGGCTTCAACGTTGTTCAAGTCACGCGCGCGCCGCTCCTCGAAGGGGGCGGGCTGCGACAGGACGATGACCCCACCGTCGATCGGGACGAGCGCGGCTGGAGATGGGAGCGCGCCGACTGCGCCGTAGCGCTGTGACAGGAAAGTAAGCCACCCCACCGCGGGCCCACCCCGGCCCATTGGCCTCAGCGACGGGACCCCGCGACTGCCGACGAAGCCCCAGTCCGCCGCGAACTCTCTCGCGAGGACTGTCAGCGCCGCGAGCGCGCCTTTCCTGTCGAGGGCCGGCGCGACGTCGAGCTCGACTCGGTTGCCGCGCCAGATGGGCCCTGTCGACTTGTCGATCCCACAAGCGATCTCCATCGAGGCGGTTACACCGCTGTCCGTGACGCCGGTGAACCGGAGCACATAGGCGCGTAGCGCGAGCGTCTTCGCGGAGTCGCGCAGCACGCCCGATTCCTCGTGCGCAGCGAGCGCTTGGGCGCAGTCGGCCCGCGAGCCGAGCGCTTTATTGTGGAGCGGCCCCTTCGTCGTGAGCCGCAACGACAGCCCACATTCACTGGTGAGCCTGGCGAGGACCCCCGCGAGCATGCCGGCGCACGCGTCGACGTCGTGCGCTTGCGGCAAAGCGTAGACTGCAATTCGCTGGCTCACGCGGGGGCCTCGAAGAAGCTCTGGATCTTCTCCTCGATGAAGCGATAGGTGCCTGGGTCGCTCGCGAGCTCGGCCTGCGGCACGTCGCTGATAGCGTGTTTGTCGACGAACGGATTGGACAGGAAGCCGTCCGGGTCGACGGCCCCCACGGCGGGCGTCCAATGAGGCATCGTGAGGCCATGCTCCTCGCGGGTGTGCGCGCACCCTGGGCGGTCCGCCGTCGTGGTGGGCGGACTCGGAGGCGCCGGAGCCTCTTCGCGGTAAACACCATAAGCGCGCGGGTGCATATACGCCCGCCCGTCGCTCGTCACGAGATCCGAATAGCGCCTCGGCGCGCCGGTGGTCGGGCTCCCTATCAGGAAGAGCGCGCGGATCTTGGCCTCACCACCGCGCCGCGCCGAGTAGTGCCGGGCGACCAACCCACCAATGCCGTCGGCGATGATGATGGCTGGCTGATTGTCGCATTCGCTACGCGCCTGCTCCATGACACGCGTGAGCTGCATCGACGAGACGTCGCACGACCGCCGCCAGTCGTACCCGCAGACATACAAGCTGGGCACCGTGCCAGCCGGCAGCACGCTGGGCAGGTCGAAATAGAGGCTTTGAAGCAGGCCGCCATAGTAGTCATAGATCGCCGCGGCCATGTGCCGGACCTCGTGGGTGAGGATGATCTTGCGGCTCTGCGCGAGGCTGGGAGATGCGAGCGCGCTCGCATAGTCGTCGTCCGAGACCTCGGCCTCCACCGGGCGTAGGTCCGAGGCCGGATTGAGGAGCAGCTCGCCGTCCACCGACGGCAGCGCGGTGTCGAGCTCGGGCAGCGGGCTCCAGGCCATGCGGTGCGCGGCCGCTCCGCGTCGCGACCGCTCCCGAGTCCACAGTCGAGTCCCCTTGAGTCCTGGGACGACGATGATGGGCACTTTCCGCCGCGGGTGCGACAGCCTGGACTCTGTGCCTGCGGGAACGCTGGCTACCATGTGCATACAGAGCTCCTGAAACTAGGGGACGAAGAGCACGCGGTTCCTGAGCCAGTTGGTTCGCCAGATGCCATCGTGGTGCGTCACTTCATCTGTCTCGCTGAACATGGAATAATGCTGATCCGCGTGGATCAGTCGCTTGAGCTCATCGATGTCCGTCCACGCGAGCGCCGGGACGGGGTCACCGCTGTCCCAATCCGCCAATCCGTGCTCCTCGACCAGGCGGTGGGCCTCTTGGAAGACGGACTCGCCGAAGTGCACTGCGGTTCCGCCGGCTACCATTCTGAGGAAGGCCGAACCAACCAGGTAAGCGATGGCCTCTTCGCAGAGGCGAACCATATGGCGCATTTGGTGGAGGTCACACGCCGCGTGAAACGTCTCGTGAATCGCGGTCATGTCCCAGGCCTGGCGAAGCTGAGACCCGGCCGGCCGTGGCCGTACGAACATCGTGTCGTGCTCCGTCACGTAGAAAGCCGCGGTGCCGGGGTCGACCCCTGCATCCGACTCCGACCCGGAGGTATAGGTGTCCACCGAAGCAATGGCCAGGTAGTCGTCCTCGATCGCCTCGGCGACCTCGTGAAAGAGGTCGGGAGTGACCTGAAAGTCGCCCACCGAAAACCGGAGGTGGCGAACGTGGTCATTGGACAACGCAGCGAGAACATCATCCTTCAAAGGCATGCCGAACCCCCCACGTCTGTGGCCTCAAGATCCATGGTCTTCACCCAGTCGGCCGAGCGTCGCCGTGTCCAATTGACCGGTTTGCGGTAGGCCCCTGTGACGCTGGTAGTCGCGGATCGCGGCTCGGGTGTCCGGATCGTCGTCTGTGGTGCCGACCGCGTGCCCGAGGTTCCCCAAGCGGGCAGCCGCACCCGCTGGGGTGGAGATGTCCGGGAGCTCACCGATGGCCATCTGCCACACGAGCGTCGGTCCTGACGGGTAGCTGCCAGTCCACACCGTGAGGTGCGCTGTCTTGGCTGCCTTCGGGATGGTCGCCTGGACCAGACCATTGGCCGCTGTCGTGCCCTCGAACCGCTGGCCCTCGACCAATAGCCGATAGTGCTTGCCCCCGTAGCCGTCACCGTTCGGCATCGTGGCCCGGACCTTCAGCTCGACAGTCTCCAGGGCGGCGTCGTTCGCGTCGTAAGAGCTCTTCGAGCCGCTCGATTTGGCGAGCTGAACCTTGGACCCGTTCAGGCTCGCGTTCGAGTCGAGCTCCAGGCTCGCGCCGTCCGAGTAGAGCTTCACCTCTTTGCCCGAGAGCTCGGCGACCTTCGTGAGGTGGAGCGCCGGGCCGTCTCCCGCTATCGCGTGGACCTCGTCGGTCGCGCGGACCTCGACAGTCTTGCTCACCAGGATGATCTTCTCGGGCGTGAGCTCGATACGACTCTCTCCACAGACAATCGCAATGGCCGCATCCGAAGACAGGACGAGCCCGTCTGTCGCGCTGATGGTCTGTTGACCGTGGACGAACGTGCTCGAGCTCGCCACGCCTGGCTCACCGCGCGCGCCGACGACCAGCGTGTGGTGGCGCCCAACGGTGACAATCCTGTCATCCGTCACCGACAGCGAGGAGCTGCCACCGACGTGCTCGGTCGCCGTACCCTCCACTGTTCGCGAATGGCGCCCGAGGACGAGCTCCTCGCGCGAGCCGCGCACGAAACCATGAAAGCTGCCTTCAATCGACTCCGCCCTGTCGGCGCCCACAGCCAGCCTGGACGCGCCGCCGATGGTCGTAGTCTCCGCCCCCTCGACCCCGAGTGTCCGGTCGCCGGCGACCGCACATGATTGGTTGTTTCGTACCTCGACGCTGGCGTCGTGGCCGACCCACGTGCGGTGATCGCGCTCCGCCCTGATGCTCAAGAACTCCTGGCCTGCGCGGTCCTCGAACAGGAGCTCGTTGTAGCCCTCACCGCCGGGGGTGCTGCGCGTCCGCCAAACAGAGCGGGTGCGCTCCTGGGGCAGCTGGAGCGGCGGTGGGCTCATCCCGTTGAAGAGTCGACCGGTGATTACAGGTTGGTCAGGGTCGCCGGCGAGGAACTCCACCAAGACCTCGTCGCCGACGCGCGGAATGGTTACAAACCCGTAATTCGGACCGGCCCAGCCCTGCGACACGCGCACGCGCCGCGAGGTGTTGTGTCGGAGCTCACGCCGGTCCCACGGGAACGCCAGCAGCACCCGCAAATAGGGGTCTACGTCGATCTCCTGGCCAGGCTCGGAGGGCACGACCAGCGCTGTGTGGGTGCCGAGGAGCCGCGGCTTGGCGATCGGGGTCGGCCGGTATCCAATGCTCTCTGGAACACACTCGTAGCGACCATGAACACCGTGCGACCCGGAGACCGACGTCGACCCTGTCTCCAGCGCGTCGCCCATACCGCCGAAGGTCGCGCCGACGACGATCATGCGCTCCGATAGCTCCGAGCGGTGATGCCCAGTGAGCTGCGCTCGCGCGCCAGCGGCCAAAAGGAACGAGCCGTTCACGGTGACGTGATGCGAGCGCGCCCTGGAAGCCTCCAATTGGCGGCGCGCGCGCGCCGTTGCGCCGTCCCCCTCGCTCTCGACGCCGAGCGCGAACTGGTAGGACTCCATCTCGTCTTCGTGTTCGTGGAGGTCGACCGAGCGCTGCGTCCCCTCTATGCGGTAGCCGGGGCGCGTGAAGTCGAGGTCGCGATGAATGGTGACGCCGAGCTGCAAGCTCGACCCGATCTCGACCCCAGCGAGCGCCCGCCCGCCGCCCGTCCGGCCCGCGCCGTCGATTGCGGGAGACTCGGGGCCAGCCGAGGCCGGGCGATCGGTCAAGACGAGGACGCTGTTCGCGGTGTGATCGAAATAAGTGGTAATGCCCTGGTCCGCGAGGAGCCGCCACAGGAACTCCTGGTCGCTCTCCCCATATTGCGTCGTATACTCGCGAGCGGGATAGGAGTCGTGTAGCCGCATGACGGGCGCGGGGAGCGACTGGTACTCGCCCAATACCTGGGCGACGATCTCCGGGACCGACATATTCTGGAAGATGCGGCAGTTGCGGCGGAGCGTCGTCACGTGGTGCGGGGGCGCGACCTCCAGGTGATAGCGGAGCTGCGCGCGATCGGCGGGCCCAGGGTCCAGCTCGGCCCGGCGAATGATGCCGCGAATGGCAGGCACGGGCCCGCCCGTCGTCGCTTCAGCACCGCGGCCACCCAATTGGAGAGTCAACTCTCGGCCGACGAGCTCTCGCGTGCTCGGCCCCCCGAGCTCCGTGACGACTTGGAGCTCCAAGGTGAACAGCCCCTGGAGGGTGTCGCGATAATGGAAGCGCGCGACGCGAAAGGTACATGCGGGCGAGGGAGTGATTTCGATCATGACGCGAGGCCGCTACTGGGGGTGTAGTTCCAAAGGTGTCCACTCGAGACGCCGTCTTCCGCGCAGGGCGCAGCGCCATATGCGGGATGTGCCGCCACTGCGTCGCGGACAAGCTGGATGTCCGCGCGGCTCAACGTCACGCCGCTCGAGTGGTCCAAGCCATTTGCTCGCGCCACGGAGGCCGCGGCCGACAAGAGCCGCATGTCGGCGGTCCAATCCCCACGCCAATCATTGTCCCACCAACTGTGCCTGAGGAAGCGATAGGTGGTCTGGGCGAGATAGGCCGTCGCCTCTTCCCAGAGGTAATCGTTTCTCATGGAGTGGATGTCACAATAGGCGTGGATGGACTCGTGGAGCGCCAGCTCCTTCCACCCGTCGCCGTGCCCGCCGAGGCTCACGGCCAGACGGTCCTCGTCGGCGTGGTAGATCCCCGCGCCGCGGCTGCGTGACACCGTGATGTAGCCCTGGCTGATGGCCTCGGCGACCTGCGCGAACAGGTGCGGGCGCACGTGGATCCCCCCGACCACGAAGTCGAGAGCGGGCGCCTCGTCCCGCAAGAAGGCTGCGACCGCCTCGCCATCCATCTCCTCTTGCAGGCCCACAGCAGTCTCCTTGCTTGGTTCTGGTCTCTTCCGCGCCCGTGCCGTTCGAACCTACAGCGGGTCCACGCGGCGTGACAACCGCCCTTGTCACGCTCCGTGAGGTCGCGGGCGCGGACTCTCGTGCAGAACCTCGAGCGCTGCTTGCTGCGAGCGATCGTTGACAAAACAGTAACCGCGATCGGCCTCGAGGCACCACTGGCGCCTGAGCCGTCGCGGGATCTACCGAGCACGAGACCTGGAGTCAGACTCCTTTGACGCGCTTCTTGATGTACTCGATGACTTGCTTTCCGAGCATTTGGGCGCAGTCCCGGTAGCGTGTGCCAGTGGCCAGCCCCGCGCTCGTCTGCTCTTTGAACTCGACCTCATCGACCAATTTGCCGTCTTTGTTCTCGATGCGGAGCACGAGGACGACCTTGCTGGGGGCCTTCGAGATGACAGCGTTGTAGCCCGGCTCGAGGAAGGTGATGTGTGGCCGAAGAACGAAGCCATTCGCGTCGCCCGTGCCTTCGCTGACGTTCAGGCCGCCGCGCTTGCCTGCGGCCTGTACGGAGTCGGCGAACTTGTCATTCATACCGGCCTTGTCGCCCTCGAAGCTCTCGACCGACTTGTCCTTCTTGCCGGACAGATACTCTTGCTCGGTCTTCTTCCCGACGAGCAAGTCTGTATAGTCGATGGGCTGGACCACGAAATCGGTCTGGCCCACGAGTGGATTCGGCTCGGCTTGTGAGACGATCTTCCACTTTGGGCCGCAACCCATCAGGGTGAGGGCGGCAAAGACAAACACCATCAGACTCAGGCGTTTCATCGGGGCTCTTTTTCTGCCCTCCGAGCGAAGGGCGGACTGGTCGACAAGCAGTTCTCGTGACGCGGGCGACGACTTCGCAACCGCCATGCCCATGACGGAGCGCCCCTGCTGCTAGGCAAATCGCAGGAAATCACGCGGGCGACGCACGCGCTGAGCAAGCCGGCTGAGCAGAATCAGCTCAGGAGCGGCTGCGCAAGTGCGCGGCTTTCGCGCAGAGTCGGTGCAAGTCCGGTCTGCAGATAGGCTGCTAAAGAAGCAGCCCTCAGCGCAAAGAGCCCTCGAGCGGCGAGTCCTCGCGCCACTCACGGGTCGAGCCGCGCCACTTGCCGGGTGGGGTTCTGAACGCCGGGTGCAGGCCGGCGAGGAGCGCCACGAACACTGCGGCGACGGAGGCCGCGGCGAGCAAACCGCCGAAGATCGCGAGCGCCGAGCTGAACGAGCCCGGCGCGGGAGCGCCACCGCTGAGACCTTGTAGAAACCTCGGCGCGAAGCCGAGCACCAACCCGACCAACAGTCCAATCGCGCCCGCGGAGATGACTCTGTCGTCGTAGCCGCGCTTCGTGACGAGTGGCCACCAGTGAGCGAGCCCACCGAGGAACGCCGTGATGGTCACGCCCGCGAGTCCGAAATGGAGAGTGGCGGTCTCGAACGCCGAGTTTTGGAGATAGGCCCCGACCTCGAGCGACGAGAGCGCAGCTGACGCCGCCATCCAAATCACCAGGTGGACGAGCGTCGCGAGGGCGAAGAGGGTCGGGGCGCGCCAGGCGACCGCACCAGCGCGCAGGGCGCCGACGAACCTGCGCACGACGACCGTCAGCGGGACGAGCGAGAGCAGCGAGAGCAGCGACGAGAGCACGGCCGACGCTTCGCTCGCGCCGCTGCCGACGAGGTGGACGCCCCACTGCGTGAACGAGAGCAGCGCGAGGCCCACGAGCGTCGGTCCGAGGAGCGCGCCCGCTGGGCGCCGCGCATGGACAGCGAGGATTTCGCCTGCGACGCCGAGCGCGCCGAGCAGCGTGCTGAAGAGCAGCGGGTGAGCGAAGCTCCAGAAGAAGTGCTGAAAGAGGATGGGATCGCCGCCGAGGAGCGGATCGAAGACGCCCACCGAGAGCACGCGGTCGGAGGCCGCGAGCGTGAGGGCCGCGAAGAGAGGCGCCGGAGCGACGATCGCGACGAGCGACGTCGCGACCATGGCCCACGCAAAGAGGGGGAGCTCGCGGACGCGCGTTGTGGACAGCTCGAGGACGGTGACAACAGTGTTGAGGCCGCGGAGCATGCCCGCGAGCGCGACCACCAAGACACCGGCGAGCGCGACGAGGAGCGCGCTGTCGCTCGAGATCGCGTGCGCCTCGAGGAACGTCCAACGCGCCCGCGCTTGGAGATTCAGAGCGCCGTAGAAGACGAGCGCTGCGCCGACCCAGAACGATCGGAGCGCGAGGCGATCGAGCCGCGGGAACGCGAAGCCGCGCGCGCCCACCATCGCGGGGATGAAGAGCTGGCCGAGCGTGCTGGGGATCGCTGGGACGACGACGAGAAAGACCATCACGACGGCGTGGAGAAAGCGGGCGCGAGCTCGATCGAGCGGAGCCAGCAGCGTCGTCTCCGGCAGCACCAGTCCATAGGTCGCGCCGACGGCGCCGACGAGCACGATGGTGGCGAGCGACAGGAGCGCGAGGCGCTGATGCTCGGCGAGCCGCGACGGGCTCGGGGCGTGTGGATTCGCTTCTGGTGACTCGGTCATGAATCGTCGAAGTAACACTCGCGTCGTGCGGCCGACTGCGACACGCGGTCGCACGGGGCGCGACGAGATGACGCGGTGACTTCTGCGCATTCGGCGCTAGGACGACTGCGATGAGCGGCCTCGCACCACCGAACAACTCGAGCGCTCTTGGCGACGCGCAGGCGCTCGAGAGCAGGCTGCTCGCGCCGTGCTGCTGGACGCAAACCCTCGACATCCACGAGTCCGACTCTGCCCAAGCGCTTCGCGAGGAGATCGCGCAGCGCCTCGAGAGCGGAGAGTCGAGCGACGCGATCGAGGACGATCTCGCCTCTCGCTACGGCGATCGCATCCGCGCCGTGCCGCGCGGCCGCGATCCACGCAGTTGGCTCGCGGTGTTCGTCGGCTTTGCCATGCTCCTCTCGCTCCTCGGGGTAGCGGTGCTCCTGCGTCGTTGGGCGAGGCGCTCTCGAAGGGTCGCCCAGTCGACGAACAAAGAGGCCGAGCGCAACGTCCCCGACGCGTACGACGCGCGCATCGATGACGAGCTCGCGAGGCTCGACGGCGTGTAGCTCGAGGCGCCGGCATCGTGAGAGGATGCTCGCGTGGCGCGGAGCCTGGCCGAAGAGAAGCGTCTCGCTCGGAAGTACGGTCGACGACAGCGCCTCTTGCGCGCGAGCCGGAGCGCTCACGAGTTCGACGCCGCCGCCCAACGGCTGCTCGCAGATCTGCGGGCGCTGCGAGTGCCGGCAGCGCGCATCACCGAGCTGCGTCGCGGGCTCGAAGTGACCGACGTGAAGCGCCACCACGCAGCCGTTTGGGCCATCCTCGACGCACTGGAAGCAGCAGAGGAAGCTGCGTCGCCGCAGCCGGGGAAGGGCGCCAAGGCTTCGTCGCGGGCGTGACCTCTTTGGATCCCCAGAGATCCAGACAGTGGCGCACCGATCTCGCGCGACGGTGACCTTTCGGTAAGGGATTCGGCGGCGAGCGGCTACCCTCGCTGCATGAGGGTTTTCACAGCGCGTCGAGCCTTCGGCGCCATCCTCGGCGCCTGGACCGCGAGCGCCGCCCTCGCGGGCTGCACGGGTGAGATCGGGCCGAACGAGACGGACACCTCGGCGGGCGGAGGGGACGCGTTGCCCGCGTTCTCACCGGCCGCGCCGACGCTCCATCGACTCACGACCCCGCAGCTCGAGAACGCGTGGGTCGATCTGCTCGGCGAGCCGCTCACGATCCCCGACGACTTGCCCGCGGACGACGTCCTCTACGGCTTCAGCTCGATCGCCGCGTCGTCGAGCACGATCAGCTCGGTCGACGCCGAGAAGTACGAGGCCGCGACGTACGCAGTGCTCGATCAGATCTGGGCCGATCCGACGCGGCTCGAAGCGCTCGTCGGCTGCGGCGCGCCACCATTCGCGATGAACGACGTCTGCGTGACCACGTTTATTTCGGAGTTCGCGGTGCGCGCGTGGCGCAGGCCCCTCGCCGACGGTGAGCTCGGCGCGCTCTTCGCGCTCGGGACCGACGTCGCGGCGTCGCTCGGCGACGGGACGAAGGCGCTCGAGTTCACGCTCGCGGCCGTGCTCCTCTCGCCGCACTTCCTCTTTCGCGTCGAGCTCGGCGAGCCGACGATCGGGCCGAGCGGTGAGCCCGCGCTCCGCTACACGGCGTGGGAAATGGCGAGCCGGCTGTCGTTCCTCGTGACGGACGGGCCGCCCGACGACGCGCTCCTCGGCGCGGCGGCGAGCGGCGAGCTCGACGATCCCGCGGTGCTGCGCGAGCACGCCGAGCGCCTGCTCGACGACCCGCGCGCTCGCAAGGCGCTCGTGCGGTTCTTCCGCGAGTTCATGATGGTCAGGAACCTTGACCAACTCGACAAGAACGCCGAGAAGTTCCCGCAGCTGACGACCACGCTGGGCCCGAGCATGCGCGTCGAGATCGAGCGCATGTTCGAGAACGTCGTGTTCGAGGAGCGCGCCGACTTCCGCGAGATTTTCACGACGCGCGAGACCTACCTCAACGAGGACCTCGCGCGCATCTACGGCATCGAAGGGATCACCGGAGCCGACTTCACGCCGGTGACGCTGCCCGACGACGGGAGGCGCGGCGGGCTGCTCACGACGCCGGGCTTCCTCGCGATGAACGCGCACCAGACGCAGACGTCGCCGACCCATCGCGGGCGGTTCATCCAAATCAATTTGCTCTGCAACGACATCCCGCCGCCGCCACCAGGCGTCGACACCACGTTGCCCGAGCCCGAGCCCGGCGCGCCGCAGACGACGCTGCGCCAGCGGCTCGACGAACACCGCGACGACCCCGCGTGCGCCGGATGCCACATGCGCATGGACCCGCTCGGGTTCGCGTTCGAGAACTACGACGCGCTCGGCGTCTATCGCGAGGTCGACGAGAACGGCCTGCCCATCGACGCGTCGGCTGAGCTCGAGGACGAGCCCCTGGTAGGCGGGGTCGCGATGGGGGCCGCCGTGGCCGAGCTGCCCGAGGCGCTCGCGTGCGTCGCGCGCCGCTTCTACGAGCACGCCGGCGCGCACCTCGCAGGCGACGGCGACGAGCGCAGCGTCCACGCGCTCGTCGAGTCGTTCGTCGCAGACGACTACGATTTCAGGGAGCTCGTCATCGCGCTCGTGGTGAACGACGGCTTCCGCTTCGCGAGCCTGGAGACCGAGGAGGTGAAGCCGTGAGCCGCATCCCGCGCCGCCGTTTCTTGAGAGGCATGGCCGGAGGTGCCGCGGTCGCGGTGGGCCTGCCGCTCTTCGATTTCATGCTGGACGACAACGGGAGCGCGCTCGCGGACGGCGAGGCAATTCCCACGCGGTTCGGCCTCTGGTTCTTCGGCAACGGCGTGCACCTGCCGACGTGGACGCCCGCGACGGTGGGCCCCGATTGGACCGTGCCCGCTGACAACGCGCTCTCGGCGCTCTTGCCGCTCAAGGAGTACGTGAGCGTCATAAGCGGCCTCTCGGTGATGACGCCGCGCCACCCGCACCACTCGGGGATGGCGGCGGTGTGCTCGGGCGGGCCGCACCTCAAGGTCGACGACGTGCGCGACACCATCGTCTCGACGTTCAAATACCCGAGCGTCGATCAGGTCGCGGCGGCGTATTTCCAGAGCGAGAAGCCGAGCCCGTACCGCTCGCTCGAGGCCGCGGTGACCCGCTTCCGCGGGACCGACGAAGGCACGACCTTCCAGTATTTGTCGCACAACGGGAGCACCGCCGGCGAGACGAACATCAACCCGTCGGAGGAGTCTCCGCACGCGTTCTTCGAGCGGCTCTTCAATCAAGGGACGGCCGAGCCGTTGATTCTCGGAGCGCGCGCGAGCGTGCTCGACGCCGTGTCGGGGCAGATCGCGGACTTGAAGCCGCGCCTCGGCGTGAAGGATCGACAGCGCCTCGACCAGCATTTGACCAGCATTTCGGAGCTCCAGTCGCGGCTGCAGGCGCCGCTCGCGGAGTGTTCGAAGCCGCTCGATCCCGGCGAGTTCCCCGACCTCGCGGGCAAGGAGCAGATGGAGGAGAAGAACGCGATGATGAGCGAGCTCATGTCGCTCGCGCTCGCGTGCGGCCTCACGCGGGCCTTCTCGATCATGTTCTCGACGTGCGGCTCGGGTGCGGTCTTCTGGATGGCGAACGCGACCGATGGCCAGCACTACATGAACCACACGGAGCCCTCGCCGTACACGAAGCAGCAGGACGCCGTGCGCTTCACGATGAAGCAGCTCGCGGCCTTCCTCACGCGGCTGCGCGACACGCCCGAGGGCGCAGGCAACCTGCTCGATCACCTGTCTTTGTTCGTGTGCACCGAGCACACCGAGGGCTGGACCCACTCGCAGGACGACCTGCCCATGCTCCTCTGCGGCAAGGGCGGCGGTCGTTTGCGCGGCAACGTCCACCACCGCGACAGCGGTGGGAACGCCAGCAAGGCCCTCCTCACCGCGCTCCGCGGCGCGGGCCTGCCGCTCACGACGTTCGGCTACGAGGCTGGGCAGACCAGCGAGCCGCTCACGGACCTCGAGGTCTAGAACTCGCGCGAGAAGCGGCCGCTCTCTTCGTGGTGGCCGTTGTGGTGCGCGTCGTTCTGCGCGCGCTCGTACTCACGCTCGATGTCGGGGATGGCCTTGCCGAGGCGCGAGCGCACGATCTGCTCGACGATCTTGCTGAGGCCGTCGCGGTCCTCACACTCGGCGAGGACGCCGAGCGGGATCTGGAAGCCGCCCTTGTCGGCGCGACCGCCGCCGTAGGGCTTGCCGTTCCGATCTTTGCCGAAGACCGTCGTGAGGAACGCGGCGGGCTCGACGCTGGGGCTGTCGGTGCGAAGCGAGCCGTCGATGCGATCCTCGACGATGCCGTAGACGAGCACCGTGTCGAGATCCTCGCGCTGGAGGATGAAATCCGCGGCCGTCCCGATGGCGTCGCGATCGCCGCCCGAGACGTACCCGACCGACGCCACCGCGAAGTCGCGGACGACGAGGAGGTTCGCGAGCGCGCGACCGAGCACGCTCATCCCCGAGGCGGAGTGAACGCGGCGCCCGACGCGCTTGAGGATGTCGCTGTCGCAGAAGCGACGAACGTAGGCCGCGGCCGCGAAATCAGCGGCGGTCGCGAGCTGGAAGTCGTTCGTGTCGGTCTGGATGCCGAAGAGCAGCGCCGTCGCCACGCGCGACGCGCCCGCGCCGTTCTCGAGCTGCGCGATCTGCGAGAGATACTCGGCGTAGATCGAGCACGAGGCGCCCATGTCGGGGCGGATGTCGACGAAGGGGGCGTCGACCTCGGCGAGCTTGTGGTGGTCGACCACCGAGAGGAGCTTGAGGTCGGCGGGGATGTCGATCGAAGGCTCGGGGGTCGAAGTGTCGACCAGCGACATGAAGGAGAACCCGGCGAGGTCCTGTCCCTTCGTGACTTGGAGCATGTCGATGTTGAGCAGCTTCACCATCGCGCGGTTTTGCCTGTGCGAGACGGGCAGGACGTGCGCGATCGTGCAAGGTACGCCGAGCTCGTGGCAGATGCGCTGGTGCGCGAGCGCGCTGCCCAGGGCGTCAGGATCGGGATGCCCGGTGATGAGGACCACAACCGGTGCGCCAGCGATCGAACGAAGCGTGGTCTCGAGGCCCTGTCGGGCCGAATTCAATCCCATGAGGCAGACCGACCATAACACGACCCTTCGATTGCGATGAGAGGCTCGCAGGGGACGTGATGCCGATGTTCAGTGACCCATGTGCTTGCGACGTCCGCGAGCTTGACCGATAAGCCTCCGCGCGACGTCGATGATCCACGAACGCCTTCCGCTCATTTTCACCGTCCTCTCGAAACGCGGTCCGATCGAAGAAGCGCTGGTTCACAACCTCGCGCCGTACGGGATCGCAGAGAAGCACCGCATCGGGAGCAGCGTAGTCCTGCGCTCGCTCGAGCGCGCGCCAGCGACCGAGAACGCCGCAACGCTGGTGTTCCTTCACGGCAGGGGACACTCGGCCGCGATCTGGTCGCCGCTCTTGCGCACGCTCCCGCATGACGTCGGCGTCATCGCGATCGATCTGCCTGGCTTCGGACACTCGGGAGAGGCAGGGCTCGAGCAAGACTCCGCGCAGCACGGGCTCGAGTACTTCCGCGATCCGATCGAGGACACGCTGAAGAAGACCCCGAACCTCGTCCTCGTCGGCCACTCGCTCGGTGGGCTCGTCGCCCTCGACCTCGCGCTCCGTCGCTTCGTCGACGCGCGCGCGCTCGTCCTCGTCGACGCGATGGGCTTGAGCCCGCAGGTGACGCCGCTCGCGCGCGCCTATCTCCACTTCGGCCCGGAGATCATGACGACGTGGATCGGACCCACGCTGCGAGGGACGAGCCTCACGGGCGACGATCGCCGCGACCTCGAGGCGCTGCGCGCGGAGCTCCGTTCGACGCGAGGCACGCGGCCCGGCGCGCGGCGAGCGTTCAAGTCGCTGGTCCCGATCATGGGCGACGCCTTCTCGATGCGATCACTCCTGCCGCAGCTCGCCGTGCCGACGCTGCTCGTGTGGGGCGAGCGCGATCGCGCCTTCCCTCTCCCGATCGCCGTCGACGCCTCGACGCGGATCAAGAACGTGCGCCTCGAGACGCTGCCTACCGATCACTCGCCGCACACCGAGGAGGCCGAGCGCACGGGCGCGCTGATCAGCGACTTCCTCGCGTCCAGCGGCGTCGCGTACTAAGTCCCGGACCGTGGGACACGTACAGCTTCTCTCCATCCCCGAACGACTCGACGCGTACGCCGACATCACCGGTGAGGGTGTCGTCATGGGGTTCGTCGACGTCGGCTTCTATCCGCACCCGGACATGATGCACCCCGTGCGTCGCATCCGGGCCTACGCGGACGCGACGCGCGACGTGCCCGACGGCCAGGAGTTCTTTTCACCTCAAATCTTCGGCTGGCACGGGACGATGACGGCCTGCGCCGCCGCGGGCAACGGCTACCGCTCGGGCGGGGCGTACCGCGGCATCGCGAGCGAGGCCGAGGTCGTCCTCATCAAGGCCGGCGTCGATGGCGGCAACATCCTCGGTAAACACGTCGCGCACGCGATCCGGTTCCCGCTGCGCTACCCGAAGCTCGGCGTGCGCATCGTCAACATCTCGCTCGGCGTGCGCTTCGACGACCCCGACTTCGAAGACGTCGAGCGCGCCGTCGAAGAGGTGGTCGCGAGCGGCGTGACGGTCTTCGCCGCGGCGGGCAACGTGCCCGGTCGCAAGGTCGCGGCGCCCGCTTCCGCGATCGGCGCGATCGCCGTCGGGGGCCAACACGATCGGTTCTCGCCCGACCAGGACCGCGATCGACCGTGGCCGTCGAGCTACGGCTCGCACCGACCCGGCGTGCAGAAGCCGGATTTGCTCGCGCCTGCGATCTGGCTGCCCGCGCCGATGCTGCCGGGCACGCTCACCTCGCGCGAGGCCGCGCCCCTCTTCGCGCTGCACTCCGTGCTCGAAGAGCTCAGCGCCGAGCACGGCTTCAGCGAGCGCAACACGATGTCCACGCCCGAGGAGCGCTCCGAGATCTCGGCCCTCATGAAGGTCGTCGAGGCCCGGATCCGCAAGCAGAAGTACATCTCGCCCGAGTACCAACACGTCGACGGGACGTCGTTCGCCGCGCCGATCGCAGCGAGCGTCGCCGCGCAGATGCTCGAGATCGCGCCGAAGCTCACGCCCGCCGAGATCCGCCAAGGGCTCGTCGCGACCGCCGAGGCGCTGCCCGACGTCCCACGCGAGGTCCAAGGAGCAGGCATCCTGCGACCGCGCGCCGCTGTCGATTGGGCTCGAGCGCGCGTCGCGCCGAAGAAGGGCTAGCCGAGCCTCAAGCGACGGGCGGCGCCGTCGGAGAGCTGGTGTCGAGGCCCTCGAAGCGCTCGAAGTATTTGTGCATCGCGGTCCGCTGCTCGGCGGGCATGAACTCGAAGTTGCGGCCGCGGTCGATGATCTCCCAGAAGTCCTTCGACTCGACGCGCGAGAGCTCGTCACGGATCGCGCGCAGGCGATCGCGAGACTCGGTCGCCATGTCGCGGTAGATGCGCGTGACGCGATCCTCGGCGCCGACGAGCAGGTAGTAGCTCGCGAGCTTGACCTGAGCCTTGCGGACGCCCTTCAGCGCGACCTCGTGCGCGTGCTCGGGGCCGGGCCGATCGATCTCGAGGAAGAGCGCGAGGAGGTCGTCCTCGACCGGGCTCTTCAGTTCGTGTGCGAGCTGGCAGAGCGCCCCGACGTCGTACGCCACCGTCTCGGTGACGAACGAGAGCTTCATGTCGTAGCTCACGAGCGCGTAGTACTTCATGTACCCGACCGCGGTCGCCGCGTCGGCGGTGCGGCCGCGCGCGATGAGCCCCTCGACGAGCAGCCGATACTGGTTGAGGACGTTGTAAGCGGTGCGGACGTCCTTCGCGTTGAGGGTCGCGCGCATGTAGCTGTTCATGAACCGCAGCACGAGCGCGACGGCCTCGTCGTCTTTGGCGTCGGCGGCCTTCTCCCCGATGTAGCGGGTGTCGATCGCGATGAGGTAGTTGATGTCCTTCATCTGCGCGAGGGCCTCGTTGTAGATGCCGAGGTACTGGCGCATGATCTTCCACTCGAACCACGTCTTGCGCGCCGCCAGATCCTTGAGGCTCTCGGGGTCCATCGCGACGAAGTCGGGGTTGTCGCGGATGCCCTCGCCGATCTCGAACCACTCGGCGCTCGCGGATCGTTTGCGCTCCAAGTATCTCTGCGCGAGATCCTTCAGCGCGTCGACGGCGCGGCTCGCGATGATCTTGTCCTTGCCGCTGATGGAGTTCGACGTGATGTCGGTGAGCTCCTCCATCGCGGCGAGCGCGCTCGCCTGAGCCTCGCTGCCCTGCGCGCCGCCGAGCCGCGCGCCGACATCGGCGGTGTGCGTGGCCTCACGTTGGATGCGCGCGATGATGTTCGCGGGCTCGAGGAACCGGAACACGTAGCCGAAGTACGGCGCCATCATCGTGAGGCCGACGACGGTGAGCAGCAGCATGAAGACGAGCGTGAGCCGCGGGACGAACTCCGCGCGGACCGAGAGGCTGACCCACACACCGCAGACGCACGTGACGACGTAGTAGGCCATCACCAGGATGTTCGTGCGGTCGCGCAAGAACATCGCGGTGACACCGGTGTAACGCTCGGCGGAGAGCTGAACGACGATGCTCACGACGGTGACGACGATGCCGAGCACCGCGGCCACCATCGCGCCGAGCCCGGAGACGGCGTCGGTGATGTGGTCTTGATCGAAGATGAAATAGGAGAGGACGCCCGAGCCCTTCGTCGAAGCCGGGCCCCCAGTGACGACGAGATCGATCGCGTAGAGCGCCGAGAACACCAAGACGGCGACCATCGCGAGGCTCAGCATCGGCCAGAGCCAGAGACGTCGGAAGGTCGCCCCGTCCTTCATTCGACCCGCGACTCTACCGCTCAGCTGAACCGCGGACCAAGGCGAAAGAAGCGCTCCCAGCGCGCGTGACACATACGACACACGACGCGCACACGACGGAGGCGCGCTCCCTCGTGCTCGATGACGTCGTGCTCGACCGCGCGCAAGCTGTCGCCGCAGACGGGGCACGGCTTCGACTCGGCGGTGACCTCGACCTCGGACGCCGACGTCACCTCGATCGGGCGCTCGGGGGAGCCGCCGACCTCGAGCGCGTCGAGCTTGACGACGGTCTCGACGAGCTTCTCGTGGGCGCGCGTGTTGGCGCGCTCGACCGTTCGCGCGCGAGGCGGCGCCTTCGGGGTGGACTTCTTCCTCCGCGAGCTCACGACTCTCTCGGTAGCATCGCGAGCGCCATGTCGAGGCCCCCTTTTTCACAGCTCCCGTTCGAAGAGGTCCCCGAGCGTCCGCGCCTGCCGCACCGATTCTTCGAGGCGAAGAGCGAGCGCGTGCGCGTGAGGACGCGGCCCTACGGAGAGCTCGGCGTGCGCGTCGTTCGGTGGGGCACCGGCCCCGCGCTCGTGTGCGTGCACGGCTTCATGACGACGAGCTACTCGTTCAGATACCTCCTCGAGGGGCTCGGGGCTTCACGCACCGTCGTCGCGTTCGATCTGCCGGGCGCTGGTGAGACCGACGCGCCGACGCGCGGGTCGTACGCTCCCGACGAGCTCGCGGACGCGATCGGCGACATTCTCGGAGCGCTCGAGCTGCGCGGCGCGGACGTGATCGGCAACTCGCTCGGGGGCTATCTCACGATGAGGCTCGCGCTGCGTGACCCGGGCGCGATCGGGCGGCTCGTCGTGCTGCACGCGCCCGGCCTGCCGACGCCGCGGATGCGCGCGCTGCGCGTCGCGCTCGATGCGATCCCTCGCGCCCGCGGGCTCGTCCGATGGCTCGTGCGCCGCGACGAGGAGCGCTGGGTGCACAAGAACGTCCACTACTACGACGAGACGCTCAAATCGCGCGAGGAGCACGCGGAGTACGCGCGCCCGCTGAAGACGGAGGCCGGGCTCGAGGCCTTCGTGCGGATGCTCGACGAGACGCTCGACGTACGCGCGATGGTGGAGTTCGAGCGCGCGCTGTCGGGGCTCGGAGGGCGCTTCCCCATTCCGCTGCAGCTCGTCTACGCCCGCCGCGATCCGATGGTCCCACCCGAGGTCGGCGCGCGCATGATGGCGCTCTTGCCGAGCGCGTCCGCCGTCTGGCTCGAGGGGGCGTCGCACTTCGCGCACGTCGACGCCCCCGAGAAATTCATCGCCGCGATGTCGCCGTTCCTGCGTTGAAGTTCAGTCGTCGAAGTCGCGATTCTCTTGGTGTTTCCCACGCGGACCGCCCTCACGGTCACCGTCCTCGCCGCCCTCACCGAGGGTGACCGTGCTCCCGACGATGGGCAGATTCACCGCCCGGTTCTTCGCGTCGTAGCCACGCGCGACCGACACGCCGAACGCGGTCACGAGGCCGATGAACGCGAGCGCCGCGAGGGGATGCGAGGACCGCGTAGCTTGCGCGGGCTCGCCGACCTTTTCGCCGTCGACCATCGAACGCACGAGGCCGTCGCGATGGACGAACGCGTGCAGCGCCACGCCCGCGAGGTGCGCCGCGACGACGCCGATGAGCGTGAAGGCGAAGACCTCGTGGAGCTCCTCCAGTGCCTCCACGCGGCTCATGAACGCGCCGCTGAGGGCGGTCGCGAGCGTGAGCCCGAGCATCGCGAAGATCGCGACGCTGGAGCCGGGGTTGTGCCCGACGTGGGGCTTCGCGCGCTTGTCGAAGAGCGACTTGAAGTACTGGACGACCGCCTTCGGGCCGAACGCGAAGTCACCGAATCGAGCGTGGCGCGAGCCGACGAGCCCCCAAATCGCTCGCAAGAGGACCATGAAGCCGGCCGCCGCGCCGAGCAGCATGTGCCACGGAAACACCGCGCTGCGATGGCCGACGGCGATCGCGATCACGAACGCGCCCAAGACGGCGACGCCGAGCAGGGCGTGGAACAACCGGACCGGCAGGTCCCAGACGAGGATCTTGGAGGAGGGTCTCTCTCGGTAGGCGCTATCCATAGTCTTCAAGCTGCGCGCGCTCGCTGCGAGGCGGCTGAGAGCATCATGAGAGGGCTCTCATGAACCTCAGCGGACGACACACCGAGCCTGTTCACAGGCGGCGCGCTTGCCCGCGCAGCCATCCTGTTTGCACGGAGCGTCGGCGCAATCGACGCGACCCGCGCTCTTCGGCGCGACGACACACGAGCAGTCGCACTCGTGCACGAGCTGGCAATCGTCGTCTCGCGCGCACTCGGCGCCCGACGAGCCCTCGGGCTCGGCCGCGCGCGATTCACCATGAAGACAGGCCGCGACGTTCACCGCGAGAACGCAACCGAACGCGGCCGCCAGCAACGATCGCACGAGGAGCGCTATTCCCTGCGGAAGCCTGATTCCCAGCCGCTTTCTGCTCGAACTCATGCGCACTTGTGACGTCGGCGCGCTTGGATGTGACTGCTACGCTCGTCCGCGGTGTCGCGACTCTCTCTCCTCGTCGCTGTCTGTTTGCTCGCGGGGTGCCGCGCGCGCTCGCCGCACGGCCAGGGACGCGAGCACCCCGAGCCGACTCCTACGACGTCGACGCGATCACCGCTCGACGTCGAGGTCAGCGCGAAGCCCGTCGCGCCGGCTGGCAAGGACTTCATCGAAGAGGCGAAGGCGCTCTATCGGGTGGTCGCTTGCGGCGGTAAGGCCGCAGTCCCCGCCGAGCTCGACGCCAACGTCGTCGCGGAGCACTGCCGCGAGCTCGACACGATGCTCGCGGCCTATCGCCGATCTTACATCGGTGTAGCGACGCCGTTCTTCACGCAGGTTCGACCGGCCGATATACCCCAATCGGTCGTCTACCCCTTTTCGGGCGGCGACCTCTCCACGGCGCTCCTCACTTATCCCGACGCGACCGACTACACCACGCTGTCGCTCGAGCTCGTCGGTGATCCGCGGCGATTGCACGGGCTCGCAGCGAAGCCGCTCGCAGCGAGCCTGCGCAAGCTCCGACGCGAGCTCGCGGAGCTCTTGCAAGTCGACACGTACAGCAAGAGCGAGACGCTCAAACAGACGCAGCAGGGTGAGCTCCCGGGCGAGCTCTCGTTCTTTCTCGTCGCGATGGCGCTCCACGGCTACGAGCCAGTCTCGCTCAAGTACTTCTATCTGGAAGAGGGCGGCACCCTTCACTATCTGACCGAGGCCGAGATCGCGGCGCGCGAGGGTGAGCTCGCCGAGCACCGCAAACACAGCTGGATCCCGCCCGACTTCTCGGTGTCGTTCGCGAACTCCGAGCTGACCTTCCGCAAGATTGGCGATCCGTCGGCGCCGCTCAAGGTCCACCGGCATATGGCGGTCAATCTCGACGATGACCACATCGGGAGCGACAGGCCGCTCTGGACCTTCCTGCGGGGTAAAGGCGACGTCGCGGCGATGACCAAGGCCGCGAGCTATTTGCTTTGGCGGCCCGACTTCTCCGTCGTTCGCGACTACTTGCTCGAGCGCGCCGTCTTCATGTTCTCGGACTCGACCGGGGTCCCGCCGCTCGATCTATCCGCCAATCTGACCCAAGAGGTTTACGGCAAGTTCGCGGGCTCGCTGCTGAAGACCGACAGCGCGCCCAACCTCTCCATGGTGAGCCTCTTTCGCGCCCAGCCTTATCGAGCTTTGCCGTTCCGCTATGGTTATGGCGATCGCATGAAGCAGAACCACCTCATCGTGACGAAGCGCAAGCCAGCGAGCCCGTAGCCGGCACGCCTTTTTTACGGGTCAGACGAGGGGTGACCAACCCTCGCCGACGGCGCTCCAGGCGGCATACAGATCGCGCACGACCGCCTCGGGGAGGGGCCCGCGCGAGACGACTTGTGCTGCGAGCTCCAGGTGCGCGGCGCGGCTCGCGCCGATGAGGGCGCAGTCGACCCCCCAAGTGAACGCGACGAACCTGAGGCAGAGCTCGGCCCAGCCGAACGACGCGACGTGGTCGGACAACATCGGGGTGAGCGCGCGCGCTCTATCCCAATAGACGGCGACGTCGTCGCGCGCGGGCCGCTCGGGGAAGGCGAAGAAGGCGTTGCCGACGACGCGCTTCGCCAGGACGCCGAGGCCGCGCTGCTTGGCCGCGTGGAGGCGCGCCCCGAGATTGGCCTGGTCGACCGCGCTCGCCGACATTTGGACGGCCGATATGCGGCTGTCGCTTATTGCATAGTCGAGCGCGGCGCCCTCCCCGGAGTAGCCGGCGACGCGCACCCTGCCCGCGTGGACCTCGGCGGCGAGGGCGTCGAGGACCTCGCCGAACGCGAGCGTCTCGACTGGACAGGAATGTAAGTAAACGACGTCGAGGGCGTCGCCCCCGAGCCGACGCAGGGCGCGCTCGACCCCGAGGGTCACGGCCGGTGCAGTCCAATCCGCGACGCCGGGGACGCCGTATCCGACCTTCGTGGAGACGATGCACTTGTCGCGTCGGCCGCGGAGCGCGTGACCCAATCGAACCTCGGCGTCGCCGTAGCTCGGGGCGACGTCGACGAGCGCCACGCCGAGCTCGACGGCGCGGCCGACGAGGGCGTCGACGGCGTGCTCATCGAGGTTACCGAGCGGTCCGCCGCCCAGCCCGAGCGCCGGGACGTCGAGACCGGTGAGTCCGAACTGGCGCCGATCGATCATGCAATCCGCATTGCGCGGCGCGGGATCGGCCGCAAGCTGCCCACGCCATTCGAAAGGGATAAGCTCGAGACGTGACGCGATCTTCTCTTTTGCTCGGCTCGCTCTCGGCGCTCTTCTTTGTCGCGTGCGGCGACGACGGCGTCACCCCGTCGGGGGGCGCGGGTGGCGCTGGAGGCTCCGCTGGACAAGGGGCGTCCGGGGCGACAGGCGGCGCACCGGGGACAGGCGGCGGCGGCGCGGCCGCGCAAGGCGGCGGCGGCGCCAATGAAGGAGGCAGCGGCACGGGCGGCGGCGCGCCGAGTGGCCGCTGGGTCATGGGCTATTACGCTGGATATGAGGCCTCGCTCTATCCGGTAGATCAGATCGCGTGGGGCTCGATGACCCATATCGCCGTAGCGTTCTATCTGCCTCAAGGGGACGGGACGCTCGACGAGTCTCTCTTCCAGGGGCCGAGCGAGGGCGTCCAGCTCGGGCACGCGCTCGTCGACGCGGCGCACGCGCACGGCGTGAGGGCGATCGCGTCGATCGGCGGCGCGGGCCTGCACGACGCGTTCGCGCAGGCGGCGTCCGCGCCGACGCGCGCGACGTTCGTCGCCAACCTGGCCGCGCTCGTCGAGACCTACGGCTATGACGGGCTCGACCTCGATTGGGAGCCTGTCTACCCGGCAGACGAGGACTCGCTGGCCGCGCTGGCGTCCGACCTGCGCGCGGCGATCCCGGGCGTCGAGCTCACCATTCCAGTCGGTTACATCAACGCGAACGCCCCCGACGACCTCGGGTTTTATGCGCAATATGCCGATCGGTTCGACCAGATCAACCTGATGACCTACGGAATGGCGGGCGCCTGGGACGGGTGGAAGAGCTGGCACAGCAGCGCGCTCCATCACCAGGACGCCGCGACGCCGACGTCGGTCGAGTCGTCGATACAGGCCTATCTCGACGCGGGCGTGCCAGCGGCGAAGCTCGGGGTCGGCGCCGGGTTTTACGGGCTCTGTTATTCGGCGCCCGTGTCGGCCCCCGATCAGCCGCTCAACGGCGCGGACGTCGTGGCGAACGACGGCACGATGTCTTACGCGCATATCATGGCCAGCTATTTCTCGCAGAACGCGGCACAGTGGGACGCCGTCGCGCACGTGCCTTATCTGTCCTTCGGTGGGGCGACAGGGCCGGCCGGTTGCACTTATGTATCGTACGAGGACCCGCAGTCGCTCGCCGACAAAGGCGACTGGATCGTAGCAAACGGCTTGGGCGGCGCGATCATTTGGACGATTGGGCAGGGCTATTTGCCCGCTCAAGCCGACAAGAACCCGCTGCTCGACGCGCTCCACGCGCACGTCGCGCCCTGACAAACCTGTCGCCGTCGCCGTCGCTGTCGCCCTCGCCGTCGCAAGTCGCTCGTCGCACATCGAGCGGCCGACCCGAAAGCCGGCCGCGCCAACGCCATCACCGGCGCTTCAACAGCCCCCCGACGAGAAGCGCGAGCCGCAAAGCCACGCGATTGAGCTCCGCGGCCCGCGACGCTGACAGTGCGCCAAGCGCAAGCGCCAAATCAATACCGGCGACTGCCTCACCGAGTGAACCCCGCGCAATCTCGAAGTGCCTGCGCCGAACGCCAATACGCCGACTGGGCAGGCCCTCAGCCACATTGAGAAATACGCTCTTCGCAGCCCGAGTAACCTGGTCGCGCAACTCACTATCACCGATAGTCGCGAGCTGCACGAGGCGCGCGAACTCACGAGCCGCTACATAGCAATCGAGCTGCTGGAACGGAAAGACGCTGTCCATAGGAACCTCCCGCCGACGCGAAGGGCGTCGGCTCGCCCCTTCGCGCGCAGCTTCCGTGACAGACCCGCGCGCACTTACTCAGAAGTAGGTAGGCCCCCGCTCGCGCGGGGCTGGCACGGAAGGTTCGCGCCCGGGCAGCCCGACGCCCTGAGCAGAGGCGGGAGGTCGTGGAAGCAGGCGTTTGGTCGCTGTCGCTAGTCTTGTCGGCCGTTCGACAGGCGACAGGCGACGAGCGACAGGCGACAGGCGACGAGCGACTGGCGACAGCGATGGAAGGGGACGCGAATCCGGCCGGCCGCCCCAAGTCGCAAGTCGCTGTCGCAAGTCGCTGTCGCAGTCGCAAGTCGCTGTCGCAGTCGCTCATCGAGCGGTCGATTTGAGACCTCTGATCTGCCCACTCCCAGCCGGAGTCGCGGTATACTCGTACGTAGCGCGTCGGCCGCCCACGAGAGGCTGTCGGCTGCGCACGTCGAGGGGGAGGACATGTCGGATCTGGGCAAGACATTACGGTGCGTACGTCTCGAGTTAGGCCTTACGCAAGAGCACTTTGGGGCGCTCGTCGGAGTGAAGGCGCGCTCTGTATCGCGTTGGGAGAAAACCAAAACACGGCCGCCCATAGGAACCCGCAAAGCGCTTATCGACGCCGTGGGGAGCCGCAACAAGACAGCCGCTGAGAAGCTGGCAGCAGCGTGGTCCGTCACCGCCGTGGCACCCACGCCAACCCCTGAGCCCCAAGCACAACCCTCCGAGGAAGCTAGGCAGAAGGAGCTGTTGCTGACATTGCTGCAAGCCTCGGAGAAGCTGGACCTACCACCGCGTCAGCTACGCGGGGTGCTTATGCGTATCCTGCGCCAGGCGCAGCTGGCGGGATACTCGCTGGAGACGTTGGTGCTGATGCTCGAGGATCGTCAGCCGAGTGAGCCGTGAGATCCTCACGCGGCCTCGCCGCCGTTGGGAAGTGCCAATACCGCCGCCTCGAACGAGCCCTTCGGCAGAGCGATCGGGCTCTCGATCTCGATGGCCTCTACCGAGGAGCTGCTCGAGCAGGCGCTCGCTCGTGCAGAGCAGGCGGAGGCCAAAGCGCAAACGACCGACCCCAAGACGGCGGCGGCGTTCGCTGAGCTCCGGAGTGAGGACCCTGACGCCTCGGGCCCATTGGTGCGTCACAAGGCGAAGTACATTGAGCTGCGCGCCGCTGAGGAGAGCGAACGCGCGGAGCACGCCGAGCTCACCTTGGGGCCCAACCCCGTGGGCCGCACCACAGAACCCCGTGCGTCGTATCGCCCTCGCTCGCGGGATGCCTTCGTCACCGAGCCCAGCATTCAGCGCAAACGGGCGCTCGGTTTGGATGGGCAGGTGGTTGAGACCGGCCGCACCGTCGGTGGGCAGACTGCCCGCATCGCGATCGTGCCGACGAAGGGCGCACCGAGCGAGCACCCTCCGCGCACGCGCGGTCGAATCGGGATCGCGATTGCGATCTCGATGGTGGCGGGCGCGCTGCTGTTGTGGGTTTCGTTCGGTCGCAGGGCGTCATCCGACACGACCGCGAATGGCACCCCAGGCATGACAGGCACCAACTCCCCGACCGCGCTCTCGACGTCCGCGACCGCCACTTTTGCCGCGCAAGCACCTACTGCCTTGGCGCAGATCAACACCGCTGTCACCGGAGCTGGGGCGAGCGCGACTCCCCTTGGCAGCAGCTCTCACCCCACGATCACGACCGTGACTCCGAGCCCAAACCGCTCAGCACCCAAAGCCTCGACCACAGCCGTCGTCAGTGCCCCCGCGTCCGCGGCCCCAACCGGGGCGCCGACCGCGAGCACCACGTCGCCCAAGGCGGCTCCCTCCAGCAGCAGTTGGCAGTTCTTCCCGTGAGTCTTCGACTAAGGGACATCCTCATGCGTTCGCGACTCTTGGCGGGCCTCGCCATCCAGACTGCGGTGCTCTTCACCACACCGTCGTTCGCGCAACCCGATAAACCCGGTGAGGACGCGTTTGTCCTCTACCAAGAGGGCAACGCCGCCTTCAAGGCCGGCGACACTCAGCTCGCCTACCAAAAGCTGCGCCGGTCTTTCGAGCTCAAGCCCAGCGCCGACACCGCGGCCAACCTTGCCCGGACTGAGGATGTCCTCGGCAAGCACAGAGACGCGGCCGAGCACCTCGCGTACGCACTGAGGACGTTCCCTTCGACCGGGGACGCCAACATCCGCGACCTCATTGTCAAGGAGCTCACGCGCATCGAGGGACTGGTTGGGAAGATCACGATCACGTGTCCACCAGGGACGATGCTGACAGTGAATGGCGCCCTCATTGGTCTCTCGAGCAAGGACGCGATCTACGTCGATCCGGGCACAGTCACCATCCGGGGTAAACACGAGACCGAGGGTGAAGCCGAGGTCTCCGTCACTGTGGAGAGCGGCAAGCCACAGACGATCGAGCTCAAGCTTCAGACCAAAACGCAACCTGTCTCCAAGTCGGTTGAAGGGCCCGAGATCTGGCCCGCGGTGCTCCTGGGTGTCTTTGGCGGGGCCTCGTTGGCGGCTGGCATTGGCCTCACTGTCGGTGGGGTCCTGCAGCACGGGTCAGCCGTCGACGACGCGCAGGCATGCGTCCCGTTCACACAGGCATGCGCGACTACGGCGAACGATTCTCTCGATCAAGCCAACCTGCTCCTCGGAATTGGCATTGGCGGCTTGGCTGTAGGCGCGGTCGCGCTCGCAGGAATGGGTATCTACCTCGCGCTCTCATCGTCGGGCACGCCAACCGCGGGACCGCAGGCCGCGTGGCGTATTCAGGTCTTGCCTGGCGGCCTATCCGCTCGGGTCTCGTTCTAGGTCGCCTCTTACGGAGATTATGAAGATGCTTCGACACCCTATCGTTGCGCTCACCGCACTCGTCACCCTCTCGACCGCCTGCGTCTATGGTGATGTCTGCGACGAGGCCTTCGACGGCACCTGCCCAGCCACCGCAGGTGGTGGACAGGGCGGCTCGGGGGGTGACGCCCCAGTCGGCGGTGCTGGCGGACAGGGCGGCGGCGAAACCGCGAAGTGCGACCCCACGATGTTGGAGGCCGGGGAGGCGATCGCCGCGACCTGCGGGGTATTCGTGTCGGCCGCAGGCACTGGACCTGGCAGTCAGACGAGCCCAGCGCACGACTTCGCCACAGCGCTCGCCTCCATCTCCGGCGCAAAGAGGATCTACGTGTGCGGCGACGACACGTTCGAGGGCAGCGTCGAGCTCCCCGCGGGCGTGTCGGTCTTCGGTGGACTGAGCTGTGATTGGCAAAGAGCATCCCAGCTGAAACCCGAGATCGCTGGAGATCCGAACACCATCGCGGTGACCATCACCGGAACCGGCGAGTCCAGGATTGAGGACCTCGCGATCTCGAGTCCCGCGGCGACGATGCCGGGTGAGAGCTCGATTGCGGTCTTGGTCGACGGTGGTGCGAATGTCGAGTTCGTGCGGGCGAGTCTGAGCGCAGGCGCTGGCGCTGCCGGCGAGCCTGGTGCGCCCTACGCAGCACAGGCGACTTCGGGAGCACCTGGAGGCCCTGGCCAACAGGGCTGCGACGACACCTCGTCGAACATCGGCGGCGATCCGGGCATGAACGTATGCGGGCTCGACGATGTCAGTGGCGGCCTGGGTGGGACTGGAGCCACAGGACCAAACGGCGGCCCCGGCGCGCAAGGCGGTCCCGAGTTGACGGGTGGGCTCGCCGGTACGGCACAGACAAGTTCCCAGTGCCAGCCAGGTGGACAAGGCGACGGCGGCTCCGGCGGCACTCCCGGTTTCGCGGGCACCGGAATCGGCTCCCTAGCCGCAACCGGCTACACCCCAGTCGGCCCTCCGGCGGACGCTGGCGCGGGCACTCGAGGTGAAGGCGGCGGCGGGGGTGGCGGCGCTCACCGCTGCACGAGCAGTGCGCCGATCAATGCGGGCCCGGGTGGCGGGGGTGGCGGAGCCGGGGGCTGCGGCGGACTCGGTGGCCATGGCGGCACGGGCGGCGGCGCGAGCTTCGCGCTCGCGATCTTGAGCGGCACCGTCACTTTGACGACGTCACAGCTATCCGCGGCGACCGGCGGCGCCGGCGGAGCGGGCGGGAATGGCCAGGTCGGCGGCAGTGGCGGAGACGGTGGACTGAAGGGTGCCGTCATGGGCACCAACACTGAAGGCGCCGACGCCTGTGCCGGCGGCAAAGGCGGCGCCGGCGGGCGCGGCGGTGGTGGTGGCGGCGGAGCCGGTGGCCCGTCGGCCGCACTCGCGCGTGCCTCGGCGGGGCAGGTGACGATTGACGCTGACAGCGTGCTCAATGGCGGAGTGCCTGCGAGCGGCGGCCTTGGCTCCGACAACGCGGGGGTCTCGCCGAAGGGCGCGGATGGTGACCCCGGACAAGCCTGTTCCCAATTGGTCTTCGACGGGAGCCCCGATGGGCAGTGTGACTAACGTGTAAGTTACGGCCGGCTGTACGCCGGTTGAGAGCTGGGAACCAGCCGCTGTCCAGGCAGCCACCTCCCTCCCCCACCAAGCCGGCGCGGCTGGGGCCCAGCTTTGAGCCGCCGTCCCCTACTATCCTCCAGCACCAAGTTCGACTCGAAACTCCCAATCACGCTCTAACTACATAACCCAACCCGAAGCTCGTCTCCGGGCTGGGGACCAGGTGCTCGGGCGCACGGGTGAGGAGTACCCCTCTCCTCCGAGCGCGTGCGCGCGCGACTTGGTCCTCAGCTTCGAGGCTGGCTCCAGTGCTGCTCATTTTCGAGAGAGGTCCTCCAATGAATCAATGGAATCAGGGTCGCCCGGCGCACGGAGGCACAGCGCCGATGGGGCACGCCGCAGTGCAAGCCTATCCCCAGCAGCCGCAACAGCAGCCCTATCCCCAACAGGGTACGGCTCAGCAGCAAGCGTGGCCGCAACAACAGGCGTGGCCGCAGCAGCAACCACAACAGCCCCAGGCCGCGACTCCCGTACCCGCCAATCCTCAAAACCCCTATGGCGTGGCTCCCGAGCAGCGTGAGGAGCTCCACATCCTCGCCGCGATCCTCAACGGGACGGGCGTGCCCAACCCGCGCAAACTGGGAGTCGGCGCACTCATTACCGCTGCCATCGCCCTCGGCGTAAACCTGGTCTTCATCCTCGCCTTCGAGCGCTATTATCTTTGGCTCGCGGTCATCCCAGCTCCCCTGCTGCTTTGCGGCGCTTTCATGGCCATTACCAACCAGCCCCGTGTAGCGGAGGGCGTGCGGCCGCCCCAGTGGGTGCGCTTCGCCTTGGCCATCTTGGCGATCGTTGGGCTGTTTGGGTCGTTCACGTTCGTGCGGTTTCTGTCAGGGAGATAGCGGGGCTGGGATCAGGTCCCTCAACCGGTTCGGTTCGCTCGGCTCTAGCGACAAAGGACACCAAAAATGGACTTCGCGTTTCATTGGGATGGCGGCGGCGAGGCTTGGAAGCACCTGCATGTGGTGCGCTTCGAGCTCGAAGACAAGATGAGTGGTCTCTTCGAGTGCCGAGTCTTACTCCAGTGTCACGGAGCCGATGACGAAGTCGACCCTTACGATCTGATTGGTCAGCTGGCGACGCTGCGGATCGCCACGTTGACTGACCCGGCTGTTAGATGCCTGCATGGGATCATCGCTAGCGCCGAGGATCGCGGCCCGTCGACCGCCGGCTCTCTCTATGAAGTCATCCTGATGCCACCCATCGTCAGGGCGGCGCATCGCAAGCGGAGCCGCATCTTCCTCGAGAAGAGCCTCAAGGACATCATCGAGGCCGTCCTCACTGGAGATCCCAAGATGGCGGCGGACGACCCGAGCCCCGAGCCGCTCGATGATCTGCTCGCTGACTTCGAGGTCCCGACGGAGAACTTCGCCTGGCGTATCCAGGACACCAGCCGACTCGAGGACGCGGAGGCCGCGCCCTATGTCGTCCAGTACGAGGAGAGCGACTTGGCGTTCGTGTCGCGCTTGCTCGAGCGCGAGGGCTTTTCCTACCACTTCGAGCACACCGAGAAGGCCATTGTCCTCGTCATTTCGGACAATGACGGCGGTCGCCACAAGCTCGACCCGTTCGACTCCTTGTCGGCTCACGTTGGGGCTCGATACCTCGACAGGTTGCGGCTCGGCGGTCGACTGCGCCCGACCAAGGTCAAGCTGCTCGAGTACAATTGGGAGAAGCCCGATCTCGATATGGGCGCCGAGGCGAAGGGCGACGCCGAGGACTTGTTCGTACAGGCCTGGCCGGGCGCGTTCGTGAAGAGCGCCGACCTGGGCAAGCCCATCGCGCAGGCCCGCCTGGAGCGCTTCTCCAGTGAGGCGCGCTATGCGACCGCCGAGGGGACCTGCCGATTGCTCGGCGCCGGCAGCGTGTTCAAGCTCGAGCACGGCACTGCGCGCTTCGAGGGCGAATACCTGGTCACGCGCTGTCATATGGTCGGCGTCGCGCACGGCGAGCTCGTGGGCGGCGGTGGCGGCCGCGCTCTTGGCGCTTTGAGTGGTCTGATGGGAATGGCCGGTTCGGCGCTCTCGAGCGCCTCTGCCTTTGGTGGTGCTGCTGGGTCCGCGATGGGAATGGCAGGCGGCGCCATGTCGATGGGGAGCTCCTTCGCCGGGTCGGCGGCGAGCAGCATGAGCGGCGAAGAACCGCCGCCCGAGCCCCCCGTCCAAATCAAAGTCGAGCTCCTACGACGCGGCACAGCCGACGGAGTCGACGAGTCCCATTACCGCCCTGCCCGCAATACGCGGCGACCGCGAATCTTTGGCACGCAGACCGCCATTGTCACGGCCGAGCCCTCGACCAAGGGCAACGAGATTCACGTGGGCGGCCCCGACGGCAACGAGAATGGCTGCGTCCGTTTGAAGTTCCATTGGGACACGGAGACGGACAGGCATGACAAGGAGCCCACGTCATGCTGGGTGCGCGTCTCCCAAATCTTCGCAGGGGCAGGCGGCGGCGCGCTCTATCACCCGCGCGTCGACACCGAGGTCATTGTAGCCTTCGAGGACGGCGACCCCGATAAGCCGATTGTCGTCGGCCGGGTTTACAATGGCAAACAGCCCGCGCCCGCAGAGGCAAAGGGCGCGGCGACCGTCTCGACGATGAAGTCGATGTCGAGCCCTGGCGGCGGCTGCGAGAACTCGTTCACGTTCGACGACAAGGCCGGTGAGGAGCTCATCCACATCAAGGCCGGCAAGAACATGATCACCGAGATCGGCAATGACCGTAAGGAGTCGATGAAGAACAACTCCGACTCGACGGTCGAAGCCGACAGAACCGAGACCACCAACGGAAATCGCTCCACTGAAGTCGGTGGCAACAACAAGGAGGGGATCAGCGGAAACGACACCCTGGAGGTGGCGGGGAAACAGGATATTTCGATCAGCGGAAACCAGACCAACACCATCAGTGGCAATCAGTCGACGAGCGTCAGCGGCTCGCGGGCCTTGACGGTCAGCGGGTCGCACGACATCACCGCGGCCTCTTCCGAGACGCACTCCATTGGCGCCTCTCACACGCTCGCGGTCTCGGCGACGCAAATGGTCTCGGTGGGTGCGTCGCGCATCGACACGGTGGCGGCCGACCTGGCCCAGGTCGTCGGCGCGGCGAAGACCGTGAGCGCAGGCGCGTCGCACACCATCAACACGCCTGACGCGACGGTAAACGGCTCCGCGAGCATCACGCACAACACGCCAACATGGACCGTCAACGCCTCCGGTGCGGCGACGATCAACGCCGCAGATCTGGCCGGGATCGCCAGCGGTGGCGCGACCATCGAGGGCGCGACCGTGTCTGTCAGCGCCAGTGGTGAGGTCACGATCTCGGGCGCGGCAGTAAAGATCAAAGGCGGCTCTGTCGAGATCGAGGGTGGCACCATCAAGATCTCCGGCGTGACGGACATTGCTGGCGCCGTCGTGAAGGTGAACTGACATGGACCCGCTGACGCTCGCGGCAGAGCGGTTCGTTTCGGATCACGAAGCAGCGTGGGACCCGCCCCCACCCGCTGCACAGCCCCCACGGGTCGTTGCGCTGTTCGCACCCCCCGAGGACAGGCGGCATGTCATCAAGTCGCTTCGCTTCCTCGAGGCCAAACCCAAGAACCGCCGCCCTTTCTCGATCGTCGAGGAGCGTTGTTTGGAGGAGCGCGCCTATTGGACTGCCGTCTTCAATCGCGTGCTCGAGGATGTCGGCACCGTCGACCGGGGCCTCGCGGAAGAGGGTGTCAATCGGCCGGCGATTCCAAAGCTCGCCATTCCCCAAACAGCGCATGAGCTGATTGACTGTTTGTGCAAGCTCGCTGAGCACCTCACTCCACCGCTCCAAGGACTCGTGGTCGTCTTGGCGCCCCGCCAAGTGGAGGATCGGCGCGCGCTCGGCGGTGTGGTCGGCGCGCTCTTGGCCAGACCTCCCTCCGCCGCGCTGCGTGTCGACGTGTTCGCGCCCGACGTCGAGGAGCTCGCGGTCGCGCCCGTGCCACGGGTCGCGTTCGTACTCGACCACAAGGCCCTCTGGGATCATCTGAAGGCGATCGGCTCCCACGAGACACGTGGGCCACGCGACCAAGATCCGCCGCCGCTCACCCCTGAAGAGCGCAGCGATATCGAGCAAAAGACCGGCATGCGCCTCATCTCGCCCGACGCGGGTCGCACGCTCAAGCGGCTCATCATCGAGGGCGTCCAAGCGCTTGGCGACAAGAGGTTCGCCGAGGCCGCGAAGAAGTACCGAGCAGCCCGCGCGCTCGCGCTCGGCAGTGGACTCGACGCCCAGGCCATCTTGCTGACGATCTCCCTGGCAACGACGTACTTCTCTGCAGGCAAACAGCAAGCGGCCGAGGGCCTCTATCGGGACGCGGCGCGCGCCGCGCACGAAAAGGGGTTTGCGGGCGTCGAAGTACAAGCGCTCATTGGGCTTGGGTGCGGCCTGTTCTCGCAACGCCGATTTGACGACGCGGAGGTCGTCTATCGACAAGTCGCCGAAATCACCGAGCCAGACTCCCCGCTCCGCAAAGAGGCGCAGCGGATGATTGGTCTTTGCATCGAGCACAAGGGGACAGCTCAATGAGCATCGCAGCCAAATGGGGCGATCCCGTGCTCGGGGTCGACTGTCACATGGTCAACGTCCCGACGCCGGGCGGACCAGTGCCGACGCCGCTGCCGCACCCCTTTGTGGGGGTCGTGTTCGATCCGCTCGGAGCCGCCATGGGTGCGCTGGGTGGCGTCGTGCTCGTCAACGGAATGCCTTGTGGCAACGTGGGAACCGAGATCGAGGTCGTCCCGCACTTCCCCACTCCGCCTGGCGTGGGACCAGCGCCGATGGACGCTCCGCCTGGCAACGAGGGGTCGCTCGTCAGCGGCTCGAAGACAGTCTTGTTCGCGGGAGGGAGCGAGAGCCGCACACTCAGTCACGTTCTCTCATGCAACTATCCATTCGACCTGCCGACGAGCGTCTGCATGTCGGTCCCGATGGGCGCACCCGTCATGATCGGCGGGCCAGAGGCGATTGACTTTGCAGCCGTGGCCATAGCCGCCATTCGCAGCAAGTGGATGTCCAATAAGCTGCACGGCCTATTGGGGGCGACCCAAGGCTCCAAGCGCAGCAAGGTTATCTGCGCTCTGACGGGCCATCCCGTCGACGTCATGACCGGCGAGCTCATCGCCGACGCAATCGACGCGGAGCTGCCCGGCCTTATCCCGGTTACGTTCGAGCGCAACTACCGCAGCCGGGAGAGCGAGCCCGGGCTCTTGGGCCCCAGCTGGTATCACTTCTTCGACGCGTACATCGAGGACAAGGACGGCGCGACCCAGCTGCGACTCGCGGACGGTCGGCCTGCGACCCACCCGCGGCTCACGATTGGACAGTCCTACTTCCACGCGCCTGACCGCTACACCGTTATCCGCGAGCGAGACGGATACGACCTACTCGAGGCTGAGTCCGGCCTGCGCCACGTCTTCCGACAGACGGACGCGACGGGCCGATGCCGACTCGTGGAGCTGCGCGACCGGGGTGGCAACGTCGTCACGCTGCGATGGCGCGGCCGATACCTGGTCGACCTCACAGACACGGCGGATCGACGTGTCGAGGCCCGCTACACCCGAGAGGGCAGGCTCGAGCGCCTCGTGTTCCTCGAGAAGGTGGGCGAAGGCACGTTCGAGCACCTGCTAACCCGATATGCGTACTCGGACGATGGCCGACTCGCCGCGGTCTTCGACCCGATGGACCAGGCCATGCGCTACGAGTACCGCGGCGGTGTCCTCACGCGTGAGGTGCATAAGAGCGGGCTCACGTTCCACTTCGAGTGGGACCAAGAAGACCCGACGGGCTGGTGCGTGCGGACTTGGGGGGATGCTGGCGACAGCGACCCCGCCGTCATGGACCTCGCGCCCGGCGCGACTCCGCCAATAGCCATCTACGACCGCCGAATCAGCTACGCGAAGCAGCAGCACAGGACGCTCGTCAAAGACGGGCGCGGCGGGATCACTGTCTATGAGGGCAACGCGCTCGACCTGGTCGACAAGATCACCGACGCCGCCGGGCTGGTGACCGAAACCACCTGGAATCAGCACGCGTGGAAGACAGCCGAGACAGACGGCACCGGCGCGCGCTGGGAGTGGGAGTACGACGAACGCGGTAATCAGGTGCTCGAGCGCGACCCGCTCGGGCAGGAGACGCGACGCACGTTCGATGTACTCGACCGCCTAACGTCGGTCGTAGACGCCAAGGGCGGCGAGTGGAGCGTCGAATACGACCGCACCGATAACCCGAAGTGGGTGCGGCGCCCGGACGGCTCCGCGACGCTCATCGACCGCGACGTGCGCGGCCGCGCGCAGAAGATCACCAACGCGATGGGGCAGACCACGCGGCTCACGTGGACATCGCAACACACGCTCGCGTCCGAGGTCGATCCGATGGGTCGCACGACCGAGTATCGACACGACGCTCTCGGGCGGCTCGTCGGCTCGACTGATCCGCTGGGGCGCGAACTGAGGATTCAACGCAACCCGAATGGCGATCCCATTCACGCGGCGACGCCAGACGGTGAAGAGCACGCGATCACCGTCGATGCGGAGGGCAACGTCGTCGAACACAGCGACAGCCGCGGCCGCAAACAACGCATGCGGTACGCGGGTATGGGGCGCCTCGTCGAACACTTCGACGCGCAGGGCTACCGGCTGCGACTGCGGTATAACGGTGAGGAGGACCTGGTCGCAGTCGAGAACCAGGCTGGTGAGCTCTACACGTTTGACCTCGATCTCGCCGGCAAGGTCAAAGAGGAGCGCACGTTCTCCGGCACGAGGCGGCAATTCGTCTACGACAAGGCCGGCCGTCTCAAACGGCTCTGGACTGCGGGTTATCGCACTATCGACTTCGAGCGCGATCCGCTGGGCCAGGTCCTGCGCCGCGTGTCGAAGACAGCGCGCTTCGGCGACAAGCCCGTCGAGGAGCTCTTCACCTACGATCCATTGGGCGCGCTCCTGTCTGCGCGAACGCCAGGCGGCGAGACCACTCTGGAGCGCGACGTGCTTGGCCGCGTCACCCGCGAGAGTGAGCTCGTCCCAGCCACCGGCACGACGGCGGACATCACCTCTCGCTATGACCCTATCGACCAACGCGTCGAACGTGTCTCGAGTCTCATGCAAGAGACCACCTACGACTGGAACCCCGCCGGTGAGCTGACCGGTGTGTCGGCGGGTTGGGCTCTCTCGGGCCGCGAGCAGCTCCGCAAACTGGGCATCCCGCAGGCGAGAATGGGCAGCTTCGATATTCGGTTTGCCCGCGACGCCCTCGGACAGGAGCTCGCGCGCCGATTGCCTGGTGGTGTCGCCGCGTCTTGGGCGCGCGATCGGTTGGGGAGACCCACAGAGCAGCGAGTCGTCGTCGGAGCCTCGCCCCAATCCGCCGGCCGTGGCGTACTCGACCGCCGCTTCGGCTGGGTGGCGCCCGACCAGATCGGGTCGATCATCGATCGAGACCCCGCCTCCGGAGCGACGCGCGGGGGCTCGACGTACGAGTACGATCCGCGCGGCTTCCTCATCAGGCAGCTGTTCTCGAATGGCGAGACGCTGCACCGGCACGCGGACGCGACTGGGAACCTCTTCAAGTCCGCAGACGGCTCCGACCGCGTCTACGCAAAAGGCGGAGTCCTACGCCGCAACGGCGCGACCGAGCTCGAGCACGACAAGGATGGATTCCTCATCAAGAAGACGCTCGCCGACGGCGCGACATGGCGTTACCACTGGGACGCTCACGGCCGCCTGGCTGAGGTCCACCGCCCCGATGGCAAGACCGCCGCCTTCACGTACGATGCGTTCGGACGCCGCACCACCAAGACCTTCGATGGCCGGACTGCCGAATATCTCTGGGATGGCGACGACCTCATCCACGAGCGCGTCCGCGACGCCGACGGCGCGACCAGCCCCCTCACGACTTGGGTCTTCGAGCCCGGCACCTTCACACCCCTCGCCAAACTCGAGGGCCGCCGCCGCTTCGGAATCGTCGGCGACCACCTCGGCTGCCCCACCCTCCTCACCACCGAGGCAGGACGCATCGCGTGGCGCGCCCAGCTCGACATCTACGGCGTCCCCCGCGAGGAGACCGGACTCGTCGACGCGGAGGAGTGCACCGAGAACCCTTGGCGATTCCCAGGGCAATACGAGGACAAGGAGACAGGGCTCTATTACAATAGGTTCCGCTACTACGACCCGGAGACCGGAAGATACCTATCGGAAGACCCGATTGGGCTCGAGGGCGGCGAAGCGCTGTATGGGTATGTCCACGAGCCGCTGGGGTGGATCGACCCGTTTGGGCTCAATGTCTCGACAGGCGCTGGGAGGGACCACGTGACGTATCGCGGAACGAAGGGCGGGAAGGCCTATACGGGGTATGCAAGTGCGCCCTCCAGCCTCGGATTGACACCCGATGAGATTGTGGCACGGCGATACGGAGGGGACTTCTCTGCATTCAAGTCCAGGCCAGTGGTAGCGTATCATGGTCAGGGTGTGGAGGGTAAGCGAACCGCACGCGGATTGGAGCAGCATTGGTTTGAGGAAGACGTCAAGAAGTACGGCCGAGCCAAGGTTGCAAACGCCCAAAACCCCGTAGGCAAAGGTAACAAGAACCGCGAGAAGTATCGAAAAGCAGCAAACAAGCATCTTTGCGGGAAGTAGACCCGTTCCAGGTAGGATTCGGATGAGCAAAATTCGCTGGCAGGCCAATGCAGTATTCAGCGTCGGTGTGCGCGGGAGACTGTGGGCGCTCGGTCAGATGACCGAGCGAAAGCCATTCGTATTGTTCTTTGACGCATTCACATTGGACGACCAATGGAGCATCTCCGAGACGACTGCTGTTAAGCCGCTATTTCTCTGCGCAACAATGGGGCAGTTCTTCCGCTGGAGCGTCGTGCGAAAGAAGGACATCCGCCCGACACTTCCGGTACCCTGGCCAACGCATTGGTTGAGCAACGCTCACCTAACAGGATTTCGAGACGTCACTCTTTGGCGCAATAGCGATCATGAGTTAACCGTTTCCATGGTGCGAGGGGAATCGGCCGGTGCGCGGTTGATCGAGCACGATGAGGTAATTGGAGCCAAGCCCACCCCGCCAGCCTCTCGGTGGACACTGGTGTCGCCCACGGATACGGAGGCACTCGCTCGGCATGAGCTCACCGGGCTTTGGAGCTCTCCGGCTCTCAACGAGCGACTTTGGCTTTGCCATAAGTTGGGGAGGAACATCGACCCCGACAAATGCGTAGCGCTTGATTTGCCAGTTCCCGACGAATGCTACCCGTATTTCTCGATGCAGGAGCGCCAAAGCATCGCCGAGATGGACTTCATTCGCGAGAACCCGACCGATCCGTAGTGTGGGCCGCCTCCAACAGGAGGGCGGCTGGCCGACGCGGAGAGACCATGACCAACACGTCCTTCACCAACATCGCTCAAGTCCGCGGCGAACTCGACCGTGGAGGCTCTCCCCACGCCGTACTCGAGGCGCACAACCTCACCCAAGAGAGCTGGGCCCAGCTCGAAGAGCACACGCTCAACGAGATCGCCGATGCGATCGATCGCGGAGACCCAGCGCCGCTCGCGGCATATCGCTCTTCATATGAGGCTGCGCTTGGAACGGTTCCGCCTGTTTCCAAACCAACCAGCGTCGACCCGGCTGTCGAGCCAGCGTTGCCCGAGCCGGTAGCGCCGATGCCGGCGTCGCGACCCAATGCGCCTCCCGAGAACCTCACCGGAGAGGTTGACCTGTCGACGTTTCGTGCGGCGATGTTGCCATTCGTGTCGTCGTCATCAGCCTCACCGTCAGCAATCCCGCCAATCAATCCAACGCCACAGCCACCAGCGCGATTGCCGGATGTCGACTCCACGGCCGAGGTCGACCTTCGCGCAATCGTGGCGTCGCTGCCGTTTCGCGGCTCGCAGCCCGCGCAATACGATCCACCGCCGCGCGTGGCCTCGCAACGGGACGCGGCAGACGTGACCGCCGAAGTCTCACTGTTCGCGGCGCAGAAGCCGGCGCTGCCATTCGATGCAGCGACAGACGACACCGAGCCACACGAGTTGGACCCAGGCGCGACCTCTCAGGTCAACCTGGTAGAGCCCACCCGACCCGTCACGCTATTGCCCAGCCTGCGCGAATACGCGCAGGTGGTCGTGGACCTCGAGCGTCGACCGCGCGCCGCTGTGTTGTCCGAGCGCGGGCTGACCGAGGCTGACTGGGCAGGAGTGTCGCGTGCGTACGCGGCGAAGCTGAGCGAGAGCGCGCCGCTGCGAGCGCTCTATGAGGAGCTGCGTGCGCGCGCCGCCAAGAAGGGAGATTAGGCCGCTACGCTGTCGCGGCCAGCGCATGGCGAATAGCCGCCAGCGCGGCCTGCAAGTCGTCGCGCACCAACTGGTCCGAGAGCCGCAGCGTCCGGAAGCCGAGCCGCGCGAGATAGCGGTCCCGCCGCCCGTCGGCCCGCGCGCGATTGGCGTGCGAGGCACCGTCGACTTCAATCACCAATCTGGCAGAGGGGGCACAGAAGTCAGCTATGTAGCGCCCGATGACGTGCTGGCGATTGAACCGCACACCGAGCTTGCTGGCACTCAGTACTTGCCAGAGCAGCGCCTCACCAGTGGTCGGAGCGTGGCGCATATTGCGGGCGTATTGCTTGAGAGCGAGGCGAGCCGACATGACGTGTCTCCGAGGCCCTGTGGAGGGTGGGCCACGCCCTTTCAAGGCGCAGGCTGCGTGACACGCCCCGAGCTGGCTCCTCGCGCGTCGCTGACAACGCTGTACCAACGCGGCGCCAGCGACAGAGGGCGTGGCGCGGAGCGTGCGCCATTGGGCGCGGCCCACCCTCCACAGGGCCGAGGCTCGTCGGGCGGTCGCGCTGCTGCACTTCGCGCACGACTGCCGCTCTCCCGCGCGCACCAGCCAGGTCCCAAGACGCGTGCTCTCTCCCCATCTCGTTCGCTAGATGCCAATTCCCCGAAGCCCCGACAAATATGCGATAGCCCCAACGCCCCAGTTCTTCACAGCCAACACAACGTCCAAGCACGCACTAACAGGTCCCCCCCGCGTCCCGCAGCGAGCACGCGCCGCAGGCGCGCGCGCAGCGAGGAACGCATGGGGGGGAACAGCCGCGCGCAGCGCGGCGCAGGGGGGGCCTCGCCTTCACGTACGATGCGTTCGGGCGCCGCACCACCAAGACCTTCGATGGCCGGATTACCGAATATCTCTGGGACGGTGACGACCTCATCCACGAGCGCGTTCGCGACGCCGACGGCGCGACCAGCCCCCTCACGACTTGGGTCTTCGAACCCGGCACCTTCACACCCCTCGCCAAACTCGAGGGCCGCCGCCGCTTCGGAATCGTCGGCGATCACCTCGGCTGCCCCACCCTCCTCACGACTGAGGCCGGCCGCATCGCGTGGCGCGCCCAGCTCGACATCTACGGCGTCCCCCGCGAGGAGACGGGACTCGTCGATGAGCAAGAGCGAACCGAGAATCCTTGGCGATTCCCAGGGCAATACGAGGACAAGGAGACAGGGCTCTATTACAACAGGTTCCGCTACTACGACCCGGAGACCGGGAGATACCTCTCGGAGGACCCGATTGGGCTCGAGGGCGGCGAAGCGCTGTATGGGTATGTCCATGAGCCCCTGGGGTGGTTTGATCCTTACGGGCTGGCCGGTGGGTACTGGCACGAGCAGGGAGTTTGGGTCACGTCCGGCGGGAATCCTAGGTTTGATTCCAAAGCCGACGTGCGACTGCCCAAGGAGATGCGCGACGCATCGGTAAGCGACGAAAAGCAGATGCGGTATGCGACGAAGAAAGTGCGTGACCAACTCAAGAATGACCCGCGCCTAAAGAAGCAATTTACCAGGCGGCAACTGCAGGCAATCAACAAGGGCAAGGCACGCGTTCCGGGATTGACGTGGCATCACCACGAGAACGGGAGCCTTCTGCAACTCGTCAATAGAAAAATCCATAGCAAGGTTGGACATGATGGTGGACGGAAGAAGGTCGGCGGTCGGTGCTAAGATTGGCTCGGAGGCTGCCTGGCAGGTAACCCTTATGGTTCCCTCCACGATTACTGAACGGGCTTTGCTGGACTGCGTCGCAAAGGAGCGTGGCACGATCAGCCCAGTTCGCCGAGGGAAGACCACTTTGGAGGTCCCCAACATCGGTCAAGCCCGACTCGTCATCTCAGTCGCGAAGCGCCCGGGAGATTCGGTTTCGGACTTCATCCTCGGTTGCACCAACCACATCAGGCGGCGTGCGAAAAAACAGCACCGTTTGGGCGCGGAGAAGCTCGCGTCCAAGGTCATCGCACTCACGCGCAGCCTGGTTACTCTGACGGCGGGGTCGGAGGAGGCCTGCGATGGCCTGGCGAGACTGCTTCTTCGCCACCTCTTTGCTCTTGGGTTCGATCCGACGTTCGTGCGCGGACCTAATGCCGATGTTCTTATGGACCTGAGGGCTGGAGCGGTCGCAAGCGAATTGCTAGCAGGCTCGTTCGCTGTACTTGCATCGAGGCTGCGGGCGTTGCCTGGAGTGGTCGGCCCCACGTTGCGCTCGTTCTCGACGGTGGAGAAACTTGCAGCGTCGGGACTCCCGCTCTCGGAACCGGCTGCCCAGACGTTGCGCGACTTTGCCGATCCATGGCTGCCCGACTCATCACCTACATCCAAGTCGGAGAAGCGCTTGGTCGAGTTGGCTGACTACTTGTCGCGGACACAGCAAGTGGTGCTGGCCAGGACGGATGGCACATGCGGGCCCGATTCGCAGGCTCTTGAGTCTCTGCACGCGCAAGCTAAAGCAGGGAACGGACTTCTGTTCGATGATCTTGCGGTTTACGGTCCGGGCGATCAAGTTGTCTTTGCCACTTGGATGACTCGATTTGCGGCCTTGGACGGATTGCGAACCGCGGAGGAAGCCGGGCCAGGATCGGATGGGCGGCAAACGGCGGAACGCAAAAGAGTCGTGGCTGAACCGAAACAGGTAAAGCAAAGAGCGAAGGCGCGGACCAGCGCTAAGCCGACGGCTGTAAAGCAGTCCAAGCAACCCCGCGACAGGCGCAAGCGAGCGAAAGACGCACAGTAGTCAAGGTCGTATGGCCGCAACTTCCAGAGAGACCCCAGGGCTGAGCGGAGTAACTCCAGACGGGAGAAACCGCTCCATCGCGGTAGCCGTCAGCCAGAGGACTTTGGCAGGTTATGGATGGTCGGCTATGAGTACAAACCTAATCAGAGATCTCGAGTCCCTGGCCGAGGCGCCGCTCACGGTGGAGATTGTGGCTGCGGTCAGCGCGCCGCGTCGCAAAGTGTTCGACGATCGCGACGGGGAGGCTTGGACCATTCGCAACTGCGACGAAACCCGCCGATTCCACCTCGGGACACAGGAGCTCGTCGCCGGTCGTCGAGCACCGTTCTACGAACGAATGAAGTCAGAGGGGTTGGCTCGGCGGGGCTCGGCTCAAAGCGCGCTGAAGATCCTGGGCAAACCACGCGCCTGGTCGGGACCAAAGAAGTTCGACTTGGCTTGGTGCGGGCGCTCGATTTCGATTGCTGAGCATGATGGTGATGTTGCTTTCCTGGATCCAACCAACGACTGGCTCGTTTGGATATTCTATCATGACGGTGAATATGTGGTTCCAGTTGGCCGATTCTCGGCTCTCTCACTGCGGGACGAGGACTGAACCGCCAGCCGTGCGAATTGCGCAGCACCCATCGCACCGCAGGAGGACGTGTCCGGGGTCGAGGCCGACTTCTCACGACCGCATGGTAAACCCTGAGCAAATTATGCAAGTTGAACAGTTTCTGAACGCCCTGCCGGCTCCCCAAGAGCTCGAACGTAGGTGGCGCAGCCTCGCTGCGCTTGAGGTCATGTTGAACCCGAGCTGGGACTCGCGTGTTTTCTCATTCAACGCGGGCTGGGACACACAGGTAGCGGAGAGAATGGGTTCGTTTCGCTCAGGGTCGGGCGACGAAGGATTGTGCCTATTTGATCGTGCGAATCGCGCCGTCTTGAAGGTCTACGAGCGTCACTTGCCCGTCGTCGATCTCGGAACGCGCAGTCGGTACCCCGCGTTCGTGAAGACTTTCATCAAAGAGGCCGCGTTCAGCAGCGAGCAGTGCTCCTTCTTGTTCTGGAATGCTGACTCAAGTTGGCTACACGTCCCTCCCGAATGCGAGGGTCGAACGTTCCGGTTTGCGCGAGTGCTGGTTGAACTTGCTCCGCAGGTCTGCGATTGGCTGCGTTCCTACTATGAGACTCAGGTAGAGCTCGCGACGGTCGAAGCGTTCATGCGACACGAGCCTGTGAAGCGGTCGACTCTCGGCCGGCTTGATGACGATGGCCGAGATCTTGTCGCGTTGGGTGAGGAACTCGATGAAATCGCGTACCCGTATGAGAGGTTGTGATGCAACTTGACGGTACGAGCATCAACATCGCTCAAGTCCGCGGCGAACTCGACCGCGGAGGCTCTCGCCACGCCGTCCTCGCCGCACACAACCATTCCCGATCGAACTACACCACCGCGGGCAAAGCCCTGATAGCCCGTTGAACGAGATGACCCGAACCGACCATCGCGGGGTTGGGAACTTTTTCGCCAACCACACAAATACCGGCCGGCCCCCAGTCAAATCGACCGAAGAACGAACAGCGTGAGTATTGGGAGGCAGAATGGGGCAGTGGTCGCTTTGACAACCCTCTGGAGGCAACATGAACGACGAGAAGCTTAAGCGACTGGGTGGAAGGAGAGTTGACGAGCGGGAATTCGCAGCCGTCGAGGACGCACGCTTCTCTTTACCGCGGAGTGTTCGAGATGCCCTCACAAGTGTGAGTCTCTGCGGAGCAACAGTCACGATCTTGCCCGAGGATGACCTTTCGCAGCTTGGTGTGGACATGCGAATTCTGACACCCCAGCAAATGCGTTCTGAGGCTCTGGATTGCTACCCTGGGATTGCGGCGATATCGCTTGGCTACATCCCGCTTGCGATGTGCCTGGAAGGTTCTGGTGACCCGTACTTTGTCGATGCGGACCTGAGGGTCGTTAGAATTCCGCATGACGCGGTAGACGGTGATTCCCTTGACGCAGAACGGCTGGAGCTGGTCGCAAAGTCGCTGGAAGATGCGATATCACTGGCTGTTGATCGCCCCTAGCTAGCCCCGAACATGAACTCGACCTTCACCAACATCGCTCAAGTCCGCGGCGAACTCGACCGCGGAGCCGCTCCGCCTGTCTCCAATCCAACCAGCGCCGAGCAGGCTGTCGAGCCAGCAGCGCTCGAGCCAGCGTTGCCCGAGCCTGTAGCGCCGAGGCCAGTGTCGCGACCCAATGCGCCTCCCGAAAACCTCACGGGCGAAGTCGACCTGTCGACGTTTCGCGCGGCGATGTTGCCATTCGTGACGTCGTCGTCAGCCTCACCGCCAGCAATCCCGCCAATCAATCCAACGCCGCAGCCACCAGCGCGATTGCCGGATGTCGACGCCACGGCCGAGGTCGACCTGCGCGCGATTGTGGTGTCGCTGCCGTAGTGGCTGGAGATTAGAGATGCGAGTTGCAAAAGAACTTGGAGATGTGGCGTCGGTGTCGTTCCCGCGAGTCGCGGGCCCGCACGAGCCAATACCAGCTGCACTGGAGCCGCTCTATGCTGAGTACAGTGGGGCCTATCATTTCGGAGGCGCCCTTCTCATTCGATCTCCGGGTTTGCGCGCGCAGCCACCCTTAGGTCTCAAAGAGTGGAACGCGAGTACCCTTTGGATCGAGGAGTTCGATCAGGCTCTGGTCGGCGCGTTCTTCTTTGCGGAGAATGCCCTGGGCGAGCAATTTGCCGTAACGCGCGACGGTTCAATTTCACTGATGGACCCCGAAACTGCCGAGTTTGAACACGTTGCGGACTCGGTCGGCGAATGGCTTCGCCATCTTAGGGCGGAGACGGAGCTTTTCACTTACCAAGAGCTGTTAGAACGCTGGGAGTTGGGCCACGGAAAGCTCGTAGCAGGGCAACGACTCGTGCCGCGGAGGCCTCTTTTGTTGGGTGGTGAGCTCGCCCCGGAGAATCTGATAGCCAAGGACGATTGGTATGGCCTTCGCCTTCGAGCGGAGCTTTGGAAGCTGCTGTGCGATGTGCCCGATGGAACCACGGTCGAATTCCAAATTGACGAGTCCAGCTGATCAGGAATCGGCAACTTTGGCATGAAGCAGTGAAGAGGGAAGGAATAGTCCTTCGGGCTGAACTGAACCCAAACTGACCTGAAGACCCCCAATGACAACAGTGGCTTGCCGGGGACACGAGTTCACTCTCGACGCTAAGCAAGAGGAGTTTCTTGGCACGGCGAAGGCTCGACGAATGCCGTTTGTCTACTTTGACTGCCCAACATGTGGTCGCTCGATCAAGGTCATCCTTGCCGAGTCCGCAGTTGCCCCAGAACTGCCAATACTGCGCTGTCCGGTAGCCCACTGTAGTGGTTGGGTTGTCAACATCGTCGGCAAGCCAGTAACAAGCCGCCCGATGCGCTGGGGATGCGGGGAGTGTGGAACCACATGGCCAAGCGACAAGGCGCTGTTTGCCGCGGTGGAGGCAATCGTCAAGCGGTTCCCTCATCGAACCAAGGTATACAAGCGCACAAGTGACAAGGGCTGGGCTCGCGTCGCCGACTCAGCGGAGCCCAAGGACTACGTGGCGCTGGTTGAGGCCGAACCATGGCAGGATTGAATGCCGAGTGTCGCTGCTGCTGCAATCCGGGAACTAACTATCATGACCACTTCGACCTTCACCAACATCGCTCAAGTCCGCGGCGAACTCGACCGCGGAGGTTCTCCCCACGCCGTACTCGCGGCGCACGGCCTGACTCAAGAGAAGTGGGCTCAACTCGAAGAGCACGCGCTCAACGAGATCGCCGACGCGATCGATCGCGGGGATCCGGGGCCACTCGCCGCATATCGCTCCTCCTATGAGGCTGCGCTTGGAGCCGCTCCGCCTGTCTCCAAACCCGAGCCAGCAGGGCTCGAGCCAGCGCTGCCTGTGCGTGTTGCGCCGATGCCAGTGTCGCGACCCAATGCGCCTCTCGAGAACCTCACCGGAGAGGTCGACCTGTCGACGTTTCGCGCGGCGATGTTGCCATTCGTGTCGTCGTCATCGGCCGCACCACCGGCAATCCCACCAATCAATCCAACGCCACAGCCACCAGCGCGATTGACGGAACTCGACGCCACGGCCGAGGTCGACCTTCGCGCGATTGTGGCGTCGCTGCCGTTTCGCGGCTCGCAGCCCGCGCAGTACGACCCACCGCCACCTGTGGCCTCGCAACCGGACGCGGCGGACGTGACCGCCGAAGTGTCACTGATTGCCGCACAGAAGCCGGCGCTGCCATTTGATGCAGCGACAGACGACACCGAGCCGCACGAGCTCGACCCAGGCGCGACCTCGCAGGTCAACCTGGTAGAGCCAACCCGACCCGTCGCGCTATTGCCCAGTTTGCGGGAGTACGCCCAAGTGGTCGTGGATCTCGAGCGTCGACCGCGCGCCACTGTATTGTCCGAGCGTGGACTGACCGAGGCTGACTGGGCAGGAGTGTCGCGCGCGTACGCGGCGAAGCTGAGCGAGAGCGCACCGCTGCGAGCACTCTATGAAGAGCTGCGTGCGCGCGCCGCCAAGAAGGGAGATTAGGGCTCCAGCGAAAGGTCGTAGCCATGAACGCCAAAGAGCTTCAAAGTTGCCTTGAAACGTCAACCGCTGAGCAACGTCGACAATTGCTATACAGCCTCCAGTCGCCACTAGATGAGGCGACTTTTGACGTAGTCAGAGGGGTCGCGGTCGATCCAACGGAGTACGATCTGTGCCGGATCGAGGCCATCAAGCTTGTAGGACTCAGCGGCGTCCAGGTAAGAGATCTCCGCCGGAGGGCGAGTGATGTGCTGCTTCATCTTGCTGTGACGGACAAGGATTCGGACGTGCAGAATTACTCGCTGCAACAATTGGCGTTCTATACGGATGAATTGTCCTTGCCAGGTGCGGTTGCTCCGCTGATTGACGGGCAGGATGACATGCTCGTCTCGGAGGGGGCTTTTGCGGTCGTTTGTAGTCAAACGACCAACCCGGAGACCGAGACCATTCTGAAGTCCCTGGTCAATCACCACCGCTTCGGCGCTAGGGCGAAACGAAGACTTAGTGGTCAGTAGACGGGGCGAGAGAAGCCGGAAAGCGAAACACTCGAAACATGACCACTTCGACCATCACCAACATCGCTCAAGTCCGCGGCGAACTCGACCGCGGAGGCTCTCCCCACGCCGTCCTCGCCACGCACAACCTCACCCAGGAGAAGTGGGCCCAACTCGAAGAGCACACGCTCAGCGAGATCGCGGACGCGATCGATCGCGGGGATCCCGGGCCACTCGCCGCGTATCGCTCTTCATATGAAGCTGCGCTTGGGGCCGTTCCGCCCGCTCCCAAACCGCCCGCTTCCAAACCAACCAGCGCCGAGCAGGCTGTCGAGCCAGCAGGGTTCGAGCCAGCGCTGCCCGAGCCTGTAGCGCCGATGCCAGTGTCGCGACCCAATGCGCCTCCCGAAAACCTCACCGGAGAGGTCGACCTGTCGACGTTTCGCGCGGCGATGTTGCCATTCGTGGCGTCGTCATCAGCCTCACCGCCGGCAATCCCGCCAATCAATCCAACGCCACAGCCACCAGCGCGATTGCCGGATGCCGACGCCACGGCCGAGGTCGACCTTCGCGCGATTGTGGCGTCGCTGCCGTTTCGCGGCTCGCAGCCCGCGCAGTGCGATCCACCGCCGCGCGTGGCCCCACTACGGGACGCGGCGGACGTGACCGCCGAAGTGTCACTGTTCGCAACCCAGAAGCCAGCGCTGCCATTTGATGCAGCGATAGACGACACCGAGCCGCACGAGCTCGACCCAGGCGCGACCTCGCAGGTCAACCTGGTAGAGCCCACCCGACCCGTTGCGCTATTGCCCAGCCTGCGCGAGTACGCCCAGGTGGTCGTGGATCTCGAGCGTCGACCGCGCGCCACTGTATTGTCCGAGCGCGGACTGACCGAGGCTGACTGGGCAGGAGTGTCGCGTGCCTACGCGGCGAAGCTGAGCGAGAGCGCGCCGCTGCGAGCGCTCTATGAGGAGCTGCGTGCGCGCGCTGCCAAAAAGGGAGATTGAAGGACGAATCAGAGCAAAGGGTTGGAATGGCGCCGCAGACGGCCCGATTGGCTACGCTAGGCCGTCGATCACCTGGTAGAGCTCACTCACGTCGAACGCGATCTCGCTACCGACCTCGACCCGTTCCCCACTGCTCACATCACGATCGACCCACGTTGCGCCGCTTCGGCTGACGATTGTGACCTGCTTGTGCCGGTGCGAAATGATCAGCACCGCCTGAAGCGAGGCGCATTGCTTGTACTGACTGAGCTTGTCGCCGCGGTCGTAGTCCTCGGTGGATGGGCTGGTCACTTCGACGAGGAAGCGAGGGTTGGTGATTGCATTCGGATCATCAGCAGCGCGTTCGATGCCCCCTGTGTCAGAAGAGTTGTCCGCCCGATCGGTCTTCTGAGCGACCGGTCTTAATCCGACTGTCGGCTTGGGGGCGAGACGAGCAGTCTGAGAGTGACTCAGTATAGTGAAGCGTTCAAGTCAAAGATGGTGCAGCGAATGCTGGGGCCGCGAGCGGTGACCGCGAGCGCTCTCGCTGATGAGGTCGGGGTATCCCAGCCAACTCTGTCTCGCTGGCTCCGTGCCAGCCACGGTACGTTCGAGGTCGTGTCCAAGCCCAACGACTCTTCACCCACCGCAGGGACTACAGCGACGTCAGCGAAGGCGAGGCGGCCCGAGGATTGGTCTGCCGAGGAGCGGCTTCGTGTCGTCGTGGAGGCTGCCCGTCTGCCTGACTCGGAGCTTGGAGCGTTCCTTCGGCGCGAGGGGTTGCACGAGGCCACGCTGCGAGAGTGGCGGGCGGCCGCAATGGCGGGGTTGGCTCCCCAGCGCGGTGGACGGTCGCAGGGCAAGCGGTCGGCGGAGCAGAAGCGCATGCGTGAGCTCGAGCGCGAGCTCCGTCGCAAGGAGAAGGCGCTGGCAGAGGCGGCCGCGCTCCTCGTCCTTCAAAAAAAAATTCAAGCGATCTGGGGGGCCGGGGGCGACGACACGGAGCCGAAGAGCGAATGAAGGTCCTTGAGCTGATCGACGAGGCCGTGTGCGCCGGTGCACGAGTTGACAAGGCGGCGGAGTCGTTCGGTTTGACTCCACGGACACTCACTCGATGGCGTAGCGGCATCGACGACCGACGAGGAATTGCTCAGCCTTCCCCAGCTCACAAGCTCACGAAGGAGGAGCGCAACGCCATTCTCGACATCGTTCACCAGCCCGAGTTCCGTGACCTGTCGCCACGACAAATCGTTCCGTTGCTCGCAGACCGTGGGCAGTATGTCGCCAGTGAATCAAGCTTCTACCGTGTACTTCGCGAGGAAGGAGAGCTCACGCCCCGTGGTCACGCCCGCCCTCGCAAGAGCCGCAAGCCGGACGAGCACATCGCGGCCCGCCCGAACCAGGTCTGGTCGTGGGACATCACCTACCTGCGAAGCCCCATCCGCGGAGTGTTCTTCTATCTCTATCTCATCGTGGACATCTTCAGCCGCAAGATAGTCGGCTGGAGGGTGCACCCCACGGAGTCCGGTGACATCTCGTCGGCCCTCGTGACGGAGACAGTCGCTAAAGAGGGCGTGGACCCCGACGAGCTCACTCTGCACGCCGACAATGGCGGCCCGATGAAGGGCTCGACCATGCTCGCTACTCTCCAAAGACTCGGCGTCGTTGCATCGTTTAGCCGCCCAGCCGTGAGTGACGATAACCCCTTTGCGGAGGCGCTCTTCAGGACCCTCAAGTACAGACCCGGATACCCCCGAAAGCCCTTCCAGACCGTCGACGCTGCACGGTCATGGGTCGACGGATTTGTCGCTTGGTACAACGGCGAGCACCTCCACAGCGGAATTCGCTACGTGACACCCCGCGACCGCCACGTCGGTCGTGACCGCGAAATCCTAGCCAAGCGCGCGAGCGTCTATCGGGCCGCCAAGAGGCGAACACCTCGCCGTTGGACTGGCGAGACCCGCAACTGGAAGCCCGTCGGCGCCGTCTACCTCAACCCGGTGAAGCAGGAGACTCACATCACCCCAATCGCCACTGCCTTCTCGTGAATCAGGGTAGACAACTCCATTGACACGCACCGGATGGGGCCGCAAACGATTGACAGGTCGGGGTAAGCGGTGAGATTGGTCGCGCTGACGCGGATCTTGAGATCCGACGAGAAGATGCGGCATTCGCGCGGCAGCGCTGCCGAGACAAGGCGAACGAGCTGCATCGCGAGGGCAGCATGCTCCGGTGTTCCCCCGGCTATCGCGTAGATCTCGCCGTCCGCGTACTCGAGCTTCGAAGGCGACTCTTGCTCCAGCCGGAGATAGTCGCTGTAGGAATTCCGGTAGCGGCGCGCCGTCGACATGCGAGGACATGCTACCGCATACCCGCACGCGAGGCGTCGCAAGTCGCAAGTCGCCATTCGCTAGTCGCTAGTCGCCAGTCGCTAGTCGCCAGTCGCTAGTCGCTAGTCGTTCTCCTGCGCTACCCGCGCGACCCCTCAGCCGGCGAGCGACTCGACGACCTCGGGGGGAGCAGCCGCGCGAGATCGGCGGGCAAAGGCGAGACGACGACGAACGCGGGGACGACAGCGTCACCACCCCACGCGATGCGGTGCGCGTGGAGCGCGTGACGGGAGAGCGAGCGCGAGGTGTCGCCGCCGTTGAGCGCGTCGCCCAAGCGAGCGTGGGAGAAAGCGCGGAGCGGTCAGTTCGGCCTTAGAATGGAGATACCCGCATCGGTGTTCAGCCAGATCGCGCCCGTCTCGTCCAATCCCATGAGGACACCCCCATCCAGGGACACGAGGCCGGTGAGGGGCTCGATGGAGAGGACGCTACCCTCGGTTTGATATTCAGCGGCGTCCACGACGCGTTCCGTGTGGACGTATTGAAGGACCATGGCGGGCCGGTCGGTCGTGGCGCTCCTGAGCGCGAGCTCACCCTCGGCGTCCGTACCGCGATCGATGATGTGGGGCGACGACTGACTGGCGAGCTCTGCGGCGGACCAGACAAGAATCTGCGGCCCAACCAGCGCGAACAACGTGCCATCGCTGTCCATTCGAAGCGCGCTCGGGAGCTCGGTCATCGACACGAGGAGCGTCCGGGCGCCGATTGTGGGCGGCATCCCCGTGACCGACTGCCGATAGATCCCTGGCTCAGGCGACGACAGCGCGAGGAGCAACGTCGATCCATCCGGTGTCATCGTACCGGCGCCCGCGCCGTCATCGGGGACTGCCGAGATGGCCTGCCCGTCGACAGTCACGACAAACACGAACGCTTGGTCTGGCCAACCGACGCGGCCGACCAAGTAGTCGGAGGTTCCGAATCGATAAAAGAAATCACGGGCGCTGGCACTGGGGGTTCCGAAGCGCCGAATGTCGAATGGCAGCGTGACGGAGTCCACTTTTGATCCGTGACGGCGGACGTGTGCCAGGAAGCCGTACCCCAGGCCGACGAGGTTCTCTCCCAAGAGTCCGCCCGCGGGGTCCGTCGAGGCGTTGTCGACGGAATAGACGGCATGGTAGAGGCCATCGTTGCAGTACCGCTCGTCAAGGATGGTGTAACCCGCCCCGAGAGAGATGCATGGTCCCGCGCCGCCGGCTCCTCCTTGGGCCGCTGCGCCAGCGATATTGGAGCTCCCCCCACTGGCGCCTCCTGAGCCGCCACCCCCCGACCCGGCTGCGCCGTCCCCGTCGCAGCTGCATCCGGAAAGGAGCGCACCGGCCAACACGACCCAAAGCGAGTTCGAGATCCCGCGAGTCATGCCTGCAGTCTGACACCGCGCAGCTCGCTTGCCCAGGCCGACCTCGCAGGTCATTGGCTACGCTAGGCCGTCGATCATCTGGTAGAGCTCACTCACGTCGAACGCGATCTCGCTGCCGACCTCGACCCGTTCGCACACGCGCTCGATATCCGCCGCAAGTCGCCAGTCGCCAGTCGCCAGTCGCCAGTCGCTAGTCGCTAGTCGCTAGTCGCTAGTCGCTAGTCGCTCTCGACCCCTCAGCCGGCGAGCGACTCGACGACCTCGGGGGGGAGCAGGCGCGCGAGATCGGCGGGCAAAGGCGAGACGACGACGAACGCGGGGACGACAGCGTCGCCACCCCACGCGATGCGGTGCGCGTGGAGCGCGTGACGCGAGAGCGAGCGCGACGTATCGCCGCCGTAGAGCGCGTCGCCCAAGAGCGGAAAGCCGATCGCTGCGAAGTGGGCGCGGAGCTGGTGGCGGAGGGCCTTCGGGGCGCGCGCTTCGATCAGGGTGATGGGCGGGCCCTTCGAGTCGTCGGTCTGCGCGAGGCGCGTCCACGTCGTGGTGGCCGGGCGCGGCTCGTTGCGGGCGACGTCGCGCGGATGCACGCAGGCGAGCACGCGACGCCGATCCTTCGGGTGGGGCGCGAGCGGGATCTCGATGGTGCCGTTCTCGGGGACGTCGTCGCCGGAGACGAGGAGCAGGTAGCGTTTGTCGAGGCGCCCCGATTTGAGCGCGTCGGTGAGCGTCTGCCACGCGGCCTTCGTGCGGGCCGCGAGCACGAGCCCCGAAGTGTCGGTGTCGAGCCGATGACAGAGGCCGGGCTCGCGCGGAGAGAAGCCGCACTCGGCCATCTCGGGGTAGCGCGCGGCGAGCGCGTTCGCGAGCGCGCCCGTCTCGCCGGGCGTGAGCGGCGCGGTTGGTTGGCCCGCGGGCTTGTCGACGACGACGACCTGCTCGGTTTCGAAGACGACGTTGAGCGGAGCGGCGGGGTCGGCGACGGCGTGCGCATCGCCAGCAGGCAGATCGACCTCGACCTCGTGCTTCTCGCGGCCGATGTCGCCTTTCGCCGCGCGTCGCGTCGTGCCCGTGGGCGAGACGACGCGGACCTTTCCGTCGACGAAGAGCTTCTTCACTGCGGCGCGACCGACCCCAGGGAGCTTCGCGCAGAGCAACTTGTCGAGACGTGCGCCGACGTCTTCGGGATCGATCGCGAACCGCATGGCGGCCGATTGGACATCGGCTGCTCGCGAGAGCCAAACCGAATTGATCGATGGGCGCTCGATTCGTCGGGGGCTCGATCCGCCCGCGCTTCAGAACGAGACGGCGCCCGTTGCCTTTACGTTCACGCGCAGCCCGCCGGTGCTGATGAAGCGACCGTCCTCGCCGCCGATGGACTCTCGAAAGAGCGGATTCGTCGGTGGATCGCAGCTGTCGCCGCCAGCGGCGTCGCAGCGCTGATCGTCGGCGATCGCGTGCTCGAACACGTGCTTGATGCTCAGGCCGAGGCCGAGCTCGATGAGCGAGCTCGCGCGCCACACGAACGAGCCGCGGAAGCCGAGCGTCCCGTGCGCGTCCGCGACGGTGACGCCGTTCTGATAGACGTTGCCGTCCGCGGTCGCGACAGGCTCACGCAACGACGGCGCGTTCGACGAGCCGAGCGCGTCGTAGAGCGGTGAGTAGTCGGGGCCGCGCGTCGCGAAGCCACCCGTCACGCGCGCGTCGATCCACACGCGAGAGAAGCGCTCGCGGCTCTCCCACGGGATGATGCCGACGCCGAACTCGGCCTCGCCGCGGATGGGCGGGAGGGACTCGCCGTGTTGAGTGGCCGCGGCGAGCGGCGTGCCCGCGTACGGGATCTCGACCGAGGCCTCGAGGGAGCCGAACGGCTCGAAGTAGCGCACGCGACGCGAGAGTGACGTGGAAAAAACCAGCGTGGTCGTGCCGCGGTTCGAACCGGGGTCGAGCTCGGGCGCGCCGTCGGGTTCACCCGTGTCGGTCGCGCCGTCCCGATCGATGTCACCCGGCGACGCGCATGAGACCTGCCCCTCGGGGGGAGATTGGTTGCAGGGCGCGACGGTGCGGCCGACGGAGATGCGCGCCTCGACGTTGAAGATCCACGTGGGAAAACGCGGCTCGCGCGTCTGGTTCATCACGCCGACGAGGAAGCCGAGCGCGAGGTAATCGATGCCGCTGCGCTCCGGCGAGCGAAAGGGAACGTCGAAGAGGGTCTCGCCGGCGCCGGTGATCGAGCCCGCGTGTCCACCGGGTGGCGGCGAGAGATCCTCCGTCTGCGAGAGGATGATCGGCAGCCGCGCCGTCGCAGCAAAATCGTGGAAAAGACCGACGCGGAGCTCGGGGACGAGGCGCGAGCTCAGCCGCGCGAACGTCGCGATCGGCACAGGATCCGCGTCGCCCTGTCGACGTTGGATGAGGCTCTGGTCGTAGTCGAGGTCGTAGGTGAGGTGGAGCTCGAGATCGAAGGGGTCGCGCGCCTCGACGGCGTCGGGCACGTCGACGACGTAGCCGGGCTCTCGCATGATGAGAGGCTCGCCTGCGACGAGAGGCTCACCCGAGTGCTCGGCGGCACGCGCGCTCTCCGCGCCGACGATCAGCGAGAGACCCGCGGCGATGGACGCGACGAGCCGCGCGCGCGAGCCGACCTCAGGGCTCATCCGGCGTGCCGTCGGTCGGAGCGCCAGCAGCCGGAGCCGGCAGAGCTGCGCTCGGCGGAGGCTCGAGGCTCGAAGGATCGAGCGACGACGGGCCGCGGGCCTCGAGCAACGCCGCGGCCTGCGCGTTGAGATCGGGCACCGACGCGGGACGGGTCACGCTCACGGGCGCGTCGCCTTCGGGGGCTGCCGCGGGCTTCGCCGAGGCGAGCGGCGCGAGCTTCGAGCGCAGGGCGCTTCGAACGTCGGAGCTCACCGAGGGCATGGTCTCCGCGTAGGGATTCGTGATCGAACGCGGCGCTTCGCGCGCGTCGCTCTTCGCGATCTTGGCGCTGCGCGCGTCCGGAGAGCTCTCCCGCGCGCGCTCGCCCGAGCGGCTCGCTGCGGCTGCGGCCTCGTCCTCGTCCTCGGCGATGGCGTCGCTGATGTCTTCGGCGGCGAGCTCTTCTTTTGCGGTCGAGAGATCGCGCGAGGTCTGATCGAGGCGATCGGCGAGCACGCCCAGGAACTGCCAGAGCAGCTTCACCGCGAGCTCGTACTCCTTGCGCACGATCGAGAAGAAGTCGCCGCGGCGGATCTGCAGGAGCTCGGCGCGCTCGACTGCGCGCACGGTCGCGGACCGAGGTGTCGCGCGGATGAGCGCCATCTCGCCGAAGTGCTCACCGGGCCCGACCTCGCTGAGGATCTGCTCGCCGCGCATGATCTGGAGCACGCCGTCGACGACGATGAAGAGCTCGTCGCCGCGATCACCCTCGCGCACGACGTCCTGGCCGGCCTCGAACTCGACGACCTCGGCGACCTGCATCACGCGCAGGAGCTCGCGCTCTTGGAGCTTCGAGAAGAGCGGCATGTTGCGCAGGGCCTCGCGCTGCAGGGCGAGGCGACGCGCGCGCTCCGCGTCCTTCTGATCGGCGCGGCCGATGCGCACGAGGACGCAGGTGATGTTGTCCTTGCCGCCCTTTTTGTTCGCGAGCTCGATGAGCTCACTCGAGGCGCGCTCGCCGTCGTCGTCCTCGAAGAAGGGCTCGAGCTCGGCGACGTGGTTGATGTAACCGTGGAGCCCATCCGAGGCGAGGAGGAACTGGTCGCCCGGCAGGAGCTCGAGCATCAACGTGTCGACGTCGACGCGCTCGTAGACGCCCACGGCGCGCGTGACGGCGTTCTTCTGCGCGACCTTCTCGATCTGTTCGCGCGTGAGCCGGCCGCGGCGGATGAGCTCGTTGAAGACCGTGTGATCCTCGGTGATTTGCTGGATCTTGCCGTCTCGGTAGAGGTAGATGCGGCTGTCGCCGACGTGCGCGACGAAGCCGTGCGAGCCGGTGACCATGAGCGACGAGAGCGTCGTGCCCATGCCTCGCTTCGAGGCGTCGGCCTTGGCCTCCTCGTGGACACGCGAGCACGCGCGCAGCACCGCAGACTCCATCACGGACTGGATCTCGCGGGCGCCATCGCGCGTCGCCTGCCCCGTGCCGTAGGCCCGGATGAGGTCGTAGCGCTTGCGCATCTCCTGATGGATGACGCGGACCGCGATCGCACTTGCGACCTCGCCGGCTGCGTGGCCACCCATACCGTCTGCGACGATCGACAGCGCGAGCTTCTTGTCTACGAGGAAATTGTCTTCGTTGAGATCACGGACGCGGCCCACATCCGTCTTCGAATAGAACTGGATCGACTCGGCAAGACCCATGCAGCGCCCGAGGAGCGTAACCCGACCCCGCGGATCGGGTCAGCTATTCGTCTGGGGGGCTCGATTTCTGGCCGGTCGCAGCGAGGGCCTCGCAGGCTCGTCGCGTGGCCTCGTCGAGGGGGAAGTAGCTCTCGATCCGGAGCTCGTCGAGGGTCACGTTCTGCGGGGCGTTGAACGCGGTGATGGTGGTGAGGAAGCCGAGCTCGAGCTCGCCTCGGGTGAGGCGGAACGAAAGACAGGGCTCGCTCGCGCGCGTGAAATCCGGCGAATGCCAGTCGCGCGGGACGCCCTCGTATTCGGTGAGCGAGCGGAGCAGCGCGCCGAGCTCGACGTCGGCGGGGCGCTCGAGGAACTCGCGGTGCAGGCGGCTCAACATGCCGCGCGCGACGTTCTCCCAATCGTGGATGAAGCTCCGCGCGAGGCGTGGATCGAAGAGCATGTGGTAGACGTTGATCGGCCCGTCCCCGACCGCGCTCGGGTCGGCGACGAACCGCGGGAAGATGCGCTGGGCCGCCGCGTTCATTTGAACAACGTCATAGCGACGGTCGAGCACCGTGAGGGGGAAGGGCTCCTGCTGCTCGAGCATGCGGCGGATCGCGAGCGCAATGACCGGAGCACACAGATCGGAGCGCGGGTCGTCGTTGAAGGCCTCCTCGAGGCCCGCTGCTTGGAGGAGCGCGTTCTGATCGCGGAGCGGGACGTCGAGCGCGGCGGCGAGCCGGAGCACCATGTCGCGGCTCGGTTGGGCGCGCCCCGTCTCGAGGAAGCTCACGTGGCGCGCGGAGACCTCGGCGGCGAGCGCGAGGTCGAGCTGGCTGAGGCCGCGGCGCGCGCGCCAGTGTCGGATGAGCGCGGGGAACACGCGGGGCTCGGTCTTTCGCATCGTTCGCTGAACGTAGCGCTCGACCGCGAGCGCCGCGCTTACCTCGGGAGGTAATTGAGGGCGCGAGGTCGGAGACGCAGAGAGTGTGCGTCCAAAAGGAGGCTCACCATGCTCGCGTCCGCACCGTCGATCGCTCGCTTCACCCCGCCCACCGAGAACGAGCTCCGCCGCGCTCTTCGCGCGCGACCTCAGCAAAAGCTCGACATCGGACACAGCCGAGTCGCAGCGTGGACGTTCGGACCCGACGCAGCCGAGGGCGTGCTCGACGTCCTCTTCATCCACGGCTGGCCGCTCGACGCGGCGACCTTCAGGCGGATCGTCCCGCACCTCGCGAGCACGTTTCGCTGCCACCTCATCGACCTGCCTGGCGTCGGCCAATCGGAGAGCGACGCGTCCGCGCCCGTCGATTTGGTCTCGCACGCTGCGAGCGTGCGAACCGCGGTCGATCGGCTCGGCCTCGAGCGCTACGCGGTGCTCGCGCACGACAGCGGCGGCTTCGTCGCGCGCCTGCTCGCGGCCGAGGATCCGCGCGTCGCGGGGCTCGTGCTCGCGGACACCGAGATCCCCGGCTTCATGTCGCCGCTGCTCGCGGGGCTCGTCCTCGCGTCGCGACTCCCGCGCGCCGACCTGCTCCTCCGCGCGATGCTCGGCTCGCGTATGATTCGACGGTCCGCGCTCGGGTTCGGCGGTTGCTTCGAAGACCCCGACTACATCGACTCGGAGTTCTTCGGGCTCTTCGTCGAGCCGCTCCTCCGCGACGAGCGCGTGTTGAGGCGACAGCTCAGGGTGCTCCAGACTTTGTCGCGCGAGTTCGACGCGCGCCTCACGGCCGCGCACGAGCGCATCCGCGTGCCGGTGCAGCTCCTTTGGGGGACGGACGATCCGTTCTTCCCCATCGCGAAGGCGCGCGCGATGGTGTCGACCTTCAAAGGGCCCGTCGAGTTCGAGAGCCTGCGCGGCGCGAAGCTCTTCCCCCACGAGGATCGGCCCGAGCAATTCGCCGGCTTCGCCCGCGGTTTCCTCGAGAGGGTCTAGTTCACACGTGCCAACCTTTTTCGCTCCGCCATAGGGAATCGGGGAGCTCGGCCGTTCTCGGGTCGTGATCTCGAGACAGAGGAGAACGGCGGTCCTCGCGGTCGTCGCCACCGCGCTGCTGCTCGGCTGCGGAAAGGGTGGCAAAGGCGGCAAAGGCAGCGGCTCGGCGAGCGGGCGCGCGGGCGCCCCGGCCTTCCCAGTCGACGTCGCCCCCGTGAAGCTGCAGCGCCTCGAGTACGCGGTGTCCGCGTCGGGTCGCATCGAGGCCTACGAGCGCGTGCAGGTCACGTCGCGCGTCGCGGGCGTCGTCGACAAAGTCCTCTTCAGCGAGGGCCAGGTGGTCGCGGCCGACAGCGCGCTCGTCGAGATCGACGCCGAGCGCTTCAAGCTCGCAGCGAACAGCGCGCGCGCCGAGGTCTCGCGCGCCGAGGCGCAGGCCGAGACGGCACGCTTGCTCTCGGCCCGGCGCGACAACGCGAACAAGACCTCGCCGGGACTCATCTCGCAGGACGAGGTCCTGCAATTCAAGACGAGCTCCGCGACCGCCGCCGCCGAGGCCGCGCTCGCACGCGAGGCCTTGAAGGTCGCCGAGCTCAACCTGCGTGACACGAGCGTGCGCGCGCCGATCGCCGGGATCATCCAGACGCGCACGGTCGACACCGGGCAATACGTCACCCCCGGCTACGTGATGGCGACGCTGCTCCGCACCGAGCCGCTGCGCCTTCGCTTCTCGGTGACGCCCGACGAGGCGCTCGCGATGCATCCAGGGATGGGCGTCACCTTCAAGCTGCGCGAGTCCACCGAGACGCGCGCGGCGAAGGTAACGCTCGTCTCGGGCGCCGCCGACGACGACACGCGCATGGTAAAGATCGTCGCGGAGGTCGGCGCGCCCGTCGCTCCGACGAGCACCGCGAAGACCGCGTCGCCGCCGCGGCCGGGCACGTTCTGCGAGGTGACCATCCCCGTCGCCGAGCCCGCGGACGCAGTCGTCGTCCCGAAGTCCGCGGTGCGCCCGAGCGAGCGCGGCTTCATCGCCTACGTGATCGAGGACGGCGTCGCCCGCGAGCGCTCGGTCACGCTCGGGATGGGGACACGCGACGGCTTCGTCGAGGTGCGCACCGGCCTCGCCGTCGGCGATCGGCTCGTCCTGCGCGGCGCCGAGCCGCTCACGGACGGCGCGCGCGTCCGCGACACCGAGGTCGCGACGCCGCTCAGCTCCGCGACGCAGTCGGGGGCAGCGCCGTGAGCCTCACCGACGTCTCGATTCGAAACCCGGTGTTCGCCTGGATGCTGATGGCCGTGCTCGTGCTCTTCGGCCTCATCGCGGGCTCGCGCATCGGCGTGAGCCAGTACCCCGACGTCGATTATCCTAACATCACTGTAAGCGTCAGCTGGCCCGGCGCGGCGCCCGCGTCGGTCGAGCGCGAGATCGTCGAGCCTCTCGAGCAAGCGCTCTCGCAGGTCGAGGGCGTACAGGAGACGACCAGCGTCTCTCGTCAGGGCGGCGCGCGCATCACGGTCGCGTTCGACATGAACCGCAACATCGACCTCGCCTTGCAGGACGTGCAGGCGCGCGTCGCGCAGGCGCAACGACAGCTCCCGCGCGACGTGCCCGCGCCGACCGTGTCGAAGTCGAACCCCGACGACACGCCGATCATCACCGTCGGCGTCTCGGGTCCGTTCTCGCGGCAGCTGCTCTCGGACGTCGCTCGCTATCAAGTCCAGGAGCGCCTGCAGACCGTGCCCGGCGTGGGGCAGATCACCCTCGACGGCTACACCGCCCGCAACGTGCGCGTGTGGCTCGACACGCGGAAGATGGTCGATCGCAACGTCGCGGTGAACGACGTGCTCGGCGCGATCGGCCGCGAACACGTCGAGCTCCCCGGCGGCGTCCTCGACGTTGGCGAGCGCCAGGTGAACGTGCACCTGCTCGGTGAGGCGCTCGATCTCGAGGCCTTCCGCAACCTCGTCGTCCGCAAGGAGGGCGACACGCTGGTGAAGCTCTCCGACGTCGCGCTCGTCGAGGACGGCTTCGAGGATCGCTCGAGCATCGCGCGCTTGAACGGCGTCAACGTGCAGGTGCTCGGTGTCCTCAAGCAGCGCGGCTCGAACTCGATCGAGGTCGCGTCCCAGGTCCGCGCGCAGGTCGCCGACCTCGAGAAATCCCTGCCTCCCGGGATGAAGGTCGAGGTCCTCTCCGACACGACCCGCTTCGTCGAGGAGTCGGTCCACGAGATCTACCTCGAGCTCGGCCTCGCGCTCGCGCTCACGGCGCTCGTCTGCTGGCTCTTCCTCGGGAGCCTCTCGAGCACGCTCAACGTCATCCTCGCGATCCCGATGTCGCTGCTCGGGACGGTGGCGGTCATCTACTTCCTCGGCTTCACCCTGAACACGTTCACGTTGCTCGGGCTCTCGCTGTCGATCGGGCTCGTCGTCGACGACGCGATCATGGTGATGGAGAACATCTATCGGCACGCCGAGATGGGCAAAGAGCGACGGCGCGCGGCCTCCGAAGGGACGAAGGAGATCACCTTCGCCGCGCTCGCCGCGACGATCGCGATCATCGCGATCTTCCTCCCGGTCATCTTCATGCGCGGGGTCGTCGGCAAGTTCTTCTTCCAGTTCGGCGTGACGCTCTCGATCGCGGTCGCGATCTCGTATTTCGAGGCGGTCACGCTCGCACCCGCGCGCTGCGCGCAGATCCTCGACGCCTCGCGCGAGGGGCGCACCGTCGTCGGGCGCGCGGTCGATCGCAGCTTCAAGCTGTTCGAGGGTCTCTACCGCCGCGTCCTCTCCATCACGCTCAAGCGACCCGTGCTCGCGCTCGTCGCAGCAGCGCTCGTCGTGGCCGGGACGGCGACCGCGGCGAAGCAGCTGCCGACCGAGTTCGCGCCCACCCAAGACCAAGGCAGGCTCGAGGTCCGCCTCCGCACCGACAGCGGCACGACGCTCGCTGCCGCCGAGCCCATCCTTCGCCAGGCCGAGCAGTGGATGCTCGCGCAGCCCGAGGTCGACTCGGCGATCCTCACGCTGAACGGCTCGAACGGACTCATCAGCGTGACGCTCGTGCCGCGCGAGCGGCGCTCGGTGTCGGCAGCCGACTTCGGCACGAAGCTCCGTCGCGAGCTCGGCAAGATCGCCGGGCTGCGCGTGAGCGTGCGCGATCCCTCGCAGCAGAGCTTCGGCGCGCAACGCGGCAGCCCGATCGACTTCACGGTGCGCGGCTCCGACTGGGACACGCTGATCGATAAATCCCAGCAAATCTTCGACGATCTGAGCGCGAGCGGCGCCGTCGTCGACCTCCAGTCCGACTACCAGGTCGGCACGCCCGAGGTGCAGATCACGCCCGATCGACGTCGCGCCGGTGAGCTCGGGGTCTCCGCCGAGGAGCTCGCGAACACCGTGAACGCCCTCGTGAGCGGCGCGACCGCGGGCAAGTTCGACGTCGGCGGCCGCCGCGTCGACATCCGCACGCGGCTGCTCGCGGCGCAGCGCTCGCGCCCCGAGGACATCGATCGGCTGAGCGTGCGCTCGGCGACCGGCGAGCTCGTCCCGCTGTCGCTCCTCATCACGAAGGAGGAGCGCCCCGTCCTGCAATCGATCACGCGCGTCGATCGCGAGCGCGCGATCCGCATCCAGGGCAACGTCGCGCCGGGCCACTCGCAGGCCGAGGTCATCGACCGCGTGAAGCGCATGGGGAGCGAGCTGCCCGTCGGTTACAGGGTTGTCGTCGGCGGGCAGGCCGCGCAGCTCGACGACACGACGAAGGATCTCTGGTTCGCGCTCTTCATCGGCGTGCTCGTCGCGTACATGGTGCTCGCGAGCCAGTTCAACTCGTTCATCCACCCCGTCACGGTGCTCACGATCTTGCCGCTCGCGGTCTCGGGCGCGGTGCTCGGACTCGCGGCGATCGGCGCGACGCTCAACGTCTTCAGCATGATCGGCCTCTTGCTCCTCATGGGCATCGTGAAGAAGAACTCGATCGTGCTCGTCGAGTACGCGAACCAGGTTCGCGAGCACGACCCGACGCTCGACGCGCGAGGCGCAATGCTCGTCGCGGGCCCCACCCGCTTCAGGCCGATCCTCATGACGACGGTCGCGACGATGATGGCCGCGATCCCCGCGGTGCTCGCCCTCGGTCCGGGCGCCGAGACGCGCCGGCCCATGGCCGCCGCGGTGCTCGGTGGACTCGCGCTCTCGACGCTGCTGAGCTTGCTCGTCGTGCCGTCGTTCTTCGTGGTGGTCGAGCGCCTGCGAGCGCTCGTCCGTCGCAAGCCGAAGCCGAAGCAGGAGCCGACCGCGCCGCCACCGCCACCGAGCGAAGCGCCGCCGCCGGCCCCCGACGCGGAGGCGAGCGCACCATGACGCCCCTCGAGCGATCCTCCACCGTAGAGCTCCCTTGCCCACCCTCGAAGCGCACCACGAACCTCGGAGCGACGCGTGACGCGCACGAGGGAGCTGGCCGATCGGGTCGCGAGGTCAGGAGCCGCAGCCTTCAGCCCGATCGTGGCGGCGACGCAGGATCGGCTCTTTCGAGCCGCGATGCGCCTGCTCGGCCAGCCCGCGGATTCCGAGGACGCTGTTCAAGAAACCTACGCGCGCGCCTTCACCGCGCTCTCCGAGGGTCGCTACGAAGAGCGCGGCGAGATCGTCGGGTTTCTCCTCACGATCCTCACGCGGGTCGCGATCGATCTGCGCCGCGCCCGCGCCCTGCGCGAGGCCGCCCCGGTCGACGAGTCGATCCCTTCTTCGAGAGGGGTGACGCAGGCGCAGCTCCTCGCGTCGATCGAGCTCGCGCGGCTGCTCGACCTGCTCCCGTTCGAGCAGCGGGTCGTCGTCGTCCTCCGCCACCTCGAGGGCATGACCTCGCGCGAGGTCGCGGTCACACTCGGGATTACGGAGGGCGCGGTCGAGCAGCGCAACCTGCGAGCGCTCACCAATCTGCGAAAGGGCATGAGCCATGAGTGAGCCGGATTCAGTGGTTCGCGAGCTCGGACGCCTGCGCGACGCGACGCAGGGCATCGTCGCCCCCACGCACCTCGCCCCGGCGATCGACGCGCGCCTCGAGGCGATGTTCAGCGCCGATCTCGCCGCGCGCGCGCGGACACGCAGCATCTCGCGCCGTGCGCTCGCCGTCGGCGCGAGCGTGGCTCTGCTCACCGTCGCCATCGCGTTCTGGGCCGAGGTCCGCGTCACCTCCGAGATCTCGAGCGCGCCCGACGCGGGCCCCGCGCCCGTCTGGATCGAACCATGAACAGCCTCACCACCGTCCGCCTCGCGCTCGCTGGGATGTTCGTGCTCGGCACGCTGACCGGGCTCGCGGTCGGCCACGTCTTCGAGGCCCGCCGCGCGATCGACACCTTCGACGCCGCCGAGCGGGGCTCGCGCCACGGCGTCTTCCTCTGGTCGCTCGAGCGCAAGCTCGACCTCGACGCGAAGCAGCTCGCGAAGATCGAGGAGATCCTCACGCAATACGATCTCGCGATGGGTCAGGCGACGCGACCCGTGCAGCCCGAGGTCCAAGCGCTGAGGGCGCGCATGCGCGCCGATATCCGCGACGTCCTCGCGCCCGACCAGCGACCCCAATTCGATCGCTGGATGGATCAGCTCGACGCCGTCCGCGAGAAGGCCCGCGGCGGCGACTCCGCTGAGCCTGCCCGTTCGGCGCGATGAGCGAGCCAGTTACAGTTCAGTAAGCGAATGACTGGACGTTAGCCGCGAGCGCACTCGACGCCGCCCCGACGTAACGCACGGTTTTTGCCGAGTTTTCCCGCGAGGTGCTGCCTGCAAAATCCAACACCCATTCGCGTGAAAGGAGCAGGCCTTGCGCGTCGCTGGAGGCTCCAATCGATAAAACTCGGGCGCGGTCGGTCGGCCCGTCGCGTGCAAGAGAGGTCGGGTTCTGGAGAGACCCCTATGACGAGCAAGCCCGCCTTCTGGATTTGGATCCTCGCAACCCCCGTCTTTACCGGCATGGTCATCGTCGCGCTCTTGATGGTGCCGAGCCTCCAAGCCGACCTGGGCAAGTGGCTCATCGGAGCGGTCGTGCTCTCCGCGCTCGTCTCGGTGCCCTTCAGCATGTTCGCCGCGAAGTGGGTTGCCGGCCCCACGGAGAGCACAGGCTGACAGCGCTGTCATTCAGTGCGGTGCGCGCCGAGCTGAAGAGCGACACTCGTCGAGCGCGCCCGCTGCCGCTTTGACCGAGGGGTGGTTTGCCCCGTAGCCGTCGACTTTGAGCAACACGATATCCAAGTCGAGCGGGCCGCAGCGCTGCGTCGTCTCGTCGGGCGCGGCGGTGAGCTCCGCGCACCGAGCGATGACCGCCTCCAGCGATTGCACGGCTGGGTGCTTGTCACCCAAACCAGCCCTTCTGTCTTCGACGAGCTCGTGGTGGGCCGCAGCGCAGCGCTCGTCGAGCGTGACCTCCGTCGATGGGACCGTGGGCGCTGGGAGCTCCGACGGAGCCACACAGAACCCCGTCTGTCGATTGCACACCGTGCCGTAGCTGCAGACCGAGTAGCAGTCTCCAGTAGCCTCGTGGACGATCGCGGCTGCCGCGATGTTCACTGCAGCCTCGGCGGCTGCGATGCCGAGCGAGGTCCCCGTGGAGCTCGAGCAGCCGACCCCCAAGACGACGACCGAACAGAAGAGCGGCGCCCTCACCCGACTCGAGCTTAGCCTCGCGGAGACGTCGCGCACCCACCAAGTGCTGAGCTCGCCTGGCTTGACGCTCATTCGGATCGAGGGTGCGCTTCGAGCATGAAAGCTTCCTTTGGGCTCGCGGCCGCGCTCTTGGTCTTCTCGGCTGCTTGTGATTGTCGGTCGGTTCGCATCGTCGACGGCGACGGCGGCTCCGGCGCGTCGCGCGGTGGCTCCGGCGGCGTCAGCTCCGAGGGTGGCGGCGGCTCGCCAGGCTTCTGCGGCGACGGCGTCGTCTCGGGGGTCGAGCAGTGCGACGGGCTCGCGTTGGCGGGCGCATCTTGCGTGGACATCGGCTTCGCAAACCCGGCCGGCGTCACGTGTTCGCCGACGTGCATTCTCCAGTACGACGGCTGTAAGCCAGAGTGCGGCAACTCGGCGATCGAGCCGACCGAGAGCTGCGACGACGGCAACAAGGCGAGCGGCGACGGCTGCTCGAGCGACTGCCTCGTCGAGGAGTCGGAGTGCTCGACCGCCGAAGCGGTCAATCTCTCCGCCGGCACTACAGTGCTCACGGGGTCGCTCGCCACGGTCTCGGCTGCATCTCATCAACCGGTCGGGGACACTGGATGCCCCCCGGGCATCGGGCTCGGCCCCGAGAAGGTCTACGCCATTACCCCCCAGGTCGACGGGCACCTGTCCGCCACGCTCACGAACGCCGGGACCAACTTCGACACTGTGCTCTATTCGCGCGACACCTGCGACGGCCCCTCGAGCCAACTGTCCTGTCATGACAACGTGGGCTCACCCGCGGGCGAGGTCATCAGCGGCTGGGTGAGCGCGTTCTCGACTGTTTACCTCTTCGTCGATACCGCACAGTTCGCCGCCGGTGAATACAGCCTTACGCTCGACCTCTCGCGCGGCGGCACCTGCGACGACCCAGTCCCCATCACCATCGACGGCCCAGGGCCCTATGTGCTTCGCGGCAGCCTCATCGGCCTGAGCCCCGACGACACCGCCGAGGGCTGCAACCAAGCGGGCGCCGGCCCCGACGCCGTCTATGCGCTCACGTTCACCCAGTCCGGTGATTACACCATCGATCTGACGACCTCTGGTTTCGACAGTGTCAGCTATATCCGGATGGACTGCCAGGGCCAGGAGCTCGACTGCAGCAGCCCATCCAACACCACGAGCTCGCAGGTGACCGCGAGCGTGAGCGCCGGCCAAACACGTTATCTCTGGATCGACACGTCGGACGCGAGCGCGGGCGAGTTCACGCTCACCGTGCACAAGTGAGCGCATCGTTTACAATATTGTAATAAACCCTCACTCGCTCGCTTCGACGGCGCGCTCGCGCTCCGCGCGAGTCAGGTCGATCTCCAGAGCGCCGCGCGTGTCAGGTCGACCTGGGCGACCTGATTGCCGGCGGCGATCGCGACGGGTTCGGAGTCCATGCCCTGAAGCATCGCGTCCCAGAGCTGCTCTCCCGAATAAGAGATCGCCCAGACGCGGCTCCGCGCCGCGACATAAAGGACGCCGTCATCGGCGACGAGCGTCTCCCCCGCGGTGTTGAGCTCCCAATGCAGCTTCCCCGTCGCGCGCTCGAGGCACTCGAGCACGCCCCCGATCAGCGTGAACAGGAGCTCGCCGTCCACCGCCATTCGAACGACGCTGCCGGCATCGGACTCGCGTCCCCAAACGGGGCGTCCAGTCGCAGGGTCGAGCCCGAAGACGCGACCACTGAATGCGGCGATGACAAGCGGCTTCGACCCCGAGACCTCGCGATAGCTCACGTGGGGCTCCTACTCAAACGCGGTCGCCTCCACAAGCGAGGGCGCGCACATCCTGGAGCCGACAGTCTAACGCTTACAAAGATGTTCGCAGACTGTGGTTCAACGATGCAGGTGCTTCTCGACGACGGGCCAGAGCTCGGGCGCGTTCTTCGACGGCTTGGCTGGTTTGGACGGCTTGGACGGCTTGGCCGGCTCCTGTTCGCGAACAGGACTGTAAGCCCAGCCGAAGCCCAGCTCGTCGAGTATGGAGAGGGCGTCGTCGAGCCACACGGCGGCGCCAGGGCTCTCGCGCGAGCAGCCGACGGCGCCGCAGAACATCCTCGCGGGTGGGAGCTTGTGCTTGCGGGCGAACTCGGCGACGGGCTCGAGCGCGGCGCGGAGCGCGCTGCGATCCCAGACGTCGGTGTCGCCGGTGCGGTCGGCGTCGCGAGGGATCGGCCCGGGGTATTTGTAGAGCCCGCGGTTGTCGCGCGAGGTGAAGAGGCGCGGCTCGAACATGTCGAACGCGTAGAGGATGGCGTCGTCGTCGACGGGCTCGAGCTCGGTGAAGGCCGACGGCGAGGCCGCGAGGGAGCTCGAGACGACGATCGGCGTGACCGGATCCACTGCGCGGATCGCCGCGACGAGCCGCGTGTAGAGGCGGTTCACGTCCGCCGCGGTGTCGCGAGCGGCGGCGCGCCACTCGGCGAGGCGCGGATCGGTCGCGTCGAAGATGCGAGCGCTGGCCTCGGGGTGGGGCGCGTTCAAGAGGTCGAACGCTGCGACCGCGGGGTGCTGACCGATCGCGCGCGCGAGGTCTTGCCAGAACGCGGCCGCGCGCTCGTGCAGAGCCTCGTCGTGAAAGAGGCGCGCGTCGCCTCGCGAGGGCGCGCCGGGTAGCGCGAACGTCGATACCAAAATCGGGAGCTCTACCGCGTGGGCGGCGTCGAGTGTGGCGACCAGCGCGGTGAGATCCTCGGGGACGAGCGCGGTGTAGCTCGCCGGGTCGCCGACGAGGAAATCGCGACCGGTGGGGTTCTCGGGTGTGAGGCGCACGAGCTCGGCGCCGGCGGCGCGCGCGGACGCGAGCGACGCTGCGGAGGAGACGTTCGCGCCGCGGCGGGCGCGCTCGAAGAACGCTGCGCGTGAAGCGCCGAGCACGCGACGCGCGGCCGTCGAGAGGAGGCGACCTGGGGACGCAGCGAGCGGGCGAATTCGGGTCGCGACGTCCTCACAAGGGCTCGACGCGGCGCCGGGCGCGCAGCGTCGCGCGAGCTCGGCGAGGGCGTGAAAACGCGGTCGATCACCAGCGTCATCGCGCAGCGCGACCGCGGCGAGCTCGGCGCTCGGGCGCGCGTCGGGGGGCACACGCGGCGCGGGTCGCTGCTTCGCTCGTTCGGTGAAACGCGGGGCGTCCGTCGAACCCGCGAGCGCGACGAAGAGGTCCGAGGTCGTCGCGCCGGCGCTCGCGGCGAAGCTCTTCGTGAAGGTCGCGAGCCGCTCGAAGAACGCTGCGTCGCCTGCGGCGCGACGGAGCTCGTCGAGGACGAGCAGGCCCTCGGAGTAACCGAGCGAGCCCGACGCGTCCTCGACCGACGCGCCCTCCGTGAGACAGAGAGGCTTCGCCTTGTCGGCCTTGAGGAGAGCTTGCACGCGGCGCTCGGCGATCGCGAGCTCGCGTTCGTACTCCGCGGGACCGAAGGCGTGCTCCTTCCAAACGGCGGTCATGAAGGTCGCGAGGGCCTCGTTGAGCCAGAAGTCAGCCCACGTGCGGCATGTGACGAGGTTGCCCCAGAAGGAGTGGGAGAGCTCGTGCGCGAGCAGCCAGTCCTCGCGCGGATCGGCTGCGAGATCCCAGGCGTACCCTGCCGGCAGCGCCGAGAAGCCCGCGTACTCCTGCATCGGGTTTCCGGGGACGAAGGCTGTCGCGTAGGCCTTCTCGGGATAAGCGAGGCCGGCGCGCTCCTCGAAGAAACGCAGCATCTTCGGGAGCACGTCGCGCGCGCGAGCGATCGCGTCGGCGGGCGTCGTGCGCTCGTGCGCGATGCAAACGTCGAGGCCCGAGCGGACCTCCGCGTGGACGACCCGCAGCGGCGCGAGGACGAAGCCCGCGAGGTACGCGGGGTAGTGCGCGGAGCTCGCGGCTGCGGCGCCCGGCTCGACGATCGCGCCGCCGGGCCCGATCATCACGAGGTCGCGCGCGCCCTCGATCGACGCGGAGATCTCGAACACGCTGCGCTCGGAGGGCGCGAACGTGCACGGTACCCAGCGCCGCGTGTCGAAGACCGAGTACACGGCGTCCCCCGCGAACACGAGCCCACGCGACGCGCCGCCCGAGTAGCGGATCTCGAGCTCTTCGCGCGGGCGTTCGGCGCCGGTGCGCTGGAGATCGACGAGCAGCTTGCCACCCTCGACAGAGAACTCGCGTCGCTGTCCCTCGGAGGTCACGCTCTCGATTTCGAGATCGAGCGCGTCGAACGCGAACGTGGTCTCTTGCTCCTCGCTCGGTCGCGCGGTGCCCTTCGGGATCGGCACGCGTTCGAACGCGAGCTCGAGGCGCGCGGTCGCGGTGAAGGTCCGCTCGCGAGGGTCGAGCGCGAGCGCGACGCGGGTGCGATCGATGCGCGCGCGCTCGATCGTCGGATCGCCTTGGAGCGGCGGCGGGCGCGACGCACACGCGGCGAGGGGCGCGGACAAGAGGGCGAGGAGCGCACCGCGCCGGGAGAGCTCGTAGTCGTCGCGCACGCGGTACGGCTGCCACGCAGGGCGCGATGCCGCAAGCCGCTGGCCGTGCGCTCTCGCCGCGCCTCGCGTATTCTGAGGAGAATGCCATCGACACGACCTCCGAGGCGCGCTTCGAACGACAAGCAACCGGCCACGAAGACGAGCCCCCCGAAGGCTGGTGTGCCCCGCCCGCCGCGCTTACCGCCGCCGCCGCGGAAGGAGACGATGGAGGTCGACGTCTCGTGGCTCGAGCCCGAAGAGAACGCCGGCGCGCACGACGACAAGAAGCGCAAGCTGAGCGTGCGCATCGGCGCGGTCGGCCGCGGAGAGCCGCCGATTCGACGCGAGACCATGGATGTGCGGCTCGAGTGGCTCGAGCCCGAAGAGCCAGCCGCTGCGGGCCACGACGCGCCGGCCGCGCCGCCGAAGCGAAGGAAGTCGTCGGTGGCGATCCCCGCTGCGCGCGGGAAATCCTCGGCGACGATGCCGGCCGCCAAGCCGAAGCGCAACGCGTGGGAGCCTCCGCCGTTGCCACCGCCGCCGGCGTCCGCGACGAAGGGACGTCGCGCGCTGCCCCCTCCCCTGCCCCGTGAAGAACCCGAGGAGCCGCGGCGCCCGTCGCGGCCGCCACGCGGGCGCTGATCGCGAGGGAATTTCCTCGCGTCGCGCGCGTATACCGCGCGATGCGATACCTCGCCGCGTTCCTCATTTTGGGTGTGTCGGCGTGCGGTGAGGCCGCGTCTCCATCCGCTCCGGGCAGCGCCGCGACGAGCAGCACCGCGACGAGCGCGACGACCGCGAGCGGCGCAGCGTCGGCGACCTCGAGCGCGCCCGCGAGCCCCTCGACGAGCGCTTCGCTCCCGCCCGGCTCGCGACCGATCGGCTCCGCGCGCGAGGTCGTGATGGGCGGAGCGAACCTCTGCGTCATTCATTTCGACGGCGCGGTCACGTGCGGCGGCGAGTGGCCGCGCAGCACCGAGACGCCGACGAGCATCGGGACGCGCAACCAGTATTTTCCCACGGGTCTCGCGATCGCTCCGCTCGACGCGGTGAGCTCGGTCGCGCTCACCGACAACCGCGGCTGCGCGGTCCACACCGACGGCACCGTGTCGTGCTGGGGCAACACGCGAGCGTCCGCGAACGGCTGGTTCGACGCGCCCGCGGACGCGCTGCCGGCGAGCAAGGTCGACGGGATCAGCGACGTCGCCTCGCTCGCGGTGACGAACCTCGCGAGCTGCGCGATCACCCGCGCCGGCAAGGTCCTCTGCTGGGGCCCGTCGTTCACGATGACCTCACGCAAAGACGGGCCGCCGCCGGGTCCGCGGACGATCGCAATCATGGACGCCGTGCAGCTCTCCGGATCGTGGAAGCAGGCGTGCGCCGTGACGAAGCAGGGCAAGGTCGGCTGCTGGGGAGATCTCCGCGGCGGGCTGCTCGGCGAGGTGAAGGGCTCGCTCGACGAGACGGCGGTCCACATGATGGAGCTCGCGAACATCGAAGAGGTCAGCGTCGGCACCTACCACGCGTGCGCCCGCGATCGCTCCGGCGCCGTCTTTTGCTGGGGAAGCAACACGGACGGCCTGCTCGGCGACGGCACCGTCGAGCCCCGCAAGGGCGCGGTCGCGGTGATGGGCCTTCGCGACGCCGAGCAGATCGCGGTCTCGTCGCACCTCTCGTGCGCCCTCACGCGAGAGAAGAAGGTCTACTGCTGGGGTGAGGACGCGAACTGCGATCTCGGCTCAGCGCCGCAGGGTTGCGTCGAGCGCCAGATGTTCGGCACGACGGGCTCTGTGACGTTGAAGCTGTGCGCGGTTCCTCAGCGGATCGGCGTCCACATCACGCCGAAGCGGATCGCCGTCGGCGCGACCACCGCGTGCGCTTGGGACGACAAAGGCAACGTCGAGTGCTGGGGCCGCAACCTCTTCGGTGGAGGGCTCTCGTGCGACCCAGCGAGCTGGATGTGGTAGCGCGCGGCCCTTGCTCTAACTAACGAGGCCGAGCTCGAGCAGCGACGCGTGTCGATCGCGCGCGATGACCACGTGATCGACGAGCGGGACGCCGACGACGTCGGCCGCGTCCGACACGAGCCGCGTCATCGCGATGTCCTCGACGCTCGGGGTGGGGTCGCCGCTCGGGTGGTTGTGCACGAGCACGATCGCGCTCGCCGCTTCGACGAGGCCCGCGCGCAGGATGTCGCGCGCGGCGACGCTGCAGCCGTGGAGCCCTCCCTGTGCGACGCGACGAAAGCCACGCGCGCCGTTCTGTCCATCGAGCGCGAGGACCCACATCTCCTCGTGATCGAGGTGCCCGAGCCGCTCGCGCGCGAGCTCCGCGACCTCGGCCGCGGTCGTCATCTTGCGCCGAGGCTCGGCCGCTGTTCGCGCCGCGCGCCGCCCGAGTTCGAACGCCGCCGCGACCCGCACTGCGCGCTGCGGCCCGACCCCACCGACCGACGCGAGGAGCGCGGGCGACGCTCGCGCGATGCTCGCGAGGTTGCCGCCCTCGAGCAGCTCCGCAGCAGTTCGCTCAGCGGGGCGCCCCCGCGGATGAGCCCCGAGCACGAGCACCAAGAGCTCCACGTCGGAGAGCTGACTCACGCCATCGAACAGCGCGCGCTCTCGCGCCGCGCCCACCCCTTCACACGACCGTTCCATGCGGGCGGCCTCATCACGCAGCGTGCCCGTTCGTGGTCGCGAAGATCTCGGAGCGCGCACCGGCGGCCGCCATCGCGCGCCTGGCGCCCGCCCCTTCTCAGCGCGAGCTCACCACGAGTAGTCCATCGTGCTCTTGTCGCTGAAGGTGCCCGCTGCATGCCCGCGACCACCGAACTTCACCGTGATCGCGCCGCTCATCTCGCTCCGAACTGGCTGGCCGCCGTCGGTCCGCAGCTCGATCTCACCCGCGAGATCCATCGTGCTCCCGTCGTCTTTTCCCTCGGGGGCGCGCACCACCATCGTCACCGCGAGCACGACCGTCGTGCGCTCCGCCGTGCGCTTGATGTTCGCGACCTTGATGGTGACGTCGATGTTCATGTCGACGTCGGAGTCGAGCGTGCGCCCCTCGGCGAGGACCTTCGCGAGCTTGTCGAGCTTGTCGCCGACCTTCACGCGATCGGGCAGGGCCTCGAGGATCTCCCGCAGCTGCGAGGGCCCACCGTACTCAGCCGCGACGCGCTCGCGCTCGGCCTTCGTGACCTCGGCGCCGTCGGGCGAGCTCACGCGGACGCGATCGGGCAGGCGCTCGACGACGTAGGTCTTGCCCGCGATCGGCGCGAGCTCGGCCTGGGCCTTGCCGTCGACCGTCATGAGCTTCGCGACCTTGCCGTAGCTCACGCGCATCTTCACGCAGCGCTTGTCCTCGACGGCGAGGCACTCCTCCTCGACGTTGTGCGGCTCGATCGAGGTCAGATCGAGAGGCTTCGTCGAGTTCTCGCTGCGGAGCTCGCCCTTCAGCGAGGTGGAGCGCTCGCGTGACGTCGACGCGCGATCTCCGACTGCAGGGAAATGCTTGGCGATCCGCACCTCACCCTCGGCGAGCGGGGCCTCGGCCGACGACTTCGCCGACGCCGACGACGAGGACGCCGACGGTGAACTCGACGTCGAGCTCGCGGCGCTGCTCGAGCTCGCGCCGTCGCCCTCGGCGTTCGAGGTCGTGCGGCCCGCGCCGCCGCAGCCGACGACGAGCATCGCGAGCGCCAGCGTTACACGGGAGCCTGTGATTTTGCGGTCGACGCGCGAACCCATCGCGACGAAGAGCCTAATACCTCGCCCCGGTGATTTCGATCGGTTCATTCCACCCCGCCCCGACCGAAAGAAGGAGACGCCAAATGAAGACAAGGAAGCTCGGGTCCCTCACGAGCTCAGCGCTCGGACTCGGCTGCATGGGCATGAGCGATTTCTACGGCCCGCGCGACGACGCGGAGTCGATCGCGACGATCCACCGCGCGCTCGAGCTCGGCGTCACGCTGCTCGACACCGCGGACATGTACGGCCCGTTCACGAACGAAGAGCTCGTCGGCAAGGCCATCCGCGGCCGTCGTGAGAGCGTCCTCCTCGCGACGAAGTGCGGCATCGTCCGCAAGGCCGAAGACAAGAACTACCGCGTCATCGACGGCTCGCCCGCGTACATCCAGCGCGCGTGCGACGCGAGCCTGCGCAGGCTCGGCGTCGACGTGATCGACCTCTACCAGCTCCATCGCGTCGACCCGAACACCCCGATCGAGGACTCGGTCGGCGCGATGGCCGAGCTCGTGCGCGCTGGAAAAGTCCGAGCGATCGGCCTCTCCGAGGCGAACCCCGCGACGCTCCGCCGCGCGCACGCGGTCTTCCCGATCGCGACCGTGCAGACAGAGTACTCGCTCTGGACACGCGACCCCGAGGACGGCGTCCTCGAGACCTGCAAGGAGCTCGGCATCGGGTTCCTCGCGTACAGCCCGCTCGGCCGCGGCTTCTTGTCGGGGGAAATTCGCCGCTACGAGGATCTCGCCGAGGACGACTTCCGCCGGTTCAACCCACGCTTCATGGGCGACAACTTCCAGAAGAACCTCGACGTCGTGAACAAGGTCGGCGAGCTCGCACGCGAGAAGGGCGTCACGGCCTCGCAGCTCGCGCTCGCGTGGGTGCTCTCACGCGCCGACTTCATCGTGCCCATCCCCGGCACGAAGCGCCGCAAGTACCTCGAGGAGAACGTCGCCTCGGTCGACCTCTCGCTCAGCGCGGACGACCTCGCGCGCATCGAGGCCGTGATGCCACGCGGCGCGATCGCAGGCGAGCGCTACCCCGCGATGGCCATGCGCTCGGTCGAGCGCTGAGCGACGCGCGCGGGCGGGACGCCGAGCCTGCGCTGAACCTCCGCGAGCGGTAGCTCCCACATTTTCTCGAAGCGCACGACCGGCAAGAAGACAGCGCTCTTGCCACGTCGATACCCGTCGAGGACGGCGCGCGCCGACCGTGGTGACTTCGTGAGCGTGCCGAGCGCCGCGATGAGGAGCGCGCTCGGCGCACCGAGCTGCGCGTACGTGAAGCCCTGCAGCGCGAGCTCGCCGGAGACGTCGGGCCGATAGCCGGTGAGCACGTGCCAGACGTCGTGCGTCTGGCGGATGCGCTGCGCGATGTAGCCGAGCGGCTCGGGCAGGCCCGGCGGCGCTTGGAAGAGGTCGGGGTCGAGCTTGTTGTCGTCGAGGTAGCGCACGTAGGCGCCGCCGAGCGTGTCCGCGGGGAGCGCGCAGCCGCGCGAAGTCCACCGAGCGCGAGTCGATCGTCGGCCGCTCGGCGAGGAGCTCCGCGCCGCCGGGAGTCGACGAGAAGCGACGCACCATCTCGGGCGCATGCGACGCGTTCACGACGACGCCGAGGATCAATACTTGAACGGTGTCATCGACATTCATGAGGAGGCGACCGAGCGCACGCGCTCCGATCGAGAAGCGCTCCGCCGTCCCACCGCGCATCGCCGCGGCCACGGCCTCTCGCTCGGTCATGAAGCCCCCGTCGACGCCGCGCTCTCGGCTCCACGCCTTGCGCGCGCCGTGGGTCGAAGCGGACGACTCGAGTCCTGCGGGTGAGTTCATGCGAGAGACCTGTCCTTCCTGGTGATGGGCGCGCCTCGACGCGCGACCTGCGCGCCGGCCCCATCGCTATTGTCAGCTTCGACAATAGAGTCTCTCCCGCTATTGTCAACGCTGACAGTAAACCGATGCCGCTCGTTCGACGCGACGCCGCGCTTCGGTTTGACAGTGCGTCCCGCGGCGAGCCATCGTGGCCGCGTGCCTTCACGGTCCGCTCCGAAGAAGCCCGCGGCGAAGAAGCCCGCGCGCGTGCGGCGCTCCCCCGAAGAGGCGAAGACCCTCATCCTCGCGTCGTGCCAGAAGCTCCTCGCTTCACGCGGCCCCGACGGGGTCGGCCTCGTGGACGTCGCGCGCGACGCCGGCGTGAGCCACGCGCTCGTCACCCACTACTTCGGGACGATCGACGCGCTCATCGACGAGGCCCTCGAGGCGCACGCCGAGAGCGAGCGACGCGAGCTCGTCGCGATGATCTCGAGCCGCGCGGATGACGGCCCTCGCGCTTGGATGGAGCATTGGTTCAGGTGGATGAACCGATCGGCAGCGGCCCGCATCCTCGCGTGGTCCTTCCTGAGCGGGCGGCTCTCGCGTGCTGACTTCTTCGCGAGGCGACGGCGCGGCGCATCGGGGGTTGTCGACGCGGTGATCGAGCGGGTGAAGCGCGAGCGAGGTGAGGTCCCGTTCAAGCGCGCCGATCTCGAGTTCATCGTGCTCCTCCTCATGAGCGCGACGCACGGCTACGCGCTCGGCAAGACCGCGTATTGGCCGAGCCTCGGCGTCGACGAGCCGGGCGCGGAGCAGGATCGCTATTTCTTCGACCGGCTCGCCGCGCTCGCCGAGGCCGTGCTCGACCCGTCGTCGGGCTCGAGGCGCTGATCGCGAGGAGCGTCGTTCACGAGGGCCGCGACGCTCCCGACGAGCAGCGTGACGATCTGCGAACAGCGCAGGAGGAGCGCCATCGAGGTCGCTTGCGCGAGCGTCGCGCCCATCAGATCGCGGCCTAGCGAGAACGCGCCGTCCGTCGTGCCGAGGCCGCCGGGGACCAGCACGAACACCGCCGCCGCGACGAGGTTCACGCCCTGCGCGGCGAGCGCCTCGAGCGCGCCCGCTTGGATCCCGACGGCCGCCGCGGCCACGCCGAGCTGCACCGACTGAAAGGCGCGGTTGCCGGTGAGCGCGAGCGTCGGGCCCACCGCGAGGAGCGGCACTTCGCGCGCGTGCTCCGAGAAGCTCGACGCGCCCGCCGCGAAGCGCGGGAGCTTCTTCGCGAGCCAGCGCCCAGGGCCGTGCGCGCGCGTCGTCGCGCGGAGCGCGAGCCCCGTCGCGACGAGCACCACCGTGTGAATGAGCGCGGCCCAGAACCACACCGACACGCCGACGCGGAGGTAAATCGCGAGCGCGCAAGGCAGCGTGAAGAGCCCGACCGACACGAGCGTCGCGGCCTGGATGGTGAACCCCACCGAGGTCGCGGCGGGCAGCCCGACGTAGGGCGCGACGATCGTCGCCTTGATGGTCTCGTTCACCACGCGCGGCGCGGGCGCGAAGTTCGCGATCGACTGGCCGATGAGGTTCGCGCGGAAGAGCGTGCGCCACGGCACGCGCGAGCCGACGCTGCCGAGCGCGAGGCGCGCGCCCACGGTCTCGCAGCCGATGCGCGCGAGCTCCAGCGCGAAGAGGACCGGGATCCACCGCGCCGCCGACGCGATCGTCGTGAGCACGACGCGGTAGCCGACCGAGCGCACGAGGCCGACGAGCACACCGAGCCCGACGACGCCGAGCGCGATGCGCAACCAACCGAGCCAGGAGCCTCGGCTGGACTCGGTCGTCAACCCTCGACCCCGAGCACCGACCCGGGAGGGAGCGCAGCCTCGAGCGCGCCGCGTGCTCGCTCGCAGTCCTCTCGCGAGCGAGCGTCGAACGTGACCTTCGTGCGCACGGTCGGGTGCCCCCACTGCGGGTACGAGCCGATGTCGACGCTCGGGTGCGCTTCGACGACGGCGTCGAGCGCGGGCTTGATGTTGCCCTCGTCGAGCGAGGTCGAGAGGCTCATCGTGACGAAGGCCGCGGCGCCGTGCGCGATCGTGTCTTCGACGAGCTTCATCTTCAGCGCGAAGATCTCCGGCACGCCAGGCAAAACCCAGACATTGCGCATGAGCACCGTCGGCCAGGGGATCTCCGCGGACGAGACGAGGCGCGCGCCCTTCGGCATGCGCGCCATCAGCAAATGACCCTCGCGGAGCTTGTCGCCGTAGGCGTTGCGGATGAGGTCCTCGAGGCGCGGGCTCACGACCACCGGCCGCGAGAACGCGCGCGCCACCGCGTCGATCGTCACGTCGTCGTGGGTCGGTCCGACGCCGCCGCTCGTGAAGACCCAGTCGTCCGCGCGCGAGGCAGATCGCACGGCGGACGCGATCGTCGCGAGCTCGTCGGGGATGGTGACGGCGCGACGCAAGCGGATCCCGAGCTTGCGCAGCGAACGCGCGAGCACTGGCAGGTTGAGATCCGTGATCTTCCCCGTGAGGATCTCGTTGCCGATGATGACGGCGCTCGCTGTCTGCTCCCGCTGCGGCGCGCTCATTTCTGCCCTTCCGTGCCTTGCGCTGCAGTCGGCCGCGCGAGCTCCTTCGTGATGGGGCGCCCCGCGCTGTCGAACCCGAGCAGCTCTTCGATGCGACGCTCGGCATGCTCGATCCGCCGTTGCGCGCCGCGCGCGAGCCGCACGCCCTCCTCGAAGAGCGCGAGCGCTCGCTCGAGGGGCAGCTCACCTCGCTCGAGCTCCGACACGATCACCCCGAGCCGCTCGGTGCTGGCCTCGAACGAGAGCTCTTCGGTCTGCGGGACCTCGGTCACGGCTGCTCCTTGCGAGGCAGATCAGGCACGAGCAGCGCTGTCGAGGCGACCTCGAGCGACGAACGCCCGAACGGGACGCCCGGCACGAGGAGTGAGCCGTCTGCGGCGGCGACCAAGGGAATTGCCTCACCCGAGGGCAACACGAGGCGGAGCGCGAGCATGCCGCCGGGGTCTGCGCTCGCGTCGGCCTGGCGCACCGCGAAGCTCGCGATGAGGTTCGGCGAGAGCGTCTCGCGGAGCGGCGCGCGCTGTCCTGCGAGCGCCGCGGTCGCGACCGAGCGGATCACGTTGTCGGGGTCCATCGTGGACGCGAGGCGGAGCGGCAGCTCACGCTGGAGCTCCGTGCGGATCGCCAGCGACGAGACGATGGCGCGCCGCACGAGGACATCCTCCTCGCGGAGGTAGGCGCGCGCGAGCCAAGAGACCGCGGCCTTCGGTGGGGCCTCGGCGAGACCGAGCGCGACGCCGACGCGCACGCTCGGATCGGACCCGTCGAGGAGCGCGAGCAGCCGAGCCTCGTGCGAGTCGTCGATGCGACGCGCGAGCGCGCGCGCCGCGAGGGGACCGAGCGCGCCGCCGCTCTCCGCCATGCGAAAGAGAAGATCGAACTGCACCTGATCGGAGCCCGCGGTCGAGAGCAGCGCGACCCCGGCCGCGACCTGGAGCGCCGTCGGCGCCTCGGGGTCGACCTTCGCGAGGAGCGGTGCGAAGGCCGCACGCGCCTCGTCATCGCGTGCGAGCGCACCGCGCGCCGCGCCTGCGACGGTCGCCGCCGACGGGTCCTTGCCGAGCACGTCGTCGATCGCAGCGCCCGTCACCACGCGCGCGAACGCGGCGGCCTCGGCGTCGGCGGGGGCCTTCGACGCGGCGAGCTTCGCCACGGCGGCGCTGAGACCCGAGACCTCGCTCCCGAGCTGGACTTTGCGCACCATCGCGGCTCTGACGAAGGCTCGCAAACTCACAGCGTCGTCCTTCTTCAAACCTTCCGTGATGAGGGACGCGGCCTCGCTCGCGCGACATCCACCGAGCGCCGCGATCGCTGCAGGCCCGAGCGCGGGGTCGGTCACGAGCTTCGCGATCGTGGTCGCGTCGCCCATCCGACCGAGCGCCATCACCGCGCGGACTTTGTCTGCGCCCTCGAGCGAAGGCAGGAGCTTCGCGATCGGCGCGGCGAGCGCGGGCAGCGCCGAGTCGTGCGCGAGCTTGAGCGCCTGCGATCGAACCGAGTCGAACGCGAGCGCCTTCTCGACCCCGTCTGCGGCCGAGCTGTCCCCGAGGACCACGAGGATCTCGGCGGCCGCGAGAACGAAGCGCGGATCGTGCTCCTCGATCCATTGTCGAACGACGGGCGCGACGGTCGCATCGCCGATCTTCGCGAGCGCGAGCGCGGCCGCAGCACGCGTCGGGCGATCGGAGCGGTCGAGCTCCCCGCGAAGCGCCGGGACCGCGCGCACGTCGCCCAAATCACCGAGCAACGTGATGACCGACGCCGTGAGGAGCCTCGGGGTCTTCTTCGTCTTGGGCTTCGGCGGGCCGGCGTCCGGCTTCGCGGCCGACCCCGACGCGGAGGCTGAGGCCGATGCCGAAGCCGAAGGCGTCGCGAGCTCCGACGGCTTCTCCTTGGGCTCGTCGACCGGCTCTTCGACCGTGATTTCGAAGAGCAGTGAGTCGAGTGAGCGCGGAGGTGCTGCGACCAGGGCTGCGCGCGCTGACTCACCGGCTCCGCCGCGCAGCGCCGCTGCGTTCGCGAGCGCCTGCACGGCCTCGGCGTCGCCGTAGCGTGCGAGCGCGAGCGCGGCCGTATCTCGCACGAGCGAGGCGAACCCCGACGCATCCTTGCGAGCGCCCGCGTCCATCATCTCCTTCAACAAGAAGGCTCGAACCTCGGGCTTCGCGGCCATCGGCCCGAGCGTGCGCACCACATAGAGCCGCGCCGCCGGGTCGCGCGAGAGCGGGCTGCCGGGCTCGAGCGCCTCGAGCAAAGCCTCGGCGGCCTCGGGCGAACCGAGCGCTCCCAGCCGCTCGACGGCCCGCATTCGGTCCTCGGGCTCAGGGGAATAAAGGAGTCGCCGCCCCGTCGCGAGCCCGAGCCGTTCGACCAGGCCTCGGCCATATCCCCCAATCGCTACATGCGAGGAATCAGGCCTTTCGACGCGGCCTGGTTGCCCGAGAGCGTGGCCCCCCGACACGACCGCGCCCAAGCCAACCGCAAGGAGAATGAGCCCCCGAACTGCCCTTCCGGGACGGAGTGCGCGCATAGTTGGGAACATCCGAAGTTCACCTTTGTGCGGATGGACGCTATGAACGCCTACCGTTGGGGTGTAGTGGGGCGCCGTACTGGGTGATGTGCGAGGGGGCTCGGCGGGAGTGGACATGGTGGAAGGGCGGTCGACTGTCCGCACGCCCATGCTCGACCGTGCGCCCACCTCTTCGGAAGCCATTGTCGCGTTCTACCCAAAGGTTCGCCGCCCGTGCAACCGACCCTCGGGTCTCAGAGCGCGTGAAGATTTCACCCACTCCCACCGTACGACGGCGGGGTTGTGCTCCCGGGACATCACGTGAGCTCGTTCAAGGGTCTCATCCGTCAATCCACCCGGTCTGTGTGCTTTGGTTTCTTTCGTCCTCCGCGTGGGGAGTTTCTCGGGGTCGACGGGGTGTTTGGTTTGGGCAGTTGGGAAACTGCGTGAAATCACACCCCCAGTTGGGCAGGACTCCGACATCTTTCACACGTTTTGACCTTTCCCACTCTCGACAACTTCAAGTAGGTTGAGGCGCCATGCAGGTTCCCAAAGTTGCGGAACGTATCGTCACTTTTTCCGCGAACAAGGTTTGGTCAGCGCTCCAACTCGCCAACCGGCTCGCGACCGAGCCCGCACCGTTCAAGCCCAAGTGGGCTGATCAGCCGATTCCGCGCGGCAAGCAACGCACGAAGCCGCCGCTCGGGTGGCCCCGCCAGACGGACAGCCTGTGTCCCAAGTGCGTGAAGGAAGCACGCGAGGCGATCCTTCGTGGCGATGAGGACATTCGCCACCTCGTGACCGACAAGCCCGGTGAGATCCGCGCGCTCATCCACGAGAAGAACGGGCACATCGTGATGGAGAAGACCTGCCCCAAGCACGGTCACTTCGAAGACACGATGGCGATCGACCCTGTTTTTCTCGAGCGCCTCGAAAATCTGTTCCCTGGGCGCGACGTCGCGATGACGCCGGACGCGCTGCACGATCACGGCTCGAGCACCATCAAGTACGGTCGCGGCGGCGTCCTCACGGTCGACCTCACGAACCGCTGCAACATGATGTGCGACCCGTGCTTCATGGACGCGAACCAGGTCGGCTACGTCCACGAGCTCTCGTGGGACGAGATCAAGAAGATCCTCGACGACGCTGTCAGCGTGAAGCCACGCAGGCAGATGTCGGTGCAGTTCTCGGGCGGTGAGCCGACGCTGTCCCCCTACTTCCTCGACGCGATCCGCTACGCGCGACAGATCGGGTACTTCGCCGTTCAATGCGCCTCGAACGGGCTGCGCTTCGCGCAGGAGCCCGGCTTCGCGCAAGCCGCCAAGGACGCAGGCCTCCGCATGGTTTACCTGCAGTTCGACGGCGTCACGAACGCCTCGAACTCGCACCGCAAGATCTCCAACCTCTACGACGTGAAGCTCCGCGCCATCGAAGAGTGCGCGAAGGCTGGCATCGACGTCATCCTCGTCGTCACCATCGTCAACGGGGTGAACAACGACCAGGTCGGCCCGATCGTCGAGTTCGCGGTCGAGAACGCGGACAAGGTCACGGTCGTCAGCTTCCAGCCTGTCAGCTTCACCGGCCGTGACGAGGACGTCGACGACGAGACACGGCACAAGCAGCGCTACACGCTCTCGCACCTCGCGCACGACATCGCTTCGCAGACGGGCGTGACGAAGCCCCACCGCGACTGGTTCCCGCTGAGCGCGCTCTCGCCCTTCGGCGATGTCTGCGATCTCATCGACGGCCCGGATCGCAACTTCGGCCAGCTGAAGTGCGGCTGCCACCCGAACTGCGGCATCGGCACGGTGCTCTTCGTCAACAAGCGGACGAAGCAGATGATCCCGCTCATCGAGTTCCTCGACCTCGAGGGGATCCTCAACGACATGCGGACGATCTTCGACGCGGGCCGCAACCGCAATTGGACGATCGCACAGCTCGCGGCCTCCGTCCTTCGCCACTACAAGCCCGAGAACGCGCCCCCTGGCTTCACGGTCGACACGCTGCTGAAGCAGTTCCTCAGCCAGATGGGCACCCGCCACAAGGAGGACGACGCCAAAGAGTTCGAGTGGCGCGTGCTCTTTGTCGCAGGCATGTGGTTCCAGGACCTCTTCAACTACGACTTCCGTCGCACCGAGATGTGCATCATCCCGTACGGGACGCAGCTCGGGGAGATCTCGTTCTGCGCGTACAACACGGGTGCTGGCTGGCGGCAGGTCATCGAGAAGATGAAGTCGAACGCCACGGTTGCCGAGTGGTACAAGCGCTACGGGCGACACCCGGTCTACGCGAAGAACAAGGACCTGCCGCTCCCGGAGTACGAGAACCCGATCACGACGACCGAACACGACCTCGCGAAGGCCGAGCGGCTCGCGGCGAAGCCGGGCGCCGCGAACGGCAACACGCCCAGTCCCGAGGCTGCCGCTGAGGGTGAGCCCGAGGCTCGGCCCCGTCGCAAGCTGAAGCACCTGCCCGTTGTCACGTCGTAGCTGACAACGCTGTAAGCGAACACCGCTGTAAAAAAAAGAGCCCGCGCGATCCAGTCGCGTGGGCTCTTGCCATTTGTCTACGGCGTTGTTCCTAGCGAGCTACGCTTACAGCAACGTCAGCTACGAAGCCGCTCTACGAGGCTGGGCAGCCGTCGCCCGAATCACCCGACGTGCCGCGCTGCTCGGGGCAGTGGTCGTTGACGTCGGGGACACCGTCGCCGTCGTTGTCGAGCTCGGGGCAGCCGTCATTGTCCTCGAAGTGGTCGTAGTCCTCGGCCCAGCTGGGGCAGCGGTCGCGATCGTCTCCGATGTGATCGCCGTCGCTGTCGTGGGGCTCGGGGGCGAAGCTCACCCCCAGCGTCGCGCGGAACGGCGCGTTGCCGATGCCGTCCGTGAGGCCGACCTCGACCGCGCCGAACAGCGCGAAGTCGTCGAAGCGCGCGCGGCCCCCGACGCTCGCGTAGAACTGCATGGGCGCGGTGCTCTCGTCGGGCGTGACGGGGTCGACCGGGATCCTGCCGTAGGCCTCGACGTAGAGGGTGCCTCGCCGCTCCGGGTCGATGCCCAACCCCTTCGGCCGGAGCTCGAGGCCTGCGATGACGGGGATCTCGTGGCCGAAGCGAGACGCGCAGCTGTCGACCGGCAGATCCGGATCACATGCGTACGAGCCTGCGTCGGAGCGGAGCTTCACCCCGGCCGCGAAGTGACCGTAGACCGGCCCCTTGCCGCCCTCGACCCAGACGCGCGTCTCGCTGGCGACCGAGCCCTCACCGATGAAGCTGCGCTCGTCGCCGAGTGGGAGCGTGAAGCGCTCGTCGATCGCGAGGCCGAAGCCCGTCGCCAAGCCGTCGACGATCTTCGGTTTGACGAGCGTGAATTTGGCGCGGAGTCCCGGGTCGCCGAGCCCAGCGATCGGGATCGGCTGATCACCGACGATGCGCGTGGCGCTCGAAGAGCCCGAGAGATCGTCGCCGACCTGACCGATGAGCACCGGCAGATCGAGGCCGAGCGTGATGTACCCCGCGATGCCGACCCCGAAGCCGATGTCGCCCGTGAATTGGTGCTCGACCACGGAGAACGCGATGTCGCCGTCGGAGCCGCGAAGTACCACGGGGCGAAAGGCGTACGTGAAGCGAGCAACGCCGACGACGAGTCCCGTGTCGGGGGAGTCGGCGGACTCGACCATGAGCCCGGCTTCGTGGCTCATCGGAGCGAACCGCCCACGAAGGTCGGCGGAGGGTTGCTCGTCCGCGGAGGCGGACGCCGCCACAGCGAGCGACCCGAGTTCTACCGCGAGGACAACGCAAGCAACGCGAGCGCGCATGGGCCGGGCAACATTACTGCCCTTTGTCGAACCACACCACCAACTCGCAGGGAGGGGCTCCGCGCACCTCAGGCGCACGTCATCGCGGCTCGGTTTCCTTGGGCTCTCGCGTGCGCTTGTGACATAGGGAGCGGAATGGACGCTATCCGCATTCGTGGAGGCAAGCGCCTCGTCGGGACGATCCACGTGAGCGGCGCGAAGAACGCCGCGCTGCCCATCCTGTGCGCGACGTTGCTCTCCGACGGGGAGAGCCTCCTGCGCAACGTCCCCAAGCTGCGCGACATCGAGACGACGTCGGCGCTCCTGCGATTCCTCGGGCGCAACGTCAACGCGGCCGCCCCCGAGGTCACCGTGGGCGCGGGTGGCAATGTTCGACCCGAGGCTCCCTACGAGCTCGTCAAGCAGATGCGCGCGAGCGTGATGGTGCTCGGCCCGCTCGTCGCTCGCTTCGGTCGCGCCAAGGTCTCGCTACCTGGCGGCTGTCAGATCGGCTCGCGCCCCGTCGACCAGCACCTGATGGGCCTCGAGCGGCTCGGCGCGACCATCAAGCTCGAGCGCGGCTACATCGTCGCGAGCGCGCCGCGCCTGCGGGGCGACGAGATCGTCTTCGACATGCCGACGGTCACGGGCACCGAGAACATCATGATGGCGGCTGCCCTCGCGAAGGGGAAGAGCCGGCTCGTGAACGCCGCGAAGGAGCCCGAGGTCGAGGAGCTCGGGCGCGTGCTCAACAAGATGGGCGCGATCGTCACGGGCGCCGGCACCGACGTCATCGAGATCGAGGGACGTGACGAGCTCGCCCCGTTCGACCACGCGATCGTCGCGGACCGCATCGAGGCTGGGACGTACATGGTCGCGGCCGCGGCGACGGGCGGCGACGTCTTGCTCGAGGGCGCGCCGCTCGAGGACATGGCGTCGACGGTCGCCGCGCTGAAGGCGATGGGCGTCGAGATCACGCGCGAGGGCTCGGCCGCGCGCATTCGACGGCCCGGCGCGCTGCGCCCCATCGATCTCTCGACGCAGCCGCACCCGGGCTTTCCGACCGACATGCAGGCGCAGCTCATGGTGCTCGCGACCCTCGCCGAGGGCACGAGCCACATCCAGGAGAACATCTTCGAGAACCGCTTCATGCACGTGCCGGAGCTCGCGCGCATGGGCGCGACCATCGAGACCGATGGCAACAAAGCCACCGTGCACGGCCCGTCGGAGCTTTGGGGCGCCGAGGTCATGGCGACCGACCTCCGCGCGAGCGCCTCGCTCGTCATCGCGGGTCTCGTGGCGCGCGACGAGACCGAGGTCCGCCGCGTCTATCACCTCGACCGCGGCTACGAGCGGATGGATCTCAAGCTCGCGAACGTCGGCGCCGACGTCGCGCGCGTCGTGGGAGCGGCCGCGTGAGCCGCCCTCGCTCGGTCGGAGATGGTTGGATGTCCAACGATTCGTCGCTCGGGCCTGTCGTGCTGACCCTCGAGGCCGTGAACGCGCTCGTGCCGAAGCTCAACGAGATCTGCGGTCGTCAGCTCGAGCGGCGCGCGGACATCGAGAATCGCCTCGCGTCGCTCGGCCGCATGCTCGGCGACGTACCCAAGCGCATCGTCGTCGAGCCCGGCGACACCCCGGCGATCGCGAAGCTCAAGCGAGAGCTCGCCGAGCTCGTCTCGGTCTATCAAGACGACTGGCGCGGGATCGAGCAGCTCGGCGCCGTCATCAAGGACCCGAAGGTCGGGCTCCTGGATTTCTACGGGCGCGTCGACGGCAAGCTCGTCTGGCTCTGTTGGAAATACGGCGAGACGAAGGTCGAGTTCTACCACGCGCTCGACGAGGGCTTCTCTGGTCGCAAGCCGCTCGTCGAGAGCATGAAGCAGCGCCTTCTCAATTAGTCCCCGACAGACCGCTCACATCCCCGAGACGCAGCTCTCGTATTGGGTGCGCTCGGACTCGCAGGCCGTGGGCGCGAGCTCACCGCCAGTGCAAGCGACGGTCTGCTCGAAGCTCATCGCGCAGCTCAGGTAGCTCGAGTAGTAGCTGCCGCAGCTCGCGTCGCCGATCTTGGCCGCGCAGCTCGCGGCGCACCCGTCTCCGCAGCCATAGAGATCCGCGGCCCAACACCAGCCGTCGCACATCGCGTCGAACGAGAGACAGTTCGCGACCTGGAGGGCCTCCGAGTCGCACCCAGCGGGTGACGGCGCGCCTGCGACGCAAGTTACGCCGTTGTCAGTCCAGCACTGGAGCAGGTCGTCGTACTCGAAGTCGCAGAGACTCTCGTTCAGAATGTCGCGCTCGGTTTGGCACTCTGACTCGCAGGTGCTGGTGCTCGAGCCGCAGCCCGCGGGGACGGCCTCGGCGCAGTACTTCTTGCATGGCATCGTCTCGAGGCACTGGCTGAGCGCGGTCGACTCGCTGATGCACGCAGACTTCGGCACGACGTTGTCATTGACGCACTCGAAGCCGCCGTCCGCCGCACAGCGGAAGGTCGCGCTGTACTCGTCGACGCACTGGCCATCGAGCTGGAGCTCGAGGAACCCACACTGCGCTTGGCACTGCTCGACGGTGATCTGCTGCATGCCGCACTGGAGAGAGTACGCGCCAGCGCAGAAGTCTTTGCAGTTCTGTTGGAAGTCACCCGAGCCGCCGTCGCTCGTGTCGTCGCCGCAGGCCTGCATCGAGCCGAACGCGAGCGCCATCATCACGGCTCCCGCACCAACGTGCGTCAGGGTCGATAAGGAGGCTTTCTTCGTCATGGGGCCATCCTACAGACGGCCGGGACCGTGGAGATGCGATCGAGCAGAGCGCAGCACGACTTCGGCGCGCTCGAGATGCCACGAACACAAGAGAGTTTGCGCCCGAGTCGACAAGCCGACAAAGGGTGTTTCCTTTACAGGGAAGTGCTCTACCGCTGAGCGACCGGCCCAAAAGAGGTGGGCCGAGTTGGAGTCGAACCAACATGATTGCGTGTAGGGCTTGCCAGTTGGGCGCATCCTCAGCGACGCACGCGCGGCCCCAAACTGACAGCCCAGACTGACGACCGCAGACCAGCGAACGAGTCCTGGCGCGGTAGCGCCCAGCCAACGGTGATATTGGGTGGGGAGGGTGGCTCAATCCTCTTTTGTTTTTGGAGTCCACCCGCGGAAGGCTGTCTCGGGGGTCTTGCGTGATTTGGGCAACGGAGGGTGCGCCCAGGGCGTGGGCTCGGCGGCGCCGCCGGGCTTCGCGTCGGCGCAGCAGCGAAAGCTTACGAAGTAGTAAGTAAACTCGGCCGCGTGGCTCGTGGTCACGGGGCGACAGGCGTTCCGCACATAGCCCCAAGCGCCGCCCTTGAGCCCGGCCGAGCCGCCCTTTCCGCGCGGGGTGTCGAGGATCACCCACTCGTCGACGTTGCCTGGCTGGTCGTGAACGCCGAAGCCGCTGACGCAGCCCTCGCGGGAGCCGCTCGGGACCCCCTGATCGAGGTGCGTGAGCTCGGGGTCGAAGATGGCCGGGTTCTTGGAATACATGCGCTCGAGGCTGGGCTCGACGTAGGGGTTATTGATATTGCACTTGGTGGGGTCGCGCGTATAGCCGTAGGGGAATGGCAGCTTGTCGGGCCCCTCGCAGGCAGCCGTCCATTCGCTCTCGTAGCAAAGTCGCTTGCCGTCCCCCTGACAGATGGCCATCGCGTCGTGCCAATCGACCATGACAGGCGAGCGCGCGCCCTTCTTGTTGGGGTATTCGTAGGTATCTATACAGAAGCGCTGCCGGCGCTCTTTGCCTTGGCAGACAGGCGGCTTCTCAGCGAACTTGTGGCAGATCGTGATCTTGTTGGCTTTGGTGTATTCGTCTTTCAGGCAATTGCGCGACACGTTCGGGCAAAAGCCGGTATCGACGAGGATCATGTCCGCGGGACAGTCGCCTTCGGGCGGGGTGGTCGCGACCGACGACGAGGCGACAAGTGGGGCCTCGCTCGCCGAGGGCGCGGCGCTCGCGCTGACACTTTGGGATGCGCTGGCGGTGCTCTCGGCGCGTGAGGTGCGGGTCGCGTCGGAGGAGCCGCAGCCCGACAAGACAAGGGCAAACTGCAGACTCAAAGTGCCATAGCGGAGCATGCTGTGCGTGAGTCTACCGAGCGGGGACGCGCGCCCGCACGGGATCTCAGCGGGACCCTTTGTGATAGGGTGCGCCTCCCGCCATGAAGATCCATGAGTACCAGGCGAAGCAGATCTTTCGACGCTACGGCATCGCCGTTCCTGAGGGCGAGCCCGCATTCTCGGCCAGCGCGGTCACTCCGATCGCGGAGCGGCTGATTCACTCGACGGGCCAGCCGGTGGTCGTCGTCAAAGCGCAGATCCATGCTGGCGGCCGCGGCAAGGGCGGCGGCGTCAAGGTGGTGAAGGACGGCCCGGCAGCGGCGCACGCCGTCGCGGAGAAGCTCCTCGGGATGCAGCTCGTCACGAAGCAGACGGGCCCCGAGGGACAGAAGGTGCGGCGCCTCTACATCGAGCAAGGCCTCGACATCGCGCGCGAGCTCTACCTCGCGCTCCTCGTCGACCGCGAGGCTCGGCGCATCGCGATCATCGCGTCCCCGGCGGGCGGCATGGACATCGAAGAGGTCGCGGAGAAAGAGCCGGAGAAGCTGCTCAACGTGCACGTCGACCCGCTGCTCGGGCTCACGTCCTTCCAGGTCCGCAAGCTCGCAAACTTCCTCGGGTGCGCCGCGCCGAAGGAGACCTTCGCGTCGTTCGCGAAGCTCATGGACGGCATGTACAAGTGCTTCGTCGCCGAAGACTGCTCGATGCTCGAGATCAACCCGCTCGTCGTGACGAAGCAGGGCAGCGTCGTGGCGCTCGACGCGAAGATGACGTTCGACGACAACGCCGAGTATCGCCACAAGGCGCAGTACGCGGAGCTCCGCGACGCCGACGAAGAGGACCCGGCCGAGCTCGAGGCGAAGAACGCGGGCCTCAGCTACGTGTCGCTCCACGGCAACATCGGCTGCCTCGTGAACGGCGCGGGCCTCGCGATGTCGACGATGGACATCATCAAGCACTACGGCGGCGAGCCTGCGAACTTCCTCGACGTGGGCGGCGGCGCTTCGCAGGAGCAGGTCACGAAGGCCTTCAAGATCATCCTCGCGGACACCGCGGTGAAGGGCATCTTCGTGAACATCTTCGGCGGGATCATGCGGTGCGACGTGGTCGCGAACGGCATCATCGCCGCGTCGAAGGAGCTCGGCCTGAAGGTCCCGCTGGTCGTGCGCCTCGAGGGCACGAACGTCGAGGCCGGTCGCAAGCTGCTCGACGACAGCGGCCTGAGAATCCAGAGCGCGTCGTCGATGGGCGACGGAGCCAAGAAGATCGTCGCCGCCATTCAGGGTGCGTGAGTTCGAGCGCGAGAGGTTAGGAGACTTCCGATGAGCATCCTGGTCGACAAAAACACCAAGGTCGTCTTTCAGGGCATCACGGGCGAGAGCGGCAGCTTGCATGCGCGCGCTTGCCTCGCGTACGGCACGCAGATCGTCGCGGGCGTCACGCCCGGGCGCGCGGGCCAGCGCTTCGACGACAAGGTCCCGATCTTCGACACGGTGGAAGACGCCGTCGAGAAGACGGGCGCCGAGGTCTCGTGCATCTTCGTGCCGCCGGTCGGTGCCGCAGACGCGATCTGCGAGGCCGCCGCGGCAGGCATTCGCCTCGTCATCTGCATCACGGACGGCGTGCCCGTGCTCGACATGGTCCGCGTGCGCCGCTACCTCGACTCGCTCCCCGCGAACCGCCCGCAGACGAAGCTCATCGGGCCGAACTGCCCGGGGATCATCACGCCGGGCGACGGTCCGAACTCCACGGGCGGCTGCAAGATCGGCATCATGCCGGGCCACATCCACAAGAAGGGCCGGATCGGCGTGCTCTCGAAGTCGGGCACGCTCACTTACGAAGCTGTAGGTCAGCTCACCGCGCTCGGCATCGGCCAGTCGTCGTGCGTCGGCATCGGCGGCGACCCGGTCGGCGGCCTCGATTTCGTGGACTGCCTCGACCTCTTCAACCGCGACCCCGAGACTGACGGCGTCATCCTCATCGGGGAGATCGGTGGCAACGCCGAGCAGCGCGCGGCGGCCTGGATTCAAGCGAACATGAAAAAGCCGGTGTGCGCGTTCATCGCGGGTCGCACCGCGCCGCCGGGCAAGCGCATGGGCCACGCGGGCGCGATCATCTCGGGCGGCAAAGGCACGGCGGCCGAGAAGACGGCTGCGTTCGAGGCCGCTGGGGTGAAGGTCTGCCCGACGCCGGCGGACATGGGCACGACGATGCAGTCGCTGCTCGGCTGAGAACGCGGGGGGAACGGGGCGCGAGGTCGGGGGAACAGGGCGACTCGCGCCCGGCGCTGGAGCTCGACAATGGCAGCGAAGCCTCTCGTCGCGGATCGGTTCGAGCTCCTCGAGGTCATCGGCCAGGGCGCGATGGGCCGCGTCTATCGCGCGATCGATCGACAGACAGGCTCGACGGTCGCGCTCAAGCTGCTGCACGCGCACATGATGCTGCGCGAGCAGATCCAGCGCTTCGAGCGCGAGGCCGAGGTCCTGGCGAAGCTCAGCCACCCTGCGATCGCGGCCTACGTGGCGCACGGCGAGACGCTCGTCACGCGCTCGCTCCCACCTGGCCCACCCGGCGCGCCACCGCGTGAGGATTTGGTCGAGAAGCAGCGCTACCTCGCGATGCAGTGGCTCGACGGCGAGAGCCTCCAGAAGCGCCTCGAGAAGTCGGAGAACAGCAGCCTCACCGTGCCCGAGGCTCTGCTGCTCGGTAAGCGGCTCGCGACCGCGCTCGCCGCAGCGCACGCGATCGGCGTCGTTCACCGCGATCTCAAGCCGAGCAACATCATCCTCGAGGCTGGCGATCTCGGTCGCGCGAGCCTCGTCGACTTCGGGATCGCGCGGCTCCGATCGGCCGCGGAGCTCACGTCGACGGGCATGATGCTCGGCACGCCCGGGTACATGTCGCCCGAGCAAGCGCGCGGCTCCGGCGACGTCGACGCGCGCGCGGACGTCTACGCGCTCGGCTGCGTGCTCTTTCGCTGCCTCGCGGGTCGCCTCCCCTTCACGGCCGACGATCCGCTCGGCCTCTTGCTCAAGGTCGTGCTCGAGGAGCCGCCGCGCCTCGACGAGCTGCGCGCGGAGCTCCCCGAGCCGATCGTCGACCTCGTCGCGCGCCTCCTGCAGAAATCGCCTGCGGATCGGCCCGCGGATGGGCACGCCGTGTTGCTCGAGCTCGAGGCGATCGCGCCACCCGTCGAGTCCGAGCCTGGTCCTGTGAGCCGGATGGGCGGCGCAGCGCTCACGGGCAACGAGCGACGCATCCTCTGCTTGGTGCTCGCGAAGCCAGGCCCAGCGCGGACGACGCTCCCGAGCGCGGGGTTCGATCACGACGCGGTCGCGCGCCGCGCAGAGCGCGAGCTCGAGCTCTTGAGAGAGGCCGCGAAGCACCACGGCGCGTCGCTCGAGGTCGTCGCCGACGGATCGATCCTGCTCCTCTTTCACGAGGGAGAAGCCACCGATCAGGCCGCGCGCGCCGCGAGCGCAGCGCTCGCCGTCCACATGCTGATGCCGGACGCGTTCATCGCGGTCGCCGCGGGCCGCGCCATCCTCGCGGGGGCGCTCCCCGTCGGCGAGGTCATCGACCGCGCGGTCAGCCTGCTCGGTCAGGAGGAGGGCGTCGTCATCGATCCGGCGATCCACGCCCTGCTCGACGCGCGCTTCGAACGCCGCGCGGTCGCGGACGACGTCGCCTCACCCCACGTGCTCCTGCGCGAGGTCGCGCACGTCGAAATCCAAGGCAGAACGCTGCTCGGACGCGCGACACCGCTCGTCGGGCGCGAGGGCGAGCTCGCGCAGCTCGAGAGCGTGTTCACCCAGTGCGCGACCGAGCCGTGCGCGCAGGCGATGATCGTGACGGCGCCTGCTGGCCTGGGGAAGAGCAGGCTGCGGCGCGAGCTCGCGAACCGACTCGCGACGCACGCGGAGGGCGTGACGGTGCTCGGCGCACGCGGTGACGAGCTCACGCGCGGCTCGCCGTTCGGGTTGGTCGCGCAGCTGATCAAGGCCGCGGCCGGCGTCCAGCCTCAGGATCCACCGCCGCTCATCACGCGCCGGATCGAGGCGCGCCTCCACGATCTCGGTGATCGCGATCGCGCCGCGATCGTCCAGACCGCGAGCTTTCTTACAGAAATGTTAGGAGCACAGCTGCCCGGCGACGAGGTCTCTCGGACCGTGCTCGAGGCGCGCGCGAGCCCGCTCCTCATGGGGGATCAGATGCGGCGCGCGTTCGAGCACTGGCTGCGCGCGGAGACCTCGCAGCGGACGACGGTCCTCTTGCTCGACGATCTGCAGTGGGGCGACCTGCCGAGCGTCGACGTCCTCGACGCCGCGCTCCGCAACTTCGCCGACGTCGCGCTGCTCGTGGTCGCGTTCGCGCGCCCCGAGGTCCACGAGTTGTTCCCGAAGCTCTGGGCCGAGCGCGGCCTCACCGAGGTGCGGCTCCGCCCGCTGTCTCGGAAGGCCTGCGAGAAGCTCGTGCGCGCCGTGCTTCAAGAGGACGCGACGCCCGAGCTCCTCACGATGCTCACCGAGCGGAGCGAGGGCAACGCGTTCTTCCTCGAGGAGCTCCTCCGCGCGATCGTCGAGCGCGGCAAGGACACGCTGCCCGAGTCCGTGCTCGCGATGGTGCAGACGCGACTCTCGGCGCTCTCGGCGGAGGTTCGCCGCGTGCTTCGCGCCGCGAGCGTCTTCGGCACGACGTTCACCGCGGCCGGCGTCCGCGCGCTCCTCGGCGGATCGAAGGCTTCGACCGACGCTTCGCTCGACCCTCGCCCGCTGCGCGAGCGGCTCGACGATCACCTCAAGAAGCTGCTCGCGAGCGAGCTCATCGAACATCGGCCCGCGACGCCGCTCGCCGCGGAGGCCTACGCCTTCCGCCACACGCTCGTGCGCGAGGCCGCGTACATGATGCTGACCGACGCGGATCGGCAGCTCGGGCACAAGCTCGCCGCGAAGCTCCTCGAGGAGACGGGCTCGACCGATCCGATCGCGCTAGCGGAGCATCACGTGCGCGCCGGCGCACCGGAGCGCGCGACCGCTTGTTACCTGCGCGCGGCCTCCGCCGCGTTCGAGGGCAACGACGTCGCGTCCGCGCGGTCGCACATCGAGCGAGGCCTCGCGACGAGCCCCGCTGGTGAGCTCCGCGGCAAGCTCCTCCTCTTGCGCGCCGAGATCGAGCTCGAGAGCGCGCGCCCCGTCGAGGCGATCGCCCCGGCAGCCGACGCGCAAGAGTGCCTCGCTCCAGGGAGCGCCGCGTGGTGCGACTCCGCGCGCATCCTCGCGTCCGCGTACGGGCGGACAGGGCATCACACGCAGCTCGTCGCCGTCCTTCGCACGCTGGAGGCCACGCTCCAACGCGTCGAGCCCGAAGCGCGGAGCGCGTTCGCGCAGGCCTTCGCCGAGCTCGCGCGACAGCTGCTCTACGCGGGTCGTCGCGACGCCGCGGCGATCGCGTTCGCGCGGCTCGACGCCTTCGCGCCCGAGGGGCTGAGCCTCCGCGTGCGCGCTTGGCTGCACTGGGTTCGCTCGGTCGATCACCTCCTCCGCGGCGATCTCTCGAAGCAGCTCGAGGAGGCCGAGGCCGCGGTCAAACACTTCGACGAGGCCGGCGACATCCGCAACGCGAGCATGGCGCGCTCGACTGTCGCGGCCGCGTGCATCGAGCTCGGTGCGGTCTCTGCCGCGGCGCTCGTCCTGCGTGAGGCTCTGCGCGCCTCGAAGAAGGCCGGCCTCTCGGCGTCGCTCGCGCTCGCGAACCAGAACCTCGGGCTCGTGTGCTTCCTCCAAGGCAACTTCGCCGACGCCGTGGCTTACGAGACCGCCGCGGTGAACGCGTTCGCCGGCGGCGGCGATCGCCGGCTCGAGGCCGCGTCTCGCATGTACCTCGCGCGCGTCTACGCCGGTGCGAAGAGCTTCGATCAAGCCGAGGCCGAGGCGCTGCGCGCGCTCGAGGTCGCCGGATCCGCACCCGACCGCGCGCAGGCCTGGGGCACGCTCGCGGAGATCGCGCTCCTGCGCGGCGACCCCGCGAGCGCGATCGAGCACTCGAGCCCCGCGCTCGAGCTCATCGCGAAGGTCGGCAGCCTCGAGGAGCAGGAGTCCATGGTGCGCCTCGTCTACGCCGAGGCCCTCTACGCCGCGAACCGGCGCGAGGAAGCTCGGCGCGCGATCGACGCCGCGCGCCGCAGATTGATCGAGCGCGCGGCGAACATCAGCTCACCGCTCTGGCGCAGCAGCTTCCTCGAGGCCGTCGGAGAGAACGCGCGCACGCTCGCCCTCGCGAAGGCCTGGGGCCTACCCGACCTTCCGACGTCGCGCTGAGCGCGCGCCCAACGCTCCCTCGCGTGCGAAGCGTTCGCGCGCCAAGTCGACGAACGCTCGCGTGCGCGCAGGCATGAAGCGCTGCGCCGGATAGAGAAGCCACACCGATCCCACGTCGATCGCCGCTTGGCCGAGCACGGTGATGAGCCGCTTTCGGCGCAGATCGTCCGCGCACGCGAACTCCGGGAAAAGGGCGACGCCGAGCCCGGCGAGGGCCGCAGCGTGGGCCATCGCGAAGCTCGTGAAGGTGAGCCGCGGGGCAACAGAGACGCGACGTGGTCCGGCCGCGGACGGGACGGGCCACTGGTGCACGACGCCGCCGTCGGTGACGACGATGCAGTCGTGCCGCGCGAGATCCTCGGCTGATTTGGGGGTGCCTCGACGCGCGACGTACGCGGGACTCGCGCAGAGCCGGACCCGCGCAGGCCCGAGCGCCACCCCCGAGAGCGACGCGTCGTCGGGTCGCCCCACGCGAAACGCGACGTCGAAGCGCTCCTCCACGAGATCCACGTGGCGACGCGTGAGCATCACGTCCAGCCGCGTCTCGGGCCAAGCTGTCGCGTACTCGTTCACGAGGGCCGTCACGAACGCATCCCCGAAGACTGGATCCGCGGTGACGCGCAGGAGCCCGCGCGGGACCTCGTGCACCTCGGCGACCGCGCGATTGGCGTCGGCCGCGAGGCGGACGAGCTCCTCACAGCGCTCTCTGTAGGCCGCTCCAGCATCCGTGAGCTTCACGCGACGCGTGGACCGCAAGAGGAGCGCGACCCCGAGGACCTCCTCCAGGCCAGCGACCCTGCGACTCAGCGTTTGCTTGGGAACACCCAAGGCCCGCGCTGCCTGCGTGAACCCACCCGCGGTGGCCACCGCCGCGAACAACCGCATGTCTTCGAGCGAGACGGTTCGGCGCGAGGCCTCGGTCGATTGTCTCAGATTCGGGACGCTACGGCTCGTCATAGCTGGATTGTCTCGACGTGTTCGAGGCGCTACAAGCAGCTTCAGCATGTCCGTCGACGTCGCCACCACCATCGTCATTCATCGTCCCCTGCCCACCGTGGCGGCCTACGCGAGCGCACCGGACAATGCTCCAAACTGGTATTCGAACATCAAGACTGTGGAGTGGAAGACTGCGCCGCCCCTCACGGTCGGCTCGCAGATCGCGTTCGTCGCGCGGTTCCTCGGGCGCCGCCTCGCTTACACGTATGTCATTACAGAGTTCGTCCCCGAGCGCAGGCTGGTCATGCGCACGAGCGAGGGCCCCTTCCCGATGGAGACGATCTACACTTGGGAGGCCGACGCCGAGAACAGCACGCGGATGACGCTCCAAAACCGGGGAGAGCCCGCTGGCTTCGGCAGATTGGCGGCGCCGCTCATGGTGAGCGCCATGCGCCGCGCCAACCAGAAGGACCTCGCCGCGCTCAAGCGCATATTGGAGTCAATAGACTGATTTCGCGCGACGTCGCCGCGACAGTGGCGTCACTGTCACGCCACACTTCCAGATAGTCCAGGATTGGTCGGTTGCGCGAGCGCCCCGGCGGCTCGTCGATTGCTGCTTTTCGGCAGTCTGCAGTCTTAATCAGTCATTCTTGGAGGTTTTTCATGAGTCGACGACTCGCCGGTATGATTTTGGGATCAGCCTTGGGGATGGGCCTCGTCTTACCGAGCCAGCAGGCCAGAGCTTGTGGTGGCTGCTTTCACGGGGCGACAGACCCCGAGCCTTCGGTGGTGACGGGCCACCGAATGGCGCTCTCCATTTCGTCCGAGCGCAGCGTGCTTTGGGACCAAGTACAATACGATGGGGCGCCAGAGGACTTCGCCTGGGTCTTGCCAGTGCGCCCCGGCGCGTCGCTCGAGCTGTCCAATGACGCCTGGTTCGAGTCGCTCGAGGCTGTGACGTCCACGCGGGTGATGAGCCGGGTCCTGACGTGCAACGGCAGCTCTCGACAATACGAGACCTCGAGCTCGGGTTGTGGGATGTCGATGGGCAGCGACTATGGCGGCGACGCCGTCGACCCCGAGGACGGCGAATCGCAGGGCCACGAACAGGGAGTCACCGTCGTGCACCAAGCGACGGTCGGTCCTTACGAGGCTGTCATCTTGCGAGCCGAGGAGGGAGCCTCGCTCGGCGACTGGCTGATCGACCACGGATACGCCATCCCCGACGACATCCAACCCATCCTCGACGACTACGCGATGGGCGGGTTCGACTTCATCGCTCTGCGCCTCGCGCCCGGGGTCGGTATTCGCCAGATGCAGCCCGTCCGCGTCGTCATGCCCGGAGCGGGCCCGACCCTCCCCCTGCGAATGGTCGCGGCCGGCACGGGGGCGAAGACCTCGCTGGTGCTCTACGTCATTGGAGAGGGTCGCTATGAGGCCGCCAATTTCGAGAATCGCGAGGTCGATCCCAACGCGCTCGTGTGGGACTGGCAAGCAGCGACGTCCAACTATACTGGCTTGCGCGAGCGAGCCCTCGCGAAGGACCGCTGGGTGACGACCTACGCCCGACTCCGAGCGTTCTCGGAGACGACCACGACACCCGACAACGAGACCGCCTATTACGATGTTGTCCCCGTCGAATCCCCGCCCGACGCGGGAGGTGGTGGAGCTGGGGGTGCGGGCGGCGCAGGCGGCGGCGGCGGCGCAGGCGGCGCGGGAGGCGCTGGGGGCGCGGGTGGAGCGATCGCGACTGGCGGCGCTGGCGGCGCAGAGCCCAATCCTCCAGTCTCGGGAGTGGGCGGCTCCGATTTCAACGGCGACGGTGGTGCGAGCAGCTCGGGCAGCGCCACGAACCTCGCAGACCTCTATTTCGCGGACGCGCAGGCGCTCGACGGGGTCTCCCCACCGACCTGTCCTTCTGTCGTGCCCGAGCTCCAATCGAGCTCACGCGTGCTGGACGCGAACTCGCTCACCTGTAAAGACTATACAGACTTGTCAGCGGCGATGATCGGGATGCACCCGGCCGACGTTTGGGTCACTCGAATGGAGGCCTTCCTCACCCGAGACGCCCTCGAAAAGGACCTCGAGCTCCGGGCGCGCGCCGGAGAGGAGGTCACCAATTGGTTGGTAGCGGAGGCCAGCGTGAACGCCCCTTGTGGACCGTCCGCTCGGTCGAGCGACTCGGGCTCGGACTCCTGCTGGTGCTCGGCGATTGGACAGAAGAGCAGCCACGGCGCGTTCGGCGGGATGTCGGCGCTCGGGCTGGCGTTCGTGTTGAGGGCGCGACGGCGCCGCCGCCCGCCTCAACTCTGACAACATTGTCAACGCGCGCGCAGCGCCTCGAGCGGTGGGATCCGCGCCGCGCGCACCGCGGGGAGCAGGCCTCCCACGAGGCCCATGAACATCGCGAACGCGATGGACGACAGCAGAATGGCGGGTGTCGGGGCGAACGTGAAGACGAGCTCCGACCAGCTCGCGTAGTTGATCATCGACACCTCGAACCGGGACAGCCCGAGCGCGGCCACGCTGCCCACGAGCCCGCCCGCGGACGTGAGCACGACGGCCTCGGCGAGGAAGCCCGTCAGGATGCTCGCGCTCGAGAAGCCGAGCGCCCGCAACGTGCCAATCTCTCGCCGCCTGTGCGCGACCGAGCCGTGCATCGTGATCATCGCTCCGATCATCGTCCCAATCGAGAACAGCACCGCGACGACGGTCCCCAAGACCCGAATGAACACCCCGAGGCCCTGACTCTGGCGCTCGAGGAACGTGCGCTCTCGGAGCACGCTGACACCTAGGCGCTTGTCACCCTCGAGCGCGGTTTGGAGCGAATCGAACGTGTCGCGCGAGGTCAGCTGGACCCTCAACGAGGACACCGACCCTTGTCGGCCGAAGGCCGCGCGCAAGACCTCGCGGTCCATCCACACCTCGGACTCCGAGGCGTCCCCGTCGTCCGCGAACACGCCGACGACGCGGACTGGACGGTTCTTCCTCAATTCGAAGCTGTCGCCGATGGTCAAGCCTTGGAACCGACCGCGAATCCGGCGCCCGACCATGGCCTCCTCCGAGTTCGGTGCTGGCCAGCGACCCTCCACCAGCTCGAGGGCCGGTCGCAGGCTCGCCGAGCGCGACTCGACCCCTCGCAAGGTGACATTGCTGAAACCTTTGGCGCCGACCTTCGGCAGCGCGGCGACGACGACGACCTCGGCGGCCGCGACAGGATTGGCGCCTGCGCTCGACGGAGCGACCTCGGGGCGAGCGAGCGCGACCGCGACGGCGCTGTCTTCTACTGTGCTGGTGAGCTCGGACTCCGAGCCGCGCCGCACGATGATCGCGACGTCGTCTCGGCCGCGGCCTGCGACCGTGCGCTCGACGCCGGCTGCGAGCATTTGAGCCCCCGAGAACACGAGCGCGACGAGCGCTACCCCGAAGAGCGTCGCGAACGAGTTGATGCGGCGGACGAACAAGCTGCGAACATTGTATTGGAGGGGGACCACGCTATTGTCCTATCTGAGTGGGTCACGCCACTCGACGCAGAGACTCGGTGACGGGCGCGCGCGCCGCAGCCCAGGCCGGTACGATGCAAGCGAGGAGCGCGACCAACATGACCACGCCTGTCGCCGCGCACGCTGTCCTGAACTCGACCCGGAAGACTGGAAAGAAGCTCGACAGGTTGGCCTCGAAGAAGGCGCCTAGTCCGTAGTTGACGAGGACCACCGCGACCGCGGTCCCGACGAGCGCCCCGACGGCGGCGAGCACCGCGCCCTCTGCCAAGATGAGCTGCGCCACGTGGTGAGGACGGAACCCGATGGCCTTGAGCGCGGCGTACTCGTGTGTCCGCTCGCGCACACTCATCGCTATCGCGTTGGCCAGCGTGAGCCCGAGGATGGCCAGTATGACCACCGCGAGGACGGAGACGACGTCCAAGACCGCCGAGACCATACCCATGAAGCCAGTCATGAACGCGAGCTCGTCTTGCGTGAGCGTCGCGGCCTCCCGGTCCTCGAAGAGCTTGTCGAGCGCCGCCCCGACTGTCGCCGCGTCCTTACCGTCGCGCGTCTTGCTCGCGATCCAACCGACCTGGTTCTGCTGATCGGGGGGCAAGCTGTCGTTCAATCGATCCCACGACAGGATGAAGCTCTGATCCTGCGCTTTGTCTCGCGTCGTATAGATGCCTACGATGGTGAAGGTCCAAGGCCGGCCCTCCGGCGCTGGATAGATCGGCGAGTCGAGCGTCACGCTGTCCCCTACCCCCCAGCCGAACTTCTCCGCCAGGCGGCTCCCCACGACGGCCGCGTTCCTGTCTGTTTGGAACCGCTTCAGGGCGTCAGGGTCGAGGTCGGCCTCGTCGTAGACAGTAAAGTAAGTCGCCGGGTCGACAGCCACGGAGGCGAAGAAGTCGCGGTCGTGTTTGGGGTCGCGCCCGCCGAACCAGCTCGCGTAGGTCGCCTCGGCGACGAGCGGCTGGCCGTCTTCGCCCTTTGCGTTGCGGGTCTCTTCGACATAGCGCTTGGGCAAAGACAGGATGAACGTCACCTTGTGTCGAGTGACCATCCTGTCTTTGCGGGCGAAGCTCGCGGCGGCGGCCCACGAGCCGAGCGCCGTCTGAAAGGTCGTGAAGATCAAGACAGCGACGGACAGCCCGAGGACGGTGAGGCCGAACCTCGTTTTGTTTCTTAGGACATTGCGAGCAGCCAAGCTGTAGAGGCTCACGAGAGCGCCCCCTTGTCCAAGTGATGTACGGTCTCGGCGCGCGCCGCGGCCTGCGGGTCGTGCGTGACCATGAGGATGGTCTTGCCCATCTCTTTGCTGAGCCGCACGAAGAGCTCGAGCACCTCGTCGGCGCTCTGCCTGTCGAGATCGCCAGTCGGCTCGTCCGCGATGATGACGTCAGGGTCATTGACGATCGCCCGGGCGATCGCGACGCGCTGCTCCTGACCACCGGAGAGCTGTGCTGGATAATGCTTCATTCGATGCTCGAGGCCCACGAGCGACAGCGCGGCCTCGGCGCGCCGCCTGCGCTCGCTGCGCCCGAACCCGAAGAGGAGGAGCGGCAACATGACATTCTCGACCGCCGAGAGGACGGGCAATAGATTGTAGGTTTGAAAGACGATACCGAGGTGACGCGCTCGGAAGCGCGCGAGCTCGGCGTCGGTCATGGGGTCGAGCCGCGCCCCCGCGACCTGAATGGTGCCGCGGGTCGGCCTGTCGAGCCCCGCGACCACGTTGAGCAGCGTGGACTTTCCCGACCCCGAGGGCCCCATGAGCGCCTCGAACGCGCCGTGGCGAATGTCGAGGTTGATGCTGTCCAAGATGCGCAGCGAGTCGCCGCCGCGTTTATAGTCTTTACCCAGATCGCGCATGACGATGGCGCTCGAGAACTCGGTCATGGTCGGCTCCTCTCTCCGTCGGACAATGTGCTAAAGAGTCGGCGCCGCCGGAGCAGGCGCCTTTCGGTGCAAGCGAACTCTGGCTGCCATGTTCTCGCGCAGCGCGGCGGGCGGCCGCTCGAGCGCGAGGCGGACGGAGACAGTCGCCTTCGCTCGGTCGATGCGCGGCAAGAGACTCGACACGCGACAGGCGAGCGGCGCCGCGGGCATCGCGTCGAGCACGACCTCACAGTCGGCCTCGGGCTGAATGGCGGATAGGCGAGCCTCGGGGACCTCGGCCTCGACCACCAGACTGGCGACGTCGACGAGCTCGAGGACTGGAGCCCCGGCCGCGACGAACTCGCCGACCTCGGCCGATTTGGCGCTGACAACGCCGTCGAACGGGGCGCGAACGACATAGTCGTCGAGCCCGCGCTGGAGGTCCGCTTGCTCGGCCGTCGCGGCGCCGAGCTCGGCCTCTTGGACGCGGAGGCTCGCGCGCAACACCTCAGTCCGAGCGGCGCTGTCTTTGGCCACGGCCGCGGGGATCGCGCCGTCCTCGGCGAGCGCTCGGTCGCGCGAGGCCACGAGCTCCTCGGCCGCGAGCTCGGCGCGCGCGACCGCTATCCGCGAGGCCGCGGCGGCGACTCTCGCTTTCGAGACTGTAAGTTTCGAGCGGGCCGCGCTCGCGTCGAGCACGACGAGGACGTCGCGCGCGCGCACTGTGTCCCCGAGCTCGAGAGCGAACTGATCGACCCGCCCGGGCGCGGCACACCCAAGCTTGGCGCGTCGGACCGCGACGACATAACCCGTCGCCGAGAGCTCTGTCTCCAGTGGAGGGCTGGCGTCGATCGCAGGCGCCGGGCCCGTCGAGCTGCGCTCATGCTCACGAAGGCGCGCTCGCACGAACTGGATGGTCAGCGTTGTGATTGTGACCAGAATGGCGGCTATGAAGAGAGCTTTGAGGACGCGACCGACCCTCACCCGCGTTGGGCTTTGGGGTGTTTCGCCGGCAGCGGCGCGCGGCGAGCGCAAGGCGGAGGACGGCCCCCGCTCAATTCGTAGAGCGTCGAGGGTGGGCTTCATGCGATCCCTTTCGACCGAAGTCTCTTAGTAACTAAGACAAAATACTTTGGCCCGCAAGTCCATTGCCCAATTTATTTCGGCAACTAAAATATCGACATGGCAGGAGGCAGCTCGGGCGGACGCTCCGGTAAGCGCGGCGCAAGCGGAGAGGGAGGGCGGAGCGCGGAGCGCGAACCCAAACGCCGAGACGAAGGCGCGATCGACAAGCTCGCGGAGGAGGTCACGCAAGCGGGTCGGGAGCTCAGCTCCCGCACGATGCTCTACCAGCAGGCCCTCGCCGAGCGCGCGGGCCTCACGGTGTCCGACTGGAGGTCGCTCGATCTCATCACGCGCGCCGAGGACTCGCTCACACCCGGGCAGCTCGCGGAGCGAATCAACCTCTCGACGGGAGCGATCACCGGTGTCCTCGACCGGCTCGAGCGCGCTGGGTACGTGCGCCGCGAGAAGGACCCGAAGGATCGGCGGCAGGTGCTCGTCCACGTCGTCGACGCGCGGACGCGCGAGCTCGAGCCCATCCAAGCGCCGCTCGCCCACGCGATGCATGAGCTCTGCGCGAGCTACTCGAACGAGGAGCTCGAGCTCGTCCGCGACTACTGCCGCAAGGCCGCGGCCATCGTCGCCGACGAGACGCTCAAGCTCACACAGCCCGCGGGGTCGCCGGCCAACGTCGAGGGTGAAGGCGGCGAGCAGACCTTCTCACGCGCGCTCGGCGCGACCGCGCGTGGCCACCTCATCTTCACCCGCGGCGCAGCGCACGTGACCCTGTCGGGCGGCGCCGAGCCCAAGCTCTACCAAGCGAGCTTCACGGGGACGCAGCCGACCTGCGTGAGCTCGGGCGATCGGGTCACGGTTACTTACAAGTTTGGAATTCTCCAGGTCTTCGACTGGCGCAAGAGCAGCGCGCGGATCACCCTCAATTCGAACATCCCCTGGCGCATCGAGATCGGCGGCGGGGTCTCGCACACCGAGGCCGATCTCAGGGATATCGACGTCACCGGCGTGGAGATCGACGGCGGCGCGAGCCACCTGCGCTGCTCGCTCGGCGCGCCGAAGGGCACGGTCACGATCCGCGTCGGAGGGGGCGCGAACTCGCTCACCGTGCTGAGGCCCGCGGGGGTCCCCGTCCGCGTCGCGGTCGGCGCCGGCGCGGTCAAGGTCACGATCGACACGCTGAAGCTCGGCGCAGTCGGCGGGGATCTGAACTGGGAGACCGCGGACTACGCGCGCAGCAAGAATCGCTTTGACATCGTCATTGCACAGGGAGTGAGCGATCTGACGGTCGGCCAGCTGGAGCCTGCATAGCGGCGAACCTGGCGCCCACGCGGCCGAGCGTGCGGCGGCGCGCGCGCGCCGTGGCCTCGCGGCCGAGCCGACCGTGCTCGCGAGCGCGGTCGCCGAGGAGCGCGCCCGCATCGAGCTGGAAGATCCGTGAGCGCCAACGCTCGCGCCGCTCGAGGCGCGACCAGGCCTCGCGGAGCCTCGCGACGAGCGGCTCGCCGCCGCGTTCGATCGCGAACGCGAGCACGTCCCACGCGAGCTCCGCGTGTGAAGCCTCGTCTCGGCCGATGCGCGAGAGCGCCGTCGCGAGCTCGGGGCGACTCGCCTGAGCGGCGGCGCGGAGAGCGATCTCGGCCGAGAGACCCTCGCCGAAGCAGCCGTCCTCGAGGGCCTCGAGCGCGACCTCCTCGAGGGACTTCGAGCCGCGCCGCTTCGGCGGCTCACCGCTCGATCGAAGGTCGATCTCGGGCCAATAAGCGCGAACGATGTTCAAGCAAACATCGGTGTGTTCGGCCTCCTCGCGCGCGGCGCGCTCGGCTCGCGCGACGAGCACCGCGGGCGCGCCGTGCGCGGTGAGATCGCTCGCGAGCTCCTCGAAGGCCGTCACGGAGTCGTGCTCGAGCTGCGCGTCGGCGTACCAAACAGCCCCGACCCAGCGCGGCTCGACGGCGGTCGCGACCGCGCCCTCGGCTTTCGACCGCGAGCGCCAGCGCGATCGGACCCGCCGACCGTCGCGTCGGATCGGCCTGCCATGAGCAGCCCCGAGCGCTGCGAGGATGAACAAGAACGCGAGTCCGGCCTGGAACAAGAACGAGAAGACCCCGCCTAGCGCGAAGCCACCCGCGGAGGGTTTGAACCGCGGCCAGAGCATCGCGACGGAGACGACGAGGACGATGACCGCGAGGCCCGCGCCCACGCGGATGGCGATGCCACCCGGCACGAGGTGCTCGGTCGCGGCGCCGCCCACTGCGAGCACCCTGCCGTCGGGCAAGAGCGCTGTCTGCATGTCGCCTGTGATCCAGTGATTGGTCGAGGTCGACGTGATGGTCTGCTTCGTCGGATCGAGCACGGCGGCCTCGATGGTCGTGCCGTCGCTCGACCAAATGAGCAGCGTGCCGTCCGCGAGCGGCTGAACGGTGCGCTGGCCTGCGCGCTCGGGGATTGTGAACGATTGCCACGTCGCTGGCGGGCTCGTCTCGGCGGGCGCGCCTGGCTTCGACGGGGCCTCGCGGAAGACGTACGCAGCCGAGTCCGCGACCATGACCCAGAGGCCATCGCTCGTGCGCGTCGCGATCGCGAGCGAGAGCGGCGGCCCCTCGCCCGCGGCGCGCCATCCCCCATCGGCGGTCCAGACCTTCACAGGCCGAGGCTTGGTCGACTCGGGGTTTTCGTAGTCGTAGGGCCACGCGATCGCGCCGCCGGGGAAGCGGAGGATGCTCATGTTCGAGTCCTCGAGCCACGGCACGGTCGGCGAGGCTGTCGGCTCGCGAGGAGCGACCAGCGACCACCGATTCGTCTTCGGATCATAGGACTCCGCGTCGTCGGAGCCGCGGAACGAGCCGATCGCGACGACGGTCCCGTCCGCCTGCACCTCGAGCACCTGCGGAGTGCGAGGATGCTGGAGCGGCTCGGTCGCGCTCCACTCGCCCGATTTCGGATCCCAGACCTCGGCGCGGAGCGCGCCACCATCGGACTCGCTGACTGGCCAGAGCGCGGCGACCATCACGAGCGGCAAGAAGAACAACGTGAGGACGAAGGCTGCGAGGGCCGACAGGAAGAACCGCGCCATCCGCTCAAGCTAGCCCATTGTCTTTGCGCGGAGACTTCGTTTCCCCGGGCTAGCTGATGGCGTACTCGTGAAGCGCGCCGAGGAGCTCCGACAGCGAAGTCAGCGAACCGGATTGGGCCTCGCGGTCGATGCGCTCGATGCTCTCCTCGATGCCTTGATCGAGCGAGAGCGTCGTCACGCCCGCCTCGTGCAGGATGGACGCGCGCCGCTCGCGGTCGAGGAAGCGGGCAGCGAGGACCCGCGCAGGGAGCGGAGCGCCCGATTGGGCAATAGCGCTCGATTGGGCAACAGGGCCCGATTGAGCAGTAGCGCCCGATTGGGCAATAGCGCCCGATTGGGCAATAGGGCTCGATTGAGCAATAGGGCTCTGCCCGAGGGGGAATTGGCCGATCGCGGGAGCGCCGCGTGCACCCCAATCGGAGACGGGCGCGAGCGGCAGCGGCTGGGCCGGCGCGCGCGCGCCCTCCCAAGGGATGGCGGGGGCGGACGCGAACGGGAGCGCAGAGCGGAACGGCATCCCCGCGTCGGGCGGCGGCGGCACCGGGGTCGAGGGGACCTGGGTCGCTTTCGCCGCCATCGGTGGTGGCGGGGAGGTCGACGGCCGCGCTGGCTCTGGCGAGCGATAGGACGCGACGGTCGATGGTGCGCGGCCCTGGCGGAACGGGAGCGGGGAGCCCGCAGGCACCGAGCGGAGCGGCGCCGCGGCGGTCCGCGCGACCGAGCGAAGCTGCCCCACATCGATCATCGCGGTCGACTCTTCACCGGCAGCGGGCTTCGACGCCTGCGCGGACGACGCTGGAGTCGGCTCCCACGGAGTGCCGCCCCGCGCGCGCGGGCCGCGCTCGGAGGCGTCGCGCTGAGGCGCGAATGGCATCACGGGGCCGGCCTGAGATCGCACGCCGAAGAGGGTCTGAGAGCCGAAGTCGCCGGTGTCTTCGGGGGCGGGCTCTTCGTCGGTCGAGTCCGCGCGAAACGCCTCGGGCTCGCGACGCCCGGAGATCGATGGCGGTGGTGGTGGTGCGGTCCGCGGGGGCGGCGTTGGCGCGTCGAGCTCGTCGTCGTCGTCCTCCTCGAGGATTACGTCCTCCGCGGCGAGGCTCTCGATCTCGGCCGCGGGTGGGGCCGATACCGCAGCGACCGAAGGCAGCACGAGCGCCGGCGGAGGAACGAACGCGGGCAGCGGCGGAAGCTCCATCTGCGGGGGCGCAGCGGGCGGGATCGTGTCGCTGTCGTCGTCCACGTCCTCTTCGGGGGGGTCGATTCGGCCTCCAACGTCGCGCAGAGAGGGGGACTGCTCGGAGAAGGACGATGCGGGCGGCTCCTCGGGTGGAGCTTGGTCGACGCGACCCGAGACGGCGCACGCGAACGCGGAGGCCGATTCGAACCGAGCCTCGCTCCGCGGATCGAGCGCGCGGTCGATCGCCGCGAGCAAGGCGCCGTCGGACTCCGAGAGGACGTCGCGCAAGCGATAGAGCGCCTGAGGGGTCGCGCCGGTCGCGGCGAAGAGGAACGTGGCCGCGGCGCCCCACACGTCCGTCGCGGGCGAGATGCGATCCCACACCGACGACGCGAGCTCCGGTGACAAAAATGGAAGCGCCAACCGCGGAGCGTCGACCGGTGGCCGTCGATCCGAAGCCTCACGCAGGATGGGGAAGCCCTCGATCGAGATGGCGTCGGCGTTCAACCAAACGGCCGCGGGGCCGATCGCGCCGTGGACGAGGCCGACCTCGTGCAGGCTCGAGAGGGCCTCGAGGACGAGGTCGAGCAGCGCGCGCGCGCGGTCGGGGGGCAGCGGCGCGCCGAGCGCAACGAGGTCGTCGAGGCGCGTGCCGAGAGGCGTGGCCTCGACGCAGTAGGGACCGATCTCGGCGGTCGCGCCGCGATCGATGACGCTCACGAAGCCCGGGTGCCCAACGCGCGTACGCAAGGCGATCTCGCTCTTCAGCGCGCGCCGCGCGCCCTCGTCGGCGAGCGCGGTTTGCTTGAGGACGACGAGCCGACCCGTCGTTCCTTGTACAGCGTGAAAGGCCGCGTAGACCTCGCGCGTCGACGACGTGAAGAGGAGCTCGCGCGCGCGCCAAGCCCCGACAGCGAGACCCACGCGCGGAGCCGACGCCCCGCCAGTCTGGCGAGCCGCAGCAGCTGGAGCAGCCTTGGCCGGCCGCAGCGCGATGGTCCCGCCCCCGCCCTCGTCCTCGCTGGACGGGGCCGCAGCGCCCATCAACATCGACGAGAACGGCGTGACGGATGCGAGCGGCAGCGCGATGGGCTCGGAGCTCTGCGCCTCGAGGTTCCTCGACCGATCGGAGATCTGGATGGTCGCGCCCTTCTTGATCGAGGGCTGGACGGCGAGCGCGGAGCGCGTCGTCGGAGTGAGGCTCATCGCCTGGTTGAGGCGCGCGGCGACCTCAGCGGGCCGAGGCGGGCCGCTCTCGTCGGCGAGGCCGATCAAGACGTCGGGCAAGCGCATCGATCGACCGAGCTCGATGTCGGCGCGATAGAGCGCCGTGAGCGTGGACTCTGCCGTGTCGAGGTGCAGGGTGTCCCAGCGGAGCGGCAACACGTGGTAGCCCGCGACGTCGAACGCGATCGCCCACGGTGAAACGCGGGGCATCTGCGCGATCTGCCCGCCGCCTCCCGCGAGCAGGTTGACCAGCATCAGGTCGACGCCGCGCGCGGGCGCTTGAGGGAGACGTTGGTCGCGCGGGGCCTCTTGGAAGGCCTCGAGATCCTCGGGGAGTGCGTCGATCCAGACCTCACCGAGCGCGGCCTCTTCGGTCGTGCGTGGAGGGGTCGAGCGCACGCGCGAGAGGGGCTGGGGCCCGAACCCGGGAGGCAGCGGCACGGTTTGCCCCGCCGCCACCGGACCGAGCAGCGCGCGCTTCGAAAGGACGCCGGGGAGCATGAGCTCCACCGCGAGCGGGCCTGTCGTCCGCGCCGCGTACGCGACGCCGGTGACGAGCAGATCGAAATCGCGCTTCGGCGGCACGAGATCGCTCTCGGGTCGAATGGGCAGATGCGTGGGCGCGACGGCGGTCCCGCGCGGCCCGATCGAGAACGTGACCTTGATGACGAGGGCCGCGCGCGGCCGCGGAGACCGGTAGAGGACGAGACCTACGGGGAGCGGGGCGAAGGCGCGGAGCTGCATCCGATCACCGAGCCCCCGGTTGGGCGTTCACTGCGGCGAGCTGGCGCAAGACCCAGTCCGAAGTGTCCGCTGGGACCGACGCGCCGCGCTCGCTCGAGAGCACGAACTCCCGCGAGACGAGCTCGCGATCTCTCACGCGGACGCCGTGCGCGACGAGCTCGCGAGCCGCGCTCACGGGCTCGTATCGCTCGCCGAAGCGGTACTTCGTCCCGCTGCCGAACCCACCTCCGCGATCGAGCCAGAAGGTCTCCCACGCGCGCGGATCGAGCTCGAGATCGTCGTCGTCGGGCACGGTGACCATCGGCCTCACGGGCTGCGCCAACGTGCGCGGGCGCTCCACGCCCCCTCGATTCACACCCGGCGGCGGCGAGTCGAGCTCCGCGCCGGTGATGCGGGTGAGCGCTCTCGCGATGGCGCGTCGATGCGCGTCGAGCTCCGGCTCGACGGGCGTCGCGCGCAGCAATTTTACGAGCGGATCGACTGCGATCGCGCGACCGAACCACCCGACGGACTCGAGCTCGAGCGGGCTCTCCGCGACGTTGAGCATCGCGAGGACCTCGTTCGCACGGCCGCGGGCTGCGCACACGTGCGCGAGGAGCAGCCGGGCCGCACGCGCGTCGGGCTCCACGTCGCGACCGAGCGGGACGAGCTCCGCGAAGGCGCGCGCCGCCGAGTCCTCGGAGTGGGGAGCGCCAAGGGCCGCGAGCGATTCGAAGAGCGTCGCGCGCACGAGCACCGAGCGCTCGCTCGCGAGGCGCGTCTCGAGGGCGAGGATCGCCGCGTCGCGATCACGCGCGACGCCGAGCGCTCGCGCAGCCCGAGCGCGGAGCGCGTCGCTCGAGTGAAAGAGCAACGGCGCGGTGCCGCCCACGCTCACGCAGCGCCGTCGCCGCTCCACCTCGAGCACGATCGCGAGCGTAGCCTCGTCGTCGTCGAGGAGGAGCTCGACGATCGCGCGGTCGAGCTCGGGGTTCGAACCGAGCGCGAGCGCATCGGTGATCGCGTCGGTGAGGTCGGGGTGAGCGCCACGCGCGAGCGCCGCGGCCGATCGGACCATGCGTGGATCGGACGAGCACGCGAGGACGAAGGCGCGCGCGAAGGCGCCTTCGGGGTCGAACGGGCTCGGGCGCTCGGCGAGGATCGGGACGACGTCGACGCGGAGTCCCTCGAGGGGACCACCGGCTCCGCAGAGCTCGGCCGCGAGCTCGGGATGCAGCGACGCAGCGCGCGTCGACAGGGGCTCGGTCGTCGCGAAGACGCGGTCGAGCTCGACGAGCAAGCGATCATCGGAGTCCGCGAGCGATGGGAACCAGCGCGCGTCCGCGAGCGTCGGGGCGCGACCGCGCCACGCCGACCCGAGGGAGGAGATGATCTCGCGCGCGATGCTGTCGTCCCCGAGCTTCTCCGCGACGGGCGGCTCGACTGGCGCGTCGGTCGATGGAGCCGTCGGCGCGAGAGCCGAAGACTCCGGCTCCTCGTCTTCGTCCTCGTCGTCGTCCGCGCCGCCCTCGAGATCGTCGAAGGCCGGCGCGGTCTTTCGATAGGTGTACGGGAACACCGAAGGGACGCCGCGGCTCAGCACCACCGGCACGCGCGAGGGTCGCTCGAGTTCGGTGGCCGCGGGCCCGAGCGGCAGGAGCGCAGCTTCGCGGAGGGCGAGCTCGCGTGCGCTCACGAGCAAGCGCGCGAGCTCCTCGCCGAGCGACGCGAGATCGTCGACGGCGACCTCGCGAGGTTGCTCCGACGAGGCGATGCGGTCGGCGAGCTCACGCGCGACGCGCGCGACCGCGGTCGCCCCGTCGGCGGCGCGCGTCGCGATCCCGTGCGTGGCCTCACCGGGGGGTGCGATCTCGAGTTCGAAGAGCGCGCCCCTCAAGTCGGCGAGCGAGGCCTCGAGCGGGGCGCGCGATCGACGCGCGATGCGGTGCTTCACTCGCTTGTATTCGAGGAGCGCGCGAGCGAGAGCGCGGCTCGCGGTGCGCGCGTGCTTCGAGACGCCGCTCACCTTCGCGACCGACGACGCAGCGGGCGCGTCCGGCGAGGGCGCAGACTCGACGGTGAAGCCCACCGCGGTCTGATCCTCGAGGACGGCGACGATCGAAGCGCTCGCGGTGCTGAGCCCCGCCGCGTGCATCGTCACCGCGAGCGCACCGGCGATCGCCGCGCCGGCGACGTCCGTATCGCCGAGGGTCAACGCGACGGCGAGATCCTCGATCCGAGGCGGCGGCTTGACCATCGCGGCGGCCTGCTTGACCGCCGGCTGCAGCGCAGGGCCCGCGGTGAGCGAGCGCACCGCGCGACCCCACGCGAGCCCGCGCTCGGTCTCGCCGTTCGCGTCCGTGAAGAGCGCGACCTCGGCGTGATCGCCCGCGAGCTCACCGAGCAGCTCCGCGAGCGATTTCTCGAGTTCGCCGCCCTCGAGGCGCTTCGCCGTGGGCTCCCCGAGCGTCGCGAGCGACGCCGAGCTCTTCGGATCGTGGGCCGAGAGGACGAAGAACGCGGCGCCCTCACCAGGGTCGAGCGAGCCCGCGTTCGGTCGCTCGCGATCCATGCGCGCGACGACCCGACCGGCCTCCCTCAAGGGCGCGATGCGCGCAGCGTCGACGAGCGAATCCGCAGCGCCGACGATGACGGTGGGGCGCTCGCGCAGCATCGCGAACGCGCGGGCGAGCACGGCGCCGAAGGCCGCGCGACCGCCGGGGAGCGCGAGGCTCTTCGGCGCGTCGACGCGCACGCGCGCGAGCGTCGCGAGCTCGTTCAAGCGCGTCCCGGGAGCGCCGCCCACGAAGAACGATGGAGGCGCCGCGAAGAGCAGCGGCGGCGCCGCTTGCTGAAGGCGACCGTCGGGGAACGCGACGCACGCGTCGACCCAAGCCTCGGCGAGCGCGCTCGCCGCGAGGCGAAACGCACGTGCCCGACCATCCCCGGTCGGGAGCTCGACCGGCGACGCAGCGGGGCGCACGCGGATGGTCGAGCCCTCGGGGGTGGGGACGGCGTCGCTCGTGACGCTGTCCGCGCGGAGGCCCAACATCGTGAGGCGCGCCGTCGCTCCCGCCGACGTCGCAGCGCCGACCCCGAGGACGCTCGCCTTCGCGGTCTTAGCCGCGGACGTCATTCATCGTCCTCGGCCTCGGGCTCCTCGTCGGCGGTGTCCTCGAGCGGGTCCGCGTTGGCCTCGAGCTCCTCGAGCAAGGAGTCGAGCTCGCGTGCCACTGTCGGATCCTCCTCCGCGCGACGCACCCAACGTCGCTCGAGCCGCATCCACTGCGCGAGCGAGATCTCGGCCTCCTCGAGGACGCCACCGACGTCCGCCGCGCGATCCATCTCGACGCGGAGCCCCGCGTAGTCGCGCAGCGTCCAGCGGTCCTCCTCGGGCTTCGCGAGGAGGTCCTGTTCGCGCAGGAAGAGATCGCCGTAGAGGACCGCGAGCTGCGAGCGACCATCCATCGCGTCCGCAGCGAATCGCTCGAGCCACGCGCGCTCCTCGACGCCGAACGAGTCCTCGTCGTAGCCGTGGCGATCGAGCGTTTTGTCACGCTCCTTGGGCCACTCCGCGAGCTCGGCGCTGATGCGCGCGTACGACTCGATCGGCATGCGCGGCTCGGGCGCGACCTCACCCCAGGTCTTCATCCGCTCGTACGAGAGGCGCGCGTCCTCCACCGGAGGCGTGCGGCCGTCGCGCGCGTCGTCCTCGTCGAACGCGAAGACGACCTTGCCACGCTGCGTGTCGCTGAGCCGCGTGCCGTGATCGCGCTCGGCGCCGACCTCCTCCATCGAGACGACGAGGCGGTGGAAATCGCTCGCGACATCGAACGGCCCCGCGAGGCCGCGCCAGGTGACCGAGATCGTGCGCGCGTCGCTGTCGATCCGCAGCGTATCGAGCTGCATGCGCACTGGGACGTTCGCGCCGTTCGCGCCATCGAACGTCACGACCGGATAGAGCCCGGGCAACCCGACGACCCGCGTCGTCACGGGCATCGTCGCGTCCTCGCGATCGCCGGCGGCAGGCTCGAACACACCTGTCAGCTCGAGGATCGCGCTCGGCCCGACGCTGCCCATCGACCCGCGGAGCTCGGGCGGCGCGACGTTGAAGACCTCTTCGTCGAAATCGGGAGGGAGCAGACCTTGGAGATCGCGGCCCTCGCGGGCGACCGGCGCGAGCCGGAGCAGCGACGACGTCCCGACGCTGGTCAGATACGGAGCGACGAGCGGGATCTTCTGCGTGGGCGCGCCGGCGCGCACCGCGAAGCGACCGCTGACCGCCGCGCGATACGCGATCTGCCCGTCTTCGCCCTCGACCAGATCGAGCACGCGCACGCCGCCCTCGAACGAATCAGCCGCGAAGCGCGCGTGTGCGTGGCCGACGACCACGACGTCGACGTCCTTCTTCAGCGGGCCGAAGTCGCTCGCGTCATCGAGCAGAGGCTCGCCGGCGACGTCGTCCGTCGAGGCGAAGCGGAGCTTCTTGTCGGCGGCAGGGCGCTCGCCGGTGAGGATCGGCTCGGCGATCTCGCCGACCTCGCGCGAGACGCGGAGGCCCATTCGAACCGAGACCGCGTAGAGGAAGCGCTCCCCGACCCGCAGCGGGGTCAGGCCCACCGCGGGCACGAGCGTGCGGTGATTTCCAGGGCCCTCGGCGTGGACCACCGGGACTCGAAGCTCAGGGGGAAGACCGATACGTCGTCCGCTCAACAGGCTCATGATGGACTCTCGTTCATCGCACGATCGTTGGACGTCCATCGATCTCGGCGATCGAGATCGGCATCGCCAACTCGGAGATCGGGGTTCGCAGCGTGACCGGTGCTCGCCCACCTCGAGCGCGCACGTGAAACACGCGCCCGTCGAACGCGGGGACGACCTCGAGATCGCCTGGCGCCGCAGCCTCGACGGTGACGGTGGACACCGCCATCATCTCGCCGATCGGCAGGAGGTAAGCGTCCTCGATCTCGGCGCGCGAGACGTCCGCGCCGAGCGCGAGCTCGGTGAATCGCATCCCGAGCGCGCGACCGACGGGCTCGAGCTTGCGGGCTCGCAGCGCGCTCGCGAGCTCGCCCACGGCGACGCCGGCCGCGGTCGCTGCGGCCTCCGGGGACAGCGCGCGAGCCGTGAGGAACCGCCACTTCGCGGGCGCGCTCGAGATCACGAATTTGTGGTCGAGCACTCGGGTGAAGCCGCGATCTCTCAGCGCGATCGTGTCGGGCGTCCACGAGACGCCGAGCCACATCTCCGCGGGCGTGCGAGGCTCACCGCGGGGCGACGCGAACATGCGCATCTCGAAGACGGGATCGCCGTCGAGCCCCTCCGGTGGAGGCACGCGCTCGAGATCGATCTCGACGCGATTCCAACCCTCGATGAGGTAGCCACCGAGGTTCGACGTCATCACCGCGGGTCGCCCTGACCACGCGCCGAAGACCCCGAAGCCGTTCACGCGCATGCTGGCGCCGACCTTGAGCGCCATGATCTCGACGACGTGTTCGATGCTCGCCACGGTCACCTCGCCACGACCCACGTCTCACCGACGCGGGTGAACACAGCATCGAAATTCACCTTGTTGCCGCCCCAATCCGACCGCAGCGGCGAGTCACCGTTCGCTGCGCGCACGTCGACGAGCCGCCCCTGACACCAGCTCTCGAGGCGCAGGTTGTCGGGGTCGAGCGGCTCGACGGTGCGGTTCTCGTCGCCGATCACGAAGCCGAGCCACTTCTTCTGGTCGGCGATCAGCACGCCTGGGTCCTTGCCCTGAGCGCGCTCGTGCTCTCGAAGCTTTAGCGAGCAGAGGTTCACGAACGCGTCCGCGTCACCGCGCGCGAAGGACTCGTAGAGCTCGCGCACGGCCGTGATCACCGCGGGCCGATCGACATCCATGTAAGGCCGCGCGTCTTGCCACTCCCATCGACCGAACGTCCTCGCGAACTCGATCTCCTGGCGAAAGACCTCGGTGAAGCCGTCCTCCGCGAGAGGCTGGAGATCGGGACGGAACCGGTAGTGAAGGAGGATGACGTTGTCGTCGGCCGTGAGGGTCCGAAAGAGTTGGAGGATGAAGCGACGCTCCGGGTTCGTCCCAGGCTTCGGCCGCGTGGAGACCGAAAGGATGTTCGGCCCCTCGATCACCATCGGGTTCAGCTGCGTCGTCCGAGTGCGGTCGCGAACCCCGTCGTGTCGAAACACGGGCCAGCCGTTGAACATCACCTCGACCTCGAGGTCGGACGCGACGCACTCGAGCGCGAAGAGAGGGAAAGTCTCGCTCATGACGTTTACCTGGCACCCACCTTCCAGAGCGCGGCGCGCGAACGCACGCGGCCCGGGATGATAGGCGCGAACTCGTGGGTGGGGGCGTGCGAAGCGCGGAGGGCGAACGCTACCCTCCGGCAGGATCGCTAGGGCGAGAAGGGCCGGAACTTAGCGAACTCCTTGGTCTCGGCCTTCATCACTTCGATTTGGTAGCTGTAGTTCCCCGAGAGACCGAAGCCGCAGATGAGCTTCATGCCGGCGTCGAGCTCCTTGATGAGCACGTCCTTCAGGAAGCTACCGGCCTGGTTCGAGACCTTCTGCTTGATCTGACTCCACCAGCTGCCCGTCGTCGTGATCTGCGGTGCGTCGTTGGGGATGAGGATGAGCAGGTTCCACTGGAACTTGAAGTTCAGCATGATGGGTCCGATGGTCACGCTCGGCGTGATGCTGAAGCCATCCGAGTCCCACGTCGCAGCGCCCTTGAGCGACGCAGCGAAGGAGCCCGAGGCCTCGCCCGACACGAGCCCGTCACCGTCTTTGTTGGTGAGGAGACCCACGCCGATCGCGAGCGTCACCGTGATGGTGCCCGCGAGCTCGATCGAGGTCGAATCCCAGGCGAGGCTGCCGCCGTACTTCTTCTTGCCGGTGACCTTGACGTTGAACGACACGGCAAGCTCGACAGTGAGCTTGATGTACGTGTCGATCAGCTTGCCGCCCTTCAGCTTCTCGTAGACCCAGTTGATCGCCTCGACGATGAGCTTCGCTGCCTTGATGGCGGGGAATGGCGCATCGAAGAACGTGTACTTGACGGTGAGCGTGCCTTTGAAGACGTTGCCACCGCCCGTGCAGCTCAGCGCATACGCTGCCTGCCAGTCCTCCTCCTCACCCCAGCCGCCCTCGACCTTGATGGCTGGCGCGAGGACCTCGATCTTGCCCTCGACCCCGAGCTTCCCACCGAGGAAGCTACCGAGCGGCTCCTTGAAGAGCTCGAACCCCTTCGGCTCGAGCGACCAGGACCGCACGTCGCTGGGGAAGACCTCGATCTTGCGGTTGAACTTCGGCCCACACGTCTCGCAGACGATGACCTTCGCGTCGGGCTGCGCGTCCGCGAGCTTGAACACGGCGCCCGCTCCACCCTCACCGCCCTTTGCGCCGCCGAGGAGGGCCGCGATGATCTTGTTCTGCGACCCGGTGGAGGCTCCCAGCGTCCCGCCCCAACGCGAGGCTGTGTACTTGATCTCGAGGCCACTTTGCTCGCCGCCCTCGGGCATCTTCCACTTGGGTTTGTGATCGGCGCAGAGCTTCCCTGTCTTGGCCGTCAGGGTCAGCGTCGAGCCCATCACGACCTGGATGCGCCCGCTCTCCCCTCCTGGGTCGCCGTCCATGGCGCGCTTGTCCTTGAGGACGCGCTTTCCGGCCTTGTCGAACCCATTCACGATCTCCTTCGTGTCGTCGACCATGACGACGCTGAGGAGCTCGCACTTGTCGCTCGTCGCGTTGTCGGCGCCCTTCTTGGTCTTGTCCTCGCTGCCGTCGGCCTTGCCGTCCTTGCCGGTCGCCTTGCCGTCGCTGCCGCTCTTGCTGTCCTTGTCGATGACGGGCGCGTTGTCCTTCACGCTCTGATCGAACGCAGCCTTCGCCGCAGCGGTGCCGGCCGCGTCGTCGATCTTGCCGAGCGAGTTCTTCTCGTTCTGCCAGGTCTTGTCGGTGAACCGATAGACCCTGCGCTTCTCGACGTAGACGTTCTTCGACCCCGAGCTCTCGAAGCTCGTCGCCCAGCTGTTGATGGCCCCCTTCGGTGTGGGCCACGTGTCCATCGGGTCGCTCTTCGGCCCGACGAGCGTGCCCTCGACCCAGATGTTGCCCGACTCGAACTGCGTGTTCCCGGGGTAGGCCGAGAAGATGCGAGCCGACGGCACCTGGTTCCAGAGCGGGACCGGCGGGTCCTTGAAGGCGACCTTGCGCGGATCGCCGGGAGGCTCGACGTGAGCGATGTGACCGGTAGTCGTGGTGGCGACCGCAAACCCGTTGGCAATCACTTTCGACATCGCGGCGCTCTCCTCACTTCAGCTCGGCCTTCGCCGGCATCATGGTGCCCTTGCCCGTCGCCGTGATGGCGATGTCCTGGTCGGACTCGAGCGAGATCGCGTCCTTGTTGAGGACGACCTTGCTGCCGCCCACGAGGATGGTGATGGCGTCGGTGCCCTCGACGTTGCCGGTCGTGATCTTCCCGGTGAAGGTCTCCTCGGCGAGGAGCTTGATGGTCTCCTTCGCCTCGGCCTTCATGTTGGCGAGCACCGTCGTCAGCCGCTTCTTCTTGGCCTTGATCTCGAGCGCGTCGCTCACGACCGTCATGAGCTTCACGCCCACGGTCTCGATGCGACGGAAGTCGGTCTTCTCTTCTTTGCCCTGACCCGCGACCTCGACGACCGCGCCGCCGACCGTCAACGACTGGAAGACCTCGGCGTTGGTCGTGTTCTTCTTCAGCGAGACCTCGACCTCGACGCCACCCGTCGTCTCGCTCAGCGTCTTCTTCACGCCGACGTTGTCGAAGCCGCCGATCCGGCGCATGTGCGCGCCGCCGATCTTGAGATCGCGTGTCTTCGCGACGGTGTCCTGCTCGGCGGCGCCGACCTTCCGCGAGCGATTGCCCGCCACCGTGATGGTCTGGTTGCCGTCGACCGCGAGCACCTGCTGCTTGGTGACTTTAACGGTGTTATGGCGACCGATCGTGATCGTCTCGTCTTTGACGACGCTGTTCTCTTCCTGATTGAGGACCTTCTCGCGCTTGTCGTTCGCCGTGACGATGTGCTGGTCCTTCTCGGCCTGCACGCTCATGAGCTCGCGGCCCGCGGCGTCCTCGATCCAGATCTCGTTGTGGCCGTCGCGCGTCGGGGTCGACAAGCTGCGGAGCGCGGTCTTCGTCTTGTTGGCGGGCAGGGGCTCGGGGAAGACGTCCTTGCCGTTGTAGACACGCCCGAGCACGTACGGCCTGTCGGGGTCACCGTCGAGGTAGCCGATCACGACCTCCCAACCGATGCGCGGGATCGCGCTCGAGGTGCCGGTGTTCTCCTGCAGGACGGGCACCCAATGGGAGCAGTCGTCGTTGTTCTGCTGGGTTCGATCCCAGGGGAAGTAGACCTTGATGCGACCGAACTCGTCGCAGTGGATGTCCTCGCCGGGCGGGCCCGCGACGATGCCCGTCACCGGGTTCGTCACGATGGGCCGCGGCGCGAGGCGCGGCGGGCGATAGACGACCTCCGCGGGGATCGCGCGGAACGAGACCTTGAGCTGCGGACCACCCGCGGCCTGCTCCGAGGTGCCCTCGCGAGCACGCGCGTAGTCGTGCTCGACGCGCACGACGCAGATCTCTTCTTGGCCGGCGCCCATCTCGATGAACTTCTCGTCGGGCACGAGCTCCACGGTGCGACCGCACATGAGGCGCGCCGTGTCGCTCCGCGCACGCAGCGTCTCGGACGCGCACGCGAAGGCCTCGGCCATGAGCCGAGCCTTGCGCGAGCCCTCGCTCGGGAGCTCGTATTTGCCGGGGTAGTCGTAGAACTCGGGACCCTCGACGGTGTCGTCGTCGTACTTCGCGAGCTTCGCCGTGACGTCCATCGGGAGCTGCGGCTTCTCGAGGTTCCAGTCGCGCAGCGAGACCGAGCCCGGCCGCATCTTCGCCGAGCGCACGAGCTCGAACACGCTCTCCGAGTTGCGGCTGAGCCCGCCCGTCGCGCGCAGCTGGATGCTCGGGTCACCCTCGATCGGATCGTACGCGTGCGTCCCGTCGCCGAGCACGACCGCGTTGACCTGAGCGCGCTGCTCGTCGGTCATGTCGTCCTCGTCCGCGAACTCCGCGAACGTGTAGAAGATGCCCTCTTCTTCGAGCAGGCGGTGCACGAAGTCGAGCTCGACCTCGCCGTAGTTCACCGTGTAAGGCCGGCGTTTGTACGAGTCGCGCAGCCGCAGCACGACCGGGACCTCGAGCTTCGCGAGGACCTCGGTGACGATCTCGGGGACCGTCTTGTTGCGATAGACCTGGTAGTTGGTGCGGTGCCTGAGGTTCGCGAGGCGCGGCTCGAGCACGACGAAGATCTCGGGGTTGCCGTTCGCGGTCGCGGTGAGGCTGGCCTCGGTGATGAGTCCGTAGAGGCGCCGCAGTCGCTCCTGGCCGCGAATGACCATGAGTCGGCCCTCGGTGCCGACCATCTCCTCGGGGTCGGGCATCGTGCCGGGCTCGACGCGCAGCTTGAACTCGAAGCGGAACGGCGTGGAGATCCCCTCGACGCCGCGGGCCTCGCGGGCGGGGAGGATCTCGCTGCCGATCTTGACGAAATACTCGAAGGGATCCTCGGCCTTGAACCGAGCAGCGCTCGAGGCGTCGGAGCTGGAAGGGTTGCTTTCGTTCGCCATGGTCGTCTCGCCTCGCCTCAGTTGACCTTCACGTCACCCTTCGACTGGACCTCGAAGTCGCCTGCCGCCGTGAGCTGGATTTCGGGCGACGTGAGCTTGATGCCCTCTTTCTTGGACACCGTGAGCACCGTCGAGCCGACCTTCACGACGACCTCTTCGTCGCTCTTGATCGTGATGCCCTTCGACTTCACGACGAGCTCGTTCGACTCGAAGCCGAACTTCTTCGTCTTGTCGATGAAGGCGTTCGTCACGTAGTCGAGGCCCATCATGATCCGCTCCTTGTAGGTCTCGGCCGTCTCGATCTTGCGCTGCGTCCCCTTCTCGTATTTGAGGACGCCGACGGTCTGCATCGAGAGCCCGACCTTCGCGAGCTTCTCGTCGACCTTGGCCAAGACCTTCGAGGCGCCGGGCAGGCTCTTCAGCTTGCCGAACGCGGCGCCCGCCTTCTCCGGCAGCATGCCTACAATCGTGTCAGCCTTCACGCCGCCGCTGACGTCCTCGGTCATCTTGCGGGGCGTCGCCTTCACCATCGCGCCGCCGACGAGCTGGTTCACGATCTTCGACTGCGCCTTGATCTCGCCGAGCGTCGCGGAGATGTGCGCCGCGCCGACCTTGAGGCTGCGGCTCTCCCCCGCCATCTCGGCGTTCGTGCCGGTCTTCAAGCTGCGCGAGCCGCCGATCGTCACGGACTCGGTGCCGTCGACGAGCTTCTGCCGATCGGCCGCGACCTTCTCCGATTGGTTGCCGCCGATCTTCACGACCTGGTCTTTGTCGACGTGCACGTCGTACGTGCCGCCCACGGTCAGCGTGTGATCCTGGCCGATCTCGTGGACCATGAAGCCGTGGACGACCTCGCCCTTGATGTTGTTGACGAGGACCTCGGTGTCCTTCGTCGAGTTGATGAACATCTCCTCGGCGCCCTTCGAGTCCTCGTAGCGGATCTCGTTGTGTGAGCCGCCGCCCGGCGTCGTCGCCGTTCGGTAGGCGACGCGGGTCTTGTTCTCGGGGAGCGGATACGGCGGCAGGTGCTCGCCGTCGAAGGTGCGGCTGAGCACCATCGGCTGATCGACGCTGCCCTCGACGCCCATCGACAGGACGTTCCAGCCCATGCGCGGGAGCATCATCGAGCCCGCCGTCCCGCGCTGCGAGACGCGCACCCAGCGCCCCGCCTTCTCGTCCTTCGTGCCCTCGCGATCCCAGTGTTGTTGCAGGCGAACGCGACCGACAGAGTCGGGATAGACCTCTTCACCGGGGGGGCCGATGACGACGCCCGAGTGCAGGCCCGGGTGACGCGGCACCGCCGTCACGAGCGCCGGGCGGAAGTTCACCGCGCTCGGCAGGGCGGTGAACTTCGTCTCGAGGGGCTTGCCCTGCGCGAGCGCGCCGACGCTCTCGACGTCGATCTCGATCTTGGTGAGGACGTAGCGCCCATCGAGCCGCGCGAACGGGTGACCCGAGAGCTCGAACGCTCGGCCCGGCGCGAACCGCACGCTCGGGGTCGAGCCCTTCACCATCGCGGCGACCGCGGCCGCGCGCTCGGCGCGTGCGCGCGCGATGTGAGCGAGCGTCTCGGGATCTTCGACGCCCGCGCCTGGCGCGTCGTAAGACTCGAGGCCTGCGTCGGGCGCGCCCGCGTTCGGTTGCTCGGCCTTCACCTTGAAGGTCGGCTTCTGGAAGTCGAACGAACCGAGCGAGACCTTGCCGATCTGCACACGCGGCCGCGCGCCGAGCTCGCGCACGAACGCGCGATCCGACTCGAGCCCGAGCTCGGGTCGATAGATGAGGCCCGCGCCGCTCGGCGCCCCGGCCTTCCACCCGCTGTCGTCGAGATCGTCCGAGGACGGCGAGTGATCACCGATGACGAGCTGCGACTCGGCCGCGTGATCGAACCAGTAGAAGAGCCCCTCCTCCTCGAGCAGGCGGCTCACGAATTCGAAGTCGCTCTCGTTGTATTGAGCCGTGTAGGCCCGCTTCGCGTAGCTGTCGCGCACCGCGAGGCGAACGGGGACGCCACCCTTGTCGAGCACCGTCTTCACGATCTCGATGACGTCCATGTCCTGGAACGTGCGGGCCTGCCGACCGAGCGTGAGCTTGAAGAAGAGCGGCCGGAGGACGTAGTGAATCGTCGCTTCGCCGTGGTCGCGGAGCTCGACCTGCGCGTCGCTCACCACGCCCGTGACCGTGCGCTCGGAGCCCCAGTTGTCGCGCAGGGTGATCGTCGCGACGTCCCCGACGAACTGCTGCGGTCGCAGGCCTGCTTGTCCGCCGCTCAGCTCGGCGGAGGGGACACGCGCGGTGCCCTCGTAGGTGAAGAGCGACGAGAGCTCCTCGACGCCGCGGAGGGAGAGAGGCTTGGCGCGCGCGCCCAACGTGCCGAGCGACAGCGCGAGGCGCTCGGCGTTGCTCTCGGAGAAGAAGGAGGCGGGTGCTCGAGTGGTCATCTTCCGTTCCTCCCCGTTCACGCGATCTTCAAGGGCGTGCCCTTGATGGTGATGTTCTTGCCGTTCACGCCGACCTTCGGCGCATCGAACACGACCGAGTTCTGCGTCAGCTTGAGCTTCGAGGCGCCGCCGCCCGCGAACTTGATCTCGCCGTCGACGGTCACCTGCACCGACTTCTTCCCCTCGATCTCGACCGAGGTCTTGCCGTCGTAGGTCGACGTCGCCGAGACCTTCACGGTGCTCTCCTCGCCGGCGTCGATCGTGATGGTCTTGTCAGCGCCGCGGAAGGCCTTCCCGAGGACGGTGAGCTGCAGCACCTTCTTCACGTCCTGATCGATCTGCACCGGCGTGCGCGTGTACTTCACGCCGCCGATGGTCTCGAGCCACGCGACCTTCGCACCCCAGGAGATCGGGCCGAGCGCGGCCTTGATCGACGCGCCACCGACGAGCACCTGGATGGCCTTCTCGGCGGTCTTGCTGATGCCGCCCGTCGTGAACATCTCGATGAGCTTGTCGATCTGATCCCAGCCGAGCTTGAACTCGCGCTGACCGTTCTGTCCCTTCGGGAAGAAGGAGTCGAAGAGGCCGCCCGTCGCCGTGTTGAGCGCTCCCTCGAGCTTCGCCGTGATGCCCTTCGTCAGGTTGTCGACGCTGTAGAGCTGCTTCAGCTGGTCGACTGACGGCAGGAAGCCGCCGTAGCCCTCGAGCTTGAAGTCCTTCGGGAGCGGGACGTAGCCGCCGAGGGTGAGCAGGCTCGAGACCTGCCCACCGATCTTCGTCTGGAGGTAGCCCTCGACCGACTTCGCGAGCGCGTCGCTCGAGTAGAGCTGCTTCAGCTGCTCGGTCGACGGGAGCAAGCCGCCCGGACCCTCGAGCTTGAAATCGTCAGGGAGCTTGACGATGCCACCCAAGGTCATCAGCTCCTTCACCTGACCGCCGACCGACTTCTGCAGCGACTCGAGCGCCGTGTTCTTCACGGTGTCGGGCAGGTTCTCGAAGGCCTTCTTCGCGCCGTCGCCGAGGGCGTCCCAGCCCGCGCCGGCGGCCGCGCCGAGCCCGTTCTTGTCGTAGGCCTCCTTCGCCTTTTTGTAGGCGTCGTCGAGGATGCCCTTGCCGATCTCCTGCCCCTTCTTCTCGAGGGCCTTCGTGATCCCGTTCTCGCCGGTGAGGAGCTTCGAGGGGTCCTTGATGATGTCCTCGAGGCCCTTCACCTCCTTCTTCAGCTCGCCGAGCAAGCCGTCGAACGGGTTCTTCAGCGCTTGCTTGATCGCCGGGAGCGGGTTCAGGCCGTCGAGGGCCTGCTTCGCCATCTTCTTGAAGTCGGGGATCTTGATGCTGCCGACGATGTTGAGCCGCGCGGAGCCGACCTTCTCGGTCTCGCCCTTGGTCGCCGTGTTCTTGAGCGTCGAGCCGATGTCGACCTTCTCGCTGCCGCCGACCTTGAGCGAGCGATTGCCCTTCACCTTGAGCTCGCTCGTCGCGTCGTACGTCGCGGTGTCGTTCGCGCCGATCGTCACGTACTGGTCGCCGTTGATCTCGCGCTTGAAGTCGTTCGTGACCTCGTGCGTCTCGTCGCGGCCGACCTCTTCCTTCTTGTCGTTCTTGATGACAGCGTCGAGGTCCTTCTCGGCGCGGAACGCCATGAGCTGCGACCCGGCGGTGTCGTCCATCTTGATCTCGCTGTAGCCGCCCGTGGCCGGCGAGCTCGGCGTCGTGATGGACATCATGTTCTTGTTGGCCGGCTGCCCGTATTGCGGGGTCATCTGGCCGTTGATCGAGCGGCCCAAGCCGATCGGACGATCGGGGTCACCGCCGATGTAGCCGACCATCATCTCCCAGCCCGTGCGGGCGATGACCATCGAGCTCGAGGTCTCCTGCGTGAGTCGCAGCCAGCGCGAGTCCTCGTCGCTCTCCTTGGCCTCGCGATCCCAGTGCATCTGCGCCTTGAAGCGCCCGTACTGATCCGTGTGGATTTCCTCGCCGCCGGGCCCACGCACCATCGCGGTGTGGCTGCCGCCGACGGTGGGCCGCGGCGTCTTCACGAAGGGGCGGAACGGCTGCGCGAGTGGGATGGCCTTGAAGCGGTTCTCGTAGAGGCTCGCGAGCTCGTTCGGATCCTTCACGCCCTTGCCAGGGGACGTGCCGTCCGAGAACGCGCCGGCCTTCGAGACGTGCTCGAGCTCGGTGAGGAAGAACTCGCCGGAGAAGACCGCCGCGGTCGACCCGCCGATCACCACGCCGAGCCCCGGCGCGAACGCCGTGACGTTGCCCTTGCCGGCGAGGTAGCGAGCGCGCACGCGATGAGCCTCGGTGCGGAGCTGCGCGAGGCGCGCGCCCTGCCCGGGCTCGCGGTAGCCGGCGTAGAACTCGTAGCGCTCGAGCTGCTGATCACCGTCGCCGCGACCGATTTGGTAGAGGTCGAGGTCCGGCTTCTTCCAGTTGTAGTCGCCGAGCGACACGAGCCCCGTCGTCATCACGCGCCCCTTGCGGAGCTCGTGCACGCCGACCTCGTTGCGCGACATCGCGCCCGCGGCCTCGATGAGATCGATCGCGCGGCCACCGTCGACGCGCTCGGCAGAGGCCGACGCGTCGCTGAACACCACGTTGCCGTCGGGCTCCTGGAAGTAGTGGACGCCCTCGAACTCCATGAGGCGCTCGATGAACGCGAGCTTCGTCTCGCGATACTGCGCCGTGTACTTGCGCTGCGGCAGCTCGCCGCTCAGCCGGAACTCGTGCTTGATGCCGGCCTCGTCGAGGATCTTCGAGACGATCTGGTTCGCCGACATGTTGCGGAACTTCCGCGTGTCGAGCGCCATCGAGAGCGGCCAGAGCGAGTCGTGGAGCGACAGCGCATAGCGGAACGCGTTGTCCTTGTGCTCGACGAAGCGCGCCTCACCGAGCTTGAGCGTCCACCGACGTGATCGCAGCGCGGCCTTCGTCGCGCTCTCGATCTCCTCGATCGCGACGGTGCACGCAGCGAGGAGCTTCGAGCCGAGCTCCAAGTCCTCGGTGCTCGAGATCTCGATGACTGCTCGCGTGCGATCCGACACCGCCTCTCGGATGTGAAGAGAAACGACCTCGAACCCCACCACGTCGGGGATCTCGAGCCGCGTCTCGACGCTCGACTTGACCTCGCCCACCGTTCCGTCCGCCATCGTCGTCTCCTCGCGCTCGGACTCGCTCGACTACGCGTAGCCCGAGCTTTGGTTGCTCTGTGATCGAGCTCGAGCGTGCCTATCGTAGGGAGGCATCGGCGAGCGTGTCGAGCGGTGAAACACCAAGGATCCTGCTTGACGACGCGTCGCTGGGGGTGAAGTTTGATCCGGTCCTGTGCGCCCCTTGGAGCACATCGTCACTGGGCTCGGAGCGAGCGGTCATCTCGGCCTCTCAGCGCTGCAGATCGCCATGGCCGCACGGGCGCGCCAGCTCGAGCCGCGCGGCTCCCCTTTCGTGGACGCAACGGGAGGGCGCGCCGGCGTCGCGCGCGCCGAGTGGCTGCCCATCGAGCTCGGCTCCGCTGCGACGCGCGCTGCCCACCTCGCGGCGGCCGCCGTCCGACAAGCCCTCGCCCGACCAGCCCTCGCGCAGCCTCGTTCTCATAACAACGTTCAAGCATCTCGGGCGCGGCCCGCGCTCTTTATCGCCTTGGCCGAGGCCGAGCGCCCCGATCAACGAGAGATCGCTGCGGCGCCCGCGGCCTGGCTCGAGCGAGTCGCCGAGCTCTCGGGCGGCGCGTTCGATGCGGGGCGCTCGCGGATCGTGCGCGCGGGTCACGCGGGCTTCGCGCTCGCGCTCTCGCAAGCGATCGAATCGCTCGTTGGCTCCGACCAGCGCGAGGTTCTGGTCGGCGGCGCCGAGAGCCCCTTCGACGCGGGCGCGATCCGCTGGCTCGACGAGCGACGCCGCCTCTGTCGCGCGGACGACGACGCGGGCCGCATCATCGCGGAGGGCGCGGCCGTCCTCAGGGTGACGAAGCGCGCGCGCGCCCGCTCCGACGCGAGCCTCGCCTCGATCCGCAGCGTCGACTTCGAGCCGCTGCGAGCGCCCGCACCCGCGGCCGATCCGACCGCCGCTGTTCGCGGCTCGGCCAAGATGGTCGGCTCGCTCGTGCGCCGCGTCGCGCTCCCCGACGGCGTCGACTGGCTCTTGCCGACGCTCACCGGCGAGCCCGCGCGCATCGAGGCTTGGGCCGAGAGCTACGCGACCGCCGCCGAGCTCCTCGACGAGCGCACCACCGTCGAGGACCTCCCGCGCAGACAGGCGACGTCGGCGCAGCGTCGGGTGCGCTGCTCGCGGCGCTCGCGATCACGCTCGCGCGTGCTGGCGTCTCGCAAGCGAAGAGCGCCGTGGTCGTGATGAACGGCGACGACGGCGACGCAGGGGTCGTGCGCCTCGCGCTGCCGAGGCCCGGTGCGCACCGCGCGGCGAGCGTCGGCCGCGCGCGGACGCACGTGCTCCGCGCCGCGACCCCGAACGAGCGCGCTGCGACGAACGACGAGCGCCGGCAGATGGTCCGCGCAGCGCGCAGCCTCCTCGAGGACATCGGCTCGATGCACACGCTCAGCCGCCACACCGCCGAGGCAGCCTCCAGCGAGCACGTCGAGCGCATGCTCGACGCCTTCGACGCCCTCGCGACGCTCGGGGCCTCGACGCCGGGCGCGCCGCGGCTCGATGACTTGAACGACGTCATATCTTCGTACGGGCGCGAGGTCGACCCGCCCGATCCGCCGCGGGCCTTCGCTGCCGCGTTCGCGCGCGCGCACCTCCGCGTTCGTGGGGGCGCCCCGTGACCGTCCCGCGCACGCGCGCCCTCCGCCGTGAGGCCACGTGGGACGGCTCGCTCTACCGCGGCCACCCGCTCTTCTGGCCTGTCGCTCCGTTCGCCGCACGGTTCGAAGCGTTCACGTCGTTCCCCACCGCGGCCGAGCTCACGAGCGCGCTCGCGCCGTTCTCCCACATCGAATTCCGCACGCAGCTCGTGAACCAGCGTCGCGGTCGCCAACGCCACGTCGAGCCTCCTTATGAAGACGCCATCGCGAGCGGCTCGGTGCCGACGCGCGCGGGCTCGTGGCACGACTTCTGGAACGCGCTGGTGTGGGCCGCGTTCCCCTCGAGCAAGCGCTTGATCCACGCGCTCCAGCGCGAGCTCGTCGCAGCGGCGCGCGCGCGCGGCGAGCCCGGCAAGCGCTTGCCTCTCCACGACATGCTCGCGCTCCTCGACGAGGGCGGCGTCGTCGTCCTCTCCCCTGGTGAGCGCCCCGTCGAGCACGACGCCGCGCTCACGCTCGACCCCGAGCGCGATCGCGCGCTCGTCTTCGGGCACGCAGTCTTCGAGTCGATCGCGATCCAAGGTCCTTTTCCCCTCGTCCGCGCGATCTGGTTGCCCGCGCCGAGCGAGCTCGATCGCGCCGACGGCGCGGCGATCGTTCGCGCGGTCGACGCGCTGCTCACCGCGACGCTCGCGAGTCCGGAGCGTCCCTCCAACCCGAAGGGGCTCTCTCGGGTCGCGCTCGACGCGGTCGCCGCGTGCGGGCCCACCGGCAAGCCAGAGCCGACGCGATGACAGAATCCAGGGAGGAGCGACGCCCGCGAGATCGGCGCCTCGCCGACATCGGCAAAGACGGCGAGAGCCTGCTCCGCGACGTGCTCGCGCACCCCGACGACGACGAGCCGCGCCTCGTGTACGCCGACTATCTGCTCTCGCGTGGCGATCCTCGCGGCGAGTTCATCGTGGTGCAGTGCAAGCTCGCGCGCCTCACCGAGGGCGATCCCGAGTTCGAAGTCCTCGACGCGCGCGCGACCGCGCTGCTCGAGAAGCACCAATCGACCTGGGTGCAGCCCTTCATGGGCGATCGCTACACGATGGAGCTCGCGGGTCGGAAATGGACGCGCACCACCCCTTCGCGTTGGGATTTTCATCGAGGCTTCGTGCACACCGCCACGGTGTCCGCCGAGGCCTTCCCGCTCCTCGCGGCGGGCCTCTTCTCCCGCGAGCCCGTGAGGCGCGTCCACCTCACCAACCACGGCCTCGGGCGTGTCTTGAACAACGTCAAAGGATTGCGCGAGCTCGACCTCTCCAACATGCGCCTCAAAGACGAAGCTCGAGCGCTCTTCGCGTGCGAGAACTTCGAGGCCCTCGAGGTGCTCGAGCTCCGCAAGTGCGGCCTCGGGGTGAAGGGCGCGCGGGCCATGGCGCTCGCGAAGCCCGAGCGCTGGCCGCGGCTCAGGCACCTCGGACTCGGTGAGAACGCGCTCGGAGACGCCGCGCTCACCGAGCTCTCGCGCGCCCCGCTCTTGTCTGCCGTGCGCAGCCTCGAGCTCAGCCGCGAGGCCTTCACCGCGAAGGGTTGGTCCGCGTTGGTCAAGAGCCCTTACCTTTCCGACCTCGAGGCGCTCGACGTCAACGCGGCTGACCTCGGCGCCGCGTGCGGAGAGGCCCTCGCCGCCTCGGGCCTCACGCGAACGCTGACAACCCTGTCACTCCGCTTCGTGCGCCTCGCGGACGGCGGCCTCGCCGCGCTCGTCGCCGCCGACTTCCCCGCGCTGCGCGTGCTGCGTTTGCCTGCGAATCAGCTCACCGATCGCGCGGTCGATCTCCTGCGCGGCGGCTGGGTCGAGCGCCTCGAGGTGCTCGACGTCTCCGAGAACGATCCGACGAGCCACTGGGACAACGCGCTCTCGGACGGCGCGCTCGACGTGCTGCGACGTCGCTTCGGCGCGCGCCTCGTCACCTGACCCGATCGGTCAGGGCTTGCTCTTCTTCGCCGCGAGCGCCGCGGCCATATTCGCGTTGCAGCGCTCGACGTAGACGCGGTCGGCCTTCACCTTGCCGACGAGCGCCTGCGTCGCCGTGATCTCGGCGTCGATGATCTTCGCGAAGTCGGCCTCGTCGCGCGAGCCGCTGACGAGCACACCGTTCACGAACGACGTGGGCGTGCCCGTCACGCCGAGGTCCTTGCCCTGCTGCATGAGCGCCGCGACGCGCTCAGCGACCGGCTTGCTCGCCGCGGCCGTCTTGAACGCCTTCTCCTCCATCCCGGCTTCCTTCGCCCACTTCACGAAGTTGTCGTCCGTGAGGTCCTTCTGGTTCGCGAACGCGCGCTGATGAAAGAGCCAGAAGGCCTTGTTGCCGCCGCGCTCGAACACGGCCTCGGCGGCGAGCGACGCGGGCTTCGCGCGGGCGTGCATGTCGAGCGGGAACTGCTTGAACACCACGCGCAGCGTCTTCGCCCCGTAGCGCGCGGTGAGCTTGCCGATCGTCTCCTCCAGCTTGCCGCAGAACGGGCACTGGTACTCGCCGAAGACCACCATCGTCACGGGCGCGAGCCGCTCGCCGTTCATCGGATCGCGCGACGTGACCGCGACCGCCGCGTCGGCGTCGCTCCACGCAGCGTCGGCCTTTCGCTTGTCGTCGGCGCGCGCCGGCATCGCCTGGCCCACGACGACCGCGCACGCGGCGACCGCAGGCACCGCGAGGATCGAGCGTCGGGAGAGGCGGAGACCTGAGTATTCTTGCATCGCGTTCAACCTTTCGACCTGTCTTTTATTTGGGTGGAGAGGTGCACCCTCCCCACGGGGCCGACCCGCCGCCCCACCCCCACCCGCTCCCTCACGGCGGATTCGGTGGCGGTGACGTCTGCGTCTTCGTCTTCATGCCACCGAGCGCCTCTCGAAGCTCGTCCTCCGTGTAAGGCAGCTTCGAGAGCGCCTCTTTTTCCGTGGCGAGCTGGGCCTCGAGGTCGGTCTTGGCCGCACGCGCGCGCGACACCCACGGCGACGTCGAGCCCGTGCGCTCGCCCATCGCGACGGTGGCGTCCATCATCTTCAGGCCCGTCTCGAGGAGCACGCGGGAGCGGAGGCGCAGCGCGCCCTCCCACAGCTGCTTCTGCTTCACCGTCGTCGCCGACGCGGGCGTCGGTATCTTCATCACGTCGTCGTGGAGGCGCTGGTAGAGCTGCCCGATCCGGAAGCCGGCCATCGCAGACCAGTGCGCGTCCATGCTGCGCATCGTCTCGCTGTACGCGTCCTGCGCCGAGAGCAACGCCGTGCAGCGCTCCTCGAGCGTCGCGGCGAAGTTCGGCGGGTACGGCTCGAACACGATGAGCTCGCCCTGGACGCGCCGCACCTCGCCGAGCGCGTACATCACCTGCGCGATCTCGCGCGGCGGCGTGCCCACCTGACCGAGCCCTCGATCCTCCATCTCGTTCCGCGCTCGCGCGAGCACCGTGAAGGCCTCGTCGGTCTTGCCCTGCTCGACGAGCGCGAGCCCCATCGCGCCGAGCCCCTCGATCTTCTCGAGCGGCGTGAGATCCGTGCGCGCGACGACGACCTTCGCGTCGGACTCGAGCGCGGGCCAGCGCTCGAGGTACGCGTCGACGCGCGAGATGCGGAGCCACGCGGTCTTCGTCGTCTCGGCCGTGGGGCCGCGCTCGATGCTCGCGTGGAACCGCTCGAGCGCGAGGTCGAGCTTCTCGAGTCCGAGGTACGCGAGGCCCGCGTTGTAGAGGCTCGCGACCGCGTACTTGCCGTTCGGCTCCACCGCGGCAACGCGATCGAATCCCTCGGCGGCGCCCGCGTAGTCGTCGCGCAGGAGCTTCTGCGTCGCGGCCTCGAAGATCGCGTCGAGCTCCGCGGGATCGGTCTTGGTGATACGGACTTCACCAAGCTCGACCGGGTCGCGCTCGGCCTTGCTGGGGTCGTCGGCGCCGTCGGGGCCGGCGCTCGCGCACCCTGCTCCGAACATCATCATCGAGACCGCGAGACCCGCGAACCACCCCCGAACCGACACGACCCTCATCGTGCTCGGAGTCTAGTACACCGCCGCGCCCAGGGCCCGCGCCGGCCCGTCAGGGCCTGAAGGTCGTCGGGTCGATCCCGAAGCGCTTCATCCAACGGTGAATCTGCATCCGCGTGCGGCCCATGAGGCGCGCGACCTCGCTGATGTTGCCGCCCTGAGCGCGCAGGTGCGCGAGCAAATCCTGACGGAGGGCGTCGTTCGCGTCGTTCCTCCGCGCGGGGCTGCCCCACGAGTTCTTGATGAAGGACGCGGGGACGGGCGTCGGCAACGCGACGTTCGGCGTGGGGACGTCGACCGCTGGCGGCGCCGAAGAGCGCAGGTTCTCGGGCAAATGGCAGAGGTCGACGAGCGTACCCGGCATGAGCACGAGCGCGACGGAGAGGGCCTGGTGGAGCTCGCGGATGTTGAGACCCCACGGGTGGCTCGCGAGCGCGCGGAAGGCAGGCGCCGTGAGCGCGAGCGACCCGGCGCGGTCCGGCGCGATCTGTCGGAGCACGGCGCCGATCAGGATGCCGAGGTCCTCGCGGCGCGCGCGCAGCGCCGGCAAGCGGAGCACGAAGCCAGCGAGCCGTGCGTAGAGATCGCTGCGAAAGACCTCGTGCGCGGCGCGATCGACGGGTTGATGGGTCGCGGCGACGACGCGCAGATCGACGCTCACCGGGCGGGTCGCGCCGACGGGCAGGACCTCGCGCTCCTGCAAAACACGGAGCAGCGTCGCCTGCGAGGCCGCGGGGAGCTCCGCGATCTCGTCGAGGAAGAGCGTGCCTTTGTCGGAGGCTCGAACGAGGCCTGGCTCGTCGCGCACCGCGCCCGAGAAGGCGCCGCGCGCGTGACCGAAGAGCGTGGCCTCGACCAGGTTCGGAGGCAGCGCGCCGCAGTTGATCGCGATGAACGCGCCGCGCCGATCCGAGAGCGTGTGGAGCGCGCGCGCGACGAGCTCTTTGCCGGTGCCCGACTCGCCGAACACCAGCACCGAGAGCGGTGAGCGCGCGACGCGCGCGAGGTCGTCGAGCGCGAGCCCGAGGCTCGGCAGGAGCGTCTGCGTCCCTGGCGGGCCCTCGTCGGGCCGGACCTCGAGCACGCGCGGCGCGCCCGGGTGGAGCGGGAGGGCTTGATAGAAGCTGAGGAAGGTCCCACCGATTTCGAAGAGCGCCCCGTCGTGGAGCTCGACAGAGTCGACGCGCGCCCCTCCGACGCGCGTGCCATTGCGCGAGCCCAAATCCTCGAGAACCCAGCAGCGCCCGTCGCGCACGACGCGCGCGTGGCGCGAGGACGCGAGCTTGTCGGGCAGGCGGAGGATCGCGCGCGCACCGTCTTTTTCGAACACTCGAGAGGGGCCGCGCCCGATCTCGATCTCCGTCACGTCGTCGAGCCGATAGCGCGCGCCGCCTGCGAGCGGGCGCGCAGTCTCGCAGACCACGAACAGCGTCGGGCGCGGCACGAGGTTCGACGTGAGCTCTGCGTTCGCGCCCTCGACGTCGTCGAAGGTGTGGCTCATCGGCGACGTCGAGCGCAGCGAATCTCCACCCGCCGTGCTCATCGACGAACGCCCACGACGCCAGGGGTTTCGGCGGTTCGCGGAAGGAGCTGTGCGGCGAGATCCGGAGGGATGCACGCGCCCGGGTCGACCTCGACGTCGATGAGCCGCGCGCGCGTCGCCCGCATGCGCGCGAGCTCGTCGGGCAAGAGCGCGTTCTCGGTCGTACGGGAGAGCGCGCTCGCGATGTCCAGCCAGTCGCGCGCGCAAGCGCGGAGCGCTGCGGGCGTCGTGCCGTCGAGGGGAACGGTCTCCGACAGGCGGACGTCGGTCATGCCCCGCAGATACGCGTAGAGCACGCGCTCCGAAGGGCTGAGCGCATCGATGTCCTCACCGAGGACCCGCAGGAGCGCGAGCGCCTGGGCAAACTCCAGCACTTTGTAGTGGCCGCGCACCCGCTCGAGATCTTGGGAGTAGATCGCGAAGGGCGTGCAGCCGCCGAGACAAGTCGCGAGCAGGCCGAACACAAGCAGGCCGAACGCAAGCACGATCGAGCCGCCCACGGCCCCGCGGGTCGGGGAGGAAACCACGGGCCCAGCATAACGCTGCTCCCCGGGCCTCGTGCAGATCGAGGCATACGCGCTACCATCGAACGAGCCGGAGCTCTTCGGGATGGACCACGCTTTTGCACTCCCCGCGCATCCGTTTTCAGGGGAGGATGCCGCCGCGCTCAGGGGGGCCACGCGAGCTCTTCGGCGGGCGTTCGACTTCGCAGCGAGGCTCGCTTTCGCATGAGGGACAACCAAGCCAGAGCACCGTCGCCCGAGGCTGCGCCGGCCGATCCCTTGGCGCCCCCGTCCGCCGAGCGCGCCGAGCCGCTGCCGCGTCAGTTCGGCAAGTACATGCTGATGCGCAAGCTCGCCGCGGGCGGCATGGCCGAGCTCTTCCTCGCCCTGCATCGCAGCGTCGCCGGCTTCGAGAAGCTCGTCGTCATCAAGCGGATCTTGCCGCAGATGAACAACGACAAGCAGTTCATCGACATGCTGCTCCACGAGGCTCGCATCGCGGCGACGCTCTCGCATCCGAACATCGTGCAGACATTCGACGTCGGCCAGGTCGACGGCACGTACTTCATCGCGATGGAGCACATCCACGGCGAGGACATTCGCACGATCGTGCGCCAGATGAAGAAGAAGGAGGTCGCCGAGTTCCCGCTCGAACACGCGCTCTCCGTCGTCATCGGCCTCTGCGCGGGCCTCGCCTACGCCCACGAGAAGCGAGACCTCGAGGGCAAGCTCCTCGGCATCGTCCACCGCGACATCTCGCCGCAGAACATCGTGCTCACGTTCTCCGGCGACGTGAAGGTCGTCGACTTCGGCGTGGCGAAGAGCCTGCACGCGACCGAGGAGTCGCACGGTGGCCAGCTCAAAGGCAAGGTCCCGTACATGTCGCCGGAGCAGGCCGCCGGTGAGGACATCGACTGGCGCAGCGACATCTTCGCCGCTGGCGTCATCCTCTTCGAGCTCACGACCGGCAAGCGCCTCTTCAAGGGCTCGAGCGAATACGACACGCTGAAGCTCATCTGCGAGACCGACTACCCGATGCCGGGTGATGTCGTCCCTGGCTATCCGTCCGAGCTCGAGCGGATCGTGATGCGCGCCCTGGCGAAGTCACGTGAGGCCCGCTACCAGAGCGCACGCGAGCTCCAGGCCGACCTCGAGGCCTTCGTGCGCCACGAGCGCCTCGCCGTGTCGGCGGTGACGCTGTCGAAGTGGATGCAGTCGCTCTTCGCCGAGAAGCTCGACGAACAGAAGGCGGACCTGCACGACATCAAGCTCCTCGCGGATCGCATCAGCGCCGACATGCCTCTCGAGTACGCGCCGGCCTCGACGGGCTCGCACCCGAGCGCGCGCTTCGATCAATCGACGACGGCAGCGGGCGCACCCGCGGCCGCGCACAGCATCCCCCCGGCGAAGAAGAGCCGCTCGGGGCTGTTCGCGGGCGTCGCCGTAGTCATCGCGGTCGTGGCAGCGGGCGGGATCTACGTCGCGACGCGCGGCCCCGAGTCGAAGGCCGCGCCGAACGCTGCGGAGACCAGCAAGAGCACCACGAGCCCGGCCGCGACCACCGCCGCCACCGAGGCCAAAGGCAAGCTCGTCCTCGAGAGCGATCCGCCTGGCGCAGCCATCTGGATCGACGGTGAGCTCTTCGAGCGGCCGACGCCGACGACGATCGACAGCTTGCCGGTCGGCCGCGACATCTCCCTCAAGCTCTCGAAAGAGGGCTTCGCCTCGTACCGCGAGACCTTCAAGCTCGCCGCGGCCGGCGACACCAAGACCGTGAAGGCCAAGCTCGGCGTCGGCGGCGTGACCGTCGCGCTCGAGGTCGTGCCCACCCCGACGATCTGGGTCGACAAGCAGCTCTGGACCGAGAGCACGAGCAGCGTCACTGGGCTCGCGGCCGACGAGGAGCACACGATCGTGGTGACGGCCCCCGGCTACCAGCCGAAGACCTTCACCTTCACGGCGAAACAGGGCGAGACGAAGACCTTCAAACACGCCCTCGTGAAGATGACGCCCGAGCAGCTCGCGGCCCTCGACAAGACCAAGCCGACGACCTCGGCGCCCACGGCCCCGCCGCCCACGTCTGCGACGACCACTGCGCCGCCCGTCTCGGGGACCGGCACGCTGCGCGTCAACTCGAAGGGCGGGTTCTGCGCCGTCACGGTGAACGGTGCCCCCGTTGGGATGACGCCGGTCAGCACCTCGGTGCCCGCAGGCAACGTGCGCGTGAGCTGCAAGCCCGAGAGCGGCCCCGCCAAGGCCGCGGCCGTCGAGGTCAAGCCGGGCGAGACGAAGCGCATCAGCTTCGATCTCTAGCGGCCCGCGTTCTTCCGCTTCTCGAGATCCTCGAAGAGCAGCTCGAGCACTGTTCTCGCCGACGAGGAATTGTTACAGACGCGTCAGTAACCAGCCTCGAGGACCAGCGTCGGTATGGTGATGGGGCCGATCTCGCGAGGCTTGCACTTGCCGTCGTCGTCACACTGCACGTCGAAGGTCTCCTTGGTGAGCGTCGCGTTCTGCATGTCGAGGACGAGCCCCACGTACGCTCTGTCGCCGAAGAGCCATCGCTTCGACAGGCGCGCGTCCAGTCGATAAAAGGGCTTCACGCGATCGGGGTCCTCGCTGAGGGGATGTCCGGGAGTCGCCTCCTCGGCGGGGAATCCGGAATAGACGAGCATTCGGAGGCCGCCTTTCCAGTTGTTGCCGAAGTCGAAGAGGACGGCGAGCTGCGCGACGTGCGTCCGGTCATAAGCGCTCGGAATGGCGAGCCCGTCGCGCGAGCGCACAGTCTTCGAAAGGGTGTACGAGGCGAGGAAGAAGATGTCTTTGCGCAGGGCCCCGCGCGCCGAGAGCTCGAGCCCATAAGCGTCGCCGGTGCTGCGGTTCAAGAACCGATCGGCGCCGAAGCCTGTGCCGCGCCCTGCGCCGATGGAGTCCGTCATGTTGAACGTGACTTGCCGAAAGGCGCTTGCGTGCAGATCGACGGGGCCGAACGTGGCCTCGGCGCCGAAGCTCGCTTGCAGCGAGCGCTGGAGCCCCCCGGGCAAACCCCCAATCTGCAAACCGGGAATCGGCGGGAAGCCGGGCTGCTGCGACGCGAGCCCGATCGCCGGCACGAGCCTGAAGTTGTCGGTAATGCCAAATCGGCCGACGAGCTTCGGGTCGATGGCGAAGTCGCTCTCCCCCATCGAATGGTAGTAGTCGAAGCGGATCCCCGGGGTGATGGTCGCGCGCGGCCCCAAGACGATGAGCGCGTCCATCCAGGCGCCGAGCGCGAGGTCGATGCGATTGGGGAACAGCACCTCGAAGGCATCCCCGAGCTCGGCCTGGGTCGTACCGCCGAGTGGGCCCCCGCCGCCCGAGCACACGAAGGTCGTACAGTCCTGATCGCCGCCGGGCACCACCTCGAACGAGTCGATCGAGAGATCGAGCCCGCCGCGCAATAGCGCGGTGCCGTTGCCTATTGGCTTTTGCGCGGTCACGCGCGTCGCGAGCTTGTAGTCCTTCGCGGACTCGACGCCGATGCCGCGCGACTCGTCGAGCCCGAGCGTCGTCGAGACGCGGACCTTCGTGCCGTCGCCCCAATCATGGTCGTAGCGCAGGTCGACCCGGTGAAAGTCGGAGTCGATGAGGACGTCGCGCGCGTCGCCGTCCACCGAAGCGAGGTAATCGTAAGCGCCGAATCCGAGGATCGAGAACTTGCCCTCTCGGCTCACGTTGAAGGTCGCGCGAGCTTGGTAATCGGCATACGAAATATCGATGGAAGGCACGATGAGCGACAGGACCTCGGCGCCTACTGCGTAGTGACCGCCGATGAGCAGACTCCCCTTTCCGTCGGGGAGCGGCCCCTCGAGCAGGCCGCCGATATCCACCCCGCGAAATACCCCTTCCGCGTGCCAGTCGTCGCGCGCCGGGACGCTCTCGGCGTCGACGATCGCGCCCGCCATTCGACCGAACGAAGCCGGATAAGGCCCGAGGTGGAGCTCCACGCGATTGACCAGCCCGGCAGGGATGACTCCGGGGCCCGCGCCGACGTGGAAGAGCAGCGGAACTTGAATACCGTCATAGTAATAGCCGACGTTGCCCGGGGGCGCGCCGCGGATGAAGTAATAGGGAACTCCGCTCGTCACCGGCGTCACGCCCGGCTCGACCTCGATTGCCCGATAAGGGTCCGCGAGGACACCCGGCATCTCCCTGATTTGCCTGCGACCGAGCGAGACCGCGCCGGGCGCGGACTTGTCGCCTTCGACGGTGACCTCGGTGGGGGACTGCGCGGCCTCTTCTGGAGTGTAGGGCGGGCCGGGCGGCCCGACGACGAGCCCTGTCCCCTCGTCTTTGGGCTTGTCGGCGGGCGCGGCCGCTGATCCGGAATCGGTCTTCGCGCCGGCGCTATTGTCCTGAGTATCACCCTTCGCGGCGCCCGCAGATTGCGGCGCTGGCTCGGCCGCGGCGGGCTTGTTCTCGTCAGCGAGGGCGGCGCGCGCACCGACTCCCGACAAGAGCGCCGCCGTCAGCGCCAGCGACCCGGCCGCGATGGTGAATGGCTGTTTCACCAGCCCAGGCGCTCTCCGACGTAGTGGTCGAGCATGCGTCGCCACCAGGGCCAATCGTGATTGACGTCGTATCCCCACAAATCGAGATTGTGCGGTATTCCCTTGGCGCTGAGAACGCGAGAAAGCTGCTCCGATCGGTGCGGAGCCTCGTACGCACCGCGGCCCGTGACGATGTGAATCTGACAAGCGTGTCGCAACAAGTCGAGCTCGCGACCGTGCATATTGGCCAGATACGACACCGGATTATTGAAGTAGATGTCGTCGTTCATGTGGCCCTCGGTATAACCGGGGTCGAGGTCGTAAAAGCCGCTCATCGCGATGAGCGTGTCGAACAAATCCGGTCTACGAAATACCTGATTGGCTGCGTGGAACGCGCCGAAACTCGCGCCGCTAGCTGCCAATCGAACGTCACCCCCGCAGACGCGTCGAATGTGCGGGACGACCTCTTCCTCTACGTAAGCCGAATATAGGGCTTGGCGCCGGGCCTTCTCGAGCGGGTGGACGTCGTCATCCATCCACGAATACCGGTTGATGCTGTCGATCGAGAAGACGCGGACCTTGCCCGCGAAGATGTGGTGCTCGATGGCCTTGATGAGGAAGAAGCGCTCGTTCTCGAGGAAGTCTGCGGCCGCTGTGGGGTAGATGAGCAGCGGGTGACCGCGGTGGCCGTAGCTCACGATGGGCATATCGAGCCCGAGCCGCGGTGAGAACCAACCGAAGATGTGACGGGGTAGATTCGGATCTACGTATTGCATCCAGGACTCCGGGCTTCGAGCGATGTGGTGGGGAGAGGGCGCTGTCCGCGTGGCATCGTGGCCGACAGGTGGAGCGACCGCAGGATGCCACGGGAATACGTGTGCCGAGGCCTACCTGGCAAGGACCATCCCAGACGTTCGTCCCGTTGACCCTCGGAGGGCGAGCGGGTACCGATAAGACGAGTATGAAAAGGCCGCTTACGTCCCTTACCGCGCTGCTCCTCGGTGGGGTGTGTTTCCTGTCGACTGGCGCTGACGCAGCCGAGCTCCGATTCCACACCACGCAGCCCGGTGGCGTCGTCGCTACGGGCAATACGCTCGGGCTCGCGACCGACCCGCTCGCGAACGGTCCCGGTACGGGGGACTCGATCGGGACGTTCACGTCGCTCGACCTGACGAACTTCGACGCGACGCCGCCGAACCCGCTCAACCCCTGGGGCGCCGGCACCACCAACAATTGGCAGCTGAACGGCTCGGATGCGGTGCTGTCGCTCCCGCAAAACGCCGAGATCCTCTATGCCGAGCTCGTCTGGGGCGGCAGCTACAACTACGGCGGAGAGAACGTCCTCGCCGACATCGATACCAGCGTAAACCTGTCCTTCGGTGGGGACGCGCTCTCGATCGATCCGGACCCGACGACGGCGGTGACGCTCGACACTGCAGGCTCGTTCCAGATTCGGTACTACATGCGCAGCGCCGATGTGACGGGCTTCGTCGACGCTCACCGCGGCGGAACGTACGCCGTCGAGGGCGTCCCCGGCACCCAGTCGATCACCGCGACCGGCACCAACGCAGCAGGCTGGACGCTCGTCGTCGCCTATCGCAGCGACGGTGAGCCCACGCGCGATCTCAGCGTGTTCGTCGGCGGCATCTTCGTCGACGAGGACGCGACCGTGGACTACGCGATCGACGGCTTCTGCGCGCCCCCGGCCGGCAACATCGAGGGGACCATCGCGATCAGCACGCTCGAGGGCGACTCCAACCGCGTCGGCGATCAGATCGGTATTGGCCAGTCGGCCGCGGGCCCGTTCGTCCTGCTCTCGGGTCCGAACAATCCTGTCGACAACTTCTTCTGCTCGCAAATCAACGGCCCGGACGGGCAGCTCGACACCTCGGGCACGAACGGCAACGCGAACCACACGCCGGGCACCAACACGAAGGGTGCGCGCCAAGGTTGGGACATCACGCACCTGGCGCTCTCGAGCGGGCAGGGCCACCTCGTCCCGGATCAGACGACCGCGGTGCTCCACACGCAGACGAACAGCGACAGCTACATGCCGACGCTCGCCGGGTTGGCCATCGACGTGAACGCGCCGAAGTTCACCTACGACGCGAGCACGACCGAGGTCGACGCGAGCACCGTCACCGTCGGCGACACCTTCAACCTGACGGTGAAGCTCGTGAACGAGGGCAGCGCTCCGGCGAACGACGTGTTCTTCACGCTCGATCTGCCGCCCGGGGTCGACCTCACGGGCTTCACGACGAACGGGCAGAGCGGCGACTTCTTCCAAGCTCCCGTGACCTCGACGTCCATCGAGCAAGCGGTGCTCATGGGCGACGTCGCGGAGAACGACACGCGCGAGGTCGTCGCGACCCTCGAGGTCACGGCGCCGCAGCCGACCGACATCGTTCTGCGACCGATCTGGGGCTACCACTACAACATGTGCGTGAACAACCCGCCGCTCAACGACCAGTTCAAGGCCGCGGTCGTCAGCGTCGATTTCGAGGGCGTGGGCGGCGCGGGCGGCGCGGGCGGCGGTGGCGTGGGCGGCGCGGGTGGTGACACCTCGACGGGCGCGAGCGGTGGTGACGGCGGCGCCGGTGGCGCGTTGGCCAACGACTCCTTCCCCGAGGGTGGTGGCTTGGTGCGGTGTTCGGCTTCACCGTCGAGCGCGACGAAGAGCGCGGGCTCTGCGTTCGCGGCGCTCGCGGCCGTGGCCCTCGCGCGTGCAGCTCGTCGCCGCCGTCGCTGAGCTCGTCAGCGGCCCTTCAAGATCTCGTAGGCCTGGTTGAGCTCGCGGGTCCGCTCTTCACTCATCGCGCGGACCTCGTCGCTCATGCGGGCCATCTTGTCGGGGTGAAACTGCGAGATCTTCTTCCGATAGGCGGCCGTGATCTCGGCTGCTGTTGCCTTCGCTCCGACGCCGAGGATCTCGCGCGGGTCGCGACCGTTGACGCGCGGCAAACGCTTGCCCGACGCGCGTCGCGGTCGTGAGTCCACGAGCTGCGGGCCGATCGCGCGCCACACGAGGTAGACGAGCGTCGCGAGAAGGAGGAAGCGAAGGATGCTCATGTCCGTCCGCGATCAGACTCCAACGTACTGCGCGAGAGCCTCCCGCACCAACACCGCGACCTCGTCGACCGAACCCTCGCCGCGCACGTGGATGACCTTGTCGCCGGGGACGAGGGCCTCGGCGTGGGCGTACGCGCGCGCGAGGCGCGCCTGCAGCGCGGCCGTCTCGTAGAGATCTTCGGGGCCGCCGCGCTTCTGCCTGCGCTCGGCCGCGACGTCGGGTGCGACGTCCACGACGAGCGTGACGTCGGGCCGGCGCGCGAAGCGGTTGAGCTGGCGAATCCAAGAGACGACCTCGTGGACCGGAACGCCGAGGCGGCGCGCGGTGTCGCCAGCGTCGGCCGACTGGTAGGCGAGGCTCGAGAGGTCGTAGCGATCGCTGAGGACGACGTCACCTTCGGCGAGGTGCGGCTCGATCTCGCCGCGCACGTGGTCGAGCCGATCGGCCGCGAAGAGCAGCGCCATCAGATCGAAGGCCGGGCTCGAGGGGAGCTTCACGCGGGCCGCCATGATGTCGCGGATGAAGGTCCCGATCGGCCCCGTGCTGGGCTCGCGCGTGACGTGGACGCCGCGCCCCTGATCGCGGAGGTAGCTCGCGTAGCGAGCGATCTGCGTGGTCGTGCCCGCGCCGTCGATTCCTTCTACAGCGATCAAGATTCCCTTCCCCGGGCTCTTCATGACGACGCGACCTCGGAGATGGGGGCGCGGTCCTCACCGAGCACCACGTTGTCGATGAGGCGCGTGCCGCCGACGCGGACCGCGACCGCGAGGACAGCGCGCTCACCCACGGTCGCTTCGGGGTCGAACGGCACGACGGAGTCGGCGTCCGCGAGGGTGGCGTAGTCGATCGAGTCGACCCCGGCCGCGAGGTGCGCGCGGCACGTCTCCTCGAGGACGCGGGCGCGTCGCTCGCCGCGCGCGAAGGCCGCGTGCGCGAGCGAGAGCGAGCGTGGGACGGCGAGCGCGCGTTGCCGATCGGCCGTGGAGAGGTAGCGGTTGCGCGAGCTCAGCGCGAGGCCGTCGGGCTCGCGCACCGTCGGCACCGAGACGATCTCGATGGGCATGAAGAGGTCGCGGCGCATGCGCTCGATCACGCGCAGCTGCTGGTAGTCCTTGCGACCGAAGAAGGCGCGACACGGCCCGACGAGGCAGAAGAACTTCGCGACGATGGTGGTGACGCCCTCGAAATGGCCCGGCCGGAACTCGCCGCAGAGCGCGGCCGCGGTGCGCCCGACGCGCACGCGGGTCTCGTCTCCCTCGAGGTAGAGCTGCTCGGTGGAGGGCGCGAACACGAGCGCCGCGCCGGCCTTCTCGGCCAGGGCGACGTCGGCGTCGAGCGTGCGCGGATACTTGGAAAAATCCTCGTTCGGACCGAACTGCGTCGGGTTCACGTAGATGGTCACGACGACGAAGCTCGACGCGCGCGCGGCCCGCTCGACGAGCGCCGCGTGACCCGCGTGGAGCGCACCCATCGTCGGAACGAGGCCCACGCGCAGTCCGTCGGCGCGAGCTCTGTCGCAGGCCTCGCGCAATTCATTCGCTTCGTGAATGACCCGCATGCGTTGCCCTTAGCAGCGGTGAGGCGCCGCGCGCAGCCGAATAGGGGGTGCGCGGCGGTCCGCGCTATGCTCGCGCCCGTGCAAGAGCCGCACGCGCAGACACCACCCGCCCCTCGTGTCCAGATGAATGACGCCAACGGCGAGGCCCCCTCCTCGGGCCCGCCCTCGGTCCCCGCGCCGACCCTACCCCTCGACTCGGGTGATCCCAGCCACTACTTGAACCGCGAGCTCTCGTGGCTCGAGTTCAATGCGCGCGTCCTCGCCGAGGCCGAGTCGAGCGAGGTGCCGCTCTTCGAGCGCCTGAAGTTCCTCGGGATCTTCTCCTCGAACCTCGACGAGTTCTTCATGGTCCGCGTCGCGGGTCTCAAGGCTCAGCTCGGTGGCAAGGTCGCGGACCTACCGCCCGACGGCATGACGACCGAGGAGCAGCTGCGCGCGCTCAGCCGTCGTGCGCACGCCCTCTTCGATCGCGCGTATCGCTTGTGGAACACCGACCTCTACCCGGCGCTCAAGCGCGTCGGCATCGTCCTCGTGCGCCCCGAGGAGCTCGAGCCCGTCGAGCTCGCGGCGCTCGACGAGAAGTTCAAGAGCGACATCTTCCCGGTGCTGACGCCGCTCGCGATCGATCCGGGGCACCCGTTCCCACACCTCCGAAACAAGAACATCAACCTCGGGATCATGCTCACCCGCGACATGCACACGGTCGCGGGCTTCGGGGTCATTCAGGTCCCCGCGATGCTGAACCGACTCTTGCGCGTGCGCGTCCCGGGCGCAGAGCGCGCTTACGTCCTGCTCGAGGACATCGTCGCGCGGCACGTCCACGAGTTCTTTCAGGCGACGCGCCTGCGAGGCACGTACCCCTTCCGCGTCACGCGCAACTGGGACCTCGAGATCGACGAGGAGGAGGGTGAGGATCTCCTGCAGACGATCCAAGCAGAGCTTCGGCGACGCGATCGCGGCAACGCCGTGCGCCTCGAGATCGGCATGGGTGAGGGCGTCGACGCGAGCGTGGCGAGGCTCTGCCGCGCGCTCCACATCGACCCGCGCGAGGACGTCTATCGGGTCTCCGGGCCGCTCTACTTCGCCGACCTCTTGCAGATGATCGAGTCGGACACGCGCCGCGAATACAAGGACGAGCGCTTCACACCGCAGATCCCGGGGCCGCTGCGCGACAAGGACGACATGTTCGATGTCATCCGCAAGCGGGACATCCTGCTGCATCACCCGTTCGATGCGTTCGATCCGATCGTCGAGCTCGTGAACCAAGCCGCCGACGATCCCGACGTCCTCGCGATCAAGCAGACGCTCTACCGCACGGGCGGCGACTCCCCGATCGTGAAGGCCCTCGCCCGCGCTGCCGAGAACGGCAAGCAAGTGACCGCGATCGTCGAGCTCAAGGCGCGGTTCGACGAAGCGAGCAACATCCGCTGGGCGCACACCCTCGAACAGAGCGGCGCCCAAGTCATCTACGGCCTGCTCGGGCTGAAGACCCACGCGAAGGCTCTCTTGATCGTGCGACGCGAGGGCGATCGACTGCGTCAGTACACGCACCTATCGACGGGCAACTACAACCCCGGCACCGCGCGGATCTACACGGACATCGGTCTGCTCTCGGCGAACGCCGAGATCGGCGCCGATGTGACGAGCCTCTTCAACCTGCTCACGGGCTACAGCGCGCCCCCCAGCTGGAAGCGGCTCGTCGTCGCGCCCCTCGGCCTCCACGAGGCCGTCCTCGGGCTCATCACGCGCGAGACGATGAACGCGCGCGCCGGCAAGAAGGCGAGCATCCACGCGCAGATGAACTCCCTCGTGGACGTCGACGTCATCGACGCGCTCTACGCGGCGAGCGAGGCCGGGGTCGACATCCACCTGCGCATCCGGGGCATCTGCTGTTTGCGTCCGGGGATCGCTGGGCTCTCGTCGCGCATCCGCGTGCACACGCTCATCGATCGCTTCCTCGAGCACGCGCGCGTCTTCCGCTTCGAGAACGGCGGCGCACCCGAGATCTACATCTCGAGCGCGGACTGGATGCCTCGCAACTTCCATCGTCGCGTCGAGGTGCTCACGCCCATCCTCGATCCGCACATGAAGGACCGGCTCACCGCGATCCTCGACATCGCCTTTGCCGACACGGCGAAGACCTGGCTGCTCGGGCCCGACGGCAGCTACGAACGCGTCCAAAGCAACGGGCTGCGATCACAACAGCGCTTCATCGAGCTCGCGCGCGAGCGCGCCAAGAAGGCCGACCCGATCGTGAAGCCGAGCTCGCTGCACGTCCTCGGCGCGGTCGCGACCGAGGAAGAACGCAAGATTCGGCGCGCCAAAGAGCGGCAGAAGAAGAAGCAGTCGCGGCTCTGAGGCGCGCGAACTCAGTCGTAGACGCCGCCGGCTGCCGGGTCTTTCGCCTTGGGTTTGGGCTCGGGTTGAGGCTCGGCCTTGGGCTTGGGTTCGGCCTTGGGCTTGGGCTCGGCCTTCGCGGACGGCTCGGCCTTGGGCTCGGCCTTCGCGGATGCCGAAGCAGCGGGCTTCGCGGCGCTCGCGGACGCAGCAGCGCTGGCGCTCGCAGCTGCGCTCGCCGACGCCGACGCCGACGCGCTGGTGCTCGCGCTCGCGCTCGCCGAAGCGGGCGCGGACGCGCTCGCAGTCGAGGTCACGGTCGAGGTCGGTTTGCTCGGCGTCGAAGCAGCGGTCGCGGGCTGGGCTGCGGACGCAGTCGCGCTCGGTCGCGTGGTCGAGGTCGCCCCGCTCGGCTGGCTCGAGGGCTGTTGATTCGCGGTCGGTTCGTCTTTGCGAATGAAGAGGAAGTAGACGAGCACCGCCGCCATCAACGCGCCGAGCGCGTAGAGCAAATAGGGCGGTTTGCGCTCGGCGGGTGCGCGCGGCTCGTCCTCTTCTTCGGGCTCTTTGGAGGGCGCGACGTCCTCGGCTGGCCGAGGTGGTGCGGCCTTCGCGGTGCTGCTGCGACTCGAAGTGGGGCTCGAAGCGCGAGCGGGCTTGGTGGCTGATTTCGTCGGCGAAGAACGCTTCGACTCGGCCTTCGGCTCGGCCGGCTTCTCCGGCTCCGCAACGCGAGGCTTGGGCTCCGGACGCGGCGGAGCGGGGCTCGTGGAGACAGCACCAGACTCGGTTTGACGCTGACGATTCTGCGCAGCGACCTTACGCGCGCGACGGGTCGGCTTGGCCACGCTTCATCCCAACACGATCCCGAGCTGCGGGCGATGGCTTCATTGACACGACGGTGCTGGCTTAATACCGTGCCGTTGCGCTCGCGCCGGCCTCTGACCGTGCAGCGAGAGAGACGCCCGGTTCGCCACCCCCGCGGGTCCACCGGACCCCCGCGCGATGCCGGCCCTAGCTCCAGTTCGCCGGTGGGAGGATTCGATGTTCCGCAAGGTTCGTAAGATCGCACCGCTCGTTCACGCGCTGCGCGGCGCTGCAGCGGTCGCTGCGCCTGCTGCTCTGTTTGCGACCACGGTGCTGACGGCGAGCACGCTCGCTGGGTGCCGGGACGAGAACGACCCGATGACGCACGTCGGCGACCTCAAGGACCCGGTGAAGATGCCGGGCGCGGTCAACCGGCTCATTCAGATGTACGAAGACGCCGTCACCAAAGACAAGAAGGACGGCGAGGGCAAACACACGAAGCCGCTCCTCGACAAGATCGTCGAGCCGCTCACGAAGATCTGCCTCGAGCCCTCGGTCAAAGACCGTACGCGCTCGAAGCTCGTGAAGTTCTTGTCCGAGATCCGCGACCCGCGCGCCGACGCCTGCCTGAAGAAGACGCTCGAGGACTACAAGCCCGACACGAACGAAGACGACGTGCAGAACGTCCTGCGTTCCATCGCGCTCTCGAAGTCGAAGACGCTCGGGCCGCAGGTGCTCCAGGTCTTCAAGACGCTCGAGTACGCCCGCCCCAAGGCGAAGCTCCTGAAGAACGACATCACGCAGGCGCTGCTCGTCACCGCCGACGCCTCGATGGCCGACGACTTCCTGAAGCTGCTCGAGAAGCCCATGCCGAACCCTGACAACGAGCAGGCGGCGATGCAGAACGAGGCCTTCTGGCAGGACCGCGCGGCGCGCGTGCTCGGTGAGCTCCGCGTCGAGAAGGCCGCGAAGCCCTTGCTGAAGATCATCCTCACCCCGACCAAGGGGCCCTTCGCGTCGACCGCGCAGATCGCGATGGTCAAGATCGGCAAGGCTTCGATCGCGCCGACCGAGGCCGTTTTGAAGGGTGAAGATCAGGAGCTCATCAAGTTCCACATCACAGAGATCCTCGCCGGCACGCCGAAGGACGCGAACGGCAAGATCCCCGCGGACGCGCAGAAGATCGCCGAGAAGGACCACGTCAGCATCGCGGCTCAGGTCCTCGCCGGCCTCGGCAGCGAGGCCTCGATTCAGCCGCTGCTCGACGCCCTCGCGAAGGTCCCCGCGGACGACCCCATCACGAAGGTCATCATCGCCGCCTCGCTCACGAGCTTGCCGCGGACTGGCCCGTCGGTGGAGGCCTACAAGAAGGTCTTCGAGGAGATCAAGCTCGACCTCGACTACCAAAGCCAGGGCGCCAAAGAGGTCCTCGCGCAGGGCGCGACTGACTTCTTCGATCCGTCCCTCGTCAGCTACTTCGTCAAGTTCGGCACCGACCTCAAGCGCGAGGACGGCAACGCGAACGACGTCGACCCGCTGCGTGAGGCCATCCTCGTCAGCGCGACGAAGCTGATGAAGGAGGACCAGATCGCCGAGGTCGAGGCCTTCTACAAGATCAAGAAGACCATCGAAGAAGAGGTCGAGGACGAGAAGACGAAGAAGAAGTCGACGGTCAAGAAGGAGACCGAGATCGGCAAGAGCTTCGAGTCCGAGTTCAAGCAGGCCAAGGAGCTGCTGACGAACTGCAAAGACAAGGTCGACTGCTACTTCGCGGCCCTCACGGAGGAGAAGAACCTCGAGAAGGACAAGCAGTTCACCGCGATGAAGGCCGCGTACATGATCGCCATCCTGGGCAAGGAAGGCGACCGCGCGAAGCTCGTGGACGCAGCGGTCAAGATCGACGGCCCGGCCGCACCGATCGTGCGCTTCATGATCCTCAAGGCCATCGAGGCCCTCTCGCCGAAGGGCGACGAGGCCTCCGCCAAGGCCCTCGACGAGGCCTTCGACAAGGCCGAAGAAGCGAAGGACGAGAAGCGCCAGCAGGACTTCAAGATCTTCGTGAACGCAGCGGCTCGGCTCCGAGCGCGCATCCAGTAATCAAAGAAGCGCGCCCGCCGGAGCAGACGCTCGAGGGCTCGCGCGAGGAAAAGGCCGCCAGCGATCTCGAACGCTGTGCGGCCTTTCTTGCACGAACCACGACCGCACCGGTTATCCTGCTCGTCGCTCCGTGGGTGACGGCAAGACGAGCCACGCCCTTCGCGCTGGCGCGCATTGACGGAGCGGCTGCCGCCCGCATGATGCTCATCATCGAGATCGTTCAAGGCCTTTCGGTTGGCCGCCGCTTCGAGCTCCGCGGGGATGCCTTCGCGATCGGCCGACGCTCCACCAACCTCGTCGTCATCGAAGAGGCTCACGTCTCCGGCGAACACTGCAAGATCCATCGCGAGGGCGATCGCGTCGTCCTCACGGATCTGCGGTCGACCAACGGGACGACGGTGCTGCGTCGCAACGAACGGCGGCGACTGACCGGCGACACTCCATCGTGTGATCTCGAGAGCGGCGACGTCGTCGAGCTCGGCAGCGGCGACGCGGTGACGACGCTCCGGATCACCATCCTCGACGAGGGTGAGGAGCGTCGACAGGTCGTGTCGATGACCAGCATCGACGCGATGCCGGCCGTCGCCAAGCGCGAGGCCGATCCCACGGTCCTCTCGAAGCTCTACGCCGCGCAGAAGCGTATCGGCGGCGCGACCGATCTCGTGCAAGTCCTCAACGAGGTGGCCGACAGCGCGCTCGAGCTCCTGACGGCCGCGACCCACGTGACCGTCGTCTTGCGCGACGACGACACCGGCAAAGACGATTCGCCTGCGTACGTCCCCGTCGTCACGCGCGTGCGCATGGCCGATGGAAAAGGCGGCACGCCGAACGGTCCTGTCCCTGTCGCGCGCAGCGTCTATCGCAAGGTCGTGAAGGAGCGCGTCGCGGTGCTCGCGGCCGACGCACCCAACGAGGTCGGCGCGAGCGAGTCGCTGATGGGTGCGTCGATTCAGAGCACGATCGGCGTTCCGCTGTGGCGTGGCGACGAGATCCTCGGCGTGCTGCAGGCCGACAACCGCGACGCGCCGGGGATGCTCGCGCCGTCGGACGTGGAGCTCCTGCTCTTGCTCGCGTCGAACGCCTCGCTCGCCGTGTCGTCCGCGCGCCTCATCAAGCGCCTCGTCATGGCCGAGGAGACGCTGAAGAAGGAGAACTCCTTCCTCAAGGGCCGCGAGGAGAAGCGACGTGGCGGCGGCAAGGACGTCACCATCATCGGCAAGAGCGAGCCGATGCGCGCGCTCATCCGTCAGCTCGAGAAGGTCGTCGACACGCGCGTGACGGTCCTCGTCGAGGGCGAGACCGGCACCGGCAAGGAGCTCATCGCGGCTGCGGTGCACTACCGCTCGCGCCGTCGCGACAAGCTCTTCGTCGCGCAGAACTGCGCCGCGATCGCCGAGAGCCTCTTGGAGAGCGAGCTCTTCGGCCACAAGAAGGGTGCGTTCACCGGCGCGACCGACGAGAAGAAGGGGCTCTTCGAGATCGCGGACGGCGGAACGTTGTTCCTCGACGAGGTCAACTCGACCAGCCTCTCGCTCCAGTCGAAGCTCCTGCGCGCGCTTCAAGAGGGTGAGATTCGCCCCGTCGGCGCGACGAGCCCGAAGCACGTCGACGTGCGAATCGTTGCCGCGACGAACCGCAACCTCGAGGAGCTCGTCGCCCAAGGCCAGTTCCGAGAGGACCTCTACTATCGACTCAAGGTCTTCCCCCTGAGGTTGCCGCCGCTCCGTGAGCGTCGCGACGACATCCCGCTGCTCGCGACGCATTTCCTCGCTCGCTACGCGGAGGAGATGGGCAAGCCTGTCGGTGGATTCAGTCAGCAGGCCCTCGAGCTGATGATCAGCTACGAGTGGCCTGGCAACGTGCGCGAGCTCCAGAACGAGGTTCAGCGCCTCGTCATCCAGCTCGAGCCCGGCAGCTTCGTCACGCCCGATATCCTGTCGCCCCACATCAAGAAGGCGCTCGGCGTCGTCGCCAAGGCGAGCGTTCCGAAGGGGACGCTGCGCGAGATGATGGACGCGGTCGAGAAGTACCTCCTCCTCGAGACGCTCCGAGAGCACAACCAGAACAAGACCGCCGCGGCGAAGAGCCTCGGCATCACGCGTGAAGGCCTCCACAAGAAGCTGCGTCAGCACGGCATTTGAGCGCACCGACGAACGTGGCTGCGAGCGCTGGCGAGTCGTAGAATGCCGGGTCCATCGTCGTGATCGAAGAAGCGCGTAAAGGTGGGGCACACCCCGACGCTGCGGCGGGCCCTCCTGATGCTGCGCGGCTGATGGAGCAACTCGAGCCCCACCTCGCCTGGCTCGCGGAGTCGCAGCGCCCGCGCCTGACCGATCTCATCGAGCGCGGCGATCACCGCGCGGTGCTCGTGATGTTGAACGAAGCGCACGCGCACTACCCGCGGAACGTCTCCATCACGCGGGCCGTTCAGGTGGTGGAGCGCGCGGCGATCCAGCGCCTCAACGCGGACCTCGAGCCCATCGATCGGATCGTTCGCCGAACGGCGAAGCCGCTCCGCCCGCGTGAGTCCGCACCGCTGCGTCGCATGCTCGAGCTCGTCGACGGAGAGCGCACGATCGAGGAGCTCCTGCGCGACTGCGGCCTGAAGCGGCTCGAGAGCCTCGAGGCACTGAAGGATCTGCTCAACCGCGATCTCGTCTTCACCGAGAGCGAAGATGAGCCGCCGATTCCACACCGCGACGCGAGCGTCGAGGATCTGCCTCAGGCGCGTTCGCTCGAGCGAACGCCGACTCCGCGCGCGACCGTCGCGAAGCTCGCGCTCGTCGAGATTCGGTCGGAGGGCAAGCCCGACACGCGAGAGGAGCGCCTCGACGAAGGCGCGCGTGAGGCCGCCAAGGAGCGCCGTGAGCGCGCGCGCGCCGACAAGAAGTTCACGCTCGACCTCGCGCGTGAGGAGTCGACCGACCCTGGGCTCGCCGACAAGCTGAACGTCGCGCGCCTCGCGCGAGACTTCGCAGCCCAAAAGAAGACGAGCCCGCCGCCTCCTGCCCCGCCCTCCATGGCGATGGATGACGAGGAGCCGGACGAATCGGAGAACGCGCGCGCGACCCTCGCAGACATCGACGCGACCCTCGCGCAGGCGGCGATGATGAGGCGCCCGTCGGACGACGCGCAGAAGGCCGCGCGCGCCCCGACTCCAGCGCGCCCGGAGCGCCTGCCGAAGGCTCCGACCCCGGTGAAGACCGCGCTCGGCCTCGAGCCGCTCGAGCTCGATCGTCCCATCGAACCCGAGCCGACGGCGGGGCCCGAGAGCGGCGTCGGTCGCGGACGCATCATCGAGGTCGAGGCCTCGACCGAGCCCGACGAAGACGAAGAGCCGCCGCGCTCGCGACCGAGCGCGCTCGACGAGCTCCCCGCCGTCTTCGCGCTGCTCGAGGAGGCGAGCAAGCCACGCTCGGACGCTCCACCCGACGAGCAGGGCCGCGCGGACGACGAGGACTCGAGCGACGCCCCGGAGGACGATCCCGACGGGGGAGATCCCGACGGGGGAGATCGTTTGAGCCCCAACGAAACTCGGGGGGAGCCGCCCGCCCCCGAGTCCGCCGCGTCCGACGAAGCCCGCGCCCCCGAGCCTGCGCGCGTGGAAGCGCCGACCGACGACACCGGCAAGGCCGCGAAGGGCGCGGACTCCGAGCCTCGCAAGGAGCCATCGTCGAAGTCTGCGAAGTCCACGGGCGATGGGCTGCGGACTGCGAGCGTTCGCCCGATCGCGGACGCGCCGCGCTCGCTGCCACCTCCGCCGGAACCTCTCCCCGAGCCGAAGCGACGACAGAACTGGACGCGCATCACGATCGCGGCGCTCTCGGGTCTGCTCGCAGCGCTGCTCGTCGTCGCGTTCGCGCAGTCGCGCAATACATCGCCGCCGGCGCCGGGCTCAGCGACCGCGTCGGCCTCGACCAAAGCGTCGGCGCCTCAACCGAGCACGCGCGCTGTGCCCGCGAGCGCGCCCGCTGCCACGAGCGCGGCGCCCGTGACGACGGTAGCGACCTCGGCGTCCGCGTCCTCTTCGGCCGAAGCAGCGACCGTCATGATCAAGTTCGACGTGTCGCCGGACTACGCGCGGGTCACCGTGGACGGTAAGCGCCTGCCCAAGAAGCCGCTCGAGCTCACGTTGCCGCGTGATGGTTCGAAGCACAAAGCGCTCTTCACGGCCCCCGGCTTCAACCCGAAGGAGCTGACGTTCACGGCCGACTCCGACGTGAAGCTCGTCGTCGCGCTCGACGCTGTGGTCCCGAGCAATCCGCCGCCGCCGACGACCGCGCCCACGACCGCGCCGAGCACGCCCTACGACTGAGCCGGCCTCCTACGACTGAGCCGGCCTCCTACGACTGAGCCGGCCTCACTGGATGCCGTACTCCTTGAGGCGCCGATAGAACGTGCGCCGCGGCATCCCGATGAGCTCGGCGGCGCGCACGCGATTCCAACCCGACGCCGAGAGGGCCTGCAGGATCCGATCGCGCTCGCTCGCCTTGTGAGCGTCGAGCGAGCTCGGGACGGTCGAGGTGGGCCCGGGGCTCGAGGGTCGCAACGCGAGCGTGTCGGTGAGCTCGAAATCCTCGGGCTCGAGCTCGGCGCCGTCCGACAACACCCACGCGTTGAGGAGCGCGTTCTCGAGCTGTCGCACGTTGCCCGGCCAGCGGTGCGCCATCAGGATCTTGAGCGCCGCGCGTGAGACGCTGCGTCGCTCGCGCGAGTAGCGCGCCGAGAAAATGCCGAGGAAGTAGTCGATGAGGACGGGGATATCCTCGATGCGCTCGCGGAGCGGCGGGACGCGCAGCTGGATCACGTTGAGCCGATAGAAGAGGTCCTCGCGGAAGGTGCCCGCGTCGACCATCGACTGGAGATCGCGGTGGGTCGCGGCAATGACCCGCGTGTCGACGGGCTCCTCGCGCGCGCCGCCGACGGGGCGCACGACCTTCTCTTGCAAAACGCGCAGGAGCCCCGCTTGCATTTTCGGCGGCATCTCGCCGATCTCGTCGAGCAGCAGCGTGCCGTCCGTCGCCTCCTTGAAGAGGCCGCGTCGATCGCGATCGGCGCCGGTGAACGCGCCGCGGACGTGCCCGAAGAGCTCGCTCTCGAGCAGGTGCTCGGGGATCGCGCCGCAGTTGAGGCCGAGGAACGGTCGCTTCGCGCGCGCCGAGGCGTTGTGGATCGCGCGCGCGACGACCTCTTTGCCGGTGCCGCTCTCGCCGACGATGAGCACCGGCACGTCGGTGTCCTTCAACCGATCGACGAGCGCGTAGACGCGTCGCATGGCCTCGCTCGTCCCGACGAGGCCCTCGTAGCCGGTGTGGCTCTTCAGCGCTGCGCGCGCCGTGCGCAGGTCGCGGCGCGTCGCTTGGAGCTGCGCCGTGCGGTGACCGAGGAGCTCCTCGAGCTTGGCGCGGGCCTCGGAGAGCTCGCCGTTCGTGTGCTCGAGCTCCTGCGCGCGGCGCTCGTTCTCCGAGACGAGCCGCGCGGTTTCGATCGCGATCGCGACCTGATCGGCGAGCGCGACGAGCAGCGGCAAATCCTGATCGAAGCCGGCCTTCGCCTGCAGGCGCGTCTCGAGGTAGAGCGCCCCGATGACGCCGTTCGAGCGCGAGCGGATCGGGACGCACGCGACGGCCTCGAGCATGAGCTGGTGCACGCTCACGTACCCCGCCATGCGATCGTCGTGGCGCGCGCTCATCGTCACGATGGGCTCGCCGCTCGTCACGACGCGCTCGGCGATCGACTGGGAGAAGCGCGCGTGCGGGTCGTCGCCGGCTTGGTCGCGTGACGCGTGGATCGAGAACTCCGCCGTCGCGTCGGGTCGCTCGCTGCGCAAAATGACGAAGCCACGCTCGGCGCCGAGGAGCGCGATCGCGTGGTCGGTCACGCGCTGAAGGAGGCGCCGCAGATCGTAGGTGCCCGCGATCTCGCGGTTGATCTCGAGCACGCGCGCGAGTCGATCCTGCGTGGGCGACACGAACCGCACTGGCGTCGTGACCGCGCTCGACGCGCGCCCTGCGAGCGCGACGCGCTGAGGCACAGGAGGCGCGTGCGCGCTCGTGCTGTCGCGGAGCGCGCGCCGCGTCGGATCGTCCCAGTAGACCTCGCGCAGATCGCGCGGCAGCTTCGCCGAGATCTCCTCGTACACGGCGAGCGCGGCCTCGCGATCGCGTCGCGCTGCGAGCGTCTGCCCTTCTTCGAGCGCGAGCGTGGCCCGCGCTTGGTAGGCGCGCGCGAGCCACTCGCGCTTGCCCGAGGCCTCGGCCGCCGCGATCGCGCGGTCGACCGCGGCCCGCGCGACGAGCGTGTCCTCGCGCAGCGAGGCGATGCGTGCGCGCGCGAGCTCGAGCGCGGCGCGGTGCGCGTCGGTGCCCGCGAGCAAGCGCTCGACCTCGACCACCGTCACGCGCAGCCGATCGACCTCGCTCGGCTCCGCCGCGTTGTCGAGCAGCGCCGCGCGCGCGAAGAAGCCCTCGAGGCGCTTCGGCGGCGTCGACGGGCCGACCGAGGCGGCTCGTACGCCGCGCCGCAGTCGTCGCAGAGCCTCGCGGCCAACTCGAACGAGCCGCTCTTCATCGCGTGCTCGGCCTCGAGCGAGAGCAGCTGCGCGGCGAGGTTCGGCGGCAGGTTCGAGCGTCCCTCCGCGAGCTCGGTGATGGAGACCTTCGCGCGAGAGAGGCGACCGAGATAGAGGTCGAGGTTCGCAAGGTTCAGCAGCGCCTGACGCAGCGTCGATTGACGCCCCGAGCGCCGCCCCATGTCGACCGCTGCGCCGAGGTGCTCGAGCGCGGCCGCGATGTCGCCCCGAGCCTTCGCGACGCCCGCGAGGTTGAGGCGCGTCGTCGCGACCGTGCCCGCGTCGTTCGCGGCCTCGGCGTGCCCGAGGGCCTCCTTGTAGGCAATCTCCGCGGGCTCGAGCTTGCTCGTGCGCTGGAGCGCGAACGCGAGCGATCCGAGCGTGATCGACAGCGTTCGATCCTCGCCGAGCTCGCGCGCGAGCTCGACGCTCGCCTCGAGCCACAGCGTGGCCTCCGCGTGCTTGCCGAGGAAGCTCTTGCCGAGCCCACCGATCGCGGCGCTCTCCGCGACGGCGACGAGCACCCTGCGCGGAGCCTTCGACGCGAGTCCTTCGGGGCGCGTCGCGATATCCTCTCCGAGGTGGGGACGCACCGTGCGAAGCGCGGCCTCCTCGCACGCGGCGTAGTCCCCTGCGCGCAGGTTCGCTCGCGCGAGCTCGAGGTGAAACTCGGCCGACAACACGTCGCCCGCGTGCGAGGCTTCTTCCTCGACCGAGAGGAGCTCGCGGATCGCGCCTCGCCACTCCCCGCGATTCGACGCGAGCCTCGCCCGCAGGATCCCGATCTCGAGGCCGCGCTCGTCGGTGAGCGCCTCGAGGCGCTCGGCCGCCTCCTCGAAATGTCCTCGCTCGAGCGCCGATCGGATCGCGACGTAGTCGCTCTCTCCCGATCGCGCTTCGTCGCGCGCTCCACCACGCGGCTCGTGGTCGTGCGCCAACCGATCGACGTCCTCGGAGCCGAGCACGGGGACGTCTCGCAGCGACGTCAGGATCGCCCGAAGCCGGCCAGGGACGGAGCCTGCGCGCTCGATGACCCGCGCGACCGCGGCGTCGTTGAGCGAGGGCGCGGCGCGCAGCACGAGGTCCCGCGCGATCTCGGGCGCGAGCTCGGGCATCGCGAACACCTCGAAGGTCGGCCCCGCGAGCTGCGCCGCTGCGGTCGCGACGACGACGAGCCGCGCGCCGCGTTCTCGGAGCGTCGTCAAGTAGGCGCTCGCTCGCTCGTCGAGCCGCTCGACGTCGTCCACGAGGATGTCGATGTTCGCGGGAGCATCCGCCTCGGGCGCGCTCCCGCCCCACGCACCGAGCACCTCGATCTCGAGCGCGCGCATCGGCTCCGCGAGCTCGCCCGCTTCGATCCACGCGACGCTGCGCCCGACCACACCGAGCGACCACGCGAGCCTTCGAAGCAGGGTCGTTCGACCCGAGCCGCGCGGGCCCGTGATGACGAGCCCACCACCACGCGAGAGCCCATCGAGCCGCGCCATCAAGGCCTGCGCGGTCGCGTCGAGCCCGACGATCGGCCACGCCGTCGTGCTCGCCGGCGCGCCCACCCACGGGCACGCAGCGCGCACCGCGCTCGCGAGCTCGTCCGCGCTCGGGAAGCGCAGCTCGGGTCGCACGTTCATCGCGCGCTCCACGATCGACTCGAGCGCGCCTCGCTCCTCTGGCGAGAGCGCCGCTTGAAGGGCGAGCGCGACGTCGCGCAGCGTGGCGCCGAGCGCGTGGATTTCTCCGCGCACCGTGAGCGGCGCGCCCTCGAAGAGCTCGGGCGCCGCGTAGCGCGGAGTGATCCCTCGAGGCGCGGTGCCGCGTTCGCGCAGCGTCGTGACGAGCCCGAGATCCACGAGGCTCGCGATCGGTCGATCCATGTCGCCCGGTCGCGTGTGCTCGCGCACGATGATGTTCGCTGGCTTCACGTCGCCGTGAAGGAGCTGCGCGCGGTGGAGCGCGGTCAGTTGATCGGCCGCTGCGACGACCGCGACGAGCGCGACGCGCGCAGGCTCTTGTCGTTCGAGCACGGCCGCGAGGCTCTCGCCCTCGACGAGCTCGCGCACGAGGTAAGGCACGCCGCTCGGGAGCCGGCCGAACCGCAAGACGCGCGGCACGCCGAGCCCCTCGAGCGCGCCTAGCGCGGTCGCCTCTCGCACGAGCGCGAGGCTCTCTTCGCTGGTCGAGCCCTCCGCGAGGGCCTTCAGCGCGAGGACCTCACCGGTCAGGCGATCGCGAACGCGCCAGACCTCGCCACCGCCACCTTTACCGAGCTGATGAAGTCCCTCGAATCGAGGCGGGAGCAAGATCACGAGTTAGATGGGCAGCTTGCCGCCCGCCGCCAAGCCGAAGAAGAACCCCGTGATCGAGAAGCCCGAGTCGAGCCTGAACATCAGCTGATCGATGGGGCTGACCTCGAGCGCGATGTGAGGCAGCGCGAGGTACGGGAAGATGACGGGCTTCGAGCCGCCGTCCGTCCAATACGGCTCGCTGTAGGCGTTCTCTGCGTCGTTGAGATCACCGTTCGGATTCGTCGGGTAGTGATCGTTGTCGTCGTCGCAGTACCGATGCCCATTGGGGAAGTCGGGCTCGTCCGGGCTCGGCGGCGTGCGCACGGCCGGGTCGTCCGGAGCGCGGCACTTGTGCCACTTCGCCGGGGTGTCGGGATCGACCGCGTTCGGATCGTCGGGATAGGCCTGCGTGCGTCGGATGTCGCCGACTACGCCGGAGATGCCGACGCCGCCGCCGATGAGGAGCGCGACGCTGCCCTTCTTGTCGAACGGGATGCGACCGAGCAGATCGACCGATGCCGTGATGAGCTTCAGCGAGCTCGACACGATCTCGTAGGCCTGATCGGGGTCGGTCTTCGACTTGAAGACGAACTCGTTCATCGAGAAGTCGGCGTACGGGATCGTGAGCGACACCGAGATCACGAGCGGGCCTTGCTGCACCGTGAACTCGGGCCCCGCGGTGAACACGTTGACCGCGCCAGGACCACCGTCGACGAACAGGTGGAACATGAACGCCGGCACGACGAAGTCGCGGAACCGCGCGCCCAAGAGGAAGCGGTTCTCGCTGATCTTGTTCGGGTCCTTCGCGGGCTCGGCGGGCTTCGCGTTCGGGTCCGCCGGCTGTGCGGGCTGCGCGTTCGGATCGGCGGGCTGCGCGTTCGGATCGGCAGGCGCCGTCGTCGTCGTCTGACTGCCCGTCTGGGGAGCGCTCGACGGGCTTTCCGTCGTCGTCGGGCTGTGCCCGGAGCCGCTGCCCTGCTGCTCGTCCGCGAGCGCGGGGGCTGCGACCAAGAGCGGCGCACCCAGCACTGCGGCCATCAGCGCAACTCGGGAGCATCGCTTCGTCAGGCGATCCCCAGCCTCGAAGTTAGGTTTCTCGGGCCCGAGTGCGGTGGGACGCAACACTGCCCGCAAGCACACGTTCATGGTGGGCCAAGGTACACCAATCATTCGACGAAACCCAAAGTCTCTCTGAACCGCAGTTCTCGCCTTTCGGCGAGGGCCTCGCCTCTCCTCCGGCGCACCCGAGCGACCTGCCGTTAGGGTCCCCTCATCGGGTCAGAGCGACGTCCCCGCGTTTGCCCCGTGTGTCGAAAAAGTGGTGGTATCGTGAAGGGAGCGTCTCGGGGGAAACGCACCCGACCCCCCGTATGATTCTCAACTCCTCCGTCATCGAGCAGACCGTCGACCGAGACGAGCGCGCCCTCTTCCACAAGGACCTCGTCGTCGTCCGCGCGAAACCCCGAGCGAACGCGCTGCCTCCCGTCGACTCGCGCGAGCTCGCGACACGCTCGCGCCCACCGTCGATCCCACCACCCGGCGAGGAGGGCGTGCCGCTCGCGATGATCCGCAAGCGCAGCGTGCACTTCGTCGGGCAAGGCAAAGAGACGCTCGCGCCCGTCGTGCTCATCCACGGCTACGGGCAGAACCGCTACGCGTGGCACCTGCCTTCGCGCAGCCTGTTCAACTACATCGCGCGCGCTGGCTTCGACGTCTTCAACCTCGAGCTGCGCGGCCACGGCCGCTCGCGCCACCTCGGCGCGCACCCGCCGCGCCTGCTCTCGACCTTCGTCGAAGAGGACGTGCCCGCCGCGATCGAAGAGGTGCAGCGCCTCTCCGGCGGCCGACCGGTCTACCTCATCGGCCACTCGATGGGCGGGCTCGTGTCCTACGCCGCCGCCGGCACCCTCAAACAGAAGATCGCGGGCGTCGTCACGCTGGGCTCGCCCTACCAGTTCACGCGCGGCTCGGTGACGCTGACCGCGGTCTCCACGCTGATGACGGCTGTCGATCGCACCGTCCCGCTCGGCCACGGTACTTTGCCCCTCAAACCATTGTCCGAGGCCATGCGGCTCCTCCGCGGCTTCATCGAGAGCCCAGTGTTTCCGCTCCCCATCCGCGGGTTCGCGCCCAAGTCTCTCGAGCCCGTCGTGCTCGGGCAGCACATGGCCCTCGCGATGGACACGGGCAGCATCTCGGTGCTCCGGCGCATGTTCCTAGCCGCCGCCGAGGCTCGTCGCGGCGGTCACCCGATGGGTGAGCTCGCCGCGTTCGCCGAGGAGTTCGAGAACATGGACGTCCCGCTCCTCGTCATCGCCGGCACCAAGGACGACCTCGCGCCGCCCGCCTCCGTCGAGCCGGCTTATCTGCGCAGCCGCTCCACCGACAAGACCTTGCGGAGCTTCCCCCGCGGCCACATCGATCTGCTCGTCGGCCGCGACGGCCCGCAGACGATCTGGCCGCTCCTCACGAGCTGGCTCTCCACGCGCGTTCGCCGTCACGCCCAGTCGAACCGCGCGCTCCCCGAACGCACCGTGGGCTGACAGCGAGCACGAGAACAAAGCGCATGGCCATCAAGGATCGACTCGTCGCCGAAGGCATGAAGCTCACGCAGAACCCCGCTGTCGCGAAGCTCATCGCGGACGAGCGCTTCATGCGGCTCGTCGTGCTCGCGATGAGCATGCCCGGGCGGGTCTCGACGTTCACCACCGAGCAGAAGGAACGCTTCGCCAAAGAGATGGGCCTCGCCACGACCGACGAGGTCCGCGATCTGAAGCGCCAGGTCGCCGCGCTCGAGGACTCGCTGCGACGCCTCGAGCGGCGCTAGTTCGCGCGGCGCGCTGAGCGTCGCTGCTTCATCAACGCGAGACCGAGCGCGAAGCAGACGAGCGCGCTCGCGCTCGCGGCGTCGGAGCCCTCACCGACCGAGCAGCCGCCGCTCTCGCCGTCGCCGTCTCCGGAGCCACCGCCGCCTGTCCCGGCGCTCGACGTCGACGGGTTCGAGCACCCCGAGGTGTCGAAGGTGCAGTCCGCGTTGCACGCGAGGGTCCCCTCGCCCATGCCGATCTCGTCGCAGGTCATCGCGCTGAGCTCGGAGCCGTCGCACTCCTCGCCGGCCTCGAGTTTGCCGCTGTTGCACACCGGCGGTGGGTGCGAGTTCTTGTCGCCGGGGTTGTAGACGGTGCCGCCCGGATCGCCCTTTCCGATCGCCCACGAGCAGGTCGGATCGTTGAGCTCTTGCCCGTTCGTCCAGCCGTCGCGGTCCGAGTCGATGTTGCAGAGCTGCGACCAGTCGACGTGGCGCTCCTGCACGATGTTGCCGTCGTTGATGAGCGCCGAGCGGCTGTCGCTGCCGAAGTCCGTGAAGTTCACGCCCTGCAGGTTGCCGTGGCAGTTCAGGCAGCTCTTCTTGTTGCCGTTCGGGATGTCCTCGACGCGGAAGGACCGCGCCCACGCGGGCGACGCCCACAGGGTCGCGAGGAGCACCGCGGCGGCGGCCGCCCCCACGGCCCGCCCATTGCGAAACCGAACGGGGTTGGGGCCCCGTTCACTGTCCCGGGCCATGTCTTTTCGCGAAGCGAAAAGGTTGGCCCGTGTGAATCCCGAACGGGGTTGGGGCCCCGTTCGCCCTGCGGGCCATGTCTTTTTCGCGGAGCGAAAAAGGTTGGCCCGTGTGAATACGAGTCTAAGTAAACCGCGCGTCGCCATCCGAGCTCCTGTGCTGCGAAGGACCTGCCGCCGAGGACGGAGCGCGCGGTAGCTCTTGCTACTTCGCGTCGCCGCGAGCGTAGATGCTCGCGACGTAGTCGAGGACGTCGCGCGCCGAGACCTCGTTATAACCGAAGTATTTCATCATCCTCGTCTTGATGATGTCGATCTTCTCCTGCGTCTCCTTGTCGATCACGTTCGACACGAGCGTCTGGAGCTTGATCGAATCCTTCTGATCCTCGAACAGCTTGAGCTCGAGCGCACGCCTCAGCCGATCATTCGTGTGCCACTCGAATTTCTTGCCGTCGACCGCGAGCGCACCGATGTAGTTCATGATCTCCCGGCGGAAGTCGTCCTTGCGATTCTCGGGGATCTCGATCTTCTCCTCGACGCTCCTCATCAGGCGCTCGTCGGGCTCGACGTCTTGCCCGGTGAAGCGATCCTTCACCTTCTCCTTGAGGACGAAGGCCTTGATCGCGTCGATGTAGTTGGCGGCGAGCTTCTCGATCGCCTCCTCGTCGGCGCTGATCGCGCGCTGGACCTCGTTCTTGACGATCTCTTCGTACTCGCGCTTCACCATGCCGATGCACTCGCTGAAGCGCTTGCGCTCCTCGTCGTTGGTGATGAGCGAGTGGTGTCGCAGGCCCTTCTCGAGCTCGGCGAGCACCATGAACGGGTTGATCGTGCCCTCGCCCATCTCGTTGACGAGCGCGTTCGAGATCTTGTCCTGCACGTAGCGCGGGCTGATGCCGCCCAGCCCCTCGCGCTGCGTCTCTTTGCGCAATTCTTTAACGGTGTCTTGCGTATATCCGGGCAGGACCTTGCCGTCGTAGAGCTTGAGCTTCTGCAGCAGGTTGAGGTTGTGTTTCTTCGGATCCTCGAGCCGCGAGAGCACGGCCCACATCGCGGCGACCTCGAGCGTGTGCGGCGCGATGTGCTTGCCGCGGATGCGCTCCTTGTTGAAGTCCTTCTCGTAGATGCGGATCTCCTCCGAGACTTTGGTGATGTACGGGATGTCGATCTTGATCGTGCGATCCCGCAGCGCCTCCATGAACTCGTTGTTGAGGAGCTTCTTGTACTCCGCCTCGTTCGTGTGACCGATGATGACCTCGTCGATGTCGGTCTGCGCGAACTTCTTCGGCTTGATCTTGTGCTCCTGCGTCGCGCCGAGGAGATCGTAGAGGAACGCGACGTCGAGCTTCAGGATCTCGATGAACTCGACGATGCCGCGGTTCGCGACGCAGAACTCGCCGTCGAAGTTGAACGCGCGCGGGTCCGAGTCCGAGCCGTACTCCGCGATCTTGCGGTAGTTGATGTCGCCCGTGAGCTCGGTCGAGTCTTGGTTCTTCTCGTCCTTCGGTTGGAAGGTGCCGATGCCGATGCGGTCCTTCTCGCTGAGGACCAGGCGTCGCACCTTCACGTGCTGCATGACCTCGGCCCAGTCGCCCTTGTACTTGGCCATCAGCTTGTCGAAGACGAAGCGGCTCGCCGGATCGAGGTCGCCGCTGACGCGCACCGTGAACCGATCGTTGGACAGGCCGAGCTCGCGGATCGCGCGGTCACGCCACTCAGGCGGGATGAGGCGCAGCGGCTCCTCGTGCATCGGGCTCGGGAAGCGCTCGGCCTCGAGCGCGGTCATGCCGATGTCCGCGAGGCCCACCCAGTCGAACGTGTAGAGCGCGCCGTCCGGCGTGCGCGAGTAGTGCTCGAGCCCCTTCTTCAAGAGGCGCGCGATCGTGGATTTCGCCGAGCCGACGGGCCCGTGCAGGAGGATGACGCGCTTCTCCGGGCCGTAGCCCTCGCTCGCGGCCTTGAGCACGTGGACGAGCCGCATCAGCGGGATGTCGAGCCCGAAGACAGCGTCACGGCCCCCGTCGATCTCGTCCTTGAAGAAGTTGTAGCGGATGAGCTTCTTCTTGTTGTCGGTGTACTCCTCGGTCCCGTAGCGAATGATCATGTCGAAGACCCGCTGGAACGCGTTGCGCGTGACCTGCGGGCTTCGCCGGACGATGTCCAGGTACTCCTCGAACGTCCCCTCCCAGGAGAGGTCGCGATAGAGGTCGTAGTCCTGCATCGCGGCGATCTTCGAAACCATCCCGTTGGATTTCTCGGCCATCCTGTCCTCTCTCGGGCTGAGCAGCAGCCGGGGCAGCGTAGCAAACCCAGGACCGCTGGGGCCGAGAACCTCCGCGACGTGAATACGTCGTAGTCTGGGCTCGTCCACCGAGAGCCGCGCGTCCGGCCCGACGTTGGACCGCACGCAATCCGTGCATCAGGATCGTCTCCACGTGAGGTCCCCCATGATGAAACGCCTCGTATGGCTCGCCGCCCCGGCGGTGTTCCTCTTCGCGTCGGCCGCCGCCGCCGCTCCGACCAAGTCGTTCACCGCTGCCTCGGCGAACCTGCCGGGCGACACCCAGCTCGTCGGCACCAGCAGCATCAAGACCGTCCGCTCGACCAAGGTCTTCCAGTCGCTCTTCCCCCAGCTCTTGAAGAGCGAGCGCGACCTCAATGAAGCCAACGACAAGATCACCAAGCTCTGCGGCATCGACGCGGTCAAGGCCATCGACGACGTCACGATCGGCGTGGGCAAGGGCGACGAGGCCGGGATCTACGTCGCGATGAACGGCGTCAGCGAGTCGAAGCTCGTCGACTGCATCACGAAGCTCGCCAAAGACGAGAAGGAGGTCATCACCTCCTCGAAGTCCGGGAACATCACCGAGCTGAAGAGCGACAAGTCGAAGAAGTCGGTCTTCTTCGGCTGGCTCACGGGCGACGTCCTGGTCGTGACCAGCGACCCCAACAACAAGGCCCTCCTCGAGAAGGAGATGGGCGGTAAGGGCGCGCTCGCGAAGTCCACGGTCGGCGCCCGCCTCTCGCGCTTGTCGTCGGACGCTGCGATCAGCGTCGTCTTCGACAAAGAGCTCCCGATGGACGGGATGAAGATCAAGAGCGGCGAGCTCACCGTCACCGTCTCTGGCGGCAACGCCACCCTGAACGCCAGCTTCGAGATGGGCTCCAAGAAGGAGGCGGAGGACGTCGCCAAGTTCCTCAACGACTTGCTCAATCAGTCCGGGATGAAGAAGCCGCCCGCCTCGGTCCAGAAGGTCGCCAAGACCCTCAGCGCAAAGGCCAGCAACGCCGAGGTCAAGGTCACCGCGACCGCCGCCGAGAGCGACATCATCAGCGCGTTCAACGACCTCCTCAACGGCTCGTCGGGAGCAGGAGCAGCTCCCGCGAAACCCTGATAAGCCACCTCAGGTGCTCGCATCGGCGGCTCGAGCGCTCCACGCTCGGCCGCCGCTTTCATTTCGAAGTCGACCCTATTACTTACACGTAAGTCAACAACGTGCCCGCTTCGCACCGAGGGGATCGTGGCGAATACAGTGTTTCGATGGTTGGTGACGGGGCTCTTCGCGGCGCTCCTCGCAGGGGCACCAGCCTCGAGCGCGAGGGCGGACGACATCGACCCGGAGTGCGCCCGCGGGGACCACGAGCCAGGGGATCCGTGCGGCCCGGGCCTGGTGTGCAACGAGTCGCGCCCGGGGCGCGGGGGCTCACGACTCTATTGTGGGCAGCCGACCGAATTCACGGCGTGCGGTCGCAAGGCGGAGGGCGAGGCCTGCAACCTGCCGAAGGGCGGCCGAGGGAGCTGCCGCGTTCAGAAGGACACCGATGCGCTCGCGTGCGTCGAGCAACCCGCGAGCCCCGTCCAGGCCAAGCCGCCCCCCAAGCGCTCGCCGTGGCCCATCGTCGCAGCCGGCGCAGGCGTAGCGGGCGTCGTCGCGGCGCTCGTGGTCGTGCTCCGTTCGCGCCAGAGACAACGGGCGCGCGACGGCAAAGCTCCGAGCTGAGCTCAGTTCAACGACTTGAGATCCAGGTCACCGACCGCGCTGTTGAGCTCCGCCTCCTCCTCGGCCGAGATCTCACCGTTGGCGAGGCGGCGGTTCTTGTCGGCCTGGCGCTCGTACTCCTCGCGCCGCGGGCCGGGGGCCTCGCGCGCGCCCGCACGCTCCCATTGATGGGCGGCGTCTCGGTAGGCACGGGTCTTCGCGGCAGGGTCCGTCGCCTCCGCGGCCTTTTGTTCTGCGGCCTGGGCCTTCGAGACGAACGGGTTCTTTCCGAAACTCATCGAGGGAGCAGCTACTACGTTCCCCAGCGGCTGGCGACAGGATCAGCCAACGGCCGGGCCGCGCCCTCGGCACACCAGCCTACCTGGGGCGCACTCACGAGACGACAATAGCGGTCCTCGCCGCCGCATCGATCGCAGCACCCGAATTGGACGACTCACGTTTCGACTGTCCACACCACGACCGAGGGCTGGGTCGGCCCTCGAGACCGACACCGACTCCCAAGGCAACAGTGAAAACCGTGCTCAAGCAAGCCCGCCTCGGCAATGGCACGCTGTCATTGATCGCGCAAAAGGAGCTCCCGCAAGAATACGATGCGGAGCTCGCGCCTGACACGTACGTAATAGAGTGGACCGACGCAAAAGGCACGTTGCTGATCCGTTCGCTGGACGAATTGCGACCAGCGACCGCCAACTGTCTAGTCAACGTCTCCTCCGCCACTGACAGCATCGAAACGCTCGCCGAGTTGCTCGCCTCGTTGATGGGTATGCGCGCCGTCACCCTGACAGAGCTCTATTCATCGTTGTTGCCAGCCGGCACTCAACTCGACAGACCAACACTGCAAGGAGACCGATTGACATTCCACAATGTAAGACGAGAGGACAAGCTACGGAGATTCTTTGCGAGGCGAGTCCGCATTGCATTGTCGACAATGACAGCAGAAATACAGGAGTTGGAGTAGCCCAGAAGACCCCCCTTTCACTGACGCGGGGACTCCGGCGATTCCAGCAAGCCCGATGAGCTACCCACGCCACGCAATCCCGACGTCGAGCTTGTCGTGAGGCCGGAGATCGATGCGCGCGAGCACCAGCAGAGCTTCTACGGACCGAGCGTCGATGCCCGGAAGCACTCCGAATGCTTCCAAGGACCGATTGTCGATGCGTGGAAGCACTCCGATTGCTTCCCGAGACCTACTCTCGATGTGTGAAAGCACTACCAGAGCTTCTACGGACCGAGCGTCGATGCCCGGCAGCACTCCGAATGCTTCCCGAGACCTACTGTCGATGCCCGGAAGCACTCCGAATGCTTCCACAGACCTACCGTCGATGTGTGGAAGCACAACGAGTGCTTCCTGGAACCGGTTGTCGATGCGTGGACGCACCACGAGCGCTTCTCACCGACCCCCAGCAGCCTGGGGGTCATCTCCGGGTCGACTCGTTCGATCGATCTGACCTCTCCTCGAGAAACTGGGTCTTCTAGTGCAACTCCGGGCCGTGACGGGAGCGCCGATCCGACGCTGGGACGGCCGCGAACGCCGTACTACGCATCTCTGGTTCAAGGTCGGACCGCTACGCGAACGGCACGTCGACGGCGCACGAGTACGGCGACCTCACCTTAGGCTCACCCGAACGGTCTCGACACGAGAATCCCCCGCCGCTACGCTCGAGGGTCTCGGCTGTTCATACGTCCCAGTTGGGAACATCCTCGAAAAGGCCGACGAGGCCCAACAACCCCTGTTCTTTGACAACCTACTCACGACCGCGGGGGCCCAATACGAGTACGAGGCTTCGTACCGGCTCGCATGGGCCCTCGGTCGAGAGCACGCAGGCACGGGCGGTGTCACGCGAACACACGACGAACAAGCCACAAGCTGTTGCTACGCCGATAAACAATCGGGTCAAACCGGAGAGAAGCGTCAATGAACTGGCAAGCGATGCTGGAACAGCAAGGTCACTTGAGCCTCGAGGACCGGCAGTTCACGATGCTCACCGAAGACATCGCAAAGCTCGAAGACAATGCATACGCGATTCCACGTGCTCCTCGGACTAGCTCCCAGAAGCGAGAAGGCACTTTGGTAACTGGCGTGGTAGCCTGGGCGAGTTCAGACGGTGCGGCGCGCCGAGCGCTCTCCCGCGAAATCGAGGCTGACGATCCAAGTGTGACGCTGAACACGCCAAGGGAACTCGATGTCTTTGGACGCACACACGCCGAAATTGTCGCAAAAGCCGAGCACGCGGGCAAGGCTGTAAACGAATATGCGACGTACCGCATTGCTGGTGACGGAGCGTTCGTCTCGAAGTGCGTGACGGTCCAAAACGTGACGTTCCACTTTCGGAGCAATCGACGAAAGCCCAGCGAGAGGCCATTTGCCATAGTAGTGCAGTTTCGGTCGGCGGCGGGCGCACCTGCAAAAAGTTCCAGTCCGCCAAACTCGTCGAGATGAATCCTGGCCCGCTCAACAAGGAGCGCATGCGGGAAAGAGGAAGCAATGAAGACAACCCAGTCTGAGCTTTGATGGTTCGTTGCCCCCAAGACGCGGAGTGAACCCATGATCAACGAGGCAGACTTTGAGCGTCGTGTTCTTGCCGCAGACTGGTCTGCATACGAGCAGCCGGGGTTTGGCTCCATCCCGAGGGCCATCCTCGGGCTGGCGCAAGCAACACCTGGCGAGCGCTCAGCCTGGCAAGACGCCCTGGAACTGTGTCTACTGCCCCAAGCATCATTGGGAGACGGCACTCCCTACGCGATTCCGCTTCTCCTGGACTTGCTACGCGAGCGGATTGCTTCGGAGGAGATCCTCTACGTCTTGATGCTGATAGCAATCTGCACAGAAGACCGCAGCAGCGGCGATCTAGGCGTACAGTGCCGACAGGGTCTCAGGTCGGGGCTGAATGTTCTTGTTGGCTGTCTGTTGGATGCCGAGCTACCTACCGCTGTCCGCTCCCTAGCCCTCGACGTAATTTGCAGATTGGTCGAGAACCGATGTGCGTGGGAGCCAATTTTACGGAGACTGAGCGACTCGGACATCGATTCGGAACTGCGCAGCGAGATTCGAGAATGGCTCGAATGATGTCAAATAACGACCTGTCTCGCACAGAGATTTGGGGAACGTTCGACTGGTCGCCTGGTTTGGATGATAGGATCAGCGGAATTCCGGCCAAGGCCCGCCCCTCACATTGAAACCCAAGGACCGACGGCATTCCCTGTAATCTCATAGAGTAGTCGGAATTGCGCCACAGAGAGGCACCGCGGGAGCCACCTATGAAACTACATCTAGAGCTCATTCAGCGAATCGCTGTTGACACGGAAGACAGAACAAGCGTCTTTCGTGTCCGATTCCGCACAGAAGACCCCAATGGATCGGACGTCTTTGAGTTCACGATCGGCGACACAAGCGTTGGGCGTGGCCTGGACGCGGACGAGAGATTCGGAGCGCTTCTTCGCGGGAAGATGCCACGAGCTACAGACCTAATCCAAGGACTGCTCCTGCTTGATAGTGGGGCGACGATTAGCACAGACTAACCGGGCAGGTGGTGCGCTCGGAGAGAAGAACCACACCCGATGGGCTCGTCCAGCGGTTTGCCACTCGTGCGATCTAGCCGTACACAACAGCAGACCAATCAGGCGCTCACTATGCAAATGGCGAAGATTCTTCGGTTCCGCAGCGCTCTTCCGACTGCCGAGGAGATTGCCGACGCTGTCGCAGCTGAAACAAACAAGGCGGTCAGCTTCTCCTTGAGGAGGGGCTCGTCGGGCAACGTGGGGATTCTACTCCAATGCGCTTCGCTGGGTGAGGTAACCATCTCGATCGACGCTCCGGGCAACCGGATAATAGTTGAGACCGCGAGGTCGCCGGTTCTGCTCGAGCGTTTGGTCATTGGTTTTCTCGAACGCAGAGGCGGGGTGGACCCGCACGGTCGACGATAGTTGCCCCGTACGTCACCAATACCGATGGCGAAAACGAAGTCGATGAACAGAGCCCTCAAAATAGAAAGCCTCGTTCCGCGTGGATTCCAGAGTTGCGAGTTGGTCGAAGGAGTCAGTCTTTGTGCCCTTCCGCTGTGGGAATACGACAATGTGAACGCAGGGGAGCCTGGCGAGACAAAGGAATATGACAAGCACCTCGCGAACACCGTAGGCACATCGTATGTGGGTGGCGATGAACTTCGCTTTGATGAACGGACCGGTATCTTGCGAAGTCTGAGGCTCGCGGTACCCGACGCGCACGCAAGCGACGTCACTGCGTGGGCATTCACATCAGGGGAGCTGCTTGCGGTCAACGAGCCTGTGCAGTCTGGCAGAGGCACGGCGCGGCTTGTCAAAGTCTTTGTGACCGAGCATCTCGCGTTCCTATTCAGTGATGAGTGTTACGTTGGTTGGCTGCTCCGGGCCCCAATACTGTGCACCGCGGCCGGCGCTGCGCGAGTTGATGCCTCGGCAACGCCGCAACCATCCACCGGGGCGCTCTTCGAGGAATACATGGGGTTGGTGTCGAGCGAATCGCTGCGAACGCTCTCGAGACCTCATGATCCAACGCGACACGCGCTCGTGGCGCTGCGCGACAAGGCTGTCAAGGCGTCTTGTGACGCGCCGTACGCGCTCGAGCTGGCGAGCCAGATTGATGACCTGCTGGGTCGCTTCGCGCGTTGAGCGGGATCTGTGACGATGGTGAACTGGGGCTCGCAAGGTGATGAGGATCAAGTGATTCGGCTCCGAGCAAAAATCACGATTCACTCGCGCGGTCGCGCCGGCCGACATTGCATGCCGGTTGGAAGCGGATATTCTCCGCATGTCTGCACAGTCGGGGGCGTAGAGTATCTACCTGTCGTCGTCGAGGAGATCCCCAGCGAAGCGGAACTGGACACTGAGTTCGAGGCAGTGATTCGACCACGCTATCCAGATCTCTTGGACTATTCGATCCTGACGAAGGGCATCGAGTTGGAACTGGTCGAGGGAACGATGCGCGTTGGCCGGGTCGTTTTGAGTATTGGGGGTGATTGATGGGTATGGTGCAATGCTCGAAACACGGACTCACGGATTTGGCGCGGGCCTGCGGGCATGTTCACGCGGCCGTTTTGGCGGGTAGGCCGGAGCTCGTCAGCGTCATTCACGACACCTTCGGGATCCGCCTGTATGTCTGCTCGGCGTGCGCGGCTCGATTCGGGCCAGTCAGCGAGAGCCTGGCGGAGCAAGGGCCGCTCGCGGCTTGCTTCGAGTGCTTCGCGGCGTGGCGAGAGGCAATCTCCGACTGACGTCTATTCGCTGTCGCTGACGAGCTTGCCGTCGACGACGAGACCCGGGTAGTCGCGCACGTACTCGGCCGGCTCGCCGGGCTCGGAGGCGTCGATGAAGAAGGCCTCGCCCGCGTTGGGGATGGTGTTCTTGATGCGGCGGGCGTCGATGTGGACGAACTTGTTGTGCGGGTAGAAGCCGCACGCGACGCCGCGGAGCTTGGTGCACGCGCGGAAGACGTCTTCGTTCGAGACGCCGCGCACGGCGAGGTCGAGGGCGCGGCCGCCGGCGTGCAAGCTGCGGTGGCCGGTGCCGTCGTGGACCTCGGCGTAGGGGCGGTAGCCGCTGAAGAGGATGATGGGCTTGCGGGGGAAGGCGTCGGCGATTTGTTGGAGGGCCCAGACGAGCCGCGGATGCACGACGCGGACGCCTGGGGCCCACTCGCGGCTCGCTTGCCACGAGGTCGGGTCGGGCTCGTCGGGGAGCAGCTCGCCGAGGCTCGGCGTGCCGGGCGCCCGCGCGAGGATGCTCACGCGGTCGATCGCGCCGTGCGCGACGCTGCCGTCGCATTTGACGAGCTCGACGCGCCAGGTCTCACCGCCTGGTCGCGAGAGGAGCACGGGCCCGCGACGACAGCGCCAATCGACGACGGGCTTCGACGGGGGCAATCGGAATACGGTGTTGAAGCCGTCGCTCGTGAGGCCGAAGCCCGTGGTCTCGAACGACGCGGGGGCCGCGAGCGCGAAGCGGCTGGCCCAGAGCCGGTCGATGCTCATCGGGTTGCGCTCGGCCGCGAAGGGCGCGAACCCTGGGGCCGCGCCGACGGGTAACTCGGCGCTGGAGGGTGCATCCTCTTCTATAACAATGTTCAAGGAATCGTCGGCGCCGGCGGTGGTGGGGTCGGCAGCCGTGCGGATGGCCTCGCCCAAGCGCCAGGAGAGCGGCGCCCAGCGCTGCTTGGTCCACCTGCCCCACGGGCTCGACGTGTACGAGCGCACGGGCCCGAGGCGCTCGACGGAGGCGTCGCGGAAGGCGAGCATGAGGTCGAGCGGCGCGGAGGTGTCGGGCCCGACCTGCAGCTGAAAAACGAGCTCGCGCGGCGGGGCCTCGAGGAGCATCGCGGGCGGCGCGTCGGCGGCGCGCACATCGCCCGAGGACACGCCGGCGGTCAGCGCGAGGCCGAGGCCGAGCGCGGCGCTGAGGCTGGGGCGGGATCGCGTCGAGGCGCTCATGGCGAGCTCTTGGGACGCCACAATCTGAACCGAAGACGTCAAAAGGGAAAGGGGGTTCAGGGCGCGTGTGAGGCGCGGCGCAGCCGATCGCGGACGGCGTCCCAGGTGCGGTCGGGGGGTGGGGCCTCGACGACGATGGCCGAGAGCCCGGCGTCCTCGAGGTGGTGGAGGGTCGCGTAGAGCTCGCGTGCGTAGCCCTGCGGATCACCGGGGAGGCGCACGACGGGGGCCGCGCGGTCGGGGACGGGCGCGCTCGAGTGGACGACGAACGCGGTGCGATCGGCCGGGCAAGCGCTGAGCGCGTCGCTCGCGACAAGGGTGAGCGGGACGCGGGGCGCGTAGTGCCGCGCCATCGTGCCCGGCGCGCGCAGGGCTTGGGTCGAGGCGTCGTGCGCGTCGGATCGCGAGGAAAAATCCTGAATTTCGAGAAACTCGGCGAGCGCGGCCGCGGGGATGGAACCCGCGCGCAAGACGGCCGCGGGCGACGTCGTCACGTCGAGGATGGTCGACTCGATGCCGAAGTCGGTGCGACCGCCGTCGAGCACGAGGACGCTGGGGCCGAGGCTCTTCTCGACGTGTTCGGCCGAGGTCGGCGAGATGGCCGTGGAGCGGTTCGCGCTCGGCGCGGCGATGGGCAAGCCGACGCGCTCGAGGAGAGCGCGCGCGATCGGGTGAGACGGGACGCGCAGCGCGATCGTGGGCCCGCCTGCGGTGACCTCGGGGGCGACGAGGTCGGCGCGAGCCTCGAGCACCAGCGTGAGCGGGCCTGGCCAGAAGCGCTCGGCGAGGACGCGCGCGGCCGCCGGCACGTGCGCCGCGAGGCGAAACGCAGCGTCGGCGGAGGGCGCGTGCACGATGCACGGGTTCTTCGCGGGGCGCCCCTTCGCCGAGTAGATGGCGCGGACGGCGGCGCTCTGATCGGCGCGCGCGCCACGGCCGTAGACGGTCTCGGTGGGGAACGCGACGAGCCCGCCCGAACGAAGGACGTCGGCGGCGCGCGCGAGCTCTGCGGGGTGGAACGCGACGATCATGGCGAGGGTGCAGACGGCGAAGCCGCCTGGACCCTGCCACAGAACGAACGCGAGCCCGAGCGGATCGGCGGCAGCGTCACGAACGCGAGGCGATTCGCTTCGATCGCGACGAGCTCACCGCGGGGCGTGACAGCATCGCTCGCGTCGGCAGCCGTCGCGTCGGCGGCGACGGGCTCGGCGGAGGCGTCGGCTGCCACGATGCGGTAGCTGCCTGCGGGGACGCGCGCCGCGTAGTGCGAGTCTTCACCGGTGGGGCGCAGATCGCAGAGCGCGAGAGGCTCACCGGACTCGGGGATGAACGCGAGATCGACGGAGCGCGGGCTGGGCTTGCCCTTCTGCGGCGAGACGCGGACCTCGATCTCACCGAGGTCGCGGCCGTCGGCCTGCGCCAGCGCGACCGCGAGCGCGGCGCTGTCGGCGCGCTCGAGCACGGTGATGACGCGCGAGATGACGAGGGCCTCGCCAGCGCCGGGCGCGGCCGACGCAGGCACGACGAGCGCGGGATCGCCGTCGATCAGCTGCACGGTGGGCACGTCGCCGATCGGCCGCACGAGGTAACCAGCGCCGTCACCGAGTGAGGCGCCGTAGGCCCCCGACGGATCGACGACCGGGGTCGCGGCCGCGTCCGCGCGCACGCGCTCGACGAGGAGCGGCGCTGCGTCCGGAGCGACCACGCCGCGCACGACCTTGAGGTTCGTGTGGCACACGACGAGCTCAAGGCCAGGGCCCATGTCGAAGCGCGTCGCGACGTCGACGACAGGCCCACCCTCGCTCGAGAGATCGACGCGGCCCGAGACCTCGACGTACGAGCCCGCGGTCGAGTCGTCGTAGCCCGTGACGATCGAGTCGTAGACGACCTCGCGACCGAGCACGGTCGGGCTCACGCGCGCGAGGTGATCGCGCATCGATGGTTTGCGGGCAAAATCAACGAGGCGCCCGCCGCGCGCGGTGCCGTCGAGGCCGGTGACGACCGCGACGATCGGGCCGTTCTCGAGGACCCAGTCCCCGATTTTGCCGGCGCCGGAGCCCTCGGGGAGCTGGTCTTTGTAGACGACGCGGCGGACCTGGCCAGGCACGGCCTCGCGGTCGAACCCGAGGTAGCCCATGCGCATCGCGATGACGGCGCGGGCCTCGGCGCCGGGCGCGAACACCACCCCACCCTGCTGCAGCGGCGCTTCACAGCCGAGCGCGGCCATGACTATAACAGCGTACAAGAATCCACGGATCGCGAGCAGGGTGGGCCGCACCCGAGTTCGACAAGCGGCGGGGCCCCGTCCTTGGGCGAAAACGCGAACGGGGTTCGAGCCGCGTCCGGAGCTCACTCGTCGGCCATCTCGGGGTAGTCGCCGGGCTGCAGGTTGTCGAAGCGCGTGCACGACGACGTGAACCGGGTGAAGACCTTGCCGGTCGGGCCGTTACGCTGCTTGGCGATGATGAGCTCGGCGATGCCTTTGTGCTCGCTGGTGTCGGGGTTGTAGTACTCGTCGCGGTAGATGAAGAGGATGGTGTCGGCGTCCTGCTCGATGGCGCCCGACTCGCGCAGATCGCTGAGCTGCGGGCGCTTGTCCTTCGTCGCGCGCGTCTCGACCGCGCGGTTCAGCTGGCTGAGCGCGATGACGGGGACGCGGAGCTCCTTCGCGAGCTGCTTCAATCCGCGGGAGATCTCGCTGATTTCTTGTTCGCGGCTCTGCGCGTTCGGCCGGCCGCTCATGAGCTGCAAGTAGTCGATCACGACGAGGCCCATGCGTCGCTCGGGTTGATCGCCGGACGCGCCGCGGTTGAACTCGGCCTGCATGCGGCGGACCTTCGCGCGGACCTCGAGCAGGCCGATCGCCGGCGTGTCGTCGAGCCAGATGGGGAGCATCGTCAGAAACGACGCGGCCTCGGTCAGGCGACGCCAGTCCTCGGGCGTGAGGTGGCCGCCGCGCAGGCGCCCGACGTCGACGCGGGCCTCGGAGCAGACCATCCTCGTGGCGAGCTGCTCACGCGGCATCTCGAGCGAGAAGACCGCGACGCCGTAGCCTGGATCGCGGCGCTCGTGCCCGCCGTAGTTGCGATCGTTCGGGCCCGGCATCGTGACCGCGCGCGGCGAAGCGACGTTCACCGCGAGGTTGAGGACGAACGACGTCTTACCCATGCCGGGGCGCGCGGCGACGATCATGAGATCGCCGTCGTGCAGGCCCGCGGTCTTCTCGTCCATCTTCGCGAAGCCTGTCGAGACGCCGGTGATGCGATCGCCGCGCTCGGCGGCCTTGCTGATTTGCTCGAAGGCCGCGCGGAGCACCTGCGCGATCGGCTGCGCGTTGCTCGCCTCGGGCGTGCGCGCGAGGTCGTAGACGGCCTGCTCGGCGCCATCGATGAACTCCTGGACGATGCCGACGTCGCCGTATCCCTCGGCCGAAATGCGCTGACACTCGCTGATGAGCTTGCGCAGGCGCCACTTCTCCCGGACGGTGCGCGCGTGCGCCCCGACGTGCGCGACCGCGGGCGTCGCGTCGACGATCTGCGCGAGGTACGCCGCGCCGCCGATCTGCGCGAGCCGCTCGCGATCACGCAGCCACGAGGCGACCTGCACGGTGTCGACCGGCTGGCCCGAGCGCACGAGCTCCGTCGCGGCCTCGAAGATCTTTCCGTTCGCCTCGCTGTAGAAATGCTCGGGGCGCAGGATCTCTGCGACGTGATCGAGGGACTCTTGCTTCAGCAGGATCGCGCTGAGGACCGCCGCCTCGGCGTCGAGATCGTGCGGCGGGACCCTGCCTGCTACGATGGGCGGTTCGCGTGGCGGGCGATTGCGAGGCGGAAATTGCACAGAACCGAGGAGTCTAGTCGTACCGACGCGCCCCTGCGAGCGGCAGCATTTCGACTCAGAAACGGCGCGTGCTCCCGCAACTCGGGTCGCATGCACTTCACGCCGAGCCGCGCGCTCCTCGCCGCGGGCGCGATGATCGCGGGCCTCACCCTCGCGCCGCGCCCTGCGCACGCCACCGACTTCTACGTGCAAGCCCTCGCGACAGGCGGCGGCAGCACGTGGGAGGACGACCCGAACATCCAAGGTGGTCTGCACCTCGGGTTCGAGTTCGCCGACATCTTCAGCGTCGAGGGCATGGCCCGCATGGGCTACGCGAACATCGACCAGCGCTTGCTCTTGCTGCTCGGCTTCGCCATCAAAGCGGCGATCCCGATCGACCCGGTGAGCCCGTACCTGCGCCTCGGCGCGATCCACATGCACGAAGAGTCGGTCGCCGGGATGAAGACCGACCCGTTCCTCCACTTCGTCGGCGTCGGCGACGCGATTCGCCATCGCTTCGGTGTGGAGACCGCGGCCGGCATCGACATCCGCCTCTTCAAGAAGCCGATCGGCGGCGACTCGGGCCGCACCCTCGGGCTCTTCGGCGTGGTCGAGGCGACGATCGACATCTTCCCCGACGAGAAGGGCCCGCTCGTCTATGGCGGCGCGACCACGGGCATCGCGTTTCAGTACGGGCTGTGAGGGAGGCGACCACCATGCGAAGACCCCTCAGCCTCGCCCTCGCCGCCCTCGGCAGCCTCGCCGCGATCGTCACCCTCACCGCTTCGTGCGCGCCCGGTGGCGCGTGGGAAGACGCTTCGTGTCCGCCCGGCGGCACGACCTACACGTACGAAAACTTCGGTCGACAGTTCATGGACCACTGGTGTCAGAGCTGTCACTCGAGCCTCGCCGAAGATCGCAAAGGCGCGCCCGGCGTCTACCAATTCGACGACATCGACGACGTCCGCCGCTACGCCGATCGCATCTACGAGCGCTCCGCAGCGGGCAACACGTCGATGCCGCCCGGGCCCGACGATCCCTCCGCCGAAGAGCGCGAGGCCCTCGCCGATTGGCTCGCGTGCGGCGCTCCGACCGACGCAGACCTCGGGCTCGGTGGAGCCGGTGGCGCTGGCGGTTCGGGCGGAGCAGGCGGCTCGCCGTGACGAGCGAGAGTCACAAAAATTGAAGAGCGCCGCCGAATCCGGCGACGCTCTCGCGGGGTCGGTGGCAGCTCAGGCGCGGGCAGCGACCTCGACCTGGATGGTCGCGGTCACCGTGGGCGCGAGGCGGATCTGCACCGAGTGCGTCCCGAGCGTCTTGATCGGCTCGGTGGTGATGCGGCGGCGGTCGACGACGAAGCCCTGCTGACCGAGGGCCTCTTCGATGTCGCGGTGGGTGACCGAGCCGTAGAGCTTGTCGCCCTCACCGACCTGGCGCTGCACCGTGACTTTAACAGCCGACAACTTTTGCGCGAGGGTCTGAGCCTCGGACATGGCCTTCGAAGCCTTGGCCTCGGCGACCTTCTTCTGGTGCTCGATGCGGCGGACGTTGCCCTCGGTGGCGCCGATGGCGAGCCCGCGCGGGATGAGGTAGTTGCGCGCGAAGCCGGGGCGGACCTTCACGAGCTCGCCGCCCTTGCCGACGTTCGCGAGGTCCTGGGTCAGGACGACGTGAATATGCGAAGCCATGATGACTGCCTCCGACTAGGCCCCGACCGTGAACGGCAGGAGCGCGATGTTGCGAGCACGCTTGATGGCGTTCGTGACCTTGCGCTGGTGGAGCGCGCAGTTGCCGCTGATACGCCGCGGAACGACCTTGCCGCGCTCCGACACGAAGTACTTGAGCGCTTGCGGGTCTTTGTAATCGATGACGAGGGCCTTGTCGGCGCAGAAGCGGCAGACGCGCTTGCGGCCGAGGCGGCGGCGCCCGGGGGCGTCGCTGTTGAGGTCCGGCGTGCGACCGAAGTCGCGGTCGTCATCCATCGAGTTCGATGATGCTCGGAAGTCGACTCCACGCTGGTTCATGGCTCAGCTCTCCTCCTCTTCCGGCATCGCCTCGGGCTCCATCTCGTCCATATCGGACTCGCCCTCGCTGCGCGGCGCGCCCTTCTCGGGCTCCACGAGGCCGAGCTGGCGCTCGCGGGAATCCTCGCGCTCCTCCTCCATCGGGGGCAGCTCGAGGCGCTCGAACTTCACCTCTTCGCTCGAGACCTCGATCGACTCGACGGCGATGTCGCTGCCCGTGAGGACGGTCTGGTACTTGAGCACGCCCTCGGCGAGGCGAAGGTTGCGCTCGACCTCGTTCTTGACCTTGCCGTCACCGAGGTACTTGAGGAACACGTAGACGCCGCGCTTGTGCTTCGCGATGTCGTACGCGAGCTTGCGGCGGCCCCAGAGCTCGACCTTGGTGAGGCGCCCGTTCTCGCGCGCCACGACCTCTTGGACGCGATGACCGACCTTCTCGGCGCTCTCGGCGTCGATGTCGGGGCGGAGGATGTAAATCGTTTCGTACTCTCTGGCCCTGCCAGGAGCCGTGACCATTCTGCTCATGCTTTCGTTCCTCTCGGACTAGCGGCTCCGGTGGCGATTTCCTTCGTCTCTGAAGGGGCCCCGGAGCGAGGAGTTGCTGCTTTTTTCAAACCCGCGGATGCCCGCGTGTTGAGCTTGTTCATCGCGGCGGTGAGGCCGCGGGCGAGCACGTCTAGCACGGAATCTGCCGCGCGCCCGATCACGTCGGGCATCATGGCGCGCTCGACGGAGTCGAAGGGGGAGAGCACCCAATCCGCGACCTCACCACGGAAGGTCGCGGGCGGCCGGCCGATGCCGACCCGCACTCGCCCGAAATCCCCGGTGCCGAGGCACTTCATGATCGAGCGCAGGCCGTTGTGGCGCGCATGCCCGCCCCCGAGCTTGAGCCGGACATCGTCGAACGCGAGATCGAGCTCGTCGTGGACGACGATCACGTTGGCGGGCTGCACCTTGAAGAAGGCGGCGGCCGGCTGCACGGATTGTCCGGAGAGGTTCATGAAGGTCTGCGGCATGAGGAGCACGGCCTCTTCGCCGGCATGCGATGCCTTGGCGTAGAGGCCGCTGAACTTCTCGCGAAACGAGTCGGCGCGCGTGCGCCGACCCAGCTCCTCGAGAACCATGAAGCCGACGTTGTGGCGGTGGTTCGCGTATTCCTTGCCCGGGTTACCGAGCCCGACCACCAGCCACATCGCGGATCACTTCTTCTTCTTGTCGGCGGCGGGCTTGGCGGCAGCCGCAGCGGCCGGAGCCTTGCCCGCAGCAGCGGCAGGCGCTGCAGCGGCAGGCTTACCACCAGCTGCTGCAGCCGCGGCCGGAGCACCGCCCGGACCCTTCTCCTCTTCGGTCGCCTTCTCGGGCGCGACCACGGCGGCGATCGTCTGGTCCTGCGGCAGCCGAATCGTCACGCCCTCGGGGAGCTTGAGCTGCGAGACCTTGATCGAGGTGTTGAGCTCGAGCTCGGTGCAGTCAGCCTCGATCACGACCGGGATCTTCTCGGGCGGGCAGCGCGTGGGCAGCGCGCGGAAGACCTGCATCAGGATGCCACCGAGGACGACGCCCTTCGGCTTGCCGGTGAGGCGCAGCGGGACGACCGTGTCGACCGGCTCACCCAGGTGCACCTGGATGAAGTCCGCGTGGAGGATATCGCGGGAGACGGGGTGGTGCGAGTACTCGCGCACCATCGCCGTGATGGTGCGATCACCCTCGACCGCGAGCTCGACGACGCTGTTGCGGCCGTGCTGACCAGCAAGGACGGTCTTCAGCGCCTTCGGGTCGACCGAAATCGGCATGGTCGGCAGCTTCTTGCCGTAGGCGACCGCGGGGATTTTCCCGGCGGCGCGAAGGCGGCCCGCGTGGCCTTTTCCGTGGTCCTTGCGCGGCTGGGCGGACAGCTTCTGGATCTCCATCATGGCGAACTCTCCGGAAAACGGGAAAACGGGTCCGGCTTCTAGCAGACCTCGACGCCGAGTGCACAGCAGATTTCTCGGGAGCGCTGCGATCGCACTCCTCTTTGAGATTCTCTTTGACGACGAGTGGCTCGGCGTTGTCTCGATAGAAGCATGGTGACCTTGCGGCAAGTCTCCTCTCTTCACGCCACACGGCTGCTCTCGTGTTCGTTGTTGTTCGTCGCGTTCGCGGGATGCGACGAGAGCGGCGACGGAGGAGGCGGCAGCGGCGGCGCGGGTGGTTCGGGCGGCGCAGCGAACGGGCCCACGTACTACGCAGACACGAAGCCCATCTTCGACGGGCGCTGCGCGGGCTGCCACGTCGCGGGTGGCATCGCGCCCTTCGCGCTCACGACGTACGCAGAGGTCGAGAGCCACAAAGCCTCGATCCGGAACGCCGTCGAGTCGCGCACGATGCCGCCGTGGCCCGCCAGCCAGGGCTGCAACGAGTACTTGAACGATCGGTCGCTCACCGACGAGCAGATCGCGACGATGCTCGCGTGGGTCGACGCCGGCGCGCTCGAGGGCGACCCGGCCGACGAAGGCGCGGCGCTGCCGCCGACGGATCAGCGGCCGCTCTCGCGCGTCGATCTCGAGGTCGGCATGCAGGCCGAGTACACGATGGGCGACACGCCGGACGACTATCGCTGCTTCGTCCTCGATTGGCCGGAGGCCTCGCTCGAATACGTGACGGGGATGAGCGTGCGCCCCGGCAACGCCCAAGTCGTGCACCACGTCATTGCTTATTTGGCGCCGCCCGACGTCGTCGCCGAAGCACAGGCCCTCGACGACGCGGAGCCCGGCGACGGCTATACCTGCTTTGGCGGCCCCGGCTTCCGCGGAGGGTGGCTGGGCGCTTGGGCCCCCGGGAGCGCAGGCTCGGACTACCCCGACGGGACTGGAATCCCCGTTGAGCCGGGCTCCAAGATTGTAATGCAAGTACATTACAATTCACTGACGGCCGGCGTACAGCCGGACCTCACGACGCTCGAGATGAAGCTCGACTCGACCGTCGCGAAGGAGGCCGTCCTGCAGCCCTGGACCAACCCAGTATGGGTCGGCAGCGACGCCATGAAGATCCCTGCAGCCTCCAAAGATGTAACCTACGAATGGGACCAGAGCCCCCTCCTTTTGACGGCCAATCAGCCCATCCTCGTCCACGCGCAGGGCCTCCACATGCACCAACTCGGACAGTCCGCACGCCTCAGCGTCCTGCGCGCAGACGGCGGCGAGACTTGTCTACTGGACATTCCTTCGTGGAACTTCCATTGGCAGGGCTCCTATCCGCTCACCGAGCCCGTGCGCCTCGACCCGGGCGACAAGCTCCACCTCGAATGCACTTGGGACAACCCGACGATGGCGGACGTCACCTGGGGCGAGGGAACTCAGGACGAGATGTGCCTCGGGACCTTCTATTACACGCTCGCGGATTGACTTCGCGTTTACAACCAAGTCAGTGAATAACTGGCGAGCTCACTCGATCTTCAACGTCGCGACAATATCGGTGAAGGCTTCCGCGCCGAGGACAGCAGAGCAGGTCGGCGCGGGGCCCGACGCAGCGACCCCGAACAGGACGAGCGCGCCGGCGCGAGCCTCGCTCGGAGACGTCACCTGGACGAGGCACCAGTCGGTCGTGGCGGCCGAGCTCCCCGTTCGAAACGCCTGAGCGTCGAGCGAGCGCGCCGCCAGCGTGACGCTCTCCGGGTTGCCGGCGATCGCGCCCGCCGCTTGTTCGCCGAGCGCCTCGTTGAACAGCGCCGCCAACGTCGCGCGATCGGTGTCGCCCTCCGCGTAGGCCAAGATGGCGAAGCGCTGCGGCCCGCCCGGCGGCCCGCTGGCTTCGACGTAGGTGCGCCGATCGGTGGGCTCGGTGGGCTCGAAGCCCCGCTCACCCCACGAGAACGAGAAGCCGATCGCCGGCAGCCCGCGCTCTGCCGCTTGGGGGGCGGACATCGCGAAGCTCCGCCGATCCTGTGCTGTGGCGGTCGGCGGTGGCGCGACCTTGAGGCAGGGCTTCGGTGTGCAGGCCCCACTGGCGATCGGCAGCGCGAGGCCGGCCAACGCCGTGGTCACGAGCCGCGCGCGACGATCGCGCACCGAGGCCGCGTCAGAAGCTCCGGGTCGTCGAGGCGGCTTCACGAAGCGGCTCTCTCCTAGGTGACGCGTGAGACGCGGCGCGCGCGGTCAGACGAAGAGGCTCGAGACCGAGTCCGAGTTGTGGATGCGACGAATAGCCTCGGCGAGGAGGCGCGCGATGCTGACAACTTTGTACTTCTGCGTTGCCTTCGCCTCGTCGGAGAGCGGGATCGAGTTGGTGACGATGACCTCGCTCAAGGCCGATTCGGCGATGCGCTTGACGGCAGGGCCGGAGAGGACTGCGTGCGTCGCGCAGGCCGCGACCTCTTTGGCGCCGGCGTTGATGAGCGCCGTGCTCGCGTTCACCAGCGTGCCCGCCGTGTCGATCATGTCGTCGAGGATGAGGCACCGGCGACCCTCGACGTCGCCGATGATGTTCATGACCTCGCTCACGTTCGCGCGCTCGCGGCGCTTGTCGATGATGGCGAGCGAGCCGAAGAGGCGTTTCGAGTACGCGCGCGCTCGCTCGACGCCGCCGGCGTCCGGCGAGACGACGACCACGTCGTTGCTGTAGTTCGCCTTGAGGTGCTGATCGAGCAGCGCCGGCATGGCGAAGAGGTGGTCGAACGGGATGTTGAAGAAGCCCTGGATCTGCGCGGCGTGGAGGTCCACCGCGACGATGCGGTTCACCCCGGCGGCGACCACGAGATCAGCGACGAGCTTGCTGGTGATGGGCGTGCGCGGCGCGACCTTGCGGTCTTGGCGGGCGTAGCCGTAATACGGGATGACCGCGGTGATCGAGCCCGCCGAGGCGCGGCGCAGAGCGTCCGCCATGATGAGCAGCTCCATCACGTGGTCGTTCACTGGCGCGCACGTCGGCTGCACGATGTAGGTGTCGACGCCGCGGACGTTCTCCTGGATCTCGCAGAAGGTCTCGCCGTCGCTGAATCGCGACACCTTGGAGCGACCGACAGGCAGCTCGAGGTGCTGGCAGATCTCCGCGGTCAGTGGAGGGTTCGCGTTCCCTGAAAAGATGCTGACCCGCTTGAACATCGGCGCGCTCCTATCGAAGCTGGCGAGCGAGCGAATACAGGTCGCTGACGACGCCGTCAAGGTGCGCGCCCGCGGAGTAGTGCTCGTGGTATGAGCCGACGACGAGATGGGCGCGCTCGTCGTGATCGGCAATTTCGACGGAGTGCACCGCGGACACGCGGCGATGCTCTCGGGCGCGCGCGATGAAGCGAGGGCGCTCGGGCTCGAGCTCGTGCTGCTGACTTTTTTTCCCCACCCGGCTGCGGTGCTCGGTCGGCGCGCCCCATCGTTGCTCACGCGACAGGCGCGCAAGCGTGAGCTCGTGCACGAGGTCGCACCGGAGCTTCGATTTCACGAGCAGCGCTTCGATCTGGCGTACGCGGCGCAGTCCCCCGAGGTGTTCGCGCGACGTCTCGCGGAAGAGCTCGGCGCCACGCACGTCGTCGTCGGCAGGAATTTTCGCTTCGGCAAGGATCGCGCAGGCGACTTCGACGGGCTGGTGAAGCTTGGACAGCATTATGGTTTCGTCGCGCGCTCCGAGCCTCTCGCGGGGGACGAGCGTGGCCCGTGGTCGAGCACGCGGGCGCGCGCCGCGCTCGCGAGCGGCGATCTCGACGACGCGCACGCCGTGCTCGGTCGACCTCACATGACGAGCGGCGTGGTCGTGGCGGGCAAGCGCCTCGGCCGCACGATCGGCTTTCCGACCGCGAACCTCGGCGACGTGCTCGAGGCTCCGCCGGCGATCGGCGTGTACGCGACGCGGGTCGAGCGCGTGCGTGACGGGGTCGTCGAACCTCTCGGCGCAGCGGCGGTCAGCGTGGGGACGAACCCGACGACGGACGCGGACGGCCGACTCAAGATCGAAGCGTTCATCCTGGATTTCGACGGCGATATCTACGGCGCTGAGCTCCGCGTGCACTTCGTCGAGCGGCTGCGTGGTGAAGAGCGATTCGCGGACCTCGACGCGCTCAAGGCGAAGATCGCGGAGGACGTCGAACGCACGCGAGCGCGTGTGTGCTAGGGTGCGCGGCCCATGCAGCGCAAGGATCTGGAAGGTCTCTCCCGCGATGAACTGATTGCGAAGGCTGAGGCCCTCGGGGTCGTGCGGCCGCGCGCGCTCACCATCCCCGAGCTCATCGACGAGATCCTCAAGGCAAGCGCACCGGCCGCAGAGCCTCGCGCGCCGCGCGGTTGGTTCGGCAGGGCGCGTGATCTGCTGACGAGCGTCATCGATCGGGGCCTCGGCCGGCCCGAGGCCAAGCGGCGCGGCGATCGTCAGGTGGCTGGGCCGCCTCCGCTGCCGACGGTCACGCTCGCCGAGATCTACGCGGCGCAGGGCCACCTCGAGCGCGCGATCACCACGCTCGACGAGGTCCTCGCGAAGGAGCCGGGTCACACCGAGGCAGAGGCTTTGCGCACGCGCTTCATCGAGCAGCTCCGTCGCACGAAGCCCTCGACGCCGCCGCCCGTGATCGAAGCGAACCCCGAGCCGATCGGCACGACCTCGAACGCGCTGGGGGCGCTCGACGCTGTCGCGGAGTCCGAGGAAGAGCTCGGCGGCGACGCCACGAACAACACGGCGTCGACGGAAGCGCCCGCTGCGAGCGAGAGCGCGCGAACCGACGTCGACGCTGCGGAGGTGCCTGCGCCTGCGACCGCCGCCACCACCGCTGACGATGAGGCGCCGCAGGCCGGTGAGGCCGCGGTCGAGCCGAGCGCAGCGGCTGACGCCCTCGCGCAGGCAGCCGTCGCGGCCGCCGAGGATGCGCTCGAGGGGATCGACGACGTCGTCGCGATCGCGACCGAGCCGCACGCGGTGTACCTCTATTGGGAGGTTCGAGCCGACTCGCTCGCGACCGCTCGGGCCAGCCAACCCGAGCCGGCGTCCGACTCGGGTCTCGTCATCCGCGTCGCGACCGTACGCGCGGGTCACGCGGCGCCCGACTTCGAGGTCCGTGACGTCCGCGTCGACGCGCTGACCGGCGAGCTCTTCGTCCGCGATCTGCCTGCGGGCGCGAACGTCCGCGTCTCGGTCGGTTTCAAATCGGGCGGGGTCTTCACGCCCTTCGCGGTCGCCGCCGAGATCGCCACGCCACGGGTCGAGCCTTCGAGTCGGCCTGCTGAGGTCTTTCGTCGATTCAACGAAGCTCAGCCGTTGGCGCGCCCCGACGACCCGCTCGCGCGCGCGCTCGCGACGCATCGACCGAGCTTCGGCGGCCCCGAAGCCTCGCCGCCACTCCGCCAGGAGAGCCTCGTGTCGCGCTTCCCCGCCGGCGTCTGGGCCGAGCCTGCGCAGCGCTTGGTCGTGACCGCGAGCGAGGGCGCGCGCGAGCTCCCCGAGGCCGAGCCCGTCGAGCTCCCGCGTGAGCCGGCGACGCATGGCCCGCTGCGCGCGGGCGGCTCGAGCGATCTGTTCCGCCCGGCGGGCGACCTCTTCCGTCCGAGTGGTGCGTGGGCCTCGAACACGACCGGCGCCCCGCCTCGCGCCCCCGCCTGAGTTTCTCGAAAAAGGGACACAACTCGCGGGGTCGATCACCGACTACCACGGCATGAAGATCCCCTCTGCCGTGGGTTCGCTCCTGTTCCTCCTCGTCTTCCTGCACGCGGGCGCCGCGCGCGCGGAGCCTCCGGCGGATGCGGTCGACGACGAGGCGTTCTCGGTCGTCGCGTACGAGCCGACGACCGCGCCTTTTCTTGAGGAAGACGCGGGCACACCACGCCTCTGGGTCGAGGCTTCAGCGTCGCTGCGCGTGGGCAGCAGCACGGCCGATGGAGCCGACAACGCGAGTCGGTTCGTGTTCGGCGGGGGCCTCGTCCTCGGCGGGACCTTCGACGATCTCCTCACGCCGCACCTCACTCCAGCCGCACGCGAGATCGTCTCGAGTGGGCTCTCCGGCGCGCCGAGCGCGAGTGATTCTGCAGGCGACGCGGCCGCCGACGACGCGCGCGTCGCTCCGCCCGCACCACCCCGCGTGCAGCGACAGGGCGCCCTCGCGACGCGCACGCTCGAGGCGGCGCGCCGGGCCGCGGGCTTGCCGACTGCCGCGGAGCGAGCGCGCGACGCCGCGACGAGAGCGCGAGTGAGCGGCCTCGTGCCGGAGCTGCGCGTTCGGGTCGCGCGTGTCGTCGAGGAGGGCTCGGCTCTTGCGCCGACGGAGTACGACCCCGATCGCGTCACGCAGTCGGGTGGCGTCAGTCTGTGGGTCGAGGGGCGCGCGACGTTCAAGCTCGATCGGCTGGTCTTCGCCGACGAAGAGGTCGCGCTCCTCAGACTCGAGCACGATCGGATGAAGCTCGAGCAAGACCTCGTGACCGACGTGCTGCGAGCCTTCGAGGCTTGGCAGCGGGCCGTCGAGCGCTTGCGGGACGAGGCGCTCGACGACGAGGCGCGCTCTGCCGCCGAGCTCGATCGCGCCGTCGCCGAGGCGAAGCTCGACGCACTCACCGGCGGATGGTTCTCTCCGGCGGCAGCCGACGCCGGCTAGAGGATCGAGTCCGACAGCTTCGCGTCGAGCGTGCCGACCCCGACGTCACCGTCTTTGTCGGTGATGGTCATGGTCAGCGAGAGGTCGAGGCCGAGCAAGCTCTCGATCGGGTGGTTGGCGTCGTCGAGGCGGAATCGCAGCCCGTAGATTTTGCAGAAGTCGCCCTCATCGGGGTCGAACGTGAAGGCGAGGATCATCGGCTCGATGTCGTAGTTCGCGGCGGGGATACGCCCACCGAGTTCGATGATCGAGCCGCTCTGCTTGAGGTTCTTGATCCGAGCGGCGATCCACACGTGGTAGCCGCCTTGGGGCCCAGCCTCGACCTGCAAGACCTGCCCGGAACTTACAGCGTGGTAATCAGCCTGCCCCTCACCCACGATGACCGTGGGGTCCCCCCCGGGCTCGCACCGATCCTTGGGACCATCGTCCGTCGACCACTCGGGGAAATAGTCCGAGAGCTGCGCTGGGTCTTCGAACGGGTCCTTGCAGGTGCCACCGATGCAGGTCTCGGTCGCTCCACACTCAACGCCGCTGCACGCGGGCTCGAGGCTCATCTCGTAGAGCACGTCGCGCCCGCCTGCCGCGCGGGTCGACCCCCGACGCGAGAGCGTCACGACGCCGCTGCCGTTCATGACGGAGAGCTCGACCGCGACGTCCTGGCCGTCGTCCGCGGTGACGCGGAGCTCGAGCGGGAAGTCGAGGTCGGCGCCCGCCAGCGTGCGCTCCTCGGCGACGTCGCCGCCGACCAAGAAGCGCGCGTCCATGCTCGCGACCGAGCTCGCAGGAAGGCCCGAGCGCACGCCGAACACCACGGTGCCCTCGCTCGTACAAGACGCGCCGTACACGAGCGCGACTGCACCGAAGGCGACCGCGGCGAGGCACGCGCGCGGGCTGAGCTTCACTGGACCTTGTCGATCATCGACAAGAACTTCTTGGCGTCGACGAACTCGGTGAAGCGCGAGGCCTCGTTGCCGCTCGAGTCGACGAGCACGACGGTCGGCAGGCCCGTCACCTTGTACTTCGCCATCAGCTCTTTGACCTTCGGATCTTCGTCGTTGGTCGCGTCGACGCGGACCGCAACGAAGCGACCGGCCTGCACCTTCACATCGGGATCCGAGAACGTGTGCTTCTCGAGCTCTTTGCAGGCGCCACACCAGGTCGCGCCGAAGTCGACGATCATCGGGCGCTTCTCATCGCGAGCGGCCGCGACACCCTTGGCCTCGTCGTTGCCGAACTCGAGAGGCGGATAGGTGATGCCCGCCTCCTTGGCTTTCGCTGCGAGCTCTTCGGCGCTGACCTCTTTCGGCTTCTCGAGCGCCGCGACGAGGAGATAGCCGCCGGCGACGGCCGCAAAGATGCCCACGCCCTTGCGGAGCTTGGTCACGATGCCGCCGTCGTCCCAGTTCACGTGCACCGCGCCGAGACCGAGACCGAGCACGATGCCCACAGCCGCGATGATCAGGAACTTCGACTCGTTCTTGACGAACTGCGCGAGCACGGGGAACGCGTTCTTCAGGTAGTAGAGCGCGAGCACGAGCATCACGATCCCGAAGAAGGACTTCACCCAGACCATCCACTTGCCGCCCTTCGGGAGGCCCGCGGCGAAGGTGCCGACCACCCAAAACAGTGCGCCGAGACCGAGGGCGTACGACATGCCGAACGTGACCCCGAGGCCGACGCTCTTGCTGGAGGTCACGACGGCCATCATCGAGATGAGCACCGGACCCGAGCACGGCGCAGCGACGAGCCCGCTCACGAGACCGAGCGAGAACGCGCCGCCGTAGCCGACGCCACCGACGCCGCTCAAGCGCTGCATCACCGAGTCGGGCAGGGTGAGCTCGAAGGCGCCGAACATCGACGCGGCCATCAGGATGAAGACGGCCGCGATGCCGACGATGACCCATTTGTTCTGGAGGATCGCGCCGAACACGCCGCCGCTCAGCGACACGACCACGAACATCGCCGTGAAGAGGACGATCATGCCTCCGACGAATGCGGTGGAGAGCGCCATGGCGTGGCCGCGTGACTTCGCTTGCTTGGCGCCGAAGACGCTGACCGTGATCGCGATCATCGGGTAGACGCACGGGGTGAGGCTCGTGAGGAAGCCCGCGCCGAGCGCAACCAGAGCGGCCTTCCAAACGCCGACTGCGAGGGCCTTGTCGAACTCGCCGCCGCCGCCGGCTGCCAACGCCGTCGATGGCGCGCCGAGGAGAAGTGCGAGCAATAGGAGCGGAACGATGGAGCGCATGATGCGCCCGCGCGAAGAGGTGTCGTTGTTCGTTCGCATAGGCTGACGGGGGGTTGGGGGGGCCGCCTTCGACCGAAGTCTAGCAGCGCATCGCGCACAGTACCGTGTCCCCAGCGCAACTCTGCGATCTCGAGAGAGGCAACGAATCCGCGCCCCCGCTCACGCAACGTGCGAGCTAAGCGCGACGCGTACGAAGCTGGTCGAGGACCGCCCGTGCGCGCTCGACCTCACCCGTCAGGGCGATCGCTGTCGTCGCCCGCCCAGTCGTCGTCCGCTCGACGAAGGACTCGAGGTGCGTGCGGCAAGCAGCGCGCCTGCCCTCGTAAAACGAGAGCATTCCGAGCACGAACTGACCGTAGCCGCGCCCTGCCGGCACCGCCGCGAGCCGCTCGTGCAACGACGCAAGATCGCTCACGGCCTCACCGCTCGCGCATCGCGCGACAGCCAGGTGCCCCTGATAGAGAGGCTTGTCGCGTGTGCCCCAACGAGCGGCGCGCTGGAGCGCCCCGACCGCCTCGTCGTAACGCTCCGCTAGAAACAGAATGCTCCCCAGCGTCCACCAATGAAAGGCGCGGCGACTCGCTGGAGCGAGGCGCGCAGCCTTGCGCAGATGGAGAATTGCAGCCTCGATGTCTCCCATCGCCGCGGCTGCGCGGGCGGCGTCCTGGTGCAGGACGTCCTCGAACATGTCCACGCGCAAGACCAGCGATTGCTTCGCGATCTCGAGCGCGTCCTCGAAGCGGCGCAGCTCGAAGTGGCTCAGGTAGAGCTGTCGCAAGAGGAGCGCGTGCGTCGTGCGATCGAGTCGCCCGCGCGCCGCCAGACCACGCCGCGCCCAGAGCCCGCGCGAGCGCGCTGTCTTGGCGTCGAGCGCACGCGCGAGGTGTTCTTCGGGGCTGAGGAGCGGCGCCGCAGGAGCCGACGGTCGAGCAGGCGGAAGCGCGTCTCTTCGCTCGGCTTTGGGAGAGCTCGCGCGCTTGCGAGGGCGCGTGGAGACGTGCTCGGTCCGCGCGATGGCGACCTCCGCAGTTCGTCGCGTGCGCCTCGGCGCATTCGGCGGCGTCGAAGGGTGATTCGCGACGCGCCCGCTGCTGCTCGGCGGCGGTGCTTCGGTTCGCGACGCAGGAGTGGGAGCACATCGGGACATCGGTCCCCCGTCACCCGCACCGGGCACTTCGTAGGCAGCCGTGGGAGGTTTGCCTTGGGCCACGCAACCACGAGATTAGCAGAGCCTAAACGCACGTCCAGAAAAGCACTTTTCGCGCCCCAATTCAGTGTACTTGACCAACCCGTAGAGCCGAGGCTCGAGGTCTTGCGCTTCAACCGGGCGTGGTACATGGTCTCCAACGTTCATGCGGCCCTTGCGGTTTGGTCTGGCTCTTCTCGCGAGCGTCCCGCTCTTCGTATGGCAGGTGGGCTGCGCCCACCCGGCCACCCGTGAAGAGTGCGTCGAGATCTTCAACCGCACCGCAGAGCTCGAGCTCCGCGAGCAGAACATCACCGAGCCCGCCCTCGTCGAAGAGCGCACGAAGGCCTTCATGGAAGCTCGCGGTGAGGCCCTGATCGAGAAATGCCAGGGCCAGCACATCACGAAGAGCGCCCTCGAGTGCGTCCGTCGAGCGCAGACGAGTCAAGCTGTCAACGACTGCCTCTACTGAGCTCTACTGAGCGGGCATGTCGTCTGCCGAGCTGCGCTCGCCCCACGGCCCACGTGAAGTCGCCGAGGTCGTCGCGACGCTCGCCGTGATCGGGTTGATCGGGCTCGTCACGAGCCTGTCGTTCTGCTCGAGCGCTCCTCGTCCGGTGGACACTTCGCGCGAGTGCGACGCGATCCTCTCTCGCTTCGTCGAGCTGCGCATGCGCGCCGCCAACCCCAAAGCGACGCCCTCGCAGATCGCCCTCCGTCAGACCTCCGCGCGACGCGACGAAGGCGCTCCGTTGGCCCTCGCCGCCTGCGAAAAACACCTCACCGAGGCGAACCTCTCCTGCGCGAAGTCCGCGACGAACGCCGACGATCTCGAGCGTTGCTTCCAGTGAACGCCCGCCCCGAACGCGAGCGCGCATGGCGTTCGGCGACCTTGTGTTAACCTGGGGTCGCGCCGGGCGGCCCCCCTTCATGAAGCACATCTCGCCGCAGCTTGGATTCAACAACAATGTTCGGCATCGGGGCCGCGTCTTCCACATCCAGACGGAAGACTCGGGGGTCAAGCACCCGCACATCATCACGCACCTCTTCGCGGACGGCGGGCGCATCCTCAAATCGACGAAGACCTCGTACGCCGAGTTTCTCGGTGAGGACGAGCTCCCGAAGAAGGTCCGCTCGCTCATGCAGGAGCAGCACAAGGCGATGTTCATCGCCTTGCGTGGCGGCAAATTCGATCATCTCTTCGGCGAGAACGGCGAGCCCGTCCCGAACTCCGAGGTCCACTCGGGTCGCGCATCGCTGCCGTCTCTGACGAGCGCCGCCGAGTTCGCACACGAGCCCGCGTCTGCAGCGCCAGCGGCGGCTGCGCCAGTGGCCGCACCGCAGCCACCTGCTCCAGCGCCCGAAGCAGCCGCCGCCGCGGAAGAAGACAGCGGCCCGCCGACGATCGTCGAGCCCACGGTCGAGGCTGCTGAAGCGCCGGCACCCGAGCCCCCGCCGCCCACGTCTTCCGCCCCGCCTTCGCCGCCGCCGTCGAATCGCGCGGTGGTGGTCACGACCCCCGGCGCCTCGCCAACGGCGATGACCCAGCAGGTCATGCCGGTGACGGTGCGCACGACCCAAGAGGCTCCGCGCAAGCCTCGCCTCACCCCGCCGCCGCCGCGTCCCCCCGAGCCGCAGCCCGCGATCGCTCGCGCCGAGAAGGAACCGCCCGAGCGCTCGATGAGTCCGCTCCGCGCCCTCGCGAACCGACCGCCGATCGCAGAGCCCCGCGCGGCGATGCCGTCGAACCCCGGCCCGGCCGCGACGGGCAACACGGTGAGCCGCACGCTCGCGGCGCTCGCCGAGACCGCGCGGAGCACCTCGGCGCTGACCGCAGCGGCGGTCGATGGCGCGCGCGCTCCGCGGATGGGCAGCGACCCTGCGGCCCCCCGCAAGGCCGAGAGCTTGAAGCCCGCGAGCGCGCCTGGCGCCGCGCCGCGACCTCCCTCGGTGCGCCCGCCGTCCGTGCGGCCGCCGATGCCCGCGACGCTCGACCTCGACCTCGAGGCCCTCGAGCGCGCCGCTGTGCAGAACACGCCGGCGAAGTTCGGGCAGATCCAGAACCTGCCGCCTCCGCCGACCGCGCTCTTGCGGCCCGCGAACACGAGCCGCAACGCCGCGCCGCTCAACACCGGTTACCGATCGGTAACGCCGCAAGCGACGCAGATCGTCAGCGAGTCGAAGCCCGCGCCGCAGAAGCAAGCGACCCCGCCGAAGGGCAACCCGCCCGCGTCGACCGGCGTGCAGAAGAGCCCGACTGGCAGCGGTCGCTACGCGCCCTCGCGCCCTGCGAGCATCTTCGGCAACTCGCGCCCGACCGAGGGCTCGAGCATCTTCGGTGAGGATCTCATCAGCGAGAAATCGCTCGACGAGGTCATCTTGAGCTACCTCGCGGAAGACCTCGAGAGCCCGCCCAACAAGAAGTGAGGGCCGTGCGCCCTCGCGCCGCACTACAATAAAAAAAGCGCCGTCGCTCTCGCGACGACGCTGCTTCGTCAGCGTTTTACCAGCGTTCTACCGGGGTGGAGCTGAGGGGAATCGAACCCCTGACCTCTTGCATGCCATGCAAGCGCTCTCCCAACTGAGCTACAGCCCCGGGAAGAAAGAAGCACGCGCTCTATACCGAACACGAGCCAACCTGTCTCGTGTTTTTTTCGACCGCGCCGTTGTGCCGTGGAAGGACGGGCGCTCCGCGCGCCCCTGACAGCTCTCTCCACGACAAAGCACGGTCGTTCGGTGGAAGTTCGCGCGCCGGATCCGCCTCACAACCCGAGCAGCTTCGCCAGGTAGTACTTCATCGTCTCGGTCGTGCCGCCGCCGATGCGCAGGAGCCGCTGATCGCGCCACGCGCGCGCGATGCGGTAGTCCTCGATGTAGCCCCAGCCGCCATGGAACTGCAGGCAGCTGTCGGCCACGTCGTGCGCCACGTCGCCGACGAGGATCTTGCACATGCTGATGTGCTTCACCGTCTCCATCGAGAGCGGCTGCTTCTTCACGTAGCGCTCCTCGTTGTAGCGATCGACGGTCTGGTAGACGTACGCACGCGCTGACTCGAGCCGCGTGAGGAGGTCCACGAATTTGTGCTGCCAGACCTCGCGCTTGATGATCGGCTTGCCGAAGGTCTTGCGCTCGCGCCCGTAAGCGATCGCGTCCTCGATCATCAGGAACCCGCCGGAGACGGCAGACACGGCCGCGACGAGCCGCTCCGTCTGGAAGTTCTGCATCAAGTACATGAAGCCCATGTTCTCGTCGCCGAGGCGGTAGCGCTCGGGGACGCGCATGTCCTCGAAGAAGAGCTCGGCCGTGTCGCTCGACTTGTTGCCGATCTTCTTCAGCGCCTTCGCGACCGAGAACCCCTTCGTGTTGGTGGGCACCAAGAAGAACGAGCACCCGTGCGCGCCCGCGTCGGGGTTCGTCTTCACGAGCAGCGTCACGAAGTCCGCGCGCGTGCCGTTCGTGATGAAGGTCTTCGACCCGTTGATGACGTAGTCGGAGCCATCGCGCCGCGCGACCGTCTGGATGCCCGCGACGTCGCTCCCCGCAGCCGGCTCGCTCACGCCGAGCGACGCGATCTTGTCGCCGCGCAGCGCCGGGATGAGAAACTCCTCGATCTGCTCTTTGGTCCCGATGTCGCTGATGACCGGGGTCGCCATGTCGCTCTGCACGAGCAGGCCCATCCCGACACCGGCCATCTTGCCGCGCGGCAGCTCCTCGGCCTTGGCGACCGAGAACCAATAATCCTGGCCGCCGCCCCCGTGCTCCTCGGGGAAGTGCGCGCCGAGGATGCCGAGCTCACCCGCGCGCTTGAACACCGAGTTCGGGAAGCAGCCGCTCTCCTCCCACTCTTCGACGTGCGGCGCGAGCTCCTTCTCGGCGAACGCACGCACGGTCTTGCGGAACTGCTCGTGCTCTTCGGTGAACGGCTGAAACATGGCGACTCCTTTCGAGGACGCGCGCCCCCGCTTTGGGCGATGATTCGTACACGAAACTTCCACCTACGCAAGAGGCGCCAGGACAACCTTGGGGTGGAGAGATGAACCCTTCAGCGCGGGGCCCGCACCGCCCACGCGGCGCCGGACGCAGTAGGCTTCCGCCCCTCGGAGGACCCCCAAGTTGCGAATGCTCATCTTGTCGAGGAACGCGTCGCTCTACTCCACGAGCCGGGTCGTCCTCGCGGCCCGTGCGCGCGGGCACGAGGTCGTCGTCATCGATCCGCTCGAGTTCCAGATCGTCGTCGCCCGCAGCAAATCCATGCTCTCCGCGAACGGCGAGCCGCTGCCGCGCTTCGACGTGGTGATGCCGCGCATCGGCGCGAGCGTGACGAGCTACGGCCTCGCGGTGGTGCGGCAGTTCGCGTTGATGGGCATCCCAGTGATGAACCACGCGGTCTCCATCGCGCGCAGCCGCGACAAACTCCGCGCGCTGCAGCTCCTCGCGCGAGCCGGGATCGACGTGCCGATCACCGTGTGCGCGCGCAGCCCGATCGGGCTCGACGCCGCGCTCGAGCTCGTCGGCGGCTGCCCCGCGATCGTGAAGCTGCAGCAGGGCACGCAGGGCATCGGCACGATGATCGCCGAGACGCAGCAGTCGGCGCACGCGATGCTCGAGACCTTCTGGGCGATGGGTCAGGACATCGTCCTGCAGGAGTACGTCCGCGAATCGAAGGGGCGCGACATCCGCGCGATCGTCGTCGGTGGCAAGGTCGTCGCGGCCATGCGGCGCATCGCGAAGAAGGGCGAGTTCCGCGCGAACCTGCACCGCGGCGCGGCCGGGCAAGCGATCGATCTGCCGCCGCGCTACCGCACGATCGCGATCCGCTCGGCGAAGCTCATGGGCCTCGAGGTCGCGGGCGTCGACATGCTCGAGAGCAAGCGCGGCCCGCGCGTGCTCGAGGTGAACAGCTCGCCCGGGCTCGAGGGCATCGAGCGCTCGACGGGCATCGACGTCGCTGGCGCGATCGTGGAGCACGCGCAGGTCTTCGGTCGCGAGGCGAAGGGCCGCGCGAAGCACGCCGCGCGGCAGGTGCGCGGCTCGACGCGCACCGCGGTCGCCGCCGGAGCGTTCGACGGATGAGCCACGAGCGCAGCATCGAGGTCGAGGCGCGCGGGCCCGCGTGCATCGTCACCATCGCGCGCCCCCAAAAGAAGAACGCGCTGTCGCGCGCAGCCGCCGCGGCGCTCGCCGACGCGATCGAGCACGCGGCGCGCGACGAGAGCGTGCGCGGCATCGTGATCGCGGCGCGCGGCGACGTGTGGATCGCGGGCGGCGACCTCGGCGAGTTCGTCAAGATCCTTGACGAGCCGGGCGCGGCCGACGAGGTCATCGCGATGGGCCAGCGCCTGCGCGTGATCGAGCGCGCCGCGGTCCCCGTGCTCGCGGCGATCTCGGGCGACGTCTACGGCGGCGGCTGCGAGCTCGCCTTGCTTTGTGACGACTGCATCGTGGAGCGCCACGTGCGCCTCTCCTTTCGCCACGCCGCGATGGGCCTCGCGCCCGCGTGGGGCGGCGCCGCGCGCCTCTGCGAGCGCGTCGGTCCGCTCGCCGCGTCGCGCCTGCTCTACACCGCGCGCGCCGTCTCCGCCGACGAGGCCTTCGCGCTGCGGCTCGTCGGCGAGCTCGTCGACACAGGCCGCGCCGTCGAGCGCGCCTGCGAGGTCGTCGCCGAGATCGCGCGCCACCCGCGCGAGGTGATCGCCGAGCAGAAGCACATGCTCCGGCGCGTGCGCGAGGTCTCGCGCGGCGCCGCCGAAGAGCTCGAGGCCGAGACCTTCCGCGCGATGTGGGGCAAGCCCGCGCACCGCGCCGCGCTCCGCCGGCCGCGCTGAGCGCGCTACGCTGAAGGGGCTTGCCTGTCGCGTTCCCGTCCCACGCGGGCTTGGTCTCGCCGCTCCTCCGTTGGTTCCCCGAGCGCTGGTCGCCGACCGCGCTGTGGATCGGCGCGATGGTCCCCGACGTCGTCGACGGCCTCGCCGACCTCTCGCGCGGACATCTCGGTCAGTGGATGGGCCACTCGATCCTCGGCACGTTCGCGTTCGACGTGCCGGCCGGCCTGCTGCTCACGCTGCTCGTTCGCACGATCGCCGCGCGCATGGCGACCTCCCCACGCGAGAGGCTGGCGCGCGGCGGCCGCGCCCTCCTCGGGATCGAGCCCACGACGGCGGCGCGCCCTCTCCGTCTCGCCGAAGCTGTGTGGCTCGGCGCGGTCTCTCACGTCGTCACCGACCTGATTTCGCACGCGGGCTCGATGCTGCTCTGGCCCTTCCGCGCGGACCCCGCGTGGTTCGGCGCGGGCTGGCAACACGCCTGGTTCCGCGTCTCGCCGCCGGGCTACCCCGACTATCCCGTAGGCGTGCCGTTCGTCCTGTGGCTGGTCCTCAGCCTGCTCGGCGGCGTCGGCTTCTTCGTGTGGTGGCCGAAGCCGCGGCGCGATCTCACTCGAGCGGCGTGATGGCTCAGTTCGCGGGGAGCGCCATCGTCGCTTGAACGATGTAATCGAGGTTCGGGAACGCCTGGCGCAAGAAGACGTTCCCCTCGTCCTGGATGCGCGCCTGCGAGGGGGCCTCGGCGTAATCGCCATAGAGCTTGTCGACGACGTCCATCCCCTGCCCCGTGACGATGCAAACGGGCGCGAAGCCCATCCCGTCGAGGGAGGGATTGTCGCCGAGGTTGATGAAGAGCTGGACTGTGCGCGTCGTGGGGGCGCCGGCCATGGCAAAAGAGACGACGCCCCGACGATTGGAGCCTACAACGGTGTCAGCCTCGAGGCGCGCGTCCTTCCACGCGGCGTTGACCGTCGGGTCACCGTGGAGACCGAACTGTACGATAAAAGGCCGCGGGCTCTTGATGACACGGAAGAAGGCGATGTCCTTGAAGTAGCCAATCCGCACGAGGTTGTAGATGCGGTCCACGCCGTGCGGCGCCCACTCGCGGGTGCACACCATGTCGAATCGGCCGGCCGAGGTCTCGAACTGGACGTTGAACGACGGTGGCGCGACCAGCGTGGCGCGCGACGGGTCGCGCAGCGGATCGACGCGAGGTGTGGAGGCCGTGCCCCTGGTCGCGACCGCGCCGGTCGAGTGGGCGCTCACCTCGAGCGACACGACCTCCCCGTCTCGCGCAGGCTCGCGCGAGGAGGAACAGCCCGCGAGCGCGAGGCAAACCGCAGCGACCGCAATCCGGGGCGAGGAGCTCATTGAGGGGTAGGATCCTCGACGCACACCGCGACCTCGAGCAGGACATAGAGGAGCGCTCGCTCCTGCGGCAGGAGCCCGCTGCCACCTGTGCCCTCCGTGTGGTAGGTGGAGAACAGCACGCGACCGCACTGGCGCTCGAAGCTTATCGTGGACGGGTGCTCGCCCTGGATGGCCGCGCCGACCCAGACCTTCGGCGTTACGGTTACAGGGTTGTTGTCGACATCGGTCGACATCACCGGGTTGACCGCGTCGATCATGGTCCAGTTGGCCTCGACGTCGAAGTTGGTGATGCCCTGAGCGGCCAGCCAATCGGTGAGGCCCTGGTCGTGCACGACGGCGGGCGCCGTATACTCGCCTGTAAGGCAAGCCGAGCCGATCTCGTTCGTTTGCTGGCTCCAATCAACATAGTCCGGGAAGGGCTGCCGGACGAAGTCGTACGAATAGTCCGTGACATAGAGCTTGCCGCCCGACGCGACGAAGTTCTGGATGTTCGACTTCACCGTCCCGCTGCTCGTCGTGTAGTCGTCGCAGGTCGTGCCGCTCGAGCCCGAGCAGGGCACGAAGACAATGTGGTATTTCGAGAGCGTCGCGTAGTCGTTGAACAGCTTGTCCGGGCTGAGGGGGTCGTTCGGATTGGGGGGGAAGCTGTACTCGAAGCGATCGAAGGCATCGGACGCGATGCCGAGCTTCTCGAGCGTGTCCTCGATGGCGTCCCACTGACCGATACGAATGGCCATCTTGGGGATGTCGTCACCCGCGGCTTTGTCGGTGCGCGACGGCAGCCGCGTGACCTCCTGCGGGACCGCGGCGGTGCCGGCCGCCGCGGTGATGTCGCGGACCCGGCGGAACGCGCCCTTTTGGGTTACAATCTTGAAACTGCCCTCGGAGTATACGGGCAAGTCGAACGTGCCGTCCGCGTTCGAGAACGCGTACGGAGTGACGGGAGACAGCGATATGCAGGTATCGCAATAGACCTGATCGGGGATGGCCTCGGGCGCTGCGGGGCTCAAATAGACGAGCGCGCCAGAGATGGGGATGGTCCCCTCGGGGGCGACGACCTTGCCGGTGAGGTGCCCAATCGCGTTGGGGGTCGTGTTGCCGCCACCGCCGCCGCCGACGGCGAAGCCGCCGCCCTCGTGGTTGGCGCCGCTGCCGCCGCCGGCCCCGCCGCTCGCGCCCCCCGAGCCACCCGAGGGCTCGTTGCCGGCCGAACAGCCGACGACCGAAGAGGCCACCAAAGAGAGCGAGAGAGCTAGAAACACACAGCGCATCGGGACCTCCGGGGGAGCGTCAAGGATGCGGCACTCTACCTCGCGGTGAGCGTCTCGAGGTACGCGACGTGTGCGTCGGCGCATGCCTTCGCCCAGCGATCGACCTCGGCGCGGCTGCGCGGTGACGCCGTGATGCGCTCGGCGAGCGAGGACATGGAGAGGGCGATGAACTCGATGGCGAACGCTCGCGTTGCGGGAGCGACGGTAGGAAGCGCCTCGTCGATGAAGGCGCGCAGCGTCGCCTCGTAACGTCGGCGATGGTCGCGGGTCTCGGGTGCTCTCGCGAGGAGCTCCGCGGGCGCCTCGACCGAGGTCGTCTGTCGCACAGCCAGCTCGAGAGCCTGCCGCAACACAGCCTCGTCCTGCTCGGAGCGGAAGAACGCGAGCGTCGCGCGCCGCAGTCGCTCGAGCGGGGGCTGCGAAACATCGGCGAAGAGCTCCGCGAGGAGCGCGCTCGTGTCGCGCCACTCCTCGGCTTGGAGGCGGAAGAGCAGCGCCTGCTTGTTGGGGAAGTACTGATAGAGAGAGCCGACGCTGACGCCAGCGGCCTCGGCGACGCGCACCGTCGTGAATCGTCGCGCGCCGTCGCGGCGCAGAACGCGAAGGGCTGCCTCGAGGATGTCGCTCACGAGCTGGCGCGAGCGCTCCTGTTTCGGCGTCTTCTTCGCGGAGAGCGGGTCACGGCGCGGGGCCTTCCGCGGCGCTCGAGAACGCGAATCACGCATCGTTCACCCGCGACGCATCCTAACCGCATGAACGACACGCTGAACCAAGAGCCCACCCGATCGGTCCTCGACCGACTGTTCGAAGAAGCGCGCACGTCGGACGCACGCGTCCGCGCGCGTCTCGCGGAGATCACCCCAGCCGAGCGCGAGAGGTTGCTCGAGCGCGCCGACTATCGCGAGCTCTACGGCGCGCTCCGCGAGGAGTATCTCGCGGTGTCGCGCGACACGGGCGCGCTCCTCTACGCGCTCGCGCGGGCTGCTCGCGCAAGGCACGTCGTCGAGTTCGGCACATCGTTCGGCGTCTCGACGATCTACCTCGCAGCGGCGGTGAAAGACGCAGGCAGCGGCTCGGTCATCGCGACCGAGCTCGAGCCCGCGAAGGCCGCGCGCGCTCGCGAGAACCTGCGCGCAGCAGGCCTCGCGGAGCTCGTCGAGCTGCGCGAGGGTGACGCGCTCGAGACGCTCGCGCGAGACCTGCCCGACGCGATCGATCTCGTGCTCTTCGACGGCGCGAAGCCGCTCTATGCGCGCGTGCTCGACCTCGTCGAGCCGCGGCTCCGATCCGGCGCGATCCTCGTCGCGGACAACGCGGCGCGGAGCCCCGCGTACCTCGAGCGCGTGCGCGCCGCGGGCTACGTGTCGTGCGCGGCCGGCGACGACGTCGAGCTCTCGGTCAGGTGCTGAGCCGCGGATGCACGCTCCAACCAACGCAACGCGTACGCGCGGCCGATGAGCGCCGTGATGACCGCGAGGTGCCAGGGGCGCAGGCCGCTCGCCTCACCGCGATAGACGGGGCGCACGGGCGTCTGCGAGAAGCGAGCGCCGGCGCGCGCGAGGTGGCCGAGCAGGTCGTTCGGGTAGCCGTAACCGGTCCACACGCGGTCGAGCTCGATCGCGCGCAGGGCCGCTGCGCTGACAACCGTGTAACCCGTCTGACTGTCCGAGAGCTCGCGCCAGCCGATGGCGCGCCCGGTGAGCGCGCTGAGCGCTCGCCCTGCAAAATACCTGGCGCGCGGCATCACGTGCGCGTCCTCATGGCGGAAGCGATCGCCCTTCGAGTAGTCGGCGACGCCGCGGGTGACGGGCCGCGCGAGGGGCTCGAGATCGCGCGGGCACATCTGCCCATCTCCGGCCATCACGGCGATCGCCCCGGCGCCGCGCTCGAGGGCCGCACGATAGCCGGTGACGATCGCGGCGCCGACGCCGCGCCGCACCTCGTGCGAGATCACGGTCGCGCCCGCGGCGCGCGCGAGGGCGGCGGTGTCGTCCTCGCTGGCGTCGTCGATCACGAGGACCTCGTCGACGAACGCGGGCATCGTCTCGACCACCTCGACGATGAAGCGCGACTCGTTGCGCGCGGGGACTACGACCGCGAGGCGCACGCCGTCGAGCACGGGCTACGCTCCCCCGGTGGGCGTCGCGCGCGCGCGGAGCTCGGCGTAGCTCGCGCCCGGCGTCTCGCGCTCGTGGGGCAGGCCGCGCTGGGACCAACCAGGCTCGGTGATTTGGCCGAAGCCGTTGCGCGCGCCGTCCCAACCAGCGCGCTGATCGACGACCATCGCGTAGCCGCGCGCGAGGAGCTCACGCGCGGCGCGCAGCGAGCGGCCGCCGCTCTTGCAGCTGACGACGAGCTTCACCGAGGTCGGGTAGATAGCTTGTACGACGTCATGGAATTCGGGGTTCGGCGTCATGCCCGAGGGGCCCGCGAGCATGAAGGGCACGTTGTGCGCGCCGCTCGGGTGGCCCGCGGCCCACTCGGCCTCGGTGCGGACGTCGAGGTGGACGTAGCCCTCTTCTTCGACGAGGCGCAGGGCCTCGTCGGGCGGAACGCGGCTGGGTTCGCTCATCGGCCCGGGGTTTAGCGCGGCGTCAAAAGACGTGCACGAAGAGCCCGCTACGGAGCTTCGGCTCGAACCACGTGCTCTTCGGCGGCATGAGCAAGCCCGCGTCGCTCACGCGCATGAGCTCGGTCATTTGCGTGGGATAGAGGTGGATCGCCATCGCGAACTCGCCGCTCGAGACGCGGCGCTCGAGCTCGGCCGCGCCCCGAATGCCGCCGATGAAGCCGACGTGCGCGTCGCGGCGCGGATCCTTCACGTCGAAGATCGGGCCGAGCAGCTGATCCTGGCAGATCGAGCAGTCGAGCGACGCGACCGGATCCGACGCGTCGAAGCTGCCAGCACGCACGGCCGCGCGGTACCACGCGCCGCCGACGAACACGCCGAACGTCTTCGGCTGATCGGGGATCGGGCTCGACGCGGGCGTCACGTCGAAGCGCTCGCGGAGGGCCGCGAGCAGCGCGTCCGGACCGCGGCCGTCGAGCGGACGAACGACACGGTTGTAAGCCATGATCTGCATCTGATCGTGGGGGAACACGACCGCGAGGAAGACGCCGTGCTCGCCGCCGCTGCCGCGCCGAAGCTTGGCCACCCGCGAGGCCGCGGCCGAGCGGTGGTGTCCGTCGGCGACGTAGAGCGTCGGCACGTCCTCGAACGCCCGCGCGAGCGCGGCCGTGTCGTCGATCGACACCGTCCACAAGCGATGCTCGACGCCGTCGGCGGTCGTGAAGTCGTAGGCCGGCACGCCGCGCGTGATGTCGGCGACGAGCGCGTCGATCGCGGCGGACGCGCGATACGTGAGAAAGACGGGCTCGTCGTGCGCCTCGAGGACCTCGATGTGGCGGGTGCGATCGTCCTCTTTGTCGGCGCGCGTCTTCTCGTGCTTCTTGATGAGATCGCTGTCGTACTCGGCGACCGACGCGCAGCCGACGACGCCGAGCTGCGTGTGGCTCCCCATCTTCTGGCCGTACACGTAGAGGCGCGGCTCGGCGTCTTGCGCGAGCGCGCCGTCTTCGATCAGCGCGAGCAGGTTCTCGCGGCCCTTCGCGTAGACGGGCTCGGTGTGCTCGTCGGTGCCCTCGGGCAGATCGATCTCGGGGCGCGACACGTGCAGAAAGCTGTCGGGGTTGCCCGCTGCGAGCGAGCGAGCCTCAGCGGTGTCGATGACGTCGTACGGCGGGGACGCGACCCTCGCTGCGATCTCGGGGCGCGGACGAAAAGCTCGGAAGGGTGCGACCGTGGCCATGGCGCGCCGATGAGAACCGAGGCGTGCGCGAGCGTCGAGAGCGGAGTCGCGTTATGGTGGCGCCGTGGTCGACGGCCCCGACGACGAGAGCGTCTCCCCGACGCTGCCACCGCCCTCGCGGTTGCCTCGCGGCAAGCGCGTCGTCGCGGTCGGCGGTGGGCGCGGCGGCGTGGGAAAGAGCACGCTGACCGTCAACCTCGCGGTGTACTTCGCGCAGCTCGGGCGCAGCGTCGTGCTGTGCGACGCCGACGGTGGCGCGAACCTGCACGCGATGGTCGGCACCGCGGCGGCGCCGTTCGAGCCGTTCGATCCCGACGACGACACGCCGCTGAAACCAGTCTCGGTGCAGGTCCCCGGGCTCAGCATCCTGCCGTCCGCGTTCGATCTCATCTCGATGGCGCCGGTCAAGCCGACGCGACGCGCGCAGTGGCTCCGCCGCCTGGCGAAGGTCGAGGCCGACTACGTCTTCATCCACCTCGGCTCGGGCGCGTCGACGCCGTCACTCGATCTCTTCACCGGCGCCGACATCGGCATCTGCGTGACGGCCCCCGAGCCCGTGTCGATCGAGTCGACGTACGTGTTCTTGCGGGCGCTCTTCGCGCGGGCGCTCCGCAAGCGCCTCCAAAAAGAGAAGCTCAAGCTGAAGCTCGTCGAGCGCGCGCTCGCGCAGCTGAAGCCCATGGCGAGCCCGCCCGAGATCATCACGTCGCTCCACCGCTACGATCATGGGCTCGGCGCCGTCGCCTCACAGGAGCTCGCGCGCCTCGCGCCGCGGCTCGTCGTCGGGCAGACGCGCCTGCGCTCGGACCTCGAGCTCGGCCCCGCGATGTGCGCGATCTCCGAGCGATTCCTCGGCGTTCGCATCGATTACCTCGGCCACGTCGAGAACGACGATGCTGTCTGGTTGAGCGTGCGCAAGCGCGCGCCCCTCCTCATCGAGAGCCCCACGTCGAAGAGCGCGCGCAACGTCGAGCGCATCGCGCGCCGCATCCTCGCGCTCTTGCTCTCGCTCGAGACCCGCCCGTCGAACCCGACCGACGCTCCTCCGTCGACCACGGGCGACGCCGCGCGCCCGACGACGCGCAACCTCTACGAGGTGCTCGGCGTGCCACGCACCGCGGCCGACGACGAGATCCGTCGCGCCTACAAACGCCAGCGCGAGATCTTCCGCGACAACAGCTTCCCCGTCGTGTCGGTCGTGTCCGAGGCCGCGCTCCGCGACGAGCAGGCCCGCATCGAGGAGGCCTACGACACCCTCCTCGATCCGAACAAGCGCCGCGCCTACGACCTCTCGACGTTCCCGCTCGACGCCCCGACGAGCGCCAGCGAAGAGCGCCGCATCGATGAGGCTCGCGCCGCCGAGCTGATGCTCATCCAGGCCGAGCTCGCGCGCGAGATCCACGCGGAGACGGAGTTCACCGGCGCCCTCCTGCGCAAGGTCCGCGAGGCTCAGAACGTCGAGCTCGTGCAGATCGCCCAGCGGACCAAGATCTCGAGCATGCACCTCGCCGCGATCGAAGAGGAGCGGTGGCAGGACCTGCCCGCGATGGTCTACGTGCAGGGCTTCGTCCAGGAGATGGCGAAGTTCCTGAAGCTCGACCCGACGCAGGTGACACGCACGTACGTGCGACGCCTGCGCGAGCTCGCCGAGCGACAGCGCGAACGCTGACAATCAACTCACTGACATTCAGTCCGGCGAGCACTGTTCCTACGCCGCAGTCTCCGTCCCGAGTGCGGGCGGGAACGAGAATTTTTATAACAACGACAAAGAAAAGCGCCACACAGGCGTAGAATGCTACGAATCCATGGCGGCGCCCTTCTTCCTGCTGGTTTTGACGAGCCCAGACAGCAGCGTTTTGATGATGGCGTTTTGTTTTGCGCCGTTCTTTCTGGTGGTGCCGGCCATCATCATGTTGCTGCGGTTGGCGCGAATCCAAAGGCGAGACCGGGGCGCGCACCAGCAACGCTTTGTGTGGACGAGCTCGCAAGACCTGGTGAACGGTTCCATGAACGTCGTCGGCATTGCGAGGGCAGGCAAAGCCGATGAACCCCTGGCCAACATCTCCATTGTCCGCGCGAAAGTGGCAGAGCTCTGGGTCGAACAAGAGCGAACCGTCGAAGCAAACCCATTTTGGCTCGAGCTCAAAGACGGCGTGCGGGTGAAGGTGCACGGCGTCCAGGGCGCTGTGCTGCAGATCGGCACGACCACTCAAACTCACGGCACAGTCCAAACCGAGTCGGGATATCTCGAAGAGGGCGACCTCGTAAGCGTCATCGGAGACGTGGAAGTCTCGGAAGGGGGTTACCGCGGTCTAGGCCAGCGCAAGCACATCCGTGGGTCGGGGCGCAGGCGACTCACCATCGCCAACCAGACCGGTTTCCGCAAACGCGCCGGAAAGACAGCCAAGGCCATCGCCGCGATGATGGGCATCGCCTTGGTCCTCGCGACCTCTGCAACCTACCTTTGGCAGCGCGATTTGACAGACATCGTGCAAACAACAACCACGGTTGTCGGCCACAGGGAGGAAGAACGCACCAGCGGAGGTCGCTTCTCAATGACACGCTACACGGTCACCCTTGCCGAAGTTCAAATCGCCGGCAGAGTGTGCGCCATAGCAGACCGACCCACAGGTTCTCAGGTAGAGGTCCGGTACCAGCGCTTTCATCCCAAAGACTGCTGGATAGCTGGCGAAACCAGGATCAACACCCTAGCGCTCCTGACTGGCATTTTGGCGACCACCCTCGCTCTCCTAGCCATCGTCTTGGGCCTGGCTCTTCCTGCAAACGAAGTAGCCCCGACGTTCAGGGTCAAGAATCCCAAGAAGCGCCAAGCCTAGAGGTCCGTTTGAGCGCTTGGATTGCTGGGCTCCCCAAGCGCTCTCGGGCAAACCGCGCCCGCTCCCTGACGCGAACAAGGTCCAAGCGCGCAGCGCGGCGCAGGGGGCACCCCTAGTCCAATACGATCTCGAACGTGGCCCCGCAGCTCGGGCACGTTTCGTCTCCACGATCGATGCGTGCTGCGCACGCGCTGCAGCTCCACGGACCGAGGAACGCCTGCGCGAGGATGAAGAGCATGGCCGACACCACCATCCCTGCGACGGCACCCAACTGTCCAAACAGCTCCCCGCCCAGGACGAAGAGGCCGAGCCCGAGGATGCCGACGAGGAGCACGCCCAACCGGGCTGCCGTCGCGTGGACCTTGTGCGCCGAGCGAGCGTGATTGGGGCGAGTCGGGAGCGGAGGCGGAGTGGGCTTCTTCATGGTTGACCACAGAGTCGCCCCCTCGGGACGGGTGAAGACACCGCCACGCTGACTCAGAGGGATAGCGCCGCGACGCGCACGTTCCGGGCGACAACGCGGCGGGGGTCATGATACATGGGATCCCATGCAATCTCGGTCGCGCGACGAGGACACCGCGCGCATTCTGGACAGCCTGCGCCGCATCGTTCGCTTCCTCCGCGCGACGTCGCACGCGGTCGAGCGCAAGCTCGAGATCAGCGGCGCGCAGCTCTTCGTCCTCCGCGAGCTCGGCGCAGAGCCTGGCATCTCGATTCGCCGGTTGTCCGAGCGCACGCTGACGGACCCGAGCTCGGTCTCGGTCGTCGTCGCGCGCCTCGTCGAGCGCGGCCTCATCGCCCGGGAGAAGGACCCGGTCGACGCCCGGCGCAGCGTGCTCACGTTGACCGCTCGCGGCGAGCGCCTGCTCCGCCGCGCCCCCGAGCCCTTTCAGGTGCGGCTCGTGCGTGCGCTCCAGTCGTTGCCGCGCCCGAGCCAGCGCCGTTTGAGCGCGGATCTGTCGCTCGTCGTCGAGCGCGCTGGAGCATCGGGCGGTGCCGCGTCGATGTTCTTCGAGGGACCCAAGAAGCGAGGCCGTAGTGGACACCCATCCAAGTCGAAAGCATGAGCCCACGCTGCACCCGAGTCAGGCTATAGCGCCCATTCACCTCTCGGACTTCACCGCCAATCGACGCACGGTGTTCATCGCGGCGCTGGCCATGGCCATTGGGGCGCTCGCGACATGGGTAGCTTGGGCCCTCCTGCGGCTCATCGCGCTATTTACCAATCTGTTTTACTTCGGCCGATGGTCCGTCGCTGCGGTCTCGCCAGCGACGCATCAGCTGGGCTGGGCTGCCGCTGGCGTGCCCGTCTTGGGCGCGATCTGCATTGGTCTCTTGGCGCGCTATGGGTCAGAGCGCATACGCGGGCACGGCATCCCCGAGGCTCTCGAGGCCATCCTCACCCGGGGCAGCCGCGTCGAGCCGAAGGTCGCGCTGCTCAAACCAGTCTCGGCTGCGATCTCGATTGGCTCCGGGGGACCGTTCGGCGCCGAGGGGCCTATCATCATGACGGGTGGCGCGTTCGGCTCGATCATCGCGCAGCTGTTCTCGCTTACAGCCGCGGAGCGCAAGACGCTCTTGGTCGCGGGCGCGGCGGCCGGCATGTCGGCGACGTTCGCGACGCCGCTCGCTGCGATTTTGCTCGCCGTCGAGCTCCTCCTATTCGAGTGGAAGCCTCGCAGCTTCGTCCCTGTCGCGCTGGCGAGCGCGACCGCGGCGGTCGCGCGCCACTTCGTGCTCGGCGCCGGCCCGCTCTTCCCCATGGCGCCCCACCCGGAGTTTGCTGGGGTGTCGGTACTGGCTTGTTGCGCCGTCGCTGGGCTCGCGGCGGGCCTGCTCTCGGGGCTCCTGACGGGCGCTGTCTATCTGTTCGAGGACCTGTTCAAGCGGCTGCCAATCCACTGGATGTGGTGGCCTGCGATCGGCGGGGCCGTCATTGGCCTCGGCGGGCTCGTATGTCCGTCAGCGCTGGGCGTCGGATATGACGTCATAGGGACGCTCTTGGCGGATGACATGGCCCTCCGCGCGGTGCTCGTCTTGATGCTCGTCAAAGCAATGATCTGGTCGGTCGCGCTCGGCTCGGGGACCTCGGGTGGGGTGCTCGCGCCGCTGCTCATGATGGGTGGCGCGCTCGGCGCGCTCGAGGCTCATCTCTTCCCGAGCGCCGGGGTCGGGTTCTGGGCGCTCGTCAGCATGGGCGCGATCCTCGGTGGGACGATGCGCTCCCCGCTCACGGGCATCGTGTTCTCCATCGAGCTCACGCGCGACCTCAATATGCTGCTTCCGCTCGTCATCGCTGTGTCCGTCGCGCACGTCTTCACGGTGCTCGTCCTCAGGCGGTCGATCCTGACGGAGAAGGTCGCGCGCCGCGGCTTTCATGTCAGTCGGGAATACGCCATTGATGTCCTCGAGGTCCTCTTCGTTCGAGACGTGATGAACCGCGATGTCACTGCGATCCGCGCGGATCTCACAGTGCATGACGCGGCCTCGCAGGTTGGCCCTGCCCGCAATTCGAACCGCCAGTCCCCAGTCGCTTTGCTCGACGCCGAGGGACATTTGACGGGCGCCATCGACCCGATCGAGCTCTCCGCTTCGGCTGGCGATTCGAGCCGCCGGAGCGCTCCTGTCGCCACCCTGTCGAAGGGTGCGCCGCTGGTCGTCTACGCAAACGAGACGCTGCGCCTCGCGGTCCAGCGCATGGCGGAGGCCGGGGTCACGCACCTCTGGGTCGCCAATCCCGCCGACGCTCGACACCTCGTAGGTGGGGTCTCGCTCGCGGACATGCTCTCGGCGCGGCTCCGTCACTTGGATGAAGAGCGCAGGCGCGAGCGGATCTTGCCGTGGGACTTCATCCTGCCAGCGCCCCTGCGCCCGCGCCGCGCGAGCATGCCGAGCGTGCCCGAATAGCGACAGCAGTAGCATGGGATCCCATGGATTGCCGCGCTGGAGGCGTGCCTTGCAGTCCCGGCGGGGGTCATTCGGCAGGCTCGTCAGCGAGGTAGGCGCCACACCCCCGACACTTCGTCATGCGGCGCCCGACAGGAGCGCTGCAATCACCGCAGCGCCACCGCTGCCCGAAGCGGAGCCAGCCGACAAGCGCCAACACCACGCCGAAGCCCAGCATGACCCCGACGAGGCCCAGCGCCTCTTGGAACCACTGAAGGACAATCAACAAGGCCATCAAGACGCCAATCAGCCCGTACATGACCCTGCTCGAGGGCGGCCGTAGGACGCGGGTGGCGGTCCGCGTAGCGGAGACGACAGTCATAGGTTCGCGGTTGTCCATCTTGCCCGAGAGTCGCGCCACCCTCGCGGGCGAGGACACGGACTCGATGCCAATCACCGCGACTGGCCAGTTCGCCCGAACCAGGCCGGCGGTCACTGGCATGGTGGTTGCGATTCCGGCGTCCATGACGAAGAGAGGACTCTGCTGTGGGCTGGCGCTGGTGGCGGCTACGTTGTGTGGTGTTTCGGAGGCGCGGGCCGACGAGTTCGTCCCGCTGCTCGTGGGGCGCTTCGCCGGCGGACCGTCTTTCCACCTCGGCGACCGATACGGCATGACGGGCGGCGGTGAGATCACCCTGGGCGCCGCCATTTTCCAGAGCGGCCGCAGCAACGGCCTGACCAACACGTGGGGGCTCTTCATCAACCCCGAGCTCGGCTGGACCACCCAGACCTATGGGGGCGACCCACTCGAGGTGAATATGTTCAATCTCGCGTTCGGCGTGGGCTTCGGCCACCCGTACTTCGCCGTCGACCTGCGCCCGCGGTTCTTGATCGGCTCGGGCGACGAGGGCTTCGTGATCGGCGCGAGGAACTCGATAGGCGTGCACTTCTTTCTCGACATGTTCACGATCGAAGCAGGCCATCAGTTCGTTTCGTATGGTGGCGACCTCCTCCACAGCATCGAGCTCTACGGGGGCATCAACTTCGGCACCATCTACGCGCTGACCAGCGGGGAGATCGCCCTCCAGTAGCGTGCAATGAAGGTCGAGCGGCGCCGCGCGACCGCGGCATGCCTCGCGCGATCGGCGTCGATTGACCGGACCAGAGAGTGCATATTCTTTGGTAGTTGTGGTTTGGGACGGCGCAGTGACGAACACGAACATCACGGTCTCCCACCTCTTCGAGCTTCTCCGGGACGCGGTCTCGCGAGCGCAGCCGAGCGTCTTGAAAGCGTCGGATGACGACCTGGCGCGAGACCTCTTCGAGGAGTTCGATGTCGGCGCGATCTCGTTTCTCCACGAATCGAGCCTCACGCGGCTGCGCGCTGCCGACCTCGTCGATGACAATGCCGTCGGCTTGTGCACACAGCTTCGCGCCCATTGGCTGACGCTCCAATCGCGAGATTGGTCTCTCCCCGAGGTTCGCTCTGCGCCGGAGTGGCGAGCGTTCTTCACGCTTGCGGCAGAGGTCGCGAGGGCCTTGGATGGGGCCGCGGCGACGACATGACCTACATAAAGGACCTGACGCGCTCGGACTATTTCGGCCCGCTCTCGGCTGGGCTCATCCATGTCGGGTGGCTGCATCCGTCGGCGCCAATTCCACAGGGCGACACGCCAGTCGAGGTGTTCGCCGCGCTGATGAAGCTGCTCGCCGACCCGTGGCAGCCAGTGGCCTTCGCCGGCCGGGAGCCCTGTCGCTTTTGCCGCTTCACGGGTGGGCCCGCGACTGTGCATTACGAGGAGCACAGCGCGACGATTGGAGCCAACAATCTATTCCTCCCGGCTGGCGCCGAGGGGGTCTTCGTCTGCCCGAGCACGATCGCGCACTACATCGACGCGCACGGGTACGGCCCGCCGCCCGCGTTTCAGGCGGCTGTATTGGAGTGGGCTGCCGCCCCGCGAATCACGTACCTCCGGGAGCTCAAGCGCGCAGGACTGGTCAAGACAGCCATCACGAGTTGATGGCCGATGATGACGCTGGTCGTCAGGTTACCGATCCGACAGTGACTCGCTGCTTGCTGACGACGACGCGCCGTCGTCGACACCCCTCGAACAGTCCAAAACCGTGCGTAGTCGAGCGGGTTTCGACACATTGAGCCGCGGCGCGGACATTGCTGACGGCGCCGGCGGGAGCAGATAATGAACAAGCGGATTGTGGGCGTCCTATTGTGTGTCCTCGGCATCGTCCTCTTGGGCGCGGCCTCTGCGTCGGCGTCGTGGTTCTCCGGGTCGCACGGCGACTTCTCGGTCTCAGCGGGGCCCTTCTTCGTGGAGCGGTGCTACCCCGAGTGGTGCGAGACAGAGGTCCTCAGGGAGAATACCAAGGGAGACTCTGAGAGGGTTTGGGCGATCGCAGGCATAGGCTTCTCAGGGTGCGTCTCCCTTCTATCGATTTGGTATCTGGTCACGATCATCCTCGGGCTCGTGAAGAGCCGTGGGGCGCAGTGGTTGGGCTGGATTACGCTGGTGTTCACGGCCATGACCACGCTCGCCGGGTTGGTGTTCATAGCGCTGAAGCCGCCAGCGCTTCGAGAGATGGGCGTGGACACTGGAGCGGCCTTCATGTTCCTCGGCAGCGGCGCCGGGATCGTGGGCTGTGTCTTCTCGGCGCTGGGCGTTCCCCCCAAGGCCGGGGCGCCGACCGTGGGGGGGCGGGAGGCGATGCAAGGCACCAATCCACAAGCGCTCTCCCAACAGGGCTATCCGCAGACAACCCTGTAACGACTTCGTCGCTGGCACGCCCGAGGTTCGGAGTCGAGGAGCCATGCTTTCGCTTTGTCGGTCGATTGGAGGTTTGATATTGGAGAGGTCGGGGGGGGCGCAATGTACGAACAGGTCAAGGTCAGGTATGGGTCGAACCTCACGCTGCGCGTGCGCTCGATCTCGAGCGCGCAGCTCGACCCGCGGGCGATCCAGCGCCTCGTGGAGCTCGGGGCGAGCTCGCCCAACATCAAGTCCGCGAACACGAACTTGGGCGGTGAGGTCGGCCTGGTCCTCGTCGGGCTCTTGGTCGCAGGCTTCTCCGTCTGGCAGCTGACGGTCAAGTTCGACCGGATGTTCGCGCTCCTGACGCTCGCGGGCATCGCGCTGATCGCGCTCGGCGGCTTCTTGATCGGTCGCCGCAAGCGCTCGCCCCTCCCGAGCTTCTCGCTGGAGCTGCCGGCCTGCTTCATCGTGTGTGACTCGGCGAAGGGCCTGAAGGTCTATCCCTGGGCGGCCGTGCAAAAGATCACGACAGTGACCGGCGTGAACACTCCGTCGCATGTGTTGCTCACGTTCGATGGCGGCGAGCTCGCGATGCCGACAGGCAGTGAGTTACAGTATCGTCAGCGAATCGAGCTCGCCAAGATGGACCTCGCCGGGGGTCCAGCGCTCGCGCGCCTCGATGGGACGGAGTGGCTGTCCCATCCGTGAACGGCCCCACGAACCAATGCCGCGCAGGGTGAGGATCGCCTGCTCTCGTCCGTAGAATGCTCGTCCGTAGAATGACCCCCGGAGGACGAGATGAGCGCGGTCGACCCCAAGACGCTGGCGATGGTTTGCCTCGTGGCCTGCAGCGCGCCGCCGGCGAGTGAGCCAGTCGCGACGCGCGCCGCCGACTCCGCCGAGCGCGACGCTGCCTCCAATCATCTCATCGGTGAAGACGTGCTCTACGTCGGCGAGGCCGTGCTCATCGAGGGAGATCCGGTCGCAGAGGAAGGGAACCCGAGCGCCGTCCTCGACTATCGCTCGAATTGGAAGAACCGGCTCATCGTAAACGCAGTAGCCCCGGGGGAGGGGCGAATCCGTTATGTGAGCGCCGCGGGCGCACAGGAGGAGCGACGGTTTCGAGTGCTCGAGCGCGGCTGTCGAGAGCGGCCGCTGCATCCAGTGATACGCGTGCAGGTGGGTGACCACGCAATATTGGATATGGGCGGTGCGTCGCTACGCTCGTTGGACGCAGTCCCGCGTGGGGTCGTCGCGGCGAATGGCGGGCCGACCTCCCACGCTGTCACGGTCGACGGAATGGGTCAGGGGCACGGCTCGGTCATGCTGACCGGCGCGGACGGAGCCGTGCAGTTGTTCGATGTCTTCGTGGGAGAGACCTGCGCGGAGAAGAACTACACGTCAATCGTACCCAGCATTCCGCCGGGGGCGCTCGGGCCGAAGGGTGACGGAAGCTGCGTGCGGCGCGAGGCTTCCAAAGGTCGCGTCACCGCGGCGGCGTGCCCCGATCGGGCGCGATTGTCCTCGCTGACAGACGAGGAACTGTCACCCGTCGCGTGCGAGTGGGCCGCGAGCTGCGGCCGCATGGGAAACGAGGGCTGCTGCGTGGGGTGCACCTCTCCCTGGCCGTGGAAGCTCTCACGCAAGTGCGCCCTCAGCGCGCTCGCGGCGACCTCTTGCGCCGAGGTTCAGCGCATCGTCGACGCGCCCGATTGTAGCGCCCATTAGCCATCTCGCCCGCGCTCAGCGAAGACTGGACACGTTCAAGGTGAGGCTCGCGCCAGGTCGATAGACGAAGAAGCCGCCCCCAATGGCGGCTTGATGATAGCAATCGTCGGACTCGTCCTCGCAGGGCTCGAAGCGGTAGGCGTTGACGGCGTAGGTCGCCCCTGTCTCCAATTGCGCGGGTGTGGTCGCGAAGCCTGCGCCGCCGGGAGTGACCCCATAGGTGACGGCGCCCTGGATGTTCGGGCGCCCGTCATGTGAGTCGAGCGGGCCCGTTCCAACACCGGTCGTCCACACGGTCTCGACTTCGTCGCGCTCGCTGCTCGGTTCGAAGAAGTGCAGCCCAGCGCGCGCGTACGCAGTGCAAGTCCCAGCGCACCGCTCGACCTCGATGAGGTGGACGCCACCTGCCACGTTGATCGTGAAGGACGGGGCGACGCGGCTGGCTGTTTGGGGGTTCGCGCTGCGCACGACGACCTCGCGGGAGTCTTGCGGATCGAGTGTGCAGGCGATGGGGAGCGCCAATGCGACGAGCGCCAACGCGATTCTTGGGGCGGGGCGAAGACTGCTCACCTACTAGGTTGAGTGGTACGACGCCCCCGAGACGGCTCAAGAAACGACCGTCAGGGCGCGTGAACGTCAGCGCGAGGGCGCTCCTCTTCGCGGCCCTCGAGGAAGCCCGCGACGAAGCGGTCGACGACCTGCCAATTGGTATATTGGTGGTCGCGGGAGGCGTCCGTGCTGCCGTGGTTCGCCGCGGCGATCCCTTGCATGACGAGCCGCATGGGCGGTGAATATTGCGTATAAGCCAGCGCGCCCGCGACTGGCTGCACCCTGTCCGCGTGCCAATGGGTGCGCTCGAAGAGCTCGCGAGAGAGGCGCTCTGCGTCTCTCTTGGCGCGTTCACGGACGCCTGCTGGGGCGAACGGATCCTCAGCGCCAGCCTCTACCATACTGACGGATAGGAACGCGCTCGGGAGCTTCTCGAGCTCGTCGCGGTGCCGTCGAACGAACTCGACCATTTCACCCTCGTGGCGCTGCACGTGGATCGACGCGGCCAGGATGGCCCCCGAATAATGGTCCAGCGACCGCGGCGGGTCGTTCTTGACGTCCCGAAGGTCGTATTGGAAGCCGTGCGCATGAAGCTGTGTCGACACGTGCTCGGCGATACGGCGGGTCTGGCCCTCACGCGTCGCATAGAGGATGAGCACGGGTTTGCTGCGCGTCGGTGGGGTCGCTTGTCGCGGCCGCGGCGGCGCCGAATGAGAGGGGGCAGCCACGAAGGTTACTTGCTCGTCAGCGCAGACGAGCTGCACGACCTTGCGGCCGCTCGCGAGCGCCGTCGGGACACCCCCGCCGGGCTCCACCCATTGGCCAGCCAAGTAGAGGCCCGCGACGCCGTGGACAGTCTGCTTCAAGCTGCCGAAGAACGCGTCCGAGCCGGGCTTCCACCCTTCATAGGCGCCGCGCCACGAACGCGCCGTGTTCCAATACGTGATGGGCGTGGCGAGGTCGACGACCTCGATGGCCTGCTTCAGGTTGGGGACGAGCGCGTCGAGTCGCTCGACCAAGGCGTCCGTGAGCGCCTTCTTCGCCGCCGCGTAGTTGTCTTTGCCGGCGGCGTACTCTTTTGCCCAATAGTCATAGTCGGTCGTCAGCATCAGCTGCACGACGGAGTGACCGGGCGGCGCGCTCGTGGGCTCGTCGTTGAAGATACGCAGATAAAGCTTGTCGTTCGCGACGCCACCGACGTCGAGGGGCTCGACCTGGTCGAAGACCAGCGTGCTCGGCAGGCTGGTGAGCGGCATCTTCACGCCGAAGCTCGCGAGGACGATAGGGTCGAAGAGCTGCGTGTGACGCATGCGCGCCTCCAAGGCTTCGGCGCCATAACGTCGCTTGAGGAGTCGATGGATGGTCTCGGGCGCGCTCGAGGTCGAAATGACGAGATCGCCCTCGAGCTCGGTGCCGTCCGCGAGCCGCACGCCATACGCGCGATCGCCGCGGGTGAGGATCTCGTCGACCGTCGAGCCGAGCCGACAATCACCGCCGAGGCGCTCGTACTCTGCGATGAGCGCGTCGCGGAAGGCAGCCGTGCCGCCGACTGGCCTGGAGAGGTAGCCGCGCTCGAGGAAGCCGAGGAAGGCCAAAAGGACGAACGCGGGCACGCCATTCGGCATGACCTGCAGGAGATACCTGCGGACCGCCGCGCTCTCGATATGTGCGTCGAGCCATTGCCCGAAGGGCTTGCGAAAGTGCATGAGCACCCCCAAATCGCCCTTCAGCTCCCAGGCGCGGGCCATGAGCTGCCGCAGGGTCGCGACCTCGGGGGCGTCGATGGGGATTGGCAGGTCCGCGATCACGCGCGCTCCTCGGGCGAGCCGCGCGAGCTCGGCGCTGTCGTCGCAACCATCCTGTCTGCTGAGCCAGCCGAGATCGGCGACCAGCCGGTCGAGGTCGCGCGTGAGGCGGACCTCGTTCCCAGTCTTCAGGTCGCGATAGGTCATGAAGGTCTCGATGGTCCGCCGCTCGACCCGCGGCAGGATCCCGAGCTCCTCATAGACGCGGTCGAACGCACCCCCCGTGAGCCAATGAATGCAGCCGTCTATGGTGTACTCGCCGCGTCGCCAGGCAGTACAGACGCCACCTAGCGCAACGTTGTGCTCGAGGATTGTCGTGCGGAACCCTGCGGCGCGCGCATAACAACCCGCTGACAGACCTGCAAGTCCACCACCCACGATGAGGATATGTCGGTCGCGCATGCGCCCCAGCGTGCAACCGATATGCCCTTTATGCGCCGCGTAATCAGCTCTATTTGCCAATAGCAATACGGCACGGCGTGCGGGCGTACGCAGCAGGTGCGCTCGCGAATCGCGAGGCGCGCGCCGTCAGTTCGGTCGCAGGACGGACGCCCCTTCATAGGACAAGAGCCATATCGCGCCGGCTGCGTCCAGCGTCGGGCCGCGCACCTGATCGAGGGCCAAGAGGCCCGTCAGCGCGCCGACCGTCAATATGCCACTGTCGACGTGATATTCGGCCGCGTCGATGACGCCACCTCGGTCGTGAAACACCATCGCGGGGCGGGCCGCGCTGGGGCTCCGCACGAAGACACTCCCCGCTGGAGTGCCTGCGGCGGTCACGTGTGGCGGGCTATTGCTGGCGAGCTCCTCTTTGCTCCACGCGAGGAGGTCGTGCCCGACGATCGCGAACAGCGTCCCCTCCGAGTCGACGGCGACGCTGACTGGCGTGCTCGACGTCGCGACGACCAGCTCTACCGCGCCGAGTGAGGGTGGCGACCCCGCGAGCGACTGTCGATAGACGCCCGGCTCGGGCAGGCTGCGCGCCGAGAAGACCGCCGAGCCGTCAGGGGGCAGCGTGTAGAGGTTCTCGTCGGCGGGCAGCGCGGACGTAGCGCCCCCGTTTGCCTCTGCGATGTAGAGGAGCCCGTCGGGCTGCGCGCCGAGCCGGCCAAAGAAATAGTCCGTCGTGCCAATGCGATAGAGGAAGTCACCGTTGGCTGCGTCGGGGTAACCGAAGCTCGAGACGTCTAGGGTGAAGGTCGTCTCTTGTAGCTGGGGGCTGGCGACGACCAGCCTTACGGCATAGACCTGACCTGGAGTCCCGTAGCGCATTGCGACGATGCCGCCCGTGTAATCGGTCGAGGCGGGGAAGACCTGGTAAGAGCCCTGGAAGTAGCCGTCATTGCAATACCGCTCGTCGAGGATCGAGTAGTTCGTCCCGAGCGACAGACAGAAGTCCTCGGCGCCGCCCTGCCCCCCCGAGTTCGAAGCGCCCGCGCCGCCCACGCCAGTCGCCCCGGCGCCGCCTGCTCCCCCCGACGGGCCTGTAACCTCCGCGTCGCACCCGTCACAGCCGCCGAGCGCTGCTCCAAGCAAGGTGACGAGGAGGGCGCCCGACTTTCGCCATTGCATGGCTCGAGTCTCTCACCAGACGTCGAGCGCGCCCAGACCTCTCGTAAGCACAGCCCTCTCATGAGGCCTACAGACTTGTCATCTCATGCGCGCCCATGTGGATGGGAGCGTCTGCTAACTTCGGCCTCGAATGCCCATCCAGCCCGCGCCCATCGTCGAGAGAGACGCAAACACCACGAGGATCCGCGTGCAGAGCGGCAGCATCGAGCTCACGTCGAGTCGCGGCGTGGTGCTCGCCAAGTATCGAGGGCGCCTCACCGGAGCCTGCGCGGCACGCTATATCGAGGCGCTCGAGCGGGTCGTCGGCCGCGGCCCCATCGAGACCTTCAACGATGCCCGCGACCTCGTCGGCTACGAGCCCGACTTCCGCGTACAGCTCGTGGACTTCTTGCGCAGCAAGCAAGACGCCATCCCGCGGACGCACGTGCTCGCCTCCGGCAAGATCGTCGCGATGACCGTGAGCGTCGTCAGCCTGTTGCTCGGGCGCGACCGCGTCGAGGCATACAACGACCCCGTCGCGTTCGAGGGTGCGATGACCGCTTATCGCCAGAGGCGCGCCATGCTCGACGGTCGCGAAGACTGCGGCTGAGCAGTCCGCGCTCGGGCCGAGCGCGCGACAATTCTTGTCGGTCGTCGCGAGATCGCGCAGCGTAGTGATCGCCATGGCCGTGACCACTCTCCCCATGAAGAAGCGCGCGCTGAGGGCGCTCGCCGCGGGGTTCGTCGTCTTCGCCGTGTCGAGCGACGCGAGCGCCTTCCCCTATACGGCGCAGCGCGGAGACACGCTCGCGGACCTCGCGGAGAAGTTCTACGGCAAGGTCGAGATGGAGCAGGTGCTCGTCGCCGCGAACGGCTTCGAGGAGCGGGTCGCGCTCTTGCCGGGCATGCGCATCGAGATCCCTGCGGTGAGCCACCACACCGTCCGCGGCAAGGACAGCTGGGAGAGCATCGCGGAGGCCGAGCTCGGTGATCCGCGCCGCGGTGAGGCCCTCGCGCTCTCGAACGACACGATGCCGTGGCTCGCGCCCGAGCTCGGTCGAGAGATCCTCATCCCCTACCCGCTGCGCTACGTCGCGCGCCCCGGCGACTCGACGCTGCAAATCGCCTATCGCTTCCTCGGCAAACGAGACCTCGCGTACGTCATCGATCGCTTCAACCATTTGAAGGGACACCCCATCGAGCCCGGTGACGTCGTGCTCGTCCCGCTCTCGGATCTGGTGCTCACCGACGAGGGTCGCGACGCAGCGGCGAAGAGCGTGGCGCTCGTCGGCGGCGAGGCTCGTGGCGACGATCGCGACGCGCAAGACAGGGCGGATCGCGAGCTCCCGCTGCTCGAGGGAGAGATCCGCTCGGGCGCTTGGCTCGACGCGATCTCGCGCGGCAACCAGCTGCTCGGCGCGGGGGAGCCAACGGACGCGCAGGGCGCCCGCATCCAGCGCGCGCTCCTCGAGGCCTACGTCGCGCTCGGCTCGACCGATCTCGCGCGCAAGAGCTGTGAGGAGTGGCGTCGCTTCGACCCGGACGCGCCGCTCGATCCGATGGAGACCAGCCCGAAGGTCATTCGCGCGTGCGCCGGCATCCTCACCGCGCCGTCGGTGGGCGCCATCGGCGCGGACGCGGCGCCGTCGGCGAGCGCCAGTGCGAGCGCGAGCCGCCCCACACGACCGCGACCCGGCGGAGCACCGTGAAGGGCGAGCTCGAAGAGGTCCAAGCACCGTTCCCGCCCGGGGAGGAGATCGCCGGCCTCTACACGGCCGACAAGGTCATCGGCCACGGCGCGTCCGGGGTCGTCTACAGCGCGCGCGATCGAACGGGCGCGCCTGTCGCGCTCAAGGTGATCCACGCCGAGCTCTGCCATTCGAAGCAGATCTTCGGGCGCTACAAACGCGAGGCTCGCATCCTCAAGAAGATCGGCGGCGACAACATCGTCCGCTACCACGACTTCCTCGAGCACGGCGGCTTGCTGGTGATGGTGCTCGAGCTCGTCGGCGGCACGTCGCTCGAGGCCATGCTCGCGGCAGGCCCGGTGTCGCTGGACGACGGCGTCGACGTGATGCTCCAGGTGTGTCGAGCGCTCGAGGTCGCGCACGGCGCTGGCGTGATCCACCGCGATCTGAAGCCGGGCAACGTCATGGTCGAGCGCGACGCCGAGCAGCGAACGCGGGTGCGCGTGCTCGACTTCGGGCTCGCGAAGGTCGTCCACGGCGAGCACATGATCACGGGCCTCACCGAGCGCGACATGATCTTCGGGACGCCCGAGTACATGGCGCCCGAGCAAGCGCGCGGCGACGAGGTCGATCCTCGCTGCGATCTCTACGCGTGTGGCGTCATCCTCTACGAAATCACGACGGGGACCGTTCCTTTTCGCGCCCGCACGCCGATGTCGACGATGACCGCAGTCCTCACCGAAGCTGTCGAGCCCCCGCGCGTGCGCGCGCCCTCGCGTGAGATCCCGCCGGCCCTCGAGGCCGTGATCTTGCGCGCCCTCGCGAAGGAGCCCGAGCAGCGCTACCCGAGCGCCCGCGCGCTCGCCGACGCGCTCGAGGCCGCGCTCGAGCGCCGCGTGATCTCCGTGCACCCGCGCGATCGCGACGAGGACGAAGATCTCCACGGCCGCGACACGGAGCTCTCGCTGCGCCGCTCGCAGATCAAGGCCGCCGCCAACCTCCTCGAGGAGGCTGAGAAGCTCGCCGCCGAGCGCGCGAAGAGCGCGCCGCCGGCTCCAGCGCCAGTCTCTGTCGAGGGCGCGCACACAGCCTCCTGGGTCTGGCCGCTGATCGCGGGCGTCGCGATCGTGACGTGCATCGTGCTCGGGGTGCTCCTCGCGCTGAAGTGAGCCCCTCGCGAGGTCGGGGCGCACATTAGACGTTAGGGGAGGCCGCGAACGCTTACCAATATGTCAGCCATTCGCGTTGCTCGCCCGAGCGCAGCGTCGTATCTCTATCGTCATGTCTCCGCGCACAGCACCGGAGTTCGAGTCCGAAGAAGAGCTCCCCATCGAGGATGAGCTCCTCGACGTGCAGGAGAAGACCGAGCAGGTCGAGGAGCGGCTGCGCGAGCAGCGCGTCGCCCCCACGGAGATCGAGCCCAAGAAGCCAGCGCCCAAAGAGGACCACGGCGCTTATCGCACGGCCTCACCAACGGACGCCAAGCTCGAGGAGGCGCAGGACAGGCTCGTGCAACTCCAGATCGAGGAGGCCGTGCTGCGCGAGACGGCCACGCGGCAATCGCGAGGACGGTTTCGCCCTTGGTTGCGCGTCGGACTGCTTGCGCTTTATGTCGCCAGCGTCGTCGCGACGGGGGTCTGGCTCGGCGAGACGTTCGCCGCCCCCGTCGCCATCTTGCTGCCGCTCGGCCTGCTCGTCTTTTGGGCGCTCGGCAAAATCGACGCGGCCCCTGCGTCCGGGCAAACCTACACGGAGAAGTGAGCCTTCGCCCGTATTGGACAATCGCCGAGATCTCGCGACTCGCTGACAGTACTGTCAAGTCGCTGCGTTGCTCACTCGCTCGCTCCGATGTATCCATTCCTCATGTCGCCGCGTGCAACGCCCGAGTTCGAGGCGGAGGTGGGCCTCGAGCCGGAGCAGGAGCTCCTGGGCGTTCAGGAGAAGACCGAGCAAGTCGAGCAACGACTGCGCCGTCTGCGCCACGCCCCCGACGCGACCGCGCAGCCGAAACGAGCGCCCGTCGAGGAGCAACACGGCGCCTATCGCACGGCCTCATCGACCGACGCAGCGCTCGACGAAGCGCAGGACAAGCTCGTTCAATTGCAGATCGAGGAGGCCGTTCTGCGGGAGGCCACCGCGCGGCGGTCAGTGTGGTACGGCCGAACCTGGTGGTGGCTCGTGCCGTTCTCGTCTTATGTCGCTGTCGTCGCCGCGATGGCGATTTGGCTCGGCGGTCCGTTCGCCGCGCCCGTCGCGATCCTGTTGCCGCTCGGTCTCTTGGCTTATTGGGCGATCGGCAAGATCGAGCCCGCTCCGAACGGTCGAGCGCGGAAGTGACGGGCGCCAGCGCGTCGCACCAACGAGGCCGGTCGTCATTTCGATTGGCCTCCTAACGTCGCACAAGCTGCAAACGCTCCAAATCCGGCCAGTCGTGGATCTCGATAGGACCGTCGTCGAGGGGGCGCGCCTCGAGGGTGCAGGCCTCCGGGGGGGCATCGCTTACAGACCTGTATGCGTGACCAGCCACCTCCGACTCGATGGGAGTGAGCTCTGCCACGAAGGTCACGCGCTGACCGCGTGACAGGGAGAGCGCGCGGTAACCACGCAGTCGACCAAAGGGGACCTCACCGATGCGCTCCGCGAGCGCGTGCTCGGGGTCGAGCAACTCACCCTCTCGATCGGGCGCATCCACGAGGCGATAGGAGTTCGCGCGGAGGAGGAGCTTGACCTTGTCGACACTCCGCAAGACGACGCTCGGATACTCGATCAGGTCGGTGGTCGTGGGCGTGAATCGTCGCTCGACCTCCCAATCCGAACCGCCCGAGCGCGGGCGCTCCTCGACGTGGCCGAGCTCGATCCTGTAGGCGAACACGAGCGCCTGGGTGATGGGGTTTTCGAGCGTCTCTCCAGCGCGCACGAAGGCGCCGACCCTGGCAGGGGTGGGCGCGTCGAGGGCTGCGAGCTCGAGGCGTGTCTCCCTCAGATCCAGCCATCGTCTCGCGCGAACAATCCAATCCAAGACGCCCCGGCTGATCGCTATTTGGGTGGCTCGGCGCCGCGCGCTCGACCGAGCGTCTTCAAGAAGAACCGCGACTCGTTGCCGCCGAGCTCGCGCGAGCCGCCGAACGCATCGCCCGCCTTCTTCTCGCTCAGGCAATACGCGACCTTCTCGAACGCCTTGAGGGCGGGCTTGATGTCGGCGTCGCTCGAGCCGGGGACGCTCACAGCCGCGATCTTGGTGAGCGCCTCGCCTAGGTTTGGACAACCCTTCGGCGCTTCGGGGGCGGTCGTCGCCGGGGCGCTCGGGCAACACCGTGCGCGGAGCGTCGTGTACGCGGCGAGCTCGTAATAGGAAAGGACCGCCCACTCCTTGCGCGCGGCGCTCATGCCGTTCGGTGCGGCCGCGAGGATGGCGTCCTGGACGTGGTTCGCTCCTTTAACAGCGTCAGCCTCACCGCAGACGAAGCCGAGCACCGACGGATCGGGGAAGGTCGACTCGGGGAAGAGGGACGCGAGGCACGCGGGCGCGTTCGCGTCGGCTGGGCCGGGCGCGGAGGCCGAAACTGTAGCGCTCGGCGCGCTCGCCGACGGCGCGACCGACGACGCAGCGAGAGGTGCAGTCGAGCTCGCGGAGGCCGCGGGTGCGCTCGCCGAGGGCGCGACGGTCGCGGCGGCCGAGCCGCTCCCCGCGCCAAGGCCTGGGATCGGGAGGTTGGGCGCGAAGCGATATGCGACGAACCCCAAGGCGATGCCTGCGATCAGCGCACCCAGAATGGCGAGAGCTTTGCCCATCGTTCTCTTGCGAAGTTCAGTCTCCGATAGCACGGCCGCGGCCCGGTTGTCCGCGCGCTCTCGCTCACGCTCGAGGACGCCGGGGCGCTCGGGATCAGGCTCGCTACAGGCTTGTAACCAGCCGCTGGTCCAGGGGACTAGGAGACCTGCCTAGAAGACCTGGCCGATGTCGATGTAGACGCCGTAGCTGTCGCGGGTCGGTGAGTAACCTGCGTCCGCGCGCAAGACGAGCGTCTCCCCCCAGCGGAGCCGCAGACCTCCACCCGCGCCGACGTCGAATGGCGACCAAGGGCCGTCCAGGTTCGAGGCGGGTGGGAGGTCGCTCCAGACGCGACCAGCGTCCACGAACGCGATGAAGCCGAACCGCCATCGCTCACCGAACAATGTGAACCAAGGCGCCTGCGCCCGAAGTTCGAGATTGGCGAGGAGCTTGGTCTTGCCGAAGAGTCGGCCGAGCGGGACGCCTCGAACTGACTTTGCACCACCCGGCCCATCGATGGGCTCGAAGTTCCCGAGCGCGCCGAGCTCGTAGACAGGCGCGTCGCCGAAGATGAAGTCGGCAGCGAGCCGATGGCCGACGACCAAAGCGCCGTCCTTCTTCACCAGCGGAACGAACCACCGAGTCGAGGCGTGCAGTCGCACGAAGCGCATCTCTTCGACTGTGGCCACCGCACCCTGGAGAGAGAGCTCGGTCAAGCTGCCACGTGTCGGCCAGAACTCATGGTCGCGATCGTCGAACAGCAGGCCGATGTCGGTCGCGAAGACCCCATAGGAGCCGACTCCGTGGAGGAGACTCGCGAGCTGGAGAGCGTCGGGATCTTCGCTGGCGCCGGGCGCTGCGACGTCGCGCGCACGCGCGAGGTCCTCGGACAGGCGACTGTGTGGATAGGCGGTGACGCTCTGGAAAGAGCCGTGAAGTCCCGTCAAGAGCTCGAGCCGAGGAGCGTCGCCGACCTTGCGTGGGAGCTCGACGAGCGTGGTGCGACCGAGCAAGTCGGCTCCCGCGCTCATGTGATCGTATAGGTGGTAGCGGCGCGCCTGAAGGCTCTCCTCGAGCTCGCGATCCGAAAACTCCTTCTCGGTCGAGAGCTGGCCAATCCCGTAATACCCGCACGAAGCGAGCTTCCGGAAGAAGAGGCCGCCGCCGAGGCGAAGCCGGTCCTCGAGCAAACCGGGCAGGTCGAACTTCAGATAGTCGTCGTGATGCGGGACGCTCGCGTCGCCCGCGGCGTCGACCGCGACGCTCAGGAACACCTGTGCCTCGAGGCGCGCACGAAAGGGCTCATAACCGGGCTCGAAGCGCGCGAGCGAGCCTATGGCTCCGAACCCAAACCCTATATCGCTGTCATAGTTTACTGCCGGGATGATCCCCGGCTCCCAGTATTCCTCGGGCTTTTTGTCGTCGGCGCGGGCGGAGCACGGCCAGGCAGCTGCCAAGCAGGCCGCGAGTATGACCCGGCCGAAGAACCACCCGCGCTTCATGGGTCGAAACGATTGCAACAGTTGGACCGCGTCTTTGGCTAGTCGGCCGAGCTCGCTGTCCGCGGGCACTCCGCGGGGCCCCGCGACCCGCAGGGCCTCGCGGGGATCTGGAGAACGGGGCCCGCTCCGTATGATGCTGCGCAGAGAGATGGCGAAGCTCCTCATCATCGAAGACGACCGCGGCCTCGCCGAGGCCCTCTCGCTCGCGTTCGAGGACGCAGGTCACGTGGTGCTCGTCGCGCACGATGGTCGCGATGGGCTCGCGGCGATCGAACAGCACCAGCCCGAGCTCGTGCTCTGCGACGTCGGGTTGCCGCGGCTCGACGGCTTCTCTCTCTGCAGGACGCTGCGTGAACGCGGAGATCGCGTGCCGCTCCTCTTGCTCACCGCGCGGGACAGCGAGATCGATCAGGCGCTCGGGTTGGACCTCGGCGCCGACGACTACGTGACGAAGCCCGCGAGCGTGCGCGTGCTGCTCTCGAGGATCCGTGCGCTCTTGCGGCGGCAAGTCGAGCTCGCGTCGCCGTCGAAGACCACCGCGCTGCTCGTCGCTGGTGAGCTCACGATCGACCGCGATCGCCTCGAGGCGCGCGTGCGCGGCGCGCTCTTCGAGACGACGCTCACGGAGCTGCGCCTGCTCGAGGCGCTCGCGACGCGCCCTGGCGTGGTGATGTCGCGCGCGCGACTGCTCGAGGCCGCGCGCGGAGACGACTCGGTGGTCGAGGCCCGGCTGATCGACACGTATGTCCGTCGCATCCGCCGCAAGGTCGAAGCGATCGCGCCCGAGCTCGAGCTCATCGAGACCGTAATCGGCGCTGGGTATCGGCTCAAATCACCATGAAGCGACCCGCGCCCTCGCTGCGCGCGCGCGCTCAGCTCGCGGTGGCCGCGGTCGCGCTCGTCCCGCTCGCGCTCGTCGGATTCGCGCATCTCCTGGGTCAGCGTGAGCTCGCGAACATGCGCGAGAGCACCGAGGAGGCCTCGACGGGAACCGTGCGCGCGATCACCGAGAGCGAGACGCCGCGGGGCGCAGCCGAGCGCGCCGCAGCGCGGAGCGGCGTGCGCGTGCGCGTCGTGGACACGCGCACGGGAGCGACCATCGCGCAGGGCGATCACGAGGCGGAGCTCTCGGTGCGCGATCGGATCGGTGACGCGATCTTCGGACCTCGCGGCGCGCCGACGCTGCCCGACTTCGACGCGGGTCGGGGCGCGGCGAACACGTGGCCCGAGGTCGAGGCCGCGCGACGCGACGGCTCGGCGGCCGGCTGTGAGGTCGTGCTCGGCGGCGCGCTCTCGGTCTGCCACGCGGCGCACCGCGTGCCCGGCACCGAGCTCGTCGTCGTGAGCCAAAAGAGCTCGCCGCGTGCGATCCGCGCGCTCTTCGATCAGCGCTGGGCGCTCCTCAAGCTGACGGGTTACACGCTTGTAACAAGCTTGCTGCTCGCCGCTTGGCTCGCGCGCCGCATCTTGAAGCCGATCGAAGACCTCGACGCGGAGATCCGAGCGCGCCTCGCCGATCCCGAGCGGGCGGCGCCGCTCCCTCGCGTGTCGCGCGACGAGATCGGCGATCTCGGGCAGACCTTCGAGGCGCTCGTCGCGACGCTGATCGCGCGCGGCCGCGCGAACGAGGCGTTCGCCGCGGATCTCGCGCACGAGCTGAAGAGCCCGATCGCCGCGCTCCGCGCCATGACCGACTCGCTCGAGGGCTCCATCAGCGCCGAGCGCGCCGAGCGCCTTCATCGCATCGCGAGCGAGAGCACGACCCGCCTCGATCAGGTCGTCTCCGAGGTGCTCGCGCTGGCGCGTGCCGAGGCGGGGCTCGTCGGCGAGGAGCGCGCGCCGCTCGATCTCGAGGAGCTCGCGCGAGGCCTCGTGCATTCGCTCGCTGAAGACGCTCGCTTCGAGGGCGTCGCGTTCGAGGTCTCCGCGCCCGAAGCGCCCGTGCGCGTGCAGGCCGCGCACCTCGCGCTCGAGCGCGCCGCGCGCAACGTGCTCGAGAACGCCGCGGCCTTCGCAGGTCGCGGCGGAACCGTGTCGGTGCGCGTGTCGGTGCGCGTCCTCGAGGGCGGCGAGGGCGCGCAGCTCGTCGTCCGCGACACGGGCCCGGGGATCGCCGCGGAGAACCTCGCGCGCGTCTTCGATCGGTTCTACACGGACCGACCCGACGGCCGAGGGACGGGGCTCGGCCTCGCGTTCACCAAGGCCGTCGTCGAGGCGCACGGCGGAGCGATCGAGGCGGAGTCGACGCCCGGCGAGGGCGCGACGTTCACGCTGAGCTTGCCGCGCGCGCCGTAGCCACCCGCACTTACCTCGGCGTTTCACCTCGTTTTCACACCGTGAGCGGCGCGCTTTTCAAACGCGAGGCGCAGCTTTGCTTTCACGATGTTTGCCCCAACCACCGACCCCCATCGCCGCGTCGTCTGGCTCGCCGCGGCCGACGCCCGCGGGCACCTGACCCGCGCTCACCTCGCGCGCGGGCTCCTCGCGCGCGCCGGGATCCGCACCGATATCGTCACGACGAGCGAGGCAGGTCGCGCGTACCTCGCGGCGCTCGGTACGCCGTCGGAGGTCCTCTCGAGCCACTACGCCGTCGCGTTCGACGCCTGGCAGGACCTCGCTCGCGGTCGCACGGAGCGCACGATCGCCCAGTATTTTCTCATGCCGAGCCGCGCGCTCGCGGACGCGCGCCGCCTCGACGAGCTCGCCGCTGGAGCCGCGTACCTCGTCAACGACTTCCACCCGCTGCCGCTCGTCGCGAGCCGCTCGCACCGCCGCGTCGTGCACGTGGTCGGGCGCTCGCTGCGCCGCGCGATCGCGCACCACTTCGACGGCCGCGGCCCGGCGATCCTCGACCGAGGGTTCGCGGAGCTCTTCGACCGGCGGCTCGAGAGCGCACACGGCTGCATCGAGCACTCTTTCACCGCACCGGCGCGAGGTGTTTTCCACGGCGGCCGCTTCGAGCTGCCGCCGCTCGTCTCGACGCCGCGGAGGTCACGCGCCGAGGTGCGCGCGGCGCTCGGGCTCGCCCGCGACGACAAGCTCGCCGCCGTCTATTTGAACCCGAACCTCAGCGCGCCAGGGCTCGCGGCGTCGCTTCGCGCGGCGCTCGAGGCGCGCGGGTACGTCGTCTACGGGGTCGCCGAGGGACAGCGCGGTGAGCGTGGCTTCGTCCCTTACGACGCTGACTTCGCGAGCGCGCTCTTCGCGTCGGATCTGTTCGTCGCCGCGCCGGGCATGGCGAGCTCGGCGCAGGCGCGCGCGGCGCGCGTCCCGTTCGTCGCGCTCCTCACCGATCAGCCCGAGCAGCGCGACAACGCGCGCACGCTCGCGACGCTCCGCTCGATCGCGACGGTCGAACTCTCGGACGCGAGCACACGCGCCGATCTCAGACGCGCGCTCGACCTCGCGCGTGAGCTCGCGATCGAGCGCGCCACCCTCGTCCCACCGACCGACGACGCAGCCTCGCCCGCCCTCACCGAGGCCGCGTGGACCCACGCGCTCGTCACGCTCGCCTCACCCGATCGTTTGTACCGCAAACCATTTCGCGAACACCGCGCGCACACCCAAGGAGCCACGTCATGACCCACGCCCACCCGACGCCCCAGCCGACCTTCGCCCTCACGCTGGAGACCAACAACCTGCGCGGCGGCGACGAAGCCGACGCAGGTCGCACGCTGCGCGCGCTCGAGGGGCTCTTCGAGAAGCTCGCTGGGGAGATCGCGAACCTCGGCCGGCCGCTCGAGATCGTCGTGACGCACGACGGGCTGACATCGGACGAGCGCGAGCGCCTCGAGCGGAAGCTCGGCCTCACGGCGCGCTGGCTCCGCATCGGCCCCGAGGTCGGCTACTACCAAGCGAAGAACCTCGCGTTCGACGCGACGACCGCCGATGTGGTCGCGTTCGCGGACGCCGACTGCGAGCCCCAAGCTGGCTGGCTCCGCGCGCTCCTCGACCCGTTCACGTGGAGCGACGCGAGCGTCGTCGCGGGTCGCACGACCTACGCGCCGACCATCCTCGGCGCCGCGGCCTCGAGCATCGACTTCATGTACTTCCGCGGCGAGGACTTCGTGCCGCGCGGTGGGGGCCGCTCGCTCCCGACGACGCAGAACTTCTACGCGAACAACGTCGCGTTCCGCCGCGCTGTGTTCGATCGCTTTCGCTATCGGGTCGCGGCGGGCGTCTACCGCGGGCACTGCCAGAAGCTCGGGCTCGCGCTCGGCGCCGCGGGTGTCCCGATCGTCTATGTCGCGAGCGCGCACACGATCCACCGCTTCCCCGACGAGGTGAGTGAGCTCTTCAGGCTGCGGCTCCTGCGCGGCGCGGACACCGTCGAGCTCGCGCCCGAGCTCGTCGCGCGTGCGACGCCGTGGAGGCCTCGACCCGGCTCGAGGTCGCTCGGCCCCGCGCTCACCGTGCTCGGCGCTCGCTTCGCCCTCGCGGAGCGCACGTTGGGTCGCGCAACCGAACCTGAGGCAGGCCTCACATTTCCGCTCTACCCCGACGCGGGCTCGCCCGTCGCGCGGCGAACGCGCGCGGCCGTCGCTGCGATCACGTTCGCGGACGCCGCTGGGGCGGTCGCGAAGGCCGTCCTTCACCGCGATCTCGGGGTGCACGACGGCGGGCTCCGCCGAGGACTCGGCTACCACGGGCGACCCGCGCGACCGCGCGCGCACCGCTGGCTCCACCTGCCGCCGCTCGTCGGCTGAGTCCGCGCGCACAGCTACCGCCGAGCGAACGAAAGCGGTAATGCCTGAGCGTGGCGAATTCTCGGCCGCACGGCCTCGCTGAGCTCGAGCGCATCCTCGCGCCGCACACGCAAGCCGACGTCACGCTGACGTACCAGCGCTTTCGCGCCGAGGCGCCCGCAGCGAGCGACGACCCGGCGCAGTTCGTCGCGTACCTCGTCGGGCGTGGGCTCTTGCCCGCCGAGGCCGCCGCGACGGTCGCGGCCGAAATCGCAGCCCAATCGACCGAAGACGCGACCATCGTCGAGGGGCGCCGAGACGGCTCGGCTCCGCGCGCCGCCGAACGCACCGGGCCGAGCGCGACGACGCGCGCGGACTCTGCAGTGCTCGAGCCGATCGGGAAGGTCCACGCGACCAACCTGCGGCTGCTCGACGTCATCGGGCGCGGCGGGATGGGCCTCGTCTACCGCGGCGAGCAGGTCGAGCTCGAGCGGATGGTCGCGTACAAGCAGCTGCCCGCGCTCGACGACGAGTCCACGCGCGCGCGCTTCGTCCGCGAGGCGCGCATCACCGCGCAGCTCGATCACCCGAACATCGTGCCCGTCCACTTGCTCGAGCTGAGCCCGCAGGGCGCGCCCGTCGGGTACGCGATGAAGCTCGTCGACGGCAAGACGCTGCGCACGCTCCTCAGCGAGGCGAAGGAGCTCGAGCTCGCGCAGAAGCCCCTGCCCACCGAGCTCTCGCTCGCGACGCGGCTCGAGCATTTTCTCAGGGTCTGCGACGCGATCGCGTTCGCGCACGCGCGCGGCGTGCTCCACCGTGATCTCAAGCCCGCGAACATCATGGTCGGGCAGTTCGGCGAGGTCTACGTGATGGATTGGGGGGTCGCGCGCGTCATGGGCACGCGCGAGCCCGCGAGGAGCACGTCCGCACCCGCGCCGATGAAGAACGCGCTCGACGATCTCACGCAGGTCGGTGACGTGATCGGCAGCCCTTCGTACATGTCGCCCGAGCAGGCCGACGGTCGCAACGACGAGCTCGACGCGCGCTCCGATCAGTACGCGCTCGGGCTCATCCTGTTCGAGCTCGTGAGCCTGCGGCGCGCCTTGGACGCCGAGTCGACGGGTGAGATCTTCGAGCTCGCGTCGCGTGGCAAGAAGGCCCCGCTCGAGCACGTCGTCGCGGGCAAGGCCATCGCGCCGGAGCTCGTCGCGATCATCGAGAAGGCCACCGCGTTCGCCCCGCAGAATCGCTACGCGAGCGTCTCCGACCTCGCGGACGACGTGCGCCGCTTCCTTCGTGGCGACGAGATCGCGGCGCGCCCCGACAACGCGGTCGCGCGGCTCTTCCGCGTCATGAACCGGCACCGGCGCGCGACGCTCTTCGCCCTCTTCGCGACGCTGGCGCTCGCGGCGCTGCTCGTCGTCGGCTCGCTCTATCGGCAGACCGCGGCGGAGCTCGCCGCGCGGCAGCGCGCCGATCAGCGGACCGCGCTCTACAGCGACGTGGCCGCGCAAGGGCACCGCCTCGACGCCGAGTTCCGCGAGATGGAAGCTGCGCTCGAGGGGCTTCGCACCGCGGCCGAGTGGGCCCTCGAGGGGCCCGAGCAATCCGGCGACGCGGCGCGCTTCTATTTTGATAGCGACTTCGCGGACGCTGCGCGGAGGCCCGCCGACTTCACGAGCGACACGACGTACCGCTGGCCCGTGTCGATCGACTACCCCGTCGTGGGCGTGGCGCCGGGCACCGACCGCGCGCTCGTCCGCAAGAAGATCGAGCGGCTCGCGCCCTTGCGCAATCACATGCGCGCGATGTTCATCGGCGCCGCCGAGGTCGAGGCCTCGAGCCTCTCGGCGGCCGAGCAGCGGAGCTTCCTCCTCAATCGCCGCGGACCCATCGACTATGCCTATGTCGATTCGCCCGAGGGCGTTCACTTCGTCTATCCGGGTATGGCGTCGCTGACCGCGGACTACGATGTTCGGACGTCGGGCTTCTACCAAATGTCGGCGAACAAACACGGCCGGCGCTGGGGGAGCCCTTATATCGACTCGACCACCGACGAGCAGGGCGACGACCTCGTATTGCCCTGTACACAGGGACTTTGGTCGCGGAGCGGGGAGTTCTTGGGGGTCGCCGGAGTGGAGATTACGGTGACGAAGATCGTCGAGCGCGGACTGTCGCTCCCCAATCACGCGACGTTGCGCACGAGCCTCGTCGACGGCGAGGGCAAGAAGGTCATCGACTCGGACGACGCGGGCAAGCGCTTCAAAGCGAGCGGCAAAGACGAGGGGATGACGCTCTACGATTTCGACATCCCGGAGATCGTGAGCGCGATCAAGAGCGGCGCGGAGGGCCTGCGCGAGGTCGAGCGAGCCGGTCGCCCCCTCGTGGTCGTCTTCGTCCAAATCGAGGCGCTCGGTTGGTACTACGTCGTCGAAGTCGACCGCACGACGCTCGCGCGGTGATGGCGGCGCATCCCATCCATAGAAAGGCGGCGGACAGAGTGTTATGGGCCGGGGCCATGTGGCGTAGCCTCCCCATCGCGTTCCTCGCTGTCGTGGCCTGCGCCTCGGAGACGCCGAGCGCCCAGTCGGACACACGCGACAGCGCCGCGGCGAGCGGGGCCGTGAGCGCGCCGTCGAACGCGAGCGCGTCGCCGTCCGCGAGCACGTCGATGAGCGCGAGCGCGTCGGGGAGCGCGAGCGCGTCAGCGAGCGCGTCTGCCGAGCCTGCGCCCTACCCCACCGCCGAGATCCGTCGCGCCGAGGACGCGAGCGGCTACGACTGCCAGAAGCTCGTCTACAAGCGCGGCTGCTCGGAGACGCGGACGGGGCGCATCACGGTGTCCGTCGCGCTGAACGCGGACGGCACCATCAATCGCGTAGCGGTGAAGTCGAACTCGATCAGCCGCGACCCGAAGCTCGTCGAGCAATGTGTGCTCGACTCGGTCAAGAAATGGAAGCTCGCGCCCCCTGGGGCGAACCAATCGAGCTTCGATTGGGATTTCGTATTCGGCGACAAATGCTGAGAGGGATGAGGCGTGTTCTATTCTCAAATCCGTAGGGGCGGGCCGACTGGCACGACCGCTACGTTCTATTATCCAGAGCCGAACCACCATATTGTCAGCGTTACAGGGTCGTTCGCTGGGTGGTCGCTGCCGGGTGTTCCGATGAAGCGCGGGCCGTCCGGCTGGCACGTAGAGGTCCCGCTGCCCGGGCCGCCCCACGGCGACACCGAATACAAGTTCGTCGCAGACGACCAATGGCTTTGCGACCCGGTGGTGCTCGACCGAGCCTCGGACGGTCGCGGCGGCTTCAACTCCGTCCTCGGCGGGCCCGGGCGGGGCGCGAGCTTGCACCTCAAATTCCGAGCGCCGGCCCTCGACGGCGCCGAGCGCGGATATGCCATTTATCTGCCGCCCTCTTATGCGTACGGCAACGTCGAGCGCCAGTTCCCAGTCCTCTATCTGCTCCACGGCGCCCTCGATTGGGAGCTCACGTGGCTCGAGCGCGGCGGCCTGCGCGCGCAGTGTGACGAGCTGCGCGCGAGCGGCGCGATAGGTGACTTTATCATCGTTATGCCGCGCGAGTCGGGCGACCTCTATCGGGGTGACGGCCGCGTCGTCGACTACGTGTCTCGCGACGTCGTCGGCCACGTCGACTACGAGTTCCGCACCGAGCCGAAGGCGCGCGGCATCGACGGACTGTCGACCGGTGGCTTCACGTCGCTCCAGCTCGGCGCGCTCGAGCCGCGCATCTGGCGCTCGGTCGGCAGCATGAGCGGCAGCTATGACGAGCGGACCTTCGCGGCCATCCGCGAGCGCGCGGTGCGCGGCGGCCGGCGCCGTTACCTCGTCTCGTGTGGGCTCGGTGAGCCCTGCTACGCCCTCTGTCGCTCGGTGTTCGACGAGCTCGAGCGGCTCGGCGCCGAGCCCCAATGGGCCGAGGTCGAGGGCGGGCACGACTGGCCGACGTGGTCAGCGCTGCTCGGCGTCCACCTGAAGTTCCACTCGGCGACCTTCAGCGAAAATCAAAGCTGAGCGGTAGAGCGTCGGGGGCGCGCCCCGCACCGCCCGCGTGCCCGAGCAGCAGCGCGCGCGCGAGCTCGGTGCGGATGCGCGCCGCGAGCCGCGGGTTGCCCTCGAGCACGGTGAGCTGCGCTGCGGCCGGGATGCGAAAGATCGTGGCCTCGGTCTCGGCCTCCACCGTGTAGGAGCACGGTAATGCAGCGAGCGCGTCGAGCCCACCGAGGATCGCGCCCGCGCCGACGCGCACGGACTCACCGCTTGCGTTCGTGCACACGACGATGCCGTACGCGACGCGCGCGGCGAAGTCTGCGGGGGCGCCGCAGCGCCAAACGATCTCGCCAGGTCGATACGACAGAGGCTCGACGTGCCTGCCGAGCTCGACCATCGCGTCGAGGCTCGCGCCGGCCCAGAGCGGCGCGCGACGCAGGTTCATCAGCGTTTGGACGAGCGTCGGCGGCTCGAGGACGCGCTCGCCGATCTCGGGGACAGGCGGCGCGTTCGGGAGCGAGCCGCGCTGTGCGATGAGCGACGCGGCCGCGATGCGCACCGTGCTCCGCGCGATGCTCGAGCTGTCGTAGAAGGCCGACATCATCGCGTCCGCGGGGACCTCGAGCAGCGTGGCGTCGCGCGCGATCACCACCGTGGGGGCCTCGGTGAGCCCCGCGAAGAGGTGCAGGAGCCCGAGCGTCCCGCGATCCTCGACGAGGTGCGTGCCGGCGGACGCGGGGCCGCTCGCGATTCGCGCTGCGCCCGCGGTGAGCAGGAACACGCGATCGAGAGGCTCGCCGCCGCGCCAGAGGGTCGCGCCGGCGCGCGCGTGCACGAGGTGACCGTCGGCCGCGAGCAGCTCGAGATCGTCGTCGTCGAGGTCGCGCACGAAGGGCAGCGTGCGCAGCGCGAGGACGCGAGCCTCCACCGCGTCGGAGGTGATCTCACCCAACATCGGGGTCGCTCCCGAGGATGGAGATGATGTTGCCGCGCAGGCTCGGCACGGGGACGTCGCTCAGCTTGAGGAGCGCGCGCGAGACGTCGCGGCTCGAGAGCCCCGACGCGATCAGCTGCTCGAGCTGGTCGACGCGGCTCTTCAGGCGGAGCTCGCCGGTGACGTACGCCGCCGAGTCGCGCACGATCGCGCTGCGACTCCCCAGGAGAATTTCGATTACGGCGTCAAAGCTTCGATCGATCGGGGTGTGGTAGGAGCCGGCGTACGTGAGGCGCACGTCGTCGTCGAGCTCGTCGACGAGACCAACGACCGCGGAGCGGAGCTCACCCGAGAGGAGGTTCTGCGTGAGCTCGACAGCGCCTGCGCGGAAGAGCCGCTCGCCGTTCTCGATCGCGCGGTAGATCGTCCCGAAGCGGTGCTGCGGAAACGCGAGCGAGAGCACGCGGAAGACGCGGCCGATCGCGTTCGACTCCTTGTCTTGCAAGAGGTCCATCAAGAACTCGAGCCCCGGCGTGGCGAGGCTCGGGTCGGACCGCACGCAGGCCGCGAGCGCCAGCCTGCGATCGAGGTAGCGGTACGCGCGCGAGACGTGCACCGCGAGCTCGCGCTCGATGAGGTCTCGCGGGAGCTTGAGATCGGGCTGACGCTCGACGATCGCCGTCAGCGCGACGAGGCTCCGATAGCGAACGAGGCCGTCGGGCTCGACGGGGAGGTTCGCGAGCAAGGTCTCCGCGGCGCGCCGTGGATCGACGAGCGCGAGCGCGCGCGGGATCGACCAGCGCACGATGCGCGGCGTCTCGACGTCAGCGAGCGCGCGGCTGAGCGCCGCGAAGGCCTCGGGGCCTGCTGCGACGAGGGCGCGCCTGGCCTCGCCGCTCGCCTGCTCGCCGCCGAGCATCCCGACGAGGACCTCGGCTGCGTGCGGGGTGCGGAGCGCCCCGAGGGACGCGATCGCCGCGCGCCGCACCGCCGCGTCATCGCTCTCCGCGAGCTCGCCGACGACGCGATCGAGCCCTCCGACGCGGTGCCACGCGATCATCTCCGCGAGGACGATCTTGGTCGCGTCGTCCGCGGTCTTCACGAGCTCGAGCAGACGCGCGCGACCCACGTCGAGCGCAAGCGCCCCGGAGGCGACCATCGCGCTCGTGACGGCGGCGATCGCGGCAGGCTCCGTCTCCGTCTCGAGGAGTCGACCGAGCGCAGCGGGCGGCTCGAAGGCCACGCGAAACGCGTGGGCCTCGGCGCGGACCCGCGCCGAAGCGTGCGACGCGAGGTGCGCGAGCGCGGCCTTCGGCAGCTTGCGACGCGCCCTCGCGAAGGCTCGCAGCGCTGCGATCACGACAGCCTCGCTCGCGTGAAAGACGACGAGGTTCGTGACGAGGTGGAGCTTCTCTTCGTGCTCGAGCGCGTCGAGCGACGCGAGCACGTCAGCGTCGACGTCGCTGTCGAGCGCCGCGACCAGCGCCTCGAGCGAGGTCGCGCCGAGCCCACCGCGCGCGCGAGGCCGACCGCGATCGCCGACGATCGAGCTGCGAAATTGCTCGACGTAGTAGGGGTGGAGCAGGATCGCGAGCGAGGTCCACGCGAGCGCGAGACCCGTCAGGCTGATCGCGAGCAGCCGCGGTGGCAACGCCAGCGCGGTCGCCCCGAGGATCAACCCCGAGGCGATCACCTGGCCGCCGCGCTGGCCGACGATCTCGAGCGCCGTCTTCACCTTGCGCCGACCGTCCTCCGAGAGGGGGATCGTCAGGAGCTCCATCCCCGTGCGGTGCAGGCCGTGTCGCAGCGAGCCGTCGATTCCCTTGGTCGCGACGGCCGCGGTGACGCCGCCGAAGGCTGCGAGCGAACCGCCGCTGATCACGAGGAGCGCGGGCAACGCGACGATCACGCGCGACGGGGCGAGCCTGCGCAGCACCCAACCGACGATGAAGAGCTGCAGGAAGAGCGCGCTCGCGTTGAGGAGAAGGTAAGTCCGGCCGAACGCGGTCGCGAGCTCGCTCGTCGGGACATTCGCGACGATCGTGGATTTGAAGAGGTAGTCGGCGACCGTGACGGTCGCGCTCCCCAAGACGGCGACGCCGACGAGGCGCCACACGTAGCGCCCGCGCGTGACGTAGACGATGTTCGCTCGAAAGCGCTCGAGCAGCGGATCGACAGGCCGCACGCGCGCGGGCGCGGCGTACGCGCGACGTGGCAAGAGCCGCGGGAGCGCGGCCGAGAGGAGGAACCCGACGCCCGCGACCACGACCATCTTTCGTGGGGAGAGGAGCTGCGCTGTGAGCGCGACGCTCGCGCTGCCGACGACCGCACCGACCATCGCGCCGAGGCTGATCACGGTGTAGACGCGCTTCGCTTGGGTCGGGCTGAAGACGTCCCCGAGCAGCGTCCAGAAGTGCACGAGGATGAGCGACGTGACGACGCCCGACCACACGTAGAGGACGTACAGCCCAGCGTCGCCGAGGCGCGGCGCGACCAGCCCGAGCGCGATCGTGCCGAGCCCGGTGTTCGCGGTCCAGAGCGCGAGCTCGCGGCGCAGCGACGAGCTCCTGAAGAGATCGCGCGCGCGCGCCGTCGCGAACGAGAGGATCGCGATGACGATGTAGACGATGGGCAGCCGCGTGTTCGAGATCTTCCCGAGGAAGAGCGCGTCGCGCGCGGTCTCGAGCGCGGTGTGTGAGCCGACGAGTCCGATCAGGTAGAGGCTCGCGACGGCCACGTGAACACGCTCGTCGCGACGAACGACCGCGCCGAACACGCGCATCACGAACCCCTAACCGAGCTCGCGAGCCTCGGCCGCGACGTCCCCCGGCGAGGCGCCGAGCAGGCTCAGCGCGACCTCGATGCGCGCGAGCGCGGCGGCCGCGCCACCCGAGAGTTCGCACAGGCGATCGCGGAGCTCGAGCTTCGCGGGGCTCAGGCCCTGAGGATCTGCGTCGGCGAGCGCGCGCACGGCTCGATCGAAGAGGTGAACCATCAGGTCGCGCTCGAGCGGGGTGAGCACCGAACAACGGCGAAACCCGAGCGACGCGATCTCCAAGTCGACCTGCGTGTCACCGTTCGCGAGCGTGCTCAGCGTGACGCACGGCTCTGGCCCGAGCAGCTGCCGAACGAGGTGTCGCACGAGGCGCGCGCGCCGTACGGCGGCGCGGACCTCGGCGCGCTCGAAGAGCGCGGGGTAGCGATTGCGAGAGAACGTCGAGGGCGCGAGCGCGAGCGCAGCAGAGAGACCGGCCGGATCGGGCGGCGCGGTGCCGCTCACGACGGAGGATCCTGACCGAGGTGCTTGAGCTGCTCCGCCTGGCGGTGCGCACGGAGCGCGCCCACGAGCTCGTCGAGATCGCCGTCGAGCACGGAGTCGAGCTTGTGGAGCGTGAGCCCGATGCGGTGGCCGGTCACGCGGCTCTGCGGATAGTTGTAGGTCCTGACCTTCTGCGCGCGCTCGGCCGAGCCCACCATCGTGCGCCGCTCGGCGCTCAGCGCCTCCTCGGCCTTGCGCTGCTCGAGCTCGAGCAACCGCGAGCGCAGGACCTTGAGCGCGCGCGCCTTGTTCTTGAGCTGCGAGCGTTCGTCCTGACACTTGACGATCATCCCCGTCGGGATGTGGCGAATCTGCACGGCGCTGTTCGTCGTGTTGACGCCCTGACCGCCCGGCCCGCCCGACGCCGCGATCGAAATCTCTAGGTCTTTATCGTCGATCACGACGTCGACGTCGTCTGCCTCGGGCAGGACTGCCACGGTCGCCGTCGACGTGTGCACGCGCCCCTGAGCCTCGGTCGCGGGCACGCGCTGCACGCGATGCACGCCGGCCTCGTAGCGAAGCCGCGCGTAAACGTCGGGCCCAGAGACGTTGAAGATGATCTCCTTGATGCCGCCGGCCGCGGCCTCGCTCATGCTGATGACCTCGACCGACCAGCGATTCCGCTCGGAGAAGCGCGAGATCATCCTGAAGAGATCGCCCGCGAAGAGCGCCGCTTCCTCGCCGCCCTCACCCTGTCGAATCTCGACGATGGTGTTGCGCGAGTCGTTCGGGTCCTTCGGCAGGAGGAGGACCTTCACCGTCTGCTCGATGTTGGAGCGCTCGGACTCGAGCGCCGGGAGCTCCTCGCGAGCGAGGTCCGCGAGCTCGGGATCGGCGAGCGCCGCGCGGTCCTCTTCGATGCGTTTCTCCACGTCGAGGAGCTTCGAGAAGGCCTCGACGACGGGCTCGAGCTCGGAGCGCTCCTTGTTGAGCTTCGAAAGTTGCGACGTGTTCGACAGGATCGCCGGCGAGCAGAGCAGATGCTCGAGCTCCTGGAATCGGCGCTGAACGGCCTCGAGCTTTACGCGAGGAAGCATGAGAGAAGCCCTAGCTTGAGAGAACCCTAGCTTGAGAGAACCCTAGCTTACGCTACGCGGTAGGCCGGGTCGTCGACGAGTCGCGCGTAGGATTCGTACGTGCGGTCCGGGTGCGTCGCGGGCACCGGCACCGACGCACGCGTGAGAGCGCTGCGCAGCGACGCGAGCGCGACCTCGAGCTGGGCGTCGTCGGGCGGCGCGGTCGTGATCTTCTGCACGAGGAAACCCGGCCAGAGCAAGAAGCGCAGCGGCCCGGTGAGACAGTACCGAGCGAAGAGCCGCTGGATCTCGAAGGTGATCGCAGCGACGACCGGCAAGAGCGGCAGCTTCAGGATGAAGAAGACCAGGCTCTGCACGACGCGCGGCCCCTGGATGGGAGGCATGAGCGCGCCCATCGCCGAGAAGAGGACCACGCTCACGAAGGCGACCATGATGATGAACGTGGTCCCGCAGCGAGCGTGGAGCGCGGTCGTCTCACGCGCGTTCTCGACGAGGAGCTCGCGGCGGTTCTCGTAGGTGCTGATCGCCTTGTGCTCGGCACCGTGATACTGAAAGACGCGCCGGATCATCGAGTTTGCCCGCAAAAGACCGAAGTAACTGACCAGGATGGTCAACTTCGCCAGGCCCGTGATGGCCTGGAAGGGCGCGGACGTCACCGGCAGGTTGAGCTTGAAGAGCGAGTTGATCCCCTCGGCGGCGAGCTGCGGCAGCGCGATGAACACGCCGATCGCCACGAGGAACGGCAGGGCACCGAGGATCGCGCGGCCCAAGCTCGGCGACTCCTCGTCGTCGGTCGAGCCCTCATCGTCGCGCGGCGCGGACTCGAGCCACTGCGTGAGCGCCATGAACGCGAGCGTGATCTGCGTCCCGACCTTCGACGTGGGGGGCTTCTTCGGCGGGTCTTCCTCGTCCTCGAAGTCCTCTTCCATGATGTCGGCGCTGAAACGCAGCGCTTGGTGGCCGAGCTTCAGCGAGGACACGAGGGTGTGCACCCCGCGGATGAAAGGCAGGCGCGCGGTCTTCGAGGTGGGCGCGACGACGGTGCGCTCGCGAACGACGAGGCTGCCGTTGCGACGGCGCACCACGACGGCGAGCGAACCGGGGGCGCGCATCATGACCCCCTCGATCACGGCCTGACCCCCGACGTTGGTGGGGTTCGGCGTCTCTTCGGCGCTCGACGAGCTCGACTGAATCATTCGGGACCCCAACGCGGAAAATGCGGGCGCTTGAACCAAGGCCAACGTAGCAGGCGAGAGCCCGCAGTGCCCTTACGCACGCAGCCGTTCACGCGTTTTTCGGAGACCAGCGAGCTCGAGCAACGATGAGAAAAACTGCGAGCTCGCAGGCCACGCGGTCACTTCGGCGCGTTGCCCGAGTACTTCTTGCGGAACTTGTCGACGCGACCCGCCGTGTCCATCAGCTTCTGCTTGCCGGTGTAGAACGGGTGGCAGCTCGAGCAGACATCGGTCGAGAAGCTGCCGCGCGTGGAGTGCGTCTCCACGACCGACCCACACGCGCAGGTAACGACGGCCTTGAGATAGTCGGGGTGGATGGCGGGCTTCATCTGCTTACTCCTCGGAAGGGCCGACTTCTATAGTCACAAGCAGTCCAATGCGCAAGGCAATGGTCCTTCGAGCCGCCGCTCTCGTTCTTCTCCCGCTCTTCGCTCCTGGCTTTGTCGCCTGCACCGACGAGGTCATCTCGCCCCTCGACCACGCAGGCGGCGCCGGTGGAGCGTCGTCCTCGGGCGGCGCCGGCGGAGCAGCACCGGAGCTCTATCCCCTCCTCGCGTGTGATCCGCTCGTGCCGAGCTTCTGCGGCTATCCCTTCCCGTCGAACGTCACGACGATCGCAGACGCAGCGACCCCGACGGGTCGTCGCATCGCCTTCCAACCCGGCGGCATACCGGTCGCGATCGACGCCGACCCACCGTCGCCCGATCGCTGGTCTTACGCAGACGGCTTCTCGTCCGGCTCGGCGATCATCGCTGACTTCCCCGACGCAGTCGGCGACGGCCTGCCCTCTCCCTGGGATTTGGATGCGTCGCTCGACCCCGCGAGCCCCACCGTGCTCATCGACATGGAGTACGGCACGCGCGTGCCGCATTGGTCCGAGATCGATCACGATCGCAACGGCGACACGACGGCGCCCCATCCGCTCCTCATCCATCCTGCGATCCCACTCCGTGACGGCGCGCGCTACGCCGTCGCGATTCGCGGCCTCGTCGACGCGAGCGGCAACCCCATCCCCGCGACCGAGGCCTTCGCCGCGCTCCGCGACGAGCTCCCCTCGACCGAACCCTCCATCGAGGCGCGCCGACCGCTCTACGACCAGATCTTCGGCGCGCTCGAAGACGCAGGGGTCGCGCGAGACGACCTCCTCCTCGCCTGGGACTTCACGACGGCCAGCCGCGCGAGCAACACCGGCTGGCTCGTCCACATGCGCGACGACGCGCTCGATCGGGTCGGAGACCTGGGCCCGACCTTCACCATCACGAGTGACATGAACGACACCGGCGACACCACGAACATCGCCTTCAAGCTGAAGGGCACGATGCACGTACCGCTCTATCTGGACGACCCGTCGCCTGGGGGCGCGCTCCGCTTGAACGCCGACGGCATGCCCGAGCCGGACCCCGCGAACCCCGACTACGACGTCGAGTTCGAGATCCTCATCCCCGTGAGCGCCCTCTCCGCCCCGGCCAAGCTGCTCCAGTTCGGGCACGGGCTCCTGGGCTCGCACGAGGACATCGAGTCCGAGCACCTGCGCACGTTCATCAATCAGTACAATTACGTTCTATTCGCGACGAAGTGGATCGGGCTCGCCGAAGAGGACGAGGCCTGGATTGGCTCGCAGCTCGCGCTCGGCAGGCTCGACACACTTACACACATGTTCGACCGCTTTCACCAGGGGGTCGTCAACTCCCTATTGCTCATGCGCATGATGAAGGGGCAGATGGCCGCGGACCCGACGTATGGGGCTTATATCGACAAGACGCAACGCTACTACTGGGGCATAAGCCAGGGCGGCATCGCGGGCGGCGTCTACATGGCGCTCTCGACGGACGTCGAGCGCGGCGTCCTCGAGGTCATGGGCCAGCCCTACAGCGTACTGCTCAATCGCAGCGTCGACTTCGACCCGTTCTTTACCGTCCTCGGGGCCAGGTACCCCGACGCGCGCGCCCAGCAGCTTGTCCTTGGGATGATCCAGATGCAATGGGACCGCGTGGAGCCGACCGGTTATACGAAGTACATCTTCACCGACCCGTTCCCGGGCTCGCCGGGCGGTCGCAAGATCCTGATGCGCGCGGCCGTCGGCGATCACCAGGTCTCGACGTTCGGCGCGCACGTCATGGCGCGGGCGCTCGGCGCGACTGTATTGGACACGCAGGTCCGCGACGTCTGGGGCCTCACCATGAAAGAGGGGCCGATCGACGCGCAGGCGGTGCTCGCCGAATACGACTTTGGCCTGCCCCCCGAGCCGACCTGCGATCTGCCCATGACAGCGTGCGAGGACCCGCACGGCGTGCTCCGCAAGCAAGACGCCGCGCGCATCCAGGCCGACGAGTTCCTCCGCACTGGCAAGGTCGTCAACGCCTGTGACAACGGTGTATGCGACTTCTCGGCGCTCTCGGGTTGCGACGGAACAGAAGACCCGGATCCCTGCGACTGAGCTGCGCCCCAATGGAGTGTTCGCCCTCGAGCGCCTCGTTCTTTGCCTCACCGACTGGGCACTACCTGCGGAGCCGCGGCCTCGCGTTCTGGTGCGAGCGCCCCGCGCTCTGGGGTGTAACGGCTTGGGGCGCGCTGACCCTCGAGCACGCCGAGCAGCTGTCCCGTTGGATTGACGAGGAGTACGCGCACCCTCACCCGCCCTATGTAACGCTCCTCGATTTCAGACGTGTAAGTAACATCGAGGACACTGCCTTCACCGCGTGGACCGCGTTCTTCGAGCGGACGCGCACGCGCCGGAACACCCGGGTGCAGCGCGCCGCGCTCGTCCGCCCGAGCGCCGGCATGCTCGCCTCGACCCTCGCGGGCTTCCCCCGCATCTCGGGCGTCGACGTGCCCTGGCTCGTGACGGACGAGCTCGACGGCGCCCTCGAATGGCTCGCAGTCCCCGGCCTCACTGGAATGGAGCTCCCTCGGGTCCTCGCCGCGCTCGAGCAAATGGCCACCGAAGCGATGGAGAACCCCTCCAATCAAAGGAGCACGCTCGACGCCCTCCGCGACCGACTCGACCGCGACGTGCGCGCATCCATCGAGGACGTCGCGGACGACCTGCGGCTCTCGGTGCGAACCCTCCAAAGGCAGCTCAAGACGGCGCAAACGAGCTTCGAGGCCGAGCTCCTCGAGGCCCGCGTCCGTCGCGCCCAACGCCTGCTCCGCGACACCCCCGACAAGCTCGCGACCATCGCGCTCGAGGCCGGCTTTGCCTCACAAGCACACTTCAGCGTCGTCTTCCGCCGCATCACAGGCGAAAACCCAAGCGCCTACCGCAAGCGCCAAACCCGGGCGTAGCCCCCCTCGCTGTCGCCCGTCGCTGTCGCTGTCGCCAGTCGCCAGTCGCCAGTCGCCAGTCGAAGATCGAGCGACCGGCCCAAGAGCCGGCCGCCCAAAGGCCCGATTACCGGCGCTTCAACAAACCACCAATAAGAAACGCGAGCCGCAAAGCCACGCGATTGAGCTCGGCCGCCCGCGACGCGGACAGTGCGCCGAGCGCAAGGGCCAAGTCAATACCCGCGACTGCCTCACCGAGTGAGCCCCGCGCAATCTCGAAGTGCCTGCGTCGAACGCCAATACGCCGGCTGGGCAGGCCCTCAGCCACGTTGAGAAATACGCTCTTCGCCGCCCGAGTAACCTGGTCGCGTAACTCACTGTCAGCGATGCCGCGAGCTGCACCAGGCGCGCGAACTCACGAGCCGCTACATAGCAATCGAGCTGCTGGAACGGAAAGACGCTGTCCATAGGAGCCTCCAGCCGACGCGAAGGGCGTCGGCTCGCCCCCTCGCGCGCAGCTTCCGTGACAGACCCGCGCGCGGTTACTTAGAAGAAGGTAGGCGCCCCGCCCGCGCGGGGCTGGCACGGAAGGTTCGCGCCCGGGCAGCCCGACGCCCGAAGCAAAGGCGGGAGGGCGTGGAAGCAAACGCTGGTCGCGAGTCGCCGTGTCGCTGTCGCTCTGTCGCAGTCGCAAGTCGCCTGTCGCCTGTCGCCCTATCGCTGTCGCGAGCCGCCCATCGCTGACACTACTGTCACCATCCCTTCCTTCGAAAAGCGGCTCAGGCCGAACTGCATTTCGCGCGCGATCCCACCATCACGCTGTTCAAGCTGCGGCAGTTCGGTGAGGTGCTCGCGCAGCGCACCGCAACGAGCCTCGCCGGATGCGAGGGCTCGCCCACCGCCCGACGGTCAGGCCCGTGGGAACTGTGACTGGCGCCCCGTCAGCCGTGTGCGGCAGCCTCGGCGCGCTCCTTGACGTAGGAGTTGGATGAACTGAGGAATCGTTTAGCGAGCGGCTTCGCGTGGGTCGGCGAGAGCTGCGACAACGCATCGAGGACCTCGCCAACGGCAGGCTCGGTGTCGGGAACCGTCGTGAGATACCCATGGAACGCGGCCTCGACTGGTTCGGTCCACCGTCCTAGCTTTTGAAGCCCGCGCGCAGCCTGAAAGCGGGCTGTGGGGTGCGACTGGGCGCTGGCCAGAATCGCGGCGAACGGTAGAACCGCGGCCTCCGCGCCGATCTGCGCGAGGATGCGGATGAGGTGCACGTCGAGTCCCTTCCGAGCCGAGACTGGCCCCGTGAGGAGCGCGATTAGCGGCTCCACCAGCTTTGCAGCGAGCGTCGGCCTGTTATCGCGCAGGTAGACGATGATCGCCTCGCGCGGACGGAGCGCGGTGCGTTTGAGGACGGCCTCGACGGCCGCCAGGACCGCCGCTTCATCGGCGCTCTCGAAAACTGCATCGAGCGCGGGATCGACCTCCCAGTCGGCCTCGAGGATTGGACTGATAGCACCTGGGCCGATCGCAGCGAGCGCGGCGAGTCCGGCGGTTTGGAGGGCCTCGTCGTTCGGGCGCTTGACGAGAAGGGCGACTATCGGAGCCGCGGCGGCGGGGACTGGCGAAGTCGCGAGGTCGCGCAGAGCTTCGAGTTGCTGTTCAGGCTTCTTCAGCTTTGTGAGGTCCTTCAAGACGAATCTCCGTGACCGCATGTGTTGTGCAAGGACTTACAGAAGGCGCACTTCGGCGAAGCCACCAGATACGTTGCTCTCGCCCGAGTTCTCCCACCTATCAAACGCGAACTTCCCTGTCACCGGACGAAATCGCCGAACGACTCGCTGGCATGCGCTTGAAGCAATCTGCGTGGGCTCGGACTCCTGGGCCGTCTACTACTTTCATCTCCAAGCGAGTTCGCAACTCCCTCAAACTCGGCGCGCCGGCCATCGGCGCTTGGGTTCGTATCGGCCTAATGTTCGTTTGCCTCGCCAGTGTGATGGGCTGCTCCAGCACACCCACTTCAGCCCTCGGAGACGCATCCATCTCGCCCAGCCCGAACCCGGCAGTGGCCACTAGGCGTGCCGGCTTCTTCTTGGTGTCCAGCTTCTATTTCACGCAGACGGAGCTGCTGCGCTTCGGTGCCCAGTGCATCATGCTGCGGAGGCGCTTCGACGAGAAGGAGCAAGAGAGGCGAGAATGGTATCTTGTTACCCCCGACGCCCCGGGGCGCTGCGATGGCGCTGCGAGAGAATGGCCTCAAGCACCAGTGATGTCCGCGGGTGAGCGGGGTGGCTTTGCTGCGGAGACGACTGCCGGCGTCCTCGTGCTGGGGCGGGACCACAAGGTGCACCTGTTCGATGGATTCGCCTGGCAGGTCGTCTTCGCTCGGGACGAGAATCCACCTACCGCGCTCCGGGGTGCGAGAGACCGCTTGCTGTTGCACGCTGGCGCAGACATCTTTGGTTCCACCGACGGCGGTCGAACCTGGACTATCGTCGCAATGCCCCACCCTGACTGGCAGACGGAGCCAGATCTCTCGAACACGTGGAACGACAAGGCCGAGCCTGGTCTCGTACGATTGCCATTGCCATCGGGCTCCACGGACATCGACGGGGTTCCGAGCGAGGCGGCTCGCGAGGCCTTCGTGAGGCTGTTCAGCAACATGCGAGTGGGAGAGGACTATCTTGGCTGCGACAGCGCAGCCATCCAAGGCCCCCACCTCGCCGCCAGGTGTCTTACGAACGCGTCGGAGGAACACATACTGTTCAGCGACGACGGCGGCTCGACTGGAAGCGTCATCCTGCGGACGCCGCCGGCTCCCGAGGAGACCGAGTCGGCTGTTCGCCTGGTGCTGAATGGAGGTGAGCTGCTGGTGGCTCGGTCCATGGCCACTCGCCAGGGCATCCAGAGCTCGGCGACGGTGTTGCGTCGTGAGGCTGGAAGGTGGTCCCCGTCCCAGGTCGAACTCGGGGAGCGGCCCATCCACAGCATTCTGCGTGATTCGAAGTTTGGGGGGTTCTTGCTGCTCAGCGTCCCAGAGCGAGAGGTGACATCCTCGGTGATCTATGCCGTCCGCACGCATCACCCCAACGCTCGAATCGAGCTGTCCATGCCAGAGCAGCGAGAGGGTGAGCAGCTACGGCAGGCCTTGATTCAACCCAACATCGCGGAAGACGGTGTACTGCGCTTCGTATATGTGCCCCAACGGACCGGGGCAGCAGCGCCGGAGCCAGCAAAAACGGCCGTTTTCTACGAGCTGACTGACGACTTGGCCATCAACAGCTCCAGGTCATTCCAGTTTCCAGACCTGCGTCTGGGTATGTACGGAGCGTCCTTCGGGCTACCGGTATACACCTATCTAGGCACGTACGGCGAGCGTGTGATCGTCCGTGGACTGGAGAAGGAGGGCTCCTTCCTTCTGGTCTCGGTCGACGGCGCTCGCAGCTTCCGGCGCTATTCGCCAAGGGCCCTCACGCCGCACCCGATGCCGACCCTGAGGTGTGGGGCTGCCGGATGCGACTTTGAGCTCAAAGACGAGGAGGTGCTGCAATGGCGCTGGGGTTCGCTGCCGGTGGAGCAAACCCTCACGGGCCCGCTCAGCGAAGCCCCTCTCAATTGACCCATCGACAACGAATGGAGCCGGTTTCACGCCCCAAGCGATTGCCAAAGGCATGCGGGCAGCTCTCATCCTTGTGACGCTTCTGCTGTCTGAGTGCGCCAGTAAGCATCAAGTAACACCCTGGTTGCGTCCACGCGAATTACAAAACGATGCGGCCCGAGTTCTCCGTTTGGGAGCGAGCCAACGGGTCGGGCAGTCGCCGTGCAAAACGGGTCGGCAGCAATCAACAAGGGTCTGACTGGCTACGTGCTAACCGCTAAGGCCGCGCGACATCGGTCGGTCGGACTGCACAGGCACGGTGCGCGAATCGCGGATCACCGCACCGACACCATGTCCGAAGGCGGAACGACCAGGCGCTCGTTCGGTTTCTTTGTCGGGCGCCAATAGATCGGTCGAAGACCGCGTCCGTAAACGGCGGGAGAGTTTGGGGACGATTGGTCCTCGGAAGGAGTTCAATGCGATACGGTCTCTTTGCGGTTCTTCTGTTGGCCTCGGGTTGCGGACCAGAAGCAACGGCTAACGCACCCCATTCTGACAGTGCTGACGCCAAACCAACCGCCAGTGAGACGCCCAGCGCCTCGACGACGCCGAAGGAGGCGGGATGGAGAACGGACTCAAAACCTATTGCGGTCTCGGACGCTTGGCGCACGTGCAACGTCGATACTGAATGCGAATTGGTTCAGGTCACGACGTGCGATGTCTGCAACGGGGGCACCGCGATCCCCGCTAACAGCAAACACAATGCAGACGTCAAACAGCTTTTCAAAGACAAGGCGGGCCCCTCGGATTGTACCGAACGCGGTTGTGTGACGCGGGCGCACTGCGAGGCAGGACAATGCGTGATGCAATGGAGGACTTCGGAGTAACGTGGCCACACTGGGGACGAACTCGACCCGCTGGACCGTAATGGCCGTTGCCTTTTTACAGCGATGAAGCGCTTCACTCACCGAAGCAGATGAACTCGTCCCAGGTGCAGCGCCCGCTTTCGCGGCGGTGACACTCGGTGACGTCGCAGCGCCGATTCGAAGGCCTGGGCAGCGGACCGCACTTCGCCGCGGAGCAACCGTCCATTAGGCGGCCCTGAAGAGGTGGCTGACCGACGAGGCGCTCGGGGGACGGTGGTGGGGAGGGAGCGGCGGCCGAGGCAGTTTCCTCGGGCTTCGGGGCTTCTGCTGGCGCGACGGCTTGGGAGGTTGCGACTGTGGTGGATGCCGAGGCAGAGGAGGTCGCATGAGGCGTCGCATCGACTGCGTTGGGAGTGGAGCCGCACGCGGCGAGGAGGAGAACGAGTTGAGTCGAGGGGGCGATGGCGCGCGTCGCGGTGCGCATGGTTGGAGCGTGACATGGCGTGGGCGATAGGCTCGTTGGTGAGACCGAGGTGAAATCGGGGCGGATGGATCAGCGTGGGCCATGCCGGGTGTCCCTCGCTGGGAGGTCGACGATACGATCGCGCAGAGGAGGGGCGTGATGGCAGAGCGCGCGCGAGGGATCGCGGTCATCGGCGAGTTCCGGACGACAGCGGGACACGTCGCTAGTGGTCTCGACTCCGACAACTTCAGCAAGTCGATGGGCGCGATGAAGGTCGTGCTGCCGACGAAGGCTCTCGACGCGAATGGCGTTCTCGGGCCGGTGACGCTCAAGGCGCGCCGGCTGTCGGACATGGAGCCGGAGGGGATCGTCAATCAGTGCGCCCCTTCAAAGCCTGTGCTCGACGGACGCGGGTCGCTCACCGCGATCAAGGGTCCGCTCGGGTGCGAGAAGGCTGTGATCATGCGGCTGCGGCACGCGCTCGACGACGAGCAGGCCCGCGATACATACCGGCGGAGCCTGTCGCCCGATCGGGTGTGTGGGGCGGTGGACGTGTTCCGCGATGACGCATACGGCTCGGCCTTGCGGGCCGCGCTCGAGTCGTTCGTCCTCCCGGGGGAGACGGAGCCGTACCTCGACACGCTGCTCGCCATCAACCGCGTCGACCGAGAGTCGGAGGGCTATCCCATCGCGTGGCGTGGGCTCGCGGCGCTGGTGACCCAGTTGATCCATCCGGACTGGCTGCGCGTGCCGCCCTACAAAGCAGCGATCGATCGCATGATCTTCGAGGTCGACGTGCGCCTCGGCGAGTTCGTTCGCGCGGTCCTCCACGAGCCAGTCTTCCGCGCGGCCGAGCTCGCGTGGAGAGCGGTGCGGCGGCTCGTCGAGCTCGGCGAAGTCGCAGACGTGGTGTCCGCTCCGTTCGACGACGTCGATCGCGCGCTCCCGTCCGCGCTCGCGAGCTTGCCGACCGCGCCGCGTGCGATCGCGGTGCTCCACGACGCCGACCCCGTTGCTGACGACGCGTGGATCCGCGCCGTGATGCGCGCCGCGCCCAGCGACGCAGCGGTGGTGTTCCAGCTCGATGACACACTCGCCGAGAGGGCGGCACGAGAGCCCGCGTTCGGTCGGCGCGTCGCGGACGCGTTCCGCCGCGCGCTCAAGGACGCGGACGCGTCACGCGCGTCGCTCTGCGCGTCGCGGGTGCTCGTGCGCTACCCGTACGGCGCGGATTCGATCCCCACGAGGTCGTTCAACTTCGAGGAGTTCGACGAGGCGTCCCCCATCGACCCGCGCGCCCTCGCGTACGCGCCTGCCGCGCCGTTCCGCGCCGCCGAGCTCCGACCGTCGCCAACGCCTCGGAGGCCGCCGGTCATGACGTCGTACGAGCGCCTCGAAGGCGACGCGATCGTCTCGTTCCCCGTCTTTACCAAGGACCCGCTGCTCTAGTCAGCGCTCGAACTACCCTCGTTTCAGAGCGGGCAAGGAGCGTCGTCGTGGTTGCCACACGTCGTCGTCGCGCCGGCGATCGGCTCGAGCGCGTCGAGCAGCGTGCTCACGCTCGCCGCATCGAGGTCCGTGTTCTCGATGATCTCGACGTCACCCGTCACGCCGACCTCGCCGAGCAGGATCGGTGGCCGCGTGTAGTTGGAAGATCGCAGCGAGAACGAGCCGAGCGCCGCGCCGTCGAGCGTCTCGACGACGGTGTCACCCACGCCGCCGAGCGGACCACCGAGCGTGAGCGCCGCGCTCGAGAGCGCATGAAAGTCGTACCGCCCCACCCCGATGAGGAGCGGCTGCGCACCACTCATCGTCGTGAGCGAAGGGAACGCCAGGTACGTGAAGTCGACGCCGTCGACGCCCGGTGGGAACGACCCGTTCTGATAGTCCAGGCCGAGCGACCCAACCTCCGCGAGCCTTGCGAAGTCGAGCCCGCCCTGCCCCGCGTGCATGATGAAGAGGTTGCCGGTCACGCGCACGATGCGCGAGGCGATGTCGGCTGCCGACGCCTGCACCGCGAGGTCGCCGTCGATGTCGATGCAGTCGCCGTCCGGGAGATCGACAGCGCCGTTCGGCCCGAGCAGCACGCCGTTCACAAGCTGATGACTACCAGAGAGCGCGAGCGTCGCGTTGCACGCAGGCACGAGCGTGAGCGCAGCGATCGACGCGCGCCCCGAGGGCGAGCACGACGCGACGACGTGGGTGATCTCCGAGATCGGCCCGAACGTCTCGTCCCCAGTCAACGTCGCCCACGACGCGCCCGTCGAGCTCACCACCGTGCACGACGTCGCGTCTTTCGACGTCCACGTGAGGTGCGCGTCCGCGCCGCTCGAAACCGCGTAGGCCTCGGCGCGGAGCGTGACGACGGCCTCGCCCTGCGGGCCCTGCCCGCCTGCACCGCCACCTTGCCCGCCCGTCGACGCTCCCCCGCCGCCAACGCCGCCAACGCCGCCAATGCCGCCCGCGCTGGCGCCGCCCACGCCGGCGCCTCCGCCGCCGCGCGCGGTCTCGCCCCCGGAGCCGCCAGCGCCGCCTCCACCCGCGCTGTCGTCGCCACACGCGACCGCGACGAGCGAGACGAGCACCGCGATAGAGAAGGAAGATCGAACGAAGTTCACGCCCGAAGTCATAGCGATCGGGGGCCGCGCTTCAAGGCAGGTTCGGCGACGAGCGACGCTTCAACAGCGTACAAGACTCACCGCTCGAACGCTTACGGTCCTGTAACGCCGCAAAAGGCCCCGCGGGGGTCGACTTGCTCTCGTTTGATATGCTGGCGCGCAATTGAGGGCAGAGGTTGTCATGCTGTTCGCGGAGTTTGTTGACGTGCCGCGGCGTCCTCGAGGTCCAACGCAAGAGCAGTGTCGCCCGCTTCCTCCGCCAACTCTGCCGCCCAAGTGATGGCCTCAACCAGGTTCCGGCGATCCTCCTCGGCACCGCCGGACAAACGAACACAGGACAAGGCCAAAGAAAGCTCCTCACGTGATGAGGCGCGCGCCTCATGCGAGCGGCCGCAGCCGTCGAGAGCGGAAGACGCATCCCCTGCCATTCGACAGATGCGGCGGTGCCATTGCAGGTCGCCGCTGCGGTCCACTAGGAGCTTCATCGCGGTTGGCATGAGAGCGGTATAGAGACTAGCAGCGAGCTCATCGAACCCGTGCTGCAGCAGGATGCTCCCTAGACGAGAGGCGTACGGGAGCAAGCGCGCCTCTTCACCAGCACCAAGCAACCCACATATGCAATCCGTCGCTTCGACCGCGAGCACCCGGCCGCGCGAGAGCTCACCCGACGCACAAGCGAGCTCGGCCGCGAGGCACAACATCTGGGCCGTGAAGGCCACATCCCTGCGCGTGAGCGGCCGCGGCCTCCCTCTGATTCGACTGAAAGCCTCGGCGAAGCAGCGGCCAGCTCCGGCGTAGTCCCCACACAAGAGTTTGCAGCTGCCGAGATTCTGAAGGCAAAGCAGTAGCGGCTCGGTGGTCCGGAGGCTCCCGTTCGCGTATTTGCTGAGCCATCGGCGGATTCGCAGCTCGTTCTCGTACAGCAATTCAGCCTGACCCATCTTGGCCGCGCGCCAGTGCGCTGCTGCCAGGTGGCAGAGGCGCTGCGCCTCGATGTTGGCCAAGCGCTGCTGATTGACTGTGAACGGTGGGGCGTCGGAGGCAGAACGGTTCGAGCGCACTTGGGGCCGTCTCGACGCCCGGCCCGTTCGCTACGGGCCCCCTGCGCCACGACCGATGGGACAATTACCACCTTTCCGCAAGCACGTCACGGGCCCATCGAGCGGCCAGGTTCGCAGCGACGCGCTCAATTACACCCGATGGTTACCGTCTGGTCATCCGGGACTGGATAGAAGCTCGCGACGAAGATGCACATCTCGTTCGTCTGCGCGGACTCTCCGAAGGTCAAGAACTGGTCGGAGTCATTCTGAAACGCGCATTCGAAGTGGAGCGGCGCGCCGCCTTGGAGGGGCTTTGCCGGGTTGAAGACGGTCGGGACAGGGTCGCTCCACTCATCTGTGTCGTAAAGCGGCAGCCCGCCGACGGTCGCCTCGAAGTGCGTACCGTGTTTGTGCATGTGGCTCGACGCCTTGATGACGTTCATATCGAGCGGGACATTGCAGTCGTGCGTGACGGTCTGTGCCGAGTGTGGCGCGATCACGAATTGAGGCTCGACGATGAACATGACGCCCGCGTGCTGCGTCTCGACCCCGGGCTCGACCAGGTGGAAGGTCATCTCGACGTGGGCGGTCAGCGTCGACGAGGTGGTGTTGAGATAATGGGATTGAAGGCGCAGGCCCGTACCGGCGGTGATGAGGGCGCTCACGCCGTCGGGGAAGGCGGTGCCGTCGTCGGGGAGTTGAGTGCTGTACGGCGTCGCCGCGAACTCGAGGCCCGAACAGTCCTCGAGCGCGCTGTCCGTCGCGCCATCCTTGTAAAACAGCAAGAGGTGATGGGAGCCCTGCGTCATGTGCGACTCGAACGCTGCGACCTCGGCGTCGCCGCCGAATGGGTTCGCAAAGTCCTGGCACTTGTAGACCTCCTCTCCGGGTCCGACGTCGAATGACGCCATCGTAATCGTCACGGATTCGCCGCCGAACCCGCCAAAGCTGTTGCCGCCGGTGTCGCTCGACCCGCCTTGGCTCGTGGCACCGGCGCCCCCTCCCCCATCGACCCCGGCCCCACCCTGGGACGAAGCGCCCGTCCCCTCGGGAGCGGTCTCTCCGCATGCGGCCAGCGCGACGATGAGCAGGGGCAAAGTGAGCTTTTTCACGTGCGCGAGGATAGCGCAGCGCGGTCGCCCGAGCACTTCGGATTCATCAAAGCCGCCCGCCGAACGAGCTTCAGCCTGATTGCTTGACTGCGCAACTGGACGATGAGCCGGCCTGTTTTAACGGACAGTCCAAAGCCCGCGCTCCGTTACTAACACAACTGTCACCCATTGAGCTTCGAGCTTTGGCTTGGGGCTCGACCATCGTCCCTTGCGGCGGCAGTCCGAAGGGGCGATCGCAGCGGGAGGTTCGAGGTCATGACGTGATTCGAGCGAGCTTGGGCGAGACGAGAGCGAGCGGTGCGGCTGCCGCGCTGGCGTTATGCTTGGCCGCGTGCGGCAGCACTGACGTCCGCGCGCATCCTAGTGGTGGCCCGAGCGCGGACGCAGCTCGGAGCTCGACTGGGAGTCCGGCGCGCTCGGGCACCGCGGCCGGTTCGCCGACGGTGGAGGTGGCAGCACCGCCCATTCCCGCGGGGCCGCCCGTGCGTTGGGTTTGCGCGATCCATCGGGAGGGCGGCAGCGTGCCGAGCGTTCGCGAGCTCGCGATGGACGCGCGCGGCGTGGTTGCAGCGACGTTCGAGCTCGAGAGGAGCACGGAGATCTGCGGCGCGCAGGTGCCGCAGGGAGACGCCGAGTTCGGCGTGGTCTTGTTCGAACCGAACGGACAGGTGCGGTGGGTGTGGGCGGATCCTGCGCTCCAGGTGAGTCACATCGCAATTGCGGATGCGACGATCTATGTGGTCGGCGAACCCTCGGACCGACGCTCGGCGGTGCTGGTTGCCCTCGAAGCATCCAACGGACACGTCCGGTTTTCGATACCAATCCGGGCGACCCGAGGGACAGGCGTCCACGCCTTGATAACACTCGACGGAGGCGACGCGCTCCTCGCCGGATGGTTCCTCGGGGAGCTCACGATTCGGGATCGCACGCTCCGAGGGCATGCCGACGAGGAGATCAACGAGGAGGACGGCTTTCTCATACGTGTCGGGGCTCGCTCCGAGGTGGCCATGCCAGTTGCCATGCGGACTGGGGCTTCTTCGAATGGCGTCCGAACGGCGGGGGGAGCCGCGCTTCCGCTGTTCGCCCTCGCGGAATCGGGCATCTCGCTCGTGGACGCGAACGGACTCGAGCGGCGCCAGGTGCACATCACGTATTCCATCCACAATCCCCAGGCGATCGCGGTCGGACGGTCGGGGACACTCGCGGCAGTGCTGACCCTGGTCGGGCGCGCGGAGGTCGCCGGCCATGAGCTCGCAGGAGAGGGCGAAGATCGTCCGTATGTCGTGGTCGCGACTTGGAGCGCCGATGGCGCGCCGCGAGGGGTCACACAGCTACCGTGCAATGGAAAGTGCCGCGCACACGGGATCGTCGCGAACGGGGATCGGTTCTACGTCGCGGGTGAAGGCGAGGGTGGAGTGGCGATCGGCAAGGTCGCCTCAACGGACCGCGTGGACCGGCCATTCGCCGTCGCGGTCGACGAGAACGCGGCCATCGTCGGCTCCCTGCGAATCACCACTGCCGAGCCGTTTGTGTCGGAGCCCATGATGGCCGGTTCGGACGTGGGGTGGGCGCTCTCGACCTATTCCAGCGCCGCGCTCGAGATCGAAGGCGAGAAGCTCCCGCCCGGGACGAGCTTCATCCTGTTCCAGCCGACGCCGACGCGCTGACACGACGGTGCTCACCTATCGAGCTCGGGTGCTTCGTGCGACGCGCACTGGGCGCCCTGAGGAAAGCAATTGGCGCCCTGAGAAAAGGCGCCCGTGTAGGACGGCGCACGCTATCGGCATATGACTCCGCTGCGTGCTCTCAGGGTCCTCTCGCTTGCGCTCCCCGTCTTTGGAGCGAGCCTCTTCGGCTGCGCGCACCCGACCGAGCCGCGCGCCCAGGTGATCTCGCTGAGCGCGCCGCCGCCGCACGCGGAGACCTCGGCGTCGAACACCTCCTCGCTCCGCCGCGCGACCTGGACAGCGACGCTGTTCGTCGAGCGCCCGGACGGCGATCTGCGGCGGCGTGAGAACTGGAGCTTCATCGAGCGCGGCGGGCGCATCGAGCTCGGCGGCGACGCTGTGAAAGACGACGCGACGCTGCGCGCTGCGGCCACGGCGGTGCTCGAGCGAGGCAAGCCGGTAGACCCCAATAGCGAGAACCCGCCGCTTCGGCGGCTGGTGGTCCAAAAGGGCGACGAGCCCGCAGTGGAGCTCTCGATGGACGCGCTCGACAAGGTCGAGGCCGCGGCGCTCGAGGCCGAGCTGCGCAAATCGGGCGCGCCGCTCATCGACTATTACGACCCAGTCGCGAGCCGCAGCCGCAAATACGACGTCAATGTCTGGCTCGCGTTCAACGAGCTTCACCCGGGTGAGAACCCCGAGGTCTCACTGCTCCTCGAAGTGGACAATACAGCGCCGAGCTACGCGGAGTGTTCGGCCGAGGCCCTCGGCAAGCTCGGACGCGTGACCTTCTACGATCCAGCGCTCCGCGCCGTGGGCATCGAGCTCCGGACGCGCTCGATTCCGGCCCTCGCGAGCCGGGCCTGTGTCGCGCGCGTCAATGGCCCGTCCTACAGGCATATCAATACGGCGGAGGGCGCGCCGCGCGAGTAGCTATTCGGCGTAGAGCTTGGCCAAGGCCTGGACTGGGTGGCGCGCCGCGAAGTCGCCGAAGCGCTTGACCTGACTGCGACACGAGTGCCCCGTCACGAGATCTTGGGCGCGCTCGGCCTTCTCCGTCGAGAGCTGAGGAGCCCAGCTGCCCTCGAAGATCGCGCGCGACTCCTCGAGGTGCTCGGCCTCGTGACCGAATACGCCGCACATCCCGCAGCAGCCCACCTGCACGAGCTCGAGCTCGCAGCCCGCGGCCGCGAAGACCTGCTTCCACGCGAGCTGGGAGGTCGGCGCCGCAGTGCGCTCCGTGCAGTGTCCGAAGAGCCTGAATCGACGCTTACTAGCCGGTAAGTGGACACGCTTGAAGAGCGCCGTTCGCTCGGCGAGGAACTCTTGCATCAGCAGCACGCGTGGCTTGTCGGCGGCCGCGCCGAGCGCGTGGACATATTCATCGCGATAGGTGAGCGTCACCGCGGGCTCGACGCCCACGATGGGGACGCCCAGCTCGCCTGCCTGAGCGAGGAGCTCCTGGCCAGTCGCCGCTACCTTCTTGAAGCGGTGAAGGAACCCTTTGACGTGCAGGCCCTTGCCGTTCTCGAACCAGGGCAAGACGATGGGGCGCAGGCCGAGCCTCTCGAGGAGATCGTACGCCGCGAGCGCCACGGCCGGTTCATAATACGTTGTAAAAGAATCCTGCACGAGCAATACAGTCTTGTCGCGCTCGGCGGCGCTCGCGAACTGGATCTCGCTCGGAGGCACGGGCGCGACTCCGCGGGCGCGGAGGCCGGCCATGAACGTCGACTCGGCGAGGAGGGGCGTGTCGACGATACCCACCCAGCGCGCGAGCAGGCGCGTGACGAGCGGCGCAGACATCAGCTTATTGGCGAGTGCCGGGGCGAGCGCCAAGAGCCGCAAGCTGCCCTCGAGGACCGCTACGAAATAGTCCTTGAGGGGGCGCCGATACCGCCCGTGATATTGGGACAAGAACCTCGAGCGGAGCTCGGGGACATCCACCTTGATAGGGCATTGCGTCGCACATGCCTTGCACGCGAGACAACCATTCATCGCGTCGTAGACCTCGTGGGAGAAGTCGCCGGGCTCACCGTGGCGCGGCCGGCCGAGGTCGAGGCTCGGGGCGTCGTAGGCCGTAGTCGCCCCGCCGGCGTGGCCCGCGTGTGCCAGCAGGCGCAGCCACTCGCGCAGGACGCCCGCGCGCCCCTTCGGCGAGTGGATGCGATCGCGCGTGACCTTGAACGAGGGGCACATGACCGAGTCGGGGTTCCAATCGAAGCAGGCCCCGTTGCCGTTGCAGGTGAGCGCGGTCTCGTACGCGGCGCGCACGGGCTCGGCGATCTGGCGATCGAATTTGCCGCGTTTGACCGCGTCGACGCTGATGAGGCCGGTCGAGCTCCGCGGCGGCGTCGCGAGCTTACCCGGGTTCAATTGGTTCTTCGGGTCGAAGGCCCCCTTCACCCGACAGAGCTCTCCATAGAGCTCGTCGCCGAAGAAGGTAGGCGTGTATTCGCTGCGGAAGCCGCGGCCGTGTTCACCCCAGAGGACTCCCCCGTAGCGCTTGGTGAGGCCAACGACCTGATCGCTTATTCGACGTAGGAGCGCTTCGTCGCCCTCGTCGGTCATGTCGAGCGCGGGGCGGACATGCAAACAGCCGACGTCGACGTGCCCGAACATCCCATATCGCAGCCCCTGCTGATCCAGAATCGCGCGGAAGTCCCGGATATAGTCGGCGAGGCGCTCGGGCGGGACTGCGGTGTCCTCGACGAAGGGGATGGGTCGGCGCCTACCCGACACGTTGCCGAGGAGGCCGACTCCCTTCTTGCGGAGGGTCCAGAGCGCAGCGATGTCCTTCGGATCGCGGACGACGACGAAGCCAGTCGCGGCCCCGGGCTCGCCGCGCGAGGCCTCGAGTCGCCGCGTGAGCTCCGCGACCTTGCCCTCGACGACCTCGAGTTTGTCGGATTCGAACTCGACGAGGTTGATCGCCGCGAGCGGCGGCTCACCCGGATCGGCCGCGACGAGGTGGGCGACGCCGTGCCAGATCACGTCCTTCTTCGCGAGGCCGACGATCATGTCGTCGATGGTCTCGATCGCGCCGGGCTCGGCGCTCGCCAGCACCGTCGCGGCGCGAAGGGCGGAGTCGAAATTGCCATATCGAATGGCGAGCAGCTGGCGGTGTTTGGGCAGCTTCGTGAGCTTGAGCTTCGCCTCGGTGACGATGGCGAGCGTGCCCTCGGAGCCGCAGATCACGCGGGCGAGTTCGAAGCGGTCGTCACGCCAGACGTGCGCGAGATCATAGCCAGTCAGGAAGCGCGCGAGCTTGGGCAGGGCCGTCGCGATCGCGTCGGCGTGGGTCGTCACGACGTCGTCGACTGTCCTGTAAATGGAGCCCGCCAAATCGGAGCGCTGCTTCTCTGTCGCGAGCTCGCTGCGTGAGAGCGGCCTGACGTCGAGCGTCGAGCCGTCGAGCAAGACCGCGCGGAGCTCGAGCACGTGCTGGCTCGTCTTGCCGTAGACGCGCGACCCCTTCCCCGAGGCGTCCGTCGCGATCATCCCGCCGATCGTCGCGCGGTTCGACGGCGACAGGTTCGGCGCGAAGAAGACGCCGTGGGGTTTGAGCGTAGCGTTCAGCTCGTCGAGGACGACGCCAGGCTGCACGCGAACCCAGCCCTCGGCGAGGTTCGTCTCGAGGATCGCCGCCATGTGCCGCGACAGATCGAGCATGAGCCCGTCACAGAGCGATTGACCATTTGTGCCCGTGCCGCCACCGCGAGGGCTGAGTCGGATGGCGCTGAAGCGCGGCTCGCCGGCGAGCCCGAGACAGAGCGCGACGTCCGCCTCGTTGCGAGGGAACAGCACGCCCGCGGGCACGAGCTGATAGACGCTGTTGTCCGTCGCGACGGCGAGCCGAGCGGCGTAGTCCGTTTGAACCTCGCCGGAGAAGCCACGCGAGGAGAGCTCTTCGAGGTAATCGCGATAAGGGCGGGCGAGCGCTGCTCGGGAATCGACGTAGGGAATCACGCGGCGCGCATGCTAGTCGCGCATTGCTGAAGTTGCCACGTGCGGCCTAATGGCGAATTGGACGCGGCAGCGGATCGGGCGGTGGCGGCAGCGGTCGCGTCACCGGAGGAGGCGGTGGATCGGGCGGCGGCAACGGCACGACGCTGTCCGACGCGCGAGGCTTGGCGGAGCTGCGCACGGGGGGTGGGAGTGGATCGGGCGGCATAATCGTCGCCGTGGCCGTCGCCGAAACGCCCGTAGTCTCCGTGGCGGTCGCGGTCGCGCTCGTCTTGCTCGAAGGGTTCGGCGGACCGTGGCTCAAGACGGGCTCGGGCAGCGGATCGGGCGGCGGCGGCGCCTTCTCACAGCCGAGCGGCAAGAGCACGAGCGCCGCTGCGGACAGCGTGCCCCAGGCCGAGCGACTCGGGGCTTGTCGGCGCGGGCTCACGACGGCGCGGACGATCGCGTCGGTGGCCTCGGCGACCATGGACTCGAGCACCCGATTGGAGGCCTCGACCTCTCGTGTCGTCTCGGCCGTGAAATCAGCGAACCGCGAGGGATCCGAGGCCTCTTTGGAGCCGGCGAACGCGAGGATCTTCTCCATGCGATTCACGCAGTCGAGGTTCACGCGCTCGGTCGCGCGGTCCGTGTCGCGGCGCAAATCGCTCGAGAGCGCGCGCGGGTAGAAGCGCCGCAAGAGGTGGAGTTGATAGCCGAGCCCGAGCGACGAATTCATGAGCCCGTCGCACCGGAAATTCCGGTCCAAGAAGGCCTCGGCGAAGATCCGAAATGCCCGCTCGGCGCGCGGATCGCGAATCTGGTAATCCCAGCCGAAGACATCGCCGTTGAGCCGCCCCTCGCGCGAGAGCTTGGTCATGAGCGGCGTGCCCACGTAGATCTCGGCGCGGCAGAAGTTCATCGGCACGCTCGCGTGGCGCCTCAAGAACTGGAAGCTCTCACCAAGCGACTCGAGCGTGCACTCGGGGTCGAAGACCAGCATGTTGAAGCAGGTATAGACGTCGCGCCGCCGGAGCTCGTCGAGCGCGCGGTGGTTCATGTCGAGATCGACCCCGCGCCCGAGGACCTTGAGGCCGCGGGTCGAGCCAGCCTCGACACCGAGATACACCCGCAAGAGGCCAATCTTCTCGAGGACGTCGAAGACCCGCGGATCGACGTCGTCTGGGCGGGCCTTCACGACGATGCCGATGTCGTCGACGCCGCGGCGCTCGAGCGCTTGGTGGAGCGCGGTCACGCGAGCGAGATCGGTCTCGTGATCGCGAACGAAGAAGTCATCGTCGTGAAAGACGAACATGCGCGCGCCGCGCGTCCGTCGCAGCTCGGCCATCTCGTCCGCGATGTTCTCGGCCGAGCGCATCCGGTACATCGGGCCGCCAGCGGACTTGAGATAAGCGTGAATGCAGCAGAACGTGCAGTGCCCGAAGCACCCGCGCGACCCCACGAGGAACGCCGCGGGGATCCCCAAATGCAGCTGCGGCTCGCCGAAGCGCATCGGGAACGGCAGCCCGTCGAGATTGGCAATCAGCGGCCGCGCCGGGTTCTCGACGAATCCGCCGTCCGCGGCGCGGAACGTCAGGCCCTTTATCCCCGACAGGCTGTCACCGCGAGCGAGCGCGTTGCAGAGCTCGACCAGAGTCTCCTCACCCTCGTGACGGACGACGCTGTCGATCGCGGGGAACGAGGCGAGGACCTCGCGATGCGCAAACGTCGGGAAATGACCGCCGACGGTGATATGCCCCTGAACGCTGGCAGCACGCAGATCGGCAGCGAGCGCGCCGAACTCTTGGGCCCTGAACTGAAAGGTCATCGATAGACCGATGACCCCAGGGCGCTCCCCGAGCGCGGTCGCGACTACGGACTTGGAGTCCGCCGCCCGATCGAAGGTCGCGAAGGCCACGGTGTGCCCGCCTGCCGAGAGGGCTGCCCCCAAATAGCGAAGGGCCAGATTCTCCTCGAGCTCAGCGCCGATCAGCAGGACATGCATGATTGCTCCTCTTCCGCGCAAGCGCTGCGCCGCCCCGAGCCGAGCTCGACGCGATCAAACCCGGCTTTCTCAACCCCCGAGAGCGCTCACGGGCGCCACCGCTGCAGAGGTCGTGCCTGCGTTTTGCTGAGCGGCTGGTGCGAAGTGGAGAATCAGCTATCGTCCAACGATGACTTACCGCTTTCGCGACGCGAAGAAGATCCTCACCGCGTCGGCCCGCGTCGCCACCCTGATTTATGTCGGCGCAGCCGAGACTGCGTGCAACCTGCAAGTGAGCCCGTGCTGCAACGGCGGCGCCGGTGGCGATATGGGTGGAGCCGGCGGTGATACCGGTGGAGCCGGCGGCGATATGGGCGTTGGGGGAGCCGGTGGCGATATGGGTGGAGCCGGCGGCAATATCGGTGTTGGGGGTGCTGGCGGCGATATGGGTGGAGCCGGCGGCGCGGGCGGCGGTTGATCCCATGAGCCAGCCCGAACTCGAGGCATTCGAACTCGAGCTCCTCGGCGGCGGCATCGAACACCGGTATCGGCGCATGCGCCCCGAGGTCGAGGCCATGCCCTGGGACTCGTTCGATCCGTCCCTCTACGACGCAGACGTCCTCGTCGCGGCGCGCAGCGCGTGGACGCGAGCGGCCTTTCAAGAACATCGCACCGCCGCGGCGTGCGCGCTCGCGCTGCGGACCCTCATCGAGACCCGCGCGCCGCTCGATCTCGTGGGTTTGGCCACGCGCTTCCCCCTCGACGAGATCGTCCACGTCGAGCTCTGCGCGCGCATGGCGACCGTCGCGGGCGGCGGCACCGAGATCCGACACCGGCCCGACGATCTCATCAAGGACCCTCCCGAAGGGCTGAGTCCGCTCGCGCGCGCGGCCGACATCGTGACTCGGGTCTTCTGTGTCGGTGAGGCGCTCAGCATTCCCCTCTTGCGGGGCGCGTGGCACGCGGCGAAGCACCCATTGCCGCGCGCCATCCTCGGGCGCATCGTCCGCGACGAGGCCGCGCACGGGACCTTCGGCTTCACGTTCCTCGATTGGGCATTACCGCAGATGAACGCCAGCGAGCGCGCCTCGGTCGGCCACGCAGCCGATAGGGCAATAAGCTCGATTCACGCGCTCTGGCGCGAGATCGCCGCCGGGGCAGAGCCGCTCGACTCGACCGCACACCCGCTCGGCTGGATGCGAACCGACAGCTACCTCGCGCTCGCCGAGCGCTCGATGCGGTCGCGGGTCATCGAGCCGCTGCGGGCGCGCGGCGTCGCGCTCGCGACAGCGTCGTAGATTGGTTACTTCTTCTTCAGTTTATCGAGGCCCTCTTTGGCGGCCTCGGCGACTGACTTCTCTTTGTTGCCGACGTATTTGCCCAGGATCGACTGGGCCTTCTTCACGTTGTCGGCCTGGCTCTCGCCGAGCCAGCCGACGACCATGACCGCCCAGCGCACGGTGCTCGTCTCGAGATCCTTCACACCGAGGGCCTTCTCGACCAGGTCGAGCGTCTTCTTGCATTGGTCGGGTGTGCCGTTGACGGCGCCGCCGACGACGCCCTCGGCCCAACACTGGTGATAGACGGACGCGACGAGCTCGGTGTCGACCTTCTCCTTTTCCAGGCGAGGGCCGAGCGCCTCGAGCGCGGCGTCGACGTAGGCCCCACGGCAGCGACCCATCGAGTCGGCCGCGGCGTTCGCCAACTTCGGATCAGCGTCCGACAAATAGGTCTTTGCCCAATCGCAGGCCGTGGTTTTGTCGGCGTCGGGCAGCACCGGGTCGGAGCCGAAGAGCCCCGGATAGACGGCTCGCCCGACGCCCGAGATCAGTGACGCGCGCTCGCTCGGCTTGAGCGTCGCGTCCTTCGCCAGGGTTTGCACCTCGGGCAGGGCGGCGATACCACCATAATCCAAATAGGCATTGAAGCCCGACCAGCGCAGGCTGCTCGACGCGGCCTTTCGCAGGGCAGCGGTGGTCTCGGCGAACTTGCCAGCCGCGAGCGGGACGTCGACGGCCGAGCCGAAATAGAACGAATACGAGTCAGGCGCGGTCTCGATGAGCTGGAGCACGCGGGTCGCGGCCTCGGGTGTGGCGTTGGCTTTCAGCCAATCGACGCCGCCCGCTACAACATAGTTGCTGAGGCTGTTCATCGCGGCGGCGGCGAGCTTCGTGTCCTTTTTGCCTTCGGTCAGCGCGAGCTCGGCGAGCGTCAGGTGGAAGTTCTTGGGCTGCTTCTCTTTGGCGTATTTACCGAGCTCCTGCGCTTCGCCTTTGGGGCAATCGCCAATCGAGGCATCGTCGCCGATCTTGCACGCGGCGACGATCGCGCGGAGCAGCCGCTCGGTCTCTTTGTCGAGCTCGATCGTCTTGGGCGGTTCGGCCGTCGCGACAGGCGGGGTCGACGTCGCCGCGGCCGCCGTCGAGGCTTTGGGCGGCGCGGAGGCGCTCGCCTTGCCCGAGGCGCTCCCGCTCGCCTGCGGCGCAGGAGCGCTCTCTGAGGAACCACAGCCAATCGGGGACGCGAGCGCAACGAGGACGGAGACGGCAATCGGGAGCGACACGTTTCTCATGGGCGGGGCCGAGTGCACGCGATATGCCGACTCGGGAGCCCTCCTCCGAAGGTCGCTATGCGCGCGAAAGCCGCGAAATCACCGGCTGAATCGCCCGTGGAGCGCAGCCCGACACGCAACACCGTTGTCAGCCACGCAACACGAGACCGCGAGTCGACCCGCGTGCGCGACTAGACTGTTAGTCTCGCCGCATGAAGGCGATGAAGATCCTCTGTGCAGCCGCGCTCGGCCTCTCCCTCTCTTGCAGCGGAAACTCGAGCGAGGGCGGAAACTCCCCGCAATCGAGCGCCAAACCGGCGACCTCGAGCTCCGCGGCGACCGAGTCCTCCACCTCCCCCTCGAGCTCGAGCTCGACCGCTCAAACCGGCTCGGCCGCGACAGAGACCTCGGCGAGCGCCGCCGGAGAGCGCTGCGGCGAGACGACTTGTGCGGCCGGCCAGCAGTGCTGCGTCGGGATGCCATTTCGCACGCCGACGTGCTTCGACGGCGCGGTTTGCCCCAAGTCGCGTCGGAGCGCGAAGCGAGACATCACCTATTTGAGCGAGGCCGACGCGTCGGAGCTCTCGCGCGAGGTGCTCGATATGCGCATAGCCCGCTATCGCTATAAAGCAGACGGCGAGACTGGCAAAGAGCACCTCGGCTTCATCATCGACGACGTCGAGCCGAGCCTGGCCGTCACCGGGGACGGCGATCACGTGGACCTCTACGGCTTCCTGTCGATGGCCGTGCTCACCTTGCAGACCCAGGAGAAGCGAATCCAATCGCTCGAGGCCGAGGTCGCGGAGCTCCGCAAGACTAGCGCTTGTTCTTCAAGACCTTGAACTTGGGCGTATAGACGCCCTTCTTCTCGTCCCAGTTCCACTTGAGCTCACCGCTGGGGCGTGGCTCGTCGGGCGAGAAGAGCGTGCCGCCAACCCCGAACTCGGTGAAGTCCTTGTTGGAGAAGGACTCACCGTCGAACGCGAACATCGGCGTATCGTCGGGCACGCGCAGGGCCTCGCCGTCGACCTCGCCGTCGGGGCCGACTATCGTGAGCCACCAAGTCGCCTGGATCGGCCCCAGATTGGGGTCCCATAAGGTGGGCAAGAACGCCAGGTAATGGTGTTTACCGCCTCGGACCCCGCGGAACGCGAGCTCGATCGAGGGCGCCACGTCGAGATGGGAATCCGAATAGAACCTCGTAACCGCGATCGGTTTACCAGCTTTGAGGACGACGAGTCGATTGGAGGGTACGTGGAGCATGCCGACCTCGACGTCGCCGAAGCTATCGAGCTTGGTATAGAGGTCAGCCTCGTGCGCGACGAGGTCTGTCGCGCTGCCGCCGTGTTGGTAATAGCGGAGGTGCGTGGGGTCGGCCGCGGAGTAGCTCATCGCGGGGTTGAAGAAGGTCGCGCCGTCCGTATTGGCATAGGTTGTTTCGCGCAGGACGCTGAGGGGCTCGAAGCTGACGCGCTCGGGTAGATTGAGCCATACCCAAGGCCGCTCGCGGACCACCGTAGCCGCCAGATCCTTCGGGCGCGAGAGCGGCCGAACGAGGTAAGCGAGGGTCGTAATGGGCGCCTGGCTGAAGCGCGGCAAAGCTGTCAGTGGAATCGAGGCCTCGAGGGAGCCAGAAGCGCCCGTCTTCCCGAAGGCGACCTGCGCGCCAGCGATGGGCGTCAGCGCGCCATCGGCACCGCGTAGCGAGACCCCCGCGGCGTCAATGCGGTAGACCCTGACAAACTCGTCAGCAAAATCGGCGCGAGCCTGCTGGTCGCGCTCGAGCAGCGCGTGACACGCAGCCGAGGCCTCGGGGGTGAGCTCTGGGCCGCGCTCGATGTAGCCGTCATTGCAGCAAATCTGCTCGTGCTCGCAGTCGAGGTCCGAGACGTAGCCGCCGCGCCCCGCGAAGCCGATCCTCGGTAGGGGTGGGACGGCGCTGCCGAGCGCGAGCCAAAGCCCGTCTTTTGCAGGCTCGGCGAGGGTCGCGGCGACGACGACCCCTGCCCCGTCGAGCGCGACACCGACCTTGGAGGAGGCGTGCTCCGGGTTCGGGGCCGATTGGGCGAGCTCCAGCTTGAGGTAGCTCATGCCAAATGGCGCCGACTGCCACGGTGCGGGTTCGCTCGCGAGCGCCGCGGGGTCCGCGTCGAGAGAGCCCCACTCCTCGACTGAGCCGTCGAGCACGAGCTTCGCTGGGCGGAGCGTCGCGAGCACGCTCATCGAGTCGTCGGCGTGCGACGCCGCCGCGCTCGAGCTGGTGCTGGCCGAGGTCGAGGGTTGGGACGTCGGCTCGCCTGCGTGCGGCGACGAGCTCGAACAAGCGGCCAGCGTGCTGAAGAGGAAGAGTCGACGCAAGCCGAGGTGACTCGAAGACAAGACCCAGAACCTCATGGCGACCTTACCACCCCGTCATCGAGTTGCGGCATGATGCCCGCCCCCCACGTGGAAAACTCCGTCATAAACGCGCCGACACGAACGCTGCGCGAGCCACCGCTTCTTCCCGGTTTGCCCGTGCTCGGCTCGACGCTGCCGATGCTGCGCGACCCTCTCACGGCCGTCCTCGACGGCTACAAGCGGCTCGGGCCCGCGTTCCGCGTGCGTGTGATCGGCCGCGAGATGGTGATCCTCGGCGGCCCCGAGGCCCTGCGCGACGTGAAGGACGCCGGGCCCAACGTGCTGCTCGCGGGTCCGCAGTACGCGTTCTTCAACCGCGAGCTCGGCACCGATCGATTCATCCTCGCGATGGACGGGCCGCTCCACGTCGAGATGAGGAAGCTCTTGAGCCGCGGCTACGGCAAGCAGGCCGCGCTCGACGCGCTCGGTCCGATGACGAGGTTCGCCGAGCGAGAGCTCCTGCGCTGGCCGCAGGGCGAGCCCATCGACGTCGTCCTGCGCATGAAGGAGCTCGTCGTGAGGCAGCTCTCCCTGAGCCTCTTGGGCCACGATCCGGGTGAGCTGCTCGGCGATCTGCAGACGTTCTTCACGACGAGCGTGCGCGTCTACCAATACAAAGCGCTGCCGCGCCTGGCGCTGCGGCTCCCGCGCTATCGGCGCGCCGTCGATCGCCTCTACGACGTCACCCGAGAGATCGTGCGCGCGCACCAGGCTCACCGCGCCGCGGGCCACGCGCGCGCCGACGGGGAGAGCCCGCTCCTCGACGATCTCCTCGGGGCGCGCGACGCGCAGGGCCGAGCCTTCGAGCCGCACGTGCACCGCGCGGTCGTGGTGGGGGCGATCCTCGCAGGGCTCGACACCGTCGCGATCACGGCGTCGTTCGCGCTCTACGCGCTGCTCGCTCACCCCGAGGTCCTCACGCGGGCGCGCGCCGAGGTCGACGCGATCGCGGCGCAGGGAGAGCTCGACGCCGCGCGCCTCGAGTCCGCCGAATACTTGCACGCTGTACTCCTAGAATCGCTGCGAAAGTACCCGATCATGGCGGGCATGGCCCGCGTCGCCGGCGAGGACTTCGAGGTCAACGGGTGCGTCGTGAGGCGCGGCCGCGAGGTCCTCCTCAGCCCCGTCGTCGGGCACTTCTTGGCGAAGTTCTTCCCCGAGCCGGAGCGCTTCGATCCGACGCGGATGCTCGCGCCGCGCATGGAGCACCGACAGAAGTTCGCGTTCGCTCCGTTCGGCATCGGCTCGCACACGTGCCTCGGCGCTGGCTTCGGCGAGGTCGAGCTCGTGGCGCTCCTCTTCTCGATCTTGAAGACGCTCGACCTCGAGCTCTCCCCGAAGGACTACGCCCTTCGCGTCGCGATCGACGTCACGCGCAGGCCCGCCCACGACTTCCGCGTTCGGGTGCGAGGCCACCGCCGCGCCGCTGTGTAGTCGGCGACCGCGGGCTCACCGCGCGAGGGAGCGAGCGACCTCGCGCGGAGTGAGCTTGTCCGCGTCGACCTTGCGGTTGAGCTCCTGCATCGCGGGCGCGTCGATCTTGCCCTCGAGCGCTGCCATCGCGCGCACGACGTCGGGGCGCTCGCGTGCGAGCCGCGCGCTCACGAGGACGACCGCGTCGTAGGGTGGGATCACGTGGCGATCGTCCTCGAGCACGCGCAGGTGATAGGTCGCGATGCGACCGTCGGTCGAGAACGCGCTGATGACGTCGACCTGCCCTTCGCGCGCGGCTTGGTACATGAGCGCCGGGTCCATGCTGCGCTGGTCGCGGAAACCCAGGCTGTACGCAGCCTTGAGGCTCGCCCACTCGGGTCGCGAGAAGAACTCGTAGTCGCCGCCGATCGAAAGCGTCGGGGCGGATGCAGCCAGATCGCTGACGGTGCGCCAGCCGTGTTGGTCGGCGTCCTCGGCGCGCACCGCGAGGCAGTAGGTGTTCTCGAAACCGAGCGTCGCGACGAGCTCGACGCCGAAGCGATCGTGGAGCGCGGCGCGGAGCTCCGACAGCAACGTGGCACGGTCCGCGGGGAGGTCGGTGCGCTTGAGGACCGTCGTCCAGAGCGTGCCGGAGTAATCCACGTACGCATCGAGATCGCCGGCCGCGAGCGCGTCGAACGCGACCGTCGAGCCGAGCGACTCGACGACCTCGCTCTTGGCCCCGGTCGACTCGGCGCGCAGGGCGAGCGCGTGCCCGAGGATGAAGCTCTCGGTGAAGGGCTTCGTACCGACGCGGACGGGCCGATCCTGCGGGCGCGTCGTCGCCGACGCGACGAGCGTGACGACCGTGAACGCCGCGAGCGCGCCGAGCCCACCGAGCCCCGCGAGGAGCGCGCCGCGCCTGCGCCGCCGCAGGCCGCGCTCGACCAGCGTCACGAGGCCGTCGAGGACGAGGGCGAGCACCGCGGCGCTCGTGCAGCCGACGAGCGTCGCGGCGTGGTTACGCGTTTGTAACCCACCGAAGATGAAGTTGCCGAGGCTCGGCGCGCCGATCGGCGTCGAGAGCGTGGCCATGCCGACCGACCACACCGCGGCGGTGCGCGTGCCCGCGACGATGAAGGGCAGCGCGAGCGGGAGCTCCACCATCCGAAGGACCTGGCGCTCGGTCATTCCCACGCCGCGCGCGGCCTCGACGATCGCGGGGTCGACCTCGCGCAGGCCCGTGATGGTCGCGAGCAGGATCGGGAGCGCGGAGTAGAGCGTGAGCCCGAGCAGCGCGGGGACGACCCCGATCGCGGGCGCGCCGAGGTAGCCGAGGAGCGGCACCATGACGGCGAGGAGCGCGAGCGCCGGCACGGTCTGGATGATGCTCGCGAGGCCGACGGCGACGCGCTCGACGCGCGCCGAACGCGTGGCGAGGACCCCGATGGGCACGCTCACCGCGAAGCAAACGATGAGCGCCACGATGACGAGCCGCACGTGCGCCGCGAGGTAGCCAGGGAGGAGCGCTAGCTGCTCTTTCACGAGGGCTCCGCGGCGTCTTCGAGGTCGTCTCCAGCGAGGAGCGCGCGCACGTAGTCGTCGGCCGGTGCGCGCGCGACGTCGTCGGGCGCGCCGATCTGCAGGAGCTTGCCGGCGTGCATGACCGCGAGCTTCGTCCCGAGGAGCTGGGCCTCGGCGATGTCGTGCGTCACCAAGATCGCGGTGAGCGACCGCGTGCGCGCGATCCGCTGGAGGAGCCGCTGCAGCTTGCGACGCGTGATCGGATCGAGCGCGCCGAAGGGCTCGTCGAGCAGCATGATCTCCGGGTCCGCGGCGAGCGCGCGCGCGATGCCGACGCGCTGGCGCTGCCCACCGGAGAGCTCGCTCGGCGCGCGCGTTGCGACGATCGCGGGGTCGAGCTCGACGAGCTCGAGGAGCTCGCGGGCGCGCGCGGCGATCTTCGCCGGGGCCCAGCCGAGCAGGCGCGGCGTGATCGAGACGTTCTCTTCGACGGTCATGTGCGGGAAGAGGCCGATGTTCTGCAGGACGTAGCCGATGCGGCGACGGAGCTCGTGGGGCGCGAGCTCGCGCGTGTCTCGGTCGTCGATGCGCACGCTGCCCGAGGTCGGCTCGATGAGCCGGTTGATCATCTTGAGCGTCGTCGTCTTGCCGCTCCCCGAGCCCCCCACCAGGGCGAGGACCTCGCCGCGGCCGACCTCGAACGAGACGCGATCGACCGCCGCGCGCGCTCCGTAGGCCTTCGTGAGCTCGGAGACGGCGATCACGACGGCGACCGTATCCGACCGGGCGGGGCCGCGAAAGACGCGCGTGGCTCGCGATCGTCGGAGCTCAAACGATCTGCTCGTTAACAATCGCTAACGGCCGCTTCAGATCCATCGCGCACGGAGGCGACAAGGTCTCTCCTTGATGACGATCCAAGAGACCTCACGACGAAGCGCGTTGCAGATGTTGGGTGTTGCCGCGCTCGGGTTGCTCCCGGGCTGCGCGGACGACAGCTCGAGCGGAGACTCCGGCGGCTCGGGTGGCAGCGGCGGCAGTGGTGGCACTGCGGGCGGCTCGGGCGGAGCGACCAACGCGGGGGGCGCCGGCTCGGGCGGCACCGGTGCGGCGAGCGGCGAATGGGCCAGCGAGGGGACCTCGGTGATGAGCGGCAAGGACTACGGCGATCCGTTCGCGTCCGGGGTGGGCTCGACCTGCTCTGTCTACCTCTCCTCCACCGAGGGTCCGTGCCACGCGCCGAGCCCCACGCGAAAGGACGTGAGCGAGGATCATCCTGGCGTCCCGACGCGCCTCGAGCTGCTGATCCTCGACGCAGATTGCAACCCTATCCCGAACGCCGTCGTCGAGATCTGGCACTGCGATACACACGGCGTTTACTCGGGCGACATCGACGGGAGCAACGACGACTTCTGCACGGGCGGCGACGCGACCGCAGCGGCGGCCTCGTGGTACCGCGGCATCCAGACGGGTGACGCGAGCGGCCGCGTGACGTTCGACACGAACTTCCCCGGTTGGTACGGCGGCCGAACGACGCACATCCACTTCCGCGTCACGGTGAACGGCCAGGAGACCTTGGTCTCGCAGCTCTTCTTCCCCGAGGATCTGAAGACGGACATCTACTCGAACGTGGAGAACTACGACCAACCGTCCGGCCAGGGTTACGTCCTCAACGCGAGCGATCAGGTCATCTCCGAGTCGAACCTCTCGCTCGACGAGGTCACGCTCTCCACCGAGCAACAGAGCGACGGCGCGCTCCTCGCGTGGAAGGCCATCACGGTCAATGCCTGACGGCGCGCTCACCGAGGAGGAGGCCGCGCTGCTCCTCCACGAGGCCGTGGTGACGGTGCTGTCCCACCATCACCCGGTCGCTCACGCGCGCATCACCGAGATCAAAGAGGCCGTGCTTCGCCTCGGCAGCGCGCGGGCGACGCAGGCTTGGCAGGCCGTGCTCGCGGGTTACGGCGAGCTCATCCGCTCGCTGCGGCACCACATGCACGAGGAGGAGGAGACGATCTTCGAACGCGTGCAGCTCTTCCACGCGAAGCGGGAGCTCCGGTTCGGCGCACTCGTCAAGTCCCTTCACCGAATCGATGCGATGAAGGAAGAGCACGTCGAGCTCGCCTCGCGCCTCACGGAGCTCGCCGCGCTGCGCTCGAAGCTCGAGCCCGAGCGCGGAGACGCGGCCGAGCGTGCGATGCTCCACGCGCTCGAGTCCTTCGACGTCGCGCTCGTCCATCACTCTCGCTTCGAGGATCGGGTCATCGCCCCCGCGTTTCGATTGCTCGCGCACCGCGTCGCGTAGAACTCGTCGGTGCTCAAACGATCCCCTCGGACGAGCCGAAATCCTCCCCGCGTAACCGACGCTTCCTCTATTCGTAGGGTGGGAGGACGGAAGCTTTGGGCGGCCTCGACTACAGCACGGTGCGGCGTGTCACGCTCGACCTCGTGGACGGGCTCGAGCCGGAGGACTGCGTCGTCCAAGCGATGCCCGACGTGAGCCCGCCGAAGTGGCACCTCGCGCACACGACGTGGTTCTTCGAGACCTTCGTGCTCGAGCCTCGGGGTGGCGATTATCGAGCCTTCAACCCCGCGTTTCGCGAGCTCTTCAACTCCTACTACGAGGCCGTCGGCCCTCGTCACCCGCGGCCCGCGCGCGGGCACCTCTCGCGCCCCACCGTGCGCGAGGTCGTCCGCTATCGAGAGCACGTCGACGCGGCGATGCAGCGCCTCTTCGAGCGCGGCGCGATGGACGAGCGCACGCTCGCGCTCGTCGAGCTCGGCCTGCACCACGAGCAGCAGCACCAAGAGCTCCTCGTGATGGACGTGAAGTTCAACTTCGGGGAGAGCCCGCTCCAGCCTGCGCACCGGCCGCGCGCGCTCGAGCCATGTCCGGCGGCGCCGCTCTCGTTCAAGGCCTTCGAGGGTGGCGTCGTTCGCATCGGCCACGTGGGCGCGGGCTTCGCGTTCGACAACGAGGGCCCCGCGCACCGCCGATTCCTCGAGCCCTTCGAGCTCGCTTCGCGGCTCGTGACCAACGGCGAGTGGCTCGAGTTCATCCGAGCCGGTGGCTATCGAACAGCGTCGCTGTGGCTGAGCGACGGGTGGAGCTGGGTGAACGAGAGGAGCATCGAGCAGCCGCTCTATTGGCGTCGCTCCTCGCAGGGCGAGTGGCTCGAGCTCACGTGCCACGGCGCGTTCCCGCTCGATCCGAACGCGCCCGTCTGCCACGTCTCCGCGTACGAGGCCGCGGCCTTCGCGGAGTGGGCGGGCGCGCGTTTGCCCACCGAGGCCGAGTGGGAGCACGCCGCGCAAGGGATCGATCCGAGCGCCGCGCGCGCCCTCGAGGACGGGACGTGGCACCCGCGCGCGCACGGCTTCCTCGGTGAGGTCTGGCAGTGGACGCGCAGCGCGTACGAGCCCTACCCCGGCTTCCGACCTGCGCCAGGCGCAGTCGGTGAGTACAACGGCAAATTCATGTCATCGCAGTGGGTGCTCCGCGGCAGCGCCGCGATCACGCCACGCGGCCACGCGCGCGCGAGCTATCGGAATTTCTTCTATCCGCATCAGCGCTGGCCCATGACGGGGTTGCGGCTCGCCAAGTCGGCGACCGCGTAGGGGGCGAACATGGCCGACGACCTTCCCGGATCTGGCGAGGACTCCGAGCTCTCTCTGGTTTTGTCGCGCCTGCGCGGCTCGCCACCGACCATTTCACCTCGTTATTTCTATGACGCCGCGGGCTCTCGGCTCTTCGACGCGATCACGCGAACGGCCGAGTACTACCCGACCCGCACGGAGCTCTCGATCCTTCGCGAGCGCGGCGCAGGCCTCGGCGCGCGCGTGCCCGCCGGGGCCGCGCTCATCGAGCTCGGGTCGGGCAGCGGCGACAAGATCCTCGCGCTCCTCGAGCACCTCGACAGGCCCTGTCTCTATCGGCCGATCGACATCTCGCGCGCGGCGCTCGACGCCACGTGCGCCGCGCTCCATAGCGCGCGCCCCGACCTCTCGCTCTCGCCGTTCCTCGGCGACTTCACCGACGAGCGCGCGTACCGCGAGCTCCCGAGCGGCGCGCCGCGGCTCGTCTATTACTCGGGTTCGACGATCGGCAACTTCGAGCCCGCGGAGGCCGTCGCGTTCCTCACCTCGCTGCGCGCGCGCCTCTCGCCCGGCGACGCGCTCTTGCTCGCGGCCGATCTCGTCAAAGACCCTGCGATCCTCCACGCCGCGTACAACGACGCCGCGGGTGTCACGGCTGCGTTCAATCGCAACCTGCTCGCGCACCTGAACCACCGCTTCGGCGGCACGTTCGACCCCGCAGACTTCGAGCATCGCGCCTTCTACGAGCCACGCCGGCGGCGCATCGAGATGCACCTCGTGCCCCTGCGTTCACACGCGGTCTCGCTCGGGGGCGAGCGCCTCGAGCTCGACCCGAGCCGCCCGATCCACACGGAGAACTCCTACAAATTCACGATCGACGATCTCGACGGGCTCGCGCGTCGCGCGGGCTTCGTCGTCGACCACGTCGAGACCGATCCACAGGCGTGGTTCGCGTTGGCGCTCTTCCGAGCATGACCTCGAGACTTCGCCTCGGGCTCGCTTGGGTGTGCCTCGTCGCCGCGTTCGGCACGGCCGCCTGCAAGCTGAAGACGCCGTCCAAGCGCACGAGCCGGCCCGCGACTGAGCTCGGCGGCGACGTGCGAGGGCACGTCGACTCGGCCTCCGAGCCAGGCGCCGCCTCTGCGTCCTCCCCTGCGTCCTCCGCTGGGCGATCCCCCAGCACACCCAGCGCGCCCCCGCCGCCCGCGACGCCCGCCGTCATTACTTTTGGGGGCAAACCATTTGTCGTGAAGGGCGCGCTCGCGACCCACTCGGGCGGACGCGGCTTCGAGATCCACGTCGCGAACCTACCGCTCGTGTGCTCGGACGTGACGTCGAACGGCTACTCGCCGCGCCCCGGTGAAGAGCGGTTCACGCTCGAATTCGGGCAGGTCGTCACGGGCACTGGAACGACGGAGTGGCACGTCGTCGGCGTCGGCTACTCGGCCTTTCACGGGGAGAGCGACTACGGCGCCGCGATCGTCTCGGGGTCGACGCCCATCGTGGGCAGCTCCATCTCGGCGCGCGTGCGCGTCGCGAGCACGCCGCAGGGCTTCAAGCAGGATCCGCCGCCCGAGCTCTTCGTCGAGGGCCTCCTCGAGGCGAAGGGCTGCGGCGAGAAGCGGATCCACGACGCGCCGAAGCGCCCGCAAGCAGACGTGCGCGTGACCTTCGGCGGGCTCGCGATCCCGATCACGGGCGCGATCCTCGAGCACGACGGAGACAAGCGCGTCCTCTGGTTTCAGAACGCGCCGATCGACTGCGACGGCAACGTCCCCCACGGCGACCTCGCGATCCGGATGTTCATCGACGCGGACGGCGTCGTCGATCACGTGCACCTCATGGGCGACTCGCTGCTCGCGCAGACCACCCTCGGCGGCCTGCGCATCGACACCTCGCAGTCCGCGCGCGTCGAGCTCGGCCCCGCGGATCCGAGCGGCGCGCTCCCCGCGAAGGTGAACGCCACGCTCCGCGTGAACGACGTCGGCTTGTCGATCGACGGGCGCGTCACGGCGCTCGACTGCCCGCAGCCCGAGCCTCAGCGGTAGGGCGACGCGCTCCCGGACGCGTCACAGTGGAGGATCTCGTAGTCGATGCCGACGACGACAGCACGCCGAGCGTCGGGCACGACGTAGAGCCCCGGCCAGCTCGCGAGCCAGTCGTTCCTCAGCGTGTCGACCTCGATCTCGAGCGCGGGCTGCCCCACGCCTCGATCGAAGCGGACCGCGGTCTGACCCCGCCCGAGCCACTCGATCGGAGGATGGGTCCCGCGCCACGTGATGACGTCGGTTCGCACGAACCGCTCGAAGGCGATGCGCTGCCCCGCGCGCGCCCCGAGCACGCGGGCGACATGCTCGGGCTCGACGAAGGCTTGGGCCGCGCGCGCGAGCCCCTCACGCGAGCGCTTGAGGCTGACCGCGGCGAAGCGCACGCCGAGCTGGCGTAGCCGCGTCAGCTGCTGTCGCAGGGCCCAATCCATCGCGAGAACCTCGGCGCACGTGCTAGTAAGCCCGCGCCGAGCGGAGACGCTCGCGCCCGGGAAAGGTCTCTCAGTGTGATTCGCCTCGACGCCGTCTCCAAGCGCCACGGTAGCCAAATCCTCTTCGTCGACGCGTCGCTCGCGGTGTTCCGCGGCGACAAGGTCGGCCTCGTCGGGCCGAACGGCTCGGGGAAATCCACGATTTTCCGCCTCATGACGCGCGAGGAGCAGCCCGACGCCGGCCAGGTCGTCGTGGAGAAGAACGTCGTCATCGGGCACTTCGGGCAGGACGCCGGCGAGATGAAGGGGCAGCCCGTCGTGGCCGCGACCCTCGACGGCGCGGGCCCCGTCGCCGCGGTCTCGAAGCGGCTGCGCGACCTCGAGGCCGCGCTCGGGGACCCCGATCAAGCCGACCTCCTCGAAGAGCACATCGAGGAATTCGGTGAAGTACAAGCCCAGTTCGAGCAGCTCGGCGGGTACGCACTCGACGCACGCGCTCGGGAGATCCTCGCGGGACTCGGCTTCTCGCAGGAGACGATGGAGATGGACGTCGGCGCGCTCTCCGGCGGGTGGAAGATGCGCGTCGCGCTCGCGCGCATCCTGCTCATGAAGCCCGACGTCATGCTCCTCGACGAGCCGACGAACCACCTCGACATCGAGTCGATCGTGTGGCTCGAGTCCTTCCTCCAGAGCTTCGAGGGCGCGCTCATCCTCACCTCCCACGATCGCGCGTTCATGAACCGCGTGGTGAAGCGCATCGTGGAGATCGACGGCGGCGAGCTCACCACGTACTCGGGCGACTACGACTTCTACGAGAAGCAGCGCGCCCTCCTCGACGCGCAGCAAGCGAGCGAGTTCGAGCGCCAGCAGGCGATGCTCGCCAAAGAAGAGGCCTTCATCGCGCGCTTCAAGGCGCGCGCGAGCCACGCCGCGCAGGTGCAGTCCCGCGTCAAAAAGCTCGAGAAGATCGAGCGCGTCGATCCACCGCGCCGGCGCAAGAAGCTGAAGTTCGACTTCCGCGATCCGCCTCGCTCGGGCGACGACGTCGCGCGCCTCGAGGGCGTGTCGAAGGGCTGGGGCACGCGCCGCATCTACGATCACTTCGATTTTCTCATCCGGCGCAAGGAGCGCTGGTGCGTGATGGGCATCAACGGCGCGGGCAAGTCGACGCTGCTCAAGCTCGTCGCGGGCGCGTCGCAGCCCGACGCTGGCCGCGTCGTCGTCGGCGCGAGCGTGAAGATGGCTTACTTCGCGCAGCACGCGATGGACCTGCTCGACCCCACGAGCACGGTGCTCGGCACGCTGATCGCTGCCTTCCCCAAGGCTTCGCAGGGCTCGCTCCGCACGCTCGCCGGCGTCTTCGGCTTCTCGGGCGACGAGATCGAGAAGCCGTGCTCGGTGCTCTCCGGCGGGGAGAAGGCCCGCCTCGTCCTCGCGACGATGCTCTACGACCCGCCGAATTTCCTCGTGCTCGACGAGCCCACGAACCATCTCGACATGACGACGAAGGAGATGCTCCTCGAGGCGCTCGCGAACTTCGAGGGGACGATGCTCTTCGTCTCACACGATCGCCACTTCCTGCGTTCGCTCAGCAACCGCGTGCTCGAGATCGACGGCGGCAAGGTCACGCAGTACGGCGGCGGCTACACGGAGTACGTGTCGTCGACGGGCCGCGAGGCCCCGGGGCTCACCTCGTAGCGGGCGCGCGTAGGGCCCCGAGCCGATGCGTTCGTCCCCCCGGGGACGGTCTTTAGCGGGGACTACTGCGGGATGATCGCGTTGCAGTCGAACACGCCCGTCACCGTGTGGTTGCCGTTCTGGATGGCTTCACACGAGGTCCCGAGGAGCTCGATCTGCGTGGGGCTGTCGAGCTGCCAGCCGTTCGGGTCCTGGTAACCGATCTCGACGCCGTCGACGTAGACGTGTCCCTCACCGGCCTTCGCGGGGTCGATGGCCTTGCTGATGTTGAGGACGCACGAGCGCACGCCGTTGATGATCTCGTTGAAGGCCGCGACGAGCGCCGCTTGATCGCCCGCGGGGTAATACGGCGCGTTGCCCTGGCTCCCATCGAGCGGCTTGCCGACACCGGCGTTCGCCATGTCCTGCTGGTGCTGCAGGCTCACGTCCGAGCCGACCGCGATGATGTACGTGTTCACGCCTGCCTGAAAGGCCGCCTGCGCTGCGGCGATCGCCTCGGGCTGACCGTTCTGGGGGTTGGGGACGGCGCAGGTGTCGGGCTCGCCGTCGGTCGCGAGCACGATGATCTTCTGCCCTGGCTCGTTGAACCCGACGATGCCGGGGAGGATCTCGTTGATCGAGTCGCCCGTCGGCGTCTCTTGGATCGGCGCGGCCGCCCCGTAGACCGCCTCGATCTCGTCGCGGTTGCCGATCGCGATGTTCACCTGCGAGATCGCCGGGCAGTCCTGATCGGTGCCCGTGTAGAGCGCGAGACCGAAGCGGACCTGGCTCTCGAGCTGCGAGACCACGCCTGTCGTCGGGTTCATGAGGACGTCGTGCAGGACGTCCCAGCGCGTCCCACCGCCGAACGCGTCCGTCATGCTGCCGGATTGATCGACGAGCAGCACGACCGTCGGAATCTGCGGCGCGAAATCGACGTTGACCTGCCCGCAGTCACCACCCTGCCCGACCGAGCCGCCGTCACCCATGAAGCTGCCCTGGCTGCCGCCTTGGCCGGTGCCACCCGCTTCGTCGATGCAGTGCCCGCGGAGGTCACACGACTTGCCCGGGCCGCACTCGCCGCCACTCGGCGTGCAGTCAGCGGTGCACGTGTCGCTCGCGCCGCAATAGAGGCCGGCCTTGCAGTCGCCGTCGTTGGTGCAGGTCTTACCGCACTCGTTGCCGAGCTTGTCGCAAGCGGTCGACGTGTCGTCGTCGCTGCAACCGTCACACGCCGACGCGAAGACGAAGAGCGCCGCGAGAGCGACGGCCGAGGGCATCCAAGAAAGCCGCATAGCGAACCTCCGAGGCCCAGCGTACCGTCGCGATCACGCTGCGAGAAGGACGCGAGCTCAGGGTTGGCCGCGCTGCGCGGCCTCCGCGGCCTTCTGGCCCATCACGTTGAGATCCGCGAGGACCTCCTTGCTGAGGATGCCGCGCACGACGACGTTCGAGCCCTCACGCGAGGTCTTGATGACGACGGGGGTGTTACCCTTCGCCGGCAGCTGATCGAAGAATCCGTCAACCTTGCTGACGATCGCCACGAGCGCGTCGGCCGGGTTCATGTTGTCGGGCGTGCTCATGAGCGCGCCCTGCACGATCGAGCCACGCAGCGAGCGAAGCGAGCCGAAGATCGCCGCGAGCGTCTCGCCGTCGCGCAGCGCGCCGGCGTCAGCGCGATCCTTCATCGACATCTGCCCGTCCTTCGCGCGGAGCAGTCGCTCGGCGAGCTCGTTCTTGTCGAAGCCGATGCCGACCCAGGTGTTGTCTCCGTCGGGCAGCACGACGATCGCGCCCGCCCCCGCGACCGTGTACTGGCCGTCGGAGTCGGAGAACGAGATGTCGATGGCCTGCGCGCCGGCGCCCAGCTTCTTCGGGGCTTTACCCTTTGACAACGTCAAAGTCGTCGACTTGCCGAGCCAGTTCTTCAGCGCCTTCTGGATGCCTGGCTGGTTGAACCCGTCGACCACGGCGTCGAGCCAGTTCGTCCAAGCCTTCGAGTTCTGATTCGTCCCGAGGATGTACCAGCCGAAGGTCCCGTCGAGCCCGACCTGCCACTTCTCCTTTTCGTTCGCCGGCTTCTTGGCGGGGGTGATGCGACCCGCGCCGCCGTACGCGACGAAGACCGAGTCCTTCGCGAAGGGGAGCTCCGCGAGATCGGCCAGCTTCTTCCGCTCTTGGTCGCTGCCCGCGCCCTCGAGCGCGCCGAGTGCGAGCTTCTTCAGGGCCTTGGTGATCTCGCCGAAGGCCGCTGGATCACCGATGTTCACGAACATCGCGCCCGAAGCGTCGGCCGGGCCACGCCAAAAGAGATCGGGCGCGGGATGGGCCGGCGAGGTCATCGCGAGCTTGCCGAGCCACGACTTCGGCGCGTCGACGAAGCTCGCGCTCAACGTGAGATCGATCCCCTTCTTGTCGTCGGCGATGCCCTCGAGCCGCGCCTTCTTCACGTCGCCGAGCAGCGCCGGCAGATCGGCCGTCAGCGTGCGCGCGCCCTCCTCTAGCGCGGTGTCGAACGCCTTGTTCCCGGTGCCGAGCTTCTTCGCGATGATCTGCGGGAGCGCGGGCGTGAGCTGAGCGAGCTGCTTGCCGAAGCGCTCGTTCGCCGACGCGATGTCGAGATCGATGAGGACGTCTTGCGTGGGCAAGGCCTCGGTCGGAGCGGTCCGCGTGAGGTAGGGGCCGAGCGTGTTGATGTCGTCCTCGCCGCTGCCGCACACGAGTCGACCGTTGGTCTTGCCGACCGCCGGCATCAGCGCGCAGAGGCCGTGCGCTTTCTCCCCGCCGATGAGCCACGTGCCGTTGCCGCCGTCCGCGGCCGACGCGCCCGCTGCGTCACGTGCGGCCTCGAGTGAGGTGAGATCGAACGCGAACGCGATGTTGATCTTGGGCTTCGCGCCGTCACCCATCGTCACGATCGCGTCGACGGGACCGTTCAGCTCGATCTGCTCGGCGAGCGCCAGCCCATCGACGTCGAGGCGGAGCGCGCGCCGCTCCTGAAGCAGCTGCGCGAGCAGCACGCGCGCAGCCTTGTCGACCATGCTCGGGTCGCCGCCGCTCATGCCGCTCGTCGCGAGCAAGATGGTCTTCACGCTCTTCACACGACCGCGTGCGACCACACCCGATGGGACCGGCACCGGATCGAGCGACGCCTTGTTCGGGGTCATGTCCGCCGAGACCGTGGCGCTCGCGGTGGCGCTCGCCGTAGCCACTGGCTCCTTGGCCTTGGGCGGAGGGTCGGTGCACGCGTTGAACAACGTCAGCGAAAGCGCGGCGAGACTTGCGACGACACGCAACTTGGTCATGACTTTCACTCTGCTATTGCAGCGCAGTCCGAAAGGATCAAGGAGCGCGCAAGAACGCGGAGCGAGGGGCCGATGCGGAGGCCCGAACATGAGCCATCCGCTGGCGGTCGCGCGTCTCGTATCGGGCTCCCTCCTGGAGATCCCAGCGAGTCGTGCCGCACCGACCCCGAACTCCCGCACGAGAGGTTCCGCCATGAAAAGTTACGCGCTCCTGATGGCACCGCTGACGATCGCGGCCGTGTTCGCCGCGTGCAGCTCGAACAAGGGCCCCGACAATCAAGCGGACACCTCCGCGGAACCGTCGGCCTCCGCTGCGTCCTCGACGCAAACACAACCGTCAGCCACGGCCTCGACCACTGCGTCGGCCGAGCCCACGACGACCGCCAGCGCTTCCTCGCAGCCGAGCACGCCCCCGCCCAGCGGCCGCACTCCGATGACCTTCGAGGGCAAGGAGAAAATCAGCGAAGGCGTCGCCGAGCCGCCGGCCAAGTTCAAGCTCACCGGTGACGGCGCGCGCTTCATCCTCCCCGAGTACGCGCTGCGCGATAACTACCTCGTGACCTTCATGGTCGACAAGAAGCCGCCGGCAAAGGCCAAGGGCGGCGCTGGGTCTGCCTATCGCCTCCAAGCGCAGTCGCCGCCCGCCGAGACCTTCATCGCGATCACGACCGCTGGCCCCAAGTTCGAGATCCGCCTACCGCTCGGTAAGCTCACGACCGCGAACCTCGCCGTCGGTGAGGTGAAGACCAACGACAAGGGCAAAGAGGTCGTCGAGTGGAAGATCATCGCCCCGAAGAAGACCGAGGACGGCCTCGCAGTCTTCGAGGTCGAGGGCTTCCAGAACACGCTGCTTCAGCTCACGAGTGAAGCCCCGCCCGCGAGCTGATTCTTTTCTCGGGCGCTACTGCGCGGGCAGGTCGGGGCAAGCCAAGAGGCGCGGCGCGAACCGATCGGCCCGCAGCGACCGGCCCTCTGCGTCGTCCGCGTGATAGCGCTCTTGCGCGTCTAGCTGCGCGTGCAACGTCTGTGAGAGCGCGAGCGTGATCGCGGGGTGCTCGCCCGAGACGTCCTTCATCTCGTGGGGGTCCGCGACGAGATCGTAGAGAATCGTCGCCTGCGTATCCGGGTCGAAGATGAGCTTGTACGGCATGCAAACGAGGCCGTCGTAGAGCTTCCAACCCTGGATGTTCATGAAGACGCCGGTCTTGCGCTTCTCGTTCGGGTCGCGCAGGTGCACGTCGCTCTCCCCCTGGTGCGCGGGGTGCGGGGGCAAGCCCGCGAGGTCGAGCATCGTCGGCAGCACATCCAAGTTCGACACGGCCTCGGTCACGACCGCCGGGTCGAGCACGCGCGGATAGCGCACGATGAACGGCACGCGGCTCTCCTCTTCGTAGAGCGTGCGACCGTGCGTGACGATGTCGTGCTCGAAGAAGAACTCACCGTGGTCGGACGTCACGACGAAGACGGTGTTCTCGAGCAGCCCGCGATCCTCCAGGGCGTCGAAGATGTAGCCGACCGCCGTGTCGACGTAATAGAGCGCGTTGTCGTAGCGATCGAGGATGACCGGCAGCTCCTCGCGATCCCAGCGAACGTAGTTGAACGTGCCCTCAGGCTCGCCAGGGCCGAACGGGTGCAGCGCGCTCGGCGGGATCGGATAGGGGAAGTGCGTCGACTGGAAATTGACGTAGAGCGAGAACGGCTTGTTCGGCTCGAGGCTGTCGATCCACTTGATGGCGTCCTGCGCGGTCGTCTCGTCGGGGACGATGCCCTCGGTCACCAAATCGAGGTGATCACCTTGGTAATCGAGCGCGTGTCGGTAGTGCACCGGCGTGCCCGTCGTCTGAAATCGCAGCATGCCCTGCCAGGTCTCGTCCTGGCTGGACTGCGTCGCGCTCGCGTAGCCCAGCACCGACGCGAAGTCGTGCAGGAGCACCCGCGGGTAGTCGAGCCGCTCGTACATATCGAGGCCGGTGCCGCGCCGTGGGAAGAGCGACGAGAGGATCGCCATCTGCGAGTAGTTCGAGTGCGTCGCGGTCGCGTACGCCCGGGCGAACACGAGGCTCTCGCTCGCGATGCGATCGAGGTTCGGCGTCGCGCCGCGGTCGTAGCCGAGAAAACCCACGTGGTTCGCGCCGACGGACTCGAGCGTGATGAGCACGAAATTCGGTCGGTCGCCGGTCTCGCGAGCGACGCGCGCCCAGTCCTCCGTGGTCGTGATCTTGGGGCTGGCGCTCGCGCTCTCGACGAGCTGCTGCGCCGCCGCGCCCCCGAGCTGCCACGGGCCGCGACCGCGCGGACCGTGCACCGAGGCGATGAGCGCGATCTCCGGGTTGGTCTGTGACACGCCGCGCGCGAACGCGCTGGGCAGCGGAGCCTTCGTCGAGACGAGGGCGAGCGCCGCGAGGAGCGACGCGACCGCAACCTCGGCGCGACGAACCGAGAGCTGCCGCGTCGCCGCGCGCATCGCGAACGCGACCAACACACCGAGCAGGACGCTGACCACGCCGATCGCGATGAAGTACTTCACGTACTGCGTCGCGAACGCGGCCATCATGTGGCGCGCGCTGTTCTTGAAGAATTTGAGGCCCGTCATCGTGAGGGCCGAGCCGAGCATCAGCTTGCAACCGAGCGCGATCGCGTGAAAGAGCACGATCAGCGTGACGGCCACCGCGGCGAGCGCGGCCTGAAGACGCGAGTGCGCACGCCGAGCGAGCGCTCGCGCCACGACCGCGCCCCAGAACCCGCCGCCGAACGCAGCCGCGCAGAAGAACGCGGCTGACATCAGCGCCCCGAGCAGGCGATCGAGCACGTGCGGGCCGTCGTGGGCCTGCGTGCTCACCTGCGTGGCGATCTGCTCGCCGATCGAGATGACCACGCCGACGAGGGCGCCGACGGTGCCGCTCCGCGCGCCGACTCGCAGCGCGTGCGCGAGCGCGTCGAGGATGCGCTGTTTGAGGCGGCGCGCATCGGTTCGCGCCGCCGTGGGTTCATCAGAAGACGCGACGATGGAGGACTTGCTCGACAAGATGCGACCCGCTTGTGGACGCCGGCTCATGCGAGCAGAGCTCAAGCCACCCGCCCCCTGACTTTTCCCAGGCCGTTCCGGTCGAGTCAAGCTCCCGCCCCACGAAAAGCTCCGCTATGCGGATCGTGGTGGCAGACCAGTTGAACCCGTCGCAGCGCGCGGCGGTTGAGCACGATCTCGGGCCGATGCTCGTGCTGGCAGGCGCTGGCTCGGGCAAGACGCGCGTCGTCACGATGCGCATCGCGCGCCTGCTCGAGCGCGGCGTCTCCGCGCGCAGCATCCTCGCGATGACCTTCACCAACAAGGCCGCCGCCGAGATGCACGAGCGCGTCGCGAAGCTCGTCGGACAGAAGGCCGCGAACGAGCTCACGGTCGGCACGTTCCATCGCTTCGGGCTCGGTGTGCTGCGCGCCGAAGCGCGCGCGCTCGGTTACCGCGGCGGCGAGTTCGTCATCTACGATCAGGGCGACGCGAGCGGCGTCGTGCGCGAGGCCCTGCGCGGCGTCCGCACGGGCAAAACCTACGACGTCGGCGCGATCCTCGGTCGCATCTCGGTGGCGAAGAACGCCTTCATCGAGCCCGAGGACTACGAGCGCGGCCTGCGCTCACACGCGATCGAGCCGAGCGAATACGACACGATCACCTCGGTCATCTACCCGAAGTACGTCTCGATGATGCGGGGCTTCTGCGCGGTCGACTTCGACGACCTCGTCTGCGAGCCCGTGCGCCTCTTCAAGCGTCGCGAGGAGATCCGCGAGAAGTACCGCATGCGGTACCGCTACGTAATCGTCGACGAGTACCAAGACACGAACCACGCGCAGCTCGAGCTCATGCGCGCCTTGGGTGAGGGTCACAAGAACGTCTGCGTCGTCGGCGACGACGACCAGTCGATCTACGCGTGGCGCGGCGCCGACGTCCGCAACATCCTCGACTTCGAACACCACTTCCCTGGCGCGCGCGTCGTCAAATTGCAGGAGAACTACCGCTCCTCCGCGAACGTGCTCAAGGTCGCGGCCTCGATCCTCGAGCGGAGCGGCGGTCGTCGCCACGCGAAGACGATCGTCGCGACACGCGACGCCTCCGAGCCTGTCGAGCAGGTCATCTGCCCCGACGGCGAGGCCGAGGCTCGCTTCGTCGCGACGACCATCGACGACCTCGTGCGCGAGGGCAAAGCGCGGCCGCGCGACTTCGCCGTCCTCTACCGCTCGAACCTGCAGGGCCCCGAGATCGAGAGCGCCCTCAAGGAGCTCCGCGTGCCGTACACGATGCTCGGCGGCACGCAGCTCTTCGAGCGCAAGGAGGTGAAAGACCTCCTCGCGTATTTGCGCATCGTCTTCGACCCGGACGACGAGATCTCGGTTCGGCGGATCATCAACTACCCGGCGCGCGGCATCGGCGACGTCGCGCTCGACAAACTCGCGGCGCACGCGACCGCTCACAAGCTCTCGCTCTGGACCGCCGTCACGCGCTCGCACGCCATTCAAGGCCTGTCGACCGCGGCCATCGAGGGCTGCCGCGCGCTCGTCCGCGTGGTCGAGGCCGCGCATCAGCGCTTCGACAAAAGCGAGCCCTCGGCGGCGGTCGCGCGCGCCCTCATCGAGGACATCGGCCTCAAGAACGACCTGCACGCTGCGTCGCCCTCGGCCTCCGCGGCCACCCGTCGCATCAACAACCTCGAGGGCATCCTTCGCCTCTTCGAGCGGCGCGACGAGCGCGGTCAGGGCGACGCGAAATCCTTCGAAGGCTTCCTGCGCATCCTCGCGCTGCGCGAGGACGGAGAGGACGAAGAGCGCGGCGACAACGTGACGCTGACGACGATGCACGGCGCGAAAGGGCTGGAGTTTCCCTACGTCTTCATCGTCGGCTTGGAAGAGGGGCTGCTCCCCCACTCACGCACGCAGACCGAGCGCGCGACCGACGTGCAGCAGGTCGGCGCCGAGGCCGGCTCGAGCCTCGACGAAGAGCGTCGCCTCTTCTACGTGTCCGTCACGCGCGCGAAGGACAAGCTCTACCTCTGTCGCGCCGAGAAGCGCGTCGCGCGCGGTCGTGTCACGCCGCGCGTTCCCAGCCGCTTCCTCGTCGACGTCCCCGAGGAGCTCTACGTCACGCGGCGCGAGGCTGGCATCGCGAAGCCCGCGACCAGCGAGCGCACCTTGACCGGCGCACAGAACCTGCTCGCGGCGCTCTCGAACTTGGGCGGCGCGCCGAGCTCGCGCCGCTGAAAACACAACTCAGGTCTTGAGGCGCGCGCGGCGAGCTGCGCGCTCGAGCGCGAGGTCCACGAGGCGCGACACGAGCTCGACCGCGCCGATCCCGCTCGCGTCGAAGAGCTTCGGGTACATGCTGATCGCGGTGAAACCCGGCATCGTGTTGATCTCGTTCACGTAGAGCTTCCCGTCGCCGCCGCGGAAGAAGTCGACGCGCGCGAGGTGATCGCACTCGAGCGCCTCGAAGGTCTGCACCGCCAGCGCGCGGACCTCACGCTCCTCATCAGCGGTCAGGTTCGCCGGGATCACGGTCGTTGCGCCGTGCTCATCGACGTATTTCGCGTCGTACGAATAGAAGCCGTCGGGGTGGGTGACGACGACCTCGCCGACGCGCGACGCGATCGGCTTGCCGCGCCCCTCGGGGTCGCTCGCGAGCGTCCCGAGGACAGCGCACTCGAGCTCGCGCACACCGACGACCCCAGCCTCGACGATGACCTTGTCGTCGTGTTCGAACGCGAGCGCTATCCCGCGCTCGAGCGAGGCTCGGTCGTGCACCTTCGACACGCCGACGCTCGACCCGAGGTTCGCCGGCTTCACGAAGAGCGCGCTCGCTCGCATCGCATCCCCGAGCGACGCGAGCACTGCGTCGAGCTGCGCGCTCCGATCGCGCTCCCATTCGAGCGCTCGCAACGTGACGTGCGGCACGATCGGGAGCCCCGCCTCCGCGAGCAGCCGCTTCATCACGGCCTTGTCCATGCCCACCGCGGACCCGAGCACCCCAGCGCCCACGAACGGCACACCCGCGAGCGAGAAGAAGCCCTGAATCGTGCCGTCCTCCCCCATCGGCCCGTGCAGGACGGGGAACACGACGTCGATCGCGCGGGGGCTCGTTTCACCGTGGATCGCGAGCTCCGCGCGCGGCGCCTCGCGGGCCGACGTGAGCTCCGTGTGCTCGACCGAGAGCCTCGCGGACGGCGCCGCGGCGTTCAGTCGAACGAGGCGCGGGTCACGCGCTTGCGATAGGAGGAACGCCTCGTCCTCGAGGCGCCAGTGGCCTTCTTTGTCGATGCCGACGAGCACCGGCTCGAAGCGGTTGCGGTCGAGGGATGCGACGACGAACCGCGCCGAGAGGATCGAAATCTCGTGCTCGGAAGAGCGGCCGCCGAACACCACCGCGACCCGAACTTTCTTGGACTGCGCGCTCATGATGTTGCTGCGCGCAGTACCGCGGAGAGCTCACGCGGGCGAACTTCTCTGCTTCGCTGCGGGTGTGCTCAGTCGGCGACGCGACGGAAGTTCTTCGCGATGTCGGCGAGGGGCACGCCCTTCACCACATGGCCGTCCGCGAGCGCGACGTCGAACATGACCTTGTTGAGGGCGCGCCGTTTGCCGGAGACGCTGACCTTCGACCCTTTGGCGACGACGGCCTCATCGAGCGAGACATCATCGAGGGCCTCGAGGACGTCGCCGACCTTGAAGTCGGAGCCGGCAACGCGTGTGCCCTGCGAGAGAGGAGCCTCATCCGCGTGCGCGGCCCGCGTGCCTGCGAAGGGAGCAGGCAACATGGCTGCGATGGAGAGGAGGGCGGCCAGAACTCTCAACTCGATCTTTCTTAAGCAACCCATTCCGGTCTGTCCACCCACAAACTTGGGTTTCTGCAGTCGGCACCTCGACCTACATCGGGCAGTCGATTGTTTTGAACTCAAACTATCTGAGGCGCCTCACTGGATTTTTTCAGGGCTGCAACGACGAGCTCGATTCGATCGGCTCCCCAGTAAAGATCCTCGGGCTTTGTGACGTCCTCTGTGCCCTCGCGGAGCGGCCTGCGCACCTCGAAAGTTGGTACACCAAAGATTCCCCGTCGCTCGGCGGCTGCCGTTCGGTCACGCAGCGCGGCCTTCGCCGCGTCCCCTTTTGCGAGCTCGACGAGCGCCTTGCCGTCCACGCCAGGGACCGTCCCCGCGATCGCCGCGAGCTCGTCTTCGTTCGAGATGTCGCGATCCTCGGCCCAGTAAGCGCGCGCGATCGCGAGCGCCAGCGAGCGACGCGCAGGCTCGTCGCGCAAGGCGAGCGTCATTCGCAGAGGCGTGATCGTCCGCATCGGAAAACGACTCGGGAAGCGGAACGGAACGCCGAACCGCGCGGCCCAGCGATCGAGCTCTTTACCGACGTAGAGCCGCTTGGGCTCGCTCATCTCGAGGAGCGGCACGTCGGGCGTCCCGATCGAGCGGAAGAGCCCACCCAGCAAGATCGGCTCGAGCGTGAAATGGGACGCCGTGCGGAGCTCGACCGACGCGAGCTGCGTCAGCCCGAGGTACGCGAACGGCGACGCGTAATCGAAGTAGAAGCGGTGCGCGGGCTCGCGGGCGCGCGCAGCCAGCTCCACGAAGTCCATGCGGTCCTGCCCCCAGAAGAGCTGCCCGTTCACGACGAACGCCGGCACGCCGAAGACACCTGCCTTCACAGCCTCGTCGGTGCGCCCGATGAGCGCCTGCTTGATCTCGGGCGAGCCCGCGCGCTCGACCGCGGCCGCGCCATCGAGCCCAGCCCCATCGAGCGCGGCGCGCACGACCGTGGGGTCCTCGAGATCCTCGCCGCGCTGCCAATACGCTGCGTAGAGCACTCGTGTCGCGCGCTCGATCTCTCCCGTCGCGAGCAGCGCACGCAGCGCGAGCACCGTACGCCGCGGGTGGTTCTCGGGGAACCGCAGCGCGACACCGGCGCGCTCAGCCCAACGCGCCAGATCGACCGCGCCATACCGCTGCTTCGGCTCGGGCATGAGACGCGCCGGATTGTCCGCAGCACCGATCGCCCGGAACACCCCGCCGAGCAGGACAGGCTTGTAACGGAGCGACGCACCCGCGCGCGCGGCCATCGCATCGACCGAGAGCGAGGCGAGGTACGCGTACGGACAAACCAGATCGAAATAGAAGTCGATCGTCGAGGACATCCCGCGTTCTTAGCGCACCGAGCCCGAAGAGCGACAGCGGACGAGCGACGTCTCGAGCCTCGGGCTTGCCCGTCGCACGAACCCAGCAGGCGCTACATGGCAATCGCAGTGCTCGACGGACTGGCAGAGTCGCGCGCGACTAGTCTGTTCGAGTCAGTCTTCCATCGACGCCAGGCCGAATCACCCACGTCGTGTAGCCCAACTGTGCTGCTACGCGTCCGTCGGAGAGGAGCATGAGGCTCGAACCCTTCGATCGTGCCAAGTAACGAGCACATCGTCATTGGGCAACACCACCCAACGCGGCCACATGCCCACCCAGGGGCTCGTGATTTGGATCGATTCATGGAGCCATTGGAACGACTCGAAGCCCGGGACCGGGGGCGGCAACGTCATCATCCGCAGTCTACGACAGGGACCGGTCGCCCCGCATCACTGCCATCAGTGTCACAACTGGGAGCCACACCAGACTGGGCGCCATGACAGTCGAGTGCTTCGAACTCCTAGGAATTCGGAGACGCTCCTCCAGGGATGCGGAGCAGGTCGAGCAGCACTTCAACCGATTCTGCGATGAGGTGCCAACTGGAGTCCTTCGAATGCAGATAGACCACCTGGGGCGGTCGACTCGGGTCGCGATAATCAAGCGCGAACGGCATGTCTATTCCCAAGTCACCAATGAGGATCGACCGCGCTGGCTCGAGGCACCCGGGCACCGCCCCGGAGGCCTGACTTCCGAGGTAAAACGCATCCCTTTGCGCAGCCCAATGCGCATTCTCGAACTCCATATACTTCAGCGAGTAGAATGATGGCTGAACCGGCTCGTCGTGGAAGACCGCGCGCAAAACCTCATCATGAGGCGGCTGCCAAAGATCGGCCTCAATGACCCGGACAAGCGCCGGCGGAAGAGCCATCCCGTTGATCCGTACGGAGCTACCGCAAGGACACGTCGAGGGCGGTCCCCCATTCCACCCCTCACCAATTGCTTGCCGGAGCGTACGGGCTCGACCTGTTGTCTTGTCGACTAGAATGATCTGTGTTGTCCCCGTGACACCGTCAGGGGCGGCCAGCGCGAAGCCGAACGACCAGTCGCTCGCCGCGACCTGCCTCACTTCGACGTTCACCAGGGAGTAGCCCTCGACGTGCAACCTTTCAGCGGCAAACCGCTCAGCGATCGCCAGCGCGTTCTCCTTGGACATCATCTCGTGCCTCCCTTGGCTGCACTTCGCGCCTGCTCGATCGCGTCGAAGAGCTGGCCTTGGCCCAGTCCTCCGTACCATCCTGCGGCGCAGTGAAAGCAGACCGGTTCCAGGCCGCCTTCTCCAAGCTCAAGTACGAATCGCCCGCTCTCCCTTGCGCTCCGATGCGCAGCGATCTGTGGCTTGGCTCCCTCGGCACAGATCGGGCAGAGCACAGCTGCGCACGCCCAACCATCGATCTCGACTGAGGCGACCAATGATGCTCCGGCCTCTATCGCACTACAAGCGTGGGCACAGACCTGAATCATAGGTGACAAACCGTGCGTCGGGCATTGGAACATTCCCACGGCCCGCCCAAGATAGAACGGGGCGCGTCGAATGGGTACACGAAACGCGTGCCATCGAGGAGCACCGTCACGACGGACATTCCGCCGACCGGACGTTGAACGCTGCGAATAGCGAACAATAGGTCTCTGCTGAAGCAAAGATGATTGCGATGTAGTCCTCAACTCGCCGCGGCTCGGGCAGATGAACGACGAAGAGTTCAGCACCTCCTTCGAGGTCCAGAGGGCTGGGACAAAGTGGTTAGATCGCGACAATATTCCAACAGGGCATCGTCGGAGTGACATCCTGCGCGAGTGCCGCCGTCGGTGTCCGACTTGATGTCCAGCAGTTTCGCGCCAGCATAGCGTTGTGACAAGTCGCCAACATACTTTGCCATCCAATCTTTCCGGTATTTGGCTACAGAACTCACGGGTACACGCACTACAAGGATACCATCACTCAGTGACCTGACACGCCAGGCGCGACCCTCCCAGGTTCGCTCCCAAGTGGCATTCTCGAGGCACCGGGCGTCGGTCCACTTCTCCACGTTTGTCAATTCGTCGTAGACCCCGTCAACTCGAACAATCAGGTCGAACGACCCATCAGGATACCGCTGAGGGAATCGGATCTTGTTCCTTGCATCGTTCGCGTAGAGCACTGCGACGGTCTCCGCACCCTGGCTACGGGGGTGCGGAGCGGGGCTCGAAGAAGCCCTCGTTGGCGAGAACCTTTGCTGCGTTCTCCATACTTTCTCTTGTAACCTCTCGCAAGACTATCAGCCCCGGTTCAGCGACAAACGGTCTACCGGCTTGGGCTTCACTGAGCAATTCTTGGGCTAGCCTTTGGGGGTCGAAAAAAGTCACGGCGTGCTTGCTGCCATCGCTCAACTCCACCCAAACGTGGCTTCTGTAGCCACGTTGCGTCACCTCGACCGCGTCCTGGTCGGAGAAGCCATATTCGAATATGAGTCGAACGAACTTGCTCGGCATGTAGGTAGAGTACCCGCCTGACATCGACTAACGCTCCTGGCACGGTGACTTGTGTGCTTCGATAAACAATCCGCCGCGCGAGGCCAAGCCGCGCAGAATATCGGACAGCGTGTCTCCAATCAGATACATGTAGTAGTCATAGCCAAAGTGAATCTGCCATCGGGCGCCGGCCGATTCGAGGCGACACCAGAAGACCTCACGAAGACAAGCGCGAATAACTTCTGTAAGCATGTGGACCTCTACTGGGGTTCCCTCGGTGGGTGGAGCTAGGCAGGCTCGTCCATCCAAGCGTGGTTCACAATCCGCCGTTTCGACGCCGCGAGCGAACATGATTGGGCAGCCTGCGTCCTGGTGGAACTGTGTCGCGACTCGAACGTATGAGTCCTCCACTGCGAGATACTCGCGGACGGTGAACTCCTCTTTGTCAAACACGCGACCGATATCGGAGACTGAGGTCCAGGTCTCCGCGGGGTAGCTGCCATCGGCCGAGCGCCGTCTTGGATCATACTTGGAAACGCGCCAGCTATTCATAGATTGACTTCCGATACGATTGAGCTCGCGATCGTAGGTGCAACTTGCCCTGACTCGCGTCAGCGTCAGGGCGAGATCCGGAGTGAGCTGCTCGAGGTTCATAAGAAGGTTGGAGGTCGGGTTTCTCGGGCCGGCAGCGTGCGCCACTACTCCAGGCGCAATAAGGGGCGCTCCTTGGTCACGCTCTTACCCCAGGAGCCGCTGACGGAGCACCCTGACGGCGAGCCTCTATCGCGTCTTTGGTTGTCGCTTCCACTCGCGAAAGGCACCGAGCAAGACGTCATGAGTGGCCCGCGCTTCCTCGCGCGTGAATCCTGTCCGCACGGAAAACTCATCGTCGTCGAGCGCCTCCATTGCTTCGCGCATGGATCCGACGATGAGCAGGAGCGCGTCCGCATCTGCCGTAATGAGTAACCTGTCTCCAGAGCACTTTGTTGTTAGCATTCGCCGAGCTCCTTGGGCAGATTATCACGTGGGCAGATTGTTAGAGATCGAGAAAGTACTGTTGTTTGGGTTGTAGATGAGTTGGGCGCGCTGGGTCGCTGACGGAGCATTGACCGATGGGCGCGCACCTAGGCTCCGACCAATCGCTCGAGTGCCTCGTAGATGTTGTTCGCGATCATTCTGGCCTCCTGGTCGACAAGGAAAACCCTTCCTTCGCGGTCCGTTCCCAGAAAGCATTGCCCGTCGTCAACTTCCCCCAGCGGAAAGAGCGAGGTCGCTGGGCAGTCGTCCAGCACAAAGCGTTCTTCTTCCCCGACTGCGCACTCCGGGTAGAAACTCACCCGTGAGCGCGCTCCTCTCGCTCCAATCCCTCGTTCCTCGGTTCTTAGGCCGCCAAACTCCGCAAGGATCTTCCGAGCAGCAGGAAACATTTCCCCGAACCCGGCGCGTTCAAGTCGCTCCTTCCAGAGAGTTATCATTGGTCCAACGTCTCGTTCGGGTGACCAACCCGCCTGGGTCAATATTCTTCGCGCATCCGCGCACCAGTCGGACGAGCTTGTGATCATGATCACCGCTTCAGCTTTCATCCATCCTCCAACCACGCAATCGAGAAACACTCGATTACATGCCGGCAGATTTCGCATGCGAGACCGGCTCTGCGTGTCCAGTATTCGCCGCGGAGCGAATTCACCGGCTGGATTCTCATCTCGCGGGTCCTTGTCCTGCCCCAAAGCGCCTGAGATACACGGAGGTTCCCTCGCACCACTCCGCGCGCTCGTTTCTTCGCGTCGTCGTTCGCGCCCGCCCGAGACGAACGCGCATCCTCCGCAGGAGATCATCCAATCCCCTTGAAGGCTGGCGATGCTCACGGGAGCACAGCACCTCAACCTGCGCAACGCGAAAGCGATTCCCGCTGCAAGTTTGCTACGGTGCTCAGCCGACGACGGTGTCAATGCGACGCTGCAGACAACGAGAGGTTTCGTAGATGACAGACTCGTCAGTTTACGTACTCGCGCAGGGTCGCGCCAGCATTTGTGAATTTGTCGCGACCGCCGTTGACGAACTTCTATCGACGAACGGATTATCCAGCGTCGCATGCCTCTTCAGGAGTCAGAAGGCAATGGGTTCACATGTCGTTCACATCAACGCAGCCTGCCCACAATGCAGCCATTCAATTGCGATTGCGCACCGCGTGTCAACCCGAGAGGGTTCTTTCCGGACAGGCGAATCCAGCCATTGCGCGAACTGCGGCGATGCGCTCGAAGCGGATGGGGACGAGCTGCTACCGGAGGTGAAGGTGGCAATGATAGAGGCGGAGGGCGCGTGGGGTCTGTGGCTACTTGACTTGGGACACCTCATGGCCATTCGCGCGCTGAGAACGCTGCTCGATCTCACCCCCACCGAGGCCACGCGGCTAGCCAAACAGTCTGGCCCTGTCCTTATTGGCGCTCGAGTGGAGGCCGAGCGCGTGGAGGAAGTACTGACAGGCCTCGGGGCATCCGTGGAGCTGAGGCGGACAGGTCCAGTGGTTGGCTGATTCAATGCGCCTCGCTCACAGGGAGCTCATGTAGACATATGGCTACGCACGAAGCCCTGACGCAGCTACTGACTGCCATCCGCGCGCGAGATCTGTCGATGGTCACGAGTCTCGCCCGTTCGACCACCAGCATCAACTCAGTGCACCTGGGCCTTGGCCACACCCCACTGACCTGTGCGATCGAGAACGGCGACCCGGACGTAGTGAGGACGCTCCTCGAGCTCGGTGCAGACCCTAATCTGGCCCCAATCGACGGACAGACGCCCCTTCATCACGCGGTCGATAGTTCTGTTCAAGCGTCAATCCGCGCTCTTGACATGGAGGGCGTCGACGTCCCCCCCAGCACCAAGCTCGTGGACATTCTCCTTGATTGGGGCGCAAATCCTCGGGCTCAGGACGCCCACGGCGCGACCGCATTTGACTGGGCTGTAAAAATGGGGCATCCGGGTGCTGCACGGGTTCTCATGGAAAGAGAAGCCGGCAGATAGCCTTACGCGCAACAATAGGGCCTCACTCGACCGCACCGCGCTCACCTACGGCTCCGTCGGCACGGGTCTCCGCGCGAGCATATCCAGCACTGCCCACAAGCCGACAAAAGGCGGCCCCGGCTCGGCCTGGAGCGAGAGTTCGCCAATCACAGTGCGCAGGACCAGCCGACCGCTCTCCACGTTCGCGAGCGTTGCGTCCGCTGAGTCTTCGCGAAAGGGCGAAGCTCCATCGAGATCCGCGTACGACAGCTCCGTCGAACGACCATCACAGCCCCATACTAACCTGGCCGTGGTCGCAATCAGCCAGACATCGTTCGAGTCACGCATACCAATCACAGGGATCTCGTGCGGGTTCAGGGCAATCCGAGTCCCTATCCAGTTCCGAGTCTTAGTCGGCAGCTCGGAGTATTGCCGCATGAACACGCCGCTCCCACCCGCCGTCCGGAACTTCCAGTTCATTCGTTGGGCACGGAACTGATGGGAATCGAAGCTCATGGTTTCAAGTCCTTCGCGAGTCTGAATCGACCGCCGCCCTGATCCTCGAATTTGTACCGAGCCGCCACTCGGGCAATCCATCTCCGCTCCGCGTGAGCTCCCCGGTTCTTTCATCGAACTGTGCCCGAAACCGTGTCTCGCTCCTGCAACGCACGCACGACCCGCCCTCGTCCCCGCATTTGACGACCTACAGCGGCTTTTGGCCGTCCAGCGACTCGCTGACGGACACCCCATGCTCCGTCACGACTCTTGATTCGCAAACTCACACGCAATTTCGCAAATTTCGGGGTCGTTCGAGCTGAGACCTGCGGCGACATACCCCCGCAACATCTCTGAATTTGATTCATGTAAAAGTTCCAAGAACCGACGAAACTCCCAAGCGTCGGTCAAGTCGACTGCTTCACCGACAACCGACTGGAGGTTCACTTTCGTCCAGGCCACGGGGAGCTGCTTAAATGCTTTCCTTCCGGCCAATATGGAGCCTACGTGCTGGGCAGCACAGCAAGCCTGAAGAATCACGCATGCAATACGCCGCGCCTGTTCTTCGTCGAACGTCGACACGTCGGCCAGTTGCGCATAAGCGCCTGGGGCGACAGCATCGATTCGACCTATCAGCGCGTTCTCCTGGGGTGACGTGATCATTTGTCACCCATGCAGCATCCCTCGACTCTCGACTTCTCAGCGGCGAACCGCTCGGCGAGCGCCAGTGCGTTCTCCTTGGACATCATCTCGTGTCTCCCTTGCGCCCAATGTACCACGCCGCGTGCAATCCTTCCTCGTCGGTCAATCTCTCCTACTCCGGCGTCGTGGTCATGCTATCTAGCCTAGCGGACTTCGAGTGGAGCAGCCGTGGTTTGCTGGCTACTTCTGACCGTGTGCCCACGCACCGACGGTGAGATGAGGGGGAGTGAGAATGCCTAGCGGGTCCCGGCGCCCCTACTATTTGCTCTCGGCTGGCTTCGTTGGCGCGTTGGGCATCGCAGCCTTGTTGGTGTCGGCGGCCCTTCTCCTTCGTGGCTACCGCGGGTATCGGCTCCTATCGAGTGGTGACAGTGAAGCCATTTCTGCCTGCGTGCACACCCGCAGTCTTGATTGCGACCCGACGCATTATCGAAGGGCCTTGGCGGTCGGTGGCCCCATAGGCGTAGCCTCCCTGGCGCTGCTGGCGGTCGCCTGGCGCCTCGGTCGCCTGGCGCGACAGGGGACTACGGGGCAAACCTTGGAGTAGAGTTCATCAGCCGTATGGAATTCGTGACATTCCGCAATCTGGGATTGGTGCCTGGTCCCGACCTGTATGAGCAATTGGGCCAACTCCCCGAAAGGGACGGAGCGACCGTCGTCGCTTATCTCGAGAGCGGGTGCGTGTTCATGACCTGCCTGGGCAGCGTGGATGATGTCATCAGCGGGGCCACGAACATCGCACGCGACGAGTTTGTTACGGATGGGACCTGGGTGTGGGATGCGTGCCTTTCTTACTATGTGACTCGCTATGGCGTCGGGCTTCCGCCTGGGTTCATCGATAGGATGCGCGCGCGCAATTGGGCGGCTCCGAGGTTGACGACTGAGCAGAAGCTGCTTGCGGTGCATGACTTCAGGACCCAAAGCCGTCATGAATTCGTCGATGGAGAGCGCGCTGAGCGGGTGAGACCCACACTTCACGTTGAGAACTCGAGTGCAGCTGACCGTCGCGAGCTCGATGAGCTGGATCTGGGATGGGGGTGCAAGCTGTTCGAGTGGGCGACGCTGATCAGCAGGCTCGAGGCCAACGCATACACAGGGAACGAGTTCGACTATGGCTATGCTCTTCGACAGCGAGACTGGGTAGAGGGAGCCGTCGCGAAGGCTTCCTCATCGCTTGCGGGCAAGCTGCGCGCCGAATTGGCACCCCTCGACGAGCGCTTTCGCGCGACGTCCATTGAATATGCCGATCCGAGCACGATGCCAGCCCCGTATGACGAGACCCCCACGCCGTACCCTGGCTTCCCCGGCTGGTGGTGGTCCCGCGTATCGCGGGAATGGCGCTATTTGGACGGTTGGATGTGAGGTCGCGAACCCTTCCGAGCGGGGGTTGGCTCTCACCAACCACCGATGGACCTTCCCCAGGCTCGCCGCGAGACGCCGTTGCTCACCACCGCCGGTCAGCCCGCCGCCAGCGATTTTGCGGCTCTGCGGGCCGCCGGCTTCGACGCCGTCGTGAACATCTCCACGCCGAGCGCCAGGAATTACTTGGCAGACGAGGCGACCCACGTGCTCGCGGAGGGGCTGCTCTATATCCACGCGCCCGTCGACTGCACGGCCCTCGAGCCTGGGCACTTCGCGCTCGTGTCGGGTGCGCTACGTGCTTTCGCGGGCAAGCGGGTGCTCCTGCATTGTGCCGGTAACGTGAAGGCGTCGGCGATGGCGCACGTTCATCGCGTGCGCGAGCTGCACGAGGACGCCGCTGCGCTGCGCGCGGACTTGAAGCGCCAGGATTGGCACGAGCCCAAGTGGTATCGCTACTTCGACGCTATGGGCGCTTAGCTCATCGCGTCTCTCGATTGGAGGACACCATGAAACGAGAGATCACTGTCCGTGAGTTCGTCGCCGATCTGATGGCCCGTATCGACCAGGCAAAGACGATCGACTGCTGCAAAGAAGAGCTGAAGACGTTCGCCGCGCTGGCGCTGGCCAAGATGCCTGACGAGAAGCTCACCGTGGAATGGAAGAAGTGAGACGCAACGCGGTTACTTTTACGTCGATTTAGTCAACGCGCTGAGTATTTCGGTCGATTCGTTCGCGACATCCCTTGCACAGCGGGGCTCGGCGACCGATGCTGAGGGCTCATGCGCGCCCTCTCCCTCGGTGTCGTGTGTCGGCTCTCGGCGATCGTCGTCGCCACGGCAACCTCGGGTTGCTACACGGCGCTCCAGGACATCGACAGCTTCTTCGCCAACCACTCGACCGCGCAATGGCCGGGGTCGTCCGAGCGACCCGTCCTGTTTGGTGTCGGCTCCGGCGCACGCTCGGCCCCTGCGGCGTCGCCCGCACCCGTCGGCGGCAGCGGGTCTTCAGGCGGCGCGAGCGGGACTACCGCCGCCGTCGCCCCTGCGCCGCCGCTCGACTTCTCGCGGCCAATCTCACCGAAGAAGTGCGCGCGGGCGCAAGAGCAGTCGGACGCAGTCGAGACCGACAGTGGCTTTCGCGTCGAGCCCGGTGGTTGGGTCAATGACTCCACCTTCGAGCTCGAGCACGGCGAATGGCTGGAGCTCGGCGACTGCGTGCACCTCGTGGACGTCCGCGTGATGGGTGGCGGTATCCGCATCGGCCGCGGCCGCGTGACGCTCGAGAACGTGCGCGTCAGCGGCGCGACCATCGCGCTCGTCGTGGACGGTGGCCACGTGACCATCCACGGAGGTTCCTATTGGGGCACAGTCGCCTCGAAGATCGGCGTCGGCTCTGTCGTTCGCATCGAGTCGACGACCTTACAGGGTGAGATCGGACTGGAGATCACGAGCGCTGACGTGACCATGAAGGCTGGTTGGCTGGAGTGCGAGCCAGGCTCGGTGACGTGGGACAAAGGCAAAGGGCCGAGCGAGTGCGCGCGGCTCGACGGCGGCGCAAACGTCCTCTTCGAGGAAGTGCTCGCAAACTCGCATGTGCCCCTCATCAACCTCGTCAATGGCACGTTGACGCTGATGGGTGGGACATACGACTCGAAGCTACAGAAGCTGAACGACGTCGCGCCCACGACTGGTATCTACGTCGGTCCACAGGCGGAGCTCAATGTCATCGGCGCCCTTGTCGGCGAGGGAGCGACCATCGAGGCTCAGGGCAAAGTCCGCAGAAGATCCCAATAGACCGCTTACGCCTCGAGCAAACCGACTATTCGAGCAGATTGTCGGGTACAGGCATGCCCTTGCGGTGCTCTTTCTTGTCGACTGTCGGCGCGGCCTTCGGCGGGGGTTGGGGTTTGGAACTGGCCGCGACGAGGGCCGAGGTCGTGGACGAGGGCACGATGGCTGACCCCGTCGGCGCGGTCGCCTGCGCGGAATCCGGCGCCGCGGCCGAGGTCGCGCTGGAGCTGTCGGCGGACGCGTGGGGCGCTGCCGAGTTTGGCTGAGGCGCGGCCGAAGGCTTCGGCGCGGGGTCTTGCGTGTCGTCGCGGCGACAAGCGAGGAAGGTGCCGGCGGCGAGCGCGACGAGGATCGACGCCGCTGCCTTGAGTCGCCGCTTCGTGCGGCGAGAGTCGACCTTCTTGCTGTCAGCGAACATCGGTGGGCTCCTGTGCTGTAGGCTTGTTGCTCGAGCGACGCAGCTTGACGGTCTCTTGATCGGCAGCGTCGGACTCGACCGTCGGCAGCCACTCGGGCCGCGGCGGAGAGTGCCAGTTGGGGTCGACGCCTTTGTAGACGCCGAAGATCGACAAGACGCTCTCGCGCAATTGCCGCAGATCGGGGCGGCGCGGCATGACGTCTGTCATGTGACAGATGAGGTACCAAGAACGGAAGAGCGCGTAGAAGTAGTCGTTGGGCGGCAGCTTGACGAGCTGCTTCGTTATCGGCATGAGCCACGGGAGCGCGGCCGTCACCGCGAACAGCTTGTGCAGATTCTCGGTCTGGCGCTTGATGGACTGCGAGGGGAAGTCGATGACCGACTCGGTGTAATAGCTGTCGTCGATGAGCTCGAAGTCGCCGCTGAAGTAGCCATTCTTGACAGCGTATTCAGCGATACCCGTACCTGGATAGGGCGTGCACAGCGTGGCAGCCGCGTAGTCGACGTCGAGGTCGATGTTCATCTGCAACGTCTTGAAGTCGTCCTCGAGGGTGCCGCCCGGTATACCTAGGATATTGTCAGCGAAGACGACGATACCCGCCTTCTTCAACATCCTGACGCCCGCGACCAAGCGCTGCATCTTGATCTTGCGCTTCAGGACCTCGTTGGCGAGCCGCTCGTCCGCGGTCTCGATGCCGAGGTTGACCGTGTGACAGCCCGACCACGCGAGCAGGTCGACCATCTCCTCGGTGAGTAGGTCCGCCCGGAGATGGCAATAATAGGGTAAGCCCACCTCTCTCCGGTAGAGCTCACCGAACTCACGAAGCCACTTTGCATTATAGACGAAGATGCTCTCGCGGAAGCCGACGACCTGGAGCGGGCCGCGCGCCCGGACCGCGAGGATCTCGGCGACGACGTTCTCGGGGCTGCGGATGCGCACCTTCGCCCAGCTCGAACCGTAGTGTTCTGTCAGCGACGGATTGAAGCAATAGCTGCACGGGAATGGGCAGCCGCGGTTCGTCGTGAACGACTTGAGCGGGCGCATGCGCAGCCGATCGTCGTACGCATAAAGGAGGTCGCGCGCGGGGAACGGGATGGCGTCGAGGTCGCGGCGCAATGGGCGCGGGCCGTTCTTGTAGACCTTGCCCTCGTGCTTGACCCAAAGGTCCAAGATGCGAGTGTGGTCGCGCCCTGCGTCGAGCGCCGCGAGGAGCTCGACGGCGGCGTCCTCACCCTCACCGCGGCAGACGACGTCGATGCCCGGCGTGAAGATGACGTCGGGAAAGTACGTCGCGTGCGGCCCACCCATCAGGGAAAGGACCCGCGGATGCCGCTCTTTGATATGGGCGTTGAGGCCGAGATAATAGCGATGCAAGCCAGTCGTCGGGCCGTACGCGACGACGTCCGGGTCGAAGGCCGCGACCTCCTCGAGGACGTCATTGCCGCGGGTGCCCACGAATTTGCACACGTGGCCAGCCTCTCGCAGGCAAGCGGCGACGTAGAGCGGCCCGAGCGGTTCGGCGCCCTCGATCTCCTTGACCACGAAGAGGACTTTCTTCATCGGCGCCCCCAGCGACTGCTCGCGACCGCATTCTTGCTGGGCCGCCGGCCCCGCGCCAGGACCTTTTCACCCGAGCCTTTACCGAAGTGTCGATGCATTCGATGCTGGCGTTTTGGCGATCTGCTCGGGTGAGCTCGGGCGAGTTCGCTGCAAAGGGGGGGACGCATGAGGGGTAGGGTCGGGGTGTGGCTGGTCGTCGGTTGGTTCGCGCTCGGCGGCTCGACTGCTTGCAAGAAGGGTCACGACAACAACGGCGGAGGGGGCGCTGGTGGCGCCGGGGCCGACGGGGGGGTGATGGAACAGGGTGGAGCGGGCGGCGCTGCGCCGGTCGACATCCCCACGACGCCGGGGCGCCACGACATTACCATTCAATCCGGTGGGCAGAATCGGCACTTCATCGTGCACATTCCTGTCGCTTACACTGGAGCTTCGGCCGTGCCGGTCGTGTTCTTCTTCCACGGCGCGGGCTCGAGCGCCGACCAGGGTTACAGCTCGCGGGCCGACATTCGCGCGCTCTCCGAGTCGGAGAACTTCATCTTCGTCGTGCCCAATGGACAGAACGCTACCGACAATGACGGTGACAGCGCGAACTGGAACGCCGGGTGGTGCTGTATCAACCCGGCTCGCCCGAGCGACGTCGAGTTCTTCCGCGATATAGTTCTAGTGCTCGAGGCCGGATTGAACATCGATCCGAATCGCGTTCACCCGACTGGCTTCTCGAATGGCTGCTCCCTCGTGCATCGATTGGCTGCTGACGCGCCCGACCTCGTCGCGTCGGCGGCGTGTTCTTCGGGCTCCGTTGGGGGAACCAATCAGGATTACCCCGAATACGTGGTCGATCCGCAAGCGCCTGTCGCGATGCTGCACGCCCACGGGGACGCTGACCCCGTGGTGCCTTATGACGGTAGCCTCAACCCGAACGGGCCGCTTACGCCCTATTCGTTCGACGAGACGATCTCGCTTTGGGTCCAAAACAACGGCTGCGATCCCACGCCGTCGTCCCAGTCGATGCCAGTCGGCGCCTTCAACGCGGTCGTGGACTCGTACTCGGGGTGCACGAGCGGCGCGGACGTCGTGGGCGCGACCTTCGAGGGCATGGACCATCGGTGGCCGCCTGACGCCGCGACACCCTTCATGATCACGTTCGTGCTCGACCACCCGAAGCCTTAGCGCTGCCGGTCCTACGTTCGCTGGGGGTTCGCCCAGGCCCCGCGCTGGAGCGCGCGAGTGAAGGGCCTGGTCGAACCCATGCGATCGGCCGCGTCTGACCGCGCAGCTCGGACACATTTCGGTGACGAACCTGCGGTTCGTAGCACCAGCGCGACGTCGCGACGGCTCTACGCAAGAGACAGCCCTCGTATTAGGGTGTTGATATGCGCCTTGCTTCGGTCGTCGTTGGGCTGGTTCTTGCGGGATGTGTGGGCGGCGGGGAAATCGAGGTCGGCGGGGGCGGCCAGGCGAGCGGCGCTGCCGGCGGCGGTGGCTCGGGCGCTGGCCCGTCGACCGGCGGCAGTGGGGGCACCGTCGCGACGAGCGGCGGCGCTGGCGGCATCGCTGATGGTGGTGGCGGCGGCGTGACCGATGGTGGCGGCGGCGCGGGTGGCTTCGCCGAGGGCGGGTCGGGCCCCGGGTGGCCCACGTGTGATTCGCAGCCGATCGGCTCGCCGACGAAGACGCTATCGGCGATCTGGTCCGACAACCCGCCCTTCCCCGCGGAGGCTTGGGTCCCTGGCGTGTACGTCTCCGCCGTCTCCAAGAACGGCTGCGTCGCAGGCGAGGCCTGCCAGTTCTTCGTTCAATCTTTGGAGAGCTATCCAACCCTTGCAGCGGCGACCCACCAGAGCTTGCGCGTCGGCGTCGCGCCGTCGGTCTCGAGCTACTTCGTGGGGTTGGCAGTCGGCGATCAGGTCAACCTCTACGCCTCGGCGTTTCGCGACACCGCGGACGGCAAGAACGAGCTGCAATTCCTGGTCACGCCAGCGCTGCCAGGCTGCGCGAAGAAGGTTGGGACAGGCAACCTGACGCCGCTCGTCGTGACGTTGGACGCCCTCACGGTGAGCTTCTACGAGGACACCGTCGGGCCTGTGTTCGTCCACGTGGATGACGTGAGCGGTAACCCCAATAACCCGGACAAGACCTTCGCGCTGTGGAAGACGGGGATGGCGCCGAACGGCGACATCACGACCGTCACAAGCATGAGCCCGTTCTTCCTGCCTTCCGCGGTGTTTTCCAACCTCGTGGCGAACAACATCACTGACTTCGACTATGTCGAAGGTGTCTTTGGTTTGTTCACCCCGCCTGCGATGCCGCTCATCAAATACGAGGAAATTTACGTGCGATCCGTCGCGGACTATCCCATTCTTCCGTGACCGATTGAGGCTCTCGCGCGGCCGGTGAAACCAACCCGCGAGAGCCGCGTAAGCACCACCGGCGTCGTGTGCCTGCGGCGCTCGCTCGTCTCTTCGTTCTTGGAGGCATCATGGCTCGTCGCTCCGCCCGCCCCTCGACCCCCTCGAGCCCGCGCCCGAAGCAGGCTGCCCCGCAGTCTTCGGCCACACGTGTGACCGCCGCGGGCGCGATCGTGGCTGCAGGCGCGGGCGCTGGCTTCTCCGCAGAGCTCATCGCTGTGGGCTGCGCGGTCGCGCTCCATGTCGTCGGCTTGGGTGCCGCGCGCGCCCTGCCGATCTCGATGTTTCAGGTCGCTCGCAACCCGACCACGACCACGACCGAGCTCACGTTCGATGTGGACACCGCCGCGACCGACAAGGCCGGCGCGCCCACGCCCGTCGTCGACGCGAACCCCGCGGGCACCTCGACGGAGAACACGATCGCCGAGGCAGCGACCAGCGAACCCGCCGATCCGCAGGACCCTGCCGCGCAGCGCGCGACCGAGCCTCAGGCCGAGCCCGACGAAGAGCCTGCGTCACCCGAGCCCAAGCTCGCTGCGATCGAGCCGAGCCCGGAGCCCGCGATGGAGCCAGCGGTGGCCGCCCCGACGGGTGAGGCCGCGCCTATCGCGGAGCCGAGCCCTGCGGTCGCGATCGAGGGCCAACCTGCAGGTGCGCCTGCTCTGGAGGGCGCTGCGGGCGCTGCGGGCGCCGCGGGCGCTGCGGTCACGCCAGGAGCCGTCGCGGCGGTCACGCCGGGCACCGGCGACGAGTACAGCGCAGCGGTCGAGACCGCACCGACTGGGCCGGTGACGCCGGGGGTCGGCGCGACGGGCGTCGGTGGCGTGGCTGCATCGGTGGCCATCGCGGGCTCGGCGGGTCAGGCCGCGCCGACGCAGGCGCCGAGCGCGATCCCCGTCGACAAGGCCGCGGCCGACAAGGCGCTCGCTTCGACGCTGCGCGGCCGTGACAAACAAGCCGGCATCGATCTGCCCGCGACGCAGGTCGTCGTCGGGGCCGTGAGCGAGGCCACTCGGGCGCTGCCCGTCCCGCACAACACGCGCGCGACCTTCGCGGTGAAGCTCGGCAAAGGCGGCAAGGTCGAGAGCGTCAGCGTCGTGAGCTCTTCGAGCGGTGAGGCCACGCAGTGGGAGGGCGCGGCGAAGGCCGTCGCGACCAAGCTCGGATCCCAGGCGCTGAACCTGGGGGACGCGGCGTCGACGGGCGCGACCGTGATGGTCTCGGTGACGGTGAAGCACGTGTATCCCGCCGGCACCTCGAAGGTCGCGGACGTGAAGCCAGTCTGCGCGAACCAGGTCCTCAACGACATCATCGAGGGCCTCGACAGCAAGGCGAAGGGCGGGTCGAACGACACGTCCGGTGACAGCGCTTCGGTGTTCACCGACGAGAACGGCCGCCCCTGCATCCCGCTCGGGATCGCGGGCACGACCGACGCGACCAACATCGGCGCGACGAAGCAGATTCAGGTGCAGACCTCGACGAAGGTCCTGGTCGACGGCAAAGAGGCGATGCCCCTCGACGTGCCTGCGGTCAACAAGGACCCGATCTGGGTCGACCGCGGCAAGGACGCGCCGCGACCGGTGATGCCGTACAAGATGCGCAAGCACAAGCGCGACAAAGAGAAGAAGAAGTAGCCGCCGACGACGAGGTCGGGGGGAGCGCGAAGATCGTTTGACCCCAAACGATTCGCTGGGTGCGCCGGTGATCGAACCGCACGGGCGCGGGACGGGTGCAGACTCTGCCCCAAAAAAACAAAAAAAAAGAAGCGCCAGGTCAACGGTTGGGGGGGATTCCGTTGCAGGGCGCTTCGGTTTTTGGATATTGCACTGCCCGTGCCGACGCTCGTTGATCGCAGCGCGCGCGCTGGGCTCGCGTGAATTCTCGGCTCGACCTTATGAGCGCCGACCTCGCTGGCCGAGCTCGCTACAGCGCGATCTCGCAGTTGTGCAAGCAGGCGTGAAAGCCGTCAGCCGCCTGGGAAAAGCGTGCTGTACGCGGTGTTCATGAACTCCGCGAACATGACCTCGCGCGTGGGATCGAGCGCGTTGAACGCGACCCCGACATGCGACCAGTTCCCCTCGATCGCGACGAGGCGAGTCGCGATGCCGTCACGACGAAAAGAGAAGTTCGTGCCCGGCTGAATGAGGTTCACGACGACGGACTCGCCGGGTTGGACCTGGATGTCCTGCGTCGCGACCGTCGCGCCGAGCATCGAGACGTCGACGGTGAAGCCCACGTGGATCGAGCGGGGCGTGCGGAGCCGAAGCTCGATCTGCATCTCGATACGAGGCGCGCGCCGTCGCTCGGGACCTGCGTAGGGCTGGCGTACTGGTGACGTGACCGAGCGCGGCGGTGGTTGCGGAGGCGCGGGCGGTTGTGAGGGCGCCGTGCGGGGCGGAGGAGCGGCGGGGGCAGGTGGCGGCGTTGCGACGTTGGGGTTCGTGCCTGGCCAACCCGACGGAGCGAGCGGCACCGGTGGCGGTAGGCCCGAGACGCGATCTCCCGCGATGGCGTGGCCCTGCGGCGGCGTGATCATCGGAGCCACGGGTGCCCGAAGGTTCGGGTTGGTGCTGGGCATCGGGGGCGGCGCGAGCCCCATCACAGGCGGGAGGTTCGGTGCTGGTCCACCGGGTGGGGGCATGCTCGCGCCCGCGGACCGGAGCAGGCCCTGGACGAACTCGTCCCACTCGGCGTTCGCACCACGGCCGAAGAACTCGAGGCCCACGAAGCCGTTCGCCGAGTGCACCACCATCGTGTGGGCACTGAGGATCTTGCCACTCGGAAGCTGAGCCTCGAGCTGGACGAGTTGGCGAACGTTGACGGCCCCTTCGACGCGGAGACCGAGTCCGTGGAAGCTGACGTTCGTGGTCTCGCCGGTGAGGGGCTTCTTTCCCAACTTCAGCGTGACGGGGAGGCTGATGGGCAGCCGTCGATCACGTCGGCGCTCGTTCATGCAGGTCCTCGAAGGTCGCCGCGTGCTCGGGCCGCGGCTCTGACCTCGCACGCTACTCTTGCGCGTGGCCACGGCAACAGAAGATTTTTGGCCGAGCGTATGCGAGCCCGAGTGAGCTCAGAACGCACGCGGAGCTGAATATCGTCCCCTGTCTCTTCGTCTACCAGCGGCTAAGGTCCGCCCACCACTCTCCGGTTCCTGGTTCTTGAGTTGGAGTGGATCTTGTAAAGCCCATGATGACCGCGCGCTCCAGGCAGGACCCTGACTTCGCCGCGACGAAACGTGGCGAGCGCGCGGCACATCGATTGCGAATGGCCTCGACAAAGGAGTGACTATGAAGATCGGCTTTGCTCTCGCAGCTGTCGTGCTCGGTGCCTTCGGCGCTACCACCGTGGCTTCCAACTTGGTCTCCGCAGACGACGGCAAGGATCTCGAGAGCAAGATGGGCGTCACCGCCAGCTTCGACGCCAAGTCGAAGAAGGTGACCATCGTCCTCAAGGGCAAGGAGTCGGGCGTCTACGTCAACACCGAGTACCCCTTCTCCTGCACGCTGAACGGCAAGGACGGCGGCTCGGTCGACAAGGCCAAGGTCACGAAGGACGACGCCAAGCTCGAGGACTCGGGCCACGCCGGCAAGGCGAAGAGCGCGACGTTCTCGGTCGGCGCGGACAAGGGTGTCACTGGCGAGTGCAAGCTCGTCGCGTGCAGCGAGTCCGCCTGCTCGTCACCGTTCAAGGTCCCCTTCTCGAGCAACTGAGCCTTCGACGGACTCGGGCGCGCTGCGGCTCGGCATCATCAAACAGCGGCCGACAAGCAGCGCCCCATCAGAGTGATCGCAGGCGTCGCGCAGCCTCGCGGAGCTCACTCTCCTCTTTCGCAAAACAGAAGCGCGCGAGCGTCTCGCCGACCGGGTTCGAATAGAACGACGTACCGGGGACGGCGGCGATCCGTGCGCGGTCGAGCAACGACATGCACGCGGCCTTCGCGTTCGGGGCGCCGAGCTTGCGAATGTCCGCGAGCACGTAGTACGCGCCGCGCGGCACGTACGGCGTGAAGCCGGCGTCGGCGAGCGCGTCGCAGAGGATCGCGCGCTTCGTGGCGTACGCGCGGCCCATCGCCTCGTAGTAATCGGCGGGCATCTCGAGCGCCGCGACCATCGCGTGCTGGAGCGGCGTCGGCGCGCAGACGTAGAGGAGGTCGTGCGCGACGACGACGCGCTTCACCGCGTCCGCCGGGGCGGTCAAATATCCGAGGCGCCAGCCTGTGATCGCGAAGGTCTTCGAGAACCCGCTGAGCGTCACGGTGCGCTCGGGGATCTTGCGTGCGATCGGCGTGTGCACCGCGCCCTCGAAGAGGATGTGCTCGTAGATCTCGTCGGTCACGACGATGAGGTCGTGCTCGCGCGCGAGCGCCGCCACGAGCTCGAGCTCGGCGTCGTCGAAGACCTTGCCGCTCGGGTTGGACGGCGTGCAAATAACGATGGCCCGCGTCTTCGGCGTGATCGCGGCGCGGAGCGCGGCCGGATCGAAGCGCCACTCGGGTGGCAAGGTCGGCACGAGCACGGGCGCGAGGCCGAGCGTGAGCAGCGTGTTGAGGTGGTAGCCGTAGTAGGGCTCGAAGAGGATCACCTCATCGCCCGGATCGAAGAGCGCGAGACACGTCGCCGCGAAGCCGCCGGTCGCGCCCGACGTGACGACGACCTCGCGGGCCGGGTCGACCGTGAGCCCGTAGGTGCGATCGATCTTCTTCGCGATGGCGTCACGCAGCGGAGCGATGCCCTCGGGCGCGGTGTAGACGACCTTGTTCTCGTCGATCGCGAGCTTCGCCGCGGCGGCGACGGGCGGCGGTGTGGGCAGATCGCAGATGCCCTGCCCGAGGTTGATGCCACCGACGGCGTCGCAGGCGCGGCTCATGGCGCGGATGTCGCTGACGACGAGGTTCTCGAGGCGTTTTCCGAGGCGCATGGGGTCGCGAGCCTACCACGGTGATCGCGCCCGCTCGGGGAATGCCGACCCACGCGGCGGCGTAGCTGTCTTCGTGCCCGCCAGCGCTGACGCCGCGATCCCAGAACATCCGGAGGCCTTCGACGCCCCGCGATCGCGCGCACACCTCGGCGCCTTCGATTTGACGGTGCACCGCTCGGTGCTCGAGGTGCTGCGGCTCGCGTGGCCGGTCATCGCGCACTCGAGCTTGCTTACAATGGTGTTCGTCGTCGACCGCGTCCTCTGCGGGCGGCGCAGCCCGGACGCGCTCGCGAGCCTCCAGCTCTCGACGGTCGCGGTGTGGGCGATCACCTCGATCTTCACGGCGTGCTCGGCCGGGACGCTCGCGATCGCGGGGCGTGCGTTCGGTGCGCGCGACGCGCTCGAGGTCGGGCGCACGGTGCGCGCGAGCCTCGCGATGGCAGCGATCGCCGGGGTCGCGGTCGTCGCCGTGGCGCTGCCGCTGCTCGGGCCGAGCGCGCGCTGGCTCCTGCCGAGCATGGGCGCTTCGGTCGAGGCCGACGTGCTCGGTTATTTGTACATCGTCATACCTACGCTGCCGCTCGCGTTCGTTGAGGTGATCGCGGCCTCGTCGCTCCAAGCGATCGGCGACACGCGGTCGCCTGTCGTGGCGGCCGCGAGCGCGAACGTCGTGAACCTCGTCCTGTCGCTGCTCCTCGTCTTCGGGTGGATGGGGATGCCCGCGCTCGGCGTGCGCGGCGCGGCGATCGGCGCGGCCGCCGCGGCGGTCGTGCAGACGGTGATCACGCTCGTCGCTCTCGCGCGGCGGAGCGACGTCCCGCTCGCGACACCGATCTCCGAGCACGATCGCGAGATCGTCTCGAGGCTCGTCCGCGTGAGCGGGCCGGCCGCGCTCGACAAGGTCGCGTACGCAGGTGGCTACCTCGCGTTCTCGTTGGTGCTCGGCCTCATCGGGCCGGCCGCGATGGCCGCGAACCAAGCCATCGTGAGCGTCGAGGCCTTCTCGTTCCTCTCCGCCGAGGGCCTCGGCGTCGCGGCGGGTGTGCTCGTCGCGCAGAAGCTCGGCGCGAACGACGCGTCGGGCGCGCAGGCTGCGACGCGCTCCGCAGGTCGCATCGGGGTCGCGCTGCTCTCGGCGCTCGGGCTCGCGTTCTTGCTCGGGTCGAGTCCGCTCCTCGCGGTGTTCTCGTCGGCCCCCGACTTCAGCGCGGCCGCGCGACCTGCGCTCGTCGTCGCAGCGCTCGCGCAGCCGTGGATGGCGTACGCGCTCGTCGCGCGGAGCGCCCTGCGCGGTGCCGGCGCGACGCGCACGGTGCTCTACGTGTCGGCCGCGAGCACGCTGCTCGTGCGCCTCCCGCTCGCGTACGGACTCGGGGTCGTCGCGGGCCTCGGGCTCGTCGGCGCGTGGGTCGCGTGCCTCCTCGATTGGGCGCTGCAGGCGGCGCTCTTCGAGCGTCTCCTGCGTGGCGGGGCGCTCGAGCGCGCGCGCGTCTGACCGGCCCGCCCGAGCCTGCTCTTGCGCCGAACGGCGCTGCCAGGTAGGTCCAGCCGATGGGTCAAGTACACGGCGGACGGCTCGTGGCGAAGGCGCTCGCGCGACACGGCACGACACACCTCTTCACGCTCTGCGGCGGTCATATCCAGGCGATCTACGACGGGTGCATCGACGAGAAGATTCGCGTCGTCGACGTCCGACACGAGCAGAGCGCGGGGCACGCGGCCGACGGCTGGGCGCGCGTCACCGGCAAGCCCGGCGTCTGCGCGGTCACGGCTGGCCCTGGCGTCACCGACACGGTGACCGCCGCGGCGAACGCATTTCGCGGTGGCATCCCGCTCATCATCATCGGGGGCGCGGGCCCGCGCGCGCTCGCGGACATGGGCTCGCTCCAGGACATGAACCACATCGAGCTGATGCGGCCTGTCACCAAGTGGAGCGTCTCGGTGCCTTCGACCGATCGCATCCAGGAGTACATCGACTCGGCGTTCCGCATCGCGCAAGCGGGCGTGCCCGGCCCGGTCTTCCTCGAGATGCCGCTCGACCTCCTGATGAACTGGGCCGACGACACCGCGCCCGCGACCGCGCCCGTCGCGCCGCCGCGCCCCGGTGGCGATCCGCACACCATCGCCGAGGCCGCGAAGCTCCTCGCAGCGAGCGAGCGCCCGATGTTCATCGTGGGCACGCAGCTGCGCTGGTCGCCGCGCCCCGAGGCCGTGCGCGCGCTCGCCGACGCCGTCGACGCGCCCTTCTATTTGAACGGGATGGCGCGCGGCGCCCTGCCCTACGAGCACCCCGCGCTCATGACTCGCTCGCGCAAGTTCGCGCTCGCGCAGACCGATCTTTGCTTCGTCTTCGGCACGCCGCTCGACTTCAGGCTCGACTACGGGCGCGCCATCCCGGCCGGCGCCAAGGTCGTCCAGATCGATCTCGACGGCGGTGAGATCGGCCGCAACCGCCGCATCGATCTCGCGATCCACGGCGACAGCGGGCTCGTGCTCGAGCAGCTGCTCGCCCTCGTGAAGGAGAAGAAGGGCGGCGGCTGGCTCCCCTCCGTGCGCGAGGCCGAGAACAAGTCGCGCGCGAAGATGGCCGCCGAGATCGAGTCGAGCGCGAACCCGCCGAACCCGCTGCGCGTCTGCCACGAGCTCGGCAAGCGCCTCGGGAAGAACGACATCATCATCGGCGACGGCGGTGACTTCGTCGCGACCGCGGCCTACGTCCTCAAGCTCGAGTGGCCGCAGCTCTGGATGGATCCGGGCCCGCTCGGCACACTCGGCGTCGGCCCTGGCTACGCCATGGCGGCGAAGCTCGCGCGCCCCGACGCGAACGTCGTGCTCGTCTACGGCGACGGCTCGTTCGGGTTCAACGGCCTCGAGTTCGAAGCGATGGTTCGACAGAACATCCCGGTCATCGCCGTCATCGGCAACGACGCTGGCTGGACGCAGATCCGCCGCGGCCAGGTCGAGCTCTACGGGGTCGAGCGCGCGGTCGCGACGTCGCTCGAGTACACGCGCTACGACCGCGTCGTCGAGGCGCTCGGCGGCTTCGGCGCGTACGTCGAGACGGTCGACGAGCTCGGCCCAGCGCTCGACGCCGCGTTCGCGTCGAAGAAGCCCGCGTGCGTCAACGTGCGCATCGCGCAGAGCGACTTCCGCAAGGGCGCGATCAGCGTCTAGTCGACCGCGTTGCTCTTCCGCTTCGTCCCACCCGCCCTCTCGAAGCTCGACGACCTCGACACGGAGATCCTGGTCGCGTCGGTGCACACCGACGTGCGCCCCGCGCGCGGCGTCGCTGGGCTCTGCGATTTTCGGATGGGCGGGCGCATCTCACGCCTCCTGCGCGACGGCTTCGTCACCGGCGAGGTCGGCGAGGTCGTGATGATGCCCGGCAAGCCGATGCTCGCGTTCGACAAGCTCCTCCTCTTCGGCGCGGGCCCCGCCGACGCGTTCGACGCGCGCCTCTTCTCGAAGCTCGTGCAGAGCATCTTCAGCCGCCTCGCGAAGCTGCGGACGCGCGTCGCAGCGGTCGAGCTGCCCGGCCGCGCGCAGGGCGTCATCAGCCCGAACGACGCGGCCCGCGCGCTCCTCGATCAGGCCGAGCTCGCGCCCGAGTGGGACAGCTGGATCCTCGTCGAGCCGGTCGAGGCTCGCGGCGTCTTCGAATCGGCGATCGCCGAGCGCCGGCGCCGCCTGCGCCGCGAGATCTGAGCGGCCCTCTACTTCGGCGATTCGAGATCGACACACCCCAGATCGATGACGGCATAGCCAGTGTCGCAGGCGGCCTCTTGGAAGAAGTTGGCGCGCGGCTTGTCTTTGGCGACGAGCTCCCCATCACGATAAAGCGCGGCGAGTCGAGCGCACGCGCGCGGCGAATACTCGCCCCGAAGCGCGCTGCCGAACCCCTCGACTGGCAGCTGTTCGGGACAGGCGACTCGATAGAGTGACAGCGCTGTCACTGGATCTCGGGGGAGCCCCAACCGACCGTCCTCATACAATCGACCGAGCGCGAAGCAGGCCTCGGCCTCACCGGCTGAGCAGCCCAATTTGGCCGCGTCGACATACCGCGGGTCGTCCTCACCCATCAGTTTGGTCGCTTGACCACAGGTGCAGCTGCCCTCCTCGCAGGCCGCGACCAGGACGTCGACGGCCTTCTCCCGGCGCGGTCGCAAGGCCTCTTCGTCGGCGCCCTCGCGCTCGGCCATACGCAGGATTCGATTGCACTCCAGCGTCGTCGCGCAGGCCTCGTCGATCTGACGAATCACCTCGGGCGTCGGCCCCTTCGCGTCGATGACGCCAGTCACCCGAAGCGCCAACTCATCGCCCCAACAAGGGTGGAAGCCGTGTTCGTCAGCCAGGCAATCGTCGCGGTGTCTCCGCAGCTCGAAGAACATCGCGGGCCGCGCGATGCGCTGCCATTCGGCGAGGCCCGAGCGCTCGAGCCGCACCCGCAATAGATCGATCTCGGCGAATCGAGAGCTCGGCGGCGGCTGGGCTTTGTCATGCGACAAGACGAGACAAGCCTGCTTGTCCCCGAGGTCACAAGCGCGCCCGACGAAGGACCGGAACAGCGCAGTGTCCGAGCGCGTGTCGACGTGGAGCCGCTTGTTGAACGGCAGCGATCGACCGCGGTCGACGCCGCAACCTGCCGGGTCACCATAACCGCGATAGCGATCGGCCATGCGCCAACAAGCCTCTACGTCGGCTACCGCGCACGCAGCCTCGTCGGCCGCGAGCGCGCTCGCCGGGCTCCGCTTTCGAGCCAAGCGCGCTGGCGTGAGGTCGAGTGGAGCGCGCGCGCTCGGCGCTGAAGAGCTCGCGGGCGCCGCCGCGCTGGCCGACGAACTCCCTACAGCGCTGTCACTCATGCTGGGCGCCGCAGACGCTGACATCGCTGTCACAGCACTACCGACCTCGTCGCTCGGCGCGGGGGTCTGACATGCAGAGAGCGCGGCGAGCACGGCGAGCGCCGTCGCAGCGAGAGCTTCCCCCCTTCTCATCGGACGATCACCGTGGGCTGCGACGCGCCGTCGAGCCAGGTCTCCTCGAGCACGAACCAAGGTGAAGAGGTCGCAAAATTGTAGTCCACGTCGACCTCGAGGAAGAACTGGAAGATCCGCGCGTCCCCCTGACGCAAGGGGAAGATCGCGTCGACGACAGCGGGTCGCTTCTCTTGCCAGTCGTGCTCGCTCGCGTAGAGGAGGACGTCTTTACCGCTACCTGTATATTGACGCACTCCTCCCATGTCGTCGCGCGCGCAATGGACCTTCAGCCATTCGCGGACGAGCCAGAGTCGACAGCCCAAGATCCGCGAGTCGAAGGGGCTCTTCGTCAGCGTGACGCGGGTCGCGTTCTTCCAATCGCTCGCGCTCGGGCGAGGGCTCGCGTCCTTGGGAATTTGCAGCTGATCGAGCGGCGTAATCGGCTCGGGGGTCGCCCGCGGCACGGACGACGACGCGGTCTGCCCGAGGAGCTCGACGGGCCTGACGAGCGCCCCGACACCGACCAAAGACACAGCGACCATCGTGAAGAGTGCTGCGCGTTTCATAGCGACCTCAGGTAGGCGACGAGGGCCTGCTTGTCGTCGGCGGACAGGTGACTCGTAACGCCCATTTGATCGGCGTTGCGATCGAGGAGCGCCTCGAGTGAGGCGTAGCGACCGTCGTGGAAATAGGGTGCAGTCCCACCCACGTCGCGGAGCGTCGGCACCTTGAACGCGGCGTTCTCCTCGGCCGCGAAGTCAGGGCGCGGTGGTGGCTGGGGCAGTGAATAGACCCCACTGTCCGTAAAGAAGGTCGACGGCCGGTGACAGGTCGCGCATTTCGTCGCGGCGCTCTCGAAGATCGCTTTGCCGCGTGCGACCAGCGCGGCGTCGCTCGGGGGGTGAGGCGGCGTAACCAACAGCGCTCGCATGAACGCTACGATGTATTCGGCGCGCGTCTCCAAAGGCGGTAGCGCGTCGGGCGGCAGCCAACGATGCAAGACCATGCCAGCCGCGATGCGCTTCGTGATGGTCGCGCTCTCTCCGTGCCAACCGAACGGGCCGGGGATCGCTTGGCGACCGACGATCGACGGGGTCTGTCGCGGGAAGCCGACCGCCGTCGGCGACTCTCCAGGCGCTTCGCGGTTGAGCTGCCGAAACCATCGCGCGCGCAGGACGGGCAGCTCCTCTGCCGAGCCCAAGAATACGGCCTGCCCATCCTCGGCGAACTCGTGCCAGATATAACCGTCGTCGCGCCCCTCGGGGTGACAGCCCGCACAGCCGAGCCCACCCGAGGTCGCCTGGTCGACTGCATCGTAAAAGAGCGAGCGCCCATATTGGATTTTCTCCTCGGGCGGCTCCGCGTAGCGGACGAGCACGGGCGGCGGGACCTTGAGCGCGGCGTCGTCGAAGCTCAGCGGCACGACGGCGATGTCATCGGTCGAGCGACACTGGACATAAGCGATCGACTCGTCGGCCGACAGAGCGATGCCGCTCGGCGCGCCGCCACCGAGCGGGACTGGCAGATAGACGTTCGAGCGGCGGGCGAGCGAATATCGCTGTAAGACGGCGACGGTCGGGTCGAGGAAGCGCGCGTCGAGCTCCACGAGCTCCGAGGTGCCCTCCGCGGCGATCAGCAGGGTGTTCGTCGAGCGTCGAAAGACCGCGGCGCGCGGCTGGACGAAGGCGCTCTCCCCCGCCTCGATGACCGCTGTGCTGCCGTGGAACCAGCCTGCCCTGGCCGAGGCCTGGACGATGGACTCGAGGAACGCGCTCGGCAAGCCATGCTGTCGCTCTGGCGCGTAGGCCTTCTCCCGCTTGGGCTGATAGACGTCGACCGCCGGGGTGCCGAACCACGCGCTCTCGCCGAGCGCCCCGAGCGCGTGTCGGGGGAAATAGACCTTCTCGCCAGTCGGATCGCTGACAACGCTGTAGCCCAATGACGCCGCGAGCGAGCGCCCGATGGGAGCCCGCAGCGGCGACGCGGGCAGGTCGATCGCGTGAGCGGTGGGGCTCGACCCCGCGAGCGCGTCGATTCTCGTGATCTGCGAGCCGACCAAATGGGAGACGAACGCGGTCTCTCCGCCCGGCAGAATCACCACGCCGCGCGGCTCGCGGCCGACGTCGAGCGTCGCGCGGACCTCGAGCTTGGTGAGATCCACGACGCTGACTGTGTGCGTCCACGCGCTCGTCACGACCGCGGTCGCTTCCTGCTCGTCGACCGCGAGACCCCAAGCGTCCGCAGCCAAGGGAACGCGAGCGCGCTCGGAGAGGCCCGTCGCCCCCTCGCGCGAGAGGACGAGCAGCTGACCCGACGCCGAGCCGTCTGCGTTCGGCTCGTCGCGCAGCGTGACGAGCAGCCGATCCGCGAGCGCGACGACGGCCGCGGGGTGCGCGGACAACGGGAACGTCGTGGCCGGGGTCGAGTGATCGTCCAGCGGCAAGCTGAAGACCCGAATGGCCTTGTGATCCTCGTCGACGACGAAGAGCGCGTCGTTTGTGGGCGCGCGCGCGATCGTCTGCCCCTGTCGGTTCGCGGCGAGCGGTAGCTTTAACGATGGTATAGCTACTCCGCCTGTCGCCGCGGTCCCGCTCGCCGAGGGCGCGAGCGCCGTGGAGGAGCTCGCTGAGCCCGTCGGAGCGCTCGTGGACGGAGGCGGCGCGCTGTCACCACACGCCGCGGCCAATACGCCTGCGACGAGCACCGCCATTCCACCAAAGATTGATATTTTGCAAGCCATTTTCTCTCGATCCCGTGCCTGAAGCTACGCGTGCGACCGACAGAAAATCCCGCGCCAAGTGACGGCGAACATGCCCCATCTCAAAGGGCCTCAAACCGCTTACTCTCCCTGATCAAGTAGGAGGTTGTCGGGCACCTCTCGCCGTGCTCCAAGACTTGGAGCTCTTACCTCGACGGAGACGCATGCGAGCTCGAACGATCTTGGGCGGTGTTTTCAGCTTGGTCTTCGTCGTCGGCTGCGGTGACGACACGAACTCGGGTGGCGCTGGCGCTGGCGCGAACGGCGGCCAGGGCGGCATCGCGAACGGCGGCACCGGCGGCGCCGGCGGGTCGCTCAACAGCACGACGAGCTCGACGGGCGGCGCCGGTGGTGACCTCCCGCTCGCGCCCCCGCTCCGCAACCCGATCGATTGGGCTGACGAAGACGTGGCTTTGTCGGCGCTCTACATCATGGGCTACGAGCCCTTCGAGCCGCCGACCGACACCTGCTCGCACTGCCATTCGATCAACAGGGGCCTGCTCACGAGCTGGCTCGACCTGACGACGAACGCCACGAATACCTGCCTATCAGACACGAGCTTGCTCACGCAGGACGCCGCCAAGCTCGCGATCGACTGCATGCGGACGAACTTCGGCGACGAGACCTCGCCGTTCTCGACACACCAGGTCGGCGTCTACGCCTCGGCCGCGCACCTCGATTGGTTCGCGTTCGCGTTCGACCGCGCTTATGGCGACGCAGCGCCCGCGGTCTACGACCAGTTCAAATCCGAAGTGGGCATGCCGAAGCAGAACATCACGCCGTTCACGCAGTTCGACTTCGACGTCGTGGCGGAGTGGTTCGCGCGCGGGTTGCCTCTCTTGGCGGACTACGTGCCAGACGAGCCCCCGCCTGACCCGTGTGTCGACACAATCGACGCGTCGCTCGCGGGTTATGTCACGCCGCTCGCGACGACAGGTTGGCGCGCCAAGAACGCCGAGGATGGCCTCCTCATGTTGGGATGCGCGGGCGCACCAACGGCGCTCGACTGCCTCTCTTCTTATCCTCTCGCGAGCAGCACTGCGTTCGGCGCCGCTTGGGACAACCTGCCCGGGACGTCGCTCCGCGTCCTGCGCACGAACAACTACTCTTCGGAGTATTGGACGCGCTCGAGCGCCGACGGTCGCTACGTGGGTCACGGCGGCGGCAGCAACAGCTCCGCGACCATCGTCGACTTGCTGACGAACACCGAAATCAAGGTGGACGCGCTCTACGATCCCGGCTTCTTCCCCGACAACTCGGCGTTCATGTTCCAAGGATCGAATGGCACGAACATCTGCCAACAGACCTTGCTCGCGACAGACCCCTTCATATCGTTCAGCGAGCCCCAGTGCGGTAGCGCCGTCCAGGTCGGGCTCTACCAAGCAATCGGCACGGCGCTCGGCGGCGGCGACTATTGGGCTATCGCAGGCACGTTCGTCTCGGACAACGGCGGCAAGGTGCCGACGCTCGACAATCCGTCGGCGTACTTCGGCGCCGAGACCGAGATCGGCCTGACGCCGATGATCAACAACGGGAGCGCCTTCCTCCCCAAGACGACGACCTACGTGCCAGAGCCCTACGAGGGTGACAGCATCCTCAGCCCGTCGGGCGGGCTCATCATCAGCCGCGTCGCGGGCGCTGGCTTCAAGCAGAACGGCTATACCCTGCGCCGCGTCGACGCGACCCCGAACGGCGGCGGCTATGACGTCCAGTTGCCCGAGGTCGGGCGCTACTGCTTTCAGGGCGGTAAGCCTGGCTTCTCGTTCGACGAGCGCTGGGTCGTCCTCCACCGCTACGTGACAGACGCCGACGCCGTGGAGCTGGGCTTCACCGGGCCGAACGACCCCGCGTTCGACGCCTACCAGGCCTCCGGCGCCTCCAACATCTATTTGGTCGACCTCCTCACCGGAGAGCGCCGGCGCATCACCAACATGTCGGCTGGACAATACGCGCTCTATCCGCACTTCCGCTCCGACGGCTGGATCTACTTCATGGTCCGGAGCACCGACACGACCGACGAGCACATCGTCGCGAGCGACGCCATGCTGGTCGTCGAGCAGGGCGGTGGCTGAGCGCGCGCGAACGCTTACATTCCTGTTCGTCGTGGCGCTCGCCGCGGCCTGTGAGGGTGCGCCCACAAAGCCCGAGCCGAGCGAGCCCCTCCCCTCACCGACGTGCGCGCGCGGCGTCGCGCGCGGTGCGATCGAGGCCGCCGATCGAAAGATCGTCGGTGAAGCGGCCGACTATCCAGCAGACGGCACGCTCCGCGGCCGCGAGGAAGCGCTCGCGAGCTCGCAGCGCGACCGGCGCGCGGCGGCTTGGAACATCGCCGCCAAGGTCCTCGCGGCCGTGCCGCTCGCGGACGCCCCACCAGGCGGCTCGTACGTGCCGCGCTTCGTCACTTGGTATGACGCTGACGACGTCAGGCGTGTGTTTCGCCGGCTCTACGATCCATTGACACACGACGAGAAGGCAGCGCGCACCCGCTTCACCTCCGAGGCGATCGACGCGGCCTTCGCGTGGAACGTGACCGCGGTCGAGGAGCTCCCCAACTGGCCAATAGAGCGCTACCTCGAGCACGTCGCTTCGCTCGATACGCCCGAGGAGGTGAACGGGGTCGGTGGCATATCGCGCGTCGTCTACAGCCCAGCGACTGTGCGCCACTTCGTCGCGAGCTACCCAGAGATTCTTGCTTGTCGCGAGCACGCGGTGCCTGCGCCGCTCGAGTCTGGGCCGATCGAGACCGTGCGCGTCCTCGACGAGCGGCTCGACCTCGCGACGTGTGAGCGGCGCGAGGTCGGCAAACATCATATCGGCATTGGCGAGACCCTCATCGTTACACTCGCGTCAGCCGAAGACGCCCACACGCGAATAGCAGTCACGGACGACGCTGGCGCGCTCCTCTGTGACGCGAGCGACGAGTGCGTCGTCGAGGGCCCGCGGACAGTCGCGATCGGCGTCGTGGCGGAGGCAGGTGGGCCCGCGACGGTCAAGATCGACCGCGAGAACGCGCGTCCGGCGTGGGCCGCGTGCCTCGACGGCGCGTTCCCGCTCGACGCCGTCGTGGTCAAAGCCGACTATCGGCGCGCCGACTTCGACTTGCAGCTACCGACGTTCGACACCTCCGCAGACGCCTTGCGCGCGCGCCTCGCGGGGGACGCGTCGTGGACAGTCGCCGACGGTGAGGCCGACCCAGGCCCTACGGACATCTTCACGCTCACGTTGCCGAGCGGGGCGCGCTTTCGCCTCGCCGCGCTGCACATCATGACGAAGGAGCTCGACCATTGGACGTGGACGACGCTCTTCTGGTCATCGTCGCCCGACACCGACTTTGGGGCGGACCGCCCGGCGGCCATCACTGGAGAGTTCGCGCACTACAAGCTATGTTCGGTGACGAGCTTCGACGAGCGCGACGAGGCCCCGAACGGCGGGCTCACGGCTCCGTATCCATCGCTCGCAGCCAGCCTCGGCGCGACCTATCACGGCGTTGGCGCGCCGACTTGGTGCTCCAATCCCTACCTCGAGGCCGGCCACGGCAACGCCGCGACGAACTGCATCGGCTGTCACCAACACGCGGGGACGGGCCAAATCACCGAGGATATACTCCTCTATCCAGCGTTCGGGACGACGCAGGCGCGCAACAACTTCCCCACCGACTATTCGTTTGCGGTGACCTCGGGCGACAACCTCTCGCAGCTCTTCGCCGACACGGAGCTCTATTATTTGGGCCCGCCCTGATTTCTCGACACGGAGAGCGACGCGCCCGGACACTCACAGACACGACCAGAGGAGCGTCATGAATCGAATCATAGCTTTGGGGTTCGCGGCAGTCGTGCTCGGCGCTTGTGGGGACGACGGCTCGGGTGGGTCCGGCGCCGTCGGTGGCCAGGGTGGCTCCACCGGCGGGTCGAACTCGGGCGCAGGTGGTAGCGGCGGCTCGGGCGGCGAGCCGAGCGGCTCTTATACTGCAGTGCACGACACCTATTGTGCGCCCGAGCGCCTCATCGGCACTGTCCAGCTCAGCAGCACGCCCGACCCTTATGTACAAGTCTATCTCTACGACAAGCCCGACCCCTGGATCGGGCCGCCCGAGCTCGAGACCGCGACGTGTGCGTTTCACCGCTTCAACACGTCGAGCTGCGCCACGCAGTGCTCACCGGGAGACGTCTGCTCGTTCGACGGCGACTGCGTGCCCGAGCGCCGCACTGTCAAAGACGCCACGCTCACGATCGACGTGAACGGCGCCGAGCAGACCCTCCAAGCCGACGAGACGCTCGGCGGCATCAATGGCAACGTCACTGTCGGTAGCGCCCAATCCTCTTTTGGGATGAGCCTCACCTGGGGCGCGCTCGAGGTCGTCCTCGAGCCCATGCCCTACATGGCAGACACGCTGCAGAACCTCACGCTCACGACAGAGAGCGACCAATTCGACCAGCCGGGTGCAGTCGACGTCACGTGGGACCCAGCGGCCGCTGGGCACGTGATGTCGACCATACCCATCAATCACCACGCGGCAGGGCCGACCTTCACGCATTGTGTGGCCGCGGCGTCGCTCGGCGCTTTCCACGCAGACGCGGAGATGATCAATCCACTCTCCGTCATCACGGGCCTGGAGTTTCAAGGCGTCCAATATGTCAGCGTAGCGGCCGCCGAGACCCCCGCGGGCTGCGTCGAGTTCAGGTTCGGCGGCCAGCAATTCCCGAACTGAGCGACACGCTACAGTTCCCGCCCTTCGCGGAGCGCGTCCACTGCCGAGAGCGGGTCGTCAGTGCTACTTTGACGAACACTATGAATCGCCCCCCGCCTCCGACGCGCCAGCAAATCGTGACTCGCATCCTGACCGAGGCTATCGACGGTCTACCGCAAGACCTGTTTTCCTTGCGAGGGAACGCCGACGAGGGCGACATCCTCCGTGAGAATGGCGGTGGCGATTACTTCGCCGCCGCCTGGGACGCCGAGGGGGTCGTCGTCTTTGGATACGATCACTATGCCAGTCCGTCGGACCCGCTCTTGCGGCCTCCCCCGCCAGCGAGGCTGCAGCCCCTCGTCGAAGCCGCGACGTCGAGATGTCCCAATGGCGCCACTTGCGGGTTCTGGATCCACGGCGACGTCGTGAGCCAACTACCTCGCGGGCGAGCTCTCGAACCGTTGCAAATCCTCTTTGGTCCCGCCGGGACGGCGAACCTCCCACCAGCGATCGCCAAGCTCGTCGCGTCCGGCGCCAGTGAGGAGGAGGTTCGCGCCGCGCTCGAGGCCATAGGGGCAAAGCCAATACGCTGAGGTGATGTCCAGAGGGGGTATTCCTGGAATACCCCGCCTCCCTGTCGGTCTCGAGCGTAGCCAGACCCGCGCTATTGGGATATCCGGCGCGGCCCCCACCGACGACGCGTGGGGTGGGGCCCTGCTCCGGCGCGCGTGGCAGGAGCACCCAGCCTCTTCTACGAGCCGGCGGCTGAGCCGAGCGGCCCCAGCTCGGCCCCGGGGTCAGCCCAGGTCTATGTGGAGCGGAAGCTCGTCGAACGGCAGATCGTCGTCGTTCGCTGTCGATTCTGTCAGCAGCTTACGCCGGTGGACCGCAAGGAGTGTGAGCACTGCGGCTCGCCGGGGTTCGGCTCCTCCAAGGCCTAGCGAGCGCGCGCTACGCTTACAGATGCGTCACTCTATTTACTGAACTGACCGTAAGCGTCAGGCAAGAAGGTCGCGAGGTGCGACATCTCCTCGGCGCAGTGGATGAGGAGGTCGCGCCCATCGTCGACGGTGGGGCGGAGGGCGCGGCTCGCGAGCGACACAGCAGCGCGAGCGAGGGTCGATTGGTGTTCGCCCGAGGCCGACCGAAGCGCGGCGTAGGGACCTCCAATCCAGAACCGCGAGCGCATCTCGGCGCCGCCGGGGACGGCGCGCACGTGGTGAACGAGCCAGCCTGCTTCCAGTGGGAGATCGGCCGCGCCGACGCGCGCACAGACCGCGGTCGCGCGGAGGTCGTCGCGGAGCTCCGTCGCGGCCAGGCCGAGCTCGCTGGGGTCGATGAAGCGGATGCGGAAGCGCCCGAGCGTCGCGCCGAGGTACTCGTCGACGATGGAGGTCGAGCCCACGTAGCGAGCTCGACCCACGGAATCTGGCGCAGGTGGGGCCGCCCAACTGGCGTGTACGTGGGCGCGCGGATGCCAAAGCTTGTAGCGGCGAGGGTCGTCGCTGTGCCAGCCGAACCACCAGTCGAGCATGCGCGGCGTGCAGTTCGGGAGGTCGGTGCGTACGGCGATGAGCAGCGCCCCCGAGCTGTCAATCGTGTAACCATTTTCGAGCGGGGCGGCGGAGTCCTCCAGAGTCGCCAAGCCTCGTCGAGCGGCGGCAAGAGCGGCGGCGCGACAGGCCCGCGCGAGGCCGCGTGCACTGCGTGCATGGCCGGCGGGGCCATTTCGGGCCGATACCAACGCGCATAGAGGCGTCGCTCCATAATCTCCAGCCCCAAGTGCCTACCGGCGATTGGGCGCGCGCCGATCATGGACGCCCCATCCACGGCTGGAAGCGAGCGCTCCTGTCGCGCTCGGCCCGCACCTCGTCGAGCCGCGCGAGGTTCTCGTCGCGGACGAAGCGCGCGGGGCGCACCCCGAGGTTCTCGTCCGCGAGCTGAATGCCAGTCGCGAGCGGCGCCATAGCCCGCATATTGCTCTCGGCCCAAGGGGTGTAGCGCGCGTCGTCGGCGGCGTTCTTCCAAACACCGTAGAGCGCGATGTATGTCTGGTCCTCCATTGAAAAGGCCATATTCGAACGGCGCTCCCCTCGCCCCCAATTGGCTGGGGGGCTGGATTCGCCCCCCATGCGCTCCGCGCCCCCCAATTGAGCCACAGCATGTGTGAAGGCGCAGGCGGCAGCGTGCGCGCGATCTCCCTGAGGCCCGGGAGCAGCGCGTCGATGCTCGCGTGCGTCCACATGTTGTCGACGGCGTAGCGGTGTTTGTCGGGGTAATGGCGCATGACGCCGGCGTACATGCGCTCGAGCTTCATCGGTATGAATGGTAAGCGCAGCGACGCTCGCCTACGGAGCGGACCGTCCGTGAGGAACTCGACTGCGCGGCGCGCCTCGGTGGGCGAGTCGGCGAACACTGGCGCGAAGACCTCGATGCCGGGCGCGTGCACGCTGAGGCCGCGACCGCGCACGCCGAACGCGTGGCGCGTGACGAGCGCTTGGAGCTCGACCGAGGGCGCGACGCTCGGCCCGACCGACGCGAAGAATCGAAATACGTCGTCAAAGTGATCGAGCGAGAATGCCTGATAGGCGCAGCCGATGGTGCGAGGCTTCGGATAGAGCCGGAGGTGGAAGCGCGTGACGACCGCGAAGAAGCCCGGCCCCGCGCCGCGCGCCGCCCAGAAGAGGTCGGCGTTCTCGTGTTCGTTCGCGTGGACGACGTCGCCGTCAGCGGTCACGAGATCCAGGCCGACGACGCTCTCACACGCGAGACCGAGCGCGCGGCCGTGCCAGCCGAAACCACCTTGCAACAGATAGCCTCCAATGCAGACGCCTTTGCAGTGACCGGCTGGAAAGAACAGATCGCGAGCGGTGAGCGCCATTGCGAGGTCGAAGCCACCGACGCCAGGGCCGGCGGTCGCGCGCATCGCCCTCGGATCGACGGTGACCTCTCGCAGGCGAGAGACATCGAGCACGAGGCCGCCGTCGCGCACGTGGTTCGCAGCCCAGCTGTGGCCACCCGAGCGAACGGTGAGCCGCAGGCCCTCGCGCTTCGCCAGGCGCACGGCTGCTATAACGTCGTTGACGTCATTGGCTTGGGCGATCACATCGGGGAAGCGATCGGGGAGGCGCTGATTCCAGGCGAGCGCGCGGCGGGCTGCTTCGTAACCAGGCTGGCCGCGGCGCAGCGTCTCGCCGCGCTCGTTCGGTCGGATGGGTGTCTGCACCCGAGCATCATCGACACGCGAGCGCGCTCGTGTCGGCCGGAGATGGTCACCCCCTGGCCAGATTCGGTGCGCTGGGGAGGGCTCAGTCGCTCGACGACCGCGCCGCGGTTTGAGGCTCAGGGGTCCGATGCATGAGGACGTCTCGCGCCATCGCTACGGAGGAATAGTGCGTACGCTTGGCGACCCGCAGATCGAGCTGCACGGGCAAGACGATCATCGGCACTCCGGCGCGCTGCAGGCGCCGCTGAATCAAGAACGCTGTCTCATTGTGCAAGAAGCGATTCCACGCCGTGTCCTCCTCGAAGATGAGCTGGCCAGCGACGACGAGCGCCTTCGGGTAGCGGGCGAGGATCGCGGTCGCGAGCTTCTCCGCTTCGACCGCGACCTCGGTCCCGACGGCGAACACGCTAGTCGCCGGTAACCCCATGTGCGCGGCGAGACGCTCATAGCTCTCCAGGTTTGCGCGCGTCCGCTTCTCCAGCGCTTCGAGCTCCGAGGTCCCTTTGAAGACATCGGAGTCCACGACGGCGACGCTCACGAAGACAATTCCCTTGAAGTGGTTGGGAAACATCTGGAGACAAGCGCGGAGCGCGTTGCGCCCGAGCCCTCCATAGCCGCCGACGAAGACCGCGGCGACTGGGAGGTCCGGATTGGGGCCGCCTGCGGGAGGGGGCGCTCCAGCATCATAGAGGGCCGCGGCGTCAGGCCCCTCCTCCGGCCCGGGGAGCTTGCGATCGAAGGCTCGAATGGCCCTGACCACGAGCGCATAGTGTCGCTTCACCATGAGGCAGAACAGGACCAACAAGGTCGTGATCGTGACGGTCACCCAACCGCCCTCGGCCAGCTTCTCGTAGACTGTAATGGAGAGGATCGTCGCGCAGAGGAGCGCGGCCAGAAGATGGATGGGCAAATGGCGCTTCCAGGTGGGGTCGCTCTTGCGCCGCTGAATCCACATCTTCGCCATGGCCACGTTGGACAGCGTGAACGTGACGAAGACATTGATGGCGTACATGACGACGAGCTTGCCGACGTCCCCGCCTGTGTAGACGAGCGCCACGAGACCGGCGGCCCCCATGAGCATGACGCCGTTGCGCATTGTCAGCCGCTCGGACAAGGCCGAGAACCGATGTGGAAGCCACGAGTCGGTCGCCATGTTGGCCATGACACGTGGCCCGTCGAGGAAGCCTGCCTGTGCCGCAATGACCAAGAGAGCGCCCTCACTCAGCAAAGCGAGCACCACGAAGCCCTTGCCCCAATGGATGCCTGATAGGGTCCAGTTGCTGGCGACCGCCTCGAGCAGGACGGCGTTCATCGTCTTACCCTCCTCGGGACGGGCGTCCACGAGCAGGTAGCAAAACAGGATGCCCGACGCCGTGGTGGCCAGTGAGAGCGCCATGAGGGCCATCGTCCGCTTGGCTGTCTTGACGCGGGGCTCTCGCATGATGCCGACGCCGTTCGAGACGGCCTCGATCCCAGTGTACGTGCCGCCGCCGAGCGAATAGGCGCGAACGAAGACCTGCAAGACCCCAGCGATCCCCAAGAGCCTGACGCTCTCGCCGAGGTTCGTCCGAATCTCCGATGAGACGCGTGGGGCGTCGGTCGAGTGGGTCGCGAAGGTCACGACCAGCAAGATGGCGTGCGTGACGACGAACAGCGCGAAGACAGGCGCAATGGTCGTCACGGACTCTTTGACGCCACGCAGATTGAGAACGACGAGGAACAGGATGCCGACGAAGGCCGCCGGCAGCTTGAAGCTGGCCCAGTCGGGCGGCAAAAAGCTGAAGATGGCGTCCGCACCCGAAGCGACCGAGATCGTGATTGTCAATACATAGTCCACGAGGAGCGCGGCCCCGGAGACGACGCCTACGCGAGGTCCAAGCAGCTTGCTCGCGACGACATAACCGCCACCGCCCGCAGGAAACTCCTCGATGATTCGGCTGTAGCCGTAGCTGATGATGAAGACCGTGAGCGCCATGGCGATCGCGAGAAAGAGGGCGATGCCCTTGTGCGCGCCGAGCTGGCGATAAGCCTCGTCTGGGCCATAGGCGCTCGACGACAGGCCGTCTGCGCCGAGCCCGACCCAAGCCAGCAGCGCGACGAGAGAGAGCTTGTGAAAGGCGTTCGGGTCGCGAACGTCCTTTGCGCCACCAATCAACAGCCGGCGAACGCGAGGCCAAATCGGCATAGCTTTGTCTATGCTGGACAGAGGCACGCCAGTATCAAACTCACATCAAGGCTGCTCCGGCCGTTGTAAAAATCTTGTCAATGCCGCAGCGCCAGCCTTGATAGAAGACTGATCGTTCCTGGGCTCGGCTTGATCCGGACTTGATCGAACGCGAGTACTCTGGTCGGTGGAGAACCACCGATGAACCCGTACCGAGCCGAGCCTCGCGACCGTCAGGGCTCGAGTCGCCGTCGACTAGGAAGTTGGGTGGGCCACACATTGGCGGTGACCTACGGGCTCTTGCCATTCGGGGAGCTCTTCCTCACCGGTCGGGCCGATCGCGTGGACCTCGCCGCTGGCACGCTCTTCGTGGTGTTGGTGGTTTCGAATTGGTGCCAGACGAGAGCGCTCGACTCCCACGATGAGGAGGAGACTCGGGCGGCGCAGCGCGCAGCGGCCCCGTGAGGTGTTAGGCTCCAGCTCATGTGGCTGGATTTGTGGATAGAGTCGCTGCGCGACTGGAGGACTCGAAAGCAGGCGCACAGAGACCTTGGCGGACTGACGACCCCGACGAGGGGCCACTTCCTTCTCCGGGTGGAGTCCGGCACCCCCGTAAAGAGCCCGATGACCGGCGCTGACGTCCTCGCCTATCGATTGGAGCTCGGCTTCATCGAGGTCAAAGAGCAGGTTCACATCACCCTGACGTGCGAGTCTCGCTATCGGATCTACAACGAGTTTCACCCGCGCGACGAGCTCTGGGAGTCACCTCTTGTCGTCCTCGCGAGCCGCGACGGCTCTCGCGTGGAGCTGCCAGCAGACAGCTATCGGCTCGACGACGACTCGGACGACAGCGCGATGACGGAGCTCGCGTTGGACCACACATTCGCGAAGAGACTGGGCGCGGCGCCCGCTAGATGCACACCGGGCTATCGGTCCTATTCATTGACGGAGGGGCAAATCCTCTTGGTCGAGGCCGAGCTCGTGCCCGTCGCGCGGGGCGCTGTTTACCGTGGCGGGTCGAGCAACGACTGTGACTTCGAGCTCCGCCCGAGCGCGGACCAGCCCATTCAGATTGTCGACCAGATTGGACGAACCAGTCTCTAATGAAGCTCTTCGAAGGCGGACTCGCTCTCCTCGCGTCGTTGGTAGGCGCGTGGCCGGCGCGCGCGCATGCTGATGATGCCCGCGCCCCCACGAGCCAATCGAGCCCCGCGCCGCTCGGAATGGCAGCGTCACTCGAGCTGCATGGTGGGTTCTTCGGCCTGTTCAACTTGAACAAGTCGTACACCGATGCCGATCCCTCGTTCGGGCTGACTGCCTCTTGGGACGCTGAGGTTCATCGCCATTTTTCCCTCGGCGCCGAGTATGACTTCACCTGGGTTCGCAGCGTCCTCGGCGAGCGTTACCGATTGACGATGGCGCCCGACGCGCGCGTGCGGTTTCATGTCGCGCTCGGGAGCGGCGTCACCTTCTTCGTGATCGCTGCTGTCGGTGTATCCATCTGGCCCGAGGACGACGCAGAGCCCGAGCTGGACCGGCGGATGCGCTCCACCCGCGTCGGCCTGAGCCTGCGCGTCCTGGGCGGGTGCGACTATGCGCTAGACGATCGGTACTCGCTCGTATTCGGACTCGGGTACGCGGCGACAAGCACCTATAGAGACGGCCTGAATGCCTGGGTCGACAACGTCATCACGAACTTCGGAGCGAGCGCGCGATTTTGAAGACTGCAGACTGGACAGTGATAGAAGTGTCGGTCGACGATGACGGTGAATCTCTTCTTCAAGCAGCTCTCCACGTTCGGGCTCGCGGCCTTTGCGCTCACCGCGTGCCGGACTGAACCTTCCCATACGGCCGAGACCACCGCGTCGGGGCCTCGCGCGAGCGCGGCTGGTTCGGCGAGCGCCGCGCCGAGCGCGAGCGCAAACGCTCCCGACGCGACGCCCGTCGACAGCGCACCAAAGCCCGAGTCGAGCTTCGTGAGCCTCACGACCTTGAACCTCGAGTTCTTCGAGATGGACGGGACGCTCGGAGGCTTGGGGCTCGTCCACACCGTCGAGACGGAGGACGAGGTGTCCCGAGAGGGCACGCTCAGCTATTACGTGCTGCGTGGGCGCGCCTTCGAGAAGGTCGGGAGTGAGGCCTACGATGGACTCTTCGGGCCGATGGTCGGCTTCATGTACGGCGCTGAGAACGGGCCCGTCGACGTCCTCAGCTGGAGCAACGGGGCGCGGACGAGCTTCCCCCGGCTGACCACTTTTGGGGCCTCGACCACTCCGAAGACCAAAGAGGCGGGTCTTTCACTCGACGGAATGTGGATTGGGGTGGGCAACAGGGCCAGCGCGGTCATTGGAATGCTGAAGAACCGCTTCACGTCTGCGACACAGCAGATACGCGGCCCGGCGCTCGCCATTCGACAACAGCTGCCGCCGGCGTCCGACCCCGACCGCTGCGGCTGGAGCAACCAACTATCCATCGTAAACGCCGACTTCTTCGGCTCGAGCTCCGAGGGCGACTTCTTCGCCGCGGGCTCCGACTGCGCCGACCCGAAGAAGCCCCTCTTGGAGATTTGGAAGGGAGACAGCACGACCTCGGAGATTCGCGCGCTGCCCGAGGGCAAGAGGTTCGTCTTGTGGGGTGGACAGGCGAGCCTCGTGAGCGAGGACTCGCTCGAGCTTTGGAATGGCACGGACTTCGTCAAGCTCGCGAGCGCCCCGAAGGAGCGGACAATCGGCGTGGCGAAGCTCCCCTCCGGCCGCGTGTTCGCTTTGACATGGGTAAAGACGCAAGAGCCCAAATATGAAGGCGAGGACCCCATCGGGGTGACGCGGCTCCATGAGCTGACCAAAGTCGGGTGGGCTCGGCTGAGCCTCGCTGCAGACCCCGAGGGGAACAGGACTGGCTTTCGCTTCGACGGCAAGCGCCTCTTCGCCGAGCACTTCAAAGAGGAAGGGACCGAGCTCTTCGGGCTAGTGGAGCCGGGCCAGCCGGCGCCCGAGGCTTTGACCATCAATGACGTGCCACCACGGTCGCGCTCGAAGACGGGCAAGCCTAGCTACCAGTTCGGCGGACCGGGCTGTAAGCACAACGTCGTTGTTCTATTCCAGTTCTCGAAGGTCACCCCCGACGACTACACGTTCCCACTCACGCGTAAGGCGCTGAAGGGGCACACGGAGTTCGACAAAGTCCGCTTCGCCGTGACCCGCGACGGCAGCTACAAGTTCTTCGTCGGGTTCACGGACTCTTACAAGACCGCGACGGACCTCGCCGCCCTGGTCAAGAAGGGCGTCGAGGGCTCGAGCCCCCAAGTCGTCTGCGCAAAGCCCGAGGTCTTGCGCGAGCTCCGGCTCGACCTCAAGACCGGTGAGGTCGTTCCGTAGCTCTACAGAGCAATAAGGCGCGGCTCAGGCAGGGGCGAGCAGCTCGAGACGCGCGACCCGCGAGCAACGCTCCGAGATCGCCCGCATGAGCTTCAACCGGGCGTCGCGCACCGCGAGATCCTCGGCCATGACGAAGACGTCGAGGAAGTATTGGTGCATCACGGGCGCGATGGTCGCGACCTCACGGAGGAGGTTCGCGTAGTCGCCTGCCTTCGCGAGCTCGTCGGCGCGCGCCGCGAATCGCTCGTAAGCGGCGTGGAGCGCGTGCTCGCTCGCGTGTGCGTCGGCCGGAGGCGCGGGGGGCTCGCCCGCCGAGGCCTGGCTCGCGATGTTGGTCGCGCGCTTGAAGACCTCACCCACCTGGGCGCGGGTCGCGGTGTCGAGCTCCGCGAGGGCGATCACGCGGCGACGCACGTCGATGGGACGGTCGGCGCCGACCTCGACCGCGGCGCGCACGACGTCGGCCGGGTGCTTTGCTTCGAGCAGACCGCGGAGGCGATCGGTCGAGAACGCGACGAGCTTGGCCGTGAGATCCGCGAGCGAAAGATCGAGCTTCGTGCCCTCGTAGCCCTCGAACGCGAGCGCGACGAGGCGTGCGATCGAGAGATCGAAGCCGCGATCGAGCAGCGTGCGCAGGACGCCGAGCATGGCGCGGCGCAGGCCGAATGGATCGGCGGTGCCCGTCGGGGAGAGGCCGATTGCGAAGCAGCCGACGAGCGTATCGAGCCGATCCGCGAGCGCGACGAGCGCCGCCGCCGGGCTCGCCGCGGTGTCGTCGGCGGCCCCCTTCGGGCGGTAGTGATCGCGCACGACCTCGGCGACGTCGGCGGGCTCACCCTGTGCGATCGCGTAGGCCGCGCCCATCTCGCCCTGGAGCTCGGGGAACTCGCCGACCATCAGCGTGACGAGATCGCACTTCGCCAGGTGGGCGCCGCGCATCGCCGTCTTCACGATTTGGCTGTCGAGGAGGAGCTCCTCGCCGATGCGCACGGCGAGCATCTCGATGCGCTGCGCCTTGGCGAGCACGGTGCCGAGCCGCTTCTGGAAGACGACGCCCGCGAGCTTCTCGCGCCGAGCCTCCAGCGGGACGCGTTTGTCCTCGTCGAAGAAGAACTTCGCGTCGGAGAGGCGCGCGGTCATCACGCGATCGTTGCCCTTCTTGATGAGGGCGCGATCGAGCGCGGTGTTCACGACCGCGAGGTAGCTCGGGCGGAGCTTGCCGGTTAGTTTGTCCCGCAAACCAAAATAGCGCTGATGGCCCTTCGCGACCTCGAGGATGACGCGCTCGGGGAGCGCGAGGAACACGGGGTCGAAGCTGCCCTCGATGACGTACGGCTCCTCGACGAGCGAGAGGTTCTCGTCCATCAGGAACTCGTCCTCGATGAGGGCGCCGTCTGCCGTGACCGCGGCGTCGTCGAGCGCGCGCTTCAGCGCGGCTCGGCGCTCGTCGGGCTCGACGAGGACGTGAGCCTTGCGGAGGGTCTCGACGTAAGCCGAGGGGCGCGCGATCTCGATCGCGCCGGTCGCGAGGAAGCGATGACCGAGGCTCCTGCGCGCGCTCTTCTTCGTCGCGATCTCGAGGTGAACGACCTCGTCGCCGAGGAGCGCGACGAGCCACTGGATCGGCCGGCCGAACGCGAAGTCGAGGTCGGCCCAGCGCATCGACTTGCGGAAGGGGATCGCGCGGATGATCTCCTCGAGCAGCGCGGGCATGAGCGCCGCGGTCGGCTGACCAGCCTCGGCGCGGCTCGCGGCGAGGTACATGCCCTTCGGGGTCTCGATCTGGCGGAGCTCCGCGACGGGCTTGCCGACCTTCTCGGCAAAAGCCTCGGCGGCGCGCGTGGGCTTACCGTCCTTGAACGCGGCCTTCACCGGCGGACCGAGCACCTCTTCGCTGAGATCGCTCTGGCGGGTCGCGACGCCCTCGACGAGGAGGGCGAGGCGGCGCGGCGTACCGAGCGCGCGGATCGAACCGAAGGCGATCCGCGCGGCGTCGAGCCGCTTTTTCGTGAGATCGGGGAGCGCGGCGAGCGCGGCCTCGACGAAGGATGAAGGCAGCTCTTCGCAGCCGATCTCGAGGAGGAGGTCGGTAGTCGACATGGTCGGCGCCACCCTAGTACCGAATCGGGAGCGCGCGAAGCGCTCGATGAAAACCTAGTTCTCGGTGGGGGCGACCGCGGCGTTCACCTCTTCGACGACGCGGTCGGCCTCATCCTGCGAGATGCCGAGCGCCGCGATGAGATCGAGGTCGAACTCGAACTCGCGGTCCGCAGCGTCGAGATCGCTGAGGGCCATGAGGCAGGCCGCGCGATAGGCTGCGAGCCGCGCCGGGGTGTCGCGCCCGAGCGACGCGACCGCGGCCTCGAGTCGGTCGGAGATCGCCTGGCGATCGTCGTTGCCGGCGAAGCGGTCGAGCCACGTGCGGAGCGAGGCGTCGTCGAGCTTGCCCGAGCCCCCGAGCATCGCGGCCGCGATGACGCTGAAGGCGTCGATCTCCTCGTCGCGGAGCTCGCCGTCGACGGCCATCGTCAGGTAGGCGATCTCGAGGATGGCCTCGGCCTGGGCGCGCGGGAAAGGTCCCACGCCGGTGAGCGCCTTGTCGACTGCGAGTCGGAACGTGCTCATGCGCCGCGCATCGTACACGGTCTCGCGCCCTGCTCGACGACTCGCTGAACGGATTGATGGCCCGTGCGCCGAATTCGGCGCGTTGGCTTCGTTGCTCGAGCTGTTAGTTTGGGCGCGGTGGCCGAACCCATCCCGCTGGATCCTTGTTCGGGCGGTTGAATGTCGACCGCTTTCAAACCTCGCGGGCTGCTCTTCGACTTCGGCGGCACGCTGGTCGAGGAGCTCGGCAAGGACGTGCGCGCCGCTCAGGAGTGGCTTCTTTCGCAGGCCGCTCACGTCCCCGAGAACGTCACGCTCGACGATGTGTTGGCGCGCGCGACGCGGATCACGCGTGAGGTCGCGGGGCGCCGTGACGAGCTCGGCGTGGAGACTCCGTGGCCGACGCTGACGAGGCTAATTCACGATTACTTCGGTGTTCGGTTCAGCCGCCCGATGGCGGAGCTCGAGCTCGGCTTCTGGCAGGCTGCGGTCAGGACCAGACCGATGCCTGGCGTCGCGCAGGCGCTCGACAGTCTGCACGCCCTCGGGCTCCCGATGGCGGTCGTCAGCAATACCTGCTTTGGGCCCGCCACCATTCAGTACGAGCTCGAGAAGCAAGGGCTCTTTCCTAGGCTCCAGTTCGTCGTCGCGTCAGCGAACTATTCAGTGCGCAAGCCGAGCCCGCTCCTGTTCGAGATCGCAGCCATTCGCTTGGGCGTCGCGGCCCGCGATATTGCGTTTGTCGGCGACCGACTGGACACCGATGTCCTCGGGGCGCGGCGCGCAGGGATGAAGAGCGTCTGGCTCGACCCCGAGGGCCGGCCGGCGAACGGCGCTGATCCGGACTGGACGGTTGCGAGCTGGGCCGAGCTCGCGGCGCGAGTGTCGAGGGCGGTGCTCAAAGACTCGGCGCGGCCGATGCTGACACCGAAGTAACTGGCGCCGCCGACAGAGCGGGCCGTGCGGAGGCGGTCGGCTGGCTGAGAAAGAGGATCGAATCGGAGCTGTCGAACACGCGAATACGACACTGCGCGTGTTCGAACTTCAGGTACTCGTCGGCGGTCCGGGGGTGATAGGGGTGGCGCGCTCCGGCGGTGTCGACGAGCTCGACCTCGTATCGGGCGGCGCGCGTTCCGCGCTCCTTTTCACCAGCGGCCAGGCCCTTGCCGAGGTGCACCTCTTCTTCGGTGGGCCAAGCGAGGACGAAGCCCTCCGCGTTGTGCTCGACGGTGCGGTCAGCACGCCAATCCCAGTCCTTCCAGGTGAACCAATCCGCATATCGCGGCTCGTCGACATAGTTGGGAACCGTGCGGGTCCGACTGACGGGTACCTGGCGGCTGACCTGGCGAGTCTTGGTGACTGAACAATACTTGGTCGTGCACGAGCGACCGCCACCCGTACAGACATCCCGGCACGTCGCGAAGCCGTTCTTGTTGTTGGTGCACGAGCGCGAGCATGATTGGGGGCGATCCGTGCAGCTCTCCCCGCAGCTCTCCCGGTCGCTGTAGGTCTCAGTGGACCACTGCGTTTCGTATTCGGTGTAGGTCTCGGTCTTGGTCCCGTGCGCGACCCTGTCGACGTGGTGGAGGTGGGTCCCGTCCTTCTTCACCGAGGTCGCGCTCGCTGGGATGTTCTCCCTGAAGCCGGAGTAATCGAGCAGCGTCCAACGCTCTACGTTGATGGCGTGCGAGTACCTGCCCGTGCCCGTAGTCACATCGAGATCGTGATGGGTGATCTTCGGCGGCGCGGCGCTGACCAACGGCCGCTCCTCCAGGGACTCATCGGCGACGCCAATGAAGACCCCCGCAAAGATCAAGAGCATGATGGTCGCCGAGCAAAAGGCCCCGATAGCGAGAATCAGAATCTTGAAAGGCAAGTCGCGCGCTAGAGGGGGAGGAGGAGGAGGAGGCTCCGAGGAGTCGGCGGAGCGGTCAGCGCGCCGCCCGCCACCACAATGGCCGCACTCTCCGGAGATCGAGCGCGTCGAGCTACCGCAGTATTGGCAGCGCCAATTGGGCCCGGCCGCGGCGAGGACGACGAGCGCCGGATCCTCGACCTTGGGAGCGGCCTCGAGGTCGCGCGGCATCTCGTAGGGCTCGTGGTCCTGGCGTGGGTCCCCACACTCCGCGCAGGCGAGATCTCGACCGCGATTGACGTGATGACAGACCGAACAGCGCCACGTCAGCTCGATATGGTATTCGCTCATTCCCCGAGCGCAGCGTAGCAAGATGGAGTGCCGACGCACGGTCGCTATCGTCGGGGGCGCCGCGCACGTCGGCACGGACCCGAACGCTGACACCAATGTAACAAACCGCGCTCACCGGCGGGCCGCGCGGTTCGCCTGGTCCTGCCGTCCTGCCCCCGCAGCAGGAATTCATCGCTAGGGGCGCGCCGGCTCACCCCGTCGTAAGTGCATGTTCACACGAATGAAGCGGCTCGGGATGATGGCGGTGTTGGCGGCTACTGGGGTCTTCGCGGTGGCCGGCGTCGCGTCTGCGGACGAGAAGAGTGGAGAGAAGTCGCGCGAAGAGTCGCGCGGCGAGCGCGTGGAGCGGTTCTTCGCCCGCGCAGACAAGAATGACGACGGGGTGCTCACCGAGAAGGAGGTCGGGGAGCGGCTCTGGACCATCCTGCAGAGTGGCGACACCGACAATGACGGCAAGCTCACTCGCAAGGAGTTCAAGTCGCTCGCGAAGAAGCACGCCAACAAGAAGGGCGAGCACGAGAAGCGCCACAAGAAGGGTGAGTGGCGACGCGACGGCGACAAGCGCGAACACAAAGACAGCGACAAGCGCGAACACAAAGACGGCGACAAGCGCGAACACAAAGACGGCGACAAGCGCGAACACAAAGACAGCGACAAGCGCGAACACAAAGACGGCGACAAGCGCTGAGGACGAGAGCTCAGCGTCGAGTGACCCGCTCGAGCCGTTCGACGAGGGAGCTCATCATCCAATAGGTCAGTCCCCAGACAGTGCGCCCGCCTACGTCCCACGCCGGAAGCGTGTAGTCCTGGCCGTGATACTGGATGGTAATCGTGGTCTTCGCCTGCTCGGAGAGGAGCTCGGCGAGCGGGGTCCAGAGGACCTCCGAGACCTCCTGGGAGTTGAGGACGAAGCGCGGGTCGCCAGTCAGCTCGAACACGAACGGGCGGAGCGGCATGGGGTCGCGTTTGCCGCGCCCCGAGGCGTCCTGATCGTCGAGGACGCCGAGCAGTCGACCCAACGAGGCGAGATCGACGCCGATCTCCTCGACGGTCTCGCGGATCGCGGTCGACAACAGGTCGGGATCACCAGGGTCGCGACGCCCGCCGGGGAACGCCATGTGCCCGGACCAAGGGTCGCCCGTGCGCTCGGCGCGTCGGATGAAGAGGATCTCGAGGCCGCTCGGTCCCTCACGAAGGATCGCCGCAACGGCCGCGGCCCGAGGATCCTGCGGCTCGGGGGCGTGGTCCACCCGCTCGAGCGCGCGCTCGACCTCGGGGATGCGCAGCGAGGAGATGGACACGTGACCCTCCTAGGGATGCCGAACAACCAGGGCAAGAGGGGTCAACGCGCGCCCGCCCGCTCGACCGTGAAGGACGCGATGAAATAGCCGTCGGTGCCGTCCTCGTGCGGCAGCAGGCGCAGGCTGTCGCGACCGTGAAGGCGCGGCAGGTCGGGCACGTCGAGCGGGCGCGGCACGAGGCGCACGCCGCTCGAATCCGGCTCGACGAGCTTGGCGACGACGTCCTCGCACTCCTCGCGCAGGACGCTGCAGACGGCATAGACGAGGCGCGCGCCGGGCCGCGCGAGCGTCGCGGCGCTGCGGACGATCGCGACCTGCATGCGCGCGAGCTCCGCGAGGTTCTCCGCGTCCTTCGACAGGGCGATCTCGGGTCGGCGGCGCAGCGTGCCCGACCCCGAGCACGGCGCGTCGACGAGGATGGCATTTACATCATTGTAACTCTTTGCGCTGCCAGTCCCCGCGGTCCAGTCGATCGCGTGCGTCTCCACCGTGGGGCTCGCGAGGCGCGCGGCGAGGCGCGCGAGCTTGTCGGGGTGTCGATCGACGGCGATGACCCTGCCCGTCGGCCCCACGTCGGCGCTGAGCAGCCACGTCTTGTTGCCGCGGCCCGCGCAGGCGTCGAGCACGACCTCACCCGGCTTCGCTGCGAGCGCGAGCGCGATGAGCTGCGCGCCCTCTTCCTGGACGATGAAGCGCTGCGCGAGCTCGGGCAGTGCGGCGAGCTTGTCGGGGTCCGCGATGCCCGTCGCGAGGATGCCGCGCGGAGAGAGCGCGCACGGCGCGAACGTCGCGCCTGTCGAGGCGAGCGCGCTCGTGAGCGCCTCTATGATCGACGCGCGCTCGCTCGCGGTGCGCACGGCGAGCGTGATCGGCGGAGGCTTCGCGCCGGCCGCGAGGAAGAGCTCGGCGCCGCGCCGCCCGAGGCTCCTGCGGAGCGCGCCGCGCAGCCAACCCGGGGCCGCGCGCACGAGCGCGTCGTCGAGCGAGGGGCGACCGTCGCGCTCGACCTTCGCGGCGAACGCGCGGAGGACTGCGTTCACGAAGCCCGCGGGGGATTTGCCGAGCCGCGCGCGGACAGCGTCGACGGCCTCGGAGACGGCGGCGAACGTGGGGATGCGATCGAGGAAGGCGATCGAGTAGAGCGCGATGAAGACGTGCGCTCGCGCCTCGGCGTCGTCGGGGCCGCGCCCTCGCTTCGCGAGCTCGGCGAGCTCGGCCTCGAGGAAGCCGAGCGTGCGCAAGACGCCGTAGACGAGCTCGGTCGCGAGCGCTGCGTCGCGAGGCGCGAGACCAGCCTGCGCTGCGCGATCGAGCTCGGTGTCGAGCGCAGCCGCAGCGAACGCGCGATCCTCGAGCACACGCACGAGCACCCGCGCCGCGATCGCGCGCGCCGGGCTCAACCGAAGAGCTCCCGCACCTGGGCGTGGATGATGTCCCAGCGACGCTCGATGTCGTTCTTGAACGCGACGCCCATCACACCGACGAGCAGCAGCATGCCGATGAGGCTCGCGATCTCTCGCGCGCGAAGCGGGAGCGGCCGGCGCAAAAGAGCCTCGAGCAAGAAGAAGAGGAGGTGGCCGCCGTCGAGCACGGGGATCGGCAAGAGGTTGATGAGCCCGAGGTTGATCGAGATGACCGCCATCGCCCAGACGAAGTAGCTGACGCCCTTGCGACGCTCGGCGCCGACGACGTCGTAGACGGTGATGGGCCCGCCCAACGTCGACAGGCTGACCTTGCCCTCGGCGATGCGGACGATGCCGACGACGATGAAGCGCCCCACGTCGTAGGTCTCTTCGAGCGCGAGCACGAAGGCGTTGCGCATCGCTCGCGGGCTCTCGGTCGAGGGCTCGGGGACGACCGGCGCCCAGTTGCGCGCGCGCATCACGTAGCGCGGTCGCTCGGTGCCGTACTCGTCGATGTAGAGCTCTTTTCGCAGGCGGATCTCGCCGCTCCGCTTCAGGCCCTGGCGCTCGAACGTGATGATGTGCTTCGCGTCGGGAGCTTCGAAGAGGCGCTCCTCGAACGTGACCCACGCTGGGACCTCGACGCCGTCGACGGCCACGATCCGATCTTCGCGACGGAGATCGGCCTTCGCCTCGGCGGAGCCCTCGGGAACGTCGAAGACGAAGAGGTCCGCGGACTCGATGCCCGTGCGCTGCTGCACGCTGAGGTTGCCCGTGTCGGGCGTGAGCGCGGCGACCCCCGACTCGTAGACCGCGATGTCCGCCATGTTGCCGAGCACGCGCGGGACGGGCACTGGCCGCAGATACGACACGGGGATCGTCTCGCCGCGGTTGTCCGCGAGCGCGTCCTCGAGCTCGTGGAACTGGCTGATGGGCTTGCCGCGGACTTCTATAACAACGTCAAAGGTTCGCAGGCCGGCGCGGTACGCGGGCGAGTCGGTTCGCGAGACGCCGATGACCGAGGCCGGGCGGCTCGGGCCGACCCCGATCTCGCCGATGACGTCGACGATCTCGAGCGGCTTCTTGATGCGGCGCTCTTGAGGGACGACGACGACCTCGAGACGCTCGCGCCCGCGAAAGATGCTGAGCGTGATCTCGCGGCCCGGTGATTTCGAGATCGCGCGGCGGAGCTCTTCGAACGTGTAGATGGGCGCGCCGTCGACAGCGAGCACGCGATCGCCAGGGAGGAGCTTGCCGTCGGCGGGGTGACCAGGCGCGACGAAGCCGATCGTTGGCGGCGCGGACTCCTCCTCGCCGACGAGCACGCCGAAGTAGAGCAGCACCGGGAAGATGAGGTTCATCAGCGGCCCGGCGAGCACGATGATGGCCCGCTTGTAGATCGGCTGGGCCTCGAACGTGCGAGGGCGATCCTCGGGCAGCACGGACTCTTGCCGCGTCTCCTCGAGCATCTTCACGAAGCCGCCGAGCGGCAGAATCCCCACGCAGTATTCGGTCTCGCGACCGCGGATGCGCACGATCTTGGGGCCGAAGCCGATCGAGAACGTGAGGACTTTGACGCCGAAGACCTTCGCCCAGAAGAAATGGCCGAGCTCGTGCACGAAGATGAGCACGGAGCAGAGCAGGGCGAAGTAGACGAGATCCACCGGCGACCAGAGCTGGCTTTAACCCAGCCCAACCCAGGTTTGACCAGGAATTCAGCGCTTGCCGCCGAAGGCTGCCGCGTCGCGGATGCGCAGCTCGGCGAGCATGTCTGCCTCGGGGCCGAGGATCTCGCGCGAGATCCGCTTGAGCTTGCCCACATAGCGGAAGCGCTTGCCGTCGTGCACGAAGGACCAGAGACCCGTCGCCTTGAGTTCGTCCGCCGGATCCGAGACGTGCACGTAGTAGAGCGGGACCTTGTTTTTCATCACCCCGATCGCGCGCGACTGGTAGCCCGTCCCGTCGGGGTCGTTCGGTGCCTCGACCTTGTGCGCGGACGCGGCGACCTTCCCGCTCTTCGCGAGGGTGCGCAGGTACTCGCGCATCGCAGCGCCACGCGCGAGCGCCGCGTCGCTGAGCTCGTCCGAGAGGCGCGCCGCTGCGTCGGCGTCGAAGGCACCCTCCAGGAATTTCTTTGCATTCGTAAAAGCAAAAGACTCGGCGATCGATGAGAGGACCGAGGAGTCGCCGTCCTTCGCGGCGGTGAGCGCGCGCCCCACCAAATCGGCCAAGCCTGCCTCGGTGTCGGGCGCGTCGAGCGTCGTACCCCTCTGATGAGGTGGCTCCTCGTCGCAGGCGAGAGGCCCCGTGACGAGGGCGACCGAGGCCGCGAGGACCGCGCGCCGCGTGGTCATGCTGGACGACGAGCAGCCAAGGTCGAGAGCGCCGCGACGACGACCCCGAGCGCGAGACCAGCGCCGGCCCACGCGAGCTCCGTGAGCGACGAGCCGCGCAAGAGGAACACCGAGCCGAGCGCGCCGACGACGGGCAACACGGGACCGCCGGGGACGCGGAACTTCGGACGCCGCTCGGGGAAGCGGCGACGGATCATCAAGACGGCCGCGCACGTGAGCGCGTATTGGAACACGACGGTCACGTTCGAGAAGCCGACGAGCTCGCGGTAGGTGAAGACCGCGCCCAGCGCTGCGGCGAGCAGCGTCGTGAGGGCGATCGCGACGTGCGGCGTCTTCCACCTCGGGTGCACGCGACCGAGCGGCGCGGGTAAGACGCCGCCCTCGGCCATGGCTTGTGCGTAGCGAGGTGAGCCGAGCGCGCTGCCCGCGGTGAAGCCGCCGACGCTCACGATGCTGCCGGCCATCACCAAGAGCCCGAGCGTCTTGCCGATCGAGCGCGCAGCGTCGACGAGCGGCGTGTCGGACTCGACGCCGAGCGCCGGGTACGAGCCAACGAGCGCGACCTGCACGAGCACGAACAAGAGCGCTGCGAAGAGGAGCGAGCCGACGGTCGCGATCGGCACGTCGCGCGAGGGGTTCTTCGTCTCGCCGGCGGGGACGGGCACGACCTCGAAGCCCTGCAACGGGAAGAGCGCGAGGTACACGCCGTTCGCCACGCCAGCACCGCCCGAGGGCAGCGCGCCACCGAGCCGCGACGCATCGAAGTGGAGGAAGGCCGCACCCAAGAAGAGGAAGATCGCGAGGAGCTTGCCCGCGGTCATGAGGTGCACGACGTTCGCGCCGGGTCGCACGCCGACGTAGTTGATCGCGCCGAGCCCGAGGACGATCGCGACCACGACCGGTCGATAGAGCGCGCTCCGCTCGAGCCCGAGCTGCGAGACGAGCTGCGTGGAGTTCGCCGCGAAGCTGAGGAACGCGTTCAAGTAACACGACCAGCCGACGATGAAGCTGACGCGCCGGCCGAAGGCTCGCTCCGCGTAGACGTACGGACCACCCGTGCGATCGCTGTCGCTCGCGAGCTCCGCGAAGCAGAGCGCGACGGGGATGAGCACGACCGCGCAGAGCAAGAACGAGAGCGGCGAGAAGCCGCCCATCTCGCGCTGCATGTCGTCGGGCACCGAGAACACGCCCGAGCCGACGATGGCGTTCACGCCGATCGCCAGGACGTCGACAAGGCCGAGCCGTCGCGCGACGTGGGGCGTCGCGTCCTTCGAGGCTTCGTCAGGCGAGGTCGGCAGCGTCATGAGATCGCGACGCTCGAGCGGCCCTGGCTATTCGTTTGCGCCGCGCACCCGGCTCAGAGGCAGACCGAGTTGTCGTTCGGATCGATCGTGCCGGGGCAGGGATCGAGGTTGCAAGACCCGCTGTCGTCGCAGTAGTCGCAAGCGCCTGCGGATTGATCGACGCAGTCGCTCGAGTCGAAGGCTCCACAGCCGCAATCGCAGGTGCCGTCGGCGTAGTAGGTGGGGTCACACGTCCAGCCGGGCGGCGCGCTGCCGCCACCGCACCCGGCCTCGTCGCTGCCGTCAGCGCAGTCAGCAGTGCCGTCGCAAGCGTAGAAGATGAAGTAGCAGCCGTTGCCGTCCGCGCAGGGCAGCTCGAACGGCGTCGCGCAGCCGCCGCCACCGACGCCCGTCGACGTGGTCGTCGTCGTCCCGCACGACGTGTTGATCGGCAGCTCATCGGAGTTGTCCACGCACTGCGAGGTGCCGTCACAGGCCTGCGCGCCACCGATGCACTGGCCGTTGTTGCACTCGAATTGATCGGGGGTGCACCCCATCGAGGAGCCCGTCGAGACAGTCGTGTTCGTGGTGGTCGTCGTCGTGGTCGTCGTCGTGGTCGTCGTCGTCGTCGTGTTCGTAGTCGTCGTGTTCGACGACGTCGTGTTGCCTGCCCCACCATCCGAGGGCATGCCGCCATTGCCGCCGTTCGACGGTGAGCCGCCGTCACTGGAGCTGTTGCCCGAGCCACCGTCGCCCAAGTCCGAGTTCCCCGTGGCGCACGCGACGGCCGCGAGAGACACAGCAACGACCCCCACCCAACGCACCCCATTCACGAAGCCAAGACCCATGACTGCACCTGCCTACCCACGACGTGCGGGTGGGGCATCCTACCAGAGGTGCTTCTTTTTTGGTGCGCCTCTCAGGCGGCTCAGTGCACGAACCGATCGAGGATGAACATCGAGAGCGCAGCGATCGAACCTGCCGCAGGGATCGTGAAAACCCAGGCCATCACGATGTTTCCAGCCACGCCCCAACGCACTGCGCTGACGCGCTTCACCGCGCCGACACCCATGATGCAAGCGTTGATGCAGTGAGTCGTCGACAGGGGAATACCCAAATTGCTTGCGAAGAGGATCGTCGCTGCACCGCTCGTCTCGGCAGCGAAACCTTGGAGCGGAGAGATGCGGATGATCTTCGTCCCCATCGTCTTGATGATGCGTTGGCCACCGGCCATGGTGCCCGCGCCGATCGCGAGCGCACACGCGAAGATGATCCACGTGGGGACGCCACCCTTCACCGAGGCATCGCGTGTCGCGGTCATCCAATGGGGCAGAGCGTTCGCGCCCTTCGTGGCGAGGAACGACGTGATCGCGAGCGTCATGATGCCCATGCTCTTCTGCGCGTCGTTCGAGCCGTGCGCGAGAGCCATCCCGCTCGCCGAGACCAGCTGGAGGAAGCGCGAGCCGCGCGTCACGTTCCTCGGCTTGGCGCGGATGCTCTTGATGATCCAGAGCACGACGACCATCACGATGAACGCGAGCGTGAAGCCGAAGAGTGGGCTCACCACCAGCGGGACGACGATCTTCTGGACCAGCGTCTTCCAGCTGAAGGCCTTGAACCCTGCGTGCGCGACGACCGCGCCCGCGAGCCCACCCACGAGCGCGTGCGACGAGCTCGATGGAATGCCCCAGTACCAAGTGATGAGATTCCAGCTCGAGGCGCCGATCAGCGCTGCGAGCACCACGGCCTGCGTGACGTCGGTGGGGCTCGCGAAGCCCTTCGCGATGGTGCTGGCGACGGCCGTGCCAGTGATCGCGCCGGCGAAATTCAGCACGCCCGCGAGCATGACTGCGGTGCGGATCGGCAAGACCCCCGTCGACACCACGGTCGCGATCGCGTTCGCCGCGTCGTGGAACCCGTTGATGTAGTCGAAGATCAGCGCGCTGATGAGGACCAGGATCAAGAGCGCGAAGGTCTCATCCATGTTTCACCGCGAGGTTGGTCAGGAACTCGCTCGCGTCCTCGCAGGTGTCGATCGCGTCCTCGAGGATCTCGATGACCTCTTTCTCGCGGATGAGGAGGCGAGCCTCGAGCCCGGTCTCGGCGAAGAGTCGCTTCATCGCGGAGCGGTAGACCTCGTCGCCCTCCTTCTCGAAGACCTTGAGCTTGCGCTTGCCCTCACGGATGGTCTCCCACTCGTGTCGGCGCAGCGACGGGACGATCTCGCGCAGGAGCTGGGTCGTCTTCACGAGCACGCGCATCTGCGAGACAGCCTCGTCACTCGGCTTCTCGATCGAGAACATCTCGAACGCGCTCGCCGTCGCGTGCGCGCGATCGAGGATGTCGTCGAGGAGCACGGAGAGCCGGTGGATGTCCTCGCGATCGAGAGGCGTGACGAACGTGAGCGCGAGGGCGTCCTCGAGGTCGTGCTGGATCTTGTCGCCCTTCTTCTCGATCACTTGCACCGCTTGCTTCACCTCGGAGACGGGCGAGCTCTCGAGCTTGAGCAGGGCCTCGGCGCCCTCGTGCGCGAGCGCAGCCTGCTGCTCGAGGAAGTCGAAGAAGTGCGTCTCTTTCGGCAGAACGAGTCGGACGAGGTCTTGCAGGGCCATGGGGTCCTCTTTGGGTGGGCCCCGCTTAGCACCGCAGCCGAACGAAGTCAGGTCGCTGCGAGCAACGCCTGGCGACGCGCCGTCAGCACTTCGTAGTAGCGATCGAGCCGAGCCTCGACGCGAGCGAAGACGGTGCCCTCGGGGTAGGGCTCGCCGACGGGTGCCACGCCCGCTGCAACGCCCGTGAGGAGCTCGATCCCCTCCTCCACCGTCGCGACCGTGTAGAGGTGGAAGCGCTTCTTCGCGATCGCTTCGACGACGTCGCTCCGCAACATCAGCGCGTCGACGTTGGGGACGGGGATGAGCACGCCCTGCGAACCGGTGAGCCCACCCTTCGCCTGACAGACATCGAAGAAGGCCTCGATCTTCTCGTTGAGCCCACCAACGGGTTGAATGCTGCCGCGCTGATCGACGCTGCCAGTGACCGCGAGATCCTGACGCAGCGGCAGGCTGCTGAGGGCCGAGAGCAACCCGTAGAGCTCGCTCGCCGAGGCGCTGTCGCCGTCGATCGCTTCGTAGGTCTGCTCGAACACGAGCGACGCGCTGAAGCTGAGCGGTCGCGTCCGCGCGAAGCGTGAAGCGAGGAAGCCCGTGAGCACGAGCACGCCCTTCGAGTGGATGGGGCCGCTCATCTCGACCTCGCGCGCGATGTTGAGCGGACCCTCTTGGCCTGGATAAACGACCGCGGTCACGCGACAGGGCCGACCGAAGGACACGGGGCCGTCGCTGAGCACGCTGATCGCGTTCACCTGCCCGACGAAGGCCCCGGTGGTCTCGATGCGGATCGTGCCGTTGGTGAGGAGCTCGTGGAGCGCGTCGCGGAAATGGCTGCCGCGCCGCTGCGCGCCCTCGATCGCGGCGTTCACCGCCCACGCATCGACGACGCCCTCACCCTTGCGCTCGGCGAGGTACGAAGCCTCGGTCGCGACCTCGGCGACCATGCCGAGGCAGCTCGTGACCTTCGACTGACTCTCGGCGAGGCGCCCACCGAGGAAGATGAGCTCGGACACCGCGGTGCTCGTGAGATGAAGCAGCTTCCTCTCGCGCGCGAGGCCCGCGAGGAACGCGGGGTACGTGCGCAGCGCCTCGTCGAAGGGCAGCGTCGGCTCGAAGCGCGCCTGGATCTTGAAGAGCTGCATGAACTCGGGATCCGCTGCGTGGAGCTCTTGGAAGAGGCCAGGCCCCGCGACGAGGACGACCTTCACGTCGATCGCCATCGAGGGGAAGAGGAGCTCCTCGGCGGCGCCGCGGTAATACGACGGGTTCTGATCCGGGACGATGAAGCGCCCCGAGAGCAAGCAGGCCTTGAGGTGCTCGTAGAGCGCCTCGTTCTTGAGGAGCGAGGCCGCAGGGAGGATGAGGAAGCCGCCATTCGATTGATGGAGCGCGCCTGCGACGGCGAACCCAGGCTCGGGCGGGAGCGCTCCGTCGGGCGGCGCGTGGCTGCGACCGAAGAGCGACGTGAGCGTCGCGTGCGCGACCTCGATCACGGGCGCGCCGGTGCCGGGCGTGTGCTCCGTGAGCAGCGTCGGGACGAGGAAGCCACGCGGCAGGAGCGCGGGCTCGTCGCGAGGGTCGTCGATGATGCCGTGGATGCGCGTCGTGAGCGAAGACTCGAGCTTCTCGAGGAAGGGCTGCACGCCGGGCTTGCCGTCGCTCTGCGCGATCACGTTGGCGAAATGCGAGCGCAGCGCGTCGGTAAGGAACTGCTTGATGCTCGCGCGGAGCTCGGTCTCCGCCTCTTCGTGGATCTCGGTGACCTTCGCTTCGAAGTCGTCGATCGCGTTCTTCACCGCGTCGAGATCCTCGGGGGGCGGGTCCTCCTCGTCCTCGGCGCCGGCGCGGCGGATCTCGATCTCGTCACCGCTGCGCTCGACCGTGAACCCGAGCGTCGACGCGGTCTCGATGAGGACCTGCTCGAGCTTCGCCTCTTCACGCCGCGTCTTGCGATGAGCGCGCGACTGCGCCTGCTTGAAGCGCTCGCCCTCGGTCGCGGAGTGCAGCGCCTCCGTGAGCTTGCCGTGGAGCGCCGTCATGGTCTCGACGAAGCGCCGCCCCTCACCCGCAGGCAGGCCGATCGCCGTGGGCTCGCTCGGCCGCTCGGGGTTCGGCAAGAGGAGCATGTCGTCGGGCGTCGGGCGTCGAGCCGCGATGGCCTCGGCGGTCGAACGGACGCTGAAGGTGCGGCCGGAGCCTGGGCTCCCAACGACGACCACGTGAAAACGTGGCTGTCGGATCTCGAGACCGAGCGCGAGCGCATGGAGCGCGCGCTCTTGCGACAGGACACCTGTCGTGGGCTCGACGGTCGCGGTGGTTTCGAAGCCGAGCTTCGAGGGCTCGATGCGCCTCCGACATTCGTCGGGGTTCAGCTCGCGCGCGGGCATGGCCTGCCACCCTAACGCGATCTCGGCTTTAGAGAAATCTCGCGGGGAGCTCTCAGCCTTTCGCGCTCGTTCGACGCGGCTTCGGCGCGACCTTCGCGCGAGCCGCGGCGCGCTCTCGGCGGATCAGGGCTGCGACGTCGAACCCGTCGATCGTGAGCCCGTCGATCGCCGCGTCCTCGATGACGACGCCGCTGAGATCAGCGTTGGTGATCCGCGCCCCCGCGAACGACACGTCGTCGAGCTTCGCGCCCTCGAGGGTCGCGTTCTGCAGCGTCGCTCGCGCGAGGGACACGTCGTCGAAGACCGCGTCGTCGAGGCGCACGTTGGCGATGCGCGCCCCCGAAGCGTCCGCGTCGTCGAGCGTCGCCGATCGGAGATCGACGTTGCGCGCAACGCAGCCGCGGTACGAGACATCCTCGACGGAGAGCTTCTTGGGAGAGGTTGCGACCTGCTTCGCACGCGCCATCGACCGATGGTAGACCACCGCGACCGTGACCGAACTGATCCTCTCTCATCGACGCGTCGTCGCCCCCGGCGCCGAGCCTTCGCGCACGATGCTCATGCTCCACGGCGTGTTCGGTACGGGGCAGAACCTCTCGACGGTCGCGCGCGGACTCGTCGCGCGCCACCCCGAGTGGGCCTTCGAGCTCGTGGATCTTCGCGCGCACGGCGCGTCGCGGGGCTTCCCTCCACCGCACGATCTGTCGGCCGCGGCCACGGATCTCGAGCGCCTCGAGCGCGCGATCGGCGGCGTGGACGGCGTCGTGGGTCACTCGTTCGGAGGCAAGGTCGCGCTCGCGTGGATGGAGCGTCGCAAGCGAGCCGGGCGAGCCCCGCTCGCGGCGGCGGCGATCCTCGACAGCATGCCCGGCGCGTACGATGGGCAGGCCGACCTCGCGCCGTCGAGCGCGGCGCGCGTCCTCGAGGCCCTCGAGGCGCTGCCCTCACTCTTGCCTTCGCGCGAGGCTTTTCGCGAGCACCTCGAAGCGAGGGGCTACGACCGCCCCACCATCGACTGGCTCGCGATGAACCTCTCCGGCCGCGAAGGGGGCTTCGGGCTGCGCATCGACCTCAGTGCGATCCGCAGCCTGCTCGCCGACTATTTCGCCACCGATCTTTGGCGCGTCCTCGATGAGCCAGGCGCGGCCGAGCGGGTCGCGCTCGTGATCGGGGGGCGCTCGCCAGCCTTCGGTCCGGCTGCGATCGAACGGGCTCGGCTCGCGGCCTCGCGGAACGTATCGCTCGAGGTCGTCGTCCTCGAGAACGCTGGACATTGGGTCCACGTCGACGACTTGGGCGGGTTGATCCACGCGATCTCGGCAATCCTCGTTGGCACTGGGCGAGCGGTTCGCTAGCTTGGTCGTGATCGGGTCATGTCGAAGCTCGACGTCAAGGAGGTGCGCAGTGGGTGGAGGGACCCGCGCGCCGAAGAGACCGAGCCCCCCGGAGCATCGAGCGCTCCCGAGCGCCCTGCGAGCCCCGCGGTGCCTCGCGTTGGTCGCGCTCGTCCCGCGCCTTCCTCGCCTGTCGCGCGCTCCGCGAGCGGCGTCGAACCGCGCCCGCCGACACCGCCAACCACCGCGCTGAGGATCGGCTCGAACGCGCCCACGCCGGTCGTGCCGATGCCCGCCATTCGGACGCCGGCTGTTCCCATGCCGGCCGTTCGCGCTGCGGCCGCGCCGACGCCTGCCGCGCCGATGCCTGCTGCGCCGACGCCTGCCGCACCGATGCCTGCCGCGAAGGCGGCCGCGCCGGCGCCTTCGGCAAAGCCCGAGGTCGCGCGCAGCCCGACAGGGTCGACCGATCCTTACAATATTGTCGGCACAACGCAGGACATCTTCGAGGTCGAGCGCGTCGTCGCGCACGGCGGCTTCGGGATCGTTTACAGGGCAAACCATCTGCGCTTCGCCGCGCCCGTCGCGTTGAAGTGCCTGAAGATCCCGCTCTCGCTGACGCAGCAAGAGCGCGACGACTTCCTCGAGCGCTTCCGCAAAGAGGGCGAGCTCATGTTCCGGCTCTCCTCGTCCATCGCCGAGATCGTCCGGCCGGTCTCGCTCGACACGCTGAAGCTGAACGGCAAGCTCGTCCCGTACATCGCGCTCGAGTGGCTCGACGGCGAGACCGTGAAGGACGTCATCGTGCGGCGCCTCGCCGAGAAGAAGCGCCCGCTCCCGCTGAAGACCGCGGTGATCCTCCTCGCGCCGGTCGCGCGTGCGCTCAGCCGCGCGCACCATTTTCCCGGTCCCGACGGCGCGCTCACGATCGTCCACTGCGATCTCAAGCCGGACAACATCTTCGTCTGCAGGAACGACGGCGGGCACACCCTCAAGATCTTCGACTTCGGTATCGCGAAGGTCCGCAGCGCAGCCACACGCCAGGCCGGGGGCGCGACCGTGTCGAGCGGCGAACAGAGCATGTTCACGCCCGCGTACGCGGCGCCGGAGCAGTGGACCCCGGATCGCTTCGGGCAGACGGGGCCGTGGACCGACGTCTTCGCGCTCGCCCTCACACTAACCGAGCTCGTCACGCAGCGGCCCGCGATCGACGGCTCGCCGACGGCGATGCTCACCCAATGCGTCGACGAGAAGAAGCGACCCACGCCGAAGCAGCTCGGCCTCGCGATCCCCGACGCCGTCGACGCGATCTTCCAACGCGCGCTCGCCGTCGACCCGAAGCGCCGCACGCAGTCGGTCGATCGCTTCTGGACCGAGCTCGAGGAGACGCTCGGCCTGCCGCGCACCTTCGGCGGCGGCAGCGGGCGCATGAGCTTGCCCGCGATGGTCGCGTTCGCTCCTGTTTCTTGGGACGACGAGGTCGCGCTCGAGTCGCTCACGCAGGCCTACGCCGCGATCGAGAACCCCGCGCAAGTCCTCCAATCCACGCAATCTCCCTCTCCAACCGCAGGTGGCACGATGAACAAAGGACCGGCTGCACCTCCCGAGTTGGATCTGAGCCTCGACCTGCCGCCGATCGGAGCGCCCGCCCCGCCCGTCGCCGCACCCGCAGCAGCGCCCGCTCCCGTGCAGCGCGCAGCGACGCCCGCGCTCGGTGATTTCGACCTCGCGTTGCCGGTTCCGCCCACGCGCCCACCTTCGAGTCCGCCCGTCGCAGCGCACGCCGCGCCGATGGCGTCGCCGGCACCGCCAGCGCCCGCCGAGGCCGCGATGGATCTCGGCGCCGCGTTCGAGATCGCGGGAGAGGTCGCGCGCCCTGCACCGACGTCGCATCACCCGACGCCGGCGTCAGGCGCACCGCAAGCCGCGAGCACTCCGCCTGGGATGCCAGCGGGGATGCCCGCTGGTGAGGGCGCGCTGCCCGCAGGCGACGCACCGATCGAGCCCCCGCCGCCATCCATCTCGAACCGCGAGCGCCTGCAAAAGGCCGCGGCCGTCGCTCAACAGGCCGCGACCGTTGCGGCCTCGACCGCGGCCACCGCGGCGAAGAAGGTCGCGACGAAGGCCCTCGAGGTCGACGAGAGCCATCGCATCCACCTCGAGGACCCGAGCACCTGGGTCAAGCCGATGATGGGCCCGATCGTCGCGATGTGCGCTGCGATCTTCATCAGCGTCGTCGCGGTCATCGTGAACAAGATCACGAAGAGCGACGTGAAGGTCATGTGGATCAGCCTGCCGCTGATGCTCGCGGCGATCGGCTTCGCGGTCTACCGCTGGATCAAGATCACGGGTCGGCAGGAGTAGCGCTGTCGGCGTCGACAGCGTCGTCGTCGATCGCGCACGCGCTGTCGCCGTCGCAGAAGAACCCGCTCGGGCAATCCTCGTCGACGTCGCATTCACCGACGTCGTCCTTCGGTGGCGGGCCGCCGTAGCAAGCCATGAGCGTGGCCATCGTCGCGCCGACTGCGACGGCCGCGAGCGTGCGCTTCGCGATCGGAGCGAGCGACGACCTCGGCCGCGATCGCGACGCGCCACAGTGAGGACAAAGGGCCGCGCCTCGCGGCACGAACCCCGGACAGATCGAGCAGGTCTCCAACATCGTTGCCCCCTCCCCCGCGCAGCGGAGCTTCAGATCGACCAGGTAAGCGTGAAGAACGCGTTCTGCGCGACGCCGCGCTTGTAGGCCTTGCCGACGAGCACGCCGCGCGCGACCCGCCTGCAATAGTCCTTCATGTCCATGTAGACCGCCCGTGAGAGCCCGACCTCGTTCGTTTCGAAACGCGGCCAACCCGCGGGGATGCCAGCGGGCAGCGACGTGTAGTCGAAGAAGAGCTCGTCCTCGACGGTCTCACCACGCGTGGGCGGTCGTACGACGAAGTACCCAGGCCCCGTCGCGAACGACATGAGCTGGTGGTTGTAGCCGACGACCTCGTTGTGAACGCGCGCGAACCGCTTCTGGAACCGGGTGAACGCCGGCAGCGAGTTTCGCCCTTCGAGGATGACCGTGCCCATCTCGTCCGCGGGGACGATGTCTTCGGGCGACCAAGGCTCGCCGCCACCGACGGCGTCGTAGAGCTTTCCCACGAGCGAGCCCCGGACGGCGAGGACGAGCTCGAGCCGGCGGGCCACCGTCTGCGCATCGAGGAAGCTGGCGATGGTCTCTCGGCTCGCATTTCTGCGAACCATGTCCGAGAGATTTTCCGCGGTAGTGATGGTGTCAGTCGTCGACGTCATGGCTCGTCATGATAGTCCGCTTGACAGCACTTAGCTCGAGCGATAGGAAGGCCCCGCTCGTGCCGCTGCTGGCACAGCAAAGGCGCCCGTAGCTCAGTTGGATAGAGCATCGGACTTCGAATCCGAGGGTCGTAGGTTCGAATCCTTCCGGGCGCGCGGGCGACGCAGCACACAGATTCCAGGGTCATTAGCTCAATTGGTAGAGCAGTGGACTCTTAATCCATTGGCTGAAGGTTCAAGTCCTTCATGACCCACCCTGGAGCCCCTCTCGGTTGCCCCGCGCAGCTGAGGGGGGTTTTGCTTTTGTGGCTCTTCGCGTCCTCGGTCGGCGCGGCGGCGTGCTCGCGGGACGAAGAAACGCAGGCGATCCGCCCCGACGTCGTCCCCACGAGCGTCGCGCCCTCCCCGGCCGCGCCGTCCCCAGCGGGCTCGTCGTTCTCGACGACGCCGCTCACGTTTCGCGGCATCGCAAGCTGCGAGGCCTACTGGGGCGCGGTCGAGGCGTGCGGCGAGCGCGTGCTCGAGTCGAAGCGCGATCCGATCGAGAAGCTCGCGGCGCGTCGCTCGCTCTTCGAGGCCGAGCGCCAGCTCCGCGAGGGGTGGAAGTCCTTCCGCGGAGACGAGCTCGCCGCGCTCTGCAGCGCAGGCAACGCCGCGCTCGATCGCGACCCTAGCTGCGCCGCGCCCGCCGCGCGCTGAGCGAGCGAGCTCAGCTCGGGCGCCGATCGCGCCGTCGCACGCGCATGCGGATGGACCCGAGCGGGCGCAGCGTCGCGGCCATCGGATCCATGTCGACCGGCTTGTCGTCGCAGGCCTCGAGCTCGACGCGGCCGAGCATGGTCGCGAGCACGAGCGGCCCCTCGAGCAGCGCGAAGTGGTTGCCGATGCAGACGCGTGGACCCGCACCGAACGGGACGAAGGTGTATCGAGGCCGCTTCTCCTCGGCCTCCGCGGTGAAGCGGTCGGGGTCGAAGGTCTCCGGGTCCGGGTAGAGCTCGGGCCTGTGGTGCAACGCCCAAGGGAACACGGTCGCGAACTCGCCGCGCGCGAGGTGATACCCACCGATTTCGAACGGCTCGAGGACCTGCCGCTCGTAGACCGGCACGGGCGGGTAGAGGCGGAGTGACTCCTTGAAGACCTGCTGCGTGTACGGGAGGCGCGCGAGATCTCCGAGCGCCGCCGGCTCGCCGCGGAGCGCGCCGATCTCCTCGAAGAGCCGCGCGCGTGGCGCGGGCGAGCGCCCGAGCAGGTAGAGCGCCCAACCGAGCGCGTTCGCGGTCGTCTCGTGACCTGCGACGAAGAGCGTGACGATCTCGTCGCGGAGCTGGCGATCGGTCATCGCGACGCCGCCGCCCTCGTCGCGTGCGTCGAGGAGCCGCGTGAGCAGATCCTCGGAGGTCGACCGCGACGCGCGGCGCTCGGCGATCATCCGCTCGACGCGCCGATCGATGATGGAGATCGCCTCCGCGAGCACCCGGTTGCGGCGCGTCGGCAAGCGAATCGGCGTGGTCAGAGACTCGGCCGCGCGCACGGCCTGCTCGCGGAGCGCGCCCGGCATGTGCGCCGAGAGCTTGCGGACCTGCGTCGCCGCCTCGAACTGCAGGCCGAGCGCGACGCTGGTCGCGGTCTCGGCCGACCAATGGAGCGCCGTCGTCAACGCAGCGCCGAGCTCGTCCGCTTCGTCGAACGTGTCGATGTCGAAGAGCGATTTGCCGGCGACGGCCATCGCGATGCGCGTCGTCTCGCGCATGACGTCGATCTCCTGTCCGTCGCGCCAGGTCTCGACGGCGCGCGACGCCGCGCGGCTCATCATGTCGGCGAACGCCTCGACCCGGCTCGGGTGGAAGAGCGGCGCCATCAGCTTGCGCTGCCTGCGCCAGAGCTCCTCCTCGCTCGTGAAGAGCCCGTCGCCCACGAGCGGGAACAGCGCCGCCCGCACGATCGGCGACTTGCGGCAGCTCTGCGCGTTCGCCACGAGGAGCTCACCCACGAGCTCCGGCGTGTTCACGACGAGCAGCGAATTTCCAAGGAAGACGACGCGCCCGAGCCCGCCGCACTCCGCGTTGAAACGCCGCAGCGTCTCCCACGGCGATTTCTGAAAATCGCGCAGGTGGCCGAAGAAGCGCGCCCCGAACGAGCCCGACGTGGAGAGGATCGGCGCGACCGACTGCTGACCGACGGCGGAGTCGTTCATCGGCCGAGACTACCTGCGGTCCGCTCAACGCAGAACGACTGGCAGACGGCGCGCGCCCCAATCACCAGGCCCGCCGTCGACGACGCCTGCCCAGGCCGCGCCGCAGGCCTTGCACTCACCCTTCGCGGTGAGCCCCCAACCCTCCAATCGATAACGATTGCGACGTATCAACACGCCATTACAAGCATGGCAGTGGGTCGTCTCGCCGCTCGGGTTATGGACGTTACCCGTATAGGCATATCGAACGCCATTTTTCATAGCTATGCGCTGCGCCGCGAGCAGGGTCGAGAGCGACGTGCTGTCTTTCTCGAGCATTCGGAAGTCGGGGTGAAACGCAGTGAAGTGCATCGGCACCTCGGGCCCGAGGGCCTCGACCACCCATTGCGTCATCTCCTCGAGCTCGGCCTCCGAGTCGTTCTCACCCGGGATGAGGAGCGTCGTCAGTTCGAACCAGACGCGGGTCTCGCGCTTCAAATAGACGAGCGTCTCCTTGATGGGCTCGAGGTGCGCGCCGCAGACTTGATGATAAAACCGCTCGGTAAACGCCTTGAGGTCGACGTTCGCGGCGTCCATATGCGAATAGAACTCGGCCCGCGGCGCCGCGTTGACGTAACCAGCAGTCACCGCGACAGTCTTGATCCCGCGCTCGTGGCAGGCCTCTGCAATGTCGACAGCGTACTCGTGAAAGATCACCGGATCGTTGTACGTGAACGCGACGCTGCGACAGCCGAGCCGCTCGGCCGCGCGCGCGACCGTCTCGGGCGACGCTGCGTCTGCGAGCGTGTCTGTCTCCCTCGATTTGGAGATATCCCAGTTCTGACAGAACTTGCACGTCAGGTTGCAGCCCGCCGTCCCGAACGACAGAATCGGGGTCCCCGGCAAGAAGTGATTGAGCGGCTTCTTCTCGATGGGGTCGACGCAAAAGCCGCTCGAGCGGCCATAGCTCGTCAATACGACAGCGTCGTTGTGGCGGGCCCGTACGAAGCAGAGCCCACGCTGGCCCTCTTGCAGCTTGCACGCGCGCGGACAAAGCGTGCACTCGACTCTACCGTCCTCCACGACTCGCCAATACTTGGTCGGGAAGGCGGACTCGGTTTCTAGCTTCAGCTCTTGCATGATGTCTCTCTGCCGACTGCTCAGGGGGATCAGCGCAACGACCTCGGCTTGTTTAACCACCCTGTCCGTCGCCGTCACGCTGCACGCAGTCGTGAGGGCGCTATAGTGGCCTCGGCGCGCGCGGGGTTCGCTCGCCGTCCACGGGAGGCTTCGATGATTTGCTCACGGTGCGGGGCTCCGAACCAGAACCACGAGACGTTCTGTGCAGTATGCACGTACCCCCTCAAGCCGGGCGCGACGGGCAGTCCGTTCCCACCGCAGCCGATGCCGCCGCTCGGGAATCCGCCGCCGCCGGTGACGTGGGGCCATCCGACCGCAGACGTCCCGAAGAAGCGCGAACCGCGCGGCGGCGTACAGCTGAGCACGGCCGCGGGCGACCACCTCTCGGTGCGCGGGCTCGACGCGGACGTGATGGTGGACGGCCCGTTCGCGCTGTCGAAGCTCGTCGTCGTCTTCGAGAACGACCTTGGCCGCGTCCTCGAGGCCGATCTGGTGTTCCCGCTGCCTGCCTCCGCCGCGCTCGCGAACCTCGTGGTCACGGTCGGGGGCCGCGTCCTCGAGGCGAAGCTCCGCGCGCGCGACCGCGCGGCCGCCGAGTACACGCGCGCGATCGAGGCCGGCAAGACCGCCGCGCTCGGCGAGACCGAGGGCGAGGATCTCGCGCGCCTTCGCGTCGCTCCGATCGAGCCCGGCGAGCACGTGAAGGTCGAGCTCGGCGTGGTGCAGACGCTGCTCCCGACCGACGGCGGGCACCGGCTGATCGTGCCCCTCACCTACATGCCCCGCTTCGTCGAGGACGCGGCCGCGCTCAAGGCCACCGAGGCCGCGGCGATCGATCGACCTCGACCGCTCACGTTGGCGGCCCGCGCGAACGTCACCGTCTCGATCGCGCACGGCGCGAGCGGCGCGCCCAAGGTCAAATGCGCGAGCCACCCGACGACCGTCGCCGAAAAACCTCGCGCCACGACCGTCAAGATCGGGCCCGTGCCGCTCGATCGCGATCTCATCCTCGAGATCGCCGATCGACCGCGCGGCGAGGTCCCCGTCCTCTGGCATCGCTACGACGCCTCCAATGGCCCCGACGGTGTCGGCCCGACCACGGCGATCGCGGTCGTGCCGCCGGCCTTCGCCGACGAGGGCCCGGTCATCCCGCGCGCGATCCACTTCCTCGTCGATCGCTCCGGCTCGATGGAGGGCGGCCCGATGAGCTCCGCCATCCGCGCCGTGCGCGGCAGCCTGCGCGCGCTCACCTCGGTCGATCGCTTCAACATCCTCGCGTTCGACGATCACCTCGAGGCCTTCGCCGATCGCCCAGTCCCGTTCGACGACGCGATGTTGGCCGCGGCCGACGCCTTCATCGGCCGCATCGGCGCGCGCGGCGGCACCAACGCTTCGCTCGCGATCAGCGCCGTGCTCGACGCGCAGCTCGGGCACGCGCAGGTCTCGATGGCCGCCCCGCGCCAGAGCGACGACGCTCCTCATCGGCTGCGCGTCGTCATCTTCATGACCGACGGCGACGTCGGCAGCGCGGAGGGCGTGCTCGCGGCCGCCCGCACCAAGCTCGTCGACACGCGTGTGCACGTCATCGGCATCGGCAACGCGGTGAACCACGCGATGCTCGCGTCGCTCGCGACCGCGGGCGGCGGCGTTTACATTCCTGTCAGCACCGACGAGGACCTCGAGCGCGCGCTCAGCCGGCTGAAGAACGCCATCTACGCGCCGCTCTGGACGAGCATCAAGGTCGCGGTCGAGCACGACGGCGACCTCCGCACGCCGAAGCAGCTCGAGCCGGCCGGCCCACTCGATCTGTTCGCCGGGCAGCCCGCGCTCTTCGCGTTCCGCGGCCCCGTCGAGACCGGCGATCGCATCCTCGTCACGGGTCAACGCGCCGACGGTGAGGACCTCAAGCTCGCCGTCGAGGTCACGCAGCCCTCGGCGACGGCGCAGGGCAACGACCTCGCGCCGCTCGTGTGGGCGCTGCTGAAAAACAAGCGTCTCACCTACAAATTCGATCCCGCCGACGACCCGACCCTCGAGGCTCTCGGCACCGCGTTCGGCCTCGCCAACCGCGCCGTCGCCCTCGTCGCGACCCACAAAGACGAGCGCGGGCTGAGCATCGCGGGCACGGTCCCGGTCTCGCTGCCGATGCCCGCAAACGTCGCGGCAAGGACGGTCGGGGGCGGTGGCGGCTTCGGTGCGCCTCGCGGCTTCGGTGCGCCTCCCGGCGCGCCTCCCGGCTTCGGTGCGCCTCCCGGCTTCGGCGCGCCTCCCGCCTACGGTGCTCCTCCCGGCTTCGGTCCACCGGGGAAGCCAATGATGATGGGCGGCGCACCGCCGATGGCCCCGCCTGCGATGGCCGCTCCTCCACCGATGGGTCCTCCGCCGATGGGTCCTCCGCCGATGGCTCCTGCGCCGATGGCTCAGATGCCACCGGGCATGGGGATGGGCCCGCCCCCCGCGCCACCACCCCCCGCGCCGGCGCGACCGATGATGGCGGCTCCCAAGGCGCGATTCGCTGGGCGATCGCCGGCCCCTCCTGCGCCCCCAGCGCCCGCGCCCGCCGCCGCGTCCGCTGCGCCGCGCCTCACCAACGACGAGGCCGGTCTGCGTGCGCTCCTCCTCATGCAGAGCGCCGACGGCCTCTTCGGCGCGAACCTCGCGATCACGCTCGCGGCAGTCGCTGCGCTCGTCGCGCGCGGGCACACCCACCGGGAGGGCCTCTTCAAAGCCGAGCTCAAGCGCACGGTCGCGTGCCTGCGCAAGCTCGCGAGCACCACCCCCGGGGAAGACGCCGCGCGCGTCGCGATCGCGGTCGCGCTCCTCACGCGACCGCTCGACGAGCCCGTGCCGGCCGCTCTGCCTGCAGCGCTCGCCGCGCTCTTCGCAGCCTTCGACTCACCCGAGCCGAGCCGCGCGGAGCCCGTCGTCCGCGGGGCCCTGACCGCAGCACCGCTCTATCGAGGCAACGCTACGGCCGAGCAGATCGTGACTGCGTTCAAGCTGGTGGCGTAGGCGTAGGCGCAGCGGCCGACGGGGGCTCGAAGACCGCGTCGGCTGTCTCGAAGAACTCCTTGAATTCGACGCTGCCGCCAGCCTCCACGATCTTCGGGTGGAGGTACTGGGCGTCCCAGCGGACCCCCTTCAATCGACCGAGCGCGTCGGGCTCGTAATAGGGCCCCGGCATCGGTATAACAAAGTTGAAGGCAAGCGCCTGCGGAGAGGTCACGACAGCGCGCCCGAGGCCGTTGTATCGCCAGAAGGTCTTGGCGATCCCCGAGCTGTCGTGCGTCAATATCATTACACACGCGTAAGCATCATTGGTGTTGCAGCCGCCGCGATCGCTCGTGGGCGGGTTCGCGAGCGTGAGTCGCAGGTGGTTCTTTTGAGCCTTGGGGTTGCCGCTCGCCAGGACCTTCATCGCGTCGACGAACAGATCGCTGACGCTCTGGCTGCGAGCGCCCTCGCGCCACATGACCGTCGCGAGCGCGCCCGTCGGTGCATATATGAACCAGAAGGCTTGGAGGTCCTCGAAGTATGGCGTATTGCGCAGAGACAAAAGGAAGCGCGCGGGCGGGTAATTCTCCGTCTCATCGTTCCCCCACATCCGCGCGAATCGGCTGACGAAGACAATGTCACGGTCGCTTATGTCGCCGTACTGCGAGCGCTTGATGATGACGAGGCGAGCGAGCCCCACGGGCCGCGCACGCGACAGCATCGCCAGCGCCTCTTTGAGGCGCGTCGCGACCGGCGCGACACCCAGACCGCAGAAGTTGGTGCTCGTCGCGCCCGCGAGCCACGTGCTCTCGAAGCGACCAATCCCGTCGACTGCGTCGCTGAACGAAATAGGCAGCTTGGCCTTGTTCGCCCCGTAATGCGGTGACGTCGGCCCCGAATAATCCCCCTCGAAGTTCTGATACCGGCGCTGTTTGCCGCTCGAGGCCGGCTCGATGCGGAGCACGGGCCAGATATGCGAGCCGCTCGCCTGGACCTTCTTCTCCATCTTCCGAAAGGCGGTGGCCACACCCGCCGCCCACGAGCCGTCCTGAACGACGTAGTTCGGATCGTAGCAATAGACTGACCCCGGTGTAATCGCGAGGGTCTCTATTGCATAGTTGGCGCTCACCTCTTCACACGCGCTCGTCGTCGGCTCGACCCAGCGCCCGCCCTTGGCCGCGCTGAACATCTCGCAGGTCTTGTTGCTGCCCGCCGTGACCCCCACCCCGTTCATGTGCTCCTCGATGGTGAAGCCCCGGGAGACGAGGGAATAGGTGGAGAGCTGCTGACAGGCAGTCACGAGCGAATAAGCAGGGTCCGAGTTCTTCTTGAGCTCGGCTGTCGCCTTCTGCTTGGGGTCGTAGAACTCGGGCGTCCAATACTCGAGTTGGAGTCGCTGGTAGATATGGATGAGGCGCGTGTAGCTCCCGATTTTGGGGAAGGCATAGTCGGGGAACGCCGCGGTGAAGTCGGGCCCGCCGTAGCAGTTTTGGAAGAACATCTCCGAGGTCCGCCGCGCCCACTCTTCTTCATCGGCATTGTCCGGGTCGAATTTCGCCTCCTTGCCGGCGTCGGTCTGCCACGCGTTGGCGAGCTCGGTATCCGACAATCCACCGAGGATGTGCTCGACGATCTCTTTGACGTAGTTGGCGCCTTGCGCGCCGAGGATCGGGTCCGCGCCGCCCTCGCCGGGCGGCACATTCTTACCCGGCTTGGTCGCGGGGTCGAAGCGATCGGGCAGCACGTTCAGCCGATTGATGCCGATCCAGAGCTCGGGCGGGTGGTCGGCGAACTTGTCGGGGTCGCTCCAGTGATTGTCCACTTCGGGAGCTACCGGGGAGAAGGTCATCGTCGCGCTCGCTTTCCGTGGTGTCAGCGCGGCCGCGCTCGGAGCTTGCGGATGAGCTCGTCGAAGCGGGCCTTCAGGTTCGGATCGGAGGAGATGCGGGCACCCCACTCTTCCGAGTAGGTCTGGCGCGCGGCCTCCGAGAGCTTGAAGCGCTCGAGCACCTGCGCGCGAGCCTCCCCGGAAGCAAGCGCGACGGTGAGCCGCGCGAAGCGCTCGAGGTCCGCGTCGGGCGGCTCGCTCTTCGACTTGGCGAACGGCAGCTCGCGACCGCGGGAGAGCTTGCTCGTGTCGACCTGCGCGGTCGTCATCATCTTGGGGCTCAACCCGCCATGACCGTTCGACGGGGGCGGGGGCGGAGGGCTCCACGCCGGGGGCGAGCCACTGTTGACACCGCTGTCAGCCTGCAGATAGGAGGGCACCGCGGGCGCCGCGCTCGGCTGCGCCGCTGCGACGGGCGCGGGCTCGACTGACTTCGCTGTCAGCGGCTCGAGCCCCGGCCCCGCCGTCGAGGCGCGGGGCACGAGCTGAGGCTCGAGCGACTCGCTGCGTTTGATCGACGAGAGCTGCGGGCGGCGCGCGCGCAGCTGGCGCTGGGTGATCTGGTAAGCGCCAGCAAACGCCGACAGATCCGAGACGTCGTCACGCATGAACCGTTGCATGAGCGCGTCCTTCGCCTCGGCGATCTCGCCCTCGACGTTCGCGCCGTACCCGAGCGCCGCGAGCACCTCCTCGCGGCGCTCGCTCCCGTAGAACTCGAGGTGCGCCATGACCTCGGCGAGCCGAGCGGGTGTCATCGTGAACTCCATACGCGTCGTTCGTGCATTGTCCCCCTCGAACAGCGCCCGAGATCAATGTCCATAGCGCTCGACGAGCGCGGCCTTCGTCGCGTCGTCGATCTGACCGCTGACATTCAGGTCATGATCGCGCTGGAACGCCCGAAGCGCCGCCGCCGTGGGGGCGTCGATGCTGTCGCCATTCGTCGCGCCGTCGTAATAGCCGAGCGCCTTGAGCCGCGTCTGCACGCCGGCGATCAGGTCGATCGCTGGGATCTCCTCGACGCGGAACTTGAAGTCGCGCCGCCGACCCGTCGGATAGTCGCCAATCCACACGGTCAGCTCGAGCTGCGTCGCCGTCTTCGGGATCTCGAGCTCGACCTTGCCGTCTCCGCCCGTCGTCCCCTCGATCACAGTCGCCCCGGCCCGAGCCTCGAACCGACGGCCTGCGTAGGCCCTGAAGTTCTCATCGGTCAATCGAACCTTGATGTTCTGCGTCTCGACGGGGTTGTCCGGGTCGCTCGTCGGTCGCTTGGGATCGTTGCCGGTGAGGTGAATGGCGCTCCCGCGCAGGGTGGTCTCGGAGGCGAGCTCGAGCGAGCCGTTCTTGGTCAAGAGGCGGAGCTCGTCGCTGAAGAGCTGCGCTTTGTCGGTGAGCTCGAGCGACGGCCCGTCTGACGACGCTGTCAGCGACTTGGCCGCGGCGATATGGATGTTCGGGCTTCGCAGGATAATCTCGGTAGGTCGCAGCTCGATCGCCGAGTCTCCGCACTGGAGCACGAGCCGCTCGCCCGCGTTGACGACGGTGGTCCGCTCCCCCGCGATGTTCATGGCGCCAGTCGATCGCAGGTCGGCCTGCCCTGGATAATAGGGAGTTCCCACGAGCACGCTGTGGCTGATACCGACCTTCACCGAGTGGTCGCCTGCCGTCTTGTCGAGGCGATCGCCCGCGACGTCGGACTGTACATTCCCACCGACCCTGAGGTCGTGGCTGGCGACGACGTCGAGCCTTAGATCAGCGCCGACGCGGGCCGTCCAGGAGCCGACGCAGGTGGAGTCGCCGTCCGACTCGAACCGGCTCGTCTCCCGGCCGCGGACCGTCGTCGTTCTGCGGCCCCCGACCACAGCGTCGAGGTCCTGGCCCACGTGCACGCGCGCGCTGTGCCCTACAGTGGTGTCACTGTCGTTCAGGACATTGACCTGCAGGTCGCGCTGAGCTCGCAACCGAACTTGCTCGCCCCCGGACAGATCCTCGAAGGAGAGCTCATTGTATTGCTCGAGTGTCCCGGGGACGCTCTGGGTGCGCAGGCCCGAGCGCGTGCGCTGGTCGGGCAGCGCGAACGGCGCGAGCGTCGCTGCGTTCTCGACACAGCCGAGCACGATCGGGCGATCGATGTCGCCGCCGAGGAAGCCGACGATGACCTCCATTCCGATGCGCGGGATGAGCTGCGCGCCGAAGCCTGCGCCGGCCCAGCCCTGCGACACGCGCAACCAGCATGAAGAGCGCTCGTTGAAGCGCCCCTCGGTGTCCCAATGGAATTGGACTTTGACCCGACCGAGGGCGTCGGTGTGGATGCTCTCGTCCGCGGGCCCGACGACGGTCGCGGTCTCGAGCGACTGGTGAACGCGATGCGGCGGCCGCGGAGGTCGGTGGAGGACGTCCCGCGCGACCGCGGTGAACCTGTTCTTGTAGACGGTCTCGGTGCTCGCTACTTGTGTGTCCGCAATGTGGCGGAGCTCGGCGATGGCGTAGCCGCCCATCGCCGCCGAGTCGTCACCGTCGAGTTCGAAGACGACGCCCGGCGCCAACCGGCGACAGAGGCTCGCGCCTCGTGCGTTGCGGCGCTTGCGCTGTACTTGCTTGTGCGCGACCTCGGCGTTCAGGATTGGCTGGTCTTCACCGTAGGCGCCGTGGTGCTCATACCAAGTGCTCGCCCCGAGCTCGGACGGATCGCTGGCGACTGGCTCGGCGGCCTCGACTCGGAACGCCGCGACCTCCCGCTGTCCGATGGCGGTCCAAGGCCGCTTGAAATCGTACTCGCGCTGGAGCGTGCGATTGGGCGTTACTCGCCCGCAGTGCTCGAAATGCGTGACGTTGTGCTCCTCGAGCTCGAGGCCGATCGCGCTGCCTGGCTCGACGGTGCGGAGGTCGAGCCGAGGGCTGCCGAGCATCGACGGATACCTGCCAGCGTGGTCGAGGAGGACGACCGGGTGGACGCCGTCGACGGGCTCCCCCAAATGATAAACGAGCCCCTCGTCGGCGAGGATCCGCTCGACGAACGCCAGATCCGTCTCTTGGTGCTGCACACAATAGACTCGCCTCCGCGGCTCGGAGAGCAGCGCGCCGAGGACGGGCACGCCATGCGCGCGAGCGACGAGCGCGACGATCTCGAGCGTGGACAGCTCCTGAAAGACGCGGCTCGTGCGGCGTAGCGACAGGCGCCACCAGTGAGGCCGCAGACGGAGCCGCGCGAGGCGTGCCCCGTCTGCGCGCGGCGCGCCGAGCCGGGCCCGCTCGAGGAAGCCGGCGAGGACCCGCGGCGTGGCGCTCGACTCGTCGAGCGTGAGCTGGGCGTCGACGCCGAGCAGGTCGTCGACGCGGGCGTCACCCTTACATTCTATAACGATGTCAAATCGATAGGGACGAGACAGGGACTCCTGGCCGTCGAGGCGGAGCACCTGAAGAGGCTCCGGACGGTTCGCAGTCCGGAGGGCAATCGAGCTCCGCGCCATTGCATTGCATGGGAGCCACCCATTCTGGGGTTGTCAAGCGGCGTAGGCCCCGCGCGACCTCGCGAGGTCGCCCGAGCCCGACGTTCCGCTACACGTGGCTGCGCGCTTATGAGCGCTGTTTCCTACGGGGCGAGGATGCGCCCCGGCGCGCCGTGGGCGCCTTCTGCGGTGTGGCAAGACGCGCAGTTGCCGTCCGACTGTGGGGTCGTCATGACGTTCTCGCGCCCGCCCTGCGTGACCTTTGCGGTGTAGGGGGCCGCGAACGAGCTTCGAGAATAGAAGTTGCCGACGCCATTCGACTGGAGGGTAATGACCTCTCCATTTGCGTCGGTGATCTCGACCGAGACGTCGGAGATACCGACGCAGCGATCGTCGTCGTTGCTCGCGCCCATGACCGTACCCGCAATGTTGTATCGCGGGCCCTCGCCGCTCGAGTGACAAGATATGCAATCGCCGCCGGGCTCCATGCTCGGCCCCTCATCGGCGTAAGACGCGTCGTCCGTCGAGCAGTTTTCGGGCGCAGGGCCACCCCCGCCCTCGCGCTCGCAACCGATCGAAGCAAAGCTGATGATGGTAGACAGCAGGGTGATGACGAGAGGCCGCATCGATGCTCCGTTCTCTGGGGTGTTCATGCGCGAGCGAGACAATCCGTGTGCTCGCGCCTGACGCTCGTGCATCGCGAGTGCCAAACCTCGACCCGCCACTTCGAGCGCTCTAACTGCGAATTCGCCCGTCTTGAACCTCGATGACGCGCTCGCAGCGGCTCGCGATCCGAGGGTCGTGGGTGACGATGACGAACGCCGTCCCGCGCTCTCGATTGTAGCGACGCATGAGCTCGAAGACGTTCTCCGAGCTCTCGGTGTCGAGGTTCCCCGTCGGCTCGTCGGCGAGGAGGAGCGCTGGGTCCTTGATGAGCGCGCGGGCGACGGCGACGCGTTGCTGTTCACCACCCGAGAGCTGCGAAGGCTTGGCGTCGGCTTTGTGCGCGAGGCCGACCTCCGCGAGCCCGGAGCACGCTCTGTCCCGCATGCCGTCCATCAAGCGCCCGCGCTCGATCATCAGCGGCAACATGACGTTCTGTGCGGCGGTGAGTCCGCTCAACAAATGATGAAACTGGAAGACGAAGCCGATGCGCTTACTGCGCAGTCGGGTGAGGTCCTCCTCGGCGAGCTCCGCGACCTCCTCACCACAGAGCCTCAGCCTGCCCCGCGTCGGCGACATCAGGAGGCCTATGATGTTGAGCAGCGTGCTCTTGCCACTCCCCGACGGGCCGATGATGGCGACGAGCTCCCCCGCGTCGACGCGCAAGCTGACGCCGCGCAGGACCTTGGCGACGACGCTGCCGGAGCTGAACTCCTTCTCGACGGCCTCGAGCTCGAGGACGGACTCAGCCATGACGAATGGCCTCCGCGGGGTCGAGGCGTGAGGCCCTGCGCGCGGGCAAGACAGCCGCCACGACACCTGCTGCGACGGCGATCGCGACAGAGGACGCGACGAGTGAAGGCGCGACCGAGAAGGGGAATTGGGGTGTACCGTCCGGGTTCTTCAAAGCCTCTTTGAAAACGTAGATGAGCCCAGCGCCGAGGCCGCTGCCGATGCCGCTGCCCAATAGCCCGATAATGGCGCCTTGAAGGAGAAAGACCCGAAGGATGCCGCCCCGCGTGACCCCCATCGCGCGCAAAATGCCAATCTCTCGATTGCGCTGTAGGACCGAGACGACGAGCACGCTGGCGATGCCGATCGCGACGGTGATCAGCACGAAGGCGCTGATCATGTTGGTCGAGGCGGACTGTGATTGGAGGGCAATGAGGAGCTGGCCGTTCGTCTCCATCCAGCTCTTGGACGTCAGCCCCGTGAGCTCGTGGATGCGCTTCGAGGTCGCTTCGGCCTGGTAGAGATCGTCGACGCGTACATATATGGCTGTTACAGCGCCGCCGAGGTCGAGGAGCGTCTGCGCGTTGCGTAGGCTGACGAGCGCCCAAGTCTTGTTGAGCGCCTGAACCCCCATGTCCACGAGCCCGCGGACGATGAAGATCTCACCCTCGGTCCTGGAGGTCCGGAGGCGCACGCGATCACCGAGCCCGACGCCGAGGTCTTTCGCGAGATCCACGCCGAGCACCACGTCTCGACCGTCGACGCCGTAGCTCCCGCGCGTGAGGCGCGACTTGATCGGAATGACCCGGTCCATCCTGTCGGGGTCGACGCCGATGATGGCGACGGACTGTTCGGTAGAGCCGCGGACAGCAATCGCAGGGCCGAGGGCGAGCGGGGCAGTCGCGGTCACGTGCGCGACGCCGGCGATATTGCGGTCGAGCTTGCGCCACTCCTCCAGCGTCGTCATGCGCTGCACGGGGCGCTCGATGCGACGGATGTACGCGACAGAGTCGTCGTCGGCGGTCTGGACAGGCCGCCCCTCGCGCTCGAGGGGCGTCACGACGATATGGGGTTGAGAGCCCGTCGTCTTTTCGATGAGGCTCGCCTGCAGTCCACCGATGAGCGCCGAAATAAACACCATTACGGCGACGCCCGCACCGACGCCGCTGACGATGAGCGCGTTCTGCGTGCGCTGCTCCCACATGAACCGGAGCGCGATGAACCACCCGAGGGGCATGGCTACTTCGCTGGGGAGCCCGCGACGCTCCCGGGTTTGAGGACCACGCGATCCCCGTCCGCGACGCCCTCGAGGATCTCGACCAAGTCGTCTCCCCGCAGACCGATGCGGATGTCCCGACGGGTGACGCGACCACGCTCGTCGAGGACCCCGAGCCACGGGCTCGGGCCGTTGGGTTCTTGTACAACGTTCAAAGGAACCGCGAGCGCTTGCTCACGCGTAGCGATCGACACCTCGACCGCGACTGTCATGTTCGGGCGCAGATAGGCCGGCGGTTTGGGCACGTCCAAACGGACCTCGATGGTGCCCCTGTCGCCATTCACCGCGGGGGCGATCCAGCTGAGCTTGGCCTCGAACGACTCATTTGGATAGGCCTCGGCCGAGATGAGCGCCGACTGTCCAATAGCGAGCAGCGCGAGGTTGCGCTCGTCGGGCTCCAATACGACCCGCGTCCGCCCGCTCGCGGTCAAAACGAAGAGCGCGGTCCCCGGCCGAACGACCTCGCCGACCTCGACGAAGCGCGAGCTGATGACGCCGTCCATCGGGGCGACGACGCGAGAGCGCTCGCGCGTGACCTTGATGGCCGCGAGCTGCGCCTCGGCGAAGGAGATGGCCGCCGCGGCCGTGACCGCCGACGAGCCGCCCGCCGAGGCCGCTTGGACTTGAAGCTCCGCGGCCTTCTCCTGGCTCGTATAAATCTGGACGGCGTTCTCGGCTTTATCGAGCTCGCTCTTCGTCGTTACGCCCGCCTCGAAGAGCCCGCGCTGTCGCTCGAGCTCGCTACGGGCTTGAGACAGGTTCGCGCGCGCCTGCGCCAGCGTCTCGTTGGCTTGTGGCAACGTCGTCGCTTTGAGGGAGGTCTTTCCCGCGCGGGCCTGCGCGATCGCGGCCTCGGCCTGCGTCTGTGCTGCGTCGACATCGCTCTCGTCGAGGGTCAAGAGGACGTCGCCGGCGTGGACTGGGTCTCCCTCGCGCTTGGCGATCGCCTTGACCGTACTGGTGAGCAGACTGTCCAATCGCACTTCGGCCGGTGGCATCACCTGCCCGCTGCTCACGATGGTTTGTCGAAGCTCGCGCGGGTGAACGACGATCGACTCGGGGGGTTTCGATCTCGCGCGCCAAAACAATACAGCGCCGACGGCCACGGCAGCGATGACGACGAGCGCGACCAACCAACGGATGACTTGAGACTTACGAGACTTGCTCAACGCCTCTCGTAGGAGCATCACGTGTGCCGCGAGCGCCGCTCTCTCCACGCGAGGTGAAGGCGGATCCCAGGAGATCAGCGCGCAGATGGTGCGGAGCCAGCGCAAAGCACGCCGCTCGTGCAATCGCGGCGCATTGAACGTCGGCGTTTGCGCGCCGTCCCCGCGCTTGAAGCCGCCTCGCCGAGGCGGTAGCGCCTTCATGGTGAGTGAACGAACGCGCGACCTGCGATCGCTGATGTCCATCCACGACGCCCGCGCCCTCTTGGCGCTCCCGAAGGACTATGTCGCGCCGAGCGCCGAGGAGCTCCTGGCCGACGCGCAGCGGATCGTGGCGAAGAACCTCGAGCTCGGTGAGGAGACGGCGCGGCTCGCGGATCAGGGGCTCTTGGTCTCACCGATTTGGGAGCTCGGCCCCGGCGACGGCGAGGCCCAGGTGATGGTGCGGCTCGCGGTCTTACCTGCCAGTTTCCGCGGCCGCTATTTCGAGGCCGAGGGCAGAGAGGTGCTCGGTGAGCCCGCGGCGCTCGAGCTCGTTTGCGACGTGCTCAGCTGGCTGCTCGAGGACCCGATAGGCGCGGTCTTCGCCTTGGAAGACACGCTGCGCGTGTGGCTCGACGACACGGCGCCGACGCGCACCCTCGACGTGCCTTATCGCGGCCATTACAAATTGCTCAGCCTCCTTTTGGCGGACATCGCGAGAAAGGGCGCGGCCGGGCTCGACACGCTCGAGTGGATCGGGTCGATCGGTTTGCCTATCGAGGAGTCGCGCGAGCCGGACGACCCGCCGGTCGAGCGGATCGTCGCCGACATGAAGCTCCACCTCGACGAGATGTGGGAAGAGGAGCGTCGCTGGCTGTCTCGCGCGTTTGGACGGTAGCGCTATTGGATGGCCAGCGAGAGATCGATATGGGCATAGCCCACGCTCTCTCCCGTGGCGTCGACCCAAGCAAGAGAGGCGTCGCTGTCGCGCTGGGCGCCGACGAGTGAGGTCGTCGGCACGGCGCTCGGGGGCGCCGTAATGGGTAGGCGATAGGCCTCTGCCGCGATGCCGTTGTCATGACGATAGAGGACCAACGACATCGAGCTCTGATCGTCGGTCAGCACTGCCTCGCAAGGACAGCCGGCCTCCGTGCATTCACCCTCGACAAGATTGTAAGTCCGGTCGATGACGGCCTCGACGTACGCGACAATCACGCCCTGACCCTCTGTCGACAAGACGACCACGCCGGGAGCCGCGCCAGTGGCGCTCTCGGTGCAGGTGCCGGAGCAAGCGCCGCCACCCGCGCTGGCCGCGCAGGATTGGAACGAGAGCGGGGCGGTGCCGTCGAGATCGTCCTGACCGACGCCAGGATGGATGATGTGGATGCCAGCTGCGAGCTGGAACGCAGCGGCCTTCCAACTGGTGGGTCCGCCCGCGATGCTGCCGCCGGTGCTGAGTCCAGTGCCGAACGAGAAGCCCAGATCCACCGGGACGAGGTCACCCGCCTTGATGTTGAAGTGCCATTCGCCAGTCGCCGAGGAGAAGAACCCAATCAGCGGGGTGCCGTCGTCGGCGAACGCGAGCGTCGGGTTCACTGGGTGGTCGAGTCCCAAGAGCGAGGTCTCCCAAGAGCCGTCGCCGAGCTGGTTCGCGAGGATGAGATCCTCCGTGGTGCTCGTGCCCGCCAGCCCGAGCGCCGTCAGCTTGCCCGATCGCGCGACTGCACCATAAGGCACGATGTACCCGCCAGACTGCGAAGTGATCACCTCCTCGGTGCCCGGCGGCCCCGAGGTCGGAACGGTGTGGTGAACCCAGGCCTCGCCGTTGTCGCCGGCCCCGTCGAAGAGGTGCAGCGCGCCGTCGTCGTTGGCGGTCAAAGCGAGCCGCGACTGAACTGGAAAGAGCGGCGTCAGGGTGCGCGCGACCGTGTCGACCGCGAGCGCGTCCTCGGTCGCGCCCGCGCCGAGCACGAGCGCCGGTTCGCCCGAAGGATCCGTGTCGATCGCGGGCGAGACGTAGCCATTGCAGGTGACAGAGCCCGCCGACGCTATTGGACAGGCGGCGCCGCAAGAAGGGAGCGGCTCGTCGAAGGTGCACGTGAACGGCGCGGGACCACCCCCACCGCCGCCGGTCGCGCCGCCAGTGCCACCGGAGCCACCTACATTCGTGTCATCACCGCAACCGATAAGGAGAATCGTGCTGGCGAATGCAAGGGCCGTGTGGAGTCGAAGCATCGCTCCATTATGCTCCCCAATTCGGGGCCGCATAGCGCACGGAGCTCGAAGTCAGCGGATGGTGAGGGGCCACGCTCGCTCGCTGAGCATCGACAGCGAGCGCTCGACCTGCTGGGTGAGCTCGGTGATGGGCGTGCGGCGCGAGGGGTCGCGGCGCAGCGCTGCGAACAGGACCTCGGCGAGGCCCTCGAACCGCGGGTTCTGAGCGAGGGCGCGCAGCCGCGCGGGCAGACCGTCGTGACCGATGTGTTGGGAGAGGAGCTCGACCTCCGACTCTCCGCTGAAGAGGAGCTCACCCGTGAGGGCCTCGAAGACGAGGCACGCGTACGCGTAGACGTCCGCGGCCATCGGCGTCGCGACGACGCCCTTCTCGCCGACGCCCCAGACCTCGGGTGGGGAGTAGTTCGCCGAGCCGCAGCCCGGTCGAATCTGCCGACCCGCGAGCCCGAAGTCGACGAGCACCGCGGTCTCGCCGTCGCGCAGGACGACGTTCGCGGGCTTGAGATCGAGGTGCCCGACGCCGGCGTGGTGCATCACGGCGAGGCCGTGCCCGACCTGGCTGAGGACACGCTGCGCGCGCGCGAGATCGAACGAGCGCGTCTCGAGGAGGCGCTCGAGGTTCGGGCCCTCGACGAGCTCCATCACGAGGATGGGCTTCGGCCGCGCCGACAGATCGCAGGTGACGAACCGCGCGAGGCTCTCGTGTGAGGGCAGCGCCATCAGCGCCGAGGCCTCGTCGCGGAAGAGCTGGAGAAACTGGGCCTCGGAGAGGTGGCGTGCGGCGTTCGCGTTGTAGTCGGGGACCTTGAGCGCGAAGCGCTCGGCGCGCGGTAGGTGGCGATCCTCGCGGCGCACGACGACGAAGACGGAGCCCGCGCCGCCCTCGGCGAGCGGCCGCTCGACGTAGAACGCGCCGAGCACGCGGCGAGGCGGAACCCAAGGCGGGAGCTCTGCTTGGTGCGCGACCGAGCGGGCCTCGGGGGCTTGCGTTTGGACGCGCACGGGCAGCGTCGAGAGCCGCGAGAGGACGCGCCCGATCGGGACCGCGAAGCACGAGCACATGCCTTCGACGAGGCGCTGCGCTGCGGCCTCGATCTCGCTCGGCGCGACGAGGCCGGCCGAGAGCGCGCGCGTGAGCACGTTGCTGAGGGCGCGCGAGGCAGCGCGCGGTGCTTCGTCCCAGGTCTCGTCGAGGATGCGAGCGCGGGCCCCCGCGAAGAGCTGCGCGAGGCCAAACGCTGCGTTCTCGAGCACCATCGCGAGGTCGGCCTCGCTGCCGTTGCTCGAGAGCGAGGCGAGCGACTCCGCGGACGCGACCGTCGTGAGCACGCCTTCGATCTTTGCGACGACGCCGCGCGCGGCGTCGCTGCGCGCGGAGCCGACCTCGGCGAGCGCGTCGGTGAGCCCGCGGAGCGCGAGGATCTGCGCGGGCGCAGCGGGCTGCGGCGGCGGTGGCGGCGGGAGCATCGAGTCGCCAGGCGCGGGCTCGCTCATCGACTCGGGCGCGCGAGAGACCATGGGCTCGAAGGGCTGCGACCCCGACGCGGCGAGCGCCGCCATCCGAACGAGGACGTCGCGCGTGTCGGGATCCATCGAGGCCTCGGCGAGGGTCTCGAGATCGCGCGTGTCGGTGAGACACGAGGTCGCGAGCAGCGCGATGTCCGAGACGTCACACGCGCCGGCGCGCGCCAGCGCGTCGAGGCACCGCGCGAAGGTCGCCATCAGCGCGCGTCGCAGCTGCACGGGCGCGCCGCGCGCGAAGCACGCGACGAGCGACCTCGCCGCGTCACGGAAGCGACCGAGCGCGAGGTACTCGCCGCCCTCTTCGGTTTGGCGTCGCACGGCCTCGCTGTCGACGAGGTGGAGCAGCGCGCGAAGCCGCGCGAGGTGGAGCGCGAGGTGCTCGACCGTGGGCTGCGGGGCGTCCTTCGCGGGCTCTGCGTCGGGCGCGAGCTCGCGCTCGACGAGCCACACGAACACGCGATCGCGCAGGTCGTCGATGGCGCGCTCGGCCTGCTGCACGGCCTCCGCGCGAGGCGAGAGCCGCGCGAGATGAAGCACGACGTCGCGCTCGAGCACGCTGAGATCGAGATCGCGCAGGACCCTGAAGGTCGCGCGCCGCGCCATCGCGCCGCGCGTGCCGGTGTCGTCCGCGTCGATCGCGACGAGCGCGTCGGCCGCGCCGCTCGCGAGGGAAATCAGCTCCGATCCGATGTCGTGCGCGTTCTTCGCGCCGAGCTCCGCGAAGGCCGTGAGCGCCGCGTCGATGCGGACGCCGAGCTCGTCCGACTCTCTGTCGTCGCCCGAGAGCGATCGCAAAAGCTCGGCGCGCAGCGCGGAGGCGCCGTCGTCGGTCGTCGTCGCGCTGCTCGAGTTGAGCAGGCGCGCGTGCGCGCGTTGGCGCGCGGCCGCGGTGAACGGCGAAGGGCCGAGCTCGCGCGCGAGCGAGAGCACGGCGTCGCCGAAATCTTCGGGAGTGCCCGCGCCCTCGACGAACGAGAACAGCTCGGTCGCGACCTCGGGCTCGACCTCCGCGACGCGCGTGAGGCCCCACAAGAACGGCGCGACCGCGCCGCGATCGCGATCGAGCAAGCCCTCACGCAGCGCGCGCGTCGCGACCTTGATCGCGGCGTCGGGCTTCGTGACGGCGAGCCCGCCGATCGCGGCCGCAGCGCGTCGCCACTCGGTCGGTGAGAGCATCGGCCCGAGCTCGCGCACGAGCACCGACGTGGGATCGACCTCGCCGCTCGAGAGCAGCAGCCCTCGCGCGACGGCGACGTGCCGCCACACGAGCGGCTCGCGATCCGCGAGCAAGCGACGCCACACGGGCTCGAGCGGGCCCTCCGGTCCGACGAGGCGCACGCCCGAGCGATCACCGACCGACGCGCGACGCAGGGCCTCGCGGGCCGCGCGCTCGAGCAAGCGCGCCGCGAGCCGTCGCTCCGGCAGCGAGCGCGTCGACGGGCCGACGAGGAACTCGCGCGCGACGGCTCTGCGCGACGCGATCGCGAACGCGAGCGCGCCGTCCGCGACCTCGAAGCTCATCGGCAACTCGACGACGAGCGCGAGCCGCGCGAGCGAGCCCGCCGAGGTGAGGCCCTTGCCACCCGCGCGCGCCATCTGCGTCGCGACCGCAGCGAACGTGCTCGCGTCGCCCGCGAGCAAGATGGAGAGCACGCGGCGCCCGAGCTCGCGCTGCGGGCCGCCTACGGGGAGGGCTTGCGCGAGCTGGTAGAGCGCGGAGCCCGCGGCCCCGTGATCGAGCCACTCGAGATCGTCGAAGAGCCCCGACTCGAGCGCGACGCCGATGCCCTTCGCCAAGGCCTCGCCGCGCACGCCCTCGAGCGGGCTCGGCGCGTCGTCGGCGCTCGCGCGCGCGAGCTCGGCGACGGCCTGACGAAATGCGATGCGCTGATCGGCCTGCTTGCGACGCGGCAGATCGACGAGGAGCGTCGCGACGCTCGAGGTCTCGCGTGGCCGCGCGAAGGCTGGCGCCTCTGGGGGTGCAGCGGGTGCGGAGATCGCAGTGGGCTCTTCAGTGCCGTCGTCAGCCACGGAGGATGAAAAGTACCCCAGGCTCGGGGGGTGGGGTTAGCATCGCGTCATGGGCGAAGGCCGGCCCGCATTTCCCACCATTTATCTCGCGCTGGCTCGCTCCCTCGCGGCTCGCTCGACCTGCATGGTCGACCCCGTCGGCGCCGTGATCACCAGCGTCGACTTCCGCAAGGTCCTCGCGATCGGCTATCGCGGCAACGCCACGGGGCTCGCGAATCAATGTGATCGCGAGGGGCCCGACTGCGGCTGCCTCCACGGCGAGGAGAACGCCGTCATCCAGTGCGACGCCGCCCGCTCTGAGCCGAAGATCGTGTTCTCGACGGCGATGCCGTGTCGCGCCTGTGTGAAGCGACTCATCAACCTCGGTGGCGTGCAGGACCTCTACATCCCGGCCTCGAGCGCCGTGGACGCGTCCCTCGTCGATCTCTTGGCGAGCGTGAACATCCGCGTGCAGCTCGTCGACGATCGCCGCGGGGGCTTACCCCAAGGCTGATCGAGCGTGGCCGCACCTCCGCCGAAGCACAGCTGGGTACGCGGCGCCCTCTCCGGCGCGACGATGGGCAGCTACTTGCTCGAGCGCTTGCTCGGCGAGGGCGGCATGGGCGAGGTCTACAGCGCTCGCCAGCGAAAGACCGGGCGCCGCGTCGCGGTGAAGGTCCTCATCGAGGCCCGCGTGCAGGGCCTCAGCTTGCGCGAGCGCTTCGAACGCGAGTGGCGCGTCCTTCAGCACATCGTCCACCCCAACGTCGTCGCCCTCCTCGACTGGCCCGAGACCCGCGATGGCCCGATGTTCTTCGCGATGGAGCTCCTCGAGGGAGAGCCGCTCTCGTCGCTGCTCGAGCGCGAGGAGCGCCTGCCGATCGATCAGGTCATCGACCTCGCGACGCAGCTCGCACGCGGGCTCTCTGCGGTCCACGACGCAGGCATCGTCCACCGCGACGTGAAGCCGCAGAACGTCTTCCTCTGCACGACGCCGCCCGCGGGCGCGCCCTCCTCGGGCCTGCACGTGAAGCTCCTCGACTTCGGGCTCGCGCGCGTCGTCGGCAGCCAAATCACGGGCTCGGGGCTCATCGTCGGCACGCCCGCTTACGTCGCGCCGGAGCAGGCCTCGGGTGATCTCGTCGACCTGCGCACCGACGTCTACGCGCTCGGCCTCGTGCTCTACCGCTCGATCACGGGGCAGCATCCGTTCTCGAGTGAAGACCAGGTCGCGACGCTCGGACACCAGCTCCTCTCTCCGCCGCCGCCGCTCTCCTGGCTCCGCGAGGACGTGCCGCCGTCGCTCGAGGCGCTCGTCCTCCGCATGCTCCGCAAGCGCCCCGAGGATCGCCCCGCGTCGATGGATGAGGTGCTGTCCTCGCTGCTCGAGGCCGAGCGCCGCACCATCCCGCCCGGCTCAGGGTTCATCGTGGACGGCCCGAGCGACGAGCGCCTCAGCAACCCGCCCGACGATCGCTACGGCCCGCTCAATCCGCTCACCGAGAGCCTCGTCAAAAATGCTTTGGTGGCCAAAGGATTCCGCTCGAAGGGCTAACAGCGTTAGCGCTACGACACGCAGGACTAGCCCTGCGTGTAGCTGGTGTTCTCGAGCAGGATGACGTTCGTCTTCGAGCGCGTCTCGCCCACGCTCGTCACGTAGACCGCGGGCTTGTCCTGGACGGGACAGACCTTCTCGCAGGCGCCGCAGCCGATGCAGAGCGAGGGATCGACGTGCGGCCGCTTCACGTGCACCGTCTCCATCTTAGGCTCCTGACCGTCGGCCTCGGGCTTGCTCGATCGCTTGGGGACGTCCGCCTCCTCGACCCAGATGGCCTTCGGTGAGGTGGGGCAGAACTCTTCGCAGACGATGCACGGGGTCGCCATCGCCCACGGCAAGCAGCGCCCCTGATCGTAGAACGCCGTCCCGATGGTGATCGGCTTGCGATCGATCCCGAGCTTCTGCTCTTCGGTGATCTTCTGGATCGCGCCCGTCGGGCACACCTGCCCGCAGAGCACACACGAGTGCTCGCAGTAGCCGATCCTCGGGATGAGGATCGGGGTCCACATCCCCTCGATGCCGGCCTCGAACCACGCGGGGTGCAGGGCGTTGTTCGGGCAGACCTTCATGCACTCGGCGCAGCGGATACAACGCTCGAGGAACTCGCGCTCCTCGACCGAGCCCGGCGGGCGAATGAGGCGATGGTCGTAGTTCGCGTCGATGACGTCAGCGATGCGCGTCGCCGGGATCAGCACAGCGCCCGCTGCTGCGCTCGCGAGCGTCGTGCGCCTGCCGAGGTCGACGGCCGCGATGCTCTTCTTGTTCGGCAGGAACCGGAATTTGATGACGTCCTCGGGGCACGCGGACTCGCAGTTCATGCACATGTGGCACTCCTGCTGCTGCCACTTCACCCCGCCTTGCGGGCTGTCCGCACCCTGACAGCCGACGAGGCACAGGTTGCAGTCGGTGCACTTCGCGTGGTCCTTCTCCATGCCGAAGAGCGAGAGCTTGGCGAAGACGCCGAGGAACGCGCCGAGCGGACAGAGCACGCGACACCAGAACCGCGGGATGAAGCGGTTCATGAAGAGGATCGCGACGAGCAGGATGACGATGAGCCAGGTCTGGTGGAAGTAGGGCTGCTTCGACTGCCACACCGACTGCGCCATGAACTCGGTCGCCGAGTCGGTCGCGCGCTGGATGCCCTGCCCGCCCTTCTCGTATGCGAGATCGGAGCCGCGCCCTGCGATGTATTGCGAGGCGGGCAGCACGCCGAGCCCGATCGCGCGCACGGCGACGCAGATGGGATCGAAGAGCCCGCCGAGCGCGCTGCCCGAGACGGCAGCGAGCAGGAAGCCGATCATCAGGTAGTACTTCACGGCCTGGCGCCGCGGGTGCGTCTTGTTCTGGTCGACGCGCTTCGAGCCCTTCAAATAGCGGGACGGCAGGAGCCAGCCGAAGAAGTGGTGGAGCGTGCCGAACGGGCAAATCCAACCGCAGAAGACGCGCCCGAAGACGATCGTGAGCGCGAGCACGCCGAGGCTCCACGCGAGCCCGCGATAGACGGCCTTCGTCGAGATCAGCGTCATCGCCGCGACGAACGGATCGGCGAGGAGGAAGCCCTCGACGGGGAGCGGCAGGCGAACGCGCTCTGCGTTGCCCGCGAACGCCCCGCGGAACGTCGTCTGGAAGAGGAAATACAGGAAGACCGATAGGAAGCCGACCTGGCTCACCCGCCGCGCCCAGACGAGCCCGCGAATGACGGGCCGTGCGGGCAAACCACTCCCGGGCCGCGGCTTCTTCCGCAGCCCGAGCCTCGCGAGCACTCGACCGAGCGCGTCTCGCTTTGCGGGGGCCTCTCGCGTCACCACTGCCTCGCGGTATTACACCGAATTTAGACGGAGACGTAACGTAGCTTTTGCCAATCCACGACTCCGAGGCCCCTCGCCTCACCCATCGCGAGATAGGGGATCTGCTGGGGCGTCTTGCCTATCAAGGTACAGCCGAAGGCGTCCGCCGCGACCTGGTCAATCGAGGCGACGACCGTGTGCATGTCTTTGGCGTCGGCGAGGTTACCGCCTTGAGGGCCATTGCGCAGCAGCACGCGTGTCGCGTCGAGGACAGTCAGCGTGGGCTGCATGAACGTGGCGAGGTCTGCGACCGAGACATCGATGTTCTGGTGAAGGCGATTGCGCCGCCCGCCGAGCATTCCATACCAGTTCTTCATCGCGCCCGTGTAGCCCGCCAGATTGTGGTGTTTGGCGACGGGGACATTGATGACTTTGTCGGCATTGATGAGCGTCGTGTAGATGGGCCACTCGTCGAGGACCTCACCACGCATGCGCATCGACCTGAATTTCGCCTCGTTCGGCAGGCGGACGTCCGCGCCCACCTCGTAGGCTGCTGCCCAAATCCCCGAGCGCTGGAAGCAGCGCCCTGGCTCGTTGCAGGAAGCGTCCGTCACGATGACGGTCTTCGCCCCTGCGTCGTACGCCTGGCGAACGAGCTCGGCGACGACCTTCGGGTTGCTGTTGGCGGCGTGCACGGGCGCGCGATCCCAGCCGATGTTCGGCTTGATGACGACGACATCACCACGTGACACGAAGCGCTTCATCCCGCCGACGCCGTCGACCGCGCGCCGCGTGAGCGCTGCCGGGTCCTTGTCGTCGGCGCTGAGGTCGCCAGCCGCTGGGGCGGCGATCGCCATGTCGGGGGCGTCGCTCGACCCGAGGCGGAAATCGCGGACCTGACGCTCGCCCTCTTTGTGAGCCTCGTCGAAGCCGCCGCGATCGTACCTGAGCCAACCGACCCCCGCGGCGCCCGCGACGGTGCCCGCGGCCGCAGCGATCCGGAGGGCGGCGGCCCTGCGGGAGATGTTGGGCGGGGTGCTCATGGCCCTACTTTGGCAGAAACCCTGCTGCGGACGCAGAAAAATCCCGGTCGTGTCCTCGCCGGCCTCGGCGAGCACCCCATAGGCGGAAGCCCGTTCGCACAATTACGACCATAGCCATCGACTATACAAGCCATAGCGTGACCTTCCCGTACCCAACTCGAAAGTCGGCCGTAACTAGGGAGTGTCGGCGCTCGGGGGCCCGGCAGTCGAGAGAGCCAATCGCTCTGTCGGCCCCTCGTCGCTCGTTCGTTTTAACAGCCAATCGACAATACAATTATCTCTCTTGGAGGCCCAAGTGTTCCACATGTCCAAGCGGTTTGCTGGTTCTCTTCGCGCTCTCTTCATCCTCCCGCTCATCGCTGCCCCAGGCCTCGTCGGCTGTGACGACAGCGGCGACTCACCGGAAGACGCTATCGACGAGACGGAGTTTACCGAGGAGAACGGCCCGGCCAGCTGGGCGCCAGTCGCCGAGCACGGCGAGTGGACCTTCAAAGACACGACCACGCGCATTGGCGCGCCGGACTCCAATTCAATCGAGGTGTCCGCCGACGCGCTCGTGATCCCGCTCGTCGGTCACGAGGACCTGCTCATGCTCGAGGCCGGCGATGTCCTCGTCGGCGACCCGGCCGACGACGGCTCGGCGCTCAACCCGGGTGGCTTCCTGCGGAAGGTCGTCTCCCTCACCTCGGACGCAGAGTCCATCACCATCCAAACCGACGCCGCCACCCTGGCCGACGCGTTCGACACCTGCGATATGGCCGATACGACGGACCTCCCGGACTTCGGCGATATGGAGTTCGTGGCGGACGACGGCACCCGCCTCATGCCGCGTCACCTCGGTGGGATGCTGTCCAAAGACAAGATCCCTCAGGTGTCGACACAAGCTGCCTTCGACGTGGATGGGACAGTGCTGTTCAACGGCAACGGCGTCGTCGCTACCATCAAGTCGGGCTCGCTCAGCTTCACGCCCTCGATCAACCTCGCCATCGACGCCGGCCTCGCCAAAGGCCTCAAGTCCTTCAGCGCCGTGGCGAGCGGGACGATGGACGCCGAGCTCGTCGTCGAGCTGAAGACCACCCAGGCCGTCGACAAGTCGTTCTCCAAGCAATTCTCGGCGGCGCCCATCACCATCCCGATCGGCCCGATCCCCGTCCAGGTGACGCCCCAGCTCGAGATCGGCTGCGGGGTCGACATCCCCGCGAACATCACTGTAAACGCAGGCGCCCACGCGAACAGCGTCGTATCGCTGGGTGTCCAATACACGAAAGAAGACGGCTTCTCGGCGGTCTCGGACCGCAACTTCACCCTCACGCGGATCGGTCCGAACTTCACCGCGCCGAGCCCCCTCACCGCGAGCTGCTTCATCAAGCCGCGCCTCTTGATCGGGCCGAACCTCGAGATCGTGAAGGCCGGCGTGACGCTCGAGGTCGACGCGAGCGCCGAGGCCGCCGTCGAGCTCACGAACAACGTCTGCACCTTCGACATGACCGTCGGGGTCGCCGGCAAGCTCGGCGTCTCGCTCGACTTCAGCGGGTTCCTCGACGCGCTCGACAAGAGCGCCAACCTCACGCTGTTCGATCTGAGCGTCCCGCTCGCCCAGAACGTCGCCTGCAAGAACGCCCTCAAGCAGATCGCCAACTGAAGAGAGGCGAGAGCGCTCGCGTCCAGTGTAAGCGCTCCACGGACGCCGCGTTCCCGCTCCGTGAAATCCCTCTACTGGGTTACCGCGGTGTCAGTCTTGTCGCTCCTCCTCGGACGAAGTGTTGCGCTCGCCTCCGAGCAGCAGCTCGTCGTCCCCGAGCAGACGCCGCAATCGACGGCGGCCGCGCCGGCCCCCGGCTTCGGCTTCTACGGCGAGGGCCGAGGCTATTGGACAGAAGAGGGCGGCCATCAGCTCGGCGGCGGGGGCGGGATCGGGCTGGTGGTCGCTACCGAGTCGGTTCGATGCTTCGCGCTGCGGGTCGGTGGCGGGCGTTTGACCTCGCTCTCCGGCGACCACTCCGACGGGTCGGGCGAGCGCGGTTATGCGGCGTTCGAACTCGCGGTGGGGCTCACGCTGCCCATCCTGCCGCGGCAACTGGATCTCACGCTCGAGGCCCAAACGGGCGCCGATCTCTTCATCGAGAGCAGCGACGGTCGCGCGCGGCCCGTGCTCGAGACCGGCGTTCGCGTCGGCCCTCGAATCCGCTTGGGTGGCGCGATGTTCGTTGAGCCGAGCTATCGCGTCGGCCTCGCGGCGTTCTCGGTCGACTCGGCGAGCGCGGGCTGGATCCTAGGGGTCGGGCACGGCCTCAACCTCACGGTCGGCCTGGACATGGGGCTCGAAGACGCGATGCGCGAACACTGACAGCTTAGTAACGGAATCTCACTCGAGCTCGACCCGCACGAGCGGCGTCTCGGAGCCGAACCAGCCATTGTCGTTCGGCCGCGTAAACGTCATATAGAGGACCTTACCGTCCTCTTCGGTGAACTCCGGGTGCACGAGCGCGTCGTAGGTCCAGCTGTCCTCGTCCTTGCGGTCAGCGGTGAAGACGAGGCGCTCTTCGGACCAAGGCCCCGTGAGGGCCGGGGCAGTGCGCGCCACGACATCGTTCGAGAAGAGCGACGAATAGACCGTCATCCACGCTCCGATATGGGGATTGAAGAAGACGCTCATCGTGACCCAGCCGTCGAACAGGGTCTCGGCCTCGGCGGGGTCGGCCGTCCAATCGTCGCCATTCCAGTAGCGCCAAGCCGCTGGGTCCTCGACCTGGGAGAGCGCGATCTTCGCCAGCTTGCAGGGATAAGAGACATAGTCTTTGGGGCAGCCGAACGCGAAGAGCTCGTCGCCCTCGATGAGCGCGGCCGCACCCACAGGCAGCTCCCCCTCGGGGAACAAGAGCGTCGGGTGGTCGCTATCCGGATGAAACGCAGGCCGGCGCGGCGGCGAGGCGGGGTCGTCCCAAATGGCGAGAGACTGGCCACCAGCGAGCGCCTCTTCGCCGACGAAGACCAACCCATAAAAGAGGAGCGCGCGCTGCCGCTCTTCGTCGAACACCATCGCGCCAGGCCAGATCGCCCACCTGTCGCCGCACGGCGTCTCTTCACAAGGGTCGCCGCGGTGAGCGCTGTTGAACCTGGCCTCGTCGTCGGTCTCGGGCAGGAAATAGGCGACTGCCCCCGAGGTCGCTTCGTGCTCCTCGACGAAGTCGCCAAGCCCGTCCGAGGCGTCCAGATCGGTCGTGGAGGAGGCGGAGTTGCTGTGCCAGTTCGTCCCGACGTCGTCGTCGATGGTGAGCACCGTATCGCCATAGAGCCAAACGGAGCGCCCCCAGACGACAGCGCTGTCACCACCGTCGCGACCGATGATGTCGGGCGCGTTCGGCACCAAGCCGATCTCCTTCGCCTCGCGCACTTCGAAGGCCGGGTCCGCTTGGGAACACCCGAAGAGCAACAACCCGGTAGTGACCAGCGCGGACCGAGCGCGCAAGGACCGCCACGATATGGGCGTCAGCGGCGGGGGTAGGAATTGCAAAGCGCATAAAGGACCTCAAGCGCCGAGCGGTGAGAGGACAATCGTCGTCCCGGGGCAAGCCACGAGCACACGTCCCGCCTGCGCGATCGCGTCGACCTCTACGCCGTCGCAGGTCACACGTACGCCGTTTGGATAGCTTCGGTGGGGCGCGGCGAGGACATGCGGGCGCCCGCGCCAACCCGTCACGTGCACGGTGAGCGTCCGCGCCTCTTCATCGAAGTCGAAGCTCTCGAGGTGCCCATCGATGACAGCCGGGTAAGCGCGCGCCAAGACGTCAGCGACGGGCTCGCGCAAGGCACCTCGGGTCCCGTCGACCGAGGTGTCGTAGAGGCCCCAACCCCCTTGAGACCACTCCTCGTAGACCCAAAACGCCGACGACACGCGCGCGTCGTCGAAGACCTCGAGGGCGGCGCGGTCATAAGCGAGCCCGAGCTCGTCGACGCCGCTCCCGAACTCACCAACATAGGGCGAAGCGTGAAAGGCGTCAGCCTCCTCCCGAATGCCCGCTACGCTGTCGACGATCTTCGAGACGTCTCGAGAGGCCCAACCGTCCTCGAAGACATCCACATAGACGTGTGGGGCGTAGACCGCGTCGTCGAACGCGACTGGCCGCCGAACATCGTATTGATCGGTCAAGTTGCGAAAGCTGTTGGGCTCGAAGAAGAGCGTGAGGGACGGCGCCTCTTGTCGCACCGCGGCCGCCACCCGATCGTGGAAATCGTCGAGTCGCGGCTCGAAGATGATGAGCACGGGCTCGTTCATGAGCTCGAGCCCGAGGACACCCGGCTTACCGGCGATGCGCGACGCGAGCCACGCGGCCATATCGACATAAGCCGATTGCACGCCCTCTCGGTCGTTGAAGAACGAGTCGAAAGCATCGAGCACCTGGGCGCTCTTGCGACGCTCGCCGAGGTCCTCGAGTGGGCCCTCGAGCAGCTCGGTGGGCGGTGGGACGATGGCCCAAAGCGGCGCCCCGTCCTCGCCGATTTCTTTGCTGTAAGCGTCTTGGTGCAGGTCGATCAGCGTGTGGACGTCGTGGCGGGCGCAGGCCTCGGCGACCGCGAGGATCTTGTCGACTTGCGCGTCGTCGTAGTGTCCGCGCTCGGGCTCGAGGGCGCTCCAATTCACCGGTAGACGCAGGTGATTCATGCCGAGCTCCTCGGCGATGAACTTACAGTCCTGTTCATCAAAGGGAGGTATCGGCTCGAGGGCGACGCGGCCGTCGTCGAACGTCACGTCGAAGATGCCCTCGACGCGAGCGTTGATACCGCGGAGGAGGAGCTCGCGACCCTCGGCGTCGCGGAGCACGCCACCCTCGGCGGTGAGCGCGTCCGTGGGTTGCGTCGCGGGTGGGTCCTCGTCGCACGCACCAATCGTGAAGGTGAGCGCGAGCGTCGTGACGAGGGCGAGCGCCGATGCGGGAGCGCGGCTCACGGCTTCTTCTGGGGCTTTTGGGGCGTGGGCGGCTCGCGAGGTGGAGCGCCGTACGCGGTCGCGATGCCGGGGACTTTGACGGACGGCTGGGTCGTCGGCTGGGTCGAGGCCTGCGCCGAGAGGGTCGCCGAGGGCCCCGCGCTCGCGGATGCGCTGACTGGCGCTCGAGCGGGGTCGTCAGCCGAGGCCGATGGGGTCGTGCTCGAAGGCGTCGACGCGCTCTTCGCGACGGAGGAGCTGGCGCTGGCGCGGGCCGCGGAGGGGGCATTCGACGCCGAGCCCTTGGTCGGAGCGGCCTCGTCTCCACAAGCGACCAGCGCCCCCGAGAGCGCGACCGCGCCGACGGTCGCGAGCGCGACGCGACGGATCGCGGAGTTGGCCGGGGCGCTCGGGGAGAGGTCGAAGCGAGCGGCACAGAACGGACATTCGGAGGCCTCGACTCGGACGTGGCGACTGCATTGTGCGCAGAGGGTCAACACACGGTCGAGGCTACGACGTCGGGCCTACGAGGCAATGGGCCATTCCCACTCGCGCGGGCTTCCCTTACGGTCGCGACATGTCGTCCGCTCCTCGGGATTCGCGCTCGACTCAGGGGTTCAGCGCCGCGAGCCTCGGCGACGACGGGCGCGAGGCGCTCCTACGCGCGCCGCGACCGCGACGCGATCTGCCGCTCGTCGCAGCGGGGCCCAGGCGTTTGCCGCTCGCCCCCGAGGCGCGCACCGTCGATCGAGCGACGAGGCCCGCTTATGCCGTTTGGGAGATCACGCTGGCGTGTGATTTGGCTTGTCGCCATTGCGGCTCACGCGCGGGCCGCGCGCGCCCCGACGAGCTCTCGACCGCCGAGTGCCTGGACGTGATTGATCAGCTCGCAGAGCTCGGGGTGGGCGAGCTCATCTTCATCGGGGGTGAGGTCTACCTGCGAGACGACTGGCTCGAGCTCCTGCGTCACACCAAGAAGCTCGGGATTTTACCGCTCATTACGACAGGCGGGCGCGGCTTCGACCTCGAGCGCGCGCGCGCCGCGAGCGAAGCAGGTGTCTCGAGCGTCAGCGTCTCGCTCGACGGGACCCAGCCGACGCACGATCACCTGCGTGGCCTGCAGGGCTCACACGCGGCTGCGCTCGCCGCGCTCCGCAACCTGCGAGCGTCGTCGGTGCCGATCACGGTGAACACCCAAATCAACCGACTCAGCATGAACGAGCTCCACCGCGTGCTCGACACGGTGCTCGAGGAGGGCGCCGAGTCCTGGCAAATCCAGCTCACGGTGCCGATGGGTCGAGCCGCCGACGAGCCCGAGATCATCTTGCAGCCCTATGACCTATTGGCGCTCTTCCCCATCGTGAACGAGCTCGCCGAGCGCTGCCGCGCCAACGGCATATTGCTTTGGCCCGCAAACAATGTCGGTTATTTCGGACCGTACGAGTCGATCTTGCGCAGCTTCATGCCGCGCGCCCACCACGGGGGCTGTGGGATGGGCCGCTCGGGGTTGGGCATCGAGTCCGACGGCACGGTGAAGGGCTGTCCGTCCTTGGCGACGTCGGTGTGGGCGGCGGGCACCGTTCGCGAACACCGCTTGAAGGACTTGTGGGAGCGCAGCGAGAAGATGCGGTTCGCGCGCGATCGAACGCCGTCGGAGCTGCGCGGCTTTTGCAAGACTTGCTATTACGCCGAGGACTGTATGGCGGGCTGCACCTGGACCGCGGAGTCCATATTGGGGGTTTGGGGCGATAACCCCTATTGCCATCATCGGGCGCTCGAGCGCCAGCGAGAGGGCTTGCGCGAGCGCCTGGTCCACCGCGATCCGGCGAAGGGCGAGCCGTTCGACTTCGGACGATTCGAATTGGTGGTCGAACCCGCCTGACGCTCTGTCGGTCTCAGCACTGACAACGATGTCAGCGAATCAAGGACCCTTCGGGTTGCGAGGGGGCGCGCCGTAGGCCTTGGAGGTCCCCGGGACGCCCGTCGGCTTGGTGGTCGGCTGCGTCGTAGGCTTGGTCGTCGGGGCCGGGCCCGTGGTCTTCACCGAGGGGGCAGCGCCAGCGCTCGCCGAGGACGAGGCCGAGGCCGACGCGGAGGTCGCGGCCGAGGCGCTCTCCGTGGGTGCGGCCGAGGGCGTCTGAGCCGAGCTCGCGGACGACCCGGTTTTCGAGGCCGACGACGTGGAGTGGGTGCTGCCCGCGGCGGACGACGAGGTCTTCGTGGCGGCGGGCTCGTCCCCACAAGCGGCGAGCGCGGTCGAGAGCGCGATCGCCCCTGCGGTGACGAGCGCGACGCGGCCAATGGTCGGACGCGGAGTCGAATCGACGGCGGTGCCATCGACGAGCGCGCCACAGAACGGGCAGGTTGTCGAATCGGGGGGGATTGCGCCCCCCGAAGAATCGAGCCGAACGTGGCGAGAGCACTGGGCGCAGGGAATCAGCACGCGCCCGAGCGTAGAGCCAGGCTTTCTCGTTGCGCAAGGCGCGGCTCGCGGTGGGGCCCACGCTGGGCTAGAGAGAGTCGTGGCGCGCCCTGGCGACCTCGTCGCGGGTCGATTCGAGCTCGAAGCGGAGGTCGCCGCTGGACCCCAGGGAACGGTCTATCGAGCTCGCGATCGCGCGCGCAATCTCGTCGTCGCGCTGAAGATCGGCACGAGCGCCGGCGCACAGCGCACGGCTCGCGAGGCCGCGGCGCTCGGTGCGCTGTCGCACCCCAACATCGTGCGCCTCGAGGCGCACGGCGCGCTCGCTGACGGCGCGAGCTTCGTCGCGATGGAGTGGCTCGAGGGCTCGACGCTCGCGGCGCACCTCGAGGCCGCGGGGACGCTGAGCGTCGCGGAGACGCTGCAGCTCGGTTCGGCGCTCGGCGCTGCGCTCGCGCACGTCCACGCGCGCGGCTTCGTCCATCGCGACGTCAAGCCAGCGAACGTCCTCATCACGACCGACCATCGCGTCCACCTCGTGGATTTCGGGGTCGCGGTGCGACGGAGCGAGACGTTGCGGCTCACGCTCCCCGGCGGGCTCGTCGGGACGCCGGCGTACATGGCGCCGGATCTCGCGCGCGCCGAGGGCGAGCTCGACGGGCGCGCCGACGTCTATTCACTCGGTTGTGTGCTCTACGAGTGCCTGACGGGCGCGCCGCCCTTTCACGGTGAGCACGCATTCGCAGTGCTCGCGAAGGTCATCGTCGACGAGGTCGCGCCGATCGCGTCGAAGCGCGACGACGTCCCCGGACCCGTCGCCGCTTGGATCGAACGCATGCTCCGCAAGAGCCGCAGCGAACGCCCCGACGCCGAGACCGTCGTCGCAGCGCTCCACGCGCTCGCCGAGCGTGGCTCCGCGCGCGGCGACACCGTGCGACCGACCGCCGACGCAGCGCCCGCCGAGCGCCGCGTGCTCTCGGTGGTGTTGACCGCGCCGGTCGACGCAGGCGGCGCCACGCTCACCGCGATCGAGGCAGATCGCTCGGTCGCGCGCACGACGGAGCTCGCTCGCGCGCGAGGCGGGGTGGTCGATCAGCTCGCGACCGGCTCGTTCGTCGCCGTCTTCGGTGGGCGCGGCGCTTCGTCGGATCACGCGAACCGAGCCGCTGGCTACGCGCTCGATCTCGTCGCGCTCGGTGAGACCCACCGCGCCGCGGTCGTGACCGCGCGGGCCGAGGATGAACGCCGCGCGCGCGAGTCGCTGATCGATCGCGCGATGGAGCTCTTGCTCGACGCTCGTGACCCGAAGCCAGGTGTGCTCGCAGACGGTTCGACCTCCGCGTTGCTCGATGGTCGCTTCGTCGTCACGCCGCGATGGGCGGACGGCGCGCGCCTCACGCGGCGCCCCGCGGGGGACTCCGAGCCTCGCAGACTGCTGGGAAAGACCACGCCTTTCGTCGGACGCGAGGCAGAGCTCAACGAGCTGCTCGAGGTCGTCGCGACGTGCTGCACGACCCGGCGCGCGAGGAGCGCGCTCCTCGTCGCCGAGGCCGGCATGGGCAAGAGTCGCCTCGCCGTCGAGGTCGTGGCGGAGAGCCTCGTCCCGCGCGACGCACGCACGCGAGGGATCCGCTGGCTCCACGGTCGCGGCGAGTCCGCCGCTGCGTTCTCGCTGATGGGAAATCTCGTGCGATCCGCGATCGGAGCGACCATCGGTGACGCCCTCGACACGGCGAGGAAGAAGCTCGACGCGCGCCTCGGCGTCGGGCCTCACGCGGAGCTCCTCGGGGAGATCGCGCAGGTCCCGACCGCGCGCGAGAGCGACGCGCTGGCCGCGGCGCGCACCGATCCTGCGCTCATGGGCGACGCCGTTCGAGCCGCGCTCCTCGCTTGGATCGACGCCGAGCTCTGCGACGGTCCGCTTGGGATTTTCCTCGAGGATCTGCACTGGGCCGACGCCCCGTCGCTCGCGCTCGTCGAGGCGCTCCTCACCGCCAACGCCGATCGCCCGCTGTTCGTGCTGGGCACGAGCCGCCCCGAGTTCCTGTCTCGCTCGCCTGCGATCTCGAGCGCAGCAGGCGCGCGCGTGATTCGTCTGGGCCCGCTTACCGAGCTCGCCGCTTCGACCTTCGTTCGCTCGATCCTCGACACCGGCTCGAACACCTCGCAGTTCGACGACAGCGTCGCGCGCGCCTCGTCGGGCGCGCGGGTGGGCATCCGTTTTTCCTCGAGGAGCTCATCCGCGCCTTCGCGGACGGTCGCACCGAGCAGCAGTTCGCCGACACGGCGCTCGGCATGCTGGAGGCTCGGCTCGACGCGCTGCCGCTCGAGGCGCGGCGCACGGCGCGCATCGCGAGCGTCTTCGGCGCGACGTTCTGTGAGGCCGGGCTCGAGGCCGTCGATGCCATCGCTCGCTCCGCCGGCTCGGGCTCCGAGGACCGGAGCCCAGTCTCGCTTCGCTCGACCCACGCCGGCTCCGCTCGATGCCATCGCTCGCTCCGCCGGCTCGGGCTCCGGAGGACCGGAGCCCCACTCTCGCTTCGCTCGACCCACGCCGGCTCCGCTCGATGCCATCGCTCGCTCCGCCGGCTCGGGCTCCGGAGGACCGGAGCCCCAGTCTCGCTTCGCTCGACCCACGCCGGCTCCGCTCGATGCCATCGCTCGCTCCGCCGGCTCGGGCTCCGGAGGACCGAGCCCCACTCCGCTTCGCTCGACCCACGCCGGCTCCGCTCGATGCCATTGATCGAGCTCCAGCCCGGCGGTCCGCCCCAGAGGACGGCCCTTCCTCCCGGGCGTCGCTCGATGGCTCCGCGGGCGCGAGCGCGCCGCGAACGCACGCCGAGCTCACGCCGCTCGAGATCCTCGTCGAGCGCGAGCTCATCGAGCCGATCGGCGCGGCCGCTCCTCGCGCGTCGTATCGCTTTCGCCACGCGCTCGTCCGCGACGCCGCGTACGCCGGGCTCACGACCGCGGATCGCGCGCTCCATCATCGGCGCGCCGGGCTCTTCCTCGAGGCCGAGGGCGTCGTCGATCCGGTGACGATCGCCGATCACTTCGACAAAGGCGGCGACGTCGAGGCAGCGCGCGGCCACTACCAACGCGCCGCGGAGCTCGCGCTCGAGGGCAACGATCTGCCGCGCGCGGTGAACTACGTCGAGCGCGCTATGTCCGGCCTCGGCGCCGGCGCGACGATCGGCGCGCTCAAGCTCTTGAGCGCCGAGGTTCGGTTCTGGAAGGGCGATCTGAACGAGAGCGAGGACGCCGCTCGCCAGGCGATCGGCTCGCTCGAGCGAGGATCGATCAACTGGTACAACGCCGCGGCGATCGCCCTCGGCTGCGCGGGCCAACGCGGCGACAACGAGGGCGTCGCGCGATGGCTCGAGATCGTCTTCGGCGCGAGCGCCCAGCCGAGCGCGCGCTCGGCCGAGCTCGTTTGCGCCTCGCGCGGGCTCAGCCAGCTGCTCTGGGCGCACGAGCGGACGCGCATCGCAGGGCTCCTCGATCGCCACGCGTCGCTCGCGTCGAGCGGCGGCGTGGTCTCGGCGATCGCGCAGGGTTGGGCGACGCGCGTGCAAGGCGAGCGCGCGATGTTCGAGGGACGACTCGACGCGAGCTTCGACCTATTTCAGCAGGCCGTCGGCGCCTACGAGCGCGGCGGTGCGCTCCGCGTCGCTGCGTTCTTGCAGCTCACGCGCGGCGCGATCGCGGGCGCCGCGGCGCGCCCGGACCTCGCTCGAGCTGACATCGCTGTAGGCAACGAGGCCGCGCTCCGCATCGGGGCGCCGCTGCTCGCTGGGTACGCTCGGCTCGTGACCGGCCTCGAGGCGACGTTCGCCGATCGGTTCGAAGAGGGCGCCGCGCACCTCACCTCGGCGATGAAGCCGCTCGCCGGCAACGCGCGCATGAGCTTCGTCGCGCGCTTCTTCGCCGCGCTCGCCTCCGAAGCGCTCGACGAGCTCGACGCCGCGATCGAGCACGCGCGGGGCGCGGCGAGCTTGCCCGTCGTCGCCCCCCTGCAAACCGCGGCGCGCGGGCTCCTCGCGCACCTCCATGTGGCGCGTGGCCACATCGCGGAGGCTCGGTCGATCGGGGCGCCGCTCGCGCGCTGGGCGCGCGGGGAGCCTCCCGAGTTCGACCTCTTCGCCGGCTACGCAGAGTACGGTCTCGCGGAGGTCCTCTTGCTCGACGCGGACGTCGACGGCGCCCGCGCCGCGCTCGCGCGCGCTTCGGATTTTCTCGAGAAGATCGCGTCCCACATGCCGGCCGAGCACGCTCGGCGCTACCTCGACCGGCGCTTCCCCAACCGCGAGCTCCGCGCGCTCGCCGCGCGGCTCGGAGCGTGACTCGTGACCCAAGACAGCTGGGGCCTCGTTCGCCCAGAGACACGTGGAGATCAGGCCGCGATCGACGTGGTCCATTCGGCCGGCTTCCCGACCTCCGCCGAGGCCGACCTCGTGCTTCGGATGTCGGGGCCGGAGCGAGCAGGGCTCTTGGTCTCATTGGTAGCCACGACACCAACTGGAGCGATCGTCGGCCACGTCGCGTTCAGCGCGGGCTCCTTCGCCCCGATTGGCGCGGACGCTCCGCCGCGCGTCGCTGGCCTCGGGCCCGTCGCTGTCTTACCCGCCTATCGCAAGAGGGGTATCGCCGAGGCCCTGATCAAAGAGGGATTGGAGCGTTGTCGGCGGCTCGGCGTCGCGCTCGTCGTCGTCCTCGGCGCGCCCGATTATTATGGTCGCTTCGGTTTTCTGCGAGCGTCGAGCCTGGGCATCACTGGCGATTATGGGGACGGCCCCGCGTTCCAAGCGCTCTCCCTCCAATCAAACGTGGAGCCTGCGCGCGGGCACTTCCATTATCACCCTGCCTTCGACGCCCTCGAGCCCGAGCTCGAACCGACGCGGCCGCTCCTCTTCGTCGTCTACGCGGTCAGCCGCGACGGCGCGCTCGGCCGACGCGGCGGAGTCCCCTGGGATTACCCGGAGGATCGCCTCCATTTCGACCGCACGACGCGCGGACACGCGGTCATCATGGGTCGTCGCACCTGGGAGGAGACTGGCCGCCCGCTCGAGGATCGCTTGAACATCGTTCTATCAAAGAGCGCTGTCTTCCCCGGCGCCGAGCGCGCAGCTTCGCTTGACAGCGCTGTCAGTCTTGCGCGGGCCGCGGGGCGCCTCCCATTCGTCATCGGCGGCGCTGGGCTCTTCCGCGCCGCTGCGCCTCTCGCCACCACGCTCTACACGACCGACATCCCCGAGACAGTGTCGGACGCCGATGTCTATTTGCCAGCCGAGCTCGCGGCGAAGGGCGACGGCGCCATTCTCGGCTTCGAGCGCGTGAGCTCGTGGATGGGCAGCTCGGGCGAGCGGTATGGGGTTTGGCGTGCTGCGCGCGCTCGACTCGAGTCGACGGATTGAGCCGGCGACGAGCCGCCCAATTTCTCGAGTACGCTTTCTCATCCAGGCACTGGACTCAGCGCCGAATTGGTCCCTTGATAGCAGCATGGCGTCGAGCAACGGCGATGCGGACGAACCACGCAGAGGTCCCCCCGCGCGCGTCTTCGTTCTCTTGTTCCTGGTGATCGTCGCGACGACTGCGTATTACGGTTACCGTCGTTGGTCCGCCAGTCGGCCACTCGAATGGACCGGCACGATCGAGGCTCGCACAATCGAGGTCGGGTCGCGGACTGGCGGTCGGGTGAAGAGCGTGCTCGTGCGCGAGGGCGATCACGTCGACGCTGGCCAGCCGATCCTCGTCCTCGAGTCCGGTGATCTCGACGCCCAACACACCATCGCCGAGGCGCAGCTCGACCAGGCCAAGGCGACGCTCGCGAAGCTCCGCGCCGGCCCTCGCAGCGAGGAGATCGCTCAAGCGCGCGCGCGCGCGGACGCCGCGAACGCCGCGCTCTTGGAGCTCCAGCACGGCGCCCGCTACGAGCAAATCCGCGCGGCGCAGGGCCGCGTCGCGGCCGCACAATCCGCCGTCGACAAGGCGAAATTGGATTTCGAGCGCGCGACCAAACTCCACGACTCCGGCGCCATTTCCAAAGCAGAGCTCGATGGCGCCGACTCCGCGCTCAAAGGGACGACTGCACAGCTCGACGTCGCGCAGCAATCCCTGCAAGAGCTCCAGAGCGGCTCGCGTAAAGAGACGCTCGACCAAGCCTCGTCACGCGCCAAAGAGGCAGAGGCCAACGCGAAGCTCGTCGAGGCCGGCGCGCGCAGCGAGGATATCCTCGCCGCTGAAGCTCAGGTGAAGGGCGCAGAGGGCCGGCTCGCGCAGCTCGACGTCGTCGTGTCGGAGCTCACGATCCGCGCCCCCGTCGCGGCTCGCGTCGAGACGCTCGACTTCCGCCCGGGCGACCTCCTCGGACCGAACGCGACTGCGGCCACGCTGCTCGAGGATACGGAGCTCTTCGCCCGCATCTATGTCCCCGAGACGCAGCTCGGGTTCATCCACCCCGGCGACGAGGTCCCCGTCTATGTCGACTCCTTTCCTGACAAAGCCTTCAGCGGGGTCGTCGATCACATCGACATGCGCGGCCAGTACTCGCCGCGAAACCTGCAGACAGCCGACGAGCGCGCCAATCAGGTGTTCGCGGCGCGCGTCAGCCTGAAGGGCGACGCGAGCGATCTCCGCGCGGGCATGGCTGCCGTCATCCGGGTCCGCCGGGGCAGCCGATGAGCGACATCGCTATATCGGTATCGGGTATCACCCGTAAGTTCGGCGAGTTCACCGCGCTCGACAACGTCGACCTCGAGGTCCGGCGCGGCATGATTTACGGGCTATTGGGGCCCAACGGCTCGGGTAAATCCACGCTCATCCGCATCCTGTGTGGGCTCCTCACGCCGACGCACGGGCACGCCTACGTGCTCGGACTGGACGTCGCCGAGCACGGCCCCGAGATCCGGCGGAACATCGGCTACATGAGCCAGAAGTTCGCGCTCTATCCCGATTTGACGGTCAAAGAGAACTTGGACTTCTACGCCCGAGTCTATGGTCTCTCCGGCGCGCGCAAGAAGGCCCGACAGGAGGCCGCGATCGCGCTCACGCACATAGGCCCCTATCTCAACCGGCGCGCCGACCAACTGTCGGGCGGGTGGAAGCAGCGGCTCGCGCTCGGCAGCGCGCTCATGCACGAGCCGCGCGTCATCTTCCTCGACGAGCCGACCGCGGGCATCGACCCCGTCGCGCGCCGCGAGCTCTGGGATCTGCTCTTCAAGCTCGCCGCTCAGGGGATCACGCTGCTCGTTACCACCCATTACATGGATGAGGCCGAGCGCTGCGGCGAGGTTGGTTATCTCTATTTGGCAAAGATGATCGTCAGCGGCACGCCCGAGTCGCTGAAGAGCCTGCCCGCGGTCAACCTGCCCCACACGCGCCGCGTCGAGGTCGAGCACCCCGCGACCGCACCCGCCCTGCTCTGGCTCGCCGAGCAGCCCTTCTGCAAGAGCGCGACGATCTTCGGGCAGTCGGTGCACGCCGTGGTCGACGCGGAGCTCGACGACGATCGGCTCCGCAAGGCGCTCGCGACTGCCGGGTTCGGCAACGCCGAGGTGCGCCAGATCTCGGCGTCGCTCGAGGACGTCTTCGTCACGCTCACCGAGCAGGAGGCCCTCGCGCGCGAGGCCGCCGGGCGCGCGCCGCGCTCCAAGCGGAGGCAGTCGTGACCATCGGCGGCTTCTGGAGCTCCTTCGTCGCGATCGTCCAGAAGGAGTTCGTGCACATGCGGCGCGACCGCAGCACCTTCGTCATCGCGCTCACGATCCCCATCTTCCAGCTCGTCCTCTTCGGGTTCATCGACCAGACCGTCACCAACGTCCCCACCGTCGTCGTCGATCAGGACGAGAGCGCCGAGAGCCGCGAGCTCATGGATCGACTGCGCGCGACGCACACCTTCAAGATCTCGACGGTCACCGCCGACCCGCGCGAGGCTCGCACCGCCATCGCCGCCGGCCGCGCCAAGGTCGGTATCGTCATCCCACCCGACTTCCACGATCGCCGGTCGCGCCGCTCCGGCGCCAAGATCCTGGTCCTCATCGATGGCTCTGACTCGAATGTCAGCGCTCAGGCGCTCGGCGCGATCAACGGGGTCGCCGCCGACACGAATCTTACAGCGCTGTCAGAGACAGTGGCCGCGACAGGCGCCGGCGCGCCGCAACAGCCGCTCTCGGTCCAGCCGATCATCCTCTTCAACCCCGACGGTCGCACCGCGAACTTCATCATCCCGGGGCTCGTCGCGATCCTCCTCCAGATCGTGGCGATCGTCCTCACCGCCGTGTCGATCGTCCGCGAGCGCGAGACCGGCACGCTCGAGCAGCTCCTCGTCACGCCGATCGATCCGCTCGGGCTCATGCTCGGCAAGCTCGCGCCTTACTTGATTGTAGGGCTTGGCGAGATGGCGATGATCCTCACGGCCATGCGGTATGGCTTCGACGTCCCGATCCGGGGCAGCCTCGTCTTCCTGTTCGCGATGGCGCTCATTTATTTGTTCGCGCTCTTGTCGATGGGCCTCTTCATCTCGACGCGGGCCAAGACCCAAGCGCAGGCGCAGCAGATGGCGCAGTTCTTCCTTTTGCCGTCCATCTTCCTGTCGGGCTACATCTTCCCCGCGGCGGGCCTGCCCTTCGTCCTCAAGTGGATAGGCCGCGTGATGCCGGCGACGCATATGATCGAGATCATGCGCGGCGTCGTCTTGCGCGACGCGGGGCCGCTCGAGCTCCTGCCGAACGTGCTGGCGCTCATCGTGATAAGCGTGCTGATGGTCGGGCTCTCGGTGCGCAACTTCAAGAAGTTCTCGGCCTGAGAGCCCGCGCCGTACTGGCTATTACGGCGTCATACCATCGCACTCGGTGCCCTGGCATTTCTCGCTGCTGATTTGACCGCCGAGCAGCTGACGCAGCCAGTCCGTGAGCTTCACCCCGTTGGCCGTCACCGTGTAGAAATTGTCGTACGGCAAGATGCAGTGCTGCTGCCCCGCGGGGATGAAGGCGCCGAAGTTTGTCGCGCCCGCCTCGATCGTCGAGATGGAGGAGAGCATCGCCGCGGTCCACTCGTCGACCGAGCCACCACCCATCGCTTGATAATAGAAGAGCTGGTTCTCGTCGCGGATGGTGTCGTACTGACTCATCGTCTGGTCGGGGAAGAAGTCGGCGATACCAATATAGAGGTCGGGCAGAGCCTTGCCCTGGATGTCGACCTCGGCCGGGTTCAGCGCGGGGATGAAGGCCGGGAAGGCCTCCGCCGCGTTCCACGAGGGGAAGCTGTCATTGAAGAACTCGGGCGTGATGATGCCCGCGCCGCTATCACCGAACTGGAGGACCTGGCTGTCCGGGTAATGGTTCATGACGTGCGCGGACCACAGCGCCGAGCCGTAGGAGCCAGCGCTGCACCCCGTCACGAGGATCTGCTCGGGGCTCGAGAAGTTCGCGTAGACCCAATCGAGGACGGCGCGCGTGTTGACCGCGCCCTTGTGATTGATGGTGATCTCGTCGGCTTGCCCTTGATTGTACGTCGTCACCGCGTTGCCCCAGTGGATGTCCCCGGTGCAATAAGGGACAATCACGTGGTACCAATCTTTGAACGGATTGTCGGCGTTCTCATGGTCGTAGAAGCCGTGGGGGTCATTGGACTCTACGGCGTCACGGACGCTGTCGACGCTGTCCTCGAAGATGGCGTCGGCGATGCCGCACGTGAACGCGTTCCAACAGGCGCCGCCGCCGATGAAATCGATGACAACCTTGTTGGTCGTGCCGGGCCGCACCCAATAGGCATAAGGGCTCCCGCGCGAGCAGATGGTGTCGCCGCCGGGGTCGAACTCGTTCCAGCCGTCTGCGAGGCCCTGAGGCAAGGTTGGGCCGCCGCCACCGCCGCCGCTGTTCGTGCCGCCGCCCCCGGTCGCAGCCGCGCCTGCGCCGCCGTCACCACCCCCACCCGTCGGCAGGGACGGATCGGTGCAGGCGCCGAGGCCCACCGCCACCATCAAGCCAATAGCCCCGAGGGCGCACCGCTCTATTGCCATGAAGTTCACCGTATCAAAACCGCTACGGCGCATGAAGGCGGCGGTTCCATATCGGTCAATAGAAGCCGTCGGGCGGCCTACCGTCATTCAGGAACTGGCGCGCGAGCCGGGCTGTTCGTCGCAGGCGCGTCTCGGGCCACGGCGTCGCGAGGTAGCCGGCGAGGGCCTCGAGGTATACGGGACTCCGCAGCGGGTCGTCGCGGTCCAGGCGACGGAGCGCCTCGGTCAATTTCACGGCGTGTGAGATGAAGATCGGCCTCGTCGCGAGATCGAGCGCGGCGAGCGGCGCGAGGGCCGCATACGCGCGGCTGCGCTCGGGCTCGGGCATCGCGCGACCGAGTCCCCTCGCGCGCGACACCTCACGAGCGCGCACGGCCGCCGCGAGCGCGTCGGCGGCGACGGGCTGGCCCGAGGTTTCGAGCGCGTCGCTGTCGGCGTCCTTGCGATCGGCGCGGCGGAGCTTGCCCACGAAGCCAGCGGTGAGGACGGCGAGGCGTGCAGCGAGCTGCGGATCGCGATCGCCATGCGCGGCCGCGAGCACGAGCGCGGCCTCCGTGAAGGTGACGAGGTGCGTGACGTCGAGGACGCCGGTGTCCATGTCGACGCGATGGGCCCACGCTGGGTCGAAGCGCAGCAGGCGAACGGCCGCTGCGTGACCGATCGCGGTGAGCAGATTGCGAGCCGAAACACCGCGCGTGAGCGCCTCGAGCACGGCCCGCACGGCCTCGCGCTCGCCCGCGAGGACCTCGGACTCGAGCGCCTCACGCTCGGCGGAGTCGAGCTCGCGCGAGCTCGCGACGACCGGGCTCGCCTCGAGCGAGGTGAGGGCGCGCCGCGTCGCCGCGAACGCAGGGAGCGCGGTCTCGGCGGTCGCCCACGCGAGGTTCACCGCAGCCGCCGCGAACACGGACTCCGCGACGCGCGGGAACCGTCGACTCAACTCGAAGGCCTTCACGAGGAAGATCGCGCCGTGCCCGTAGTCGTAGACGTGGCGCGTGGCGAAGCGCGAGAGGGCCTCGAACGCGGCGTCCGCGCCCAGCGCGCGCACGACGAATCGCACTGCGATCTCGGCCTGACCGCGCTCCTCGCGCTCGAGATGATCCGGCACGCGACGCGCGGCCTCATGCGGGTCGAGCATCGGCTCGGAGCCGGGCTCCCCGGGTGGTCGCTGCGTGCGCGCGCGCAGCGGGTCGGTGACCACGAAGCCCGTAACGGCGAGGACCTCCTCGGCGGAGAGCAAGCCCTCGTCGGCCCAGCTCACCAAATCGGCGAGCGTCGCGAGCCCGTGCCCGAATCCCCAAGGCTCTCGATTGGCCGCGTCGTTCGCGAGGATGCTGAGGGCCGCGCTCGGCACATTGCCGCGCTCGTCGCGTCGCCGACTCGGAGCGCGGTCGATGGCCGCGAGCCGCAGGCCGTCACGCACGATGCGCGAGACGTCGGCCTCGAGCGCAGCGGCGCGCAGGCTCTCTTCGAGCTTCTTGGCCTCGCGTTGTGGATCGCGGTGCGTGTTCAGCGAGACGACGCCGTCGTCGACGCGGCTCGGGAAGCGATGCGCAGGCTCACCCCCGAACGTGCAGTCGCCGCTCCGAACATCGAACTTCCAGTTGTGCCAGGGACAGGTCAGCACCGCGCCGTTCAGCGTCCCGCGCGAGAGCGGGTACCCCTGGTGAGGACAGCCGTCCTCGAGCGCGTGGAGCTCGTCTCCGAGGCGCACGCAAGCGACCCGCCGGCCGGCGAGCTTCTTCAGCATGACGGCGCCCTCGGCGAAATCCGAGAGGGGCCCGAGCTCCGTCCAATCTTCGGTCTCTTGCTCGTCGGCGCTCATCGGCGTTCGCTCGGCGCCCAATACGATATGCCGATAGGCGCGCCCTTCGTCACGGTGACCGTGGTGATCGAAGCGAGCTCGCAGCTGCCCCGCACGAGGGCCCAAGGCGCGAGGTCGGCGAGGGTCGCGCGCGGCCCCGAGTCGAAGGCCGCGACGAACGCGCTCTTCGCCATGTGGATGGGGAACTGGTGCGAGACGACCACGAGCTCGTCGTAGCCGCCCGCGTCGACCGCGCTGAGGATGGCCTCGAACATGCGGCGCGCGATCTCGCGCGGGGACTCACCCCGCGAGATCACGCCAGCCTCCCGCAAGCGAGCCCAATAGCGGCGCGGAGAGAACTTGCGAGGTAGTCCCTCGGCGAAGGTCCGCGCCTCGCCGAGGCGCGGGTCGGGCGCGAGCACGCGCGGGGTGATCGCGCGCGCCATCAGCGCGTCGACGACGATCGCCTGCGTTTGACGGGCTCTGTCGAGCGGGCTCGCCACGACGGCGACGCTGCCTCGCAGCCTTCGCGCGAGCTCCACGCCCGCGGCCTCGGCCTGGGCTTGCCCGCGCGCGCTCAGGAAAAACCCTGGCAGCGCGCCGTAGACGACGCGCTCCGGGTTGTGAACCTCGCCGTGTCGCAGGAGGTGCATTCTCGGCCAACGGAGCGGCCTCTCGGAGGCTCCACCGAGCCGGGGCTCGATCGACGGCATGCCTGCTCGTAGCCCTACGCGCCTGTAAACGAAAGAAAATCAAGAACAACGAGCTCGGGGCTCGCGCTTATGTCGTTTTTGGTTGTGAAAGGTAGGTTCCAGGACTACCTACGGCTCCAGCGCGGCCCGGTGCCGCGTTCGACTGAGGAGACTCCTATGAACTCGTTCGCGACCCTCCGCAGCGCCGGCCTCTCCGCCGCTGCTCTCTTTACAACTCTGTTCGTGATGGGCTGCGCCCCGGGGACCTCTGTCCCCGACCAGGACGACGAGTCCGTCGAAGAGAGCGATCCGCGAGCGTTGTCCGGCGACACCGTCTATGTCGTGACGCGACAGGACCTCCGCAAGTGCGCATATCCCATGTGCGGCGGCGTCTACGTCAAGGCTGTAAACAAGACCAAGACGACCTGCATGGACGGCTCGAAGCAGGCGGACTGCTATGTCGCAGAGCTCGACGTCGCGGCCCTCGGCCTGCCCGAAGATCAGGCAGTCTCCGTCCGCGGTGAAGCGACGGCTGGTCGCGTCCTCTTGTCAGCAGGCTTCGTGGCCCTGCCCCAGGGCGGCATCCCCAAGCTCGAGGTCCACAAGGCCTTCAGCGCGCGCACCGCCAACACCGCCTCGGGCACTTACTATCTTGTTCAATCGAGCGGCATCCAATGCATCAAGGCCCCCTGTGAATCGATGGAGGGCCTCAAGCTCAACACCTCTACCGTCAAGCCGCTCACCGACATCAACCTGTCGGCGCTGGGCCTGACGCCCGACGCCGAGCAGCAGGTGCTCGCTCGGATCATGCAGAGCTCGGTGATGGCCACCGGCACCATCAAGTCTGTAAAGGTCCAAGGCGGTACGGTGAAGCGACTGGACGTCTCGCAGCTCTTTGATCTCGTCGAGCCCGCGCAGACCCTCTGCCTCGCCGCCGACGACTGCGCTGCTGGCTCCTATTGCGATACCACCCAGTGCCTCAGCAATTGCGCCCCGGGCCAGGTTTGCCCCGCGGCCTGCTACGGCGCTTGCGTCGCTGGGGATCCGCCGGCGCCTGCTCCGGGCCCCGACTCCTGCGTCGACGCCTGCGGGGGCGCCTCTTCGGACGGCAGCTGCTACTGCGACGCGGCCTGCGAGTTCTACGGCGACTGCTGCAAGGACTTCTCGGCCGCTTGCCCCTGACCGACGCTCGCCGCGCGCGCGGCGAGACATGCCGCGCCCCGGCCCGCGCCTGACGCGGTAACCTGCCGCCCTCGATGGAAGGCTTCGTTCAGGGCTGGGGTCTCACCGTAGCGTTCTGCTTCTCCATCGGTGGGGTCTTCGGGTTCGCGATTTTCTATCTGGGGCGCGAGCTGCGCTGGGTGCGGGCGCTCACGGATCACCTCGGGGTCGAGATCGTCGCCGACGAGGGCGCTCCTGCTACGAAAGTCGTAGCGGACATGGATCTGCAGCAGATCCGCGACGAAGCCCACGCGATCCTGACCGCGCGCGACCCGGCGTGGGCGCAGAAGCAGGTCCGCTCCTGGCAGATGCGCGCGCAGCGCCTCGAGCAGGCGCTCGCGTTTTGGACGGACCTCCTGCGTCAGATGGGCCTGCTCGGGACGGTGTTCGGCCTCGGGCTCTCGCTCGCGTACACCGGCAAAGACGTCTCCAAGCTGCTCGGCCCGCTCGCCTTCAAGGTCTGGACGACCGTCGCGGGCTTGGCCTTCTCGATCACGCTTACAGCCTTGTTCGGGATGAAGCTCCCTGCGTGGGTCGACGCCTGCGAGAAGAACATCGAGGCTTGGGACGCGAAGCGCCGCGCGCGCGGCCACGCGCGCCCGAGTGAGGTTCCGCACAAGCAAGACGCATCATGAGGCGCCGCAACCCTCCGCCGGACATGACGTCGCTCTTCGACGTCCTCTTCATCCTGGTGTTCGTGTCGCTCGTGAACGCAGCGATGAGTCGCCAGGAGACCGCGGACGCTCGCGCGGCCGCGAGCGCGTCCGCGTCGGTATCCGCGTCGGCGTCGGCGCCTCCGCCGATCCCTTCCGCTTCCGCGTCGGCGTCTGCTCCCCCAATCTTGCCGCCCCCGAACGCGCGCGTGCTTCGCGATCGGGCCATGGCCGATCTCGACGCGCGCCCCGCGATCATCGCGCGCGTGTCGGACGCAGGCGTCCTGCGCAGCGTCGAGGTCGGGCAGAACCAGACCAAGATCGACGTCCACCTCATCGAGGACGTGCCCCAACCCGATATCGCGATCGCGTACATCGGTGATCACGATCCGGAGCGGCGCGTCTGCAGGGCCGTCGCGCGCGCTCTCGAGCGAGAGGATCTCAGCCCCTACCTCGTCATCATCACGACCGATGTCCCGCTCGGCGATCTCACGGTGGCGCTCGTCGCCGGCCTCAAGCGCGACGCCGAGCGCTGCCTCACCGAACAACGCGGCGTCGCGATCGTCGTCGATCCGATCGCCGCCACACCCCCCTCCCCAACGAGTGCGCCATGACGACTGCCAAACAACAAGCCAAAGAGGTCGCGAAAGAGCTCGAGCGACGCAAGCGACGGCGGACCATCTTCTGGATCGCCGTCGTCATCATCCTCGTCGCGCTGGCGCTCCTTTACTTGAACTTTGGTAAAGGATGGGGCCTCGGGCCGGGCGGAGGGCTCTTCCCCGGTCAGGGCAAGGGTGAGGGCAAGGGCGAGGGCAAAGGCGAGGGCCCGGGCGCGTCCTCGACCGTGAAGGGCTCGGCGACCACGTCCGCCGAAGCGCCGAAGCAGCTCTGCGCGCTCCGCCTGTCGAAGGCTGGGATCACCGTCGACGGCAACGCGGTCTCTCAGGACCAAGCGGTCGCGGCGTGTCGCACCGCAGGCGGCGCGGACGTCGTCGTCACCGGCGACGCGAAGCAAGGCGACTGGGAGAACCTGAAGAAGGCGCTCGAGGCCGCCAAGATCCCGACTGTGGTGAAGGACGGCGCAGCGGCGCCTTCGGCGAGCGCGAGCGCGGCGCCCTCGGCGAGCGCGGCGCCCTCGGATGCGGCGCCCGCGCCCTCGCAGGCGCCGAGCGCGGCGCCCTGACCGAGAGCGACCTCGGCGCGAGCGACCTCAGACCGGCTCGAGCCAGCGGTGCCGGTCGGGTCGCTTGCCTTGCTGAATACCGCTGATCTCGTCGAACAGCTGGCGCGCGACCTCACCCGGCGTCCCGTCGTGCACGACGAGCCGCTCGTCGCCGAACGCGAGCTCACCGACGGGGCTCACCACGGCGGCCGTGCCCGAGCCGAAGATCTCTCGGAGCGAGCCGTTCTTCTTCGCTTCGAAGAGCTCCGCGACGGAGATGGAGCGCTCCTCGGCTTTGAGGCCGAGATCGGTCGCGAGCGTGAGGATGCTCTCGCGCGTGACGCCCGCGAGGATGCTGTCCCCGAGGGCCGGCGTGATGAGCGTCTGGCCGATGATCACGAAGAGGTTCATCGTGCCGACCTCTTCGACGAACGCGTGCTCGCGACCGTCGAGCCAGAGCACCTGGTCGTAGCCGGCCTTCTTCGCCTTGGTCGCGGCGTACAAACTCGCGACGTAGTTCGCGCCGGCCTTCGTCGAGCCGAGGCCGCCGCGCGGCGCACGCACGTACTCGCGCTCGACCCAGATGCGCACCGGCTTGAGCGAGTCGCCGCCGTAGTAAGAACCCACGGGGGAAGCGATAACGAAGAACAAGTAACGGTTCGACGGACGCACGCCGAGGAAGGGCTCGGTCGCCACGAGGGTCGGCCGCAGATAGAGCGAAGTGCCCGGCAGGGACGGGACCCAATCGCGCTCGACGGACACGAAGGCCTTCATCGCGGCGATGAAATCCTCGGGCGGGAGGCCGGGCATGCAGAGGCGCTCGGCCCCGCGCTCCATGCGTCGGCCGTGCGCTTCGGCGCGGAAGATCGAGACCGATCCATCGGGCTGGCGGAAGGCCTTCAGGCCCTCGAACATTGCTTGGCCGTAGTGCAGCACACCCGCCGCTGGGTCGAGCGAGAGCGGTGCATACGGCACCACGCGCGCGTCGTGCCAGCCCGTGCCCGCCTCGTAATCGCAGAGGAGCATGTGGTCGGAGAAGTGCTTGCCAAAGCCGAGCTCGTTCTCGGGCGTCTTGGCTTGCGGGGCCGTCGTCTTCGTCGTTCGGACATGGAGGGGCATGCGTGCCTCCAAAGAGTTGCCGTGGCGGGTGGCGAGGTCGCGCTGAGTAAAAGCTGAGCGCACGCGATCTCTAGCGTCGTGAAGGTCCGGCGCACAGCCCCGAATCGACCATCACAGAACATGCACAGTTCGCGCTGCGCAACGCGTCGAATCCGCGGTCCCGATCGCCTCGCCCGAGCGCGGCGGCCTGGTAGCCTCGCGGCGATGCCCGAACCCCGAAGGCTCCCTTACGGCCGCTGGCCCTCACCCATCTCTGCCGCGATGCTCGCGGAGGGCGGAGCGAAGGCCGCGTTCCCCGAGATCGTGGACGCGGGGGTCGCGACGTGGCTCGAGAGCAGACCCGCGGAGCGCGGTCGCGCGGTGGTCATGCGAGCGAACCTCGCGGGCGCGGCTGAACCCGACGAGCTAATCCCGAAGGACGCGAGCGCCCGCTCACGGATCCAGGAGTACGGCGGAAAGCCCTACCTCGTGGCGGGCTCGCGGGTCGTCTTCGTGAGCGCGAAGGACCAGCGGCTGTGGCTACACGATCGCGAGCAAAACACCACGGTTCCGATCACCGAGGTCGGTGGGCTGCGGTTCGGAGAGCCGCTCCTCGACGCGCCGAGAGGGCGCGTCATCGTCTCAGCGGAGGAGCTCTTCGAGGGGAGCGAGCCGCAGCGCGAACCGCTCGCGGGGATCGCGGCGATCACGCTCGACGACGGAGCGCGACCGCGAGGTCACGTCGAGTGGCTCGCGCGCGGCGTGTTCTTGGCTGCGCCGGCGCTCTCTCCGGACGGTCGCGAGCTCGCGTTCCTCGCGTGGGAGCACCCGCACATGCCGTGGGACGCGGCGGCGCTCTACGTCGCGGAGCTCGACGAAGCCGGCTCGGTGAAGGGAGCTCCTCGACACGTCGCGGGCGGCCCCGACGGCGCTGCGTTTCAACCGATGTACAGCCCGCAGGGTGAGCTCTTCGTCTCGCTCGAGCATCCCCCCGAAGCGTGGTCGCTCTGCCGCGTGCGCCGCGATCGCTCGGTCGAGCGCATCGCGACCTCGTGGGGCGAGGTCGGCGGGCCGCTCTGGAATTTGGGCACGCGCGTCTACGGGTTCGCCGACGCGCGCACGCTGATCGCGGCGCACCAAATCGATGGGATTTCCCACATCGCTGAGCTCGACCTCGAGACCGGTGAGACCCGCGAGCTCGCGGCCGACGTCGGCCTCGCGGGCGAGCTCGCGTGCCGCGGCGACGACGTCGTCTTCGTCGAGGGCTGGGCAGGTGGGGGCGCGCGCCTCGTTCACCTCGACCGAAAGACGGGCGCGCGCCGCACGCTCTTCGACGCGATGGCGCGCCTCGGGCTCGAGGACGTCCCCACGCGCGAGGCCATCACGTGGGAGACCACCGACGGCGCGATCGCGCACGGTCTCTTCTACGCGCCTCGCAACCATCGCGCGCTCGCGCCCGAGGACTCGAAGCCGCCGCTCATCGTCGTCGCGCACGGCGGCCCGACCGGACAAGCGAGCCCCATCCCGAGCCTCGCGACGATGCTCTTCACGACGCGAGGCTTCGCGGTCCTCGACGTGAACTACCGCGGCTCGACGGGCTACGGGCGCGCGTACCGCGAGGCCTTGCGCGGTCGCTGGGGCGAGGCCGACGTCGCCGACTGCGTGCGCGGCGCCGCACACCTCGCGCGTGAGGGCCGCGTCGATCGCGATCGGCTCGCGATCCGTGGTCAGAGCGCGGGCGGCTACACCGTGCTCGCGGCGCTCGCGCATCACGACGTCTTCCGCGCGGGCGTCTGCCACTACGGCGTCGCGGATCCGCGCGCGATGGAGCACGCGTCGGTGAAGTTCGAGTCGCACTACGACCGATTCCTCTTCGGCGAGGGCGAAGCTCGCGAGCGCGCGCTCAGCGAGCGCTCACCGATGGCCAAGATCGATCACATCCGCGCGGCCGTCGCGTTCTTCCACGGGCTCGACGACCCTGCCGTGCCGGCGTCGCAGACGCGGACGATCTACGAAGCGCTGCGGGCTCGCGGTGTGATGACCGAATACCGCGGCTACGAAGGTGAAGGCCACGGCTACCGTCGCGCCGAGACCATCGTCGACGCGTGGACGCGCGAGCTCGATTTCCTCGAGCGCGCGCTCGCCCTCGACTAGTACTCGGATATATTTCGGTGCCTACGAACCTGCGGTTCGTAGCACTAGCCCTGTTCCTTCGCGGGCTCGCTCGCCACGCGCGACGAGCTCTCGTCCCAGAGGCGCAGGCCGCCGAGCATCCCGGCCTTGTTGTCGACGATCACGACGTTCGCCGGCAGCTCGTCCGCGGCGAGGCGCGAGGCGTTCCCGCCGCCGAGGTAGAGCTTGCGATAGTTGAAGATCGGCGCGAGCTGCGCGATGACGGTCTTCACGCGCTTGCGCCACTTCTTGTTGCCGATCTGCTTGCGGACGGCGTCCGCGATGCGCTGCTCGTAGGTCTCGTCGCCCTTCGAGACGTGGTGCCCGAGCTCGAGGTTCCACACGCAGCGACCGTCGATGTAGAGCCCGCTGCCCATGCCCGTCCCGAGCGTGAGGACCATCTCCACGCCGCGCCCCTCGACGACCGCGAGGCCCTGCGTGTCGGCGTCGTTCGCGACGCGCGTGGGCTTGCCCGTCCGCAGCTCGAGGTCGGCCGCGAGCCGGTAGCCAGCCCACTCGCCGTCGAGGTTCGGCGCTGTGTGCACGACGCCGTTCTCCACCACGCCAGGGAAACCGCACGAGATCCGATCGAACGGTGCGACGGCGCCGAGCAGCTTGGCGATCTCCAAGATGGTCCCGACGACGGCCTCCGGTGTGGCGGGCCGCGGCGTCTCGATGCGGACGCGATCGGCGAGCGCTTGCCCACTCGAATCGTAGAGGTTGCCCTTGATTCCCGTCCCACCGACGTCGATGCACAGCGTTCGCATAGGCCGCGACAATACACGATCGGCGTGCGCGTTCACCGGTAGGGCGTGCTGCCCGCGGCCCCGCCGCCGCCCTCGATCACACGCAGGCGGCTGTCCCCGAGCGGGAGCTCGTGCACGTTCTTGATGTAGAGCTCGCTGAACCCGCACGCCATGCACACGTAGGCCTCGAACTCGCCCACGCCGCGCTCCGACCACGCGCTCGGCTGCATGAGCGCGAGGCGCTCGCGCCCCGACGAGCCGCGATCGAGGATCTCGGCCGCGTGGAGGACGCGCTGCCCGCCACACGCCGGGCAGGTCACGTCGCGCTTCAAGCTGCTCGCGCGGCCGCCCGCTGCGCCGCGCGCGCGCAGCGCAGCGACCTCTTCGGCGAGCGCGGCGAGGCGAGCCTCGAGCTCCGCGACGCGCTGTTCGCTGTCGTCCGACATGCGAACGCTCTAACCCCGTCGCGGAGTCGACGCCATCCACCGGCGGCGCGCTCGAGAGCGCGCCATGTTCGCCCTGCGTCGACCACGCGCCCACGCCGTCCGCACGCGGGCGTCGCCGACGTCCTCCCACTCGACGCCGTCACGGGCATAGACGCGGGCGCGGCCCCCTCGCAGCTCGACGCGGATGGGGAACCCGTACGGAGAGAGCTCGAGCGTGAGATCGAACCGAGGATTCATGCCGAGGAGCATGCGCGCTCCACCTCGGGCTCGCCAGCGCAGCGCGCCGCGCCTCGGACATACTTCGTCAGGCCGGCGGCACGTCGATCAAACGCCGCGGAGCACGCCCGCGAACACGAGCTGGATCGCGTGACCGTCGGGGTCCGTGAGGTGAGCTCGGTATCCGCGCGCTTCGCTCGACTCCAGTTGGAGCCCGCCGTGTGCGAGCCCCGCTGCGAGCGCGGCGTCGACCGCAGCGGCCGAAGGCGCAGCGAGCACGACGCGCAGGCCCGCGCCGCCCGCGTGCGCGCCCGGTCGCAGCTTGATCGCGAGCTTGTCGCCACCACCTGGCGCCCCGTAGCCGACGCCGTTCGCGATCGCCCAGACTGCGACGAACCCGAGCGGCGCGAGGAGCGCGTCGTAGAACGCGCGCGCCCTCTCGAGATCCGAGGTGCCGAGCGAGATGTGGTCGATCACTTTGGCCCTCAAACGAACGGATAGCGCGACTCGATCTGCGCGCGGAAGTATCGGCGCACGCTGTCGCGATCGTACTGCCCGCGCTGTCGCTCCTCGGTGAGCCACGCGAGGATCCGCCCGAGGAGCTCGTCGTGGTGGAACGCCCACGTGCGCGAGGCGAGGTTCTCCTCGGTGAGCTCGATCCACGCGACCTCGTCGACCTCGTCGGGCTCTGCGTGCGCGGTGCTCGGCACGGGGAGCTCGTCGGCCACGATCTCGATCGGGAACTCTGCCGTCACGTTCTGCCGATGTGAACCCGGCAGTCCGCGCACCGTCGTCGGATGCGACGGCACCCTCGCGAGGCCCGCGGCCTCGAGCGCCGCGAGGTCGAGCCCAGCCTCCTCGAAGACCTCGCGCCGCGCGGCGTCCTCGAGGCTCTCGTCCCAATCGAGGTAGCCACACACCATGCACCAATGGCCGGGCAGATCGACCGCGCGACCGCGTCGCCCGGCGAGCACGTGAAAGCGACCGCTCTTCAGCTCGAAGCCGAGCACCATCGCCAAGAGCGCGACCGAGCGCGAGTCGAACACGGTCTTTCCGGGCGCGACCTCGTACGGCGTGTTGGGCCTGTTCTTGAATCGGTGTTCCACGCTCGAGGTATGGTGCCCGAACCAACGAAGTCGAGCGGGTGAATCACACCCCCCTGTGAATTGGGCCGTTTCCAGGAGCCTGTGCTAGCGGCGTCGACATGACGACGACAGCGCCCAGCCCGAGCTCCGAACGCCGATCTCGCCCGCGCGCCGAAGTGGCCATTTGGGTCGAGGAGCGCACGCAAGACGCTCTCTATTTCCAACACGCGACGAACCTCTCGCTCGGCGGAGTGTGGCTCGACGGCACCCTGCCGCATCCACCGGGCAAGCGCGTCGCGCTCGACATCGAGCTGCCCGGCGACGGCTCGCTCCGCGTCACGGGCGAGGTCGTCCTCCACAAGCCCGGCCAACAAGGGATGGCGATCCGCTTCGTGGATCTCGACGACCACGCGAAGGCACGCCTCACCGCGTTCCTCGACCGCACGCTCAAGCGCCGCCCCGGCTCGCTCCCGCCGAGCTGAGCGCGTTTTACCTTCGACGCCCCTCGCGGGTCCAACCCCCGAGAGCACCCGAACACAGCCAGCAGTCCCGTCGCTAACCCCCAGTCTTGTTGCAGTGCAATAATAAGGGATTGACGAACCCTTCATTGGGGGTTAGTTGTGTCCCCGCGAACCGCCAGCATTGCGGTTCTCGGTGTGGACCAACACCCGAATAGGAGCGTCCGCTCCACGGGCTGATTGCGTCCCGTGGAGGATGGATATGGAGCTCTCTCGTCTCAAGATCATCGTGACCGGCGCCGCGCGCGGCATGGGCGCTCACTTCGTTCGCCGCCTCGTCGAGGCGGGGGCCAAAGTGGCCGCCGGGGACGTCGACGAGGCCGGCCTCGCCGAGCTTCCGAATGGCGTGTTCCGCCGCAAGCTCGACGTCTCGAAGGAGGCGGAGGTCACGTCCTTCGTCGCCGCCGCCGCGGCCGAGCTCGGGGGCCTCAACGGCCTCGTGAACAACGCGGGTATCCTGCGCGACGGCCTCCTGGTGAAGCGCGACAAGAAGACCGGCGAGGTGAAGAAGATGCCGACGTCCGATTGGGACGCAGTCATCGGCGTGAACCTCACCGGCGCGACGCTCATGGTCCGCGAGGTCGTCGCCTCGATGGTCGAGAAGAACGAGCGCCCCGGCGTCATCGTCAACATCTCGAGCATCTCGCGCCACGGCAACCGCGGCCAATCGAACTACGTCGCAGCGAAGAGCGCGCTCGCGGCCAACACCGTGACGTGGGCCCGTGAGTTCGCCCCGTTCGGGGTCCGCGCCGTCGCGATCGCTCCCGGCATGATCGAGACGCCGATGACGCAGGGGATGCACCAGGCCGCGCGCGACGCGCTCGTCGCCAACATCCCTGTCGGTCGCATCGGCCTGCCCGAGGATATTTGGCTGGCCGTGCGCTTCGCGCTCGAGTGCGAGTACGCGAACGCACGCACGTACGACGTCGACGGCGGACTGTCGATGTGACCGCGACTCGCCTGTCATGCGGGCGACCGCGCGACAGGCGAGTTCCATATCGGCACAAGAACCTCGTCGGGCGCTAATACCCAATTTGTTGACTGGGTATCTCGATTGGCGCCTACGTTGCAGATTGGGTTGTCGAGCGCGCCGCACGGGCGCCCTCCCCGAGCCTCTCGGGTTCCACTAATGCCCTTTCATATTGCAACGCAAAATGAGGTCCGCCATGCGCGCTTCGTCACCGGTCCGCCGCTTTCGTCTCAGCATCGCCGCCGCCCTCGGGCTATCGGTCGCGGGTCTCACCGCAGAGGCGCTCGCGAGCCCACCGTGTGAGTGCCAGCTCGACTTCACCGAGCCGGGCAACGGCGCGACGGGCGTGCCCACCAACGCACGCGTGTTCGTGTCGGTGCGCGACGCCGATCGCGACGCGGTCACGCTGACGAGCGGCGGCGCGGACGTCGCCTTCCACGTCGAGGACTCGGGCGGCCCCGACTACCAGTTCTTCGTCGTGCCCGACGCGGCGCTCGCGCCGAACGCGGACATCGCGCTCCACGTCGGTGGGATCGACGCGACGTTCACGACGGGCGCGGCCGACGACACGACAGCGCCGACGGTGACCACGGCCGAGATCTCGGACGAGGCCGAGACCGTCGGTGGCGCGTGCCCGACCTACGTCGCCGCGGGCGTGTTCTTCGACGGGAGCGACGACGTCACCCCGAACGACAACCTCGTCTTCCAAATCGATCTCGACGCCCCGCCGTACCGAGTCTTCGTCCCAGCGAACAACCCCACGTTCGGTCACGTCGACGGCGGCGACGACTGGGACACGTGCCTCGACAACACGCCCGACGCGACCGGCGGTGAGACCTTCACCGGGACGGTGACGGTGCTCGACTGGGCTGGAAATGGTCAGGCGAGTCAGCCCTCGTCGTTCGAGTACCACGAGGGCGGCTCGAGCTGCTTGTGCTCGATGCCGGGCGCGCCAGGCCGCGCCGCGAGCACCGGCGGTGTGGCGCTCGGGCTCGCGGGGCTCGTGCTCGGCCGCATGGTGCGCCGCCGCAAACTCACCGAGAAGACGTCGCTCTAAGCCCGTAGCTGGGCGCCGAAGCGTGAGCCGATCTCCTTTTGCACCGCACCATGACGTTGATCGACCTCGGCGTCCGTGAGGGTGCGCGCGCGCTCGGGATCGGTCGCGGCCTTGGGGTCGCGGTAGACGACGTGGAACGCGAGCGAGCGGTGACCAGCGGGCACGTTCTGACCGCGGTAGAGATCGAAGAGCTCGACCGACTCGCAGAGCTCGCCGGCGACGTCGCGAATGGCGCGCTGCACGTCGCCCGCTTGCACGGCGTCCGCGACGACGACCGCGATGTCGCGGCTCGACGCGGGCAAGGTTGGGATGGGGCGATAACGCGGGAGCGCGGCGCCCACGCGATTTAGCGCTTCGAGATCGATCTCGACGACAGCGACGGGGCCGCCGACCTCGAGCGCGCGATCGACGAGAGGATGCAGCATGCCGAACGAGCCGACGACCTGGCCCTCGACGAGGAGCTCACCGGCCGAGCGCGGGTGGAGGTGCTGCGGGCGGGTGTCGCCCTCGTGCCGGCGCACGGTGACCTTGCGGTTCACGGCGCGCTCGATCACGGCGACGGCGACGCCCTTCGCGTCCCAGACATCGATCGGCTGTCGCTTCTCGAGGACGGCGTCGCGCTCGCCCGCGAGGACGGCCGCGAAGCTCGGGACCTCGAGCGGGAGCTCCGAATCCGAGTTGGCGGCCGGCGGCAGGAAGCGCGCGCCGACGGCGAAGAGGCGCGCGTCGGAGACGCCGTGGCGACGCGCGCGCGAGACGGCCTCGAGGAGGCCGGGGAGGAGCGTCGTGCGCATCACGGTGCGATCGTCGGTGAGCGGGTTCTTCAGGACGAGGTGGCTCTTCGGCGCGCCGATGGCCTCGAGCACGCGCGGCGAGGTGAAGCCGAACGTGAGCGCCTGCGAGAGGCCGACGCCGATCGCGGCGCGCGCGATGCGCGCGGGGACGTCCGAGTAACCACGCGGGGCCTCGGCGCGGACGGCGGGCACGACGGGCTGCACGTCGTCGATGCCGTGCACGCGGACGACCTCTTCGATGAGATCGACCTCGAGCTTGAGATCGGGGCGGTGCGTCGGGACGGCGAACGACACCGACTCGCGCGCGGGATCCTCGGAGACGACCTCGCATCCGAGGCGCCGGAGCGTGGTCTTCGCCTCGTCGAGCGAGAGATCGAGCCCGAGCAGACCGCGCATGCGCGCGCGGCGGAGCTCGACCGGCACGTGTTTGGCGACGCCGGGGCCCACGATGTGGAGCTCGGGCGACGCGTGCCCGCCCGCGAGCTCGACGAGCAAGCTGGCGGCTCGCGCGAGGACCTTCGCGGTGTCGCCGGGGTCGACGCCGCGCTCGAAGCGGTGGCTCGACTCGGTGTGCATGCCGTGTCGGCGCGAGGTGCGCCGCACGCCGCGCGGCTCGAAGTACGCGCACTCGATGAGCACGGTCTCGGTGTCGGCCGCGACGCCGCTGAGCTCGCCGCCCATGACGCCCGCGATCGCGACAGGGCCGGCGCCGTCGGCGATCACGAGATCGTCGGTCACGAAGGTCCGCGTCACGCCGTCGAGGGTCAGCATCGTCTCGCCGGCTGAGGCCGCGCGCACGATGATCGCGGGCTTGTCGGTCTTCGGATCTTTGCGGACGGTCTTGAGATCGAACGCGTGGATCGGGTGACCGAGCTCGAGCATGACGAGGTTCGTCACGTCGACGACGTTGTTGATCGAGCGCACACCGAGCGCGTCGAGGCGGTACGCGACGCCGTTGGGCGACGGTCGAACGTGGGCGCCGCTGACGAGCGCAGCGCCGTAGGTGGGGCAGCGCGAGGTGTCGTCGATGCGCACGTCGAGGACGTCGACGACGCGGGGCACGCCCGCGTGAGCAGGCAGCGCTGCGGAGGTGGGCTCGGTCCACGCGAGCCCGAAGAGCGCCGCGATCTCGCGCGCGAGCCCGAGGTGCCCGAGCCCGTCAGGACGGTTCGGCGTCAGCGAAATATCCAGGATGTGATCGCAGCTCTCGGGGATGGCCTCGCTCAGCTTGGTGCCGGGCTCCGCGAGGCCGGCGGGCAAGACGAGGATGCCGTCGATGGACACGGGGCCGCGGATGCCGAGCTCGTCCTCCGAGCAGAGCATCCCCTCGCTCATGACGCCGGCGATCTCGCGCGGCTCGAGGGTGAGCCCCTTCGCGGGGAGGTGCGTGCCGAGCGGCGCGAGCACGACGAGCCCGCCAGGCTCGGGCACGTTGGACGCGCCGCAGACGACCCGCTGCGTGCGCGCGCCGCTGAGCTCGACCGTGACGAGGCTGAGCTTCGCCCGCGTGGGATGAGGCTCTTTCGCCAGGACGCGCGCGACCACGACGTGCTCGCACGCGGCTCCGTAGCGATCCAGGCCCTCGACCTCGAAGCCTGCGCCGGTCAGCTTGGCCGCGATTTCCCGCGGACTCGCCTCGAAGTGCGCCGAGCCCCCACCCGACGCGATCCCCCTCCGAACGAGCTCACACAGCCAGAGATAAGATGCCTTCACGCCGTCCCTCTACCACGACAAAGGACGGCGGGCGGCGGGCATTCCTGCCAGCCGCCCGGTGCGAGGAATTCAGCGCGGGGACTTCTCCGACGACTACTCCGTCGGGATGTCCATGTCGGGCATCTCCGGCATGTCCTCGTCGCCGCCGGGCATCGGCGGGGGAGGCATCTTCGGATCCTTGCCGTCGTCCTTCTTCTTCTCGAACTTCTTCGGCTCGGCCGTGACCCAATCCGCCGCCGAAGACCAGATGACGAAGATCGTGTCGTCGTCGGCCTTCTTCGCGAAGCGGTTCGAGCCCTTCTGCTTCTTGCCGACGGTGAGGACGATCTCGGTCCCGTCCTTGAACTTGATCCGGATGATGCCGCCTTCTTTAACGGCGTCATTGAATCCGGTGTCCGCACCGGCCTCACCGAACTCGGTCGCGTTGAGGGCCTTGAAGGCGCCGAGCATGCTGTCGACCTTGGTCGGATCGAAGTCCGCCCAGCCCTCGTCCTTCTTGGGCTCCTCGGTCTTCGCCGGCTCCTCGGGCTTCTTGTCGCCTTCGGGCTTCTTGTCGGCGCCCTCCGGCTTCTTGTCACCCGAAGCGACCTTCTCGTCCTTCTTCGGCTCGGCCTTCTTCTCCTCGGGCTTGGCGCCGTCCTTCTTCGCGTCCGGCTTCTTGTCGCCCGAAGCGACCTTCTCGTCCTTCTTCGGCTCGGCCTTCTTGTCGTCGGCCTTCTTCTCTTCGGGCTTCGCGCCGTCCTTCTTCTCTTCGGGCTTCGCGGCGCCGTCCTTCTTCTCTTCGGGCTTCGCGGCGCCGTCCTTCTTCTCTTCGGGCTTCGCGGCGTCGTCCTTCTTCTCTTCGGGCTTCGGCTCCTCCTTCTTGTTGGGGTTCTTCGTGAACGTGCCCGTCCACGACGACCCACTGCGGAGGAACATGTACTTGCCGTTGTCGTTCTCGACCTCGACGCTCGCGACGTTCACGTCCTCGAACTTCAGGATCGACTTGTCGCGCCAGCCGCTCGAGTCCTTGGTGAAGAACTGAGCCTTGTACTCACCGGCGACGTAGATGCCGTCTTTGCCGACGACGCGAACCATCTGGCCGCGGGAGCCGCTCGCGCCGAACACGAGGTCGAGGGCCTTGCTTCCATCTTTGTAAGCGATGAAGTGCGTGCCCTTGCCGTCCGAGACCTCGTTCTTCTCGTAGGCGCCGGTGCCGGTGTCGATGACGTCAGTGACCTTGAGGGCCTTCAGGCTCTCGAGGAACTTCTGCACGTCGTCGCCGTTGGCTTTGTACGACTTGTCGCCTGCGACGACAGCCCACGCGCCGCTCTTCTTCTCGAGGACGACCGCGGTCTTGCCAGCGGGAGTGATCTCGAGCTTGGTGACCTTGTCGAGCTCCTCCGGCAGGAGGGCGATCGTCGGGTAGGAGGTTTTTGTGGTCTTGGCCTCGCGCTCGGCGTTGGCGCTGCTGCGCTTCCAGAGGAAGACGCCAAGCAGCGCGGCCATGAGGCCGAGCACGACGAAGAGTTTGTACTCTTTCTTCATGGTAATTCTCTGCGTGCCAACCGACTGGGGTGTTGGTTTCGTTCCTTAGAGCTGCACGCGATCACGACCGGACTCACGCAGCCGCCAGCGGACGATGCCGATGATGGCGAAGAGCAGGGCCGGCAGGACGATGAGGGAGTTCTGGATGGTGCGCTGGATGTCGGCGCGCTCCTTCTTGTACTCCTCGTACTTCTTCTTCATCGTCTCTTCGTTGTCGTTCGGATCGCCCTTCGGCTTCTTTGCCGCGTAGGTGAGCGAGGGCTCGCCGAGCATCTTCGCGCTGACGGCGATGAGGTCCGCGTCGTTCGCCATCCAGTCGAGCGTGTTCTTGAAGCTGAAGATCAGCGGGCGGAACGTCTGCTCGAAGTAGGGGCGCGCGATCATCATCAGCTCCTTGTCGCCGGGCATCTGGCCCATCATCTGGAGCTGCGGCGGCATCGGAGGCGGGTTGCCGGACCGCGCGAACGGGTTCGCGAGGAACTGCGACGACGACACGATGAGGATGCGGCTGTCGAGGCCTTCGGGGGTGACGGCGTTCGGCTTGATGCCCATGTCGTCGCCCTTGCCGGCGAACGCGCTCGTGAGCTGCCCCTCGATGCTGATGGCGATCGCCTTCTGCTCTTGGGGAGCCGTCTCCTTCCATTGGTTGGAGTACTTCATCTCGACGCTGTCGCTCGCGTCCACGCTGGTGCGCGGCGACGTGCGGGCGACGACCTTGAGCGTGGCCTTCGGCTGCTTGTCGGCGTGCGGGACGAGCGGTGACGGGAACGGGAACCCGATCTCCGTCATGCGGAAGAACGGCGCGAACTTGTTGTCGAGCTGGCGCGTCGCCTCGTCGTCGTCGTCGTACGTGACCTGCACGATGCCGGGCGCCGAGATCCAGATCTGGTCGCCGGTGTTCGTCTGCGCGGGCAGGCGGAACGAGCTGCCGAAGTCGAGGATCGCCTCGCGCTTCATCTCGACGCCGTAGCCGTCGAAGAGCTTCTCCAGGCCGTGCGAGTTGAGCGTGGCCTTCATCGTCGGGTCGCTCGCCTTCAAGTTGACGGCGCTCGTGTAGAAGACCGCGGCCTTGTTGCCACGCATCAGGAACTCGTCGATGCGGCGGAGCTCCTTCTCGGTGAAGTCCTTCGTCGGCTGCGTGATGATGATGCCGACGAGCTCTTGGTTGATCTCGGCGTCACCGTTCTGCAGGTCGACGTCCTCGAATTTGTAGAACGGGAAGTACTGCTGGAAGATCTGCTGCAGGTTGAACGGCTGCCCGCCGGGCGCGATGTTGTTGTCGCTGATCTTCAGCTCGTCCTTGCCGGTGATGAGGCCGAACTTGGTTTCAATCTTGTCAGCACGATCGCGGAGCTCGCGGATCTTGTTCGTGATGAAGAACTCGATGCCCTGCGTGCTGTCCGGCGGCCAGAACGGGATGACGTCCTTCTCGCTGCCGTACTTGAGCACGAAGCCCATGAAGCCGGTGGCGACGGTCGCCTGATCGCTGGTCTCGCTGCCCTCGCCGAGGAGCTGCTCGGTCAGGCCTGCGTCCTTCGCGGCCTTCTTCTCGTCCTCGGTCTTGGGCTCGATGATCGTATACTTGAACTTGCTCGCCGGGGACTTCGAGCCGTCCTTCTTCTTGTAGCTGGCGTTCTGGTACTCATCGAGGAGGTCGGTCAGGTCCTGGATGAAGATGTCCGTCTTCGCCAGGCCCTTGGTGACGTAGACCTCGACCGTGAGATCCTGGTTGAGCCCCTCGCAGACGAGGCGCTTCGAGCCTTGCGACAGCGTGAAGCGATCCTCTCGCGTGGTGTCGAACCGATAGAAGAATCGGTACGAAGCGATGTTCGCGATGAGGAGCAGGATGCCGACCGCGGCGATGTAAGCGAGCGAGACCGCTGCTGTTCGAGTGCGCTTTTCCATGATCAGGCCCACTTCCTGCGCTCGAGTGCCCAGAACGCCGTTCCGAGGAACCCGACGGTGAGGGACACGAAGTAGAGGACGTCACGCGTGGTGATGAGGCCACGAGCGAAGCTGGTCATCCGCGCGTCGAAGCTGATGAACGCGATCGCGATCCGCGCGTACTCGTTGTCGATGCGGTTCACGAACATCCCGGAGACCGTGAGGATCGCGACGAGGAGGAACGTCACGAAGAACGCGATCATCTGGCTCTCGGTGAGCGACGAGATGAGCATGCCGAGCGCGACCGTCGCCATGCTGGCGAGGACCAACCCGATGTAGCCGGAGATGACCGGGCCGGCGTCGATCGGACCGAGGTGCCACGGCCAGACGAACATCATGAGGGGGAAGAGCAGCGTCGCGAGCAGCGCTGCGACGACGACCGCCCAGGTCCCGAGGAACTTGCCGATGATGACCTGGTGCTCCTTCACCGGGAGGGTGATGAGCATCTCGAGGGTGCCGCTCCGCTTCTCCTCGGCCATGACGCGCATCGTGAGCACGCTGGCCAGAACGCCGATGCCCCGCGACGCGAACATGACGAGCGACTCGACGCTCGCGCGGTTCGCCTGCCAGAAGCCGCCCTCGTAGAAGAAGAAGAAGAACGCCAGGACGGGTAGGCCCAGGCACAAAACCACGTAGGGAACGGCGGTGTCGAAGTTCGCCCGAAGCTCTCGCTTGGCGATGATGAAGGTGGGGCTCATCGATCAGTCCTTCTTGGAAGCCCGCGCTTTTTCAGCCGAGCCCTTCTTTGCGGGAGGCTCCTCCTCCTCGTCTTCGTCTTCGTCTTCGTCCTCGTCGTCGTCGTCTTCGGAGTCGTCGTCGTCTTCGGTGTCGGACTCGTCGTCGTCCTCCTCTTCGCCGTCGTCCTCCTCCTCGTCCTCGTCGTCGTCTTCCTCTTCGTCCTTCGGCGAGCTCTTCGCGTTGCGAGCGACGGTGCTGTCTTTCGTGGGGCTGAACGCCGGCGGCGCAGCTGCAGCGCCTGCATCGTCATCGTCGTCGTCGTCGTCGTCCTCGCCCTCGTCCTCTTCGTCGGTGGGCTCGACGTTGAGCAGACCGCGATCCGCGCGCTCGTCGCCGCGCGTGAGCTTCTTGAAGACGTCCTCGAGGGTCTGCGTCTCGCGGCGCAGCTCGAGCATCAACCAACCGTGGGCTACCGCGAGCTGGTAGAGCTCGGCGCGGAGGTCCTCACCGAGCGCGCCCTTGAGCTCGAAGGTGTGGGCGCGATCGTCGGTCGGGAGCTCCTTCGCCGAGAGGATGCCGGGGACGTTGCGCAGAGCACCCTCGACCTCGGTAGCGGTCGGTGCGCCACGCGAGCCCTCACCGAGCGTGCGCTTCTCGTCGATGGTCACGATGTAACGGACGCGCCCGCTCTTCGCTCGGATGTCGTCGAGCGCGCCGTCCGCGACGACGCGCCCCTTCGACACGATGATCGCGCGAGCGCACGCGGCCTCGACCTCGTTCAGGTTGTGGGTCGAGAGCAGGACCGTGCGGTTCTTGCCGATCTCTTGGATGTAGCGGATGACCTCTGCCTTCTCGTTCGGGTCGAGGTCGCTCGTCGGCTCGTCCAAGATGAGGATCGGCGGATCGTGCACGAGCGCTTGGCCGAGCCCCACGCGCTGGCGATAGCCGTGCGAGAGCTGGCGAATGTCTTTACCGAGGACCTTCGCGAGGCCGCAGATTTCGACGATCCGCTTCATCCGAGCGCGGAAGGTGGAGTTGTCGAGGCCGCGCATCTCGGCGCAGAACTGCAGGTAACCCCAGACGCTCATCTCACCGTAGAGCGGCGCGCGCTGCGGCAAGTAGCCGAGCAGCCGCCGCACGGTGACCGAGTCCTCGAAGATGTCGCGGCCGTGCACGCGGGCGACGCCGGACGTCGCCGAGAGGAAGCACGTGAGGATGCGCATCGTGGTCGACTTGCCGGCGCCGTTCGGGCCCAAGAAGCCGACGACCTCACCGCGCCGAACGTCGAAGCTCACCTTGTCGAGCGCGCGAAACCCTCCGTACCACTTGGAGAGGTTCTTCACCTCGATCATCACGTCGTTCGCCAAAGCATCCTCCGTTGTCGAGCCGCGCATCCCGATCTCGGGACCGCGCGAATCCCCGCTGGCATCGCGAGGTCCGGGTCTTGACCGGCTCCCCGCGAGTGCCCATCGAGCTCGCGGGGGCCCCTACCACGGGTAAGGGCCGGACCCCAAGACGTCGCTTGCGGCGCCCCAGAGCCTGACCAGCGCAGGCCCGCCGAGCGCGCGCATCCTAGTTCTGCGCGGATCCAAGTCAATCGCCGCCCCGAACAGTCCAAAAACAAACCTATTCCCGAAGCTCGACGAACGACCGCATGCGCACGACGCACGACTCGGGCGACTCGATCCGCTCGCTGCGCTCGGCGCTAGCATCGCGAGCATGGGTCTGCACGTGGCGCTCTACGAGAAGCGCTCGGCCAGTGGACGCACTGGATCATCCTGTTGGTCGTCGGCTTTCGGATCGTGTTCCGCAAGCTCGGCGAGAGCCGACGTCGCACGCCGATCTACTTCCTCGGCCTGCACCTCGTGCTCTGGGTGACCTCGAGCGCAGCGCTCGCCGGCGGGTGGAAGAACTACCCCGACTTTCACCTCGCGTCCGTCATCTGCGGCACCATCGCGGGTGTCACCGCTGCGAGCGCGCTCGTCTTTCGCGGCGGCCTCTCGCGCGTGGGGATCGCGACACCTCAAATCCTTCAGGACGTCGTCATCGCGACGGTGACGATCGTCTCCGCGCTCCTCGTCGCTTCACGCAACGGCTTCAACTTGTCGAGCATCGTGGCGACGAGCGCGGTGCTCACGGCCGTCATCGGTCTCAGCTTGCAGGACACGCTGGGCAATATCCTCGGTGGGCTCGCGCTCCAGACCGACGACTCGATCCGCGTGGGTGATTGGATCAAGGTCGGCGATCTCAGCGGTAAGGTCGTCGAGATTCGCTGGCGCTACGCGGCGATCGAGACGCGCAACTGGGAGACCGTCGTCGTCCCGAACAGCGTGCTCCTCAAGAACCAGGTCGTCATCCTCGGACGCCGAAGCAACCAACCCGTCCAATGGCGTCGATGGGTCTGGTTCAACGTGGGCTACCAGACAGCACCGTCGCGTGTCCTCGAGGTCGTCGAGCGCGCGCTGCGCGACACCGACATCCCGAAGGTCGCGAGCGATCCGCCGCCCAACGTCATCGTGATGGACTTCGCCGACAGCTGGGCGCGCTACGCCGTTCGCTATTGGCTGACGGACCTCGCGGCCGACGATCCAACGGACAGCCTTGTAAGGCAACGCGTCTTCTTCGCGCTGAAGCGCGCCGGCATCTCTTTGGCGGTGCCCGAGCGGTCTCTCCTCGTCACGAAGGAGAACGAGAAGCGTCGCGCGGAGTCCGCGCGAGAGCTCGAGGAGCAACACCGCAAGGTCCTCGCGTCCGTCGATCTCTTCCGCGACCTGCCCGAGGCCGACCGCGATCGGCTCGCGGACTCCCTGCATTTTGCCCCGTTCGCGAAGGGCGAGGTGCTCACGCGACAGGGCGCGCAGGCCCACTGGCTCTACGTCGTCTGCGAGGGCGAGTGCTCGGTGCGCGTGAACGTCGACGGCATCGAGCGCGAGGTCGCGAAGCTCGGCGCGGGCGACTTCTTCGGTGAGATGTCGCTCCTCACCGGTGCGTCCCGCTCCGCGACCGTCGTCGCGACGACCTACGTCGAGTGCTGGAGGCTCGATCGCACGGCCTTCAGCGAGCTCCTGAAGCGCCGGCCCGAGGTCGCTGACGACGTCGCCAAGATCCTCGCCGAGCGCCAAGTCGAGCTCGAGATGGTCAAAGACCAAATCGGCGCGAGCGCGCGCGACACACGCGTCGAGCTGCGCAAGCGCGACCTCGGCGCCAAGATCCGCGCCTTCTTCGGGCTCGGCGACGATGTGCGGCCGAGCGAAGCGCCGCCGAGTTGACAGCGCGCGGGCGGCTCACTTACAGAATTGTTTCCAGCTCTCGCCAACCTCTTTGCACGACTTCTTCACGGTCTCGCGGTCGGCCTCTTTCCAGGCCTCCCAGCTCGTCTTCAAGGTCTCGTCGTACGTGGACTTCTGCGGGCCCTTGCAGTCCGCGACGATCTTCTTGAGCGCCTCGCACTCCTCGACGCCGTCGGGTCCCTTTTTGGAGCAAGCCGCAAACATGAACGTCCCCATGGCAGACAGGAACAACATCGCAAAAAGTCGCTTCTTCATGGATCTCTCCTCGTGTCGCTCGCGCATCGCGTTCGCCGGTGGCAGCTGGTACTTCGAGCTCGCGTGGCTTCTTCCTCGGCGCTCCGAGGCGCGGTCGGCGACGTGATGCGCTACGCACTCTTCGCAATGCTGCTCGCAGCTGCATCGAGCTGTTCCGGCACGCACGACTCGAGCTCCAGCGCGAGCTCGAGCGCGAACGTGGCAGGTGGTCCTTCGAGCAAACCTCCTCTCGACGGCAGCGCCGCTCCGAGCGCGAGCGCGAGTGCGCCGCGTCCCACGAGCTACTTCGACGCGCTCCCGCAGAGCTCCTCACCACCCGAGCTCGACAACACGATCTCGCTCGCGCTCGGTGATTCAGGTTGGTCGGCGTTGGTGTTGGAGAGCGGCGCGGACGCGGCCCTCACGCGCCCCGCGATTTTGCTCGGCTCACGCGGCCGCGACCTCGAGCGGATCACGCTTCCGTTCTCGTCTGCGGGTGATCTCAAGGGCAGCGCGAGCTTTCGCGCCGCGAGCCTCCTCGACCAACGTTTCCTCGTCGCGGAGGGCAACCTGCCGAAGGTTCGCCTCCGTGTTTGGGAGCCACGAGGCTACGTAGGCGAGGCCGTCGAGGGCGTCTTCGGTCTGTTCGGTGGCTCCGCGATCACGAGCCGACAGGCGATCGCCGTCGAGGGCAAGATGGACCGGAACGGCATGGTGCTCGCGGCGAACGGCTCGCGTGCGGCTCGTCATCGCAACGGCGCATGGTCGTTCGTCGGCCTGCCGCCCCCCGCGGAGAAGTCCTGGTCGGACTGCTTCTGGGACGCGACGCCCATGCGCGCGAGCGGCGCGATCCTCCTCGCACAAATCTGCGTCGCGCCAAAACACCCTCGCGTCTACGCGCTCTTCAAGCTCGAGGCCGACGCCGACGCCTTCGAACGCGTCCCGTTCGACAACGACCTCTTCACCGGCGTCCAGACCGCGCGCGGCGTCTTCCACGTCGAGGCCGACGGCACGATCGACCTGGGAAATCTCAAGCTCGGCAAGCCCGACGGCGCCTACGAGCTCGCGCGACTGCGCGCGGGCAAGACCACCTGGGAGCTCGTTCGCGTGGAGATCCCCACGCGGCTCGCGACGAGCGCGTGCGCCGCGGGGGATCGCGTCGTCGTCAGCGATGGCGGCGTGGACGTGCGCGAGTCGTCGGACGGCGGCCGCACCTTCCATTCGACCGAGCCGCTCGAGGACAAGGTCGGGATGATCGGGAGCTGCAACGCCTCGCTCTTCGCCTTCACCGTGCAAGACCGCGAGCCGCGGAGGAGCCACGTCGTGCTCCGCAGGTGGAGCGGCGCGCCCTAGCACGGGTTCCACTCGTCGGTTCGCGGCACGTTGCTAGATTGGCGCGATGACGTCGAGCGGCTCACCTGACGCGGACGGATCGCTGGATCTCTCCGACACGACGCGAATGCCACCGGCGCCCGACGCGCAGCCACCGAGCGCGAAGGCTCCCTCCGCGCACGAGCTCGCGGCGACCATGCCCTTCGTCCGGCACGCGTCGGAGCCGCGCAACGTCGACCCAGCGCCGCGCGCGCTCTCGGGCGAGCGCTACCAAATCCGCACGAGGCTCGGCGTCGGCGGCATGGGCGAGGTTCACCTCATTCGAGACGGCTGGCTCGGCCGCGACGTCGCGATGAAGGTCATGCGCAACGCGAGCACCGCTGGCAGCGAGGGCAGCGAGGGCCGCGCGCGCTTCTTGAGAGAGGCGCGCGTCCAAGGCCAGCTCGAGCACCCCAGCATCGTGCCCGTCTACGACCTCGCGATCGACGCCGTCAACAACACGCCCTACTTCACGATGAAGCGCATCCAAGGGCTCACCCTGCGCGACATCATCGATGGCCACGCCGAGGGAGATCCCGAGGTCGTCGCCGCGTTCAGTCGTCGCAAGGTCCTCTCCGCGCTCTCGCAGGTTTGTCTCGCGGTCGCGTACGCGCACGCACGCGGCGTCATCCACCGCGACCTCAAGCCCGAGAACGTCATGCTCGGCGCCTTCGGCGAGGTGTACGTCCTCGATTGGGGCGTCGCGCGGATCGCGGGCCTCGCCGAAGCTCCGATCGAAGCCGACGAGCCCGGCGCCGAGGCGCCGCCTGCGACCGCCGCGGGCTCGATGGTGGGCACGCCCGGCTACATGGCGCCCGAGCAGGTCCTCGGCAACCTCGACGCGATCGGCGAGGCCACCGACGTCTACGCGCTCGGGTGCATCCTCTTCGAGCTGCTCACGCTCGAGCCCCTCCACACCGCGACCACCGTGCCGGCGCTCATTGCTTCAACAATGAGCAAGCTACCCGAGCGCCCCAGCGCACGCGCGCCGCAGCTCGACATCCCTCCCGAGCTCGACGCGATCGTCGTGCGTGCGCTCGAGCGCGAGCCCTCCGCGCGGCACCCCTCCTGCCGCGCGTTCGCGGACGAGCTCGAGCGCTTCCTCGACGGCGAGCGGGATCAGTCGCGTCGCCGTGAGCTCGCGCTCGCGCACCTCGAGAACGCGAGGGAGGCCCTCGAGCTCGCGGCCGCTGGCGGCGATCACGCCGACGACGCGCGCGCCCGCGGCATGCGCGAGCTCGGTCGCGCGCTCGCGCTCGACCCGACGAACGAGCACGCGATGCAGCTCGTCACGCGCATCGTCGTGGCCGCACCCGCCGAGCTCCCCCCACCCGCCGAGGCCGCGCTCAAACAAGTCGAGCTCGCCGATCGCGCGAGCGGCTCGCGCCGCAGCGCGTTCGCTTACCTCTCGTGGGTGCTCTTCGCGCCGATCGCGCTCGCGATGGGCATCAAGAGCTGGCCCCTCGTCATCGCGCTCGAGGGCGCGGCCGGCGCGCTCACGTTCTACGCGCTCTGGATGAGCTACTCGCGCAGGGTCGAGCCTCGCTACATGCGTATCTCGATCTTCGCGAACTTCATCTTGATCAGCTTGCTCGCCGCGATCTTCGGGCCGTTCATCCTCGTCCCCGCCGCGGCCAGCACCGTCGCCGCGACCCTCCTCGTGAGCCTGCGCGCCAATCGCCCCACGCGCGCGCTCATCACCGGCCTCGGGATGGGCTCGTTCATGGTGCCGGCGTCGCTCGAGTGGGCTGGCGTGCTCTCTCCGTCGCTCTCCTTCGAAGGCGGCGCGCTCGTCGTTCACCCGCGGATGCTCGCGTTTCCACCCGCAGCCACGCTCACCTTCCTCGTCCTCACATCGCTCATGCAGATGCTCACGACCTCGGTGCTCGTCGGCCGCGCGATCGACGCGGTCGTCCGCGCCGAGCGTAAGAACTTCGCTCAGGCCTACCGCCTGAGGCAGCTCTTGCCCGCGGGCGATGTCCAGATTGGCGCCCCCGAGCCGAGCCAGCGCGCCGTGTGCACGGTTACAGCGACGTAATCCGACGCATTACAGCGCTGTCACTGATTACGACCCTCAGAACGCGTCCGCTGACATCCTCGCGTAGCTCGACTCACCGTCGATGCACAGCCGCGCGAGGTGCGCGACGCGCGGCAGCTCCGTGTGAATCCAATACTCCGCGGCGAGCATTTTCCCTCGCGCGAAGTCGTCGGAGCCGCGCGCGGCCCGCGCCGCCACGAGGAGCCAAACCCACGCGACCGCGACCGTCGAGAACATGTCCAGATAGTCCGCGCTGTGGAGGAGCATGCCCTCGACGTCGCCGGAGAGCCCGCGCCCGCCGAGCGCGGTCGTGACCTCGACCACCGTGCCCATCGCCGTGCGCACGGCCGCGGTCCACGTCGGGTCGACGCGCGCGTCGTCCGCGCGCTGACAGGCCTCGTCGACCTCCTCGACGAAGAGCCGCAGCGAGAGGCCCTGCCCCGCGACGACCTTACGCCCCAGTAAGTCGAGCCCCTGAATCCCTGTCGTGCCCTCGTGGATGGTGTTGAGCTTCTGATCGCGGAGCCAGCTCTCTACGGGGTATTCGCTCGAGTAGCCGTAGCCGCCGTGGATCTGCAGCGCGAGCGCGTTCGACTCGAAGCCACGCTCGGCGGGGAAGGTCTTCGCTATGGGCGTCAAGAGATCGAGCAAGGCCTGCGCGCGATTGCGAGCCTCGGCCGTGGGCGCCGCGTGAGCCCAATCGGCATAGAGCGATACGCGGAGCACGAGCGCGAGCCCGCCCTCGACGATGGCCTTCTGCCGGAGCAGCATGCGCTTCACGTCGGCGTGCTCGACGATCGGGATTTGGGGGCTCGCCGGGTCTTTGGTGGTCGCGCGCCGGCCCTGCACCCGCGTCCGCGCGTACTCGAGCGACTCGTGATAAGCGACAGTCGCCGTCGCGACGCCGTTCAGCCCGACCATCAGGCGAGCCTCGTTCATCATCTGGAACATGTAGAAGATGCCGCGATTGGCCTCGCCGACGAGCCAGCCGTGACAGTCGCCCTTCTCGCCATAAGACATCACCAAGCTCGGTAGCCCACGCCAGCCGATCTTGTGGATAGCGCCCGCGACGACGACGTCGTTGTCCACGAGGTTGCCCGCGACCATTCGCCGCTTCGGCACGCAAAAGAGCGAGACGCCCTTGATGCCGGCAGGCGCGCCCTGGATGCGCGCGAGCGTCATATGAACGATATTCTCGGTGAGGTCGTGATCCCCACCGGAGATGAAGATCTTCGACCCGGTCAGTCGATACGTGCCGTCCGCCGCGGGGACTGCGAGCGTGGTGACGTCCGCGAGGCTCGAGCCCGCGTGCGGCTCGGTGAGGGCCATGGTGCCCGTCCAGCGGCCCTCATAGAGCTTCGTGAGGAAGGTCTCCCTCAGCGCTTCATCGCCGAAGGCCTCGATGAGGTGGCCCGCGCCCGTCGTCAGACCGACATAACCGAAAGCGGATAGATTGGCCGCCATGAGATAGGCGTGAGCGACCGCGGCGACGCACAATGGCAGGTGCTGTCCGCCCACGTCGACCGGGCGCGTGGCGGCGACCAAGCCCATCCCGACCATTCGCGCATAGATCTCGTGGAGCGCGGGGTGGACCGTGATCTTGCCGTCCGCGAGCTTCGGCGGGGCCTCGTCGAAAGGTCGATAGGCCGGAAAGAGGACGTCGCGCGCGAGGCGCCGCGCCTCCCGGACGAAGAGGTCGAACGTCTCACGGCTGTGCTCGGCGAACGCCGGCAGCGCAGTCAGTTTATCGACCTCGAGGACCTCGTAGAGGAGGAAGTCGACGTCGCGCTCACGGAACAAGGGGTTCGTCATGCTCGGCCGAACCGGAGATTACACGACCGTCCGCGCGAGCGGGCGCGCTCAGCGACGCTTCACCTCGCCGCTCCTCGACTGGCCGCTGGGCGCTGCCCGTCGCTTTTGGGCTGCAGCCACCAGACGTGATGAATTGCCTATGGATGGCGGCGCCAGGGCGCCGCAACGTCGAGCGGAGGGGGATTATGGTCGATACGCTGAGGATCTTGAGCGCGGGCAACGCGCTGGACGCGCTCTTTACCGTCGAGTCACTCGTCGGCCGCGAGGCGCTTTCCGAATTGTTCGAGTTCCGCGTGGACACATCGATCTCCGCGCTCGGATTGACCGCGATCCAATCCGCCGCACAGATCGACGGGCCGGAGCTCACCCCGAGGAACTTGGGCGAGCAGATCACGAACGCGCTGGTTGGTCAGCTCGCGAGGTTCGAGTTTGGGGGCGTCGAGCAGGCCGCGCGCTACGGCCTCGTATATCGAGTCGCGTATCTGGATGACGCGCTCAAGCACGACGCGGAGCCGGAGCGTCTTCATCGCTTCAGGTTCTGGCTGCGCCCGCGCGCTTCCATCCTACTTCATCGTAAGAACTCCCGTATCTTTCAAGGGAAGTACTTTCACGAGATCGTCCGCGACCTCCTCGAAGAGGCTGGCATTCCACACCGGTGGATCCTGGAAAAGACCTACACTCGGCGGATCTATTGCACGCAGTACGAAGAGACAGATTGGGAGTTCATCCTTCGACTGTTCGCTGAAGAAGGCGTCTATTGTTACTTCGACCACGGGACGCCGGCGCTCGAAGCGCTGATCCAGGCCCCGGCGCAATCAGATACATCAACCTACGATCAAGTCGTCAAGTACAGTCGGTATGTCGCGATGGGTGTCGGCATCCTCGCCGGGATCGTCGGTGAAAACGCTGGCGGCACGACCATCGGGCTCATCGGTAACGCCGGTGAAATGACCGACGACATGCTCGCTCTCCCGGGGCAAGACCCCGAAGACCCAGCGCCGGCGACAGGCGGGTCCGGCTTCTGGCCGACCAGCGCCGCGCCTCGCGACCTGTTCGATAAAATCGGTGAAGACGTGCTCGTCTTCAGTGACGTATTGGGGGGCTACGCTGCGGCTGTCACTGGCGACACGGACACGAACGCACCCATGCTCGCCCTGACACCACCTTGGGGGTCCTCGGCCGACGGGACGCCAGTCTGGGACTTTGGACCGAAGCGCGCGACGCGGCCCAACGCCGTCGAGATTCGCGACTACAACTTTCGTCGCCCGCTCGATTTGCCCAAGGCGCGCGCCGACGCGAAGGGCGACCACGTCGCGGTGCCGCCGATCGACCCACCTTTGAAGCAGCCCCTCTCGGTCTACGAGCACCGCAGCGACTACAAATCACCCGCGAAGCCCGACTTGGCCGAGCAGCACCTCGATCAATACAGGCGTGACGCGCAGGTCTTCTGCGGCAAGAGTTTGTGTACAAGGTTGTTCGCTGGCGGCACGTTCTCGGTGAATGGCGAGCGCTTCGTCGCGACAGAGCTTCACCACGAATACCTCAACGCGAACGCCCCGCACGTCCCCGCGGCGACCGACCAACACGAAGCGCTTTACCGTGCAGTCGCGGCCGCGGTCCGTGAAATCCAGGTAGGCGGTGAGCTCGGCGAGGACGAGATCAAACAGCTGCTCGATCGCCACGAGACCAGGGGGCCGCTCCCTCGTGGGTACGGCAATCGGTTCGAGGCCGCCCCGGCCGAGGGCAACGCGCGCACGGTCCGCCCGCCCCGTCCTGACAAATCTGTTCGCCGTGCGGTGAGTGAGACCGCCATCGTCGTCGGGCCAGCGGGTACCGAGCTGCACGTCGACCGCTTCGGGCGGATCAAGGTCCAGTTCCATTGGGATCGGCACGGCAAATTCCGCGACGGGAGCTCGTGCTGGATCCGTCCGCTCCAGACCTGGGCGGGGACCGGCTATGGCTTTCAGTTCATTCCGCGCGTCGGGATGGAGGTCCTCGTAACCTTCATTGGCGGCGACCCCGACAGACCCGTCGTGGCCGGCTGTCTCTACAACGCGACGCACCCGCTGCCCGAGCAGCTGCCGATGCGACAGACCCGCAGCGGGATCAGGACCCAATCGACCCCGGCAGGCAATGGCTTCAACGAGCTGTCGTTCGACGACGCGGCGGGGACCGAGCGGCTCTACATGCACGCGCAGAAGGACCTGCACGTCGTCGTGAACGACGGGCACACGACGACGGTGAAAGGCAAACAAGAGATCGTCGTATCCGCCAATCAAGAGACGACGATCCGCGGAGACTGCATCGTCGGCGTGTCGAACAAGACTTACCAGAGTGTCGGCGGCTCGCAGACGACACACGTGGGCGGCCCGAGCTTCTCACGCGTCACGAGCGACGCGCAGACTCTGGTGCAGGGCGATCTGGTCCACTCCGTCGTCCAAAACCGCTTGGACCAAACCTCGGGGAACGCGCAAGAGGTCGTCCACGGGTGCAGGACCGCTACCATCCACGGTGACTCGATCGAACAGATAGGCGGCGGTAGCACCAGCCAGGGCAACGCGAATCACGTCCTCTTCGTGCAGGGCAATAGCTTCTACACGGCGGGCAAGATCGCGCTGAAGGCGATGAAGCCCGACGACAGCACGGACGGCACGAGCATCTCCTTGTCCGTAGGGGACAGTCACATTCTTGTTACCGCTGACGAGATCGTACTCAAGTCCAAGAAGATCTCGCTGTCGGCCAGCGACAACATCCACATCGGCGGCGCGGCCGTCTCGATTGGAGGCTCCGACAAGGTCGAGGTCAAAGGCAAAGACACGACCGCAAAGCTGAACTCCGATGGGGCGGAGATCTCGGGCGGGAGCAAGGTCGTCCTCTCGAACACGGCCAATGACGGGCTCACCCTCGACGGCGGCACGGCCACCTTGGCCGCTGCGAGCACGGCCAAGGTCATGGGCTCGGCGGTGAAGCTCGTATCGGGGTCGGGGTCGGGGGCCGGGCCGAGCCCGGGCAGCTCATCGAGCAGCAGCAACCAGGACTCGGGCTCCAAGAACTTCAAGATCAAGCTCACGCACGGCCAATCCCTGACCAAAGATATGGGCAGTGTCACGTACAGGTTGGTTACGGATGGCGGGTTCGTCCACCAGGCCTCGGCGAGCCAGGGCAACGTCGAGGTACAGATCCCAGATGACACGAAGTACGTACAGTTGACCGTCTACGCAAACGAGCTCGACAACTTCAAGCGGCGTTACCGCCAGCCCTTGAACTATACGATAAGGGTCTTCACGGACTTCCCCGCGGCGAGCACCGTGACGGGTGCGCGGCTGCGCCTCAGAAACTTGGGCTGGAGAACGGGGACGTCAGAGATCGCGGACACGATGGACGCCATCACGACGCGGTCGCTCAAGCAGCTACAGCACCTGAGCAGCTTGTCGGAGTCCGGCGAGCTCGACAGCGACACGCAGAGCGCTCTGGAAGACAAGGCGGGTCTATGACTGACGATCGCGCTACGAAGCTCAATCCGTCCAATCCGACGCACCTCCACGCGCCGGGGCCTGTCATTCCCATCATCCTCATCCCTGACATTCTGGGTACGCGCCTTACCGACCCGTCCACGGGGGACCTCGCGTGGAACCCGCTCGGTTGGCCAATTGGCGATTCGGCCGGGCAGTTCCGGGTCGACTTCGACCGCCTGCAACAGGTCAATGCGGCGCTCGAACCCGACGACCTTCACCTCCCCAAGCAGAACAAGAATGCTGTGAAGAAGATCATCGAGGGAGGGGACCTCGAGTTTGAAGGGCGGACCATCCGGCACTACTACCACCTCATCCCCGACTTCTATGACAAGCTCGCGAAGCAGCTTTCAAAGTCGAATTGCCTCGAGGACAAGACGCCCGAGGCCGAGCGCATCGACGCGACGCCTCTCGTCTATTGCTGTGGGTACGACTGGCGGCAAGACAACGCGCGGTCGGCGCTCCGACTGGCTCGCATCGTCGAAGAAGCCCTGGAGGAGACAGGGGCACGCAAGGCGATCCTGGTCGCGCACGGCATGGGCGGGCTCATCGCGCGATACTACTGTCGCGTGCTCGGCGGCGAGGGCAAGGTCGCGACGTTGTTTTTACTGGGCTGTCCGTCTCAAGGGGCTCCATCGGCCTATACCCACCTGAAGCACGGGGTCCCGGCGGTCTACGCGAACGAGCTCAAGAACGACATCTTGACGGGCGACGTCTCTGCGACCGCCGACGAGGTCTCGTCCATCGCTGGCGGACTCGCCACAATGGTGACTTCGCTGGCGATGGGCGCGGGCGGCGGCGCTGTCGGTGATTTCATGGGCAAGCTCTATCTCGCTTGTTGTTTTGCGACGGGTCATTTGCTGACGCGCGACCAAATGGTCTATTTCGCGCGGCAGTTGCCGTCGCTTTATCAGCTCTTGCCCACGTCCACGTTCTGTCGCGACAACCCTACATGGTTGTTCTTCGACCCGCTCGGGAGCGGCGTCCCACCGACTGGCTTCTTGGTGAAGTTCCCGACGACGCTCGGCCTTCAAGCGATGGCGACCGAGGCCGTCATCAACGCCGTCGATCCGGCGACCGCGCAGCAGTTCCACGACACTGTGGCGGAGATGACGTCGGCGCAGAACTCTTCGCAGCCGAACGAGACCTTGCTCGCCGCGAACTCCATCGACCTGACCCAATTGGCTGCCGTTGGCGCTGCCGCGATGAGCAATCCCGACGCGCAGGACACCATGAAGGGCGCTGGAATGGCGATCGCCGCGCGGCTCAAGACGACCTTCATCGATTGTCGCGATCGGCGCGCGGTCTATCAAGACGTCTATACGGGCTTCATGGACCGCGTGGACATGCGCGCGATCAGCGCCGCGAACCTCGCGTTGTCCGAGCGTTTCGATGACTCTCTACGCGTGAAGCCTTCACCCGAAAAGCCCATCACCGCGATGGACCTCATCGTCCCGATGCTCAGTTGGATCGTGCCAATCTGGCGCGAGATCACCCTGGCAATGTCCACGGGAATGAACGCCCGACGAACGCGGACCGAGAAGCAACAGGCCAAGGCCCGCCGCCGCAAAGAGAACAAGCTCTATATGCACCCAAAGACCGTTTGCATCTATTGCGGCACCTTGCCCACCGAGCGCGGCTCGGTCATCGTCGCCGAGGAGATGTTCTCGTCCTTTGACGCCAATCAAGTCAAATGGCGCCTCTTCCCCAAGATGGATCCGGTCATGGGGGATGGCACGGTCCCCGAGGACAGCGCCTATCCGCCCGACGACATCGTGACCACGGGCATCGATCGAAACCTCTCGAAGTGCGTGGAGGACATCTCGCACTCCAATCTGCCGTCGGAGGATGATGTCATCGACAAGATCAAGGCCGCGCTCAACGATGCGAACATTCGCACCGCTTGGTGGGAGTGACCCATGGCACACGAGACGACGATTGCAGTTTATGACCATGGCCGGCCCGCGACGGCTTCAGAGTTCGCGGACCGTATCTATCGGCTCCTCGGACGCGCGAGCGTGGTCGAGCCGCGCTGGGAGACTTGGAGCTATTCGTCGCAAAACGGCCGGCAAGAGCCGATCCGCTCGCTCGACGACGCGAACACCGCCGTGAGAGACGCCTCGGGTGAATGGCAGGTAGGGGCCGCCGGCAGCAAGCCCCGCGTCGCGTACACGCCGAGCCTGTTCGTGGGGCGGGAGGCCGCGCCGGTCGTCCGGGTCGATTGTCGCGCCGGGATGGAGCGCACGGCCGTACCCGCTTGGACGCCGAACCTCGTGGAGATCACGGTGCGCGGCGCGCTCGAACTGGCCACGGTGGCCGTCTTGATGCGGACCCTGGTCGAGATCTTCGAGCCCGATTGGGGGCACGTCCGATTGGACGGTAGCCCCACACCGCCGCGCGCCATCTTCTCGGACGGAGCGCCGGTCATCGGTTGGGTTACTTACCTGTCCGCTGCGTATCCAAAGTTGCCGGCGCTTCCGCCTCCCGCTCGGGCCTATCCAGTCCAGCGTGGCACGGTCCTCACAGCGTCCGAGAAGGCCGAAGACAGCGCGGCCGCGATCGCGCCGCTCCGGCGTGCGCTCGCAGGCGCGGGCGTGCTCCTGCCGGCGGTCGCGATGCGGACATCTGTGTTGACGCCCGCGTAGGTGCGCCGTTCCATGGGTGATCCTCATGCACGAGCAGCCCACCCTCGACATCGACGTACACGACAACCTGCCCTATGACAGGTTCGTCTCGGACTATCTCCTCCCCCACAAGCCAGTCCGGATCAAGAACGCCTTCAAGCAGTGGCGGGCGCTCGGCAAGTGGTCACCGACCTTCTTCAAGGCCAATTACGGTGACAAGCGGGTAACCGTATCCGGGCGGGAGACGACGCTGGGGGAGTACTTCGACCGCGTGGAGAACGCCTCGCCCGAGAACCCCGTGCCCTATCTGCGCGAGCTCGCCGTGCGCCAGCTCGCGCCCGAGCTCGGCGACGATCTCATGCCCTTCGTCGACTACGCGCTCCCCAATTGGCTGCGCGGCGTCTATCCGGACCGCGAGCTCGACGCGCACCTGAACCGCGCCGCCGAGGTCGAGCTCTTCATTGGTGGCCCCGGCACGCAGCTCGAGCGGCGCGCCGGCGAGACCGATCCGACCCACGCTGGCCTGCACGGCACCCTCATCTCGGGCTTCGCGGACCTGCACTACGATCCCACGGCCTGCCCAGTGATGCTCTGTCAGATCTTCGGTGAGAAGGAGTGGACGGTCTTCTCCCCGGAGGACACGCCATACCTCTATACGACAGGCCGCCATTCGGCGATCCCCGACTTCCAGAGCCCGGATCTCGAGCGATTCCCGCTTTATGCAAAGGCTCGGATAGCGCGCTTCGTCCAAGAAGAGGGTGAGGCTGTCTATGTCCCTCCCTTCTGGTGGCACACGACGCGGATGCTCACGACCAGCATCGCTGTCGGCTCGACGTTCGCCAATCAGGCGCACTGGGCCGGCGTGGTCGAGGACGTCACGCGTGAGGAGTCGAACCCGCTGAAGCGCCGCGCGCTCGCGAAATTGCTCCTCGCCGACGGCAGGCTGAAGAAGCTCGCGGGCCCTCGCCTGGGGGAGTCGACGCACTTCCGCGAGCCGCCCGTGCGCACCTCGATCCGCAAGCTGAAGAGCGCGCTGAAGTCGGCGATCAGCGGTCGCTGAGCGTCGCCCCGCTCCTTTGGCCCACGCCAGCGCGTGTGCCTAAGCTCCTCTCGATGTCGCTGTCCGAAGCCCAGCATCGAGCCTTCGAGGAGCGCGGCTTCTTCGTCCTCCGACAGCTGTTCACGCCCGCCGAGGTCGACGCCGCGCGCGCGGCGTTCGAGCGGCTCTACGCGGTCGCCCAGACCCTCCGAAAGACCGGGGATCACGCGGGCGCGTTCTTCGTCTTGGACGCGAACTTGGACGGCCCGGTCGTCGTGCAGCGCATCGTCTGGGCCGGTGGCGCCGAGCCGATTCTCTTACAGTTGAGTCAGGACGCGCGCCTCGTCGAGCCCGCGCTGGAGCTCCTCGGGACCACGAGCTGCGAGCAGCTCCTCTGTCAGGCGCACTTCAAGATGCCCAACGACGGGGTCGCCTTCGACTGGCATCAAGACATCCAGCACCGCGACAAGGGCCCAGGGACCTGGCGCGACGTCACTGGCCGCGGCTCTTATGTCCAGACGCTCCTCCTCGTCGACGACGTCAGCGAGGAGAACGGCCCGCTCGAGTTCGTCGGCGCCGACGCCGCGCGATTCGACGACGCGGGCCGGCTGATCGTCGGGTCGGTGGAGGCCTCACGCGCAGTCCCCGTGACGGGAAAGGCCGGCGACGTCCTCTTCTTCGGACCGTGGGCGGTGCACGGCAGCACGCCCAATCGCTCACCGAGGCCCCGCCGCGTGCTCATCGACGGGTACGCCGCGCCCGGCGCCAATGGCAGGTATTATCCGGGCGCGGGCGCGTGTCGCGTCTTGCCGATCCGCTGAAGCCGCTCGAGCAGCACGTCCACGCGCTCGCCCTTCAGGTCATAATCGGCGCGGCAGGTCCCGCTCCCGCGCTCGAACGAGCGACACGTCTCGGGGCGCATCGGGTATATCGCGCACGTGAACGTGCCTGTGTCGGCATCCACGACGAGCGCCGCGCAATGGCCGTCTTCGATGCGCATGAAGCACTGATTGTCGCTGAACTCCGTGTAAGCCTGCGCGCGCTCGTCCATTCGGGACCAGTCCGAGCCCCAGACACGGACATAACGCGGAGTATCCCCGAAGCAGCAGCGCCCGCAGGTCGTGCAATCCGCGGGCGGGAACTCCCCTGAGGCCACCTCTACAGCTCTTTGGCCTCGATTCGCCGGTTCTTCTGTCGCCCCTCTTCGGTGTCGTTGGGCGCGATGGGCTTCTCGTCGCCGTAGCCGACGGCCTCGATACGCGACTTGTCGATGCCCTTCTTTACGAGGTAGTCGCGGCAGGCCTCGGCGCGCTTCTGCGACAGGAGCTTGTTGCCCGCGGCCGCGCCCACGTTGTCGGTGTGTCCGGAGATCTCGATGCGCGCGCTCTTCTTGTGCTGCAGGTACTCGACGACCTCGTCGAGGCGCGGATAAGAGTCCGTGCGGATGGTCGCTTTGTTGGTGTCGAACTCGACGCCTTGAAGCACGAACCGCGGCGGGTCCCCTGCGGCCTTGGCGGGCTCCGCGCCGGCGAAGCCCTTGAACCGCAAGGTCAGCTTGATGTTTTGATTGGCCTCACCGGTCACCGTCACGTTGGCGGCGATATCCTTCTTACCGAGGCTCAAATACGTGATGTCGTACTTCTGCCCGACGGGGACGAGCACTTCGGCATAACCCTCGGCGTCGGTCTCGTCGGTGAAGTACTTCTTACCGTCGGCGCCGACGAGCGAGATCACGATGCCGGTGATCGGCCCCTTCTCCTTGTCGAGGACGAAGAGCTTCATCGCGGCCTCGGTCGCGGTCGGCTTGATCTTCGACGCGCTCGCGCCGTGAGCGTCCTTCGCCGTCTTCGAACTCTGGAGTTGGAACTCGTTCGAACTCGACCCGCTCGCGCCGTCGCTCGAGCCGGAAGAACCCGAGGAACCCGAAGAGCCCGAAGAGCCCGACGAATCGTTGGACGCGGTCTCGCTGGAGGCCGTCGCGCTCGTCTGAGCCCCGGAGTCGGGCGAGTTCGTGTGGGACGAACACGCCGAGCCCGACAGGCCAATCGTGATTAGGGCGTAGCGCACGAGGGTGTTGGTTCGAGGGCCGAGCATGGTCAGAACCATATTCGGTCTCGGCACAAAACGCGAGCGGCCCGCCCCACGCCGGGGCAGGCCACTCCCTCACGCAATGATTACAGCGCTGTCAGCTCGTCGCGAGCACACGCGCACCGTTTCGCTTGGACGGCGCGTGCTGCGGCGGCTCCTCGACCATGGCGGGCGCGAGCGTCTCGGCGTAGGGCTCGTCCACGGCCTCCTCGTGATTGCCGGCCGAGCGTCGGCGCCCCGCGAGGCAAACCTCACGCGCCACGATCTCCGAGCGGTATCGGGTAATCCCGTCCTTCTCGTAGCTCGAGTAGCGCAGCGAGCCCTCGACGAGCAGCCGGTCGCCCTTGTTGAGCACCCGCGAGAGACCCTCGGCGCGCGGGCCGAACACGGTCACGTCGTGCCACTCGGTCTTCTCGATGAAGTTCTTGTCCTTGTCGAGATAACCCTCAGTCGTGGCGAGCCGCAGCTTGAGGATCGACTGGCCCCCTTGCGTCGCGCGCAGCTCCGGCTCCACGCCCAAATTCCCGAACAGCACCACCCGATTGATTCCCTGGCTCATGACAGTCTTCCTTCCGTTTCCCTATTCCGATGTCGAATTGCGATCTCTTGCGCAGTCTCAGGCGTGCGCTGCGCCGTTCGCCGCCTGGCCCGACGCGCCCTGCACGGCCTTGCGGAGCGAGTCCGCGATGTCCGTGCGATTGATGAGGAGCTCCCGGGCGCGCTCGCGCCCCTGCCCGAGGTGCTCGCCGCCGAACGAGATGTGCGAGCCGTTCTTCTCGATGATCCCGAGCGACTGGGCGTAGTCCACGAGATCGGCCGACCAGTCGATGCCGGTGCCCCAGCGGATCTCGAACTCGGCCTCGCGGAACGGCGGCGCGAGTTTGTTCTTCACCACCTTGACGCGAGTCTTGTTCCCGACAGCCTCTTCGGCGTTCTTGACCGCGCCGATGCGCCGAACATCGAGGCGAACGCTCGCGTAGAACTTGAGCGCGTTGCCACCCGTCGTCGTCTCCGGATTACCGAATACGACGCCGATCTTCTGGCGCAGCTGGTTGATGAAGATGAGCGTCGTCCCCGTCTTGTGGACGACCGGCGTGAGCTTGCGGAGCGCCTGGCTCATGAGCCGCGCCTGAAGCCCCATGTGGGCGTCACCCATCTCGCCGTCGATTTCGGCCTTCGGCACGAGGGCCGCGACCGAGTCGACCACGATGACGTCGACGCTCGCGCTGCGAACGAGGATCTCGACGATCTCGAGCGCCTGCTCACCGGAGTCCGGCTGCGACACGAGCAAGCGCTCGAGATCCAGCCCAATCGCCTCGGCGTAGGTCGCGTCGAACGCGTGCTCCGCGTCGATGAACGCGGCCACGCCGCCGAGCCGCTGCGCCTCGCGCATGGCGTGGAGCGTGAGCGTCGTCTTGCCGCTCGACTCCGGCCCGAAGACCTCGACGATGCGCCCGCGGGGATAACCCCCTACGCCGAGCGCTTGGTCCAACATGAGCGAACCCGTCGGGATGATCCCCAGTTGCTCGCGCTCGTCCTCGTCGCCGAGGGACATGATCGCCCCTTTGCCGAACTGCTTCTCGATGGTCTGAATCAGCCCTTTGATGGACCGCTGCTTGTCCGAATTACCCATTTCCCGAACTCCCTTTGCCGCGCGATGTCGCGCTCGGTCAGGGCTTTTGCGAGCGGCGCGCCAACGTCGAATCGCGGTAAATTGCAGCGTTTCGCGCGTCGCTGGGGGTGGCGCCCGCCGAGGTTCGCGTGGCGCTCGCCAAAGGGGGATGTGCGCTACGATGGCCCCCATGCGCTCGCTTGGTTGGCTTGGATGGACGTTGGCCGCGCTCTCGACGTCGCTCGCCCTCGCGTGTGGTGACGACTCCCAAACAGGCGGCTCGGGGGGCTCGGGGGCCGCGAATCAAGGCGGCGACGGCGGCGTGCCGACCTGTACGAACTGCACGCCGACTGGGGATTTGACCTATCGGCTCCCCTCCCCCGCCGGCGCGACCGTGTGGACCACGACCACGATGGATAAGGTCCTACGCGAGGCCGCTCCGCCGGAGATCGACGGCGACGCGCTCGTCCTCTCGGCCGCGAAGAACGAGTTCGAACCGATGCAGGTCGTCGTTCGCTCGGACGCGGGCGGCTCGGCGACGCTGTCTCTCTCGGCGTTCACGGGGCCCGGGGCGATCCCGCGCGTCGAGATCCACCGCGTCGAATACGTCAACATCGCCGAGCCCTCGGACGCGAGCGCGATCCCGTCGGGGCGCATCCCCGATGCGTTGGTCCCGTCGGCGTTCGGCGCGAGCGAGCCGCTCCCCGCCGGGGAGAACCAGCCCTTCTGGATTACGGTGTTCGTCCCGCCGGACGCGGCTGCAGGCGACTACGAGGCTACGCTCACTATCGACTCGGGCGGCGCACAGAGCTCCATCCCCGTGCGCCTGCATGTCTACGACTTTGCGCTACCGGCAGACATCGGCTTCGACGGCAATTGGAACGCCAGTATGGAGGCTCTGGGCGGCGGGGAGAGCCTCGAGAAGGTCGAAGAGATCAAGAACTTCTTCTTCGAACACCGACTCGTGCCCTCGTCGGTCGCGTGGCCCGCGGGGCTCAACTATAACGGCGGTATAACGTACGACTGCGCCTCCGGCACCTTCATGGAGGAGGCGAATCCCTACGATTTCTCCGAACTCGGGCCGAAGTACATCGACGGCGACGGCTGGAACGGCGTCGGCTTCCCCAGCTTCGAAATCATGCAGTTCGTCGACAACTCGACCCCGCGCCCGCAGAACTTCTGCGGCGTCGATCGGGGCCCCGACCATTTCGGGACTGCCGCCTACAACGCCGAGTGGTCGAAGCTCCTCTCGGCGATAGACGCTTATCTCGTCGCGCACGGCTGGGCCGGCAAGGGCTATTATTATGTCCAGAACGAGCCGCAGGGGGACGCCGACTACGACGTCGCAGCCTTCCTCGCCAATCTGAGCAAGACGGCCGCGCCCGACCTCAGGATCGCGATCAGCGAGGAGCCCAAACCCGAAATCGTCGAGCACCCGTCGGCCAATGGACACAGCTACGATCTCTGGTGGGCCGACCTCTCCGAGTTCGACCCCGACTATGCGGCAGTCCGCCAGGCCGCGGGCGACGACGTATGGTGGTATTTCCTCTATGGCGATCTGCCGCCGCACTTCAACCCCATCACGATCGACCACTCGGGCATCGAGTCGCGCATCGCCGCGTGGGCCGCGTACAAATATCGGATCAAGGGGTTCGCTTACTACTCTGTCACTGGTTGGGGCGCCGACCCGTACAATGACCCTCGGCCCGAGGGGACCAATCAGAACGGCGACGGCTTCCTCCTTTATCCGCCTGAGAATGGCCGCATCGTCACGAGCATTCGCTGGGAGCTCCTGCGTGAGGGCGCCGAGGACTACGAGTACCTGCGGCTCGCCGCGGGGGGCACGGTGCCCGCGACCCCATCTCAAAGCGCGGGCTGCGACACCTCGGCGGCGAGCGCGGTCTCGAGCGTGACGTCGTACACGCGCGACACGGCGGCGTTCAAACACCTCCGCGACGAGCTCGGCGCTTACCTCGGTGGCGAGCGCGACGGCTGCCCCGTGCTCGACTCGACCTCGACTGGCGCGCACCCGCGCGGGACGTACGCGATCAACTTCCAGGACCCAGCGGGTGAGCCCTCGGCCTCGCCCCTCACCGTGAACGGCGAGGACTGGATCAAGATCGGGTGGGACGCTTACAAACCCGAACAAGGCTACGGCTGGGCCGGCCCCTACATCGGCGATCCGAACATCATGCTGACGGCCTTCATCGACGCGCCCGTCGACGAGCTCCAGCGCAGCATCATCTACAACGACTACGGCCGTACTGACACGTTCAACTGGGACATCGAGAACGGGCGCTACGACGTGACGGTCTCGATCGGCTGGTATGATCGGACCTACTCGAAGCAGCGCGTCGTGGTCGAGGGCACGGTCCTCTACGACGACGTCGAGACCAACCCAGGCGCTCCGTACCTCGTGACGACGACGACGGTGGACGTCACCGACGGAAATGTCACCCTCGAGGTCGGCCAGGACAACGAGTACACGATGCTCAACTGGGTACGCATTTCACCAGCGAACTGAGACGATCCGCGTGGCGCGAACGAACGACGAAGCACCCGACGGCGACGAGCGATCGGCCGAGTTCAAGACTGCCCCACCAGCACCCATCTACGTGGTGCTCACGGGTGTGCTGCTCGCGATCCCTGTGATTTGGGCTGTGATGGCGGTGCGCGAGCCTCCCGCGCGCGACACCGCGGTGCTCGTCATCCTCGCGTTCACGGTCGTCGCGGGGGCGACGTGGCTCCTGCTCCGGCCTTCGCGCTACCGCGTCTCGGCGGCCGGCATCGACGTCGTGTGGCCGCTCCGCGAGCTCACCATCAAGCCGGCCGACATCGTGGCGGTGCGCGCCATCCGCGGCGAGACGCTCGCGCACGAGCTCCGCGGCGCGCGCGTCGGCATCGCGGGGCTCTTCGGTTCGTTCGGGTGGATCCGCACGCGCAGCGGTTGGGCGACGGCGCTGATGACGGCGAACGACGCTGCGGTCGTGATCGAGCGTCGCGGTCAGCGACCGCTCGTCGTCACGCCCGCCGAGCCCGAGAACTTTGCCCGTGCGATCGGCTCGATCGATGAAGCGAGAGCGAGCGAGCCCGCCCGTGAGGCGCGACCCGACAAAACCCCGAAGCGGGCCAACTCCAAAGTGAAAGTAAAACTTTAGGGTGCGCTTCCAAGTTGATTCTTGCCTTTCGGATTTCTCCTCTCCTAGCATTCACTTCTCAAGCTCGGCCACGGGTCGGGCGCAATCGAGCCGTGGTGGCTCGACGGTCGAGGTTCTTCATTGGGTCCGGCCCCGTGGGCCGCATCGTCGTGGATGGCGAACCAATCCCCGAGCTCGTACACTCAGCCCCGCTCTGCGAATTGTTCGCGGGGACGAATCAGGGGAAGCCTCGTTTCGTGCGGGGCGTATCGGGGAAGGCCGTCCTTGCTGGAGGAGAAATGATCAACGGAGCCAAAGTTCGTCGTGGTCTTGCAGCCGTCATGGCGTTGGGCGCTTTCGGGGCGCTCGGGCTGAGCTCGTCCGAGGTTTCGGCCGCCAAGGGGACCGTTACCGAGACCAGCCCGCAGTGCCAGCTCGCAACCGCCGTCCTGCTGGTGGGCAACAACGCTGACGCCGAGACCCACTGGGCTCGCATCAAGAGCTTCTTCGAGGCGAAGCGCGTGTGGACCGTCGGTGAGGCCAAGCCCGGCTTCTGTGGCGAGGTCGGCCTGGTTCAGTGGGACATCACCCACCCCTACAACAACGGCCCGAACGCCGCGTTCTCGGCTCGCTCGGGTTGTGGCGCCACGGCGAACAACGTCGCCAAGGCCTTCTCCGAGGTGTACGCCGACCTGCAGCCCGCTCCCATCGTGTTCTGCGGTGAGAGCGTGATGCTCGGCAACCCCAGCTCGCGCTGAGCGCCAAGCAGCTGCTCTCGGGCAGCCGCTGAAGAGTGGGCGGTGACGAGGCCTCGGCCCGTCTCCGCCCGCAGTTTTTTGTGGCGGCACACCGAGCCACCGCACGAAACGCCGACCCCCGCGGGTGGGGTTTGACACACAGCGCTCGGCTCCCGGATCCTACGCCGCATGTCGGCTTCGAGTGTTCTGCGAGATCGAGCAGCGAACCTCCTGCACGTCGGTGACGTCGCGGGGGCCGTCGTGGCCGCGCGCCAGGCGGTCGAGGCCGATCCGCGCGACGCGGAGTCACAGCACATCCTCGGCAACGCGCTCGCGATGTCGGGCGATCTCGCGGGCGCCGAGAAGGCCTTTCGCAAGAGCGCGCAGGCCAACCCCAAGCTCTACAAGCCGCAGTCGAGCCTCGCGAGCCTGCTCGCACAGCAAGGCCGCTGGGAGGAGGCCGCGAAGGCCCTCCGCAAAGCGACGGTGCTCGAGCCCCAAGCGGCGCGGCTCTGGGTCCGGCTCGGCCAGGCCTACGACAAGGTCGACCGCATCCCCGACGCCATCCGCGCGCTCGAGCGCGCGCTCGAGCTCGAGGACTTGGTGCTGCATCGCAGGCTCCTCGCCGAGGCTCACCTGCGAGGCGGCATGCCCGCGCGGGCGCTGCAGCTCCTCACTCCCCGCAGCGTGCAGCTCGGCGACGACGGCGAGGCTTGGGCCGTGCTCGCGCGCGCCGCGCACGCGGCTCGCGACCCCATCCTCCGCGAGGCCCTGGAGGGCGCCTCGGCGACGCAGCTGAAGGAGAGCATCGCGACCGATCTCGCGAACCTCGCCATCGACGCGGGGCTCTTCGACGCTGGCGTTCGCCTCGCGAACCACGCGCGGAGCGCGGCGCCCGATGCGTGGAACGACGACTCGCTCCTGCTCGAGGCGCGCGCCCTCGAGGCCGCGGGGCGCGGCGACGACGCGGTCATGCTCCTCGAGCGCGCGGTGAACGAGCGCCCCACGCCGAAGAAGGCGCTGCACCTCGCGGCCTTGCATTCGAGGCGCGGGGCTCCCGAGCGCGCGCTCCCCATCCTGCGTGGGGCGCGAACGTCGTTCCCTTCCTCGACCGACGTCCTCGTCGCGCTCGGCCACGTCGCGCGCGAGTCGAACGAGCTCGACACGGCGTTCTCGGCGTTCGAGGCGGCGCTCCAGCTCGACGCGAACCACCCCGGCGCCTGCTTCGGGCTCGGCAGCTTGCGCGCGGCGATCGGCGCCTCGACCGAGGCGATGGAGCTGCTCGAGCGCGCGGTGCGCTTCGACCCAACGAACCCCGCGCCGTTCGCAGCGCTGCTCTCGGCCGATCTGTCGGCGAGCCGCTACACGCCTCCGCAGCGGTGCGCGCTTCGCCGGCGCTTCGGAGCGCGCTTCGCGATGGTGCCCGCGCTCGCGCGACGCACGCCGACGCCGCCGCTCGGCGCTCGACGGATCCGCGTCGGATACCTCGGCGGCGCGTTCAACGACGCGCCCACGGCGCGCCTCGTCGCGGGCATCCTCGAGCAACACGATCGCGCTCGCTTCGAGGTCTTCGTCTATTCGTCCGTCGCGCAGAGCGACGCGGTCACGGCGCGCCTCCGCACGCTCGATCTCACTTACCGCGATGTCCTGCGCATGCCGGATCACATCATCGCGCAGCGCATCGCGGACGACGGGATCGACGTGCTCGTCGCGCTCGACGTGGGCTCGCGCTCGGCTCGCACGCGCGTCCTCTGTTATCGCCCAGCGCCGGTGCAGCTCGTCTACCTCGGCGATCCGACGACGGGCTTCGACGGCGCCGATTTTCGTCTGGGCGATCCCGTCGCAGATCCCGGCGGCACCGAAGAGCTCGCGACCGAGACGACGCTGCGCCTCGCGCACACGTCGTTTTGCTACGGCTGGGCCGCGCGCCCCATCCCCGCCTCGCCTCGCTCGGAGCCAGGCGTCGTCTACGCGTGCTTCGCCGACACTTCTCACGTCAGCGACGCGATGCTTCGAGCGATCACCGAGCTCCTCAGCCGCGAGCCGATGTCGCGCGTCCTCTTGCGAGCACCTCGTGCCGGCGCTCCCCGCGTCCAGCAGCGCCTGCTCGATCGGCTCGGCGCCGCGCTCGCGATGCGCGTGGAGCTCCTCCCGCCTCGCAACGGGGTCGACGCTCACCTCGCCGACTACGCCTTCGTCGACGTCGCGCTCGACTCGTTCCCCAACAGCGAGCCCGTCACCACCTGCGAGGCCCTGGCGATGGGCGTGCCCGTCGTCACGCTCGCGCCGCCGGACGCTCTCGGTCGCTCGGGCGCGAGCATCCTCCACGAGGTCGCGCTCGACGATCTCGTCGCCGGCACCCCGGCGGATTTCGTCCGCATCGCGAGCACCCTCGCGGCCGATCGCGCGCGGCTGGCGGCTCTCCGCGCCGAGCTCCCCGAGCTCGTTCGCCGCACTCCGCTCGGCGACCCCAACCGCTTCACGCGCTCGATCGAGGCGCTCTTCGACGCGCTCGCGCGACGTCCTCCCACGCTCGATCTCGCGAGCCTGCCGATCCCCGCGCGCGCCGTTCAGCTCACGTCCTCCGCGACGTTGGTCGTCCCCGACTCGCTCGACACGCTGTCGACGTTCTCGCTCATCGAGCAGCGTCACTACTTCGAGGACGAGGTCCCCTTCGTGATGTCGATCCTCGGCCCGGGCCAGGTCTGCGCCGACATCGGCGCGAGCTACGGCGCCTACGCAATCGAGATGGCCCGCCGCATCGGCCCGAGCGGCCGCGTGGTCGCGTTCGAGCCGACTGCGTCCGCGGTCACGCTGCTCCGCGCGAGCGCGGCCGCCAACGGCCTGCGCAACCTCCAAATCCACCAGGTCGCGCTCGCCGATCGCGAGGGTACAGCGCGCCTCGTCCAAGGCCGCACGCCCGAGCAAAACCACCTCGACGTCGAGGGGGCCGGCGACGAGGTCGCGGTTCGCTCGCTCGCGACCTTCGCGGAGGACCTCCGCGGCGTGTCGTTCATAAAGCTCGACACGAGCGGCGGTGAAGAGGCGATCGTGCGCGGCGGCGCCGAGCTCTTCCGTCAGAGCGCGCCGCTCGTGATGTTCGAGCTCAAGCACGGCGACAAGGTCAACAGCGGCCTCATCGACGCGTTCGTGCGGCTCGGGTTCCGCATGTATCAGCTCTGCCCTGGCCTCGGCGCGCTCGTCCCGTTCGATCCGACGAACGTCGACTCCGGGACGCCGAACCTGTTCGCCGCGACCGAGGGACGCGTCGCGGAGCTCGCAGCTCGCAACGTGTGCCTGCCTCGTGGAACGGCGACGACCGCGCGCGCCGCGACCGACGACGCCGTGCGCGCGTGGCTCGCGCAGCGCCCGGGCCTGCTCAGCCTCGGCCTCGACAAGACCGTCGGCCGCGCGGGGCTCGCGCTGCGCTACCTCATCTCGTCCGCCGAACGCGGCCGCCCCCTCTCCGAGCGGCTCGGCTCGCTGCGCGCCGGCATCGAGGCCGCGAACCGCGAAATCGAGAGCGCCGTCAGCCCCTTCACGCGCCTCACCGGCGCGCGCCTCGCGCTCGACCTCGGACAGAAGAACGTCTGCGTCAGCTTGCTCCAGCCGCTCGCGAGCAGCACCTCGGCAGATCTCTTGAACGCCTCACCGAACGAGCCCTTCGCGTGTGTCTTCGATCGCTACGCCGATCGGCCCGCGACGAACCTCGTCGAGCTGATTCGCACGCAGGCCCTCGAGGCGACCATCAAGCTCTCCGCTGACTCGTCTTATTTCCAGGGCCAGTCGGGGATGGATGGACTGCGGCGGTTCTTCGCAGCGGGCGGCCAAGACGACGAGATGGACCGCCGCCTCGGCCTCACGATCGCGAGCGCGGCCCGGCGCGCGCCCGCGGCCCTCCCGTGAGCCGTCGCATCATCCGAACATTTCTGTAAGCAAACACGGCGTCCCGCAACACTTTGAGCAGCGCTCCAACGAGCGCGGCCCATTGCGGGGTCGCCGCGCGGTCCGCAACCTCGACGGGTGTCGAGATCCATCGCTGTCCTTGCTGTCGCCTTCGCCCTCCTCGCGGGCTGCAATTTCCCGAAGAACGACCTCGTCGGAGAGTGGGTCCAGGAGATCAACGCGGACAGCTACTATCCAGACGAGGCGAGCGGCCGCGCGACCTACGACTTCTACAATGACGACACGTACACCTATACGATAGAGCTCCAATATCCGAGCTCGGCCGAGACGAAGCCAGGCTGCACCGAGCGCAGAGTCGAGAGCGGCGACTATGTCTATAGGACGACGGGCGGCTGCGAAGACAATGACTGGGACGGTGCCTGCCAGTCCTATTCGACGGAGTTCCAATATCTGACGCTCGAGCCGAACGCAGGCTCTCATGAGGTCGCCGGCTGCGACGACCCCGCGGACGACGTCGCGCTCACGGCGCTCGGGCCCAGCGACTTCCCCGAAGAAGAGCAATATGAGCGGTCCATAAACCTCTATAACGATGGCTCCGCGGAGCTGCCCGGTGGGCTCTTCGACAAGGTCGAGTAGCTCCGCTCTCCGAGCTTGTGTAGACTCCGCCGCCCATGCGGCGACGACTCCTCCTCGGTTGTTTGATTTGGACTCTCGGCGCCTGCAGCGCGGAGAACACCGCGGGGACGAGCTCCGGGGCGTCCAACACGGCGTCCTCGAGCGCGCGCTCGACGCCCAAGTCCTCGACGCCGCCGCCCTCCAAACCGTCGACGGAGACCTCGAGCGCTCAGACTACGAGCTCTCAAGCCGTAAGCGGGCAAGCCGCGAGCGCCACGGCGCCCGCCGCGCCGGAGCGACCGCTCTATTACGATCGCGAGATCACCCAGGAAGACCTGGCGGGTCGCACGCTGCGCGAGCTCGCCCTCCTTCGCAATACGATCTTCGCGAGGCAGGGCAATGTCTTTCGGCGTCCGTGGCTAGCCGCCTATTTCAAAGCGCAGCCCTGGTACAAGCCTAGCGACAAGCCGACCGCGCCCTCCAAGCTCGATGAGGCCAACGCCAAAGTCATCGCCGCGTACGACGCAGCCATTGCTACGGACGAGCTCGAGAAGCGCGTAACCACCATTACGGCGCACGCGCCCTCTTTTGACGAGAAGGTCGAGCTCTCGCTCCTCTCTCAGCGCCTCGGGCGCTACGTCGGCGGCGAGACCACGGAGCCCACTCCGCTCGAGGACATCAATCGGCTCGACAAACTCCTCACGCTGGACGACCTCGCCACCCTGTCGAAGCGCGATCTGCGCATCCTCAGGAACAGCGTCTACGCCCGCCGCGGCCGCTCGTTCGACTCCAAAGTCGTACGCGGCTATTTCGAGAAGGCTGCTTGGTACAAACCGCGGGCGGACTACTCGGATAGCCTCCTCAACGAGGTCGACAACAAGAACATCGCCATCATTCGCAGCGTCGAGGACAGCCTGGGCGGCCCCGAACACGAGAACCCCGACTACGGCAAAGACGGGTGGTTCGTACAAGCCTGATGACCTCGAAGGCGCCCGGTCGGGCGTCGATGCTCATCGTCGCGGCGCTGTCGCTCTCTTGCAATGAACACGAGAAGACAGCCAGTCAGGCCTCTTCGGCGCGTCCTGAGACTCGCCCAATCGACCTTTGGGTCGCCGGGGACGTCCACGGCATCGGGCCCGATACGGAGCAGCGTCTAGCTCCGCTCGCTAGCCGTTTATCGGGCGCGCTCGGGTTCGTGAACCTCGAGGGCGCAGTCGACGTCGCGGGCCATCCACCCGCGACCATTCTCCCGGACGGGCGCGTCGTACTCGCCAATCCTGCGAGCGGCCTCGGCGCGCTCGCGAGCGCGGGGGTGCGCTTCGTCGACCTCGCGAACAACCACGCCGCCGACCTCGGCGACGAGGGGGCGAGCGCGCGACTCGCAAGGGAGGCCGGGCTCGAGCCGCTCGGGCGCAGCGCCCCTCTTCAAAGCGTCGGCGAGGGCGCGTCGACTCTCCACCTCGCGGCGCTCGAGCTCACACCGGACCTCGACGTCAAAAGGGAGCTCGCGCGTTTGCTCGGCCCCGAGGACTTACAGAACGGTCACCTGATCGTCGCCTTCCACGTCAATGGGCCACCGTCTTATTTGCCGAGCGCGCTCTTGCGGTCCGCCGCCGACGAGGCCATTCGCCTCGGCGCCGACGTCGTCCTCTCCCACGGGACGCACGCGCTCGGCCCGATCGAGCGACGCGGCGACGCGGTGATCGCCTGGGGCCTCGGCAACCTGCTCTTCTCCTGTTCGTGCACGCGCGAGCGGGATGGGCTCGTGCTCCGGCTCTCGTTCCCGGCAGAACGCGCCATTCAGGTCGAGGTCATTCCAGTCGACGCCGGCCTCGACGGCGCGCCCGCGACCTTGTCGCACGACAGCGGGCTCATCTTCGACTTGCTCGACGCCATTGGGAGCTCGCCGCTGTCGCGGGGCAGAGACGGCACCGCGACGCTGCTCTGAGACGCTGCTCTGAAGACTACGGGCCGACCGCGAGGACCTTGACCTCGGCGATGTTGACCTTGTCGAAGCGACCCCCAGTCCCGCCCGTACCACCATAGAGCGAGAAGTGATCGAGGTCGCTCATGTTGCCGGAGTCGCCGTCCTCGCGGATGACAATCGTGTAACTCTTACCCGCGGTCAGCGTCACGCGGACGAAGTTCGAGTCGCGCCAGTCGTCCCACGTGGCGAGGTGCGGCATCACGAGCTGCCCGCTCCCTACCATGTTGGGCCCGTCCCACACCTCTACGACCTTGACCCCGCAGGTCACCCCCGTGGTGAAGTCGCCGGCGCCGTTGCCCGCGAGCACCTGAATCAGGTGCTCCCCCGTCATGGTGGGGACGACATTGCTGACCGTCAGGCTGTCGCCCGGGTCGCCCCAATCCTCATAATGCCAGCGCCCGTGATTGAAGACGAGCTGCCCGCCCACTGCGACGAACGTCTGCGCGTCGAACGTCTTGACCCGCACGCTGTTTGCGCCCCAATAGCAGACTGGGCGCGCGTGCTGCGACGTCGTGCCCGAGCCATCGAAGACGGACTCCACCGAGTAGCAGTGTGTCACCGACGCGTGGTCTGTGCTGTTCGGGTCGCTGAAGGTCGTCGCCGTCAGGTTCGTCGCGATGGCCACGCCGTCGCGATAGACATTGAACTTCACCCCAGTCTCGCCCGCGGCGCTCCAATCGACCGAGAGCTTGTTCGCGACGAGTGACAAGTTCGTAATCGACGGGGTCTTCGGCCCGAAGAGGTTCTTGTAGTCGGCGACCGCTGCGTCATCGAGCTCGGTGAGCGGGTCGTTCGACGCGGCGCCGGGGCTGAGCGTCAAGTCGAACACGCTGCCGTCGAGGAGCGAGGTGGCGGGGACGAAGTCGCTGCCGACCTCGTTGCCGTCGAGCTTGGCGCTGCTGACAGTGTAGAAACCATTCTGCGCCGACGCGGCCGGCAAATGGAGGACGACGCTGACGCGCTTACCCCGATATTGCAGCCCCGAGAGCGCGATGGTGTCGACCCCGCTGAAGAGCGACGCGCGCAGGCCCGCGGTGAGCTTCGGCAGAAAGCGGATACCGGTCTGCGAGACCTCGCGGCCGAAGACGACCTCGTCGACGACCCCCAAATAGCCGCCGACGCTCCAGAGCTGTCGCTGCGAGTTCACGACGGGCCCCGAGGCCGCGCCGTCGTCGAGCCAGGCCGCGCCCGTCACGGCCTCGAAGTTCTCCATATTGGAGAGGTTGAGCGCGGCGCCGCGCATGAGCGAGCGCACCGCGTGATCGACCGCCGGGGCGTGCCCAGCCTTGGCGGCCGCGCGGGCCCAGAACGCCGTGACGAAGGGCCATATCGCGCGGTTATGGTAGATTGGTGTGTCCTGTTGCTCGGGGAACGCGACAGGTGCCCCGCGCGTGAAATGCGGGTAGCTCGACACGATGGTCTTCGCCTGGGCGGGCGTCGCTACATCGTAAAGAATGGAGAAGGCCTCGCCCAAGAGGTCGTAGCGGTGCACCGGCGACGGGTCGAGGTAGGTCGTCTGGTAGGTGGAATAGAGCCCATCCGACTCGAGCCAGAGCCGCGCGCGAATGGAAGCTCGGAGGTCGTCAGCCCAAGACGTGAGCGTCGCGGCCTCGGCGGTGTTGCCCTGCTCGGTGGCGAACGCCGCGCCGATCTCGAGCAGCCGCAAATGGCCGATGTTGGTGCTGAGCGACTTGCTCATACCGATTTGGACGGTGTCCGTCTTGGTCCAATCCGGATAGGTCTGTTCGCGCCAATCGAGGAACGACTGCTCTCCACGATAGAGCCCGTCCGTCGCGTCGAAGGCGACCGCGCGGTCGTGGTGCGCCGTATTGACGATCGCGTCGAGCGCGAGCGTGATGAAGGCCGAGCGCTCGGCGCCGTCGAGGTATTTGGCGAGCTCCCAAGCCCCGAGCGCCCAGACGACGCGATCGGTCGATACGGGCCAGCTGCCGCCGGTGCCCGTGTCCTGCACGATCTCGCGGCGGGTGCCGTCGCGCCGCAGGCTGGTCTTGAACTCGAGCGAGTTGCGCGCGCGCGTCGGGTCCGCGGCGCCCAAGCCGAGCGCGACGGCGTAGGACGTGTCGCGGGTCCAGACGTACGTCCAGAGCCGCCCTGTCTCGAAGCAACCGCCCGCAGGGCACGGAATGGGCGCTCCACCATTGAACGCGAAGTTCGATATGGCGTCGACCGAGGCCTCACGCGACTCGTCGATAGCGAGCGCATAGAGCGCGTCGAACATGTCGTTGCCCGTGCGGACGACAGGCTGTCCCGCGAGCTCCACCACGCTGCGGGGGTTGGCCGGGACGTTGTCGCGGAGGGGCGCCGTAGTGGAGATTTGATAGGTGCGCGCGCAGGTATCGGCTGACTGGACTGTAACCGTCGCCTGCTGGCCATTGTCCTGCCAGGTGTCGCTGCCGTCCACGTGTGCGCTCGCCGCGATGCACTCGGTGACGGGGACCTCGCCGCCAGTGCCCGAGCCGCCGCCGCCTGTCGAGGTCATCGTGCCACCCTGACCCGAGCCGCCGCCGCCCGTCCAATTGGACGCGCCAGCGCCGCCACCGCCCGACGTCGTCGTGTCGTCGCCGCAGGCCATGAGGAGCGCCGCGCAGGCGATCGCGGAGAGGACGTGAGATTGTTTGCGTGCCACGCCGAGCCTCCGAATCAAGGGTGAAGGACCACCGCGGCGCCCGCGGGGATGGTGAAGGACGCCAGGTTGTTCGCGCCGACGGTGACGTTCGCGCCGCCGAGCGCGTCCTCGAGGGTGGTCCCCTGCGAGAACCCGAGCGCCCCGAGATCTACACTGACAGGGATGTTAACGCCCGAGCGCGTGAGCCCTACGACAGCCGCCTGGCCGGGCTGGATGCGCCGCGCGAAGACCAGCGTGTCCTCTGTCACGTAGAGACTCAGATAGTCGCCGCGACGGAGGGCCGGGATGTCGCGCCGCGCCTGCCCGAGCTTCTCCACGAACGCGAGCGTCGCGGCCTCGTCGGCGGTGAGCGACGCCCCCGAGCGGTAGAAGAGGCGATTGTTCGGGTCGGCGCCGCCCCACTGACCATATTCGTCTCCATAATAAAGGAGCGGCGCGCCAGGCAGGTTGAGCAGCCAGGCCATCCCGACGCGCGTGCGCCGATAGGGCTCCGCGTCGGTCGGGGCGACCGCCGTGTTCGACCATTGATTGCCGGGGATGCCCCGATCGTGCGCGCCGTCCTGACCGCGATAGTCGGCCATCGTCGCGAACCGCGAGGTGTCGTGACTGCCGATATAGGGCGTCATGATCGCGCCGGGCGGCCATTTCTCCAGGCCGTGGCGGAACCAATAGTCGGCGTGGATCATCCCGGTGTCGCCGTACGCGAAGGTCCGATACGAGACACCGTGATAGAGGACGAAGTCGAACTGACCATCGAGCCCCTGCGGACCAATGTACTTGGAGATCGTGCCGTAGTTCTGGTCATTGCAGGGGTCGTTGCAGTCGCTCCACCCCATCGCGGTCTCGCCCATCAGGAAATAGCGAGTCCCTGCGGCCTCGAACTCGTCGTGCACCGCCGCGGACAGGTTGCGCGTCGCGACCTCCTCGACGTGCTTGACCGCGTCGACGCGCAGGCCGTCGAGATCGAACTCGTCGAGCCAGAAGACGGCGTCGGAGACGAACTGAGCGTTCGCCTCGGGCACGGTGTGGTTGATGTCAGGCATGTAGCTCGCGAACATGCAGTCGAGCGCGTGCTCGGTCCAATCGCAGCCGCTCGTGCCGCAGACGCAGCCCGTCCTGAACCAATCGGGGTGCGCCGCCACGTACTCGTGCTTCTCGTGGACGTGGTTTACGACATAGTCCTGCAAGATGCGGATGCCGTGCGCGTGGGCGGACTCGACCATCGCGTGCAGGGCGCTCTCACCGCCGAGCCGAGGATCGACCTCGCGAGCCTTGATTGGCCAGTAGCCGTGATACCCAGTCACGAGGTGGACGTTGTCGCTCGCCAGATAGGCCTCGTTCGGCCCCGTCTGAAAGGGCGTGAGCCAAATCGCACGAATACCCAGCTTGTCGAGCGTCCCGTCGTCGATGGCCTGTTTGAGGCCGATGAGATCGCCGCCCTTCCAGTCGCCGCGCGGGTCGGCGTTCGGCGTGGGGCCGGGGTTGTTGGTGGGGTCGCCGTCGCGGTACCGATCCGTTACAACCATGTAAACGAGGGCGTCGCGCCAGTCGAAGGCCTCTTTCTCGACCCAGAAGACGAGCCGCTGCGGCTCACCGAGGAGCGTGCCGCCGTCGGGCCCCGCTGCCGCGGCGCGAATCACTACACGGTATTTGCCGTCCTCGAGGCCGCTCAAATGGACTGTCGCCGAGCCGTCGGCCGCGACCGTGAGCTCGCTCGCGCTGAGGGCACGGCTCGAGCCCGCGTGCTGGAGCTCGGCGTCGAACTCGTTGGGGCGCGCCGCGCCGCCGGTGACGGGCGGCACGAAATCGAGGTCCGCGTCGTAGGTCCCCTGCCCCGCGGCAGGACGAGCCGGCGCCGAAGTCACCACCGAGACGGCAGGCAGCGAACAGTCGCGCACCTGGATGCCGGAGTTCTCGATGCCGCCCACGTACTTTCGCCGGCCCTCCGCGGGGTTCAAGACCCACTGCGTGCTGCCGTTCTGTTCGTATACAATCTTGTAACCGTTCAGCCCCGGCGGCAGCTCGACCGTCGCCGTGTAGACGCCGCCGGCCGTCGGGCCCGTCATCGGCGTGGCCGTCGCGAGGTCGAAGCCCTGCCATTCGCCAGCGACACGCACGTTCGTGACCGCGTCCCCCGTCTCGAAGGTGATCTGCGTCGGACACGTCCCGTCGAAGGGGACCGAGCCACCCGCGCCGCCAGCGCCACCTGCGCTGCTGCCCGCGCCCCCGCCCCCCGAGGATGAGCCCGCGCCGCCTGAGCCGCCGGACCACGAGCCACCCGAAGCGCCACCGCCCGTGGGGTGCTGGCTGTCATCCCCGCAGCCGACCGCGACCAGCCCCGAACAAAGCCCCAAACACCAGGCGAAGCGAAGCAATCCGGAACGGGGTTGGGGCCCCGTTCGCCTTGCGGGCCATGTCTTTTTCGCGAAGCGAAAAAGGTTGGCACGTGTGAATACGGGCATGCTCATAGCCTTGCCCCAATCGGCCGTTCGTGTCGAGGGCCGGAAAGAAGAAACGACACTCAGAGATGAGTTACGGCTCTGGCTTCTGTGCCTGTGCGGCCTTCCTGCGCTCGACCGCGGCTGCGAAGGCTTTGTCGAGCCTCTCGCGATTGGCGGGGCCGACTTCGAGATCCAGGATGGCGGTCCGCAGGGGGGCGAAGAGACTCGCTCGGTCGAGAGGATCGATGTTGTTGGCGCTCGCGGTGCAGAACGCCGGCTTCTCGGTGAGTCGTGGACAATAAGCGCGGGCGCAGGCGTTGGTGAGAATGGCGGAGCGCTGCGATGGGTCGGTCTTCGGGTCGATCGACTTCAACATGCCGTCTCGACAAACGGGCTCCCGATAGATGGACAGACACGCTTCTACGACGGTGCGCGTCGCGACGTAGGGCTCGGCGTCGGGATCCAGCGACTCCGTCGCCCGAATGCAAGCGTCGGTTCGCGCGGCCGCGTCGTCGCTCACCGCGGGCGCTGCGCTCGAAGCCACCGATTCAGCGGGCTGGGCAGATGACGCCGCGCGCGCGGAGGTCGAGATGGAAGGCTCTGTCTGCTTGGGCTCATTCGAGCCACACGCGGCGAACGACGCTGCGATCAGGATCCCAATGACTCGCACGCCGCCGTCGCGAGATGCCATCACGCAGTCGTAATGGCGCGCAGCTATCGCTGCAACCGACGGGTTCGCTCGTGCGAAGATGCTCGCCGTGAAGCCGCGGACGACGAAGATCTCAGTCGCAAAAAAGACGAGCAAAGCGCGCAGCAGCGCTGCGAGCGCGGACACTGCGCCGCTCGGTGGTTTTGCCGGCTTCGGTGATTTGAAGTTCTTCGACCGACTCGCCAAAGAGCAGTCGCGCGACTGGTTTCTAGCTCACAAGTCCGAATACGAGCGCGACTTCGCGGAGCCTATGGCGGCGCTGCTCGGCGAGCTCCAAACGAAGCTCGAGAAGGCCTATCCCAAACACGAGCTCGCTCCGCCGAAGGTCTTTCGCATTCAGCGGGACGTGCGCTTCTCGAAGGACAAATCGCCTTACAAAACCCACGCGGCGGGCGTCGTCACGTTGAAGGGTGCGGGCAGCGCCGATGCCCCGCCAGCCTCCGCGCTCGGAGAGACACCCGCTGTCGTGTACGTTCATCTTGGCCTCGACGAAGGCAAGCGATCGGTCATGGCTGGCGCCGGCATCTACATGATGATGGGCGCGGCCCTCGAGAGCTTCCGCGAAGCGCTGCTCGACGACGAGCAGGGCGCCGAGCTCGCTTCGCTCGTGCGCAAACTCGGTAAAGCGGGCTTCACCTTCGAATCCGGCGAGACGCTGAAGAACGCGCCGCGCGGCGTGGCCCCCGACCATCCGCGCGTCGAGCTCTTGAAGCGCAAAGGCCTCGTCGCGATGTACCCCGGACTCGACGAGAAGCTCATTCGATCGCGCGAGCTCGTGGAGGTGTTGGTGGCGCGCTCGATCGAGGTCGCGCCGCTCGTGCGATGGCTGGCGTCGCTCGAATGAAGGAGCTTACGATGGCGCGCATGCAGGCTCGTCCCGCTTCGACCCGAATTCGACTGCTCAAGGCCGCTGCGCGCAGGCCGCTCCTCGCGCTCGGATTGGCCATTACTGGTTCGTTGGCTTTGGCAGGCGGCGCAGCGACGCTCGCCTGGCGCGCGACGCACGCTCCCGAGGCCGTCGAGGTCGCGGTCACGCCGCGGCTAGTCCTCAATCGCGTATGGTTCGACAAACTGCCGGAGAAGCCGACCGACTCGATCGATCTATGGATCTTCCTCGGGGGCGGCATCGCCTTTCACGAGACCGGCTCTCAATTCGACTTCAAGGTCGAGATAGCCGAGTTCGAGCGTCGCGGGAGCAAGCTCGACATAACGATGTTACAGAACAAGAAGCGCATCACTACGGCCTTCGACGTCGGCGAATGCCACGATAACCCGCCGTTCAATCTGTGCTTGACGCTCAAGGACATGCCCGGGGGCGCGATCAAGCTTTATGGTTTTGCCTACGATGATGAGCTCGAGCGCGCCGCACCGTGGGCCAAGGCCGAGCTCGAGGGCGTGAAAGCTCGCGCCAAAGCCCGATAAGTCGACCCAACGAGAGACCTAGAGAAAGACCATGCCCAAGCTCGTCGTCCGCGGAGCCCAGCTCCGCTGCAACAAGGGCACCGCGCCCGGATCCCTCTCCATTCCGCGCTCGCCGGTGACCGCCGACGGTCCCACCACAGCGACCGTCAACGATTACATTCCGGTAACCAATATACCGACGTTCGGTCAGTGCACTACACAGGCGAACCCGACGGTCGCCACCGCCACCGCCGCGGCGCAGGGCGTGCTCACGCCGATGCCTTGTGTGCCCGTCGTCGCGTCACCGTGGTCGCCGGGCTCGAGCATCACGACCATCGACGGGGTCAAAGCTCTGACCGATGACTCCAAGTGCTCGTGCAATTGGACGGGCTCGATCTCGGTGCAGAGCGCGGGATCGAGCGTCGAGACCGACTGAGCTTCAGCGAGTCATGCGGGCGGCGAGCATCGCGACGGGTGCCTCGTCGTCGCCCGTGAGCATATCGGCGAGGCTGCGCGCGGCCTCGGCATCGAAATGGGCGAGGCCCGAGAGCGCGCCCATTCGTACGAGCGGGGCGATCGTCGTGTCGACCGCGAGCTCCGAAAGCGAGCCCGCGACGCGAGCGCGCATTGCGGGGTTCGACGCGGCGAGGCGCCCAGCGAGCAGCGCTGCGCGCCGCCGGACGTAGGCCGGCGCCGCGCTGTCCTCGACGACATCGAGCATTTGGTCCACGCGGTCGCTCACGTCCGGCGCGTCGACCGCGAGCACTGAATCGAGCTCTTCGAAGTAATCGGTGCGAAGCCCCGATGAAGAATTGGCACAGCCGACGCCGCGGAGCAGCGCAGCGGCGTTGCCGTCGAGGTGCTTCGCCCACGATTTCGCTGGAGAAGACGGGCGCGAGAGCGCGTGCGTGCGCGCGGCCTCGAGCTCGTCGCTCGACGGGCTCCAGGCATTGGAGCCGGCCCCCGCGTCCGAACCCTCCGGACCATAAGCGACCATCGGAGCCTCACCCGGCGCATAGACACCGCGATAGATCGCGCTGCCTTGAATGACCCGCGATTCCTGCTCGGAGAAGAGGCCGTCACCGCCTCCGCCCGTCGGGAACATGATGTATTGGTAATCGGGGCACGACTCGCCGAAGTCGCCGACGCTCATGCACGAGGGCGTGTCGTCGAGCGGGTCCTCGAGCCCGGGCTGAAACTCGCTGGTGTGGAAGAGGCCCGCGTAATGACCGCCCTCGTGGCGCAGGATGATGGGGTCGTAGAACGGGTCGTTCAGCACCATCCACACCACGCCGCTCATGTTCGTGCCGTGCGCGACCGGGTTGCCGGGGACGCCGACCGAGAAGCCCGCGGCGCCCTGGAGCGAACCCTCGATGCTGCCGACCGCCATGATGTTGAGCGCGGGCCGCGTCGTGGAAGCGTTGGTCTCCGCGAGGAGGTCGAAGAGGTTGTTGTCGTCGACGACGAAGAATTGGTCCGGCAGCGGGTGGAACGTCACGTTGCCGAGCTCGACGCCGCCCCAGTTGGTGTAGGCCGTGGCGAGCGCGTCGAGCACGCTCGTCTGATCGACGAGCCCGTCGGGGATATAGACGTTCACGTCCAATACGCCGCCGTGGAACGCGCCGTCCACCGTGGCGCGCCGCCATATCGAGAGCTGCGCGGGAGACTGAGATTCGTAATCGAAGGCCCACTTCCCCGGCGCTTGGGGGAAGGACTCGGGGTGCTGCACCTGCGGCGTCGCGATGCCGATGGCGCCGTACCATTGCCATTCGAAGTTGTTGCTCGGAACGAGACCATTGACCACGATATCGCCGCTCGGCGCCGTCACGCGCGAAAAGCGGACCTCGGCGGTCGGGTCGACCGCGCGCGCGAACGCCGAGAGCCCCAGCGTGCCTGGCGGCGCGTCGACGACGACCTCGCCGCTCCCGGTGAGGTTGGTCGATACGTCCTCGACGAGGTTGGGACCACCGCCGCCCACCGTGGAGCTCGACGACGATGAGCTCGACGACGAGGACGAGCTCGACGTCGTGATCTCGGGTGTTCCCCCGGCGCCGCCGGAGCCGCCGCCACCATCCTCTTCGACGAAGACGACCTTCGCGCCGCAGCCGACCCCCGACAGCAGTAGCGCTGCGGACGAGGACAAAACCAAGAGACGTCGCGCGTGTGTGGCGCGATGACGAAGCTTCGTGATCGGCGTGGTCAAGGCGTGGCCCTCTCTACCTCGAGCAGGGTAGAGGAATCTCCGCCGATTGCGGGTCCACTCGAGCTCAAGGATCTTCAGCGTGAACGTAGGTGCGGCCGCTTCGGGCACCGTTCACGCTGAAGCACGCCAGCGCCTGGCAGACCCAGCGCCTAGCGGCGTGCGTGGTCGTCGAGGACGCGCGCGACGCAGGCCGTGAGCCGCTTCGCCATCGGGATGTGCAGGAACTCGTTCGGGCCGTGCGCGTTCGACTGCGGACCGAGAACGCCGGTGATGAGGAACTGAGCCTCGGGGAACTTGCGACCCAGCATGCCCATGAACGGGATGCTGCCGCCCTCTCCCATGAAGCAAGCCTCGCGATCGAAGAACGCACGCGAAGAGTGCTCGATGCTCGCCGCCAACCACGGAGCGAGGGCCGGAGCGTCCCAGCCGTCACCCGGCTCATCCGCCTTCCACGAGACGTCAGCGCCGTAGGGCGGGTCCGCGAGCAGAATGCGCTCGAGGTGCTCGGACGCAGCGCGCGCGCCGACCGACGGTGGAAGTCGAAGGGAAAGCTTTAGCGATGTGAAAGGACGCAGCACGTTGCCGGCGCTCTCGATCGAGGGCAGACCGGCGGCGCCCGTGATGGAGAGGGTCGGGCGCCACGTGCGATTGAGCACGAGCTCGGTGAAATCCGTCGAGACGGGCTGCGTGCTGCCCGCGTAGGGGAACCGCGAGAAGAGCGACGTGTGCAGGACGCGACCGCTCGCCCGCGCTTGTTCGATGCGGGCCTCGGGAATGGGCGCGTGGAACTCGCGCGGCAGGATCTCACCGGTCGCGGCGTTCTCGATGCGATCGAGGAGGTGACGCGCGACGCGGAAGCTCGACGGAACGACGCCGCTCGCGTCGCCGGAGTGAACGCCCTGCTCGAGGACCTTCACCGTGAGCGTGCCGCCGACGAGGCCGCGGAGGCTCGTCGTCACCCAAAGCTGCTCGTAGTTGCCGCAGCCGGAATCGAGGCAAACGACGAGCGAAACGCGACCGAGCCTGTTCGCCAGGTGCTCGAGGTAAGCGGGCAGATCGTAGCTGCCGCTCTCCTCGCAGCCCTCGATCAGGATGACCGCGCGACGATGCGCACCACCGTGCTCGCGCACCGCGCGCAAGGCGAGCAGCGAGGCGAACGCCGAATAGCCGTCGTCTGCGCCGCCACGACCATAGAGCTTGTCGCCCTCGCGGACGGGCAGCCACGGACCGAGGCCGTCGCGCCAACCGACCATCTCGGGCTGTTTGTCGAAATGGCCATACAGCATGACAGTGTCGTCAGCCGTTGGATCCGTGCCCGGGACCTCCATGAACAGTAGCGGCGAGCGGCCCGGGAGGCGCACGACCTCGATGGTCATTCCCTGGATTGCGTGCTCTTTGCACCAGGCCTCGATGAGCGAGACCGCTCGGTCGAGATGGCCTATCGCGGCCCACTCTGCCTCAAAACCAGGCGATTTGCAGGGAATCCGAATATACTCGTCGAGCTTGGGGAGGATCGAACCCTCCCACACTCGGTCGACTGCATCGTAGAGGGCGCGCTGATCCATCGGTGCGCATCCTATACCCGAGCCTCGCCGTTGTTTGGTACGCTCCGAGCGACGAGATGACGGATTTCTCGCGCGCGGCCAGGGTCGGATTGATGGCAGTCGTACTGCTGGTCGCCGTCGTCTTCGGCTACCGATTCATCTCGCGCGCGACCGGGACTTCGGGCGGCTACCGCGTCTGGGCTTACATGCCCGACATGACCGGCGTCGCGCCGCAGTCGCGCGTGATGATCAGCGGCATCCAGGTCGGCGTCGTCGAGCGGATCTGGCTCGATGATGGGCGCGCGCGCGTCGACATCAAGATGCAGCCCGGCGTGAAGCTCTGGAGAGATGCAGCGATCGGCAAGCGATCGTCCAGCCTGATTGGTGAGTATTACATCGTTCTTACGCCGGGGACGGAGACCGACAACCCCGCTGAGGACCTGCTGAAGGACGGCGATCAGATCAAGAACTACATCGACGAGCCTTCGATCCAATCGCTGCAAGGTCAGATCGCCGACATCCTCAAAGACGTCAAAGCAGTTACAGAAAAGTTAGCGAGCACCGTCGGCTCCGACGCGGGCGAGAAGCAGATCGCCGCGATCCTGAAGAACCTCGCCGAGGTCACCGAGCAGCTGAACGAGACGGTGAAAGAGAACCGCGAGGCCGTGAAGGGCACGCTCGCGAACGTCAACGCGATCACCGGCAACGCGAAGCCCCAGGTCGCCGACATCCTCGAGAACATCAAGCAGGTGAGCGAGGACATCCGCCAAATGACGGGCCGCGCTGCGGACGGCGGCAAGAGCGGCGAGATCAGGAGCACGCTCGAACGCGTCGATCGAGCGGCAGCGTCGCTCGAGTCCGCCCTCGGTCACGCCGACAACATCGCGGCCGGCATCGACCGCGGTGAGGGGACGGTCGGTCGCCTCGTGAAGGACGACAAGCTCATCAACGAGGTCGAGAACGTCGTGCAAGACGTCGGTGATCTCGTGGGCGGCATCGGTCGCGTGCAGACCATCGTGGGCCTGCGCACGGACTACAACTTCCTCGCGAACACCGTGAAGACCTACGTCGAGCTGCGGCTGCAGCCGTCGCTCGACAAGTACTACCTCATTCAGCTGGTGAACGACCCTCGCGGCAAGACGAGCATCGAGCAGACGACCGTCGACACGACCAACCCGAACGAGCCTCCGAGCTATCGCGAGACGCGCGTCACGACGACGAACGATTTCCGCATCAGCTTCCAGTTCGCGAAGCGCATCGGGCCCATCACGGGGCGCTTCGGCATCATGGAGTCCACCGGCGGAATCGGCTTGGATCTGCACCTCATCGACGATCGCTTCGAGCTCCGCCAGGACCTCTTCGGCTTCGGCGAGCAGCTCGTGCCGCGCTGGCGGATCACGATCGGCTACGAGTTCATCAAGCAGCTTTGGTTGCTCGGCGGCGTGGACGACATCCTCACCGACAACCGCGACTACTTCGTCGGGCTGCAGCTCCGGTTCAACGATCAGGACCTGAAGTCGATCCTCCCGTTCGCGCCGGCCGGAGCCCTCTAGACATCATGTCCGTCGCTCCGCGCGCGCCGCGCGTCGTCCCCATCGGTCGGGTCGCGACGAGCGTCCTCTCGTTCTTCAGCAACGGCCAGCCGCAGGCCACGATCGTCGCAAAAGCCACGTTCGCGTTCGTCCCGTTTGCCGCGATGTCGCGGACCACGCCCGAAGCCATCGTCGTTCGGGACGAGTCGATCGAGAACAACCCGACGAAGAGCCTGCTGCGCGCGGCCGAGCTCGTCCCGTATCTCCAACAAGGTGAGCTCCGTGTGTCGGGCAGCGTCCGCGTCCCCCGCGGCGAGTCCACCGTCGTCGGCCTGCTCCTCACGCGCAGCGGACAGCCGCTCGTTCGCAAGCACGCGCGCATCGCGCCGCCGCTCGGTCGGCCACCCCACGATCGACCGGGCGAGCTCGTCACGGTGCCCCTCAACTACGAGCTCGCGTACGGCAAACCAGGCTTCGCCCCGAACCCCGTCGGGATGGCCAAACCCGTCATCATGCACCCCACCGAGCCCGAGGCCCCCGTCGGCTTCGGCCCCATCGCTCGCTTCTGGCGCGCGCGCGGAGACTTGCTCCGCCCCGCCGATCGGGCCGCGGTCTCCAAGCGCGTGATGGAGCTGCCGGAGGGCTTCAAGCTCGGTTATTTCCAGGCAGCGCCGATCGATCAGCGCATCCAGGGCTTCTTCGACGGCACCGAGTGTGTGGTGCTCGATCGCCTCACGCCGCTCGGCCAGCTCTGCGAGTCCTCGTTACCGGGCTGTAGGGCAGAGGCCATCCTCTCTTTGCCGAACGTGCGCCCGCGACGGCTCGCGATGCAGGCCGACATTCTCCACGTCGACCTCGAGCGCAGCACGTGCTCCATCGTCTTTCGCACCGTGCTCCCGCTGCTTCAGTTCGGTAGCTCACGCGGCGTCATCGCGATCGGCGTCTCGTCTCAGGGTGAGGCCGTCGATTGGGACAGCATCGACCTCACCGCAGTGCCGGACGACGCCAAAGAGGGGCCCGAGGAGAGCGCCTCGCCGCAGCTCGATCGCACGGGCGCCATTCGATTGGGCGCGCTCGGGACCGACACGCTCCCGTTCGCCAGGAGCGCGCCGACGCCCGAGGTCGCGCCTGCCGGGTCGCTCGACGTCACCGCCGCGGGGGCGGTGCGCTCCTCGAGCCCGATTCTTCCATTCGAGGGTGGTGCGGTTCGCCAAGCTCCCGCGAAGACCCCGTGGGCCGAGCCTCGCGCTGCCTCTCTCCCCGCGGACCCGCTCCAAGCCGAGACCTTCCCCCAGAACCAAGGGCAGCGGCCCGTTGCAGCGCCGATGGCGGCGCAGGGGGCGCCTGTCCTCGCGCAGCCGGTCGCCATTGCACAGCCGGTCGCCATTCCGCAGCCGGTCGCCATTCCGCAGCCCGCCATTCCGCAGCAGCCTGCCATTGCACAGCCGCCTGCCATTGCAATGAACCCCGCGATGGCACAGCCGCCTGCCATTGCGATGAATCCCGCTCCGGCTGCCCCCGCGGTCGCGTCGGCTCCCTTGTTCGCCGCGCCAGCGGCCGTTTCGGCGGCCGGCCCGTCAGCGCTCGCGCCGCATCAAATCCCCGCCAAAGCTCTGCCGCCCGTCGTCCTGCCAGCAGGCCTCGCGACCGAGTTTCTGCGACAGGTCGCGGCCGAGCACGCACGCCCCCAATCCTGATCGGCGATCTCGAGCTCGGGCGACGTCGAGATCAGGCGACCTCGAGCTTCGCGCCCGCGAGCAGCGCGCGCAGCGCCGAGCGCTGCTCCCCCATCCTGAGCTTGAAGCCGACGCGCAGCTCGACGTCGTATTGGAATCGCTTCTCCCAGCTCTCGACGAGCCCCGAGAAGCCTGCCTCCTTCACGCCGACGCGGGCGAGGAGCGCCTCGCGCGAATTGGGCAGGAGCTCGATCGCCACGAGGACGGATGCATAAAGGTCCGCGTCCCGCTCGACGGGGAGCAGGCCTCCCTCACGCACCAACAAGGGTGAGCTCGACGAAGCCGGAGCGGCCGCCGACGAGGTCGGGGCAGCGGCCGCCTGCGGCTCTGCGCCGGGCGACCAGGGGAATCGCTTGAGGGCGACAGGTGTGGTGTCGATCTTGGTCGGCGCCGCGCCGGGCTTCTTGGCCGCGTCGGCGAGCGCTTGTTTCGTCTCTTTGGAGCTCTCCGCGCGCTTGCGCCATTGCCGCTGCAGACGCGACAGATCATTGGCGTTGAGGCCGAGGTCGCTGAGGAAGGTCAGCGCGTCCCCACTCGAGGTCATCGCGCTGTTGAACGCGACCCACGCGGCAGCATCATTGTCGAGCGGCGCGACCTTGCGGCTGAGCGTGTCCTCGGCGGTTGCGCAGTGTTGTCGGAACGCCTCCATCACGGCTGGTTCCTGCGACATCCGATTGCGAAGTTCGAACTCCGCGTCTGCGTAGACCTCCGCGTCGACGTTCTCCTGCTTGAGGACGTCTTCGAGCGAGATGCCCTCGGCGAGCGCCGTGACGATCCCCGCGTAGGTCTCGAGCCGGACTCCGTGCGCTTCCACGGCGCAAGCCTACACGAGAGCTGGATTCCACACTGTACTCTCGACCGACGCCTCACGAGCGCGCCTTGGAATTCGGGCCCGAGTCGGCCTCGAGTCGTGTATTTTCATGGGATGTCGAGCGAGCAGCGCTACCGCGTAATCGAGCGGATCGCAGCCGGGGGTATGGCCGAAGTCTTCAGGGCCGAGAGCGCGAGTCTTCAGGGTTTTCGCAAAGACGTCGCTATCAAGCGCGTGCTCCCCCACCTCGCTCAGAACAAGCAATTCATAGAGATGTTCATCGACGAGGCTCGCCTCGGCGCACGTCTCTCCCATTCGAATTGCGTGCAGGTCTTCGACATTGGAATGGGCGACGGCACCTACTTCATCGTCATGGAGTTCATCGACGGTGCCGACCTGCGCTCGCTAATGCAATGGATCTCGGACATGCGCGGCCCGTTCCCCATCCCGGAGGCCGCGCACATCGCGATGCGCGTCTGCGAGGGGCTCGCCTACGCGCACGCCCTCACCGACGACAAGGGCGCGGGCCTCGGAATCGTCCATCGCGACGTCTCTCCCCCGAACGTGCTCATCACCAAACACGGTGAGGTCAAGGTCGCCGACTTCGGGCTCGCCAAGGCGAACTCCAACATGGCCGCCGAGGAAGAGGGCGTCATCAAGGGTAAGTATTCGTACCTCGCTCCCGAAGCTATCGAGACGCAGCAGGTGGACCCGCGGTCGGACCTCTTCGCTGTTGGAGCTATGCTATGGGAGCTCATCGCCGGTAAGAAGCTCTTCCAGGGCAAGACGGACGTAGAGACCATCAAGCTCGTCGCGCGCGCTCAAATCCCGGCGCTGATGCAATACGGCCAGCCCATCGACGAAGAGCTGATGGGGATCATCCGCAAATCCCTGTCGAAAGAGCCGGCGGAGCGCTTTCAGAGCGGTGAGCAGTTCGCCGATGCGCTGAGTCGCTGGCTCGTGCGCTCCGGCCACTCGGTCACGTCCTTCGACGTCGCCAAGCTCGTCCGTGACTTCCAGGCGCGCCGCAAGAAGCTCGATATTGGGGACCTCCTCAACGCGACGCTGCAGCAGCATTTCAATATCGTCTCCGTCCAACAGGAGAATTCGCAGCCGGCCTCGAGCGACGCGTTCCTGAGCAGCTTTGCGGATCTCGCCAATCGATACTCACAACCCAACTCCCTCGGCACGGCGACCGCGACGGCGACGAGCGGCATCCGGGATCTCGCCGACCTCGAAGACGACGAGGGCGGCGACGCCGGCAGGGTGACCTCGCCGCCTCAATCCGACCAGCCGAAGCGCAAGGGTTGGTGGCCGTTCCGCTGATCGACTGGCGGTGACCGGCCGAGCGGTCAGCGTGTCCGCTCCGGTGGACAGAAGCTCGAACGCACCAATCCCTGTTCCCGCGCGGTCGCGCCGCCGCGCTCCTGGCACGACGGTCGCTATGGGGGAGTGACGAGCGAGCCCTTCGCTCGCGAAGGAGTCGCGGATGATTGGCTCTCTGTTCGTCTCGCTCGCTCGTCGTTATCGAACCGCGCTCGCCGACGAGCCCAAGCTCCGGCATTACCTCGGCGCGGCGATCATCGACGACGTCGGCATCGCTGTCTCGGCGTGGGCCACCATGCTGATGACGACGCAGCTCTTCACCGACCAGCGCGAGCGCGCGCGCCTCGCCATCCCCGCGCTCGGCTGCTTCTTGCTCGGCACGCTCGTGTCGGGGCCGCTCGCGGATTGGGTGAAGAGCTCGCCGAGAGCGCTCGCTGCCTGGCGCTATCGCCTGGTGCTGTGGGCGCGGAGCATCGAGACCATCGCCCTCGGCGCGCTCGTCTTCATGATCATGCGCGGGCGACCGACCATCGGCTCGATCCTGCCGTACGTCATGGTGTCGGCGTTCATGAAGACCGCGCTCCGCCCGACGCGCATCGCGTTCGAGGTCGATTTGCTCACACGCGAGCAGCGTCAGACGACGGCGAGCGGGGCGCCCCTCCTCGACGAGGTCGGCGCGCCGCGGCTGATGAAGACGCACCTGCTCACCGCGAGCGCGATGATCTTCACGCTGAAGACCTTCTCCTCCCTGCTCGGGCTGCTCCTCGGGGGCGTCATCATGGGGGCTGTCCACGGCGCGTTCTGGCCGCTCTTCGCCTTCGACGTGCTCACGAATATTGGCTTTATCATCGTCATAGGAAGAGGCTGCCACCCCTTCAAGACCTCGGCGGAGCTCTCGTGGGCGGACACTGTTCGCGCGCCCGCGGACGAGACCAACGGAAGCGGCTCCAACGCGAGCGGCCTGTCGAAGCTCGGCGGCGGGGTCCGTCACTTCGGGGCGACGCTGCGCGACGGCTTCCGCTTCCTCGCGAAGGGTGAGCAGCGACCGCTGCTCGCGCTCCTCGGCGGCTGCTGGATCGTCGAGATCGTCACCGAGACCTACGACGGCAAGATGATCGTGAAGCAGATCCTGGGAGGGAGCGACGACGCCGTCCGCTACTCCGAGCTCGGCTGGACCGCGGTGTCGCTCGTCGCGATCGTTCTTTTGCCGATGCTCGCGCCGAAGGTGAAGAGCTTCGGGCGCCTCTTCCTCGGGCTGATGCTCCTCGACGGCGCCGTCATCACCCTCGCGGGCAACGTCGCGGGTCGCGGGGTCGCCTCGGCGATCGTGCCCTTCTCCCTCGTCCTCGCGGCCGACCGCGGCCTCACGCTCACGAGCACGGCCTTCGCCGAGCTCGCGCAGAACAGCGCCTCGAGCGCGAGCATGCGTGGTCGGATCGCGGCGCTCTACGCCTTCTTCACGATCGTGGGCGACATCCTCGCCGAGGGCGTCGCGACGGGCCTCGCCGAGGCTGTCGGCATCCCCGCGATGCTCGTGCGGGTCGGCCTCTTCCAGATCGGCTTCGTCGCGCTGCTCGCGCTGGTCGGCGGGCGCAGGCTCTGGAACTTCGGCCTGCACACCAACGAACACGAGCGCGAGGTCGACGACGCGGCGGCCGTGGCCGCCGAGTAGCAGAGAGCTCAGTCGTGGAGCTCAGTGATGGGTCGCCGCGACTGCGCCCTTCTCGACAGGCAAGAAGAAGCGCGCCGGCGACTTGAAGAACCCGAGGAGGACGGCGCCGAAGAGCCGCAGGGCGTCGATGAACGGGACCTCTCTCGCGCGCAGGGCCACGCCGAACGCGAGCGTGAACGAGACGATGAGGTTGAGCCCGAGGATGCAGAGGATCCCGAGCGCCGCGCTCTTGAGTTCGGGGCTCGAGAGCGCTCCGACGCCGAGCGTGCACACGGAGTACGTGACCGAGCCCGTCGAGAGCGTCACGTGGCGAACCTCGAGCGGCGCGCCCGCGAACGTCGCGAAGATCGGGACGAGGCCGAGCATCATGCCTACGGCCACGTTGCCGCCGAAGCCCGCGATGTTTCGTGCGAAGAACCGAGAGAGCCACGTCATCGCGCGCTGCCCGACGATGCGTCGAAGGCGATGTTCTGCGATGGCCTCGGGGATGCGGCGATAGACCGCCCAATTCTCCAGCCACCCAGCGGCGAGGCTCGACGCCCAAAGGATCACGCCCGTGACGGCCGCGAAGAGGAGCGTCCCGCTCTCGGTCGGATGCAGGCTGTGCAGCGTTTTGTGAGCGTACTCCGCGTCGAACAGGTGCGTGCCGCGCGTGCGGTTCCAATAGACGTCGAACGCGATCGACGCGGGGATCACCATGAGGACGTTCCCCGCCGCAGCGGCGAGCTGTGAGCGCACGAGGCGCGCGATGATCGTGACGACGGCCGAGTGATCCTTGCGGTCTTCCTTGAGCGCGCCCGCGAGCGCCGCGGCCGTCATGCTGGGCTGCTTCGTCGCGAGCGTGAAGCCGCAGAGCTGCATCGAGAGGAAGCTGGCAGCGTAGTTGGTCCCCGCGAGCAGCCCCTCCTGCAGAGGAGGTCGGTGCAGATGGCCGATGAAGAACTTGAGCGCCGTCGTCCCCGCCGTGAGCACGCCGCCGCCCGCCGCACTGAAGAACATCTTCACGAACTCGGCGGGCGTGACCGTGATGTAGTGCTCACCCGTCGTCCCCGCGCGCTCGATGATTTTGCGCGCGAGCAGGCGCGTCGTCGTGCGCCCGATGTCGGTGAGGCTCACGTGGCGCCGCCGCTCCTCGAGCAACGAGACGAGCAGCTGCTTGGACTTCAGGGCGTGATCCTGCGAGTCCCCGGTGAGCAGAATGTCGACGAGCTGCTCGATGCGCTTGAGGCTTTTGTCGATGAGCTCGAGGCGATAGACGACGTCGACGCTGACGCCGGTCTCCTCGAGCTTCGCGAAGACCACCGCCGTCGCCTTGCGACACTCTTCGACGATGAGGTTGCACTCACCGGCCCAGAGGCCGATCTCCTCCTCGTCGTGGCGCGGCGTCGCGAGCAGGTTGTCGATGCTCCGCGGCAGCCGAAAGAACGGCGAATCGGAGAGCGTCGTCGACGGCGCGCGCGCGCGGATCGCGTCGGACAAACCGGCCGCAGACACGCGGAGCGCGAGCAAGAGGATGGCCTCCAAGATCGAGGCGCGGAGCGGCGCGAAGATCGTGTACGTCCTCGAAGGCGGAGGCACCGACGACGGCGCGTCGGGCACCGAAGGCATCGCGCCGAGGGGCAAATCACCTCGCGAGAGCATCCTCGAGCGGCGCGCGCTCGACTCCACGTCCTCGGGCAACGTCGGGTTTCGGAGCAGCCGAACGAGGCGAAGCACGAGGTCCGGCGGCACGCTCGCGAGCCACTTGATGTCGCTCGCTCTCGGGAAGAGCCGCGCGACGAGCTGCGTGATGTCTTGTTCGTCGATGGGCTGCGGCATGAGCCGCTTCGACAGGCGATCGACCGTCTCGGTGAGCAGCCCTCGATCACCGGGGATCCCGAGCTTGCCGAAGAACTCGTTCGCCGAGAGCTCGCGCAGCAGGCGCTGGATCGACCCCGACAAACGGAGCCTGAAGAACGCGAACTTCGACAGCGCCTCGACGAGCACCCGAAGCCTGCGCACCGGACCGCGCTCGAGCGCGAGCGACCCCGGCATCGCGGGGACGTCGCCGCCCGTGCGAATCCAGTCCGCGAGGCCCACGACGGCCTCCTCGCGCTCGAACATGTCACCGCGATAGTCGATGTGCGCGAGTCGCTCGAAGAGCTTGCGTAAAGGCCGCGGCCGCTTGCCGCCCGGAGACAGGGCGTCGACGAACGCGAGAAGATCCGGGGCCGCATCCCCCGAACGCTCTCCGACAGGGCTCGTTGCTGCCGTGATCGCCTCGGTCACCCGAGGAGGATTCACGACAGCGCGCCGTGGGACAAGGACGCGAACGCGTCCAGACGTCAGAGCCGTTCGTAGCGCAATCGAAGCTCGCCGATCTGAATGACATCGCCGTTAGCGAGCGAACGAATCCCTGCAGTCAACCGAACGCCGTTCACGCAGGTAGCATTGGTGCTGCCGAGATCGCTTATCCAATGCGCGCCGTCTGCCGCGAAAATTTCAGCGTGGCGGCGCGAGACCTCGGGCGCCTCGAGGACGACGTCCGCCGCGGCCGTCCTGCCGATCGTGCATCGATCGCCGATCGGATAGACGTGGTTCGCGTTCGCGCCGTCGAGCGCGACGAGCTGCGCTGGGGGCGCTGCCGACGGCATGACCTCGAGCAGCTTGCTCGTGTTGGAGCCACGTCGAATCGAGATCTGCGACGGCGAATGGTCCGTCACCTTGAGGTGCATCGTCTGCTTGCGGAAGAGCGTGTAAGCCTCGGCGTCGGGGCGACGCTCGAAGGCCGCGATCTCGTCGACCAAGAGCTCGTGCGCCTCCCATAGATCGGAGCCGTCGGCGGGCGCGTAACCGGGCGCGGCCTCGATCTCCGCGAGCAGGTTGCGGAGGATCGCCGCGGCGCCGTCGAACTGCTGGCGATCCGCGAGGTGGCGAGCTCGCGTGCGCTCCTCTTCGACGCGCGCGAGCAGCACGAGCGCCGCCGCGGCCGGGTCGACCGAGCCGCCCCCGTCTCGCACGTCGACCTCGACCGCTGAGGCCCAAACCTCGGTGATCTGCGACTTCGGATCACGATAACGAACCTCGACGTCGGCGAGCCTGCCGAGGAGCACCTGCGCGCCGTCGATGACGAGCTCGAGCGCAATGATTCGCTCCGCGCCGTCCTCCATATCGGCAATGGGAATGGCCGCGCCACCGTTCTTGAAGCGCACGTTGCTTTGCGCCACAAACCGAACGAGCTCGACGCCCGGCGCGGGCCGCACGAGCAGCTCGATGCCGTCGACGACGACGTCGGCTTGGGCGCCGACCGCGATGGTGATCTGGCGCTGGCAAAGCTTCGCGTCTTGGATGAAGTGGTAGCGACCGCCGCCCGCGTCCGATATCGCCGTGAGCACGTCTTCGTTGTGACGCACGCCATAACCGAGCGTCGCGACGGCGGCTCTGCTGCGAATGTTGGTCGCGAGCGCCGCGAGCGCCGCAGGACTCGCCGCACCCCGATTGGGCTCGCCGTCCGAGAGGAGCACGACGCTCTTCTTGTTGGTCACGGGCTCGTTCTCGAGGAGCTCGACCGCCTTCACGAGCGCGTCCTCGATGTTCGTGTGGCCGTCGGCGCGGAGCCTGCGAACACGCCCCTTCAATGTGCGGCGACCGATCGAGTCCATCACGGTCATCGGCAGGAACACCGACGCGCGATCCGCGAACAAGACGACACCGATCGCGTCGCTGTCGTCGACCATGTCCGCGATGGCCTCGACCGACGCGATGACGTGTTCGATCGGCGGGCCGGCCATCGATCCCGATGCGTCGAGCGCGAGCACCGTCGAGAGCGGCGGGCGTCGCTCGAGGGGCTCGCCCGCTGCGGTCACGCGCAGCGCGACGTAGAGTCGCGTGATGGAGGAGGGCGCGATCGCCTTCTGCTCCGGATGCAGCGAGATCGAGATCGAGCCCATCCCCAAGAGAGAAGCACTCCGCGCGTTCGACGCAACCCCCCGAGGGACGTGCTAAGAACCGCGTCGATGAGCAAGACCGTGCGGGCCTTTCTCTTTCGTGAGCGAGCTCCGCGACTCGTCGCGCGCCTCGCGTGGTCGGGGCTGCTCGGCGCAGCGCTCGTCGGTGGATTCGCAGGTGCCGCGTGCACCGGCGGTGGTGGTGGCGGTACCGCGACGGCTGCGACCAACATCCCGTCGACGCCGACGGTGCGCCTCTATTTGCTCAGCAACGTCGCGGGCGCTCTCGAGCCCTGCGGCTGCTCGAAGGATCAACTCGGCGGCGCGAAGTACTTCGCTTCGTATCTGACGAACGAGCGCGCGAAGGTCAAAGACTCGCTCCTCTTGGGCGCCGGCCCGCTCTTCTACCAAGAGCCGACGACGACCGGCGAGTCCGCGAACCAAGCCCAGTGGAAGGCGGACGCGCTCGCGACCGCAGCGCGCAGCATGGGGCTCTTCGCGTGGGCGCCCGCGGCGAACGATTTCGGCGCTGGCCTCCCCGCGTTCGAGACGCTCGCGAAATCTTCGAACGCGAGCTTTCTTGCAGCGAACGCGAGCGGCTCGAGCGCCCTCACGAAGCGCGCGACGACGGAGATCAGCGGTTACAAGATCGCGGCCGTCGGGGTCGTCGAGCTCGGTGCTTCCAACTCGCCGAAGGATCTCACGCTGAGCGCTGCTGCAGACGCCCTCGGCAAAGAGGTCGCGGCCGCTCGAGCCGACGGCGCACGCATCGTCGTCGCGCTCGTCACCGCGCCCCGCGCGACCGCACTGAAGCTCCTCGACGCGACGCCTGGGATCGACGTGCTCGTCGTCGGCAAGCCCAGCGAGAAGGGCGACATCAACGATCAGCCGAAGCCCGCGACGCTCATCGGCGACACGATCGTCGTCGAGACTTCGAACCACCTGCAGACCGTGGCTGTGCTCGATCTCTACCTGCGCGAGCCCGAGGGCTCGTCGGGCCGCATCACGCTGGCCGACGCGGGCGGCGTCAAGCGCGCGGAGGAGCTCGTCGCGGTGCAGATGCAGATCCGCGATCTCGAGAACCGCATCAATGGTTGGGAGAAGGACAAGAACGTCCGGACCGACGATCTCTCCGCGCGTCGCAAAGACCTGCAGAATCTCAAACAGCGCCAGGCCGACCTCGAGTCGACGACAGAGCCTCCGGCGACGGGCAGCTTCTTCCGTTACAGCTTGCTCGAGGTCCGCGAGCGCCTCGGCGAGGACGAGGCCGTCGCGGCCAGCGTGCTCTCCTATTACAAACGTGTAAACGAAGGCAACAAGGTCGCGTTCAAGGACCGCGTTCCGCAGCCGGCGCCCGAAGGGCAAGCGCACTACGTCGGCGTGGAGAAATGCACGGAATGCCACGCTGCCGAGCGCGCCGTCTGGGACAAGACCCCTCACGCGAACGCCTATCGCGTGCTCGAGGAGAAATTCGTCGAGTTCAACCTTGATTGCGTGTCATGCCACGTAACCGGTTACGATCAGCCTGGCGGCAGCACAGTGACCCACGTCGACACGCTCAAGAACGTGCAATGCGAGGTCTGTCACGGTCCCGGCTCGCTCCACGTCGACGCGAAGAACAACGTCGGGTTCATCGTGCAGAAGCCTGATCCGAAGACCTGCGTCGCGCAGTGCCACCACCCGCCGCACGTCGAAGGTTTCGACCCTGTAAGCAAGATGGCGAACATTCTGGGGCCCGGCCACGGCCAATGAAGCTTCGCGTCCCCCCGGAAGACGAGAACCTTCAGATCCTCATCGGCTCGGATATCCCCTCCGAGATCTCGCCGAACGTGGTTTACCGCGCCGAGCAGACGCTCGGCAAAGGCGGCGGCGCCGTCGCCTTCCTCGCCCAGCGCATCGCTCCTCACGGCAAGGCCCCTGTCGTCATCAAGGTCCTCCGCCCTGCCTTCGTGCGCAAGCTCGGTGAGACCGCGAACCTCCTCATTCGCAAAGAGGCCGTCGCGCTCGGGCGATTGAACGAGCGCGTCCCGCCGACGCCCTTCGTGATTCGACTCATCGACACGGGCTCGCTGCCGATCGAGCGCGGCAACCAATCGCTCGTGCTCCCGTGGGTCGCGGTCGAGTACGTCCACGGTGGCGCGCTCGGCACGACGCTCGCGCAGCGTGTTCGACGCAGCCTGCGTGAGACTGGCTACGCGTTCGATCCGGCGCGCGCCGCGCAGGCCGTCGATTGCATCGGCCAAGGCCTCGCCGCGGTCCACGATGTCGGCGTGATCCATCGCGACCTCACGCCCAACAACGTCCTTTGCACGGGGCGCGGCGCCGACGAGGTCTTCAAGCTCGCAGACTTCGGCGTCGCGCGTCCGAGCGGCGTGTCCGGCACGCTGTCGGGCTCGCTCGTGGGGACGCCTGGGTTCGCCGCGCCCGAGCTCACGACCGGGGACGCCGTCGGCACTTACACGGATGTATTCAGCTTCGCGTCGACGATCTTCTTCATCCTCACCGGCGAGCCCCTCTTTCACTCGATGGCCGAGGTCATGAGGTCGCTCACGGGGCGTCGCAAGAGCCTGCTCGAGATGAGCGGCCTGCACCCCGATCTCCGCAAGAACGAGAAGGCCTGCCGCTCGATCGACCTCGTGCTCGGATGGGCCGCCGCGGTGAAGCCAGACGCGCGCCTCGCCGAAGCGCTCGCGGTCTCGTCGATGATCCTCCCCCACCTCGCGACGCCGCAGCGGCGCCGCGAGCAGTCGTTCACCACGACGTTCCCGCGCGCGATGGAGGCATCGATCACCGGCCCGGATCGCTGGCGTTGGACCACGCTCCATCAACCCGGCTCGAGCCTCGTCATCCGCAGCGTCGCGTGGGATGGACACGGTCGCGCGATCGCCGCGACGAGCGACGGGCTCTCGTTTTGGAACGGCACGAGCTGGAAGGTCGCGTCGACCGAGGGCCTCCGCCTCGCGGGTGGCGTGCGCTTCGTACAGCGCGTCAGCGCAGGTCGATGGATCCTCGGCGGCGACGACGGGCAGATCGCGATCTACACGACGGGCGGCGCGGTCGAGCTCGTCCCGGGCCCTCGCGACGCTCAGCGCGTCGAGACCTTCGGCGGGGACCTCGACGACATCAGCGTGCTCGTCACGGTCGACAACTCGAACGCGGTCTGCCTCCACACCTACGCGACGAAGCGCTGGCTCAAGCCGCTGCGCCTCCCGAACGTCGCCTCGATCAGCACCATCTCGCGCTTCGACGACGGGCGCTGGCTCATCGGCGGGCGCAAGCAGGGCGGCGGAGCCTACGCCGCGCTCTACCACGCGCTCGATTGGGACCTCGAGGAGCTACCCGTCGACAACGAGATTCGTGCGTTCCTCACGAGCGCCGCACGCCCGCGCAAGGCCATCGGGTACGTCTCGGGCACGCAAGGCGTGGTGCTCACGCGCGACTCCGACACGCAGTCGATCGAGAAAATCCCAGGCGAACCTCTCGTCAGCGCGCTCGCGCTCGACCCCTTCGGCAAGCCGTGGGCGGCGAGCACCTCACGCATCTACGTGCGCGATGACCACGGCTGGACCATCCCGTGGGAGGACGCGAGCGTCACGACGCCCATCGTGTCCCTCTTCCTCGACGCGGGCCTCTGCATCGCGATGACGGTCGACGCGGGCATCATCGAGGGCCGAATGACCACGCGCGCGGACGTGCCACCCTCCCCCGGGTAACGGAACACGCCTTCGGCGAAGAGTGGGCGCCGACCGTGGGGATGTGTTAACGCCAAGCAACCGAGCATGGCTGAATTTGCGAGCGCTGCGACGACGACCAACGTCGTCACCTCGGGCCCTCCCCACCGGACGGTCTTCTTCCTGGCGCTGCCCACGGTGGTGGGGATGCTCTCGCAGAGCATCGTCAACGAGATTGACCTTGTCTTCTTCGCCCGGTTGCCGACGCCCGAGTCGACCTATGCGCAGGGCGCGCTCCTGCCGTCTCTCGTGCTGCTCTGGGCCTTCGGCGGCTCGCTCTCCGGCATCGCCGTCGGGACGCAGGCCTTCACGGCGCGACGCTTCGCCGAGCGTGAGGATGACAAGGCCGGCGCCGTGCTCTTCAACGCCGCCGCGTTCGCCTTCGGCGCGGGCATCATCTTCTGCCTGCTCGGCTACCTGCTCACGCCGTTGCTCCTCAGGCAGATGTTCCACTCGAGCCCGACCGAGCCGGGTGCGCACCAAGCCGCGCATCAATACCTGGCGTACCGGCTGCTCGGCGTCGTCTCCATGGCGGCGACGTTCGCGTTCAAGGCCTTCTTCGACGGCATCGGCAAGACACACGTGCACCTCGTGTCCGCCGTCACGATGAATATCTTGAACGTCGTTCTATGCATCTTGCTCATCTTCGGTAACCAGCGTCTCGGCATCCATAAGATGGGCATCGCCGGCGCCGGGCTCGCGGCGGTCATCTCGACGTACGTCGGGCTCGCGATCATGATCGGCTATGCGTTGAAGGCCGAATATCGGCTGCGCTACCGGCCCTTCGACTTGAAGAAATTCAACCCGACTCTGCTCTGGTCGATCCTCAAGACCTCGATCCCAGGCGGCGTCGCGACCATCTTCGTGATGACGGGCTTCGGGCTCTTCGCCGGCATCGCGAGTCGTCTCGATCCGGGTGGCGAGGCAGAGCCCGTGAACCTCGCGTCCACGACCGTCATCGTCGGCATCTTGAAGCTCACGTTCACCGCGTGCCTCGCGTTCGGCACCGCCACCGCGACGCTCGTATCGCAGTCCCTCGGGGAGAAGGATGGGGCAAAGGCCGAGCGATTCGGCTGGGCCAGCGTGCAGCTCGGCCTGGTCATCTTCGGCGTCGTCGGGTTGATCGAGGCCGTGTTCGCCGTCCCGATGCTGCACTTCGTCGCCTCGAGCGATGCGGTGCGCGAGCACGCGCTCCTGCCGATGCGCATGATGGCGATCTGCACGCCGGTCATCGCGACTGGGATGATCCTCACGCAGGCCCTCTTCGGCGCGGGCGACACGAAGTTCGTGATGGTGGCCGAGCTGCTCTTGCACTTCCTCTGTCTCGTCCCGCTCGCAGCCTTGCTCGGCTTCACGCTGCACCTCGGGATCGTCGGGATTTTCCTCGCGGCGGTGATTTACATCGTGGGTCTCGCGTCGGCGACCGTGTTCCGTTTTCGACGGGGCACGTGGAAGCACATCAAGCTGTGAAGGTCGAAGAGCACCTCGCGGGAGCGTTCGGTCACGCGGACCGCGCCCACGCCGAGTGGCAGACGACCCACCCCATCCTCGCCCGCGAAGAGGCCCGCCTCGTGCGCGCGTGCTTCTTGCCGCTCGGTGAGCGCGTGTTGGATCTCGGCTGCGCGGAGGGCGCGACGTTGCTCCACCTCGGTGATCCGCGTGGCGCGGTCGGCCTCGATCTCTTCGAGGACAAGCTCACCGTCGCGCGCGAGCTCCTCGAGCACGCTCGCCTCGTCCAAGGCTCGGCCTACGAGCTCCCCTTCCCCGACGGCTCCTTCGATCACGTCCTCATCCGAGACGTCGTTCATCACCTCGACGAACCCGAGCGCGCTGCGCGCGAGGTCCACCGCGTGCTCGGCCCGGGTGGGCGCGTCGATGTCCTCGAGCCGTGTCGCTACAACCCGCTCATCGCGATGCACGCGGCGCTGAACCCCGCCGAGCGTGGTGAGCTGCGCTCGACGCCGTCGTTCCTGAGCGGGCTCTTCCGCGACGGCTGCGAGCTCGCCACCGTCGCGCGCCACCAGCCGCTACCGCTGCATCGCTTGGTGTTCCACCCGTCGCTCGGCGCGCCCCGCGCGCACTGGCTCGATGGTCCAGTCGCGGCGCTCGAGCGAGCAGCGGCGAGTGTTCTGCCACGCGCTATCTGGGCTTACATCCACGTCCGCGCGACGCGACGCTGACCGCCGCGTTCGTTGGACGTCAAACGAACAGCTCGCGCACGCCCACCCGCTGCTTGGAGATGGGCGCCGCGGCGAGCGCGAGCTCCGCGGCGCGGGCCTCGGCCTCTTTGGTGCCGAAGTGCTCCACGAAGTCGTCCTTGTGGAGCATGAACTGATGGTCGCCGAGGTAGCCGCGCACGTTGCCTCGCCCGAAGAGGCGCTCGCGGCGGAAGATCATCTCCATATCCTCGTAGTCCTTCTCCTTCTTCAAGGAGATCATCCGCTCCTCGAGCTTGGGCAGGAGCGGCGCCAAGAAGCGAGGTAGCTCGAGGTCGACCACCAAGTGGCTAATCGTCTTCTCACCCGTCGTATCCGGGTAATAGAAGAGCTCGGTCCGCGTGGTGATGAGGTTGTGGATGCTCGGCATATAGACCGGCAAACCCGACATATCGTAGTTCAAGAACCGCGCAGGCGGGACGTACTCGGTCGTGCAGAGCTGGCCGACCCAGACCCTGCCTTGGCGCCACTTCTGGCGAATTCGGATCGTGCGGCCCTCGTGCTTCAAGACCTCATATCGAGGCGAGTACTTGTTGTGCAGGAACACATAGTGTTCGGCGTCCAAGTAGGCAGCGACCGCGCAGCCGAGGGTCGTGTCGAGCTCGTACAAGACTTCGAATCGATGCTTCATCGCGCGGCTCCATCTCGTTCTTGAGCGCCGTCCGCAGACTGGGAGACATCGTCTCTCGCACGACTGCGAAGGAAATAGATGCGGTCGTCGAACAACACCCACGGCAGCTGCGCGAGCAGGTATCGGGGCTTGCGCTCCGGGTTGAAGTGTTTGGACGGTTGTCGGAGCAGCTGCATGAACCGCTCGTTGGGATTGTCCGTCATTCGCCCGTCGACCGTGGAGAACAGGTAGCCGTGCCACCGGCACTGCAGCGTGCGGTCCTTTGCGCAATAGGTGGCTTCAGCCATGTCCGCGCCGAGGTGCGGACAGACCTCGTCGAAGACCCGTATCTCGCCTGCCTCTCGCACGACGATCGCCTTGCGACCGTTGGGCAGGACTTTGATGTTGAGTCGCCCCTCGAGCACCTCGGAGACGTGCATCCAATCGAGGGTTTCTTCAGCGGAAGGGCGTGTCATGAGGGCGCCGAAGCTACACTCGGAGACCTCGCCCGTCGAGCGTCGAGCGCACCTTTGACGGTGTCGACCAGACTGGCCCCGCCGACCAAGAGGAGAATCCAGGAGAGCGCGTCGACCTCGTATCGATAGCGAGGGAAGTCACCCCATGAGATCAGCACCGTCACTAACGTCACGTAAAGGATTGTAAGCGTCGCAAAAGCCGAGAAGGCCCGCAGCGTCCGAGACGCCCTCGAAGACGCCAATAGCGTCGCCCCCGAACCGAAGAGAAACGCGGCCGCGAGCACCACGGCGAGCGGAATGGACGGCCCGCTCTCCGGAGTGAGCGTCGCGCGACGAATCGCGGTGTCGACAGACCGGAGTCGAACATAGTTGGGGCTGAAACGAAGTGTGGTGTCGTCGATTGCCGGCCTCGGGTACTCGTCCACGAACACCCGAGCAACGCCGCTGACGTAGTCCTTGGGATAATGCGACAGGAGATAGCGAGCGTCGGGCTTGTAATATTGCTCGGCGATGAGGGCGTATTCGATGGCGTTGCCGTTCGGCCGCCCCGACGCCGAGTGCTCGTCGTCGAGGGCCGGGATACCAGTCTTCGTGTGGGGGACCCGGATCGGCTCCATTTGATCGAGATCGCTGAAGGGCTCCACGCGGACCGCGGGGCTCACGAGTCCGAGCTTGACGATCCGCGTGCGTTCGCCGCGCGGGAGCTCCTGGAAGACCTTCCGCGACAGGTTCGGCCAGAGCATGGCGTCCCCATAGCCATGTCCGGTATAGGCCTTCGTCTTTGCGGCGTTGAGGGCGAGCACCAACACCGGTATCGCCGCCGCTTTGGCGAGCGTCTTGGGTGGTAGAGCGCGCACGAGCGCGAGCAGCACGGCGACCGCCCCGACCCACAGCGCTCCATACGTGGAGCGCGTGAGCCCGATGAGCGCCAGCACCGAAAAGAACCAAACCCCGGAGGCGACCGTCCGCTCTCGAACGAAGCGAAGGAGGAGCGCTGCGCCAATCACCGCGAGCGAGGCGACGACATGCGGATAAAAGAGCCAGGACTCGTAGAGCACTGTGATGGGAGACGCGCTCCACGAGATGGCCCCGAGAGCGGCGAGGACCGGTCGTGAGGTCAGCCTGGCGACAACGTCCGCGGTGGCGATCGCCGCGCCCAACCCCAACGCGAGGAACACGAAGTCGAGCGCGACGAAGGCCCCCCGCCCGAAGAGCTTCAGTGACAATCCGACGAGGAGATTCAGCAGCGGGCCTTGATGATGAAGCGAGAGCACGCTGCGGGTGAGATCGGTCTCCAGATACGAGGGGTCGAGGAATTGAAGGAAGTAATAGAGCGGGCTCGGGTCCAGCTTGAAGCCGCCGAGAACACGATAAAGGACGCGCGACAGGACGAACCCGATCGCGGCGACGGTGCGAGGCCGCTCGGCCGACGCCCGGAGCAGGGCTTTGACTCGGCCCGACGCGGACGCGCTCGCTGTCATCAGCGCACCACGATGTCCGCGAAGTGGAGCATCGTTGCGCGAAGCGAGATGATTCGGACATAGCGCGCCCGACTGTTCGCCGGCGCCTCGACGTCCCACTCGTCGAAGGTCTCCTCGCGCTCCGCGACACGCGAATAGGAATTACCGTCTTCGCTGAACTCGACGGCGATATGGCTCGCGCGCTCTTGGCAACAGTCAGCCCGATTGACGATATGCACGCCTGTGATCGGCTGGACCGACCGCAGGTCGACGACGACCCACGGGCGCCGCTCCCATTTGGTGTGGAAGAGGAGCCCATAAGGACCGCTCTGACCCAAGTGACCCGTCTGCTCGTAGCCGGGCAGCGCCGAGCTCGCGCGGAACGTCGCCCCGCCACGCAAGAGATCGTGGAGCGCGGGGATCGCCGCGACGAGCGCGATGAGCACGCTGCAGATCGCGACGATCTTGGCGAGGCGTCGGCGCCTCCGTGAGCGCGCTGCGCGGTCCAGCGTGGCGCTCCCGACGAGCGCGACCGCGCGCGCACACGCCGCCCGAACTGCAGCCGCGTCTTCGGCGGTGCGGACGGCCTCGATGGCGCGCGCTGCCTCGGCGTCGGCCTTCAGCGGCTCGAGCGCGCGCTCACCGAGGAGGCGCATGAGCTCGAGCTCCACGGGGGCCGAGGGGTCGAGCAGGGGCTCGAGCGCGAGCGCAGCGGCGCGCGCTCTTTGGCGCTCGTCGGTGGGCTCGCTGGGCGTGGTCGAGTTTGCCGACATCGATCGCTACAGGCGGTCGGGTCGATCGCGGGCGAGGATCTCGACTGCGCGTCGAACGTCTTGCGAGCGCTCGCGTGGCACGATCAGCGCGGCGTCGTCCGTGAGCACGACCACGGTGTTCGAGACGCCGACGAGGGCCACCACGCTCGTCCGATCCGAGCGCTGATCGACGACGAGGTTGCCGCTCGCGTCCGCGAGGATCGTCGACGCGCTCGCGGCGTTGCCCGCTGCGTCTTTGTCTGCGAGCTCCCACGCGGCCTGCCAGCTGCCGACGTCGCTCCAACCGAACGCGCCGGGGACCATCATGAGCCCCGGCTCTTTCTCCATCACCGCGTAGTCGATGCTGATCGACGGCATCCTGACGAAGATCCTCGAGAGCACCTCTGCCTCGGTTGCGGGGCTCACGCGCGCGGCGACGTCGAGCTCGTCGAGGAGAGCCGCGACGTCGGGCAGATGTCGCCGCACCGCTTGCTGCATGTCGCGCGCGCGAAATACGAACATCCCCGCGTTCCAGTAGTGGCGGCCGCTCGCGAGGTAGGCCTGCGCGGTCGCGTGGTCCGGCTTCTCCACGAAGCGATGCACCGCGAGGGCCTTGGCTTCCCCCTCGGATGCGCCGGATGCTTTGACCTCCAAGTATCCGAAGCCAGTCTCCGGGCGTGTGGGCGTGATGCCTATCGTGGTGATCGCTCCGCGGCGCGCGACGTCCGCTGCGACCCCGAGCACCCGCCTGAACTCGACCACATCGGCGACGTGGTGGTCGCTCGGCAAGACGGCGAGCACAGCATCGGGAGCCTCACGCGCGACCACCCAGCTGGCCCACGCAATCGCTGGCGCGGTGTTGCGCGGGGCGGGCTCGATGAGGAAGCTCGACGTCGCGAGTCCAGGGAGGAGCGCGCGCGTCTGCAACTCTGTGGTGCGGCCGCTCACGATCAGCACACCACTCGGCCCGCTCGTGAGTGGGAGAACCCGGTCGACCGTCTCGACGATCATCGGCTTGTCCCCCGCGAGCGGCAGCAACTGCTTGGGACGAGCAGCGCGAGAGGCCGGCCAGAAGCGAGTACCCGAGCCACCCGCGAGGACGACTGCTCGAAGGGCGTCCGCGGTCATGGACTGCGCAGTAGCACATCGTGCGACTCGTAGCGATCGAACGGCGCAAACTGTGCGGGAACGAGCGGCCTATCGTCGACGTACGTTGTGAAGGTTGTAGAGCAAGGCGCCGCGTTTCTCGCTCTGCGAAAGGTCCCCTCGGGTGCTGCAAAGTCCCGTAAGCTTCGACCCGATGAGCTTTCTGTCCCCAGGGACAGTGTTCGCCAATCGCTATGAGGTGGTTCGGCGGTTGAGTCAGGGTGGGATGGGGGCGGTCTACGAGGTTGTCCACATCGAGACTCGGCGTCGGCGTGCGCTCAAGGTGATGCTGCCCGAGCTCGCGATCGACGCCGACATGCGAGCGCGCTTCAAGCGCGAGGCAATCATCACCGCCGACATTCGCTCGAAGAACATCGTCGAGACCTTCGATGCCGGCGTCGACGACGCCACGGGGAGCCCGTTCCTCGTGATGGAGCTCTTGCACGGCCGGGACCTCTCCGTGCGAATCCAGCGGTCGCGCGTCCCCCCCGACGAGGCCCTCGAGATCCTCCGACAAACCTCGCGCGCCCTCGATAAAACGCACGCGCAGAGCATCGTCCACCGCGACCTCAAGCCGGAGAACCTCTTCCTTTGCGACGAGGAGGACCACAGCACACTGGTCAAGATCCTTGACTTTGGCATCGCCAAGGTCGTCACGCAGCTCGGCGCCAAGAGCACAGGCTCGCTCGGAACGCCGCTTTACATGGCTCCCGAGCAGATCGAGGGCCGCGACCGGATCGGGCCCGCGACCGACCTCTACGGTCTCGCCCATATCGCCTTTGCGATGTTGGTCGGTTACGCCTATTGGGAGGTCGAGGCCGAGCAGGTCGAGAGCGTGATCGCGCTCGTAGTGCAAATCACAAAGGGTCCATCTTGTGCCGCGAGCGAACGCGCCGCCCATTGGGGGGTGAAGTTGGGCCCGCGATTCGACGCCTGGTTCGAGCGCGCGGCGCACGCAGACCCGACTCGACGCTTCAACAGCGCACGCGACTTGGTCGACACCCTCGAGGAAGTCCTGCGTGAAGAGCCGCCCCAGTTCGACGCACCACCAGAGATTCGGCAGCCGCCAAAGCGCTTCGATTCGGTCGCCGCCACCGTCGCCGCAGCGAGCAGCCCTTCTCGCGAGACCGCCATCACCGAGGCCGTACCCTCCATTCGCAAGGGGAACCACACTGAGGGCTCGCTGTCCCTCGACTCGAAGACATCCCCGCGCTCGCGCCGAGTCGTCTGGATGGTGATTGGCAGCGTTGCGGCGCTCCTTTCGGGCACGGCGATCTGGTTGCTCGCCTCACGCATGGGCGAAACGGCGAATTCGAACACGCACACCCAAACGGGGATTGCGAACAACTCGGTCCTCGATACCAGCGTCGCAACCGGTGAGTCCCGACCCACCGAGCCACCGCGCCCCCCGCCTGCGGTGCAGCCCTTGGTGACCGCAGCGGCTGCAGCGATGACCGCCACAGCCTCGACTGCCTCCGAATCAGCCGCGAGTGTCACAACGACGGCGCGCCCCAGCGCATCCGTCGCCGTGAAGACAGCCGGCCCTGTCGCGCCGACACACAGCGCAGACATCCCCTCCAAACCCAGCGCCGCGAAGCCGGCCGGAGATCCGTGCGTCTCGGATCCGCTCCGGTGCCGATGATGTCTTGTCTTGTAGCCTCTCCCCGCCCCGCAATGCTCTTGCGACCTGGCCTCCTCGGCGCTGCGATGCTGTTGTTCGCTGGGCCAGTGTGGGCCCAGCCCAACGTGGCTCGGGATCCTGTCGCCGCCGAGGTCCTGTTCAAAGAGGCATTGGCGCTCGCCGATGGGGACAACTGGCCAGCCGCCTGTCCGAAGTTCCGCAAGAGCATGGAGCTCGACCCATCACCCGGCACGCAAGCCAATATCGCCCGATGCGCCGAGCGCGAGGGGGATCTCGCTGGCTCCTACGAGCAGTTGCGCCAGGCGAAGCAGCTCAACCTATCGACACCAGACGAGCGTCGGCGGACCGCAATGGATCGCTACATCGACGATCAACTGGCCGGGATCGAAGTGCGCCTGCCGCGGCTCACGATCACCGTCGCAGAGACCATCCCCGGACTGACCATCACGCGGGACGGCAAGCCCTTCAGTCTGACGCTCACCGGCGAAGCTCTACCCGTCAATCCCGGCGCCCATCGAGTCGTCGCGACGGCCGAGGGGTATGAATCGCTGGACACGACAGTATCACTCGGCGAGGGCGCGCGTGAGAGCGTCGAGATTCGCCTGGTGAAGAAGCCCCCCGGCGACCACCAGCCGCACAATCCCCCCGATGTTCCGCCCCCCGACCCTCCAAAGAAGGCGACGCCTCCCTCGGGTCCGAGCCCGCTCTTCATCACGGGTATATCGGGGCTCATCGCGGGCGGGGTCGTCGAGATTCTCGGCGTCACGTTCGTCGGGCTCACCGCGAGCGCGGCCGGCGACATCCCGCCCGGCTGCACAGAGGCCCTCGTTTGCGACACAGACGAGGAAGCCCGAACCGCAAACGAGGCCAGCGAGCGCGGGCAAACTTACTCGACTGTCGCGACCGCGATGGTCCCTATCGGCGCGGGGCTCTTGGGGCTCGGCGTAGCTCTCCTCGTCGCCGACGCCGTCACCTCACCCTCCAACACCGGGGCGCGCAGCACGCCCAGCTTCGTCTTCCTTCCAATCCTCAGCCCCGACTCGATCTCGCTGCAGATCATGGGGCCGCTGTGATGACGATGCGAACTCTACGCTTCAATCCCTGGTTCTTCACGCTCAGCGCAATCCTCGGCGTGACGGCCTGTAGTGATATATTGGGCTACAAATTCGGGGACTACAAAGGCCCTGGCGGCTCGGCCGGCAGCGGCGGCGGGCCGCACGGCGGGGCAGGCGGCTCCGAGCCAACGGGCGGGGCTGGCGGAGACACCGGCGGAGCGGGCGGCAGCCTGCCCACAGCAGCGGAGTTCGGCCCCGCGGTGCTGGTCAATCCTCTCCAACAAAAGGGCTCGGTGCGGGCGGCTGCCCCAGGTCCATTGGGAGATGGCAGCTTCTTCTTTGCAGGACTGGGTGGAGGGGAGTTTCTCGAACAAACCACCCACGATGCGGGGATGTTGCTCTCGGTCAAGGGAACCGTCCCCACCCTCAAGAAGGCCCTCATATCCACTGACGTCAATCCCAATGACGCGATCAGCCCCGAGGTCTCCTTCCTCGACATGGTCGTCTACTCCGACGAGGACATTTTTCTTACTGGCCACTACAGCGGTTCGCTGTCCGTGACGCCTCAACTCGACACCTCGGTGTTGGAAGCACCTCTCATGGTGCATTGGAACGGCAACGCCTACACGTCCGTAGCCGCGCCGCACAACGAATACGGCCTGGTGGACGCCGCGGTCGCGGTCAGCAATGGCTTCGTCGTCGCTGGAGTCTATTACGACAACGCGTCGAACAGCCCCCTCAGGTACTTGGCCCTGTACTCGAAGAGCGGTCAACTCCTACAGAACAGGACGCTTGGACCGAGCTGCTACGGATATATCCCCTCGAATGAGGACACCATCGCGCTCACCGTCGACGACCAGGATCGAGTCTGGCTCTTGAGCCAGACTTGCCACAATATCATGGTCGACGGGCTTCAATTACCGGCTCCCCAAAGCAACCAGAGCGCTGCGTTCGGGCTCGTCTTCGAGATCCAGAACGGCACGTCGCTCGCTGCAGTGGCAGCCAAGGAGTGGAGTGTCGGACTGGCCTTTACCTCCGCAGCCCCTGGCAACGACCACGAGGTCGTCGCCGTGGGCGAGTTCAAATTTCAAGCGGATCTGGACCAATGCGGTCCCTATCTCGCCGACAACGGCGCGGACCTGCTCCTGTCTCGGCTGGTAGTAAACGGACTATCGATCATGTGCGTAACGGCGAAACGGCTCGGTAGCCAGGCAGACGAACGCGCGAAGAGGATCGTTCGCGCGAATGGCCAAGCGGGCATTCTGATGGTCGGTAGTGTCGAGGCCACCACCTTCACCAACCCAGTTCAGGGCGACATCGGATTCGGGCCGATTTTCATCGACACCGCGAGCCGCGAAGTCGGTTATGTGGCGCGCTACGACTACGACAACTTCACGCCACGCTGGTATCTCTACGCGGGCGACACGGGTCGGGTCGAGCTCACGGTCGTCAACACGGGCCTCGGCAAACAGTGGGTAGCAGGGTTCGTCGGTGAGTCCCCCGAGGCGGCCTCCGCCAATGTCGGTGGGGTGGACATCGACTGGCCACAAGGGACGGGCTTCGGTCAGAGCTTCGTCGCCGAGGTGATTGAGCACTAGCGAGTCGCGGGCCAGGTCTCACCTGGCAGGCAGGGTCTCGACGACGCGCCGAAGGTCATCAGCGACCCTCGCTCCCTGCAGCATCTCCCCATGGGCGGGGATGAGGAGATTAGGCGGGTGAGCGCCCAACTCGGCGAGCATCCAAGCGCGGTGCGCGGCGCGATCGCCCATGAAGAACCGCTTGAAGAACGGGTTCAACATGAGTCGCGCCCGAAACCCGAGAATCTTGAAGGGGATCGAGACGTGCTGCATGTTCACGATGGCGTCGCACACCACGAGGGCGCGCAGCGTGTCGCGCTCGACGGCGAGCCAGGTCTCCCCTTGTTTGGCGTTAGGCGGACATAGGAGTCTTGTCCCAGGCGGCAACGCCCGCGACAGCCCCTCGAGACCATCGATGACAATCCCAGGGAGCTTCTTCGACAAGCGAGTACGGGCGCGCTCGGAGGCGACGACGCGCGCGCTCGGGAAGCTACGCGTCCAATGCGGTATGCCCAAATTGTGGAAATGGTTCGGCGCCAGTAGGAAGCGTGGTTCGCCGAAGTTGCGAAGGTCCTCGAGGGCGTTGCCCTGTCGTTCGGGCACCCCCGGGCTCCACACGACCAAACCCCCTCCTTCGAGCCCGAGCGCAACCATGCGCGCGCGACCGCCACCATAGTCGGCAGCGAGTAGGGGGAGGGAGGGCTCGAGGACTTGCCAGGCGCTCGTTTGCACGCCCCCACGCTAGTCCCCTGGAACCAGCATTTCTTGAAGAATTCGCACCGCCCCGGCGAGGAAACTTCGGTTCCACGGGACTAGCTCACGGACAGGTGACACTATTCCCTTTTCAGGGCAGATCCCGTACGAACCAGCGTAGAACGGGCGCTATGCTCAGAACCCAGCTTCTAACTCTCGTTCTCGTGTGCGGCATGGCGGCGTGCGGCAGCAAGGGACTCGGCGGCAAAGGTAAGGGCGCGACAACCCTGAAGGCCTCCGACGCCAAGTGGAAAGACACGGAGCTCTCCATCGGCAAGGCCAACGCGAAGTTCTTCATGACGGGCAGCAACAAGGACAAAGACCCGCTCTTCATGAATACCTATTTCAGCGACTTCCCCGCGGGCGCTGAAGTCACGGTCGGAGAGACGAAGGGCACGACCAGCGAGTCCGGTTACCTGTCGCTCGACGTGGACATGAACGGCAAAGTCGGCGGACAGTCGCTGAAGGCCATCTCCAATGGAGCGGTCGATCTCGGGGTGCAGATCACCATCAAAGCCAAGGACTCGGAGACAATCGAGGAGAAGCTGCCGGCCATGCGTGTGGAGGCTGCGGTCGCGGCCGGCCTCGCGAAGGTCCGCGACGGCGCCGTCAAGTTCGACGGCGAGCCCGCCGACGACGGCAAAGTCGGCTCTATCGCTTTGGTCGAAGTCAGCAGCCTCAGTCAGATCAAGCTCGTGGGCAGCGCCGACAAGCTCTGGGACATCGACTGGGTAGCCGTCAGCGAGAAACGGGAGAGCGGCCGGGTCAAAGCGTGCAGCGGCTATGAGAAGACCGCGGGCGACGTCAACGTCACGCAGGTGGACTCTGTCGTGAAGATCTATGACAGGCGCAGCGGCAAGCTCGTCGCGGAGAAGACATTTCAACCCAAAGACGAGTGTCCGAGCTTCGCGATGGTCAGCAAAGACAAGACCGCGAAGAACTATGTGTCCGACTCGGACATCGAGCCTTGGGTTCGCGAGAACTTCGACAAGGCACGGCAGTAGTCAATCGAAGCAGTAGTCAATCGAAGCAGGCGTCAATCAATTAGAGGTGACGGCGGCTGCGGAGATCGCCTGTGGCCGTGCGATATGCTGGGTGGAGCCCACTCGCCCGACAGAACGACCGCACTGCGACGACGGCCTCGTAAGGCGGGCTCTCGAACTGCAACGCAAAGAGCCCGCTCTCTCGACGAACAACGACAGCCGAGGTCTCGACCCCATAGCCAATTGGGAGTTCGAAGTAGACACTGACGTGTTCCCCGAGCGCGAGGCTGAGGTCCGTTCGCAGCGAGATCCCACCCCCACCGACATCCACGCTGCGAGCTGTGGCTGTCCGCGCCTGGGTCTCGAGGTGAACAGGGCGATCCAGAGGCGCTCGACGAAAGGCTCGCCGCTCCGCACCGGAGAATATCGGTTGACTCGCGGGGGCGTGCTCTGCCGTGCCCATGCCGAGCGCGATGCAGCATTCGATCCACGAAGCCCCCGAGCACGAGCACTTCGCTGGAAGTGAGGCGTGGCGCAGGGATTCTGAAGGGCGTGGCGCCTCGAGGATCGCCGACGCTCGCAACTTTCTGCGGAGTCTCGCAACTGTTTCTGTCGGTGGCAGGATTTCGCCGGAGTTCTCGATCGCGAGGAAGAAGCGCGACCCTTCTTCGTATGAAGCTCCCGACGCTCTGCTCGGGCGCTTGCGGAAAACAGTGGCGTAGTAGCCGGCGTTTGGGTTTATCCTGTGCGGCGGTCGAACTCACTGAATCGGAGTCGTAACGAGACTCGAGCTGTCAGAGCACAAGTGAGCTTGAAGACCTCCTGGGTGGCCCAAGGGATGACTCGTTCGGGGGGCCCCCACCCACCACGAAGCTAACGAAAACAGAGGAAACGACGATGCAAAAGAACTGGACGACCGCGCTGATCCTCTCAATCCTCCTGGGTGGTCTCGGCGTCGACCGCTTCTACCTCGGCTACACCGGCCTCGGCATCCTGAAGCTCATCACCTGCGGCGGCGGCGGCATCTGGTCGATCATCGACATCATCCTCATCGCGACCAACAAGATGAAGGACGCGCAGGGCAACGAGCTGGCGAAGACCTGATCGCTGGTTCGTTGGCGCGGTCCAACGGGCGAGTCGGCCATCCCGGTCGATTCGCCCGTCTTCGTTTCGAAGCGCGCTGCCGGTAGAATCGCCGCGGGATGCAACCTCCCATCGCGAACATACTCCACAACGAGACGATTCAGCGGCTCGCCGGCGACGGGGCGTTCGCTCGGGGGCGAGCGTATTTCCAAGAGGGCCGCGTCGAAGGCGTCCAGCGCAAGGATGGTGGGATCGTCGCGACCGTCCGTGGCGCCGAGTCCTACTCGGTTCGCATCTGGACCAAAGAGGGGAGCCTCGCGTACGCGTGCTCCTGCCCGCAAGGCCGCGATCAGGCGTTCTGCAAGCATGCAGTCGCGGTCGCGCTCTTCTTCGTGAGCGAGCGCATGCCGGCGATTGCGACTGGCGCCCCCACCCCCACCCCGCCCGTGGCGACTGCAGTGGAATCACCAACTCCTCCTGCCCCGCCAGTGGCCCCACGCAGCGCGGGGGCCGAGTCCAGCCGAAGCACAACGAGCGAAGCTCCGACACCGGCGAAGCCAGCGGCCTCGCTCGCTGACCAACTTCGAGCGCTCTCGCACGAGGAGCTCGTGGTCTTCGTCCTCGAGACCGCGCTCGACGACAGCCTCTTTCGAGACCGATTGATCGAGCGCCTCCGCGGCTGATCACAGCCGCGTTTGTCGGCGACACGATTTTCAAGGCTGCTCGTCACACTCTTCTCGGCGCCCTCGATAGCCGACAGACGCACAACGCCGAGGGTCGTTTGACCTCCGCGCGGCAGGGGTCTGCCGCCTTATCGTCGAGCATTCAGCTCCTCGGGACAGGTGCGCGTGCCGGGAGGACCGCGTGTTCCGAATTAGCCAACTTGTTCGCCTCGCGAAGCGAGGGGAACGAGTCCCCCTGTTGGGCGAGCGAAAGCGAGCCCAAGTTGTTTGGGGGCCTCAGTTCGCCCCGCGCGCGACGCGCGCCCGCCGACTCACTCGCGCGGGGGCGCTATTTGCTTTGACCACAAGCGTGCTCGTCGCGCTGGGCGCGCGCTCCAGAGCCGACTCGGTTGTAAGCGCAAACCCGGTGAGCTTCACGACGCAGCCGAGCACCGAGCGCGCGATCGAGCCCTTGGTGACCTCGCCGCTCGAGCCGAAGGCTGCCCCCACGGTCGCGCCGTCGCGACCGCGCTTTCTGACCCTCGAGCCCGAAACGGACATCACTGTAGCGAACAGCGTTGTCCACCTCTCTCTCGGCAAGCAGCTCAGCCCGGACAGATCGCCCCCGCTGGTGACGACGCTCCACGGCGCTTGTTGGGAAGCGGCCCCCACCTGCGAAGCGCTGCGTGACGCGCTGCCCAGTGGCTTCGCGATGGCGTGTCCAACAGGGAATGCAGTCTGTCGCGGAGGCGGCAATGACTGGGTCGGCGACGTCGACGAGAAGACGGCCCAACTGGACAGTCAAGTCGATGCTGTCCGCCGCGAGCTCGACTCGGTCGGGAGCGCTGGCTCGCCCAATGTCATCATGGGGTTCTCGCGAGGCGCCTTCGTGGCGAGAGACGTCGCGCTCGCCCACCCAGGCCGATATACAGCGCTCGTCCTGATCGGCGCGGCGACCTCCCCCGACCCCGAGAAGCTGAAGCTCGCGGGCATTCGCAAAGTGGTCTTGGCGAGTGGAGAGTACGACTCTGCGGCCAAGACGATGCAGAGCGCTGCGGTGAAGCTCAACGCACGAGGGCTGCCGGCGCGCTATGTGAGCCTCGGCCGTGTCTGGCACGCGCTCCCTCCGGACAGTGGCAAACGGCTCGCCGCCGCGATTGACTGGGCGACCCAGCCGCAGTGAAGAACGGTGTAGGCTCCTCACATGGCGCCGCACGCGACTCCGTTTCCGAGAGCGATTGTAACAGCGAGTCGTGTGACCTGCCTCGTCGCTGCGCTCGCGTCTTGCTCCTCGGGGTCGACCTCGGAGTGGCGGTCGAGTCCCAGCGGGACAGCGAGCGCTACGACGAGCGCGACTGCGAGCGCGCGGCCCCCTAACAATGGCGCCTCCGCGTCGTCCGCTTCGAGCGCAGCGAGCGCCGCACCCGGCCCGGCCGCGAGCAACAGCGCGATTGAAGCGTCAGCGAGCGCTGCGCCCATCGAGGCCTCGGCGACCCTGGAGGTCGTCGCCCGCTTGGTGGATACGGGCTCAGCCGCGCCCTATTGCGGGATAGTCCACGTCATCAAGACCATGAAGTACGAGGTCGTCCGAGTGGTGCACGGCAAGTACTCGGCGCCCTATCTCTTCGTCGCGCATGGCTGCCCCGAGCTCAGCCGAGCTCGTTACAAAGCGGACAGCGGTAACCTAACAGCGTTCAAGGAGGGTGAGCTCCACAAGCTGAAGCTCCACATCTCGACACAGAAGGAGCTGGACGCGACCTTGAACCACAAGGACCGGGGAGCCGCCCCTCTCTATCAATCGGATCGGGTCGACCTCGAGCCGTGAGCGCGCGCTGCGGTCGACGTCCGGAGACCAAAGGGCTAGCTTCGGACGGTGCTCGGCCTCCTCCTCGACGACAGCATCCAATTGAAGAGCGACCTCCCAGAGCCCGCGCGCGCAGCGGGCGAGGCGCTCGTCGCAGTGCGGCTCGCCGGGGTCTGCGACACTGATCTCCAGCTCGCGCGCGGCTATATGGCTTTTCGCGGCGTGCCTGGGCACGAGTTCGTCGGCACTGTCCTCGAGGCAGACGATCCGTCTTGGCGCGGCAAGCGAGTCGTGGCCGATATCAACGCGGGTTGCGGCGTGTGTGAGGACTGCACTGTTCGCGATGGACATCACTGTCCGAGCCGCACGGTGCTCGGCATACTGGGCCGGCAGGGCGCGTTCGCCGAGCGCTTGACGATCCCGGCGCGCTGCCTCGTAGAGGTCCCCGCGGCCGTCTCGGACGACAATGCGGTGTTCGCGGAGCCGCTCGCCGCCGCGCTGCACGTGCTCGACGACGCCGAGTCGGTCGCGGGACGAGTCGTCGTCCTCGGGGACGGCAAACTAGGTCAGCTCATCGCACGAGCGCTCAGCCGCGTCGGGCGCGACGTGACCCTCGTCGGCCATCATGAGGACAAACTGCGCCGCGCTCGTGACGCTGGTGTAAGCGCCATTCTGGAGCGCGACGCCGGAGACATCCGCGGAGCGGGCCTCGTAGTGGAGGCGACCGGCAGTGAGGGCGGCCTCGCGCGAGCCATGGAGCTCGTGCGACCCCGTGGGACAATCGTATTGAAGACCACCACAGCACGACCCCACTCGGTCGATCTGTCGCCGCTCGTCATCCACGAAATACGGCTCGTCGGGTCCCGCTGCGGCGACTTGAGAGCAGCCGTGAGCCTCATGGCCCGGACTGATCTCGACCTCGCCGACTTGATCGAACGTCGCTACCCCCTCCCCGAGGCCGCCGCGGCCGTGCAGCACGCCGCTCGCCCTGGGGTGATGAAGGTGCTCATCGACGTCGCTGGCTGACGAGCCAAGGATTCGCGGACTGGCGTGTCCATGTCCTCCAAGAGCGGGCCTTCTGTGCGCTATTGCGCCTACGCCCCATTCCATAACGGAGGCACTCATGGTGACTCGCCCCCCATCACCGCTGTTTCGCGGCCTGCGAATCATCGGGGCGCTCGTCGCTTCGACGACGGCGTTTGTACATGAATCAGCGTCGGCGCACGCCCAAGAATGCGTCGCCCACGAGGTCAGAGACGAGGTATCCCGATGTCCCGAGGGCGAGCCGTCCGGGGGACGACTGGCCAATAAGCGAGCTCCAATCAAGCTGACCCCGCCGCCCCCGCCGCAGCCCAAGACCTCAGCAGTGCCGTCGAAGCCGACAGCGGACGGCTTCGACACGACGGTCATTCGGGACAGCCGCCGTGAGAACCAGAAGCTCCGGAGCAAGCAATTGCTCGTGACGGAGATTCAAAACCTCGAGTCGCTGTTCGCTGACACCAAGATGACCGCGGCCGACAAGCCCGAGCTCGCGCGGCGCCTGGCCGAAGCTTATGTGGAGCTCGAGTCGGTGGCGACGACAGAACAGCTGGTGAAGACCGAGCTCGCCGACGAGGCCGCCAAGAAGGACGACGGCGACACCGCAAAGACCCACCGTGAGGCCGCCGCGAAGGCAAAACAAGTCAGCGAGTCGGCTCGCAAGAGCGCGATCAAGCACTACACGTTCTTGAAAGAGAAATTCCCGAAGTGGTGTCTCTTCCAGAACGACAAGGACCCGAGCAAGAGCACGGGGTGCGGCGACGAGGTCCTCTACTACCTCGCATTCGAATACGAGCGCGCCGGGGACCTCGAGGGGGCACGCCGCGTCTATTTCGAACTCATCGACAATTGGAAGACCTCCAAATATCGACCTCAAGCCTACCTCGCGTTCGGCGAGTTCTTCTTTCAAGAGGCGACGGGGGACCCGACGCAATGGCCGCTCGCGCAGCAGGCCTACGAGCACGTCTTGGAGGTCCCCGGCGCGACCAACAAGGCCTATGCGTACGCGCTCTACAAGCTCGGCTACACCTATTGGAACCAAGCTGACAGCGAGCGAGCCGTCGACAGCTTCAAGAAGGTCATCGAGTTCGGCGCGCAGAACCCGTCCTATCCAGGCGCGGCGCAGCTGGTCAAGAGCGCGAGGCAGGACATCGTCACCGTCTATGCGAGCTGGGGCGACGCCAAGAAGGCCTATTCGTTCTTCAAACCACTGGCGGGCGACTCGGCTGGGTCCGACGAACAGACCTATCTGATGTTGGACAGCCTGGGACGCGCCTACCTCGACACGGGCCACTATCAACAGGGGCTGACGCTCTATCGCGACCTCATGGGGCGCGACAAAGGGCCACGCTATTGTGGCTATCACGCCCGCATCGTCGAAGCGACCACGGGTGAGCGCTCGAGCGACAAGAAGGCCATCAAGAAGGTCATCGACGAACAGTTCGACGTGCTGCGCGAGCTCACCAAGCTCGGGCAAAACGACGCCTCCGTCCGCGCTTGCGCGAACACGACAGCCGAGATCTCGGTCGAGACCGCGATGTCATGGCACGTAGAGGTCGTCGGCTCGGGAGGTATCAAAGGGACCGCGGACCCCGAGACGATGAGGCTGACCGCAACGCTTTATCAGACCATTACGGACACCTTCGCGGCGAAGGACTTCGACACGTTCACCTTCCCCCGACTGACAAAAGAGGATTGGCCGACCCACCTCCGGATCCGCTACCTCATGGCCGATCTGCTCTATTTCCAGAAGGACTGGGAGCGATGTGGCCTCGCGTTCGAGGAGGTCGTCGCGGCCGAGCCGAAGGGGCCACTGTCGCGCGAGGCCGCCCTGGCTGCGGCGTTCTGCATGCAGAACGACTACCTGTCGCATCACGATGACGCCGAGGCGCGGGCGGGGCTCGGCGGAGCTGCGACGACGACTGGCAACGACGAGCGCTTCAAGCCGCGGGAGCTGAGCCCCAAAGAGGCCACGATGGTTCGCTCGTTCGCGCGGTTTGCTTGCGTAGCGAGCGAGGCCACCGAGCCGGAGGAGGTCGATCAGCTCGTCGACGTCCAGTTCGCGCGCGCCAGGACCTACTTCGAGGCTCGCCATTGGGACGAGGCGGCTGTCGCATTTCGGCAGATCGCCTTCGAACACCCCAAACACGAGGCCGCTGTCTATGCCGCACAGCTCTACCTCGAGGCGCTCAATGTTCTCGCCACGCACGTCGCGCGGCCGAGCTGTCTCACCGACATCGGCGAAGAGGCGAAGCGATTCGTCGACCTCTTCTGTACGGATGGCAGTCGGGCGGCGAACGCCGACTCGTGTGACGCCTTCGAGCGCATCGGCCGCGACGTCGAGCGCAAGCACGCCGAGCAATTGGTGCTCGAGGCCGACCGAGGAGGCCCCGACGCGCTCGACAAATACAGAGCCGCCGCTGGCATCTATATGAGCCTATGGGATCGCTATGGGAAAGAACCCTGCGAGCGAGGAGACGCAGTCGGGTGCGCCCGCAATGACGAGATCCTGCACAACGCAGCGCTGGCGTTCCAGGCCGCGCGCCTCATCGCGAAGGCCATCGTCGTCCGCAAGATACTCATCAATCCGCGGTATCATTTGAACGAGACAGAGCGGGGGCGCCTCGCCGTCTTCACCATTGGCGCGAACTATCAAGCGATCGCCGTCTACGACGAGGCCGCCGCCTATTACGAACGCTATGCGACCGAGAGCCCCACCGCCGAAGCTGCGCCTCGAGCGCTGTCGGACGCAGTGGTGCTGCGCCTGGGGCTCGGCCAGCTCGACGAGGCCGTGAAGGACGCGTCGCTGTTTCAGAAGCAATACAAAGGGCGGGCCGCCCAGGCCGCGCAGATCGCGTTCGCGATTGGCGCTTATCACGTCGAGCGCGAGAATTTCGCGAGTGGTCGTAAGGTCCTGTCCGCGGCCATGGCGGACATCGACAAAGACGCGCCGCTCGACGTCAGGGTCCAAGCGCACGCGCTCTTCGCCCGAGCGCTCGAGGGGCTCGGCGAACACTCCAAAGCACGCGAGGAGTACGACCGAGTCCGGGTGGCTTGGTCGAACCCCCAGGCGAGCGTCGACCGCATCATGAAGGAGCTGGACAGCGAGCCTGAGTCTTCTCGACTTCGCCGCCTGGGCAAGGCCGTGGAGGCCGTCGGTGAGGCGCTGTTCTTCTTCGCAGAGGAGAAGAAGGATAGCGTCGACAAGATCGTCTTCCCCGTCTACAAAGGCTCAGGAGAGCATGACGACGTTCAAGCTTTCGTGAACAGCAAGCTCGCCGATTGGCAGAAGAAGAAGCGCGCAGCCATCGAGGCCGCTGACCGAGAGTATCAGAAGGTACTGGCCATCATGCCGGAGCCCCCGCCTCGCTGGGTCATCGCGGCGGCGGCGCGCGTCGGCCAGATGAAGGGCAAATTCGTCGCCGAGTTCAGGGCCGCGCCGATCCCCAAAGACTGGCTACAGAACGGCCCCAGCCCCTACGGGAACCTTCTTTGGGAGGAGATCCGGGGTGCTTATTATGGAGCGATCGACCTCGCGAGCGAGCCCGACAAGCAAGCAGCAAAGGCCGCTTACGTCGAGTGCCTCGAGCGGTCGGTGAAGTTCCAATACTTCGACGCGTACTCGCGTGGCTGTGAGGCATGGCTGAGCAAGAACTACCCGAGCGAGTACCACCAGCTCGATGAGTTCCGCGTCGGCGCCGATCGGCCGAGCACCGGCATCTCGGAGCGAGCCGTGCCCGTCGAGATGAACGGCACAGCCGTCGTTCGGCCCGCCGACGAGACCGCGAGCGCACGCTGAGGCGCAGGCTCACGCAGCGGGGCGAACGGACGGCCCCACGTCCGGCCGACGACGCTGGAGCACCCTCTCGATGGAACCGAGCGCGGGGTCGAGCGAGTCTGGCGTGAGCATGCGGCCGCGCGCCACCGCCGTCAGGATGAGCCTACAGTCCTGTAGGTCGAAGACGCGGTGCAGAATGACTTGGTTGTCAGCGTGATGGCTGACCAACGCGACCGGCGCTGCGCGCCCCTCTCGCTCGGCGCGCTCGGTGAGCGTGAACACGATGGAAGAGCTCCCCGCGAGCACGTCGGCGTCCTCTGTATTGTTGCTCGCGGCCAGCGGCAGCCCAGCGTCGTCGCTCAATACGACCGCCGAGAAGCCGCCATTCTGCGCGATGGCGTCGAGCACCGAGGGCAGCTCGGCGGGCTTGCTGAGCTCGAGGCGCGCGAGCTCCTTGCCGATTCGTTCGCGCTCGAGAAGGGGCGATATGGCCTTTTGCATCAAGTCGCGCAGGCCTTTGGTCTCCGCCTCCCGCTCGATCAATGGAGCCATCGCCCGCTTCAGCTCCTTTTGCAAATCCTCGGGCTTCGTCGAGCGCTCGGACAAGGCGCGGAGCTGCGCTTCGATGGTGGCTCGCAGCTTCTGATCGGAGACTTCACGCTCACGGACTTGGGTCGCCAGGGCGCGCAGCTCGCCGCGAAGAGCATCCACCCGCGTATCGTCTTTGCTCTCGAGCCGATGTGTGAGCTGCTCGAGCTCTCGGCGGAGCGCCTGGGCGTCGTGGTTCGACGCCTGTGCCGCGACGACCTGCGCTCGCATCGAGCGCAGCTCGTTCGTCGCGTTCTCTCGCTCTCGGACGGCTTGTTCGCGATCGCGGGAGGCGGCCTCTCGCTCACGAACGGCGGAGTCGCGCTCGCTCGCGAGTGTGTCACGCGACTGGGCGAGCGTCGCTTGCTCCAAGTCCAAAGTACGACGCGCCGCAGCCCCACGACGAACGCCGAAGAGGTAGCCACCGGCGATCGCCGTGCCACAACTGATGAGCGCCAAAAGGGTGGTCTCCAAGATCATCGCACGATCTCCTTCATCTCTGGGCAGTCGCCTTTCACATGGACCACCGCTCGGCGATTCTCGTCGGCGTCCTCGGATGAGCCCTCCACGGGTGAGAAGGCTCCAAAGCCCCGGGCCGTCACTCTGGTCTTGTCGACCCCCGAGCTGACGAGCACCCACGCGATCGCGTCGGCGCGCCGCTTCGACAATCGTAGATTCAGCTCTTCGCTGCCGAACGAATCAGCGTGACCATCGATGACCACAACATCGTTGGGGTGCGCGACGAGAAACTCTGCGAGCTTTCGCAGGCGAGCCGCGACCTCGGTCGACGGCGCGACCTCGGCGGGTTTGAACTCGATGATGAACGGCTCGCAGACTTGGGGTTTACCCGGGTCGGCCGCGGCGGAGAGCGCTGCGCTCGCTGGAGCGGGCGGCGCCGTTGGCTGCTGCGCCGTCGCTGGCTGCAATGCTGTTTGCGGGGAGACGACAGTGGATTGAACCGGGGTCGCAACTGGAGCCGTCTTGGTCTCGACTTGCTCTCGGACCACACTGTTCGAGTTGCTCGCGCCCTCGGCGGTGTTTGGGAGGGTAGCCGACGCCCCGATCGCGGCCCCGAGCGCGACCGTACAAAGAAGAACTGGCCAAGTGACGGGTGAGGCCTCGCCCCAGAGCTCTTGTCTCATGCCGCGAACCCCATGTCTTTCAAGCGGCGCAGGTTCGCGACCACGCTCGGATCGTTCGGGCGCAGCTGACTGGCCTGTTGGAAATAGCGATAGGCTTCAGCGTGTCGTTTGGCGAGGAGCGCGTCGACTCCGAGATCGAACAGCTCTTCGAACGCGCGCGTGCTGAGCGGCGGGCGAACTGTCTCGTGCTTCGCCGGGGCCTCGTTCCGCGGAGCCTCCCAGGACAAGTCGAGGTTCTCGAGCTCGTTGCTCGTCTTCGCCAGCTTCTCGATCTTGGGCTGCACACCAGAGCGCTTCACCGTCCCGCGCTGTTCGGGGGCATCCTCGCTCAACGCGGCCGTGGCCTCATCGAGCTCACGCAGCACATCGAGCAGCACGTTCTCGCAGCTCCCGTGCACCGTGCGGGCTGGCGTCTCGCTCTCGGCGGCGTGACACGAGACCGCTGCGTTCTTCAAACACACGAGGCGTCGAAAGGCCTCGAGCCCCTCACCCTTTTCATCCTGAGCAGTCCAGACTTCACCGTCGTGCACCAGAATCCGGCCGACGCCGGCGAGGTGGCCCCGCACCTCCAACACCACGGACCGACGACCCATGCCCGCGAGCTGGACATAGTCGATCACCCCGAAGGGCTGCGGGTCGAGTGGGTGCGCCCCGACGTGCGACAAGACGAGCTGACGCAGTCGATCGAGGGAGACTGGCTTCTCGTGGAGCTCGACCCCCTGGCGGTCGGGTAGACGCGTGCGAAACCGCGACAGATAGGCGGTAATGAACACGACGGGGACATGCTGACCCAAGCGGTCCAACTCACCGACGACCTCGACGCCGGACCCGTCCGGCAAATCCAGATCAGAGACGATGAGCTTTGGCGGGTACGCGGCGAGCAGCTGCTTTGCGTCGCGTAATGTGCCCGCGTCGAACACCTCGATATTCGGCAGCTTGGACAAACCACGAACCATGGAAGCGCGCAGGATCGGCTCGTCCTCGATCACGAGGACGACCTGCGCCGCACCAAGGTCCTGCGGGTCAAGAAGGGACTTTGAACTCATCGATCAAATCCGTGCCGCATTGGAGGCTTTCACACCAACTGAGGAATCGGTCGACCATCACCTTTCCCCGGAAGAAAGCCCCGTGTTGAGGTGCAATCATTTGGACATCCAATTTCCGCACCATCTTGACCCATGCCTTCAACACTCGATTGCAGCCCATGTAACGCTGGTGAAAGCCGGCCATGAATTGCAGGTGCGCGTCGAAGTCCACCACTTCGCGGTCCTCGGTGCCGACAGAGGCGCCGAGATCGCCAGAATACAAGATTCTGGAGACCGAGTCGTAGATGTGGAAGTTGCCACAAGAGTGCAGAAAGTGTGCGGGGAGCACGAGCAGGTCGAGACCGCCCAACCCGAGCTTCATCCCCTGATCCGGAATTGGAAGCAGGCGCGATTCGACGAGCCGATCGAGGCCGAAGTGCGGCACGAACCGAACCCACAGGGAGGAGATATAGGCGGTCGCGTCGGTGGTCATCAGCCACCCGTTCGTCGCCGCGACGATGTCGGGATCCTGGTGAGACAGGAATATCTTGTCGAGCTTGGCTTTGCCCAGCTGAGCCATCGTTGCAGCCAGGACCTTGGAGTAAACCTTGTGGCCCCCCGGGTCGAGCACCATTCCCGCCCCGCCGTGAACGATGACGTGCTGATTGGCTTGTACGGCCAGACCTGACGACACGTCCTCGAGCAGGACGTTCTTGTGGTGGGAATCTTCGTAGAGGACGATATGCGCCATTGGGGGACCTCTTCGGATCAGGAGCGGGTCACAGGATCTTCTTGATTTCCTCAACCGCTCGCCGCATGTCCAAGAACACAAGACCCAGCTTGGCCTGCTTGCTCGCCAGACAAAGAAGCAGTGTACCCGAGCTAGACGCGAGCATAACAGCATATCCGTTCTTGCCGCGGACCAGCACCTCCTCTACGTCACCACGCTCGAGTTCGGCGGCTGCACGGGTCCCGAGGCTGGACAGGGTTGCGCTCATCGCGGCGACGCGGCTCTCGTCTACATGCTGGGGGAGAGCGCTGGCGATCATCAGACCATCCTCGGAGATGAGCGCACTCGCCTCGACGTCGGGCGAGGCACTCTGAAGCGACCGTAGAATTCGATTGAGGCTTTCGACTCGACTCATGGCATCCCACCTGCTCTCGTAGGTTCACTCCGCTCCACTTCGACGGGCAGTCTCACGCGCACGATAGTCCCGCTGCCGAGCTCACTCTCGACCTCGAGGCTGCCCCCTGCCGACTCGGCGACGCGCTTGCAGAGCGCCAATCCAATCCCTGAGCCTTTCTCTTTTGAGGTGTAGAAAAGGTCCGTACATTGGGACAAGACCTCTCGGGTCATCCCAACTCCGTCGTCGGAGACGCTCAGGCACAGCGTTCGTCGATTCTCCTCGAGATCCATCGACACGCGCACGCGGTGGCCGGGCTTGGACGCGTCGAGGGCGTTCTTTACCAGGTTGAAGACGATCCCACTCAAGACTCCACGGTCGAGCGGCAAAGGCGGCAGCGGCACGACCGCGGTCACCAGCTCTACGCCATGACGTTTGGCGATGGGGGTGAGGACCCGACAAGCATCCTGAACCGCGCTGTCAGCGGCGGTGAGCCCATGCGCGCGCGCCGGCCGGACGAACCCGCTGACGCCGTCCAGGCAAAGCGAGATGCGTTGTACCTCTGTGAGGAGGGTGTTGAGGTCCTCCTGGAGCAAGCCTTCATGCTCCTCGACCAGTATTTCGAGATGTGTGGTGATCGCCGCCAGGGGATTGCGCAGCTCGTGGAGCACTGTCGGCAGCGCATCACCCACCGCCGCAAACGCCATTAGACGATCTCGCTGGCGACGCAGCTCGCGGACAGGAGCAATGTCCTGGAACTGGAGGACGAAGTGCGCTCGTTGATCGGGCCCCGTGAAGGTGGCAATCGCGAATCCGACGGCTCCTGCGGTGCCATCACCGAGAGTGACAGGAAGCTCCTGACGTTTGGTGATGGGCTCTAGTGGGGTATTCTGTAGTTGACTGAGCGACGCCACCACATCCGACACATTACGTCCCAACAGACCTTCACCTGTTCGGCGGAGGATTCGTGTCGCGGCCGTATTGATTTTCGTAATCGTGCCGTCTTCCAGTCCGCTGAGCACTCCCAGGCCAAGAGCGTCGAGGATGAAGGACTCCTCGCTGCGCTGCTCGGTCAGTTGTTGCTCGGCGTCCACTGGGCTGTTCCTGAAACCTGAAAGAGCAGGAATCGCGCCGACGCAAAACCAGGAAAATCGGCAGAAACAGCAGGGCTAAGCGACTAATCCGCGCTTCGTCCGCAAGGCTTGCACGAAGCGAGTGCGTCGCGCCGATAGCGACTTGAATGTCTGTGCAGCCCTACGTAGCGCACCGTCCTCGTCGTCTCATCTCAAGACATCTCGTGGGTCAGTATCCCCTGTCCTCTGGACCCACCATTGCGAGTTTGCACGCGGATCGCCGACAGATCACGCCTGTCTGCCCTGTGCTCCAGCGCAGCCTTCCTTTTGTTCATTTCTCACAATGAGACCGCGCGGCGCCGTGCGCGTCTCAGAATGAGAGCCTGAATGGGTCGCTCGCACCCCACTTTGGGGGTTGATCAGCGCTTCTTGGCGAGCTGCGCTTCCGTGTCGATCCACTCGTCGAGATCGCGATCGTATTTGAAATACGCAGTGTCGAAGACCCGACCGTTGATGAGCACCCACGGCGTGTGGTGAAGCTTGGTCGCGACGCCGTCCGCGATGTCGCGTTCGACGATGGCGGCGGTCGCAGCCGATTTGCGGTCCGAGTCGAACCGGTCGAGATCGAGGGAGAGGGACTTCGCGAAGGAGCGCAGGTCCTCGTCGGTGACCGACATTTGATTGTCGAAGAGGAGCCGCTCCATCTCCCAAAATTTGCCTTGGTTCATCGCAGCGACGGCCGCGAACGCGCAGTCCTTCGCGCGAGGGTGTTTGTCGAGCGGGAAGAACTTGTGGACGAGGCGCACCGAGGCGTCGTGCTTCTTCTGCGCGGCCTCGAGCACGGGGATGGTCGCGCGGCAGGCTGGGCACTGAAAGTCGCTGAAGACGACGATCCGAACAGGCGCGCTCTCCGGCCCGACCGCCGGCGAGTCGCGCTCATCGACCTTGATCACGTCGTCGGGACCGAAGCGAACGGTCGCCGCGGCCGCGGCGTTGGTCTTGGGGACCCCGCGGCGAATCTGCTCGGCGAGGAGGTTCGCCATCGGTTTGCAGGCCGAGCAAGGTCGCGCTTGCTCGACGCATTCGGCGACCGTGACCGCCTGCTCCTTGCAGGGGGCGTACATCGTCGAGACGAGCTCCCAGACTGCCTGCTTGCCGCGCTCGTCGAGATCGGCGGTGTCGATGCCGTCGATGTCGCGGCGCGGAGCGACGGCCTGCGCCTTCTGGGTCGACTCCTGATCGACCTTGCCCGGTTGCTCGTCGACGTTGCTCGTTCGCTCGGCTCTCGGGCTGAGGCCGAGGCTGCAAGCGCCGAGCGCAAACGCGCCGGTGACGAGGGCTGCGAGGAACGACGAGCGCTGGGCGGAAAACATCGGCCGGCAGTCTAGTCGCGTCGCATGCAAGGTCCACGACCAATGCACGCGCCCGCCGGCACGTGGTGATTCACAGGCAGTCGTAGTAAGCGTTCGCGTCGTCCCAACCGCACTGGCCCGGAGCGCAGCTCTCGGAGTGCATCACGTCGCCGTCGCAGTACTTCAGGTCCGGGCCTTGGCAGACGCCGACCCAACCGATATCGGCGCACGTGACCGTGGGGGCAGGCTCACAGCGATAGTCGACAGGACACGGCTGCGTGATGCAGGCGATCTGGTTGTCGCAGACGAAGCCTGAAGGGCAGCTATTGGAATCGGCTTGGTCACAAGGACGACCGACGCATGCGTCGAGGGCCTCGTCGCAGACATAGCCGTTCGCGCATTTGGCGCGTGGGCAGAAGAGATCGGTGGCACAGGCGTCGGTGAACTCGTCACAGCGCGTGTCCGGCCCACAGAGCGCGGTCGCACACCAGTTCTGGACAGTGCCGCAATCGGTGACAGTCGACGCGAAGAGCGGCTCGACGACGATGCCAGCCTTCTGCTTGGGGATCTTGACGGTGACTTGCGGGTTTGTAAGCGATTGAGTGACAGGACAGTTGGGCCCCGGGACGGTCTCCGCCAGGTGGACGACGAGCTTGGCCGAGCTGCCGGACCCCTTGCGCTCGACGTCGGAGATCGCAATCCCGTATCCGCCGGTGTTCATCACGCCCATCGAATAGTGGACGACCCAGCTCTTGTTGAAGTCGAGCCCAGCCGGCGGCTGCAGGCCGAAGAAGGCGACATACGCGCTCTTCTTGGTGATCACCGTAATCCCCTGCGGCGCGTTGCTCTTCGTCACGGGGAGGGTCGAGAACGCGAGCGACAGCGCGTCGGCGTCGTCCTCCGCGACTTCACCGTCGCTGACACTCGTGTCGGGGACACACGCAGCGAAGACCGGAGAGAGGACCAAGAGAGATGCGAGCCGCAGAGCGAGTGCGCGAGACATGGAACACCAACCTTGAAATGGGCGCTCGAGCCGAGGGCTCGGGAGCCGTTGGAAGCGCCTCGACGACTAATGTAGGCGCGGGCCCTACCTAGTGCGCAACGCTGGCCTCAGCAAGGGCGAAAAGCCGATCGACTCCGCAGCGTGTCGTTGGTAGGCCCGGGTCGCTCCGCGCTGGTATGACCGAGCTCGCGTTCTTCGTCCAAGGCCACACAGCGGCGGCTCCGCGCTCGGACGACGAGCTGCGCGACGCCCTGCGGGACGGCCAAGTGTCCGCCGAGACCCCGGTGCGGGTGGCGAGCTCTCAACTCTTCTTGCCGTGTCGCGCGTGGGCCGCGTTGGGTTTGCCCGCGGGCGACCTGCCTGCCCCTCCGCTGGATCGCGCGGCAGAGGTCGCGAAGGCCGTCTCGCCCGATCTTTTGCTCGCCCCGTCGGAGGTGCTCGACATGATCCGCTACGCGGTCTTCGAGCACGACATCGTCTACGGGCCCGTCACGGGACATCAGCTCCGAGAGGCCTTCGACGGCGGGCGATACCGCACCGCAATGCTCGCGCCGCTCGGCACGACGGACTGGGTCGCCGCGCGTCGCTTGTTCGATCGCACGCTCACGGACAGCGCTCGCGCGATCGCGAGCGCCCGACCCTCGTCGCCGACGAGCGCGCTCGCCGAACGCAAAGCCACGTGCCCGATCTGTCGTGAGCTCATCCCCTCGCGGTGCGAGGTCTGCCCGGAGTGCGACGAGCCGATCTTGGCGAGCGTCGCGGCGTCGGGTCGCGCGGGGTCGATCCCCGACGATCCCGAGGACGCCTCGTGGCTTCGCATGCACTGGCGTCCGATCCTCACGATGGGCGTCATCATGAGCCTGCTCCTCAGCGGGATCACGCTGCGCTATCTCGCGCCGGATCGGTTCCCGCTCGAAGAGCAGCGTCCCGCGGGCGCGATGCCGGCACCCGCTGCTCCGACGGCTTGCTCCGACGCGTGCTGGACGGGTGAAGCTTGCCAGGTCGGGACCTGCGTTTGGCAGCAGCCGAACGGGGTGGGTCACGTCTCGGCGCGACCCAACGTCGCGGGGCCGTTCGCGCTCCCCACCGACGCGACGGACGTCGTGCTGCTCGACGCGGAGCGCTTCGCGGTGGGGCTCCTCGGCGGGACCGAAGTCCGCTCGACGCGCACGGGCCAGGCGCTCGGCATCGTGAGCGAAGCGACGCAGTCGCGCCGACTCGTCCCTGTCGAGAGCGCGCTCTACGCGATCGGCCCGCAGCACATCGCCGTGCTCGACAAGAAGACGATGCGCCTTTTGAAGACGCTCGAGATGGGCGCAATCATCGGCGACGTCGAGGTCGGCGTGGGCGGCCGCCGCGCGCTCGTGTCGCTGCCGGGCGCGCACGCTGTGGCGATCCTCTCGACGGAGCTCCACGTGGAGCTCGACCGGATCCGCTTCGGTGACGACGCCACGGGCCCCGTCGCGATCGACGACAACGGCACGCGCGCGCTCACGACGACGGGCTCGGTGCCGCTCGCGGGCCTCTCGGATCCGCAGGGCGGCGCGGTGTACGCCTTCGATCCGAGCCGGCTCGCCACGCAGCAGGATCGCGTGCGCGCCGCGATGCTCGGCAACCCCGTCGACTCGGCGATGAGCCCCGACGGCCGCACGAGCTTCGTCGTGCTCCGGCAGGCGAACAAGGTCGTCCCGCTCGACTGGCTTGCGTCGGGCACGATCCACCGTCGCGAGGCGCTCACGACCTGCGACCAGCCCGAGCAAATCGAGATCATCCGCAAAGGGCGTCGCGCGGTCGTGCGCTGCAACCGCGGGCGCGCCCTGCAGGTCCTCGACTTACAGAACGGTAAGCTTCTCTCGACGATCCCGTTCAACGCACCGGTCACCGACATGGTCGTGTCGCCCGACGCCGAGCAGGTGGTCGTCGCGCTGCCCTCCACCGGGGACGGCGCGTTGGGCCTCGTCGATCTCGCGACGTTCTCGGTCGAGCTCATACCGCTCACGGAGCCCGCCACCCGCGTGCGCATCTCTCCGGACGGGCAAGCGGTGCTCGCGCTGAGCGAGCGCAGCAAGGTCGCGTGGGTGTTGCGATGAGCGCGGCCGCGCGCGAGCAGGCCCCGCGCCGCGTCGCGTGCGCTTCGTGCAGGCAGCCCATCCTCGAGGGCGCGAGAAAGTGCAAGCACTGCAAGGCTTGGCAGCCCGAGCGCGCGCGTGCTCCGCGCGCCGCGATCCTGATGATCATCACGCTCACGAGCGTGTTCTCGGTGATCGTGACCTCCAAGCCTTCGGCTGTGGGTAAGGCTCCGCCGCTGACGACGCTCGCGGGCGACGTGACGAGCTCCGCGGAGCCTTCGCCGCTCGCGGTCGGGCCCGAGCCTGCGCGAACCACACCCAAGCCGCCGCCTGTCCCTGCGCCCATCCGCACGTGGAAGCGGCGCGAGATCGTGCTCGGCGACATCCATCCGCTCGATGTCGCGTTCTCGCCCTCGGGGGAGAGCTTCTACGTGACGGGCGACGACGCGACCGTGCGCGAGTACCTCGTCGAGAGCGGTGACATGGTCCACAAGTCGAGCTTGCCGGTGAAGGGCGATCGCCTGGTGCCGCTGTTCGATCGCTACCTCGCCGTGCTGCGCCTCGATCCGAAGGTCTCACGGGTCCCCGTGCTCGATGTCACGCGTTGGGACTACGATCCGCTCCAACTCGAGGTCGGCTCTGGGCCGGCCGACGTCGTCGAGATGCCCGACGGCACCGTCGTCATCGGCTCGACGATGGGCCACCGCGTCTCGCGGTTCGGCTTGCCGAGCGGCAACCTCGTCTCGGACATCACGCTGCCGCACTCGACAGGGCAGCTCTTCCTCGTGCGCTCCGAGGGCCGCCCTTACCTCGCCGCGCTCGGCGCGATGACGCACTCGGGCCGGCCAGCGGGTGCGTGGCTCGACCTCTTCGATCCCGAGGAGGATCCCTTCGGCGCGACACGCAGGAGCGTCTCGGTCGGTCGCGATCCTCGTCCCGGTGGCCTCATCGGGGACGGTTCGCGCATCTTCTTCCCCGACTTCGCGACCAACTCGGTGACCGTGATCGACCTCGGGGACCACGCGACCACGCAGAGCGTCGACGTCGGTCAAGGACCGATCGCCGGCTTCATCATGGCGGGCGATCGCTACGGCGTGACCTTGAACGGCAGCGCGCGCACCGCGAGCGTCGTGGATCTCACGTCGGCCGCGCCCGGTTCGCGTTTGACGGTCTCGACGCTCATGCTCGCGGGCGAGCCTCGCGCGGGGCGCATGTCCCAAGATCACACGGCGCTCTTCGTTCCGCTCGGTGGTCGCGAAGAGCCGCCGCGTGGTCAAGGCGTGGCCATCATCGCCGGCGATCCGCCGAGCGTGGTCGCGACGCTCCCCACCGGTGAGGGCGCGATGTCCGTCGCGGTCTCGAAAGACGGGGCGCGCGCGGCGGTCGCAAACTACTTCGCCAAGTCGATTACCATCCTCGAATGACCACGCAGTCGACGAACCGCCTCGTGTGGGTGGACCTCGAGATGACGGGCCTCGATCCGGAGCGCTGCGTGATCGTGGAGATCGCCACGATCGTCACCGACGACGAGCTGAACGTCGTCGAGCTCGGACCGAACCTCGTCATTCACGCCTCCGAAGAGCAGCTCGCGCAGATGGATCCGGTGGTCGTCGCGATGCACGAGCGCAGCGGGCTCACCGCACGCGTCCGCGCCTCGACGATGACGCTGGCGGACGCAGAGGCCGAGACCCTCGCGTTCCTCGCGCGCCACGTCGCACCGCGGACGGCGCCGCTCGCGGGCAACTCCGTGTGGAAGGACAGGCAATTCCTCGAGCGACACATGCCGCGGGTCGCGGGCCACCTGCACTATCGGCTGATCGACGTGAGCACGCTGAAGGAGCTCGCGCGACGCTGGTATCCCTCGACCGTGACGGCGCCGCACAAGAAGGAGCGGCACCGCGCGCTCGACGACATCCACGAGAGCATCGAGGAGCTGCGTCACTACGCGAAGAGCCTGTTCGTGCCGCGCGCCTCGACTCCGAAGTAGCGGCCTGAAGTAGCGGCCGCGTAGAACTTACAGTACTGTCAGTCCGTAAAGAGCTCGGTCACCCAGACGCGGCCGTCGTCGGTGCGCTCGATGCCGATGCCGATCCGTTTGAAGCGAGCCTCGAGCAGGTTCGTTCGGTGAGACGGGCTCTGCCATAGCGCGCGGTGCGCGCGGACCAACGTCGCGGCGGACGCGACGTTCTCCCCCGGTACGCGGAAGGTGATCGAGGCGGCGTTCAGCCGATCGCTGACGTCACCGTCGCCGACGTCGTGGCCCACGGTGCGTGCGTCCTTCATCTTGACGCTGTGCTCTCGCGCCACGCGATCGAGGTCTGCGTCCTCGACCAACGCGGCGACGTTCTCGCCGCGCGCGCGGCGTTGATCATGGCGAGGAGGGCTGCGCTGTCCGTTGCGTCTTCGTTCGCGGCGCTCTCACCCGGCGCGGGCAGCGTCTCTGCGAAGCGGAGCGGCGGAGCGACGCCCGCGTGAACGCGCAACTCGAGCACGGGGCGCGGCCCGGTCGCGACGTTGGCGAGCACCTGGACGAGCCACTCGCCGGGTTGATCGACCGAGAACGTCGAGCGCACGACGTCGTCGGTGAGCGACGCGAGCACGGTCTTCGGCTTGCCGCGCGGGCCCAGCAAGACGACCTTCGCGTCGGTGGCGGGCACGAGGAGCTTGCCTCTCAGCGTCAGCCAATCTCCGACGCGCGCGAGGGTCGGGACGCTGTCGACGTCCGCGATCACGTCGACGACCACGACGCTGACGACCTGGAAACCGTCAGCGGTCGCGAGCCGCGCAACCCCGCAGCGTCGCTTGCCGAGAGGCGTCGACTTCGCCATGAACTGCGTGAGCGCCTCCTCGACCTTCACGGGGTCGAGGTCCTTGCCGCGCATCGTCCACGTGCGCGGCCAGATGTACGGTGACCCCGCGGCGCGCAGCGCGAACGAGAGCTCGTCGGAGGCGAACCCTGCCTCACCGACGACCTTGCGAGCTCCATTGCGGGAGGCCACCGCGCGCAGCGCAGCGTCGGGCTCGCCGCACGTCGCGTAGAGAGGATCGTCGGACTCGGGAGAGCCGAGCGGATCGGGTGAAGCCGTGAAGGCCCGCCAGAGAAATGGAAGCTGCCACTCGCTGATCGTCTCGGCCGCGACGTCGGCCGCTGCGGGCTCGGGTGGCGAGAGCGCCAGGCTGAGCGAGAGCGCCGCGGCGGCGCCCAGCGCGGAGGTGAACCAGCGCTTCACAGCGGATCGGTCGACGCCATGTACGGCGTCAGGTCGGGGCCGGGGTCGTAGCCGAGCACGTGTCGCTGGACGTAAGCGACCATCGCGCGATGCACGAACCCAGGCGCGAGCCGCGCGTGCTCGGGTCGGTGCGCGCCGAGGATCTCGAACATCACGTAGCCGAGCAGGCCCTCGGTGTGCGCGAGCGCGAGGATGGCGCCGGCTTGTTTGTCTGCGGGCCCGTCTGCGCCCTTGTCGTGCTCCATGGCGTGACTCGCGATGAACGCGCCGATCGCGCTCTCGTTGCAGAAGATCTCCTCCTGCACGCTGAGCACGTAGGGGTCACGCGGCCCCGCGCCGAAGAGGATCGAGCGGAGCTCCGGCTCGTAGCGCATGACCGCACGACAGCCCGCGTACATGCGAGCGGCGGGCGTCGGCTGCGAGCCGAGCCGCACCGCGCCCTCCGCGTCGACCTCGAGAAAGATCTCGAACGGGCGCGGGCGCTGAGGCTCTCCGTCGGCGATGTGGGACGCGAGCGCGAGCGCGGGTGCGTAGCGCGGGTGGTAGGCCAAGGCCTGCGCGACGCTGCGGCGCGCGCCGATGACGTCGCCTCCACCCATGAGCGCGGCGCCCAACCCGGCGTGCGCCGACGCCAACGTCGGATCGATGCGAAGAGCCTCGCGAAACGCGGCCTCGGCGGCGCCTAGCTCGCGGCTCGCGAGGAGCGCCTGACCGAGGACGATGTGGAGGCCGGGGACCTCGGGGTACTCGCGGAGCGCCTTCTTCACGCTCTCGATGGCCGCGGCGCTCTTGCCTGACTTCAGGTTCGCGAGGGCCTCGTCGCGGATCTCGCGCGCAGCGTCCGCGCCGTCACACGGCTGCAATGTGAGGCCACCCTCACGTTTTCGACGAGCGACGCTGAACGCGTCGGGCTCGGGGTCGGGAGGAGGACCGTATTGCGCGATGGAGTTCGCGAGTTCGTCGCGTATCTCGACCACCGTGTACGTCCGATCCGACTGGGTCACGATGTCTGCGACGATCTTCGTCGCGCTCACCGCGTCGCGCGGGTCGTCGAGCTCGAGGTCGCGACCATATCGAAACGCCGTCGGATCAGGGTACGTGGGTCGCGCGGGCACCTTGATTGGCTGACCCGAAGGGGCGAGCAGCTTCAGCTGTTCGGCGCTGTAAGCGGGCAGCCATGTCGGCACTGCGTCCGCAGCGTTCGGGGCCGGCGTCGAACGAACACAAGCAGCTGCACCGAGGGACAAAGCCAAGAACAACCCGCGGTGTCGCATTGTCCATGGGATAGTGCGAAAGCCCGGTTTTGGCCAGCTTGGCCACGGTATCGTGCTCGTGCGTTACGCGGCCGGCGGAAGCCTGCCACCGTCGAGAGCGTACAAGCCGCGGGCGCGCGAAGTGTGGGGCCCCGAGCCTCGCCCACGCCACTTGGAGATCCCTATGCCCCGCTCGCGATCGCTCCTCCTCCGCCTTCCTCTCGTGCGAGCTGGGCTCGCTCTCGTGATGCTGGCCGGGCTGTCCGCGTGCTCGGGAGGCGCGCCTACCCCGACGGTCGCGTCGACCGGCAAGTCGTCGAAGCCCGTCGCTTCGGTCAAGCCGCGGCCCACACCAGCGCGGCCCGCGTGCGAGCCCGACAATCGCGCGAGCCCCAACCCCACCGATCAACCCGATCGCGACGCCGCCGTCGCGTCGATCATCCGCGGCCGCCCAGACGAGGCGATGGGGAGCCTCAGCGCGATCCTCGAGCGCAACCCGAGCAGCCTCGTCGCGACCACGCTGTCACCGATTCTCCAGGTCGACATCAACGAGCAGCGTCAGGCGGCCTCGCAGGTGATGGCTCGCGTTCGGCCCTTGAAGTTCGAGGTGGTCGAGCCGCCGAAGCACGGCAAGGGCGGGACCGAGGTGAAACTCAGCGCTCCCGTGAAGGAGAGCTCAATGGGGGATTGGATTGCCTGGTTGAACCAAGCCAGCATCCCCAACCCGATTGGCTACGGCGGAGAGCAAGAGATGCCCACCGTCTACGGGCAGACGTTCATGGACCAGCCCATCTACGCGACCTATCCGTCGAGCGGGGCGTTCATGGTGCGCTACGGGCCTTCTCTGCTCGTCGCCGGCGACGAACAGTCGGGGCTGCGCGCGTTCGACTTCGAGCCGCAGATCGTCGCGGCCTTCAAGAAGAGCCTCGCGGCGTTCCCCGATCTCGCCCCCGCGTCCATCTTTCCGGAGCTCCGGTTCGCGACGCTGGCGGGCTCGAAGCTCATCGCCCAGGTCGCTCACGAGGGAGACGGCAACCGCGTGAAGGCAGACGGCGCCGTCATCGCGTTCGACTTGGCCGAGAACAAGGTCGCGTGGGTGAGTGAGCTCGGGGTGGGGAACAACTACTCGGGTTATGTGACGGGCAAGCACTACGTCACCGCGTTCAGCCAACCCACGACGACGACCATCCAGGTCTTGGATCTCACCACGGGAGACATCGTCGCGACCTCTGCATTGGATTACCGCGCCGACTACGTCGTGGGTCACGACGCGACGATCTACGCCTGGGGCTACGACGCCGTCGCGAAGCTCACGCTCTCGGTCGCCGCCCCTGCGGAGAAGGTGAACCTCGGATCGACGATCACGACCGAGAGCCACACGCTGGCGAAGCTCGACGACGTCGACGCCTGCTTCCTCAAGAACGCGGTCAACGCACTCGACCGTCGCGACGGAGCGAAGCTCGTCGAAGCAGCGCAGAACCTGCCCCCGTCGCTGACACTCTCGAAAGGGCTGCGCGCAGCGGGCGAGTTCCTCGTGGCGCGAGCGAACGGCGTCCCGGGCATCGATCTGACGGAGAAGACGCCGACCGCCCTCACCTTCACGGAAGGCCCGATCGTCGCGAAGCTGCCGACCAAACCCGAGGCCCCGAAGCGCAAGCTCGTGGCGGTCAAAGATCCCAACATCGAGCCGCCGCCGCGACCCTTCTTGACCCCCATCCAGCTCTACTCGTCGTTCCGCTTCGACCTCTACCCGAGCACGTACGGCTCGACGGGCATCTCGGCCGGGTTTCGCGTCGACGATGACGTCTACCTCTTCTACGGCGGCCGCTACATCGCGCGGCTGAAGAACGACCAGGTCGAGCTCATCTGGGACGCAAAGCCCCTCGCGTCCCCGATCGGCTCTGCGACGCAGCCCGTCTACTTTCAGACCATCGTCGAAGGCGTCATCTACGTCATTACGACGTCGGCGACCTACGGTCAGACAGGTTCGACGGCGTACGCGGCCGCCCTCGATCGGAACACCGGCGCGATCATCTGGCGCACGGCTGCCGGCATCAGCCCTCGCCCTCCCGTGGTGTTCGAGAACCTGATGATTCTCAGTCAAAACGATTCGAAGTCCGGCAAGCTCCTCGTGGTGCGCATGGATGACGGGCAGGTCGTGCAGACCGTCACGCTCAAAGAGAACATCACGGACTACGGCTGGGACGGGCGCGGACCGATCTACGTCAACACCTCGAAGGGCCGCGAGTACTACATGCTGAAGTGAGGGCCATCGGGGTTGCCTCGCGCCGGTCCCTTCTGCACGCTGAGCTCGTGGCTGGTCCGCGTCCGAAATCCCCTCGCATCGAGATCATCTTCCGCAAAGGAAGGCCGGTCGCAGCGTTCTTCCATTTCTCCGAAGAGGAGAGCGGTCGCACCGGCCGACAAATCCCGATTCGGCCGCAGCTGACCGCGCACTACAACCAAGCGGGGCACCCGAGCGGACTCGAGGTTCCGCTGCCTCTCACGGTCACGGCCGCTCAAATCAGCGACGCCCTTCGTGAGCTCAGCCAACCCCCGATCGAGGAGAGCGACCTCTTGATGCTGCGTTCGGTCTGAAGCGCGCGAGGCGGGGCTCCGTCACACTCCTCCGAACCGCTGCGACGAGGAAATACCCATGCCGAGCCGCCGTACAACGCCCGCACTAGTCCCTTGGAACCAGCGTCTCTTGAAGAATTCGCGCCGCCCCTGGCGGGGCGAAGGCGGCGCGAATTCTCCGTCGAAGCCATCGCTTTTGTCCCACGGGTCCCCATTGTCTTTGCGTGGAAACTTCGTTTCCACGGGACTAGTCCTCCTCACCACGCTCTCGCTGCTGCCCGTCGCCTGCACCGACCCAGCGACTGCACCACCTCGCGAGGCTCACTCGCTGCCGAGCGGACTGCCCGCGAACAGCCCGCCTCCGAAGCCCAGCGATCTGGCGACGGTGGTCCTGCGCGACGTGCCGTTCGTGCAACAGAAGCCTGATTTTTGTGGTGAAGCCTGCGTCGAGATGGGGGCTCGCCGGCTCGGCAAGACGTACGACCAAGACGGGGTCTTCGCGGCGACCGAGCTCGATCCAGCGCTCGGTCGCGGCGCCTATACGAAGGAGCTCGCGGGCGCTCTCGAGCACCTCGGGTTCACGCCAGGCGCGGTCTGGTACGAGATCGACGCGCACGACCCGAGCCCCGGGTTGGCGGCGGGCTTCGCTGCGATCCATGCGGACCTGCAGCGCGGCGTCCCCACGATCGTGTGCATGCACTATGACGAGTCGCCGAACACGACCGAGCACTTTCGGCTGATCGTCGGCTACGACAACGCCACCGACGAGGTCGTCTACCAAGAGCCTGCCGCACAGGACGGCGCCTATCGGCGCATGAGTCGCGATCGGCTCTTCTCGTTGTGGCCGCTCAAATACCAAGCCGATCGATGGACGCTCGTGCGCCTCTCGCTCGCGCCCGACAACCTCGTCGAGCCGCCGCGCGAGTCGACCGCGTTCACATCCGCCGCGTACGCCCAACACGTCATGAAGCTGAAGGAGCGGCTCGACGACGCTCGGGTGAAGGGCCTGCACGTGCGCATCGACGATCCGTTCGTCGTGCTGGGGAACGCCGACCCGAAGAAGCTCGAAGATCAGGCGAGCACGGTGCGGTGGGCAGTCGAGCACCTCGAGAAGGACTTCTTCGACGCGCGCCCGACGAAGCTCCTCGACGTCTTCCTCTTCAACGATGCGGCGAGCTACGAGGCCGGCGTCACGGCCCTCACGGGCGAGGCGCCGACGACGCCCTACGGCTTCTACTCGCCATCGAACCGCGGCCTCTTCATGAACATCGCGACCGGTGGCGGCACGCTCGTCCACGAGATCGTTCACCCCTACGTCGAGGCCGACTTCCCGGACGCGCCGGCGTGGCTGAACGAGGGCTTGGGCTCGCTCTTCGAGCAGAGCGGCGAGCGCGACGGACACATCGTCGGTCGCACCAACTGGCGGCTCGCGGGCCTGCAGCGCGCGATCAAAGGGGGCACCGTCCCCGAGTTCGAAGCGCTCACCGCGATGACGGACCACGAGTTCTACGACGAGGATCGCGGCACGAACTACGCGCAGGCCCGCTACCTCTTCTACTACATGCAAGAGAAGGATCTCTTGCGCCCCTTCTACAAGCAGTTCCGGCGCGACCGGCTGAAGGACCCGACGGGCTTCAAGACGTTGAAGAAGGCCCTCGGCGAAGAGGATATGACAGCGTTCAAGAAACGCTGGGAGAGCTACGTGCTCGGGCTCACGTTCCCCTGACGCGCGCGCGGGTCGTCCTTGCGAAAGACCAGCGTGAAGACGACGAAGAAGATCCAGAGCACGGCGAACTGCACGATCATCGCGCGCCCGCTGACTCGGTCGAAGAGCTCGCCGGAGATCGGCGGGCCGAGCAACATCCCGAGCGCGTAGGCAGCGTTGTAGAGTCCACCCGCCCGCGGCAGATCGCGCTCGGCGGTGACGAGGCCCTGGAGCGCGAGCGAGACCGGTGAGACCGACGCCAGCGCGGCGCCCGCGAGGAACGCGATGCCGTAGACGGGCACGGGTCGCGCCACGAGCAGGAACGAGAAGATGGCGCAGACGCCGATCGCGCCGAGCGACGACATGACCTTGAGGTGGCCGATGCGATCGCCCGTCTTCGCGGCGAGGTTGGCGAAGAGCAGCATCCCGAGGGCGAAGAACGCTGGCGCGAGGATGGTCTCGTACTTGGTGAGGCCACGCTGCACGAGATAGAGCGGCAGCAGCACGACGAGCGCCGCCTGGAAATAGCCGTAGCTGAACGTCGCGAGGCAGCTCGTCTTGATGCGCCAGAGGAGCTCGAGCGTGGTCGGTCGCGGGGAGTCGGCGCCTTGGCTCGTGTCAGGAGTGGTCGCGACCTCGGAGGTCGCCGCTTCGCGACCGACGCGCGCGCGCAAGAACACCGCGACGAAGACCGTCGTCGCGAGCGCGAGGACGCCTGCGATGACGAACGATGCGGATAACGCTGTAAAAGTAACGAGCCCGCGAGAGAGGATGGGCCCGATGACGTAGCCGAGCGCGAGCGCGAGCGCGTAGAGGCTGGTGAAGTAGGCCTTGTCCTCTCGCGACGCGAGCGCGAGGACGATCGTCTCCGACGCGACCCACACGCCGACGGAGAAGGCGCCATCGAGGAAGCGAAGGGCCGCGTATCCCGCGTAGCTCGTCGCGAGGGGGAACGCGCCGACAGCCACGGCGTAGCCGACGAGGGACGTGACGAGCACGGCCTTCGCGCCGAAGCGCCGGATGAGCGCACCGGCCGGGACGCTGAGCGCCATGATGCCCGACGAGAAGAAGATCGCGAGCCGCGCGATGCTGGTCGCGTTGAGGCCGCGCCCCTCGAGGTAGACGCTGATGATCGAGATCGCGAGGCCGTACGCGATCCCGAGCGCCAGGATGGTCACATAGACGACGCGGATGTTCGGGTCGCGAACGCGCGCGAAGAGCTTCACGGTTCAGCTCGGGTCGCGCGTGCTCGCGACGACCCAGTCGAGGTACGCCGGGTTGCCCGCGCCGCGCTCGAGAACGACAGCGACGACCTCGGGAACCGAATAGCTGTGGAGCTCGCGGACCTTCGCGGTGAGCTCGGGCACGAGGCTCGCGCGCGTCTTGATGAGGAGCGTCGTCTCGCTCTCTTCTTCGAGCTTGCCCTGCCAGACATAGAACGATGTGACGCCCGGGAGGGCGTTCACGCACGCAGCGAGGCGAGCCTCCACGAGCGCCCGCGCGATGCGCGAAGCATCCGCGGGCGGCACGTTGACGAGCACGACGCGGAGCTCGGTGGGCTCGGTCGTGGCCTCGCTCACCAGGCCGCGGCCTTCTGCGAGCTGCGCACGAGCTCCACGGCGCGCCGACCCATGTACTCCTCGACGTCAGCGGCCGCGATGTGTCGGTCGCGCGCGAAGTCGAACTCGCGGGGCTTACCCTCGAGGTAGCTCACCTTGATGACCGCCGTCGCGCGATCGAGCTCGATCGTGAGCGAGAGGTTGTTGAGCCCGAGCCGCGCGAGCTTGATCCTCGGCGCGGCACCGTCGCCGTCAGCGGCGACCTGCTCGGTCTCTTCCTCCAGCTTCACGGGCTGGGCCTTGTCGTGGATGCGACCATGCGCGAAGCGCAGAGCCTCGACGCCGAGAGAGAGCGCGTTCTCGGCCGTCGAGAGGGCCTCGAGCACGCGCTGCCGCTGCTTGGCGGTCTCTTCGGCCTCGCGCTCGGCCTTGGTCTTCACTGCTTCGATCAGCTCGTCTCGCCAGTTGGGCACGTTGTCCTCGCTCCGATCAGTTGCTGCGCGCCTTCGCGGCTTGCTCAGCTTGCAGGTTCTTCAGGCCGGCGTCGGCCTCGATGGGCTTCGGGTTGAGCAGCTCGTGGAACGCGACGCGCGCGAGCTCGCCGACGACGCCCTGCTCGCCGCGAAGGGACATCAGCACGCCCTTCTCCTTCATGAACTTGAGGGTGCGGATCGCAGCGGCCTTCTGCGTGTCGTCCCCTTCCTTCGTGACCTTGAGCAGCCGATAGCGAAGCACGACGCGCGTCTCCGAGTGCGGGCCGTTGTCGTACTTCAGGTTGTCGAACTGCGACGAGAGCCGCTCGATCGCCCAGAGCTGGGGAGCTCCGTGGATCTTCACGCGGGCGATCGCCTCGGCGTTGTCGACCCATCGGTAGAGGTTGCCGAGCTTCAGGTCCTCGTCGCTCCAATACCCGAAGGCGCGGAAGTACGCGTCCTTCAGATCGTTGAGCGCCTGGTCGTCGAGCGTGCCGAAGTGCGCGATCGTCTGCGCGGCCGTGCTCGTGTCACCGCCCATGATGAGGGCGAGCGCGGCGGCGTTGCGCGTCTCGGGGTCCTTCAGCTTCTCGAATAGTTTGTCTCGCGAAGCATCCGTGAGCTTGGTCGCGCCGATCGACCTGGCGATCATGTTGCGCATCGCCGGCTCCATCTTCGGCTCGATGAGATCGACGAGGTCCGGAACGACCTCGGGCATCGGTCGCATCGACAGCGTCGTCGCGTAGCAGACGCCGATCCGCTTCTTCTTCGCGTTCTCCTCGCCGGCGAACTTGATCGCGCGCTTCGCGATCTCGCGCATGTCGTCTGGCGTCGCGCACCAAGCGAGGGCGGCGCACCCAGCGTCGCGCGCATCCTCGTTCCACTTCATGTCCTCGACGAACTCCATCAGCGGCTTGACGGCGCGCTTGTCACCGAACTCACCGAGGCCCTCGGCGGTGCCGAGCCCGAGGCCGCGGAGCACCATCCCGAGCATGCCGGCGCCAGCGCCCATGAGGCCCTCGGTCGTGATGTCGAGGTCCTTGTCCTTCTTGATCTCGAGGTTCTTGAGGAGCTTGTCGAAGCTGTCCTCGTCGTGCATCCGGCCGATGTAGCGGAGCGCGCTCTGCGCGGTCGCGAACTCGACGGGGAAGCAGTCGGGGTTGTTCTTCGTGCAGCTGTCGCCGAGCTTCGGCAGCGGCTTCTTCTCGGGGAAGGCCCACTCGCGCATGCGCTTGACCGCCTCTTCGCTGCGGATGTTCGCGAGGAAGCGGAGCCCGTTCGCGTGGGGCGAGGGCTTGCTCGTGATGTAGTCGAGGATCGCCTTCTCCCCGACCAAGAGCTCGTCGCGCTTGGTGCTGCCGTAGATCGCAGCGAGATCGGCGAGCATGCGCATCGCCCAGATGCGCTGGTCCTCGGTCTGCGAGAGGTGACCGCCCGCGCCCTTCTGCCAGAACTTCTCGCGCACGTACATCTTGGTCGGATCCCAAGTCATGCGCTCGGCGAGGTACTTCACCGCGCGGATGTCACCGATCTCCGCGAGGCGCATCCCGGCCTCGCTGCGCCAGTGATCTTCGGGCTTCGTCTCTTCGACCCATTTGACGAGCGCGTCGGCGGCGCGCGGGTCGGCGAGCTCCTCGAGCATCGAGAAGATTTGCTCGTGTTGGAACCACGAGGTCTGCTCGTTCGCCCGGTTGATGCTGCGCAGGGCGAGCACCAGACCTTCACCACCGATGCCGTCGCGAAGCGCCAGGAGGAACGTGCGGCGCTGCTCGTCCTTCGACTCGGCGATCTTCTTGAGGAGCGGCTCGCGCGCCTTCTCGTCACCGATGCGCCCGAGGCCGTTCGCGGCCGCGGCCGCGACGTCGATCGACGAGTCGTTCACGAGCCTGATGAGCACGTCCGTCCATTTCGGATCGGGCGTGCGCGAGAGCGCCGTCGCCACGAGCTGCCGCACGGCTTGGCTCTCGTCGCCAGCCATCGCGGCGAGATCGTCCACCGAGACGAGCGTGGCCAGCACATCAGGGTCGAAGGCTCGACCACCATCGACGCGCTTCACCTGCGCGAGCTTGCCCTTTCGGTAGAGCTCCATCGCATCTTTGAAGATGCTCGCCTCCTTGAGCGTGACGAGCGCCCACACGATCTGCTGCTTGTCGCTCTCGTCCGCCTCCTTCAACGCAGCGAGCAGCGCGGGCTTGGCCTCGTCGGCTTTGGGCGAGCCGTACGAGGCGAGCACCATGGCCGCCGTGCCGTTGATCGCGTGGTTCTTGCGAGACAGAGCCTTGGTCGACATGGGAACGGCGGAGTCGTCCTTCAGCTGTGCGAGCTGAAGGAGAGCCTCCTGCACCATCTCTTCGTCGTCGGACTCGGCCCACGTCTTCCACTTGGGGACTTGGTCGGTCGCCGGCAGCAGGAAGATGTCCTGCATGACCTTCGCACGAGTCTCGGGGCTCATGCGCTCTTTGTCTTTTTTGTAGACGAAATAGAGAGCGACCGCGCCGCCGATCAAGGTGGCGAGCACGAGGATGATGATGATCGGGTTGAAGCGCCCGCGCTTGAAGTTCCCGTCCGGGGAAGCTTCGGGTTGAGGAGCCGGTGCGGGAGCGTCCGGGAGCGGAGCATCATCGTCCGGAGGGAACTTGGCCATGGCGCGACGAAGCTACCTTGAGCCTCGAAGGGTGGCAATTTGGAGCGACCACGACCGGCCAGGAACTGTCGCCGGCCCGAGCACTCGTCGTTCGTTCGAGTCACCGGAGTATCCGCACCGGCACGTGCTACGCTCGACGCGTATGTCCGAGACGACCGTGGCCGCAGCCGAGAAGCGAACCCTGGTGAGAGCGGCGATCGTCGTCGCGGTCGCCTGCATCCTGGGCCTGGTCGTGTTGCCGGCCCTCGGCAAAGGGCTCTTCTCCGGTGAGGCCGACAGAAAGCCGGCGCCCGCGTTCAACCTCCCCGTCGTCTACCAAGGTGAGGACGGTTCGCGCATCAACCTCGCCGACATGAAGGGCAGCCCTGTCCTCATCGACTTCTACGCGACGTGGTGCGGGCCCTGCTCGATGCAGACCCCCATCGTCGACCGCGTCGCCCGACAGCACGAGAAGAACGGCCTCAAGGTCGTCGCGATCAACGTCTACGACGACGATCACAACGCGGCGGCTCGCTTCGCCAAGGGCAAGGACCTCTCCTATCCCATCCTGATCGACGAGTCGGGCCTCGTGCAGCGCGAGTACGGCGTCAGCCGACTGCCCACGCTCGTCATCATCGACAAAGAGGGGCGCATCGCCCACGTGTCGAGCGGCGTGATGGACGAGGCCTCGCTCGACAAGCTCGTCCGCGAAGTTCTTTAACAGCGTCTAAGAATCAGCGCGCGCCGAAGTAGAACGCGATGACGAGCGGAAACGCTCGCGCGAAGACGGCGCGCACGTTCTCCGGGACGGGCAGCGACGGCACGCAGTGCACGAGCACGAGGCCGACCCCCGACAAGACGCCGATGAGCGCGCTCACGTCGCCGAGCCGACGCACCACGCCGACGCGAGCCTCGTTCTGCTTCAAGCGCGAGGACAGCGCCTTCCACAGCTGGCCCACGAAGAAGAGGCCGAGCTCACCGAGGATGGGCGCGAGCCCTGCGAATCCTTGGTGGGCCCCGAACACGCCGGCCACGTGAAAGCCTGCGGCCACGACAAAACCGAGCACGAGCAGCACGCGAATGGAGCCCGCGGGCAGCCAGAGCGGTGACGGGCCCGAGCGCGTCGCGAGCGGGGAGCTCACCGCGGATCGATGCGCGAAGTAGTAGCCGAGCGCGATGGGCAGCGCCGCGCCGAGGTGGGTCGGCAGGGCGCGGCTCTCGAGCGACGTCGGGTGCGCGAGCAGCCAATACGCCGAGCCCGCAACGGAGAGCGCGAGGAACGCGCGCACGCTGCCGTGCGGCATGCCGAGCGGCGGGCGATCGACTGAAGCCGTCATGGTCGCGGATAAGACCGCCGCGACGCCGCGAGCGTCAAGTCGCGGGGGTGGACCTTCTCCCCTATCCTCGCTCGAGCTTGACCGGCTCCGACGAATCCCGCGAGCTCAGCGAAGGGCGTCGAACGCTCATGATCGCGCGCGTCGGCGCGATCGCGCTCGTGCTCGTGACGCTCGCGTCAGCACACCAGCTCGGCGTCTTTCACCGCATGCGCGATCCTTCGGAGCTCGCGGCCACGCTGCGCGATCTCGGGGGCTGGGGCTACGTCGCGTTCGTCCTCGCGTACACGGTGCTCCAGCCGTTCGGGGTCCCCGGCACAGTATTCATCGTGGCCGCGCCCCTCATTTGGCCATGGCCTGTCGCGTTCGCGCTGTCGATGACAGGCACCATGAGCGCGAGCGTGGTCGGCTTCTCCTTCGCGAGGTTCGTCGCGCGAGATTGGGTGGCTCGCTTCATCCCGAAGCGATTTCGCAAGTACGACGACGCCCTCGAGAAGCGGGCCTTCACCACCGTCGTCGTGTTGCGGTTCGTGTTCTGGATGCCGCCGCTGCTCCACGCGTTCTTCGGCGTTTCGAAGGTTCGGTTCGGGACCCACTTCTGGGGTTCGCTCGTCGGTTATGTCGTGCCGCTCCTCGTCGTGAGCTACTTCGGAGAGCGGTTCTTCGAATGGATGAGGAACGCGTCCGCGGGCACGTGGGTGGCGCTCGTCGTCGGCGCTTTGCTCCTCGCGGCGATCATTTGGGGGGCAAAGCGATTGCGCAGCGCGCGCACGGAAACTCAGTCGTAGGGGGTTCGCGCGGCGAGCCTCTTCACCAGGCGAACACCGATGTTGGGCGTGCTCGGGCCCGGGTTCGACTGCGTCGCGCGGAACGAGACGGTCACCGCAGCCGCGCAATCGGCCCACGACCCGCCGCGGGTCACGCGCACGATGGGCTCGGTCGACGGCGGGGCTGCTGGTGAAGGGCCCAGTCGGTGATGATGCTGATAGGCGAGTGCGTCGTATCGATCCCGCGTCCACTCCGAGACACCGCCCGCCATCCCGTAAAGGCCATATCCATTGGGCGGTAGCGTCCTCGGCAGTCGCATCGTGAAATCACCGAACCGGTCGAAGTCGCAGAGCTCTTTCTGAGGTGGCTCGTCACCCCAGGGATAGGCCCTACCGACCAGTCCCCCTCGCGCTGCCTTCTCCCACTCGGCCTCGGTCGGCACGTCGAACTCCGGACTGAGGCACAAGAGGAGCCCGACGACGTCCGACCAAGTCACTGCGACCATCGGTAAATCCCAACTCGTCGTGAGCTGCCCTGCATCGCGCGCCCCGATGATTCGACGGCAGTAGTGCCGCCGAATCTTGATATCGGTTACCGCCACCACGCCCGTTTGGGCGGGGCTCTTCGGCATGCCGAGCGGCGGGGGCTCCCAGCCGCGTAGTCTGCAGTAGTCCTCATAAGACACTGGCGTATCTGCCATGAAGAAGGGCTCGACGCGCCGCGGATGAATGGGCCTTTCGTCGGGGTCCCCGCTGTTCGAACCCATGAGAAAAGTGCCGCCCGGGATATACCGGAATCGCAGGCCGTGCTCCTCGAACGCGAGCCGATCCAGCACGCTGGCCCGCTGTTTTGCGATGGTCGACTCGCCAGGCCGAGCGCCGTAGGCGCGGTCGAGCGCGGCCACCGCGAAGTGCTCATCACCGTTCGAAAGCGCATAATCGGCCGCCACGAGGAGCTCCGCGACTTGGCTCTCCGACAACGGGTCGACCCACGCGTAAACCATCTCCGCGTCGAAGGGGGTCGTCACGCGCCACCCTCGGGAAAGACGGGGAGCCGCTTGCGTTCGCGCTCGACCAAGTGCGTAGCGAGAGGAGCCCAGCGATCGCCCTCTTCGTGCGCGCGCCACTCGGCGTGCCACGGGTCTGGAGCGTCGACATCACCGTGAGCCGCGAGCGCCCTCGCGCGACAACCACCTTGGAACGAGCCTGCCAATCCGCGAGCGGCTGGGCGGCCGCGCAGCCGACGAAAGGCCGCCGCCGAACTCCATATCTCGCGGAAGGGCTTGTCCCGAATGGACCCCGAGTCGAACGCTGACCCCAAATAGCTGCAAGGGTTCACCTGCCCCGTCGAAGAGATGCTCGCGACGAGGTGCGCCGCGCCACAGCCGGGCGGTGAATAGGTGCGCGCCTGCGTCTCGCGCCGCGCGGTGGGCCCGAACGGATCGATCGCCCCGACCTCACCCTGCGCACAGAGCGCCTCGAGGGCTGCTGTATAGTCGCCAAAGGCGGGCATGAGCTCGGGGTGCGAGCGCGCGACTCCGACCGGATATACGGGCCGAAAGACGGCGTTCGCGGCGCCGAGCTCGCGCGCTAGACGCGCGCAGTCCTCTGCGGTCGATACGTTGTCGCGCGTTAAAGTAAACGCGAGCGTAAAGCGCATATGGCGGCCGTAAGCGCGCAGTCGGCCGACGACCTCGTCGAACGTGCCGGCCCCGCGCACAGCGTCGTTCGAGGCCGCGGTCGCGCCGTCGAGGCTCACGTTGATCCAAGCGAGCTCGCGTTCACCGAGCTCACGGGCCCAGCGCTCGTCGAGGAGCGTCGCGTTGGTGGTCAGACACGGGTGGAGCCCGCGCGCGATCGCCGCGTCGACGATGTCGAGCAGATCCTTGCGCAAGAGAGGCTCGCCGCCCGTAAGCCCCAATCGAAATGCCCCAATCGCGGCGAGCTCCGCGAAGAGCCCGTCCAGCTCCGCGAGGGTCAAATCCGACCTACGCGGGAGCTCGCCCGCGAAACAATGGGAGCAATGGAGATTGCATGCGGCGATGATCTCGAGGTGGACCGCGAGCGGCCCCGTGAGGTGATCCGCAGGCGGATCGAGGTCGAGCACCTCCGCCGCGAAGCGCCCATCCGGCGCGAAATAGCCGAGCGCGGAGAAGGCCTCCGCGAACCCCTCGAGATGGTCGCGCCGAACGGGGTCGCGCTCCGCACCAGCGAGTTCGAAGATGCTCGTCGTTCGCGCGGCGAGGAGCAGCGCCTTCGTCTCGTGGTCGAATGGGGCATAGCGCGACGTTCGCCTGTCGAAGACGAGAGACCCGAAGTGCTCGGGAATGAGGACTAGCGGCGACCGACTCGTCATCACGGCGTCTCCGCTTCTTGGGCCAAGTCGAACGCGAGCCGAACCCAAGCGGACGTCGAACCGGGTTTGCCGATCGCGTGAATGGGTCGCCCAGCCTGGGCGGCGCGGTCGAACCCGAACAATTGGCGATCGTGGAGTTTGTCGGCGATTCGAACTCCGGAGGAGAGCGGCAGCCACTCTGGGTCGGCTCGACGCAGCTCTTCCGGCGTGGTGGCCGCGCTGTCGGCCCACTGCCAAGCCCCCTGATCACGCGCCGACAAGAGCTCTGCCCCCGCGCCGTTGGCGCCGAGACGGACGCTGACCGAAAACGGCGTAGGCACGACCGGCCGCCCCTTCAGCGCCCACGATTGACCGAGCTCGGTGACGAGAATCCATATCTCGTGATGGCCTGGTGAGATGGAGACGAGCGAGGATCGCTGCCGCTGTTCGTCGAGCCAGACATCGGAGCCGCCGAGCGTCGTGACCTCCAGTCGACAGGGGCGCGCCCCGCTCTTGTCCATCCACCGGAGCACGACGCCGCCACACCCCGCCGGGACCTCGCAATGCGAATACTCCTCGAGCACGAGGCGGGGAGAGCGCTTCGAAAAGCGATGCAGCGTATTGAGCGACAGGGCCTCGTCGTCATCCATACCGGGCGAAGCCTATCACCGAGAGAGCGACCTACTAGGAGCTAGGGGCGGGCCTCGCCTACAAAGTCGTCACCGAGCGAGAGCTTGCCTTGGTAACCGCGATCGACGAGCGTCCAGCGGATCCGCTCGGCCTGCGATTTGGGCATAGGGCCGAGCGTGAGGACGAAGCGCCCGTCGCCAGGGCGCGTGGTCTCTCGGATCATGGGTGCTCGCGAGACCCGATATTGCTCGGCGCGCGCGACCAACTCCGAGGTCGCGGCACCGCTCGCGAGCTCGACGAAATAAGCGTCACTCATGAAGAGCGACATCGTCCCGAGGACGTCACCGTTCTTGAGCGCGGGCTGGATGAACATCCCCTTACAGAGGAGGCCCGCCGTGACCGACACAGCGCCGTACCACTCGCCGATCATCTGCTTTGCGCCGACGTAGCGGAGAGAGACTGTGACTCCACCGAGGGCCTCTCCGCCAGTGAGCGTCAGGGGAATATCGAGCCAGCGCTCGCCCTTCGCGTCGCTGCGGGCGGGCGCACATCGGTTCTCGGAGGCGCCGACGCGAGCGCAGACCTCGAGCGGCCCGTTCTCCAGCGCCTTCTTGCCGAGCTCGCTCGGGATGAAGGAGCCGAGCTTGAGCCGATATTCCTGGGCGAGCAGCTGCTCGCCGCTACAAGCGATGCAGCTCGCGCCGGACGGGCAAGTCGACAGGTCCGCAGGCGCGGCCGAGCATGACGAGCCCGCGCAGCATTCCGCGCAACGATCGACGTCGAGCAGATCGATCGGCCCAGTCGCTGTGGCCGCGTTGGTTTGTGCGCTCGCTGATGGCCCGGCGGTCTCACCGGTCCGACCGATCGGTTGTGGCGTCGAGCGCACGATCGTGAGCAGCGCCGCGCCTGCCGCGAGCCCGAGCGCGACCGCGACTCCGTGGGTCGCGACCGTGCGCCAGCCCCCACGCGGCGAGAGCACCGCCGCCCTGACTGCGGGGCTCTCTGGCGCTGGCTTCGCGCGTTCGACTGTGCGGTCGACTGGACGGTATTTCGCGAGCGAAGCGGGGAGCTCCGCGCGCTCCACGCCGCTCGCCTCCGCGCGCTCGACCTCGGCCTCCGTGGTCGGAAAGAGCGGCCCGAGGGCGTCGTCGACGAGGCCGTCGAGGTCGTCTCCGCCCGCGCGATCCTCGTCTCGGGGGCTCATTTGCCACCTCCCACGAGGGCCGCGACGATGCTCTCGAGCTTCTTCATCGCGCGACTCCGTATTGCGCGGATGTTCTGATTGTTGGTGCCCCAACGAGTTGCGAGCTCGGCCGCCACCGCGTTGGGCAGTCGATCTTGGCCGTTGTCCATTCGCTGGTAGAGCGCGGTGACCCGCAGCACGTCCTGCTCGCGCTCGGAGAGCTGCTCGAGCCCCTCGCGGACGGCGCGGAGCTCCGGTGAAGACGGCGGCGCAGGCTCCAGGTCTTCGGTGGATTGGAGCTCGACGAAGGGCGTGGCCGCGCGCTCCTGATTGCGGGACAGCGCGTCGCGGACCAGGTTCTCGGCGATGCGGCCGAGCCACGCGCGAACCCGCAAGCGCTGCCGATCGGGCCCGTCCTCCGCGCTCCCACCGCGGAAGCTACCCCCATAAAGGAAGGCTCTCTGGAAGGTCTCCTGCACGAGATCCTCGACCGCGAGGCCGCCGACGCGCGCGAGCACACCCTCACGACGCTTGAGCACTCCATAGAGATAGCGCACGTGCCGCTCGTAGAACTCGGCCTGCGCCCGCCGCACGTCGAGCTCGGCCGCGTCGCGCGAGGCCGCGAGGCTGAGGAGCTCTTCTTCGGACGAGGCGACCACCACACCTCGCTTCTACTCCGAAGCGTGACAGAGCGAGGTCTCGATCCAATCCGACAGTCCGAGCACCGTGACGTTCTCGGCCGCGAGCCCCTCGAACGCAGCGGAGAGGGCCCTCTGATCGATCGAGTCGTGCAAGAGGACGATCCCACCGTGGCGGCCCGCGGCGAGCGTGTTCCCAGCCAAATACGGGACATCGTGGAAATGCCCGTCGACGGTGTCACCCGAAGCTCCGTGCCAGAGGACATTCGTGTAACCGAGTCCCTCGAGCACTCCCTCATAAAGGCCTCGCGCGGCGCCGTGGTGGGCCGACAAGAACGGGCCGCCGCCGGGTGGGCGCGAGAACCGTATCTGCGCTGCGTGATCGGTGAAGCCTCGCTCGGCGAGGACCTCGCGCGCGCGCCGCTCGACAGCCTCGTGCTCGGTGACGAGGGCAGCGTCCGAGAGGAAGGTGAACGGCTTCTTCTCGAGCACTCGCTCGAAGAGCGCGTCGAAGTCCTCCTCGGAGGTCGCGACCATCGAGAGATCCACGAGGGCGCGCGTGACGACGTGCTCCCCGAGGATGTACTCGCGCGAGACCGCAGGGGTCCCGAACGTCGCCATTTCTACATCATGGTTATAGCTATGAAGCCCGACCTCGTGGCCCTCGGCGACCATCCGCTGGATCAAGCGGTACGTGCGGCGATTGATGGCTTTGCCGACTACGAAGAAGGTCCCGGACCAATGGTGAGCCGCGAGCTTGTCGAGGATCTGCCCAGTCGCGCCGAGCCGCGGGCCGTCGTCGAACGTGAGCGTCGCGATCTTCGATTTTCTCGGCGACTCGCGATCGATCGTCAGGGGGAGCTCGCACGCACGCGAGGCCTGAATCGCGGGCCCCTCGACGAGCGCCGCGGGTACGCCGGGCGCGTCGGTGACCGCGCTGGTCTCGAGCTCGCTTCCAGGTGAATTGGGCGCTTCGCTCTCGTTGGGGCTCTTATCGAGCTCGTGGAGGATGAGCGACTCGACGGGGCGCGGCGGCGCGAGGACCGGAGGGTGGCTCGTGGCAACGCAACCCGATGCGCCGACGGCGAGACAAAACGCAGCCGTCGCCGCGCGCGCGGCTCGATGGAGTGTTCCCATGTCGCCGCGTCGACTTGGAAGCGTGACATCGCCCAGTCATGCCGCGACCGCCGCGAGTGGGTAGAAGCAATGGAGGACATGCCGATCCGACCCTTCTGCCTCTTCTCCCTGGGTGCGCTGCTCTCCATCACCGCGTGCTCCTCGACACGCTCGAGCGAGGCCGAGCCGAGCTTTACGAGCAGCTCGCCGCCCCCCTCGGCGCGCCCCATTGCCTGCGCAAACCCACGCCAACTCTCGCCCGACACGAGCGACAGCTGCGGCAGCGGCGGCCCGCACGGCCAGGTCGAGCGGCGCGACTATGACGGTAGCTATTCATGGGTCGGAGCGCCCGCCGACGCACGCGAGCCTCTCCCGCTCATCGTCGTCCTCCACGGCGACGAGGGAGAGCCCACCAACATGCTCCGCTTCTTCACCCCGGTGTGGAGGAGGCGGCGAAACTTCATTCTCATGGCGCCCGAGTGCCCGCGTGGGCTCTGCAACAAGGGCGGGGTCAACACGTGGTCAGCCGGCAGTTGGGACCACTCCGAGCCCCAAAGCGAATGGCTGAGGGGTGCGATCGCCGACGTGGCGAACGCCTATTCGGTGGACGTGTCACGCATACACGCTATCGGCTTCTCCGGCGGCGCGATCTTCCTCGGCTATCAAGGCTTCAAGCGCTTTCAGGACATCTTCGCTAGCATTCAATGGTTCTGCGGGGGTGTGAACGAGACCGAGGAGCAGGTCTATCAAGCTCCACAAGTTCCGGCGTGCAAGGTCGCTGGACGCCTCGTCGTGTCGAGGAGCGGTGATCGCGACTACATCGTGAGCGCCGCGAACAGGATCGAAGAGATCCTCCAGCACAATGGTCATCACGTCGAGTTCCTCGACACGGGCTGTTTGGGGCACTGCTGCGAGGGCACCGAGCGCGCCGACGATCTGGTCAAATGGGCACTCGCCCAAGGGCCCAAATGCGGTGCGCCGCTCGGCGAGGGCTGTCACTTCGTGACCGGTACACCCTAGCGGTACACCCTGGCTATCAAAGCCAGGGCTGATCGCGCCGCGCCACCTTGTGCACGTCGATCGCGACGATGTCGAAGCCTTTGTCGTCGCCCTTCTTGCGGAGCAGGACCAGCTGATCGCCGAGCCAGCGCGCGCCCTCGAAGCCGAAGAACCAGCCGTTCTCCTCGCCGATGAGGGTCGTCACGCCCGTCGTGAGGTCGACGACGGCGACCGCGCCGCGCTGCATTGGTAGAGCCAAGAGCCCCGACGCGCTGAGCACGCTCGAGCCTACAGCTCTGTCAACGGTCTCGCGTCCGAGCACGGTGCCGTTCTCCAAGAGCACCCAAGAGACCTCGACGACCTGCTTACCGGGTTGTCCGCGAACGCCCGCGAGCGCGCCGGTGCGGCCGTCCGGGTCCTGAATGAAGCTGACGTCCTCGAGCCCCGAGACGCAGCTGAGCGCCTCGGTGTTTTCGGTCTTTGCGTCGACCTTGAACAAGACACCGGTCGCTCGCTCGCGCGCCCACGACCAGCACGCTCGCGCCGTCCTTCGTCCAGACTGGAGCCTTCGCGTGGCGAACATTACCGACCCGATGGGGCCTGCCGTTGTCGCCATCGACGAAGAAGAGACCGTAATCGCACGGCGACGCGGTGCACCCGACGAAGGCGACGGTCTTGCCACCCGGAGAGAACACAGGCGAATAGCTGGCTGCCAAACCACCGTCGACGCGCTCTGGTTTGTCCGCGCCGGCCGGAATGGAGAATAGCCAATCGCCATTCGAGCCGTCGGTCGCCACGCCGCCGTAGAGGAAACGATCCCCCGAGTCCGCCACGGCGAACGTCGGGGACGCGAGCGCCGGCCGCAAATGCCAGGGGCCCAGCGTGCGCAAGAGCTTGGCGAAGCGCGCCGCGTCGACGTCGAGCGACTCGGAGAGAGGCGCGAACGCGCCCGACGTGATGGCCTTCTTGGCGAGAGGCTCGGACGCCGACCAACGATCGGCGCGCGCCCCTTTGACCAAGTCGATCGAGTCGATGTTGAGGCGCGGCGGGCTGGGAGAATCCAATCGAACGACGGCGCGCCCCTTCTTCGCGTCGACGCCGAGCAACGTGACCCCACCGAACCAGTCGTCATGGAAGAGCGTGTGGATGGCGCCGCCCTTCACCGTCTCGACCTGCCCAGTCGTGTTGCTCGACGACTGCGCGGTCGGCTCTTCGGTCGGCCCGTCTTTGTGGCGCCGATGCTTGTGTGTGTGCGACGGGGTCGTGTCCTCGTCGCCGGTGGCTTCGACGCTCGCGGCGCAGGAGATCGACAACGCAGAGAGGCCCGCGAGCGCCGCGGCGCGAACGACCTTGAAGAGTGAAGCAGGGGCGCGCATGGATACCGCTCTTCGAACGGTACGAGGACAATCGCGCTTGGTCCAGGCGAGCGACGACGGCTTGTGGGAGGAGCTTGCCGCCGCGCCCCGATTGGGCGACCGCGGAGCATGACCTCCACCGCCGATGCCGAGGGACCCGCGCCGCGCAGCGCGCACGCATCCCGAGCCGAAATGACCGAGTTCGTGCTGCCCACGCACGCCAACGCCTTGGGCACCGTCTTCGGCGGACAGATCCTCGCTTGGATGGATCTCTGCGCGGCGATCTGCGTGCAGCGCTACACGAACGCGATCTGCGTGACGGCCGGGATCGACGACTTGAGCTTCGAAGAGCCCATTCGCGTGGGCGAGGTCGTGCGCCTCGCCGCGCGCGTCACTGCGGCCTTCCGTTCTTCGATCGAGGTGCTCGTCGACGTCCGCGGTGAGGACACTCGGACCGGCCGTACATGGCAATGCGTACGGGGCTATCTGACCTTCGTGAGCCTCGACCATGGCAAGCCGACGCGGGTCCCGCCGCTCTTGCTCGACTCGGACGAGGATCGAGCGTTCGCTGCAGCGGCAGCCGAGCGACGCAGCACTCGACTCGCGCGCCGAGCGAACCAGCGAGGGTGATATAAGCGCCGAGTGATCGATCTCGGCGCGCTCTATCTGGGTTTTCGCGAGCGGTTCCTCACCTACGACGAGCTCACGCGGCAGGTCCACGCGTGGGCCGACGCGGCTCCCGAGCTCGTGCACCTCGAGTCCCTCGCGAAGTCGGAGGAGGGCCGCGACGTCTGGCTCTTGACCATCGGCCGCGAGCCGAATCGCGTGCGGCCCGCAGCGTGGATCGACGGGAATATCCATGCCTCCGAGCTCTCGGGCTCGAGCGTGTGCCTCGCCGTCGCCGAGGCCCTGATAGCGGCGCACGCGGGCGGTCGCGCAGCGGATCTGCCGGAGCACGTCCGCAGCTGGCTCGCGCGCGACGTGCTCTTTTATGTGTTGCCGCGCATGTGCCCGGACGGCGCGGAGCGCGTGCTGCGCAGGCGGCACTTCGTCAGGAGCAACCCACGCGACCATCGTCGCGGCGACCGCGGCGCCTATTGGCGACACGATGACGTCGACGGCGACGGCGCCTCGCTCCTCATGCGCAAAGTCGACCCGACTGGTGACTTCGTCGCGAGCAGCGAGTTCCCTGGTGTCATGTTGCCCCGCCGCGTCGAGGACGCTGGCCCCTATTACAAACTCTACCCCGAGGGCTTCATCGAGGGCTTCGACGGCTTCGAGATCCCGGCGCCCTATTATCTGTCCGACACCGAGGTAGACCTCAATAGGAACTACCCGTCCGACTGGCGCGCAGAGCCCGAGCAGGCTGGCGCCGGCCCTTATCCGGGCAGCGAGCCCGAGTCGCGCGCGGTCATCGAGTTCACGGCGAAGCGACCGAACATCTTCTTGTGGGAGTGCATGCACACGTTCGGCGGCGTCTATATCCGGCCGCTCAACGACAAGCCCGACACCAAGATGGATGCGCTCGACGCCGCTGTGTTCCGCCAGCTCGAGGCCTGGGCGGACGAGCTAGTCGGTTACCCCACTGTCAGCGGATTTCAGGAGTTCACCTACGAACCGGAGAAGCCGCTCCACGGCGAGCTCGCGAACTATGCTTATGTCGAGCGCGGCGCGATCGGGTTCGTCTGTGAGATATGGGACTTCTTCAAGCAGGTAGGCTTCGAGGTGAAGCGCCCCTTCATCAAGAACTACGAGGAGCGCACGGGTCGCGCTGACATCCTGAAGATCGCGGCGTGGGACAGAGACCACAACCGAGGCCGCATCGTCGGAGCTTGGCGACACTTCCATCATCCTCAGCTCGGGGACGTCGAGGTCGGGGGCTACGATCCACTCATCGGTATTTGGAACCCGCCGCTCGAGCGCCTGGCCGAGGTCTGCGACGCCCAAACTCGCTTGTTCTTGCGGCTCGCGGCGCTCGCCCCGCGCGTCACGGTCGACAAGCCCAAGGTCGAGCCGCTCGAGGGAGACCTCTATCGCGTCGAGCTCGTCGTCTCGAACGAGGGCTATCTGCCTACGTACTTCTTGGGCTCGGCGAAGGTCCGTGAGTTCGCGGACCCGCTGCGCGCGCGGCTCGAGCTCGACCCTGCGATGAGCCTGCTCGCGGGCAACAACGTCGAGCTCGTCGGGCACCTGTCGGGTTGGGGTGGCAACGATCGGTCGACGAGCCCGTCGCTCGCGCGCTCGACGAACGAGCATACGCGGCACCGACTAACCTGGATCATCCGGGGCTCAGGTGAATTGACCATCACGATCGGCAACGCGAGGTGCGGCGAGGTACGAACGCCCCTGAGTCTCCGGAAAAATCCCCAATAAAAGAAGACAATAGACTAGCCACTTCGGCGAAACTGGGCTGTCGATTGTCCGTTAAGATGGCAGCATGGTTGGCTTGGGTGGGTATGTGAAGCGAGTCGTCCCAGCGCTCTTGCCGCTGATCGCCGGCTGCAACCTGATCACCGGCGCGGACGAGTTCGAGATCGGCGGCGCCGGGGGAACGCAATCCAGCAACGGCGGCTCGCTGCCGAATGGCGCGAGCGGCCCCGGGCCGAGCACGGGGCCCGGCCCCGGGTCGGGCGGCGCTGGCGGCGACGCGACGACGACGACGGGCACCGGCGACACGACCACGTCGACCACGACGTCGACCTCGACAGGCGGGCCGATGTGCGCCGTGCAATGCGCGGCCAACGAGCACTGCGATCTCGCGACGGAGACCTGCGTCTGCGACCCCGGCTTCGTCGATCAAGGTGGTAGCTGCAGCCCAGTCGACCCTGGAGATCCGTCGGTGCGAACCTCGGCCGAGGTTTGTGATCAATGGGCCGCGGGCCACGTCGTCACCGACCCGAGCCCGTTCTCGTCGTCGGGCGCAGAGTGCGACGCCGGCACGCTCTCCCAGGGCGGGCTCGATGATACTTTAACGCGAATCAACCTATATCGTTGGCTCTCGGGCCTCGGGCCGACCTTCGACGACCCCGGGCTGAACGCCATCGATCAGAAGTGCGCGAACCTCGAGTCCTGGTGGAACTTCGGTATGCCAGAGAGCCCCCACAGCCCGCCGGCTACGAGCAAGTGCTACACGGCAGAGGGCGCACAGGGCGCGGGCATGAGCAACATCGCTTGGGGCAACGGCCCCGCCGACTCGATTGACCAGTTCATCGAGGACAACGGCAACGAGACGACGATGGGTCACCGCCGGTGGATCGTCAATCCGCCGCTCGGCCCTGTCGGCATCGGCTATTGGGAGGGCGGGGGCACGTACGGGCGCGCCGAGTGTCTAGCCGTCTTCGGCAGCTCGGGTCAGGGTCCCTTCCCCGCTTGGGTCGCCGTCCCGAATCAGGGCTATGTGCCGTTGACGGTCGCGCAGTGGACTTGGACCTTCCACGGCAACGACTCGGCGATCGCCAACGCTACTGTCAGCGTCGTGCGCGTCGACGACAACACGCCGCTCGCGGTCACGATTCGCACGCTCTCCCAGGGCTTCGGCCAATATGCCATTTCCTGGGTCCCGAGCGGCTGGCAAGCCGAGGCTGGCAAGACCTATCGCGTGACGATCGGCTCGCTCTCGGGCGGCGATATCACCTACGACGTTAAACCCATATCCTGCTGAATCTCGGCGAGCGCCTTCTTCGCCAGCGCGTCGAGTGCTGCGTTGTCGGACGGGTGGAAGCCGCGTGCGAGATAGGCCTTTATGCCGCGGCCGAACACCCGCTCTCCGAAGGGGTGGTGCCCCTTCATCGAAGCGGCCTCGCGTCGCACGACGGAGACGACGCTAGGCTCCTGCGCGAGGAGATAGCCAGTCCCGCCGATCCAAAACCCAGCGAGCATCACGGACGCTACGGCGAGCCCGGCGATGCGGACGAAGTACCGATCATCGACGCGTGAGAGCACGTCGAACGCCACGCTGCGGTGCTCGATCTCCTCGACGGCGTGCCAGGTCATCAGGCGCCGGAGCACCGGATCCATCGTCGCCTCGTGCGACTCACGCAGGAAGTTCTCGGCGAGGATGGCCGTGAAATGCTCGCAAGCCGCGGTCGCCGATAGGCGCAGCACAGGTGGGAAGAGGCGCTCGATAAAGGAATAAGCGATCTTCTCGTAGACTCGCAGATAGGGTTTTACCCGATAACCCTGCTGCTCGAGCATCTCGAAGACCTGCTCGTGGGCGCGCGCGTGATGCCCCTCTTGCCCGGCGAATCCGCGGACAGCCTCCATCAATGCGGGGTCGTCGGCGATGCTCGACAGGTAGCGACGCACGCTGCGCACGAAGAAGCGCTCACCCGCGGGGAACAAGAGGTTCACGCCATTGGCGAGGTGGGTCGCGAGGACGCTGCCTGCGAGCCAATGCTTGGGAATATGCGCCCCGATCTGTTCGATGGGGAAGGCCCGCGGGGTGATGGGCAACCCCGCGCTCCCACGCCCGCGACCGACCGAAGACACACTCCCCTCTGCCGCTGTGCTGACCATTCCGCCTCCTCGAAGCTCGAATCTTGGTGCCGAGTTGACCGATAGTCAATAGCCGACGAGGCCCGCCCGGTGAGGTCGAGAGCTGATATGGTGCCGGCGATGGCACGCGCCCCGCGACGATCTCCGCGCCCCCGCGAGCGGATGTCGCTGGAGGAGCGTCGCGAGCAGCTGCTCTCCTGTGGGCGCGCGCTCTTCCTGGAAAAGACCTACGATCAGGTCTCGATGGACGACCTGGCGACGCGCGCAGGCGTCTCGAAGGGGCTCGTCTTTCATTACTTCTCGACGAAGCGCGAGCTCTACGTCGAGGTCGTGCGCGCGGCCGCGAACGAGCTGCTCCAAGCGATGCTCGTCGAGGACGAGGGAGACCCAGTCTCGCGCCTGACCCGGGGCCTCGAGCGCTATCTGGATTACGTCGAACAGAACGCGCAAGGTTATATCGCGCTCATGACAGGGGGCGTCGGCGTCGACCCCGAGCTCACCGCCGTGGTCAATCAAGTGCGCGCGACCCTCGCAGAGCGCATGCTCATGGGGTTACCCTTCCAGGCGCCGCCGGGCGCGAGCGTCCTCGTGCGCGGCTTCCTCGGGCTCGTCGAGGCCGCAAGCCTCGAGTGGATCGAGCGTCGCTCGGTGGAGAGAAAGGACCTCGTCGATGTCTTCGTCCGCACGCTCACCGCGCTCTTCGGCCCGCGCTGATCGCGCGCGGCTCGGCGCGCTAGCATTTACAGCTGCGTCAGTCATTGGCTGCTCCGACCACTGCGGCATCTGCAAAGTCGATACGCCCGACCACGCCTCGTGGCCGATGGGCAACCACCAGCCGAAGCCCGAGCCGGGCAAACACATCCTCTCGATCGACGTCGGAGAGAGCCGCCATATCGTGCCGGGTCCGGGGTTGCCCGAGTCGATCGAGCCGGGCCTTTCGAACAACAACCTCGACGTCGTGCGCTGGGACGGCTGGGTCTATCTGGCCTTCCGGACGGCGCCCTCGCACTTCGCCTCGAAGGACGCGCGCCTCGTCGTCGTGCGCAGCCGCGACGAGGTCGATTGGGAGCTCGTGCACGTCTTCGCGCGCGGCCGCGATCTGCGAGAGCCTCGCTTCCTCGCTGCGTTCGGCGCGCTGCGGCTCTTCGTCACGGAGCTCGGCGTCGACAAAGAGAAGTTCGAGCCAGGCCAAATCAAGGTCTCGTCGCTCGACTCGAGTGGCGGGATGAGCGATCTCGAGGACGCGCCCTTCGACCGGGGTACGCTGCTCTGGCGCACTGTCGTGCGCGGCGACAGGGCCTTCCTTACGTATTATACGGGGGGCGAAGAGATCTATCGGCCAATCGAGCTCCTCGACAAAAACAAGCTCCGCGGGTTCCTCGAGCTGCTATTGCCGGGGCCGCTGACGGCCGGGACCGTGCAGGTCCACCTCGCTCAAACGACCAACGGCGTCGACTTCACCAAGGTCGCTTCACCCATGCACACCGGCGGCGCGAGCGAGACCGCGCTCGCCTTCGACGAGGACGGGAATGGATATGCCGTCATGCGCACGGAGCTCCCCGAGCAAGGCTTCGCGGGGTCGAACGTCTGCCACGCGTCCTCTACCGATCTGTCGAAGTGGACCTGCACCCACGACAAGCGCAAGTTCGACTCGCCGCTGCTCTTCGAACACGACGGCGAGATCTACCTCATCGCGCGCCGAAACCTCGCGCAAGAGGGGGCCTACGCGACCGACAGCATTGTCAACACCGACCAATACGTACTGACGCAAGCGGCCTATTCATGCTCGCGCAAACGCTGCTCGATATGGCGTTATGTGAAGGGTGAAGATCGCATTGCGTACGTGACAGACCTCCCCTCGTGGGGCGACACCTGCTTCCCGTCGGTGATCTCGGGCGAGAAGCCCGACGAGGTCATCGTCTACGACTACAGCGCGCCGCTCACGAACTCTCGTGAGGAGCGCTGGTGCGAGGCGCAGACGCACTACACCCAGGTATATCGACACGTCCTGCACTTCTCCCCGAACGACGGCACGCGCACGCAAGCGGGCGCCTACCATCAAGGCGCCGCGCTGCCCGCCGAGCACTGCTGCGATTGAAGGCTGCTGCGATTGAAGAGAGCGGCCGAGGCCCTCTATCCTGAGCGCCCATGTCCCAAGGCTACCTGATTACGCTCTACGCCATCGAGTGTCGGATGCTCAACGAGGGCGGCGACGAGATCTACTATCTGGTGAACGGCGTCGAGCAGCGGCCGCCGGGGGACCCCGACTATTGGTTCTTCGACGACGCCCACAAGAAGCGGATCATCCAGCGCACCGTCCTCGACGGGCCCGAGAACACCGAGGTCCTCGTGTCCTTGCGCGAACAGGACGGCGGCCTGCGCTTCGACCACGACAGGCTCGGTGACGTCCTCATCAAGGTCGCTGGCGGCGCCGTGAGCTTCGTCGAGAAGTCCGGGACGACCTACATGGGCAAGCGGCGCGGCTACCACGTCGTCGACTTCCACGACTCGGACGGGGTCTATTCGCTCCACTTCCTCGCGCGGGTCATACAGGCCATTTGAGGCCGCGCGGAGCGGCTCAGAACCGCAGGCTGTTGGCCTCGTCGATGAGGCCATTGTACTTGTCGATGACGTGCGCGGGGTGCCCTTCGATCATTTGAGGGTTACCGCCATTGATCATGATGAGGTCCCCTTCCGAGAAGGGGGTCTTGTCGCGCTTGCGGCGCATCAGGTCCTTGGCCGCTTTGACGTAGTCCTTCGCGGCGTTCAAGTAGAGCGAGAACATCATCACCTTGCTCGTCTCGTCGGCGTGCTCGGTCGCGTATTTGTCGGTCGCGAGATATTGAGTCTCGACGTCCTTCAGCGCGGCCTCGAACTTGTCGAGCTGGAGTTTGTCGAGGTCCTCGTCCGCGAGCTCGACGAGGACTTTGGCCAGCATATTGAGTTTCTTCTCGTTCCAAGAGAGGTTCTTGCCCGACTGCTTCTCGATGCGGTCGAGCTCGCGCTGGTCCATACCGGCTTTGAGCTTGGTGACCTCCGCGCGCAGGGCTTTGTCAGCCTCGGCGAACTCGGCGAAGGCCTTCACCAGCGTGGGGTGGAGCTCCTTTGCCTTGGCGAACTTGTCGTCCTTGTAATCCTCGTGTTGGTAATAGAGGTTCGCGGTCTTCGCCGTAGGGACGAGCGCGTCGAGCTTCGACTCGTAGGTCGCCAGCAATTTGTCGAGGTCGGGGGTCGGAGTGTTGTTCTCACCCATCTTCTTGATGGCGGTCTTGCACATCCCGACCAAGGACTCCGGGACCTCATACAGGCCATAGACGATCCGCTCTGTGCCTTTGGGGCCGGTCTTCTCGTCGACCCAAGAGAGGTAGCGCGCGCGGCTCCGGAGGATCGCCGGCGAGGTCTTGTTGATGCACTCGATAGGATTGTTGAGCTTGTCGGCGAGCGGCGCGTCAGGGTCGTCGGGGTCGAAGTTCTGAGCGGTCTGGTTGGTGGTCGCGCCGAGAGGGCCAGACTTGGAGCTGCTCGCTGCCTTGTCCATCGACTTCTGGATGTTCTCGATCACCTTGCAACCAGGGGCGGTCACGAGTGACAGAACACTTAGCGACAGGACGGCGGTGAGAGCGCGCAAGCGCGCCCAGCGCGGGCGGGCGACGCCCGCGGACGGGTGGTCGGAGTTCATCACGCGGCATTCTACGTCGCGAGGGCCGTCACACCTGCCTCGAAAGAGTGTCGCCTCCTTTCTCGAACCTCGAGCCGTGCGCTTCTGCTGGATCCCGATAGAGCGCGGCGATCGCCGCCGTCACGGCCAGGGCGATGAGCACGAACGCGACGACTGCCACGGCTCGAACCGTGTTCGCGCGTTTGGTCCGCGCGACCGTGGGCTCGCCGTCGACCGAGATTGAAACAACCGAGTCGAGCTCGACCTCCGAGTCCTCGACGAAGATGTCAGGGCCGTCGTCGCTCGTCACAGCGCCCGAGCCCACGCGAGGAGCCGTCGGGGGTGAGGCACGCAGCGCGCGCAGCTCCCGCTTCAGCGCCTCGAGCAGCTCGACGATATGAGCGAAACGCTGCTCCGGCTCCTTCTCCAAAGCGCGCAGGATAATGGCGCTCAAACTCGGACTGACGTCCGCGCGAGGCTCGCGGACCGCGGGCGGAATGGGCGTTTCGACGAGGTGCTTCTGGAGGACATCCATGGGCGCTCCGTCGAAGGGTGGGCGCCCCGTAGCCGCGAAATAGAGCAGAGCGCCAACACCGTAAACGTCGCTGCGCTCGTCGGCGTCCTCACTGCGGATTTGCTCCGGGGACATATAGTGGGGAGTTCCCATGAGCAAGCTGCCGCTCGTCACGTCGAGCGGGCCGCAGCGATCGCGGAGCTTCGCGAGGCCGAAATCCAGCACTTTGACGACGTCTGCGCCGTCGGAGGTGCGCAGCAGCATCACGTTGTCGGGCTTGATGTCGCGGTGAACGATGCCCTTCTCGTGGGCCTCGGCGAGGGACGCACAGACCTGGATACCCATGCGCAAGAGGCGCTCGCGAGACAGCGGCCCGTGCCGGCGGACAATCTCTTTGACCGTCTGTCCGTCGACGAGCTCCATCACCAAGTACATCAGATCGTCGCTGACCCCGAAGTCGACGACCTGCACCGTATTGGTGCACGTCAGGCGCGCAGCCATCAGCGCCTCGCGGCGAAACCTGCGGACGCGACTGGGGCTCCGCGCGTGATCGGCAGACAGCACCTTCATCGCGAGTGGCTTGGCGAGCTCGCGCTGCTCGACCCGATAGACGACGCCCATTCCGCCGCGCCCGAGCGGCTCGATAACCTTGTATTTGCCGCCGATCAGCTTACCGACGAGAGAGTTCGCCGACGCCGGAGGAGGCGCGGCCGGCAAGGGTGGCGGGCTCGAGCTATGGGCCTTCTTCGGGGTGTCGGCCCCGAGCTGCGCCTTGGACGGCCATATTCGAGGGAGCGCGAATCGGCCCTCGGGGACTGCCGTGTAGGGCGCGAACGCGCCCCAGCGATTGGTGGTTCGCAGGCTCTCGCGGAGCGTGTCGCCTTCATGCTCGAACCGCGTGCGCTCGCCGCTCTCGCGCGCGGTGTCTTCGGGTGTCTCAGGCTCGGACAGCGACGCGTCCAGGCTCGCGGCGGGGTCGAGTGTTGCGTCGGGATCTTCAGTACGGCGAGTCGATGGCATCGAATGGGGTACTTGGATCGTTGCGCATCATCCTCCGAAGATTCGAGGGGTCCCCCCCGATTCGCACGTCTTCAACGGGCGAAATAGGCTCGAACGTTGGGTTCCTGTAGCTTGCGGCGCGCGACGCAGAGCTGGATCGTCTCGAGCGTCGAGGCAAGCTGACGAGGGCCGCCCTCGATGCTGTCGACCTTCGGCGAGAAGAAGGCCTCGACCTCCTTTTGACGGGTCTCGTCGCAAAACACGGTCGCGAGCGAGAGCAGCTGCACGCCGCCGTGATGTTTGGAGAGCCTCGCGAAGACCTCGTCGTAGTGCGCGATGAACCACGCCCACGCGTCGTCGCGCAGCTCGTCGTCCATGAGCTGCGTCCAAAGCGGCACGAGGACCTCGTTGTCCCGCAGCGACGGATCGAGGACGAGCGCACGCGCGCGCGCCGCGAGGTCTTTGTCTCGCGCCGAAGCGAGCCCGCCAAGAAGGCGCCGGCGGTCGGACTCCTCGACCGAGCTCGCAAACAGCTTCGCGAGCGAATCCCAAGCCGCGGCGTCCGCGCTCGTCGCGTACGTGCTTACAACGAGGTCGGTGAGGTTCGCGTCGACGACCTCGGGGTGCAGCTTCCCGTCTTTGCCGATACCGAGATAAGCGCTCGCGAGCTTCACGGCCTCTTTGCGGGTCGTCGGGTCGTCGCCCGTCGAGATCAAGAAACCGAGCACGGAGCTCCGAAGGATCGCTTGCTCCGCGGGCTCGCCGGCCGCGGCCTTCCACCCGAGCTTCTTCTTGATTGGACCGTACAGCTTGCGGACGTGCGCCTCGACCTTGCTGCGGAGCGGGTCGCCGCGCAGCCAATCGCGCGCTTGCGACAAATACCCCATAGGCTCTTCAGCGAGCGCCGGCTCGCTCTCGACCGCGAGCGGCGCCGCGGCCTCGAGCGTGTCCGCGAACGGGGTTCGACCGCGCGCGTATCCAGCCCGAATGCTGCTCGCGTAGGCAATCTTGTCCTCGAGCGTGAGCGTGCCCGGCACCGCGACCGCGTTCTTGCGCAGGCGCTCGAGGTCGGGCGGCGCGAGCGCAAATCGGTAATAGCCCGCGCCGTCGGCGTTGGGAAACACCCAATCAGGACAGCCGGCCTCGGCCGGTAGGGTGAAGTCCTCTTCGGCCGCGGTGAGGAGGTGACAGGCCTCTTGGGGTTTGTCGCTCTTGCCTTTACCGAAGCGGACACAGACCGGGACGCTCCAGGTCTTCTTCGGATCTCCGGTGGAGCCGAGGGGCAAATACCGGGACTGCGCGAGGTGCAAGCGCGCGGGCCCGGAGGCCTCGCAGCGGACCGACACGTCGAGGAAGGGGACGCCCGGCTGATCGAGGAAGGTGTGGAACGCGCTCTTGACGTCTTTGCCAGTCGCGGCGCTCTCCGCGTCGAGGAAATCATCAGCCTCGGCGTTCGCGAAGCGGTGCTTGCCGAGATAGGCGTTGAAGCCCTTTTGCCAAGCGGCCTCCCCCGCCCAGCGCTCGAACATTCTGAGGACGCCTGCACCCTTTTGATAGGTGATGCCGTCGAAGGCGTTCTCGATGTCGTCGGTCGTCTCGATGGGCTGTCGGATCTGCCGAGCGCTTACAAGAGCGTCGGTCCCCATGGCCCACTGAATCGAGCGCAAGAGCGAGGTCTCGGCCTCCGACTTCGGGTCCCACTGCTCCGCGATCTTCCCCGCGAGCCAGGTCGCGAAGGCCTCGTTGAGCCAGAGATCGTCCCACCATCGCATCGTGACCAGATCGCCGACCCACATATGGGCGAACTCGTGCGCGACGATCGACGCGTAAGAGCGCCGCTGGCGGATCGGCGCCGTGGCCTCGTCGAAGAGCAAGAAGTACTCGCCGAACGTGACCGCGCCCGGGTTCTCCATGGCGCCGCCCTTGCCGGGGACGGCGAGGAGGTCGAGCTTGTCGTACGGATAGCTGACACCCGTGTAACTCTCCAACAGCACGATGAACTCGCCCGCATGGTCTACCGCGTAGCGCCCCTCTTTGCCGCGGCCGTGCGCGGTCACGAGGCGAATCGGGAGCGGGTCTTTGCGGACGGCTGTCGGCGGCGCCGGCGGGCCGCTCACGATATCGAGGTTACCGACGGCGAACGCTACCAAGTAGCTCGGGAGCGGCGGCGTGGGCGCGAACTGGAAACGCAGCGAGTCTCCCACGGGCTCACGGGCGACCTCGCGCGTGTTCGCGACGGCGACCTCGTCCTTCGGGACAGTCAGCGAGAGCGTGAACGGGATCTTGAAGCTCGGCTCGTCGAAGCAGGGGAATCCCGAGCGCGCTGCGATCGCCTCGAACTGGGTGAAGACGTAGCGCTCGTCCCCCTCGGTCGCGCTGAATATGCCCTTTTGACCTGGCGCGAGCTTCGCCGTGAAGGCGAGCTTCAAGGTGGCTTTGCCCTTCGGGACCTCGACTGGCAGCGTGAGCGACGCGAGCCCAGCGCTGCCCTGCGAGGCCCAAACCGCTTGGATGGGAGCGCTGTTCGGGACCACCACCGACGCGGCGGTAACCGTGAGATCGCGGCCGTGCAGCCAAATCACGCGGCGGGCTTTGTCGAGCTCCAGCTCGATCTCGACCACGCCGGAGTAGCTGTCCTTCTTGGGATCGATGGTGAGATCGATGCGCTCCGCGGTGGGCCGCACGTCCGCCGGCAAGCGGAGCGCGGGCGTGGGTTCCTCTTCGATTCGAGCTGTTGGCGCCGTCGCTGTCGTCGAGGACGTCGGTCGAGAGTCGACGTTGTTCGACTGCGGACAAGCCGTCAGCGCGAGCGCCGCGGTCGACGCGACGACAATGGGACTCGCGAGGAGTTTCACCGCTCGCCCCCTACCCCCGAACCGATTTCTGGCTACCACCGAGGGAATCTACACCGGTGACCGGCTGGAGGTCCCGCACTGCCTGGTGTAGTGGATTCACCATGATCGATCGTACTCGGCTCTCGCAGAAGACCACTATTGGCAAGTCCCTCCCGGCCGTCGCGCTCGCGCTCGGCGCGCTCGGTCTGGCAGGCGCGGCTTGCACCGTCACCGTGCGAGCCGAGACCCGCACGACCCACCACGACGACGATCCGCCGCCGCGCCAAACGGCGAAGGCTACGGCGAAGCCGGCGGAGACCAGCGAGCCCACGTCGAAGCCGACCGCGACCGCGAGCTCGGACCCAGGCCCCGTCTGCACGAAGATCGGCTGCGCAGACACCCTGAAGATCGGCCTCACCTGGGGCAAGGCTCTTCAAAAGGGCACCTACGCGTTCACCGTCGAGGCCGACGGCAAGAAGGCTGTCTGCGAGGCGGTCGTCCCCCTGGCGAAGGACAGCACCATCAAATGCAACGGCGACCTCGTCATCTCGATTGACCAACAGGGCGCGGGCGAGCCCATCGAGAAGCAGGCGATCGGGCCGATCATGTTCCTGCGATTCGCCCCGCGAGAGGTCAAAGTCGACGTGACCCTGAACAAGAAGCCGTTCGCCTCGACGCGCGAGACTCCCAATTACGAAGTGAACGCGCCCAATGGTCCCAATTGCCCGCCGACGTGCAAGCGCGGCGAAGTCACGATCAAGATCTAGCTCTCGGGCGAGGATGATCGGGCCGCCGGCAACTCGAGCTCGAAGCACGCGCCGCCGAGCTCACCCTCCACGAGGCTGATCGTACCGCCCGCGGCCTCGACCAGACCGCGACAGACTGCCAGCCCGAGGCCCGTCCCCTTCCCCACCTGCTTGGTCGTCACGAAGGGCTCGAAGAGCTTCGGTCGCACGGAGGGCGCGACGCCGGGCCCATCGTCGTCGACCCGTATCATGGCGCGACCATCACGCGCCTCGACCCGCACGAGGACCTTGGATTTTGCCGCGTCCGCGGCGTTCAACACCAGATTGAGCAGCACCTGCTGCAGGCGCTCGACCGCGAGCGCCACACGCGGCGCGTCCTTGGCGACGCTGGTGTCGAGCGACACGCGCTGCACCTGCCGCTGAGGCCGAACCAACGCGAGCACCAGCTCGAGCGCCTCGCGCGGATCGCAGCTCGCCTCCCCCGCGATGACGTCGGCGCGCGGCCGCGCGAAATCGAGCAAATCACGGAGGACGCCGTGCACTCGCTCGGTCTCGCGCTTCATCCGCTCGAGGAAGTCGCGCTCCTCTTCCTCGCTCAAACCACCCGCGAGCAAGAGCTCCTCGAAGCCCAAGATCGCCGCGATCGGATTGCCGATCTCGTGCGCGACGCCAGCGGCGAGCCGCCCGACGCTCGCGAGCCGCTCCGAGCGAATCACGGTCTCCTGCGCGCTCTGGAGCTCACGCGTCGTTCGCTCGAGCTCTTCGACCTTCGACCTGAGCGCGGCCTCGTCCGCGATGAGCTTCGCGGTCATCTCCTTCAAGCTGTCGCCGAGATCCGCGAGCTCTCTCGCGCGCGTGCCTCGCAGCTCGAGCTTGCGCGCGCCGGCCGCGACGCGACTCGCAGCGCGCGACAGATCGTCGATGGGGCGCACGACGAGTCGAGTCATCGCGAAGTAGGCGAACACGAGGAGCGCGAGCGCGATGACTCCCATGTAGAGCGCGATCAGCCTGACGAACGGCGCTGTCGACGCGACCGGCTCGCCGAGCGCGAGGACGACCGACACCGCGCCGTCGCCGCGTTCGTTTGGTATAACAATGTATAAGCCCGGTCCGCGCTCGGTCTTGACCTCGGTCACGGTCTCTCGATCGACCGAGGCGCGCTCTCGCAAAAGCCCTGTCTCGCCTGCCGCTGCGACGCGTCCAGTTCGGTCGTAGACCGCGATCGCGAGGACCCCGCCGTCGGAGAGCTGAGCCTCGAGCACGGGGCCGAGCGCGCTAGGAGCTCGGTTCTTGCGAGCCTCGAGGACGTGCGCCGCGACGGCGCGCCCGAGATCCTGCGCGGCGTCGCGCCGAGCCGACGCGAACGACGCCTGCGCGAGGCGTGAGACTGCGGCGTAGAGCGGCACGAACGCGACCGTGAGCAGGACGCCGAGGGACAGGAGGATGACGAGCCGAATGCCGAGCCGCACGCGGCAAACAGGGAATCAGTTCAGCCAGTCGATGTCGACGACTCCCGTCTCGGTGCACGGAGACCAGCAGTTGAAGCCCGGCTGGGTGAGGAGCGTCTCTTGATAGAAGTACTGCACGGTGCCGGCGGGGATCGAGCCGCTGATGAAGTGATCCGCCTGCCAGAAGCAGCCGTCGGGCCCCTGGAACTGGACGGTCCCCTGCAGCGACACGTTGCCGTCGACGACCGAGCCGCTGAAGCTGACGGACCCGAGCGTGGCCGTGACCATGCCGCCACCACAGGGGTAGTTGATGGTGCCGGTCGAGCCCTTCTCCACGGGGAAGTCGATGCAGCTCGGGCTCGACGGAGTGCTGCCAGTGACGATCAACGTCGGGGCGCAGTCGCCGACCTCACAATCGGAGTCGATCACGCCATTGCAGTTGTCGTCGGTGCCGTTGCAGGTCTCGACCTTGTTCGGGCCGAGCGAGCAGCCGTCGCATGTCATAACGTCGTCAAAGCAAAGGTCGCTGTCGGGCCCGTCGCAGGCCTCACCCAGGCCGAAGCCGTCGTCGATGTTGCCGTCGCAGTCGTCGTCGAGCCCGTTGCAGAGCTCGGGGTTGGGGCCGACCTCACCCTCACAAGGCCCGAAGAAGCCGTCGGCCTGACATCGCTGAATGCCGGATACGCACTCGCCGACGTCGCTCCCGCAAGGGCGCTCTTCGACGCCGCCGCAGGGCATCGGCGCTTCACCGCCGCCACCCGAAGACTCACCGCCCCCGCCGTTGGGCGCGCCGCCGCTCGGGTTGGTGCCACCCGCCCCACCGTCCTGATCGGCGTCGGGGCCGTGCAGCCCCGAGCGCGCACCACAGCCGAGCGAGACCACGAGAGACGCAAGGAGCACGCGGCGAAGCATGCCGCTACCGTGGTTAAGGTCTGGTCCGGCCGCAAGCGGAAGAGCGCATGGCGCGGCCTGCTCGGCGTCGAACGCGTGTCTTTTGAAGCATCTTGAGATCCGAGCGACCGCGCGCCCGAGGTCCGCGCTGCGGCCACTTCTTGACAATCCTGTCAGTCAATGAGCTCGGTTCGCCGTGGGGAAAGCCCCAGAGCAACGCAAAGGGCGCACTCTGCTGCACGCTTTGCGGAGAGCCCGAGCACCCCATTGTTTGGTACGCCAAGAACCGCGCTGGCGCGAGCGATGCACGGGTCCCAGCCCATGAAGCGCATCGTGATCTTGGGGGCGGGCACCGCCGGTACGATGATGGCGAACAAGCTCGTGCACTCGCTGCACGAGGACATGTGGCGCGTCACGGTGGTGGATCGCGACGACGTTCACCTCTATCAGCCGGGGCTCATCTTCATCCCGTTCGGGACCTATCGAGCCTCTGAGACGATGAAGCAGCGTCGAGCGCTGTTCGACAAACGCGTCGAGGTTCGACTGTCCGGTATCGAGCGCGTCGCGCCCGACGAGAACACCGTCTATCTCAAGGACGGAGAGCGTCTCCAATACGATATAGCGATCGTCGCGACAGGCTCGCGCATTCTGCCCGAGGCCGTGCCCGGGCTGACGGGGGCCGGCTGGCGAGAGTCTGCGTTCGACTTCTACACGCTGGAGGGGGCGCTCGCGCTCGCGGACAAGCTCGACAGCTTCGAGGGCGGTCGAGTCGTCGTCAACGTGGCCGAGATGCCCATCAAATGCCCTGTAGCGCCGCTCGAGTTCCTCTTCCTGACCGAGTCGTTCTTCCAGAAGAGGGGCCTGCGGAGCAAGGTCGAGATCGTCTATGCGACCCCGCTCGAAGGCGCGTTCACCAAGCCGCGCGCGAGCGCCGCGCTCGGCGACATGTTGGGCCAGCGGGGCATCGGCGTAATGGGTGACTTCACTGTCAGTGAAGTGGACGGCGAGCGGCGCGTGCTGCGCTCCTTCGACGGGCGCGAGACCAACTATGATCTGCTCGTGAGCATCCCGCCGCACAGCGGCGCGGAGGTCCTGACGACGAGCGGGATGGCCGACCAACAAGGCTGGTTCCCGACGGAGAAACACTCGCTCAAGGCGAAGAACCACGCGAACATCTTCGCCATCGGCGACGCGACCGATCTGCCCACGTCGAAGGCCGGGGCCGTCGCGCACTTCCAGTCGGAGGTGCTGTTCGAGAACCTTCGCCGGTACATCGCGGGGCGCCCGCTCTTGGAGACCTTCGACGGCCACGCGAACTGCTTCATCGAGACCGGCTACGGCAAGGCCATGCTCATCGACTTCAACTACACGACAGAGCCGATGCCGGGTCGCTTCCCCCTGCCGGGGATTGGCCCGTTCACGCTGCTCGAGGAGAGCGCGACCAACCATTGGGGCAAGCTGGCCTTCAAATGGGTTTATTGGAACCTCCTGCTCGAGGGCAAGGAGCTTCCCCTCGACCACCGCATGCTCATGGCAGGAAAGTGGAGCTAGACATGAACCACGTACAAGGAGGTATGTCGGGTCAGCATCACGCGCCGCGCCCGATCGGTCACGCCACGGACGCCCAAGTCGAGGCGCTGACGGAGAGCGTCGAGCGGCTATCGGCCCAAGTCACCTATCTGGTCGAGCGACAGCGCAAGACCGAGGAGCTCTTCGAGGAGTTCACGCCCGTCCTCAAAGAGATGATGAACACCGCGACAGAGCGGCTCGCAGTGTGGGACGAAAAGGGCTATTTCGACTTCGGGCGCGAGCTCGGGCGCGTGGGCGAGCGCGTGGTCGAGGGGTTCTCGCCCGAGGACGTGCGCAAATTCGGGGACGCCATTGTCGGCATCCTGTCGGCGGTGCGCACGATGACCCAGCCCGAGGTACTGGCCATTCTGCAGGAGGCCTCGACAGCGCTCGGCCACGCAGACGACGTGAAGCCCGTCGGCATGCTCGGCGCGATGAAGGCGACGCGCGACGAGGAGGTTCAGAAGGGAATGGCCGTGCTCATCGAGATGATGCGCCACGTCGGTCGCGCGGCGACCGCGGTGCGAGCCGCGTCTCCCGCCGAGCAGAAGAAGGCGCGCCTCAAGGCCCTCACCCAATCTCGCAAAGCGCCCGCGCTGCCCGCCGCCGAGAGCGCACCCAAAGCGGCTCCCCAACCCAAACCGCGCGCCGCAGCCAAGGCGGCTGCCTGCGCCGTTCCAGCGACGGGGCCCCAGCCCGTCGCGAGCACGTTCGAGGGCGTCGGACTATCGCAGGACGGACACCTGGCCGACCCCAGCACCTGGACGCCGGAGCTCGGTCACAAGATGGCTTTCGCGATGGGCGTCGAGCTCACCGAGGCCCGCTGGCAGATTATCCAGTTCGCCCGGGCCGACTTCTTGGCGACGAACGCGTCACCCAATATCCGCCGTATCACCCAATCGACCGGCGTGAGCACCAAAGACCTGTATCAGCTGTTCCCCAAAGCGCCTGGGCGCACGATCGCCAAGATTGCCGGCATCCCCAAGCCGGCGGGCTGCATCTAGCAACAACGGGAGTATCGAGCCATGAACGACGTCGCTACGGACAAACGCCGAGTCGCCATCATCGCCTCACACGGCGGCCTCGACGAAGCGTATCCCTCGCTCATCCTGGCCAATGCCGCACGCCAATCCGATATCGAAGCTGTCCTCTTCTTCACGTTCTGGGGCCTCGACATCATCACCGAGAAGAAGGTCGACCACTTGCACGTAAACCTGGCCGGCAACGCGAGCTCGGGGATGCCGACGATGGTCGCTGGCTTGCCCGGAATGGAGAGCTTGGCCGCCAAGATGATGAAGAAGCAAATGGAGGAGCTCGAGCTGCCCTCGGTGCGCGAGATGCTCCAGATCTTGGACGAGTCGGGTGCCGAGCTCTACGCCTGCGAGCTCGCGATGAAGATGTTCAAGCGCACGAAGGAAGACCTCGTGCCGCAGGTGAAGGACGTCATCACGGCGGGCGACTTCTACGATTTGAGCGTCGGCGCGCAGATCATCTTCACCTGAAGGGCTGGCGCGCCCGCCAGACGGCCCACTTTTCGCTAGGAATTTGGCCCGCGCGCCGTGTCCGCCGTAGGAAGAGCGGATGCGGCGCGTCGTTCAAATCGTCCTCGTCACCTTCGCGGCCAGCATGATCGTCCTCGCCCTGAGCCGGGCGCCGGACGCCAACGCGAGCGTCGCGTACACGTCCCCGTACACCTTCGAACAGACCTACTCGACCAGCCTGAGGCTCTTGCGGGTCGACATGGGTCTCAAGATCACCGAGCGCGACAAAGAGCTCGGCTACATCATGTTCGAGTACACGAGCCCGGAGAGCGGCAACAAGATCTGCCAGGGCACCATCGAGCTCGTCGAGTCGAAGAACGGCGTCCACGTCGCGGTCACGATCCCGCAGATGCCCCAGTACCACGAGCGCATGATCGTCGATCAGCTCTCGAAGAAGCTGAACAGCGAGTACGGGGACCCGCCCAGTCACAAGAAGGACAAAGACAAGGACGGGGACTCCGACAAGGACAAGAACAAGGACAAAGACAAAGACAAGGACGGAGACTCCGACAAAGACAAGGACGGAGACTCCGACAAGGACAAGGACAAGGACAAGGACAAGGACTGATTCGCGGGTTCGCGGGCGCCAGCGCCTCCGGCCGCAGTTCAGTTACGGACCTGTCAGTCAATATCGGCTTGGTGACGCGCGAGGCGGACGAGCTCGCGGACCGCGCGGCTGAGCCCGACCTTGGACGTGTCGATGGTGTGGTGGGCGCGCTCGTAGAGGGCGCGCCGTGAGCGCAGGATCGACCGCAGCTCTTTCATCGCGTCTTTGCGATCGGCCATGGGACGCTGATCGCCCTGCGCGGCGACGCGGCCGAGGTGATCTTCGGGGGCGGCCTTGAGCCAGACGACCGTGGTCGTCGCGAGCAGCCGCTCGTAGGTCGCGTGCTCGGTCACGATGCTGCCCGCGGTCGCGAAGATGCACGGCGGCTCGGCGGTGACGAGGCGCTCGAGCTCCTCGCGCTCGAGCCGGCGATAATGACCGAAGCCGTGGAGGTCGAAGATCTCACCGGCGCCGAGGCCGGCCCTGCCGGTGATTCGGGCGTCGAGCTCGACGAAGGGCACGCCGAGCTCGGCGGCCGCGCGCGCGCCGACCGTGGACTTTCCCGCGCCGCGTAGGCCTACGAGCGAGATCGAGCGGTGGAGCGCGGCGGCGGGGGCCGGCGAGCTCGCGTGGGCGTCGCGCTGCAGAGGGTCCTCGAGGAGGGCGACCATCGTGGTCTCGAGAGCGCGCGCGAGGTCGGCGAGGCGCACGACGCTGACGTTGGCTTGGCCGGCCTCGAGCGAAATGAGGAAGCGCTCCGAGATCTCGCTCGCGAGCGCGAGCTCGCGGAGAGAGAGCCCGAGCTCGCGGCGGCGCGCGCGGGCGCGCTCACCGAGGGCGGTGAGCAGCGGATGCAGAGGCTCTTTGGCGGGGCGATCCATGGGTGCAGCTCGAGGGTGCGCGGGGCACGCGAGGCCCTGCGCCGACGGGTGCATTATAATTCATAATCGACTAACGAAACGGCACTATACTGCTTGACCCGCTCGAGAGGCCATGGTTGATCGCTTTATGGCAGACGATCGAACCCCGGCTCCGCCTGTGCGCTTCGAGACGCACCCGGACCGCTACCGGCATATCAAGCTGTCCTTCGACGGCGGCATCGCGCGCCTCGCGCTCGACGTCGTCGAGGACGCTCCGCTCCGACCTGGCTACCAGCTGAAGCAAAACAGCTATGACCTCGGCGTCGACGTGGAGCTCTGCGACGCGGTCGAGCGACTGCGGTTCGAACATCCCGAGGTGCGCGCGGTCGTGGTGACGAGCGCGCAGCCGCGGATCTTCTGCGCGGGCGCGAACATCTACATGCTCGGCAGCTCGACGCACGGCTTCAAGGTGAACTTCTGCAAGTACACGAACGAGACGCGGCTCTCGCTCGAAGAGGCGTGCACGGCGAGCGGCCAGCACTACATCGCTGCGCTGAATGGCGTCGCGGCGGGCGGCGGCTACGAGCTCGCGCTCGCGTGCGAGCACATCATCCTCGCGGACGACGGCTCGAGCGCGGTCTCGTTCCCCGAGACTCCGCTGCTCGCGGTGTTGCCCGGGACGGGCGGGCTCACGCGGCTCGTCGACAAGAGGAAGGTCAGGCGCGATCTCGCGGACGTGTTCTCGACGCTCGCCGAGGGCGTGCGAGGCAAGCGCGCGAAGGATTGGGGGCTCGTCGACGAGGTCGTGTCGAAGAGCAAATTCGACGCGGCGGTGCTCGAGCGCGCGAAGGCCTTCGTCGACGCGACGCCTGCGAAAGACGGCCCCGGCGTGAAGCTGCCGGCGCTCGAAGCGAACCGCTGGAGCGAGGACGGGCGCGCGGGCACCGACTATCGCTGGGTGTCGGTGGTGATCGACGCGGAGACGCGCGTCGCAGAGCTGACGGTGCTCGGGCCGGACACCGCGCCGCCCTCCAGCGCAGCGGAGCTCCGCAAGCTCGGCGCCGAGGCTTGGCACCTCAGGATGTCGCGCGAGCTCGACGACGCGCTCTGCGATCTGCGCTTCAACCAGGGGACGGTCGGCCTCGTCGTGCTGAAGACGCGGGGCGACGGGCAAGCGGTGCGCGAGTGGGACGACGCGCTCCTGAAGCTCGCGGAGAGCGACTGGTTCGCGCGCGAGATCAAGCTGAAGCTCGCGCGCACGATGAAGCGGCTCGACCTCACGGCGAAGAGCCTCTTCGCGGTGATGGAGCCTGGCTCGTGCTTCGCGGGGTCGCTGTTCGAGCTCGCGATCGCGGCGGATCGCTCGTTCATGAAGGCCGGTGAAGAGGAGAAGCCCTTCATCGCGCTCGGCGCGATGAACTTCGGGCCGCTGCCGATGTCGAACGGGCTCAGCCGGCTCGCGACGCGCTTCCTCGGCGCGCCCGACAAGGTGAAGAAGCTCGAGGGCGAGACCGAGTTCATGGAGGCCGCGGACGCGCTGAAGCTCGGGCTCGTGACGTTCGCGCCCGACGAGATCGACTGGGACGACGAGGTCCGCATCGCGATCGAGGAGCGCGCGAGCCTGTCACCCGACGCGCTTACAGGGATGGAAGCGAACCTGCGCTTCGCGGGGCCGGAGACCGTCGAGACGAAGATCTTCGCGCGGCTCTCGGCCTGGCAGAACTGGATCTTTCAGCGCCCGAACGCGGTCGGCGAGCGCGGCGCCCTCACCATGTACGGTCGCCCCGAGCGCGCCGAGTTCGATTGGAGGAGAACGTGAGCACTGTCGTCACCTCGGAGAAGATCCCCAACAACGTCGACCTCTCGTCGGACAAGAAGCTGCAGCGCGCGCTCGAGGCGTGGCAGCCGCGCTTCATCGACTGGTGGAAGGAGATGGGCCCAGAGGGGTTCCAGGCCGACGACGTCTATCTGCGCACCGCCGTGAGCGTCGACTCCGACGGGTGGGCGCAGTACGACTTCGTCAAGATGCCTGACTATCGCTGGGGCATCTTCCTGGCCGACGCCGTGGCCGATCGGACGATCGGGTTCGGCGACTACCTCGGGCAGCCGGCGTGGCAGTCGATCCCCGGCGAGTTCAGGAACACGCTGCGGCGGCTCGTCGTCACGCAGGGCGACACGGAGCCCGCGAGCGTCGAGCAGCAGCGCCTCCTCGGGCAGACGTGCCCGAGCCTCTACGACCTGCGCAACCTCTTCCAGGTCAACGTCGAGGAGGGCCGGCACCTCTGGGCGATGGTGTACCTGCTCCAGAGCTACTTCGGTCGCGACGGCCGCGAAGAGGCCGAGGCCCTGCTCGAGCGACGCAGCGGCAACCCCGACAAGCCCCGCATCCTCGGCGCGTTCAACGAGCCCTGCAAACACTGGCTGAGCTTCTTCTGCTTCACGTACTTCACCGATCGAGACGGGAAGTACCAGCTGCTCGCGCTCGCGGAGAGCGGGTTCGACCCGCTCGCGCGGACGACGCGCTTCATGCTCACGGAGGAGGCGCACCACATGTTCGTCGGCGAGACGGGCATCCAGCGCATCGTGGAGCGCACGCTCGAGCTCACGAAGGGCGACAAGAACGAGGACGCGCGCGCGGGCGGCGGCATCGATCTCCTCACGATGCAGAAGTACATCAACTTCTGGTACTCGGTGTCGCTCGACCTCTTCGGCGGGGAGATCTCGTCGAACGCCGCGAGCTACTTCGCGTCGAGCTTGAAGGGCCGCGCGAAGGAGGAGAAGTACGAAGACCACCGCGCGCTCGAAGGGACGATGAAGATCGAGGTGCCCGTCGTCGAGGGCGGCGCGCTGAAGGGGCTCAAGGAGCAAGAGGTCGCGCTGCGCACGGCGATGAACGAGGTCCTTCGAGACGAGTACGTCGCGGACTCTCAGCGCGGCGTCGACAAGTGGAACAAGGTCATCGAGAAGGCCGGCGTGCCGTTCAAGTTCACCTTGCCGAGCAAGCGATTCCACCGCGCGAGCGGGATCTACGCGGGGATGACGTTCGACCCCACGGGGCGCCCGATCTCGAAGGAGGAGTGGGAGGCGAAGAAGAACGACTGGCTGCCGACGGACGCGGACGACGCCTACGTGAAGAGCCTGATGACGAAGCCCGTCTACGAGGCCGGCAAGATGGCGGGGTGGATCGCGCCGCCGCCGCGCGGCATCAAAGGCCAGCCCGTGTCGTTCGAGTACGTGCGCCATCACTGAGGACGAGCGCGGCGCCGGGGGGCGTCGCACGGATTCGCGTTCTCGGGGGGTTCGTATTAGGAGCTGAGGCGTGCGCCTGAAGATCCTCTACGTGACCCCCGAGTGCTTCCCTTTCGCGAAGGCCGGAGGCCTCGGGGACGTGGCTGGGGCGCTGCCGAGCGCGCTCCGCGCGCGCGGCCACGACGTGCGCATCGTGATGCCGCGGTACCGCGTGACGAAGAAACATGAGGCGACCCTCATGTCTGGGCCGCTCGGCATCCCGCACGGTCCTTCGACGATCTGGACCGGCGTGCGGCGCGCGGAGCTGCCGCCCTATCCGGGGTCGAAGAGCGGCGTGCCCGTCTACTTCCTCGAGCACGACAAGCTCTACGATCGCGAAGGGATCTACGACGACAAACACGGCGGCTTCGGCGACAACCTCGAGCGCTACTCGCTGCTCTGCCGGGGCGCGATCGAGCTCTGCCGCTACCTCGGGTTCGAGCCCGACGTCATCCACGTGCACGACTGGCCGACCTGCATTTTGCCGGTCTATTTGGACACGGTCGAGGCAGGGACGGACATCGCGCGCGCGGCGACGGTGCTGACCATCCACAACATGGCCTATCAAGGCTGGTTCGAGCGCGGCGAGTATCCAGCGACGGGGCTGCCTCGTGACCCCGCGGCGTTCCGCGCGCTCGAGTTCTACGATCAGATCAACCTGCTGAAGGCCGGCATCCTCCACTCGACGATCGTGTCGACCGTGTCACCGCGTTACGCGCGCGAGATCCAATCGAAGGACGGCGGAGAGGGGCTCGACGCGCTCGTGAGGGCGCGCGGCAGCGACGTGATCGGAGTCCTGAACGGGATCGACGAGCGGACGTGGAACCCGGCCGGCGACAAACACATCGCGGCGCCGTTCAGCGCCGACGACAAGCGCGGCAAGGCCGCGTGCAAGGCCGCGCTGCAGCGCGAGCTCGGGCTCGAGGTTCGACCGGACATCCCGCTGATCGGGCTCGTGAGTCGCCTCGTCACGCAGAAGGGGATCGACATCGTCGCCGAGGCGATGGGCGCGCTGCTCGATTTGGATGTGCAGATGGTGCTGCTCGGCGCGGGCGACGCGTGGGCCGAGAACCTCTTCCAGACGTGGTCGAGCGAGTCGACGCGGTTCAGGGCTTGGATTGGGATGAACGAGGGCCTCGCGCACCGCATCGAGGCAGGCGCGGACCTCTTCCTCATGCCGTCGCGCTACGAGCCGTGTGGGCTCAACCAGATGTACAGCCAGCGCTACGGCACGCCGCCCATCGTGCGCGCGGTCGGTGGCCTGGACGACACCGTCGAGAACGGTATGACGGGGTTCAAGTTTCAGGACCTGACCGCAGACGCGCTCGTGTCGACGACCGCGTGGGCCGTCGACATCTACCGGAGCGCGCCTGCGCGGTTCGCAGAGATCGTCGACCGCTGCATGCGCAAAGAGATGGGTTGGTCGCAGGCGGCGCAGCAGTACGACGCTCTCTACCGGCTCGCGGTGCGCAGGCGCCGAGCGACGCTCAGCGCCTGAGTCGAATCCCCCCGAGCTGAAGCCGAGTCCCCCCGGACTCGCGTCGCGCCGCGGACGCTTACTGCTGCTGCGGCGGCGGGTGCGGCATCTTCTGCTTGATGTTCTTCGGGTCGGGCATCGGCATCGAGCCGCGGCCGACCATACCCTCACTGTTCTTGCGACCGACGGCGCGATAGTCGGCCTCGGTGAGCTTCGCGTGCAGGCCGAAGAGCGCGACCTTCTTCGCCTCGGTGAAGGACTCGGCGCTGGTCAGGGCCTTCGCCTCGGTGAGGAGCTGCGAACCCGGCGGCGTCACCATCTGCGCCCACGGATCCTTCTTGTCTTTGTTCGCCTCACCGAAGGCCTTCAGGGCGTTGAACGCGCCCTCGTACTTGGTGACGGCGGCCGTGTAAGCAGCGACGTCGACGTTCTTCGAGTCAGCGGCCATCAGCAGCGCCGTCGCCGAGTTGACGACCTCGAGCGAGAGCTTCTGCGACTCTTCGTAGCCGCTCGTGTTGACGGGGTTCGCCGTCTTCCACGCGTCGACCGCAGCCTTGACCTTGTTCGCGCGATCGTCGAGCGAAGCGAAGGCTTCGACGAGCTTCTTGTGGAGCTCGAGGCCGGTCTTGAAGCCGTCCTTCTCGTAGTCCTTCTTGAAGTAGTACGCGTTCGCGTCCTGCAGGTCCTTCGTGAGCTTCAGACCGAAGTCGGCGAAGTCCTTGAGGGCGCTCGTGAGGTCCGGCGCGGCGGGCTCCTTGAGCGAGGCCGCGACGTTGCAGTTGCGGACGAAGCGGTCGTAGGGGAGGACCGTCGGGCGATTGCGCGGATCGAGGACCGGGTTCTTCGCGTCGGTGGACGCGACCGCGGTCGCCGTCGCGCTAACGGCGACAGGCGCGCTCGCCGCGGCGGAGGCCACGACAGGGGCGGAGCCCGCGGGCTTCGCGGTGGGGGGCGCAGCAGGCTTGGCGCCGGACGCGACAGGAGTCGCTTTCGCGCTGGCGGTCGGAGCAGCGACCGGCTTCGCGGTCGGGGGAACAGCAGGCTTCGCCGAGCCGGCCGGAGGCGCAGCGGGCTTCACCGAGGAAGCGGGCGCGCCGCTCGTCGCGGGGGATGCGCTGCCAGCCGGCTCCATCGTCGCGGTCGGCGGGGTCTCGGGCGTCGTGGCTGCGGGTCGCGGCTCGAGCCCGAACTCGGGGATCTTGTCGGCGCTCGGCTCGGCGCCACCGAGGCTGGCGAGGTAAGCCTCGCGCGCGTGCTTCAGCGAGAGCGCCCCGAGGTAGCACTCGTCCGCGCGGAACGTCATCGTGATGGTCGGATCGACCTTCTTCGGCTGCGGAAGCGGCTTGGCCTTCGCGTTGGAGCCGGAAGCCGAACCCTCGGGCCCGGCGGCAGGGTTGTCGCCGCAACCGGCGGCCGTCGTGCCCAACACGAGCGCGAGGGCGGTCAGCGACCCGAACCTCAGAAGGTGATTGGCGAACTTCGATCGCGAGAACAAGAACATGATCATCTCCTCAAGCCCCAAGCCGTGAACCGCGCCGATCCAAGGGGACGGCGGCGCCCCATTCCTGGAGGGGTCGACGGCGCGCATCAATGCACGACGCTGGGTCGCGCGCAAGCCGGTGCAACCGGCGAGGCTCTTCACTTCATCCCGACTTCGTTCAACCGAGAGCCCACCCACGGACGCAAGCGACTTTGAAAAAGTGCTCGCTCGAGCGGAGCGTCGGCTAGACTGGTCCAGGGCGATGAGCCAGGCACACGTGGCAGCAGCAGCGCGGCGGTTTCCTGACGCACCGCCGCTTTCAGCGGACAATCCGGGCAAACTAACGCCGGCTCGAGTGGGGTTCCTTCCAGGTGCGCTCCCGGGCCGCGGGGGGAGTGACGCTGGCGGGGCTCCGGCGCCCGCGGGTGGCGCCGGTAAGGTCGTTCGGATGACCGTTCCAGCGAGCGCAGCTCAGGCTGCGAACCTGGTCAATGGCCTGCCGTTCCAGCGGAACTACGCATATCCGAGTGGCGAGGGTGAGGTCGCCGCAGAGGCGATGCAGCCCGGCGTGGGTCAGCCCCCGATGGCTGGGATGGTCGCGCAGCCTCCAATGGCTGGGATGGTCGCGCAGCCTCCGATGGCCGGGATGGTCGCGCAGCCCCCGATGGCGGGGATGGTCGCGCAGCCTCCAATGGCTGGGATGGTCGCGCAGCCTCCGATGGCCGGGATGGTCGCGCAGCCTCCGATGGCCGGGATGGTCGCGCAGCCCCCGATGGCCGGAATGGTCGCGCAGCCCGGCATGGTCGGTATGGTGGTGCCGCAGGCGCCGCCCGTCGTTCAGCCGCCGATGATGGGCGCGAGCCCTCTCGATTCACCGCCAGCGTTTGCGGCCGAGCCTCCCCCCAACCCCGCTGTCGCTGCGGCGCCCGTCATGCCGGTGGCTCCAGCTCAAGTGAGCCCGCCGGCCTTCGCTGCCGTTCCGACCCCGATGATGGGCGCGCAGGTTGTCGCGGCTCCGCCGATCGTCGAGCCTCCACCAGCGATCGATCCGATGGCCGGCATCAACGGCCAGTCGGCTCCCGCTCCGCCTGTCGTCGAGGCCGATCACAGCAACGGCGCGAACGGCGCAAACGGTGCTGGTGCTGCGGCGCCCGATCCGACCTTGCCGGGCGCAGCCAGCCCGTGGATGCGCGAGGCCGGCAGCCCGATCGCACCGCTGCCGCCGGCATATCGACCTGAGCCCGTCCCCAACAGCGAGACCGCTCCCATCGCTGCGACGCCGATCGCAGCGCCCAGCTCGGGCGGCGGCATGGGGAAGATCATCGCGATCGTCGCGGGTGGCCTCGTCCTCGCGGGCGTGATCATCGCGCTGGTCGTGATGCGTGGCGGGTCTTCCTCACAAGGGACTGCCTCGTCGGGCCCGAAGAACGAGAGCCGGGCGCCCGACGCTCAGACCGCAAATCAGACGGATCCCGGTCGACCTGCACCGCTCCTCGATCCCAAGCCTGCGGTGTCGGGGGCCGCGAGTGCGCCGACTGCGACGGCCGTCGGCACGCCGCGTCCCTTCACGCCCAGCACCGGAGCGACCACCTCCACCGCACCGCCGACCGTGAAATCCACGTCGAAGCCACCCGATGTCAAGAGCGCGCCCAAGTTCGACCCAGGCGATATCTGATTCCAAGAGCGCGAAGAAGGCCGGCCCCTTCGAGGTGGTCGAGCTCCCTTCGCTCGACATCCTCGATCGCGAGTCTTTCCAGCACGTGTCGCTCATGGGCGACCTCGAGCATGTCGTCGAGAAGGCGAAGCTCCGCTTCTACGTGCCGGCGCAAGGCCGGTCGGTGAGCTGGGATCGCGCGCTGCTCTACAACCAACTCTATTGGGAAGAAGGGACCGCGGACGTCCTAGCGGCCCGCGAGATCCCCGCTGACGTCGTGGCCCACGTCGCGTGGCATCACCTCACGAGCCGACACCTGCAGGCGAGCGCCGCGGCGCACCTGCTCGGCGAGGCGATCGCGAGCGCGTTCGACGTCTACCTCGTCGGTCGCTTGCTCGGTCACCAACCCGACTCGGAGTTCCTCGGGACACAGGTTCCTCGCATGGCCGAGCGCGCCGAAGACGCGGGCGTCGGCCCTTCGGAGTTCGAATCGTTGCTCGAAGGGATCGCGTCGGAGCCGGAGCGCGCCTTCGAGGATTTGCGCTCGCTCCTCTTCGACGCTGCGTGCACGCTCGCGGACACTCGGTCGATCGCGGACGCAGAGGTCGCGCTGCAGGCGCTCGAGAAGCGGCGCTTCGGCTGTCTGCTTCACCACTTCGATCTCGCGATTTGGGTGCTGCGCACGCGAGCCGAGCTGGGCGAGGACGCGACGACACGCGGTGAAGACAGCAAGCCGGCGCACGCGCTCGACGCATCGCTGCGAGCCTCGAGCGACTCGCTCGCGGAGCTCGAACGGCGCTGGCTCGAGCCCCTACGACGAGAGTGGTAGCTTGAGAGAGCTACCATGAGCGAGAGCGCGAAGAGCGACCCTTCCAAGGAGGAATCCAAGGAAGAATCCGACGACGAAGAGGCAGCGCCGCTCAGCACACGCGACCTCGAGCTCGAGCCCGTGAGCCTCCGAGACATCGCCGCCATCCTCGGCCCCGGCGAGCGCGCGCCCGCGGCACCCGCGCCGCCGCCTGCCGTACGCAAGCCACCGCCTCCAGCGGCGGGCGCGAAGCCGCGCTCGGAGTCGGGCACTGGCAAGGACAAGCTCCCGCCCCCACGCAAGCGTCTCCCTTCGCGCCCCGACAAGAGCGAAGACATCCCGCTGCCGACGTCGTCGAAGAGGACGACGATCAACATCGACGACCTCTTGAGCGGCCCCACCGCGGCGCCGCTCGAGCCGCTGCGTTTGCCAGGACTCGAACCGAGCGCGCCCACCGAGGCCGACGCTCGACCTCGCCCGCCGCTCAAGCGACAGCCTTCCGTCCCCGACGCCGAAGAGCGTCGCAAGTCGATCCCCGACACCGAAGAGCGTCGCAAGTCGATCCCCGACACCGAAGAGCGTCGCAAGTCGATCCCCGACACCGAAGAGCGTCGCCGCTCGATTCCCGACGCTGACGCCGCGGACGTCCCCATCGACGACGTCGCGCCGGCTCCCGACGAGTCGCTCGTCGTGTCCGCAACGGCAGCCCCCGAGGCGCCCATCAAGCTCGAGCCGGTGAAGCTCGACGCCCCTGCGATGTTCGAGCCGACGACGCACCTCGAAGCCGCCCGCGAACGGCGCCGCGCGGCCGCGCGACCGAAGGGCCCGATCTTCGTCTTCGGGGCGCTCGTCGGATTGCTCGCGATCGTTGGAATTTACCTGCTCGTCGTCAAGCCCGCCCCCGAGACCGCCGCGAGCTCGAGCGCGAGCGCCACTTCGACCGCTCCAGCCGCGCGGACCTCCGCCCTCGCGGTCGCGGACACCGGTCCAAAGACCAGCCCGACCGATCCGCCAGTCGACGCCACGAGCCCGGAGACTTCATCCAAATCCTCGGCCAGGCCCCCCACGACCGGCGTGGTGAAGGGCACAGCGACGCTCGCGACGAACACGGCGACGTCGACCGCGACCGCGACCACCACGACGGCCGCGACGACGTCGACCGCGACCACGACCGCAACGACGACCTCGAAGCCGACGTCCGAGCCGACCGCGACAGCTGGCGGCGAGTTCGACAAGAACGCGGCGAACGCAGCGCTCGGCGGCGCGAGCGGCTCTGCCGCGGGCTGCAAGCAAGAGGGCGATCCGAGCGGCCGCGCGCGCGTGTCGGTCACGTTCGCGCCGTCGGGCCGCGTCACACAGGCCGTCGTCGACGGGCCGCCGTTCGCGGGGACCGCGACGGGCAGCTGCATCTCGCGCGTGTTCAAGAAGGTCACCGTGCCGCCTTTCTCCGGCGGGCCGATGACGGTCACGAAGACGGTCTCGATTCCCTGAGGGCGGGGTAGTACTGGTCTCGCGCGATCGTGCTCAGCGCTCTTCGCGTCAAGAACTTCATCCTCATGCCGGAGCTCGAGCTCACGCTCGAGCCCGGGCTCAACGTGCTCACCGGCGAGACGGGCGCGGGCAAGTCGATCGTCGTCGGCGCGCTCGGCCTGGTGCTCGGTGGGCGCGCGAGCGGCGAGCTCGTGCGACCCGGCGCTGACGAAGCCGAGATCGACGCGCTCTTCGATCTCTCGGACATCGAGCTCGCTCGCACGCGCGAGCTCGCGCGCCTCGCGGAGGCCGGCTCGCTCCCTGGAGCGGAGCTCGCCCTCCGCCGGGTCATCTCGAAGACCGGTCGATCCCGCGCGTACTTGAACGGTCGGCTCACGACGACGGCCGAGCTCGCTGCCGTCGCCGCCGAGCTCGCGGACGTCGCCTCGCAGCACGAGAGCGTGGCGCTCACCGACCCGGCGACTCACCTCTTGCACTTGGATCGGTTCGCGCGGCTCGACGCCGAGCGCATCGCGCTCACCGGTGAGGTCCTCGAGCTCGAGGCGCTGGTCGCGCGCATCGACGACCTGCAGCGCCTCGAGCGGTCGCGCGCCGAACGTGAGGGCTTCCTCACATTCCAGTTGAAGACGATCGACGACGTCGCGCCCCGCGCCGGTGAGCTCGACGAGCTCAACGCGGAGCGACGGCGACTCCGTCACGGCGAGCGACTCGGTAGCCTCGTGCGGCGCGCCGCCGATCGGCTCGACGCGGAGCAGGGGCTCTGCGACGAGCTCGCCCGCGTAGGCGCCGACCTGCGCGCCGCGGCCGATCTCGATCCGAGCCTCGAGCCGCTCGCGCGCGTCATCGAGGGTGTCCTACCCGACCTACGCGACTGCGCGGGTCAAGCGTCCCGCTACGCCGAGGCCATCGAGGTCTCGCCCGAGCGCTTGCACGAGGTGGAGGAGCGCCTCTACCGGATCGAGGGGCTCCTGCGTCAGCACGGGCCGGCGCTCGACGACGTCCTCGCTTCACGCGAGCGCATCGCAGGCGAGCTCACCGATCTCCAGAGCGCGGAGAGCCGCCTCGAGGACGAGGAGCGCGCGCTCGCCGCGCGCCTGCCTGCGGTCGCGCGCCTCGCACAGGAGCTCTCGAAGAAGCGCAAGGCCGCCGCGGAGAACCTCGGCGCTGCGATCAGCGAGGAGCTCCACGGCCTGGGGATGGGTGGGGCGCGCGTCCACGTCGAGGTCGCGGAGCTCGCGCCGCGTGAGGCCCGCGCGCAGCTCATCGCGGGCGGCGCCAAGCTCGGACGCGAGGGCATCGATCGCGTCGAGTTCCTCATCGCCCCGAACAAGGGGATCGAGCCGCGACCGCTGCGGAAGATCGCGTCCGGTGGCGAGCTCTCGCGCGCGCTGCTCGCGCTGAAGCGCGTCCTCGCCGAGAGCGGGCCCGCTGGGCTCTACGTGTTCGACGAGGTCGACACGGGCGTCGGCGGCGCTGTCGCCGAGCGGATCGGCGCTGCGATCGCCGACGTAGCGCGCCATCACCAGGTGCTCTGCATCACGCACCTCGCGCCCATCGCGGCGTTCGCCGACGCTCATTACTGCGTCGAGAAGGCCGCGCAGGGCGAACTCGCAGCGAGCTCCGTGCGCAAGCTCAAGGGCGACGACCAAGTCCGTGAGGTCGCGCGCATGCTGTCCGGTTCCAACATCACCCGCGCGGCGCTCACCGCCGCCGAGGAGATGCTCGCTTTCGCGAAGAGTTCTCGCGACCCACAGCCGCGCGCAACCCGTGCACCAGCGCCGTCCAAGCGGCGGCGTTAGCGGTCCGCCCTGCGGTCGGGCTAGCATCGCGCCCGATCATGAGCACGGACGAGAAGCACAAGTGGACGTTCTTCCGAGCGGGCGGCGTGGACCAGGTCGTGTTGAAGAGCGGCGCGGACATCGCGAACCTCAAGAGCCTCGATCAGAAACTCTGGGTCGCGCTCGCATGTCCCACGCGCGGCTTGGATCTGGATCACCGCACGCTGGATCTCGTCGACACGGACAAGGATCAGCGCGTGCGCGCGCCCGAGATCCTCGAGGCCGTCGCGTGGAGCGGCAAGGCCTTCGCGAGCCTCGACGTCCTGTTGGAGGACGGGGAGTCCGTAGCGCTCGCTCAGTTCAACAAGTCCACCACCGAGGGTAAGGCGCTCAAGGCAGGCGCCACGCGCCTGCTGTCCGACGCTGGGAAAAAGGACGCAAAAGAGATCACCCTCGAGGACGTCGAGAACATCGCGAAGGTCTTCGTCGCGACGCGCTTCAACGGCGACGGCATCGTCCCGGCGAGCACAGCGGAAGACAGCGCGACGCAGACCCTCATCGAAGAGATCGTGGCGACGGTCGGCTCGTCCCCGGACCGCAGCGGCAAACAAGGCATCGACGAGAAGCACCTCGCCACGTTCTTCGAGCAGGCGCAGGCGTTCGTCACCTGGCACGACAGCGGCGCCGATTTGCTGGTCGTCGGCGACAGAACCGCCGCGGCCGCTGCCGCAGTTGCCGCCGTCGAGAGTAAGGTCGATGACTACTTCGTTCGATGTCGACTCGCGGCGTTCGACAAGCGCAGCGCGGAGCTGCTCGACGTCTCGGCGACGAGCCTCACGGTCATCGGTGGTCAGGAGCTCGCGCACAACAACCCCGAGATTCGCAAGCTCCCCCTCGGTCGCCCTGAAGCCGGCCGCGCGCTGCCGCTCGACGGGGGGATCAACCCGGCGTGGTCCGAGGAGATCGCGACGCTGAAGACAGCCGCGATCGAGCCGCTCCTCGGCGCACGCACGACGCTCTCCGAGGCTGATTGGCGCGCGCTGATCGCGAAGCTCGCGCCCTACCGCGCGTGGGCGGCGGGCAAACCGAGTCACAAGGTCGCGACGCTCCCGGTCGAGCACCTCCGAGAGGTGCTGAGCGGCGACGCCCGCAGTCGCGTCGAGAGCCTCATCCAGCAGGACAAGGCCCTCGAGGCCGATTACGCGCAGATCACCAGCGTCGAGCAGGCCGTGCGCTACCGCAGGCACTTGCGACGGCTCCTCCAGAATTTCGTCAACTTCGCTGACTTTTATGGACGGCGAGGCGCGACCTTCCAGGCGGGCACGCTCTACCTCGACGCGCGCAGCTGCGACCTCGTCGCGTACGTCAATGACCCGGCGAAGCACGTCGCGCTCGCTGGGCTCTCGAGCTGCTACCTGGCCTACCTCGACATCACGCGCCCCGGCGAGGACAAGCGCCACATCGTCGCGGCCTTCACCGCGGGCGACACCGACAACCTGATGGTCGGGCGCAACGGCGTCTTCTACGACCACGAGGGCCGCGACTGGGACGCGACGGTGATGAACCTGATCGAGAACCCGATCAGCGTCCGACAGGCCTTCTGGACACCCTACAAGCGGCTCATCCGCCTCATCGAGGAGCAGATCGCCAAGCGCGCCGCCGAGAAGGAGAAGGCCTCGAGCGCCGACATCGAGAAGACCGCGCAGACCGCGGCGAACGCGGACCAGACCAAGGCCCCGGAGCCGACCAAAGAGCCGCCCAAGAAGGTCGACGTGGGGACGGTCGCTGCACTGAGCGTCGCAATCACGGGCTTCGCGACGTTCATCTCGCTGTTGCTCGATCGCTTCCTCGGCCTCGGCTGGCTCCTGCCCCTCGGGCTCCTCGCCATCGTGCTCGCGATCTCGGGCCCGTCGATGCTCATCGCGTGGCTCAAGCTCCGTCGCAGGAACCTCGGGCCGGTCCTCGACGCGAACGGTTGGGCCATCAACGGCCGCGCTCGCATCAACGTCCCGTTCGGCACCTCGCTGACGGGCCTCGGTCGCCTGCCCGAGGGCGCGAGCCGCGCGCTCGCCGATCCCTTCGCCGAGCAGCCGACGCCGTGGCGTCGCTACGTGGTGTTGGTCGTCATGATCGGGCTGCCGCTGCTCTGGCTCGTCGGCAAGACCGACGCCTATCTGCCTGACAAGTTCAAGGCGAGCACCGTGCTCCACAGGACGCCGACCCCGTGAGCTCTCCGCCCGAGGGCACGGGGTTGGGCGCGCTCGTCGCGCTCGGCGTGCCAGTCGATCGCCTGGCGGAGTTCATGCTCCACACGGCGGAGAAGGCCGGCTTCGGGATCTTCGTGTCTCGGGGCGCGGGCACTGAGCTGCGACACGTGTGGGTCAACGACGCGGGCGCGGCGCTCATGGGGTGGCCACGTGAAGAGCTCCTCTCGCGGCCCATCACGGACTTCATCAGCCGCGAGGAGCTCAGCCGCCTCGCCGAGGCGAGCACGTCCTCGAGCTTCGTGCGCGCCACCTGCATCAACGCGAGCGGGAACGAATTCCCGATCGATATCGCGTGGGTCTCGTTCAGCGAGGGGACCGAGCGCTACTCGGTCACGTTCATCACCGACAGCAGTCAGCAGCACGCCGCAGAGACCGCGCGGACGCGGGAGCAGGCCCGCTTCCGTCGCCTGATCGAGGGCGCGCCCGACGGTGTCGTCATCTCGCGGGAAGGCACCATCGTATTCGCGAACCGCGCGGCCGCCGCAATGCTCGGCGAGCTCGAGGCTGACGCGCTCGTGGGCAAGCAGTTCGCTCAGTTCCTCAGCCCCGAGGACCTGCAGCGCATGCGGAAACGCATCCAGCTCGAGGCCTCCTCGACGAAGCCGCTCGGCCCCGCCGAGTACCGAGCACGCCGGTCCGACGGCGGCACGACAGTCGCGGAGATCACCTCGCTCCTCATCGAATTCGAGGGTGCACCCGCCATCATCGGCTTCGCGCGCGACGTCACCGAGCGCGTAGAGGTGCAGGAGCAGCTCGCGCGCGCCGAGCGACTCGCGTCGATCGGGACGCTCGCCGCAGGCGTCGCGCACGAGATCAACAACCCCCTCACCTTCATGACCCTCGGCACGAGCCTCTTGAGCTCACGCATCCGCCACTCGAGCGCGACGGCGGCCGAGCAGGAGGCGATGCTCGCGACGCTCGGCGACGTGCAGCGCGGGGTCGAGCGCGTCGCGAGCATCGTGCGCGAGCTCAGCGCCTTCTCACGCTCCGCGCGGCCGACGATCGGCCGCTTCGACTTGCCTCGCACGCTCGAGGCCGCCCGTCACATCGTCGCGCATCGCACGCGGCACGCCGCCACGATCGAGCTGTCTGTCCCGGAGCTCCCTTCGGCATACGGCGACGCGAGCCAGGTCGAGCAGGTCTTCGTGAACCTGTTCATCAACGCCGCGCAGGCGATCGAGAGCTCCGGCGTCACGGGCACCATCGAGGTCAGCGGGCGCGTCGACGGCGACATGATCGTCGTCGACGTGAAAGACGACGGGCCCGGCATCGACCCCGCGCACATCGATCGCATCTTCGATCCGTTCTTCACGACGAAGCCCGTCGGCGTCGGGACGGGTCTCGGCCTGTCCGTTTGTCATCGCATCATCAGCCAGCTCGGGGGCCGCATCCGCGTCGAGAGCACGCCGAAGAGCACGACGTTCTCGGTGTCGGTGCCGCGCGCGTCGGCGCCCGAGGCCACGGCGCCGAGCGCGTCGCCCTCGCCCTCACCGAGCCAGAGCCGCCGCGTGCTCGTGGTCGACGACGAGCCCGTCGTCGCGCGCGCGATCGCGGCCGCGCTGAAGTTCACCGGCCACGAGGTGACGACGGCCGCGAGCGGCGAGGAAGCGCTGGGGATCCTCCGCGCGGACAACGCATTCGACGTCGTGTTGTGTGATCTCGCGATGCCCCGCATGAGCGGCATCGATCTGCACACGATCATCCAGCGCGAGGCCCCTGACGTCGCGCGCCGCTTCGTGCTGATGACCGGCGGCCCCAAGTCCGAGCGCGCCCAGACCATCGTCTCCAAGTGGACGGGCCGCAGGCTCTACAAGCCGTTCTCGCCCAACGACCTCGAGGCCCTGCTCGCGAGCGATCGCGAGGAGCCGAGCAGCTAGACCGCCGGGGGCCGCGCCCGCTGGAGCGCGCCCAATTCGATTACATCCTTGTAAGCCGATCGCGCCTCGAGCAGCGACCAGATCGCGACGCCCACGGGCGGCAGGAACGGGACGAGCATGAGCACGAGGCTCGGTGTTCGCTGAGAGCTCCGTTCGAACGCAGACAGGGCGAAGCCAGAGAGCATGAAGAGCGGGCCCACGGCCACCAAGCAGGCGCTCGCGACTGCGCCGCCGATCGCGCCGCGGATGGCGTGCCGCGCGACGAGGGGCTCGTCCTTGCCGCGACCGAGGTAGATCGCGAGCGGCACGACGAGTGGCAGCCCGCACATCCACGAGAGGTAGGCCGCGACGACGTACTGCGCGTCGGTGAAAGGGTCGGATGCAGGAGGTGGCTGGGGATTCGGTGCGTTCATCACGCGAGGGACGTCGCGTGCTCCGTTCGCTCGAGGACACGTGGCTCACGCGCGATGAACTCGACGGCGCGCTCCACCACCGCGGCATCGCGAAGGATGCGCACGTGCCCGAGCCCCTCGGTGAGGACGAGCTCGGCGCCCGGCCAGGCCTGCGCGATCGCACGCCCGCTCGACACGGGGACCTCACGATCCTCACGGTCGTGCACGACGAGGAGCGGCGCCGTCTGCGCGCGCGCCGCGCGCAGCACGTCGTAGTCCGAGAGCGGGCGAAGGAAGCGCTCCTCGATCCGCCGCTCGAGCGACGTGATCACCCGCGACGAGAGCGCGAGCGCTCGGCCGAAGCTCCGCGTCGCGTCCGCGAGCCGCGACGGCGGCGCGACGAACACCAAGCGGACGTCGGCGCTCACGCGCTCGAGCGCGAGGACCACCGCCGCAGCACCCATCGAGTGCGCGATGATCGCGCGTGCGCCGAGCGCGCCGATCACCGCGCGAAGCGCCGCGGCCATCTCGGGGAGCGACGACTGCGAGAAGCGCGCTTCACCATCGTGTCCGGGTCCATCGAAGAGCGCCACGCGATACCCCGCGCGCACGAGCGGATCGATGAACGCGCGGAGCTGCGTCCCGCGCCCACCCCAACCGTGCGCGAGCAGCACTGTGGGTCCCTCGCCGAACGTGTGCACCGCGAGCGACCTGGTGCCGAACCGCACGGGGACCACGTCCGCGAAGAACACCGCGTGCTCCTCCCCAGGGCGCGGCCGATACGGCGGCGGCGTCCGAAAGACGCGCTCGGCGAGCGTGGCGGCGAGCTCGGGTGCGTGTGACCCGAGCCCCGCGAACGCGCCGCGCAGCGCGTAGAGCAGCGGTCGCGGCGCCCGCGACGCCCCCGATTTACGCCCTCGATTAGCACGAACGGTCGTGCTTTGTTTTGGGTGCACAGCGACGTTCTCGGACATGGCGAGCTCCTTCTCGATCAGGCTTGGTACGAACGAACGAGGTGCTCGAAGCTCTTGCGGGCGCGCGACGCGGCGTCCGGATCGTCGAGCAAGCGCGCGGCCTGGTGGGCCGCCAGCATGATGCCGTGGAGTTCGAAGGCGACGCGCCTCGCGTCGGTGCCGGCCGCGAGGTGCCCCTCGGCGACGGCAATCTGCACCGCCTGCGCGAGCGTATCGAGCCAGTCGCGCTGATGCCGGACGAGCGCGTCGCGCGCCGGCCCCGGCTGATCGTCGAGCTCGAACGACGCGGCCGCGAGGAGGCAGCCGCGGCTGTCGGGGCCGATGCCCCAGCCGAGCCAGCCGTCGACCATGGCGCGCAGGCGCGGCACGCCGCGCGGCTTCTTCAGCGCGGGGCGCACGACGGCCTCGACGAAGCGATCCGCCCCCTCACCCAAGACCTGGACGACCAGCGCGTCCTTGCTCTTGAAGTGCGCGAAGAGCCCGCTCTTCGACATCGAGGTCGCGTCCGCCAACGAGCCGATGCTGAGGCCGCTCAGCCCGACCTTGCGGGCGAGCTCGAACGCCCGCGCGAGGATGAGCTGCTTCGTGCTGGAGGGCTCGCGCTCGTCATCCTCGATGCCACCGCTCGAGCTCCAGCTCGGCGGGCCGCCGCGGACGGCGGCCCTTCCACCCTCGCGTCGCTCGATGCCATCGATCGAGCTCCAGCCCGGCGGTCCGCCGCGGACGGCGGCCCTTCCACCCTCGCGTCGCTCGATGGGGGCGCTGCGCTTGCTCGACGTCGTGGCTTTCGACATGGGGGCCGCTCCTCCCTCCATGTTGGTACGAACGGTCGTGCTGTCAAGCCCGATACTTCCCCATCGGAAGCATCCCCACAAAGCACGGTCGTTCGGTGAAACTCCCGCGCGCCGAAGAGCTCAGGGCCGGCGCGCGACGGTGCGCGGCTTCTTGCCAGGCACGAGCTCGCTGAAGCGACCCACCGCCCCGAGCACGCGCGCCTTCTCATCACCCTCGAGGATGAACGGCTGGAAGTCGTTCTGCTTCGGGTTGCCCGACACCGACACGGGGATGACCTCGTCGGAGAGCGCGACGACGGTGCCGTCTTTCAGCGAGAACTGCGCGCGATAGATGATCGCGTCGAACTCTTGGGGGCGCGCGTTGCCGCCGAACACGAAGTTACCGAGGCTGTAGACGATCTTCTTTCCTTTGTAGGACTCGATCCCCTGGATGACGTGCGGGTGATGGCCGATCACGAGGTCGGCGCCCGAGTCGATCGCCGCGCGGCCGAGCTTCTGCTGGACGTCAGTCGCGGTGTGCTCGCCCTCGATGCCCCAGTGGAACGACACAATGACAAGATTGTCAGCGCGCTTGCGCGCCTTCACGTCCTTCACGACCTGCGAGCGCACCTCGAGGCGGCCGCCCGTGTAGCCGAGGTTCACGACCTCGACGCCCTTCACGATGCGCACGTCCGCGTGGCCGAGCCCGAACCAGCCCACGTTCTCGTGCTCGAGGCTCGCCTTGGTCTCCTCGATGCCACGCGGACCGCAGTCGGCCGAGTGGTTGTTCGACATGTTGGCGAGCTCGACGCTGCCCTCGACCAGCATCTTCGCGAACTCGGGGCGCCCGCGGAACGCGAACGTCGTGTCCTTGCGGTGGCCCGCCGTGGTGAGCGTCGTCTCGAGGTTCGCGATCGTGAGATCGTCGGACGCGAGCAGGTCGCGCACGCGCGCGAACGGCCGCGCGAAGTCCCCGCCCGATGAATCAAAGACAGCGTGAAAGGAACCCTGCGCGTGCTCGCTGCCCGCGTTGTCGCCGAGCGTGCAATCACCGACGGCGCTCAGCGTGATGAGGTGCGGATCGGCGGGCGCGGCGGGCGCGCCGGGCACGAGGCTCGGCGGCGCAGCGTCCTCGTCGGGTTGCCCGATGGGTGCGCGCTCGGCCTCCGGGGCCTTGGTTTGTTCGGCGCGTTGGTCGGTGGGTTCGGGCTCGCGCGCACCCGCGTCGCAGCCGAGCAGCGCCCGCGCGAGGATCGCGAGCGCCCACGCGGCGAGCGTCGGCTTGAGCCAGCGAGGGACGCGCGGCAGCGCGGGGACGAGGTGCTTTGCAGCTTCCACGGGCGCATGGTTTTCCGAAACCCACACCCGCGGCCAAGTTTGCTCAGGCCGAGACGTTCTTCTCGTCGAGGTAGCGGCGAGCCTCGGCGAGGAGCACCTCGCGCTCGTTGCGCGCCGGATCGTCGGTCACGTGCTCGAGCAGGCGCTCGAGGAGCTCGCCGACGACGCGCCCTTGCGGCAGCGCGAGCTCGCGCATGAGATCGCCGCCTTTCACTGCGAGATCGCGCGTCGAGAGCGCTGCGCCCGCGGCCACGAGCGCACTCGCGCGGGCCTCGAGCTCGGCGATGTTCGCGAGGTCCGTCTCGGCCGGGCGTCCCTTGCCGAGGCAGTCGGCGCGCCCGAGCCGGTAGAGGTTCTTCGCGAGGTCGGGGCCGACGCGACGGAGCCATCGGCGCACGGCCGCGTCCGACCACTCGCTCGAGTACGCGATGAGGTGGTGGCGCACGAGCGCGACGATGTGCGCGCGCTCCTCGTTCGAGAAGCGGAGCCTCTGGAGGATGGGCTCGGCGATCTGCGCGCCGATGGCCTCGTGTTCGTAGAACGTCCAGTCCTTCGTCTTGTCGGAGAAGGCGCGCGAGCGGGGCTTGCCGACGTCGTGGAGGAGCGCCGCGACCCGCAAGGTCGAGTCCGACTCGCAGGCGTCGAGCGAGGCCATCGCGTGACCCCAGACGTCGAACGCGTGGTACTTGTTCTGCTCGCAGCCGACCGACTCGATGAGCTCGGGGCAGGTGATCGCGAGGATGCCCGTGCGCCGCATGGCCTCGAACGCGACGCTCGGGCGCTTCGCCGTCATCGTCTTCAGCCACTCTTCGCGGATGCGCTCTGCGCTTACTTTGCGGTAAGTGTCGTGCGAGCGCGCGTCGCTCATCGCGCGCTCGGGCGCGGGGTCGATCGTGACCTCGAGCGTCGCGCTGAAGCGCGCGGCGCGCAGCACGCGGAGGCCGTCCTCGGCGAAGCGCTCGTCGGGGTCGCCGACGGCCCGCAGCACGTGGCGATCGAGATCGGTTTGCCCCCCGAACGGATCGATCACGTGCCCGTCGATCGGGTCGATCGCGATGGCGTTGAAGGTGAAGTCGCGCCGCGCGAGATCGGCCTCGATGTCGTCGACGAACGCGACCGTGTCGGGGCGCCGGCCGTCGGTGTACGCGCCCTCACCGCGCAGCGTGGTGACCTCGTAGGGGACGCCCTTCAAGAGGACCGAGACGGTGCCGTGCTGAATGCCCGTTTCTATAACGCGGTGAAAGATCTTCTTCACCTCGAGGGGCTTCGCGTCGGTGGCGACGTCCCAGTCCTTCGGCTTGCGACCGCGCAGGAGATCCCGCACGCAGCCGCCGACGATCCAGCCCCGCTTCTTGTGTTCGCGGAGCTTGTTACAAATGAAGAGGACGTCTTCGGGGACCTGCTCGAGCAGCGTCTTCATTTCTGGGGCTTGCCGTACAGATCATCGACGATTGGTGGGCGCGGCTTCTTCGGCCCGGTCGAGGGAGCTGCCGAAGGCTTCTGCGTTGGAGGTGGCGAGCTCACGCGCGCTGGAGAGGTCGCCGGCGGGGTAGCGGTGGGTCGAGCTGCGGCCGCGAACGAGGCGCGCGACGCGTCGGTGGGTTGGGTCGAGGCAGCCTGCGCGCTCGCGATCGGCTGGGCCGAAGGGGCGGCGCTCGTTGCGCTCGCGGGCGCCCTCGGCGCCGCGCTCACGGCGGCCGCGACAGGCTTGGGCTCGGGGGACACGGAGGTCTCGACGGGCGCGGCCGCTGCGGGCTGACTGGTCGACGTGGCCGCAGCGGCCTGCTTCTCGGGTTGTGCGCGCATCACGAAGAGCGCTGCCACGCCCAACCCGACCAGCATCAAGAGCGCGAGGACCCCGAGCACCAGCGGGAGCCGAGATTTGCTCTCGGGAGGAGGAGGTGCCGCGATCACGACACCAGCGGGCTTGAAATAATCAACGGGGACAGCCACGCGGCCCGAGCGGTTCATGAGCTCGCCCACGGCCAGCGGCATCGTCCCCTCACGCAGGCGCTTGAGATCGGCCGCGAGCTCGTCGACGGACTGGTAGCGCTCGGCCGGGCGCTTCTCGAGGCATTTTTGGATGATGGCCTCGAGCCCTGGCGGGCAATCGGAGTTGCCGACGAGCGCCCGCACCGGGACGGGCGCTTTGTACATGTGCTGGGTGAGGATCCCCATCATGTTGTCGGAGTCGAACGGCAGCTGGCCCGACGCCATCTCGTAGAGGATGACGCCGAGCGCGTAGATGTCGGCGCGGTGATCGACGGCCGCGCCGGCTGCCTGCTCCGGTGACATGTAGTGCGGCGTTCCGAAGACGGCGCCCGCGCGCGTGAGCTTGGTCTTCGTCGAGTCGCGCTCGACCTTGGCGATGCCAAAGTCAAGGATCTTGACGAAATCCTGACCGCCGCGAGGCAGGAGGAAGATGTTGTCCGGCTTGAGGTCGCGGTGGACGATGTCGCGCGCGTGCGCCCCGGAGAGGCCCTCGCAGACCTGCAGGCCGATGTTGACGACGCGCTCGGGCGCGAGCTTGCCCTCCATCACGACGTCCATGAGGCTCTTGCCCTCGAGGAACTCCATCGCGAAGTAGGTGCAGCCGTTCGGCAGGACACCGAAGTCGAGGATGTCGATGATGTGCGGGTTGCCGATGCCCGACGCGGTCTTCGCTTCGAGGATGAAGCGCTCGACGATCTCTTTGTCCTTCGCGTACTCGGCCTTGAGGACCTTGAGCGCGACCTTGCGCTCGATGAGGCGGTGCGTGCCGCGATAAACGACGCCCATGCCGCCCTCACCGATCGCGGCCTCGACTAGGTAGCGGTTGTCGAGGACCTGCCCGATGAGAGGGTCCGGGCCTGAAGAGGGCGCGCCCTGCGACGTGGGGATCTCTTGGGAGGACAGCATCGCCTGCGAAGGAGGAGTCGCAGGGTCCACCGCGGGCAGGGACATGGAAGCTGCAGCCTGCGAGAGGGGGCCACCCGCGACGGTCCCGTGAGCGCCCGTCGCGGGTGCGCCCGCCAGCGAGGCGCCCGCGTACCCACCCGACGGGGGGCCGCCGGCGGCAGGAAACCGGCCCGAGAGACTCATCGGTGTGGGACGAGCCTAGCGGAACTCCTCAAAGCGCGCCAAGCGAGCGGGGCTCTGTCCGCGTCCTCGCGCCACGAGGTCCTTTCTGCTAGTCCGACCTGCGATGGGATACCCGCTAGAGCTCGCGCTCCGGTACCTCGGCTCGAAGAAGCGAGCCAGCATCTCGGTCGGCACGATGTTCGCGATCCTCGGGGTCGCGCTCGGTGTCGCCGCGCTGCTCACCGTCATGAGCGTGACGGGCGGGTTTCAAGCGCAGTTTCGCGAGAAGGTCCTCGGGGTCAACGCGCACGTCCTCGTCCTCAAGCAATCGACCGAGTTTCGCAACTACCGCGACATCATGGAGAAGGTGCGCCACGTCGACGGCGTGCTGAACGTCGCGCCCTTCAGCATCAATCCGATGATGCTGCGGCACGGCGACAAGACCGCGACGGGCGTGCTCGTGAAGGGCGTCGATCCGCAGGCGAGCCTCGGGGTCGGCCTGCCTCCGAACATCCCGCCCGTGCTCGATCTGCCGCGCCAAGTCGTGCGCGGTGAGAACGGCGAGTGCCCCAAGCCTGTCGAGCTCGCGTGTGGCGTGCGGCTCCTCTCGACGCTGCGGCGCGAGGGCGCGACGCCTCCCTCGCCGCAGCTCGATCCCTTCAACATTCCTGGGACCACCGCTTCGGCCTCGAGCACGACCGCCTCGCGCACGCCGCTTCCCCCGGGGAGCGGCTTCGCGCCGGATTGGCTGCGCGAGGCCGAGGCAAACCACATCCCGACGGCGACCGCGAGCTCGAGCTCGAGCGCGAGCGCGACGGCGAGCGCGGCTGGAGACGAGCCGCCCCCGCCCGACCCGGCGACGATGAAGCTCCTCAGCGACTACGCGCACGAGAGCCCCGCGCAATCGAGCTCGGCTCAATCCGCGAAGCCGAAGCGGGTCGCGAGCGCGACGGCGAGCGCCAGCGCCTCGGCTGTCGCGAGCGCCGCACCCAGCGCCTCGGCTGTGGCGAGCGCCGCGCCCAGCGCCTCGGCTGTCGCGAGCGCCGCACCCAGCGCCTCGGCGCCGAGCGCGATCCCGAGCGAATCGGCGAGCGCTTCCCCGCCGCCGTCGAAGTCGGACTCGGGCAAGTTCAAGAGCCGACTGCCCGACATCGACGCGGACGTCGAGCCCGAAGACCCCTGTGACAACCCCGCGCTGGTGAAGACGATGCCCGGCATCGTCGTCGGCGTTTCGCTCGCAGAAACGCTCGATTTGGACATCGGCGACTGCGTGACGGTGACCTCACCGACCATCGGGTTCCACTTCACGGGCAGCGCCATCAAGGCCCCTATCGCAAAGAGCTTCCGCGTGATGGCCATGTTCGAGGCGGGCTTCGACCAATATGACTCGAAGCTCGTTTATACGGACCTCTACGAGGCTCAGGCCTTCTACGACGAGGGCGACACCGTCACCGGCGTCGAGATGAAGATCGACGACATCGACCGATCGGACGAGGTCGTCGAGGGCGTGCGCGCCGTATTGCCCAATGCCGGATACCGGATCATGGACTGGAAAGAGCTGAATCACGGGCTCTTCACCGCGCTCCTCATCCAGAAGATCGGCATGAGCGCCGTCCTCGCGCTCATCATCTTGGTGGCAGCCTTCACCGTCGTCGCGACCCTCATCATGGTCGTCCTCGACAAGAAGAAGGAGATCAGCGTGCTCAAGGCCATGGGCGCGACGGACTCCGGCGTTCTCAGGATCTTCCTCTATCAGGGCGGCATCATCGGCGGCCTCGGCACCGCGCTCGGGCTCATCATCGGATATGCCGTCTGCAAGAGCCTCATCGTCTGGGCCTTCCCCCTCGACCCGAAGGTCTATTTCATCTCGCACTTGCCGGTGCTCATGCGCTGGCAAGAGTTCGCCCTCACCGGCTCTGTCGCCATCGTGCTCTGCCTCACGGCGACGGTGATCCCGAGCCTCTACGCCGCAAACATTCGACCGGCGGAGGGTTTCCGAGAACAATGAGCGGCGATGTCCCGCGGCCCGCTTCTCCTTACACTGCTGTTCGCGATACCCGCCTGCAAAGGCGATAAGCTCCCCAGCCAAAGCACCGAAGACGACGAGGCGCGCACGGCCTCGGCGCAGCGCGACCGGCCGCCGACTGCCGCGGGGAGCGCGAGCGCGCCCGTGCCCACGCCGAGCGCGACCGCACCGACGCCGGCCGTGACCGGGGTCCCCTTCGCGATCAGCGCGACGACTGTCGGCAACGTCAAGCGCCGCTGGCAGGCCTCGATTGGAGGGTGGGGCAAAGAGGTCGCCCTCGACGCAACTGGCAAGCTCGCGGCCGCGACCTCGGGCGCCGAGGTTCACCTCTTCGACGCAGTCACCGGCGCGGCGAAGGGCACGATCCAATCGACGTGCAGCATCGTCGACGGCGGCCTCGCGCTGGTCGCTGACAAGCTTGTCATCGCGTGCGACCACGGCATCGACCTCTACGACGTCGCGACGCTCACGCGCGCGAAGAGCCTCGCCGTGCGCGGCGCCGAGGCTACGGCGGCGTCCATCGACGCGACCCACGTCGCCCTCGCGCACAGCGACGGCGTCCTCGCGCTCTATCCGCTCGACGGCGGCGCGGCGCGCGAGATCGAGGTCTGCGGGCCACCGCTCGCCGCAGCGCACCTCGCCCTCTCGACCGACGCGACCCGCGTCGCGGTCGGCTGGCCCCAGGGCTCGATATGGGTGTTCGCGTGGGCGACCCCGAACGAGCCGCTGAAGATCGCCAAATACGATCACGCCCCGAACACGCTCGCGCTCAGCGCGGACGGGCGCTTCCTCGTCGAGGAGGGGCCGAGCTTCGGATATGCCGTTTGGGATCTCGCCGAGAGCCCCGCGAAGAAGGTCTATGAGCCGCGCTCGAACGAGTCCTGGACGAACGGGCTCGCGGTCTCCGGGGACGGCAAGACTGTCATCGCGGGCACCTCGAGCGGTTACAAGGTTGTCATAGACGGCAAGACCCTCAAGGACCTCGGGGACTCGCACGAGTCCATCGAGGCCCTCGCGGTCGACGCGCGGGGCTCCGCGTTCATCGGGGTGGACCGGAGCGGCGGCGTCGAGATGTTCTCGCTCACACCCTGAAGGCCCGCTTACACGAAGGTCAGACCTTCACCGCGGTAAGTCGGGACCCTGCCCTCTTCACGGCCGTTTCGCACGAGCACGACCTCGGCGAAGCGCTCCATGATCTCGCCGGCCTTCGCGTGGCGAAAGAACACGGGCGCGCCGAGCGGCAGGTGCTTCGCGTTCTCGCCTTGCACCGGGGTCTGCACCTCACCCGCGCCCTCGACCGAGAGGAGTTCGAGCCCCGTCGGCAGCACGGGGCGCGGGAGTTTGTCGGGCCCCACCGCGCCCGACGCGACATAGCCGCCCCCGAGGCACGTGACGATGTCCGGCGCGGGCCGGCGCGTCGCCTGCAGCGCGAAGAAACACGAGGGCTCGAGCGACCGCACGAACGGGCTGCGATACCCGTCGAAGAGGAGCGGCTTGTAGAACCCCGAGCCCGCCGCGACCTCGGTTACACCGGTGTCAGGCGTCGTCCACTCGAGCGAGCCAGTGCCGCCGCCGTTCACGAGCGCGAGGTCGAAGCCGCGCCCTCGCAGCGCAGCCACGATCCGCGTGCGACGGCCTGCGAGCTCGCGCATCGAGGTGCGGCGCAAGAGAGCCTTCGCCGCGCGAACGCCACGCGGATCGAACGGGCTGTCGTCTCCGAGGCCCGCGACCTGCGCCTCGTACGCGAGGACGCCGCGCACGCGCAGGCCGCGGCGCTCGCGCGCGCGCTCCGCGAAGGCGACGACCTCCTCGACGGTGTGGAGCGGCGAGCGTCGAACGCCGACGTGCGCGAACGGCCCCACGCGAAGGCTCATGTCGACGCAAGCCACGACGTCGAGCGTGACCCCGCCTCGCAGCGCCGCGTGCGAGAGCGCGTCGACCGCTTCGTTCGAATCAGCGACCGCACAAGCGCGCGCCCCGCGGCGCGCGAGCTCGACGAGCGCCGCGTGATCGGCGGGCTCGAGGCTGGGATAAGCGACGAGCAGATCGTCGAGCCCGGCCTTGCCGAGCGCGAGGGCCTCGCGCGCGGTGAAACACAGGACGCCGCGCATGACGGGGGACGCGCCGAGCACGCGCTTGAGGAGCTCGACGACCCTCAGCGATTTGCTCGCGACCCGCAGGGTCAGGCCCGAACCACCCAACACCGCAGTGTGCCGTTCCACATTGCGATCGAACGCATCCAAATCGACGACCACCGCGGGCAGCGAGCGCTCGACGACCGCGGCCGCGAGCTCCTCGTACGAGAGCGCCATATCGAGGCGACTTTCGCCGCTGCGGCCCTCGCGCGCAAGCCCGAGGCCGCTCGCGACAGCGCGGGCGACGTGGTTAACTGCCAGCGATGTCACCTCGCTTCATCTCCGAGCTTTGGACCCGGCGCGCGCGCCTCGCGGCCACCCTGTTCATCGCCGGCTCGTTCGCAGCTTGTGGCGACGACTCGACGTGCGAGACCTGCCCGCCCCCCACGCCGAAGACCACGTTGATGATGCAGTTCGACGCGCGCGAGGGCTTCTTCGACGCGCCCTTCCCCAGCGATGCGCGGCGCGACGCGAGCGGCAAACCCGATATCGAGGGCTTTCCCAATCCGCAGAACATCTTCCTCGTCGATCGCGTGCTCGACGTGCTCCGCGATAGCGCGGGTGGCTTCGCGCTCTCGGGCGGCGTCTTCTTCCGCGCGAGCGCCAAGCTCGACCCGGCGAGCTTGCCCTCACTCGACGACAGCGTGACGAAGACCGCGTCCGTCTTCCTGATTGGCGTCGATCCGGACGCGCCCGACTACCTCGTAGAATATCCGGTTTATGTCGAGTTCGAGCCCGAGGCAGGCCTCTACGGCGCTGAGAATCTCCTCGCCCTCGTGCCGCTACAGGGTATTGCCCTGCGCCCGAACACCCGATATGCGGCCGTCGTCACGACCGCCGTCAAAGACGATAAAGGCAACGCCCTCGGGCCAAGCGAGGCCATGACCGCGATCGCGAGCGGCACCGCGCCCGCGGGGATGAGCGACACGGTCCTCGCGGAGCACACCGCGGCGCTCGAAGCGCTCGGTGACTTCGGCGTCGACGCGGGCGCGGTCGCGGCGCTCACCGTCTTCACCACCGACGATCCGACCACCACGATGGAGAAGGCCGTCGAGGCCGCGCGCAAGGTCGTCCCCACACCGAACGAGCCCCTGACGAAGGTCGACGACTACGACGGCTTCTGTGTTTATGGCGCGACCGTCGATATGCCTGATTATCAGGCAGGCGAGCCGCCGTTCCTCGAAGACGGCGGCGGCTTCATCCTCGACGAGACGGGCACGCCTGTCTTCCAACGCAGCGAGACAGCCCGCATCTTCGTCACCGTCCCCAAATCCGATATGCCCGCAGACGGCTATCCAATGGTGGTGTTCTCGCGCACGGGCGGGGGCGGCGATCGCCCGCTCATCGACCGCGGCGTGCGCGACGCGAACGGCGTCGCCGAGCCCGGCACCGGGCCCGCCGTCGACCTCGCGCGAGTGGGTTACGGTGGTGTCAGTATCGACGGCCCACACGGGGGCCTGCGCAACATCACGAACCAAGACGAACAGTTCCTCGTCTTCAATTTCCAGAACCCGCTCGCGCTCCGTGACAATGTCCGCCAATCGGCGCTCGAGCTCGTGCTCGCGGCCGACATCGTCGAGGGCCTGTCGATCGACGTCTCGGACTGCGCGGGCGCCGTCGCGCCGGCCAACACAGCCAAGTTCGACACGAACACGATGGCCATCATGGGTCACTCGATGGGCGCTGCCATCTCTCCCCTCGCCCTCGTCTACGAGCCCCGCTTCAAGGCCATTCTGCTCTCGGGCGCCGGCGGCAGCTTCCTCGCCAATATGCTCTACAAAGAGAAGCCCCTGAAGGTGAAGCCGCTCGCCGAGCTCATCCTGGGGATCACCGTCGCAGGCTACGAGCTCACGCAGCATGATCCGATGTTGACGATGCTCCAGTGGGCCGGTGAGGGCGCGGACGCTCCTATCTATGGTCGATATGTCATTCGCGAGCCCAAGTTCGGCGGCCCGCGCAACGTCCTCATGATGCAGGGCATCGTCGATCACTACATCATGCCGCCCATCGCGAACGCGACCAGCCTCAGCTTCGGGTTGGATCTCGCGGGTGATGAAATCGATGACGACGTAGAAGAAATCGCCGACCTGCCGCACCTCGGCGACCTCTTGCCGTTCTCGGGCGCGCACGCGATCTCGCTGCCCGCGACCGCAAACACCATGTCGCTGGCGGGTGAGCCCGCGACCGCGGTCGTCACTCAAAACCCGGAGGACGGGATCGAGGACGGCCACGAGGTCATGTTTCAGACGGACCCGCCCAAACACGCTTACGCCTGTTTCCTCGCGGGCCTCCTCTCGGGCGCGCCTCGCGTCCCGAGCCCGGGCGCGCGCTTCGACCCTTGTGACTGATTGAACGATGGCCGAGACACCGCGCTTCGAGCCCCGCGTCCGCGCCAAGCTCCCAGTGACGATCCGCGCGGGTCGGCGTGGCTTCGACGGTGAGGCCGCGAACATCAGCCTCCACGGGATGCTCGTCCGCTTGCAGTCGGAGCCCGGCGCCACGCTCGCGCCCCGCGCGCTCGTCCAGGTGCACGTGCTCACGAAGCGCGGCGCGATGCTCGCGCTACCGGCTTGTGTCGTGCACGCGCGCGAGGTCCGCGGCACCATCGTGGCGGGCCTTCGGCTCGTGGGCCTCGGCGGTGACGACGCGCAGGCGTGGGCGTCGGTCCTCGACGAAGCTCGTATGGACCATCCATTGGGTGAGGACAGTCAGGCGCCGATCGCCCAACATTTCGAGCCGCTCGTCTATCGCGACGCCTATCAGGTCGCCGTCTTACGGATCTATTTCCCCTCGGTCACGCCGCTCGAGGAGCTCGCCGACCGCGCCCAACGCCGCGACAAGCTCTTCGTCGTCACCGACGAGGCGCTCGGCGTGGGCGACGAAGTAGGCTTACAGCTGTGTCACCCCGAGAGCGACGACATCTTCGAGCTGAAGGCCATCGTCGTGCGCCTCGTGGACCAGCACAATACGCGCGGCATCGAGCTCGATCTCTACGATCTCGACGACGACAGGCGCGCGCGGCTCGCTGACTTCATCGAAGACGGCATGGGCGCGCTCTTCGACGACCCCGAGCTCGAATAGACTGCCCCCGTGGAAAAGGAACTGCTCGACGAGATCCTCGCGCGACCGGACGATGACGACCCTCGCGTCGTCTACGCCGACTGGCTCGTCAGTCGAGGCGACCCTCGCGGCGAGTTCATTCATATCCAATGCCAGAGAGGTGGGGGCTCCACGCGCCGCGTAGGACGCTGGGCAAACATGCCCGACAGCGAGCTCGGGACGAGAGAGCAGGAGCTCCTGAAGAAACACGAGAAGGAATGGATAAGGCCCTTCTACGGTCGACTGCGCCCCGTCTGGCGTCGCGGCTTCATCGACTATGTCAGCCTCAACGGGGTGCAGTTCGTCGAGTTCATGACGGAGCTCATCGAGCGCGCGCCGCTCGCCTTCTTCGATCTGCGAAAGGTCACGTCGGGCCACTGCGACGCGATGGCAGCCGCGCCCATCATGCGCGGGGCGCGTCGCCTGTCGCTCGCCATTCCAAAGGTGACAGCGCGGTCACTGAAGCTCCTCGCTTCGCCACACCTCAGCGGACTCCGGCGCCTGCGCGTCGATCTCATGTATGGCAATACCGGGATCGAGATCCTTCGCGAGGCCACCGGGCTCACGTCGCTCGAGCACCTCGATCTATCGAACACATATGGCTATGTCCCCGGTGGCCGCGAGGTCTACCACGCCCTCACGGCGAAGCAGCTCGACGCGATCACAGCGGGCCCCACCTTCGCGAGGCTCGGCAGCTTCACGTTCGAGTGCCACAATAAAGTCGCCGACTGCGTGCCCGAGCTCCTCTCGCGGGGCACCTCCCTCCGAACGCTGTCGGTCCAGAACTGCGGCCTGCCCGACCAGAGCATCGCCGCGCTATTGTCGGCGCCCGGCCTGGCCCAGCTCGAGGAGGTTCACCTCGTGGGCAACGAGCTCGGACCGCAGACGCTGGCGGTCCTCACCGGGGCGCGGCCCCCACCGAGCTTGAAGAGGCTCAACATCGTAGGGATTGGCGTGAACCCCGAGGCGCGCAGACGCGAGCCCTTTGGCGAGTGGACGGCCGCGCTCACGGGCCGCTACGCCGTCGCGCCGCTCCATTTCTTCCGGATGTGACACGCTGCCCGAGCGCTGGTCAGTAATTCAAATAGGCGCCCTCGGTCGCGCCCCCGTGCGTCGCTACGTCATAGTCGCGATGCTCCTCTCGGAGCGAGCCGATCACCGAGTCGAAGAGCACCCGCGTCGCCTCGACGAGGGCCGGGCAGTCGGGCGCGGTCGTGGACTCGAGCGCGTCCTTGAGGCCGAGCGATCGCCTTACGCCAATGTCAGCATGTCGACCCTCGTGCACGGTGAGCGCGCCAATGAATCGGTCCCACTCGCGCTGCTCTCGCGGCGCCGCGCGGGCCTCAGCGCGCCAATCGGGCATGGTCGTCGTGACGGTCAGCGTGATGCGCACGTTGGTCGGGCGGCAGCCCTCGCTCGACGAGAGGTCGGCGTACCGATAGTCGATATGCGTATAGGTATATCCGTAGCTGCGCCCGCCTAGGCCGTTCTCGGGGCCGATCGCGCGTCGCTCGCCGTCGACCGAGCGCAAGCTGTCACCGACCAACGAATAGAAGACATACTCGTCGACGCGATCGACCCCCGGCCCTATGGATACGCGGGTTGGCGTACGCTCCAGTGGAGCCGAGAGCGGCGCGAGCGCGGGCCGCCGAGCAGGCGTGTGTTGGACGCAGCCAGCTGCCGCCGGCGCGAGCCCGAAGAGGACAATCGCGAGGAGAGTCGCGCGCCGCTTCATCGCTCGCACCGCGCGCCGGCTTGGTGCTTCTTCAGGCGGAGAGCGGCCTTTTCACCGTCGACGTCGGTGACCGCGTGCATCTTTGGGACATACAAGAGCGCGTCGAACATCAGCGACCAGTCCGCTAGCGGGAAGTCGCGAATCCCGAGCACGTCCGCTCTGCGCGAGACACCTCGGTACGTGGGATCGAGGAGGGAAATGAATTGGGGCAGAGGTGGACCCTCCAACAGGTGTTGCGCGCGACGACCCTCGAACCAGGCTTCCCAGCTCTCGGCGGGGCGCTCGGGGAGCGCCTGTCTCTCGCCGCCGATGCGCCCGCTCTCCCCGGCGCCGGTGATGACCGCCAACGAGCGAAGCTCGCCGCCGAGCGCCGAAGACAGGTATTCACCCATCGGCATGAGCACGCGATAGTCATGTTGGTGGTCGCCGTGATCGATGAGCCCCAGCCGCTCGACGCTCCGAGCGAGGTGCGCGCTCGCCGCCCAAACGATGACCTTGCGGGGCTGGCCCTCGCGAGGGCGCTTCGCCCAATAGAGGAGGTTGTCGGCCATCGCGCGATCGCGCGTATTGTCCTGCTCGGCGCTGACGACGCCGCCTGATTCTTGATAGGCGTAATAGTCATCATCGAGGGCGAGCAGGCTCTTCAGCCACTGTCGTGTAAACGCGAGCCGCTCCTCCGGCGCGTCGTCGGGCGCGGCCCCGTCGAGCTTGGCGAGGAGCTCCTGCAAGAGCGCGCGGCCGCGCGTGCGCTCTGTCGGCGTCCGGCGCGCAGTGTCGTCCCGCAAGGCGGCGAGCGTCAGATCCAGCGTCTCGAGCGCCGCTGGCTCGAGCGTCACTCCCCCTACACTCAAGTCAGCGACCAAATCCTCGGCGGCGCAGGGCGCGAGCCTGCCCGAGAATTGGGTGTCGAAGCCCACGAGCTCGAGCGGGCGGCCGCGCTTCGCCTCGGCGGCGAGATATTCGAATAGCGGCTGCATCTCGACCGCGTATGCCCAAATGCTGAACGCGCAGGCGCGCGCGACCGCCGACCCAGGCGCCCCGGCGCGGAGCAGGTCATTGCCCAACCGACAATCGTAGAGGCCGCTCTCGAACGCCAGCGTGTCGAAGCCGAGCTCCTCGTGCAGGTAGCGAACCATGCGCGCGCGCACCCGAAACGCGTCGGCATCGCCGTGCTCGCGCTCCCCGAGCGCGACGACGCGCGCGCCCCCGACCCAAGCGCGGAGCGGCTCCAAATCCGTGAGCGGCGCGTCGAGCTCGAGCGAACCGAGCGGAGCCGGGTTCTCGGGCGCTGGTGCGGTGCGCGCGGCGCTCGCGCTCGCCCGATCGCTCGGCCCCGAGTCTCGGGCGCCCGCGCACCCCGACATCGCGACGCCGAGGGCGAGAGCGCAAACCCAGCGAGGAGCGAGCGACGCAAACACCCCGCGAGCTTAGCCGCGTCCGTCGCCGGTTGGTGCTCGACCTACCGGGTTATGGTCGGGCTATGGCAGCTTCCCGCAGTGGACGCACTCCCTCAAGTGGTGAGGCGTGTATTGCTGGCAACTGGTGCACGCAGCCCAGAGCGCGACCCCACACTTCGTACAAGACTGCACCTGGAAGTCGATGTCATTCCACGTCTGGCAGGCCCAACACATCGTCGCGACGAGCTCCAGCCCCGGCTCGTGTTTGTGACCGCAGAAGCGGCAAGTCTCCACGACGCCGTCGCGTACGGCGCCACAACCCTTGCACAGCGTAATCGATTCATCCACGGGATACACCCAGACGACCCAGATCGCGCGCCCGAGTCAAGGCGCAAGCTCGGGGCGCCGGCGACCGATGCTCAATAGGGACATTCGCAGCGCTTCAACCCCGCTATCTCCGAGTCTGCGCAGCGTGGCTTCTTGCCGCTCACGCAGGTCGGCTTGCAGTCTGCGTCATGCTGGCAAACGTGGTCGAGTCCGTTCTCGAAGAGCGCGCGCGTGCAGAAGGTGCTGCCCCGGCCATCCGCGCACACCTGGCCTGGCAGACAGTCTTTGTCGGTCCAACACCTGACTTGCTTGTAAGAATCACAGGTGTCCTCGGACTGGCAACCAGGCGGGTCCGTGCAGCAGATCGGGGTCGCGCCGCCGCAGGTGGTTTTACCGCACTGGGGGGTGGGGTTGGGCTTCTGGCAGGCGCCGTGGATACAGGCGCTCCCGGGGACACGGCACGTCGCGCTCGAGATGCAGCGCTCGATGAAGTCGCACGGGCTCGAGCGATCCTTCGGGAGCGGGTCGCACGTCGAGATCGAAGCGCCGGACCAGAGGAAGTCGTCGCAGCAGACCTCCGACGCCTTGCAGTCGCTGCTCTCGTCGCAACGCTCGATGCCCGACAAGCTGTATTCGAGCGGTATGGCGGCCTGCTCGCAGCTCTTGATCTCTTGGGCGATTTCCTCCGTGCGCGGCACACATATGGAGCGATCGCTTGCGATACAGCAGCTCTCGGTGCCAGCCGCGCACCGCTTGTCGAGGCAGCCGAAGGTCTTCGGGTCGCTCGTCGGCGGCAGCGGCTCTTCGGGCGGGGCGGAGCTGGCTGTGGCGCTCGGCACCGTCGCTGGACGCGAGGGCGGAGCGGATGCGCTCGCGACGACAGCGCTCGCCGAGGGTTCGTCGCGAGCGCGGGGCGGAGCGCTCGGCGCGCATTGGAGTCCGGCCACAATGAGGATGAGCGCCCCGACATGGGGAGTGAAGCGCACGAAGAACATCGGCGCAGCTTACTATCCATGTGTCATGTTGCTCAGCCGCCCGAAGACCGAGGTCGACGTGCTCGTCCACGTGGATATCGACGAGGCGCAGCGCCGACTGACGCGAGGCGCGGGCGTCGTCGAGAGCATCGTGCTCTCACCCACGCTCGGTCGCACTGAGGAGGTCGTCGTCGCGCTGGGTCCCAACACTGGTGGTGAGCGAGCGTTCGCGATGCGCGCCCGTCACGACTACTCGAACGGCCTCACGCGGATCCTCCGCGGCACCCTCCGCCGCGGCGCTGGCGGCACGAGCATCTCAGGCCAGTTCGAGACGCTGCTCGCAGTGGTGCTCATCCTGCGCGGCATCTGGGTGATGATGATCTTCATGAGCCTCGCACTCGTCGCTCGAGGGCTCCCCTGGTTCGTGGCGTCTCTGCCACTCCTCTGCGGCATTGGGCTGCTTGTGCTGATCGAAGAGTTTGGCAGGCGCCTCGGGGATCGCGATGAAGAGCGCGTGCGACGGCACCTCGCTCGCGCGTTCGCCGACGTCCGCTGACGCGCGAGGCCTCGGTGGGTGTGCGGCGCCCATACTGACAGCGACGTAGGGTTCATCTCTGCCCCCCAAAACCAAAGCTCGCTAAGTCAAAAAGCCGTGGATGAGAGCGGCGACCAGGAACGCGTGGGTGACGAGCAGAACGGCGCTCGCGACGACCGCGAGATCACCGCGCGCGACGGTGAGCCAGCGAGTGTGCGCCTCGGTCGGCGCCCGCACGAGGCGCGGGAGCGCACGAATAACCAGGCCGCAGGCGATCGCGAGGAGCCAACCGAGGCCGGCGGCGAGGACCCAGCCACGCGGAGGCGCGACGTGGGATCGCACGTCGACGAGCCAGACGACCGGCGAGGTGCTCTTCTCGGGTGGGATCCATTGCAGGTACGATCCCGAGCTGAGGAGGAGCTGTGCGCCGAGGCGGTCGTCGCGAACAATGGTGTGGGGCCTCTCGGGCAAACCATGCTCGTAGAGGCTCGCTTCCAGACCTGTAGAGTCGCTCAATAGCAATTTACAAGTCTGAAAGTCCGAAGCCACGTTGGTGTCGCACGCGTATTGGATGGAGAACCCGTCGGCGCTCTGCTTGGGCGAGACGCAGTGCTTCTCGCGCCGGTCTCCGCTCCCACTCAGCGACTCGGTTTCGCAGCTGCCGTCCCAACCGGGGAGCGTCGCGACGACTGGCAACGAGGCCGCATAATCCTGCCCTGTCGGGTAGCGAATCGACCTGTGGAGCGCGAGCCCGAGCAGAACGGTCGACATCACTGTAAAGACAGGGAGCGCCCGCGGGGCCAGGCGTCGGATGGGCGCGAGCCCGCGCTCCGCGCTGAGCAGCGGCCCGATGAACGCAGCGGTAACCATGGTGGGGGCCATGAGCCTTAGAAACTCGCCGGGGTAGACGGGGCCCATCCAGGAGAGATGCCACCAATGCCCGCCGCCGACGGTCTGCTCGAGCCCGGCTATACCCGCCATATAGTAGGCGCCGAACTGGAGCGAATGGGCGATAGCGACCACGATGAAGGCGCGCCAGCGGACGACCTGCCAAGCAGTCGCAAAGGCGACGAGCGTGACGGCGCCGAGGAGCGCCAACCCCCATATCGGGCCGATGGTCAGCCCGACGACGGTCGCGCTCGAGGTGCCGAGCAGCCAGAGCACCTGGGTGAGCCAGGAAAATAGCGTACGCCGGAGGCCGTTCGAGGTTTCCATCCTCGAGACATAGCAGCGTGAGGAGCGCTGTCGCGCTCTGGATCATTTCAATGACACGCGAGTAACTGGGCGTGAAGGATTACAGGAATGTCATTGATGTGTAGAGCGTAGAGGGCCTCTGGCGTTACTCGGCGAAGAGGTCTTGGACGGCGTTCTCGTCGAGGGACGAGAGCACCGAGTCGCTCGGCTCGCCGGAGAGCAGGCCGCGGGCGAGCTCGGCCTTCCTCGTTTGGAGGGCGACGATGCGATCCTCGACGGTGTTCTTGGCGATGAGGCGGTGCACGAAGACCGGCTTCTTCTGCCCGATGCGGTGCGCGCGATCGGTGGCCTGGGCCTCGGCGGCGGGGTTCCACCACGGGTCGTAGTGGATGACGGTGTCGGCCTCGATGAGGGTGAGGCCGGTGCCGCCGGCCTTCAGGCTGATGAGGAAGACGCGCGCGTCGCCGCGACGGAAGCGGTCGATTTGGGCGGCGCGATCGACGGTCGAGCCCGTGAGCATCGCGTACGAGAGGCCGAGATCCTCGAGGTCGTTGCCGAGGAGCGAGAGCATCTCGACGAACTGCGAGAACACGAGCACCGAGCGCGAAGGACGGCAGAGGCCGGTGAGCAGCTCGCGGAAGGCCTCGCGCTTGGCGCTCGTCACCTGCTTCTTGGTGGAGCGGCTCGAGGGCGGCGCGTCGCTCGCGCCCTTGAGCTTGAGCAGGCGCGGGTCGCAGCAGACCTGACGCAGCTTGAGCAAGGCGTCGAGGACGGTGAGCTTCGAGCGGAGCAGGCCGCGGCGCTCGATCTCCTCGCGGACCTGCTTGGCGACGGTGCTGCGCACGGCCTCGTAGAGGTCGCGCTGATCGTCGGCGAGCTCGATGGGCTGCACGATGAAGGTCTTCGGCGGGAGCTCGGTCGCGACCTCTTCTTTGGTGCGGCGGAGCAGCACGGGCTCGATGCGGTGCCTGAGGGCCTCGAGGCGGGAGCGATCGCCGAACTTCTCGATGGGCTCGCGGAAGGAGGCGGTGAACGCGCGCTCGTTGCCGAGCAGGCCGGGCACCGCGAACGACACGATGCTGTGGAGCTCACCGAGGTGGTTCTCGATCGGCGTGCCGGTGACCGCGATGCGCTGACGCGCGGTGAGGGCGCGCGCGGCATCGGAGAAGACGGTGCGCCCGTTCTTGATGGCCTGCGCCTCGTCGAGGACGATGACGTCCCACTCGCGCTTGCCGAGCTCGGCGACGTCGCGGTGGAGCAGCGCGTAGCTCGTGAGGACGACGTGCGCGCCGTCGAGGCGCCACGCCTCGCGGCGTCGCTTCGAGCCGTGCCAGAGGACGACGTCGAGGTTCGGCGTGACGCGCTCGAGCTCCACCGTCCACGACGCGACGACGCTCGTCGGCGCGACGACGAGCGTGGGCGGGCGATCAGGCTTGGCGCGACGAAGCGAGGACAGGAACGCGAGCAGCGTGATCGTCTTGCCGAGGCCCATGTCGTCGGCGAGGACCGCGCCGCACCCCGAGTCGTAGAGCGCGGTGAGCCAGGAGACGGCCTCACGCTGGTACGCGCGGAGCTCGACGGTGAACCACGAGGGCACGCGAGGTGGAGGCAGCGACGCGGGCTTCGCCAGGCGCGAGCGCTGCTCGGCGAGCCTGCGGCTCGAGGGGCGCGAAGGATCCGTGGTCGCGACGACGCCGAGGGCCTGGGCGCGCGAGATGCGCGGTGCGCCCGCCAGGGCTCGGCGCTCGCCGCTCGGTCGCGAGGCGAGATCGTAGACGACGTCGACGAGAGGCTCGATGCGGGCGCGCGGGATGGTCACGAAGCGGCGATCTGCGAGCGAGACGACGAAGTCGTCCTTCGGCGGGCCGCAACGACCGATGACTTCGACGAGGATGGGCAGGAGCGAGACGCGCTCGTCACCGACGCGGATGCCGAAGTCGATCGAGAACCAGCTCGCCTCTTCGTCGTCGCCGTCCTCGGGCTCGAGGTCGGTGTAGAGGGCCTTCGAGTCGAGGACGACGAGATCGAACGTGGGATCGAAGACGATCTCGAACGCGCCTGTCGCGATGAGCGCAGCGGCGCCGTGATCGACGAAGCGAACCCAGTCCGTGATGTCTGCGAAGGTGAAGGCCTCCTCGGGGCCGGTCGCGGAGGGGCTCGGCGACATGAGCAAACACGGCGTGAAGCCCGCGTCGTAGAGGCGCGTTCGCAGGCGCTGCTCGGCGTCGTGCGAGGTGCCGCCCGCGCTCGGGTAGCGAAAAGAGAGGACGGCCACGTAGCGCGCCGCGGACTCGCGACGGACGCGGAGCACGGCGCGCGGGCCGCCGACGATGCGCGCCACGAACGGTGGCCGCGGAGTGGGCTCAGGGCTCGAGCTTGCCGACCACGACATCGGAGGCACCAGCGGAGACCAGCGATTCACCGCCGAGGGTGACGTCGCCGTCGAACGTGGAGAGGACGAGCGCGTGACGCGTGAGCGGCACGGCGAGGCTCGGGCCGGAAGCGACGCCCGCGCCCGCGAGCGGGTGGAACCACACGAGCTCGCCGAGGGGAGTGAGCTTCGCGACGAAGCCGTCGGTGTCGCCGGGCGTCGCGGTCGAGAATTGTTTGCCCCCCAAAGTGATCGTGCCGCTGAACGCGCCGGTTATCACGAGGCTCGAGCCGAGGTCGGCGACGAGCCCCGTGAGCGGGACCGGGAATGTCTTCTGCCAGACGCTCGCGAGCTCGAACGTCAGCTGGCGCACGGTCGTCGCGGTGTCGAGGGTCGACGCGAGGACCGGCCCCGTCTGGGTGAGGGTGATCCCACCGATCGCCGAGTCCTTGCCCGAGGCGCCGTATTGGAACGAGGACATCGGGACCCCCGCCGCGCTCACCTGGACGAAGAAGGCGTCGCGCGTGCCCTTGAGGGTGAGCGTCTTCTCGAAGGCGATGGTGCTGCTCGTGAACGTCCCGCCGAGGAAGAGCCCGCCCGAGGCCTCAGCGGTTACGTGGGTGTAAGCGTCGTCGGCGTCGCCGCCGCGGACGTCCTCATCGACGGGGTCACCGGTCGCGCTCGCGAGCTCGAGGATGAACGCGTCCTCGAGCCCGGAGGTCGTGATGGGCGCGCCGCCGAGCACGCCGCCGTCGGGGACGGCTCCGACCACGACGATGTTGCCGGCGGTGTCGCGCGTGGCGGCGAGCGCCCGCGCGTCGAGCGCGCGGCTCCACATCGCGGCGCCGGCGGGATCGAACCGCGCGACGGCCGAGCCCACACCGCTCGAGGGCGTGATCGGACCGAGGCCGAAGTCGGCCGCGCCCGTGAGCTCAGTGGCGAGCGTGACGCCGGCGTCGTCGGCCGAGAGCGTCGCCGAGCCGAACGTGCCGGGGACGACGCGGCTCCAGAGGTGCGCGCCCGTCGGAGACAGCTTGGCGATCGCGAGGGCCTCTTGGCCGACGACGTTGAGCGAGCCGCCGCCGAAATCGACAGGCCCGTGGATGGTCGCGAGGATGTAGATGCTGCCCGCGCTGTCGGTCGAGACGGTGTGCGCGAGGTCGATCTCAGCCGATCCGAACGCGTGGCTGAAGACATGCGCGCCGCTCGCGCACTGGAGCAGGCCATCGCAGACGCCGTCGCCACACTCGTCGTCGGGGTCCTCGCCGATGGGGATGGGCGAGCACTGCCCCTCGAAGCCTGCGATGCCGCAGCTCACACAGAGGCCGGTGCACGTGCCGCCGCAGCAAACGCCGTCGACGCAATAGCCGGCCTCGCACTCGAGCTCGTCGGTGCAAGGCTCACCGAGCCCCTTCTGTGGAAGGGGGGTGCCGCCAGTGCCGCCGGCACCACCGGCCGCGCTCGCGCCTGCACCACCGGCCGCGCCCGCGCCACCCGTCGCGCCGGCGCCACCGGAGCCGTCATCACCGCAACCGACGAGGGCGGCGGCCTGAAGCAACACGAGCAGAGGGATGCTGCGCATCCGTGCTGGTTAATACAGCCCGGCAGCAGAAAGAACCTTGCGCGTTCAGGCAGTCTCGGCAGAGGCAAAAAAAAACGACGCGCGAGATACCTCGCGCGCCGCTTGATTTTTAGGCTGCTCGTTCAGGGCGCCGCTGGTTTAGAGCGGCTGCCGATCACCAGCGACCGCCGCCACGACCACCACGGTCGCCACCGCGGCCACCGCCGCGCTCGCCACCGTAGCCGCCGCGATCACCGCGGTCGCCACCACCGCCACGACCGCCGCGGTCGCCGCCGTAGCCGCCACCGCCGCCGCCGCCACCGAAGCCGCCGCCACCGCCGCCGGTGCGATCACGACGCTCTTCAGCCTCGTTCACGCGCAGGGGGCGTCCCTCGAGCATCGCGCCGTTCATCTCGGCGATCGCTCGCTTCGCGCCGGCCGCATCCGCCATCGACACGAAAGCAAAACCGCGCGAGCGGCCCGTCTCACGATCGATCATCAGCTTGACGTCGGTCACGTCGCCGAACTGCGAGAACGTCTGCCGAATGAGGTCCTCGGTGGTGTGGAAGGCGAGGTTGCCAACGTAAAGTCGCGTGTTCATCTGCTATCGCTCTCTCTCACTGGCGGCCTAGGCGCGCGCGCGCCCTGCCAGAAAACTCAATCACCACACTCCAAAGGGCCGCGTCTTCGAAGAAGGTGGCAGCGCAGCTGCTGCCCGGAACTCGTCACCAGCCGACCTTCCGCGTCCCACAGAGAGAGAGAAGCAGCGAAGCCGAGAACCAGAAACGTGCGAGAGGCATGTTGCACGAGCTTCGCTGAGACGCAAGTCGACGTCAGTCGTAAGTCACCCTGAGCAGGACGAATTTGTTGTTTTCGCGGTCCGACGTGAGCTCGTCGACGGCCCGCGGATTGCCCAGCTCGGAGCGGACGCTCCGCGTGCGGCCCTGCATGGCGATCACATAGAAATTCTTGACACCCTTCCTTCTTTGATCGTCGACCCACTCGCGAAAGGGTTTGCCTGTCTCGGGGAAGGACGCGAGCTGGTTGCCCGAGTAGAAATTCTCGCCCTTCCAGTTGAGCTGGTAGGCGATCAGCGGCCCGGCGCGCTGCTTCGACTCGAGCACGTAGCGCAGGACGATCTCGCGCTGCCCCCAGTGCGGAGAGAGCCGCGGAAGGTAGACGCCGAGGAGCCAGACGCTCGAGAGCGACGCGAGGAGCGCGAGCGGCGCGAGCGAGGAGCGCAAGAAGCCCGGGCCGCGAGGCGTGGGAGCGCGGCCGCCGAAGACCTCGAGCAGGCGCGGCACGGCGAGCGACGCGAGCGCGCCGATCGACGCGAGCCCGAGCGCGAGGAGCGGGGTCGCGAAGTCGAGGGTCGCGGGCCATTTGCGATCGTAGTTGTACGAAACGAGGTTGAGCAGGCGAGCGTCGCTCGGGAGCTCCGGGCGATCGACGATCATGTCGCGCGCGACGAGCCCGGCGAGGAGCGCGCCGCCCATCGCCACGACACCGAACGCCGAGCGAGCGTGCTCGAGTCGCGGCCCAGCGGACCGCATGCGCACGAGCGCGCCGTCGAGGAAGACCCCCACGAGGATCGCGAGCGGCGGGACCGCCGGCGCGATGTAGTGGTGGAACTTCGTCTGCATGTAGGAAAAGAGCGCGAACGTGAAGAGGAACCAGCCGACGACGAGCGCGACAGCGCCGCGCCGATCGGCGTTCTCGTCGCGGACTGCGATGGAGCTCGCGAGCGCCGCAGGCAGCACGCCGACCCACGGGAACGTCGCGTAGCCGAGCTGCCACACGTAATAGCGGAAGCTCGTGTCGTCGGTCGCGTTGGTGTCGTGCACGTGCTCGAACGCGCGCTTGTACATGTCGTGGAACAAGAGGCGGTCGGTGAACTCGGTGCCGTGGCGCGCGAACATCGCGACGAACCAAGGCATCGAGACGACGAGGATCACGAGCGCCCCGGCCGGCAGCTCGAGGTCGGCGAGGACGCGGGTGCGCCGCGTGACGAAGAGCCACGCCGCGAGCGCGCCGAGTGGGAGCACGACACCCGCGGGGCCCTTGGCGAGGACAGCGCGCGCGACGGCGACGTAGCCCGCGAGGGCGTAGAGGCGTCGCGCGCGACGCTCGCCCCACTCGAGGTAGAGCGCGACCGCGAGACACACGGCCCAGAGGAGGGCCTGCGCCGCGGGCTGCACGCGCGCGAACACCGGGGCCTGCGTCGCGCACGCAGCGTTGCCCGGCAGGACGCCGCAGTTGCCCGCCGAGCCCGACGTGAAGCGATCGCCCGCGAAGAAGATGGGCGGCGCGCGCAAACCTACAACATCGTCATAGTTGAGGTGCACGTTGCGCGAGACGAGGTAGACGAGCTGCGGAAACACGAGGAGGACGAGCAGCCCCACGACCGCGCCGTGCGCGCTCAGCGTGAGCCCCGCGACGCGATAGATCCGCACGCGGCGAGACTCGTGCTCGGAGAGGGCGAGCAGCAGCAAGCCCATCGCCGCCGTGAGCGCGGCGATGAACGGCATGTCGGTCATCGTCTGGTGGCTGAGGAGCGCCCACGTCGGCATCGTCGTGAGCACGACGCCCGAGAGCAGACCCGCGCGCCTGCCGAAGGTCGAGGCGACGCCTTTGTAGAGGATGTACGTCGCGACGAGCGCGACGAGGAAGGTCGGGAAGCGCACCGCCCACTCGGGCCACGGGGTCGCGCCGTCACGTGCTGCCGCGAGCATCCCGCCCGGCTCGTAGTTCACGCCGAGCGTCGCCATCGCGAGGGCCTGCATCCAGAACGACAGGATGGGCTTCGAGAAAAACCAACCCTCGTGCGCCCACCACGTCGAGATCCAGTCGCGCCGCGCGAGGAGCTCGCGCGAGACCTCGCCGTAGTGGGTCTCCCACGGGTCGACGAGCGACGAGACGCCGAGCGTCGGGAGGAAGACGAGCGTCGAATAGACGAGGAGCCAGAAGCCCTCGCGCTTGTGGAAGCGTCGCTCGGTCGCGTCGAGCACACCGATGGCCTCGAGCGCGAGGCCAGCACCCGCGAGCGCGACGACGAAGCCACCCGTCGCCAGGACGCTCGTCGTGAACGAAGAGCTCACGCCAGCGACGGCCATGCGGAGCGCGACGACCGTGACGGCGAGGCCACCGAAGAGGACGGCAAGCGGGCGCGCCAGCGCAGCGGGCGCGACGGACGGCGGCGCGTCGTCGGTTTCTATATCATCGTGAAAGCTACCGAGGAACCACACCGCACCGAACGCGGCGAGCGCCGCGGCGACGAGGCCGATGGGAACGCCGACGCGGGGACTCCACGGCGCGAACCCGTCGACGACGCCGAGGACGAACGCGCCGCCGAGCATCGCGAGCCCACCACCCCAGCGGAGCGGATTGCCCTGCGGCACGACCGGCGGGAGATCTTCGTCGTCGCCGGGTTCGCGCTCGCTCACGACGGTGGCTCGCGCGGGTCAGTTGGGGGAGGAGCCGTCGCCGAGCTCGGCCGCGATCGCGCGGGCCTCGTCGAGGCCGGCGCGGCGCCGCTTCAGGCGCTCGAGATCGGCCTTCGACTCGGCGACGACCTCGGGGGGCGCCTTGTCGGCGAAGGACGGGAGCGCGAGCTTCTTCTCGAGCGCGGCGATGTCCTTCTCGGTCTTCTTGATCTCGCGCTCGACGCGATCGGCCTCTTTGGACGGCTCGACGAGCCCGACGAGCGACACGAGGACGTCGACGTCGTGCACCGTGCTCATCACGGCGCCGCGCGGGCGTGCCGCGCCGGCCGCGACGAGCGTGGGCGCGCCCTTCGTCTTGACGAGGGTGCGAACGGCCACGCCCTCGCGCTCGAGGAGCGCGCGCGACGTCGGGTCGGACGTACGCAGCGTGAGCTCGATCTCCGCGCCCGGGTGAATCCCGTGCTCGCTGCGGATCGAGCGCGCCGCTCCGATGATCTCCTGCAGGGCGGTCATCTCGCGTTCGGCGTCGAGATCGCGGCGCGCGACGTCCTTGGTCGGGAACGGCGCGAGCGCGAGCGAAGCGGCCGAGCCCGCGGGGCGCGGGACCTTCTGCCAGAGCTCGTCGGTGATGAACGGCATGAAGGGATGGAGCAAGCGCAGGCTGGCCTCGAGCGTGTAGGCGAGGACCGCGCGGGTCTCCTCTTTCTTCGCCTCGTCGGAGCCTTGGAAGACGGCTTGAAAGCTCGATGAACCAGTCGCAGAGCTCGCCCCAGACAAGTGGTAGACCGCGTGGGTTGCGTCATCGAGGCGGAACTCGTCGATGCCGGTCTTCACCGCGTCGGCCGTCGCGGCGAGGCGCGAAAGCAGCCAGCGCTCGGCGAGGCCGGTCGCGGTAGGCGCGGCGTTGGTCACGGTGACGCCAGCGACGAACGGGAGCGTGAAGCGCGTCGCGTTCCAGAGCTTGTTACAAAAATGTCGGTACCCCTCGATCTTCTTCGGGCTGAGGGGGATGCGCTTGGCCTGCGGCGAGTAGCTCGCGAGCGTGAAGCGGAGCGCGTCGGTCCCGTATGCGGGGAAGCCAGCGCCCATCTGCGCGGCCGACGGATAGGCCTTCTTGAATTTCTTGAGGGCCTCTTCGACCGGGGCGCCGGGCAGGGCCTTCGCGACGACGTCCTCGAACGTCGCGCCGTGGATGAGGTCCAGCGGATCGATGACGTTGCCCTTCACCTTGCTCATTTTGTCGCCGGTCTCGTCGACGACGAGGCCGTGCAGGAGCACGCGCTTGAACGGGGGCGCGCCCATGAAGTGGATGCCCATCATCATCATGCGGGCGACCCAGAAGAAGAGGATGTCGTAGCCGGTCTCGAGATCGCTCGCGGGGTAGAACTTCTCGAGCTCGGGGGTCTTGTCGGGCCAGCCGAGCGTGGAGAACGGCCAGAGCGCGCTCGAGAACCACGTGTCGAGGACGTCGTCGTCTTGGCGGAGCGAGGCGAAGCCGCAGCGCTCGCATTTCGACAGCGACTCCTCGCGCGAGACGCAGACCGCGCCGCACGAGTCGCAGTACCACGCGGGGATGCGATGACCCCACCAGAGCTGGCGCGAGATGCACCAGTCGAGGATGTTGGTCATCCAGTGCTCGTAGGTCTTCTCCCACTCCTCGGGGATGATGACCGTGCGCTTCTCGCGGACGGCGGCGAGCGCGGGCTCCGCGAGCGGCTTCATCTTCACGAACCACTGCGTGCTGATCATCGGCTCGACGATCGAGCCGCTGCGCTCGCTGCGAGGCAGGACGAGGTCGTGCGGCTTCGACCCGCGGACGAGGCCCTTCTCCTCGAGGGCCTTCTTCACGGCCTTGCGCGCGACGAACCGATCGAGCCCGGCGAACGTGCCGGCCTTGTCGTTCATCTTGCCGTCGTTCGTGAGGATGTTGATCTCCTCGAGCTTGTGGCGCTTGCCGGTCGCGAAGTCGTTGAAGTCGTGCGCCGGCGTGACCTTCACCGCGCCGGTGCCGAAGTTCATGTCGACGAGGATCGCGTCGGTGATGACCGGCACTTTGCGATCGACGAACGGGTGCTGCAGGAGCTTGCCGTGCAGGTGCTTGTACCGAGGATCGTCGGGGTGCACCGCGACCGCGGTGTCGCCGAGCATCGTCTCCGGGCGGGTCGTCGCGACGACGAGCTCACCACCGCCGTCCTCGTCGCTCACCGGGTACGCGAACATGAAGAGCTCACCCTGCGCGGGCTCGTTCTCGACCTCGAGGTTGGAGAGCACCGTCTGCGCCTCGCAGTCCCAGTGCACGAGCCGCGTGTCGCGGTAGATGAGCCCCTCTTCGTAGAGCTTGCAAAAAGCCTCGCGAACGCCGCGCGAGAGGTCGGGGTCCATCGTGAATTTCGATCGCGGCCAATCGGCGCTCACGCCGAGCGTGCGCTGCTGCTCCGCGATGCGACCGCCGCTCTCGCCCTTCCACTTCCACACGCGCTCGAGGAAAGCCTCGCGCCCGAGATCGTGGCGGCTCTTGTTCTCGCGCTTGAGCTGACGCTCGACGACCGTCTGCGTAGCGATGCCCGCGTGATCGATCCCCGGCTGCCACAGCGTGCAGAAGCCCGCCATGCGGTGGTAGCGAACGAGGATATCCTCGAGGGTGTTCGTCAGCGCGTGGCCCATGTGCAGCGACCCCGTGACGTTCGGGGGCGGCATGGGCAGGACGTAGCGCGGACGCGGGTCGGGCAGCGCGGACGAGGCCGCGAAGACGCCGAGCTCGATCCACCGTTTTGACCAGGTGGACTCGACTTCGCGAGGCTCGTAAGCCTTCGCCAGCTCACGCAGAGCTTCGGGGGAGGGAGTCGCTGCGGAGGGGGCTTCGGAGGAGGTGTCGTCGTGGCTCATCGAAGGGAGGGACGCGGGGTGCGCTCCCTCCCTTACCGCTACTTGGTCAGCCGCGCGATCTCTTCCTTGATGAGCGTCTCGGCGAGGACGGGCACGACCTCCCAGACGACCCTCTCGACGAGCTCGCGAGAGAGCGCGAGCACCGCATCGGCCTGCTCCTTCGAGAGGCCGAGCTCACCGAGCTTCGCCGCCATCTGACCGTTGCCCGCGGAGACCGCGGCGGCGACGGGAGCTGCCGCGGCAGGTGCTGCAGCGGCTGCTGGTTTCGCCGCTGCAGGTGCGGGCTGCGCAGCTGCCGCAGGACGAGCTGCAGGTGCGGGCTGCGCGGCCGGTTGCGTCGCGGGCTTCGCGCCGAAGCCACCGCCACCGAAGCCTTGGGAGCGCGAGGGCTGCGCGGCCGCGGCAGGTGCGGGAGCAGGAGCGGGAGCGGCTTGGCCGTAGCCCACCGTCCGAGCCTTCGCCGCGGCGGGTGCGGGCTCGGGTGCAGGCGCTGGCGCGGGAGCCGGCGCCGGTGCGGGCGCCGCTGCTGCCGGAGCCGGTGCTGGCGCGCCGACCGAAGCGCCACCCGACGCGAGCTTCGTCACGCGATCGATGAGCTGCTGCGTGTCGAAGGGCTTGTCGATGTGATCATCGACCCGCGCCGCTGCGCCCTTGCCGGCATCGAACGGATGCTGGCGTGAAGACAGGAAGAGCAGCGGTGTGCCCGGCGAGACGGACTTCAGCTGCTTCGCGACCTCGTAGCCGTCGCCCTCGAGGGAGTTGTCGCAAATGACGGCCGAGAACCCGCCACCACGGAGCGTCGAAGCAGCCTCCGCGCTGCTCCCCACGACCACCAAGTTGAAGTCAGTCCCGGAGAAGGTGATCTCCAGGATTTTCCGCATGGTCACGCTATCGTCGACGGCGAGAATGGTGGTGGCCACGTGTGGCGCTCCTTCGTCTCTCTTTGCAGTCCCGTTCGCGCCGGATGAGCGCGAATCGGCGAATGTCCCCGAATCATCCGGGTTTCAGCGGGACTCTGTCAACATAAGCGCCGGAATACCCGAGACGCGGGCCCTGCTTCTCACGGTCCGGCCATTTTCGCCTCGAAAAAAAGACGGGGCCGCAGCGGCTCGACGCATGCGCAGGTAGCGGCTAAGGCGCGAGGCGTGAGCACGAAGGAGCGCGTGGAGCGCTGCCCACCGCAGGCAGACGGCTATCGGCTCGATCGCGCCGTGCGCGAGATCTTCGGCCTGTCGTGGGACGCAGCCCGCAAGGCCGTCGCGTCCGGCAAGGTGAAGGTCGCGGGGAAGGTCGTGCTCAACGCGATGTTCACGGTCGACGAGGGCGAGGAGCTCGCGCTCGATCCGAACGCGCCGCGACCGCACGTCGCGCGCCGGGTGGAGATCCAGTCGACGGCGCTCCTCCACGTCGATCACGCGATCGTCGTCGTGCACAAGCCCGCGGGCATCAGCACGGTGCCGTTCGGCGACGAGGGCCCCGAGGGCGAGCGCCAGACGCTCGACGCCCTCGTCCGCGAGATCCTCCAGAAGCGCGCTCGACCAGGTCAACGCGGCATGCGCGCGCCGCTCGGTGTCGTGCATCGGCTCGACAAAGAGACGAGCGGGGTGATGGTGTTCACGCGCACGCTCGAGGCGAAGCAGGACCTCTCGAACCAGTTCCGACAGCACACGACGAAGCGCAAATACCTGGCGATCGCCGTGGGTCACGTCGCCGCGGCGCGGACGATCCGCAGCCACATCATCGAGAACCGCGGCGATGGGCTACGCGGCTCGGTGAAGGGCGGCGTGCGCGCGGGACAGCTCGCGATCACACACGTGACGCCGCTCGAGTATTTCCAGGGAACCGAAGCGCACCCCGGCTCGGCGACGTTCATTCGATGCGAGCTCGAGACGGGGCGCACCCACCAGATCCGCATCCATCTTTCGGAGGCCGGGCACCCCATCCTCGGCGATCGCGTGTACAGCCGCGGGCACGCACCGACGCCGCTCAAGGCGCCGCGGCTGATGCTGCACGCCGAGATGCTCGAGCTCACGCACCCGACGAGCGGCGAGCGCATGCGCTGGAGCGCGCCGCCGCCCGCTGATTTCGAGGCTGTGCTCGCGGGGCTGCGCGCGCGCGGACGCTGACGCCGCTCGGGCGGGCGCTGCTTACTCTTCTGTAATCTGCGCGACGTAGGTCAGGCGCACCGACGGGTCGATCACGGGGTTCGGGATCCCCCCTTGGGGGTTCATCTGCCCGACGAACATCGAGTTGTCTATGACAACGTAATAGAGACCCGGCTTGGGTTTGAAGCGGCGCGTGAAGGGCCCCGGGTTCACGATGGCCGAGCCGACCATGGGCCCCGGGGGCAGCGTGATGGGCCCGCCGTTTTGGTAGACCGTGCGCCAGGCGTCGCCCGTCGACTTCGCGACGAGGATGAGATCGATCCCCGAGGCGCCGCTCAGCACGCCCTTCACGTCGATGACCTGGTCGTCGTCGGTGACTTCGATCGGGCCGACGAAGTCGATCTGCCCGTTGTAGACGTCCGCGATCTCGTTCGAGAACGTGTAGAACTCGTCGTCGTCGTCGATGTCGTAGGGCCGGACGGGGTGCTGGCCGAGCGGCAGGATGCCGAGCGCGAACTCCTTGTTGTTGTCGGTCTCGACGACGGTGAAGCCGCGCGCGATGAACTGGTTGACGAGCTGCGCGCCGAAGACGTTCGCGATCGAGCCCACTGGCGAGAACACTGCGGCGAGGTCCGCGACCTTGTTCTCGACCTGGATGATGCGGAAGTCGGGGCCCGCGAGCGTGCGCGTGTACCGACCCCAAACCCACGCGCCGTCGTCGTTGAGGTTGAAGTCGAAGCCGTACTCGACCGCGACGTTGAGGGTGAAGCCCATGCGCTTCGTCGCGGGCAGGTAGGCATAGCCGCCGCCCTCGATGAAGACGCTGACGGTGTGCGCGTCGTCGTTGACCTGCGCGTGACACGACGATGGGAAGTAGCGACCGACGGTCGGCGACGTGTCCGTGAGACGCAGCGGCAAGCTCGCCTTCAGGATCTCGGGGCAGATGCGATCGGCGCCGTAGGTCTTGAAGGCCCACCACCGCAGCGCCGGATCGCGGTTCAGGATCGCGGCGCAGCTCGTCGAGCCGACACCCGTGAGCGCGATCGTGAGGAGCATCAGCGCGAGAGGCGCGGTCGCGAGCGGGACCGAGGAGCGGCGGCGCGGAGGAAACATCGGGGCCTCGAGTTTGACGAAGCGGCGCGCGTGCGTCGCGGTGTCGGCACGATTTTGCACCGCGCGGGACTAGAGCACGAGCCGCCACTTCACCGCGGGCGTGACCTCGAGGTGGAAGTGGTTCGCGTGCGCCCCGTCGTAGTTCGGGGAGAGCATCGACGTGAAGAGCCGCTCGGCGTCGGCCTCGCAGAAGATGTCGCGGATCTCCTTCGCGTCGCCCGTGAGGTTCGCGCGGGCGTCGGCCGCGCACGGTGGGACGTCGCGCGCGGGCTCCCAGTCGCGCAGAACCACGAGGTCTTTCCCTTGGTTTGCGCTCGGGCCTGCGCGCATGAACCGGCGCACGTCGACCGCGAGTCCGCCGTTGTGGCGTTTGGCGGGCTTGTCCGCGGGCCAGTCGCGCTCGGGCGGACGCCACGCCGAGAAGATGTGGGCCTCATCGATGCCGTGTTTGCCGAGGATCACGGCGAAGTCGAAGAGCGCGAGCGCGAGCCGGCAATCCATCACCTCGTAGGGCGTCGTCGGACGATCCGCCGCGTCGAGTTCCGTGCGAAAAACCACGCCGTTGAGCGCGCCTTTGATGCGGACGGGGGCGACGACGCCGGATGAAGGCTCCTCGATATCGAAGCCGACCTTGCGCGAGCGGAGCGCGTCGAAGCACTCGTCTTTCGAGAGGGCGGCGTACTTCGCCGACGGGGCCGAGGCCCAATCCGCGCTCTCGACTGTGCGAGCCTTCCGCTGTTTGCGCGGCTTGGTCTTCGGCTTCTTGCCCTTGGAGGGAGCCTTCTTCTTCGAGCCGACCTTGCCGCCCGCGCTCTTGGATTTGGGCTTGCTGGGGCTGGTCTTCGACGTCTTGGCGGGCGCCGTCGGCGCGGCCTCGGCGTGCGGTGACCCACCGAAGAGCACGAGCAACGAGGCGAGGAGCGCGCCTCTTCGTGCGCTGGATCCGAGGACGAACGGCGGCACCACGGCGCTACGCAGGGTAGCCCCATTCCATTCCCGGAGCCCGCCCTCGCCGCGCGCGGCGGTTGACCAAGGGTGGCCGGACTGGGAAAATCCAGCTCGAGCAACGATGAGCCTCTCCGCGCGAGCACGCCGCATCCTCTTCGCGGTGGTCACCGAATACATCGAGACGGGTGAAGCCGTCGGCAGCCGAACGCTGGCGCGCCGCTACGGACTCGACCTCAGCGCCGCCTCGATTCGCAACGTGCTCAGCGACCTCGACGAAGAGGGCTACCTCTATCAACCGCACACGTCCGCGGGTCGCATCCCGACCGATCGAGCGATCCGCCTCTTCATCGACACCCTCGTCGAGGTCCAGGCGATCCCCACCGAGGAGCGCGCCGCGCTGCGCGCACGCGTCGCGAACATCTACGCCGAGAGTCAGGACCCGCTCGGGGACAGCGGCAAACTCCTCTCCGATCTGAGCGGCTCGGCGGCGATCATGGCGCGGCGCTCGGGCGGGCGAACGCTGCAGCAGCTCCGCTTCATCGCGACGCGCCCGAATCAGCTGCTCGCGGTGCTCGTCATGCAGGACGGCACGGTCGAGAACCGCTTCGTCGGCGTAGACGCGGCCATCCCCGAGAGCGAGCTCAACCGCATCCACAACCTGCTCGCCGACGTCATCGAGGGTCGCACGCTCGGTGAGGTCCGTGAGCTCTTCGCGCGCAGGCTCGCCGACGACAAAGTCGAGCTGGATGCTCTCCGGCGGCGCGCGTTCGACCTCGGCCACCGCGCCGTCGCCGACGTGTCCACGCGCAGCGAGGTCCGCATCGAAGGCCACATGAAGCTCATCGGCCTGCCGGAGTATGGCGACGTCGATCGGCTGCGCCGGCTCGTCGCCGCGCTCGAGGAGCGCGAGGAGATCCTCGGGCTCCTCGACAAGACGCTCTCGTCGGGGGCAGTGACGGTGTTCATCGGCAGCGAGACGGGTGACCTCGCCGATACGGGGCTGAGCCTCGTCGTCGCACCCTACGAGGAGAACGGTGCTCCCGCGGGCGCGGTCGGTGTGCTCGGCCCGACCCGGATGAACTACTCGAAGGTCGTGCCCCTCGTCGACGCGACCGCCGCGGCCGTCACCAGCGCCGTGCGCGCGGGGCGCGCGAAGTAGCGAGCCTCAGCGCGCGCCGTTCTCGCTCGCGGCCTGACAGCTCGCGCAGACGCCGTACATCTCGTGGCGGTGCGACGTCACGCGGAACCCATGGCGAGCCGCGATCTGCTCTTGGAGGCGCTCGATCTTGGGCTCTTCGAACTCGGTGATCTTGCCGCAGGTCGTGCAGATCAGGTGGTCGTGGTGGTCGTCCTCGGCGTCGGCGAGCTCGTAGCGCGAGAGCCCGTCACCGAACCGCCGCTCCGAGGCGACGCCGCACTCGGCGAGGAGCTTCAGCGTGCGGTACACGGTCGCGTAGCCGATGCCGCGGTCCTGAGCGCGGACGTCGCGGAGCAGATCCTCGATGCTGACGTGAGACTCGCCCTTGAAGAACGTGTCGACGATGATGCGGCGCTGAGAGGTCGAGCGCAGGTGCTTCTTCGCCATGTAGGCGTCCAAGCGCTCGCGTAGCCGTTGCCGCGTGGCATCGCGCGAGTTGCGAGCCTCGGTCGTGGCAGGCGCTGCGCTCGGCGTTCGCATCCTCGAATCCAAGCTTCTCGAGGGCGGAGCGTCAACCCGTGCGGCTCGGCCGAGCGACGGCACGCGAACCACGCGTGCGCGCGGTCACCCGGGTGCGCTAACTTCCGGGGTCTGTGTCCGCCGCCGAGGATCGCGCGCAGGCCCCCCGCGAAGACCGCGCGCCGCGCTCGGAGCGCGCCATCGTGTACCTCATCGCGGCGGTCCAATTCGTCAACGTCCTTGACTTCATGATGGTGAACCCGCTCGGTCCCGAGTTCATGCGGGACCTCGAGGTCCCCGGCTCCGAGCTGCCCACCGTGGTCGGGAGCTACACCGCCGCCGCGAGCATCACCGGCGTGCTCGGGTCGCTCTACCTCGAGCGGTTCGATCGGCGCTCGGGGCTCGTCGCGATGCTCCTCGGGCTCGCGGTCGGGACCGCGCTCGGCGGCCTCGCGTTCGACCTGAAGACACTCATCCTGGCGCGCGTCGTAGCGGGGCTCTTCGGCGGCCCTGCGACGAGCCTCGCGCTCGCGATCGTGAGCGACGCCGTCGACGCGCGTCGCCGCGGCTGGGCGATGGGGATCGTGATGGGCGGCTTCGCGGTCGCGTCGGTGCTCGGCGTCCCCGCAGGGCTGAACCTCGCGCGGCTCGGTGGTTGGCGCACCCCGTTCTTCTCCACGGCGGTCGTCATCGCGATCGTCGCGGCGGTCGCGTTTCGACTCTTGCCTCCGCTGCGTGCGCACCTCCGCGCGCCCTCGGCGCAAGCGCCGCTACGAGATCTCCTCGCCATCTTGAAGAAGCGGAGCGTGCTCCTCTCGCTCAGCCTCACCACGGTGACGATGATGTCGAGCTTCATCGTCATCCCGAACATCCCCGTGTTCGTCGAGTTCAACCTGGGGCTGCCTCACAAACGACTCGACGTGCTCTACCTGCTCGGTGGCATCGCGAGCTTCGCGACGACGCGCCTCACCGGTCCGCTCGTCGACCGCTTCGGCGCCGCGCGAGTCGCCGCGGCCGGCACGCTCCTCGCCGTCGCGATCGTGTGGCTCTGGTTCGTGCAGTCGAGCGCGGCCGTCCCGATACTCGTCGTGTCGACGGCGTTCTTCGTCGCGATGGGCATGCGCGGCGTCGCTTACAACACCCTGACCTCGAAAGTCCCGGAGAGCTTCGAGCGCGCGCGCTTCCAATCGGCGCAGAGCGCGGTGCAGCACGGCGCGTCCGCCGCTGCAGCGTTCCTCTCCGCGCGCTTGCTCTCGACGCGCCCGGACGGGAGCCTCGATCACGTGCAGCGCGTCGGGACCGCTTCGATCGTCCTCTGCCTGCTCATGCCCGTGTTCATGCTCATTGTGGAGCATCAGCTTCGGACGCGGGCTGCGGCGGAGCCGACGCAATGATGCGCGGCCGCGGGCGCGACAGCGAGGCTTCGAACGTCGCGAGCAACTGCAGCCCCGGGTGCGGGCCGTCGCTGTCGAAGACGATGGGCGCTCCGAGCGTGAGGATGGTCGAGGGCAGCGGGATCCAGTTGAGACCCGTCGCTGCGGCCGGCGTGAGGCCGCCGGCCTGATCGACCTCGAGCTGGAGCTCCAAGAACGGCGCCCACGTCGGGTGCACGAGGAGCAGGCTCACAACGCCGTCGACCGCAGCTTCGACCTCAGCGTCCGGGTTGGTGTCGCTCTCGGGTGAGACCGCGAGGTTGCCTCGCGCCGAAAGGTTGAGCGCGAGCGTGCCCATCCGAATCGCCGCAGAAAGCCCTGCCTTCGGATAGAAGGTGGTCGCGTCGTCTTCGGGCGACGGGAACGCGAGCGCAGGCACGAAACCGAACGCGAAGCCCGCGCGCGCATCCTGATAGAGCAGCACGCTCGCGCCGACCGACACGTGCCCGAGGCCGAGCGATCGATCGCCCGAGACCACCTGCGAGGAGATCGGGAGCGCGGCCCCGACCGAGAGCCAATCCGTGACGCCGAGGCCGACCGCGGGCCCGAGCTCGACGGTCGCATCCGATCCGAAATCGCTGAGCGCGATCGAGCTCGCGATGTCGAGCGCGTCGTTCGCGACGGGGAACGGCAGCGTGCCCAAGACGAGCGACCCGACGACGGGCGGTGGAGTCTCGTCCTCCGCGCGAGCCTCGGACGCCGCACACAGCACGAGGGCGCACGCTGCAGCGATGCACCCGAACCGCTCGAATTGCCTCATTGGTGTCCTCGCATCGCAGGGAGGACGGTTCGTATTTCGTGGCCTTAAGGGGGTAATGCACCCTCCAGCGCGAGCCCGCACCCGAGCGCGCACGCGGTCGCTTTTGCTTACAACTTTGTCACGCAAACGACGGTCGCGCCCGCCGATGAACCGCTCCTTTCGGTCTTTGCCACGTCGTCGCGCTTCAGCCTGGGCGGCAAACTACGGTAGAGTGGCCCTCCCCAGGTCTTGCCCCGAGGAGGCCCCGTGCCGACAGCACCCTCGCGATATGCTCTCTTCTCCACAATCTTCCTGACGGTCGGCGCGCTCGCCGGCTGTTCCTTGATCGCCGCTCCTGATCCCGACCTCTTGGAGGGTGGCAAGGGCGGCAGCGGCGCCTCCACCCACGGAGGCGCAGGCGGGACCGGCGCCAACGGCGGCAACGGTGGCGTCGGTGGAACTGGCGGCGTCGGTGGAACTGGCGGCGTCGGTGGAACTGGCGGCGTCGGTGGAACCGGCGGCGTCGGTGGAACCGGTGGCGTCGGTGGGACCGGCGGGCTCGGTGGCACGGGTGGTATCGGCGGGATGGGTGGTGGTGGTGGCGGCTGCGCAGCGCCGTCGGAGTGCCCGGGTACGGACACGGATTGTCAGAAGCGGACGTGCACCGACGGCATGTGTGGCTTCATGGACGAGCCACAAGGCACGCCGACCTCGGCGCAGACACCAGCGGATTGCCTCCTCTCCGTGTGTGACGGCTTCGGCCTCACCGAGCTCGCGAACGACGACAGCGACATCTTCGACGACGGCAAGGAGTGCACGACCGACACGTGCAACGCGGGCACGCCCGCGAACACTCCTGTAACCGTTCACAGCGGGTGCGCGACTGGCTTCTGCAACGCGACGGGCGACTGCGTCGAGTGCATCACCGGCGGCGACTGCGCGAGCGGCGTCTGCCAGGCGGAGGCCTGCGTCCCCGCGGCCTGCAACGACGGCACGAAGAACGGCCTCGAGACGGACATCGACTGCGGCGGCACGGACTGCGGTCCCTGCGTCGCTGGTGACGACTGCCTCGTGAACGGAGATTGCGAGAGCAGCGTCTGCTCGAGCCTCGTCTGCGCCGCCCCCGCGTGCAACGACACGGTCAAGAACGGCGACGAGACCGACGTCGACTGCGGCGGGCTGACGTGCACGCCTTGTGGTCCGGGCCTCGGCTGCCAGGTCGACGCGGACTGCCTCGGAGATTCGTGCTCCGGAACGGTGTGCCTCCCGACTTGCACCGACGCGGTCAAGAACGCGAACGAGACCGACGTCGACTGCGGCGGGCCCACGTGCGCTCCCTGCGTCAACGGGCAGCTCTGCGCGGTCGGCTCGGACTGCACGAGCAACAACTGCATCAACGGCAACTGCGCCATTCCGAATTGCACCGACGGCGCGAAGAACGGGCTCGAGACCGACATCGACTGCGGCGGCGCCGACTGCCCCGACTGCGTGGCCGGCGACGACTGCCTCGTCGGCACCGACTGCGCGAGCGGCGTCTGCACCGCGCTCGTCTGCCAGGCAGCCGGCTGCGGCGACGGCGTCGTCCAGGCCGGTGAGGCCTGCGATGACGGCAACCCCTCGAACAGCGACGGCTGCTCCTCGAGCTGCGCCGTCGAATCGGGCTTCACCTGCACCGGCTCGCCGAGCTCGTGCACAACGACCTGTGGTGACGGCACCAAGGCCGGCACCGAGGGCTGCGATGACGGCAACCTCGCGAGCGGCGACGGCTGCGCCTCGAGCTGCGCGGTCGAGCTTGGTTACAGCTGTGTAGGGAGCGCGCCCTCGATCTGCGCCACGGTCTGCGGCGACGGCATCCGCCTCGGCACCGAGGGATGCGACGACGCCAACCTCGCGAACAACGACGGCTGCTCGTCGGTGTGCACGGTCGAGGTCGGCTTCAACTGCTCCGGATCGCCCTCGTCCTGCGTCGCAATCTGCGGCGACGGCATCGTGACCAGCGTCGAGGCTTGCGACGACGGCAACCTCAATGTCGGCGACGGCTGCTCCGGGCTCTGCGCGGTCGAGTCGGGCTACAGCTGCACGGGCACTCCGAGCACCTGCGCGCCGGTCTGCGGTGACGGCCTCCTCCGGCCCGGCGAGGCCTGCGACGACAGCAACATCGTGAACGGCGACTGCTGCAGCTCCGGCTGCCAGATCGAGGCCGGCTGCGAGGTCGAGCCGAACAACACGTGTGGCGCGGTCAACGTGATCCCGCTCTCGGGCTCACCGCTCACCGGCACGGTGAAGGGCGCGATCAACCCTGCGTCCGACCAGGACTTCTACTCGTTCACCATCAACGCCCCGAGCAGCGTCAAGCTCGAGACGTACATCGGCACGCCCGGCACCTGCGGCAGCGTGACGGCGAACGACACGATCATCTCGCTCCGCAGCACCAACTGCACGACGGTCCTCGCGACCGATGACGACGCCAGCGTGGGCTGGTGCTCGCTGATCGATCCGGCCACCGTGGCGGCCGCTCGCACGCTGCCTGCGGGGACCTACTTCGTCAGCGTCGCCCACTCGTCGGGCGGTGCGGTCATCAACCCGTACTCGCTGGTCGTCACCGTCGTCTCGAGCTGCGGCAACGGCATCGTCGAGCCGACGGAGTCCTGCGACGACGGCAACACCGCGAGCGGTGATGGATGCTCGTCGACTTGCACTCCCGAGTTCCCGCCCGAGACCGAGCCGAACAACACCTGCGCGACCTCGAGCGGTCCGTTCGCTGTTCCCTCCGGGACCACGGGCAGCATCGTCTCCGGATCGATCACGCCGGCCGCGGACGCTGACTGGTTCACCTTCACCATCCCCGTCCGCGCCGACGTCCGCATCGAGACCTTCGACGTGAACGGGCCCTCGACGTGTTCGTCGATCGACACGGTGATCCAGGCCTTCCAGAGCGACTGCACCACGCAGCTCGGCGCTTCGAAGGATCAGGGCGGCGTGGGGAACTGCTCTCGCATCGATCCGACCGTGGACAGCTACGTTCGACAGCTGGCCCCCGGCACCTACCGCGTGAAGGTCAACGCCTTCAGCGCGAGCGCGACGTTCAACTACACGATGCAGGTCCGCATGATGTCCGCGTGCGGCAACGGCATCACCGAGGGCTTCGAGCAGTGCGACGGCGGCGCGAACTGCAGCGCGAACTGCACGCTGCTCGCGGTCTGCGGCGACAGCACCATCGCGACCGGCGAGCAGTGCGACGACACGAACACGAACAGCAACGACGGCTGCTCCAACGGCTGTCAGGTCGAGCCGAACTTCCAGTGCACGACGCCAGGCCCCTCCGTTTGCACGGCGGTCGAGAGCAACTGCAGCGACACGCTCGACAACGACGGCGACAGCCTCGCGGACGCGGCAGATCCCGACTGCCAGCTGCCGGCGTACTTCCCCGCCTGCAGCGGCGGCCAGAACCTCTACGTGTTCCGCTCGGTCAACATCCCGAAGCCCATCCCCGACAACAACGCGACGGGCGCGACGTCCACGCTCGTCACGAACCTCGGTGGGACCATCGCTCGCGCGGCGGTCCTGCTCAACGCGACGCACACGTGGGACTCGGATCTCGCCTTCACCCTGACGTCACCCGGCGCCGTCAACTTCGACCTCTCGAGCGGCAACGGCTCGAGCGGTGACAACTATGTCAACACGATGATCGACACGACCTGCGCCAGCCTCGTCACCGGGGGGACCGCGCCTTTCACCAACTGCTATCGTCCGGAGAGCTCGCTCGCGAGTCTCATCGGCACGTCGGCGAACGGCGTCTGGTCGCTGAAGGTCGCCGACAGCGCGACCGGCGACACAGGCACCCTCAACTCGTGGAAGCTCGCGCTCTGCGTGACACCGTAGTAACCGCGAGGCCTGGAAGGTCGAGGGCTACTGGGCGCTCGAATCGAGCGCCCTTCTCTCAGAGCTCGGCTCCCGCGAGGGGGGCCTCACGTCAGACGAGGCGCGCGAGCGCCTCGTGGCGTTTGGGCGGAACGATCTCGCCCCTCGCGTCGAGCTCACGCGCCTCGGGGTTCTCTGGAATCAGCTGAAGAGCCCGCTGATGCTGCTGCTGCTCTTCGCAGCGGTCATCTCGGCGATCAGCCACGAGTACACCGACGCTGTCATCGTCGGCGCGATCGTCCTCGTGACCGCAGGCGTGGGCTATCGGCGCGAGTACTCCGCCGAGACCGCCGCTGCGGCCTTGCGCGCACGCATCCGCACGCGCGCGTCGGTGATGCGCGACGGCGCGGTGGCTTCGCTGCCGCTCGAGGAGATCGTCCCCGGCGACGTCGTGCTCCTCGCCGCGGGGAGCCTCGTGCCGGCCGACGGCGTGTTACTCGAAGCGACCGACTGCCACGTGAGCGAGGCCGTGCTCACGGGCGAGAGCTTCCCCGCGGAGAAGCGCGCGCGACCTTCGCCCGCCGGCGCGCCGCTCCCCAAGCGCGCGAACTGTGTCTACCTCGGAACGAACGTGCGCAGCGGCACCGCGCGTGTCCTCGTGATCGCGACCGGGCGCTCCACGGAGTTCGGCGCGATCGCGCACCGTTTGTCGCTGCGACCGCCGATGACCGAGTTCGACCGAGGCATCCGGCGCTTCGGATATTTGCTGACGAGCGCGATGCTCGTGATGGTGCTGGCCGTGCTGGTCGCGCACGCAGCGCGTGGGCGCCCGCTCATCGACACGCTGCTCTTCGCCATCGCGCTCGCGGTCGGCCTGAGCCCCGAGCTCTTGCCGGCGATCTTGAGCGTGAGCCTCTCGCGTGGCGCCGAGGTCATGGCGAAGCGTGGCGTGCTCGTCCGCCACCTCAACGCCATCGAGAACCTCGGCAGCATGGATGTTCTCTGCACCGACAAGACCGGCACGATCACCGCGGGCGTGATCGAGCTCGACGGCGCGTGGGACCTCGAGGGCGCGGCGTCGAAGACCGTGCTCGAGCTCGGCGCGATCAACGCAGCCCTCGAGACGGGTCTGCCGAGCCCGCTCGACGACGCGATCCGCGCCGCGCACGAGCCGGACCTGTCGACGACGACGAAGCGCGCCGAGATCCCGTTCGACTTCATCCGCAAGCGCGTGAGCATCGCGGTCGAGCGCGACGGCTCGATCACGCTCGTGACGAAGGGCGCGTTTCACCACGTCCTCGAGGTCTCGGCGACGGTCGCGGACGGCCGCCCGCTCGACGAGGCCCTGCGCGCAGAGCTCGAGGATCGCTACGCCGCTTGGAGTCGGCTCGGGGTCCGCGTGCTCGCGGTCGCCACGCGCACGCTGCCGAGCGCCGCGCCGATCGATCGCGCATCCGAGGACGGCCTCGTGTTTGCGGGCTTCCTGACCTTCCTCGATCGACCGAAGGACGGCGCGCGCGAGGCGCTCGCGGCCCTCGCGAAGCTCGGCGTCGCGGTGAAGATCATCACGGGCGACAGCGAGCTCGTCGCGCGGCACGTCGCCGGATTGGTGGGCCTGCCAGCACCTCGTGTCCTCACCGGCAGCGCGCTCGACACGCTCCACGACGAGGCGCTCTGGCGCGAGGCCGAGCGGACCGATCTCTTCGTCGAGGTCGATCCGAACCAGAAGGAGCGCATCATCCTCGCGCTCAAGAAGATGGGGCACGTCGTCGGGTTCATGGGCGACGGCGTCAACGACGCGCCTGCGATGCACGCCGCCGACACCAGCATCTCCGTCGACTCCGCGGTCGACGTCGCCCGCGAGGCCGCTGACTTCGTCTTGCTCGAGCGCGATCTCGACATCATCCGGCGCGGCATCGAGGAGGGCCGGCGCACGTTCGCGAACACGCTGAAGTACGTCCTCACGACCACGAGCGCGAACCTCGGCAACATGGTCAGCATGGCGCTCGCCTCGCTGTTCTTGCCGTTCTTGCCGCTGACTGCAGGGCAGATCCTGCTGAACAACCTGCTCTCCGACGTGCCCGCGATCGGCATCGCGGACGACGCGGTCGACCCCGAGCTGGTCGAGCGCCCTCGGCGTTGGGACATGCGCTTCATCGCGCGCTTCATGGTCGAGTTCGGGGTGCTGAGCTCGCTCTTCGACCTCCTCACCTTCGCGACGCTGCTCTACGTCTTCCGCTCGACCGCCGAGCTCTTCCGCACGGCGTGGTTCATCGAGTCGCTGCTCACCGAGCTCGTGATCGCGCTGGTCGTCCGCACGCGTCGACCGTTCTACGCGAGTCGTCCGGGCCGCGTGCTGCTCGGCTCGACCGTGGCGCTCGTCGTCTTCACGTTCGCGGTGCCCTACCTGCCGTTCGTCGGGCTCATCGGCTTCGTGCCCGCGCCGCCGCTCGTGCTCGCGACGCTCGCGCTCATCACGTCGCTCTACGTCGGCGCGGCCGAGCTCACGAAGCGCTGGTTTTATCGAGCGCGTCCAGCGCGCGCCTGAGCCTCAGGGCTTGTCGCCCTCGAGATCCGCCAGCCCGAACGTGCCGGCCCCCGTCACCTGCACCCACGCGCGGGTCACCTTGATCTTCATCCCGGTGCGGGCCACGGCCTCGGCCGCGAGCTTGAGTTCGTCAGTGCACTTGACCTTCAGGTGGTCGACGGTCTCGCCAGGCTCGGCCGAGCGACGTATCCACAAGCAGTTCGACGGCAGCAGCCTGCCCTCCCATCGATCGAGCCACCGGCGCCCCACGAGCTCCGCGCGCAGCAGCTTCCTCGCGTCACTGGAGGTCGCGGGATCGCACTCGTAGACCAGCGTTGCGAAGAACATCCCTGCGATTTCGCACGCTCGCGGCCCGCGTTCAACCGCGCGGCGAAGCCTTGGCCAAGAGCGCCCCGACCTCGGCGCGAACCTCGAGCCAGTCGAGCCGCAGCGCGTCCTCTGCCGAGGCGTCGGCCAGAGAGGTCGCCGCCCTCGCGCGAGCCAGCCGACGACAGCGCGACGCGAGCTCGCGCGCCTGTTTGGCCGCGCGCAGGTCGATGAGGTGCAGCACCTTCTCGCGACGGAGCGCCCAGCGATCGAGCAAGAGCGCGAGCGACTCCGGGTCCAGCGCGCCCCGCAGACCGGAGGAGCTGGTCGAGACCTGCGCTGCCCGAATCGTGGGCGACGAGATATTCCGGGGGCTCGCTTCATTGGGGGGCTCAATCCGCCCCCCATGCGCTCCGCGCCCCCCCGATTCGCTGAGGGGCTCAATCCGCCCCCCATGCGCTCCGCGCCCCCCCGCGCTTCGCGCTTCCCCGAAGATCTTTCGGCGCGTCTGCGGCTGCATCATCCCCTCCCTTGCTTTGGCGTCCGCTCGGCGGGACGAACTGCTACGGGTCAGGGCTCGCGCCGGTTTCAGACTTTCTTGTCAGCCCCGACCTTCGGCGGCTTCTTGCCTGAAGCGCCGCGAAGCGCGACCGTGTAGGTGCACGGTCCACGAGATGGAGGGACGCATGGCTGACTTGCTTGAAGCAACGCTCGCAATTGCGGTCTGCACCGCAATCACCTTGAGCTTCGGCTGCTCCGACGACGACCCGTCGAGTGGTGGGTCGGGCGGGTCGGGTGGCGCGGGCGCGAGCGGGGCGACAGGGCCCGGCGGAGCGGGCGGCTCCCACAACGGCGGGTCGAGCTCGGGTGGGGCCGGCGGCTCGAACACCGGCGGCTCGAACACTGGCGGCTCGAGCTCGGGGGGCGCCGGCGGCTCGAACACGGGCGGCGCGGGTGGCGCGCCCGTCAATCAATCGGGCAACTGCGACACAGATATGGACTGTCCACCGACGACACACTGCGTGGCGATCGTCCCGAATGGGTTTCGAGTCTGTCAGTTGAACATCCCTCCCGCGGACGCCTGCACTGGGTCGGCGCTCGACGAGTGCTGCACGTCGGCAGACTGCACGAGCCCCGGCGCGATCTGCGTCGCAGCGCCCGCGGTCCCCAGCTGCGGCGGCGTCGAACAGGAGCCCCACAATGTCTGCGCGGTCGACCAATGCAAGGTCGACGGTGATTGCCAACAGGGCTACGCGTGTGTCGCGGCTGGGACCTTCGGCAACAAGGTTCGGTCCTGTCTCTACACGCGCTGTCGAACGGACAATGAGTGTCACGCGAACGGGGAACAAGGCATCTGCGCCACCGCTCAAGAGCCCTGCTGCGACAACATCGCGGGGCTCTATTGCATTTACGGCTCGAGCTGCCGCAACCAGGACGATTGCATGCAAAACCAACACTGTGAGCTCGGCCCAGGCTCCCCGACCTGCGTGGACGGCCCCGCGATATGTCCTCTTTAGGGAACGCTCAGCGGCGCGCAGCCAGCGCCAATTGGATGGCGTGGACGAGCTGTTGAGGGGTAAACGGCTTCTGAATGAAGCTCTCGCTCTCGCAGAAATGGGCCGTATCGAGCAGGTCGAACGTGTAGCCGGACATGTAGAGGACTGGCAGGTCTGCCCGCACTTTGCGGAGCTCGATCGCCACGTCGGGCCCCAATAGGTCGGGCATGACGACGTCCGTGAGGAGGATATGGACGTGGGGGTTCTCTCGGAACGCCCGAATGGCCTCTTTGCCGGAGCGCGCCTCCACCACGTCGTAGCCCTGGCGAACCAACACGCGGCGAACGGTATCTCGAATGGCGTCTTCGTCCTCGACGAGGAGAATGGTGACGAGCTTCGTCTGGACGGAGACGCGCCGCTGGGGCTGTGAGGCCTCGGGCAAGAGCAGGGTGAAGCGTGTGCCGCGCCCCGGCTCGGACGAGACGAGGACTTTGCCTTTGGCTTGCTCGGCGACGCTGCGCACGATCGCGAGGCCCAGCCCAGTCGCGCGCGCGGTCTCCTTCGTCGAGAAGAAGGGCTCGAAGATCTTCTCCTCCAACAAAGGGTCAATCCCTACACCGGTGTCACTGACGGAGAGCGCCACGAACCGTTGACCGGTCTCGTGAACACCACCTTGCTCGAGCTCCTCGTCGGTCGCCGGCCGCGTCTCGATCGTGAGCGTGCCCCCGGTCGGCATCGCGTCGCGTGCGTTGGTGACCAGGTTCATCAGGGCCTGCTCGAGCTGCCCGCGGTCGGCGTAGACGGCGCCTACGCGTGGATCGCGACCGATTCGCAGGTGGATGTGCTCGCCCACGATGCGCGTCGCGATCCGCGAGAACTCTTCGACCACGGAGTCCACGCGCAGCTCCTCGGGGCGGACTGGCGTCTTGCGCGCGAAGAGCAAGAGCTGCCGCGTGAGGTCGCGCGCGTGCATGGCGGCGTCGAGGACGGGCGAGAGGCTCTCGCGCATGGAGGCCTCTTGCGGCAGCTCGTCGAGGCTCGACGAGGCGTTCGCGATGATGACCGTGAGCAGGTTGTTGAAGTCGTGCGCGATGCCGCCCGCGAGTCGCCCGATAGCCTCCAGTTTGGCGGCGTAGGCCAGCTGCTCGTTCGCCTCTTGAATCTGCGAGAGGCTGCTCTCCAATCGGGCGTTCTTGTCCGCGAGCTCCTCGCTCTTCTCGACGAGTTGCCTCGTCAATCGGGCCATGTCGAGCCCGTGTTGTAGGTGAGTCGCGAGCAGCTTGAGATAAGGCAGGTGGCGAACCGCTGGCGGCTCGGTGAAGAACGAGGCCTTCGGATTGTATCGCGACCAACCGAGCACGCCGAGGACGTCACCCTCCGACCCGAGCGGGACGACGACCACCACGACGTCGTCCTCCACCGCCAGCCCGTCGACGGTCTCTATCAATCCGCGAACCCAGCCTAGAGCTTCGGCGGTGGCGACGAGCGGCTCGCCGCTCAAACAACAAGCGACCAGCTCGGGAGCATCGACGATCGTTTGAAGGCCGTCCGCGAGCAAAACGACCTCGCCGGCGCGACGCACGACGACGGCGACACAATCACAGCTGAACCACTCTGTAAGTAGCTGCGTCCCACGCTTGGCGACCTCGAGCGGAGTCTCGCTGGGCGTATAGGCCAGATCGAACTTTGACAGGGCCTGAACGCGGGCGATGTTGCGCTCGCTCTCGAACTGGGCGCGCGTCAAACGATGCTCGGTCTTGACCAGCAGACTCACTTGTTGGTCGAGCTCTTCGTTCTCGAGCCGCAGCGTCTCGAGGTCGCGCTCGAGCGGAGACTGCTCTTTGGGGGCGCGGGCGGCCTGGCTCATCCTGCAAGGGGGTACACAGCCACCAAGACGACTGTGTAGTTGTGGTATTGGGGGTGCCCATCGGTGGGAGCGATCTCACCGTAGGTGTGAAAGCCGAGCCACGGGATATCGCCGCCGACGATCTGTTGCAGCGGGGCGATGATGGCCTCTGTGGTGCTCGCGCCGAATACGACCTTACCGCGACCGGCGCAGTCGAATTGAAGCACCATATCGGGCTTCGCCGGGCTCGCGCGGCGGAGCTGCTCGGCCGCTCGCACGGCAGAGTCTCTCAATGACATAGGGTCGCGACGCACGATGCGCAGCCGCGACCCGAGCGCGACGCCGCCGCCAGGAAAGAAGAGCGCGCCGTCGCCCTTCCTCAGCAACATCGGAGTCCGCACGATCGAGAGGCTCTCGCCGTTCTCCGACGCCGAAGGCAGGAGATCGACCGAGAGGTGCATGATGCCGTCGGCTTTGAGGTCTTGGGGGTCGCCATCCAAATAGGCGCGAAAGACCTCCCAGGCGGGCTTGTGATCGATCTCCAGGACCCACCCAGCCTCCCAGCGAGTGACCGTGCGCACCCGTCCAATGGCCGTGCACCCATGACCGATTGCGACGCGAGCGGTGCCCTGCCCCGAGATCAGCAGGCCGACCGCCGCGCCCGTAAGCACCTCGGTCTTGAAGAACTGATAGGTAGTGTCGAGGCGGAGCGCGTCTGCGGCCACGCCGCCGACGACTGGAAGGTCCAATGGAAGCAACGTCGTGAGCCCGCGCAAGAAGGCGGTGGCGTCCCCGGTGAGCCCGTCCAAGAAGGTAAGCAGGGCGACCCCGTCTTTCTGGAGCAGCTCATGAACCGCACCCCCCATTCGACGCCCTGCCCCCTCGGAGTCACTGGCGTATTCGGGGACGACGAAGGGGTCGAAGCGCAACGTCTCGCTCCAGACCAACATCAGGCCTAGCGCATAGTTGCCCTCTTCCGAGCCAGCTCGAGTGATGACGCCCTCGACCGAACAGCCGACCACAGTCGCGCCCTGAGAGAGCTCGGCCAATGTCTGCAAGAGTCGGTGATGGTCATAACAACTGGTGGCGAACACCAGCACGAGGCGAGGCGCCGAATCATCCTTGTTCGCCGAACGCCAGGCTTCACGCGCGGCAGCGTCCGCGTCGACGAGGACCGAGCGGCCCACCGCTACACGGGTTACACCGACGCTGTCAGTAGGAGACGTGCGCAACGCGCCCTCTTGCCCCAAATTAGAACAGTCAAACCTGACTGTTCCTATCGTGGGGTCGCCGAGGACGCTCATACGAAAGCATATTACTATGCTCCTGAGCCGATTGGGAGCCAAAGCAGTCCCGTAGGACGCTCAGACAAGCAACTTCGCGTTGCTCTCCAATCGGCGCTGCGCCTGCTCTCCCCGGTCGAACGCTACTTCCACCTTATCGACCATCGCAGCTCGCTCGAATTCGAGACATTGGCAGCGACCAATGGGGATTTCGCTTGGGTAAGCTCGGCGAGCGCGAGGATGTGACCGGTGATGATGTCCACCATGACCTTGCAAATGGGGTCAGCGCCGCGAACGACCAAGACCGCGCTGCGCTCTTGGACGTCCTCCATCGAGGCCTTTCCGGTCGAGTGATACGAGGCCCAGACGCTCGCGCTCTTCTTCATGACGAAGGTCGTCGAGGGAATGGCGAGGAACACTCGGTAGACACCTCGATAGCTGTTGAGAGCCATCATGTGTCCGAGCTGGGTGTGAGCGGACAGCGACCCGGGAAAGAGGGTCTTCGCGAAGTGCTCGTAGAGCTCGCAGATCTCGGGGTCCGCCAGCCACGTCGACGCGACGGCCTTGTCGAGGACCGCCCTCAGCTCGGGCGAGAGGCGCGCTCGAACCTGGTCGAGGACCTCCGGGCGTTCGTCGGCCAGGTGCTTGCGCAACCCGACGAGGTCCGACGCTTTGACGAGGTGCATCTCCTCAGGATACCGCGTCGCAAGCCAATCAGCGTACGACCTTGAACAGCCCCGCGGGGCCGACGACGAAGGTGTCACCGCCGCGACGCGCGACACCGGTGAACGCCGAGCGAACGCCCGCGGCGCCCGTGTCCACCCGCGCGAGAGACGACAGATCGCGGCCCACGAGGAGAGTGTCGTAATCCCCTGCGATCCAGACCTCCCCTCCCTGCTCGGTCACGGCCCGCAAAGTCGGAGCGTTCGGCAAGACGCCAGTCTCGACCTCGCCGCCGTGGACTCGAACGACGAGGCCCCCGACGCCGACCGCCCAGACCTCGCCATTGGACAGCGCTGTCACGGCCAGGAGCGCCCCCTCTCGGAAGCGCCACGTCTTGTAACGTGAGCCGTCATAGTGCACGAGCGCGCCCGCTCCGATAGGCATGTCGTAGGCGGGGTCCATCGCACCGTAACCGAAGCTCGCCACGCCCCCGGCGAGCCAGGCGTCGTTCGCCGATAGCGCCGCGATTGAGGTGTAAAGGAACGGCGGCGCGTCGACGTGGTGAGCGCGGGCGCCGCCGTCAATCGCGTGGATCGTCGCGTTGTCAGCAATCGGAAGCGACGCGAGCCAGATGGCTCCACCAGGCGCGGAGCCGAGCGCGCGAGGCGCACCGAGCGCCGCGTGCTCCCCCTTGCCGGTCAGAAAGCGGACAGCCGAGTCACCCATCATTACACCGCTGTCACTCATACCGAGGAGCGCACCACCCAATCGAACAGGCCACTTCTCGAGGGCGTCTGCGCGACCGAGCTCGGTCGCTGCCCCCTTCGAGGGCCAGGCGATCACGCGGCGCTGATCTGCGAGATAGAGCGTCGAGCCGTCGGACGCGACCGCGAACGCATATTGCTCTGGGGTCGAGCCACGGACGGGCACGTCGCCAATCGCGACCAGCCGCGAGGAGGCTGGCGCGAGCGAGATGGGTTTGGCGGCGCGAGCGATGACAGCCGGCTCGACTGCCCCGTTGATCGTGCGGTCGCGCGCCGGCAGGCTCGACGAGATTGGCACTCCCAAATAGAGCCCGTCCTCGGCGGCCACCCACATTTGCCCGCGGACGCTGAGGATGCTCGAGACCTGGGCGCCGACCCCGTCGATGTGCTGCCAATTCTCTCCGTCGAATCGGGATAGCCCGCTCGTGCTCCCGACCCACAAAGCCTTTTGTCCGTCGTCGAAGAGCGTGGTGATCTCGGGCGTCGGGGTCTCCACCACCGACCACTCTCCGTCGCGACGTCGGTAGAGGTGTTGGTCTTCGGTCGGCTGGAGCTCGACGCTGTCGGACACGCTATGGAAGCCTGTCAACGCCCAGACAGCACTCCCGGCCGCGAGCCGCCCAATCGACGGTGGACCGGGATAGTCCAAGCTGCTCCAATACCCGTAGGTCCGCTCGTAGACTCCGCTGGCGGTAGCGCCTAGGAGCGTCTGATTGTCCCGCGCTTGGAGCGCAACGATCTCGTCAGGCGCGGAGAAGATGTTGGTCGCCGGGGGTTGGGGTGGGTCGTACTCACGCCCATTGGTGTGCTCGTAGCAAATGTCCGCGGCGCAAATGTAAAGCGCATAGTCGTCGGCGGCGGTGGCCCACTCCGGTTGCATCCCCCCAACGCGGCGAGCGTGCTTCGGCATGAGGGCGTCGAGCCGCTTCGGGTGCGCGCCGAGGTCGAAGACCTCAACGTCGCCGAGCTGAGAGGGGTCACCCAAGCTCCAGTATCCGGCGCCCGCGACGACCTTCAAGCCGTCGTCGAAGAACAATGCGGTAGGGCTGATATAGCGGTACGCATCGAGCTTGAACTGGACCTCGTGGGTCGTCACCTTGGTGGTGAGCGGCGCGGTTTGTGGGACAGAGGTCAGGTCGACCTCGTCGAACATTTCGACCGACCTGACGGCGTAGAGTCTGTCACCCGAGGTGACTAAAGAGGCCATCGTGTCGCGCGGCCATTCCTTGACGCGTTCGAAGCGCAGCTCCGCATTCGATGACTCGAAGGTAAGCTGGGTCGGCGCCCCGACCTTGTAGACGTCGCCGAGGTTGTTCTCGACGACCACGTCGTCCTTCTCCTGGCTGATCGAATGAATGACGCCGCGGGGGACACGCCAAGTCGTCTTGACCTCACCTTGGGTGTCCAGTCCATAGACAGCCCAGTGTCCGACGGCCCAGACGCCACCCTCTTGTCGGCTGACCACGTCGGTCACGGCCTCGGGGATTGCCGAATAGCCCCGGAGCTCACCTCGGGGGTCGATCGAGAAGATCCCGCCGTCGGCCGTGATCGCTAGAACCCTGTCGTCCGGCTGCAGCAGGAGCGTCACGCCGCCTCTCTCGGCGAGCGAGTCGGCCGGCGGCGTCGAGACGGGGACTGTCGCGACGACACCACCCATCGGATGAATGACCTCTACGGCGCCACGAGCTGGATTGGACGCGTAGACCATTCCGTTCGACGCCACGACCATGGCGCCCCCTTTGGCGAGTTCGAACGGCTGCGAGAGCAGCGCGCCCGTGCCGAGGTCGAGCGTCACGACAGCGCTCGGCCGCTCCTTTCGATGACCGAGCACGACGAGGTAGGGGCCGGCGGCCTGCAAATCGCAGCGCTCGGCCCCCTCGACGGGGCTTGGCACCTCGAAGCGCGCTCGTCCGTCGGGGCGAATTCGTTTGAGCTGCAACTGTTTGGACGCGTCGGGCTCGACGACGATGACGTCGCCCCCAGGGAGAGCAGTCCAGTCGACCGGGCTCGGACGGTGATAGAGCTCACGGCCTTGCTCGTCACGCGCGATCAAGCTCGTTCCCTCGGTCGAGAAGCGGACGACCCGGACGGAAGCCGACGGCGGTTCCATTGGCGGGTTCACGACACGGGCCCTCGGCGGGGGCGAGCCGGCGCACGCGGAGGCGAGCAACAGGAGGCTCACGCCAAAGAGGATACGGGGATGATTCACGGAGCCCTCCTGTCGGCGGTCGCGTCGATGTTCCCCCCGCCGTCGGCCGCAGCTGCGATTCGAACCAGCTTGCCTGCGCGGGCGTCTCTCCTCTGGAGCTCGTCTTCGACGACTGGGGCCAAGCTCGGGTCGAGGCCGCCCACCCAAATCTCGCCGCTGCTGTCCACCCAAGCCATTGGCGAGAGGACGGGCGCAACCACGGACCGGAGCGCGCGGCCGTCATATTGATAATAGAACTTGTCGCCTAGGAACCATATGTCGCGCGCGGTCGGCGCGACGACGTGAGTGGCGTCGAAATCAGGCGGGACAGCGACCCACGCCCAACTCCCGTGGGGCGGCAGCGCGGCGGCGAAGGCTCGCTTCGCTCGCTCTCCAATCACCCATAGCGTTCCAGTCGGGTCCTCAGTGACAGACCGAACGAGGTCGAACGGGTGCTCCACTGCAGTCCAAGTGAGGCCGTCGAAGTGCACGAGTTTGTCGCCTGTCGCGAGCCACGCACGATCGGCGGTCCTACCCCAGAACGCCGTCGCTGGCGCGTTGACCGCAGGCATGGGGAGGAGCCGCGCGTCATTGACGAGCGTCCCGACCAAGCGATTGTTGAGGAGGCTCCATACGACGTCACCAGGTGCGATCGAGCCTTCGACGGGGGGGTAGGTTTGCTCGCAGGTCCACGTGCCACCTGACTTCTGAACAGAGCGATAGCCGACATAATAGGAGCCGCGGCCGCTCTGGAGCAGTCGGCCGAAGAGCACCATGTGCCCATCCTCGAACGTGACCGCCTGATAGTCGGGGGTGATGGTCATTGGATGGAAAAACGTCTCCTCACAGTTCGGGCCCTTGATTCGCTGGGCCTTGCCGTTCGGTTTGATGCGCAACAGGTCGCTCTGCGTCGAGAGCGCGAGCACGTCTGGGCCCGAGCGGTCCGCTCGGAGGAATCGAATCCGCGCAGTCTTGGCTGGGAGAGCGATCTCCGTCAAAGCACGTACGACGGGCTCGAGAGGTTCATTCGTGACTGGCGGCTCCATCGCGGGTGCGGCGGCCTGGGTCGGAATTGGTGGCCAATCGGGCGCTGACGGGGTGGCGTCGCTCGTGGGCGGCATGCTCGGCCGAGGCGGCGGGGGCTCGGGCTGGGCGGGCGGCACCGTTGCGCAACCGGCCAAGAGGAGCACGGCGCCGAGATAAGGACTGGCTCGCATCAACACGAGGTCTCCTACGTCCGGCTGTCAGCCCTCTTCCTAATGGCTGACAGGGCTTGGCAATGGAATTGCACTCAAGGGCGGGACGTTCTGCCAGTGCCGAAAGCGTGCTCGAGAGGTTCGCCTGTCACGAAACACCGGCTCGGCGCCACTGCAGTCGAGGACCCGCCCAATCTATGGATGACGTCAGCTACAAGCCTGGAGATATCCTCGTCAACAAATATCGCGTCGACCGCGTCTTGGGCGTGGGCGGGTTCGGAGCGGTGCTCGCGGCGACCCACATCTCCCTGGAGGAGCGCGTCGCGATCAAGGTGCTCTTGCCTCACGCGGTGAAGAGCCCGATGGCGAGCGAGCGCTTCCTCCGAGAGGCTCGCGCCGCGGTGCGCATCCGCAGCGAGCACGTCGCGCGCGTGAGCGACGTCGGCCAGCTGCCGGACGGGACGCCTTACATGGTGATGGAGTACCTCGAGGGACAGGATCTGTCGCAGCTCGTCGAGGCGCACGGCGGCCAGACGGTCTCGGACGTAGCGGAGTGGGTGCTCCAGGCGTGTGAGGCCCTCGCGGAGGCTCACGGACTCGGGATCATCCATCGCGATCTGAAGCCGGCGAACCTGTTCCTCACGCGGAAGGTCGACGGATCGCCGTGTATCAAGGTCCTCGACTTCGGGATTTCGAAGCTGTCGAGTGACAGCGATGTCAACAAAGGAATGACCAAGACGAGCGACGTGATGGGGTCGCCGTTCTATATGTCGCCCGAGCAAATGCGCTCGACGCGCGCTGTCGACGCGCGCAGCGACATATGGGCGCTCGGGGCGGTCCTGTTCGAGCTGCTCGCGGGCGTCACACCCTTCGACGCCGAGTCGATGACGAGCCTCGTCATCAGCATCATGCAGGAGCCCCCGCGGGAACTGACGCACTATCGACAGGACATCCCTCCCGCTCTCAGGGATGTGGTGCTCACCTGTTTGGAGAAGGACCCCGCGCGTCGATTTCAGGACGTGGGCGCTTTGGCCCACGCGCTCTCTGGGTTCGCGCCGGCGCGAGCGTTCCAACACGTGCAGCGCGTCCTCGCGGTGTCCGGGCGCTCCTCTGCTTTGCCCAATTCGGGTGGGTTCGGGGCCACGGTAGCCGCCAGTCCGACGGCTCCCCTCGCCGCGCCGACAATGGCCCAAACCTACACCCCGCCGGCCCAGCCAGTCGCACAGTCGTGGGGTGGGACGTTCGCCGCGAGTCGCCCTGCAAAGACCTCGAGCGCGCCTCTCATCGTCGGCTTGCTCGCGGTCGTGCTCGGCTTGGGGGCGATAGGGACTTTCTTCTTTGTCACTCGATCGACCAACACGGCGGCCGCCACGACGCGCGCGACCGCGGACGAAGAGACGACAGCCGCCGACCCGAAACCGACAGTGACGGCCACGGCGACAGCGTCGGTGACTGCGAGCTCCATGCCGACCAATCCAGCTCCGTCCGCGTCGGTGGTCGTCGCGGCGTCGAGCGACGCCCCATCGGACTCTCCATCGAGCGCGCCGCCGGGGTCGAGCTCCGTCGCGGTCGGGGTCAAGCAGCCACTTCGAACGCCCGTGAGCGCCTCTGTCAGCGCACCCGTCACGACTGGCAAGAAGAAGGGTGGCCTGTTCGACACGCCGAACTAAGGGCAATAATTACTGAACGGCCCTAAGCTTCAATGCGCCGAGGCGCCGTCCGCGACCTTGGGGGGCGGCTCGTCAGTCGTGAGCGTGTTCGCGAGGGCCTCGACGTCGCCTCGCGTGTGTTTGCCCTTCTCTTTGTGGGGGTGGTCGGCGACAGGCTGGTAAGGGGCGAGGCGGACGGCGTTGGCGAAGGCCGAAAGCGTCGTGTCGTCGGAGTGGCCATTGACGTCGACGATCAGCAATTTGCCTGCCCCGCGGTGCAGATCGTTGCGAAAATCATAGACCGCGCCGACCACCGTCAGGGCGCCGCTCATGACCTTGTCGGGGTACTTCGACAGCGCGGTCGCGACCTGATCGTGCACATTGGCGATGACGGCGAGCGACCACACCTCCTCGGCTGATTTGCCAGCCGGCGCAGCAGGGGCCGCGTGCAGACTGGCGAGCTCCTTTTGGATGGGTTTGGGCAGCTCCTTCATATCGCCCATTCGCGCCTTGATCGCGCCGCAGCCCGTGTGCCCAACGATGAAGAGGACCGGCGTCCCCAGCTCCTCTACGCCATATTCGACGGAGCCCTCGCTGTTGCTCAGCTGATTGCCGATGTTCCTTATGGTGAAGTCGTCGTTCTCGGGAGTGGCGTCCCAGGCCCCGGCGGCTACGCGTGAGTCCGCGCAGGTGACGACGGTCGCGCGAGGGTGCTGTTTGTCCGCGAAGGCCGCGAAGAAGCCCTCTCCGTGCTCACCGTAAACGGCATTCGCCGCGAGCGCCTCGCCGAGGAAGAGCTGGGCTCGACTGAGGCTCTCGTCGGGCACTGTCTGCTGCGAGAAGGGCATCGGGAACTCCTTCTTCGCCGCAGCGGAGCGGGCGCTACCCGTGTGGGTCGCGACCGGCGCCGGCGCATAAGCGGCCGGTCGCTTCTCCGAGGATTGGGTCGCCGCGGGCGGCTTCGAAGAGCTGCACGCCGCAGCGGAGATCGACACGAGGAGCGAGAGCGCAAGTCGAGACGCGAGGCCCATGCCGGTGAGACGACCCGAACCGGCGGGCCTTAAGCCGATGCAGCCGTCAGCTTGTGCGGTAGTTCGGGGCCTCTTCGGTGATGATGACGTCGTGCACGTGGCTCTCGCGCAGGCCCTGGGAGGTGATGCGCACGAAGCGGCTCTGCGTGCGCAGGGCGTGGATGTCGCGCGAGCCCGTGTACCCCATGCCGGCGCGCAGCCCACCGACGAGTTGATGAACGATGGTCCCGAGCGAGCCGCGGTACGGCACGCGACCCTCGATGCCCTCGGGGACGAGCTTCTCGTCGGCGGCGCCGCCCTGGCCGTAGCGGTCTTTGCTGCCGCGGCGCATGGCGCCTAGCGAGCCCATGCCTCGATAGACCTTGTAGCTGCGACCTTGGTAGAGGACGAGGTCGCCCGGGGACTCGTCGGTGCCTGCGAAGAGCGAGCCGATCATCACGCTCGCGGCGCCGGCCGCGATGGCCTTGGTGACGTCGCCGCTGAACTTGATGCCGCCGTCGGCGACGACCGGGACGCCGTGGCGATCGGCGACGCGCACGCAGTCCGAGATCGCGGTGACCTGCGGGACGCCCACGCCTGCGACGACGCGCGTCGTGCAGATGCTGCCGGGCCCGATGCCGACCTTGATGGCGTCGGCGCCCGCGTCGATGAGGGCCTCGGCGGCCTCGGCGGTGGCGATGTTGCCGGCGACGACGTCGAGGTTCGGGTGTCGTGATTTGACGAAGCGCACGGCGTCGAGCACGCCACGCGAGTGACCGTGCGCGGTGTCGACGACGATGACGTCGACGCCCGCGCCGACGAGGGCCTCGACGCGCTCGTCGCGATCGGGGCCCGGGCCGATGGCCGCGCCGACGCGCAGCCGACCGTGCTCGTCCTTCAGGGCGTTCGGGTTGCGATCGGCCTGCAGCAGATCCTTGATGGTGATCAGCCCGACGAGGTTGTTCGTCTCGTCGACGACGAGGAGCTTCTCGATGCGGTGTTTGTGGAGCAGCTCCTTCGCCCGTTCGTTCGAGATGTTCGGCGGGACGGTCACGAGCTTCGACGTCATGAGCTGCGAGACCTGTTGATCGAGGTTCAGCGCGAAGCGCACGTCGCGCGCCGTGAGGATGCCGACGGGCTTCTGCCCCTCGACGACGGGGACGCCGCTGATGTTGTGCTCGTTCATGACCTCGAGGGCTTCGCGCAGCGTGAGGTCGGGCCGCACCGTGACGGGCGCTGTGATCATGCCGCTCTCGGCGCGCTTCACCCGCTCGACCTCGCGCGCCTGATCGACGGGGCGCAGGTTCTTGTGGATGATCCCGATGCCACCGACCCGCGCCATCGCGATCGCGGCGCGGCCCTCCGTCACCGAATCCATCGCCGCGGAGAGCAGCGGCACGTTGAGCTCGATGCGCCGGGTGAGGCGCGAGCGGACGTCGACCTCGTGGGGCAGGACCTCGCTGTAAGAGGGGACGAGCAAGACATCGTCGAACGTGAGCCCTTCGCGCAGGTGATCGTCCAGCATGGGTGCGGCCTACCCCATCGCGCTCCCCCCCGCCACAGCTTCATCGAGCGGGCGCGCAGGCGCGAAATCCTCGGGTGTGGAAGGATTGAAGGCCACAAAGCGCGGGGAGCTGCGAATCAGCCCTCTCGACAAACTCGATTGAAATTTCGAGGGAGGCTCCGACGAAAGACCCGGCGATGCTGATCGAGCACCCAGCCAGCGCGAGCCCACCTGCGCACTCCCCCGGCTGGGGTGTCTCGAGCGCTGCCGCGCCTGCCGCGCCGGCACCGGCCGAGATCGCTGCGATGCGGCCCGCGGTCGCCGCGGTGATCGCCCGCATGTTGCATCGCCCGATCGCGGACTCGGACGTGGAGGACGCGGTCCACGAGACCATGCGCCGCGCGGTCGAGGGTCGCACGCGCGTGCGATCGGGCGAGCCGATCGGGCCTTGGGTGATCGGCGTCGCGCGCCACGTCGCGCTCGACGCGCTCCGACGCCGCAGGCGTGAGCTCGCGCGCACGGCGAGCGACGACGACGGCGCGGGTGAAGAGGTCGCGGACGACGCTGCGCCCTCGCCCGAGGATCACGCAGAGGCCGCGGAGACGCGGCGCAAGATCACAGCGGCGCTCGGCTCGCTCGAGGCTGGGCCGCGCAGGGCGCTCGTCGCGTTCCACGTCGACGGGCAGAGCTACCAGGAGATCGCGGTGAGCCTCGGCGTGCCGATGGGCACCGTCGCGACTTGGATCGCACGCAGCCGCAAGGCTCTCAGCAAGGCGCTCGCGATGGAGCGCGGTGAGGGTTCGACATGATGCAACACCCGACCACGAAGGATCCGCACCTCGGCGACGACGAGGTCGCGGCGATCGCCGACGGCGAGCTGCACCTGCTCGGACGCGGCAGGCTCGAACATTTCGAGGGCTGCGAGGACTGCGCGTCGCGCGTCGCGGAGCAGGCGCTGCTCGCGTTCGAGGTTACGCGCGCGCTGCGAGAGACCTCGCCGGAGCTCGCGCGCGCCGCGGCTCGCGCGTCGATCACCCCGAAGGAGAAGCGACGGAGCGCGGTGCTCGCCGCGCTCGCGGGCACAGCGGTCGCTTTGCTCGCGTCGATCCCGAGCGTCGTGAGCTGGCTCACGGGCCCCTCTCCGGAGCTCGCGCTCCGCATGTGGGCGCTCGCCGCGCGGCAAGCCGTCAGCGCGATCGGGCGCCACGCGGCGGGGCCGATCTGGACGCTGGGTGTTGCGATGGTGTTGGTCGCGGCGGGCGTCGCGATCGCGTGGAGGACGAGGCGAGAGACCTCGACGGAGAGTCAGTCATGAGCGCAGGGAGCGTGAGCTCACGCAGAGGGCTTCGAGGGTTCGGTTCGAAGGCGATCGTCGCCGCAGTGATCGCAGGCGCGACGCTCGTGACGCTGGATCGGCCCGCGCGCGCCGACGTGCGCTTCGACGGGAACTGGACCGACGACGCGAAGGTCTCGCTCGTTTTGTCGGGCGCGACCCGCGCGGACGCGCTGCGAGCGCTCGCCGAGAAGGCAGGGTGGAGCCTCGTGCTCGAGCTCGACGGGCGAGGCAGCGGCGGCAATGTGGACAACAGCCACATCGAGCTCTCGGTGACGGAGCAGCCCGCGAGCAAGGTGCTCGCGATGCTGCTCGCGGACGGCCGCTGGGTCGCGACACGAGACGGCACGCTCGTGCGGATCGCCTGGGCAAACACCGAGTCCGGCGCCGCGCCAGCGGTCCCCTCTCCGCCCGAGCCGCCGAACGCGAGCAAGCGCAAGGGCGCGGGCGCGCGGGCTCACGACGTCGACGTCTTCGGGGACACGCGCCACATCGCCGAGGACGAGACCGTGCACGACATCACCGTGTTCGGCGGGCGCGTCGACATCGACGGGCACGTGACGGGCGATCTCGCGATCTTCGCCGGGCAAGCTCGCGTGACGAAGACGGGGCACATCGACGGCGACGCGTCGGTCATGGGTGGCCGGCTCGACGTCGAGCCGGGCGGGCGCGTGGACGGCGACGTCGGCGCGATCGGCGGCGTGGTCAACGGCGCGGAGAACGCCAAGAAGGCCGCCGCCGCGACGCCCTCGGAAGGCGGAGAGAGCGCGCCCGCTACGCTCGAGGGCGCGACCCCGCGCCGCGGCTTCCTGGCGCGCGCGGGCGAGGAGATCGCCTCGCGGATCCGCAGCGCCGCGCTCCTCTTCGTGATCGGCGTCATCGTGATCGCGCTCGGTGGGCAGCGCGCCGAGTCGGTGCGCGCGGCGATCGCCGACCGGCCGATGAAGGCCATCGCGCTCGGGATCGTCGGGCTCATCGGGATGGTCGCGGCGATCGGCATCGCGGCCGTCACGATCGTCGGCATCCCGATCGCGGTGCTCGCGGCGATCGCAGCCGTGCTCCTCGGCTTCAGCGGCGTGACGAGCGCGTTCGTGGTGCTCGGCGCGATGCTCTTCGGTCACAAGACGAAGAACGTCTACGTGCACCTCGCGATCGGCTCGGGCCTCTTCTTCGCCGCTGGCCTCGTGCCGGTGCTCGGCGGCTTCGCCCAGGCGGCGGTGTTCTTCGCCGGGCTCGGCGGCGTCGTCGCGACGCGCGCGATGGGTTTCTTGAAGAAGAGGCCCGCCGGCTTCGCGGGTCACGCGTCGGCCTACCGCTGAACGCGGAGCTCAGCTCCGCGCTGCTTCGAGCGCGTAGGGACGCACGAGACCGCGCGCCTTCAGGGCGGTCGCGAGCTCACGCACGACCGTCTTTTGCTCGCGCGGCGCGAGCGAGAGGGCCTCGGCGGGGGCCGCGATGATCGAGCCGAAGCCCGTGACCGACGCGACCTCGACGCCCGCGGGCAGGTCGTGGACTGGCCCGAACCAATCTGACAGATATGTAACCAATCCGACGGCCGGCCGCGCGTCGGCGGGCTCCGCGCGAGGGAAGCGCTCGGTGCCGACGACCCCGAAGACGGGCCGATAGACCCCGATGAGCCCGACGATCGCCTGGCGCGCGCGCTGCGGCGCGAGCGGCTCGCGGAGCACGAGCTCGAAGCGATTGGGCAGCGGGACACCACGCGGCGGGTGCACCGTGCCCGCCGTGAGCGTGACGCGAGCTCGCCATCGCGACGGCGAACCCAGGTAAAACGCTTGGCGGTAGACCTCGGGGACGAGCGCCGGAGGCGTCGAGCGCGCGCCCGCCGCGATGCACCGCGCCGCGGCGGGTGGGCTGTCGCAAGCGACCTTCACCTTGCGACGGCCGACCTCCGCGACCCACTCGCCCTCGAGCTCGGGCAAGCTGCGCAGCCACGCCATCGCGGCGAGGAGCTGCTTGCTCAGCGTCGCCATTCGCTCGGCGCGAACCTCCCACGCGACGAGCACGCGCTGCCGCTCGCTTGTTCCCGAGTTGGCCTCAATCATCGTCGCCTCCGTCGACTGGATCCTTGTCGATATGCACGTGCGTCGCGTAGTCGAAGAGCTCCGCGTAGGTCCGCGTGGGCTCGCTCTTGTAGGTTATGGTCGCGACGTCGGGCAGCCCGTCGCCGTCGTTGTCCGGGTCGGTGGAGCTAGGCTCAGGCATGGCCTTCTTGCCTTGATAGAGCTGCTTCGCGTTGTGCTCGAGGAGCACCGTGCGCGCGTCGCTCACGTCGAGCGCCGCGTTGTAGAGATTGAGCAACGCGTGACGGCGATTCGCCCCCGTACCGGGATTGGCCGGTTGCATGTCGACCGCGCCGCCGTGCTGGTGATTGCTGTTCACGACGGTGCTGCCGGCCGCGAGGTTCCTGCGTGGGTTTCTCCAGCCGGATGAGACCTTGATCGACCCGGCGCCGAGCCCGAGGTTCGCCTCGGTCGCCTCGAGCAAATGGCTTATCGCCGAGTCGAGGATGAGCGTGTAATTGCCCCGAACATCGGTGCGGTCCGTCTCGACGATGCGCGTGCGGTAGGGCACGTGCAGCGTGAACTTGTCGCGCCACATCCGCTGATCGAGGAACTCCTGGCGGATGATGTCGCGCTCGTCCTGCGTGATGGTCTCCTCGTGGTTCTCGGCGACACCGTGGACGTCGACCACCGCCTTGATCCGATATTGGACGGCCGGGTTGGGCACGCGCGACGCGTCCGTCGGGCGCTCGTCATGCGTGACCTCGGGCACGAAGGTGAACTCGTTGCCAGTCCCAGTCGAAGTGGGAATCGTCCCGCTGTGGGTCCCGATCGGCTCCACTGTCCAGGTCGCCGACGCCCCCGCCGGTGACGCCACCCGCACCGTGATGTCGCGCCCCTGCCCCACCAAGAAAATGAACTCGCTCGCGTCGACCCACTCGCTGGTCGTGTAGCAGTCGCGCCCGGCAGGCTTCGTCTGGGAGGTATATCGGCTCTTGAACTCGAGTCGAACTGACCCGTCGCTCGACTCCTCACCGTCCTCGACCTCCTCGTCCTCGAGCACGAGCCGCGCGATCTCCTCCTTGATGCGCGTGATGACGTCCGCGTCGTTCGGGAGGTCAGGGTGCTCGACCCCACAAATATCGGGATAAGACGCGCCGAACTCGGCGAGCGGCGCGCTCAGCAGCTCGTCGCTCGGACACGCGCTGAGCGCAGGCACGAGCGAATCGCCTGGGCCGTAGGCGATCTCGAGCTCGACCTCGAGCGGGTTGCCCCAAAAGGACTTCTTCGGGGAATAGACGTTTTCCTCGCCCTCTCGAGTTACATCGCCGTAAACGGGCACGTCGACGTGCGCGGGCGTGTCGAGGTCGCCGCACGCTATCGCGTAGGTTCGCGGGTGGACATAGGCCTTCCCCTCGACGGTGAGCCGCTCCTCGAACGAGAGCGCGTCCTCGACGAAGCCGACATAGTCGAGGCGGTCCGCGACGGACTCCCCGAAGCCTACATAAATATCCTCGTAGACCGCGGGGAAGAGGGAGCGACAGTCCTCGAGCGGCGCCGAGCCGGCGTCGTCGTCCGGCTCACACACATAGGGATAGCCGGATTGGGCGCGATCGAACTCCAACCAGAGGCGAGAGCCGTCCTCGTTGGAGGGGATCTCCTGGGAGGTGAAGAGCCGGGTCGGCAAGAGCTGATAGAGCCCCGGCAGCGCGCGCAGCAGGTCCTTCGACTCGGATTGGCTGAGGCCCATGTATTGGGTGAGAAACCAGTTCTCCCAGCCGTCGTCCGAGCCGGTGATTCCGCGCTTCAATCGAGCATAAGTGGTGGGCGTTCCGAGGATTGGAGTGCCGATCAAGAAGACCGCGCGGACCGCGGCCTCACCACCGAGCGCGCGACAGAAATAGCGGGCCACCAAGCCGCCCTGTCCATGACAGACGAGGTAGACCTTCTCGGAGTTGCACTCCTCGCGAGCGGTCGCGACGAGCGCTTGCAGGCGCCCCGCGGCGACCTCGTTTTTTAGTCGCCAATCGTAGCCGCAGACATAGAGCTGCGGCGCGCAGCCCTCCTCGAGGAGCGCCTCTCCCAAGTCCTCGACGAGCGCAAAGCACAATGCGTCGTAATAGTCGGGGACGAGGTGCGAGAAGTCCTTGATGGACTCGGCGCGCTCGGCGTCGGAGTAGCCGTCCGGCCAATTGGTCGTATCCGGCTCGAGCGGAGCCGCGACGTTCGCGAGGCGCTCCGGGTCGCCGGCCCACGACCCGGAGGCCGAGCCGAAGATCCCGCCGCCCGTGGGATTCCAGACGAGCTTGCCGTCGCCAGGCTCGGCGAGCCGCGTGCCCATCGTGTCCGGGACGACGATGATCGGTATTTTGCGTGCCGCGGGAGAGAGCTGAGTCGTGCCTTCAGGGCTCGCGCTCGATGACATGGGTCGTGCCTGTAATGGTCAGTAGCCGTGGACGCTGGAGAGCTTGCTCGTCGTCGGGGCGTCGAGCTCACCGGTGGGATCGAGATCGTGATCGCGCTGAAAATCCACGATCGCGCGCTTGGTCGTGGGGTCGAGGCGGCTCCCGCTCCCGACCTCGTAGCCGAGGTTCGAGAGCCGCGTCCGCGCCCCCTCGAGGCTCGACGCAGAGGGCGGGCTCTTCAGCACCAGATCCCAGACATGGCTCTTGCCCGTCGGCGGATCACCCTCCCAAACGAGGAGGCTCGCCTTGGTGGCGGTCTCGGGGATGTCTTGATTGACGTTGCCCGCGCCGTCGGTCGTACCCTTGTAGCGCACGCCGTCGACGGTCATTTCGTAGGGGCGATTGGGCATCGCCTGGAAGCCGGCGTCGCTGAGCTTCAACGACAGAGTCCGCGTCGGCGGCGCGGGGCTCTCGGGGTCGGCCTGCGGCGGATCGCCCTCGGAGGCGTTGAGCTTGATCTGCAGGCCCTTGATATAGGCGTTCGTCGAGAGCTCCAAACTGGAGGTCTTGCCGAAGAGGCGCGTCGCGTCGCTCGCGAGCTTCGCCTCCTTCGCGAGCTCGAGGAGCGAGGTGCCACCACCGAAGACGGTCGCGCGATCGTCGCCGCGCACCGCGACCTCCGCGCTCGCGATCTCGATCTTGTCCGGGGTGATCCGCACCGAGCTCGAGCCGCAGACGAGCGAGATGCTCTTCGGCGATTGGACGATGACCTCCTCGTCCGAGCCGAGGACCCAGCTGCCCTTCGCGTGGAGCACGCCCATCTCCCCGTCCCGCGCGCCGACGTTCACCGAGAGTCCCCCCGCCACCGCGAGCGCCGCGTCGCCGTCCACGCGCGTGACGGCCGCGCCCGTTATCTGCGCGCGACTGGAGCCCTCGACAGTTACACGCTTGTTACCTGTAACGCGCTCCGTGCTGTTGCCGCGGACCGAGAGGGAGGCGTTGCCCATCGTGCTCTCGGACCGGTTCTTCCGCACGATCTCGAGGCGATTGCCCGTCACGGACAGCGAAGAGTCGCCGCCGACCGAGGCCGTCTCCCGACCCTCCACCACCAAGGTCCTGTCGTTGCCGACCTTCGTCGAGTGATTGACCAGTACGGTCTCGTCGAAGTGGCGCTGGGCGCGGAGGCTCACGGTCTCTTCACCCGCTTTGTCGTCGAAGGAGAGCTCGCTGTAGCCCTGTGAGCGGGGCGTCGACCGCGTGCGGATACCGCTCTTCGCGCGCTCGGCCGGCAGCGGGAACGTGGGCGGGTGCTCGGCGTCGTAGACGCTCCCCAAGATGACAGGCCTGTCAGGATCTCCGGCCAAGAAGGCCACCATGACCTCCATCCCGACGCGCGGGATGAACTGGAAGCCCCAGCCCGCCCCGGCCCAAGGCTGGAGCACGCGAATCCAGCACGACGAGTCGCCCTGCTTCTTGCCCTCTCTGTCCCAATGGAACTGGACGAGGACGCGCCCGCGTTCGTCCGTGTGGATCTCCTGGCCGGGCGGGCCGACCACGGTCGCGCTCTCGAGGATCTGCTGGGGTCGCTCGGGCCGCGTCTTCGGACGGAAGGGGATGGTCGCGGGGACGGCGAGAAACTCGTTTCGATAGACGGCGTCCGGTCGAGACCCGGAGACGAGCGCGCCCGGATTCGCGCCCTCGTGCGTGACCTCGACGAGCGTGTAGCGAGCGGGCGCTCGCTCGAGCTGCGCGTCGTCGATCGTGATGGTGGAGCCTGGTTGGAGGGCCGCGCAGCGACTGGCGCCGACGGCGACCCAAGACTTGCGCCGATGCCTCTCGAGCTTTGCGCGCGCGAGCTTGGCGCCGCCGAGATCGAGCTCGCCGAAGTCGTGGTGGTATTGCTCGAGCTCCTTCGGATTGAGAAAGTCGGTCGGAGCGAGGACCCCAATCGACGCGACCGCGGCCTGCGCGCTCGAGCTCACCGCGCTCGAAGAGCTCGAAGAGCTCGAAGCGCCACGGCGAGCGCCGCGCAGCGGATCGGCGAGGTCGGCCGTCTTCGCCTCGTCTTTGAGATCGAACGAGGGCCGCTCGAAGTCGAAGCCGCGCAGGAGCACGCGGCCCGATTGGAGGCGATGCTCGAGTTCGAAGGCGTCGAGCGAATGGTCGTCCGCGCGGACCATGTCCGATTGGCGAGCGACCTTGAAGGGCGCGTCACCGTCTGCGGGGCGGTGCTCCTCCGGCGAGTGGCCGAGGACGACGATCTCCGACGCGCGCTCGCCGGGTGGGTGCTCGAACCAATAGAGGATGCCGTCTTCGGCGAGCAACCGCTCGATGAAGTCGAGGTCCGTCTCCTGGTGTTGGACGCAGTAGGCGCGCACCGGCGAGCCGCCCGCGCCGCTCGAGCGAACGCTGACCCCGCTCGCGAGCAGCAGGCTCTCCACGATTTGGGCGGCCGACTTGTCCTGAAAGATGCGGCTGTTTCGCTTGAGGCCGAGGAGGCGAAGGTTCGGGACGAGCCGAACGCGATAGGCGCGCGCGTCGTCGCTCTCTTGCGCTCTACCGTCTGCGGCCATCCGCAAAATGACGCCGTGGATCCATCGCTCGCCGTCGGCGCGCTGGATGGACAAGTGTGCGAGCGCGCCGACGTAGTGCTCTTCGATGCTCTCCGGGTCGATGGACGGACCGAGGACCGAGATATCGAAGGAGAACGTCTTCGACATGCGCTCGCGACCGCGGAGCGAGACCACGCTGACCGGGTGCGGAGCGCCGTCGATGACGAGGCTGAGCAGCCGGTCGCTATGTCCAATAGGGTCGAGCGAAGTCATACAGTGCCTGAGGACATGCCAGCGTCGATCTCATTGGGGGTCAATGGCGAACTGTCGATAACGCACCGGAGCATTGACCATTAGCGACACTGTCGAGCCCCAGCGTGCCACGAACATGATTGTCAGCAATAGCACCGCCTGCGATTGGCCGAGAACGGCGCGGCGTTCGAGGCAGGGTTGCGCGCGCGGGCCGGACCGTTCACCCTTCCCACCATGGAAATCGTCGCCGCTCTGCTCGTCGCCCTCTTCGTGTTCTTCCTCGTGAAGAAGCTCGCGTCGAAGCGCACGGGCGCGCGCCCAGCCGCGCCCGTCGAGTCCGCGGTGGAGCGCTGGGCCCGCGGCGAGGTCGCTCGTTTGCTCGCCGACGCCCTCAACGCCGAGGAGGCGGACGTCGTCGCGACCCTGGGCGGAAACCCCGACCCCGATCTCGTCTCGAGCATCGCGGGCGGTGTCCGCGGCGTCGAGATCGTCTACGAGCGCGCGCCCGGCGAGCCGTCGAAGATCGACTGCCGCGTCGAGGTGCGCCTCACCGAGGGACACCTCGAGCGCTCGATGCTGCGCTTCGAGAACGGCGCGCTGCCCGAGGACGTGAAGGAAGAGTTCGCGAAGACCGGCGCCGCGCAGCTCTTCAGGCCGTTCGTGTTCCCGTGGGACAAGCCCGCCGCCTGATGATGGGCGGGCCCGCAGGTCAATCGTCGAGCGCGACGAGCGGCGACCACCCGAGCTCGGAGTAGTGCTTGGCGAGCAGCCCCCGGGCCTCGCGCGAGCGGTGATAAAGCAACCAGCCGAGCAGGCCGCGCTCGGCGAGCTTCGGCTCGGTCGCGAGCTTGTCGCGATAAGCCGCTAGTGGCTCGAGCGCCTTGGCCGGGACTGGGAGCCAATCGACATCGGAGGTGGCCGACCGATCGAAGTCGACAGTCGGCCCCGCGAGCTCGGCGCCGAGCTCTTTGAGGACCGCGCGCGCCCGCTCGAGCGGCCGCGTATCGCGCATTCCGCGCGCCGCGGCGCGCAGGAATCCGCGAACAAACATGTCAGTGTTGTCACCGAGCGCGACGAGCGCGTCGTCCTCGTGATCCCAATAGACCCAGGGCGCGACGCCGTCCTTCACCGCGCGGGGGTGGAGATAGAGGCCATAGGCGTTCCCCGTACCGTCCATTGCTACGATGAAGAGCCAAGGATCGGTGCAGTCGACCTCGTCGGCCGGGCCGGGGTAAGGCTCGAACGCGCACAAGGACAGATCCGCGCGAAAGGCCTCGTCCTCGAGCGCGCGAGAGACCAAGCGCCTGAGGAGAGGCTCGGCCGGGACGTGGTGTTCGTCAAAGATGTCTTGGGTGCTCATGGACTGGCAGATAGCTCGGCCATCGCGTCTGCGACACCATTGTTACCACCCGGGGAGGTGCCCGCCTGGGTGGGCTTGTCGAACTTCAGCCCAGTCCCCGGCTCGGGTGCAGCTGCACCCGTATAAGCGATAACGAGAGAGTTACCACCGGCGCCCGCGCCGCCCTCACCACCTTTGCCGCCGCTCGAGCCGTCGCCGCCGCTGCACCCTGTCCCAGCGCCTTTGGCGCCAGCGCCGCCCATACCCCCCATACCACCAGCGCCGCCTGCGCCGCCGTCACCACCCACGCCGATGTCCGCAGTGCACTCCTCGAAGGTGAGGGCCGAGCCCTCGAGCCAAACAATGCCGATGCTCGAGCCGCCCGAGGTCCCCGGCGCGCCGCCGGCTCCACCACAGCCGCCGCCACCGCCACCGTCGCCGCCCCCACCCGCAGACGCGCCACCGCCGCCGCCGCCCGCCCCGTTCGTACCAGGGCTGCCGACTGTCCCATTGTTCAAAGGACTGTAGCCGTTCGTATCGAGCGTCCCGAGCGAAGCGTTCTCACCCGGATCGCCAGTTACAGCGGTGTCACCATTCGTCCCGGCCGTGCAGGGCGCGCCTGCCATTCCATTGTTGCCCTGCGACGGCGAACCCTCCAAACCATTCTGAGCACCATTCGCCACAGTCACGTTGCCGCCCTGACCGCCGGCGCCGCCACAGAGCGAACCACCGCCGCTGCCGCCTGCGGCGCTCCCCCCGACGGTGTCTCCACCAGGACTGCCACCTTGCCCTGGACTGCCCGGGTCACCGGGATCTCCCGCTTCGCCAGCGGAGCCCTTGCCGGTTTGGAGGTCGAGCCGGGTGAGCGCAGCGGTGGCCCCGATGGAGAGCACCGCGATCGACGAGCCGCCCGGGATTTGCGAGTCCTTTGCCACGATCTTGAAGCCGTCGATCGAGGCCCCACTGCCCTGAAGGAGCGTGACAGGGATGGTGTCGGCGGGGGACGTGAGCTGGGTTCGACGATCGAACGCAAACGACCAATCCGAGCATTTCAAGCCGCCGAAGAGGCGCACGTCGTTGTCTATCGTGAACGGCCCCGACTCCTCGGCACCGTCGTCGCTGCAGACGAAGATCGGCTCGCCGTTGGCCTTGTCGAGCCCCTCTGCGAGCGAGCCGTACGGATTCCCCTTCGAACCGTCGCCGCCCGTCGCGCCACCGATCTTCACGAAGACGCCGCAGTCGTCCCCCACCGGAGCGCCGTCGACCGGCGAGCACGAGCTCGGGTTGGAGTCGCCCTCCTCGAAGGTCGGTCCGCGACACGCGCCGCCGAAGACTCCCGTACCGGCCAATAAGAGGAGGCCGCCCGTCACTCGTAAACCACACCGAATGGCCTTCAACCGCTGCACACGAGCCTCCGAGTTCACTGAGAGATCGCTCATCACCCACCGCGGCGGAGGGGCGCCGCAGCGGGAGCTCTTAACGCGAGCGAGGCTAGCGCGTCGTCGCCCGGGCGGCGTGGAAAGAAATGCGCGCGGCTCACGCAACTCGCAGCGCGCGTGCTCGACATCGTCGGGGTGACGACGACGGTGCTCTCGCCAGGCGGCTCTGACGAACACGCTCGCACTCGAAAGCGGCTAGAACTGGTCCCGACGATGAGTGGCCCCCCTCCGAAGCCGCCTATGCCCGAGCGACGTGCCTCGCAGGCCGCGCTCTTCGGCAAGCCGCGGCCCGACGTCGGCGCGTCGATCACCCTCGAGGGTGAGGTCACGTCGATCGTCTACTCGAACGACGACACAGGCTTCCGCGTCGTGCGCGTCGCCGTCGACGGTGAGGGCGAGCGCATCGTCGTCGGCCCCGGGCCCTCGGTCGTCGCGGGTGCGCGCGTGCGCGCGACCGGCAAGCTCGTGAAGGATCCGAAGCACGGCGAGCAGGTCAAATGCGACACGCTGATGGTGCTCGCGCCGTCGACGCTCGCGGGCGTCGAGCGGTTCCTCGCCTCGGGGTTGATCCCCGGCGTCGGCCAAGCCTTCGCGCGTCGCATCGTCGAAGCCTTCGGTGAGAACACGCTCGACGTGCTCGATCACCACACCGAGCGTCTGGAAGAAGTGCCCGGCCTCGGGCCGAAGCGCGCGACCCAAATCCAGCGCGCGTGGGAAGCGCATCGCGTCGTCGGCGCGATCATGATCTTCCTCCAGTCGCACGGGGCCTCGCCGTCGCTCGCGTCGCGCATCTACAAGCGTTTCGGCGCGCGCTCGATCGCGATCGTTTCGGCCTCGCCGTATCGGCTCGCGCTCGACGTGTGGGGCGTCGGCTTCAAGACCGCCGATCGCCTCGCGAGCTCGCTCGGCATCGCGAAGAACGCGCCCGAGCGCGCGCAGGCCGGCGTGCTCCACGTCCTGCACGAGCGCGCGGGCCGCGGGCACTGCTTCACCGAGCGCATCGAGCTCGCGCAGCTCGGCGCGCAGATGCTCGAGGTCGATCCGCAAGACGTCGAGCGCGCGATCGACACGCTCGCGGCGGGCGCGCGGGTGAAGGTCGATGACCACGTCCTCGGCATGCTCGTCGGGCCGAGCGGGTTCTCGAACGAGGGCAGCGCGATCTACGCGCCCGATCTCTTCGAGGCCGAGGTCGGCGTCGCCGAGCAGCTCGTCGATCTCGCGCAGGCCCCGCCTGCGGGCAGGCCGCTCGCGCCCCTCGTCGAGAAGGTCGTCGAGGAGTTCGAGACCCGCGCGAAGGTCACGCTCGCCGACGCGCAGCGCGCTGCGCTCGAGCTCGTCGCTTCGCACAAAGTCGTGGTCGTCACGGGTGGCCCCGGCGTCGGCAAGACGACGATCGTGCGCGCGCTGCTCATGCTGTTCGATCGCGCCGCGCTCGAGACTCGGCTCGCGGCGCCCACGGGCCGCGCGGCCAAGCGCATGACCGAGGCCACGCGTCGCGACGCGACCACGCTGCACCGGCTGCTCGAGTTCGATCCGCAGACGCGCGAGTTCACCCGCGACGACGACAACCCGATCGACACGGGCGCAGTCATCGTCGACGAGTCCTCGATGATCGACCTCGAGCTCATGCACGCGCTCCTCCGCGCGCTGCCGCAGCAAGCGCGGCTCGTGCTCGTCGGCGACGTCGATCAGCTGCCCAGCGTCGGCCCGGGCGCGGTCCTTCGCGACGTCATCGGCTCGGGCGTCGTGCCGACGGCGCGCCTCACCGCCATCTTCCGCCAGGCCGAGGGCAGCCACATCGTCGCGAACGCGCACCGCATCCACGACGGCTTCTCGCCCGAGTCCGACACGGGCCCGAGCGGCGAGTTCTACGTCATCGAGCGCCAATCCGACGAGGCCGCGGCCGACATGGTCCTCGACCTCGTGACGAACCGCATCCCCAAGCGCTTCGGGCTCGACCCCACGCGCGACGTCCAGGTGCTCACGCCCATGCACAAGGGTTCGTCCGGCACCATCTCATTGAACGAGCGCATCCAGGCCTCGCTGAACCCCGTCGGCCCGTCCGTCCGCACCGGCGCGCGGACCATCAGGCTCGGCGACAAAGTCATGCAGCTCCGCAACGACTACGACCGCGAGGTCTACAACGGCGACGTGGGGGTCGTGTCGCGCATCGACGCCGAGGCCCGCCGCCTCGACGTGCAGTTCGACGCCGATCGCACGGTCGCCTACGAGGAGAGCGACCTCGAAGAGCTTACACTCGCGTATGCGACGAGCATCCACAAGAGCCAGGGCAGCGAATACCCGGCCGTGGTCATCCCCTTCACGATGAGCCACTTCGTGATGCTCTCGCGCAACTTGCTTTACACGGCTGTAACCAGGGGCCGGCGCCTCGTGGTGCTCGTCGCCGACCCCCGCGCGATCAGCCTCGGCCTCGCCGAGACCCGCAAAGAGCTCCGGTCGACGGGATTGTCAGCCAGGCTGCGGCGCATCGCCGGAGCGCTCTGAGTTCGCACGGGCCAACCAAACCGCCTGGGCTTATTTTTGTGGGGAGAGGCGAACCCTCCAGCGCTGTCGGTCAGGGCGCCACTCAACCCTCCCAGAGTGACATCTTTGTCAGGCAAACGATCTCGGCGCTCGCTATCCTGTCTCACCGACCGAGATGGAGACACGGGACGACGCACGTGATCGCCTGCTCGAGGACGAGCGCTTCCGCGCGATCTTCCAGAACCTCGCGGACGGCGTGTATTTCGTCGACTCCGACGGGCTCCTCGTCGAGGTCAACCCCGCGGCCTGCGCGCAGCTCGGCTGCACACGAGAGGAGCTCATCGGCAGGCCGCTGAGTCGGATCAGCGCGCGCCCCAACTTCGACTTCGACGCTGTCGTCCAGCTGGCGAGCGCGAACCCAGGCGGCGCCCAATACCGCACCGTCATGCGGCGCAAGGATGACAGCCTCATCGAGGTCGAGCTCTCGGTCTCGCTCGCGCGCGCCGGCGCGAGGACCTACCTCGTCGGCCTCGCGCACGACGTCACCGCGCGGCTCGAGCTCGAGCGCGCCCGCGAACGCGCCCTCGAGGAGCTCCGGCGGAGCGAGCGTCGCTACCGCTCGTTGGTCGAGAACCTGCCGAACAGCCTCGTCATCCTCTTCGATCGCTCGCTGCGCATCGTGCTCATGGACGGCCCCGAGGTCGACAACGCGATCGCCCCGAAGGACGCGATGATCGGGCGCCGCCCGCACGAGTTCCTGCCGCCCGACTTCGCGGCGACCGTGGAGAAGAACTTCCGCGCGGTGCTCGCTGGCGAGCACTTCTCCGCGGACATCCCGTTCAACGACCAGCAGTTCACCTACCAATACGTGCCGCTCTTCGACGATCGCGGCGAGGTCGAGCTCGGCCTCGTCTTGGGCGTGAACGTCACCGAGCAGCACCGCGCTCGCCAGGCTCTCGCGCAGCGCGAGGCTCACTTCCGCGCCCTCGCGAACAACCTGCCCGACCTCGTCGCCCGCTACGATCGCAACCTGCGGCTCATGTATCTCAACCCGACGACCCGCGAGTTCCTCGGCGTCGACCCCGAGACGCTCGTCGGCAAACACCTCGCGGAGCTCGATATCCCCGAGCAGCGACGCAACCAATGGAACACGGCGATCTTGCACGTGCTCCGCACGGGTGAGGCCGTGCGCCTCGAGCACGACTTCAGCAGCACGCCGAAGGCTCGACGCTTCTGGGATGCGCGCGTCGTCCCCGAGCGCAACTCGAGCGGCGAGGTCGAGTCCGTGCTCGTGATCAGCCGCGACGTGACCGAGCGACGGGAGCGAGAGCTCGAGCTCCAGCACAAAAACGAGGAGCTCACGCGCTTCGCTTATACGGTGTCTCACGATCTGAAGAGCCCGCTCGTGACCATCCAGAGCTTCCTCGGCTTCCTCGCCGAAGACCTGAAGACGGGGGATCAGGAGAGCGCCGATCGCGACATGCAGTACATCGCGACCGCAGCCGAGAGGATGGGGCGGCTGCTCTCGGATCTGCTTCACCTGTCGCGCGTGGGTCGGCCCGTCGACGGAGGGTCTGCGATCGAGGTTCACGAACTCGTCCGCGAGGCCTGCGATCTCGTCGCGGGTCGCACCGCAAAGACGGGCGCGCACATCGAGGTCGCGGTGGGCGACATAGTGGTCTTCGGGGACCGCACGCGCCTCGTCGAGGTGTTCCAGAACCTGCTCGACAACGCCATCAAGTTCTCGTCTTCGACGCCCGACCCGCGGGTGACCGTCGCCGCAGAACTCCAGGGAGAGTTCGTGCACCTCTTCGTTCGTGACAACGGCAGCGGGGTCGACCCGCGACACGCGCACAAGCTGTTCGGCCTCTTCGAGAAGCTCGACCCGAACAGCGAGGGCACCGGCATCGGCCTCGCGTTGGCGAAGCGCGTCATCGAGAGCCACGACGGCGTGATCACGCTCGAGTCCGACGGCGAAGGGCGCGGCACAACGGTACGGTTCACACTACCCGCACGACGCAGGCGGGCCGAATGAAGTTGGGGGGGAAACATGGGGTTAGAGGCGCGACGAGGCTTGCGCATCCTTCACGTGGAGGACGACGACGCTCATGCGGAGATCACCCGTCGCATCTTGGCGGCGGACGATCCCAATCGGGCACGGCTCATCCACGTCTCGGACGGCCAGCAAGCCCTCGACTACTTCGAGGCCTGTCGCGCGCACGCGCAGTCGGCGAACCACGAGGATCAGTTACCGGATCTCGTGCTGCTCGACCTTCGACTCCCGAAGGTCGACGGCCTCGAGGTCCTGCGTCGTTTGAAGGCAGCCCCCGACACGAAGACGATCCCCGTGGTGATTTTGAGCACCTCCGAGGCCGCGACCGATCGGGCCGCGGCGTACGAGGGCGGCGCGAGCAGCTACCTCACGAAGCCGGCCGAGCTGCGCCTCTTCGTCGACATGGTGGCGAGCTTCGCCGGGTATTGGGTGACGTGGAATCGCTACGCGCATGACTGAGCTCGGGCGCAACTTCATCTCGGTGCTCGTCGTCGAGGACGACGACGCCCACGCGCACCTCATCGCGCGAGCGCTCGGGCGCGGCTCGAGCGCGCACGCGCACGTGAGCTTCGCCTCGTCGGTCGCTGCGGGGCGCGGCGCCCTGCGAGAACACAAGCCTGACATCGACCTCGCCGACCTGAACCTGCGCGACGGCCGCGCTCTGGATCTCGTGGAGGGTCCGCTCGTCGAGGCGGGCTTCCCCATCGTGGTGCTGACGAGCCAGGGCGACGAGCAAGCCGCCGTCGAGTGCATCCGCAGCGGCGCGATCGACTACGTGGTCAAGTCGCCAGCGGCGTTCGCCGATCTTCCGCGCACCGTGGAGCGAGCGCTGCGTGCGTACGAGTCGATCCAACGCAGCCGCCAGGCCGAGCTCGCGATGCGCGAGAGCGAGCAGCGCTTTCGAGCGCTCTTCACCGCCGCTCCGGACGCGTTCGTCATCTACGATCTCGCGGGGGTGATCCTCGACGGCAACCCCGCCGCCGAGGAGCTCTTCGGGTTGCGCGTCGCCGACACGATCGGACAGGGCCTGCTCGAGGCCGGCATCATCGTCGACGAGTCGATCCCGACAGCACGCGCGCTGCTCGCAGCGCAAGCGCGCCGCGAGCGGACAGGACCGGAGCTCATCCACCTTCGACGGCGCGACAAGAGGACGCTCGTCGTGGAGGTTCGAACCGCGCCGGTCGAGGTCCAAGGCCGACCCGCGGTCATCGCGACCCTGCGCGACGTGACCACACGCGTGCGCGCAGAGCAGGAGCGACGTCGGCTCGAGGACCAACTGCACCACGCCTCGAAGCTCCAAGCGCTCGGCCGCCTCGCTGGCGGGGTCGCGCACGACTTCAACAACATGCTCACCGCGATCCTGAGCTACTCGGAGCTGCTCCTCGCTCAGCTCCCCGAGGGCTCACCGCTGCGCGTCGACGTCGACGGCATCCTCGACGCCGGACGACGCGCGTCGAGCCTGACGTCGCAGCTGCTCGCGTTCAGCCGCAAGCAGGTCTCGACGCCGGTGATCACCGACCTGAATCGGCTCGTCAGCGGCTCCGCTGCCATGATCCGCAGGGTCATCGGCGAGCACTTCGCGCTCGTGGTCGCGACCGCAGCGAAGCCGCTGATGGTGCGGGTCGACCCGATTCAAATCGAGCAGGTCCTCGTGAACCTCGCGGTGAACGCGCGCGACGCGATGCCGAACGGCGGGGCCATCCGCTTCGCCACGCGGGCGCGCTACGTCGACAAGATCCCTGCCGCGGACGCAGCCGAGGCCAGCCCCGGGAACTACGCCGTCCTCGAGGTCTGCGACGACGGCGTGGGGATGAGCGACGACGTGCTCTCGCGCCTCTTCGAGCCCTTCTTCACGACGAAGGCCGTCGGCAAAGGCACGGGGCTCGGCCTGTCGATCCTCTACGGCGTGGTGAAACAGAGCGGCGGCTTCATCGAGGTGACCTCGACGGTGAACGTGGGCTCGTGCTTCACGATCCACCTGCCGCTCACGACGGAGCTACCGAGCAGCACACCGCCGCCGTCTCCCGATGCGTGCGGCAGCGGCGAGACCATCTTGCTCGTCGAGGACGACCACGCAGTCCTACCCATCGTCGAGCGCCTGCTCGTGCGGCTCGGCTTCAAGGTGCTGGCCGCGCGCACGGCGGACATCGCGCTCCAGTTCAGCGCAGATCCGAACCGGCGCATCGATCTCATGCTGACCGACGTGATCATGCCGGACATGAACGGTCGTCAGCTCTTCGAACGAATGCGCGCCGACCGACCCGGACTGCGCGTCGTCTACATGTCCGGCTACACCGACGACATCGTGGCGAGCCACGTCGGGGTCACGCCGGGCACCTTCTTCATCGCGAAGCCGTTCTCGCGCGACGCGCTCGCACGCAAGCTCCGCGAAGCGCTCGACGCCTGAGCCCCTCGCGTTGCGCGCGGGCCTCGCGCGCGCGGAGCACGCGAGGCCGATCGGGCTCAGCTCGGCTTCGGCTGTGCGCCTGCGAGCTTCGCGATCTGCTGTTGCTGCTGCTGGAGGAACTGCGCCACGGCCTTCGAGCGCTGCAACGCGAACTCCTTCACCTGTTGGTTCTGCGAACCGGCGAGCGCGTTGAGGAGCTTCGTGACCTTGTCGATCTGGCGCGATTGGAAGAGCGCCTCGAAGTAGTTGTTCGCGAGGCGAACGTCGCGAGTCATCTTCGCCTCGTGCGGCTGGAGGAGCGTCACGACGGAGGGCAGATCGCCCTTTTGGCCGTAGAGTGCCGAGAGCGCGAGGAGCGCGAGGACATCGTCCCCGTCGACCTGCAGCGCCTTCTTGCCGAACTCGATGGCCTTGTCGCGGCCCTCCTCTTTGCTCGCGTAGAAGGCCTGCAGCGCCACGAGCGGGCGCGCCGACTTCTTCTCCTTGGCGAACTTCTCCATCTCGCTGACGGCCGACTCTTCGCTGGTGTTGTCCTTCAGATAAGTGAAGAGGTAGGCCCACGCGTCGACGAGATCGCCGTCGATCTCGAGCGCCTTGTCGATCATCTGGCGCTCGGCCTCGAGGTTCTCCTTCTTCTTCTGGAGCTTCGCGAGGTGGAGCGACGGGTACGGGTTCGTCTTCAGGAGGTTCTGCGCGCCCTTGAGCGTGCCCTCCGCCTTGTCGAAGCGGTCTTGCTGGAGCTGGCAGATGCCGAGCGCGAGCCAGTCCTCACCGGAACCACCCTTCGCGACGACCTTGGAGAGCACCTGCTCCGCGCGCTGGAAGCGCTCGTGCTTCATGAGCTCTTGTGCGTAGATGCGGCCGCGGTTGAGATCCTCGGGCTTCTCGTTGAAGTGCTTGTCCAAACCACCGAGCAGGTCCTCGAGCCCGATCATGAGCGGGCGGCCCTGGTCGTCTTGGACCTGCACCGCGGGACCGTTGAACCCGAGCAGCTCCCACATTTGCTCGCGGGTGACGGCGAGCGGCCCGGCCTCGAGCTTCTCCTTGAGCTCGTCGGTCATCTTCTGCACCGGGAGCACCACGAGCGCGTTCGGCGGGATGCCGTTCTGGAAGGAAGTGACGGGTGCGACGATCGCGGCCCCACCCTGAATATTCAGGCCCTGAATCGCCTGTCCGTTGCCTGTGTTCGCGCCCTGATTCGCCATTTCGATTCCCTCACCAAGCCCCCGCGCAAAAACGGGGCACGGAACCTAGCAGCGCATCTTGTCCCCTTCAACGGCTGGCGTCCGCCAGCCGCAAAGCGACGACCGCCGGCACCCGAGCGCGAGCTACGGCGCGAAAGTCTCGGGCACGGAGCTCGCAACCGCGCGCGGCATGACCCAAGACGCACCTGTGCTCGCGCGCGAGGCTGCAGTGCCGCGCTGGCCTCAAAAACTCCTCAAGGTCGCGGCGTTCCTCGCCCTCCTCGCGATGCTCTTCGCGCTCGGTTCGGGCGCGCTCGACCGTTGGCTGTCGACTCGTCGCGCGTTCGCGAGCACGAGCCGATCCTCGACGGGCGCGTTCTCGCGGGCGTCGGCGACCACGACCGCTGTCACCGATGCCGCCGATGCCCCCGCTCCTGCCGTGAGCTCGGCCGCGACCTCGAGCAGCGGCAGGCCCGATACGCCGTCGTCGTCGAGCGCGCGGACCCCGGATGGGCGGCTCATCCTCAACCTCGCGACCGAAGCGGAGCTCGACGGGCTCCCTGGGATCGGTGCTCGAAAAGCGCACGCGATCGTGGAGCTTCGCGACAAACTCGGCGGTCGCTTCAAGCGGCTCGAAGAGCTGATGCGGATCCGTGGACTCAAGCGCAAGGCGATCGAGCGGCTCCGACCGTTGGTCGTGCTGGATCCACCGTGAGCTCCGAACTTGGGCTAGGCGTTTCCCACCCCGCGCTGTCGTGGTAGGGGGGCGCCATGCCGCGCCCCGACGGCCGCGCGTTCGACGCGCCGCGCCCCCTCGAGATCATCCCTCACTTCCACCGCAACGCAGAGGGCTCGGTCCTCTACCGCGCGGGTCACACCGTCGTGCTCTGCACGGCGTCGATCGACTCGTCGGTGCCGGCGTGGATGACCGGCAAGGGCTCCGGTTGGCTCACCGCCGAATACCAGATGCACCCGCGCTCGTCGCCCACGCGTCGTGAGTCTCGCGACGGCCGCGGCAAGGCTCCGAGCGGCCGCACGCAGGAGATCCAGCGACTCATCGGGCGCGCGCTCCGCAGCGCGATCGACCTCGCGGCGCTCGGCGAGCGCAGCCTGATGGTCGATTGCGACGTGCTCGAGGCCGACGGCGGCACGCGCACGGCGTCGATCACCGGCAGCTTCATCGCCGTCGCGATCGCGCTCGACAAGCTGCGCGTGAGCGGCCAACTGACGCGTCCGGTCGTGCGCGAGCTCGTCTCGGCGATCAGCGTCGGGCTCGTCGAAGACAAGTCGGCGGGTGACTCCCCCAAGCACGAGCTCGCGGTCGATCTCGTCTACGAAGAGGACAGCAAGGCCCGCGTCGACCTCAACCTCGTCGCGACCGACAAGGGCCGCGTGATCGAGGTACAGGGCACCGCCGAGGGCGAGCCGATCGAGCGCGCGACGCTCGACCGCATGATCGACGCGGGGCTCGCGACGACGAGCGCGCTCTGCGCGCGACAGCGAGCCGTGCTCACGCAGGTCGGCGTGGACCTCGACAAGCTGCTCATTCCGCGGAGCTAGGTTCCATGGAGACGGCGTCGACAGCCAAGGCAGGGGCCCTCGAGGCCGATGCGCCGAAGCGCATGACGCTCGTCCTCGCGACCAAGAACCCAGGCAAGCTCGCGGAGCTTCGCGCGCTCTTCGCGCCGCTCCCGGTCGAGCTCGTGGCCGTCGACGAAGCCGGCGTCTCGTTCGCCTCGCCGATCGAGAGCGGCAACACCTTCGAAGCGAACGCCATCATCAAGGCCCGCGCCGCCGCCGAGGCGACGATGCTCGTCGCGATCGCGGACGACTCCGGCCTCGAGGTCGACGCGCTCGGCGGGCGACCGGGCGTGCGGTCGGCGCGCTTCGCGGGCGACAACGCGACGGACGCCGAGAACAACGCGGCGCTGCTCACGGCCCTCGACGAGGTCGAGGACGCGGGCCGCACGGCGCGCTTTCGCTGCGTGATCGCGGTGGTGGACCCGTACGCGGACACCGAGCAGCCCATCCTCTCCGAGGGCCGCTGCGAAGGCCTCATCACGCGGACCTCGCGCGGCGAGAGTGGCTTCGGCTACGACCCGCTCTTCGTCGTGACGGGCGTGGGTCGGACCTTCGCGGAGCTCGACGACACCGAGAAGAACTCGCTCAGCCACCGCGCCAAGGCCGTGCGCGCGCTGCTCCCGCAGGTCGAGGCGCTCGTGCGCGCTCGCCTCGCCGACGCGCAGCGTGTCCTCGGCGGCGAGAAGCTCGAGAGCCCCGCCTCGAGAAGGAAGCCGTAGGTGAGCACTCCCGACGACGCCAAGGCGCCCGCGCCGCCGACGCCTGCGCCCAAGGAGCGTGCGCGCTCCAAGGTCCCGTCGCTGCGCGAGAGCCGGCTCGAGATGTACCGTGGGCTCGGCGGCTACGGCACGCTCGGCCTCGAGATCGTGCTGTCGATGCTGTTCGGCTTGCTCGGCGGTCAGTGGCTCGACGGCAAGATGGGCACCGCCTACTGGGTGTGGATCGGGATGGCCCTCGGCGTCGGGATGAGCGTGCGAGCGATCCAGCGCGCGGTCACGGACATGAAGCGCGTCGCGCAGCGTGAAGAGGCCGCCGAGGGCAACCCGACGCCGCTCTTCGAAACGGACAGCGATCGCGTGCACCGAGAGCGAGAGCGCGAGCGCTCTGCTACGCCGAAGGACGATTCGCTGGGGGGCTCAATCCGCCCCCCAGGCGCTCCGCGCCCCCCGGATTCGGACGAGACCGCACCCCCGAAGGACGAAGCATCATGATCAGCGACCAGCAGCCGGTCCGCTCGACCGAGCCGACAGATCGATCGGAGAGCCCCGCTCGGGAGCCCACGCCTGCGACGCCCGCGCGACGCTCGCGGCGCGACGCGACGCTGGTCGCGGCGATCCGCATGACGGCGGTCGCGACGTTCGGCCTCACGGTGATCGCAGGCCTCGCGACCGACGCGCGCTGGGCGACGGGCACGCTCGTCGGTGGCGCGCTCGCGACGCTCAACCTGCTGCTCTTCGCCCGCATCGGCGAGAACATCCTCTCCCCGCACGGCCGCAACGCTCCGTGGGCCGTGCTCGGCGCGCTCAAGCTCCTCGGCCTGTTCGCGGCCGTCTACATCATCCTCAAGCGCACGGATGTCTCGGGGCTCGCGTTCGCCCTCGGCTACGGCGCCTTGCCGATCGGGATCGCGCTCTCGACCGTCGTTCGACCCCGCGACGACGGCGACGACGAACCCACGCGCTGAGCGCTCAACTCGAGCGGTGCCACTCGAGCGGGCGCACCGCGATGCGCGCGCTCGCCTCACCATCCCAGTCGACGGCGACGCCGTGCTTCTCGAGGATGGAGACGACCTCCACGCCGATCGCGGAGTCGCGCGCGTCTCGGTCGCGCTCGAGCGCGTCGTCGGTCAGCGCCGCGAACGTGAGCATCAGCTCGTGCCCGCGCACGGCGCGCTCGAGATCGTGCGCATCGTAGAAGCACACGCCGCGCATCGAACCAGCCTCGCGCGCTGCCTCACGGACCTCGCGCCAAGCCTCGTCGGGTGAGGTCTGCCCGCTCGCGATCGCGACGATGCCGCGGCCTCGCAGATCGCTGAACGCGGCGTCGAGCGCGTCGTTGTTGCTGTGCAGGGGCGTGGTCGACGCGCGCGGGATCATCTCCGCGATCGTCCACCCCTCGGCGAGCCGCCGCTCTCGCTCGCGGACGAGGAACGCAAGCGCGGCCGGCTCGCTGTCGAGCTCGGCCGCTGTCGCCAGGTCTTCACCGCCTGCGCTGCTCGTTCGCATCAAAACGGACGAACCACGCTGCTCGGCGAACCAGACTTCGGAGCCTTTCACCAGCTTCACGCTCGCCATGATGCGACGAGCTCGACAAGAAAGACACCGCGTTGAAAGTAGGAAATCCGCACGTTGCGGGAGCCCGAACTGCGCCCCCGCGAACGTGGGATCACTGCATCACGATCTTGCCCTGGAGGAAGAAGGCGATGACGAACGCGAGGAGCACCAGCGACTCGATGAGCGCCAGGCCGAGAATCATCGGCGTCTGAATGCGCGCGGCAGCGCCGGGGTTGCGCGAGATGCCCTCGAGCGCAGCGGCGGTCGCGCGGCCCTGTCCGAGCGTGCCCCCGAGTGCGGCGAGGCCGATCGCGATACCAGCGCCGAGCGCGAGGTACGAGTTCGAGTCGAACTTGTTCGCGGGGGCCGAGGCCTGTGCGAAGGCGATCGCAGGCACGAGAAGAGCCACGGCAAACGCGGCGAGGGACGTGAACAGCTTGCTCTTACGGGACATCCGAGTGCGCTCCTTTCGAACCGACTGCGAAGCTGGGCGGGGTCCTAGTGCGATTCTTTCCGGCTTTCCAGATCTGAATCGCGCCGTGTGTATTTTTTGGACCCTGCGAAGTGATCGAGAATTTTGTGGGGCGAAGCACGGCGGGCGAAGAGCCCGCCGACGAACTTGATTCAGTGATGCGCGTGGGCGTGCTCGCCGTGCTCGTGCTCGTGCTTCTCGGTCGCGAGCGCGATGTACACGCACGTGAGCAGGCAGAAGACGAGCGTCTGCACGACGCAGACGATGAGCCCGAGGAACATCAGCGGCACGGGCACGAACAGGACGACGAGCCCGATGAAGATGGTGCCGAGGAGATGGTCGACGGCGATGTTGACCATGAGCCGGACCGACAGCGTGATCGGCCGGATGATGATGGTCGACAGGAGCTCGATCGGGAACACGAGCGGCGCCAAGTACAGCTTCGGTCCGGCGAAGTGCGCGATGTACGCGAAGCCGTTTTCCTTGAGGCCGTAGTAGTTGAACGCCACGAGGACGACGAGCGCGAGGCCCGCGGTGACGTTGAGGTTCGACGTGGGCGAGCTCATGCCCGGGACCATGCCGATCAGGTTGCTGAAGATGATGAAGAGCGACGACGCGCCGATGAGCGGGAAGTACTTCTTCGCGCGCTCGGGGCCCATCACGTCCTTGGCCAGGTTGTAGAAGTAGCCGAGGAAGACCTCGAGGAAGGTGACGAGCGTGAGCTTGTCGCTCGGGACCGCCGACTCCTTCAAGTTCATGATGCGCTTGCGGGCGATGATCGCGAGGATCACCAAGAAGCCCATGTAGAGCATCGCCGTGAGGATCGGCTCGTTGTCGGGGTGCGAGTGCTTCGGGTCCCCGAGAAGCGTGTGCCCCAGGTTCTTCGCGTTCTCTTTGAACGCGGGGAACAACCAGTCGAGGAGCAGCGTGAGCCAGTAGACGTGCTTGGGCATGGGCGAGCTCTTGTGCGCACGCGCTCCGAGAGAGGCGTGCCTGGCCGCGAGGCGGAGCGCTCATACCACAGAGGGTGGCCGTTCGGGGGAATCTTTCGCAGAGCGTAGGCAGACTCGGTGCCTGCGTGAGAGGGAGGGATGCTCGCCCACGATTGTGGTGCATCCATCGAGGGGAGGTGCTCCGATGGGCGGAGCGACGTGGGTTCCGGAATCGTGTTGGTGGTGGACGACAGCCCTTCGGAACGCGCTGCCCTCGTCACGGAGCTCGAACAATCCGGGCATTTCGAGCGCATCCTCGTCGCTTCGGACGGCGCTACCGCGCTGCGCGCCGTCGCGGAGCGGATGCCCGACGTCATCGTGAGCGACCTCTTCATGCCGGGGATGGACGGCATGCAGCTGCTCCGCATGCGCGCCGCGCACGCCGAGCTCCGCGAGATCCCGCTGCTCATCCTGACGGCCGACACGAGCAAGGCTCGCAAGCTCGAGCTCTTCGAGCGCGGCGCGAGCGACTACGTCCAGAAGCCGGTCGATCCGCGCGAGCTCATCGCTCGCGTCCTCGTCCACATGAGGCTTCGGCTCGCCCTCGAAGAGCTGCGCCGCATGTCGTGCACCGACGCCCTCACGGGGCTCGTGAACCGGCGCCATTTCGATCACGTCCTCACGAGCGAGCTCGCGAAGGTCACGCGCTATCGACACGCGCTCTCCATCGTCATGGTCGACATCGACCATTTCAAGCAGGTCAACGACACGCACGGTCACGCCGTCGGGGACGCTGCGCTCCGCGCCGTCGCGTCGGCGCTCACGGCGGGGGTCCGCAAGGCCGACGTCGTCGCGCGCTACGGCGGTGAAGAGCTGGTCGTCGTGCTCGCGAACACGAACCTCGACGGCGCGAAGCTCGTCGCGGAGCGGCTCCGCGCCGCCGTGGAGCTGGCGCAGTTCGCGACCAACGACGCGGCGCTGACCGTCACCGCGAGCTTCGGCGTCGCCGCCGTGGAGCCGAACACGAGCCTCGCGCCGGGCACGTTGATCGAGCGCGCGGACGCCGCCCTCTACGCGGCGAAGCACGCCGGCCGCAACCAAGTCGTCGTGTGGACGCCCGAAATCGAGAGCGCACCGAAGCCTTGACCCGCTGAGCGCCGCAACGGCTTAAGCGCGCCCTGTGAAGGTCCGTCGAACCTTCCAGGTTTGCCCGGGTCTCGAGCGGGGGCGCCCATGAGCATTCTTCTTTTCGAACCCACTCTCGCAGCCGCGAGCGCTCTCATCGGCCTCCTCCGTCAGATCCAACCGGAGGCACGGGGCACGACCGACTTCGGGGAAGCTCGCCGCCTGGCCCTCGCCGCGAACCCCATCATCGTCGCCCTCCCCGAGAACGCCTCGAGCGCAGTCGAGTTCATCCGACACGTCCGCGAGACACAGACCGGTTACACTTACATTATTGTAGCCACGTCGACCTCGACCGAGGAGCCGCTCCGCCTCGCGTATGAAGCCGGCTGCGACGCCGATCTGCGGCTACCCATCTCCCCCGAGCTTCTGTCCGCGCGCCTCCTCGCCGCGGACCGCTTGCTCGGCAGGCTCCGACCCCGCAAGAACCTGCGCGCGATCAGCTCGAACACCCCGAGCGCCGCCCGGCCCGTCGAACCGCAGCCGCCCACGAACCCACACCAGTCGGCGGTCCGCGCCGCGCCCGTGCCGACCTCGATGGTCGACGTCGTCGTCCGCGCCTCGGCGTGGCGCAGGATGCCGGCCGAGCTTCAGCAGGTGCTCTCGGGCTTCCTGTCGGTCGACGTTGCAGCGAGCTTCGCGAGCGACGACCTCGACGCTTCGATCGTCCGCGGAATCCGGCTCACGAACGCCGGCCACGAGCTCGAGGTGCGGATCGTCCTCGTCACCGACTCGGGGAGCGCGCGCCGGCTCGCGACGCACCTCTTCGGCAACGCATCGAACGAGCTCGAGGGCGACATGATCGGTGAGTTCTCCAACATCGCGATGGGCGCGCTCAAGGCAGCGTTCGCGCGTGAGGCGATCCCGTTCTCGGGGAATTTGCCCGAGGTTCTGTCGAGGGAGAAGCTGGGCTCGTTCATCGGACCGACGGCTCGCTCCGAGGTCTTCAGCTTGTGCGCGCTCGACGCGCGCATCGACGTTCACGTGGGCGTTCTGTCGAGGAAGAACGTACTCGTCGGCACCACCGCGCTCAAAGAAGGGATGGTGCTCGCGAAGGACGTCTTCAACGCACGCGGCATGCTGCTCCTCACCGCGGGCACGCGTCTCTCGGCGACGGCAGCGCAGCGCCTACGCCAAGCGCTCGTCAACACCCAGGCCGTCGAGGTCGCCTGGCGAGCTTCGTGATGCGTCGAGCATCATGATGCTGCGTCGAGGATCTCGCGGACCTTGCGGGTGAGATCGATCGCACCGAAGGGCTTGCGGATCGACGGCGTAGCAGGCGCGCCCTCCGCGATATGCGGCGCGTGCGAACTCGAGAGCGCCTGCATGTGGAGGACCCTCATTCGAGGCCAGCGCCGCTCGAGCACGGTGAGGAGCGCCTGCGTCCCCACTGTGCTCAGCGGATCGAAGAGGAGCAGGTCGAACGGGCGCACGGACTCGCCCTCGCAGAGCGCCAGCGCTCCGTCGACGTTGACCGCGGAGTGAACTTCGTACCCGGCGCGGGCGAGGATGCGCTCGGTCAGCCTGCGCATGATGGCGTCGCCCTCGACAATGAGCACGCACTCGCCGTCGCGAGCCGTGAAGGGAGCTGTCTGCACGACGACGGGCTCGGCCGGCGCGGCGCGCGGCAGATACACCTCGAAGGTGCTCCCGCGACCGCGCTCGCTGAGGACGTGGATGAAGCCGCCGCTCTGACGAACGATGCCGTGCGCTGCGGAGAGCCCCAGACCAGCGCCCTCGCTCTTGTGTTTCGTCGTGAAGAACGGTTCGAACACGTGCTGAGCCGTCGTCGCGTCCATGCCGACGCCGGTGTCGCTGACGGTGATCACGACGAAGGGGCCACCCGCGAATCCAGGCTCGCGCACCGCTTGCTCGTCGAGCTCCACGTTGGCGGTGGCGATGGTCAGCCTGCCGCCGCTCGGCATGGCCTCGCGTGCGTTCATCGCCAGGTGCATGAGCACTTGCTCGATCTGCCCCTGATCGGCGCGGACGGGGTCGAGGTGCGGCGCGAGCGCGAGGTCGAGCCCGATGTTCGAGCCGAGCAAGCGTCGCAGCATCTGCTCGAAGCCCGCGATGACCTGGTTCATGTCGAGCATCGACTGGGTGAGCACCTGCTTCGCGCTGAAGGCGAGCAGCTGCCGAGTCACCATGGCGGCGCGCTCGCCGGCGCGGCGGATCTCGAGCAGATCGGCGCGGACGGGGTTCTCCTCGCCCAGGTCGGCCATGGCGAGCTCGCCGTAGCTGAGGATGACCGCGAGCAGGTTGTTGAAGTCGTGCGCGACGCCGCCCGCGAGACGCCCCGTGGCCTCGAGGCGCTGCGCCGCGTGGAGCTCCGCTTGCACGCGGAGGAGCTGCTCTTCGGCGTTCTTTCGCTCGCTGATGTCGTTCGCCTCGAGCGCGATCCGCGGGTTGCCGTTTTCGCTGGTGCCCGCAGAGCTGACGGTGAGCGCGAACCACTTGTTCGCCCAGCGCGGACCCGCATGACACTCGTAGGTCACGGCCGAGCCGATCGAGAGCGCGAGCTTCGCCGCGGTGACCAGCCGTGCGGTCTCACCACCGCCGAGGAAGAGCGCGCCGTCCTCGAGCAGGCGGCGCGCGTCCGTCGACGCGAACGCGACGCTCTCGGCGTTGATCGCGATCGGCACGACGCGGTCTCCGTCGAGCTCGAGCACCGCCCGCATGGTCCCTGGGCTCTCGAAGAACGAGCCGAGCAAGGACTGATTGCGCATCAGCTCATCCTCGATGCGCTTGCGGCCCGTGATGTTGTCGAAGACCGCGACGAACTGGTTCGAGCCCGTCGCGCACAACGACACGTCGAACCACATACGGAGCGCGTGGCGATAGACCTCGTGCCGTTCGGGCCGCCCCGTTCGGACGACCCTGGCGTACGTCTCGAGCACCGCGGGATCCGACTCGTGAACGCCGGGGATGATCTCGGACATCCGCTTGCCGACGACGTCCTTCAAGCCGGTGAGCCTCGAGAACGACGGGTTCGCGTCGACCACCAAGACATCCACCGGCCGATCCGCTGCGTCGAACTCGAGCGTGCAATACGCGACGGCGAGGTTCGTGTTGGCGAAGAGGGCGCGGTATCGGCGCTCGCTGTCCGCGGCCTCGTTCTCGGCCTCGACCTCGATCTCGCGGAGCGCACACGCGACGTCGCACGCCAGATCCCCGAGCAGCGCCAGCTCGTCGTCGTCGGCGACGGCCTCGACGGGCAGCGCGACGAAAAGAGCCCCGAAGCTCCGCCCCTCGCTCGTGAGTCGAGCGATCGCGACCACGGCGTCCTTCGCGGGCGCCCCGTTCGGCAGGGGCTCGTGCGCGGATTGGACCCTGAAGCTGAGCCGCGCGTTGTCGAGCTCTTCGGGCCAGATGCCCGCAGCCAGGGTTTTGTGGAGCGCGCCGAGCTCACCGAGGAGACCCGCGCCACCGATCAGCGACACTCGCCCGGCCTCGACGGGCTCGACGGCGAGGGCCGCGGGGAAGCCACGCGCCTCGACGAGGATCTCGCAGACCTGTTGAAGCAGGGCGCGCGGGTCTCGCTCACGACGGAGGAGCTGATGGATGCTCCGGATACCGCGCAGGATCCCAGTCGATGCGTGCCGCGGAGCAGCACAGGCATCGTCTTCAATCCTCAGCGACGGGTTTCTGGATGGCATCTACGGCGCCTCCGCTCACAATCCTGCACACAAAGACTGGCCATTCCCAGCACCGCGGACAGTCGACCCGGCGGGGACGAATGTCGGCCCACCTGAGCCGTATGACCGCGATGTGTGGTGGCCCCGTATGTCGAGACCCACAGTGACGGCTCCACGTGGAGCCGTCCTATGACCCGACATGCCCAAAGTCGGCCCAGTCTTGTTTTCCTTAAGCACGCCGAGCGCGTGGCCCCGGATTTCGCGCTGGGGCGCTCGAGTCGGGTTCTACCGGGAGTCAGACCGCAGTCCGAAATAGCCAATCCGGGATCGGGGTGATCGAGGCGTAGTTCTTCTCCGGATCGGAGCTGTGGTGGGCGTGGTGTCGCCGGGTGATGAGGTCAATCGGGTAAAAAAGCCGCGATCGCGTGTCGAAGCCGCTGTGCACGAGGACGTTGAGCACCGAATAGAGGAAGAACACGAGCGCGAACGACACTGTCGTCACAGGCCCGAGCGCATAGGTCACCAAGAACAGAAGCCCGATGCCGGCGACGGCCTCGATGGGGTGCTGGTAGAAGCTCTCGAGCGCGGTCGGGTTCTTCGCCCGGTGGTGATAGCCGTGGATGAACCGGAGCAGCGAGCGGTGGTGCAATATGCGATGCAGCCAGTAGTAGGTGAAGTCGTAGGTGAGGAGGACGAGGGTGACCTCCCGCACGACGCGCAACGGCGCGGCTGGCGCCTCGACGAAGAGCGAATGGCGGCCCAGGATCGTGAGCGCGAACACGAGCGTCGGCGAGAGGACGCCGATGAGCGCCATGGTCCGCTCCCGCCCTTTTCGCGGCACGCCAGTCGGGCCTTGTTTAATGCGATAAGCCTCGAACCGCGGGCTCTTGTTGGCCCACGCCATGACAAGGACCAAGACGCCACTCACCAACAAGGTCGCGGCGATTGAGCTATATAGAAAGGTCACCGATTACCCGCCTTTCGTCGTGTCGCTGACGACTTCGCAATCTCGTGGTCCCGAGTCTTGCCCCGCTCACGAGGGCGCGCTCGCGTGGTCCACGCCTCGCCCGAGCAGCCGCTCCGCGACGCGCGCCCCGAACACGAGCTGGGTTTGGACTGGCAATCGCCGGCGCAGATCGTTGAGCACGAGCTCGCTCGTGCGCACGAGCTGGGTGCGCGCTGTCCGACCCAATCCTGACAAACCTGGCAGTCCCTTCCCCGCGACGGCGCGCGCGGAGCGCCCGACGACGCTGAAGTACTCGGCGATGAAGGAGACGAGCCGCGACTCGAGCCCGGCGAGGAGCGCCATCGAGGCCGCGCGCGCCTTGGGCCCGGAGGTCCAATACTCCTGTAGGCCGTCCCTCATCGCCTGAGCGCCAGGGTCGTCGAGGCGGAATACGTCATAGAGACCGTCGGTCAGGATCTCCCTGGCGCGCACGAACTCGTAGCGACGGTCCTGATAGCGGAGGAGCACCTTGTCGAGGTCGCTCTCCTGCCCGAGCTCGTCCGACAGGACCGCGATGTCGTGCAGCGCGACCATCATACCGGCGGCCGTGATGGGGTGAGCGCATCCGCACGAGTCGCCAATCAGGACGACCCCGCGCGCGGCGCAGCGGCGGGTCGAGATCGAGTGGGTCGCGCACATCTCGAGCTCGTGCACGTCGAGCGCGCGCTCCATCGCGGCGCGCAAGGGCGACGGCACGTGCGGGGCGCAGTGATCACGCAGGAACGCGACCACGTTCTCGCGGCCCTTCTCGACGTCGACGGGGACGTCGATGCACATTCGCACCCGCCCGCCATCGATTGGATAGGCCAATATCGGTCCGAAAGGACCGTAAAACACGTGACCGTGGCCCGGGCGCGGCAGCTCTCCATCCTCGACCAAGAGCGCAGCGGTATAGGAGAGCAGCCTGGTGTTCTCGGGGAAGCCGAGCGACTTTCGCAGCTTGGAGTGGCGGCCGTCGGCGACGACAGTGAGCGGCGCGTAAATGTCGCCCTCGTCGGTACGCACCCCGACGACCTTACTGTCTTGTAAGAGCAGCTCGTGCACCTTGACCCCTGTCCGCAGCGTGACACCCGAGTCGCGCCCGATCTCACGCCGAAAGCAGGCGACCATCTTGGGGTGCTCCATCGAGAACCCCTTGCAGCTCGGGCCGCCAGCCTCCGCGTACGGCAGCTCTACGAGTGATTTGCCCTCCCCGAGGACGGTGGCGAAGCCGTCCACCATGACCCCGCCATCGGCCACGAGAGCTTCGAGCAGGTCGAGCTCGCGGAGGACCTCGACGGCGGGTGGATGCATGAGCTCGCCCCGAAAGCGCGGGTCGGAGCCAGTCCTCGCCTCGAGCACGAGCACCTTCTTACCGAGCCGGCCAATGGCGCGCGCCGCGCACATGCCTGCAAAACCACCCCCGACGATGACGACGTCAACCTCTTCCATGGGTCGCCGTCTCTAACCGAAATCGCGCTCGCGCGTGAACTGAAGCGAGCGCTATTCTTCTAATAATTTCGCACGTTACGATGTGTCCAGAGCCGTCGCGCGTAACGTCTCGGCATTGGGTCGAGCCGCGCAGTCCTGCGATGGCTCGCGTCGAACGCTTACTTTACAGTTTGTAACTCAAACTATTCGCGGGCGGGCTCAATCCGCCCCCCATGTGCTCCGCGCCCCCCCGACTCGGGCGGCCTCAGCGTCACACGAAAGAGGGCCCCGCCGAGCTCACTCGAGCGGCCAGCCGTGACGTCTCCTCGGTGGAGCTGAGCGCAGGTCCGAACCGACACGAGCCCGAGCCCCGTGCCGTCCGGCTTGGTCGTGAAGAACGGATCGAAGATGCGGCTCTCGTCGTTCGGGGCGAGGCCAGGCCCGTCGTCATGGACCTCGAGCACCAGCGCGTCGCCCGCCTGGTCGAGGTGCACCGCGACGTGCCCACCGGCTGCGACGGCATCGAGCGCGTTGAGCACGAGGTTGCTGACGATCTGATGGACCAGCGTGGGAAACACCCTGCCGGGGAGCGGCTCGCTGCGCTCGAACCGCAGCGTGCGGGCGCGCGCGTGAGGGTGGTGTCGCACGAACTCTACCGCGTCCGCGACGACGCTGCGAACGTCCACGTCCTTCGCCTCCCCGGACGCCGAGGAGCTGCCCGCTTTGCTCAAATCACGAGCGAGCGCGCTCGCGTGGTCGAGGGCGCTCGCGAGATCCTGGAGGATCTCCTTGCGCTCGTCGGCCGTGGGATCCTCGGCGAGGAGCGTCGCGTTGGTCTGCGCGACCGCCAGGGCGTTCTTGAAATCGTGGGCGATCGACGCGGCGAGCAGGCCCGGCAGCACCTGCCGATCCGCGCGGAGGATGGCCTCACGCGATTGTGCGACCTCGAAGGTCGAGCGAAGGAGGCGTCGGAAGAGCGCGTACGCCAGCAAAAAGAGCAGCGCTCCGGTGACGACGACGAACGCGAGGCCCTTGTAGAGCTCGATGTCGTGGAGCTCCTCGAAGCTGCTCGCGATGTCCGCGGCCACGTGCCCCGAGACGACGATGTAGAGCCCGGCGGTGACGACGTAGGCGCCGCCCAATGTGGCAGCGTACCCGGCCGCCGTTCGCCCTCGACTCCGCCCGCTCATGCTCCGGCTCGCTTCATACGCTCGCTCGTTCGCGTGCGCCATCGTCACTTGGTGGCGCGATCGCGCATCCATTTCGAGCCGAGCCTCTCACCGCTGACAACGCCGTCACTTTATTACGAGCAACGTCGCCATGCGCATCAACGGATCACATGTATCGGAATCTGCTTTGAACATCGCCATAGTGGCGTAGACTCCAGGCGCGCTTCCTCGCACGAAGCGAACATCCAATGGTTGAGGGACGAGACAAGCCGATGTCCGCTTCGGAGCTCGACAACGTCGACTTTCGACTCCTGTTCGAGTCCTCACCGGACGAGCTATTGGTGCTGCTGCCGGACTCCCCGCGGTTCACGATAGTCGCTGCGACCGAGGCCCGCCTGCGCGCGACCCAAACGACGCGTGAAGCGACCATCGGCCGCCCGCTCTTCGAGATCTTTCCCGACAATCCCGAGACCCCCGACGCCAACGGGTCGAGCAACCTGCGCGCTTCGCTCGAGCGCGTGCTCGCCACGCACGCGCCCGACCCGATGGCCGTTCAGCGCTACGACATTCGCGGCCCTAATGGGCAATTCGAAACCCGATATTGGAGTCCCAAGAACACCCCGATTCTGTCGGCTGAGGGCCACGTCCTCTACATTCTTCATCGGGCGGAGGACGTCACCGAGCTCGTCCAAGCGACAGAGCTCGGCCATGTCCTCCGGGACAAAACGCAGGCAATGGAGCGAGAGGTCCTCCGTCGCAGTCAGGAGCTCTCCGACGCGAATCGCGAGCTCAGGACGGCAAACGAACGGCTCGGACAGCTCGACGCGGCCAAGACAGCGCTGCTCGCGAACGTCAGCCACGAGTTCCGCACGCCGTTGACCTTGATGCTGGCCCCGCTCGAGGACGCGCTCGAGCGCGGCGCCCCGCTCGGCGCCGCTGAGCTCAACTCGATTCACAGGAACGCGGCTCGCTTGCATCGCCTCGTCAATGGACTGCTCGAGTTCTCGCGGCTCGAGGCGGGTCGACAAGAACCGCTCTTCGCGCCGACCGATCTGGCGACGCTGACAGCGGGGCTCGCCGGGGCCTTCCATTCATTGATGACCTCTGGCGGGCTCGAGCTCCGCGTCCACTGTCCACCGCTCGGCGAGCCTGTCTGGGTCGACGTCGAGATGTGGGAAAAGACAGTCGCAAACCTCCTGTCCAATGCCTTCAAGTTCACGGAGCGCGGCCGCGTCTCCGTCGAGCTGAGAGCCGCTGGCGAGCGCGTCGAGCTCGTCGTGCGCGACACTGGCATCGGGATCCCGGCGGACCACTTGCCGCGGATCTTCGAGCGATTCCACCGCGTCGAGGGCGCGCCGGGTCGCAGCATCGAGGGCACTGGCATCGGGCTCGCGCTCGTGCGCGAATTCGTGAAGCTCCATCGAGGAGACATAACGGTCGAGTCGACTGTTGGGCAGGGCTCGACGTTCATCGTCTCCTTGCCACGGAGCTCGGCGCACGTACCCAAGGAGATCGTCGAGGAGTGGACGAACAGGCGGGAGCCAGGCGGCACCGTGATCCGAGCCCTCTTGAGCGAAGCCGCCAATTGGCAGGAGGGCGCGCCGCTCGCAGAGCTCGGGGCGACTCCGGATGCCGCCCGCGTGCTCGTCGTCGACGACAACTCCGATTTGAGGAACTACATCGCTTCGCTGCTCGGCCGTCATTGGCGAGTGGAGACTGCGGCAGACGGAGAGGCCGCGCTCGAGCGCATCCGCAGAGCGCCCCCCGACTTGGTGCTGAGCGACGTCATGATGCCTCGATTGGACGGTGTCGGCCTCGTGCGCGCCGTCCGCGCGGCGGCCGAGACACGTCATTTGCCAGTGATATTGCTGTCAGCGCGGGCTGGTGAAGAAGCTGTCGTTCAAGGCCTCGAGGCCGGCGCTGACGACTATCTGGTCAAGCCCTTCTCTGCCCGAGAGCTCGTCACACGCGTGCGGGCTTGTCTCGAGACTGCACGCTCGCGAACGAGCGCTCTCCGCGCGAGCGAGATGCGATTTCGGCGGCTCGCGGAGTCGGGGATGATGGGCATCGTCGTTTTGGATCAGGCTGGTCGCGCCCTGGAGGCCAACGACACATTCCTGAATATGGTCGGTTGGTCGCGCGCCGACTTGCGCGCAGGAGCCAACGTGAGCGACCTGCTCGGCGGGCGGCGACAAGCCTCGAGCGCTCCACACCAGACGTGGGAGGCAGAGTGTCGAGCGCGCGACGGCAGGAGAGTTCCCATCCTGGTCGCGCTGGCGCCCCTCGAGCACGGCGAGAACATCGCTGTCACCATCGACCTCACCGAGAAGAAGCGGCTCGAGGCCCAGTTCCGTCAAAGCCAGAAGATGGAGGCTGTAGGTCGGCTCGCGGCGGGGATCGCCCACGACTTCAACAATGTCCTCTCGGTGATCATGACTTGCGCGGAGCTCATGCGCGGCGATTTGGGATCAGGGAGCGACCTCGGCCCCGATCTCGAGGAAATCACCAAGGCTGCGCACCGAGCCAGCGAGCTCACCCAACAGCTGCTCGCGTTCAGTCGGCAGCAGGTGCTCGCGCCGAGGGTCCTGTCACTTTGGGCCACCCTCACGCGGCTCGAGAAGATGCTGCGCCGCCTGCTCGGCGCGGACGTAGAACTCACCATATTGTCAGATTCGGGGCTCTGGAGCATCGAGGCCGACCCCGGACAGATCGAGCAGATCATCATGAACCTGGCGGTCAATGCGCGCGACGCCATGCCTGGGGGGGGCATGCTGACCATCGAGACCGCCAATGTGACACTCGACGAGAGCTACGCAAACGAACATCACGACGTGCGCCCCGGCGAGTTCGTCATGCTCGCGATGTCCGACACCGGCGAGGGAATGGACACCGAGACGCAAGCGCGGATATTCGAGCCGTTCTTTACGACGAAGAGCCAAGGCAAAGGCACCGGCCTCGGGCTCGCGACCGTGTTCGGCATCGTGAAGCAGAGCGGTGGTCACATTTGGGTGTACAGCGAGCCCGGGCGCGGCGCGACCTTCAAGGTCTATTTCCCGCGGACGTCGACGGTCGAGAGCACGTCGGAGGTGAAGCCGAGCGCGCCCAAGTCGGAAGGGGGACACGAGGTGATCCTCCTCGTCGAAGACGATCCCCAGGTCCGCGCCGTCGCGTGCACCGTGCTGCGCAAGAGTGGATATGTCGTGCTCGAAGCCAGCAATGGCGGCGAGGCCTTCATCATCGCCGAACAGCGCGGGACCCGCATCGATCTGCTGCTCACGGATGTCGTGTTGCCGCTGATGAATGGGCGGCTCGTGGCCGAGCGAATCCAGAACTTGCGCCCGAACGTGCGGGTCCTGTTCATGTCGGGTTATACGGACAACGCTGTCCTGCAGCACGGGGTGCTCGACTCGGGCTCGGCCTTCCTTCAAAAACCGATTACAGCAGCGTCACTGACCCGCAAGGTCCGGGAGGTCCTCGACAGACCCAGCCGCTGAGGAACCGGGCTCGATCCCGCGTTGAGACCTCCAGCGTTCTTGACTTGAGATTGACCCTCGCGTCGGCTCTACCGCCTCAATAGAATTGGCTCGTTGCGCCGACGTCAGCTCCCGACGACCGTGGAACAGCACGTGCAGGGTCCTTGGAATGCAGGTCGTTGGGCGCGTGCCGTCGACGGACAACAGTGCCGACTACAAGACAGCCACTGACAAGACACAAAGAGGACGCGTCAGCATGAGTGACCATTCAGCGGAATCGACGGCCGAAAACAAAGCGACCGTGCTCCTCGTCGAGGACAACGAAGAGCTGCGCGCGGGGTTCGAGCGATTGATGGCGCGGCTCGGTTATGCGGTGGATACAGCGCCGAACGGGGTCGCCGCGCTCGATCGCATCGCGCACCGTGAATACGACGCGATCCTGAGCGACATCGCGATGCCCGAAATGGACGGGATTCAGCTCCTACGCAAGCTGCGAGAGCGCAATGGGATCATACCGTTCATCGTGCTCACGGGTGAGCCGACGGTCACGACGGCCGCGCAAGCCTTGGAGCTCGGCGCGTTTCGCTACCTGACGAAGCCGCTCTCCTACGCAGACCTGAAGGACACGCTCCACAAGGCGATTTGCTACCACCGTGTCGCGCGGGCGAAGGCAAGCGCCGCGGAGCTCCTCGGCAACGGGATGGGCCCGGGCGACCGAGCCACCTTGGAGGCTACGTTCGCGCGCGCGCTCGGCTCGTTGTGGGTCGCGTTCCAGCCCATCGTCAGCCTGAAGAAGAAGGTCGTGCTCGGATACGAAGCGCTCCTCCGCTCGCGCGAGCCTGCTCTGCCGCACCCGGGCGCGATGCTCGAGGCCGCAGAGCGCCTCGGGCAGCTCGATCTCCTCGGTCGCACGATCCGCAGGCGCGCGGCGACGGACATGGTGTCGGCGCACCCGTCGGCGCTCCTGTTCGTGAACCTCCACGTCCGAGACCTCGCCGATCCGACGCTGCTCGATCCGGACGAGCCCCTCTCGAAGATCGCGTCCCGCGTCGTCCTCGAAATCACGGAGCGCGCCGCGCTCGACGAGGTCGGGGACGTGCGCGTGCGCGTCGCGACGCTGCGCCAAATGGGCTTCCGCGTGGCGATTGATGATTTGGGTGCTGGCTACTCGGGGCTCGCCAGCTTCGCTCAGCTCGAGCCCGAGGTCGTGAAGCTCGATATGTCGCTCGTGCGCGACGTTCACCAGAGCGCCACCAAACAGAAGATCGTGCGCTCGATGGCGCGCCTCACCGACGAGATGGATCTGATGGTGGTCGCCGAGGGCGTGGAGACTCGCGCCGAGCTCGACATGCTCTCGTCGTTGGGCTGCGACATCTTCCAGGGCTATTACTTCGCGAAGCCGGGGCCGCCGCTGCCGAGCGTGAATTGGGGTTGATGAATATACATTCCAATCCCGCCGCGAACCCGAGGAGCCGGGACAATACAATATAGAGAGCCGAGTTCGCCTACATTCATGTCAGCGAATGGGCGAGGAAGCGGCGGGGATTATTTGCGACGTAGGTCGAAGAAGACGTGGAGCACGAGGACGACGGCTGCCGACGCGACGAGGACATGACCGAGTCGCGAGAAGCCCGCGGCGAGGAGCCACGCGCCAGAGACGAGCGCGGCCGCTACGAGCACGGCCGAGAAGACGCGACGCCCCAAGCGATCGAGCGAGAGGGGTAGCCCGTGATCGCTCGCGTTGATGGTGAGCCGACCGAGCCGCAGATCGTCGAGCACCTCGCGCGAGAGCTGCGGCAGATCGTAGGTGCTGGTGCCGAGGCGCTCGATGCCTCGGAGCAGCTCGTTGCCGATGCGCTCGGGTGAGTAGCGTCGTTTGAGGAGCTCGGCGAAGTAGGGCTTCGACTCGTTGAAGATGTCGAGCTCGGGGTAGATCTCCTTGCCGATGCCCTCGATGGTCATCAGGGCTTTGCCGACGAGGAGGAAGTCGGGCGGGATCTCGAGCCCGAACTTCTGCGCGCCGCCGATGAGGTCCGCGAGCATCGCGGAGACGTCGAGCTCACCGAGCGGCTTGTCGAGGTACTTCTCCGAGAGGACGGCGACCTCCGCGCGGTAGGCGCGCATGTCCACGCGCTTCGTGGGGATCGCCATCGCGTAGAGCGCGTCGGCCATCGCGACGTGATCCTTGCGCGCTGCCGCGAGCATGAGATCGATACAGCGATCGCGCATCTCGGGCGAGAGGCGCCCGACCATCCCCAAATCGATCAGGCCGAGCACCGGGTCGTCCGGCGTGCCGCTGATGAGGATGTTCCCCGGGTGCGGATCGGCATGGAAAAGACCGTGCTCGAAGATCATCTTCACGACGACGCCGACCGCGGTCTTCGCGATCTTCTCGCCCGAGAAGCCGTCGCCCTCGATGGCGTCGTAGACCTTCTTTCCGGGGAGGAGCTCGAGCGTGAGCACCTGCTTCGACGAGGCCTGCTTGTGCACGAGAGGGAAGCGGACGCCGGGGAAGCCCTCGAAGTTCGCTCGGAAGCGGACGGCGTTCTCGCCCTCTTGGAGGAAGTCGAGCTCGGCGGTGATGGCGCGGTCGAACTGCTCGACGAGCCCGCTCGGGTGGTAGAGCTTCGACTCGGGGATCGTGCGCTCGACGAGCTTCGCGAGCCGATGCAGGAGATCGAGGTCGCTCGAGACGGTCGCGCGGATGCCGGGGCGCTGGACCTTCACGACGACGTCCACGCTGCCCTCGGGCGTCTTGAGCCGCGCGCGGTGCACCTGGCCGATCGACGCGGCGGCGAGAGGCTTCTCGTCGAAGCTCTCGTAGACGCTGTCGATGGGCGCGCCGAGCGAGGCCTCGACGGCCTCTTTGATGGCCTCGAACGGGAGCGGCGAGACCTCGTCTTGGAGCTTCTTCAGCTCGCGGATCCACTCGGCGGGGAGGATGTCGGCGCGCGTCGACGCGATCTGCCCGAGCTTGACGAACGAGGGCCCGAGGTCCATCGCGACGAGGCGCACGCGCTCGGCGAGCGGGCTCTTCTTGATCTCGTCGGGCGGAGGCTCCGAGACGTGGACCTCTTCGGCGTCGCCCTCGCCTGCGGGCAGGGCCTTCGTGGTGTCGCTCGACTTCGCGGCCCCGAGCCCGAGGCGGCGCGCGACGTCGGCGAAGCCGTGTCGCACGAGCACGACGTAGATTTGCCGCAGGCGATCGAGCTCGCGGAACGTCGAGATGATCGCGACCATCAGCGCACGCGCACGAGCGAGCCGCGCTCGAGATCGGTCGGCAAGATCGCCGTCCAACCCGCGGGCAGCCGCGGCGACGTGAAGTAGAAGAGGCGCTGCGCGTCGAGCGGCGCGAGGTTCACGCAGCCGTGGCTCCGGACCTTGCCGAAGGAGCGATGCCAGTACGCGCCGTGCAGGCCCACGCCTTTGTCGAAGTATTGGACGAAGGGCACGTTCTCCATCCGGTAGAAGCGGTTCGCGTTCTCGTTTTCGAGGTTGTCCATGTTCGCGGACGCGAGCTTCACCCAAATGTGGAAGGTGCCCTTCGGCGTGGCGTTCGCCGTGCCGGGCGCGCCGCGCCCCGTCGACACGAGCGTCGCGAAGACCGGCGCGCTGCCCTCGTAAGCGACGAGCGTCTGCGTCGCGAGCTCGACGTCGATCCAGCGCTCGTGAGCGTCGACGTCGATCTCCTTCGGCGGAGGAGCGATCGTCGGTCGGCGGATATCCTTCGCCAAAACCCAGCGGTTGTCGTCGATGCGGTAGAACTTCTCGAAGCTGCCCTTCTCCTCGAGGATGTCGACCTTCACGAACTGGGCGAGCGAGACGCCCGCGCTCGACGCTGTCGACGCACCCGTGAAGACGCGGGCGCTCGACGCGACCACCCACCCGACGGGGATGGTCTTCTCCGCGCCGGCGGGGATCTCTGCGCCCTGAAACGAGAAGGGCCGCGCGGGCGAGAGATCCCTCATCGGGATCCACACGTCGTTGCCGCTGAGCCCGTAGCGCTGGCCCTCGACCGAGGCCTCCTCCGTGATCGCGACGGCGAAGCCAGGCTCGAGGTTCACGGTGGGCTCGACGATCTCGACCTCGCGCAGCTGCTTGTAGCCCGACGTGCCGTCCGGACCGACGAAGTAGTAGCGAAAGGGCAGGCCGTCGTTCGACGCCGCGAAGGTCCGGCCCGAAGCGGGGATCGGAGTGCCGCGCGCGAGCTCGACGTAGTCACCACAGATCCATGCGCTCGGGCCCACCGAGTACCACGGCGCCGAGCAGCCCGCGCCGTAGCGCGCCCCGAAGAGCGGCAGGCGAGCCTCGCGCGCAGCCGAGCCACGCCGAGACGACGCGGACCGCGGATCCTCGAGGATGTACTCGTCGCCGCGCACCACGCGCACGGCGGTCGCCCAATCGGGCAGCACGATGTTCGAGTCGGTCCACGGACCAGCGGCGCGAGCGTCCCCGCAGGCCTTCTCCTGGCAGGCGGGCTCGGCGTGAACAGCAGGCGCTTGAAACGCCGCCGCGCCGAGCGCGAGACCAGCCGCCGCGCTCAGCGCGGCGACGGCTCGCAGCTTGACGAAGGGCAGCGCGCGCACCGGCCCCTCACCGGTACGAGAAGCGGACCTCGTGGTCGCAGATCCTGAAGAGGTCGCCCTCGGCGATGGCCTTGCGAGCGATGCGTTGGCCGTTGTACTCGACGCCGTTCGTCGAGCCCATGTCGACCATGTAGTACTGACCGTTGAGGTACTCGACCATCGCGTGCTGACGCGAAACGTTCGGGTCCTTGATGGTCATGTCGCTTGACTGTTTGCCACGGCCGATGATGAACCGGTCCTTGTTCACCGGGACGCGCTGGCCGTTGTAGATGACGTAGAGCGTGCCGGGCGCGCCGGGCGCTGGCATCCCGCCACCAGGAGCGGGGCCACCCATCTGGGGCGGCGGAGGCGGCGGAGCGGCGCCGTAAGCTGGCGGGGGCGGCGCCCCACCATAAGGCGCAGGGCCCTGCGGCGGGAAACCGGGCGGCGGCGGAGGCGGAGGACCCCCTCCCCCCGGGGGGTAGTACCCAGGAGGCCCGCCGCCGAAGTTGCCCGGAGGCGGCGGCGGAGGCGGAGGAACGCTCGGGGGCTTGCGCGGCCCGCCTGGAGGAGGCGGAGGACCACCCATCCCGCCCATCCCTTGAGGCGGCGGACCCATCCCAGGCGGCATGTTGGGAGGACCGGGAGGCCCACCCGAGCGCATGCTCTGAGGCGGAGGAGGCCCTGGCGGACCCGGTGGACGACCAGGCGGCGGCCCCATCGGCGGGCCCATGCCCGGACCACCCATCGCGCCTGGCGGCGGGGGCATGCTCGCGCGCTTGGGGCTGGCCGGGGGCCCGGGGATCGGGGGCGGCGGAGGCATGCCCGGCGGCATCGGAGGAGGCGGCATGCGCGAGCCGCTGCCGTAGTTGGGAGGCGGCGGCGGCGGACCGCCGAACTGCCCCCCTCCCCCCGGGTAGGGGGGGGGTCCGCCCATGCCGCCGCCCGGTGGCCCGCCCATCCCGCCGCCTGGGGGCTGCGGGATCGGAGGCATGCCAGGGGGCTGCTGCGGAGCGGGCGGCGGAGGCGTGAAGGCTGCACCAGGGAACGGCGTGCGGGGGCCGGGGCTGGGGCTGTAGCTCCGCTGCCGCGCGTATTGCTTCATCGACTCGTTGATGAGGTAGTCGATGGAGCACTCGAGCTCGCGAGCCATCTGCTCGAACGTCTCCCACAGAACATCGCGACACTGGAACGTGCGCGCGCTCTTCTTGTTCGGATCAGCGCTCATCTTCAGGCCTTCACTTCTTGTCGCCAGCCGCTTTGGCTTCCGCGGCCTTCCGCGCTTCTTCGCGCTCGGCGACCGCGGGTTCGATGCAGTCTTTGACGTAGTCGCCGAAGGTCTTGATGTCCTTCGGCCCCTTCTCTTCCGGCTTCTTCGGATCCGTCGCCACGTAGCAGACCCACTTGCAGTCCGCGTCGGTGTCACAGACGGGCATCACGACCTTGTCCGCCTCGAGAGGCGCGAGCGTCGACTTCACGTCGTCGGGCGTGCCCCAGTGATAGTAAAACGTGAGCGCGGTCACTCGCTGTGCGACCGGGGTCGACTCGGGCAGGTACTTCGCCAGAGCCTTGCGAACGTCACCCTCGCGCAGGCCGGCGAACAGCGCGCCAAACGTGAGAGCCTCGGGCATGCTGAAGCCCTTGGCTTCCTTCTCGGGGAGCTTCGACATGAACTCGTCGAGGTTCTCGAGCTTCGACATTCGCAGGATGATTCGACCTACGACCTGCCGCATTTTCCACTTTTCGGACTTCGTGAAGGTCTCGTAGAGCTTGCCGATGACCTGATCACGCGGCATTTCGCCGATGCGCGCGAGCGCGAGGTCGAGGACCTCGGGGGGCGAGTCGCTCGTCGCGATGTCGAAGATGCGCTTCAGGTGATCCGCGTTCTTCGGGTCGAGCTTGAGCTCGAGCGCGTTCAGCGCGTAGAGCCTGCGATCCTTCAGCCGACCCTTCTCGCGATCGTCCTTGCCTTGCTTGAGATCGCCGGCGACCTCCAAGCAGAAGTCCACCGCGGCCTTGCCACCGACCTCCTTGAGGTGGCCGAGCAAGCGCTGGAACTCTTCGTCCTGGTAGTTCTCGAGCTGCTGCTGAAATTGCTCGGGCGTGGGCTCGAGCTTCGAGCGCTGGTTCGCGGCCTCGAGCTGCGGCTTGTAGAGGTCGACCCAGTCCTGCGACAGGATCCACTTGGCGACCTCGACGTATTTGATGCTCGCTGCCTCACGCGTGGCGCTCGACGCGAGCTCCTTGATGAGCTTGGCGATGCGATCGAGGTTCTTGGAGTCGCGCGTGACCTTCTCGGGGAGGCCGGCCACACCGTCCTCACCGAGGAAGGTGAGGAGCTGCTCCATGCCGTACTTCTGCGTGCGGTTCTCGAGGCGGCGATCGAAGTCCCGCATCGCCCAGGCGATGAGCGTGGAGCGCAGGGTTGCGCGGAGCTTCTCGTCGGTGAGGAGGACCTTCTTCCCCGCGCCCTCGTTCTCGTAGGTCATGATCGCGTAGGCCGCGTCCTTGTACGGGAACGAAGGATCGGGCGGCGCGGGCTGGCCGCTCTGCGCGATCGGCGGGTCCTTCTCGAGCTCGCGAACGAGGACGGGCACGAGCCCATCGAGGATCTTGTCGCGCTCGGGGCCAGGGATTTCGCTGAGGGTGTCGACGAGCATGTCGATCCCCACGAAGCGCCCCCCGCGAGCCTTCATCCGGATGAGCGAGACCGCGGCCTCGACCCGGAGTGGCATCTCGTACTTGTTGTGTTTGAGGACCGCCTGGATTTTCTCAGGCCCGCGCTGCGTGGTTTCCCAGCGGTGCAGGTCGTCCTCGCTCACGCGGCAGCCGGCGACGAGCACCGCTGCGACCGCGACGCCGCCGATGCCGGCGAGCTGCGCGGAGCGCCCCGACATCGCGACAGCGAGGTGGGCCGCGTGAACCGTTTTAAACAGCCGCCCTAAGGTGCCGAGCCTGCGCATTCTCTATGTTCCGGAGCCAACCAACGCGTGCTGTTCATGCCCGGGGTTGGCAGTCTCGGGCCAAGCCTTGATAGCAAAGACGCGGCCGGTGTGGGTATCCCGGGGAGGGACATGGTAGCCGCCACCCCCCGGGTTCCCAAAGAAATCTGGGATTCTGGGGCAGAAATCCCGGTCTAGAGCGGGCGGTCGAGGCCCCCGCCCGGTCCGAGAGGAAACTTGGCCGCCCCCTCCCCCAGGCCTTAGTCAGGGGTGCCGGCCTATCATGAAGCTCCCTTGGATCGCGACTTCACGAGAGGCGCCGCCCGCGCCGAACCCCGAGCGGTCGCCGCTCGCGAAGGCGGTGCACTCGTTCGCCCGTGAGGCGAGCGCCGTGTTGCTCATCGCGCTCGCCCTCTACGCGGGGCTCGCGCTCGCCTCGTTCAAAGCCGACCCGCTCAAGCCCGAGGTGCACGGCGCGAACTGGGTCGGTCCTGTGGGCGCGGCCTTCTCCGAGATTCTTGTCACGGCAGTGGGCGCGGTCGCGTGGCTCCTGCCGATCGAGCTCTTGGTGCTCGCGTTCCCGCTGCTCGCGCCCGACGGCGAGCGCACGCCGTGGACTCCGCGCAGCGCGGCGCTCCGCATCGCGGGCGACGTGGTCGTGGCGACGTTGGGCGCGGCGCTCGTCTACGTCGCGGTGCCGTCGCTCACGCTCTTCGGGGCGATGCCCGCGAGCGGCTCGGTCGGCGAGCTCGCCGGCGCGCTCTTCGCGTCGCTCTTCTCGAAGGTGGGCTCGTTCATCGTCGGGCTCACGGCGATCGCGCTCATCCTCGTCGCACGCGCTTCGTTCTCGTTCATCGAGGGCGTGCGCGCAGCGGCGCGCATCTTCATGCGGGTCGCGTCCCGAAGCATGGGCGGCGTGCAGGCGATGGCCGCGGCTTGGGTCGAGGCGCGCGCGATCGAAGCGCGGCGCGAGGCCGAGCGCGTCGCAGCGGCGCCGCAGATCGTGGGCGGAGAGTCGGACGCGATCATCGCGGCGCTCTCGGACGACGCGTCGGACCTGCTCGCGGACGGCGACGACCTCGATTCGGACACGCTGGAGGGTGCAGCTCTCCCCAAAGAATCAAAGCCTCGCGTCGTGAACGAAGCGAGCCCGCCAGAGCGAGCTCCCGCGTCGAAGGCGCGCGTGCGCGTCGCGAAAGACGCGCCGGTGAAGGAGCTCGCCGCGGCGCTCCCGATCGCGCTGCCGCTCCCGAAGCCGAGCGCTGACGACGTGCCGACGCCGTCGCCGCTGCCGGCGCGATCGCGTGGGAAAAAGGCTGCGGACGCGAAGGTCGAGCCGAAGCTCGAGCCCGCGAAGATCGAAGCGAAGGAGGAGCCGAAGCTCGAGGCGCCCGCGGTGGAGCCGAAGCTCGAAGCGAAGGCCGCACCGATCGCGACGGCTGCCCTCGCGACCGCGCCGAGCGCGCCGAGCGCGACGCCCGCCGCGATGGCTGCTGCGGCGCCGCAGAAGCCCGCGGCCGACGCGCCCGTCACGCTGAAGATCGTCGACACGTCGGCGGCGCGCGAGGTCGAGAAGGTCACGACCAAAGTGGTGCCGGCTGTCGGCGAGGGCTTCCGGTTGCCGATGTTCGACTTCCTCGATCCGGCCGAAGCGAAGCCCGCCGAGATCAACGAAGAGCAGCTGCGCTCGACGGCGACGCAGCTCGAAAAGACGCTCGCGGACTACGGCGTGAGCGGCAAGGTCGAGGAGATCCATCCGGGCCCGACGGTGACGACGTTCGAGGTCGTGCCTGCCGCCGGGACGAAGGTGTCGAAGGTCGCGAGCCTCGCGGACGATCTCGCGCTCGGCCTCTCGCGCAAGGTCCGCATCATCGCGCCGATCCCCGGGAAGAACCGCGTGGGCTTCGAGGTGCCGAACGCGAAGCGGCTGCCGGTGAACATGCGCGAGCTCGTCGAGGATCGACGGTTCGCGGAGATGAAGGCGCCGCTGCCGTGCGTGCTCGGTCGCGACATCGTCGGCGCGCCGTACTTCGCAGACCTCGCATCGATGCCCCACGTGATCGTCGCGGGCGCGACGGGCGCCGGCAAGAGCGTCGGGCTCAACGTGATTCTCGTGAGCTTGCTCTATCGAAAGTCGCCCGACGAGCTGAGGCTCTTGATGATCGATCCGAAGGTCGTCGAGCTCGCGCCGTACGACGGCATCCCGCACATGCTCTTGCCGGTCGTGACCGACATGAAGCAGGCCGCGACCGCGCTCAAGTGGGCGGTCGACGAGATGGAGCGTCGCTACCAGCTCTTCGCGAACGCCGGCACGAAGAACATCAGCACCTATAACGGCTACGTCGAGAAGGTGAAGCGCGGCGAAGCGCGACCGCCGAAGCCGCCCGCGACGCCCGCGAAGGTCGCGGCGATCGCCGCCGACGGCACAGAGGTCGAGGTCGAAGCAGCGAAGGACGGGAGCGACACTCAGGAGATCAAGCCGCTGCCGTTCATCGTGATCGTGGTCGACGAGTTCGCGGACCTGATGATGCAGCAGGGCAAGGACGTCGAGGCCGCGGTCGCGCGCCTCGCGCAGAAGGCACGCGCCGCCGGGATGCACGTCATCCTCGCGACGCAGCGGCCGAGCGTCGACGTCATCACCGGCATGATCAAGGCGAACTTCCCGACGCGCGTCGCGTTCCGTGTCGCGCAGAAGGTCGACTCGCGAACGATCCTCGACGAGCAAGGTGCCGAGCATCTGCTCGGGCGCGGCGACATGCTCGTGAAGATGAACGGCACGAACGACGTGCGGCGCGTGCAGTGTCCGTTCATCAGCGAAGAAGAGACCCAGCGCGTGACGGACTTCCTGCGTCTGCAGGGCACGCCCGAGTACGACGAGAACATCCTCAAGCCGCGCGACGATGACGGCGAGGGCGCGCCCGAAGAGGATGCTGAGGACGACCCGCTCTACGACCAAGCGGTGCGGATCGTGGCCGAGACGCGGCGGTGCTCGACGTCGTGGCTCCAGCGAAAGTTGGGCATCGGCTACAACCGCGCAGCGAACCTCGTCGAGACGATGGAGCGACGCGGACTGGTCGGGCCGGCGAACGGCGCGAAGGATCGCGAAGTGCTCATCGACGCCATTTAGGCAGGCGAGAGAGCGAGACCCGCGCGCTTCGGCGGGCCGCAACAAGCATGCCGCTCGCGGGCACGTCATCGTCGCGCGAGATCACGAAGTAGGCCCTTGCCGGCGCGATCCGATGAGGCAAACTTTCGTGTCAAGGGCTTTGACTTCGCCGGGGCCCTCGGCCAATGCTTTTTGATGGCGTGGCTCCGCTGAGCGAGGCCACGCGTAATGTCCTAGTGGCGTCGGTTCGACGTCACTGCCGACACGAGAGAACCGACCGAACATGCGCTCCGAGTGCGACCGCACGAAACTCATCGCAGAGCTTGCGAGCTTGCTTCGAGAATGTGAGCTGCCTGATGAAGCGCGAGCCGCTGGCTTGACGCTGATTGGGTTCCTCGCGCGCCGTATGCCGGGGGAGGTTGCGTCGAACTACGGCGTCGCCGAGGTTCGCGCGGCCCTCGCCCTGTGTGAAGCGCGACGCGCGATGCTCGTCACCGAACGAGTCGCAGCCCCGAGCTACAGCCAAGAGGTGCCGGGGCCCGACAGCGGCGAGCGAGCAGCGGTCGCAGCACCCTCGGCCGGCGACGCGGCTGGCCGTCCGAAGGGTTCTGCTGCGGCCTGATCGTCGGGGCGTCGAGCGCAGGGGAAATCGACGGCGCCCAGCGAGAGGCTGAGCGGGCAGCCAGTGCGTCGATCGAGATCGTCGCCGCATGTTTCGGTGGTGCGGCCCTCGTGTGATAGGTGTTGTGTTCGGTCACCCGCATGGCGGAGCAAAACCTCTTTCCTGAGGCGCGCCCCCAAGACGTCGAGGACGTCGTTTGGGGTCTTCAAACGGGCGCGGCCCTGTGGAATCGAGGGGAGAAGCGTGAGGCGCTCGTATGGCTCCGCCGCGCGGCAACGGCCGCCAGCGAAGGGGGCGACGAGCAGCGCAGTCAGGATCTGACACGCGCCGCGACGACGCTCGAGGGCGCGGCAGGTCTCGCGCTCCCGTCGACTCCACCGGCCGCACCCGCGACGCGACCTCCGCCGTCGCAGTACAACGAGGACCAAACCAACCCCGGCGTGCACGCACCGCCGGCAGCTCCCACGCTGCCGAACGCTCCGGCGAAGCCGCCACCTCCTCCTCCACCGAAGGCCGTCGCGAAGAAGAGCATCGCTGCTCCGCCACCGACGAAGCCTGCAGTGTCGTTCGAGGAAGACTCCGTCGAGACGATCGAGCCCGAGTCGCTCGACGACGAGCTCGCGGATGAAGACACCAACGTGATGGATGAGCCCGCGGCCCCGGCCGCGGCGCCGCCCGCATCGATCGCCGCGCCCGTCACGCCCACGCCCGCGACGCTCGCGCCCGCGGTCGCAGCGATCCCACCTCCTCCGCCGGCCCCTATCGCAACGCCGGCACCGGTCGTCGCTGCACCAGCGGCGACCGTGATCACCCCAGCGAGAGGTCCGGCTCCCGAGCCTCCTCGAACGCTGAAGGACGCCGTTCCGCTCAGCTTCGAGGACGAGGACACGTCGCCCTCCGTCTCGGTTCGCAAAGGCGCGCCTGCCTCGACCGTGCACCCCGCGGGCGCTGCGAACGCGCCCGCGCAAAAGGCTCCGGCCTCGGTGGCGGCCGTCACGCCGGCTCCGACCTCGGCGACGACGCCTGCTTCGACCGCGACACCTCGAACGCCGGCGCAGACGAAGCCTTCGCCCGGGTCCGTTCGATCGAGCGCGTCGACGACGGGCTTCGCAGCGATTCGCTCTCTGGCCGCACCCGCGCAGCCAGCCGCAGCACCAGCAACGACCGCCACAGCCGAGCCTTCGCCTCTCTCGGCGACCACGCTGCTCTCCGCGCCTTCGGTGTTCAAATCGGTGGCTTCCGTCGTGCAGCCTGCGGTGCAGTCGAGCGAAGCTCCGAGCGAGGTTTCGGCCGCGCGCAAGGTGGAGCCTGCGAAATCGGCCCCGAAGAAGCGCGAGGACGATCCGCTCGCAGCGACTGCGGAGGCGCCTCACGCGGAGACGCCCGAGCCCGCAGCCACAAGCACCGCGGCCGCATCTGCGCCTGCCCCCGCGCCCACAAACGAGGCCGCGAGCAGCGCGCCTGCCACGCCACCTGCGGGCGCGTCCTCGCAGTCGTCGGCGAGCAACAAGGCCGCGAGCGCGCCGATCACGCCTTCCCCGAAGGCCGCTCGCGTGATTCGGAAGAAGCCTCGCGGCCCCATCCTCGATCCGTGGAGCGACGAGATCCCGATCGAGGACGCGACTCAGCGACACACCCACGCGAAGGCCGACCTGCCCTCGGACGACGACGACGTCATCACGTCGGCGCCGCCGCTCGACACGACGCTGCGCCGCAAGCCGCCCCCGCCACCACCCAAGCGGACGGCGACGCTCACGGGCGGGACGGTGCTCTCGCCGATTCCCGATCTCGCCGAGCCTCGCGCGAAGTCGCCCGCCATCGTCAACGCACCCTCGGCCGCACCGACGGCGAGCGCCCCGACATCAGCGCCCGCGGAGAGCAGCGAGCCGCCCACGGTGCCCGCTCGGCCGCCGCCGCCCCCGCAACGCAAGCCGACATTCTCCAATCTGCAAGCGGTCACGGCTGCACAGCTCGGCGCGCAGATCCCGGGCGCCGCGACGCCGCCGGCCGCGCCCGTTGCTTCCGCACCCGCGACGCCAGCCCCGCCTTCAATCGCGACCGCCGCGTCTTCGGCGCCGCAGCGCAAGAGCGTTCCGCCTCCGCCGCCAGCACCTCCTCCAGCAGCGCCGACAGCAACCGAGAACGCGACGCCTCCTCCTTCGATCACGGCAGCCTCGATCACGACAGCCGCACCGATCGCAAAGCCCGAGGAGCCGCCGCCCGTCTCGGTGAGGAAGAGTATCCCGCCTCCTCCGCCCGTGCCGCCGCGACCCGAGCGCAAGACGATCCCGCCGGGGTCGCGCTTGCCCGATCCGCTCTCCATTCCGAAGGCTCCCATCGCGGTCGCGCCGCCTCCTCCGCCTGCGGAAGAGCCAGCGCCGGTGCCCGCGATCGCTCCCGCAGCGACGCCGCCCCAGACTCGCAACGATCGGTCGGAGCCGCCCCCGACGATGTCCTCGGCCCGCGCGTCGGCGCCGCTCATCGCCGCAGTCGAGCCCGCGCCACAGGTGCCTGCTCGCGCAGCGCCGCCCCGCGACGAACCCGACGAGGAGGCCTGGGACGACGACGCCCTCGCTCCGCTGCCAGCCGCGCCGAAGGCTCCGGTCATCGAGCCCCCGCCTCCGACTCGGCCCTCGAGCCCGCCGTCGACGCTCGATCGATCGGCGCACGCCGACGCTCCAAAGCCGGTCGATCCTCCGAAGCCGGTCGATCCTCCGAAGCCCGAAGCTCCGAAGCCCGAAGCTCCGAAGCCCGAAGCTCCGAAGCCGATCGATCCTCCGAAGCCCGAAGCTCCGAAGCCCCAATCTTCCGCACCGCCCGCGGTGCCGCGTCCGGCTGCATCGCCGTCCGCGATGCGCTCGCTTCCGGCGCTGTTCGGTGACGGCGAGCCGCCGAAGCGCCCTCCCACTTCGATTCGTCCGCTGAAGCTCGGGGATCTCTCGCTCGACGAGATCGAGGCCCTCTCGGATTTGCCACCCGAGGTTCAACAGAAGCTCTGCCAGGCCGCTTCGATCGCCGATCTCGGTGTCGAAGAAGAGGTCTCCGGCTTCGGGGTCGCGCTCGTCGTGAGCGGCGCCGCTGCCGTCTGCGCGACGGTCGCAGACGCAGCAGCGGCCCAGGTCGCGCGCGGCACGATGGTCTCGACGCTGGTGAGCCACGAGGACGCGACCTCGGTGAGGTTGGTCGCGACCGAGCCGTCTCGGGTCGCCTCTTGGGCGAGGGCCACGTTCGAATCGATCCTCCGCGATTGCCCATGGGTGCTCGACGATCTGCGAGAGCGAGGCGATCGCTTCGCCGCCCTCGCGGGCGCGACGATGGGCCCCTTCGGGGATCTCGACGAGAGCGGGCGACTCGCGGCCTTCGATCGATTCAAGACACGATGGCTCGAGCCCAACGAGTGCCTCACCGCAAAGGGGCACGACCTCGGCGGACTCACCGTCGTCGGGTGCGGCACGATCGTCACCCAAGCCAACGATGAGCCACGCGAGTACAGCTCGGGCGACGTGGTGCTCCCGGAGATCGTGCTCGACGCGACCCCGGTCTCCGCGGACGTTCGCGCGGGAGAGTCGGGCGCGCTCATCCTCGTCGCCTCCCGTATGGTGACGCTCGAGCTCGTGTCTGTGTTGCCTTCGCTGGTCGAGCTGCTCCGAGCCTGATCGCAACTGCGCGCTCGTTCAGTGCGCTAAGCTCGAGGCGTGGGTGCCGAGCCGCGCGTCTGCTGCATGGACCTCGACACCTTCTTCGTGTCGGTCGAGCGCCTGTTGGATCCCAGCCTCGAGGGCAAAGCGGTGGTCGTCGGCGGCGGCAAGAACGGCCGCGGCGTCGTGCTCTCGTCGAGCTACGAGGCGCGCGTCTTCGGCGTGCGCTCCGGGATGTCGATCCGCGACGCGAGCCGCCTCGCGCCGGACGCGATCTTTCTGCCGGGGCACCACCGCGAGTACTCGCGATACTCCGCGGACGTGCGCGCGATCGTCGAGCGCTACAGCCCGATCGTGCGCGCGGCGTCGATCGACGAGCACTACATCGACTTCCACGGATGCGAGGGGCTCTACCGCAAGCCCTCGGACGAGGATGACGACGCGACGATCGCCCGCGTCGTGCGTGAGATGACCGACGCCATCGCGACGGAGCTCGGCCTCCCGTCGAGCGCGGGCATCGCGACCAGCAAGTCCATGGCGAAGGTCGCGTGCGGCCTCGCGAAGCCGCGCGGCGTCCGCCTCGTGCGAGCGGGCACCGAAGCCGAGACGCTCGCTCCCCTGCCCGTGCGCAAGCTGCCCGGCATCGGCCCTGTCGCGGAGAGGAAGCTCAACGAGGCCGGCATCGAGACGCTCGGCCAGCTCACGCTCGCCTCCGAGGAGAAGCTGCGACCCATCTTCGGTCGGAGCACCGAGGCCTTGCGCGCGAGCGCTCGCGGCGAGGGCAGCGCATGGCTCGGACGGGAGCGCCCGGCCTTTCGCGAGCACGACCCGCGCGGAGAGCGGCTCGGCACGATCTCGAACGAGCGGACCTTCGTCGAGCACAGCGGCGCCGTCGCGGAGGCCATCCTGTCGTCGCTCGCGGAGCGCGTCTGCTTCCGCGCTCGCAAGCGCGGGATGAGGGCGCGCACCGTGACTTTGCGCCTCCGCTGGGTCGACTTCTACACGATCACGCGCTCGGTCACGATCAGCCCGACGCACTCGGACACGGTGGTTCGCCGCGCGATCTTCGAGCTCTACCGCGCAGCGCGCACCCGCTCGCTCGGGATTCGCTTGCTCGGCGTGGCCCTCTCCAACCTCGAGCCCGACGACGTGCAGCTCGAGCTGTTCGACAAGGACGATCGCCGCTCGCGTGCGGTCGATCGGGTCCGCGCGAAGTTCGGTTACGACGCAGTCCACCTCGCGACAACGGTGCCGCGGAGGCGCGACTAACAGACTTGTCAGAATATCGTGAAGGGCTCCGTCGTCCTCACGCGCCGCTCGAGCTTCATCGCAGTGATCAGCGTGCTCCCGCCGCTCGATGCGCCCCCGCGGGCCGTGTGAACCAACAAGAAGACCCTATATCCACTCGAGTTGAAGAGCTCGAAGAGGTGATTGTCGTCACCCCATATCCCACACAACATCGACTCGTCGTCCACGTATTGGAAGCCAGGGACCTCGAAGAGCTCGATGGCCTTGGACGCCGAGAGGAAGACCTCGGTTCGATGGGACAGCTCGTTCTCGTCGAAGATGGGTTTGAAGATAGGACCGAGCGTCGCGACCATTTCGTCGTTCGTGAACGGTACAGTCTGTCGCTGACAACAATGTTTCTCGCGGGGCAGCGTGACGCCCAGTGCGGTCTCCAGCGCGCCCATATCGTACGTGTCTGCGGCGAAGAGCCGGCCGGCGTCGAGGAGGACCTTCGCGGTCGTGCGCTGCTCGTTGGTCGAGGGTGACGGGAGCGGCACGGGAGACGCGACCGGCGTGCTCTTGCGACAGCCTTGATCGACGAGGTCGAAGCTCAAAGTGCGGACCTGGAGCTTCTTCGGATCACCGCGCTCCGCCCAGCCGCCCACGTCGACGCCGTCGACCTTCTCCGTCGTGCGAAAGAGGTCCAAGTGGAGCTCGACTGTCGAGCCGGCGATGGATGCTGACAACGTCGTATGTGGACAGGGCGCGTCGACGCACCCCTGCTTGATGGCAATATCCCCTTTGGCCAGCTTGGCGTTGAATTGTCGGGCGAGCGCATCAATGGTCGGGAGCGGCTTGTCGAATTGCACCCTGACCTCGCGCAGGAACTCACGGTTCTGGTTCTGTCGACCGACCCAAGCAATGGAGGCTACGCCGCCGATCGGCTGGGCGAACACATACTCCAACGAGAACGCGCTGCGGGTCGGCTTGCCATAGACCCGGGCGAGGGACTCGAGGTTCGAGGAGGGATCGCGCGCATAAGCGACGAAGCCGGGCAGCGTGCGCACGGACTCGGGCGCTGGGTCAGGCAGTGGGGCCGAGGCCGAGGTGACAGCCGACGCGCTCGGGGGTGGTGCGGTCGAAGAAGCCGGGGCCGTGACGCTCGCGCTGCTGACCGCGGTGGGCTCTACCGTGCGACTTCCATTTGCTTGGCAGCCGAGGAGGATCGCGAGGGGCCACGCGCGCACGCGAGCGAGGATAGCACCCTGTTCATCGCTTCGTGCCAAGCGCACGAAGCGAAGGGGGCACAGCGACGTTGCTCTTCTCGAGCTGGAGCACACACCAATCGACGGCCTCGTCGAAGCGCGTGAAATAGGCCTCGGGGACGGGGGTTTTGTGCAGCCAGCTGACAGCGGTCATCGCGCCTCGCACGAGGGCGTTGTCGACCACCACCGCGTGGCCGCGAGAGTAGCTGCGCACGAGGGGCTCGATGCGCTTCGTCCACTCGGCGATGACGGCGCGCTGCTTGGGTGTCCCTCGGTCCTTGATCGCACGCGCGTCCGTGATCGCGACGATGGTGTTTCGGCGGCTCAGAATAGCCTCCCACTCCACGAACATCTTGGCGTAGTCGGCGTCCACCATCGGGCTGCGCATCGTCAAGACCACCAGAGGAGGCGTCCCGGTGTCGAATTGAAAGGGCGCGGTGGCGTTCAAGGCTGCTGACATGGACTCAACGCCCCACTATGCCGCCCCGCGCCAGAGAAAGAAAGCCCCTAATTGGCCGAGGACGGGAGGCGAGTCAGTACCCGGGGCGGGAGTCGAACCCGCAGGAGTCTCGGGTTTGAGCCGAGCGCGTCTGCCTGTTTCGCCACCCGGGCGGACCGAGAGAGCGACGCTGCGCCGGCCGGGATCTGACGAATGCTCATTCGATGATGATGCGCCCGACCACCGACGGACTCGCGAAGTCGTGCGGGTAGAAGTCGAAGGTCCCGGGGCCGCTCACGTGCCGGACGACGGGGTCGAAGGACCCGGGCGGAATATCCTGATTGCCGTGCCCGAAGCCGAGGGCCCCCTGATCGGCGTGGATTTCGTGAGGCACCGTATCCCCATTGAAGAAGTTCACCGTTATGGGGTTTGCGGCCGACATGTTCGGTAGTGCCTTGATGCGGGTCGGATAGTCGCCGAACGCAGTCGTGTTGGGCGGGTCCGATGAATAGGAGGACAGATTGGCCGGGATATAGACGGTTATGACGGGCTCGACGACGACGCTCGCCATCGTGTCGTGTGCGCCTTCGGGGGCGGTCACCGTGACCTGGAATGGGAACTCACCTGTCACCGTATCGGACGCCGTGGTCAGCGTGAGCGTGTCGCTGGCTACACCGTCGCCCACGAGGTCGACGGTGTCGCTCACGAGCGCAGCGGTCACGTCGGGCGGGAGCCCTGTAACGGCGACCGACACAGTCCCGATGTAGCCGTTGGCCGGCACGAGGACATCGAGGGTGGTCGTGCTGCGCAGCTCCAGCGTCGGCTTGGAGGCCGACAACAAGACGGAGAACGTCGCAGTCTGAGGAACCCCCCCGGAGCCACCCTCCCCGCCCGCAGCCGGCTGACCACCGGAGGCGGCAGCACCACCGAAGCCGCCCTCGTGGTTCGCGCCCGTCCCGTTGCTCGTCGAGCCGCCGTCTCCATCGAGGATGTGCGTGGGCTGCTCGGCGCAGCCGCTCAAGACGATGCAGACCCCGAGGACGACTCGCGACAAGCTCATCGCAAGAGATCTATCACGAGAGCCGTGCGCGGAACGCGGAGACTGTGGTGTAGGCAAGCGCGTGGATTGCTGGATAGCCAGACGTCGAATCGACGCCGCCGCCCGGCGAGACTGTGTAACCTGGGACGATGAACCGAGCGCTGGCCGTGGTCATGCTCGTCAACGTCTGTGCGTGCGGCGGGTCCAAGGAAGACGCCAATCACGCGGGCAACGACGCGAGCGCTTCGGCCTCGACCTCGACGACCGCTCCACCCGAGGTGGTGGAGAGCCCTCCGAAGACACAAATCACGAGGACGGCCAACGACGACGTGGCTCGACCGCGGACGTTGAGCGACGGCAGCAAGCTCCTCGAGGGTCTGTTCAAGACCGGGGAAAGAGGCTTCCCAAAGCCGAAGTTCACCGACATCGACTGCACTGGAGCCGTCGGACTCACCGGTAACGGGAGCAAGGACTACGACGCGCTCGCCGATGCGTGCGGGGCGGGCACCGGCATGCGCGCTATCACGATGAAGGTGACTGGCACGCTCGACGCCAAGAGCCACCCGCACGAGGTCTACGCATTCACGATGCTCGGCCGGCTCTGTTATCGGGCGTTCCTGGTCGGTGACGAGACGCTGACGACGATGAACGTGCGCGTCGAGCGGCCGAACGGCGCGCTCTTGGCGGTCATGACGGGCAAACACGGCGTCGTGCTCGTCGAGCCTCAGGACCTTTGGTGCGCGGACAGCGACGACGAATATCGCCTTGTGCTCTCCGCGACGGGGACGGCTACTGGCAATTACGCGTTCGGCATTTGGGCGCGCCCCGAGCCGGGGAATGGTGGGAGCGCCAGCGCGCCGGGGGCGAATCCAGGCCCCCGTTGAATCGGTGCCCTATTGGATGACAGCGTTGAAAGTATAGTCTGCCCAACAGAAGGACGCGCCGCCGGGGACGATGGTCGATTCCATGCCGTTCAGCTCGACCTCCACGAAGCTGGCGCCCTGGAGCGTCCCGCGGAAATCAGCGCCCGAAGCCCCCGAGGACGTGACAGAGATCGTCCCCGACTGCGCCAAGAACGTCTGCTGACAATTGGCTAGGTTCTGGTCGCAGCCGAGATAGAGGAGCACGCAGTTCGTACAAGTCGCATAGTCCGCGTCGGTGATGACGAGGTCGCCGACCGCGGGGGTCCCGCCGACGAGTTCGAAGTTGAGCGTGTCGACTGGCGCGCCGAGCGAGCTCTGCGCGATGTAGCCGAAGGTCCCGTTGAAGAGGAAGGCATCTTCGGCGACCGGGGTCAGCGGCGCGGTGTCGCAATTGACCAACCCACCTTGGCCGCCCTGGCCACCCACCTGCTGGCCACCCGAGCCGCCAGTCGCGGGCGTGCCGCCAGCGCCACCTCCGCCGGTCGTGGAACCACCCGCTCCACCCGAACCATCGTCGTCACCGCAGCCCGCGCCGCAAACCAAGCCGAGTGCTACGAACAACGGTGCGCTCTTTCGAAGAATCATCGGCGCGGAGAGTAGCCACACGCGCGCGCTTCTTCAGCCTTGTTCGACGCGCACGGTGAGCTCGGTCGTCGGGCCGACCCAGTGGTGCTGACCGCCGCCGAGGGCTCGGCGAACGCGCGCCCACGTGTGCACGACCATCCGCAGATGCGTCGTTCCGAGCGGCGCGACGACGGTCTGCACGAGGGGCACGAGGTCGGGGTGCGCGCGGCGCGCGCGGTAAATCTGCCAGAACGCCAGGCTGGCCTGGGCCGCGCCTGCCTGGGCCTCGAGGGCGTCGAGCACGAGGCTCATGGAGAGGCGCGGCGGCGACGTCGTGGTGAGGCCGCGCAAGACGACACCGGGGATGCGCGGCGAGGCGTTCGGTAGGGGCTGGTGCGTGCCGTGGTTCGCGCGCGTCGCGACCGCTCCCGCGAGATCGATCTCGAGGTCGCCCGCGACCGCGCCGCCCATCGAGCGCGCGTTGGGAGCGACCGCGCGAACGGTGACCGCAGGCTCCGTGATCTGGGCCTGATACCCGAGCGCCCAGATTGGCAGCTGCGCGAGGACCCCGCGAATGGAAGGAGAGAGCGCGTGGAAGACCACGATGGCGCACTCGGACCCGGCAGCCGTCCCCGCGAGCGCGTGGAGCGCCAGCGCGCGCGGGCGCTCGATGGAAATCGCGAGCTCGTCGGAGCGGGTCGGCTCGACACGTTCACGCGAGGAGAGTCCGTGAAACTCGGCGTGCTCGAGCGCGAGCTCGGTGAGGATCGGATCGGCTTCGAGCTCCGCACGCGGCTCGAGCACCAGCGTGTGCTCGATCGTGTTCGATGCGTCCATCGCCGGGTCGTGCTCAGGGCTTCGGCGAGGCGCTGTCACCCGAGCCGCCGCGATTCGCGTCGCCAGCGGGCTGCTCGGTGGTCGGCGCCGAGCTCCCGCCCTCGGCGGCCTTCACGGGCGCGGTCGCGGCGGAGTCGGGGTCGGCGGGCAGGTCACGATCGATCTCCCAACGGAGCTCGCTGTGCCCCTGCGCCCCCGCGAAACGCAGGCCGAACCACTCCGCGTCGGGGGAGACCACGGGCTTGCCGTCCGCAGTGAAGCGAGGGAACCGCACGCGGAAAACCTGGTGAAACACGGTCACGTAGGGGTAATAGGTGCGCTCGATCGGGGTCGGTCGCTTGATGGCTTTGATCTCGTCGGGGGCTGTCTCGTTGCCGGTGCTGTCGATGAGCCTGACGATCCACGCGCTCTCGGGCTGCGTGAGATCGTTGAAGCGACGCTCGCCCCCCGAGATGGCCACGAAGAAGTGATGCCCCGTCTGCGTCTCGGCCAGCGTCTGGTTGAGGAGCTTCTTTCGCTGCTCGAGCGTGAGTCGGTAGTCCTCGACGTAGCGCACGACGTAGGCCCAGCGAAACTCCCAGGATTCGTACGTCGCGGTGGTGTGCAGCAGGTTGTCGAGCTGCGCGAGCGACAGGAGATCACCGTCGCGAGTCCACACGTCCAGCACGTCCTCGTAGTCGGTGGCGACGTACTCGCGCGGGCCCTCGCGCAGGCTGACTCGGGTGGGCGCGCAGGCCGTGGCGGACGCGGCGAAGAGGAGCGCCGCGAGCGTTGCTGCCAAGCCGCGTGAGCGCGTTTGCATCACGGTTCCAAGGGTAGTCGCGCCGTGCGTCCGAGCGCCAGCCGGAGCTGCAGTCGAACGGCGAAGTACTGCGACGCGATCCCCTCGAGAGGGGTCGTCAGCGGGAACATCACGGAGAGCGCGGGCTGCACCGGCCCGAGGCGCAAGCGGATGGACGGCGACATGGAGAACGAGGCGCGACGGCTGTCGCGAACGTCGGCGGTGATCGAGTAAATCTGCCAGAGCTCGAGGCCGAACGTCATGAAGTCGGTCGCGTCCACGCCCGCGTACGTGCCGATTCGACCGACGATGTCGGAGCGGCCCGTGTCGAACTGGTAGGTCAAATCGAGGCCCTGTCGGAGCTGGAGCACGACGGGCGAGATCACGAGGCGCGCGTCGATCACCGGCCGAAGCGCGAACACGTTGCTCATGAAGTAGCCCGTGTCCCACGGTCGAATGACGCGGATGACGTCGAGGACCGCCTCTTCATTTTGCGAGAGGTCGCGCGGGAGCGGGACGACGACGCCGAGGCCACCGCCCGCGGAGAGCCCGCTCTCGTGCCAGCCCACGCCGCGGAACCAGACCTCGGGGTTGCCATAGGAGAAGACGCGACCGAACGGGGCCGTCGTCGTCACCAAATCCCACGCGAACCCCATCTGCCAAGCGCGCGTGCCGAGCGGAATCTCGGTGTCGACGCGGGTGATCGAGGCGACCGTGTCGGTCGCGGCGCCGCTGCCGATGTCGGCCGCCGTGAACGTGAACTCGAGCGATGCGTCTTTGTGCGTGAGCGACGGGAGCGTCGGCGGCGCCGTCGGATCGAGGCTCTCGTCGACCGAGCTCACGACGAGCGCGCCGTCGTTGGAGCCCTCGCCGTGCTCGCCGTCGTCCGCGCGCGCGACACCGCTCGCGAGCCCCGCGCCGGCGATCAGCGAGCCAGCTGCGAGCCAATGCGCGGAGCGCACCGCGAGCCCCGTTACTTCGAGCCGAAGCCGAGATCGTTGGCGATCGTCACGTACGCCATCAGGCCGAGCATCATGATGAGCCCGATCGCGTGGATGTGAGCTTCGACGGTCGGGTTCGGTCGCTTGCGGGTCGTGGCCTCGTAGCCGAGGAACATCAGGCGGCCGCCGTCGAGCGCGGGGATCGGCAGCAGGTTGAAGACCGCGAGCCACGTGGAGAGCGCGCCGAGGAACATGAGGAAGTCCTCCCACCCGGACTCGGCCGCCTGCGCCATTTGGTCCACCATGACCTTCGGGCCGCCGAGCTTCGCCTCTTCTTTTCCTTTGAAGACCTCGCGGAGGGCTTCGAGCTGCACGCGCATGTGCTGCGGCGGCGCCTTGATCGCGAAGAGCGCGGCCTCTCCAAGACCGTTCGCAGGGCGCAGGCCGAACGGCGTGACGCCGATGCGACCGCGGCCGTCATCGCTGGCCTTCGGCGTGACGACGATGGTGACGCGCTCACCTTTGCGGAGGACCTCGATCGGGATCTCGGTGCCCGGGTTCTCCGAGATTCGCGAGGCCATCTCGGTCCAGGTCGACACCGGCGTGTCCTGCACGGTGAGGATTTTGTCACCGTCCTCGAGCCCAGCCTTCGCCGCGGGCGTAGGCTCGCGGTCCGTGCTGTCCTTCGCGACGGGCATGTCCTTCACCACGCGGATCTGCGTCTCGTCCGCGGGGACGCCCTCGAAATAACCGGGCACGAAGAAGAACACCGACGCGAACACGAAGTTCGCGAGCGGGCCTGCGAAGATCGTGACGATGCGCGCCCACAACCCAGCGTTCGCGTACGAGCCTTTGTCGAGGGGATCGACCTCCTCGAGCGGGTTCATCCCGGCGATCTGCACGTAGGCGAGGAAGGGGATCGCGGCGACCTGGAAGACCGTGGGGCCGTGCTTCTCGGGGTTGTGCTTGAAGAGCTTCGCCTTGATGCGATCGCCGAACGCCGTGAGCCACCAGAAGCCGTTCTCGGGGACGACCTTGATGAAGGACGGGCCGAAGCCGATCGAGAACTTGGTCACCCGCATCCCGCAAGCACGTGCGGCGAAATAGTGACCGGCCTCGTGCACCACCATGAGGAGCGCGAGCCCGAAGATGGCAACGACGTAGCGCATGCCCCACGAGCTTAGCAGGCCGAGCGAACGGGGCCTTCAGCGTTTGGGGTCGGGGACCTTCACGGCTTTGGCGAGCCCTGGCTTCGGCTCTTCGGCCGAGCTGCGCGGGCTCTTCGTACGCTTCGCGGGGGCGGGCTCGACAGCGCCGCTCTGCTTCTCGACCACGGGCCGCTTGCTCTTCGGCGCTGGCTCCTTCTTTGGCGCTGGCTCCTTCTTTGGCGCTGGCTCCTTCTTCGGCGCTGGCTCCTTGCGCGTCGACTTCGCGGGAGCCTCCGGCTCGACCGCTGCGCTGGGCTGCTCCTTGGACGTGAGCGCGGTCTTCGTGGTGAGCTGCCTCGGGGGCAGGAGCTCCGGCTCGATCGGGATCTTTTGGGCGAGGAAGATCGCCGCGTCGAGGCGGAAGAAGTTCCGCTTGTGATACCAGCGGAGCGCGTCCTTGTTGTTCTGCGCGACCTCGAGCACGAGGTGCGTGCAGCCGTGCGTTCGAGCGATGTGCTGCAGCTGCTCCATCATGAAGCTGCCCACGCCGCGCCCCTGATAATCGGGGTGCACGGCGAGCTCGTCGACGAAGAGCGGTCGCATCCCTCGCTTGTCGAAGTAGCGAGGGTTCATCCAGTTGTCCGCGCCCGCGGGTGAGTACGAGCACTCCGCGTAGCCGACGATCTTGCCGCCCACTTCGAAGAGCAGCTGATCGGTGTCCTCGACGTCGTACACCTCGAAGAACCGGCTCTTCGTGCGGGGCCGCTGATACTCGAGCGTGTTCTTGTTCACCGAGCGAAAGACGAGCTTCAGGAACTCCCAGACGCGATTGAGATCGCGCCGGTGGATACGACGCACGCGAATGACTTCGCCCTTGTTCTTCTTCGTCGTCGTCGTCGTGTTCGTCATGTCATCCGCTCTTTCCCTGGGTCGCCGCGCTCGCAAAATCTCGCTTGAAGTGGGCCCACGCGGTCTCGCTGTCCTCCGCGAGCTCCCGTGAGGTCCGGACGAGGAAGGCCTCCTGGTCGGCGCTGAGCGTGAGGCTCTTCGCGGTGGGGGGCGCAGCGCTCGCCGACGCGGCCTTCTGGTGCTCGGCCGCGAGGAGGAGCCCCGCCTCGTGCACGAGCTCGGCGAGGTCGTCGAGCTTCAGGTTCTTCACGCGAGCCTCTTCGTAGTTCATGAGCCACTCGCTCACCCAGAAGCGCCCGTCGTCGATCGCCGCGGGGACCGCCAGCGTCGTGTTCTTCGCTCGACGCTGCACCGCCGCCCTGGCCTCCGCGGCGCCGTCGGGCAGAGCCTTCACGCAGGAGACCGCCGAGAGATCGCTCGCTTGCTTGAGCTCCAAGAGGACGTCGTCGTCGGGGGACGCCGAAGCGCCCTCGACGCGGAGCAGGAACTTGCGCGTGAGGGCGCTGCCGATGCCGAGCTTCAACCCACCGAATCGTTTGAGGTCAAAATATTTGGCCGACCGCTTCACGTCGGCGCCCTTGACCGACTTCGTGTAGAGCGCGAGCTCCGCGCGCACGAGCTCGGTGTCCGACGCAGCGAGCTCGAGCATCGCCTTGTCGGCGCCCTCGAGGAAGGCCTTGCGGTCGCTCTTGAATTTGGCCGCGAGCCCCCTCGCGAAGGCCGGCGCCTCGGCGGGGATGGTCGCGCCCGCGATGCCCGCGCGGTAGGCGTCGAGCAGCGCCTTCACGAGGCGTTCGGCGTCGTCTTTCCCGCCGCCGATCAGGGCGTTCGCGAGCCGCACGGAGGTCGCGAAGCGCACGAGGTCGATCGCCGCCGGCCCGACCGCCGCGTCGTCGTAGTCGTAGAGGCCGCGACCGAGCTCGGTGACGGTGTACTGCTCGACGTGCGGGTCGCCGTGCAGCCTCACGGGTGGCCACGCGAGCTTCGAGCTGTCGGTGCGAGCGCAGACTGCCTGCATGAAGGCTCGGTTGACGAACCGAAAGAACGCGTGCGGGCTCTCCGCGATGCGACGCGTGAGGTCGGGGTTCGCCGCGGGGTCGAACGAGCCGGGCGAGACATCGAGCGGCGTGGCGGGATCGGGCGTCGACGGTCGTGACGAGGACGAACCGCTCGCGCTCGCGATCGCCGAAGAGCTCGCTGCGGCGCTGCTCGACGCACTCGTCCCGCTCGAGGTTCCCGAGGGGCTGCGGGCTTCACCGCACGCCGAGACGAAGATCGCGATGACCGCCGCCAGCGCGCTCGCTCGTCGCGCCGAGCTTCCATGTCGCATCGCGGGCGATGTTAGCAAGGCGCCTCGGGTTCGATACCGGCATCCTCGAAGTGAGGCCACGCAACCCAATCGCGCCCCGCGCGTAGTCGTGCGGACGGGGGTGCTGTCGAAGTCGATGACCGGAACGTTCAATCCTCGAGAGCCTGTGAGAAGAGTCCGCGGGGACGAGACCCTGCCCGAGGAGCGCGGGCAGGTCGGAGGGCTCTGCCTCATCGGGTTGGTTGGCGGGAGCAGCTTCGTCGGGCGCCTCCCCGCGCACGGTCGCGTGACCATCGGTCGCGGGGGCGACGCAGGCGTCGTGCTCGATCACCCCTCCATCTCACGCCTGCACGCGTCCCTCCTCGTTGGTGAGAGCACGTGCACGGTCGAGGACCTCGCGAGCCGAAACGGGACCGCGGTACGTGGCAAGCATCTCAGGCCGGGCGAGCGGAGCGAGCTCTTCGTCGGCGACGCGCTCGAGCTCGGCCCCATCACCCTCGCCTTGCAGATCGACCGTTCTCAACCCGAGGACGTCGCGCCTTCCTCCTCGTTGAAGACCCGCCGCAACCCTGCGCAGGCTCGAATCACTCCGCGAGCAGGCTCGAGCGCGTTCGTCGCGCCGCCCGCGGGGTCGCGGCTCGCGGAGGTCTTGGCGCTCGCCGATCGCGTGGCGGTCGGGACCATCAGCGTCCTCGTCCAGGGCGAGACGGGCTCGGGCAAAGAGATCCTCGCCGAGCGCATCCACCGCGCGTCGCCGCGCGCGGCCGGCCCGCTCGTGCGCTTCAACGTCGCGGCGGTGCCCGAGCAGCTGCTCGAGAGCGAGCTCTTCGGTCACGAGCGCGGCGCGTTCACCGGCGCGCAGTCGCAAGGCAAGGTCGGCCTGCTCGAGGCCGCGACCGGCGGGACGGTGTTCCTCGACGAGGTCGGCGAGCTGCCGCTCCCGCTCCAGGCCAAGCTCCTGCGCGCGCTCGGCGAGCGCGTCATCATGCGCGTCGGCGGCGTCCAACCGCGCCCGATCGACGTGCGCATCGTGAGCGCAACGAACCGCGATTTGGCTCGCGAGGCAAAGGGCGGCGGCTTCCGCGCGGACCTCTATTATCGGCTCGCTGGCGTCACGCTCACCGTGCCTCCGCTGCGCGAGCGACGCGACGAGATCGCCTCGCTCGCTCGCCATTTTGCGGAGTGCGCCGCGCGAGAGCTCGGGCGCGCGCGCGCTCCACACCTCACCGAAGAGAGCCTGGCGCAGCTCACCGCGCACGCCTTCCCCGGCAACGTGCGCGAGCTCCGCAACATCGTCGAGCGGGCGGTGCTCCTCTGCTCGGGCGATCGCCTCGACGCCGAGGACGTTCGCCTCGCGGACGCGCCCGCAGCGCGGCCGCTCGAGGACGAGAGTCCGCCTGCGCCCGAGAGCCTCGCGCTTTCGAAGAGCTCGCTCCGCGAGCAGCTCAGCGAAGTCGAGCGCGGGCGAATCCTCGGGGCGCTCGAGGAATGTGCGGGCAACCAGACGCGCGCAGCGCAGCTCATCGGCATGCCGCGCGCCACTTTCGTCAAGCGACTCGACGCCTACGGCATCGCGCGCCCCCGCAAACGCTGAGGCCTCCCCCGTGATGCCGCGTGCGAGTAGACTCCCGTCGTGAACTTCTCGTCGCTTCGGTGGCTCGCTCTCTCCGCGTCGCTCGCGCTCTCCGCGGCGTGCCTCGACTTCGATCAATTCCAAGAAGGGGGAGCAGGCGGCACGGGCGCGGGGGGCGACGGCGCAGGCGCGACGGGCGCGACGGGTGCAGGCGGTAGCGGTGGCAGCGGCGGTATGGAGGTCCTGATCGACCCCGCGTGTGAGGGCGTCATGGTGCCGGTGAGGCTCTGCGCGTTCGACTCGACGTACGAGTTCGGGACTGGCTACGAGAGCGACTGGACGCCGAAGGACGTCCACATCGCGAGCCTGAAGCAGTGCAACGATTTCTCGACCCCCGCCGAGGTCCACGAGTGCGCGGTCGAGCTCGATGTTCGCAAAGGACATCGCGGGTTGCTCGGCGCGACCGGTGAAGCCGCCGCGCCCGAGGATCCTTGCTTCGCGGCGGTGCGCGTCCCGCTGACCCCGACCACGGGCTGGGCCTTGCTCGGCGTCACGCAGGCGAACGACGAGCTCAACGTCGCGATCCAAGACGGCGCGGTGCGCTTCTCGGACGGCGTCGCGACCCCGGAGGTCGTGCACCCCGCAGTGACCGCGGACGCGCTCCGCATGATCGTCGACGACGCCGGCACCACGCAGCTCGAGGCCCTGTCGGGCGGCGCCGTCGTCGCTTGCAGGCGTTTCACCACGCCGAGCGGGATCACCAACGGCTTCACCACGATCCTCGGCGTCGACGCGACCGACGCTACGAGCGACACGGCGGCGCGGTTCCGCGAGTACGGCAACGTCGAGTAGCCGCGCGCTCACTCGGTCTTTTCCAGGCTCTCGAGCACGCGCTTCGCGTCCCTCGCGCCGCGCTCGTCGAAGTGTCCGCCGCTCCGCGCGAGCGCTCGCTCGAGGAGTTTGCGACCGCGTTCGCGCTCGCCGGTCGCGATCGCGATCCTCCCCGCGTGGTACTCGAGCGTCGCGTCCGGCGTCTTGAGCCCGAGGACGTCGGCGCCCGCGCGCGCGGCCTCGACCACGTCGCCGCGCTTGAAGAGCGCCCACGCGAGGACGTCGGCCGTGTAGAGGTTCGGCCGAACCTGCATCTCGGCCCGCGCGAGCTCGACGGCTTTGTCGAGATCCTTCTCGTCGTCGGCGAGGAAGCGCGCGAACGTTCGCGGATCATCACGCTCGCCGCGCGCGACGATCTCCTCGCGGATCGCGGCAGCGCCGTCTACGTCTCCAGCCTCGAGCCGCGCCCAATAGAGGTCCACCGCCGCGAGGAGCGAATGACCGCCTTGGTAGGCGAGCGCCAAGAGGTCAGCGCCACGCTTGGGATCCCCCATCGCGACGGCGACGCGGCCGCGGCCCGCGAGCGCCGCCGGATAGTCCACGCAAGGCTTCAGCGCAGCTGAATAGCCAGCATCCGCGCCCTCGAAATCACCTTTATGAAAGAAGATATTCGCCGCCTGCACATAGGCATAACACTGGGGCTCAGGGTCGGAGGGGTCATTGCCCGATTGAATGGCTCGGCGAGCTGCGTCGATGGCTTTGTCCTCGTCGCCGTGGAGCCACGACAAATAGGAGGCTCGCGAATAAGAAGGTAGATTGGGCGTCAGACCCACCATTTTATTCGCATATTCGACGGCGTCCGCGTAGCGCCCGAGCTCGAGTGACGCGTCGCTCGCGTACGCGAGCGCGACCAGGTCCTCCGGGGCAATGCCGAGCACGACCTCGCTCGTCGAGAGACCTGTCTTGAAGTCATGGCGCTGCACCGCGACCTGCGCGCGGAGCCCGAGCCCCAGCACATTGTCGGGGAATTTGGCGAGCAGGACCTCGGCAGCCGCGCCGGCGTTCAAATAGAAGCCAGGGTTCGCAGTGTCACGTGCCTTCCGCACCCAGGCTCGCCCGAGAAGCGTCCAATCATCCACGCGCCCGAGCTTCTCTGCGCGCGCTTGATAGGCCCGAATCTGATGGTCGACATCCTCTTCGTCCCCTGGGTCGGCGAGCGCGAGCAGTCGATTGGTGTCGCGACCTCCAGCGACGGGCTCGGTCGACCCCGTCAGCACGACGCGGGGGCTCTCCGAGGCGCTCGGCGACACCTCGGCTTCGCCCGCGTGCCCGAGTCCACAAGCCGATAGAGCGAGAGCTGTCGACAACACGATCGCGCGACTCGTCGCCCTGCGCGCCGCTGATTGGAACGCACCGATGACCTTCATGACGTATATTCTCTCCGCCGTCGAAGTTTGTTCTGGAGGCTATGTACCAAGCCCCATTCCATGATTAGTGTGCACTCGGTGTTCGCCCTACGCGCCAAACATTGCAATCGCAGTGCCGTCCTCTATTGGTCGCTGAGCCTGCTGGCGGGTTGCTCTGACGCCCCGGCCAATGGGCCAGCCGCGTCGGCGAGCGCGTCGACCACGCGGCTGTCGAGCGCCAGCGCGCACGGCTCCAGCGCGGCCGCGACCTCCGCCAGCGCCCGGGCCGACGACGACGGTGACAAGCCTGTATACCCAGTGACCAACGACCCGCCCGACCCTGTGGCGGAGCGCTATTGCAGCCTGGTCCACGACGCCTCCGAGGAGAGCCGGCGGGCTTGCTGTCCCGACATGCAGTTTACGAGCTTCCGTCCTACGGGGGAGTGCGTGCGCACGCTCAGCTACGCGCTGAGGTCCGGGGCGGTTGCAATCGACAAGGGCGCGCTCGAGGCTTGTGACGCAGCCATCAGCGCGGCGGCGAAGGTTTGTGATTGGGGTGGCGAGCTACCCGCTGCTTGTGTGGGTATCGTGCGGGGCACGCGGGAGAAGTCCAATGGCTGCCGATCTTCGCTCGAGTGCAAAGCTGGGCTCTATTGCGCGGGGCTGACGATCACCAAGCCAGGCACCTGCGCAGCACCCATGCCAATCGGTCAGCCGTGTGGCCTCGTCGACACTTTGGCGCCTCTCGTCGTCGAGGACGCCGAGCGCGAGCACCCTCAATGCGACGGCGTCTGCCTGCGACGCTGCTCCGCCCTCGTCGCTATGGGCGGGGCCTGCACGACCTCGCTGCAGTGTGGTCCAGGCCATACTTGCGTCGGCGGACACTGCAGCGACGCCCCCTTGCCCAAAGCAGGTGAGCGCTGTGTCGGGGGCGCGTGCGCGGCTGGGCACCGCTGCGTCCAAGACAAGTGTGTGGTCGAGCGGCGTATCGGTGAGAGCTGCGCCTCGGATGGCGAGTGCCGCAGCGGTTTCTGCGAGGGGACCGGCGACGCTGGGCGCTGCGCGATGAGATGCCAAATCATCTCCGGCGTGCCCAGCGCCGCGGCCTCCAGCTCCGCGACGCGCCCGTGAATGCCGGCTAGTTGTGAATGGGGACTAGCTAGTTGCAGGCGCCGCTCTGGCTCTCCGCGCAGGTAGCCGTATTGCCCGGCTGCGTCGCGGGCCGCACGTCCGATTGCGCGACAGGCGCCGAGAGATAGGGGAACGTGGTGCGGTTGTCGTGCGGCATGCGGCTCACCCGGTCGCCGACGACTCCACCGTTGATGGCGCCGCCGCCGATCGCACCCGTCAGACCGCTGTCGACCATGAACGGCAGCCCGCACAGGAGTAGCGTTACTTCGATGTCAGTAACATCGGCCTCCTGCGTGAGGTTGAGCCGCCTCCCGTTCGGGAATGCGCCGCGATTCTCCGTCACGCGATTGGGCGCGATGCTCGTCGGGATGCTGAAGTTCGCGTTGCCGAGGAGGTCGTTCGGATTGGACAGGTCGACCCGCAGGACGTCCCCCGTCGCGGACAATGGGATATTGTACCCGAGGTTGATGGTCGTCAGGATATCTGTCCGGTTCGTGCGCAGGTCGGAGATATTGATGCCGAGCGCCGCGTTGTCTTTGCCGTCGATGACGCCGCCGCCTCCATCGGTGCCACACCCGATCGCGGACAGCGTGCCGCCTGGACCGTAGAGGCCCACGCCCTGCGCGTCGCGAACAATGACAGGGTTCAAGAAATAGGCGCCGAAGAGCGTGACGTCGTCCTTGGGGCGTTTGCGGTTCCATCGGTCTTTGTCTTGAAGGCCGATGACAGCCTCGTTGATGAGGGGCAAGCCGAGCCGCGACACTTGTCGGTAGGGCCCCGCGCTGTCGTAGCTGCCATCATTGCGCAGAATGGTGACTTGTCGCCGACTGGCGGAGACCCAGACCCCGACCAGATCGTCGGTCCCCGCGCCGGCCGTCAGAGCTTTGCCGTTGGCCGTGGTCGCCGGAATGGCGAGCGCAATGGCCATGATGTTCTTGTAGGAGGTGCTGCTGCGCTGCGCGCCCATCGCGCGGACAGCGCCCAGTCCACCAAACGGCGCGGCCGGCGCCACGTCGGGCAGACCAGCCAGGTCGAAGACCGCGCCGAGGTCGACATAGAACTCGTCCTGCCGCGGCCCGGCGAAGACTCGGCCGCCGCCGTCGGCTGCGGCGATCGAGCGCACGACCGCGGTCGGGCCGTTATCGACATAGCGCTGCTCGTAGGTGAGATCGCCGCCACCGAGCAGCGCATTGTAGGCGCTCGTCGTGCGCGGCCCGACGTTGGGCGGCGCGACTGGCACGTTGTTGAGGATGACCTTCGAGACGCCGTTCTCGACCTTGGTCACTTTGTAGGTCTGCCCCCAGGCCCCACCGCCCGATAGCTGCGAGAAGAACTCCTTGCCGCCGAGGTTCAGGGGTCCGAGGCTCAGGTTGGCCGGGTCCTGTTTGGCGTAGTCGGCCTCACTGAACTCGAATACGTACTTGAGATCGTCGTCCAGATCGGTCGCGCCGCGCACGACGTGGATCTCGTAGATGGCGCCCTCGGTCGCGAACTTCTTGTAGTTGGGGGCGGCGTGATCCCAAAGCCCATTGAAGCCAGCGACGACGACGAAGTCGCCGTTGTTGCTGTTCACGAAGGCCCAGACATCGGTGTTGTCGACCTCGGGGTCGGACGCCACACCGGGGGCCTCGGAGTGGCTCGAAGCGAACGCCGCAGTCGGAATGGAGAGCCCCGCCGCTAGCGCGCCGAGGGCGATGATCGACTTCTTGGTACGCTGGGACGCACGCCCCGCGAGCGAACTGTCTCTCTTGCTCATAAACCTTGGTTCCTCCGGGTCGATCAGGGCAATGCGATGGTGAATACGGTGCCGCGCGCGACAGAGCCGCTGTTCGGGGATTTGCTGTCGGCCCAAGCGAAGGTGTTGTTGAGCTTCGCGCGGTGCAGGCCCGCCGACTCCTCGAACAAGCCGAGGTCGGTGTCAGCGTCCCCTTTGATGTAGCTCTGCGTCCCTGTCCCGATGTCGATTTGGATCAAGACATCGGTGTTCGGGCCCGGGTCGAAGCCCGAGACGTAGAGCGTGTCCTCGGCTTTGTTGAGGGCGATCCCCGCAGGGAAGCCGACCGTCAGCCCGACGACGAGCTCCGACGCGGTGTCGTTTCCATTGGCGGCGTTGGTGATTCGATAGACGCTCGAGAGCTCGGCGCCGAGCGAGTTCGTATCGATGACATAGAGGTCACCATTCGTCGCAACGACGACCCCGCTGGGATCGACGAAGGGCGAGCCCTCGCGGACGACCTCGACGCTGCCGCCGTTCGCGGGCACGCGATAGACGCCGGGCGCGCCTTGGGGCGAATGTCCGGAGAAGAAGAGGTGATCGACCGCTCCGTCGTTGAAGACCTCGAGCATGATTGGCTTGTAGCCGGCGGTGCCGGAGACTGTCGTTGGACTGCCCCCGGCTGTCTCCAGTGAGAAGATCTGCCCTGCGTCGTCCGCGTCCGCCGGGCCCGTCACGGAGGCCGCGTCGGCGACGAAGACGAGGGAGTTGTCAGTGGAGACAGCGACGCCGAACGGGGACGCCAGCGGGTCTCCTCGATAGAGCGCAGTCGAGGCTCCACCCGAGGCCGCGACCCGATATACGCCTGCGCCGTTGATGGCGTCGACGGCAGTGAAATAGATGTTCGTTCCGTCTGCGTCGGGGGCCGCGTCGAGCGGATTGTCTACGTCTGTCCCCGCCGCGTCGACTGTCACCTCGGTCGGAGGGCCCCCGCCTACGTCGCCCCCCATACCGCCCATTCCACCGGACTGGGCGACTCCGCCAGCGCCGCCGGTCATGGGATTACCACCCTGGCCACCTCCCCCTGTCGTGGGGTTGCCTCCCGATCCTCCCGTCCCATCGTCCCCGCAAGCGGCGACCATGACACCGACTAGGACGAACGCTCGAGTCGGAGCGCCTCGTGCGCGCGGCTCTGACAATACAGTAAGCCTCATTCGGTTCCTCCTCGGGAGCCGAGAGCACGAGACATGCCGGCCGCCGCGAGACGTCGCCGCGCCCTGCTCACGCGGCGCTGCTCGCTCGATAGCTCATTTATCGACGAATTGTCTCGAATGGAGACAACTTGGGGGCTTTGCAGGCCGGGGGGGTCGAGATGGGGTTTGGCGGCGCCCGACTTTCACCGAACGATCGTGCTTTGTCGCGGCGCCAGACAATCAGCTCATAGCGCGGCCGCCACAGACCCGAATGGCCGGACACTGTGCTGCAGCAAACGCGCTCTCGCGAAGCTATGTAGGAGGAGCCACCCGCACGTGCCGGTTCCCGCGCCTGCTCCGTTCGGGCCCCAAAGCGCCCGCACCGCGGTGGTAGGGCCGTGTTACAATCATTGGCCCAGGCGCAATCCAAGGCGCGAATGCCGTGGCGAGAAGCGCGATACCCTGGAGCGAGCGTGCCGATTGTAACGCTTACCGAACTCGAGGGGATCGCACAGCCCAATCCACTCCTTTGGTCTGGTGCTCAACGAGGCCCTGAGAGGGCTCCCGCCTGAGATGTCGCGTATGGCCGCGACGTCATGCACTAATCCAGACAGCCGGGGGGCGCGCTCATCTTCTGCTCGCGGATCGAGCTGCGTACGGAGCCGAGCGCGTCCTCACACAAGCCGTCTGCGGCAGCCTGGGCGAGGCCGCACGTGAGGCCCAACATGTCGGACGGGCCAGTCTTCAAAGCGGCGTCGCAGCACGCGTGGAAGCTCGCGCAGGCCTTCGGGTCACCGTGGAGCGCCGCGCCGCCGCTCACCCCGCCGGGCGAAATGGTGATTCCGGCGCTCGAGGGTTTACGAGGTGCGTCGCTCGGCGCCATGGGCGCTTGGGAGACCGCGCTCCGCGCTCCCTTCTTGCCGGGCTCTACGTCGTCGGATTTGTCCCGCTCGTTCTTGTCTTGGTCTTTATCCGCGCTTCCACAAGCGGCGAGGGTGACCAGGAGCGCGATGGCCGAGTGCTTTATCAACGTCATAGAAACCTCTCAGGGCGCGGCCTTCTCGCCGGGGATGACCGTCCGAATCCAGGCGTCGATGGCCCCCGATGGCGAGACAGCGACCTCGCTCTCGCGGCTGTTGACCACGAGTGGGCAGTCCTCGGTGGCGGCCGAGATCGTCTGCTGTGCGAGCAACCCACCTGTCCGCGCGTCGTAGGCCGCGACCTCTACGTCATAGTCGAATCGCTTGAGGCTCGTCATACCGACGCCCTTGTTGTCCATCGACTCGTAGGGACCGCAGGCGCCGTTCGGTCGCCCAGCCGCTGCGCGCTTGCCGAGCGCCACGACACGCAGTTGCCTGAGCGGCGCCGGCCCGCCGATGAAATGGGGGGACGCGAACTCCCGCTCCTCTTGATAGACAGCCAGCCCGGGGCCGTCGGAGGCGAGGCCCTCCACGAGGGGTTTACCGGGTTTGAAGCCACGGAGGAGGCCCCCGACGAGGCGCCCAGTGTCAGCGGTTACCAAGATGTCACCTTTGAGCGATGACTTACCGCTTTGTATCTCGACGGGGATTGGAACGGCAGGTGGACCGTCCGCATCCCAAGCCGCCCCGACTGGCGTGTTCAAGAGCCCGCTCAGCGCCGCGACCCGCAGCTCGAGGTTGCCGTCGTCGTCGGCCTCGACCTTCTTGCCGGCGACGCTGACGGTCGCGCCGGGGTTCGCGGTCGCGACAAGCGTGTAGTTCAAATCCTTGTCGTCAGCGATGCAGTTGTCGACGCGACCGAAGCCACCGCGGACCATCGTCGCTGGCATATCGGGCTTCGTCGCGACGCACGCGTGGAGCTGGAGGAACGGCTCGCCACCACCGTTCGGGACCATGAACGCGACCTTCTCTTCGGAGGTCTTGCCCTTGTCGGTCAGCGCGACGGCGAGCTCGTTGCGGCCGGGCTTGAACTTGTCGATAGCGAAATAGAAGAAGACCTCGCGCGAGTCTTCCGTGGTCTTTTCCTGCTTCCCGACGCGAGCCTTCTGTCCGGGAGTCAGGTGCAGAGACACCACGACGACGTCGCGCTTCACCCTCGCGTGCGCGCCGACATAGGGCTTCTTGCAGCCGACCGTCGTCGCGAAGAGGAGCGCGGCCAACGTCGAGCCCACAAGGCGAGAACCGAACTGCATCGGGCGAAGTAGTATCACGACGGCATGGGTCGCTCGCGCATCGGCGCCTCCTTCTTGAGCCTCGCTCTCGCGAGCGCCGCTCTCATCGGCATCGGTGGCTGCCGCAAGCTCGGGTTCGGCGACAAAGAGGAGCTCCTCGAGTCGCAGGAGCGCACCGACAAACGCTACCTGACCGATCGGCTCGCCGCGGTCTGCGACGGGCGCGCCTTCCCCGAGGTCCCGCGCTACGAGCCGAAGAAGGGCTCGCACCCGACCGCGATCGTGAGGCGCTTCACGGGGGGTGGTTCGAGCGGCGACGCGTACGCCGTAGAGGCTCCGTTCTGGCCGAAGAAGCTCGAGGAGACCGAGCTCGTCGCGTGCGTCGAGTCGCCGACGCAGTCCTTCGGAAGCGAGACCGCGAAGGCCGAGATCCGTCGCGCGCAGGACGGCGCCGTGCTCGCGAGCTTGAGCATCCCTGCGGTGAGCGGCGGCGATCGCGAGCGCGACGAGGCCGTGATCCAAGCCGTGACCGCGTACGCAGAGGGCACCGCCGTGATCCAAGCGCCCGCGTCGGCGAGCGCGAGTGTGAGCGCCGCGCCCTCCGGTTCGGCGGCCGGCCGCTTGAAGAAGCCAGCCCCTCCTGCGCCGAAGCGCTAGCTTTTTGCCTGCTCGCGGGCCTCGACCAGCGTCGTGACCTGATCGGAGGCGCGCGCCGCGACGAGCTCGCGCGCACGCGCCGACGCGGGGTCGGCGAGATCGTGAGCCGCGACGAGGAACGCGACGAACCGCCGCGGACGGATGACGCCGAACGCGACCAGCGCCTGCTCGGCGCGAAGCTGGCTCGCGCGATCGCCGTGCATTTTCGCGAGCGACCAGCGCACCGCCGCGACGTGGCTCGCCATGCCGGCCGACTCGAACGTGGCGAGCGCATCCATCAGCGAGGCCTCGCTCGCCGCGGCGTCACCGCGAAGGCGCGCGTGCGCAGCGGCCACCGCGAGCCCTAGCGCACGACCGAAGAGGCTCTTCTCCTTGAGCAGCCGCTTCGTCGCGCGAGCGAGCGTTCGCTCGTGTTTCGCGGGGTCGCCGAACTTGGCGACGAGCGCGGCGAGCGCGACGCTGGCGCGCGTGTAGTTCGCCTCGCAGCGCGTGAGGTGGACCATGAGCAGGAGCGAGCGCTCGAGCGCGGGCCACGTGCGCTCGGTCTCGACGACTGCGCCCTCGACGTCGCCGCAGTAGAGGAGCGTCTGCGTCGTGCCGTAGTAGCGCCACCAGTGCTCGACGCGGAAGGCCTCGCTCGACCCGTCGACCTTCGCGACGGTGGCGCGCGTGAGGGCGAGCCAGGGCTCGTCGCACGCGGCGAGTGAGATCATCGGCGTGCTGGTGGATTGGATGACGCGCGCGTGGACGTCGCCGCGCACGGTCGCGTCGCGGTGCCGCTCTTCGACGAGCCTGCGAAGCTCGCCCCAGCGACCCAGATACGCGAGGCAGAAGCTCTCGAAGAGGCGCAGCGTGGAGATCTCCCAGATCGAGCCCGGGCACTCGGCGCGGAAGACGCGGGTCGCGTCGCGCGCGGACTCGAGCCCGACGACCCATCGAGCCTCGAGCGTCGACGCGAACGCGACCGCGGCGCGACTCCACGCGCGGGCCTCGGACGTGCCGACTGCGCGGGCCGCGCGCTCGGTTTCTTCGAGCAGGCGCGCCGTGCGCTTGCGCGAGCGCGGACCATCGGCGGAGGAGTAGCTGGCCTCGACGGCGAGCGCGCGCGCGACGCGGCCAGGCTCACCGGCGTCGAGCGCGAGCAAGAGCGACGTGGTCTGAAAATACGAGCCGAGGATGTTGTCGACGAGCGCGAGACCCGAAGCCGCGGCCGAGAGGGCATCGACGCGCTCGAGGCGATCGCCGTCGAGCTCCGCGGCGGGCCGCGCGCGGTAGCGGACACCTCGCAGCCAGAGCTGCGCGCGCCGCATGAGGAGCGCGAGCAGCGACCCGAGCGGCGTCGACGGGACCATGATGCGGAAGGGCCGGAGAACGCCGCCGAGCAGGGCGATCCCGCGATCGGCCTCGCCGGCGCGCAGGTGTTGATCGGTCGCGCGCTGCAAGAGCCCCGCGGTCGCACCAGGCTCCGTCGCGGCCCGCTCGTACTCGCGCGCGGCGTCTGCGGCGCGGCCCGCGAGCGCGAGCACGGACGCGCGCGCTGCACGCAGTTCTGCGTCGGGGGCCTCGCCGTGTTCGATCGCGAGCTCGTACCACCGCGCGGCGCGATCGAACGCGAGCACGCGAGCCGCTGCGTCACCAGCCGCGCGGGCGTAGCGGCGCACGCGCGGGGCGTCGTTCGCGGCCTCGAAGTGATGGACGAGCACCTCGACGCGCTCGGGCTCGAGCGCCTCGGTCGCGAGGCCGATCGCCTGGTGCATGCGGCGGCGTTCGGCAGCGCTCAACGTCGCGAGCGCGGCCGCGCGGATCCGATCGTGCGCGACGGTGACGCTCGCGCGCTTGCCGATCCCCGAGACGCGCACGAGCCTCAGCCTCGCGAGCTCGTTGGTCACGCCGACGAGGTGCGCGAGCTCCGCTTGAACGACGCGCGCGAGGCACTGCAAGGTGATGCCCTCGCTCGCGATCGCGACGTGATCGAGCACGACGCGGAGGAGCGCGTCGGCGCCCGCGAGCGGCAGGTCGAGGAGGGCGCGATCACCGTCACCAGGCGCGGCGGTCGAGGACCACGAACGCGCGAGGATCTCGAGCAGGAGCGGGTGTCCACCGGCCGCGCGCAGCAGTCGATCCACGCTGTCGTCGGACATCGCGTGGCCCGCGAGCCGCGTGACGATCGCGCGCGAGGCCTCCTCACCGAGCTCGTCGAGCGGGAGCACGTCGGCGTGCAGCGCGATCGATCGCGCGAGCGCCTGCGACGGCTGACCGGGACGCTCCGTCGCGGTGGTGGGTCGCACGGTGCCGAGCACCGCGACCGGCACCGACGGGCCGCCCGTCTCGCCGAGCGCGCCGGCGAGGATGCCGGCCGCGTCGTCCGTGATCCACTGCATGTCGTCGAGCACCAACACGACGGGCACGCTCGCGGCGAGCCGCGACAGGAGATCACGCAGGCCGCTCGCGGCCGTGATGCGCGCGCCCATCGCGTCGACGACCTCGTCGAGCGCGACGACGCGATCCTCGACGACGGGGAAGAGCTGCGCGAGATCGTGGATCGCGTCGGGGCTCTCGGCGCGGATGTGCTCGAAGCGACCCTGCGCGAGCACGGCGCGCAGGCCGTCGACGATGCCGTCGAGCCCCGGGTACGCGACGACCTCGCGCTCGCTGCAGCGGCCGCGGAGGACGACGCCGCCGAGGCCGTGCTCCACGCGACGGCTAACCTCCTCGACGAGCGCGGTCTTGCCGACGCCGCTCGGCCCCGACACGAGCAGGAGGCGCGCTTCGCTCGAGCGCCGCGAGGCGTCGACGGTCGCGAGCAGCGTCGCGACCTCGGTGGCGCGACCGACGAGATCGCCGCCGTCACCTCGCTTGTCGCGGTACGCGTGGCCGCCGACGCGCTCGGCGATCTCGCGGCCGGTCGGTCGCATCCCCGGGTCGATCGCGAGCAGCCTGTCTGCGAGATCGGCGAGGTCGGCCGCGGCGTCGGGCGCGAGATCGCGCACCGCGACCGCGCGCCGCTTCGTCTTCGCGAGGAGCGGGCTCGACTGCTCCGCGTACGGCGTGCGACCGGTTAGACATTGATAAAGCATCACGCCGAGCGCGTACCAATCCACCGCGGGCGTGATGACGCCGCCGGTCAGCTGCTCGGGCGAGATGTAGACGGGCGTCCCCGCGAGCTCTTGAGCGCGCTCGCCCTGGCGGATCGTGAGCCCGAAATCGAAGATTTTCACCCGCCCCGAGGCCGTGACCATCACGTTCTTCGGCTTGAGATCGCGGTGGATCTTGCCGGCCTCGTGCAGCGCGCCGAGCCCCTCGACGAGCTGGGGCAGCGCGCTCCTCAAGCGCGAGAGATCGAGCACGCCGCCGAGGTCGCGCGCTTGTCGCGGGCTGCCCGACGAAGGATCCGGATCGGTCTCGGTCTCGGACTCGGAGCCCGACGCGAGCGGCGACGAGAGCTGGATGCCGGGGCGCACCCACTCGATGAAGCTCGTCCCCTCGACGAGCTCCATCGCGAGCATGCATCGGTCGCGGCTCACGACGAGCTCGTAGAGCTGCACGAGCGCGGGGTGATGGATGCCCGCGAGCGCGCGGAACTCCTCCTTCAACCGGACGAAGTGCTCGGCGTCCGCGGAGTGCAGCGTCTTCAGCGCGACGCGCGCGCCCGTCTCGGTGTCGAGCGCCTCGTAGACGACCCCCATCCCTCCCTGGCCGAGCGGTCGCAGACGGCGAAACCGCGCCGCTGGATCCGCGGTGCTCTCCGGGCTCTCGGGTGCGTCGGTCATTTCTTCGGAGGGCTCGATTCGCCGCCCCCGCGCGATCCCCAATTGCGCCGCAGGTTCTCGTACGCCATCGCCGAGCTCAGCACGCGAGCGTGCACGCGGCCGAAGAGCACCGCGCATCCGAGCGTCACGGCCTGCGGCCGATGTGGAGCGAGGGCCGCGCCGTCGAGCTTCGTCCCGTTGTGCGAGCCGACGTCCGTGAGGCTCAGCGTGCCGTCCTCGTACCGGAAGTGCGCGTGCAGCTTCGACACCGACCCGTGCCGCAGCACGATGTCGCTGTTGCGTGCGCGCCCGACCGAGATGCGGTCTGCGTAGGGATTTCGCGACGATTTCGAGATCGCGACGACCATGATGGGGCCGCGCGCGACCGGCTGCGGGTGAGCGACGGCGTTCCTCCCCGCGAGCTCGGTGCGAAACGCGAGCTCGCTCTCTGCGACGGGCTCCTCGAGCTCGAGGAACCAGAACGCGTACTTCTCGATGAAGTCCTTCGCGCTCGTGCGTTCCGCGACGAGCTCCCACGGCAGATCTGCCAACGGGTCCACGACCTCAATGTACGCCACTCGGCGCGCGCGGGATCCCCGGCGCGGACTGCCTCACCACTTCTCCACGTGAGGGCGCAGGTCGAGCTCGAACGTCCACGCGGAGCGCGGCTGTTCGATGAGGTGGACGACCGAGCGCGCGACGTCCGTGGGCGAGATGAAGAACTCGGCAGGCTTGTCGGCGAGCAGGGCGCGCGTGCGCGGGATGTCGACGACCCCGTCCACGATGACGAGGCCCACGTGGATCCCCTGCGGCCCGAGCTGCTTCGCGAGCGACTGCGCGAGGCTGCGCTGCGCGGCCTTCGCCTGCGCGAACGCCGCCGTCCGCGGTCCACCGCGCAAGGACGCGGTCGCGCCCGTGACGATGATCGAGCCGCCCTTCTTGCGCATGTGACCGACGCAGAGCTTCACGCTCGCGAAGAGCCCCCACGTGTTCACGCGCCACGCGGCCTCGAGATCCTCGAGCGCGGTTTCGTCAACCCCACCGAACGATCCGGACCCAGCGTTGTAACAGAGGACATCGACCGGACCGAGGATGGACACGACCTCGCCGAAGGCGCTCTCGAGCGACGCGAGATCCGTGACGTCGCACGCGATGGCCTTCATCCCCGGCACGCGACTCGCCAATTGCCCCGCGAAGCCCGTGCTCCGCGAGAGCGCCGCGACCGCATAACCGCGCGCCGCCAACGTCTCGACGAGCGCCCCACCAATCCCCGGCCCCACCCCGACGACGACCGCGACAGGCTTACCCATGGGTCGGACTATACCTACTCGAGCGCGTGCCGGAGCGCCGCATAGCGCGGGGACGGACTGTGCGGGGTCGCGCCCGCGATGACGATGTCACCGCGCACCCACTCCTCGAAGTCGTCGAGGAACGCGCTCATCAGCTCGAACGGCAGCTGCCGCCCGTTCACCCAGAGAAACGGCGTGCCGTCGAGGCCGAGCTTGTCCGCCTGCGAGACGTCGTCCGCGAGGAGATCCGCGACGCGCTTGCTCGCCATGTCCTGCTTGAAGCGCTTCATGTCGAGCCCGAGCTTCGTCGCGTAAGACTCGAGATCGGAGCCCTCGAGCTTGTCCTGGTTCTCGAGCATGAGCTTGTGCATCGGCCAGAATTTCCCCTGCCGATCGGCCGCGAGCGCGGCCAACGCCGCGGGCCCGGCGTGCGTGTGCGACTTGAGCGGGTAGAGCTTCTCCACGCGCAGGATCTGGTTCGGGAAGCGCTCCATCAGCATGTCGAGTACGGGCTCCATCGCGGCGCAGTGCGGGCACTCGTAGTCGAGCCACTCGACGATCACGACGGGCGCACCGCTCGGTCCGAGCACGGGTGAGGTGCCGAAGTCGATCGCCTCGGGGCTCGCGAACCGCGCGGTGTAGAAGGTGCGGACGTCCTTGTTCGACGTCCCGCGACGCACGAGCGTCGACACGAGATCGGCGGCCGGCGCGCACGAGGTGCACGCGCGGTGCTCGGCGATGCACTGGTCGAGCGGGACGGCCTCGTTCGAGCACGGCGCGAAGAGCTCGTGCATCGCGCTCGAGACGTCGGCCTTCGCCGAGTCGGCTGCCGGCGCGCCGCGCTTCGGATCGCCCGCGGTCGCGGGCTGCGCGCTCACCGGCTCGCGAGGAGCCGCGCTCGTGGCGCTGCTCGTCGCGCCCCCGCCCGGCTTCTCCTCGGCGACGTGCACCGTCGCGGGCTGCTCGGTTCCTGCGCTGTCGCGCGTGGCGGCCGCTTGCTTCGAGGCGCACCCGAGGTCGACGAAGAGGGTGAGGAGCGACGCCGCGCCGAGCGACAACCAGCGGTTCATCTCGAGAGCCTTGCATCCCTCTCTCGGCGTGTCGATGCGTGACGCCGCGTCGCGGCCCGTGCGACATTCTCGGCCGTGATCGCGGTCGAGCTGAAGCCCCTCCTCGGGCGCCTCAACGCTGTCAGCCTGCACGCGGTCGAGGCCGCGGCGTCCGCCTGCGTTTCGCGCGGGCACTACGAGATCACCGTCGAACACGTGCTCCTCGAGCTGCTGCAGACGGCGGACTGCGACGTCCCGCGCGTGCTCGCGCACTTCGACGTGAGCGTGCCGCACTGGCTGCGCTCGCTCGTCGAGACCATCGAGTCCGTCCGCACGGGCAACGCCGGCAAGCCGGTGCTCGCGCCCTCGCTCGTCGAGTGGATCGAAGACAGCTGGATGGTCGCGTCAATCGATCAGGGCGCGAGCGCGGTCCGCTCGGGCACGATGCTGCTCGCGCTCGTCCCGCGCGCGCGCAGGCTGATGTCGTCGGATCTGCCGGAGCTCGAGAAGATCAGCGCCGAGCGCTTGAAGCAGGACTTTGCGAGCATCGTCGCAGGCTCGCTCGAGGACGATCGGCCCGCGCCGTCGCATCAGCAGCCGAGCGCGCGAGCCCGCGCCGGCGACGCGCTTTCGAAGTACGCGACGAACCTCACGGCCGCCGCGCGCGAGGGGAAGATCGACCCTGTCTTCGGCCGCGATCGAGAGATCCGCCAGATGGTCGACATCCTCGCGCGGCGCCGGAAAAATAACCCGATCGTCGTCGGCGAGGCCGGCGTGGGAAAGACCGCGATCGTCGAGGGCCTGGCGCTCCGCATCGCGCAGGGCGACGTCCCCGAGCTGCTCGCGTCGATCGACATTTGGGGCCTCGATCTCGGGCTTCTCCAAGCCGGCGCGGGGGTGAAGGGCGAGTTCGAAAATCGGCTGAAGGGCGTCCTCGAGGAGGTCAAACGCTCGGCGGGCTCGATCATCCTCTTCATCGACGAGGCGCACACGCTCATCGGCGCGGGCAGCGCGCCCGGCAGCGCGGACGCCGCGAACCTCCTCAAGCCGGCGCTCGCGCGCGGCGAGGTCCGCACGATCGCCGCGACGACGTGGGGTGAATACAAGAAGTACTTCGAAGAGGACGCGGCGCTCGCGCGTCGCTTTCAACCCGTCACAGTCGGCGAGCCGAGCGTCTCGGAGACCGCGATCATGCTGCGCGGCCTCAAGTCGAAGTACGAGGCCGCGCACGGCGTCGAGGTGCGCGACGACGCGATCGACGTGATCGCGCAGCTCTCCGCCCGCTACATCTCCGGGCGGCTCCTGCCCGACAAAGCCGTCGACGTGCTCGACACCGCGGCCGCGCGCGTTCGCGTCGCGCAGTCGGCGAAGCCCGCGAGCGTCGAGGACGTCGAGCGCCGCATCCAAGCGCTCGAGCGCGAGCGCGCGGGCACCGAGCGCGACCGCGCGGGCGGCGCCGCGATCGATCCGGAGCGGCTCGGCGCGATCGACCGATCGCTCGGTGAGGCTCGACGCGAGCTCGATGCGTTGACCGCGCGCTGGCAGGAACAACGCGCCGCGCTCGAGCGCGTGCGGACCGAGCGCGGCAAGACCCCTCTCGACGCGGCCGCGCTCGCGAGCGCGCTCGAGGAGCTGAAGCGCGTCCAGGGCGCTTCGCCTCTCGTCCGCCTCGAGGTCGACCCCGAGGTCGTGGCGCAGGTCGTCGGCGATTGGACCGGCGTCCCCGTCGGTCGAATGCTGCGCGACGAGGTCAAGCAGATCGCGCTGCTCGAGGAGCGCCTGCGCGAGCGCATCAAAGGACAGGACAACGCGGTCGCGGTCGTGGGCCGCGCCCTACGCAACGCCAAAGCAGGCCTCAAAGACCCGAAGAAGCCCCTCGTGTTCTTGCTCGTAGGCCCGAGCGGCGTGGGAAAGACCGAGCTCGGGCTCACGGTCGCGGACACCCTGTTCGGCGGTGAGCGCTTCGTCGTCACCATCAACATGTCCGAATATCAGGATAGGGAAATGGGCGTCTCCGGCCTCGTCGGCGCCAAACCCGGATATGTCGGTTATGGCAAAGGCGGCACCCTCACCGAGGCCGTGCGTCAGAGGCCATATTCGGTAGTGCTGCTCGACGAGATCGAGAAGGCCTGCCAGGAGGTTCGGAACCTCTTTTATCAGGTCTTCGACAAGGGCGAGCTCACCGACGGGACAGGCCGCAAGATTGATTTCAAGAACACCGTTATATTCATGACGACGAACCTCGCCGCGGAGCTGATTCAGCGCTTCGACCGCGGCGCGGGCGATCCCGATCCGGCCGACGTCCTCTCGGCCGTGCGCCCCACGCTTAGCCGCGCCCTGCAGCCCGCGTGGCTGGCTCGCACGACGGTCGTGCCCATGCTCTCGCTCACGGACGCGGCGCTCCTCGACATCACCAAACTGAAGCTCCAGCGCATCCAGCGACAGCTCGCAGAGACCCAATCGATCGAGCTCGTCTGGGCCGCAGAGCTCGAGCGCAGCGTCGCGCAGCGCTGTCACGACGCCGAGACCGGCGCGCGGAACATCGACTACATCCTGGAGGAGGCGCTCCTGCCGCGACTCGCCGATACCCTCCTTCAGGCGATGGGGGACGCCGAGCGCCCCCGCGTCGTGCGCGTGGACGTGGACGCAGCCGGTCGCTTCAGCGCGGTCGTCACCGAGCGCGCTCCGAGCCGGGGGTCCGCTGCCGCCGCCGAGCGCGTGTCGATCGCGACCGAGCCGACCTGACGAGGTCTATCATGCGGCCGCCATGGCACGCCCTCTTCGCCTCCTCGCCTCCGGGTTCGTCGTCGCGCTCGCAGCTTGTGGACCGGCGTCCACCACTCCACAAAACGGAGCGCAGCAGTCGGCCTCCGCCCCGCCGCGAGAGCAGCCGTCCGCCCACGAGAACGCCAAACGCGAGGTCGCTCGCTTGACCGCGATCGCAGACAAAGACCCCGTCCTCGCCCCGTGGAAGGGCCCCTATGGCGGCGTGCCTCCTTGGGACGTCGTCAAACCAGCCCAAATCCCTCGCGCATTCGAGATCGGGCTCTCGCTGATGCTGGCCGAGGTCGACGTCATCGCGGAGAACCCGGAGCCCGCGACCTTCGACAATACGATGGCGCCGCTCGAGGACGCCGGCCGCCATTACAGTCGCGCGGACGTCATCTTCAGCGTCTTTACGAGCAACCTCAATACGAAGGACGTCCAGGCCATCGACGCCGAGTGGGCGCCCAAGATCGCCGAGGCCTACGACAAGATCACCTTCAACGAGAAGCTCTTCGCCCGAGTCGAGGCTGTCTATTCGAGCCGACAGTCCGCCAAGCTCACTCCCGAGCAGGCGCGCCTGGTCGAGCGTCAATACGAGCAAATGGTGCGACAGGGCGCGAAGCTCGGCGCCGAAGACAAGAAGAAGCTCGGCGCGATGAACCAGGCGCTCGCGAGCCTCTTCACCGACTTTGGAAACAAGGTGCTCGCCGACGAAGACCAATGGACTGTCCTCTCCACGGAGGACGAGGTCGATGGTTTGCCCGACAAAGTGAAGAGCGCGTTCGCCGCCGCCGCGAAGGAGAAGGGCCTCGACGGCAAATGGATCGTCGCCAACACGCGCTCGGCGGTCGATCCGTTTTTGACGTTCTCCTCCAAGCGCGACCTCCGCGAGAAGGTCTGGAAGGCCTTCAAGAACCGTGGAGACAACGGCGCCGCGAACGACACGAACGCCGTTATCGCCAAGATCGTCTCGCTGCGCGCGGAGCGGGCGAAGCTCCTCGGCTACGCGTCGCACGCGCACTGGCGCATGGCCGACACCATGGCCAAAGACCCGGAGAAGGCGAAGGCCTTGATGATGCGCGTCTGGCCCGCCGCGGTCGCCCGCGTCGCCGAGGAGGTCAAAGACATGCAGGCCCTCGCCAAGAAGGAGGCCGAGGCGAGCGCCCCAAACAAGAAGCCAGCCGGCAAGGGGAAGGGCGCGCCCGCTCAATCGGTGAAGGCCGCGCCCAAGACCTTCGAGCCGTGGGACTATCTCTATTATGCGGAGAAGGTCCGCAAGGCGAAGTACTCGGTCGACCAAGCCGAGCTCCGCAACTACTTCTCGCTCGACAACATGATCCAGGGCGCCTTCTTCATGGCGCACGAGCTCTACGGGCTGACTTTCAAGGAAGTCACTGGAAAGGTGCCTACCTTCCACGCCGACGTCCGCGTCTGGGAGGTCGGCGACGAGCGCACGGGCCAGTTCGTCGGGCTCTTTTATGGGGATTACTTCGCGCGTGCGGCGAAGCGCTCGGGCGCGTGGGCCTCGGGGTACCGCGGACACGAGACCTTCACCGGCACCGAGATCAAGCCGATCACCTCGAACAACAACAACTGTGTCCGCGGCGCCGCCGACGAGCCGGTGCTCCTGTCGCTCGACGACGCACAGACGCTGTTCCACGAGTTCGGGCACGCGCTGCACGGCCTCCTCTCGCGAGTGCGCTATCCCGGCCTCGCGACGACGCCGCGCGACTTCGTCGAGTACCCGTCTCAGGTGCACGAGATGTGGGTCCTGACGCGGCCGATCCTCGACAAGTTCGCGCTCCACTACAAGACGAAGCAGCCTATGCCCCAGTCGCTCGTCGACAAAGTCGAGGCCTCGAGCAAGTTCAATCAGGGCTACGAGACAGTCGAGTATCTGTCCGCCGCGATCGTCGATATGGAGCTCCACACGCTGCCCGCCGGCACGGTCATCGACCCCGACGCCTTCGAGCGCGACACCCTCGCCCGGATCGGCGCCCCCAAAGAGGTCGCGATGCGACACCGGCTGCCGCAGTTCAATCACCTGTTCACGAGCGACTCGTACTCGGCTGGCTATTACAGCTACCTCTGGTCCGAGGTCATGGACGCCGACACGCGCGAGGCCTTCGCAGAGACCGGCAATGTCTTCGACCGCGCGACCGCAGACAAGATGCGTGAGTTCATCCTGTCGCCCGGCAACAGCACAGACCGCGCCGAGGCTTACAGGCAATTCCGCGGTCGCGATCCGGACGTCAACGCGCTCCTCAAGAAGCGTGGGTTCCCGGTGGGCCCGTGACCCCGTCGCGGGCGCTCTTCGCGGTGCACCTCGGGGTTTTGGGGCTCTTCGGCTGCGAGAGAAAGACGGCCTCGACCGCACCGGAGCCGCCCCTGGCCGCGACTTCGACGAGCGCATCGGCGAGCTCCTCGGCGACGACGCTGACCCCGACCGCGAGCGCCTCGTCCACTGTCGCCGCGACCCTCCCCGACACCCGCCCGACGCAGCCCGTCGTTCAGCAGACGCTCGACTGCGACAACTACTTCGGGTGCGCGGTTTACGCTGACAGCCGCGTAGGTTGTTGGGGGTTCAACCAATTCGGGCAGCTCGGGGTGAAGCCCGTCGCGTACCCCGCCACGGCCCGCGCGATCGTCCCTGATTTGCCGAGCGCGACGGCGGTCGCCGCGGGCTTCACGCACGCCTGCGCGCTCACGCGCGACGGCGAGGTCTATTGCTGGGGGACGAGCGATGACGGCGCCCTCGGCGATGGTTCGCCACCACCCGCGAGCGGCGCGCCCGACCACACGATCCCTCCCACTCGGGTCCCGCTCGATCAGAAGGCCGTCGACCTCGACGCCTCGATCACGCAGACCTGTGCCGCGCTCGCCGACGGAGCGGTCGCGTGTTGGGGTCGCCAGGTCGCCGACGCCTCGGATACGGCCTCGAGCCCCACGCCGGTGAAGGTCGCCGGCGTCACGGGCGCGGTCGAGGTCGCGACGGGCGAGAGCCGCGCGTGCTCGCGCTCGGCCAAAGGAGACGTCACCTGTTGGGGACGCGAGAACTTCGAGGCCGTCGCCCCTCACCTCGTCGCCGGCGTCTGCGCGCGCCAGCTCGCGCTCTCCGACGACCTCTGCTTCGTCGACTGCCAGGGTGGCGTGGCCTGCGTCGGCAACCACCCGGGGAGTAGTTTGAACGCAAACGATCGCGACCACGTCGAGGTGATCGCGGGCTTCGAGGAGGTGGTCGATCTCCGCGCCGGGCTCGCTCACTTCATCGCACGCACCCAAGCAGGAGCGGTCCTCACCTGGGGCGGTAACGACTCGGGCCAGCTCGGCGTCGGCAAACCCAAGAGCTGGACGGACGCCTACTCCTATGTCCCGGTCACGGTGCCCGCATCGTGGAAGGCAGACGCCATTTGCGCTGGCGGCATCATCGCGAGGCCGAGCGGGCGCCCCTATTTGCGGGCCGCGACCTTCCTCGACACCGGCTCTTCCTGCGCTCGCACGACGGCCGGAGACGTCTATTGCTGGGGCGAGCCCAACCTCGATTACACCCCAAAGAAGGTATCGCTCCCGCGCTGAGCCGAGAGCGGCCTCGGATTGCGGTGCTACGCTCGAGCGACGGTGCGTCGACAAAGCCGAATCTCGGGTGGGGAGTCGCCGAGTCGACGAAGGAGTGGATGAACCATGGTGAGATCTCGAGCCCAGATCCTCTTTGTGGCATGCCTTCCCGTTTGCGCGTGCTTGGGCAGCGACCACAACAGCGCGCCTTCGTCGACGTCGCAGCCGTCGGCCCCGCAAGCGCGCGTCGCCTCGGCGAAGACCGCGGAGAGCCCCATCCCCGAGGCGACCCTGCCCCCGCCGCCCGCGACGGACGCGGCCTTGGATCACGAGCTCGACACGCTCCGCGATCCATTCATCGCGACCGCGAACGCCACGCCGCTCCCGCCCGACGACGACGGGCGCGACCGAGCGTCTGTCGCCTTCGCCAACACACCAATCTCCGAGCTCAAGGTGCGCGGGACGCTGCTCGCGGGGCCAGACGGTAGGGCGCTCCTCGCCGACGCCTCGGGCAAGACCCAAGTCGTCCTCACGGGCGCGCTCATCGGTCAGCGCGTGCGCGACCAAGACGGCGTCGTCAAACAGTGGCGCGTCGACCGCATCCGCGAGGGAGAGGTCGTGCTCGAGCAAACCGACGCGACGGGTGCGGTGACCGCGCGCACGTACGTGCTGCGCTCGACCACCTGATCGGCGCGCTCAGCGCAGGACGAGCATCGTCGCGGTCTGGTTGATGTGTCCGAGGAGCTGCTCGCCGTAGGTGCTGAATCCGACCATCGGCAGCTCCGCGAACACGCGGCCATACGCGGTCGCTTGGTCCTTTTGTTTGAGCTCCAACGTTCTCAGGATGCAGTTGAAGTTGACGAGGGCCTCGGGCATCGCGGGGCCGAGCGCTTTGGCGAGGGCCTTCTTGGTCTCGCCGACGATGTCCGTCGACTCGAGGACCCAGAAGTCGAGCCCCTCTTTTACATTGCAATAGAAGACGACGCCCTCGTCGGTGACGCGCTGTGGACTCCGCACGAAGGGCTCACCCTCGGCCATGAGACCGAGCGGATTGGACATGAACTTGGTCGACAGCTGCTCGACCGGCACACCGAGCGCATCGGCGTAGGCCTGCGCCGCGGGGCGCCCGTCGAACTCGAGGACCAAGCGGCGGGCCTCGTCGACCTTGGTCGCGTGGAGCTTGTGTTTCGTCGCGACGAAGCTCTGGGTTTTGATGATGTCGAACGGCACTGCAGGCTTTAGAAGCACGAGCACCGCGGCGCCTCTATGAGCCTCACCGTCGGCGCTCACGTAGGTCGCTTGGAACTTGAGATCATCCCCGGCGGACCCACCAACGAAGCGCACGTCCGTGAGATCGCCGATGTGTTCCATCAAGGCCTCTTCTGCTCCGCTCAGACCATCGACGAGGACGAGCCCGACATATTGCTTGTAGTCGAGGGCGATCATCGGCGCTCCGACCCGCCGCTCGAAGGCCTCGAAGGACTGGGCGATAGCGCTGCGGCTCGCCGGCTCTCGAATGACCTCGACATGGGGCTCGCCGACGAGCGCTCTGGGCAAAGCCATCGCGACGACGGATTGGTCGAGCACGCGCCCGGCCGCGAGCTCGCCGGAGGTCGTGCACCCGACGACCGCGGCAGAAGGGAAGGCCTTCTTCATCTCTTTGGCGAGCTCTGCGTGAGGCAGAGCAGGCGACGCAAAGAAGAGGACGAGGCTCGGTTCGACGCCGAGAAACGACTGTTTGAGCTCCGCTGCGGCGCGCGACGGATCGGACAGAGTGGAGAAGGCGACATGGGTCTTCGACATAGCTTCCTCCCTCATGACTAGAGGGCCACCTTGAGGTCGAGCGCGACCTGTTGCAGCGCCGCGATGATCTTGGGGTCATCTGGGGAGGCCGCGTTGTATGCGTTGCAGTCGATACCTTTGTGCAAGAGCTTGGTCTTGGTCGTAATGACCAGGACCTCGTCGCCCCTACTGCGTTCGCGAACGATCTTGTCGATCATCTGCCTGATCTTGCCCGCCATGGGTTCACCCTGCCGAAAATGCCTCGCGGCTTCGAACGCCGCCCCTTTCACGCGGTGTCGGCACTTCGCGAGAGAAACTTAAGCGCGTGTTCGGTGGGAATTCGGGCGCTCACGGGAGCGTAGCAAGAGCGCCATGCGCCACATCGCTCTCTTCATGGGACTGCTCGCCGCGACGGCGTGCGGGTCATCCCAGGAAACGGCGGCGAGGCCGATTGGGACCGGGCCCTCGGCGAGCGCGAGCGCTGCGGCCGCGCCACCACCGACGCCTGACGCACCCGCAAGAGTGCAGTTCGTCCCCGAGCGACCGGCCATCGCGACCACGGACCGGTGGGAGATCTACCGGGGTGTCGTGCTCCCCGACGTGGATACGTTCAGGCTGGGTTTCTACGATCGAGCGACGTCGGACTTCGCTTACATCGCTGAAGGTAGCGAGGTCGCCGTGGCGAAGAACGGCAACGTATTGACCTTCGGCGGGCCGTCCTTTCTCGTGCCGCCCACGGGCGAACCCATCTCGATCAAGACCACGCTCGACGCCGGGGCACCGACACCGGACGGCAGCGAGTTCATCGCCCAAAGCGAACAGACGCTCTATGCGATAGACGCCTCGACGGGGAAGATCAGGGCGCACCACATGAGGGTGGGTGACGCGGACCTCGCAGTCCAAGCGGCGACGGCGGAAGTCATCGTGCTGGGGCGCGACCCTTACTATGACATCGTTATGCGATCTACGTTGGAGTCCGTCGTCACGGGCATAACGGGCCCCATCGGGAGCGCCGGCCGCTACGCTGTCAACCTGCCGCCGACGCCGGACGACCCCGCGCCGCTCGAGGTCTACGACCTCGCGACTGGCAAGCTGCTCCTGCAGAAGTCGATAGTCAGCCCGTCTTACTCACGCGCCGGCTATCGGCAAATCAAGCTGACGCCCGACGACGCGCACCTCACGTGGATGAGCGACAGCTATCACGTGCTCGACCTCGACACGCAGCGCGAGCGCACGGTCGATTGGGCCTCACCGACGGGCGCTCGCGAGGGCGACGCGGACACTTCTTACGGGTATATCCCGAGCGCGGACGGCAGTCGGGTCTGTTTTACGGAGGATCAATATTCGGTGCTCGTGGAGGTCGCGACGAAGCGGCGCGTGACCTCCACGCGGGGGCCGGTCTTTTGCAGGGCCGCGGACGGTTTCGCGCAGTCGTTCGTGGCGCCTGTAACTGCCAAAGAGGAGACGCTCGAGTTCCTGAGCGCCGACACCGGTCGAACGGAGACTTTGATTCAATCACCGGACGGCCGCGTCGGGATGTTCTTGATCTCCAAACGCGTCAAACCCGGCGAGTCCGTTCGGTCCTACTCGCTCGTCCTCGTACGAGGTGACAGTGAGGACACGCTCGCGCGGCTCGACTTGGGGGTAGCCGCGGTGGAGCAACCGACGCTTCAGCGTTCGATCGACGAGGCCAGCGCCAACGAGTTCCCTATCATCGAATTCGTCGCAGCGGGCCGGAGCTTCCGGATCGATTGGAATGCCCCGACGATCAAGGAAGAGCCGCGAAGCCCCAATTAGGTCCCGCGCGCAGGCCTCGCGCTATCCCGAACGGGGTTGGGGCCCCGTTCGCTCTGCGGGCCATGTCTTTTTCGCGAAGCGAAAAAGGTTGGCACGTGTGAATGTGGAGTATGCGTATCTTCAGCTTGGGTTTGGTCGGTGCGGTGTTGGTGTTCGGCGCGGGGCTCGCGGCCTGTGGTGACGACGATGGGACTGGCGGCTCCGGCGCATCCACGAACGGCGGAGCAGGCGGCCTCGGCGCAGGCGGCGGAGCGGGTGGCGGTGGTGCAGCCGCGACGGGTGGCGCCGGCGGCAGCGGCGGGCTCGGCGGTGGTTCGGCCGCTGATTTCGCAGCCGTCGAGACCCAGGTCTTCTCGGGTTGTCAGGGTGGAGGGCCGATGAGCTGTCACGGCAGCTCACCGTTCGACGGCGAGCTCGACCTGCGCCCCGGACACGCCTACCAGGCCCTCGTCGGGATCGCCGCGCACGAATCTCCTGGGAAAACGCGGGTGATCCCGGGTGACGTCGCGAACAGCTTCCTCACGCAGAAGCTCACCAACGACCTCGCTGGCGACGGCTCGGAGGGCGTGCCCATGCCCTCGGGCGAGGCCATCATGTGGATGCAAATCCCTGACGATAAGCTCAGCCTCGTGACGACTTGGATCGCCGCTGGCGCCCCCCAGTGAATGGCCGGGGTGAATTGGGGCCCCCCGATGAATTGCACCCATACTCCGGGAGCGCGGGCCGTCTAACGGGCATGCTTTCGAGTTCGGTGGCTCGGTCCCTCCCCCTCCTCGTCGCGGCCTTGGCAGCCGCGGCTTGCACCCCATTCGAGCCCGCACCCGGTGAGGCGCGACAGGAGCTCGAGGCCATGGGCGAGGTCGTGAACGCGGACGGCTCGCCAGCTTCGGCGGTGACCCTCGAGCGCTACGAGCTCTCCCTCTTCGTGGACGCGCCCGAGGGTGATTTGGCGGCCGAAGACGGGTCGCATCGCTTGTCGTTCACCTTCGACGAGGACGCCGACTCGACCTCGCCGAAGATCGTCACCGACGCGGACGGCGCGTTCCGAATCGTCGCGGACGATCTCGACCTCTCGTACACGTACGACGTCGACGCGTACGAGTGCCACGACGACTGCACCGAGTGGGCGACCACCTGCGAGATCGTCGACGAGACCGTGTGCACGACGACCTGCGAAGACGTGACCGTCGATGTCTGTTGGGACGAGTGCGTCGACGACTGCACGACGGTCTGCCACGACGAGACCGTCTGCGACGACAGCGGGTGCTGGGTCGAGACGGTCTGCGAAGACCAGTGCGTGACGAGCTGCGAGACTGTCTGCGAGCCCACGACCGAGACGCAGTGTTACGACGACTGCGAGGTCGTACCGGTCGAGGAGTGCTACGACGACTGCGTCTCGAGCGTCGAGGTCTGCGATTGGGTCACGCACACCTATTCGGCGGTCGCGGATCTCTCGGATGTCACTCGGAGCGAGGCTTCGATCGAGCTCGTCGACGCGAACGGCGCCGCGATCCAGGTGAAGGGCGAGCGCACCGTCGGCAAGAGCGTCGAGCTCTGCGATCGCAGCGACACCTCGGACGTGCGCGGGCCGTGTGACGGCTCGACGCGTTGGCTCGAGCGCGACCGCTTCGTCCTGCCCGCGCAGTGAGCCCGTCACGCCGCCGGCTCGCCATGCTGCAATGCCGCGCGTGACTCGAGCTCTCACTTTGGCGCTCGCGCTGGCTGCTTGCGGAGCCTGCGTCGGCTGCAGCGACGAACCCGCGGGGACGCCTGCTCCACCACCGTCGGCGCGCAGCGCGAGCTCGGCTTCTGCGAGCGCGGCGCTCGCAACGAGCGCGCCGCCGCGCGGGTCGAGCGGCCCGTTGCCGGCACGCTCCGTCGGGGCGGAGGTCGAGACCGCGCTCCACACGCGAGCGCGCTCGCTCGCCGAGGCGCTCGGTCGCAACGACTACGCGACGTTCACCAAGTCCTACGACGACGACATGCAGAAGTCGCTGCCCGAGCCGCAGCTCCGCGCCATGTGGGAGGCGCTGACGTCGCGGGTCGGCGCTCTCGAGAAGGTCGACTCGACGCACGAGGAGCAGTTCGGCGCGTACCGCGTCATCGTCGTGCGCTCGAAGTTCAAGACGACGTCGCTCGATCTCAAGCTCTCGTTCGACAAGAAGGATCGACTCACCGGGTTCTTCGCGGCCGCCATCGAGGAGTACGAAGCGCCGCCGTACGCGCGCGCCGACGCGTTCGAAGAGCGGGTCGTCGTGATCGACGCGGCGGGCACGCCTCTTCCCGGCGTGATCACGGCGCCGAAGTCGACCGACAAAGTCGCTGGGATCGTCCTCGTTCCGGACGCTGGACCTCAGGATCTCGACGAGACGATCGGCGCGAACAAGCCCTTCTGGGATCTCGCGCAGGGCCTCGCGAGCGAGGGCTTCGCGGTCCTCCGCTTCGACAAGCGAACGCTCGCGGACCCGAGCGCGAGCGCGAGCGCGAACTTCACCGTCGAGGAGGAGCTCGTCGCGGACGCGGCGGCCGCTGTCGCGACCCTCGCGCGCGAAGCCAACGTCGACCCGAAGCGGATCGTCGTCGTCGGGCATGGGCTCGGTGGCCGCGTCGCACCGCGGATCGCCAAGCGCGGAGGCGTCGCTGGCGTCGCGCTGCTGGCCCCACGCGCGCGACCTCTCGCGGACGCCGAGCTCGCGTCGGTGAAGTACCTCGCGAACCTCGACGGACACGTCGCGCCCGACGAAGACGACGCGATCCACGCGGCCGAGGCGCAGGCCACGCTCGCGCTCGCGCTCGGTGACGGACGCGAGGTGAACGGTCGCGCGCTCGGCTACGGCGCCGCCTATTGGAAGGACCTCGCGTCGTTCGACGCACCAGCAGCCGCGCGCGCGCTCGAGCTGCCGCTCTTCGTCGCGTTCGGCGGGCGCGACTACGAGGTCACGAAGGAGGACGCGGCGATCTACGACAAAGCGCTCGCGGGCGCGGCCGGCGCGGTGGTGCGCACGTACGCCGACGCGAACCATTTGCTCATGCCCGGCGGCGGCCCTTCGAACCCCGAGGAGTACCGGCAGGCGAGCCACGTCTCACAAGACCTCGTGAAAGATCTCGCGGAGTGGGTGCGCTCGATCAAGTCGTCGTGACCGCTGGCTCGCACGCGGCCGCGACGAGCGCCGGCACGACCTCTCCCACGGGCGCGTCGATCCGCACGTCAGCGTGGGGGTCGCCGCGGGTCGGACCGAGGTTCACGATCGCGACCGTCATGCCGAGATCCTTCGCGCGACGCACGAACCGATAGCCGCTGAAGACCGCGAGCGACGTGCCGAGCACGAGCAGCGTGCCGCGCGCGTGAGCCACGTCCTCGAGCATCGCGAAGGCGCGGTCGACGACGGGCCGCGCGACGTTGTCCCCGAAGAACACGACGGCCGGCTTGAGATCGCCGCCGCAAAGGGCGCACCCCACGGGGCGAAACTCGAGGACCGCGCTCTTGTCGAGCTCGGTGTCGCCGTCGGGCCGAGCCTCCGCGCTCTCCATCCCGGGCGGCACATCGGAGCCCGACACGTGCGCGCGATCGACGTGGCGCTCGAAGAACGTCGGGTTCGCGTCGCGCAAGCGCTTTTGCAGCTCGTCGCGATGCGACCGCGCGCCGCACGCGAGGCACACGACGTCCTCGAGGGCGCCGTGCAGCTCGACGATCGAGCGACTGCCGGCTCGGTGGTGAAGGCGGTCGACGTTCTGCGTGATGATGCCCGAGAGCGCGCCCCGATCCTCGAGCGTCGCGAGCGCCCGATGGGTCGCGTTCGGGCTCGCGTCGTGGAAGCGCTCCCAACCCACGACCGCGCGGGCCCAGTAGCGCCTGCGCGTCTCCGGGTCGCGCAGGAAATCACGGTGCTGGATGGGCGTGCGCACGCGACCGAGCGAAGCCGGCCCGCGGTAGTCGGGGATCCCGCTGTCGGTGCTGACGCCGGCGCCGGTGAGCGCGACGGACGGAGCCTCGCGCAGGCGTGACGCGAGCTCTCGTGCTGCGTGCAAAACAGCGGACATGTCGAGGGGGCCCCAGAATGGTAAGGTGCTCGCCGATGCTGCTCAGGCTGCGCGCGATCGCCCTCAACGCATACCGCGAGTCGCTGCGTGCGCGAATCCTCTTGGGCCTCGCCGGGGTCGCGTTCTCGGTGTCGGTGTTCTCGCTCGTGATCGGTAGCTTCACGCTGAACAACGCTCCGCGCGTCGTCAGCGATCTCGGCGCCGCCAGCATCTCGCTCTTCAGCGTCGCGGTCGCCGTGATCATCGGCGCGACGAGCCTCTACCGAGAGCTCGAGCAGAAGACGATCTTCCCCATCCTCGCGCGACCGATCGGGCGCGGTGAGTACGTCGTCGGCAAATTCCTCGGGACGTTGCTCACCATCATCGTCTTCGTCGCAGCCGACTCGGGCCTCGTCCTCAGCCTGTGCTCGGCGCTCGGCGGTCGCGACCCGCTGCTCGTCATCTTGGTCGACGTCGGCTTCCTGGCGCTCCTCGGCGGCGCTGCGTTCAAGTGGCCGTGGGCGCGCACGTACGGGCCAATTCCTTGGGCGCTCGCGCTCCTCGTGGCCGGCTCCCTCCTCGCCGCGAACGCTCCGGACGAGCGGCGACTCGTGCTCACCGCCGCGTTCCTCTGCGTCCTCGAGGTCAGCATCGTCGCTGCCTGCGCGACGTTGCTCTCGTCCTTCTCCACGCCGTTCCTCTCCGCGCTCCTCACGATCGGCGTCTGGATCATCGGCCGCTCGTCGGACGCGTTCGATCGCTTCCCGAAGAAGTTCTTCGGCGCTGGCGTCGCGCAAGCCGCGAAGGCACTCGGCAAGGCCGTGCCGAACCTGCAGCTCTTCGTCCCACCGCGCCCTCTCCTCACGGGTGAGGCCGACGTCGACCGAATCGACTACCTCCTGCGCGCATCGGGGACGTCGCTCGGTTGGTCGATCGGGTTCCTCGCGCTCGCGATCATCGTGTTCCGCCGCCGCGACTTCCTGTGAGCGAGCCGCAACCGAGCGGCCCCTCCGCGACGGTCCGCAAGCTGCGCGCGGTCATCGTGACGCTCCTCGTCGTGATCGGCATCGGCTTCGCGATCACCGTCCGCGTGGTCATTTCCGGCGAGCGCGAGATCGCCTCGAGCACCAAGGCCTTGCGCGCCGGAGACGCAGGCGGCGCCATCGAGCACGCGCGCGCGGCCGCGCTCTGGTACGCGCCGGGTGCGCCGCACGTGCGGGTCGCGTACGGCCGATTGCTCTCGATCTCGCGCGAGGCCGAGCGACGTCGCCTCTGGCCGGTCGCCCTCGAGGGCTATCGCAGCGTCGTCACAGCGTCGGCGTCGACGCGGCACGTGGTCGCTCCACACGGCGAGGACGTCGAGGAGGCGAAGACCGCGATCGCTCGCATCGAGTCGCGCACGGGTGAGCGACCTCCGCTCGCCGCCGAGGAGCCGCCCGCCGACGTCGAGCGCACGATGCTCGCTGATTTGGCCGAGGATTCGACGCCGAACCGCACGTGGCGCGCCGTGCTGCTCGGCTCGTTCGCGGTGCTCGCGGCAGGGCTCGTCTGGGTGCTCCGTCGAGGGATCGACGAGACGGGGCGCCTCAGCCTGGCGAGATCGGCCCTCGGCCTCGTGACAGCGGTCGCTGGGCTCGCCGGCTATCTGCTCGCGCTCGTCTTTGCATGAACTTTCCTCCCAGGGGAACGAATGGTAGGCACCGGGGATGGAACCCAGCGATCTCTCGAGCGCGATCGCTTCGTTTCTGCACTACCTCGAACACGAGCGACGCGCCTCGCGACACACCGTGCTCGCGTACGGGCGCGACCTCTCGCAGCTGACGACGTTCATCGCGGCGCACCGGCGTGACGTGCGGCACCCCGACGACGTCGACGTGCTCTTGCTTCGTTCGTTCCTCGCCGAGCTCGCCACGCGACCGACGACCGCCGCGGCTGTCGCGCGTCGCGGCGCGCCTCGCGGGACCAAGCAGCCCCTCGAGCCCGCGAGCCTCGCTCGCAAGATCGCGAGCGTCCGCGCCTTCTATCGATACGCGGTGCGACGTGGGCTCGCGACGACGCAGCCCGCTCGCGCGCTGCTCCTGCCGCGTGTGAAGCGCAAGCTGCCGCTCGTCCTCAACGTCGACGCCGCCGCCGAGGTCGTCGAAGCGCGCACGGCCGGGCCGAGCGACGAGGACGCTTCGCTCGAGCTCCGCGATCGCGCGATGCTCGAGCTGCTCTACTCGAGCGGGCTGCGTCTCTCCGAGCTCGTTGGCCTGCACCTCGAGGACATCTCCCTCGACCCGAGCGCGCCCAGCGCGCGTGTCCTCGGCAAGGGCTCGAAGGAGCGCCTCGTCCCGATCGGCGAGCCCGCGCGCGACGCGCTCGTCGCGTACGCCGAGCGCGGCCGCGAGCTCCTCGCTCGCAGGAAGCCTCTGTCCGAGGAGCGACCGCGACCGCTCTTTTTGTCCGCGCGCGGCAAGCGCATCTCGGGGCGCGCCGTCGAGCTCATCGTGAAGAAGAGCGGCGCGCTCGGCGCGGGTCGCTCGGACCTCTACCCGCACGCGCTCCGGCACACGTGCGCGACGCACATGCTCGAGGGCGGCGCGGATCTGCGAGCGATTCAGGATCTGCTCGGCCACGCGTCGCTCGCGACGACGCAGCGGTACACGCACGTCTCGATGGATCGCATCCTTCAGGTCTACGAGACCGCGCACCCGCTCGCGCGCACCACGCCGAGCCCCCGCAAGGCGAAAGCGCCATGCGGCTGAGAGAGGCCGCGCGTCGCATCATCCAGTCGCTCGCCGGCGGCATCGCCGCGTGCGCAGCCTCGGCGGCGCTCGAGGCCGTGTGGACGCGCAGCGCGGCCGGCGCCGACAAGCCCGCGTTCACCGCTGCGTTCGTCGCGTGCTTCGCGGTCATCGCGCCGAGCGCGCTCTTCATCGCGTTCGGCACGGGCCTGCTCGCGAACCTCCTCGAGCCCGACGATCCGCCGAGCTTCTCGCTCTGGGTCGAACGGCTGCGACGCTTCGCGGCCGGTCGTCAGGCCGACGTCGCGGCCTTCGTTCCGCTCTTCGTCCTCGCGTGCTTCCTCTGGACGACCTCGGTCGCGCACCTCTCGCGCGGCATTCTTTCGCTGCCGATCGACGGTCGCATGGCAGGGCTCGCGATGGCCGCGGGCTCGCTCGGCGTCGCGCTCGTCATCGGTGTGCTCACGTTCGCGGTCGTGCCTCCGCTCCGCCGCGGCCTCGCGATGCTCGCGAGCTCGCAGCCCTTCTACGTCGACCCGGCCGTCACGGGCGGCATCGCGGTCGTGTGCGCGCTCGCGCTCTTCCTCGTCGGCATGGCGACGGGCAGCGTCTCCGGTGAGGGCGGGTTCCTCGGCGTCTACGGCATCTTCAAGCGACCCGAGCTCGACCTGCGCGCGCCGGCGATGGCTGCCTTCGTCGCTGGCTCGGCAGCGATGGCGCAGGGCATCGCGCGCCCGCCGCGCTCACCCAGCGTCGTCACGCTGCTCGCGCTCGTCGTCATCGCGATCGCGCCGCTCGCGCTCTTCCGACCGACCGGCGTCGCGCTCGAGCGCACGCCCGCGCTCGTGCAAGCGATGGAGCGCGGCGCGCCCTGGTCGAAGCTCCTCTTGCCGGTCTGGCGCAAGCTCTCGGACAAGGACAAAGACGGCACCGCGAGCGCGTTCGGCGGCGGTGACTGCAACGATCGCGACCCCGCGATCCACCCCGACGCCGAGGAGATCCTCGACAACGGCATCGACGAGGATTGTTCGGGCGCCGACCTCACCCAACGCGCGCTCGAGGAGTTCGCGCCGGTGCCGGGCACCGCGAAGGTCGACGAGGCCCTCGTCCCGAAAGAGCTGAACGTCGTCCTCATCACCGTCGACACGCTGCGCGCGGACCTCGGCTACACGGGGTACACGCGCCCGACCACGCCGAACCTCGACGCGCTCGCTGCGCGCTCGGTGGTCTTCGAGAACGCGTACGCCCTCGCGAGCTACACCGGCAAAGCCATCGGCCCGATGCTGATCGGCAAATACGGCAGCGAGACGCATCGCAACTGGGGGCACTTCAACAAGTTCGACGAGAACGACATCTTCGTCGCGCAGCGCCTCAAGGCGAGCGGCGTCCACACGATGGGCGTGCACGGGCATCGCTACTTCGACGTCTGGGGTGGGCTCGAGCGCGGCTTCGATGTCCTCGACTTCTCGGCCGCGCCGCCGAAGAACGCGCCGTGGGACATCGACACGCGCGCGACGAGCGACGGGCTCAGCGACGCCGCGATCAAGCTCCTCTCGGACAAGGAAAACACGAACGGCCGCTTCTTCATGTGGATCCACTACCTCGATCCGCACGCTGATTACCTGCGCCACGACGGCTTCGACTTCGGCAGCGGCCAGCGTGATCTCTACGACGGCGAGGTCGCGTTCACCGACAAGAACATCGGTCGCCTGCTCGACGCGATCGCTGCGGCGCCGTGGGGCAAGAACACCGCCATCATCGTGACGGCCGACCACGGAGAGTGCTTCGGCGAGCACGGCATGGTGAAGCACGGCTTCGAGGTCTGGGAGCCTCTCGTGCACATCCCGCTCATCGTCTACGTCCCCGGTGCGCGCGCGGCCCGCGTGAAGGAGCGACGCAGCCTCATCGATCTCGCGCCGACCATCCTCGATCTCATGCACGTCGCGCGACCACCCAACCCCGACCGGTCGAGCGACAGCTCCGATTTCCTGTCGGGCGACTCGCTGCTCGTCGACGTCTACGCCAAACCCGGCGAGGCCCTCGCCCGGCGCGACATCTTCATCGACATGCCCGCTGGGCCCTACAACGACGCGCGCCGCGCCCTCATCCACGACGACGCGAAGCTCATCATCTCGAACGAGACGCGCTACGACCTCTACGACTTGGCCTCCGACCCCGGCGAGATGACGAACCTCGCCGAGTCGAACCGCGCGCTCTACGCCTCGATGAAGGAGCGCTACGCAGCCCGCAAGGCCGTGCTCCACGAGATCAAGGTCACCGGCAAACGCAAGTGATCCGAGAGCGCGGGCAGCGTGGTATGTTCCGCTCCGAGGCATGGCGAGCGCGTTTCAAACGGCGCCCTCCGCGGTCGTTTTCGACCTCGACGGCACCCTCATCGACAGTCGCGGCGACATCGCGGCGGCGGTGAACCACGCGTTGACGCGTTCGGGTCGGGCCCCGCTCGCGGTCGGGGTCGTCGCGACCATGGTCGGTGACGGCGCTCGCACGCTGCTCTCGCGAGCCGCGCGCCTCCCCGAGACCGCCACCGAAGTCGACGCGCTCTTCGAGTCCTTCGTCACGTATTACACCGCGCACCCGATCGACTTCGGCCGTTGGATCGACGGCGCTCCCGACGTGCTCGATCGCGTCGCAGAGCTCGACTTGCCGATCGCTCTCTGCACCAACAAGGCTCGCCCCGTGACCGAGGCGATCCTGTCGGCGCTCGGTGTGCGAACGCGCTTTCGAGCGATCTACGCGGGCGGCGACGGCCCCGAGAAGAAGCCGGCCGCGGGCCCACTGCTCGCCCTCGCCAAGCGCCTCTCCGTCGCCCCCGAGAGCCTCGTGATGGTCGGGGACGGCCCGCAAGACGTCGAGTGTGCGCGTCGCGCGGGTTGCCGGGTCGTCGGCGTCGTCTCTCGCGTGCATCAGAGCGACAGGCTCATCGCGAGCAAACCCGATGTGACGATCGACAGCCTCAACGAGCTCGCCGACGTGCTCCGCCGTTGGTGTGACGCGACAGCGCGTCTCTCGGCGCTGCGGCCGCCGAACCCGAATGGCTCGTAGTCGAGCGCGACGCTTTCTTCAGGCACGACGCGAGCGGCTGAAAACGCGGGCGGCCGAAAAGGGGGTAGCGAGCGGCAGGGTCGGTGTATCCTCCTCGGACTCGCGCCCGCATGCCTGACCCGTCCCTCATCGACCTGACCCTCGGCGGCCGATTCCGGATCACTGGCGTCATCGGTGAAGGCGGAATGGCGACCGTCTATCGAGGGATCGTCGACGGCAGCGCCAACGAAGTCGCCATCAAGATCATGAACCCGGATCTCGCGAAGGAGAACCGGTTCGTGCGGCGCTTCAAGCGCGAGGCAAAAGCCGCGTCGATGCTGAAGCACCCGAACACGGTGCAGATCCTCGAGTTCGGCCTCGATCAGGGCTTCGTGTTCCTCGCGATGGAGCTCCTGCGCGGCTTCGACTTGGCGATGCTCCTGCATCGCGAGCGGCGCGTGACCGAGGTCCGCGCCGTCCAGATCGTGGTGCAGGTCTGCTACGCGCTCGCGGCCGCGCACCAGCAGTCGATCATCCATCGCGATCTCAAGCCCGACAACATCATGTTGGTGAAGCTGCCGGGCCCTGGCGCGTATGGCTACCCGAACGGGGTGCCGCTCCCGCTGCCGGGCATGAGCCCGAACGACTTCGTGAAGGTCCTCGACTTCGGCATCGCGAAGATCCTCGACGACGACGCCGAGAAGGGGAACTTCGACCCGCGCGCGGAGCCCACGACCCAGCAAAAGTCCATGCTGACGCGCGTCGGGACCATCGTCGGTACGCCCGCGTACATGGCTCCCGAGCAGGGCCGCGCCGAGGCCGTCGACGCCCGCACCGACCTCTACGCGGTCGGCGTCTTGCTTTACGAGCTCATCACCGGTCGCGTGCCCTTCACGGGCGAGACGCCGATGCAGGTCGTGATGAAGCACGTCAACGAGATCCCGCGACCGCCGAGCGATTTCGTCGCGATTCATCCGGAGCTCAACCAGCTCATCATGCGGGCGCTCGCCAAGGATCCGAACCAGCGTCAGCAGACCGCCGAGGAGATGGCCTTCGAGCTGCTCCGCGTGCTGCCCATGCTGCAGCGCCCGCCTGCCGCAAAAGAGCCCGAGGAGGGCGGCCTCAATCGCACGCTCGTGCTCGAGAACGGACCGCAGCCTGGGCCGCAAATTCCAGCAGCGCAGCCGCTCCCGGCGCCCCGTCCAGCAGCCGGCATCCCCGCTCCGCGCCCCGCCGCTGGGATGCCCGCGCGCGCTCCTGCGCCCGCGCCCGCTCCCATCGCTGCAGCCGGCGCGATGCAGGTCCCCGCGGGCGGCAATCCGTTCCCCACGCTCAACATCGAAGTCCCCGACGACATCTTTCCCGCTGGCCTCGGGGCGCCCGCACCCGCTCCTGCTCCAGCGCCTCGCGCGCCCCTCCCCGCCGCGGGTCGGCCTGCTGCCGATGCGCCGATCCCGACGCGGCGGCTCGACGCTCCAGCGGGTCCCGCCCCCGCCGACAAGGCCGCGGCGCGTCCGTTGCCCGCCGCCGGCAAGCCTGTCGCTCCAGCAGCTCGGCCGCAGCCGGTCCATCGTGCGCCCGCAAACGCAGGCCTCGATCAGACCATGCAGTCCGAGGTCGAGGACGTCCCGCCCCCGCCGTCGACCGACGAGGACGAAGAGGTCGCGACGGTCGTCAAGGCACCGAACGAAGTCGACAAAGCCCGGATGAGCCTCGCCGAAGAGGCCATGGCTCGCGCGCTCACCGGCAAGAACCCGCTCGGTGCGATCCCGCCCCCGCCAGCCGCACCCGCGCTGGGCGACGCGCTCCCGAAGTTCAGCGGACCGGAGAGCGTCGAGCCCACGCTCGTCGCAGCAGCCGGCGCGGACGCCCCCGAGGGCGTCGGCAAACCTCCCGCGGACGGCGCGCGTGCGAAGGCGCCGGCCCCCGCCATGGCCCTCGACCGCACGGCGATCTCCGACGCACCGCCAGCGCCGGCGGTAGAGATTCGCGTCGATGTCCCCGCGACCCCCGTCCCCGCTAACCCCTCACTGAAGGGGCTCGACGCGACGGTTCCGCTCGAACCAGAGGCCGTCGAGCGCATGATGAAAGAGGCCACGCGCGCCCGAGCCGAGAAGGCCGCGCCCAAACAAGACGCGGCGGTCGCGGCGACGCTCACGTCGGCCTTCGATGGCAGCGACCCCGAGCCCCCGCGCAAGCCGACGGGCGAGCTCTTGCCGGTGAACCTCGAATCGCCGGCCGCCCCCGCCCCAGTCGCCGACGAGAAGCCCGCCGAGGCCCCGCTCGTGTGGCAACCCAAGGGAAAGCGCATCGGCGGCACGCGCGCGCTCCTGCTCGGCATCGCCATCGGCGCCTTGCTCGTGATCGTCGTGATCGGTGTCTTCCTGTTGCTCGGCAAACGCGGCGGCTGAAGGAAGCGCAGCGGCAGCCTGCTGCGGCGTTGCCCACCCTCACGCGGGTTGATATCCAAGAGAGGTGAGCCGCCTCCGCGAGAGACTGCGCGCTCGCGACGGGACTCTCCTCATGGGTGTGCTCAACCGCACACCGGACTCCTTCTCCGATGGGGGTCTGTTCCTCGACGAGCATCACGCCCTCGAGCACGCCTCGAGGATGATGGAGCGTGGCGCGTGCGTGATCGACGTCGGCGCAGAATCGACGCGACCACGCGCGCCGAAGATCGCAGCCGCCGAGCAAATCACTCGCCTCGGCAACGTCGTGTGCAAGCTCGCTCGCAAGGAGATCCTCGTGTCCGTCGACACGACCTCGCCCGAGGTCGCCGCGTGGGCGATCGAAGAAGGCGCAGCGGCGATCAACACCGTCGAGCTCGAGCCCGCCGCGGACCTCGCGCGCGTCGCAGCGAAGGGTGGTGCGGCGCTCATCCTCTCGCACAGCCGCGGCGCGATGGCCGCGATGAGCGACTTCTCGAGCGCGTCCTCCACGCGCTACGACGACGTCGTCAGCGACGTCGCGCGCGAGCTCTCCCTCGCGCGCGATCGCGCGGTGAGCGCGGGCCTCGACGTCGCTGACATCGTCCTCGATCCGGGGCTCGGTTTTCACAAGAGCGCCGCTGAATCGCTCGCGCTCTCCGTTCGCCTCGGCGAGCTCGTCGCGCTCGGCAGCCCCGTCCTCGCCGGCCCGAGTCGCAAGTCCTTCCTCGACGTCGTGACGCGCACCGCGTCCTCTTCTCTGGCTCCGGCGAGTCCCAACGACAGGCTCGGCGCGACGATCGCAGCGTGTCTCCTCTGCGCACGGAATGGAGCCGCGATGCTCCGTGTTCACGACGTCGCCGAGGTGGCCCAGGCCCTCGCCTTCGAAAGGGCCGCGCGAAATGCTTGAGGCCCTCCGCAGAGTCTTCGCGGGGCGAACCCGGTGGGAGATCGCCCTCGACGTCCTCGACGTCGCGATCGTCGCCTACCTCATCTATCGCGTGCTGCTCATCGTGCGCGGCACGCGCGCGATGCAGATGGGCGTCGGCCTCGGCGTCATCCTGCTCCTCTCCGTCGCGTCGAAGTCCTTCGGCCTCATCACGCTGCAGAGCCTTCTCTCGTACGTCCTCTCGTCGATCATCCTCATCGTCGTCGTCGTCTTCCAGAACGACATCCGCCGCGCGCTCATCCGCGTCGGTGGTCAGGCGTGGCTCGGTCGCGGCAAGCGTCAGCAGTCGCGCGTCATCGACGAGGTCGTCGCCGCGGTGACCGAGTGCGCGCGCCACCGCATCGGCGCCATCATCGCCTTCGAGCAGGACGCGAACCTCGGCGAGTTCACGAAGCGCGACGGCGTCGAGCTCGACGCCGCCGTCACGCGCGAGCTCCTCGTCGCCATCTTCTACCCCGAGTCCGTGAACAAGCTGCACGACGGCGCCGTCGTCATCCGCAACCTCAAGATCGCTCGCGCCGGCGTCTTCTTCCCGATGCTCGAGACGAAGGCCCTCGACACCGCGATGGGCACGCGCCACCAGGCCGCGCTCGGCATCACCGAAGAGACCGACGCCGTCGTCGTCGTCGTCAGCGAAGAGCGCGGCACGATCAGCTTCTGCTTCAACGGCAACATCGTCCCGAACCTCGACGGCACCTCGCTCCGTCAGGCCCTCGTCGGCATCCTCGAACAGAAGCCAGCGACAGGCCTGCGCGCGCTCACGAATCGCCAGGCGCGCATCGCACCTGCGCTCGCGAACGCAGCGCCGCTCTCGTCGGGCCCCACGAGCTCTCCGCCTTCGGTTCCTCCGCCGGCCTCCGCATCGCCGATCCCTTCGACGCCGACCGCGACGCCGCTCCCTCGCAACGCTCCCGTCACGCTCGCCGAGCGCGCACGCGTCGAAGCCGAGCGCAGCGCGCTCCCCGAGGCCGCGCGCGCTCGCCGCGTGAGCACGCCGATGCCGCGCACGACGAAGTCCATCCTCCCCGGCTCGACGTTGCCCGCCGACGTCCTCGGTGAGGACGGCCACGACGAAGACCGCGAGACGCGACCGCCGCCCTCCTCTCGATCCCCGATGCCGCTCGACACCGATCCCGAATCTCACCCGCCGCCGGTGCCGCCCACCGTGGACCACGACAGCGCGAACAGGAGCGAAGAGTCATGAGCGCGCAAGGTCGCGTGCAGCGGTTCTTCGCGTCGATCTTCCTCGAGAACCTCGGCCTCAAGCTCGTCTCGATCCTCTGCGCGATCGGCTTCTTCATTTCGATCCGCGGCTCAGAGCGCGCAGAGCTCCGGTTCGATGTCGGCATCGCGCACGCCGACCCGCCGGAGAGCGCGCGTCGCATCCTCGTCAAAGAGCCACCCTCCCAAATCAGCGTCACGCTCCGCGGCCCTCGCTCTCAACTCGAAACTCTCCCTCGCGATCTCGGCACGCTCACGCTCGACCTCTCGACCGGCCGCGAATCGATCCTCGAAATCAAGCCGAGCATGATCCCGAACCTGCCGCCCGGCGTCGAAGTCGCCCAGGTATTTCCCTCACGGATCGAGGTTCGCTGGGACGACATCGTCTCGCGCGAGCTCCCCGTGCAGGTCACGCGCACCGGTGATCCCGCGCCGGGCAACAGCGTGCATGCCGGCATCACCACGTCACCCGAGACCGTGCGCGCGACGGGCCCTCGCACGATCGTCGACCTCATGCAGTTCGCGCGCGCTGCGAACTTCGACATCTCCGACATGATCGCCGGCACGCACGAGCGCACGCTGGCGCTCGACCTACCACCCGCGGGCGTCGACTACGCCGTCCCCAGCGTGAAGGCGACGATCACGATCATCCGCGAGCAGAAGACCCTCCCTTTCAAGGCCGTTCGCGTCGAGGTCGTCGGCTCGCCGAAGGCCACGACGCGCCCCGAGACCGTCGCGGTCAGCGTGCGCGGCGACACCGAGGCCGTGTCCAACATCGGCACCGATCAGATCGTCCCGCGCGTGGAGCTCCCCGCAGGCACCGACTTCACCAAGGCCGGGAGCATGATGGCCAACGTCATCGTCGAGCTCCCCGGCGTCGACGTCACCGTCAACCCCAAGGAGGTCCTCGTCAAATGGGAGGCCGAGCCTCCGCCGAAGACCGGTCCAGGTGGAGCGCCCATCCCATGAAGAACCGACTTTGTTTTGGGGGGGAGAGAAGCACCCTCCAGCGCCCGCCCCGCAGGGTCGTCTTGAGCCTCGGGCTGGCGTCTCTGATCGCGAGCGTTTTGCCTGCTGAAGCGCGCGCCGACAGCCGCCCCGTCGTGCTCGATCGTGTCATCGCGCGCTGGCGCACCGTCGAGGAGAACAAGAGCGGCGAGGGCCACCTCATCTTCGCCCGCGAGCTCGCCTTCGAGGCTCGCCTCGAGGCCATGGCCCTCGGCGATCGCCCCGACGCACGCCTCGTCGATCGCCACATCCGCGCGGCGCTCGCGCGCCACGTGACGGAGTCGCTGCTCGAGCTCTTGCCGCTCGAGCCCACGCCGCCACCACAAGAGGTCGCCGATCGCGCCGAGCTCGCTCGCAAGGGTCTCATCGCCCGCGTGGGCGGTGAGGAGCGCTTGATGAAAGCGCAGGTCCTCGAACGCTTCAGCGACGACGAGGTCGACGCGATGCTGCGCCGGACCGCGCGCGCGAGCCTCTACCTCGATCGCATGGTCGCGCCGCTCGTCGTCCCCACCGACTTCGAGCTGCGCGAGATGCACGCATCAGGTCAAACGCCCTTTACCAGTCAGCGCTTCGCCGACTGCATCGACAAGCTGCGGCGCTGGGTCATCGGCCAGCGCCTCGCCGCGACGCTCGACGATTTCTGGCAGCGAACCCGCAGCCGCATCGTCATCACCTGGGCCGTCGAGGAGAAGTAGCGGCCCGTCCGATCAGCAGGCGGGGTCAGCTTCCTTCGTTGGCCGGTCGCGCCTGCGCAGCCCCGAGCGCAGCACCCACGGCCGGAGCTTCCTGCGAGGACGGGGCGTCATCGTCCGCTCCGTCGCCATCACCGCGAGCACCCTCCTGCGTTGCGCCCTCGCCAGCGCTGCCCTCTGCGGCCGCGTGCGAGAAGGAGCGTGCAGTTCGACGCGCGCGAACGAACTCGGCGAACGCGACGAGCGTGTCGAGATCGCGAGGTCCGAGCGAGTCCGCGATCTCACGCAGGGACTTGCGCAGCGACTCCGCGTTGCGCCCGCGCCGATCGGGCGTGCGCGGGCCCTCAGCGCGAGCAGGCTCACCGGTGGCCGGCTTGACCTCGACGGGCGCGCCGTCCGCACGCGGAGGCGTCGATCCATCGGCCGGGCGAGGATCGCCCGGAGCCCACGCGGGACGCACCACGGGGTTGAGCGCGTGCGCGTTGAGCCACGCCTCCATGAAGATGCGCAGTCGCTCCGACCGGAAGGTGAACCACCGCTCGCGCTCGGGCCCGAACGACATCAGCACGTCTTTGAAGCGGCGGAACGCGCCCTTGCCGTCGATCGCCTGCGTCAGCTTGTGCTGGAGATCCGGGTCTTCGACCATCGGGATGTACCGCTCCATCCAGCGGTATTGCTCGCGCGAGCTCACCGGATCGATCCGCAGGTAGTTCGCATCTGCAGCGATTCGAGCGTGCATCTGAGGATCCGCCACGCCGTCGACGATGCGGAGCACGTCCCCCGTCACGAGGTGCAAGTACGAGTGGACCTCGGGGGCGTTGTTCTCGAACGCGTCCTCGAGCGCCTCCCAGTCGACGGGTACGTCGCGCATGGGCCCCGCGTTGGGCTCACCCGTTCGTTCTTCACCCAACGACCGATCCGAGGTCTTTTCCACGTGGGAGCGTTCTTTGTCGCGCTCCGGCTGGGCGCGATCCAGGCTGGCGCGCTTCGGCGCGCCGTCATTGCTCGACATCGTTTCCTCGTTGCTCTCAGAACCCCCAGCGATGCTGCGCGTCACCCGTCGAAGCGGAGGTCCCATCGTTGCCTCGCTCGGCTGGAGCTCGCTCACGTCCACGAGCAAGCTGGTGATGGTTCGGCGGCCTCGGTCGAGACGCACCAGAGTTGAAGCAGACTGAGCTCGATTCATACCACGTGTCCTGTCGGTTGAGGGCTGAACCGCGCACACTGCGGCTTCATTCCTTCATACCGAGCGGACCGCGTGGGCTCAGTGCACCATGGCGCGACGGATGGCGCTGTCCCACCGCGCGCGATGGTCGCGGACCGCGTCGTCAGCCATGACGCGTGTAAAGGTTCGGTCGACCTTCGACATCTTCGCGGACTCGGCGGCGCTCGCGAAGAGTCCCACGCCGACGCCCGCCAACATCGCAGCACCGCGCGCGGTCGACTCGAGCTCGCGCGGACGTTCGATCGCGGCGCCGGACACGTCCGCTTGGAACTGCATGAGCAGATCGTTCGCCGCAGCGCCGCCGTCGACGCGCAGTCGGCCGATGTCGCGCCCGAGATCCGAAGCCATCGCTCGAAGCAGATCGGCCACGCTGAACGCGATCCCCTCGAGCGTCGCGCGAGCGATGTGAGCCCCCGTCGTGCCGCGCGTGATGCCCGAGATCAGCCCACGCGCGTGCGGGTCCCAGTACGGCGCGCCGAGCCCCGACAGCGCAGGGACGAAGACGACGCCTTCGCTCGAGTCGACCTTGCGCGCGAGCGCTTCGATTTCCGAAGCGCTCTTCACGATCCCGAGCCCGTCGCGCAGCCACTGCACCGCGGCCCCTGCGATGAACGCGCTGCCCTCGAGCGCGTACGTGGTGGCGCCGCCGACGCGCCACGCAACCGTCGAAAGGAGACCAGCCTTGCTCGCGCAGGGCGCGCTCCCGACGTTCGTCAACGCGAAGGCGCCCGTGCCGTACGTGCACTTCGAATCGCCGACGCCGAAGCACGCCTGACCGAAGAGAGCGGCCTGCTGATCGCCTGCGATGCCCGTGATCGGGATGCCGTCCGGCAGACCATCGAAGCCGCGCGTCTCGGCGATGCGCTCCGCCGAGGACACGATGTCCGGCAGGACCCCGCGCGGCACGCGGAAGAGGTCGAGCATCTCGTCGTCCCACGCGCACTTCTCGAGGTCCATGAGGAGCGTCCGCGAGGCGTTGGTCACGTCGGTCGCGTGTCGCGCTCCGCTCGTGAGCCGATGCACGAGGAACGCGTCGATGGTGCCGAAGGCGAGCTCACCTCGCGTCGCTCGATCACGGGCGCCGCTCACCGCATCGAGCATCCACGCGACCTTGGTCCCGCTGAAATAAGGGTCGAGGACGAGCCCCGTGCGCGCTTTGACGAGCGGCTCTTTGCCCTGCGCGCGGAGCTCCGCCGTCCGATCCGAGGTCCGCCGATCCTGCCAGACGATCGCGCGATGCACGGGCTCGCCGGTCTTGCGATCCCAGAGCACCGTGGTCTCTCGTTGGTTGGTGATGCCGATCGCCGCGATGCGCTTGGCCTCGACCGACTCGAGGACTTTACCGAGCGCGCGATGCACGCTCTTGTCGATGTCCGCGAGGTCGTGCTCGACCCAACCTGGCTGCGGGTAGTGCTGCGGGAACTCCTCGGTGTGACGCGCGAGCGTGCGCCCATCCGTGTCCATGGCGAGCACGGTCGTGCCCGTCGTCCCCTGATCGATCGCGAGCAGAAGGTCGGCGCTCATGTCTCCTCCGAGAGCAGCGGTCAGTCTTCGATGTCGGCGAGGTCGTCGTCGCGGGAGGCCGCGGTCGCCTTGCCGACCTGCGCGCTCACCGCGAGGGCCCGCTCCAGTCGACCGTAGGCTCCGCGCAGAGACTTCAGCGTGTCACCGGTCGCGCGCGCCAGATCCTCGACCTTGCGTGCGACCTCGAGCAGCTGCTCGCCGCTCTTGCGCTGCGTCCGCTGCGAGGCGTTGAGCGCGTTGACCATCGAGGAAATCTGCTCGATCGACGCGGTGATCTGACGACCGCCGCGCGCCTGCTCCTGGCTCGAGCGCTCGACGTGCTGCGTGATCATCCGCATCTTCTCGGCGCTCTTCATGATCTGATCCGAGCCGCGCGCCTGCTGTGCGGTCGCGGCCGCGATCTGCTGCACCGTCTCCGCGATCCTTCCGATCGCGTCCGTGACCTGCTTCGACCCCTTCGCCTGCTCGACCGTCGCGCGCGCGATCGCTCGCACCATGGCGGTCGACTTCTGCGAGCTCTCGAGGATCTTCTTGAGCGCGCGCTCGGCCTCGTTCGAAACCTCCACGCCGCGCGAGACGTTCTGCGCGCCGCGCTCGACGGCGCTGATCGCGTTGCGGCTCTCGGCCTGGATGGTCTTGATGAGCTCGGCGATCTCCTTCGTGCTGCCGCCCGCGCGCTCGGCGAGATCTTTGATCTCGTCTGCGACGACGGCGAAACCCTTGCCGTGCTCGCCGGCCTGCGCCGCGATGATCGCGGCGTTCAGCGCGAGCAGGTTCGTCTGCTCGGCGACGTCGTCGATGACAGCCAGGATCTGACCGATGGCCTCGATCCGGCTGCCGAGGTTCGAGATGACGCTCACCGCCTCCATGCTGCTCTCACGGATGCGGTTGATCTCGCCGATGGTCTTGAGGATGGCCTCGGCGCCGCGCTCGGCGTCGAGCGCGACCTCCTCGGAGAGGCGGGCGGTCTCGTTCGCGTTCGACTGGACCTGATCGATCGAGACATCCATCTCGTTCATCGACGAGCTGGTCTCTTCCGCGGTGAGCGAGAGGGCGTCGATGTTCCGCGCGACCTCGCGGATCGAGTAGGCCATCTCCTCGATCGAGGTCGCCGTCTCGCGCACGCTCGCCGCGAGCTCCGCGACGTTCTGGGCAACCTCTTCGTTCGTCGTCGTCATCTCGAGGATGCTCGAGCTCGACTCCTCGGCGCTCGTCGCGAGCGTCTCGATCGACTGGTAGACCTCGACGAGCGCCTGGTTCACGCCGCGCACGCTGCCACCGAGATCGGACGCAACCTGAGCCCCCGCGGGCTGCGAGGTCTCGAGGTCTTTGACGACGTCCGCGAGGCGAGCGACGGGCTCGCGCAAATCCAGCTTCGAGGCGCCGCGTTTCTCGGCCTCGCGGCTCTCTTCGCGGGCCGCATCGAGGGCTCGGCGCAGCTTGCTGATCTCGTCCTCGAGATCGCGCCGCGCCCGCGCCGCGTCTTGCTCGACCTCGCGACGAACGCGCGTGCCCTCCTGCTCGATCTCGCGGCGGAGACGGCTGATCTCGCTGTCCGCCTCGCGACGGACCTTCGAAAGCTCCTGCTCTGCTTCACGAGTCGCCTGCGACAACTTCTGCTCGGCTTCGCGCTCGGCGCGCGTGACGCGAGCCTCGACGTCCTTCCGCGTCTTCTCGGCTTCGGCGCGCTCTTCACTCAGCGCGGAGAGGTCGTCGAACGCGGCTGTCAGCTCGGGCGTCGTACCCTCGGGCGCTTTGATGGCGCGCCCGCGTCGTGCATCGCGGATGCTCTCGAGGAGCGGCCCGACGCCGAGGACGGGGCCACTCGCTGGCACGAACATCAGGACGGCAACACCGAGCACGCCGTTGAGGAAGCAGATTTGAGCAGCGTAGGCCGGGAACCGAGCCGCGATCGCACCGGCTACGACGGCTGCGCCAAGCAGCGTGAGAATCGGTCGAAGGAGGCGTTGGGGCATCCGGCCGCGAGACTAGAGGCGCCGCCAGGATCTCGGCAAGTCCCGGGCTGGCCGCACGCCCCTTCCTCGCGGTTGGATGCCGTAAGCGTCAGCGAGACGCGTCGTCAGCGTCGACCACGACGACCTCATCGACCGCCACCTGGGTAGCGTCGGCGGCCGCATAGTCCGGCGAGGTCGCATGCGGGTGGTCGTACACCATGACTTCAGACTCGTCGTAGACGAGGTCAGGGCCGAGGTAGGCCGTCTTGATGGCACAACCCGAGACCACGGACGCAAGGAACATGACGGCGAAAAGACGAGCCATGACAACTCTCCTCGAGCTCAGGGGCGGGTGCAGCTTCCTGATGTCAGGCCGGAGCCAGTTCGACACAGGGGCATCGCGCCAGTTCGTTCTTGTGAGAAAAACGACCCCGCGACCGATGGGTCTCGCGGGGATGGGGAGAACGTGCCGCCCGTCTTGCGTGGAGCGTGGCGGCCTCGTGTGGAGTCAGACGCGATGCCCCGGCATCGATTCAACGCTCGGCCACGGAAATTCGAGTCCCTCGTGGTTGTGACTGAAATTCGCTGCTTTGGAAGAGGAGCTTCGATAGACTCGCCCGCTCTTTTGACCCCCTTGGCCCGGTGGGGGTCGCTAACGCTGGGACCGTCGATTCTTGAGGAGCAATATGACTCGAGTTCTCTGTGGTGTCGCAGGTTTGCTGACGTTTGGTCTGATGCTCGGCCTTGGCTGCGGCGATGACGGAACCGGGGGCGGTAACGTCGATTGCACGACCGTCAAGAAGTACAGTCAGCTGACCTGGACGAAGTGCACGAACTGTCACTCGACTCTGCTCACGGATCTCACGAGCCGTCAGTCCGCGCCGCTCGAGTACAACTACGACTCCTACGACGAGGCGAAGAAGTTCCCTGACCAACTCGTCGAGCAGGTCGAAGACGACGAGATGCCCCCGGCCGGTAGCACCGCCCTCACCGCGTCGGAGAAGACCGACATGCTGACCTGGGCACAGTGCGGAACGCCGAACTGAGCTGCTTTTTTGGGGACGCTTGACCGTCAGCTTCAGCGTCCTCAAGCGTCCACTCCGATTGGCTTGTCAACGGAACCGCTTCGTGTAAGGTGGCGGCCGCTGTCGGTTGGGCAGTGTTGGAGAGGTGGCCGAGTGGCCTAAGGCACGTGCTTGCTAAGCACGCGTAGGGGAAACTCTACCGCGGGTTCGAATCCCGCCCTCTCCGCCGAGGTATCATCCAGCGCGCTGGCGTAGTCGGCGCGCTGTCGTGTAAAGGGCTGCCGCATCGAGGCAGAAGAGGACCTCGTCCTCCCAGACGATGCCCGCCAACCAGGGCCCGGTGGCTCGGGTCAAGCTGGGCAGCCCCCGCAGCGACACCTCTTCGATCGCCCCCACCGTCTCTACCTCGATCAGCACCGTCGAGTTGGGGATCGCGGCGATCTCGAGCACGAGACCTCGCGTGGTCGCCTTGCGGCCCTCGCTCGCCAGAAATGGAACGAGCTGGGTCAGCGGCGTGGTCGCGTCCGAGACATCCGCGGCTCGGTGTATCGCCGACACCTGCTGCACGGGCACTGCGAAGCGCTCGTCGGCCGCCGTCACCCAGAGGACTCGAACGCGCGCGTCCTCCGAAGGAACGACGATTTGTGCGGTGAGGCCGTCCCCGCTGGAGCGACGAGAGAGCTCGACCATCCCCCCGAGCCGTTGAACCGACGCGAGCGTCAGGTCGAGCCCCACGCCGCGCCCTGCGCCGAGGTCGACGTCCTCCTTCAACGAGAAGCCAGGTGAGAAGAGGATCGCGAGCGTCGCCTGATCGTCGAGGTCGAGCGCTTCGTTCTCGGTGAGGGCACCTTTCTCGACGGCGAGTCGTCGCACGCGCTGCGGATCGACGCCAGCGCCGTCGTCGGTGACCGAGAGCAGGAGCGCGCCCGCGCGCTGCTGCGCGGACAGGATGATCGTCCCGTGTGCTGGCTTGCCCGCCGCGACCCGAACCTCGGGGTCTTCGATGCCGTGCGCGACGGCGTTGCGAGCGAGTTGGCGCATCGGCTCGACGAGGCTCTCGAGCAAATGCCGATCGATGTGCGTCTCGGCGCCTTGCACGACGACCTCCACGAGACGCGAGGTCCGCCGAGCCTCCGCCAGAGCGGCGGCAGAAGCACGACCGAAGAGATCCGATGCGAAGCTCGTCCTCAGCGACTGAACCGACGCAGCGAAGGCGTCGCTCTCGACCCGCAAGCGCGTCGAGAGCGCGGACACCTGCTCGCTCGCCGACTCGGTCGCGACCGAGAAGGGAGAGAGCTCGGCGGCGACCCTCTCGAGCCGTGAGATCGCCGCGGCAGGCGCGCCCCAAGGCCGCGGAGGACCGATCATCCGCAGCGCTTCGCGGACCTCTTCGCGGAGCGAGCGCGCGACGCCTGCGACGTGTCCGAGCCGTTCGGATACCGCTGGCAGCGGGGTCCGAAGCTGATTGAGCTGCCCGGCGCGCTCGAGCAACGCATCGAGGACGGCGATCGACACGCGCACCGTGCCGTCCTCGGACAGGCCGCGCAGATCGGACTCTCCTGCAGGTGGGCTCTCGAGCGCGGGTCGTCGAGGCGGAAGAGGAAGCGGCGTCAGGAGCGGCGGCCTCGACGGTCGACCGACACCCACGCGCGCGGTCTCGCGAGACGGTCGCGACCGCTCCAAACGCAGCGCTGACAGGGCGTGCTCGGGGGCGTCGACGATCTCGGCGAGCACCCCTCGATGCAGCTCGACCTCCGCGAGCGCGGCTCGCGCGGCGTCCTCGGACGCGAGCGATTTCAGCCGCTCCTCGAGGCCGTGGCAGAACCAAGCCATGACCTCGTCACCCACCGCGAGCGCAGCGCCCTTGATGGTGTGAACCTCGCGATAGACCTCCCTTGCGACCTCCAGAATGCTCTCGGCCGAGGCCATCGACGCGTCGATGCGCGCGAGCCGATCGCGGATCGCGGCAACGTATTCGCTGTGCGCTTCGTGTGAGATCGGGCTCGGTCGCAGGTCGTCCGGTGGGGTCGGCCACGTGCTCGGCGGCATGGGCGCGCCGCTCGACAAGAGCCCCGCCAATCGATCGAGCAGGCTCAACAGGTCGGCACACGCGGCGCCGTCCGCGCCGATGAGCCGGCGCTCGATTCGGCCGAGGGCGTCGGCGATCTCACGCTCGGCGGCGAGCCCGAACGCTCCTTTGAGAGCGTGCGCCGCGCGCCTCGCGACCTCGAGATCGCGTCCGGCGCTGGTCGGTTGGGTTCGAACTTCCGACGCGCGCTTCGCGACCTCTTCGATCAGGAGGGCGCGGAGCTCCTCGTCCATTTCACGTGGCGGACGGGGTCGACCCCGTCGCTCCGTCACCAGGGAGGATCGCCCCGAGCAGCTTGACGACGGGGCCGAGCACGGGCGCGAGCGCCCGCGTCGCCTCGGCGGCCCCAGCGCTCTCGAGCGCCGTGAGCGCAGTGAGGAGTCCCTTCGCGTGTTCGGCGGCCGCGGCCAGTTGCCGCGCGCTCTCGGGATCGAGGCCAGTTGCTCGTCGGAGCTGCGCCTCGATCTCTCCGAGCCCCACGAGGCACTCCTGCAGCGTGGGCTTGATGTGCGAGCTCTCCTGCGAAAGCTCCTGCGCCTCGCGCTGCGCGCGGTCCATCCGCTGGGACAAATCGGTCGCGATCTGAAAGGCCTCGCCCATGTGCGTCTCGAGGACCTTCGCGGCCTCGGTCGCGCGGGTGACGTGAGCTCTCACTTCTTCGCCGACGACGGTCAACGCGCGCCCAGCGGGCTCCGCTGTTCGCGCGCCCTCGAGGCCCGCGTTCAGACCGACGACCGACAGCCGATCGAGGGAGTCCGTCACGCGCCGCAGGTCCGCAGTCAACGTCTCGCCACGCGAAGCGAGCGCGGTCGCGCGCTCCTGGGCAGACTCGACCGATGCGCGCTGCCGAGCCGCGGTCGCTGCGATCCTCTCACCGATCCTCGCGGTCTCCTGCGCCGCACGCGCCGCGCGCTCTCGCGCATCCCAAATGGCCGCGGCCTCGAGCCGCTCTCGACCGTCGTCCGACACCGAGTGCGTCGACCGACGCAGAACCTCGAGCCACCGTCTTCGCGTTCTCGGGATGGTCACGATGGGGCTCTCCTTTTGACGTCCGATCCGGGGCTCGAGTGCGGCTCGCGCGCACCGTGCCTGAGGAACCACGCGGCAGCCTCGAGCGACGCGAGCGCGCGCTCCGTCGATGCGACGGCCGCGTCGCCTCCCGGAGAGCTCACTCCGTCTCGGTCTTCGCCCACCGCAGCGAAGACTCCGACGTCGATGATGCGCACGCCGAGGAGCACGAACGCCACGTGCTCCCCGCGCGGCGCGACGACCAAGGCGAGGCCCTTCTCGATCATGACTTCGTCGGACGGCGTCGCGAAGACCGCGGGGACGATGCGCCCGCCCACGACCGAGGCGCCGAGCGCCACGCCGTCGACGGTAGCCAGCCTCTTCACGCGGCCGACGAACTGAACCGCGTGCGCTTCTTCGGCTGCGACGAAGGCTCGCTCAGCGCTCGCGTCGAGCTGAAACAGAGCGCGCAGCGGCGCCGTCACCTCGAACACGACGCCAGCGAGCCCGCTCAAAGCACGACCTCGGACTCGCTCGCCGTGTCCTCTTGGCCAACCGTCGGCGGCCCGGAGTCCACGCTGTCGGGGTCCAGCTCGAGCGCGGGCTCGAGGCGAGGCAGGGCGCGAAGGACGCGCGAGCTGATGAGCTGGTAGATGATCTTCAGCGCGTCGAACCGAGCGAGCTCGCACTCCGACACGATCTGCGTCACGTCGCGCTTGCCGTCGACCGCGCTCAAGACCTTGCGCTCGGCGTCCTTCATCGCTGCGCCGACCTGCATCAGCGCAGCGTCGTCGACGACCAGGATCTCCTCCCAGACGATGGTCCGCTCCATCAGCCGCCACTCGTCGACGCGCCTGAAGCCCTCGAGCACGAGCCCGCTCATCGCGAGCTCGAGCCGAGCGGCGCGAGCTTCTTCAGGGTGGGGATCGCGAGCGAACCAGAACCTGCCGGTTTGCCAGCGAACGAGGTCATAGACGATCTCGCTCGTCTGCAGCGCGAGCGCCTCGCGACGCTTGGCGTCGGGCATGCGGCCCTCCGCGACCATGGCATCACCGAGGCGCAGGCCCCTCTTCGCGGCGCGCTCGGCTGCTTGATCGAGCTCGCTCCGCTTCATGAGTCCGAGCTGCACGAAGTAGCGACCCAATCGAAATTCGTGCTTTTGATCTTGGGCGCGCGCGAAGTCCACGGCCCCGTCGCGCAGGTGCAGATGGATGTTGCGCGCACCGTTCGAGGCCTTGAGGACGCCGGACTGACGCTGCATTTGGAGCAGCTGGAGGATCTCCGGGAGAGGGACCACGCCGAGGTCTCCTGAGAGGACCTCTTTCGTCGTGGCGCTCACGGCCTCACGGATGCCCACGAGGAGCCGGTCGAGCGGCGAGGCCTCGAGCGCGCGCGTGACAGTCTGTTCGAGCACCGAGCGATTGCCGCGATCGGGCTCGCGCAGCTCGAGCAACGCTGGGATCACCGCAGCGCTGACGTGTTCGCAGATCTGCGCGCTCGCGTTGCGCGAGAGCTTCGCGGGGAGCGTGCTCGGCCGCGACTCCTCGCTCGCGTCGATCGACTCCTCGTCGGGCATCGTCTCGGGCTCGGGCGCGGTGGGCGCTCGCCCGTCCCGGACCTTCGCCAGGATGCCCTCGAGCACTGCGACGAGCATGCGAGCGTCGAACGGCTTCGTGATCGCGTCGACCGCGCCCGTCTGCTGGACGAATTGGTCGCGGATGCGATCGCCCTTCGCGCTCATGAGGACGATGGGGATCGCCTTGAGCTGCGGGTCCTTTCGGAGCTCGCGGCAGAATTGGTAGCCGTTCATCCGCGGCATGACGAAGTCGAGGAGGATGAGCTCGAACGGTCCCTCGTCGGCGAGGAGCTTGAGCCCAGCGACTCCATCCCGAGCGGTCTGCACGACGAAGCCGCTTCGGCTCAAAATAGCCGAGACGACCTTCAGGATTGTGGGGCTGTCGTCGACAACCAGCACTCGCGCAGCCACGGGCCCTCTCCGCGCGCGCGAACGTACGCCCCACCCCGTCCCCGGCGCAATCCCCTCGCCTCGACTGGGCGAGGAGTGCGCTCGCGAACTAGGAGCTTTCCGCGAGCTTTCGCTCGAGAGCCTCGAGGTGAGCTCGCACCTGCGGGTCGTTCTCCCGCTGCGCCTCGATCTTCCGCACGGCGCTCATGACCGTCGTGTGATCGCGGCCGCCGAACGCACGCCCGAGCTCCGGGAAGCTGCACTTCATCCGCTGCTTACAAAGGTACATCGCGACGTGGCGCGCGAACGCGACCGTCTTGTGTCGATCCTTCGAAACGAGATCGCTCGAGCGAAGATGAAAGTGGTGGCAAACGAGGCGCTGCACGTCCTCGACGCTCATCGTCGGCGGCTTGAGCGCCGCGCTGGCCGAGAGCTCACCGCGCGCGAACGCGAGGTCCACGCGCTGGCCCGTCAGCGAGGACTTCGCCGCGAGGCGGATGAGCGTCCCCTCGAGCTCGCGAACGTTCGAGCGCACGACCTGCGCGAGGAGAAGCGCGACGTCGTCGTCGATGTCGATGCCCTCGAACGCAGCCTTGTGTCGGACGATCGCGACGCGCGTCTCGAGCTCCGGCACCTGAATGTCCGCGACGAGCCCCCACGAGAAGCGCGAGACGAGCCGCTCTTCCATTCGCTCGAGGTTCTGCGGGTACTTGTCGCTGGTGACGACGATCTGGCGGTCCTTGCTGTGGAGCGCGTTGAACGTGTGGAAGAACTCCTCTTGCGTCTGCTCGCGACCCGCCAAGAACTGGATGTCGTCGATGAGCAGCATGTCGCAGGCCGCGCGGTAGCGATTCCGGAACTCATCCATCTTTTGGTGCTGGATGGCGTGGATGAACTCGTTCGTGAACCGCTCGGTCGAGACGTAGACGACGCGCGCGCCGGGGTTCTCCTGGAGCATGCGGTGTGCGATCGCTTGCACGAGGTGGGTCTTGCCGAGCCCCGTCCCGCCGCAGATGAAGAGAGGGTTGTAGCGACGGCCCCCTCCACCCGTCGCGGCCACCGCCGCGGCGTGCGCGAGCTGGTTCGAAGGGCCCACCACGAAGCTCGCGAAGGTCTGCTTCGGATTGAGATCGGAGAGCGTCAGGTAAGGGGTGCCCACCGACTTGCCCACGCGTGCTGAGACAGGAGTTGGCCTGCTGATGGGCTGGGACAAAGGAGCCTGAGCCTCGACCTCCGAAGACTCGAGAGGGGAGGGCTGCGCAGCCTCCGCATCCATGGGCGGCGGGAAGGCCGAGGACCGCATCAGCGACCGGGGCCGTATCGGGGTCGCCACGAGCCCAGAGGAGATCGGGTTGTCCAGCCGAGGGTCGAGCACCCAGGCGATCTGAATCGACCAGCCTGTCGTTTGACGCAGACGCTCACGCAATGTGGGGAGGAAGTTGTTCTCGACCCACTCCTGTACGAACTCATTGGCAGCTCGTAGGGAGAGGACACCATCCGTCAGGTCGTCGAACTGAACACCTGAGAACCAGGTGTCGAACGTCGCGGGAGACAAGCTTCGAGTGAACGCAATGGCGTCATCGAATGCTGCAAGCGTGGAGTTCTTAGGAGTCATCCTGAGCATCAGAAGAGGGGGTTTGAGAGGAGCTGCCCAAGACATTCACAGGCTTTTCCACAGGGTTCTTAAGCCTGTTTGCATTTCGCGTTTGGCTGTTCCGATTGGCTTTCAGTCATTCACTCCACAAGGGAACTGGACTGCTCCAACAGGTTCTCCACAGGCCATTGCACGCTGGGTTGCTCCCCCGAACAGCACTGTATAAAGAGCCAGTTGGATGGTCTCATAAACAAGAGTCAGAGAGCCCGCGACCACCCATTCCGTTGGGTGGCAGTCGTGCTCGACGAAGGCGAAAGTGTGTGCGGATCCCTGAGATCCGACTGGGACTCGACCTATCTGTGCAGCGATCGAAGTGGGCGAGGGTCTGACGAAGGTCGAGGCGGTATGGCGGGCGGTATGTCCATTTGTGCAGGCTTACCGCGGAATGAACAAGCCTCGCGATGGGCGTCGGACTTGGTCCTACTCCCATCGATTGCAGCCATGCGGGGCGGGATTCGCTCCCGCGCCGCCTGGGACTTCTCGAGGTACCACCGCTCTTCCGCGGGCGACAACGACCAACTGAAGATTAGTCCCAAATGATTGAAACCAAAAACAAATATTAGTTTGAGGATCGCACGATGCCCGAGGCATTTCGGGGTGGGTCGGGCCCGACCAGCGGCGGTCCAATGGTGTTTTGCGTCGATGCCGCACTCGACCATTTCCAACAACTGGAAAGCAAAGGCGTTTTCCCGAGACTTCGCCGAGAGACGACGGCTTCGCTGGGAAAGTCCTCGCAGACGCTCGTCAAGAGGCAATAAACCAGGCGATTTCAGTCATCTGTCGAACACTGGATGGGAAAGACGCTGTGAGCGCGCCTCGGCCGAGTGACGGCGCCGTCAACTTCCAGCCTTCTGGTCGCCTCGGACGGGTCACGGTGGCAGATCGACATGTCAAGCTTCAAAGGACTGCGGAACATTTGCCGCGTAGAGGCGTTTTGACGCGGCCGGACGCCCACTCGTGTGTGGGGCGGAAAAAGAATCGAGGAGAAGTTGGCCCAATCCGACCCCATTCGCTACCCGGGCGCCATGTCCCTGCGAGCCACCACCTTTCTATTTGCCGCCGCCGCCGGCCTCGGGTTGCTCGCCCTGCCTCGCGTGGCGCACGCCCAAGACGAGCGCAGCCCAGTCGTGACGGGGGATACGCCGCTGCCGTTCGCTTACAACTACGGCGAGGTCGACACGACGCGGAGCGGCGCCATGTCCGGAGCGCTGCGCGCGACGGGCTACTCGACCACTGCGCCGTTCCTGAATCCGGCGCTCATGACCTTCTCGAAGGTCTACCACATGGAGGCCTTTGGCGAGGTCACGCCCGAGTACGGCCGCATGGTGTTCGGCAGCACGATCGTCGACTCGGTGACGACCAAGCTCGCGGGTGGAACCTCGGTCTCCGGCGGGTTCCTCGACTCGTTCTCGGACCCGGCCACGAGCGTCGATCGCACCTGGGTCGACGTGCGGCTCGCGCTCGCCTACCCGATCGTCGACGAGTTCAGCGTCGGCATCGCTGGCCGCTACATGAAGCTCTCCGAGGGCGGCACCGGTCCGCTCGGCGCGAGCAAGGTCTCCGGTGGTCAGCAGGACCCCGAGGGCGACGGCCGCCTCGACATCGTGAACATCCCGACGTTCGACGCAGGCATCGCGATCAAGGCGGGCGACCTCGTGCGCATCGGCATCTCGGGTCAGAACCTGACCTATATGAACGACGGCATCCTGCCGACGATCGTCGGCGGCGGCATCGGCATCGCGCACCCGTCGTTCACCGTCGAGGTCGACGCGGTCGCGGACTTGACCAGCTACGGATCACCGACCGCGCGACTCATGCTCGGCGGCGAGTACCTCATCAAAGACATGGTGCCGATCCGGGTCGGCTACCGATGGGATCAAGGCGCGGACTCGCATCAGATCTCGGCGGGGCTCGGGTACAACTCGCCTGAGTTCAAGATCGAGGCCTCGGTGCGACGCACCGTCTTCGGTCCTGAGTCGACGGAAGTGATCTTCGGCGCGGCCTATCACCTCGACTCCAGCGGCCTCACCGGTCAGGGCGAAGAGTTCTGATCGCACGACGCGCACTACGAACTCGAGGCCCGCGGTATTAGGCTTCGCGCGTGCTCGGACTCCTGATCGCGACGAAACCAGAGTGGGCGCCCACGGCGGCGGCCTCGGTCGATCGCGTCCTCGTCGATCACGCCCACTGCGAGATGAAGGCCGCGTCGAACGCGCTCAGCCTGACGCCTCGCTGCGCGCCGTGGCCAGCGATGGTGCGGACGCTCGTCGACCTCGCCGAAGAGGAGCTCACGCACATGAGACGCGTGCTCGACGAGCTCGAGCGGCGCGGCATTCCGTTCGGCGCACCCGAGGTCGACTTCTACGCGGCCGAGCTGCGCAAGCGCACGGGGCCGAGCAGCAGGCATCGCGGGGCTCAGCCGGGGGACGTGGATCGAGCGCTCGTCGACCGCCTGCTCGTGGCTGCGCTGATCGAGGCACGGTCGTGCGAGCGGTTCAAGCTGCTGCGAGATGCTTTGAGCACCAAGGATTCTGCGCTGTCCGCGTTCTACGACGATCTTCTCGCGAGTGAGGCTCGCCATTACGGCGTGTTCGTCGACATGGCCGCGACGGTCTCGGGCAGCGAGCGCGACGCGCGCGCGCGCCTCGCCGAGGTCGCAGCGATCGAGGCCTCCGTCGTCCGAGAGCTCCCCTGCACGCCGACGATTCACGGGTGAGCCGATGACCAACGCCCTCGATTGGATGGATCTCGATCGGCGCGTGCGTGGCACCGCCGACGCGCTCGCGCTCTGGGAGACGACCCCCGACACGAGCGCGAGCGACGCGCTCGGTGAGCCCGCTCCGTGCCCGATTCCGCGCGCGGTGAGCAACCGCGAGCTCCTCGAGTCGCTGCGCTCGCTCTCCATCGATCCGCTGGCGAAGGGGCTCGCGGCGTGGGTTGCCCACCTCACGCTCGAGCGCGTGACGTGGGCCGACGCCGAGCGCGTTCGAAGCGCGCGCCTCGCATCGCAGACGCTCGGTGATGGGGCCTCGGCGAGCGTCGAGGAGCTCGCGCGATCGCTCCTTGGGCCCTCGACGAACAGGGAGCTCGTGGGTCGGCGGCTCGTCGACGCGAGCGCTGCCATGCGCGAGCCTCTCGCGCGCTACATGGAGCGCAGGCGCGAGGCTCGCCGCCTGCTCGGCCTCGCGACGCCGCCGATCGCCGACCTCGTCGAGGACTGGTTGAAAGCGACCGATGCGGCCTTCGAGGCGCACGGCCACGACGCGGGTTGGTCCGAGGCGATCGTCGCCTCGCTGGGCAGTGAGGTGGGTGAGGGTTGGCCGGCGCACCTCACTTGGCGATGGGTCCGCGAGACCCTCGGGGATCGGTATTTCGAGGGCGCTCGACCGGTCGCGCTCGGCGCGGCACCCGCACCGCTCGGAGCGATGTCGTTCGCGCGAGCGCTCGCGTCGGCCGGCTCCGAGTGCGCACGGATCGATCGCGCGAGCAGCGTGCCCTTCGTCCTCGCGAGGGAGCCCGCGGATGCGCTGGTGCGAGCGCGCCACGGCTTGTTCGGAGCGCTCGTGCTGACTCCCACGTTCCATCAGCGCAAGCTCGGCCTGGGGCGCGAGCGCGCGCGTCGTCAGGCTGCCGCAGCCGCTCGCGCGGCGCTCGTCGCTTCCCGATGGGCTGCGATCTCGGCCGTGAGTCACGACTTGCTCGCGGGCGCTCACGGTCGTCGCGATTTCGAGGATTTTACGGCGCGTGCGCTCGGTCGAGGGCTGCCTGGAAGTTTGCTCGGTGTCCTGCCGCGGCATCGCGAAGACGCGCCCGCAAGGTTCACGGGTTGGGTCGAAGGCTTGCTCGACGCTCGAGCGATGCGTGATCGCTTCGACGAGGATTGGTTCGACAACCCGCGCGCGATCGAGGCCCTCCGCGCCGAGCACCACCTGGCGATCTCGGCGCGCGCGAGCCGCGCCCCGAAGACCGTGCTCGAAGCCTGCTCATCGGCGGCGCGCTCGCTCACCGATCTGCTGGAAGCGCGATGATTGCGAGTCGTCCGTGATACGTTCTCGCGGGTGAATCGGTACGGGATTCCGCTGAACGATCTACCGGCGCACTGCCTCGACGCGGTCGACGCGGCGGAGCGATCGCTCGCGAGGACGCTGGTGGTTCGTGACGGCCAAGCGATCGCGGCGATCGTCCCGATGACCGACCTCGATCGCATCGATCCCCCCGATCCCGCCGCTAACGGCTCCGATCCTCTGCTCGCTCTCTGCGGGACCTGCTCGGAGGACGTCTTCGTGGACGGCCTCGCAGAGGATATGGACACGACGCGCACCTGGGGTCGTCGGCGCTAGTCCGATGGCGTATCTCCTCGACACCACCACGCTCGCGGAGGTCCTCAGGGCGGCCCCGTCGCGCCAGTTCGTTCGCCGCCTCGCCTCGGTGCCGAGCAAAGATCGGTGGACCAGCGTCGTCACCGTCGGCCACTTGCTACTCGCGGCCCGCCGCGCGCAGCACGCGCGACTGATGCAAAACGTGGTGAATCTGGTCGGGAGCGTCCGCGTGGCGCCGTTCGACGTGACCGCCGCGCAGACGTTCGCCAAGTTCCGGGCGACGGTCGCGGCCGACGCCAGCAACGACGACGTCATGATCGCGGCGATCACGGCGGCGGGCGGGTTCACGCTCGTCACCGCGCGAACGCACGCATTTGCGGTGTTCCCCAACCTCCACGTGGAGGACTGGATCGGCTGAGCTCTTCCGCTTTGCGGGTAGGCGTGGTAGGTGCCCCGCGCCCAGGTCGCTCTCTGGGCGATCGCAGTTCGACTCGCAATTTTCGCCCACGCGGGCCCCAGTCGGAGAGCCAGAGAATCCGTGTCGAGCCTCCACCAGCTACTGTTTGCGTCCGGCGCAGACGTGAATGTCGACGTCGACGTCACCGTCTTCGTGCAGATCGCACTCTTCGGCTTGTTCATTACGGTGCTCAAGCCGATCCTCTTCGATCCGCTGCTCAAGCTCTTCGAGGAGCGCGAACGGCTGACCGACGGCGCACGCGCAGACGCGCGCTCGATGGATGAGAAGGCGAGCGAGCTCATCCAGGAGTTCGAGACCGAGATCGAGAAGGTGCGACACGACGCGGCCCGCGAGCGCGATCGCCTGCGCGCCGAGACCGCGAAGCTCGAAGCGACGATGCTCGAAGAGGCGAAGACGGACGCGGCGCGCATCCTCGCGCAGGGTCGAGACGAGATCGCCCGCGAGGTCGCCACGCTCCGCGCCGACCTGGACTCGGGTCGCCCGCAGCTCGCGCAGCAGATCGCAGCCAAGCTCCTCGGTCGCGAGGTTTCGTCGTGAGGCCCTCCGCAATGAAGCCGCTTCGCTCCGCATCGGTGTTGTTGGCTCTCGGCGCGCTGCTCTGCGCCCCGGAGTTTGCTGCCGCGCAAGGCGCCCAACCTCAGCCCACGGCAGCGCAGCCCACGGCAGCGCAGCCCACGGCCACGCAGCCCAAACCCGTTCTGACGGCGGCTCCGCGGCCGACTGGCGCGGCTCCGACTGCGGCTCCGACCGCAGCGGCACCCACGGCAGCTCCCACTGCAGCGGCGCCGACCGCGGCCACGGCAGCGCAGCCCACGGCTCAGCCGACGCCGACGCCGGTTCCGACGGTCACTGGCCCTGGTCGCATGCCTGCGAATCCGCACGCAGGGCAGCCCGGCCGCCAACCGCGCGGTCCAGGCCAGCAGGGCCAGCAGGGCCAGATGCCGAACGACAACATCCACAGCCGGTTCCGCAACCCGAACGAGGGGAAGACCGGGACGGCGAACGAGGGTGAGCACACGAAGGAAGGTGGCCACGAGGAGCACGAGTGCCCTCCCCCGCCGATCAACGTGTGGCGAGGCTTCCTCGGCGTCGACAACAAGGTCGAGCCCGGCTTGCTCTGGCGCCACGACGACCCCAACGCAAAGACCTGCGCGGAGCAGGCGAAGAACATGCCCCCTCCGTTGCTCGGGGCGCTCTTCAACCTCGCGCTCGTGGTCTTCGTCCTCGGTAAGTACGGCAAGGGCGCTGTCACCGAGGGGCTCGCCAAGCGCAAGAAGACCATCATGCACGACATCGACGCGGCCAACGAGCTGAAGACCGCAGCGTCGAAGCGTCTCACCGATTACAGGAAGCGCCTGTCGCAGATCGAAGATCGCCGACAAGAGCTGCACGCCGAGTACCGCGCGAACTGGGAGAGCGAGAAGAAGCGCATTCTCGCCGACGCTCAGGAGAAGGCCGCTCGCATGCGCAAGGACGCCGAGTTCCGCGTCGCTCAGGAGCGACGGCAGGCGCAGGCCGACCTCCTCCGCGAGGCCGCAGAGGGCGCCCTCGACGCAGCCGAGCAGCTCCTCGCGAAGCGCATCCAGAACGCGGACCAGGACCGATTGGCAGACGAATACCTCGCGAGCCTCGGCACCTCCCTCGCTCGAAAGGACGGCGGCGCCGCCGCCGGTAAGCCGTCATGAGCTACGACGCCATCGGGCGACGCTACGCCCGCGCCATCTTCGAGATCGCCAAGGAAGAAGGTCAGGCCGCCGCCGTCGCAGAGCAGATCAGCGACTTCGCGGCGACCTACGAGGCGAGCAGCGAGCTCAGCACCGTGCTCGACAATCCGCTCGTCGCCGACGACGTCCGCAACGCGATCGTGACCGAGATCGCGCAGCGCACGGGTGGCAACCAGACCGCGCAGCGCGCGATTCGTTTGGTGGCCAAACAAAGGCGCCTGCGGGCGATGCCGGACGTCGCGCGCCACCTGCGCCGCATGGTCGACGAGGACGCGAAGGTCGTCCGCGCGCACGCGACCACGGCCTCGCAGGTCTCGAGCGCCTTCCTCGACAAGCTCAAGGCAGAGATCGAGCGCGCGACCGGCAACAAGGTCGTCCTCTCGCACTCGGTCGATCCGTCGCTGATCGGCGGCGTCGTCACCCGAATCGGGGACCGCGTCGTCGACGGCAGCATCCGCTCGCGCTTGCACGCCTTCCGCGATGCGACGCGACCGACCAACTGAACCTCCTCGTTAGTCCAACAAGAACTCCGACAGGGCCCCGACGATGCAGCTTCGCGCCGAAGAGATCTCCCAGATCATCAAGAAGCAGATCCAGAACATCGACCGTGCTGCGACGGTCTCCGAGACCGGCACGGTGCTTACCGTCGGTGACGGTATTGCTCGTGTGCACGGCCTCTCCGGGGTCATGGCCGGCGAGCTCGTCGAGCTCGGCTTGCCCGACGGAACCTCGCTCTTCGGGCTGGTGCTGAACCTCGAGCAGGACAACGTCGGCTGCGCGTTCTTCGGCGACACGAGCTTCGTGAAAGAGGGCGACCTCGTCAAACGCACGAACCGCATCATGGAGATCCCGGTCGGTGAGGCCGTCGTGGGCCGCGTCGTCAACGCGCTCGGCCAGCCCATCGACGGCAAGGGTCCCATCGACTCCAAGTTCCGCGGCCGCGTCGAGCTGAAGGCCCCCGGCATCATCCGACGCCAGCCCGTCACCGAGCCGATGGCGACCGGTCTCAAGGCTATCGACGCCATGATCCCGATCGGCCGCGGTCAGCGCGAGCTCATCATCGGCGACCGTCAGACGGGCAAGACCGCCGTCGCGATCGACACGATCATCAACCAGAAGGGCCTGAACCTTCAGTGCATCTACGTCGCCATCGGGCAGAAGCAGTCGACGGTCCGCCAGGTCGTCGACAAGCTCGAGCAGTTCGGCGCGATGGAGTACACGACGGTCGTCGCCGCGACGGCGAGCGAGTCCGCACCGCTGCAGTTCATCGCTCCTTACACGGGCGTAACCATCGGCGAGTACTTCCGCGACACCGGTCGCCACGCGCTCTGCATTTACGACGATCTCTCGAAGCAGGCCGTCGCGTACCGCCAGCTGTCGCTGCTGCTCCGCCGGCCGCCCGGTCGTGAGGCTTACCCCGGCGACGTCTTCTACCTGCACTCTCGCTTGCTCGAGCGCGCGGCGAAGATGGCGTTCATCTACTACGTCGTGAAGAAGGACGCTGAGGTCCCCGCCGGCGACGCCAACTTCCGCGGTGAGGACGGGAAGGTCCACTTCGGCGTGCTCGGCAAGCACGAGGCCCACGAGGCCGCCGAGAAGCTCGGCTCCGACTTCATTGTGAAGACGGACCCGCACTCGGGCGGCTCGCTGACGGCGCTGCCGATCATCGAGACGCAGGCAGGCGACGTCTCGGCGTACATCCCGACGAACGTCATCTCGATCACCGACGGACAGATCTTCCTCGAGTCGGATCTCTTCTTCTCCGGTGTCCGCCCGGCCATCAACGTCGGCATCAGCGTCAGCCGCGTCGGCGGCGCCGCCCAGATCAAAGCCATGAAGAGCGTCGCCGGCACCATGCGCCTCGATCTCGCCCAGTACCGCGCCATGGCAGCCTTCGCGCAGTTCGCGTCCGACCTCGACGCGAAGACGCGACAGCAGCTCGACCGCGGCGTTCGCCTCGTCGAGATCCTCAAGCAGGGCCAGTACGTGCCGCTCCCGGTCGAGAAGCAGGTCCTCATCATCTACGCCGGCACGAAGGGCTTCCTCGACGACCTGCCGGTCAGCGTGCTCCTGCGCTTCGAGGCCGAGCTCAACAAGTTCGTCGAGCAGAAGTACCCCGACATCCTGACGACCCTGCGCGAGAAGAAGGAGCTCACCAAGGAGCTCAGCGAGAGCATCAACAAGGCCATCGAGGAGTTCAAGAGCAAGAAGTTCGTGCTCGACGAGAAGTCCGCGAAGCCCGCCGAGAAGGCCGAGAAGCCCGCCGCGGCGGCGAAGGGCGACAAGAAGAAGGGCAAGTAGGCGTGGCCTCCCTCAAGGCGATTCGAAAGCGGATCACGAGCGTCAAGTCGACGCAGAAGATCACGCGCGCGATGAAGATGGTCGCGGGCGCTCGCCTCAACAAGGCGCAGCAGCGCATCGTCGAGCTCCGACCCTACGCGGTGAAGACGCAAGAGGTCTTGAGCGAGGTCGTGAGCCACACGCAGGAGCTCGGGGACGCCGAGGGCGGTGAGGCCGCGGTCCCTGAGCTCTTGCATCCGTTGCTCGCGCGCCGTGCTCCGAAGCGCGTGATGCTCGTGGTGCTCACGAGCGATCGCGGCCTCTGCGGCGCGTTCAACGCGAACATCAACAAGACCGCCGAGCGCGAGTACCGCGAGCGCACCGCGAACGGCCAAGAGGTCCGCGTCGTGGTGGTCGGCCGCAAGGGTCGCGACTACCTGTCGCGCCGCTCGATCCCGCTCGACTACGTGCCCGGCATTTGGGAGGCCCTCGGATACGAGACCTCGAAGCGCTTCGGCCAGCAGGTGCTGCCGCCGTTCCTCAAGAACGAGGTCGACGCGATCTACGTCGTCTACAACGAGTTCAAGAGCGCGATGAGCCAGCGCGTCACCGTCGAGCAGCTCTTGCCCGTGCGGCAGACGCAGGACACCGACGGCATGCACTCGGGTGAGTTCAACTTCGAACCGAGCCGCGAGGCCCTGCTCGAGCACCTCGCGCCCCTCTACGTCGACATCTCGCTCTTGCGAGCGCTGTACGAGTCGATGGCGAGCGAGCTCGGCGCGCGCATGACGGCGATGGACTCGGCGACGAAGAACGCGACCGAGATGATCGACAAGCTGACCCTCGAGTACAACAAGGCGCGCCAGGCGGCGATCACCAAGGAGCTCATGGAGATCATCGGCGGCAGCGAGGCCATCAAAGAGTAGTGCTGCTCGAGATCAACCCCGACCATCCAGAGCCCCGCAAGATCGCTCGGGCGATCGAAGTGCTCGAGCGAGGCGGGCTCATCGCGTACCCGACGGACACTGTGTACGGGCTCGGCTGCGACCTGATGAACAAGCAGGCCGTCGAGCGCCTCTACCAGGTCAAGGGGATGCAGAAGAACAAGAACCTCGCGTTCATCTGCCACGACCTCGGCGACATCGCGAAGTACGCGGTCGTCGACAACTGGGCGTACCGCATCCTGCGCAGGTTCTTGCCGGGGCCGTATTGCTTCATCCTGCCGGCCACGCGCGAGGTCCCGAAGATGGTCCTCTCGAAGCAGAAGACCGTCGGCATTCGCGTGCCCAACCACGCAGTGGTGACGACGCTCGCTCGAGAGCTCGGCAGGCCGATCATCAGCACGACTGCGTCACCGCCCGGTGAAGATGCGTTCGTCGATCCGGCAGAGATTCGCGATCACTTCCGCGGGCTCGATCTCGTGCTCGACGTCGGCGCCGGCGGTTACGTTCCGACGACGGTCGTCGATCTCAGCGCGGGTCAGGTCGAGATCGTCCGCGAGGGCGCGGGCGACATCCACGAGCTCACCGGTCACCGTTAGGGTCCACCGACCAGCGCTCGACGCAGCCGAGCGCATTGGGTAGACCGCGTCGCGTGAACGAGACCTTCGACTACATCGTCGTCGGCGCGGGCTCCGCTGGATGCATCACGGCCGCGGAGCTCTCCGATGCAGGCCACTCCGTGTTGCTGCTCGAGAGCGGCGGGCCAGCGGAGCGACACCCCGAGACGCTTCGCACGGACGGCTACAAGGAGGCGTTCATCAACGACCAGCTGCTCTACGAGCGGTTCACGGTGCCCCTCCGCGGCGTGCGCAATCGCAAGCTCTTCGCAGGGACTGGCCGCGGCGTCGGCGGCAGCGGCTCGGTGAACGCGATGGTCTACACGCGCGGCGCACGCGAGGACTTCGAGGCGTGGGGGCCGGGCTGGCGCTGGCAAGACGTAGCTCCGGATTTCGCGGAGCTCGAGCGTCGCCTCGAGCCGCGACGTCGCGAGCCGACCGAGTTCACCGAGCTCTGCATCAACGCGGCGGAGCGCTCGGGGATCCATCGCAAGGCCGACCTCAACGACGGCGAGCTCGCGAACGTCCTCGGCTACGAGTGGATGAACTTCAAAGGCGGCGACCGCAGAAGTTCGTACGTGGCCTTCATCAAGAACCGCTTCTTGCCGAACCTCACGGTGAGGACCGACGCACGCGTTCTCTCGGTCGTGCTCGATCCTTCGGGCCGCGCGAAGGCTGTCCGCTACCGCATGCCGCGCGCGACCTGTGTCGCGGAGGCGCGGCGCGGATCGTCCTCGCGGCCGGTGCGCTCGAGTCACCGCGCATCCTGCAGCTCTCCGGGATCGGGCCTGGCTCCGTGCTGAAGCAAGCGGGCATCGACGTGCACGCCGACCTGCCCGGCGTCGGTCGGAACCTGCACGATCACCCGAACGTCGCGATGTTCTTTCTCGGCAAGCGCGCGGTCGACTCCAACTACCCGCAGCTCTACGGCTTCGGTCGCATGGCCTCGGGCGTGGGCCCGAGCGACACGTGTTTCGTCTTCTATCCGGCGCGCTCCTCGTTCCGCGAGGGGCTCATGCGCATGCTTCCCGCGATGGTCCTGCCGGACCCGCTCTACCGAGACGGGCGCGCGGTCGTCGGCATGCGCACCATGATCGCGAAGGCCTTCAAGCCGAGCGCGGTGCAGAGCTTCATCGATCGGATGTGGGGCATCGTCGTCATCCTCGGCAAGCCCAAGAGCCGCGGCGAGATCGTGGTCACGTCGAGCTCGCCGGACGCGAACCCGCGGATCGATCCGGGTTACCTGACCCACGCGAGCGACCTCGAGACGCTCGTGCGCGGCGTCGAGCGCGCGCGGCAGATCGCTGCGCAGCCCGAGCTCAGCGGCTTCGGCAGCACCGAGCTCGTGCCCGGGCCGCTCTCGAAGCGGCGCTCTGCCATCGAGCGCTTCATCCACTCGAACCTGATGACGACCTACCACTTCGCGGGGTCGTGCAAGCTGGGCGACGACGAGAGCGCCGTCGTCGATCGCAAGCTGCGTGTCCGCGGCGTGCACGGCCTACGCGTAGCCGACGCGAGCATCATCCCCGAGACGCCAGTGAGCGCGCTCAACGCTCCGAGCATGCTCATCGGGCTGCGCGCTGCGCGCTTCATCCTCGAGGACGCGGCCGCCCCCAACTGACGCGAACGCGCTCGCTGCGATGGTCTAGCATCGCTCGATGTCCGCTGGCGGCTCCGAGCTCCCCGAGGCCAGGCAGGAGCGCAGCTTCCACCTCCGCTCGTTCTGCGGTCGTGAAGCTCTGCTCGCGAACGTCGACGCGCGACTGAGAGACCCGCGCGGCGGGTGCATCCTGCTCCTCGGTGGGCCGGGCGCGGGCAAGTCGGCGCTCGCGGCAGCGCTCGCCGAGCGCCACGACGCGCCCTTCCACTTCGTGAAGAGCCATCGCAACCCAGCGCGCTTCGTCCCTGCGTTGATTCGTCAGGCACGTGAGCGCTCGACAGATCGGGAGGCCTCGGCGAGCGAGAACGCAGGCGCCGACGAGCCTCTCGCGATGGAGCCCGACGATCTGCGAAACCAGCTCGTCGGTGAGCTCGAGCGGCTGCGCGACAAGCGCGGCAGCGCGGTCGTCATCATCGACGCGCTCGACGAGCTCGACGCGACGAGCTCGCTCTCGTTCCTGCCGATGCACGTGCCTCGCAACGTGCACGTCGTGCTGACCGCGCGGCCCGACATTCCGCTGGTCGCGGCGCTCCGCGCGCGCATCCCCGAGCTCGAGGAGATCACCGTCCCGTCGCTCTCCGTGGAGGACGTCCGCGCTGTTTGGCAGCGCTCGCTCGGGCAGGTTCCCGCGCTCGTCGATCTCGAGCTGCTCGTGCAGCGCACGCAGGGCAACGCGCTCTTGGTCTCGCGCGCGCTCGCCCGCGCGAAGCAGCAGGACGAGCGGCTCGATCCGGCGACGGTCGCGTCGACCCTGCACCACCTCTTCGACGAGATCTACCGCGAGATCGAGTCGAAGACCGGCGCGGTCGGCGCGCGCATCGCAGAGCTCTTCTCCATCGCTCGCGAGCCGCTGACACCGCCGCAGATCGGCCTCTTGCTCGCGCAGGAGGACTCCTCGGCGGCGATCGACAGCGTGCGCGACGTCGTCGACGCGATGAGCGAGTTCTTGCTCGACGACGGGCGCGGTGGCTTCCAGCCCTGGCACCGAGGCTTCGCCGACTTCGTCCGCGCGGAGGTCCTCGGCAGCGAGGGCGTGCGCAGGACACACGCGCTTTTCGCGAGCTGGGCGGGCACGCATCGACCCGAGGCGATCGGCTACGGACTGCGGCATCGCGTCGCGCACCTCACCGAGGCTGGAGACTTGGACGCCGCGCGCGTCGTCCTCGAGGATCTCACCGAGCTCGAGCGCCGGCTCGAGGCTGGCCTCGTCGCGGAGCTCATCCTCGACCTCGATCGCGTGGCGTCGCCGTGGGTCGAGGTCCTGCGCCGGCACGCGCACTTCCTCTCGCGCCGACCTACCGCGCTCCGCACGGTCCTCGACCACGAAGGTCTGCTGAGGAAGAGCGTCTACCCGAGCGTCCGACCCCCGCACTCCCCGTGGATCGCGACGCTCCTCCGTCCGCTCACCACGAGCTCGCTGCCGACGTTCATCCTCCGCGGACACGACGACGAGGTGCTCGCGCTCGCGATCGACGCCGCGGGCGCTCGCGTCGCTTCTGCGTCGGCGGACGGCACGGTTCGCGTGTGGGACGCGCCGACCACGAAGGAGATCGCCCGCGCCAAGCTCAGCGCGAAGCGCGTGCTCGCGGTGGCGTTCTCGCGCGACGGCGCGACCATCGCGTGCGGGACGGACGACCGCGGCGTGGTCGTGCTCGATGCGAACCTACGCTCCGAAGAGCGCGCGATCGCGCACCCCGCGCCTGTTTGGGCGGTCGCGTTCGCGGCGACGGGGCGGCTCGCGACGGGAGCGCGCGACGGCGTCGTGCGCGTCTTCGACGTGAGCGGCAGCGAGGTCTGGCAAGCAAGCGCGGGAGGCGTCGTCACGTCGCTCTCGTTCTCGACCGACGGCGCGACGCTCGCAGCGAGCGCGACGCGCGGTCGCTTGGTGCTCTTCAGCGACGTGGGCCGCGGCGCACCGTGGGCCGCGCAGTGGGACGGCGCGACGCTCGGTGGTCGCGTGCTCGCGTCGGCGGACGACGACACCGTCTGGGCCGTCGCCCACGCGGCCCGCGCCGATCGCATGGCGACCGTCAGCGCCGAGGGCCTCTTGCGACTCTACGACGTCCACGGTCACGAGCTCGCGAGCGCGACCGTCTCGGGAGAGCGGCTCTACACCGTCGCGCTCGCGCCCGACGGCTCCGCGGTCGCGTGCGCCGGCACATCGGGCAAGCTGCACCTCTTTCGCGAGAAGCTCGGTGCGAACGCGCTCGAGCTCGCGCCGCTCGCGATCATCCGAGCGCACGCCTCGTGGGTCGACTGCGTGGCGTTCACGCCTCGCGGCGACGCCGTCGTGACCGCGTCGGTCGATCGGACGCTGCGCGCCTTCGCGGTCCCCGGCGCTCCGGCCGCGCTCGAGCTGCACGACGTCGAGGCCGGACCGGTGAGCTCTCCCTCGCCGCACGAGGCTCCGGCCTCGGGTCGAGCCGACGCGCGCGCGTCGTGCTGCGCGTTCTCGCATCACGCAGAGAGCGTCGCGGTCGGGCGCTTCGACGGGACGCTCAGCGTCTACTCTTTTCGCGACGCTCGCGAGCGCGCGCGCGTCACCGCACACGACGCGCGCATCCTCGCGATCGCGTTCTCGCCGTCGGATCGCATCCTCGCGACCGGCGCGCAGGATGGGTCGGCGCGCCTCTTCAAGCTCAAGGTCGACGACGGCTCGCTCTCGCTCGCGCGCATCGCGACGCTGCGTGGTCACGAGGCCGCGGTCACGGCGATCGTGTTCTCTCCGATCACGGGTCGCGTCGCGACGGGCTCGCGCGATCAGATCGTTCGCATTTTCAGCATTTTCGGCTCGCGTGAGGTCGCGCGCATGTCGCACGACGGGACCGTGACGCACCTCGCGGCGTCGAGCACCGGCGAGCTCCTCGCGGCCTCGAGCTCGAGCGGCACGGTGCGCGTCTGGTCCTTCGCCGAGCCGCGCGACGAGCCGCTCTTCGAGTGGCGCGACGCCGGCCACGTCGAGTCCCTCGAGGTCCACGACGGCTTCGTCGCCGTGCGCACCCGCGAGGGCGAGCTCCACGTGCGCGCGTTCGGCGCCGACACGCCCGAGCCCGCCGATCTCGTCGCGGAGCTCGTGCTCGCGTCGCGAGGCGTCGATCTCGTGTCCGGCGCGTCACCTCGAGCAGCCACGCTCGGCATCGCGCCGTACGAGTCGGCGGTCGTCGACATGCGCTCCGGCGCCGTGCTCGCGGCCTACCCCGCGGCGTTCAGCTTCATCGCGGGGGCGCGCACCGCGCCTGCGTGGGTCGCGCTCGACGACGCGCGCGTCTACATGCTCACGCTGTCGGAGCCGCGCCGCGAAGCGAGCGTCATCGACGGCAAGGCCTCGATCCCCGACTGAGCGAAACTCGGCTCATTTGGCACACGGGGCTGGCGCCGGCGCGCGCCCGGGGCAGCGGAGTTCGCAGCCGCCGATCGCGCCTTGCAGGCACGGTCCCTTGTCGCCGGGGCCACACTTCGGGAAACCCTGCGGCGGCGGCGCATCGCACGGATCGACTGGAATTTGGCTCGCGGAGGCCGAGGCAGACGGCGCGGCGGTAGAGCTCGTCGAGGCGACCGGCTGGCTCGACTCGGCGGGCGGGAGCGTGCCCCCCGAGAAGAACTCCTCGTCGCCGGTGCGCCGTCCTCCACAACCACCGAGCGCGAGGATCACGAGGGAAAAAGCGAGCAGCGAGCGAGGCGCGCACGTCATCGGAGCGGATGATCGCACGAGCGCCCGGGACGAAGCCTTTCTTCGGCCGCCATTTCGCCCGCGCTCGGAATCTGTGCTACCGCCGTGCAGCGATGTCGAGCGACGCGAGGGAGGAAGGGCCGCCGTCTCCGGCGGACCGCCGAGCTGGAGCTCGACCGATGGCGTCGATGCCCGTGCCGACGAGCGACGAGGGGAGCGCCGCCCGCGTTACGCCGCAGGCCAAAGAGCCAGCGCCCACGAACGGAACGCACAGCGCCGAGCCCCACGCGGAGGAAGCCTTCGGCGAGCTCCACTCCACGTTGCGAGCAGACGCGGCCCACGTCGACCCGCCCAAGAAGACGGACGCGGCAGCGCCCGCTCCGCCCACCGGTCTCGTCTCGCCGTCGACGTTCCCCGTCGCGAAGAAGGCTCTCTTCACGGGCCTCGCGCTCCTCGCGCTCGTCGGCGCTCCGTACGCGCACAAGTCGCTCGAGCGCTTCCGCGTCCTCTCGCAGGGCGTGTCCTTCTTCCCCGACGCGGACACCTACGATCCGACCGAGCACATGGCCGCGCCGATCGACACCGTCGGTGAGATGGCGCTGCCCGGTCCCACCGACGATCAACAAGCGCGCGGAGACGAGCTCGATCGCGACCCGACCGTGCAGAACCGCGGCGGCCCCATCGCCAGGGCAAAGCCTCTGCCGATCCCCGCGTCCGTCGCCGAGAACAAGCCGCCCATCTCGATCGACGACGGCACCCACAAGGCGCTCGACCACTTCTTCGAGAAGCTGATGCGCGTCGAGGCCGGCGAGCCGAATCAGGTCGTTCGCATCCTCTATTACGGCGACTCGATCGTCGCGTCCGACTTCATCACCGGCAAGCTTCGTCGCCTGCTGCAGGACCGCTTCGGGGACGCAGGTCACGGCTACGCGATCATCGCGAACGCCTTCCCCGGCTGGTTTCACATCGATGTCTCGCGCAAGTCGAGCGACCAGTGGAAGGCCTCGCGGTGCATCGGCCCCTACGCCGAAGACGGCCTCTACGGGCTCGGCTGCGTCTCGTTCGTCGCTCGTCGCGAGGGCGAGTGGTTCATGATGGGGACCGCCGACGGCCAATACGGGCACAGCGCTTCGCGCTTCGAGCTCGAGTACCTCGAGCAGCCCGACGGTGGCGACGTGGACGTCCTGCTCGACGGGGAGAAGTACGGCACCCTGTCGACGAGCGGCCCGGAGAAGAAGCTCAAGTACTACGTGGTCGAGACGACGGACGGCGCGCACAAAGTCGAGGTCAAGACGACGACCGATCGCCCGACGCGCCTCTTCGGGATGCGGATGGAGCGCTCGAACTCCGGCGTGACGTTGAGCGCGCTCGGCATCACCGGCGCACGCGCTCGCTTCCTCGACAAACAAGACGACGCGCACTGGGCAGAGGTCCTCAAGGCCGCCAAGCCCGACCTCGTCATCCTCGCGTTCGGCACCAACGAGGTCGGCGACGGCATGTGGTGGTTCGACGAGAAGGGCCAGAAGTCGAGCGACCCTATGGGGGAGTACGAACGCACCCTGAAGGCCGTGATGCAGCAGGTTCAGGCCGCTGTCCCCGAGTCCTCGTTCATGTTGGTCGGCCCGCCCGATATGGCCTCCAACAAGGATGAAGAGGGCCACTCGAAGGCCATGGTGCCGACCATCGTTACACACCAGAAGAGCTGCGCCGCTGAGCTCGGCTGGGCGTATTGGAATCAGTTCGTCGCAATGGGTGGTTCAGGCTCGATGTGGTCTTGGGTGCAGTCGGGTCTCGGCAACGCGGACCTCATCCACCCCACAGGCCCGGGTGGGAACGTCCTCGGCAAACTCGAATACCTCGCGCTGATGGAGAAGTACGAGGAGTTCAAGTCAGCGCGACGCGAGAATCCCTGACATCTACGTAACTCGACCTTCGAGAGGTTCACCCGAGCCAAAGCGTTCGGGTGTTGGGCGCCGCTTGCGGTGAGCTCGAAGGTCGGCCGATGATGGCGTGGGGGGTTCTCGCATGAATGCGAAAAGCCAGGACCGTACGCACGCCATTGTCATGGAGGCTGCGGAGTCGAAGGCTCCGTGGGCCAAGCTCTTCCGCCTGGAGAGCCTGCGCTATCAGCAATCAGGCTGGTGGATCGACTGGCTTTTGCCTCACGAACCTCGCCTGTTCCTGGCGTTCAGTTTGATAGTCCCCGCGGCGCTATGGGGCTTGGGCTTCGGGCTCGCCCCCGACCGAAGTGCCTATTTGACTGCGCCCGACGTCACCAGCCAACCCCTCTTTCTTCCGTTCCATTTCTTCGCTGTGCGCGCCGTGGCCACCCTCTTCAAACGAGGTTTGGACAGCTCGCTCATCGGGATTGGCATCTCCGAAGAGCTGCGGCGCTCCACTGCAAAGAAGCTCTTCGGCTGGCTGCCCAATGTCTTCTCCATCGTCTGCGCGGCCTATTGGATCCAGCGGGACGCGCGAGTCGCGCTCGTCGCAGGACCCAACGGGCTCACCGCGTTCGACGACCCCGACCAATGGGCGCTCGCTGGGCTCGGACACCCGCTGCAGCGCGCGCTATTGGCCATATGGATCCTCGAGTGGATCATCTTCGGCTTCGTCTTGTGGGTGCAAATCTGGTCGATGGCCGGGCTCGCGCTCGCGATCCGCAAGACCGACTTCAAGCCGCATCTTCATCGAATCCTCGTTCACGACGAGTATCGGGACTTCTTCGCGCTCATCTCGCGGAACGCGACCATCTGCTCGATCTTTGCGATCGCGAACCTCGCGTTCGTCGCCTACACCGGCGAGCTCCTGCCGAAGCCGACACGCAAAGTCACGAACCCCTTCGAGTTCATGGAGGAGATGAGCGACCTCACGAGCGTCTTCATCCTCTTCTTCATCATCGTTGCGGGCTTCGTCGCGTACATATCGCTCATTCGCAAGGCCCTCACCGGCGCGGTGAACGACGCGTTCGCTGCGGCCGGCGACGAGACCCTCGAGGAGAGCGCGACGCCTCTCGAGGTCACGGGCAGCCCATCCGCGGACGAGCTGAAGTGCGTGATCAGCCGACTCAACGCTTCGCAGGCGCTCCTGCGCGCCATCGTCTTTCAGCGTGAGGTCGACTCGCTGGGTTCGCGCGGCCTCAACGCCCTCTTGATGAAGGCGCTCCCCGCGTTCGGGACGGTCACGCTGCGGGTCTATCGGCTCATCACGCAGGAGCCGACGCCCGAAGTCGAGGAGAAGCCAGCGACCGCCGAGATCGCCGCCGCCGAGGGGGACGCCAGCGAGCAAGCCCCAGCTCAAGACGGCGCGACCAGCGCGCCCTCCGTCGCGGCCTCGCTCGAGAGCTCGGCGAGCGCGTCCGCGAGCGTCAGCGTCGCCACTGCGTCCGCGTCCGGGCCACGCCCGCAGCCCTCCGCGCGTTGGACCGCACGGCCGACGACTTCGGCGCGGCGAATCGCGCGTCCCCCCTTTTGGGAGCCGTACAATCCGCCGCGGGGGAGCCGCCAGTAGAGCCGTCAGCGCGTGACGATGCGCCCTACTTCGGCGAGCACGGCTTGGTCGGTGTCGAGCACGTCGTCGCGCTCCGCCATCGTGTCGTAGTAGGCCGCGACCACCATCGGAGATCGACCAGGCAACTCGACCCACGCGACGTCGTTGAGACGACCCGTGTAGCCCGCTCCAACCGAGGTCCCCGTCTTGTCTCCAGCGCGCGCCTCAGCGGGGAACCCTGCGCGCAGCCGCTTCTTTCCCGTCTCGGTCGCGATCATCCATTCGAGGAGGGAGTCGCGCATCGTCGAGCCGAGGCCGCGCCCACCGAGCAGCCGCGCGACGAGCGTCGCGTACGCGCGCGGCGTCGTGGTGTCGCGCTCGTCCCCCGTGGCGACGTCGTTCATCTCGGTCTCGACGCGGTCGAGGCGCGTGACGTCGTCACCGTTCTCGCGGCAGAACGCAGTGAACGCCGCGGGGCCGCCGTAGTGCGCGAGGAGTTTGTTGGCAGCGGTGTTGTCGCTCGTCGTCTGCGCCGCGTGGGCGAGGTCGGCGAGCGTCAACGTGACCACGTCGCGCGGGGGCCCGTCCTTCGGGGTGAAGAGCGGCTCGACGACGGGCGAGTAGGTGACGAGGTCAGCCCTCGTCAGAGGCACCGGCGCGTCGAGCAGATCGACGGCTTTCCCCTGCTCGGCGCGCGTCATCACCATCGCGGCGAGCACCAGCTTGAAGGTCGAGCACATGGAGAAGCGCTCGTCGAGGCGGTGTCCCTCGACCGCGCCGGTGCCGACGTCGACGACGGCTACGCCGAGGCGGCCCGAGCCCTCGAGGCTCGCGATGGCGCGCGGCCACTCGGCGCGCTTCTGACACGAAGCCGTCGCGAGCGCCCCCGCGGCGCCCAGCAGGAGCTCACGTCTCAGCACGAGGCCTACTGACAGCCGATGAGCTCGACCGAGTCGAGCATGAAGTTGGTCGCCGCGTTGAAGTCGTCGGTGATGCCCTCGAACTTGAGCGTGTGCGACTGGCCGTTTGCGAACTGGCTCACGTTGATGGTGATGAGCTCCCAGCCAGGCACGCCGCAGCCCGAGTTCCCGTTCGTCGTCGAGTAGACCGCGGTGCCGTCGATGGTGACCGTCAGCGTGTCGGCGGCGATCGCGGTCGACTCACACGAGGGCAGATCGAGCTGGAAGTTCAAGGTCGCCGTGCCCGTGGGGATCGTCACCGCGCGCTGCACGACGGCGTCCTCGAAGGCGGTGTTCGTGCCGCCGAACCAAGCCCAATAGGTGCCCGAGTGAGGGCCGACGCCGTTGCCCGTGCCACACGTCGCGACGTCGCAAACCGGGCTACCGAAGTTGAGCGAAGACTCGGTCCAGCCGCCGCCGTTGGGGCCCGAGTCGAAGCCCGGGTTCACCGTCAGAAGGTTTACCGGCGTACAAGTATTCATGCAGCCGCTCGTGATGAAGCCGGAGCAGGACGCGTTGCAAGCGAGCGTGCCGGTGTCGAAGCCCTGCGTGACGCAGTTCTGCCCGTTGAGGTTCGTGCCGTCGCAGGCCTCACCCGGGTTGATCGTGTTGTTGCCGCAGTTGTTCGTCGTGGTCGTGCACGCCGACGTGTTGAACTGGCAATTCGCGTCGCAGCTGAGCGTGCCGCCCGTGAAGCCCATCCCGATTGAGGTGCACGACGCCCCGCCGAGATCGATCCCGTCGCAGTCTTCACCAGGGTTCTTCACGCCGTTCGGACAGGTGTCGACGACGCCGCCACCCTCACCGCCCGTGCCGCCCGTGGACGGACTGCCGCCCGTCGAAGGGTCACCACCCTCACCGCCGAAGCTCGAGCTCGTGGACCCGCCCTTGCCACCCTCGGGGCCGTCGCCGCCGTCATTGTGACCAGCGCCTGTCCCGGAGCCGCCGTTGCCCCCCGAGTGGATGGTCTCACCCTCGGCGCAGGCCGCGAGAGCGAGCGTGAAGCCAGCAACGATAGCGAGTCGAGCGACGCGTCTCATGGTTAAGCTCCAGTCGAAGAAAACCGTCGTTTTCGACAACGCCGGCCTCGAGAAGCGTACACCGCCGCATCGCGTCGCGCGACCCTATCGCTGACGATTGCTCCACCGATTCACGAACTCGTCGAGGCGGGCGAGACCCTCGGCGAAGGTGCTCCGCCCGAAGCCGATGCGAAAGTGGTTCTGATCGGCGCCGAACACCTGCCCAGGCAGGAGCAGGACGCCCGTCGCCTCGACGAGCTCGCTGCAGAACGCGCCGACCTCGCCGCGCCGCAGCCCGACGAAGGCCACGCATCCAGCGCGAGGTCGTCGCCACTCGAAGAGGTCCTCGTGCCTCGCGAAGAAGGCGTCGCAGAGCTCGAGGTTCGAAAGGATGCGCGCGACGTTCTCTTCGAGGATGCGGTCACCGTGCGCGAGCGCGACCTCGGCGAGGAGCTCGCTCGGCGCGGAGCCGCAGATCGTCGAGTAGTCCTTGAGCGCCGCGACGCGCTCGTAGGCCGCTTTGTTCCTCGTCGCGATCCACCCGACGCGCAGCCCCGCGAGCCCGTAGCTCTTGCTCATCACGCCGAGCGAGATCGCTCGCTCGTCGAGGTCACACGCCGCGGGCAAGCGCGCGGCGCGGTCGTGCTCGAGCCCGCGAAACACCTCGTCCGAGAAGAGCACCGCGCCGCTCGACGCGACCTCGCCGACGAGCCCACGCCACGCGTCCTGTGAGAGGAGCACGCCGGTCGGGTTGTGCGGCAGGTTGACCGCGACGAGCCGGGTACGCTCGTCGAGCGCGACGTCTTCGAAGCTCGCGCGCTCGAGATCGGTGCGCCACGCGACGACGTTCGCGCCGCGCGCTCGCGGGACCTCCCAGTGCGAGGCGTAGCAGGGAGTCTCGACGACGACGCGATCCCCCGCGCTGACGAGCGCCGAATAGACCCAGAGGATGGCCTCTTGTGCGCCCGTGAAGACGAGCACGTCGTCGGCGTCGATCTTCGAGTAGAGGCGGGCGATCGCAGCGCGCAAGGACGGTGAGCCGCGCGAGTCCACGTAGCCGAGCCGCAGGTCCGCGAGCCGCTCCGTGAGGCTGGGCTCCATCGTCGAGAGCTCGCGGACCGAGCGCGTCTCGCAGTCCGACGCGCAGAGCACGTGCTCGACCGCGAACTCCCACTTCGCGAAATATCGTTCGAGCTCAAACGGTCGCAGATCCATCGGTGTTCACGGCCCGATCGTGAGGACGTAAGCGTAGGTCTCGGCGCCTACGGACAGGGTGTCGAGCGCGCCCGAGAAGACGCCCGCGATGGCCGCGTCGCCCGTCGAGGTGAACGCCGCGCCGCTCACGGACTGGTTCGCCGAGTCACCGAACGAGCGCACCCAGATCGGCGTGCCGTCCGCGGGGAACAGGCGCACGACGAAGGCATCCGTCCCGCCGGCCGCTGCGGAGAGCGAGACGCCGCGGATGCTCGGCGCGCCGCGCTGGTCACCGGCGAAGATGATCCCCGCGCTCGACGCCGCGATGGCTCGACCCTCTTGGGGCGCGTTCGCGTCACCCAAGAGATCGACCCACTTCAGCGCGCCCTGGTCGTCGAAGAGCGCGGCGAACGCGTCGGACGACGCGCCCGCGTCGACGCTCTGCCCCGCGAAATCGACGGCGCCCACGAGGGTGCCCGCGACCGCGACGCCGCCCGCCGCGTCGAACGCGATGGCGTGCACGATCTGATCGGCCGTCGTCGAGGTCGCCGCAGAGCCCCACGCCGCGTCGCCCGAGGCCGCGTCGAGCACGGCGACGAACGCGGCTCCGTGCGCCCCGGCCGCGATGCTGACGCCCACGCCGAACGTGACCGTCCCGCGGAGAGCGCCCGCGATCGCCACGTGCCCTGCGGCATCGACCGCGACGCTCGTCGCCGATTGCGCGAGCGTCGCGTCGCCGAAGACCTTCGCCCAGAGCGGCACGCCCTCGCTGTCGAGCTTCATGACGAAGAGCGCCGGGATCGTCGGCGCGAGGCTCGTGATCGCCGGGATTGTCCCGCCGAAATCGATCTGCCCAGTCAGCGTGCCGACGACGTAGAGGTTGCCTTGCGCGTCGACCGCGACGCCCTCGGCGCGCTGCTCACCCTGGACATCACCGAAAGCGAGCAGGAGGTCGGGCGTGCCGCTCGCGTCGTAGCGCGCGACGAAGGCGTTCAGATCGTTGCCCGCGGTGTTGATCGACAGAGGGACGCTCGCGCGGATTTCGTCTGAGAAATACCCTGCGGCGACGATCTCGTCCGCAGGTCCGCGAGCCACACCCGACACGTGCTGGCCGTCGTTGCCCGAGAGCGCTTGCGAGAAGTTCGCCGTCCCGAGCCGCGCGACGAGCCCGTCGATCCCGACCGCGGCAGGCAGCGCTCCGACCGTCCCGAGGTAGTGCCCGCCGAGCACCGCGCGATCCATCGAGTCGAGCGCAAGACCCGAGACGGCGACCTCGCCGGCGTCGTCGCCGAACGAGACCGCGCTCTTCACCGCGCCCGCGGCGCAGCTGCCGAAGCCGTCACAGAGGTCTCCGCTGCAGTCGCCGTCGGGGTCGGTGCCTGGCGTCGCCGGCGAGCAAATTCCCACGCCGCCCTCACACACCTCACACGGCCCGTCACAGGTCGTGTCGCAGCAGACGCCCTCGAGGCAGATGCCGCTCAGGCACTCCGCGGGGGACGCGCAGAGCTCGCCGTCGACGAGCCAGCAGTGCCCCGCTCCGTCGCAGGCGTGACCGCTCCCGCACAAGGTTCCTTCGGGCTCGAACTGGGGCAGGCACGTGTGCGTCGGACCACATTCGTAGGTGGTGCAAGCATCGTTCGGGCAGTCGGAGGCTTCGTTGCAAAGCCCACCCTCACCACCCGCGCCGACGGCTGTCGTCGAGCCGCCTGCACCACCCGCGCTGCCCCCGTGACCACCCTTCCCCTCGGCGTCGAGCAGACATCCCGGACCCACGACGAGCGCGGCGAACGCCACGCCCCAAGACAAGGTACGCATCGACCTCATCGTAGCGAAGCTTCCCCCACGGGCCATGTCCTCGGCCTCAGCGACGGCGCGTCACATCGCTCGGCTCATCCCAGTCGACGAACGCCTCGCGCACGTCGCTTTGGAGCTCGGGCGCGAACGCATCGGCGCGTACGACATGCACCCGCGAGGCCTCGAGGAGCGCCCTCATGCTGCGCTTGCCAGCGTCGAGCAGCGCGCGAACACGAGGCTCGAGCGACGTCGACAGCACGATCCCGAGGCACTCGAGCCGACCGTCACGCTCGAGCGCTGCGGCCTCGTGCCCCTCGGCGAGCTTGCACATCGCGGAGACGACCGCGGGTCGCACGTGCGGCATGTCGACGCCGGTCACCCAGCACCAGCGCGCCTCACCACACGCCGCGAGGCCGACCGAGAGCGCCGCGAGCGGCCCGGGAAAAGACTCGAGATCGCGCTCGACGCGGACTCCTGGCAAGGTCGGTAGATTTTGTTTTGGGGCTGCCACGACCACGATGGGCGACGCGACCTCGCGCAAGCGCGCCGTGACGTGCGCGACGAGCGGCGCCCCATCGACCTCGAGCAGGGCCTTGTCGCGACCCATTCGCGAGCCGCGCCCGCCCGCGAGAACGATCGCTGCGAGATCGCTTTGCACACCTCGTGATAGCGCATCCCGGTGTTCCGCGGCCGACGCGCCGATTCCGGCTTGCTGCCGCCGCGCCGACCGGGAAAAGAGTGGTTCGTGCGCGTCGCCGAAGGGGCAAACTTCACGATCGACCACGAGGACGACGTCGCGGTGTGTCGCCTCTTCAAGCGACCCGATCTCGACCCGCCGGCCTTGGCCGCGCTCGCGCGGGAGCTCGTCACGCACGCGCGACGCCTGTCGCTCGCCGACGGCATCACAGGCATGGTCGTCGATCTTCGACGCAGCCCGAGCGCGCTCAGCCCCGAGGTCGAGACGCAATACGCGGAGCTCGTGTCCGTGTGGGAAGCAACCGCGCAACGCGTGGCTTTTCTCGTGCTTCCCGACTCACTTCAGCGCTCGCAGCTCGGGCGCATCGTCACCGCGAGCGGGGGTCGCTTCGCCTCCGTCTGCCTCGATCGCAACGAGGCTCGCTCGTTCGCGAGCGACGGCACCGTGCGCGGCGAGGGTGATCCGCGCTCGCTCAGCTACGTGCACAATCGCCCCTCTCGCGCGCGCTGATTCGGGCCGCTCGCTGGCAGGGCCTTCTTCGCCGCGATAAGCTCCAGCGAGATGGCGAGGGAGGGTTTTGATTCGGGGTTTCGGCGAGCAGCGCGGATCGTTCGACGCGCGCTCGCCCTGCGAACCGCGCTCTTCGGGTTGGGCGCGGGGGCTCTCGCTGGCGCGGCAGGCGCGCTCGGCGCTTGGGCGCTCTTCGCGGAGAAGTGGCGCATCGCCGCCGCGGTCGGCGGCGCCTGCGTGGGCGTCGGCGCCGCGCTGCTCGTCGGTCGTCGACGTGCGCTCACCGACCCCGAGATCGCGCTCGTGCTCGACAGTCGACTCGCGGCCGGCGAGAGCATCAGCACCGCGCTCGAGTCGACCGGTGCAAAGACCAAGGACGACGACGACGCTAGCCCGACCCCGGTGATCCTCACGCGGGCCACCGCTGCGCTCACGACAGCGACCGCGCGCGATGTTCGACCTCGCGTCCTCTCGCGGCTGCACGGCCTGGTTCCGCTCGCGGTGGGCGCGGCGATCGCGGTCTGCCTGATCCCCGCGAGACACCGGCCGCCTCCGCCTCCACCTCCGCCCGGCACCGAGACCGTCCAAGCGACGACGGCGCCCGAGATCGACCGCTTCATCGAGAGCATCGAGAAGCTCCCCGCGCGCGACCCCGAACAGGAGAAGCGCCTGAAAGACCTCGCCGAACAAGCGAAGGGCCTTCGCGAGAAGCTCAAGCAGGGCGCTCCGCGGCGCGAGATCCAAGACGAGCTCGGCAAGCTCTCGCAGAGCCTCGCGACCGAACAGAAGAGCCTCGGGTCGCGCGAGAGCCGCGAGGGACTCGAGGGCGCGATGGCCCGCATGGCGCGCGACGCCGAGCTCGACGAGGCGCGTCGCGCGCTCGGCGATCACGACTCGAAGGCGCTCGACGAAGAGATGGAGCGCCTCGCGGACGAGCTGGAAAAATCCTCTCGCGAGCGAGCGCGCAAGGCCCTCGAGGAGGCCGCCGAGGCCGCGCGCAAAGACGGCGCCGAGGACGTCGCGAAGTCGCTCGAGGAGCAGGCCAAGCGCCTCGATGAGGCCGGCAAGAAGGCCGACGAGCGACGCGAGCTCGCCGAGAGCGTGGCCGACGCGGCGCCCGACACAGCCGCCGGCAAAGAGCTCAAGGAGGCCGCGAAGCAGCTCGCGAAGGAGTCCGACCCGGCCGCGCGTGAGGAGCTCGCGAAGCAGGTCGAGGACGCCCTTTCGAAGCTCTCCGAGGAGGAGAAAAAGAAGCTCGCCGAGAACCTGAAGAAGCTCGCCGAGAATCAGAAACCCGACGGCTCGAAGAAGCCCGGCGAGGACGGCAAAGAGAAAGAGCCGATGTCGCCCGAGACCAAGAAGGAGCTCGAGGACCTCGCGAAGAAGCTCGCGAAATCCCCCGAGGCCCAGAAGGAGCTCGCCGATCGGCTGAAGGATCTCGCGAACGGGGAGCCCCCGCCGCCGAGCCAAGAGACCGAGCGACAGGAGAGCCTCGAGGACGCGCAGGCCGCGCTCGAGGCCGCGAAGGACGCGCTCGAGAAGCAGAACGGCTCCTCGAACAAGGGCGACAAACCGGGTGACCAGCCCGACAAGGGCCAGGGCGATAAAGCCAATAACGGCGATAAAGCCAATAACGGCGACAAAGCCAATAGCGGCGACAAGAAGGCCAAGGGCGGGAAGAACAACAAGCGCCGCCCCCGACGCAAGCCGCAAGGCTCGGAGCAGTCGGGCAAGGACCTGGGCAAAGGCGACCCCGGCGGCGACAAGAGCCAGCGCACGCCGACCGACAAAACCCCGGTGAGCTCGACCTCGAAGATCGACGCGCCCGACCTCACCGCGAAGGCTCCCGTCGACGTGAACCCCGGTCAGACGAAGCCCGGCACGAAGGTTCGACGGACGGACTCACGCCCGGGCGAGACCGCGAACACGCGCGGCACCGGCGCCATCGGCGACGTGGGTCCCGACGAGATCGGTGGGGTGTCTCGCAGCGACGTGCCCGAGGAGTATCGCGAGCAGGTCGGGCGTTACTTCGAACCGTAAGGCAGCGTACGCTGCGCGCACAGATGGCCGGCGGATTCGAGGAAAAGCTACAGGTCGCGCGCTCCGCGAGCGTCAAGCTCCGGGACGCCATCGGAGAGGTCCTCGTCGGTCAGAACGAGGTCGTCGATCAGGTGCTCTGGGGGCTGGTCGCGGGCGGCCACGTCCTGCTCGAGGGTGCGCCCGGCCTCGGTAAAACGCTGCTCGTGCGCACGCTGTCGTCGTGCCTGCACCTCGCGTTCTCGCGCATCCAGTTCACGCCGGATCTCATGCCGAGCGACGTGACAGGTACGAACATTCTTGTCACCGGCGCGGACGGCACACGGCACTTCGCGCTCCACAAGGGCCCGATCTTCGGCCAGATCGTCCTCGCCGACGAAATCAACCGCGCGACGCCGAAGACGCAGAGCGCCCTCCTCGAGGCCATGCAGGAGCACGCGTGCACGATCGCTGGCGTGCGCCACGCGATGGAGGAGCCGTTCTTCGTGCTCGCCACCGAGAACCCCATCGAGATGGAGGGGACCTATCCCCTCCCCGAAGCGCAGCTCGATCGCTTCCTCCTCAAGGTCATCGTGCCCTCACCGACCGAGGACGAGATGACCGAGATCCTCGCGCGCACGACCGGCCGCGCGAAGGACGCGCCGAAGCCCGTCCTCACGCGCGACGAGGTCCTCGAGCTCATGCAGGCCTGTCGCGACATCGTCGTCGGCGAGCCTGTCATGCGGTACGCGTCGCGGCTCGTCGGCGCGAGCGATCCGGCGGCGAAGGCCGCTCCAGCGCTCGTGAAGTCGGCCATCCGGTTCGGCGCTGGCGTGCGCGGCGCGCAATCGCTCGTGCTCGCTGCCAAGTCCGTGGCGCTCCTCGACGCGCGCGCGAACGTGTCTTTCGCCGACGTTCAGAAGGTCGCGAAGCCCGTGCTTCGTCATCGCCTCATCCGTTCGTTCGAGGGCGAGGCCGACGGCACGACGACCGATCAGGTCGTCGCCGCGCTCATCCAAGCGGTGCCGACGCTCCCGGAGAAGCTGGGGCGCGCAGCGGAGAAATCGGGGTGAGGGTGTCGCGAGCGCTCCGCGCACTCGCGGGGGCAGCGGTCCTCGCGCTCACGCTCGGCAGGCCTGGCAGCGTCCTCGCTCAAGAACCCCCGGGGCAGATCGACGTCGCGGCGATCGTCGGTTCGGGGCCGCTCGCGGCGCTCCCCGGCATGACCGAGATCTACGTGCGCGTGCAGAACCCCGGCTCGCGTCCGCTGTCGGGGTTCGTGAGCGTCGCGTCGAGCTCCCCCGATCGGCCCGACCCCGTGCAGACCGCCGCGCCGTTCCAAGTGGCCGCGAACGGCACTGCGGTGGTGAAGGTCCCCGTCTACGTGGAGACCATGCTCGACGTTCGCGTCGACACGAACGGCTCGCCCACGGCTTCGTTTCACCTCACGGCGTCGGAGGACGGCGCTGTCCGCATCTTCGACGTCCACGACGCACCTCGCTTCGGGTCGGTGCTCGACTCGGTCCCGATCAACACGGTCGATCATCCCGTCACGCCCTACGCGGCGAAGATCCCCGGCCCTCCACCTCCGACTGGCGCGAAGGGCTCGAAGGTCCCGATGCCGACCTCGAAGCCTGCGGTCGGATCGATCACGCGCCTCCGCATTCACAAGGCCGCGACCGAGCAGACGACGGGCGCGCCGATCCTCCCGAATCACGTCGCGACCTGGCACGGCGTGCACGTCGTGCTGATGCCCACGAGCAAGCTCGTCGCCTTGAAGGGTGAGGAGCTCGAGGCCCTCGCTGGCTTCGTCCTCGGCGGCGGGACGCTGGCGCTCTCCGTCACGCGCCCCGAGGACCTTCGACACGCGACCGTCGTGGCGTTCACCGGCGCCGAGGCTCACGTCGTCCCGTGCACCGAGGCCTGCGTTCCACCGTTCATCGCGCCCGCGCTCCCGATGTCGGTCGCGACCTCCGCGGACCTGCCGAACAACGTCTCCATCCCCGAGGGGCTCAAGTTCACGGCCTACGAAGGTGGCAACACGCACCCCTCGATGTTCGGCGGCACGGCCGTCTACGGCCTCGGGCAGGTGGTGCTCTTCGGCTTCGACATCACGGACCCGAGCGTCGCGGACATGCCGTGGGTCGAGGTCCGCATCGCCGAGCTCGCGCGCCAAGCGTTCGACCGCAAGGTCAACAGCCTGGTGAGACTCGGCGAGCCACCGCCGCGCGTGCCCTCCGGGCCCTTCGGGACGGCGCCCGAGCCCTACGAAGAGGTGCGGCGCCTGCTCGATCCGAACAGGACGGCGCGGTGGGGCGTGGGCATCGCGGCGCTCATCATCTGCCTCTACGCGATCCTCGCGGGCCCCGTAGCTTTCACAGGCGCAAAGAAACGCAACAAGCCGCTCTGGGCGCTCGTCGCGCTGCCGATCCTCTCGTTCCTCACGTTCGTGACCATCGTCGTCATCGGCATCGGCGCGAAGGGGATCGGCAAGACGAGTCGCCGGCTCACGGTCGTCGACGCGGGCGCGGGCATGCCGCGCGGGGTGTCGCGTCGCTATCGGGCCTTCTTCTCGTCGACAGGACAGACGGTCTCGACCGGCATGTCCGAGCGCACGAGCTCGCTCGTGCTCGCGATGGGCCCGCGCGTCGACCACGGCTACACGCTCGACGGCGACGGCCTGCGTGCCCGAGACGTCGAGGCCATGCCGGCGCAGACGATCCTCTTCCGCGAGGACGGGCTCACGTCGATCGGCGACGGCATCTCGATCACGAAGAGCGCGAGCGACGGCCAAATCACGGTCACGAACCGCACGGGTCTCGCGCTGAGCCCGGTGCTCGTGAAGCTCGACGACGACACGTTCCGGCTCGTCGCAGAGCTCGCGGACGGCGCGAGCATCGCGTCGGGCGCGATGGACGCGGGGAGCAAGCGCTTTCAGTCTTGGGCGCGCACCGCGGTCGTTCCCACCGCCAGCGGGGCGTCGCTCGGCGCGCCGTTCCTCAGCGCGATGGATGACGAGCACCAGCGAGACTTCGGCATGGGTTGGTCGACCTTCGAGCGCGCGTCGCTGCAAGGTGACATCGCGTTTCCACCCGGCGTCCCCGTCGTGCTCGCGGGCGCGACCCTGAAGTCGGGCGCGCGCGACTCGGGCGTCGAGATCGTGGACGATCGCATGCTCCTGCGCGTCGTCGGCTTCGGAGGGACGGCACCATGACGACCGCCGCACCGCTGCCGCCGCCGGCGATCCGCGTCCGCCACTTGCACCACCGCTTCGGCAATTTCGAAGTCCTGCGGGACGTGAGCTTCGAGGTCGGCTACGGCGAGATCTTCGGTTTTATCGGGCCGAACGGCGCCGGTAAGACGACGACGATCCGCATCATGGCCACGCTGCTCGAGCCCATGAGCGGGCGCGTGGAGATCGACGGCGTCGACGTCACGCTCCAGCCCGAGGCCGTGCGCCGCGTGATCGGGTACATGCCGGACCACGCAGGCGTCTACGACCGCGTCACGGTGCGCGAGTACCTCGAGTTCTTCGCCGACGCGTTCCAGGTGCACTCACCGTCGGTCGTCGACGCTGTCTTGGAGCTCACCGACCTGACGAAGATGACGGACAAACTCGTCGCCGACATGTCGAAGGGGCAGAAGCAGCGCCTCCAGCTCGCGCGCATCCTGCTGCACGACCCGAAGGTCCTCATCCTCGACGAGCCCGCGAGCGACCTCGACCCACGCGCGCGCATCGAGATGCGGAATCTCCTCGGCGAGCTGCGCGCGCTCGGCAAGACCATCCTCCTCTCGAGCCACATCCTCACCGAGCTCTCGGACGTGTGCACCTCGGTCGGCATCCTCGAGCGCGGGCGGCTCGTCGTCGCCGGCCCTATCGCCGAGATCGGCGCGCGCCTCGAGGCGCAGCGACACGCCGCGGCCGAGATGCACCGCGCCCAGGCAGCAGCCCAGCCGCAAACCCCATATCCGCAACAACCAGGGTATCCCCAGCAGCAAGCCCCCTATCCCCAGGCTCAGGCCGCTCCGCCGCAAGGGGCATATCCGCCAGGGGCCCAGCCGCAAGGCCCTCAACCGCAAGGGGCCTATCCGCCAGGGGCCCCGCCGCAAGGGGCATATCCGGCCGGCTACAATCCATATCAGCGCCAGCAAGGCCCATATCCGTATCCCCCGCAGAATCCGTATTACCGATATGGGTCGCCCTACCCCTACGTGCCTGCTCCGTCGATCGTCGTTCGACGACGGATCAAGCTCAAGGTCATGGGCAACCCCGAGGCCGCGGTCGCCCTGCTCCGCACGGGCAATGGCGTCTCCGACCTCGAGGTCCTCGGCGGCTTCATCATGGTCACCCTCGAGGGCCCCGAGGCGCGGATCGCCGACATGGTCGCGTTCCTCGTCCGCAACAACATCGGCGTCCTCGGGATCGAGCAGGAGCGCAACGAGCTCGAGCGCATCTTCCTCGAGGTCACGAAGGGGGAAATGCAGTGAGCGCCCAAACCGGAGAGGTCGTCCCCGAGGGACCGGCGTCGCAGCGGCTCGCGGATCGAGCGCGATTCCGCCTCACGCTCCTGCGCAAGAACCCGAACCCGATCTGGATTCGTGAGCTTCGTCAGGCGGCGCGCCTCACGCGGACGCCATTCATCCTGCTCGGCGTCACCGTCGTCATCGCCCTCATCATCACCGCGGTGGGCGGCTCGATGATGGACAGCGTCCCGATCGATCAGGTCGGGATGGTCCTCTTTCAGACCTTCTTCAGCATCGCGTTCTTCGTCGTGGCTTGGGTCGGTCCGGCGCTGGCGGCGAACGGCATCGCGTCCGAGCGCGAGGGCCGCACGTGGGAGGCCGTCGTCCTCACGGGCCTGCGCCCCGAGATCGTCGCGCGTGGGAAATTCCTCGCGGCCTACACATCCATCGGCGCGTACATCGTGATGCTCGCGCCGGTGGGTGCGCTGCCCTTCCTGTTCGGCGGCATCCACCCGCTCGAGGTCGTCGTCGGGTTCATCTACCTCTTCGTCTTCGCGCACCTGTCGGTCGCGTTCGGGCTCGCCGTGAGTTCGAAGTTCTCGAGCTCGCGCGGGGCGATCCTCGTGACGCTGCTCCTCGCGGTGCCCATCAGCGGCATCGTCTTCGGGCTCGGGGGTCCAGCGCTCTCGTTCGCGGTGAACGAGCTCTGGCCTACCGTGCCGAGGGGAGCGCCCATCTGGCTGCCGACCGCCTACGTGCGCGGCGACTTCGGACTCAACTACGTGCTGCTCCTCTTCGGAGCGCCCGCGCTCGCGATCGCGATCCCTGCGTGGTTCCTCTACGAGGCGACGACCGCGAACCTCACCGACCCGAACGACGATCGCTCGAGCGGCCTGAAGCGGTGGCTCTTCGTCACCGCGATCGTCCTCGCGGGGACGGGCGCTGGCGTGCTCACGCAGAGCACCACCCCGCGCGGTGTGCTCAACGGCGGGGCCGCCGAGCTCACCGTCTTCCAGCTGTTCGTGGTCTTCGTGGTCACGATGTTCATGGGCGAACCACTCGCTGCATCTCGACGCATCCAGGTCCGCTGGGATCTCGAGCGACGCGGTGCGATCAGCCGCTTCATGGGGCCCGGGCTCTTCCGCACCTCGGCGCTGATCAGCGTGCTCGCGATGGTGGGCACGGCGATCGTGGTGATGGCGATGCGAACCCGCTACGCGACGCTCAAGCCCTCGCTCGGGATCGGCTCGCTCGAGGCTTTGAGCTGGGCGAACTGGCGATTCGTCGCGTTCTCGACGGCCTACCTCCTGTTCGTGATCGGCCTCGCCGCTTGGCTGAGGGCGCGTGCGCGCAGCTTGGTCGGTGCGCGCGTGCTCTTCCTCACGATCCTCGCGGGCCTCACGATCGTCCCCGGCATCGTCGCCGCGGTGGTCGGCGTGGCGACGCGCGGTGACGAGGCGCTGATCATCATCTCGGTCTCTCCGATCTACGGCTTCGTCCTGCTGAGCTCCACGGTCGCTCCGATCGTCGAGCTCGCCGGTTGGATCGCGACCCCGACCTTCGTAGGGCTCGGCCTGCTCACGCTCGCGGCCGCGCGTCGCAAGGCTCACGCGATCATCAGGGACTTCGACGAGCGGGTCGCGCGCGCAGACGAGATGCTCGCGGCCGAGGACGCGATGTACGAGGAGGCGATGGCGAACTCGCAGCACATGGCCGAGCACATGGCCGAGGCCCCGCCGCAGTCGTTCGCGCCCGAGGGAGACAGCGCTGCGACCGAACCCAAAGCCCCCGACGCGGGCGCCCCGGATGCAGTCGCCTCGGATGCGGGCGCTCCCGACGCTGGAACGCCGGACGGCGAGCCTCCGCGCGAGTCATGAGCCGCGCGGCTTCAGCTCAGGGTCGGTAGCCGTGGAATGAAGTGAGGAGCGCGTCGGATGAGGCGATCTGCGTCGCGAGCCGCTCCTCCAGCGCTTCGGCTTGCGCGCCTGGATTCTGGGCATCGGGGGATGGGGTGAACGAGGGGACCTCGAACTGCCAGCGCAAGAAGAACGCTCGCCCATCCATCGGGAAGTAGACCTCGATCACCCCGAGCGGCTGCCCCGGGCGCGCGGCGAACGACGTGCACCGCGTCCCCTCGATATCGGCGGCCTCGTACTCGGTGCACCGTCGCATCGTCACGGCGCTCATCGTCTCGTTCGCGCCGAGCTGCTTGGCGTCCTCTTCGGTCGCCGCGCGGTCCTTTCGAGAGAACGAAACCACCACGATTTGGCTCTGGAACTGGTTGGGACTCGCCCCGTGGTAGAAGACGCTCACGCGGCGGGTCCACCCCTCCTTCGTGACCTCCTCGTCGTCCAGGTTCTCGGCGTGCAGCCACTGCTCGGGGAACGTCCACGACGCGCCGAGATGAGTGGACGCGAACGCGCCGCTCACCGGCTTTGCCTTGTTCGCGAAGAGGAACGACGGCCGCGTGATGAGGATGAGCGCGCCGATGAGCGTGATCAACGCAGCCGCGATGTACGAGAGCGTTCGCCCGCTGATCGGCGGACCGAGGTTCGGCTTCGGCGCCGCGATCTTGATGGCGGGCTCGGCGGGTGGGGGCTTCGTGGAGAGCCGCTTCAGCTCGCTCTCCAGCGCGGGTGGCGGCGTGCTCGGCCCGGGAGGTGGTGGTGGCGGCGCGACCGACTCGGTGGGGTCGAGGCGCTCCCGCGCGGTGCGCGCGCGCTCGGTCGTGATGTCGCCGATCCCCGAGAGATCGATGTCGAGCGCGCCCGCCTTCGGCCTCACCGAGGGACCGCGCTCGCCACGACCTTGCTTGAATTTCTTCGGGGCCTCGTCGACATCGAACGCGTCGTCGTGAGGCGCCTCGCTGGGCTCGACGTCCTCCATGGGGCGGCCGCTCTTCGAGAAGGGGCCGCCGCTCGGAGGGTGACTCCCGCCACCTGGAAAGCTCGATCGCGGGCGCGCCGGCCGATCCGAGCTCTCGCGTTTCGGCGGGCTCGACGAGAACGCTTCTCCCTCGGTGTCGTCGCTGTGCGTGGGGTAGCCCGAGATCTTCGGCAGGGGGTTGTGCGGGACGAGCCGCTCGCTCGCCGCGCGGACGCTGAGCGCCCCCTTGGATGATCCTTTATCACCGTCAAACCAATCTTCGGCTTCCTCGGAGGCCGGCACCGGGGACTCAGGCTCGAAGCTGTCGGTCGTATGCGATCGCAGCGCGCGCGGATCGTCGAAGCCTCGCGGCTTCTTGTCCGGAGGCGGCTTGCTCGCGTCGCGCTTGGGGTTCGCGAAGCGCAGGGGTCGCTCGTCGACGACGGGGCGCTTGGCAGGCTCGCGCGCGAGCGTCGCCTTCCGGTCGTGCCCCGGGGTCTCGCGCTTCTTGTTTCGCCAGGGCGCGTCCCCCAAATCGAATTCGTCGCCCGCCGAGGCCTTCTCGGGGATGGGGCTCGCAGCGGGGCTCGCGGCGGGCTTCGGTCGGGGAGCCGCTACAGCGCGCGCGGGCTCGGGTGACGGAGGCTTCGGGGCTTGCTTCGGAGGGGGCGCGGAGCTGATCCCGTTCGGGTCGCCCTCCTCCTCTTGCCACTGAATCACCTCGAGGGCGACGCGGCGTGCAGCGAGGACTGTGTGCGCGCCCATCAAGCCGTCTCGGTAGCGCTTCACGAGCTTCGTGACGTGCTCTTCGCGGATGGGCTCGCTCCCCGCGATGTCGAACAGATCGCGTGCAACCCGACGCCGATCGATGTCGCGCGCGACGAGGCCGCGCTCCTTCGACCAGAGCTCGAACGCCTCGATCGCGCCTTTGACCGTCATCTCCGGGAAGCCTCTCGCGGCGCGAGTATCGCCGCTGCGGACCGCGCGAGCAAATCCCCGGAGGAGCTCAGCGCTTCGTGCCTTTGCGCTTGGCGAGGAGCAGCTCGGCCGCGGACAGATGCCGCGTCGAGCTCGGGCCGCTCGCAGCCGGTGGTTGGGGTGGCCGCGGCGCGGAGGGCGGTCGAGGCCCGCCGGGGCGCGTCGCTCCCGCCTGAGGTGAGCCTGCTGTCGGGGCTGGCCGCGGGGCCGCGGAGCCCGCGGGGCGCGCCGCGATCTGATGCACGCCGGTCACGCGCGTGCGAGGCGCCGCCGGACTCGGCACGTCGGGGCCCGCGGGAGACTCCGGCAGCTTGGCTCGGCGCAGCGCACCGATCATTCCGTCCGCCGGTTGCGGCTGCGCGCGCGCGTGCGCGGGCGACGCGCTCCGACCGCGGGCGCGCGCCCAATCCAGCCAAGCCTCGGGGATGCCCAGCTTGCGCGCCGCGACGGCGAGGAGGAGCAACGCGGCCGCACCGATCACGAGCCATCGACTTACATCATCGTAAGCAAACCGAGGCTTCGCGCGCTCGTCGAAGAGCTTCGTCAGGCTCGTTCGCAGCTTGCCGCCGGTGAAGCTCGAGATGCGCTCGAGCGTCGCGCGATCCGAACCCGTGGGGCGGAGCTCCTCGCCGGTCGACAGCACCGCGCCCGTCGTACCGACCGGCTCGCCGCTCACGTCATCGCGCGCCATCACCATGTACGTCCCCGGTCGATCGAGGGGCAGCGCAGCGGTGTAGAGCCCGGCGCCCGAGGCCTCGAGGGGGAGCTCCTTGCTGAAGCCGCCGGGCCCCGCGACCTTGACGGTCAAGCGCCTGAACGAATGCGCGCGACCGTCGTCTCCTACCGCGGTGGCGCGCACGCGGAGCTGACCGCCGGTGGCCTCGGCCTCGAGCCGAACGCGCTCGTCCTCCCACTTGCGCGCGAGATCCCGAGAGGTCTGCGCGAGCATGCGCGCCGCCCCGGCCCACGTGGTCCAGTCGACGCCCCAGCGATCCTTCAGGTCGCTCGTGAAAGCGCCCGCGCGCCCCATCCCGACCGACCACGTCGCGAGCAACGGGTCGCCCTCGCTCGCGAGCAAATGGACCGCGGCGCGCGGCTTCGGGATGGTGACGACGTAGCCCTTCAGCTGCGGCGCCGTGCCGAAATCGATGCCTGACGTCGGCGCGCCCGGTGTCCCCGGCTGCGCCGAGAACGGCTCCTCGATGAGCGCGCTGCGCGACGCGAGGATGGTCTCCTGCGCGAAGACGGCGGGCAGCCGCGTCGCGTCCTCGATGAGGTAGAAGCGCCCGCCGCCCAAGCTCGCGAGCTCCTCGAGGTCCTTCACGTCGTGGCCGTCACCGAGGGCGATGACGCTCGTCGTGATGCCGTGCTCCTTCGCGGTCGCGACCGTCGGCTTCGCGGGGATCGTCTCCTCCGCATCGTCGCCGTCCACGAAGAGGAGCACGTGCTTCAAGTTCACGTTCTCGCTGCCGAGCGCCTCGTACGCCGCGTCGCACGTGATCGGGACGATGATGCCCCCGCCGCCGACGGGCATCGATCGGATGGCCTTGTCGATCGCGGCTTTGTCCTCGACCGATTGGAGCGGCAGCGTCCAGTGGACCTCCGTGTCGACGTGCTCGACACCGAGCCGATCGCCCTTGCCGAGGAGCTCGGCGGAGCGCGACGCAGCCTCGTTCGCGAGCTCGAGCTTGGTCCGCCCGTTCACCGTGGCGCCCATCGAACCCGAGATGTCGATGCCGATGACCTCGGCGAGGCTGCCGCGTCGCTCGTCTTGTTTGAGGTCAAACGATACGGGCGAGATCTCCTCGATCGGGCTCTTGCCGTACCCGCCGGGGCCCATGCTGCGATCCCCGCCCATCAGCAGGAGCCCGCCACCGAAGTCGCGCACGTACGCCGCGAGCGCTTCGATCTGGGCGGGCGCGAGCGAGCCGGCAGCGATGTCGCCGAAGACCACGAGGTCGTACTCGGCGAACCCGGCCAAGTCCGACGGGACGGCCGCGCCGCCCGCCTGATCGACGCGGAACTCGGCCTTGCGCAAGACCTCGGCGATGAACGCGCCCTTGCCGTCGCCGTCGAGGACGAGCGCCGCAGCCTTGCCGCGCACGCGCACGAACGTCGAGCCGCCGTTGTCCTCGCCGGTCGCGTCGAGCGACCCGTCCGGGGTCGAGACCTCGACGTCGTACTTGTGAAGCCCCGCGTCGGGGAGCTTCTCGCGGAGGCGCAGGACGTCCTCACCCGCGCCGACTGCGACGCGCCCCTCGCGGATGAGCTGCCCGTCGCGCTTCACGCGGAGCTCGACCTCCATCGCCTTCGGAGCTTTGGTCACGACCCGGAGATCCACGGTCTCACCGGCGTCGCCACGCTGAGGGCTGCGCACGGCGACGACGCGCAGATCGGGGACCTCACGCTGCTCGAGCACCACGGCGTCGACGGGGACCTGCGCCGCGAGCGCGGCCGCCGCGCCCGCCATCGGATCGCCGCGCGTGCCGACGCCGTCGGTGATCAGCACGACGCGCGCGGCGCTGTCGGCGGGGACCTCGGCGAGCGCGCGCCGGATCGCAGCCTCGATGTCGGTGCCCTCGCGGATGACGAGCGCTTGCTGCGCGGGGACGGGCTCCTTGCGTTTGTGCGGCGCGATCTCCGTCGTCGCGCCCGCGCCGAACACCACGCTCGCGACGAGATCGTCGTCGCGCATGCTGTTCTCGGCGTTCGCGAGCTCGCGCGCGACGATCTCGTCCGCGCCCTCGACCAGATCGATCGAGCGGCTGCGATCGACGGCGAAGATCACCGTGAGCCGATCGATCTTGTGGCCGAGCTCGGCGCCTACGACGGCGAGCGCCAGCGCGAGCGCCGTGAGACCGAAGAAGAGGTCCGAGAGCACGCCGCGGAGCCGCGCGCGCTTGCCTGCCTCGCCCGCGAGGCGCGCCGCGATGAACCCGACGGCGACCGGCGCGAGCGGCGTCCAGAGCGGTCGCAAGAGACGCACGTACGTCTCGCGATAGAGCCGAAGCTCGACGCCGACGGCGTAGAGGATCGGCACGAGCGAGAGGATGAAGAGCGCGCGCAGGACGTGTCGGCGCGCAAGAGTCTCGCGCGTGAAATAGAGGAACGCGCCAGCGCCCGCGAGGACCGCGGCGACGATCGCGTAGAGCATCGGCGGGGTGAACTTCATCGCGCGCGACGCTCCGGTGCGATGGGGAGCTTGCTCGTCGCGGCGGCGTTCGCACGCGGCTTGCGCGTGTACCACCAGACCTCGAACGCGAAGAGCACGAGCGCCGCGAGCGCGAGCCAATACGCGAAATCGCGAAATGTGAGCTTCGCCTCACCTTCGGTGAGCACGGTGACGCCGGGGCCGCCGCCGAGCGCGACGCGCTTCGACAGATCGCTCTCGGCGCTGCTCGTGAGGTTCACCGGCACGACGAGCGAGCCCGGCTGCGGACCTTGGTAGCTGACCTTGTAGAGCCCTGCCTCGGGGACCGAAGGCACCACCAAGACCCCGTCGCGCAGCGTCGCGTCGAGAGCCTTTCCCTTGGGGGTTTCGGCGGTCGCGCCCGTCGAGGCGATCGGCACCGCGACGCGCAGCGGCTCGCCCGTCACCGCGCTGCCCATCACGCTCGAAGCGCGGTGCGCGCGCGCGAGCTCGGCGATGTTGCGCATGAAGAGCACGAAGCTCGCCTTGAGCGGCCAGTCCGTGTCGCCCACGTCGAAGCCGACGATCGTCACCGTGCGCGAGGCCGTGGTCGCGTCCGCGACGACGGTGCCCGCGCTCGTTCGCACGAGCGACGACGACGCGCTCGCAGGTGTGAGCAGCCGCGCGCGCGCGACGCCGACGCCGTCGAAGGTCAGGAACCGCAGGCGCGCGTCGGAGTTCTCCCAAGACGTGAGCTGCGGTCGCTCGATGAGATCGCCGATTTTGACCCCGAAGCAAGCGCCCGGCGGTGGGTTCACGACGAGGAGGTCACCGCCCGGCAGAGTCTCCGGTGGGCACGCGCCATCGACGACGACGAGCGCCCCAGCATCGAGCGCTGCGTTCGCGGCGAGCGCGTCGAGCGTCGCGGTCTCGAGCGTCAGCGCGGCGTCGGCCTTGAGCGCGCGCGACAGCCAGATCGACGCGCCGTTCGCGGCCTGCGAGGCGAGCACCACGGGGAGTCGATCGCCCGCGGGGACGCGAGCGTACGCGTAGTCGTCGACCGCGAGGGCGTCGTGCGGCGTGATCTCGAAGGTGAGGCCTGCGCGGTAGTCGTCGGAGCTCGCGCGGAACGAGAGCAGGATGGGCGTGCGCTCGCCTGGCTCGAGGGTCACGCGCCGCGAGTCCGCGACGTCGCTCGAGCCCGCGCGCGTCATCGTGACGTAGAGCTCGCGTGCGGTGCGGCCGAAGTTCGCGACGGAGAGGAAGGCCTGCAGCTCCTCGGTGCCGCTCTTGGGGTCGCGCCCGATGCGCGCGTCGGCGCGGATGATCGCCGCGTTGTCGACGACGTCACCGACCTCCACGACCTCGACAGGCACGGCGATCCCCGCGAGCGTCGGCGGGTGCGCGAGGTTGTCGTCGGTGATCACCACGACCTTCGCGGACTCGAAGCCCTTCACCCGATCGACCGCGATCGCGAGCGCGGCACCGAGATCTCCCTCGACCTCGAGCGCCGACAGATCGTCGATCGCGAACGTGAGCCTGCGTTTGTCCCGATCGAGCGGGGCGACGATGCGAGCGTCGCGCCCTGCCTCGACGACCATGGCCTCGCTCGTCGCGGGCAGCCCGTCGACGATGTTCTTCGCGACCTCCTTCGCGCGCTCGAGTCGGCTCGCCTGCCCATCACCCGAGGTCGCGCCCATCGAGGCGCTGACGTCGATGATGATCGCCGTGCGCGAGCCGGGCGCCTCGCGCGTCTGGTAGGCAGGCCGCGCGAGGGCGAACGCGAGCGCGATGAGCGCGAGCATCTGGAGAATCAGCGAGAGCTGCGCGACGAGCTTCTTGAACGGGGACTTCGCGAGCAGGTCGCGCTGCGCGCTCGCCCAGAGCCACGTCGAGCCGACGCGCAGCCGCTTGCGTCGCACCTTCAGGATGTAGAGCGCGATGAGCGGTACGAGCAGCGCGAGCAGCCACAGCCCCTTCGGTGCGAGCAGCGAGAGCGTCCGCATTCAGTCGACGTCCTTGGAGACGAAGCGCCGAACGACCTCTTCGAGCGGCTCGTCGGTGCGCGCCCGCACATACGTCGCGCGGTGACGGCGCGCGAACTGGCGGAGCTCCTCACAGAGGCCCGCGAACCTCAGGGCGTAGGCCTCCAGGCTCGCCGCATCCATCGTGACCTCGACCGTGCGCCCCGACTCGGCGTCCTCGAGCATCAGGTCTCCTTCGAACGCCGGCTCGACCTCTTCGGGGGCGAGGACCTGCAGGAGCGCGACCTCGTGACCCGCGGTCGACGCGCGCGCCAACGCATCGAACACCGGCCCGGCGTCGAAGAAGTCGCTGATGATCGCGACGAGCCCCGGTCGCGGAGAACGCCGAACCGTCGTGTCGATCGCGGCCGCGAGATCGGTCCCACCCGTCACGGGCGCGGCCGTGAGCGACCGCAGAAACGCTGCGAGCCCGCTGCGACCACGCTGGGGCGTGTACCAATCCGCTTGCTCCGCAGCGACGACGAGCTGCGCGCGCTCGCTGCGCGCGAGGGCCATGTACGCGATCGCCGCGGCGAGCTTGCGAGCGACGTCGCTCTTCGGCGGCTCGCCACACGACATCGACGCGGACGCGTCGCAGACGATGCGGACGACGACGTCCTCCTCGGCGCGGAAGAGCTTGAGCACGGGCTCGCCCGTGCGCGCATACGCGGCCCAGTCGATCCGTCGCAGGTCGTCACCAGGCGCATACGCGCGGTGCTCTTGGAACTCGGCCGACGAGCCCTTGCGGCGCGCGACGCGCTCACCCGATGCGCCCGAGCGCGCCCGAATCTCGAGCCTGCGTCGCAGGACCTCGAGCTCGCGAACGAAGCTCGCGTCGAGCAGCTCACCCCTGTCGCTCGGAGCCACCACGAATCGATAGCAGGAAAGCGGCTGGCGCGTCGCGATCCTCGCGGTAGCTTGTCCGGAGCCATGCTCCCCGCGATGCTGGTGGTTGCTGCCGCGCTCGCCTCTCCCGGACCCCAGCCCTCCCCCCGGTCGACTGGGGCGATCGCTTCAGACTGCACCTTCCACGGGCAGAAGCTGTGGGGCAGAGTCGAGATCGTCGACCACTTCCCCGATTTCAAGGTGAAGAAGGTCGATCACTTCGCCGACTTGAACGTCGCCTTCGTCGAGAGCTTCCCCGACGAGTGTGGCAAGTGGCAGATCGTCGACCACTTCGCCGACTTCAAAGTGCAGTTCGTCGACAGCTTCCCCGACTTCGAGATCCGCGCCGTCGATCACTTCCCCGGGCTGCCCTGAAGCTTCAGCGCGGCGTTCGCTCGTAGCTTGGCGAGGATACTGGCCGCGCTGGCTCGCGGGGAAAATGCGGTGTTCCTCATCCCCATGAACAGGATGAACAGGTACATCGGCAGCAGGAACTGAGTCAGATAGAGCAGCGGCAACAGGATCGGCGCGGTCACGAAGATGGCGTTCGCGTAGAGCACGACGACGCTCGGATCTTTGGGGTTCGCGAGCAGCCAATCGTAGACGCGTCGCTGGAAGCGCCCCCACAAGAGCGAGCCGAGCACGACGCCGAACCACGAGAAGTTGGCGTAGAGCACGCCGTGAAATGGCGTGGGAATCGACGCCTGCGCGAGGTTGACCATGATGAGGGTGTCGCGCCATTCGAAGTGGCTCACCTTCTCGGGCCAGAGCCACCGCGGGATGGGCATCGCGATGATCGCGAGCCAGCTCTCTCCCAAGAGAAACTCCTGCTTCTCGGGGAAGGCATCCATCACGACCGCCATCGTCGAGAGCCGCTGCCGGTCCTGCTCGTGCTCGGAGAACACGCGATTGACCTCGAAGCGCTGCGCACTGATGGGCGTATAGGTGCGGTCGTCGCTCGATACACGGTAGTCGAGCAGCACGTTCGAGGTCGCGAGGGCGAAGAAGCCGGCGACGATGAGCAACATCACAGGCAGGCGTCGCCGGATGTAGTGGAAGATGCAGGCGCAGCTGACGAAGAAGTTCACCGTGAGCGAGCGCTGGCCCGTTCGAACGATGAGGATGCCCTCGACCAGCGCGATCGCGGCGAGGATGAGCAACGGCAGGTTGCGCCTCTCCCGTGACGCCAGCGCGATCATGAACATCGTCGGGACGAGCCCCAACATGATGCCGCGCAAGATCCACGAGCGCGACTGGTCGTCGCGCCACACGGCCTTCGCCGCTTGCATCTGCGTGATGTCGGTGAGCTCGGCCCCGAGCTGATTTTGGAAGAACGCGTAGACCGGGATCGCCACGGCCATGCACACGAGGGTCACGATCAAGAGGCGCGACGTCGACCAGTTGTAACCGTGCACGCGAGGCAACCAGCGAGGTGCGGCGGTCGACTTTCGGGGCAGGTAATAACCGACCAAGTAGCTGGTGTTCGCGACGACGTAGGCCCACACGACCACGGCCGCGAGCTCCTCCTTCGAACGCGGCGAGAGCCCGGGCAGATATTTGAAGTCGATCTTCCCCGCGTCGACGATCGCGACCAACGACGACACGAGGCCGAGGCCCGTGTAGACCCCGTTGTAGCTCGCGAGCTCGAAGGGGTCGGCGACCTCGTTCCAAAACAGGGGGAAGAGGGCCGTCGCGATCGCGAGGACGAACGGGACCGCGACGGCGTTGAGCTCCGAGCTGAGGGGCGCCGTGAGCGCGATCGTCAGCCCGACCAGCGTCGCCGTCAGGAAGATCACCCGACGCAGCAAGACGCCGCCCGAGCCGAGGATTGCGCGAATGTTCATCCGTCGGCTCCGTGTACTGCAGTGCTCTCTCGAACCAAAATCACGGTGTTCTCAAAGCTCGGTGGGGACTGACCATGCTTCGTTGCGAGGTTGGGCCATCGCATTCGCGCTCGAGCTCGTGTTCGCCACGACCGGCATGGCGAAGCGCAGGAACGCCCCGAGCTGCCATGTCTCGCTCTCGATCATGCCATCGGTCGAGCTGCGCATCGGCTCGAAGAATTGGGGAAAGAGCGCGCTCAACCCGATATCGACCATTCCGTCGTAACCCGCTGTCGGCGCGACGCCGATCGAGAACCCGGCCGTAAACCCTAGCGGGATGAACATCGTGTCTTCATCGACGATGTCGAACATCCCAAAGCCGGTATTGAAGCCGAACCAGAGCGGGAATGAGGGGACCGGGCTGAAGAGCAATCGGAGCGGCACTCCGGCGTCGTACGACAGAGGATCGCTGGAGACGTCGACAAGACCGAAATCAGGGTGTCGCCGATCCTGAGTCGGGATGCGGCCGACGAACCCCAACCCCGTATCGAAGCGCAGGTACGTGCCGTCTCGCCCCCCGGCGAACAGCCGAATAGGCAGCCCACCATTTAGGCCTACGGTCGCGTCGTTGTCGACGAGCAGGCGAAAGCGCGCGCCGATCTCACCCACGAGATCGTTGAAAATTCGCACGGTGATCCCCACGCGAGACATCCCCCAATCGGCGCGAGGGAGGAAGTGCGGGCTGAGCAGCGGGGTAATCGCGAAGTCGCCCCCCATGATGCTGAAGATGGTGAGCTCGAGCTCGATGTCATGCGTAATCCCGAACGCCGCGTGGAGATCCACGCCGCCGCCATTCAGCTTCTCGCCGTTGACGGGCTCGGAATGGTCGTAGGTCACGTCGAGCTCTGCACCGAAATCGAGCTCGGGCAGCGTGAGCGGCTGGGACGTGTACCCCGACCACTCTCGCTCGCGCGGACCGGTGACTTGGGCATTCGCCGTCGAGGCGACCGAGCTCGAACATGCCGCGACGAAGAAAACAGCAAGGCTCCAGCGCGCGACGCGGCGCCGCGCACCCGAGCGACTTCGGAGTTTCAATCAGCCTCGCGGGAGGTTGTGCACCCACTGATCGAGGTGCGGAGAAGGGTTGATGAGATCGCCGCGTCGCTTGTACGGCCCGCTGCTGGTCGTGAGCGACGCGGTCGACGCGCCATTCGAATACATCTCGAAATGCAGCATCGACGAGCCCGACTCCAGGCGACCGATCTGGCATATCGGCTCACCCTTTCGGACGGACTGACCGCCGATGTAGCTGCCCCCGAGGATCTCGCCATACCGAACCAGGTAAGGCCCGTGTCGCAGCTCGACGGCGTACGTACCGCTGTAAAAGTAATAGGGCGCGCGCACCAGCGTCCCGTCGGCGATCGCGTGGATGGTCGTGCCGCGCGGCCCGAGCAAATCGCACCCCGCGTGGAGTCTGCCGTGGCTGCGCGCGGCCCCGAAGTAGCGACCACCACCCTTCCAATCGGGGGAGGGCTTGAACGCGAGCGGAAAGCAGAAGTCCCCAGTGCCGGTGGTCGAAGGCGCGTGCGTGCTCGAGTTGTTCGGCGCGCTGCCTTCCTGCGAAGTGCCGCGCCGCGCGGCGCGGTTCAACGCAGCGAACGTCGCGGGCCCGACCCGCCCGTCGACGCCGAGACCGTGATTCGACTGGAAATAACGGACCGATTGCTCGGTGAGCTCGCCGAAAACACCGTCCGCACCGACGCGCGGTCGCGACCCTGCGAGGTTCAAGAGCTCCTGCACCTGGCGGACTTCACCGCCGACAGCGCCGCGTCGGAGGACCGTGCTCAGCGAGGTCGGCACACGAGACGTCGTCATGGCCCCGGATGATAGATCTTCGAACTCGCGAGCGGGCCAGAATCCCAAGCGAGCTCGCGCTCGCGCGCGCGGCTCGTGCGGAGCTCGCCCGATCGCCGCTATGCTGCCGCCGTGCGCTGCAACGCATGCAAGATCGACTTCCCCGACGACGGGCGCTTCTGCCCCGAGTGCGGTGCAGTGATCATCGGACCGAAGCTCACGGTCCCGGGAGTCCCGCTCGAAGACTCGATGGCGGTCCCCGAGCCCGAGCCTCCCGCCCCCACGCTCGCCGAGCCCGAGAGTCCTCGCTCGCTCGTGTTGCTCTTCGGGCGCGGGCTCCTGTCGTTGACGATGAGCGCGGCGGCGATCGCGGCGCTGAACCTCGTCTATCCACGGTTCAGCGGCTGGCTCCGCTCGCTCGTCGAGGCCTGGATCGCTGGGAAAGACCACGAATACGCGCGCGCCTTCTCGGGCATCGTGGTCGCCGCGCTCGCCACGCTCCTCGTCTCGACGATGGTGCTCACGCTCACGAGGAAGCAGCGCGGATGAGCCGCCCGAACAGCTTGGGCGCGACGGCGGTCGTCGCGACGCTCGTCTTTTCGGTGTCGAGCGCGCTCGCGAGCAGCGCTCCTCCGGCGCGCTCGACCTCGAAGAACGCTGTCGACGACGACGCGGATCGCCCTGTGTTGAACCTCGAAATCCCGCTGCTCGCCGCGGCCGTCGGTGGCGGCTTCGGCGCCGCGGTGTTGGTCAGTTGGGCGCTCGGTCGCGTCCGTCGGCGACCGCAGCGTGCAAGCCGAGCGAAGCCCACGCCCGAGGGGGCGACCCCCTCGCCCCCGCAAGCAGCTGCGGGTGGCGCACAGCCCGAGGGCACGCCTCCCCCGCCGAAGGCCCAAGTGCCCGCGCCCGTCCAGCCGACGATCAGCGAAGAGCCCGACAAGGCCTGACCGATTCGCCCTCTTGCGCTCCGCGCCCCCCGATTCGTTCGCGGCGTGCACTGGGCTCGCAGTCCGTGCTAAGGAGCGCAACGCATGTTCCGCCGTCCCCTAACGGGCTTCATTGCTCCCATTGGCCGTTGGGGTCGACTCGGCCGCCTAGCGCTCGCGTTCCTCACCGCGCTCGCGCTGTCTTCGGTGTTGGCGACGAGCGCAGCCGCCCCGACCAAAGACGCCTCGTCCGCAAAAGCCAAGAAGAAGACTGGCAAGTCCGCTAAGGCCAAATCCGATACCAAGTCCGACGGCAAGGACGACGCGAAGTCCGCAGACGGCAAGGCCAAGTCCAAGAAGCAGAACCTCGACAAACTCGAGGTCCTCGCTCGCGCGACGACGCGATTCCCCTGTTGCGAAGAGCGGGTCAAGAACATCAAGCGCATCGCGAAGTTGGTGGACGGCGTCGTCGTCCAACCCGGTGAGTCGCTGAGCCTCAATCAGCTCGTCGGCCCCCGCACCGAGGAAAAGGGCTACGTCAAAGCCCCGAGCATCATGGATCTCGACTACGTCGAGACCGTCGGTGGGGGCGTCAGTCAATTCGCCACGACGCTCTACAACGCGCTCTACGACGCCGGCTTCCCGATCCTCGATCACAAGCCGCACAGCCACTACATCGGTCGATACCCCGACGGCGTCGAGGCCACGCTCTCCTGGCCCGCGCCCGACCTCGTCTTCAAGAACGACTCGGACTCGCCGCTCGTCATCAAAACCACGGTGAAACGCGACCGCGTCAGCGTGAAGCTCCTCGGCCACACCCCCGGCCGCAAGGTCACGCGCAAGCGCCCCGTCATCCTCGAGCGCCGCGCGCCCCCGGTCGAGCTCATCCCCGACGCGACCATCTCTCCCAAGCGACAGAAGGTCGAGCGCCCCGGCTCACCGCGAAAGGCCGTGCAAGTCACGCGCATCGTCGAGAACCCCGGCAAGCCTCGCAAGGTCGAGGAAGAGGTCGTCATCTACCTCGCGTCGAAGCGGGTGATTCGCGTCCACCCGTGCAAGCTCCCAAAGGGGCACGACAAGTACACCGGCGAGGCCTGCCCGAACGGCAAGAAGACCAAAGCCGCGACTGAGAAGAAGTCCAAAGGCAATAAGGCTCCTTCCAAATAGGGCCCCTTCCAAATAGGGCCCCTTCCAAATAGGGATTTGGGGCCACCCTTCATTGCTTTTGTCGGCGGCTCGAGCGCTCCACGCTCGCGAGCCACCGCTCTCTGCAAGCACGAATAGCGCGCTCCCCTAGTGGAAAGAGCGGAGCTCGATTCTGACGCTCGCGTCAGGTGAGCTGTCGTGTTCACGCGGAAGAAGCGCTGCTCCTCAAAATACGCAGTCGAATCACTGCGTAATCAACTTCGCGGCCGTGTCGAAAAGTCGACGGAAGACTTGCCTTTGGAATGCATCCGCGGCACAGGTCTAGAGGTGAATCTCCCTTCGGAGGTTCACGAGGCCTGGGACCTGACAGGAAAAAGCCATGGAGTCCGCGCTCCCGCTCCCCAACGTCGTCACCGCCGAGAATTCGACACCCGTCCTCGCGCCGAGCCCGAGCCCCGCCGTCACTCCGGCCCGCTCCCTCCGAGCTGAGCTCGCCGAGCAAAAGGCCAAGGAGAAGGCGCTGCTCGACTCCACCAAAGCCTTCATGGCCGAGGACGTCGCCAAGAGCTGGGGGCACCTCGCGATCGCGTTCGCCGCGCTCGGCGCAGGCACCGCCGGGGCTGCGATGGCTCCGCACTGGGCGCTCCGATTGGCGTCTTCGATCTTCAGCGGGCTCGTGATCGTACGACTCTTCATCGTCTATCACGACTTCATGCACGGAGCGCTGCTCCGAGGCTCGCGTCTCGCCAAGGCTATCCTCAGCGTCTATGGCGTATTGGTCATGGCGCCGCCCCGCGTGTGGAAGGAGACGCACAACTATCACCACGCGCACACGGCCCAGATCGTCGGCTCCCATATCGGGTCTTTCCCGGTGGTCACCACCGAGATGTGGAAGAAGATGCGCGCGGCCGACAAGCTGAAGTACCGAATCGTCCGGCACCCACTGACGATCCTCCTCGGCTACGTGCCTATCTTCATGATCGGGATGTGCGTCAACTCGCTGAGGAAGTCCGTTACGCGCTATTGGGACTCCGGTGTAGCGCTCCTCGTCAATTGGAGCCTCACGGCCATCCTGATTTGGCAGTTCGGGCTCGCCACGGCGATGCTGACGTTCGTGCTTCCGCTCATGGTGGCGACCGCTGCGGGCGGCTACCTGTTTTACGCCCAGCACAACTTCCCCGATATGTCGCTCCAGCCGCGGCACGAGTGGAGCTACTCGCGCGCTGCGCTCGAGTCCTCGAGCTTCATGCCGATGGGCCCCGTGATGCAATGGTTCACCGGCAACATCGGCTATCACCACGTCCACCACTTGAACGCGCAGATCCCGTTCTATCGGCTCCCCGAGGCGATGGAGGCGCTGCCTGATCTGCAGCACCCCGGCCGCACGTCGCTGTCCCCGCGGGACATCGTCCGCTGCCTCAGCCTCAAGCTCTGGGACCCGCAGCAGAAGAAGATGGTCGGCTACATCTAGACCGTATCAATCCCCAGCGAGCTCGATCCGCTGATCGAGCATGGCCTCACCGTCGAAGATGAACCACGCGGTGAGGCTTTTGCTATTCAGGACGTGCGGCAGCCACAGCGCGTCGTCTTGCCACATCTCGTGATAGGGGATCTCGTCGACGCGGAACCAATGGGGCTTCGCCTCGTCGGTCTCGATGAGCTCTCCCTCGTAGTCGGACGCGCGGAACACCCAGACGTGGATCGAATAGCCGTCCACGAACTGGAATCGGATCTCGCCGTGTTCGGTAATCCCAGTCGGCGTGACACCGACCTCTTCGCGGACCTCGCGCACGGCGGCTTGGAGCGGCGTCTCCCCGGGGTCGATGCGCCCACCAGGCGCGTTGATCTTCCCCGCGCCGAGGCCCCGCTTCTTGCGAATGAGGAGGATCTCGGGCGGCCGCACGACGAAGAGCAGCACCGCGCGATCCACCGGAGTCCACGAGGCCCAGTCGATCTCCGAGAGGCTGCGAGGGATCATGGTTGTTTCTCGGGGGCCTTCACCCCGAGGAGATCGTCGACGAGGCGCACGACCTCCATGTCGACGTGCGCGCGCACGGCGCGGACTTGGCCATAGCGGTCGACCACCATCACGGTCGGGAGCTCCTTCGTGCCGAGCGCCCCGATGACCTCGAGCTCCGAATCGAGGTAAATCGGATATTGAGGCGGTCTAGCGGCGATGAAGCGCTCGACGGAGTCTTTGTCCTCACCCACCGCGACGGCCGCAACCAGCAAGTCCGTGCGCGCGTGAACCTTGGCGAGCAATCCAATCGAGCGCGAGACAGGGCGACAGGCCTCACACCAAGTCGCCCAGAAGTCGACGACGGCCACGCGGCCCGCCACGAGCGTCGAGAGCGAGGTCTCGCGCCCGTCCGCAAGCGCCTTCAGGCGACCACCAGGCAGCCGCGGCAGGTGCCCGCCCAGCGCCTCCATCCGAGGGTCGCGCCGTATGATGCCGCCGCCGCAAGCCGCGAGCGTCATCGCAGCCGAGGCCCCCAGGAGCCCGCGTCGCAACATCATCAGAAGAACCTCGAATAGCCGACAGAGAACATGTCCACCGAGAGCCCATTGGTGCGCTCGTAATGGAGATAGCCAGCCTCGAAGCTGTCTTTGTCGCGTATGGCGGCCGGGGCCCGGTCACGCAGAAAGACCAGCTTGATGCCTGCCTCTCGCGAGATGAAGGCCGCCAAATCGCTGTCGCTCGTGCGGAGCTGTCGCTCGGTAAAAGGCTCTTCGATATAAGGCATCCAAAACGATATGGCGTTTTGCATGTGCAGGCGTCCGTGCGCGCGCACATAGAGCCAGGGCACGAGGTATTGATAGAGGTCGACCTCGCCCGTATGAGCGAGAACGCCGTTTTCATCGAAATAGAAGCGATAGCCGACTTTCGCAGTCGTGTGAGACGCAGGGATATGCTGCGAGAGTCGGACGAAGAGCGCGTCTCGGTTGCGGCTGCGGGGGAAGGCCTCGGCGGTGCGGTCGATGGTCGCCGGTGAGTCCTCTGTCGGGAGCCGGTGGGCGAGCATCGAATTCCACGTCGTCTCCAGCGTTCCCCACTGCTCTGTCGTACCGAAGGACGCGTCGAGCAGCGTCGTCGGCGAGAGCACCTGAGCCAGCGTCAGGTTGAAGCTGAACGAGGTCCGCGCGGCAAAGCCCTTGTCGCGCCCTGTAAAGGTGTGAGGGTCGAAGCCATCGGCGATCACGGTCCCTTGAACGCCGATAATGGTGTTCTGCTCGAACAGCTTGAACGTGAGCGCCGGCCCCGCGATGAGCGAGCGGAGCGGCTCTTCGTAGTGGAATCCGAATTGGAACGACATGTCGACCACGTCGCTAGGCGAGTACGTCCCCGTCCAATCCAGACTGAAGGCCTCATTGTACTCCGAGGCCTTGCTCACCACGTCGAGCGCATCTGTCGAGGCGGCGCTCACGACGTCGACGGGCAACGTCAGCTCGTGGACGACTTGAGAGTTCTGACGAACACGCAAGTACATCATCGGCTGGATGATCCAGGCGTCCTCTCGACCTTTACCGTCCACTGGGTCGGCTTGTGACTGATAGCCACGCCCTTCTTGCCAATAGAAGGCCGTGAAGTAGCGCATCTCCTCGAGCGCTACGCCCGGGTCCTCGGCCTCCTTGGCAGCGGCCTCGAGCGCACGGCGCGCGTCGGCGGCAGTCGCATCGGCGTCGGGCGATGGAGCCTCGGGATGTCGAGGCTGTGCATCGGGCGGTGCTGCGGGCGCGGCTTCGTCAGCCAAGGCCTGGGAGGTTTGCGCACTGACCCATAAGCCGCCAATGGCGAGAGTGCTCGCGAGCCTGACTATCCCCTTACGAAATGCGCTAATTGCCACACGCACAACCGCCCCCTGCGGGTTGGCCATTGCCGCCAGCAGCGGCCTCGCGGCTGTTGTGGAGCTTGTCGCGGCCGCGCTGTTCGAGCGCGTCGTCGACCGTCTTCATCGTGGGATCTGCCAGGTAGCGGCGGCCCGCTTGAGGCACCACCACACAACCACCTGCAAGGGGAGCCGTCAGGACAATCGCCATGAAGGCCGCCACTCTCTTGAAGCGCTTCGCCATGGGTCGAGCTCTCGAGGTGTGCAGTGGAAGCAAGCCCGCCCACCTAACACCAGCCGCATCAAGGCGCCAAGGCCGGCTTGCGTGCTCGACGAGTTCCGTGTCATGACCCGAAAAAATGAGAACCGTCGGTGTCGTAACCTCCACGCTCACGCTCGCCGCGCTCGTCTGCATCGGATGCGACGCTCCCCCCGAGCCCACCAAGGACGCGCCCTCGGCGGCGAAGTCCACCGCAACGACCAAGTCGGACGCGGGCGGCAACAAGACATCACCCAAGCCGCCGCGCTCGGCGATGCCGCCGCGACCGACGGCGCCGCCGCCGGACCCGAACCTCAAGCCGAAGGGGCCCTTCCCCGAGTCCACCGATCCGAACCTCGGCGAGCCGTCGAAGCTCACCGAGCAAGCGCCCGACGTCTTCCGCGTCGCGTTCCAGACAACGCAGGGCGATTTCGAGGTGGAGTGCACGCGCGCGTGGGCACCGAACGGCGTCGATCGTTTCTATAACCTTGTCAAAGTCGGCTTCTTCAGCGACGTGGCGCTCTTCCGCGTGGTGCAGACGCCGCGACCGTTCGTCGTGCAGTTCGGCATCCACGGCAACCCGGGGATCAGCGCCAAATGGCAGAACGCGCAGCTGCCCGAGGACCCGGTCACGCAGTCGAACACGCGCGGCATGTTGACGTACGCGATGGCCGGCGCGCCGACGACGCGCACGACGCAGCTCTTCATCAACTACGGCGACAACTCGAGCCTCGACAAGATGGGCTTCGGTCCCATCTGCAAGGTCGTCGACAACGGGATGGACGTCGTCGACAAGTTCTACTCGGGCTACGGCGAGCGCGTGACCGGCGAGCAAGGGAACATCCAGTCGCAGGGCAACAAGTACCTGCGCGAGAAGTACCCGGGCCTCGACTACATCAAGTCGGCGATCATCTCGACGCCGAGCGGGGCGACGCCCGTGGCGAGCGGCTCGGCTTCGGCGGGGCCCTCGGCGGCTCCGCCGGGGACCGGCTCGGCGAAGGCAGGGCCGCCGGCGAGCGCGTCGGCCAAGGCCGGCCCCGCCAAGAAGTGAGGGCGAGGGCTCAAGAAGGTTTGGCCCCCAAACCAATCTCGAACGGGGCTGGGGGCCCGTTCGGTCTGCGCGAATTCGGGAGCGCCCCGCTCAGCCTTGCTCGAACTCCGCGATGACGGCAGCGTGGTCCGAGTCGGGCGAGAGCGGCTCGTTGGGGACGTAGGGGCCGACCTCGGCGAGCGCCTCGTTGAGGATGCGCGCGCCCCGCTGCGAGCGCGCTAGCGAGCTCGACGCGAGGATGTGATCGATGAGGCCCGCGCCGAGGTGATGCCGCACGCTGAAGCGCCGCTCGGCCGGCACGGCGTCGAGGCAGTCGTGGAGCGCGTAGGGGGGCTCTCGCCCGCGCACGACGCTCACTGGCAGCGAATCGCGGGTGTCGTTGAGATCACCGAGCACCACGAGGCGCCGCTCGATATCCTCGGTGAGCAGCCGATCCACGACGCTCCGCAGAAAGAGCGCCTCGGCCGCGCGCACCACCATCGATCGGACCGCGCCCTCCGCGTGCTCGAGCGCAGTCGACATCGGGCGCGATTCGCCGTCCTCGCCCCTCAACGGGACGAGGAGCTTCGACTTGAAGTGGACGGTGAGGACGTCGACCGCAGGCCCTCTCGGAGGACACACGCGCGCGTGCACGATGCCCCGGCGCATCGGGATGCGCCCCAGGTAAGGCGCAGCGTCGCCCTCGACCAACGTCGGCAACGCGAGCTCGCTCGACCTGTGTACCTCGGCGTGCGCGAGCGCGTGGCGCGAGAGGATCGCGCACCGAATGCCGCGCTTGTCAGCGATCCCGACGACGGAGTGCGCGTAGCCAGCTCGACGCGCGGCCTCACCGAGCAGACGCTCCGAGCCGACCTCTTGGAGCGCGATGACGTCGGCGTCGAGCTCGGCGAAGGTCGCGCTGATCATGTCGAGCTTCCTGTCGACGACGGGCTGATCGTCGGGGGACCGAGGCTCGAACCAGTCCTTCACGTTGAAGGAGGCGATGCGGATCATGGGCCCGCGGAGCTCGAGGGCGCGCCCGGCGGCCGAGCTGACGAGGCCATCGCAGCCCGACGCAGCGCGAGGCCGTTGCTGCTCGCGTCGAACGCGGACTTGCACACGTCCGCAGCGACGTTCGAGGGGAGCGTCGTCACCCACTCGCGCACCTGCTGTCGCCACGCGGTGCATTCCTCGGGGCGCGCGCCGCTCGTCGGCGAACACATGAGCGCGACGAAGTTCGAGCAGATGGGGGGCGTGGCCGGCGCAGCGCTGGGGCTCGACGACGAGGTGGCCGTCGTGAGCGCGCTCTGGCTGGTCGGAGCGCCCACCGCAGCCGAAGCGCTCACGCGCGCGGGCGCGCTGCGTGACGAGGCGATCGCGGAGCTCGACGGCTGCTGGACCGATGGCTGCGCCACGGCCGAATCGTCAGGCGGCGGAAGGGCTGGGCTCGACGCGCTCATCGTAGCCGTCACGGTGACGACCACGATGCCAGGCTCCTGCGCAGGCGCGATCGTCGAGCTCGCGTTCGCAGCGACCGTTGCGGACGCGCTCACCGAGGTCGCGGTCGGCGAGGAGATCGGCGCTTCGGCGCGTGTCTTGAGCGCGCCGCTCGCGGCGAACGCGGCGCCACCGAGCACGACGATCGTTGCACCTCCAACGATCGCGAAGCGCGCGCCGCGGGTCGAGCGCGGTCGCGCTGCAGCTTGCGGCGCAGGGGGCGCGGCAGGCGGCGAGGACCGTGCGCCAGCCGCGATGACCGGCGTCATCCGCTCGGTGGCCTGCATCGCAATCGAAGTCGCGATCGAAGGCTCCGGAGTCGATTGCCCGAGCGCCCAGCTCTGCGGCGCGGAAATCGGCCGAGAGACCGTGGGGGAAGAGACCGGCGGCGAGGTCGGCGTCATCTGCGGAGCAGAGGCTGCTGCGCGGACGCGGCCCATCAACGCCGCCACCGAGGCAGGCCTGCGCTGCGCATCGAAGTCGAGCGCGGCGAGCAGGACCTTGAGCATGGCCGGGCTGAATCGCGCTGCGTCCTCCGGCCGAGGCGACGGGCTCACGCGCCCCGCAGGGTCGCCGTCGTCCCAAGGCGGGCGGCCCGCGACGAGGATGTAGAGGAGCAGCGCGAGCTCGTAGACATCCGACCGCACCGAGGCGACCCCGCCGAAGAATCGCTCGGGAGCCATGTACGCAGGTGTTCCCCGCATGAAGCCGGCCTTGGTCGTCGTCGACGGGTTCGCTTGCGTCTCGCGTGCGATGCCGAGGTCGAGCAAGACCAGGCGATCTTCGGCGTCGAGCCAGAGGACGTTCTCCGGCTTGATGTCTCGATGAACCAACCCTGCCGCGTGCAGCGCAGCGACCGCACCCGCGAGCTCCTCGAAGAGCACGAGCGCGCGCGGCATCGGTACGCCGCCGCCCTCGAGCGAAGCGAGCCGTTCGGCGAGCGTCGCGCCCACGAGGCGAGGCATGACGATGAAAGGTCGACCGCCCGGCAGACAGCCCGCGCCGAGCACAGGCACGAGCGCGCGATGCTCGACCTTGCGCATGCGCTCCGCCTCGCCGAGGAAGCGCTCGACCTGCTTCTCGTCGAGCACGAGCTCCGGATGCAGGACCTTCAGCGCGACCTCGCGGTCGCCGTCGCGAGCCGCGTAAACGACCGCGCTGCCCCCCTCACCGAGGACCCGCTCGATCTCGAACGCTCCAAGACGCTCGGGCATCACCATCGATGGTTCGGCGCGACGTCGGCGCCGCTCGGCCAGCTAGCTCAGAAGGAACCGTCGACGCCCACGTACCCCAGACCAACGGACACGTGAAGCTCGGGGCTCGGCTCGGCCGGCTCCGATTGGGCGACGACCTCCTTCGGAGATCGGCTGTAGTCGACGGCGAACGCGATGACCGTAAGCGCACCCGCCGCGACCGTGAAGCCGGTGAGCACGTCTGCGGCGAGCGCGAAGGTCTTTGCCGTCTTGCGCGCGCTCTCGATCTCGTCCGTCGTCGCCCCGAGTCGGTCGAGGGTGTCGTCGAAGTCGGACTTCCGAGCGAGCGCAAAGCCACCCGTGACCCCGGTCGCGATGCCGAGCACGCCCGTGAGCGCCAACCCGACCCAAGGCCAAGGCGTGTGCTCGACAGGGATGACCTTCTTCTTCGGTCCTGAATCAGCTGTAAGCGCAACGAGGTTGATCTCGAGCGTCTTCTGTTCGGTTCCGGCGACGTCGACGAACTGGGTGAACGGTGCGTAGCCACCCTTCGCCACGCTGACCTTGCGCCGGCCTGCGTTCATGATGACGGCCTTGGGCAGCGGGGTCTTCCCGACGGGGATGTCGTCGACGGTGACCTCGGCCCCCTCGACCTTGCAGGTCAGCGTGACGCGAGCGACCTTGTCGCGGAGCTCGGAGGCCCAAGCCTCCACCTTCTTCTTGCGATCGGGCTCGATGTCGCTTCCACCCTGCTGCAGGTACTGCTCGAACCAGGTGAGCGCGGCTGCGTAGTCACGGAGCTCGCGAGATGTCTGGCCGAGGTTGTAGAGAACCTGCCAATTGGGGTCGAGTTCGTAAGCCTTCTTGAACTCGACCATCGCGGCGACGAAGTCCCCGTCCTTGAAGAACGTGAGGCCGCGGTCGAAGTGGGATCCGGCGTCTTCCTGTGCGCTCGCCTCCCCCACCCAAGTCGTCGTCGCCGTGAACGTGAGCGCGCAGGCCGCCAATAGAACTGCGACGCGAGATCGTCGTGCGTGCAAATCTCCCTCCCGGAGCTGCTACTGCGGCTTCTTCTTCTTGTACGGGTTGTTCTCGTCCAGCTCGACCGTGGACTTCGGCGGCGGCTTCTTCGGCTCGGGGTCCTGCGTGACCGGGGGAGGCGGAGGCGTCGTCTGGGTCGGTGCTGGGTCGGATGTCTTCGTGGCGGTCGTCGCTCGGCTGACGGCGTAGGGGCGACCCGGTGCCGAGGTGAGCTCGATCGTCATGTCGATGTCTTTGTCGAAGAGCAACGTGCGCTTCTCGGTCTTGAAGCCGTCCTCTTCCACCTCGAGCTTGTGCATCGAGGAGTCCTTCGCCACGGTCGCGATGAAGGGGTTGCCGTCGATGTACCCACCGTCGAGCTTTGCTTTCGCGCCCTCGGGGTAGCTGATCTTGAGCTTGATGTTGTTGCCGACCGGCGATGCAGTGAGTGTCGGGTGCGGTTCTGCCGCGGTCTGCGGCGCCTGAGGCGCGGTGGTCGTCGGGGTCGCGGTCGCGGTTACAGGATTGTTCGTGGCCGCGCCGACCGGCGGCGGATTCGAGTTCGCCGAGCGTCCCATGTAGACGACGAGCCCGAGCGCGCCGACCGCGAGCAGCGACCCCACCGCGAGCGCCGAGAGCAGCGAGCGCGACTTCGGTCGCGGCGGCACCGCCTGCACCATGTTGGTGATTTGCGACGCAGCAGGGGTCTCACCCGTCATGTGAACGGGGAGCACCACACGCGCGAGCGAGTCGCTCGTTTGCTTGAGACTCGCCGGGACGAGGTCGAGCTGAATGGGATCTACATTCTTGTCAGCGTTTCGGACCTGCTCCTCGATCGTCGCGCGGATGCGGATGCGCTCGTCCTCGAAGGCTCGCGACACGGCTTGACCGACGTCCTTCGCGTTCACGCGGAAGTCGGACTGCGCCAGGTAGCGCTCGAGCGCCTCTTGGAAGTCGCGCGCGGATTGGAATCGATCGGCGACGCTCGGGGCCATCGACTTTGCGACGATGGCGGCGAGCTCTTCGGGGACGTCCGGCGCGGCTTCACGGACGGGCGGATCCTGCCCCGCCATGCGACGCGCGAGCACGCTCATCTCGTCCTCGCGCGTGACCATCCGACGCCCAGCCACCGCCTCCCAAAGCATCACGCCCACGGCGAAGAGATCGGCTCGCGCATCCACCTTCTCGCAGCGCGCTTGCTCGGGCGCGATGTACGAGATCTTTCCTTTGAGCATGCCCTCCTGCGTGCGTGAGGAGGCGCCTGCGGCCTTCGCGATGCCGAAGTCGACCAGCTTCACCTGGCCGTCGTACGTGACGAAGACGTTCTGCGGGCTGATGTCGCGGTGGACGATGCCGAGCGGCGACCCGTCGAAGTCCGAGAGGGCGTGCGCGTGCTCGAGGCCTCCTAGGACGTCCGCGAGGATTCGCAGGTGAATCTCGAGCGGGAGGTTCTTCCTCCCGATTCGGCGATACACGGCGTTGAGGGGCTGGCCCTCGAGATACTCCATCGCGATGAAGTAGCGCTCGCCGTCATTGCCGACCTCGTAGGTCTGCACGATGTTCGGGTGGTTGAGGCGCGCGGCGATGCGCGCTTCATCCATGAACATCGAGAGGAACTCCGGGTCGTGCGCGAGCTCCTCCCGGAGCTCTTTGACGACCAGGAGTTTGTTGAACCCGTGAGGGCCCTGCGACATGGTGAGGAGGACGCGCGCCATCCCGCCCTGTCCGAGCTTCGCGAGCACGCGATACTTCCCAATGCGCTCGACGCTCATCGCAACAATCTCCTACAGCGAAGGTCCAATGGGTAGGTAACTGAGGTATCCGGCGCGAGATCGAAGCGTGTTCGTCCCGATATAGACGTCGTTCTCGAACACGTACGAGCGCACGTTGATGACTCCGATCGGCATGTTGAGGAAGCCGGCGACGCCCTGCGAATCGGTCTTCTTGGCGTCGGGGTTGGGGAGCGCGCCGGTGAAGTAGTAAGGGACCGTGTCTGCGTCGATATCGTCGCTCTCGACGCGGATCCCCGCCGAGCGCTCGTCATTGCAGTTCGCCGTAAGAATCACCGCTACCCCCCGCGATTGGTCCCAGGTCTGCCCCGCTGCTGCGTTCAGTCCGAGGAACTCATCCTCTCGGATGAGCCTGATGACCTTCTCACTCCCCGGTATGATGACGGGCGGCTGGAAAAAGACCAGTGAAGGCAGCGTATCGTCGCTCGAGACTTCAAGGAACCCCGTGAAGTTGTCTGCGACGGTGAACGAGACCCGACCCTCGGAATCAGGCTGGGGAGCGTTCGGATCGGGGCTCAGACAGTTGACGTCGAGTGCCGAACACAACTTGGTCGCCAAATTGGTTGGAACCACGTTGGCTTGTGTCGCGTACTCGAATCGGTACGTGTGCGTCAGCATCCCGTTGGATGAGGTCGGCGGATCAAATCCACCAACGCAACACTGGAACGTGGGATCCACCACAATCGGAGAGCCCCCAGCACCACCCCCACCCGACTCTTCAATCGGGACGCAGACCTTGTTCACGCACTCGGATGTGGGGAACCCGCGCGCAGCGCAGTCAGAAGCGACCTCGCATTGTTCGCGGTTCAGATCGAAGGCGATCGAACACGCTCCGCTCCCCACTCCGCATGTGAGAACCGCGGCAAGCCCAAAGCTGGATCGGAGAGACCAGATACCCATCCGACCCAAAAGCGTAACGTGAGGCAAAAACTGGGTCTAGCGAGTGGCGCAATTTTCTGAGCTAACTGCAGGACACAAAAGCCAACAGCCTGCGTGCATGAGCAGCAGGCTGTTGCGATGTGAGACGCTCGCGGACTAAAGCGACACGTACGCTCAGGAACCGTGGGCGCCGACCAGCTTTTTGCGTGTGTCGTCGTCCAGTTTGCCGGTGGATTTCAGTTGATTCGCGCTCTGGAAAGATTTGAGCGCCGCGATGAGCGCGTCGCCGTCAGTGGCGTCTTGGTTCTCCACTCCGACCTTCGACGGTTGGTAATAACCAAGTTGGAAGAGGCGCTTGCGCAGACCAGACACGGTGTCGATCGGATCGAGGTCGCCGACACGCAAGCGGAGAGTGCGGCTCTTTTGCGGGAGCAACACTTCGATCTCGCGCACGTGCACTGCAACCTCGGTGCGCAGCCAACCCTGGTCGTCGGTGGCTCCCTCGATCGGGTCGGGACCGATACCTAGGATGATGTAAGGCTCCTTCGCGAGCGCTTCGCCGCCGACCTGGATGCGCAACTCGACCGGCTTCTTCGGGATGCGTGCGGCGTAGCGGTTGCTCGACTGTGCGTGGATTGCGAGCTTCTTCGGCTCGGCGGCCTCGGGGATCCACAAGATGTCACCGGGGTGAAGCATCTCGGGATCGGGGCGCCGCTCCTTCAGGTTCGCGTTCTTGGGGTGGTCCCAAACCGCGCTCCCGTCGAAGCCCATCGTGTGAGCCAACTTGGTCAGGTAGTCGCCTTGGCGAATCACGTACGGACGCATGCTCATGCCTCTCGCGGCTTGTCCACGTCGGGGAAGTAGATCTGACCATCGGCGTCGAGCTCGAGCTCGGCCTCGCCCTTGTCGTTGAGGACGCCGCTGCGCTCACCGTCCGAGGTGATGACGACGAAGCGACGTCGGCTCGCCGGCGCGCCGTTCTCGTCCATGAGTTGGATCTTCGTGAGCTGCTTCGGCTTGGCGACGACCGCGGCCTCGTCGAGCTGGCAGTTGAACTTCACGCGGTTTCCACCGAGATCCGCGTCTTGATAGAGGAGGAGGCTCGAGCTCTCGCCCATCGCGTGCAGCCGCTTCGCCTTGAAGACGACGCCGTCCTTCGACACGGCGGTGTAGCGCTTCTCTGCGTTGGTCTCGATCTCGTCGCCCGAGGTCAGCACGCGCGGCGAGATGATCTCCACGCGATCGGGCGCGATGCGCAGGCTGCTCTGCCCGCAGCGCAATACGATCCCCTTCTCTGCGATGAGCTCGGTCGTCTTGCTCGCGTATCCGGAGAGCGTGCCCTCGACGTGGATCGCCGCCGAGGTCGGCTTCGCGTCCTCGCCGACGACCGCCGTCATGTGACCACGCACGCGGTGTGTGGCGTCGGTGCGCACGAAGGTCTCGACCGACGCGAGATCGCCGCGCGCCGTGCCCTCGACGCGGAGGTTGTCGTCGCCGCTCACGCGTCGATCTGCGTTGCCGCGTACGGCCTCGAGCGCGTCGCCGAGCACCTGAGCGGTGCGCTGGAGCGTGACGAGCGTGGTCTGTCCACCCGCGACCGTCACGGCGTGGGTGCCGGTGACGTTCTCGGTGAGCTGACCATCGAAGCGCATCGTGGCGTTGCCCGTGACCGTGAGCTTGTGATCGTGGCCGACCTCGAGCGAGAGATCGCGCTGCGCCTTGAGGAGCACGACCTCCTTTCCTTGATCGTCGTCAAAGCTCAACTCGCTCGCGCCAGCGCCTGCGCCGCCTGGCGTGCTCATCGTGCGGAAGCCGCTCTTCGTACGTTGATTGGGCAGTCCGAACGGGAATGGGTTCGTCCCGTTGAAGACCGTCCCGACGACGAGCGGCCGATCCGGATCGCCGTCGAGGAACGTGATGACGACCTCGGTGCCGACGCGCGGGAGGAACTGCGCGCCGAAGCCGGGGCCTGCCCACGGCTGCGAGACACGGATCCAGCACGAAGAGTGCTCGTCGCGCTTGCCCTCGAGGTCCCAGTGGAACTGGACCTTCACGCGACCGAAGGCGTCGGTGAAGACCTCGCCCTCGGCGCCACCGACGACGACCGCGGTCTGTGAGCCGTGGACTTTGCGGACGCGCGCCTCGGCGCCGATGCGGAGCGGAGTCTCGATGGCGGCCGCTTCGAATTCGTTGGCGTAAACCTCTTCGGAGTTGTCGCCGCCGTACTCCGGCGTGTGGCCGTCGTGCGTGACCGCGACGACCACCCAATCGCGGTTGAGGTTCGCGAGCGGGTGTCCCTCGAGGCCGAACGAGTGGCCCGGCAAGAGCTTGCGCGAGCGGCTCGTGCCGATGACCGCGAGGCCGTCTGCGCGAAGCGCTTGGAGCAGGCGCGTCGCGTTCTCGTCTCGCTTCCGAGCACTCGCGCCGGGCTCGTGCTCGCCATCGTGCCCGAAGAGGTAGGTGCCCGTTCGCTCGGCGCCGAGCTCACCGAAGATGCCCTTCGGGTCGTTCGCGAGCTCGAGCGAGCGCAGCGGCAAGTGCGGATGACGGAAGTCGTAGTCGCCGAGTCGCGCGGCGGTTTGCCTGATTTTTCTGCGGACTCCGAGCTCGACGACGTCGCCCTCGTCGATCTCGAAATTCCCGGTCCGCATCTGGAGCTTGCCCTTCATCCCAGGGATCGGCCGGTAGAGCGCGTCGTCCGAGAACACGACCTGATCGACGCCGTCGTCGGCCTGGCCCTGTCGGAAGTAGAAGAAGATGCCCTCCGTCGCGAGGATCCGAACCAGGAAGTCGAAGTCGGTCTCCTGGTACTGGGTGAGGTACGTGCGCGCTGCGTAGTTGCCGACGAGCTCGAACACGTGCGGCAAGCCCCACTCCTTGAGGATGCGGGCGACGACGCCGGGGACGGTCTCGTCTTGGAAGATGCGGCTGTGCTGACGCATCCGGAGCAGGCTCATGCGGGCGCTCACGCGCAAACGCACCCGCACCATTTGGTTGTTGAGCGAGCCGAGAACCTCGTAGCCCGTCACGATCCCGTGCACGAAGCGATCGCCGTCGGCCTTGTCGGCCATCACGAGCGAGCCTGGGTTGCCGAGGAGCTGTTCCTCGAGCGTCGTCAGAGGATCGATCTCGTGTGGCGCGAGGACCTCGACGTCGAACTCGTACGGTGAGTTCATCCGCTCTTCGCCGTGGAAGCGAGCGACGTGCAGACGACGCTCGTGTTTCCCACGCGAGATGAATTGGTAGAGATCACGCTCCGCCCGCTCGGCTGATTTCGCCGAGCCCGGGAGGATCTGTTCGAGGGCGCTCTTCATGCTCATGGGCTACGCCTTCTTGTTGGGCCCGAGGAACGGGGGCAGCGCGGAAAGCGCGACGGAGTCGAGATCGACGGTTTGCTCGACGTCTTCGATTTGAGCGAGCTGTCGCATGTCCGGGCTGATGCCGAACTCGGTGGTCTTCTCCGCCGAAGGCATCGCGGGGATGTCTGCGGTCGAGGGATCAGCGAAAGCTTGCTGCTGGTACTGGTTCTGTTGCTGCTGGTTGTAGCCGTAGTAGCTCTGCGACTGCGGGCTGTAGCCGTAGTCGCCGCTGCCGTAGTCGCTCTGGCTGTAGTCGCCATAGTCGTACGACTGCTGCTGGGAGTACTGCTGCGCGTACTGCTGCTGGTATTGCGAGTACTGATTCTGCGACGTCGGCACCGAGCTCTCGTCGGCGAGCGGGTAGTCGCCGAGGGGATACGACGGGATGGGCTCGCTCAGCTGAGGAGGCTGATGCACGCCCTTGGCTTCACCGCTGTAAGCCTTCGGCGCGCCTTGCTGCGGGCCGTTGGCGACGTCGGTGGGAGCGGCCTGCTTCGACGCGTCGGTCGCTGCGGCCTGTTTGACGGGCGCCGGCTCCTTCCACTTGAGGTCGGGTTTGACCTTCTTCAGGTTGGTCGGAGTGACCTCTTCGAGCTCGGCCTCGTTGAGCCGCTTCTGGACAGGGAAGCCCGTCTCGAGCGGGTCGCCCTCCATCCCGGGTAGGTCCTGAGTGACGTCGAGCTCGGCGTTGTCCCACGCGTCCTTCGCGTTCTTGATGATCGGATTCCAGTCGCTCTTCAGCTTGTCGAGGCTGCCCTTCGGGTCCTTCAAGTCGAAGCCGACGCCGGGGAGCTGCGACGGGAGAGACTCGAGCGCGGCGAGCCCTTGGACGATCTTGCCGCGGACCTGCTCGACCTGCTCGCGCGCCTTCATGATCGCGTGCCCTGCCTCCATGATGCGGGGCATGAGCGACGTGCTCAGGGCGGCGATCGTCTTCTCGAGGACCATGTCCCAGAGGGGGAAGAACACGTTCCTGAAGAGGCGTGAGAACACCGTCGGCAGCTGCGCGAGGTGGACCTCCATCGTGAGCGCGCGGTTCGTGATCGCCGTCTTTCGATAGGCGAAGATCATCCCGAAGAGGTCGCGCGTCGCGAACTTGATCACCGGGTCGATGAACTTCTCGAGCTTCTGCGAAGCGAACTCCTTCGCGCGGCCGATGAGCGCATCGACGCTGACGGCGACCTCGGCGATCGGGACGTCGAGCTGGAACTTCCGGATGCCGTCGACGAACTTCAAGCCACCGAGGATGGTCTCGATGATGTTGCCGACGAGGTGCTTGCGCGAGGCCTCGATCATCTCGGCCTCGGTCACCTGAGCGTTCTCGTCGAGCGTCAGCAGCTTGCAGTAGATGCCGCGGATGAACTCGGCGCAGACGGTGCTGACCTTCGCGATGATCCACTCGAGGAAGCCCGGCAGCTTCTTGATGCCGAGCGCGCCCTTGAAGCAGTCGACGGCCATCTGCCCGAGACCACCGGACCAACCCACACGCGCGCGCTTCGCTGCGTCGGGGACGTCGGGCGGATCCTCGTCCGGCGGGATGAGGAAGATGTCGTCGAGGAAAGGTCGGCCCGGCGTGTAGCGATCGGGACGGCTGAGGAAGTCGAGCGTCTTGTCGATCCCGACCTTCTGGTCGTACTTCTGGAGCGCGCCCTTGATCGGGTCGGTGATGACGTCGGCGGCCTTGTTGATCGTGTCGGTGAGGCCGTCGAGCAGACCCGGCAGCGTGCCCTTCGCGAGCGGGTTGTCGATCTTGTCGAAGATCTTCTGCTCGACGTCGGTGGGCAGTTGGTACTCGGCCTGCGGCTCGAGGAACCACACCGGAAAGACCGGCGCGCTCTTGTTCTTGATCGCGTGCACCGTCATCTCGCGGCACGCGTCCTCGATGATCGGCTCGAGACGGATCGCGTACTCGTAGTTGAGGCCCGCGCAGACGTCCCAAGCCTTGAAGCTGATCTTTTGGATCAGGCTGAGGAAGTCCTGGACGCTCGGCGGCACGATGAACGTGAGCTTCGGGACGGCGTCGTGCTTCGCGGGTTGATTGGGATCGTGCTTGCCGCCCAACCAATCGTGCCCAGCCTCGAGCGCCTCGTTCACCTCGTCGACCTGATCGTTGAGGATCCCGCCGCCAGGTGATTTGGCCGGAGCGTGGCGCTTCTCGTTCTCTTGGACGAGGTACTCGCGGTAGGCCTTGCGCGCGGTGTGGAGCGAGACGCCGCACTCGTGGATCGACGGGTAGTCGACCTTCGCCTTGTTGATCTTCTTCGCGGCCTCGATGACCTTCTGAAGATGCGGGTTGAGGTCGACCGCGTTCGGCTTGTCTTCGGTGCCGCCGGCCGAGCCGGTGAGGTCCGCGATGACCTGGGCCAAGACGCCGATGGCGCCCTTGCTCTTCTCCTCGGCGAGGAGCGCGTCCATCTGCGCCCTCACGAAGCCACCGAGGAGCACAGCCTCACGTTGGAGGGCGGCGCGGAACATCAGCCCGTGCGCGGGCACGTCGCCGAGCGTGGCGGCGAGGTCGTTCATCTTCGCGCTGGGGAAGAGCTGCGAGCGATCGCGATAGACGCGACCGTAGTGAACGAACTCGATGGGCTCGGGGATGTCGATGGTCGACCCCCCGCTCACGCCGACGTTGACCGTGAGCGCTTGGTCGTCGCTCAGAGTCCAATCTTCGGCGTTGTGATACTCGGCCTCCTTGAACTCCACGAGGCGCGCTTTGCGCGTCATGGGATGGAGCAAGCGACGCCCGACCTCACCGAGGACGTTGCTGCTGGCACGCAGGATCGGCTCGGCGGTGTGCCCAGCACCCTGCAGATTGTCTGCGACTTTGCGAAGATCCTCGCCTTCGACGATTTTCACGGCGCCTCGCATTCTACGGACCGGAGCCGGACCCGAACAACGCGTTCGTTCGACAACATCGACGTGATGCGTCGCAATCTTCGGGCCGCGCCTAAAGGCGCGCCGAGACTCGCCAAAGGGGCTGTTTCCGCGCATGGAGGCGGATGAGCGACACCACGTGGCTCCTAGAGTGACCGGTTCACGAATGACTCACCCGGATCGTCCCCCATGGGATCCCCATGTACCTGGGTCACGGGGTTACCACCCAAGCGGCTTTTTCTGCTGAGGCCGATCTCCCCGGACGTCAGGGCGTGACGACGACCCGATAGCGAGCGCGCCCGTCGAGCACGCGACCGAGCGCGCGCTGCGCGAGCAGCAAGGGGAACGACTCGACCCAAGGCCGGACCTTCCCCCGCGCGACGAGGTCGAGCACCGCGACGAGCTCTTCACGCGGGCCCTGCACCGCACCGATGATCGAGATCTCACGAGCGACGACGTCGAGCGGGTCGAGCGTGACGCCGCCGTCGCCCAACCCGAGCAAGACGGCTCGACCGCCGACGTCGAGGCCACGCAAGAGAGACTCGGCAGCGCGCATCGAGGAGGTCGTGCTGAGCGCGATCGCCGCCCCGCCCGCGCGCTCGAGCGTCGGGCCCGCGTCCTCGGGGCGATCGAACACGAAGGCCTCGGAGGCGCCGAGCGCCCGCGCGTCGCGCGCCTTTTCCTGAGACGATGTTAAAGCAACGACCTCGAGGCCCTGGGCGGCGGCGACGCCGATCGCGAGGTGGCCGAGCCCGCCGACGCCGAGAACGCAGACGCGCTCGCCGGGTCGCGGTGAGGCGCGCCGGAGCCCGCTCGCGACGACGTGTCCGCCGCAAAAGACGGGCGCGGCGAGCTCGAAGTCGAGGCCGTCCGGGAGCACGGTGAGGCCGGTCGCTTCGACGATGGCGAGGTCGGAGAGGCCGCCGCCGTTCTCGATCCACGTGCGCGGGGCGGTGCACCGCTCGACGAGGCCTGCGACGCACGCGCGACAACGCGAGCAGCCGCGCTGCACCCAGCTCACGCCGACGCGATCGCCGACGCGCGGGTGCGCGACGCCGACGCCGACGGCCTCGACGACGCCGACGGTCTCGTGGCCGAGCACGATGGGGAGCGGCACCGGGAACTGCCCGCGATACGCATGCGCGTCGGTGCCGCAGAGCCCGACGGCGGCGACGCGCAAGAGGACCTGGCCGGGCCCGGGCGAGGGCACAGGGAGGTTGCGAAGCTCGAGGGGGAGCTCGGGTTTCGTGAAGACCGCGGCGTGCATCGTGGGGCCGGCGATCTCCGGGTCGGGCTCCGAGCGAGCGGACCACTGGCGGACGAGCGCGAGCGCGACCTCGAGCGCGTGCGGCTCCACACGCTCGAGATAGGGCTGGTAGGGCGCGGGCGCGGCTGCGAGCGCGGCGCGAGCCGCGCGCGGATCATCGAGGCTCGCGAGCGTCTCGAGGAGGGTGACCTGGTAGGCGTCGAGCTCGGCCACCGAGTCGTCGATCCATGGGAGCGAGTGAGCGACCGACACCCGAGGATGGGGCGCTCGGGAGATCGTTGCTGCCCCAACAATCTCCCTCAGTCGCTTGAACTCGGCGTGATGGGTGTCGACCTCGGCGGCGGTGAACAGCGAGCGATCCGAGCGCTCGAGGATGACGACGTCGAGCGCGACGCACGAGGGCAACACGGCCGCGAGGAGCTCGAGCTCGGCGTCCGGCGCGGGCGCGTCGTGCCCGTCGCGACGAAAGAGCGTGCCGCGCGGCGTGCGCGGCGGCGTCAGCGTGCCGCCCGCGAAATGGATCTGCTTCGCGCGTGCGAGCGGGTAGCTGCGCGCGAGCGCCACGGGATCGAGGTCGAAGTTGTCGGCTTGGCAGAGCAGGTTGTGCACGTCGAAGAGGAGGAAGGCGCCCGTCTTCTCGCAGAGCTCGGCGACGAAGTCGGCCTGTGCGAGCGCGCAATCGCGACCGAGCGCGAACGCGAGGTTCTCGATGCCGACGGGGACCTCAGCGAGCTCGGCGAGGCGGCGGACCCTGTCGATCGCGAGCGCGAGGAGCGCACGACTCGGAGGGAGCGGGAGCGGCGTGCCGCGCGCGAAGTCGCCCGCGGTCATGAAGCCGTAGTGCTCGGTGAGGTGCTGGTAGCGGCGCGCGCGCAGCGCTGTCGCGAGGTGCTCGAGCCAAGCCTCGTGGTTCGGCGTGAACCGCGCGCTCATCATCGAGAGCTCGACGCCGTGCGCGTAGAGCGCGCCGCGGGCGGAGTACGTGTCGAGCAGCGCGTCGACCCACGGCGGTGCGCCGAGGTAGCCGAAGTCGACGCTCCACTCGATGGCGTCGACGAGGCCTGCGTCGAAGAGCGCGGTGTTGGCGAGGCGCGCGTCCTCGGTCGGCATGAGGGAGAGACCGACGCGCGGCGTGGGGGACACGAGCGAAGCCTAGCCTCCAAACAAGCGATAAACCGCGAGGCGGTGCAGTGGGCGAGCAAGCGGGGTTGGGGCCCCGCGCAGTCATCAGCTGAGACAGCCAGATGGATATTGCTGAGAGGGGCCAAGCGCGAGCGCTAGATGAAGGGCTAGCGAAAGGGGAGCGTCAGCCTCGACCGCACGCCGCCCGCTGCCAGCCCCAGTTCTTCGGCCGGGGCTGGACCTGCTGGACGGGCGTCGGCTTGATCTTGGGCTGGGGTGGCTGCGTCTGTGCGGTCGCGACCGTCTTCACAGGTTGGGGGTTCGAGATCGGCGGCTGCTCTCGCTGAGGAGCCATGCTGCCATCGGACGGAGTCGCTTGGCCGACGGGTCGCAGGAACCACTGGTCGTCGGAGCTCGCGGGCGTATCGCGCGAGGCGACCTCGCGCTCGCTGCGCGGGGTGTCTGCGGCTGGGGTGGGCTCGCTCCGGCGCTCGTTGCGGCTGCCCGCGTAGCGGTCGGCGTCGGCAGCGCGATCCTCTTTGCTTTGGTACGAGGCGGCCGAGTCCTTCTTGGCGGACTCCGCGGCAGGGCTCGCGTTCTCTGCCGAGTTGCACCCGACCGCGAGCGCGAGCGACGTACCGCTCAACCCAAGCTGAACCCCGAGCACGACCTTCGACCAGCGCATCTCCCCGACCTGCCTTTCGTTCGAGCTAGTGCCGGTGAGGTCGCGAGACGTGACGCAGTTTTTTCACGGGCCAACCTTTTCGCTTCGCGAAAAGACATGGCCCGGGCATGGGGCCCCAACCCCATGAAGAGCGAACGGGGCCCCAACCCCGTTCGAGTTTTCACGGGACAACTAACTGGGTCGGTGGACGGGCTCGTTCCGATCAGAGCGGCGTCCCGTGATAGGTGCCCGTCGTGATGAACCACTCGGTCTGACCCGCCGTGCCTGGGGTCTGACTGGTCTCTTCGTGCACGTGGTAGTGATAGACGGGCTGATCGGGGCTGTCGGGCGTCGTGCCGAGGTGACCGCCGTCCGCGTCGAGCGTGGGGAGCGAGCCGTCCTCGTCGTAGCGCCCGTAGACCGGGTAACCGTCGCGCAGCACGCCGACGAAGCGGCTGTCCTCGTACGAGAGGGCGTAGGGTTCGGCGTGGTAGTGATACTGCCCGGCCATTTGGGGGTGGCCGCCGCAGCGATCGAAGGTCTCGGCTTCTTTGTAGATGTCGTCGCCTGGCGCGGCGAAGTTGCCGAAGATCGCGACGCCGTTCGCGGCGAGGCCGACGACCGCGCCCGTCATGTCGCCGCCGCCCTCGTCGGTCGTCGTCGGGATGTCGACCGAGAGATCGAACGCCTCGATCCAGTTGGGGTTCTGCGTTCTACCGGTGAAGTCCTCGTGGCAGCCGTCGTCGACGGGGAAGTAGTTGCTCGCGTAGTCGGGCTGCCCGTCGCTCGAGGCGGTGACGACGCCGTTCGCGACGGAGAGCGTCACGCGACAGCTGAAGTTCAACCAGAAGCCCGTCAAACCCAGCGCTTCGCGCGCGGACTGGCAGCTCGACGTGTCGCGGTCGAGGAGCGCGCAGCCGTCGGGGTTCTCGACGCCGCTCGGGGTCGTGTCGGCCGCGAGCGCGCAGGCGGACGCGCCGCCGGCGCTCGAGTCACCACCGCTGCCGCTGCCTCCTTGCGAGCTTTCACCTCCGGCGCCGCCTGAAGCGCCGGTACCGCTGTCGTCGCCGCACGCGAGCAGCGTGCTCGAGACCAGGAAGAGGGAGGCAGCGAGGGTGAGGCTTCGGCGTTGGGTTGTTGGCACCTGCCCCACCTGGCAACCCGCATGCCCTCGAGCAGACCGCGCGAAAGACCGTGAACCGCACGGACTCTGAGCGCACGGGGAGCAGACCTGGAGGATCGAACCTCCAGTGCTGAGGGCGGCATCCTTCGGAGCGGTGGGGTGCGAAGCCGGGAGAACCTGCGGCGGGGTGTGGGTCACCCTTGCGGCCCCACGTGTTCGGTACATAAATATTTTCTGTACGAAACATTTTGGGAGGCAGGGGCATGATCGATTTCGAGCCGTCTGAAGAGCAGGCGCTGATGGTGACGAGCGTCACCCAGCTCGCGGCCAAGCTTCGAGCGCGAGCAAGGGACACCGAGCGCGACCATCGCGTGCCGGACGACTTGGTCACGGCGGCGCGGGAGATGGGGCTCGCGACTGCGCTCGCTGTCGCCGAGGACGCGGGTGGCGCCGGGCTCGGGCTCGTCACGGCCGTGCTGCTCGACGAGGCGATCGCGAACGGCGACGCCGGCGCTGCGTTCGCGCTCGGTGGGCCAGGTGCGCTCGCGACCGCAGTGAGCGAGCTCGGCTCGCCCGCGCAGAGCAAGGCCGTGCTCGAGCGGCTCGCGAGCTCGGGTGGCAGCGGCGCCGTCGCGTGGAGCGAGCCGCGACCCAACAAGGCGCGCGCGGGGCTCACGACGCGCGCGGTGCGCGAGGGCTCGGAGTGGGTGCTCACCGGCGAGAAGGCGTTCGTCTTCGGGGCCGCGAGCGCGGAGCTCCTCGTGGTGTTCGCACAGATCGACGAAGAGCTCGGCTATCGCGGGCTCGGCGCGTTCGTCGTCGAGCGCGCGGCGAAGGGCGTGACGGTCGGGCCGCGGCTCGCGACGCTCGGCCTCGATGCGGCGTCGGCGCACGCGGTCTCGCTCGATGCGGTCCGCGTGAACGACGAGGCGCGGCTCGAGCGAGGTGGCGATCTCGACGCGCAGCTCCGCTTCTTCGTGAAGGAGGGGCTGCGGGTCGCTGCGCGCGCGGTCGGGCTCACGCAATCCGCGGCCGACGTCGCGCTCGAGTACGCGAGCACCCGCAAGGCCTTCGGCAAACCGATCGGACATTTCCAAGCGATCGCGTTCACGCTGGCCGATCGTGCGATGGACGCGGACGCGGCCCGCGCGCTCGTGCTGCGTGCGGCGTGGCTCTGGGAGGCCGCGCGCACGAAGCCGAAGCTCGAGCGCGACGCGCTGAAGGAGAGCGCGTGGGCGATCTCGTGGGCGGCCGAGGCCGCGATGCGCGCCGGCGACGACGCCGTGCAGCTCCACGGCGGGTCGGGGTTCATCCGCGACTACCCGGTCGAGAAGATGATGCGCGACGCGAAGACGATCGGGCTCTGCATGATGACCGCGGAGCATGCCGATCAGCTCGCGGCGGCGATCGAGCTCGGGCGCGCGCTCGACCCAGCGCTCGTCCTGCCCACCCCCGAAACCCAGAGCGTTTTCACCTGAGCCCGCGGCTCGAACTTCAAGCGGAGCAACGAAGATGACGATCGATTTTTCGCTGAGCGATCGACAGCGCGAGCTGCGAGAGATGATCCACGGGTTCGCGGAGAACGTGATTCGACCGCAGAGCCTCTCGTGGGATCGGAACCACGGGATCCCCGAGGAGTTCCTCGGGCGGTTCATTCAGATGGCGTCGGCCATGGGCGGCCCTGCCGCTGCGTGGGGCGTCGGCGGGATGGGCGCGAGCGCCGAGGGCGCGCGCGAGAAGGAAAAAGACAGGGAGAAAGAGAAGCGCCGCGGGACGATGACGAGCACCGTCGTCGCCGCCGAGGAGCTCGCGTGGGGAGATCCGGCGCTGCTCTTGTGTCTGCCGGGGCCGGGGCTCGGCGGCCCGCCGGTTCGCGCGACGGGCACGCCCGAACAAAAAGAGCGGTTCTTGTCGATCTTCCAGGACATGTCGTCGGGCTTGAAGTGGGGCGCGTACGCGCTCACCGAGCCGGGCGCGGGGAGCGACGTCTCGGGCATCCGCACGAGCTGCCGCAAGGACGGCGACACGTGGGTGCTCGACGGTCGCAAGTGCTTCATCACGAACGGCGCGCGCGCCGCGTGGAACGTCGTGTTCGCGACCGTCGATCCGGCGGCCGGGCGCGCGGGTCATCGCGCGTTCGTCGTCGAGAAGGGGACGCCAGGGTTCTCGATCGGGCGCATCGAAGACAAGATGGGCCTGCGCGCGAGCGAGACCGCGGAGCTCGTCCTCGAGGACTGCCGCGTGCCTGCGGCGAACCTGCTCGGTGGTGAGGAGCGCTACCAAACGAAGGAGGGCTTCCTCACCGCGATGAAGACCTTCGACAGCACGCGGCCCGTGGTCGCCGCGATGGCGATTGGGATCGGGCGCGCCGCATACGACTACGCGACGAAGTTCGTCCGCGAGAACTACGTGCTCGATCGGCCCATCCCGCGGTACGCGGCGATCGCCGAGCGGCTCGCGCGCGTCGGGCGCGGCCTCGCGGCGGCGCGCGCGGTCACGCTGCGCGCGGCGTGGCTCGCGGATCGCGAGATCCCCAACGCGAAGGAGGCGAGCATGGCGAAGGCGATGGGTGGACAAGCCGCCATCCGCGCGTGCATCGAGGCCATCGAGATTTGCGGGGCGCACGGCAGCGTCGCCGAGGAGCACCAGCTGCTCGAGAAGTGGTTCCGCGACATCAAGGTCTACGACATCTTCGAGGGCACGGGGCAGATCCAGCGCATCGTGATCTCGAAGCGGTTGATGCCCGAGCTGCGCGCGTTCTGAGGACCGCGCGCGAGCTCGTCAGCAGCCGAGCGCGGTGAGCTTGGCCTGCACGAAGGAGAGTCGGTTCGGATCGGTGACGACCTGCTCGGCGCGGCGGAAGGCCGCGCACGCCTGCGGCTTGCGACCGAGCTTCTCGTAGCAGGCGCCGAGGTTGAGCAGCGTGCCGGGCGCGGGATCGGCGGCGTTGCTCTCCTCGAAGAGGCGGCAGGCCCGCTCGATCTCGCCCTTGTTCATCGCTTGGTGAGCTTCGTCGAAGAGAGCCTCGGCGCGTGCGGGATCGCGAGGTCCCTGCGCGGTCGCAGTCGAGGTGCTCGAGGTCGGCGTCGAGGTTCGCGTCGCGATCGTGACGGATGGCTGCGGTGAGCTCGTCGACGTGGTCGCGCTCGCGGTGGAGGTCGCGCTCGCGGTGCCGCTGCTCGCGCCGCCGCTGCTCGCGTCGTTGCTGTTGTTGTTCTGCTGCGAGCCGCCGCACGCAGCGAGCGTGAGCGCCGCCGCGACGACGGCGCTGAGGTTTCGAAGGCTCACGAGGTCACGCTCGGATCGGCGACGCGACCCATGAAGAGGATGGCGCCCGTCTCGTTGTCGCGGAGGAAAAACAAGAACGGGTGGTCGGCGTAGAAGGCCTTCGCGTTCATCTTCGCGGCGCCCCCGCGCGCCATGACGACGGCGGTCGCGGCCGCGGCCTCGGTGCCCTTCTCGTCCGCCTTCACGAAGGCTTTGTGAAAGACGTTGCTGATGTAGAGCCGATCCTTGGGGTCGGGCGGGTTTGCGATCGCGGTGAAGTCGGCGTTGCCACGATCGAACGCGAGCAGCATCCCCATCGACTTCAGCGTCTTCGAGAGCGCGAACGGCTGCGCCGCAGCGACCTCGAACTTGGGCAGGGCGAGCTCGACGCGCTCGGAGGAGAGCTTGCCGATCATCTCGTCGAGCTTCTCCGAAGTGAGCTTCTCCTCGAGCGCGGCGAGGCCGTCGACGTCGTCCGGGAGCAGCACGAGCATCGACGTCGAATCACCTTTGTAAGGGAGCTCGACGAGCTTCGCGCCGCCGCCCTCGGCGTAGCGCATCGTGCTCGTGCGGTGCATCGTCGGGACCTTCTTCTTGCTCGATTTGGTCACCGAGAACTCCTGATCGACGGTGCCCGTCTTCTCGAACGGGTCCTTCCACTCGGCGAGGAAGTAGACGGCGTTCACGAGGACGAGGCGCGTGTCGCTGTCGATCGCAGACTTCGGGACGAGATCCTTGATGCGGTGCTCGGTCGTCTTGTCGACCCAGCCGTTGATCGCGACGCGGCTCGGCTCGGGGCTGTTCGCGAAGTCGACGGGCTCGAGCGGCGCACCGAACGCGGCCTTCGTCGAGTCGAGGAAGGGCTGCTCGAATTTGAACGTCTTCTCCCCGAAGAGCTGGTTCGCGATGCGCAGCGTGATGGGGCGCTCCGAGCTGGTGAGGTACTTCGTGAGCTCGCCAGCGCCGCGTGAGACCTCGGCCGACGAGCCCTCGAAATGCAGGACCGTCTTCATTTCGTCGGCGGTCTTTCCGCGCGCGCCGGCCCACGTCATCGCCAGCGCGACGGTGACGCTCGCGGGGGACATCGCGAGGTTGCCCTTCTCCGAGCGCAGCTTGCCGTAGAGGTCGAGACCGAAGGCGTTGGAGCTCTTGGCGAAGGACTTCGCGTTCGCGAGGGGCTTGTCGTTCACGTCGGTCACCGGCTTGGATGAGGCGCTCGAGCTCGCAGACGACGATGCGACGTTGGACGTCGTCGACGCAGACGTCGCCGCGGTGTTGGAGCTCGACGGTCCCGTCGAGGAGCTCGCGGTCGAAGAGGTTTGGGGGCTCTCCGCGTCGGGCGTGGAGTCGCAGGCCGCGATCGAGAGGGTGAGGCAGAGGAGCAGGGAGGTCCGCACGCGATGGTCGGACCACGCTCGAATGACGAGGTTCCGCATGGCGCCCGGAGCCTCCCACGAAGATCGTGCTCGGGCGAGCCCGCTCGACTCGATAGGCTTGCCTCCCTTGTCGATCACGCGCGCGACCGCTAGGAGTGTTGGAGTGCGCGCGCACCTCCGCTTCGCTGCTTGCTTCGTTGCCGTAACGGCGGGCTGCGGCGGTCCTTCGAGCGCAGACGTGGTCGACGTATCTCTCGCGCCCGCGCCGCCAGCGCCGTCCGCGTCTTCGTCGCCGGACACGTCGGCCTCGAGCTTCGCGCTCTCGCGGAGGCCGCCCGTGCGTGTCGCGGGCGATCTGCACACGGGCATGCCGCAGTGCGATGTCTACCTGCAGAAGCTGCTGGCGAACTCGCGGTGCCTCCCCCCGGAGGCCCGTGACAACCTGCGCGCTTCGTTGGCGGAGCTCGCGGTCAGCTGGCGCGAGATGTCGAAGGACCCAAGCTCGCGGCGTTCGATGGAGGATGCTTGCTCGAGCGCCGCCGCGAGCGCGAACCAGATGTGTCCGTGATTAGCTCCGACGGCTGCCGATGAAGATCCGCAGCACGTACCAGAACATCATCGCGACCGAGGAGAAGAGCTCGAGCGACGCGGCGACGTAGCGATCTTCGGGGAAGTCGTGCATCACGCGCGACGTGTCGTAGAGGATCGCCGCGCCCGCGAAGGCCACCATCGCGATCGAGAAGAAGAGCCCCAGCGTGAAGCCGAAGATCAGCGACGCGGCGATGAGCACCAGCGCGACGATGCCGGCCCACTTCAGGATGCCACCGAGGAACGAGAAGTTCTTCCTCGTCCAGAACGCGATGCCCGTGAGCCCCGCGAAGCCGAGGATGGTGACGAGGCCCGCGCTCTGAATCGCGCCGGGGGCGCGAAGCTCAGCGAGGAGCAGGAGCGGGACGAAGATGATCGCCTCGGCGACGACGAACCCACCGAGCGCGGCGTACTGCGCGGCCTTCGACTCGGCGCGGTGCGCGAGGTGGCTCGCGCCCCAGCTCACGAGGACGAACGCACCGAGGACGAGGAGCCAGCTCGTCCCCATCATCGCGCGAGCGATGGGTAGGGCGAGCCCCATCTTGAACAGCGCGATCTCGATGCCCGCGAAGAGCATGATGGCGCCGAACAAATGGTTATACGTGCGCACGATGAAGCGGTCGCGCGTATCGGGTCGAGCAGCGACGCCACCCCACGCGGGCGCGTAGCCGTAACCGCGGTCTTCCCTTTGGTCATATCGCATGCGGTTAGCTGTAAGCCCGATTTGCGGGACCGGCAACCTAGCGACCCGACTTGGGGCGCGGCGCTGGATCGGCTACCGGGCGAGCCATGACGACGATGGCTTCGGCGCCTGCAGCGCTGCCCAAAGACGACGGCCGGCGAACGATCCCCTGCCACAACCCGGCGACGCTCGAGCCCCTCGGGACGGTGCCCGCGATGGATTCAGCCGCGGTGAATCGCGTGGTCGCGCGCGCGAGAGAGGTGCAGCCCGCGTGGGCCGCGACCTCGTTCGCAGAGCGTCGCGCGGTGATGCGCGATCTGCTCGCCGCGATCCTCGATCAGCAGGAAGAGATCTGCCGGCTCGCAGTCCGCGACTCGGGCAAGACGATGGTCGACGCGTCGCTCGGCGAGGTGTGGCCAGTCTGCGAGAAGATTCGCTACGTCATCGACAACGGTGAGGCGGACCTCGCACCGGAGAAGCGGCGCTCGGGCTTCCTCATGCACAAGAAGGCCTGGGTCGAGTACAGCCCGCTCGGGGTCGTCGGCGTCATCTGCCCGTGGAACTTCCCCTTCCACAACATTTACTGCCCGATGGTGCCGGCGCTCTTCGCGGGCAACGCAGTCGTCGCGAAGATCTCGGAGCACACGTCTTGGTCGGGTGAAGGCCTCGTGCGAATCGTTCGCGACGTGCTCGCGAAGCGCGGTCACGACCCCGATCTCGTGCAGCTCGTGACGGGCTACGGCGAGACGGGCGCGGCGCTCGTGCGCTCGGGCGTCGAGAAGATCTTCTTCACCGGCTCGCCGCAGAACGGGCAGAAGGTGATGGCGACGGCGAGCGAGAACCTCACGCCGGTGGTCCTCGAGCTCGGCGGCAAGGATCCGATGATCGTCTGCGACGACGCGGACCTCGAGCACGCGGCGCGACAAGCGATGCTCGGCGTCTTCACGGCGTGCGGGCAGATGTGCGTCGGGGCCGAGCGCCTCTACGTTTTCGACGCGGTCTACGACGCGTTCGTCGCGAAGGTCGAGGCCAAGGTCCGCGCGCTTCGACAGGGCCCGACGCTCGACGAGAACGGCGCGCCCGCGGACGTCGACGTCGGCGCGATGACGATGCCCGGCCAGCTCGACATCCTCGATCGCCTCGTGAAAGACGCGGTCGACAAGGGCGCGCGTGTCCTCGCGGGGGGCAAGCGCGCGGAGGGACGCGGCGGGCCCATCGCCGGGGGGCTCGATTCGCCCCCCGTGCGCTCCGCGCCCCCCCAATTCTACGAGCCGACGATCCTCGTCGACGTCGACCACACGATGGACATCACCCAGAAGGAGCAGTTCGGGCCAGTGATGGTCATCGTGCGCGTGCGCAGCGAAGAGGAAGCGATCCGCCTCGCGAACGATTGCCCCTACGGCCTCGGATCGAGCGTGTTCAGCCGCGACGTCGCGCGCGGCGAGCGCATCGCGCGACGCGTCCGCGCCGGCATGAGCGTGGTGAACGACTACGGCCTCGCGTACATGATTCAAGCGCTGCCGTTCGGGGGCGTCGGCATCTCGGGCTTCGGCAAGATCAACGGGCGCGAGGGGCTGCGCGCTTGCTCGCTCGAGAAGGCGATGGTCAGCGATCGCGTGCGCCTCTCCGCGGGCGTCGCCGTCTACCCGATCCGACCCTCGACGTACGCGCTCACGAACAACGTGATCAAGCTCGTGTACGGCGCGACCCCTGCGGAGAAGGCGCGGGCGATCTTCGGCGCGGCGAAGAGCTTCATCGCGGTCGCTCGCGGCCGCTGAGCGACGCTCGTCGCTGAGCCGCGCGGCCGCTGAGCCGCGCGCGTCGTTGGCTCCTCAGTGGTTGAGGAGGAGGAACACGATCGCGGTGACGCTCATGCCGAGCACGGCACCGAGCCCGGCCGCGAGCAGGAGCTTCTGCGGCGGGAGGTGTGTCTCGGCTGCGGCGGGAGCCGCACCGTTCTCGGGGCCGAAGTCGCTGGCGCGCCGACGAAACTGGCCCTGCGCGCGATCGGAGGCGCGCCGGCCGAGCGCGCGGAAGCGCACCGCACGAATCTCGTTGAGGGCGCGCTCGATCTGCTGCGCGACGGCGCCCGCGGAGTTGAGCCGCTGATCGCGATCGCGTCGCAAGCACTGGTCGACGATCGACGCGAGCGCCGGCGGCAGATCAGGTTTGCGGGTGACGAGCGGATCGACGTCTTGGGTGAGGATCCGCACCATCAGCGCGTTGTAGTTCGGGGCCTCGTGCGGGAGCGTGCCGCTCAAGGCCTCGTACATCACGACGCCGAGCGACCAGACGTCGGCGCGGCCGTCGAGATCCTCACGCCCCGAGGCTTGCTCCGGGGCCATGTACGCCGGTGAACCGACGACCGTACCCGTGCGCGTCAGCGTGAAGTTGTTGTTGGTCTCGAAGACCTTGCTGATGCCGAAGTCGAGGATCTTCGCGACGAAGTTCTGCTCGGGGTCGCGGTGCAGGAAGATGTTCGCCGGCTTGAGATCGCGGTGGATGATGCCCTGGCTGTGCGCGAGATCGAGGGCCTTCGCGACGGCGATGAAGACCTCGGCCGCGAACTCGGCCTCGAGCGTGCCCTCGCGCGCGAGCTTCTGATCGAGCCCCTCACCGTCGAGCAACTCGAAGACGAGGAAGGGCGAGCCGTCCTCGGCCTGCCCGAGGTCGAGGATCTCGACGATGCTCGAGCTGCGCACGCGGCCGCTGGCCTTGGCTTCGTTGAAGAAGCGCTGGAGGGCCACGGCGTCCTCGGCGACGTCGGGGCGCATGATCTTGAGCGCCACGTCGCGGTCGATGAGCTCGTTTTTGGCCGCCCAGACTGAGCCGCTGGCGCCCGATCCCAACAGTCGGTTCAGCCGATAGCGGGACTGAATGAGATCCCCGGGTTGCACGCTCGGAGGCCGAACGTAAACCAAGTCCGCGGCGCTTGGCTCGATGAAAGTTCCACGGGTGCGCGCCGCACGTCGAAGGCCTGCCCGACCGTCACCCGATGCGACGGGTTAGGACAGCGAAAGACGTTTCTGGTAACGAGGGGACGCTCTTCTGCTTGGACCGCTCGGCGCGAGCAAGACGCTGCGCCACACGGAGGTTCGATTGAACGCCCTGCTCGAAGCGATCATCGCCCCGAAGACGATTTGGGGTTCTTTCCTGGTGCTTTTCTTCGGGGGCCTAGCGTTCTATCCGATCACCTCGGGCACGAGCTGGTTCTACTACTTCGTCCTGCGCCGCGAGCGCTTCTTCCCCAAGGACGACGTCGAGAAGGAGCGCGAGCAGCGCGGGCGCGAGTGGCGCTGGACGCTCTACAACGTGTTCGGCAACGCCGTCTTCACCGCCCCGATTCACCACTTCATGGTCGTGGGCAAGAGCCGGCTCTACTTCGACTTCAGCGAGCACGGCTGGGGCTACTTCCTCTTCTCGGTCGTCGTCGTCCTCGTGGTCACCGAGTTCGGCGTTTACTGGGCGCACCGCATCCTGCACCACCCGCTGCTCTATCGGCGACTGCACTTCCCGCATCACCAGTTCCGCACGCCGACGCCGTGGACGAGCCTCGCGTTCCACCCGATCGACAGCTTCATGCAGGCGCTGCCGCACCACATCCTCGCGTTCGTGCTCCCGATGCACGTCGGGCTCTACGCGTTCTTCCTCATTTTCCTGCAGGTCTGGTCGACGCTCATCCACGAGCGCGTGACCTGGGTGCGCTGGGCCGGCATCAACTTCACGGCGCATCACACGCTCCACCACAAGCTCAACAACTACAACTTCGGGCAGTTCTTCACGTTCTGCGATCGGATCTTCGGCAGCTACCGCTCGCCGTATGGCGTCGTCTATGACGGCGTCGAGCAAGGGACGATGCGCGAAGCGCCGGAGCAACCCGCCGTCCAGAGTTGATCGAGGTCCCGTGCGCTACGTATTCGATCCCGAGGTTCTCCACGAAACCGCCAAGCTCGCCGTCGAGGGCGGCGGCTCGTTGAAGGACAAGGTCGCCATCATCCGCGGCCGTCTCAACGAGATCTATCCGGGGCAAATCAACCTGGAGGACGAGTGGGTCTTCAACATCGCGGGCGGCGCGATGGGCCAGATGACCGTGCTGCACGCGTCCGTCTCCGAGTACGTGATCGTGTTCGGCACGCCGATCGGCACCGAGGGCTTCTCGGGCCGTTTCATGGCGGACGACTACTTCATGATCCTCGAGGGAGAGCAGTGGGCCTTCGACGAGGGCGCGGAGAAGCGCGAGATCTTCAGGCCCGGTGAGATGCACCACATGCCGCGCGGGACCGCGCGCGGCTACCGCATGCCGGACCACTGCTACGCGCTCGAGTACGCGCGCGGCTTCATCCCGGCGATGCTGCCGTTCGGCCTGATGGATCAGCTGACGAGCGCGCTCGACGCACGCACCGTCGTCAAGACGCTGCGCATCTACACGAAGGCCGCGGTCGGCGCGATGTTGAGCGACGGCTCCAGCGCGAACGCTGGCAGCCTGCGCTCGCGCATGCGCGGCTGGCTCCCGGGCTAGAACTCTCACGGGCCAACCGAAAAAGGTAGGCCGTGAAAACCAGAACGGGGTTGGGGCCCCGTTCTCTCTCAGCGGGTTGGGGCCCCGCTCCCGGGCCATGTCTTTTTCGCGAAGCGAAAAAGGTTGGCCCGTGCAAACTCAGCAAACTCAAGCGTCGTAGTAGAGGAAGAACTCGTACGGCACGGGGCGCAGGCGCACCGGATCGAGCTCGCGCTCGGTCTTGTAGTCGATCCACGTGTCGAGCAAATCCTTGGTGAAGACCTCACCGCGGAGCAGGAACTCGTGGTCGCGCTCGACCGCGTCGATGGCCTCGGCGAGCGAGCCGGGCATGTGCGGCACGCCCTTCAGCTCCTCGGGGGAGAGCGAGTAGATGTCCTTGTCGAGCGGATCGCCCGGGTCGATCTTGTTCACGATGCCGTCGAGGCCGGCCATCATCATCGCGGCGAACGCGAGGTACGGGTTGCACGTCGCATCGGGGAAACGGACCTCGATGCGGCGGGCCTTCGACGAGCCGCCCGGGACGATCGGGATGCGGATCGACGCGGAGCGGTTGCGGCTCGAGTACGCGAGGTTGACGGGAGCCTCGTAGCCGGGGACGAGCCGGCGGTAGCTGTTCGTCGTCGGGTTGGTGAGCGCCGCGAGAGCCTTTGCGTGCTTGAGGATGCCGCCGATGTAGTGCAGGCCGAGCTCGCTCATGCCCGCGTAGCCGTCGCCGGCGAAGAGGTTCTTCGAGTCCTTCCACAGCGACTGGTGGCAGTGCATGCCGCTGCCGTTGTCACCGAAGAGAGGCTTCGGCATGAAGGTCGCCGTCTTGCCGTGCTCGCGCACGGTGTTCTTCACGCAGTATTTGAACCAGAGAAGGTCGTCCGCCATCTTGGTGAGCGTGTTGTAACGAATGCCGATCTCGCACTGGCCAGCGGTCGCGACCTCGTGGTGACCGACCTCGACGGTGAGGCCCGTCGCGGTGAGCTTGCTCATGATGTCGTTGCGCAGATCGCCGAGCGTGTCGTTCGGCGGCACGGGGAAGTAGCCCTCCTTCGGGCGCACGCGATGACCGAGGCCGGGCTTGCCGCTGTTCCAGTGAGCCTCCTCGCTGTCGACCTCGTAGGAGCATCCCTTCTGCGTGTTCTCGTAGCGGACCGAGTCGAAGACGAAGAACTCTGCCTCGGGGCCGAAGTAAGCGGTGTCGGCGAGGCCGGTCGAGCGCAGGTGAGCCTCTGCCTTCTGCGCGATGTAGCGGGGGTCGCGGCCGTAGGGCTGACCGGTGATCGGGTCGACGACCTTGCAGACGAGGTGGAGCGTCTTGCGCTCGTAGAAGGGATCGAGCCGCGCCGTGTCGGCGAGCGGGATGATCGCCATGTCGGAGGCGTTGATGGGCTGCCAGCCGCGGATCGAGGAGCCGTCGAACCCGATGCCGTCCTCGAAGAGGGCCTCGTCGAGGCGGCGCGCGGGGATGGTGGTGTGCTGCCAGGTGCCGGGCAGGTCGACGAACTTCAGGTCGACGTACTCACACGCGTTCTGTTTGGCGAACTCGATGACCTCTTTGGGCGTCATGGCGTTTCCTCTGTGCTCTCTCTCTGGGTTGGGCCACGTGCGAAAACACGTGTAAAAATCATTTGGGGGCGAGACCGTTTGGAGGCCGAACGATGCGGCGCCTCAGATGGCGTCTTCGCCGCGCTCGCCGGTGCGGATGCGGATGACCTCTTCGACCGGGTAGACGAAGATTTTCCCGTCGCCGATTCGGCCGGTCTTTGCGCTCTTCAAGATCGCGTCGATGACGCTCTCGACCTGACCGTCCGCAACGATGACGTCGATTTGGACCTTCGGGACGAAGTCGACGACGTATGCGGAGCCGCGGTAGACCTCTTTCTTGCCGCCGGTACGACCGAAGCCTTTGACCTCGGTGACCGTCATGCCGCCGATGGGGATCTCGGCGAGCGCGTCTTTGACTTCATCGAGCTTGAACGGGCGGATGATGGCGACGACCCTCTTCATGGCTTCCTCGGCGCTGTCAGGCGGTTGTGTCGTAGCCGATACATTGTTTCCGGATGGTTTCGGTGGCAGGTTGCGAGCCCCTGTTGATGAGCGCGGTGCTGTCGAATAGGCTGCGCGTCTAGGCTCGAGCCGATGGCGTCGACCCAAAAGGCTAAGATCCCGGTCGGATTCGTCATCGCCGGCAAATATCGCGTCACCGGCGAACTCGGCCGTGGCGGGATGGCGTCCGTCTATGAGGCGGAGAACGTCGACATCGGCAAGCGCGTCGCCATCAAGGTGCTCGCGCAAGAGCTCACGTCCTCGACCATCGTCGTCGAGCGCTTCCTGCGTGAGGCTCGGGCCGTCGCCGCGATCCGCAGTCCCTATATCTGCGACGTCTACGACTCGGGCCGGCTCGAGGACGGTCGACCGTTCCTCGTGCTCGAGCTGCTCGAGGGCGAGAGCCTCTACGAGCAGATGGTGCGGCTCGGACAGATCGACGTCGACACCACCGTGACGGTGATGACGCAGGCGTGTCGCGGCCTCACGCGAGCGCACGCCGCGGGCATCGTGCATCGCGATCTGAAGCCCGAGAACATCTTCGTCACGAAGGACGAAGAGGGTCGGCTGCTCGCCAAAATCCTCGATTTTGGCCTCGCGAAGTTCTACCAGCCCGTCGAGGACGGCGCGGCGCAAGCGCGCCTCACGAGGGAGGGCGCGGTCTTCGGGACGCCCGCATACATGAGCCCGGAGCAGGTGCGCGGTCAGGGCGCGGTCGACGCGCGCGCGGACCTCTGGGCGCTCGGCTGCATCGCGTACGAGTCGCTCACGGGCCGCACGGTGTGGTCGACCGATCAGGGCGTGGCGATGACGTTCGCGCAGATCGCGCAGAACATCCTGCCCGACCCGCGACAGTTCCGCCCCGACCTCCCCGAGGCCTTCGTCGCGTGGTTCAACAAGGCTCTCGCGCGCGAGATCGAGCACCGTTTCCAGACGCCGAAGGAGTTCGCCGACGAGCTCGCGATCGCGATGGGTCTCGGCTCCGAGTCCGCGTCGAGCCCGTCTTCGACCGAGCGGCGCGCGCCCGCTGCGTCGACCGCGGACAACCCGCGCGGCTCGCTCACGACCTCGAGCGGACAGACCTCGAGCGCGCACCTCACGAGCACGGTCAGCTCGCCTTCGACGTCGACGCCGCAGCCTCGCCCCGATCAACCCTCGGGTCGCGATCCGTCGCAGATCTCGCCGTCGCCCGCGCCGACCACGGGGCCCTCCGCCTCGGATCTCCCGCCCGAGCTCAAGCCGAAGACGGGGCGCACGCTCTTCATGCTCGCGATGCTCGCGGGCCTCGTCGCAGCCGGTTACTTCGGATACCGGCGCTTCTATCCGCCCGCACAAGCGGTGGCCTCGTCGACTCCGGTCGAGTCACCGCCGGCGCCGCCTGTCGTCGCGACCTCGGCCTCGGCGAGCGCGAGCACCACGCTGCTCACGTTCGACAACGGGCTGCCGTTCCGACCGCTCGTCGCGCAGGCGCAAGAGCTCATCGCGAAGGGCGACCTCGAGGGCGCTCGCGCCAAGCTGAAAGAAGCCGTCGACGCTGGGAATCACCACATCCCCCAGACGTTCGCGCAGCACCTCGCCACGGTGAAGAGCGGGAACAAAGACCAGCCCGCGTGCACGCTCACCGGCCTCGGCCGACCGCGCACCTACGATCAGCTCGAGGAGCGCGTCCGCGTGATCAACGCGGGCCGCCCGACCGTCGCCGTGTCGAGCGGCGTGGCGCTCATCGGCTGGACCGAGAGCGACGCGGGCGTCGAGCAAGCGTACGCGGTCGCGCTCGACGACGCGCTCCGCGCGCGCACGCTGCCGTTCCCGATCACCGGTGAAGCGCAGAGCGTTCAGCGCCCGGAGATCATCGGCGTCGCAGACAAATTCCTCGTCACGTACTTCGACTCGCGCGGTCACGAGGCCGGCGTCTACATGCGCATGCTCGACGCGGACGGGCGCGTCGCGACCGGGCCGAAGCTCGTCGCGCAAGCGCCTGGGTTCGCGAGCTGGCCGACGGCCTCGGTCATGGCGGAGAACCAGCTGCTCCTCACCTGGGTCGAGCCGACGAACCAAAACACCGAGGATCTCTACGCGCGCTACTACGACTTCAACCTCGAGCCGACGAGCGATCGCGCGCGCCTCACGGTCTTTCGACCGTCGGGTCGCGCCAAGATTCGCTTCCCGATGGCGTGGCCCGACGTGAGCTCGCTCCACATGACGATGCGGCTCGAGCGCGACTCCGAGATCCTCGCGATGCACTACCGCATCCCGCTCGAAGGCCTCCCGCAGAAGGCCGTGAACACCGACGGGCTCACCGCGACCTCACCCGATCGGGTGCTCGGCGACCTCGAGACCTTGAACACCGACCGGTCGCGCGCGGAGACTCCGTCGATGGCTTGCACGAAGGACGCGTGCTTCATCGGGTGGAACGAGATCGGCAAGGACGGCGTGTGGGTCGCGATGATCCCGAAGGGCGAGGCCAAGCCTTTGTGGAAGCGCGAGCTGGTCAAGAACGCGGGGCGCCACCCGGCGATCGCGAGCGACGGCGAGACCGCGCAGATCTTCTGGTACGAGCGCAACCGCGTGATGACGGCGAAGCTCGATCGCGATGGGCTGAGCGGTGACCCCTCGGTGCTCGCGCGCGTCGGCACGATGGAGCAGCCGACGCCGAGCGCCTCGCCGGGCCGCAAGAAGGGCGAGTGGTACGTGGCCTGGCTCGATTTCGAGGGCGGGCACCCCGAGGCCTACGTCGCTCGAACCGAGTGCAAGTGAGCGACGACCTCATGCTGACGATCCCCTCTCGCGCCGACCTTCACAAGCGCCCCGTCGAGAGCGAACGGCTCGTGCTCTTGCCGGTCGATCCGAGCGACGGCCACGAGCTCTGGTTCGCGGTGAACGGCTCGCGCGCGACGCTGCAGCGCTGGCTCCCGTGGGTGCAGTACCACACCGATCCGGTCGCGAGCGGCCGCTTCGCCGAGGCCTGCGCCACCGATTGGGATCAGGGCCGCGCCGTCCGTTTCATCATCCGCGAGAAGCAGACGAACACGCTGCTCGGCATCGTCGGCCTCGAGCAGTGCGTGCACCTGCATCGCGCGACCGAGCTCGGCTACTGGCTCCGCAACGAGGCGCACCGCCGCGGCTACATGACCGAGGCCGCGTCGGCGTGCGTCGACTTCGCGTTCCGCCGCATGGGCGTGCACCGCGTCCGCGTCGCGGCCGCGACGGACAATCACGCCTCGCTCCGGGTGATCGGCAGGCTCGGCTTCCGCTTCGAGGGGATCGCTCGACAAGCCGAGTGGTGCGACGGTCGCTGGCTCGATCACGCGACGTTCGCGCTGCTCGCCACCGACACCTGACCGCGGGGCCGTCGTGCGCCGCCGCCTGCCGCTGTACCCGATCGCGCCGCTCATCGTCGTGGTGATCGGGCTCGCGACGGCCGCAACGCTGGTCGGTCTCGCGCTCACGCAGATCCGCCGCACGAGCGATCGCGAAGCGCAGCATCGCGCCGACGTCGTCGCCACGACCATGGCCGCACGCCTGCGCTACACCGCGCTCGAGGATCGCGGACCGTTCATCGCGCAGGCCGCGCAGGGCTCGGGCACCGAGCTCATGCTCGTGACGCAGGACGGGCAGACCGTCGTCAACGCGAGCCTCGACGACGTCTCGCAGAGCGCGGTGCTCGACATGCTCGTCTCGGAGGCCGGGGTGATCGAGACGGCGAGCGGCCGACAGCGCTACGCGACGCGACCGCTCGGACCGCCGCTCGAGCACCTCTCGGTCGTCGCGTTCGTCGCAGCCCCGGCGACGCCGCCCGAGACGCTCGATCTCGCGCAGGCCGTCGCGGCGCTGACGGCGCTCCTCGTCGGCGTCGCGGCCGCCGTGACCTATGCCTTCGCGCGCGCGGCGCACGACGAGGTCGCGTACGTGCGCAAGCGCATCGCCGACATGGCGAACCCCGAGAGCGCCGTGTCGGGACAGCCCATCCCGATCCGCGCGCTCGACGAAGTGGGCGTGCTCACTTCGGCGTTCAACACGCTCGTCGATCGGTTCATCGCCGCGGAGAAGAGCTACCGCGCCGACACGCGCGAGGCCGCGCGCACCGACAGCGAGCGCCTCGAGTTCCTCGCGGGGCTGAGCCACGAGCTGCGCACGCCGCTGAACGCCATCCTCGGCTTCACGCACGTGCTCGAGAGCGGCGTCGACGGCCCGCTCACGCAGGACACGCGCGAATCGTTGGAGGTCATACGAACCAGCGGCGAGCACCTCCGCACCTTGATCGACGACATCCTCGACCTGTCGGCGCTCGAGACCGGCGAGCTCAAGCTCGCGAGGCGCGCGGTCGACGTCGCGGGCGTCGCGGAGGAGGTCGTGCGCGAGGCGCGCGCCGTCGCGCGACACAAACCGCTCGACCTCTACCTCGACGCGGAGCGCGGCGTGTTCGCGAACGCCGACAAGCGCCGCGTGAGGCAGATCCTCACGAACCTCGTCACCAACGCGGTGAAGTTCACGCCTCGCGGGAGCGTCACAGTCCGCATCGTCCAGAGCGGAGACGGCTGGGTGACCATCGCCGTCGCAGACACGGGCTATGGCATCGCGGAGAGCGAGCGCGAGGCCATCTTCGAGGCCTATCGCCAAGCCACGAGCACGCACGCGAGGCAGGGCGGCGCGGGGCTCGGGCTCACCACCGTCAAACGACTCGTCGAGCTGCACGGCGGCGACATCCGCGTCGAGAGCGCCGTCGGGCGCGGCTCGACGTTCACCTTTCGCCTGCCCAGCGCGACCGTCGAGGAGCGCATCGCGTCGGAGGGCCGCATCTCCGCGGTCTCGGTGCCGCCCGCGCCGACGAGCGACCGAGGCGACACGTGAGCGCGGCCGTCGGGTTTCGCAAGCGGTTCATCGCGCAGTCGGGCGTGCTCGCCGCGGGGTCGTTCGCCGCGCTCGCTGCGTTCACGCCGGGCGTGCTCCGCCTCGAGGTCGAGCTCTACGCGGGCATGCTCGGGCGCATCGCGGCCGGTGGCGCGCTCGCGGCGGTCGTCGCGGGCCTCGCGTCCGCGGTGCTCTTGAGGAGCCATCGCTTTCTCCTTCGCACGCTCGCGCTCGGATCGAACGCCGTCGAGGCGGCGGACATCGACAAGCTGCGTCGCTTGCCGTTCCGCGCGGCGGCGACCAACTTCGCGAACGGCGCGCTCATCTCCATCGTGCTCTCGCTGCCGGCTGCGCGACCGAGCGAGGCCGGCACCGCGATCGCGCGCGAGCTCCTCTTGCTCGGCGTGACCTTCGCGCTGGCCTCGTCGATCCCCGCGTACGTCCTCGCGCGGACGCTCGTCAGCAGATTGCTCGAGAGCGCGCCAGCCGATCCGGTGACCGAGCACCTCGACGAGCTCCGCGTCGGTGGGGTCCCACGTCGCGCGGGCGTGCGCAGCGCGACCGTCGCTGTCGTCATCCCAGTCGCGCTCGTCGGTGTGGGCGGCGCGCTCGCGAGCCACGCGCACCTGCGCGCGATGACCGAGCGCAGCCGCTCGACCGCGGCGACGGCGATCGTGAGGGGCGTCATCTCGGGTTCTGGCCACGCATCGCTCGGCGTCGGCGACGCGGCGAAGAACGGCCAGCGCGCTGCGATCCAAGCGGCGCGCAACCTCGGCTACGAGGTCAAGCTCGAGCCCTCGAACGAGGATCGCCCCGCGCTGCAGCACACCGACGACGGCCGCCTGCGACTCGCGGTCCCCTCGCCCGACGCGACCGCGATCGTCGACGTCGCGACCGACACGCCGTGGGACGAGACCGTCCCGCTCGCGGGCGCTGCGTTCGGCTTCAGCGCGCTCGCGCTGCTCGCGGCGTGGATCGTGGCGCGCCTCGTCTCGCGCGATCTGTCGCGCGCCGCCTCGCGCCTCAACTCGCTCGGCACCGACGAGCTGCTCGCGCGCGGCGGGCGCGAGGCCGCGATCGACGCGCGCTTCGAGGTCGTCGGCGATCTCGCCGAGGCCGCGCTACAGCTCGCCGATCGCTTCCGCGTCTTCGCGGCCGCCCAAGAGCGCGCCCTCGAGGCGAAGGACACCGCTCAGCGCATGCGCGGCCTCTTCTTCGCGAGCGTCAGCCACGACCTCAAGAGCCCGCTCAACGCCATCATGGGCTTCGCCGACTCGATCGATCGCGGACCTCTCTCGACCTCTCAGCGCGAGAGCCTCGACCTCATCGCGAACCGCGGCCGCGAGCTCGTCGCGCTCATCGAGACCATCCTCGACGCTGCGCGCGTCGAGGCGGGGCAGCTCAAGCTCAGCCGTCAGCGAATCGAGGCGTCCGTGCTCCTCACCAGCGTCGCGAAGGTCGCGCGCGAGCTCGCCCCCGAGGGCTGCGATCTCCGCATCGAAGCGCCCGACGGCCTCCCTCCCGTCGACGCCGATCCGACCCATCTCACGCGCGCGCTCGCGCTCGTCACCGCCCACGCGATGCGCGCTTCGACCAACGACGCGGGCGCGTCCGTCGCCGTCGTCACGGTGCGCGCGGCGATCACCGGCACGGAGCGTCCACCACCGGCCCAACCGAGCGGTCGTGGCCTGCGCGAGCCGAGCAGCCAACCGCGCCCCGCCCCGCCTCGCAGCGCGACCCGCACGCCGATCCCCACCCTCGCGATCCCGTCTCGGCGCCTGCGGGTCGACGTCGACTATTCGCTCTCGGGTCTCACCACCGCGGATCTGACGGCGCTCTTCGCGCGCAAGCAAGCGAGCGGCGCGCGCGGTCTCACGCTCGGCTTGAGCCTCGCGCGGAGCCTCGTGGAGCTCCACGGCGGCGCGATCGAGGTGCTTGGATCGCCCGATCGCCCTGGTCGCGTCGTCGCTTACATTCCTGTATGGCGCGAGACCCAGCCGCGCACGTCGGCGCGCCCGCCGTCACCCGAATAGGGGCATCTCCATGTGCGTGCTACCGTGAGGAAGCGATGTCGATCGCGACCTCCCCGAAATCTGCAACGGTCGCCGACTGGCTCGCCCAGCCGGAGGACGCGCGGCTCGAGCTGATCGACGCCGAGCTGATTCCGAAGGCAGCGCCGACTATGGCGCACGGTCAGGCGGAGGTCTCCGTCGCCATCGCGCTGGCTGGGTTCGTGCGCCGTCCGGGTGGGCCCACCAAGCCCGGAGGCTGGTGGATCGCGAGCGAGGTGGACATCCTCCTGGATGGTCGCGGCTTTCGACCTGACCTCGCCGGTTGGCGTCGCGAGCACGTAGCGCACCTTCCCCGGGAGCGACCGATGATGGTCCGACCCGACTGGATCTGCGAGATCGTGAGTGAGTCGAATCGCACCACCGATACCGTCAAGAGGCTCCGCTGACGGTGCATCGGTACGGCCCGGATGGCTATGTCATCGTGCTCGTCGCGGAGGCTGACGAGCTCGTGCGCGGCGAGCCGTTCGACGCCGTCGAGGTGAAGGTCGCCGCGCTGTTCGGCGACGATCCCGACGACTGACGGGGACGCGCCCGGCGCACGCGACCGACTCACGCCGCAGGGCCGAACACATCGCCGATCGACAGGGTCACACCGAGCGTGCCCAGCGAGAGGCTCCCGTCCCCCTCGACGCTCGATCGAGACCAGGCGTCTTCTGCGGAGCGCGCGACTACCTCGAGCCGCCGGCAGTCCTGCGCGACGAAGAGGACGGCGCGGAGCTCCGCGATCTGTTGGTAGTGCCAGAGCTTCTCGCCTCGGTCATAAGCCTCTGTTCCTGGCGAGAGCACCTCGACGATGCACGTCGGGTTGACGACCGCGTTCGGGTCGTCCGTGGCCGCTTGGATGCTGCCACAGACCACCGTGGCGTCGGGGTAGGTCGCGAGCCCGGTTGCCTGGACGCGAATCTTCAAATCGGAGCTGAACACTTCGCATCCACGCCCTCTCAGCGCCGCCAGCAGAGCCGCGATCACCCGCGCGGAGAGCCTCGCGTGCTCGGGTGTGCCGCCGGCCATCGCGTAGACCTGCCCCGCGCACCACTCGTGCTTGGTGCCGCTGTCTCGCTCGAGCGTCAGATACTCGGCGTACGTCAACAGATGATGGGGGGACCGCGCCGCCATGCGTGTGTCGAGCGTACCACTCGCCCGCGCAGCGACGCGGACGACCCGGTCACTCGAACAGCTTGCCCTGGTTCGTGCCCGGGGGACGCAGCGGCTTGCGCAGGTGCTCGTGGGCCTTGCGTGTCGCGATGCGCCCGCGCGGCGTTCGCCCGAGGAAACCCTGCTGAAGAAGATACGGCTCGTACACGTCCTCGACGGTGTCGCGAGGCTCGCTGAGCGCCGCGGCGAGCGTATCGAGCCCGACCGGCCCGCCGTCGTAGTCGTCGATGATCACCGACAAAAGCCGGCGATCCATGGCGTCGAGCCCGAGGTCGTCGACGTCGAGCCGCTCCGCTGAGCTCCGCGCGATGGCTTCGGTGATCGCGCCTTTGCCCAAGACCTCAGCGAAGTCGCGCACGCGCCTGAGCAGCCGATTCGCTACGCGCGGTGTACCGCGGCTGCGGGTCGCGATCGCGGTCGCGCCGCCCGGCTCGATCGGCACCTCGATGAGCCCCGCGCTCCGCCTCACGATCTGCTCGAGCTCCTCGACCGGGTAATAGTCGAGCCGCATCACGTAGCCGAAACGCGAGAGCAGCGGCCCCGTGAGGAGCCCGGTGCGCGTCGTCGCGCCGACAAGCGTGAACGGCTTCAGCGCGAGCTGGATCGTCGTCGCGTACGGCCCCTCCCCCGTCATGATGTCGATCTGGAAGTCCTCGATCGCGGGGTAGAGGCTCTCCTCGACCACCGGCGACAGGCGATGGATCTCGTCGATGAAGAGCACATCCCCGTGCTCGAGCTTCGTGAGCAGACCCGCGAGCGCGCCCTTGTGCTCGATCGCCGGCCCGCTCGTCGCGTGAAGGCCGACCCCCATCTCACGCGCCAAGATATGGGCGAGCGTCGTCTTGCCGAGCCCCGGCGGCCCGCACAAAAGCACGTGATCGAGGGCCTCGCGCCGGCGACGCGCGGCCTCGACGAAGACCTTCAGGTTCTCCTTGTGCTTGGTTTGCCCGACGTACTCGTCGAGCGTCGACGGGCGAAACAGCCGATCGAAGCGATCGTCGTCCGGCGCGGTCACAGGGGAAACAAGGCGATCGCCCATTCGTCCTCGACCGACGAGATACGAACATCGGGAGGGGACGACAAGCCCTCAGCCGCTCTGCGAACGCCCTTCGACCTCTGCGATCCAAGCCTCCACCGCGCCGTGCGCCCCCGCGAGCGTGAACCGCTCCGCGACGAGCGCCGCGAAGAGGCGTTCCACCGCTGCGCGCGCCCGCCGCGGCGATGCGTCCAGCACGTCGGCCAGCTCGAGCACGCCCGCCCGAAGCGCCGGAACCGACGGCGGAGGAGGCGCCGGCGCAGGATTCCCCGTCGCCTCACCCCAAAGGTAATCGGCGACATCGGGCCGGATCGTCCTGAGGTGCGCCACGATCGCCTCGAAATTGCGACGCGTCGGCGCGAAGCGACCGAGCTCCCAACGACAGACCGTCAGCCCACCCACGCCGATGCGCACTCCGAGCGCCGCCTGCGTGAGCCCCGCCGCGAGCCGCGCCCGGCGCAAGAGAGGGCCGATCTCCTTCTTGATCCGCACCTTCGTACGCGGGAGCCGCGGCAGATTGCGCTTCTGCTTCCGCTTGTAAGGCCCCCGGAACCGCCCACGCGCCATGACTATCCCCTCATCATCCTGAGCGCTGCCTTACATGACTTTAGCGGTCTACCCGTTAAAATGCATCGACCAATCGACCATTCTGACGAATCGACCGCTAACTGGCTCAGGCAATGAGACGCCTTTATCGACTGACCAGTCACATCAAGCCATCCACTTCCCGCAGATAACGCACAGCTTCTCAAATCGTAGCCAAAGCCGCTTCAGTTTAGCGGGTGACCCGCTAAAACAACGCCGACGAGCGGCTCTCCCCGCGGCCACCCCACCCCAGGCCGGCCCGTCGCCCCGACCCCGCGCTGCGCCCCCGGCCCCGCGCTGCGCCCCCGAGCCCGCGCTGCGCCCCCGGCCTTCGCGGCTTGGCTCCCGACATCCAGCGGGGGGATTCCCCGAATACCCCCCTTCTTTGTCGGTCCCGCCCGAATAACCGCACAATCCAGACCCGCCTATCACCCCCAACCAGCGCCAGCCCCCGCTGTCCCCGCCGCTTTTTCACTCGCCCCGCGGCCCTCGCAGCTTGGCTCCCGACATCCAGCGGGGGGATTCCCCGAATACCCCCCTTCTTTGTCGGTCCCGCCCGAATAACCGCTCAATCCGGACCCGCCTATCACCCCCAACCAGCGCCAGCCCCCGCTGTCCCCACGGGTTCTTCACGCCCTGGACACCGCGAGCTCCCTATCGGGAATAGCCGTCATCCTGAACATGTCCGGAGAGTCTGGTGACACCTTCAACCGATCGCTATCGGCGCAACTTTCTCGGCTGCGCCTCAATCGTTCTGCTCGCAAGCGCGATAACATCGACCGCGTTGGCAACCATCAGAAACGGAAGCGGCATCAAGCACTTTGCGGGGGTGCTGGCCGGGGTGCCGTTCCTCTGGATGTTCCCAGTGGCGACACCCTCTGCACGCAATTGGCTGATCGCAATCAGCGGCACAATCCTCTTCCTGCTATGCGCGGGCTGGTATGTCGTTCGACACTCACCGATCGCCCTGGCCCTATGCGGAGCAACCTGGTTCGCTTGCGGCATAGTCTCCGTCACCGTAAATCCATGACGCTCGCTCCCCACCCTCCAGCCTGCTAATGAACAGGAATCTACGACAGGCAATGACGCTCATTGGAACTGCGCCCGACGTTGCGCTGGAGCAATTGGATGCCGGAATGAACCAAGCTATTCGAGACGGCGACCTGATTGAATGTCTCGCCCACGCGACCGATTGGCAGCAGGGCGCTTCCCGGTGAACCTCCAAAAGGCGCTTCTGCCTATCGTTCTTCTGCTCGTGAGCTGCTCTCGGGAGCGCATTCGAGTCGAGGGCGGACCACTCCCGACTTCGAGAGCGTCGAAGAGTGCCATTCGCACGCTGGTTCCAGCGCCGGAATGATCCCGAATGGCGAGACCCTGGCGGTTCTCGACAACGACATTGGCAAAGACTCCATCTGCTACGAGGTGACCGTCTCAAAAAGGCGCGTGTACGTGCGCGGGCAATGCCATCGCACCGTTCATATTGATCGAGCGGACGACTGCCGATAGCCTGCTGAGTCGACAGATGAATCACGCCATCGAGAGCGTGCTGAGATGCGCGCTCGAAGTTCAAGCGCTGCGTCGGGTCGCGTTGGTGCGGTGGGCCCAGCCTCCAATCATTGTCGCACGGGACATCCCCTCGCCTGTCGAGCGAATGCCGACTCCAGTGAGCACGGAGCTCATTTGGCATGATTTCCTCTCCGTTCTTTCCGAGGAGGGACTATTGGTCTCGAGGGCGAACGACGGAATCGTCCTGTTCAAGCTCCTCTAGAAGCCGTGAACCGCAGACCAATAGCTCCCCTGATTATGCACGGTATACCAACGAGCTACCATGATGCTGCTCGAGCTTGCGCCGCGGGTGAGCCGTTATCGCTGGCAATTGACACGTGCTTGTTCGATCTGACGCAGTATGACCGAGCCGTAGAGACCTGTGGCAATGGGTCGGAGCTGGTTGCCGCGGGGAAGCGACTCTTGTTCGCCATTACAGCGTCTCTTGCGCTTACACCGCTTCAGGCGGATTTGCTCGAGCAGGCGGAGCTCCTTGGAACGGAGGGTCTTGCCGATGTTCTGGGACGGGTCGTGGAGGACCGCTTCCCAGGGTTCCTCAAGGATCGCAGCTCGGTATGAGGGGGCGGGGGGTCCGCGGACTGGGCTTGACGGCTACACTCGCCATATCCGGCGTGCTCTGGAGCGCGGGCGCTGTTCTTGCCGCCCTCCTCGGGACGACACGCCAGGCGGAGGCTGTCGCCGTCCTATTTCTCGTCGCGCTGCTCCAGCTCGCGGTGAATTGGTGGCGCCTCGGCAAGCGAACCGTCCTGTCGGTGTTCGGGGCTTTTGCGCTGCTCGGCGTGGTCCCTTTTGTCCAGAGCTACGCATCATTCTCCCGCGACCTCTTGCCCTTGCCTCATGGTCGACCTCCGCTGGATTGGCGCACAGCTGTGCCCGATTATATGGTCGTTCTGGCGGCGGTCCTCGGCGCCGGTGCGAATGCGGCCATGCGTTGTTTCGAGGGGGGCTCGCGGCGTCTGCGCTGGATCACGAGAAAGGTCGCTCCAGCCCTGCTCGCGCTGTCGTTCATTCTCGTCGGCTTCGCGAAAGCACGCTCGCGGCAGCGACCAACGTTCGATCAATATACGGCATCCTTGCCTATTCGCGGTTGGGTACCTGCGGCCGTCGACTCGATGTGCGAGATGACTATCGAGGACCCGGGGTCAGCGACTTATGTTGGCCCGCTCAGCCAGGTCTGTACGACAGACGCCATCGAGGTCGATCAGCTGAGCGTCTACTATGTTTGCCAGAAGGGGCGCTGCACCGTCTACGCGCAAGTCGCCGGCCGAAGGCGTTGGGTCGTGCACGCAGCCCTCGAGATAAGACCGGAGCCGGTTCGCTGGGACGCAAACCTGGGGGCGTGGGTACTTGGAGACAAGTTCCCATTCGTCTTGGGTGACGACGACCGCAGATATTGGACTCTCGTCGAGTTGGCGCCGAGCCTCGCGCCACCCACCTTCTGGCTTTGGCTTTCGGCTGGTGGGGTGTTCGTGGCGAGCCTCATTCAGCTGCTGTCCCTCATTACATTCTTGTGGCTGAGGGCAGGGCGCCAGGAACTTCGTCGCGCGACTCGTCGCGACGTCCTCGAGTGGCTGTCTGCGGCATCGGTCGCTTCCATTTCAATCTTACTCCTCAGTCAAGCGCCGATGCTCGCGGCCGCATGTCGTGGCTTCGTGTTCGTGTTGTGAGGGGCGCTGGCTGGACGCGCCGTCGGTGGCGTGAGCGCGGCGCGCGCGGTATGCTCGGCCGCTATGGTGCTTTCCTACGTGGGGCGGCCATGACGCGGATACAGCTGGTCAACCGCGCGTTTCGCCACACCACGCGCAAGACCATCGGCCCAGGCGACCAGTCTCATTTCCTATTGCTCACCACCGAGACTGGCGACAGCGACGTGCTCATTGACAGTCAAGTTGGCAGTCAGTTCTGCGGATACGCGGGGCGGCTCTCCAGCTCTCAAATCGTCGTTATCCGCAAGGACGACAGCGCGATTTGTTCATCGGAGTTCGGCCCCACGGGAATCGAGCTTTGAGCGCTTGGTGGCGATCTCGACACGCCAATAGGCTGGTCCTTACCGGTCTTGCGGCGGCGCTCATCGTCGGCACTTGGGCGCTCCAACACGTGGAGCAGCGACTCGTCGAATTGCCCATGAGAACCACACCCGAGGCTATCGAGTTGACGCAGAAGGGCTGGGTCCCGCATGAGATTCCGGGTGACGCAACACGCTTGCGGGTCGCTTGGAGCGTGGACACGGGCGCCGCGTGTGGTGAGTTCGAGCTCGGAGCGTCTTGGGTCCCGCCGGGTGACGCTGTCGCGAGAGTCTTGGAGACGCCAAGTCTCTGCCGCAGCAGGCTGGGCTGGCCGGCACAATGGAGAACCGGGGTGAGCTCCCTCGTCAACGATCGAGGTCGACAGGTCTACTTCGCGAGCAACGGGACGCGCGGCTTCTATTGGTTTGAGTAACGTGTGCGCCCTCCGCGCCCTCGTCGCGCGGACTCGCGGTGGGTGGTCCCATCCGCGTCCAGGCTCGGGGTGGAGCGACAATATCGCCGCCCGAACTGAGCTAACGTAGTCTGGCCCTTGGTGTCATTAGAGGCCGTCGTTCTCATCGTCGATGACGACGCAATATCGCGTCGGGTCCTTGGGCAAGCTCTCGATCGCGCGGGTTTTCGGTACGTGGCGCTCGGGTCGGGCCAGGAGGCCATCGCCTGGCTCCAGACCAACACCGCGTCGCTCGTCCTGCTCGACCTGGTGATGCCGCCGCCCGACGGCTACACGGTGCTGCGCGCCATCCGGGCCCGGGCGGAGACGCGCGAGCTCCCCGTGGTCGTGCTCACGGCCCTCGACGCCGACGAAGAGGTCTCGCGCGCGTTCGACATGGGCGCCGACGACTTCGTCCGCAAGCCCTTCAAGACCGCGGAGCTCGTGGCCCGCATCCGGAGCCAGCTCCATCTGCGCGGATACGTCGTCGCGCTCGCGCGGCGCGAGCGAGACGCGCGCGTCGTGCTCGAGCTCACCCAGACGCTGTCTTCGACGCTCGACTTCCGCGACATCCTCTACCTCGTCGTGCGGCGCATCGCCGAGGTCCTGCGCGTCGATCGCTGCAGCATCATCCTCGTGCGCGAGGAGGGCCGCGTCGGCTACGTCGTCGCCGCGAGCGACGACAAAGAGCTGCGCGATCTGCCGATCGACCTGATGAAATACCCCGAGATCCGGCGCGTGCTCGAGACGGGAGAGCCTCTCATCGTCGACGACGCCGCGACCGATCCGATGCTCGACCTCGTGCGCTCGGGCATCCCTGCGGCCGCGTTTCGCTCGGCCGTGTGCATCCCGATCCTCTACGAGGACCGCCCGCTCGGCGTGCTCTTCCTTCGCAGCCGATCGCACTACAAACCGCAAGAGCACGACATGTGGCTCGCGCGCACGATCGCGAGCGCGACCGCGATCGCCCTCAGGAACGCGCGCATCATGCAGAGCCTCCGCGATCAGACCCGCGAGAGCACCTACGCGCGCTTCGAGGCCGAGCGTCGCATCCGCGCCCTCGAGCCCTACGCGGACTTCTTTCACGCGTCCGCCGACGGCATCGTCGTCATCGATCGCGAGGGTGAGGTCCTCTTCTCGAACCCGCGCGCCCGCGAGATCCTGAACTGGCAGGAGGAGGTCACCGGCACGTTCTTCGACGCGATCGCCGAGGTCGATCGCGCCGAGGCGAAGCGTCTCGCCGAGCACCTCTTCAGCGGTGAGGGCCCCGGCTCGTCGCGTCCTCGGCAGGCGCTCGACCTGCGCAGCGCGTACGCGCCTCGCCTCGTCGCTGCGAGCTTCGTCGCGCTCAGCACGGCCGACCCGAACGAAGAGGAGGCCGTCCTCGTCAGCTTTCGCGACGTGACGCAGGAGCGCGCGACCGAACACGAGCTCACGCAGACCAAAGAGTTCCTCGAGCGCGTCATCGACTCGTCGGTCGACGCCATCATCTCGGCCGACATGAGCGGCAACCTGCTGCTCTTCAGCCGCGCCGCGGAGCGCGTCTTCGGTTACGCCGCGAGCGAGGTCCTCGGCCGCCTCAACGTGCGGAACCTCTACCCAGAGGGCGGCGCGCGCGAGATCATGCGCCTCATCAGGTCGAACGAGCACGGCGGCGCAGGCCGACTCGAGAGCCACTCGACCACCGTCCTCGCGAAGAGCGGGGTCAGCATCCCCGTCCTCATCAGCGCGGCGCTCATCGTCGATCACGGCAAGCCTGTCGGCTCCGTCGGCGTCATGACCGACCTTCGAGAGAAGAACCGCATGCAGGCTCGACTCGACGCCGCGCAGGAGGAGCTCCGTTCGCGCGAGAAGCAAGCGCTCATCGCCGAGCTCGCGGGCGCCGCCGCGCACGAGCTCAACCAACCGCTCACGAGCGTCCTCGGCTACGCGGAGATCATCCGCCGTCGCGCGCGCGACGGCCTGCCTCACCAGCGCGAGACAGAGTCCCTCGCGCACGAGGCCGAGCGCATGGCGGACATCGTCCGCAAGATCGGCAAGATCACCAAATACGAGACGAAGAGCTACGTCGGCGAGGCGAAGATCATCGATCTCGATCGCTCGAGCGGCGACGCACCCGAGAGCGGCCGCTCGAGCTCGGTGCCGCCGTCGCGCAGCCCTTCGTCGGTCCCCTCGGCGTCGCCGAGCTCCGTCCCGCCTTCGCGCAATCCAGCCTCGACCCCGTCGCCGACTTCGAGCGACCCCACCCGTGAGGTCAAACGTCTATGACCGCGTCCCACAGAGCCGATCGTCTGGAAGAGACCGTGGTTCTGGGGAGCGTGGATCTCGGCGAGCGCTTGCTCACGCAGCTCGCGTCGCTCACTCCCGGCAACGACCTCGAGGACTCGCTGTGGGCGCTCATCTCGACGTTCGCCGAGGGCCTCGGCGACGTCGCGGTCGGCGTCTGCGTCCCGCGCGTCAACGCAGGCCAGCTCATCGTGCGTCACGCGCCCACGCCTCGCGAGCCTCGCGCGCCCGATCCCGCGCGGCTCTTCCCCGAGCGCGACGACGAGCTCATCCTCGAGGCCGCGCCCGAGCTCGGGGCCACGCTGCACGTCGCAGTCGACGGGCCGATCGACTCGACGATCCGTCGCGGCGCGGACCTCCTCGCGCACGCCGTCGGCTCGGTGATCCGTCAAGCGCGCTTCCAGGACGAGCTCCGTCGCGACGCGCGCGAGGTCCACTCGCTCCGCGATCAAGCCGTCCAGAGCGACAAGCTCGCGGGTCTCGGGCGCATGGCCGCGAGCATCGTTCACGAGCTGAACAATCCGCTCACGTCGATCGTCGCCTACAGCGATCTCTTGCGCCGGCGCTTCGAGCAGCTCGGCCTCGAGGCCGCGGATCGCGATCGCCTCGCGCGCATCGCCGAGGCCGCGTCGCGTGTCCTCTCCTTCACGCGCGACCTCGTCGCGTACTCGCGCCCATCCTCCGCGGATCTCGCGCTGCTCTCGCTCCACGACGAGATCGAGCGCGCCATCGGCTTCTGCGATCACCTCATCGACGAGTCCGCGGTGATCATCGAGCGTCGCTACGGCGAGCTCCCGCCCATCCGCGGCCTGCGCGGCCCGCTCACGCAGGTCTTCGTGAACCTCATCACCAACGCCTGCCAAGCGATGCGCGAGTCCGCGGGCAGCGCCGCGCGCACCAGCGGCAACCGGCTCGTGCTCGAGACGAGCTTCGATCGCGCCCGCGAGGTCGTCGTCGCGCGCATCATCGACGAGGGCCCCGGGATCGAATCGCAAGCGTTCGACCGACTCTTCGAGCCGTATTTCACGATGAACCGCGAGGGCGGCAACGGCCTCGGGCTCAGCATCGTGCGCACGATCGTCGCGAGCCACGGCGGCGCCGTGACCGCCGCGAACCACGAGCCGCGCGGCGCCGTCTTCACCATCGAGCTACCGGCGCAGACCCAAGCGAGCTGAAGTCACAGAGCGCCGTTGTACTAACGACGTTCAAGCATCTTCGAGCTTGCTTCAGAACCGCGACGTCAACTCGAGGCGCGCCCCCTCGAACGGCGGGAACTGCCGGCACACGCCCGAGACGCAGCGGATCGCGCCGCGCCGCTGCCCGACGAAGAGGTTCACCGTGTCGAAGAACCACTGCGCCGCGTTCTCGCGACCCGCGGCCTTGAACTGCACCGCGCCGCTGAAATAGTGGCAGAAGTCGACCTCGGGGTCCGAGCTGCACCCCGGCCGCCCGAGGTACTCGTAGCCGAAGATGAACGCGAAGTGCGGCGCCCACCGGAGGGCGAGGTAGTTCTCACCCTCCATCCAGGGATCTTGCGCGAGCGTCGGCTCGAAGCGCCGTCGATGAAAGCCCTGCGACTGCAGCGTGAAGTCGCCCGCGAGGTGCTTCTGCAGGTCGTAGCGGATGTAGCCCTCGCGGTAGAAGACCGAGCTCTCGCCGCCCGTGTTCACGGACTCGATGGGCTCGGCGCGCTCGACGTCGCGCCCGCCGATCCAGGCCTTGATGAAGGAGCGACCGCTCTCGAACACGAGCTCTGCGCCGGCCGCGCTGTCGACCGTGCGCGTCTCGAGCTGCGCGTTCTCGGTCGAGCACTCGACGTTGTTCGCGTTGTCCTCGGTGAGGCTCGAGAAGTACCCGAGCCAGCCGTACACCGCGAACTCGCGCGTGAGCCTGTAGTCGACGCGCGCGCGACCGCCGGTGATGCAGATGTTCGGCGCACCGAGCGGCTCTTGATAGAACGTGTCGGCGTTCGGCGGCTGGTTGTAGACGACGGTCGCGAACTCGGGCGCGCCGAACGTCGGGTCCGAGACGCCGTCGCTCGAGATGTTCGCCGCGAGCGGCAGGAGCGAGCGGTAGTGCTTCGTCTCGAGCGTCACGACGACAGGCCCTGCGCTGATCGTCCCCGCCGCGTACACGCCGTAGCCCGTGAGGTCCGCGACGCGCGCGAAGCCGCCGTCCTCGACGCCGGTCGGTCGCCCGTCCGTGTTGTGCTGCGCGGCGACCTCCACGTAGAAGTCGCCGTGCTTCGCGATGTTGGGGAAATTCACGGTCCCGCTCGACGTGATGACGAGGTCGCGCAGGCGTGACGGGTTCGTCGTCGAGAACGTGGGGAAGAGCGTCGCGCAGTCGGGCGCGCCCGCGGCCGTGCACTGCGTGTACGGCTCGGCGTAGGACTTTCGCTGGAGGATCGAGACGTTCCCCCCGAACTGCACGAGGCGCGGTCCGGCCTCGACCCCGACGCCGTAGATGGTGTCCTCGAGGTAGTTGGGCCGCGCGGGGATCGTGATGTACTCGGAGCTCCCCTGGTCGTTGAAGGTGTAATACGTGAAGTCGTTCGCGGTCGGCATCCCGGGGAAGAGCCATGACCCGTCGCCGTGCAGCCTGCGCCCGCTCTGCGGGTCGACGCGTAGCGGGTTGCCCTGCCCGGCGAGCGCCGTGACCGAGAGCGACGCGTCCGACCACGATTTCTTGAAGCTCGCCTTGAAGCCACGCAGGGTCGTGTCCTGCGCGAGCTCGTCGACCTTGCGGACGCTGAGCACGATGCCGCGCCCGAGCTGCGCGTAGAAATCGCCGAGGGTGAAGTCGACGCCGGACTTCGTGTAACCGAGCAAGAACTTCGACGGATAGATCGTCGGCAGGTAGCGCGTGTTGAGCTCGCGGCGGAACTCGTTCTCGTACTCGTAGCGCTCGGCGCCCGTCGCGTTCGGGAGCTCTTCCTTCGCGATGTCGCGCAGGTCCGTGTCGGTGAGCTGCGCGAAATACTCGAACATGTCGACGCGCACGTTCGCGCGGAAGCCCGCGTAGAACGCCTGCACGTTGAACTGGTCGACGAACTCGCCGTAGGTGTCGTCGACGACCGTCGACGGCGGCGAGAGCACGCCCTCGGTGTCGTTGCGGTTGTCGAAGTAGTAGCTGAGGGCGATGCTGTTCGTGATGTCGACCGTCAGCGTCTCGTCGCCGACGGGCACGTCGAACGCAGCCGCGCTCGGCGCGTAGAGCACGCCCGCACCGAGCGCCGCGATCGCGATCGCGACGGAGCGACGCGCGCTCATTGCAAGAGCTTCTCGACCTCGGCCTCGAGGACCTTCTCGTCACCCGGGTCGTAGCCGCTCTTCTTCTTCACGATGTTGCCGTTCTTGTCGATGAGCACCCAAAACGGCATGAGCTTCGACGGGTTGAACCTGACGATCACGGACGTGTCCTCGTCGAGCAAGATCGGGAAGCCGACGCGGTTGTCGTGGATGACGGCGGACACGCGCGAGCGCGTCGCGGAGTCGTCGCCCGCGACGCCGAGGATGACGAGCCCCTTCGCCTTGAACTTCTCGTAGAGCGCCACCATGTGCGGCATCTCCTCGAGGCAGGGCTGGCAGGTCGTCGACCAGAAGTCGACGAGCACGACGTGTTTGCCGGTGTAATCCGAGAGGCTCGCGTTGCCCCCGTCGAGGAGCGGCAGCGTGAAGTCGGGAGCGTTGCCCTTCGGCGGCGGCGAGTCCTGGGTCGCGACCGTGCCGGTGCTGGTCGTGCTCGCGCTCGAGCTCGACTCACCGTCGGCGTTGTTCGCCTTGCCACCGCCGCCGCTGCACCCGGTCATCACCGAAGCGATGAGCGCCGCCCCGAGGACGCCGCCCCAACCCGAAAGCTCTCGTCGTCGCATGTCTCTCGCTCTCTCGTTCTCTCGGTTGTCGCGGCTCGATTGAGCGCCGCGCGCGTTCACTCGGGCTCGAGCAGCGCGTCGAGGCTCTTGAAGAAGTCGTCGCCCGATTCGGGTACCCCAGCCACGACCGAAACGATTTCCATCGTGCTCGTGTCGATGAGGATGTTCGCAGGAAACGCGTCTGCTTCGAACAGCGCGCTCAGCTTGTAGCTCGGATCGATCGCCGACGGCCACGCGGTCTTGTACTTCGTGGTCCACGAGACCAGGTGGCTGAACTCAGCGGGCTCGCCGACGTTCGGCCCGTCCGCCAGCTCGAGGAGGAACTGCGCGCCGCGCGGCCGGTACTTCTCGTACTCCTCGGGCAGGATCTCCTTGCTCTCGAACTGGCACGGTCCGCACCACACCGCCGCGATGTTGATGAGCAAGGCGCGCGGTTTGGGGGTGCCCTCGCCGTACTTCGAGCCCGCCTCGTAGAGCTCGTCCCCCGAAGGGTTGTAGAAGTCCGCGAGCTGGATCTCGACGGCGTTCTCCTTGTCCGCGAGCGGATCGGGGAAGCCTACAAATTTGTAATTCTGGATGACCGACCCCTTCTCGATGCCGTAGGGGCCCTGCGGGTAGCGCGCGCTCGGGTTCGAGCTCTGGCCCTGGCCTTCGGGGAAGGGCGGGGCCTCCTCGTCGCAGCCGGCGAGCGCAACGGTGGAGGCCGCGACCGCGCACGCGAGGGTCACCCGAGCGAGCCGGCCCAGGCGCGTGTCGAACGGGCTCATCGTCACGAGGTTCGCCATGGCCGTGCGCTCTCGTCCAACTATTCCGACCTCGCGAGGTGCCGTCAAGCCGCTCGGTGTGCGGCGCCGAGGCTGATCCCGAACCGTAGGGTGCACCTCTGCCCCCCATCATTTTCCCTGGTTTTCCGAGGCCGGACCTGCGAAATCCGGATCATGATGCGGGCAAGGAGGAGCGTTCGCTGGGCTGCGAGCGCTCTCTCGGTGGCGCTCGGCTCGGTGGCGCTCGGCGCGCTGATGTCGTTCGGGGCGAGCTGCGGCGACACGTGCGTCGGCGGGGTCGTCGTCGACGGGCACTGCGAGGGTCGCTGCGAGCCCGACCTCTGCCTCGAGAACAACGTCTGCGTGGGCAACCGCTGCATGCTCGAGTGCGTCTCGCACACCGAGTGTTACCAGACGTACCGCGGCGACCCGAAGCAGCAGGGCTGCCTGCCGCAGGCGGCCGACTCCGAGACCGACCTCTACGGCGGCGACACCGTGTTCGTTTGCACGGACGTTGTTAAAGCAAACGGTATCCTGAAAGCCTGCCCGTTCGGCGACGAGTGCGACGACCCGGACGTCGACGACGACGCCGTCTGCCCCGACGGTAGCGGCTGCACCGCGGGCGTCGGCTCCGATCGATGCTCGGCCGCGGAGTGCAGACCGCTCGCTTGTCACGCCCGCGGCGAGGGCGACGCCGAGGCCTACTGCACGAACCTCGACTGCGCGACCGACGACGACTGCTTGCCCGGGATGGCCTGCGGAATCGTGAGCGATCCGTCGAACATCTGCGGCACCGACAAGGGCACGGACACGCCTTGTGTCGACCCTTCCGACTTCACGACCGACGGCAAGACCTACGTCGAGGGGCCCGTGTCGCTCCTGCGTCACGCGTGCCTGAAGCGCGGGCCGTGCTCGCCCTGTTCGAACACGACCGACTGCTCGCTCACCGACGGGCTCGCGTGCGTCGACGTCGGCGGCGGGGTGTTCGCGTGCGCCGCCTCGTGCGTCGCGCCCGAGGATTGTCCCAGCGATTTCGTCTGCGACGCCGGCTCGTGCAAGCCGCGCTCGGGCACGTGCACGCCGCCCGCGACAGCGAACTTCTGCTTCAACTGCGTCGATGATCTCCAGTGCGGCGACGCGAGCAGCACGACCGCGTGCGTCGACACTTCGAACGGCGAGAAGGGCTGCTTCGATCTGTCGTTCCCCGACGCTTGCACGACCGACGACGAGTGCCCGACGTCGCCCTCGGGCGCGCACGGCACGTGCCTCGACGAGGGCGAGGGACTGAGCCCCGCCGACATGAGTTATCACCGCTGTTTCTTGCCGTTCGACGCGGCGAGCGGACAGTTCGCCTGCTGGCCCCAATAGAGCTGCTGGCCCCAATAGAGCTGCTGGCCGAGTGGCCTTTACTTAGCAAATTGTAAGCGAGCTCCGCCGTTTCCGGGCTAGGGGCTGGCAGCCGCTTATCGGCTGTGCTTGGCTTCGTGAAGACTGGGGTTCGGCGCGCGTGCGCGCGCCCCTCGATTAGGAGAGCTTGCTCATGAAGACCTCACTTGTTCGCTATGTCGCTGCAGCGGGTCTCTCTGCCGCCATGGTCACGCCGGTCCTCGTGGCCGGCTGCCAAGACGACAACATCACGAACCCGCTCAACACGCTCTGCTGCACGCAGTTCAAGCCGGGCACCAACATGCTCGACACCGACTGGGGCATAGACGACCCGGCGCTCAACGCAGAGTTCTCAGTCGCGATGCAGGCAGTGGGTGATTTCTCCGCAGCCTCCGGCGCCATGGTCACCGACCTCGCGACGGTCTGCCGCAACATGGCGGTCGAGCTCGGTGAGGCCCCCGACGCCGTGACGAATCCCGACCCGCGCGAGCAAGCGCGCCAGTGGTGCCAGAAGGCAGCGGACCAGCTCTCGACGATCCGCGCGCAGATCACGATCACCTACCAGCCGGCCGAGTGCTCGTTCCGCGCCGAGGTCCAGGCCGAGTGCGAGGGCAAGTGCGACGTGAACGGCACCTGCGATCCGGGCTCGGTCGAGGTCCGCTGCGAGCCGGGCCAGCTCTCGGTCAAATGCGAGGGTGAGTTCTCCTGCAAGGGCACGTGCGAGGGCTCGGCGAACGTCGCCGTCACCTGCACCGGCGCTTGCGAGGGCTCGTGCGAAGGCCAGTGCGACGGCACGCCGACCGCGCCCGGGGGAGCTGCGTGCGCAGGCACCTGCGAGGGCACGTGCCGCGGCTCTTGCCAGGTCGATCCGAACGTCGGCGTCGAGTGCGAGGGCGAGTGCGTCGGCGACGCGGCTTGCACGGGCACCGCGACCGCGCCGAAGTGCAAGGGCCAGCTCGACCCGCCGAACTGCGACGACGTCAGCGCGGACTGCGAGGCTTCTTGCAATGCCTCTGCGACCGCGAAGGCCGAGTGCACGCCGCCCGCCGTCGTCATCGAGGGCACGGCCGAGCTCGCGCAGCGCATCGCCGTCCTCAAGAAGTACCTGCCCGAGATCATCACGATCGCGGAGGCTCGCCTGACGAACCTCGTGACCTCCGCCGAGGCGATGGTCACCGTCACGGGCAACCTCCAAGAGGCCGTCGACACCGAGTCGACCGCTGGCCTCTGCGTCATCCCGGCAGCGGTCGCGATCGACGACGCGGGTCAGAACTTCGCTGCATCGGTCGAGGCTTCGGGCTCCGTCATGACCGAGGTCCTCAGCGGGATCTGAGGCTGGTTTTTTTTCGGGTGATGGGGCCCCAGCCCCATCGAGAGCGAATGGGGCCCCAACCCCATTCGCGTTTCGCTTTCGGCCCTCGCCCACGGGCCCCAACCCCATTCGCGTTTCGCTTTCGGCCCTCGCCCACGGGTCCGGCGCGTCTGTCTTGAGCGAGCCCTGCTGCGAGAGCGGCCGGGCTCGCGGTCGTTTTGTCGGCGACTCGAACCCCCTAGGAACTTCGCACCGGCGGTACTAGGTAGCCCCCATGGCGGTGAGCGAGCTAGCGATCGAGAGAGCGCTCGGTGCGGTCCTCGACACGGATCTGAAGCGGAGCATCGTCGAGCTCGGCATGCTCGATGGCATCCAAATCACGGGCGCGCGCGCGGCGATCGCGCTGACGCTTCCTTCACCGATTTACCGCGATCGCGACGAGCTCCGCGCGCGCGTGGTCGACGCGGCGAAGAAGGCGGGCGCGGCCGAGGTCGACGTCTCGTTCAAGGTCGAGACGGCGCGGCGAACGGTGCTCGCGGACGACCCGTGCCCCGACGTCGCGAACATCGTCCTCGTGATGAGCGGAAAGGGCGGCGTCGGCAAGAGCACCGTCGCGACGAACCTCGCCCTCTCGCTCACGCGAGCGGGCGCGCGAGTCGGCCTCCTCGACGCGGACATGTACGGCCCGAGCATCCCGACGATGCTCGGCGTGAACGGCAGGCCGGTCTCCGCCGACGGCAAGAAGTTCCTGCCGCTCGAGCGCTTCGGCCTCAAGCTGATGTCGCTCGGCTTCATGCTCGAGGACTCGCGACAAGCCGTCGTGTGGCGCGGTCCGATGCTGCAGAGCGCGCTCCTCCAATTCTTGAAGGACGTGGAGTGGGGCCCGCTCGATTACCTCGTGCTCGACCTCCCGCCAGGCACCGGCGACATCGCGCTCACCATCTCGCAGAAGCTGCGAACCACGGGCGCGGTCGTCGTGACGACCCCGCAAGAGGTCGCGCTGCAAGACGTTTACAAATCTGTCAGCATGGCGCAGAAGGTCGGCATCCCGATCCTCGGCGTGATCGAGAACGAGAGCTATTTCGTGTGCGACGGCTGCAGCAAGCGCCACGAGCTCTTCGGCAGCGGCGGCGGTCAGGCGATCGCCGATTTCGCCGAGGCTCCGCTCCTCGGGCAGATCCCGATCGACCCGCACATCCGCGAGTGGGGCGACGCCGGCACGCCGATCGTGCAGGCCGCGCCCGAGAGCGCGATCGCCGCGTCCTTCAGGGAGATCACCCTGCGCCTCGTGAGCCGCGTGACCGCGCAGAACCTCGAGAGCGCGGACACCAAGCTAGAAATCGATCGGTCCGGTGGTAAGAACAAACACCTGCCGATCGCTCGCTGAACGCACGGCACCATAGCCTTTCGCGTAGTTCTCGCGGTAGTCTCCCCTCCCCCGCGCGCCTCGGACACCTCGAGAACGACGCGGCAAACCGACCTTGTCACAACGGCGTGGGGTGACGCATCCGGCTCTCTCGAGTCGTCGACGAACGTCACACCCACGCACGCGCTAGCGCTCTATGACCACCGACCAAACCGACAACGCATCGCCCGCCGGCGCGGACGCCACGGAGAGCCAAGCCGCTCCGTCGGCTCCTCCTGCCGAGGCAACCTCGTCCTCCGCATCATCCGACGGCGCCGCCCCTGAGGCCGCGCCCGCACCCGCCGCGCCTGCTCCGGCGCAGCCCGACGACGCCGCGAGCGCCTCCGCCACCAGCGACGCTGCTGCTGGCGACGCTTCGGCTCACGCCGGCGAGGAGCACGACGAAGAGGGCGACGACGACGGCGGCGAGGAAGCTCCCGCCGCCGGCGACGCGAGCGCGACGCCCGGTGAGGGCGGCGAGGCCCCGAAGAAGAAGCGTCGGCGTCGACGTCGTAAGAAGGGCGCGGGCGCACCTCCCGGTGAGGCCGCGGCTCCCGTGCTCGGCCCCGACGGCGAGCCGATCCCTCAGCCCGAGGGCGCGGCGACCGAAGAGGGTCACGAGCACCACGAGGGCGGCGAGGGCCACGAGGGTCACGAGGGCCACAAGCATCACAAGAAGCGGCCTGACCCGCGTGAAGCTCTGCCCTTCCGCATCGGTGAAGAGGTCTTCGGCAAGGTCGAGAAGGTCACCGACGACGCGATCTGGATCGACGTCGCCGGCAAAGCTCTCGGCCTCTTCGATCGACGCGACCTCGGTGAGGTCGAGCCTCCCGCTCCGGGCGATCAGTTCATCGCGACCGTCGCGAGCCACGGCCTCCGCGGTGGCCTCTTGCGCATGGCGCGCGCGCCGTTCCCCATCGACGACACCAAGGCCAAGGTCGAGGCCGCGAAGGAATCGGGCGAGCCCATCGAGGGCTTCATCACCGGCGCGGTCAAGGCCGGCGTCGAGGTCGACATCGACGGCCTTCGCGCCTTCGCGCCGGCCTCGCTCGTGCAGCTCCGGCCGGGCGGCGACCTCTCTCACCTCGTCGGGCGACGCTTCAAGTTCAACGTCATCCAATACGAGAAGAAGGGGCGCGACGTCGTCGTCTCTCGCAAGAAGTTCCTCGCCGACGAGGCCGCGAGCGAGCGCGCCGAAGCGCTGAAGACGCTGCAGCCCGGCTCGATCCACAAGGGCGTCGTGCGCACCGTCGTGCAGTGGGGTGTGTTCGTCGCGCTCCCCGACGCGGGCGGCCTCGAGGGGCTCGTCCACGTGAGCGAGGCCAGCCACGATCGCACGGCGAAGCTCACCGAGCTCTTCAAGCCTGGCGATCCGGTGGACGTCAAGGTCCTCAAGATCGACCAGAAGGGCAAGATCGAGCTCAGCCGCAAGGCGATGACGAACGACCCGTGGGACGCCGTCCAGCAGAAGTTCGCGCCGGGCACGCGTCACAAGGGCAAGGTCGTTCGCATCCAGCCGTTCGGCGCGTTCATCGAGCTCGAGCCTGGCATCGACGGCCTCTGCTACACGCAGGACCTCTCGCTCAAGCCCGTCGCTCACCCGCGCGACATCGTGAAGGTCGACGAGGAGATCGACGTCATCGTCGCCAACTGCGACGGCGCGACTCGCCGCATCTCGCTGCACCCCGCTCCCCCGGTCGAAGAAGAGGGCGAGCCGCGACCGAAGGTCGGCCCGAACCGCATCCTCAAGTGCGTCGTCGTGCTGCCCTCCGAGCCCGGTCTGCTCGTGCGCATCGTCGGCCTCACCGGTCGCGCGGCGCGCGGCTTCATCCCCGCGGGCCACACGGGCACGCAGCGCGGCACCGATCTCCGCAAGGTCTTCCCCGTCGGCCACAAGCTCGACGCCAAGGTCCTCGAGGTCGACACGCGCCGCGGCGAGACGAAGCTCTCGATCCGCGCGCTCAAGGACGACGCCGAGAAGCAGGCCTACGCGGAGTACCGCGATCAGGTCAGCCGCGAGGCCAAGTTCGGGACGTTCGCCGACCTGATGAAGAAGTAGCTCGCCGAGTCGATCGAGCACGCACGAGAGCCTGCTACGAATTTCGTAGCGGGCTCTTTTTTTATTTGGGGAGAGATGGACCCTGCGTCGCGAGCCTGTGAGGGCTACTCACGACCGAGGGCCTTGATCGGATCGAGCCGCGCCGCGCGGCGCGCAGGCAAGAAGCCGAACACCAGCCCGATCGTGCTGCTCGTCCCGAGCGCGAGCGCGAGCGTCGCGAAGTCGAGCCCGATCTGCCAGTTGAGCGCGCGCCCGAAGCCGTAGATCGCGAGCCACCCGAGGAACGTCCCCAGCGCGCCGCCGATGAGCGCGAGCACGAGCGACTCGATCAAGAACTGCGTGAGGATGTCGGCCTCGCGCGCGCCGATCGCCATGCGGATGCCGATCTCGCGCGTCCGCTCCGCGACCGACACCAGCATGATGTTCATCACGCCGATGCCCCCGACGAGCAGCGAGACGCCGGCGACCCCGATGAGGAGCAGCGTCAAGAACCCGAAGATCTTGTCCTGGAGCTCTTGAAATTCGGCCTGGCTGAGGACCTGGAAATCGTCGTCCATCCCCTCGGGGATGCGGTGCCGATCGCGCAGGATGAGCTCGGCTTGCCGCTTCGCTTGACCCGAGGTCTCGGCGCTCGTCGCGTTGAACATGATCGCGTGGACCTCGTTCGGGCGCGTGCGCACGATCGTCCCGCGCATCGTCGAGATCGGCATCACGATGATCTCGTCCTGGTTCTGACCGAACGGGCTCTGGCCCTTCTCCTCGAGGACGCCGAGGATCCGGTAGTAGAAGCGCCCGATGCGCACGTTGCGACCGACCGGGTCGAGCGAACCGAAGAGCTTGCGCGCGGTCTCGACGCCGATCAGCACGACCTTGTCACCGACCGACTCCGCGCTCGGCGTCCAGACGTCGCCGCTCATGGGCTTCCAATTGCGGATCGTGAAGTAGTCGAGCCGCGTGCCGATCACCGAGGTCGACGCGTTCTCGCCCTCGTACACCGCGAGCGCTGTCGCGCGCAGGAAGGGCACCGCGGCCTCGATGCTCGTCGACTCGCGCAAGAGAGCCTTCACGTCGGTCTCGCTGAGCTTCGAACCACTCGAGTCGCGCGCGCCCGACGTGCGGCTCGACCGAGGGAACACGATGAGCGCGTTGCTGCCGAGCGCGTTCACCTGCGCCATCACGCCCTCGCGCGCGCCGCGCGCGAGGGCCATGACGGTCACCACCGCCGCGACCCCGATCGTGATGCCGAGCGTCGTCAGGCCCGCGCGCAGCTTGTTCCTGCGCACCGCGCGCAGCGCGAGCGCGAGCGACGCGGAGAGCCGCATGATGAGGGTGCCGAGCAAATTCACTCGTGCCTCAGCGCTTCGATCGGATCGAGGCGAGCGGCGCGCCGCGCGGGCAAGAACCCGAACACGACGCCGACCGTCGCGCTCGTGCCGATCGCGAGCACGACGGCCTGCGCAGGCACCGTGAAGGTCCACCCGAGCGAGAACGCGAGCACCGCGTTGACGCCGAGCCCAGCGCCGAGCCCGAGCAGGCCACCCATCATGCTGAGCACGACGGCCTCGACCAGGAACTGAAGCAGGATGTCAGCCTGGCTCGCGCCGATCGCCATGCGGATCCCGATCTCGCGCGTGCGCTCCGTGACCGACACGAGCATCACGTTCATGACGCCGATGCCGCCGACGAGCAGCGAGATGCCCGCGATCGCCGAGAGGATCGCCGTCAGCATCGAGAAGGTCTGCTCGTTGGCTTTGCGGATCTCGGCCTGCGTGCGCACGCCGAAGTCGGGCTGATCCTCGGGCTCGATGCCGTGCCTTTGCCTGAGGATTTGCTCGATTTGTCGCGTCGCTCGCTCGACGGTCTGCTCGTCGCTCGCTTGCGCGATCAGCATCTGCACCCGGCCGGGCGCGGTGCGCTGCAAGCGCGCGCGGAACGTCCCGATCGGCACGAGCACGCGATCGTCCTGGTCTTCCCCGAACGGCGACTGCCCCTTCGACTTGAGGATGCCGATCACCCGGAACGGGTACTTCCCGATGCGGATGTACTCGCCCACGGCGTCACCCCCACCGAAGAGCTCGTCTTTCACGGACGCCCCGAGGATCACGACCTTCGTCTTCAGTCGAAAGTCGGTCGCGCTGAAGGTCACGCCCTCGGCGACCGAGAAGTCCATCACCTGGAAATAGGCGTCGCCGACGCCGAGCACCGAGGTCGCGTGGTTGCGATCGCCGACGACGAGCTGCGCCCGCGTCGTGCTCTGCGGCGTGATCGCGGACACGCTGCTCGCCTCGCGGAGGATCGCCGCAGCGTCGGCCTCGGTGAGGCGCGCGCGCGCGTTCGTGCGCGCGCCGGAGCTCCGTGTGTCCTGCGGGAAGATGTAGATCGTGTTCGCGCCGAGCGTGTTGATCTGCTCCATCACCTGGTCGCGCACGGCGTTGCCGAGCGCGACCACGATCACCACCGCCGAGACGCCGATGAGGATCCCGAGGATCGTCAGCGCCGCCCGGACCTTCGACCGCGCGATCGCGCGAAACGAGATCCAGATGGCGTTGAGGATCAGCCTCACTTTTCCTGCTCCGGCGGGGGCAGCGCTGCGAGCGCCTCGCCGGCGCGGAGCCGATCGGTCGCGACGGTGTCGCTCTGCACGCGACCGTCGCGCATGCGCACGACCCGTCGCGCGCACGACGCGATGTCGTGCTCGTGCGTGACGAGGACGATCGTGATCCCCTGGTCGTTCAGGCGCTGGAGCAGATCGAGGACCTCGTAGCTCGTGCGCGTGTCGAGGTTCCCCGTCGGCTCGTCCGCGAGGAGGAGCGGCGGGTTCGTGACGAGCGCGCGCGCGATCGCGACGCGCTGCTGCTGCCCACCCGAGAGCTGATTCGGCGTGTGGTGCATGCGATCGGTGAGCCCCACCGCGGCGAGCGCGCCCTTCGCGCGCTCGCTCCGCTGCCGCCCCGAGATGCCGCGGTAGACGAGCGGCAGCTCGACGTTCTCGAGCGCGGTCGTGCGCGGCAGCAGGTTGAAGCCTTGAAAAATGAACCCGATGAGCCGGTTGCGCACGACGGCGCGCGCGTCGTTCGAGCGGGTCGTGACGTCGATCCCGTCGAGGATGTATCGACCCCGCGTCGGCCGATCGAGGCAGCCGATGATGTTCATCATCGTCGACTTGCCCGAGCCGCTTTGCCCGATGATCGCGACGAAGTCGCCCCGCTCGATCTTGAGGTCCACCGTGCGAAGCGCGCGCACGATCGCGGCCTCGCTCACGTAGTCCTTCGAGACCTCGCGGAGCTCGATGAGCGGTAGCTCGGCCTCTCCGACCATGGCCTCAGAACATGCCGCCCTTCTTCTTGGAGGCGGCGTCGGTCTCGTCACGCACGACCTTCTCACCCTCGAGCGAGGTCTTCAGCACGGTGTTCACGCCGTCGCTGATCCCGATCTCGACGATGCGCGGCTCGATCTCTTCGAAGCCCGGCTTGTCGACCGTGATGACCCAGACGCGCGCCTGCCCAGCGTCGAGCTTCGGCAGCGGGTCTTGAGGGATGGGCTTGCCTTTGTCGTCGAGCGGCGGCGACGGTCGAAACCGAAGCGCGGCGTTCGCGATGCGCGTCACGCTGCGAGCCTCCGCGCTGCGGATCGTGACGGTCGCGGTCATGCCCGGCCGCAGCTTGAGATCCGGGTTCTCGACGTCGATGACCGCCGCGTAGGTCACGACCCCCTGGTTGTTCACGGGCGAGAGCCGCACCTGGATGACCTTGCCGTCGAACGTCGCCGAGGGGAACGCGTCGACCTGGATCTCCGCAGGCAGCCCCTCCTTCACGCGGCCGACGTCGGCCTCGTCGACGTCCGCGAACACACGCATCTTGCGGAGGTCCTGCGCGAGCACGAACAGCGTCGGCGTCTGGAAGTTCGCCTGCACCGTCTGCCCCGGATCGATCGATCTGCTGATCACGACGCCGTCGATCGGCGAGATGATCTTCGTGTAGTCGAGGTTCGTCTTGGTCTGCTTGAGCTGCGCCGCGATCTGCGCGACCTGCGCGCGCGCGCTCGAGACCTCGGCGGCGCTCACGTCATAGGTGCCCTGCGCGGCCTCGACCTCGGCTTGCGTGCCGATCTGCTCGGCGAGCTGGCGCTTCGAACGCTCGAGACGGAGCCGCGCGGCCTCGAGGTTGGCCTCGGCGCGCTTCACCGACGCGGACGCTGCGGCGAGCTGCGCGGTCGTGCTGTCGATCTGCGCGCTGAGCAGCGACGGATCGATCTCCGCGAGGACGTCGCCGGCTTTCACGACGCTGTTGAAGTCGACGTTGACCTTCGTCACGCGCCCCGAGACCTGCGCGCCGACCTGAACCTCCGTGACGGGCTTGACCTGACCGGTCGATTGCACCGTCTCGATCACGTCGCCCTGGGTCAGCTCGACGAGGACGTACCTGGCCGGCGGCGGCGGTGCGTGCTTCTTCCTGTAATAGAAGTAGCCGCCGATGCCCCCGACGACGACGGCGAGGATGAGGAGCCGCTTCACCCATTTGAAGCTGCCTTCCTGGCGGCCGAGCTCTCGGCGAAGCTGCTCGCGTTCCTTGGCGCGCGTCGGCGTCGGCGCGTTGCCACTCGCCGTCTCGCTGCTCCCTTCCGCCATGCCCCGCGTCTTAGCACGATCCGTCACGGCGCCAGCTTGAAGCTCGCGGTCGAACGGAATACGAAAGGGCGTGAGTCAAGAAGCAACCATGATCATCGGGCCCGACTGTCACGTCACCATCGCGTACTCGCTCTTCGAAGCAGACTCGAACGAAGCGCTCGCGCTCGGCGATGACGATGAGCGACGGGTCACGGTCGAGTACGTCCACGGCTACGGCCAGGTTCTGCCGGCGATCGAGCAGGGCCTCGTGGGTCGGCGCGCGGGTGAGGCCGTGAAGGTCAGCGCTCCGCCCGCAGACGCGTTCGGTGAGCGTGAGGTCGACGGTGTCCTCGAGATCGAGAAGGAGGGCCTCGCAGGCTCCGAAGATCTCGAGGTCGGTGAAGAGTTCCTCGCGAGCGGCCCCGAGGGCGATCTGCTGATGCGCGTGCTCGAGGTTCGCGACGAGACCATCGTCGTCGACACCAACCATCCGCTCGCCGGCAAGCACGTCCGCTTCGAGGTCGAGGTGCTCGGTGTGCGCAACGCCACCGAAGAAGAGATCGCCGAAGCGCAGGCCGAGCTCGACGAAGCAGAGAGTGGGTGCGGCTGCGGTCACGATCACAGTCACGATCACGCTGGCCACGACCACGATCACGCCACCGAGGATGACGCCGCCCTCGCCATCGGCCGCGAGCTCCTCCAACTCGGCAAGAAGCCCACGTCCTGATTTCCCCCTGAACCGTATTACCGAGAGCAAGACAGCATCCAATGACGACGAAGAAGACCATCCCTTTCGGCCCGAACCCCATCGACGTGCGCGTGCGTGAGCGCATGCTCGCGAACGGCTTGCTCGACCCCAAGGACCTCGAGAAGCACCTCGCGGAGTTGCCCGACGTCGCCGAGCAGGGTGAGGCCATCGACCTGCATCAGCCGGCCGTCGGCGCACCGATGGATGAGGACGACTGATGTCCACCGGCCCGGCCAAGGATCTGCCGCAGCTCGACTTCTCGACGTTCGTGCTCGGCATCATCGGGACGGCGTACGTCCACCTCGGCGATGCACCGCCGACCGACGGGGTCGAACCGGATCTCGAGTTCGCCCGTCAGAACATCGATCTCTTGGTCTTGCTCCAAACCAAGACCAAGGGAAACTTGACGGGTGACGAGGAGCGGCTCCTGGAGCAGGCGCTGGAAGATTTGAACGCGCGCTACGCGGAAGTTTCGCGGGGTGCCGCCGGTTAGGCGAGGGAGCGTTCCAGCGGGAAAGGTGACATGAAACAGAGGGCGGTTGCGACCAAGGTCGGGCTGGTTTCTTTGCTGTTGTTGGTGGGCGCTTGCTCCGGCAAGGGCGGCGCCAAGGGGTCGTCCGACCCAGCCGAGACAGAGCCTGATCCGCCGCCGATTCCCTCCGTGCTGTTGCAGCCGGCGGTTCAGCGCCCTGCCATCATCGACATGTCGGGCCGACCGATGTCGTTCGCGCCCCTCGTGCAGGCGAGCGACGCGGCGGTCGCTGTCGTGCGCTCGACCATCTCGGGCAACGTGCACGGCCGCGAGCGGAAGATCGGCGAGGGCCTCGGCACCGCGTTCGTCTACGATCCGGCCGGTTATCTGCTGACGAACCACCACGTCATCGACAAAGCCTCGGAGATCACGGTCGGCTTCAAGGATGGCCGCGAGCTCCCCGCGACGGTGGTCGGCTCCGACAAGCGCACGGACATCGCGGTCATCAAGGTCGACGGCGCGAACCTCCCCGTCCTCCCTCTCGGCGACTCCGACGAGCTCCTCGTCGGCGATTGGGTGGTCGCGATCGGCAACCCGTTCGGCCTCGCGCACACGGTCTCCGCCGGCATCCTCTCGGCGAAGGGTCGGACCCGCGACGACGTGAACGGCCTCGATCCGTCGGGCTACTTCGACTTCTTGCAGACGGACGCGAGCATCAACCCCGGCAACTCGGGTGGTCCGCTCCTCAACCTCAAGGGTGAGGTCGTCGGCATCAACGCTGCCATCCGCAAGGACGCGAACGGCATCGGCTTCGCGATCCCGATGAACATGGTGAAGCAGCTCCTCCCGATGCTTCTGCAGGACGGCCATGTCCGACGCAGCGCGATCGGCGTGGTCGTCGGCGACGTCCCCATCGAGCAGGCTGCGCGCCTGGGCGTCACGTCGGATGGTTCGGCTCGTCGCGGCGCCTGGGTGAAGGGCGTGCAAGGCGACGGTCCCGCCGACAAAGGCGGGATCCAGGTCGACGACGTCATCATCGGCTTCGACGGCAAGAAGATCGACGACCCGAACGCCCTCCGCTGGTACGCGAGCATCTTCGGCGTGGGTCGCACCGCCACGCTGCGCGTCGTCCGCAACAAGAAGGAGTTCGACGTGAAGGTCAAACTGACCGAACTCCCCGAAGAGGATCAGCGCTGAAGCGCGGCCGCGCGCCCCTCTTGTGTTACCCTACGCGCTCGCGGGATCGTGCCGTCCGTCGAGCGGATCATCGCGGTAACCATCGAGAGAACAGCGTTGGCCCCTCCGACCTCAAGCACCGGAAAAGGCGCGGGCCGCCCTCCCGGTCCCCCACGCGGCGAGGTCGCGGCGCATGAACCCTCCGCGTCGGTCGAGTCCCCGACCGACGCAGATGCCGAGCTGCCGGCGACCGATCCCATTGATGCCCCCCTCGTGGAGGCAAAAGCCGTCGCGAGCCTGAATAGCGCCGATCCTTCGGCGTCCAACCGAGAGCTAAGGGCCCGTGAGGCCGAAGAGGACCGTGCTCTCATCGCTCAAGCTCAGAAAGGCAACATGGCCGCGTTCCGGCGCTTGGTGGATCGCCACCAGCGTCGCGCGTTCGCCATCGCCCTCGGGCTCGTCCGCGACGAGAACGACGCCAGGGAGATCGTCCAGGAGGCTTTCCTCCGCGTTTACAAGGGGCTCGCGACCTTCGAGGGCGGGTCGTCCTTCTTCACGTGGCTCTATCGAATCGTCACGAATCTCTCGATCGATCTCATGCGCAAGCCGGGCCGGCGAGCAGCCGAGCTCGACGAGACGCGCAACGTCTCTGAAGAATCAGCCGAGAGTGACCTCGCGCTGGTCTCGCGAATCGACGGGGCTGACCCTGTCGACGTCGTGCGCCGCAAGGAAATCGCGACCCGCATCCACGCCGCGCTCGACAGTCTGCCTTCCTACCACCGCGCCGTCATCCTCATGCGTGAGGTCGAAGGCCTCTCCTACGAGGAAATGGCCGAGGCGATGGGCGTTTCGAAGGGGACGATCATGAGCCGTCTCTTTCACGCTCGTCAGAAGATGCAGAAGGCTCTCGCAGACGTTTATGCGGAGCTCGACGGCGCGAAGCCGGCCGAACAAGGCCGCAAACGCGCTGATGACGGTGGTGGTTCCGCTGCTGGCGACCGTGGTGATTCGCAGCCACCTGCTGAGGATGAAGTATGAACTCCCCCCCGACCGACCTGGAGCTGATGATGTACTTCGACGGCGAGCTCGACGAGCCACGCCGTACGGAAGTCGAGCGCTTCGTGGGGGGTGACCGGGTTGCCCTGGGCAAGCTCGGCGGGCTCGGTCTCGTGGGTGCGGGCGTCCGCAATGAAGCTGCGGGCTGGTCCTCCAAGGTCTCGCTCACCGACGCGATCATGCGGACGGTCGAGTCTTCCTCGGCGAAGAGCCAGGACACTGCGCGCGTGGTGACCGCCGCCACTCCCTCCGTGGAGACGACTGGCACCCCCATCGAGCGCAAGCGCATCCCGACCCTCGAGGCCGTGCCGTCCTCGCGCATGGCTGCATCGAGCAAGCGCGCCGCGAATGACAACGGCCGCTCGATTTTCGCTCTCGCGGGTCTCGCCGCTGCGGCGGCGGTCGCGCTCTTCGTCTGGGGTCGTGGTGAGCGCACCAACCAGACGGCGGCCGAAGCACCCTCGGATGTTGCGAAGAGCACGGAGATCACGGCTGGTGATCCGCCCCCGCAGCTCGACCCGACCGCGGTCGTAGCTCAAGCTCCAACGCCGACGGCTACGACGCCGACCGCACCAGTTCCCTCGGATGACGAGCCTGGCGTGGCGGTGGCCGCAGTCGACTTCGGGTCGAAGCAGGGCGCGATTTACTACATGGACGGCGATCAGAAGGGCGCGACCACGACGGTCGTCTGGATCGCAGACGAATAACGGCTCGGAGTATCCACCAATGTTGTTCCTTGGCGTTTTTGGGAGGATTCAATGACGAGGGCCCCGCTTCGTGGATGGATGATCGCTGTGAGCCTCGCGGCTCTGGGGGCGACGTCCCTGGCGTGGGCCTCTCCGAGCCTCTCGGCCGGTGGCGGCTATCCCGCCTCGGCGCCGCAGAGCTTCGAGTCGGCTCCCTCACTCGAGGCTGCGCTGAGCTTCGGCGGAGCGACTCTACCGGTCGTCGCCGGCGACGCGGTTCCTGGCGCGGTGTCGGGCGACGTGATGATCCTGCACGCGACGAACGATCACAACGGCATCGACCCGAAGATCCCGAAGGGTGCGGATCTCAGCAAGCCGCCTTTCTCCTCATACGACTCGTACAAGCTGGTCGATCGCGCCGACCTCAAGATGCCGAAGGGTGAAGCCAAAGAGGTGAAGCTCCCGGATGGCGGCAAGCTGACCGTCACCTACAAGGACTACACCGCGGCGAAGGACAACAACCCCGCTCGGTTCGCGATCCGCACCAGCCTGGAGAAGGCCGACGGCAAGGTCTTTTTGCCGAACCTCGACGTGAACGCCAAGGCGAACGAGTGGTTCTTCGTCGCCGGGCAGAAGCACAAGGACGGCATCCTCGTCATCGGGATCAAGGTCGCGCCCTAGCGCTGTCTCCCGCTGCGGTGTCTGGCTGTTTCGGCCGGGTGGGGGCCCGGCGTCAGCGGTCGCGGATCATCTCGCAAGCGACCGCCGCCCGAACGAAGGGCTTCGCGTCGGAGAGCACGACCGAGGCCTTCTCGAGCTCACCGAGCGTGACGAGCGAGCGCGCCGCGTAGGCTCGATCGTACGGGTTCTCGCTCGCGAGCTGCTTCACCAGGAGCTCCACGACGCGCTTGTCTCCGGCGTTCGCGAGCTCGCGCATCGCGCGTGAGGCCTCGGGGTCGTCGCTCTTCGCGAGCTCGAGCAGCTTGTCGCGCGCGGCCTTCTTCTCGTCGTCTTTGCCCTCGAGGGCGACGCGCCCGAGCGCGACCATCGCGATGCCCGTGTCCCCGTCTTCTTGAGCCTTGCGGATGGCCTCGAGCACGGTCGGCTCGGACGGCGACATCACGATCGCGAGCGTGCGTTGGTCGCGCGTGCCCTGCTGGATCGTCCGAGTGAGCACGCCGATCGCGGTGTCGTGCGCCACACGATCGGGCCCCTCGCCGACGATGACGTGAGAGAGCGCGATCGCCGCGGGGATGCTGCCGTCGCCGCCGTTCTCTGCGAGGCGCACGAGCTGCTCGCGCCCACCGGCCTCGAACGCAGGTGGCGCCATGAAGCCGTCGACGACGGACTCGCGAAGTCGCTCGTCCGCGTGCAGCCAGATGTCCTTCAGCGCGACGACGCTGCGCTCGCCGCCGATGCGACCGAGCGCGCGGACCGCAGCCGATCGGGCCGCAGGGTTCGGATCGACGCGACCTGCCTCGACGAGTGCGTCGAAGTCCTCGATGGTCGGCGCGAGCATCGCGGCCTTGAGAGCGTTGACGCGCACGCGCTCATCGAGATCGAGGAAGAGCTTGCGACGCATCCCGAAGTCGTCGTCGTCGGTGAGCGAACGCGCGCCGAGCGCGCGATACGCGGGGGTCGCGTCGTCGCGACGGATGAACTTCGCGTACTCGTCGTTCGACACCACGCCCGCCGAGAGCAAGACCTCCGCGGCGACGGCGCCCTCGTCGTCGCCCTTGTCGAAGCGATCGTCGAGCGCGCCGTGGAGCTCCCGCGCGCAGCTCGCGAGCGATCGGATGAGCTCTTCGCCCTCGACGCCCTTCGCGCCGCCGATCTCCGCCTCGGCCACAGCGCGCGCGACGTCGCGCACCTCACCCGAGTCGAAATCGCCGGCCTTCCTCTCGCTCGCCATCGCGTCGGAGAGCTTCTTCATGTCGCGCGCGCGCGCGGCCTCGACGGCTGGCGACACAGCGCACGCGGGCAAGAGCACAGCGACCGCGAGCAACGCGGAGACTCGGAACGAACGCGCAAGACCGGACATCGCAAGAGGAGTATTGCACTCCCCGGGCGCAAGAAAGCAAACTCGCGCCCCCATTCGAGGACTGATGCGGGTTCACATCGTTGCCAACCTGACAGCCCGCGGACTCTCGCGCGGCAACGCCCCCATGGCGTGGCTGAGAGACGCGACCCGCGGGCGAGCGCAGCTCCACCCCACGAGCGCGCTCGCCGAGCTCGCGGGCACGATGCGCGGCATCTTGGACGACGGCGTCGATCTCCTCATCCTCGCTGGCGGCGACGGGACGTTCATGTCGGGCGTCAGCGCGATGCACGCAGCGTTGCGCCCCGGCGATCGGTGGCCGACGGTCGGCCTCTTGCCGATGGGCACCGTCGGCACCGTCGCGCGGAACATCGGCGAGCGCGGCAAGGCTCGTGATCTGCTCGCGTCCTGGCTTCGCGATCCGCGCGCCGCCCACGTTTTGCCGCAGCCCACGCTGCACATCGTGTCGCGCACCGCCGACGCTTCGATCGAAGAGCGCGTCGGCTTCATCATCGGCAGCGGGCTCGTCGCGCGCTTCTTCGAGGTCTACGACGCCGCCGGCGCGAAGGGGCTGAAGCTCGCGTCCCGCCTCATCGCTCGCATCACGCTCGAGTCCTTCACGGGCGGCCCGCTCGCGAAGCAGGTGCTCACTCCCCTCCCCGCGAAGCTCCGCGTCCACGATCGCGAGCACCCCGCGCCGGGCCTCTCGCTCGTCTGCGCGGCCGTCGTCCCCGACATGGGCCTCGGGATGAAGGTCTGCTACCGCGCCGGTGAAGATCCGGCCCGCATCCACCTCGTCGCGAGTCGCCTCGGGCCTGCGCAGCTCGGTCCTCGCTTCCCGAACGTCTTCATGGGGCGCAGCATCGGCGGCCCCGATCACGTCGACGAGCTCGCGTCGTCGTTCGAGCTCGAGTTCCCCGGCGAGAGCGGTCCCTACGTCGTCGACGGCGATCTGCTGCGCGCCAAGCACGTCCGCGTGTCGCCCGGGCCGATCGTGCCGATCATCAGCCGACGGCGCTGACCGAGTCTCACGCGCCGCGCCCGGCGAGCCGCGCGTAGATCTCGACGTACTTCTCCACGCTGCGCCGAGGGTCGAAGAGATCGCGAGCGAGCTCGGTGCACCTCTCCCTTACATTTTTGTATGCACCCTCCGTGGCGAGATCGGTGAGGGCGCCGACGAGCCCGCCGTAGTCCCCTCTCCGCACCACGCGGCCCGTACCGTGCGCCTCGAGGATCTCGCGCGCCGAGCTCACGTCGAAGGACACGACGGGCGTGCCGCACGCGAGCGACTCGATCATCGCTCGCGCGAGGCCCTCGTTCTGGCTCGCGAGGAGCACGACGTCGGCCGCTTGATAGAAGAGCTCGGGCCGCTCGAAGAAGCCGTGAAAGACCACGCGATCCGAGTCTGCGAGGGCGCGGGCCGCGACCTCACAGGCGCGCGCGTACGGCTCGCGCGCTGGCTCGAAGTCGCCGACGAAGTGCACGCGTGCGTGCGGCAAGCGCGCGAGCAGCGGGGCGAGCGCGTTCTCGATGAGCGCGAGCTGCGCCTTCTTCTCGTTGAAGGTCCCGACGTACACGATCGCGAGCTCGCCCGGCGCGATGCCGAGCTCCGCGCGCACCGCAGCGCGATCCATCGCGGGCCGCATGCGCTCGAGATCGATCGCGCTGTAGACGTAGCCCACGCGCGCGTGTGGAGCGCGCGGCGCGAGCGGTCGCAGCCGCCGCTCGAGCTCGTCCTTCATCTCGCGCGAGAGCCCGACGAGCTCGTCCGCGAGGTGGTACGCGAGCCGCCATTTCAAGCCGTAGGCCGCGCCCGGCGGCCGCGTGTCGCGCACGTTGAGGAGCGTGCGCGCCCCCGCCGCGCGCGCGCCTGCCGCGCCGAAGAAGAACGCCCCGATGTCGTTGAAGTGCGCGACGCGCGCCCCGATGCGCCGCACGATCGCGCCGAAGCGTGCGTTCGCCGCGGCGAGCGCGGGCGCACGCGCGAGCTGATAGCGGGCGAGCGCAGCGCCCGAGAGCGCGCGGATCTCCGGCAGATCGAACACGTGCACCTCGACGCCGGGTAGGCCGCGCCAGAGCGCGGTGAAGCGACCGTCGTAGTTGGTGACGACCGCACGACGCCCGTCGAGCCGTCGGATGATCTGGGTCAGGCTCTCGAGCCCGCCGTTCGCGTTCGAGGTCGTCTGCAGCGCGAAGAACGCGACGTGGGGATCGGGCATCGAGCGACGCGAGGGTGGAAGGGCCGCCGTCCGGCGGACCGCCGAGCTGGAGCTCGATCAAAAACATCGAGCGACGCGAGGGTGGAAGGGCCGCCGTCCGGCGGACCGCCGAGCTGCAGCGTCAGTTGACGGTGCGCGTATCTACGGTGCGCGTGTCGACGAGATCATTCGGGCGCTCGCTCTCGCGATCCTTCACCGCAGGGGGGCGCGGGCGCTCGCGACAGCGGACGGCCGCGGCCTCGACGAAGCGGACGAAGAGCGGGTGCGGCGTCTGCGGGCGCGACTTGAACTCGGGGTGGAACTGACACCCGACGAAGTACGGGTGATCGCGGAGCTCGACCATCTCGACGAGGCGCTTGTCGGGGCTCAGGCCCGAGAGCACGAGCCCAGCCTCCGAGAGCTTGTCGCGATACTTGTTCGAGACCTCGAAGCGGTGGCGGTGTCGCTCGCTGATCTGCGTCGCGCCGTAGGCGCGCGCCGCGATCGTCGCTGCGTCGAGCACGCACGGGTACGCGCCGAGGCGCATCGTGCCGCCCTTGTCGACGACGCCGCGCTGGTCGGGCATGAGGTCGACCACGGTGTACGGCGCGTCGGGAGCGAACTCGGCCGAGTTCGCGCCGCGCATCTGCGCGACGTTGCGCGCGAACTCGACGACCGCGAGCTGCATCCCGAGGCAGATGCCGAAGAACGGCACCTTGTTGTCGCGGGCGTAGCGGATCGCCTCGATCTTTCCCTCGGTGCCGCGATCACCGAACCCACCCGGGACGAGGATCGCGTCGAGGTGCCCGAGGCTCTCGTTCGTGCCGCGCGACTGGATCGACTCCGAGTCGATGTACTCGAGATCGACGCGCACGTCGTTCTCGAGGCCGCCGTGGACGAGGGCCTCGTGGAGCGACTTGTACGAGTCCTTCAGGTGGACGTACTTGCCGACGATGCCGATCTTCACGGTGCCGCGCGTGGGCTTCGTGAAGCGCTCGACGATCCGCTGCCACGGCGTGAGGTCGGGCTGGCGGCACCAGATGTTGAGAAGCTCGGTGATCTTCTCGTCCGCGCCCTCGGCGTGCAGGGCGATCGGCAGCTCGTAGATGCACTGCACGTCGACGGCGCTGATCACGCAATCGACCGGCACGTTCGAGAAGAGCGCGATCTTCTCCTTCAGGCCACGCGAGAGCACGCGATCGCACCTGCAGAGCAGCACGTCGGGCTGGATGCCGATCTCGCGCATCTCCTTGACGGAGTGCTGCGTCGGCTTCGTCTTGAGCTCGCCGGCGGTCGGGATGAACGGCACCAGCGTGACGTGCACGCTGATCGCGTTCTGTGCGCCGCTCTCGACCTTCATCTGGCGGATGGCCTCGAGGAAGGGCAGTGACTCGATGTCGCCGACGGTGCCGCCGATCTCGACGATGGCGACGTCCACTCCCTCGGCGGCTGCGCGGACGCGCGCCTTGATCTCGTCGGTGACGTGCGGGATGACCTGCACGGTCGCGCCGAGGTACTCGCCGCGACGCTCCTTCTCGATCACGGCCTCGTAGATGCGGCCGGTCGTGAAGTTGTGCTGCCGAGTCATCCGAGCCTTCGTGAAGCGCTCGTAGTGGCCGAGATCGAGATCCGTCTCTGCGCCGTCGTCGGTGACGAAGACCTCGCCGTGTTGGTACGGCGACATCGTCCCGGGGTCGACGTTGATGTACGGGTCCAGCTTGATGTGGGTGACGCGCAGGCCGCGCGCCTCCATCAAGGCGCCGAGCGACGAGGCGCCGAGGCCCTTGCCGATCGACGAGACCACCCCGCCGGTGACGAACACGTACTTAGTCCGCTTGCCCATGGTGTGCCTCTCGAACGACGAAGCCCGCGTCAACGCAACGCGAATCGACCGTCGACCACGCATCAGTTAAGGGTTGCGAGGCATCGCGTCAACGCGATCAACTCGGTACCCGTCGATGCGAAACGGTGGTAATCAGATCGGCCCGGCTTGCGGATCGCGCGTCTGCTCCAGCGATCGTACGCGCGCCCTCGCGTGGCCCTGGAGCGCGACGGTTTCTTCTACGATGTAGAAGCACTCGAGCTCGCCGCGCGTGACGCTCCCGAGCTGCGCGACGGCGCTCCGACTCCGCTCGCGGCGATCGAAGGGGACGTCGACGCGGCGGACTTCCACGCACGCGTCGTCTCGCTCGGCGCCGCCGGCCTGCGCGAGCTCGACACGCTGCTCGCGCGCGGCTTCCGACCCGGGGAGGCTTGGGTCGAGCCCTCGACGTTCGCGCCCCTCGCGCCGTGCGACACCGCGCGCGCGACGTACGTGCACATCGACCCGCGCGCGAGCGCAGCCTGGCCGGTCCGCATCGGACACGCGCGCTCGCTCGTCGGGCAAGACGCGTTGCTCGATGTCCCCGACGGCGAGCACTTGGACTTCGAGGTCGGCGTCGCGGCGCTGATCGGTGAGGACCTCGAGCGCGCGAGCGCGACCGAGGTGCGCAGCGCGATCGCAGGTTGGATGGTGCTCGTCGAGGTCGTGATGCTCGACGTCGAGCGCGCGGCGACGTGTCACCTCTCGACGCCGCGAGGCTCGCGCGTCGCGGTCGGTCCGTGGCTCACGCCTCCCCACGCGAGCGGCCGACTCGAGGACGCGCGTGTCTCGCTCACACTGCGCGGCGCGACGGTCGACGTCGGCCCGCTCGGAGAGCACTTCGGGGCGCGTCGCGCCGAGGAGGCGATCGCGCGCGCGAGCTCGCTCGTGCCGATCGCCGCAGGCGATCTGGTGGGCCTCGGTCCTCTGCCGCGCGCGACCGGTCGCGCCCTCGCGATCGGCTGGCAGCTGCACGAGCGCCTCGACGTGGTCGTCGGCGGGCTCGGCGCGCTACGAGTTACAGCCGTGTCAGCGCGCGAGCGGGCGCGAGGCTAGAATCGACCGAAGAGCGAGAGCCCAGCGGTGTGCTCGCTGACGAACGGGACGGGAACGACGGTCGCCGCGGGAGGCTGGTCGGACTCGGTCGTCATGAAGATCCCCTCGGCGACGAGGGCCAACCCGCCGAGTTGAAGCAGGCCGTCGACGATGTAGATCGCCGCGCGAGCGCCCATAATAGCCTCGCAATCACCCGCACCGGGGCTCGTCTCTTCATCGGGTGCGCAGCCGCTCTGCCCGAGCGCGATCCACGGGCCCGCGACGGGGATGTAGAGCATGTCCGCGCCGGGGTAGTCGTTCCAGAGACCACCCGTGAGCGCAGCGCCGCCGTAAGCGACCACCGTGACCGCCGCGCCCGCGACGATGACCTTCCACCGAGCCGAAGACTTCGGGTAGCGCTGCACGACCTCGACCTGCTCGGTCGGTGCAGGCTTGCCCGTGGTCGCGTCGGTCTTGGGCGTGCCCGGCGCGGGCGCCGCTTGAGCGACCTCGGCGACGGTTGCGTAGTCGTCCGAGCCGTCGTCGTCGGCGCGCGCTACGCTCGGCGCCATCAGCGCGACGGGGATCACCGCCGCAAACGCGAGCGCGCTGAATCGGGGGGGCGCGGAGCGCAGGGAGAGCGAGCTCACTTCTTCTTCGGGTCCTTCTTCGGATCTTTCGGGGGCGGGCCCGCGGGGGCCTCGATCTTCACGTTGTACGGGACGGTGAGCTTGCCGTTGAAACGCAGGGCGTACTCGTCGATGAAGGAGCGCTTGATGCAGCCCTCGATCGCGGTGCCGGCGAACGGCGGACCGACGATCGCGTCGACGACCTTGCCGACCTCACCGTCGAACACGACCTGAACCTCACCCTCACCGGAGACGCTGGCGCCGGTGACCTTGTTGCACTCCTTGGCTTTGTCGCCACCACGACGGAGCGCGATCTTCATCTGCTCTTTTTGGTCGTCGTTGAGCTCGTCCGTCGCGCCGCTCGTGCTCGTCGTGTTCGTCGACGAATCACGCGCCGTGACGGTGGACGACGTGAGCGGGATCGCGATGTCGTCGTCGTCGGAGTTCTTCGACCCCGCGCAGCCGACCGCAGCCGCCATCAGAAGAGCGAACCCTGCCAGGGAGAAACCGACCAAGGCCTTCACGTCCACAACCCTCCGCACTTGCGGCTCGAGCCGGTAACTCACCGGCGAAAGCGCTCGCTCCTTGGAAACGGGGGCGACCTTAGCAAGCCTACAGGGCCGTGTGCTATCTCGATCGCGGTGCGGAGAGCCGCTTTTCACCTCGAGAGAGCGCTGCTCATCGCAGCAAGTATGGCGGCGATCAGCTGCCGCGACGGAGAGGTCACGAGGGAGGCCTCGCGCGGGCCGCAGCCACCTGCGCAGGCCGCCGGTGGCGCGCCCAACACGGCCGCGCTGCAAAAGGCGCTCGATACGCTCGCAAGCGCGATCGAAAAGCTCGGTGGCCAATTGGGCGGAGCCGTCGTGTCGGTGCCCTCGGGGGAGACGCTCGCGGAGCACGACGGGCGTCACGCGTTCAACCCTGCGTCGAACGCGAAGCTCTTCACGGCGGCGGTCGCGCTCGCTCGCTTGGGGCCTGACCATCGGTTCTCGACGGGGCTCTACGGTGCGTTGCGCGACGGTGTCGCAACGAAGCTCGTGTTGCGGGGTCGCGGCGATCCGACGCTGACGACGAGCGACCTCCGTGCGCTGGTCGCACGCGCCAAGGTCGCCGGCCTGCGCGCCGTCGACTCCATCGTGGTCGACCAGTCCTACTACCAGGGCGACGCCGACCCGCCTGCCTATGACCAACAACCCGGCGAGTGGGCCCCCTTCCGCGCTCCGATCGCGGCTGTCAGCCTCGACCGCAACACGGTGACGGTCTGGTTCACCCCGGCCGAGAAGCCGGGCCGACCCGCGACCGTCGTCGTGGAGCCCCCGGGTTTCGTCGACCTCGACGGATCCGTGACGACGGGGAAGGCCGGCTCCAAAGAGACCATCAAGCTCGAGGTCCAGCCGAACGGGGACCACCTGCGCGCCACGCTCTCGGGGTCGATCCCCGCGGACTCGAGCCCGATCCCGGGGATTCGGCGCGTCGCCGACCCGAGCGTGCTCGCCGGGTATGCGCTCCGCGCCGCACTCGCGGAGCAGGGAATCGTGGTGAAAGGCGCGGTCTCCGTCGCGAAGACGCCGACGCCCGAGACCCAAGCGCTCGCGGTCCACCGCTCGGAGCCCCTCGCGCAGATCCTCGCCGCGATGGGAAAGGACAGCGACAACTTCACAGCAGAGCTCGTGCTGCTCGCGATTGGAGCGGACGCGGCGTCGACGAGCTCGGCCGCGGGCGCCCAAGTCGTCGAAGCCTTCCTTCGCGAGCGCGCGGCGTTCGACGACGGATCGCGGGTGCTCAACGGCTCTGGGCTCTTCGACGCGAACCGCACGACGGCTCACAGCGTCTCGGCGCTGCTCGCAAACGTCGCAAGAGACCCGAAGATCGGGCCGGAGCTCCTCTCGAGCCTCGCGATCGCAGGGGCGGATGGAACGTTGCGTGGCCGCCTCCTCGATTGGGGACCTAGCAGGCGAATCAGGGCCAAGACTGGCACCCTGGCGGGGGCCGTCGCGTTATCGGGCTACGTGCTCGACGCAAACGAGGGAACGCCGCTCATCGCCTTCTCTTTGCTGGTCAACGGCGTCACCGGAAAGACGCAGGAGACCCGCAATGCCTTCGATTCGGCGGTAACGGCGATAGCAGCGGCGACTCAAACCCAATAACGAGGGCGCGCCTGAACAGAAAAAGCCCCCTCACCGGGGGGGCGGTGAAGGGGCGGAAACGAGGGCGCGCTTGGGAGGGAGACCACGCGCCCCCGCAAAGACTGTTTGCTCAGAACTGTTCGCGAATCTGGCGGCGGATCTTGGTGAGCGCCTGCTCCTGGAGCTGCCGAATTCGCTCGCGGCTGAGGTTGTATTTGTCGCCGATCTCCTTGAGGGTAAGCTCGTCCTCGTCGTCGAGGCCGAACCGCCAACGCAGAATTCGGCTCTCGATCGGGGTGAGTGTCGTCAGCAGCCTGCGCAGCTCTTGGGCCCAGTTGGTGTCCGCGAGCTGCTCGAATGGGGATTTGGCGTCCTCGTCCTGCAGGAAGTCGATGAACTTGCGACCGTCCTCGTCACCGACTGGCCGGTCGAGTGAGAAGGGCGTTTCGGCGTAGAAGTCCTTCACCTTATCGAGCTTCTCGAGAGGGACTCCCGTCTCTTTCTCGAGCTGCTCGAGGGTGGGCTGTCGGCCCGTGCGAGCGATGAACGATTGGGTAGCGCGCGCGACACGGTTGTACGTGTCGAGCATGTGAACCGGAATGCGGACCGCGCGCCCCTTGTCGGCGAGCGCTCGGCTGATGGCATGACGAATCCACCAAGACGCGTATGTCGAGAACCGATATCCGCGCCGGTGATCGAATCGTTCTACCGCCTTCATAAGGCCGATATTCCCCTCTTGGATGAGATCGATGAGGGGGAGTCGGCCGCGGTTGTAGCGGCGGGCGATCGAGACGACGAGTCGGAGGTTCGCCTTCACGAAGCGGTTCTTGACCGCGAGCTGCTTGTTCCAGGTGCTCTGGATGCGATCGAGGTAGCGCTCGTAATCGGCAGTCATCTCCAGGTGAGGGCGAGCGGGCATATCGTCGAGCTCGACGCCGTCGTGGGCAAAGTCCGGCTCTTCGACGAGCTCACGGCCAATCGCCATAGCGCGGGCCATCCAGACACGGTCGGAGTCGGGGAGCCGAACGGCGAGCGCGAGGCTGCGCGAGAGCTCTTCCCATTTGGCGTGGTGGACGTGCCCGCGCTCGAGCATCGCGAGCATCTCGGGGATTTGCGGAGCCTCCACCTCTTCGGGGCCGGCGGCCGTGACGTCCTGGAGCAGAGCCTCGAGCACGTATTTGGCGGCGGCCGGATGAGCCAACATGGCCATCCAGTGATCGACCTCGGTGGACTCGACCTCTTTGGCGATCTCGACCTCTTCCTCTTGGCCCATCACGGAGTGAGTGGCCATCTCGCGGAAGTAGCGGGCGAGCATCGAGTCGCCGGTGCCACCCTCCTCGAAGTCGCGATAGACGACGGTCTCCTCGGTCGCGTTCGCAGCGGGCGCGTCCGTGGGGTCGACCTCGACGGGAGAGAGTGGGCGGTCAGCGCTGACGAGAGTCTCGGTCCGGGCGGGCCGAATCGCGGTCTGATCCAACGGATCGTCGTCGACCCCGAAAGAGTCGAACTCACCACCCATCTCGGACGATGAGGAGGACTCAGCCGGATAGTCGCGCGACTCTTCGTCGACGATTTCGGTTCTCGACTCGGGGGCTCGGGCGAGAGCTGCATTTCCAATCGCCACGGGTTCCGACGCCGACGCTGCGGCGCGGAGGTTCGAGGTGTCGCGGGACTTGGTCTGCCTAGGCATGGCTACCTCTACGTGGGCGGGTTGGCTGAGGATCTGATCTGCGGAGCGGATTGACGCTGCGGACTGCGATGTTTGGACGAGCTGAAGCTTCGATGTCTTGCCAGTCGAGGCTTGAACTGCGGGAGTCTTGTCCCGGTGTGCCGACTTGGAGTCTTGCAATCCGCGGACCGCTATTGCCCTATTCGGGGCTTTGGAGTCGGCTCGAACCTTGGTGGAGGCACGCGCACTCTTTTTTGGGGACTTCGTCGCTGCCGCCGACGCGCGACGTTGCGCCTGCCGACGGCCGTGATCTGAGAGGCCCCGCGCCGACAACCCGCGTGTGGTCGCACGCGCCGCTGAGGACCTACGAGGGGAGTTGCGTGCAGGGTTCTTCATTCGATGACTGGGGAGGTTCGAACCGGTGTGTGGGGAGGTTGCGTTGCGAGAAAGCACGTCGGCGTTTCAAAGCTGAAAGCGTTCGTGCTGGCTGACTCGGAAATTCGCGCTAAGAAGAGCTTGAGTCAGGAAATTCGGGGTAGTGCTGCTCGACGAAACGTTGAACCAACGGGTCCTGCACTAGATTCCTGACAGTGATTCGTTGCAGACGACCTTCACGTTTCTTCGCGAACGTCGAATGGGCTACGCGGGCGGCGTAATGCATGCCCCCTGCACGAGACCTCGATCACTGGTTGAAAAAACGCGCTGTCGCCGACCGAAGACGGCGAGTGGAGAGCGACATCGGATTTCGATGTTCGCCCTCGAGGTGTGACAGCAACATGGGTGCCGGTTGGGTCGTGCGCCAGGGGTCGGCGCTGACGGAAGAGATCCTTTCGACGAGTTTTTCGGGCTGAAACAACGAAGTCCGACAAGCCCATGACGGGCCAATCCACAACCTCCATAAGAGGCGTAGGTGGGCCATCCTGAGCGACAGCTGCCGACGACTACGACAGCTCTCTTTTCAGAACGTTCTCTTGTGACCCTAAAGACCAGTTTCGTGACAGGGTCACGACTTGCGAGCAGCGCAGGGCCTCAACCCAAAGGAGGGCACGACAAACACGTCATGCCCCGCGCACTTTTTCTCCTGGGGGGTCGCGAACGTCCAAGCGTCGGATCGTGAACAGCCGGGCGACGCTGGGTGTGAACTGATGTCGTGTGCGGCCCACAAGCCGCGAGGCGATGCAGCGCGCCAGCAGCGAGGTCTATCGGAGCGCGAAGCGCTCGATGATTAGAACTGGGCTAGGAAGCGCGGGTCGTTCTCGAACAGGAGTCGGATGTTCGGGATGCCATATCGGAGCATCGCGACGCGATCGATGCCCATGCCGAACGCGAAGCCCGTGACCTGCTCAGGGTCGAGCCCGGTGTGGCGGAAGACCTCGGGGTGGACCATCCCGCAGCCGGCGATCTCGAGCCAGCCGGTGCCCTTGCAGACGCGGCAGCTCGCGCGCGACCCATCGCCCTCGCGGCAGAAGACACAGCCCGCGTCCACCTCGGCGCCGGGCTCGACGAAGGGGAAGTAGCTCGGGCGGAAGCGAACGCGCGTGCCCGGGCCGTAGAGTCGCTCGGCGAACGCGGTGAGCACGCCCTTGAGCTCGGCCATGGTGACCTTGGTGTCGACGAGGAAGCCCTCGATCTGGTGGAACATGGGCGAGTGCGTGGCGTCGTCGTCGCGGCGATACACGGCGCCCGCGCTGACGACAGCGAGCCGCGGCGATGCGCCGTGGCGGATGCGCTCGGCGAGGGCCGTCATCTCGCGTACCTGGACGTTGCTCGTGTGGGTGCGCAAGAGGACGCGCGGCCCGAACCAGAAGCTGTCCTGCATGTCGGTCGCGGGGTGATCCGGCGGGAACGCGAGCTTCGTGAAGTTGTTCTCCTCGAGCTCGACCTCGGGGCCGGGGACCTCGGTGAAGCCGAGATCGCGGAAGATCGCGACGAGCTCGTCGCGGACTGCGAGGACTGGGTGCGGGTGGCCCTGCCCGAGCGAGAGCCGGCCCGGCAGCGTGACGTCGTCGGGCTGACCGGCGAGGTCGGCGAGGAGCGCGCCCTCCTGGATGGCCTTGAGGCGCTCGGCGAACGCGGTCTCGACCGCGGCCTTGAAGGTGTTGACGAGGGCGCCGATGCGCGGCTTCTCCGAGGCGGGGACGTCGCGGAGGAGCGCGAGCACCGCCGTGAGATCACCCTTTTTACCGAGGAAACGGGCCTGCTCGGCGCGGAGCGCGACCTCGGTCGGGGCGGCGGCGAAGGCCGTGCGGAAGCTGGTTCCGAGGCGCTCGAGGCCTTGTTCGATCTGGGTCACTGCGGGGGACGGCGAGTCGGTCGCGCTAGTCATGGGAACGCCTGCGCATAGCACTTCCGACGGCTCGGTGGGGCGAGTCCGGACGCGCGGTCTGGGGGAGTTCTTCGCGGGCCAGATTTGAGGACCGCGCGTCCCCGAAAGCGATCGCCGTCATCGATTTTCGGGATCCCGCGTCCTCAAAACCGATCGCGGGGATCGAATTTTCGGATCCCACGTCCCCAAAACCGATCGCCGTCATCGATTTTCGGGACGTCGCGTCGTGAAAACCGATCGCGAGGATCGATTTTCGGGATCCGGCGTCCCCAAAACCGATCGCGGGGGTCGATTTTTAGGATCGTGCGTCCCCAAAACCGATGCTGGCGATGTCCAGGGGGAGCGCGCGTCCCTAGAGGCGTCGCGGGGACATGCGAAACCCCCGAGAACAGCTCGCGGGTGGCGAGGATCTCGGGGGCTCAGCGGGGAGGGTGCAGACTCTCCCCCAAATACAAAGACCAGTCGGACTCGTCAGGCCGTGGCGGCGATGACTGCCTTGAAGGCTGCCGGATCGACGATCGCGAGGTCGGAGAGGACCTTGCGGTCGAGGGCGATGTTCGCCTTCTTGAGGCTGGCGACGAGGCGGGAGTAGGTCGTGCCGTTCGTGCGAGCGGCCGCGTTGATGCGGGCGATCCACAGGCGGCGGAAGTCCCGCTTCTTCAGCTTACGGGAGACGTAGCCGTACTCCCAAGCGTGGCGAAGAACCTCGACCGCCTGGCGGAAGCGGTTCTTCCTACCGAGGAAGTAGCCCTCGGTCATGTTGAGGACGCGGTTGCGACGGCGACGAGCCTTGAAGCCTCTTTTAGCGCGGGGCATGGGTCACTCCTCTCGATCAGCCGTAAGGGAGGAGGAGCTTCACGCGCTTCTCCATCGTGGAGTCGACCATGTCGTTCTTGCGCAGGCGACGGAGCCGCTTCTTGCTCTTCTCCTGCATGTTGTGGTTGAGACCACACTTGCCACGGCGGACGCGGCCGGACCCGGAGATCCGGAAGCGCTTCTTCGCGGCGCGGTTGCTCTTCATCTTGGGCATGATGGCTCTCGCGGAACGCTCTCCCTCGGCCGCTCGACCCATGTCGAGCTGTTGATGAGCCTCGGAGATGCGGGGCCGGCGTTTATGGTGGACACGCGGCCCAGTGTCAAGCGGAGCAGCGTCCGTGACGGCAACCGCCGCATGGACTAGGGACGCGGCAGCTCCATGCCGCGCCGCGAAGACCTGAAAAAGATCCTCATCATCGGCTCGGGCCCCATCGTGATCGGGCAGGCCTGCGAGTTCGACTACTCCGGGACGCAAGGCGCGAAGGCGCTGCGCGCGCAAGGGTACGAGGTCGTGCTGGTCAACTCGAACCCGGCCACGATCATGACCGACCCGGAGCTCGCCGACCGGACCTACGTCGAGCCGCTGGAGAAGCGGACGCTGACGGCGATCCTCGAGCGGGAGCAGCCCGACGCAGTGTTGCCCACGCTCGGCGGACAGACCGCGCTGAACCTCGCGCTCGCGCTCGCGGACGACGGCACGCTCGATCGGCTCGGCGTCGAGCTCATCGGGGCCTCACCCGCCGCGATCCGCAAGGCCGAAGACCGGCGCATGTTCAAGGACGCGATGACGGAGATCGGCCTCGCGTGCGCGCGGAGCGGACACGCGCACGACGTCGAGAGCGCGATCGAGATCGTCGAGCGCGGCACGCCCGAGACCGAAAACAAACCGACGGGCTACCCGGTGATCGTGCGGCCGAGCTTCACGCTCGGGGGGACCGGCGGCGGCATCGCGAAAGATCGCGCCGAGCTCGTCGAGAAGATGGAGTGGGCGCTCAGCCAGAGCCGCGCGAAGGAGGTCCTCATCGAGGAGAGCATCCTCGGGTGGAAGGAGTTCGAGCTCGAGGTCATCCGCGACAAGGCGGACAACTTCATCGTCGTCTGCACGATCGAGAACGTCGATCCGCTCGGCGTCCACACGGGCGACAGCATCACGGTCGCGCCGTCGATGACGCTGACCGATCGCGAGTACCAGCACCTGCGAGACGCGGCGCGCGCGATCATGACGGAGATCGGCGTCGAGACGGGCGGCTCCAACGTGCAGTTCGCGGTGCACCCCGACAATGGCCGCGTCGTCATCGTCGAGATGAACCCGCGCGTGTCGCGATCGAGCGCGCTCGCGTCGAAGGCCACGGGCTACCCGATCGCGAAGATCGCGGCGCTGCTCGCGGTCGGCTTCCGGCTCGACGAGCTGAAGAACGACATCACTGGGACGAGCGCGGCGTTCGAGCCGACGATCGACTACGTCGTCGTGAAGTGGCCGCGGTTCGCGTTCGAGAAGTTCCCTGGCGCGGACAAACGGCTCGGCACGCAGATGAAGAGCGTGGGCGAGGCCATGGCGATCGGGCGGACCTTCGCCGAGGCCTTGCAGAAGGCCGCGCGGTCGCTCGAGACGGGGCGCTCGGGCCTCGATAGCTTGAACGACGTTGTAGATTACGCGACGCTCGCCGAGGACCCGAACCTCGGGCGCGACCTCGTGATGGACGCGCCTCGCGATCCGAAGCCGCACTCGGGCAGGCGGCTCGAGGGCGCAGCGCTGCTCGACACGCTCGTGTCGCTGAGCGCGACGCCGACGGCGGATCGCTTGTTCTACGTAGGCGATGCCCTGCGCGCCGGCGCGACGGTCGACGGGCTCTACGAGGCGACGAAGATCGATCGGTGGTTCTTGCGCGAGCTCGAGCGCATCGTCCACGCCGAGCGTGGGATCGACGCGGGCGTCCTCACGGACGAGCGGCGGATGCGCGCGCTGAAGCGGCTCGGGTTCAGCGATCGCACCATCGCTCGGCGCGTGAACGCGACCGAGGACGCGGTGCGCGCGGCGCGGCGAGCGCTCGGGGTCGTGCCGGTCTACGGGCGCGTCGACACGTGCGCGGCCGAGTTCCCCGCGCACACGCCGTACCTCTACTCGACGTACGAGGAGGCGAGCGAGAGCGGCGTCAGCGATCGCGAGAAGGTCATCATCCTCGGGGGCGGGCCGAACCGGATCGGGCAAGGGATCGAGTTCGACTACTGCTGCGTGCACGCCGCGATGGCGCTGCGCCACGAAGGCTTCGAGCGACGCGAGGGGGGAAGGGGCGCCGTCTCCGGCGCCCCGCCGAGCTGGAGCTCGAACGAAGGAATCGAGACGGTGATGGTGAACTGCAACCCCGAGACGGTGTCGACCGACTACGACACGTCGGATCGGTTGTATTTCGAGCCGCTCACGCTCGAGGACGTGCTCGAGATCTGCCGAGAAGAGTCCGCGCGCGGCAAGCTCCGCGGGGTCATCGTGCAATACGGCGGGCAGACGCCGCTGAAGCTCTCGCAGGCGCTCGCGCGCGCCGGCGTGCCGATCTTGGGGACGCCCGCCGAGGCGATCGATCGCGCCGAGGATCGCGAGCGCTTCGAGGCGCTGCTTACAAAGCTGTCGCTAGAGCGGCCGCTCGGAGGCATCGCGTACGGGACGAACGACGTGTTCCGGGTCGCGGGAGAGATTGGCTACCCGGTCGTCGTGCGACCGTCGTACGTGCTCGGCGGGCGCGCGATGATGGTCTGCCACGAGGAGGCTGACCTCCGCGCGTACGTGCACCTCGCGGTCGAGGCCGCGCGCGAGGCCGGCACGCAGACCATCCTCGTCGACTCGTTCTTGGTCGACGCGATCGAGGTCGACGTCGACGCTGTGTGCGACGGGACCGAGGTCGTGATCGGCGGTGTGATGCAGCACATCGAGGAGGCCGGCGTGCACTCGGGCGACTCGGCGTGCGTGCTGCCGCCGCACTCGCTGCCCGAGAGCGTGGTGAGCGAGATCGTCGACATCACGCGCAGGCTCGGGCTCGAGCTCGGTGTCATCGGGCTCATGAACGTGCAGCTCGCGGTGAAGAACGACAAGGTCTTCATCATCGAGGTGAACCCGCGCGCGTCGCGCAGCGTGCCCTTCGTGTCGAAGGCGACGGGCAGGCCGCTCGCGAAGATCGCGGTCGAGGTGATGCTCGGCAAGAAGCTCGCGGAGCTCGGGGTGCGCGACGCGACACGACCCGATCATGTGTCGGTGAAGGAGTCGGTGTTCCCCTTCGCGAAGTTCCCCGGCGTCGACACGCAGCTCGGGCCCGAGATGCGCTCGACCGGCGAGGTCATGGGCATCGCGCGGACGCTCGCCGAGGCGTTCGGCAAATCGCAGGTCGCCGCGGGCGTGACGCTCCCGACGAAGGGGACCGTGCTCCTCACGGTGAAGGACAGCGACAAGCCCGCGGCGCACGATCTCGCGCGGCGGCTGCGCGCGCTCGGGTTCGAGCTGCTCGCGACGCATGGCACTGCCGCGTCGATGCGCGAGCTCGGCATCGACGTCGAGGGCGTGAACAAGGTGCGAGAAGGCTCACCGCACGTCGTCGACGCGATCCGGTCGGGCCGCGTCGCGCTGGTGCTGAACACCACCGTCGGCGCGAAGGCCATCCGCGACAGCTACTCGGTGCGGCGCGCGGCGCTCCTCGCGAACGTGCCGCTCGTCACGACGATGCCGGGCGCGGTCGCGTTCGTCGAGGCGCTCGAGGCGAACGTCGCGGCCGAGCCGCGCGTGCTCAGCCTGCAAGAGTGGCACTGAGTTTTCACGGACCAACCTTTTCGCCTTTGGCGAAAAGACATGGCCCGGGAATGGGGCCCCAACCCCATTGAGACGAACGGGGCCCCAACCCCGTTCGGGTCTCGCGAGCCGCTAACTTTCAGCGAACGATCGTGCTTTGTCGCGGGGAGAGCGGGAGAGGCTAGGGCTTCACCACGAGACGCTGCTCTAGCGCCGCGTCGACCTTCTCGCAGAAGTCGCGGAACGCTGCGTATTCGGCGGGCGTCACGCGTGACTTGAGGATCGAGAAGCGGCTCGTCACCGTGACCTTGCCGGCCTCCGTTTTCACTTGGACCTCGACGGTGCCGAACGGTGTGGTGACGCTCGTCGGCTCGATCGCGGTCTCGATCTTGGCGCCCGCGGGCAGCTTGATCACGCGCGTCTCGGTGAGCGTCGTGGGCGCGCCGAGGACGAGATCGACCTTGCGCGTTGAGAGCGACGCGGCCGACGACCGCAAGCGAATCGGCGTCGCGACAGGGATGCTCAGCGTGTCGCCCTCTTTGCGAGCGAACTGCGGGGCCTTGCCCTTCACGGTGATCGAGAACGGCTTCTCCACGTCGTCCGCGTCGCGCACCGTGATGCCCGAGGCCTCGACCTGCACCGGGCCGAAGAACGCGGGCATGTCCTCGCTCGCGCGCGCCTGACGCGTGCCCTCGGTGCGGTAGCGCGCGCGGCGGCCGGGCGCGGTGACGCCGGCTGCTGTGAAGTCGTAGGTGAACGACGCGGAGCCGTCGCTCGCGAGCGCGACGTCGATCGCGCGCGTGTGCGGTGAAGCCTCGGCGCCGGGGTTCGGCAGGTGCACGAGGTTCGCGGTGCCGTCCTCGTTGATCCGGAGCGCGACCGAGTCGCGGTCCATCTCGGGCAGCTCGGTCGAGCCCGAGCCCTCGGCGGTGCCGTCGAGGTAGAGGTCCATCGAGGGCACGTACGCGATCGCGTGGTCGAAGACGCCGAGGCTCGGCGGCGCGCCGGCCGGCAGATCGCCGCGCAGGCCCGTCCGCACGAGCACGAGGTTCGCCTTGATGCCGAGCTCGCGCAGCATCGTGACGATCACGGTCGCCTTGTCTTTGCAGTCGCCCCAGCCGCGCGCGAGCGTGAGCGCGCAGCGCCGCGGCTTGATGCCCTCGAGCCCGAACTCGAGCGCGACGTAGCGCAGGTTGGTTACATAATGGTAAACGGCGCGGACCTTCGAGGCCTCGTCGGTCGCGCTGCCCGCGATCTCCTTGAGCTTGGTGCGGACGGCGTCGTCCACGTCGAGCTGGTCCTTCGCGAGGCCCCAGTACCACTTGCCGATCTCGTCCCACGTCTTGAACGTCGAGACGTGCACCTGCCCGAGCACCTCGGCGCTCGGCGGCTGGCCGGGCTCGGGGGTGAGCGCGGGGACGTCCTTCGCGAGGAAGCGGTAGACGCGCTGGTCACCAGTCTCGGTGACCTCGGGTGTGACGCCGGGCAGGTTCGCGACGAAGGTCTTGAGCTCGCGCGACTTGGGCGTGAGCACGAGGTACTCGCTCTCGCCGATGGGCTCCGACTCCTGCAAGTACTCGACGTCGTAGAACGCGTCGGCGACCTCGTTGCGAGCGGTCACGTCGTCGACGCGGTAGCGGAGCTCCACGACGTCGCCGGCCGAGATGCGCGGGAACGTGACGAAGAAGGCGCGCACCGAGGTGTACATCGCGATCGACGGATCGTTCGCAGCAGCCTCGCCGCTCTCGGCGGCCTCGGCGATGGTGCCGTCCTGGCGATACACGCGCGAGAGACGCAGCTCGATCTCCTGCCGGTCGGCCTCGTACTGCGTGATGTATTGGCGCGCGGCCGCCGCGGCCTCGTCGGTGAGCGGCTGGAACACGATCTGGTAGAAGCGGCTCGCGAGCCCGTTCTCGAACACGGTCGTCACGAGGAGCCGACGCAGGATGCGCGAGCGCGCGTTCTTCGGCGCGGGCTTCGCTGCGGCGGCAGCGATCGCGTCCTTGTCCCACGCGTACGACTCGTCCTGCCGCGGCTTCGCCGGCGAGAGGAAGTCGACGTAGGTCCTGACGTCTTTGCTTTGGGGGTAAAACAAAAGCACGCGGCGCAGGTAACGGAGCTGCGTGTCGCGCTCGCCTGCTTCGCCCGCGAGGTCGGCGAGCGTGCGCATCGTGGAGGCGTCCTCGGGGGCGATCTCGAGCGCGCGCTCGAGCGCGCTCCGCGCCTGGGCGCGCATCCCGAGCGAGCGGTACGCGCGCGCCGCGACCGTGAGCGAGAACACGACGTTGGGCTCGGCTGCCTCGAGTCGGTTGAGCCAGCGCTCGGTCGCCGCGGAGTCGCCGCGCGACGCGGCGCGATCGACCTGTCGCTGGATGAAAGACGAGTCGTCGGCGTTGTACGCGAACCAGCTCGCCTCGACGTCGGCGGCCTCGGCGTCGCGGCCGAGATCACGCAGCTGCGCCGCGTAGACGCCGAGCAGCGCCGAGCTCGAAGGGTGCCGCTCGACGGCCTTCTCCAAGACGGCGAGCGCGGTGCGAGGCAGGCCCGCGCGCACGTAGAGCTCGGTCCGACCGAGCGTCGCGAGCAGGTTGTCGGGGTCGACGGCGAGGGCCTTCTCGTAGAAGGGCGTCGCGTCGCGCCAGTTCGCGCTCGTGCGCGCGAGCTGCGCCTCGGCGAGGAGGATCGCGACCTCGGCGCGCGCGTCGTGCGCCGGCGCGAGCTCGGCCGCGCGATCGACCCAGCGCCGCGCTTGGTTGCGATCTTCGACGAGGTTCGCGGCGAAGAGCGCGCGCTCCCACGTGGGCTCGGCCTCCGCGGCGCGGGTCGCGAGGTCGCGCGCTTGGTGCTCTCCCATCGGGTTGCCGCCCGTCGTGACAAGGTAGCGCGCGTACGCGTCCATCGAAGCAGCCGAGGGCTTGTCGCCCGCGACCGCTGCGTCGAACGCATCGATCGGCGCGAGCGGCGCGGCCTTGCTCGCGGGCTTGCCGGGCTTCGCCGACGGATCGTCTTTCACGACGTTCGCGCCCGAAGCCTCGGTCGCGGCCGGATCGTTGGTGGAGACCACGCCGAGATCGGGCGCGCCCTTCTCGTCGGCGACACGCACGGAGAGACGCGGCGCCGCGACGTCGTTGCAGACCTTCACGGTGAGCCGGTTCGCTCCGGGCTTGAGCTCGACGACCGCCGCCGAGCGATCGAAATCGAAGCCTCTGTAGCGCGCGTCCTCCGAGACTTTGACGCCGTTGAAGAACATCTTGAAGCTGCCCTCGACGCCGATGAAGAGCGCGATCTTGCGAGGAGCCTTCGTTCCGTCGGCGGCGCGCAGCACGGTCGCCGCGTAGGCGCACATCTTCTCGCGGGGGCGCAGCCAGTCGCCGAGATCGAGCACGGCCGACGCGACGTCGGGCGGCGTCGCGCGCCATCGCACCGGCCGCTCTTTGCCGTCGTAGGCGCGGCCCGGGACGATGGGCATCGCGAACTCCGACTCGGGCTGATACTGCGCGGGCAGACCGACGCGGTTCTCGTCGTCGAATGGGCCGACGAAGAGCCAGTCGTGCACGAACCCGAGGCTCGCCATCTTCGCGCGGGCCCCCGCCGAATCACCACGCCGCGCGCGCGCCGATGCGAGGAGCGTCTGCGCGTACGCGCGCCCCGCGGGGCTCGTCTTCGGCGAGTCGGCGAAGGCCTCGAGCGCAGCCTCGACCGCGCCCGGGTCCGACACCGACCATTGCGCGAAGAGCTCGCGCAACGCCGCGTAGGCGCTCGGTCCTGTCGCGCTCAGCGCAGCGTTCGTGAGCCGTGTGAGCTCATCCGCGGGCGGAGCTGCGGTCACGCGCCGCGCGGGGACGATCAGCGCCCCCAGCACGAGCACGTACATCACCGCAATCCGAAAAGACCGCCAGGGCGAACGACGAACGACGTCGAGACGCCGAGTTCGGGCGAGGAGCATGCTCGCTTCTCGCGCTGGAACTGCGCCCGGTCAAGTGAAGGGCCAAGAGAACCGCGCGCGATGGTGTGCATCGGAACTTCGCGGCCGCGCTCGCACCCGTTTCTGTCATATTTTCAGATCGGAATGTCGTCTTGCGACGCGAGCCAATCATCGGATAGAACCGACGGGAAGTAAGCTCGATGGGGCTTCGCGCGCAGGTGATGCGCGCTCGGAGGCATGATGGTCAATCCTCAGATGGTCATGTACGAGGAGGAGTTCAACCAGATTCAAGCTGTGGTTGACCACCTCGTGAAGAGCGCGAATGCGAAGAGCGTCTTCATCGTTGATAAGAATGGGCAGCTGATCGCGGCGAGCGGAGACGTCGAGCACCTCGACACGACGTCACTCGCGTCGCTCACCGCAGGCAACATCGCCGCCACCGGCGGCATGGCGAAGCTCCTGAAGGAGAACGAGTTCGCCACGCAGTTCCACGAGGGCGAACGAGCGAACGTCTACATCACGCTCGTCGGCAATCGCGTGATCCTCGTCGTCATCTTCGACGCGAAGTCGAGCCTCGGGCTCGTCCGCCTGCGCGTGAAGAAGGCAAGCGAAGAGCTCAACCACATCTTCGAGCAGCTCTTGAAGAAGGTGCAGGAGCCAGGCGGAGACTCCGTGTTCGCCGAGATCACCGACGAGGACATCGACAACCTCTTCAACGACTAGGAGCGCGCCCCATGAGCTTCATCAACCTGATGGCGCGCGAGATCAACTGCAAGATCGTCTACTACGGGCCTGGTCTCTGCGGAAAAACGACGAACCTGCAGTACATCTACGAGCGCACGAATCCCGACGCGAAGGGCAAGATGATCAGCCTCGCGACCGAGACTGATCGCACGCTGTTCTTCGACTTTCTTCCCCTCGCCCTCGGCGAGATCCGTGGCTTCAAGACCAGGTTCTACCTCTACACGGTGCCCGGTCAGGTCTTCTACGACGCGAGCCGCAAGCTCATCCTGAAGGGCGTCGACGGCGTCGTCTTCGTCGCTGACTCGCAGATCGCTCGTATGGAGGCGAACCAGGAGTCGCTCGAGAACCTGCGGACGAACCTCGCCGAGCAGGGCTACTCGCTCGATAAGGTCCCGTTCGTCATGCAGTACAACAAGCGCGACATGCCCGACATCGCGACGGTCGAGGAGCTGCGTGAGCTGCTCAACCCGACCCTCGTCCCCGAGTTCGAGGCCTGCGCACGCAGCGGACAGGGCGTCTTCGACACGCTGAAGGCCGTCGCCAAGCTCGTGCTCACCGAGCTGAAGAAGGGCGGCCCGTAGGCCCTTCTCGACGTCTGCAACGCACACAAAAGCGAAGAGGCCGGCTCCCGTGGGAGTCGGCCTTTTTGCTTGAGCGCGAACGAGGACTTGCCCCCGCCACGCCGTGGGATCACTCCCCGCCGCCCTCGCCGCCGGTCACCGTCATCTCGACCTCACCGATGTCGGTCTCCTCTTTGCCGCCGACGCTGAACTTGCGGCAGAGGAGGGTGAGCTTCTTGATCTCGGAGAGGTCGGTGTCCTTCGCCTTCCAGTCGAGGCTGATCTCCTTCTCGGTGCCCTTCGCCTCGAGGCGAACGATCGGCTGCGTCGAGATGCCGTAGATGGTGACGACCTTGCCCGGCTCGCCGAGGAGGACCGTGCCGCTCGGCAGCTTGACGCCGAAGTTGCCGCGGTCGACGACGACGGCCTCGTCGGTCTCGCTGCGCATGATGATCTTGATCTTGATCTTGCCGCCCTTCACGTAGCCTTCTTTGACCACGATCGAGACGACACCGCCGACGACCTGCTCGGCGCTCGAAACTTCGAGCCGCCCACCACCGCCACAGGCTGCGAGGGGGGCGACGGCGAGAACAGAAGCGCCGACGAGGAACGAACGGCGACTAAAGGCAGAGCTCTTTTCCATGCCAGGGCCCATACCCAACGCGTCGTTTCGCGGCAACCCAGCGAATGACACGAGCACCTAGATGACGGGCCGGCGAAAGTCTTGCGCCGGGAGCCACCGGGTGAACCGCTCGATTCAGCTGCCGATCACCTCGCGCGCGAGGACAAAAGCCTCGGCGTAGCGACGCGTGATGATCTGGCCCCAATAGGCCGCGCGATCGCGTAGGGCCTCGGTCGAGCGCGGGTGCGGCGCCGGCCGGAGCTCCGAGGTGTAGCAGGACATGGCCTCGAGCTTTTTCTCGAGGTGGGCGCTGATGTCGATGAAGACGTTCGGTGCGAACGGTGCCGCGAGCCCGGGCGGCGTCCACTCGGTCGACGACGGCGTTTCGAACCACAGCACGCGGCGTGGGAAATCGCTGCCGATCGGGCGACACGCCGTCATGACGGCCTCGCAGACGATGCGGTGGTCCTTGTTGAGGTCGCCTGCGAAGTGCGTGTAGACGACCGCCGGCTTCACGCGATCGAGCTCGCGCTCGATGCGCTGGATGACATCGAGCAGCGAGAACGTGTCGAGCCGCTGATCGGGGAAGCCGAGGAACTCGAGCGAGCGCAGGCCGAGCACCGCGGCCGCGCGACGCCCGGCCTCTTGCAGCTCGTTCTTCGCGGTCTCGGCGTAGCGCGCGGTCGCGCCCTCCGACACGACGACGGCGTGGACCTCGTCGCCCTCGGCGACGTGCTTCGCGATGGTGCCGCCGACGCCGAGGAGCTCGTCGTCGGGGTGCGCGGAGATCACCATTACTTTCACGGCGTACTCCCTATTGAGCTGTCGAAATAGGTCTTCGCCGCGTCACCGAGGAGGAACCATGCGTCGAGCGCCGAGAGGCCGCCCTGGGCCTCCTCGAGCGGGCGCGTCGCGTACGGCCTGAGCTCGAAGCGCTGCACCGCGAGCTTCATCCCGACCGCGGTGAACATGTCCTCACCGAGGTAGGTCGCGCCCGTCCGCCCCGAGAGGTAGCGCGTCGCCCCGAGCTTCTTGCAGATGTCGAGGACGAGGTCGCCCTTGTCGCCGGTCACGTCCATCGCGCTCGATCGCAGGACGGTCTTCGGCGTCACGCCGAACGCATCAAGCAGGAGCATCGACGAGCCGATCGCCGCGTCGAGCAGCTTGTTCGATGTCGTGCAGCCCTCGAAGAAGGCGTGCAGCTTGGGGGCTACAGCTTTGTAACCGGGCGCGCGCCCGTAGCACGCCTGCAGCGTCTTCTCGTGCTTCGTCGACCAGCGTTTGTCGGCGATCTCGACCTCGTCGATCCGCTGGGGGAAGCGGTGCACGAAGGGGATGGTGAGCCACGTGAGGCCCTGCGGACCGAGGACCTTCGCGCGGTGCTGGAGGCTCGATCGATCGAACTGCACCGAGTCGAGGAAGACCAACACGTCGGCCTGCCGCGCCTTGTCCAGGAACCCGAGCCACGGGAAGTACTCGGGCTGATGGATGACGACCGTCTTTTCCAAGGGCGGCCCCTCAGCCGCCGAGGGCGCGGGAGAGGGCCTCGACGCTGCGATCCGCCTGCTCTTCGGTCACGCGAGCGTGCATGGGCAAGCAGACCTGTCTCGCGAGGAGCTGCTCCGAGACGGGCTGCTGACCCGGCCCGACGCCCGAGACACGATCGGCGGGCGCGTTGCGGAAGACCGGCATGAGGTGACACGGCGGGTAGTAGAGGCTGCCCACCTCGATGTGATCGCGCTCGTACATCACGCGGCGGATCTCGCGAGCGTCCGTGCCGTCGGGCAGGACGAGCGGGTACTTGTAGAAGGCGGGCTCGAGCCCAGCCGCGAGCTTGGGCAAGGTCACGCGCGCGTCGCTCTTGAGCAGGCCGTCGTAGCGCGCCGCGATCCGCCGGCGAACACCGAGGAAATCGTCGAGCCGGCGCAGCTGTTCGAAGGCGAGCACGGCGCGCACCTCGTCGAGCATCCAGTCATTGCCGGCGTGGACGATCTCCTCGAGGCTCGCGCCCTGCCCGTGGTGGCGCAGCGATCGCGCGAGGGCCGCGACGCTCTCGTCGTTCGCCGTCACGACGCCGCCGACGCCGCACGTGAGGACCTTGGTCGGGTAGAGAGAGAAGCACCCGACGTCGCCGAACGCGCCTGCCTCGCGGCCCTGGAGCTTCGCGCCGTGCGCGTGAGCGCAGTCCTCGATGACCTTCACGCCGCGGTCGTGGCAGGCCGCGACGAGCTCGTCGATGCGCGCCGGGATGAAACCCGAGATGTGCACGACGACGAGCGCCGCGGTCTTCGGCGTGATTTTGGCGAGGGCCTGGTCGACGTCGATGCAGTAGTCGTCGGCGTTCATGTCGCAGAACACGACGTTGGCGCCTGCTGCGATCGCGGCGTTCGCCGTGGCGACGAAGGTGTTCGTCGGGACGATGACCTCGCGCCCGGCGACGCCGACATGCCTGTAAGCGATCTCCAGCGCGGCCGTGCAGCTCGAGACGCCGATCGCGAACTTGGTACCGACGCGCGCCGCCCAAGCCTCCTCGAGCTTGCGCAGCTTGGGCCCGAGGATGAGCCGACCGCCACGAAGGACCTCACCGATCTCGGCGAGCACGCCGGGCAGATCCTCTTCCGGAAAGGTCGGGCGCGCGCCCGGAATGAACTCTTCTTGTGTGCTCATGATGAGGACGCTCCCGGGTGGGCGGGGCCGTCGGGCCCCAAGGTCGCGAAAGCTACTGGAAGCCTATTTGGCAGGCGTTTGCATCATGCGCGCGAGCTCGGCGAAGCCGCTCTCGAACGAGCGGGTCGGCTGCCAGCCGAGCGCGCTCTTCGCGAGATCGATCGCGAGGCTGCGATCGGGCCAGCTCTTGCCAGCGGGCGCGGGCTGCTCGATCCGCGTCGGCGGTGTGCCGAGCTCACGACCGACACGCTCGGAGACCGCGGCCATCTCGGCGATCGAGATCGGCGCGCCGCTGCCGATGTTCACGACGGGCGGCGGCGAAGCGGCGAACGCAGCGAGCTCGAAGGCGCGCGCGACGTCGTCGACGTGCACGTAGTCGATGCGCTGCGCGCCCGTGCCGAACACGGTGATCGAGCCGCCGGACGCGGCCGCGCGGGCGAAGCGCTCGACGGCGCCGTTGATGCCCATATCGACGCCAGCGCCGGCGCCGAAGATGTTCGCGAGCCGCAGCGAGACGCCGCCCGCGAGCGCGACCCACGCGTGCTCGGCGGCTTCCTTCACGATGCCGTACGGGTCGTCCGGCATGCAGGAGTCGATCTCGACGTAGGGTCGACCGTGATCGCGGTGCGTGCCGTAGACCGCGATCGTCGAAGGCGTAGAATAGAGCCGCGAGACACCGGCCGCGCGCCGGCGCAGGCTCGGTCGCGGCGCGGATGTTCGCGCGGATCGCGGTGACCAGGGTCGGCCGCGATCTTCTGCGGACCGCCACCGCCCGCGAGGTGGATCACCGCAGCGGGCCGCGGCGTGAGGCTTCGCCAGGATGGGAGCGCACGCGAGGACGTCGGCCTCGATGACCTCGACGCCCGAAGGGATGACGGCGCGCGCGGCCTCGTTGCGGGGAGCGTGGCCGAGCGCGACGACGCGTACGCCGCTCGCCGCGAAGGCGCGCACGACGGCGAGACCGACGTAGCCGAACGCACCCGTGACGAGGACGGTCTCCACGTCAGCCACGCGTGGCGAGAGCGAAGAGGGGGATCGACTCGCGATCGGCTGTCGCGCCCTCACTCGAGGGGCGATCCGTCGGCGCGGGCGGGGTGTACTCGGGGACGAGCTGCGCGAGGCGGGCGCGGATGCGGTCGGGGCCTCGGTCGAGGTCGCGTTGGAAGGTCGCGAGGGCCTCGTTGATGGTGGTGAGCTCGACCGGCGCGAGCTTGCCGACGAAGATCTTCGGGTGGCGCGTGGTGTCCGCGTTCTCGGACGCGACGCTGAGCTCCTCGAACAGCTTCTCCCCCGGGCGCAGACCGGTGAACTGAATCTCGATGTCCTCACCGGGGCGCAGGCCCGAGAGCCGGATGAGGTCCGACGCGAGGTCGACGATGCGGACGGGCTCACCCATGTCGAGGATGAAGATCTCGCCGCCGTGACCCATGGCCGCGGCCTGCAGGACGAGCTGCGAGGCCTCGGGGATGGTCATGAAGTAGCGACGCATGTCGGGGTCGGTGACGGTGACGGGACCACCGCGCGCGATCTGGTCTTGGAAGATCGGGATGACCGAACCCGCAGAACCGAGGACATTTCCGAAGCGGACGGCGACGAACTTCGTCTGGCTGCGCGACGAGAGCGACTGGATGTAGAGCTCGGCGACGCGCTTCGTCGCGCCCATCACGCTCGTCGGGTTCACGGCCTTGTCGGTCGAGATCATGACGAAGTTCGCGACGCCGACCTCGTTCGACACGTCCGCGACGGTCTTCGTGCCGAAGACGTTGTTCTTCACGGCCTCGCCGGGGTTCCACTCCATCATCGGCACGTGCTTGTGAGCGGCAGCGTGGAGCACGAAGTGCGGGCGCTGCGCGCGGAACACGGTGCGGATGCGATCGAGGTCGGTGATGTCGGCGATGACCGGCACGACGTCGAGGTCGGGGCTCGTGCGGATGAGCTCGCGGTGGATCTCGAAGAGCGCGTTCTCGGCCTGCTCGAGGAGGACGAGGCGCTTCGGCTCGAAGCGGCTGATCTGCCTGCAGAGCTCCGAGCCGATGCTGCCGCCAGCGCCCGTGACGAGGACTACGCGACCGCGGACGTCCTCGCTGATGGCGGTCTCGTCGAGGATGATCGGATCGCGCCTGAGCAAGTCCTCGATCGCGACGTCGCGAACGCGCGAGAGGTTCACGTGGCCGCCCACGATGTCGTGGATGCCGGGGATGATCTTGAGCTTGACGCCCGCAGCCTCCGCGAGGGCGCGGAGCTTGCGAATGTCCTTGCCGGTGGCGCGCGAGAACGTGACGAGGATCTGCCCGGCCTGCGTGGTGCGCGCGACGTCGGTGAGCTGCGCGGTCGTCGCGAGCACGGGGATGCCGTGCACCATCGTCCCGACCTTCATCGGGTCGTCGTCGACGAAGCCGACGACGCGCATCTTGAGCGGGTGCTCCTCCAAGCTGCGCGCGACGGCGAGGCCTGCCTGGCCTGCGCCGACGAGGATGGTCGGCACGCGATCGCTGTCGATGGCCGCGTGCGAGCGCTTCGTGCGCTCCGCGACGATGCGGCGGCCCGCGCGGAGACCCACGATGGCGCAGAACGCGAGCACGAAGTCGATCAGGATGATCCCGACCGGAACCCAGATGTTGCCGAGGGCCTTGAACCTGTGGCTCAGCGGGATGGCGACGATGCGCAGGACGAGGAGCACCATCGACGCAGCGAGGAGCGCCTGGAAGATGCGCGTGACCTCACGGAGGCCGATGTATCGCCAGGAGAACCGCGGGACGTCGAAGCGGTGGAGGATGAAGTACTTGAACGCGACGACGTAGGGCAGGAGCGTGAGGCAGCGCACCATCAGGTCGCGCGGGACCGACCAATCGAAGCGCAGCTCGAACGCCACGATGAACACGAGCGCCAAGGCGATGACGTCGAGCGCGGTTTGTATGGCCTTGGAAGCGACTTTCGACATGGTGGCCCCGAGAGGCGCGCGGAAGGGAGGACCCCTTCGCGCTAGACCCGCCTGGTTTGTTGCGGGGAGCCCAGCGGCCGTTCGATGCGACGCGATGTTAGTACACGGTCCGCAAACTGCGTAGTTCGATCCGGCTGATGGGCGCCGCCACGCACACAGTCGACCCCCTGAACGGCAGCCACGTCTTCTACCGAGCTCACTTGCGGCCCCGGAGCGATTTGGCCTTGGCCGCGGCGATCCTCGCGTCGAGGTCGGCGTCGGCACCGGAGCGCATGCGGACGACGTGATCGAGCGCGTCGACGGCGATGGGATAGGCGCCCGCGGTCTCGGCGGCGGCCGCGATGTCGAACCACCAATCCTCGGCGGGGGACTCGTGGTCGGCCTTCTGCGCGAAGCCCATCGCTTGCTGCCAATCGTGACGCTCGGCGTAGAGGTGCGCGGCGAAGCCGTTCGCTTGAGCGCAGCTCTTCTTGTTGTTGCAAGACGAGGCAACGAACGCGTCGACCGCGGCCTTCAAGCGAGTGCGATCCCCCAACTTGGAGAGCACGACGGTGTGGAGCTTCAGGCAGTCGGCGCGCATCTCGACGCCCGAGCAACCCTTCGTGAGCAAGGTGTCGGCCTCGGTCACGCGATCGGCGGCGAGCGCCGTGCGGGCGCGCAGGATCGCGGGGCGCGTGCTCGTCGGCGTGCGGCGCTCGATCTCGACGAGCTGCTTGTCGATCGCGGCCTCGCAGGGCTCGCGCTCGGCGCAAAGGCTGGCCTTCGCCTCGAGGGCCTCGACGCGACGCTCGACGATGCGGTAACGCGGCCCGAGCCGTGAGGGATCGCGGTCGATCGCCGCGAGATCCAAGGTCTCGCGCGCGTCGACATCGGTCGGGAGGAACATCGCGGCGGCCATGTCGTCGAGGACCGCGCCGCCGTCGACGCCGTCCGGCGCGATGGTCATGAGGAGGTTCGGGTCGCGCGTGAGCGGCAGGGCGACGCGAGGCGCGACGATCGAGAGGACGGGCTCGTAGAGCACGGCGAGGCGGAGCTCGAGGAGAGCTTGATGTGTGATTTGCCGCTCCGCGAGGATCTCCGCGACGAGGAGGTGCACGCGCCCGACGGTCGGCCCGCGCTCGAGCGCGCGCTGAGCCCACGGCATCGGGCTCTCGCCGAGGGAGCGCGCGAGCGTCGCGCCCATCAACGGGAAGTAGTAGTCGGCCGGGTGGCGGAGGATTCGAACCCGCAGATCGGCCATCGCGGCACGACGTACCTCGGGAGAAGCGCCGGGCGCGACCGCGGCGCTGACGACTCGTTTGACCTCAAACCGATCGAGATCGACGGAGTGAAAACCACCGTACGCGGCCATCAAGGGTGGCGTCGCTGCGGCGAGCCCAGTGAGCACCCACACCGCGCGACGCGGTAACTCCGGCGAGGCGGGCGCGTACTTCTTCCTTCGGCGCCGAGCGTCGCCCCAGATCGTGCCGAGCAAGACCGCCACGGCGATGCCGACACCGAAGAGCTCGACGCCGAGATCGACGAGGTTCTGCAGGAAGAGGGCGGCGATGCCGACGTAGCCGCCGAGGATCGCGGGGCTCCCGCCGAAGGCCATGTTCGTGGGGCGAAGGAGCCAGACGAACGAGAGGAGCGCGACCGAAGCGACGGGGACACCCCACTCAGCCACCCACTGGACGACGAAGTTCTCGGGGTGGGTGAAGACGATGTTCTGCCCGTCGGAGGGTCGATACGCCTGAAAGACGCTCGCGAACGCGCCGCGCCCGACGCCGAAGCGGAAGTGGTCTTTGACGAGAGGCGAGGCCCAGGTCGGGACCTTCAGCTTGATGGTGTTTTCGCTGAGCAGCTCGTGCCAGAAGAAGTCGTCGGCGCTCGTGATCGAGAGGACGACCGAGACGGCGATGATCGTGACGAAGGTCGCGATGAGCGGCTTCACGCTGAGGCTGACGGCGCGCGACTTGCGGTTCGTGAAGACGGCGGCGGCGGCGAAGATCAAGAGACCGAAGAGGAGCGCCGCGATGCCGCCACGAGAGGCTGTTCGGAAGCAGACTGCGATGAGCACGAGGATGCCGGCGCCGATGACGGGGCGACCGACGGGCGGGCTCTTCGCCGCGAGGAGACCGCAGCCCGCGAGCGCGCCGAGCGTGAGGTAACCCGCGAGGTTGTTCGAGTTGAGGAGCGGACCCATGTGCGTGGGCGCGACGGGGTGCAGCGGCTCGTAGAAGCCCCACACCTTCTGCGCGCCCACGAGGACGTGCCCGAGCGAGGCGATCGCCACGAAGAACGCCGACAAGAAGATGATACCTAGGCCGGTGTAAGCGCCGCGCTTCCACGAGAGGACCGCGCCGGCGTGCCAGAGGCAGCCGTACGAAGCGAACTTCATCGCTTCGGTGAGGGTCGCGCCTGGGTCGAGCGAGATCGGCGCGCGCGCGACGTTCTGCTGCATCGGGAGCAGCGCGCGAGACCAGATGTCGGCGCTCGCGGGCGAGAGCTTCTGCAGCCAGGGCATCGGCAACGGGATCGCCTGGAGCACGCAGTAGAACGCGAGCGCGAAGAGGATGAAGATCGGCACCGGAGAGCTGCGAGGCCGACCGCCGATGAGGCTCGCGAGCACCGCAGCGAGGATCGAGAGCACGCCGAAGACCAGGATGGGACCTGGCGTCGTGCTGCCGACGGCGAGGATGGAGCCTGCGACGGTGAGGCCCACGAGGACGAGCAACGTCTGCTCGCCGTAGGCTTCCAGGGCGCGATCGGCCGCTTCGCGGAGTTCCTTCATGGCTTGGTAAAAAGCAGGATCTTCTCGCTGCCGACGTGCGCGAGCGGGGGAGTGTTGGCGGCGTAACGAAGCAGGGTGCGGCTGACGGAGACGGGGACGAAGCCAGCGAAGGGAGGCATCGTCCAATGCGGTCGCTCGGCCGCGAGCTCGAGCCCGGCGGCCCGCGCGAAGCCCACGATGGAGGCTTGGTCGGTGCGGTTCACCGAGTAGCCGATCGGGTTGCGCAGGAGGTGCTTCGCCCGAGAGAGCGCCATGAACGCGCGCGCGAGAGGCTGGCCGTGATCGGTGAGTTGCACGACGAGCTTGCCGCCGGGGACCACCGCTTTGGCGAGCGTTTGCATGGCAGCAGCGACGTCGGGCACATGAGCGAGGACGCCGATGCAGAGGACGACGTCGAAGCCTGCGCCAGCGTCGTAGGTGCCGAGGCTCGCCTCGACGGTGCGGACCCGATCGCGGAGCTCGGCCGGCACGCGGTCGCGCGCGAGCGCGAGCATGTTCGGCGAGAGATCCACGAGCTCGACGCGCGTGGCGTGGTTGAACTGAAGCGAGATCCGCCCGTCGCCGCAGCCGATGTCGAGGATGGAGCCGCGCACGTCGCCGAGCAGAGCGCGGACGATCTCAGCGCGGACGTCGATGTGAGCGTCGTGCCGAAGGTAGGTCCGCGGTCGATCGAAGACGCTCTTCGCGCCGGCCTCGGTGGCTTGTTGAGTCGTCATGGGAGCGCGAGCCGGGTTCAGGGAGCATGCCGGACCGTGAACCTACCGGTGCCGGAAGAGCGCCGAGCATTCACGCTGGGGCGCTGAGGGTCGAGGGTGCTAAAGAGTCGAGCCGTGAGCAAGCGACGGGTGCTTTTCTTCACGACGTCGATGGGGGGTGGCGGCGCGGAGAGCCACGCGCTCCGCCTGATGAATGCCCTCGATCGTGAACGGTTTGCGCCGTCGCTCGCAGTGTCGCGCCGGGGAGGCAGCTACGAGAAGTTCCTCGCTGACGACACGGCGATCATCGACGTGGGGACGCTGCCGACGAAGTCGAGCACGGGCCGGTTGATTTCGGCGGCGCCGGGGCTCGTCGCGCTCCTCGAACGCGAGCGCTTCGACCTGATGGTGTCGCTGATGGACACGCCCAACATCGTCGCGCTCGGCGCCGCGGTGTTCGCGGGTCGACACGCGCCGCCCGTGCTGGCGTGCGTGCAGATCCCACCGAGCATCGAGTACGCGCGCTCTCGCGCGGGCAAGCTCGTGCTGCCGACGTTGGCTCGCCTCTATCCGAACGCTGCGCGTGTGATCGCGCTGAGCTACGGCGTGGAGCGCGACCTCCAGACGCTCTTCCCTCACCTCACGAACCTCGTGACCATCCACAACGCGTGCGTCGACGAGCGCGTGTTGAAGGCCGCCGCGACCGAGGCCGAGGGTGTCAGCGACGACGGCGGGCCTGCGTTCGTGGCCGTCGGCAGGCTCACCTATCAGAAGGGTTATCCCTACCTCCTCGACGCGTTCTCCATCGTCCGCAAGAAACACCGCTGTCAGCTGTGGATCCTCGGGCAAGGGCCGGATCGCGCTGCGCTCGAGCAACGGATCGCAGAGCTCGGGATCGGCGACAGCGTCCATTTGCTCGGCTTTCGCGACAACCCGCAGGCCTACATGGCGCGGGCGCATGCCTTCGTTTTGTCGTCGCTCTACGAGGGCTTCGGCAACGTGGTCGCGGAGGCGCTCGCGGTCGGGACGGCGGTCGTGTCGACGGACTGCCCGCACGGCCCCAGCGAGATCTTCGAGCACGACAAGAGCGGCCTGCTCGTCCCCGTCAAAGACGCTCCCGCGCTCGCTGCCGCGATGTCGCGGATCCTCGAAGAGCCTGGCCTGCGCGAGCGACTCGGGGCGGCGGGACGAGAACGGGCGACCGCCTTCACAGGTGAGGCGATCGCCCGCAAGTACGAGCAGCTGTTCGAGCAAGTGCTCAGCGAGCGAGCTCCTTCATAGAGCACGCTCGGTTGGGCAGCAGCTCAGTCGGGCAGCAAGCAGCTCAGTCGGGCAGAGGAGCGAGCGGAGCGGTCGCACCCACGAAGACCGGGATGACGCCGGCGCCGCGCGCACCGAGGTACATCGTGCTGTCCGAGAAGGTCAGCCCGAAGACGTCGCCTGCCGTCTCGATCTCACCTTCGAGCTCGGGGGCAGCAGGGTCGGTGATGTCGTAGATGAGCACGCCCCTCGTGCCGGCAGCTGCGAAGAGCTTCGTGCCGCGGACCTTCATGCGGCCGCCGACGTTCGCGTCCTCGCTCTGGAAGACGAGGGTCGGCGCGTTGGAGACCGAGACGTCGAACGCGACGAGCTTGCGCGCGGCGTAGTCGAGCCCAGCCTCCCAGTCGGCGTTGTAGGTCGATGCGTAGAGCGTCGAGCCTGCGAGCGCGAGCGCACCGAAGTGCTCGCCTGCGGGCAGCTTGAGGGTGTTCGTGAGCTTCGGCGACGTGATGTCGGAGACGTCGATGGTGGCAAGCCCGTACTCGCCAGCGACGAAGATGGTGCTCCTGTCGTCGCTCAGCGCGAGTGAGACGCAGCCCGCGACGTCGGCGTTGATGTCGAGCGCCGCGCGCGAGATCGGATTGCTCAGGTCGGAGACGTCGTAGATCCGCATCGCGTGGTTGCCGTCGCAGCCGTAGACGATGTTCTGGCTCAGGACGACGCTGCTCACGACGTCGAAGCCTTGGTCGAGCGCCGTGGCGCGCACCGGATGGAGCGGATCGGTCAGGTCGAAGAACGCGAAGCCGCCGCGCCCGTCCGCGAGCACGCCGACCGAACCGTCGGCCGCGAAGTCGAACCCGCCGTAGTCGTGTTCGATGCCGGCGGTCGCGTCGACGTCGACGATGTCGACGTTCGCGGTGCTGGGGTCGAGCGTGAGCAACCCGCGCCCCTGCGACGCTGCGTAGAGCGCGTTGTTCGCGAACGCGACGCCACGAACCTGACCCCAGCCGTTGCTCTCGGCGTAGATGGGAGCGGAGCCCGAGACGGCGCCCGCTTGGTGGATCCACAGGCCGCCATCGGTCGCGACGAAGAGCCGACCCGCGGCGCTGATCGCAGCGTGCGCGACGGGGGCGACCGTGAGCAGGTCGCTCGCGACGAGCTGATCGGAGACGTCGACCGTCAGCGTGAACACACCGTCCGAGGCGCTCGTGCCGACGAGCGTCCCGTCCGCCGAGGTCTCGAGCTGGATGTCGTCTTCACAACTCACGGTGCAGGTGCCGTTCGGACCGACCCAATGGTCGAGGAACGTCGCGGTGCCGTTCTCCGTGTCGTATGAGAAGAGCTGCACACCCCAGCTGCCGAGCGACACAGCGATCTTGCCGTTGACCCAGGCCGCATCGGAGATCGGCCGCACCGCATCGAAGACCTCGGGGACAGCTTGGGCCTGAGCGACGACGACGGTCGCGGGCGCCGTGGGATCCGACACGTCGACGACAGCGAAGCCGCCGTTCTCGACAGCGAGCAGGTTGGTCCCGTCGAGCGCGAGGCGCGTGACGTAGTTGCCGTCGAAGTCGACGGTCTTGAGATCGACCGGCCCCTCGGGGTTCTCGACGTCGACGAGGCGGATGCCCGAGGGCCCGTCGGCCACCGCGATGTAGTGGGCGCCGTCCACGACGAACGGCGCGACGTCGTACGCGCGGCCCGGCGTGCCTGCGACACCGAGGAGCTTCGGCGCGCTCGGGTCGGAGAGATCGAAGATGTAGACGCCGCCCGTCCCGGCAGCGACGTACGCGCGCCCATCGAGGATGCGGACCTGCGTCGGAGCGGCGGTCATCGGCACCGTCGCGACGAGCTCGGGAGACGACGGGCTGCTGAAGTCGAGGACCTGAAGCCCAGGCATCGTCGAGGAGGCGCCGATCGCGTACTGACCGAACACGGCGACCGACGTGAGCGGAGCCGCGCGAGGTGCGAGCGGAGCAGCCGCCGGACGGATCGTCGAGAAGGCGATCGACTGTGCGGAGCAGGCCTCACCATCCGAGAGCGCCACCACAGAGTCGTCGACCTGGAGGCCGTAATCGGAGAAGAACCGGAGCTCCGTGAGGGGCGTGACCAGGATGGTGCGGTCATCGACGATCGTCGGGATGACGGGCACCTCGGTGTTGTCGTCGAGTCGGAGGAGGTGCAGGGCGGAGGCGATCGTCGTGAGGTCGACGGGCTCGCTCCAGCTGACCTGGAAGCCGTTGTTCACGACGTTGACATCGACGGCTCCGAAGCCCGGCTGCATGTCGACGACCTGGCAGCGCTCGGCGACGGTCTCACCGCCGCTACCGCCCTGCGGGAAGTAGACGTCGTCTCCCCCGCAGTTGCACCCCGGCATAGCGCCGAAAACCATCGTCAAAAGAGCCGCTGGGAGCACTCGAATGGGACGCATGAACTCCTCCGAACTCGGGCTAAGAAGAAAACTCGCTATCGAAGTGTAGTCAGCCGGCGCGCCCTGCCCCCGCCGCGGACCGTCTAAATGGTGCTCAATGCAAGAGCGAACTACGCCGTCGTGACCTCGGGCATCCCGAGGCGCTCACGAAATTCTTTCAAGGTGAGCAGCAGCCCTTGCTCGAGCTGCACGCGAGGCTCGAAGCCCAGCAACCGCTGAGCCTTGCTGATGTCGGGGCAGCGCCTGCGCGGGTCGTCGGCAGGCAGCGGCTTGCGGACGATGTCCGCACCCTTCGGGTCTTTGCCGAGGACGCGAAGGACGGTCTGCGCGAGCTCGAGCATGGTGAACTCGTTCGGATTGCCGATGTTCACCGGCGATTCGAACTCCGGCACCATCGCCGCGCGGAAGATGCCCTCGACGAGGTCGGAGACGTAACAGAACGACCGCGACTGCTCGCCCGAGCCATAGATGGTGATCGGCAGGTTCTTCATCGCTTGGATGAGGAAGTTCGAGACGACGCGGCCGTCATCGAACGCCATGCGCGGACCGTAGGTGTTGAAGATGCGCAGGATGCGTGCGTCCGCGCCGTGAGCGCGCGCTGCATCCCGGAGGATGGTCTCGGCGGCGCGCTTGCCCTCGTCGTAGCAGGCGCGATCCCCGATCGGGTTGACGTGTCCCCAGTAGGTCTCGCGCTGCGGGTGCTCGTCGGGGTCGCCGTAAACCTCGGAGGTGCTCGCGTGGATGATCCTGCATTTGCGCGAGCGAGCGTGCTCGACCAGGCGGAGCGCGCCGAGGACGGACGTCGTCAGCGTCGCGTACGGATCCGACTGGTAGTGGATGGGCGAGGCCGGACAGGCGAAGTTGAAGATGATCTCGGCGTAGACCTTGAGCGTCTCGCGGACGTCACCGATCTCGAGGTGGAAGTGGCGGTCCCGACCAGCGGCCTCGAGGTTGACGAGGTTGCCCGTCATGAGGTTGTCGAGCCCGACGACCTCGTACCCCTCGGCGAGGAGTCGGTCGACGAGATGCGAACCCAAGAACCCTGCAGCTCCCGTCACGAGGACCGTGCGCCGCGTCGAACCTAGCCCCAAGAGAACCTCCGTGTGCTCAAAACCCAGCGAGCCACCGAGCCCAACAACTGCTCCGGGCTACGGTGCACTGGGGAGAGCCGATATTCAAGGTCGGGTCATTTAGCGGCTCGCGGGCCGAAGAAGCCCTCGACGTGTGCCGCCACGTGATCCCGCTCGGACGCGGTGAGGAACGGGTGGATAGGCAGGGCGAGGACCTCGGCAGCGGCGCGTTCGGTGTGTGGGAGCTCCGGCGCAGTCATGGTGCACTCGAGGACCGCAGGGGCTCGATGAAGGGGCTCGGGGTAGTAGATCGCCGTCTCGATCCCCGCAGCGCTGAGATGCTCGGCGAGTGCGCTCCGGCGTGACGTGCGCACCACATATTGGTGGTACGCGTGGCCATCGCTGAGCCCCGGAGTCTGCAGCGCACCGCGCGCGACCAGCGAGGCGAAGCGCTCCTCGTAGAAGCGCGCGTTGTCGCGGCGAGCCCGAAGGTGCTCGTCGAAGCGCGGCAGCTTCGCTCGCAAGAACGCAGCCTGCAGCGCGTCGAGGCGGAAGTTCCCGCCGAGCGCGACGTGGTGGTACTTCGGCTGCGCGCCGTGCACGCGCAGCAGGCGCAAGCGCTTCGCGAGCGCGTCGTCCTTCGTGACGACGAGCCCCGCGTCTCCGAGCGCGCCGAGGTTCTTCGTGGGGAAGAACGAGAAGCACCCTGCGAGGCCCGACGTGCCCGCGGGCCCGCTCGCCGAGACGGCACCGAGCGACTGCGCTGCGTCCTCGACGACTGGGATGCCGCGGCGCTCTGCGAGCGCGAACAGCGCGGGCTCGAGCGGCCGCCCGTAGAGCGAGACGGGGAGGATCACCTTGGTCGCGGGGCTGAGCGCGCGCTCGACTGCGGCGACGTCGAGGCAATACGTCTCTGGATCGATGTCGGCGAAGACGGGCGTCGCGCCGAGCCGCAGGATCGCGCCGACGGTCGCGAAGAAGGTGAACGCCGTCGTCACGACCTCGGCGCCGGGACCGACCCCGAGCGCCATCAGCGTCACGAGGAGCGCGTCGCTGCCGCTCGACACAGCGACCGCGTGCGGCACGCGCAGCCTGTCTGCGAGCTCGCGCTCGAGCGCTTCGACCTCGCGCCCGAGGACGAACTGCCCACCGTGAACGACGCGGTCGAGCGCCGCGCGGAGCTCGGGGAGCGCGGCTTGGTTCTCGACGTCGACGCACGCGAGCGCGACGCGCCTCGGGCGCTCGGTCGCGAGGACGCAGCGCTCGCCGTCGATGACGTAGCGCTCGCCGGTCTCGGGGCACGCGACCTCGCGTCCGTCTGGCAGACGGCGGCCCGCGCGCGAGACCCAACCGACGCGGCGCGCGGGGTTGCCCATGACGAGCGCGTGAGGCGCGACGTCGCGGCTGACGACTGCGCCCGCGGCCACGAAGGCGTGCTCGCCGATCGTATGACCACAAACGATCACCGCGCCGGCGCCGATCGTCGCGCCGCGAGCGACTCGCGTCGGCGCGATCTCGGCGCGCCGATCGATGAAGGCTCGCGGGTTCGTCACGTTGGTGAAGACCGCGTGCGGCCCGACGAAGACCTCGTCCTCGAGGGTGACGCCGTCGTAGACCGAGACGCCGTTCTGGATCTTCACGCGGTCGCCGACGCGAGCCTTGCCCCCGACGAACACGTCCTTGCCGAGCACGCAGCCCTCCCCGACGCGCGCGCCCGCCATGACGTGTGCGTGGTGCCAGACGCGAGAGCCCGCGCCGATCTCGGCGCCCGGCTCGACGACAGCGGTGGGGTGAGCGAAGAACGCGGAACTCATGGCGTGACCTCGTAGAGCTTGAAGCGGGGGCTCTCTGCGACGACGCGAGCGCCAGCCGGGGCTTGTTCGTCCGGAGCGCCGGCGCGGCCGACCGCGAAGCGGAGGCCCTCGGCGCGCGCAGCTTCGACGAGCTCGGCGGCGGCGAGAGCTCGACCGGTGCCGGCCGCGTCGATCTCGCCGCTCAACACGAAACACCACGGGCGACCCGAGCCGGCCTCGACGGCGAAGTATCCGTAGTCCGCGGCCTCGAGGAGGACGCGCTCGTCGCGAGGCACGACGCGCGCGACCTCACGCCCGATCGCGAGCTCGCCGGCGCGGTGCGCGTGCGATTCTTTGAACGAGTACCAAGCACGCCAGATGTAGAGACCCGGCACCGCGGCCGCGAGGGCGACGAGCGGCACCCAAGGCCAGCCCGTGCGGCGCTCGGCGATCACCTCGTGGGCGACCGCGCCGAGGAGCACGGCCTCGAACAGCGTGAGCGCCAGCAGCGCCCGCTCGAGGTGGTGCGTCGGAGCGCCGCCGCGCGCGCTCGAGATCGTCAGCAGCACCACGAGCACCGCGAGCACCATCGCGGGCCGCGCGAGCGAGCGCACGCGCGCCAGGTTCTCGCGCGAGCGGCCGCGCAACCAACGCCACGCGAAGAACGCGAGGAGCGCGGTCATCTCGGGCTCGGCGGTCACGACCGCGAGAGGGTAGGCGACGAGGCGGCTCACGATCTCGCCGCCGTCGAGCGCGCGCTTGTACGCGACGACGCTGTCGAGGAAGAAGAGGGCGTGACCGTGCGCGAGCTGGTTGTGCACGAGCCACCACGCGGGCGCGCTCAGCACGAGCGCCGCGCTCACGAGGCTGACCCACGGACGCACGCGACGCGAGACGCCGTCCATTGCGACGAAGCCAGCGAACACCGCGCCGACGAACCAGGGCTCGTAGCGCGAGAGCGACGCGACGAAGAGCGCGACCGCTCCCGCGAGGCGTCGCTCCCCTGCCCGCTCCGCGCTCGGCACCAACGAGGCCGCCGCGAGGAGCGAACACGCAGCGCTCAAGAGCTCGGGGACGACGGCGGCGCCGAGCCGCAAACTCCACGGAGAGATCGCAGCGAGGATCGCTCCCGTGCGCGCGAGGGCGCTCGGGCTCACCGCGCGAGAGCCTGCGCTCGGGCCGAGCGCCTCCATCATCCAGGACGCGGCGAGCCACACGAGCACGCTCGAGAGCACGCCGAGGACGACACCGACCGCGCGCGCGACCCCGAGGCTCGTGCCGAACAGCATCATGCTCGCGCCGTGCACCCAAAACGGGAGCGGCAGCCAGCTCGTGCCGCTTGGGTCGAGCGATGGAGCGTGCGCGAAGTTCTGCGCGATGACGACACGCGCGTAGTCGTCGTCGCTCACGCCCTCGAAGCCGACCGCTACCAGGAGGCCCGAGGCGAGCAGTTTGACGGCACCGACGAGCGCGGCGTCCGTCGCGCGACGGTTCACTTCGCCGGCTGCGACTTCTCTTGCATCTCGCGCATGGCGCGGTCGCCGCTCGACGAGATGTACGCGAGCCACACGCTCGTGATCATGAAGATCGTCGCGCAGATCGCGGTGAGGCGCGTCATGAAGTTACCCGCGCCGCGCCCACCGAAGACCTGCGTCGCCGCGGCCCCACCGAGCCCGCCGAGCCCACCGCCGCGGCCCTGCTGGAGCAGCACCACGAGGATCAGGAAGAAGGAGACGAACACGTGCAGGACGCTGAGGAACGTGTGCAGCATGGGCGAAGGAGCGTCTCTAGCGCGAAAGCCGCCCCGTGACAAACCTGGTGACGTCGCGGGGACTCGCTTGAGGCCGGCGAGAGCCCTGCTCAGAGCGATGAGCCTCGCCGCGCGCCGACCTCGCTAGCGCGGTAGCGCCACGAGAACGGGTCTGGCCGCGGTGAGGGTGGCCCTAATCGTTCGCCGCAGGCTCGTCGGGCGGTGGCTCTTGATCCGTCTCGGAGTCCGCGGCCGAGGCGCCCGTGATCGGGGCCTCGACCGACACGGGTGGAGCCTCCGCGGTGGCGTCGTCGACCTCGGTCGGGGTCGACGCGACCGCGATGACCTGCGCTGCGGCGGCGATCGCCGAGAAGCCAGCGCCGTCGAGCGACGCGCCGCCGACGAGCGCGCCGTCGATGTCGGCCTGACCGAGCAACCCCGCAGCGTTGTCGGCCTTCACGCTGCCGCCGTAGAGGATGCGCGTCGACTCGGCGACGTGCTCGCTCACCGTGCGGAGGAGCGCGCGGATCGCCGCGTGGACGGCCTGCGCGTCCTCGGGCTTCGCGACGCGACCGGTGCCGATCGCCCAGACGGGCTCGTACGCGATCACGCCGAAGCCCGGCGAGTGCGCGAGCAGCTGCATGAACGCGCGGACCTGCCCCTCGACGACCTCGAGCGTGCGCTCGGCCTCACGCTCGGCGAGGGTCTCGCCGACGCAGATGATCGGTCGGAGCTCGGCCTCGAGCGCGGCCTTGACCTTGGCTTCGACGCCAGCGTCGGTCTCACCGAAGAGCTGCCGGCGCTCGCTGTGTCCGAGGATGACCCAGGTCGCGCCCGCGTCGCGGAGCATCGGCGCGCTGATTTCCCCGGTGAACGCGCCCGACGACTGCGCGTGCATGTTCTGAGCGGCCACGCCCACGCCGAAGCCCTCGCTCACGTCGATGGAGCCGCGAGCCTCCTCGATCTCGTGAGCGACGGCTGCGATCGCGGTGAACGGCGGCGCGACCACGACGTCCACGCGATCGGCCGCGCGCGTGCCCTGCGCGACGGCGAACGCGAGCGCGCACGCGTCGCGACCGCCGGCGTTCATCTTCCAGTTGCCGGCGATGAGCGGCCTGCGCGCAGGGTTCATGACGCGTACTCGAGGGCAGCGACGCCGGGCAGCTTCTTGCCCTCGATGAGCTCGAGCGACGCGCCGCCACCCGTCGAGATGTGATCGATGCCCGCGACGACCTCGGGGCCCGCGAGCTTGACCGCGGCCGCGCTGTCGCCGCCGCCGACCACCGTGAAGCCCTCGATCTTCGAGAGGATGCGCGCGACCTCGAGCGTGCCTTTCGAGAAGGCGGCCGTCTCGAAGAGACCCATCGGGCCGTTCCAGAAGACGGTCTTCGCCGAGGCGAGCTCCTTGCGGAGGAGCTCCGTCGTGGCGGGCCCGATGTCGAGCGCCATCTCGTCCTCGGGGACAGAGTTGACGTTGACGACCTTGCCCTCGGCGGCGTTGAGCGACGGCGCGACGACGACGTCGACGGGGAGGATGACCTTCACGCCGCGATCGCGCGCCTTCTCGAGGATGGTGCGGCCGAGCGCGAGCTTGTCCTCTTCGACGAGGCTCTTGCCCATCTTCTTGCCTTGCGCGGCGAGGAAGGTGTTCGCCATCGCGCCGCCGATGCAGAGCGCACTGCACTTGCTGAGCAGCGCCTCGACGACCTCGATCTTGTCGCTGACCTTCGCGCCGCCGAGGATCGCGACGAACGGCTTCACCGGGTCGACGACCACGCGGCCGAGCGAAGCGAGCTCCTTCTCGAGGAGGAAGCCAGCCGCGCGCACCGGCATGAGCCGCGGCAGCGCGTGAACCGACGCGTGAGCGCGGTGCACGCAGCCGAAGGCGTCGTCGACGTAGATGTCGCAGAGCTCCGCGAGCTGCTTCGCGAAGTTCTCGTCGTTCGCCTCTTCTTCGGGGTGGAAGCGGAGGTTCTCGAGCAGGCAGACCTGGCCTGTGCGGAGATCCTGGATGACCTTCTTCGCCGCGTCGCCGACGCAGTCGTCCGGGACGTGGACCTCCCAGCCGGTGAGCTCGGCGAGCCGCGCGCCGCAGATCTCGAGCCCGAGACCCTGCGTTTTGCCAGGCTTCGGACGGCCCATGTGCGACGCGAGGATGACCTTCGCGCCTTGCTCCATCGCGAAGCGGATCGTCGGCAGGGCCTCGCGGATGCGGGCGTCGTCCGAGATCTGACCGGTCTTCTTGTCGAGCGGGACGTTGAAATCCACGCGGATGAAGACCCGCTTCTGCGCGAGCCCGCGGCCCTCGTCAGCCTCGGCGAGGTCTTTGATCGTCCTCACAGGCTCTTCCCCACGAGCTGCGCCAGGTCGATCATGCGGTGGCTGAAGCCCCACTCGTTGTCGTACCAGGCGAAGATCTTGGCGAAGCGATCACCGAGCACCTGGGTGAGCGTCGCGTCGAACGTGCTCGACGCCGGCGTGCCGATGAAGTCGTTCGAGACGAGCTGCTCCTCGGTGTAGTCGAGGACGTTCTTCATCGGGCCCTCGCTCGCGGCCTTCTTCATGGCCTCGTGGATGGCGGCCTTGGTGACGGGCTTCTCGGTCGTGAGCGTGAGATCGACGAGCGAGACGTCGACCGTCGGCACGCGGATCGCTGCGCCGTCGAACTTGCCGGCGAGGGCCGGGATGACCTCGCTCAGGGCCTTCGCGGCGCCAGTCGAGGTGGGGATCATGCTGACGGCCGCGGCGCGCGCGCGACGGAGATCGCCCTTGCGGTGCGGGACGTCGAGGATGTGTTGGTCGTTGGTGTACGAGTGGATCGTCGTCATCAGGCCGCGCTCGACGCCGAAGTTGTCGAGCATGACCTTCGCGACGGGGGCGAGGCAGTTCGTCGTGCACGAGCCGCACGAGATGATGTTGTGCTTCGCGCCGTCGTACTGCGCGTCGTTCACGCCCATTACGACCGTGAGATCGTGGTTCTTCGCGGGCGCGCTGATGATGACCTTCTTCGCCCCGGCGGCGACGTGCGCGGCGGCCTTCTCCTTGTCGGTGAAGAGGCCCGTGCACTCGAGGACGATGTCCACGCCGAGCGCCTTCCACGGCAGCTCCTTCGGATCTTTCACCGCGGAGACCTTGATGTCGTGCCCGCCGACCTTGATCGACGCGTCGCCGGCCTTCACCTCGGCGGCCTTGAACGTGCGGTGGATCGAGTCGTACTTGAGCAGGTGCGCGAGCGTCTTCGCGTCGGTCAGGTCGTTGATGGCGACGACCTCGAGGTCCGTGACGTTGCGCTCGACGAGAGCTCGCACGATGCAGCGACCGATACGACCGAAACCGTTGATGGCAATCTTCGTGGCCATGAGACGCTCCTCTCCGCTGAGCCGCGGGCTTTATCGCTGACAGCGAGCAGCATCAAGGCTCGTGCGCGCGCTGTCCGTGGTACGGATCGCCTTCGTTTCGACTCATGGGAGCGTTCGCGACGAAGGCCTGGCAGTTGCGCGGTGAAGCGAGCTTCACCCCGCGCGAGCTCTGCCTCGACTGCTTCCGCCCGCGCACGGTTTGCGTGTGCGATCGGCTCCCTCGGATCGAGTGCTCGACGCGCTTGCTCATTCTTCAGCACCCGCGCGAAGAGTTCATGCCGATCGGCACGGCGCGCATGGCCGCCCGCTGCGTCTCGAGCGCGGAGCTCGTCGTCGGCGTCGAGCTCGAGCAGCACGCGGCAGTGCGCGCGGCGCTCGACGATCCCGAGCGCGAGCCCGTGCTCCTCTTTCCTGGGGCGGGCTCGATCGATCTCGCGCAGGCGGCGCCCGAGCACCCCGTCACGCTCATCGTCGTCGACGGCACGTGGGCCCTGGCGAAGAAGCTGATTCGCAAGAATCCGCGCATCGCAGCGCTCCGCCGTTTCCACATCGCGCCGAGCCGCCCCAGCGAGTACCGCATCCGCGCCGAGCCGGCCGAGCACTGTGTCTCCACCCTCGAGGCCGTCGCCGACGCGCTCGGTCACCTCGAGCGCGACCTCGATCGCTTCGCGCCGATGCGCGAGCCCTTCCGCGCGATGATCGACGCGCAGATCGATTACCGCGAGCGCATAGCGTCGCACCGACACGCGGCGCGCGCCCGCCTCAAGCCGAAGCTCCCGCCCGCGTTGCCGCCGCTCCTCCGCGAGCCGTCGCGCCTCGTGCTCGTCAGCGCCGAGGCAAATGCCTGGCGCTACGACGTGCCCGATCGCGCGCCCGACGAGCTCGTGCACTGGCTCGCAGTCAGACTCGATGCTCCGTCTTTGGACATCGTCGTCGCTCCGCGCGGACCGCTCTCACCGACGACGCTCACCAACACGAAGCTCACGTCGAGCGAGCTCGACGCGGGCCTCACCCTCGACGCCCTCGCCACGCAGTGGGCGGACTTCGCGCGCGACGGCGACGTGCTCGTCGGCTGGGGCTTCTACCCAGCAAAACTCCTCGCCACCACGCTCGGCGCGGAGCCCGCCGCGGTCGTCGATCTCCGCGCGACCCTCACCGATTGGCTTCGAGCGACGCGAGGGGGGAAGGGGCGCGCCTTCGCGCGCACCGCCGAGCTGGAGCTCGATCAAAAACTCTCGGCGACGCGAGGGGGGAAGGGGCGCGCCTTCGCGCGCACCGCCGAGCTGGAGCTCGATCAAGAACTCCCCGCGACGCGAGGGGCGAAGGGATGCGACCTCTCGCGCGAGCTCCCCCGCATCGTCACCGCGCATGATCTCGCGGCGCGGCTCGGGCTCACGGTCGAGCCGATCGGACGCGGTCGCGGCGGAGAGCGCCTCGGCGCGATCGCGGCGCTCCTCCGATGGCTGCTCGCCGACGCCGCCGCGTTAGCTTGTTCGACGCCATGTCGCTGATCCCGTACGCGGGGCTCCGGTTCGTCTCGGCGCTGATCAACGCCGGGATCTGGTTCGCCCTCGGCCTCGGGATTTCGTTCGCGAGCAGCGGCCAGCTCGAGGCCACGGGCCGCTTCGACTCGACCGCGGTCGCGCGGCTCGCGGCGGGCGTCATCTTCCTCGCGGCGCTCTTCGGCCGCGCCGGCGCTGTGACGAGCTTCTTGGACCTCGCGCACTCGGGCAAGGTCGCGCTCCCCGATCGGGCGCGCTGGGGAGCACCCGGCCCGTTCGACAAGCTCTGGCCGCGCGGCGCGGCGGTCGCCGCGATGGCGGCGCCGCTTACAGGGCTGTTGACCTACAGCATTGTCACTCGAATCGGAGCCTCGGGTCGGCTGCACCAATGTTTGCTCGTCGGCGGCCTCGGCGCTGTCTTCGCGCTCGGTCAATCGCTCGCGCTCTCCGGGCCGGGCGCGCTCGGCGATCTCGCGCCGCCCGCTCGCCCTGCGCCCGCGAGCCCTGCTTACCTCGCGCGCCGGCTCGCGATCCCGCAGGCCTTCGGCAACAGCGCCATCACCGCGCTGCTCGCCGCGGTGACCTTTTCGAGAGAGGGCACCACAGCGACCGCGCTCGCGCTCGACGCCGCGGGGACGGCGCTCGTGATCGGCGGGTTCGTGTTGCTCGGGTCGAGCGGGATCGTCGCGACCGATCGCAGGCTCGGCCGTGTCGAGAAGCTCGACGCGTCCGCTCCTTCGAAGGCCTCGCGCGCCGCGGGCCTCGCGGCGGCGGTGCTGCTCTTCGCGGTGCTCGGCGCCGGGCTCGGCGCGCTCTTCGGGGACAGTGGAGCGCCGGTCGCGGTCTACGTGATCTTCAAGGGCCTCGTCGGCGCGACGGTCGCTTTCAGCTTGGCGGTCCCAGCCGGGCGCGCAGCTTTGGTGACTTGATTGTCAGCGCCCTGAAGCGCCCTCGCGAGCGGCGCGAGGATCGCGGTCGCGCGCGGATGACGCCGCTCGAGCCTCGCGCTCCAGACGAGGTGCAGCTTGGTCGACGGCCCGAACATCGGCGAGCGCACGATCTCGGTGTAGGGCGGAGGATCCGCGAGCTCGGGTAGGACGGACGCGAATCGTCCGGTCCGCATCGCGCGCTCGGCCTGCGGAAACGTCTCGCAGACGAGCCGCGGGGTGAGCTCGACCCCGAGTCGCTTGGCCGCCGCGCGCAGGTGCTCGGCGAGCGCGCGATCGCCGTGCTGCAACGCCAGCGGCAGCGACGCGAGGAGCTCGGCAGGGGCGGCGCCGCGGCTCGGGCGGAGCGCGCGAGGCACGTAGAGCGCATACCGGATCGCGCCTACGGGTCGCGAACGCAAGCCTTCGACGACCTCGCGCGATCGCACGATCCCGAGGTCCAAGCGCGCATCGAGGAGGCGCGTCACGACCTCGTCGCCGGACAGCGCTGTAAGTGTCAACGACGTCCCCGGCACCTCGTCGAGCGCCGCCCCTATGCGCGGCAGCACCCAACCATGAAGCACGCTGTGGCCGGCTCCGAGCGAGAGCTCGAGCGGCCGATCGTGCGTGACCGAGGCCACGTCGCGGAGCCCGTCGAGGGCCTCGCGCACCACCGTCGCGAGGCGCTCACCGGCAGCGGTGAGGCTGATGCTTCGGCCGCGGCGCTCCACGAGCGGCGTTTGAAAGAAGGTCTCGAGCTCGGCGACCTGGCGACTCAGCTGGCTCTGGCGTGTCGGCGCGCGCGGGGCCGCGCGGGCGATGCCGCCTGCGTCGGCGACCAGCAAGAACGAGCGCAGCCGATCGAGGGACAGACCCGAGCGGGCGAAGATCGAGGGCTCCATGATTATCGAGTCATGATGCCGTCAAAATCATGAATGGGTGACTCGCCCAATCGGAATTACCGACTTGGGCATGAGCCTCCCCGTCTTTTACACGCCGCGCATGATCGCCGACGCGCGGAGCTACTCGCCGAGCGCCTCCAAACCAGCCGCCCTCGTGGCGGCCTGGCTAGAGAGCGGCCTCGACATCACAGTGCGCGAGCCCACCGCCGCGACCGTCGCGGAGCTCGAGCTCGCACATGACCCGCGCTACGTCGCGGACATCCTCTCAGGCCGCCGCCCGAACGGCTTCGGCAACACGTCCGCCGAGGTCGCGAGCTCCCTCCCCTTCACGACGGGCGCGATGCTCTCGGCCGCGCGCCACGCCCTCACCGAGCGAACGATCGCGTGCGCCCCGTGCTCGGGATTTCACCACGCGTCCTACGATCGGCCGGCCGGCTTCTGCACGTTCAACGGCCTCATGGTGACGGCGCTCGCGCTCCACCGCGAGGGCGCGCGCTCGATCGGCATCCTCGACTGCGACATGCACGACGGCGACGGCACCGACGCGATCCTCACGCGCCTCGAGGTTGGGCACGTCGTGAAGCACTGGAACACGGGAGCGCGCTTCTCCGACAAAAGCCAAGCCGCGGAGTTTCTGGCGCACTTGCCCGTCATCGCCCGCGACTTCGACGGCTGCGACGTCGTGCTCTACCAGGCGGGCGCCGACCCGCATGTCGACGATCCCCTCGGTGGGTGGCTCACGACCGAAGAGCTTCGCCGCCGCGATCACATCGTGTTCGAGACGCTCACATCACTGCGAATCCCCGTCGCGTGGAACCTCGCACGGGGTTATCAGCGCGCGCCCGACGGGACGATCCCGAAGGTCCTCGAGATCCACACGAACACGGCGCTCGAAGCGCTGAGCGTCTTGCGATGCTAGGTTTTTGAGAGGGGTTCTCGCTTGAACATCCGCGTCGCTTCGGCGCTCCTCGCGCTCCTCTTCGTACCGCTCGCGGGGTCAGCCGCGATCCTCCTCACGCCGCGTTTTCAGCCTGCCGAGCGCGCGCTCGCGAGCGCGCCGCTACCCCCAACGACCGCACGTGAACGGAGAGCGCTCTCACAAGAGGCCCCCCGATGCTGCGTCATCCTCGAGCAAAACCAGCGCTCCGCGCCCCCGCAAGAGCGGGAGTTTTACGACGCCGCGATCGCGGGCTGCCGCCGCTCGCTCGGAACGCCCGAGGACTTCGACCGTTTCCGCAGAGTCCTGCCGCCGTCGCTCCAAGAGGTCTGCGCGTCGAGTCCGTGATCGTGCGACGACGACGTGTCGTCGCCACGCGCTCGCCCGATCACCTGAGGCCGCATGGATCGCACGCGGCGCGCTTGGCCCCGCGCTTGCCATCGCTCGCGTCCATGGCTCCCAAGTGGAAATCACCCGACTCGGCCGCGCTCTTCGTTCTCGCCCTCGCGCTCTGCGCGTGCGGCGACAAATCCAATGCAAACGCGACCACGAACGCGGCCTCGGGCAGCTCCCCGAGCACCGCCGCCGCGGCGCTGCCGATCGATGACGGGAGCTGCAAGGACAACGCTTGCAGCGTGAGCGTCAACCCCGTGAACAACTCGGTCGTCGGCAGAGCCCCGAAGGGCGCGTCCGTGCGCCTCGGCGGCCAGACGCTCACCCCTGACGGCGAGGGAAAAATCAGCGCGGACGTCGATTGGCGAGCAGCGCTCCTCGGCTCGCCGCTCGAGCATTGGACGAGCCCCAAAGCCGGCTCGCCCGGCCCGACTCGATTCGGTCTCGAGGTGATCGACGGGAGCAAGCGCTACAGCGGGGATGTCCGGGTCTCGAAAGAAGCCTTCGTCATCAAGGCGATAGAGACCTTCGCCGACCTCGCCAAGGGGCCTATCGCCGCCAACCCCGAAGGCACTGGCAAGGCCCTGCTCTGGATCCCGAGCAAGGATATGCGCCAGTCCGCGACTCCAGTCTTGCTCGGCGAGGCGAAGACGCTCGGCGACGTCGAGCTCGTGGCGGTGACGACCGACCTGCCGCCCATCAAGAAGTCGTGTGGTCTTTATCGCAACACGAGCACCGGTGAGACCGGCCAAATCGGGACGAACACCTATCCCGTCGAGGTGAAGACCTATGAACGGCGCACTGGCAAGGTGCGCGACACGAAGCAGCTCACCCCGAAAGCACAGGAGTGTCCGCAGTCGATGGCGGGCGGCGGCTTCCCCGATCTGGGCTCGACGATGAACTCGATCGATGTCGTCGAATACGTGAAGACGCTCGCGGGCAAGTGAGGCGTGCCCCTCGTGGGCCGCGACCGATTAAGGGTGATTAAGCAGCAGAGGCAGCGCCCTCTGCGAAGTTCAAAGGGTGAAAAACGCGATCCCTTGCTTGGCCATTCTCACCGCTTTGACGGCTTGCACCGAGGTCCGCATCATCCCGCACGATCACGAGAGCGACGTGGGCGGCGCTGGCGGTGAAGCCTCCAATGCGACCGGCGGCGGCGCGACGGGTGGTGGGGGCGCTGACAGCTGTGCTCCGAGTTGGACCCGTATCCTCGGCGGCACCGGCGCGAACTGGCTGCGCAGCCAAGCGGTGGGGAGCGACGGCTCGGTCGCCGTCACGATCGACAGCACGAGCGACCTCTCGCTCGACGGTGAATCGCTGGGCTTCGATGACGGCGGGCTCGTCGTCGTCAAGCTCGACAAGGACGGCGCGCTCGCGTGGGCCCGGCATTTCGGGCGGACCTCGCAACAGCCGCTCATGCCCGTCGGGATCGGTCCGACCGGGAATGTCGTCGTCGGGGGAATCGGTTACCAAACTGTAACGATAGGCGACCTCACGGCCGAACATGAGGGCGCGTTCGGCTATGTCGTGAGCTTCTCGCCCGAGGGAACACCCCAATGGATCCAGAGCTGGGGTGTGCCGACCGAGTCAGGCGGCCTCGTCAACTTGGCGCTCGACCCGGCGGGTAACGTCTATTTCCAGGGCAGCCTCGGCTACGACCAAGACGTCCTCGAGTGGGATGGACTGTCGACGACGGGTGAGACCTTCGTCGGGAAAATCCTGGCAAGTGGAGAGGCCGCGTGGGTGCGCGGCTATCGAGGTTTTGCGTCGGAGCGGCGCGGGCTCGCGACGACCCCGACTGGACACTTGGTGATCGGGCAGACGCTGCAGCTCACCGCGGACTTCGGCGACCCGCCATTGTCCACGAATGGTGATTACGACTCACTCGTGATGGATCTCGACCCCGACGGCGTCCTCGTCGACGCCAAGCAGTTCGGGGACGACGGGCTCCAGCGCTCGGTGGGCTTCAGCATCGGCAAAGACGGCTCGCGCGCGCTCATGGGCATCACTTGGGGCGCGATCGACTTCGGCAACGGACCGGTCGCCGGGCAAGGCGCGGACGACTTGTTCCTCGCGAGCTTCGACGCCTCGGGCGCGTCTCGTTGGACGAAGGTCGCGCCCAACAAATACGCGTCCGTCGTGTTCTCCTCGACCGACTCGGGCGGGCTCACGCTGGTGGTTTCCTCGGCTGTCGCCGCGTCCTTCGGCTGCCCAGCCGAGGCAGACTCGACGTTCATGCGCGTCGAGCTCGACGCGACCGGCACGTGCACGCGCTCCGAGGTCATCGCGTTCGCCGGTGAAGCGCCGTACTCCGAAATGGACTTCGCCGGAGTCGAGGGCAACCCAGAGCGGACGGTCGTGAGCGGGTATTTCGCAGGCGACTACAACCTCTACGGAGAGCTCTACACGGCTGACATTTGGGACAGCTTCGTCGCCGTGCGCAACCAGTGTGAGACCAACTGACTGGAGCTCATCCTCCGGTCATCAGGAGCCCGAGCCGGCGGACGCCGAGAAGAACTGTTCCTTATCGGGGTTCATGGAGAGCGCATCGACACGGCCCCGCAGAGTGAACTGGCGGTTCGGGTCTTCGTACGCCTCGAGCGCGAACGCCCGGACATCGATCGGCGCGATAGACTCGTAAAAGAACTCGAAGAGCACCATCCTCTCGAGCTCGTGGAGGGCGGCGTCGTCCTGACCTCCACCGCTCTGGAGTCGCTCGAGCGAGGCTTTGACACTCTGGGGGAAGCGGCGCTGGGTACGCGCGTATCCCTTCTTCAGCAGGAGCTCCGAGCTACGAACGAAGCGCTCGACGACCTCGGCCTGGTTGACGGTGTAGACGAGCTTGGGTCTACCCTTGATGATCCACGACACGTGCTCGTAGTTGTATCTCTCGAAGACATCGAGACAGACGATCTCGGCGCGTAGCTCTTCGGATAGTGCGAGCGCCACCCGCGGCATGAGGCGCCCGCGGAACTGGAGCATCGTCCAGCCGGCCGCGGACCTGACATTCAGGTAAGGATCGGCGTCCCCCGCGTCGACCACCCGTATTCGATGCTGCGCGAGGCACTTCTCGAACGCGCGAGCGACGACGTCGAGCTGCCCACGCACCGCGATCCCCGCCAGATCGAGCCCCATAACGTTGGGCCCATCCTAGCGCTTCAGGCGCGCGCTCATGCACACCGCTGACGGAGCATGTGCTTGCTTCTAGCAAGCGTAGGCTTGCCAGACGCGTACATAGGCTTGCCAGCTACGTCGGTTGACTTGCCAGATACGCACATAATCTTGCCAGGTTTGATTTTTGGGTCGCCAGCTACATCATGAGCTTGTCAGTGATGATGCAGGCCTTACCGCATTGAGCGCATCGCGCTTGCATCACTCTACCTGGGTAGTTGAATGGCTGGCTCGTTTGCGGTCGAAGTTGGGACGCCACTGATTGTGGGCGACACGGCCTCATCGAGCGGGCGATTGGCAGACCGGGAGACCGCGAGGCCGGTGATCGGCCGCGTGAGACGGTGAGATCGGCAAGACGCCGTCGCTCATCGCGCCGAACTTCAGGGCCTCGAGAGCCCCCTGAGCATCGCGACCAGCCGCTCGAAGAGAGAGAGCAGCTCCGCGATCTCGTGCGGACGACCGAGCCCGAGACGCTCGAGCGCCTCGACACAAGCTGCGGCCTCACAAGCCTCGGCACGCGCTCCGCGCAAACGCTGAATGCGGTCAGCCCCGATTCGCGCCGCGCCCTCGCTCAGCTGCAAGAACGCAGATTGGCTCGCCCTGCGAAGCTGATCAGCGAGTGGGCCGTAACCGCGCGGAAGCCTCCGAGCGAGCGCATCGGACTTCACCAACGCATCCAGCGCCACCGCGTACGCGTCGAGGTTGTGATGAGGAAAGCGGAGCTTGTCGTCTTGCCTTTGGGTCATGCCCACCCACGCGCAGGATCCGTGACCAAGCGGTGGCACCGAGCGCCTCGCTGTTCTCCAGCCATTGACCGCCACCGATTGGGCGCGGAGCGTGCGCGACCAAGGCTGACCCAAAGGCAAGGCGACAAGCGATCAACATCTCACGCAGCCGATCTCCCGCAGCCGATCTCCCGCAGCCGATCTCACGCTGCCGATCTCACGCAGCCGATCTCACGTCTCACGCTGCCGATCTGCCGCTGCCGATCTCACGCTGCCGATCTGCCGCTGCCGATCTCACCTCTGCCGCAGCCGATCTCCCGCTGCCGATCTCACCTCTCCCGCAGCCGCTCTCCCGCTGCCGATCTCACGTCTCCCGCTGCCGCTCTCCCGCTTCTCTCTGCTCTTCACGCGCGCGCCTCGATCGAGATCACCTCGGGGCTCCGCCCTCCCTTCACGAGGGCGATGCTCCCGAGCATTCGCCCCTCGGGCCGGAGCGCCCAGGACGCCGCGACCAACCCGGCGAGCACCAGCGGAGTGACAATCTTGTTCGCGCCCTCGTGCATCGCCGCGTGCGAGAACGCAGCCCCCGTGAGGTCGAAGATCATCCCGGCGTAGGCCCACTCCTTCAGCCGCGGCAGCTTCGGCGCGACGATCGCGAGCGCGCCCAGCACCTTCCAAGCGCCGAGGATCGTGACGAAGTAGCTCGGGTAACCGAGCTGGGCCATCCCGGCCATCAGGTCCGCCGGCTTCATCAGGTCCATGAGGCCGCCCATCGTGAACGCGGCCGCCGTGAGCCCCGTCGTCACCCAATAGCCAATCTTGCGAGCATTCATCGTGCTTCTCCTGAGTGGGCGCGCCGGTGGGCTGCGCGTGGAGGCAAATTGCGCCCAATCGGCACATGGATCAATGTGTCGACAGTTGTCAGCATCCGACCAAAAATGATCCCAATGAGGGACCCGCTCGAGACCTCCGAGTTGCTCGCGTTCACCCGCACCGTCGACGCGAAATCCCTGTCGCGCGCCGCGCTCGAGCTCGGCGTGCCGCGCGCGACGATCAGTCGCCGGCTCGCTCGCCTCGAGGAGCGGCTCGGCGTGCGCTTGCTGCGACGCACGACACGCGCCCTCGTCCTCACCGAGGCCGGCGACGACTTCTACCGTCAAGCGCGCCTCGTCCTCGAGGCTGCCGAGCGCGCGGAGGAGAGCGTCCGTCGCGCCGACGACACCGTGCGGGGCATCCTGCGCGTGACGGTCCCGCCCATCGGCGACCCGACGTTCCACCGCATGCTCTGTGACTTCGCCGCGAAGTTCCCCGAGGTCCGACTGCACGTGAGCTTCACGACCCGCTGGGTCGACCTCGCGCGCGAGGGCTACGACGTCGCGATCCGCGCGGGCTCCGAGCTCGGCCCTGGGCTCATCGCGCGCACGCTGCGGCGACAGACGCTCATCGCCGTCGCCGCCCCGTCCTACCTGGTGAAACACGGGACGCCGACCTCCATCCGCGACCTCGCGAAGCACCGCTGCCTCGGGGGCTTCGCGCGAGGAGAGCTCCCGCAGTCACAGTGGCCCACGCTGAGCGGCGGCAGCGTGGCGATCGAGGCCGCACTGGCCTCCAACGACGTCCTCTTGCTGCGCGAGGCCGCGCTGTCGGGCCTGGGGATCGCGATGTTGCCGAGCCTCTTCGTCGAGGGCTCGATTCAAGCGGGCAAGCTCGTCCACGTCCTCGAGGGGAAGCTCGGCGCCGCGGCCGCGGTCTCCATCGTCTACCCCGAGCGACAGTTCATCCCCCCGCAGGTGCGGGCCTTCGTCGACGCCGTCGTGCGGTGGGCCCCAGGCCGACTCGACCGCCCCCGTGACGAGCCCCCGCTGAAGACCAAGACCCGCGTTGGGAAATCCCAGCGAAGGCGCACGAAGTAGTTACAGTCGCGTAAGCGACCCTCAACGGTGGCGCCGGCGCGGGCGACGCACGCGCTCCGGTCGCGGCGGTGCAGGCTCACCGACTTCGGGCGGCTGCGACGGCGGCTGCTCGACCGCGGGCGGCTCGGCCGGCGGCTCCGCGGGTCGCGGCGGAGGATTCTCCATCGGGGGAAGCTGATTCGGCTGCGGGTTCGGCTGCGAGCTCGGCGCGCGCGCGGCGGCCTCGAGCTCGGCGACGCGCGCCTCGAGCTGCGAGACGGAGGTCTTCGCGGCCTCGAGCTCGGCTGTCACGCGCGCCAGATCAGCCGCGCCGCGAGAGCGCTCGTCCTCGAGCGCGCGGGTCTGGTCGCGCTTCAGCGAGGCGATGGAGCTCTCGGCCTGTTTGCGCTCCGCCGCGACGTCTGCGTCGTGGTCGAGCTTCTCCTTGGCGAGCGTCGCGTTCAGCTCTGCGAGCGTGGCCTCGAGCTCGGCGATCGTCGCAACGAGCCGCGCTTGCTCGGTCGTCGCCGCGGCCTTGTCCGCCGCCGCGCGCGCTCGATCGTTGCTCGCGCGCAGCCGCTGCGCCTCGAGCGCCGCGCTCGTCTCGGCGCGATCGGACTCGGCCTGCGTGCGTCGCTCGCGCTCGGCCCGCGCCTCGGACTCGGCGCGCAGGCGCTCCGCCTCGGCGTCGCTTCGCTTGGATTCTTCCTCGCGACGAGCGCTCTCGGCCGCGGCGCGCTCGCGCTCGGCGGCCGCCGCTGCCGCCCGGTTCTGTTCGACGGCGCGCTCGGCGGCGCGCACCTGCAAACTGCCGACGACGAGGACCGCCGCGAGCACGACCATCGCGAGGAGCGAGCTCGTGAGGCGAGGGCTGCGCCGCGCCGCGAGCACCAGGCGACGCGCGGGCCTGCGAGCCTCCGCGGTCGTGGGGTGCGAAGTGAGGAATCGCTCGAGCTCCAGCGCGAGCTCGGCGGGGCGCGCGTAGCGAGCGCTCGGCTCGCTCGCGAGGGCCCGGAGCGCGATGTCGACGAGCGCGCGGGGAGCACCGCGACGACGAAGCGCGCGGGCGTCGATGCGATTGTCGCTCGCGATCGCGAGGATTTCGCCGAGGCTCGCGCCCTCCGCGGCGCGGTGCGGAGGCTCGAGCGCGAGCAACTCGAAGAGGAGCGCGCCGAGCCCGTACACGTCGACCGCCGCGAGCCGCGCGCGATCTGCTGCGTTTTTGCTGGGATCGAGCGCGGCCATCCCGCGCGCCTGCTCGGGCGCCATGTACTCGGGCGTCCCCGCGAGGATGGGCGTCGCGCGATCGACCTCACACGCGAGCCCCGCCGCGAGCCCGAAATCGAGGACCTGCGCGCGCTTCGTCTCGGGCAACACGAGGACGTTCGAGGGCTTCAAATCGCGGTGAAACACGTTCTGCCGGTGCGCCGCGTCGACGCCGAGCGCGGCCTGCATGACCCAGCGCGCGGCGTCGCGGACCTCGGCGGGTCGCAGCCGACCGCGCGCGCCGTGCACGTCTCGCCTGCGTTCGACCTCACGCGAGAGATCTGCGGCGAGCCGCACGCCGCCGTCCGGGGCGATCTCGCGCGCGAGCTCCATGTCGATCGCGAGGACGCCGAGCGCGTCGCACACGCACGCGCTGTGCACGCGGATCACGTGATCGCTCACGACGGCCGCGACCGCGCGAGCCTCCGAGAGAGCGCGCCGCGCGACCGCGCCAGCCTGCCGCATGGGGAAGACCTTGAGCGCGACGACGCGCTCGAGCTCGGTGTCGAACGCCTGCCACACCGTGGCGGTGGCCCCCGCGCCGATCGGGGTTACAAGCCTGTAACGCGACGCGACCACGAACCCCGCTCGCAAGAGCCCGTCTTGCGGCTGGTCATCGCGCGCCTCGAGCATGGGCGCGCCCATCACCGTCCGCGGCTCGACGCTGTCTCGGACCGAATCCACCCCGAGCTGGGGAGCGGGCATATCCAAGGTCGGGGTCACCGAGCTCCACCGGTCGACACTCCTCGCAACCACCGTATCGGTCATGGCGATCCTGGGACTTGGACGGTGCGGACCCCGGTTTTCTTCTCGATCGCGGAGGTTCTTCTCCGCGCGCTCCACCGTGCTCTTCGCTTGCAAGCCCAACGCGGATAGCGCATGGGCCGCGCGTTAGTTGAACATTGTATTTGGAATGATGGACCCTCCTGCGCGAGGTTCGTGAGGGCGCGGCACCCCCACCGCGCGTGGCGCGGTCCGCCCCGGCCGGACTGCGGACGTGATAAGCCCCGGCTCGGCGGGCAGACGACGATGGCGAAGCTCGAGCTCAGCGGGGTCAGCCGCAAATTCCCGAACACGAGGAGCGCGACCCTCGAGCGGCTCGACCTCACCGTCGAGAGCGGCGAGGTCCTCGTCCTCGTCGGCCCGAGCGGCTGCGGCAAATCCACGACGCTGCGGCTCGTCGCTGGGCTCGACGCACCGGACGCGGGGCGCATCACGCTCGACGGCCGCGACCTCGCGAGCGTCGCACCCCAAGAGCGCGACATCGCGATGGTGTTCCAGGGCTACGCGCTCTACCCGCACATGACCGCGGCCGAAAACATCGCTTTTTGCCTCAAGATGCAGAGCGTCGCGCGCGCGGATCGCGACCGCCGCGTCGCCGAGGTCGCGGAGCTTCTCGGCATCGAGAAGCTGCTCGCGCGGCTGCCCGGCGAGCTCAGCGGCGGCGAGCGACAGCGCGTCGCGATGGGCCGCGCGCTCGTGCGCAAGCCGAAGCTCTTCCTCTTCGACGAGCCTCTTTCGAACCTCGACGCCGCGCTGCGAACCACGCTGCGGGTGGAGATCGCGCGCCTGCTCCGGCGCGTCGGCGCGACCGCGATCTACGTCACCCACGATCAGATCGAGGCGATGACGGTCGGCGATCGCATCGCGGTCATGCGCGCGGGCCGCGTCGAGCAGCTGGGTAAGCCTCGCGAGATCTACACGACGCCCGCGACCACGTTCGTCGCGGGCTTCCTCGGTTCGCCGCCGATCAACCTCATCGACGTGACCGTGCGCGGCGCCGACGCAGAGACCGCGTCGGGCGCGCGCGTGCCGGCGCCTGCGGGCGCAGCCGACGGCGCGAAGCTCGTCGTCGGCGCGCGCCCCGAGCACGTCGAGCTCGTCGGAGCGGCAGGCGCGCCGCAGGGCGCGCTCGAGCTCGACGCGAAGATCGTCGCGCTCGAGCCCCTCGGCGAGCGCACCGTGATCCACCTCGAGGACGCGGCGGGCACCGCGCTGCGCGCGCTCGGCGTGGGCTTCGCGGAGCACGCCGTCGGCGACTCCACGCGCGTCGCCGTCGCGACCGAGCGGCTGCGCTGGTTCGACCGCGCGAGCGGCCGCGCGCACGACCTCGCGAGCGGGGCGAGCGCGTGAGCACGCGGCTCACGCGTCGCGCTTGGCTCCGCGGCTCGGCCGCGATCACCGCAGGCGCGGCCTTACCATCTTGTAACCCATCGAGCCGCGGCGTCCCGCTCTGGTTCAGCTACGGCGGCAAGAACCGCGAGGCCCTGCTCGCCTTGGTAAAGGCCTTCAACACCGAGTACCCCGACGCGCACCTCGAGCCCGTGTTCCAGGGCGACTACTTCGAGCTCCTGGCGAAGCTCCGCACGGCGCTCCACGCGGACCGCGCGCCCGCGATCACCCACGTCGTCGCCGAGGTCATCCCCTACCTCGCGAAGGCCGGCGTCCTCGAGCCCCTCGATGAGCTCGCGCCCGTGGTGAAATCCAGCGATCTCGTACCGGCGCTCACGCAGGCCGGCGCGTTCTCGGGGCCCGGCGCGACCGACGCGACGTACGGCCTGCCCTTCAACCGGAGCACGCCGATCGCGTACCTCAACGGCGCGGTCCTCGACGAGCTCGGCCTCGCGCCGCCGCAGACCTGGGACGAGCTCGTCACCTTCGCCGAGGCCGCGTCGCGCGGCTCGGGTGAGGATCGACGCTACGGCTTCGCGTGCCCCATCGACTGGTGGTTTTGGGTCGCGCTGCTCCTGCAAGCCGGCGGAGAGATCGCCGACGCCTCGGGCGCGATCACGCTCGGCGGCGAGGCGGGCGTCGAGGCCCTCTCGCTCTGGCAGTCGCTCGTCTACGAGCGCAACGTCATGCGACCACCCGCGGGTCGTGACTATAACGCGTGGCAAGTCGTAAACCAGGATTTCATCTCGGGGCGCGCGGCCATGATCTGGACGTCGACGGCGTTCGTCCGCTACCTCGAGGAGAACGCGAAGTTCCGCGTCGTCGCCGCGCCGCTCCCGAGGAAGCAGCGCTTCGGGATGCCGACGGGCGGCACGATGTTCGTCGTCCCGAAGGGTGGGAGCGCGCGCGACCGCGAGGTCGCGTCCCTCTTCCTCGCGTTCATGGCGCGCGCGTCGAGCTCGAACGAGTTCGCGACCAAGACGGGCTACATCCCGATCACGAAGAGCGGCATCGCGACGCTCGAGGCCGACGGCTACTACGCGCGCCTGCCGAACGATCGCGTCGCCGTCGATCAGCTCGAGCACGCGCGGCCGTGGCCCTGGCACGCCGAGCTCTTCCGCGTGCAGCGTGAGATCGTGCAGCCCCGGCTCGAGGGCGCCGTCCTCGCTCGCGAGGACGCACGCGGCGCGCTCGACGCCGCTCGCCGCGCCATCACCGAGGACGACGGATGAAGCCGCGCGCGCCCTGGCACCCGTACGCGATGTTCGCGCCGACGGCGCTCGTCCTCGGCGTCTTCTTCGTCGTGCCGCTCGGCGTCGCGCTCAGGAACAGCTTCTATCGCTGGGATCTGCTGACGGCCCCGCACTACGTCGGCGCCTCGAACTATCGCCACATCACCTCGAGCGGGCTGCTCTTCGGCACGCTCGGTCGCACGCTCAGCTTCGGCCTCGCGGTCGTCGTCGCGAGCACGGCGCTCGGCCTCGCGCTCGCGGTCGCGCTGAACCGCCCCGGCAAGCTCTACGCGTTCGTGCGCGGCGCGGTCTTCAGCGCGTACGTCGTGTCGTGGGTCGCGGTCGCGCTCCTCTGGATGTGGCTCCTCGACGCCGACGCGGGCCTCGTGAACCGCATCGCGCGCGCGCTCCACCTCTCGAGCATCAAGTGGCTCGGCGATCCGCGCTACGCGCTCTTCACCATCGCCGGCGTGACCGTGTGGAAAATCACGGGCTACTCGATGGTGATCTACCTCGCGGGCCTGCAGTCGATCCCGCGCTCGCTCTACGAGGCCGCGGCGCTCGACGGCGCGGGGCCGCTCCGCCGCTTCGTCCACATCACGTGGCCGTCGCTCCGCCCGACGACCGTGTTCGTCGCGACGACGGGGCTCATCATGAGCTTCCAGGCCTTCGACGTCGTCCGCGTGATGACCCAGGGCGGGCCCGTCAAATCGACGACGCTCTTCGTCTACGCGATCTACGACGAGGTCTTCATGAACCTGCGCGTGGGCCGCGCGAGCGCGCTCGTCGTCGTGTTCTTCGGCGTGCTCGTTGCTTTGACAGCGATCAACTTGCGTGCGTTCCGCGCGGGCCGCCGCACCTCGCGTGAGAGCGCTGAGCGCGTGCCCGCTGCCCCCGAGGCCGAGCCGTGAGCTCCCTCGATCGCGAGACGCCCGCGCGGCGATCGATCCGCGGTCTCGTGCTCTTGGTCGTCGCGCTCGTGTGGCTCGCGCCGTACGCGTGGATGACGGTCACCTCGCTGAAGACGCTGCCGGAGATCGTCTCGGCGCCCGCGTATCCCCTGCCCCGCACGCCGAACCTCGACGCTTACCGCGAGGTCATGCGCTCGGTCCCCGTGTGGCGTTACCTCGGCAACACCGTCTTCATGGCGACCGCGATCGGTCTCCTCCAGGTCGCGCTCGCGCTGCCCGCGGGCTACGCGCTCTCGAAGCTTCGCTTTCGCGGGCGCGGCGCCGCGATGGGCCTCGTGCTCGCGTGTTTGCTCATCCCGCCGCAGGTGACCTTCGTCCCGGTGTTCATCCTGCTCGGCCCCGTGGGCCTCGTGAACACGATGACGTCGCTCGTCGTGCCCTTCGCCGTGAGCGCGTTCGGCACGTTCCTCGTGAGGCAAGCGCTCGAGTCCGTCCCAAACGAGATCGTCGAGGCCGCGCGCCTCGACGGCGCGAGCGAGCTCCGCATCGTCTACGGCATCCTCGCCCCGATGCTGAGGCCGACGCTCGTCGCGATGTTCCTCTTCAGCTTCGTCTATCACTACTCGGATTATTTCTGGCCGCTCGTGATGACGACCGACGACGCGAACCGCACGCTCCCCGTCGCGATCGCGCTCCTCCGCGAGCAGGGCACGGGCGCGCGCTGGCACATCATCATGGCGGGCAACGTGATCCTCTCCGCGCCTGTGCTCGCGGTGTTCGCGTTCGCGCAGCGCCACATCGTCCGCGCGGTCGCCTCCCGCTGAGGAGCAATGTTGTTGGTCGAGCTCCAGCTCGGCGGTCCGCCGCAGACGGCGGCCCTTCCCTCCTCGCGTCGCGCTGAGGAGCAATGTTGTTGGTCGAGCTCCAGCTCGGCGGTCCGCCGCAGACGGCGGCCCTTCCCCCCTCGCATCGCTCGACGTTGCCAGAACTGCACGAGCCCTCGCGTTCGCGAGACCTGATTTGCCAATTTGTCGCAGGCCGCTCTCTCGTCCTTCACCGAGTGCGTGGGCTACGCTGAATCCCACGCTCGAAGCGCTGGCATCGCTTTCGCTTCCGTGCTTCTAGATCCTCGATGGGAGTCGACGCGCTCGTACGGCGCTATCGCGTGGTGGTCTTCGGCGGCATGGTCGCCGTGGCTGCCCTCTTCCAAGCCAAGGGCGTCGGCCAGCTCGTCGCGGCGCGGCTCGTCCCCGATCATGCGGTGATCGGTCGCAGCAAGACCGCGGTGGTGAAGACCGACATCCAAGGGTTGAAGTCCGCTGGGGAGATCCTCAAGCGAAACCCCTTCGACTCCGAGACTGGCCCGCTCATCGACGGCCCCGCTCCGATCGCGAGCGGCGATCACTCGGCGAAGCCAGTGCAGGTCGCGGCCGGCGCCGACCCCTACCAAGACCCGCCTTGCTCGGGCATCCACGCGAGCCTCGTCACCGCGACCGAAGATCCGGCGTGGTCCTTCGCGGCCATCAGCTCCACCGAGGGTGAGAAGCTGCGTCGCATCGGCGACAAAATCGGCAACTTCACGGTCCATCACATCGGCTACCTGACCTCGCCCGACCCGAATCACGAGCCCGTCCCGCGCGTCTGGCTGGCCGAGGGCAGCTCGCGCTGCCTCGTCGAGATGGGCGCGTTCGAGCCCGGCCCGTCACGCCCCGTCGGCCCGACGACCGACCCGAACCGACCGATCTCGAAGAAGGAGAAGCAGCGCAAGGAGCTCGCCGACAAGGTGAAATCCAAGATCACGAAGGTCAGCGAGGGTCACTACATCGTCGACAAAAGCGGCGTCGAGCTCATCATCCAGAACTACGCGAAGCTCGCAGGCAACCTCAGCGCGCGCGCGACGAAGGACGGGCTCAAGGTCAGCGGCATCCGCGACGGCAGCATCCTCGGTGAGCTCGGGATGAAGAACGGCGACCGCCTGCAGACCATCAACGACTTCGACATGGCCGACCCCGACAAAGCCGTCGATGCCTACGCGAAGCTCCGCGCCGCCGGCACCCTCAAGATCGCGGCGACGCGCGACGGCGCGCCGTACACGATCGACATCCAGATCCAGTAGCGACTCGGCCCCGCGGTCCTGGGCTAGTTCGCGATCCCTCGCACTCCGCTCAAGCTCAGCTGCTGGAGCGCGAGGACCTCGGTCACGATGCGGACGCGCTCAGCGACGCTCGTCGTCTCGAGCGCGCGCTGTCGATCGCGGCCGTCGATGAGGAGGTGCTGCGCGCAGTGATCCGCGAGCGTCTCGACGTCCGAGAGCTTCGGCATGCGAAAGTCGAAGCTCGCGTCCCGCGCCTTCACCAAGGTGACGAACGCGGTCGCGGCGCTGATGAGCGCGGCCATCGCCGACGACGGAACGTCCTCGTCGGTCGAGTCGACGACCGTCGCCTGGGCGCGACGATAGGGCGCGACGAACTCGAGCTCGCGGAGACGCACGCGCGCGCGACCGCGCACCAGGATGTTGAACCGCCCGTTCGGGAGCTCCGTCGCGTCGACGATCGTGCCCGCGCCGGCGATCTCCGCGATGCGCGGATGGCCGTGTCGATCGAGCGCCGCAGCGTCGATGATTTGCACGATTCCGAGCGCTCGGTGCGAGTCGAGTACGTCGCGGATCATGCGCCGATACCGGGGCTCGAAGACGTGCAGCGGCAAGAGCGCGCCCGGCATGAGCACCACCTGCGGCAGCGGAAAGAGCGGCAGAGCGTCGAGTGCGGGCGCGAGATCGGCCGTGCCGCGGCGGGGCGCACGATCCATAGCCCGAGGATTCTAGCAGGCCGCTCGAAGCAGGCTCGTCAGCCGAAGACCTCGACGGCCGAGCCGCGGATCGCCGAGGGCGCGTCCATCGCCAAGTACACGATGGTGTTCGCGACGTCGGCCGCGGTCATCGCAGGCTCGAACCCCGAGCCCGCGAGCATGTCGGTGTCGACCGAGCCGGGAAGCACCGCGGCCGCGACGATCGGCGTGTCGCGGAGCTCCTCGGCGACGCTCTTCATCAACCCGAGGAGCCCCCATTTCGACGCGGCGTAGGCCGCGTTCCGCGGGGAGCCGAGCGTGCTCGAGATGCTCGCCACGTAGATGAACCGCCCGCGTGCGAGCTCGCGCATGCGACCGAGCAGCGCGCGCGTGACGAGGAACGGGCCTCGCAGGTTCACCGCTATCACGTCGTCCCAATCGGCGACCGCCGTGTCCTCGACGAGCGCGCCGCGACGGACGATGCCCGCGTTGTTGACGACGAACTCGGGGACGCCGAGCTCTTCGACGAGCGCGGCCGTCGCGCGTTCGACGTCGGCCTCGCTCGCGACGTCGCAAGCGAAGGCCCTCGCGCGCGCTCCCTCGGCACGGAGCTCGTCGAGCGCGGTGTCGCTCGCCGCGCTCGGTCGCCCGAACACAGCGACGTCGACGCCGCGCCGAGCGAACGCGAGCGCGGTCGCGCGCCCGATGCCGCGGCTCGCGCCCGTGACGAGCGCGACTCGACGAAGCGCGCTCATGCGCGGCTCACCGCGAGTGCGAGCGCGCTCTCACGCGCTGGTGACGAGGCCCACGCACCGCCGAAGGCGACCGTGTCGATGATCGCGTTCGCTTGGCGTTCGCCTCGGTTCGAGAAGCACGTGTGCCGCAGCTCGAGCCGACAGAACGACCCCGCCGCGCCGAGCCCCGCGACGAGCGCATCCGCGATCTCTTGCCCGAGCGTCTCTTGCAGCGTGAGGCGGCGCGCGCACGCGTCGACCGCTTGCGCGATCGTGCCGAGCCCTGCTGCGAGGCGCGTGGGCTGATAGCCGATCGTCGCGGTGCCCTGACTCGGCAGGAGGTGATGCGGACACATCGTGGAGATCGCGATGGCTCGCAGGACGACGGGCCCATGCGGGCCCTCGCCGAGATCGAGGCTGCCCGCAGCGAGCAGAGCTGCAGGCTCGACGCCCGCGCCGCTCAGGAACTCGTCCGCCCACGCGTCTGCGACGCGTTTTCCGGTGCCGACGAGCTCGCCCTCGATGGGGCAGCCGAGCGCGCGAAGGAAGTCCTCGATCGCGCGCGCCGCCCGCTCGCGATCAGCCATCGCCGCGAGCCGGGCCGCCGTCACCGCCAGCGCCATCGCTGTGCGGGGCGTGCGCCTCGTCGGCGGCGTGGCCGTCAGCTGCCTTCGCGTGGAGGTTCCAGAGGACGCGCATACCGCGCGGCATCGGCCCACGCGACTGCAGGTTCTCACAGTCGTTGCAGCCTGCGGGGAACGACTCCGGATGCTTGCACTCGGCGCAGACCCCGGCGGCCTCGATCGTGGAGGAGAGGTCCTCCGCGAGCCGGCCGAGCACCTCGACCTTGGTGCGGAGATCGCCGACGTGGCGCTTCAGGGTGGCGACGGCCTCGCGCGCTGCCGCTCCAGGTGAGGTCGCTCGCTGCTTCGTCTCGAGGAGCGTGCGAATCTCCTCGAGCGACATGCCTGCTTCACGCATGTCGCTCACGAGCATGAGCTTGTCGAGCTGTTCGCGCTCGAACAACCGATGACCGCCGTCGGTGCGACGAACGGGCTGGAGAATCCCAGCCTCTTCGTAGAAGCGCACCGTGCGGAGCGTGTTGTTCGAGAGCCGAGCCATGTCACCTGTCGTGTACATCTCGCCTCCGTTTCTCGCGTCGGCCCTGGACGGCTTGGACCGCTCCGCCGAAGACGGGGTTGCATCGGCGTCGTGAGCCGCGCCCGGCGTACTCGCGTTCGTCTCCGGCTTCGTGGAGTTCTCAGTGGTTTTTTTCATCGGGGCTGGCGCGCGACAAACCTTGATTTTTGGCGCGGCAACTAACTTTTACTATGCGTAAAGATCCTCCTCAAGCGAAGCCCTTGCGTATCGGAAGACCGTCTCACGCATATGCCGCGCATTACCGGACGTGAGGACGCGAGCGCTGCGTGCCTTTGATGACGCTGAGCCGCAGCTCGACGAGCCTCTCCAAAACCCAGCATTTCGCCAGGAATTCGCGCCATTAGCCAAGACGGCCAGGGGGTCTTCGGCCGCGCGAACGTCACGTCGCGGCTTCACTTTGCTCCCCAAAGCTTCGGATTGTTCCTTGCGCGGAACGCGGTTTCCACCGAAGTGACTCGACGTCGGAGAAGCGAGGGCTCGCGGTCAAGCCGTGACGAGCAAACCGAGGAGCTTCCCGACCTCGATCGCACGGAGGATCTCGGCCCGACTGAAGGCTTTGTGAGCGCGCCCCGAAGCCTTCGCCACGATGGGTCGCGACGCGGGGACCTCCTCTTCGCTCATCGCGCGCTCGTGGGCCTCGATCACGGCGAGGGGCGTCGCGGCGTGCGTGAAGGCTCGCAGGATGTACATGAGCACCGCGGGCCACGTCACGCGCTTGGCCCACTCGGGTGGGGGCGAGATCGTGCGAAGCGCGGCTGAAGCGTGCGACGAGCGCGCGCCGAGCAAGCCGTGCTGGGTGAGGATCTCGCTGTCGGAGATCGACTCGGCGAGGCCGGCGAGGATGAGCCCCGGCACGTCGAGATCGAGCCGAAAGTCCACGCGCGCGGGCACCACCGCGCGGTAGAACGAGAGCCTGCCCTGCTGCCATCGGAAGAGCGCCGTGAGTCGCTGTCGACCCTGCGCGCGGATCGCGCGGAAGACGTCGACGGGATCACACAGCCCGAGCCCGACGAGCGTGTCGCCGAGCTGTCCGTTGTAGCGATGCATCACGAGCACGGCGAGCTCGAGCTCGGCGCGCTCGATGAGCCCCTGCGCGATGAGCTGCTCGCCGAGGAGCGTGCTCTTCTCGTTGCTCACCGCGAGAATTAATTTACCACCGTGAAAGTAAAGTTCGGTCCGCGAGCGGTCGGCCTCGCCCGCGACGCGCTTCGCCGGGTCGGGCTCGGGGTCGGCGAAGAGCACGCCGGTCTCCTCGCGGCGCGCGATCCAACCGAGCGCCTCGGCGACGGACTGCATCGGCAGTGAGGCCGTGAAGTCGGGGATGCCTGGCCCCGACAGCTGCTTCGTCGTCGCGGTGGAGGGCTGCATGTACCGCGCGAGGACCGGAAGCTCCTCGACGCGATGGAAGCCCTCGCCCAAGTCGACCATGTCCGTGCCGCGCACCTGGCCCGTCGCGAGCAGCTCGATGAGCTTCGCGAGGTGCAGCGTGATGGGCTCGCGCGCTCCGCTGCGAAGGAGCGTGAGCTTGGGCTCGCTGGGGATCGACTGCGCGCTGATGGGCTCCTTGCTGCTCGGGGCGCGATCCGCGGCGTCGGCGCGGGTCTGGTCGTGGCGCTGCTCGCGCAGCGTCTCGGGCAGCGGCGACGCGGTCCGACGCAGGCCAGGGATCGGCTTCACCCCCGAGGCGTTCGAGTGCGCGAGCGTCTCGGCGACCGCGCCCTGCAGCTGTCGAGCGGCCGAGATCGTGTCGAGGCTGTAGTGCACCCAACCGGAGAGCTCGGCCTTGCAACCTCGCTCCGAGGTCGCGAACGGGGCGAGCGCCTCGGCGAGATCGACCGCGGTCGCGTAGCGCTCGTCGGGGTCGCGCCGCAGCGCGCGCGTGACCACGCTGAAGAGCTCGTCCGGGATCTGACCCCGCAGCTTGTTGATGTTGTCGGGGCGCGCGTCGCGGATCGCGAGCAGCACCGCGAGCTGCCCGTTGCCCGGGAACACCTGATCGCCGAGGAGCATCTCGGCGAGCACCACCGCCAGGCTGAAGAGGTCGGCGCGGTGATCGAAGTGGTCGCCCGAGACCTGCTCCGGCGCGAGGTACGCGTACTTGCCTTTGAGGGCGAGGCTCGTGCGCGCGACGACCGCGCGGCTCGAGTGCGCGATGCCGAAGTCGCCGAGCTTGATCTCACCGCGCGTCGACACGAGCACGTTGGACGGCGTCACGTCGCGATGGACGACCCCGAGCGGCAGACCGACCTCGTCGACGAGCTCGTGGATCGGTCGGAGGCTCGCACAGAGGTGCCGCGCGACGTGAATCGCCAACGAGAGCGGCAGCTGTCGATCGTCGAGGTGCGCGCGGCGCATGATCCGCGCGAGGTCGACGCCCTCGACGTACTCCATCGCGATGAAGGGCTCGCCCGCGTAGGTGCCGAACTCGTAGAACTCGACGACGTTGGGGTCGCGCACGAGCGCGTGGAGCCGGGCCTCGGTTTCGAAGGCCTCGCGGACCGCGTCGTCCTCGAGCAGATCGGGCAAGAGGCGCTTGAGCACCACGCGCTCGGTGCCCGGCCGGACCGCTGCACATTCGGAGCGGGGGCGCGCCAAGAAGACCTCGCTCATGCCGCCCACTGCGATGCGCCGCTCGAGCCAATAAGCCCCGAACGGCGTCGCCGAACCTTCGTCGCTCCTGCCTTCGAGCCTTCTTTGGCCCGGTTCGTCCACGCTGGCTCCCCAGAGAGCTCCGAAGCGCGGAGCCCAGAGCTCAAACATACGGCAGCGCTCGCGTCTTCGCTCCCCTCGATGCGAGGAAGGACGCCCCGAATTTCGCGTGGCGCGCCTCTTTGCGGTACCTTTGAAGCTGCATTGGCAGGTGGCTCCGCGGGGGAAAACCCTCTGCCGCCACACGACCGAGTGAGAAAGACATGGAGGCTCGACGGTGCGGCACCCACGGACTCGTGGTGGGTGCGGACGGCAAGTGCGTGATCTGCAAACGCGGCGAGCTCGACGTTCCGCCGCCGAAGACCAGCAGCGAGCTGCCGATCGTGCTGATGCTGCTCGTCATCGGCGCGCTCCTGATCGGCGGCGTCGCGTACGCGCTCGGGCGGCGGATCCAGGACATGCAGAGCCAGCGGGTCCCACCACCCGAAGCTCCGACGGCGGTCGAGAGCGAGGCTGTCGAGGCCCCGCCCCCGAAGAATCCCTTCGAGGGCCAGAAGACTCGCGCCGAGCTGCCTGACGAGCCCGTCGTGTCGGTCACGCCGACCGCGACGGAGCTCACCGACGAGGAGCTCGACAAGCTGAAGAGGCGCGTACCCATCACGATGTTCGTGGGGAACGACTGCGGCCTCTGCCAGACGGCGCGGCTCTATTTGAAGAGCAAGAACTACAACGTCCGTGAGCTCAACATCGACGCGAGCGAGACCGACAAGGTCCTGCTCCAGTCGGTGAACGCCGCGGGCACCGTGCCGACGTTCGACGTCGATGGGCGCATCCTCGTCGGCTACGAGAAGAGCGCGCTCGAGTCGGCCCTCGAGGACATGGCGACCAAGAAGCGTCGCTGATCGGATACCCCCTCCCCCCGGGGGTGGGGGGGTGCGGAGGTCGCGCCGCAGACCTCGGGCTGCGGCGTGAGCTCCGCACGGGCGGGGTGTGGGTCGGCCGCCCGAACTCGCGCTGAAGGGTCCATTTCTCCCCAAAAATCCAATCACCAAACGCGTCGTCTCGCGTGGCACTCGCGTTGCGATGCTCCGCGCTCATGCGATGGGAACGGACCGCAGGCTTCGTCGCCTGCGTGGGGTGGATCGTGGGTGTAGGGTGTGGGGGGGGCCCGGGATCGGCCGCGCCGGCCTCGAGCTCGGCGGCGAGCGAGACCCGAGACGCGCGGCCCGCGGAGGTCGCGCGCCTCGACACGCTGCTCGAAAATGCGTGGACGAATGCAGGGATCTCGCCCGCCGAGGGAGTCGACGACGCGACGTTCTTGAGGCGCGCGAAGCTCGATCTCGCGGGGGTGATCCCGACGCCTGCGGAGCTCGCGGAGCTCGCAGCGGACACGAGCGAGGAGCGACGCGCGCACGCGCTCGATCGGATCCTCGCTTCGAAGGAGCACGCGCTGCACGTCGCGAGGCTCTGGGAGGATCGGCTGCTCGGGCCCGAGGTGAAGAACCGCGTCGTCGATCGAGGCGCGTTTCGCAGGTGGCTCGCGCGGAAGATCGAGGCCGATGAGGGCTGGGACGCGATCGTGCGCGAGCTTGTCGGCGCGAGCGGTCGCTCGAGCGTGGGCGGACGCGGGGAGCGTGAGGACGCCGAGCTCGACGAGGGCGTGAACGGCGCGACGAACTTCTTCGTGCGCTACGCGAAGAGCCCGCAGGACGCGGCCGGACAGACGGCGCGCGCGCTGCTCGGCGTGCAGATCCAGTGCGCAGAGTGCCACGACCACAAGACCGAGGCGTGGAAGCGCGACGACTTCCGAGCGTTCGCGTCCATCTTCACGCGGGTGAAGCTCGAGCCGAACGGGTCAAAGGAGAAGGGCGCGCTCAAGGTGTTCGACGTCGCGTCGACGAAGCGCCCCGCGCGCAGGTTCGCGAAGCGAGGGAGCCCGGATGTCGAGGCGATCGCCGAGACGGCTCCGCGCGCGCTCGACGGGACCGATCTCTCGAGCGCGGACGACACTCGCGCGGCGCTCGGCGCGTGGATGACGTCGCCCGAAAATCCCTGGTTTTCACGGGCGATCGTGAACCGCGTCTGGGCGGAGCTCGTCGGGCGCGGGCTCGTGGAGCCCGTCGACGATCTCGCAGCGTCGAACCCGCCGATCCTGCCCGAGGTCCTCGACGCGCTCGCCGAAGAGTTCGAAGGACACGGCTTCGACCTCGATTGGCTGTACCGCACGATCGCCCTTTCGAGGGCCTACGATCGTGGCCTCGGGGGCGCCGCGGACAGCCGCGCTGCGCTCTTCTCGAGCGCCGAGCTCCGCGCGCTCTCGAGCGACCAGCTGCTCGACTCGATCTGCGCGGCGACGGACATCGCGGCGCGCGATCCCGAGGCTTTCGCCTCGCGGATCGAGCGCGTGCGGCGCCGGATGAGCTTCGTGTTCGCCGAGGACTCCGAGTCGAACGGCGGCGACTACGAGGGGACGCTGCAGCAAGCGCTCTTCCTCATGAACGGGCAGCTCGTGAGCGCCGCGACCGCGTACACCGACGACTCGGCGCTCGCGAAGCTCGCTGCGTCCAGCGACGCTGACAGCGAGGTCATTGCCGCGATCTTCGAGCGGACCTTGGGTCGCGCGCCGACGGTCGAGGAGGCCGACGCGGCGCTCGCGCTCGTGAACGGCGAGGACGCGAACGCGTCCTCGGGCAAGCGCCCGAAGCGCAAGAACGCTGGAAAAAAGCGAGGCGCGCTCGGGGTGGGTCGCTCGGACGCCGACGAGGCGCGCGAGCGTGGCTTCGAGGATCTCCTGTGGGTGCTCGTGAACTCGAGCGAGTTCTCGTTTCGGAGGTAGGGCGATGCAGACGCGTAGACAGATCTTGCAGCTGGGATCGTTGGGGCTCCTAGGATCGCTCCTCTCGGGGACGTCGGCGCGCGGAGAGGCTCGCGCTCCGGCGATCGCGAAGAGCACCATCGTCCTCTTCATGAACGGCGGTCCGAGCCACGTCGACACGTTCGATCCGAAGCCAGGATCGAAGGGCGCGGGGCCGTTCAAGGCGATCGCGACGCGCGCCGCGGGCGTGCAAATCTCCGAGCATTTGCCAGGGCTCGCCGAGCAGATGGACAAGATCGCGCTCGTTCGGAGCGTCACCTCGAAGGAGGGCAATCACGCGCGCGCCCAGGAGCTCGCGCACACGGGCCACGTGCCGAACCCGACGGTGAGCGCGCCGTCGATCGGCGCGTGGATGGCGAAGCTCGCGGCCGGTAGGACGGGTGCGCGCGCGCTCGATCTGCCGCCCTTCGTGAGCCTCGGTGGGCCGAGCCATGGCGCGGGTTTTCTCGGTCGAACGTGGGATCCGCTCGTCGTGCAAGAGCCAGGAGCCGCGCCGGACAACCTCGCTCCGGCGCGCGACGTCGGCAAATCGAGAGACGGCGCTCGACGCGCGCTGCGCGGCGCGCTCGACGAGGGCTTCGCGACGCGGACGCGCGATCCGCGGGCGCGCGATCGCATCGACCTCTACGCGCGAGCGACGGCGCTCATGGGCTCGGACGCGAGCAAGGCGTTCGACGTCGAGAGCGAGCCCGCTGCGGTGAAGAAGGCCTACGGCGACTCGGACTTCGGGCGCGGCTGCCTCGCAGCGCGACGGCTCGTCGAGGCCGGCGTGCCGTTCATCGAGGTCACGCTCGACGGCTGGGACACGCACGCCGACGGCTTCGAGCGCGAGAAGCGCCTCATGGGTGCGCTCGATCCTGCGATGAGCGCGCTCGTCAAAGACCTCGCCGAGCGCGGGCTGCTCGACGAGACGCTCGTCGTGTGGATGGGAGAGTTCGGTCGCACGCCTGCGATCAACGCAAACGACGGGCGCGACCACCACCCCGCGGCGTTCTCGATCGCGATGGCCGGCGCGGGTGTGCGCGGCGGCGCGGTGCACGGCGAGACCGACGCGGACGGCGCGAAGGTCGTGAGCGATCCGGTGCTCTTCGACGACGTGCTCGCGACGGTCGCGACGCGCATGGGCTTCGACCCCGAGACACGCGAGACGACGCCGCTCGGCCGACCGATCGGCATCACGGAGCGCGGCGCGCCGATCGGCGATATCGTCAAGAAAGATTGACGACTTCGCGCGCGCCGACGCGGGCTCAGAAGCGGCCGCTGTACCCGACGAACGCGTGGTCGGGACCAGCGCTCGCGGTGAGGCCACCGGCCCACGGCTGCGCCGCGAGCATCAGCGCGAGCCCGCCCGCGAGTCCGACCGCGCCGATGCCGACGCCGATGTTCGCCACGAGATCGAGCGTGCGGCCCGCTTCGACGTCGTCGGCGTAGGAGGCGTCGCAGGGCGCGCCGCCGCAGGCTGTGGTGAGCTCGTCGTACTTCGCGTTCGCCATCACGCCGGCGACCGCGAAGGTGACGAAGCCAGCGACGCCCAAACCCGCGACCGCGATGCCCGAGAAGAAGAGCGGCTGCGTGGGCCAGTCGCTGCTGCCGGCCCGCTGCAGGGTCACAGCGAGCGTCTTGGATCCGCCGGCCTCGATCGCGACCGTGCGCGTGAACGGCGCGTAGTCCTTCGCCGTGGCCTCGATCGACACGTCACCGGGCTCGACGGGCACCGACTGATCGAGGGCTGTGACGACGACGACGCGACCGTTGACCTTGATGGCGAGATCCGGTGGCGCGCCCTCACCGACGGCGACGGTGAGCTGCCCGACGAGGGGCGCGAGCCGCGCGAGCTCGGCGGCGGCAGCGTCACGCGTCTCGGCGTAGCGCTCCTCGGTCTTCGCGCGCTCGGTCGCGGCTTGGAGGGTGGCGCGCATCTCGACGAAGGCCTCGGGGCGACGCCCGAGCTCACGCAGACAGCGCGCGACGTAGAGCCTGGCGTTCGGGCTCTGCGTCTTGTCGACGACGGCCGTGAAGGACTCGAGGGCTTCCTGGAATTTGCCGCCGTCGTAGAGCGCCTGCGCGGACACGAACATGGCCTCGGCGGAGGGCTCGGGCGGCGGCGCGGACGCGGGCGCGGCTGCTTTGACGTCGTACAAGGGAACGAGCAGGCCCGAGAGCAGGGCAGCCACCGCGAGGGACGAACAGCCGAGGCGTCGTCTCATAGTTTTGTGGGTCGAAAATCCTTCGGCTTGGTGGTCGTCGTCGACGAAGGCTTGGGCCTGAAGGTCCCGCTCGAGCGCGGCTGGGCGGTGTTCGTGGCCGCGCCCGAGCCCGAGGCCGCGCTGCTCGCCGCGTCGGGGCCGGCAATCGACGTTGCGGTCGCGGTCGCGACCTCGCTCGTGGTCGACGCGGGCGGCGCCAGGGTGGTGCTGGCGGCGCGGGCGTCGTGACCGAGCTCCCCCGCCGAGGCTGCGGGCGCCGACTTCTCCCCGCGCGTCGCGATGAAGACGAGCCCACCGATCGCGAGGCCCGCGATGCACGCCGCCACGACGGAGACGCGCGTCTTCTTGCGCGAGGCCGGCGCCAGATCGGCGAGCAGGTGCGCCGACGACGACCCCGCGCTGCTCGGGAGCTCACGGCGAGAGACGGGCAGCTCGGTTTGGTTACTAGCTTGTAAGGCTGCGGCGACGCGGCGCGAGATGGCGCCGACCTCGGCGCGTGAGGCGATCGCGATGCCGGCCTTCGCCGCGGCTGCCTCGAGGTCGGCGGCGAACTCGGCGCAGGTCGCGTAGCGATCGTCGCGCGAGGCGGCGATGGCCTTTTTGACGATGGAGTCGAACTCGGCGGGCAGCTCGGGGCGCACGCTCGAGAGCGGCGCGACCTCGCCGGCGAGGGCCTTGAAGACGAGCGCTGCGTCCGTCTCGGCCATGATGGCCGGCTCGCCGGCGACGATCTCCCAGAAGACCATCCCCGCGGCGTAGACGTCGATCCGCTTGTCGATGGGCTCGCTCCGGATCTGCTCCGGCGCCATGTAGCCGATCTTGCCCTTGGTCTCGCCCGTGCGCGTGCGCGCGCTGCGCTGCTCGGCGCGCGCGATGCCGAAGTCCATGATGCGCGCGCTCCCGTCGGAGCCGACGAGGACGTTGTGAGGGGAGACGTCGCGGTGGATGATCGAGAGCGGCTTGCCCTCGCGGTCGCAGAGCTCGTGGGCAGCGTGCAGCCCCGCGAGGAGGTCGAGCTCGATGCGGAGCGCCACACCAATAGGCATGGTCTTCAGCAGGTCTTTGCGAATGGAGTGCAGCCCTGCCCCGTCGATGAGCTCCATGACGAGCATCAAGCCCTCGGCGTCCTCGGCGACGTCGATCGTGGGCACGACGTTGGGATGCTTGATCGCCGCTGCGAGCCGGGCCTCGTCGAGGAACATCGCGACGAAGTGCGGGTCCCGAGCGAGGTGAGGGTGCATGACCTTCACCGCGACGTCGCGCTCGAAGCCGCGCGCACCAGAGACTCGGCCGCGATACACGGTCGCCATCCCGCCACTGGCGATGATGGACACCATCTCGTAGCGGCCGGCCCGCGTCACGGAAGACATCTCAGGGTGGTTGATTCAAGGAGAGCACGTCGGAGCGCGGCGGCAATAGCGGCCGATACAATCCACGGTTGCCGAGATGCACGTCGCGAATGTGTGCGGGCTCGCGCAGATGTGTGCAATCGCTTTGACCTCAAACCATCAAGCTATGCGAGCGTCAGTGGTAAGAAACGACCAGCGAGGGTGGGTTGGCTCCATTCAGATTGGAGTAGAAGACCCCGTCCGAGGTCGTCGGCAAGATGGCGAGATAGAGGCTCGCGTTCGCGCTCACGACGCTCGGCGGGAGCGAGAACGTCACTGTCTCGCCCTGACTGACCGCGCCTTGATCCGGCACTAGGACGGCGCCGACGGTGTTCGGAACCTCGACGTCGAGAGACGCCAAGTCGAACGGAGCGACCTGCCAGATGGAGCCCGACTGATCGGCCTCCGAGAGCTGAATGGTAGGTACGAAGAGCTGGAGCGTCGCGGCGTCGACGGTCTTACCTGCCAAAGCCCCGTCGAGGTCGAAGCGGACATACCCGTAGCGCGGGGAGTTCTGGCCCTGGATGGAGGTGTCGACGACGAAGCGATCGCCGCCGGCGAGCGACTCACACGCAGCAGGATTGGGGTCGATTTCGCCTGGGTCGAGACACGCCGCGACGACTGCCTCGTAGGTGACTTCCTGGCCGCTGCCCCCGGCGCCGCCCTGAGCTTGGCCGCCTTGGGCAGGCTGACCGCCCTGACCCCCCTGCCCGCCGGTCGTCGGGCCCGCGCCCGCTCCACCAGTCGAAGGCGCGCCACCCGAGGGCTCGAGCTTGTCCCAGTCGTGACTGCACGCGGCTGAGGCGAGGAGCAACCCACAGACGAGCGCGCTCGAGGCCATCGGTCGAGCTCCAGCTCGGCGGTCCGCCGCAGACGGCGGCCCTTCCCCCCTCGCGTCGCTCGATGCCATCGGTCGAGCTCCAGCTCGGCGGTCCGCCGCAGACGGCGGCCCTTCCCCCCTCGCGTCGCTCGAGGCCAAGAATCGCATGCTCGAACAGATTCTACATGACCGCTCGAGATCTCGCAGCGCGGATGGGCGCACGCCGTAGCGGCACGTGCAGCACGCGCGGTCAGGTTGAGGCGCTGGGCTGTGGCGTGAGATCGTGCACCCGAAGCGTCGAACCCGAGAAGGGGGTACGAGATGACTGAGCAGGCAGCCAAGGCGAATGGGTCGGCGAACAGCGAGAGCGCGGACGCCGAGCGCAAACACAAGGAGAAGCAAGCGCGCAAGCTCGAGAAGAAGTTGAAGGAGGCTGCGAAGCGCGCGCGCGCCGAGAACCACGCCAAGGCGCAAGACGAGCTCACGCCGATGCCCAAGAAGCTCTACGAGAAGGAGATCCGTCGACTGCAAGTCGAGCTCGTGAAGCTCCAGTATTGGGTGAAGCACCAAGGGCTGAAGGTCGTCCTCATCTTCGAGGGGCGCGACGCCGCTGGTAAGGGCGGCACGATCAAGCGCATCACCGAGGGCATGAACCCTCGCGGCTGCCGCGTCGTCGCGCTCAGCACGCCGTCCGATCGCGAGAAGACGCAGTGGTACTTTCAGCGGTACGTCGCCCACCTGCCGAGCGCGGGCGAAATCGTGGTCTTCGATCGCAGCTGGTACAACCGCGCGGGCGTCGAGCACGTCATGGGGTTCTGCACCGAGGACGAGTACTCGGAGTTCATGAGGGCGTGCCCCGAGTTCGAGAAGATGCTCGTCCGCTCGGGCATCATCATCCTGAAGTACTGGTTCTCGGTCAGCGACGACGAGCAAGAGCGGCGCTTCCGAGCGCGGCTGCGCGACCCGATGAAGCGGTGGAAGTTCAGCCCCATGGACGTCGAGTCGCGAGACCGCTGGGTCGAGTACTCGAAGGCCAAAGACAAGATGCTCCTACACACCAATATCCCGGAGGCCCCGTGGTACACGGTCGAGGCCGACGACAAGGAGCGCGCGCGCCTCAACTGCTTGCATCACATCCTCACCAAGATTCCTTATGAGGACCTGCAGCCGGAGACGGTGGAGCTCACGCCTCGCAAGCCGGCAGGGGACTACCAGCGGCCCCCCAAGACCGAGCAGTTCTACGTCCCCCACGTCTATTGAGCAGACACTCGCTGACAGGGTCGTCACTCAATCGATGACAGCCCTGTCAGCCTATCGCGCGCTCAGAACGCGAGCTGATAGGTCATACAGACGCCGGCGAGCGCGTCGGCTTTGTCGCGCTCGACGCGCCCCTTCAGCTCCTCGGCCTCTTCCGGGGTGCCGGCGGCGCAGCAGAAGTTGGTCGAGTCCTTACCCTGTTTGAAGAGCTTGCGGCCATAGAAGCCAGTCTTGCCGTCGGCCTCGAACATCCAGAGCTCAGCCTCGTCGCCGAGCGAAACCTTGCCCCAAGGGGTGGGCTTGGCGCTGATGTCGAGCAGGTCCTTGGCGCCTTTGATCTTGGCCTTCATGTCGGCGACCTTCGGGCAGCTCGAGCTGTCGGAGGAGTCGAACGAGACGAAAGCCATGGTCGCGCCGTCGACGACCAGCTTGTTCCATTGACCGGGCGCCGGCGAGGCCTCGATGGTCGAGCCCTTGGGGGCCTTGAAGCTGAAGGTCGCGAGCTTGGGGTCGTTCATGGCCTCCGGGTCTTTGAGGCCGTCGACGAGCTTCTGCAGATCGGCCGGCAGCGCTCCGCCAGCGGCAGGAGCCGCGCTCGCGGCCGCCGAGGCGGACGGGCCAGCGGAGGCCGGTGCTGAAGCCGAGGCGGGCGTCGCGGGCGTCGTCGCCTGCGTCGCGGGGGTCGTCGCCGCAGACTTGGGCGGCGCTGCCGACGACTTGGCGGCGGAGGCCGAGCCGGACTTTGCTCCGGAGGCGGAGGCCGAGCCGGCGCCGCTGTTCTCACCACCGCAAGCAGCGAGGGCGAGGACCGCAGCGCTCAACACCAGTGCACGAGGACGAGTCGAGTTCATGGCGGCGCCTAATCGCACGAGCGACGTGAGTCCGCTAGCTCGACCTTTGTTCCGTCTCGTGACGCGCAGACAATCAGAATTGTCCGTAGACGAACGGCACGCGATCGGTCGTGGCGACCTCTCTCAAGACCACCGCGAGGACGAACAGAATGGCGGCTTGGGCGGGCGCAGGCGCCGCCGTGAAGAGCCGCTTGGCCCCTTCATAGAGAGACTTGGGGGACCATTGGAGGAAGAACCCCGCCGCGATCATCAGCACGATGGGCTTGGTGATGTTGGGGGTGAACGTGCTGCCCGCGAGGAGCTGCTTGTACAAGAGGAGCGCGCGATCGAGCGGCGCGCGGATGAGCACGAAGGTCAGCGTCGTGAACACGAAGGTAACCAGCACGGCCAGGACCTTGCTCGGCTTTACACCGTTGTCACCAGCGTCGTGCGGCTTCTTACCGCGGCGATCGAACCAGAAGTGCGAGGCCGCTACGGCCAGACCCTGGATGACGCCGAAGAGCACGAAGCTCCACGCGGCGCCGTGCCAGATGCCGCAGACCACCATGGTGATCCAGACGTTGAGGTATTTGCGCCCGTGGTCGGAGAGGACGAGCCCGACGAGCATGACTGCTGACGCCCCCAAGAAGAGGAGCATGTTGCGCGAGCCGTGAGAGGCGCGCGCGACGGAGAGCCAGGCGGAGAAGATCGTGGCAGAGACGCCGACGACGACGAGCGCGAGCGAGGCCGCCCGCCGACGGGCCGCGCGCTCGGGCGACTCGGCGGCGCGGGTGACGCGGCTGCCACCGAGCGGGATATAGATGTAGTCGCGTAGCCAACTGGACAGTGAGATGTGCCAGCGCCGCCAGAACTCGACGAGGTTCGACGACTTGAAGGGCGCGTCGAAGTTGATCTTGAGTCGATAGCCGAGCAGGAGCGCGACGCCGATGGCTACATCGCTGTAACCCGAGAAGTCGCAGTAGATCTGGACGGCATACCCGAACATCGCGAACAGCACCTCGACCGACGAATAGAGCGTCGGCTCGTCGACGACGCGATCGACGAAGTTCACCGAGAGGTAGTCGCTGATGACGACCTTCTTGATGAGGCCCATCGCGACGAGGAACATGCCCTCACCCGCGGCGGCTGCGGTGAGCACTGCGCGCTTGTCGAAGAGGGGGAGCAGGTCGCGCCCGCGGATGATGGGCCCCGCCACGAGGTGCGGGAAGAACGCGATGTACGTGACATAGTGCGAATAGCGCCTGCAGGCCGTGATCTCACGCCGATAGACGTCAATCACGTAGCTGAGGGACATGAAGGTAAAGAACGAGATGCCCGTCGGCGTCGGCAGGTGCATCCGTTTGTCGGGGCCGCCGAGCGCGATGACTTGCTCGGCGAGGAAGTCCCAATACTTGAAGACGAGCAATACGCCCGTGTTCATCGCGATCGTGAGCACGAGGTAGAGCTTGCGCCGGCGCGGCGCGTCCGTGCGATCGAGCAGGATGGCGAGGAAGTAGTCGACCGTCGAGCCGATGAAGACGATCGGGACGAACTTCAGGTAGGGGGCGTTCTCCTTGAGCGCGGACCACACGCCGTTGGCGCGCGCCGCAGCCCAAAACGCAGGGTCGAAGAGATCGGCCCCCGCGTAGAACACGTAGCTCATCGCGGCGAGGAACCCGAAGCGCGCGCGCGGCCAGCGAGAGAGGAGCCACGAGCCGGCGAAGACCAGCAGGAAGAACTTGGCGAAGGCGATCGAGTTGAACAGCATGGGGCCGGCGGGCCCATCCTACCGAGCGGCTCGCCGCGGACCCCAGTTTCTGAGGTCGAGCACCGCGACCCTGCGCGCCCTTGCTCGCGGACGCGACCTGTTCGAGCCTTCGGGGGCGATGGGCTCGTTCTCCTATTACGCCACCGGTGAGGAGTCGACCGCGATCCTCAAGGAGATCCTCGCTCGACATGGCGTGAGCCTCCTCGTCCCGGGGGGCTCCGGGGAGCACGCGCTCGAGGCTCGCGACGCGGTGGACGACGAGCTCGCCGCGTGGACGCGCGGCCCTGAGATTTGGCTGCGCGGGACCTTCTCGCTCGGGTCACCGGGGCTCGCGACCCGCGAGGACGCGACGGGAAAGCGGGTCGTCGCCGACATGTCCAAAGGCGGGCCGGTGATCGCGTTCGAGGCCTCCCTCGCACGCAGCGGCGTGATCCGCCGCGGGTTCGTTTGGTTCGAGGAGAACCGCGACGACTGGCAGCTCGTCGAGCCGACGTTCGCGGCGATCGTCGCGACGATGAAGGAGCTCCTGATTCACCACGAGCTCTGGGGATCGCGCGGCTGGCTGAGCAAGGGCGCGATCGACGTGATCGAGAAGGGCGAGCTGAGGCCCGCGATGTGGGGCGCGCTCATCGATCTAGGAGCGCCGGCGCGCGTGAACCGAGCCGTGAATCGTTGGGAAGCAGCGCCCGACGCCGAAGACGCGACGGCCGCGGATGTCGTGACCCGCGCCCCGGACGCCGTGCGCCGGCGCGCGATGATCCAGGCGCCCCCGGCCCCCGAGCCGAAGCCGCCTGCGAGCGATCGGACCTTCGCGTTCAACCGCATCGTGCGCCAGCTCCAACGCGGGCCTTGGACTGCGCTCGATCCGAGCATCTCCATCGCGGTTCGGACGGCGTTCGGCACGCACAGCGTCACGTTCTACGACTCGCGGGTCGTGATCGAAGAACCCTGTGTCATCGTCCCCGAGGGCGCCGCTCTCGCCCCCGACTCGACCGATCCTCGGCGGGTGGAGACCTTCACCGCCGAGCATCAGCTCGCGGTGCTCGGCCCCTATTTGCCAGTCGAGCTCGCGGACCTCCTCCGCGCAAACGGCGACAACCCCGACCCGCTCGTGCGCGTCACGCTGCGCGCGAAGACCGATTTCGCCGAAGCGAGGCTCTCGCGCGCCGACGTCTCGCAGTCGCGGCCGCTCCAGCGCCTCATGCGGTTCGCGGCGATCACGACCGAGGAGCTCCGCCGCGCGGCGACCCCACACGCCGCGTCCCACTTGGGAAAGACCGTGCGAACGTCGCTCGAGCGGCTGGCGCTCGGCGGCCGCGAACGCCTGACGCTCTCGGCTTTTCGGCGCGACAGCGCGACGGTGATGAGGTCGCTTTGGGTCGACTCGACCGGCTCGGTCTTCACCGAGGGCCTGACGCTCCCAGCCCATCGACACCTGCGCCCGACCGAGCTGCGCAAGCTCTGTGCGGCGCTCCTCGATTTGGGGTTCCCCGATTCCGTCAAGTTGCCCGAACCATTTGATCCGTCGAGCCTGCCGAGGGTGGGGGTCGGGGTCGCGGGCTTCGACGAGGACGGGCGAGGCTTCGCGCCGCACGTGGCGATCGCCCGGAGTCAGCTCGCCGAGGCGCCCGAGCTCCACGCAGTGCTCGAGCTCTTCCAGCAAATTGGCCCGGTGCTCTTCGATCCGAGCTCCGCGCTGGCCCCGGGGAGCGCCCATGTCTGAGCTCGGCGCTCGCCTCGTGCGCGTGTTCGGCGCCGCGCCCTTCGCCAGCACGGACCCGATTTACGATCTCGCTGGGGTCGTCGGAGATCGTGTGTTTTGCCTCGCGGGTAGCTATGCCCAAGTCATGGACGCCGCGACGGGCCGGACGGTCCGCCGCATCCCCGTCCTTCAGGGAGAGGAGCTGCTCCGCCCGAGCTGCTCCTCCCTCTCGCGCGACGGCGGTCGCTGGTTGCTCGGCTTCGCGAGCGGAGAGCTCGCGCTCGTCTCGACCGAGGATCAGCGGGTGCTCTGGACGACGCGACCGGCGAGCTCGTCGATCGCGACTGCCAAAGAGGTCGTCGACGTCGCGCTGTCGCCAGACGGTCTCTGGGCCGCCGCGCTCAGGCGACCTCGCTTCGGGGCCTCGGCGCCGTGGGTCGTCGAGATATGGCGAGACGGCGCTCATATCGGTGATCTCTTCGGCGCAGCGCCGCTCGAGATATCGCCCGACGGCACGCTGCTCTGGGCCGGAGACCGACTCCTGGATCCGCTCACCGCGCAGGCGGTCGTGCGGCTCGACGTCTTCCCTCTTCCGCGGTGCGTGGCCTTCTCACAAGACGGGAATTCCCTGGTAGCGGGCTTCGGGGATGGCGCTGTGCGAACGCTCGACCTCACCACGGGCAAGCAGCGCTGGCAGGCGCGCCTCGAGTCCCTCGGCAAGGGCGTGGAGCACGTCGCCTTCTTCGATCGCAGCGGCAGCGTCTTCGCCGGTGGGACTGCGGGCTATTCGGTATTCTCGGCCGAGGACGGCTCGGTCCGGAGGACTGGAGTCTTGCCCGGTCGAAGGCCGGAGCTCGACGCGAAACGCCAGCGGGTATTCGCCATATCGGAGTCGAGCAAGCGCCTCGTCGTCGGCGAGGTCGCGGCGGAAACGGCAGCCCGCTCCGAGGACGGGAAAGCCACGCACGACGGCGCGGTCACCGCCGTGGCCTTCTCGCCGTGTGGCAGGCTCGCGGCGTCTTCGTCGGAGGACGGGGTCGTCCTCGTACGCCGAATTCCATCAGGCCGATTGGTCCAGCGCTTCGAGCTCGATAAGCCGATGTCGCGGCTGGCCTTCACCACCGACCGCGCCAGCCTTTTTGCGGGTGGGAGCGATCGCATTTGGTCGCACGCGCTCGACGTCGCCTCGGGTGGGCCTGGCGACCTCGCCCACGCGCAAGACCTCGTCGTCGCGCCCTCGAGCGAGGGTGAGCAGCTCGCGCTCCCGGGGCGCAACTCCGCAGTTTGGCTGGTTCGCGGACAAGGGGTTTGGATAGCCAACCACTCGAGCGGCGCGGGGCCCAGTCGACTGCTGCCGAACACGAGGGCGGTGACGCGGCTCCTCGGCGCCTCTCACGACGAGAGCCTCATCGCGATCGCAGTCGGCGCGTCCCTGAGGGAGAGACCGTCGCTCGATGGTGTGGTGGAGATTTGGAGCGTCGAGGAGCAGACGTGCCTCTTCGCCGTCGACCTCGTCTGCGGCTCGGGGCGCAGCTTGGTCCTCGCCGACAGGCCGACCGCGGTCGCGTTCTCACCCGATCGGACTGCGTTGCTCGTCGGCTCCGAGCGCGGCTCGGTCTACCTGTTTGCGATGGGGTCGGGCCTGCCGCGACACGTGTTCTGCGACGATCCCGAAGCCCCGTAGTGGGTCAACGCTTCGCGCTGATGCAACAGCCCGCTTCGCAGCGCGGGGCCTCGACCCCGAACTGCGGATCACAGTCGAAGCCAGGGCTCGATTGGGGTGTAGGTGACGCCCCAATCCATCCTCGGCAATCCAGCGGGACCGAATAGGCACTACGGAAAGCGGCGTTGATACCGCCGCAGCGCTGGTTGCCGCAGTCGAGCTTCACCGTGATGCAGTCCGCGTCGAAGCGACAAGCGCGGTGCTCGCCCGCGAGGACCCGATTGCCCGCACCAGCAGCGCCGAGCGCTGCGCACGCGGGGCTCGCCGAGGTCGAAGAGGTCGGCTCAGCCGAGGTCGACGCGGACGCGACCGAGGTCGACGCCGATATCGACGTCGAGGCCGACGTCGAGGCCGACGTTGAGGCCGACGGCGCCGCGCTCGCGACCGCGATCGCGGTGGGCGCCGGCCAAGGATCGAGCACCGCTACACCGTATTCGCCGTGGCCGTCGATCTCGATGGCGACGCGATGAAGCCCCTTCGTCTTGGGGCAGAGCTCGAATACCGGTGACGACGCCGTCGGGCGTTCGAACGCGACCCGCGCACCGAACGGCCCAGTCACGGTCACCGTCATTCCAGACACGGAGTCGTCGAAGACGCCCGCGACCCGGTAGCAATGCTCCGTACTGAGCATCACCAAGAAGGCGCCCTCGGTGTCGCCGCGGCGCGCGCGCCCGCGCAAGACCTCGAGTCGGGCACCACCCGGTGCGCTCTCTTTTCCCACGCGATCGAGCTCTCGGTCGATGGGGCCGGGTGGGCGCGGACTCGAGCAACCGAGGGCCGACAAGAGCGCGACGACCGCGATGCGCTTTTTGGGCGACGGTCTGCGGAGGGCTGCGTCTTGGGAGGTGAGCGCGTGAAGGACACGCGCCCCGGCGAGCGCATCGCCGGCTCGAGACGCAGCCTTTTGGAGGTCGGTCATGCTGATGGTCAAGGTGTTTCGCGGGGGTCTTGCGGTGGTGCTCTTCGCCGGGGTCGCAGCGTGCGGCCTGTCCCGCGACAAAAACAAGGAGGAGAAGGGCGAGGAGAAGAAGAGCGCGCCGGCGATGGCGGCGGACGCCCTAATCGGTAGTTGCCAGGCGAAGGACGACTCCTCTTGCGAAGAATATCGCAACCGCGCCGACCTCAAGGACGAAGCGCGGAGCGTCGAGCTCACGATGACCAAGGGCGCGTGCGAATCGGACCTGAAGAACGGCGTCTGGCGCGAGGGCAAGGCTTGCGAGCCGAAGGGGGAGATCGGTCACTGCACCACCGATAAAGCAGGTTCGCTCAAGCGCGTCGCCTACAGCTTCAAAGGCGATGAAGAGATGGCCTCGATCGGTTGCAAGGACTTGATGGAAGGAAAGTGGGAGTCGGGGCTCGCCGACGACGCCATCCTCGGGAGCTGCACGGTCGGCTCGAGCTGCACCGAAATCAGGAACAACAAGCAGGTCCCTGCGGACTCGCGGGTCAGCTCGCTGCAGCGTGAGGAGGAGTCGTGTCAGCGACTCGAGGGGACGTTCGCCAAAGGAAAAGGCTGCGACGGCACGACCAAAGCCAAGGCGCGGTGCACCGATAAGGGCGAATACAAGCTCACCTCCGTTCGCATCGAGACGGATGGTTCCAAGCAGGCTGTCGCGGACGCCAAGGAGCTCTGCTCGATCGGTGAGGGCAAGTTCGAAGAGCTCGCCGGAGCGAAGAGTGGCGGCTGACGTCCCGCGTCGGGGCGACGAGCTGATAGCATCGCTCGCACGGAGGCATCTCCATGCGAGAGGTTTTGAAGTGTGGCCGACTCGGATCCTCGAGCGGCGCCGGTTCGTCACCCAACCCACTCCTCGCAGCTCTCTGTTCGAGACATGCGTGGGCGTCGCTCGCGTTCGGTCTCTCGCTCGGCCTCACGGGCTGCAAAGACACAGAAAAAGGCGCGCGCGCCGAGAGCGAGTCCACGGCGGGCGGCCGCTCGAGCGGAGCGAGCGCCAGCGCCACCGAAAAGGACGGCGCGGCGCGCACCGACTCCAGCCCAGAGGGAAAGCCCATCACGGTGAAACAAGGCGCGGTCACCGCGGGCGTGATCGTGAAGCCGGATGGGCGAGCGTGGGTGATCCCGACGGGGGCAGACAAACCGAGCGGGACACTCACGGTCCGCCCCGTCCCTGGGGGCCAATCGACGGAGGTCCCGTTGAAGGCACAAGGGGACAAGCTCTATGCCGATATACCGAAGCTCACCTCACCTCTCACGGAGCTGAAGGTCCACCTCGCCGGGGCTTCGAAGCCGCTCGACGCGACGCTCGTCGTGCCCAAAGGCGGTACCGACGCGCTCGTGGGCGGCGCTGACAAAGCTGCCAAGTCGAGCGTCAAACCCGGTAGCAAGGGGCCCCACGGCGGCCTCGTGCAAGTGGTCAATGACCACATCCTCGAGGTCGCCGGCCGCAAAGGCAGCGGTGAAGTCCGCGTCTACCCGCTCGACGCGAACCTCAAGCCGACCGAGGTCGACGACGCGAAGATCGAGCTCGCGCTCGTGAAGGATCGGACCGAGGTCGTCGACCTGGTGCCGAGTCAGGACGAGACCTATTACCACGGCGACTTCGCCCTCGCCGCGGACCCCGCGAGCATCACCGTCCTCGTCGACGATGACGACGGCCCCGACTGCGCGCTCGTCGGCTACGAGCCCGACGAGGTCCTCGTCGTGGGCGTCGAAGCGCCGGTGATCGCGCTCTTCATCGTCCCGTCGTTCGACGTCGTTGTGCTCAAGCCCGCCGCGCCGGTCGTCATCGTCGAAGACCACCACTGGAAGGGCAAGGGCAAGGGCAAACACAAGCATCACTGACCGGCCATTGAGCCCTCGCTCGACCGACGCCGACGAGCTCCCGCGGCCAGCGCGACTTCGAACCGCGCTGACCCTGACTTCGGTGTTGGTGGTCGCCGCGGGCGTCGCCTCCGAGGTCGCGAAGGCCGTATATCGGCTCCCGAGCGATTACGGGTTTGTCCCGTATTTCTCGCTCAGCTACGAGGCCAACTTCCCTACGTGGTATTCGTCGGTGCTGCTCCTCGCGTGCGCGGCGCTGCTCGCGCTCGCGGCCCGCGCGCCCCGCGCCGACACCGATCCGAAGGGCGCGCCGTGGTGGATCCTCGCGGCCGGATTCACCTTCATGTCGCTCGACGAGGTCATGAGCTTGCACGAGCTCACGGGGACGCTCGTCCGCGCGCACGGGGTGCTCCACTTCAGCTGGGTGATTCCAGCCCTCGTCCTCGTCGGGGCGCTCGGCCTCTATTTCATTCCGTTCCTCAAGGCGCTCCCGCCGAAGACCCGTAATCGCTTCGTCGCGGCCGGAGCGGTCTACGTGTTCGGCGCGGTCGGGATGGAGCTCCCGCTCGGCTATTGGGTCGAGCGATATGGGGACAGCGGGCTCGGATACGGGCTCATCGACGCGCTCGAGGAGGCGCTCGAGATCCTCGGGGCGCAGCTCTTCTTGCTCGCGCTCCTCGACCACGTGCGCGCTCGAGGCCTGCGCCTCCGCTTCGAGTCGATATGACCCGTCGCGAGCCGTCGGGAGAGAGCCCTTATGTCGTCTCGCGAGCGTACGACTGGGCGTTCTTCCTCCTGCCTCCCATTGGGATGCTCGCTCTGGCCGCCCTCGCGGCCTACGCCGGAGTCGAGGGGAGCCGCCTCTCGCTCGGTGGTCGGCGCACGACCTATTGGGCGCTCGCGACAGGGGTCCTCACGCACGCCCACCTGGTCGCCGTGTTCTTCCGCAGCCACGGAAACGGCTCGATTCGGCGACGCCACCCGCTGAGGTTCCTCGTCGTCCCGCCGGTGCTCGTCGCCGCTATTGCCATATCGCCCGCGGCGGCGATCGTTTCCTCGGTCGTGGTGGTGTTTTGGGACGTCTACCACTCGGCGTTACAGACCTTCGGGTTCGCGCGGATATACGATCAGCGCGCCGGCAACGGGCCGCGCGTCGGTCGACGCCTCGACCTCATGCTCAATTTGGTGCTCTACGCCGGTCCCATCTTGGGGGGCGCGACGATGCTGGCGCACGTAGGAAAGCTCGAAGACCTGAGCGACGTAGGCGCGACCTTCTTCACGCGCGTCCCTGTCTCGATGTCGAATCACCACGCGACGATCGCGCGCGTGGTCGCGCTCGGGCTGACGCTGGCCGTCGTCGTGTACGTCCTCGGCTACGTGAGGCTCGCGCGCCAGGGATACCGGGTCTCGCCGCCGAAGGTGTTCCTCGTCGCGTCGACCGGGTTCTGCTCCGTCGTCGCGTGGGGCTTGAACCCCTGGGGCCTCGCGTTCGCCATCATGAATATCTTTCACGCCGTACAATATTTGGCGCTCGTCTGGTGGTCCGAGGGGCGTCGCCTCGCGACCGCGCGGCGCCTCCCTGGCCGCGTCGCCGGGCTCGCCGTCTATTTGGTATTGGTCCTCGCGTACGGCTTCGCCGCGGACCGCGCCGACGTCGACGACCGCGTCCTCTGGGCCGTCGCGCAGACGGTCGCGCTGATGCACTTCTGGTACGACGGCTTTGTCTGGTCGGTCACGCGCAAAGACGTGAGCGCGCCCACGTGAAGCTCACGGAGGGTTGCCGCGGCGTGACGGCCCGGCAATCGTGCAGCTGGATGACGGGAGAGAGCTCCAGCGCCCACGGTGAGGCGCCGCCGATCGCGCCGAAGCGCTCGACGGAGTGGCTCGCAATGGGCTCGGCTGCGCTGTTGGCGGTGTGGCTCTCCGGAGCGCTCGTCGTGTCGTTCGTGGTCTCGCCCGAGGACATCGAGTCCGGTCGAGTCAGGCTGACGCCGCCGTGCACCTTCCAGGCTTCGACCGGCCTGCCGTGCCCGACGTGTGGGCTCACGCGGGCGTTCTCGGCGCTGAGCCACGGACATCTGAATCAGGCGATCTCCTATCACCGAGCTTCGCCTGTGCTCTATGTGGTCTATTGGCTAATCGCGGCGGCGAGCGTGGCGCTCGTGTTTCGATTGGTGCGTAACTCTTACGGGACAAATCATGGCAAATCAGGGATGGGGGCCTCCCCCGGGCGGCGGTAATCCATACAATCCTCCGCCTGGTGGGGGTAATCCCTATGGCGGTAATCCCTATGGCGGTAACGCGCCGCCCCCCGGCAACCCTTATGGGCCTCCGCCAGGGGCGCCCTATGGGCCTTCGGACTTCGGCCCCCCACCCGGCGGCACGCCAGGCGGCTTTCCAGGCGGGCCCCCGCCGCAAGCCACCGAATCGCTCGCGTGGGTTTCGCTGGGCGCGGGTATCGCCGGTGTCCCGCTGACGTTCTGTTGCTCGGTGATCGGCCTGCCGGTCCCCATCGTCGCGCTCGTGTGCGGCTTCATGGCCCTCTCGAAGATCAAGGCCGAGCCCTACCGACTCGGCGGCAAGAACCTCGCGATCGCGGGCATCGTCCTCGCTGGGGTTGGCCTGGCGGCCTTGGTCCTGAGGATTGTGTTGGGCTTCGCGCAGCTCGGCATGTCGTCGACCATGCGCCCCTGAAGGGGCTCGCCACCCGCAGCGGCACGCAGTGACACAGACGGCACGCGAATCCTCGCTCACCACGAGGGTTTTCGCGACGGCCGGATTGGCATGAGAGTGGCAGCGATCGCTCCGAGATCGCCGATATGCCCACGCTCGAACAATCCCTCCGACTCGCCTCGGCGCTCGCCGCCGGGGTGTTCCTCAGCGCCTGTGGGTCGACCGTGATCACCCCACCCGACGACACGACCCCCGACCCTGACCCGTGCGGCGTCGCGGGTTGCGACAGTTGCCCGACCGAAGAGCCGTCGCTCGGGGACGACTGCACTGGCCTCCCTGACTTTCAAGAATGTAAATACAGCCACGAACCGTCAGAGGAGTGCACATATATCTACAGCTGCGAGCCGGTCTATCCCGAGGCTGGCGCTCCCAGCGTCTGGGTCGACGGCGGGACGGAGGGCGGCGGCTGCGAGTGTAATTTCCCGTCCTGTGGGCCCGGGGAGAGCACCTTTGCCGACTACGGCAGCTGCGCAGAGTCTGGCCAATACGATTGCCGCACACTGGACGGTTGCGGCGAGACCATCGCGTGCGGCATCCCAATCTGCGATTTGGCGCCCGCGTGTGATCCTGGCGACACGCTCGCCGGCGGGACCTGCCCGCCCGACGCGCTCTGCTACACGGTCGAGTACTGTGGAGACTTCGCCTATTGCTTCGACGACGCGCTGCCGCAGCACGGCTGCCCCTATACGGAGCCTACGGGCAACGTGCCCTGTGCGAACACCGCTGTAACCGAGTGCGACTACCCGAGCGCCGATAACTGCGTGAACTTCTACTTCTGTGACGACAGCGGCTTTTGGGTCTTCGCCGGTGGCGGGTGTGGCACGCCCTGATGCATCCCGGAGGCGAGCGGCCTGATCTAGGCTGCTCGCGATGACCGACTCCACCCGCTTCGCCAGCGCATCGACGCGGTTTCGCAGCTTCTTCGGGCAGCTCCAGGGCGCGTTCGCCGAGCGCGACGACGTCCTCGAGCAGATCGCGCTCGCCCTCTTGTCCAAAGAGCACGTGCTCCTCGCAGGTCCTCCGGGGACCGCGAAGAGCCAAATCGCCTCGGCGGTGTTCGGTCGCATCGTCTGTGAGGAGACGGGCGCGCCCAGCCTCTACGCGCGGCAGATCACCGAGAGCACCGTCCAGACCGATCTCATCGGGCCGATCGACTTCAAGAACCTCACCGAGACCGGGCGCACGAGCCACTTCACCGACGAGGGCATGCTCGGCAGCGTCCACGCCTTCCTCGACGAGGTCTTCGACGGGCGCGACATGCTGCTCCGGAGCGCGCTCAACGTCCTGCAGGAGCGCGAGCTCAAGCAGGGTGGGACGATCACGCGCGGCCGCATCGAGTGCGCGCTCATGACGAGCAATCGCTACGTCGCCGAGGTCATCGAGCAATCGCGCGAGACGCTGCTCGCGTTCATCGATCGCATCGCGTTCATCGGCTTCGTCCCGCGGGGCTTCGCCGACCCCGCGTGCCTCGGCGCGGTCCTCAAGCGGAACATCGCCGGTACGGGCCGCCCGCACCTCGACGCCCTGCTCACGATCCAAGACGTCGACGCGCTGCAAGCCGCGGTCGACGACGTCTACATCGCGCCCGAGCTCTGCGACGCGATCGCCGAGCTCGTCACCACGTTCGACGGGGAGGTCGCGTCGGCCGCGCGCGCCGACCCGGCCTTTACGCCGACGCGCTACCTCTCGACGCGCACGGCCGTGCGCTGCGGGCGAATCCTCCGCGCCGCGTGCGTCGCCTCGAAGATCTTCACGGAGCCTCACCGCGCGCTCGAGGCGACGATGGCCGACCTCGAGCGGCTGCGCCTGCACCTCCTGCTCTCGGGGCCGAGGCCGAGCGAGGTCGAGGCGTTGCTCGCGCGCGAGGTCGATCCGCTCGAGAAGCGGCAGCTCAACATCCTGCGCACAGAGCGAGAGATCTTCGATGCGTGCATCCGCAAGCTCGCGCCGCGCTCGCTCACGCCGCGCGCTCGGGCGCGCGCCGCCGAGCAGAGCACCGACAAGCGCCAGCCGAGCGCGAAGCCCGCGGTCGCCGAGCAAGGTCCGCTCGATCAGCTCGGCAAACAGCTCGAGGAAGCGATCGCGAGCGACGACGCGCGCGCCATCCTGCGCGTCACCGCGGGCATCGCGCCGCACGCTCGCCAGGGCCTCGCGGAGTCCTCGCGGGCGACCGCGCTGCTGACGCACGCGCACGCGTCGCTCCGAGCTCGCGCGCTGCGCTCGACCCTCGAGGCCGGCACCGACAAAGAGGGCGAAGAGAGCGTGGTCGACGCCGCGGTAGCGCTCGCGCTCGCGCTCGAAGACGGCACCGCGTCGATGCACGCGACCGCGCGTTGGATGCAGGATCGCGCGCTCGAGCTCGTCGACGAGGCCGCTGCTTTGGTCGCAGGCGCGGACGCATCCATCCTCGAGGAGTCGTCGCCGTCGATGCTCCTGCCGAAGACGATGGCTCGCCTCGGCGCGCTCGAAGAGCTCGCGAAGCAACGTCGCCAGCTCCTCGATGCGTCGGCCACACCGCGTCGCGACGCGGGGGCCTGGGAGCACGCGCTCGACGCGCTCGAAGAGCTGCTCGCCGCGTGGTGGTCGACCGCGTTCGCGGCCAGCATTTCCGGGGCGATCGCGCTCAGCAAGGGTGCCTCGCTCGCGCCCGTCCTCCAGGCGCTCGCGCCCCTCCTCACCGATCTCGAGCAGGTCGATCGCAAGCTCGCCGACATCGCAAAGGCCGCTCGCGCGGACGCGCCGAAGCACCCTCGACAAGGGGTGAAGCGTCGCGTGGTGGGTCCGCGCCTCGGCGAGCTCGTGCGTGGCGTGCTCATCGCGAACACCGCGGCGGACTCCTCGGCGCTCGCGCGAGAGGCGCGGCCGCTCGTCGCGCTGCTCGCGAAGCACGATCTCGCGGGCGCCGTGCCGCTCGACGACTGGCTCCGTTGGGCCGCGCAGGCGCTCACGAGCCCAGCCGCGAACGCGCAGCCCGCGATCGCCGACGGCCCTCCGAGCCACGACGGTTACCGCGAGCTCCGCGAGGCCGAGCACCGCTCGAGCATCGCGTTCACGCTCGCCGACGTCGCGCTCATCGTGGACAGCGGGCTGCTCGGGGACGCCGCCGATCCTGCGTGGCTGCTCGCGCAGCGCTTCGCCGCACTCGACAGCGAGCTCGCCGAGGCCTGCGCGACGCTCGACCTCGCGCGCGTCGAGCGCGCCGTCGAATACCTCGAACAATGGATGACCGCGGTCGAGGCGATGGCGCTCGCGGACGTCGTTCGATCGCGCATCTACAAGATCCTCTGGGACGAGTCCGCGCTCACGCGGTTCGCCGCCGAGACCCGCCTCATCGAGACGCTCTGGCCCCACGCGAAGGATCGAGCCTCGCGAGAGCGCGCCCGCATCGACGCGCTCGGCGCGCGCGCCATCGCGCACGCGGTCCGCGTCCTCAAGGCGAGCGGCGACCAAGCCTGGACCGCCGCGGCGTCGTGAAGAACGCCGACGCTGTCGCCGCGCTGCGCGTCCGCATCGAAGAGCTCGCGACGCGCGCGCCCGAAGAGCCGGGTCGCGTGGAGCGCGCCCTCGCCTCGCTGCATCGGCTCTTCGGCTGGCGCGCGACCTACCACCGCACGCGGCTCACTGCGCTGCTCGAGCTGCTCCGCAAAGAGGAGCCGAGCTCGCTCGCGGTCGCGGACGCGCTCGACGCCGCCCTCACCGAGACGAAGAGCAACCTCGCCGCCTGTGAAAAGGCTGCTCGCATCCATCGATATGTGCCGATCGCACATATCTCGTGGCTGACCCGCGTGGTCGACACGCTGGCGCGCATCGCCTACTTCGCCGAGCTCGACCCCGAGCTCGCCGAGCGCCGCGGCGCGCACGTCGACGCCGCGCGCGTCCTGCCTCCGCTCGTGCTCGCGGAGCCGAAGAAGGGGGCCGCTCCCGACTCCGCCGAACCGAAGAGCCACGGAGACGACAGCCCTCCCCCCGCTCCGCGAGCCGCCCCCGACGACCAGCGCGTGCTCGAGCTCGAGCTCGCCGCGATCGATCACATCACCGAGGCCGCGCGCAGCGAGACCGAGTTCATCGAGCGCCGGCGACGCCTGCTCGAAGCGGCGCGCAAGCTCCTGCTCGACGCGAGCGCCGCGCTGCCGCTCGAACGCGAGGGCGTGCTCGCGCGCGAGCGGGACCTCCGCGAGCAGATCAGCGTGGCTCGATCGGCTGGAGGCCGCTGGCCTCGACGCGCGCGTCGGCCTCACGCATCAAGCGAAGCGCGCGCTTCGTCGCGGCGATCGCGAGCGACTCTACGCGGCGCTCGTCGCGATCGACGCGTTCGCGCTCGGGCGCGGCGACGTGCCGCTCGCGCGCGCCTCGAAGCGAGCCCTCGAGGAGCTCGGTGACGACAGCGAGCGCGCGCTAGGGCCTCGCGAGAGCCTCGATCGCTCGGCGGAGCAGCTCTTCGGAAAGGAGCTGCTCGAGCGGCTCGACGACGTGATGACCGCGGCGCTCGAGCATGCTCGCACCGAGAGCGACGAGGAGATCCGCAAGCTCGCGCTCGAGTACCTCGCGCCGGGGTGCTCGCGCGCGCTCTCGGCCGCGATGGTCGCCGTCGACGGGTGCTTCGAGGTCGGCGCGCGCCTCGCGCCCGTGCGCGCTCGCGAGATCGAAGAGCTCGTCCGCGTCGTCGATCACCCGACGCGCGAGATGCTCCTCACGCTGGCGCGCTCGCCCTCCGATCTGCTCGCCGCGGTCATCGAGGATCCGCGGCGCGTCGTGCTCGATCTCGCAGCGGGCCGCCTGCTTTCGAAGAAGTTCATCGAGCGCGAGGAGCGGACCGTCGAGCGCACGCGGCTCGCCGGCGAGGTGCGCGTGTACCTCCTCGACGGCTCGTCTTCGATGATCGACGGGAGCCCCGGCGGCGCGCGCGCCCGCATGCGCGACGCCGTCTTGCTCGCGGAGCTCGCGACCATGATGCGGCGGCTCGACACCCCGGGCCGTCGGATGCGGCTCGCGCTCTTCTATCGCTTCTTCACGAAGCGCCTCGCGCCCGTCGTCGAGGTCCGCACCGGCAAACAGGTGCTCGCCGCGATGGCCGATATCGTCGGGCGCGCCCGCACGGGCGGGACGGACATCGAGGCCGCGCTGCTCTCGAGCTTCGCGCTCATCGCCGACGCGAAGCGCACCGATCCGGATCTCGCGCGCGCGAACATCGTCCTCATCACCGACGGTGAGGCCGCGGTCGATCCCGAGAAGATCCACCTCGCCCGCGAGAGCGCGGGGGACGTCGCCATCGGCGTCAGCGTGATCGCCCTCGGGCAGGAGAACCCCGTGCTGCGCGAGCTCGTCGCGCGCCAGCGCGCCCGCGGCGAGCGCGCGTTCTATCACTACCTCGACGACGCGACGCTGACGGCGCTCGCTGCCGGAGAGCTCGCGACGCGGTCCGTCCATTTCTCGCTCGACGACGCGCCCGAGCTCGCGACTCAGGAGCTCGAGGTCGCCCTCCAAGAGATCGACGATCTCGCGGGCGACCGACGCGCGACCGCCACGACCCCCGCCGAGGGTGAGCGCGCCCACGAGGAGGCCTCGACTCGCGATCGCTTCGCGATCGAGCGGCGCTTCGCGCGCTGGTTCCCGCCACCGAAGCAGGGCGCGACCACCGCCCCGACCGAGGTTCGCGTGTCCGACCAGCTCTCGGGTGATCTGCACGCGGTCACCGTGCTGCTCGCCGCGATCGCCGAGACGGTGGGGGACCTCGGCGCCGACCCTCTGCATCGCAAGGCCGACGCGATCGATCTGCTCGAGCGCATGCTGCCCGACGCTCGCATCAGCCCCGGCCGGTACTTCGATCTGCTCGCGGCCGCGCCCGCGACCCTCGCGGGGCCGCTCGCTGCCGTGCATCGAGCCTCTCGCGGAGCCGAGGCGTATTTCGACGCGAAGCTCGGCGCCTCCGAGCGAGGCCGCGCTCACTGACTGACAAGTCAGTTACTACAAGGTCTGCTGCGGCTGTCGCTCGCGGAGCGCGCCGAGGAGACTGGAGAGCAGCGCCACGTCCCGCATCTCGGACCCGTCGAACTTGCAAGTCTTCGATTGGCGTGGCGGCTGGAAGGGGTTCTTGAGGTCCGGCTTGGTCGGCGCCGACGCGAGCGAGAAGTAGAGGAGCGCGCCGCCCACCGTCGGACCGTCGAGGTCGACCGCGAGCCCCTTGAGGATCGCCCCCTCGGGTGGGCTGATCTCGACCTCGCGCCCCTGCAACTTGATCCACTCTTTGCGCGCCGCGCGGAAGGTCACAGTCTCACCTCGGTCGATCGCGGCGAGGAGCTCCGGCGCGCGCCGCGCGACCCAAGCGGCCTCGGCCGCGTGCGCGAAATGGATGGGGTTCTCCGGCCCTGTCTCGGGGGCTCCCCTCGAGCTCAACGAGTAGCCGCCCACGATCTCGAAGAGCGTCTGATCCCGCGCATCCCGAAAGCGGTACGCGAAGAGGACGCGCGGCCGCCCCTTGCCGCGCACGATTCGCTGGACGGCGAGGTGATCGACAGCGTCGAACGAGAGCTCGTCGACCTTGAGAGCACCACCTGCGAGGTGATGAACCCGCGCGAGGCCGTTCGCCCCGACGAAGGTCGTGGTCGGGCGCGGCCGAAACAAGAAGAGGAAGGCGAACATCGACCCGAACGCCGCCGCGCTCACCCCGGCGATGAACAGCCACTTCTCGGTCGCGGCCCTCGCAAAACAGCCAGCGACGAACGCGACGAACGTAGAGTAGAAGAGCTGCGAGACCATCGCTCGCCGAACCGCGAGGCGAAAATGCGCTGACACGCCGCTCTTCGTCCAATCCGCAAAGAAGCTCGCGAGCGCGCCGACTACGACGGGAGCCTCGACGGTGGGCAGCTCCGTTGCCGCAGCCTCGTTACCGCTGTGAAGCATCATGTCGATCCGGACTCCGTCGAGGGCAGGGTATCGCGCTGACGGTAGAACGCGGAGCAACGACAAAACAAGCCACCTACCTGGACGACCAGCCTAAACGACGAAGCTCCAAGCCTCCTTGAGCTCTTCGACGGGCCGGTCCTCGACTGGGTCCGAGTGCGCCACGAGGATGCGCTCGATAGGCAGCTTCGCGAGCTCGGTGATCGACTGGCGCACCTCGTCGGTGCGCTTCGTGTTCCACCGGACGTCAGGCGGAGCCCTGTACTTCTGATATTGACCGAGGAGACGCGAAGCCCAGCGCCAGGTGAAGTGATCCGCGCCGCAGCCGCACATCATCAAATCAGCGCCGATGAGCGTGCCGGTTTTACGATGTAGAAAGAGTGTCTCGTCCAAGAAGGGCACGCCCTTCAACGCGACCGAGGTGAAGTCGGGGAATAGCGCTGACAACTCTGTATCGTCGATCACTCTGTCCAATACGACCTCACCGTTCCGCGCTTTGACCGACAGCGGGCCGACGACGAGCGCTCGAGGGTACCGCGCCTTCATCGCGGGGGCCTGCAGGTGATGAAAGCGATTGGGCAAGATGATCCAGGCAACCTCACCCAGGCGATCGAGCTCTGCGCAGAGCTCCGCTGTCGGCTCGGCCGGACTGTGCACCCAAAGCCTGCCGTCTCCCGCGCGAAAGACCGTCATGCGCGAGCGCAGACGCACGCCGCCGAACCAAACCGGGCGCTCCGCAGCCCATATGTCGCCCGCCGAGAGCGCTTGCAAACCTGTAGATCCCGAAGTCATGTCACTGTCCATTCCCGGAGGAGCCTGCGATCTGGGGTACACCACCCGAAAAGTCCAGGGACCCCGCCATACGCCCCTGATCAGGCCGGCTTCGGAAGGAGCGCCACTTCGAAGTGCTCGTCGTAGTCGAGGAGAAGTGGCGCCTGCCCATGGAGGTGCACCGACCATACGACTTGGTTGTGAGCGCTAGAGAACGAGTGCGGCAGAGTCGCAGGCGGAGTGGCCGCTCCCCGATTGGCGTATTCGAACCTGCCATTTCGGCGCTCGGCGCGAAGGATCGGCGAGGCCCAAACCTCGACGATCTCCGTCCGCGTATTGGAGCCCTCGGAGAAGGTGACGATCTCCCTGCACACCAGGGAGACCTCGAGCACCGTGACTGGAAAGAGGCGCAGCCCGCCGTCGACGAGGATCTCGATCGGCGCTCCGAGGTAAGCCGGGCTCGCCGAGACCTCGACGCGAGGCTCGAAGCTGCGGACCCGCAGCCGCTCACCGACGTTGTGGCCGAGAAGAGCGAGGCTCGTCGCCGCGAACAGACCAGCGAGCCACAATATCGGGCTCGAGGTCGCCGCGGCCCATTGAACTACGCGTGGGTGCCTGGCGAAGAGGACGAGCAGGAGCGGCGCTGCGGTGGTGATTCCGACGAGCCAGGTCGCGGAGGCTGGCCGCTCCAACACGCTGTCCAAAACTCTACCCGGTTGGCGTCGAACCCCCGAGAGTGGTGAGGTCACGAGCGAACGGCCGTAGAACTCCCTCGCCGAGATGGGCACGTCCGCCGCGGCCCGATAGGACCCGACCCCCCTGACATCCTCGAGCTTCGCCATCGCGGCGCTCGTCGTGGCCGGGTCCGTGTGCTGCTCCGAGCGAGCCGAGCCCTGCCTCGCGAAGACCCAAGTGCCCGCCGCGACCGCCACAACCATCCCCACGGCGCCAGCGACCTTCGATTGTTCGAGTCGCGCGACCGCCACGAGGCCCAGCCCCGAGCCAATGACCAAGGGGGAGAGGACATCGAGGAGCTCGGCGTACTTCACGACATTAGGTCCCCATGAGAGCTGCCGCCATTTCCTGGAGAGTCTCAGGTATGTAGAAATACGCAGTGTGCGTTTGGATTTTCACGCCCGAAGGCGGCGGGTATTTTTTGGTGTCGGCCTCGTCGACGATTGAGCTGCAGTCCACCGCGCTGAAGTTCGCGTAGAGCGGGGAGCCAGTGGGGGGCCCGTTCAACCCGAGCTCCAACCACTTGTCGACCTTTTGGGCCCACGGCAAGATGTCGTCATTCGTGGAGTAGAGCGCTGTCACGTGTTTGGCGAGCGCGACGATGTCGCCCCCAGGCGTCGGGGAGTGGTGCAATAGAGGGCGCTGTCTGTCGAGAGGTAGTTGCCAAATCGCTTGAGTATGGCGTCGTAGTCGCGATTCGTGATGATGTAGTCGGACAGCTGGCGAGCCATGGGTTGCTCCTTCGCAGGCAGAGGAGCAAGCGGTAACAGCGTGAGGGGCGCTCGCACAAGCCTGGGCGGTCGTTGCTCCCCGCAGCGCTACTGACAATCGTCCGGACAGTTGCAAGCGTTCTCACCCAAACCACAAGCGCCGTCACCACACGCGGCGCACACGAGCACGCTGGGCGGGGCTGTCGGCTCGCAGGTCGAGCCGTCGCTCGAGGGCGCGCTCGAATCGATGCGCACGAGCGCGCCACAACAAAGCGCACAGATGTCCTTGCCCTCGAGCACTTCGCCTTCTGGCGTGCACGCTCCCACGACCCCACCGTATTGAAAGCAGGTCGCGGTCTGGCCAGTGTCGGGGTCGGGCAATGAGCCGGGCGGGCAACACGCTAGGCCCTTGCCCTCTCCACAACAGGTGTAGACGCCCTGGTGGTACGTCCCGTCGTCGCTCGCGCCGCCCCCACCTGTCGCGCCGGCCTCGCCTCCAGAGCCGCCATTGTTGGACGGCCCGTCGTCGGAACAGGCCGCTAGCGGACTGAGGAGGAAGACCAAACAACAGGCGACGCGACTGGGGATCTTCATGGGCGATCCGCCTCAAGCAACCGGCGCGCCCCGCCGAAGGCGAGAATTCTCGCGTGGAATATCGACCTATCGGCGCGCTCTGCGCCGACATCGGCAGAGAGCGGCACAATAGCGGTCGCTAACCGTCAATCCGCTCCACCGCGAGGCCCCGCGTGAAGTTCCCCCAAAACCTGCTGTAGCGGAGGACTGCGCGGTACGTCGGGCGCTGCGAGCGATAGTCGGTCGGCGCCTCGAGGGTGAAGGAATACGAGCGCCGTCGGGAGAACGCCCCGAGATCGAGGATCGTCTCGAGCGTGTGAGGCCCGAGCTCGACCTCGAGGACGCGATCGATCCCCCCGAGGAAGCTCCCCGAATGAAGGACGCGGTCACGGTCGAGCACGACGGTCATCGCGACGTCGACCATGAACCACCCCGGCTTGACGAACACGACATTGAGGTTCGCGGGGAGCATGTTCGTCGGTGGTCCTCGGGCCCAATCCTGACACTTGTGTTAGCGATTCGCGATGTGGATCGCGTGACCGAGCGCGTGGGCCGCGGCCTCCATGAAGGCCTCGCCGAGGGTCGGGTGCGGGTGCACCGTCAGCGCGACGTCGTCGAGGAACGCGGCCATCTCGAGCGACAGCGCGGCCTCGCTGATCATGGCGCTCGCCTCGGGCCCGACGATGTGGACGCCGAGCAGCTGCTTCGTCGCTTTGTCCGCGACGACCTTCACGAAGCCGTCGGTCTCGTTCATCGCCATCGCCTTGCCGAGCGCGGCGAACGGGAACTTGCCGACCGAGAGCTCGTGGCCCTTCTCCTTGGCCTCGGCCTCGGTCATGCCGGTGGTCGCGATCTCCGGGTCGGTGAAGATCGCGCCCGGCATCGTGACCCAGTCCTTCGCGGCTTTGTGGCCCGCGATCACCTCGGCGATGATCTCGCCCTCCTTCGTCGCCTTGTGCGCGAGCATCGGGGGGCCGCTCACGTCGCCGATCGAGTAGATGGTCGGCACGTTGGTGCGGCCGAATTTGTCGGCCGGGACGAAGCCGCGATCGGTCACGTTGACGCCGACCTGCTCGAGGCCGAGACCCTTGCCGTTCGGGCGCATGCCGACCGCGACGAGCACGACGTCGACGACGACCGTGTCGCGCTTGCCGTCCTTCTCGAACGCGACCGCGAGCGATCCATCGGCCTGGCGCTCGTAGCCGAGGGCCTTCGTCGAGGTGTGGATCGTGCCGCCGAGCTTCACGATGCGGCGCTCGACGACCTTCGAGCAGTCGGGGTCGACGCCGTTCAGGATCGTCGGCAGAGCCTCGAGCACGGTGAGCTGCGAGCCGAGCTTCTGATAGACCATGCCGAGCTCGAGGCCGATGATGCCGCCGCCGATCACGAGCAATCGCTTCGGGATCTCGCGCAGGCTGACAGCGTCGCGCGCCCCGATGATCTGCTTGTGATCGAACTTGAACGTCGGGATCTCGATCGTCGAGGACCCGGTCGCGACCACGATCGCCTTGTCGGCTTTGAAGGTCTCGCGCGCGCCTGCCGCGTTCACGACCTCGACGGTGTTGGGGCTCGTGACCGTCGCGGTGCCCATCATGAGCTCGGAGCCAGCGCCCTTGAGCAGCGAGCGCACGCCGCCCGTGAGCTTCTTCACGATCCCTTCTTTCCAGTCTTGGAGCTCGTTCGGGTCGAGCGACAAGCCCTGGACCTTGATGCCCATGCCGCCGTGCTTGATCTTCTCGTACGAGTGCGCGGCGCTGATGAGGGCCTTCGACGGGATGCAGCCCCAGTTCAGGCACACGCCGCCGGGCGACTCCTTCTCGATGACGAGGGTCTTCTGCTTCAGCTGGCCGAGCCGGATACCGCAGGGATAACCGCCGGGGCCGGCTCCGATGACGATCGCGTCGTAGGTCTTCATGAGGGCGCTCCGATTACACCGTTATCGATAGGGTCGGAAGACCTCGCGGCCAGCCACGCGCCTGCCCCGACTGCACGCTTGCGCTCGCCCGGTCGGCGCGCCAGCGTTCGCGGAAATGCCACGGCTCGAGCTCCACCTCGGTGGTCCGCCAGAGACGGCGGTCCTCGCTCCGATCGCCCTCGCGCTCTCGATCGCGCTCGCGCTCGCGGCCTGCGCTCCGCCGCCGCAGGGGGGCGTGAGCGCGCCGCTCGAATCGCACCTCGCGGCCGACGTCGCCGGCCACGCCGAAGAGACCTTCCGCGCCGACGACGGCCTCACGCTCTACGCGCAGGCCTGGCGGCCTCGCGATGCCGCGCCCCGCGCCGCGCTCGTCATCGTCCACGGCCTGCGCGATCACAGCGGTCGCTACGCAGGCCTCGCGCAGGCCCTCACGCGCCGCGGCTTCGCCGTCTACGCGATGGATCTCCGGGGCCACGGCCGCTCGCAGGGCCCGCGCGCCCACATCGATCGCTTCGAGAAATACGTCGACGACGTGAGCCTCTTCGTCTCGCGCGTGCGCGCGCTCGACCCCGCGCTCCCGCTCTTCATGCTCGGTCACAGCATGGGCGGCGCCATCGCCGCGCTGTTCGCCGAGCGCCCGCGTCCCCTCCTCGCCGGCCTCATCCTGAGCGCGCCCGCGATCGACCTCGGCCTCGACGAGGTGCAGGCCTGCGGCATCAACTTCCTGCGCGACCTCGACCCCAACGCGCCCGCGCTCGAGCTCGACATGACGCGCTGGTCGCGTGACGAGAACGTCGTTAAAGAAAACCTCGCTGACCCGCTCGTTTACCAAGCGCCCGGCACCATCTCCACCGCCGCCGAGCTCGTCGAGGCCTCGGCGCTCGCGCTCACGCAGGCGCCGTTCATCCACGCGCCGCTCCTCGTCCTGCACGGCTCGGCCGACGAGATCACCCGCCCCGCGGGCTCGCGCGCCTTCCTATCTCGCGCGCGTTCGGCCGACAAACACCTCGAGATCTACGAGGGCCTCTACCACGACCTCTTCCACGAGCCCGAGCACGACCGCGTCATCACCGACGTCACGCGCTGGCTCGACGAGCGCGCGCCCTCCCCGCGCGACCCCTGGGCCACCGACACCGAGACCGGCGAAGAGGTCAGCCCCGACGACAGCGAGCCCTGAAAAACCTCACTCGGGGAAGAAGGTCACCGGGATGACGAGCGTCGCGCTCCCACCATCCGGGGCGGCGAATCGAGCGACAGCGACGCGCTCGGCAACGCAGTAGATGACTTTATCGGACAGTCCCGCTGCCTGCGTGGGAGTAGCGCTCAATACTTCACCCTCCGCACCGATCTTCGCCGTGATTCGCACCGATCCGTTCATGATCGGGTTTTCCTTCAGACCCTCGAGATAACAACGGCGAAAGCCGGGCGCCATCGCACCGATTATCGACGGCGGGTTCATACCGTACCCGCCACCGATTGGCTCACGAAACAGAGGGCGCGCGCTCGCAGACGATGTCGGGACCGGAGCGGCCGCACTCAACTTGACTGGAATCTCGTGCGAGATGGGTCGCGCCGCTTCACTTACTGTTCTGTTCGTGCCGGCAGAGACCCATTGCCCCGTACGCTCCTCGACAGCACTGGGCAAACTAACCGATAGCGGTACCGCCTTGTCGCACGCCATGAGCAAGAGCGCCGCGCTGGCGCGCGCGAGTGAAGGGCCTGGTCGAACCCATGCGATCGGCCGCGTCTGACCGCGCAGCTCGGACATATTTCGGTGCCTACGAACCTGCGGTTCGTAGCACTGGCCCTCGAAACCGGCATGGACCGCGCGCCTCATTGGGCCGAACAGGGCGGCCCCGACGACTGCTCGCCGTGGAAAGACTCATCGGGGAGGAACGTCACTGGGATGACGATCGTCGTGCCCCCGCCCTCTGGAGGGGCGAACTGAGCGACAGAGACACGCTTTGCAACGCAGCTTATGACTTTATCGGACAGGCCCTCCGACCTCGAGGGACTGGCGCTCAAGACCTCGCCATTAGGGCCGATCTTGGCCGTAATCCGGACCGATCCGCTCATCGTTGGGTTCTCCAACAGGCCATCTCGGTAACAACGGCGAAAGCCGGGGGCCATGGCGGCCACGGGTGACGACGCATTCGCGACCGCTCCGCCGGCGACTGCCGCCCGATCGATTGACGTATTGCCGGCGGGCCCCCGCACGACGCGCGGAGAAGCGGGGGCCTCTCCAGTCCAAACGATAGGCCGCTCCAGAGAGGTCGGGCGCGCCGTCGGCTCGGGCCTCATCCCAATCCCGCTGCCCGCGTGAATCGGAGTGACGTCCTCGACCGCGACCTCGGACGAACTGTCCTGTAACGACGTGTGCTCGTCGTCACACGCGACCAATAGAACCGCAGCCGACAGAAGTCCCATGACAGCCCTCGAGCGCGGCATAGACATGGATGTTAACACCACCCTCACTCGCTCGCCTCACCCGTCCCGTGGCGCTACCGCGCTGGTGCTGCGAACCGCAAGGTTCGTAGGCACCGAAATACGTCCGAGCTGCGCGGTCAGACGCGCCCGATCGCATGGGTTCGACCAGGCCCTTCACTCGCGCGCGCCAGCGTGGGGCCTGGGCGAACCCCCAGCGAACTCAGGACCGGCAGCACTAGCAGGGTTCTCGCGCCATGCGGGGAGCTCGAGCGTCACCGTCGTGCCCTGGCCTTCCGCGCTCTCGAGGAAGACTGAGCCACCGTGCGACTCCGCGACGCGCGCAACGAACGCGAGCCCGATCCCAGTGCCGCCCTCTTTCGTCGTGAAGAACTCGTCGAACGCGCGCTCGCGCGTGCGCACATCCATGCCCGGCCCGCGGTCGATCACCGCGATCTCGACGTGCGCCGCCGAGGCCGCGTCACGCACACGCACGACCACGCGCGCAGCCTCGCCCGCGCCCGACCCGGCGGCGCTGGCTTCGCAAGCGTTCCGCACGAGGTTCTCGAGCGCGAACGCGACGAGGTCGGGGTCGGCGTGCGCGTCGCAGGGCGCGCCCACGATCTCGGTCGCGACCTCGACGCCCTGCCAATGCGTGCTGCCCGCGACGTCGCGCGCGAGCGACGCGAGATCCACGCGGCGGAGCTCGGGCTCGACGCGGCCCATGCGGCGATAGTCCGCGAGCAGCCGATCGATCCGATCGACGCGCTCGACGATCATGTCGAGCAAGTCCGCGTACGGCTCGACCGAGCGCCCCGCGCGGACCTCGCCCGCGACGAGCTGCGCCGCGCCTTTGATCGCCGCGAGCGGGTTGCGGACGTCGTGCGCGAGCTGCTGCGAGAACCGCCCGAGCGTGACGAGGTAGCGACCACGCAGACGTGCGTCGTCGCGCTCGCGCAGGAGCGGCCGCAGCACCGCCGCGAGCAAGAGCACGCCGACTCCGAACGAGAACACGAAGAGCCCGAAGCGATCGCCGGCCCACACGAAGAGCGCGCCCGCGAGCACCGCGACGAGCAGCGCGACCGCAGCGACGCGCAGCACGCTGCCTGCGCGGCTCACCTCGAGGATGCGCGCGTCGAGCACGAGCGCGGCCAGCATCCCCGACGACGCGACGAGCCCGACGAAGCTGAGGCGGGGCAGATCAGCGCCCGCCATCGCCGCGAGGTCCGACGCGATCCCACCGATCCCGAAGAGCGCTGCCGCGACGAAGACCCGCATGCGCGCGCGCTCGCGCCCCGTGCTCCGCGCGAGGTGCAGGCCGACGAGCCGCGCCGCGAAGCCGAACGCTGGGACGAGCCCGATCAACATCGCGATCGGCCACACGTGGTCGTGCCATCCAGCGAGGCCGCGCGCGAAGATGGGCAGAGTCGCGATTACTGATACGGCGATAAAGTAACCGGTGACCGCGCGCCGAGCCGTCGTGTGAGCGCTCCGCGCGCCGACGAACCCGAGCACGAGCTCGAACGTCGGGATCGCGGTGAGCGACGCCGCGACGTCACCGAGCGAGACCCAGACGCGATCGTCGCTCAGGTAGGTGATCGCCTCGGCCGCGTTGTACGCGAGCAGGCCCACGCTCACGAGGCCGAGCGCGCGCGCGAGCGGGTGACGCGCGCGGCTCGCGCCCCGTGAGCAGCGCGAGCGCGAGGGACTCGGCGGCCGCGAGGAAGCTCAGCCAGCCTTGCACGCGCACCGCTGCATGATGCCCGCGCTCGCCGCACGCGAGAAGGGCGGGCTATGCTCGCGCGTAATGGGCCGGGGAGCAGCTTCAAGACACGCGCGTCCTCGTCGTCGACGACGACGCGATGATCGGCAAGGTCCTCGCGGGCCTGCTCGGTCCAAGCCGGGATGGACGCGGTGCACGCACCGAGCGCGTCGGCGGCCCTCCGCCTCTTCGAAGCGTCCGCGTTCGACGCGGTCATCACCGATCTGCGCATGCCCGACATGGACGGGATGGCGCTCCTCCGCGAGCTCCACGCGCGCGCCCCCGAGGTCCCCGTCGTGATGCTGACCGCGCACGGCACCGTGCCGATCGCCGTCGAGGCGATGCGCGCGGGCGCGGCCGACTTCATGATGAAGCCCTTCGATCGCGACGAGGTGCTCTACACCTTGGACAAGGTCCTCGCCGCAGGCGCGACGTCGAAGCCACCGCCCGCGCCGGCGTCGGCCGACGTTTCGCTCGGCGCGTCGGCTGCGATGCGCGAGGTCGAAGAGCTGGTGAAGCGCGCTGCGCGGACCACGTCGACCGTGCTCTTGCGAGGTGAGAGCGGCACCGGCAAAGAGGTCGTCGCGCGCCTCATCCACGCGACGAGCGCGCGCGCCGCGGGCCCATTCGTCGCGGTGAACTGTGCGGCGCTCCCCGAGCAGCTGCTCGAGAGCGAGCTCTTCGGCTACGAGAAGGGCGCGTTCACCGGCGCGGCCGCACGCAAGCCAGGCCGCGTGGATCTCGCGACGGGCGGCACGCTCTTCCTCGACGAGATCGGCGACGTGCCCGCGCAAATGCAGGCGAAGCTGCTCCGCCTCCTCCAGGAGAAGGAGTATCAGCGGCTCGGCGGCACGCGCACCGAGAAGGCCGACGTGCGCTTCGTCGCGGCGACGCACCGCGATCTCGAGGCCATGATCGAGGCCGGCACCTTCCGCGAAGATCTCTATTACAGGCTCGCGGTCGTGCCGATCTGGCTCGCGCCGCTCCGCGAGCGCTCCGAAGATCTCGGCCTCTTGGCAGAGCGCTTCGCCGAGCGCTTCGCTCGGGAAAACGGCCGCGGTCCGCTCGCGATCGCGCCCGGCGCGCACCAAGCGCTCGCCGCGCACACCTGGCCCGGCAACGTGCGCGAGCTCATGAGCGTCGTCGAGCGGCTCGTCGTCTTCACCGACAACGCGCGCATCGAAGCGAGCGACGTCGAGCGCGAGATCGCGAGGCAAATGCCTCGCGGACGCAGACCACCGCCCCCCGCACCGACCCTCCAACCGGCGCCACCGATCGACGACGAAGAGGACGACGACGACGAGGTCGAGGTCGCCGGCGAGCCGAAGCTCAGCGCGCGCGTAGAAGAGGCAGAGCGACGCGCGATCCTCGACGCGCTCGCGCGCTCTCATGACAACCGCTCGCAGGCCGCGCGCCTGCTCGGGATCTCTCGCCGCACGCTCTACAAGCGACTCGCGAGCCTCAAGATCCCGTAGCCTCGCGCGATGCTCGTCGTGCACGTCCACGTCCACGTGAAGCCCGAGGATCGACAGGCCTTCATCGACGCGACCTCAGCGAACGCGCGGGCCAGTCGGCTGGAGCCGGGGGTCGCCCGCTTCGATCTCCTCGAGGACACCGAGTCCCCGAACCGCTTCATTCTGGTCGAGGTCTATCGCACCGCGGACGCGCCCGCGGCCCACAAGGCGACGGCGCACTACGCCACGTGGCGCGATGCTGTCGCGCCGATGATGGCCGAGCCGCGCACCGCGACGAAGCTGCGACCGCTCTCCGACGAGGACGCGGCGCGCTGGAATTACCCGAGCTGAGCCGTGCGCTTCGAATTCGCGACCTCGCAGCGCATCGTCTTCGGTGAGGGCGCGGCCCGCGGCCTCGCCGACGCGGCGCGCGCGCTCCTGCCTGGTATTTCCCAATCGCGCAGGGTCGCGTTCGTCGTCACGGGCGCGCACCGCGATCGCTACGACGAGCTCCTCGCGACCTTCGACGCGGCCGGCTTCGACCTCGCGTTCGCGCAGGCCTCCGGCGAGCCCACCGTCGCGACCGCGCGCGAGGCAACGCTCCTTTGCCGCGAGCGAAACGCCTCGCTCGTCCTCGCGATCGGCGGCGGCAGCGCGCTCGATCTCGGCAAGGCCGTCGCGGCCCTCGCGGGCAACACACCAGCCGACACCTCCCCCGAGCCGCTCGATTTCCTCGAGGTCGTGGGCCGCGGCAGGCCGCTCGCGCAGCCCTCGCTGCCGTTCATCGCGGTGCCCACGACGTCGGGCACGGGCGCCGAGGTCACGCGCAACGCCGTGCTGCTCGACGAGGCGACCCGTGTGAAGGCGAGCTTGCGCAGCGAACACATGCTGCCGCGGCTCGCGCTCGTCGACCCCGAGCTCACCTACTCGGCGCCGCCCGCGGTGACCGCGGCGACCGGGATGGACGCGCTCACCCAGGTCCTCGAGCCGTTCGTGAGCCCGGCTGCGACGCCGATCACCGACGCCCTCGCGCGAGAGGTCCTGCCGCGCGCGCCCGCGGCCTTGCGTCGAGCGTTCGCCTGCGGAGACGACGCCACTGCCCGCCGCGATCTGTCGCTCCTCAGCCTGTTCGGTGGCCTCAGCCTCGCGAACGCCAAGCTCGGCGCGGTGCACGGCTTCGCGGCGCCGCTCGGGGGTGTGCTCGGCGCGCCGCACGGGGCCATCTGCGCGCGCCTGCTCCCCGAGGTCATCGAGGTGAACCTCGCCGCCCTCCGCGCACGCGCCCCCGAGCACCCGTCGCTCGAGCGCTACGCGCAAGTCGCCCGCATGCTCGGCGGGGACAGCACGCTAATCGCTGACGACGCTGTAACCATCACGCGCGCCCTCGCGGTCGAGCTGGGCGTCGCGCCGCTCTCGCGCTACGGGCTCGACAGCTCGAACCTCGAGTCGATCGCGGCCGCCGCGGCGAAGGCGAGCAGCATGCGCGGCAACCCCGTCGAGCTCACGGCGGCGGAGCGCGTGGCGATCCTCGAGCGCGCGCTCTGATTACAGCGCCGTAACTGCTCGCGCCGCGACCTCAGCCGGGCTTCTTGAAGAGCAGCGCGAAGCGATCGCTCGTGCCGCGCTTGTCACCGGCCGCGCTCGGCGAGTCGTTCCAATCCAGCGTGTCGCTCGGGTTGCGCAGGAACTGGCCCTCTCGCACGAGGACGAAGCCCGCGGCCTCGATCTCCTTGCGCACGGTGGACTCCTCGATTCGGTGCAATGTCTTTACACCCGTGTCACCGGCACCGGCCGCGGCGCTGTGATCGATAATGCCGTAAAACCCGCCCGGCTTCAGGGCCGCGAAGATGGACTTGTTCATCTTCGCCCGGTCCGTCCCTACCCAATAGAGGTCGTGATAGAAGAGGACCATATAGACGCCGTCGAGGCTCCCCGCCGCGGCCGGGATTGGGTCGTCGAACTCGCGGTCCACACGCTGGACGTTCTTCATCACCGGCTTCGCGAGCCGCTCGGACCAGGGCTTCTCCGCGAATTTCTCGAGGATCATGGGGCTGTTTTGCCCCCAGACCTTGCCCTTCGGTCCGACCGCGCGGGCGAAGAGCTCACTCGAGTAGCCGCCACCTGCCGCGATGTCAGCGACGCTCATTCCGGGCGCGACGCCGAAGAACGCGAGCATCTCGGCGGGGTGTCGGCCGGCGTCGAGCGCCTTGTCGGCGTCCGAGCGATCGGCGGCGTCGACGATCGCCTGCGTCTCGGCGGGGACGGGATAAGCCTCGCGCGCGGGCCGGCTCGCAGCAGCGGGCGTCGCGCTGCTCGAGGCCTCGGCGGTGCCGTGAGCAGCCTCACCGGAGCTCGAGCCGCAAGCGGCGACGCAGAACGCGAGCGGAAGGAGGAGAGAGCGATAGAGGGACATCCCCCCGCGTCTACTGCGGCTCCGGCGGAGCCTCCAGTGAACCTGGCCGCTCCCCGCGAGAACAGTGTTTTCACCTGCCCGACTCGTTACAACCGAGTCAGGTCACGAGCCCGCTTATGGGGCCGTTCTGCAGGCCCGCCCCTTCGGCGTAGCCGAAGCTCGTGTCGTTCACGTCGAAGGCGTTGAGGATGGATGTGTAGAGATCACCCGTCGTCGCCGACGGCCGCGACAGGTGACGCCCTGTCTTGATGCGGCCCTGCCCGGAGCCCGCGAGCACGATTGGCAGGTTCGTCGGGTCGTGGGTCTGCCCCCAACCGAACTCGCTCGTCCAGAGGACGATGCTGTTGTCGAGCAGCGTGAGCCCGTTCGGCTCGACGATGGCGTCCATTTTGGCGAGGAGCTTGTGAAAGACGCGGGCGTAATAGAGATAGCCGGCGCGCAAGACTGGATTGTCTTCGTTCGACGAATACCCGAGTCCGAGCGCTGGGTCGTTGTGCACCTGAGCGTGCCAGCCCTCGACGGGTCCCTCCGGCAAAAACTCGAATGGAGGCCCGTCATAGGCCGTGTCTTGCACGGTCACCACGCGGCGCGCGCCACACGCGAGCACGTTGACCATGATGTCGACCATCAGATCGGCCTGGATGTTCATTTGGGCATAGTCGGGCCACCCAGGCACCTCGAAGCCGTCGGGGACGGTCTGCGTCAGCCCGCCACACTCGAGCGGAGGCGTGTAATTCAGGCTCTCCTCGAGCGCGCGCACGGCGGCGAGGTGCTCGTCGATACGCCGCTGATCGGTGCGGCTCACGTGTTTCTTCAGCGCGCCGAACGAGCCCTGCACGCCGTCGAGCACGCTGCCGCGTCGAGCCTTGAACCGGTCGGCTCGGCTCGTGGAGCCCGATGGCAACCCGACCAAGTTGGTTTGGAACGCGTCGATCGGGTCGGCCTGGAGCGGGGCCTCGGGGTTCGCGCCCGTGTCGCCAGGGCCCTTGACCCGATAGAACATCCGGTTCTCGCCGGGGTCGGCCGCGCCTATTGCCAAGTTGAGCGGCTCGATGATCCCCAATCGATCGGCGAGGTAATGGTCAATCGAGGGGCCGAGACACCGGTGTCCCGCCATGACCTCGATGCTCGGATCGAAAGCGCCGTTTTGGGTCGTGTCGACGACGTTGGCCGTGAGCAGCGTGTGGCCGGGCGCGTTGTGTCCATTCGAGGTGTGGAGCGGGGGCAGCTTGTTGCTCACGCCGCTCAGCACGAGGAGCTTGTTCGTGAGATCGGGCGAGCTCGCGTCGTTCGGGTCCCCAGCGAGGGGCGCGAGCATCTCGGAGAGTTGGAGCGCGTCGTTCGCGAGCGACTGCGGCTTCCACCGGCTCGGGAGCGTGCCCTCACCGGTCTGGAAGATCACGAAGCGCTTGGGGACGACCGCGCCGCCGCCGCACGCTTGGGTCGACTCGAGGAAGGGCAGCGCGATCGCGGCGCCGGTCGCCGCGCGGAGGAAGTTACGACGAAGTAGGCGCTGCATGTCAGAGGGCCTCCAGGGCTTTGCGGTCGACGAAGGCAGGGCTCGCCGCGAGCGCCGCGAGCAAATCCAAAATCGAGAGGTTCTCGTCGGCGAGCTGCGCGGCGAGCTCACCGGTGGAGCAGGCCTCGGTGATGGTCTCGTGTTTGCCGAACGAGTAGCGGATCCAGTGCTTCGCGAAGCACGCGCGGACCTCGGGGCTCGCGGCGAGATCCTCGCCGAGTTCCCTAACACCGTGAAAGTCACCCGCGAGCTCCGACGGCGGGTTGATGGTGCCCGCGTCGTCGACGGGCGCGCCGTTCTCCGTCGGCACGTAGTGCCCCGCGCCGTCGAACGCCGAGAACCCGAAGCCGATCGGATCCATCAGCTTGTGACAGGTGCCGCAGCCCTCCGCGTTGAGGCGCGCCTCGGCCTGTTCGCGCGGCGTCGCTCCCTCGGGCGTGAGATCGGCCTGGGCCTGCTGTGCGCCCGCGGGGGGCGGCGCGATGTCGCCGCAGAGCAGGTTCATGCGGACGAACTTGCCCCGCAGGATGACCGAGGGCGCGTCCTCGCCGTGCGCGAACTTCGCGAGGAGCAGCGGGTGCGTGAGGATCCCGACGCGCACCGCAGGATCGAGATCGACCTCGCGCCAATCGTCGGGCCCCGCGCTCGTCGGGGTGAGCCCATAAAACGACTCGAGCACGCTGTTCACGTGTGTGTGCGGCGAGCGCAAAAGGTCATTGAGCCCATCCGCCGACGCGAGCGCGCTCTCGAGATCGAGCCGCAGCTCCTCGTCGAGCGCGGCCTGAACCGCGGCGTCGTGCACGCTCGCGTGGAAGCCGTCGATCATGAGCCACTGGCGCATGAAGGACGTCACCGCCGCGTGACCGCGCGGCTCGTCGAGCATGCGACGAGCCTTCTCCCGACGCGTCTCGGGATCGGTCAGCGCGCCGCTCGCGGCGAGCGAGAGGAGCTCGTCGTCCGGCAGGCCATTGCCGAACAACATGGCCATTCGCTGGGCGATCTCCTGGCCATCGAGCGTCGTGTCCGGCGCGTCGTCCTCGGGCTGCGTCTCGAGCAGATAAAGGAATTGCGGCATTTGGAGGAGCGCCGAGACCGCGAGCGCGACGCTCTCCGGATAATCGAGCTCGGCGCGCGCGGTCGCATAAACGCCATTCAGAATGGCGAGCTCTTCGGTCGTCGCGGGTCGGCGAAGAGACTTGTCCGCGAGGGCCGACAAATAGTCGTTGGCGCAGCTCGTCTCGTCGCCCCCGCACGCGGGGATTCGGTCAGCGACCTGGATCGCGATGGCCTCCGCGACCTCCATGAAGGCGCGTGTCTCGGACGCGCCGGCCGGGTTCGCATCCGAATAGGTCGAATACGGATAGCCGTTGAGCGGTCGCGGGAAGCCGTCGAACACGATGTCCGCGCCGAAGAGCTCGTCGATGACTTGCCGATAGCGAATCGGGTCGATGCGCTGCATCGGGACCACCATCGACGCGTCCGCCGAGCAGCTCTCGGGGTCGGGATTCGGGTCCGGTTTGGTTTCGGGATCATCGCCTTTGCAGGCGGTCATCGCGAGCATCGTCGCGAGCGCCCACGGCAGAGCTCTCCAAGAAGGCATGGGCGGCGCGATTGCACGGCGCGTGCCGATACGGAATCACGCAAGCGCGGCCTCTCTCGGTCTCCGCTGCGACGCGCGTGTCGCGGCGCTCGGCTAAGGCTGCGACGACAGTGGGCCGATCACCCTTAGCGCGCTCTCAGGGAACTCCCATGTCGTGCAGTCGTCGGCCGACCCATCCTCCGAGACGAGGCACGCGAAATCGGTTTCGTGGTCCAGCGCGAGGAGCGGATGATGCCAAATGCCAGGGTGGTAGCTGATGCCTTGTCGCCCTGTCGCCATGAAGGCCCGCAGCGTCTCGGGGTTCGGGGCGTTTGCGCTCGCGGCCTCGGCGACGACGACCAAATAGCGAGTCGCGTTCATCGGGACGAACACCTGAGTCGACTTCGGGTGATGCTCGAGGAGCCTTATCACGAAGTTCGAGAGATCCCGCGGCGCGCAGCGGAAGACGCAGAGGTTCCAGTCAGCCTGGTCTCGCAATCGTCGGACGGGTCCGAGCCAATCGTGCCTGCGCGCGGTGCCCTGGTTGGCCGGCTTGCCGCCGTGGGTGGGCGCCGCGATCACCGCGCCGAAGGGTGCATAATTATCCTTCTCCAAGGGCTCGATGGAAAGCTGCCTCATCGGCATAACGCTAACCCGAAAAGCGCGGGCGCGGCGTGAGACTCTCGCGTAGGATGCTCGGCGTGAAGCGCTTCTATTGGCTTTTGGCGATCGCGGCGGCCACCGCGGCTTGTGGAGACGACAGCCCGAGCACCGGCGGGGGCGGACAAAACGCGGGGGGCCAAGGGGGCAGTGGGACGGGCGCCTCGGGGCTCGGCGGCGCAGGCGCGGGCGGCGCTGGAATGGGCGGTTCGGGTGGTGAGGGTGGCATGGTGCCCGTCGCCGACGTGCACCTCGTCGGTCGCTACGAGACGACGAACGACCCGCGAGCGACCTGGCCGGCGTCGAGTGCGATCGCTCATATGAATGGACCGGACGCCTCGGTGCGACTCTCCGGTTCGGCAGACCTCTGGTTCGAGATCGTGATCGACGGCACCTCGACTGGGCGGTTCAAGACGAGCGGCGGTGAGCAGGTCTATCCGCTCGCGACGGGCCTCTCGGCGGGCGAACACACGATCGAGATCGTCCGTCGCAACGAGGGCTTCTTCGGGGAGTTCACGTTCCTCGGTTTCGAGCCGCAAACAGCCGTCGTGCCGAGCCCTTATCCCTATGAGCACCGGGTCGAGTTCGTCGGCGACTCGCTCACTTGCGGATATGGGATCGAGGGCGCTCCGGGCTGCAGCTTCAGCGGTGACACCGAGTCTGCCTATTCGACGTACGCGCTCGTCGCGGGCCGCACACTGGATTTCGCGAGCCACCTTATTTGCTATTCGGGCAAGGGCGTACACCAGAATTACGGTGGAGACCTGAGCGAGCCGATGCCGGTGCTCTACCCGCGAACGCTCACCGACAGCCCGGCGCCCACGTGGGATCCGTCGGCCTTCCCGGCCGACGCGGTGGTCGTCAATTTGGGCACCAACGATTTCTCGGCCGCGCTCGACGAGAACGCCTTCGTCGCCGACTACGTCGCGTTGCTCACGACCATTCGGTCGCGCCACCCGAGCGCCTATATCCTCGGCATCACCTGGGCGAATTGGGGCGCCTCGAACGAGTCGCTCGTGACCGACGCGTTCGGCGCGTTCGACGACGCGAACACGGGGACGCTGCAATTCACCATCGATCCGAGCGACGGCTTCGGCTGCGATTACCACACCAACGTCGTCACCAATCAGAAGCTCGGAGCGCTGCTCTCGACCACACTGCACGACCGCCTCGGCTGGTGATGCCGGCGGTGACGCGGGACGACGCGCTGCGCCTTCTTTTTTGTGGGGCTTTGGCTGTTTAGCGAATAGGGCTTTTGTACTAGGGTCCTTCCTCTTCTCTTTTCGAGGCCGAGGAAGGGGTCAAGTTATGAAGAAGTCCATGACGTCGGCGGTCTGCGCCGGTGCGCTAGTCGTCGCTGCGATCGCCGCCTGCAGCGCTGGCAACGAGCCGACGGGCAGCGGCGGCAACGACGGCGGGGCCTCGACGAGCTCGTCGGCGAGCGGCGGCAGCGGTGGTTCCGCGTCGACGTCCTCGTTCGCGGGTGGCGCCGGCGGGCAGAGCTCGGGGGCAGGCGGCGGCAACCTCTCCGGCCACTGTGACGAGGGCTCGTGCACCGCGGCTGGCGGGGTGTGCTCGCCGGAGAACGTCTGCGTCATCGCAGAGAACACCGGCAACATCGACCAAGGGACGCAGGGGCTGCTCGACGCCGGCGGCTCCGCGGACGCCGCGTTCCGATGGCTCTATCCCTATGACGAGACCGTGTTTCCCAGGGGCCTCGTGCCGCCTACGCTCCAGTTCGACGGCGTCGCACCCGACGCGATCAAGCTCGCCGTGCACTTCGACGGGCTCGACTATGTCGGCTATTTTGCGGGCAGCAACCCGGGCCGCCTCAAGCTGAGCGACGCCGTTTGGACGGCCCTCACGCTCGCGGCCGACGGCAACGACTCCGTCGCAGTCGACGTTACCAAGGTGTCAGGCGGGCAGGTCACTGGCCCTATCACCGAACATTGGAAGATCGCACAAGGCAGCCTGCGCGGTACCATCTATTACGAGACCTACGACTCGCAGCTCGCGGGCGGGCTCGGCTCGGTCGGCATCATGAAGCTCGCGCCGAACGCGAGCCAGCCTCAGGTGCTGAAGACGGGTTGTGGCAATGTATGCCATACCGCGAGCGCCGACGGCTCCACGCTCGTCGCGTCGACGGCCTTCCCCAGTGGCAGCGCGGCCTACGACCTCAATAACGGCGGCGCGACCATCAAGAGCAAAGGCGACAACAGCTACACCTACGGCGGCCTTTATCCGGACGGCAGCATCCTCGTCTCTTCGACGAACTACCGCACTTGGACGCCGGGCTTCTTCGGCAGCGGCCCCTCTCGCGTCTACAATGTCACGACGGGCGCGCAGATCGCGACACCGAGTTGGGACAGCGCTGTAACCAACGCGGGCAACCCGGCCTTCTCCCCCGACGGCAAGTTCATCGCGTTCAACCACGAGGACACGGGCGGCGGACACTCCCTCGCGATGATGGGCTACGACAAGGGGTCGAACACGTTCTCCGGCCTCACCGACCTCGCCAACGACCCCAGCCGCTTCCTCGGCTGGCCCGCCTTCACCCCCGACTCCAAGTGGGTCGTCTATCACGCAGGCTCGAGCAACGTGTTCGAGACCGACAACGGGGCGACTGGCGATCTCTTCATGGTCAATACGCAGACCAAGGCTACTGTCCGCCTCGACGCCGCAGACGGCTACGCGAACGGGCAGAACTACCTACCTGCCAATGATCCGAACTTGAGCTTCGCGCCAACGGTCTTGCCAGTCGCGGTGGGCGGCTATTTCTGGACGGTGTTCACGTCGCACCGCTCCTATGGCAACACGCTGCCATCGCTCGACAACAACGGACAGAACGGTAAGCTTTGGGTCGCGGCGATCGACCTCGACCCGAGCGACGGCATCGACCCGAGCCACCCCGCGTTCTTCCTCGACGGTCAGGAGTACAGCGCAGACAACCTGCGTGGCTTCTGGGTGCTGGACCCCTGTCAGGGCGACGGCGTCACCTGCCAGACGGGGCTCGACTGCTGCGGCGGCTATTGCGAGAACGGGTCGTGCTCGACGACCACGACGGAGTGCTCGGACGAGTTCGAGCTCTGCTCGACGGCCGCTGACTGCTGCGACCCGACGTTCGAGTGCATCAACGGGCACTGCGCGCAGCCCCCGCCGCAGTGATGCGCCGTCAGCACTTCTCCACCCAATCATAACAGCACGCGCGCGGCCTCTCGTGTTCACGCTCGTGGCGTGTCCACGCGGGGCTGAACCGCGTCTTTACTTGATAAGCGTCATAGCCAGGTAGCACCATCGGCATCTTCGCCGCGCAGTTGAGGAAGGGCGCGGGCGCGGTCCCTTCCGCGCCGCTCCACGCGCGACCTACCACACAGAAGTGGCCGTCCGGGCAATTGGACCCGTCGTCGACCGGAGGGTCGACGTAATCGACGAGCCAGCTGCCGTCGTGAAAGTCCTCGCGCCGCACGTGTGCGCTCGACGGGACAGGCGGTGCCTCGGTGACTGGAGCGCTCGGCGCGCAGCCGAGCAGCAGGAGCACAGCGAGCGTCGTCGACCGCGGGTCGAAGCTCGACACGAGAGAGCTCAGTGCTGCCCGCGCGCCCGCGTCTTCTTCTCTTTCCAGTTGGTGGTGCCGACGTAATACCGGTCTGCGTCGGCGTTGAGATACTTCATTGTAACTTTCATCGCGTTGCAGGCGCGCCGGGCGGGCGGCGAGTGCGTCTGAAACAGCTCTTGGAGCTCGTCATCGAGGGGGTCGGAGCTCTTGGGCTTGCCGCGTTTATCCAGCTGATCCCAGGTCTTCCACATCTCGACGAATTGCTTCGGCGAATAGTCCGCTGCGATCAAGAACCGCACGGCCATCTCGTCGGCTTCGTCCTCTTGTTTGCTGGAGAACGGGTGGCGCGCCATCGACACGACGATGGTCCCGAGGTCGTCTTGGGACGACATGCCGAGGCCCTTCAGATACTCGAAGATGGCGATGGTGTGGCGCTTGTCGACGTGGTTGATCTCGTGCGCGAGGACACCCGCGAGCTGCGCTTCGTTCTCGACGCGGCGGGCCTGAGTGAGGATCCCTCGATGAAAGAAGATGTGCCCGCCAGGGATGGCGAAGGCGTTCATCGTATTGTCGTCGATGGTGTGAAACTCGTAGACGATGCCTTTGCGCTGGACCTGCGCCAGAAAGGGCACGGCGAGCTCAGTCAAATAGCGCCGCTCGGCGGCCATATTGGGCGTGTCGATCTTGCCGGCGAACTTTGGGTGTTTCGCGACCTCTTTGAAGGTCTCGTCGCCGATCTTCTCTTCCTCGGCCTCCGTGATGGTCGAGGCCTTACGGAGCTCTTGATCGATGTTGTAGCCGACCTCCTTCAAGATGTCGGCGAAGTGAGACTCCTGTTTGCAATAAGGGTCTTTGGCGGCGTCATAAGAGATGTCCTTCGACAGGTCGATCTCTTTGGAGTCCGGCTTGACGGCGCGACCATCACCGCGCTTGAGCTCGCGAGGGTCGACCTTGAAGGACGCGACCGACGCGGGGATCTCCGGCTCGGCGGCGGGGGAATACGTGTTACCGCCGGGGTTCTTGGGCTTCGGCTCGCTCGAATCGGACGAATCGGGGTCGCGATCCTTCGTGCTCGAGCTCTTCTTGTTCTCGGTGATCGAGTTGTCGTCGCTGCTCGAAGTCCCCTTCTTCTTCAGGACGACGAACACGCCTGCGGCGACGCCGACCAAGAGGAGGAACACCGCAATGGCGACCAAAACACCCGAGCCACCACCTCGCCGAGTGGGCACGCCCGGCGGCCGTGGAATTGCTGGCGCCCCCAGGTTCTGCGGGGGCTGCTGAGGCGCGTAGCCACCTTGCGGATAACCACCATAGGGCTGGCCGTGCTGCTGCGGCGGCTGGCCGCCTTGAGGCACATAGGTCGCTCCAACGCCCGGCGGTGCTTGGTACGCGGCCGGGTTCCCACACCACGGACAGGTCGCCTGGCCGGGCGGGATCACCCCTCGGCAGCGCGGACACTCCCCATTCATCGACATGCCCTAATCCTTGCACACCTTGAACCGCCCTGCGCGCGGCTGTCGTGCCGCTACATCCGGACGATGGCGAGCGCCGGATCGAGCGCGTATCCACCCTGGCCGCGCAGGAGCACGCGCCCGAGCCCGAGGCGCCGCAGCGTGCGAACGGCCGTGTAAACGCGGGCGCGCGCGGCCTCGTGATGAGCGCGCTCGCCGGGCCAACCCGCCTGGAAGACCTCGTCCGGCGTGAGGTGCGCTCGCGAGGCGTGTTTGGCGTCCAACCCCTGCACGATGCGGCGCAACGCTGCGTGCGACGCGAGATCGATGCGAAGCACGTTGCCTTCGATTCGAAGCTCGAGCCAGGCCGCGCTCGGACCGATGACGAGGACACGCGACGGCCGCGCATCCTCGGGTGGGAGTGCGCGGTGAACCCAACGCAGAGCCACGCGCGTCGTCGCGGCGCAGTCCTCGTCGGGGCGCAGGTATCGGTGTCGCTCGTCGGAGCGCCCGGACGCGACCTCGGCGAGCATGCGGACGAGCTCCAGCGCGCGCTCGTTCGCGGGCTCCTTCTCGAGCAGGCTCTTCGCTGCGGCGAGGTCGAAGCGCGACTCGCCGCGCATGTCGAGCGCGGCCTCCGCCGTCGCGACGAACGCCGTGAGCACCGCGACGGTCTCGCGGTCGGCGCGCGCGGTCGCGAGCTTGGCGAGCGCGCGCTGGTAGAGCGCGAGCGCTCGCTCGCGATCGCCGCGATCGTACGCGGAGACGCCGAGCGCGAAGAGCGCCAAGCCCTCGCTCGTGTTGTCCGCGCGCAGCTGCGCGAGCTCGTGCGCTCGCTCGGCGAGCTCGTCGGCGAAGGGCGCGAGGCCGGCTGCGATCTGCGCCATCGCGAAGCCACCTCGCCACTCGTCGCCCGCGGCGATCGCGACAGCGGCGCTGGGTTCGATCGCCTCGTCGAAGAACGCGGCGCCGGTGCGCGCCTCGACGGGCCACGCGCGCGCGGCCAGGGAGCACGCGCGTTGGAACACGTCGGCGCGCTGCGCCTCGCGCGCGGTCGTGAGCGCACGAAGGATCGTCGTGCGCGGTGGCGCGCCGAGGGACGCGACGAGCTCCACCAGCATCGCGGCCGCGCGAGCCGCGTCGGTGGGGTCCATGTTGAAGCTGTAGCGGTGGACCACCGCGAGCGCGTCGACCACGCTCGGCAGCGAGGGCTGCGGCGTTCGCTCGTCGGGCGATTGGCGAACAGCGTCGCGCGCGAGCTCGGCCTGCTCGAGCCGAAACCGATCGATCCGCCCGAAGACCTCGCGCGTCGGTTGCCACGCGCTCGTGTCGATCGCGTGGCGGCCGAGCGCACGGCCGAGCGATCGCACGCGCACGCTCTCTTCGAGCACCGTGGCGAGCCCGACCTTCTCCAAGCGAACCGCCGCCGCGAGCGCGCGCGGCTCGGTCATTTGCAGGATGCTCGCGAGCGCGCCAGCAGGCGTCGGGCTCGCGAGCGCGGCCGCCACCGCGAGGAGCGCGCGCGCAACTTCGTCGAGCTCGGACCACGGATCGGCGATCACCGCGGCGCCTCTGCCGCGCGGCTCGAGATCGATGCGATGTTCTTCCTCGAGGCCGAGCGCGCTCGTCGCCGTGAAGAGCAAGCGAACCCGCGGCGCCCGCGCGAGCCACGAGGGCACGGCGCTCCGCAACCACGGCGCCGCGTAGGCCGCTCCCAAGATTACAGCAATGTCACCGCGCTCGCCGCTCGCGAGCGCCTCGCCGAAGCCAGCGAGGCCCGGCGCGGGGATCGCGCGACCGAGTCCGATCGACATCGTGACGAGCACGCCCTCGATCGTGCGGGCCTCGGCGAGCGAGACGACCGGCACGCGCTCGCGCTGCGGATCTCGCGCGAGCCAAGCGCGCACGAGGCTGGCTTTTCCCACGCGCGTGGGCCCCGCGAGCGTGACGACGCGGTGCTCGCGGAGCGCTCCATCGAGCACAGCGAACAGCTCGCTCTCGCGGTCCGAAGCGCCCCCTCTCCGCCGCACGACAGAACTGGAGTATCACGAATCGATGCGGCCTTGCGGGACACCCGTGCGCGCGATGGTCCTCGGCGGCGCGTTCACTTTCGCGCTCGCGCTCCACGCGCGCGACGCCTCGGCCGAGCCCGCGGTCGACGAGCCCGCGACCACCGCCGAGCCCGCGACGACCGACGCAGGTCCACCCGCACCCGATCCTTCGGAGGTCGCGCGGCTCGCCGAGATCCGCCGCCGATCGATCGCGGTCCGCCGCTCGCTCAACATCGGCGGCCTCGCCTCGGGGCTCATCAGCACGGCGGCGGGTGTCGCGTTCATGATCCCGGAGACTCCGACGAACGCGCTGCGGTTCGCCGGGCTCACGACGACGATCTTCGGGGTCATCGACACCATCGTGGGCGCGGTCGCGCTGGCCGGGATCGAGCGACAAGAGGACGAGTGGGAGGAGCGTCGCGCTCCCGAGCGGACCACCGGTCGCGGCTTCCGCGAGCACGTGCTCCACGCGATGGCGGACGAGCGTCGCGAGGCCCTCGCGCACGGGATCAACCTCGGCCTCGCGATCGCGTATGCGATCGGTGGGGGCACGGCGATCCTCGCGTCGCAGCTCGGCGTCGATCAGCCGCAGCGCTGGCTCGCGAGCGGCATCTCGATCTGCGGGCAGGCCGTGATGCTGGTCGTGCTCGACGCGCTCGGCACCGTCGACTCGTCGAACCGCTACAACGAGCTCGAGCGCCTCGCGACGCCCATCTTCACGGTGTCGACGGGGCGAGACGCAGGCTTCACGGCCGGATTCAGCAAGCAGTTTTGACGGGCCGCCACGGCTCGCCGGTCTCGCAGTCGACGTGGCGGAGGCGCACGCCGTCGGGCGCGACGTCGATGACCCCGAACACGATGGGGAGCTTGAAGCGGCGCGGCCCGATCGAACCTGGATTGAACACCGTTATACCTTTGTCGCGCCCCATGAACGGCACGTGCGAGTGACCGCACACGACGAGCGCCGCGCCCTCGGCGCGCGCCCGCTTCGCGATGTCGGCGCGCACGAGCGGGCCCTGCACCGCGATGTGCGTGAGAAACACCGTCAGGAGCTCGCGCCCCTGCGATCGCACCGCGAGCGTCATCGAGTCCGCGAGGCCTGGCGTGCGCGCGTCGATGTTGCCGCGCACCGCGAAGACGGGAGCGATCTCGCCGAGCGCGTCGAGGACCTCGAGTCGCCCGATGTCGCCGCCATGGAGAATCGCAGCCGGCTCGAGCGCTCGGATACGCGCGGCGCTCTCGGCGTGAGGCTCGCTGTGCGTGTCCGCGACCGCGACGATGCGCAGCGTGGAGCTCTCTGCCTCGAGCACCTCGCGCTGGTGCTTCGACCGCGCGCCGTTCATCGGGCGCGCGCCCCCACGAGCTCGAGGTAGCGTCGCCCACGGGGAGAGACCTCGTAGCCGACCTCGAAGCTCTGCGTGAGCCCGAGCTTCTTCAGGCGCACGACGCGGGCCTTGAAAACAGGGGTCTCGAGCTTCCACTTCGGCGCGAGCTTGGACGCAGCGACGCGGGGCTCTCCGAGGATTTGGCGCAGCGTCTTGTGCGTCCACGGACCCTCTTCGCTGCGGTCGTCCAGCTTGCGTAGCGCCTCGCGAATGACTTTAACATCGTCCTTGTCGAGGTCGTCCTCGAGCGCGAGCTCGATGCGGTCGCCGTCACCGGCGTGCTCGAGCGCGATGCGATAGACCATCGTCTCGAGGTCGAGCGGCTTCGCCTCGGCCATGTACGCCAGCATCGAGGCCACGTCGTCGAAGCCCGCGAGCTTCGCGTCGGAGGCGCTGATGTCGCCGACGCGCACGCGCTCGACGCCCTTCACCTCGAGGACGCCGATGGGATGACAGCGATACCGATGACCGGGCACGACGCGGGGCTTGTCCCAATGACGGAACGTGAGCTTCACGCGTCCGCTCACCAAGCCTTCGTGGAATCGCTTCTGAAACAGCAGCACTCGGCGATGCAAGCAGAGCCGACGGGGCGCCGCAAACCGAGCCCGAAGTCGCGCGGCGAGACGTGACGAGCGGTCACATGACGCAAAGCATCCGCGATATCTCAGGGAATTGTGGCCGAGACCTGACCAAATCCAGACATTGCCCTCGCTAACGTCCTAGCCACCTATGCAGGCGACATCGGACTTGCCAGAAGAGAATCGCCCCTTCAAGAGCATCGACTACAGCAAGTCGATCCCGTTCTTCTTGATGCACGTGACGGCCGTCGTCGGCCTCTTCGTGTTCGGGTGGTCGACGAAGGGCTTCCTCATCGCGCTGGCGTTTTACTACGTGCGGATGTTCGGAGTGACGGCCGGCTATCACCGGCTCTTCTCGCATCGTTCGTTCAAGGCCAACCGCTTCGTCCAGTTCCTGTTCGCGTTCCTCGCGATGACGAGCGCACAGAAGGGCGTCATCTGGTGGGCCTCGCATCACCGCACGCACCACAAGTACTCGGACCAGCCTGGTGACATCCACTCGGCCAAGCTCGAGGGCCTCTGGTGGTCGCACGTCGGCTGGATCCTCTCGGACAAGTACGCCGAGGTCGATCACGCCCGGGTGAAGGATCTGGAGCGGCTGCCCGAGCTTCGTTTCCTCGAGCGCTGGTTCCTGCTCCCGCCGCTCGCGCTCACGGCCGCCGTCTACTTCATCGGCGGTATCGAGATCCTCTACTGGGCAATGGCGGTCTCGACCGTGATGCTCTGGCACGGCACCTTCACGATCAACTCGTTCACGCACCTCTGGGGTCGCCGCCGCTACGCGACCACCGACAACAGCAAGAACAGCCTCTTCTTCGCGCTCGTCACGATGGGCGAGGGCTGGCACAACAATCACCACTACTACCAGCGCAGCTGCCGTCAGGGCTTCTACTGGTGGGAGATCGATCTCACCTTCTACGTCCTCAAGGTGCTCGAGGTTCTCCATATCGTCTACGACGTGCAGGGCGTCTCTCGGGCTGTGCGCGACGCTCGCCCGGCCGAGGGCGGAGAGCTCGCGCCTCGCGGCAGCAGCATCGTGAGCGCGCCGGGCTCAGCGCCGACGCTGCCCGGTACGCTCGCCGAAGAGCCCGTCGCAGCCGAGTAGCCAGCTCTGTTTTGGAGAGAACGCGCCCGGCGCCAATGAGCGCCGCATTCTTCTTTTGTGCGGCGAAAAAGGACGGGCGCGGGTCACGCGAAAAAGGTTGGCGCGTGCAGATCCCGAACGGGGTTGGGGCCCCGTTCGCCCCTTCCGCGCCATGTCTTTTTCGCCACGCGAAAAAGGTTGGCGCGTGCAGATAAGAGCACAAACCTTGGTGGGTGCCGGCGCGCTCGCTCTTCGCCACAGACTTGGACGGGACGCTCCTCGACCGTGAGGGGCGCGTCCACCCAGCCGATCGCGAGGCGATCGCCTACGCCGTGCAGCGCGGCGTGGTGGTGACGATCGCGACGGGTCGCCTCACCACTGGGACGCTCCCCATCGCGCGGTTGCTCGAGCTCGACGCGCCCCTCGTTTGCGCAGACGGTGGAGTCGTCGTCTGCGCGGAGAGCGCGCGCGTCCTCGAGCGAACACCGATCGGTGAGCGCCGAATGGAGATCCTTCTCGAGGCCTTCGACGGCGCCGAGCTCGCAACCTTCGTCTTCACGCACCACGAGATCCACGGATGTCCTCGCGGCGAGAGCCACCACGGCTACGTGCGCACCTGGTCGCCGGCGATCGTGGTCCACGATGATCTCGCCGGCGCCCGCTGGCGCGAGGACGAGACCGGTCCCGTGATGACGGTCGCGATCGGCGCGCGCGACAAGGTCGACAGCGTCGCCGAGAGCCTCGCCGAGGTCCGCGACATCGACGTGCTGCGATTCGACCTCTCGAACGGAGCGCGCGTGCTGCGTGTCGTCAGCGGCGGCGTGAGCAAAGGCACGGGCCTCGCGGCGGTCGCGCGACGCCTCGGCGTCGACCGAGCTCGAGTCGCGGTCGCCGGCGATTGGCTCAACGACCTGCCGATGTTCGAATACGCAGGGCGATCGTTCGCGATGCCTCACGCCCCCCGCGAGGTCCGCGAGGTCGCGACCGACGTCGTCGAGCACGACGCCCACGCGCGCGGCGGCATCGCCCACGCGCTCGAGCGTTGGCTCGACGACCTCGACTAGCCCGCAGCGACGCAGGCCTGAATCTCGGTCATGCAGTCGACCTGCGGATTGTCGTTCAGCAGCAAACATCGGACGCCGTCGCTCACGACCTGCGACTTCTCCGGGTCGGACGCGAGCACGCAGTCAGTGAGGGCGTTGAGAAAGTCAGGCCAGGCCTGCGCGGTGATGGACGAGATGCACGACAGCGTCTCGGTGCAGGTCGCGGTGCCCTGCCCAATCCAATCCGCCCCGAGATAGTTCGTCCCTGTCGGATCCTCGGCGTCGGCCGAGCAGAGAGAGGTCACCGCGTTCGCGGGGTAATAAGACGCGATATACATACACATCTCGTCCGTCGAACGCGGACCCTGATAGACATCCGCGCTGGCCGGATTGTCATAATCGCAATGGAAGCGGATCTTGCTCCCACCTTTCACCTCGAGCTCGGGGTCGAACTGCTCGACGGGGACGCCCTCCCATTTGGTGTTCTCGTAGATAGTAGAGCTCGCGCCCTCGGGGTCGATGACCTCAGCCGAATAGTCGACGCCGCGCGCGTGCATGTGCGACTGCGTATTGACGATATGAATGTCGTCGGGGATGGCGCACTCCATCATTGCGCGACCCGAGCTTTGAGCGTCAGCGCGGATGAAGATGTTATACCAAAAGAGGAGCCCGCCCTCTTCACGGAGCTGAGACTCGGGGATCGTAAAGAGGTTGATGCGAACCTCGGGCTCGATCGGGTCGCTCGAGGCATTGATGTAATGGGCATTCATCAAGAGCACCGCGTTGCCCGGTACGCGCATCGCCACATCCGACGGGAAGTCGACGATGGACTCACCCGACGCGTTCTGCGAACCGCCAATGAGGCTCGTCACGCGCCAGCCGTTGGTGGCTCCATCGGAGCAATCGAATACCCCGCTCGTGTCCACGGTCTCGCCGCGCTCGTTCTGAGTGGGGATGTCCGCGTAGGGCGTCGAATAGAGCAGGAAATGGTGGCTCCCCGTGGTGAAGCGGACCTCGTCGTGATTGATGAGCAGCCCCTCGGGCGGCGCTTTCACGAACTTGCAATGCTCGACCTCGCTCGCCGCATCGATCGTCGTGTTCATCACGAACTGGACGCCCTCACCTGGAGCGGGCGGCTCGAGGATCGGCGGCTCCGTGTTGGTTTCAGGATCGTCACTGTCACAGCCGAGACCCGTGAGCGCCAGACTGGCAAGGAAGGCTGGCGCGAGCGTGCGAACAAGCGAATTCGAGAAGAGGTGGGCAGTCATCGCGCCGAAGCTTAGAGGCGCGAACCTCTCGGTCAAGACAGCCCGTCGAAGAGCAACCTTTCTTCGCACGAGGGTGTAAGACTAATTGAATGAACCGCTCGGCGTCGATCGGGCTCACGGCCAGTGCTGCACTCATGCTGGTGTCTTGCGCGGGCACATCGACGACGAACAAGCCCGCTGCCAGCACCTGGACAGCGGTCGAGCTCCCCGAGGCCGGGGTGACGGTCTCGATGCCTTGCGCGGCCCTCGACGCGCCCGTGGAGCGCCGGCGCGACGGAGCGATTCGATACCGCGTCATCTCACGCGGCTGCACCGCGGGCGGCCTCAGATACGAGGTCGATTACTGGGTCGACGTGGTGCTCGAGAGCTCCTCGAGCAGCGCAGCGGACCTCGTCGCCGACGAGGTCGTGCGCTCCGCCGCCGCGTCCGATCAGGGCTGGGTCGTCGATCGGCAGGGCGCGCTCGACGGCTATGCGAAGGGCTGGTTCGCGTTCGAGGTCGGCCTGCACCGCGGCACCGAACACCGCATCGAGCATCATTTTCTCCTGCTCCCGAGGAAGGTCTCGCTGCGCGTCGCGGGGGAGCGGCTGCTCGACGACGACCCCGACGCGAAGCGATTCCTCGGGTCGCTCGAGCTCCGAGAGCCGGGGGCCGCCAGCAATGACACCGCCGCGCTCGAGCGCCACAAGCTCGAGCTCGAGCACGCGATCGAGTTCAGCGCCGAGCTCCCTTGCACGCCGACGGGGAGCCCGGTCGCCGCAGACCACGATCCCGACGGCGACGTGAAGAGCCGCCTGTTCGAGTGCCGGCACCCCAAGGCGAACGTCGCGTTCAACGTGCTCGTCGCGCGCTTCGACCCGCCGTCGGCGTCGCCGCCCACGAACGATCGCATCGCGAGCAGGCTCGCGGCCGACGCTACGCGCTCCTTCCAAGCCGCGACGAAGGCGCCCGTCAGCGTGGGCGCTCCGACGTCGCGCGGGACGACCGCCTCGATCGACTTCAAGCTCGGCGCCAACGGGAGCGTCGGGGTCGGTCGCTTCAAGGTCTCGTACCCGTATTTCGCGAGCGTGGTCGTGCTCGGCGAGCTCGAGCAGGCCGAGCGCGACCAAGTGCTCGCCTCTCTGCGCCTTCCCGGCGACCTTGATTGATCTCAAGCGCGTGGACTTGGGCGAGAATGCGACCTCGATGATTGGTCGATCCACCGCGCCTCTTGCACTTGTCCTTCTCTCGGCTCTCGCGAACGCCTCTTGCAGCGGCACGCAGCAGGCCGAGCCGACCTCGAAGCCAACGGCGGTCGCCAAACCGACGACGCCTCCACCCCCGGACAACAAGGCCAAGCTCGCGAAGGTCCCCGAGACTTACAAGAGCTTCGACTTCAAGCTGTGCACGCCGGGGACCAACTGTGCGCGCACGATGGCGGGCCGCGCCGGCCTCGATTTGGGAGAGAGCGGCAAGAACCCACTCCCCAATCCGCGCGCCGAGCTCGACAACCCCGATCCCGTCTGGATCCCCGAGTGGCTGCGTCTACCCACCACCGACGCCGGCTCTCACTATGCGTTCGAGGCGATGGCGCTCGCGGCCGTCAACAAGACCTGGCGAGCCAGCTGCGAAGAAGCCTACAAGGCCTACGACAAGTCGCTGACTGAACGGCTCTCGACGCTGGAGAAATCCATCCAGGAGAAGAACGCCCTCACGAACCCCTACGATCGATTGGCGGGTCTCTTGGCGATAGAGCCCGACAAACCCAACAAGAGCAAGATGGGTGAGTTCCTGAAAGGGAGCGACCCAGTCCGCTTTCGCTGGGAGGCCGCGCTCTTCGACGCGTTCGAGGACACTGCGCGGACTTTTGTTTATATGGTTGATTCGTACTCGCCGAGCGACGAGCTCCTCGCGGTGATTCACCCGCGCCAGGCAAAGGAGTACGAGCTGGAGGCCTTCTGCGTCGAGGCTTCGAAGGGCAATATCGAGGGCGTGTCCGCGCTGCCCGATACGTCGTCCTGGGACGCCGAGGTCCGCGCGATGGTCAAACCACCTATCGCCGACGCCTCCATCAAGTATGTCGAACAACGGCGTAAGGAAATGGTCGACGTGACGCGCGCGAAATGGGCCAAGGTCAAGGTCCCGAACCCGCAGCTACCGACCGGCGTGCGCGAGATGAACGTCAACAACGTCAAGTCGTTCAAGCGCGACGGCAAGGGCGCTATCGTCGTGAGCATCGTATCGTCCGAGAAGCAGGTCCCCGGGACGAACGGCCGCATGAAGACGCAGAAGATCGACGACGTCGCGACCGCGACCTTCACCGATTGGCCTTCCAATCTCGAGCTCACGACCGGTGACAGCGTCTCTTTTTATGGTGCCGAGATCTCGGTGAAGGAGGTCATCATCCAGTCGAGCGGCGATCTCGAGCACCGCAGCCGCGAATACAAGATCGAGGGCAAGCACGTGACGAAGGCGACCGCCGGCGGCAAAGCGACTGTCTACTTCAGGTGACTTTGCTGTCAGTCTCCGCGGAACACCCACCGCCCGAAGCGGCTCGCCCGGTGAAAGTTGCCGCGCCCTAGAATGGGCGACCAGGCGACGCCGCCGTTGTTCTTCATTGCGTAGAGGTTGACGCGCCATTCGTCGCCTGGCCGGGGCGGCGTGTGCGCGGCCTTGGTCAGGCTGGAGAAAGGGATCTTCGCCTCTACGACGTAGCCCGCGTCGCTGTCGCGATCGTCGTCGATTGTCCCGTCGATGCGCACAGCGCTCACGAGCCGCGCGCTCCAATCCTGGTGACCGAACGGACCGCGCGGCCCGCCCTTCGGCAGGTTGTAGTCGTCGAACTGCGAGTCGAAGACGAGGTTCTGCGGGCCGATCTGGATCTCGTAATAGTCGCGGTTGTCCCCGTCGCCGTCGGGGTCGAGCATGAGCTCGACGGTGTCGCGCTCCCAAAGGTGGGGGTCGACGCTGTTCGGAGGGAAGCCGCCACGGACGTCTACGTCTACAACGCTGTAACCGACATAGATATGAGCGTCGTCCCAAAAGACCCGCGCCGACCCGCGTACGCCGTGCGGTGGCGGGGCGCCTCCTGACGTAGGGTCCACAAATAATCCAGTATCCGCGGCGCGCTGCCACACCGGCTCCTCGAGGACTCCGTCGAACACGACGGACGCGCCGTCCAAGTGCGGAATGTCCAACGTGGGGAGGCGCTCCGAATCAGGGCGCACCGAGCTCGACACCGGCGCGGCGCGCTTGTCTCCGCAGCCGACCGAAGCGAGCGCGACGGCGGCGAAGACCGACAGCCTTGTCAGCGTCAGCGCCGACCCTTCTTGCGGGCGTCTCGCTCGCGCTTGCGCGCTGCCTTCTTGGCGTTCTTCTCCGATTGGGACATCGGGCGCATCTTCGTCAGCGAATCGCCGCCACCTGGAGCCGCGCCGGGCATCCCCATACCGGGCATTCCCATACCGGGCATTCCAGGGAAGCCGGGCATTCCAGGCAAACCGGGCATCCCCATACCGGGCATTCCGGGGAAGCCGGGCATTCCCATGCCGGGGAAGCCGGGCATCCCACCCATACCGGGCATACCGGGCATACCGGGCATGCCTCCTTGCATCATCTTCTTCGCCCCGCGCGCCATCGCGAGCTGCTTGAGCCCGGGGATCTTGCCCATGAACCCGAGGTTCTGTCCGAGCGAGCCCATCATCTGGCGCATGAAGACGAACTTCTGCACGAGGTCGTTGACCTGGTCGGGCTTGGTGCCCGACCCCTTCGCGATGCGCTCGGCGCGCTTCGGCTCGCGAATCAGCGCGTACGGGTCGCGGCGCTCGAAGAGCGTCATCGAGCGAATGATGGCCTCGATGCGAACCAGCTCTTTGTCGTCGAGGTTGACGTTGTCGGGCAGGCCGCCCGGGAGCATCCCGCCGAGCGGGAGCTTGTCGACGAGCTCCTTCAGCGAGCCCATCTTCTGGATCATCTTCACGTGCTCGAGGAAGTCGTCGAGCGTGAAGTCGCCGGTGAGCATGCGCTCGGCGTCCTTCTCGGCCTTCTTCTGGTCGACGACCTGCTCGAAGTCCTGCATGAGGCCGACGACGTCACCCATCCCGAGGATGCGGCTCGCCATGCCGTCGGGCCGAAACTCCTCGAACTTGTCGGTGGTCTCGCCGATGCCGGTGAACATGACGGGCGCGCCGGTGACCTCGCGCACGCTGAGCGCGGCGCCGCCGCGAGCGTCGCCGTCGAGCTTCGTCAGGATGACGCCCGTGATCGAGAGGCGCTCGTTGAACGAGCGCGCCGTCTTCACCGCGTCCTGGCCGATCATCGAGTCGATGACGAGGTAGATGTTCTCGGGCGCGGTGCTCGTCTTGATGTCGGCGAGCTCCTGCATGAGGGTCTCGTCGATCGCGAGGCGGCCGGCGGTGTCGTAGATGATGACGTCGCGCCCGAGGCGCTTGGCCTCGGCGCGAGCGGCGGCGCAGATCTCGACCGGTGACTTGTCCGCGATGTTGAAGACCGGGATCTTGATCTGCTGGCCGAGGACCTTGAGCTGCTCGACGGCGGCGGGGCGCTGCATGTCGGCTGCGACGAGCAGCGGCTTCTTGCCCTTGGTCTTCTCGAGGTAGCGCGCGAGCTTGGCCGAGGACGTCGTCTTACCGGAGCCCTGGAGACCGACCATCATGATGCCGGTCGCGCCCGACTCGGCGAAGGTGAGCGGCTCGCCGTCGTGCTGCATGAGCGACGTCAGCTCGTCGTGGCAGATCTTGACGAAGATGTCGCTCGCGCTGACCGCGTGCGTCTGGCCCTCGGCCTTGACGCGAGATTGGTGGGTCTGGCCGATCGCCTTTTCTTTAACGCGCGCCAAGAATGCTTTGACGACGCCGATCTCGACGTCGGCCTCGAGCAGGCTCAGCCGAACCTCGCGGAGGGCGGCGTCGATGTTCTGCTCGGTGAGCTCGGTGAGGCCGGCGAGACGATTCCGAGCTTGGCGAAACCCACGTGTGAGCGTGTCGAACATGCTGGCCGGTAGCTCTAGCACGGTGTCGGCCCAAAGAGCAGACAGCCGCGTGAGGACGAACTGGAGCTGCCGGTCCTGAGTTCGCTGGGGGTTCGCCCGTGCCTACGAACCTGCGGTTCGCACTAGTCCGGGCCCACGAGGTTGCCGGTCGCGTCCGCGCAGGCGTCCATCTCGTCAGCTGCCTGCGCCTGCAGCGTCTTCAGCGTGCGGAAGTCCGCAGCCACGAGCTCCTTGTCGCGAACGAGGGGCTTGCTCGCCTCGGCCTCGAGATCCTCGAGGAGCTGGATCATGTTCGCCGACGTCTCGAAGGCCTTGGCGCAGGCGTCGCGCGCGGCACGAGGTCGCTTGCCTTTGACCTCGATCTTCGCGAGCTCTCGAGCGCGAGCTCGGCGCGCGTCATGGTCGCCCGAGGGCACGGCGCGAACGCGCTCGATGCCCGAGATGACAGCGTCGCGCTCCTCGCGGTCGGACTTGCCGCAGGCCGCAAGCAAGAGAAGCGCAGCGGCGACCAGGGTCGGCACGTGGGGATCCCGAACGGATTCGGGGCCCCGTTCGCTCTGCGGGCCAGATCTTTTTCGCGAAGCGAAAAAGGTTGGCACTGGGAATTCAGTCCACGACCTTCGGCGGGGGGCCCATCTGGATGCGCTCGCCGAGATAGGAACCGACGAGCGTGAACATCACGCCGATGAGAGCAAGGATCGCGTACATGAACGGCGGCAGGGTCCGCACCGTTTGGGTGTACGCGAGGAAGATCGCGGTCGGCAGCGACACGAACAGCGCCGCCACGACGGGCTCGATGAACGTGCGGCCCGGCGAGATCATCCCGACGAGCAGACCGCCGAGGAACCAAACCGGGATAGAGACCGTCATCCCGTAGGAGCCCTCGAAGTCGAGCGCCGTCACGACCATCGGAAGGCCGATGACGAGGGCGCCGGTGAGGACGCCGAGCACGACGAACGCAATCAGGCACCAGAGGATGCTGAACCCGGTCTGGCCGCGCGCGCGGGCAGGATCGACGCGAGACTTCGGGCCACCGCCCGACTCCATCGAGGCCCCGCACGACACGCAGCGCGCCGCGGTCGAAGCGTTCTTGTACCCGCACGCGGAGCAGACGACATTCTTGGCCGCAGTCGCCATGGACGACGAGCAGGCTAGTGAGCCTTGTCGACAGCGGCAAGGTATTGCAGCGGAGGCTCGCTAGAGCGCGTGTTCACGGGGAGCGAGGGGTCCGCACGTACAGCGCACTCCATGTTCGCGTGCGGCTGGCTGCCTTTCGGTATAATTCGCTCGAATGGGTGCCCCCCAGGGTGAAGCCATCGAGATGGTCAGCCGCGTCGAGCCGGATCCGGAGCTCATAGCGCTGCCTTCTCCTCCCAAGCGCGATCGGGGAATCGCGGTGGGGTTGATGTTGCTCACGAGCATCGCTGCCCTGGTGATGGCGTGGTCGCTGCGAGGTGAGGCGCACTACGCGCTCGCTCGCGGCGCGCCTGAGGAAGTGGGCGCGCTGAAGAATTTCACGCCCTCTTCATCGCAGGCGAATCACTACGTGCAAGGGACCGGCATGCTCGGGACCCAGGGCGCGATTCGGTATGGGCGCGCGGCCGAGAGCGACTCGTTCCGTCTCGCGCCGCTCGCTGGCAACGACAAGATCTGGGTCGAGATTCGAGTCCCCGAGGGCTTCGAGGGGCCGCGCTTCATCCCGCCGACCACGTTCGCGGGTCGGCTCGTGCCGTTCTCCGACGCTGGGCTTCGCCACGCGAGCTTGCGTGGCGCCGTCGCCGAGAAGGGCGGAGTCACCGTGCCCCCGGACGCATGGATCCTCGTCGATGGCAGCTCGCCGCGTGCCTCGCGATGGTCGCTCGTGCTCATCGCGCTCTTCGTCGCGTTTGCGGGGTGGAACGTGTTCACGGTGATGCGACTTCTCGCACGCGTGAAGGACGGCGCAGCCCCGAGCTCGGACGAAGAAGGTCCGCGAACGCGGCCGGGCGGAGCAGAGCCCGCGGAGCCCACATGACGATCGGCGCCGCGAGCGGCAACGTCGTGCAGGTCGAGCGAGCCCTCGACGATCTCATCCAGCGACTCTCACGGAGCGACAGCACGCCGGCCGTGCGCGCGGCGCTGATCGAAGCGCGCCGACTGAAGAACGTCACCACGCGCTGGGCAGCCATCCCGCCGCCACCCGACGCGCGTCGCGAGATGATGGCTCGGGTGATGGAGCTCGTGGCCAGCGCAGGAGTGGCGGCGCGAAGCACGGCGCCCCCGCCGCCACCCCTCGGATCGAAGGCCGCGGAGACCGGCCGCGAGCCCGTTCACAAGCGCGATCAACCGACCCCGGCTCGACCCGCAGAGGCCCGCGCAGCGCTCGAGTCTTCGAACGCTGGCGACGGCTTCCGCGGAGGTGCGGGGGGCGCGACGCGACCGCGTGGGCTGCGTCCAGGGCCCGCAGCGAACAGCTCCGCACCACCGACGACGGGCGTGGCGATGAAGCCCGAGCAGCGCGCTCGCGCCGAAGCTGCGATGGCCGCGGCCGAACGACAGATCGCGGCGAAGACCATCGGTCGCTCTCCATCTGCGACGTCGGGCGTGGCGCCCGCGCCAGTCGCGGGTCCTCCAGCCGAGCCTGCGACGGCGCGCCCCGAGCCCGTTCGCAAGAGCAGCAGCACCAGCAACGCGCTCGCGAACCGCGCGCTCACGCCCTCGCCGCAGAAGGTGAGCAACTGGGCTCTGCCGCGCGCAGCGACGCCGATCTTCGACGCGCTCTCGCGAGCCGCAGTCGAGACACCGCCTGCGAATCCGCCCTTCGAGCAGCGCTTCATGGGTGCGCGGCCGTCGAGCGCAAAGACGGCTGCTCAGCCCGACCCTGCGGCGGTGGCCGACGCAGCCGCAGCACTCCGCAAACACGAGAGCGTGCCTCCTCCACCAGCCGCCCCTGCTGTCTCCCCGAAGACTCGCGGGACGCTCGAGTTCGCAGCGTCCGCGAGCAGCTCGCCGGAGGCCGCGGAGGATGATGCGGGGTGGGCGGATCTCGCGCCGGAGCGAGAACCCGAGGTCGCAAAGGCAGGGCCGATTCACCCCGACTTGGATGACTTCGCCGCTCCGCTGGGCGCGCGCCGCACACCCACGCCGGCACCCGCTGATCTCGACAGCGAGCCGATGAGCGAGCGCCTGCGACCGACGCAGCAGCCGCCCCCCTTCACCCCGAACACGACGCCAGGGTTCGGCAAGCGCGCCGCGTGGGCTCGCAAACACACGATCGCCGGCATCGCAGAGGCGAACGAGGCGATCGAGGCGGTCCTGCGAGGACGAACGGCGCAAACCTCGACCGCCCCGGAAAAAAAGAGCGAGTCGACGCAAGCACCGAAGGTCGCCTCGGCACAGCCCCCGCTCCGCAAGGAGACGCTGATGATGGGGTCGGCCGAGAAGAACGACGTGCTCCGCTCCGCGCTGGCTCCACCAGCCACGCCGTCGGGAGATTTCGAGGACCTCGACTTCGATTCGGAGAAAGGCTCCGAACCACCGAAGAACGCGACGCGCTCGTCTCCGCCGACGGGCGCACCGCCGAAGCTCTCACTGTCGCGCCCGCCACCCGGCGCCAGCCGATCTGCGATTCCTCCCCGCATCTCCGCGCCTGCTCCGGCCGCCCCGGTTCGCACGGGTATCGAGGGCCTGAGTCGGACTCCGACGCGAGGCCTCGCGAGCGTGACCGCGAGCTCGGGCGCGTTGCCGGGCCTCAGTCGCTCGGTCACGAACGCGGTTCAGCCCGCGCCGAAGCCTGCCTCCAAGAGCCCGCCGCGAACGGCTACGTCAGTCGGGTCTCCGCTCCCGCCAGCAGACCGATCGCCGTCGAGTCCCACGCAGGTCGGGCTGCGTCCCGCCACGCCGGTTCCGAGCCCGAACGCACGCAACGTCGTCGGCTTCGGCGTGACGTTGGTGCGCCCCGAAGCCATGACGTGGCAGGCGCATCCACTCCTCGAGGGCGTCACGATGCGCGTGCTCTTTCGCGAGCCGCAGAGCGGGCGCTACTCGGCGATCGTGAGGATCGCGCCAGGCGCGAGCCTCCCGCCGCGCAGGCACGCATCGGTCGAAGAGATGCTCGTCGTCTCGGGCCTAGCGAAGATTGGTGAACACGAGATTCGCGCTGGTGAGTACTGCCGCTCGGACGACGAAGCAGTACAAAGCGCCATCACGACCGAGGTCGGCTGCAGCCTCTTCATCAGCGGCTCGGAGCGTGACGAGTTCATCAACGAAGACGAGCTTCCCCCGTGAAACCCACAGACGTCGTCATCATCGGCGCCGGCGTCCTCGGCTGCGCGACGGCGCTCGAGCTCGCGCGTCGCGGTCGAACCGTGCGCGTCCTCGAGCGCAGCGTGCCTGGTGCCGAGGCCTCGAGCGCTGCAGCCGGCATGCTCGCCGCGCAGGTCGAGGCCCACAACCCGAGCCCGTTCGTCGAGCTCTGCACCGCAGGTCGCGAGCGCTTCGGTCCTTGGGCGGCCGAGCTCGCGCGTCGAACCGGCATCGACATCGAGCACCGCACCTGCGGCATCCTGAAGTTCACGCTCGAGGGTGAGGACTCGACCGCGCTGAGAAAACACGCGTCGTGGCAGCGTGAGGCTGGCCTCGACGTCGCGCTCCTCGATCGAAAGCAAGCGCTCGAGCTCGAACCCGAGCTCTCTCCACGCGTCGATTTCGCGGTGCATTACCCTCGTGATGCGCGCGTGGATCCGCCGCGGCTGCTCCGCGCGCTCCGCATCGGCGCAGAGCGCGCAGGCGCTCACTTCAGCACGGGCGCGACCGTGCGACGCGTGGTCGAGGAGGGCGGTCGCGCGCGCGGCGTCGAGCTCGACGGCGGCGAGCGCGTCGACGCTGGACTCGTCGTCCTCGCGGCCGGCAGCTGGTCCTCTCAGGTCGGTGGTGTCCCGCTGCCCGCTGCGTCGATTCGCCCCGCGCGCGGTCAGGTCGTCGAGCTCACTTCACCGGTCCCGCGAACGCGCGGCATCGTGTGGGGCACGCGTGGGTACCTCTGCCCGCGTGACGACGGTCGCGTGCTCGTCGGCTCCACGCTCGAGTTCGTCGGCTATGAGCGCGCTGTCACCGCACGCGCAGTTCGCGACCTGCTCGACGGCGCGCTCACTGCCATCCCGGCGCTCGCGAGCGCCGAGCTCAGCCGCACCTGGGCCGCGTTCCGCCCCTACACGCCGCATGAGCTTCCCTTCATCGGCGAGAGCGGAACGCCTGGTCTTTTGCTCGCGACGGGTCATTACCGCAATGGCATCCTGCTCGCGCCGATCACGGCGGAGATCGTCGCGGCGATCGCGCTCGGTGAACGCCCGCCGATCGATCCGAGCCCGTACACGCCGGCCGCGGCGCTCGCTTAGACGCGGCTGAGGCGCTCGCGCACGCGCGCGAGCACCGCGAGATCCGCTGGCGGAAACGCTTCGTCGACGAGCTCGTCCGCACGCGCCCAGCGCACGTCCGCGACGTCCAGCGCGCGAGGCTCGGGCGAGCCCGGTTCGCGCTCGGCCTCGAAGAACAAGAGCAGCACGTCCTTCGAGGGATAGGCGTGGAACGTGACCTCGACCGGCGCGCCGATCGAGCACGTGATGCCGAGCTCCTCGACGAGCTCGCGCCTCAGCGCGGCGCGCGGGTCCTCGCCACGCTCGACCTTTCCGCCTGGGAATTCCCACGCTCCCGCGAGGTGCGTCCCGGCGCGTCGCTGGCTGAGCAGAACCCGCCCGGCCTCGATCAAGACCGCCGCCGCGACGAGCACCGGCGGCCGCTCCGCTCGCTCGGGCGCGCAAGCCTTCCCTTCCCGCGGCTCGTGTGACATGGCTCGCGGATGGCCATCACATATCGTGACGCGGGTGTCGACATCGACGCGGGCAACGCGCTCGTCTCGCGCATCGCACCGCTCGCCAAGCGCACGCGCATCCCCGAGGTCATCGCGGACATCGGCGGCTTCGCCGGGCTCTGCGCGCTCCCGACCGGCCTGAAAGAGCCGGTGCTCGTGAGCGGCACCGACGGCGTCGGCACGAAGCTGAAGGTCGCGTTCGCGACCGGCGTGCACGACACGGTCGGCATCGATCTCGTCGCGATGTGCGTGAACGACGTCCTCACGACCGGCGCGCGCCCGCTCTTTTTCCTCGACTACTTCGCCTCCGGCAAGCTCGACGTCGACGTCGGCGAGAAGGTCATCGCCGGCATCGCGAAGGGCTGCACCATCGCGAAGTGCGCGCTGCTCGGCGGTGAGACCGCGGAGCTCCCCGGCATGTACGCCGACGGCGAGTACGACCTCGCGGGCTTCGCAGTCGGCGTCGTCGATCGCGCGCGCATCCTCGACGGGAGCCGCGCTCGCCCCGGTGACGTCGTGCTCGGGGTCGCGTCGACCGGCCTCCACTCGAACGGCTACACGCTCGCGCGCCGCGTGATCGACAAGATGGGGCTCTCGATGAGCGACCCGTTCCCCGGCGCTGGCGCGACCGTCGGCGAGGTTCTCCTGACGCCGACGCGCATCTACTCCGCGGCGGTCACCAGCCTCGTCAGCGAGCTCGGCGACGAGCTCCGCGCGCTCTGTCACATCACGGGCGGCGGCCTCCCCGAGAACCTGCCGCGTGTGCTGCCGCGCGAGCTCGGCGCGACGCTCGATCTCCAGTCCTACCAGCGTCCCCTCGTCTTTCGCGTCCTCGCCGAGCACGGCCCCATCGAAGAGCACGAGCTCGCGCGCACGTTCAACCTCGGCGTCGGGCTCGCTGTCGTCGTCGCTCGCGAGGCCGTCGATCGCGCCCTCGCGGCCCTCGCCAACGCAGGCGAGCGCGCCTGGGTCCTCGGCCGCGTGGAGCCCTTCGACGCGCGGTCCGCACCCGAGCGCGTGCAACTACTCTGACGAGTCTGTCAGCGCGCGTTCGCAGGGGCCCGAGCTCGGGCCCTTCGTATTTCTATGGCGCGCAAATACACCGCGTTTTCCTGGGTATTTGGTTGTGCACCCTCCTGTCTCCATTCGCGATGGATCCGCATTGAGCCAGTTGGAGTTCCCGGTCGCTCGGCCCTGAGGCAAGCTCGAGTCACCCGACTCCCTGTCTTTTTTCTCGGGATCTGCGCGTTCGAGCCTTGCATCCCGAGCTTCGCCGTTCGATCCACGAAGGCGGAGGCGATATGCGCAGATACTTTGTACCGGCCATCGTGACCGGGCTTTTGCTCGCCGCATGCGGCGACGATACGACCGGGGGCGGTGGTTCTGGGGGCAGCAACGGTGGTGAGAACCCCGGCGGCGCAGGCGGCACGGTCAATACCGGCGGCGGCGGCAACGGCAACGGTGGCACGGTTCAAGGCGGCGGCGGCGCGGGCGGTGGCCCGGTCGCCGTGTGTGGTGACGGCGCGATCGACGACGCGACCGAGCAGTGCGACGACGGCAACACGACGCCGGGCGACGGCTGCGATGATCAGTGCGACGTAGAGCAAGGCTTCGACTGCACTGGTGCGCCCAGCACCTGCGTCTCGACTTGTGGTGACGGCGTCGTCGCCAGCGACGAGGACTGCGACGACGGCAACGTCGCGAACACCGACGGCTGCTCGTCGATGTGCGCGGTCGAGTCCGGCTACGACTGCGGCACGGCTTCGCCCAGCGTTTGCGCCGCGGACTGCGGCGATGGCGTCGTCGCAGCCGGCGCCGAGCAATGCGACGACGGCAACACGACGCCCGCGGATGGCTGCGACGGCAACTGCGCGACCGAGACCGGCTGGGCCTGCATGGGCGAGCCGAGCGTGTGCTCCACCGGCTGTGGCGACGGCATCGTCGCCGGGATGGAGGAGTGCGACGACCAGAACATGGCCGACGGCGACGGCTGCAGCTCCGCCTGCGTCGTCGAGCAGGGCTACGGCTGCAGCGGCATGCCGAGCTTCTGTGAGCTCGCGGGCAGCTGCTCGACACCCATCCAGGTGACCGGCGACGGCTTCACGTGGCAGGCCGCGACCCTCGACACCTTCGGCGACGATCTGAACAACACCGACGCGAGCTGCGCGGCGAACTCCGGCATGTCGGCCAAGCCGGACGTCGTCTTCACCGTCGACCTCAACGCTGGCGACACGCTGCACGTCGCGGAGAGCGGCACCGCGGACGTACTCATGCACGTCCTCAACGGCGCGTGCGACACGGCGTCGACCTGCTTGGGCTCCTTCGACGGCATCGGCAACTCCGAGATCACGCCAGGCCTGGTCTTCCAGGCCGCGACGACCGGTAGCTATTACGTCGTCATCGACACCTACAGCTCGAGCACCCCGACCTCGAACGTCGACCTCTTGTTCGAGATCAGCCCCTGCGGTGATGGCGCCATCGGCTCCGGCGAGCAATGCGACGACGGCAACATCGCCGCTGGCGACGGCTGCAGCCCGACCTGCGCTGTCGAAGCTGGCTACTCGTGCGCCGGTACCCCGTCAGTCTGCACGCAGACGCCGGGCCTCGACTGCGCGAACCCGATCGTCGCGAGCGACGGCTTCGTCTTCCAGAGCTCGAACATCGCTCAGTACGCAGACAACTACAATTACAGCGACGCCTCCTGTCAGGACGTGGGCGGCTCGCCGAACGCGTCCCCCGAGGTCGTCTTCCAAATCTCGCTGAACGCTGGCGAGCGCCTCAACATCCAGAACTTGGGCACGCTCGACACGGTGATGCAGGTCACGCAGGGCACCTGCGGCGCCGGCACCTGCTTCGCGAAGTGGGACGACCCGGAGAACCCGGGCCTCACCTTCACCGCGACCACGACGGACACCTACTACGTCGCGGTGGAGAGCTACTCGGCCAGCCCCAGCCCGACCGCGACGATCGACCTGCACTTCACGGTCGCGACCTGCGGCGACAGCGCGGTCGAGCTCGGTGAGCCCTGCGACGACGGCAACACCAACCCTGGCGACGGTTGCTCGGCGACTTGCACGGTCGAGTCGGGTTACTCCTGCACCGGCTCACCCTCGGTCTGCACGCAGACACCGGGCGTCGACTGCGGCAGCCCCATCGTCGCAACCGACGGGTTCACCTTCGCCGGGTCGAACATCGCGCAGTACAGCGACAACTACGACTTCACCGCGGCGTCGTGCACCGATGTCGTCGGTACGCCGAACGCCTCGCCTGAGTTGGTCTTCTCGGTCAACCTCAACGCGGGCCAGCGCCTCAACGTCAAGAACTTCGGCACCCTCGACGTGGTCTGGCAGCTCGTCGGTCCGACCTGCGGCGCCGGCGCCTGCCTCGCGACGTACGACAGCCTCCCTGGCGCCGGCAACGGTGAGCAGACGACGGGACTGCAGTACACGGCGACGACCTCTGGCACCTACTACGTCATCGTCGAGAGCTACTCGAACACGCCGCCCGCAGCTTCGACCTACGATCTCCGCTTCGAGATCGCGACCTGCGGCGACGGGGTCGTGGAGCAAGGAGAGCCCTGCGACGACGGCAACGGAAACTCGAGCGACGGTTGCTCGTCGACCTGCACGATCGAAGCTGGCTACACCTGCTCGGGCTCGCCTTCGGTGTGCACGAACATCCCGGCGGCAACTTGCGCAGCGCCGATCATCGTCAACAGCCCCACGTTCCAGTTCGCCGGCACGAACATCGCGCAGTACGGCGACACCGAGAACTACAACGCGGGCACCAACTGCGTCGACGTGAGCACGACCGCTCCGAGCGGCTACGACCTTGTCTTCCAGGTCAATGCCCTCGCTGGTGACACCATCAAGGTGCGCGAGCTCGGCGGCCTCGACGCGGTCTTCCACATCCTCACCCAGCCGCAGTGCGGCGCTGGCGTCACCTGCGCAGCGAGCACGGACGCCAACGAAACCACTGGGATCACCTACACCGCGCCGGCCGCGGGTCCGATCTATGTCGTCCTCGAGAGCTGGGGCAACCCGACCGCGGCGACAACCTTCGACCTCCGCATCGACACGATCCACTGCGGCGACGGCACCGTGACCTCGCCTGAGGCTTGTGACGACGGCAACAACAACCCCGGCGACGGCTGCTCGGCGACCTGCACGGTCGAGGCTGGCTACACCTGCGCCGGCTCGCCCTCAATCTGCGCGCTACCCGAGATCAACTGCAACGACGGCATCGACAACAACGGGGTCAACGGCACCGACGCTGCTGACCCGAGCTGCGCGCTTCCGGCCTACTTCCCGGCCTGCGGTGGTGGCCAGCACCTCCTGGTCTACCCCGGCACTGGTGGGGCGATTCCGGACGGCGTGCCGGCGGGCGGGCTCACCTCGAACGTCGTCGTGAGTGGTGTCTCCGGCCTGATTCAGAAGGCTGCGCTCGTCTTCAACATCACCCACACTTGGGACAACGACGTTGACATGTTCCTCACCGCTCCGGGCGGAATGGCGTTGGACATCAACACCGACAACGGGAGCAGCGGCGACAACTTCACCAACACGGTGTTGGACTCGACCTGCGCGAGCGCAGTCACGGGGGGCACGGCGCCCTTCAGCAACTGCTACTCACCCGAGGCTTCGTTCGCGACCTTCAACAACACCTCGCCGAACGGGACCTGGTCCGTCCGCTTCGCTGACGACACCTCCTCCGACGTCGGCACCGTCAACAGCTGGTCGCTCGTGCTCTGCACGAACTGATCGCTCGCTGAGATAGCGCTGCGGCCGCTCGGCTCGAGCGGCCGCTTTGCTTTTGTGCGCAAACCGTCGCCTCGAATGCGGAGATGTTGCGGAGACCTCACTCGCCAAGCGAGACTTGTTCGCCGAGCGAAGTGAGGGGAACGAGTCCCCCTGCGAGGGGAACGAGTCCCCCTGTTGGGTGAGCGAAGGCGAGCCCAAGTTGTTTGCGCGAAAGAGCCTGATGGCCAAAGCCGACCTCTCCGACTCAACTTTGACCGAGTCGCTCGACCTGCACGCGGCCGAGCTCGGTCTGACGAGCGAGCTCAAGGGGGCGTCGCGCGGGCTCATCCTCGTCGTCGAGGGCGACCCGAGTCGCACGGTCGCGCGCACGCTCGAGGAGTCGGGCTTCGCGGTTCAGTTCACGAACGATGGGCTGCGCGCCGCGCGCGAGCTCGCCGCGGGCTCGCGCGTCGACGCGGTGATCACCGACGTCACGCTGCAGGGGCTCTCGGGGCTCGATCTCCTAAGGCAAGCGCGCGAGCGCGACGACGATCTCCCGATCCTGCTGATGACGGACGCGCCCGATGTCGAGACAGCGGCGCAAGCCGTCGAGCACGGTGCGTTCCAATATCTCCTCAAGCCCATCGCGACTGACAGACTTGTAACCGCGATGGACAAGGCCGTGCGCGCTCGCAAGTCCGCCCGGGCGAAGACCGACGCCCTCCGCATGCTCGAGGATCTCGAGACCGTCGAGATGGAGATGGACAACCTGCCCGATCGCGGCAGGTGGGACAGCGCCCTGGAGAAGCTGTGGATGGCGTATCAGCCCATCGTCCTGCCGACCGGCAAGCTCTACGCCTACGAAGCGCTCGTCCGCAGCGACGAGCCTTCGATGCGCGGGCCCGGAGACTTGCTCGACATGGCCGAGTCCCTCGGCGAGCTACGCGAGCTCGGTCGAGCCATCCGCGCGCGCGCCGGTCAGTTCGCCGTGCAGGCCTCGGGGCGTCACTACCTCTTCGTGAATTTGCACGCGGACGATCTGCTCGACGAGCTCCTCACCTCGCGCGAGGAGCCTCTGTCGCTCGTCGCGCCCGCAGTCGTCCTCGAGATCACCGAACGTGCAGCGCTCCACGACGTCGAGGAAGCGAAGGTCAAAATGGCCGAGCTCCGCAGCATGGGCTTCCGCATCGCGCTCGACGATCTCGGCGCGGGCTACGCGGGCCTCACGAGCTTCACGCAACTGCGCCCCGACGTGGTGAAGCTCGACATGGCGCTCGTGCGCGGCGTCGACACCGACCCCGTCAAACGCAAGCTCATCAAGTCCGTCAACGAGGTCAGCCGCGACATCGGTTCGACCGTCGTCGGTGAGGGCGTCGAGACCGCCGCCGAGCGCGACACGCTCATCGAGCTCGGCTGCAACCTGCTGCAGGGCTACCTCTTCGGCAAGCCCACGCGGCTCTGACCCTCGCGCTGCGCAGCATCGTCGGCCTGCGCCTCGCGCTCGGCCTCGACGTCGCGGAAGTCGGCGTCGACGACCTTGGCCGGGGGTTGGGACGGCGGCCGCGCCGACGCCGCGATACGCATCCGCTCGCGCAGGCGCTCGTCGAATGACGCGGCGGTGCCCCACGGGGTGGCTTGGCGAGGCATCAGCTGAGGGAACGTGTAGACGACCTCACCCTCGTCGGTGACCTCGACGCCGACGTCGCTCGGGCGCGTCTTCGCCAGGTCGGTGAGGAATTTGTCAGCCTCGTCGACGGTGAGCTCGAGCGCGGCCGCAGCCTGCACGGGACGCAGCATGCCGCCGCTCGTCGCCGCCATCGCGAAGAGCGCCTGCTCGCGCTTGCGCTGCCGCGCCTGATCGCCGCTCTGCTCCAAGCTGCGGCCGCCGCGGTTGAGGAGCCAAAACACGAGCAGCGAGAGCCCGAACAGGATGCCACCGGCGATCAGCCCGGCGGTCGCGGACACCGCGGCCCAGAAGAGCAGGCCGAACACCGAGGCGATGCCGCCGCCGATCAGGAGCGCGCCGCAGCCGAACACGCGCAGCGCTGCGCCGCCCGCTTTGCTCCCCTGCCCCGCGTACGTGAGCGACGAAGCGGAGAGCACCGTGCGCTGCCGACCGCAGGCCGCACAGTAGGCTCGAATCCCCCGATACACGAGCGGCGCGTTGGTCCGGCAGTAGGGGCACATGGCGTGGGCCGAAGATGCTCACCGAGGATCTCTCGTCAACCCGGCGGCCACGGGAGCTTAGCGCTACTCCCGCTTCGTCGAATCGGAGAAACGTTTCCCTGACTCTCAGGAGAGAGGAGGCTAGAACCCACGTGATGGAGCCGAGCGGCGAGGCCGATACGAAGTCCAATGCCGGCCAGGCTGGTGAAGACTCCGGCGCCGCTGAAACACCCGAGCCGAACCCATCTGTCGAGTCCACTCCAGACGAGTCGCCGAACACACGGCGTCGCGGCAAGCGAGCTGCGCGTGCGCGACGCGGCGACGCCGACGCAGCCGCTCCGGCCGCACCGAAGCGCCCACCCGAGCTCACGCATCGCCAGCGTTTGGCCTCGCTCGGCTACGGCGCGCTCTGGCTCGTCGGGCTCCGCGCGGTGCTCCTCATCGTCGCGGGCGTCCTCACGTCGTCGCCGCTCCTTCAACCGCTCGGGGGCGCGCTGCTCGTCGACATCGCGGCGGGGCGCGCGGGGATCGCTTGGACGGTCTTGCCCGACGAGGGCGCGTCGTCCCGTCGGCTCATCGCGCGCCGGTCGTTCGCGGCCGCGGGGTTCCTCGCGTCGATCGCGCTCGCGACGATCATCCTCTCGCACGGGCTCGGCTGGGCCTCGCTGCATCCGGGCAAGTTCGACAGCATGATCGTGCTGTCGATGCTGGCCGTCACCGCGGGCGCGATCCGCGACGAGGTCTTCCTCCGCGCGTTTCCCCTGCATTTTGCCTCGCGCGCCGGCCTGCCCAAGCGCGCCGCGGTCGTGTTCGCGGCGCTCCTCTCGCCGACCGCGTTCCTCCTCACCGGCGCGAGCGCCGCGAACGTCACGCTCTCGCTCACGACGGGGCTCTTGTTCGCGACCATCTACGCCGAGCTCGGTGGCGCGTGGCCCGCGATCGCAGCGCACGCCGCGTGGTCGCTCACGATCGGCCCGCTCGTGCACGGCTCGGCGCTCGAGGTCTCGTGGACCCGCGGCGAGCTCGCGGCCGAGACCAGCGCGGCCGGCCCACCTGCTTACGTCGCCAGCGCGCTCGCGCTCGTCGGCGCGCTCGTGTTCGTACCGAAGTGGGCGGCTCGTTTGCGCGCTACGCAGGCAGCACCGAGTGGAACACCTCGGCCCGGGTGACGAGCGCACCGTCGCCGAAGATCAGGTTCTCCGAGACTCGCCTCGATCGCCCGTCGATTACAGACGTGTAGACGATCGCGACCTCGCGCAGCTCCTCGTCGAAGAGCACGCGCTCGACGGTGAACGACAGCGAGCCGACCTGCGCGAGCGCGCGCTCCCAATAGCTCCGCAGCGCGGCCTTCCCTCGAATCGTTGGTGCACCAACGACCTCCACCGCGCGCGGGCTCGTGAACTCGATGTCGTCGGCGAAATGCGCGAGCACCCTGTCGAGGTCGCGCGCGTTCCACGCAGCCGCCCACTGCATCGCAAACTCGAGCGCCCATTTTCGCGTCATCACATTCGTCTCCTCTGACTGTCGCCGAGCACCGAGACGGCGCGCCGTCATTGACACCCTCGAGCCCGGTCGCTCCGATGGGTTCATGCGCCGCCCGGTCCTCTTCGCTTGTCTGTCGATCTTGTCGCTCTCCACGCTGTCCGCCCGCGCTGACGTGACCGTCACCGTCGAGCCGCAGAACCCAGGTAGGGTCATTTCCAAATGGGTCTACGGCGTCAACTTCGCGAGCGACGAACAGGTCGCTGGCGGCACGACCGCGACCCGCTGGGGCGGTAATCGCACGACTCGCTACAACTACGAGATCGACGTCGACAATACGGGGCAGGACTACTTCTTCGAGGCCTTGCCGGGCTGCTGGGGCGACGCCGGCAATTACTGTTCGAACCCACCCGCTGATCCCAAGTCCTCGAGCGGCGCGAACGCCTTTCTCCAATCGGCCGCGGACCACGGCTCGCTCGCGCTCTTCACCATACCGACGATGGGTTGGGTGTCGAAGGCCGCCAAATACAATCACCCCTTCGACTGCGGCTGCCCTGTCAGCATCTTCGGCGCTCAGGATCAGGTCGACCCCTACGACACAGACTGCGGCAACGGCCAGCACAACGGACAGAACCTCGACTGCGGCGACGCCGCGCGCATCAACAAGCCCTTCATGCCCGCAGACGCCGGCGGTTGGGTCACCTATTTGACAGCGCAGCACGGGGCCGCGGCCGGCAAGCGCATCTATGCGCTCGACAACGAGCCTGCGCTCTGGAGCTCCACGCACCGCGACGTTCGCAAGACGCGGCTCGGCTATGACGAGCTCTGGCAGAGGATGCGGGACTACGGCGCTGCCATCGCGGCGGCCGATCCGACGGCTGAAATCGCAGGCCCCGCGGAGTGGGGTTATCTCAATTATCTATGCTCCGATCTCGACATGCAGGTCGGCTACTGCGACGCCTCGAGCCCCGACCGCGCCAATCACAACGGTGAAGAGCTGGTCGCTTGGCTCCTCGATCAGGCGAAGGCCTACGAGGACCAAACCGGCACGCGCATCCTGCACTATCTCGATCTGCACTATTACCCGCAGGGCGGCTCGAACCCCGAGCGCGTGCGCAGCCTCTGGGATCCTTCGTACACGGACCCGTCCTGGATCAACGCTCCTATCTACTTGATCCCGAGGATGCGCGCGTGGGTGGACCAGCATTATCCCGGGACCAAGCTCGCCATATCCGAATACTCCTTTTACGATCACGATGCACCAGTCGGCGCGGTGACGTACGCCGAAGTGCTGGGGATCTTCGGGCGCGACGGCGTCGATATTGCGACGGCGTGGGGCGCCCCGGAGCCCAACCAGATCGCGTTCTCGGCGTTCCGCATCTTCCGCAACTTCGATGGCCAGGGCGGTCACTTCGAGGACGTGAGCGTCCCGGCGACCCCCGCTGGTTCTAACAGCGTTAAAGCATTCGCGTCGGTCTCCGAGACGCGCATGACGGTGGTCCTCGCGAACGAGGGCGGCGGCACCGAGCCCGCTACGATCGACTATGGCAACTTCGTCCCCGAGACCGCTACGGCGTATTCGAACTTCGGATCAGCGACGGTGTCGACCACGACGGTCAACCTCGCCGCGAACGCCGCACAGCTCGACTTGCCGCCTCAGTCGGTGACCATCGTCGTCCTCGATGGCCAGAACCCCAATCAGATCCCCGACCCGGGGACTGGCGGCGCAGGTGGAACCGGGGCCGGTAATGGCGGCGGCGGTCCGGGGCCCGGCCCTGGCGCGGGCGGCTCGAGCGGCGGCACTGGCGCGGGCGGAGATGGAGCGTCCTCCGACGACTCGGGCTGCAGCTGCCGCGCCGCGGACAGCCGAGCGCACTCACCAATCTTGGTCGCGCTCGCTGCCCTCGCGCTGGTCGCCCGCAGTCGGCGCCGTCGCTGACTTACAGCACAGTCGGGCCCCGATCAGGGCCCGACGAGGACCTTGCTCTGGGAAGGCGCGACCTGCATCCCCCCTGGCATGTTCGCGTTCGAGCCGTTCATCCCGAAGACCGAAGTCTGGAATACGACCTTCTTGCCATCGAACGTGACCTTCGAACTGAAGGTCTTGGCGGCGGCCTCGGCCATGTTCTGACCCGACACGACACCACCGTTCGTACCGGATTGGTCTCCGTCGACCTTCGGGAGCTTCGAGCCCTCGACACAGGTCTCTTTGTTCTCGATGACGACCTTCGTGACGACGCCGTTGGCCTGCGGCAATTGACCGATAATCGGGTACGGCATCGGCACGGGCGGGCCGGGCGGAGCGGGGGTCAAACAAATATCGGGGACCCCATTGAGCACCCCACCAGCCTTGGTCGAAGCAGGAATCATATTGTTACACTCCTGTCAGCCGAGGTGGATCTTGCTGCCGTCGATGGTGGTCTCGCGCTCGGAGAGCATCGTGGTCTCACCGCTCTGCACCGTGAGCGTGCCTTGGACCAACGTGCGGAGCTGCCCGGCGCGCTCTTGAACCAAGCCGCTCGCGTCGCGAAACACGTCGCGCGCGCGCTCGAGGATGCGGGTCGCTCGGACCTCGATGCGGTCGACGGTCTGCGTGAGCTCGATCGCGGTCGTCGTGATCGCGCGCGCCGTGAGCGAGGCCTTCCCCGTGCGGACGTCGACCGCGGGCGCGTCGACCTCGACGCCCTCACCCGAGGTCAAGACGACGCGCCCCTGCGGAGCGGCCAGCGTGATGTCGCCCGTCGCGTTCGCGAGCTCGAGCGAGCCGTCGCCCCGATAGCGGACGAGCACTCTGCCCGCAGGATCGGCGATGACGCAGGTTCGGTCACCGACGACCACGCGCGCGCCGTCGGCGAGCACGATGGACTTGAGGTCGTCGCCGTCATTGGCGGTCTTCAGGGGTTCTCTGGCTTCGATCGGTAGGATCATGGAGTGAAGTCCTCGGCGCGCGCGCGGTTGGGATCAGTCGTCTTCAGGCCCTCGACGTTGGCTCCAGCGAGTTGAGCGTTCGCGGCTTCCCAGCGATGCACATCGGCCTGCACGAGGAGCGCCCCGCGCAAATCGGCCTCGATCGCTCTCGCGTGCGAGAGGTCGGCGTAGGTGAAGTCGGCCTCTCGCAGATCGGCGCGGCTCAGCTCGACGCCCTCGAGCACGGCCTTGCGGAAGGACGCGCGCTGAGCACGCGCCCGCGTGAGCACGGCCCGCGAGAACTCACCCGACACGAACGAGGCCTCGGAGAGCACCGCGTCCTCGAGCTTGGCGCCGCCGAAGTTCACGAACCGACCGCGCGCTTGGTGGAGCTTCACCCCGGTGAGGTTGCTGCGCTCGAAGCTCGTCTTCTCGATGCAGGCCCCCGTGAGGTCCGCGCCGCTGAGATCCGAGTCCGAGAACGTCGAGCTCGAGAGATCGCAGCCGACGAGCGTGAGCCCCGTGAGGATGGTGTTCTCTGCGAGCGTCTGGATGATCGCCGCGCCCGCGAGCTTGGCGGTCGAGAGATCCACGCCGCTGACGTTCGCCTTCACGAGGCGCGCTCCGGTGAGATCCACCGCTGACATCGACGCGCTCGAGAAGCGCGTGCGCGAGAGATCCGCGCCGCGCAGAGACGCGCTGTCGAGCATGATGCCGCGCATGTTGACCGACGCAAACGAGCATTCGACGAAGCGCGCCCCCGAAAGATTCGCAGCGTCGAGATCGCCGCCGTCGAACCTGACCCGCTCGAACACGGCGCCCTCGAGCGCGGCCCCCGCGAGCGTCGTGCGACCGAGGTCCACGCCTGTGAAGACCGCGCCTGCGCCGCGCAAGCGCGTGAGCACCGCGCCCGTGCACCGGAGCTCGGTCAAGCGCGCGCTCACGAGCGAAGCACCGTCGAGCTTCGCGCCCGCGAGATCGGTCCCGTTGAGCTCGGCGCCGTCGAACAGGGCGTTCTGCGCGTCGGCGTTCTCGAGCGTGCCCCCGTCGAGCCGAATGCCCGATAGGTCAGCGCCGCCGAGCCTTGCGCCTCGCAGGTCGACGCCGTGACCTGAGCATCGGGCGAAGCTCGTGCCCGTCAGGTTCGCGTCCGCCGCGCGGAGCTCGCTGAGGTCCACGCCCTCGACTCTCACCCCCGCGGCGCGACCCGCGAGGATGGCTGCCTCGAGAGCGGCGCGCGTGGTCAGGATCGTTTCGCTCATGAGGACCTCGAGGCGAGCTTCGTGTCTGTGAGGATCGCGCCGTCGAGCTGAAGGTCGCGGATTTTTGCTTCGAGGAACTCGGCGCCGTGCAGATTCGCTCCGCGGAGATCGGTGCGCTCGAGCGTGGCGGCCTCGAACGTGGCCTTCATCAAGTTCGCGCCCGCGAGCTTGGCGCTCGTGAAATCCGAGCTCGCGAGGCGAGAGGCCCGCAGGTCCGCGCGGTTGAACGTGGCGCCGCGGCACGAGGCGTGACGCAGGCCCACCTCCTTCATCAGCGCGCCGGAGAAGTTCGCGCGCTCGACGTTCGCAGCGTCCAAGACGGAGCCCTCGAGGTTGGCCTGCTCGAAGGACGCGGAGTCGAGATGAGCCTCTTCACCGCGCGCACCAGGGAGCTCTGCCTTCGCGAAGGACGCGCCCGTCGCGTGCGCTTCGTAGAGCCGCACCGCGTGGAGCTTCGCGTCGGCGAACGACGCGCCCTCGAGCTTCGCGCGTGTGAAATCAGAGGCCTTGAGATCTGCCCCGACGAACGACGCCCCCGCCAAATCGGCCTCGACGAACGCCGCGCTCTCTCCTGTCACAGCGTCGAACGTCGCGCCGGCTGCGTGCGCTTTGCGGAAGACGGCGCGCCCGACCTTCGCTTGATTGAGCCGCGCCGCAGTGAGCTTCGCTCCGGTCAAATCCGCGCCCTCGAGCTTGGCGCCGCTGAGGTCAGCGCCCTCGAGGTCGGCCCCGAGGAGCTGCGCGCCTGACAAATCGCAGCCCGCGAGCAGCGCGCCCGACAAGCGCGCGCCGACCAAGACAGCCTTCGCGAACGAGCGGCCGCGCAGGTCCGCGCCGCTCAGATCGACCCCTGCGAAATCGCGTCCGTCGAGCTCGGCGTGGCCTGCCAGGATCTCGTCTCGCGCGACCGTGGTGCGCGCAGCGAGCGCTGCCGCCGAGCTCAGCCCCGCGGCCTCGAGGTGTCGAGCGACCAGAATTTCGGGCGGCGTGGTCTCACCCTCCGCGGCCGCCGCAGGTATTTCTGGGACGCCGTTCGGCAGCGCAGCGCCGCTCGCGTCGGTGCACTCGAAGAGCACGCGATCGAGCTCGGGCGCTCGCGCCTCGGAGATCGAGACCGACGCGCGGAAGGTCAGCGTCGCGACGCGAGCGTCAGCGTCGATGTGGAGCGTGTCGATCCGGAGCTCGAGAGGCTCGGAGCTCACGCTCGTCGACGCTGTGCGAACGAAGCGAGCGCGCACGCGCACGCCCGGGAGCCGCGTCACGAGCGGCGCGGGATCCTCACGGACGCCGGTCAGAGTCAGGAGCTCGTCCCCATGAAGAGCCTCGAGCTGGACGGGCGCGGCCTGGTAATGAGCGACGTCGAAATCCGCCGCCGTGTACGGCCATCGCTCGGCGACGTAGCGCTCGTCGTAGGTTCCGAGCCGCGAGCGACGAGGCTCCCAGGCCGGCGCGATCGGCGCGAAGCAGGCCGGCATCGGTCGATCGAGCGTCGTCTTCACGAGCGACGAAGGATCCTCGAGCTCGGGAACGCGCTCGCCTGCGATGCCCTTCCCCACGGGGTTGTGTGCGAATCCGAGCCCGCCGAAGGCGTTCTCGTAGATGAGCGGCACGCGCTCGAACGGCGCAGGATCCGTCACGCCGACGCCGCCGCGCGCGAACATGCGAGGACCGAAGACCGCGATCTCTCGATGCAGTCGCCGGCCCGGCATCCGCTCGGAGTCTCCGATCTCGAGTGCGACGCGGCCTGTCGTCGCGCGGCCGTGCGGCGCGTACGCGTGACCGACGAGCGTCACGTCGACGCGGCGCTTGAGCGGCGCGAAATCGGAGGCCGTGAGCAAGCTGCTCGACTCCGGCTCTCCGCGATAAACGTCACCGTCGAGGAGCAGCGGCTCTTCGGTGATGAGCGCTCGCTCCCCACTCTCGAGCGAGAGCGTCAGCTTCGCCACGAGGGTGAGCAGGTGCGAACCGCGAGAGAGCGTGAAGGGAACGGCCGCGACAGTCAGGAACGCGGGCGCCGAGCATGGGACACGCTCGCCGAGCCGATTTCGCGCCATGGCGCTCTTCGTATCACACGCTGGTCGATTGCGGCCCTGGAATAGGGGGCTTCGTCGCTGACTTCGGTCTAAGCCGGCAGGATTGATGCCATATCGGACTCGAGTGACGAATTGATGAAGTCAATCGTCCTCTGTCGAAGTCGAGTCTTCGTAGCCACGAATGGAGCTCGACCCAATTCGGCCAATCTTTGGGCAGTGGCTTGTGCCTTGGACAGAACGTCTGCGACGGGCGCGACCTCGTCCAAATAGCCTGCTCGAACGGCCTCGACAGGTGTGTAGATCGTGGCGAGCAGCGTGGCCCGAGTGAGCTCGCTCGCGAGCAGTCGATCCCGGGCGAGCTCCATCGCCAGAACCGGGACTGGCAAACCGATTTGGACCTCGTTCAATCCGAGCTTGAAGGGCCCGTCGGCTCCGATGCGCACGTCGCCCGTAAGGACCATGAGCGCGCCGCCCGCGAGCGCGTGACCCGTACACGCAATGACGAGCGGGACCTTGCAACCGTAGAGTCGCATGAGCAGCTCCGAGCCGCGCCTCAATAGAGCCTTCGCCGGCTCCGGCCCGCTCATCATGATCTTGAGATCGAACCCCGCGGAGAATCGCTCCGGGCGCCCGACGAGGACGAGCGCGGAGGCCTCTGTCTCGGCGCGATCGATCGCGCCGAGGAGGCCCTCGATCATCTCGTGCGACAAGGCGTTTGCCTTGCCATCATCCATCGCGACGGTCGCGACCTGTCCATCGAGCGAATAGCGGAGCGTTTCAGGCATAGAGAGCACGCTAGGGTCGCCTGCGCCGTGCCTCAAGCGCTCAGGCGCTCTTCACGAGCTCGGTCGTCGACTTGAACCCGAATCCAGAGACGAGGTTCACGATGCGGTCCGCGACGTTCATGCCGCCCGCACGAGCCTTGGTTCGGTCGCGCACGGCCGTGCCGACGCGACGTATCCACGCGTCCTCTTCTGCGGAGAGGGGCCCGAGCTCCATCGCGGTGAGCGCGACCTCGAGATCGCTGCGGTTGCGCGCGCCCATCCAACACGCGTCGATCCCGGGCTGCCCGAGCGAGAATCGATAGCAATCCGTCGACGTCGGCGTTCGCTCGTCCGTCGGCGTCAGCGAGGCGTCGAGCAGCTGCCCCCACGACGTCGTCGTGTAGCCGACCACGCCCGGGCGATCGCTCGTGAGCAGCGGAAAGACGTCCCGCTCCGCGCCCGGATGAGCGGCGTTGTAGCGCAGCATCAAGAGGTCGATGCGTGGGTCGCGCGCGAGCTCGACGAAGGTCGGCCGGTGATGACTCGACACCATGATGTGCTTCGCCAAACCGCGCGCGACCGTCTCCGCCGCGGCGTCCAAGATCGCGGCGCGAGGCGGCAGGTTCCACCATCCGAGCAAGAGAACATCGGCATAGTCGGTCTTGAGGGCGCGCAGCGCGCGCTCGAGCGAGCGCCCAATCCCCGAGGGCCAGCGCGCGTAGGTTTGAATGACGAGCTTCGTCGAAGCGCGGTCCCTCGCGAGCACGCGCCGCAGCCCCTCTCCGAAGCCGCGACGTCGCGCCGAGCCCCAATAGAAGAAGTCCACGCCTCGCTCGCGCGCGAACTCCACGTCCGCAGCGCCAACGCCGTAGCCCGCCGCGAGACCGAGAGGCATGACCTCGAGGTGACTCCGCCCGAGCGCTCGCTTCCTTTCGAAAGGCAGAGTCCGGTTTGCCGCGCCCTCGTCCACTCCCGCTGACTTCGACATGCCCCGACGCTCGCACGAGCTTCGCCGCTCTGCCAGCAGTCAGCCAGTAGGGTAAGCTCCGCGCCGTGAGATTCCCCTACGAGCCCAAAACAACCTCGTTCATCGACACCGCGCCCGTCTCCTTCCGCGACTTTGCGGTCCTGAACGCGCCGGTCGATCGCGTCTTTGCAGCGTTCGCCGACGCTGAATCCTGGACGCGGTGGTTCCCCATGATGCGCCGAGCGCGTTGGCTTTCAGACAGCCACGAAGGGATCGGCGCCGAGCGTGAGGTCAGCCTGGTCGGGCTCGGGACCTTCGGCGAGCGCTTCCTTGTTTGGGAGCCCAACAAGCGCTTCTGCTTCACGATCTTCGAATCGTCGAGCCCGCTCGCGCGCGCCGTCGTCGAGGACTTCCGCTTCTCGGAGCCGGGGCTCGGCAAGACCCGTATCGACTGGATTTTCTCGATCGAGCCCGCGCCCGCTGCCCGGCTCATTACACCGCTGTTCGAGAAGCTGATGCGCTCCGCCTTCAAAAAGAGCGGTCGGAATCTGGAGCGCTATTTGGAAGGCGGGCGCTGACCTCTCAGGAGGCCTCGGGCCGGACGACGTCGAGCTCCGTCGTCATCGTCTCGGGCAGGCCAGTGTCGAGGTTCGTATATCGGCTCTCGACCTTGAGGTGCACCATACCGGAGTAAGTGCTCGCGGTGACCTCGACGGTCGTCTCGACTGGGTTGTTCTCGTAGGGCAGCGTGTCAGCGTCGACTCCAGTCCCCGAGCACCCGAGGTTCGTCATGGAGACCCGGACCCGCGGGTCCGTGGAGTCGAGCACCGCCCCCGGATCGAAGATTGGGGAGCTGAGGTCGGCGTCGAAGCTCAGGTTGGACATGACGACCCAGTGCGGGGAGTCATTGCGAACCCAGACAGTAATGTAAGTACCAGACGAGTCAGAGTAGGCGGTTGTGTCGCTCGCGAAAGACTGGAAGCTTTGGACGTCGCCCAGACTACCCGATAGCTTGGCGTCGCGGACCTGGAGTGCCATCGTCTGGTAATCGGAGTAGTCGTCGTAATAATCCTCATCGTCGTCGGCGGCGGTCGCCCCGATCGCAATGGCCGCGACCTCGCACCCGGACAAGAGCGGGGCGGCGAGCGCGCATGCGGCGAAGCCGAGAATGAACAGGCGCGGTTGAGTCATGTACGAACTCCTTGAGAGCGTCATCGATGGTCGCACGATGAAGATCTCGGCGCGCGACCAAAAGGCTCACAAAAGCTAGTTGCTTGGGTGTCGAACGAATGTCGGCAGCCCGTGGCAAGGTTCGCGCCAACTCGCGTCCGGGTTCTGACGACGTCGGCGAAGCGCCACACTTCCAGCAATTGTCGAGAAACTCTCGCCGCCCCCCCTCGATGGGCTCGGCGCCGCCCGCGACAGCTGTGTCAGAGGGTCCCCAGTCGCGTACGGCCTCCGCGAACCGCTGCGCTCAGTCGAGCGCGCTCGCTCGGTCCCGCGCGAGCTTCGCCGAGGCGCGCCGGCCGAGCATCGAGAACAGGCTGCGATCGGTCTGTCGGAATGGATGGTCCGCGCGCCCGAGCTCGAGCACCGCCGCGAGCCCGACTCCACAATAGATAGGGATGACGGCCACGCCCGAGAGCGGAGCGTCGATTGCGGTGTTCGGCTTGGAGGGCTGCAGCGTCATCGGCACCGACGCGAGCCCACCAGGGAGCTTATCCCCCAATCGCCAAGCCGATATTGCGCCCGCGGTCGTCTGCGGCACGTTCAGGATCGAGGCCCCGAATTGCGCCGCCCTGATCGCGGGGTCGGATCTATCGACCAATCCACCGAGGCTCGGCATCGCAGACAGGCCAATAGCGGAGCGGGTCTCGAACGCTCCGCCCGGTGTGACGGCGAGGTGCGCGAGCCCGGCTGTCGCTTGGGTTTGCTCGAGCGCTGCCCTCAGCGTCATCGTAATGACCTCGAGCTCGTCGGTCGCCAGCGCGATCCACGCCGCCGCTCGGTGAAAGCGCAGCTGCTCGCTCTGCTGCGGAGTGAACTTGTCGATGACGAACCGCGCGCCACGAGACCGCTGCGCGCGCCGCATCGCTTGGACCTCGCGCACCGACTCGATGGAGCGCCACGCGCGCCACGGCCTGCGCCACGCGAGGCACGCGTCGCCCCACGATCCCGACGCTGCCTGCGAGAGGAAGTCGGGGAGCCCCATCGGCCCCCGCGTCTCGCCCCCGTGCGCGATGTACCACCCCGAACTGTCCGGGCCCCCAAGCGCTTCATGCGCCCCAAACAAGTCGTCTTGCTGCATGGATCGAATTGTTGCCTGGTGCCTCGAGACGGGCCAAAAAGCGCACCCTCCAAAAGACCGGCTCGCCCGCCGTACAGCGCTCTCTCGCGCATATGATGAGGCCTTGGCGCGCCCCCGAACCTTCACCAACTGGTCTCGCGTCTTCCGCTCGACGCCTCGCGAGTGGCACGCTCCCTCGTCCGAGACCGAGCTGCTCGAGCTCTTCGACCGCGCCCGTCGAGAGAACCTCCGCCTGAAGGTCGTCGGGACCGGGCACTCGTGGTCGGACATCGCCGTCCCCGACGAGCTCGCGGTCGATCTCGGGGCGATGCGCGGGGTGATCGCGTGCGAGGGCGAGTCGCTCACCGTCCTCGGTGGAACGCGGCTCTTCGAGATCACGCAGGCGCTCGACGCGCGCGGTCTCGCGATGCCGATCCTCGGGTCGATCGCGGAGCAGACGATCGCCGGCGCGATCGGGACGGGCACGCACGGGAGCAGCCTCGCGCACGGCAACCTCGCTTCGCTCGTGACGGCGCTGCGCCTCGTCACGCCCACGGGTGAGGTGCTCGATCTCGACGGCGCCGACAGCAGGCTCGCCGCAGCGCGCGTGCACCTCGGCGCGCTCGGCGTCGTCACGCGCGTCACCCTGCGCGTGACGCCTGCGTTCAACCTGCGCGAGCGGCGCGAGCCGATGCCGATCGGCGCGGTGATCAAGGAGCTCGACGGCCTCGCGCGCAGCGCCGAATACGTGAAGCTCTGGTGGCTCCCTTCGACCGGCAAGGCCGTGGTCTTTCGCTACGAGCGCACGACCGAGCCCGCGAGCTTCTCGCGAGCGCTGCATTTCTTGGACGAAGTTATCGTCAACCGCACGCTATTCGAGGGGATTCTGCGTGCCGCTCGCCGCGTGCCCAGCGTCACCGCGTCGGTGAACGCGCTCGTCGCGAGCACGTACCTCGGGGCGAGCAGCGTCGTTCGCCGCAGCGATCGAGCCTTCAACCTCGCGATGCCGCCGATTCACCGCGAGGCCGAGTGGGCCATCCCGCTCGCGCGGACGCCGGCTGCGCTCGAGGACCTCGCCGCGGTGATCGAGCGGCTGGGCCTGCGCGTGAACTTCCCGTGCGAGCTCAGGTTCGTCCCTCGCGACGACGCGTGGATGAGCCCCGCTTACGGCGAAGATGTCTGTCACGTAGGCGTCTATCAAGCCGAGAACCCGGATCTTCGGCGCTACTTCGACGAGGCGGAGCGCATCGCCGCGCGCCACGGTGGGCGCCCGCATTGGGGCAAGGAGTCCTCGTGGCGTCGCGCCGAGCTCTTCGCGCGCTACCCGAAGGCCGACGATTTCGAGGCGCTCGCCCGCGCGCTCGATCCCGACGCGATCCTCGAGAACGCGTTCCTCTCGCGCGTGCTCGGCCCCCGCCGCCACGCGCGTCGCTGAGTCAGCCCGAAGACTCGATCTGCCGCTCGAGCTCGAGGACGCTCGCGGTGAGATCGGCCTGCTCCTCGGTGAACTGCACCGCTGCGCCGAACGGCCAGACGTCCGAGCGCGCGCGCGGGCGTCGCTCGTTGCGGACGACCCGGCCCTCGACGATGCGCCCGAGGCCCGAGTCGAGCCCATCGAGGAAATCGAGGTGCAGCTTCACGCGGGTGCCGATCGGGAGCTCGGCGCCGACGAGGAGGAGCGCCCCGGTCGGGCTCACGTCCTGGATGAGGGCGATCTCCGTGTCGCCGGTGTCGCCAGCGTCACCCGCCTGAAAATGGAATGGATAGCAGGTGAAGTGCCGAGCCGCGGCGCGGCGCTCTTCCCCGCGAGAGGGACCGTCCACCATCGCGCGATCGTAGAGGATCCGCCCAACGCGGGCGAGCTTCGAGCGAGACCGACCGAGCCGCGCGCTCCGAGAGGAGGCTCTGCGGCGCCGGCGCGCGAGCGCTGGAGGGTCCCGTAAATAATAAATCTTGGTTGACCAAATTGGTCAGGTGTGATTTACCAATAGTCGGAGGTTCCATGAGCCAGGTCGCGATCGAGCGCCCGACCCGCGAGGTCGGGCGCGATGGGTCTTTGCATGCTTTTCACCGGGCCGACCGCGCCTGTGCGCGCTGCGGACACGTCGATTCGAAGGCCGGTATCGACTGGCGACTCGTCGGTTGGCGAGCGCTCTACGCAGCGTCCTGGGTGCTCGCGCTGCCCTATATCGTCATGTCGGGGATTGGGGCGCTCGGCATCTTCCTGTTCGCGCCGCTCGCGATGCTGCTCGGCCTGTCGCTGAGCGCGCTCTTCGCGCCGAAGGTGTTCCCGAAGAAGCTTTGCAAGAAGTGCGGTCGCAGCCTCGCGGGCTGATCACTGCGCCGGCTCGAACGCGACGAGCTCCCAGAGCATCGTGCTCGCGGGGATGAGCGGCGGCGCAGCGGGCCGCGAGCCCTCCATCTTCACGAGGCCGACGCCCTCCGCGTAGAAATGCAGCGTTTTGTGGCCCTGGACCTTCTTCAGCGTGCGGACGACGCGCGCGCACTCGTAGGTCCCGGCCGGGACGGTCACGGTCTCGAGCCCCTCGAACGCGCTGGTGATCTCCATCTGCGTGCCGCTCGACGAGCCGCTCCATGTCCACTCGGCGCCAGGCTGGAGCTCGGCAGGCAGCTCGAGGAAAGGCGGCGAGAACTCGGTCCGGCCCGCGCCGAAGAAGCCGAGCGACGTGTAGACGCCGTCCTTCAACGCCGTGTAACTCATCGGGTAGGCCGACATCATGCCCGCGTCGACGTGGGTGAGGATGACCTCGCCCTCGTGGTCGTCGGGCCGCGCCTCGTAGACGCGCGTCGTGAAGTCTTCCTTCTTGCCGTCGAGCTCGGTCTTTTGCCGATAGGTCCAGCGCGTCCCGAGGACGAGCGGCCGCAGCGCGAGGCCGTTCATCGGCCCCTTCGGCTTGCGGATTTGGACGCTCGGCGCGACCCCGCCCGAGTTGCCCGGCGCGACGCGCTCGCGGTGCGCGCGATCCCAGAGCACGACGACGCCAACGACCAAGACGGTGAGCCCGATCAGGACGAACGGGGCGACCGCACCGACGCGACTCCAAGGAAATGGCTTCTTCGTCGAGGCCTGCGCGGACACCGCGGTCGGCGCGTGAGAGCTCGTCGACTGCTCGGCCTCGCGGAGGCAGACCACACACCCCGAGGCCTTCGTCGGATCGAAGGCGAGTCCGTGGGCTTTGCAGCGCTCGCGTCCGTCCATGCGGCGCACGATGGTAGCATCGGCCGCCCATGGCGATCACATCGCTCAGCTGCGAGCCGCCGGTGCGCCGACCGATACGGGCACCGAAGCCCGACTACGAGCTCTTCGACACGGCAGTTCGCCTCTTCGGCGAGGGCTCGCACCGCGACGCGCTGCACGCGACGCTCGAGCACCTGTTCGGCGACTTCCCCGTTCCGGATCTGGCCGCGGGTTCCTTTACCTTCGTACAAGGATCGTCGCGCGTCACCGTCGCGCTCGAAGGCGACGAGCTCTCGGTCATCGTGCCGCTCGTGCGCCTCGTCCCCGAGGGCAAGTCGACCGCGGCGCTCCGGTTCTTGCTCACGAGGATGAGCGCCTCGGGGCAGCTTTATCAGCCGCGCCTGCGCGGCGACGAGGTCCGCCTCGAGTTCCGCGACAAGCTCTCTCGCTTGCACCCCGTCAAAGTCATGGAGGTGCTCCGGCGCATGCCGGTCGAGGCCGACGCCAACGACGACTGGATGGTCGACCAGTTCGGTGTGCAGCCACTCGACCGCGTGCCGATCGCCTCGCTCGACCCCGCTGAGCTCGAGCGCTCGGTCGAGATATGGTCGGCCCACTGGGGCGAGGTCGAGGAGCTCCTCAAAGAGTCTCAGCGCAAGCGCTCGATGTTCTTCCTCAACGAGGTCTGCGCGTTCGCTTATTACCATTTGCAATATGCCCTCCCGCTCACGGGGGCCGTGCTCTCGCGGCTGACCGAGTCCTCGCGCGTCTTCAACGACAGCGACGAAGACCCGATGAAGCGCGAGAACACGCTCGCGAAATGCGTCAAAGAGATGAAGGCGCTCGACGCGGTCGCGCTCGGGCGGAACCTCGGGCACGCGGACTTCAGGATAAGCCCGCTCCAAGAGGGCAACGCGCGCGCTCTCGCGAGTCACCTCGGCCAAGGCGACTACATGGAAGCCGTCGGCAAGATACGAACCTCCGGCAAATCCATGGACGCGGCCATCGGCCTCTTCAGCACGTACGTGTTCCTCCTCGCGCGCTTCTCCTGGCCTCAACCGGTCGAGGCGGAGCTCCAGGCCGGGCTCGCGCAGGCCTCGAAGCGACCCTTCCGCGAGGCCGCGAGCGCGCTCTGGCTCCATGCGAAGACGCTCATCGCGAAATACGGGAAAGAAGAGGACGAGGAGCAACCGACCGAGATCGCGGGCGAGAGCCCCGTAGAGGAGACCGGATGAACGACGCGACGACGGAAGAGGTGGACATCGAGTCGCTCGATATCGAGGCGCTCGGCGTCTTTCAGGTCTTCACCGGCGCAGGGACGGGCTCGGGCTTCCTCATCGACGAGACCCATATCGTGACCAACTGCCACGTGGTCGCGCCTTACAGGACTGTAGCGGTCGAGCTCCGCGACAAGCGCCGCATCGCCGCGAACGTCCGCAGGATCCATCCGCGGCGCGATCTGGCGATCATCGAGCTCGCGACGCCGCTCGACCTCGTGGTGCTCCCGTTCTCGACCAACGAAGAGCTGAAACCCAAGCAGCTCGTCAACATCCTCGGCTTCCCCGTGGGGCTGCCCCTCTCCCTGACCGAGGGCGTGGTCTCCCACCCGAAGCAGCTGCTCGACGGCCAGCACTACGTCCAGACCGACGCCGCGATCAACCCGGGCAACTCGGGCGGGCCGATGCTCGACGACCTGCGGCGGATCGTTGCTGTAACAACGTGTAAGCTTCGTTCGGCCGATCTCGTGGGCTTCGGCATCCCCGGCGACGACGTGCGGCGCTTCGTCGAGGCCTTCCGCGAGCAGCGCGCGGCCTTCGGCGTCGAGTGCCCTGCGTGCGAGGTCCTCATCGAGACGGCGAGCCGTTATTGCGATGGCTGCGGCAGCGACCTCGAGGAGCTCGAGCTAGGGGCCTATTTCGACCCGCCCGAGGCTCACCCCGTCGTCGCGTTCGTCGAGGGCGCGCTCACGAAGGCCCATATCGATCCGATCCTGGCCCGACACGGCAACCAGAATTGGTCTTTCTACAGCGGTAGCGCCCCGATCAAGATCTGGTGTTGCTGCTCCGAACACGTGTGTTTCTCCTCGCAGCTCGCGCAGCCGGGCAAGCGCGCGCTCGGCGATCTGTTCCGCTTCTTGCTCGCGGCCAAGCACGCGCCGTTCTCGTTCGACCTGCAGGACAACGTCATTCGATTGAACCTGACCGTGCACATGTCCGACGTCTTCGCGCCGAAGGAGCATGACGAGCTCTCGACGTGGATCTCGCGCTTCGTCGAGATGGCCGACGAGTTCGACAACGTGCTCATCGATCAATACGGCTGCGAGCCTGCCCCGGAGACGCAGCTTACGTTCCTGAAAGACCCGGAAGCAAAGCCCGCCTGACGATAGGTAACTCCACTGCGGGTTAGTCCGGCCGAACTTTGGTTCGGTCGGTTCGTCGCGCCTTTCAAGAATCTCGAGACGGGTTTAAACCTTTATGCGTCTGAGCACGTCTCGGGTGGGCTGCGCGTCGTGGTGCGACGCGCGCAAAGAACCATACGGAGGTTCATTCATGCAGAAGGCGAGTGTCAACCGGGTGGGGGCGTGTGTCGCCTTGGCGGGTATCCTCTTATCGTCGGCGTGTGGGGGTAAAGCCGACTCGAAGAAGGAAGAGACGAAGGAGACGAAGGCGAGCGCCGCCGAGAGCGCCAAGTCCACGACGAGCGCGAAGACCAGCGCAGCGGCCGCGCCGGAGAAGAGCGCGTCGGCGCAACCCGCGGGCTCGAGCGCCGCGGGCTCGGCCACACCAGCCCCGGTCGCAGCCCCGAAAGAGACATTGTCGAAGAACGTCGCCTCGGACCTCGGGGACACGCTGACGAAGGGTGAGGAGATCGCCGCGACTGGCGCGGCCGACTCGTCGTCTGGACTCATCGGTTGGGGAGACGCATCGGCGGATGCGGGCGAGGCTCCGCCGGCCGGCGACGCCGACAACATCGAGGGACTGGCGAAGGCTCAGGCGTTCGACGGGAGCTCGGACAGCGTCAAATCGGCCTCGCCCGATCAAGCCAATAGCAATGTTGGCTATGTCGCGTTTCGTCGATTGGAGACCTCGGCGAGCAGCAACGGGGTCGTCATCAAGACCGCTGGTCTCGCCGCGGCAGGCCAGGGCAACTGGGCGACCATCGTCTTCGTCATGCAGGGAGATCAGCGGATCACCCAGAGCGAGCCCAAGCTCTTCAAGGTGAACGGCGAGACGGGCGTGACCGGCGGCGTCGAGTTCTCTCTGAACACTGCGTCGGGCGGCCTCGAGAAGATCAAAGGACAAGTCGTCTTCACGCTCGCGGCGCTCCGCCAAGTCGGCAATGAATACCAGCTCGTGAACTTCGTCCCCGCGCTGATCGCCGACATTCGCTACGGCACAGTTGAGGCCTCGTCTCCGACCTACGCGGCGGTCCTCAACGGGCGGCTCTTCCGCGCCAATGGCGTATTCACCAATACCAATCAACCGGCGGTGAGCGCGATCGAGTTCCTCTACGACTCTCAGCGAGACTGCCTCTTTACGAGGTACGTCGATTTCGCCGTGGTGCAGGGCCGCCTCGACGAAGGAATGGGCTACGAGGGGTGCGCCAGCCCGTCGGCCGGGGAGGTTGGCTTCACCATCGAGGCCGTCTGCAAATACGCCCCCAACAACGAGCCTCAGTGCAAGAAGCACAACGACACGGCCTCGTCGAAGTTCGTGCTCTATCCCTATGGCATCGGCCTCTTCGGCCGCATCTTCCGCGAGCCTGGCGTCGGCTGATCGGCGTCGGCTGATCAGCGCTCGACGAGCAGCGCCCAGGCCTCGCTGAGCCGCTTGGGCGAGCACGGGATGGTGGGGCCGATCTCCGGCGCGAACACCGCCAGTCGCAGCTCCTCGACCAGCCAGTGGAAGGACTCGAGCTCCTCCGCCGATATGCCCTTGTCGAGCATTCGCTCGCGCTCGAGGAGGAAGTCTCGCCAGAAGGGCCGCACCGTCTCTGCCTTTTGCTGGTCCTTCTGCGGGCCGTTCGGCAGGCGCTCGAGCCGCACCCGAATACCTCGCAAATAGACGGGTAACGCGCGCATCCGCAGGCGCGGCATCCGCGCGGCGAAGTCGGGCGGTACCAACCAATCGAGCTGACTGCGGATGTCCTCGATCGCGCCGCGATGGACTCCCGGTTTGCCCGTCATCGCCGAGAGCATCGCGCGCACCGCTTCGTGCTCGACGACGACGTCGCCGGCGAGCCGACCGAGCTCGGCCAGGACAGCGTCGAGGCGCGCGCGCCCGGCCGTGAAGCGATCGTCGAACGCGGCCTTCGAACGCGGCAGAGACTCCACCAGGCCGAAGGCCTCGTCGACCGCGCGCTGGGCGAGCTGCTTCTTGAGCGCGCCGCCCCCGCCCGGGAGCGAGCTCGACGCGACGCGCGAGGAGACCTGCTTCTCGAGCGAGGCGAGCGTCGTCGACATCGAGGACAAAAACAGGCGGCGGAGCCCCGCGAGCGTCCGCGCGCGGGCGAGCTCGGGGGAGGCGACGAGCTCGACGGCCACCCCGCCGGCCTGCGATTCGCTTACAGCAAAGTAGGCTCTTATCGGTATGTCGTCGACGCGGAGGACGGTGTGCTCGGGCAAGGGCGTGGCGGGCATCCGCGTGAGGTTCGCCTGCTCGAGCGGGTGACGCGCGCGCGCCTCGAAGGCCGCGCGCCCCTTGCCCTCGAAGCGATTGAGCAGGTCCGCGAGGTCGCGGCCGCGCCCCAGCGTCTCGGTTCCTTGCACAACGTGAAAGGTCCAGCCGAGGTAGGGCGGTAGCTCCTCGACGCGAAAGGAGCTCGCGGGCACGCGCACGCCCGTCGCTTCGAAGAGCGCCCGCGAGAGCGCCCCGAAGAAGGGCTCGGTGAAGGCCCGCGGGGCGAGGGTCTCGGCGACGAGCTCCACGAGATCGGTGAGCGAATCTCCACGTCCGTCGCGGCCCCCGGGCCCGAGCGCCGACGCCAGCAAGCGCTGCGTCGACTTGGCGAGACCGTAAATCGCCTGCCCCACCTTCTCTTTGTGCCAGCCGGGGATCGTCCAATCGAAGAGGCCGGGCTCGAGCTGCGGCAGGAGCGCCACGGGCAGCGTGATCGTCGCGCCGTCGTCGTCCTCGGAGGGCTCGAACTTGTAGCTGATCCGAAGTGGCGTATCCCGGAATGCGAGCGCCTCGGGGAAGCGCTCGAGCGAGATCGATGCCCCCTCGCCGCGGAGGAGATCGTCGACTGTCAGGTAAAGCCGCCTGGGCTCCGCGGCCTCGGTCTCGGCGCGGAAGGCCTCGAAGGTCTTACCGCTTACAACGTTGTCCGGAATTCGCGCCTCGAAGAACTCGACGAGGGCGTCCTCGTCCGTGAGCGGATCGCCTTGGCGCGCGCGCGCCCGCAGCTGCCGGACCTCCTCGAGGATCGCGGCGTTGTGCGCGGCGTAGGGCGCGGGTTGCTTTGGCAAATAGGCGCCACGGGCGAGCCCCTCGACGAGGAAGGTGCGGCGCGCGCCCACGGGATCGATCGGCGCGAAGCGGACGCGCCGCTCGCGGACGATGGGGAGCCCGTAGAGCGTGACGTGCTCTTTTGCCATGACCTCGGCGGCGCGCTCGACGAAATGGGGCTCGCCGTAGCTCCGCTTGCAGAGCGGCCCCGCGATGGCCTCGAGCCACTCGGGATCGATGGCCGCGACCGTCCGCGCGAAGAGCTGTGAGGTCTCGACGAGCTCGGCCGCGACGATCCAGGGCTGCGGCTTTTTGGAGAGCGCCGAGGACGGGTGAACGACGAAGCGCGTCTGTCGAGCGCCGATATAGGAGCGCGTATCCGGGTGATACATGCCGACCCGCGTGAGGAGCCCCGGCAGGAGCGCGCGGTGCACGGCGTCGTCACTCGCGCGCGTCGAATTGGGGGTCAGCCCGAGCTCTCTGAGGATGGACGCGAGCTGATCGTGAATGTCGATCCACTCGCGCATGCGCATGTACGAGAGGAAATGGTCCTTCGCGAGGCGACGCGCGGCCGCCTGCGATTTGTCTCGCGTCGCGTCCCGGTAGAAGCGCCAGAGCTTGATGAGGCCGAGAAAGTCGGACTTCTCGTCCGAGAACGCGCGGTGCGCTTGATCGGCCTGCCGCTCCTTTCCGAGCGGGCGCTCGCGTGGGTCGGCGACGCCGAGCGCGGCGGCGATGACGAGCACCTCGGCGAGCGCGCCCTCGGCCTCGCCGCCGAGCACCATGCGACCGATCCGCGGGTCGACGGGGAGGCGCGCGAGCTTGCGCCCGATGTCGGTGAGCTCCCCGTCTTTCGTGAGCGCGCCGAGCTCTCCGAGCACACGATAGCCTTCGTCTATCGATCGCTTGAGGGGCGGATCGAGGAACGCGAACTCGCGCACGTCCCCGAGCTCGAGCGCAGTCATGTTGAGGATGACGCCCGCGAGCCCGACGCGCAGGAGCTCCGGGTCGGTGTGGGGCGCGCGGGCCTCGTAGTCGGACTGTTCGTAGAGGCGAATCGCCACGCCGGGCCGCGTGCGCCCCGCGCGGCCGCGCCGCTGATCCGCGCTCGCCCTGGAGATCGGCTCGATATGGAGCTGCGTCACGCCGCTGCGCGCGTCGTAGCGATTGATGCGCGCGGTGCCTGCGTCGATGACCACCGCGATCCCCGGGATCGTCAGCGAGGTCTCCGCGACGTTCGTCGCCAGGATCACGCGGCGCTGGGACAGCGGCACGAAGACGCGCGCCTGCTCCGATTGAGAGAGTCTGCCATAGAGCGGCAGGACGACCGTATGCGGCAATGCGTGGTCGGCGAGGGCATTTGCCGTCTCGCGGATCTCGCGCTCGCCGGGCAGAAACACCAGGATATCGCCTCGCGAATCGAAGCGCGCCACGTGTTGCCCGGCCTCGTGACTCGGGATGATCGGCAGCGCGCCTTTGGCGGCGATGACCTCTTCGACGGTGTTCGCGACGGTCTCGGCGAGGTCGGACTCGTCCGCGGTCGGGGGCCGATAACTGACCTCTACGGGGTACGTGCGCCCCGAGACGGAGACGACGGGCGCCCCACCGAAGAACGCGGCGAAGCGCTCGATCTCGAGCGTCGCGGAGCTGACGATGACGCGGAGGTCGGGCCGCTCCGGGAGGATGCGCTTCAGATAACCGAGTAAGAAATCGATGTTGAGCGAGCGCTCGTGCGCCTCGTCGACGATGATCGTGTCGTACGCGCGGAGCAGCCGATCGCCTGCGATCTCGGCGAGCAGCACGCCGTCCGTCATGAACTTCACGTAGGTCGTGCGGCTCGTCCGCTGCGTGAACCGGATTTGGTAACCGACCTCTTCACCGAGGTTCACTTGGAGCTCGCTCGCCACGCGCGCGGCCACGCTCGTCGCGGCGATGCGGCGGGGCTGCGTGACGCCGATTCGCCCCTTCAGCCCGCGGCCCATCGCGAGGCAGATCTTCGGCAGCTGCGTCGTCTTGCCGGACCCCGTCTCGCCCGCGACGATGACGACCTGGTTCTCTTGGATCGCCCGCGCGAGGTCCCGCACGCGCTGCGTGATCGGCAGCTCTTCCGGGAACTGAACGCGGCTCTCATCACCCTTCACGGCGCTGGTCGATAGCACGAGCGGCGAGCCTCGCGCGCTGTGACGAGCTCCATCGCGCGGCCCTGACGAGCGGCCGTGTGCTTGCGCGATCGACTTGCACGTACTAGGGTGCCCATCGCTCGAGTGGTGTGAGTCGCGACTGCGGTTCTTCTCCACCCTCCTCTCTCGAGCATTCCCGCCCTCACCAACTCGAGGGCGCCTTTCAGGGCCGCGCACGCGGCCCACTCCACGTTGGGGCTTGTTGAGGAGATCCACGAGCGGTCGCGCCATCGCGAGCCTCGTCGGAGCGAACGAGCCCAGACGACGATCTCAAGAGCAGACAGACAGTGACCCAAGATCGATCTCTCGTTTCGAAGCCCAGCCAGGGCCATCCTCTCCCGCACACGCAAGCGCATCTCCGACCCGCTTCTCCCTTCGATAGGCTGGGCCTATCGAAGGCTCTCGTGCGGGCCCTCGACGATGAGGGCTATTCGGAGCCCACGCCGATTCAGGCACAAGCGATCCCGCACCTCCTCGACGGGCGCGATCTCCTCGGCTGTGCGCAGACCGGCACCGGCAAGACCGCCGCGTTCCTTCTTCCCATCCTTCACGAGCTCTCGCGCGCCCCGGCGACTGGCGCGATCCGCGCGCTCATCCTCGCCCCCACGCGTGAGCTCGCGGCGCAGATCGCCGAGCGCGCCGACGCTTACGGTCGCTTCACTCAGGTCGGCCGCGCTGTCCTCTTCGGCGGCGTCTCGCAGGGCCCGCAGGAGCGGGCGCTCGCTCGCAAGCCCGAGATCCTGGTCGCGACGCCGGGCCGCTTGCTCGACCTCATCGGGCAGGGCCACGTCCGGCTCGACGGCGTCGAGTTCTTCGTCCTCGACGAGGCCGATCGCATGCTCGACATGGGCTTCGTCCACGACGTGCGCCGCATCCTCAAGCTCCTGCCGCGCGAGCGTCAGACGGTGTTCTTCTCGGCCACGATGCCCGAGGCCGTGATGGATCTCGCGCACAGCATGCTGGTCGATCCGGTACGCGTGTCGGTGACCCCGGCCGCGACCACCGCGGAGACCGTCGCGCAGACCGTCCGCTTCGTGGCGCGTGCGCAGAAGCGCGCGGAGCTCGAGTCCATCCTCCGCGAGCTCCGCCCCGAGCGAACGCTGGTGTTCTCGCGAACCAAACACGGGGCGAACCGCATCGCCGAGCAGCTGCAGAAGAGCGGCTTCTCCGCGGCGGCGATCCACGGCAACAAATCCCAGAACGCCCGCGAGCGTGCGCTCTCCGGCTTCAAGGCCGCGACGGTCTCGGTGCTCGTCGCGACCGACATCGCCGCGCGCGGCATCGACGTCGACGGCGTCTCGCTGGTGGTCAACTACGACCTCCCCAACGAGCCCGAGAGCTACGTCCACCGCATCGGCCGCACGGGCCGCGCGGCCGCGACCGGTACGGCGATCGCCCTGTGTGATCCGCTCGAGGAGGCCGATCTCCTGCGCGACATCGAGCGGACGATCCGCGCGCGCATTCCGGTCTTCGGCCCCGTGCCGGTAATGCCCAATCCAGCCGCGAGCCCCGCGCCGCAGCCCCAGAGCCGTGGGCCCCGCCCTGCGAACCAGGGCCGCCGCGGGCCGAGCCGCTTCGGCGGCCGCCGACCGCAATGACAACGCTGTAAGCGGCGCGCGGCTTGATGCTCAGTAGTGATAATTGAGCACGTAGGCCGCGCAGCCGCTGAGCGTCCCGTCCGACTGCAGGCGCATGTAGACAGTCGCGTTGTCGCTGTCGAGGCCGGTCGCGCCGCACGTGAGGTCGATCGCGTGCGCTGCGTTGTCGTTCCAGCAGCACCCGGTGAGCGAGCCGTCGATCGTGGGCGTCGTGCCCGCCGGGCACGTGAAGTCGTTCGAGCGGCCGCTGTCGCAGTCGATGAACTTGCATATCTCGACGCCCGTCGCCGTGATTTGCCGGCCCGGGTCCACGGTGCTCCCGACGTCGTCGACACCGTGATAGCGGAACCAGTCGACGTCGCCGCCTGTAGCTATGACGCCGGTAAAGTCACCGCCGCTCGAGTCGGCGTCGGTGATCTCCCCGAGGTCGTACGCCGACCCGACGTCGTCGTTGGGCTCGGCGTCGTCGGGGCAGAGCATCCCCGTCGAGCTGCTGCTCATGGCCGTGGAGGTCACGGTCGTGGTCTCGCCGCTGCTGCTCGTCACCGCGACCGCGCCCGTGCCGCCATCGCCTGACCCGCTTGTAAGCGGGTAGCCACCCCCGAGCGGCTCGTAGGTGTCGACGTCGGTGTTGCCGCTGCTGCACGCCCAGAGGCCCGACAGCGCCAGCACGCAGAATCCCATCCTTCGCATTTCAGTCGGCCTCCGGCGTGGTGCGGGGGATCGTACAGGCGCCGCCGATCGCGATGCCACAGACCCCCAGGCACGTCTCGCCCACGGGGCACTCGTCGTCCGTCTTGCACGGCCGCGAGCAGAACGGCGCGGGCCCGTTCGGGGCGTCGTATTTCCCGTTCTCGTCGACGTCGAGATAGATGGGATTCGTGATCGCATAAGGGATCGTCGGCGACCAATCGGGGACGGTCGGCGTCGCGGCGAGCAACATGTTCACGACTGGCACGTCCGCGAACGCGCCGCTCGCAGTCTGGGAGAGCTGGATTTCACCGAAGGGGATGTCGAAGATGACGGGCCCCATCTGGTTCTCGTCTCGCAGGCCGATCGCGACGATGACGACCCACGAGTCGCGGTCGGGCACGACGATCGGCGCGTCGACCTTGAAGTCGTCGATGACCTCGGGCCCGTTGTCTTTGTCGACCTCGTGGACGATATGGCCGTTCTCGTAGATCTCGAGTCGGTCGGCTCCGAACCAATCCGGGGTTTGGACGTTCACGAGCAGCCGCTTCTTCTCCCCCGGGGTCGCGCGCACGACCTCGCCGAAGGTCTTGTCGTCGATGGTCGCACGGATGAAAGGGCCATAGCTCGCGACCGCGTGCCCCGCCCGCAGGCTCTCGACCACGTTGGAGGCCGTGACCGCGATTGGCTTGTCGGTCTCGCTCTTGAAATACGTCCGGGGGAAGCCGGGCTCCTTCGAGCCGTCGTGGCTATCGCTCGCGCCGATCTGCGTGGGCGTCAGACCATATTCCAAATAGCGGAAGAAGTCGTCGACCTGCCCCGCGCGGTAGGCGCACGGCTGGTCACGCACGGACTCCGGGATAGGGTTATCCCCATATTGAGCCGGGTTGCAGAGGAACTGGCTCGTCTCCTCGTCACCGACGAAGTCGAAGAGGTTCTCCTGCTCGTCGTGGGTGCGCTCGAGGATTCGCTTCGTGAAGACGTACGCGAGCCGCGAGCGCCCGCGGCGCTTGCAGGCCTCGAAGGTCTCGCCCGCCAGACAGGCCTCGATCGCGCCGTCCCCGAGCTCGGGGCAGGACGCGTAGAGATCGCTCTCGCCCTGCGCGGCGTTGAGTCGATCCTTGCACCGTGTCCAATCCAAAATCTCGCCTACGGTGGGCGTCCGAATGAGGTCGAAGCGCTTGGCGCCCATCGCCTCCATCCCGTCGAAGTCGCAGCTGACGGTCGAGAGCACGGGGTTCGACTGGTTGAGCGTGTCGAGCTTGCGCAGCAGCGTGAAGGTGTCGACACCGCTCTGATCGATGTAGCCGAAGAAGCCGTCGCGAGGGTGCGCGACCACGGTGAACGGCACGAGCCCGTCGCCGCGGTTGCGGATCTCGTCGAGGATCTCGCCACCCGAGAGACACGACCAATCGGGTGAGCCGTGGCGCGGGACATCCAAGTTGTCGTAGTCGAGGGGAAACCCGATGAAGTGTCCGTACTCGAGCGTCGTCACCTCGGCCGAGACGAAGGTCTTCAGCTGGTGTTCGAGCTCGAGCTGCGTCACGAAAGGCCCGTAGTCGGTGGACACGTCGTGGTCGGTCGACACGGCGACGTCGAGCCCCTCGGCGACCACGCTCGTCACCCGCTTCGGGACGGCCATTCCGCTGTCGAAGCTCGGCGCGGAGTGCAGGTGCATGTCGAGCGCGAGCCACCCCGAGGTGTCGACCTGGTGGGTGAGGCGCGCGTCGAGGCGCACGGTCTGGCCGCTCGCGAGCTCGAGCTCCTCGACGTGAGCGCCGTATTCGGGTCCCCGCGAGACGTATACCCGATAGCGCCCCGGCTCGATTTGGACGGTCCCGACGCCGGACGGCGTCAGCTCGACGAGGCGCGCGCCGTTGGTGATACGGCCTTCACCAGCGTAGACGCGGCGCGCGCGGTCTCCGATCACCTCGGCGCCATCGGCGTCGAGCGCGACGAACGTGAGCTTCGCCGGCATGACCTCTCCCTCGACGTCGGTCACGCGATAGTCGACGTTCGCGAGGCTCGGCAGCGAGAACGACACGCCCGCCGACGCGCCCGCGTCGACGCGCACGTGCGCTGGTGCCGAGACTGCCTGGTAGTTCGCGTCCATCGCGACGAGGACGTACGCCCCGGGCGCCAGCGCTCCGCGGTAGTCGCCGTCCTCGAGCCGATCCAAACCGAGGTCGGCGTCGATGGAGTTCACGACCCCGACGTCGCCGCGCTGCTCGACGTTCGCGGCCGCGACCTCGTCGATCGAAGAGAACGCGCGCTCGGGGTCCGGGTCTGCGAACACGACGACGTGTGCGTTGGGGACAGGCTCGGCCGTGGAGGCCCAGCGGACGAACCCGCTCACCTCACCGAGATCGTCCCCGCGGATGCGCGACATCTCCTCCGTCACGCTCGCGATGTCGCCATCGCCTACAACGATGTAACGGTCATACGCGAACGCACGGTGTTTGTCGCAGGACTCGTCGTCCGCCGCGTCGAAGCTGCATTGCTTGCCGCCGACGATGAACGCCGTCGCGGCGCTCGCGAAGATAGGCACGTTGACGAGCGCCGAGTCTTGCCCCTCCGGCGGTACAGTCAAATAGCCGTAGCTTATGTCGCCCCCCGCTGCGGCTACAAAGTCGTAAGTCAGCGGAATGGTGAACGTGTTCTGTCCCAGGTTCGCGGCGTTCTGGACAGCCTCGTCCTCGTCGAAGCCGACGCCCGGCGCAAACACGTTGTTCTGGTTGCCGAAGAACACGAAGTCCCCGGCGATGACCCCTGCTTTGTGGACGGCTGGCGGGTCGGTGATCGTCGGCGTGTCACCGAGGATGCCGCCGAACACAGAGTGAGGGCTTTCATAGACCTCGAGCGGCAGCGCGTCGCTGCAGTCGCACGTCAAGCACCCATTGGCGTCTTGCGCGTAGCCGTGCTCGCACTCGAGCGTGCAGCTCGAGGGCACGCCGAGGCAGGCTGGATCGTCCTTCGCCGTGATGCGGAGCTCGGTGTGGACCTTGATGAACTTGTCACCTGGCGCGAGCGAATAGTCCGTAATGAAATGGATGCTCGTGCGGACGTCGGGGAAGATCGTATCGAGAATAGGGGCCTGATTCCGCAGTACGGCGAGGGCCTCGTAGAGGAACTCGCCGTCTCCCTCGACGCGCACAGCGGCGGTCTTGCCGTCGGTGCCGTCGGAGAGGACGTTCACCTCGAGGCTGTCGGGGTCGGGGACGAGCAGGTTCGCGATGGGGAAGGTCTCGCTGAACCGATCGTGCCCACCACCGGCCTCGAAGCCGTGCTGCGCGCGTCGTCGGTCGATGTCGACGACGGAGCCCCCGTAAATCCCAGGCGCCGGAGACGCGCGCGCGGCGAGGATGGCGACGCGGATTTGGTCGTTCTCGAGGAGGAAGTCGCCGACGTCCGCGACCGAGACGGGGCCGCCGACGACCTCGCTGCGGTCCTCGATGACCTTCGCGCGGAGCATCGCCTCGGGCCCGGCGTTGCAACCCGGCGCTGCGCTCGCGAGCGTCGCGAGCACGGCCAGCGCGCCGCTGACGACGAGGCCCGCTGCCGACAGGCGCCTCATGGCAGGAGCACCTGCGCTTGGAAGAGGGCCGCGTCATTGTCCAAGCTGAGCCCGTAAATCTCCTCGCGGTGCGTGAACTCGACAGTCCCGCGGACCATCCCGTCGAGGAACATCGCTGTCGCCGACGCCCCTACGAGCCAGTTGTCGCCCTCGTCGTCGACCGCGCGCGCCGCGTCGATGTATTCGAAGCGCGCCGCGATCCCGAGCAAATCCTCGAGGATCATGTAGCCGGCCTCTCCGACGAAGCCGAGGCTCTCGACGTCGGCGACCGCACCCGTCGGCTCGGCGGGGTCGGATTTTGGAGCTACAACCGTGTAAACGAATTCGGCGAGGAGGTGAAAGCCGGCGGCGTGAAGGAGTGCATCGCCACCGAATGCGTGTATGCCGCGGGCCGAACCATCGCTGTAAAAATAATTCGCTCCGACACCGAACCGCGGGGCCTCGTGGGTCTCGTCGGCGATGCTCGCGCTGAGGGGTCCAATCGGCTCGGTCGCCGCGCGCACCGTATAAGCCAGACCGTCGAAGCGGTTGCCGAGCGGCGCGAAGTTCTGCGCGTAGCCGCCGAAGAACCTGTCGCTCCGCGAGAAGCCATTGAAGAGTCCGACGTCGTAGATGAAGGCCCGATTGGCGATCTCGCCGTGCGCGACCGCGCCGACCTGCTGGCCTGGAGTCATCGAGCGGACGACGAGCGGCCGCTCGCTCATGGCTTGTTCGCCAGCGCTCGCCATCGCCGAGCGACTGAACGGCACAGTCAGCGCGCCGCCGAAGACTTGGAGATAAGGGAACCCGACATACGCGAGGAAGGCGTCGTGAATACGGGCCTCACCGTCCTCGCGAGAGCCGAGCTCCACCGAGACGCGCGCGCGCCCCTGATCGAGCAGGTCGACCTGAAGGCCAAACCGAGCGCGCCGCAGCCGGAAACCCTCGCTATCCGAGAGATCGCCCTCGCGCGCGAGCGAGTCGTCACCGACATAGGGAAGGACCTGCGCCTGAATCAGTACGACAGGCGTGAAGGTCACGGGCCCGGCCACCAGCTTGATGGCTTTGCGCAAAGGCCGAACGACGGGCTCGGACGCCGGCTTGTCGGTTGTCTTTGCGTCTTTGTCGGGGGCGGGCGCTGGCTTGGGCTCGGGCGCGGGTGTCTCGGCAGCGGGCTCGTCTTTGGCGTCTTGCGACGGCTCGCCGGCGCTCGTCTCTTCGGCGGGGGTCGTGGGGGACTGCGCGAGGGCGACGCCAGCGAGCGAGAGCAACGAGGCGCCAACGAGAGCGGCGAGGATCGATTGGGATCTCATGAGGAGGGGTGCTGGTCCGGGCCAGCGAGACACGACGATAGCCGACGCGCCAGCGCTTTGGGCAGCCAGAGCGGAGCACCCGGGAAAGACGCCGAGAGTTCGCCGACACGCCACCGTCTCGCCACGCGGCGCTCCACTCGATTACAGGCTTGTAACCTGCGCTCAGCGGCCCTTCTTCGGCTTCTTCTTGTCCGGCTTCTGCCCGGTGACGGTGGTTCGCGACGCGTAGTGGCCCGAGCCGTCCGCTGAATACTCGGTCGTAAACGCAGCGCCAGGGCCAGTCGAGGTCCGCTCGACGCCGCGTATCCCGAAGGACGTGTAACCGTCGTCGTGGAACGGCACGAGCTGAAACCCCGAGACGAAGCTCGGCTCGAGCTCGGCGTTACCGATGTTGCCGAGCTCGTCGACGACGAAGATCTCCCAGCGCCCGACCTTGAGGCCAGCGACCTCCGCGGTGTCGTCGGCCTCTACATAGGCGTAGGTGTGGAGCGTCGAGCCGCGCTGTTCGAAGCCGATGGGATCGACAGAGGGGTTCGCGACGGAGACGACGTCCTGACCTCGCAGCGTCACGAGCTCTCCGCGCACGGCGAGCCCGACCGACACCTCACCGACGCGCGCGAGCTCGCGAAATACCTTGCTCTCGACGATCTCGAGCTTGGCCGGCGACTCCGCCGAGCGCACGAGCTCGACCCAGCTTTGATCGTCGCCCGGACGATAAGCCGGAGTCACGCCGGCGCGCCGCGCGAGGGCGCGGATCGCCCCGCGCGTCCCGAAGGTTACCGGAGCGTCAGCAAAGCTGAGCGCGACATCACCGCTCGACGCGGGAGGGCCCGTGCGAACCAGCGCCGGGACGATCTGCACTGCACAGTCGGCGACGGGGAGCGCGGCAGTCATCGGGAGTTCGATCGCTGGCAATGCGAGCTCGAACCGGGTCAGCGAGTGCCCCTCGGCGTCCTGCGCAACCTTGAGCACGACGCGCGCGGTGGTGATGGGTCGCAGCGTTCCATCGGGATCGAGGACGCGAACACCACTCGAATCGAGGCGATACGAACGCGAGAAGCGGGCAGCGTACGTCGCTGCGATCTTGGCTCGCCCGTCGACCGCGCTCTTGCAAGTGGCCTCCATCGCGGCGCGAGCAGGCCCTTCTGGGTAAGCACAACCGTCCTTGAAAGGGACGAGCTCGCCGTCCTCGAAGCGCTCGCCGATTTGGGGCGCCTGCGGCGCGGGAAATGCCCAATTGAGCCAGAGTCCATCTCGCGCAATCCCGCGAAAGGTGCCTGCCACGAACGCGCCGTCGGCAGAGAGAGAGACCACCGCAACGACGTCGGCGTCCGCGGGCTCGAGGGTGCCCCACTCGCCGAGATCACCGTCGATCGAGAGCGTCGGAGGGATCGGCTGAGCCGAGACCGAGAGCGGCTTCGTCGACTTCGGCGAAAAGGACGAGGCGCTCCCCGAGCTCCTCGATTTGCCAATATCGCGCGGGGGAGCTGCGCCACAAGCGGTGAGCAGCGCGAGCGCGGCGAGGCCCGAGAGAACGGGGAGATGGGAGCGATTGCCGATCACGATCATGCTGCGTGAAGATTTCATAGCGCCGCACCTGAGACAACGCGAGTACGCTCCAGCTCGTGGGGCGCGCGGGGGTCAGGGAGCGAACGCTCCGACATATGCAGGTTTTGCTCGGCTCGGCTGCGGCGCTGGGCGTGACGCAGGGAGCGACGGGATGCTCGAGCCGCACCGAGAATCGCGCGCACCGCGCCGATGTCGACGACGATGACGACTCGCCCAGTCGCAGCGCGTTGCCCATGCGACCGCCCACGACGCTCGCGCCGACGCAGACGCCGACACCGAATCACAGCTACATGGTCGTCGACATGCTGCCGCCGCCCTCGCGCTGCGCGAAAGAGGCCGCGCAGACGGTCACGGCGCGCGCGATGTTCGTTCGCGATCGCGAGGTCTCGATACGCGTCACTCCGGTGCCGACCGGTCTCACGACGAGCGATCTAACCCGAATTCGCTATATCGGAGTCGACGGAACACCGACGACGGCGCTCTCCGCTCAGTCGCTCGAAATCAAGGCGACGGCGAACACCAACTTGAACAACGTTCTCGTCATCACCATCCCGGTGAGCTGCCCGTCGACTGGCCGGGGCCAGATTGTCGTGACCGTCGATTGGACCCATCAAGGGACCAGCCCGAACGTGCTGCTCACGACCTCGGTGCGCGCCGACGGCGATTTCTGACGGCGGGTGCGCGCTTTCTGACTATAAGCGCGCCTTCCATGGATACTGTCGAGCTCGAAGCGCTCGGCCCCGAGCTCTCGGGCGCGATGCTGGCCAAGGGATATACGTCGTTGACGCCGGTCCAATCGATCGTGCTCGACCCGGCGTTCGTAGGTCGCGACCTGCGCGTGAGCTCGCAGACGGGCTCGGGCAAGACAGTCGCGATCGGGTTCATCGTGCGCCACCAGGTCACGCGCGCGCCGGAGGAACAGACCAAAGCGTCGCTCGCGCAGCCGCGCGCGCTCGTCCTGACTCCGACGCGTGAGCTCGCGCGCCAGGTCCAAGCCGAGCTCGCGTGGCTCTTCGAGCCCATCAAGGCGCGCGTCGCGGCCGTGACGGGCGGTACGAGCTACCGCACCGAGCACAGGGCGCTCGCCGCCAACCCCGAAGTCGTCGTCGGCACTCCGGGGCGCCTCCTCGATCAGCTGCGCCGCGGCGCGATCGATCCTTCGGGCCTCGCCGCGATCGTCCTCGACGAGGCTGATCGCATGTTGGATATGGGGTTTCGCGACGACATCGAGGCCGTGCTCGCGCTCGCTCCCGCGGAGCGGCGGACCCACCTCGTCTCGGCCACGTTCCCGCGCGACGTCTGCAACCTCGCGGACCGCGTCCAGCGCGACCCCGTGCACGTCCAGGGCACGCCGCTCGGCGCCGCGAACGCCGATATCGACCACGTGATTCACCTCGTCGAACAGGACCAGCGGCTCGACGCGCTCGTGAATCTGCTCATCATGGGCGCGGGTCGACTCGACGCTGATCCTGAGTCCGCGAAGCGCCCGACTCCGGCCTCCACTTTGGTCTTCGCGCAGACGAGATCCGATGTCGCGGAGATCACCGATCGCCTCCTCGACTTGGGGTTTCGAGTGCGCGCGCTCTCGGGAGATCTCGAGCAGCGCGATCGCGATCGCGCCCTCGAGGCCTTCAAGCGCGGTGAGCTCGACGCGCTCGTCGCGACCGACGTCGCCGCGCGCGGCATCGACGTCCAAGACGTAGCGCGCGTGATTCAGGTCGATCCGCCCGCGGATCCCGACTCGTACACGCACAGGAGCGGTCGCACGGGGCGCGCCGGGAGAAAGGGGCTCAGCGTCATGCTCGTCACGCCTCGCGGACTCAACCGCGTGACCCACCTCCTTCGGCGCGCTGGGATCCAGGTCGAAATCAAGCCGATCCCCTCGCCTGCGCGCATCCGCGAGGCGCGCGACGAGCGCGTCCTCGCCGAGCTCACGCGAACTCCGGAGTCGGGAGACGCCACCGATCCGGCCGCGGATCCCTCGGGCGCTTGGATGCAGACCGCCACGCGCATCGCCAGCGCGGGCAACGTGACGATTGCGATCGCGCGGCTGCTCGCCATGTCGGGCAGGGCGCTCGCCGAGCCGCGTGAGGTCGAGCCCATTCAGCCGCCGCGCGTGAAGGCAACAGCGCCGCACCTCGAAGCCCCGAGAGCGCCGCGTCCTCGCGCTCCGCTCGGCTCGACGAAGTGGGTTCGATTCCGGATCTCGTGGGGTGAAGCTCACGGCGCCGACGCACGCCGAATCCTCGCGATGGTTTGCCGCCGCGGCGGCGTCGATCGCGGCGACGTCGGCACGATCGAAGTTCGCCGTGTCTTCTCGACGGTCGACGTCGCGGAGTCCGTCGCCGAGGCCTTCGCGGCCGCAGCATCGCAGCCCGATCCTCGCGATCCGCGCGTCTCGATTCGTCGCGCCGAGGAGCTACCGCCGCCCCCGCCGTCGCGCGCGGCGTGGACCGAGCCCCCCCCCAAGCCCGCAGTCCGCGCTCGCGCCGAGGACGGTCCTCGCAAGACGAGCAACGCGCGCCCAGGTCCCAATTCGAAGCCCAAGAAGCCCCACGCAGCCGCACATCCCGCCGCGCGCAAGCGAGCGCGCGGACGCTGAGTCCGAGTCGCTATTCCCATATCCGCGCGAAGGCGCGGCGAGCTAGTCCCCTGGAAACGAAGTTTCCACGCAAGAGACAATGGGGCGCGAATTCTTCAAGAAATGCTGGTTCCAGGGGACTAACATCTCGGCCCGATGGGCGAGCGACTCGCAGGTTTCTTCCACGAGGCCGAACGCCTCGGCGGGCTCCCGGCGAAGGCTCGGCTCGCCTCTCTGGCGCGCGTGACCAGCAGCCAGGCAGAGACTGTCGAGGATTCGCGAGAGCTCGTCGCGAGCGTCAGCGCAGCGCTCGACGCCCTCAAACGAGAGCTCGCGCGCCGCTCCGTACCGGACCTCTCGGGCGATATACCCGTTCCAAGGCCGCAATCATCGGCCGCCATCGATTTGCCGACAGGCCCGGCGCGCGCACCTCTCGCCTCGAAACCGCGCTATTGCCTCGATGTCATCGCCGAGCTCGTGCTCCAACGCAGCATCGTCTTTGAGCGTGAGGTCGACGCGGTTCGTCGCCTCAACGAGGCCTCTGCCAAGGCCATCGAGGTCGCTCGCGTCAGCACTTGGCTGCTCGATCGCGGGGGCAGCAAGATCACTTGCCTCGACCTCTTCGAACGCGCGAGCGGTAGGCACTCGTCGGGGATTGAGCTCTTCGAACGCGACTATCCCAGCTATTTCCGAGCGCTCGCGCACGAGCGCACCATCCTGGCCACCAACGCCCTGACCGATCGGCGGACGAGCTGCTTCGCGAAGAGCTACCTCACGCCCCTCGGGATCGGCGCAATGCTCGACGCACCGATATGGGTCGACGGCCGCATGATCGGGGTCATTTGCCACGAGCACGTGGGTGGTCCGCGCCTTTGGGTCCCCGAGGAGGAGAGCTTCGCGCTCGTCATCGCCGGGCTGCTCGCGACCTTCATGGAAGTGAAACATTGGCGCGAGGCGCCCTGAGCTACGCCGGCTAACTCACGAGCACCGGCGTCCACGCGCGCCCGTCGCAGGTCTCGGCCCGCACGACCTCCCGAATCGGGAGCCTCGACGTAGGCTCGCTCGCCTCCGCGCCGTGGCCCACCGCGAGGATGCAAACAGCCGTCGCTTCCTTGGGCGCCGACAGGATCTCTTGCACTTCCTCGTCGTCGAACGACCCAATCCAGGCCGACGCTAAGCCAATATCGGCCGCGGCGAGCTGAGCGTACGCCGCCGCCAACGTCGCGTCCTCGACGGCGAAGAACCACCCTCTATCGGCATATCGGGCGGACGAGCGAGTCGTATCGGCCAAGAACACCAGGTGAACTGGCGCGCTGACGATGAAGCGCTGCTCGTGTGCGGCCTCACCCAAACGAGCGCGACGATGAAGGTCGCGAACGACGACGATTTGGTAGGACTGCAGGTTTCCCGCGGAGGGCGCACGTTCTGCGGTCGCGAGGATCCGCAGGAGATCAGCGTCGCTGACTGGTCGCGCGTCGAACGCCCGCGTCGAATGTCTCAGGTTGGCGAGCTCTCGGAACTCCATATCCGAGGACATGCCACGTACATGCCAGTCGCTCGCTTCTCAGGGCAGAACACCTTGCGCGACGACCCGCTCGTCCGCACGCGGGTCAATGCCGAAGAGCCGAGCGAGCCCATCATCCATGCGCTGATACGCCACGGTCCACCGGACAGTTCGACCCGTCACGTCCTCGGGGAAGCGAACGACGGCGTGCCGCGCCTCTCCCGCTCCAGGAGCTGGGATTCGAGAGTCACTACGCGGAACGCGTACTGTCGTCTTGGTCTCGGGATCCATCCGCACCTCATAGGTGCGCCCGAGGTGCTTGATGTTGCTCGTCGAGGCGACAGAGCCGTCGGGACCGAGCACCTCCGCGCGCACCTCGAGGCGCCTGAAGAGGTCTCCAGTCGGAAAGGAGTGTCCAATCGCGGGCGTCGTGGAGATCGTCAATTGGACGAACCGATCTCCGGCGCGCTCGGCCTTCACCTCGATCGCAGAGCGCATGAGCTCGGGGTTCGATTGCACCGCAAACGAATGGCTCTTGTGCGGTCGCCCACCAGCGGGGGCGGCGACCTCGGGCATATGACAGTCCTGGCAGGTCTGCGCCCTCGCATTCGACGCGGCGTGCTCGTCGACGGTGCTCTGCATGAAGGCACCCGCGAGATTGGGGAACTCGAATTGATGGCAATTCGAACAGGCCTCCACCGTCGCGAGGCGCGCGTCCTGTCGCGTAGCGTGCGCGTCCCCCCCGACCCCACGAGAGCCGACGATCTCCGAGCCCTGCAAATGGCAAGTCGTGCAGGCGACGCCCAGGTGGCGCGCGTCGCGCCGCTCGGGAGCGTGACAGTTGAAGCAGAACGGCGTCGGCTCAATCGAGTAGGCGCTCAAGAAGACCGGGTCGTCGTAGGCGCCCTGGTGCAAGGACGCGCGCCACTCACGGGCAATCTCCGCGTGACAGCGCTCGCACGTCGCGTTCACCGCCTCCATATCGGTCCCCTCCACGCGAACGCGAGGGCCGGGCCCTGGCAACGGCAGCGGATCGAGCCGCAGCTCGGCGACGACCGGTACGACGCTCGCCGTCGCGGACGGAGCGCTCTTCATGGCCTCGACCGTCGTGCCGCTCTCTGTGCCCGCCCCGCAAGCAGCCCCGACCGCGACAATCGCAGCCAAAGCCATCGTGATCGCGGGAGTGCTGTAGCGACTCACTTGACGGTCATCGGATACCAGTTCTCAGTCTTGTCGTAGCGATATGTGACAGTCATCTTCGTGGGCGGACCATCATAGTTCATGACCATACCGCTATATCCGAATGACGTGTAGTCCTTGTTGTGGAACTCGCTTGCCGACAAGAACCCGTTCGTGGGCGCCATCTCCAGCGGTCCGCCCCCGACCTCGCCGTTCGCGTCGATTGTATAGACCTCCCAGGCCGGGATCATGATGCCCGCGTCGGGGATCTCTTCTTGGTGATACGAGAACGCGTGCAGCTGGGGGCCTCGCTTCTTGAACACGGTGGGCGCCGTGGTCACGGGCATCACATAGGGGGGCAGGCCCTCGCGCAAGACCACCAGCGACGGCATCCCCGAATATCCAATCCCGACCTCGACCTCGTCGCTGACCTTCGCGCGAGTCTCGAACACGGGGTGCTCGGCCAGCATCAGGGCCTCACCGGAATACGCGGGATCCCAGCTGGCCTCCGTCCACACTTTGTCGTCCCCGGGCTGATAGGCGACAGACCTACCGTACATTGAATACCACTGCTGAAGCTGGATCTCGCGCAGCTCGCTGAGTCGGCCGTAGTAGGCCGGAGTGAAGGACAGGTTGCTCCAAGTCGCGTCACGGACCATGTCCGGCGGATCATCGCTCTTCGCGAGCTCCATCGTGCTCACGGCCGCGTCGATAGGTGCGTAGGAGGCGTGGGGCAGCGCCGCCGCTGGAATCACAACCTCGAAGGTCGCGTCCGCGCCGTTCGACTTGAACGTACCTGACGCACCATTCATCGACACGAGGCGCGAGCCGTCGAACAGCCTTACACCCTTGTCATCGATGCGGTACGTCGCGACGAACATCGCGTTCCAGCTGTCGCGAAACTCCGAGTAGCGCGCCATCGCCTCGACGCAGTGCCCCCGCTCGTCAGCCAACCACTCTTCACCGGTATACGGGTTTCGCTCGCAGTCCTCGTCGAACGCGGCAACGCCACCGTACCGCTGGTAGAAGCCGATTGGAGGGAGCTCCGGAGCGACGAAGTCCAGGGTGAACCAGACACCGTTCTTCGCCGCGCCCGCGACGCGACCTGCGAGGACGAGCCCATCGTGGGTGAGCGAGACGACGCCGTCCGGGACGTCCGCCGCGCTCCCGAACTGTTCCCACTCCTCGATCGCGCCGTCCTCCTTGAAATCGGAGGGCCGGTCTCCTCCCTCGAGCACCAGCGTTTTGGGCGCCGCGGGTCGCACCTTGTCCACGGGGACGGCGCTCGCCGATGCCGAGCTCGACGCGGTCGCCGAGGGTTTCGCCGTCACCTGCGCGTGGTTGAGGCCTGCGTCGGGCGAACCCGAACAGCCCGCGAGCGCGGAACCAGCGGCGAAGTGCGCGGCAGCGGCGAGCAGGTAGGCTTTGTGCATCGAGGGTCCGCTGACCTTCACCATAGCGCGTACGTCGCGGCAAGGCCCGAGGCCGTGACACTGCTTGAACGCTGGCGGCAAACCTCGTAAGCCCGGCAAAATGCTTCCCGCCGCGCGCTCTCGATTCGTAGCTTTGCTGTCCCTCGTCGTGCCGGCGCTCCTCCTCGCGTTCGCTGCCCCCGCCTGCAACGCCGTGAAGCGCGCCGAAGAATGTGGCCGTGTCGTCGATCTCATCAACAAGGAGGCGACCGTGCTCACCCAGACCGCGCAGATGGACGCCAACACCTCGGCGGAAGACGCGCAGAAGATCGAGGCCTTCGAACACAAGGTCGAGGCGCTCGGGGTCAGCGACGCTGAGCTCAAGAAGATCGTCGAAGATTACCGCGGCATGCTGAGGGACTTCGCGAGCCTCGTCCGCGACGCCGGCAAGCCCGACGCCCGCGCCCCGGAGCTCGCGAAGCGATCCGACGCCCTACAGAAGCGTGAGGACGAGATCGTCGAACGACTCCACGGCTACTGCAACAAGTGAGAGCCGCGCGCGTGGCGAATTAGCCCTCGTCCCTCGACAACCTTGTTCTCTTTTTCTGCGACTGTGCATAAGCGGACCATGTCTGCCTGGACAGGTCCTTCTCAATCGGAGACCTCTGCCTCCTAGGCGCGATAGCCGCCGAAGGAGGCCCAATGGAGATAACACGCGACAACTGGGAACAACGAATGAGAGCCGCAATGGAGCTTCGCGACTATCGGCCCCGGACCATCCGCGCATATGTGGACTCGACTCGACAGTTCCTCGCCTGTCAGCGGCGCGCGCCGAGCGCACTGACCGACAGCGACGTAGAGCGGTACCTCCTGGACTTGAAGACCTCGGGGCGCCTCGCGCCTTCCAGCATCCACCTCGTCGTCCACGCGCTGCGGTTTTTCTTCCGCGGAACGCTACGTCGGCGCGGCGAAATCTTCGACTTCATCCGTGTGCGTCGACCGCGCACGCTGCCAGTCGTCCTCAGTCGCAATGAAGTGCGCACCGTCCTAGCTGCGGTCCAAAACCCGGTATACAGGCTATTGCTCACTACCATCTACGGCCTCGGCCTGCGCCTGGGGGAGGCCCTGAGGCTGGGCGTCGCAGACATCGACGGCGAGCGCGGAGTCGTCAGCATCCTCGATGCGAAGGGCGCGACGAACCGCCATGTCCCACTGCCTCACGCCCTGTTCCGAGCGCTCCGCGAGCACTCCGAGCGCCGACTGCAGGACTCGCCTCACCTCTTTGCCAATCAGCGGGGTGGGCCCATCCACGAGACCTCCATTCAGGGAGCCTTCGCCGACGCCTGTGTCCGCATCGGTCTGTGCAAGCGCGCCACACCGCACACGCTGCGCCATTGTTACGCCACCCACCTGCTCGAGGCCGGCGTGTCCATTCGAGCGATCCAACAGGCGCTGGGCCACCGCTCTCTGCGCACGACCGAGATTTACATGCACGTAACCGAATACGGCTACGAGCTCATCCAGGCCGCGCTCGAGCCTATGGTCCAGTCGCTCAGCACAGCGGAGCCACCGAACCTGCAGCTCATCGAGAACCAGCCCCGCCCACCGCGGACGCGCGTACCGACCACTGTTTCCACCGTCACGCTCTCACCTCGCAGACCGCACCGACCACGCTTTCATCCCCGCTGATCCTCCTCCACGAGTCGCGCGCGGGCCTGCATGAGCGCAAAGCCCAAGAGGTTCGCGCCCTGCCAACTCAGCGGGTCCTGCGCGCGCGGGTCGTGCGCCGCGAGGCCGATACCCCAAATCGCATCACGCGGACTCGCCTCCACGAGCACACGAGGTCGCGTGGACAAGAGAAAGGCCCTCAATGGAGCGTTCTGCGAGAACTTCGCATAACTCCCAGCCAACACGATCTCCGACCGCCGCGTCCGCCATACTCGCTCGTCGAAGCCGCGAACTCGCCGACCAAGCCGCTTCGCCTCACCTGGGCTGTCTGCCTCGAGGATTTCCTCGAGCGTCGAGTGGTCACCGAACAGCAGCGCCTTTTGAGCCATCATGAAATGCTCGGCCGTCGCGTACGTTCGCCCCTCACAATGGAAGGCCGCCGGGTACCACTGGCTCAGACACTCCCCACCAAGCGAGGCCCCACGCGCGGTGTGACCCCAGAAGAAGAGGAAGCTCGGCCGAAAGCCCGCCTCGACGACCCTCCTCAGCTCGGCGAGCGACCTCGGCTCGGCGTCGCTAGCACTCGACATTGTAGCTCTCAGCGTCATCCCAGTCTTGCCCGAGCCTGCCGAACACATCGTCGGCTGGCCGGCCATTCTGGGGCTCTCTCTCGAGTTCCTGGTCGCGGCGAAGGGCCGCGTCGACCCAGAGCTGCTCGTATTCCAAGTCGCAGTGTTCCTCGAGGCTCGCCAGCAACTTCGCCGCCAGCCGGGCTCGCTGCTGCGCGTCCAACTTGAGAATCTCGGCTTCCAGCTCTCCAACATCCACTTTGCGAGCTTACGACTCATCCCGGGTCGATGCACGCGGTGTGGTCGCCCTGCCGTTCCGAATGCAAGCTTCCGCGATGTCGAAGCGCAACACCAGCGCCAACGCGCGAGCACAACTCGCAGAGCTCCTCGATAATGGCGCGTTTCGCGGCGATCGAGTGACCTTCCTCACAGCCTACGACAATTTCCAAGCAGACCACGATCCCCGGGGCGGTGGACCCAGATTGGGCGCCCGGATTGCGCGCTGAAGAAATTGGCGGGGCGTCAAGCTGTGACGTGCGCCTCGCGAAACCGTTCCCATCGAACTCGACGATAGGGCCGCATCATTAACTGTTACAGCAAGGATACATGAGTCATGTCCTCCGCATCTACGACGCGAAAGCCAAAGTCGGCGGAGCTCAAAACCTCGAACCTGATGGTCAGGGCGGATCGGTCGAGCAAGGATGCCATCACATGTGCGGCGCCCATCCGCGGCGTGAGAGTGAGCGCCTACGTGCGCTCCATAGTCCTGGCCAGGCGCTTCGCGAGATCGAAGAGTCGCGGACACGCACAGTGCCCCTTAACGGCGGCGTCGTAGCGCGGTCCGCGACAAACCTCAGCCAGCACCCCCTGGCGTTCAGCGCGGCTCGCTCGTGCGGACGACCGCGTTTACTGCTTCGGAATCAAGAACCATCGTTTCGGCCATTGGCGTCGCACGCGAGCGAGCTCCTTGAGCGGAACTGGCCCCAGCTCCGCATCCCATTCGGCGAGGAGCTTCCCAAGTCGCTCACGTTCCAACTCGGGCGCGATGGCGCGGGTGACAAAGCCGGAGAGGCCGCGCGTGCCGACGCTGCGTCTTAGCTCCTCGGCGAGCTCGCCGGGTACGCTGACGGAAAGCTTCGCTGCCGAATGACCCATAGCGGATTTCCTACCATGGTGGGAAGCCAACTGCCAGCGCGACCGGGCACACTGATCGGCGCGGCTGCCTCGCTTTCAGCGCAACGTTAGCCAGCACTGCGACGCATGAGATGGCTAATGTTCACGCCTGCGTAGCTACGCACTCAAAAGACGCTCAACCAGCGCTTGCTCGCTTTGGAGACGGGAAGGCAATGCGCGCCGAACTACGAGAGACACAGCTTTCGCAACCGCAGGTGTTGCCAGCCGACTTCTCGTCGGCTCACCATAGGTCGGGGTGTTTAGGCGGACGCAGACCACAGCGCTGAGCCCGCGTTTAATCAGGTCTCGGACCTGCTTTCGGGGCTTTGCCTTCACGCCAGGACTCGAGCTCTTAAACGCCAGAGCCACGCCATTGAGAAGCCCGTCGACGTGCGTTCCCCCGTCGGTTGTGCGTGCAACGTTGGCATAGCTTTCGACGCAAGTCCAAGGTACCGGAAGCCACTCAAGCGCTGCCTCGACGCGAACATCGCCTACTGTTTCGTCCATGACGACGGTCGGCGAAATTGGCCTGATTCCGCGGCGCATGCGCTCGAGGAGCGCTACCAACCCTCGGGGCTCGTGGAACACCTGCGCTCGGCGGTCATTGAGGCTGAGCCGGAGCCCGGGACACAGGCAGGCCAACTCGCGCAGGCGCAACGCGATTCTACCTGCGTCAATCCATGCGTCGCCGAAGATCACTGGGTCGGGGACCAGAGCGACGGACGTGCCGGTGTGGCTGGCCACTCCGAGGACTTCTGGCGAACTCAGCGAGCGCCCACGCCCGAACTGCTGCCTATAATGGTATCCGTCCCTGAACGACTCCAGAGTAAGTCGCTCGCAAAGAACGTTGACTGGGAAGAGCCCAAGTCCGCGAAGGATGAGCCCCCAATGCTCGTGCGGCCGGTGACCATCAAACGTGGCTGAGCTGTGTGCCTGCGTGAGAGCGATCTCCGCGAACGGCTGCCCGCATTCATCCCACAGAGGAATGCCGGGGCCATCGTCAGCGACGACGATTTCGCCTTGCTCTGAGAGGGTCACATCGATTCGCGAGCAGCGCCCGGCGAGGTGCTGGTCCAGGGAGTTCGCGACGAGCTCCCAGATCAACTGCTGTAGGCCAGAGCCGTCGGGGATGTTTCCAACGTACATGCCCGGGCGCTTCCGAATCGCTTCGATCAGCTCGTCTGTGGGGGTCATGATTGCATTGGCCCAGTGAGCACACTGTCGCACAGACCGTTCTGGTCGTCCAGACGCGGCGAGTTCCTGGCAACTCTACACTCTAAAGGTCCGGCACTGCGGCAGACGCCCACTTCGTACGATCGCCTAGCGAGAGGCTCTGAGTGTCTGGCTAACGGATTTGCGCTAAAACGCGCGCACCGGAGGGAGCCGGCGCAGCCGGCGACTGTAGGTGACCGTCGCTTTGAGCGCAATGTTAGCCGGCGCCGAAGCCAGGTCATCTGTGGCGTTGGGACGAGCTCAGCGCACCAAGGAGCCATCTTGTGTGCGGAACCAGACTCTGTTCTTCTCGGAGCTAAGATGCACGCCTGCCACCCATTCGTCGATTCCATTCGCGGCAACGTTGTTTTGCCGCCGCTCGAGGACACGAACTCCGTGGTCGGTGAGCCAGACTTCGCTGCCGGCCTGCGGCGTGCCCTTGGCGCTGGTTACAATGGCAGGGACGCGTTGGCATGCAAGGGTCCTTAGACGCGCGATCAATACCAAGTCGCCTGACTCGTCCCCCAGCTTTGCTAGAGCGGCAAGGGTGTGCGAGACGATCGACTCCAATCGCGGACCGCGCTCTCGGACGCTGGCCAACAGCACTTCGTCTCTTGCGGTGAGGCCAGTACTCGCGCTCGGATAACGGGCTATCAGGCTTCCGAGCGCATGCGTGAGCTGAGGAAGAACGGGGTTGCGCGCTTGGAGGAGCCTCACCAGAAGTTCCGGCTCCTGCTCTGTGACCGCCGCCCAAGCGTCTTTGAGGCACGTCAACTCGGTCTCGCGTGGCCAGTGCGCGTACCACCGGCCTCGCGTTAGTGACGCGGAGTGTTCGTACGATGCTGGTATTTCGCCTATCCGGAGGTGCGAAACTTCCCCAATCGTCGCCTTGAGGTACTGGGGCAACCATACGAGGAGGAGCTGCCCTGACAATTCGCGTCCGACCCACAGAACAAGTCGTCTTGCTCTGGGTATCATTTGCTCCCTCTGCATATATCCAGACAGTGGATAGTCGCCCTCGTGCGCTGGCACCAACTGTTCCCAGAAGTCTCGCCTGGCTTGACACCACTTCGCCACATCAGACATTGGCGTCAGCGGCCCCTCCGAGAGATCATCACGCACCGCAACCACCGACTTGCGCGAAGCGCCGAATCGACGGGCAATTGCGCTCGCGGCGAAGGTGCCGGCGGTGATGTGTACGGCGCGGATCGCACGCATGGCGCTCATCATATCGCTGCACTCCTGTTCGTGCACGCTGGACGAGCCGAACACGCACCGAGGATTCAAGGGGCAGGGCCTCGTCCGGCTAACGGATTTGCGCTAAAACGCGGGCACCGGAGGGAGCCGGCGCAGCCGGCGACTGTAGGTGACCGTCGCTTTGAGCGCAATGTTAGCCGGGCCGTTTCCAGGTCGGAAGGCGCAAGATGATTCGAGCCTCTTATGATGGTCCGCACTATCCGGCCTACGTCAAACCATCGGTAGTGCCATGGCCTGCAGATGTGCTGTCATCGGACAGAGGAACGGCTCCTCCTCGAAATGAGACCGCCTCTCGAACCTGGTCTCGAGAGTCTTCCACAATAGGTTGGTCAGCAGCCACGCTCCCGCTCTGCTCCGGATTCCTGAGGAGTACGCCCAAGACTCGCGCGAGGCGTTCGTCCGGGGTGTTGCACTCTCGGCTCGAAGGCGAGCGTCGTCGGAGGGGTTCGCTCAGCAAGCAGATCTTTTGGCCGGCGCCACGTAGCTGCGTGAGAAGCCAGGATGCGCACACTGCACTGTGGCATCACGTCGCCATTCTGGACCGGGTTTGCCTTCGAGCGCCTAGCCCCGGCGGACACTCGCTGGACGACACGTACATCTGGATGTACACTTTCGCGATGTCGAAGAGCTACACGGTCGCGTCTGCGCGAGCAAAGCTCGCAGAGATCGTCGACGAAGTCGAGGCTGGCAAGGACGTCGAGTTGACTCGCCGGGGGAAAAAGGTCGCGGTCGTATTGTCGGCGGCACGGTACGCGCGTCTTCGTGGCGATCGCGTGGCCTTCATCACAGCCTACGAGAATTTTCGAGTTGGCCACGATCTGCGGAGCGTCGGGATCGATGCAGATTGGGCGTCCGGATTGCGTGATCGCGACCCGGGGCGGGGCGTCAAGCTGTGACTCGATTCCTGCTCGACACTAGTACTGTGTCAGCTGTCGTGTGGAAGGACCCCGACCCCGGCGTCCTGGAGCAACTTCGGGTGCACGGCGGCGAATGCGCCATTTGCGCACCGGTGTGGCACGAGCTTCAATTCGGAGTTCGCCGCCTGCCGCGGGGAAAGCGCCGCGTGAGCCTTGAGGAGTTTCTTGAGGAGGTAGTGCGCGCGACACTACCCATCCTGCCCTACGACGAACGGGCAGCGGAGTGGCACGGCGAGGAGCGCGCTCGGCTCGAGCGAACCGGAACGATTGCTCCTTTTGTAGACGGCCAGATCGCCTCAATCGCTGTCACATCGGGTCTCCCGCTGGTGACTGCCAATCCCACCGATTTCAGGTGGTTCAAGGGACTCACTGTCTACAATTGGGTGCGGGGCGCATAGGCCGGATCCGGCTAACGTATTAGCGCTAAAACGCGGGCACCGGAGGGAGCCGGCGCAGCCGGCGACTGTAGGTGACCGTCGCTTTGAGCGCTTTGTTAGACGACATATTCGCGACGTCACCTCTGAATTCTACGTGGTCTCAGCCTCGCGCGACCGCATCGTTTCACCACATACGACTTGCGTGGAGGCGGTTGTTATGGGCCAATGAGCGAGCATTGGACTAGGTCCAAGCGAGGCGAGGTGGGCTATCGCGCATGCGTGGGCCACGACTGCAGACTCGGCACGATGAGAGCCAGCGGCGGAAGTAGCCTGGCACCTCCGCTACAGCAGGCTTCGGGGGCGCTTCGGTCTTCTTTTGCAGGTCGCTCTCGCTCTCCTTCTTCGAAGACAAGTCGCGTTCGGGTGTTGGGACGATTGGCGATTCGGCCACAACGACGCTGCACAAGCCCAGGGGGCATCGAGGCCAACGCGCGGCACGCAGTCCGTCGCGACGTCGCAGTTGGCTTGTCGGCTTGCTTCTTCTATCTCGGTCGTCCGCTTGGGTAGTTGTTGGTTTGCAAACGTTCGCTACTCCCTGAAGGTCAGCAGCAGCTTGTCCGGTGCCCCCTTGTCGACTCCGTCACTGGGAGTTCCAATTGTGACCATCGCTTCGATGTGTGCTTTGGGATGCAGCTCGACCCAGTCTTTGAGCCCATCTCCGCAAAAGGTGTGACTGGCAAGAAGTCCCGGGACTGCGTTTTTCGGGATGCACAAGACCGTAGCGGCTTGAAGTGAAACTGCCGAGCTTGGCGGGGCAGCTGGAGTCTCCTGCTTGGCAGGCGGACTATTGCAGGCCGACAGCAGGAGCGCGATCACGGGAACGACTGCGGGGCGGGCTCTCATTTCGGGGGAAGGAATCAGAAGTTCGACGCAAATTCAACACTCGCGCCGCTTTTGGTCACGGCGTTGCGCTGCAACGCAGTGCTCATTCTATCTATTGAATTGCAGCTGGGCTCCGGCCTTGGTCACAGTGAGGACGGCCTACGGACCCCAATCTTTGGATTCGCCACCGGGCCAGACTTCTTACGCGCACCACACCGAGCCAGAACGTGCTTGGCGCCTGACCTCGCCGTCGAGGGGGGCGCGTCGCCCGCATCATTGCAGGTGTTGCGGAGCTCTCGAGATCCAGCCGCAACAACGACGCCGGCGCCCCAGACGGCCTGGCGGGCAGCCACGCCCGTGCGCCTACCCAGTCCGTCGCGACGTCACAGGTGGCTCTGTTCGTCTAACGGATTTGCGCTAAAACGCGGGCACCGAAGGGAGCCGGCGAAGCCGGCGACTGTAGGTGACCGTCGCTTTGAGCGCAATGTTAGCCGGGAGTGCGAGAACACGTTCACCTCTCGAAGTCGAGCGTTTCCCCATGCCGCGAGCGATCGGTTTCACCTCAAACGGTTCGCCCTGATCTGTACTCTTCCGTCGTCGACAACGTGAGGGCGCTTACAATGCCATCTCGCCGCGCAGCGGTTGTGTGTTCCGCATTGCACGCGGGCACCGGCAAAGCATCGGGCTGAGGCTTCTCGATCTGCTCTGACTTCTCCTGAAACACGATGCCCGCGCGCGACACGCTATCTTGTCGCGCGCCAGATTGTGCGCTCTCGACGTCGAGTGTGCGGGGCGCTGTGACGGCTTGGTAACCGCACGACCTCGCGATTCGCTCTATTTCTTGCAGAGCTTCGACTCCTTGTCATAGCGGCATGTCCCATTCCTGCCCTGCGCTCTACAACTGTCCGTGCGTTGGCAGTCCTCATCAGCTGCTGGAAAGCACTTCCAACGCTTATAGTTATCAATTGGTTGGTAGCCAATCAACTCAGGGGTGCATGCGCCGCGCTCACGACACTGTTCGTCGGCAAGACAATCCACCCGCGCGTGCTCAAGAACGAACTTCTCTGAGCGGCAGACCTGCTCGAAACACAGATCATACGGTCCGCATTCCTTGTCGAACTTGCACGTCTCGCCCTCGATGCGTGGCCTGTTCCAGCTGGAACTCAATGAGGGGTCTGGTAGGCGCTGGAAGATGGGCGAGCGAGAGAGCACGCCGCGACGTCAACCAGGGTCTCTCGGTTCCGCGGTCATCAGCGCGGCGAGCGTAGCGTACGACAGAAAGAGACGCATCGGACGGCCTGGTAGCTCTTGAAAGTCCCAGCGCTGGTAGAAGCGCTTCGCTTGGTCGTCGACACAATCGAGGAG
>JAXLYR010000002.1:0-1141454 GCA_046351325.1 Polyangiaceae bacterium | reverse complement strand
GCGACGCGATCGGCCATGTCCTGGATCGGCGCGCGCGAGCGCTGAGCCTCGGCGAGCAAATGCACGATGCGCGCGAGCGCGCTCTCACGTGCGGTGCCGGTCGCGCGGATTCGAAGCGCGCCGTCGCCGTTGAGGGCGCCGCCTCGCGCGACGTCGCCCTCACCGCGCGTGACCGGCATCGACTCGCCCGTGAGCAACGACTCGTCGAGAGCGCTCGTGCCCGAGACGATGACGCCGTCGACAGGGACGCGCTCACCAGGGCGCACGACGAGCACGTCGCCGGCGCGCACGGTCTCGAGCGCGACCTCGGTCGCGGTGCCGTTCTCCTCGAGCAGCGCGCGCGCAGGCTGCATCGAGACGAGGTGATCGATCGCGCGGCTCGCGCGAGCCCGAGCGCGAGCCTCGAGCGCTTGGCCGACCATCACGAGGGCGACGATGAAGACCGCGGCCTCCCAATAAGCGTCGGGGCGCAGCCCGTGTTCGAAGAAGAACGACGGGACCAGCCACGCCGCGAGCGAATACAAGGTTGCGGTACCCGCGCCGAGCGCGACCAGCGTGTTCATGTCTGCGGTCCGACGCTTGAGCGCGCGCGCCGCCCGCACGAAGAAGTGTCGGCCCAGCACCCCGAGGACGATCGTCGTGATGAACGCGAGCGCGAGGCCGAGAGCTTCGGGCGGGGCTTTGTAGAGCCACGGCAGCGCGGCTCGGAGGGGCGCGTCGAGCACACCCGTCACGGCGCCCATGAGCGGGTCCATGCCCTTCTCGCATTCGTGGCAGGGCTCGTGCGCCGAGCCCGAGCTCATGAGCGGCATCGAGACCACCATCGCCACGATGGCGAGCGCGAGCGCGAGCCCTGCTCGCTTCGCGAGGTGGTTGGCCTCCTCGCGAGCGGCCCGCTCGAGCGCTGCCTCGGCGGCGACCGCGCCGCCGGCTCCCTCAGGCTTCACCGCGTCGTAGCCGCTGTCGTCGATCGCGCGCACCAGCGCGTCGACGCCGACGCGCGCCGGATCGAAGGAGATCGTCGCGCTCCGCGAGACGAGGCTCACGCTCACGTCCGAGACGCCATCGAGCTCGGTGAGCGCCGACGTGACGGCGCCCGAGCATGCGGTGCAGCTCATCCCACCGACTGGGATGGTGATCGAATGGAGCGAGGTCGCGTCCGGCGGAGCTCGGTTCATGGTTGTGTGGAGGGGGCGACCGTGTACCCCGCGCGCTCGAGCGTCGCGCGCGCCCCCGTCTCCGCGTTCGGGTCGTTCGCGGCGATCTTCGCTGAGCCGAGCTGGACCTCGACCACGGTCACGCCCGGGACCTTCGCCAGCAAGTTTTGCACGCGCCTCACGCAACCGTCGCAGTGCATCCCACCAATCTCCAGCTTCAAGTCCACGATGTCTGCTCCAGGGCTCGGGTCCTCAGCGTTCGCGCACCACGCGGTGACACGATCTTGCCTGCGTTGCGACGGGATTAGCACCCCACGCGCGGCGGAACCGCTGCTCGACGATTCACCGTCCATCTAGCGACGAACGTGCCGCACACTCCAGGCGCCCTGCAGCGCCGACTCGGGCTTGATAACCTCCCGGGGAGGCGCTGGCCGAACCGCCCTTTGCCTCGCTCGTCGGCTGAGGTGTCAAGAAATTTCGCGCTTCGACTTGAAGTCGAAAGTCTTTTTCATTAAGCTTCACGTATGTCCAATGAGGCAGTGTCGCTCGCGAGCTTGGGTCTCGGAGTCTCGGCGGTCGTGAGCCGAGTGTCGGGCAGGCGACGAACGGCGGTGCGCTTGCTCGAGTTGGGACTGGTGAGCGGCACCCCGATCCGGATCGTGCGGCGCGCACCCCTCGGCGATCCGCTCGAGCTCGAGGTTCGCGGCTACGCGCTGTCGCTCCGCAAAGAGGACGCGGCCAACGTGCTCGTGACGCTCGCAGCCCAAGAGTCGAGCGCCGCAGCGCCCGCGCACGGGTCGAGTGAGCGCGTTGTCCCCGGCCTGCTCCGCTCCGAGCAAACCGACCAAGCCGCGGACTTCGGCTGATCGCGCGACAGACGCGCCTGCTCCCCTGCCGGCGCAGGACGACCCATGGCCACCCGCAGCGATCCGAGCTCCAACGTCTACCTCGCAGGCAACCCGAACGCGGGTAAGACGACCCTCTTCAACGCCCTGACGGGCGCCCGCGCCAAGGTCGGGAATTACCCCGGCGTGACCGTCGAGCGACGCACCGCGAAGCTCGCGCTCGGTGACACTTCTGTAACCGTCATCGATCTGCCCGGCTCGTACAGCTTGTCTGCGCGCAGCGAAGACGAGCGCGTCGCGGTCGACGCCCTCTTCGACGACCCGGACGCGCGCGCCGTCATCGTCGTCGCCGACGCGACGACCCTGCGCCGCGGGCTCTACTTCGCGACCCAGCTGCTCGAGCTCGGCCTGCCCACGGTGGTCGCGCTCTCGATGATGGATGAGGCTCGCAGCCGCGGCATCCGCGTCGATCCCGAGCGCCTCGGCAAGGCCCTCGGCTGTGAGGTCGTCCCCGTCGTCGCCCCTCGGGGCGAGGGCCGCGCCGAGCTCTGTGAGGCCATCGGTCGCGCCCTCTCCGCGAAGGAGACGCGCGCAACCTTCGAGATCAAGCTCTCGCCCCAAGCGAGCCACGCCGTCGACGAGGTCGCTCGCAAGATGGCGCAGCTCGTCCAGCCCGGCGGCGGAGATCCGAGCGCGCGCACGCGGCTGCGCGCGACGCTCGCCCTCCTCTCTCTCGGCGACGACGATCTGACCGATGTCCCGCAAGCCATCCGCGACGCAGTCGGCGTCGAGCTGCGCGCCGCCGAGGACGAGGGCCGCGACCTCGCCGAAGAGCTCGTGTCTGCGCGCTACGCGTTCGTCGATCGCGTGCTCGACGAGACCTCGCGCACCCCCGCTCCAGCGGATGAGCCGCGGCGCCTCTCACGACGGATCGACGACGTGTTGCTCCACCCCGTTTGGGGGCTGTCGATCTTCGCGATCGTGATGTTCGTCGTGTTTCAGTCGCTCTTCGCGTGGGCGGAGCCCCTCGTCGGCCTCATCGAGAGCGCGATCGCCGCGAGCAAGGCCGCGGTCGCGGGTGCGCTGCCGCCCGGGCCTTTCACCGACCTCCTCACGGACGGCGTGATCGCGGGCGTCGGCAACGTCGTAGTCTTCGTCCCGCAGATCGCGATCCTGTTCATCTTCCTCACCATCCTCGAGGACTCCGGCTACCTCGCGCGCGTGGCGTTCGTGATCGATCGCGTGATGGCGAAGGTGGGGCTCAACGGGCGCGCCTTCGTTCCGATGTTGAGCGGCTTCTCCTGCGCGATCCCGGCCGTGATGGCCACGCGCACGATCGAGAGCCGTCGCGATCGTCTCCTCACGATGCTCGTCGTGCCGCTGTCGTCGTGTTCGGCGCGCTTGCCCGTGTACGTCCTCGTCACGAGCGTCATCTTCGACCGGAGCGCGAAGGTCTTCGGGGTCTTGTCGATGGGCGCGCTCGTCCTCTTCGCGATGTACGCGCTCTCCGTCTTTGCGGCGCTCTTCGCAGCGTTCGTCATCGGGCGCACCGTCCTCAAGGGCCCCAGGCCCACGTTGCTCCTCGAGCTCCCGCCCTATCGACTGCCGGCCGCGCGCAACGTCGGCCTCGCGACGTGGCAGCGAGTCCGGCGATTCCTCGTCGACGCCGGCACCGTGATCCTCGCGCTCACGGTGGTGCTGTGGGCGATGCTCCATTACCCGAACGATCCTGCGGTCACGGCTCGCTATGACGGGCTGCGCGCGGAGGCCGCCGCGATCGAAGACGAAGAGGCTCGCTCGGCTCGCCTCGAGGAGCTCGATCACGAGCAGCAGGGCGAGCGGCTGCGCGGCTCGATCGCGGGGCACATCGGGCGCGCCATGGAGCCTGCGATTCGTCCGCTCGGCTTCGATTGGAAGATCGGGATCGGCATCCTCGGCGCGTTCGCCGCGCGTGAGGTCTTCGTCTCGACGCTGGGGCTCGTCTACGACGTGGGTGAGGCCGACGAAGCGAGCGAGGGCCTGCAGGCCTCGCTCCGGCAAGCGCGCCACCCCGACGGATCGCCGGTGTTCACGCCGCTCGCGGGCGTCTCACTCATGGTGTTCTTCGTCCTCGCCTGTCAGTGCATGTCGACGCTCGCCGTCGTGCGACGCGAATCAGGCTCGTGGAAATGGCCGGGCTTCATGCTCGGCTACATGACGGCGCTCGCGTACACCGTGACGCTCCTCGTCTACCAAGGAGGTCGAGCCCTCGGGCTCGGCTAGTCCGATGTTCGTGCAGCAAGCGCTCGTCGTCATCACGGTGCTCGGGGCCGCGACGTTCCTCGTGCGCAAGCTCGTTTTGCCGCAGCGGCCTTCGCGTGGTCCCGATGTGCCGCTCGATCGACTCGTGCGCCGCAAGCGTCGCCGCCCTCCGAGCGGCGGCGACTGCTGCTCGGGGTAGCCTACTCGCTGTCGCCGGCCGCGACCCGACGCTGCCGAGCTTCCTCGAGCCGCTCCGCGATCGTGCTGCGAAGCTTCGGCAGATCGAAGAAGCTGACCTCTTTTCCATCGGCGAGCTCCTCGAGCTCGCGGGCGATCGCGTCGGCGTGCTGCCGCGGCTTCTCGGGGATCTTGAGGAGCGTCCCGAGCTGATCGAGCGCAGCGACCTCCTCGTCGTCGCGCTTGCCATCGAGCCGGGTCATCCACGCGGCCACCGCGTAGACGAACAACCGATCGGCCTTCGACATCCCGGCGCGATCGATCGTGTCGAGCTCGACCGGCGACTTCGTCGCGGCCTCGATCTCGGCGATCTCGTCGAGATCGAGCCCCTCCTCCACTGCGGTGCGGACGATCGCGTCCGCCTCGTTCTCATCGAGCTTGCCGTCGGCCCACCCGATCGCCGCAAGCGCGATGAACACGTCGCGCCCCAATCTCTGCTGCTCGCTCATGGGCGCATGGTCGAGGCCAAGCCGCATTCCGTCAAGGGAGCGATCGGGGAGCGCGGAGCGCGAGGGGGCGGATTCAGCCCCCGAGCGAATCGTGGATCACGCGGCCGCCCGCGAGCGTGAGCACCACAGCACCCTTGAGGTGTTTGCCCCAAAACGGAGTGTTCTTGCTCTTCGACGCGAGGCCCTCGACGACCACCGCGGCCTCGGGTTGGACGAGCGTGAGCTCGGCCGTCGCGCCCACTGCGAGGCTCGGCGCGTCGAGGCCGATGATGCGCGCGGGCGCCGACGAGAGAGCCTCCGAGAGGCGCGCGATCGAGAGCACGCCCTTCTTCACGAAGTCGCTGAGCAGCGGCATCACGAGCTCGAGCCCGATCATCCCCGGCTTCGCCTCGGCGAACTCGCAGTCCTTCTCGAGCGTGGAGTGCGGCGCGTGGTCGGTCGCGATGCAATCGATCGTGCCGTCGGCGAGCGCGGCGCGGAGCGCGTCCACGTCGGCCTGCTCGCGGAGCGGTGGGTTGACCTTGCAGGCGGTGTCGTAGCCGAGGACGGCCTCGTGCGTGAGCACCAGATGATGCGGCGTGACCTCGGCGGTCACGCGCAGACCGCGCTGTTTTGCCTCACGAAGGATGCGCACCGACCCCATCGTCGAGACGTGCGCGACGTGGTAGCGAGCGCCCGTCGCTTCGGCGAGCAGGACGTCGCGCGCGACGATGATGTCCTCGGCGACGCGCGGCCATCCTCGCAGGCCGAGCCGCGTCGAGATCGCGCCCTCGTGCATCTGCGAACCCTCCGTCAGCGAGTGGTCCTCGGCGTGCTGAATGACAGGCAAATCGAAGGTCCGCGCGTACTCGAGCGCGCGCCGCATGACCGCCGCGCTCATCACGCAGCGCCCGTCGTCGCTCACCGCGACCGCGCCCGCGTCACGGAGGTCGGCCATCTCGGTGAGCTCTGCGCCCGCTTGCCCCATCGTGATCGCGCCGATCGGATGAAGTCGCGTGCCGCCCACCTCTTTGGCCCGCGCCACGATGGCCTCGGTGATCGCGCGCTTGTCGTTCACGGGCTTCGTGTTCGGCATCGCGCAGACGTGAGCGAAGCCTCCTCGAGCGGCCGCGGCGAGCCCCGTGCGGATGTCCTCTTTGTACTCTTCGCCGGGCTCGCGCAGGTGCGTGTGCAGGTCGACGAAGGCCGGCATCAACCAGGCGCCGCGCCCGTCGATTCGGCGAGCGCCAGGGGCACGCCCTGCCTCACTCTCGCGCGCGCCCTTGCCCACGTGGGTGATGCGCCCGCGCTCGACCACGACATCGACCTCGGCATCGAAGGAGCGCGCCGGATCGATCGCGCGGACGCCCTCAAAAACCAGGATCTCGCTCGACGTCATGCGCGCGACACTAGTCCCGTGGAAACGAAGTTTCCACGCAAAGACAATGGGGACCCGCGGACCGCGCGCGCCTGTCGACGACGTCCAGCGCTAGCGCCCAGCGTGGGGTGCGCGCGGCGCTGAGTCTCCGCCCAAGATCACGATGTCGAGGCCGCTCTGCACCACGCATCCGTCGGACGCGCACGCGATCGACACCTGCTCGGCGGGGCTCGGGGGCTTCGCTGGCTCGGTCACGGGGTCGGTCGCTTCGACGTGAGCCGTCGTCTTGTGCGTGGGCTCGACGGGGCTCGCATCCGCGGCGGCAACCGCGTTCTCGAGCGGCGTGCCCTGCGCGATGACCGACGTGTCGCTCGACTCACCCGCCTGCCCGATGGGCAGCGCGATGAGAGGCGCGGCCAACATCACCGCAAGCGAGCCGGTCACGACACGAAGACGCACCCTCGGATCGTTGCACTCCGCCAGGCATCATTCAATGGCCCGTCCTCAAAGTTCTTCCTCGAGGTTCGTTCGGCGCAAGATCGAGGTCTTTGCCCGAGCGATCCAAACGAGGGAAGCGCAGCGCGATCCCGAGCACAGCGGCCGCGCACAAGGCCGACCCCCGAAGACCCACGTTAGGCCGCGCGTGACCGCGACACGCATCGCGACGTCGAGCTCACCGCTCGCGCCGACGTCATCACCGAGCCGACTCGCCGCGGCCGGGCCGACCGCGCGCGTGACCACGGTCGAAAGGACGAGCCCGAGCGCCGACACGAACACGGTGCCGCCCATCGTTCGCACGAACTGGAGCAGCGCCGTCGCGGCGCCTTTGCGGGACGCGCCGACGCGCTCCTGAGCGAGCACGTTGGTCGCGGTGACCGACAACCCCATGCCGATTCCCAGCATCGCACCGCCCAGCACGACGAGCGCGCCGCTCGTCAGCGCGACGCCCGCGAGCAGCATCGCTCCGCTCAGCGCGACGGCCGCGCTCCCCGCGATGACGGGCGCGCGATACCCCGCGCGGTGAATCCATCTCGCGGAGAAGAACGCGCCGCCCGTCCAGAGGAGCGACATCGGGATGAGTGCGAAGCCTGCGTTCCGCGCGCTCTCACCCAGCACGACGCGCATGAAGAGCGGGACGAACGCGACGGGCACGAAGAGCGCTCCCCCGAGAAAGACCCCGCTCGACGCCGCGATACGAATGGGTCGATCCCGCACGACCTCGGCGGGGAAGATCGCCCCCTCGTCGCGGTCCGCGGCGTCCAGTCTTTTGAACAACGCCGTAAAAGCCAAACACGAGGCAAACAAGAGCGCCGATAGCCCCCACGCGCCCGTCGAGACGGTCTTGAGCGCCGCGAGCCCAGCGCCCGTCGCGAGGGTGAGCGCGGCCGTCGCGCCGAGCCGCAAGGTGCCACGGAGCGACGCTCGCGCTTCGGGTGCGGGCTCGGCCCACGCGAGCCACAGCGCGAGCGCGACCACCGCTCCGATGGGGACGTTGACGAGGAAAATCCAAGGCCAGCCGAGCTTCAAGAGGACGCCCCCGATCGCCGGCCCGGCGACGCTCGACACGCCCCACACGAGCGAGAACGCGCTCATGATCCGCGCGCGGACCGTCACTTCGTACATCCGGCCAATCGCGATCAGCGTCACCGGGACGAGGGCGCCGGCACCGACTCCTTGAATCGCTCGCGCGGCGACCAACGCCGGCATCGACGGCGCGAGCCCACACGCGAGCGAGCCGACGACGAACACGGCGAGCCCAGCGAGGTACGTTCGCCGCGTGCCCCACCCGTCCGCGAGGCGCCCGTAGAGCGGCACGGTCACCGTGGAAAGAAACAGGTAGATCGAGAAGACCCACCCGTAGAGATCGAGCCGACCGAGCTTCGCTGCGATGGTCGGCATCGCGACGCCGACCACGGTGACGTCGAGCGACGCGAGGAAGGTACCGGCCATCAGGGCCGCGGTCGTGAGCCCACGCCGCGGCGAACTGGGGGCTGGCGAATGCGGAGCGCACGGGGGGCAGATTGAGCCCCCCAAAGTATCCGTCACGCCGGGAGCGCGAGGCCCAGGATGCGCAAGCCCATCGAGACGAGGTGCGCCTCGACGGCGCGATCGGCGATCGAGCCCTCCGACGAGACGGGCGCGGCCTCTACATCGTTGTAAGCGTCAGCGCTCTCCTCGGCCGGGCGGGCGCCGACGAGGAGTGCGAGATCTCGATCGCTCGTGATGGAGTACCGAACGACCAGGAACACGACGCTCTGGATCGGGAGCCGCAGCGTGTGGGCCGGCTGGTCGAGGAGCTCGCCCAACACCTTGGACGCGGTGGCGAGGAACGGCGTCACGTTGTCCTCGCGAACGCGAGCGTCGAGCTCACCGGTGTCGATCAGCGAGCGCTGAAAGAGCCGGACTGCGGTGCGATGATCGCGCGCGAAGCGGTAGCCCTCACGGATGGCGTGAGCGATGAGCCGCGCGGGCGTCATCTCGGCAGTCCCCATCATCGACAAGACGCCTGACCACAAGCCGCCGAGCTCGCGGATCATCGTCGTGATGCACGCCTCGTAGAGGCCCTGCTTGCTACCAAAGTAGTGGTGCACCATTGCGAGGCTCACGCCTGCGCCTTTGGCGATGTCTCTTATCGACGCTCCATCAATGCCACGAGACGCGAAGAGCTCGTAGGCAGTCGAGAGGATTTTTGCCTGGGTCGCCTGAGCATCCGCATTGACTGGCCGTGCCATGGCGCGGCTTTCTGAGTCTGTAGAACAGCGACGTCAACACTGGATGTGGGAGCTCCCCACTCATTTACAGTAATTGTGTGAAAGGACAGGGGTACTGCCTGGTCTCAAAGTTATCCATGCTTGGACAAACCATGCTTGGACAGACCATGCCTCGGGCAGGTCTCGGCCTCAGCCCATCGACAATGGACGTCAGCCGACTCGACCCGAGGCTGCGCGCGACCCCACTCGCGCAGACCTCGGCAATTCCTCGGGGGGCGATTCGCCCCCTGGCGCTTCGCGCCCCCCAATTTCACACTGACAGCCGTGTCGGCCGCAGCGATGGGTCCCCACCCTTTTGATTCGACTCAGCGCTTGTTGGTGAGCATCACAGTCTCACCACAGAAGACCATCGGCGCCGAGTCCGGGTTGACCGCAGCGAAGGCCTTGGCGACCTCGTTGCAGGTGCCGCCCGCGCCGCACTCACAACCGAAGACCTGCGTCGGGCCGCCCTTGGCGGGATAGGCGACGTCGTAAGAGACGAGGCCGACCTCACCCGAGACGCCGGCCTTCGCGGAGCCGACAGTCCACACCTTCTTGTTCTCGAAGAAGCTGCGAATGCGCGACATCTGGTTGTCGGCGTTCTCGTTCGAGCCGCCCAACAAGAGCGCCGTCGCGTTCTGACACTCGGGCTTGGTCTCGGTGACATTGCCTGCGAACACCGTCGATGCGAACACGGCACCGAACGCGCCCACGCTGACGACTGCGGCAAACTTACGAACGATGCTGGAAGCGCTCATGACATTCCCTCCGAAATACTGCATTGACCATCCCCGATACGCTTCGACGGGAATGGTCCTTCCCGGCTCAGCGGGCCCTCTCATAATCCCGAGCGCACATCACTTCAACGGCCGTCTTCGCGTGCAAAGTGTGCGTGCCCGCTGTGTCGACGAGTCTTCGCAGGTTTGCCGCTTGCGTAGCGAACGTCGGATCGAGGAGGAGTAGCGCGTGCACGATGCGCTCCCTGATGCGGTCCTTGCGGCGTGGCCTGGACTGCGTGTCGAGCCCGAGCCCTTCGGGACGGGCCTCATCAACCTCACCCGTCGGGGTGAACTCGATGGCCGCGGCGTCGTGCTCCAGCGCGTGCACCCTGCGTTTCAAGCCAGCGTCCACGAAGACATCGAGGCCGTCACGCGGCACCTCGAGAAGCGCGGCCTCACAACCCCGCTGCTCGTCCGCACGCGCGACGGAGCGCTCTCGGTCTCCGACGAGTCGAATCGCCCGTGGCGAGTGCTCACGCTGATCGAGGGAGCGACGAGCCACGATCGCTTCACGACGCGCGAGATGGTGTTCGAGGCAGGGCGGATCGTCGGGCGCTTTCACGGGGCCGTCGCCGATCTCGAGCACACCTACGTCCACGTGCGGCCCGGGATCCACGACCTCGACTTCCGACTTCGTGGGCTCGAGAACGCTGCGATCACGCACGCGCAGCACGCGCTCGCGCCCGAGGTCGACGCGCTGCGGGCGCGGGTCGCGGCGCTCGAACCGCGGTGCATCTCGCTCCAGCACGCGCCCACTCCGCGCCACGCGCACGGCGATCTGAAGGCCTCGAACCTCCTCTTCGACGCTCGTGGCGCTGGGCTCTGCCTCGTCGACCTCGACACACTCGCTTCGATGTCGCTCGTCTTCGAGCTCGGCGACGCGATACGCAGCTGGTGCAATCCCCGGCGCGAGGACGAGCCGGGCGCGGGCATCGAGCCCGATCTCTACCGCGCGGCGCTCGCTGGGTTCGCGCGCGGAGTCGGTGATGACCTCGCGTTCACGCACGCCGAGGTCGAGCTCTTGCCGCGTGGGGTGCTCACCATCGCGGTCGAGCTCGCGCTCCGCTTCCTCACCGACGCGCTCGAGGAGCGCTACTTCGCCTTCGATCCGCAGCGGTTCGCGTCGCGTGGAGCGCAGAACCTGGCGCGCGCTCGCGGACAGCTCGCGCTCGCGGACAGCCTTCACACGGCGCTGCCCGAGCTCGAGCGCATCACCCGTGACGAGCTCTCTCGCACGCGATGACGCCTTCTACGCGCGACGCAGTCGAACCTCCCCGCCGACCGAGCGCGCGGGTGAGGCTGCTGGCGGACTTCGAGCTCGTGCCGTAGCCTCGGGGAGCTCGCGCGATCAAACCCGTACGAAGACCTGAATCCTCACGAACTGGAGACGAGAGACAGATGGGTCAGCCGCTCGCCAAACAAGGAGACACGGTCGTCGGGCTCGATACGCACATCATCATGGTGCCGAGCCCCGGTGGTCCGGTCCCGACGCCGACGCCCCACCCCTTCAATGGCATCCTGCAAGAGCAACTGAGCTCGGATGTCATCGTCAATCACATGCCGGTAGCGGTGGTCGGGAGCGTCGCGAACAACACGCCCCCTCACATCCCGATGGGCGGCCCCTTCCAGACCCCTCCGGACAATCGAGCCACGATCTCACAGGGCAGCTCGACGGTGTTCGCCAATCACAAGCCCGTCGCGCGCAACGGCGACCCTGCCCAATGCTGCAATGACCCGGTCGCCCAGGACACGGGCAACATCGTCTCGGTCGGCACCGTCCTGACCGACTGACAGCAGAGCCTGACCGACTGACAGCAGAGCCTGACCGACTGACAGCGGAGTCAGCGCCTGCGCAGCTCCGCGGCCCGCTGATTCGAGAGCCGCAGCCAGGTGAGCCGCAGCGTTTGGTCGGACGCCAATCGGGGTTGCCAATAGGCGTCGAGGAGCTGGCGCTCTCGTCGGCTGATTTTCTCGGCGGCGAGCGCGGCCTCCTCGGGCAAACCCTGGAGTTGGAGGTCGATGCAGAATCGACAATAGCGCTCGAAAGACCAGCCGAGCGGCTGCGGAGCGTCGTCTTCGATGGCGGCCGTACCTGCCATTCGCGAGGGGGCCGGCGTGGACTCCGGTGAGGCCGCGAACGGCAACGCGGGTTGGAGCGCGCCCTCTTCGGAGTATGCGGTCTCGGCGGTCCCCTTCGGGTCGCTCGACGGCGCTTTCTGAAACGCGGCCTTCATGCGCGCGAGGACCGCAGCGTCGTCGGGCTTGTGTTTCGCCAGGCGCTCGTCCGCCTCGGTTTGCTCGCGCTTGCGCGAAGGGTCTACGCGCGCTTCCTGTGCGCCGGCAAACGGGATAGCGCGGCGTCGCAGCATCGACACGTCGACCTCCTCGGTCGCGCTGGTCGACGCGAGGGGCACGGGCTTCGGCGCGGCGGGCGAGCTCTGGGGCTGCGAGCGCGCGGCGAGCTTCTCCTCGTATTGAACACGCAAGCCGGGCTCGGCCTCGAAGCGCCGATGAAAGTAGGCGTGGAGCTCGCGCCGATGCTCCGTGGTGACGAGGCCCGCGCGCACGAGCGTGGTCTCCGCCTGGGTGGGATTGGCGCGAAGCTCGTAGACGAGGTGCACGTAATGGTCGATAGACCAACCCCCCAATGACCCGATCGGGTCGGACGCGCTGGGCGGGGCAGCGCCTGGCTCTTGCGCCCAGGGTGACGCGGCCGGCTGCTCTGGTCGCTTCGCCACGACCTGGAAGCTCGCGAGCTGCCGCTTCACGTTCGGATCGTCCTGCGCGGGCATCGAGACCGCAGGGACCATCGCGGGCTCGGGGACCGCGGGCTTCGGCTTGGGAGGTGGAGTCCAGGGAAAGGGGCGCAGCTCGATCGGCCCGGCCGTGACCTTCTCCGGGGGTGTCGGGTTCTTCGCCAGCTCGGCGAGGCGCTGGCCGACCTCGGGCTCCTTCTTCGCGCGCTCCTTCCACGCGCGGCCGAGGCGCCCGATGTCGTTCATGCTAATTCCCAATTTGGACAGGAGCTCAGCCTGATCCGAAGTCGTCGCGAGCGCCGCCAAGAGGCCGACCCACGCGCCAGGATCGTCCGAAATGGGATTGAGCTTTCGCCCGAGGCAGTCCTCCGCGATACGGAGCTTCGCCGTGTACTCGAGCTGTGTTGGAACAGCGTCGGCGATCTCCTTGCGCCAGTACATCTCGCCCTCGCGATAGTCGGCCTCGTCCACTTGCTCTTGTTCGAGGATCTGCGCGAGCGGCAGCTTCTCGGCGAGCGCGGCAGAGATACCAGCAAACTGCTCGAGAGACAGGCGTGGAGTGGGGGCGCTCACGGCTAATCGGGACTCAGGATACTCCCCGAAGCGCTCGCCCTACAAGGAGCCGATTGCGTCTTCAGTACCCGCCCTCGACGCCGAAACTCGGTATCGTCACAGGCCCGAGAGTCGAGGGATTGCACTCTTGATGTGCGGCCCCATTGGCGTCGAACGTGGTCTCGCACTCCTGTCCGAGAGTCTCCTTCGCCAAGAAGGTATTGAGCACCTCGAGGACGAGGGACACCCAACCCGTCTTACCGATGTTGAAGCGCTTCTCTACACGCCAATCAAGTCGATAGAACGGCGGTAGGCGACTGGCGACCTCGATGCCCGAGTCGGTGCGCGCGAGGATAGGTGACCCCGTATAGAGGAGTTGCTTGATCCCACCGCGGAAGCCTTTGCCGAACTCGTAGGTCATCGCGAGCGAGGCGACGTGCGTCCGATCGAACCCCGACGGGAACGTGTTGCCCTGACCATCGGAGCGCTCGGACCTGCCAAGGCTGTAACTGAAGACGAGCCCGAGACCATCTGTCGGGCGCTTCTTGATCATCACCTCGAGGCCCGTGCTCGTGCCCCCGAAGCGCTTGTCGAACGTGTCGAAGCCGCCGGGGAAGCCCTCGTCTGCGAGACCCGAAGTCCCGAGCGCGTCGTTGAAATCGAAGAAGGCCGAGCGATAAGCGACGACCTTGAATTGCCAATCAGGAGTGGGCTTGTACTCCAATCCAATGCTCGAGGAGAAGGCGCGCTGCAAACCACCTCGGTCGAGCCCAGGACGGAAGCCCGGGCCCGCGACGATGAAGCTCGGCGGCTGCGACGCGAGCCCGTGACTCTGGATCAGCGCGAGGCCCGGGATGATCTCGAGTCGCGCGGAGATGCTCGGGTCGAACCCTATCGCGAACTCGCCCTTCGACGCGTAGACGTCCGCGCGCAGCCCCGGGAGCATCGAGAGCCGACCGCCGAGCGTGACGGGCAGCGTGACCCAGGCCCCGGCGGCGATGTCGGTCCGCGAGCTGAAGAACGTCGCGAACGAGCCATCCTCGTCGTCGGCCTCGGGCGCCAAATCGATGTCGTAGTCGTCGAAGGTCACGTCGACGCCGCCGCGGATCTCGAAGTCATCCGAGACGCGCTTCGTAGCCTTCATCCGCATGTCGAGGGACTTGTCGACGACGTCACGATTGTCCTCGAGGCGCGTCTCGTCCCACCCGAAGATGACGTCGGTCTCGACGCGCGTGCGCGGGTCGACGTCGACATCGTAAGAGAGGTTGATGCGATGGAACATCGTGTCGAAGATGAGGTGGTCATCCTCGTTCACGCGCTTCTCCGCCATGTAGTCGTAAGCGCCGAAGGCGAAGAACCCGAGTCGCTGCCCGGGCGCTACTTCGTAGTTCAGGCGTCCCGCGTAATCCCAATAGTTGAGGACGAGATCCGATTGCACGAGCGAGAACAGGAGCGCCGTATAGGAGATACGCCCCGTGAGGAGCGCGTCCCCGCGGCCCTCATCGAACGGCACCTCGAGGAACGCTCCTGTGTCGACGAGGCGCAGGTTTCCCTCGACGCGCAGCTCGTCTCGCTGCCCCGCGAGCGCCCCTGTCACCACGCCACCCGCGTAGCGTCCGAACTCGGCGTTGGCGCCCGGCACGAGCTCCACTTTGTCGATGAGGTTCGGGTGCACGACGCTCGGGCCGAGCCCCAAATGGAAGAGGAGCGGCACGCGGATCCCGTCGAGGAAATAACCGACGTCACCGGGTGGTGCGCCGCGAACGTAGAAGAAGGGCACGCCGCTCGCGATGGGGACGACACCGGGCGCCGTCTCCACCGCGCGAAATGGATCACCGAACGCGCCGGCGATGAGCTTGGCTTCGGCCTGCGTGATGACGGTCGCGTCGTCCGTTCGAGGTTTGCCGCGGACGACGACCGACTCGGGGAGCTGCTCGTCGTAGACGTCGACCTCTTCGGTCGGGGGCGGCGTGGCCGCTGCGGGGTCGGCGGCGGGTGTTGACGCCGCGGGGGTCGACGCTGCGTCCGCCGCGCGCGCCGTGACGGGCAATACAACACCCGAAAAGACGATGATTCCTGTGAGCGCGAGACGAGAGCATCGATAGGCGCGCATGGGAACGTGAGCAGCCTACTCCTTTCGACGAATTCAGGTCTCCTGTTTCGAGCTCTCGAAGGTCGGTGACTCCACGCAAAGCCTGCATTCCCAGCGCCTTTTGCGCCGTGGCCCGCGACCGAACACGCCATTGGTCGCGCCCAATGACTAACAGACATGTAACCGATTCCGCAGACTAGAGTCGCTGTGTCCCTGACAACGCGGCTCGAGCCCTTGGTTTGGCGCGCGAGGTAAGCGACCATTGTCCCATGGCCAACCTCGCGACCATCTCACGATACGGCACACACGGTCGCGTGCTGTTCGTCGATCTCGGCACAGGCGAGCACCGCGTCGAGCACCTCGACGAGTCGATCTACCAGCGTTTTCTCGGGGGATACGGACTCGGCGCCTACCTGATGTGGAAGCACTTCCCGCCACGCGCGAGCGCCACTGCCCCGGAGGCTTGCTTCGCGATCGTCGCCGGGCTCCTCACCGGAGTTCGCACACCCTTTTCGGGTCGCATCCAGATCGTCGGCAAATCACCGCTCACGGGGACTTGGGCGGACAGCAACTCCGGGGGCAGCGTGGCAAGCCAGCTCCGGCGCGCGGGCTATGACGCACTCGTCGTCTCCGGGCGCGCGGCGGAGCCTTCGGTCCTCGTCGTGGAGGACAGCGCAGTGCGCGTCGAGCCCGCGGGCGAACTCTGGGGCAAGCAAATCCCCGAGGCGTTCGACGAGCTCCGCACGCGCTACGGAAAAAAGAGCGACGTCGGCGTCTCCGCGATAGGCCCAGCGGGGGAGGCAGGCACGCGCATCGCCTCCGTCATGAACGATCGCTACCACGCCTTCGGGCGACAGGGCTTCGGCGCGATCTACGGGTCGAAGAACCTCAAAGCCATCGTCGTGCGCGGCACGGGCGAGCTGAAAATCGCCGACCCGAAGCGCTTCAAAGCGCTCTCGGACGCGGTGACTCGCCAATACAAATCGGACCTCGGGTTGTTCATGCGCTTCTTCGTCTGGATGACGAAGCCCAAGCCCTTTCTGGCTTGGATGTATCGGCTCATGTCGCGACTCGGGATCAAGGTCGAGGCGCCGCAGCCCGCCATGCGACAGCTCTGGGCGGATCGCGGAACGACTGGCGCGGTCGCGATCAGCATCGAGAACGGAGACGCACCGATCAAGAACTGGCGCGGCGTCGGCTCGCGCGACTTCCCCCTACGCTCGAAGGGGATGAAGCTCGACGGCGCCGAGGTCGAGAAGATGGTCACGAAGAAGCTCTCGTGCGGCGATTGCCCAGCGCCGTGCAAGGGCATCGTGCGGTCGAAGAAGCGAGAGCTCTCGGACGTGCGACGCCCCGACTACGAGACCATTTGCGGCTTCGGCGCGAGCCTCCTCAACGACGATCTCGATCTGGTGACGGCCTGTCACGACGCCTGCAATCGCTATGGGATCGACGCCGTCAGCTCGAGCGCGACGCTCGCGTGGGTCGCCGAGGCCGTCGAAAAGGGCCTCGTCGATCCAGACAAGGATCTCGACGGCGTCGACATGCGCTGGGGGAACGGCGAGGCCGCGCTCGCGCTCACCATCAAAATGGGGACTGGCGAGGGCTGCGGTGAATGGCTGCGTCATGGCTCGGCCTTCGCGTCGAAGCACCTCGGCCGCGGCACCGAGGAGTTCGCGATTCACGTGCTCGGCCAGGAGCCCGCTTATCACGATCCGCGCTTCAGCTCGCTCATGGGCGTGACGTTCACGACTGACCCGACGCCGGGCCGACACACCGCGGGGACGGCCTCGTGGAACGAGACGTTCGCAGCCAAATTTCCACTCCCGGACGCAGTCGACCCCAAGTCCGTAGTCGTCGGTTGGCGCACCGACGAGAACAAGGGCGTAGCGCAGGCGCATTTCTCGAACTCCCATCAAGTCATGAACGGCCTCGGGCTCTGCATGTTCACGAACCTCACGGGCGGGCTTCCGTGGCTCGACCTCGTCCGGGCGCTCACCGGTTGGGAGATGTCCGAGAAGGACCTGCTCGACTGCGGCGAGCGAATTGCCGACTTGCGACATGCCTTCAACGTGCGAGAGGGCATCAGGCCGCGTGACTACAACGTGCCTAAGCGCATGTTCGGCGAGGGCGACGGCAAGCTCGACGCGGGCCCGCTCCGCGGCGTCGTGGTCCCGATCTCGAGGCTGCGCCGCGAGTATTATGACGCCATGGGCTGGAGCTTCGAGACGGGCAAGATCGCCCCCGCGCGCGCCGAGCGACTCGGGCTCACCGAGCTGCTCGAGGGCTACGTCGGCGAATGAGCGACAAGCCGACGCTCTCCGGGCGAATCGCGCGGGCCCTCGGCGTGCGGCGCGCTCCCAAGATCTCGGTGCACCTGCTCCTCAAAGGGCGCCTCGCGCGCGGCTGGGTCGACGTGGATCGCACGGTGTCGCTGCCCGTCGCGAGCACGTTGACGGACCTCTTCGATTGGGCAGAACGCGAGGGAGTCGACCTGCGGGGCGCGATCCGTGAGAGTCCCCATTTGGCCGATACGCTGATGATCAACGGCGAGCGATCACCAGTTGCGGAGAACCTCGCGCGCGAGCTCGCGGACGGTGACGAGGTCTACCTGCTCGCGCCGTTCGCGGGTGGGTGAGCTCTCGTGTCCAGGCTCACGCTCTTCGGCGCCGCGCTCCTCTCGCTCGCAACCGCGTGTGATCGCGGCGAGGCCGTCGCCTCCACGCGCGCCTCCCCCACTTCGACGGCGACGGGCTCGGCATCGTCGACCAACCCAGCCTCGATCGACCCTGCGCCGTCGACCGGCCCCACACCGTCGACCAGCCTGTCGAATATCGAAATAGCGAAGTCCGCGGCAACGGCTATTCCCAATAGCGCACCTCCGCCGCGCGCCCTCACGCCGCCCAAAGAGCCGCTCATCGACGCCGATGTCGCCGATGATTGGCTGCCTCGCACGACGGCCGCCGAGGCTCGAATAGACGGTCCGCTCCTCGACGTCCTCTGTCGAGATGCCCTATCGACCGCGTCCGACTCGCTGCTCGTGCTCGTCGACGACAAGATCCTGGTCGAGCGCTATTTCCAAAAGCCCCACGGGGTCATCGAGACGCGGTCCGCGACCAAGAGCGTGGCCCTCTTGGCGGTGCTCGCGCTGATCGCGGACGGCGCGATACCGTCGCTCGACGCCCCGCTCTCGACCTGGTTTCCCGAGTTCGCCGAGGGTCGAAAGGCGAAGATCACTCTGCGCCACGTCCTCACGCACACGACGGGGCTCGCGAGTGATCCGAAGGGCACGGCCATCAACGACCAATCCGACAGGCTCGCGTTCGCGCGCGGCCTCGAGGTCAAAGACGAGCCCGGGACGCGCTTTCTTTACAGCAACGAGGGCGCAGAGCTTCTCTCCGGCGTCATCAAGAGCGCGGCCGGCGAGCCTGCAGACACCTACGTCAAGCGCCGGCTCTTCATCCCAATCGGCATCACCGACGACGTCTGGCGCTTCGACCGCGCCGGCAATGTACAGACCTATTTCGGGCTGCGGCTCACGGCGCGCGACCTTGCCCGAATCGGGCTATTGCTCTTACACGACGGTAACTGGAACGGCGTCGAGCTCCTGCCGAAAGCGCTGCTCGCCGAGGCCGTGAAGCCGAGCGCCGTCTATGGGGGATATGGCCTGCTCTTCTGGCTCCGCTCACCGGTCGTCGCCTCGGAGGCTCGCCTCATGAACATCAACCCCGCGTTCGTCGAGGCCCTCGCGCCGCTCGCGGGACGGCATTACCGCTCCGAAGACGAGTACTTCTCGGCAGCGAAGGCCTATATCGGCGACGGCGGCGTCGCGCGGCTGCGCTCGTTCCAGTCGACGCCGAAGAGCGCGGTGACGCCCGTCGACGGGCCGCTCACTGGCTATTACGCAGTCGGCGGGCAGGGTCAGCGAATGGCGGTCTACCCGAGAGCCCATATCGTGGCCGTGCGCCAACATCGCCGTGTCCCCGGCGACGTAGAAATCCGGGTCGCGTGGCGCGGCTTCCACGACAGGGTCGAGGCCCTCAGTCCCGAGCTCGACCCCTGACTCGAAGCGCCGTTTGGCTCGCGGTTATCGCTTCTTGTTCTTCTTGCCACCGTCGGTAGCGCGCGCGCCCGGGGGCGGTTGTTTGCTGTCTCGCGTGGGCGCGGCGCGGTTCGCTGCGGCCTCCGCCTCGGCGAGATAGCCCTCGTAGCCGCCCCGATAATCGAGGAGCCCGTCGGGGGTGAAGGCCCAAATGCGCGTCGCGAACTGGTCAATCAAACCTCGGTCGTGCGCGACCACGAAGGCCGTGCCCTCGTATCGGACGAGAGCCTCGCCGAGCGCGACGATGGACTCGAGGTCGAGGTGGTTCGTGGGCTCGTCGAGGACGAGCACGTTGTCGCGCGTGAGCATCAGCTTCGCGAAGATGAGCCGCACGGCCTCGCCACCCGAGAGGGCGTGCGTGGGCTTCCTCCCCTCGTCGCCGGTGAAGAGCATCTTGCCGAGGAGGCCCCGGATGTCTTGCAAGCTCGCGGACGGGTCGAAGCTGTGCAGCCACTCGGCGACGGTCGTCCCGTCGGGGATGCCCTCGCGGTGGTCCTGAGCGAGATAACCGACTTGAGCCTCGTGGCCCCAGTGGATCTTGCCGCGCTCGGGCTGGAGTTCACCGACGAGCATCCGGCAGAGGGTCGTCTTGCCGACTCCGTTCTTGCCGACGATGGCGATCTTCTCCCCCTTCGTGACGAGCGAGCTGAAATCCTTGCACACCGTTACATCGGGCCAGCTCTTGAAGATGTGCTCGATCGTCAGCGTCTGCTTGCCTGACGGGCGCTTCACCCCGAGCTGGATATAGGGCCGCTGGATGTTGCTGCGCTTGAGATCCGTGAGCGCGAGCTTCTCGATCTCCTTCTTGCGGCTCTGCACCTGAGAGGCTCGCGTGCCAGCGCCGAAGCGAGCGACGAAGTCCTGCAGCTGTTCGATCTTCTTCTTACGCTCCGAGTTCTCCTGCTCGACCTTCGAGCGGACTTGGCTCTTCGCGATGACCATATCGTCGTAGCCGCCCGGGTAGACGATGATGGTCTCGTAATCGATGTCCGCGATATGCGTGCAGATCGCGTTCAAGAAGTGGCGATCGTGCGAGATGGTGACGAGCACGCCCTCGTACTCGTGGAGGAACGCCTCGAGCCACCGAATCGTGTCGAGGTCGAGGTTGTTCGTCGGCTCGTCGAGCAAGAGCGCCTCGGGTTTGCCGAAGAGCGCCTGCGCGAGCAGGACCCGCAGCTTGAGACCGCCTGCGATCTCGCGCATCGCCCGCTGGTGCTCGCTCTTCGGGATACCAAGCCCCTCGAGCAGCGTCGCGGACTCGCTCTCCGCCGAATAGCCGTCCTCTTCGGCGATGGTGCCCTCGAGCTCGCCGAGGCGCTCACCCTGCGCGTCGGTCAAATGGTCGATCGCGAGCAGGTGCTCCTTCTCGACCATCGCGCGCCAGAGCTTCTTGTTGCCCATGATGACGACGTCGAGGACCCGCGACTCTTCGAAGCCGAACTGGTCCTGGCCGAGGACGCTCGTCTTCTCCGGGCGCTGCACCGACCCCGAGTCCGCATCCAACTCGCCCGCCAGGATCCGCATGAACGTCGATTTGCCCGCGCCGTTCGGGCCGGTGAGGCCGTAGCGCCGACCCGCGGTGAAGCTCACGCGAACGTCCTCGAAGAGGCGCTTGCTGCCGTATCCCTTTGTGACGCCGTCGACGTTGATTGAACCCATCGCGCACGGCCACTAGTACAGCCGGTCCTGAGCTCCTAGCGGGTTCGACCGCTCGGTTCACCCACGAACCCGGTAGACTCGAGGCGTGGACCGCGCGCGGATGCTGGCCTTGTGTGAGAGTGGGCAGTGGACGCTCGACGCGATCGACTGGTCGCGCCCGCCGCGCCAGCTATCGCCCACCGTCGAGCGCGAGGTCGTCCAGTACTTCGTCGATATGGCCGAGATCGAGCTCTTCGCGGGCGCGCTCTTCGCCGAGCAGCGTCGGCGCGCGCGCGATCCCGTGCTCCGCGCGATCTTCGAGTCCTTCGTCGCCGACGAGGAGCGCCACAGCCGCGCGGCCAAGCGCCTCGCGAAGCACTTCAATACGCGCGCGCTCCAAAGCTACGAGCCGAGCGCGAGCCTGCTCGCGTTTCGACCGCGGTTCTTGAGGATGCTCGAGCACCTGTCGGCCGAGATCGCCAACGGCTACATCGTCGGCGGCGAGCTCATCCTCGACATCGCGCTGCTCCGCTCCATCGACGACTACGTCGACGACCCGACCTGTCACGACGTCATCGCGCTCATCAACCGCGACGAGTCGCGGCACGTCGCGGTCGATTACCACATGGTCGAGTTCTACGCGTCACCCGAGTGGCTCGCCGAGGAGGCCGCTCAGCCGAAGCGACCCGTCGGCGAGCGGCTGCGCGCGCTCGCGTCCTTCGCCGGGGTCGTGGCGACCGCGCGCCCCTTCATCGAGGACGTGTTCATCGCGCCGATGTCGCGCGTCGATCCGGGGCGTCGCCGCATGCGAGACGCCTTCAAGCGCATGCAGCTGCTCGGGGCGAAACCAGGCGTCGCGGCGCGCCCGTTCTCGCGATTCTTGCTGACATTGCAGTTCGTGTACACGCACCCGACGACCCGCTGGGCCCTCGCGCCCCTCGCCGAGCGCCTCGTCGGCGTGCCAGGCGAATACATCGAAGAGCTCTACACGAAGGACGAGTGGGCGCGCGCCGAGCAAATGTCCTTCGAGGAGCTCGCGCGCGAGGCCCTCTCGGCCAAGCTGTCGTGATGACAAGCCTGTAGGCGAACGCGCCGTAGAGGGTGGTCGAGCCGCCTGCTAAGGGTGGACGAAGACGACAGTCCCGGTGAGGGGCTTCGCGGCGCCGTGCCAGCCGAAGGGGACCTGAGGCTCGGTGAAATAGAACAACCTGCGCGCGTCCTCCGGCGCGAGGTTGATGCAGCCGTGGCTCTTCGGGGTGCCGAAGCCGTCATGCCAATAGGCGCCGTGGATCGCGAGCCCACCCTCGAAGTATTGGACATAGGGGACGTCGCGGAGTTCGAACTCCTCACCCACGATGTCCGAGTCCATCGTGGTGCTGACGTACTTGGTGTGGATGCGGAAGATGCCCTTCTTCGTCGCCTTGCCGCCCTCGCTCAAGCCGTCCTCGCCCGTCGAGACCAAGGTCGCGTAGACGGCTTTGGTCCCGTCGAAGGCGACGAGCGTCTGCTTCGTGATGTTCACGTCGATCCAGCGCTCGCCGTTCGTGCCCCATTTGGGCATTCGCTTGGCGGGGTCGAGGCGGCTCGCGTGCCTGTCGTCGACCCAGAAGCCGTCCTTCGTCTCGTAGTGCAGGACGCCGCCGACCATCTTTTGCTTGCCGGTCAGCGCGACGAAGGCCCGGTAGTCCAGGTCTTCGTCTTCGACCATCTTCTTCTTCGACGCGCTCCAGAGGTAGCGCTTCGCGCCCTTCTTGCGAATCAGCGCAAAGGGGAAGTCGACGTCCACGCCGATCCGCACTCCGTGGTAGTCGGACCCGCGAATAGGCCGATAGCGATCGGCCGGGATGAGCCGCATATCGGTCGTGACGTTGTATCGCCGGCCCTCGTAGAGGAAGCTCTCGATGAACGCGGCGCCCTGCTTGCGATCGACCTGATCGATCTTCACCGAGTCGGGTTTCGTCGTACCTGGCAGCGTCGGCAGGCTGCCGCCGTTCTGGAGATAGAACGGTATATCGGTGTCGGTGACGCGATCCTCCCAGGCCTGCCAGGCCGTGCCCGTGGGCGGCGACTTCCACTTGAACCAGAGCTCGTAGCCGTACTCGGCGCCGCTGACGGGGTCCGTCTTCCACTTCTGGATGTGCTTCTTCAAGCCGGGCTCGAACTTGCGAATCTCATCCTCGGTGGGGATTCTGGAATAGGCCGGCCCGCCCCGCGTGACCGTCCCGTACATATAGGGGAGTCGCTGCGAGCGATCGGGGCCGCGGCTCATCGCGCGGACGAGGGGGTCGTCGAGGTCGGTCGTTGCTTTGTCCCCCAAACAAACGAAGCCCGCCGGCTTGATCCCACGCCAGCCGCCGGGGCACCCGTCTTTGCCCATGTCGCTCGCGTCGGCCTCGACGATCGCGCCCGCGCGCAGCGTGCCGATCCGCTTGGAGGCCTCGCTCGGGCGCGCGAACACCGGGACCTGCAGCGCGCGAGCCGCGATCCGCGGGGCGCCGTCGGGGATTGGAGGCGCGGGGTGATACGAGCCGTCGAGCTCGACGACGGCCCCGCCGGACGATGCGGGTGGCAGAGCATTGTCGGCCTGCGCGTCGGCCTCGGCCGAGGAGGTCGGCGGAGGAGGCAACGAGGCCTGCCCCGTCGAGGTCGAACTGGACGTGGCGACCCACAGCGCGGGCGAGCTGTCCTGCTTGCGCTTGCCGCACCCGAGGAGGGCGAGCACAGCCACGGCCATCGTGATGGAGCGACGCCTGGGAATCACCTTCACGTCGGTGGTGCTCTAGGTCGAGAGGGCCGAGAGCGCAAGTTCACGGACGTGGGTCAGCGGGGCGTCGGCCGCGCGAAACGCAGGAGCAACCCAGCCCAGCCCTTCGCCAGGTAGAGGGTGTTGATACCGACGTACATGACGAAGAACGCGTCCCACCGATCGAGCAGCGCGAAGAGATAGATGTGGCTCGGATAGTGGTTCAAAAACCGTAGGAACGTGAAGGCGAGCGCGACGACTCGCCCGACGAGCGACCTGCCGCCCGTGGTGTCGACCGTCTCGTAATAGGCCTCGACGGTCTCGGCGCGACCGCTGAGGTCGGGGTGACGGAGCAGCTTGGTGAGCGAGATCGCGCCCGTGATGACGAAGAGCCCGAAGAGCGTAGCGAAGAGCCACTTGTCTCCACGCCAGGTCGTCAAATCGAGCCCGTAGCCGCCATTGCGATAGAGCCTCAAGCCGACGCCGACGACGAGCGCCGCGGCTTTCACCTCGTCCGTGAAGAAGTCGAAGTGATGGCCCGCCTTGGACGCGAGCTTCTTGTGGCGCGCGAGCATCCCGTCTGCGCAGTCGAAGAGGTACGAGGCCTCGAGCACGAGGACGGCGATGAGCCCACCCGCCCACGAGGGCAACGCGACCAGGAGCGCCGCCGCCACGATGAACATGAAGAGGTTCAGGATCGTGAGCTGGTTGGGCGTGACGGGCGTGCGCGAGAGGATCGAGACCGCGTATCCCGCGAGGACGCGCATGAAATAATGGTTGAAGAGCTGGTCGTTCTTCTTCCGCGTCGCCTTGTAGATCTCGAAGCCCTCGCGAAGCATCGTCGGCCAGTATCACAGACGGCTGGGCCGCCGTACCAAACTCGATAAGAGGCCCCGAGGAGCCGAGAGTGGACTGTCGTTAACTTGGCCGGGACGTGGGCCGGGTGCCAACGTGGACGACGATGAGAAGGGTCTCCGGCGTCATCGCTTTTCTCGGCGCCCTTGCACTGGCTGCTCCCGTTGCCCTGGCAAAGAAGGACAACAGCGCGAAGGGTGACGACGTCAAACTGACGCACGTCAAGACAGCGCAGGGTGAGGTCAAGGCCGAGCGCGCCGACGCGAGCGGCGAGGTCCAGCTGACCCTCGATCCGGAGCTTCAGAAGGCCGCGACCAAGCTGCTCGCCGCGACCAAGGCGCCGAGCGGAGCCATCGTCGTCAGCGACGTCAAGACGGGTCGCATCCTGGCGTGGGCCTCGCGCGGCTCCGAGGGCGACATGGTCCGAAAGGCCAAGTACCCGGGCGCGAGCCTCTTCAAGGTCGTCACGGCAGCGACGCTGCTCGACAAGGACAAGCTCCACCTCGGCGACACCGTCTGCTACCAGGGCGGCGAGAGCCGGCTCGTCGAAGACGACATCAAGCCTGGCTGTCGCTCGGGCGACGCCAAGGTGAAATTCGAAGTCGCGCTCGGTCGTAGCTTGAACGTCGTCTTTGCTCGCGCGGCCATGAAGCACCTGAAGCCCTCGGTCCTCGCGGGGATGGCGGAGGACTTCGGCATCGGCGCGCCGCCTCCGCTCGACCTGCCGGCCGACGCGACGAGCATCAAGATCCCCGACGACGACCTCGGGTTCGCGCGCGCGGCCTCGGGGTTCGGCGTCGCGAAGATGTCTCCGCTCGCGGCCCTCGACATCATGACGACGATCGCCAACGGCGGTGAGCGGCTGCGGCTCACGGTCTCCGGCGCGCCCGACGACGTGAAGCGACAAAGCCTGGGTCGGGTGATCAAGCGCGACACCGCGCGAGACCTCGTCCGGATGCTCGAGGTCACGACCCGCTCGGGCACGAGCGCGAAGGCCTTCGCTCCTCAGGAGGGCAAGCCCACGCTGTCCGTTGCTGGCAAGACAGGCACGCTGCTCTACAAGAAGCCGAAGCGGCTCGTATCGTGGTTTGCCGGGTTTGCCCCGTCGCGCGAGCCCGAGATCGCCGTCGCTGTCATGCTGGCGAATGACGAGAAGTGGTGGCGCAAAGGCAACGAGGTCGCCCGAGACGTCTTTGACGCTTACTTCGAACTCAAGAAGAAGAGGAAGTGACGAGCGCTGTCGTCACTCCTCACCCTTGCTCTTGAGCTTGCTCTCGTTCTCTTTGATGAAGGCCCGGATGTCGTCGGCCATCTCGAGCAGCTTCGCCCACTGCTCTTTGTACAGAGTGACGGGGAACCGCCCCAGCCCGTAAATCGACACTCCCCCCTTCTCAGAAACCTTCATCCCCACGGCCCGAGTGCCGCGCTGCTTGAGCCGCTCGTTCTCGGCTCTCAAGCGCTCCAATTCGGCCTTCATGTTGTCGTCGTCGCTCATCGGAATTGCCGCCAACATATCGTTGGCCGACGAGGCGAGCAACGGCCGCAGAGCCCCCCCGAGCTCTGCGACAACTTGGGTAGGGAACGGTCTACTCTTCGGCCTCGACGTCAGCCGGCTTCTCCTCCGGGGCGACGCAGTTGCCTTCTTCGTCACAGCAGATGGTGCCGGAGGCATCACAGCAAACGACGCCACCCTCGGTCTGACCGCAGCCGAGACAATCGGTCACGCCATCGGTTTCGAAGCAGGTGCCGCTATCGAAGCCAGCCTCTTTGGCGTGAGCGTCGCAGTCCACCTGATAGAGCTGCTTCTCCGCACAGAAGTAGACGGAGTTACCGTCGCAGCTCGCCGTGCCGTCCGGCACGGATTCGCAGGGATTCCCCTCAGCCGGCGGATCGACCTTCTTCTTGTCGGTTGCGCCCGTCGTCGCCGCGGGAGCCTTCTTGTCGTCGGCCTTCGGCGTCTTGCTACCGTCGCCGCCCTTCTTGCCTTTACCTGCGGACTTGCCTGCTCCCTTCTTCGGGAGCTTCTTCTTCTTCTTACCGCCCTTTTTGCTCGCGCTGGAGCTCGAAGAGCTGGTGCTATCTTTGCTACCACAGCCCGCCGCCCCCACGGCGACCATCATAAGACACGCCAGACCGATCCCGAGTTGCCGTCGCATTTTTATCCGCTCCCTCTGTGTCTGCGAGACGAACGGGGCTTGGGCGAATCTGTCGCACCGAATTATGGCCCCCCTCGCAGAAGAGCTAGGTCTACGCGAACTCTCGTGACTGGTGGGAATAATTTGAGGGCAAGACTGTCGACGCCGAAATCACCGCGCGACTCGATCCTCCCGCCACATCGCCCTCGAAAAGCCTCTCGTCCTCGGTAAACTGCGCGCCGCAAGCAGCCCAACGCGGAGAGCCAATGCGCGCAACTTCATTGTTCGGAGCGATGGTGTTCTTGGGGACGACTTCGGTCTTCGCCGCGCCCCCGCCGCTCGCTCGACACGAGTGTCCGAACGGCCTTTCGGTCATCGTCGTAGAGAGTCACGCGGTGCCCCTCATCACGGTCGAGATCGCGGCGAAGAACGGCTCGATGACGGAGACTCCCGAGTTCAACGGGCTGAGTCACCTCTACGAGCACATGTTTTTCAAGGCGAACGCTGCGATCCCCAGCCAAGAGGCCTACAGCGCGCGCGCCCAGGAGCTCGGCCTATCGTGGAACGGCACGACCGGCACCGAGCGCGTGAACTACTTCTTCACGACCACTTCGGATCATTACGGCGACGCCATGGTCTTCATGCGCGACGCCATCGTCTCTCCGCTCTTCGATCAGACCGAGCTCGAGAAGGAGCGCAAGGTCGTGCTGGGCGAGATCGACCGCAACGAGGCCAACCCCTATTACCACTTCAGCCACGAGGTGGAGAAGCGAGTCTGGTTCAAATACCCCTCGCGCAAAGACCCGCTCGGCAGCCGCGACACGGTCAGCAAGGCCACCGCGGACATGATGCGCACCATCCAAAAGCGATATTACATCCCCAACAATGCTGTCTTGGTGGTGACGGGCGACGTCGATCCCAAGCGGGTCTTCGACGACGCTGACAAGCTCTTCGCCAATTGGCAAAAGGGCGAGGACCCCTTCGTCAAGAACCCGCTCGTCAAGCACCCCGCCCTGCCGAAGAGCGAGGTCGTCGTCGTGACGCAGCCGGTGGAGGGCTACACAGGCGAGTTCGTCTACCACGGTCCCTCCACCGTCGGCGAGCACGTGGATCTCACCTACGCAGCGGATCTCCTCACGGTCGCGATCTCCGAGCCCTCGAGCCGCTTCCAGAAGAACCTGGTGGAGTCCGGGGCCTGTGTGTCGGCGGGGCTGAGCTGGTTCACCCAAATGAACACGGGTCCGATCACGGTCTCGTTCGAGGCCGCGCCCGACAAGATCGACGCCTGCATCAAGGCCGTCCAGGCCGAGCTCCCGAAGCTCGCGGAGAAGGATTATCTCTCCGCCGAGGAGCTCTCGAACGCGGCGCACACGATCGAGGTCCAGACGGTGCGGGAGCGCGAGCGCCTGTCCTCATATGCGCACACGCTCACGTTCTGGTGGACGAGCGCCGGTATCGACTACTACCTCGGCTACGTCGACAACGTGAAGAAGGCGACGCAAACCGATATTGCCCAGTTCATGAAGACCTATGTGCTCGGCAAGAACTTCGTCTTCGGGTCACTCGTGTCTCCCGCCATGGTGAAGGCCGGGTTCGACGAGGAGCACTTCGCCAGCCTCGCGGGCCTCCCCACGACCAAGAAGAAAGAACAGAAGAAGGCGCCCCCCAGCAAGAAGGGTGGATGAGCGTGTACCGACGAATCTCCTTTACGGCTGGGCTCGTGGCGGCGCTCGCGCTCGCGGGTTGTCCGCGCGACACGACCACGGAGCACCCCGAGACGACCGCCTCAGCGAGCGCATCGACGAGCGCGTCCACGAGCGCCTCCGCGTCGCCCGCCGAGCCCGCCGACGTCCCGCCCGTGACCGAGGGCGATGTCACCGAGGTCACCGTCGCCGGGCTGCAGATCCTGGTGAAGCGCATCCCGAACGCCGAGCTCGCGGCCGCGCAGATCTATCTTCGCGGCGGAGTTCGCAACTGGTCCGCAGGGAACGCCGGAGTCGAGCAACTGGCGATCGCGACGGCCGCGTCCGGCGGGACTGCCCAGCTCGACCGCGACGCCTTCGCCCGCAAGCTCGCGAGCCTCGGGAGCGACATTGGTGGACAGTCCGGCTCCGACTATTCGGTGCTCGGGGCGAAGTCGCTGAAGGCCCAATTCGACGAGACCTTCTCGATGCTCTGCGACGCCCTCGTCTCGCCGGCCCTGCCGGAGCGCGAGTTCGAGCTGCAGCGACAGTCGCTCCTCGCGCGCCTGCGCCACGAGTCGGAGGGACCCGACAGCCGGCTCGGCCTGCTCGTCCACAAGCTCCTCTACAAAGGCCATCCATACGAGAATCGTCCCGTCGGAACCGCTGAGTCCGTCTCGAAGATCACGCTCGCCGACGCGACCGCACACCTCGCGAAGCTTCGTGAGACGAGCCGCATGCTCCTCGTGGTCGTGGGTGACATCGACGCCGCGCACGTCGTGGACCTCGTCAAGCAGAAGCTCGGGACGATCCCCCGCGGCGACTACAAGGAGTCCGCTTACCCGAATGTCAGCTTTGCGAACAGCCGACTCGAGGTCACGCAGGCGCAGCTCCCGACCAACTACGTGATTGGGGTCTTCGACGCGCCGAGCTGGCGGAGCCCCGACTTCTTCGCCGGGATGATCGCGATGGAGCACCTCGGCTTCCGCGTGTTCGAAGAGGTCCGCACGAAGCGCAATCTGTCCTACGCGCCGCACGCGAGCTTCAACTGGACTGGAGGCATCCCGCTCGGGCAGCTCTACGTGACGGCGGTCGACCCCGACACGACGATCCGCGTGATGCTCGACGAGGCCAAAGCGCTGAAGACTACGCCGCTCACCGACAAGCAGCTCGAGGCCGCCAAGTCGACCTTCCTCACGAAGCACCTCATCGGCAGCGAGGCCACCGACGCCCAAGCGACGTGGCTCGCGCGCGCCGAGATCTACGCGGGCGATTGGCGCTTCGAGAAGAAGCTGCTCGAGAACGTCAAGGCCGTGAAGGCCGAAGACGTCCGCAACTTCGCCGACAAGTACATCGAGCACCTGCAGTTCGAGGTGCTCGGTCCCGCGACGGTCGACAAGTCGCTCTTCACTTCGCTCTAAGACCGAAGTGAGGGTGGCCTCCTAATCACACAGATTCAGGTCTTCGTCTCCGGTGCAGCCCGAGAGCTGCGAGAAGTCGCAGGCCTGATTCGCGCACCGATTCTCGGCGACGCCGGTGACGAAGAAGAGATAAGCCTGCTCGCGCGCCTCGTCGAGCGAGCGGAGCTCGCCGTGTGGGTCGTCGCACGAGGACATCGGCACGTTGCAGAGCGGCTCGGGCGGTAGACCGAAGTCGTATTCGGTGTAGACCGCGCCGTCCGCGTCGACCTGCGGGTCGGTGACGAGCTCGAGCCCGTAGACGTCACGGATCTTCGTGTCGAGGTGTTTGGCCCCCATCGCGCGCGCCATGACGTGCGCCCCGAAGGTCGTGACCTGGTGATCCCCGAGCGCCGCGCGCAAGAGGACGCGGCGACCCGGCAAGCTGCCGGGGAAAGGATCGTCGAAGGCGTATTTGGTGTAGCCGCTCGGCTCCACGCGATCCCAGGTCATTTGCAAGAGGGCCAGCATGTGCTGTTGGGCCCTCGAGTCCGCGAATTCGATGTTCGCGAGCGTGAAGAAGGGGATGAAGTCCTGGCTGCGATTGAGGAGCAAATTGTAAGGCTGCCCCATGACCTCGAGCAGCGAATATTGGATATCGGTCGAGAGGCTGGCGGTCACGCCGCCCATGATCCCGCCCTGGCTGATACCCCAATAGTAGCGGTAGTCCGGATTGAGATAGATGCCGTAGAGCGGGTCCTTCGCGAGCCCGTTGATCATCATGCGCGTCACGAGCAGGTTGTTGAGGAAGCCCTGGTGGAGGCGCTGATGCATCTTGGTGAGCTCGTCGATTTCCCCCTTCGTGAGGTGCTCGATGAGCCACATCTGGTCGTCCGTCGCCATCCCGTCGAGGCGCGTGGAGAAGACGGCGAAGTCGTATTGGTTGCAGAACGTGCGGAAGTTCTGGGACTCGATTTGGTCGTTGTCCCCCAATAGCCCGTGGCCGTGGTGCAGGAGCTTCGCCGGTTGTCCGACTGCGGAGTTCGGGATGAGCAGCTCCCACTCGACCTCGTACGTCGGAGTGTCCGGGTTGGGCTCGGGCATGCCGTCTGCGCCGAACACGAGGGACGCCCCGGGCCCTGGCTGATCCAGATAGAGGGGCACGGTCATCGTGCCCTTGATCCGATAAAGGATGTTCGCCGGGTCGAGCGTCGTGTCGACGCTCGTGATCGTGTATGCGGGACCGGTGTCGCCCGCGGCGCTCAGGGCCTCGTCGCGCATGTGGACGAGCCATGACGTGTTGCTCTCTCGGCTCGCCGTCGTGAAATCCCAGGCGAGGAGCAGACCTTCGCGCGCGATCCCCTCGGCCTCGAGGCGCGAGAAGATATCGGCATAGAGCGGGCGCCGCGCCTCGATCGAGGGGTGGTCGCTGGGCGTCCCGTCGCGCAGCGACGCGAACGCCGGAGTCGCGACGATGGGCGCGCCCGCCGTATCCACCAATCCGCGAATGGCGACGATGTAGCGCGTCCCGTCGCGGAGCGGCGCGGCCGGTCGGATGATGAGCGACGGCGTCTCGTCGAAGTCCTTGCTCGCGTCGAGCTCGGCCCAATGCAGCATGTGCTCGCCGGTCTCGGCGTCGATGAGCACCGTCGGCGAGTCGTCCGCGAGAGAGGCCCCGAGATCGGTCAGCGTCGGGAGCCCCGTAGCGCTGAGTCCGGGGAAATAGGCGAGGATCGCAGCGCTCGCGGAGAAGCCGTCCGACTTCGACCAAGGGTCCGGCGACTGGTGATGCCCGTCCTTCGCGATTGGCAATCCGTCCGACTTGAAGGCGACACGAAGCCCCGTCTGGGTGCTCGAGTCCTCAACCGTGTAGACATTGGAGGGGAACGGATAACCGCAATAGGGCACGAGCGGATCACACGCGAGGGGGAAGGACTCGTCGACCGGGCCACCCCCTGCCCCGCTTCCACCGCCACCCGCCGAGGGGCCTGCTTCATCGGGTATCTGACCACCGCACGCGCAGGCGAAGGCGAGCGCGACCGTGGACGCAAAAGCCAAGAACCGGAGCGACATGCCCACAGCATAGGACCTAATACGCCGGCATCGAAGACACCAAATCACGCGGGGCCTCGTGGGCCGGTGGGCCCTCGGGCTCCGCGTCCAAATCCCCGAGGACGCCGAGCGCGCGCCGCATCACCTCCGCCTTCGAGACGCCCAAGAGCGCGAGCGTGTCGCCGTGCATCGCCGTGAAGGCAGCGACCACGCCCGAAGTGACAGCGACGACTATGCCGGTGTAGACCGCGCGCGCCGCAGGCACCCTCGAGCGCCGCGCGAGCTCTTCGAAATAGTCCCGCTGAAAGAGCAAGTGCGCGCGCTCGTCGGCGGCGATCCTGGAGAGGGCCTCACGCATCGCGGAAGGGGCGAGGCTCGACGCCACGAGCTCGTAGAACACGATCCCCACGACCTCGGCCGCGAAGAGCACCGTCATCTTCGTGTCGACCCCGGCCGCGCGCCGAGCGACCACGAAGCCCCGAGTCCCGAGTCGATGTCTGGCAGTCTCTCGCCGAACGGACTGCGCACCGCCGAGCGCTCTACCGATGTCCCCGAGGACACGCGCGTGCTCGCCCTCCTCGGCGATATAGAGCGCGAGCGCCTCACAGAGCGCTCCCGTCCACAGGCCGCCGCACCTTCTCACGTCGTTCACGATCCGTCCCTCCCCCGTCTCTCCGACACGGAACATCTCAATCGAGCGCGCGAGCGCGCGCCTCAGCTCGAGCGCCATGCGCGGCGGCGTCGTCGGGATGGAGGGGCGAACTCGGTCTCGATTCACTACGAAATAGCGGTGCCAGGCTTCGTCATTCATGCGGTCATGAGAGCTCGCGGGCGCCGTTTTTCACGCGGAGCGCTCGAGGACCTTCTCGGGAGCTCCTCCGCGAGGCTTCCTCTTTGAAGGCTTCGTGCAGCGCACGTGCAGAGCCGCGGGTGTTTTCGGGCTGGAACTGCGCTATCGAAGCCGCATGTCAGCACGCGTCCTCGTCACCCAAGAAGACCATGTCGCTCACGTAAGGCTCAATCGACCGGACAAACGCAACGGTCTCGACCTCGAGATGTTCGAGGGCTTGGTCGCCGCCGGCGAGCGGCTCGCCGCTGACAAATCTGTACGCGCTGTCGTCCTCTCCGGGGAGGGCAAGTCCTTCTGCGCGGGCCTGGATTGGGGCGCCTTCCTCTCCATGGGCGCCGAGGCAGGGCAGAAGCTGCTCGACCGAGATCTCGATAAGAGCCCAGCGAACCTCGCGCAGCGCGTCTGCTGGATATGGCAGGAGGTCCCGGTGCCCGTGATCGCGGCCGTTCACGGCGCGGCCTACGGCGGCGGCTGTCAGCTCGCGCTCGCGGCCGACGTGCGGATCGTGGCGCCCGACGCTTCGTTCTCCATCATGGAGATCAAATACGGGCTCATCCCGGACATGAGCGCGACGCAGACCCTCTGGCGGGTCCTGCGCGCCGACGTCCTCGCGGAGCTCCTCTTCACAGGCCGCGTCGTCCCCGCCGAAGAGGCGACACGGCTCGGGCTCGCGACGCGCGTGAGCGAGCGCGCGCTCGAGGACGCGATGACGCTCGCAAAGCAGATCGCCCGTCAGTCGCCGCACGCCATTCGAGCCGGCAAACAGCTCCTCCGCGCGGCCCCTTCTCTCGACGTTGCGGCGTCGTTCAAGCTGGAGACCGACCTCCAGCTGAAGCTCCTCGGCTCGGCGAACCAGATGGAAGCTGTGGCCGCGACGATGCAGAAGCGAGAGGCCGTCTACTCCGACGTAGAGTGACCCGCCGGTTTCGGCCTTGACATAGTTCGACAACTGTCGCACTATTGCCCCCGCGTGAAGGGCACGGATCTCAAGCTCCTCGCCAAGGCCTTTCAGGCGCTCGGCAATCCAAACCGCCTGCAGCTCTTTTTGAACCTGCTCGAGGAGAGTCGGCTCGACCTCGCCAAGGGGCGCGTCCACGACTGCTTCTTGGTCAAGCTGCTCGACAACCTCAACATCGGCGCCCCGACCGTCAGCCACCACATCAAAGAGCTCGAGAACGCGGGCCTCATCGAGACCAGCCGAGAGGGCAAGCAGCTCATATGCACCATTCGGCCCGACACGTTGAAGCTCCTCTCGAGCGTGCTCCAGCCTGGCAGTCTGCCGGGCGCTGACGGTGTGCTCGGCGCCCTGCGCTGAGCTGCGCTATCGCGCAGATGCCCTCGCGGGCTTTTTTTTGGCACTAACAGTTCGATAATTGTCAAAATATCATCGGCAACGCGGACGGACCGCCCGAGGGGGGCGCCGAGCCTCTATTGCCTTTTCATTTCGGAGTGACCCATGACTGTTCAACGTGAAATCCGCATCGAGAAGTTCGGCGCCCCCGAGGTCCTCGCGATGCGCGAACGAGAGCTCGGCCGATTGGGCGACGACGACGTTGCCATCAAGGTGAAGTACTCGGGAGTCAACTTCGCCGACCTCCAGATGCGGCTCGGCTTCTACCCAGACGCGCCGAAGCGCCCCTTCGTCCCCGGATATGAGGTCAGCGGTCACGTCGAGTCGGTGGGGCGCAACGTCAAACACCTCAAGCTGGGTGATCCCGTCATCGCGGGCACCTATTTCGGTGGGTACGCGTCCAATGTCACGTTGCCAGCAAAGCAGGTATTCCCCCTCCCGAAGGCCATGGATCTCGCCGAGGGCGCGGCGTTGCCGGTCGCGTTCTTCACCGCGCACCTCGCGCTCGTCGAGATGGGGCGCGTGCGCCGCGGAGACCGCGTCCTCATCGAGTGCGCGACAGGCGGGGTCGGCACGCTCGCCGTCCAAATGGCGCGCCACGCCGGCGCCGAGGTCGTCGGCCTCACGACGACGGCGTCCAAGAAGTCCTATATCGAGGGGCTCGGCGCTACCGCTTATACGACGACGGAGTTCGAGGCCGACGCGAGCCTGCGGGGCTTCGACTTCATCCTCAATGCCTCGGGTGGGCGCGCCATCAAGCGCCAAATCGGGCGCATGGGATACACCGGTAGAATGGTGTGTATGGGGCTCAACTCCGGGGTCAAAGACGGTAAGCGGAGCTTCCTCCGGCTCGGGCTCGCCGCGCTGTCGACGCCGCGCCTCTCCATCTTCGACATGATGAATCAGAACATCGGCGTCTTCGGCCTCAACGCGCTCCACATCCTGCGCGACGACAGCTGGGTCGAGCGCCTGCACGCGCAGCTCGACGCAGCCGCCGACATGCACTTGTCGCCCCACGTGAGCAAGGTCTTCTCCGCCGACGAGGCCGCCCAGGCCCACGAGTTCGTGGCGATGCGACGCGCGCTCGGCAAGGTCTTGCTCGAGTGGTGAGCCGACTGCGCGGTACCGGATGAGGGACTCGAACCCTCCTCGTCCACCTTGTCACGGTGGTGCCTTCCCCGAAGACGAATCCGGCTCTTCTTGCACGGGCCAACCTTTTTCGCTTCGCGAAAAAGACATGGCCCGCAGCGCGGACGGGGCCCCAACCCCGTTCGGATCTTGCCAGTTACCTGGACGGGCAACAGGACTGTCGCGTGGGAGTTGCGCCCGCCTGGTTTATTTCGCCCTGTGAAAGATATGGCCCACCGATCTTTCACTGGACGAAATACTGCAGTGGGAGGCCAGGGGATCGAACCCTGCCAAGGCGGTTTGTAAGACCGCTGTGTTCACCAGCCCACACGCCTCCCGCTCGGGGTTTGGGGTCGAGCGAATCGACGGTGCTTCTCGGTCTTCCTGACACGCGTCGGGTCCGCCTGGGGGCTCGTGATACCGTGGCCTGGTGCTCCCTTATGTGCTTTGCATGACGGGCCTCGTCGCCGGCTTGCTCTGGATCCTGTGGCGGGGGCCGGCTTGGCTCGAGTGGGTGCTCAAGCCGCTCGCCGCGGCGACCTTCGTCATGGCCGCGACCTCGGGCGCACCTTGGTCGGGCGGCGCTCGATTCGTCCTTTGGGTCGGCCTCGTGCTGGCGGCGGTCGGGGATGTCTTGCTCATTCCAAAGAGCAAGAGGGCGTTCCTGGGCGGGCTCGTGGCGTTCCTGCTCGGACACGTCGCGTACGCTGCGGCGTTCGCGGTGATGGGGGTCGCCGTCGGGGTGACGATTGGCGTCTTCGCGGTCGCGGCGGCGGCAGCGGTCTTCGTCTTGCGGTGGCTCGCGCCCCACGTCGAGGGGCCGATGCGCGGCCCCGTGAGAGCTTACATCGCTGTCATTACGGCGATGGTCGCGCTGGCCGCAGGCGCGGCGGCGGCCTCGGGCGACCTGCGGATACTCGTCGGCGCGGTGATGTTCTATCTCTCGGATCTGTCGGTCGCGCGGGACCGCTTCGTTCGCCGCGGCTTCGTCAATCGGCTCTGGGGACTGCCACTCTACTTCTTCGCGCAGCTCGTCCTCGCGGCGGTGGCGCGGAGCGCGTACGAATAGAGGTTCTCATGACGACGCGTGCCATCGGACCGATGTTGATCACGCTCGCGCTCCTCGGCTGCGGCACCTCTCAGCCGACCGCGAATGAGCCGGGGCCGACCGCGACCGCCACCGCGACCGCCGTCGCGGAGCGCCCGAGCGCCGTCGTCGCGACGCGCCCCGCGACCTCGGGTGCCGCCCAAGAGGACTGCTGCGCGGAGCTCGCGCGCAGCGTCGCTCGCCTCCCCGAGGGCTCGGAGCGTCAGGCGGCCGCACAGTCCCTCGCGCTCTGCAACGCGGTCGCGTCGAGTTCGACGGATCGCGCGTCGCTCCTGCAAATGCTCAGGATGGTCGCGGGGAGCGCCGGTTCCCCCTTCCCGCTTCCACCGATCCCCGGGCTCATGCCCGGAACCATCCCACTCGATTGCCTCGAGCGCGCTAGCTCGGCAGCCCCTCGGAGATGAACCGTGCAGTCTCGTCGAGCGCGCGCGCGGCCTCCGCGTGGTAGACGGCGAGCACGGGTGGATTGTGCGGCATATCGACCGCCTGATGGATCGCAACGTCGACGCCCTTTGCGCGCGCTCTCTCGACGAACTCGCAGGACTCGTCGAAGAGCCGCTCGGCCGTGCCGGCGATGACACGCACCGGAGCGAGCCCGGCGAGCTCCGCGTTGATGGGAGAGACGCGCGGGTCGGCGAGCTCAACGGAGCCTGCGAAGTCGCGCGCATGTCGAAGCAAGAACGACGTTTGCCCATAGTCGCACGCGTCGTTTGCGCGCGCGGACGGGCGCGAGCTCGTGAGGTCGAGCCAAGGTGAGATGAGCACGGCGCGCCCGCATTGCTTTTTGCCACGATCGCGACGCGCGAGCTGAGCGACGAGCGCGAGGTTGCCTCCGGCCGAGTCGCCCGCGATGACGACCCTCGCGAGGTCTTCTCCACGCGCCTCGAGCGCAGTGAGCACGGCCAGCACATCTTCGAGCGCGGCCGGATAGGGGTGTTCGGGCGCTAACCGGTAATCGAGCGCGAGGACCTCGACTCCAGTCTTCGCCGCGAGCTGCGTCACGAGATCGCGGTGACTCGTCTTGGCCGAGCCGAAGATGTACGAGCCGCCGTGGAGGAAGAGGAGCAAGCCCGCGCGCGGTGAGCGCCCTTTGGGTTTGACGCGCAACGCAGGAATCCCGGCGATCTCGGCGTCCTCGAGGACGACCTCCTTCAAGGCCTTTGCTGGATAGGGGCGTCGGTCGACATCGGCGCGCAGCCTCTCGTAAGGCCAGTTGCCGCTCTCCGAGAAGTCGCGGCGCAAGAACGCAATCACCCATTCGAACTGGAAGTTCCAACTGGGTCGTAGCGGACCGCGGCGACCACGGGCGCGCACGGTCTCGAAGAAGGTCGCGAGGAGGATCCCGAGGAGACGAAACATGCCCCTTCAATAGAGACGCCTGCTCGTCACTCAAAGGAACGGCGCGCCAATTCCAAGGCCTCGGGCGCCAGAGCAGTTACGATGCTCGGGTGGAGAGACGCGGGGTTCACCCCCTGATGGTGAAGCGGCTGCTCGACCTGCTCGAAGCGCGGGGTGAGCGCGCGCTCGCGGCAGAGCTCGGCGCCGAGGTTCACGGCTCGCGCATCCCCTACGAGGTCGTCGACCGCCACGTCGAGCGCGCGGCCGAGCGACTCGGCGTCGAGGGCCTCGGGCTCGCGCTCGCGGGCGTGCAAAACCCCGAGGCCTACGGCGCAGCGGGGCTCTTGCTGGTCACCGCCCCGACCTTCCGGACAGGGCTCGAGCGCGCCTTCGGGTATCAGCGTCTTTGGGGAGACGGCGAGCGCTTCTCACTCGGGGGCAGTGAAGAGCTCACGATCGCGTTCGCTCATCCAGGCGCGAGTCCGATCGCGCGCGCCGTGCTCGCGGAGTGCGCTCTCGCCGAGGTCTTTGCCTCGGCCCGCGCTCTCGTCCGCGCCGACGCGCGGCCCACGCGCGTCGAGCTCGCCGTATTCGGTTGGGACACGCGAAGGCTCGAGTCCCATTTCGAGGCCCCGGTGTTTCTCGGGTCCGTTCGCAACGCGCTCAGCTTCGGCGCGGACGTCGCGGACGCTCCAATCCTGCCGCCGAGCGAGCTCTTGCGCACGGCGTTCGAACGCGAGGCGCGGCGCGCCGTCGCTGCGCTCGAGGTCGGCCCTCGAATCACCGAGCGCGTCGCGGCCGCGGTGGAGCGTGCCCTCGGTGACGGACCCGCGGACGGCGCCCTGCGCGCGGCCTCGATCGCGCGCGCGCTGCACACGAGCGCCCGCTCGATGCAGCGACACCTCTCCGAAGAGGGCACGACGTTTCAGGAGGTCGTCGACCGGGTGCGGCGCGCACAAGCCAACGCCCTCGAGCGACTCGGCACGCCCCTCAAAGAGACCGCCTATCGACTCGGCTATTCCGACCCGAGCGCGCTCTATCGGGCACTCGAGCGGTGGCGCGCTACTCCCTCAACTGGAGAGTCTCGAGGACGTGCTCGACAGCCCGATCACAAGCCTCGCGGTGCGTGATAGGGGCGTTGCCGGACACGAGCAGCCAGGCCGAAACGCTGATGGGGAGGAAGGCCTGCCGCGTGTAGACCATATAGGTGTCACCGCGCCAGCGCGTCCCGATCTCGATGGCGCGAACGCCGGCCGCGGTCGACTCGCGCTGGAGCAAGATGGCATATCCGCGCAGGGCGCGACTCGCCTTCTCGATGTGCGTGCGGGCGAGGTCGTCGAGCGTCTGACCTGATTCGAATCGGTCGCGCTGCACCGATATCGTGAGCGTCCCGTCGTCGAGCGGCGACTCGAGGATTTGGACGGAGCGATCGATGAAGTCGTGTTCGGGGAGTTCGAAGGCTCCCTCGTTGATGTAATAGAGCGCCACGCGCCGTCATCCTACCGCGACGGTGGGCTCGCCTGTACCCACCAGATCGCTGTCCGAGGTCGGATCCTCGATGCGCGCGAACGCCCGCATCTTCGGCCCCACGAACACCGAGGGACTGCCTTGCACGATGCGACCACCCGCGGTGTGGACACTGTCCACATGCGCGGCCATCAGCTTGCGCTCCCCGAGCAGGACCGTCGGCTCACCCGTCGCGATCTTCGCGCTCTTCTTTTTCACCGTGGAGGGGCGGCTCGTGCCCTTCTTCTTCTTGCGGCCAGCCTTCTTCTTCGGCGGAGGCTCGGGCGGCTTCGGCCCCTCGAAGGCCTTGGGGTCGGGCTTCTGAACCCCGAGCTCGCGCATGCGGGCCTCGGCCTCCTCGGCTGTCTTGAAGTACTCGACCTGGACAGTCGTCGGCCCGTTGCCGACGAGCGACGAGAGCTGGTTCTCCGTCGCCTCGACTGCGGCGATGTCGGACGTACCGGCGTTCCCCGTCGACCCCGGTGTCCCGCGGAAGCCGATGCAACCGAGCGTGCCCCAATTGCCGAAATCAGGGTGAAGCAGGACCTGGCTGCGGTTCGACTTACGGCGCGCGTCGTAGAAGGTCTCGCTGTATTTGCCGTCGGGGCCGACCGCGGCGAGGCGGAACTTCTTCGCCGACGAATGACCTTTATAGGTCATCGACTTTTCGTTGGTGTCTTGCTCCTTCGTGATCCGATATGTGCCCGCCGGCAGATCGCCCTTCTCCCAAGGGCCCGAGACCGCATAGGAGGTGAACCCCGTCGAGGGGACGACGAGCTGCCCGAACGCGCCCTGGCCGTTCTCGACTGCGATGAAATGGACGTCCGCCATGGTTTGCGCCCGAGATTAGCAAGCCTCGTTCCGAGGGCGCCGCTCGCGAAAGGCTCGCTGACGCCGAGTTGTCCCGGCCCTCTTGTGCAATCCAAGTTGTGCAATTTGCACTTGGTGTGCAGCGGCCTCGAGCGCGAGAGCGGCTATTTCAACTCGATTCGGCGCATGCGGCCTCGGCACCCGAGTTGCTAATTGGTGCTCGACCGATGGCAAGCCCCGCTCCCCTCTGCAGACGCGCGCTCGACGACGCCACCCGTCGCTGGCCGAGCCGAGACAAGGCCTCGGACGGCATCATGGGCGACGCTCGACATCAAAAGACGAAGAGCGATCACAACCTCGGCAACGCGTTCGACGTCACGCACGACCCGAGCTCGGGCTGCGACGGCTCGGTGATCGCTGCGATCGCGATCCGCGATCACCGGGTGAAGTACGTGATCTGGAATCGACAGATCTGGAATCGCGAGCTCGGCGACACGTCTTGGCGCGCGTACTCGGGGACCAACCCGCACACGCACCACTGCCACGTGAGCATCCTGTCGAACTATCGCGATGACGCGGGTCATTGGGGTTGGGCCCCCGAGGGCTCGCTCCCCGAGACCAACCCGGGCACGTCGCCCCCGCCCGTGAGGCCCCCGAGCTCCTCGAGTGGTTATCCCGGTACGCCGGTCGAGCGCGGAGCGCGCGGGCCGATCGTGACGCGAATCCAGAGCAGGCTGGTCGCCCTCGGCTGGCACCTCGACGCGGACGGGGTCTTCGGGGAAATCACGGACAACAAGGTTCGAGCTTTTCAGCGCCGCCGACAGCTCACGGCGGACGGCATCGTAGGGCCGCGCACGTGGCGAGCGCTGTTCGGCTAACAGGCGTAAAGCATCCTTTCGGAGGAGATCATGGCTGATTTGATCGCAGTGCCCCAAAACCTCGAGCTCAAGACCGACTCGGCCGACAAGTTCGACGTGCGCGAGTTCGTCGTCGAGGACGGGCTCTCGTCGCTCTTCACCGTCGAGATCGTCGCGGCGAGCGAGAACCCTGCCGTCGACTTCGAGGAGTTGATTGGCAAAGAGGCGACCTTCAAGATCGGCCTCGACACGAGCGTATACGCCGAGGGCTCGAGCTCGACCCGCGCTTACACCGGTATCGTCTCCGAGGTCCACCAGATCACCTCCGAGCCTACAGGATTGTCACTCTATCACGTGACGGTCTCGCCCCGTCTTTGGCTCCTCACCCAGCGGACGAACTGCCGAGTCTTCCAACAGAAGACCGACCTCGAGGTCGTGACCGAGCTGCTCGGCGAGTGGGGAATCGAGCCCGTCGTCGACTGCTCGCGGAGCTACAAGAAGCGCAAGATCCGAGTCCAATATCAGGAGAGCGACTACGCCTTCATAAGCCGCCTCTTGGAGGTCTCGGGGATCACGTTCCTCTTCCGCCAGACCGAAGACGGCACCGAGCTCGTGCTGCGCGACGCGCCGGAGCGCGGGGAGGCTCGCAAGACGCCGCTCGATCACACGAACGAGCCGACCGCGGGTGACAAATACGCGACGGGCTTCAGGGCTTCGCGCGCGGTGCGCCCCGGCAAGGTCACGTATGCCGATCACGACCCGCGCCTCGCGAACATGCCCCTCACGTCGGAGGCTTCGACTGGCGATCACCCTGTCGAGTCGCAGCTCGAGCATTTCGTCTACAGCCCGGGCGCGTTCAAGTTCGTCTCGGACGGCCCGCGTGACACGCCGCACGCGGACGACCGCGGCCGCGCCCGCACCGACCCCAACGAGGGCAAGCGCATCGCAGACGAGCGGGCGCACGCACGCAAGGCTCGCTCACAGCGGTTCTCCTTCGAGTCGAACTTGCTCGATCTCGTCCCAGGGCAGGTCGCGAAGATCCAGCGCCACGCGGTCGCCGAGAAACACGGGGATCTCCTCCTCTCGCGCGTCTCGATGAGCGGCTCGGCGCAATCCGAGGTGCGGGTGAGCTGCGACGCAGTGTCCGCCTCCAATCCCTATCGTCCGGAGCAGGTCACGCCCTGGCCGCAGATCAACGGCATCGAGTGCGCGATCGTCGTCGGCCCCGAGGGCGAGACCATCCACTGCGATGAGTTCGGCCGCGTCCGTGTCCAGTTCCACTGGGATCGCTACGGGCAAATGAACGAGCAGAGCTCCTGTTGGGTACCTGTCAATCAGCCTTGGGCTGGTGGTGGGCTCGGCGCGATCAACATCCCGCGCATTGGACAGGAGGTCATGGTCGGCTTCCTGGCTGGTAACCCCGAAGAGCCGATGATCGTCGGCCGCATGTACACGAACCTCCTGCGCCCGCCGTTCGCGCTGCCCGCGAACAAGACGCAGAACGGCTTCAAGAGCGCGAGCGTGCCCGCGACTGGCGGTTACAACGAGCTCATGTTCGAGGACGCCGCAGGCAAAGAGCTCCTGCGGATGCGCGCCGAGAAGGACATGGCGACGCGGGTCAATCACGACCAGGCGCTCTCGGTCGGTCGTCACCGCAGCGCCAAGGTCGAGGGCAACGATCGCGAGCACGTCGACGGACACCAGCGTCACTCGGTGTTGAAGAACCTGCTCAGCGCGGTCGGCGGCAACAGCCTGAGCTCGGTGGTCGGTAACCTCGTGTCGTCGGCGGGTGGGCAGCGCATCCTCTCGACCCTCGGCGGGTTCATCTCGGACGCTCTCACGCACAAGATCTCGAGCAAAGAGGGGACGACGCTCACGGTCGGTCAGTCGAGCATCCACATCGGTCCTGACTCCATCGTCATCCAGACGCCGAAGCTGTTCCTCAATCCGGGTCAGTCCGTCGCGACGCAGGCGGAGCTCACGGGCGTGACGCCGAGCCCGGAGTCCAAGTAGAGTTCACGACTCCATGAAGCTCCTTCGCGTGATGTTCCTCGGCGTGCGCGGTCTCGCCGACGCAACCCACGATCTCGTGCACCCGGCGAGCGGGCGCGCGCACTCGTTCGTCGTCGTGACGGGCCCTGCGGCGTCGGGCAAGACTCGACTGCTCGAGGCCATCCTATTTGCCAAGAACGTCATCGGATCTTACGGCTCCCCCGCTGGCGACCCGTCGGGCTTCGTCCGCGGCGAGGACGAGGCCGCAAAGATCGCTCTCACGCTGGATCTCAGCGATGAGGAGCGAGCGTTCGCCGGCGTCGAGGAGGCCTACCCCACAGTCGAGGCGCTCCTGCGCTACGACGCGCTCGGCAAGGAAGCACACGAGGGCGTCGAGGTCCTCTTCGAGCGCTACGACCATGATCCGCGTCATGGCAAATTCGAATACTTCCCTGCCAATCGGCAGCTCTTGCCGTACGGCACGCCCCACGGGCTCGACCCCATCGAACAAGGGCTCTTGCGCACGGGATCCGATGTTCGGAAATACAGCTTCGTGCCGCGCCTATTGGCCACTCTGTCGGAGGACGCGAAACGCGCGGCCGAGTTCGACGGCCTGCTCGCGGAGCTTGCGCCGACGCTGCGCCGCACACCGGCCGATCCGAGCACGCCTTGGGCTTGCCTCACGAGCCGCGGGCGCGCGCCCGTAGCTCCGTCTTCGCTCTCGTCGGCCGAGACCGACGCGGTCATCTTCGCGGCGACCGCAGCGCTGACACGGCTGTCCCATTCGATCGTGCTCGTCGATCGCCCCGAGCTCTACGTCGAGCCCGCCCGCGTCGCGGCGTTCGTCGGGGCGCTGCGCGCGCTCGGCACCGACAATCAGCTCATCGTGGCGACGAACAACGCCGAGGTCGTGTCGAGCGTCGAGCCCTCCCAGCTGATCCGGCTGAGCTGACGCACACCCTGATTGGGCCGTAAGCTCTGTCCCCTATCGCCGTTTTGGGGGCAGACATGGCCTATCGAACTCTGCATCATCGCATCTTGCTCGCGACCGGCTTGGTCGCGCCGATCGCCGCGTGCTCCGCGAGCGGCGGCCACGACGACCGACCCACCGCGTCGGCGAGCGCCTCGAGCGAGGGCTCGTCGAGCGCAACCGCAACCGCAACCGCGAGCGCAACTGCGACTGCGAGCTCGACGGCGACTGCGAGCTCGACTGCGACTGCCAGCTCGACGGCGACTGCCAGCTCGACGGCGACTGCGACTGCCGAGACGGTCGCGACCAGCTCGGCGAGCGCGAAGCCCACGATCGCGACGACCTTCGTGGTCGAGCCCGAGTGGAAACACGACTCGCACGGATTCACCTCGTGGCTCGAGTACTGCGTGGCGAAACCCAAGAGAGGGGCCTGCCCCTCAGAGGTGAATCTGCCGGCGGACGATCCTCGCAACAAGAAGCCCGTCGACATCGCGAGCTTGAGCATCACCTTCCTCGAGGCTCGCTCCAAGGAAGAGTCCGCCTGCTGCTATTCCCATTACTGGAACTACCCGAGAGGCGGCGGTCGTCCCATGCTCTCGGCGAGTGGCTCCCCGCGACTCGGCAATACGAGGGCTCGTCGCGCCTCTTCGGGATATGTCGATAGCGAGCGCTCGAAGGCCGAGGTCTCGTGCGCTGCCGAGCTGCGCGCGCGGCTCGCGAACCACTGGGTCCGCGAGGCCCTCATGGAGCACGGCTCCATCGCCGGCTTCGGGGAGAGCGCGCTCGATCTCTTGGCGCTCGGCGCTCCGATCGAGCTCGTGCGCGACACACACTCCGCCGCGCTCGACGAGATCGAGCACGCGCGCATCGCGACGACGCTCGCGACGCGCTACGGCGCTTCGGTCGAGCCGGATCGATTGGAGCGTACGGCGCGCTCTACGCCGTCGTTCGCGGAGCTCGCGGTCAGCACCTTCCTCGAGGCTTGCGTGAACGAGACCATCGCCGCGCTCGTCGTCCTCGAGGGGGCGCGCGCCGCTGAAAACCCTGAGCTCGCGAGCATCCTCGGCCGCGTCGCCGAGGACGAGCTCCGCCACGTGGAGCTCGGCTGGCGCGTGCTCGCGTGGGCGCTCGCGACCGGTGGCGCGCCTGCCCGCGAAGCCTTGATAGCGGCCTTCGACGCACTCGACCGCGCCCGGTCGACTGACACGCTTGTAACTAAAGACGACAGCGACAGCGACCTCGCGAGCCACGGCGTGCTCGGCGCCAGCGCCCAAGCCCTCGTGCGCGAGCGGGCCTGGACCGAGGTCATCGCGCCGTCGGCGCGAGCGCTGCTGTGTCATTGATCGAGCTCCAGCCCGGCGGTCCGCCGCAGACGGCGGCCCTTCCCCCCGGGCGTCGCTCGATGCCATTGATCGAGCTCCAGCCCGGCGGTCCGCCGCAGACGGCGGCCCTTCCACCCGGGCGTCGCTCGATGCCCCGGATCAGCCGGGGTTTCGCTCGAGGAACGCGAGCGCGTAAGCGAGCGCAGCGGTGCTGTCGGTGAGCTCGCCGCGAGCCTCTGCCTCGGCGACCGCGCGGAGCGCCGCGCCCATGCGTCGCCCTGGCGAGACGCCGCGCTCCAGCAGATCGTCGCCCGTGATGAGGCCGCGCGGCGGCGGCGCGTCCTCGAGCTTCATGGTGAGCGCCTCGTCGAGCCGACTCGTGTAGCGCACCCACGCGGCCTCGTCGGCCCTGCCGCCTTTGCCCATTCGATCCGCGATCGCGAGGACGCAGACGTCGGGCGCGAGCTCGCCGAGGTCTCGCCGGAACTTCCCGATGAGGCGCCGCGTGAGCTTCGCCGTGCGATCGAAACCAGCTGGGCGCAGGTGCTCGAGGACGAGGTGCTCCACCGCGTCGACGTCGCTCGGTCGCAGCGTCGGATCTGCGGCGAGCCGAGCGCGCGCGACCTCGGCCCCGCGCTCCTCGTGGCGGTAGAAATGGATGCGACCGTCCTCACCGACGCTCCGCGTGTCCGGCTTCGCGATGTCGTGGAGGAGCGCGGCAACGATCAATCGGCCGTAGCGCTCCTCCGAGGAGCAAGCCTCACGCACGACGTCGAACGCCGAGCCCAGGCCACGCGCGACCACCGTCGTCGCCTCCGAACAAGGGCGCCCCATCGAGACGGCGCGCATCTCGCGAACGCCGTCGATCACCGCGAGCGTGTGCTCCCACACGTCGAACACGTGGGGCGCGGACTGGGTGACACCGACGAGCGCGCGGAGGGCGGGGAGGCGCTCGTCGAGCTCACCTCGGCGTAGCGCTTCGTCGAAGACACGCGCCGGATCGCTGCAGAGTGCGAAATCGAAGAGCTGGTTCACGCGTGCCCCAAATAGCGTCGAGCCCCACGGCGACGACCACGGAGGTTATCGCCTTGGGGCTCGCGGTTCGAGGTTCGCGGCGCGAACCCTTGCCTCCACGCTGTGGGTCAGTCGTCGGACACCCCACCGATAGGCCCATAGCCGAGTCGGTGACCGATCTGGCGGGCGGCGTCCAAGAGGCCCATGTAGCGCGTGAGCTCGGTTACTCGGTTGTTCGCCTTGAGCACGGGCTGGCCGTCGGCGTCGAGCGCGAGCACTGGAGTCCCGAAGGCGTCGAGGAGCGGCTGGCCCTCCGCGTCGTTTTGGGTCTCGTACGTCGCGGCGAGGAGCAGGTTCGCGTGCTCGATCATGCGGGACGCGATGCCGCGCTCCACGACCTTGCCGTCGATCTCGTCCGTGCCGTACTTGCGAGCTACATACGTGTAACCACTCGTGGGGTCGACGAAGCGCACCTGCTGAGCCTCGGGGATCTCGACCGCCGAGTCGTGGCCGAGGATCCAGAGCCGCAGCTTGTTCACGAGCTGCATGTCCGAGCCCGCCCTGGAATAGAGGTTGGCGAACACGAGCAGGCCGAGCTCCTGCTTGAAGCCGACGTTCGGGAAGAGGATCTTCGCGCCAGCGGGGCGCTCGGGGCTCGAGAGCAGATCGAGCAGCTCGGGGGCCGGAGTCTCGCCGCCGCTCTTCACGTACATACCGACCGACTCCCAGTCCTCGGACAGGATGCCACCGAACAACCGGTCGAGCGCGTCAGGCATGTCCGAGCGGAAGTTGATCTTCGAGTCGCGGCCGTCGAGGTAGTTCGCGCGGCTGATCGTGGAGAGGACCGGGCGCGCGTCGGCCATCGCCATCGCGGCGAGCGTCTTCTCGACGCCGAAGCCTGCGAAGTTCATCCAGTGTTGGTAGTCCCAAGAGCCGCCGCCGCTCGGGTCGCTGTTGAAGTCCTCCTCGATGAAGCGGCCATCCACTGCGTCGATGCGGAAGCTGCCCTGATCGACGACGTCGAAGATGGTTCGGCTAGAGCCCATTGGCTGCGAGGTCATAGGACCGTATTCACCAGGCTCGGGCATGAGGAGGATGCGCGCGAAGGCTCGGAAGGCCTCGGTCTCGGCCATGATCTGGGGTCGATGCCAGTCGTCGCTCGAGGCGATCTGTTGGAAGACCGAATCACCGAAGGTGTGGAAGAACGCGTTCCGGTTCGCTGCGTTCCAGTGATAGGCGCGGAGCCGCTCGAACGTCGAACTCGCGACCGCCGACGGGAGGGCCGCGGGGTTGTACTCACGGTTACCGCGGCGAAAGTAAGTCCACGGGTACATCGCGTCGAACCGGCGAATGGTGTTTACGGTGACCTCGTAGGGATCGGCGCCGCTGTCACCGGGGTTCGTGTGGTAATAGGCGTTGTCCGCGGTGCCATATCGGTAAAACCAGCGGACGCTCCCGGGGTTCGAGCGAGCGTCGGCTCGCGTGTGCCAGAGCACTGCCTGCGTCGACTCGTTGCTGCCCTCGACGGGGCCGCTCTCGAAGTCGGACCAGGCCGCGTGATCGCGAGGCGCCGGCGCGCAGACCTTACCGTGCACGATGCGCCAGCCCGCCTTCTCTTTCTCCTCGTCGGTCGCGTCTCGGCAGCGCGCCGGGTCGAAGACCTTCATGAGGCGCGCGACCTCGGTGTAGTGCGTGGGCTTCGCGAACTTCTGCCCGGGGAACGGCGCGGTCGAGCGTGTGATGCGATCGCTCTCGATGAGCTGCGACTCGAGCCGCGGAGCGAACGTGACTTGCTCTTTCGGGTCGAAGCCGCCGTGGTCGGGATCGTCCATCGTCTCGAGCACGCGACCGTAGAGCGCCTTCATCGCGTGCGCGTCGTATTGGCCGAGACCGAGCGTCTCACCGAACCGCTCTAGCGGGTATTCCATGACCGAGGTTTGACCGAAGTAGTCGATACCGGGTCGCGGCTCGCCCGCGAGGCCTTGCTCGTCGTCGGTCGCCGGGTCGAGATAACGCGGCCCCATACAGGAGTCCGCGTCCGCGTTCGTCGTATCCCCCGTGCGCGGGTCGCCATCGCAGCTCACGGTGCTCGCGCCCTCGTGCGTGCGTAGCTGCCAATAGCCAGGGTGGAAGTTCGGCGCGTCCCAGGAGGACGCGAAGTTGTGGAGCAGGCCGAGCGAGTGGCCAATCTCGTGAATGGCGATCCCCTTGAAGGACTCTATCCAGAGATCTTTGTAAATGAGGTCTCCGCGCTCCTCGGGGGTGTATTGGTCGTCGGGGTACTTCGCTCTGAAGTACTGCGCGAGGCCCTGCAGGTCGACGCTGCCGAAGACTGGCGCCTCGGCGTCGTGGAAACAGACGCCGCGCATCCCGAGGATCTGCTTCAGGTCGTAGCGGAGCGCGCGCAGGTTGCCCGGGTCTTGGCCGCGGAGCGGCGACACCGCGTCGAGCGTGCTCTCGTCGACAGCGCCCGCCGGATCGAGCGCGGCGGTGCCGACGAGCCAGTGGTCGTCGACCAGCTGCGCCTCGATGGGCGTACCGCGCAGAGCGTCCGCGTAAGCGTCGACCTCGAGCTGTGCGCTCACGACCGAGTCCGACGCGACCGAGGCCTCTTTCTGCTCCGCGAAGAACGCGGCCGACTTGTCCGCGACGGTCGCGCCGTCGAACGGGACGGGCGCGATGGCGTTCGCGGCATGCTCGGCGTCGACCGCCGCGACGCGCGACGCGATCTCGTCAGCTGACACCGCTGTAGGCAAATGGCCGTTCTGGAGCTCGTGCTGGTAGCGCTCCGCGGGCACGCCGTCGGTGATGTCCTCGATGGTCATGTCGCCGAGCGCGACCTGGATGATGTCGCGCTGCATGGCCGCCGCGTACGTCGCCGAGCGCCCCATGATCATGGCCGCAGCGCCGTGGATCTCACCCGTGTTGGGGTCGGCGCCCCAATTGCCGATACCGCCCCAGGGGGCTCGAGACATGTAAGGCCAATAGGCGAAGAAGTTCTTGCGAATGTCGCCCAGCCGGGCGGCGTCGCCTGTCTCGCCGCAAACGGAGTGGTCGTCGTACTCGCGTACGGGGTTGTGACAGAGCGTCAGCACGGCCTTCTTGTCGACCGGCGTATCGACCAGCCAGCCGCCGTACTCGAGCATCTTCTTCTCCGGCTCGAGGAACTCGGCTTCGCAGGCCGCGCGCTCGCCGCCCGTGCGCCGACACTCGACCTCGCGAGCGTGCGCGAGCGCCCCCGCGAGCAGCTGATTCCAGGAGGCGATGAGCTCCTCCGCGGCGCCCTCGCCCGTCTTGTCGCCGTTGTCGTCGACCGGGTCCTGGAGCTCCGCGGGGAAGACGTCGTTTACCCAATAGCCGACTGTCTTGATTTGTCGATCGCGGTAAGGGATCGTACAGAGCTTCGACGCGACGTCGCAGCGCGAGCCCTCCACGCCGCCGTAGCCTGTCGCCGAGTTTTCACATTGATCGGCGGTGCCATTGTTGTCGGCGTCGAGGTCCGCGTCACACGAGGCCTCCTGGTGACTTTGCTGCCAGACATTGTGGATGTGCGCGTACCGGTGAAAGAGCGCGTCGGTGAAGCCGTAGCCAGGGTCCCAGCCCTGTTCGATACCGGCCTGCAGACCGACGATGATGCTGCCCGAGCGAATGCCGGCGGGGTTGCCGACGATGTCGAGCGGAGCCTCGGTGATCTCCATCGGCTCGAAGTCGGCGTTCGGGTCGACCTTGACGAACGAGCTGCGGACAGTCGCCTCCTGCGCGTCGCACTCGTAGGTGGTCGCCCCAGTGTAGAAGCCGACGACCACGCAGGTGGGCAAACCAGGGATGAGGCTGCTCTCCGCCGGGTCGACGTAATACTTGGTCGTGATGTCGAAATAGCCGCTCGAGACGTCGAAGTGGGGCGCGTCGGGGCTCGACGGATCGGAGACGTCGTACGTCGCGGACGTTACATGAATGTTACCGAACACCTTCCCGAGGAACATGTCGTCCCACATCGGGGACTGGACGAGGTTCTTCGACCAATCTACACGAATGTAAGAACGGTCCTGCCAGGGTTTGTCCCTCGCGTTCTCCTCGATGACGTTGCTGACCTCGCCCGTCGTCGGGTTGTACGCGCGCTGAATGTCGAACTGGTCGACGATCGCGAAGGCCGCTACGACGGTCCCGTCCGGCGTCCTCTCCGGGCTGGCTTTGGCGTCCTCGCCCTGACCGATCTGGTAGGCCTTGCGCGCAATCAGCATATCCTCGGTGATCTCCCACCGAATGCGATCGACACCGCTGTAAGAGCCGACGCCTACGAGCGACTGCGACGCCGACGCGTCCACGACGTAGTTACGCCAATAGAACTCGGGGTCGTCGTCCGCGCTCTGCAGGTCGTCGCCGACGAAGAAGGCCTTCGAGAGAGCACCCGGCTGGACAGTGTTGATCGGTGGCCGCTCCTGCTGGCACGCGGCGGTCGCTTGCAAGAGAAACAACAATCCAAGTCCGAGGTGGGCTCTACCCATCGGTCGCATGGCACCCTCCACGCCGCGCGCAACGCGGCGTACGCATAGGTCATTGATTGGGACGCGGACTGAACAGCAAGCGCGGTGCCATCCGCAGGGCAAACGCACAGTCTCGCAATTATTCCGCTGCTGGCCTCGATTTCAGCTCGCTCGCGGGTCGCGTGACGCGACAGGCGTTAGCAAAGGAGCGACAGGATTCGCACGTAGCGCGCTGAGCCCCAAAGAGGATCATGGATCCTCAACATCATTCGGGGGAGCGCGCAGCGCGGGGGGCGAATCGAGCCCCCCAAATCAATTGGCGGAGCGCGCAGCGCGGGGGGCGAATCGAGCCCCCCAAATCAATTGGCGGAGCGCGCAGCGCGGGGGGCGAATCGAGCCCCCCCAAATCAATTGGCGGAGCGCGCAGCGCGGGGGGCGAATCGAGCCCCCCCAATCAATTGGCGGAGCGCGCAGCGCGGGGGGCGAATCGAGCCCCCCCAATCAGTTGGCGGAGCGCGCAGCGCGGGGGGCGAATCGAGCCCCCCAAATCAATTGGCGCGCTCGTGGCTCACTGCACGGCTACGAGCCAGAGCTGCGCGCCCTGCTGCGGCGTAGCCTCCCAGGTGACGTCGTAGTCACCCGCTTGGCTTACCGTCTTGGCGGCGACGAAGCACTGCACGAGGGCGCCCGCCGTCCCGATGGAGTCGAGCACGGTGAAGCCATTGTTCGGGGTCGCGACCTTGTCGCCGTCGACGCCCGCGTCACCCCACCAGAAGGCGACCAGTGCGGCCGGCCCCGTCGTGTGGACCTTCGCGCTTGTAAGTGGAGAGCCGCTCAGGACCTCGACCCACTGCTGGTCCTGGATGTGGGTCCCGTGGGCGACCTCGACGACGGCCATCGTGATCTCGTCCCCCGGGGCGTTGGTCGTGGTGATTACGTGATTGTCACCGCCGACCGCGTCGGCGAAGGCATAGACCGCCGTCCCCGAACCTGGCCAAAGCGAATAGGGGTGCTCGACGCCGAGCTGGAGGAATGGCGTATTGCCTTTGTTGTCCGTCGGCAGCGCGAAGGCGCTCGCGTCACCGCGCCCGACGCTGACGATGAGCGTGCTGCCCGCGGATTGGGTCGAGAGGGCCGGCGAGTCGAGCGTAGGCTCTTGGTTCGCGCCGTATCCATAATAGGAGAGCCCGTGCGCCCCGACGGCCGGGGCTGTCGTGTTGGGCGCTCCGCCGCCCCCAGTCCCTGGAGAGCCGCCTTGTTCGGGCGCACCGCCAGCGCCGCCCGCGCCGCCCATGTTGGGCGCGCCGCCCGACGAGCTCGAGGTGCCCGCGCCCGAGCCGCCGCCTGCCGTGGTGGTGTCGTCGCCGCAGCCGAGGAAGAAGAGGACCGCTGCGCAGGCAAGGACTCGAGGGAATCGCGACATGCCGACAAGCTATCACGCGCGGTCCTGGGGCGCGCGTGGAAGGCCGCCGCGACAATCGCTTACTGAACTGTAATTACAATATCCGGGTCGCCGGGGCTCCAGTCGGTGGACGCCGAGACCGGTGCGCCGCCGACGATGGTGGCGCCGTCGACAACACACGAGCCGACCGTGCCGGGGTCGCAATCACATATGGCCTGACTGCAATCTCCGAGCTCGGGATAAGCAGCTACGGAGAAGCGCAGTGCGGCTGTCGCGTCTTTACCCTCGAGGCAAGTGTCGGAGTAGCAGTCCGGGTCTGCATAACAAGCGAGCGGCATCGACGTCGGCTCGAAGACCGACCGCGCCCACGTCATGCTGTAGCTGCCATTCGGGAGGATCATGATGACTGTCGGGATCGCACAATCCGCGGCGCAGCCGCAGCTCGATTGAGCGAGATCCGAACAGGTGAGCTCGCACGCCTGCATCACAGTCTTGACGGGGTCGCCGCTCAGCGTCTCGGCGCTGTAGAGGAGCGGCGTGCCGCAGCCCTGCTGGGTGTCCCCGAGATAGATCGGGTTCGCGCTGTGGTTGACGACGGTGAGGTTGACGAGCTCGACCGGCTCCTCAGCGCCGTGGAAGATCGAACACGAGTCGCCGCCACCATTGCCCCCCTGCCCGCCGGCCCCGCCGGTCGAGACCTCGGAGCCACAGCCAGTGAGGGCGACGACAGCAGAGATTGCGAGAGCGCCGCCCGAACCAAGCACAAGCCGAATAAGACACGTCGTCATGCGGTCGAGAGTAGCACCGCAGAAAACTCAGCCCGTGCGGCGCGCGAGGTAGTCGATCCGCTCGCTCTCGACGTGGGCGCAGCCGCGCCCTGCGTTCTTGGAGCGATAGAGCGCAGCGTCGGCGGCGGCGAGGAGCGCGGCCGCTGTCGTTGCGTGATTGGGCAAGAGCGCCGCGCCGATCGAGACCGACGCGCCGACCGACGCGGCGTCGTCGCCGAGGCGAGCGACGAGGCGCGCGAGGGCCTGAGCGTCGAGATCAGGCAGAAGAAGGACGAACTCGTCGCCGCCGAAGCGCGCGCTCGAGTCCTCGGCGCGGACGCCGCGCTCGAGCGTGCGCGCGACCTTGCGCAGGAGCTCGTCGCCGGCCGCGTGTCCCTCGGTGTCGTTCGTGCGCTTGAAATGATCGACGTCGACGACGACGAGACCGAGCGGCCGCTCGAGTCGGCGCGCGCGATCGACGAGCAGCCGCAGGCGCGCATCCATCTCACGACGATTGCAGAGCCCCGTGAGCGGATCGGTCCGCGCGAGCCCGAGCACGCGCTCGAAGAGCTTCAGGTTCTCGAGGACGAGCGCAGCCTGTTCGACGAAGAGCTGCGTGTGGCGCAGGCGCTCGGGCGAGATCGAACCACCCCAGCGATCGTCCGCGAACACGAGACCGAGCGCGGCGCTGCGTGCGCGCAGTGGCGCGACGACGACGGGCGGGCCGAGGTCGACCGCGGCGAGCGGCGCGCACGCGTCGGCCTCGAGGAGCGCCACGGCGGGGAGCTCGAGCGCGCGGCGCGCCCATGGGTCAGCCTCCGCGATGCGTAGCGCGCGCACGCGCTCCGCGAACGCGCCTGCGATCGAGCCCTCGGCGCCGTCGAGAGTTCGCTCGACGTCGACGTCCTCGAGCTCGAGGCTCTCCCAAACGCGATGCGCTTCGCGTTCGTCCGCGGGGCCCTCACCCCAGAGCCCGACGAGGTGCTCGCCGTCGACGAGGAGCACCCCCGCGCGATGGAACCCGAGGCCGAACCCGGCGGTGAGGCCGCGCAGGAGGAGTCGACACGCGACCAAGAGATCGCTCGTCGCGAGCATGCGGCTCGTGACCCGCCGCAGTGTCGCGAGACTCGACGAAGTGAACGCGAGCTCCTCGAGGAGCGCGGCGACCTCGGCGGGCGCGTAGAGCTCGATGAGGAGCGCGGCGAGCCCGGCGCGGAGGTCCGCGTCGAGCTCCATCGGCGTCAGGGCGCGCCGCTTCGCGCCGAGGGAGAGCGCGATCTCGAGCGGTCCCTCGCGAACGTCGACGAGCCGAACCCCGTCGCCGCGAAGCGCGAGCTTGAGCCACTGGCGCGCCGTCGTCGGCAAATCTGCAGCGTCGCGCGGGAGCGTCGCCGTGAGCTCGAGCGTGCGCGGCAACCGCGCGACCGCAGCCGCGAGGTGAGGAGGAACGCCCGCGAGGCGCGCCTGACGCTCGAGCATCGGCGTGAGCTTGCCGAGCGACGCTGGAGGCGACTCGGAGGGAGGCCCTGAAGGCATCAGCGCAATCCTAACCTCTTCCAAGCGATGCGCGCGTCGTGCGACCGATCGATCACGGAAACTGAAACTCGATGGAGTAGCCGTCGCTCGCGCTGATCCCTTCGGAGACAGTCACCGTCCCGCGCTCGAGTTCGAACCAGATGAGGTGGTGCTTCGACGGGTCCTCTTTGATCGAGGGCCCCCATTTTTCGATCGCGGCCTGACGCAGCGCCTTCCACGTGTCGGGGCCGTTGAGGCGCGGCTCGAGGAGCATCGCGACGTTCGCGAGCGACGTGCCTTTGTCGGTGAAATAGAGCTTCACGCGCGCGAGCCCCTTCGGCTCACGCACGCGGACCTCGGCGAAGCCGAACTCGCTGACGCGCTCGGCCCCGGGGAGGATCTTGCCCGCCGCGTCCGGGGTGAGACCGCGCGAGAAGCGCGTGACCCAGCGGGGCGCATAGCCCTCGGCGCGCGTGCCGAGGAGCGGGTCGAGATCGGGCAGATCGCGCTGCGGGGTGATCGCGACGAGCGAGGGCTCGAGCGTTGGAAGGTCGAGCGCACCGCGAGGCCCGAGCGCCTCGCCCGCTGCGAGAGGGCCTGCGGACGACGTGAGCTCGCTCGAGAGGACCTCGCCGCCGCGACCGCTTCGACCGCCGCTCTTCGCAGCGTCGCACCCCGAGAGCCCGGCAAGCGCCGCCAGCGCGAGGGCGCTCCGATGGAGGGCTCGCGCGCGGCGCTGCTCACTCACGTGAAGCTGTACTCGACCTCGAAGCCCTCGTCGTCGAGGACACCTTCGGTGATCTGCACGGTCGAGAGCGTGTCGCTGACCCAGGTGAGGATCTTCTTCTCGATGTCCTCCTTGGGCGGGGCGCCCCACTTCGCCGAGGCTTGTTTGACGAGCGCGTCCCAGAGCGCGGGCGTCTTGAGCTTCGGGTCGAAGATGAGGGTGATCGAGTAGAGCTTGCGGCTCTTCTTGTCGTCGGACTCGAGGAAGAAGAACTTGATCTTCGAGACGCCCTTCGGCTCTTTGGTCTCGACCTCGGCGAAGCCGTACTCGTTGGTCTTCTCCGCGCCGGGGAAGATCTTGCCGGCCTCCTCCGGGGTCATGCCCTTCTTGAAGGGCTTGCTGGCGATCCACGCGGGCGCGAAGCCGTCGGCTTTGCTGCCGAGGATAGCTTTAACATCGGGCAAGTCACCGGCGACCGCAGGCTCAGCGCTCGACGGCGGGTTCGGCGCCTCGGGAGCTGCAGACTCGGTCGGCGTCGGAGGCGTGGGAGCCGAGGCCGGAGCGCTGGCGCTGACGCCGGGCTTCTCCTTGTCCTTGTCCTTCGGCTTCTCCTTGTCCTTGTCTTTATCCTTGTCCTTGTCCTTCTTCTTCTTGCCCTTGTCGTCGTCGTCGTCGGAGTCAGACTGCTTCTTCGTCTCCTTGTCCTTGCAGCCAGTGAGCGTGGCCGGGACGATCGAAGACACGAAGAGGGGGATGAGCAGCGAGCCCATCGCCCGAAGCCATTTTGGACCGAACATCGTCATGCGCTCGGAGCTAGTGTGATCGCCCTCGCGTCGCAAGAGCGTGGTCCGTCCGAAAGAACGCTGGCGACCTCTCGAAGACACGAATAAGCACCTCGCGTGGCAGACGCGCGGAGTGCCGTGAGGAGCGCGCTCGTGGAGCTCGTGCTCGCTCGATGGCGCAGCTTCTACCGCGAGCCCGGTGCCCTCTTCTGGAGCTTCGGGTTTCCGCTGGTGCTCGCTGTTGCGCTCGGGGTCGCGTTCAGGAGCCGCGGCCCCGATCCGGTGGTCGCTGCGGTCGTCGAGGGTCCGCACGCCGAGCGGCTCGCGCACGAGCTCGAGAGCCGCGACGTCGTCGTGCGCCGACTCGATCACGCTGCAGCGCTCGCGTCGATGCGCACCGGCAAGGTCGCGATCGTCGTCGACGAGGCGGACGACGACGCGCCCATCTACACCGTCGACGAGACGCGACCCGAGAGCCGACTCGCCCGCGCGAAGGTCGACGCCCTGCTGCAGCGCGCGCGAGGCCGCACCGACGCGTTCGAGCCCGTCGAGGTCGAGATGAAGGAGCCAGGCTCGCGCTACATCGATTTCCTCGTCCCGGGGCTGATCGGCTCGGGCTTGATGCAGGGCGGGCTCTGGGGCGTCGGCTACGTGATCGTCGAGATGCGCACGCGCAAGCTGATGAAGCGCTACCTCGCGACCCCGATGAAGAAGCGAGATTTCCTGCTCGCGTTCGTGCTCGTGCGCGGGATGTTCCTCCTCGTCGAGCTGCCGTTCTTGCTGGCGTTCGCGACGTTGGTGTTCGGCGTCCCGGTGCGCGGGTCGCTGCCGTCGCTCGTGCTCGTGACGACGCTCGGTTCGGTCTCGTTCGCCGGCCTGGGCCTGCTCATCGCGTCGCGCGCCGAGAACGTGCAGACCGCGGGCGGGCTCGTGAACCTCGCGAGCTTGCCGATGCTGCTGACCTCGGGGACGTTCTTCTCTTCGGCGCGCTTCCCCGAGAGCATCCAACCCATCGTCAAAGTCCTGCCCCTCACCGCGCTCAACGACTCCATTCGCGCCGTCATGCTCGACGCTGCGCCCCTCCGAGCCATCGCACCCCAGATCGCCATCTTGGCGGGCTGGGGGGTCGGCTGCTTCGTCCTCGCCCTGCGCCTCTTCCGTTGGCGATGACTCGAGGAACTCGAGAAAAGGCTCGCGACCGTGCGCCGTCGTCGTTCGCGGTTGCGCCGAGGGGTCGAAATGAAGGATTCTCTGGTCGGCGCCTTCTACACGTAAAAAGACCACTAGGTCGAAAGCGTTCGTAGTCGCGCAACCACACCCCGCATCCGCGGGAGAACCCAGCCACGATCCCCCCACCGCGTACGCCGCCCGTGAGCAAGCCCGCACCGATTGGACCCGGAACCGTCGTCGCCGACCGGTACGACATTCGTCAGAGTCTGGGCAAGGGAGGCATGGGTGAAGTCTTCCTCGCGTTCGATCGCTCGACGCAGCAGCCCGTCGCGCTGAAGGTCGTGCGTGAAGAGTCGCGCATGCCCGGCGATGACGAGGCCCTGCGGCAAGAGCTCCTGCTCGCCCGCCAGGTGAGCCACCCGAACGTCTGCCGCGTCCACGATCTCTGCCCGAGCCCGTGGGGCCCCATCCTCGTGATGGAGCACATCCCCGGGCAAACCCTGCACACGCACATCCGTCGGAAGAAGGCGCAGGGTGGCTATACCTCGGATGAGTTCCGCCAGATCTCGACGCAGATCGCGGCCGGCCTCGCCGCCATCCACGAGCAAGGCCTCGTGCACGGCGACCTCAAGCCCGGCAACGTCATGATCTCCGACGGCCGCGGCATCATCCTCGACTTCGGCTTCGCGCAGGAGCGCGCGCGTGTGTCTGCGCGACGACCTGGCGCTCCGCCCGACGGCGGCACGCCGAACTACATGTCCCCCGAGCGGCTGAAGAACGGCGGCGCCAGCGAAGACGACGACGTCTACGCGATGGCGCTCACGCTCTGGGAGATGTGGACCTGCAAGGTGCCGGATCCTGGTGCGCGACCGCGCGCCAAGATGATGAAGCAGCAGATCATGTTCGACGTCCCGAGCGGGCTGTCGATCGACGAGATCAAGCAGATCTTCCGCGGCATGAGCGAGAAGCCGTCGATGCGTCCTCAGGCGCGTCACATGCGCTTCTTCAACCCGACGCAGCTCACGACGAGCCCCATTCAGCTGCCGCGCCCGCGCCTCGATCCAGGGCCGCCGCCGGGCCGCGCGCAGACCCAGTCCTTCTCGCCTGAAGCTCAGTCGATGCTGGTCACGTACGCGTCGAACGCCCCCGAGGTTGTGGGTCAGCTCCTGCCGCTCACGAAGCCGCAGATGACCGTCGGTCGCCGCGGCGATCAAGACATCGTCGTGAGCGAAGCGACGGTGAGCGGCGCGCACGCGACGCTCCGCTGGCAATCGGGTTCGTGGGTGCTCGACGACCTCGGCAGCACGAACGGCAGCTACGCGGACCACAGCTACGACCGCAAGACGCAGGTCACGATCATGCACGGCGGCGAGGCTCAGGTCGGTGAGCTCCGGGTGAAGCTCGTGAGCTTCGGTTCGGACAGCCCGCACCACCGCCGCGCCCGACAATTCCTGGCGAAGCGCGACGGCCTCACGGGCCTGCTCATCCGCGATCACATGCTCGACTCGATCGACGAGGAGGCCGCGTTCGCCGATTGGGCCGAGGTCCCGTTCCACCTCGCGCGCTACGAGCTGCGCGGGCCGAACCGCCACGTCAGCGATCGGCCGACGATCCTCGAGATGCTCGCCCTTCGCAAGGCCGCGCAGCGGGTCATCGAGCTCACCGAGACGCTGATGTTGAGCCTCACTCCGGTCGTCGCGGGTCGCACGGGGCCGCTCAAGTTCGTGGTGTCGATGGTCGGCCCGTCGCTCGACGAGGCTCGTCACATCGTCGAGCAGGTCGTGTCCCAGGTTCAGGGGATCATTCCCGATACTTTGGAGCTCGCGGCAGCGCTCATCAAAGGCGAGCCTGGCCGCGCGGGTCGCACGCTCCTCGACTGAGGATCGCGCTCGCGAGGCAAATCGCAGGGAGTCTGCGCTTCGGCGTGGGCCGCTTGCGCGCGCGCGGGGCGCGCTCGGAGTCGAAGCGGAGGGTGCGTTACCCCGATTGATCGCACCCGAGATGTTCATTTGATGGAGGCGATTGGCGCGGCCGCGCGCCTTTTACGCTTCCTTTCGAGAGCGACATTCGCTATCCCCGCTCCGCGCCCCCGATTCCAATGCGTCCTCCCCTGCGCTCCACGCCGCCGTCCGCGCCCTCGCCGTACCGGTACCTCGGTCGCGGTGGTGGTGAGCGTCCGGTGCGGGTGCAGGTCATCCTGGCGCTGGTCGCTGCGCTCGTGTTGGTCGCGGTGCCGCTCTACCTGTGGCGTCGACCCCAGCCCGCGAACATCCCGTCGGCGGATGCCGCGACGGCGGCGAGTGGCGCGGCGGTGTTGCCTGCCCCTTCGGGATCACCCGTTGGTGACAACGGCATTCCCCAACTCGTGCCCCCGCCGAACGGGCCGAAGGTCGAGATCGCGCCGATCAAGACGCTGAAGTGTCAGGACCCGGGGCCGGGCCGCACGCCGCCCGAGCGGTGCGACGGCATCCGGTTCTTCGAGGACAGCCTGAGCCGCGCGATCCGCGACAGCGCGTCGTGTGCGCCGCCGAGCAAGTCGAGCTTCGTCGTGAGCTTCGTGCTCGAGATGCACTTCGGCAAGCGCCGCACGAACCTCTTCTTCGGCAAGTCGACGAGCCTGTCGAAGAGCCGGCGCAAGGAGCTGCTCCGCTGCGTGGAGAAGGCGATGGCGACCGCCGATTGGGATCGCATCCCCCACCAGCACCAGCGCTACACCATCAACGCGATCGCGACGTATCCGCCGATCGCCGAGCCCGAGGTCGCGGACACGCCGAGCAAGCCTTCGGCCCCGAGCAAGGCTCCCGGCGGCGCGTCGAAGCCCGGCACCAAACCCAAGGCGAAGCCCGCACCCAAGGCTCCGGCGAAGAAGAAGCCGGCCGCTCACCACTGAGTTCGCACGAAGCTCGTTCGATCGCGGGCATGTGCGTAGACTGCAGTCAGTGAGTGTTCGAGCGCAGAGGAGCGCGATCATCCTCGGCGTCGTGATGTCGGTGATGGGAGTCGCTCGCGCGGCGAGCGCCGACGGCGCGGCGGAGCGCTTCAGCGTCTACGAGCGCGAGACCATCGGCGACGCGCTCGACGCGACGGAGACCGAGCTCGACCCGGAGCCCGAGGGCAAGATCATCGAGGGCATCGTCGTGCGCCCGCTCGACGTCTTCGAGCGGCGCGATCCCCTGCCCTACGTCATCCAGGATTTCTTGAACATCTTCCACGCGACGACGCGGCCGCAGCTCATCGAGCAGCAGGTGCTGCTCCACGTGGGCGATCGCTACGAGCAGCGCCTCGTCGACGAGTCGGCGCGCAACCTGCGTGGGATCCGTCAGCTCTCGACGGTGCTCATCGTGGCCGTGCGCGGCAGCGCGCCCGACAAGGTGAAGCTGCTCGTCATCGCGAAGGACATCTGGTCCTTGCGGCTCAACTCCGACTTTCGCCTCGCGAACGATCAGCTCGAGTATTTGCTGCTCGTCCCCGCGGAGGAGAACCTCGCTGGGATTCATCACACGCTCGCGGTGCGATTCGAACTCGAGCCCGACGTCTACACGTTCGGCGTGCTCTACAAAGTGCCGCGCATCGGTGGGAGCTGGGTCTCCGGCGCGGCGAGCGCGAACGTGCTCGTGAACCGCGAGTCGGGCGAGCCCGAGGGCACGTGGGGGACGTTCTCGTACGGTCAGCCGCTCTACTCGACGCGCGCGGAGTGGTCTTGGATCGCAGCGATCGCGTGGCGCGACGAGATCACGCGCTACTTCAAAGGCGTCGAGCCCCTCACGTTCGACGCCGACGCGACGCCCGACGTCGACGACGCGATCCCCATCCAATTCAAGACCGACCTCCTCTCGGGCAGGCTCGCGTTCGTGCGGTCGTTCGGGCACGCGGTGAAGACCGACATCCTCTTCGGAGCGGAGGCCAGCCGCGCGACCTATCGACCGCTCGACCTCAGCGGCTACGCGCCCGAGGCCGCGAAGGAGTTCGTCGATCGCCAGCTGCCGCTCAGCGACACGCGGATCTATCCGTACGTGGGCCTCGCCTCGTATTCGACCAAGTTCAAGACCTACGTCGACTTCGAAACGCTCGGTCTCCAAGAGGACTATCGCATCGGCCACGACTCGTACGTGAAGCTCTATCCGGTCATCGCGGAGCTCGGCGCGACGCGGTCGTTCATGGGCGCGTCGGTGGGCGCGTCGGCCAGCGCAGCGCTCGGCGACGGACACCTGCGCGTCTACTCGGAGGGCCTGCTCGAGGCCGCGCCCGAGAAGGTCTACGACGCGTCGATGACCGTGGGCGTGCGCGTCGTGTCGCCGCGCACGAGCGTCGGCAGGCTGGTCGTCGACGGCGCGTGGCAGGAGCGCTTCGCGAACTACTTGAACAAGCGCAGCACGATCGGCGGCGAGAGCCGGCTGCGTGGCTACCCATCGGGGGCCTACCGCGGTGAGAACGTGATCGCGGCGAACCTGGAATTTCGCTCGCGCCCGTTCGACGTCTACACGATCCAACTCGGCGCGACGGCGTTCTTCGACACAGGCGCCGCGTGGGATCGAGGCGAGCACCTCGCGCTGCGACCGTCGGTCGGCGCGGGCTTTCGCCTCGTGTTTCCTCAGCTCGAGCGCACCGTCATGCGCATCGATTGGGCCCTGCCGCTCGCGCTCGATCCGAGCGTCGGCGTGACGAGCATCTTCCCCGGGCGCTTCCTCGTGACCTTCGAGCAGGCCTTCGCGATGCCCTCTGTCGACCCGCCGCAGCTCGGCCCCTGAAGCGGGTCGGCGCTCGAACGAAGCAACTCAGGGCGCGAGCAACGGCAGCGTGTCGACGCCTGGGCCGACCGTCGCGTCGAAGTCCGGCGCGTCGATCACCGCGCCCTCACCGTTCGCGTCGAACGTCACCGTGAGCGTCCCGCCACCCGAGAGCGTGATCGCGACGCCGTCTGCGCCCGACGCCGCGACCGACGAGGCCGCGTCGTTCACGCCGAGCACCGTGAGAAAGACGGTCTCCGCGGTGCCTTGCTGCGGGATCTCCAGACGGAAGCCGCCGTTCATGTCGCCGTCGGTCGCCGCCCAGTCGACGATCGAAGGCGTGACGTTCGCGGGGCGCACCACGAACAGATCGAGCGCGCCGCTGCCGCCGCCCATGTGCGCGCGGCCCGACATCACCGTCGGGGAGATGGGCGTGTTGAGCTGGTAGACGCGGCGCGCGCTCGCCGACGTCGTCGACACGCGATCGCGCACGACGAAGATGTCGGGTTTGACGAAGACGATCTCGCGCAGGACCTTGTCGACGGGCGCTTGCCCCGCGTAGTTGGGCGCGGCGTCCGCTGCGAAATACGAGACGTTCGCGTCGTCGTGGAGGGCGATGAGGTTCGTCGGCGCGCCGTCCTCTCGCATGCGCACGACGTCACCGTTGTCCTCGATGCGCACCAAGTTGTGGAGCTCTTCTTCTTGGCGGATGCCCGAGTGCGAGTCGATGTTCGCGTCGTACGCCAGCCATTCGCCCGAGTAGACGAGGAGCGAGCCCTGATCGTGGTGGGCGTGGCTCTCGTCGTAGTCGCCTGCGATGAACGAGAGCCACGTCGCGCTCTCGGACCAATCGCTGCGGACGAACGCGTGGCCCACGCCGGGCGCGTAATACGCGGGGTAGAGGCTCTCGAGCGGTGCGGTCTCGAGGCCCGTCGGATCGTAGAGAAAATCCGAGAAGCGCATGAAGCCCTGTGACATCTCGGGGACGCTGCTCGACGCGAGGAGCGTGCGCGAAGCGAGCGTCGCGGGCGCGTTCGGGTAGAGCGCGCCGAGGACGAGCAGGTAGTCGCGGTGGTAGTCGAAGAGCGACGCCGTGCTGTCGCGCGCGTGATCGCCGATCGGCGCGAGCCGATCGCGCGTCGGTACGATCGCGTGCGTGAGGTACGCGATCGACGCCTGCGTGTGCGAAGTGAGGCCCGCGATGCGCTCGCCGGTCGATTGCTCCCAGAGGTCGTAGAGCCTGAAGAGGTTCATCATCGCGACGCCGTAGCCGGTGCCCTCTCGCGAGCCTCCGCCTTGGAGCTTCGCCTCGTAGGTCGGCACGAGCTGCTCCTCGATCTTCGTCTGGCGGAAGAACTCGGCGAGGGCGGGCGCCTCGGGGTTCTCCTCGTACGACGCGAGCGCGAGCAGCATCGTCGCTCGCAAGAACGAGAAGTAGTAGTTGTTCACGGGGTTGTCGATCGACCAGCCGCTCCATGGCATCGACTGCCCGCCCCACGTCGCCTGCTCGGGGTGCCAGACGTTGTAGACGGCTTGGTTGCCCCACGCGATCCAGCGATCGCGTTGGTCTTGCGTCACGCGGTCGAAGCACCAGTCGTAGACGAGGGCCATGTCGCCGACGCGCGGCCCCACCTCGAGGTAGCTGTCGAACGCGACATTCGGCGTGTCGCCGCCCGCGACGAGGGCCTCGTCCTCGGCGACCATCGCGTCGACCTCGGCGATCGCGAGGTCGGCGTAGCTCGTGTCCCCTGTCAGCGCGTAGAGGAGCGCCGCGTGCCAGCCCTCGAAGGCGTACGGGTCGCCGCCGCTCAGCGCGGAGTCGACGAACTCGACGTAGCGGGTCGCGGCCTGCGTGTTCGCCGAGAGCGCCGCGTTCAGCCGCGTTCGTTGCACATCGTTCAAGTAAATGCGCGGATGCTCGCCGGGGATGACCGCGCCACCTTGCCCCTCACCGCCGACGCCGGACGCGCCGCTGCCGTTCCCACCCGTGGTCTGTGCGCCGCTGCCGTTCCCACCGGTGCCGCCGCCGCCTGGGTTTTCACCGCTGTCGCCGCAGGCCGTGAAGAGAGCGCCGAGCGCGCTGGTGAGGAGGGCCGCGCCGAGGGCGTGCGTGCGGAGGCTGAAGAAGGAGGTCGATCGCATGGGGGCCCCTTTGAGAGAAGCGTGCCACGAGCGCAAAAGTGCGAGGGAGAAGGGACTCGACGTCCCCAGGCGCAGCTCGCGAGCGCGGCCCGTGTTGCGCATCGTTGCATGCGCGTTGCACGCATCACAGCGAGACCGCGGCGGCTGCCCGCGTAGCCTCGAGGGCGCGCCGATAGGGGGCCGCGAGCTCGCCGCGTGGAGCGCGCCTCTCGGCCTCGTCGAACGCGCCCGCGCCGAGCCCACCGAGTGCCTCGTGAAAAGCGATCTCGAGCAGGCGACTCAGCGACGCGGCCTCGGTCGACGGCGCGCTCGCCGCGCGACGCAGCGCCGCTTGCCGAACGTGCCACTTGCGAACGCGATCCGAGTCCTCGACGTAGCGACCGCGCTCACGCATCGCGATGCGCTCGAGCACGGGCAGGATGGGCGCGCTGTCCGCGGCCGGCGCGCGCGACACCAAACCATACCCGCCATCTTCGAGGATCCGCGCGCCCGAGACGGAGTCGAGCGTGACGGCGATCTCGGTCGCGCCGTGTGCTGCCAGCGAGAAAATCGACAGGTGCCCGCTCGGGGACGCGACCGCGAGATCCACGAGGCCATCGCCGTCCAAATCCGCGGGCATCGCGAGCGCGTTGCCCGAGCCGAGATCGAGCTCGAGGACGAGCTCCGTCGGTGAAGTGGGCGAGCGCGACGGACCGAGCGCGAGCACGACACCAAACGGGCTCGCGACCCGCGTCGCGGTCAGCCGGTCCCCGCCGCGGCCGCGCCCCGAGAGCCCACGCACCTCGAAGCGCGTCGACTCGCGATCGACGACCGCGAGCGCGATGTCGATCGTGAGCCCCTCGGCGGCGGCGTCGCGCTCTAGCTCTATGACGTGGGCGTCGAGGTCGGGCTGCTCGACGAAGGCCGCGAGGGGGGGCACACCGCGGTCGCCCCAAGGCGAGACATGGTGACCTGTCGCGCAGCCGCAGCTGAAGAGGAGCGCCGCGTGACCGAGGGACCCCGCCACGGAATTCTTGCGAGGGGACGCATCTGCTAGTGTCTTCGGAGCCATGCGCCTCCTCGTCGCTGACGGTGTCGACATCCAACCGCTGGAAGAGCTTCGCGTTCTCGGTATCGAGGTCGTTTCCGATCCAAAGCTGACCAGGGATTCGCTGCCGGGCGCGCTCGCCGGTGTCGGGATCCTGGTCGTGCGCCGGCTGGAAGTCACGGCGGCCGCGATCGATTCCGGGCGCGAGCTGAACCTGATCGTGCGTGCGGGCGGCGGCACCGCCAACATCGACATCGAGGCCGCGAGCGCGCGAGGCATCTACGTCGCGCACTGCCCCGGCAAGAACGCCGCTGCGGTCGCCGAGCTCACGATGGGCATGGTGCTCGCGCTCGATCGACTCATCCTCGACGCGCACAACGACATGGTCGGCGGTCGCTGGGAGCGCACGCGGTACGCGAACGAAGCGGGGCTCCTCGGTCGACACATCGGGGTCGCCGGCCTCGGCGCCGTCGGCCGTGAGGTCGTCGCGCGCGCCCAGGCCTTCGGGATGAAGGCGCACGCCTACTCGCGCGGACTCTCCAGCGCGAAGGCTCAGCGCCTCGAGATCACGCAGGCCTCGAGCCTCGAGCGCCTCGCCGCGAAGAGCGACGTCCTCACGGTGCACCTGCCGCTCTCTCGCGAGACGAAGGGTGTGATCTCTCGCGCCGTCCTCGAGGCGCTGCCGCGCGGAGCGATCGTCGTGAACACCTCGCGCGCGGAGCTCTTCGACCTCGACGCGCTCGAGGAGATCGCTGCGAAGAAGGAGCTACGCCTCGGCTTCGACGTTCACCCCGATGAGCCGCGCGAGGGCAGCGCGGACTATCGCTCGCGCCTCGCGAAGTTGCCGCACGTCGTGCTCACGCCGCACATCGCGGGCGGGACGAAGCAGGCGCAGCGCGCGATCGGTGAAGAGGTCTGTCGGGTCGTCCGCTCCTTCCTCACCGAGGAGAACGTCCCGAACGTGGTCAACGTCTGCTCCGCGTCACCCGCGCGCTACGTCGTGGTGCTCCGTCAGCTCGACAAGATCGGCGCGCTCGCGAACACGCTCAGCGTGCTCAAGCGCCACGGCATCAACATCGAGGAGATTTCCAACACGGTGTTCGATGGCGCGAAGGCCACATGCACGAAGCTCCGCGTGTCGGGCCGCCCCTCGGACGCGTGCTTGAAAGAGATCGTCGCGTTCGGCGAGACGCTCCACGTGGACGTGATCGCCATGCCGAACCTCGCCTGAGCTCTGAGCTGCCCGCACGCGCCCCGCGCGTCTTGTTCAGTTTTCTCGTGCTTTCTCGCGCGAAAAACCGGCGCTTGCGAGTTGGTGGGCTTTGGATTAGCGTGCCGCCGAGCTGGTGGATCCGCAAGCCGGGTTCCCGTTTCGGGACCGGCTTTTTGCTTTCTTGCGCGCAGGTCGTCGTGGTCTCACGGCACGCTCGCGCTCGAAGCCGATCCCGTCCACGCCGCGCTCCATCCTCATGCACCCTGCCTCGAACGAACACCACGACGATCCGCTGCTCGCGCGCTTGCGCGAGCTGATCGCTCCGCTTTGTGCGGGGCGCGGCATCGACCTGGTGGACGTGCGCTGGGTCACCGAGCACGGGGCGAGAACGCTGCGCGTGACGATCGAACGCATCTCCACGAGCGCGGGCAGCACCTCCGCGGTCGCGAGCTCGACGACGGGCTGGGGCGTCTCGCTCGACGATTGCGCCGATCTCAGCCGCGACATCTCGGCCGAGTTCGACCGAACCGATCCCATCGATTCTCACTACCAACTCGAGGTCAGCTCACCCGGGCTCGAGCGCCAGCTCTACTCCCTCGCCGACTTCCGCCGCTTCCAGGGGTCGCTCGCGCGCGCGAAGTTGTCGCGCCCGGCCCCCGACGGCCAGCGCGTACTCCGCGGCACCATCGCCTCGATCTCCGCTGGAGACGAGCGCGAGGCGCGCGTGACGATGCAGGTCGACGGCAAGCAGATGGATGTCCCGTACGCCGACGTCGTCGAGGCGAACCTGGTGTTCGTCCTCGAGGGCTCAAAGCGCACAGACAACAAGACTCGAAAGGAGGGCGCTCGACGTGGCGTCACGAAGAGGAGTTGACATGAAGGCGGTTTCGTCGTCCTCGGGTTCTGAACAGAACCTGGAGAGCACGCTCGAACAGGTCGCGAAGGAAAAGGGGATCGACAAGAAGGTCCTCATCGAGACCATGGAGGCGGCCATTCTCAAGGCCGCGCAGACAGCTCAGAGCGAGTTCGGACAAAACCGGGAGCTCGAGGCCCGCTACAACCCCGAAACGGGCCAGGTCGACCTCTTCCAATACATGACCGTCGTCGAGGAGGTCACCGAGCCCGAGCGACAGATCGCCCTCTCCGAGGTCCAGCGCCGCAAGCTGGACGCGGAGCTCGGCGAGGAACTCGGCTTCCAGGTGTTCTGGCGCCCCGAAGATGCCGTCAAAGCGCGCGAGCAAGATCGCGAGTACGGCGACCTCCTGAAGCTGAAGCAGGCACGCGCGACCTTCGGTCGCATCGCCGCGCAGACGGCGAAGCAGGTCCTCCTCCAGCGCATGCGCGACGCCGAGCGCGACCTCATCTACGAAGAGTACAAAGACAAACAAGGGCAGCTCATCCGCGGCATCGTTCGTCGCTTCGAGAAGGGCGCGAACATCATCGTGGAGATCGGCCGCACCGAGGGCGTGCTCCCGCTGAAGGAGCAGACCCCACGCGAGACCTACCGCCCCGGCGATCGCGTCGTCGCCTTCGTGAAGGAGATCGATCGCGAGGCCCGCGGCCCGCAGGTGATCCTCTCTCGCTCCGACCCGCGCGTGGTGGAGAAGCTCTTCGAGGCCGAGGTCCCCGAGATCTACGAGGGCATCGTGCGCATCGTCGCGGTCGCGCGTGAGCCTGGCGCTCGCAGCAAGATCGCGGTCACCTCTCGCGACGCGGACGTCGACCCCGTCGGCGCGTGCGTCGGGATGAAGGGCGCGCGCGTGCAAGCCGTCGTGCAGGAGCTCCGCGGCGAGAAGATCGACATCGTCCCGTACGATCGCGATCCGGCGCGCTACGTCATCGCGGCGATTCAACCCGCCGACGTCCACAAGGTCATCGTCGACGAGGCCGAGCACCGAATGGAGCTCGTCGTCCCCGACGAGAAGCTCTCGCTCGCGATCGGCCGCAAGGGACAGAACGTGCGCCTCGCGTCGCAGCTCACGGGCTGGCACCTCGTCATCATCAACGACTCGAAGTTCCGCGAGATGGAGGAGGCCGCGATCAGCAGCCTCCAGCGCATCTCCGGCGTCACCGAGAACCTCGCGAAGGCCCTCTATCGACAGGGCTTCCGCGCGGTCGAGGAGATCTTCGAGGCCACGCCCGAGGAGCTCGCGAGCGTGCAGGGCCTCGGTGGTGCAGAGGCCGCCGACAAGCTGCGCCGCGACGCGGAGGGCACGCTCGATCAGCTCCGTCAGGAGCGTCTGCGCGCCGCTGCGAACAAGGGCGAGCCGCTCACCGAGACCGAGCGACTCTCGCTCGTGAAGGGTGTCGGCGAGCGCACGCTCGTGCAGCTGCAAGAGAGCGGTTACAAGAGCATCAGCGACGTCCTGCGTGAGGACGAAGACCAGCTCGCGATCCGCTCACGTCTCCGCACGCAGAAGGTCCGAGCGATCCGCGCGGCTGCGCGCGAGTGGCTCCAAAACGAGAAGGTCGTCCTCGCGGCGATCCGCAGCGGCGCCATCGGCATTCCGGCCCCCAAGCCGGAACCCGAGCCCGAAGCGGACGACGACGATGATGATGATTGACGAAACGCGGTAACTGCCGACTCCGACGAACTTCATGAGCGCTCCTCGACACACGACCACGCCCGGCGAACGCACGGGCCAGCCCGGGCGAAAGCACGCCTCCGCTGGCGCACGTGCGCGCGCCGCGAAGCCCGAGCGTGCTCGGACGTGCGTCGGCTGTGCTGCCGCGGAAGCTCAGGAGTCCGTGCGAAAGGCGTCGGGGGCGATCGGGCAGAGCGACGTAGACGGAGCGCTGGTTCGCCTCGTCTTCTTCGACGCGCCGGCGCCGTCCAACGCGGAGTCCGGCGAGGCAACGCGCTCACGCGAGGTCGCGGTCGACGCTGGCGGGCACTCTTCCCAAGGTCGCGGGGCTTACCTCCACGCGACCGAGGCATGCGTGCGCGCGGCTGTCCAGCGTGGGCTCGCGCGCGCCGCGAAAGCCCGCGTCACCCTCGATGGCGAGGTCGTGACGGTCGCATCTCTTGCATCGGCCATCGTGACAGCCTACGAGCGCCGCACGTCAGCGTTGATTGTCGCAGCACGTCGCGCGCGCCGCCTCGAGGCTGGCGCAGAAGCAGCCCGCGCCGCACTGCGCGATGGTCGCGCGTCGCTCGTGGTCGTAGCCACGGACGCCGCGGCTGCCGCTGATCTCACCGAGGTACGACGCGCCATCAGTGAGGGGCGCGCCGTCGCATTCGGCAACAAGGTCTCTCTCGCGAGTCTGGTTTTTGGGTCGACGCCCGTCCCTGGGTCGCCCGCCGCTCGCGAGGAGGCATCCCAGGCGGGCCTCGGCGTCGTAGCCATCACGGACTCGCGCCTCAGCCGCGCGATTCGAGAGAGCAACATGATTTCGAGCGCGCTCGCCCCGCTCCGCATGAGCGGTTCGACGCGTACTCCCCATTCCAGCACGGCTCGAAAGCACGGCTCGGGTGGGGCTGAATCGATTCTTGTCGAGGGTACTGCTAACCTCCGCGGGGCCGCTAGGTCGGGCCGCAAGGTTGGCGCCCCCGACGCAGTGGAGTGAGGCGCATGAGCAAAGTCCGGGTGTACGAAGTCGCCAAGCAGCTCAACATGGACCAGAAGACGCTGGTTGCGCTCTTCCAGTCCATGGGAATCGGCGACGTGCGCAACCACATGAGCGCGGTCGAGCAAGATGCCATCGAGCGCGTGAAGCGCCACCTCGAGCGACAGAAGACACCCGAGGTCGTCGAGGAGCGGATTCGACCCGGCGTGGTGAAGCGTCGTGCGCGCGCGACAGACAACGACCCGGTGGTCCCCACCGCACGACCGTCGACCGCTGTTGGAGCGTCGACGCGTGAAGAGGCGCCGCGTCGTGCGGCGACTCCAAGCGTGCGCGAGACCCGACCCACCGACGACGTCGCGCTGCCGCACGCGCCCGCCTCGGCTGCGCTCGAGTCCCGCCGCGACGCCCGCACCGCCGAGGCCCGCAGCAACGGTGAGTCGGCCGCGCATCATCACGAGCGCCCGAGCGCTCGCGGCGCTGTCGAGTCTCCCGAGCCGCCGCTCCCGCCGGCGCGCACGCAGCACGTCGAGCCGATCATCGAGGAGCATCCTGCCCCGGCCCCCGCGCACGTCGAGCCCGCAGCGCCGCCTGCCCCCGTCGTCGACGCAGCGCCCGCTTCCTCGGCGCGATCGGCGCGCGCACCGGCGAGCCGCGTTCGCCCGAGCGCTCGCGGTGCCGCCACGGCGAAGCCGACGGTGAGCGACGTTGATTTTGATGCGGACGTCGCGCGCCCTGTCGCGACCGTCGTGACGCCGACTGCCCCCGCCGAAGAGGCTGCGGTCCCCTCGGCGAAGGCCTCGCAGCGTGGCACCGCCGAGACCCCTGCCCCGCGCGCGTCCCAGCGCGGCACGGCTGCTCCGGCTCATCCGCCGTCGCGTCGTGGCGCCACGCAGGAGAGCCCTGCGCCCGCAGCTGCCGCCCCGATCGAAGAAGCTCCGCCGACGCAGGCCTCGCCCGCCGTGGCAGCTCCGACCGAGCCGACGCCTGTGCCGACCACCATGGCCGAAGCCATGAAGGGTGACATCGGCACGCCGCCCCGACGCCCCGTCGAAGCGCCGCGCACCGAGCACCGCAAAGATCAGCGCACCGATGAAGGCGCGCGCGTCGAAGCAGCCCCGGTCGCTGCGGCGCCCGAGCCCGTGGTCGCGCCGGTCACCCGCAGCGTCACCCCAGTGCCGGGCGTGAACCGCGTCGCGCCGGCGCCTCAGGCCGCTGCCTTCCCGAACACGGTCGACGCTCCGCGCCGACCGTCTTCTCCGCCTCGCACGGGCATCGACGTGTGGCAGGGGCGCCCGGGCGTTCCGATGCCCGCGCAGCGCACCACCGTTCCGCAGAGCCGCCGCACGATCATCGATCCGCGCGTCGCGAGCCAGCAGCAACGGCCGGGCCTCGGCGGACCGGGCAACCAGTATCAAGGCAAGCCGCGCCCGGGTCAGCGCCCTCCGTATATGCAGGGCCGCCCGATGCGGCCCTCGGGCCCGCCGCAGAGCAAGCGCCCGCCTGCAATGCTGGAGATGGCCGCTCACAAGAAGGTCATCAAGATCGAGGAGTCCGTCTCCCTTCAGAAGCTCGCAGCGATGATGAGCCTGAAGGTCACCGACGTCCTGATGAAGCTCCTCTCGATGGGCGTCACGGGCGTCAACATCAACTCCACGATCGACAGCGACTACGCCAAGATCCTCGCGAGCGAGTTCGGTTGGACGGTCGAGGACGTCGCGGTCACCGAGGAGCAGAGCCTCGAGGCCGCGACCGGGATGGAGGACGCGGACGATCACCAGACCGTCCCGCGACCGCCCATCGTCACCGTCATGGGTCACGTCGACCACGGCAAGACCTCGCTGCTCGATCGCATCCGCAAGGCTTCGGTCGCGGCGGGTGAAGCAGGCGGCATCACGCAGCACATCGGCGCCTACCGCGTCGAGACGGCGCGCGGCACCGTGGCCTTCCTCGATACGCCCGGCCACGAAGCCTTCACCGCGATGCGCGCTCGTGGCGCGCAGGTCACGGACATCGTCGTGCTGGTCGTCGCCGCCGACGACGGCGTGATGCCTCAGACCCGCGAGGCCATCAACCACGCCCAGGCCGCGAAGGTCCCGATCATCGTCGCCATCAACAAGATCGACAAGCCGTCCGCTGATCCCGATCGCATCAAGCGCGACCTCGCGAACTTCGGCCTCACCCCCGAAGAGTGGGGCGGCGAGACGCTCTTCTGTCACGTGTCAGCGCTCACCGGTCAGGGCGTCGACCAGCTCCTCGAGACCATCGCCCTCCAGGCTGAGGTTCTGGAGCTCCGCGCCTCGCCGAAGCGACGCGCCTCCGGTGTCGTCATCGAGGCTCTCCTCGATCGCGGCCGCGGTCCTGTGGCGCGCGTCATGATTCAGGACGGCACGCTGAAGGTCCACGACATCCTCCTCGCCGGCGCTGCCTGGGGCAAGGTCCGCGCGATGACCGACGAGCTCGGTCGCACGCTCTCGGCTGCGGGTCCGGCGACCCCGGTCGAGGTCCTCGGGTTGAACGAGGTCCCGAGCGCTGGCGATCCGGTTCACGCCGTCAAGGACGCGAAGACCGCCGAGGAGATCGCCGAGCAGCGTCGCAAGAAGCACACGAAGGGTCCGACCGACATTCGCTTCTCGCTCGACAAGCTCAACGAGCGCCTCGCCGAGGGCGAGCAGTTCGAGCTCAAGCTCATCGTGAAGGGTGACGTGCAGGGCTCGGTTGAGGCCGTGGTCGCTGCGCTCACGAAGCTCTCCACCCCGAAGGTGAAGGTCATCGTGGTGCAGGCCGGTGTCGGCGGCATCAACGAGGGCGACGTGAACCTCGCGATCGCCAGCAAGGCCATCATCGTCGGCTTCAACGTGCGCCCCGCCGGCAAGGCAGCGTCGCTCGCAGAGGGCGGCGGCGTCGAGATTCGGCTCTACAACATCATCTACAACGCCGTCGACGACATCCGCTCCGCGATGGAGGGCTTGCTCCCGACGACGAAGATCGAGCGCGCGCTCGGGACCGCCGAGATCCGCCGCGTCTTCAAGATCTCCAAGGTCGGGACGATCGCGGGCTGCATGGTCACGAACGGCGTCGTCAAGCGCGGCGCCGACGCGCGCCTCGTGCGCGACAGCATCGTCGTCCACACGGGCCGTATCTCCAGCCTCCGTCGAATCAAGGACGACGTGAAAGAGGTCGCCGAGGGCACCGAGTGCGGCATCAACCTCGAGTCGTTCCAAGACTTCAAGGAGGGCGACATCATCGAGGCCTTCGAGGTCGAAGAGGTCAAGCAGAAGCTCGCCTGAGCGCCTACGCCCCAGGACCTCACCTGTGTTCGGTGGGGTCCACTCGGCGCTGAAGGGTGCATCTCTCCAACCCTAATTGCGCCCCCAAAACATGTTCGTAGGCATCCTGCGGCTCGTGTTCGAGATCCCCGGCGCGCGCTCGCTCAAGGACAAGCGACGCGTGGTGCTCTCGTTCAAGGAGCGGACGATGAACCGCTTCCGCGTCTCGGTCGCCGAGGTCGGGGCGCTCGATGATCCGCGGCGCGCGGTGCTCGGCGTCGCGGTCGTCGCGAACGAGGCGGCCCACTGCGACTCTGTGCTGGCGGAAGTCGCGTCGGTCGCGCAGAACCTCCCCGATGCTCTCCTCAGCGACCGCGCGACCGAGATCGTGTCGTTCGGCGCCGGCGGGAGAGGGATCTTTGGAGAATCCCCATGACGACAGAGGTCAAACGCTCGCGCCGCGTGGCGGAGAGCATCCGTGAAGAGATGTCCCTGCTGCTTCGGGGGCTTTCCGATCCACGCCTGTCGGGCGTCTTGGTGACGCGCGTCGACGTCACGGATGACCTGTCTTTTTGCAGGATCTACGTGCGGCGCGACACGGGCGCGGACGAGGCGGAGCGTCGAACCCTGCTGCGCGGCCTCGACGCCGCCGCTGGGCGCCTGCGGCGCGACCTCGCTCGCAAGGTCGTGCTGCGCGTCTCGCCTGCGCTCCGCTTCCAATACGACGAGGGCATCGACGCCCAACAACGCGTCGAAGAGCTCCTGCGCGAGATCGAGACCGACAAGACTCGCGGCTGACAAATCGGGGGGGCGCGGAGCGCATGGGGGCGGATTGAGCCCCCCGACAAAACGCGCACGGCGCGCCAATGGGGCGCGCCGCTTTGCGGGGCAAGTCTCGTTGATCAGGGCGTGCCGGGCTGCGGGGGCGTGCCGTCCATCCCGATGCAGATCGTGGTGCAAACGCCGTTCGCATCGCAGGTCTCGTCCGGGTAGGTCCCGGGCGGGCAAGGCTGCGGCTGGTCCTCGACGCAACCGGCCCAGCAGACGTCGCCGTCGCAGCCCTCTTCGTAGTGCGTCCCAGGCGGGCACATGTTCGGGTCGTCGGGCACGCAGACCTCGGTGCAGACGCCGGTCATCGGATCGTTCGGGTCAGCCGGGTCGCTGCACTGAACCTCGACGTGCTCTCCGGGCGGGCACGGCTGATCGATCGGGATGCAGACCTCGTAGCAGACGCCGCTCGGGTCGCACTCGTAGCTCAGGTAGGTGCCATCCGGGCAGATCGGGTCGATTGGGGTGCACTGCGTGTAGCAGTTGCCGTTCTCGTCGCAGACCATCTCGGGGTAGCTGTCGGGCGGGCAGGTCGGATCGATCGGCGTGCACTGCTCCCAACAGCCCATCTCGTCGCAAACCCACTCCGAGTACGTGTCCGGGGGACAGGTCGAGTCGGGGACGCAGCTCGTGCTGCAGACGCCCATGTCGCCGTCACACGAGGGCTCGCAGGTGGTCTCCTCGTGCATACCGGGCGGGCACGTCGTCGGATCGACAGGGACGCACTCGGTCCAGCACTGCGAGGGCTCGGCGACGCCCGGATCGGAGCCGCCCATCTCGGGTGCAGCGTCGTAGGCCGGCTCGGCGTCGGCGCAGACGGTCTGCTCGATCATGCCTTCGGGGCAGACTGGCGGCGCGACCCAAACGCACTGCTCGCCATCGAACACCGTGCCGTCGGGGCACTCGACGGTCGTGCCGCCGCCCGTTCCCGTGTCTCCACCGTCACCGAAATCCGGACCGCAGCCGTTGGTCTTGGCGCCCATCAGCATCAGCACAGCGGCAAACGAGACCGAACCCTTGAAGGACGAGAAACCAGTGCCCATGACGAAGCCTCCTATTTTCCTCACGCGGCTCACGAGCTCGCGTGCTGACGTTGCTCAAAACCGAAGTCGATGACGGACCGACGTGGTCCCGGCGCGCGCGGTCACACGCTGCCGACGACCGAAGTCACGACAGCCGTGCGCCCCACGCTTCTCGATGCCGCGATGTTTTGACCCCAAACAATCGCGTCGAACTGGAGCGGGATTGGCAGCTAAGAATGTGCGGCACGCACAGGTGCGCTCACCGACGAACCTGTCGGTCCTACGAGCTTTGCGTCGCGCCCCGAGCTGCGGGTTGCGTCGTGTGCTCGTCAGTCTCGGCTATGAATTCCCGAGGGCGTGCGTGCTGATCATGTTTTTTTATGAAGCCCGGTTCTTTTTTGGACCGTGGCCGGGCTGGAGCTCGATCTCGATCAAAAGGCATCGAGCGACGCCCGGGAGGAAGGGGCGCCCTCTGGGGCGGACCGCCGGGCTGGAGCTCGATCAAAAGACAGAGCACAAAAAGCGGCGCGGCGACCTTTTGGGGGTCGCCGCGTCGTCACCGCTCGAGGGGTGGAGGCTAGAAGCCTCGGGAGGCGTTCAGCCGCCCTTGCCCTTGCTGTTCTTCAGGATGATGAACTGCACGCGCCGGTTCTTCGCCTTGTTGGCGTCGGTCACGTTCGGCACGAGCGGCATGCTCTGGCCGTAGCCCTTCGGCGTGAGACGGCCAGCCGCGACACCGGCCTTCACGAGCCACTCGCGCACGGAGTTCGCGCGGGCCTCGCTGAGGCGCTGGTTGTGATCCGCGCCGCCCGTGTTGTCGGTGTGGCCCTGGATCTCGACCTCTTCGATGTTCGGGTTCTTGTTCAGGACCTCGGCGATCTCCTCGAGTAGGGCGCTCGACTGACCGAGGATCTTCGCCGAGTCGGTCTCGAAGAGGATCTTCTCGCTGAGCTTGATCTCGTTGCCCTGGATGCGAACGAGCGCGTTCTTCGGGCGCTTGTTCATGCTGACGGTCGGGTGCGCGTCCTCGTTGGCGCGGACCTCGGCGTCGGCGACGTGGTTCATGAAGCCCGTCGCCTCGACGCGGAGCGAGACCTCACCTGGCGGCAGCCCGTCGAAGCGGAACTTGCCGTTGCTGTCGGCGGTGGTCTTGTATTCCTTGCCGAGGGAGTCGGTCGCGGTGATGTTCGCGCTCGCGATCGGCCCACCAGCGACAGCATCCTTGATGGTGCCGTCGATGTTGCCGGTGCGCGGCAGAGCCTCGAGAACACAGTCCGCGTCCGCGAACGTGTTGCCCTGGGGCTGCGGCGGCGGCGCGATGGCGGGCATCGCGCTCTGCGGGTTGTAGGGCATCGGCTGCTGCATCGGGGTCACGCTGACGGTGCAGGTGCCGGGCTTGTAGCCAGGCGCGCTGATGTCGAACGTGTACGTGCCGGGCTCGACGTGGCGAGACAGGAAGCGACCGTCAGCGCCGGTGGCGACCGGCGGCTGCACCGCGCCCTGGAAGGCCACGATGGCGTTCGGGATGCCGTCCTGCTTGCCCTGCTCGTGGACGAGACCGCGGATGAAGTTCTGCGGGGCGGGGAGCACGACGGGCGGAGGCGCCGGCAACTGCACCGGCTGCTCGACCGGGCGCTCGCGCGTGTCGAACGCGTAGCCGATGCCCAAGTAGAGCGTCCACGGCGCGTTCGGAGCGATCTCCTCCACGAAGGTGGAGGTCCCGCTCAGGCCAACCTCGGCGCCGATGAGGGCGGAGAGGCCGCGGAAGTAACCGGTGCCCGAGATCGCCTGGAACGGGCTGACGCGCACGCCGAAGCCGAGCCGCGAGGGGATGCCCTCGTAGCCGACGCTGCCCGAGTTGGGGTCGCTGAGGTCCGAGAGGCCGAGGCAGACGTCGCCGCGCGAGACGCGGTTCGTGTAGCACTCGTAGCCCTGGCGATTGACCGGTACGTCGACCGTGTATTCGACGAAGGGCTGGATGAACGAGAAGTCGACGTCGACGCCGAGATAGGTCTGGAAGAAGTCGACCTTGTTGATGCCGAGGCCGTAGCGCTCGATGCGCGTGATCGGCTGGAAGTCGCGGCCGTCGTTGAAGGCCTGGGCGCGCGCCTTCTCGACGTTCTCGACGGCGACGCCCGAGTTGTCGACCTTGTAACCGGCATTGAGGTGGACCCGGAGCGGGAACGCGCTCAGCATCTTGCGGAAGTCGGCCGTCGCGTTGATCTTGAAGAGGCCGCTCGTCGCGCCGCCCGACACACCGACGTCGCCGGTGCCGTTCAGGAGCAGGAGGTTTGCCTCAGCGCCGATCTGGAGCGGGCCGATCAAACCGAAGGGGGTGAACCCCTTCACGCCGATGGTGGTGTCGCCGAGGACCTGCAGGAGTTGGGGCGAACCCTCGGTGTTGGCGTTCGCGTAGGTGCGGATGTTGGCGTAGGCCTCGAGGAAGGAGAGCGGCGTCGCGCTGAGCGAGAAGAAGCCGCCGACGTGCGAGGTGTTGTCCTCACGGTTGGCCGAGGAGCACGTGATCTTGGCGCCCGCTGCAGTGGTGTCCGCGGGGTCGCAGAGGAAGCCGTCCGCGGTGAACCAGTCGAACATGAAGCCGACGCGGAACGTGCCCGCGGCGCCCGAACCAGCAGCGCTCGTGCGCATGAGGCCGGTCGTGCCGGTGAAGCTGTTCTGGTAGATGAGCGAGAACTCCCGCTCCTTCCACTCTTCCTTCTTCTTGTCGGCGGGCGCGGGCGCGGGGACTGGCTGGTAGGGCTGGCCAAAGCCAGGCTGGCCGGGCTGCCCAGGCTGCGGGCCGAACTGGCCGGGCGCGGAGGTCCCACCGAAGCTACCCGGAGCAGGCTGTCCAGGCTGACCAGGTTGAGGCCCGGGCTGCGGTTGCCCAGGCTGCGGTTGCCCCGGTTGTGGCTGCCCCGGCTGCGGTTGCCCAGGCTGCGGCTGCCCCGGCCCGAACGGCGGCTGCGGCGCGAAGATCGGGTCCGGCGGAGGATTCTGAGCCAGCGCGACCGGTATGCCCCATGAAAATACCAGGGGGAGCGAAATCAAGGAAAAGACGTTAGATCGCATCCGTAGCTCCGGGATCGGGTGCAGCCGTGGCCGGACTTGTACCACCTTTTGGCAAAGTCCATAGAACAACCTTTCTCAACATCGCGGCCCCAATGGGGTAAGAGCTTCATTGGAGGCTTGTGTTGCGTTCGCGAGGCCGCATTCTCATCGTCGACGACGAAGCGAACGCACGTGCCGCACTCTCGGAGATTCTCCAAGAGGACGGCTACACGACTGAGGTCGCTGCGGACGGCTTCAAGGCGCTCGGTAAGCTCGACGATTTCGCGCCGGATGTCGTGCTCACCGATCTCAAAATGCCTGGGCTCGACGGCATTGGCCTGATGCAAAAGGCCCGCGAGACGGCGTCGCCCGCGACGTTCGTCGTGATGACCGCGTTCGGCACGATCCCGAACGCCGTCGAGGCCGTACAAAAAGGTGCTTACCAGTACCTCACCAAGCCGCTCGACTTTCAGCAGCTCGCGCTCGTGGTCGAGCGCGCCGTGGAGCGCTCGCGGCTCGTCGCCGAGAACGCGCGCTTGCGCGACAAGCTGCGGGAGAAGAACGCGCTCGGGCACATCGTCGGCACCCACACGAAGATGGCGGAGGCCTTGCGCGTCGCCGAGCAGGTCGCGACGAGCCGCGCGACCGTGCTCATCCGCGGCGAGACCGGCACCGGCAAGGAGCTCTTCGCCGAGCTGATCCATCGAGCGAGCCCGCGTCGCGCCAAGCCGCTCGTGCGTCTTCACTGCGCGGCGCTCAGCGAGTCGCTGCTCGAGAGCGAGCTCTTCGGCCACGAGCGCGGGGCGTTCACCGGCGCGGTCGGTCGTCGCGAGGGCCGCTTCGAGCAAGCCGACGGCGGCACGCTCTTCCTCGACGAGTGCAGCGAGATCCCGATGTCCACGCAGGTGAAGCTCCTGCGCGTGCTGCAGGAGCGTGCGTTCGAGCGCGTCGGCGGCAACGAGACGCTGCACGTCGACGTGAGGATCCTCGCGGCCTCGAACCGCGATCTCGTCCAGCGCGTGAAGGAGGGGCACTTCCGCGAGGACCTCTACTACCGGCTCAACGTCGTCACGGTCGACATCCCACCGCTCCGCGAGCGCGCGTCGGATATCCCCGACATCGCGATGTACTTCCTGAAGCGCTTCGCGGAGCAAGACCATCGCGCGATCGAGGGCATGAGCGACGAGGTCCTCGCCGCGCTGCGCTCGCACACGTGGCCGGGCAACGTGCGCGAGCTCGAGAACGTCATCGAGCGCGCCGTGGTGTTGTGCGAGGGGCCGCGCCTCGAGCTGCGCCACCTGCCCGACTCGATCGCGCCGGCGGCGGCGCCCACCGACGAGATGCCGCGCATCCCGGGCTCGACGATCTGGTCGCTCGAGCGCTACGCGATCCTGCGCACCCTCGAGGCCTGCCGCGGTTCGACCTCGCGGGCCGCGAACATCCTCGGCGTGAGCCCGCGCAAGATCCAATACAAGCTCCGCGAGTACAGCGGGGCCGCGCCCTCGAACGTGGTGAAGGATCGCGACGAGGGCGTCGGCGACGTCGATCGCTCCGAGCCCGACGAGTGACGCGCAGCGCGAGTCCGGACGCCGTCAGCGCCTCGGGGGTGATGCTCGCGATCGGAGCCTACGGCGCGTGGGGTGTCGTGCCCCTCTTCTGGCACGAGCTGCGCGCGCTCGACGCCGTGGAAATCCTCGCTCACCGCGTCGCGTGGTCGCTCGTGTTCGTCACCGCCGCGCTCGGGTTGACGGGTCGATTCAAGGCAGCACGCGCGGTCCTCGCCGACGCGAAGCTCCGCCGGAGGCTCCTCCTCACGAGCGCGCTCATCTCGGTGAACTGGGGCGTCTTCATCTGGTCGGTGAGCACGCATCGGCTCGTCGACGCGAGCCTCGGCTACTTCATCAACCCGCTCGTGAACGTCGCGCTCGGCGTCGCGGTCCTTCGCGAGCACCTGCGCCGGCTGCAGCTCATCGCGGTCGCGCTCGGCGCGGTCGGGCTCGTGGGGATGATCGCAGCTGCGCACACCATTCCGTGGCTCGCGCTCTTGCTCGCGGCGACGTTCGCGGGCTACGGGCTCCTCCGCAAGACCGCGCCCGTCGAATCGCTCGTCGGGCTCTTCGTCGAGTCGCTCGTCGTCGCGCCGCTCGCCATCGGGTACATCGTCTGGCGTGAGGCCACGCACCACGGCGTGCTCTTCGGCGGCGACGCACGGCTCGTCGCGCTCGTCATCGCGTCGGGTCCGGTGACCGCACTCCCGCTCGCGGCCTTCGCCGCGGCCGCGCGACGCTTGCCGCTCACGCGGCTCGGGTTCTTCCAGTACCTCTCCCCTTCCCTGCAGGTCCTCATCGCGGTTTGGGTCTTCGGCGAGCCGCTCGGCGCCGGCCGACTCGGGGCGTTCGCGATCATCTGGTTCGCGCTCGGTGTGAGCTCGCTCGATCTGATCTTTTCGGCGAGGCTGCGTGGGCGTTAAAGTCGCGACCAGATGACCGGTGAAGACTCGGACACCCGGGAGGAAGGGACGCCCTCGCCCAGCGCGCCCGCCGCGTTCTCGGCCCTGCCCGCCGAAGACGAGCCCGCCGAGGACGAGCCCGCCCAGGACGAACCCACCGGGGAGAAGCGCGAGGCGCTCATCGTCGTCGACAAACTGAAGAAGACCTTCAAGGCGGGCCTCTTCGTCAAGCGCACCGTCGAGGCCGTCAAGAGCGTCTCCTTCGACGTGCGGCGCGGTGAGATCTTCGGTTTTCTCGGGCCGAACGGCGCGGGCAAGACGACCACGATCAAGATGCTGACAGGGCTCATCGCGCCGACGGGCGGCAGCGCGTACCTCTTCGGCAAGCGCGTGCCCTCGGCGGAGGCTCGCAAGCAGCTCGGCTTCTTGCCCGAGAACCCCTACGTCTATCCGTACCTCACGCCGCGCGAGTTCGTGACGATGTGCGGGCAGCTCTCGGGCATGCGCGGCTCGAAGCTCGACAAGCGCGCGCTCGAGGTCCTCGACAAAGTCGGCGTCGCGTACGCGGCCGATCGACAGGTGCGCCACCTGTCGAAGGGGATGCTCCAGCGCACGGGCCTCGCGGCCGCGCTCGTCAGCGACCCCGAGATGCTCATTCTCGACGAGCCGATGAGCGGCCTCGATCCGGTCGGCCGCAAAGAGGTCCGCGACATCATCTTCGGCGAGCGCGAGCTCGGCCGGACGATCTTCTTCTCGACGCACATCCTCGGCGACGTCGAGGCCATGTGTGATCGCGTCACCATCCTCAAGAAGGGTGAGGCCGTCGTGAGCGGCGAGATCCGCAACCTCCTCCGCGGTGAGGTCTTGCGCACCGACGTGCTGCTCGCCGACGTGAACGCGACGCTGCGCGCGGAGCTCACCGAGGCCGGCTACACGCTCGCGGATCGACCGGGCCTGCTCGTCGTCGAGATCGAGGGAGACGCTCGCGTCCCCGAGGTCTTGCGCGCAGCGCTCGCCCACGGCGCGCGCGTCGTCGAGGTCGCGCCCCGCAAGGAGACCCTCGAGGATCTCTTCATGCGTCGCGCGCTCTAGGGTTCTCTGCTCGCTACTCCCGCTTCGCGAACTCGGCCAACCCGAGGATGTGCCCTTCCTCCGTTCGCACCCAGAGCTCGCGGGCGCCGTACGGCGTCTCGCGCAGCGGCACGATGATCTCGACGCCTGCGAGCGACGCCGCGGCCTCTTCGATCGAGTCGACGTCCGCGTAGAGGCACGTCGACCCCGGCCGGAAGTGCTCGGCGATCGCAGGCAGATCATCGCGAACGCTCGCGTGCGTCTGCAGCATCAGCTCGATCCCGTCTTTCACGAGGATCACGAACCCGAGCCGCCCGTCGTGGGGCATCTCCATCGTCTTCTCGTAGCCGAGCTTCTCGATCCAAAACGGCAGACACGCCTCGATGTTCTCGACCGACAGGATGGGGGTGACCTTCGTGATCTTCATCTCGACTCCTCTTTCGCAGCGCTCTTCGACGGGTGCGTGGGTGGGGATTTTTTGACCTCGAGCCCGCTGTGCTTGTCGGGCGGCCTCGTCTCGAGGAGAGCCTGCGTCACCGCGCGCGCGACAAGAGGTTGCCCGACAAGACAAGCCTCCGCGACGTCAAAAGATCCCCATCCAATCCGGGCTTGGAGGAGATTTTCACCACGGAGGCGCCGAGACACGGAGGATATTGATCTCTGACTCTGTGTCTCCGTGGTGAGGCTGGGGTCACGGCGTTGGACTCGGCTCGCGGTAGGTTCGCGCGACGCCCACGCAGCCGACGACGCTCGCGATCGTCGCCACGATGAAGAGGCCTCGCAGGCCGAGCGCGCCCGTGACGAAGCCGCTCCCGACGAGCCCGAGCCCGGTGATCGCGACAAGGAGACACGACTGCAGCGTGAAGTCCGTGGCGCGCGCGTCGTCGCGACACACGTCCATCATCCGCGTGAAGAGGAGCGCCGTCGCGAGCCCGCCCGCGAGGTGCTCGGTCGCGCTCGCCGCGTGATAGACGAGCATCGGCATCCGCTCGAGGCCTCGGCCTGCGGGGTGCGCGACGTCGAGCGCGACGTACATCGCGACCGCGAGGCCCTGCGCGATCGCGGCGAAGAGGAGCGCGCGCCGACGCCCGAGCGAGCGCACGAGCGGCGCGCCCGCGAGGGCCCCGACGATCGCCGCGACGCCGCCGACGATGCCGCGGCTCAGCGCGATGTCGGTGAGGGTCAGCCCCTCCTTCACGAACCAGCGCGTGACCATCCCCGCCGCCAACGCATCCCCCAGCTTGAACGACACCGTGAGCAGCACGATCGCGCCCGCGTCGGCTCGCTTGAAGAACGACGTCACGAGCGAGGTCGCCTCGGCCGCGAGCTTGCGACCGCGCTCGGCCGCGACGCGCCTCGTGGACGCAGGCTCGCGGAGCCCCACGGTGGGCACCGTGCACGCGAGCACGAGCCCGCCCATCCCGAAGAACGCCTCGCGAAAGCCGATGTGATCGACGAGCGCGAGGACACCGCCGCCGCCCGCGATCATGCCCGCGCGGTACGCGCCCGCTTGGATCGAGCCGCCGAGCCCACGCTGGGTTTCGTCGAGCAGATCGAGCGCGAGCGCGTCGGTCGCGGCGTCCTGCGTCGCCGAGAACAAGCTCACGAGGAAGAACCCCGCGACGAGCGGCGCGAGGTGTTTGTCGTCGGCGCCCGACGCGCCGATCAGCACGAGCGTCACGAAGGCCGCGATCTGGAGCGGCACGATGACGAGCTTGCGCCGACCGAAGCGCGCGCTGTCGACGAGGTCGACGAACGGCGCGATGAGGAATTTCAGCCCCCACGGAAGCGCGAGCAAGCTCGACAAGCCGACGATCTCGGGCGGGTGCGTGCGGTTGAGGAGCGTCGGGACCGCGTGGGAGAAGAACCCGAAGGGCAACCCCTGCGCGAAGTAGAGCGCTGCGAGGACGATGAACTTCCGCGTTGCGGACACGCGCGCCATGATATGCGGACGCGAGCGCGGCCCCTCCAGTTCACCGCGAGCACGCGTCACCATGTCTCTCTTCGATTCGCCGCCCCTCTCCGAGCAGCGCTACGGGCGCCTGCTTCGCTCGCTCTACGCGCGTGGCCACAAGGGCATCGGGCTCGGGCTCGACCGCGTGCGCCGCGCCGCGGCCGCGCTCGGCAATCCGCAGCGCGGGCTCACGGTGCTCCACGTCGCCGGCACGAACGGCAAGGGCTCGGTCTCCGCGATGCTCGAGCAGATCGCGATCGGCTCGGGCCTGCGCGCCGGGCTCTACACGTCGCCGCACCTGTCGCGACTCGCGGAGCGCGTGCGCGTCGGCGGCCGCGTCATCGAAGAGCAGGCCCTCGCGGACGCGCTCGAGCGCGTCTTCATCGAAGCTGACGCGGACCTCACGTTCTTCGAAACGCTGACGCTCGCGGCCTTCGTCGCGTTCCACGAGGCTCGCGTCGACGTCGCGATCCTCGAGGTCGGGCTCGGCGGTCGACTCGACGCGACCAACTTGGTGCCCTCCCCTGTCGCGGCCGGCATCGTCTCGATCGCGCGGGGCGACCGCGGCCAGCACCTCGAGCACGCGAACCTGCTCGGCGACACCGTCGCGGCGATCGCGCGCGAGAAGGCCGGGGTCTTCAAGCAGGGCGCGCCCGCGATCATCGGCCCGCTCGACGCCGAGGCCGAGGCCGTCGCCCTCACCGAGGCCGCGCGCGCAGGCGCCGCGCCGATCATCGTCGTCGAGCCCACGCCCTCGGTGCGCGCTCGCGACGCGCGCGACGACGACGGCCGCGCGCGCGCGGAGGCTCGCGCCGCGTCGGGTGCGAGCTTCACGCTCGCCGAGCTCGAGCGCGAAGCGGCTGCTTTTCACCTCGCGATCGGTGACGCGCGCCTCGAGCTCTCGCCGGCGCTGCCAGGCCCCCATCAGATCGAGAACGCCGCCGTCGCCGCGGCGATGGCGTTCACGGCGCGGCACGCGCTCGGCCTCGAGGCCGCGGCGATCACGCGCGGCATCGCGGAGGCTCGGTGGGCGGGTCGGCTCGAGCGCCTGCGTCGCGGCGGCGCGACTGTGTGGCTCGACTGCGCGCACAACCTCGACGGCGCGCGCGCGCTGGAGATCTCGATGGTGGAGCTCGGCCTGCGACCCGACCGAACGCTGCTCGTCTTCGGCGCGCTCGCTGACAAAGCCTTCGAGCCGATGCTGCGGCTCCTCGCGCCCCGCGCGCGGGCGATCTTCTACGCGAGCCCCGAGGGGCGCGCGCCCGCTGCCCTCGAGGACCTCACGGCGATCGCGCGCGGCACACCCGTCGGGGATCCGGCCCGCACGATCGACGCGGCGCTCGCGGCCGCAGAGGACGGCGATCACGTGGTGGTCGCGGGCTCGATCTACTTGGTCGGCGCGATCCGCGCGCACCTCTTCGGCATCGCGCCCGACCCGGTGATCGCGCTCTAGCCCGCGTTTTCAAACCGGCAGGCGCCCAGAGATCGGGCACGGGCACGGGCACGATTTCGGGAGACAGGCATGCAGGCGCCCTCACCAAGCAGGCGCCCGCTCCATGGTCCATTAGACTCGAGAGATGAGGGTCTATCCGCCCGGGTTGGCTGCACACGCCCTCGCGGGCCGCGTGCTCATGGTCTGGGGCGCCGCATGGTTTCGAAGAATGGTCGACGAGGGCGTCGCCAAGCTCTCTCCCCACATGCCGCCGACGTTGGTCGAAGGGGTCGCGGGCGTCGCTCCGCTACCCGAGGTCGTGCCCTGCGCCTCCCTCGACGACCTCGCCAAGCTCACAGCGGCGCACGGCGCTTACGAAGCGCGCAAGTCGCGCTGCATCCTCGTCGGGGACGGAGATCGCGAGGCGCAAGCACAGCTCGACCTCCTCGAACGGCGCGCCCGCGAGGGTTGGCCGGTGCTCCTCTCCGCGAACACCTTCGCCCCGGCGGTGCAGCGGTTCGCTGGCCACAAGAACGTGCAGGTCTGGCCGTTCGCCTCGATTGAAGAGCTCGCGTTTCGGGCCTCTCAGCTGTAGCCGCATTGGCCGACGACGGGGCTCCTCGAATGGTGCTTAATTCGGGACCATCTCGCACATAGCGGCCGGATCACCAATGGGGTGTAGGGCCCCGTCTTCACGTTGTTCGTAGGTGTACTTCAATCCCAGCCCGAGCACATATCGCTTGCCCGGCTGCGTCCGGTCTTTGGGAATGACGTAATGCCAGCCTTGTCGGCTACGGACATAGGTGAAGAAGTGGTCGCCGTCCGCGTCCGTCCAGTGGTTGTCGATGCGCGCGCCCGAGCCCCCATCCATTTCGTAGAGGACCAGTTTGCCGTCCTCGGTCGCCAGATAATACGACCCAGTCGGCCCAGCCACCGTGGACTGGTCGGTTCCTACCATGACGCACTTGGGCACTTTGTAGGTCGCCTCGGGTGAGGCCGGCGGGGCCTCGGCCTGATTGGACCCAACCATCATGAAGTTGGCCGTGCAGCCCGTACCAAAGCCGAGCGAGGCAACTGCAATAGCCCATAGAGCGAGACGCTTTTCCAATGGATCTTCTCCTCGGCGGCGCTCGTTTACACATCATGTGCCAACCTACAGAGCTGTCGACAGGAGGCTGCGCTCGCGCGTTCCACGCTGATTGCGTCGAGCTTGGGGGCAGCGCTGGGTGCCTGTTTCGGGCGACGCCGCCCCGCCGAGACACCCGAGTGCCGCTCGAGAGTGTCAGCCGATGGGTGTTGGCCGCGCCGGTCAAAGCCTTGACGGACACGTTTGGGTCTGCGAGCAATTCGTCGTGTCAAACGGACATAGCAATAGGGGACGACGTGGGCTCGGAATCGCTCGCCCAATGGACGCTGTGATTGCTGGGCATCGCGCGCGGACTGTCGCGCTCGGTCTATTGCTCTTTGGCGCCGCCTGTGGCGGCAAGAAGGGCGACTCCCAACCGAGCGGCGAGGGCGCGGACGCTCGCGAGGAGCGCGGCGTGAGCGTCGACGCGGCCGGCGTTCGGCTCGATGGGCGCTCGGTCGCGGCCGCGCCCGGCGACGAGATCAAGCGAGTGGACGCGCTCTACACGGCGTTGAAGATCGCGCGCGAAGACTGGAAGGCAAAGCGCCCGAGCGAGCCATTCCCCGGCAAAATGGACGTGCGCCTGCCCGCGGACATCTCCTGTCGCGCCGCGATGAGCGTTCTTGGGAGCGTGGCGTTTGCGGGCTACACCAAGCTGACCGTGTCGGTGGGCGACAAGCAGCACGCGCTCGTGTTCGCGGTGCCGCGACCACCGGACCTCAATGACTCGACTGTAAGCGTGAGCCCGGTCCTCGCGTTCGACCAAGCCGGCAAGGTCACCGTGGAGAAACAACCGTGCGGCAATGCCTACGACGTTGTCGCGTTGAAGGACGCCGCGGGCGCGCCGGCGGGGCTCCTCGCGAACAAGGAGGTCCTGCGCGACGTCACCGCGCGCTGCGACGCGGGCGTGGGCTTCGCTGGGGTCTTCGACGCGCTGGTCGGGGTCGTGGACGGAACGTCGCCAGGCATGGCGGTCCGCGACGGCGTCGCGGCGGGCCTCGCTCCGGCGTGCATCGACGGGGAGCCACACGTGGCGTTCCCCGAATTTCGCGCCGCGCTCGAGCAGGTCGGCGCGGGCGGCGACCCCGACGCGCCGACAGCGACTTGGGGCCGAGACGACACCTTCGGGCCGCGCAAGGCTCTCGCCCCGATCGCGCTACCGAGCGGCTTCAAGAAGGACGTCACCATCACGGTCTCGGAGGTCAGCGGCGGTGTCGATGACAGAACTGTTACGAACTCCATCGTCAGCACGAGGGACAAGCTCCTTGGGTGCTACGCGGCCGGATTGGTGAACAACGGAAACTTGCGAGGCCGTATCAAGGCCACTGTCCAAATCGGCAAGCGAGGGCTCATCGTTGATCAGGCCTTCAGGAGCGGCGATATGCCGGACGGCGAGGTCGTGCGCTGCGTGGTGGCGCAGCTCCGCTCCGCAGCCGCCATAGCTCCAGCGCCGGCAAAGCTCGCGACCGCGAGCGTCAGCCTGGTGTTCGACGACGCACCCGCGAAATAGCTCGGACAACTCGTTTCGGCCAATGGCGTCACGGCGGCCAGGCGGAGAGACCAGCCATTCGAGGGCCCCCATGTCCCCCGACCGTTTGGCCTCAAACGATCCGCAGCCGTGGAGGCGCGTGTCTTCGGATAGGCTGTGACTTGACGCGATGAGTGAGCTCCGACCTCCCCCAGTTCTAAACCCGTCGCCAGCGGCCTACGCTAGCCGACTCCCTGCTTATCTCTTCGGCTTGAGGGTAGAGCCGAGTGAGAGCGGCGTTCGCCTGCATTTCGTGGACGCCTTTGAGCACGCGCCGCTGGAGGCCTTCCGCCACGCGCTGTGGGCTCTGAGCTATTGGCCCACGGACAAGACGACCCCACCAACGCACGAATCGACGGGCTGTTCGTCCAGGGCCACCACGACGTGCCCCGCAGAGGCGACGAAGCTCCGACGCTCGTCGAGATCCTCGAGTCGCTGCTCGCGATGGTCTACCCCGACGGGTGGGTGCGCTCCGTAATCAAGCCGTTCAAGCCGGCCACAGCCCTCGACATCGCCCGCAGAGTCGACTTCCACGTCAACTACGACCGCCATCCGGCGGCGCAGGCGCTGGCCCCGCACGCAACGGTGCTCCTGGAGCGGCGCGATGTGGTGTTTTACACGACCCACCTATACAGCAAAGTGACCGAAGTGACGGCCGATGGGCAGGTGTACGGGACCGGGCTCTCCGGCGCAGCGGTGAGCGCCCCCGAGCAGCGCGAGCTCTACGTAGCGATTCACTGGCCGGGGTTCTGGTCGAGCAGCAGTCCCCACGTCGATTGAGCGCCGCGCTGGGCGAGCGGCCTCGGGCGGGGGTGCGCTAACCCAACTGTCAGCGCAGGAGGGTCCATCTCTCCCCCAAACCAAGAGACGCCGAGTTGAGTTACGGCGCTGTCAGCATTCGCAGTGCTCGAACACGCCATTGGGGCGAGCTCTCCGCCCTCCCCAACGCGCGTGGCCAGCGCGGTCGACCGCGGGTCGTCGACGTGCTGGTGCTTTGCAATGTCCTTCGTGCGTGTCGCGATCCGGCGACGGGGCTCACCCCGAGTTGGATCGACCTCGGGGAGGTCGCCGCGGCCGAACAAGCTGCGGCCTCGTCGGTGGGGGCGCGCGCGCGCCGAAATGGCCTTGAGCGACGCGAGGGGGCGGCGCGGACCCGCGCTGCCGCGTTCTGGCTGTTCGTGCGTTGTTACAACGAAGTCCGTCGGTCGCTGAGGTTCATCCGCTTTCACGAGGGCGACGCCGACGCCTTCGCACCCGCGCTCACGGGCCCACGCGGCGGGCGAGCGCGCCAGCGGACTAGCTCTTCTTCTTGAAGCTCGTGCAGTTCGCGGCCGGCTTCACGTTGCTGGCCGAGTCCTCGAGCTTGACGAGCAGCGACTTCACCCCGGCCTGACGGAGCGCGAGCACGTCGGGGGCCGACGTCGTCTTCTTACCACTCATCGAGAACTTCTGATCGAGGTCGAAGACGGGGCATTTGCCGTCGGGCTCGACCCCGGTGAGGCGGAGCTTCACCGTGAGGCCGTTCTTGTCTTCGACCGCTGGCTCGACCGTGAGCGTGACCTCGACGCGGCGCGGCTTGTCGATGTTCTTCGTGCTCAGCGCGAGCTTCTTCGAGGCTCGGATCTGCTCGGCCGCGGCGTCGAGGATCTCCTTCTCACCCTCGACCTTGCCACCGCCGCGCATCACGACGGAGAGCTCGAGCACGAGCGCGCCCGAGTCCTTCGCGCCCTCTGCCGCGGTTGTCGTGGAGCTCGGCTCGGCAGCGTTCACGTGTGGGTCGCCCGACTGCGTCTTTCCCCCGCCGCCGCCGCCCGTCGCCGACTTGTCGGTCGTGGATTTGTCCGTCGTGGACGTGCTCTTGTCCGAGGAGTCGGTGGCCTCCGCGCTCGGTGCTGCGCTCGAGGAGCTCTCGGCGGACGCGTCCGAATCCGCGGATTTCGACTCGGTCTTCGAACCGCCGCACGCGGCCGCGGCGAGCGGCAGGACGACCGCGAGGACCACCCCGAGCAGGCTTCGCTTCGGATCTCTCATGTCGTCGAGCCTATGCGAAATCACCAGCCGACCTTGCCAGATCGAACCACCCGGCTATCCGTACCAGTGTCTCGTCGGGCTTCGCCCGCGGATGGAGGTGACCGTTGGATCCACGTCGACCGGCTGCGTCTCGCGTCCTCTCTCGCTTCGTCTTCGTCGGGCTCGCGCTCGCGTTGCCTGCGTTCGGTCTCGGTTGCAGCTCCGACGGCGCGTCTCACAGCCAACCCCGCGACGGTGACTCCGACGACGACAGCCCGTCGACAGCGTCGCTCCCGACGTCCGCCCCCGGCGGCGGCACGGCGTACGCGCCGCCCGCTCGCGCACCGCAGACGAGCCCCAATCAGCCCGCGCCGACGCAGCCGCGCTCACCTGGCGCGCAGCCACCGCAGGCTCCTCAATCGACGGGTTCGGGCGCGCCACCGGCGCACGCGGCCTCGCTCTTCCTCCAGGGTCAGCCGACGGGTGGCCTCGACGAGCAAGCGCTGCCTCACTACACGATCGACCACACGATCGACGACGAGAACGCGAGCTTCCAGGGCACGCTCACGGTCGAGTTCCCGAACCCCGACTCGCGCGCGATCGACTCGGTGCCGCTCCTCCTGCACCCGAACTCCTCGCGTGAGCTCGGCGGCGCGAGCGAGTCTTCGCTGACGATCGACGCAGCGAGCGATGGGCCGAACGGCGCGTCGCTCACCTTCACCGAGGTGCGCCCGACCTTCGTGCGCGTCGCGCTCGCGTCCCCGGTCGCGCCAGGCTCGCCGGTCCGCGTGACGGTCCGCTACCACGGCACGCTCCGCCACCTCGAGGCGAGCGCGAACGATCCGCTCGCGCAGGCGCTCGGCTCGCTCGGCGCGCTCAGCGGGTCTGGCGACGGCGACGGCGACTTCGGCCTGCTCGCGACGGGCGACGGCATCACGACGTTCGCGTGCGGCTACCCGGTGCTCGCTCCTTTTCGTGAGGGCGTCTTCGACACGCACCCGCCCGCGCCTCTCGGGGATCTTGCCTATAACGGCGTTGCACGATTCACCGTGCGAACGACGGTCCCCGACGGGATGAGCATCGTGACGAACCTCGTCGACGGCGCGCCGGTGAGCGGGCGCGGCTCCTCCGTCGTCGAGAGCGAGGGCTCGTTCGTGCGCGACTTCGTCCTCGTCGGCGCGCACGATCTCGCGCACGCGTCGGTGCAGCACGGCGACACGCGCATCTCGAGCGTCTACCGCGAGAAGGACGCGGAGTCGGCGCGCCGCGCGCTCGACGCAGCGGACGCAGCGCTCACCTCGTACGAGCGGCGCTTCGGGCCGTACCCGTACAGCGAGCTCGACGTCGTCGAGTCGTCGCTCGTCGGTGGGGTCGGTGGCGTCGAGTTCAGCAGCTTGGTGCTGATCGCGGGGATGCTCTATCGCTCGCCGCTCGACGCGGACAACCCGCTGATGGACCTGCTCGGCGGGCAAATCCCAGGGATGCCGGGGCCGAACCAACCGGGCGGCGGCCAGGCCGATCCGTTCCACGACATGCTCGCGACCACGCTCGAGTTCACCGTCGCGCACGAGGTCGGCCACCAGTACTTCGCGGGGATCGTCGGCAACGACAGCCACAAGTTCCCATCGCTCGACGAGCCCGCGGCGCAGTACCTCGCGGGTCTCGCGATGGAGGATCGCTACGGCGCCGACGCAGCGCGGAAGATCATGGATCAGAACGTGAAGATGAACTACGCGGTCCACCGCATGCTCGGCGGTGAGGACGGCGTCGTCTTGCGCGACACGTCGAGCTTCAAGGGCATGGTCGAGTACGGCGCGCTCGTCTACGGCAAGGCCCCGTACGCCTACGTCGACACGCGCGCCAAGGTCGGTGACGACGCACTCCACCGGGCGATGCGCAGCGCGATCGATCGCTACCGCTTCGGGGTGACGACGCCCGCCGAGTGGGTCGACGCGCTCGAGCACGAGCTCGGCTCCTCGTCTGGCGTGCGCGGCATCTTCCACCGCTATTTGGAGGAGACGCACGGCGACGAGGATCTCGGCGTCGACGACAGCGGCGAGCTCGTCCTCTCGACGATGCTCCCGCCCGAGCTCCACGACTCGCTGAAAGAGGCGCTCGCGACGATGGGCATGAAGCCTGGGGATCTCCTCAAGCTGCTCCGCGGCGGGCTCGGTGGCCTCGGTGGCCTCGGCAACCTGAAGGTCGATGACCTCGACAAGATGCTCGAGGATCTCCTCGGCGGCACGGCGACGCCCTGAGCTGCTAACGTCCGCGCGTGAGCGCAGCCGCCGCGATCGCCTCCGCCGTCCACCTCGCTTCGCTCGCCGGGGGCGTCGCGTGTCTCCTGCTTCGTCGCCAAGCGCTTCAGCAGACGCTCGATGACGCGGGCGTGAAGCGCGTGCTCACGATCGACAACTGGTCGGGCCTCATCGCGCTCACGTGGATCGGGAGCGGGCTCTACCGAGCCTTCGGCGGCGTGGAGAAGGGCGCGGACTTCTACACGTCGAACTGGCTCTTCTGGGTGAAGGTCGGGCTCATCACGTTGGCGATGGCCTTCGAGTGGAAGCCGATGATGACCTTCATTCGATGGCGCTCCCAGCTCGCGAAGAACGAGCCCGTCGACGTCAGCGTCGCGCCGAGCCTCGTCCCGCACCACTTGCCCGAGGTCGCGATGATCGGCGTGGTCGTGGTGCTCGCAGCGTTCATGGCGCGCGGCGCCGGGCAAATGCAGGCCGGGGCGAGCGCCTCGGATCTGCCGCCCGAGCTCGCGCAGGGGCGCGCGGTCTACACCTCGCAGTGCGCGAGCTGCCATCAGCTCGACGGTCACGGCAACGGTGGGCTCACGGGCGCCGATTTCGCAGGCGATCCGAAGCACCTCGCGAAGAGCGACGACGAGCTCCTCGCCGTGATCGACAAGGGCGTCCCCGGGACCGCGATGCTCGCGTTCGGTGATCGCCTGCGCCCCGAGGATCGCAAGGCCGTGCTCGCGTACGTGCGCTACCAGTTCGGCCCGAAGCCTCCGCCGGCCGCAGACAGCGCGAGCGCCTCTCCCACCCCGAGCGCGTCGCCCACCCCGAGCACCGCCCCGAGCGCCAACTGAGGCGTGGGGAAGCTGCCCGCCGGCGGCACGCGCGCGAGAGTGTTTGACCTGCTGGGGAGCGCTGTGTCGAATGGCTCTGAATGGGACCTTCGCGTGCTGAATCACGCATCAAAGAAGAGGAGCCAACATGGGCATGATGGTCCGGAGGGGCGTGCTCGAAGCCCTCGTGGCCGCGAGCGCAGCCGTGGTGTCGGGGTGCCACGGGCGCGTCGTCGTTCATACGAATCACCCGCATCCCGTCGTGCGCCATCGACGGCGCGTGCGCCGGCGCGTTCGACGCCGCGTCCGTCGCAGGGTGGTCTATCGGCGAGTGGGGCCGCGCAGGGTGGTGGTCGTCCCCACCCGCGCTAGGCCGGGTTGGGAGCTCGAGGTCGAAGGGCGTGTCGTCGTCGTGACCGAGGTTCGCGGTGACATCGTCGTCGTTCGTCACACCGACGGCCGCACCGAGGAGCTGCCCGCGGTCATCGAGGATGACGCTGACAATTCTGTCGAAGTCTCGGGTAGCGTCACGACGGATGCGGACGGGTCGGTCGAGGCAGACGAGGACGTCGAAGAAGACGAGTGAGTCGCTCGGGCGCGTAGCCCTCGAGAACGACACGCAGGAGGCCGACGCAATGAATGCGTCATCGTCGCGCCTCTTGCGTGTCGTTGTTTTGGGCGGTACGCCCTCATTCGAATCTTGCGGTGGAAGACCAAGCAGAAGAGGCCGTGACAGGCTTGGCTTTGGAGTGAATTTTGCGTGTATTAGGGACTGTCATGGAACCCACGCCTGAAGACGTCGGACGAGCGGTTGGGGACCTGCTCGTGAAGAACTGCATGACTCGGCGTGTGGCCGTCGTGCGCGCGACCGACACCCTGGCCTACGCGAGCCAGTTGATGCTCTGGCGTCGCATACGCCACCTGCCTGTCCTCAACGCCGAGGACGAGGTCGTGGGGCTCCTGTCCGACCGGGATTTGCTGCGCCACGTAGTGGCCGGGCCCGCGGGGTCGCGCCCCGTGAGCGAGGTCATCGCGCCCACCGTCCACGTCGTCTCGGAGCTCGCGACGGTGTCGCAGGCCGCGGCCGATTTGGTGGAGTACGGCGTGGACGCGCTCGCGGTCGTCGACGACATGAAGCACCTCATCGGGATCGTTTCGACGACCGACATCCTCGGTGAGGTCGGTCGCAACCGCCGCATCAAAGAGGGCTCGTCGGTGCGCGATCTGATGCGCGTCGACGTCGTGCACACCCGACCGAACGAGCTGCTCACCGTCGCGATCGAGAAGATGCTCGAGGCCCACGTTCGACACCTGCCCGTCGTCGACGACGACTTCAGGGTCGTCGGCATCCTCAGCGATCGCGACATCCGCACCGCCGCGGGCGACCCCAGCCGCGCGGTCAATCAGGTCGGTCACCTCGCCGAGGTCACGGTCGCGCGCATCATGACGCACAGCCCGATCACGGTGAACGCTTCGATGAGCACGCTCGAGATCGCAGACATCTTCTTCGAGCGACGCGTCGGCGCGATCCCCATCGTGCGCGACGACGACACCCTCGTCGGCATCGTCTCGTACGTCGACGTGATCGGGCACCTCATCGGGCGCGACCACGGCCCGCCGTGAGCCCCTCACTTGGCCAGAACGCTGGCGTCGGCTAGCGTCGAAGGGTGCCGACCGAGCGCGACTACCTGTTCGAGGAGCGAGCCGCGATCATCGAGTTCGAGGGCAAGCTCCCGCGTGAGGAGGCCGAGCGCCTCGCTCGCGAGGAGCTCACGGGCCGCGCCGAGAAGGGCGCGCGAGCCTTGGCCAAGCCCGTGAAGCCCGAGGAAGACCCCGGCCGCGGCCGAGCCTCGGGCTGAGTTTCGGGCTGACTTCAGTCCCAGCGATAGGACGTCGCGACCTCGATCGCAGGGTTCAGCGACAAGCGAACGGGGCAGTTCTCAGCGATCTGTTCGAGCTCGCGTCTGCGCTCTCCGCTGATGCGCGCGCCCTTCTCCGCAGGGACGACCACCGCGACGACGAGCCTCCGCACCCGACGTGGAGCTTCGACCGTCATGTGCTTCTCGACGTGCGCGCGCGTCCCTGCGAGGTCCGTCTCGTCGCGACGCGCGGAGATGCCCATCACCGTGAGCATGCAAGCGCCGAGAGAGGTCGCGAGCAGATCGGTGGGAGAGAAGGCCTCGCCGCGGCCGTGGTTGTCTTTGGGTGCGTCCGTCGCGAGCACGCTCTTCGATGGACCGTGCGTCGCCATCGTGTGGAGCGCGCCCTCATACTCGAGCTCGATCTCGACCATGCGGCCGATCCTATCCGACGACCTCCCCACCGAGGACCGGCGCACGGTGGCACAGGCGAACGATCGCGAGACCAGGTCTTTTCCTTGTCGCGTGCTGGCATCCCCATTGCGGAGAGACGAGCCGCATTTGGCGAAATGGGCCCGCGCATTGGACGCCACCAAGCTGCGCAGGGAACGCCCTCGTGGTCCCTCTTGGAGCAGACCCCCCATGAAAAAGACCGCTTTCTTCCTCGGTTCTCTCGTCGTCTCGGTCCTCGCTGGCTGCCAGTCGGTCGTCGTCGGTGAGAGCGGCGAGTGCTACGCGGGCTCGGACTGCGTCTGCGACGGTGACGACTGCAGCGCCTCTGCGATCGTCGCGACCCCGCCGGCGGACGATGACGATCCCCCGTCGGATCCTCCGCCGGATCCCTCGGGGAACGACGGCCTCGCGGTGCCTTGGCCCGCGCTCGGTGACGCCGTCGCGCCCGCCCCGGACGGGACGCTGCTCCTCGTCTACGGCGCCGAGGAGCCGACGTGCGCCGACCCGCTCGAGGATCACAGCTGCGAGGTGCCCTTCACCTGGCGCGTGCTGATCGGGCTGCCCAGCGAGTACCAAGTCGTGGGCGCACGCGTCGACCTCGAGGACATCGACACCTACTTCATGCCGCTCATCACGGAGTCCTTCGTCGAAAGCCCGCAGGACGTGAACAACGGCGAATGCTCGGGCGGTGGCGGCACGCTCACGGGGTCGCTCGAGGTCCTCGCGATCGACGACGCGACGATCACGGTCCACGTCGAGGGCTTCACCTTCGACCGCGCCGACCCGAGCGGGGACTGGGTGCTCGCCCGCTGCCCGGGTTAGCCCGGCTGGTTACAACAGCGTCAGCGCACCCGAGCCGCGTGGCCTCGCGACAAAGCACGATCGTTCGGTGAAACTCGTCGGCCCGCACGCGAGCCCCACACGGCGCGCGCGCGGCCGAGCCAACCCAGACTAATATCGAGCGCGACATGGCTGTAAGCACGGTCCGGCTCAGCGCGCGCCTCGTCGCCTCCGCCAACGCCTCCACGCTGCACGACTGGCAGGCGCTGCTCGGAGCGCTCCCGAAGCACCAGCTCTTCCCCGCGCGAGCCGTCGGTGAGCTGACCATCGACGTCGCGAGCGGCGTCGTGCGGCTCGAGCTGCCCGCCGAGGAGCTCGTGGAGCTCTCGCTCTCGAAGCTCGAGAGCACGCTCGATGAGTACTACACCGTCATAGACAAACTCGAGGACATCGGGCCGTACACGGCGCGCGCCGAGGCCCTCGACATGGGCAAGCGGGTCATCCACGAGGCCGCCGCGCGCGCGCTCGCTCGCCACCTGCCCGACCTCGCGAACGACCACGAGGTCTTCCGCGCCTTCTTTTCGCTCGTCGCGGCGCTCGCTCGACCGCGCCCCGCGACCCTCGCCCCACCCTCGGTTCGCGCAGGCGCTGGGCGCACTGGAGACTGAGCGAGCGTGGCGATGAACGAAGACGCCATTCGAAGGGCCATGGCCGAGCTCCGCGCGGAGTTCATGCTCGAGCTCCCCGGTCGCGTCGAACGAACCGTCGCGGCCGCGCGCCGTTGGCTCGAACACGGCGAGGCCGCTGACCGCGCGCTCGCAGCGCAGCTCGCTCACCAGCTCTTCGGCGCGGCAGGCACGCACGACTGCCCCGCTTCGGCGGACGTCGCGCGACGCATCGAGCTCTTCTTCTCCAAGGGCGACGCCGAGATCGAGGGCGACGAGCAACGCACCGAGCTCGGAGGGTTCTTGCGCGAGCTCGAAGAGAGCGTCGCCGTGGAGTCAGCCCGGGCGCCGTAGCTCCCAGTCGGAGCGCTCCGCGACCTCGGTGATGGTGTTCACCAGCGTCTGCATGTTCGTGGGCTTCGCCACGAAGTCGCGCACGCCGAGGCAGCGGAAGCGGAACTGGCTGAGGCGCATGCCGATGTCCGTGGTCATGACGATGACGCGCACGCGACCACCGGACGGATCGGCGCGCAGCTCGGTCAACACCGAGACGCCGTCGAAGCGCGGCATGTTGAAGTCGAGCAGCAGGAGATCGGGCATGGAGCGCGCGGCCGCGTCGCGCGCGACGGCGCCGTCGGAGAAGACCTCGATCTCGAGGGGCGTGTCGAAGAACGCGAGCTCCACCGCACGGCGCGCGAAGCGGTGGAACGCGTCGTCGTCGTCGACGATGAACACGCGGCGGATCGGGGGCTGCGACGGCACCGCTTCTTCGACGACCTCGATCCGCGGGGCCTCGGCGGGCTGCGCCTCGATCGACTGGAGGGCGTGCGTGAAGCTGTCGACGTCGGCGAAGCGCTGCGCGTTCTCTCTGTGGAGGGCGCGCGCGAACACGGGGTTCAGGTGCGCGAGCTCGGGGACGAACTTCGACGGGGGCGGCGCCGGAGAGGCGACGAGGAGCTTCGCGAGATCTTGGAGCGACATCGCCTCGTAAGGGAGGCGATTGGTGAGGAGCTCGAACGCGACGACGGCGAGCGAATAGACGTCGTGGGACGGCGACGGAGGCGCCTGCGTGAGCTGCTCGATGCACATGTACGAAGGCGTGCCGGCGACCTCGCGCTGCTCGGCGCTGAGCGCGGTCGCGATGCCGAAGTCGACGATGACGGGCCGGCCCGTGTCGTCCTCGATGAGGATGTTCGCCGGCTTGAGATCGCGGTGGATGATGCCGGCCGCGTGCACCGCGGCGAGGCCGCGACCGACCTGCGTGATGATGTCGATCGCGCGGCTCGCGGGGACGCGCTCGCCGTTCTCGGCGTGCTCCGCGATGATGTCCTCGAGGCTCACGCCGCGCACGTGCTCCATCACGAAGAACTGGCTGCCCTCGTGCTGGCCGAACGCGTAGACCGACACGACGTGCGGGCTCTTCAGCGCGGCGAGCGCGCGAGCCTCGCGCTTGAAGCGATCGCCGGCCGTGCTCGCGTCGGTGGTGACGAACTTGATCGCGACGGCGCGGTCGAGGTCGAGGTCGCGCGCGAGGTAGACGACGCCCATCATCCCTCGGCCGAGCTCGCGTTCGAGCTTGTACCGTGTGTCGACGATGGTCCCTAAGGGAAACAAGCGGTCGAACGGTAGCAGATACCGCGAGATAGCCCAAGGTCGAGAACCGTAGCGGCGTGCTAGGATGGTCGCCCCGTGGCGGCCCGCAGCCTGCAAACGGTGCTCATCGTCGACGACGATCCCACCATTCGACGCATCGCCCAGTTCGGGCTGGAGCGTGTGGGTGGGCTCACCGTGCACCCCGCTCAACCCGAGTACGACGAAGCCACCGCCTGCGTCGACGCGTGTGAGCGAGAGCCCCGAAGGCTCTGCTACCCACGCAGCGAGCGCCCACGCAGTCGCCTCGTCGGTCGTGAAGCCGGCGGTCGAGATTTCCCACGCGCTGCGCTCGGGGAAGGCATCGAGCAGCGCGGCGCTGCGAGCGCGCGCGCTCGGTTCGAGCGAGGGGTTGTGCGCGCCCCACACCCACGAGCGATGCGCACGCGAGAACGATCCGAGCACGACCTGCTCGGCGATCGCGACCACCACGCCGCCGCGTACGAGCTCAGCTGTGCCGAGCGACATGTCCGCGTGGACCTCGGCCCCTGGCGCGCCGACGCCCCATGCCTCGCGCAGCGCTTCGACCTTGCGGCGGGCGCTCGCCACCGCAGCGTCGCGCGCCGCATCGAACACGCTGCTCGGCGTGCCGATGAGACCCGCGAGGAACGCGACGCGCGGCTCACCAGCGGGCTCGCCTTCAGCAGGCGGGATGCGCACGAACGTGCCGCCATGCAAGAGCTCGAGCTGCGCGCCTTCGAGGGCGAGCAAGCCCTCGACGCCCTTCGCGAGGGCCTTCGCGACGGCGCGCGCGGCGCTGGACGAGAACGCTTCGTCGACGCGAGCCTCGTCGAGGACTTCCTCTACGGCGACGTTCGCGAGGGTGGGCTCGCCCGCGTCGTCTCGCACGACCTCGACGAGCATCCGGCCCCACGCCTCGAGCGCGAAGACCTCGTCGAGCAGATGAGAGAGGTCGTGGAGGATGCTCGCCCGCTCCGCGGCGACATCCACCTCAGCTGCCGGCGCCTTTGCCGATTCGGTCATATTCGCCCGCTTCGTAGCGCATTCCGCACGCGACGAGTTGTTCGGAAGCACCGATGAGCGCCACGGCGACGATGCCGCCCTCGGCCTCGTACTCGGCCCACACGCCCTCCGACCCGATGTTCGGTGCCCCGCGACCGAGCCGCTCGAAGCGCACCATCAGTCGCCGCTTTCGGGTGAGGACGCGACCCTCGATTTCGACCGTCGTCGGCGGCGGCTTGCCGAGCGAGACCTCGCTGCGACTCAGCCAACCGATGTCGCGTCGCGGGCTCCCGAGGACGCTCACGAACTCGGTGCGCACGCCCTCGGGCGCGGCGTAGAGCGCGCCCACAAGGTCTTTTCCATCGAACGCGACCACCGCGCCCGCGAGCCAACGATCGACGCGCACGCGCCGCCCGGCCCCCGAAGACGGATCGTCCGCTTCCACCGAGACCACGTCGTCGAGCGCGAGCACGAGCTCCGCCGTCGGATCTGCTTTCGTCGATATCATCTTGTCCGCCTGGTTCGAGTCCTCGGGCGGCGCTGAGCTGCGCGGTGATCGCAAGCGCGCGGCCGCGAAGCCTGCGCCCGCGGCGACAGCCGCCGCGACGGCGCTGAGGACGAGGAAGCTCACGGCCGAACCTCGAGGGCGCGCGCGATCGCGTCGATGCGCGCCGCGATCACCCCCTCGAGCGAGGCCTGGGATTCGACGCCAGCGACGAGCGCCGAGATGACCGCGACGGCGTCGACGGAGCCCGCGAGCAGCCGCGCGCCCTCCTCGTCGATTCCGCCGATGGCGACGATCGGGAGCTCGGGTCGCGCGCGCCTCGCCGTAGCCGCGAGCGACCGCGCGCGCTCGATGCCGAGCGTCGGCGACGGCCGCTCCTTGGAGGTCGTGCCGAAGACCGGCCCAATCGCGACATAGTCGAGCGTGTCGAGCTCGAGCGCGCGCTGCAGCTCGCCTTCGTCGTGCGTCGACAGCCCGACCGCGAGCGCGGTCCCTGCGCGCTTCGCCAGCATTTTCACATCATCGGGAGCGAGGTCGGTCTGCCCGACGTGCACCCCCGGCGCGCCGGCCACGAGAGCCACATCGACTCTGTCATTGATGAAGAGATGCACCCGTCCCGCTCGAAACAGCGGGTGCGACCCCACGGCGCGCGCGAGGCTCGCGAAGCGCGCTCCGTCCACGTCCTTCGCGCGGAGTTGGACCGCAGCAGCCCCACCCGCAGCGAACGCCGCCGCGACAGCTTCGACCTCGAGCCCGAGCCGATCGCACAGCGTGACATCGGCGATCGCGTAGACACCTCGCACGCCATCGAGGGTAGAGCGCCGGTCGCGACTGAGCTACACCATCCGCATGCCTTCGCGGCGCACGCAGATAGGGCGGCTCTTCTTCGGCGTCAGCGCGGCGTTCGCGCTGGGCACAGCCTGGTTGGTCTTCGCGCCTCACGTCGAGGGACAGGTCAAGTGGACCCGGCCGAGCGCCTCGGCAACTGCGGTCGCCGGCAAGGGCGCGAAGGCCCCGTCCAAGCCGAAGCTGCCGGTCACCTTCACCGTGACCGCCCCCAGCCCCGATCCGCCTTGGACGATGCGGATCGAGAACACAGGCAACGCGCCCATCAGGATACCCGCTGACATTCGGTTGCTGTCGTTCGACCTCCGCACTTCGGGCAAGTCGCAGACGCGCAAGTGCGCGGCCCCGAAGTCGATGGTCCCCGGCTCTTTCCCTCAGAAACGCGAGCTCTACCTCAAGCCTGGCGAGTTCTACGAGGAGACCTTCGATCCGCGGATGTTCTGCTTCGGCGACTCGACCGATCTGCTGCGCCCTGGCACGCGGCTCGTCCCGCATTTCGGGTTCTCGGACAGCAGCACCGGTGAGCCCTTCGCCGCCGAGGGCACCGATGATCCCGCGTCGTTCGCCCCCGCGCGCAACCTGGCCGGCCCCGAGTTCGTCCTCGGTCCCGTCATTGCGGCTTCGACGAGCGCGAGCGCCACAGCGAGCGCTTCAGCGAGCGCGGAGGCTTCGTCGTCCACCGCCCCAGCGTCGGCCGCGCCGAGCTCGAGCGCCGCGCCCACTGCCTCTGCCTCTGCGACGGCTTCCACGACCGCCGCCGAGCCCGCAGGCGGCACCACAGCCGACGAGAAGGTCGCGGACGCGAACGCTGGCCACATCGAAATCTACGTGAAGCGCCTCGTCGACGTGGACGCACCTCGCGATGCGGTCGTCACGATCACCGCGAAGAACGAGGGCAAGCGCCGCCTCTCGACGGTGCTTCGCAGTCGCATGCTGAAGTTCAAGGTCGAGCTCCTGAAGGCCGACAACACACCCGAGTACGTCGTGAGCTGCGCGGGTCAGGACGGCGCTCACGGCGTCGCGGTGGAGCTCACGAGCGAGGTCGGCGCTGGCAAGAGCGTCGAACTGCCGCTCCTCGTCGCCGAGCTTTGCCCGCGCGGCACGTTCACGCGGCCCGGTCTTTATCGAGTGACGCCGCTCCTCGACGCCTCCCACGAGGGCGAGGCTCTCAAGAAGGACAACGATTGGCTCGGCCAATCGCTCGCGCTCCAGTCGGCTCTCATCCGCGTCGCGACGGGCCGCGAGCCCTTCTACAAGTCGACGCCTTCAGCAGGGTCCGCAGCTTCCGTGACCGCGGCCGCCTCAGCATCCGCATCCGCGAGTCCCTCGGCCTCGAGTTCCGCCGCCCACAAATAGCTGAAGGTGCCGTTCGGCACCGCATCCTGCGGAATCGAAGGCACCTTTCGCTCGAGAGGCTCGACGGCTCTCAGTTTTCGAATCGACCAGTCACGTCTGCGCGCACACCATCAAAGCTTGTCGGCTTCTCTCTTCGGGAGCCACCTCCCTGGCGCCACCTGGGCGCAAGGACAACGCGAGGTTGGGCTCCACAAATCGATACACCGGCGTTTGGGGCTGCACGACGTGCGACGCGGGTCAGTGGCGCGTGACGTCGATGAACTCGTAGAGCCGCGAGGCCTGGGTCTCGGTCGGGGCAATACCCTTCTCGAAGTTGCCCCTGAGGACGGCGACGAAATCGCGAGCCTCCGCAATGTAGGGCCGCTTGATCGGGATCTTGAAGTCCGATACCCCGCCCAAGTTGTTCGCGGTCCAGTCCAGGTCCACCTCGATGCATGCGTCCGGCATGTTCATCTTCACGCTCTTCACGTGCTCTTTGTTGTCGTACATCAGCTTGAGCTTCTCGAAGAGGACGGTGGACGAGTTGGGGACGAGGTAACCCATATCGGAGACTCCGTGTTCGCGGGGGGGCGACCTTCGCCCCCCAATAGTCCTCGAGGTTCACCTCTCATCTGCGGTTCGTCAACGCGCGGGATTGCTTTTCCTCCTTCAAAGGTAGGAGAAAGACCGCGAGAGGCTGGCGTAGGACTTGCCCAGCGCGCGCTCGGAGAGCACGTCGCTTGCCAGCCCTCTCACCTCAGACAGGCATGATCCCGCGCTTCTTCTGGGGTCGCTCGAGGTGCTTGTGACGCGAGAGCTCGAGCCCCCACGCGATGGCTCGGCGTGTGTCGCGAGGGTCGATCACGTCGTCGACGAGCCCCCAGCCTGCGACTTTGTAGATGTCGATGTGCTGCTGGATCTGCTGGATGATGGCCTGCTTCACCTCGGGGGGCGGCGCCGCATCTCCGAAGAGCTTCCGCGCGGCGATGCCGACCATGCCCTCGGGTCCCATCACGCTGATCTCTCCGGTCGGCCACGACACGAGGAGATCGGGCTCGTACGCGCGGCCGCACATCACGTAGTAGCCCGCGCCGTAAGCCTTGCGAACGACCACGCTGATCTTCGGGACGGTCGCCGCAGCCATCGCGTGGAGCATCTTCGCGCCGTGTCGGATGATGCCCTCGTGCTCGACCTTCGAGCCGATCATGAAGCCGGGCACATCCTGCAGGAACACGAGCGGCAGGTTGAACGCGTCGCAGATCTGCATGAAGCGCGCAGCCTTGTCGGCCGAGTCCACATCGAGGATCCCACCCATGTGATTGGGTTGGTTCGCGACGATCCCCACCGACTGCCCGCCGATGCGTGCGAGGCAGGTGATGATCGAGCGCGCCCAACGTGGTTTGAGGTCCAACCATTGTCCGTGGTCGACGATCGCCGCGATCAGTTTGTACATGTCGTACGCGCGACGCGGGTTCTCGGGCAGCAGATCGAGCAGTGACTCCTCGCGACGCTCGATGGGATCGGTCACCGGCAAGCGCGGGGCATCTTCGTCGCAGCTCGAGGGGAAGAACGACAGGTAGCGTTTGACGACGGCGATGCAGTCCTGGTCGTTCGCGACCTCGACGTCGCCGACGCCGCTCTTCGTCGTGTGCACCTTCGAGCCGCCGAGCTCCTGCTCGCTGATGTCTTCGCCCGTCATCGCCTTCACGAGCGGGGGACCACCGAGCGCCATCGAGCCGATCTCCTTCACCATCGGCACGAAGTCCGCGAGGCCCGGAATGTACGCAGTCCCCGCTGCGCCTGGGCCGACCATCGCCGCGACTTGCGGGACGACGCCGCTCATGTGGACCTGCTCGCGGAAGAGGTGACCGCTGCCGGCGAACAGGCTGATCGCGTCGCCATGCGCCGAGCCCGGATCGATGCGCGCGCCAGCGGAGTCGATGAACCACACCATCGGCCAGCGCCCGCGCAAGGCCATCTGACGCATGCGCGTGACCTTCTCCTCGCCGGTGTACCCGATGCTGCCGCCCTTCACCGTGAAGTCGTACGCCGCCGCGCACACCATCCGGCCGTCGACGCGTCCGAAGCCACAGATGACGGCGTCCGCGGGTGGTCTGTCTTTGCCTTCGGGGCCGGCCGAGAGACCCATCTGTGTGCCGTGGAGGCCGACCTCGAAGTAGACGCCGTCGTCGAAGAAGGCCGCGAAGCGCTCCCGCGCGGTGAGCTTGCCGCGGTCGTGCTGCTTCTTGACCCGCTCTTCGCCGCCCATCTTGCGGACCTCGGCGCGCCGCGCCTCGAGGTCCTTCACCAGCTCGCGCATGTTCATCGAGAGACTCCTTGTGCTCGCCGCTTCAGCGGCCCTTCCACAGCGGTGGGCGCTTTTCGAGGAACGCCATCAAACCCTCGCGGGCATCGTCGGTCGCGAGACATTGGCCGAGCCGCTCGCGCAGGAGCGGCAACGCCGACGCGAGATCGAGATCGTCCTGCGCCGCGAACGCCTCGAGCCCCAAGCGCACGGTGATCGGGCTCTTCGACGCGACCTTGCGGACGATCTCTTCGACCGCAGCGTCGAGCTCCGGCCCCGCCACCACACGCCCCACGAGCCCGCACTCGAGCGCCTGCGCCGCCGTGAGGCGCTCGCCGAAGAGCATCATCTCGAGCAGGCGTCGGCGCGGGACGACACGCGCGAGCACCGCCATGATCATCATGGGGAAGAGGCCGACGTTGATCTCGGGCGTGCCGAGCTTCGCGGACTCTGCCGCGACTGCGAAATGGCTCGCCGCGACGAGGCCGAGTCCACCGCCCATCGCAGGCCCGTTCACCCGCGCCACGATCGGCTTGGGCGCGCGAACCATCGCGAGGAGCAGGTCTGCGTAGTCGCCCTTCGGCGGGAGCTCGGCGGCGTCCGCGCCGCCCGTCATCTGCGCGAAGTCGCCGCCCGCGCAGAAGGCGTCGCCGTCGCCGGTGATCACGACCGCGCGCACGCTGTCGTCGGCCCACGCGTCCTCGAGTGCGTAGAGCAGCTCGTTGACCATCACCGGACCGATCGCGTTTTTTCGAGCGGGGTTGTGGAGCGTGAGGGTCGCGCGGTTGTCGCCGAGCGCAACCTTGATGGCGCGATACGCGCGCTCGATCATGACGAGGCTCCGCCGAGCGAGAGGATCGCCCTCGCCTCCTCGACAGTCGCGGGCTTGCGCCCCACGTCGCGCACCATGCGAACGAGGACGTCCACCATCTCGCCGTTCGAGCGCGCCATCTCGCCGCTCGGGAGGTAGAGGTGATCCTCGAGGCCCGTGCGCACGTTGCCGCCGAGCGCGAGCGCGGCCGCCATCATGCGCCAGTGTCCGTGGCTGATCCCGATGACTTCCCACTCGGAGCCGACCGGCATGATGCGCGTCTGCAGCTGCAGCGACTCGACGTGCGCCGGGATGCCGCCGAGCACGTTCACGATGAACGAGAACTGCAGCGGCGGCTTCAGGAGCCCCATGTCGAGGAGCGGCGCGATGCCATTCGTGTGACCCGTGTCGAAGCACTCGAGCTCCGGCTTCACGCCGGCCTCGTTCATCGCCACGAGGAGCTTCATGATCTTCGAGTAGGTGTTGGGGAACACCATGTCGAAGTCGAACGCCTTCCTCTTCGGCGAGTACTTCGAATAGTTCATCGTGCCCATGTTGAGCGCGGCGACGTGAGGGCGGACCTCGCGGATCGTCGCCTCCTGCTCGCTCACGTCATCGAGGATCGTCCCCGTGGAGAAGTTGAGGATGATGGGGCAGCGCTTCTCGATCTCCTCACGGATCTGGCGGAACACCGCCGGTGAGAACGTCGGCGAGCCGTCGTCGTTGCGCGCGTGGATGTGCACCGCCGCAGCGCCCGCGTCGTAGGCGCGCTTCGCGTCCTCGGCGATCTCTACAGGCGTGTAAGGAATCGCCGCGCACTGCTCTCGCTTCGCGAGCACGCCCGTGAGCGCACACGTCACGACGCAGAGGTCCGGATCGCGCTCGCCTGCTTTGCGCGGCGCCCCCGTGAAGGTCACCCGTTGCTTGCTCATTTCTCGCCCACCGCTTTCTCCCGCTCGTCGCCTGGAGCGGGTGTGCTGTCTTCATCCTGGCCGCGCTCGCGGACGATGCCGCGGACGCGCTTCTGCAACTTGCTGAGGATCCGCAGGAGATCGCGCGTGTCGTCGCGCGAGAGCGTCGACAGGACCGCGCGCAGAATCTCCATGGGCTCCACGACGATCCCCTTCGCGAGCTCACGGCCGCGCTCGGTCAGCCGGATGTACACGACGCGACGATCGGCGGTCGATCGCTCGCGCACGACCAGGCCCTCGCGCTCCATTCGATCGATGATCCCGGTGACCGTGCTGTTCTGAGCTCGGATCCGCTCCGAGAGCGACGACAGCGAGAGGTCACCGAACGTGTCGAGGAGCTTCACCACCGTCAGCTGTGGCCCCGTCAGCCCGACCTCACGGGCGGCGTGCTTCGTGAGCCGCCTCGATTCCGTGTAGAGGTAGACGATGGTCTCGATGATGGCGTCGAGCTCGGCCTTGGCGTCGGCATCACGCAGCATGCTCTGAGCCTCCTCGGGAGGGCCGGCCGCGGAGCCGCGCCCGGCAGATGTTTCGTACGCGAAGTATTCGCATACGAAGCCTCCGTCAAGCCCGCCTGGTCGATGCAGGCTCAGGCACCCCGCCATAGCTGACAGGGATGTCAATCAGGGTCGACCGCTACGCATCCGGCGAGGTCGCACTTCGGCGGTTCCTCGGCTGTGATCTGCGTGAACCTCGCCGTTGAATGGGCTTCGGTTTCGGTCGTTCGCTGGTCCGTGACACTCCCCTCACGTATTCTTCCAGGCGATGTTCCCCGCGGAGCCGGTTCCGGACAAGATCGGCGGCTACCAAGTCCTGAAGTACCTCGGTCGCGTGGGCGCCTCCGACGTCTACGTCGCTCGGATGGAGGGACCGCTCGGCTTCGCGCGCGACGTCACCCTCAAGATGGTGCGCTTCGCCGTCGACGAAGACGCTCATTTTGCTGAGGATCTGGCTCGCGAAGCGGCGATCTGTGCGCGCCTGAACCACCCCGTCGTGGTGCGCATGTACGATTTCTTCGAGCACGATCGGCGGCTCGTGCTCGTGCTCGAGCAGGTCGAGGGCGCGAGCTTGGATCGGCTCATCACGCACGTCACTCGGCGCAAACAGCGGGTCGGTGATGCCGCGACCATTTACATCGGCGCCCAACTCGCGGCGGCTCTCGCGCACGCACACGGCTCCGCCGACGAAGATGGCAACCTCTCTCCGGTCATTCACCGCGACATCAAACCCGAGAACGTGCTCATCGGTTGGGACGGCCAGGTGCGGCTCGCGGGCTTCGCGCTCGGGAAGATCCTCGGGCGAACTCCTGACTCTGTTGTAGGTACCGTGCGCGGCACGCCGGGCTACATGGCCCCGGAGCAAGCTCGGGGTGAGCGAGCGACCATACGCAGTGACGTTTACGGTTTCGGCGTCTTGCTCTGGTCGCTGCTCGTCGGGCGCGAGCCCCCACTCGACGGCGCTCGTCCCCAACCTCTCGCCGAGTTGCGCCCTGACCTACCGAAGGAACTGATCGCGACCGTAGACGCTGCGCTTGAGCCGCTCCCCGACAAGCGTCGCATCACCGCCGCCGAGATGGCGAACTGGCTTTCGAAGCTCACGAAGATGGAAGCTGGTCGCGAAGAGCTCCGACAGAAGGTGCTCTTCCTTCGCGCGACGCGCGGGCCCGCGAGCAAGCTCGACCCATCACCGAAGACCCAACCGCGCCCACAACGCCGTCGCACGATCACGCAAACCGGCCGCTCTCGACGCCCGAGCTCTGTCGCGCCGAGCCCGCGCAGCACGGGTCGCCCCGCAGCGACCTCGTCGCGACCTGCGAGCGGCGCGCCGATGTTCCCCGCCGAAGAGACGACGCTGGTCTCTGGCCTCCCTGCTGCAGGCCAGCCTGCGAGCGCGAGACCCGCCCCGAGCTCGACTGGAACGACGGAGACCTCGGTGTCGCGCGCGTACTCCGTGCGTGAGGGTTCGGGGTTGCTTCGGATCCCGCCTCCCCCGCCGCTGCCGAACGAGGATGGTTCGCCCAAGCAAGAGGCTCCCGCGACTCGTCGCAACGGCGTGTCGAACGGGCCCCCAGCGGCGAACGGCGTGTCGAACGGGACGACCAACGGGACCAACGGCGTCCACGGAACCAACGGCAGGTCGACACCACCCAACGGTTCTCAAAGCGGCCGTCCTCCCGTCAGCGTCCGCACCGTCTCCGCTCCGCCGCCGCCACGCTCGGTCTCCACACGGCCCGCCGTTGCGCCCGAGAACTACCTCGTGCTCGCGCCGCCGCCGCCACCCAGCAACGATTTGCCAGCGTTCTTGCCACCCCCCGAGCCTTGGCTCGTGACGAACGTACCGCTCGAGGCAGCCCGCACGAGCGACTCGGGGGCTGCGGTCACGAACCCCATTCTCAACCGCAGCCCAGCCAACGCGAGCACGACGTTTCCGATCGCAGCTCAGCTCGTGTTGGCCGGCTTGACCGCATCGCTCGTGGTCGCGCTCGGCCTCTTGTTCCTGCAGATGCGTGGGTCGCAGAACGCTCCCCCTCAGCAACAGCCGGCGCAGGTCGTGACCGTCGAGGTCAACCGCGAGCGGGCTGCAGGTGGTGGGGCCGATCGTCCACCGCCGCCACCAACGCCCGAGCCGACCGCGGTCGCCTCGGCCAGCGCGACCCCAGCAGCGACCGGCACACCCAACGTGGTGCCTGGCTCGCTCCCCGATCCGTCGACGCTCGCGGACACGATGGGCTACCTGATGGTCAAGGGCCCTGAATCAACGTTCGTCTACCTCAACGGCGCGAAGCGGGGCCCGACGAACGAGTTTCTCCTCGTCCCGTGCGGGACCTTCTTCATGCGAATCGCGCTGCCGGACGCGGGCACCTTCCCCACGGGGCAGAAGTTCCCCACGTGGAAAGGACCGGGCCAAACGGCGCACGTCGAGTGCCGCTCGTCGACGGTCCTCACCGTGCGCGGCGCCGACGACGAGAACAAAGACTAGCTCGCCCGCTACTTCTTCTTGTTCTTCTTCTCGATCTCGTCGAGCTCGGCGAACGCCGTCTGCACGCGCGGGTCGGTCGCGTCGACCTTGGCCGCGTGCTCGTACGCCGCGCGCGCGTCCGCGAGCTTGCCGCGCTGCGCGAGCAGATTCCCCAGGTTCACCCACGCGCTGATGAGCGTGTCGTCGAGCGCGAGCGCTTCGCGGTAGAGCGACTCGGCCTTGTCGAACTCGCCCTTCAAGTGGTGTGCGTAGGCGAGGTTCTGTCGCAAGATGCCGCTCTTCGGCTGGAGCTCACCGGCTTTCTCCAAGAACGGGATCGCTTCGTCGGGCTTGGCCTGGGCGAGCAGCGCAGTCCCGAGATCGTTCAGCGTGCCGGGGTCGTTCGGTGCGAGTGCCAGCGCTCGCCGGTAAGCGGCGATGGCCTCGTCGACGCGACCCGATGCGAGGAGCGCAGTGCCGACGTTGGACTGGCGCGCGGCCGAGTTGGGGTCGAGCTCTGCGGCGCGCGCGAGTTCCTTCGTCGCGCCGTCGATGTCTCCAGACGCCAGGAGACCGACGCCGCGCGCGGAGTGAGCCTCGGGGTCACTCCCGTCGAGCTCCAAGGCGCGGTCGATCGAGGCTAGCGCCTCTTTCGCCTTGCCCTGCACCAAGAGCGCGCGGCCGAGCTCGAGGTGCGCTGGAGCGTATCGGTCGTCGAGCTTCACCGCGCGTGCGAGCTCTTTGATCATCGCCGCGAGGGTCGCGTCCTTGGGCGCGGAGTTGAAGTCGACAGGAACGTTCTCCTTGGCGAGACGGCTGCGCGCGAGTCCGACGATGGGTGCCGGATCTTTGGGCGCGAGCTGCATCGCCTTCCGATAGGCGTCCTCGGCAACCGCGAAGTCCCCGCTTTCGTACGCAGCGTCGCCTTTGAGGAGCGATTCGTCGGCCGCTGACCCGTCTTTACGAGCCAATCCACGGGGGCGGGGCAGCGGCGCGGGCTCTGCGGTGGGTGGAGCGCTCGCGGCCGATTGCGTGGTCGTGGGCGCGACCGTCTGCGCAGTATTCGCGGTAGCGACTTGAGTGCTCGTCGCTGTGCCCGCCGTCGGCGTGGTGTTGCGCGCGGGCTCCCCGCACCCTGCGACCGCCACCACCGAGCCGAGCACCCAAAGCGAAGAGCCGCCGAATAAGAACCGCTTTCCCACGTGGTTCTTCTACCACGACGAAGGGAGGCGGGCCGCCCGCGCCGCGGCTATGCGCGGTACGGCCCGACTGTGTGCTCGCTGCCGTCGTACTTCAGCATCACGGCCTTCTGATCCATCTTGGTCGTGAGCGCGACTGGACGCTTCCACACGCGGACGAGCGCCTGCAGCGTCTCTTTCGCATAGTCGCCGCGGAGATCGATGCCCGCGTGCTCGTGCGTGAGCAGGAGCTCCCCGCGGTTCTGGAAGTTGTCGTCGATCACACGAATATACGGGTCGCCGAAGTTGGTCAGCTGGAAGAGGAGCTTCTCTTTGACCTCTTTGAAATTGCGGCTCTCGATCTCGAACCGGTCGTTCCTACCCGAGAAGCCGAAGGTGTAGAGCTTCATCGAGACGATGAAGTCCGGCGTCAAGAACTCGTCGAGGAAGGTGACATCGTTGTAAAGCGAACGGACCTCGAAGATCTTCTTCCGGCCGAGGCCGAGCTTCATGTTCCAGTTGCGCTTCTCATCGAGATCGTCGCAGTCCTCCCACTCTTTGCCGAACTGGCCTTTGTTCCAGCGCTCTTCGACATAACGATAGAGCTCGACGCCGATTTTGTAGGGATTGAACTTGCCCGGCGCCATCGCCATGACGCCCGCGTTCGCGTCGGCGTAGTCGACGATCTCGGACGCATCGAGGACCTTCTCGGTCATGATTCGCGAGTGCCAATACGAGGCCCAGCCCTCGTTCATGATCTTCGTCTGCTTCTGCGGTACGAAGTAATAGGCCTCGTCACGGATGACCTCGAGCACGTCGCGCTCCCAGCGCTCGAGGGGCGCGCGATCGAGTAGGAATTTGAGGATGTCGCGCTCCGGGCGCGCCAGCGAGCGCTTGTCCTTTTCGGCCTTCTGGCTCTCGAGCTTCTTGCGCTGCTCCTCCATGTACTCCCGAGGATTGATGAAATCCTCCATGTACTCTTTGGCGGCCAGCCGCGGCACCACGATCGGCTTGTCTTCTTCCTCGACCTTGCGCTCGCTACGCCCCTTGAACGGCGCCCACGGATCGATGAGGTTCTCGAGCGATAGACACGTATCGATGAAGGACTCGACCTTGGTGATGCCGTGTCGCTCGATATGGCGCGAGATTCGGCTGCCGTGGTTGGCCATCTTGTCGATCCAACGCCGGTCGGGGTCGTACGAGTCGGGCCGGCGGATCGGGTCGAGGATGGGCTGTCGTGCATCCAGATCGGTCGAGCGAAAACAGAAGTTGTTCTTGAAGAAGTCGACGTGGCCGAGGACGTGGGCCATGACGAGCTTCTGCTCGGTCACCGAGTTACCTTCAAGAAGGTAAGCGTAGGAGGGGTTGTTGTTGATGACCATCTCGTAAATCTTCGAGAGGCCATATTCGTAGCTCTTGGCGAGCTGCTCGTACTCCATGCCGAAGCGCCAGTGCGGATAGCGGCTGGGGAAGCCCCCGTAGGCTGCGATCTCGTTCATCTGGTCGTACTTCAGCATCTCGAAGACGACGGGGAAGAAATCGAGGCCGAACTCGCGACCGATGCCCTCGATGCGCTCCTGCTCGCTCCGCAGATACCGCGGCAGCGCGGTCTTCAATGCGAACTTCGTCATTGGCTATTTGCCCTTCCCCAAGAAGTCCTTGATGCTGCCGACAATCGCGTCTTTGTCGCGGATCTCGCTCGTCACGACCCGCTCGTCCGCTTTGAAGTGTTCGCGGAGATCCTTGATGAACTGGCCGGAGCCGTACGGGCTCTCGACTTGACCGTACGCGAACATATTGGAGGCTGGCAGGATCTCGCGCTTCAGGAGCTCGACACACGACAGGGTGTCATCCATCGACCAGTTGTCGCCATCGCTGAAGTGGAAGGGATAGATGTTCCACTCGGCCGGCGGATAGTCGTCCTTGATCATCTGAGCGCACAGCTTGTAGGCGCTCGAGATCATCGTCCCGCCCGACTCACGCGTGTGGAAGAACGTGTCGCGGTCGACCTCTCGCGCGACGGCGTCATGGATGATGAAGCGGGACTCGAGGCCCTTGTATTGTTTGGTCAGCCACATATCGATCCAGAAGGACTCTATGCGGACGATCTCCTTCTGTTCGTCGCCCATCGAACCCGACACGTCCATCATGTAGATGATGACGGCGTTGACGACCGGCTCGTTGATCGTCTTCCACGAGCGGTAGCGCTTGTCGTCGGCGACCGGGACGACGACCGGCCGCGTCGGCTGGAAGGTGCCGCTCGCGATCATGCGGCGCAGGGCCTCGCGGTAGGTGCGCTTGAAGTGCCGGAGCGACTCGGGCCCGACGCGGCGAATGCCCGAGTACCGGTCGTGGGCGCTCGAGATCTTGTTCTTGCCGCGATCTTGGATGCGAGGGAGCTGCAGCTCCTCACCCAAGATGTCGGCGAGCTCCTCGAGCGTGACGTCCACCTCGAGCGAGTGGTCGCCGGCGTCCTTGCCGGCCTGCCCTTGCCCGGACTCGTCGCCCTGCCCCACCGGGTCGCCGGGCGAGCCGTCCCCCTGCCCTACGCCGCCCTGCTGTTTTTCACCGAACTTGAAGCGCGGGATGTCGATCTGCGGGATCGGGATCGAGACGACGTCCTTGCCCTTGCGACCGACGAGCTCGCCGGTGCTGATGTACTTGCGCAGGTTCTGGCGGACGCGCCCGCGGACGATCTGGCGGAATCGGCCGTGGTCCTGGTCTATCTTCACGGGGGTCGAAGATACATGAGCTTGGCCCGCTGCGCTTGCCCGGAGTTCGCACCGCGGGCGCTCACGACGGAAGACGCGGCGCGGGTGGGACGGGCAGCGCAGGTCAGCGCGCACCGCTAACAGACATGTAAGCCACTCTGACGCGTGAGCGCAGCGCCGCCGTCGTGGTGAGGGTGAGCAAAATGTTGCTGACAAAGATCACACCGGCCCGATAGATTCGCTGCGCGAGAGCTTCGAGTTGGCAATCCGGAATCGAGTCATCTACGCCCTGGACGGCCTCGGCGTGTTGGAAGGTGCGTCCCGAGTTCGCAAGCTCGCTGGCCCGGGATGGCTCACGACCTTGTGCTATCACCGCACTGGCGAGCTCGAGTTTCGCGGGGCGTTCGATGGGGCGATCATCGACGCGACACCGGCACAATTCGATCAGCAGATCGAGCTCCTGACGAGGGAGTTCCGGGTCGTCGGGCTGGACGAGGTTGTCGCGCACATCGAGCGCGGGGCGAAGCTCCCTCCCAATCCAGTTCTCATCACCTTCGACGACGGCTACCGCGATTGCCTGCATGTCACCGCACCCATCCTCAAGCGACACGGGGCGCGGGGAGCGTTCTTCATCCCGACCTCGTTCGTGAACGAGCGCAAGATGTTCTGGTGGGACCGATATGCGTGGATCCTGGAGAACGCGCGCACCGAGGTCCTCGAGCTCACCTATCCGATGCCGATGGTGCTCAGGACGACGACCGCCGAAGAGCGCCAGATCGCGCACCGCAAGCTGACGGATCTGACGAAGAAACACTACGGTCTCGACTTGGTGCGGTTCGTCGACGAGCTCGAGACCGCGGCCGCGACGCACCTCGAGCGCGCGGTCGAGCGGCGCATGGTCGACGAGACGCTGATGACTTGGGACGAGGTCCGCGCCCTCGCGAGCGAGGGCATGTCGATCGGCTCGCACTCCCACTCTCACCGCGTTCTGCAGACGATCCCGAGCTCGGACTACGAGCGGGAGCTCGTCGGCTCACGACGCGAACTGGAGGAGCGACTCGACACCGAGGTCCGCTCGCTGGCCTACCCTGTCGGCTATCCACTCGGTGAAAACCCCGAGCTGCGACGTGCGGTGCGCGAGGCGGGTTATGCAGTCGGGTTCTCGTGTCGGGCTGGGGCGTTCGGCGGCGGGTTCGGCCGCGACCCTTACGACGTGCCTCGTTTTCTGATGGACATGTCGTATCGGTTTCAGCTCTTGCGGGCGATGATCACGGTGCCGACGCTCGGGCCGCGCTCGACCATCGACATCGCTTGAGCACAGCTGCGTAGCGAACCGCGCGCAGCACGGCTAAAGTCTCGGCGTGCGACGGCAAGAGCTCCTTCGGTGCTTGTGGATTGGACTCCTCACGGCGAGCTGCTCGAGCAACACGAAGGTCGACTTCGGCGGCGGCGGCGCTGGCGGCGGGTCGAGCAGCAATGGGACGGGCGCCGGCGGCACCGACTCTGGGTGTCTCGCCGAGGGCGAATGCGCCGCACCCGAGGATTGCTGCAGCGGCCAATGTGAGGCTGGGAGCTGCGTGCCTGCGTGCCTCGGGGTCGGTTCGCTATGCGACTTCGGGACGTCGTGCTGCAGCGGCATCTGCGAGAGCGGGGCCTGCGCGGCTCCCGCTTGCTTCGAGCTCGGCGTCGCGTGCGGGTCCGATGGAGATTGCTGCTCGGGCAGCTGCGACGGGACATGCACACAGGGCGCTTGTTTTGCGAACGGGACTGCGTGTCAGAGTCCGAGCCAATGTTGTTCGGGCGCGTGCGAAAACCAGGTCTGCGCGACCCCGTGCACGCCCACGGGCAACAGCTGCTCGCAGGGCGCTGATTGCTGCACCGGCCAGTGCAGCAACTCGACCTGTGTCGACAGTTGCTCCCCGGATGGTGGGTCGTGCGCGGCCGGCCAAGTGTGCTGTTCGGGACTCTGCGATCACGGCTTCTGTGGGGCCACGACGTGCATTCACGACGTGTGCACGCCAGGGCCGGCGCTGATGCAGAACTGCGGGCCTTGCGCGAGCCAGGTCTGCGCGTCCGACAATTATTGTTGCACCATGCAATGGGACCAACAGTGCACCCAAGAGGTCGCGATGTTCTGTGGGCTCGGCTGTTGATTCCTTGATTGCGGTTTTCGTGCGCCGTCAGCAACCGCCGTTTGCGATTCGGCAACCACCGCAGCGTCGGCTTTCAAGTCTGCAATTCGAGACCTTCGAGGTCCTCGAGGCTCGCGACCAGAATTCAACCAGTTAGCTAGGCAGTGGGTTTGGCACTGGTGCTGCAAAAGCGTTCTCCGTCTTGGAGGGGCGTATGGCGGACGCAGCACGTGGCATTTCGGCTTTGGGCTCTTTGGCGCGCAACGTGGCATCGGTGCGCGCTTCCCTACCGACCATCACGGTGGGGCTCGCGTCACCACGCGATATCGCTGAGATCGCGCTCGCCGTCGCGGACGAACTCGAGGAGCTCGTGCGTGACATGCGCGTCAGTGATTCGGCGCGCGAACTGGGAGTCCAGCTGCGTTTGGCGAGTTGGCTCCTCACGATGGAGCTCGAGGGTCCTGCCGCAGACGCCGAGCTCACGCGGCTCCTCCAACGCGCTCACTCCCTCCTCGACGAGGCGCGCGACGTGGCGAATCCACCGCCCGTGTCGACGGAGCGCCCGACGTTCGCGCCTCGAGTCACGCTGAGAAACCTGGCCCTGGCCGACCTCTTCACCGAGGACGACGAGCAGACGCTCGTGCGAAAAGCCAAGTGGGACGCGTCGCGGTCGACGAATCGCGCGCTCCGCAACTAGCCGGCAAACACCCCCGCGAACACGCAATCAGCGAGTCTTCAGCGCTTCTGCGATCTCCTCGAGGCGCGCGAGGATTTGACGATTCACCGCTAGGAGCTCGGTGGTCTCGGCCGAGCTCGCTGCCGGCTTGGGCTCGTCCTCATCCGCTCTCACGCGGCGCTGCGGAGGATCGAAGGCCGCGGACGACAGCGCCGGGCCGAAGGTCTGCACCGCCGTCCCGACGAGGTGGCCAATGGCTGTCTTGGGAAAGACATCGTCGTAACCGACGCTCAGGCTGGTCGCCGCATAAAGAATGGCGTCGTAGAGCGTCGCGCAGCGCGGATTGACGTCCTTCTCGGCGAGGTGGAAGAGAAGGCCGCCGCCGAGGACTGTCACGAGCAGCGAGTCGAGCGGGTCTCGCCGGGCGAGCTCGCGAAGGCCATCCTTCGACAGGCCGCCGTCCGACTCGAGCGCGATGAGGGCAGCAAGCGCGGCGAGAACTGCGGCCGGCGAATCGGGGGATTTCTCCCCCTCGGCTTGGGGGACGGTATCGAGAACGTTCGCCACACGGATAACGTAGAGGCCGCTCCGCGTTCGGTCAAACGCCTCGGCTTCCACCTCTGCTATCCTGCGCCCGTGCAACGCCGAGCAACGCTTCTTCTGCTTCCTCTCGTGCTTTCGACGCTCTCCGCCTGCGGTGCCCGCGACAGTCTGACGGCGCCTCCCCTCGACGAAGGCGGAGGCGGGGCGGGCGCTTCGGGTGGTGGCGGCGGCGGCACGTGCCTCATCACGGGCTCGCTCTGCGAGAGCAGCCCGTCTTGCTGCACGGGCCTCTGTCTGGATGGAGCGTGCGCCGAAGAGCAATGCAACCCGAGCGGTGAGGCGTGCGTCGCGCCGAGCGACTGCTGCTCGGGCGCCTGCGGCCCTAACGGCTTGTGCCTGGATACCTGTTTGGCGGATGGACAGACGTGCTCGTCGGCGTCTCAATGCTGTTCGCTGCAGTGCGCCGGCAACGTGTGCACGAGCGAGTGTTCGCCAGTCGGGGCGAGCTGCCAAGTCGGCACGCAATGCTGCTCGGGCAACTGCCAGGGCGGCGCGTGCGTAGACGCCTGTCTGCCGAACGGCTTCGAGTGCCAGCAACCAGGCGACTGCTGTGCACAGCAATGCACCGCGGGGATTTGTCAGGGCTGTCTGCAGACCGGGGCGGTGTGCAACAGCAGCGTCGACTGCTGCACAGGCATTTGCAACGCCGGTATCTGTGGTGGGCCGTGCGCCGGCAATGGCGAGTTCTGCACCGACCCAGCCGAGTGCTGCTCCGGCAGCTGCAACAACAATACGTGTGGGCCAGCGTGTTTGCCGAACGGTGCGGCATGCATGAGTGGCTCGGATTGCTGCGCCGGACAATGCGAAGGCGGCTTCTGTGGGACCGCTCAGTGCAATCACGGCGAGTGCGACCAAGGGCCCGCGCTCAGCCCTGCCTGCAACGCCTGCGCTGGACAGATTTGTCAGTTCGACCCGTTCTGTTGTGATCAGTTCTGGGATCAGATCTGTGTGAACGAAGCGGTCGAGACCTGCGGCGGCTGCGGCATGTGCTCCCCGAACGGCAGCGTCTGCAATGGGGACAGTGATTGCTGCAGCGGCACGTGTGGGCCAGGCGGGGTTTGCACGGGCCCCCAAAACTGTGCACACGGCGTCTGCGACGTAGGAGCAGCCCTATCCACCAACTGCACGATGTGCTCGGCGACTGTCTGCAACGCTGACCCGTCGTGCTGTTCGACGAGCTGGGACTCGACGTGCGTCACCGAAGCAGAGTCGCTGTGTGGGCTCGACTGCGGGGTTTGCAACCCCACCGGCGCGTCGTGTGTGGTCGGCCCCGACTGCTGCCAGGGCAACTGCGTCGGAGGCGTCTGTGCGAACGCATGTACCCCCGACGGCGGCGCCTGCATGTCCTTCCAGGATTGTTGCAGTAACAGCTGTGTCAACGGAGTGTGCGGTAGCGCGTGCGCGCCCGACGGCGCAATGTGCGGTTCGGGGGCCGACTGCTGCTCCGGCAGCTGCTCTGGCGGGGTGTGCGGCTTCTCGCAATGCCCCTCGGATGGGAGCGCCTGCGGGGACTGCGTAGCTGACAGCTGCTGTCAGCAAACGCTCGACTGCTTCAGCGACCCGAACTGCATCGACGACGTAACGTGCTTCCTCCAGTGCGTGCAGGGCAGCCCGCCGGTCGCGTGCTTCTTCCAGTGCGTGAACAATCCGCAAGCATTCCAGCTGCTTCTTTGTTTTGGGCAGAACTGCGCCGCGTCCTGCTTCTGAGCGAACTGCGCGGCGCACGCGGGGGTGGAGTCACCCCCGACGAATCACCCAACGAATCACTGAGAACAGCTCCGGAGTGTTGAGCGGAGCCCTACCCTCGTGTAGGGTGCTCCTGTCAGCTTCTGCGGTTGCGGGGCGCGACGGCGCGCTCCCCCGGGTGAGGAGTTCCGTCATGCGCTTTGCGAACACACTAATGGGCGTGTCATTGGGCTTAACCGTTCTGTCCAATGCGATGGGTTGTGGGGACAGCGGTTCGGGCGGGTCGGGGGGCTCGGGTGCGGGCGCCTCGGGCGGTTCTGGCACTGGCGCGAACGGGAATGGGGGGAATGGGGAGAACGGGGGCAGCGGCGGCGGTTCCACCCAGGGTGGTGCTGGTGGCGTTGGCGGGACTGTCCAGCAAGGCGGCATGGGCGGGGCGACCGGCGGCGGGGGCGGCGGGCCTACGACGAGCTGCACCTTCGCCGACGGTATGGCGATTGGCGCAGACTGCGGCCTCTTCGCGAAGACAGACCTCGGGTCGGGGGGCGACGGCTCCCAAGCCAATCCATACGGCGACCTGGGTGAGGCCCTCGCCCGCGCGACCCAGCTCGTCGATACGACCAACGCCGAGGTCAATGTCTACGTCTGCTCCAATACGACCGATATTCAGGGGCCGCTCGAGCTGACCGCGGGCGTCCATTTGATTGGGGCCATCGATTGTTCGGACGGGTACTCGTTCAACGCAGCGAACTTCCACAGCAAGGCTGTCGGCTCTTCTGACAATCCTGTCATTCGAGTCACGGGCGGGGCGCTCCCCAATAGCATTTCGTTCTTCGACCTCAGGGCGGTGGCGGGCGTGAACCCGGGCAGCTCGTCGGTTGGCGTGATCGCCAATGGCGGGACGCTGACGATGAGCGACTGTCGCATCGAGACCGCGGATGGACTCGCGGGGACGGACGGCGTCGATGGGATGCCGGGCGCGGCTGCTGGGAATGGGGCACAATCGGTCTCGACCCCACCGCTCCTTGTGAATCCCCCCGGGTTAGGTGGGATGAGCAGCTGCGGGAGCGCGGGCGGAAGTGGTGGCGGCAAGCAAAGCATTCCCCCTCCTACGACCAAGGTGGGGGCGCAATCGGGTCAGCCGGGACAGAACAACGCTGGAACTAGCGGAACCTCTTGCTCCAACGGGCTGCCAGGCCAGGACCACAGCAATGACGATGGCCAAAGCGGGCAGGACGGCGATGGCGTCGGCATTATCGACTCCAACGGTTACACGGGCCTCAGTGGAACCGACGGCGCCGCGGGTCAGAATGGTGGGGGCGGCGGTGGTGGTGGCTACATGGAGACCGCGGTAAAATTTGCCGCGGGCGGTGGCGGCGGCGCCGGCGGCTGCGGCGGGGCGGGCGGCACGCACGGGTCGTTCGGTGGTTCGAGCATCGCCGTGGTGTCGGTGGGCGCGACCATCTCGCTCTTGAACACGACCGTGCTCTTGGGCAATGGCGCGAACGGTGGCCGACGCGGCGTCGCGGGTATCGCGTCTATGCCTGGGATCGGTGGGCCAGGCGAGCAGGTGGGCTTCGAGATCGGAAACATCGTCAAAGCTTGTGACGGCGGTCCCGGTGGCGGCGCAGGGGATGGGGGCTTCGGGGGAGCGGGCTCGGGTGGGCACTCCGTCGCAGTGGCCTATCAAGGGACGGCGCCCACACTCACGAACACTTCTGTAACCTTGGGCGCTGCCGGCACGGGCGGCACCGGCGGGTCCGCATCGAACGGGCAAGCCAAGAACACGCTGCAATTCCCGTGATTGGGGTCGGCTGAGCGCAGGTTTTGTGGCCATGTCAGGCCTCTCCCCTCGTGATATTGAACCGTCATGGTTTTTGGTCGTGTCGCGGTTCTCTTGATGGGGCTCGTCTCGTTCGTCGGCTGTGGCTCGAGCAGCGGCGATGGCTCGAATACGCCGTCGAGCGATGGGAGCTCGAGCGGCAGCGGTGACTCGGGCTCGACGGGCAGCACGGGCTCGACCGGTAGCACTGGCTCGACCGGTAGCACCGGCTCGACGGGCAGCACGGGCTCGCCGGCCGGTTCGAGCTCGGGCGGAGCGCGACCAACCGATCCGCTCATCGGCAAGTGGTCGAGCCCTCAGTGCAACAAGCGCGCGTACGAGCGGCAGATCTCGTTCACGCACGAGCGGTTCGAGGCCGTCGACATGGTGTCCCCCTGCCCGCCTGGCCGCACCTGCGTGTGGAGCGGCATCGTGACGAGGGCGGGGACCTACACGCTGAAGGGCGACAAGATCATCCTCGAGCCGGACCCGAACACGGAGCGCGGTGGCGAGCCGCTCCCCACGACGTTGGGCTTGAAGAACGGCGCGGTCGTCGAAGATCCGCAGCTCACTGTGTGCATCTTCAACAAGCTGCGCTGAAGCGTCGCTTCACCCCGCGGGGAAGATTTCGTCGAAGAGCGCGCGCACGGTCGAGGTCGTGTCCCGATAGCGCGCGTGGAGCGTGTCAGCGGCCGTGTGGAGCCCGTGATCGCGCAGGCCCACGCGGCGCGCGACGGGCGTGAGCGCTGCGGTTCGCGTATCGAGGACATGGTCGGCGTCACCTCGCGCGACGCGCACGCGCAGCTCCAAGCGACGCAGAAACGCGTACGCCTCGACGAGCGCCCGCTTCTCGTGGACGCCGAGCACACCCGCCCTCGCGAGCGCCTCGAGGGAGTCTTGCGTGCGCGCGACGCGTGCGTCCTCCCCGAGGCGTGCGCCGTGGACGACTTGAAGGAACTGCGCGATGAACTCGATGTCGAGGAGCGCCCCCTTCCCCAGCTTGATGTCATAAGCGCCCAAGCGCTCCGCGCTCGACTCACGCTCGACGCGCTCGCGAATGCGGCGGATCTCGCGCGCCGCTGCGGGCGCGTCCACGACCTCGCCGAACGCAGCCGCGCGCGCGAGTCCGATGAACCGCGCGCCGAGCTCGGCATCACCTGCTGCGAACCGTGAGCGCACGAGCGCCATGCGCTCCCAAATCGCCGATCGACCGCCGACCGCGCCAGCCGTCGACGGCTCGTGAGCGACGCCGTGGTAGCGCGCGAAGGCCTCGAGGCTCGTGACGAGGAGGCCCTGATTGCCGGAGGGCCGCAGCCGCGTGTCGAGCTCGTAGCCGGGGCCCGCGCCGTGGACCGTCGAGATGTAGCGGATCACGCGACGCGCGACGCGCGTGAAGTAGCCCGTCGCTTCCGTCGGATCGGGCGCACACGCGGCGTCGTAGACGAAGAGGACGTCGAGATCCGAGCCGTAGCTGATCTCGCGACCACCGAGCTTGCCCATCGCGATGACGGCGAAGCCGCGCCCGCTCTCGGAGCCCGCGTGCGTCGCGCGACGCGCGGCGACCTCGAGCGACGCGTCCGCGACGGCGGTGAGGACCTCGTTGACCTGGCTCACGGTGAGCGCGTCGGAGAGATCGCCGAGGACGGTCTCCAGTGTGAGCCGCGTCTTCGCGATGCGCAGCGCTCCGACGAGAGCTTCGTCGGGGTCTTCGTCGGGGCGAGCGGGGATCTCGCCTGCGGCCATGACCTCGCGGCGCGCGGCCTCGGGTGTGATGACCTCGCGCTGGAACAGGATGACGTCGCCGAGCTCGGGGTTGTTCGAGAGCGTGTCGCCGACGAACGCGCTCGCGCCGAGCAGCGTGACGAGACGACGGAGCGCGGCCGGATCGGCGTAGAGGAGGCGCACGTAGACGGCCGGCTGCTTCACGCGCGAGAAGAAGACGCGGAGGTAGCGCGCGGCCTGCGAAGGGTCCGCCGCGTCGAAGAGCGCGTCGAGCAGCGTGTCGGCGAGGCCGGGAAAAGACTCGCGGGTGCGTTCGCTGAGCACGCCGTCGGGGTGCCCCGACAGATCGAGCAGCGCGCGCGCGAGCACGTGCCGCTGTTCGTCGCTGGCGACGGCGGACGGGCTCGTTTGACCGAGCGACTCGACGACGGGCGCGAGCTCGCCGGCCTCGAGGGCCCCGAGCAGAGCCGCCCAGCGCGACACGGGGACCTCGCCCTCGGGCAAGAGCGCAGTGAGGCGCCGCTCGACGCGCTCGCGATGGTTCGCGAGCGCCGCAGAAAAGGAACGAAAGCTGTCGAAGCCGAGGACGCGCGCGACGCGCTCGCGTCCCTCGCCGTCGCGCGGCAGCGAGTGCGTCTGCACGCCGCTCGCGACCTGGACGACGTGCTCGGCGCGCCTCAAGAAGTAATACGCGTCGTGGATGTCGGAGGCCTCGCGGTGGGTGCAGAGCCCCTTGCTCGCGAGGCGCGCGAGCGCGACTGGAGTCGGCCGCGCGCGCAAGCTCGCGTCGCGCCCACCCCACACGAGCTGCAGCGTCTGCACGAAGAACTCGGCCTCGCGGATGCCGCCGGGCCCGAGCTTGAGGTCCGTCTCGGGATCGTCCGAGAGCTCGGCGCGCGCCCGCCGAACGAGGTGCACGAGCTCGACCGCGATCGACGGGTCGACGCGACGGCGCCACACGAATGGAGCGAGGACGTCGAGGAGCTGCCAGCCGAGCTCGCGGCTCCCGCCGACGGGTCGCGCTCGCAAGAGCGCCGCGCGCTCCCAAAGCCGCCCGAACGACTCGTAGTACCGCTCCGCAGCGGCGAGCGAGAGCGCGAGCGCGCCCGCGCTCCCGTCGGGTCGAAGACGAAGATCGACGCGCCACACCTGGCCGTCCTCGGTCACGTCCTCGAGCGTCGCGGTGAGCCTGCGCGCGACGCGGCGCCAAAACTCACCGACCGTCGTAGAGCTGGGCGCGGCGTCCGGCGGAGCTCCCACCGGGGTGACGGTTCCTTCATCGACGTCATAGAAATAGATGAGGTCGATGTCGCTGCCTGGGTTCAGCTCCTCGCCCCCGAGCTTGCCCATGCCGAGGACGACGAAGCGCGACGGCGCGCCGGACGGATCGCGTGGCTCACCGAAGCGACGCCTCGCCCACGCGAAGGCCTCCTCGAGCGCGATGTCGATCGTGACCTCGGCGAGGAGCGAGAGCTCTCGCGCGGCGCTGTCCACGTCCGCGCCGCCGAGCTTGCGAGGGAGGATCTCGCGGAGCGCGATGCGGGCGCGCTCGGCCCGCGCAAACCGTCGCAAGCCACGGCGCACGCGCGTCTCGGCCTCCTCGGCCGAGAGGTCGGGCGCGGCGACGGCCGCGTCCGCGAGCGCGCGCAGCTCCTCGTGGGTGCGCTCCCGCTCGCGATCGCGAAGCGCGTGCGAAGCGACGAGTGGATCGCGCTCGACGAGCGAGGTGAGCGCCGGGTAGCAGGTCGCGAGGAGCACCGCGGCCGCGAGCGCGTCGCTGTCGCTGCCGTAGCGCGCAGCGAGATCGCTCGCCAAGCCGCGCGCGCGGACTGGATCGACGCGGTCCGCGAGCTCGAGCAAGCGGGGGCTGAGCGGCTTGCGCACGAGCGCACTATACGACGCGACGCTCTGCGGTCTTCGCTTCACGTCGCGCGCACGCCGTGCAAGGAGCCGGGCCTCGATGAGGTGGCTCTGCATTTCGGACATTCACGGGGACGCGGACGCTCTCAGCGCCGTGCTCGCGCAGGCGGAGCGGCGCGGCTTCGACAAGGTCCTCGTCGCTGGCGATCTGTGCTTCCCCGGGCCGCAGCCGCTCGCAGTGTGGCGGCGACTCGCCTCGCTGCCGATGACGTGCGTGCAGGGCCTCTCCGATCAGGCGATCGCGACGTTGGATCCTTCGAAGGTCAAAGCATCGACGCCCGAGGAGAAGGCTCGCGTCGAGCGGCTCGCGGCCGTGCGCGCGGAGCTCGGCGACCTCATCCTCGCGCGGCTCGCGCGGCTCGAGCCGACTGCCCGCTTGCCGCTCCCCGACGGCGGTGAGCTCGTGCTCGTGCACGGCTCGCCGAAGGATCCGACCGAGCCAATCACCCACGACATGTCCGATGAAGAGGTCGACGCGCTGCTCGGTGACGACCCCGCGGACGTCGTGGTCTGTGGCGGCTCCCACGTGCCCTTCGACCGCACCGTGCTCGGGGTCCGCGTCATCAACGTCGGCTCGGTGGGTGAGGCCGTCTACCAGGGCGAGCGCTTCGCAGACGCCGCCATTCTGTCGATGGAGCGGTCCGCGAGCGGCTGGGGAGAACTCATGGTCGAGCCGCTGCTCGTGCCCCTCGCTCCGTCCACGACGAAGGCGCTCGGCGCACCGACCGAGACCTGATCCGCTTGACCGGCGGAGACTGTCGATGGTTTCCTTGAGCGGAATGCCGAGGTCGATGCTCGACGAGGATCCCGACGCGACGATGGTCGCGAGCATGGGAGAGCTCGAGAACGAGCTGCGCAAGAGACGTCCCCGAGATCGCGCGAGTGTCGTGGTCTTGGCGGGAACGAACGTCGGGGAGATGTACCGACTCGAGGGGGTCGAGACGATCGTCGGGCGTGCTTCGAACGCGACGATTCGACTCGCGGACGACGGCATCTCCCGTCGCCACGCTCGCATCGTGATCGAGGGCTCGACCTTCGTCATCGAGGACCTCGGCAGCGCGAACGGCACGATGGTGAACGGCGTCCGCGTGATGGGCCGACAAACGCTCGAGGACGGCGACAAGATTCGCCTCGGGCCGACCACGATCCTGAAGTTCGGCTACCAAGACGACATCGAGGAGAGCTTCCAGCAGCGGATGTACGACGCTGCGCTGCGCGACGGGCTCACCGGCGCCTTCAACAAGAAGTTCTTCCTCGACCGGCTCGACAGCGAGCTCTCGTACGCCCGCCGTCACCAGGTCGACCTGAGCCTCTTGATGTTCGACGTCGACTTCTTCAAGCGCATCAACGACTCCTACGGTCACTTGGCCGGGGACTACGTGCTCGAGAAGCTGTCGAAGATCACGATGGGCGCCCTCCGACAAGAGGACATCTTCGCCCGCTACGGCGGTGAGGAGTTCGCGATCCTCTGCCGCGGCGTGAAGCTCCAGCACGCTGGCGTGCTCGGTGAGCGCCTGCGCAACACCGTCGAGTCGAGCGTCTTCGAACACGACGGTCGACGCCTCGCGATCACCATCAGCATCGGCGTCGCGGCCTACCCTGTCATCGCGGCCGACACCTCGTTCGCGCTCATCGCCGCCGCCGACGAGGCGCTCTACGAAGCGAAGCGCTGCGGACGCAACCGCGTCCTGCTCCGCCAGCCGTAGCGGTGTTTTGCACGGGCCGTGTCTTTTTCGCCGACCGCCGAAAAGGTCGCCCCGCACGCGAACGGGGCCCAACCCCGTTCGGCTTTTGTTTTGAGGCTGCTGAAAAGCACGGCCCGCATCACGGGCGGGCGTGGCTTCGTGCCAACCCCCAGGCAGGCTCGCTACTCGATCTTGAGTAGCTCTTTGACCTTGGCGATGACCTGCGGAGCCTGGATGGGCTTCGTGATGTAAGCGTTCGCGCTCAGCTGAAGCGCGCGCTGGCGATCCTCCTGCGAACCCTCGGTCGTGATGATGATGATCGGGGTGTCTTTGTGCACGGGATCGCTGCGCACCCGCTTCACGAGCTTCAGCCCATCCATGATGGGCATGTTGATGTCGGTGATGATGATGTCGAACTTCTGCTGGGCGAGCTTGCGCAGCCCATCGACACCGTCATCGGCTTCGGTGACCTTCAGCCCCTTCACGCGTGCGAGCGCGAACACCAAGAGCTGACGCATCATCGGAGAGTCTTCGACGATCAGACACGAGTACTCGGCCATGCCTCAGTCCTCTTGGTCGATGAAGGCTTGCACTCCGGGCGTCTTGCGGCCGGACTGTGCGAACAGGTGGGCGTGAACGATGGCGGGTGCGGCCTGGGTGCTGAGAAGCTTGAAGAGCTCGATGTCCGCCGAGTCGAAAGAGACCTTCTGCGGCATCGTCCGGAAGATCACGATCGCGCCGACACGGGCTTGCGCCATCGACAGCGGGATGACCACCGCGGGGCGCTCGATGCTCCCGTGAGACGGGTCGGCCGAGGTGTCGCTCCACAGCTGGCTGCGCGTGTACGCCGCGGCCGCCGGGCTATCGTCGATGAGGAAGTCGCGAGCCTCCTTCGTGGAGAGGCCCTCGGTCGAGATCGGCACGAGCACGCTCGAGCCGGGCGTGGGGCTCTCGACCTCCCAGAACACGGCGAACTGCGCGGCCCCGAGGAACTGCGCGAGCAGCTCGCGGAGCGAGCGAAACGCGCGTCGCACCGAGGTCGCCGCGTGCAGCTGCACGTTCGCGACATGCAACATCCCGAGGCTGTCGAGCTCGCGCTCGAGCTCACCGAAGCGCGAGCTGAACTCGTCGGTCGAGATCGGCGAGCGGTGCGCGTGCGCGACGAGCACTCGCTTCTCTTCCTCGAGGTTCTCGATCTTGCGCAGGAGCTCGCGGATGGCGTCGTCGCTCGCGACCTGCGCTCGGAGGCGCGCGTTCTCGGCCTCGAGCCCGCGGACCTGCTCGCGTAGCTTGCCGATGTCGCTCAGCAGCTCCTCCGACAGCTGAGCGCCGCGCCGGAAGAACTGTTGGATGAACGCATCCCGCTCGCGCTTCAGGTCCTCCGGCGGTGGGTCGCTCCGGACGGATGCCTTGGCCTCGGCGGGCTTCCCCTCTGCAGAGCCCAGCGGCGTTTCGGACATGTCGACGTGGACGCTATCACGCCGCTCGCGTCTCGGGAAAGTGATGCTCGAGGGCTCAGCGACGGCGACGCGCATGACGCGCACGCGCGCTGCTCTTCTTGTGGTCGCTCGCGAGCAAACGCCAGCGTTCGAGCTGCGGGCCGAGGATGACATCCGCGTCACGCAGCTCGTCCAGGTTGCGCGCTCCGACGAGGAGCATGACGCTCATGATTTCGGCCTTGACGCGGCGGAGGAAGGCGCGCGCTCCCTCGGGGCCGCCCTCGGTCAGGGCCTGGAGCACGGGCCGCGCGATGCCGCCCGCGTGCGCCCCGAGGGCGATCGCCTTCGCGACGTCGATGCCGCTCGAGACGCCGCCGGTCGCTATGACAGTGTGAAAGCGCGGCCGGGTCCGCGCGGCGACGATGACGCTCGCCGCGGTCGGCACGCCCCAGTCGCGCAGCACCGTGCCGAGGTGCTTCGCGTCGCCCGCGGCGCGCTGCATCTCGACCGCTACCCAGCTCGTGCCGCCGGCGCCCGAGGTGTCGAGGTGGCGCACGCCGGCGCCTGCGATCTTGCTCGCGGCGCGAGGCCCGATGCCGCAGCCCGTCTCCTTCGCGATGACGGGGATCGAGAGCTCGTCGGCGAGCTCGCCGAGGGTGTCGACGATGCCCGAGAAGTCGCGATCGCCGCCCGGTTGGACGATCTCCATCGCGGGGTTCAAGTGAACGCAGAGGGCGTCGGCGCGCACGCGCCCGACCAGATCTTCGAGCGCTGCGCGACCGCTCGCGCGCGCCTGCACGCCGCCGATGTTCCCGAGCAAAAGGACCTTGGGAGCGACGGCGCGCACGTCGTAGGTGGGGTCGCGGCCGGCCGAGGCGTCGAGCATCGCGCGCTGGCTGCCGAGGCCGAAGCCGTAGCCCTCTTCGTCCGCGATGCGCGCGAGCTCGAGGTTGATCGCGCGGGCCTTCTCGGTGCCGCCGGTCATCGCGGCGATGACGATGGGCGCGCTCAGCTTCTTGCCGAAGAGCTCGAGCGAGGGGTCGATATCGTCGAGCGTCATCTCGGGGAGCGCGTCGTGGACGAGCTCCACCTCTTCGAAGAGTGTGGTCTTTGCCTTGAATGCGACGTCGCCGGTGGCGCAGAGATCGATGTGGTCGCTCTTGCGCTGCGAGATGTCGAGTGCGGGCTCGGTCATGGGGCGCGGAGCATGCCAAGTTCGCGGCGCGAAGGCGAGCGGTCGGCGGCCCCCGGGCTCCGCACCCGCGATTGGTGTAAGCTCGGGGCGTGAGCGCACTGCCGATCACCGAAGACCAAACGCGCTGGATTTTCAGGAGAGCGGGCACGCTCGCGCTCGCGGGCTGCGAACCCGTCGGGCCGTTCGTGCTGCCGAACGCCCGCTTCTTCCCGGACAAGTTCGACCGCACGCCGGCGTCGGTCGGGCGCCTCTTCGACCGGATGAAGGAGCACGTCGGGCTCTCGGACGTCCCGACGAACCTCACCATCATCGACCCCGAGGAGGGCCGCGTCGTGTCGTCGTGCTCGTCGGGCGGGTGCGGCACCGCGAGCGTCAAGACGCTCTCGGGCGAGCGCGTGACCGAGGTCGGTGACGGCTACGTCGTCCAGGTCGCGACGCCGGAGGTTGCCCACTCGACCGCGCTGACGACGGCGCTCTCGCGCGCGCTCGGGCAGATTTTCTTGCGCGAGGCCGACATCCTCCGCGCGTTCTCGGGGCGTGAGCGCCAGCTCGCGGGCGACCTTGCAGCGACGATGCTCGGCCTCGGCGTCCTCGTGGCGAACGGCTCGGGCATCGCGGTGAAGGGATGCGGCGGCGTGAAGATCCACTCGGCGACGAGCTTCTCCGCGCCCGAGGCCGTGCTCGCGCTCGCGGTCGCCGCGGGCCGGCAGGCCGAGCGCTCGCCCAACGCCGAGGAGATCGCGTTGACGAGCCTCGACCCCGTGGCGGCGTCGCTCTACGAGGCCGCGGCGGCGATCGTGCGCGGCAACAAGTCGCTCGTGCGCATGCTCGACGACGGGCCTGCGACGCTCGAGGCCGACAACTTCGTCGTGCGCCCGCCGCGCAGCGGCTCGATCGCGACGCGCCTGCTCAACGTTCTCGGCGTCGGCAAGCGCGAGCCCGTCGATCCGGTCGAGGCGCTCGAGCAAGAGGTCATGAAGCAGCTCGGCGACGGCCCGAAGAGCGGCGGCGCGGCCGGGCGACGCACGCGCACGGCGAGCGAGGACGCGCGGCGCGAGGAGCTCCGCGCGCTCGTCGACGAGAGCTTCGGTTCCTCGTGAGCGGGCACCGCCCACTCTGGGACAAGGGCTACGATCCGGATCGCGTCGCGCTCGCGTTCACCTCGCGCGACGATCACCTGCTCGATCGGCAGCTCCTTCCTTGGGATCTCATCGCGTCGAAGGCTCACGTCCGCGGCCTCGCGCGCGCCGGCGCGCTCCCCGACGCCGAGGCCACGCGGCTCGTCGCCGCCCTCGAGGAGCTCGAGGTCGAGGTCCGCGCAGGTCGCTTCACCGTCGAGGCGTTTCATGAGGACGGCCACAGCGCGATCGAGGCCGCGCTCGTCGAGCGGCTCGGTGAGACCGGCAAGCGAGTGCACCTCGGGCGCAGCCGCAACGATCAGGTCCTCGTCGCGACGCGCCTCTTCGAGCGCGCGTCGCTCGACAGGATGCGCGCGCTGTCGATCGAGCTCGCGAGCGCGTTTCTCGATCGCGCCGCCGAGGGACGCGACCTCGCGATGCCTGGCTACACGCACCTGCAGCGCGCGATGCCGCAGAACGTCGGGCACTGGGCCGCGGCCTTCGCCGAGGGCCTCCTGGACGCAGCGAGCTCGCTCGCGTCGGCGCGCGCCCTCGCCAACAAGAGCCCGCTCGGCGCCGCGGCCGGCTACGGCGTGAACCTCCCGCTCGATCGCGACGGGGTCGCGCGCGAGCTCGGCTTCGAGGCCGTCGACGTGAACCCGCTCTGGTCGCAGTCGTCGCGTGGCCTGAGCGAGGTCGTCATGCTGACGTCGGTCTGGCACGCGCTCGCGGTCGTGCGGCGCTTCGCGTGGGACGCGAGCCTCTTCACGACGAGCGAGTTCGGCTTCATCGCGCTCCCCGAGTCTCTGACGACGGGCTCCTCCATCATGCCGCAGAAGCGCAACCCCGACGTCGTCGAGCTCCTGCGCGCCTCGTGCTCGGTCGTCCAGGGCGCCATCACCGAGCTCATGGGGCTCGTGTCGCTCCCGGCCGGTTATCACCGGGATCTCCAGCTGACGAAGGCTCCTCCTCCGCGCGCTCGCCGAGGGCGAGGCCGCGCTCGGCGTCTCGCTCGTCGTCGTGCGCGGCATGCGGTTCGCGCCCGAGCGCATGGCCGCCGCCGTGAGCAACGACATGCTCGCAACCGATCGCGCGGTCGATCTGGCGAAGAGCGGCGTGCCCTTCCGCGAGGCCTATCGACAGATCGCCGACGGCGTTCGCAACGACCCGCACGCGAGCGACAGCGCCTCGGCCGACGCTGTCGCGGAGAGCCTGCGCGCCCGCGTCTCGCTCGGCGCGGCAGGCAACCTCGCGCTCGACCGGCTCGTCGAGCGCGTCGCCCGCGCGCGCGCCGACCTGCCCGCGCCGGAGCCGTGACCGCTGACACCCGCGTAACCGTCACCATCGTGAACGGGCCGCGACACGGCGAGCGCGCCGTCGTGCCGATCACGCGGTTCGACGAGCACTTCGTGTACGTCGAGCTCTTCGGCGAGGAGCGCCGCTTCTCGCGGCACACAGGCTTCGAGCTGAAGGGCGGCGCCGCCTGGAGCACCTGGCGCCTCTCCGGCGCGGATCATCGCCGGTGGAAGGTCGAGGAGTAGACCCGCCCGGAGGTCACCTTGGGAGCTCAGCGCGCGGTCACTTCGTCGCGCGGACGACCAGCGAGATATCGTCGTCGTCGCGCAGCGGGAAGCCAGGGAAGCGCTCGAGCAGGTCGCTCTCCTTGACGCGATCGACCCGCGCGAAGCCCGCCTCCTTCAAGATGTGCTCGAGGAGCGGCATGTCGAAGAGGTTCACGTGCTCGCCGGCCTGGTGAAAGAGGACGTTCACCATGTGCTGCGCCGGCAGCCCGTTGAGCGAGAAGTCAGGCCACCGCTTCTGCCGATCCTTCAAGAGCGTCGCGCCGCCGTCGGCCAAATAGGAGCGGCAGATGGCCTCCATATCGGGGCACGTCAGCCAGGCCTCACCACCGGGGGCGAGGACGCGGACGATCTCCTTGAGGAGCGGCTTCAGCTGGGAGTCGAGCTCGAGGTGCTCGATCACCTGCTGTGAGACGACGCGATCGAACGCGCCGTCGACCCAAGGCAAGCGCCCCGAGGCGAGGTCGATGTCCCAGTCGCTGTTGGTGACATCGGCGTTCACGAACCCAGGCACACGACGTCCACCACAGCCGAGGTGGAGCATCCGGTGCGGCGGGACCGCGGCGGAGCCCATGTTGCGAACGCGCGCCCGAAGTCGAAGCCAGTCGAACGCGAGGCCACGGCGCGTGCGCCGCGCGACCACGTTGCCGACGAGATCTCGAAGTGTCAGCACCCCTAATACCGCCGAATCGTTCTGTGCGGTTCGCACAGTGGTTGATGGTCTCGGGCTCGTGTCGCTCCAGGCGTTCGCGAGCCCCTCTCACACACAGCCGCGATTCTGGCTCTGTGGCCGGCGGATCTCAAAACATTCATTGGGAGCGGCCGCCCGAGCGCTCGGGCTCGCGTAACATCGCCAGACTGCCGATGCTCACGCTGAAAGAACTCCTCTCGAATCTGGACCCGCAGGGCACGTCGACGGTGGAGCTCATGAGCGGCAGGCGCGCTCGCGTGCTGCGCGGCGCCGACATGCGAAACATCGGCGACGAGGCGCTCACCGACGAGGACGTCCTCGAGATGTGCGGTCAGTGCGGCGCGCGTGATCGCCTCGACAACCTCGACAGCTCGCCGGTCTCGTGGGTCTGGAACAGCCCGCGCGGGCTCGTGCGCATCTCGGTCGCGCTGCGCGGTCGCGAGGTCGTCGCGTCCTTCGTCGCGACGAAGCCCGCGAAGCCGAACCCCTCGCGCGAGCTGCGCTCGGAGCACCGCGACCACATCCGTCGTCCCTCGCGCGCGGCGATCAAGCGCCCGAGCCGAGAGCTCGAGCGCGCCCCTCACGAGCCCCACGAGGCTCGCGCCGCCGCGCACGAGTCCCCGAAGGCGCCGCACGCTGGCGTGACCATCAAGCGTGGACGCACCGAGCCACCTCCCGCTGCTCGGCAGGACGCGCCGCCGCGACGTCGCTCGAGCGCACCGCGCCCCGCCGTGCGCCCGCCTGCCCCTCCGCCTGCGCTGCCCCAAGAGGCCCTTCAGGCCCCGAATCCGCTCGCCACGCGCGCCGCCACCGGACACGGCGCCGCGGAGGCAGCGACCCGTCAAGCGACCGTGCGCGAGCCGCCGATGCAGCTGCGGCGCGAGCCCTCGCCGAGCGAGCGAGAACCTCAGCGAGCGGAGACCGCGCCTGCCGTCCCGTCGGCGCGCGTGAAGCAGCCGCCCCCCACGCCCGAGCCCGAGCCGCCGAAGGAAGACTTCGAGATCGAGGTCGACTTCGCGGTCTCCGTGTCTTCGCCTGCGCCCCCCGCGCCCGAGCCCCCGAAGCCTCGCGCCGCGCGACGGCACACCGCCGATCACCTCGTGAACCTCGTGCTCGAGGCGCTCGAGCTCGGGGCCTCCGATCTGCATCTCGTCGCGAAGACACCCCCCGAGGCTCGCGGTCCGCGTGGGCTCGTCGCCCTCGATCGCGGTCGCCCCCTCGACCCTGCCGAGATGGACGCGATCTTCAAGCGACTCGTCCCCGCCGCGAAGCTCGCGACCCTCGATCGCTCCGGCGGCTCGTGCACGGCGCTCACGCTCGACGAGGCCGACGGCGTGCGCCTGCGCGTGAACGCGACCGTCACGCTCGCGGGTCCGAAGCTCGCGATCCGCGTCTTGCCTCCGCCGTCGCCGAGCGCCGATCACTACGGCCTACCGAAGGAGTTCGCACCGCTCGGCCAGCTCACCCAAGGCCTCGTGCTCGTGTCGGGCCCGAGCGGTCAGGGCAAGACGACCACGCTCGCGTGCTTGGTCGAGGCCATCAACGCGACGCGCTCGGCGCACATCCTCGTCGTCGAGGATCCGGTCGAAATACTCCTCCCGTCGAAGCGCGCGATCGTCAGCCAGCGCGAGGTCGGCACGCACACGACGAGCTTCGCGCGCGCGCTGAAGGGCGCCCTCCGCCAGGACCCCGACATCATCGTCATCGGTGAGCTGCGCGACGCCGAGACCGTGCGCATCGCGCTCTCGGCCTCGGAGACGGGCCACCTCGTGCTCGGCACGATGAACACGCCGACGATGCGCGCCGCGATCGACCGCATGATCGATCTCTTCCCGCCCGCGGATCAGAGCCAGGTGCGCGCGACGCTCGCCGGAGCGCTGCGCGCCGTCACCGGCCAGCGCCTCGTGCCGCGCGCCGACGGCAAGGGTCGCGTCGCTGCGTTCGAGCTCTTGCCCGGCTCGGTCGCGCTCTCGAGCCTCATCCGCGACGAGAAGATGTACCAAATCCCGAGCCTCCTCCAGCGCGGCCGCGGCGCGGGCATCCTGCGCCTCGGCGAGGCCCTCGCGGAGCTCGTGTCCGCGGGCACCATCACCCAAGAGGACGCGCTCCTCGCGACGCCCGAAAAGGCAGAGCTCCTCGCGGCGCTCGAGCCGCAGAAGACCTCGCTGCCCCGCCAACCGACCTCGCCGCAGGGTGAAGCGCCGCCGCTCGCGCCTGCCGTTCCCGCACCCCCCGAGAGCGCGCTCGGTGCGCTCTTCAGCAAAGCTGGCGCCTTCCTCAACAAGCGCGGAGGCACCTGAGATGGCTTCCATCGATCCGCTGTTTCGCTCGCTCCTCTCGAAGAAAGGGAGCGACCTCCACATTTCGGTCGGACAGCCGCCGATGGCCCGCGTGCGCGGCGAGCTCGCGCCGATGCGCGACGAACCCGCCTCCGCGAAGGAGGTCGCCGGCTGGCTCTTCGACATCCTCTCGGCCGAGCAACGCAAGCGCTTCGAGGACGAGCTCGACCTCGATTTCGCGCACGCCTTCGGCAAGGATCCGAGCGCGCCCGAGGCTCGCTTCCGCGCGAGCTACCTCCACAAGACCACGGGCATGGGCGCCGTCTTCCGCGTGATCCCGACGAAGATCGCGACGCTCGACGATCTCGGAACGCCGCCCGTGATTCGCACCGTCTCGGACAGCCGCGCCGGCCTCTGCCTCGTCACGGGGCCGACGGGCTCCGGCAAGAGCACGACGCTCGCTGCGATGATCCGCCACATCAACGAGACGCGCGCGTGTCACGTCCTCACCGTCGAGGATCCGATCGAGTTCGTGCACGCGCCCATCAAGGCGCGCATCACTCAGCGCGAGGTCGGCAAACACGTCCCCGACTTCCCCTCGGCGATGCGGGCCGCGGGCCGCGAGGACGCCGACGTCATCCTCGTCGGTGAGCTCCGCAACGCCGAGACCATGGCGCTCGCGCTGCGGCTCGCGAGCTTCGGCGTCTTGGTCTTCGGCACCGTGCACACGAACGGCGCGCACTCGACCATCGACCGCTTCGTGAACGCCTTCCCCGCCGACGAGCAGCCGATGATCCGCGGCCTCCTCGGCGACAGCCTGATCGCCGTCATCGCGCAGGAGCTCATCCCCACCGCCGACGGCGTGGGGCGCTGCGCGGCGCAGGAGATCCTGCTCGGGTCGACCGCGCTCTCGGCGATGATCCGCGAGGGCAAGACCCACCAGGTCCCGAACCTCATGCAGGGCGGGCGCGGCATGGGCATGCAGACGATGGACATGGCGCTCGCGTCCCTCGTGAAGCGCGGCAAGATCACCTCGCGCGAGGCCCTGCACCGCGCCCGCGATCGCGACGCCCTCACCCGCGCGATGGAAGAGCGGTGATTCACACGCGGCAGCGCGAGGCCCGAGCGAAGCCCCAGCGAACTTGACCAGCTTGTGAACCCGAACGGCGTTGGGGCCCCGTTCGCTCTCGATAGGGCGGGGGTCCGTGTGAATTCCGCGTTCGCAGTTTCACCGAACGATCGTGCTTTGTCGCGCAGCGGCGCACGGTCTCCACCGCCCGCGCATGCGGCCGAGCGGCTGCTGCACGAGCTCGAGGAAGAAGGTCTTGAGGAACTTGTCGACGCTCTCGACGGGGACGACGCGTCGAAGGATGCGGTGCTCGGACTTGGAATAGCCCGCCCGCAGGGCCCGACGCAGGAGGCGAGGATTGACAACCGTGTAAAGGAATCGAAGGACATTGCCTAGGAGCTGTCTGTCCTCCCAGCTGAGGGCCGAGCCTTTGAACTCGGCCTCGAACTCGGGGGCATCCCAATCCCCTACGTCCACCGGCGTGTCGCGCTGTTTATCAATCTTACGAGACGGCTTCTTTGCCGACTTCGACTTTGCCTTCGCCATGGGGCAAGTTCCATCAAGCCAAAGTTACATACGTGTAATGGCATCGAGCGCGCGAGTGCGGGTAGTCTCAGCGATATGAGCGAGGACGAGGATCGTCAATCCATCACCGCGCGCCGCGCCCGCTTGATCACGGCGGCGCTGTCGGCGTGGGTCCTCAGCGCTTGCGACTCCGACGCGCCGAAGGCTGCCACGTCGACGGGGACGAGCGAGGTGAAGATCAGCGCGCGCGCGACCTCCACCGCAGCTCCTCAGCCTTGCCTCAGCTTCGGCTGCCCCGAGGGCTACGAACATGTCGGGGGGCCAAGTCTGTTGACGGATCGCGCACAGCAGACCGACCCGGCGATTTGCGCGCCGCGGTCGTCTCTGCCGAAGAAGAGCTCCGGGTCGGCGTCGAACTCCGCGCCGAAGAAGGCCCCATAGTGGAGCGAGGGCGACCACGCGCCTGTGCGGGATGGGGGCTCATCCTTTACACGGCTGTCAGCGCAACTGTCGACTGCGGCGACCGATCCGCCGCGGATCCAGCGCCGACTTCAGCCAGTCCGCAGACACCCACGGACGCGGGCGGCTCGCTCACGCTGGAGCCCAAGCACCCCGTCAAGGTCGGTCCGCTCGAGTTCACGTTCGAGGGCTGCGGCCACACCATCGAAGAGGGCGGCCACCGCGTCTTCGCCGACGTCTCCGTCAAGCTCGGTTCCGACCGGGGCGGACATGAGGTTAGGGCCTCTGACTTCTCGAAGAACCAAGAGGACTTCGGCGTGACTTGGCGAGTCGTGTCGGGTTGCCGCGGCCTGCATGACGAGGGACCGCTGTTGATCGAGGTCGACCTGCCCCGGGCCGCCGCCGACTGCGCGCCGCTCTGTGGGCCCTCGGGCCGCTGCGTGGTCGACGGCGGGCGTTGCGTAGCCGGCTCGGAGGCCGACTGCGCAGCCTCGGAGGGCTGCAAGGCACGGGGGCTCTGCGCTCTGCGAGCGGGGGCGTGTGTCGTGGGCAGCGAGGCTGATTGCGCGGCCTCCGAGGCCTGTGTGAAGGGTGGCTACTGCGCGCTCCGCGGCGACCATTGCGGGCCCGGGACGGACGCCGATTGCCGCCGCAGCCCAGAGTGCAGCCACCAGGGCAAATGCGCGCTCGTCGGCGACCGCTGCCGCGCGACGCGCGACGAGGACTGCCGCGCAGCCACAGCGTGCCGCGAGGAGGGCGCCTGCAGCTTGCAACGCGACCCGCTCGCCGGCGAGGGCTGCGTGCCCGCGTCGGACGAGGACTGCGCGCGCACGCCGGCTTGCGCAGAAGACCATCGCTGCTTCAAGGGCCGCTATGGCTGTGAGCGCCGCGGCAATCATTGACGGGTAGCGACAGCCGTCGCGCGCCTGTGCGATCCCTTACTTCTTGGTAAGCCATTCGAGGCGGGCGCACGCCACCTCTTTCCTCGCGTCACAGCGCTTCTTCAGGAGCTCTCTAGCCTTGGGCTCGTCGTGTTTGTCGGCGACGGGGCCCCACAAGAGGAGACTCACGTATATCCAGCAGCCGACGTTTCCACCGCTGCAGCCCTTCTCTTGGGCGTCGTACGCGAGCCGCTGCTCTTCTGGAGTCCCCCGGATGAGGATGTCGGCCAGATTGGTGCAGCCCGATTTGTCGATGGGACATGCCTTCTCGAAGTACGTCGCCGCGAGCTTGTCGTCCTTGGGGACGCCCTTGCCGTTGACGAGGTACCAACCGTAGTTGTTGCAAGCTGACTTGTTCCCTTTGTCGCATGCCGTCTTGGCCATCTCCGCGGCTAGAGCATTGTCGACGGGCACGCCGAAGCCCGCGCCGAGCGCCCAGGCCAGCTGCCCACAACCGATTGGTTCCCCCAGGTCGCAGGCCATTTTGGCGTAGCTCGCGAACTTCGACGCGTCGGCTGCGACGCCCGAGCCATTCAGGTAATCACTGGCCGCGAGGTAACACGACGTTGGCTTCTTGTCGTTCTCGCACTTCGAGACATGCTCCTTGGCTTGGGCGGCGAGGTCGACTGGCTTGTCGGGCTTCTTCAGCGCCTCGACCATGCCGCAGGCCACCACACGGCCGAGCGAACAGACGCTCTTGAGCTTTGCCGTCAAGCGCATCACGGCGTCGGTGCCGACACCACTTCGCTCGACGAGCTGCGCGAGCCCAAGGCAGCCGCGCTCGACGCCATTCTGACAGGAGTCTTCGAGGTAGAGGACGGCCCGTGGCTCGTCTTTGGCCGTGCCCTTACCGTCTCGTAGGTTTGCTCCGACGTTGGAGCAACCCCAGGCGTCGCCCGCCAAACAAGCCCGATAGGCGAGCTCGTAGGCCCGCGCGAGGTCGCGCTCGACGCCGAACCCGCGCGCGTAGGCCCAGCTCAGATTGGTGCAATACATGGCGCTCCCGTCACAGGCCTTCTCGTAGAGGACCATCGCGGCGCGCATGTCCGAGAACACGTCGAAGCCGTTCTCGAGGTTCCAACCCAGCCGATCACAGGCCGCGAAGCCGCCTTTGTCGCAGCTCTTCTGGAGAATGGCGGTCGCTCTGGCGGGGTCCTCCATGACGCCGTCTCCCTCGAAGAGGAGGTCCGCGAGCCCCACACAAGAGTCCGCGTCGCCCGCGTCACACCCCTTCTCGTAATAGCTCCGCGCGACGTTCGGATCACCGAGGGTGCCGCGTCCCATGGAGGTCGCGAACCCGGCGGCGCCACAAGCACGCGCCCGCCCCTCACCGCACTGGCGAATAAGAATCTTCACACCACGCTTCTCTTCGTCGGGTGTGGCGAGGAAGCCAATCAGTCGCCGGCCGAGCTCGAGGCAGCCGTCTTCATTGCCTTTGTCACAGGCCTGCTCGAGGAGCCGCTTCGCCCGGTCTTCGTCGCGCGACCTGATTTCGCCCTTCTGGAGCGCGACGGCGACCTGGACGCAGGCGGCTACGTCCCCTTGATCGCAGGCCTCCTCGACAGCCTTGGCGACGGGCGCGCTGTTCGACCCCGTGGCTGACTTAGGCGTCTGTTCATCGTCGCGGTCTTGGGGGCGGCTCTTCTCTTTGCACGAAGAGAGCACCCCGAAACATGCGAGGAGACACAGAGACTGGACGATTCGCCGATGCACGCTAACCCCCTATCGCGGAGTGTAGACCGTTCGGGCCGTGCCAGTCAGCGCGCCGTCCGGGCCGAACGAGCGCTCCTCGACGCGCTGTGAGCCATCGGCCCGCAGGAGCACCACCGTCGAGGCGCGTGTGCCGTACGCGGGGCTCACGACGAACGCCGAGGAGAGCATCCGCTCGATCTCGAGCGGCACGCCCGTTTGCGGCAGGCACGCGTCGGGGCTCTGCGTGCGATCCGACAGGGCGTCGAAGCAGGCGGCGACGAGCGCGTCCTCGGGGTCGGATTCATTGGGGGGTTCGCGCAGCGCCGCTTCGAGGCGCGCGAGCAGGCGCTCGACCTTGGGCCACGGCGTACCGAGCCGATGATTCGAGAGGCCGTGGAGCCCAGGCCCGAGGTTGGTCACCTCGCCGAGCTCGTTCGTGTAGAAGGCCCCCACCTCGTCGCGCAGGATGAGGTTGAACGCAGGGTAATCGTCGCGGCTCGGGAGCTCCTTCGCGAACGCGTGGGGCCCGAGCGACGAGCGCACGTACGAAGCGACGAGCGCCCCGCGCGAGAGCGTCGGGTGCCCCGCGTGGACGCTCGCCCGGCGCGCGTCCGGTGCGCGCACGTTGGTGACAACGGCGTAAGCCCCGTCCTCGCGCAGAGCGAGCCAGGTGCCGCCCGCCTCGAGATCGCGGCCGCCGACGATGCGCGGCTCACCGGGCCACGGCGCGAGCGGCGCGGCCGGCCGATCGTGGCGCTCGTCGCGGTTGCCGACGGACAGAAAGCGAAGCGGCGCGCGGCCCCGCGGGGTGCGGCCAGCGTCAGGATCCACGGCGACGGCGACGATGCACACGCGCCGAGCATACCGCTCGGGATACCGCTCGGGCGCTACTCCGCAGCGTTCGGCAGCGCGCGCTTGAAGACGCGGAAGCTCTTCAACCAAGGGGCGAGATCCGAGAGCGCGAAGGTCAAGACACCTTGACCATAGAGCGCGGTCTGGCGGCGGACCTCGGTGTAGAGGGTGGTCATGCCGCGCAGCCCCGAGAGCAGGCCCGCGTGCTTTTCACCGTGGAGCGTGCACGCGTTGCCCTGGTCGTCCTCGAAGAAGAGATCGTAGACGAGCGTGCCGCGGCGCTTGCTCGGCCGCATGAGGAGCGTGCCCTCGCAAGGTCGCTTCGTGACGAGGCCTGCGATCGTGATCTCGCCGTCGAGGTGGAGCTTGCCGCCGCCGTCCTTCAGCGCGTCGAGGATGCTGTTCGCGGTCTCGGCGCGCACGGTGAAGCTCGCGTCGACGCAGCCGCCGCCCTCCGCGGCGTCGAGCGCGAGCATGCCGCTCATCGTCTCGCCGAACTCGACGGCCGCGCCCTCCGAGGCCGCGCGACGCGGGCGCGCGCCGTTCTCGATGCGGCGCTCGACGAAGGTGGAGTTGCGCTCGCTGAGGGCCATGATGGTCATCTGTGGGTTCACGCCGAGCGGCCCGGGGACCGACGAGCCGTCACAGACGAAGAGGCCGGGCACGTCCCACGTCTCCTGCGTCGGGCCGATCACCGAGCGGCGCGGATCGGCGCTCATGCGGCAGGTGCCGAGCGGGTGGTACGCGCTCAAATCGATGTGGTGCGGGCGCACGCGCTCGACGCCCTCGTGCTCGAGGCGCTCGACGTCGGCGAGGCTCGTGAGCTCGCCCCGGCCTTGGAGGCCTGGATAGACGCGGCGCGCGCCGGCCGCGAAGTAGATGCGCGACAGCAAGCCGAAGGCCTTCACCATGCGGCGCACGTCGTGGTCGTTCATCACGTAGGTCATCTGCGGGCGGCGACTCGGCCCGAGGACCACGCGACCGCGCGACGTGTCGGCGATCATGAAGCCGAAGCACGCGAGCTCGTCGAGGCGCTCGACCAGATCGGTCCAGCGACGACCGACGTGGCCCATCGTGCCGGCCGCGAGCGAGAGCGGTACGAACGCTCCCTCGAGCTGGATGCCCTGCTCGGCGAACTCGTCGACGCCGTAGCCCTGGGGGATCTCATCGAAGCCGCGGATCGGCTCGTCGAACGCAGCCCACGCGTAGCTCGCGGGGTGCAAGGTCAGGTTGCGACCGAGCTGCCCGGACGAGTTCGCGAGGCCCTGGCGCAGCAGGAGGCCTGGCGTGTGCAGCGTGCCGGCCGCGAGCACGACGGCGCGCGCGCGAACCGTGAGGCGCGGGCGCTCACCCTCCCCCGCCCCGACACGCGCGACGACGCCGACAGCGCGCCCGCCCTCGACGAGGACCTTGGTGACGTGCGCGTTCGTGTAGAGCATCGCGCCCGCGTTCAGGGCCTGCGGGACGTAGCTCACGTTGGTCGAGCGCTTCGCGTCGGTGGGGCACCCGAAGACGCAGACGCCCTGACCGTCGCAGCCGGGCGCGTTGCGCATGAGCGGCTTGTGGCTCCACCCGAGCGCGTCGCAGCCGCGCGCAATCACACGCGCGCAGCCACCGAGCGTGTCGGGCCGCGCGACCTCGACCTCGAGCGCGGCCTCGACCTTCTCGAAATAGGGGTCGAGCGCGCCCGGCGCGAAGTCGTGCAGGCCGAGATCGATCTGCCAGCGCTTCAGCGTTTGTTCGGGCGTGCGATAACACGTGCCCGAGTTGATCGTCGTCGAGCCGCCCACGGTGCGCCCCATCGGCACGAGGATCGCCGCGTTGCCGAGCGACCCCGTGACGCCGCCGTTCCAATAGAGCTTCTGCTGGAGCTCGAGCGGGCGACCCACGAAATCCGAGCGCGTGAAGTGACTGCCCGTCTCGAGCATCACGACGGCGTGACCGCGCGCCGCGAGCGCGCGAGCCATCGGCGCGCCGCCCGCGCCCGTGCCGACGACGACGACATCGACGTCGAGCGTCTCGTCATGCTCGAGCGTGCGCCCATCGACGATGCGCTGCTCCCAGCGCGCGTGCTCGCGAGCGAGCGGCTCAGTGCGCCCGTCGTGCGTGTCGAAGACCGTCGAGAGCGAGCTCTTCTGGCTCTGCGCGACCTTCATCGGGGCCGTCACGGCGCGCACGAACCACGCTGTCGCTTCGCTCTCGGCGAGGCGGAGGAGCGCGGCCTCGCGCTCGGGTTGCGGAAGATCCCCGAGGCGCTTGCCACCGAAGAGCGCGAGCGACGCAGCGTCGAGCGCCCAGAGGAAGCCGCGATACGCCTTGAGCCCGCCCTGCCCGTACAAGCCCACGACGCCCTCGATCGCGTCGACCGTCGCTTCGGTGATGGGCGGCACGTGCTGCCCCGCAGGGGTCGCGACCTCGGCGATGCGCTGCAGGTTCTTCCGCTCGAAGTCCGTGAAGTAGTTCATGGTTGGACCCTCGTGGGATCCCGGACGGGGTTGGGGCCCCGTTCGGGCTGCGGGCCATGTCTTTTTCGCGAAGCGAAAAAGGTTGGCCTGTGTGAATTCAGCGTAGCGGCGGCAAACGCGACCGTTTAGTCATCTTTTATCGCCGGGCTCCTTTGTGTCAAGGGACGGCGTATCCATGCGAGCGCACGAACGGAGGACGAGGGTGGGACTGTCGATCGAAGCAGAGCGTCGTCGTTGGAACGCCGCGCGTTGGGCGGCTGGCGATCCGCGGGGTCACTACGAGAGCTGGTTTCAGCGGGCGAACCACCCGAGCAGGCCGCTCGCGTTCTGGATTCGGTACACGATCTTCTCGCCGCGCGGCCGGCCAGCCGACGCGCTCGGTGAGCTCTGGGCCATCGCGTTCGACGGGGAGAAGAACCGCATCGTCGCGGTCAAAGAGGAGCACTCCATCCGCGGCTGCAGCTTCTCGAGCACCGCGCTCGCCGCGAGCATCGCGGAGGCTCGCCTCGATCACGAGGGCCTCGACGGGAGCGCGGCCCTCGGCGGTCATCGCATCGGCTGGAGCCTACGGTATCGCTCGGACCAACCTCCCCTGCTCCTGCTCGACGAGCCGCTCTATCGCGCGGCCCTGCCCAAAGCCAAAGCCCTCGTCGGCTCGCCGCTCGCGGTCTTCTCGGGGACGCTCACGGTCGACGACGACACGTGGTCGATCGACGACTGGGTCGGCAGCCAGAATCACAACTGGGGCGAGAAGCACACGGACAAGTACGCGTGGGGCCAAGTCGCGGGGTTCGACGACGCGCCCGACACCTTCCTCGAGGTCGCGACCGCGCAGGTCAAGCTCGGCCCCGTGCTCACGCCGCCGATGACAGTGCTCGTCCTGCGGCTCGACGGCGAGGAGCTCGCGTTCAACACCATCCTCACCGCGCTCCGCGCGAAGGGTGAGTACGGCTATTTCCATTGGGAGTTCTCGACCCAGGGCGCAGCGGGGCGCGTCACGGGGACCATCCGCGCGCGCGCTTCGGATTTCGTAGCGCTCCCTTATTACAATCCGCCGGGCGGCACGCAGACCTGTCTCAACTCGAAGATCGCCTCGTGTGAGCTCACGGTCATGAGGCCGGGCCGCCCGCCTGTCGCGCTCAGCTCGAGGAGCCGCGCTGCGTTCGAGATCCTCACGAAGAGGACCGATCACGGGCTCCCGATCCTGAATCCCAAGCAAGGATAAGGGCCACCCTTCAGCGCTCTTCGAGCCCTCCTCGCGGCGCTACCGCGCTAGACCCGCCCTGCGTAACGCGACCGCAGTCCGCCGCGTTTCGGTGGTCACGCCGAGGGCCCCCAAGGTAGACTCGCCGAGCTAGCAGACGAGCTCGACTCGTGCTGCGGCCTTGGCTTCAAGCTCGCGAACCACCGGGAGAACCGATGACTTCTAGAACTGTCAGACGCGTCAGCCCCGCGCGCTCTTATGTCCTTTTCGTGGCCGCCGGCGTGGCTCTGTCGGCTGCCTGCGGCGACAGTGACCCGAGCACGGGCGGCCACGGCGGCTCGAACACTGGCGCTGGTGGGGCCGGCGCTGCGGGTGGCGCGGGAACAGGAGCAGCCGGCGGCACCGCAGACGGCGGCGACGGCGGCGCGGGCGGCGCAACCGCGTTCAAACACTGCACGCCCACGAGCGACGGGAAGATCATCGACGAGACGTGTGGTGTCTTCGTCGATCCCTCGGCAGCCGAGGAGGGCGCAGGCACGCAGGCCAGCCCCTTCGCGACGGTCGGCGCGGCCGCAGCCTCCCTGAATGGCGCGCCCGGCAGGATCTACGTGTGCAACGCAGGCACTGGCGTCCACGAGGCCGTGGCAGTCCGCGACGGCGTCGAGATCCACGGGGCCATCGACTGCTCCGTAGCCGAATGGCGTTGGGACTTCGCGAACCGCACCGCGTGGACTTCCGACCCAGACACGATCCCTCTCACCCTATCGAACAAGCTCTCCCAAAACGGCACCGAGCCCTCTCTGCTCAGCGGGCTCACAATCGAGGCCGCGAGCTCTGCAGTGCCCGGCGGCTCCTCGATCGCGCTCGTCCTCGAGAGCGTCGTGGTGTCGCTCGATCGCGTCGATCTCACCGCGAACGACGGGTCCGACGGCACGAATGGCACGGATGGGGTGGCTGGTGATCCGGGCGGTAATGGGCAGAATGCCAACGAGGTCAGTCCAGACAACCGCGCTGCTGGAGGGACGAGTTCTTGTGGTTTGGCAGGTGGCCTCGGCGGTTACAAGATACTGACTGGCGGGTTCGCTGGGACCATTCTGGATGGCGCCCAGGGCCTACCCGCCCAGAACAACGGCGGAGACTCCGTCGGGGTTGGGGACATGACCTGCTCAGCTGGCGGCCCTGGTGCCAGCGCGCCGCCCGGGACCGACGGCACGGATGGGACCTTCGCCAGTCTCATCGTTGACGCGCTCGGAGTCTACGGTGTGGACGGGACCGACGGAACTTCGAATGGTCATGGCGCTGGTGGTGGCGGCGGCGGCGCGATCTTTGGTGCCGCGAGCTACACCGGCGGCGTTTATCCAGGTGGCGGTGGTGGCGCTGGTGGCTGCGGCGCAACGCCGGGAACGGCGGGCACAGCAGGCGGGTCCAGCATTGCCCTGTTGTCGATTGGGTCGTTCCCCTCTTTCTCGGACGTGACCCTCTCCGCTGGACAGGCCGGCAAGGGAGGACAGGGCGGCGTTGGCAAGCCAGGTGGTACGGGCGGCATCGCCGGCCTGGCCTATAGCGACGGAAACGGCATAAGCTCATGTCCAGGGGGGGTTGGGGGTGCCGGCTCGAACGGCGGCCGCGGCGGGAGCGGGACCGGAGGCTCCTCGTTGTTGGTCGCTTATGTCGACAACATGGTCGACCTGACGGGCGCCACGCTCAATCATCCCGCTCCCAGCCAAGCCGGAGTCGGGCCAGGCGGAGCAAAGGACGGGGTCGCGGCCGATCAAACAATGGCGGTTAGGAAACAGTGATGCGCTCGATGCGTTTATTGGCTTTGGTCCCGTGCAGTCTGGCTCTCACGCTGACGTGGGCTGGTTGTCGTGGGCCGTCGTTTGGGTTCGGCGAAGGGTGCACTCCGGAGGATGGAGTGGTCGCTCAGGATAGCTGCGGCTCCTTCGTCAAGGTCGGCGCGACCGGCGGCGACGGCTCACAGAGCGCCCCCTTCGGCTCCATTGTCGAGGCCATCGAGCACGACGCGACCTTTATTTATGTCTGCCAAGACTCGGACGACACGCCCTCGATGGGGCCTGTTCACATCCCCGCTGGCGTCAGGCTGTTTGGCGGGCTGAGCTGTGACGACTGGCGCTATCACGATGAGGGCCGCTCGAGGATCACGGCGACCGCTCCTGACATCCCAGTAATCTTCGATGCGGGCGCTGGTGCCGCGCTCGATGGCTTCCTCATCGAGGGCCCCGTCCCCGCGAGCCCCGGCGACTCGTCGATCGGGCTCATCGCCGACCACGCTGTCGCGAGTCTCACGCGCGTGGATATCGTTACCCATGACGGCGCTGACGGTGCGCCAGGGGTCGCGGGAATGGACGGCGACAGTGGGGAGGACGGTGCGCCAGGGACAATCGTCGGCCCGGGTGATGGCGGTTTGGGCTGCTCCAACAACGACGGTGGCCACGGCGGCTTCACCGACTCCGGCGCCAACACGACGGTCTCCACGAATGGCGAGCCTCCCGGTCTCGGGGGACAGGCCCTCGACGTTGGGACTTGTGGTGACGTCAGCGGCTCGGACGGCGCGCCCGCGACGGATGGCACCCTACCCGACGGGATCGGGAGCATCTCCAACACCGGATACACGCCCCGCACGGGCACCGACGGAATGGACGGCGCCATTGGCGGCGGTGGTGCTGGTGGCTCGGGGCTCACCAATCAAGGCGGCGGGGGGGGCGGCGGCGGTGGCTGCGGCGGTAAAGGGGGAAAGGCCGGCGGCCCGGGCGGCTCCAGCATCGCCATCCTCTGGCTGGATGCGAACGTCGTGTTCGACCAATGCACCATCTCGGTCGGCGCGGGCGCGAATGGCGGCACCGCTGGACTGGGCGGTAAAGGCGGCAGCGGCGGCGCAGCCGGAGCGAACTTCCAGGGCGCCTGCGTCGGCGGCAACGGGGGCGACGGGTCGGACGGCGGGGCTGGCGCTCCGGGCGCCGGCGGCCACTCGCTGATCATCGCTTACACGGGGGACACCGCGCCCGATCCTCAGGGCATCACCGCCGACGACCCGACGACCGCCGGTGAGGTCGGCGGCGTGGCCGCGCGGATGCTCGAGTTTCCCTAGGTTTTTCGGGTCCTCACAAAAAAGAGCACGCCGGCCGGGGTTCGCTGTCCCCGGCCCGAGGCACCCCTCGACTCCCTTTTCGACAGAGGGGCGCGCGAGGTCGCGTGCCCCGACGAGTTCGAAAGGTGAGGACGAACCATGCTTGATCTCAGGGTTGGACTTCGCGCGCTGCGCGGTGGCTTCGGTGGACCGTGTGCGCTCTTGGCCGTGACAATGCTGTCAATGGCTTGCGGCGACAGCGGGGACACGGGCGGCGCGCCCGACGTCGGCGGCCAAGGCGGTACGCCGAGCACCGGCGGTATGCCCAATACCGGTGGTATGCCCGGCACGGGCGGTATGCCCAATACCGGTGGTATGCCTGGCACCGGCGGCATGGAAAACACGGGCGGCATGACCAATACCGGCGGCATGGAGAACACGGGCGGTATGGCCAATACCGGCGGTATGGCCAATACCGGCGGTGACGGTGGCGGCGGTCCTGTCGGGCCGCCCGAGTCGTGCACTCCGCTCGACGGGGCGCTCGTCACGCCGAGCTGCGGCCTCTTCGTCGACTCGCTCGCAGGGCCGAGCGGCAACGGCTCGGCGACCGCGCCGTTCCAGACCATCTCGCAAGCGCTGACGGCAGTGTCACCTGCCGTGAACCGCATCTATGTCTGCGCCGGCAGCTACGACGAGGCCCTCACCCTGCCCGAGACCGTCGAGGTCTATGGTGGAATGAACTGCTCGGGCGATTGGGAGTGGGACTTCTCGCGACGCAGCCAGCTGACGTCGCCGGCCAACACCATCCCGATCCTCTCCAGTAGTGCGAATGGCGAGGTGACCATCATGGGCTTCAGCGTCACGGCGCGCGACGCGACCGTCGCGGGCGGCTCGTCGATTGGCATCTATTCAAATGCGATCACCCACCTCATCAACGTCGACATCACGGCAGGCAATGGAATGGCGGGCGTGGTGGGCGCGGACGGCGTGAAGGGCACCGACGGGGTCCACGGCGTTGCGGGCTCCTCCACCCAATTTGAAGACAGCATACCGAGCACGTGCAATGCGGCGAGCGGATATGGCGGCTACGGAATCGGCAACTGGAAGGCTCAGATCACGCCCTCAGCGGGTCAGGTCAACCAGAACAACGAAGGCACGAACGCCTGGTGCACGGCGCAGACGGTCGCGAGCTGCACCTACAACGCTGTCACGAATCCCCAAGCGATCTCTTGCAAGCCAGGGCGCGACGGCGTCGCAGGCACGAACGGAACCAATGGCGCCAACGCACAACAGTTTGGTCAAATGACGGCCACAGGCTACACGAGCTCCGTCGCTCCGGACGGCACTCCTGGCACTTCCGGCGGTGGCGGTGGCGGCGGCGGATGGAGCGCCAACGTGAACGGCTCGAGCGGCGGCAGCGGCGGTTGCGGTGGCGGCGCCGGCAAAGGCGGGCAGAGCGGGGGCTCGAGCTTCGCAGCCATTCTCTGGAATCAGTTCACGTTCGACGGCGTCGAGCTGACCGCGGGACATGGTGCAGCTGGCGCTCCGGGCGGGTCCGGCAAGGCGGGCGGCGCTGGCGCCTCGGGTGGTGCACCAGGCTTCGGCAACCAAGGTGGTTCGTCCTGCGCCGGCGGTAAGGGCGCAGCTGGAGGTGCTGGTGGCAACGGCGGAGCAGGCGCGGGCGGCAGCGCCATCCTGCTCGTCTTCGGTGTGGGGGGCGCTGCGCCAACGTCCGGCGTCATCTACAACCCGCCCGCGGCGAACCAGGCGGGCTCAGGCGCGGGCAGCGCACCCGACGGTGTTGCCAAGGTTTCCCAGGGCTGGGGCGGCTAGGAAATCCGCAGAGTTTGCCGCGCGGGCTCCACTTCCCGCGGCAGCTCGAGGGCACCGATGCGGCGACGCTCGACGAGGAAGAGCGTCGCCGCGACGACCTCGAGTTGGCCGTGAAACACGGCGAAGCGCAGATAGCCCGAGCGCGCTCCGATGAGATCGACGACGGCCCATCCGGCGAAGATGATCGCGAGCGCGACGGCGGTGAGGAGCAGCGGCAACCCGAGGTCTTGGCGGAGCGCGACCCAGCTGCTCGAGAAGGAGCGGGGCGCGCGCCGCGGGCGGTCGTCCTCGGGGACGAGGCGGAGCCAAATACCGTAGTGAACCGCCTGCGCAAACGCGAAGAGCCCGACCAAGCGGAGCGGCCACGCGCCGCCGAAGCCGGGCGCGAGCGAGGCCGCGTGCGAGCGCATGCTCTGGCCGATCGGCGGGAGCCAAGAGGGCGCCTTTGCTAATACGCTGTCAAAGCCACCCGCCACGAACGTGACGACCAACGCGGTGAGCACGACCATCGGCAGCGCGACGAGCGACCGCCGCGTGGCCCAGCCGCGCGGACCGCGCTCGGGGTCGGTGACGCGCGCCCAACCGAGCCAGAGCGCGACCGCGATGAAGTTGTGGCCGTGCGCGAGCGCGAGCTGCGCGTAGCCGGGGTAGAGCAGCGTGCCGGCGACGAGGGGCGCCGCGCACGCGCCGAGCACGACCTTGCGCGGGAGCGAGCCCTCGCCGAGGAGGATCGCCATGACGACGCCGCCGCAGACGAAGCGCAGATCGTTGAGCGCGCCGCCCGCGACGATGAACGCCGCGAGCGAGAGCGACGTGAGGCCGCGCTTGTGCAGGCCGGGGCGCGCGACGAGGTAGCGCAGATCCGACACGATGTGCGGGACGCCCATCACGATGGGCCCGAGCGCCAGCATGTAGAGCGGCGCGAAGAGCGCGCCGAGGATCGACGTCAAGAGGACCGAGCACGCGATGACCGTGACGCGCAGCTCGCGAGACGCGAACCACGGGCCGATCGAAGAGCCGAAGAGGCGATAGAACGCGACGCGCGCGCGATCGAGCGGGAGCAGGATCGCGGGCGCGGCCGAGCTCACGGCACGATCTCGCGGACAGCGTCGGGGCCGCCGACGAGCACGAGCTTCGTCAGATCGAAGAAGAACCCCGTGTCGACGACGCCGGGGAGCGCGCGCACGCGGCGATCGAGCGCGCGCGGGTCGGCCCAACCCGCGGACTCCGTCGCGTGGAGATCCACGACGGGGTTGCCGTTGTCGGTGCGATAGACCTCACCCGCGGCGGTCTTTCGCAGGACAGGCCGGCCCAGCTCGGAGAGTCGGCGTGTCGCGCTCGCGAGCGCAAACTCGACGATTTCGATCGGCAGCGGGCTGCGCGTGCCGAGGCGTTCGACGAGCTTCTCGGGCGTGACGAGCACGACGAAGCGCGAGGCCTCGGTGGCGACGACGCGCTCGCGCAGCATCGCGCCGCCGAGCCCCTTCGTGAGCGAGCCGTCGGGCGCGACCTCGTCGGCGCCGTCGAAGGCGACATCGAGAGCGGGGGCCCACGACCCACGCGTGGGGATCTGCAGAGCGTCGTCGGCGAGCGACACGACGCGGATCCCCTCTTCTTTTGCGAGCGCGGCGGAGCGCTCGCTCGTCGCGACGCCGGTGACCGAGAGCCCGTCGCGCGCGGCCTGACCGAGCCTGCGGATGAAGGCCTCGGCGGCGCGGCCAGTGCCGAGCCCGAGGCGCATGCCGGGCTTGACCTCGTCGAGGGCTCGCAGGGCGGCGCGCGCGAGGGCCTCGGGGGAAGGCTGAGACATGGCTCGCGAGTCTACTCGCGATCGCTCGCGGGGGCAGCGGTTCGCGGGCGGATCTCATCCGGCGAGAACCACTCGTCCCACGCGCTCGAGTAGCCTTCGTAGTGCGCGAACGTCAGCTCGTCGAAGCTGTCGAGCACCGTCGCGGGGAACCACTTCGAGTCGTATTCGACCTCGACGGCCGCGCCCTTCGCGTAGCGGGGCGGGGTGACCTCACGCAGGCTGCTCGCGTGGACCCAAGCGTCGGCCTCGTGCGTGACGCCGCTGGTCGGGTGGACGAAGAGGCGCTCGCGATCGACGGCGAGGATCTCGACGCGCTCCCACGAGCCGTCGATCAGCGCCTCACGATAGAGGCCCACGCGCGGATCGGTCTTCTTCGGCACGCCGCGCGTGAGCACGAAGTCGGGCATCGCGGCGCCGACGCGTGTGAACGCGGGCTTGCCGGACGCGACGAACGCCATGTGGTGCTCGGCGTAGGTCGTGAGCTCGGACCAGAGGATCTGCCCGTCCTGATCGAGGTCGAGCATCGACTGTCCCTCGAGGCCGCGGATGAGCACGTCGATGAAGCGCCAGCCGCTCCACGCGACGTCGTGCGACCCGGCCGAGCTGAGGACGGCATACGAGACGCGGTGGCCTCGCTGCTGCACGAGCTCGACGAGGCCCCCCGAGTAGCAGCTGTCCGAGAACAACATCGCGCGGTCGCCTTTGAACGAGGCCTCGATGGCGTCGATCGCCCACTCCATCGGCAAGGAGCCGTCGAACGTCGAGAACGAGTGCGCCCCGGTCTTCGCGTCGTAGCCGCCGTGGCTGCCGAAATAAAAGAGGAGCGTCTCGTCGGGGCGGCTCTCGGCGAGCGTGCGCTCGAGCGCGGCGCGCACGCTCTCGGTCGTGGCGGCGCCGTCGAGGAGCACCGTCGTGCGATCGCGAGGCACGCCGCGCCGCGCGAGGAGCTCGGCGAACGCGGTGTCGTTGCGGTCGCTCGTGGTGAACGACGTGTGGCCGGGAGCCTCGCCCTCGAAGCCCGCGAGGCACACGATGAACGCGCGCGTCGAGCCCGGCTGCCATTCGGGCACGCTCGCGATCACGGGGGCGGCGACCGACGACACGGATCGTTGGACCTCCAACGACTTGGTCGACCGCGGCGCGCCGCACCCGGCCCACGCGAGCGCGGCGCCAGCGACCACTGCGTGCACTACGCGAGCGCGGCGCCCCCAGCGAGCTCGGTGCATCATCCAAAATTCAATCTAGCAGCCGACCTCGCGGGCGCTCGCTCACTTGGACTTCTTGGGCGGGGTCTTCGCTGGGGTGCTCTTGCCTGCGGGCTTCTTCGCCGCGTCCTTCGCGACCTTGGCCTGCTCGACGAAGCCAGCGAGCTCCTCCTCGGCGCGGTGCACGCGAGCGACGACGAGCGCGCTGAGCCGCTTCTTCTCGTCCGCGCGGAGCGCGTCGAGCGCCTCGGTCAGCATGCCGCCCGCGGGCGAGGTGCGGAGCGCCGCCGAGAGCTTGCCGGCTGCAGCGTTCTCGCCGTCGAGGAGCGCGAGATCGTCGAGCAGCGCCTTGAGATCGCGGCCGCCGAGCGCGTCGCCGAGGGCGCGCGCGAGATCGCTCGAGCCAGGCTTGTCGAGCGGCCAGGCGATCCCCGACGGGCTCTCGGCGGCCTTGTCGAGCTCGGCCGCACGCGCAGAGAGCGCCGCAGCGAGGGGCTCGTACTCGGCGAGGAACGCGTCGACCGCAGCCGTTGCTTTTTTGTCGTCCTTCATCGACCAGAGCACCGTGCTCGCGAGGAGCTCGACCTCGGGCTCGTAGGCGTTCTTGTCCTGCGTAGCGGCGGCGATCGCGTCGAGCGCGCCCTTGTAATCACCGGCGGCGTAGAGCGCCCACGCGAGCCCGCCCGCCGCGTCGCGGAAGCTCTCGCTGGTCGGCTGGATGTCGCGGAAGTATTTGACCGCGGTCGAGAGCTTCACCTCGTCGTGGGTGATCTTCTTCGGGTCATCCTTGGACGTTGTAAAAGAAGCCGTGTAGTAAACGCGGGCCTTCTGGAGCTTCGCCAGGTCGGAGAGGCGCTGAGCCTCCGCGTCCTTCTTGCCCTCGGCGAGGGAGATCGCTTTGTCGAAGCGCTCGACCGCGGGCACGGCTTTATGGAGCTGAACCCAGACGAGCCCGGCCTGGATGTTCGCTTTGATCGCGAGGTCGCCCTCGACGAGATCGTACTCGCCGATGGCTGCCTCGAGCTCGCCCTTGCCGGTGAGCTCGCGCCCGACGAGGTAGTGCACGCGGGCCGCGGTGTCTTTGCCCAAGGAGCCGAGCTCGGCCTTGCGCTGCTCGGCGCTGAAGCCCATGAAGCCGCGCCCCGACTCGACGCCCGGGAGCTTGACCGCGACGGCTGCGAGCGCGCGGAAGCCCTCCTGCGAGGGGTTCGCTGCGACGGTCTCTTCGAGCATGGAGAAGGCCACGCGCGGCAGCCCGAGGCGATCGAAGCACTGCGCGAGCCGGACGCGCGCGCGCGGCTGTCCCTCGGCCGGACCCGACTCGATCTGCTTCGCGTACTCGGCGGCCGCGAGTTCGAAGTCGCCCTTGTCGAAGGCGATGCCCGCAGGCTCACCCGACTTGGCCGACGACGACGCGCTCGACGCGCTGCTCGCGGCGGGCTCGGCGGTGCCATTCTGCGGATCATGACCGTCGTTCTTGGGGCAACCCGCGAGCGCGAGCGCCACGATGAGGACCGAGCCTCGAAGTATCCTGGGCATGCGCGTTCGACGCCCGAATACGACGAGGCGGCTCACACCACCGGGCGATTACGCGGGCGCGAGGTGCGCCTCGAAGATCGCGCGGATGTCGGCGGGCATGTCGATCGAGCGCATCGCCGTCAGATCGCTCGTGACCACGGTGTGCTCGACCACCGCCGCGCGCTCGCCGTCGTGCGCGCGCACGAACACGTAGCGGAGGACCGCGCTGCGCTTGCCGAGCCGCGCCGTCGTGGTCTCGATCCGCGCGACGTCGCCGTAGCGGAGCGGCGCGTGGAACGACATCTTCACGTCGACGGCGGGCAGGCCGATCTTGCGCTCTACGATGAGCCGCGAGTAGCCGCCGTCGAGGCCCGCGAAGAAGTGCTCCATCGCCTCGTGCGCGTAGTTGAGGAAGCGCGCGAAGAAGACGATGGCGGCCGCGTCCACCTCTTCGAAGCGGATCGGCCGCTCGTAGACGATCACGAGAAGTCGCGTGCGAGCGACGCGACGGTCGCGCGATCGAGCGCGACGCGCAGCGCGTGGCGCGGATGATCGATGACGACCGTGGCCACAGCCCCGCCGCGCATCGCGGCGACCGCTCCAGCGTCGAGATCGATCTTGAAATAGTGGACGGCGGTCGTGCGCGTGATGCCCTCGACCGAGCGATCCTTCTCGGTCGCGCGGTAGAGCGTGCCGCCGACCTCGAGCCCGACGTGCTGCTCGAGCCCAGCGAGCTCCGTGAGCACGCGCTCGCGCTCTTCTTTCTCGGCGATCTCGATGAAGAGCGTCATCGACACCTGCGACGCGCCCGGGAGCAGGTCGTTGTAGGTCTCGATCTCGTGCGCGATGCCGGGCTCGCTGGTGATGCGCTCGGTGCGCAGCATCTCCTGGATTTGGTAGAGCACCGTGTCGCGGTTCTCGAATGTCGCGCTCATGTTCGAGCCGAGCATCACGCGACGCGCGCGTTTCTCCTCGATCACGCGCGCACGAAAATGCGTGCGGATCTGCTCGTAGTCTCCGAGTCCCAGAACTTCTTTGCGGGTGATGGGCTGCATGGCGCTCTCCCTTTTCTTGGTGGTGAGCGGATCAGGTCGGAACGATGCCGCGCGCGCCCGTGGCTTCCCCGAGGTCGTAGGCCTCGGCGAGGGCCTCGATGGGGTGCACGACGCGCGTGGGCTTGTCGTCAGGGTCGCGGACCTCGTGGGCGATGCGCAGCGCGCTCAGCGTGCAGTCGGTGACCACGAGATCGGGCTCGGCCTCGGTCACGCCGCGGACGAGCTTCTGCGCGTAGCGGCGGCCGGTCGCGTAGTGCTCGGCCTTCATCCCCCACGTGCCGTCGACCGCGCTGCACTCCTCGATCACGCGGACGTCGGTGCCCGGAACCTTGCTGAGGACGCGCTGACCAGGGACGCCGATCTTCTGCGCGCGGAGGTGGCAAGGCACGTGGTACGCGAGGTTGCCGAGCTCGTTCTTGAACTTGAGATCGAGCTGCTTCTTTTTGCCGAGATCGACGATGAACTCCATGAGATCCATCGTCGCAGCGGCCACGGTCTTGACCTCCTTCGTGGGGAGGTACTCGGGCCACTCGCGCTTCATCGTGTAGCTGCACGTCGGGCTCGGCACGACGATCTTGAGGCCGCGCGCGGCCTGCTCGTAGAGGAGGCCGACGTTGTATTCGATCTTGCGCTTGAAGGACTCGACGTCGCCGCCGTCGAGGTTGGGCATCCCGCAGCACGTCGCGGACGCGCCCGGCGGGCCGGGCAGCACGACGCGCCAGCCGTTGTGCTCGAGCACCCGCACGGCCGCGATGGGAACGTTCGGCGCGTTGTAGTCGCCGTAGCAGGTCGCGAAGAGCACGACCTCGCCTGCCTCACCGCTGCGCTCGACCTTCGTGTGGGACGCGAACCAGCTCGGGAAGGTCTCCGCCGCCATCGGGGGGATCGGGAACTCCGAAGAGATGCCCGCGACCTTCTCCTGCACCTTGCGGACGAGCCGCGACGCGTGGACGAGGTTCGTCATGCCGGCCGCGAAGCCGCTGCCCATGGAGCCGACCATCTGCGGCTCACCGAGGATTTTGTCGACGAACGCGACGCCGTTGCGCTTGGCCTCGACGGCCTTCGCTCGGGCCATCAGCCGCGGGAAATCGAGGAGCTCCGAGGCCCCGTCGTCCTTCGTGTAGGGGCACTTCACGAAGCAGAGCTTGCACTGCCAGCACTCGTCGACGACGACCTTGAAGTCGGCAGCCGCGAGGAGCTCCGCGCCCTCGGCGCGCCCGCTCTCGATGTCGCGATCGACACGCTTGAAGAGCTCGGGGAACGAGCCGCAGTAGCCGACGCACATGCGGCACTCGTGGCAAATCTGGAACGTCCGGCGCAGCTCGGACTCGAGGTCGCGCTCGTCGAAGTAGCGCGGATCGACGGGGCCCGTAGCGGGCGCTTCACTCGGCTTGCGCGGGATCTTGCTCATGATCGCGACTCTCGGGTGTCACATCGGGTGGGCTCGGGGCGGGCGGACCGACGTCGCTCTCGCGAGCATCGGCCTCGCCGCGCCTCCTCACCCTGCGGCGCTCAGAAGTCGAGCGAATCGAGCGCCTTCTGGAAGCGGCCTGCGTGCGACTTCTCGGCCTTCGCCAGGGTCTCGAACCACTCGGCGATATCCTCGAAGCCCTCCTCGCGGGCCTGGCGCGCCATGCTCGGGTACATGGTCTCGTACTCGTGCGTCTCGCCGGCGACCGCGGCCTTCAGGTTCTTGTCGGTCGAGCCGATGGGCAGGCCCGTCGCCGGGTCGCCCGCCTGCCGCAAGAAGTCGAGGTGACCGTGCGCGTGGCCGGTCTCGCCGTCCGCCGTGTCCTTGAAGAGGCCGGCGACGTCCGGGCGGCCTTCCACGTCGGCGACCTTTGCGAAGTAGAGGTAACGGCGGTTGGCCTGGCTCTCACCAGCGAACGCGGCCTTCAGGTTCTCGTGCGTCTTCGTTCCGCTCAGCTTCGACATCGTTCTCTCCTTGGATGGGTCTCGGGTTGAATCTGGTTGTGGCGCGCCGGCGTCTGCCTGCGCGCGGGCGTCGACTCCGTGGCTCGTGGTGAGGCGTCGCTCGAGGCCGCCGCGCGGCAGCTCGCGCAGAGGCCACGGAAGATGCGCTCGACGACGCGGACCTCGAAGCCGCTCGGCACGCCCGGCGCATCGGCGCGGGCGTGATCGGCGCGGGCGTGATCGACGGGGGCCGCGCTCTCGAGGTCGGTCACGCACCCGCAGCCGTCGCAGACTGCGTGGTGGTGAGGCGTCGCGTTCGGGTCGAAGCGGGTCGCGCCGGGCGCGAGCGTGCGCGGGACGCAAAGCCCCTCGGCGACGAGGGCGTCGAGCGTGTTGTAGACCGTCGCGAAGCTCATCGTCGGGAGGCTCGCCCTGAGCCGCTCGAAGAGCTCCTGCGCGGTCGGATGCGACGTGTCGGCGGCGAGCTCACGCACGAGCGCGAGGCGCTGCGGCGTGAGGCGCAGACCGCGCTCACGCAGCTTCGCGAGCCACTTCCGCTCGATGCGAGAGGTCTCGCGATTCGTTAGGGGGCTCAATCCGCCCCCCATGCGCTCCGCGCCCCCGGATTCGTTGGGGGGCTCAATCCGCCCCCCATGCGCTCCGCGCCCCCCCGATTCGCTGCCACGCTCATCGCCCAGCCTTCTTAATTAGAAGAGTTCTTAAATGCAAGAGCTTCTCAACTGGGATGGATGCCATCGATCGAGCTCCAGCCCGGCGGTCCGCCGCAGACGGCGGCCCTTCCCCCCGGGCGTCGCTCGACCCGATCGCGATCGCAGGGGATAGCGCGCTGGCTTTCGCTTATTCTCAGGTCGATGCGTGCTTGGCTCGGCTTGCTTGCGGTCATGGGGAGCGGGCTCTTCGTCGGCTGCACGGTACCCGTCCGATGCTTCGACGGCGAGTGCGGCGAGGGTGGCCACGGTGGCGAGACCACCGGGAACGGCGGCAACGCAACGGGCGGCGGTGACCCCGTCGCCGAGTGCGGCAACGGCGTGAAGGAGGGCGACGAGCTCTGCGACACGTTGGACTTCGGCGAGACGACGTGCGCCTCGCTCGGCCTGCCACCGGGGCAGCTCACCTGCACGGGCAGCTGCACGATCTTCGCGGGCGCTTGCAACAGCACCTGCGGCAACGGCGCGCTCGACGTGGGTGAGGCCTGCGACGGCGCGAACCTCGCCGATCAGACCTGCATGACGCGCATCCCCGCCTCGCCCGGCGGCACGCTCGGCTGCCAGTCGAACTGCGCCGACTTCGACACCTCGATGTGCCAAGCGCCTGCGACCTGCAACAACGGCGCGATCGATCCGGGCGAGCTCTGCGATGGGACCAACCTCAACGGACAGACCTGCGCGGGGCTCGGCTACGGCGGCGGCACGCTGAAGTGCCAAGCGAACTGCGGCTTCGACACCACGATGTGCACGCCGTGTGGCAACGGCGTCGTCGACCCCGGCGAGTCCTGCGACGGCGCCGCGCTCGCCCAACAATCCTGTCAGTCGCTCGGGTACGGCGGCGGCGACCTGCACTGCACCGCGAGCTGCACGTTCGACACCGCGGCTTGCACCAACTGCGGCAACGGCGTGAAGAACGCCGGCGAGGAGTGCGACGGCGGCGACTTCGGCAGCCAGTCCTGCGCGAGCTACGGCTATTCGCTCGGCAGCCTCACGTGCTCTTCGGGCTGCGCGATCGGCACCGGCGCCTGCACCAACTGCGGCAACGGCACCGTCGACGGCGGCGAGCAGTGCGACGGCGGCAACCTCGGCGGGCAGAGCTGCACCGGGCTCGGGTACGCGAGCGGCAACCTCGGCTGCAACGGCGGCTGCGGCTTCGACACGAGCGGCTGCAACAGCCAGTCGTGTGGCAACGGCGCCATCGAGGCGCCCGAGCAATGCGACGGCGGCAACCTCAACGGACAGAGCTGTAACTCGCTCGGGTGGGCCGGCGGCTCGCTCTCGTGTTCGAACTGCTCCTTCGAGACCTCGGGCTGCACCAACTGCGGTAACAACGTTGTCAACGTCGGTGAGGACTGCGACGGCGGCGACCTCAACGGACACAGCTGCGCCAACTTCGGCTACACGGGCGGCTCGCTCTCCTGCACGGGGAGCTGCACCGGCTTCAACACGAGCGCCTGCTCGGTCTGCGGCAACGGCGTTCGCGAGACCGACGAGCAATGCGACGGCGCCGACCTCGGCTCGGACTGTCCCGGCCAGGGCTTTTACACGGGCTCGCTCTCGTGCAATGGCAACTGCACCTGGAACACCATCGGCTGCACGAACTGTGGCAACGGTGTCCTCGAGGCCGGCGAGGGTTGTGACGGCGGCGACTTCGGCGGCCTCGATTGCTACAGCTTCGGCTACGACTCGGGCAGCCTCTATTGCTACAGCTGCGGCATCGACACCTCGGGCTGCTACTGGTCGGGCTGGATCCCCTAATTCTTCACGCGGCCCACGTTGATCGAAACCGTCGCTCGCTGGCTCGCCGAAGTCGTCGGTACGTCGTCGGACTTCATCCGCAAAGCCATCCTCACGGCCCTCGTCGTCGCCGCGTACATCTTCGTGCGCCGCGCGGCGAACACGCTGATCAGCAAGCAGGTCGACGACGCCGCGACGCGGTTTCGCTTCGTGCGGGCCGCGCGCCTCGGGCTCGTCCTCGCCTCGCTCGCGGTCGTCGCGCGCGTCTGGTTCCAGGGTGATTCGGGCATCGGCACGTGGATCGCGTTCATCTCGGCGGGCGTCGCGGTCTCTCTGCAAGATCCTCTCGAGAGCCTCGCGGGCTGGGTCTACGTGGTGACGAACCGCCCCTTCCGCGTCGGCGATCGCGTGCAGATCGGCGAGCACGCAGGCGACGTCGTCGACATCCGTCCCTTCAGCTTCACCCTCCTCGAGATCGGCAACTGGGTGAACGCCGATCAGAGCACCGGCAGGCTCATCCACGTTCCGAACGGCTGGCTCTTCAAGCACTCGGTCGCGGGCTACGACCACGGCTTCCCGTTCATTTGGAACGAGATCGCGGTCACCGTCACGTTCGAGAGCGACTGGCGTGCCGCGAAGCGCTGCCTCGAGGGCATCCTCGACGAGCACGCCGAGAAGGTCGACGAGGCCGACGTCGTGCGCGCGAGCGAGGCGATGCACATCCAATTCGCACGCACGACGCCCGTCGTTTGGGTCGACACCGTCGGCGAAGGCGTGCGCCTCACCATGCGCTATCTCTGTCGTCCGCGGACGCGCCGCGTCTCCACGAGCCAAATCTGGGAGGCCATCCTCGACGGGTTTGCGCGCATGGAAAGCGTGGATTTTGCCTACCCAACCGTGCGTCGCTTCGACCTCACGCGCGAGGGCAAGCCACCTCAGCCGCCCTCGCTCCCCGACTCGCCGAAGACTTGATGCGTGAACGCTTGCTAAAGCCTGCTCGCTCGGGTAGGTTCCCGGCCCTTCTAAGATCCCCGAAAGGAGCTCCAACTTCCGCCATGCCGAGTGAAGCCATTCAGTGCAAGCCCCTCGAAGTCACGGTCGGTGACAAGGGCATCGAGCGCGCCATCAAGCACCTCAAGCGAAAGATGGCCGCAGAGGGGATCCTGCGCGAGCTGAAGCGGCGCCGGCACTACATGAAGCCCTCGGTGAAGCGCCGCAAGAAGGCCTCCGAGGCCGCTCGCCGCCGCCGCAAGCGCTCCAAGATCGAGATGATCTGACGAGCCTCCTCACGGGATCCGAGCCGACCCCCACACCCATGGGGCTCGGCTTTTCGTGTTTTGTGCTTTTCGTGTTTCCAGCACAAAGCACGATCGTTCGGTGAAATTTTGGGGCCAGAGTCTGCACCCTTCACCGCGAGACTGCAGCCACCCTACTGGCCGCGAAGGCACACGACGCGCTCGCTTTCTTCTGGAGCGCGCGGACCCGCTTCTTGTCCCCGCCCTGAAGCGTCAGCGCGCGAGCAAGCTCGACCATCGCGAGCTCCCAATTGGGCGAGAGCTCGAGCGCCTTCTCGAGCGAGCTCACCGCCTCATCCACGCGACCCACCGCGAGCTGCGTTCGCCCGAGCACACCGACGAAGTACGCCTTGTCCGCGCCGCGCATCGTCGCGCCGCGCTCCAGGAATGTGAGGGCAGCCTCAGGTTCGCCGAGCTCCACGAGAACCTCCGCGATCTGAGCCAGCTGCGGAGCCCAGTCGCTCTCGCGGTATTCGTCCTTCCAACGCTCCACCGCCGCCTTGCGGACCTCGTTCGCGCGCGCGCCCTCGCCCAGCATGTCGAGGCAGTTCGCGAGCTCGCTCTGGGCACCCACCGCCTCGAACAACGGCCGGGCCTCGGCCCACTGCCCGAGGGCGAAATGAACGCTCCCGAGCAGCGTTTGGGCGCGCGTCGACTCGGGGTCCTGTGCGAGCCAGCCGCGCGCGAACGCGAGCGCCTCGGCGGGTCGAGGCGTGTCGTAGAAGCATCGCTCTGCGAGCTCCTCGAGCGCGGCGCGGTGGTTCGGCACGAGCTCGAGGACGCGGCGCGCGAGCGTCTCGAAGCCCTCGGGGTCTTCGCGTCGCAGGTTGTAGAGGAGGCCGCTCGCCGAGCCTGCGTGCTCCTCGGGCGCGGTGCTGAGGATGTGCGCGAGCTCCTCCCAGCGACCGAGCTTCGCGAGGCCGATGTTGCGAGCGTCCCACGCGTCGTCGACGATGAGCTCGCGCATGTCCTGGTCGTTGGGGAACGCGGTCGCCAACACCATGAACTCCGAATAGAGGCGAACCGCCTGCTCGTAGCGCTTTCGTCCGTGACAGGTCTGGGCCTTGCGCCAGCGCCCGACGACGTCGCGCCGCGGCTCACCGATCGGGACCTTCGCGGTCTTGCCGTTGAAGACGATGAAGATCGGCTCCGTCCCGTCGACCATCGTGAGGTAGCTCTGCTTCTTCACCCACGGGGCCATCGCGCCGAGCAGCGTCGCGAGCGCGCGCGACGTGTGCGGCAGCGGGCCGCCGAGCCAGCGCAATCCGACCACGTCGCCGCCTTCGAGCGTGGCCTCGAGGCCCGCGATCTTCAGCGCGTCCGCGAGCGACGTGGCCGCCTCGAACGCCTTCGGATCGCGCGCGAGATCTTCGGGCGTCTCGTGCTCCGCGACGACCTTCTTCAGCGCCGCGAGCGCGCGCCCGACGTCCTTCTTCGCGAGGAAAAACTCAGAGCCTGCGTGGATCGTCGTCGTGGACATGTCGCCGTCTCGTCTGCATCCTACATGCCGTCCCCTCGCGCTCGTGCGGATCGCCTTCATCACCACCAGCTACCCCGCTGAACGCGGCGATCCCTCGGGGCACTTCGTGCGCGCCCACGCTCGCGCGCTCGCTCGCGAGGGCAACGAGGTCCACGTCGTCGCGCTCGGAGGTTCCCGAGCCACAACGCCATCGCTCGAGAAATTCCATCCCGGTAGCTTGAACGTTGTCTTCATGGGTGGCGCGCGACTCTTCGGCTGGCCCGGCGTGCTCGCGAACCTCCGCGACGACAAGACCCGCGCGCTCGCGGCCCCCGCGGTGATGACCCGCGCCGCCTGGCACCTCGCGAGAGAGAGCGCCCGCGGCCTCGATCGGCTGGTCGCGCACTGGCTCGTGCCGTCAGCGTTTCCCCTCGCCTTCAGCGCGCCTCGCGCGCCGCTCGAGGCCTGGGCGCACGGCGCGGACGTGCGCTTGCTCTCGCAGAATCCTCGGCTCGCGCGCGTGGTCGTCGCGCGCCTCCTCGCTCGAAGAACCTCGTTCGTGTTCGTCGCGGAGCCGCTCCTCGACGCGCTCACCGACGTCCTCGATCCTGCCGCCGCGATCACCCTCCGCAACGCTGCGCGCATCGAGCGCGCTCCCCTCGAGCTCGAGCTCGAGAACGTTGGCGATCCGCGCCCGCCAGGCTTCGGGCCGTTCGTCGTGTGGGTCGGGCGCGCGATCCCCTCGAAGAGACTCGACGTCGCCTTGAGGTGGGCCGAGCGGAGCGGCGCGCGGCTCGTCGTCGTCGGAGATCGTCCTCGCGAGCTCCCGCGCAACGTCCACGCAGTGGGCTTCGTCCCGCGCGAGGTCGCGCTCGGCTGGATCGCGCACGCGAGCGCTCTCGTCTCGACCTCGCTCGTCGAGGGCTCACCGACCGCGGTCCGCGAAGCGCGCGCCCTCGACGTGCCCGTCGTTGCCTTCGCCGCAGGCGATCTCGAGCGCATGGCCGCGACCGACCCAGGCCTCCACCTCGTCCGAACCGAAGCCGAGCTCGCCTCGACGCTCGACGCCGTCCTCCGCACCCGGATTGGAAATAGTGAGCCGACTAATCAATAGCCGGCGACAAAAGAGTGCGCTTACGAAGTGGTCAAGAGCCGCTTCGTGCCCCAAGTAGACAGCCACGGCGCGCGATAGTCCGCGCCCCAAAGACAGGTGCCCATGATTCAAGGCCTGGACGAGACCGTCTGGCTGATTGTCGGCGTGCGCGTCGCGCCGCTTCTCTTGATTGTGCTCTTGGGCCTGGTCGAGGGCGCGCGCGCACGCCTCACGCGAACGCCACGCCCTGACTGCTGATCACCATTCGACTGGCGCTGGCGTATTGGAGCGCGAGAGCGAGCCTGTCTCGCCCGACCCCGTCTCGCCATACTCATTGTGCCCCCAACACCAGGTGATTTGCTCGCTGGTATAGGCGCACGTGTGCGTCGAGCCCGCGGCCAATAGCACGACGTTCGAGACCTTGGACTGCGCGGGGACGAGCCGTTGGTCGCTCACCGTCAGCTCTGCGCCATCGCCGATTTGTCCCGAGCCGTTGCGCCCCCAACACCATACGTCGCCGCCCGCGGTGAGCCCGCAGGTGTGCTCCCAGCCCGCAGACAAGGACTCGAACGCGACGTCGGTCGTGACGAGCGTCGGGACGAACTGGCGCTCGACGCCGCCGTCGCCGAGCGGCGCCGCGCCCATGCAATACGTCCCGTCCGAGCGCACGACGCAGGTGTGCGTGAGCGCAGCCGCGATCGCGCTCGCGTCGTCGACAGCTGGAATGTCGACAGGCGTGCGCGCGTCGTCTTGCGTGCCGTCGCCGTTCTGACCATCAGCGTTGAGCCCCCAGCAGAACGCCGAGCCGTCCGAGCGCACGCCGCAAGTCCGAGACGTGTAGCTCGTCCCGCCGTGGCTCGCGGTCGAGAGGTGCACGACGTCGCTCAAGCCGGGCACGTCGACGGGCGTCGGGGTGTCCGTGAGATTGTTCGAGCCAAAGTTGCCGCCGCGACCCCAGCACGCGACCGTCCCGTCGCCCCGTAGCGCGCAAGCCGTGGAGAAACCCGCGCCGATCTCGACGACGTCGCTGAGCCCCACCACGTCGACCGGGACTGAAGAGTCCGTGCTCAAGCCATTGCCGAGCCGACCATTCGACCCCGAGCCCCAGCAAGACACCGTGCCGCCCGCGTGCAGGACGCAGGCAAACTCCTAGCCGGCCGCGATCGCCACCGCGTCGCTCACGCCGCTCACCTCGACGGGTTTGACGCTGGACTCGGTGGTCCCGTCCCCCAGCTGACCCGCTCGATTGTCGCCCCAACAGCGCGCAGTCCCGTCCGCGAGCACCGCGCAGGTCGTATGTTCGCCCCCCGCGAGGGACACGAGCTCGGGGCCTGGTGTGAGGACTGGACCGCCGCCAGCGCCGCCAGTCGCGCTGCCCGCGCCGCCATTGCCGCTCCCGCCGCTTCCATTGGCGCCAGTACCGTTCGCGCCAGTACCGCCCTCACCGTTCGCGCCAGTCCCGCTGCCACCCGTGCCGCTGTCCCCGCACGCCGCGACACCCAAAGCCATAGCCACCAGTGCCACCGAACAAGCCTTCATCATCGAACCACGCTCCTCCTGCCGGACCTATCACGCAAGACGAGGGCGCGCCGCTCGGAATTCTAGGCATTTTCCATGCAACTGCGCATGTTGCACGCCACATTGCGCGCCGCTCGCTTCGCTGAATTGGCCACTCGCGTGTCGACGTTGTCGACAGTCGTCAGCCCCGAGCAAGCTCCTCCGTCGCTCGCGTTTGGAGCCATCGACCAGACCCTACACGCAACCGACTTTTAATCGGGTGGTCGCGGGTTCGAGTCCCGCTTGGAGCGCGAGCTCCAATAGCTCAGTTGGGAGAGCACTCCTTGAGGTCTTGGCACTCGGCTCCAATCTACGAGTGAGGCTACGGTAGCCGGCCTGTCTCCAAATCAGGCGTCGACGTGGTTCGATTCCACGCGCTCGTGCCCAACCATCTAGCGGTGTACTCTCGCGCCGATTGCGAGGGACCCGCACGATGACGACGAGCTTCCCACAGATGATCGGCAGCCTCTTCTCGGAGGCGAGCTCCAGCCAGCTCTTCGAGCTCCAGATCGATGGCCTCCCCGCGGAGCTCAGGGTCGTCGCGGTCGATGGGCACGAGGCTGTCTCCGAGCTCTTCTCGTTCGACGTCACGGTCGTCGCCCCGCTCGACAACTTCGGCGCTGACGAGGCTGTCCAGCGGGTCACGGAGCTCGCCTCCAGCGCGCTCCGCGCGTTCTCGCCCGGCGGCAGCGACGCCGATCTCAGCGCCCTCGAGGCGCTGGTCGTCGGCCGCGACGCGAAGCTCGTCCTCCGCGCGACCGAGCAGGCCCCGCGCGTCATTCAAGGCATCTGTATATCGCTCGATCGTCGCGGGCCTGTCCGCTCGGTCGAAGAGGGGCTGTCGCTCTATCGAATCAGGGTCGCCCCCAAGCTCCATTTGGCGACGCTGCGCGAGAACACTCGCATCTTTCAAAACACGACGGTCAAAGCCATCGTCAATCAGGTGCTCGAGGACTACTCGATCGCGTGCCGTTGGGACGACAGCGCCGAGACCCCGGGCCGCGAGTACTGCGTGCAATACCGCGAGTCGGACTTCGACTTCGTCGCTCGCATCCTGGCCGAGGCTGGCATGTTCTTCTTCTTCGAGCCGGCAGGGACCGCGCTCGTCGAGGCCGCGCGCGCAGGTGGGCTCGTGACGCTCGCCGCGACGTTGAGCTCTTTGGGTGAGCTCACGACCGAGCCCCACGTCGTCTTCGCGTCGACCGCGCATATGTACGCTCCGCTCGTCGACGCGACGCTCGAGGGCGCCGCGCAGGCCCTGCTCGACGACGTCCTGGACGCGGCCGCTACTGTTACAGGGATGTCAGCGCTTTCGCAGCTCGGCGCGCTCGCGGCGCCGGGCCTCCCCTTCCGCCCCGAGGCAGGGCTCGCGACGGACGGCCGCGCCCACGTGCGCGAGCTCGCGCTCGAGCGCACCCTGAGGCCGCAAACAGTGGAGCTCCGCGACTACGACTTCGAGCGACCGCTCTTGCCTTTGGTCGCGGCGTCGCGCAGTCGCTTGCCGGGGCGCGGCAGCCCCCATGAAGCCCAAACAGGCAGTGAGGTCGCGAGCGCGCTGCCCGTCCCGTTCCCGCTCGAGCTCTACGAACACGAGGGCGACTACGCGCGCCCTCACGTCGACACGACGCGCGCGCGGCTCATCCTCGAGCAGGCTCGCGCGACGGCGCGGGTCGGACGCGGCGTGAGCACGGCGATCGGGCTCGCCGCGGGCACGCGCTTCAAACTCGAAGAACACCCCAATCCAGTGCTGAATCGCGAGTACGCGATCACGCGCATACACCACCGCGGTCATGTCCCCGAGTGGGCCCGCGCGCACGGCTCCTCCGAGGCCATCTTCGAGAACCGCTTCGACTGCGTGCCGGCGGAGATCGCTGCGCGGCCCGCACGTCCGCAGCCCAAGGTCGTCTCGGTCCTCGAGACTGCGGTGGTCGTCGGGCCCGCCGACCATGAAATCCACACCGACCGACACGGCCGCGTGAAGGTGCAGTTCCATTGGGATCGACAAGGCGGTCGCGACGAGCACAGCTCGGCTTGGCTGCGGGTCATGGCCCCATGGGCCGGGGCCGGGTGGGGACACCAGTTCCTGCCGCGGATTGGAATGGAGGTTACCGTCGCGTTCCTCGGCGGCGACCCTGACAAGCCTGTCGTCACCGGCGCGCTTTACAACGAAGTAAACCCACCGACGTTCGCGCTCCCCGGCAGCGCGACGCGCAGCGGGATCCGGACGCGCAGCACGCCGAACAGCACGGGCCACAACGAGCTCAGCTTCGAGGACGCCGCCGGCGAGGAGGAGATCTTCCTGCGGGCCGAGCGCGACCTGCGAGAAGAGGTGCGGCAGAACCGCGAGGCGCGCGTCCGCGGCAGCGACACGCGCGCCGTCGAGGGCGAGCAGCGGCTGACGGTGCAGGGGCGCGCCAGAGAGAGCTACGGCGACCTTCACGAGGAGGAGGTGCGGCGCGACCGCAACGTCGTCGTGCACGGCAACGCTAACAACACGGTAAGCGGAGACCGCCGCGCGGTCGTCCGCGGGCGCGACTCGACGGCGGTGCACGACTCGCTGGAGCTCCGCGTGGACGGGGACGCGACCCATCGCATCGGCGGCTGCCACACGATCCTCGTCGGCAGCGCCAGCGCGCCGCGCTCGCTGGTCGCGCACGTCGAGGGCGTCATGTCGCTCTCGTCGAGCCGCGTCCTCGAGCTCTCGAGCGAGACGCAGATCGTCCTCAGGTGCGGCGCGAGCCGCGTCATCATCGCGGACGACGGCATCTATTTGGACGGCCCGAAGATCGTCCAAACGGGGGAGTCGAGCTCGTCCCTCGTCGGCGCCAAGATCGAGCTGAAGAGTGACAACGCTGTAACCGCTCAGGGCGGGAGCGTGACGCTCACCTCGGCGAGCGGCGGCGCGGTGAAGATCGAGGCCGGCGTCGAGGCGAGCGGCAGTTCCATCTCGCTCAAGTCGGCGTCGGCGTCGGTCGAGAGCGAGGCGAGCGAGTCCAAGCCGAAGACGACCATCGAGCTCGTCGGCCACGACGGCAAGGGCGTCGCGGGCGCCCGATACAGGATCAGCACGGACGACGGCGAGACCGGCGGCGTGCTCGACCGCGACGGCCAGGCTGAGCTCGAGCTCGAGGGATCGGCGCGCATCTCCGTCCCCGATCACGCGCTCGAGGACGAGGACGACGCTGGCAGCGGGCGCCGCACCGTCGTCGCGGGGCCGCACGACCACCTCGCGCAGATCGCGGCCGAACACGGCTTCTCCGCAGACGAGCTTTGGCAAGCGGACGCGAACGCGACGCTCCGCGAGCAGCGCGCGAACCCGCAGGTCCTCCGCGCCGGCGACGTCCTGGTCGTGCCGCTCCGCGAGCCGAGCGCGCGTGACTTACACGTCGGTCAGCTCAACTCGTTCTCGGCGCGCGTGCCGATGCTCGACACCGAGGTCCGGTTCTTCGACGCCGACGGGCCGCTCGCGTCGAAGAGCTGCCGCATCGAGGGCCTCGAGCCCGAGCCCGTGGACGCGACCACCGACGGCGACGGCGTGCTGACGATCCATCATCCCGCGAACCACGCTGCGGTGACAGTCGTGTTCCCGGATATGGATGCTCGCTACGAGCTCACGCTCGGCGGGCTCGACCCCGTCGAGGAGGCCTCAGGCGCGCAGATGCGTCTCGCGCAGCTCGGCCACTTCACGGGGGCGGTCTCGGACACGTGGTCGGACGCCGCGCGCGCCGCGCTCCGCCAGTTCCAAGCCGCGGCGGGGCTCGACGAGAGCGGCGAGCCTGACGCGGCCACACTGGACGCTTTGCGAAACACCTTTGGAAGCTGAGGAGCACATCCATGGGTCATGGAAGAGGTAGGGCACGAGGCGTCGCACCCCACGGTCGGTCCAGTGTTTCGACCGTGCCGGTGGTCCACGTCGAGTCCGTCAAGATCGACAATACGATTGCCCTGTATGAGGTGAGCAGTTCGAACCCGACGCCCCAGCCCCCACCCGGCTACGGGACCTTCCAAGATTGGGGGCAAGGCCCAGCCATCACCCAGCCCGAGTGGAGCGGCGGCCACGAGCGATACCGCGCGTGCCTGCGTCGAAACGCATCGGTCGCGGTGCACGTGGTACTGGCGGTTACGCCGACGCCGACCGCGGCGCTCAGCGGCACTTTGGAGGGTCGCGTCACGGTCGACGGCGACAGGCAGCGCTTCTCGGCGCCCGCGACGGCCTCGTTCTCGTTCAGCGCGGGCGCGCGCCAGGCGACTGTCGCGCTGAGCTTCAATGGACACTTGCCCGACGACGTCGGCCGGTATGCGCTCGCCTTCGATTGGTCGTGCGCGAGCCCTTCGGGCTTCACGTTCCGGCCCGAGACGACGACCATTCGTGTCTATACGATCTTCGACGGGCCGATCGATCCGGCCTTCGACAGCAATGACCCGGCCGAGACTGGCAACGGTCACAGGCGACCGCAAGACACGATCTCCGGCACGCAGAAGCGCATGGATCACCTGATGCGGCTCTTGGATAGTCGCCATTTGCGGCACAGCGTCGCGACGCCCGCGGAGCAAAACCAGCTCCTCTGGAAGGTCCATGTCGGCATCAACAACGCGACGCCGCCCTATTTCGACGCCGGTCACGCCCAATCCATCTCGCACAATGGTCGCAGCTCCGACGACCAGGACGACCCCGGCACGGAGTATCCGGTACAGCATCAATGGCTGATGTGGGCGCGGGCGCCCACGCGGCCCCATTGGGCCGAGGATCGCCGAGCCTACGAGCGCTGGGCGAGCGGGCCACGCACCACACCGCAGCCGCGCGTCGTGACCGTCCACGACAAATATTGGAATGACGGCTCGTGCATCGGGCACGTCCAGCTCCTCAAGACGATGGTCGCGACGCTCGGGATGTTCGCGCGGCGCGCTTGGATATTCCCGACGACGACGCTCATGCCCATCCACGGCAGCCCCCACTCGGCCTGGCGCGGACACTCTTTGAGCCTCGGCGCGACAGTCTCGTTCCCCGACGAACACATCTACTCGCTCGGGAATTTCCGTTCCTCCGACATCCAGACTTGGCGATTCCCCGACCCGGTCGACCCCCACGGCCCGCAGATCATCGCGAGCCCGAAGCTCATGGAACCCGAGGAGCTCGGCTACGAGAATTTCGAGGCCTGCCTGAAGACCCCGAACGGGCGGTTCTTGCCGGGCGGCTACAGCGTAAGCTCCATTACCTCGGCGGCCCACACACCCGAATCACGGCGAATCGCTGGCGACTTCGCGCAGAATGGCGGCTTCGCCAGCGCCGCGGACGTCCTCCGTTGGTGGTCGGGCACGACGCGCCCTGGCTTCGTGCGCTTCATGCTCTGGGCCGGCGTCCGCTTCTGGGTCGAGAACGGTCGGCGCTATGGCGAGTCCGTCTATTGGAACAAGCTCGGCGATCCAGTCACACGGGCGCAGTTCGCGACGGTGCGCACCCAAAACCTGCATTTGCCCGCCCCCTGAGAGAGGAACCGGCCATGAGTGATCCCCAGCGATCCAGCTCCGAGGAGCTCGCGTTCCAGCCAGTCTTTGCGCACGCAGCCCCGGCGGTCGCGTCCGCGCAGCTCACGTGGCTCGTGTCGGGCATGAGCCCCTACCCCACGCCGGCCGCCGCGCGCGCCGCGCTGCCCGTCGCGCGCGCCGAACGCGCCATTGTCGAGACAGAGCAATGGCTCGAGCGGATCGTCTTCGAGGAGTGGCGGTCACGCGAGCCGCTCACGTGGTTCGCGCTCGCTGGCAGCGCCCTCGCCGACGAGGCCCTCTATTGTGGTTGGCTCGCCGGTGACAGGCTGCTCCAAGTCGCCGCTGACCGCGCCGCCGTCCATTTGCGCACGCCGCTCGGGCGCCTCGAGGCGACCGACCCCGGCAGCGTCCTCTCGAAGGTCGTGGCGCTCGGCAGCACGCTGCTACAGCACAGTCTGCGGCTCGACGAATACGAGATGCTCAATGTCGGTGACTTTCTTGTAGGTAGCCCGCTCCTCGGCGCCGACGCCGGCCTCACCGCGCCGCGGTTCGCGACCGACGGGGTCGGCGTGCGGTTCTTGGTCCCCAAAGCAACTGACACGCGCGCCCACAAGGCCCCCGCGCCGTTCGCGCCGCCAGCGGGCCCCTGGTTCGCCCCAGCGGCGCCGGCGCGCGCAGACAAGTGACGCTCAGTCGGGGAGCTTGACGGTTACAGGACTGTTCGGATGGGAGGACTCGCTGCGCCCGAGCTGGTCGGCCGAGTCGTCCCCGAAGCAGACGACCTGGCCCCCCTTCCGAATGGCGCACGCGTGGCGGCGCCCAGCCGCGATGAAGACAGCGTCGGATAGGCCTTTGACGGCGACTGGCTTGTCCGACTGTTCGTAATCGCCAGTCCCCATCTGCCCGTAGTCGTTGCGCCCCCAACACTCCACGGCGCCCGTGTCCTTGCGAGCGCAGATCGCGTTGCTCTGTGCCCGGGTCAGCTGGACGACGCCGGCCTCCAAACCCGGGACAGGCTTGGCCTCGAGCGACGGCTTGTCCTCGCCATTGGACTCGAGGCAAACAACCCCGCCCGTCTTCCTGATGACGCAGACGCCGAGGCCGCGCCAGGCGCCAGCCCCGAGCGCGACGCCGTCCGAGATGCCCTGGACCTCGGTGACAGCGAGGTCAGGGTGGTCCGTCGCGTAGCCCCATCGACTGTAAGGTACGCAGCCCACCGTCCCTGACGAACGCAGAGCGCAAGCCCACTGAGCCCCGGCGGTAACCGTCCCGATGACGAGGTCGACCGCGTCGGCGAGCCCCTTTACGGGGAAGGTCTCGAGCTTGGGTTTGTCGTTGTAGCGACCGAATTGGAGCTGCGTGACCCCCGTCTTTTTGAGGATGCCGAGCTTCAGCGACGCATCGCCGAGGGCGACGAGGTCCGACTTCTTCATTGCGATTGGGTTGGGCGCCATTCCATAGGCACCAGAGAAACCCTGAAAGCCGCCGTTCTTGAACAGCGCTGTCAGCGTCTCGTCGGCGACCAGGGACGCGGCGTCCTTGGCGTCAGCGACGACGACTGGCGGCATCCCACGCGTCTCGGGGCGCGCTCCGCCCCAGCATTGGACCTCGCCCTTTGAGGTCTTTGCGCAGCTGAACTCGTCACCGAGCGCGAGCGACGCGGCGTCGCTCGCCCCCGCGACGGGCCGCGCTACAGGATCGTAAGCGAGCGTCCCGTTGCCGAGCTGGCCGACCTCGTTTTCACCCCAGCAACGAACCTCCGAGGACTCGAGCTCCACGCAGGTCTCGTCGCCACCGGCCGCGATCGAGCGCGGATGATCGACGCCGTCGACGAGCTGGGCCTCGCCGGTCTTCGTCCCTTGCTTCCCCCAACACGCGACCTTGCCCGACTGCAGGATCGCGCACGCGTGCGTGTTCCCCGCGGCGACCTGCGTGGCCGCTTCGGGGAGCGTCACCGCGACCGCTGCCTCCGAGTCCTCTCTGCGGCCTCCGAGGCGCCCGCCGTCTCCGCGACCCCAACACACCACCCCGCCGCCCTTGCGGACCGCGCACGCGTGCTGCCATCCGACGGCGATCTGCGTGGCGTCGTCGAGACCTGGCACGGGTCCGGGAACACCGAGGTTCTCACGCGACGCCAAGAACCCCGAGCTCAGCTCGAGGTGATCCGAAGCAGGCAGGTAATCCCAGCAAACGACCTTGCCCGTCGCGAGCAGCGCGCAGAACGCTCCATCGCCCTCGAGGTCGACGACCGACTCGAGCGCGGGCAGCTTGATGCTCTTGGGCGTCTTTGCGATCTCGACGCAAGTGACCGCACCTGCTGCAGCGCGCGAGCATACGACGAAGCTCGAGGCCGCGACATCGACAGCGTCGCCGAGCTCGGTGAGGTCTCTCGTGCCCTCGCGGTCGAAGAGCCGCACGACCCCCGAGTCGAGGAGCGCGACGCCATGGAGCTTGGTTGGCCCGAAGCTCCCGAGTGAGATCGACAGCGGCTTCGCCCCATTCAGTGGGCCGAGATCGATCGCGACGGGCAGCGCCTGTGGCGCGTTCGTACCCTTCATGAAGAGACCGCGCTCGTTGTCGCCCCAGCAGTACGCAGCGCCCTTTTTTACGGCGCACGCCGAACGATCGCCGACATAGAGCGGGCGCGCTCGACGAGCGACGCTCGGTCGCGGGGCGTCCGCGATCGCGGTCGAGCTCGCCGCCGTGCTGGAGGCCGTCGGCGCCGTCTCGCGAGGGGATGACGAGCCGCACGCCGAAGCGCCCAAAGAGAGACACAAGATCACCGAGCGGTTTCGCATGATGGCGCCCTCATTCGGCCGCTCGACGAGCGCGTCAACGCCACTCCCCATGTTGCGCGCCACCGGACCCGCACGCTCCGTCAGCGCTTGCCGCCGAGGACCTCGCTGAGGAGGACGAACTCGACGCCGCGCTTCTCGAGCGCGGGCAGCGCGTCGGCGAGCCCCTCGGCGGACGCGCGCTTCGGCCGGTGCGCGTGCAGCACGATGATCGCGCCTGGCTTCGCGCCCTCGAGCGTGCGTCGAACCTGCGATCGGGTGAAGCCAGTGCCGCCGTCACCCGAGACCGAGAAGCCGACAGGGATCACGCCGAGCTTCGCCGCGGCGGCGACGCAGACGTCGTCGAAGTAGGCCGTGCCCGATCGATAGAGCTTCGGGCGGCGCGCGATGAGCGTCTCGAGCGTGAGCTCGTTGTCCTCGATTTCGTCGACCGCGCTCGCGAGGTCGCGCGTGCCGCCGATGCCGAACGCCGACGAGCCGTCGACCGAACATGGCCTGTGGTGCGCGCCGTGGTTCTCGACCTCGAACAAGGGATCGGCCTCGAGCTTCGACACGAGCGTCGCGTGGTGCGGCGCCCACTTGCCGCTCACGAAGATCGTCGCCTTGATGTGGTGCTCGTGGAGTAGATCGAAGAGCTCCTCGTCGAACGCCGCGTCGGTGCGGCCCTCGCAGAGGTCGAGCGTGAGCGCGAGCTGATCGCGATCGGTCGTGAAGGTCCGCACGACGCCCGGGATCGACGGGCCGAACACACGCGCTCGACGCCCCCCGAGCGCGCGCACGACCGCCGCGCGATCAGGGTTCACGATCGGCTCGGGTGCTGCGGGTGCGCTCGCGCTCGCGATCACCGAAGCGCTCGCGCTCGTCGTCGCGGAGGCGCTCGCTGCGCCGTCGAGGAAGCCGTCATCCGCGAGCGAGCGCGAGCTCACGGCGGTGTGCGCATCGGCGCGATCGTTCTGTCGTGGCGCGCTCGAGGTGCACCCGAGCGACATCGCCAGAACCCCCCCAAAAAAGCCGACTGCTCTGCTCGACATCCGCAAAGCCAGTCGGGGCGAGTGGATTCGAACCACCGACCCCTAGACCCCCAGTCTAGTGCGCTAACCAGGCTGCGCTACGCCCCGGCCGCTCATCGCTGTCGCGAGGAGCGAGCGCACCCTACTCGAACCAGAGCACATTGCAAGCGATCTTCGAGCGTCACCACACGACACCGTTCGAGGCCCGTGTTCGACGGCTCGGATTCGTCGCCTCGTCATCGATCGTCCTGTATAGAGACGAGGTGCGGTCGTCCCTCATCACCGTGTCGGCGCTGGTAGCGGCTTCGCTCTGGTCGATTGGCTGCGCGGATGTTCGACCGCCATCTCCCGACACTCCGCTCGGCGTCGCTGCGCGGGCACGCGCCGCGAGCGCGGACGCTGCGGCGGAGCAGGCTGACACGACGAAGGACGCGAACTCGGGCGAGTGCGTCGCGATCATGGTCGAGGGCGGCGGCGTCGACTGCGTGCCCGTCGGCAGCGTGGAAGAAGCCAAGTGGAACGGCGACGAATCGATCGCGGACGGCGGGCCCGCCGACGAGGTCGAGGGCGACGCAGACGACACGGGTGAGGGCGAGGGTGAGGACCTCGACGACGACGACGACACCGACAAAGACTTCATGGCGTGCCTCGACCGCGGTCCAGGCTCGCCCCCGCACTGCCCCCAGTTCACCTGGAAATCCCCGATCGAGGGGCTGAGCGGCGCGGAGATCGAGAAGAAGGTCAAGAACGACCTCGCGTCGATCGGGCCCATCTCTGTCGGCGCACCGAATCGCGGTCGCCTCTTCAACGGCGTCCAAATGCCGAAGGGCGATCACTGGACGATGACGGACCCGGGCAACGCCTGGGGCACCCAAGAGACCGTCGATTCCATCACGCACGCGATCGACAAGGTCTTCGCCAAGTTCCCCGACTCGCACAAAGTCATCATCGGCCACATCTCGGCGAAGGGCGGCGGCCACCTCAAGCCGCACAAGAGCCACCAGGCCGGGCGTGACGTGGACCTGTCGTATTTCTATAACGACAATAAAGGATGGTACACGGTCGCGACCGACAAGAACCTCGACCGCGAGCGGACGTGGACCTTCGTGAAGGCCTTCATCGAGGATCCGAACACCGAGATGATCCTCATCGACACCTCGGTGCAGAAGCTCCTCTACGCGTACGCAAAGGACGCCGGCGAGGACCAAGCCTTCCTCGACAAGGTGTTTCAGGTGAGTGGCAAATCCAACCAGCCCCTCATCCGCCACGTGAAGGGGCACGCGACCCACATTCATGTGCGCTTCTTCAGCCCCGAGGCCCAAGCGTCGGGTCGGCTCGCGCAGGCCTACCTGCCCAAGCCGCCGCCGCCACCCAAGGAGAAGTCGAGCGGCAAGAAGGGCGCGGCGGCAGGCAAAGACGAGGACGACTACGTCTACCACCGCGCGCGCAGCGGCGACACGCTCGACTCCCTCGCGCGCCGCTACGGCGTCTCCGTGCAGGCCATCAAAGAGGCCAACGGTTTGAAGTCAAACGATCTGAAGCAGAAGAAGACGTACCGCATCCCGAAGCCGGACCACCCGTCCTCTTCGCCGAAGAGCGCGAAGAAGAAGTAGTTTCACCGAGCGATTGTGCTGTCGCGGAGCGACTACCACCGAACGACGCGCACGAGCACGCCGATGACGTGGTCGAACCCAGCCTGCACCGCTGGAGCGATCGCGGGCACGTAGCCCGCGGCGACGGCGATCTCGAGACAAGCAAACGCCTCCCGGCTGAGCCGAGCGCAGCCAGATAGCGCGCCTGTCGATTGCGGCAGCGGCTGTGTGCGCCCTCGGGCGACGTTGAGTGCGCGCTTGCGAGACAAAGGCGCAGCTGCCTCGCGAGATCGGGGTCGCGCCGGGCGATCAGCGCGATGGTGGGTTGAAGGGTCGTGATGAGCTCGAGGAGGACGGGATAGATGCGGAGCATGCGGCTCCACCCCGCCGCACAGGCACGCGCAAGGCTGCGAGCGCAGGCGAGCACCGCGCAGGCCCGGGTCCCCGAGATCCCCGCGAGTCCTGCGGTCGCGGGGCTCCCCGGGCCGAGCACGGCGAGCACGGCCCCGGCCTTGTGCGAGCCGAGCACGGCGGGAAGCTACAAAACCCACTCCGCCCAGCCCTCTTCCCCTTCCCCTTCTCTCCCTCGCGCTCTTCCCTCGCGCTCTTCCCCCTGCGCTCTTCCCTCGCGCTCTTCCCTCTCCGCTCTTCCCACTCGCGCTCTCCCTCTGCTCTCCCTCACTCCTCCGGATAGGGAATGTTCGCCGGCTCCTCCCCATCGGGGGATCTTCATCGCGACGACGGTGCCGCTCGCTGCGCCGCTGTCCGTCGTCCCGAGGAACACCCTCTCGCGGCGGACTTCCGCGTCCGTCCCACGGAACGCGCCGTTCACGTCCTGAAGGACGCGGTCAGTTGATGCCTTGACGAACACGTCGGGCTGCTGGATGTCGACGTCCGCCGGCAGGTTCACGAACGCGACCGTGCCGGGCCTGCTGGTCGCGACGACGCAGCCCTCGACCTTGAAGCTATAGCCAACGGGGCGGGCGTGGGTTCGGCACGAAATCAGGCCACTCGTCCTCGGTCCCGGCCTTCGTCGACGGCACGACGCACTCCTCGGCGGGGAGGGGCACAGGCCCCGCCTGCGTCGCACGGCGGATCGCATTCGGGTTCCGTCCGGTTGACGAGGTCCACCAGCAGGAACGTCGACGAACTGCCGGTGGCCGGGGTCGACGTCGTGATGCGCGCGAGGAGCTGGATCTGCGTCTCGATCGGCACCTCGACGTTGGCGAGGAGGACAGGACCCACTCGGGAAGAGGTCGGTCCCCGCCCTCGCCGCAAGAGAGCCGATAGCTGAAGACGATGCGCCGGCACCGCCCAATCTGCGCCGTCGAGGTCGCGCAGCCCGCTCGATCGTGCAACGGCGTGAGGCTCGGCCCGATCGGCAGGCTCACGTTGGGACGAATCACGAACGCCGTGTTGTTCGCGGCGAACTCGCCAGTGCCGCCGAAGATGTTCGCGGTGGACGGGTCGTACCCGAAGAACGCGCCGAGGTTCGTGTCGGGGTCGTCGTCTTCGTCGCCGAGGTTGCCCTCGGCGTCGACGAGGAGCTTCACGACCTGAATCTTCCTGCTCGCCGGATCGACAGGCTCTCGCTGAAGCGAATGACGATGGGCGCCGACGGGTCGGCGAGCCCGCCGTCGACGAGCCCCTCGATCGAGGACGCGTGGCGGCGAGCTGTAGACCTCTACACGCGGGCATCGAGAGCGCCGCCGCGCCGAGCGCGAACGACAGAGCAACGAAGGAGAGCGCCGAACGACTTCTTCATGCCAGGCCTCGCGATCAGCACAGCTCGTGCGGCCCTGGAGCAGGATGCTCCGCGCGGCGTCGCCGTTTTCGTCTTGGAGGGCGTCGCCGGGGGGAACAGATCGCGCCCTCGAGATCGGCGGTGAAGTGGTTGAGGAAGCGCCACTGCGTGCGGAGATCGAGCTCGGTTCCGTAGATCCGCCTCGGCTTGCCGCCCGCGTAGTTGACGAGGTCGTCTTCGATCGAAACGCCGGCCTAGCGCGAGCAGCGAGCCCACCGGATCCACGACTGGCTCGGGCGCCCACGCGATGAGCACGCCTGCGCGATGAGCACGTCCTCGTGGGGGCGGAAGTCGATCCAGGAAGATCGCGAGCGCGTCCGCGAACGCGCCGCGCGTCGATCGCGTCGATGGATGATGATATCTCGATGCGCAGCGTCTCGACGGCTCGGGCCGCGGGCGCCGCCGCGCGCGCTCTGAAACGGAGCGCGTGCTCGAACATCAAGAGGCTGACGTTCATGTCCGAGCTCCAGTGAATTGCGAGAGATCCGTGCGCGCCTGCGGGTCGCCGTCGCCCTCGACGCGAAGTCGACCTCGAGGTAGCCGTCGCCCGGCTTGCGCTCGTCGCGCGCGCGCTGCACCGGGTAATCGACGCGAACGACCGCGCGCGCGCCGACCTGCACGATGTTCTGATCGACGACGGGATCGTTGGTGATCGCCTTGTAAGCGGCAGCGACCTCGCGCGTCTTGCCGAGGTTCGCGGCGCCCTCGAGGCCGACGTACACCGGGCCGAAGCGGCTCATCGCACGCCCACCGAAGATGCTCACGTTGGTCGAGAACTCGTCGCTCCAGCGCTGGACGAAGTAGCCCATGACCTCGAGGTCTTGCCCGATCGGGTACTCCTTCGCCTTCGAAGAAGAGCGCGCCGCCCGCTTGATGTTCGTCGTCGCTGAAGAGCCGCAGATCGTCGCTCACGAGGTGGTCGTAGACGGCCACGATGAAGAGCCCCTCGTCGAGCGAGAGGTTGCGCTGCTCAGCCGGCTTCAGGGCCTCGAGGGCTTCGTGCCGAACGTGATGCGATTCGGGACGAGCTTGCCCTCGCGCGCGATGCCGAACTGCTGAAGCGCCCGTCACCCGGCACGCCCTTGCAAGGTGTTGCCGAGGCTGAAGGGCTGCCGGCCGATCCGCAGGAGGCCGATCGGCGTGACGATGTCGCCGTAGAGCCGTCGCACCTTGAAGATCTGGCCTGCGGCGCAGCGAATGCTGCTGGCGATGCCGCCAGCCGCGGAAGCCGATGCAAGGGACCGCGTTGTTCGGGTTCTTCGTGTTGACCGTGGTCCCCGGTGTTCGTCTTCGGATCGTCGAGCGGCCCGCCGTTGTCGCCCCAGAGCACGCCGTCGAGGATGTCGAAGCTCGAAACGAGCCTTGACCTTCTCGTCGTAGTCGATCGCCGCGTCGAGGCGCAGGCGATGCTCGATCCACGAGACGCGTCGCTGCGAGATCGAGCTTTGAGCGAGATCGGGTTGATGTACGTGAGCTGCGCGCGGTACTCGGCGCCGCCCGTGATGCCGAAGTCGCCGATGGGGATGCGCATCGGCGGCTCTGCCGGGTCCGGATCGGACCACGGCTCGTCAGCGAGCGCGGAGCCAGCGAGCGTCAGCGATGCGAGTGCGGTGAGGGACCCGACCCCAAGAGCCTTTCGACCAAGCACGCGCCGAGACTACAGGAAAAGCCCAGAATCACGCACCACCCTGCCGAGCGAGTGCCACGCCGCGGATTCGGTCGTCGCCCTTGCGCATGGTGGTCCTCCTGTCGAAGAGCTCGAGCAGCGGGATCGCCTGCTTTCGACCGAGCCCGCTCATGTCTTTGAACTCCGCGATGGTGAGCACCTCGGGTCGAGGTGCTCGCGCACCTTCGCGCGCAAGCGCGCCGACAGCCGCGGCGTCGAACCATTGCTCACCGGTCGCGACGACGACGCCATCGCGAACGAGCTTCGCGAGCATCGCGCGTAGCTCCTTCTGCGGACCTTGCCGACCTCGCCGAGCGCGAACTCCCCGAGCCCTTGAGGCCTGCGTCGACGAGCGCACGCAGCAAGCGATCGAGCGGGCCGCCGGCCTTCGCGAGCGCGCCGCCCTCGATGAAGCCCTCGAGCCGCGCGACGTCCCCGGCCGAGCACGATGGGCTCGCCCTCGATGGTCTCGAGCGCCGCGAGCTTGATCGCCTGCGCGACCGACACGCCCGCGCGCCGGAGCCTCTGCCGCAGCGTCTCGAGCGGCATGCCCGCGTCGACGTGCTCGGCGTGGTACGTGTGCACGAGCTCGCGAGCGCTCTTCGCGAGGCTCGTGAGCGTCGCGATCGACCCAGCTCCTCCTTCACGCGCACGATCGCGCCCTTGTCGGCGAGCTTCGGCGCGCGAGCGTCTGCGCGTCGATCGAACCGCGCCGCGAGCTCGGTCTTGAGGAGGGCGCGAGGCGCCCGCTCGATGGTGAGCGCCCGCGCGATCGCCTGCGGCTCGCTCCGGCAGCGACCGCCACGAGGCCTGCTCGTCGCAGCTCGTTTGTCGCGCGTCGCAGGCGCGCGCGCAGGTCGAGCACGACGCCGCCACTGACGACGGCGCCGTTCGCGCCCTTCGCGGCCAGGCGAGCCTCAAGACGAAGCGATCCCCGCGGAGCGCGAGCGCCTTGCCGAGGCGCACGCGCCCGAACAGCTGGCTCTCCTCTTCGCCCTCGGGCGCGGCGAACATCGTGAGCCGCCCGCTCGAGCGCGCTGTCCCGACGTAGACCTCGAGCGCGGCCGTCGCGCGCACGCGCGACAGCATGTGCACGCGCGCGTCGAAGCGCGTCCGCGTGGTGAGGGCCGCGTCCGTCGTGAGCACGTCCCCTCGAGAGACGGCCTCGAGCGAGAGCCCCGCGAGGTTCACCGCGAGCCGCGTCGGCGCTTCAGCGCGCTCGACCGCGTGATCGTGCACGTGCAGGCCGCGCACGGCCGAGCTCGACGAACCTGCGTCGCCGACGAGGTGCACAGCGTCGCCGACTGCGAGCGCGCCGCGCACGAGCGTCCCCGTGACGACGGTGCCCGCGCCCCGCACCGAGAACGCGCGATCGACCGAAAGATGCGCCGGCGCGGCCGCTCGCTCCGCTGCGTGGTCGTGCTTCGCCAACGAAAGGAGCGCGCCCCGCACGACGTCGCGCAGTCGCTCGAGCCCCTCCCCCGTCTTCGCCGAGCACGGCACGACGTCGACCTCGAACCGCCCCTTGAGAAGCTCCGCGATCTCTTCGGCCGCGAGCTCCGCGAGCTCCCGCTCGACGCGATCGATCTTCGTGAGCGCGACGACGACGCGGCGGATCCCCAGGATTTCGCACGCCGCGAGGTGCTCTCGCGTCTGCGGCATGACGCCCTCGTCGGCCGCGACGACGAGCAGCACGAGCTCCATCCCGACCGCGCCCGCGATCATCGTGTGCACGAGCCGCTTGTGGCCGGGCACGTCGATGATGCTCGCCTGGAGGTCTTCCGCGAGCTTCCACTGCGCGAAGCCGAGCTCGATCGTGATGCCGCGGCGCTTCTCCTCGGGCAACCGATCCGTGTCGATGCCCGTGAGCGCGCGCACGAGTGTGGTCTTGCCGTGGTCGACGTGGCCGGCCGTCCCGAGAACGAAGCGCCTCACGCGCGGCATGCTACTCGGGTTCCCCGAAGCCACGAAGGTGGGCCTCCTGCGCGCTCGCTCGGGCATGCGCAGCGCAACTGAGCGCGACCTGCGCAGCCTTGCACAGCCGCACATCGCCGCTCGAGCAAAAGGCCGAGCAAATCGACCCAAAGCCCGCTGGCAGAGCTCTTGCCATTGGCTCCGGCGACGCGCAGGCCGCCACGAGGGGTGGTCAGGCTCTTTGCGCAGCTGGAGCGATCATGCGTTCTTTTGCGAAGCTTTCGTCCGGGAGTCTCGTCTGTTCTGCGGCTCGTGTCCTTGCCTTGCTCGGGACTGTCGCCTTCGCTGGCTGTGCGGGTGGGGCTGACTCTGTTCCTGAAGACGACGAGACCATGGACGGAGTGGGCGGGGGCGCGGACGCCGCCAAAGACAAAGAGAGCGCGATTCAGGGTTGGCGGGCGCTCGAGCCGATGACCCAAGATCAGGGCGCCCTCGGCCAGCTCCAGAAGATGGCGACCGAAGTGCTTATGTCCAAGCTCGACGACTTGGGGCTCGACGGCGACGAAGACGGCCTCGATATCGTCAGCGTCGAGGTCGACGATGTGGCGGTTGGCCACATGAGGGTCCAACAGACCTATGCGGGGATTCCAGTCTACGGCGGCGAGGCCATCGTCCATATCCTACCGGACGGTCAGTTTCATTCGGTCTCCGATTCGATTTATCGACATGTCCGATTGACCGATTCGGCGGTGCCGAGCCTCAGCGCGGACGAAGCCATCGCGAAGGCCCTCGATGGTTACCCGGACCCCGAGCGTATCCAGCGCCCCGCTCGTGCTGAGCTGTTCGTCCTGCGTGGCGCCGAAGACAGGCTCGCTTGGCGCGTGGATTGGATGCGTGTCGACGACCAAACGCACGAGAGCCCGGTCCTCTTCGTCGACGCGCACACGGGGGACATCCTCCAATCCTTCGACGAGCTGAAGGACGCCAGCGGCAACACCCGCTACAATGGCAACCAGGCCTTCACCAGCCAATACCGCTCCAGCGCCAACACCTACTATCTGGAGGACCCGAGCCGCAAGGCAGTCTCGTTCGCTTGGAACGGCACTGCATATTCGCGGCTTACGGACGCGGATGACAACTGGACGGGCAACGACATTGACGCCGTCTCCGCACATTTTGTGTTGTCGCGAACGGTCGACTATCTGCGTTCACTCAACCAGAGCATGGGGCTCGCCCCGGAGACCAGCATGCCCGTGGGTCAGCAGGTGACGACCGACGGGACCACGGCCATCACGACGTTGGTCCACGTGCCCGCCCCCGTCACCGGCGGACCTTGGAACAACGCTAGCGCGTCGAACGGCATGATCTGGGTCGGCGACGGCGACGGCGTGAATTTCAGCTCGTTCGCGGCGCTCGACGTCCTCGGGCACGAGTTCGGTCACTGCGTCGTCGAGATGACGAGCAAGCTGGTCTACGGCGGCGAGCCCGGCGCGCTCAACGAGTCCTTCGCCGACATCTTCGGCGCGATGGTGGAGCGCAACGTGAAGGGCCAGAGCGCGAACACGTGGCTCGTCGGCGAGGACATATCGCTCCAAGGCGGCTGTGGCGCGCTCCGAAACATGACCAACCCGAGCGCCTGCGGTCAGCCCGATCACGTCGACGACTTCAGGAGGGATTCGGCCAAGCGTGACTCTGGCGGCGTCCACACGAACTCGGGTATCCCCAATAGGGCCTTCACCCTCGCGGCCCTCGGCGGTGGCCACTCGCACAATAGCTCACGCGTCGTTCAAGGTATCGGCGCCGACAAGGCGATGCGCATCTGGTATCGCGCCCAGCGCTGGTGGATGACCGCGCGCAGCGATTTCAAAGACGCGATGGCGGCGACGATCGGCTCGGCCAACACCGACTTCGGCTACAATAGCCCGGAAGCTCAGGCCGTCGCGCTCGCGTGGGGTCTCGTCGGCGTGACGAGCTTCGACAACGTCGCCAATGGTGACTTCACCCAGGCTTCGACGAACTGGTCGCTCGCGAGCTACGCCTCGATCGCGACTCCAAACGTCTTTTGGAACGGCGGCAACGCACTCAAGATCAATGGGGCCGACTACGCGGCCGGCTCAGCCACGCAGAGCATCCGCTTGCCGAATGGGCCTATCAACGCGCAGCTGTCCTTCAATCTGTACGTCGACACGACCGAGGGCACTTCCTACGCCTACGACAAACTGTTCGTCGATCTCGTCGACGCGTGGGGCAACACGATCCGTTCGATTGGTGTGTACAGCAACATGAACAAGGGGTTCGTGAGCATCAGCCCCGTCGATGTCTCCAACCTCGCGGGCCGTGATTTCCGCATCCAAATCATCGGTATCAATGACTCGTCGCTGCCGTCGACGTTCTATCTCGACAACGTCCGGGTCGACGTGACTGCCACTCCGCCAGCCCCCGATATGGTGGTCAACGGAGACTTCGAGAACGCGACGAGCACCGCGTGGACCTCGACCGGCTCCGCGACGCCCACGAACACCACCGCGTCGTTCGGCACCCGCGCAGCCATCTTCGGCGGCGCCGACTACGCCACCGGCACGCTCAAACAGGAAGTCATCACCATCCCGAGCTCCTCACCCGGCACGCTGACCTTCCAGCTGGCGATCAACACTACGGAGTCGATCAACGCGAGCACGGCTTGGGACAAGCTGCACGTCCAGGTCACCGAATGGGGCGACACCACGCCGACCACCATCAAGACCTATTCGAACCTCGATCGGGCGCAGACCGCCTGGTACACGCCGAAGACGATCGACCTCTCGGCTTACCGCGGGTCGAACATCAACCTGCAGTTCGTCGTCGAGAACGACGGCAGCCTGCCCACGACGTTCTACGTGGACAACGTCTCGGTGAAGTAGTCAGTTCGAGCTGACGCGGGGACCGAGCAAGAGGCCGCGCTCACGTCTACTCGAGCCTGTTGGGCTCGACGTGAGCGCGCGCTCCCGTTACAGCGCCCGCACCTGTTGCAGCAGGTTCTCGATGGTGTCCCAAGCCAGCAAAGGCTCCACCCGCGAGGCAGACCAGGCGGCAGCCACGTTGTGGAGCGCTTCGATCTTGGTGACCCCAGTCGCGGTGGCGGTGCTCGGAACCACTCCAACGCGAACTCGCCCCGTCGCCTCGATACGCCAGGTCTCAGGCGTCGTCGGGGCGCGCTCGACGCGCAGGGTCAGCCGGCTGTCGCCGCACGCGAAGTGATAGTCGAGCGAATGCAGCGAGCGCGCCTGATCGACGATTCGCAGCTCGTCACTCGACGGCTTCTTCGCCCCGCGGCGAGCAGGCGTATCAGTAACGGTCACGAGGACCGCGGCTCGGGCGCTCTTGCGCTTCGTTCACGCGGAGCGGGCGACCGTCGAGCATGAGGCCGTTCAGCGTGGCGATCGCGACGCTCGCGGCGTTGGCGTCGGCCATCGTCACGAACGCGAAACCGCGCGATTGCCCGGTCTCACGATCCGTCGGGATCGCGACCTCGCGGACCTCGCCGGCGGACGCAAATGCGTTCTCGATGCTCGGCTTGGTGGTGTTGAACGAGAGGTTGCCTACGTAGAGTCGGTTGCCCATGGTCTGTCCTTGTGCGGTCGGCCGCGGCCTGGAGGGATTGCGCTTTCGCGACGCTCCGAAATGGAGACGCAGGAGGCGCGAAACCACGCTTCGTCTTCCAGTTATCCGAACCGGCCGTGCTCTTCGCCTTGAAGAGAACGACAAACCGAGCAGCCAGGAAACGTCTCGTGAGGCGTCACTCTTTAGTGGAATCACCCTCTTCGAGCAAGCAAAAGCGACGCTCCTTCGTCGCGGGTCCCCACGCGACTCCCATTGGGCGAGCCCCGTCGCGGCGACGCCTTCATCGCGGCCTTCCATCGCGATAGCGCTGACAATACTGTTCGCGAGCCTGATGTGTGACAGCCCTGTAAGTCAAGATCGCGCTGGCGCGCGGAGGCCTCAAAGCACGAACGTCGCCAGGGCCCCGACCAGCAACATCGCTCCGAACGTCGCGAGGACGGCGACCGCGACCCGCAGGCCGCCGACCACTGCGGTCATCGTCGCCTTCACCAGCGTGTTCGACGCCGCCCCTATCAGGATGGTGTTCACCGCCGTCGACGCCTCGACCCCACCCTCCTTCGCGAGGCTGGCAGTCGAGAGCGTGATCGCGTCGACGTCGGTCGTCCCCGCGAGCGCCGCGGCCAGGTACATGCCAGTGCCGCCCGCGTACACCTGCGCCGCTTTGCAAATGACGAGGATGACGGCGAAGAGCGCGCCGAAGCGCACCGCGGAGCTCAGCTCGAACGGGTTGGAGAGCGCGACCGCGGGCGCCTTGCCTCCGTCGCCCACCTGAGCTGCGCGCCTCGAGAAATAGAGCGTCGCGCAGCCCGCGACCCCGACCGTCGCCATCGCCGCGATCGGCCCCACGAGCGTGCGGGCGAGCGGTGGGTACACGGCGAGGACCTCGACGAGCACGCGCACGAACATGATGGTCGACGCGAGCACGATGGCGATCGCCGCGGGCCGCGCGAGCGTTGCGCTCGCCTTCGCCCGTCCGGCGAAAGACAGCGTCACGGCCGTCGACGAGACCATTCCACCGAGGATCGCCGTCACCGCGAAGCCTCGCCCCTCACCGAGCACGCGCGAAGCGACATACCCGACGAAGCCGAGCCCCGCGATGAGGACGACCATCAGGCCGACCTTGAAGGGATTGAGCACGTCGAGCGGCCCGTACGTGCGATTCGGCAAGAGCGGCAGCACCACCACCGCGACGATGAGGAACTTCACGACGGCGTAGAGATCGTCGCGGCTCACGCGCTCGATGAGCGATTTGAGCCAAGGCCTCGCTGACAAGAGGAGCGTCACGGTGACCGCGAGCGCCGCGACCAACGTGAGCCTGCGCGAGTCGGACTCCATCACGCGCTGCGAGGCCGCGAGCACACCCAGCACGAACGTCACGAGCGTCGCGGCCTCGGTCGTGAGCCCCTGGTCGCGGCCAGCGCGCACGTCGTCCGCGTAGCTCACCGCGACGAGGACTGTGACCGCGATGAGCCCCGCGGGCACGAGCCACGGCGTCACGACCGCAGCGAGCAGAGCCGTCACGCCGCCGAAGAGGCCAATCAGCGCGTGGGACCGCGGCCCGCCGACGAACGACCCGCCCTCGGGCGTAGCGCGGGCCTGCTCCCTCTCGAGGCCGATCAACAGCCCCGCCGCCATGGCGACGCCGAGCGAATCGAATGGCGCGTATCCTTCCACTCTGGCGTGGGAGCGTAAGCCCGCGCTTCGCTTTGAGCCGAGTTCTCTGCAGGTTCGGCGTCGACGTGGGTCTGGACACCACGACGAAGTCCCGTTAAATCTCCGCTCGGAAGCGCTTGGTAGGCTGGCGCCGCCCCCGGTCTTCAAAACCGGTGCGGGGCACCTCCCGGTGTCCTGGGCAGGTTCGATTCCTGTGCGCTTCCGCCATGCGACGCCCGAACGTGCGCCCACGTTGTATTTTGGGGTTATGCACCCTTCAGCCCGCAGCGTAAGGCCCTCGCCACCCGCTACCAGGTTGGTCGGGTTCGCTGCGTGGCTGCTCGCCGGCTGCTCATCGCGACAGAGCGGGACCGAGATGAACGCGACCATCGCGACGCCGCCCCCGTCCACCGCGCGCCCCCTCGCGTCCGCAAGCGTGTCCGAACCCGTGTCCGAGGCCAGCCGCGAGCTCGCGTGGGCGCGTTCACGCTGGCCAGCCGAGCTCCGGCGGGTGCAGATAGGCTCTCACCTCTCCGCGTTGAAGGACTGGCTCGCTGACGTCGAGTCGATCCCCATCTGGCTATCCAGTCCAATCGGCGAGTGCGCCCCGGGCACACTGACTCGTATCAAAGACCAGGACGAGCTCGTTCTGGTCGTCTATTCGAATGAGCGGACAGAGCAAGGGGTCCGCGTCCGCGACTACAATGACGGGACTGTAAGCGACGAACTCGATTTGGGCGGCAGCGGCGGCAGACAAATACAGGCCGCGGACGGTACTTGGCAGGACCGCGAGCGCTGGTCGCAAAGCGACGTCGGCTCCTGGGGACACCTCAGCAAGGTCACCCATGATCTCGCTCGCTTTGCTGGGCGCTGGGTAGACTTGAGGGCCAGCTGCGCTGGGCCCACCTTCCACATCGACTGTCAGTCCAGCGTCGGGAACCAAGGCGACGACTGCTCCACGTGCAGTGAGGTCCGCGTCACCGTCTCCGAACGAGACATGGGCATGATGCGGACACACGTCGCCGCGGTCCCCCGCATCGGCTGCTCGTGCCCGACGCCTGAAAACCCCGACCTCGATCGCGTCGCTGCGCTGTTCTCGTCGATCGACCCGTGGGCCGTCACCGACGCATCCGACGCCGACGCTCCAACGCTCTATCGGACGCTGGCCGCATGTTCGGCGGGCAAAACGAGGTGAACGAGTAGCCCAAGCTGTCGCGTCCAGCGACCCTGACGGCTACAAGCCGGTAGCGCTACAAGTCTCACCCGAAGACAGACAAGTTGTTCTTGACCATCAACGTCTGAATGTACGGGTGCAGGTGCGCGTCCGGGATCTGGAAGTATTGCGCCATCGCCATGAGGCGCTGCTGCTCCTCGGCGGCGAGGTAGCCGTCCCCCATCGCGAGGTCGGCGCAGTTGACGATGACCGCGAGCTTCTGTTGTGGGGAGAGGAGCCGCGTCGCCTGCTCGAGGAAGGCTTGATAGGGGTTTCGCTTGGCGAACTGGAGGGCCATGTCCAGCGTCGCTCGGTCGGGGACGACGCGCAGAATGTCGCCGGCCTCGTTGTCGTCCAAGTCGCCGTCGGCCGCGCTCGTGTAGACCATCGCCGCTACGAGGGCGACGCGCGGAGTGAGCTGGATTTGAGTTCCACCGAAGTTGTCGAATAGGCCCATCGCGACGCACTCCCTACGAAAGATTGAGGTAACCTGCCACCATGGCGCTCGCCAGTGATACCGAAACAATCAGGGTGCGCAAGAACCAAATCGTCCTCATCGAGGACGAGAACGGCATCGGAACAGGTCTCCAGATCAGTGAGGACGGCTGGATTCTCACCAACAAGCATGTCGCGCCAGGGCTGGGCCCCTATCGGGTGATCCTCGCCAATGGTCGCGACGTTCGCGGCGTCGGTGTTCACCAGAGCGCCCACCACGATCTGGCGATCGTCAAAGTCGGTATTCCTTTCTCTACGTACTTGGACCTCGGCCGCGAGGTCTCGGACGATTACATGGTCGGGACTGAGGTCTTCGCGCTCGGTCACCCGCGGGGCTGCCGCTTCTCCGTCTCACGCGGCATCATCTCCAATCCCCACCGCGAGTTCGACAAGGAGTATTACGTACAGACCGACGTAGCCATCAATCCAGGCAACTCGGGCGGCCCGCTCGTCGACCGAGACGGCAAGTTGATCGGCATCGTCACGATGATCCTCAGCGCGTCGCAGGGGCTCGGCTTCGCCGTACCGGCCTACACCGCAGCGGACTATGTGCGGCACGTCCGCCACCTGTTGAAGCACGAGGTCGTCCGCATCCCGACCGACTTGCTGGTCGAGCAAGCCCCCAATCGCGACGCCCCCGAGGTGGTCATTCGCCAAGCCGTCGACGCCGTCGTGCAAGCAGGCCGCGCGGCGGTCGAGTCCGACGACCACAAAGGGCGCTACGAGCTGCGGCGCGGCGTCGCGGGCGGGCCGAGGAACGGCGTCAATGTCGTCGTCCTCGCCGCCGACGGCGCGCTCCGCGTCTCCGGCTTCGTGGCCGCGCTCGGCCCGATGGAGCGGGCGAACGCGCAGTTTCTCTCCAAGCTCCTCGAGCAGAATGGCACGCTCGAGCTCGGCGGGGCTGCGTTTTCCCTCGCCGGTGACAAGCTCGAGGTGGTCGCGACGCGCTCGTGGAGCGAGCTCACCATGCCCGAGGCTGTCACTGTCATAGACGGGATCATTCGACTGACAATGGAGTTACCGCCACGCGTCGCGAGCCTCGCGATTGGCGTCTCCGCCGTGGCGCAGCACGCCGCGCCGGCACCGCAGCCGCTCCCCGCGGGTGACCCCGGCTATCCCATATTGACGATGCCGACGTCGACCGACTGGACGAAGTGAGCAGTCCTAGCCGGCAGTCTTAGTGCAGTCTTCGTCGGCAGTCTTCGTCGGCAGTCCCAGTCAGCAATGCTACTCGGCCGGGCCGCTCTCGGGGGGCGGCGGCGGGTCGGTCTTGCTGACCGCAGGCGTCTCGTTCTCCTCGGCGGTCGCGACCTGGTCGGGGATGACCTCGTGGAGCGCCCCCTCCATCGCGGCGACCGCGCGCGGGCTCATCTTGAAGCCGCGGCGCAGCGACTCTGCGCCGCGCGCCTCGTTGTGGTCGTTCTCGTCGTCTTCCTCTTCGCCCTCGCGCAGGACGTCGCCGAGCGCCGTGTCTTCGGCGTTGCCCTTGAGCGCGGCGCTCACCCGCATGCGCAGCGCGCCTCGGTCCTCACGCTCCTCGACGACCGCGAGCAGCTCTTCTTCCCGCGCTTGAAGGTCGGCGTCGCCGCGCTCCTCGCGGAGCTTCGCGCGGAGCTCACCGCGCTCGGCGGCCGCGGGGTTGGCCGCTTCGAGCGTCTTGGCAGCGGCGGCGAACGACCAGCCCTCGGCCTTCGACAGGCGCGGGTCGTCCGCGCCGACGCGCGCGACGAAGGTCCCCTCGCCCTTCGTTACAGCGTCGTAAGCTTCACCGTTGAACTCGGCCCGAACGAAGACCCCGCGCTCGTCGCTGTGGAGGTCGAGCGCGTCCCCGAGGAGCTCACGCAGATGAAGCGCCAGATCATCGAGCGACGCTGGCGTCATGAACGGCACGACGAGCGACCCACCAGCGAGCGCCCGGGTGAAGAACGACGCGCCGTTCTTGCCCCTGCGGAACGCCCACGCTTCGTCGAGCCCGTCAGGCAGGTTCGCGGGCGCGTCCTCCGCCTGGGAGGTCGTGAGGAGCGTCGCGTGGTCGATTGTGAGGACAGTCACCTTCCCGTTCGCCATGGCTCCTCCGAACTAGCAGATTGCGCCCTGCTTGCCGAGCGATTCATCAGGGCGACGTCGAGCCCTCATGCCTGGTAGCGAAACACTCCTATCCGACAGGAGCTGCGGCGAACGCTGACAGCCATGTAACAAAATAGACGAAGCGCTGCGCAACGCAGGGAACTTCGAGCCCCGGTCCCTGCGCCGACCTTCCACGAGGTGGTCGACAGCCGACGACGCGCGACAGCGTGGCGTCGCGAGGTCACGTTCTCCCCGGAGCAGCCGATCGCACCGTGAGAGCGGTCGCTCGCCGTGGTAGAGCCCGCTCGTCGCTCCATGTCCACGCCCACCCTCCGCTGGCCGGCTTTCCAACGCGTGCTGTGGCTCTTCGTCGCGCTCCTCGTCGCTTGTGGCGATCGCCCCGCAGAGAACCTGACGAGCTCGAAGCCTCCGACCGCGACGGCGCAGACGCCGAGCGCGACGGCTCCACTCAGCGCCGCGCTGCCTTCCCCGTTCGCCAGCGTGTTCCCTCAGGCGGCCTCGGCCCCGACCGTCCCGGCGTCGGCGATCGTCCTGCCGAGCGGGCCCGTCGTTCAGGCGCCCGCCCCCAAGATCACGCGGCCGTTCTTGTACGAAGTTAAAGGAAAGAAGGGCAGCGGCTTCCTCTTCGGCACGATGCACATGGCCGTCGACGCGGATCGCGAGCTGCCGCCCGAGGTCTTCGAGAAGCTGGACGCAGCGAAGGTCGTCCTCTTCGAGGCCGACGTGTTTTCGCTCGGGCCGGCCGACGTCGCCAAGATCGGCTTCTTGAAGCCGGGCGATCCCACCGTCAAATCCCAGCTCACGCCCGAGCACTGGACCCTGCTGGTCGACAAAATCGGCGGCATCTTGATGCCGGAGTCCGCCCTCGAGAAGATGAAGGCCTCGATGCTCGCGGGGATGCTCGAGCAATCGATGATCGCGGCGTCGACCCCCATCGACAAGGTGCTCTTCGATCGCGCCGAGTCCAAGAAGAAGGAGGTCGGCTTCCTCGAGAGCGTCGATACGCAGGTCATCGTGATGGATAAAGTCATTACGCCGGCCGCGCTCGACGAGGCGCTCTCGGATTTGCCCAAGGCAGAGCGCCAGGTGCAGGAGCTCGTGCGCGCCTACCGCGAAGGCGACGAGGTCGCGGTCGCGGCTGTCGTCTTCGACCCCGAAGAGATGAAGAAGCACCCCGCGGCCACCGAAGACATGCTGTGGAAGCGCAACCGCTCGTGGATCCCCGAGCTCGAGAAGCGCATCGACGCAGGCAATGTCTTCGTCGCAGTCGGCGCGGCCCACCTCATCGGCAAGGACAGCGTCGTCGAACTTCTCACGAAGAAGGGCTACACCATCAAGCGAGTAGAGCTCGCGCCGTCGTCCCCCAACTGAGCTCACTCACGAGTCGAACCACCGAGGGCACCGCTGATATGGACCGTACGATGAGACATTGGACGAGCGCGTATGTCTGTCTTCTGCTCTCTGCCGCACCGATGACCGTGGGGTGCGGCTCGCGACAGTCGAGCGACAAGACGACAGACAATCCGCCGCCCGCGGACACGCGGACGATGAAGATCACGTCCAACGGCATAACGGTCGCCGGCGGCAAAATCACGCTGAAGCTCCCGAATGGCTGGGTCGTGTCCCCCGGCCAGACGGACGCGGTCGTCGCAGAGTCGAACCACAACTCCGCGGTCATCGCGTGCCTCACCATGGCTCCGACGACGGACGCGAGCGCGCTGAGCCCCCAGCTCGACACCTTGCTTCAAGCGGCAGGGGTTTCGGTCTCCGCGCGCGCGGGGCAAGCCGCCTGGCAACCGAGCTGGGCGCGAGCGGACGAGAAGCGACAGAGCGGCCCACTGGAGGTCTCGCTCTTTCAAACCGATCAAGCGCGGCGGCGCGAACGTAGAGGCTTTGCGCTCGTGTTTACGACAGCGACTGGCGGGACCCAATTGCTCGCGTTGGGCTTTGCCGCTCAGTCGGACAACCAGGCAGTCGACGAGATCTTGCATGTGATCGACGGCCTCGGCACGCAGCCGCAATGAGCGCTCCACGGGACTAGGGTGCTCGCGCTTTCAAGGAGTCGCATTATCGGGTAGCGGCCCGAAGAGCACCTTCACTGGCGTCGCGGAGTGATCGCGCGCGACGAGGCCTTTGCTGCCCCCGTCGTTGCTGCCGAAGCAGGCGACCTTGCCATTCGGACGCACCAAACAGCCGCCATTCGCGGAGAGAGAGAGCGACCGAGCTTTGCCGTATGGCCGACCCGCCGCTTCGATCATGCCGTTCATCGTCGCGGAGCCTGACCACGCGATCTGCGTGTCGCAGGCAATCAATTGGGTGCCAGCGAACACCGCGCACATCGTGTCGTGGAAGGTCTCGCCGAGCATCGGGCTGGCGATTGTGCTTACACCCTTGTAGGCCGGCTGCGCCCGCGGCTCGGCCCCTCGAGGGCTCGGTCGTGTCTGGTGAGACTCCAGCAAAACACCTCGCCCTGGTGGGTCCGCGCGCACCAGAGCATGCCGTGCGCGATCGACTCGACGCCCGTGAGGTTCGGGATCGCGACGAGCGACGGGGTGAGCAGCTCCGGTGAAGGAGTGACCGAGCCCTCGTCGGAGATCGCAGCCGGCGCGGGTAGCCAGCAAGCGACAGTGCCGTCCTTCCTCACGCCGCAGGCCTCGTCGCGCACGAGGATCTGCGTCATGCCGGTGAGTGCGGGGATCTTCAGGCTCCACGACTTGAGGTCGTCGCCGTCTTCGAGCGGGATCCACGCCGAGACCTCTCCGCCGCGTTGGATGACGTAGGCAGGCGTCGGCGGAGAGCTCCCCTCGCGCGCGCCCGAAGCGAGCCCCTCGACACGATCGATCCCCCTGATCTTCACGGCCTTCGGCGCGATCTTCCCGCCGGCGGCCGAGAAGCACGCGAGGCCATCGTCCTTGGTCGTCGCGCACAGGTCGATCCACGTCGACTGAACGTAGGTGGGCTGGAACGGAAAGAGCTTCGTCGCGTTCGTGAGCCCAGTGACCGTCGTTCCGCGCGTGGCCTCGGGCGGGAAGTCGTTCGTGTTCGAACCCGCGCCCCAGCACTTCACCTCACCTGTGCTCTCCAGCGCGCAGCCGGCGTAGTCGAGCGCGACGACAGAGGTCGCGCTGTCCACTCCCACGACGTCGACGGGGTCGTGCACCTCGACGCTCTCGCCGATGCCGAGCTGACCCTCTCCGTTTTTCCCCATGCACGCGACCGCGCCCGTGTCGTAGGTCACGCACGTCACGCGGTTCGACGCGATGTCGACGGGGTGACCGAGCCCGAGCGTCTCGAAGCCCTCGACTACGGCGCTCGCCTTGTCGTCGCCGCTCTCGCGCCCCGTCGCGCCGTTGGAGTCGGTGCCTTTGCACCGCACTCTGCCGCTCTCGTCGATCGCGCACCGCCCCGCCATTCGCTTCACGCGATCGAACCCCTCGAGCGGCTTCGGGGGCTCCTTTGGAGCGCCGCCCCAGCAGACGACGTGATCGTCGGTGGTGAGGCCGCACGTCCCGCTCGATCGGAGCAGGCGCTTCATCGAGGGCAGGCCCTCGACCTCCTTCGCGAGAGGCCCGGGCAGCTCGGTGTTCTCACCGAACGAGCCCCAGCAGACGACGCGCGCGTTGGATTTCAGCGCGCACGAGCACCGCCCATCGGTCGCGAGGTCCACCACATCCGTCAGTCCCTGCACCGTGACGGGCTCGTCTCGGTCTTCCTTCGTGCCGTCGCCGACTGTGCCGTAGTGGTTCGGACCTTTGCACTTCACGGTCCCGTCGCCGAGGAGCACGCAGACGACGGCGAGGCCATTCTCGGCCCAGCCGACCGCCACCTTCTTCGCTGTCGAGACGCCCGGGAGCTTCGCGAGCGCGTGCGTGGGTCGCGTGGTCGTATCGATCTGCCCGCCAAGGTTGCTCGCGGTCATCGAGAGCTGCAGATCCTTGCCGCCCCAGCACGCGACCTCTCCGGACTTCGTCACGACGCACGTGTGCTGACCATCCGCGGCGATGTCCGTCGCGTCTTCGACGCCGGGGATCTGCACGGGCTTGCTCTCGATCGGCCTGAACCCGTCGCCGAGCTGGAGGTACAGGTTGGAGCCCCAGCACCACACGCGCCCCGTGTCCTTGAGGACGCACACGTGATCCCCGCCCATCCCGAGGAGCGGACGCGGCTCGTCTTGGAGCGTCGCGCTCCCTGGCGTCTCGCCGGATGAGCTGCTTGCGCCGCGCCCGTCGTCCGAGTGCGGACCGCTCGCGCCACACGCCGCGAGCATGACTCCCGCACCCAGAGAGAGAAGCGAAGAGGATTGGGAGCGATCCGTCCTGTGCATCACGCGGTGGCGTACCACCCGAGGTGTTCAGCGTGTCGCTTTATCGGGTAGTGGCACGTCAGGACCACAGCCCGGTGCTGGCAAGGTGATTCCATTCGCATCGACCTTCAGCCTCGGCATGTGGTCGAGGTCCTGCGCCATTCGATCCACGAGGAGAAAGAGCTCGTGTCGTGGGAGGTCGATGAAAATGTCGACGTCACGCGGCAGGCCTGGGTCATCCGGACAAGCCCACCCAAAGCCATCCGCGCCAGGGACGGCGAAGACATAGGTGCTCAGCAGGCGAACGTGCGCGACGTCACCGAGGAGCTCAACCTCGAACCCGAAGCCACCACCACAACGCGATCGCGGCGATTGTCCTACCGACAAGAACGCGGACGGCCCCGAAGCCGGTAGGAGCAGGTTGAACCAGTCATACGGCCCCGACGCGAGACAGATCGACTCCTTGCAAGTGGACGTGGCGAGGAGCTCCGCTCGCAGCTTCTCGTCCGTCTTCGTGGATGGAGTCCCCTCCCACGCCTCGTACGCCTCACGCCACGATCGGAAGAGGTGCAAACCCCTTACAGTACGGTCAACGCGCGCCGGGCACGCCGTTCGACCTACAAGTTTGTCATCGACTTCGGGGCTCTTCGCCTCGCGCTGAGACTGCAAGAACGCGTCGCGCGCCTCGGACGCGAGCCCCTGTCTCTCGTACGCGAGCCCCAGGGCATAGAGCGCACGCGCGCGCTCTCTCCCCTGCGGCAGGGCGACGGCGACGTCTTTCAGCTCGGGCACTGCGAAGTGCAGCATCCCTGCGCCGAGGTCGACGCGCCCCAACCCGAAGCGGGCCTCGGGATCGCCAGGGCGAGCGTCGAGCGCAGCCCGAAAGAGGTGAAAAGCCTCGACGAAGTCCTCGCGATCGAGCGCTCGCTCGCCGAGGGAAATCGCTTGCTCGTAGTCGACTGGCTTGTCCGTCGTGTCGACCGCCGAGGCCGTGCCCGACGCCGCGGCGCTGGTCGACGCGGCGCCCGAGGCGCTCGACGCGGAGGGCTCCGACCGTTGGCGAGGAGGCGTCGACCCAGCCGAACACCCTGCGACGACGAGCACCGTCGCCACGACGCACAGTCGACCGGCCGAGCTACTCACCGCTCTCGGGCACGGCGCGCACACGCTCGAGCCACGCCGCGAACTCGTCGATGAGCGGGTGCGGCGCGAGCGCGCCGGCAGCCGACGCGAGCGCGTCGAAGCGCTCGAGCTGCATGACCTTGCCGCGCTTGAAGAGGGGCCACGGTGAGCCGTAGAGCACGCTCGCCGCGACGATCGAAGCGAAGTTGTCGATCTTGTCCGCGAGCGTGACTGCTTGCGCGTCCCACTCCTTCTCGGGGAAGCGCTCGACGTACGCGGCCTTGCGCTCCTCCCACGAGAGGGACTTGTCGCTCTCCGACGCGGCGGCGACGAGCCGCGCGACGCGCGCACCGAAGCGCTGCTCGAGCTCGGCGAGCGACACGCCGCAGTCCTCGACGACGTCGTGCAGCGCGCCCGCGACCTGGACCTCCTCGTCGAAGCCGTGGCGCGCGAGCACCGCGACCACGCCCGCAGGGTGGCTGACGTACGGGACCTCGACGCCCGGGTACTTGCGGTGCTGCCCCCGATGCCAGACCGCCGCTTGGTCGAGGGCGATCTTGAGGCGCAGCCCGGGGACGTCGAGCATCGTGATTCCTTTAACGGCGCTCAACCATCCGAGTCGGGCTTCGAGCCGATCCCGTGCTTACGCAGGTAGCCGCGCACGTGCGCGCGCTCCATGCCCGCGCGCCGCGCCATCTCGCTCACGTTGCCCTTCGCGTCCTCGGCGAGCGCCGCGAAGTAGTCGCGCGCGAAGCGCTCCATCACGTCGCGCTTCGCGTCCTGGAAGGGGCGGCCGCGGAACGACACGGCGATGTTGCCGCCGCCCGTCGCCGTCGCAGCCGGGCTCTCGGAGAGCGCGCCGAGGTGCGCGGCGATGTCGATCTCCTCGCCCTCGACCGCGAGCGCGTGTGCGACCGCGACCGCGTTTCGGAGCTCGCGAACGTTGCCGGGCCAGTCGTGCCGCATGAGCCTCTCGAGCGTCACCGTGGTCACGCGCTCGTACGCGGACTCGTCGCCGAGGTCCTTCAGCATCTTGCGGACGAGGACCGGGATGTCCTCGGCGCGCTGGCGGAGGGCCATCATCTCGATCTTCACCTGCGCAACGCGGAAGTAGACGTCGCTCCGGAAGGTGCCCGCGTTGACCGCGCGCACGAGATCGCGGCGCGTCGCGGCGAGCACACGGACGTCGACCTCGCGGTAGGTCGAGCCGCCGACGCTCTTCACCCGGCGCTCGGCGAGCGCGCGCAATAGCTTCGGCTGAACGTCGAGCGGGAGCTCACCGAGCTCGTCGAGGAAGATGGTGCCGCCGTTCGCCTCCTCGAAGGGTGAGAGGCGCTTGTCGACCGCGCCGGTGAACGCGCCGCGCTCGTGTCCGAAGAGCGTGGCCTCGGCGAGCGTCGGCGGGATCGACCCGCAATCGACCACGACGAACGGCTTCTTCGCGCGCTGCGACGCCAAGTGAATCGCCTGCGCGACGAGCTCCTTGCCGGTGCCGGTCTCACCTTGGATGAGCACCGTCAGATCGGTCGGCGCGATCTTCGACAGGCGATCGAAGATCGCCCGCATCGGAGGCGCGTTGCCGACGAGCGGACCGAACGAAGGGATCGCGGGGATCGGGACCTTCTCGGGTCGAAGCGCCTCGAACTGGACCTCGGACTCGCCGATACGAAGCTTGGTGTTGGTCGAGAGGTAGGCGTCGCCGATGCGCACGCCGCCGATCCAAGTGCCGTTGCGGCTGCCGAGATCACGGATGCGGACGCCGCTCGGCGTCGCGACGAACTCCGCGTGCACGGCGCTCACCTTGCCGTCGTCGACCACGAGCTGACACGCGGCGTTTCGCCCGACCACGACCGGCTCGGTCCCGATCTCGTGCCAGTCCCCTTTGCCGATCCGGATGCGCCCCCCACGCACCTCGAGTCGAGACTTCGATCCTGCGACGGTTGCGTCCAGCACTCAGCGGCCTCCTTGCTTGCGACCCGCACGCGAGATGCGCGTGGAGCGGCCGGTGTTCTCTCGTGTGTCCTTCGTGCGCGGCGGGTGCGCACGCTGGGGCTCTGCCCATCCATCCATCGTCGGAGGATGGTCATCGACTTCGGTCGGCATGTCTTCGGGAAAGGCCGGCACGATCGGCGAGGCCTCGGGCGGCTCGGCGACGGCGCGCTGGCTCGTCGGCGGCATCGCGCGCTGGCTCGTCGGCGGCATGGGCGCGCGCTGGCTCGGCGCGCGCTGGCTCGGTGGGCGCTGGCTCGGCGGAGCGTCACCCTTGCGAGAGGGCGGATGCGACGGCGGCAGCTTGACCTTCGTGATGTTGCCAGGCTGACTCGCGCGCCAAGCCTCGAGGGCCTCGCTCGCGCTCGCGAACCGCTGCTCGCGCTGCCGCGCGAGGGCCTTCTCGAGGAAGCGCTCGACGCCCGCGGGCCACTTCTCGCCGGTCGCGACCTCGAGCGTGGGCGCGCTCCGATCGAGCTTGAGGCTCACGAGCACCGCCGCGCTCGTGCCCTCGAACGGCAAGCGCCCCGCGAGCGCGCGGAACGCGACCGCGCCGACGGCGTAGATGTCCGCGCGCTCGTCCGCGCGCGCGGCGCCCCTGATTTGTTCGGGCGCCATGTACGCGAACGACCCGAGCGTCGCGTCGAAGGCCGTCAGCGTCGGCTCCTTCTCGCCGTGCCCGGTGATCTTCGAGATCCCAAAATCGAGGATTTTTGCTCGCTCCGGGCGCTTCGGATCGTTCACGCGCTCGAGGAAGATGTTCCCCGGCTTGAGGTCGCGATGGATCACGCCGGCCGCGTGCGCCGCGACCAGGCCGTTCAACACGTCGTCGATGATGATCCCGACCTCGCCGAGCGGCAGGTAGGTCTCGCGCTTCAACCGATCGGACAGCGACTCACCAGCGAGCTGCTCGAAGACCAAGAGGTGCGCGCCCTCGTCGGTCTGCGTGACCTCGTAGAGCTGGCAGACGAAAGGGCTCTTGATCGCGCTCGTGATCTTGGCCTCGCGCTCGAAGCGCTTCACGAGGTCGGGCTTCATGGCGGCCCGCTGCAGGAGGACCTTCAGCGCGACGTCTCGCCCCGTGCGATCGTCCACGGCGCCCCACACCTCCCCCATTCCTCCGCGGCCGAGAAGGCGTGTTACGCGATAACCAGCGAGGATATCTCCGGGGTGGATCGCCACGAATCCTGGATCGGCAACGTACCGGCAACCGGCCTGGAAGCGAACTAGAAAATGCGGGGAGAGACGCCCCGCAGGGTGAATTCAACTTCCGCGTGCGAGCGTGTAGTCTGCGCTCGACCCCATGCCCAAGACCGCCGACGACATCGAGACGATGCTGCTCAACCTCGGCCGCCATTTCGAGAAGGCCGACGGTGGAACGACCACCTTCTTGACGCGCTCCTCCTCGGGCGCGCTCATCGCGATCCGCGTGTCGCCGCCCATCGTCGCCATCCACGTCGGCATCGGCCCCGCGCCGAAGGACGAGGCGCACGCGCTCCGCATCTTCCGCAGGTTGCTCGAGCTCAACGCGACCGATCTGATGCACGCCGCGTACGGTCTCGAGCAGGGCAACATCGTCCTCAGCGCCGCGCTCGCCCTCGAGAACCTGGACGCGAACGAGCTCGAGGTTACGCTGAGCGACATCGACCTCGCGCTCGTCCAGCACACGAAAGAGCTGGCCCACAGCGTGCGCGACTAGACCGCACGTGACCGAACCTCAGCGCCACTCTCGACGCCGTTAGCCCGAAGCCAGCCACGGACGACCACGATGGGAATTTTTGCTCGCCTCGCATCGCTCATCAAAAGCAACCTCAACGACCTGATCAGCAAGGCCGAAGACCCGGAGAAGATGCTGAATCAGGTCATCCTCGATATGGAGACCCAGCTCGTCGAGGCGAAGAAGCAGGTCGCTGTCTCCATCGCCGACGAGAAGCGCTTGGCCAAGCAGGCCGAGCAAGAGATGGGCAACGCAAACGAGTGGGAGCGTCGCGCGATGCTCGCGGTCAAGGCCGGCGACGACAACCTCGCGAAGGAAGCGCTCCAGCGCAAGAAGGAGCACGAGAACCTCGCGGCCACCTACAAAGAGCAGTGGCAAAAGCAGAAGGCCGCCGTCGATCAGATCAAGAACGCGCTCCGCGTCCTCAACAACAAGATCGAGGAAGCCAAGCGCAAGAAGAACGTGCTCATCGCACGCGCCGCCCGAGCCAAGGCTCAGGAGGCCATCACCAACACGATGAGCAGCCTCAACAACGCGAGCGCGTTCGACACCTTCGCCCGAATGGAGAAGCGCATCGAGGAGCAGGAGGCCCAGACCGAGGCCGCCGCCGAGCTCCACGAGCAATACAGCGGCGACACGCTCACGCAGAAGTTCCAGAACCTCGAGATGACGGCCGGCGCTGACGACGACCTCATGGCGCTCAAGCGCAAGATGGGCGTCGCACCCCCCGAGCCGCCGAAGGCCCCGCCCCCGCAGGTGCGCGTCGACAAAGAAGCGCAGGCCGCGCCCGTCGCCGCCCCCGCCCCCGAGGCCATGTCCAAGGCCGAGCAGGACGAGCTCGCAGCGGCCCTCGCCGAGCTCGAGGCCGAAGAGCAGCGCGAGCAGGCCCGCCTGAAGCGATAAGTCTGTCAGCAAAGTCCAGCAGCGAGGCGGCCAAAGTCAGGGGCGACGGGGTTGGGGCCCCGTTCGCTCTGGATGGGGAGGGGCCCCATCGCCGGGCCATGTCTTTTCGCCAAGGGCGAAAAGGTTGGCCCGTGAAAGAAATGCGAGGTGCACCCGTCGGCGCTCGATCGCGCGCTGACCGCCTCAGCGCCTGCTCTCCTCGCTTGCGGCGTGGAACAATTCTCGCGCAGCATCGTCCAACGCCAGCCATGACGGTGTCGCGAACCTTCCTCGCAGTCTCTTCGTGCGCCCTCGTCTCGTTGTTTGCCGCTCAAGCGAGCGCTGCGGGGCTCGACCTCGCTCGCATGGAGAAGGCGCCGAACATGGACGGCATCCCCGGCGAGTGGCCGGGCTCGTCGGTGTCGCTCTCGAGCTCGGTGAAGGGCAAGACAGGCGGCGCCGACCTCGCCGCGACGACGATGGTCGCGTTCGACGACAAGAACCTCTACGTCGCCGTCGAGGTCAAAGACGACGTCTTCAAGGGTGGTGAGGGCGGCGATCGCGTCGACGTCGTCCTGTCGCTCGGCGGCAGCGCGCAGACCGTCACGCTCGTCCCAGGCCTCCCCGGCAAGAGCGCCGGCAAAGCAACCCTCGGGGGCAAGGCCATCTCCGGCGCGAAGGTCGTCGAGGCTCCGGACAAGACTGGCTGGTCGCTCGAAGCGAGCTTTCCCTGGTCCGCGCTCGACGGCGCGAGCACCACGCGCGTCGGGATGAAGGCAGGCATCTTCGTCTTCGACGTCGACGGGGATGGCTCGGTCGAGGGCGTCGTCGGCACGGTCTCCAGCACCGACAAACTCGCGCCGCTCCGCTCGCTCGCCGAGCAATCGCTCGAGGCCGGCCTCATCAAAGAGAAGAAGCTCGGCACGCCCAGCTCCGACCTCCTCGCGAACGTCTTCGGCGACTCGATGAAGGAGCGGGTCCTCGTGAACGACAAGTTCCTCGTCGTGCTCGGCCCCAACTTCCGCAGCGGCAAGGAGTACTACTGGAACGACATGGCGACCGCGGGCTTCACCCTCTCGGTGAAGAGCCTGACCCTGCGCGACGTCGACGGTGACGGCCGCGACGACCTCGTCTTCACGAAGCGCTTCACGAAGTCGAAGACCACGCGCGAGGTCATGCACATCTTGTCGTTCGGCACGTCCGAGGTCCCGACGACGCTCTTCATCCACGAGACCTCGGTCGAGACCGAGAAAGGCACCGTCACGAACGAGATCACCTTCGGCTCCGACGGCGGCAAGCCCACCATCACGGTGAAGCCCGGCTCCGCCAAAGGGCTCGACGCCAAGAGCTATGCCGAGCCGACCGAGGCTGCGTTCGACTCCATCGTGCTGCCGTGGGGCAATGTCGAGAGCCAGACCTACAAGCTGAAGGGCAGCACGTTCGACAAGTCGGAGAAGACGAAGCCGCAGGCCGCGGTCGAGACCAAGCCCGAGCCCAAGACCACGGCGACGACGAACAACACGACGACCGCGCCCAAGGTCGACGCGGGCAAGCTCTACGAGGCCTACAAGAAGGACCGCAGCATCAAGGGAAGCCCTGCATTCGACGTCAACGCTGACGTCGCCGAGGACGGGACCTCCGAGCGCGTCGTCGTCCACGGCACCGAGCTCGCAGTCCTCGGCACCGGTTACAAGGGCGGCACGAGCTACAGCTACGTCTCGCTGCCATTCGCATCAGCCGGCGACGTGAAGACGGTCACCACCAAAGACGTCAGCGGCGACGGCAAACAGGACATCCTCGTCCGCGGCATCCTCAAGGCCAAGGGCCCGAACAAAGAGGACGTCGAGCGCACGGTCGAGCTCGTCTACCGCGTGACGAAGGACGGCGTGCGCCGCGTCTTCGCCGCCGAGCTCTCGCGCGCGATCGGCTCGAACAAAGTCACGGGCAACGTCAGCTACGACGGCAAGGGCAACATCACCCTCACCCCAGGCAAAGCCTCCGGCTTCACGAAGGAGAGCTACCCCTTCGCCGAGGACACGAGCGCAGTCGGCGGCGTCGAGCCACTCCTCCTGCCTTGGGGTTCGCAGAAGTCGCTCAAGTACAAGTGGGGCGGGTCGAGCTTCGACAAGCAGTAGCCCTCGACCGCTACGCCCCGAGCTTCGCGAAGCGCGCTTCGACCTCTTGGAGCCAGCGCTCTCGCTTGGTCTTCGGGACCTCCTTCACGCGGTCGAAGCCAAGCCAACTTACATTGCGGTAACCCATCTTTCGGAAGGTCCCCCAGACCAGGGCCTTCTTGATCGCGTTGCCGAACACGAGCGCGTAGAGCCAGCCCGGCGTGTTCATCGTGGTGAGGATCGTCACGCCGCCGAGGTTCGTCCACAGCGGGCGCATGAGCGAATTCTTGTCGTTCGTGTAGTCGTACGCGACGCCGGGGAAGATCACCTTGTCGATGAAGCCCTTGGTCAGCGCCGGCATGAGCTCCCACCAGATCGGGAAGATGAAGACCAAGTGGTCCGCGCGCGCGATGCGCTCTTGGTAAGCGAGCACCTGCGGGTCGATCGCAGCTTTGGCGCGGAAGGCCGCGAGGTCCGCGGCCTTCATCACGGGGTCGAAGCCGTCGCGGTCGAGGTGCAAGAGGTCCACCGAGTGGCCGGCGCGACCGAGCCCGCGCGTGACCGCGCCCAGCATCGCGCTGCAGTAGCTGCCCTCGTAGGGGTGGTTGAAGACGATGGCGACGTTCATCCCCACGAATGTAAGCTTCGACTTGCATCTTAGAAACTTGCGTTCTGCCCGGAGCCTCACCCATGCCGAAGAGGTCGCTCTCCGCACGAAAGAAGCCGCTCCAAGAGCGCTCACAGGCGACCGTCGAGGCCATCTTGCAAGCTGCGACTTACATTTTGCAGCGGCGCGGGTGGGCGGGCTTCACGACGAACGAGGTCGCGAAGAAGGCCGGCGTCAACATCGCGTCGCTCTACCAGTACTTCCCCAACAAAGAGGCCATCGTCGCGGAGCTCCAGCGGCGGCACATCGCCTCGATGGAGGAGCGGTGGCCCGACCCTCCGGCGAAGCTCACGCTCTCCGACTACCTTCACGTTCTGCTCGACGCCGTCGTGAGCGAGCACCGGGTGAACCCCATGCTGCACCGCGTGTTCGCCGAGGAGCTTCCTCGCTCGACGCGCGTGCGTCGCGCGCCGAGCGCGGGCGAACTGCGCTGGGCCGAGCGTGTTATGCCCCTGCTCCGCGTGCCTGACGTCGAGCTCGCGACGTTCATCGCACGCACGGCCGCGCACGCAGTCATCCACGACGCGGCCACGCACCGGCCGGACCTCCTCGACCACCCGCTCCTCGTGGCCGAGCTCACGAGGCTCCTCAGCGGGTATCTCTCGGGCCGCTAGAAAAGACGACGATTTCGATCCGCACGCTCCACGGAGATAATTCAATCATGGGGGAAGAGGTTCTTCAGTTCGACGGCGTCGCAATGACCACGCGCGGAGACGTGCTGCTCATCGTTTACAAGAGCCCCGCCAAGCTCCACCGCACCCGCTGGCTCTTCGACCGCATCGACGAATTCCTCGCAAGTCGCAGCGCGCCCGCGATGGGCTTCATGCTCATCCTCCCCACGGCCGACCCGCCCGACGCTCCGACGCGCGAGGAGAACTCGGTGCGCATGCGGAAGATCGGAGACAAGCTTCGTCGCCTCGTCACGACCCCAGTGGGCGACGACCTGCGCGTCATGCTGGTTCGGACGGTGATGCGAGGCCTCGCGATCCTGCACGGGCGCACGCGCGATCACTTCGTCACCTCGACCGTAGCGGAGGGCCTCTCCCGCGTCGCCGAGGCCGCGGGGCCCGAGACACCACCGCAAGCGCAGCTCGTGCTGGACCTCGGGCGGCTCCAGCGCGCCCTCGGAACCACTCCCGTGAGCGCGGGCGCTTCCTATCCGCCGTAAAAGCAACGAGCGCTCGCTCGGCGAACGCATTTGGGGCATCGCCGACCCTGATTACACCTGTAGGGCGCGTAATCTCAGCGTTTACTGCCTCTATCACGTGGACGCGGCACGCAATCATCGCACTGATAGCGATTCATCTACGCATCGAGCGCGCAAATACGACATGCACAGCGGTGATTGCGTGATCGAGGACCACAAACATCGCTCTGGCTACCTCGAATAGGTGGGCAGACCGGTTAATTGGGGCTCTGGCGACCTCAATTACGTGGTCTACCGGTGTATTCAGGGCTCTGAGAGCCTCGATTAGGTCATCCACCCGGTTGATTGGGGCTCTGAGAGCCTCTTTCTCGTCAGCGGAGCACGCGACGCGCGTTACGCTGAGCGCGTGGCGCAAAGGCGGTGGAGGCGCGGTGGGAAGCTGGTGCGTTCGCGGAGCTATCGGCGGCCAAGCCGCGCGAAGCCGCGTGAGGGTTGGACGCTGTCGGAGTTCGCGTCGCTCGCGGGCGTGAGCCATCGCCTCGTAGGCCTCTACATCCGAGAGGGGCTCGTCAAAGCGCCGAAGTTCGCCGCGCGCGGCACGCGTTACGAGCGCGCGCAGCTCGTCGAGCTGATCGTCGCGCGCGCGTTTCGAGAGCGAGAGCGCCTCGGGCTCAGCGCCATCAAACTCCGCATGGGCGCGATGAGCGCAGCCGAGCTCGAGGCTGTCGCGTTGGAGGCGGTCGCGCACAAGCCGACGCTCGCGGCGGCGATCGGCGTGCGGACTCAAGCCGCGGCACCACCTGCACCTGCGGTCGCGCGCCCACCCATCGGCGCCGAGCGCTGGGATCGGGTCGTTCTTTTCCCCGGGGTCGAGCTGCACGTCCGCGGCGACGCGAGCGACGCTGCGCTGAGCCTCGTGGAGAAGCTCCGCGTTCACTGCGTGAGCCTCCTGGAATCGAGCGCCTCGGGGTAACCCTGGGGTGAACGTCCGGAGTGCGTACGACGCTACGCACGGCTGATGCGACTGACGAATCTTGGACGCGGCGCGCTGCGTAACGTGGAGGCGAGACCCACCTAACTTCACGCAAGTCCGCGGGGAACCGCTTTTTTCTTGGTGCTGGCCCACCCTTCGCTTAAGGCCGGGGTGTCGAAGCTTCGACAGCCACACCCTATGCGCACCTTCGTCCAAGTCCTCCGGGACAACGCCACGGTCGAGACACGCTCTGTCACCTTCGTCCGCGCCAACGGCGAGGAGCGTCAGGTCCCCTTCGCGAAGCTTTGGACGACCGCGTGCCAGCGCGCCCAGGCGCTCTACAAGCTCGGCGTCGAGAAGGGCGATCGCGTCGCGCTCGTCCTGCCCGAGCCCGACGAGTTCGTCCTCACCTTCATGGCGTGCCTCACGGCCGGCATCGTCGCAGTCCCGATGTACCCGCCGCAGACGCTCGCCAAGATGGAGGCCTACGGCGACACCGTCCGCCACATCCTCGAGGCGAGCGGCGCGAAGCTCCTCGTCACGAGCGCAGCGCTCCGCGATCTGATGAGCGAGCACCTCGCGGGCGCGACGGGCACGCGCGTCGTGCTCGAGGCCGAGACCCACGGCAGCGAAGACGACCGCGAGCCCCCGCCGCCGGTCGATCTCCAGGACCTCGCGTTCCTGCAGTTCACGAGCGGCAGCACCTCCAAGCCGAAGGGCGTGATGGTGAGCTTCGAGAACCTCGCGGCGAACGCGCAAGCCATCATGGTCGACGGTCTGCGCGCGACGCCCGAAGATCGCGGCATCAGCTGGCTGCCGCTCTACCACGACATGGGCCTCATCGGCTTCGTGGTGGCGCCGCTCTACACGAGCACGCCGGTCGTATTCCTGCCGACGATGGCCTTCATCCGCAGGCCGTCGACCTGGCTCGACACCGTGCACCGCTTCCGCGGCACGATCACCTTCGCGCCGAACTTCGCCTACGCGCTCGCGGCGCGCGCGGTCACCGAGACGCAGTCGCGCGGCTGGGATCTCTCGTGCATGCGCGCCATGGGTTGTGGCGCCGAGCCCATCCAGGCCGAGGTCATGCGGACGTTCCTCGCACGGTTCGAGAAGAACGGCCTCTCGCCGAAGGCGATCCTCCCGAGCTACGGGATGGCCGAGTCGACGCTCGCGATCACCTTCATGGGCCTCGACGAAGAGCTCGTCACCGACAGCGTCGACGTCGACTCGATGCGACGTGGCAGCGCGACCCGCGCCGAGGGCGCGCGCGCCGCGATGGAGCTCGTCGCGTGTGGCAAGCCCTTCCCCAACCACGAGCTGCGCATCGCCGGCCCGAACAACGAGCCGCTCGGCGATCGGCAGGTCGGTGAGATCCAGGTGCGCGGCCCGAGCGTGACCCGCGGTTACTTCAACAACGCTGAAGCCACCGCCGAGGTTTTTCTGCCGGATGGATGGCTCCGCACCGGGGACCTCGGGTACCTCGCGGCCGGCCGGCTCCACATCTGCGGCCGACACAAGGACCTCATCATCCTGAACGGTCGCAACTACTACCCGCAGGACATCGAGGCCGTCGCGTCGCGCGCGGCCGGCATCCGCGACGGGCAGTGCGTCGCGTTCAGCACCCTCGACGAGAAGGGCGGCGAGCACTGTGTCCTCGTCGCCGAGGCCAAGCTCGGCCCGCGCGCCGGCACCGCGGCCGACGTCATCTCCGAGGTGATCCAGCTGGTCCGCGCCGAGATCGGCATCGTGCTCGGCGAGGTCCACCTCATCAAGCGGGGCACGCTCCCGAAGACATCGAGCGGCAAGGTCCGCCGACGCGAGGCGAAGGCCCGCCTCGAGGCAGGCGAGCTCGAGTTCCTCACCGAGGGTGAGGAGAACCTCGACAGCTTGCCGCCCCCGCCCGCCCCCGACGCAGGCGCGGCGGGATCACGAAGACTCACACGGCCCACCGAGGCCACATCGTTGGAAGCAGCACGCAGCGGAGGAGAGTGATGGGATCCACCAAGGCGGACGTCGAGGTCAGCTACGACGTCTCGAACGAGTTCTTCCGGCTCTGGCTCGACGAGCGCATGAACTACACATGCGCCGTCTACGAGAGCTGGGACCAGCCCCTCGAGGCAGCGCAGCTCAACAAGCTCCGCATCCTCTCCGAGATGGCGAAGGTCACGCCCGACAAGCGCATCCTCGACATCGGGTGCGGCTGGGGCGCTTGCGTCGAGTACCTCGCGACGACCCGCAACGTGAAGGACGCGGTCGGTATCACGCTCTCGAGCGCGATGGCCGACGAGGTCAACGCTCGGAAGATCCCGGGCGTCCAGTGTGTCGCGGGCGACTTCCGCACGTGGCAACCGGAGAAGAAGTTCGACGGCCTCATCTCCATCTGCATGATGGATCACCTCTGCTCGCCCCAAGAGGCTCGCGAGGGCAAGGCCATCGACATCTACCGCCAGTACTTCAAGAAGTGCTGGGAGATCACGACGCCGGGCTCATGGTTTGGCCTACAAACCATTCTGCGCAACCGCACCCCGCGCCGCGGCAAGGACCTCGAGGACATCTTCTGGGTCACGCACAACATCTTCCCGGGCGGCCTCAACCCCAGGCTCGAGGACGTCATCCAGGCCGTGAACCCCTACTGGGAGGTCATGACCGTGCACTCGCGCCGCGAGCACTACGGCAAGACCACCGGCGAGTGGCTGCGCCGCCTGCGCCTCAACGAGAAGACGATCCGCGAGAAGTGGGGCGAGCGCCTCTTCCTCGACTACGAGCGCTACCTCGACACGTGCGTGACCGCGTTCGACAAGCACTACAGCTCCCTCGCGCAGTACGAGCTGCGCCGCATCGATTGACCCCTCGAGAGACCAGAGACGACAGCCATGAGTGACAACAAGGATCTGCTGGGTGTGTTCAAGACGGTCGCGGCGCGCGTCGACAAGCGCGGGTTCGACCACGTGACGAAGGCTTCGGTCATCACCGAGCTCGGCATCGACTCGCTCTCGATGATGCAGATCGTCGGCGAGATGGAGAGCGAGCTCGGCGTGATGATCCCCGACGAGGACCTCGTCGAGATCCGGACCGTGGGCGACCTCGTCAGCAAGGTCGAAGCGCGCGTCCAGGCCTGAGAAGACGCGGCGAGGTCCCGAGGTCCACGTGTCTCCTGCCTCGCTCGCATCGACCGACGCTCACGGGCGGCTCGAGGAGCTCACGCGCGCCGCGCTGGCGCGCGCGGACGTCGAGCGCCGTTGGAGCCTCGAGGATCTCCCGTGGCATCGCGTGACGAAGCGCCCGAGCGCGGGCCTCGTCCTCGCGGTCGAGACCTTCTTCGCGATCGAGAGCGGCCTGCCCGACTACGTCAGCGTCGGGCTCACGCTCCTGCGTGCGGCGCCCGCGGCGGCTCGCTACGTGCCGAGCTGGGCGGCCGAGAAGGTCCGCCACCATCAGGCCCTCGGCGACTGGCTCGTCGCCTCCGGGGCCCGCGATCGCGCAGCGCTCGCCTCGCTCGAGGCTCGCGTCCTCGAGGCGCCGTGGCGACCACCGTTCTCGGTCGACGGCGCGCGCACGCCGCTCGGCGGAGCGCGACGCATGCTCTTCTTCGCGCTCCTCCAGGAGCTCGCGACGTTCCTCACCTACGCGCGCCACCGTGAGGCCGCGATGCGCGAGGGCGACGAGTGCCTGCGCAGCATCTTCGATTTTCTCGCGCGGGACGAGAACGCGCACGCCAAGTTCTTCGAGCGCGCGACGCACGCGCTCCTCGGTGAGAACCGCGAGGCCGCGCTCGAGGATCTCGCCGAGGTGCTCGCGACCTTCGAAAGCCCTGGCGCCGGATCGCTGCCGGATTATGACGAGCGCCTCGCCCACGTTCGGGAGACAGGCGTCGATCGCGACATGTTCATCCAGCGCATCTACCTCCCCGTCATGAAGCGGCTCGGCGTGAGCCGACAAGAGCTCGCCGCCGCACGCGTCCGCGCCCGCGAGGCGCGCGCGCTGAGCACCCAGCTTTCGGGCGCGAGGCGCGCCGGCCGCGACGGCGCGCAGCCCGCGGTGTGGAGCGCGTCGTGAGGCGCCGCGTCGCGATCACGGGCGTCGGCGCCGTCACGCCGCTCGGGCACGATCTGCCGACCACGTGGCGCAGGCTCCTCGGCGGCGAGAGCGGCGTCACCAAGATCACCGAGTTCCCGACCGAGAAGCTGCGCACCGACGTCGCGGCGATGGTGCGCGACTACGACGCGAAGAAGCACCTCTCCCCGAAGGAGAGCGAGATCTTCGGTCGCGTCGTGCCGTTCGCCCTCGGCGCCGCCATCGAGGCGCTCGCGCGCGCGGGCTTGGATTTTCCCAAGCCGGACGAGCAGGTCGAGGCCTCCTCGTCGTTGCCCGTCGACGCGGCGCGCGTCGGCTCGCTGATGTCGACGGGCCAGGGCGCCGTCGATGTCTTCGAGGAGACCATCCTCAAGGCGCACGAGCGCGGCCCGCGCATCGTCTCGCCGTTCTTCATCCCCGCGGTGATGCTCAACGTCGTGCCGGCGCTCTTGTGCATGCGCTACGGCTTCATGGGGCCGAGCTACAACATCGCGAGCGCTTGCGCGACGGGCATGCACTCGATCGCGACGAGCACGCTGATGATCGAGGCCGGCGAGGCCGACGTGATGATCGCGGGCGGCTCCGAGGCCGCGACCCGCGTGACGACGGTCGCAGGCTTCGGCAACGCGCGCGCGCTCGGCCGCAGCATCGACGGCGATCCGACGAAGACGAGCCGCCCGTTCGACCAGCGCCGCAATGGCTTCGTCATGGGTGAGGGCGCGGGCGCGCTCATCCTCGAGGGTGAGGACACGGCCCGCGCGCGCGGCGCGACGATCCTCGGGTACGTCGCTGGCTTCGGCATGACGAGCGACGGCGACCACCTCACGCGCCCTCACGAGGACGGCCGCGGTCTGCGCCTCGCGGCGGAGCGGGCGCTCGCGCGCGCCGGCATCCAGCCCGGCGACGTCGGCTACATCAACCCGCACGCGACGAGCACGCCCCAGGGCGATCTCGCTGAGGTCGCGGTCCTACGCAGCGTCTTTGGTGAGACGCTGTCCAAGATTCCCATCTCCGCGACCAAGTCGATGCTCGGGCACTTGCTCGGCGGCGCCGGCGGCGTCGAGGCCGCGATCACGGTGCTCTCCCTCCTCGAGCAACGCGCGCACCCGTCGATCAACGCGGACGACGTCGACCCCGCGCTCGGCCTCGACCTCGTGCGCGAGGCTCGCCCCATCGACGCGCGCTACGCGCTGAAGCTCTCGGCAGGGTTCGGCGGGCACAACTGCGCGATCGTGTTCCAGCGCGCGTAGCGGCTCACGGCAGCGTATCTTACAAGCGTGAAAGCGCTCGATACGCAGGGCCTCGGCGTTGGGCCGAAGTGGGTGGGCGCGCTCGCATTCCTGCTGTCATGCACACCGCCACCGCCCGTTCGGGGGAATGACACGACGCCCTCGCCAGCGGAGAGCGGCAGGCCCATCTCCCAGCCCTCGAAGACCACCGATCAACCCAGCGCTGAGAGTCGAGCCGAGGTCGAGGAGTACGAACGCCGGCTTCGATCCTTCTTCGCGCGTGGGTTCCGTGTGCATGGTCTCGGCCTCCCAGCAGCAGAGATGACCAAGCTGAAGGCCGAGGTCTCTGTAGCGCTCGACGAAGAGCAAATCATCGTGTCCTACGAAGTCTTGAGCGCGAGCGGCAACACGACGTTCGACCACGCGGTGCACCAGCTGCTCAGCTCGAAGGTGGGGAAGCAGGTGCCGCCCCCGCCGCCGGGCAGGCTCGACCTGCGCGTCCGCGCGATCCGGTTCTTGATGGTGTGCGGGAAGGGCTGCGATTGATCGTCATCGAGCCTCGCGAGTCTCGAACAGCGATCAGGCTCAGTCGTGGTGCCGGCGCTTGTTCTTCTCGAGGAAGCTGTCCTCGTTCAAGTACTTCATGTCCTTCGAGGCGTACTCGACGTAGATGGCGCTACCGAGCGACGCGAGCCCGAGCAAGAGCGCGATCTTTCCGACGGTCGAGCGCAGGCCGACGAGCGAGAACGGCAAGCTCAAGAGCGCGGCGAAGCCACCCGCGATCCCGTAGATGCGCAGACGCTGCAGAACGCCGTTGTAGACGATCGCGCCCACCCAGTTCTTGACCTCCTTCTCGGCGTCACCGACGTCGAGGAGCAGAGAAAGACGGCGGGCCGCGAGCACGACGAACACGGCTGCGGCGAGGGCCGGCAACATGCCGATGATGCCGAAGATGGTTCGCTTCGGTCGTGGCGCGGGCCTCGGCGCCGCGTACCCCGCATAGGGCTGCGTCGCGGGGTTCATCGCCTGGGGGAAGGTGTAGCTCGGGTCGGCGTTCGTCATGGCAGGCCGCAACGGCAACCGACGTGCCGTCTGATATCCGAGGTCTTCTTCGAAAATTCGCGAGCGCGCGCGTTCGAGCCAGCGTTGCAGGTCGAGCCCACGCAACGTTGCAGCTTCGTTGACGGGCACGCTTGACAGGGGAGGAGGACGCCGCTCGCCTCGAGAGATGATGCGGTATTGTTGGCTCGCGCTCGCGTTGGGGCTCGGCGGGTGTGGCGACAGCGGGGGGTCCGGCGCGCAGGGCGGCGCTGGAGGCTCGCCTGACGGCGGCGCTGGCGCGATCGGCGGCGCGAGCGCGGGTGGCGGAGGCTCGGGTGGGACCGCCAGTGGCGGAGCAGGCGGCGGGCTCCCTGCGCTGCCCGACAAGCGCGGGCCGTCGTGCTCGAGGCCGTGACCAACGGCCTGCCGAGTCACGTGCTCTCCGCGAGCTTCTTCGACTGGTCCGGCTACACGTGCACGACCGTCGAAGAAGGGCCGTGCACCTTCGTGAGCTGCTTCGCGCCTGCGGGTCTGCCCGTAGTCCCGCCGTTCGGGGCGGGCACGATCGAGTTCAGCGGGGGCGCGCAGACGGTGGCGCTCACCCCGAACGCGCAGAACCTCTACAGCGGCGGCAACGACACACAGCACTACTTCGTCGACGGCGATGTGGTGACCATCTCCGCAACGGGGGACGCGGTGCCGGCGTTCTCGTCGACGCTGACGGCTCCAGACGTGGTCAACCTGACCTCGGACCAGCTCGGGGCCGCGATCGACAGCACGAGCGACCTCCTCGTCACGTGGGCGGCAGGCCCGACCGAGGGATCACTTACAATCATGTTCGGGGCCTACACGAGCGACGCCACCGGCGGCACCTCGCACAACCTCACCTGCGTCTACGACATCACGGCCGGCTCCGCGACCGTCCCCGCAGCCGCGCTTCAGCTCCTGCCACTCGGCAATGTGACGTTCGCGATCGAATCGATCGCGAGCGAGCTCTTGATGGTGGGCGAGTGGGCCGTCTCCACGCGGCTCGAGGCCTTCGCCTTGTATGACGGTCTCTTGTCGGCGGGGGGCACGCTTCCACTGCAGTAAGTCGTGCGGAAGCCCTCACTCACCGCTCGCCACCGAGGGGTTGGTCCGCCACCTCGAAGCTCTCGAGCGCGGGGCAGTGGCGCGCGACCAAGTGTTCGACCTCGGCCACTTCGGACTCGGTCGGCTGCCAATCAGGGGTCCATCGGAGCGTGAAGCGCTTGGTGTTGGCGACGAGGGGCATCATGGTCTCGAGGCTCGATCGCGGCTCGCCAGTCCGAGACAACATGGCGTGGAACGTGTCGGGGCGAGCCACGTCCCGCTGGTAGTCGAGCTGGTACCCCGCAGGGTCATCGAGGCAGCTCACCTTCGAGTGCTCGTGTTGCGAGAAGCCAGACCGCACCACGCAATGCCACGGGCTCTCGGAGAGCGTGAGCCTACGCAGCAAGGGTTGGGCGAGGGCTGCTTCGATGAGGGGGTTGAGTCCGTTCGAAGGGTGAATCGCGTCGATCGCGAGGCGGATCTCGCGGAGCGTGCTGGCTCCCTCCGACCTCAGGAACCCGAGCGTCTCTGCGTCGGCGTAGGCGCCGTTCGTGGCGAGGCGTAGCTCGAGAGCCTCGATCGCGCGCGACTCCGCGAGGAGCAACGCCAACCCGCGGGACCACGGGCGGGTCGAATCGGCCTGCACGACGAGCAGTGGCAGGGGTTGTCCGAGCTCGTTCAAGTCGCGGCTGAGCTCGACGAAGCGAAAGTCCGCGCGCCTGGTGGTCGCGCCGATGTCAGGCAAAAGCCGCACGGAGCAGAGGCGCCGCGCACGCCGTGAGACGCGCCAGATCGGCGACGAGAACGCGACGTGCTCGACGGTCGCCCAATCAGGGAGATCGAGGAGCGCACGCGCTCGCTCTTCGCTCTCGAGCGACACCCACGCGCGGCGCACGAGGCCGAGGCGAAACGCAGCCCTTTGCGGCATGTCGATCGCGGGCTCCAGGGCGCCGCACAGGACCCGCGCGTCGGGCCCCAACGTCGGATCGAACTCGTCCGCAGAGGGCGGGTCGGACCTGCATTGGAGGGCGATGAGCTCGCCACGCCGGTCGCCAGCATCGAGGAGCGCGTCCGCGAAAACGAGGATCCGCTCGCGGTCGTCCGGCTGATCGAGGACCGCCCTCCAAAGCTCGTCGATGGAGGCGCGAGCCCGCTTTGCGACAGGTGCGCCGTGGCGATCGACGGAGCTCGCGTACACGGGCGGAGGCTCGCCGTTGAGACCGTGCGCGACGCGCTCGAAGTCGCGCAAGCGATCGCAGCCCTGGACGTCGACGAAGCCTGCAGCACGGACATCTTCGACTTGGACGAGGGCCGGCAAATCGCGGAGACGCACGCTCCCGCCGCAGCGGAGGTCCGCCACACGAAGGAGGTAAGGGCACCTGACGATCTGGAGATCGCCCTCCACACGCAGGCCCTCGAGCGTGGGGTGCACGACCCCGACGATGCGCACCGAACCAGCGAACACGCGCGGCAGCGACGCGGCGCTGGGTGGGATCGTCAAGGTCCCTTCGACGCGCAGATCGTCGGGGACGAAGCGAACGCCACTCCACTCGAGATCGAGGTCGCCCGTCACGCGGAGTCCGCGTGGCAGCGGCGCGTCGGAGCAGATCACCACGGAGCCGCCGATGACGCTGTCGTCCCCGAGACTCAGGGCGCACAGCGGGCCGCCGCCCGCGACAGTGCCGACGTGGGTGCTCGGCCCGTAGTGCATCGGGAGTTGGTCGCCGACGTCGAGGACGTCGACCTGGAGGCCGCGCGGCATCCTATCGAGCCCGCGGCAGCCGCTGATGTGCAAGCGCGGCAAGGCAAGGTCGGGCGGCAAGAAACGGAGGCGTTTGCAGTCACGGAGATGCACCGACTCACCGACTGTGAGCCCCACCGGCAGCGACTCGAGCCGCGAACAAAACGAGATCGACAGGCGCCCCGACAGCGTCAGCCCAACCGGCAAGCTCACGATGGACTCGTCGGTGAAGAGGAGCGATCCGTCGACAGGACGCCCCTCCACGTCGAGCCCTCTGCAGATCCGCTCGTGCGCCTCGCCGCTCGACATGGGGTTGTCGGACGGTTCATCGAACGCGGTCATCGCGTATCGTCCTCGTCGTGGCAGCGCTCGACCATGTCATTCTGAAGGTGAACGATCTCGACGAGAGCGTCGCGTTCTATTCGACGATCCTCGGGTTCGAAAACGAAGGGAAAGACGGCCCGTTCACGGTGCTGCGCGTGGGCCCCGAGTTCGTGCTCCAGCTCGCGCCGTACGGCACGCAGGGGATGGAGCACTACGCGTTCAGCGTCACGCGCGCCGAGTTCGACGCCATCGTCGACAGGCTGAAGAGCGCAGGCATCGGCTACGGACCGGCGTTCGACAAGGTGGGGACCAACACCGGCCCCGGCGAAGAGTCCGGAGCTCGCGGCCGCGCCCCCACGCTCTACTTCAACGATCCGAACCGCCACCTGCTCGAGATCCGCACGTACGACGTGTGACCGAGCTCCCCGCTTCTACGGCGTCGAAGGGCTCTTCTTCGCCGCTTGCGCGCACGGCTGGCTCGGCGCGCAAGCGCTCGCGTCCTCGGTGCATGTGCACTTCTCCACGTGGCCGACGCCTTGGCCCTGCGCGCACTCCGCGGCCTTCGTCTCGGGGATCACGGCGCCTTCGATGCAGACGCTGACGTCGATCGTCCCCGGGACGTCGGTGTCCATCAGGTAGCTGCAGTGACACTCGAAGGCGCGCGGCTCGGATTTGGTGCACGCCGCGGCGCTCGCGCCGAGGAGCCACAGCGCCGCTCCGAGCCACGCGGTCGCTCGTCGAAGTCGGCCGCGGCGCACCGCCGTCACGTCAGTTGCCCGAGGTGTCCTGGTTGCGGATGTGGAACTCCACGCGGCGGTTCTTGGCTCGCCCCTCCGACGTGTCGTTCGTGTCGAGCGGCTTCTCTTTGCCGAAGCCATCGCTGGTGAGGCGGCTCGCGGCGATGCCCTTCTTCACGAGGTAGTCGAGGCAAGCCCGGGCGCGATCCTTCGATAGTTTGAGGTTCAAAGCATCGGAGCCGACGTTGTCGGTGTGCCCTTCGATCGCGAGGAGCGTGATGTCGGGGTTCGCCTGAAGGAGGCGCACGACCTCGTCGAGGATGGGCTGGCTGTCCGCGCGCAGGCGCGCGCTGCCGAACTCGAACTCGACCTTCTTCAGGATCTCGATCTCGGTCGAGCCCTCGATGCGACGGATGAACCGCGGGCAGCCGTTCTTGTCCTTCTCGGGGCTCGGCTCGCCCGGCTCCTTCGGGCAGGCGTCCTCGACGTCGAGGATCGCGTCCTTGTCGGCGTCCTCCTCGGGGCAGCCGTCCTTGTCGTCGACGCCGTCTTTGTCCTCGGCGACCTGCACGCACTTGTCGCGCGAGTCGGGGATGCCGTCGTCGTCCGTGTCCTTCTCGGCGGGGCAGCCGTCGGTTGTCGCCGGAGGCTTGCCGTCTTCGGGCTCGGTCGGACAGAGGTCTTGGTTGTCGGGATAGCCGTCTTTGTCCGTGTCGACGTCGCCACCGTACGGATCGAGGCGCGGCTCTTTCTTCGGAGACGGGGGGTTCGGGTTGTCGAGGTAGAACCAACCGCCGAAGCCGATGCCCGTGCGGAAATCGGGAGCGTAGCCAGGCGTCATCCGCGTGCCGAAATACGGCGTCAGGTAGAGCTGCTTCTTCGAGTCGAGCGCGAACTTGCCCTCGACCATCCACTCGAGCGGCGACGTGATGGCCTTGGCCTTGTCGGGGCCGGCGATCATCACCGAGCCGAAGAGCTCGACGCCGAGCCGGAACTGGTTGTCGCGGATGGGGATGAAGCCCGCGAGCGCGTACTCCCACTCGTGGCTCACGGTGAAGTCGTTGACGCCCGACTCGGGGCGGAAGTGAAAGCCCGTGTCGAACGTGAGGATGAACTCCTTCCAGTTGAGATCCAACGACACGCCGAGTCCGCCGCTCGCGCTGCGATCACCAGCGAAGGAGAGCTCGTTGCCGCTCGGCGCGAACAAGTTCGCGTTGGCGCCGAGCTTGAAGAAGTCGTCCGCGATGATGGCGCCACGCAGCTCGACGCGCAGGTCGCCGGCGGCCGCGATCGAGAGATCCACCGAGTCGCCCGGCACCGACGCGGTGCTCGTCGGGTTGCCCGTCTGGACGAAGACCGCGGGGAACATGACCTGAACGCCGATGCGCTTGAAGACCTCGAAGCCGGCCGTGAAGTAGCCCGTGAACTGTTCCGTCACGGGCGGGCCGCTCGTCTGCGCGAGCTTCGCCTGGTCGTTCTCGTCCTCGCGCTCGTGCGCGATACGGAACGGCTCCCACGAAAAGCCGAGCGCCAACTGACCGAAGAGCCGTGGCCGATCGCTGAAGTCCGGTCGCCAGACGCCGATCCCGTCGTCTGGAGCGCCGCCGATCCGCAGCCGATCCAAGCTGAAGGTCGTGTCCTGCGCGGAGGCCTCCGGCGCAAAGAGCACTGTCGCCACGCTCATCAAGAGCCCCACCCCGAGGCGCGTTCTGAGAGTTCGAGAGACGGGAGCGCTCGGGCTGGTCGTCATCGACCGCGCAGGTTACACCACGCTCCTTCGGGCTTCCCAACTCTCTCGGCCTGCGCGCGGCTGTGGGAAACGGTTGACCGAGGCCACCGAGTGGGCTAAACGTCCGCGCCCTTGAGCTCGCCCCCGAGCTCCCGCCCATGAGCCTTTGAGGCTCGGGCTCGAGTGAACCTAGTTTCGAGGTACGAAGAGGACCGTCATGAAGCGAACCTACCAGCCCCACAAAGTATCGCGTCTTCGCACGTCCGGCTTCCGTGCGCGGATGGCCACGAAGGGCGGGCGCAAGGTCATCAACAACCGCCGCCGCAAGGGCCGCGCTCGCCTCGCACCGGGCGTCTTCAAGAAGTAGTCGCGGAGCGTCGGCGTCGGGGGGCGCTGCGTGAACTCCGTGACTTCAGCTGCAGGGGGCTCCAACACGCTGCCGCAGAGCGAACGCCTGCGGTCGCGCGCCGACTTTCGGCGCGTGCAGGATCGCCCTGCGATCAAGCTTCAAGGCGGCACCTTCCTCGTCCTCGTCGGACGCAGGCAACCCGAGCGCAAGGGTCGTCGCATGGGCGTGGTCGCGTCGCGCAAGGTCGGCAACGCCGTCGCGCGCAACCGGGCGAAGCGACTCTTGCGCGCGCTCTTTCGCCTGCACAAAGACGCCTTCCCGAGCGACGTGGACGTGGTGCTCTTGGCGCTGCCGACGATCATCGGCGCGACGCTCGGTGACCTCGAGCGACGCCTCGCTGCGCTCCGCCCGCAGCTCGAAAGAGCCAATCGGGTTGCCGGCCCCGCGCCCGCGTGAAAGGGTTCCTCGGGCTCGAGGAGTGGCATTGATGTCGCGGGTGCTCATCGCGCTGATTCGCCTCTATCAACTCACGCTTTCGCGTTTGTTGGTGGCGTTGTTCGGCCCGGTTTGCAGGTTTCAACCGTCGTGCTCTCGCTACGCCATCGCGTGTTTGCGAGACCATGGCGTGTTGCGGGGGAGCTTGCTTTCGGCGAAGCGCCTGTGTAGGTGTCACCCGTTCCATCCGGGGGGCTTCGACCCCCCTCCCCCTCGCCCTGGTTCAGTCGTCGGTATTGACTCGGACCACGGCGATGCGCATCGAGCAAGGCCGCAACGAGAAAGGCCCCAGATCGCAGCCCCTTCGGTGGGGGCCGCAGGTGATGACCGCGACGGGCTGAGCCCGAGCGACAACACCACCTGACTTCGTGTCTCAATAACGGGTTCGCCTGCGCGGCCGAGCGCTCGTCACTCAAGGAACCGCATGGAAGAGAGCAGTACTGGATCGCTGAGGTGGTGGCTCTTCGGGGGCGCCGTCGTGATCCTCATCGTCTTCTTCGTCTACCCGCGCTTCTTCGGCGGTGGCAGCGGCCCCTCCCAGCAGCCCCTCACCAAGGACGACTGGGGCACGGTCTTCGACGGAGAGCGCGCAGATCCCGAGACTTGCCAGCTCGTCGGTACGCGCTCGAGCGTGACGCTCACCTCGCGGGGCGGCGCCGTCTCGAGCGCTGTCATGACCGACCCGAAGTACGCGACGTCCGTCGACAAGCCCGACACGCGCATCGATCTCGTCACGACCTCCAAAGAGCAGCGCATGCCGCTCCGCGCGAGCCTGCGCGCGCCGAAGACCGCCGACGACGAGCAACAGGTCGAGTTCGACAACCTCGACATGAAGCTCACCGAGCAGACGGCCACGAGCTGCACGTTCGAGCTCTCGACCGCGACCGCCAAGGTGAAGAAGGTCGTCTCGCTGACGGATCGACCCTTCGAGCTCTCGGTCGTGACCAGCATCACGAACCTCGCCGACACTCCGAAGAAACATCGCTTCGCGATCGAGCAGGACTCGTGGCGCAGCGAGAAGGAGACGAAGTCGAGCTTCTGGGATCTCGGCCGCCGACCCGAGTGGCTGACCGAGGTCGTGACCCACACCGACAAGGACACGAAGCGCCACCTCCAAGGCGACTTCGAGCCGAAGGATTTCAAGGCCGAGGACGGCTACACCGACGAGCACTTCCTCCAGGCGAAGGGCACCGGCGTCTGGGCTGCGGTGTCGACCAACTACTTCGCGGCCAGCGTCATCCACCAGGACGGCCCGGCCCCCTCGGCCGAGGTTCTGATCGAGGACGGCGCTTACTACAACGTCCCCGAAGAGCACCCGAACCACGGGCGCATGTATCGGGCGCGGCTCAGCTACCCGACCGAGACGCTCCGCACTGGCGAGACCGCGACGTACTCCGTGCTCGCGTTCATGGGCCCGAAGGAGCGCGCCGTGCTCGCGGCGGTGGGTGGGAGCAGCGACAAGATCAAGATGTCCGAGGTCATCGACCTCGGGATGTTCGGCATCCTCGGCCGGATGTTCGTCGGCTACGTGGCCTGGCTCTTCAGCATGGTGAAGAGCTGGGGCTGGGCGATCTGCTTGCTCACGATGACGGTGAAGATCGCCGTCTTCCCGCTGCAGCTCCCCAGCCTGAAGACCAGCGTGGCGATGCGCCGGCTCAAGCCCGACATCGACAAGATCAACGAGCAGTACAAAGACGACATGATGCAGAAGAACCTCGCGATGCAGGAGCTCTACCGGCGCGAGGGAGTCCGCAATCCCGCGCTCGGCTGCATCCCGGTTCTCTTGCAAATGCCCGTGTGGATCGCGCTCTACCAAGCGCTCGGCACATCGGTCGAACTCTTCCACACGCCGTTCGGTCCGCTGATCCCGGACCTCACCCACAGCGACCCGTATCACGTCATCCCGATCGTGCTCGGCGGCTCGAGCTTCCTTCAGCAGAAGCTGATGCCCGCCCAAGGGATGGATCCGGCGCAGGCGAAGATGATGCTCTACCTGATGCCGGGCATCTTCACCGCGATGATGTTCTTCCTGCCTGCCGGCCTCGGCGTGTACATGCTCACGAACACTTGGCTCGGCATCGGACAGCAGTTCCTCGTGGAGCGCTGGGTCCGTTCGCAGCTGAAGGATCAGCAGGGTCGCAGCATCCAGGTCCGCGACGTCACCGACGCCAAGGACGCGAAGCAAGAAGACACCGCGCTACGAAAGGGAAAAGTCCGTGCCCGTGGATGAGACCTCCGAGCCGTCCCCCCCGCCCGCTGCACCACCCCCCGCAGCCGAGGCTGATCCGCAAGCAGCGGCCGAGAACGGCGCCGCGTCTGAACCCTTCGTCGAGGACGGGCGCGCCGACATGGTGCTCGACTTCGTCATCGACGTGCTCGCAGCGATGGGGATGGATTGCACCGTCGATCTGCTCGAACCCGACGAGGACGATCCGCCCGAGGAGATCCGCCTCGAGATCGAGGGCAAGGACGCTGGCCGCGTCATCGGCAAGAAGGGCCAGACCCTCGCCGCGCTCCAGTTCCTCGCCAACCGCGTCGTCAATCGACCTGGCAAGACCCGGCGCCACGTGATCATCGACGCCGAGGGCTATCGCGCGCGTCGTGAAGAAGCGCTCGCCAGCATGGCGCGGCGCCTCGGCAAACAGGCCGTCGACGAGGGCAAGATCATCACGTTCGAGCCGATGAGCCCGCAGGACCGACGCGTCGTCCACCTGGCCCTCGCCAAGTTCGCCGGCGTCGTCACGAAGAGCGACGGCGAGGGTGAGCAGCGCCGCGTTCAGATTATCCCCGTTCGGCGCTGAGGGCCGCCCGTCGACGCCGAGCTTTCCCAGGCGTTGACAGGCATTTCCGCCCATGCATAATGCCGCGCCCGTTTCCCTGATCTTTTGAGGATGCCATGTTGACGTCACCGATCATCGCCAAATTCGAGCAGCAGCAGGTCCGCACCGACGTCCCGACGTTCAGGGTCGGTGACACCGTGCGGGTCCACTACAAGATCGTCGAGGGCGAGAAGGAACGCGTCCAGATCTTCCAAGGCATCGTTCTCAAGCGACACCGTGCGGGCGTGCGCAGCACGTTCACCGTCCGCAAGGTCAGCTTCGGCGTGGGCGTGGAGCGCATCTTCCTCCTCCACAGCCCCCGCATCGAGCGCGTCGAGATCGTGTCGAAGGGCATCGTCCGTCGCAGCCGCCTGCTCTACCTCCGCAGCCTCCAGGGCAAGGCCGCTCGCGTTCGCGACGAGAAGGACGCCTGATCCAGACGCTCGTGTCCGACCGCGATGGGCGCTCTTTGGTCTTGGGATAAGAGAGCTCCGACGAGCGGTCGAGACGAAGCCCAGCGCATCGGGCTGGGTTTGCGCGTGCTTGGTGCTTTCCCCGCTTCGCCCACACGTTGGTTTTGCAAACCATCGCTAAGGTCTTGATCCGAGAGCGACGGAGCAAGTTATCCTTGGCGCGGAGACAGCGCGCCGATGTCGCGCGCCGTTCTCACACCAAGGACTCCACATGATCTGCCCTCGCTGCGGCGCTCCGAACGCTCCGACTGACAAGTTCTGCGCTGTGTGTGCTTCACCGTTGCAAGGCGGGCCGCCACCTCCTCCAGGCATGGGCCCGCCGCCTCCTCCTGGTCCCCCAGGCGGGTTCGGACCTCCTGGGTATGGCAGTCCTCCAGGTTTTCCGCCTCCCCCTCCCCCCGGGGGTGGCTTTGGGCCCCCCGGGTTCGATCAGAATTTCGGTCCCCCGCCCGGGATGGGTGGCCCGCCAGGCATGGGTCCGGGGATGGGACCGGGCATGGGGCCGCCGGGCATGGGGCCGCCAGGCATGGGGCCGCCGGGCATGGGCGGTCCGCCAGGCATGGGGCCGCAAGGCATGGGTGGTCCGCCGGGCATGGGTCCGGGGATGGGCCCACCAGGCATGGGTCCGCAAGGCATGGGTGGCCCGCCAGGCTTCGGCTTCGACCAGGGTGGTTACCCCGGGCGCCTCCAGGCATGGGCCCGCCGGTGTGGCCGGGGCCGCCCGGGATGGTGGCCCGCCAGGCATGGGTCCGCAAGGCATGGTGGCCCGCCAGGCATGGGTCCGCAAGGCATGGGTGGCCCGCCAGGGATGGACATGGGTCCGCCAGGCATGGTCCGCCAGGCATGGGTCCGCCAGGCATGGGGCCGCCTCCGTTCCCGCCTCCTGGTGGTCACGATCAGTTCGGGCCGACCGCGTTTCCGAACGCCGGTCCGCCAGGCATGGGTGGGCCGCCAGGCATGGGGCCGCCAGGCATGGGTGGACCGCCGGGTATGGGCATGGGGCCGCCGCCGGGGATGCCCGGGATGGGTGGGCCCCCCCCCGGGGGGGGGTTCGCTCCCCCACCGCCAAACGGGGGCTTCGACGCTCCGCGGGCGCAGTCCTCGAGCTCTTCCACCACTGGTAAGCCGCGTCGATCGCTCAGTGGTTTCCTCGTCAGCTTTCAGGACGATCCGCTCGGCAAGTTCTGGCCGCTCTACCAGGGCCGCAACTTGATCGGTCGCGCGGAGACTGGGCAGGAGGTCGACGTCCCGATCGGCCACGGCACCACCTCGACGAACCACGCTACGATCGACGCTGAAGGGGGCCGGTTGACCCTCAGCGACCTGGGGTCCACGAACGGCACCTTCCACAACGAAGAGGCCATCGGCTTCCAGGGTCGACGTGAGCTGCGCGATGGCGACAAGATTCGCTTCGGCGGGTTCAGCGTCATCGTCATCAACGTGGCCGCACGCGCATGAAGGCCCGGATGCTTTGAAGCGCGGGGGTTACGGGCGCTGCACCTCGATCGGGAGCTTTGGGTCGCCGAGTTTCGGCGGCGCTCGGTCGATCGGGTGCGTCGTCCGCCCGCGTCGTGTCGTGCTTCAAAAACCTCCTTTGGGGCTCACAGCCCCTCGACCCTCGACGTCCTCGAGCGGATCCGAAGGATGGAGCCCTCAACACCTGCGACACCGTCGAACCAACGTGGGGCGCTGTAGCGCTGCGCTCCGCACCCAGCGAGGGCGCACGCACGCCCCCGGAGGCTCACCATGCAGAGCGCTCGCTCGACCCACTCCAACGAACGTCAAACCCGAGCTGAAGCCCAGTGCCCGTCGCCCCAGCGCCCGTCGCAAACAGCAGCGCGCCGAGCCTTGAGCACCGCACCCGCCGACCGCTCTAGACGGGTCGAGCAAGCGCTTCGCATCGGCGCGCGCGCGTCGCTCGCGCTGCTCCTCACGCTCATCGGGCTCGCGGCGCCCGCGGCTGCCGCGCCCGAGGCTCACATCCTCCGCATCGATCCCCGCGCGAGTCAGACCGAGGGCGCCCCGGTCCTCACGACCGTGATGGAGATCATGCAGAACAAGCCGAAGAGCTCGGTGATCGGGGCCTGCGCGATGCAGAGCGCCGACGCTCAGCTCGACTGCGTCGCGGACGCGATGGAGAAGCCGCAGGCGCTCTGGTCACCGATCAAGTTCCCCGACGGGAACATCTACATGACGGTGAAGCTCGACCCCGCGACCGAGTACCCGCTCAAGTTCGTATCGAAGATGCGGTGGAAGGACGCGACGGCGGCCAAGGAGCCTGGCGTCGGCACCGCGTGGCTCATCCTGATCGACGCGTCGGCCTCGATGGGCAACCGCTTCGAGGACGCGAAGGCCGTGGCGCGCGCCTTCATCACGTCGATGCGCGACCAGGACATCTTCAACGTCGCGTTCTTCAACGACGTGAGCACCATCCCTGGCACCAACTGGACGGCCAACAAGGACGCGGCGCTCAGCTACATCGACACGATCGCGAAGACCTCGGCGGCTGCAGGCCGCGTGCGGCCCCTCGGGCAGATCATCCAGAACGGCGCGACCGACGGCTTCAAAGAGCTCGGCAACGTCGGCGGCAACGTGAAGGTGCCGATGCACCAAGCCATGGTGGTCCTCTCGAGCGGGACCGCGGGGACGGACGCTGCGTCCGTTGGCCCCGCGGCGAAGCTGCTCAGCGACTACATGACGAAGGGCCGCTACCCCGAGGAGAACCTCCTCCTGCCGAAGATGCCGACCCCGATCATCTCGATCTGGTTCCCATCGAAGCAGTACGAGGAGCTCTACGAGAACGCGCGGCAGTTCATGGAGAGCCTGCCGAACACCGAGATCGGCGGCTACTACTCGATCGTGCGCGCCGGCGGCGCCTCGCGCGGTGAGAACATCGCGAAGGCCGTTCGCGAGCGCTTCGATTACATGTGGCTCGTGAAGTGGCAGGCGTCGTGCGTCGCGCCGACGGTGCAGCAGTCCTTCAACCTGTTCTTCAAGAACACCGAGCTCACGATCGCGCCCGACGGCAGCTACTCGAACGTGCCCGTCGGCATCGATCCCTCGACGTGGCCGCTCGATATCGACGTCGAGAAGACCCAGAAAGAAGCCGAGAAGAACCCGATCTACCCCGGCGGCCGCGTGCGCGTTTACGGCTCGTTCTGTTGGGCCGGCAAGAAGGATCGCGCAGAGCTCTACGTCCTGCCGAAGAACCAGGAGGTCCCCGCCACGATCGAGGGCGGGTCCTTCGAGGACGCGAAGAACGCGCAGAAGACCCTCATCGAGCAGGGCATGCGCGGCACCGTCGTGGACGCCTCCGAGGACATGGTCGAGTTCGAGATGCCGGACAAGGACAAGTTCCTCGCCGGCAAGAAGGACGCGTACACGGCCCGCGTCATCATTTACGACAATGTCAGCAAGCGAACGAGCCCGTTCACACGCGACAAGATCCTCACGGTGAAGGCCCAGCAGAAGCCACGCAACCTGTGGCTCATCGGGGGGATCGCGTTCGGCGGGCTCGTGTTCATCCTGCTCATCATCGCGGCGTTCCGTGGTGGTGGCGCTCGCAAGCGGAGCAGTCAGCAGCACCAGGCCGCGCCCCCGCCGCGCCCCGGCGCCGCGATGCCGCCGCCGGCTCCGCTACCGGTTCCCGCACCCGCCCCCGCGGCCCCTGGCCCGGCGTTCGTGCAACGCGCGACGTTGCAGGGCGCAGCGGGCATCTTCACCGTCCTGCCAGGCGCCGAGATGAAAGCCGGCCGTGACGGGCAGCTCTGCCAAATCATGCTGACCGAGCCGCGCGTCTCGGGTACGCACGCTTCGTTGAAGATCGATGCGGGCCAGCTCTTCGTGCGCGACGACAATTCGAACAACGGCACGACGGTGAACGGACTGAGGATCCCGCCCGGGATCTGGACGACCGTCCCCAACGGAGCTGCGCTCCGCTTCGGGCCCATCGAATTCTCCGTCACTCTCGAGTAACGAGTCGAACGGGAAAATCGCCGCATGAGCTCCCCTCCCCAGCCGCTCGAGCTCAAGATCGAAGTCGCGCAACAGAGCGACCCTGGCCGGGATCCGAACAAGCAGATCAACGAGGACTCCTGCGGCTACTCGCAGACGCGCTTCGGACACCTCGTCGTGCTCTGCGACGGGATGGGTGGGCACTACGGCGGCCAAGAGGCCAGCCGCCGCGCCATCACCACCATCTTCGAGGAGATGGAGAAGGCGGCCGCGACGCTCTCACCCGCGCAAGCCCTCAAGCACGCGGTCGAGGTCGCAGGGCGTCGCGTGTACGAGCTCGGTGGTCCACCGGAGAACAAAGTCCGCCCGGGTTCGACCGTCGTCGCGATGATCCTGCACGACGCGGGCGTCGACGTCGCGCACGTCGGCGACAGCCGCGCGTACGTCATCCGCTCGGGTCAAATCTACCCGCTCACGCGCGACCACTCGATGGTTCAAGCGATGATCGACGCGGGCTTTTTGACCGAGGAGCAAGCCATCGGTCACCCCGACGCGAACAAGATCACGCGCGCGCTCGGAATGAAGCCCGAGGTCGACGTCGAGCTCCGTCCGGAGCCGATGGAGCTCTTCCCCGGCGACCTGCTCATCACGTCGAGCGATGGCCTCACCGACCTCGCGCTCGCTCGCGACATCTTGGGCGCGACGCGACAGGCCCTCGCGTCGGGCAACGTCGAGCATGCCTGCAAGCAGCTCGTTCGCATGGCGAACGATCGCGGCGGCCACGACAACATCACGGTCCAGATGGTGCGCGTCATCGCGACAGCGCAGCGACGCACGAACCCCGGCGCGGCCCCCCAACAGCAGGGGCACGCGATGACGACGACCGTCAACGAACCGCCTGCTTCGATGGCGATGCGTGGCGCTGGAGGCCAGGGCGCTGGAGGCCAGGGCGCTGGAGTCCACGGCGGGGGGGTCGGGCCCACGGCGGTCGATCCTGCAGGCTCGACGGTCGGTGGCGCGCCCGCGGTGACGGTTCACGATGGCACCTCGCAGGGCGCCTTCGCAGCTTCGCCTCAGGGCCTCGGCGGGACGCACATCATGGCGGGTGGGCCGCGCGGCGCACAACCGCACGCGGCGATGCCCGGGGCGGGCTCGCAAATCCAGATGCAGCCGCAGCCCGCGACCGGGCAGCAGGGCCTCTACCGCATGGACGGCGTCGGCGCGCTCCCTCTGCCTCCGATGTCCGTGCGCTACGTGCCGAGCCCCCAGTTCGGTGCGACCGCCGGCGGCACGCCGAAGGCCCCTCCCCCCCCGGGAGGGGGGTCATCCCCCCCAGGGGGAGTCGTCGGCGCGCCGCAAGCCGCTGGCCCCGCAGCGATTCCTCAAGCCCCGGCCTCGTACGCAGGGGATCCAGCGCTCGCGCCGAACAGCGGCGACAACCGGGGGGGCAGCGTGCTCTTCCTCGCGCTGGCCATCAGCTTCGCCATCGCGGTCGTGACGCTGGCAATCGTCTGGGCCCTGTTCCTTCGATGAGCACCACATGATCCCTGGTTTCGGAAAGCAGGCCGTCTCCATCGGGAGCGCGCCGAACTGCGACGTCGTCCTCAAGGCACCGGGGATCCTCGGCGAGCACGCGCGCATCATCCATCAAGGCGGCGGCAAGCTCCTCTTCATCCCCGCAGGGCCCAACACCGCGATGCAGGTGCCCGGCGGCCCGAACGCCCCGCCGCAAGCGCGCCCGCTGAACCCGGGCGAGCAGATCCCGTTCGACTTCCGCACGGCGTTCACCATCGCCGGGGCGACGGTCCCGCTCAGCCACCCCGCGATCGTCATGCAGGTCATGGCGGTGGGGCAGCAGCAGGCCCAGCGCGGCCAGCTCCTCATCGGGCGTGACCCTGGCCGGTCCTCGCTCGTCATCCAACACCCGAGCGTCTCGAGCCAGCACGCGACGGTGATGGTCGACCGGATGCTGGTCATCGATCACGGCAGCACGAGCGGCACGTTCGTCGGCACGAGCCGCGCGAAGATCGTCCCGAATCAACCGACGCCGCTCGAGCCGAACGGCATCGTCGCGTTCGGTCCCGTGCCGATCCCCGTCGGCTTGCTCGGTCAGATCGTGCAGGCCGCGGCGGGCGTTCCCGCTGCGCCTGCGTACGGCCAGCCCGGCGGTCACAGCGCTTCGATGGTCCCGCAGCAGCCCGCGCAGGGCTCGATCCCACCTGGCCCACCGCAAGCCATGCCGGGGCCGGGCGTGATGGGTGCTCAGCAAGGCGTCGGCACCGTCGCGCTCGGTGGTGCTGCGGCCGCGCAGCCGAACGCGGTGCTCGAGACGAACGCGTACATGGCGCAGCAGCAGGCTGGGATGCGACCGGGCGGGCCCGCGCCGCAGATGGCGCCGCAGATGGCGGGGCCTGCTCCACAACAAGCGCCAGCGCTCGGTGCGAGCATCGCGGCGAGCATGGGTGGCGGCCTCGCCGCAGCGAAGAAGAACAAGACCATCCTCGGCCACTTGGATTTCGGCGGCGGGCAGAAGCCCGTCCGAACGATCGGCCGCACGCCGGACAACGACATCGTCATCCAGCACCCGCAGGTCTCGAGCCGGCACGCGCTGCTCCACCAGATCGGGGGCCAGCTCTACATCGAGGATCGAGGCAGCGCGAACGGCACGTACGTGCGCGGACACCGCGCGCCGCCCGGACAGAAGATCGCGGTCTCGAGCGCCGAGAAGATCTACGTCGGCCCGATGCCCCTGCAGATCGAGATCTCGGCGTCGGGCGCCGCCGAGGTCGTGCAGGAGGAGTACGCCGAGGAGAAGTGGGCCGGCAAACCTCTCTACGAGATCGAGGCTTGGAGCCTCTTCCTCGAGGTGCCCGATCGCGATCGCACCGGGCAGATGAAGACGCTGCTCGACAACGTCTCGTTCAAGGCCCTGCCCGGCGACATGATCGCGCTCATGGGCCCGTCGGGCGCCGGCAAGACGACGCTCTTGCTCGCGCTGAACGGCTACCTCCCGCCGACGAGCGGCGTCGTCCGCATCAACGGCGAGGACCTCTACAACATCTACGACACGCTGCGCGGCAGCATCGGCTACGTCCCGCAGGACGACCTCGTGCACCCCGAGCTCACGGTGTTCGAGGCCGTGCGCTACAGCGCCAAGTTCCGCCTCCCGCCCGACTACTCGGACGACGAGATCGACGCGCGCGTCGAGCAGACGCTGAAGGACCTCGGCCTCGACGGCGTGCGCAACCTACAAATTGGTAAGCCCGAGAAGAAGGTGCTCTCGGGCGGCCAGCGCAAGCGCGTGAACATCGCGCTCGAGCTCGTGACCGACCCGGTCATCCTCTTCCTCGACGAGCCCACCTCGGGCCTCGCGGCCGACGACACGACGGCGCTCATCGAGCTGCTCGCCAACCTGACGAAGGCCACCGGCAAGACGATCATCATGACGATCCATCAGCCGGCGAAGGACGAGTTCGAGAAGTTCTCGCACTGCCTCATCATGGGCTACGGCGGCGTGCCCACGTTCTTCGGCGGCACGACGGACGCCTATCGCTTCTTCGGTTCGTTCCGCGAGCGGGCCGGGCTGAAGGGCGATCCGGTCGACAACCCGCGCGACATGTTCGAGTGCCTCGCCTTGCGCGAGCGCCCGATCTTCGAGCGGCTCAAACAGCAGAACCCCAACGCCTCGCGCGGAGAGGCCCGCAAGATCGCTGCGACCGAGTGGCGCGCGGAGTTCTTCACCGACACGAACGCGACCTATCGCCGCATGTACTCGGGGCGCCGCGAGATCGGCACCGGCCAGGGCCACCGCGGCATCCCGCCGACCCGCACGAAGACCCGCGGGCAGCTCGGACTTCTCCTCTCGCGCTACTTCAAGTGCAAGGTCCGAGACCGGAGCGGCATCATCATCATGCTCGCGCAGGCGCCGATCATCGGCGCGCTCGTGTGGGCCGTCTTCGGCAAGCAGGAGAAGTCCGTCCCCGGCTGGTGCCTCGGCGCGCTGCAGGAGCTCTCGAAGCGCGGCGACGGACTCCCCGCCGACAAGACGGGCGAGATCCTCAACTCGATGACGCAGACGTCGGATCAGACGGCGGCGATCTTCTTGTTGGTGCTGTCTGCGGTGTGGTTTGGCACGTCGAACGCCGCGCGCGAGATCGTCGCCGAGCGGGCGATCTACCTGCGCGAGCGCATGGTCAACCTGAGCCTGCTCAACTACGTCTTCTCGAAGTACATCCTGCTCGCGGTCTTCTGCGTGCTCCAGTGCACGATGCTGCTCGGGATCACGTTCTTCGGCCTCGGCCTGCACGGCGGGGTGAACGGCTTCTTACAAATGCTCGCGGCCCTCGTCGCGACAGCGCTCCTCGCCGTGGCGCTCGGCCTCTTGCTCTCGACCGTCGTGACCTCGAGCGAGGCCGCGATGGCGCTCACGCCGATCGCGCTCATCCCGCAGGTCGTCCTCGCCGGGCTCATCGTGCCCATGTCTTCGGTCGCCGCCCCGGTGAAATACCTCTTCCAAGGCATCCCGGCGCGCTGGGGCTTCGAGGCCGCGATCGTCCCAGAGCGGAACGCGCTGGAGAACGACCCTGCTTGGTCGATCAACCTCCAAATGCCGGACGAGCCGACACAACAAGCGGACTTCATCCACAAGGGGAAGTTCCAATGTGCGACGGCCCAGATCGCCGGCGATACGTTCTCGGGCAACTGGGGTTTCACCAGTTACGAACAACAGTGGGTGCCCTACGCCGTCCTCGGCGGAGCGACTTTGTTTCTGATGATCGTGCTCTGTCTCATACTCAAGAGGCGCGACCCGGTGTAAGAAGCGAAGCGCGATGCCGTCTTCGCCGAGCTCGCCTGCTCGCAGGCTCCTCACCGTTGCGCTCGTCGGCGTCGGTGCGCTCTCCCTCCCGCGAGCGCTGTACGCGCAGGACGGCGTGCCGCGCGGAGAGGGCGGCGCGGTCAAGAAGCCGGCCGAGGAGACGCAGCCACCGCCCGGCCAGCCTGTCCCTCCCCGCCTCGTAAAGTTCGTCCCGCCCGAGCACCCGCAGGCCGCGGTCGAGGCCGGCGTCGAGGCTCAGGTCGTGCTCGAGCTCGTGATCGACGAGCGCGGCAAGGTCTCGACCGTGACCGTCGTCGACGGCGGACCCAAGCAATATCCCTTCGCGGAGGCCGCGACCGCTGCCGCCAAGCAGCTCGAGTTCGAGCCCGCGCGCGACGCGTCCGGCAAGGCTACGCCCGCGCGCATCCTCTACCGCTTCACGTTCGACCTCGAGGAGAAGGACTCGGGCACGCAAGCGCCGATCACGCAGGGGTTGAGCGGCACCGTGGTCGCCGCCGCGAACGACGCCGGCAAGGCCAAGGACAGCGCCGCGACCGAGGTCCCCGTCGCAGGCGCGACCCTGACGCTGAAGCCGCGCGACGGCTCGCCGCCGCGCACCGTCGTCGCTGGTGAGGCTGGTGAGTTCGACTTCGGTGAGCTGACGGTCGGCACCTACGACGTCTCGATCCGCGCGCCCGGCTACAGCGACAGCGACCTCGTCGAGGAGGTCACCGCGGGCGTCGCGAACCAGGTGAAATACAGGCTCTTCATCGCGAGCGGTGGTGTCGAAATCATCGTGCGCGGCGAGCGCCCCCCGCGCGAAGTCGTCAAGCGCACCGTATCAAAACGCGAGATCGATCGCATCCCCGGCACGAACGGCGACGCTCTGCGCTCGCTGCAGAACCTGCCCGGCGTCGCGCGTCCGCCCGCTATCGCGGGCCTGCTCATCGTGCGCGGCTCGGGTCCGCAGGACACGCAGACGTTCATCGACGGCACGCCCGTCCCGCTCATCTATCACTTCGGCGGGCTCTCCAGCGTCGTGCCGACCGAGGTGCTCGATCGCATCGACTTTTACCCCGGTAACTTCGGCGCGGAGTACGGGCGCGTGATGGGCGGCATCGTCGACGTCGGCCTGCGGAGCCCCAAGGACGACGGCTATCACGGCCTCATCCAGACCGACCTCATCGACGCCCGCGCGTTGGTCGAGGGCCCCATCAAGGACGGCTGGACCTTCCTCGCAGCGGGTCGTCGCAGCTACGTCGACGCGTGGCTCGGCCCCACCCTCGAGGCCGCAGGCGCGGGCGTCACGCAAGCCCCCGTCTATTACGACTACCAGCTCTTCATCGAGCACAACTCACCGAAGGCAGGGCGCTTCCGCTTCGGCTTCTTCGGCAGCGACGACTCGCTCGAGCTGCTCGTCCAGGATCCCTCTCCCGGCGAGCCCGCGCTCTCGGGCAACCTCGGTTTGCACACCGCCTTCCAGCGGCTGCAGGTCCTCTACGAGCGCGACATCACCGCGGTCGATCGAGCGCGCGCCGTCATGGCGTTCGGCCACGACGACCTCGGGTTCAGCTTCGGCCCGCTCTTCTTCAACCTGAACGTCTTCAGCTTCAACACGCGCTTCGAGTACGCGCACACCTTCTCCAAGGCCGTGCGCCTCAACGCGGGCTTCGACATCTTCAGCGCGTGGGCCGAGGTCAACCTGCGCCTGCCCGAGCAGAACGCGCGCCCCGGCGAGCCACCGAACCAGCCGTTCTCGACGCGCCCGTTCGTCGAGCTCTCGACGTCGGTCGCGGGGACGCAGTCGGCCATCTACCCCGAGCTCGCGCTCGAGCCGCTGCCCACGGTGCGCATCGTCCCCGGCGTGCGACTCGACTATTTCAGCGTGAACGACGAGTTCAACGTGAGCCCGCGCATCTCGGGCCGCTTCGGACTCCACAACGAGTTCCCGCGCACCACGCTGAAGGCCGGCGTCGGCATGTACCACCAGCCGCCGCAGTTCCAGCAGGTCGTCGAGCCGCTCGGCACCAGCACCGCGCAGGCGAACCGCGCGATCCACTACGCCCTCGGCCTCGAGCAGGAGATCACGCAGAACCTCGACTTCTCGGTCGAGGGCTTCGTCAAGCAGTTTGACAATCTCGTCACGGGCCAGACGACCGCGACCGGCCTCTCTTACAACAACGTAGGCCTCGGCTACGCGGTCGGCGGTGAGTTCCTGCTCCGCTACAAGCCCGACGAGCGCTTCTTCGGGTGGATCGCGTACACGATCTCGCGCAGCGTCCGGCAGAACTCACCGTCCGAGCCCGAGTACCTCGTGAGCTTCGATCAGACGCACATCCTCACGATCCTCGGCAGCTATCAGCTCGGCCACGGCTGGGAGGTCGGCGCACGCCTTTGCGGCCCGTCTCGGGCAACCTGATCGATCCGGTAATGTTTGCGATCCGACGGCGTCGGACTTGATCGGACGCGCACGAACGCCCTTCCACGCGGCGAGCGGCGCGTACACGCCCATCCCCCGGCGACAACAGCGAGCGGTTGCCCCGTTCCACGCGCTCGACCTTGCGCATCGACAAGAAGTGGCAGTTCAAACACTTCTCGATGGCGGCGTACCTCGACGTCCAGAACGTCTACAACAACCAGAACCCCGAGGGCGTCGGCTACAACTTCAACTACACGTCGCGCTCCTACGTGAGCGGGCTGCCAATCTTGCCCAGCTTCGGCCTGCGCGCCGACATCTGAGTCGAGGCCACCGTGCAACACCACCGCAAGACTGCTGACAATCCTGTAGCCACGAGGGCCCGCTCGCGCCGGTCGCTCTGGTTGCGCGGCGGGCTCGCGGCGGCCGTCGCCGGGGTGATCGGTGCATCGGGCGCGGGCGGTTGCACGGCGCCCTTCGACCCGCAGAGCCTCGTCAACTCCGTGCGCGTGCTGTCGGTCGACATCGACAAGCCCTACCCAGCCCCGGGCGACGACATCACGCTCGAGATGACCTATTACGACGGGCGCGAGACCGATACTTTCACGCCTGTAACCATCATCTGGCTCGCGGGTTGTTACAACCCTGAAGGTGACCAGTACTACGGCTGCTACGGGCCGCTCGGCGAGCTCTTCGCGCAGCTGCAAACAGGCCAGATCCCACCCGACGGGCTCATCGCCGCGGGCCCGGGGCTCACCAACTTCACGACGCAGATCCCCGAAGACATCCTGAGCTCGCTGCCCGATCCCGACGACGGCACCCAGAAGGTCGGCCTCGCGTACTTCTTCTTTCTCGCGTGCGCGGGTGAGATCCGGCTTCGTCCAGCAAGAGGACACCGCCGCAGGCCCTTCCCGCCGGGTGCTTGACGCCGAGGGTCGCCAGCTCGGGCCCGATGCCTTCGTCCCTGGATACACGCAGGTCTACGTCTTCGAGGACGGCGGCCGACAGAACGGTAACCCGAACGTCGCTGGCCTCCTGTTCGACGGTCAGACCCGCACCGCCGACGAGACCATCGAGGCCGGCACCTGCCCCATCAGCGTCGAGGATCGCCGGAAGGCCGGCCGCTCCGCACCGGACGAGTTCGCTGAGTGCACGACGCTCGATGTCGACGTCGACGTGCCCGACGACGTCGCCGGCGTCGACCCCGACGCGTTCGACACGCAGGGCAACCAGCTCTCCGAGTCCGTGTGGGTCAGCTACTTCTCGACGGGCGGCGACTTCCAATCGCAGGTCAAGCTCGTGAGCGACTCCGCGAAGGGGCGGGTCACGTCGTCGACGGTCTGGGTGCCACCCGACGAGCCCGGGCTCTACCGGATCTGGGCCGTCGTACGCGACAACCGCGGGGGCAGCACCACGGTGTCGAACCTGGTCGAGGTCACGGAGTAACGGTCGTTCGCGATCGCCGCGCCGCGACCTTCGTCATGAGGCGCTCGCGATCGAGTGACGTGGAGCGCAAGAGCGAGCGCGACAGATCGAAGTGATCGTCGCTCACGTCGTCGATGTCGGCGAACGAGACCGCGAGCACGACAGAGCGCGGGCCGGCGATCGCGCTGTACTCCGAGAGCACGCCCGAGAGCGCGGCGCCGCCGAGGAGCGTGTCGCCTGGTTGGTGTTCGAAGCGGATGATGGGCGCGAAGCGGCGCTCGATGTGGACGCGGCCAGCCACGACGATGAAGAGGTGGTTGCCACCGAGCTGCGGACCGAAGAGCAGCTCGCCGGCAGGGGGCGTGAGGACTGCGACGCGCTCGGCGAGATCGGCGAGCGTGTCCACGGTGCAGGCCTCGAAGGGACGGCTCTGCCCGAGGGCGAACATCGTCGCGACGCGATCCCCGCGGGCGACGCGCGCAGCGACGGACGCATCGAGCGGTCGCGGCCGATCGAGCAGCCCGAGCCCGCCGTCGTGCTCGAGCGAAGCGTCGAGCCCGAGCATCATGTCGTGCACGCCGCGCGCGACGAGGCGGCGCGAGGTGGAGGTGAACTCCGGGAAGTCCTCGAGGGCGTCGAGCCACACGCGATACGGCATGACGAGGAGCTTCGCCGGCTTGCTCACGACGGCCGAGCGCAGGCGCGGCCGGCCCGCGTTGCAGTCGAGGATGCCCACGATGGAGTTCGGTCCGAAGACGAGCGGATCTTCCTCGTCGGCCGCCTGCATCTCGAGCTCGCCCTCGACGATGAAGTAGACGGCGTCGGCGGGCGCGCCGCGCTCGAAGAGCACCTCACCCACGTCTGCAGCGCGATCGAGCATGCTCGCGGAGAGCGCCTCGACGAAGCCAGCGGGCGGGGTCGCGCCGAGGATGCTCCGCAAGAAGAGCTCGCGCTCGACGTGCGCGACGGCGCTGCCTTCGACGCCGATTGTGGGTGCGACGCTGGTCATGGAGCCCGCGCCGCTCGCCCGCGAGCACCTGTCTTGCGCGAGCGCGACGGCCTCGCGCGAGGACTCCTCGGCGTACGCGAGCGCGATCTCTGCGAAGAGCCGATCCGTTCCATCGAGGAGCGCGACGAGATCCGCACTCTGGTAGGTACCGTCGGGCGCGGCGTCGCGTGCGCGGCGCACGCGCTCTCGAGGCTCGAGATCGTCGACGGCGGTGCGGACGAGCTCGCGGAGCGAAGGCGTGCGCACCGTGAGCAAATCCAGGAACTCGAGCGCGGTCGAGCGCGCGGCGCGGTTCTGCTGACGATCGCCGCGTGCACGCCTCGAGGTCTTCGGTGCGGTGCGCGAGCTGCAAGAAGCGGAAGCCTGACTCGAACGCGAGGCGGGCGCGCTCTTCGATGAGACCGACGCAGAGGCGCGTCGCGGGCCGATCGACCTCGAGCAGCGACCCGGCGTGCGTCGGAGCGAGCGAGGGTGTGTGGCCGAGCTCGACGACGGCCTCGAAGAGCCGCAGGTAGGTCGCGAAGCAGAGCGTGGCCTCGCGCTCGAAGCGGCGCCGATCGAACTTCAGCGCGCCACGCTTCGCGTCGGCGGACGCCCGACCGAGCGCGCGCAGGACCTTGTAGCGCAGGCGCAGGTCGAGCTCGCGATCGAGCGCGCGCACGAGGAAATCGACGGCGCGCTGGTTGCCGAACGCGGCGAGCGCGCGTGGCAGCTGGCGGCGGAGGCGCATCGACGTGTTGGGGTCGGCGAAGGCCCGCTCGACCACGGCTTGCGCGGCGGGGCCGAGGGCGACGAGCGAGGCGCGAGCGTCCGTGCGCGCCTCGCGATCGAGGAGCAGCGCGACGAGCAGCGGCGCGTGCTCGGGATCGTTGGTGACGCGCGCAGCGACCGCGATCTCTCGTGCGAGGCCGCGCTCACCGACGCCGCGGCGCGCGCGATCGGTCGTCGCGATGCGCCTTACGACGCGCGCCCACCGAGCGTCGCCGTGAGCCGCGATCGCGCTGACGAGCGCGTGACGCTCGCGCGCGCCGTCGTCGTCGCGACGCTCGAGGAGCGCGCTCACCCGAGGATCGGCCTCGGGGTCGTCGCCTGACGCGAGGAAAAAGAGGGCCGAGGCGCGCACCGTCGGATCGCCGTCTTCGAGCGCGAGGCCTGCGACGGAGGCGTCGCCTGCGACCGCGAGCGCGCGAACCGCTGCGACGCGCACGCTCGCGTCCCGATGACCGAGCAAGCGGCGCGTGAGCGGCAGGAAATCGCGGCGCGCGCGATCTCGGCTGAGGACCTCGAGCGCGAGCGTGAGCACCGCGGGCGAGTCGTGATGAAGGATGAGCGCCGGGACGAGGCGCCCGTTGTCCGGGCGCGCGAGCATCTGGATGGCCGCACGCACGCGGTCGTCCTGATCGGACGCGAGCGACGCGAGCAGCGTCTCCACGACTGGCAGATCGTAGGTCATGAACTCCTCGGGGTCGTCGCCGCGCGCGAGCGATCGGCGGAACATGTCGAGGTACGGCCGACGCGTGAGCCCGGCGACCACGATCCATGTCGCGGCGAGCCCAGCAATGCAGAGCCCGAGCGACGATATCGACGCGACGCCGAGGACCCCGAGGAGCGCGATCCCACCTGCGCCGAGCGCTTGACCGCCGCGGGCGACGACGGCGTCGAGGACGCGCTTCGCGCGGTCGCGAATCGGTGGCGCGATGGGCAGGACGAGGAGCTCCGAGGTCACGCGGTGAAGGCTGTGGCGGAGCGCGCCGTCGATGATCTTCACGACGACAGCGAACGCGAAGACGTTGCTGACCATGGCGCCGAGCGCACCGAAGAGGAGCAACGTCGGGAACAGCAAGAGCGCGCTCGGCACACCGGCGCGCCGCACGAGCGGGGTCGTGACGCCGAGCTGCACGACGAGCGCGAGGGCGTTCTGCGCTGCGTAGAACCCACCGAGGAACGGCCCGAGCTCGTCGGGAGCGAGCGCGACGGCGGCGCTCGATTTGAAGAGGTAGTCCGCGAAGAGCACCGTGATGCTGGAGACGAACGTGAGCGCAGCGACGATCCGTAGATAGGGCCCGCGCACGACGAGCGACGGCTCGCCGAGGAGCGCGCCGGCGGGCGCAGTTCGGGTGGTGGGCGCGGCGCGCGCTGAGTCCTCCGAGTCGGGGACCATCGTCACGACGACCGCGGCCGAGAGGAAGAGCACCGCGGCGAGCACGAGCAGCGCAGAAGCGGAGAAGAAGCGCGAGATCACCGACGCGACCGTCGCGCCGATCGTTGCGCCCACGATGCCGAACGCAGCCAGCGGTCCGAAGAGGCGCTTGCCTTGCGCGACGGTGAAGAGCCGCCCGGCGAACACCCAGAACGCGAGCAAGAGGAGCGTCCCCATCACGCCCGAAGCGACGTAGAGCGTGAACACGAAGAGCGGCGTCGCCGGCAGGATACCGAGGAGGACGACGACGTACGCGCACGCGACGAGCGTCATCACGAAGCCCGAGCGCTGCCCGAAGCGCTCGGTGATGGACGAGGCGACGCGGCCCGCGAGCAGCGTCGCGACCGCGAGCGCGACATACACCCAAGCGAGCCGATTCGGAGGGAGCTTGCGCAAGAACAGTGTGTCGCGCGCGGTCTCGACGATCGTGTGGGCGCCGATGACGAGCGCGAGCAGCGCGCCCATCATCGTGAGCGGTCGCCGCTCACCGGCCCGAAGATCGACCAGCCGCTCGAGCATCTCCCCTCACCCCGAGGCGTGCGTCGCGCGGGAGCCGCGGTAGACTCGAGGAAGTCCGTCGCACGCTGCGCCTCGACACGGAGTGAATCTAGCTTGGTCGCTCACGAGCTCGCGAACATCGACGACACGACCATCGCGAAGCGCCTGCGGTTCGGCGTGCTCGCGTTCGCCGCGGCGCTCGCGCTCGTGACGCTCGTGCGCGAGCTCGACGCGCACGCGGCTTGGGCGGCGCTCTCGGTCGTCCCGTTCTTCCTCGCGTTCAGCCTGCTCTATCACGGCCTCTTCCGAACCTGCCCCTACCTCGCGAAGCGCGGTGCACGCAACCTCGGCGACGGCGAAGAGACGATCGCCGAGCGCGCGGACCTCGAGGCCCTGCGTACGCGAGGCCGGCGCGTCGGTCAGCTCGCGCTCGCCTCTGCGGTCTCCGCCGCAGCGCTCGCCGTCCTCGCGATGCGCTGACCGCGTGTCGCTTGGTTTCGAGCAGATCGCGGGCGATGATACCGCCCATGTCCAAGGTGACCCTTCGGCTCCGCGATCTCGACACGGGCAACGGTCGCATGATGGAGCACGACTCCATCGACGCGACGATCAACTGGCTGTCGGCTCGACCGAACAACGTCGAGGTCCTCGGCGTCGTCTTCGAGGGCCTGAGCCGCGAAGACAACGACCGCATGAAGGCGGCGATGCGACCCCTCGATGATCTCGAGAAGGCCCTCGCAAAGAACCTCGATGACAAGGCCGCGGCCGAGCGACAGCGCCGCGCCGAAGAGCGGGCCCGCGAGGCCGAGGCCGACGCGAACCGCGCGCGCGAGGCCGCGAAGAACGCGCCCGTCGATCGCCCCATGGAGCTCGCCTATCGCTTCGATCGCACCGACCTGCAAAAGACCGACAAGAACGACGATCGCGAGATCACGGCGCCCGCCATCGAGGCCGTGATGGCGTGGGTGCACGAGCGACAGGAGTGGGTCGCGGGCCGCGGACAGACCGTCGGCGAGGCCAAGGTCACCGTGTATCCGACGACCGTCCCCAAGGGGAAAGACCGCGTCGTCAGCGGCAGCTTCGTCCCCGTCACGGCGCCCGAAAAGACTAACAAGTAAGTAAGCTACCGCGCCCAACCGAGGAGCACGATGGTCGTGAGGATCGCCGTCACAACGACGGCGATCGCGATCCACGCGAAGGCTCGGCGCCGGGGGACGCGGGCGCTCGGCGGCGCCACGCGTGACGAGAGCGGCGCCGGTGCGGCGAAGCCCTCGAGCGCGTCTGCGAGCGCCTGCGCGTCGCGGAAGCGCTCCTCGCGATCCTTCTCGAGGCACCGCGCGATCACGCGCTTCAACGGCTCGGGCGCGGAGACACCGACGTCCTCGAGCGTCGGCGACGCGTCGTTCAGGATCGAGGAGACGAGCGCGACGGGCTTGCCGACGAAGGGGCGTCGACCCGCGCAGAGCTCGAAGAGCGTGACGCCGAGCGCCCATACATCGCAGCGCGCGTCGACCTGCGGCGACCGCGCGTCGGGGTTCAGCTGCTCGGGCGCCATGTAAGGCGGCGAGCCGACCGCGCCCGAGTCGCCCTGCGCGCTCGCTTGTTGCGAGGCCGCCGCGCGGATGCTCGCGACGCCGAAGTCGAGGAGCTTGAGGCGCTCGACGCCGCCGCGACGCCGCTCGACGAAGAGGTTCGACGGCTTGATGTCGCGATGCACGATGCCGCGCGCGTGGGCCTCGACGAGGCCCAAGCAAGCCTCACGCACCCAGCGCGCAGCGACCGCGGGAGCGAGCTTGCCCTCGCGCGCGAGTCTGTCGGCGAGCGACTCGCCCTCGAGCAGCTCCATCACGATGACGGGGACTCCGAGCGCGGTGCTCGCCACGTCGAGGACGCGAACGACGCGATCGGGATCGAGCGAGGCGCTCACCTGAGCCTCGCGGAGGATGCGCGCGAACCGACGCGGACTCGCGAGCCTGCCGAGCGGAAACTTGAGCGCGACCCGCGTCCCGAGCGTGAGGTGCGTGGCCTCGTAGACGTCGGCCATCCCGCCGCCGCCGATGCGTCGCTCGACGCGGTATTTGTCGAGCACGACGGCGCCGACGTCGATGTTCTCGATCGCGAGCTCGTCGCCCGGCGCCGAAGCGGAGCCGGACAGCGTCTCGGTGTTCGGGGCGAGAGGCTCTTCCCCCGTCAGCCCGTCGTCGGACCGGCTCACGCACTCCGTCTAGCAGATTCGTCTTGCGGATGCGTCCCTGCGCGCGCCGCGTGGTAGCGTCTCGACGTGGCTGGAGAGACCCATACCGAGACGCTGAGCGTCGACGAGCCCGGGGTGATCCCTCGGTTCATCCTCCAGGTGACCGAGGGCCCCGACCAGGGCATCTCTCACCTGTCGTCGGAGGAGCGCGTGGTGATCGGGACCTCCGAGAGCGCGCAGCTCCGCCTCGCGGACACCGCCGTCTCGCGCTTCCACTGCGAGGTCTCGCCCGCGCGCGGCGGCGTGCTCGTGCGCGATCTCGGCAGCCGCAACGGGACCACCGTGTCGGGCATCCTCGTGCGCGAGGCCGTCGTTCCGTTCGGCTGCACGCTCGCGATCGGTCGCGACCGCATCCACATCACCCTGCAGTCCGAGGTCGCGAAGCTCCCGCTCTCGCCCGAGTCCCGCTTCGGCCAGCTCGTCGGTGCATCGGCGGCGATGCGCCACGCGTTCGCGCTCCTCGAGCGCGCGGCGAAGACGGACGCCACGGTGCTGCTCACCGGCGAGACCGGCACCGGCAAAGAGGCCGCGGCCCGCGCAGTCCACGCAGCGAGCGAGCGCAGCGCGGGGCCGTTCGTCGTCGTCGACTGCGCGTCCGTCCCGAGCACGCTCTTCGAAGCCGAGCTCTTCGGGCACGAGAAGGGCTCGTTCACCGGCGCGGTCGCCGCGCGTGAGGGCGCGTTCGAGCTCGCGCAGGGCGGCACGCTCTTCATCGACGAGATCGGTGAGCTCGGGCTCGACCTCCAGCCGAAGCTGCTCCGCGTCCTCGAGCGTCGCGAGGTCCGGCGCGTCGGCGGCAACAAACCGCTCCCGGTCGACGTTCGCATCGTCGCGGCGACGCACCGCGACCTCCGCGCCGAGGTCAACCAGAAGCGATTTCGCTCGGATCTCTACTATCGGCTCGCGGTCGTCCCCGTTCGTCTGCCGGCGCTGCGCGAGCGCATCGACGATCTGCGTCTGCTCGTCGAGGCCCTCTCGGAGAGCCTGCGTGAACGGGTGAAGCTGCCGACCGATCGGCTGCTCGAGCAGCCTTTCCTCGACGAGCTCGCTCGTCACGCGTGGCCAGGCAACGTGCGCGAGCTCCGCAACTACCTCGAGCGCGCCCTCGTGCTCGGGGCCGCGGTGCCCGTCGACGGCGACGCCGCAGGCAACTCACACGGCGTCGAGGTCACGGGGATCGACGTGTCGAACACCCTCCGCGAGGAGCGCGAGCGCGTCGTCGCGGCGTTCGAACGCGAGTACCTCGAGCGCGTGCTCGCGCGCGCGAACGGCGTCGTCAGCCAGGCGGCGCAGCTCGCCGATGTGGACCGTGTCCACTTCTACCGGCTGCTCTGGCGACACGGGCTGCGCACGCGCGGCTGAGCCGCGCGCCGTCACATCCCCGCGACGATCTTGTAGTGGCCGGAGTCGTCGAGGATGAGCTCGAGCCGGTTCTCGTCGACCTTGCGCTTCCACGCGTCGCCGGTGTTCGTCGGCACGCGGAAGCTGGCGCTGAACGTGTAGTCGACGTAGATGCGGTTGTCCTGGCGGGTGATGCGGCGGTAGCGGATCTCGTGGCGGATGCCCGTCGCGTCCTGGAACGAGAAGCCGAGCGTGTTCTTCGACTCGCCGGTGAGGAAGGCCTTGAACTGGGCGTAGTCCATGTCGTCGGACGCGTCCGAGTTGCCACCGTTCTCGTAGTAGTCCTCGGAGATCATCTCGAGGAGGGCCGCGACGTCCTTGCGCTCGACGGCGCGGCGGTAGTTCTCGCAGAAGTCGATGAGCTCGCGGTTGGCGGGGCTGTCCTCGACGTCGGTGTTGGCGATGTACGACTGCGCGCACCCCGCGAGCGGCGCGGCCACAGCCAACGCGAACACCATCCCTAACAGTCGCGCTTTCTTCATCGCCGCTCTCGCTCGAGAACCACTCGCGTGACCGTCGATTCCCGACGGCCGTCTACGAAGGACACTATTCGCCTGCGAGACCGCTCGCAAGCAGCACATCGCTGACAAATTGGCAAGACAACTAGTCCCGTGGAAACGAAGTTTCCACGCAAAAGGCAATGGGGGGCCTGCGGAACAAAAGCGATGGCTTCGACGGAGAATTCGCGCCGCCTTCGCCCCGCCAGGGGCGGCGCGAATTCTTCAAGAAATGCTGGTTCCAGGGCCTAGGCATCAATTCGAGCTGGCCTCACCGCAAGGTGTCGAGCGCGTCGCTGAGCGAGCGCTGCCCGAAGCCGCGAGGGGTGCGCAGGGCCTCGACGCTGTCCGCGTCGAGCGTGGCGATCGCGCCCTCCGCGTGGGTCGAGAGGAGCGCTGCGACCGCGCCCTCGGCGACGCCATCTGCGTCGGCGAACGCGCTCTCGAGCACGAACTTGGACGCTGGCCCGAGCACGTCGACCGCGGCCGCGATCATCGCCTCGGCGTCGCCGAAGGCCACCATGTCGACGGCGAGCGCGAGCGGATCGATCGCGTGCCCTACCCCGCTCGCGAGCGCGGCGCTCGGCCCCGTGAGCCCGAAGTAGATCGCGACCTGCCCTGGCATCAGGTTGGGCGAGGTCGGTGGGAAGAGCCGAGGCTCCGCGGCGGTCGGGCCCTTGGAGAGGATGCGCGCGTAGAAGCGCTCGTTGATGTCGATCGTCGCGAGCGCGTGGCCCACGATGATCCCCGCGCCAGCGAGCATCGAGCGGCTCGCAGGCGACACGGCGGCGACCTCGGCGATCGCGGTCGCGAGCGTGAGGCTGATCGCGTCGGCGCGCGATACTTTATCCGCGTCATAGCCACTCACCGTGGCGACGCGCGCGGCGTCCGCCTTCGTCGCGCGCCCGACCGCGTGGAGATAAACCGGCCGTCGCACGCGCGGCCCCGACCGCGCAGGGCGGTCGGCGCGCTCGAGCACGAGCGACGCGTTGGCGCCACCGAAGGCCGCGCTGAGCTTGAGACCGACCGGGATCTCGAGCGCCTCGGCGCGCGCGAGGAGGCGCGCGGGCGCGTCCGGATCGAGCTCCCCTGTGCCGGCCGCTGCGGGCGCGACGCCGTCTTCGATCGTGCGGGCGAGCGCGAGCGACTCGAGGATGCCGGCCGCGCCGAGCGTGTGACCGATCTGCGCTTTGAAGGGGTGGACGATGGGGCGGCTCTCACCGAAGAGTGCGTCGATCGCTCGCGACTCCATCGCGTCGTTGTAGGGGGTCGCGGTCGCGTGCGCGCTGACGAGCGGGCAGACCGAGGCCTCGACCGCAGCGTCGGCGAGCGCCGCGCGTGCGGCCCGCGCGAGCCCGCCGCCCGTGCGATCGGGCGCGGTGACGTGGACCGCGTCGGTCGAAGCGCCGAAGCCGCTCACGAAAAAGAGCGGCCGCGCGCCGCGCTCGTCGCCCTCGCGCGTGAGGACAGCGATGCCTGCGCCCTCACCGAGGGCCATGCCGTCGCGACCGATGCGGAACGGCGCGGGCCGGCTCGCGCTCGTCGCGCGGAGCGATTCGAACCCCGCCGCGACGAAGGGCCCGACGGCGTCGTAGCCGCCCGCGAAGACGAGATCACAAACGCCGCGCTCGAGCCAGCGGAGCGCGACGCCGAGCGACCACGTGGAGGCCGCGCAGGCCGTCGCGATCTGCATCGAGCGCACGACGCGGTGGCCGCGGCTCGCGAGGCGCTCGCGTGCGTCCTCGAACGGCGCGAAGTAGGTCGAGCGCCGCGCGAGCGCCGCTTCCGGAGATCGACCCGCGAGCCGCTCGCGGAAGAGCTGCTCGGCGCTGCACATGCCGCCGCTCGAGGTGCCGAGGACGAGCGCGACGCGCGCGTCGCTCGGCGCGACGGAGGCCAGCGCTTGATCGAGCGCGAGGTGGAGGAGCGTCGTCGCGCGGTCCTCGCCAACGGGTGCGCCCTCGAAGGCCTGCGACGGAGCGCGCGCCGCGAACGGTCGCAAAAAACCGAGCTCCACGAGCTCGCGGTCGCGCTCGATCGCGACGGGCGCGGGCTCACCGATGGTCGTGAGCGGGAAGGCTCCGCGTCCGATGCCGAGGGGCGAGACAGCCCCGACCGCGATCACCGCTGCCCTCGCACGTCGCTCGTTCATGGCGCTGGATCCTCGGGTTCCTTCAGGGCCTCTTCGTTGAGGGACGGCCGCGTCGACTCGCACGTGGCGGTCACCGTGAGGCTCGTCGTCTTCTGCCTATAGACGGCCTTCGCGCAGCCGAGCGACGTGGCCTCGAGCCACTCCTCCTCGAGGACGCGGAAGGTGCCGTCGGGGCGCGCGAGCATCGTCGTGCGATGCGCCGTCACCGAGCCGTCGGAGGCGAGCGTGGCCTCGGTGATGCGGGCGTCCTCGCGGAGGAGGATCTCGAGTGCGCCGTTCGCGCCGTGGCGCGCGGCGATGAGCTCGCCGCCGAGCGGGTTCAACATCCACCAACGTAGGAAATCGACAGGGAGGCCGCGCTTCTTCTCCGGCGGGGTGTTCTCGTCGCCGCGGAGCACGCGCTCGAGCGCGGGGATCGCGAAGCGGAAGCGCTCGCCCCCGACCCAGAGATCCATCGCAGTCGTCCCGCCTGGGCCGAGCAAGATCATGCGGAGCCCATCGGGCGGGCGCGCCGCGATCGCACCGCGCGCCGAGACCTGCGAGGGCAGATAGGGTGCGTCGAGCGTGATGCCGACCTTCTCCGTGCGACCGACGAGCGCGGGGGCGCGCAGGCGATCGAGCATCGCACGAGCCTCCACGAAGGCCCGAGCCTCGTCGGCGCCGTACGCCGCGGCCGCGGGCTGACGGGCCGCGCACGCGACGCTGCTGAGGCTCGATGCGACTGCGAAGGCGAAGCCGAGGGTGCGACCGAACGAGCGCACGCTTGACCCTCTAACCAGCGACTTTCGCGGGGGACTCGAGCAAGAACGCGTACGACCGAGCGGGAGCTTCACCGAGCACGAGCACGGAGCCCGCGTCGCCCCCGCGGACGAGCGCCGCGGCAGCCGCGAGCGCGACGCCCCCGAGGCCCACGTGTTCACCAGCGAGCCCACCGAGGCTGAGCCGCGGAGCGGAGGCCCACGCGCTGTCACCGAGCAAGCTCGCGACGTCGACGGCGGGCTCGGCGACGACCTTCGCGTTGGGGGGCGGAGCCGGCAGGTCTTTGGCGGCGACCTTGCCGCGCGCGGCCGACCAGAAGCGAACGCGGGCGAGCGGCGTGCGACCGCGCGCGAACGCGTCGGCGGCGCGCTCGATGATGAGGCAGGACGCGCCCTCGGAGTGGGCCGCGACCGTGCGAACCCCGAGCAGCGGCGCGAGGACCTTCTCCGCGAGTTGGCTGATTTCTTCGACGCTGCCGACGGCGGCCGCGCTCGACACGCCGGACGCGACGAGCTCGAGCCCCGTCGCCGTCGCGGCCTCGGCGGTGGCCGAGAGATCGGGCGTCGCGAACGCCGGCCCACCGAGACCCCAATAGATCGCAGCGTGGCTCACGGGCGAGCTCGGCACGAGGTTCGGGAAGTCGGCGGGGACCGCCATGTTGGCGCCCTTGTCGAGCACCCGCTTCATGAAGCGCATCGAGCCGTCTACGTTCCCGAACGCTGTGCCGCTGATGGCCGCTACGTTGGTCCGATCGAGCGGCGCGGAAGCGTCGCGATCCGCGTCGCGCAGCGCGCCGCCGATGACGGCCGCGCTGAGCTTGCCCGATCGATCCATTCGTCGGGATTTGCCTTGGTCGAGCCAGCCGGTCGGATCACCCTCGGCGTTGGGAGCGTCGGCGTCGCGACGCACAGTCCCGTCCGCCGACACAGGCGCGAGGAGCTTCGCCATGTCTTCGGCGCGCTCGATCAACCGGCCGCGCGCGATGACAGCGGCGCCCGAGATGACGACGTCGTTCTCGACAGGGAGCTCGGGCACGGGTGCGTGCTCGGGGCGCGCGAGCACCAGCACGCCGCCTGTACCGCCGAAGCCGAACGAGTTCGACATCACGACGGGCGGCACCGAGACCTGCGTGGTCTCGAAGACGTGGTCGATGTCGCACGCGGGATCGGGGTTCTCGAGCCCTTTCGTCGGGGGGATCTTGCCGGTCTCGACGACCTTCGCGGAGATGACCGCTTCGATCGCGCCGGCCGCGCCGAGCGTGTGACCGATCTGCCCCTTCGACGACGAAACCTTGGGGCGGACCTCACCGAAGCACGCACGGATCGCCGTCGACTCGGCAGCGTCGTTGTGCATCGTCGCAGTGCCGTGCGCGTTGATGTAGACGACGTCGCGCGGCTCGAGCCCGGCGGACGAGAGCGCCTGGCGCATGATGCGCGCGGCGGCCTTGCCAGTGGGCTCGGGGTTCGTGATGTGGTGGGCCTCACCGCCGAGACCGAAGCCTGCGACCTCCGCGATGAGCTTCGCGCCGCGCTCGTGGGCAGCGTCCTCACTCTCGAGCATCACGAAGCCCGCGCCCTCACCCAAGTTGAGCCCCGAGCGGCTCGCGTCGAAGGGTTTGCACGTGTCGGGAGAGAGCACCATCAAGCAGCCGAAGCCGCTGAAGGTGAGCCTGCAGAGCGCGTCGGCGCCGCCAGCGAGGACACGCCGCGCGCGCCCCGTGCGGATCCACGCGGCGCCGAGAGCGATCGCCGCGACGCCGCTCGTGCACGCGCAGCACACGGTGCGCGCCGACGCGAACGGCCCTGCGACCTCGCACACGCGATCGACCGTCGACGAGAGCGGGTGCGTCTTCAGCCGGACCTCGAGCGCCTCGGTCAAATCGATGTTGCCGAGCTGCGTGAGGAGCTCCTCGGTCTCGAACATGCCCGCCGTCGTGCCGCCGACGACGAGGTGAATCGGTGTCGCGGCGGGGTCGAGCCCAGCGTCGCGCAGCGCCTCGCGCGCGGCTTGAATCGCCATCGCGTCGGTGCGCGCTGCGACCGTCCCCATGTCGAGGCCCACGGCCTCGGCGGCGAGCTTCGACCGCGGGTTCTTCAGCTCGAAGAGTGTGAGCGGACCGATGCCCCGGTCACCGGCCCAGAGCCGCGCCAAGCTCGACGGTGCGTCGGAGCCGAGCGGCGAGATCATGCCGACGCCCGTCACGACCACGCGCGGCATCGCGCGACGCTGGACCGTCATGACGCTACGCCTTCTCGGCGACGCGCTCGCCCGTCAGGATGTGGTTCACGAGGGCGTTCACCGACGCAAAGATCTTGCGCGCGGGCTCACCCTCCGGAACGCGGACGCCGAAGCGCTCCTCCACCGCCATCGCGAGCTGGAGCGCATCGAGCGAGTCGAGCCCCAGGCCGGCCCCGAAGATCGGCGCGTCGTTGTCGATGTCGCCGGGCGTCTTACCGGTGAGGTTGAGCTCCGCGATCATGAGCTCCTTGAGAGCGAGTCGAACTTCATCCGCGTTCACGTCGAAACCCTCCAGATCCCCGCCCGGCATCCAGCGACGTAGCGTCGCTCGGGCAGCACCGTTCATCGTTTAACGGCAGCGGGCGGCGTCTCATACCATCGAGGCAAGAACTTGTCTTCACGGCTCGAATACGACGCTTGGTGCATAGTCGAGTTCGCGCCTCACCCATCATCGCCGACCCTGCCGAACTGCGTCTGCTACGCCAATACAACGTTAAAGCTTCCCCCATCGCGAGCGTCTGCGCAACCGCGCGCGAGCGATCGGCGCCGCGCTCCCTGGTAGGGCCGAGCGCGCTGTACTAAAGCCCCTCGCCATGGCTCTCGTCGACTATCAGACCAACGCTGGCGTGGCGGTCCTCACGCTCAACGATCCGCCGTTCAACGGCTACACGTTCGAGATGATGAAGGACCTCGACGCGGCGATCCTCGAGGCGCGCTTCGACCCCGACGTCCGCGTCATCGTGGTGACTGGCCACGGCGACCGGTTCTTCTGTTCGGGCGCGAACGTGAACATGCTGAAAGAGGCCGACAGCCAGTTCAAATACTACTTCTGCCTGCACGCCAACGAGACGCTGCTTCGCCTCGAGCACACGCCGAAGCTCGTCATCGCGGCGATCAACGGGCACTGCGTCGGCGGCGGCCTCGAGATCGCGCTCGCTTGTGATCTTCGGGTGTCTCGCAAGGGCGCCGGCAAGATGGGCCTGCCCGAGGTCGCGCTCGGCGTCCTGCCGGGCACGGGCGGCACGCAGCGCCTCGCGCGACTCGTCGGCCGCGCGAAGGCCCTCGAGCTGATGTGTGAGGGAGCGACCTTCCCCGTCGAGGACGGCGTCGCGCTCGGCCTCGTGAACGCCGTGTGGGACGTGCCCGCGGGCGAGCCCTTCCTCGCGAAGGCTACGGAGTACGCGCGCCGCTTCGCCCACCCCGGCAAGGCGAGCCTCGCCGTCGGAGCGATCACGCGCGCCGTCGCGACGGGCCTCGAGGTCGGTCTCGAGCAGGGCCTCGCGCTCGAGCGCGAGCTCCAGGCGGAGCTCTTCGCCTCGGACGACGCGCGCGAGGGGCTCGCCGCGTACGTCGAGAAGCGCAAGCCCGTCTTCCGCGGTCGCTGATCAGCGGCCCGCGGGCAAGGCGATCGTGACGGAGTAGTTCGGCGCGATGACGCTCGCCTCACCGCGCCGGTCGTCGAACTCGAGCTCGGGCTCGCTGCGGACGCTGATCCGATCGCTCGCGACGAGCGCGGCGCGGGGCCTCGCCGCGAGCAGGCCGCACACCGCGTAGCCGAGCTCGTCGGTCGCGCCGTAGAGCTTCGTCCCGGCGCACTCGACGACGAACCGACAGAAGTACTTGTTCGTGGATTTTGCCTCGATCCGACAGGCGTCCCCGACGCGCGCGGGCGCCGCTCCCGTCACGCTCTTCACGCGCGCCTCGTAGGTTCGCACGCCTGACAAAGTTGTCGGTGCAGGCTCACCGCAGTGGAGGACGTCGATCGTTCGCCCGTCGACCTCCATCATCGCCTCGAGCAACTGCACCTCGCCGGTCGCGCTGCCCTCGAGCAAGACCTGGCCTTGTACGACGTCGATGGTCGCGGCGCGCTCGGCGCCGCCGAGCAGGAGCACGTACGACTCCCAACGCGGGCGCCGCTTGCGCACGGTCGACGTGGGCTGCCAGCCGAGCATCCGGCGGCGGTACGAACCGCCGAGCGCCTCCATCGCAGGTGGACAGGCCTCGACCTTCGCGAAGACGTCGGCTTCGGTGCCGAGGTTGCTCGGGCTCACAAATCCGTAAGCGACCACCCCCATGATCCCGAGCGCCATCGAGACGACCGGGACCGCGGAGCGCCACGAGCGACTCGTGCGCTTCACAGGCGCCCGGGGCAGCGCCTCGCGATCGATCGCGGCGCCCGTGAGCTCGCACGCGAAGAGGATGCGCTCTCGCGTGTCGATGGGATCGAGGTCGAACGGCGTCTCGAGGTCGACGCCGTCGGGACCGGTCCGAATGTCGAGGATGCCACCCGGATCGCGCAGCGCGGTCGCGACGCGTGCGTCGAGCCACGCCGGAGCCTCGGGCACGTCGCGGTAGCCGCCCTCGGGTTTGACCCAGACGCGCACGCCCGGGGCGAACCCTGGTGGGACCTTGGCCTCGACCATCGCCTCGACGTCGAGCGGCGCGATCTTCGTGGTCGAGAGGACCGCGACGGGGAGTCCGGCCGCGCCCGAGTCCTTGCGACGCGCGCGCAGCGAGAGCCGATATTGCCGCTTGCCGTTCGACATGCGGCGCTCGAGATCGCTGGCCTCGACCTCGACGCCTTGCACGACGCCGCGCGCGGCCATGCGCCCTCGGTCCTCGAGCCCGAGGTTCGCGCGCCGGAATGGAGTCGGGCCCCGACCGAACGAGAGCACGGCGAACAACGCTCCGAGCAGCGGCGCCGCCGCGAGCACCGCGAGGACGATCGCTTCGAGCGGCGTGTAGTCCGCGACCCGCAGCGGACTTGTCCCGAGCCCGAGTCTCCCCGCCCCCGCCGCTGCGGCGAGCATCACCAAGGTGAAGATGATCTTCGGCCGGCTCCACCTCATGACGTGCCCGAGCTCATGCTACGAAAGAGCCGTTCGACGTGGCAAAGCACCAGGCGAAGCCGAGCTTCTCGAAAGCTCCGACGAAACGCAGCTGGCTCCAGGTGGGCTGGCAACCGCAGGCGCCTTCGTTTCGGCTGCGCGCCGTGCTGCTCGCGACCGCAGCGCTCGGCGCCGCGCTCTTCGCCTACCTCTCGATCAAGCCGAGAAAGACTCCGATTCTCACCAAGCCCGCGCCCACGAGCTCGGCGCAGGTCGAGTGGCCCGAGGGCTTCGTCGAGCTCAACGCGTTCGGAGATCTCAGCGCGACTGCGACGACGGGCGCTCCTCGCGCGTCGGGCAGCGTGCCCCCGCGCGAGCCTCCGCCGGCGGGTTCGAGCGAACGCTGACCTGCGCGGCCGCAGCCCGGCGCCGCCGCCGATGTTCGCGCAGACCCTACCGGCCTATCCGCGCTGAGCCGGCTCACCCGAACGGCGGGTCGCCATAAGCAGCGATAGGCTCGAGCTCGAGGGTGACCGGCGGCTCGACGCAGCGCTCTTGGATGGTGCTCGTGAAGGCCTTGAAGGCCTCGAGCGCGACGAGGGGGTTTTTACCGTCCAGTGTGCTCACGGTCGCGATGTGCACGAACGTGAAGCCGTCGCGTTGTTTGGACGTCGCGTAGCGCAGGCCATCGGGCCTTTTTTCGGCGAGCTCGGCGAAGACGGCCTGGACGAGGCGCTCGTTCTCCGCGAGGGCCTCGGGCTTTACCGTGTAGCGAACGAGCACGCGCTTCATCGCGCCACCTTGCTCGGGATCGCCCGCATGCGGTTGTTCTTCGCCGCGTGCTCGACCTCTGCCAGCCCCAAGGCCTCGAGCACTGGCGGAACGTACATTCCAAAGCGACCTCGCACGCCCTTCTTCAGCCCGTACCAACCCTTCACCGGGTTCGTCGGTGATCGACCCCAAGCCTCCACAGTGCCGTCCGCGGCGGGCTTCTGTTCATCGGCCGAGCCGAGAAGCATCCAATCACCGTGCGCGACGAGCATCGCGTGGAGGTCCTCCACGCAGCGCGCGTGATAGCGCAGCTGCGTTTTACCTACTTGAACGACGAGGGCCGGCGGGTCGGCCGCGTCGTCGAGGTACGCCTCGAAGTCGCTCGTGCCCGGCGGGGTCTTGAGGGTCCACGGCGCGTCCTTGGTGCCGGGCTTTGCGCCCTTCGTCTTGGTCGAATCCTTCTTGGTCGATGCGCTCATGGGTCGAAGACGACCGAGCTGGGCGAAAGGATTCGCGAGGACGAAAAAAAATCTAACCCGTGAGCCCCGTGAGGGGGCCGGCGCCGCAATAGTCCGGGTCGCCGAAGACCTCGTCCTCCACCCCCATCGCGTGGCTGAGCGAGAGCAGGAGGCGATTGTGCGGCTCGCCGGGGAACGACACGAGCTGTCCAGTCTTGAAGTACTTGTCGCTGTTGCCGGCGATGACCCAAGGCAGCCGCTCGTGGCTGTGGCTGCCTGTCCCGAGCTCGTTCACCCAGACGACGACTGTATGGTCCAGCATCGTGCCGCCGCGCTCGGGGATGGCGTCGAGTTTGCCCAATAGATAAGCGAGCTGCTGCGCATACCACGCATTGATTCTCACGAGCTTGGCGCGCGACGTAGCCTCGGCCTCCCTGTGCGCGAGCGCGTGGAACCCCTTGGCCTGGTCGGCGGCGGAGAGCTCCGGGTCCTTCTTGAACTCGGCGCCGAGCCAATTGAAGCGGTGCTGGGCGCCAGCGTGACCGAACTGGACAGTACCGACCCGAGTGAGATCACACGCGAGCGCCATGACCAAGAGGTCCATCTGCATCTTCGCGACCTCGGGGATATGGTCGTTCACCCAGACGTCGACTTTGGGGGTGAGCGACGGCTTGCCACACACGTCGGCGGCGGCCTCGCCGCGGCCGGTCGTCAGGCTCTGCTCGATCCCGCGGACTGCGTCGAGGTGGGCCTCGAGCTTGACGCGGTCTTCTCCCGGCAGGTTTGCTTGTACGAGCGACAAGTTTTTCGAGACCGAGTCGAGCACGCTCTGTCGGTCGGAGAGGCGCGCGAGTTCCTCGGGCGTCGGGCCCGAGCTCTTCGGTCCAGAGAAATTGCGGAACAGTCGATCGAATACGACGTAGGGGCTGCTCTCGGGCGGTCGCGGAGCGTGCGGCCCGCCATAAGACAGCGAAGCGAACTCGAGGGAGAAGAGCTCGACGCTCACCCCGCACTCGAGGGACTTGAGCTTCGTGTCGCCGCTGATCTTCGGCGCCAGGTATTGGTCGAGCGAGATCCCGGTGGCGAAGCTCAAGAGCGGGTGGGAGAAGTCCCCGACCTTGATGTACCGCCCTGTAAGCGCGGTGTTCATCCCAGCGGCGTGGCCGGTGTTCTGTCCTTTGTCGAGGACGACCTTGTGACAGAGCCCGTCGACCACGAGCAGCTTGGACTTGAACTTCTCGAGGGGCGCGAGGATGGGGCTCAAGGTGAGCTCACCGCGCTCCATGGTCGGTAGCCAGCTCTCGTAGATTGTACCGTTCGAGCTGAAGAAGAAGACGAGCCGCTTGGGCAGCGGCGCCCCCGGCCCGGCCTGCGAGTCGAGGAGCGGAATGAACGGCGCGAGCGCCAGTCCGCCGCCGAGGCCTGCCAAGAATCGACGCCTGCCGAGCGCGCTCACGGAGTTGCCCCCTCGGCGTCGAGGGGCTCCGAACCTGCGTACCTGAAGGTCGGGCTCTTCACGATGGCGATCAGGAGCTCCCGCGCGTCGAAATGGCCCTCTTCGAAGGCTTGATAAATGGAGTCGATGACAGGCGTGTCACCGTCTGTCTCGGGGCGCCCCACCGCGAACCTGAACCACTGGGTCGCGAAGCAGCGCCGGACTTGTTTGCTCTTGGCGAGCCGCGCGCTGAGCTCTACAGCGCCGTCGAAGTTGCCATTGACGTCGTCCGTCCCGGAGAGCTCTCCAATCGCGTCCACGGGGAAGGCTCCGTCGACTGTGCGATAGGCGCCGACTGCGTCGTAGTGCTCGAACGCGAAGCCGATGGGGTCCATCATTTGATGACACCCCGAGCAGCTCTTGTCGGTGCGGTGCTGGGCGAAGCGCTGCTTGGTCGTGAGCGTGGGATCGACCTTGGGTGGGATGATGACGACGTTCGGCGGAGGCGGTGGAATGACCTGACAGAGGAGCTTCTCGCGGACGAACTTGCCGCGACGAATGGGCGAGGTCTGGTCGGCGCTCGCGAGGACCGTCATGACGCTCGCCTGGGTGAGGACGCCGGCGCGCTGGTCGGCGGGAAGGCTGACAAGCTGGTAACCGGACTGAGCGGGCGCCGGGACTCCATAGAGCTTCGCCAAATCGGCGTTGATGAAGCTCTCGTGGGAGGTGAGGAGCGCCGTGACGACGTCCCCGGGAGCGAGCGTCGCGCGCGCGGTGAAGCGCAGTGTCTCCTCGACCATCGCGGCCTTCATCTGGTCGGTAAAGACGGACGCGAGCGTGTCCTTCGACGCGGTCTCGAGCTCGCGCAGGTCGAGCCATTGTCGGTGGAAGCTCGTCACCCCGTCGATTACACGCTTGTCACCAACCATCCGGCGCGCGACCTTTTCGAGACCCTCGGGGGTGTCGAGGCGCCCCGCTGCGGCGTCGTCGAGCAACGCGCTGTCCGGCGTGGTCGCCCACAAGAAGAAAGAGAGCCGCGTCGCGAGCTCATAGGAGCCTAGCGGCCGGGCCTTCTCGCCGTCGGGGAGCGCGGATTCCACGCGATAGAGGAACTGCGGCGACTCGAAGAGCGCCTCGAGGACGAGGCGAAGGCCGCTCGCGTAGTCGGAGCTTTGGGCCTTCTGCGAGTAGATGGACAAGAGCAAGTCGCGCTCGGAGTCTGTGAGCGGACGCCGATAGACGAGCCGGCCGAACGAGGTGATGAAGCGCTGAGCGCACTCGGTCGCGTCTCGGCCTGCGGGGCACGGCGCGAGCTTGTCGAGGCGCCCCGCAGCGTGCTCGGCGAGCCCCTCGGCTGCGTCCATATAACGCTCGACGAGCGCGGTCGTGACGGGCGCGACCGAGTTGGTCTCGAAGCCGCCGAACGTCTCGTCGGGCGGGAAGGCGTCGGCGACGTGGCCGTCGTCTTCGAGCAGGTCGCGAACGGCGTGCTGATACTCCTCGCGCGAGAGGCGGCGGAGCGGCACCGAGGTGATCGTGACGGCACGCGACGGGCGCGGCGGCGAGGCCTCGTGGCGAGGCTCGGGCGCGCCACACGCGACCAAGAGGAGGGCCAACGCGACGCGGGGCAAGGTCCTCGGGGTCATACGGAACGCGGACGACAGTCGCCCATCTCGAGGGCGAGCCTATCCGCGTTCAACCGGAATCAGCCAATAACCGGCGTTCGGCGCGCGCCGATCAATAGGCGATGGCGGTGATATAGACGCCGCCCTGGCTGTTCCAGTTGGGGCTGCTCGTCGCGCCGCAGAGGGCAAAGTTGTGCGCGCCGGCGCTCGGGGTCGGAATGACCATGTTCACGGTCATCGGCACCCGTGAGTTCTGCGGCACCGCCATGCCCTGCAGTTGAAGCCCCATCACTTGAAGCGTAGTGAAATCGCAGATGGTCAGGTTGAGCGCCCCGGCGCCGCCCACTGCCGTGCTGCCGAGCGCGATCGTCGCGACGACCTGGACGTTCTGGGCGCCATTGACCGTTATCGTGGCGAAGGGACCAAGCTGACTGAAGGTCTGCCCCGACACGGAGCTGGGGATTGGCATATTGGCGGCCCCCTGGGCAAACACCATAGGGCCCGGCGGCCCGGCGGGTCCAATGGGGCCCGTGGGACCGGTGGGTCCAGTCGGCCCGATAGGTCCAATGGGGCCCGCAGGTCCAATGGGGCCCGCAGGTCCAATGGGGCCGGTAGGTCCAATGAGGCCCGTAGGTCCGATCACGCCAATGGGGCCCGTTGGGCCCGTTGGGCCAGTCGCGCCCGTTGGTCCTATCGGGCCGACTGGACCCGCGGGGCCTGTCGCGCCCGGCAAACCCTGAGGCCCTACAGGGCCGGCGGGGCCGACAGGACCATCGGGCCCAGGCAGGCCCTGAGGCCCCGGGGGCCCGATGAGGCCCGTCGCGGGGCCCACCCAGTGCCCAGTGTCATCGATGATTGTAGCGCCATTGATTTGGATGCTGTTCGGCGTGATGTCGCCCACTGCGTTGTTCGAGACGAGCGCGTAAGGCACACTGTTCACGGGGGAGCGCGGCGTCATCTCGGGATCGGTTCCGACGGTGATGCCCATGAAGAGCTCTCGACCGTCCACGACCGCGTCGAGGCTGCTCACGTCGCCGAGCGCGATAGAGTAGTAGCCGCTGTCGAAGACGACCGTATGGGTCTCACTCCAGATCGGCGTCGTCGCGTCGACTGCGTCGTAGAGCGCAAACTCCATGTCGATCGAGCCCGTGATGGGCTGCTGATTGGCGTCATAGAGTCGGCCTTGGTGATTCAGCCGGCTGGGTACGGCCGCCGAGGCCACGCCGCCGAACGTCGCCGCGACGCCGAACGCCGAGGTCGCCATGAGCGCGCAGAGATTCTTCCTCATCCCATTTCCCCCGGGCGGCGCTCGGCCGTCCTCGAAGCTCCGGTTTTCGGAGCAAAGTTGCGGTGAAGCGTGCTTCTCACGATCGCAGGATCGTGCCTGAGGGACCGAGCGAGGGTCCAGGGAATTGATGGGGCGCGGCGTGGACTCAGGCGTAGAGATCGACCTTGTCGCCGTCCCACTCGAAGGAGCGCTCGTAGACGAGCCCCAGCTTCTTCAGGACGCGGACGGACGCGACGTTCTCGGGGACGACGACGCCGACGATGCGCTGGAGTTTGAGGCGCTCGCGCCCGTCACGCAGCGACGCGGTCGCGGCCTCGGTCGCGTACCCCTTGCCCCAAGAGTCCTCGAGGAAGCGATAGCCGATGTCGGTCTCGCCGAGCTCGGGCTCGTATTTGAGCCCCGAAAACCCGATGAGTCGCCCTGTAGCGCGCTCTATACAGGCCATTCGCCCGTAGCCGTATACCGCATAGTCGCGGAGCGGCCGCGCGATGAGCGCCTCGCGCGCCTCGTCGAGCGAGCCCAGCGTGTGTCGGCCCACGTAGCGCACGAGGTTGGGGCGCGAGCCGAGTTCGAAGAAGCCCTCGACGTCGTCGAGCGTGAAGGGGCGGAGGATCAAGCGCTCGGTCTCGAGGGTCGTCATGGGTCGTGCTCAGGGGGGCGGCGGCCCGTGAGGACCGAACCCGTGTTTTCGCCTGCGCTCCTCGAGCTCGTCGAATTTTTTCTGCTGAGCTTCGGTGAGGATCGTGCGGACCTTCGCGTCGGTGCGCTCGCGCAGGTCCTCGAGCCCGGGGCCACACGACGTCATGATCTGGTCGCGCTCGCGCTCGGCGTCGGCGAGGACGGTTTTGAGCTGGTCGACCTGCGCGTCGGACAAATCGAGGTGGCGGCGCATGGCCTCGAGGCGGAACGCAGCGCGAGCCTCCGCGGGCGGCCCGCCCATCTTGCGATCGAGCTCGCGCATCGCCGACGTGCGACCGAGCGCGAAACCCGCCGCGCCCCCGAGCACGAACACCGCGAGGAGCACCACGATCGCGCGCCACGGAAACGCGGAGCGCGCAGCAGGCGACGGAGAGGCGGGGGGCGCCGAGGTGCTCACTCGCTGAGCTCCATCGTGTCGAGCGCGGACACCACCGAGACGTCGAACGAGCGCTCGCTCTCGACGAAGAACCACATGCTCGCCGCGACGGCCGCGAGGGCCGCGACGACCGCGACCGGGCCCGCGCGGACGACGCCGTCCATCACCGAGCCCGTCGCGCGGCGCACAGGCTCGACCGCGAGGCGCGCCATGACGGCGTCCGTGAGGGCCGCGGTCGGCTCGATGGAGTGGGTCGCGGCCGCGGCGCGAGCGAAGAGCGCGTCGGGGTCGCTGCCGGCCGCGGCCTCGGTTACAGAGATGTCACTTATCCGCCGCATCACCGCGCCCGTCAGGGCTTCTCGTGCGTCGAGCTCCTCGGTGGCCGCGCGCGCGCGGTCGAGGAGTGCGTCGATCGACTCGTCATCGTGCGCGCTCACTCGGCTGCTCCTTCCTTCGGATTTTTCGGGGGGCTCGGTGCGCCCCCCGCGCTTGGCGCGCCCCCCAACTGACGCAGGGTCGCACGCGCTCGGACGATGCGCTGCTCGACGGCGCCCTCGCTGCAACCGAGGGCCTCGGCGGCGGCGCGAGCAGAGAGGCCCTCGACCGCGACGAGCACGAGCGCTGCGCGATCCTGCGGCGCGAGGGTCGAGAGCTGGGCGTCGAGCTCGCGCAGGGCGACGCGAGCCTCGGCGGAGACCATCCCGTCGAACCGAGGCTCGCTCGCCGAGGTGGGCGCGGCGCCCTCCTTGCGTTTGCGCAGGAGGTCGATGCACGCGTTCGTGACGATGCGATAGAGCCAGGTCTCGAGCCGCGAGCGGTGATCCCAAGTGCGGCCGCTGAGAGCGCGGTACGCGTTGACGTAGCCGTCTTGCAGCGCGTCCTCGGCGTCCGCGAGATCACCGACGATGCGCGCCGCGAGCCTGAAGAGCTTCGCGCGCGTGTGGTCGACGATCGCGCGGAACGCTGCGGTGTCCCCGCGTTCGACGCGCGCTGCCAGGAGCCCAAGATCGACCGACACATCGCCTCTCGTCCGTGGGAGCGGCGCGCCCTAGGACGCGCCGCGGGCCCAGTCTACAGCGCCGTGCCCTGCGCGTTCTGACCGCGGGCGCGGAACTTCCCGTTTTTCCCGGCGTGCTTCGCCTTGCCCGGGCCGTGCTCCATCGGGCCCTGCTGGATGCGATCGGCGAGCGTCGCGCGCTGCTCCGCGGTCAGGATGGGGATGACCTTCGCGAGCGTCTTCGCCATGACGTCACCCTTGCCCGCGAAGGGCTCGAATCCCGCAGGGCGCTCGAGGAATTTCGCTGCGTCGAACGAGTCGGCCGCGAACATCGCAAGGCGTGCTTCGCGCTCGGCTCGGTGGGCCTCACGCTGCGCGCGGTGCGCCTCCATCTCGGCGTCGCTCGGTCGGTTCTCCTCGAAGATCGCCTTGATTTGCGCGTGCTGCGCGTCGCTGAGGTCGAGCCCGCCGAGCATCATCATGCCGGGCCCGCCCATCGGGCCGCCACGCATCGGACCGTGGCCCATGCGCGCCGGGCCGCGCGCGTCGGCAGCGTCGGGCGCGTCGGGCGCGTCCGCGTCGGCTCCTGGCGGCGGGCCCGCGGGATCGTCGCAGCCCGGACCACCGGGGCCGCGTGGACCTTCCTTCGACACGGCGTCGACGAGGGCCTGTCGCTCTTCGGCGGAGAGCATGTCATGCAGCTTCGTCAGCGCGGTCGCGAGGCGCGCGGGCGGCTCGCTCGGCGGTGCGGGGCGCGCGGCGGCCGCGAGGCGTACGAGCTCGGCCTCGCTCGCGTTGCCGGAGCGGACGGCGTCCGCGAGGGCCTGACGAGCTTCGGCGTTGTCTTCGAACTTCGGGCGCTCGGCCTCGAGGGCGTCAATCTCGGCGCGGATCGCGGTCTGTCGCGCCTCGTCGAGGTCGAGGTTCATGAGCGCTGCGTGCAAGAGACCGCCGGGCCCGGGCTGGCCGTGGCGCATGCCGCGCTCCATGCGGTGACCACCGCGGCCGGCGCGATCGGGCTGCGCGGCAGCGTTGGGGCTCGCGACTTCGCTGCCCTGACCCTGCTCGATCGCTTGCTCGGCGCTCTCGTCGGCCTCGTCGGTCTCACTGCTCGGCGCGCGGTTGTCGCAGCCGAACGCCCCGAGCGAGAGCGTCAGGGGAAGAACGAGAGAAAGCCAACGAACCCGATTGGAGATCATGATCACCTCGACAGGGGAGTTTGCGTTTTCGTTCGCCAGAGACTGACGAACAACCTTTCGACGTGGCGCGGGCGAGGCTCCCTACGAAGTCCCGATCTTTTTTTGGGGCGACCGGATACCGCGCTGTGTCAGTCTCCGCGTGGACCGTCCGTCCAGCCCGCCCGATGCAGGAAGTCGTCGTCAGCCGCCCTTCGCTCTCGCAGCTGCTCCGACTCGCCTGGCCCATCGTGATCGCGCGCTCGGCGCAGGTGGTGATCGGCGTGACCGACAGCCTGCTCGTCGCGCCGCTCGGTGAGGACGCGCTCGCGGCCACGACGACGGGCGCGATGAACAGCTTCGCGTTCCTCGGCTTGGCGCTCGGTACGGTGTTCATCGTCGGGTCGTTCGCCGCGCAGATGACGGGCCGCGGGGACGCAGCCGGCGCGCGTCGCTTCGCGCACTACGGGCTCGTCATCGCGCTCGGCGCGCAGCTCATGGCCATCGCGGCCTTGCCCGCCCTCGGGACGATGCTCGGCGCGACCGGCGTGTCGCCCTCGGTCCGCGAGCTCATCCGCGGCTACATGAACATCAGGCTTTTGTCGGTCGGCGCGGCCGTCGGCCTCGAGGCGCTCGGCAGCTACTACGGCGGTATCAAGAACACCGTCTTACCGATGACCGCGCAGGTCCTCGCGATGGTGCTCAACGTGCTCCTCAACTGGGTGCTCATCGGCGGTCACTGGGGGGCGCCCGCGCTCGGCGTGCGCGGTTCGGCGCTCGCCTCGACGCTCGCGACCACCGTCGCGTTCCTCTTCCTCGCGTTCTGTTTCTTCAGGAGCCGCGAGGCACCGGCCGGCCCGATGAGGCTGCGCGAGCTCGGGCGCACGCTGCGCTTCGGCTTGCCGGTGGGTTTCAATTTCCTTATCGAAATGCTCGCGTTCTTGCTGTTCGTGAACGTCGTCGTCGGCGGGCTCGGCACGGCGGAGCTCGCGGCGACGATGGCCGTCATCCAGCTGAACTCGGTGGCGTTCATGCCGGCCTTCGCGCTCGCGACCGCGGGCTCGATCTTCGTCGGCCAGGCGATCGGCGCGAACCAACGCGACGACGTGCCCGCGACCGTGCGGCTCACGGTGCTCACGACGGTCGGCTGGCAGGGGCTCTGCGCCGCGCTCTACGTGATCGCGCCGCGTGTTTGGCTCGGCCCGTTCGTGCCACCCGGCGCCGCCGAGTTCCTCGACTTGGCCGCGGGGCTCCTGATGCTGAGCGCGGTCTGGCAGCTCTTCGACGGCGTCGCGGTCGCATACGTCGAGGCGCTGCGCGCCGCGGGCGACACGACCTTCAGTTTGTGGGCGCGCGCGGGCATCGGCTGGCTCGTGTTCGTTCCGGGTGCTGTGGTGTCGACCCGTGTCTTTCACCTGCGCGAACGGGGCGCGGCGCTCTGGCTCATCGTCTACCTCGCGCTGCTCGCGGTCGTGATGGTGCTGCGCTTCAGGAGCGGGCGCTGGCGCAAGCTCGAGATCATCGAGCCGCAGGTCGAGGATGATCCGGCGAGCGCGGCGACGACCGACGCAGCAGGCGGGATGTGAATGGGGCGCGACGGCGTTGTCAGAGCGTGCTCACGCTCACGCGCTCCACGAAGCTGAGGGTCGCCTCACATTTTGCCGGGCTGTCGATCTCGATGGCCGTCGCGGCCTGCGCACCCGCGCCCGCGCAGACGAGCGAACCCGCAGCCCCGCACACGATCGTGGCCCCGCGGCCGCTCCCCGAGACCGCCGCGCGAGCGTCGCGCGCGGCCACCGCCGAAGAGATGGCCGAGCGGCTCGTGACGGAGCTCTGCCACGCGGGCGGGATCACGTTCGCGCCGCCGGCGAGCAAGAAGAGCAGCGCGGAAACGGACCTGCCGCGCCTCGACGACTGCGGTGAAATCAAGAGCTCCGTGGAGCGCGCGGGGCCCGAGTGGGGTGGTCGAGACCTCGCGATCATCACGCTCTCGACCGAGATCGCCGGGCTCGAGGAGCACAAGTTCGCGTACCTGCCGAGCGGCGGAGAGGCCGTGTTTCTCGGGGCCGCGATGAGCACGGGCGTCGGCGGCTTCTCGCACTCGATCGAGGCGTACCCAGCGAGCGGCGCCGAGGGGCTGCGCAACACCGAGCTCGCGGCGCGCGTGACGATCGAGACGGTCGACTCCGACATGGGGATCTGCACCGAGCGCGGCTCGACCGAGGAGCGCATCGTCTACTGCAGCCGTGACGCCGATCTCCACCTGAAGTGCTTCGACATCCCCTCGGGAGAGAGCGCTTACGAGCGTGTCTACGAGGGCGACGAATATTGCCCGCCGCCACGCCTCGCCAATAGCGGCTACCACCTCGACGTCCGCTGGCAGGAGGGCTCGATCGACCTCGAGGCTCGCGAGTCCGCGCCCTCCGAATATCCGATCACGGACCCACGCGCCGCGCCCTACGTGGGCGAGCTCCGCTGGGCCGACCTCATGCAGCAGAGCCCCGCGAAGGTGTTTCGCAGGTAGCTCGGGCGCGCTCTTCAGTTGGGCTGACAGGTCCCGGCATCGCCAGCGGGCACGCAGAAGCCGGGCGTCGCAGGCTTACAGGCCTGTCCGCAATCGTAGGGGCCGCAGCCCGCGGCCACCCAATCGGCGTAGGCCTCTTGGACCATCGCGACGTACTCCGGGTTGTGCTCGTTCAAGAGGATGCTCGGGCAGCCGCAGGTGTCGCTGACGACGGCGGTCCCGTCGCACTGCGGGATGCTCAACGTCGGGTCGCACTCGACCGCGGCACGCAGCGAATCTTCGTATTGGAAAGAGAGCAGATCGCACGAGACGACGCCGCCCGCTCCGCCGGTCGAGTCCGACCCGCCCGCGCCCCCTCCCCCATCGCTCGTGAAGACGACCTTCGCGCCACAGCCGAGCGACGCAACGAGGAGAAGGAGGAGGGACGAGAGCGCGCGATGCATGACCGCTCGGTTAGCAGCGTGACGACGCGGCTCACAGCGTCTCGAGGTACGCCGCGAGCGCGTCGCGATCGGAGGCGGGCAGCGCAGCCGAGGTCCCCATCTTCGAATCGGGATCGGCGAGCAGGTCCTCGAGCGTGAGGTAACGACCGTCGTGAAAGTACGGCGCGGTCCCCGAGATGAAGCGCAAGGTCGGGGTGTCGACCGAGGCGCTCGCGCCGAGCGCGTGCATCTCGCCGTCGGTGCCCGAGCCCTCGAGGTGACACGCAGCGCAGCCCGCCTCGCCGAAGAGCTGGCGACCGCGCGCGACCTCGCTGCTCACGCCGAGGCGCGGCGGCGGCCGCATCGTCTTCACGAACGCGACGGCGACTCGGTGTCCGCGTCGCCGGGGCCGCGCCCCCGGGGGACGCGGATCGTGTCGGAGATGTACCGGGCGGCGTGTCACGGTGACGGGTCCAGCCGTAAGGCGCGGTCCCCTCGAGACGCCCTGCGAGCATCAGCGTCTGGCGCGGGCCCTCGGGCGTGATCCACGTGAGCCCGTCGTCGAGGCCATCGGGGTGGCAGCTCGCGCAGCCGAAGCCCTCAGGAGACCGCGGCCGTCGCCGGTGCTGAAGAACGCAGCGCGCCCGCGTTCGATCGTCGCGCTAGGCGCGACGCGGTCGAGCCGCACGACGTGGCGAACCTCGAGCGAGGTGCCGTCGAGCACGCTGATCGCGCCGCCGAGCTGCGAGTGCACGAGGAGCTCGCCGCGGCTCGCGTCGAAGACCACGCCGCTCGGGCCCGAGGGCACGTTCGCGCGCACCTGCTCGGCGCGGAAGGGATCGGCGGTCCACGCGTCGAGCCCGACCACGGCGTCGATGCCCCAACACGCGACGAAGAGCACGCCGTTTCGCGCTGTCGGTGGCGACGGCGCGGGGCAAAAGGCAGCGATTCTTGAGCGGCGTCGCGCGCGCGAGCAGCACCGTGTCCGAGAGCATGCGCTGCGACGCGGGATCGAGGACGGTGACCGTGGGCACGAACCGCGGCTGGCCGTCGCGCGGCGTGCCGTAGTAGCTGCGCGGCTCGTCGAAGAAGAAGAAGGGCACCCCGGATCGGCAGGACCTGGACGAGGTAGATCGCGCTCGCGATCAAGGCGCGTGCCTGCTCTCGAGGGTGGGCAAGGCGAGCGCGGCGTAGCCTGCGTCGCACCAGGCCGGGGTGCTCGGATCGTCACCGGCGGCGGACACGCGCTTCGAGCCGACGAGGATCACCGTGCGCGCGCGGTGTCGGCGTGTCGAGATCGACGAGACGCGCGCCCCCGACGCGTGCGCGACGTGGAGCCCGCCGGCGCGTCGACGAGGACGCCACGCGCAGAGCGCGCGAGCTGCGAGACCGTCCGGACTGGCGAGATCGCCGCGTCGAGGGCGTGAGCGCACCGCGCCGCCGCGCGAACGAGATCGCCCTCGGGGCGAGCGCGACCCAAACTCGGCGGGCAAGGAGCGCGCAGCCCGGCGTGACGCCGTCGTCCGGGGATCTCAAGACCTCGACGACCGAGGGCTCCTCGATCGTGGCGAAGAGGCGCCCGTCGGGCCGATGAGGATTTCGCGCGCCGGCCGCGGGGTCAGGCTCGGCACGAGCCGCATCTCCGGCGCTCGCCGCGCCGTCCGGATCCGATCCGCTCGCGCTTCGCTCGAGGTCGATCGAGCGGACGATGCCGCGTCAGCCTCGAGGGCGAACGCGAAGCGCCGGCCCGAGAGGCGCGCGACCGCCATCGAAGAGCCGCGATCGGCGTCTCCCACGCGCTCGATGGGCGGCGCGGCGGTGGCGCGCGAGCAAGGCTCCGCTGCGAGACGCGCGAGCTCGACGCGCGCGGGCGACGCACCAGCGCCCAGCGCGACGCGCGACTCTGCGGGGGTCGACGTGAGCGGCGCCGGCCCGCCGCAGGCGCTCGCGAGCGCGCTCGTTACGAACACTTTGGTAAGCAAACGATACGTCGATCGCATGGTCGCTCCCGGGGTCCTCGAACGGTCAGGGGGCTTTGGGCAGGACAGAGCGGACATGGGGATGCAGCCTCCCCGAGAAGCGCACGGTGAGCGCCGCGAGCGGCTCGAGCTCCTCGGAGCCCCACGTGAGCTCGACGCCGACGTGCACGTCGCCGTAGTCGAGCCGATCGCAGGCCGCGGAGTGTGGGCTCGATTTGCCGAGCCAGAGATCCGCCGCGAGGCTCGTCATCGAGAGCGCCATGGAGGCCGCGGCGCCACGCTGGAGCTCGGCCTCGAGCACGGTGAAGCGCCCGCTCCGCGCGGCGCGTGGCTCGGCGGTGGTCGTGGCCCAAACCGTCGGCGGCGCGACGACCGCGAGGCGAACGACGCGAGCGTCCGCGCTCGGTCGACGAAACGCGTACACGAGGCCAGGCACGAGCGCGGTCGCCGTGCCCTCGAGGCGCGGCTCGACCCTCGCGCTGCACGACAGCGGTTCGCGCGGGCCGCTCGCCTCGAAGAAGTCGAGGTGCTCGGCGCTCCACGTGCTGGCGGAGAGGAACTGCGCGACGGCGACCTTCGCTGCGGGCGCGCGCCCCGCGGAGTCCGCGATCGGCTGGACGCGAGCGTCATCACCGAGCAGCGCGAAGTAGGCCTGCGCGCAGCCCGTCCCCATGTCGATGCGTTCGACGAGCGCGAGAGGAGCTGTCGCCTCGCGCGCGCCCGGCACGACCTCTTGGACGCGGATGGCCTCGCGTGCGCCGGCAGCCATCGCCGAGAGCTCCGGGACGTCGGCGACGCGGAACGGGACGCGCAGCGCGATCGGCGTGGGCCGCGCTGCGCGCTCCGCTCTCGCGGGCGACGCCGCGCTTTCACCCACGACGGCGGGCGCGCGCCCCGCGCACGCGACGAGCGCGGCCGCGAGCGCGAGGACGGGCTGGAGTCGTCGCACGAGGCCTACGACACAGCGCCGGCCTCGAGCCTTGGGTCAGCGGATCAAAGCAGCTTGCCGAAGAGGGGCACGAGCTCGGGGTTCGCGCGAAGGGGTGCGCAGAACCGCGGCGCGGTCGTCATGACGTCGCTCATCAACTCCGCGACCTTCTTGCCGTCGTTGTTGATGTTCGTGCGCCACTCTGCGCGCCGCTCGTCGAGATCGGTGATCTCGTTGTTGAGCGCTGTGCGCAGGTCTTTGACCTGGTAGTCGAGATCCGTGAGCCGCCCCGAGAGGTCCTCGGACACCGCGCCTTGCGCGGCGCGCGCCTCAGAGAGCGTGCCGGTGGCCTCCGTCATGATGGTGGTCATGGCCTCGCCGATGCGGAGCAGGGACTCACGACCGCTCGCCTCGATCGTGTCGAGGGTCTGCTGGTGCTCGGCGAGCCGCGCGCGGAGCTCGCTGATCTCTTTGATCTTGGCGCGCATGTCCTCGAGCGAGCGGCTGACGTGCGGCGGCGGCCCCGATGGGAAAGCTCGCTTGACCATCTCGTCGAAGATCCCGATGCGCCGATCCCAGGCCTTCTGCGAGGCCGAGAAGACGGGCGTCGCGCTCATCGGGGCGGGGCTCATCGGAGGCTCGGGGAGCTCGACCGAGAGCGAGCGGGCGATCTCCATGACCTGCGCGAGGGCTGCGTTCGCGTTGACGGGCCTGCCGGCCGGAGACTTCGCCATCAGAGATTGCACGAGCGCGTCGAACGCCGGAGGGACGTTCACGCCGCGCTCGGCGATCGACGGGACGGGGTCGCCGCGGTGCTTCGCGATCATCGTGGCCGCGTCGTCCGCTTGATAAGGCAGCTTGCCGGTGAGGGCCTCGAAGAGGATGACGCCGACCGAGTAGAGATCACCGAAGGGGCCCGCGCGCTCGGGCGCGAGGTAGGCCTGCGTGGTCAGCCAGGGGTAGTCCTTGGCGGTCTGACCGAACGTGCCCTCGAGTGCGCGCACGAGCCCGAAGTTGCGGAGCTTGGCCATCCCGGACTTGAGGATGAAGACGTTCGAAGGCTTGAGATCCCAATGAACGACGGCGAAGTCGTGCGTTCGGGAGAGGCCGCGCAGGATGTCCGCGGCGAGGCGAAGAGCCTTGTTGACCGAGAGCTTGCCGATCTTCAGCACGTCCGAGAGCTTCTGCCCGTCGCAGAGCTCCATGAGGACGAACATCGCGCCGTCTTCGGTCTCGCCGTCGTCGACCATGTCGACGAGGTTCGGGTGCGGCACGCGGCGGACCTGCATCGAGGCGCGGCGCGGGATCTCCTTGAGGCGTGGATCACCAGGCGGCCCGTGGAATACTTTAGCAGCGTAAAAGCGACCCGAGAGCTCGTCCTGGGCGCGGTAGACCTTGGCGAAGCGACCCTGGCCGAGGAGATCTCCGACGATGTAGCGACCGACGAGGATCGTGCCGAGCCGAGGCTCGGCGGGGGCCTCGAGGCTCGAGCCCTCCGCGTAACAGAAGCTGGCTTCGTCGGGGTAGAGCTGCTTGCAATCGGGGCAGACTTTCACGTGCCCAATGTAGTCCCCTCGTCGGGACATTTCTCGGGGAAGTTGGGAGGCGCGCGCCGCGCGGGGATTTGCCGCGCGCAGCGCGGGGAGCCGAGCGCGAAACCGCTGACAGTTACGTCAGCGAAACGCAGCCCGCAGACAGCGAGCACCGATCGAGCGCGGAGCGCACGAGCCGTCGAGTCGAGCGAGTGAGGGTGTAACCAACAATGGTCGATGCGAATCGGGGGGCACGGAGCGCGTTGCGGGCTTCACCAGGAGGAGCTCGCGCCGCCGCCGCCGAAGCTGCCACCACCGCCGCTCGACCAAGAGCTGCTGCTCGAAGACGACGACGATGAGCTCGAGTGGCTGAAGCTCGAGCTGTGCGAGTGGTGGCTGTGATGGGAGTGGAAACCGCTCGAGTGACTCGCCCAGCTCGACCCGTAGCTACGACCATGACCCGATTTGTCGGCAATGCCCCCGAACGCAATCACGCTGACGAGCATCAGGATGAAAAACGCTGCAAACGGAAACGCGGAGGACGCGCTGAGCGCCGCCAGGAGCGTCGCTGCACCGAGCAAGACCACGCTCGCCACGACCAACCGAGCGTTGGAGAACTCACGGATGATCATGAGGGCGACCATCATCGCGGCGACACCTGCGCCGATCGCTCCGACCATGGTCGCGTTCGACAAACCGAATTGCCCCGTCGTCACGACGACGCCGCCGCTGAGCAAGAGAGCACCGCCGACGAAGGCCACGAGGACGACGGGATCGCGCAGAGGATTCGAGCGGATCTTCTCGAGGATCGCCTCTTCGGTCGCGCCGTCGAGGGTCATCGCGCGCCGCTGGGCGTTGCGGTAGGCGAGCCCGATGAGGAGCCCGCTGACGAGGCCGGCGAACGTCAGCACACTCGAGGCGAGCACCGTGATCTCGAGCGGCGCGGGCGCGGCTTCATCGTGGTCGTACGTGGGGCTCTGGACGGGCCACGCGGGCTTCTCCTGCGTGCGTGGCGCGTTCTCTCGGGTCGTGCGCGGAGGTGACCTGGTCGCTGGGGCTGGCCGGAAATACTCGGCGTAGCGCGTCTCCAAGCCGAAGCCGACGTGGATGACGGCCTTGTCGTATTTGCTGTCGCGCAGGCTGGGCGCGCACTCGTCGAGGATGCGCTTCGCCTCGGCGTCGGGGAGCCAGGCCTCGATGCCAGTGCCGACCTCGAGGCGAACGTGCCTGTCGTCGACGGCGAAGAGCAGGACCGCGCCGTCGTCGCGCTCGGCCGAGCCGCCGCCCCAAGCGCGCGCGAGCTCGAGCGTGAACTTCTCGATCGGCACCTTGCCAGTCGTCTTCACGAAGACGACCGCGAGCACGACCTTGGTCTTGGCCTTCAGGTTGGAGATCGCGTTCTCGATCTCCTTACGCTGCTGTCCATCGAGGACCCCTGCTTGGTCGGTGACGGGCTCCTTGATCTCGAGTGGTGCGGCCCACGCGACGCTCGAGGAGAGCGAGGCCCCGCAAATCACTGACAGCATTGTCACAACAAATACGAAGACACGACCCGCGAGGCGGGCGGCTGTTGGCTGCACGCGTCGATGCTATCGCCTCGAGCGTGGCGTACGCTCCACGGATCGATGCTGTCGCAAGAAGAAGAGGCACGTCTCGTCTCCGCCATTCGTCGTGCCGAAGAGGGACACCGCGCCGAGATCGTCGTCCACTTCGCGCGACGCTGCGCGGGCGACCCCGTGGCCGCCGCGCGTGACTACGCGAGCAAGCTGCCAAGGACGAAGGACGACACGACAGTCGTGCTCTACGTAGCGTCCAGTGACAAGAAGGTAAGCGTATACGCGGGCGCTGGCGTCTATGGCGCGGGCGAGCCGACGTTCTGGCAATCCGTCACGGACGCCGTCGCAGAGCGCGCGAAGCAAGGTGACGTCCTGGGCGGGGTCGTCGAGGCCTTGGGGCTCCTCCAACCCATCTTGAGCCTGGCGGCGCCGGGCAAAGACACCGCGGGCAACGAGCTCGCCGATCGAGCGACGAGCGACGGCGACGCGTGATCGCCAAGGCCACCGTGAGGATGCGCCGCCACTCGATCGGGCGAGGCGCCCTTCGCGAGCGGTCGAACGCGCAGCGCTACTTCATCGGCGCATTCTTCGTGTGGTTCTTTGTCGCGGTGGTGCTGCTTCCCATCCTCCTCAAGCGTCAGCTGGCGAGCTGGATATTCCCTGCGAGCGTCGTCGCGATGGTGGCCTTTGCGGTCACCTACTTCAGCCTGAGAGGCTCGGTCCGCATCGGCAAAGACGGGCTCTTCATCGACTGGCGTGACGAGCGCCGCTTCGTGCGGTTCGCCGACGTCGAGAAGCTACGCCGCTACACCCAAGCGCGCGCCACCAAGGTCTACGTCGGGATCAACGTCACCTTGACCTCGGGCGAGGTCGTCGACATCCCCTTCGGGCAAGACCACCTCGGCGCGGGCGATCGGGTCGCGGCCCTCGTCGCGGACCTCACCGCTGCGCTCGCCGAGTACCGGCAGAGCGAGCACGCGAGCGACGCGCGCGCGCTCGACTGCGCGGGTGAGTCCGCCGACGCGTGGGTCACGAGGCTCCGCGTGATCGGCTCGGGCGCGAGCGACGACGCGCGGACGCAGGCCGTGCCGCTCGATCAACTGTGGAGCACCGTCGAGGACCCGGCCGCGCTGGGTGCGACGCGTGCCGCCGCCGCAGTCGCGCTCGCGAAGACCCTCGATGAAGCAGGCCGCGCGCGGCTGCGCGTCGCCGCGAGCGAGACCGTCTCACCCGCGCTGCGCGTGGTGCTCGAGCGCGCCGCGGCCGATGAAGACGACGCGGCGCTCGCCGAGGCGCTCGCGAGCGTGGCGACGAAGGATCGCGAGGAGCGAGAGCCGTCCTCGTGAGGCGCCCTCGTGAGCCGTCCTCGCGATCGAGTCGCCTACAATCCTGTAAATGAAGCGTCGAGCCGAGTTCTCTCCAGGCGCGGAGCGCCCGAGGAAAGCTAGACTGACCGCGATGCTTCACCGAAAACCGATCCTCACCGCTTCGTTGCTGTTGCTGCTCGCCGCGCCGAGCCTCACCGTCCTACCCGCGTGCGGCGACGACACGGGTGAGGGCGGGGCTCCCTCGACCGACAAACACCTGGTCGTGCTGTTCACCTCGGACGAGCACTCGCACCTCTTCGCGTTCAGCCCCGAGCTCGACGACGACCCCGAGGCCACGACCGCGGGGAGCGGCGACCTCGTCGGTGGCGTCGCGCGCCGCGCGGCTGTGCTGGCGAAGGAGCGGCAGGCCGCGAAGGACGCGAAGAAGGACAGCATCCTGCTCTCGGCGGGCGACAACCAAATGGGCTGCCTGCCGCACCTCGCGTTCCAGTCGGCGTCGATCGACTACGGCACGATGAAGGCCCTCGGCTACGACGCGACGACCTTCGGCAACCACGAGTTCGACTTCGGTCCCGGCCCGCTTTCGAACTCGATCGAGGCCGCGCTCGCGGGCTCGGGCCTGCCGCCGATCGTCGCCTCGAACATCCACTTCTCGGCCGACGCGAGCGACGACGACGCGCTCGCCGGCTACTTCAGCGAAGACGTCACCGACGACAAACCCATCCACCCCTACCGCGTGATCACGACGGAGGGCGGCATCAAGGTCGGGCTCGTCGGCTACGTGGGGATCAACGCGGCGCACGTCGCGCCGAACAAGGGCTCGGTCGAGTTCTCGGTGCGGCCCGCGAACTTCGAGACGGACGGCGACGTCCAGGCAGGGCTGCCGTCGCTCTACGCCGATCTGCAGCCGATCGTGGACGAGCTCCGCGACACGGAGAAGGTCGACGTCGTCATCGCGATGGCGCACGGCGGGATCAACGACAGCGCCACCGAGGCCGGGCTCGAGGCCGGCGAGGACACGCAGATCTGCGACAACGTCTCGGGCATCGACCTCATCATCAGCGGGCACGCTCACAACCACGATCCGAAGCCCATCCAGCGCACGAACAAGTCGACGAATGCGCCGTGCCTCGTGCTCAACGCCGGAGCGTTCGGCATCGAGGTCGGGCGTGTCGAGCTCACCATCGACGCTGACAAGAATGTCACGTGGGACACGACCACGCAGGCGCTCGTCCCGGTCGACGACACGACGATCCCCGACCCCGAGGTCGGCGCGACCATCGGCGGCTACGTCGAGGGCATCGAAGAGGCGAGCTCGGGCCCGGGCGGCTCGGAGCTCGCGCACCTCCTGTCGAGCAGCTTGGAGCAATCGATCTCGAACGACCCGCAAGACGCTGGCGATCTGTATTTCCACCCCGTCGGCGCGACGGACTTCGACGTCGAAGACACGCACGCCCTCGTCTGGCTGTCGGCCGACGCGATGCTCTCGCAGGCCGACGACTACGCGGTCATCACGGCAGGTCCTCAGACCGACCTGGCCGTCGAGTCGGCCGGCGTGATCCGGTCGGTCCTCAAGAAGGGCAAGACGGGGACGATCAGCGCGGCCGACGCGTTCAACGTGGTGCCGCTCGGGTCGAGCCCCGTCGACGGCTCGATCGGCTACCCGCTGATCCGCGGCTACGTGCTCGAGATCGAGCTCCGCGGCGTCGCGGAGTTCGCGCTGGCGCGCGACCCGAACAACAGCGACTACGACATCGGCTTCGCCGGGGTGAAGGTCGAATACGACGCGACGCGGCCACCCGCGACGTCGCTCGCCGATCTCGTGAACCCCGACAAAGGCAAGGTCATGCGCATGTCGCTCGACACCGACCACACGGATGGATACGAGCAATTCGACGAGGTCATCTTCGACCGCGAGGCCGGGATCGGCGACCCGACGAGGTCTTACAGCTTTGTAACGTCGAGCTATATTGGCCAGTTCGCGACGGACGCGGGTGTAACCATCAAGGACGCCGCCGGTGACCCGCTCGCCTTGGTCGACGCGATCCTGCCGCGCGGCGACAACACCGAGTACAAGCAGATCGAGGCCTTCTTCCGCTATTTGAGCAAGGCGCCCGGCGGCAAGCTCCAGTCGACCTACGACGCTTCGTCGAGCTCGTTCACCAAGCGATTCATCTGCCTCAAGGGTTGTTGATCAGCCGGCCGGCTCGCCTGCGGCGAGGTCCTCGAGGACGCGCACGGCCTCGAGCGACAACCGACCCCGGGCGAGCGCGGCCTCCAGCGCGTCGGCGCGTGACGAGGCCGCGAGCACGCGCTCGACGGTGATGAACGCGGGCAAGTAGGTGGCCTCCCGACCGAGGCCGCCGCCGCGAAAGGCGCGCGCGGTCGAGCGCACCGCGAGGGCCACGCTCACGCCGGTCGCGACGAGCTCGCGCACGAGCTCGATGAAGTCGCGCCCCTCGTGGACGCCGCGTGAGGCGAGGTGCCGCGCCGCGAGCTCGACGCGCCGACGGCCACGCAGGAAGCCGTGCCGTTCTTCGAAGAGGAGCGCGAGCCCCTCCTGGGTGTCGGCGCCGCGCGCGCTGCCGGCGCGGCCGAGCCCGACGGGCTCCATGCGCGCGCGGACCGACGGCAGAACGTGGCCTTCGACCTCGTGCAGGACGGTGCGCTCGACGTCTTCGATGGTCATCGACCGAGCGGGCGCGACGAAGATCATGCCCTCGCCCACGGCCGCGAGCGGCACGAGCGAGCGCGCGACCTGGACGCGGACCTCGACGCCGCGGGCCTCGAGCTCACCGCGCAGCCGGCGGAGGAGACTGCGTGGATCGTCGAGGTCGTCGCTGAGGACGCGCGCCTCGCCGGCGTCGGGCTCGCGATCATCGAGCGACGCGGTCGAGAGCCACGCACGCGCGAGCGCGTCGGCGCTCGGGAGGTCGGCCTCGCGCGCGCCGAACCGAGCGATGGCCAGCGCGCAGAGCGCCGGGGTCTCGCGCGCCTCGGCGACCGCAGCTTCGAGCGCGATCTCGTTCGCGCGCTCCGCGTAGAGCCGACCGAGGACGCCCATGCGATCGAGCGCGCGCGCGAGGTGCTCGAGCTCGCCGCGGAGCTCACCGAGATCGCGAGGAGGCTCGTTGTAGACGAACGCGGGCGCGTCCGCGCCACCGGCCGCGAAGAGCTCCGTGAGGCGCTCGACCTCGGCCTCGAAGTTCGCCGGCGCAAAGTGCGTGAGCAAGGCGACTGCGCGGCTCGCGCGGACGAGCGCGTCGGCGGCCTGCGGGACGTCGCTCAGGGCCATGCAGGAGTGGGGGCGTAAGGGTTCGAGACGGGGCGCTCGGCGCGCGGCGGCGTGGAGGTGGGCACGCGCGGCCGCGTTTGGCCCGAGGCTTCGCTGCCCTTCGTTTCGAGGGCCGCGAGGTTCGCGCGCACGAGCTCGGCGTTCGCGCTCGAGCTCCGCGTGAAGATCGCGAGCGCGCGCTCGTACGCCGCGCGCGCCTCGGGAGGTCACCCTGTTCGGCGTAGAACAGACCTACACTGTTGTAAGTGAGCGCGACGTCGGGGTGCTCCGCTCCGAGCGCAGCGGACTTGATGCGGAGGGCCTGCCGGTAGTCGTCGAGGGCCTCGCGGCGGCGCCCGAGCAGCTTGAGCACCCCTGCCCTGTTGTGGAGATCGCGGCCCACGGCAGGGTGTTCGGCGCCGAGGCTCGCGCGATCGAGCTCCAGCGCGTCGTCGAGCAGCGCGAGCGCGTCGTCGAGAGCACCCGCGAGGCGAGCCGCGCCGCCGAGGCCCGAGAGCACGCGGGCGCGTCGAAGCGGATCGGCGTCGGGCGCGCTCGCGAGCGCCTCGTAGAGGGCGTCCTCGGCGAGGAGCGGGTCGCCGCCGCCGACCTCGACGGTGCCGAGCGCCTCGTAGAAATCGGCGCGAACCTCGCCGAAGAGGGCCGCGCGATCGAGCGCGGCCTCGGCGAAGCGCGCGGTCTCTCTGGCGCGCGCCCACTCGGCCCGCGCGCCGTACACCGTGACGAGCGCGACCCACGCGCGCGCCGCGCGCTCGTCGTCGTGCGCGCGCTCGGCGACGAAGACCGCGCGTGACGCGTGCTCCTCGGCGAGATCGAGGGCGCCCGCGTCGCGCTCGACGCGCGCGGCGAGGGTCAGCGCTTCGGAGAGGACGACGAGATCACCGAGCTCGGCCGCGCGAGAGATCGCGACGCGCGCCGCCGACGCTGCGCTCTCCATGTCGGCAACCACGAGCGCCGCGCGCGCGTCCGCCATCGAGGCGTAGGCCTTGTCGTAGAGCGCGCGATCCAAGCTGCCCGCGGGTGGGATCACGAGCGCGCTCGGATCGACGCAGCGATCGACGTCGGGCAGCGCCGCGCGCACGAGCTCGGGCGCGCGCGCCGCGCCGATCGAATCCGACCTCGAGATCCGCGTGACGAGGCCGTCGACCTCGCGCAGCTCGCGATCGAGGCACGAGAGCGTCGCGTCCAGTTCTTCTTGACTTCGCTCGCCTGCGCGCCGGCCCTGACACGCGCCGTCGCGCGCGTCGATCCACGCTCGAGACCAGGCGTCGAACGCAGCGACGACGACGTCGGCTGCAGCCGCACCGGCAGGCAGAGCGGCGGCGAGCCCGTCGCGAAGCGCGCCCTTCTGCGCGTCGCTCCACACGCCGTCGGCCGCGCGGCGACCGCCGTCGCAGCTCGCCGCTGCGGGGTCGGTCGGCGCGCGCCGCACGCGCATCGAGACGATGACCGCGCCCGCGAGGAGCGCGAGCAAGCTCGCGATGGCGACGCCCATGCTGAAGCCCCGCGCGCGATCGCGCGCCTCGTGATCGAGCTCCGCGACGAGGGCGTGCATGCTCGCGTGCCGGCGCGCAGGCTTGGGAGAGAGCGCGCGCAGGACGGCGGCGGACACGCGCGCGGTGAGCCCCGGCAGCCGCGTGCGCGCGGGGCCGTCGCCCGAGGTGATCGCGCGCGAGAGCGCCGCGACAGTGTCCCCTGCGAAGGGCCGCTCGCCGGTGACCGCCTCGTAGAGCGCGACCGCGAACGAGAACTGGTCGGAGCGCGCATCGGCCGTGGCGCCATCGAGAACCTCGGGGGCCATGTATGCCGGGGTGCCGGCGCGCGTGGCCCCTGCCGAGAGCCCGTCCGCGAGGGCGAAGCCGAAGTCCGCGATGCGCACGCGCTCGTCCCGACCGACGAGGACGTTCTCGGGCTTGAAGTCACGGTGCACGATGCCCGCGTCGTGGAGCGCCGCGAGCCCGCGACCTGCCTCGATGAAGGCGCGCAGGATGCGGCGCTCGTCGCCGCCGCGCAGGCGCGCCGCGTGCTCGCGCAGCGTCTCGCCCTCGACGAGCTCCATCGCGAGGACGACCTCACCCTCGAGCGCGACGACATCGAAGACGGTGACGACGTTCGGGTGCGCGAGCTTCGCCATCGCGCGAGCCTCGGCGAGGAGCCTGTCGTTCGAGGCGCCGTCGTCGGTCGGGGCCGCGACGACCTTGAGCGCGACGCGCCGATCGAGCTCGGGATCGTGCGCGGCGTAGACGATGCCCATCGCACCGCGGCCCGCGGGGCCGAGCACCACGAAGCGACCGACGCGGTCGCCGACCGCGAACGGCTCGAGCTGCGGGTCGGTGCGCTCGGGCCCCGACGCGGCTGTCGCAGCGTCCCTTTGGCCGCGCGCTGCACCCGACACGATCGCCCTGCATCGCTCGCACGAATCGAGGTGCGCGTCGGCGGCGCGCACGTCCTCGGCGGCGAGCACTCCCGCGAGCAGATCGAGGATCGTCAGGTCGTCGAGGCAGCTCGACGACGCGGGGTTCTTCATCGCGGTGCTCCTCCTATCCCATAGAATCGGGCCGCATGGCTACGCCGCTCGCCGACGTGTTCCTCGAGGTTCGGCCGAGCGCCCAAGCGAGCTCGCGCGAGGAGCTCGAGGTGCACCTCGAAGAGCTCGTCGCCGCGGCGGATCCCTCGTGGATCGGCTCCGGAGGGCTGAGCCGTGAGGAGCTCGCGCGCGCCCTCGCCGAGCACCCCGACGCGACCTCCCCGTTCACGCTCGAAGCGGACGCTGCGCGCGACGTCGCGCTGGCGCTCGCGTGCGGCCGCGGCGTGGAGGCCGCGCGCGTCGTGTTCGCGAAGCTGGTCCTCGACGGCGCGCGCGGAGCGATCGCGCACATGAAGCTCGACGCTGCGACCACCGAGGACGCCGCGCAGCGCACGCTCGATCGGCTGCTGTCGCCTGGGGAAGACGGCGTCCCGCGCGTCGCTCGCTATGCCTCGCGCGGCGCGCTCCGCGGGCTCGTGTCGGTCACAGCGAACCGCGTCGCGCTCGAGCTCCTCCGCGGCGAAGAGCGACGAGCCGCGCGCGAGCAGGCCTCGAACGACGTCCAACCCGCGGCGCTCGATCCCGAGCTCGCGCTCGTCAAAGAGGAGTACAGGGCGGCGTTCAAGGTGGCCTTCCGCGCGGCGGTCGAAGCGCTCGACCCGCACGAACGCAACCTCCTGCGCTTGCACCTCGTCGATGGGCTCACGCTCGAGGAGCTCGCGCGCATGTACGGCCAGCACCGAGCCACCGTCGTGCGGCACCTGGCGCGCGCGAGAGAGCGCGTGCTCCGCGCGACGACGACCGCGCTGAAGGATCGCTTGAAGACGGACGAACACGGGGTGAGCGAGCTCCTCGGGCTGGTAGAGAGCCGGCTCGACCTCAGCCTGTCGACGTGGCTCCGCTAAACAAACGCCGCAGAGTTCGAGCCGGCGCGTTTATTTTTCGGAAGGGCGCGCTACCGTTTCCTTCGTGGCTGGTCGAACCGCTCCCGCCGAGTCTTTCGGCTGCGAAGAGTGTGGCGCGACGCTGCACTTTCGAGGCTCGCGGACGGCCCGCTGTCCTTACTGCGCGAGCCCTCACGTGCTCGTTCGCCCGGCCGCCTCGACCGAGCTCGAGCCCGAGTTCGTCGTGCCGTTCACGGTCACCGACCCGCGGGCGCGCGACCTCGCGCGGCGCTGGACCGAGTCACGCGGGCCCTTCGCGCGGGCGGCGATCCGCGGCGCGCCGCTCGAAGCGCTGACAGGATTGTACCTGCCCGTCTGGCTCTACACGGCCGTCGCGCGGGCCACGTACGCGGCGGAGATCGGCGAGAACTACCAAGAAGAAGAGACATACACCGTTAAAGAAAACGGGCGAACTTCGCTCGAGAAGCGGACGGTGACGCGCACGGAGTGGCGACGGCTCGCGGGGCCGTGGGCGGGCGTCGTGCGCGACGTCCTCGTGAGCGCCTCGCGCGGGCTCGCGCCAGCGGAGCTCTCCGGGATCGAGCCCTTCGACCTTCGCGCGCTGCGTCGCTGTAGAGCCGAGCCACGTCGTCGGCTGGCCCACCGAGGAGCCCGGGATCGACGCGGCGGCGGGGACCCGCGCAGCGCGGAGCTCCGCGGCCGCCGACGTCGGCAAGCGCGTTCGTCGCATGATGCCCGGTGACACCCAGCGCGAGGTCCGCGAGCGGCCCACCTTGACCGAAGAGCACACCTCGCTCGCGCTCGTGCCGATCTGGGTCCTCGCTGTCCGATGGTCGAGGGTCGCGCCGCCCGTGCGGCTCGTCATCAACGGGCAGACGGGCGCGGTCCACGGCAAGGCCCCGCTCTCGCCGGTGCGCATCGCGATCGCGGTCGCGCTGGGCCTCGCGCTCCTCGTCACGGTGCTCTTGCTCTCGCATCGGGGTGGCTCGTGAGCGCGTGCGCCCGCTGCGAATCCCGCTCGAGGCCGCCGATCTTCGATGCGCCGTCTGCGCGTCTGCCGGCGCCTCGGCCCGCGCGCGTCGAGCCCACCGACGATGCGCGCGAGCCTCGGGCGCGCCTCCTCCGCTGCACCGAGTGCGGCGCCGCGGTGGTGTTCTCGGCCGAGAAACAGGGGACGGCGTGTCGCTTCTGCGGCGCCGTGACGAAGCTCGAGGACGTCTTCGATCCGGTCGACCAAGCCGATGCTGTGCTGCCGTTCCTGGTCGATCCCGAGTCTGCGGTGCGCGCGCTCCGTCGCTGGCAGAGCCGCCTCGGGTTCTTTCGACCGCGTGATGTGTCGCGCCGCGCGACGGTCGATCGCGTGCACGCGGTGCATTTCGCCGCGTGGCTCTTCGACGCCGATGCGCACGTGACGTGGGCCGCCGACAGCGACGCGGATCACAAGCGGAGCGCGTGGGCGCCGCACGCTGGCGAGCTCCCGATGCGCTTCGAAAACGTGGTCGTCAACGCGTCGCGCGGTCTCTCCGACGCCGAGGTCGAGAAGCTCTCGCGAGGGTTCGACTGGGAGGACGTCGTCGCGTGCGACCCTGCTGAAGACGCTGCGATCGAGCCCTTCCTCGCCCAGCGCTCCGCGGCGCGCGAGATCATCGCGCGCGCCGTCGAGTCGCGCGCCGAGAAGCACGTCGCGAAGAGCTGCGTACCGGGCTCGCGCATCCGGAACTGTCGGGTCAGCGTGCTCGTGCGACGGCTCTCGTCGCGGCGGCGCGGGCTGCCCGCGTACATCATGACCTACGCCTACGACGGCAAACGCTATCGCGCCGTGGTGCACGGTCAGGACGCCGAGCTCGTCCTCGGCGACGCGCCGCTGTCGATCGCGAAGATCGCGTCGGCGATCGCGCTCGCGATGACGTTGCTCGGGGTCCTTTTGTGGGTCGTCTCGCGCGGCCACGGCTGAGGTCGACCATGTCCAGCGCTCGCTCGCCCGTCCCCACCTGGTTCTTCGTCGTCGTGGTCGTCAGGAAGGGGGATCGCTTCGCGCTCGTGCACGAGCTCAAGCACGGTCAGCTCTGGTATTTGCCAGCGGGACGCGTCGAGCCCGGGGAGAACTTCTACCAGGCGGCGCTCCGCGAGACCGAGGAGGAGACGGGCCTCGTCGTGAAGCTCGACGGCGTCATCCGCGTGGAGCACACGCCGGGCGCGGGCGGCACGATGCGCGTCCGGGTGATCTTCACCGCGCAGCCGGTGGATGATCGACCGCCGCGCTCGGAGCCGAACAGCGAGTCGCTCGGCGCGGTCTGGACCACGCTCGCGGAGCTCGATCGCTATCCGCTGCGTGGGCCCGACGTGAGAGAGCTCTTCGAGTACGTCGCGCGCGGCGGTCGCGTGAGCCCGCTCGCCGTCGTGGCGTTCGAGGCCGATCGGTTAGCGTGAGGCCTGCGACTCGACGCCCGCGCGCTCGACCTCGGAGGCCTCTTCTTCAGCGAGCTCGTCGAGCGCCGCGACCATCTTCGGCTCGTCGTTCGACGCCACGGCGTCGAGGACCATGCGCAGCTGTGGAGCGACGGTAGCCTTCGCCGCGGCGCGGATGCGCTTGCGACCGTCTTCGTCGAGCTCCGTCGCGAGCGCGACGGCCGCAGCGCCTCGTCGGGCAGGTGGCGCGAGCCGATCCTCGAGGATCTCCCAGAGCTCGTCGAGGGCGCGGGCCGGCTCACGAAAGCTCTCGGTGACCTTGCTCAGACCGCGCAGCTTCGCGACCCACGCCTCGGTCGCGAGCGCGCCGCGTCGCAGCAGGTCGCGATCCCACGCGGCCCTCGCGGAGGACGACCCCTGCCCCTTCGCGGCGACCGCCTCGTTGATGCGCTCGACGAGCATGTCACAGCGCATCTGTCCGAACCGGTTGAAGCCACTCCGCAGCGTGGTTCGAACCGAGCCCACGCTGCCCAAGATGTCGACGCGCGAGCCGTCCACCATGTGGAGGCGCACGACGAGCGGCGAGACCGAGCTCCGCAGGTTCAAATCAGCGTTGGTGATGAGCTCCGCGCTGCGGATGTCTTGGATGGGGATGAAGCGCTTCTGCCAGAACCACGTGAGCAAGACACCATCCGCGCCGACGATGACCTTCGCCGGGCGGATCATCTGCGCGAGGAGCGACAGGTACATGAGGCCGCAGAGGATCACGGCGATCACCATCGGCGCCGCGCCCAGGTGGAGCTTCGCGGACGCGACGCCAGTGGCGAAGGCCGTGACGATCGCGCCGGTCATTCCGAACGTCGCGCGTATGCGGCGCTTGCGGTAATGCTCGGGTGAGACGGCCGTGACGAAGAAGCTCGCGGCGTCCTGCGAGGCGTCGAGCTTCAACGCCTTGAGGAGCGCGCGACCGTCCTCGATGCTCGCGATCTGCAGATCGAAGCTGCCACCCAAAAGCCCCGTGCGCTCGATGCGCACGAACGCTGAGCCTTCGCCCGGCCAAACGAAGGCCCGACGGATCTCCTCGCGTCGCACGAGGAGCTTGCCGCCGACGCGGATCCCCTCGCGGGACGCGACGAGCTCGCCGACGACGTCCGAGGGCTTGCGCGACAGCTTCGTGAAATACCAACCCCCGAAGAGACCACCGAAGGTCCCGAACGTCATGACCCGGAGGAAGCTGCCGAAGTCGCTGTGCCGACCGTGCGGCGCACCGTACTTCGCGAGCGCGAACACGATGGCCGACAGGCAAAGCGCCGAGAACGCGACCGACAGGGCCGCGCCGACTCGGTTGGGTTTGAGCAGCCGAACGCCGCGTAAGCGGCAGTCGACGTCGGACTCGGCGTGCTCGACGAGAGGCGCTTCGGTCATGGGGGTCGATGATGACGCACCCCTCTCGACTTGTCGCTGGGCCAGGTCGGACCCGCTACGAACTCAGGACCGGAAGCACTAGGCTTCGACCCCGAGGCCCATGTCGAACGAGGCCGTCCCTCCCCGAGCGCGTACGACACGCGCAGTCCTCGCGACGACGTTGTTCGTCTTCGCTGGTTATGTCGGGCTCGCGCGGATCGTCGAGAACCTCTACCCGCTCTCGACGTTCTCGATGTACGCGGGCGAGCACATGGACACGGCGAGCCGCCTGCTCGCGCGCGAGGCCGACGGCACCGTCCACGAGCTCGATCGCTACGCGAGCTTTCGCTGCGATCCGCCTGTCGATCTCTCGACCGAGCACGTGGTCTGCGGCGACCTCGGGCCTTACTACACGATCCCTACGTCGACCGCGCGATCGTCCAAGGGATGAAGCAGACCGACGCCAACTCGAGCGCCGCGTCGGTCGATATCACCGTGGTCCGCCGCGTCTATGGGTTCAGCCGCGCCGCGGGCGCGCCCGCGACCCGTGACTGCGAGCTCGCTCGCTGCTCGGCGGTGCGCCGTTGATCCGCAGCCCTTGGGATGGAGCGAACCGCAGCGTCGTGCGCGTCGCCCTCGCGTGTGTCCTCGGCGTCGACGTGATCGGGCTCGCGATCTCGATCGCCGAGACGCCGGCGAGCGCGGTCTCGCATCCGATGGCGCCCCGCGCGTTGCTCGCGCTCGGTGGGCGGCCCCTCTGGGTCGCGCCGCTCGCGCTCGCGACGCTGGGCGCGCTCTTCGTCTTCGCTCGAAAGCGCAGCTTCGCAGCAGGCGTCGGCGCGCTCGTGCTCCTCGCCGCGCTCGCCGAAGCGCAGGCCGCGCTCCTCGACGGGCCGATGCGGGTCTTCTTCACGAGCGGGGCCGTGCTGCTCGGGTGGCTCCTCGGGACCGCGATCGCTGGTCGCGCTCCGGTGGCCGAGCGCGATCGCTTCGCCGAGGCCGGCGCCGTCGGCGCGCTCGCGGCGACGTACGCGAACGCCGCCACGAGCAAGCTGCTCGCGTCGGGGATCTCGTGGGCCGACGCGAACACGCTCCGCGCCATCGTGCTCACCCAGCGCGGCCTCGGCGAGGGCTCGCCGCTCTCGTTCTACGCGAGGGCCGTCGTCGAACACCCGAACCTCGCGTACACGCTCGCCGCGGCGACGTTGATCATCCAAGCGACGGCCCTCTTCTATCCGTGGACCCCGCTCACGCGCGCTGTGTGGGGCACGCTCCTCATTGGATTTCACCTCAATGTTTGGGCGCTGACGCCCATCGTGTTTCCGCAGGCGATGGCGCTGCTCGCTCTCTTCTCCTATCCGTGGCCACGGCTCGTCGCGCGCCTGCGCGTCGCGAGCGAGCGCGCTCCAATCGACGACGCCGACGTTGGCGACGCCCGCCGACGGCTCGCGATCGCGGGCGCGGTGTGGTTCGCGCTCGCCGCCGCGGCCGTCCTATTACCAATACGTCGTTATACCCAATTACATCATCACAGGACCCCGCCGAGCGTCGCGTCGACCGCCCCAGAGACCCCCGTCGAGCCGGCCCCCGCCGACGTCCTCGCGCTGGTCGCACCCCTCGTCGAAGGCGGGACCCTCGAGGGCTACACCATCGAGCGCATCGAGCCCGTGCGCGAGCGCAGCTTCAAAGTGAAGCTCGCACGAGAGGGCGTGAGCTTCGAACTCGAGGTCATGCAGCACGGCACGCGACCCGCGCTGCCGCCGAAGAGCACTGCCAGATACGACCTTTATTACGGTCATGTAACTCCCGCGGAGGACGCTGCGACGCGCGCGGATATCGAGCGATTGCTCACGGCGCTGAGTCGCGTCGTTCGTCAGAACGAAGCTCGCGTTTCGGTACCGATGGGCCTTTGAGCGCTGCTCGTCAGAGCGCGTTTGCTCGTCGTGTGACAGGGCCCGACGCCACCGTGTAGAGTGGCCTCAACATGCTGTACGAGCTCGCGAAGAACGGGAACTTCTTCCTCACCTGGGCGGTGATGACCGTGCTGGCGTTCGTCATGGCCATGGCCATGTCGGCGGTCGTCTTCTACTTCTACTACGCGAAGCCGACGTATTCGCGTTGGCAATACAAGCTCAACCCGACCTACCCCACGCCGTCGCTGGTGCGGCGCGAGGTCTTGCAGATGCTGAAGGGTATCGTCACAGCATCGTTCTGCCCGGCGCTGTCGCTCCACTTGGTCGATCGCGGCTGGTCCAAGGCTTATGGCGGCCTCGGCGGCTACGGCGTCGGCTATCTCGTATTCACGTTCTTCGTGGCTTGGATCACGAGCGACTTCTTCGAGTTCTTCTATCACCGACTGGGGCACACGACCCGCTGGGGGTGGAAGGAGCACAAGGCTCACCATGTCTTCGCCAATCCGAGCCCGTTCGCAGTCATCGCCGACGATCTCATCGATCAGCTCGTGCGCTCCGCGCCGCTCCTGCTGATCCCGCTCGTCATGCCCATCAACATGGACCTCTTGTTCCTGACGTTCGCCGTCTTCTTCTACGGCTATGGCGCGTTCCTCCACTGGGGCCACGAGCTCTCGTTCCTCAGCGCGCACAATCGCTGGATCAACGGCTCGTTCCAGCACTATCTGCATCACGCCAAGTCGACCTTGTTGAAGCCCATCCACACGGGCTTCTTCTTCAAGCTCTGGGACCAGATGTTCGGCAGCACCTACCCCGACGAGGGCAACCCCGAGAAATGCCTCTGCAGCGCTTGCTGCCGCTCACGCGGCGAGCGCTCCGAGGAGGCCTGGGCGAAGGTCGAGCACCCCGACTATTCGGTGCTCCTCAGCCCGTCGTTCTGGGCCAAGGGCGCGGACCGCAAGGAGAAGGCGAGCGCGAGCGCCGTCTCCTCCTGATTGGCTGCTAGCGCCGCGGCTCAGGGCAGCGGCGCTCCATTGTACGAAAAAGCATTGTAGGGCGAGCTCGGGGTCGTGCCCTCCGCCGTCGTCGCTCGGACGCGGAAGCGATAGGCCCCCGTCACCGCCGGCCAGAACGTCTTCTGGCTCGTCGACGTCGTGTATGTGTAATACGGCGTCCAAGCCTTCTGGCTGTCGCTATAGAGCTGAATCTCGAACGCGTAGCTGTCCGCGCCCTGATAGCCGTCACAAGAGAGCTTCACCGAGCCCGAGGGCATGCTGGCCCCGTCCGCCGGTGACAAGCCTGTAGGCGAATCGGGGTTCGCGGGCGGGTCCGAGGGCGGGTCGTTCGGGTCCTTCGGGGGATCGACAGGAATGCCCGTCGCGGTCGCAAACGCGAGCAAATCGTCGCGCGTACCGTTGAAGACATTGCGATCGACGCTCCCCTTGATGCCGGCGACTTTGCCGCTCTCGGAGTATTGCCACATCGACCAGTCCTCCCAACCTGTGGGCACGAGCGGGCAGCTCGTCGTGTAGTTGGCGACCCAAAGTGGATAGTGCGAGAAGCCCGTCCCCACGACGTCCTGCATGAAGGCTGCGGTATAGACGATAGGCGTGCGTCCAGTGGCGGCCTCGACCCGATCGAGCCAGACCTGCATTCGCGCTCGGATCTTCGCCTTCGACAGGCCGCCTGTGGTCTCGATGTCGAGCACGGGCGCGAGATCGCCGTCGACGATCGGGTCCGACGCGAGCGCCTCGAGCATCAAGTCAGCTTGCTCCGTCGGGTCCTGGTCGGGGCGGAAGAACTGATAGACGCCGCGGACGAGGCCCGCGCTCTTCGCTCCCTGCCAGTTCGCGTCGAACTTGGGGTCTTTGAAGACAGCGCCGTCGCTCACGCGCACGATCGCGAAGTCGACGCCGCTCGCGCCGACCTTCGACCAATCGATGTTTCCCTGCCAATAGGAGACGTCGATGCCTTGGACGGTGGGCCCGTCCGCGCAGACGCGGAGGGCGTCGTCGGTCTCTTCGGCGTCCTCGTCGATCGTCGGATCCGAAGAGGGCGCGCAGCCGGCAGCTCCAACGAGGAGGACTGCGGCGGTGATGGGGAGTGCTCGTGACCAGCGCTTCAGGGCCATGGGACGGACCTCGCAGAAAGAGCCGCCGTCGCCTGTGCACGGGCCGAGCCAACCGCAAACCTAGAAAAATCCGCGCGAGCGTCTCTCCAGCGGGCGCTCGACGGGAGGTCGAGGATCGAGCGCACCACCTGGCAAAGCTCCCATCAGCCGATGTGCGCGAACCACACCACAACGGCGCACGTAGTGGGCAGTCAGCCCGAGCCGCCGAAGAGGTAGCCCACGCCGCGGACCGTCTTCAGGAGCCGGGGGCTACGCGGATCGTCTCCGAGCTTCTTTCGCAGGTGCGAGACGTGGACGTCGATCGAGCGGTCAAAAGCCTCGTCGGCGCTGCCCCTCACGAGGTCGACGAGCTGCTCGCGGGTGAGCACGCGGCCTGCGCGCTCCGCGAGCGCGCGGAGCAGATCGAACTCGTAGGTCGTGAGCGGGATGGGGACGCCAGCGCGGGTCACGGTGCGCGACGCGGAGTCGACGACGATGTCGCCGACGACGAGCGTCTCGTTCGACGGACCGACCACACCCTTCGCCCGGCGTGCGTGGGCGCGCACGCGGGCGAGGAGCTCGCGCGAGGAGAACGGTTTACTTACATAATCGTCAGCGCCGCCCTCGAGACCCATCACGCGATCGGCCTCCTCACCGCGCGCGGTCACCATGATGATCGGCGTCGCGAGGCGCGTGCGGAGCTGCCTGCAGACCTCGAAGCCATCCATCACCGGCAGCATCACGTCGAGGAGGATCACGTCGGGCCGAACGCGCATCGCGGCGGCGAGGCCCGTCACGGCGTCGGTCGCGAGCGTGACGAAGAGCCCGTGCGACTCGAAATACTTGGCGGTCAGCCTGCCGAGCTTCTCGTCATCTTCGATGTAGAGGACCGATATCGCGCTCGACTCCGTGTTCACGAGGGCTCCTTACCAGGCAAACGGACGCGCATGCACGTGCCTCCCCCGAGGGAGCTCTCGATGCTGATCGTTCCGCCGTGGGCCACGATGATCCGCTTCACCAGCGCGAGGCCGAGCCCGAGGCCACCCGTCGCGCGCGTGCGGCTGCGATCGACTCGATAGAAGGGACGAAACACGCCGGACAGATCCGCGCTGGCGATCCCGATGCCTTGATCCACGACCTCGACCTCCACCTCTTTGCCTCGGCGACGAGCCACGATGCGGATCGGGGCCTCGGCGTCCTCGGTGTACTTGTCGGCGTTATCGATGAGGTTATCGAAGGCTCGGCGGAGCAGCACGGCGTCGCCGACGACCTCCGGCAGGTCCGGCTCGAGCTCGGTGAGCACGCGTCGCTTCGGTCGCGTGGAAGCGAGCCTCGAGCCTGCCTTCTCGAGGAGCGACGCCAGATCGATGTCCTCGCGCCGAAGCGGAGGGATGGCTCGGTCGCGGCCTGGCTCGGCGAGATCGAGCTTCGCCACCGTGAGGATGTCGGAGACGAGCCGCTCGAGCTCGGCGAGATCCTCGGTGATGTCGCCGAGCGACTCGCGCACAGCGTCCGCGTCTCCCTCGCTCGCGATGTCCAGCGCGACGCGGATGCGCGCGAGCGGCGTGCGGAGCTCGTGCGAGACGTTGGCGATGAGCTCCTTCTCGGCCCGGAGCAGCTCGGCGAGCTGCGTGGCCATCTCGTCGAAGGCGCGACCGACCTCACCGAGCTCGTCGGCGCGACCGAGGTCGGCGCGCGCGGTGAGGTTGCCGCGACCGAGCTCGGCCGCCGCACGCGAGAGCTTGCGCAGCGGCCTCACGATCGAGCGCGCGAGCCACGCCGCGCTGAGCGCCATGATCGCGAGCACCGCCACGCCGACGGCGACGACGGCGACGAGGTTCGGAGCGCGCTCCCGGCGAAACTCGACCTTGCCGTAGCGGCCCCCTGGGAGCGCGAGCGGCACGACGCGGCAGAGGGCCTCGGTCGGGGGCTTGAGCTCTCTCGGCGCGCCCGGCGGTGGGCCCTTGTGAGGACCGGGATCGAAGTCGGGCGGGTGTGGCGGCGGGCCTGGAGGCCGCGGACCGAAGGGCTCGACCCACGGAGGATTGCGTCCTCCCGGGCCGCCCGGTTCGCAACGACGCGCAGCCTCGGTGGTGCTCGCGAGCACCGTCCCCGAGGCGTCGAGCACGACGATGTCCGCGCCGAGCTCGCCCGCTCCACGCTTGACGATCGCGCTGATGTCCTCACCTCGCTCGAGGCGCGGCACGAGCTCGTTCACGACGAAGCGATCCTCCTCGACGAGCGCGCGCTCGGCGCCGCGTCGCGTGAGCTCGACGACCGCGAGCACGCCGAGCCCGACGACCACGAGCTGCAGGAGCGCGACCAAGAAGAACGACAACACGAGGCGTCTCCGGCCTCGAGTCGGGCTCTTGGGTCGAGCCTTCGCGTCGCTCACGAGCGTGACGCTAGCACCACGCACCGAGCCACTCGCCTCGCCAAACACTCGCTTAACAAGCTGCGGGTAGCGCAAGCTGCGATCTTGGCCCTCGAGCGAAAAATGAGGGAAGCGACCTGTGTGCAAGACCTCGACGCGCTCGTCCGACTCGCGCTCGACGTCGCAGAGCGGCGAGCGACGGGTTGGCTCATCGCACGATCGCAGCCGTCCTCGACCTCGGTCCACCGCGTGCGCGTCGTCGCAGGGCGCGCCGAGGTGGACGGCCCCGATCCTCTCGGGCGACGCGTGCTGCGTGAGCTCGACGCGCTCACCGAGCACGCGTCCGTGCGCTTCGTCGACGGCGAGGCCTCGACGCTCGGGGCGCGCTCGTCCGTCGAGCTCGCGCGTTGGGCGCGCGGCCTCGTGGAGCGATCGCTGCGCCACGACGAAGCGCTCGAGATCGAGGCCTGGTCGCGCGACGCATCCCTGAAGCTGACGCGTCCGCTCCCGAGCGAAGCGCTCCTCGACGTGCTCGACGAGCGCCTCGCGCGAGCCCTCACCCAGCCGTGCAGCGCGCGAGAGCTCGGCCCGCGCTGCCGCGTGTCTCGCTATCGGATCGCGGCCTTCCTGAAATTCGCGAGGCTCGCGAACTGCCTCGGCGGAGCGGGCGCGCGCGACGACAGAGAGGCCCCGACGGAGCTCTTCGGCCTGCGAGGCGAGCCCGACCTGCGAGAGATCAAGCACGCGTTCCGCACGCGGGCTCGCGCGCTCCATCCGGATCTGCACCCGAACGCGAGCGGCGCGCGCCGCCGTGAGCTCGAGCTCGAGCTCGGTCGACTCAACGCCGCTTACGCTGCGATCTGCGCCGGGGCTCGCTGACTCAGCCCGAGCACGCCGCGTAGGCGATGAGCAGCACGATCGGCACCACGACCCAGAGGACGGGGACGAGCGCCGAGTGAGGCTCTGCCTTCGGGGGAGCCTCGGGCTCCTTCGGCTCGGTGCCGCGCGGCCGGAACTTCGAACTTACTTTCTTGTTATCTTCCTGCGACTTCGTTTCCATCTCGACCGTTCTCCTTTGTTGTTTGCTTTTTGCTGAAAAACTCCACGGAAGCGCCCACGTCCTCGCGCGAAGCGACGAGCAGGAGCGTCACGCCCTGCTCGAGGACCGAGGCCCCGCGCGGCATGTCGACGCGACCGCCGACTTGAACGAGCCCGGCGACGACACACGAGCTCGGGAAGGCCGGATCGCGTGCGATTTCGCTCACGGTCTTGCCCGACACTGCGGACTCCGAGGCCAGCTCGAGTTCGAAGGCAACCGCGCGCCCCGCGCCGACGAGCATCGAGGTCTTGACGGCCTCGTGTTCGATCGCGACCGCGAGCGCGCCGATGAAGACCTCGGTCTCCGAGAGGATGCGATCGACGCCCGCGCTGCGAAGCAGCGGTCGATAGGCTGCGTCCTTGACGCGACCCATGATCCGGCGCGCGCCCATCCCCCGCGCGAGGGCCGCGACCCCGAGGTTGTCCGCGTCGCGCGGCAGCATCGTGACGACGACGTCCGCGTGCGCGGCGTCCGCCTCGGCGAGCATGCGCGGATCGGTCGCGTCGCCCGCGAGCGCGACGAGCCCGTGCGCCTCGAACGCGACCTTCGCGACGTCGGGCTCGAGGTCGATGAGCGTGACCGCGTGGCCCACGCTCGCGAGGTGGGAAGCCATGGCGAGGCCGACTCGGCCTCCTCCTGCGACGACGATTCGCATGGTTCTCTCCGTCCTTCAGTGCCCCTCGGCGAGCGCGACCAAGCGCTCGTCGAGCTCTGCGATTTCGACCTCGGCGACCTCGTGCGCGAGGATTCCCCGGCGCGCGGCGTCGGCGACCGCGGCCTTGCGGCTGAGGAGCACCGCCATCGCGATGCGCGGATCGGCGCCCGACTCGAGCGAGGCTCGACGCACGCGATGCTCGGCGGCGATCACGTCTCGCTGCAGGGTCGCGCTCTCCTCCGCGTGCTCCTTGCGTGAGAGCAGGCCGGCCTCGAGCAGCGCGCCGAGCTCGCTCAGGCCGCGCTTCGCCGAGATGAGCGTGGCCCGCGCGCGCTCGAGCTCGAGGTCCGCCTGAGGCTCCGCGATGCCGAGCCGCGCGACGATCCATTTGAACGGCAGGCCCTGCGTGAGCAGCGTCACGAGGGTCACGCCGAAGACGATCGTGACGAGCCGCTCCCTGAAGGGCAGGTCGATCGGCAGCGCGAGCACCGCGGCCATCGACAGCGCGCCCTTCACGTTGCCGACGACCATCACGTGTTGCCAGCGCATGGGCACACGCTCGCGCAAGAGTCGCCGCACCCCGGCGAACGAGCCGTACACCGCGACCGCGCGCCCCGCGTGCAGCGCGACGAGCGCGAGCCCGATGTTGGAGGCCTCGGCGAAGAGGCGCGACGTATCGATCTGCATGCCGACGAGGAGAAAGAGGAAGACGTTGATGCCGAAGCCCGCGGTCTCCCAGAACCCCTGCAGCGCGATCAGCCTTGAGGGCTCGAGATCGCGACGCGCGGCGCGACCGATGACCATGCCGGCGACGACGACCGCGATCACGAACGACGTGTGCGCGCGCTCGGCGAGGAGCGAGGTGCCGAAGACGAGCACCACGCTCGAGAGGATCACCGTCAGGTGGTCGGGCGCGGCCCTGCGCATCACGGCCGCGCCGAGCGCGCCGAGCGCCCCGCCGATGACCGACCCACCGACGATCGCGAGGACGAGGCCCGTCACCGAACCCACCCAATCGAGCTCGCCGCGCTGAACCGCGGCCGAGCACAGCGCGACGAGGACCAGCGCCGTACCGTCGTTGAAGAGGCTCTCGCCCTCCATGATGGCGGCGAGCCGATGCGGCACGCGCACGGCCCGAAACGCGACGAGCACGCTCACCGTGTCGGTGATCGCGAGGAGCGCACCCAAGAGGAGCGCCACGAAGATGGGCAGATCGAGCGCCCACGTCGCGATCGCGCCCGTCGCGAGGAGCGAGATCGCGACCCCGGGGATCGCCAAGAGCAGGATTGGACCTCGCGCTCTGGAGAGCTGATCGGCGTCCGCGAAGAGCGCAGCCTCGAAGACGAGCGCCGGCAAGAAGATGTAGAGCACGACGTCCGGCGAGAGCGGCTGGCGCGGGAGCACGCCCGCGAACGCCGCGAGGAGGCCGACGACGACGAGGGCGACGTTGTACGGCAAGCGCGCGCGCTTGGCCGCGATGACGACGCCGGCCCCTACGGCGAGCGCAAACAGGATGGATTCCAGCTCATGATGCACGACGCACCTCGAAGGACTGGCAGCTACGCGTGAAGTGGCTACGACGTCGAGCAGACGCCATTCTTGGACGGTCTCGTCCAGTGACTAGCGTGTAAGCGCGACGCGCCCTGGGCTACGCCCGCTCGGTGTTTTTACCGAACAGTCGACGCGTAGCCGGCGAACGCGCTGGCGCGGTCTTCAGGCGGCGGGTGGGGCGCGCGAGCCGCGCGTGGACACGGTGGCCCGTGCCGGCACTGGCTCGTAGGCTGCGCCGCCAGCGCGCCGCGCAGCCCCGAAGAGCTGGGCCGAGACGCGGGTGAACTCGGCTGGGCCCAAGACGGGCGCCGGGCCACCCGCTCCGCTTACAAGTGCGTCACGAGCGTTGCCCGCTTTGCCCTTGCCGTTCGAGCCGTCGAGGGCGTCGGCGCCCCGGTCCTCAGCCGCGCCGTCGGCGCGAGCGAAGAGGCGCCCCGTGAGCGCACCCGTGCGAACCAGGGCCTCGGGGGTGGGGGCGCCGTCGACCGTCAGCGCCGGGCCATTGCTTACGGAGCTGTAATCAAAGGCCGCGACGCGCCCCGCGCCCACCCCGAACCACGCGACGCCGACGAGGGCGGCGCCCAGGCAAAGGAGTGTGACCCAGAACGCCGCAAAGGAGGCTCGCGACGAGCGCTGGTCGAGGAGCGAGCGGCGCCCCTCTCTCTGTCGCGTAGCGGCCATCCAATGCGGTTAGCATATAGAGTCCGTTTCGTCACCCTCCGATTTCGGTCCTCGGGGACTATGACGGACTGAACCGCAGCAAATGGCTTACATCGCCGTAAGCCAAGCGGGAGCGCCGGTCCGGACTAGTTGGCGGAGCAGCGGCCCGACTGGCAGACAAACGCGTCGACGCAGTCGGCGTCCGTCGTGCAGACGCCGCCGCAGGCGCTACCCTCAACCTGGTTGTCATTGGGCGCGCAGTCGACAGCGTCGGGGGAGCCGTCGCTGTCGCTGTCAGCGCCCGAGTCGAGAGGAACGACGCCGCCACCGCCGTCGGTCCCGACCACGCCCAGGAACTCGTCGCTGTCCGCGGACTCGAGCCACAGGGGGTCGTCGATGCTCCCCAAGACCGTCGCGGTGAACGCGCCCTGAGCGTCGACTGGCACTTCTACGGCGGTGAGCGAGACCGTGTCCGTCACCCGCAGCGTGAAGCCGCCCGGGTTCAGCGCTCCGTTCTGGCCCTCGAGAGTTACGCTCGTGTCAGCAGCGACGAGCGACATCTGCGCGGTGTCGACGTCCGGCGGGTCCGGGAGCGGCGTCGCGCAAGAGGCGACCCAGCTCGTGAACGCAGCCGCGACGAGAGCCGAGAGGAAGGAGCGCATGGCCGTTCGAGATCAGTTCGAGCAGGTGCCGTTCACGCAAACTTGAGATTCAGGGCAGTCCGCGTCGCTCGAGCAGGCTACGCCCGTCGAGTTCGCGGTGCACTCGCCGGACATGCAGACCTGGTTCACGCCGCAGTCCGCGTCTGTCGCGCAGGCCTCGCCGATCGAGCCGATCACCTCGCACTCACCGTCCACACACGCGGCGCCCTCGCCGCAGTCCGCGTCGGTCGCACACGTCAGGATGGGCGGCTCGCTCGCGCACTGCCCCGCCTGACAAACACCCTCCGCGCAGTCGGCGTCGGTCGCGCAGTCGTCGGCGCTCACGACGAGGCAGCCTCCGTCGTAACAGACCTCCCCCGCAGCGCAGTCGGCGTCGGTCGCGCACGCGGTGACGCAGGCCCCGTTCGAACAGAGCGCGCCGGCCAAGCACTCGCCGTCTTGGCTGCACGCTATCGCCTTCGCGTCGGAGCCGACGTTCTCGGGCTTGTCGACCTCGGCGTTGCAAGCGACGAAGAGGAGACCGAGCGCAGCGGGGACGACGAGCTTCAAGGAGTCGAACATTTTAGGACCTCACGGGTTGGGTTCGGCCCTCCCATTCGCAGGGTCCGTGCCGTCATCCGCACCGCTGAAAATGGCGCAATTGCGGGGCCTATTATGTATCTGTTACATAGAATTGTATCTCACTCGCGACACTTCAGGAGCTGACCCTCGCGCGGTATCGCGCTGACCTCGGCGCGGACGTGTCGGGCGACGGCGTCACGTTGGTGCTCGACCAGCTGGCGCCCGCGAGCACGCGGCTCATTCGCAAGAGCGCGTCGGCGGCGCGAGCGCGCGAGGCCCTCCGGCTCGAGGTCGACTTCGCGCTCGAGCGCGAGCTCCCAGCGTTGCCCCGCGTGGTCGCGCTCGTCACCGACGCGGCGCGGGACACGGTCTTCTTCGAGGAGGCGGTCGGCGCACCGCTGACAACTCTGAAAGCGCGATCGAGCACGTGGACCGCGATCGCGATCGATCTCCTGAGGGCGCTCGGCGCCGCGCACGACGCAGGCTTCGTCCACGGAGATCTCAAACCCGAGCACGTCGTCATCGGACGCGACCGAGACGAGCGCCGCCTCTATCTCCTCGATTGGGGCCTCGCTTGCCCGATCGGTCAGCCTGCACGCGGCGGGAGCGCGGGCTTCCTCGCGCCCGAACTGCTCGAGGGCGCGCCGGTCTCGGCGGCGAGCGATCTTTACGCGTGGGCCGCGACCCTGCGCGCGGTGCTCCCACCAACCGACGTCCCCGCGGCGCTCGAGCGAGAGCTTCGTCGAAGCCTCGAGCCCGACCCTCGCAAGAGACCGTCCTCGGCGTGGGCGGTCATCGCGGCGCTCGGTGGCGTGGGGGGTCGCGGGGCCCCCGAACTGCCGAGTGCGCTCGAAGCGCCGTCGCTCGACGGCAGGGTCATCGGCGTCACCGGTGCGCGAGGCTCGGGCCTCACCGACATGGCGCTCGCGCTTCATCGCGCGACGCTGCGGCGACGAGCCGGGGTGCTCGCGCTCGAGGCGCACGGTGGGTTCAACACCGTTCAACGAATCGCGGACCTGCTCGGGGTCCCGCGACGCCTCGACCTCGAGGCGCGCGCGGCGCGCACGGGGACGAGCCTCGCGAAGATGGGTGCGCTCGTCATCTTCGATGGGGTCGATCGGCTCGACGACGACGGCGTGGCGTCGCTCGTCGGGTTCGCGCGCGCGCTCCGAGCCGCGGCGCAAGGCGCGCTCGTGCTCCTCGGCAGGGACGGCGCTTGGTGTGCCGAGCTCGGCTCGCTCATCGCGGAGCGCGTCGAGCTCCGCGCGCTCGATGAACAAGGTGTGAAGCGCGCCCTCGAGGCGAACGGCGCGCGCGCGGATGAACGCACGACGCGCGAGGTGCTCGCCACGACCGGGGGACGCAGAGCGATCGTCGCGCGCGTCGCCCACGAGCTCGCGCGACGCCCGGAGCTCGCGGTCGCGGATGCGCTTCCCGTCGAGGCGACCGAAGAACCCACTACTCGCAAGAACGACGCGACCGCGCCGCTCGTTCGCGCGCGCGAGCTCCTCGATTCGGGAGCGCCGCGCGCGGCCGCCGATCTGCTGCGCACGACGAGCTCCGACAAAACGACGGCGTCCGAGCACGCGCTCCTCCTCGGGCGCGCCGAGTTCGCCGCGGGCAGGCTGCGCGAGGCCGAGAAGGTCCTCGTCACGCGAACCGCACCCCACGAAGAAGAGGCTCGCCTCTGGCTCGCGCGGGTCTGCGAGCGGCTCGCCGAGCACACAAAAGCCAAGGCAGCGGCGGAGTCGGTGCTCGCGACGGCGCGCGGGTCGCGCCGCGCCGAGGCCGCGATGGTCGCGGCGCAGAGCACGCTCGCGCTCGGTGATCCGGTAGCGGCCGGTGCCCTCGCGGAGCGCGGCGTCGCGGACGCCGAGGACGCAGCCGTCCGCGCGCGGCTCCTCGCCCTCGCGAGCGACGCGGCCCTCCGGGGGCACGACGTCGAGCGCGCGCTCGAGTACGCTGACAAGTCAGTAACCGAAGCCGCGACCTCGGCGGACGCCTCGGCGATCGCGCACGCGCTCTCGCGGGTCGCGTCGGCGCACGCGCTCTCGGGCGCACCGAGCAAAGCGCGCCGGGCCGCCTCCGACGCGCTCGCGCAGGCCGAGGCCGCCGGCGACGTGACGGCGCTCCCGCCGTTCGTGATGAACCTCGCGGCGGCCGAGCACGCCCTCGGCGAATACGCCGCCGCGGTGGCGGGCTACGAGCGCGCCGCGCACCTCGCGGAGCGGCTCGGGCGCACGGGTTCGCTCGCGGCGGCGCTCACGAACCTCGGCGGATTGCTCGCGTCGCTGGGCGGTCTCGAGGAGGCGCGCGCGGTGCTCGGGCGCGCGCGTGAGGCGGCGGAGCGCGCCGGCGTGCGAATCTTTGGAGCTCAAACGGATCTCATCGAGGCCGAGACATGGCTCGAGCGCGATCTCGCGAGGGCGCGCGCGCTCGCGTCGCGCGCGGCGCAGGCCTTCGACGCGATCGGCGCGGCCCGCCAGAAGACCGAGGCGCTCGTGCTCACCGCGGAGCTCGACCTACGCGCAGGCGACGCTTCGCGCGCGAGGTCCGACGCGAGCCGGCTCGACGGCGACGCGCGACGCGCGGGGCTCGGCCCGCGCCTCGATCTGCTCGACGGCGAAGCTCGACTGCGGCTCGGTGAACACGACGGCGCGCGACGCGCGATCGAGCACGCGCTCGCGGGCGCGCGACAGGCCGCGGACAAACCGCTCGAGCTCCGCGCGCTCGAGCTCATGGCCAACCTCCACGACGCTCTCGGGACGGGCGCGGGCGAGAGCTACCGAGACGAAGCGCGCCGTGTGGCCGCGGAGCTCGCGACCCGCATTCCATCGGGGCTCCGCGAGCGCTTCGTCGAGGCCCACGTCCGGGCGAAGCCGCAGCGGGCCGAGGGGCCCCGCCTCGGGGTGGACGGGCGCAGGCTCCTCCGCCTGGTCGGGCGCGCGCTACGTGAGGCTAACGAAGATAAAGTCATCGAGACGGCGCTCGACGAGGCTGTCGCGATGACGCGGGCCGAGCACGCGTTCCTCCTCCGGCGCACCGAGGGTGGCAAACCCGTCGTCGCGGCGGCGCGGAACCTCGACCGCGAGACCGTGAAGAACAGCCGCTTCCGCTTCAGCCGCAGCGTCGCCGAGCGCGTGCTCAAATCCGGAGAGCCCGTCGTCACCGCGAGCGCGCCGACCGATCCTCTCCTCGGCCAAGCGAAGAGCGTGCTCGATCTCGGATTGCTCAGCGTGCTCTCCGTGCCGGTGCGCGCCGAGAGCGGCGTGATCGCAGCGCTCTACCTCGATCACCGCTTCGAACACGGCAGGTTCACCGACGACGATCGCGAGGTCATCCAGGCCCTCGCGGACGTCGTCGGTCTCGCGCTCGAGCAAGCGAGGCTCCGCCGCGCAGCCGAGGCCCGCAACGACGAACTGGAGAGAGCGCGCGCGTCGCTCGAGCTCGAGGGCAAACAGAAGGACGCGGAGCTCACGCGCCTCCTCGACGCCCTCGCGAAGAGCCCGCAGCGAGCCGGCGACGGCCCCATCGTCGGGCGCTCGGCGGCGCTCGGCGTGCAGCTCGACGTCGCGCGCCGCGTGGCAAAGACCGACCTCAGCGTGCTCATCGAGGGAGAGAGCGGCACCGGCAAAGAGCTCTTCGCGCGGCTCGTCCACGACGCGAGCCCGCGCAAAGCAGGGCCCTTCGTCGCGATCAACTGCGGCGCGCTCCCCGAGAGCCTCATCGAGAGCGAGCTCTTCGGCCACGTGCGCGGGGCCTTCACCGGCGCGACGCGCGATCACGCGGGCGTCTTCCGCGCGGCCCGCGGAGGCACGCTCTTCCTCGACGAGATCGGCGAGCTGCCCGCCCCGGTTCAGACGCGCCTCCTTCGCGTGCTCCAAGAGCGCGTCGTGACCTCCGTCGGCAGCGCGCGCGGCGAGGCCGTCGACGTGCGCGTCGTCGCGGCGACGAACCGCGATCTCGATCGCGAGGTCGAACGCGGCACATTTCGCTCCGATCTGTTCTTTCGACTCGCCGGCGTCCGCTTGAAGCTGCCGCCGCTCCGCAGGCGCACCGAGGACATCCTGCCGATCGCGGACGCGCTCCTCGAGCGCCTCGCGCGCGAGCCGGGCCTCCGCCGCGTGACGCTCTCGCGCAGCGCGGCCCAGGCGCTCGTCGAGCACGCGTGGCCCGGGAACGTCCGCGAGCTCGAGCACGCGCTGCGGCGAGCCGTCGCGCTCTCCGACGGCCCCGAGCTCGAGGCCTCGCACTTCGAGCTGCGCGCCCACGTCGAGCCTCGCTCGCGAAAGGACGCGCGCTCGAAGCTCGATCAGGAGGTCGTCGCCCGCGCGCTCGTCCTCGCCAAAGGCAACCGCACCGAGGCAGCGCGCGCCCTCGGCGTGAGCCGCGTGACCTTGCAGCGGCTCCTCCGATCGCTCGACGCGATCCCGCCGGGGACCCGAGGTCGACCTCGCAGAGCCCGGAGCGCGTGACGGTTGGGGCTCAACGATGCGGATCAATCACATCGGGCGATGACTTACAGTCGTGTCCGACGCGTCGACGCGACACTCACCCGCGGTGCTGACATTCTTGTCACTATTCGGGCGTAAACGTCGCGGCGGCGTCCGCCCGCTTCATATGGGACCACGGGCTGCCAGCATAGATGAGCCCGACGATCGCCATGAGCAGCCCGAAAGCGCCAGCCGCGAGCTGAAGAAACGTACTGTTCAGCCGCAGGCTGCCGAAGAGCACCGTGGTAAAGGCGACCTGCAGAAAGACCCCGGCGATCGCGAAGAAGACGCTCGCGATGAACCAATTCTTGACGATGACGCGGACCACGCCGCTGCTCGGTCGTCGCCCGCATTGGGGGCACCGCGCGACCCTCAGGATGTCGGTTCCGATCTCGCGCGCGACGGCGCTCGCTTTCGCCTGCGCGGCGACCTGGTTGCTCGCGTTGTATTGTTGACTCGCGGTCCGGACGACAGCCGTAGCCCGTTGTTCGATGGTCGCGACCCCCGTGTAACCGCAAGCAGCGGGGCACTGAAACGGAAAGTCGACCCGCTCGGTGGCCTCTTGTCGATAGGTGATTCCTCGGCGCGCCATTGTAAGCTCCTTTGTGGAGGTCGCTGAACGCTGCAGCTAAAAGCAGCTCGAGGCGGCGTCGCAATTGACTGGGCACTCCGCGCACACCGCACAACTCCAAAGAGCAGAGTACTCTCCGGCCGCTACTGGGTAGAGATCAGCGCAGTTGTCGAAACAGGTCTGCGTCGTACAGGGAGTAATACAGTCCAGGTAACCTTGATAGACGGGGTCACCGTAGAACGACGCAGCTTCGTCGGCGCAAGCGCTGGCCGTCGCGCATTGGTAGCAGGCGTTGCACACGTCATATTCGGCCGGCGTCCCACTGGGTGATCCGTGAACACCGGTGTCACAGCCCGACGAGGACGCGCAATGGTCGGGAGTACCCGCTGGCGCCTTCACGCAGGTCGTCGTGCAGATCTCTGCGACGGTGAGCTCCCCTTGGCTGCAGTTGTAGAGCGTGTTCGGGTCGCCTCCGACGCCATTGCCCCCGCAATAGAGGCCTTCGCCGACTGGGCACCCGACTGGCTCCGGCCTGCTCCCGTCCGGCGACGCGTCGAGTAGGTCATACGAATACGTCAGGCAGCCGCCGGAGCAGCCCTGGCGGTAGCTGCCAGCGGGCCCAATCTCGGGTCGAAATAGGTCCCAGCCAGTATAAGACGACGCGCTGCCGTCGCAGATTTCGCCGTAGCCTTCTACGTATTCACAGCCCGAGTCGAGCGACCCCTTCGCTACCCGCCAGTCGGCACCGTCTCGACTCGCCTGTCGCAGACCGCCAGGGTTGAGGTCGGCGAAGAGTCCCTCATTCGAGCCTGGCCACTTACCCGTGATCGCGTCGAAGAGCGGCTCGGGGGCGCCTCCATTGATTCCTCGTATCCGGTAGCCGCTGAACGACAGCATTTGCCACTCGAACGTCGGGTTGGAAGCATCGCTGCCGTCGCTCTCGAGGATCTCGACGTGAACCGGGAACCATTGATCCCCATTCACTTGTTGCGGCGCGCCGAGCACCAAGAGGAACGTCGTATCGTGCTGTTCGAGGGAGGCGCCGTCCCAGACGTATTGATAGTGAAACTGCCACCATCCCCCTTCTCGAGCATCAATGTCGAAGCCGTCGATGAGTGGCGTGGTCGGCCCGGGGTCCGAGCCTCCGGTCCCGGCCCCGCCGGAGGATGTGCCGCTCCCACCATCCGAGGAGCCATCCGGATTGGCAGGGTCTCCACCGCCACAGGCGCAGAGCTGGAGCGCAATGGCAAGAGCAGTCGTCGCTATTCTCACTCGCATCGAGCGGTGACTAGCAAGAGCGCGACCAACCTGTTGAATGACAACACCACCCGCGGCCTGCGCGATCTGAGCGGTTTCAAGCTCTTTGCGTTGCCCCACAGCGCCGCCGTCCAGCGGCACGCCCTCGCCGAGCGGCGCCCTGGTTTATGTTTGCTTGGACGTCTACGCTCCGCCGATGCAGGGCGTCCGCGCGACTCGGTTTACGGTGGGCGGCGAGGACATCGCACTCTTCGAGGTTCCACCCGAACGAAGGCTCACCGAGGCGGAGGTTGTCGTCGTCCGCGCAGCCGTTCGCGGCCAACGAAACAAGCAGATCGCCGAGGCTCGTGGCACTTCGGAGCGAACAGTCGCTCATCAGCTCGCGAGTGCATATCAAAAGCTGGGCGTGCAGTCTCGCGCCGAGCTCGCAGTGAACTCACCTCTCGTCGATTCACGAGTCGAGCAACAGGCGCCGCCCGCGGCCGATCCAGTCGGCCTGATTGAGGCCGCATACCGCCAGACAGCGGACACCGATCTATGGCTGTCGGGCGTCGCGGCGGCGGCGACGGGTGTGTTGGGCGCGCAGATGGGTGTAACGGCTTACCTCTTCGAGCACTCGGAGACCACGGGGCTCCACATGGGAGATCCCATTGGCGTCGCGTGTATGGATGGCTGGCATGAGGCCTTTCGCGCGCTCTTCAACGGCGCTCCCAATGTATCTCCAGCGCTCATGCGCGCTCTGCGACAGCCCATCAGCGTCGCCAGCGAGGCCACGGGCGGGCCCATCCTCGAGACAATGTCGGGCGCGATTGGCCGCATCCACGCCCTCGGCATCCGCGACTTCTTGAGGCTCGTAGCCGAGGCTCCGGGCGGATATGGCTGTGTGCTCAATGTCCCTTTGATGCGTACTGGCTCCAGCAGCAGTTATGATCAGAGCCTGCTCCGGCGACTCCTGGCGCATATCGGCGCCGGCTTTCGGTTGCGAAGACACCTCATCGACGCGAGGGCCGCGGGCACGACGCTCGAGTCGTTGGCAGCAGCGATCTTGGACGCCGGCACTGGACGGGTTCTGCATGCGGCCAGTGACGAAGCCAAAGAGAAGAGCTCGCGCGAGGCGCTCACCCAGAGAGCGCGCACGCTCGGCAAAGTTCGCGGCCGCCTCCGCGTCGAGAACCCGCCCCTCGCGGTCGAGCTCTGGCGTGGCCTCGTGCAGGGTCGCTGGGCGCTCGTCGAACAGTTCGATCGCGACGGTAAGCGATTCCTCTTTGCCCACGCGCGGCCGCGTCCAGGGCCGTCGACTCTCGCCGCAAGCCTGACCGACCGCGAGAGCGAGGTCGTCTCGTACGCCGCCTTGGGGCACAGCAACAAGCTGATTGCTTACGAGCTCGGCCTCAATGAGTCGACTGTCGGGATGCGCCTCTCTCGAGCTTGTCGCAAGCTCGGCGTGCGCTCTCGCGTGGAGCTCATCCAGCGCATACAGTCGTCGCGCCCCAGCTGACACGCGGCGTCGATATAGGCTAGTCCGTGAGCCCGCGCGCCAGCCGATATTTATACGTCGTTATAGTGTGTTCGGGCGAATGACAGGCTGGCCGCTCGCTCACGGGCGCGGCGTCGGGTCGACCTCGCAGAGCTCCGACCGCGTGAGGAAGCGCATGCCCGTCGGCGCCTCGAGCGAGAAGCCGCTGCCACGGCCCTTTACGACGTCGATGACGAGCCGCGTGTGCTGCCAGCGCTCCCACTGCTGTTTGCCCACGTAGAACGGGCAGCCCTCGATCTCGCCGAGGAGCACGTCCTGCTCACCGACGATGAGATCGCCGAGCGGGTAGCACATGGGAGCGCTGCCGTCGCAGCAGCCGCCCGACTGATGGAACATGAGCGGACCGTGCTCGGCCGCGAGCCGCCGCACGAGCGCCGCGGCCTCGGGGGTGCACGTGACCCGCGCGACCTCCATCAGAAGAAACCCATCGGCTTCTGGTCGTAGCTGACGAGCAGGTTCTTCGTCTGCTGGTAGTGCGAGAGCATCATCTGGTGGTTCTCACGGCCGATGCCTGATTGCTTGTAGCCGCCGAAGGCCGCGTGCGCCGGATAGAGGTGGTAGCAGTTCGTCCAGACGCGCCCCGCTTGGATCGCGCGACCGGCGCGATAGGCCTGATGCACGTCGCGGGTCCAGACGCCGGCGCCGAGACCGTAGAGCGTGTCGTTGGCGATCGAGATCGCGTCGTCGAAGCCGTCGAAGCTCGTGACGCTCACGACGGGCCCGAAGATCTCCTCCTGGAAGACGCGCATGCTGTTCTTGCCGACGAACACGGTGGGCATCACGTAGTAGCCGCCCGCGAGATCGCCCGAGAGCTTCGCGCGCTCGCCGCCGAGCGCGACCTCCGCGCCCTCCTTCTTGCCGATGTCGAGGTAGCTGAGGATCTTCTCGAGCTGATCGTTCGAGGCCTGCGCGCCGACCGTCGTCGCCGGATCGAGGGGGTTACCGGGCAGGTGCTTCTTCGCACGATCGATCGCGGCGCCGAGGAACTCGCCGAACATGCGCTTGTCGATGAGGGCGCGCGACGGGCACGTGCAGACCTCGCCCTGGTTCAACGCGAACATCCCGAAGCCCTCGAGGGCCTTCTCGAGGAAGCTGTCGCGCTCGCGCATCACGTCCGAGAAGAAGATGTTCGGCGATTTGCCGCCGAGCTCGAGCGTGACGGGGATGAGGTTCTCGGAGGCGTATTGCATGATGAGCCGGCCCGTCGTCGTCTCGCCCGTGAAGGCGACCTTCGAGACGCGGCTGCTCCGCGCGAGGGGCTTACCGGCCTCGACGCCGAAGCCGTTCACGACGTTGACGACCCCGGGAGGCAGCAAATCACCGATGATCTCCATCAGCATCAGGATCGACGCGGGGGTCTGCTCCGCGGGCTTGATGACGACGCAGTTACCGGCGGCGAGCGCGGGCGCGAGCTTCCACGCGGCCATGAGGAGCGGGAAGTTCCACGGGATGATCTGCGCGACGACGCCGAGCGGCTCGTGGAAGTGGTAAGCGACGGTGTTCTCGTCGAGCTCGCTCGTCCGACCCTCCTGCGCGCGGATGCAGCCGGCGAAGTAGCGGAAGTGATCGATCGTGAGCGGCAGGTCGGCGGCGAGCGTCTCGCGCACGGGCTTGCCGTTGTCCCAGGTCTCCGCGATCGCGAGCTTCTCGAGGTTCGCCTCGATGCGATCGGCGATCTTGTTGAGGAGGATCGAGCGCTCCGTAGCGCTCGTCTTGCCCCATTTGCCCTTCGCCGCGTGGGCTGCGTCGAGCGCGAGCTCCACGTCTTCGGCGCTCGAGCGCGGGACCTCGCAGAACGCACGGCCCGTGACCGGCGTGATGTCCTCGAAGTACTGGCCCTTCACGGGCGCCTTCCACTCGCCGCCGATGAAGTTCTGATAGCGGCTCTTGAACTGGACCTTGGAACCCTCTTGATTCGGCGGCGTGTAGACCATGGCTTCCTCCCTTGCGACCCTTCGGCGAGGGCTCACTCCGCAACGGTCGCGCCAGGTCCGCGTCATCCACGAATCCATGGGAAAGACGGTCGATTCGAACTCGAACAGAGTTGTTCGCGGCTGTCCGCGGACAGCCCGTTGTTCCGAAATGGATCAGCGCTGACGCGGCGCAGCGGTCACGGGAGAGGGCGGCCAACTCAGGTCGAACATGCGAGACTCGAAGCGTGCTGGTCCTCGCCGAACCGACGACGGAGCTCGTGCGCGAGCGCTGGGCGCGCGTCGAGCGGCTCGGGCTTCAGCGCGAGTCCGACGCGTACCCGGTGTCGGCGTCGGACCGCGATCTGATCGAGCGACGCGAGCGCCTGCGCGAGGCCTTCGCCGACGAGCTCGACGTGCTCGAGCTCGTCATGGGTGAGCTCGCCGCGGGGCCGCGCGCGGCGATCCTCGCCGATCGCGAAGGCGTCATCCTCTCGTCGCGCATCGAGCGCGGCGCGCTCGATCCGGTGACGCGCGTGCGCCTCGTCGAGGGAGCGCGCTGGGGAGAGGAGACGCGAGGCACGAACGCGATCGGCACCGCCGTCGTCGAGGCGCGGCCCGTCGCGGTGGTCGGGGATGCGCACTTCGAGGTCCGGAACCGCGATCTCTTCTGCTACGCGACGCCGATCCGCGACGCCTTCGGGGAGATCGCGCTCGTGCTCGACGTGTCCGGGCCGCTCGGCTCACACGATCCGGCGGTCGGGGTCGCAGTGCGCACCGCGGGCCTCGCGCTCGAGCACGCGCTGCGGGCGCGCGCTGCCTCGGGCTTCGCGCACGGCTCGCTCGCGGTGATCGAGCGGCTCGTGCGGACCTCCTCGCGGATCGAGCTCCTCGTCGACGCGACCGGCGTCGTCCGCGCGGCGAGCCCGACCGCGCTCGCGAACCTCGGCTTGTCGAGCACGCAGGCCCTCGCGGCCGAGCGGGTCTTCGGGATCGGCTTCGGCGAGCTCTTCGCCTCGTCGGGTGCGCGCGGCGCGCGCTTCGAGACGAAGGCTGGAACCTACCGCGTCGAGATCGATCCGCTCGTCGGCGCGGCAGGTCGACCGCTCGCGGTGGTCGTTCACCTCGAGGTCGTCGCGCGCGCGACGCCGCGGCGAGGCGCGCTCGATCGCGAGCCGACCGACGCGTTCGACGTGATCCTCGCGCGGGACCCCGCGGTCGAGCGCGTGAAGGACCTCGGGCGGACGTTCGCGCGCACGCGGCTGCCTGTCCTCTTGCTCGCCGAGACGGGCACCGGCAAGGAGCTCTTCGCGAGGGCGATTCACCAAGCGAGCGAGCGCCGCGCGAAGCCTTTCGTCGCGGTGAACTGCGGGGCGATCGCGCCGTCGCTCGTGGCGAGCGAGCTCTTCGGGCACGCGCCTGGCGCGTTCACGGGGGCGCTGCGGGCCGGCGCGGACGGGCGCATCGCGGCCGCGCACGGCGGCACGCTCTTCCTCGACGAGATCGCCGAGCTCTCGCTCGAGCTCCAGGCAGCGCTCCTGCGCGTGCTCGACGACGGGACTTACCAGCGTGTAGGTGAACCGCGCGAGCGCAAGGCCGATCTTCGCCTCGTCTGCGCGACGTGCCGCGATCTGCCTCAGATGGTCGCGAGCGGCAGCTTCCGCAAGGATTTGTACTATCGGATTCGAGGCGCCACGCTGTCGATCCCCGCGCTCCGCGATCGCTCGGACGCGACGTGGCTCGCGGCGTGTTTGCTCGATCGCGAGAGCGGCGGCGCGCTCGCGCTCTCCGAGTCCGCGCGCGAGGTCGTCGCCGCGCACGACTGGCCCGGCAACGTGCGCGAGCTCAAGTCGACGATCGAGTACGCGGCCGCGCTCGCGAACGCCGAGCCGCGCACGCCGGGCCTCGTCGAGGTCGAGCACCTGCCTGCGTTCGAGCCTCGGTCGAGCGAGCGCGGTGAGGCGCGGACGCGGGGCGAGATCGTCCGCGAGGCGATCGACCGAGCCCTCGAGGAGGCGAACGGCAACGTGAGCGAGGCCGCGCGCAAGCTCGGGGTCGGGCGCGGCACGATCTACCGCGCCCTCAAGGCGCGAGGCTGACGAGCTCGCGCTGGAGGGTGCACCAATTAATATATCGCTGTAAAAGTTACGGACGCCCCGCTCAGCGCCGCGCTCAGAACGTGAGGACGAGGCCGCGCGCGCTCGTGACGGGCTTGCTCGGCGCGCCGAGCAGACGCGCGGCGATGATCATGGCGACGCCCCCCGCCGCGAGCACGCCGCCCGCGACGAAGAGCCCCGTCGAGGTGTCGCCGAAGGTCTTCGCGTCGTCGGCCTCCGCGATGCCGGTGAGATCGTCGCAGTCGACCTCGGGGCAGCGGCGCTCGGCGTCCGACCAGGCGTTCATCGCGAAGACGCCGGCGACGATACCGCCGACGATCAGGCTGCCGCCGACGGCGACGACGGCCGCGCCCGTCGGCAAGAGGAAGGACGGCGCGCTCGACTCGACGACGGGCGCACGCTCGGCCGTGTCCACGCGTGGACCGACAGGCTCAGGCGCGGGGACATCGAGGCGCGCTGGCGTGGTGCGCGTGACGTCGACCGTCGAGCGCCAGAGCGGGGCGCCGCGGGTCTCGACGAGCACGACGTGTGCGCCCGGATCGACGCGGGCCTCGAGGACGGCCGAGGTCGCCGCGATCGGCTGGCCGTCGAGCTCGACGGTCGTGTCGGCGAGCGCGCGATCGGCGAGCGCGATCGTGAGCACGCAGACGTTCGGGCGCACCGCCGCGAGGCGATCCTCGACGAACGCGATCGCGTCGTCGCGGCCGACCTGCTTCGCGAGATCGCGCGCGGCCTCGAGCGCGCGCTCGGCGGACGCGTACATGCCGCGGCGCTCGAAGCACGACGCGAGGTTGAGGAGCGTGCCGCCCGCGGGCTCGATGCGCTGACTCTCCTCGAGGACACGGCAGGCCTCCTCGAGCTTGCCTGCGTCCATCAGAGCCTTGCCTTGCCGGAAGAGGATGTCAGCGGGGGTCTCTTCACCCTCGGCGCGCGCGTTCGTTGCGAGCGCGCTGAGGAGCAGCGAAAAGCCGACGATGAAGGAGATCGTGGCGCGTCCCATCCTCAGAATTTCCTCGTGTCCATGATGGGGCGCGGCGTCGTCGCGGGGGGCGGGGGCGACGCAGACGACGTGGGCGCGCTGGAGATCGTGACGGGCGTGCGCTCGACGCGACGCGCGGACGGAGGCGAAGTGAGCGCGGCAGAAGCCGACGCCGATGGGGTCGCCGCTGGCCCGGAGCTCGCGACCGTGATCAGCGCAGGGAGGGCCGCGGACAGGGCCGCGGACGACGACGCGATCGCGGACACGGGTGCGCTCGCGAGCGCGGTCTCTGCCTCGGTCGAAGCGGGCCGCGCGACCGCTGACATTGTTGTAGGTTCGCCTCGACCGATCGTGCGCGCGGTCCAAATCGAGGCCACGATCACGACCGCGAGCGTCGCTCCGCCGAAGAGGCCGAGCCTCGACCTCGAGGAGGGTCGTCGCTCGGCTGTCGCGCCCTCTTGGGTCGGGGACGAGGGATCCTTCGCGGGGCGGGCGCCCGAAGACTCGAGCGTGGGGCTCGCGGCGCGCTCGATCGCTTCGATCTGAGCGCGGCTCGCGGCCGAGCCGAACGGAGCCAACTCGAGCGCGAGGGCGAGCGCGTGCTGCGGCCTGTCGGCCGGATCCTTCGCGAGGCAACGCATCACGATCGCGGCGAGGCTCTCCGGGACCTCGGAGCGGAGCGCGCGCAGCTCCGCAGGAGGGTCGGCGACGATCGCGGCCGCGACCGCGGCCGGCGTGGCGCCGTCGAAAGGTCGCTGTTTGGCGAGCAGTTCGAAGAGCGTGACCCCGAGGCCCCACACATCGGTGCGCGCGTCGACGTCGCGCCCCCGCACCTGTTCGGGAGCCATGTACGGCGGCGAGCCGACGGGCGCTTGGCTGTCGGTCAGCCGCACGTCGCCAGCCTCCGCGGAGGCGCGGAGCGCGGCGACGCCGAAGTCGAGGACCTTGAGGGTGGTCGTCCCGTCGCGCTTCTGCGCGAGGAAGAGATTCGACGGCTTGATGTCGCGGTGGACGACCGCGCGCGCGTGAGCCTCGACGAGCCCGAGGCACGCGCCGATGGTGAAATCGACGGCCTCTCCCACTTGGATGGGAGCCCCGGCCTCGAGGCGCTCGGCGAGCGTGCAGCCCTCGAGGCGCTCGAGGACGAGCACGGGTCGCCCGTCGGAGAGGACACCGACGTCGAGCACGCGCACCACACGATCGGGATCGAGGGAGGCCGCCACTTGGGCCTCGCGGAGCAGGCGCGCCGCCGCGCTGCTCGTCGTAGCGCGCGAGATCGGCAGCTTGAGCGCGACCCTGGAGCCGAGCGCCGTATGCGTCGCCTCGTAGACCTCACCCATGCCGCCGCGACCGATGCAGCGGCCGACTTGGTATTTGCCGAGCGCCACCGAGCCGAGAGGGAGGCTCGGAGCTGCGTCCGCGTGGAGAGGACGCAGGGACTCCGTATCAGGTCCCCCCGAGGCCATGTTCGCGCGGAGTATATCAGGCGAGGCATCCTGTTCGACATCGGCTCAACTTGGGCTCGCGTTCGCTCGCCCAACGCGTTTGCAGAAGGCGTTCCCAACCGAAGAGGGCTGCTTTGTCGTCGAAGGGAGAGGCGTCGATCGCTGCCCTCGTTGCGCCGCCGACAACTCTGTAGCGAGCGTGGCAACGTGCTCCACGCGACGCTCGAAATCAGCCTTTTCTGGCTGGAGGACGCGTTAGAGTTGCTGGTTATTCGATACGCGATCGCCGCGAAGCTCGAGGGCCGCTCTCGTGCGCGAGGAGCAGGGTTGCTCCTCGTGTTCACGCTGTCGTGTTCGGAGATCCTGGGCGTCGAGGAGCGCTCCTTTCACGCTGACGGAGGACAAGGCGGCAGCGGCGCGCAGGGCAGCGGCGCGCAGGGCGGCGCCGGGGCTCGAGAGCAGGGCGGCAGCGGCGGCGAGGCTGGCTCCGCGGACTGCCCGCTCCTCGCGTGCGACGGCGTCTGCGTCGATCCGACGAGCTCGGTCGCGAGCTGCGGGAGCTGCGATCGAGCTTGCGCTGACGGTGAGCTCTGCAGCGCGGGGACCTGCGATCGCAAGCTGCGGAGCAGCACCGGCGCGTCGGGGCTCTGCGTGCGAGACGCGCGCGGGCTCGCGTGCTGGGGGGCGACGAGTCACGGCGACTCCGCGTCCGGCGAGGCCGCGAGCCCCGAAATGCCCGCGGTGCGCGCGACGTTGTTCGACGGGACTCCGGTGACCTACGCCGCGCGCGGGCCCGGCTCGATGTGCGCGCTGCTCGAGTCTGGCGAGATCCGCTGCGTCGGATCGAACGAGGACGGCGCGCTCGGACTCGGCGCGAGCGGTGGGCCCGAGGACGGCGCGAGCGAGAGCGCGTGCTGCTATGTGACGAGCGTGGCCACGCCCGCGCTGCCCGACGAGCCTTTCGTGGACATCGCGGCGGGCGGGGTCAGCTGGGCGAACGGGTTCTTCGTCGCGCTGAGCGCCGCCGGCAAAGCCTACTGTTGGGGCAGCGGCGCGCCGAGCCCCGTGATGATGCTCGAGTCCGTGGTGGAGATCGCGGCTGGCGCGAATTTCGGCTGCGCGCTCGACGCTTCGGGCTCGGTCTACTGCTGGGGCAACGCGTGGGGGACGGGCCTTGCTAACAATAATGTATGTAACCAGACCCCGGCGCGCGTGGAGGGCCTGCCCAAGGTCCGCGCGATCGGCACGGGAAACATCACGAGCTTCGCGATCGATCAGGCGGGGCGCCTCTACGGCTGGGGCAACAATCGCTACGGCCAGCTGGGCCCCGGCTTCACCATCGGCGTGGGCTATTACCCTGCCCACCCCGTCGAGTTCGACTTCCCCTCCCCTGTGCTCTCGGTGACGGGCACGCACAGCGCGACGTGCGCGCTGCTCGAGTCACGCGAGGTCTATTGCTGGGGCGAGAACGGTCATCAAGGCGACGGCCGACCCTTCGACGGGACCATCGATCCGACGCCGCGCAAGGCGCACATCACGGACGTCGTCGAGCTCGGGTCGAGCTCGATCGACTTCGCTGCGCTCGACGGGAGCGGGCTCTTGCGCGAGTGGAACGGCTTCACGGGCAAGGTCGAACCGACGGAGCTCGCGCTACCGTGAGGCCGCGCTCGGGGCGTCTCGTTCGAGCTCTCGTCTTCGCAGTGGTCGCGCTCGCGCCCGCGTGCGCCGACATCCTCGGCGTCGAAGAGCGGCGCACACCCGGCGGCGGCAGCGGTGGTGCTTCGAACGGAGGCGCTTCGAATGGAGGCGCTTCGAGTGGCGGAACGGGTGGGGCTCCAGCGGGCGGCGGAGGCGCTGACATTGGTGTAGGTGGCGCCGCGTGTGTGGTCGCGCCCTGCGATGCGACCTGCGAGGCCCTCGTGTCGTCGAACGCAGACTGTGGGGCCTGCGGGCGCACTTGCGCGGACGGGCTCAGCTGCAGCGGCGGCGTCTGCGATCGCCGCCTTCGATCCTCACCGAGCGCTTACACGACGTGCATGCGCACGGACGCGGGCCTCGCGTGTTGGGGGAACGACCCCTACGGCGAGTCGGGCAACGGCGCGGCCTCTTGGGCGGAGCTCGGCCCCGCGCTCATGACGGTCCTGCCTGCCGATCAAGTGCTGCTCGCGTCGACGGCCTCCCGATCGACGTGCGCGATCGGCGCGGACCACACCGTTCGCTGCTTCGGGAACAACCAAGACGGCTCGCTCGGGATCGGACCGAACGACGGCGGGCCCGACGACGGGGCCGGCGCGTCCGCGTGCTGCTACGTCGCCGAGGTCGCGACGCCCCTCCTACCCTCGGGCGCGGACGTCATCGACGTCGTGGGCGGCGGCGCTTGGGAGCGCGCTGAGTTCTACACCGCGCTCACCTCCGACGGCGACGTCTACGCGTGGGGCAACGGCGCCGAGACCCCCATCCTCAAGGTCCAGCACGCCCTCCAAATCGAGGCTGGCATCGCGAGCGCGTGCGCGCTCCTCGCGACCGGCGAGGTCGATTGCTGGGTCCCGCAGATCGGCGCCTGGTTCGACAACGCGGTCGCCGCGGGCGCGCCGTTCACCGTCGAGGGGCTCGGGCCGATCGCCCGCATCGGCGCCGCACACGACTCGAACTTCGCGATCGACGTCGCGGGCCGAGTCTGGGCTTGGGGCGGGAGCGAGCGAGGCCTGCTCGGCCCCGGGACGCCGATGGATGGCAATCGCTACTATCCACCTCGTTTGCTCGGCGCGGACTTCGACGCGCAGGTCGTCGACGTCACGGGCACGACCGCGTCAGCGTGCGCGCTGCTCACGAGCGGCGACGTCTATTGTTGGGGCCGCAACGGCTGGCAAGGCGACGGCACGATCGAAAATGGCGCGTTCGATCCGACGCCGAAGAAGGCCCTCGTCGACGATGTCCTCGAGATCGCCGCGTCGAACAACTCGATGTACGCGCGGACCGCGGATGGCCGGCTCCTCCGCTGGGGCGCGGGGCGCGCGAGCCCCGAGCCGGTCGCGTTGCCCTGATCCGTCGCTTCGCGCTTGCTTCGGCGCGAGCGGCCGGTGTCTCCTCTTCGGACGCGTGCGCCCGAGGAGAGAGCGTTGAGCACGAACGACAGCGAAGCGCTGCGGCTCGTGTGCTTCTTTCTCCGTGAACAAGAGATCGGCGTGCCGATCGCCGCGGTGCGCGAGACGATTCGCATGCGGCCCATCACGCACGTGTTCCTCACGCCGCCGTGGCTCGTCGGGATCTTCAGCTTGCGCGGCGAGATCGTCCCCGCGATCGATCTCGCGCCGTGGCTCGGGATGGGTCCGACCGTGGTGACCGCAGAGAGTCGCCTCGTGGTGCTCGCTTGGGAGGGCAAGGTCCTCGGCGTGCTCGCCGACGCGCTCTCCGAGCTGCGGGTCGTCGCCCCCGAAGCGATCACCGCGCCGCCTCCGACACTCTCCCCCGAGCAGCTCTCGGTGCTGCGCGGGGTCTCTTCGACGCAAGCGGGCGTGGTGCGTATCCTCGACCCCGCAGGTTTGCTCGGCTCCGAACGACTGCGCGCGCTCGCGACAGCTCCCTCGACCTGACGAAGGGTCCGCCCGGATGAAGACGCTGCGTTTCCCGATGTTCGTGAAGTTCTTGCTCGGGTGTCTGACGCTCGCGGCGCTGCTCATCGTGGGCGGCACGTTCGTGCTGAAGCAAGGTTCGGCGGTGCAAATGCAAGGCAATTTCCTCGCAAAGCACCTGCGACGCTACCAGGGCTACGAGGACCGAGCGGGTCGCGGCATGACCGGCGTCCTCGAGATCGTCGCCGAGGATCCGCGGCTCCGACGCTTGCTCGGGCGAGGCTCGGCGCCCGTCGGAACGGGAGAGGACCCCGAGTCGATGAGCGGAGTCGGTGAGAGCATCTTCGGGAAGCTCTCGTCGAAGAACGGCGTCGGCCCTGACTTCTTCCTCATCTTCAACGCGAAGAACGAGCTCTTGTGGGCCTCACCAGGGTGCCCGATCAAGAAGGACGATCTCTCCGATCTCGCGGCAGCCGAGCGGGTGCGCGACGGCAGCGTGTTCGCCCACCGCGTCACGCTGATCGACAACCTGCCTTACCAAGTCTCGGGCGTGCCGGTGCGGAGCTCGGCGGACGGCGACGTCCTCGGAGGGATCGTCGCGGGGGTCCGCGTCGGGCGCTACTACACCGAATACTCCGAGCAGAGCGACGACGTCGCCGAGCGCAGGATCCGGCCAACCGTCTTGCGAGGGAGCGACGTCCTGGCCTCGGGGTTCCCCGAGTCGGAGTGGTCCGCGCTCGGTAAATCGCTGCAACCCGAGAAGGTCGTCAAGGTGGTCGTGAACGATCAGCCGCGCGAGACCCTCAAGGTGGGCGCGACCGATCTCGATTTCTACACGGAGGATCTCGAGGGCTATAAGGGCCTCGAGAAGACCACGATCGGCAAGATCTACCTGACGCGCGCGCGCACCGCCGCGGACGAGGGCAACAAGATCCCCTGGACCGAGATCTTCGTGGGGATCGGGCTCTCCGTCGTCGTCGCGCTCGCGATGGCCTTCTGGATCACGCGCCCGATCAAGCGCTTCGTCGACCAATCTCAGCGCCTGCTCGAGGGAGACACCGATCTCACGCAGCGGCTCAGCGTGACGAGCCGCGACGAGACCGCGGACCTCGCGGCGAACATCAACCGCGTCTTCGATCGCCTGCTCGCGCTCGCGTCGAACGTGCGCGAAGCAGCGTTCCACGTCGGCGCCTCGAGCTCCGAGATCAGCGCCGCGTCGAAGCAGATGCTGTCGGGCATCAAGGATCAGACCATCAAGGTCGAGAGCTCGACCGCAGCGATCACCGAGCTCAGCGCGTCCATCCAGCAGGTCGCCGAGAACGCAGCGCAAGCGACCGACGTCGCGGAGAAGTCGAACGTCTCGGTGACGAACGCCGTCGCGCGCATGGGCAGATCCGCACCGCGGTCGAGGACGCCGCGGAGAAGATGCATGATCTCGGCGAGAGCTCGACGCATCGGCAACATCGTCGAGGTCATCCGGCAGATCAGCGAGCAGACGTCGCTCCTCGCGCTGAACGCTGCGATCAAGCGGCGCAAATAGGCGAGCACGGCCGCGGGTTCGCGGTCGTCGCGGACGAGGTCTCGTCGCTCGCGAGGCGCACGGGTCGGAAGCGCGAGACATCGAGGGCCTCATCCAGACCATCAAGGAGCAGACGACGGCCGCGGTCGCGTCGATGGATCGCGGCACCACCGAGGTCGACACGGGGACGCAGCTCGTCTCGAACACGCTCGGCGATCTCGGCAGGTTGATCGGCGTCGTGCGCGACACGGCGCGCGCGGTCCAAGAGCAAGCCGTCGTGTCGGACGAGATCGCGCGCAACATGGACGCCGTCGGACGCGACCGAGGTGCTCTCGAGGCTCGGAGGAGTCCGTCTCGCAGTCGAGCGCCTGCACGGAAGCTCGCCTTCCAACAGGAGTCGATCGGCGGCTTCAACCTCGACGGGCAGAAGCGGCCCGACCCCTACGAGCCGCCAGTGAAATCGCTCCGAGAGAGGAAGACGTCGAGCCCGAAGGCCCTCTTGCGACCGCGGAGCGGCGGCGACACGCAGGGCTGAGCGCCGATGGCTCTCTCGCCCGCGGTGCTCGCCACGCTCGAGCGCAAGCTCCGCTCGCACGCGGGTCTCGAGATGCCCGCGTGGGTGCTCGAGGCTCGCGCCGAGGAGCGCATGCGGGCGCTCTCGCTCTCGCAGGACGCTTACGCGGCGCTTCTCGGATCCGCCGCGCGGCGCAGCCGGCTCGCGGGCCTGGTCGAGGCTGTCCGCGTCGGCGAGACGCGCTTCTTTCGACACGCGCCGCAGGTCCAAGCGCTCGTCGACGTCGTCATCCCCGCGTGGCGTGCGCGTCAGGAGCGCGCTCCACGCATTTGGGCCTGGAAAGCTGCGCGGCGGCTGAGGGTCTACACGCTCGCGCTCGTCCTCGCCCGCGCGCTCCGCGTCCACGTTCAGCCCTTCGATCCTCGGCACCGACGTGAGCGCCGAAGGCCCCTCGCGTTCGCCGAGCGCGCGACGTACCCCGAGACCGTCCTCGGCAACGTGCCCGAGGACTACGCAGGCGGCTTCGTTCGCGAGGGCAAGCTCGTGCGCGTCGCCCGAGCTCCGCGCGCTCGTGCGCTTCCGGAACAGCAGAACACAGCACGACCGAGCAACCGCGAGGCTTTCACCTCGTGCTTGTGGTGCCGCAACGTGCTCATCTACTTCGACGCGGCGACCCGCTCGCGCGCGTGCTCGACAAGCTCGTCACCTCGCTCGAGCCCGGCGGCCTTGTTCGTCGGCTACTCGGAGACGCTGCGCGACACGATCGACGGGCTGCGCCGGTCCGACACGGCGAGCAGATCACATGGGAAAGCCTGGCGGTTCAGCTTCGACACCGTCCTCGCCAGCGCGCCCTCCGCGCGGGCGCCGCGCGCGACGCTGCCGCCGCGCTCGATCACCGCCGCGCCGCCGACGACCAGCGACGCGAAGGCCGAGCCGTCACCACCTTCTCGAACAGAGCGGAGCTCACCCACGAAGCGCGACATGCGCGCGCTGCGCATCGCCCCCGCGTCGAACGACTTCGCGGCGACGATCTCTCGGGCGCTCGGCGAGCGCACGCTCGAGGAGCTGACGATCGATCTCGACGCGGTCGATTTCGCGAGCGACGACGACGCGACCGCCCTGCGCCGGCTCCTCACGACGGCGCGCGCCGCCGGGGTCGTCGTTCACCTCGTCGCGACGCGGCCCGGCCACGACGCGATGGCTGCGGCGCCATCGCTTCGCCACGGAGGCACCGTGACCGTGAGCGGCGGCGTCGAGATGTGGGCCGAGTACATCGCCGCGGCGCGCGCCGACGCAGCGACGCTCGCGAACAACTGGCCGGCTTGTCGGCGCGCGACCTCGCGGGCGCGGCGCGTTTCCAGATCGGGCTCTCGGCCTGCTCGTCGGCGCGGAGGACGTGGGCCGGCTCGCGCTCGCGATCGAGCGGACGGTCGAGGGCGAGCGCTCCCCTCACCTCGAGAACGGCGTCGCGGTCCTCGTCGCAGCAATCGAGCAGCTCGCGAACCCGGACCGCTCGGGCGCGCGCGTCGAGGAGCTCGACCTCGAGGGCGCGCGCCGAACTCGAGGGTCGCCACAGGGCCACATCACCGAGCCCGGTCACGGCGCGCTCGTCGACGCGTCCGCCGCCTCCTCCGCCGCGCGCGGCCCCCGATCGCGCAGCGCCGACGCCCGCCACCGAGGAGCGCGAGCCCAAGCCCGGATTCGTTTGGGCTCCAACGGTCGACGACGACATGATCGACCTCTTCTTCGACGAGGCCACCGAGCGGGTCGAGGGCGTCTCACAGAAGCTCCTCGCGATCGAGCGCGCGGCCGGCGACGCGGAGCTCCTGCGCGACCTCTTCCGTGACTTGCACACCGTAAAAGGAAGCTCCGCGATGGTGGGCCTCGAGCCGGTGAACCGGCTCGCGCACGCCGCCGAGGACTTGGTCGGCCAGCTGCGCGACGGGACGCCGCCGTCGACAGCTCGGTCGTCGACGCGCTGCTCGCCGCGCTCGACGCCCTGCGCGCCATGCTCGACGAAGCCAGGTCGCGCGCGTCCTCGATCGACGCGGCGCGCGTGCTCAAGCGCTGCGCAACCCGGGCGCGGCGCCCGCTCACCGCGAGCGCTCCTCATCAACCCGCGGCCCAGCCGGTGAAGGTCGGCGCCGGCGCGCCGGCCGCCGAAGAGCACGCCCCACACGGCGCGGCCCACGCCGCGCGGCGAGACGATCCGCGTCGACTTCGACAAGCTCGATCGGCTGCTCAACCTGGTCGGGAGCTCGTGCTCGGTCGCGACAGGCTGCGCAGCGCCTTCCGGGTGCTCGCCTCGATCACGACCGAGCTCTCGGCCGACCCGCGGCTTCGCGCGACGCCTCGCCGCGAGCGAGGCTCTCCAGCGCATGGCCGCGCCGCGGGCCTGAGCGGGCGCGGCCTCAACGACCCTCGACCCCTGCTCGACTTCGCCGAAGATCTCGGCGAATCGAGCGCGTGCTCGGGTCCATCGCGGACGACCTCGGCCGCGTCGACGGGCTACCTCGGTGATCGAGCGAGCTCCGCGAGCAGGTGATGCGCCTGCGGATGGTCCCGATCGGCGGCATCTTTCGGAAGCACCAGCGCACCGTGCGCGATCTCTGCCAGACGCTCGGCAAATCGGCCCGCCTCGAGGATCGAGGAGAGGACACCGAGCTCGACCGACTCGCAATGAGGCCCTCGACGAGCCGCTCCTGCACCTCGGCCGCAACGCCGTCGATCACGGCGTCGAAGATCGAAGAGCCGCGAGCGCGCGGGCAAGCCCGCCGAGGCCGTCCTGCGCCTCGAGGCTCGCACCCGCCGGCAACCAGGTGGTCATCCGCGTGACCGACGATGGGCGCGGGATGGACGCCGCGCGGCTCGCCGAGAAGGCGATCGAGCGCGCGGGCTCGTCTCTCGGCGAGGTCGCCGCGATGGATACGCGCGCGATGCTCGACCTCATCTTCAAGCCCGGGTTCTCGACGGCCGCAAGGTTACAGACGTGTCAGGACGCAGCGTCGGAATGGACCAATCGTGCGCCAGACGATCGTGACGAAGCTGAAGGGGACGATCGACATCGACAGCGCGCCCGGCCGCGGCAGCACCTTCACGCTGAGGCTGCCGCTCACGCTCGCGATCATCCAGGTGATCCTCGCGCGGGTGAGCGGCGAGGTCTTCGCGATACCGCTCGACTCGGTCGAGCGGACGCTGGTCGTGCAGCCCTCGGAGGTCGCGATGATCGGCGACCGCGAGGCCCTCGTCGTCGAGGGGCGCAGCGTGCCCCTCGTGCGGCTCGCGCGCGCGCTCGAGCTCGACGGCACCGACAGCGACGAAGCGCTCCACGTGGTCCTCACGGAGTCGAGCGGCGCGCTCTACGCGCTCTCTTGCGACGCGCTCCTCGCCAAGCGCGAGATCGTGATCAAGTCGCTCGGGCAGCTCCTCTCCGCCGTCCCGTGCGCGTCGGGCGCGACGCTGCTCGGCGACCGCTGCGCGCTCATCCTCGACGTGCCTGCGGTGATCCAGCGAGCGCTCTCGCGGCCCGTCGGCGCCCGCGCGGTGAAGCGCGCGCGCGGGCCAGGGCGGCGAGGTTCGCTCCTCGTCGTCGACGACTCGGACACCGTGCGCGAGTCCCTGCGCAGGCTGTTCACCGACGCAGGCTTCGAGGTGACGACGGCCGAAGACGGCGCGATCGGACTCGAGCTCTGCAAGCAGCAGTCGTTCGACCTCGTCTCGACCGACGTGATGATGCCGCACATGGACGGCTACGAGCTGACGCGCGCCCTCCGCGCGATGAGCTCGTACCGCGACACGCCCATCGTGATGGTGACGAGCCGCGGCGAGCGCATCGATCGCGTGCGCGGCTTCGACGCGGGCGTCGACGACTACATCACGAAGCCGCACGATCGGCAGGAGCTCCTGCGCGCGGTCGAGCGGCTGCTCGCGGGACATCACGGTCACGGGCCCGCGCACCCGCAGTCGAGCCCACACGCCGAGGAGGAGCCCGACCGATGAACGTCGTCGTCGTCACCGAGAGCCCGCTCCTCTTCGGGTTCTTCAAGCGACCGCTCGAGCCGCTCGGTCACCACGTGGTCGCGGTGAAGACCGCGAGCGAGGTCGCTGCTCGCCTGAGCGAGCTCACGCCGAGCGCGATCGTGCTGCCGCGTCGCCTGCCGGACGCCTCGATCGATCAGGCCTTCGCGATGCTTCGCGGGACCTCGGCGTCGCTCGTCCTGCTCGGCGTCGAGGCCCGCGACCGAGAGCTCGCGCGCTCGGTCGGCGCCGACTCCTTTCTGCTCGCGCCGTTCACCGACGCCGAGGTCGTGGATGCAGTCGGCGTCGCGACCTCGACGCAGAAGGTCGTCCTCCTCGTCGATGACTCGCCGCTGATTCATCGGCACACCGTCCCGATGCTCGAGGAGCAGGGCTTCTCCGTCGTCTCCGCGCGCGACGGCGCCGAGGGCCTCAAGGTCGTCGAGTCCCAGCGAGTCGATCTCGTCATCACGGACGTCGAGATGCCCATCATGGATGGCTACGAGCTCTGCCGCGCCATCAAGGCCCGCAGCGAGAGCGCGCACGTCCCGGTGCTCATCTGCTCGACGCTCGGCGAGGCCGCGGATCTCGAGCGCGGCTTCGACGCCGGCGCCGACGACTACCTCGTCAAACCCGTCGTCCTCGAGGAGCTCTCGACCCGCGTGCACGTCCTCATCGCGGGCTCGCTGCCTTGCTCGCGCGAGCGCATCCTCGTCGTCGACGACTCGCCGGCGCAGCGACACTTCGTCGCGGACTGCTTGTCGCGGCAGGGCTTCGAGGTCGTGACGGCGCAGGACGGCGCGGTCGCGCTCGAGCGCGCGCGCATCGTCCGGCCCGCGCTGGTCGTGTCCGACTACGAGATGCCGGTGATGAGCGGCTTCGAGCTCGTTCACGCGCTCCGCCGTGATCCCGAGCTCAGGAACATCCCTGTCATCATGCTGACCGCGCGCGACTCGAAGCGCGACATGGCGCAGCTCCGCGCGGCCGGCGCGTCGGCGTATTTGGTCAAGCCGTTTGCCCAAGACAAATGCGTGGCGATCGTCGAGCGCACGCTCGCCGAGCGACGGCTCGCCTCCTACAAAGAGGCGAGCTCGCTCTACATCTCGGACGGCGCGCGGCGCGCCGCCGAGGAGCGCGCGGCCGCGGGCGCCCTCCACTCCGTGCGCGCCGAAGAGCGCACGATGAGCGTGCTCTTCTCCGACCTCGCGGGCTTCACGTCGATGTCCGAGCGGCTCGCGCCCCGCGCGGTGATCGAGCTCTTGAACGCCTACTTCGACGCGATGTGCCCGATCGTGAAGGACAACGGCGGCGACATCGACAAGTTCATCGGCGACGCGATCATGGCGGTCTTCGACGAGGTGCGTGGCGCCCCTCCCCCGCCCGAGCGCGCGGTGCGCGCGGCGCTCGCGATGCAGTCCGCGATGGCCCCCTTCAACGAGGGCCGCGAGATCAAGCTGCGCATGCGCATCGGCATCAACACCGGCCCGCTCGTGCGCGGCGACCTCGGCTCGCGGTTCGTGCGGCGCGACTTCACCGTGATCGGCGACACCGTGAACCGCGCGAACCGCTACGAGTCGAAATGCCCCATCGGGGGCGTGCTCGTGAGCCAATCGACGCGCGACGCGCTCGGTGAGCTCGTCGAGGTCGAGGCCGCGGTCGGGCTCGAGCTGAAGGGTGTGAGCGAGCCCGTGACGGGCTACGTGGTGAGATCGATCGCCGCGCGCCGCGAGGGAGACGAGGGAGACGTCGCATGACCGTCGGAGACAAAACGCAGCGCATCCGCGTCCTCGTCGTGGACGACTCGAGCTTCATGCGCGCCGCGATCGCGAGGACGCTGACCGCGACGGGTCGCTTCGAAGTCGTGGGGCAAGCGCGCGACGGCGCCGACGCGCTCGCGAAGGTGCAGGCCCTCACACCCGACGTCGTGACGATGGACTTCAACATGCCGGGGCAGACCGGCGCCGACGCCGTTCGCGAGATCATGCGCGTGAAGCCGACCCCCGTGGTGATGTTCTCGGCGCACACGCAGAAGGGCGCGCGCGAGACCTTCGACGCGCTCGGCGCGGGCGCGGTCGACTTCGTGACGAAGCCTGCCGGCGAGGTCTCCGCCGATCTCAGCCGCGTCCAGGACGAGCTCACGCAGAAGCTGGTCGCGGCCGCGTCGTCGCGCCCCCGATCGATGCAGCGCGCGGGCACCTCGCGCCCGCAGAAGACGCCGGCGCCCGACAGCACACCGAACCGACGCGCTCCGGAGCCCGCAGCCACCGCCGTCCTCTCGAAGCTCTGCGTCGTCGCGGTTTCGACCGGCGGTCCCGCTGCGCTCTCGCGGCTCATCCCTGCCTTGCCCGCCGACACACGCCACGCCGTCGTCGTCGTCCAGCACATGCCCGAACATTTCACGAGCTCGCTCGCCGAGCGCCTCGACGCCGAGTCGCTCGTGCGCGTGCGCGAGGCTCGCGCCGGCGATCGCCCACGCCCTGGGCTCGTGCTCATCGCGCCCGGCGATCGACACCTCGAGTTCGATGATCGCGGGCTCGTCGTGCTGCACGACGGTCCGCTCGTGCACGGCTGCAGGCCTGCCGCCGACCTCACGATGACCTCCGCGGCCAAGGTCTACGGTCGACGCGCTTGCGCGATCGTCATGACCGGGATGGGCCGCGATGGCGCGCAAGGTGCGCTCGCGATCCGCCGCGCGGACGGACGCACGCTCGCGCAGGACGAGACGACGAGCGTGATCTTCGGCATGCCGAAGGCCGCCATCGACGCGGGCGCGATCGAAGAGGTCGCGCCGCTCGACGAGCTCGCGCCCCGGCTGCGTTATCTCTGACGTTTCACCGTCAGAACGCGCCCGACACGAAGACGAGCCCGCGGTCGTCGCCCGCGAGCGCGGCCGTCGCGACGTCGAGGCCCACCCTCACCGAGGCCGCCGCGGTCGACGACGGGGCGGGGAGCGCGAAATACAGGATCGTCGCGGTCACGAGCGCGGCCGCGCCGACGCCGAGCGAGATGTCCGCCCCGAGGAACAGCGCGCGGATCCGATCGACCTCGTCGGGGTCGCAGTTGGGCTTACAATTTTGTTCATCGAGGTCGGCGCGCGCCGCGAGCCCTGCCCCACCGAGCCCCGCGAACAAGCCGAGGCCGACGACCCCGAGCGCGCCCACAGCCCAAAACGCGGGGTGCGGGCCTCCGCCGCTCGCTGCAGGCTTGTCCTCCGCCTTCTTGCCGAGGACGACGAGGCGCGCCTGCTCGCCCTCGCGGACGACCAGCGTGACGGGCGCCGTCGTGATCTCTTTGTCGGGCCCGAGCTTCGCGGTGAAGGTGTGCTCGCCGGGATCGATCGCGACGGCCTTGCCGTCGATGCGCTCGGTGAGGAGCTCCTCACCGTCGAAGACGCTCGCCTCGACGACCTCGGTTCCGCGCTCGTCGCGCACCTCGAACACCAACGTCGGGGTCGCGCGCTCGACGTCCTCGAGCATGTGCGAACACTCGCTGACGACGGCGGTCGGGCACTCTTCGGCGGCGCACTTGAGGAGCGAAGCCTTCGCCGCGCGCAGCTTGTGATCGCGCTGCGCGCGCTGCGCCTCGACGTGCGCGTCGATGCAGGACTGCACGTCCGCGCGCGCGGGCGTCGTGACGATCCAGCTCGCGACCCCGAGCAGGGCCACGACGGAGCGTCTCGCGATGAAGGCTCGATCGCTCAGCGGAGGCATTCCGGCTTGAAGCGCTTCACGCCGTCAGCAGTCATCGTGTAGGGCGGGTCGCACGAGCCCGGCCGAGCTGCGGCCGTGGTCGTCGCGGTGGTGGTTCGCGCGGGCTGAGGTGCCTTGTTGGAGCTCGTGTTGGTCAGCGCTGGCCGTGGCGCGGACACGCTAGCCGACGCGGCCGCGCTTGCGCTCGCCCCACCCGAGCCTTGCGCGGTCGTCGCAGTCGGCGCCGCGGCACCCGGCGCGAGCGACGTCGCCACAGCAGGCCCGCGCTCCCCGTAAGAAGGGCGCGCCGCGACCAGAGGTCGCTCGCTTCGATCCAACATGCGCGCGGTCACGAAGCCGACGCCCGAGGCCAAGACGAGCGCGAGCGCGATCCAACCGGCGCTCCGTCGCGATCGAGAACCAGCCGCCTGCGGCAGGACGAACTCGTGTCGGCTCGCCTCGTCGACCAGCGCGACGGTCGCTCGTGGAGCTGCGCTCTCAGGCTCGACGGCGCTCACAGGTTCGAGCGCGGCTCCCTGGGGCGGGCTCGCGGGGCTCGCCGCGGGCTGCGCGATCGCTGCCAAATCCTGAGGTTTGCTCGCGCGAGCGGCCGCGATCGCGGGCGAGGTCTCGACGCCCGATCCGACGTCCTGCTCGGGTGCGGGCCGCGCGAGGAACGCGAGCTTCGAGTCGGTGCGCGGGATGATCTTCGCCGCGGCGAGCATCGAGGACCGGCCGGGCAGCTCGGTCGCGATCGAGAGGTCGAACGCGGACATCTGGTGGGCGCGCCGACGCAGGGCCTCACCGGCCTTCGCCTCCATCCAGCGGGCGACGTCACGCGCGGCCGCTGGCGCGGCGATCTTCTCGAGGGCCTGCGCCATCTCGCGCGCCGTCGCGAAGCGATTCGCCGGGGTCTTGCTGAGGCCCTTCAGGATGATGGCGTCGAGCTCGGCAGGGATCTCCTTGCGCACGGAGCTCGGCGGCGCGGGCTCGTGGTTCATCGCGCGCATGACGAGCGCAGCGTCGGACTCGATGCCCTCACCGAAGTACCGACGACCGGTGACCATCTCCCAAAGGACCACGGCGGCGGAGTAGATGTCGGCTCGCCGATCGACGGGCAGCGCGGCGATCTGCTCGGGCGCCATGTACGCGACCTTGCCTTTGATCTGACCGTCGCGCGTCATCACCGAGTTGCCCACGGCCTTCGCGACGCCGAAGTCGATGAGGCGCGCGACGCCGTCGGTCCCCACGAGGACGTTCTGTGGCGAGACGTCGCGGTGCACGATGTCGAGCGGTTGTTTGTCCTCACCGCGCGCCTCGTGCGCCGCGTGCAGGCCCTCGAGCATGCCGACTGCGATCGCGACCGCGATCGGCAGGGGCACGCCCTCGGGGGTGTTGCGCACGAGCTTCGAAAGAGCCTCGCCGGGGACGAGCTCCATCACGAGGAAGAGCTCGCCGGACTCGGCGACGACGTCCAAGACGGGCACGACGTTGGGATGGAGGATGCGCGAGACGAGCCGCGCCTCGTCGAGGAACATCGCGACGAAGTCGGGGTTCTTGGCGTACTGCGGGTGCAGCCGCTTGATGGCTACATCACGGGAAAACCCGGCCTGCCCGAGCAGTCGACCGAAGTGCACGGTCGCCATACCGCCGGTCGCGATGTCACCGTAGATGGCGTAGCGGCCGATGCGCTGATCGGGCGCGTCGGCTTGGGCTGCATTCGCATTGGCCGAGCCGGAGCGAGCCCGCACACCTGGAGTATACCGCGAACTCACTCGTCATCCGAAGCGCGCAGCCCAAATCGTAGGACTGCGCGCTGAATGAACTTGCGGTTCACGCCAGCGAGCGCTGCTGCCCGGGTGACATTGCCCCCCGTCTCCGCCAGTGCTTGCCGGAGATAAGCCTCCTCGAAGGCGTCCGACATGCGATCGCGCGACTCCTTCAGCGGGACGCTCAGATCGACGAGCGCCCTCACGACGGCCTCGGGCGAGACCTCACCTGCGACGGCACCCGCGCCCGCCGCATCGGCCGCGCCGTGATGGTCCAGGCCTAGCGCGAGCGCGCGCGCGACCGCGTTCCTCAACTCGCGCACGTTGCCAGGCCAGGCTTGGTTCGCGAGCTTGGCGACGGCCCGATCCGAGAGAGGCGCAACCTTGCGACCGCGACGGATGGCCTCGGCGGTGAAGTGCGCGACCAACACGGGGATGTCGTCGGGGCGCTCGCGGAGCGGCGGCAAAGTCACGCGCACGACGGCGAGCCGATAGAAGAGGTCCTCGCGGAATCGGCGGGCCGCGACCTCCTCGAAGAGGTTGCGGTTCGTGGCCGCGACGACGCGGACGTCGACCTTGCGCGGGGTGTTCGAGCCGACGCGTCGGACCTCGAAGCGCTCGAGGGCCCGCAGGAGCTTCGGCTGGAGCTCGAGCGGGAGCTCACCGATCTCGTCGAGGAAGAGCGTGCCCCCGTCGGCGGCCTCGATGGCTCCCTCGCGATCGGCGACCGCACCGGAGAAGGCGCCGCGCACGTGCCCGAAGAGCTCGCTCTCGACGAGGCTCGGCGCGACAGCCGAGCAGTCGAAGACCACGAACGGCCCGCTCGCGCGCGGGCTCTCCTCGTGGAGCGCCTCGGCGGCGAGCTCCTTGCCCGTACCAGTCTCGCCCTCGATGAGGACCGTGTCCTCCACAGCGGCGGCGCGCTCGAGCAGCGTGAAGACGACGCGCATCGGGACGCTCACCCCGATGAGACCGCCGAACGACTCGCGCGAAGACAGGGGTATTTCGATAACGTCGTTCAAGATACGCACGCGGAGCGTCGTGTTCCCGACCGCGAGCGTCGAGTCGGCTCGCGTGTAGGCGTCGCGCACGAGCACTCCATCGAGCACGGTGCCGTTGCGGCTGCCCGCGTCCACGACGCGCACCGCGCCGCGCTCGATCTTCAGCGTGAGGTGGTGGCGGCTCACGGCGCCGTCGAACAGGATGAGGTTCGAGCCGCGCGCCGAGCCGATCGTGACCTCGGGTCCGGCGAAGTCGAAGCTCTGCCCCGCCTGGGGCCCCGTCACGATCTCGAGCCGAAGCTTGCGCGAGCGGAGCTTCAGCCCCGAAGCGTCTCGCGAGAGGATCTCCGTGATAATTTCGCGGCCTTCGGCCTCCCCGGACACGCGTCCACGATAGCACGCGCCCTCCCGCTCCCCGAACCTTGTGGTGACGACCGTCACGATCGAGGCTGAGCGGGCGCCTCGGCGAGGAGCTCCAGCGCGCGCCTGTGCGCCCCGCCGAGGATGGGATTGCCGTGCCCCGCGAGCAGGTTCTCGTAGCCGTAGCCCTCCGCGTGGAAGGCGCGCAGCGACGCGAGGGCCTGCTCGAGGCTCGTGGCGTAGTCGGGGTGAGGCAGGCACATGCGCTGCGTGATCGTGAGCGGCGGAACGGCAGCGAGGAGCGCGTCCCCCGAGAGGAGCGACTCGGTCTCGCCGTGGCGGTAAAGCACAGAGCCATCGGTGTGGCCGGGCGCGTGATGAACCTCGAGGCTCCCCACGATGTCCCCGTGTTCGAGGGCGCGATCGATGGTGACGCGCGTCGTCGTGCGGTTCTCGAGCTGAGCAAAAACCCAAGCGATCGGGTCGCCCGTGACGGGGCGGAGCGGCGGCTTCTCGCGCGCGCCCGCGAGGACGGCCGCGTCGTCGGCATGAGCAAAGACAGGGACTCCGAACTCGCGGTGGAGGTACGCCGCGTTCCCCGCGTGGTCCGAGTGGCGGTGCGTGAGGAGCACGCCTGTCACCGCGCTCGGCAAGAGCCCTGTCGCTCGCAGCCCGGCGACCACGAGCGGGCGCTCCGCGACGTGGCCCGTGTCGATGATCCAGCGATCGCCAGGACCGCCGTCGAGGACGAAGACATTCGAGACGACGAGCCCACGGACCCTGAAGAGCGGGCCGAGCACATGTCGAGGGCGGAGCACGCGGCCAGTCTACAGACCGCGTCGGCGCACGAGGCTCACAAGGACGGAGCGTCGAGCGGTGCGCTTAGGACGCGGAGGAACGGCACGAGCCCCCACTGTGCGGTCTCACCGAACGGGACGAGCCACGGGTCCGCGTCGCCAGGCCCGTGCGAGGACGGGCGTAGCGCGTAGGCCTCGGTCACGGACGCGAGGGTCGACTGCGAACCGTCGTGCCCGAAGAAGGCGCTGTCCGCGACCCCGCGCAGCGCTGGCGTCTTGAATTGCCCAATATGAAGAGCGGATCGCTGGACGAGAGACTCGAGGGTTCGATTCGGCGCGTCGCTCCATGCGCCGTCAGCGCGGAACTCGCTATTTCGCCAGGCGTCGACTCCGGCATAGCGGCCGAGATCTCCATCGCTCGCGGCGACACCGGTATTGTGAAAGGCGTCGTCGGTGAGCCGCGGCCCCCAATGACATTGGGCGCACCCGCTCTCGAAGAAGAGCAGGAGCCCGTATTTCTCCTCGTCCGTGAGCGCGCTCGAGTCACCGGCCGCGTAGCGATCGAGCGGACTCGGCGCGACGCGCAGCGTGCGTTCGAACGCCGCGATCGACTTGCCCGCTCGCACGAAGACCTCGGTGATGGCTTGTCGGGTCTCGAGCGGCAGCGCGTCATAGCTCGCGTCACCGGGCTTGCCGGACTCCGGAACGAGGTCGAGCTTCGGAATCGAGGCCTCGGGGAAGGCTGCGCGGTACTCGTCGAGGTGCGCGGTCAGCACGCGGCGCACGACGAACGCCCGTGACGCACCGAACTCGAGGGGATTCTCGAGCGGACCGAGCGCCTGCGCCCAGAGCGAGTCCGCGCGACCGTCCCAATCCTGGTATCGCGCGTGCGCCGCGAGCGCGATCGACGGCGTGCGCCGCGGACCCAGCCCGGCGCCCACTGCGCGCGCGCGACCGTCCGAGAGCGCGAGCGCCGGATCATGGCAGCTCGCACAGGAGACCTCACCCGAGGGAGAGAGTCCCGAGTCGAAGAAGAGCGAGCGCCCGAGGTTCGCCGCGAGCGGTGAGTCTGCGACGGAGTTCGTGTCGTCTCGAGGCGGCGCGCCGGGCGTTGTGCCCATATCGCGGATCATCGCCCACTCCACCTCGTCGAAGAGTCCATCGACCAGCCGCTCCTCTTCATTCGAGGACGCGTCCAATCCATCGAGCGCGTCGAGGTTCGCGGCGATCGCCGAGCGGAGCTCGCGCGGCCCCGGCTGGCTGAGCGCGTCGACCACGCGCAGCGTCCGCTCGTCGACGAGCACATAAAGCGGCAGCCGTTCGGGGCTCGCGAAGGTCGCCGAAAATACGAAATCAGGGTCGATGACGGCGGCCACGCCGGGCGCGACCTCACGCTGCCAGGCGGCGGGGTCGACATGGGCGTTCGCTATGCCGTTATCGCGCCCGCGGAGCAGGATCTCCAGCCTGTCGAAGCGCGCTGCGTAAGACCAACTCGGGTCACCGAGGTTCTCGGCGAGCGCGCGGCACGTGCCGCACCAGAGCCCCCCGCTCACCTCGAGGACCAAGAGCCGCGACGGCGCATCGGGAGAGTTCTCCTCGGAGAGGGCATATCGGGACAGCGCGACCCGCGTGCGAGCGCCGGCCTCGTCGACGCCGTCGAACGCGAGCGGAGGCAACACGTCGCCGACGGCGAACCCAGTCGTTTCGCTCGGCGGGGGCTCCGCTACGGACGAATCGTCGGGCTCGCCCGCGGGGTCGATGAACTCGTCCGCGCACGCCGAAGCGAAGAGCGCGAGCGAGGCCAAAGCTGTTCGGACAAAGCCCATATCAATTGCCGCTGAGGTCGAGCTTCCACACGGCGCCGCCGACGGCGTAAGCCGTATTTGCGTCGACGAAGCGGAACCGGTTGATAGGGGCCTTCAGCACCGGATCGACCTCCCAGGTCATGCCGCCGTCGAAGGTCCGATAGACCTCCTCGTTCGGCTCCTCCGGGGCCATCCACCCGATGTTCTCGTTGATGAAGCCGACGCCAATACCGGTGTAGGGCGAGCCGTTGGTCGGGAGCGGGAACTCTTGCCAGGTGAGCCCGCCGTCGAGCGTCTTGGCGAAGGTCCCAGAGCCGTTCGCGGTGTCCAGGATGGCCACGTAGCCGACGTCCGGCGACGGGAACTGGATCTTCCAACACAGGCTGCCCGGCGTCGCGGATGTGAAGACGCTGTTGAAGGTCGCGCCGCCGTCGGTCGTGCGAATGACCGAGCATTTCGCGCCCGGAGCCATGCCGACGACGAGGCCGTCGGTCGCCGACGTGAACCGACCGTCGATCGCCATCATGAGCCACGTGCTGAGATCGGTCGCGACCCAGTTGGCGCCGCCGTCGCTCGACTGGAGCAGGTGCGCGGGCCCGTTCGCGCGCCCTATCCCGAAGATGGTGTCCTGATCGACCGCCGTGAAATTGCAGAGCCCCTTCGCAGCGGAGCCGGTGATGTTCGTGACCGGATTCCACGTCGCGCCGCCGTCCGTCGTCTCGTACATCAGGTTGATGTCGCTGATCGACGGGGCGAGACCAGCGCCGATGTTGCCGGCGAACCCGTGCAGCTCGTCGGTGAAGAGCACGGCGCGGAAATAGGTCGTCGCGCTGGTGAAGACCTGCGTCCAAGACGCGCCGCCGTCCTCGGTCGAGAAGATTGCCCCCTTCGGGCCGCTCGCGAGGAATCCTTTATCCTTGTTCAAGAAAAAGATGTCGTCCTGCTTCCCCTGCGAGACCGTCGGGCCGTTCGGGAGCTTCACCCAGTCGTGCCCTCGCACCGCCGTCTCGAGGGGATCGACCGCGCCGCCTGCCCCGCCGCTGCCACCGTCACCGCCGACGCTCGCTTGACCGCCGCCACCCGCAGCAGGCGCGCCGCCTCCGCCGGATCCCCCGGAGGCCCCGGTCCCGGTGTCGTCGCCGCACCCGAACGAGAAGGAGATCGCGGCGACCGAGAGCATCGAAACGAGGAGCGTGCGTCGAGAAGGAGGCGTCGTCTTCATGTCGAGGACGGTGCGCCAGTCGAGCGCTCCCGACGAATGAAAATCGGTTAAACCTCTTCGTCGCTCCCCCTTTAACCGGGTCCGCGCGAACGGAAATGTCCTCAAAAGACCTCTCGCTCGCCCCGCGTCACCTGCGCGTGGTGAACGCCGAAGACGCCGAGCGCGACGTCGCCCGCCCCGAAGCGACGCGTCGCCGCGCGATCTTCGGGCGAGCGGCGGAGCTCGCGCGGCTCCTCGACGTGCTCGACGCGGGCGCGCGCCTCGTCAGCGTGATCGGGCCGCCAGGCATCGGGAAGTCGGAGCTCGTGCAGCAAGCGAGGGCCGCGGTCGAGGCTCGCTTCAGCGGCGCGCTCGTGGTCTGCGACCTCGCCGCCGAGCGCGACGATGCGCTCCTCGAGAGCGCGATCGACCGAGCGCTCGCGCGCCTCGCGCCGAGCCCCGACGGCGCTCGCGCTTCGCTCGGGGCGGCGCGCCCTTCGACCGCGGAGCTCCTCGCGGCGCGCGGCCCGACCTGCGTCGTGCTCGACAACTTCGAGCAGCTCGCGAGCGCCGCGCCCCTCCTCGTCAGGTTGCTCGCGCAGCACGAGGGCCTCGCGTTCATCGTCACGTCGCGCGAGCGGCTCGCTTGCGAGGGTGAGGTCGTCGTCGAGCTCGCGCCGCTCACGCCCGCGGACGCCGCGCTGCTCTTTCGCACGCGCGCCTCCGACGCGGGCTCCGACATCCGGGCCGCCGACGACGCCACGATCGGCGAGCTCGTCGCGCGGCTCGACTGCATCCCGCTCGCGATCGAGCTCGCGGCCGCGCGCACCCGTCTCTTCACACCTCGGCAGCTCGCCGATCGGCTCGCGACGAACGACGCCTTCGTCCTCGGCGTCGAGAGCCGGCGCGGCAGGCACCGCACGCTCGAGGCCGCCATCCGCTGGTCGTGGGATCTGCTGTCCCCCGCCGAGCGGCTCGCGCTCGCGGTGTGCAGCCGCTTCGCCACGGACTTCGACGTCGACGTCGCAGCAGCCGTGCTCGTCGCGGTCGCGGCGGAGCTCCCACCGAGCGAGCTCGACCCCGCGCAGCGCCCCCGCGACGAGTCCGAGGCCATCGCGCTCTTCGCAGCGCTCCGTGACAAGTCGCTGCTCCGCGCCGACGCGGCGAGCGGCAGGCTGTCGCTCTTTCGGAGCGTCCGCGCCTTCACGGGCGTTGCGCTTACAGACAAGTCCGTCACTCTCGCGCGGCTCGACGCGGCCCTCCTCGACCGCTTCTCCCTCACCGCCGACGCGCTCGTCGACGCGCGGCTCCTGCAGACCACCGAGCCGCGGCCGGAGGTCCTCGGGGCGATCCGCGCCGAGCGTGACAATCTTGTAACGCTCGTCGAGCGCGCCGCTCTGCTGCCCCACGTCGCACCCTCGTGGGTCGTCACGGTGTGCGCGCTCGCGCTCCTCTACGAGCTGCCGAGCGAGCGCGCCGAGCGATACCTGCGCCGCTGCCTCGAGACGCCCGCTTCGGAGGGACCTCCCCTCGGGCCGCGCCTCACCACGATCGCGACGCTCGCGCTGGCGACGACGCTGAGCGCGACGGGTCGCCACGCCGAGGCCGACGAGATCGGCCGCCCCGTGCGCGACGGCGCCGACGTGCCGCTCGGCCTGCGCGCCTACGCCCTCGCGACGAGCGGGATCCAGTGGCGCGCGCAGGGTCAGCTGAGCCTCGCCGAGGACGCGCACGCGCGCGCCGCCGAGGTCCTCGACTTACCGGAGGGTAAGCGTCTCGTGCGACTCCTCGCGATGAACACCGCCTGCCTCGGCAGGCTCGCGTGCGACCTCGCGGAGTTCGAGACCGCCCGCGAGCGCAACCGCAAGGCCACGGCGCTCTCGGACTCGATCGGTGACGAGTGGCTCGCGGCGCTCGGGCTCGCGAACCTCGCGCAGCTCGAGCAGGAGGCTCGGCGCTACGACGAGGCCGAGCGGCTCCTCAGCGACGCGCTCGGTCGCTTCGAGCGCACGCACGAGCGCACCTACGAGGCCATCTACGCGTGCCGCCGCGGCGGCCTGCACCTCGAGGCAGGCCGGCTCGACCTCGCGCGCGTCGACTACGAGCGCGCGCTCGCGCTGCTCGCGCGGCTCAACATGCCGCAGCAGTCGGCGATGGCCGAGGCCGGCCTCGCGCTCGTCGCGCTCGCGCAGTCCTCCACCGCCGAGGCCTCGCAGCGCTCGGCGCGCGCCCGCACCGAGGCTCGCCGCGGGATGTTCCGGACCATGCGCTGGACGGTCGATCTGCTGCTCGGCGCGCTCGAGCTCTCGCTGCCGAACCGCTCGAGCGACGCGGTCGCTTCGTGGCGCCGAACCCGCGACGCCCTCGTGACCGGCGACGACGTCGACGCGATCGCGACGCGCACGAACCTCGACGCGCGCTTCGCGCTGCGCATGTTGGAGCGAGCGCTCTCGCTCGCCGATCCCTCGTTCGAGCCACACGCCGCGCCCGAGGGAAATGCTCGCTCCGAACCCCAGCCTCGCTTCGCTCCACCCACGCCGGCTCCGCTCGACGGAACGCTCGGCGCACGCGAGCTCGAGCTCGGCCCGGACGCGCTTTGGTTCTCGGTCGATCGCGCCGCGCGCGTGGATCTGTCGCGGCGTGGCTCGCTCCGGAGGATCCTCGCGGCGCTCGCGCGATCGCAGCGCGAGGCCCCGTCGGTGACGCTCGACGTGCACGATCTCACGCGCGCGGGCTGGCCTGGCGAGCGCATCCTCCCCGAGGCCGCGGCGACCCGCGTGCGCGTCGCCATCGCGACGCTGCGCAAGCTCGGCCTGCGCGACGTGGTGCTCACGCGGGACGACGGCTACTGGATCGAGCCGCGCACGCGGACGACCCACGTCGCCGACACCGAGCCCGGCTGCTGACACGACGGATGCGCTTACATTCCTGTCCGCGACTGCGCCGCGCGCGCGACCTGCGCGCTCACGACCTCGAGCCGCTCGCGCGTGTCCGCGGACATGTCCGGCCCCTTGCGGGCGACCTCCAAGAGCTGGTTCGCGCCCGCGTGGTCGCCCTTCTTCGAGAGCAAGCTCGCGTGCGCGAGCGCCGCGCGCACGCCGGCGTCGTCGCGCGCCGTGCGCTGGTGGATCGCGGCGAACACCTGGCCCGCGAGATCCATTTCCTGCTTCACGACGAGCCGCTCGCCGAGGCGCATCATGCGATCCGCGCTCGCGTGCGTCGCGAGCCCCGAGCGCATGAGCTCGAGGACGAGGTCGACGGAGGTCGCGATCGCTCCCGTGTTGAGATACGCGAGCGCGGCGTCGACGGTGGCGCGCGCGCGCAGCCCGCTGTCACCGAGCATCGTCGCGACGCGGATGAGCTCGAGGCGCGCGTCGATGTCGTTCGGATCTTCGCCGCAGATCCTGAGCAGCAGCGGGACCGCGTCGGCGGGCCGGCCCTCGTCGGCGAGCGTGCGAGCCTCCACGACGCGGCCCTCGACCCGCAGGGTCGCGCGGCGCTCGACTGAATCGTCAAGCTTCTTGTCGAGTTTGCTCAGCTTGAGCGCGAACGCGACAGCCGCGCCCGTGAGAAACCCGGCGACGTGCGCCCAATGCGCGACGCCGTCGCGCGGCGTGACCAAGCCGTAGAGCACCTCGAGCCCCAACCAGAGCGGCAGCATCACGTAGGCCCGCGCGCCGAACGTCCCGACCTTCGGGCGAAACGTGATGAAGAAGATGTAGAAGAAGCGGATCTCGGCCGACCCGAAGACGACGAAGAACGCCCCCATCGCACCGGCGACGGCGCCCGACGCTCCGATCATCGGCGTCCACGACGAGGCGTTGGCCGCGTGATGCCCGAGCGCACCGATCGCTCCGCAGAGAAGGTAAAACACAGGAAAAACTGCGCGCCCCCAGCGGTCCTCGAGGTTCACCCCCGCGAGCCAGAGGAACCACATGTTGAAGAGCAGGTGGAGCCAGCCCCCGTGCAGGAACTGGTGGGTCACGAGCGAGAGCCCGACGCCGCGCGCCGGCACGTACCCGAAGCGATGGGTCGGCAACGCGAACACGGCGTCGTCGGCCTTCGCGCAGAGCTCGTCGAGCGAGCGCTGCTCCTCCGCGACGCGCTCCTCTTCGTCGACCGGCGGCGCGACCTTGGGTCCGTAGTCGTCCGCGCGTAGGCTTACGCACTTGAGCGAGAGATAGGAGTGCTGCTCGTAGAACGTCGAGGCGAGCTCGAGCGCCTGAAGAGCGCGGGCCTCGGCAGGCTTGGCGACTTGCCCCAGCGCGACGAAAGCGAGCAGGTTGACCACGATCACGGCAAGTGTCACGAACGGGAGGCGCCGCGCGGTGGAGTGCTCGTGAGCGATAGGGACGATGAACATCGAGCACGAGCAGGGTATCGCGCTCGCCTCGTGAGGGGCGTCTCGCTCGCGTTCGCACTCGCGCTCGGTGCGTGCAGCTCCGCGGGCCCCGACGTCGTGTTCGTGGAGCTCGCGCCATCGGCGGCCGCGACCTCCTCGGCGTGGACGGCGCTGTCGGCGTCGCCCTCAGCACCGTTCACGACGCGCTCGCTCGCTGGCGTCCGCCCCGGGATGTCTCGCGCGGAGCTCACGAAGCTCCTCGGCGAGCCCTCGGACACGATGGACTTCGAGAGCACGCGCAAGCTCTGGACGAACGCCGGCTACGAACCCGACGAGGAGCTGCCGTTCATCCTCGGCTTCGACGACATGCTCACGTTCGACTGCAAACAGCGCGGCGACTGGGTGACCGCTTGGTACGTCTACGTGAAGCGCGGGCGCACCGTCCTCGCCAAGGGGTCGGTTTGCAACGACCCGCCCGGCGTCACGACGTTCGGCTTCGCCCCCTCGTGCTTCGTGGGGATGAACATCACGACGATGGAGGCCGCGCTCGGCCTACCCAGTCAGAAGCGCACCGATCACCTGGGCCGGCTCTTTCACTTCTATCTCGAGCGCGGCATCGCCGTGATGAGCCAGGACAACCGCGTCGACGTCCTCGACGTCTACGAGCCGCTCGATCGGCAGCGAGCGCGCGAGGTCGCGAGCCGCCTCATGCGACGCGAACAGACGCGGAGGCCGTGAGCGCGGGCTCGAGCTCGGCGTAAAACCGCTTGCGAAAATGCAGGGGGAGCGCGTCGGTGCGCACCGACTTCTCCTCGCTCGGGGGCGGGACCTTCGCCGGGATCGACGACTCGACGACGGCGCGATCTTCGGTAGCGATCTTGAGGTTCGTCCGGTGGAAGAAGCCGTCGAAGAGCGCGCTCTTCAGGAAATCGCGCGCCATCCCGAGGAGCAGCGTCGTTCGCGTCTCGTCGACGGGCACGCACGCGACGGCCATTACGAGCGTGCGCTTCGGCACGGGGAGGAACAGGTTCATCTGGTTCGGCCAGCGGAGATCGAGGCTCGCGGGCTCGCGCGCCCCGTCGATCGTGATGTGGGACTCTGCGCCCCACGGCGTCGCGGTCCACTCGACCTCCATGCGCGACCGCGTGCGCGACCGCATCGACTTGCCGATCGTCGCCGCGTGGACGAACGGTAGATGCGGCCAATCCAGCATGTTCTCCATCGCGCGCGTCCAGTGCGTGTTCCACTCGACGCGGATCCCCGAGACGCGAACGTCGGGCCGGGTGAAGACGTCGGCGACGGCGGGCCCCTCCTGAGGCACCTGTGCGTCGCTGACAGCCGTGTAAATCCAAATTTGGCCGCCGATCTCCCGACAAGGGAGCGCCGTCGCGTGCAAGCGCTCGAGCTTGGCGTCGGGGTTCCACGGGACCTCGACCGCCGCGCCCGTGCCGTCGAAGCGCCAGCCGTGGAACGGGCACTCGAGACAACCCTCCCGAACCTTGCCGAGCGAGAGCGCGACGCCGCGGTGGGGACAGCGGTCGAAGAGCGCCGCCGGCTCGCCGTTCGCGCCTCGGAAGAGCACGACGGGCGTCCCCGCCACGCGCACGCTGAGCGGCCGCGTCGTGACCTCGGAGGAGAACGCGACGGGGGTCCAGACGTTCGCGAAGCCCGTGAACGGCCCGCGGCTCGGGTGCGCTGGATTCATTATCTGGAGCATGATACATAATACGGCGGAGGTCGACGCCAGTTACGGCTCGAGTCCAATGGCCCGCCCACGTGGCACCCCCAACCCGGGACACGACGAAGCTCGCCGCAAGCTCGCGCGCGCGGTGCGGGCCGGGCTCGTCCGGCAGGGCGCAGACTCGAGCCTCGCGGAGCTCGCGCGCTCGGCCGGCGTGTCGATCCCCACGCTGAAGCACTATTTCGGGGATCGCTCGGGCGCCGTCGCCGAGGCCTTGCGTCAGGTGCGCGAGGACGCCGCGCCCTACACAGCCTCGCTCACCGATCCGGGTGCGCTCGACCTCGCGGCGTCTCTCACGAAGGTCGCGCGAGACCTCGCGCACGCGTGGACGACCTTCGGCGTCGGCCGACTCTTCTCGGTGGGCCTCGGCGCCGGGTTCGACGACCCCGTCACAGGCCCTGGCTACCTCGACGGCGTGCTCGAACCGACGGTGCGCGCGGTCGAACATCGCTTGCGGATCCACGCCGAGCGCCACGAGGTCCGCCTCGCGCCGAGCGACGCGCTCGGGCTGCGCGTCGCAGCGCTCGGGTTCTTGTCACCGCTGCTCGTCGCGCTCCTTCACCAGCGCTCGCTCGGCGGCGATCGCTGCAGGCCGCTCGACCTCGCCGCGTTCAGCGAGCTCCACGTCGCGGGCTTCTTGCGGGCTTACGCCGCGCCCCACAAGCCGCGAGCGTGAGCCGCTCGGATAGCGATCGCTCGCTCACGCCTATTCGCTGTCGGCGTCAGCGCGGTCCTCGGCGCGTTCGAGCTGGACCTTCACTTCACGGCTCTCGCCTGACATCACCGTAACTTTGGCAGTCCTCGTCCTGCCATCCGGCGTTCGGATGTCGAGGTAACCGGTGCCAGGGTGGACGCCGGTTCGCACCCAATCGCCGTGTGTTCCGACGAAGGGCTCGCCGCTGCTGCCGCCGCCTTCTTCGGCCTCCCACCACACCTCGAATGTGGGAGGAGCGTCGTCGAGGTGCCCTCGGAGCGTCGCGCCCGCGGTGAGCGTGAAGGTGACGTCCGCGCCCGGACGCACGCCGTCCCGATGCGCCGAAGCGCCGAGGGCGCCGCTCACGTCGAGAGAACAGACCGCGTCGCTCGGCAATCGGGTGATGGTGAAGTGACCATCGAGCTTGACGTAGACGAGGTCCCTCGTCCGAGATTCCTTCGAGGGCGATCTGCACCGATAGAACACGTGGGGCAACTCGAGCTCGAGGTCCGCGTCCTCGACATAGCCGCTTATCCGACCGACGGGAGCACTTACAACGATGTCATGAACTTGATCGAACGGCGGGGAGAGAACGCCCCCCGAGGTGATCTGCAGTGGCTGACCGAGGCTCAAGGACACCTCGACATCGACGGGCCCACGCGAGAACGCGATCGCGACGAAGCGCCCTTCCTCATCGGTGCCCACGGAGTTCTCGATCGCGCCGGGGAGCGAGACACTCGCTCCGCTGACCGGTCGGCTCTCGCCGTCGAGGACGCGCCCCTCCACGAGCGCTGCGCCGCGCAGCACCCAGCGAGCTGGGTCCAGCGTGCCACCCGGCGCCACGGTCGCCTTGAAGGTCTCGCCGTATCGGCCGAAGGGTCCGTCGACGACGATCTCGTAGTCGCCGAACTCGTGCAGTGTGAGCTCCACAGCGCCGTCCTCGCCGACGTCCGAGGAGCTGTCGAAGCTCAGCGGCTCGCGCGCCGCCGCCGCGGACACGCGCAGGTTGCCTTGCGCGCCGTCGATCGGCGCGCCCGCCTCGTCGACCAGCACCGCGTGGAGGACTGGCTCGTAGGCCTTGCTGAACGCGTCCGACACCTCGAACTCCATGTCGAGCTCGGCGCCGGACAGAAACAAGGGCGCGTCGCGTGTGTGGCTCGAGGGGTGACCGGGGCACTCGACGTCGACGTCGTAGTTACCGGGAAGTAAGGCATCGAAATAGACCTCGCCGCCGGCGCCGGCCGTCCTGGTGATCCCCGTGCTCAGGAAGCCCAGCAAGATGACGGTGCCGCCCGGGCAGGGCTCACGCGTCTCCTTCACCACAATCTGTCCCGAGAGCGCGGTCGCGGGCTGCATGGTGATCGTCGCGCTCTCCCCTTCCACGCCTGCGCGCACGACGATCGCGTGCGCCGCCAAGCCGAAGAGCCCGCGCGCATGAGCTACAGGCTTGTAAATCCCGGATTCGACCTCGTCGAACTGGAACGTACCGTCCGCCTCGGTCCAAACATGCTCGAAGAAGCGATCGTCATCCGCGACGACCTCGGCGCCTGCGACGGGCGCCCCCGTGCCCTCCATCACGACGCGCCCACGCAATACGGCGGCGCGCTTCATCACGAGCTGAACGGGTTGCGCGGCGCCTGCGTCGAGCTGGGTCTCCGCAGGGACGAAGCCCTCTGCCTTGGCGCCGACCACGAGCGCCGTACGTGGAGCCTCGACCTCGAAGGTTCCGTCGCTCGACGTCTCGACGGTTGCGACAGGCGCATCGTCGCGATCCTCGGGCTCGTCTTCCTCGTCGGACGCGTCCTGTCGGCGTACGACCACCTGCGCACCCGGGATCGGCTGGCCGTCATAACGGCGCACGCTCCCGTGAACCACGCGAGAACCGACGATCGCGCCACGCGCAGAGCCCGCGCTCGGGGTCGTATTCGGGGCCGTGCTCGCGGAGCCGACGGCCGCGACCCGCGCATCCTCGGCCTCATGCGAGCGCCTTGGAAGAAGCACGAAGGCGAGCGCGAGCGCGACCATCCCGAGCGCGAGCGCGAACGTGGGGACGGCGGGCGAGGGTTTCCTCGGGCGGTATCCTCCCTGATTCCTCGGCTCCGGCCTGGACGTCATCGCGGCATCAAAGCACGCGCGACCAGGTCGCGCTCGTAGCTGGGGGCGGCTCGCTCACTCCTCGTCGTCGGCGTCCGAGCCCTCCGTTGCGCCCTCCAACTGGACCGTTACCTCACGGCTCTCGCCTGACATCACTGTAACTCTTGCCGTCCACGTCCTGCCGTCCGGCGCTCGAATGTAGAGGTCGCCGGGGCCAGGATGAACGCCCGCTCGCACCCATTCGCCGTGCGTCCCGACGAAGGTCTCCCCGCTGCTGAAGCCGCCCTGTTCGGCCTGCCACGACACCTCGAACACGGCAGGTGCGTCGGCGAGGTGCCCGCGGAGTGTCGCCCCTGCAATGAGCGCGAAGGTGACCTCCGCGCCCGGACGCACGCCGTCCCGATGCGCCGAAGCGCCGAGCGCGCCGCTCACGTCGAGTGAACAGACCGCGTCGCTCGGCAATCGGGTGATGGTGAAGTGACCATCGAGCTCGACATTGACGAGGTCACTCGTCCGAGAGTCCTTCGAGGTCGAGCTGCATTGGTAGAAGACTTGGGGCGCATCGAGCTCGAGGTCCGCGCCCTCGACGTGGCCGCTTATCCGACCGACCGGAGCACTTACAACAATGTCATAGACATGGTCGAACGGCGGGGAGAGGACGCCCCCCGAGGTGATCTGCAAGGGCTGACCAAAGCTCAAGGACACGTCGACGTCGACGGGCCCACGCGAGAAGTTCATCGCGACGAAGCGGCCTTCTTCGTCGGTGCCCACGACGTTTTCGGGCGTGCCGGCGAGCGAGACCCAGGCTCGTTTGACGGGTCTGTTCTCGACGTCGAGGACGCGCCCCTCCACGAGCGCTCCGCCGCGCAGCACCCAACGAACTGGGTCCAGCGTGCCGCCCGGCACCACCGTCGCCTCGAAGGTCTCGCCGTAGCGGCCGAAGGGGCCGTCGACGACGACCTCGTAGTCGCCGAACTCGTGCAGTGTGAGCTCCACAGCGCCGTCCTCACCGACGTCAGAAGAGCTGTTGAAGTTCTGCGGGTCACGCGCCGCTGCCGCGGCAACCTGCAGGTTGGCTTGCGAGCCGTCGATGGGCGCGCCGGACTCGTCGACCAGCAACGCGCGGAGGACTGGCTCGTAGGTCTCGCTGAACGCGTCGGACACCTCGAACTCCATGTCGAGCTCGGCGCCGGTCAAAACCAGGGGCGCGTCGCTCGTGTGGCTCGAGGGGTGACCCGGGCACTCGACCTCCACGTCGTAGTTACCAGGCAGTAAGGCATCGAAATACACCTCGCCGCCCGCGCCGGCCGTCCTCGTGATCCCCGCGCTCAGGAAGCCGAGCAAGGTGACGGTGCCGCCTGGGCAGGGCGCGCGCGTCTCCTTCACGACGATCTGTCCGGAGAGCGCGGTCGCGGGCTGCATGGTGATCGTCGCGAGCTCCCCTTCCACACCTGCGCGCACGACGATCTCGCGCGACGCCAGGCCGAAGAGTCCGCGCGCACGAGCTACCGGCTTGTAAATACCGGGCTCGACCTCGTCGAACTGGAAAGTACCGTCCGCGTCGGTCCAAACAGGCTCGGCCATGACGAAGCTGTCATCGTCCGCGACGACCTCGGCGCCCGCAACGGGCGCCCCCGTGCCCTCCATCACGACGCGCCCACGCAATACGGCGGCGCGCTTCATCACGAGCTGAACGGGTTGCGCGGCGCCTGCGTCGAGCTCGGTCTCCGCAGGGACGAAGCCCTCTGCCTTGGCTTCGAACACCAGCGCCGAGCGTGGAGCCTCGACCTCGAAGGTTCCGTCGATCGAGGTGCGCGCGCTGGCGAGGGGAGCTTCCTCCGGCGCGTCGTCCTCTTCGTCCTCGTCGTCCACGCCCGCTCGGCGCGCTTGCACGCGCGCCCCTGCGATCGGCTGGCCGTCGTAGCGGACGACGCTCCCTCGAACGACACGCGTGCTCCCCACCACACGCGCTGGGCCTGCGCTCGAGGTCGCGTTCGGGGCCGCGTTTGGAGCCGCGCTCGCTGAGCCTCGAGCCGTGCTCCGCGCATCCCCAGCCTCGTGTGGGCGCTGCAGGAGGACCACGAAGGTGAGCGCGAGCGCGAGCATCCCGAGCGCGAGCGCGAGCGTCGCGACGGCGCGCGAGGGTCTCTTCGGGGGGCTGAATCCGCTCCCCGCGCGCTGCGTGCCCTCCCGATTCTTCGGCTCCGACCTCGACGTCACGGCCGCATCAAAGCACGCGCGACCAGGGCGCGCTCGTCGCGCACGGGCTCCTCGACGGCCGCGGTTTGGCTCTGTCTCAGCGGACGAGCGTGATGCCTGCGCGGGTCACGACCGCGCGCTCGATGGGCCCCTCGGCGCGAGCGCCTGGCCAGACGACGACGTCCTCGAGCAGCCCGGGCCCGACGCTCGCGCCCGGCGCGACGATGACGCCCCGGAGCTCGGCGCGCGGATCGACCTCTGCGTCGGGCGCGACCCACGCCCGAAGGCCGCGACGAGCGAGCCACTCGAGGTTCGCCGCGAGGTACTCACCAGGCGTCCCGACGTCGACGAAGCTCTCGGCGAGCGTCGTGATCGCGATGCGCTCTCCGCGCTCGAGCGCGGGCAGGATGACGTCGCCGACCAAACACCCTTGCGCGGGCAGCGAGCGCGAGAGCGCCTCGCCCAGCCAGACGATGCCCGCGTAGTCCGCGCCCGCGACCTCTTCACCGCGCCTCGCTGCTCGGATGCGCGCGAGGAGCCCGTCCGCCGTGATCCCCACGGTCCCCTCGCCTCGCGCGCGGCGCGGACCGACGACGAGCACCGCGCTCGCGTGCTCGCGCGCGGCGAGCGCCTCGACCGCGCGCAGATCGAAATCCGCGACGATATCGGCGTTCACGACGAGGCGCGGCCCCGGACCGAGAGCGCGCGCGGCGTTCGCGACGCCGCCCGCCGTCCCGAGGATCTCGGTCTCGTGGACGAGCTCGATCGCGAGCGGCGCAGCGCCGGCTCGCACGAACTCCGCGAACCGCTCGGGCAGGTGGTGCGTGTTCATCACCACGCGCTCCACTCCGGCGCGCGCCAGGCTGTCGAGCACGTGCGCGAGCTGCGGTCGATCACCGAGCCAAACGAGGGGCTTCGGCACCTCGAGGGTCAGCGGGCGGAGGCGTGTGCCGAGCCCCGCCGCGAGGACCATCACCGCGGTCGTCAATCTTCAGGCGGGAGCGCGACGAACGCGCACGCAGACATGAGCTCCGGCTCGTGCAAGGCCTGACACGGCGTGATGGTCTCGCTGCCCGTCTCCATCGTGACGCCGTCGCAGTCGGCCATCGAAGCGACGCCGCTCCGCTGACAGGCCGCGGTGGTGTTCACCGCCTCGACGCAGTCGTCGGTGTCGCCCTGATCGGGGTCCGAGTCCTTGTTGTTCTCGATGCCGTTCAGGCAGTGGTCGTTGTAGAAAACCTTGCAGTTCTCCACTTGCACGTCGGTCGCGATGCCGAAGTCGTCATCGTCGCCCTCGCACGCGGGAGCCGCATCGCAGCGCGCCGACTCGATCGCGCGGCAAGCATCCACGCCGCGCGCGCCCGTGTCACAACCGGGCACCATCGTCGCTGCCGTGAGGCCGAGCGCGACGAGCGCGCACGAGACGCCTGCGCGGCGATCCCATCGGAGAATCATGTGGGGGCGCTACCACGCTCGATCCGATCGGGCAAAATTTCAGGCGCGACACGACCCGTTTTTTTCGGCGGCGAGCCCGCGTCGAGCTCGTCGGGCCGCGCGGTCTTCGCGGTTCTCCCCCCGAGAAAAGGGTGTTATCGACGGCGCGATGCGGAGCCTGCTTCGCGAAAAGACACAGCGTTTGCTCGCGGTCTCGGCCCTCGTCGCAGCTGCCTGCGGCGACGACTCCTCGACCGACACGACGACCGTCGTGACGACCGCGATCATCGTCGACCCTGCCGAGTTCCTCGGTGATCTGCCGTGCGCGGACATCGACGGCGCGCCCCGCTCGTACCGCGCGACCGTCTACGACATCGAGGACAACACCGTCATCGGCGTCTCCGAGCCGACGAGCTGCGGCGCGAAGATCGCGTTCTCCAACGTCGAGACCGCGCATTTCTACGCGGCCGACATCGAGGTCTTCGACGCCCCCGCCGAGGACTCGCCGACGAGCGCGGCGTGGACCACCACCTGCGGCAAGAACGGCGGCGCTGGTCGCGCCCAAGTGCAAGAGCAGGTGACGATCCGCGGCTGCGAGCCCATCTCCGCGCCGGGCACCGCGACCACGGCGATCACCGTCGATCTCGGCTCGACCCTCGGGCAGCTCGCGTGCACCGCCGACGGCGGCGACGTCGCGGAGCTCACCGTCACGCCGACGGCCCCCGAACTGGCGCTGCTGCGATCACCGGCGCCTGCAGCAGGCCTCCCGTCGATCGGCGACATCGGCCGGTGACTCCGCCGCGTTCCGCGTCGACGCGCGCGACGCCTCGAACGCCGTGCGCTGAGCGACGACGTGCTCGATGACCGCGGGCGCCGGCCTCGTGATGCCGGCCGACTGCAGCCTCCTGAACGTCGCGGCGGCTTCGAGTTCGCTCTACGGCGCGCTCGCGACGGCGGACCTCACCTGCGGTGACACCGCGACGCACGCCTTGGTCAGCGCTCGCCGCCGGCCCGAGACCTCGGACCCGCTCCCCATCGCGGATTGCGCTGTCGATCCGCCGAGTTCGGCCGCGTCGCCATGATCATGCGTGGCCGCTCCGAGATCTTCGACGGAGACGCCTCCGTCGCCCTCACTGCACGGGCACCTGCGCGCGGCTTCACCGACGACAGGCCTCGTCTCCTGCGAGAGAAGACTGAGAATGGAAGACGCACCGATCGTTCGAGACAGAATCCCCGTCAGCATCCAAGACGAGCTCCGCACGAGCTACCTCGATTACGCGATGAGCGTGATCATCGGCCGCGCGATCCCCGACGTGCGCGACGGCCTGAAGCCGAGCGCATCGCCGCGTCCTCTGCTCGATGAACGAGCAGAAGATCGGCCAGCTCGGCACAAGAAGTGCGCGCGCGTCGTCAGTGACGTGCTCGGCAAGTACCACCCGCACGGCGACGCCTCGGTCTACGACGCTCGTCCGCATGGCTCAACCCTTCAGCCTGCAGTACATGCTCGTCGACGGGCAGAGAACTTCGGCGGCATCAAACTGGCGATTCACCAGCCGCGATGCGCTACACCGAGTGCCGGCTCAGCCGCATCGCGCTCGAGATGCTGGCGGACATCGACAAAGAGACCGTCAGTTGCGCCGGGCTTCGACGGCTTACCGAATGAGGCGGCCATCCGCCGGCGAAGTTCCGCAGCGCTCGTCAACAGCTCAGGCGGCATCGCCATCGGCATGGCGACCAACATCCGCCGCACAACGGGTAGTCCATCGACGCGACGATCGCGCTCATCCATACGCCGGAGAGCACGATCGACGATCTCATGGTCCACGTGCCCGGCTGGCTTTCTGGCGGGCTCATCTACGGCAAAACGGCATCGTTGATCAGGCTATCGCACCGGCGCGGCGCCGATCGTCATGCGTGGCAAATCCACGTCTGGAAGACGTCGCGCGGCGATCCGCGAGCAGATCATCATCACCGAGATCCTATCGGGTGAACTGGGCTCCGCAAGGTACAGAAGATCGCCGGAGTGCATCCGCGACAAGCGCATCGAGGGCATCAGCGAGGTCGCGACCAGGCGGCCGCGAAGGCCTGCGCGTCGTCGTCGGCCTGAAGAAAGACGTCTTCCGCAGGTCGTCCTCAACCTGCTCTATCGCCTCCGCAACCTGCCGACACCTTCGGCGTCATCAACCTCATCGCCGACGGCAAACCCGCCGTCCTCAACCTGAAGAGACGCTGCGTGCCGTCGAGCACCGCCGCGAAGTCGTCACCAAAGAAGCGGTGCCGCTTCGAGCTCCGCCGGGCGGAGAGGACAGCTCGAGATCGTCGAGACTTTCAACGTCGCGACGCCAGACATGACCGCATCATCGAGACCATCCGCAGGTCGAAAGACCCGGAGAAGCTCGCATCGCCCTCATGGCGCTGCCGCTCGGCCTCGGTGATCTCTTGCGTCGCGCGGGCCGCCCCGAGAACGAAGCGACCGCCGCCAACGCGCGCGCCAGCGACTATTTCCTCAACGAGCGCCAGGCGAAGGCCGTACAAACCTTCTGCGGCTCGCGCGCCTCACCGGCCTCGAGCGGCGCAAGCTCTATGGTATAAACTCGCTCCGCCGAGATCACCCGGCTGAGGGCCATCTCGCCGACCCACCTCCTGATGAACGTCATCGTCGGCGAGCTCGAGGACGGCCAGAAGGCCTCGGCGCTGCCGCCATGCGAGATCGTCACCGCCGAGGCCGAGATCGACGTCGAACCTGATCAAGAAGAGGACATGGTCGTCACGATCTCGCACGGCAGCTACCTCAAGCGCACGCCCGCAGGCGAGTACCGCGCGCAGCACGCGGCGGCAAGGCAAGATCAGGATGGGCTCAGGACGAGGACTGGGTGAGCCAGCTCTTCGTGGCGAGCACCCGCAACTTCGTCTTCTTCTTCAGCGATCGCGGCAAGACCTACGTCGAAGGTCTACGAGGATCCCGCAGGCGCCGCGGAACGCGCGCGGTCGCGCGATCGTGAACTTCGTCGGCCTCGAGCCAGAGGAGAAGGTCGCGGCCATCACGCCCGTGCCTGGCTTCGACCCGGGCCACTTCGTCGTGACGCTCACCGCGCGCGGTCAAATCAAGAAGACCGCGATCGAGGAGTACGAGAACTACCGGGAGAAGGGCATCATCGGCGTGAAGATCGAGGAGGGCGATCGCCTGCTCTCCGCGGCCATCACCGACGGCCAGAAAGAGCTCGTCATCGCGACCCGCAGCGGCATGTCGATCCGCTTCGACGAGGGCCAGGTGCGACCGATGGGCCGCGCGACGATGGGCGTGAAGGGCATCGAGCTCGAGGAGGGCGACGTCGTCGTCGGCCTCTGCGTCGCGTCTTCGACCGAGGATCGCGTGCTCGCGGTGTGCGAGCGCGGCTTCGGCAAGCAGACTCCGCTCGACGAGTTCCGCCTGCAGAGCCGCGGCGGCAAGGGCGTCATCCTCATCGACGCGAGCGAGCGCAACGGCCCCGTCGTCGGCATCGCGATCGTCGGCCCCGACCACGAGGTCATGCTCGTCACCGACCAAGGCCAGATGCTCCGCATCAAGGCCTCCGAGATCCGCGAGACGGGCCGCAACGCGCAGGGCGTCCGCCTCATGGACGTCGAAGACGGCGAGCGCATCGTCGCCATCGAGGTCTTCGATCAGGGCGCCGACCCGAGCACTACGGCGACCAACCCGCCGCCCTCCTCGCCGCCCGACTCCGGCCGCGCGTCCTCCCCGTCGATCACCGACGGCGTCGCCTCCGAGCCCGGTGAAGAGCCGCCGCCGTCCGGCGACTCGGGCGCGAGCAGCTGACGCGTCTCCGCGGGCGCGCGGTTGAATATATATCTATGTAGTTATATATTTAATTGGACGCTATCAGCGCGGGCGTACCATCCATACCGACCGCCCGCGGCGCTCGCGTTCAGCCGCGCTCGACGGGCAGCTTCGCTTGGTTCCAAGCGAGCATCCCGCCGCGCAGGTTCATCACGCGGGTGAAGCCCAACGCTACGAGCTGGCGCGCGGCGTTGGCGCTGCGCCCGCCCGACCGACAGATCACGACGATCTCCTTGTCGCGGTCCCACTCGGTGGCGCGGCCCGCGACGGTCGCGAGGGGCACGAGCTCCGTCCCTGCGATGTGCCCGAGCTCGCCGTTGTATTCGTGAGGCTCGCGCACGTCGATCATGCGCGCGTCTTTGGGGTGTTCGTGGAAGAGCAGCGGGTCGACGTCGCGGAAGCCGTCGGCGTGCGCTGCGGCGTTGCGGAAGAGGGCGTGCGTCATGGGATTCCTATTTTACAGGGTTATCGACCCGCTCAAGCCGGATCGCCCTCGTCGGTAGTAGGCCGCTTCATGTTGAGCGGGATGACCAGATAGCGCATCCCGTTGTCGTGCGGCTTGGGCAGGCGCCCTGCGTTGATATTGACCTGTACGCTGGGGAAGAGCAGGCGCGGCGGCGTGAGCGTCGCGTCCCGTGTTTGTCGGGCGTTCACGAAGCTCTCTTTGTCGGTCGAGGCGCGCAGCTGAATGTTCGCTTCCTTCGACTTCTGAATGGTCGTCTCGTAGGCGAGCGGGCGGCCACCTGGCTGGTAGTCGTGGCCGACGAACACCCGCGTAGCGTCGGGGAGCTTGTAGAGCTTCTGGATTGAGTCGTAGAGGTCGGACGCGCTGCCGCGAGGGAAATCGCAGCGACCCGTGCCGTAGTCATCCATGAAGAGGGCGTCGCCGGTGAAGATCGCGTCCTCGATCTTGAAGGTCAGACACGCCGGCGTGTGCCCCGGCGTGGAGATCACCTCGATGGCGAGCGCGCCGGCCCTGAGGACCTGTCCGTCCTCGAGCAGCTGATCGAACTGGCTCCCATCTGTCTTGAAGCTCTGTCCGAGGTCGAAGACACCTTTGAAGGTCTCTTGGACCACGCGGATCGCAGCGCCGATCGCGACCTTCGCCCCGAATCGCTTCTTCAGCCATTGAGAGGCCGACAGGTGGTCGGCGTGCGCGTGCGTCTCGAGCACGTAGTGGAGCTTCAGCTCGCTGCCGCGGATGAAGGCCGCGACCTCCTCGACGGACTTGGTCGCGGTCGTCGCGCCGAGCGCGTCGTAGTCGAGCACGGGGTCGATGACGACCGCGTCGCGCGTCCGCTCGTCGTAGACCACGAACGTGAGGGTGTACGTCGCCGCATCGTAAAACGCCTTGATTTGCATCGCTGGACTCCGCTCGGTGCGCTCGCGGTCCATCTCGACCGCGGCTGACCCACGAATTGCAGCGGTCATGCCAGGGCGAGCCGCCCTGCGATTTCACGTGTGTCGAGCGACGCGGTCGCGCGCGCGAAACAAGCTGAAACAGAGCGCGCGTTTCAGGTCGAACCGAGCGCGCTGCGCGATGCTTCGCCCTTCAGAAGGGGCCCTTCAGAACGGGCCCGGCGAGGACTCGCGCAGCGAGGGGCGCGCCCCGTCGCCGGCCACGAGCTTCAGGAACTGACCCGAGCGCGGATCGAAGTCGAAGACCTCGCCGGTCGCGATCTTGAAGACCCAGCCGTTCATCTTGAGTTTGCCTGCGTCGAGGCGCTCCGCGACGAACTCGAAGGTGCGCAGGTTCTCGAGCTGCACGAGGACGTTCTCCTCGACGGCCGCGGTGACGCGCTCCTCGGGCGAGAGCGCGCCGTAGCGCTCCTCGATGATGCTGGGGATGCGCGCAGCCTCACCGAGCCAGCGCGACACGTGGGGCAGGCCTCGAACGCGCTCGGGGTGCAAAATGGCGTCGATCGCGCCGCAGTGCGTGTGCCCGCAGACGATCACGTGATTGACCTCGAGCACCTCGACCGCGTACTCGATCGCCGCCGACACGCCCCCGAGCGGCCCGCGGTCGCGCGACGGGACGATGTTGCCCACGTTGCGCACGATGAAGAGCTCACCGGGCTGCGAGCTCGTGATGAGGTTGGGGACGACGCGCGAGTCGCTGCACGTGATGAACAGCGTCTCCGGCGCTTGCCCTGCGTGCGCGAGGTGCTCGAAGAGCTCGCGGTTCGACGCGAAGTAGTTGGCCTGAAACTCGTGAATCCCTGCCTCGAGCTTTTGCACGGCGGAATCCTAGTTCTACGAATCGCAGGTTCGTAGGCATCAAATAAAGTCCGAGCTGCGCGGTCGGACGCTGCCGATCGCAGCACGAGGCCGCCGTCGCCCCGACTGTGCTGCTGCTGCAGTGACAGAACTGTACGCGTCGCGCTCGACGAGGCCCCCCTACGATGGCCCGCGTGAACTCGCCTGTCCCCACCCTGATCGGCCGGAGCAGCTCCCATTTCACGCGGCTCACGCGCGTCTTCGCGCACGAGCTCGGCGTCGCGACCGTCTTTCGCCCCGTCTTCGACCTCGCCTCGCTCGACACGGCCGCGTACGGCGAGAACCCCGCGCTCAAGATCCCCATCCTCGTCGACCTGGCGCGGCCTTCGGCGGCGAACAGGGCCTGCCGTGCCGCCGCTGCGGCGTCGCGGCGTCGTGGCCGGCGACACGCGAATCGCGCCGGTCGGCGAACGCCGAGAGGAGTCGTCCGGCAGCGGCGCCGAGGTCGTCGCTCGTCGCGGTGCGGCGCTGGTCCATGCCGCCGAACGCTCCTCGTGCACCGGTGGTCGCCGAGCTCGCCATTGGTCGATGCTCGACGATGCCGGCGCCGCCTCGGCGCCGCCGGCATGCTCGGCTCGATGTCGCGCCTCTACCGCCTCGTCGTCCAGCTCCGCCTTCGAGGCGTGCCCATTCCCCGCTCGGCTCACTGATGGCGCCGGCCCGTTCGGCGCGCGCGCCTCGGCGCACGACACCGAGTATCGCTTCGATCAGGCGCCCACTAGCTGACAATTGGCAAGCCTATCGCCGCGGTCGATAGGTCGCGCGCGCCTCCCCGACCCGCGCGACCTTCTTCGATCGCACGAGCCGCCGCAGCGCCCGGAGCGCCGTGCTCTCCGAGGTCTCGAGCGCGCGCGCGATCTCGGGCACCGAGACGGGCCCGTCTCGCACGACGACGAAGAGCACGCGCTCGTCGATCGAGGCCGCGTGTGAGCGCGCGGGCGGGGGCACTGCCGCGGCCTCGACCTCGAGGCTGTCGTCCTCGAGCCAACGAAGCTCACGAGGCTCCGCGCCCGTGGGCGCACCCGTCACGACGAGCTCGACCGCGAGGCCGTAGCCTGACGGGGTCACGGTGATCCACGACGCGCGCGGCTCGAGGAGCGCGCGCAGGCGGTGGATGGTCGTGCGCACGAGCGGGTCGTGTTTGTCGGGGTGGTAGCGGCGCAGCCCCCAGAGCGCCGCGACGATGGCCTCCTTGGTCGCGCCACGCGCGAGCGCGGCGAGCAGCGTCGCGGCCCACCTCGGAGGGTTGGGGCGCGCCCAGAGATCGCCCGAGTCCTCGATGAGGAGCGTGTCGTCGCGGCTCAGGATCGTGATGCGCTGGCCCGGCGCGAGCCCGAGCACCTCGGGGATCGGGCCGAGCAGACCGGCCGCGAGCAAGCGCACGACGATGCTCGTCGCGCCGGAGCGCGGCCTCGAGCACGGGCGCGATCTCGTCCTCTGCGAACGCCGGCGCGCGCGAGGCCGTGCATCGGGCGCGCCCGCGACGAAGAGCCGGGAACGGTCGCAGATCGCGCTCGAAAGACACGTCCCCGTGCTCGGTGAGATCGCGCGCGTGCGCGAGCGCGTCCGCGGTCGCGGCGCGCGCCCCTCCGAGAAGCGCGCGATCGTAGAGGCGCGCGAGCAGGCTCGCGACCTTCGCGCGGCGCCCGTCGACGCGGAGCGCGTCCTCGTCGGCCTGCGCGAGGGCCTGTCGAGCCTCGCGAGCGCGACCGCGCAGGGCGTATTGGATCGCGGACTGCGCGAGGAGCATGCGCTTCGAGTAGGAGTCGTGCGAGCGCCGCGCGAGGAGCGCCTCGAGGCCGGCGAGCGCGTCCGCGGAGACCTTGAATTTCGCCTTGTAGATCGCGATCGAGCAGGCGATCGCGTGGGCGTTCATCCCGAAGCCGAGGCGCTCGGCGAAGCCACGCGCCTGCTCGAGCAGCGCCGTCCCCGCTTGGAAGCGACCGAGCTGCACGAGCGCGTGTCCGCGCAGATCGGTCGCGAGCATCTGCACGTACGAGAAGCGCGCGACCTGCGCCGCGCGCTGCGCTCGCAGCGCGTGGTGCGCGGCCTTGCGGTGGTGCCCCGTGAAGTAGCGATGCGCGGCGAGCCCTTGAAACACGAACGATCGCGACCACGCGTCGGCGACGCGCGCGCGCCCGAGCGCGCCCTCGGCGAGGTAGCGCGCCGCCGCCGCGAAGTCGCCCGCGCGTGCGTACGCGACGCCGAGGAAGAAGCGCGACGCCGCGACGGTGCGATCGCTCGGCTCGACCGAAGCCTCTCGAAAGCCATCGAACAGAGTCTGCGCTTCGTCGACGCGCCCGAGGAACGTGAGCGCGCCGACCGCGAAGGCGATGTCGGCGTCGTCGACCGCCATGGTCGGCGCGTCCACCGTCTCGGCGACGACCTTGGCGTAGGAGCCCGCGTAGAAGTCGCGCGCGGCGCGCGTCTCGCCAACGAGCGGCGTCGACGCGGGCTCTTTCTTGGCGCTCAAGACAACGCGATTCTAGCTTATTTTGCAGGCTAGAAGAGAGAATCCCGTCACGATCCCGTCACGCGGTCACGGCGCGAAACTCGTATGTCGCGGGGGCCGGATCCATCTTCGTTCTCACAGACGACGCCGCTCGAAACCGCGGCGCCGAAGAACGGAGAACACATCCCATGAAGAAGATTGGCCTGCTCTTTGGAACCCTCTCCCTCGTCCTCGTTGCTTGCCAGTCGAGCGACGTCAGCTCGACCGCCGACGCCGTCGTGCTCGACGTGCGCTGCGCGCAAGACACGGACTGCCCGAGCGGGTTCGAGTGCGAAGAGGAGACCGAGCACGGCGTCGACACCTCGTTCTGCGTGTCCCACGACGAAGAGGCCGCGGCGAACGGCGAGTGCCCCGCGGGCTACGAGCTCGAGACGGAGCACGAGGGCACGTTCTGCAAGCCGCACGGCGCAGACGATGGCGTGGGTGGCGATGATGGCGTCGGCGGCGCGGACGACAACGGCCAAGGCGGGAGCGACGATGGGATCGGCGGCGCGGACGACAACGGTGCTGGTGCGGGCGGCGCTGACGATCACGGCAAGGGTGCCTGAGAGCGGTGTGCTAAGCCCAAGTTTGCGAGGGAGCGATGAAGCGTCTCTTGGTTGGAATGTCGGTGGCGGTGGTGAGCGTGGCCTTCGGGCTCGGCTGCACCACAGGCGAGACGGACACGACGGACACGGGCGGCGCCGGCGGCGGCGCTGCGCAGCCCGCGACCTACGCCGGCACCTACGAGGTCCCGGTTCCACCCGAGCTCGAGGCCGCGGCGACCTACACCGTCGCGGAGATCAATTGGACGGTCGCGAACGGCGTCGCGACGCTCGAGTACGATCTGCCGCTCGGCCTCGTCGGAAAGAAGGTCCGGGTGCGCTTCTCGGGCCCAGTCGACGGCGCGACGGCCACGCTCTCGGGTCCGCCGGGGACCGCGGACTGCACGCTCGAGGCAGGAGCAGTGTCGTGCCTCGAGACGATGGAGGGGCTCTTGCCCCTCGACTCCGACTACGCCGTCATCGAGAGCACCGCCGCGAGCGAATACGCGGGGCCGGTCGCCGATCGGATCGACGTGGCCAAGCAATTCCAGGGCGACCCCATCGGCATCGTGCACATCGACCTGACGAAGCCCGTCGTGACCGACGACCCGCCGGGCACCGAGACGCACTGAGTTCGCTTACAGCGCTGTCCGCTCTTACCGCTCAGTTGCCGTCGAACGAATAGATCGCCGTGCCGTCGCGGCTCTCGACCGACGCGATGCCCGCGGCCTGCGCGAAGTCGAACGGCAGGCCGTTCATGACAGCGTCGTAGAAAGCGGTCATGTGCGCGCCGTCCTGCCCGCCGTGCACGTAATACGCGTGGTTCACTGACGACGCGGTGAAGTCGACGTAGGCCGCGTTGCTCGCGAGCGGCTCGCCGTCGACGTTCTTGCCGAGACGGACCCCGCCGAGCACCGACGCCGCCGTGAGGATGTTGTCGTCGTCGTTCTCGGTGACGTAGAGCGCCGCCGAGAGCGGGACGAGCGCGACCCACGCGGCGTGGCCCGCGCGGGCCGAGGCCGCCGCGTTGAGCACCACCGTATCGAACAATCCTGTAGGCAATGGGCCGGAGCCAGTCGCCGACTCGAGGACGAGGCTGCCCATGCTGTGCGTGATGAGGGTGACCTTCAGCCCTGTCAGCGCGCCGGGATGGGTTACACGATAGTAAGCCAGCTTCTCGAGGGTGTGGGCGAACGCTGGCCCGGCGGCGCGCGCCTCGTCCTCGGGGAAGCCGAGCGGACAGCCGACGTCCGAGCCCTGCCAATTGAACATGATCACGCGCGCCGAATAGTCGGCTTCCATCGCCGGCATGCTGTCGCCGAGCGACTTGTCGGGCTCGCCGTTCCCGCCGCAGCCGCGCCCGTGGACGTAGAAGACGAGGTTGTCGCTCGCGGTCGCGGCCGCGTGCGAGAAGGCGTCGCCGACCTCGTCGATGACGTACTCGGTGCCGTCGGTCGTGTAGATGCGGGCGTCCGAGGTCATGAGGCCGGGGTCCTCGACGGTGGGACCGCCGCCGCCGCTACCACCCATGGGGGCCGCGCCACCGGAGCTCGCGCCGCCTTGGAGGGCGCCGCCCTGCGCGTCGCCGCCCACGCTGCTCGCGCCAGCGCCGCCCGCGTTCGCGGTGCCGCCCGCGCTCGAGCCGCCCGCGCTCGAGCCGCCCTGCGAGGGCGCGCCCGCGGCCGCCCCCGCGCCGCCCGCGCCGCCCGTCGTCGCGTCGTCGGAGCAGGCCGAGAAGAACAAGAGCGCGGCGGCGGAGAGGCTCTTCGACAGGGTGCGCATGGCGATGCCGCTTCGTGCAACGGCGACGCGGCTCGCACAAGAGCGACGAGGGCGGCACCCACGAGCGAGGGCCGAGCCGAGCGCTGAAGAGTGGATCAAATAAACAAAGCCGACTGCGTCTCCAGGAGGCCGCGGAGGGTGTCGCGCGCCGTGCGAAAGCGCGTGAGCATCTCGGCTCGCGAGAGCGTCGGGTCTTTGCTCGCGGGATCGGGGATCGGCCAGTGGAGCCGCCGCGCGCTGCCCAAAAACGCAGGGCAGACCTCCTCGGCGCAGAGCGTGACGACCGTGCGGATCGTGGCTGGATCGATGGTCGAGACGGACTTCGAGACGTGCGCGCCGAGGTCGACGCCGAGCTCGCGCATGACCTCGATGGCGTACGGATTGACGGTCGTGGGCTCGCTGCCGGCGCTCATCACGGGGACGCGATCGCCGAACAGCATGCGGGCGAGGCCCTCGGCCATTTGGCTGCGCGCCGAGTTCGCGACGCAGAGGAAGAGCACGGCTTTCGATTGGTCGGTCATGAGGGCTCGAGCTTTCTGAAGAAACGTCGCTCGGCGGCGAGCGCGACGTTCACGAGGCCGATGAGGACGGGCACCTCGACGAGCGGGCCGATCACCGCGGCGAACGCGGCGCCGCTGTGGATGCCGAAGCTCGCGATCGCGACGGCGATGGCGAGCTCGAAGTTGTTCGACGCGGCCGTGAACGAGAGCGTCGCCGACTGCGGATAGTCCGCGCCGACCCGCTTGCTCATGAAGAACGACGCCGCGAACATCACGACGAAGTAGATGAGGAGCGGGGCCGCGATGCGGAGCACGTCGAGGGGAAGCTCCACGATCGCCTCCCCCTTCAACGAGAACATCACGACGATCGTGAAGAGCAGCGACACGAGCGTGATCGGACCGACGCGCGGGACGAAGTGCGCTTCGTACCAGTCGCGGCCTTTGGCGCTGACGAGCACGCGCCGCGTGAGGAACCCCGCAGCGAACGGGACGCCGAGGTAGATGGCGACGCTCTTCGCGATCTCGGCGATGGTGATGTTCACGACGGCCCCGGAGAGCCCGAGCCACCGCGGCACCAGCGTCGCGAAGAAGTAGGCGTACACCGAGAAAAAGAGCACCTGGAAGATCGAGTTGAAGGCGACGAGGCCCGCGCAGTATTCGCGATCGCCCTTCGCCAGATCGTTCCAGACGATGACCATCGCGATGCACCGCGCGAGGCCGATCAGGATGAGGCCGAGCATGTACTCGGGCTTGTCTCGCAGGAAGATCACGGCGAGCCCGAACATGAGCACGGGCCCGATCACCCAGTTCTGTACCAGCGAGAGCGCGAGCACGCGTTTGTTGCGAAAGACCTTGCCGAGCTCCTCGTAGCGGACCTTCGCGAGGGGCGGGTACATCATGAGCACGAGGCCGATCGCGATCGGGATCGACGTGGTGCCGACGCTCATTCGGTTGAGCGCGGCGGTGAACCCCGGCGCGACGAAGCCCAGCGTGATGCCGAGCGCCATCGCCGCGAAGATCCACACCGTGAGGTAGCGATCGAGGAACGAGAGCTTGCGGAGGAGGCCGGTCTTTTCGGTCATGAGTTCGTCGTCTTCGCCGTGACCGAGAGGCCCGCGGTCCAGGGCTCGAGCGTGACGTGGCTCGTGTGCGTCGCGAGCTCGGCGAGGTGCGTGGCCTCGAGCGCCCTGCGGGTCGTGAGGATCGGATCGGTGAGCGCGAGCGGCGTGAGGCTCTGGTTCACGACCCACGCGAAGGGCTGGATGCCCGCGCGAACGAGATCTCGCTCGAGCCCGAGCGCCTCGTGGATGGGCGTCGCTTCGGGCAAGGTCACGAGCAGCACGTGCGTGAACGCTGGGTCTCGCAGGCGCGGCAGGAGGCGCTGCACGGCCTCGGGGCTGCCGCTCGGCTTCTTCAGGACCTCGCGGTGGTAAGCCTCGGCCGCGTCGAGGAGCAGGATGGTGTGACCCGTCGGCGCCGTGTCGATGACGACGAAGCGATCCTCGCCCGCCGCGACGGTCTCGGCGAACGCGCGAAACACGGCGATCTCCTCGGTGCAGGGGCTGCGCAGATCCTCTTCGAGCAGCGCCCTGCCCTGTGCGTCGAGGCCGCTGCCTGCCGTCGCGAGCACGGCCTCGGTGTATCGCTTCGTCTCGAGCGCCGGATCGATCCGGCTGACGCGCAGCGTGTCCGCGGCGACGCCGAGCTCACGAATCGCGGCCTCGACGTGGGCCGCCGGATCGGTCGTCGTGAGCGTGACCTCTCGACCGAGGCGCGCGAGCCCACTCGCGACGAGCGCCGCGATCGTCGTCTTGCCGACGCCGCCCTTGCCCATGGTCAGGACGACGCCGTTGCGACGCTCCGCGAGCTCCGCGACGAGGGCGTCGAGCCGGCCGCCGCGCGCGAGGACGGCGGGCTCATTTTGACTTGTACGCTGTGTAACCTTCATCTCGGCGCCGCCGCGCTTCGTCATGCTGCGCAGGGCCTCGACGCCGACGAGGCCGAACGAGAAGAGCGGCACCTCGACGGTGGGCAGCGCCCCGAGCCCGCTCGGCATGCGCTCGAGCGCCGCGCGACCCCGCGCCTCCATCGCGACCGCCGTGCGATCGCTGGGATCGGCCGCGCGGAAGAGGCCGTTGAGGACGAGCGCGACGTTTCGCACGCCGAGGTCGGAGAGCTCCGCCCGCGTGCGCTCGGCCTCGGCGAGGGACGAGGGCTCGGGTCGCGCGACGAGGACGAGCTTCGTGCGCGTCGCGTCGCGGAGGGCCTCGTTCGACGCGGCGTAGAGGCTCTTCTGCGCGGCGAGCCCGGACAGCGGACCCAAGCAGGACGTGCCGCCGACGCTCGCGTCGATGAAGTTCGACCAGGCCGCGGGCAGCTCCAAGAGGCGCAGCGTGTGCCCCGTCGGCGCGGTGTCGAAGACGACGTGATCGAACGCACCGGTCGCGCTCGGATAGGCGAGCAGCTTGGAGAACTCGTCGAAGGCGGCGATCTCCACGGTGCACGCTCCGGAGAGCTGCTCCTCCATACTTGCGACGACGGCGGCCGGGAGCACGCCGCGATAGGGGCCGACGACGCGCTCACGGTGCGCGCGCGCGGCCTCCTCCGGGTCGATGTTGAGCGCGGCGAGCCCTGGGATTCCGGGCACGCTCGTCGGCGCGGACGAGAGTCGCACGCCGAGGACCTCGTCCAAATTCGAGGCAGGATCGGTGCTGACGAGCAGCACGCGCTTGCCCGCGTCCGCGAGCTCGATCGCGGTCGCGCAGGCCGCGGAGGTCTTGCCGGCGCCCCCCTTGCCGGTGAAAAAGAGGATGCGCGTGGGGTGCTCGATCAACATGACGGCGCGGGCTCTCCCTGGAGGTCAGCTGCAGCCGCCACCACAACAGCTGCCCGCGCGCTTCACCGGGGCTGGGGTCGGCGCGACGCCTGCCCACGCCGCGAGCTCGTCGCGGGTCGGGTACACGCCGCTGCTCTTGATCTCGCCGTTCACCTCGACGACGGGCAAACCGGCCTCACCGCGAGCCTCGAGCGTGGCCTTCACCGCCGCGTCCTCCACGAACGCCGCGGGCTGCTGCGACAGATTGAACCGCTCGACCGAGAGGCCCTGGCTCTTCAGCCAGTCGAGATCCGCCGCAAAGCGAACGAGATCTTGGTCCACGGAAGTACCGCAGATACCCGTCGAGCAGCACATTGCGGGGTCGAAGACACGGATGGTGGTCGAGGACATGGGAGACCCTTTCGATTATCGGCGATGCACGATTAGCTAACCAAACGGAATAGGACCTAAAGCCCCCCGACCAGCGCGCGCAGCCGGCGCAGTGTGCGCGGCTCGATGCAATAACAAACACGCGGGCCGTCGACCTCACCGCGGACGAGGCCTGCCTCCTTCAGCACCTTCAAATGCTGGGAGACGGTCGACTGCGCGAGGGGCAGCTCTTCGACGATATCGCCACAAATGCAGGCGTTCTTGCGCAATAGGATGCGCAAGATCTTCACGCGCGCTGGGTGGCCCAGGGCCTTCGAGAGGGCGGCGAGCTCCTCGTCGGCGTCGTCGCCCTCGATCGGGCGGAGGTCCGCCTGCTCGTTGGGCGGCGGACAGCAGGGCTCGCTAGCGGGGCTATTGGGGCTGGCCGCGCTCATCGTAAGAGGACGATAGACGCTAGCCCTCAGCTCGTCAACCGGGAGGGCCGAGCTCCCCTCGGGACGACTCTCGAGACCATTGGTCGACCCGCTTGAGGAGCGTCGGGATGCGATGCGCCCCGTGCATCGCGCGCACCCAGTCGGCGGCGGTCTCTGGGGCGACCCCCGCGGCCGTGACGAAGAGGGGCTTCTGGCTGTGACCACGCAGCACGGGAAGCGCAAAGCTCGAGCCCCTGAAGGCCGTCTTGGCGCAGCCGACGACGACGACGCGCCGATCGAGCGCGTCGAACAGGTGCGCCCCGAGACCAGGGCTGTCGCCCTCGGAGAGCCACACGTACCCGTCGATGACGACGACCTCTACGGGTCTATCCAACGCGCGGAGCGCCGCGAGGACGCACGGCAGCTCTCGCTTGTAGAACGCGCCAGGCTCGTACGGCTCGACGTGGGTGATGCGTACGCGCGCGCAGCACGCCTCTTCGGCGTCGGACCACGCCTGGAACCCGAGGCAGGCCGCGAGCGCGCTCTCTTCACCATAACCGACGTCGACACAAGCAAGCACGGAGTGTCCATAGACGCACGGTGAGCCCGCCGCCACGAACTCGCGTGATGGTGGCCCTCGCCGACTGTCTGGTAGCGACTACATCGTAACAGTGACTTTGGACTGAGAGGGCGAGTCTTGGATACCGGCTGGTGCGTTGGCGCTGACGCCGTTCTGCCCGAATGGACAAGTCTGAAAGACGACGGGCTGGCCCTCGGCCTTGACCTTGACCGAGCCCTTCTGGGCTTTGGCGGGGCCCTTGATGGTGCTCGAGACGACGCCGCCGGCCGAGCCCGCCTCATCCCCGCTCGTCATCGAGATCTGGGTGTTCACCAGGATGGCGGGTTGGTTCATGATCTTGACCTTCTTCGACGCGGTGCCGCGGTTCGCCTGGGTCAAGTTGCCCATATTGGGATAAGGCGTGGGGACGGGCGGCGCCGGGGGCGCAGGGGTCTTGCACGTATCGGGGAATGCACTGCAGCTGCCACCACCTGCCGTCGCGACCGGAAACATATCAATACACCTCTCTGTTGGATTGGGGGTTATATACTGACTAGTCGACGCTCGGCTCAGCCGAGCCTTATCTGCTTGGCGTCGAGCTTCACGTCCTCTTCGGCCTCGACCGCGGCGTGGCCACCTCGCACGTAGTAGCCCTTCTTGACGAGGGTGCGGACGCGGCCGGCGCGCAGCTGGCTGAGGTCCTCGACATTGCGGAAGGCGCTCTTCGCCGTCTCGAAGAGGCGCTGGGTGACGGTCTCGAGGCGCCCGAAGACGTTGCGGACGTCACCGATCTTCGCGCGGAGGCGCTCGCCCGCGAACGCGACGTCGTCGAGGGCGAGCTCGGCCTTCTCGGCGCTCACGTCGAAGGCCTGCGAGCGGACGCGCACCGCGCCCTTCGCCTCGAGCTCGAGATCGCCGTCGGGCGCGCGCAGCGCGAGGTTGCCGCGCGCGGCGCTGATGACCGTGCGACCCGTCTCGGCGTCGACCTCGAAGAGGACCTTGTCGTCGCGATCGCGCACGACGAGCCGCTCGCGGCCCGCGTGCTCGTCGAGTGAAGCGCTCGCGCCCGACCGCGCGACGACGGCGCGCGCGCTCGGCCCACGCGCGGCGCCGAGGACGCTCATCACGAACGCGGACTCGCCCTCGCCGAGCACCACGACCTCGTCACCGGCCTGCGCGTCCATCGCTGCGCTCGAGAGCTGCGCGAGGACAGCATCGGGCTCGCCGCTCTCGCGCCTGATCGCGACGCAGACGGTGCCGGGCGCGGCCGAGGCGACGACGCGCCCTTGCCTCACCCACGCGCCCGTCGGCTGCGGCGCCACCGCGGCTCCGCTCGAGGTCATGGGTGCGTGCGACGAAATGCTCGAGGCCTGGATCATCGGGTTCGTTCTCTCCGTGGGGTTGGGGTGGGGCTCAATCGCGCGGCGCGACCCAGCGCTCCGCAGCGAGGAGCTCGGGGTCGGTCTCGCGAAGACCGTCGACCTTTGCGTTTGCAAGGTGCGCGCCGCCGAGCTGCGTCGCGTGCAGGTTCGCGCCGGTCAGGTCCGCGCCGCGGAGCTCGGCGCTGTCGAGGTCGGCGTGGGAGAAGTCTGCGTAGCGCGCGTGCACTCCGGAGAGGTTCACGTGCGGGGCGCGGGCGCGCTCGAGCCGCGCGTTGTCGAGGCGGGCTCGCGTGAGCTTCGAGCCAACGAGCGAGGCGGCCTCGAAGCAGGCGTCCGTCGCGTCGACCTCGGAGAGGTCGGCGCCGTCGAGCTCGGCCTCGGTGAAGGTCGCGGCGACCAAGATGGCCTGCGTGAGCCGCGCCTTCGCGAGGCGCGCGCCCGTGAAATCCGAGCGATCGAGGCGCGCCCCCGAGAGGCTCGCGCCGCTGAGATCGGCGCTCGCGAGGTCGTCGTCGGTGAGGCACGCGCCGTCGAGAGAGAGGCCGCGGAGATCGACGCCGCGGAGCGAAGACCTGGTGATCGACACGCCGGAGAGGTGCGCGCCGGACAGGTCGGCGCCGTCGAGCACCGCGCCGACGAGGTCAGCGCCGACGAGGTCGGCGCGGTGGAGCGTCGCGCCCGCGAAGCGCGTGCCCTTCGCTCGAGCGCCGCGCAGGTTCACCGCGGTGAGGTTCGCGCGGCTGAGATCACACGAGGACCAGGTCGTCCGCTCGAGATGCGCCTCCTCGAGCGAGCTCTCGGAGAGATCGATCGACTCGAGCGTCGCGCCCGTGAGGATCGCGCGGGCGAACGTGGCGCTCTGCACGGTCGCGCCGAGGAGCTTCGCGCCGCGCAGGTTCGCGCCGACGAGCGACGCACCCGAGAGATCGACGTCCTCGAGCGTGCACTCGGAGAGGCTCGCGAGGCTGAGATCGGCGCCGCCGAACTTCGCGCCTTGCAGCGTCGCGCCGTCGAGCGCGGCGCGCGAGAGGTTCGCGCCTTCGAGATCGGCGTCGTCGAGCGTGGCCCCGGCGAGGCGGGCGCGCTCGAGGTTCGCGGCCTTGAACGACGCGCTCGACGCGGCGGCGCGCGAGAGGTCGACGTGTTTGAGGTTCGCGCCCGAGAGATCGGCGCTCGAGAGGTCGGCCCTGACGAGGCGCGCGCCGGAGAGGTCGGCGCCGGCGAGGTTCGCGTCCGCGAGCAAAAACCCTGACAGATCGAGCCCGCGAAGATCGCAGCCCGAGAGATCGGCGCCGCGCTGATCGGGCATGAGCCGCGCGCCTCGCAGGTTCATGCCGGGCATCGAGACGTTGACGAGGGTCGCGCCGGTGAGCGCGACGTCGGCCGGCGTGACGTTCGTGAGCGTGCAGTGCTCGACGGTCGCGCCCTCGAAGACGGCGCCCTCGAGCGCGAGGCCCGTGAGCAACGCGTTCGACAGGTGCGCCCCGGCGAGCGAGGCGCCGGTGAGGTTCACGCTCACGAGCACCGCGCGCGGGAGCTTCGCGCCCGAGAGATCCGCGTTCGCGAGCGAGCTCTCTTCGATGGTCGCGCTCGAGAGATCGGCGCCGCGCAGGGACGCTCGCTCGAGCGAGCACTCGGTGAGGAGCGCGCCGGTGAGGTTCGCGTCGTCGAACCAAGCGCCGTCGATGCAGGCGCCAGCGATGATCGCGCCCGTGAGGTTCGCGCCGCGGAGGTCGACGCTCCGCATCGCCGCGATGGTGGGCTTGAGGCCGCCCACGCCTTGGGACGCGAGCAGCTTCGAGAGCTCGTCTTCGCCAGCGTCGGCGCTCGCGTCGGCCGGAGAGGCCCCGACCACCTCGCGCGCCGCGACGCGCACGCCATGGAGATCCGCGCCCGCGAGCTTCGCGCCGGTGAGTTCGCAGCTCACGAGCGTGGCGTCCGCGAGGCGCGCCCGGAAGGTTCGCGCCCTTGAGGTTCACTCGAAAGAAGGCGATCCCCTCGAGATCGAGGTTGCGGAAATCCGCGCCGCGAGGTCGAGGTCGGAGACGACCTCGGGCTTCGGTCGAGGCGCAGGCGCGAGAGGGCGTCGGTCACGGCGTTTTCACGAGGCGCTCCGCTTGTCGAGCTTGAATGCGGCCGAGGAGTTCGAGCGATCGAAGAGCGCGCCCGTGAAGAACAGCGTCGAGGAACTCGCTCTCGAAGAAGTTTGAGCTCCTACAATCGGCGTTCGCGGGTCCGCGCGCCTCGAGGTAGAGGCGGAGCAGGTTGACCTTCGTCAGGCGCGCACCGGCGAGGCGAGCGCGCACGAGGACCGCGTGCTTCGTGGTGCGTGGTCGAAGGAGGCGCGCTCGAGCGCGCTCTCGGTGAAGTCGGCGCGCTCGAGCTCCGCGCCGTCGAAGCGAGCGCCCGCGAGATCGGCGCCCGACCAGGCGCTCTCGGGCGCGCGACGCGTTCAGAGCGAGCGCCCGCGAGCATCGCGCCGGCAGCGCGCAGCCGCTGAGATCGGCGCCCGCGAGATCGAGCTCGGCGCCGGCAGCCTTCTCGAGGACGGCCTCGCGGAGCGGGCGCGGGCGCCGCGCGCGCCCCGAGCTTCGCGCTCGTGAGGTCGGCCCCGTCGAGGACGACGTCGTCGAGCGACGCACCCGAGGGGATCGGCGCTCGCGAACTTCGCGCCCGCGGCCCGCGCCTTGTCGAGCTGCGCGCCGCGGAGCGCGTCGCGCCGACGAGCGAGGTCTGCGTGAGCTCCGCGCCCGCGGTGACGCCGACCGAGCTTCGCGTCCGTGAGGTCGGCCTCGGTGAGGTTCGACGCGAGCAGCGGCTCGCGTCGAGCGAGGCCGAGCGAGGTTCGCGCCCGAGAGATCGGCGTGTGAGAGGTCGGCTTCCGACAAGTCAGCGTCTTCCATGACGGCCAGAGAAAGCGACGCGCGTGCCAACCGCGCGCCCTTCATCGAGGCGCGCGTGAGGTCGGCGCTCTCGAACACCGCGCCCGGAAACACGACGCGAGCGAGCTTCGCCTCCGTGAGATCGGCGCCCGCGAAGATCACGGGGCCCGCTGTCGCGTGGGCGCCCTCGAGGTCGGCGCCCGTGAGGATCGCGCCAGCGAGCAGCGCGCCGTCGAGGCGCGCGCCGACGAGGCGGGTCTTTCGCATGCTGACGCGCGCGAGGTCCAACCCCGAGAGATCGGCGCCGCTGAGATCGAAGCCGTCCAAATCCTCGCCCGCAGCGCGTCGCGCGAGGACGTCCTCTCGATCGAGACGCAGCGTCGCGCTCGGCTCGGGCTCGGTCGCGGGCGCCTCTTCGGTGAGATCTTCGAGCGCCGAAGGGTCCACGCCGTTCGCGAGCATCACCTGTCGCGCGTGGGCGTGCGCCGCTGCGATATCGGCCTCACTCGCGCCTTCGGCGCTCGGGCCCTCGCGCTGGAGCACCTCGAGCATCGCGTCCGTCGTGCGGACGTTCTCGAGCTTCGCGAGGAGCTCTGCGGGTGCGCCGCCCTTCACGAGGAGCTCCTTCGCCTCGCGAACAGCGGCCTCCTCGTCGTTCTCGGGGTTCGCGGGCGCCTCGTCGCTCTCCGAGTCGGCGCGCGCCTCCGCCTCCTCGCGATCGGCGAGCTCCTCTTCGGTCGGCTCGCGACGCACGGCAGCCGCGAGGTGTTCGCTCGCAGGCCGGAGCGGCGACGCGAGCTCCTCGCTCGCGAGGACGACGCTCGAGATCTCTTCGAAGCGCTTCGATTCGACGTTGATGTGACCGCGCCACACGAGGACGAGGCGAGCCGCGTCCGCGTCGATCCAGACGGTGTCGATCGCGAGCGCGACCTCGGCGTCACCCGTGGGCCGCCTCACGAAGAGCCGCGGTCGAACGCCCGGGAGCCGCGACTCGAACGCGGCGCCGCGCAAGCCCTCGAGCCGAATCGCCTCGTCACCGCGCACGAGCTCGATCTGCTGGTCGAGCGGAGCCGCGTTGAAATACGCGAAGTCGAAGTCCTTCGGGAACCACGGCCACCGCTCTTTTCTCCAGGTCGCGTCGTAGGTCCCGACCTTCGACATGCGGTCGGCCCATCGGCGATCGAGCGGCCCGAGGCCTGCCGGCTCCGTCGAGCTCACCCTGCCCGGGAGCTCGAGGTTGGGCATCGGACAGGTGCTCTCCCCCTCGGTGGGACGCACGCCACAGCCGATCGGGTTCTTGAGGAAACTCGGTCCGCCGAGCGCGCGCTCGTAGCGGAGCGGCATTCGCGTGAAGGGCTTAGGCTCGCTCGCGATCCATTTGCCCGAGTGATGCTCCGCCACGCGATCGCCGACGACGAGCAGGCGCTTGTCGAGCGCCCCGAGCTTGAGCGCGATCTCCATGCGTTTCACCGGCTCGGGCGAGGTCGCGGCGCCGACGACCATCACGTCGGCGCGGGCCTTCTTCGGCGCGAAGTCGGACGGGTAGCGACAGGCCTTGCCGCCGTCCTCGTAGCTCTCGTCTCCCGCGAGCGAGAGCGCGTTTTCAGCGTCGACCGCACGCGCCGCGGCGCCGTGCACGAGATCGTACGTGCCCTTCACGACGAAGGTCACGCCGTGGGTCGGGGGGTCGAGCTGACACCAAAAGAAGCCGAGCTTGAGGTTGGTCGAGTTGGAGATCACGGGCGCCATGGGTTGTTCCTCAGGTCCCTGCAAGGCTGACGCCAGTGGCGGAGAACGTGCTGCCGTTGATTTTCACCTCGAGTCCCGGCGCGGTCTCGATCGAGATCTCCGTCGCGGAGATCGTGATCTTCGACTTGCCGACTCGCAGCGTGACGCCGCTCGAGGCGAGCTCGATCGCCGGGTTCGTCGGGAGCTTGCCCTGCGCTTTGACAGCGGCCTGCTCCGCCTTGAGGCCTCCCTTCACCGCCGCCGTGAGGGCTTTGTCCGCGGCCTTGCGGGCCGCTGCCTGCGCCTTGCTCGTGAGGACCTTTTCGACGGCCTTCGCGACACCGAACCCGGCGAGGGGCCCGAGCGCCATGCCGGCGCCGAGAGCCGCGAGATCGATCATCGACTTCTGATCGTCGCTCATGCTTTGAGCTCCAACGATCGCGGTCGAAATGCCGCCAGCGACCGTCCCGAGCAGCAGACCGGCCTTCGCGAACCCGACCTTGTCGACGGTCTCCTCGATCTCTTCGGCGGCGTCCTGCGCCTCCTTCCACGCGACCTCTGCCGGTTTGATGATCGCGTCGGAGGCCTCCTTCGGTGCGACCGCACCGAAGCAGAGCGACAGCTTGTCGGAGCTCAGCTTCATGATCGAGTTGCCGGCGTGCCACGTGCCGCTCGCGTCGAGCGTCAGCGCGCTGCCCGTCGTCTCGGCGCGGACCGTCTTCTTGTCGAGGTGGAGCTTGGTCGGCGCGCCCGCGATCTTGGTCTTCTCGTCGCCCGGCTCCATGTGGATGACCTCGTCGGCGCGCAGGTCGACCCGCTTGGTCCCGTACTGCCCGCCGCTCAGGAATCGATCGAGCAGCGGCATCTTCGCCGTGGCTTGGCCGATCTGGATCGTCTCGCCAGCGACGAGTGCGCCGCCGCGACGAGAGGCCAGCGTGAGCTTGCTGTCGGCGATGATGTTCGTCTCGATCGCGCCGACGTTCGCCTTCCACACGCCGTTGACGCTCGCCACGACCGCGTTGACCGAGGCCGCGCCGGTCGCGTTGAGCGACGCGACGATCCCACCGTTGATCGAGGCGGCGAGGCCGGCGGTAGCGCCGAAGGTCATCGGGGTCGCGATCGCGACGTTCTTGTCGCCGTAGAGCGCGATGCTGCCGTCCGCGCTCGACATCCCGTTATCCATCGCCCCGAAAGCGACGCCGATGCCTGCCGGCGCGGCGAAGCCGAGGAGGCCGTTCACGACGAGATCGAAGAGGCAGATTTCCTTGCGTTGATAAGCGGACCTGAAGAGCAGCGAGGCCGCGGCGATGCCGCTGACCGCAACGGAGATCGTCGTGTGCGCCTTGCGAAACTGCTCGAAGCTCCCGTCCTCGGCCTGGAGCCCACCCGGGAAACCTCCGGCGGCGAAGAGAACACCGCCCTTCTTCACGCGGCCGGCGATGCCGACGAAGGCCGCGCCACCCGAGACCGCGTCGCCCTGCCCGAGCTGGAGCTCGGTCTCGGGGTTCGGCACGAGGATGCGGAAATGCTCGGGGACCGTCTCCGATACGGGCTGAGACGCCGTCGATCCGTTGCTGCCGTTGCTGCTGCTCGTCGTTCCTTGGGTGTCACTCATGGTCTTCTCCTGACTAAGCAAGCGATTTGCCAAACTGCACGAGCAGGCCGTGGTGAGACTGGATGCGGTGGCGCTGCGACTCCACGGCGGTGACGACGCTCGGGGTCACCGTGTTCGGCACCGCGCCGACGATGATGGGTCGATCGGGATCGCCGTCGATGAAGACGACGAGCACCTCCGTCCCGGGCCGCAGCGGAAAGTGCATGCCTTGGTTCGGCCCTGCGAAGGGCTGCGACATACGAACCGGCCTCGACGGCTGCGGCAGCCCGGGCTCCGCGGTGTCGAAGTGGAACTGCACGAGGTAGCGGCCTTGCGGATCGAGGTTGGCCTCGTAGCTCGAGCCGCCCGAGCCCTGCACGACCGCGCTCACCACCCCGTGGATGCGAGGGCGAGGTGTCGAGCGCGCCGGTCGGAAGCGGGTGTTCGACGAGATCGCCGTGAAGCGGTTCACGTACCGCGCGGCCTCCGAGGCATCACCACCGAGCGGGGTCGACAGCTCGTGCTCGACGCGGACGACGAAGAGCGAGGCGTCCGCCCAGGGCGGCGCTGACTCGAGCGCGAAGTGGACGCCCGCGCTCAGGCCCCCGACGACGCTTACACCAGCGTAAGAACACGCGCGCCCTTCGGCCTCTTCGGCGCGCACCTTCGCGAGCCACCTGCCCTCGTCCGGGTCCTTCTGGTGCGCGCCGTATTCGACGACGCCGCCACCCGAGCCGAGCGCGCTCTCGACGATCGCCCCGACGTCGAGGTTCGGGTTTCGATAGTTGTAGTCCTGGACCGCGTAGACCGTCGGGATGATGCGAGCTTGTCGCGTGAGCTCGAAGACCCCGAGGACATCGCGCCGCGGCGAATACACGACGCGCTCGCTGAGCTCCGGCGCGAGAGCCTTCGTGTCGTCGGTGAAGACCATGATCTCCTCGTCCTCGCCTTGCTCGAAGGAGAACGAGATGCCGACGTGCTCCGCGAGCCGGCAGATGAAGTCGAGATCGGTCTCCCGATATTGGACGACGAACTCGCGCTCCGGGTACGTCCCGCTGAGGCGCATCGCGAAGCTCGAGCCGAGCCCCGCCTCCTCCAGCTTCGCCGCGATGATCGCCGGCACCGACTTCTGCATGAAGATCTCCTGCGTCGTCACGAGCGCGAGGCGCGCAGCGCGCGGAGCGACCGTGATCTCCCAGGCCTCGAGGCCGTGGCTCTCCTCGCCGCCGGTGATGCTCGCGCCGTCGACGATGCCGTGAAGCACGCCCACCGGCGTTCCGCCTTGGTCGACGAGCTCGATGCGGACCGCCGCGCCGATCGCGCTCGCGACGGTGACGTCGGCGTTCGCGGAGGTCGGCAAGGCGAGGTGCAGCGTGCAGCGGTAGAGCTCCGAGACGCCCTCGCGCGCGACGAGCTTGCGCACGAAGAAGTGTTGGAAGTCGAAGTCCGGAGAGGAGAGGTCCACCCGAGCGGGTGTGCCCTTCCGCTCGAGGGGCAGCATGGGTCTCGTGGGTTGCGACATGGCGACCCACCAGTGCAGCGCGCGTGCCGTCGAGCGCGATGCTCCACGAGCGCTGTTCTGCGCGCACGGCGTCGGTTCGCCTGTATCAGCCCTGTATCAGCGCGCCCTGTATCACCCCTGTATCAGCGGGGGCTGTATCAGCGAGGCGTTCAGAAGCGCTCGCTCTTCCACGTCGGGGCGCCGATGAGCCACGCGAAGAAGAAGTCGGTCACCGAGGTGCCGTCGGGCGCGATGACCGGGTCACCGAGGACGCCGTGCTCGGTGCCGGGCGCGATGAAGTACTTGGTGTTCGGGTGGGGATCGAAGTGCGCGGCCGTCATCGCGTCGAGCGTGCTGCCGAGATCGCCGGTGAAGCCGAAGTACTGGGAGATGACTTCATCCTCGTCATAGGAAAGCAGCGCGTACCGCGACGTGGGGTAGGCCGTCGCCAGGGTGTCGAGGAGGGCGCCGGGCTCGGCCTCGCAGTTCGTGCACGCCTCGGGGAAGGCGGGGGCCCAGGCCGTGAGCATCGTCGCCCAGCGAGACCCGTGCGGCATGACGAGCGGCGACGCGTCGGCCAGGATGTGCACCGCGCTCCCGGGGAAGGCCTGCTTCGTCGTGCCCCAATGCAGGCTGACGCCGTAGCCGCCTGCGCTCCCACCGAGGAGGTAGGTCGTCGTCGTCCCAGGCCGCGTCGCAGCGACGCGCGCGAGGATCGTCTGCATGTTGGTCGCCCCGGTGTGGTGGATTTCACCGTTCGTGTAGCTCGTGATCTTGGTCCCCCAGTGAAGATCGCCCGTGCAATACGGGACGTAGACCCACGACGCCGCCGAGAAGGGATTCGAGGGGTCGGTGCGATCGACGAGGGGAAACTCGGGCGCGACGATGGCCTCGGTCAGCGTCTCGTGCAGGTGCACGCTCGTCGGCGTCGTCCCGTTGCACATGGTGTCGTCCCAACACGCGCCGCCGCCGGACATCGCGACGATGAGGATGTTGCTCCCCTCGTGCAGGTTCACCCCGACGCCCGCGGTCGAGCCGTTGCCGCAAGTCGTGCCTTCGATCGGGACCCAAACCCAGGTGTCCGGCGTGGCCTCGATCGGCTGGACGCCTCCACCACCTGCGCCGCCGCCGCCTAGGTCGCCACCGCCGCCGCCTTGAGCCTCACCACCCGCGCCGCCCGCTCCACCCGAGGCGCCGGTGGCTCCGCTTCCACCGCTCCCTCCCGGGCCCGCGTCATCACCACAACCGACGCCCAGTGCCGAGCCGAGGAGGAGGGCGCCGAACCCGCAAGCAAGCTTCTTCATGACCGAGCATGATACCGCTCGCGCGCGAGGCTTGCCCCTCACTCCGGGTTCGAAGGCTGGGGTGACGCAGCGGCGCTCGCGGTGATCGCTTGGATCTCGGAGAGCGAGAGGCCCGTCTTCGCCGTGGCGGTCATGGGATCGCCGAGCACACCGAGCGCCGCGGCGCGGAGGTCCGCCGTCGCCGCCGCGTCCTTCGCGATCGCGACGGCCGCGCGCTCGACGCGCGCTCGGTCCACGAAGGACGGCGGCGCCGCGTCGGGCTTGCCGGTGAAAATCGCGTCGAGGACGACCAGCCCGAGCGAGGTGTCGTAGCGCCCCGAGCGCGGGCAGCTCTCGAGACATCCTATAACCTTGTTATACGAACCCTCGCTCGGTGGTTTGACGCCGCCTGCGAACGAGAGCGTGAGCCCGTAAAAGCAGCTCGCGAAGAGCTCTCGCGGGGTCGCGTCGGCGTCGAGCAGCCCGCTCACGGCTTCGAGCAGCGCCGCGTCTTCACCCACGCGGATTCGCTCGCAAGCGCGCCGGCGAGCATCGAGCGGCGCTGTGCTGTCCGCGACGAAGGCGGCGATCGGGCCGCGCAGCTCCGCCTCGGGTGAGGCGCTCGGGTCGACCCACGACGAGATCGCCTCGCGTCGCACCTTCGGTTCGGAGCCACGCGCGAGCGTCTCGAGCAGGGGCGCCATGGCGACGCGAGCGCGGCCCGCTGCGCGCGCGATGGCTGTGAGCACCGCCGCGTCTTTCTCGGTCTTCGCGAGCTCGACGAGGACCGTGCGAGAGCGCTCGTTCGCGGCGACCGTGCGCCCGATCCAACTCACGGCCTCGACGCGCACCGAGACCGACGGAGAGTCGAGGTGCTTCTCGCCGATCTTGGCGATCTTGAGCGGGTTGCCGTCGATCCAGGCGCGGTTTGCGTTGCCGAAATCGACGAGGTGCACGGCCTCCGGGCATGCGGAGTCGACCCGCAGTCCGCCGCTCGCGAGCGGGCACGCGGAGAGCTCGCCGAGATAGCTGTCGAGCTGGCGGTCCGGCGTGTTCGATGCGTTCGCACCCTTCTTCGGCTCGCCCTTGCAGCCCGCCGCGATCACGAGAACCACGAGCCCGATCCCAGGCGAGGCTCGTCGGTTCAAGCGCGAGCCTCGCGGCTCGTGCCCGTCTCCCCCGCCCCGCGCACAGCCGAGCGGAGCGCACGCTCGCGCATCGTGACGAGCAGGCCGTCCTCGGGCGTGATGGTGATCGAGCGGCGCACCATGCGGATCTCTCGCTTCGGCCCCGCGAGCCGCAGCTCGGTCCGCGCGAGGAGCTTCGCGAGCACGAGCTTCATCTCGTAGAGCGCGAACGCCATGCCGATGCAGCGGCGCATGCCCCCACCGAACGGGAAGAACTCGTACGCCGAGAACTTCCGCCCGACGAATCGGCTCGGATCGAAGAGCGTCGGGTTCGGGAAGGCCTCGGGCCGCCGATGCGCGAGGTAGATCGAGCACACGACGACCGTGCCTGCCTCGAGGTCGTAACCGCCGACGCTCGCGGGCGCGAGGAGCACGCGGCCGACGAGCGGGATCACCGGAACGAGCCGCAGAGCCTCGCGCGCGGCTGCGTCGAGGAGCTCGCATTTGGCGATGTCTTCGGGCGAAGGGTCGGCGCCGAGCGCGTCCACCGCGTTGCGTACATCCGCGTAAGTACCGGGCTGGTCGAGCAGCCACCGGAGCGCCCACGTGAGCGCGGTCGCCGTCGTCTCGTGCCCTGCGACGAGCAGCGTCACGAGCTCGTCGCGCAGCTCGGGCGGCTCGAGCATCGCGCCCGCATCGTCCCTCGCGTCGAGCAGCAGCGACAGGATGTCCTCGCCGCGCTCACCGGTCTCGCGGCGCCTGCGAATTTCCTCGTAGAGCACCGCATCGCCCGCCGCGACGGCGGCCTTGAAGCGCCCGTACGGCGCGAGCCCGAAGAGCTCGAACTGCAGGAACGGCAGGAGCAGCGGCGCCCACGCGCCGAGCTCGAGGATCCGCTTCGTTCGTCGCATCATCTCGTCGGCGCGAGGCCCCGCTTGGATGCCGAAGACGGTCCGCACGATGACCTCGAGCGTGACGTCCTGCATGACCGGGTGGATCGCGAACGGTCGCTCGCGCGGTAGGCGTTCGATCGCGCGGTCCGCGATCTCCAGCATGGCGCTCCCGTACGAGTGCATGCGCTCGCCATGAAACGGCGGCAGGAGCAGCTTGCGCTTCCGCACGTGCTCGCGACCGTCCGCCATGAGCACGCTCCGGTCTCCGAGCAGCGGCGCGAGCGTGCGGTTGAACGCGCCCGCCGCCATCGTCGAGCCGTCGTCCGAGAAGATCTGCCGCACGTGATCCGGGTGGGAGAACACGACAAAAGGCGGCGCCCCGAGCAGCCGAAACGAGAAGACCTCTCCGTGCCGAGCGCGGCACTCGTCGAGGAACGCGTACGGCTCACGGAACCAACGCAGGGTCGTCTCGGCACGCGAGAGCTTGGGGCTGGGAGGGAGCGCCATCACGTGTGCAGCATATCGACGGCGTCGCCAGACCGCGCACGTTGCGCTCTCGCTGGGTGTTCAGCATGCTGCGCGGCGTCTCATGAACGCGTACGTCGCTCGGGTCCTCGCGCCGCTCACGCTGGGCTTCTTCGTCGGCTGCCACTCCGGTCCACCAGCGGCCGAGCCCGCACGCGGCCAGGCCGGTGGCGGCGCGACGAGCGCCACACCGCCAGCGTCCGCCGTCGCGCTCCACCCGACCGCCGCGCGAGCCCAAGCTCCCACGGACCCAGCCCGCATCCGTCAGTTCGTCACGAGCGCGGAGCGCTCCGCCCTCGAGCGACGTGAGCCGCGACCGTTCATCGCGATGCTCGCGACCGATCTCGTCGCTGTCGCCTCGCGCAGCTCGATCCCCTCCCCGTTCGACAGTCAGTTCGGGCGAGACCGAGTCGCCGTGATCTACCGCGCCGCGACCAGGCAGACCGCGCGCAGCGAATCCGTGAGCTTCATGAACCCGGTGACGACGGTCGCTCACAACAACGAGGCGCACCTCGAGCACGACGTGGTGTTCACCGCATCGAACGGCAACAGGACGACCGCGCTCCACGAGGTCATCGACCTCGCCCTCCGCGACGGTCGCTGGGTCATGGTCCGCTTCCAGTACTGGCCGCTCTTGCCCGACTCGCTCGAGGAGTACCCGCAGTCCTTCTGGGACGAGCAGGACGCGACGGTGACCGCGATGACGCAATCCGGTGACGACCGACAGCTCGCGTACGCGCTCATGTCGGGCTACCGCTTCGACGAGTGCGCCGTCGTCACGCGTCGCCTGACCGCCGCCGACCCGAACGACGCTTGGGGTTGGGAGATGCGCGCGACCGCCAGCATGATGGTCGGCGACGAAGACGACTCCGACCGCGCAGCGGTCACCGCCAAACGCCTGAAGCAAGCGGCGCTCGGTACGAATCCCTAGCGTGAATGGCTGCGATTCCGCACCGACGACGTTGGGTGCATCGGCCCTTTCGTGCTGCGTGAGCCTCTGCTAGCAGGCGGCCTTCCAATACCAAGGAAGCCAACCCATGAGTGTGTTCAAGAACGTCGCCGTCGCGCTCTCCCTGCTCGGGCTCTTCGCCTGCGGCAACGCCAACAATGGTGCGAGCTCGGCGTCGGCCAAGAAGGACGCGAGCGCCTCCAGCACCACCAAGGCGAGCGCGCCCGCGCCGGCCGCCAGCTCGCCTGCCGCGGTGAAGCCCACGGCCAGTGCGCCCCCCGTCGAGGCGCCGAAGGACGAAGGCGTCGCGCTGACCAAGCACTTCGCGGCCGTCGGCGACAAGGAGACGCGCACGAACGAGAAGATGAACAACATGACCATCCTCGAGAAGAAGGATGGCAAAGACGTCGAGCACAAGGTGGCGGAGACCAAGACGCTCAAGGTCGTCGAGGAGTGCGTGGGCGTCGATGACAACGCTTGTACGAAGTTCAAGGTAACCGTCGAGCAGCACGAGCAGCGCCTCGTTCAGGACGGCAAAGAAGAGACGAAGACGCTGCCGACCCAGGGCAAGACCTTCATGATCGTCCCGAAGGACGGCACCCCGGACATCACGCTCGAGGACGGCAGCCCCGCCAGCAAAGACGAGATCGAGCTGCTGAAGAACGACTACGACGTCGCCGGCAAAGACAAGAAGGTCATCAGCTCGCTCCCCGACAAGGTGAAGGTCGGCGACTCACTCGACGACCTCGGCAAGGTCCTCGCCGAGACCAACGTCAAAGAGGACGAGAAGAACGTCAAGCAGACGGTCACCATCAAGGTGAAGTCGATCGGCGAGGTCGACGGCAAGAAGGTCGCGACCCTCGAGGTGCACATCAGCAAAGAGGGCGACGCGCCGATGGGCCACGCGAAGGGTGAGGTCACCGGCACGATCGATCTCCGGCTCGACGGCGGCGTCCCCGTCAAGATGGACATGCAGGGCACGGTCGACTTGGCCTTCGAGGGCGACAAGGGCTCCGTCGCCGGCATCTTCACGGAGAAGGCCTCCTCCACCTTCTCGTGGTGAAGGCCAGCAGGGTGCTAATTTCTTAGCACCCTGTCAGGAGCGCGGCTTCAGCCCGCTCCGCGAGGTGATTCGGGGGATCCCGGCCGGCGCGTGCGGCGCCGGCGGGGGCACGCTCGCGCGCTTGCCGAGCACGTTCTCGAGCTCGGCGAAGAACGTCGCCTCCGAGCGATGCGCGTGCAGCTTGCGACCGAGCGCGAGCGCCGCGACCTCGATCGCCATCGAGAGCACCCGCGACCGCACGAGGAAGTGCGTGCCGACGAGGCGTCCCTCGTGACCCTTCGCCCAATGGCGGAGCTCGTCACGCACGTCGCTCTCCCACGTCGTAACCCCACCCCAATGATGGAAGACGTGGAGGCGCCCCTCACGCAGGATGAGGCGATCGGCGCGGCTCGTATAAAACCGCAGGCCCTCCATCTGAATGTTCCCGTCGACTCGCGTCACGATGACCTGAGGCGCGAGCATCCAAACGGCGACTTGGCCAGTCGGTCCTCGCCAGATTTCGGCCGCGGCGTCGTCGAGCACCATCCTGGCACCCAGGCTAACAGCGTTGCTCCCAGGGAGAATCAGGAGCAGGCTGCGCGCGATGAATTGCCGTTACGTGCGCTGCCTCTCGGTTACTGGCTTGTTCCTGTTGGGCTGCGGCTCGGACCCAGCGACAGGCGGCGGCGGTGAGGGCGGCGTCGGCGGCGGAACCCAGAACGGCACCGGCGGCGCGGGTGGCTCGGGCGGTGCAGTCGAGCCCGCCTTTCAGGTTCGCGGCAGCGTCGAGCAGGTTCAGGTATGGCGCGCGACGCCCAGCGCCGCGCTCGAGCTCCGCGCATCGAGCGGCGACGTCGTCGCCAGCGCCACGACCGACGACCTCGGGAGCTTCGTCTTCCGCAAGGTCCCCCCCGCCGAGGGTTACTCCGTTGTAGAGGTCGACTCGCAGGCGACTGTGTCGCCCGTCACGGTGCTCAGCATCCCCGACAGTCAGCCGGCCGCGAGCTTCTATCAGGGTCAGACCCTCGTGCCTGGATATGGCTATATCACCACGAGAGACGGCACCAAACTCGCGGCCTACATTACATTGCCTGGCCCTCCCGAGGACGGCCCTTACCCGACTGTCATCAATTACTCGGGCTACGACCCGGCGAAGCCGGGCGCCCCGATTGACGGTTACGAGGCGCTCTGCCCCACGTATCCCGTGCTCTGCGACGCTCCGACCGACCCGAGCGCGTTCCTCGGGTCGCTCATGGGTTACGCGACCGTAAGCGTAAACATGCGCGGGACGGGCTGCTCCGGCGGCGCTTACGACTACTTCGAAGACCTGCAGCTCCTCGACGGCTACGACATCGTCGAGACCGTCGCCGCCCAGGACTGGGTCCGCGGCCACAAGGTCGGGATGGTCGGCCTCTCTTACCCCGGCATCACGCAGCTCTTCGTGGCGAAGACCCAGCCCCCGAGCCTCGCAGCGATTACACCGCTGTCAGTCATCGGCGGCACCTACTCGACGGGTCGTCCGGGCGGCATCTTCAACGACGGCTTCGCCCTCGCGTGGATCAGCAACGTCCTCGACCGCGCCGGCCCCTACGGTCAGGGCTGGGAGCAGGGCCTCGTCGACGCGGGCGACACCATCTGCGAGGAGAACCAGCTCCTCCACGGACAGAAGGTCGATGTCGTCTCCCAAGCGCACGACAGCGCCTATTACACCGACGAGCTCGTCGGTCGCGTCGACCCGTCCCGCTTCGCCGGTGACATCCACGTCCCCGTGTTCCTCGCCGGCGCCTGGCAAGACGAACAGACGGGTCCCTTCTTCTTCACCCTCCTCGACAAGCTCGTAAACGCGCCTGTCAAGCGCCTCACTACTTACAACGGTGTTCACGTCGACGGCTTCTCGCCCCAGGTCCTCGTCGAGTGGAAGACGTTCCTCGACCTCTACGTCGCCGACGCCATCCCCGGCGTGAGCGACAGCGTCCGCACGATCGCGCCCGCCGTCTTCCAGCAGATCTTCCAGCTCGACCTCTCGATGCCCCCCGATCGGCTCGCGGACCAGCCGAGCGCCGCGGCCGCGCGCGCGGTCTACGAGGCCGAGCCACCGCTCCGCGCCATCTTCGAGGACGGCGGACAAGGCGACTTGGGCGCGCCCGTCGGCGGCTTCGAGGAGCAGTTCTCGAGCTGGCCCCCGCCCGCGACCGCGACGCGCTTCTTCTTCCAACCTGACGGCTCGCTCGGGCCGAGCGCCCCCGCGACCTCGAACACGGCGTTCAGCTTCGACCTCGACCCCGACGCTGGCCAGCGCGGCATCCTCGCGAGCGGCGGCAACGTCTGGGATCCGCTCCCCGACTATGCGTGGGGCGCCATCCCCGACGGCAGCGCCGTCGTGCTGCTCTCGGAGCCCCTCCCCTCCGACGCCGTCATGCTCGGCTCGGGCAGCGTGGATCTCTGGGTGCGCGCGCCCGTCGACGACGCCGACCTCGAGGTCAACCTCACCGAGGTACGCCCCGACGGCCAGGAGATGTACGTCCAGAGCGGCTGGCTCCGCGCGAGCCTGCGCGCCCTCGCCCCGGAGGCAACGGAGCTCTGGCCGGAGCACACCTATCGCCAGTCCGACGAGGCTCTGCTCGTCCCCGGCGAGTGGACGCTCGTGCGCGTCGGCATCGCCGGCTTCAGCCACGTCTTCCGCGCGGGCTCGCGCATCCGCATCTCCGTCGACACGCCAGGAGACAGCCGCGCCGAGTGGCGGTTTGACCTCAAACAATTCCCGAGCGCCGTCGCCTACGACATCGGCGCGTCCGTCGAGCACCCGTCGAGCATCGTCCTGCCCGTGCTGACAAATGTCACTTCGCCGACGTCGCTACCGCCTTGTCCGTCGCTCCGCGGGCAGCAGTGCCGCGCCTTCGTGCCTTACACGAATGTCCCCGCCGCGCCCTGAGGCCCGTCGATTACAGCACCGTAGCTTCATCGATAGTCATGTCACAACGTCCGCGACCGAGCCCGATGGGGCCGGGCTCGACGGACGTGCGGGGCATTCGCGTGAGCTGCCTGTCGACGAGTGGGTCGAACTGTGGTCTCTTCCCGCAATGGGGCTGGCGATCGGCCATTCCCGGGTCTCAGCTCGTACGCGCACACGACACCGCCCACCCCCATGACGGAAGTCACCAATAGGGACCTGCCTCCCCTCGCTAGCGCAGTCGACGCATACGCGCGGGCCGCTGACGACTCGACGCGCGACGCCGCAATCGCCCATATCCGTGAGCGAGTGGACGCGTGGCTCTTTCGCGTAGCCCCGAACCACGATACCGGGCTCGAGATCGCCGATTGGCTCGGTCGGGCAAACGCCGAGACCGCCGACGCCGTCTCAACCGACCGGCTGGCTCACCTGGGAAGGCTCTACGGCTTCCGCCCCGCGGACCTCTCCGGGACGCTCTCGTCCGCCACGTCGTGGAAGTTCGCGCGGCTCGTATCCTCTCCCAACCCGAAGAATGCAATCGAGAGCTCTCGCAGCTTGGTATTCGAGGCAGATGCCACGCCCGGGACGTATCTATCCAATCCGGAGTGGCAGGGCCCCATCACCCGCGACCAGGACTGTCTTGCATGGTTGGCGATCCTCGGGGCGGGTGGAGAATACGGCGGCGCGCTCGCGGACGGGCGGGTGTATCGGCACGGTTTTCTCTACTATTGCATGCCGCTGCGCGCCGCGTTCCTGCGCGCCATCCTTCTGGAGTATGCGCGACTCGACGCTGTGAAGGCCTATGTTTCACCTGGGGAGGTGCCAGGGGAACTCGGGCGCCTCTCGGGCGTAGCGTCCAGTGTCAAGACGGTAAGCTTACCGATACCGACCAAGAAGCCGACTGTCATCAGCGGCACGATGATGTTCGCGCTACTCCTCACCGAGGCGCTCGACGACGACACCTACTGTCATAACTACGCCGAGCCACCGCCCGCGGCGGAGGAGACCGCCTACGAATATGGTGAGGAGCGACTGACCAAAGCTGGAGAGGTCTTGCGCGACCTCATCGTGCGCTCGGTGGCGGGCGACCCCTGGCCGCGTGACAGTGAGGTCGAGCAAGCGCTCAAGAGCTACGCGGCCATGCATGGTCTCGGGGGCGAGCCACGTGCCGTCCACGTGCGCCCTGGTGGCGGGCCACGACAGATCGTCAGCGACCCGTACCCCCAGCCCTTCGACGCGGTGATCGTCCCCGGCTACACCGCCCTCAGCAGCGACGAGGTCTCGAAATACGTCTCCGAGGAGGGCGCCAGGCGCGTCGACCAAGCCCTCAAGGACCTGCAGACCTTCACGGATATTGCGGGCGTACCGCCGACCCAGCTCGCGCCGTTCGTGGTGATGAGCGGCGGCGGGGTGTATCCGCTCGGGACCGACCAGACCGAAGCAGAGCTCATGCGCAAGTACGCGCTGTCTCCCGACTCGGACATCGAGGGCGCCCCCGCACGGTTCGTCATTCGCGAGCCGCGCGCTCGCCACAGCACGACGAACTTGCGGAACGCAAGTCGCCTGTTGATGGCCTACGGGCTCCATGGGCCCTACTTGATCACCACCGGGGGCGAGGCGAAAAGCATCGATACGGGTGCAATCGTCGGCACCGTGGCCGCGGGCGCCATGGGGGTGGCGGGCACGGCCATGGTCATCGCCTCCCAAACGATTATGAAGGGCAACGATGACGCAGACGAGGTCATGACGGCTGGTGCGGTCATGATGGCAGGCGGGGCGCTCGCGGCGATGATCGGCGTCATCCCCCTCATGGATGACCAAGCCTTCTACTTCCAGTCTCCGTGGTGGTCTCAATACAACTCCCGCTGCAAGACGGAGCTTGGCTACCGACCGCACTGGTTCATCGGCGACTCGAGCGAGTTCTGCACGTTCTGCGAGTCGGGACCTTATGGGACGAACGACGAAGAGATGGACCAGCTCGACAAGGACGCCTGGGCGCGGCTACGCAAGCGCTACCTTGCGAACAAGGACTTCTACAAGAAGCTCGATAAGCGCATGCACGCCGTCCTCGTCCCTCACCCGCGTGTCCTTCGAATCAATATCCGGGACCCGCTCGACCCGTGAGCACGACCCATGGCTGAGGACTATCGACCGTACATCATTCGGCGCGGGGACCACTTGCAGGCCTTGGCGTTCGAGCGCGGCGCGACAGTGGACGAGGTGTGGAATCACGCGTCCAACGACAAGCTGCGCGCGCTGCGGGCGTCGCCTGACGTCCTGTCTCCGGGCGACGTCATTTACCTTCCAATAAGTAAGCTCAGCGGCGCGTCGCTCCGCAAGCAGTCGACCAATCAATATCAGGCGACCGTCCCGCTTCAGAGGCTCGAACTCGAGCTGCGCTTCACCGGCTGTGAGCTCGCCCCCGAAACACCAGGATGCACAGTCGACCCTGCTAGCGGCGCGCGGGTGACCAAGGAAGAAGTCGGGGAGAGCGCGAGCCCTTCGCAGAAGATTGTCCGCGTGACCCTGGAGTGTCCAATCACGACAAAGACCATCCTGCTCGACGTCGTCAACTTCGAGCGCAAGTACCAATTGGTCGTCGGTGACGTGGACCCATCCACCACCGTCGCGGGCGTCGCGAAACGGCTCGAGAACCTGGGATATCTCACGTCGGGTGGACCGATCGAAGAGGCTGACGTCCCCCGTGCGGTGAAGGCCTTTCAGCGCGCCGCCGGCCTACCTGAAGGTGAGCTCGACCAAGCCACTCGAGACGCGCTCGTGGATGCGAGCGGTCAGCCCGATTGACCCGTAGCCCCGTGGATGGCGCGATGACTGAAGGACTGAGTGCTCCGTTCTCCTTGTTCGTGGCAGGTTTCTCCGCCACGTCCTTTCGCGTGCACCGACTCCGCGGGCGCGAGGCTCTGTCCAAGTGTTACTCGTTCGACGTCCTCGCGTCTGTCGAGGCCGCGGTCGACACTTCTTTGGTCCTCGGAGCCCGAGCCTCGCTGGTAATCTCCGTCGACAATAGGCCGCGTGTCGTTCACGGCGTGGTCTCGGCGGTGCGCGCTGAGGGCTCGCGTGAGGGTGGCGCGCGGATGGATGAGCGCTACCGACTCGTCCCCGCGATGGCCCTCCTCGAGCACACGCGCCGTTCTCGCGTGTTTCAGGACATGACCGTCCCTGCCGTCATAGAAGAGGTGTTGTCGCCCCACATCGACCTTCGCTGGGCGCTCACGCGGAATTTCCCGTCGAAGCCAATGATCACCCAGTATCAGGAGAGCGACCTCGAGTTCGTCGAGCGGCTCGCCGCCGAGGCTGGCGTCTTCCACTTCTTCCAGCAGCCCGCCGCCGTCCTCGCGTGGCTGAGAGACCCAAACGATGCTGGTCTCGAGTCCGTGGTTCGCGCCCGCGAGGTCATAGTCTTCGCGGACAACGCCGCTGCATATCCATCGGCCGCGGACTCCAATGGCACCTCGGGTGGAGGAGCTTCTGTCCCGACGCTGCACTATCGCGAAGGTTCAACTGGCGTCGGTGGCGACCGAAACATCGTTGAGTGCTTTCGCGCGAGCCGTCGGGTGCGCGCGGCGCGTGCGGTCTATCGTGAATACGATCCCGAACGTCCCCTCTTTCCATCTTCCGCGAGCGCAGCTGTCAGTCGCGACGAGTCCGCACTCCCCGGCGCCCCTGAGCTCGACCTCGAGCTCTACGAGCATGGCGGAGCCTTTCTCGACCCCGAGTGGGACGACGTCAAAGACGAACCCGCGCGACTGCTCGCGCGCGCTCGTCGACGGGCGAGCACTGCGACGGCCACCACTTCGAGCGGGGCGCTCTCGCCGGGGTATCGATTCGAGCTCGTCGACCACCCGCGCGACGCCGACAATGGCGAGTACGTCGTCGTAACTGCAAGATACAAAGGCAGCGATGCGCTCGAGGATCGCAGGCTGGAGTGTCGCTTCGAGTGTGCGCCAGCCTCGACGTTGACCCTGCCAGAGCGCGGGCCTCGGCGTGTCGTGAGCGCCACGCTCACAGCTACCGTCGTCGGCCCCGTGCTGGACGAGCTCCACGCGGACGCGCTCGGCCGCATCAAGATCCACTTCAACTGGGACCGTGCCCCGGGTGGCGATCGCAGCTCGTGCTGGGTTCGGACCATGCAACCCTGGGCGGGCGCTCATTGGGGAATGCAGTTCATTCCGCGGGCCGGGATGGAGGTTGTGGTCGCCTTCGAGGACGGCGACCCGGACAAACCCATCGTGCTCGGCTGCGTCTTCAATGGCACGCACACGATGCCGTTCGACGTCGGCGTCGGTGCGCGCAGCGGGCTTCGCTCTCGCTCCACGCGCGGCACAGGCGCGAACGAGCTCTCCTTCGAAGACCAGCAGGGTAAAGAGCAGCTCTATCTACACGCCAGTCGCGACCTCAAGCTCGTCGCAGAGCACGATCACGAGACGCGGGTCGAGAACGCTCTCCGGCTCGAGGTCCGCGGCGAGTCCGTACGCCACGTCGTCGGTGTGGAATCGGCACGCTTGGAGGGGGGACAATCGCTGAAGATCGATTCCGATCAGGACGTCGCGGTCACGGGCGCCCGGCGGATCGTCGCGGGGACCTCGTTGGAGGTAGTGCGCACGACCCGGGCGCTCGAGGTCGCTGGTGCTGAGCAATTGACGATCGCTGGGCCCGCCGCGCACACCTTCAAGCAAACGCTCCACGAGACCGTGGCTGGACACCACACGCAGGTCATCGGGACCGCAGACAAGAGCGCAGCCAGCGCGCTCCACGTGGAGGGCACGCGGACCAGCTTCGCGACCGAGCGCCTCGAGCTCCGCTCCGATCGAGAGATCGTCCTCGGCGTGGGGTCGAGCTTCGTGCGGATCACCAAGGACCGCATCGACCTGGTCGCGAGCGCCGTCAGCCTCTCGGGTGAGGAGGCCCGGGTCGAGACTTCGAGCGACGGCTTGAAGCTCTGCGCCTCGGACGCCGTCGCCCTCGTCGCCAAGAGCCTCACGGTGAAGACCGACGAGGCCTCGGTGGCGATGAGCAAGGACGTGAAGATCGACGGCAAACAGATCCTCCTCAACTCCCCGAGCCGCGCCAAAGACGAGCTCAAGTCCCCGCCTGATCCGACCCGTATCGAACTGACCGATCAAGACGGCCGCCCGCTCGCAGGGGAGCCATTTCTCCTCAAGCTGGATGACCGAACGGAGCTCGCAGGCGCCCTCCGCCAAGACGGCTCGATCGAGCTTTCACTGGAAGAGGGCGGGACAGTCGTGTTCCCGCGCCTCGGGTCCGCGAAGCGCGGATAGCCGCGTCGCCCTCCACCGCCGCGCGGTGACACGCCCACTCGACGCCGTACGAAGGCCGCGCGTCGCTCACAAAGACGAGCGAGGCGTAACAGATCGGCGCCTGCGGGTTGATTTTCTTTAACACCGTTATAGCTTCTAACACCATGAAGGCTCTCGTGCTCGCGTTGACCGCGGCGGCGCTCACCTATTCCATCCGCGCCTCGGCCGAGGGCGGTAAGACGCCCCTGCCGACGGTACGCCTCGGCTTTGGCGACCGCTCTTCCATCGGTCCCGAGCCCGGCCCGACCGACGGCTTCGACTTCGACGTCACCGCTGGTGTGAACCTCTACTTCGGGCGTGAGATGGCGCTGACCCACCCGCTCAGTCCTCAATTCCTCGTCGCCCCCACCGTCGGCCTCGACAAGGGCGGGGACGTCACGGCCTTCATCGGGGGTATCGGCATCGGTGGCGGTTGCCCGATGTTCGCGGGCCTGCTCGAGGCAAAGGTCCTCGCGGGCACGTGGCGGGACGATTGGACCTTCGTCGGCGGTCGCTTTGGTGGCTCCGTTCAGGCCTTCATGGGGGTGCTCGCGTTCGAGGGCGGCTACGAGCTCGACACGATCGAGGGCGTGCTCCGCCCAGCCAAGGTCTTCATGTTTCGGCTCGACCTCGGTGCCGCCGTCCCGCTCATTTTCATCGCCGCGATGGGCTAGACAGTAACTACCTTGTAAGCGATTCGCGATACCACGCGTAGGTGCTCGCGAGCCCCTCGCGGAGCGGGATGCGGGCGCGCCACCCGAGCCCGCTCAGCTTGCTCACGTCGAGGAGCTTGCGCGGCGTGCCGTCGGGCTTCGTCGTGTCCCAAACGAGCTCCCCCTCGTAGCCGACTGTGTCGCGCACGAGCTCCGCGAGCTCCGCGATGCTGAGGTCCTCGCCCGTGCCGATGTTGACGATGTCGCCGGAGTCGTAGCTCCGCATCAGGAAGAGGCACGCCTCCGCGAGGTCGTCCACGTGCAGGAACTCTCGCCGCGGCGTGCCCGTCCCCCACAGCGTGACCGACGACGCGCCCCGCTCCTTCGCCTCGTGGAACTTGCGCACGAGCGCTGGCAGCACGTGGCTCGAGGTCAGATCGAAGTTGTCGTTAGGCCCATAAAGATTGGTCGGCATCACGGAGATCGCCCGCATACCGAACTGCTTCCGATACGCGCGGCACATGGTGATCCCTGCGATCTTCGCGACCGCGTAGGCGTCGTTCGTCGGCTCGAGCGGCCCCGTGAGCAGGGCGTCCTCGCGCATCGGCTGCGGCGCATGCTTCGGGTAAATGCACGAGCTCCCGAGGAAGAGGAGCTTGTCGACGCCCGTCTGGTGGGCCGCGTCGATGACGTGCGTCTGGATGAGCAGGTTCTCGCGGATGAAGTCCGCCGACTGCGTGTCGTTCGCGACGATCCCCCCGACCTTCGCCGCCGCGAGCAGCACATAGCGCGGTCGCTCACGCTCGAAGAACGCGAGGACCGCCGCGCGATCCGTGAGGTCGAGCTCGCGGTGGGTGCGCACGACGAGCCGCTTCGCGCCCTCGCGCTCGAGCCGCCTGACGAGCGCGCTCCCCACGAGGCCGCGGTGTCCCGCGACGTAAACAGGTTGTTCGAGATCCATGCGACTCGCGCTCGTACTGCCGATCGCGCCCGGCGAAAACCAACCCTCGCCGCACGGCCCGCGCGGTGGCATGAGGCCGCGTGACCTCGGAGCGCGTGCGCGTCGTTGGACTCGGTGGAACCAAGAGCCCTGGCTCCTCGAGCCTCGTCGCGCTGCGCGTGGTCCTCGCGGCCGCCGCGGAGCGCGGCGCCGACACCGAGCTCTTCGATCTCGGCACGCTCGACATCCCGATCTACGAGTGGGGTGTGCCGCCGCCCCCCGCGGTCGCGTCGCTCGTCACGGCCTTCGCCGCCGCCGACGCCATCGTCTGGGCGAGCCCGCTCTATCACGGCACCATCAGCGGCATCTTCAAGAACGCGATCGACTGGCTCGAGCTCCTCAACGACAAAGACCCGCCCTATCTCGCTGACAAACCTGTAGGTCTAATTGGCGTCGCCGCGGGCGCGCAGGCCCTCCAAGCCATCACCGCGATGGACCACATCGCGCGCTCACTCCGCGCCTGGACAGTCCCCCTCGTCGTCCCGATCAACCGCTCTCAAGAGGTCATCGGCAAGGACGGCACCATCAAAGACGAGCGCACTGACAAGCAGCTACGCACGCTCGGCTTCGAACTCGTCCGTTCGGCCCGCATCTTCGCAACGGCACGCCGGGAGCCAGCGAGCCCCTAACCCGCTTGCGGTCGTCGCCGCACACGCCTAGTGCACGGCGATGGTCACGCACGCCGAATCCAAACTAGCCGCTCCCGGTCAGTCCCGCCCCGGGCTCTCTCGCGACCAGGTCGAGTCCACCGCGCAGGCCTACGTCGCGCACTTCGACCGCGCGGAGGGGGAATCGGTCGCCGACCGCTACGCCACCATCACCACCCAGTATTACGATCTTGTAACCGACTTCTACGAGTTCGGCTGGGGCAAGGCCTTCCACTTCGCGTCGCGGCGCCCGGGCGAGCGCTTCGATCTCGCGCTCGCACGCCACGAGAGCTACCTCGCTGATCACCTCGGCCTTTGCCGCGGCATGCACGCGGTCGATCTCGGCTGCGGCGTCGGCGGCCCGATGCGCCACATCGCCAAGACGACCGGCGCGCGCGTGACGGGCGTCAACATCAGCGGCTACCAAGTCGAGAAGGGCCGCAAGTACAACGCGAAGCAGGGCCTCGAGGGACAGTGCACCATCCTGCAGGCGGACTTCCTCAACATCCCCGTGCCGAACGCGACGTTCGACGCGGCCTACGCGATCGAAGCGACCTGCCACGCGCCCACCAAACAGAGCATCTACGGTGAGGCCGCGCGCGTCCTCAAGCCGGGCGGCGGCTTCGCGTTCTACGAGTGGTGCATGACCCCGAAGTACGACAAGAACGACCCCGAGCACCGCCGCCTCAAGCTCCTCATCGAGCGCGGCAACGGCATCGCGGATCTCGCGACCTTCGACGACGTGACCAGCGCCCTCCGCGAGGTCGGCTTCGACGTCGTCGCCGCGCGCGATCTCGCGGACGGCTCGCTCCCCGGCATCCCGTGGCACGCCGACCTCGACGTCGAGTCCGCATACAGCTCGGGCTTCTCGCTGCGCGCCCTGCCCCGCACCCCGATCGGCCGCACGGTCACCAACGCCGCGACCGGCCTGATGGAGCGCGTGGGCCTCGCGCCGAAGGGGACGCGCCTGGTGAGCTCGTTCCTCAACGACGGCGCCGACGCCCTCGTGCGCGCCGGCAAGCTCGGCATCTTCACCCCGATGTACTTCGTGCACGCGAAGAAGCGCGCCTGAGTCGAGGTCTATTATTTGGGGGGCAGAGATGGACCCTCCAGCGCAAGACCACGACTTACAAACACATCTGTAACTAAACGCGCTCCGGCTCACCCCCCTCGAGGAGCTCACCCGCCCTCGAGGAATCCAGCGTCGGCCGCGAGCGCCGCGACCAGATAGTCGAGCACCGCGCGGATGCGCGGCGTCCGCCGTAGATCGCGGTGCACCGTCAGCCAGATAGGCTCGGCGGGCGCGTGCGGCATCGGCAAATGCCGCAGCGCAGGCTCCGGATCGCCCAAGTAGCGGGGCAAGACAGCGACCCCAGCGCCTGCGCGCGCGGCCCCGAGCAAGGCCAGCGACAGCGTGCTCGAGAACGCGAGCCGCGCGCCTGGCGCGAGCCTCGCGAGCCAGCGTGACTCGGGCGCGTCCGCCTCGGGGACGCCGAGCAGCGCATGCCGCGCGAGGTCCTTCTGCGAGACCACTGGGTGCTCCGCGAGGTAGCTCTCCGAAGCGTAGAGCCCGTAGCGGACCTCGCCGGCGCGGCGCACGACCAGATCCGCTGCGCTCGACCGAAAGAAGCGCACCGCGACCTCGGCCTCGCGCCGCCCGAGATCGAGCACGTCGCCGCGAGGATCGAGCTCGATGGAGAGGCCCGGGTGCCGCGACCGCAGCCCCGCGAGCTTCGGCGCAAGATAGCTCGCCCCGAAGGTCTCCGGCGACGTGACCCTCACCGCGCCCTCGACCGCGTCGCGCGCGGGGTGAGCCCTGCGCTCGAGCGCGAGCACGCTCTCCTCGACCTTGCGCATCGGCTCGAGCAGGTGCTCGGCGTCGGCGGTGGGCACGTAGCCCGCTGGCGTCCTCGTGAAGAGCCGAACGCCGAGCGCGGCCTCGGCGGCGTCGACGCGGCGGCCCACCGTCGTGTGGTCGACGCCCAGCGATTTCCCAGCCCGCACGAGCGACCCCAGCCGCGCCAGCGTGAGCACGAAGCGGAGATCGTCCCAATTCATGCTGTGGATTATTGCAGACCCATCGGGCATCAGTGTGCATTCTCACGCAGGGTCGATGCGGCCTATTTCTCGGGGAGGAGGTCCCCATGAACCGAAGAAGCCTGTCCTCGAAGAGCCACCTCGGGCTCGTCATCACCGCCCTCGCCCTCGCCGCCTGCGACGAGGCCGCGCCCCGCCCGGAGGTCGCTCCGCAGGTCGAGCCGGAGGCCGCGCCGCTCCTCTGTGAGCTCCCGCAGCGCGGTGTTGTCGCGCTCGCGGCGAGCCGCGCTGGCGTCGTCCTCGCCATGAGCACGCCCGAGGGGCTCGTGCTCCAGCGCGCGTCGCGCTCGGGCTGCGAGCTCAGCCCGTGGGGCGCGCCGATCGCTTCCGACGGGCTCTTCGACGTCGACGACCAGGGCAACGTCTTCACCGTCGCCGCCGAGGCCTCCGGCGACGGCGTCGTCTCGACGGTGCTCGCAGACGAATACCCAGGCAGCATGCTCGCGCGCGTCGACCCGAGCGATCGCGTCGTGAAGGTGTTGCCCGCGGGCCGCGGCATTTGGGAGTTCGGCGTCGCCCCCGCAGGGGACGCCGTCTGGGTCTCGGCGTGCGGCCCCACAGGGATCTTCGCGCTCGACGAGCAGGGCGCCGCGCCCAGCTTGAGCACGCCGGACACCTGGGACGGCGAGCACGGCACGCTTACAGACTCGTCAGCGTTCTGGTCGCTCGGCCCGACGGCCTGCGAGCCCGGCGCGCCCGAGACCGCGGCGTGTGGGCCCACGCTCGTCCTCACGACGGGTGACGGGACCAGCGACCTCGGCCCCGCGATCTTCGACCTCGGCGACGGCCCGATGCGGCCCTCGCTCCGCCGCAGCGGCGACGCGCTCTCTGCCAGCTACGGCGCGGGCATCGTGCGTTTTGCCTCGGATGGGAGCGTCGCCGAGACCCTCGATCGCGAGGCGCTCGGTCTCGACGAGGCCGAGCACATCGTGGACTTCGCCTGGGACGACGAGGGCGTCTACGTGCTCGCCCAGGGCGACGGAGAGACCCGCGTGGTCTTCACTTCCCGCTGAGGAAGCGACCGTAGGCGTCGAGGTTCGAGTCGCGACCGAGGAAGTTCTTCACGAGCTCGCGCTCGTCCGTGCCTGCGCCCTGCTCGAGCACGGCCTTGCGCCAGTCGCCCGCCGTCTTCGGGTTCATGAAGCCCTCGGTCTCGAAGCGGGTGAGCACGTCGCGCGCGAGCGAGAGCGCCCACTGGTAGCCGTAGTAGCCCGCGTCGTAGTCCATGAGGTGGCCGAACGTCGCCTGGAAGTGCGTCCCGCTCTGGTACTCGAAGCTCTGCGTCTTCTTCATGACCTCGGTAAATACTTTATCCGTGTCAAAAGAATCCGTGCGCGCGTGGTATTCGAAGTCGAGGGTCGCCAGCGAGATCTGCCGCTCGGTCGAGAGCGCGCGACCGAACGCCCGAGACTTGGACATCGCGTCGAAGAGTGCGTCCGGGATCTTCTTGCCGGTCTCGTAGTGCTTGGCGAAGAGGTCGAGCGTCTCGCGGTGGAAGGTCCACTCCTCCAGCATTTGGCTTGGCGCCTCGACGAAGTCGGTCGCGGTGTTCGTGCCGCTGTAGCTCGCGAGCTCCTGCTTGGTGAGCACGTGGTGCAGCGCGTGTCCGAACTCGTGGAAGAGCGTGGTCACATCCGAGTGGCTCATCAGCGCGGGCGCGCCCGCGCCAGGCTTCGGGAAATTGCACATGAGCGCTGACATCGGCGTGAGATAGCCGTTCGGTCCCATCGTCCCCGGACGGATCTCGAACATCGCCGCGTGCTTGAACTTGCCCTCACGCGGGTAAAGGTCGACGAAGATCCGACCGAGGAAGCTGCCGTCCGCGTTCTTCACGTCGAGGACGCGCACGTCCTCGTGCCAGCGCTTCGCGGTCCGGTTCTCGACGAACTGGATGGAGTACATCTTCTCGAAGATCGAGAGCATGCCGCTCGTCACGGCGGTGACCTCGAAGTACTTGGAGAGCTCCTGCGTGTCGAAGTTGTACTTCTTCTTGCGCAGGCGCGACTCGAGGTAGACGCGGTCGTAGTTCGGAATGGGCGCGCCCTTCTTGTTGCCCAGCTTTTCCCACTCGGCGCGGAACTCCTTGAGCTCCTTCTTCGCGGGCTCTTTCACCACGTCGGCGGCCTTCTTGAGGAACTCGCGCACGGCGTCCGGCGTCTTCGCCATGCGGGGCTCGATCGCATAAGCAGCCCAGCTCGCGTACCCGAGCAGCTTCGCCTTCTCGCGGCGGAGCGCCAGGATTTGATCGAGCACGCCCATGTTCTTGTCGGCGGCGCGCGAGTCGAAGAGCTTGTTGAGCTCGCGCGCGACCTCGCGATCCTCACAGTGCTCGATGATGGGGAAGTAGTCGGGATAGTCGGTCGTGAGCTTGATGAGGCCGTTCGCCTGCGCCGGATGCGACTTGAGGAAGTCCTCCGGCATGCCCTTCAGCTTCTCGGGCTTCACCTCGATGAAGGGCGCAGCCTCGCTCAGGTTGGTGTCGAAGTCCTGTTGGAGGTGGACGAGCTTGTCGTTGAGCTCGCGCAGCCGTTTTTGCCCGTCGGGCGGCAGCTCGAGGCCGTTGCGCTTGAGCTCGCGCAGCGTGTCGTCGAGCAGGCGCTTGTGCGTCCCCGTCAGTGGCTCCTTCTTCTCGGCGTACGCGCGCACCACCGCGGCGAAGTCGGCGTCGAGCATCATGTCGGTGCGGAACTCCGTCGTGCGCGGGCGACAGCCCTTGCCCGCCTCGCGAACCTCTGCGTCGGGGTGCCCCTCGCTCATGAGCTCTGGCAGGTCCATCGCGACCGCAAGCTCGAGCGAGATGTGATCGACCCTCGCGAGCACGGAGTCCCAGCTGAGGTCCGCGGCCGGGTGCCCCTTCAGCGCCTTGATTTCGCCGAGGAACGCGCGCGCGCGCCCGATATGAACGTCGCAGAGCCTCTTCAGCCCGTCCTTGCTGAGCGAGGTCTCGACCGGGTCGACGTCGTACGTGCTGGGCTCGGCGACGGGCTTCGGCTCGTCCGGCTTGGTGGTCGCCGAGCTCGAGGCCGACGCCGTCGTCGTGCCCGACGCGGTGGCGACGTTGGAGTTATTGTCGGAGCCGCCGCACGCTGCCACGGCGAAGAGGATGGGTAGACAGAGAGGGGCGAGGCGCAGCTTCATGGCGCCCTCATAGCGCCGCCCGAGGGGCATTAGAAGCTCGCCCGATCACTCACCCGAACAGCGCTCTACGCTCGATTCGACGAAGCTCACGGACGGGGGTCTTCCGTCTTCGACCACTGAGACATAGGAGCGGTCCTCGACATTCTCGTGGAAAGCCTCCGCAACGAACGCCGCGTCACTGGGTGGATTGAAGTCCACGAGCTCGTCTGGCAACTCGGGAAAGACCCAAGAGCCCGAGCCGCGCGCGGGGTCGTCGAGGAGCGAGAAATAACCCGACCAACTCGGGGTGTTCGCCGAGATATTGAGGAGCATCCACGACCCCGCTGCGCCCTCGACCGACCAAGTCGGGGCGTCGTCGGGGCCAGTCAGCGTCATCGGGCCGAGCTTGCCCGCGACATCCCAACTCAGCGTCTCAGCGGGGTCCAGGTCGAACTGCTCGAGCGAGCTCGTGCGACACCGCCCTGCCGCGTCGGAAGGCTCAGTGACAGTAACGTAAGCTGTCAGCCGCCCGGGTAGCTCGGTCGGCACCCTGAATACCCCGCTGTAGCTCGCCCCCACGAGCCCTCCGAAATTCTCGAAGTCGTCGCTGTAAGCGGCGAGCTGCTCCGTCGCGAAGAGGTTCGCGAAGACGCCGCCGACGACGGCCGACGAGGGGATATTGGTGAGGTCATAGGCGATCTCCCCGAAAGTGGTCCTATCCATGTCGAACGACACTGTCGCCTCGCCCCCGGGGACGAACGGTACGTCGCCTACATAATCGTAAGAGACAATCTTGCCGTTGGGGTCGAAGCCGAGCGCGAGCGCCATGAAGGTCGACCGACCGGCACACCCGGCGAAGCCCGCCACGTCGATGATCCCCGTCGAGTTCGCGACGCTGGTGGAGGCGCCGCAGCTCAGCATCATGACCACGCCGACGAGGTCCGGTGGGACCGTGACGTCGAGATGGACGACGCTCATCGGACTGTTCGCCGGTGGAGGGTCGTACTGGGCGATACCGTGAAGAGCCGTGAGCCCCTCGACTACACGGTAGCTCCGAACACTGTGATACGCGGCGCCGTCCGAGGTGGTGTCCCGACGGAGCATGGATATGGTGCCGCCGGGGGGCGCGGCGATGGTTACAGGGCTGTCCGCAGTGACGACGTGATCCACGAGCTTGCCAGTCGCGTCGTTCGCGACCCAGTCAATCCCAGTGACGGGCTCGGAGGTGTTTCCGTCGCACGTGTCGACGAGGACAGTCGGCCCGTCAGTAGCACCACCACTGCCACCACTGCCGCCGCTGTCAGTGCCACCGTTGCCCCCCCCACCCTCACCACCCCCACATCCGACGAGCAACAAGCATCCAATAAGCGCAAGCTTCATCCCTCTTGGATAACGCAACTAACCCGTAATGTGGAGTGCAGATCTCGATTCGAAGGAACCTTGATCACACTCTACGCTTACGAGCTGCATCAGTCCGGCGTGCAGGACTTCACGAGCGACTCCGTGTAATCGGAGTACGTCGAGGTGACTCCCATCTCGGTCTCTTCCACATATGAGCGCCCGGCGATGTCCTGATGCGCAACCCGTGCAACGAAGGTTGCACCCGACGGGGGATTGAAGTCCGCGAGCTCCTCTGGCAGCTCTGGCAATACCCACGTACGCGTGCCGAGCGTCGGGTCGTCGTACATTGTGAAATTCCCTGACCAATTCGCTGCGGTGGCTGTGATCGACAGGAGGATCCGTGTTCGCGGCGTGCCCTCGACCGACCAGGTCGGCGCGTCGTCTCCGCCCGTGAGCGAGACGGCCCCGAGGTCACCTGTCACGTCCCAACTCAGCGTGTCGGCGACGTCGAGATCGTAGCGTTGGATCGTGGAGATCCGGCAGCGCCCCGCAGCGTCGGCTGGCTCGCTTACATTGATGCTGGCGGTCACCCGCCCGGGCAGCTCCGTCGGTACCCGGAAGACCCCGCTATAGCTCGAGCCCACGAGCCCACCGAACGTTATGAAGTCGTCCGAATAGCCTGCAAGTTGCTCCGAAGCGAGCAGGTTCACGAAGGCCCCGCCCACCACACCCGAGGCTGGGATGTTCGTCAGGTCGTACGCGAAATCCCCGAACAGCGTGTGGTTCATGTCGAACTGCACAGTCGCCTCACCGCCCGCGACGAACGGGAGATCGCTGACATAGTCGTAAGCCACGACCTTCGAGTCGACGTTGAAGCCCAAACCGATCGCGGAGAACGTGTCCTTGCCGGGGCAACCGACGAAGTCGGTGATGGTCGCGCTGTCCGGTAGATAGATGGGCGTCACCTCGGTCCCGCAGCTCAAGAGCACCACCACCTCGAGGATCTCGGGCGGCGCCGTGACCTCGGCGTGGACCGCGCTCATCGGGTCGTTCGCGGGCGGCGGTACATAAGGCCCCACGATCCCGTGAATCGCGGTCAGCCCGTCGGTGACTCGATAGCTCGCGATGGTCCGAACGTCGGGCTTTTGGTGGACAATCGATATGGTGCCACCCGGCGGCGCCGCGATGGCGACTGGGGTGTCCGCTGTCACGACGTGATCCACGAGCCGCCCAGTCGCGTCGTTCGCGATGCAGTCGACCCCGGCCACGAGCTCCGTCCTGTTGTTTACGTCACGTGCGTCGATGAGGAGCGTGGGCCCTGCGCCCCCTCCCCCGTCGCCGCCGCCACCAGCACCGCCGAAGCCCCCCGGCCCCGTCGTGTCACTGTCCCCACAACCCATCAGCAACAAGCATCCAATAAGGGCGCGCTTCATTCCTCATCAATAGCGCGTTCAGCGCTAAGGCGGTGAGGTGCGCGGCCCGTTCAAAGGAACCTTGATCGCAAACTCCAATTCACGGCTTCGCGAGCACGTGTGACGGAACCCAAAGCGTCTTGCCTTGATGCTCCCCTGACGTCACCTCGACGGACACTGCCTCGTTGTCGACGGAGATCACTTTGACAGGCGTGCTCTTCAGCCGCGTGCCGTGCTCCTTCGCGAGGCGGACCATCTCTATTGAGCCGCCCTTCTTCTCGTGCGCCATCGACAGGAACTTGTCGAGGTTCGCGCGCTCGGCGTAGCCAGTCCCGTCCTTGACGATCAGGTCCGCGCCCACCTCGACGTCGATCGCCGGCGTGCTGGACGAGGAGCTGTGCTTCTCCTTGCTGTGGCAGCCATAAGAGCCGAAGGCGGAGAGGGCGAGGACGAGCACGAGAGTCGAGCGCATGGCGCTCGGTAGCACTCCTCGTCTGGAACGTCACTTCCATGCGGGCTCGGTCGCCGGCGCGCGCGCGGCGGCCCACCGCAATGCTGCATGGCATGCAGCTCACGTCATGCGAAACTTGCAATTGCTTCATGTTTGCGCGGACCTAGCTTCTTGCGCCGTGGAGGTCACTTCGATGGCGATCAAGGCTCTCTCTCGCGGTCTCACGGTGCTTGGGTTCACGCTCGCTGGTTCGACGCTTCTTTGGGGATGTGGCGACGACGCGGGGACTGGCGCGGCCGGCGCTGGTGGACACGCGGTGGGTGGCGGCAACGCTGGCGGAGGCGGAGCGACTGGCGGCGCCGCCGCGGGCGGTGGTGGGGCTGGCGGCAGCGGAGCGCCGTCCGCGACCGTCGTCGCGACCTTGGACGCTTCGGCCTACGAGCTCCCCGAGGGCCTCGCGATCGACGGCTCCAACGCCCTCGTCGGCTTCGCGTTCACGGGCGCGATCGAGCACATCGCCCTCGATGGTGGGGCGCGCGAGCCCTACGCCGCGCTGCCGCCGCCGCCCGCGAATACGGCGTTCGTCACCGGCCTCACGAAGGGGCCCGACGCCGCCGTCTACGCCGCCTACGTGTCGTTCACCGCGGACGCGCCTGCTGGGATCTACCGGGTCGCCAGCGCTGGTGCGACGCCCGAGCTCTTCGCGACTCATCCGCAGCTCGTGTTCCCGAACGGCTTCGCGTGGGGGCCGAACGGCGTGCTCTATGTCACGGACTCGGCGTCGGGCGCGGTGTTCCAGATCGGCGCGGACGGCCAGACCGAGCTCTTCTATTCGGACGCGCTGCTCGCCGGCAGCCTGGACGCCTGCGGGCCCCACGGTGACACGGCTGTAGGCGCGAACGGCCTCGTCCTGCGAGACGGCGCGTTGTTCGTCGCGAGCTCCGATCAAGCGCTCGTCGTGCGCGTCCCGATCGAGGCCGACGGCACCGCGGGCACCGCAGCTCTGGTCGCTGGGCCCGACTGCGCGGCGCTCGCTGGGATCGACGGCCTCACGCTCGACGCGGACGGCTCGCTCGTCGCGGCCATCAACCGACAGAACCGCATCGTTCGCATCGATCCCGACACGGGCGCGACGACGAACCTCTTCGAGGGCGGCCCCCTCGACTTCCCCGCGAGCCTCGAGTTCGCGGGCGTCGGCAGCGAGCGAGCGCTCTACGTCACGAGCTTCGCGCTCGGCGCGTTCCTCTCCGGTGGCGATCCCCACCCCGCGATCGTTAGGATCGACGGCCTGTGAAGCGCGACGCGGCGAGCTCGACGAGGCGATGACCGGCTCTCCCCTCGCCTCGCTGGACGCGAACCTGCTCGTCGTTCTGCAAGCGCTGCTCACCGAGCGCAGCGTGGCCAAGGCGGCGAGGCGCGTGGGCCTCAGCCCGTCGGCCGCGAGCCACGCGCTCGCGCGAGCCCGCGAGGTCTTCGACGATCCGCTGCTGATTCGGGCGGGCCGGGCGTTGGCGCTCACGCCGCGCGCAGAGGAGCTCGAGCCTTTCCTCCGCGAGGGGGTCGCGAGCTTCGCCCGAGCCTTCGAGCGACCGGCGAAGCTCGACCTCGGCACGATCGAGCGGACCATTCGAATCGCGGCCGTGGACTACGCGCAGCTGCATTGGGTCCGCGACCTCGCCCTCTCGCTTCGAGCGGCGGCGCCGCGCCTCACCGTCGCGTCGATGCCGTTCACCGAGCCGACCTGGGCGGCGCTCCGTGCAGGTGAGGTCGAGCTCGCGCTCGGACCCGACAAAGCACCGAAGGCCGCGCTCCAAGGACTCCGGATCTCGAAGCTCGGGCGCGTCTCCTTCGCTTGCTGCATCCGCGAGGGACACCCGGCGCTCGCCAAACCGCTGACGGCCGCGCGCTTCGCGGCGCTCCAGCACGTGCTGGTCTCACCGCGTGGGCGGGTGAGCGGCGCCGTGGACGCGGCGCTCGGCAAGCGCGGCCTCAAGCGGGTAGTGTCGCTGACTGTACCTACAGTCTTGTCCGCGTCACTGGTCGTCGCCGAGAGCGATCTGGTGCTTACGTGCGCCGAAGAGAGCGCCCGCCTCATGGCGAGCTGGCTCCCTATCCGGGTGTTCGCGCCGCCGATCCGCCTCGAGCCCTTCACGTTGGCGCTGGTCTGGCACCCGCGGACCGAAGGCGATCCGCTGCTCGATCACGTGCGAGCGCGGATCTTGGAGCGAGCGAAGCGCCCTATTGGGCCTTGAAGCTCACTGGAATGACGATCGTCGCGCCGCCCCCCTCGGGCTTGTCGAATTGTGCGCTGGCTACTCGCGAGACGACGCAACCCACGACCTGGGCAGACAGGCCGCCGCCCCCCGAAGGTGTCGCGCTCGTGACCTCGCCGTTGGGACCAATTTTCGCGGTGATGCGCACCGAACCTTGCATATCGGGGTCGGTCTTCAGGCCTGCGTTGTAACAACGCCGGAAGCCGCTCGTCATCCCGGCCACGACCGAGGCCGCATTGGCCACTCGACTGCCGGTCGCTGTCGGTGAACCGATCGCGGCGTTCCCAGTCTTCGGACCAGCGACTGGACGCGACGAACCTGGCGCGGTGGGCTGCTCGTTCTTGCCCTTATCCCCCAGATCTTTGAGGCCATCCTTGCCATTCTCGCCGGGCCGGCCCGTCGGACCGGTTTGCGAGCCGAACGCGACTTTGCCGAAGCCGGAGCCCGAGGACGACTGATTGGCGTCGTTCAAGCGACCCATCGGGACGTCTGCGTCGGTGAGGACCTGGTCTGTCGAGACGCCAGGGCCGTTCAGCGCGCCCGTCATCTCCACGTTGAAGCGATCGAGGTCATTGGACAAAGAGACACGATCGGCCTCGGACATCGTGCCGCGACCGGTTTTACCGGTGTTTCCACCCGACGGTCCGCTGACTCCCCTGTCACCCTTCGACGCGGTCTTCGCGGTTGCCGCCGGGGACGGCGCCGTTGCTGCCGCGGTGGCCGCCGCGGTCGCCTCCGTCGCGACCTCCTCGGTCTTCTCCTGTTCCTCCTGTGGGGGTGGAGGCAGCGCTTTGACCGTCTCGATGAGCAATTGGACGCTCAGGTCCTCGTTGAGCGGCGGGTCCATCCAGTCCGAATAGATCGACCCGATGAGACCGAAATGGAACAGAAACGAGAAGGCCGCGATGAGCGTGGTGTTCCAGTCGATGGCGAGCCCACTCTTCACCGACACGGGGAGCTGCGGGCGCGCTACCTGGGGGGTGGGCGGAACGAACTGAAAGAGAAAGATCGTATCGCCGACGACGACCTTGCCCCGTGAGTCTTGGGGGAGCGGGACCTGACTCACGTCGACGCCGCTCTGACGTGTCCGCCGAACGTTGGGCCTCAAACTATCCAGATCGGAGAGGCCTGATTTCAACGCGACCCGGCCGTTCATCGCGTCCGTGAAATTGAGGACATAGTCGTCCCCGAGGCGCTCGAACAGTCGGAACGTGGGGGGCAACGTCTTCGTCGGCAGGACGAACGTGCTCTTTTCACTGGGGCCGATGAGCACGTGAGAGCGGTCTTCTATGACTCGCTCCTCTATGATTTTGCCTGCTTGGACCAGCCCGACGCGGAGCACGCGCGGGCCCACCGCATTGGGCGTCGGCACCGCCCGCATGACGGAGGTCATCTGTCCGGGGCGGTGACTCGTTGGCTGAGTGCCAGCGCTCGGTTCGAACATGTCGCGGCGGTCTCCTATGGGACGTGGGTCCACCCACATCGACCAGAGCCGCCGCGAAAGGTTCCAACTTTTTTTTGGGAGGGGTCGCAGCGTCCCGCGACCGGCGCACCCACATGCGCGCTGCTACGGATCAGGGCTCGAGCGTGAGGAGCTCTACGGCTGCGTTCTCGGTGTTGTCGAAGACCGAGAGCGACATGCCCTCATCACCGAGCAACAGGTGGGGAAAGAGCCGGGGCGCCGCGGGGTCGTTCGCGGGCTGGTTGCCGCTCCACGTCGTGCCGGAGTCACAGCTCTTGTCGACGACCGTCACGTCGCCGTCCCCGAGAGACTCCGTCTGATATGCAATCCAGAGCACCGGCCCCTCCCAGGCGACAGTCGGATGATGCCCGGCGTCGGCCGTGCCGTCGTCGTTTGCCGAATAGTGATTCAACGCGACGGGGGCATCGAAGGACTGGCCATCAGCGCTCGTCGACACATAAACCTGTCCGTCGGGCTCGTCCCAGACGATCGCGATGGTGCCCTCATCGGAGAAGGCGCCGCGCTGGTGCCGCGGATAATAGCTGCCATTTTCGGTGTCCTTGCTCGTGGGGTTCGCGACTGTCACGGGCGCCCCGAAGGTCTTGCCGTTGTCGGTGCTGCACATGAGCACGAGCGGATAGTCGTAGGGGATCGTCATTGTCGAGGTCCAGAAGGTCACGCAGAGCTGCCCCGCAGGCCCGACGAACAGCGAGGGGAACTCGGCGCCGTCATCGCCGCCGTCGCTCGACACATAATCGAGTCCCCGCATGTAGAACGGCGCATGAACCTCGTCGGCCGTGTACGTGTACATGGTCGTCACGCCGGCGGCGAAGCCTGCGCCTCGTTGCTCGTCGACGAAGGTGTACATCTTCATCTGCTCGCCGCCGTCGTCCGTGTCGTCCGTCGGGGTCTCGACGACGACGACGTCCGCCGCGGGTGAGGCGATGTCCGCGCAAAACCCCTCGTTGGAGGCTGACACGAGCACATAGTTCGTGAAGGTCGCGCCCTTGTCCTCGCTCACCGCGACGGCGACCGTGGAGCCAGCCTCTTGGTCGGAGATGCCTGCTGTGGTCGCAAAGGGCCCGCCGTTCTGAATAGCTTGGTAAGTGACATAGACGACGTCGGGGTCGCCCGAGTCGATGGCGACGGACACACAGCCGAGGACAATGCCGGAGGGGGTGTCGTTCACCTGGACGGGGGAGGACCAGGTCGCGCCGCCGTCTTCGCTCCTTGATACACGAACAACATTGTCAGCATCGAGGACTGCGGTGTAAGCGACCTTGCCCGCGCGCGCCATCGTGGTCGTCTGAATGTCGTGCGACACCACCGCCGGACTACCGACCTTGGTGGGGTGCGCGGTCGAGAGGTGGACGCTCGCGCGCGCCTCGGCGCCGTCGGCCTGCCCTACGACCTCGAGGTCGTCGGCGGGGACGACGATCGGCGCGGTGTAGTGTCCAGTCTGATCGATTGAACCATAGGCCTCGTCACCCGGGTCGAGCGACCAAGTCACGTCGCCGCTCTGCCCCGAGAGCGTGAAGTCGTACGACTGGCAGGTAAGCCCGTCGAGCGAACTCGGAGACACGGACAGCTCGGGGTCGTCGCAGCCGGGCGCGCTCGCGGCGAGGGCGGCGACGGCGCCAGTCGAGAGCGCGAGCGAGGCATACCGTGTCCATCGAGTCCAAGGGTGAGATCGCATGCAGTTCCTCCAGGGAAGAGACCCCTCGATGTTTGGGGGTCAAACGATTCGACTCGAATCAACCTAGAGAGCGCCGCCGACTCGCGCTGTTTGCATTTTCGGACACGCAGAAGACCGACGCGCACGCTCGCGCGTGCAAAGTCGGCCTCGCTCGTGGGATCATCCGTCGCTCGTCAGGATGCTGCTCTCCCATCGCACCGTGGAGCTCCCCGACAGCGAGACCCAGCTAGCGACCCACGCGGTCGTCCACTCGGGGTATCGGATGCACGCGGTCTTCCGGCGCAACGTGGTCTCCGAGGACGCGCTCCTCGTGCGGGGCTTCGACCGGCGGGGCGCCGTCGGGCGACCAGCCGTCACCGTGCTCCTCGAGGGCAAAGCGAAGGTCCGCGTCCCCGAGGGCGTCGAGGATCTGATCCCCGGCGACCTGTGTTTGATCGCCCGCAAGGGCGCCGTGCTCATGCGCCAGGAGGGCCCGCGGTATCGCGCGGTCATGTGCGAGTGGGAGCCTGGCAAGCTCGGCGGAGAGCTACCGACCCCGCTCTCGAAGCAGCGAGCGAGCGCTGCGACGCTTCGCGAGCTCGAGACCGTGGCGAGCGCTCTCTCGAAGGCTGGAGACGACGCGACGAAGGTCACCGCGCCCGTCACCCGAGCGTGGGCCGCGCTGCGCGACGCAGGCGTCCCGCTCGCGCCGTCGTCCGAGGCCGATCTCTGCGAGCCCGTCAGCGACGCCATCGCGAAGCTCGGCCGAGCGCTCGACACCCTCCAATCGAACCTGCACGGGGCGCCGATGATGATCGACCTCGAGAAGCACCTCGGCTTGAGCGCGCGGCAGCTGAATCGCCTCGTGAGCGAGTTCAACGAGCGCTACGGGTTCAACGCCTCGGGCTGGCGGGACACGCGCAATCGCTGGCGGTTGCTCATGGGCGCGACGCTCATGACGGCGCCCGACGCGACGGCCGCGACGGTCGCGAACGCCGTCGGGTTCGCGTCGACGTCGACGTTCTGCCGCGCGCTCGCGAACGTCGGACTGCCTGCTCCCGGCGAGATCGAGGCTGTCGTGCGCTCACTCGCGTGAGCTCGTCAGCGCTCCGGAGCTGCGAGGCCCGCGACGTCGTGCTCCGTGAAGCCGAGGCTCGCGAGGAAGCCGCCGAGATCGGGCGCCACGCGAGCGCTCGAGCTGCTGCGAGCGCCTGCCTCGAGCCGCGTGAGGTGGAGCGCGAGGCGGTCGAGCCCGTGCCGCTCGAAGAGGTGTCGGGTCGACGCGGCCGCCCTGGGGTCGCCCGCGATCGCGTGTCCGATGCGCGCGAACGCAGGCAAAAGCCCACGCGGATCGCCGCTGCCCTCGAGCGCGACGAGCGCGTGCCCCGAGGCGATCGCGACGCGTCGATAGCGAGCCTCGACGTTCTTTGCGTGGACGCGGCCCTTCTCGTGGGGGACGCCGACGAGGACCGCGATCGCCGTGAAGCGAACGCGCACGAGCTCGCTCTTGCGACCCGAGAGCACCGCGCCGCTCGCGCCCTCGGGTGGAGCGAGCGCGTCCTTTCTCGGCTCGTACGGATCGAGCTCCGAGCTGGATTTCTCCTCGGGCGCGGTCGCCGGCACGAGCCACGCGAGCGCCTCGATCTGGTCGGTGTTCGGCATCATGTCGAAGCCGATCACCTCGCGGGTCGTGTAGCCGAGGCGCGCGAAGTGATCGAGGTCTCGCGCGAGCGTCCGCGGGTCACAAGACACGTAGCCGACGAGCGCGGGCCGGCGCGCCGCGAGGGCCGCGCGGAGCGGAGGACGAAGCCCTCGACGCGGTGGATCGACGAGCACGACGTCCCAACCTTCGGTCGCGCAGACGAGGAAATCCTCAGCGTCCGCGGCGTGAACGCGCACCGCGACGCCGAGCCCCTCGGCGGCTCGCGAGATGCGCTCGGCGGCGGGCGCGAAGGCCTCGACGAACTCGACTGCGGCGCCGCGTGCTGCGAGCGCGAGCCCGAGCGCGCCCGAGCCCGCGAAGAGCTCGAGCACGCGCGGGGACGCGCCCAAAGCTCCAACGCCTTCCGCGAGCTCGCGTGAGATCGCGGCGGCCTGCTCGCGATGCGCCTGCACGAAGGCCCCGAAGGTCGCGAGGACCCGCGCGCCGCCGATGGGATCCTCGAGCTCCGCCACCCCCGCGAGGAGCTCGTGCCCCGCGCCAAGCACCTGCGGCGAGCGAGGTGAAATCCAGGAGATCGCGACCCCCGCGACCGCGCCCTCCGCCGCGCTCGCGCCGTCGCACAGCGAGCGCGCGAGCTCTCTCGCGAGCGGCACGACGCTCGGATCGGGCGCGCCGCCCTCGCCGAGCGCGACGAGCGTGACGAGGACACGCCCCGTCGAGGTCGCGCGGACGTCGGCGCCCCGCAGCCTCGGCGCGAGGGCTCGGAAGCGCGGCTCCGCGAGCGCGGCGCGCAGCCGCGCTGTTGCGATCGAGATGGCGGACTCGACCGCGATACACCCCGGCAAATCGAGCACGCGGTGCTCGGATCCGTAGAGTCCGACCTCGCCCGAGGGGCCCACGACCCACTTCGCGCGGGTGCGGTAGCCGAGCGTGCTCCCGGCGCCGCGCAGCGTGCACGACTGCGCGACGTCCGCGAGCCTCGGGTAGCGACCGAGCTCGCGCGCGAGGATCTCCCGCTTCTCGGATCGTTGCTGCTCATACGGTTGCCCGAGCCGGGTGCAGCCCGGGCACGAGGCCGCGTGAGGGCAGTCAGTCGTCTCGAGGGCCGGGGTCACGCGGGCGGAGGATACGTGGAGCGCGCCGCCGGCCCAAACCTGTTGGGCAAGCGAACGGAGCCCTCAGAGCCGCGGGCCGACTGGGCAGCTCACGCCCGTACCACCGAGTCCACAATAGCCGTCTGGGTTCTTGTGCAGATATTGCTGGTGGTAGTCCTCTGCGTAATAGAACTCGGGGGCGTCCAGGATCTCGGTCGTGATTGGACCGTAGCCGGCGCGTGAGAGCGCGCCGCCGAATTCGGTCTTCGTTGCCTCCGCAGCGGCGCGCTGCTCCCCGCCGTAGACATAGATGCCTGAGCGGTATTGGGTGCCCCTGTCGGCGCCCTGGCGCATCCCCTGGGTCGGGTCGTGGCTCTCCCAAAAGACACGGAGCAATTGGGAGTACGGGACGAGGCTCGGGTCGAAGACGACGCGAACGACCTCATTGTGGCCGGTGAGGCCGGTACAGACCTCGCGGTAAGTGGGATGCGGCGTAAGGCCTGCCGCATATCCGACTTGGGTCGAGACGACGCCCTGGACCTGCCAGAACTTGCGCTCGGCGCCCCAGAAGCACCCCATCCCGAACATCGCGAGAGCGAGGTTGTCGGGCCACGGGGGCCGCATGGGAGCGCCAGTTACCACGTGCCGCGGGCTGATGTCGAACGCGGGCGCGCTGCGACCGGGCAGAGCGTCGGCGGGGGTTGGCATGACGGCCTTTTTGGAACCAAACAGCATCGAGCGAGCGTTGCCGCCGCGCGCAGAAAGTCAAGCCCGGGCGCGCTGGTCACCGCAAGAGGATCCCCACGAAGGCCCGCGGCCCGATGAGGGCGGCGCCCTCCGGCAGCGAGCCTCTGAAGACATATCCGAACTGACATTCTCCGCCGAACACGAACTGCCCGTCCTCACGCATATCGTCGTACGAAGACGCGAGTCGGCCCTCGAGCCGGATGAAGCCACTCGCGAAGTCGGCTGACGGACTGTCGAAGAAGAAGTTGGCGGAGAACATCGTGCCCACCCCACCGCCGAGCGCAAACGCGAACTGCGGGATAGGCGCGACTTCGAAGAGCGCCGCGGCGCGCAGGTCACCTGCGAGTAGGAGCGTCTCTGCGAGGACCTGCACGTCGATTGCCACATAGGGGCCGAGCTGGACGCCCAGGCGAACATCGCCGCCAATACCTCCGGCAAAAAAGTCCTGAGACTCTCCAGTCGGTGTCGGGACGGAGCTGTGCCCAGGTGAAAATAGGACGCCCAATCCACCGCTGACCCCGAAGCGCAATGCGTAGGGCTCGTCAGCGCGCGCTGGAGAGACGATGCAGATGACCCCAATCCCCAAAAGGCTGGCGAGGACGAACCTCCCCTGACACGAACGCCCTACCTCGCCGAAGGCACGGCCTGCCGAGCGGGTGCGAAAGCAAAGCATGGGCCTCGCGCCAGCGAGAAGTGTGCCGGTTTGGATAGCGGTGCGGCCGTCGTCAAGCTCTCCTCTGAATGGCTCCCTTCGGCCATTTCACCCGCCAAGAGAAGACGCCCATGCCCGACGCTAGAGAGAATGTATCCAAGACAATCCGACTCGAGGTGCTCGTCGCCGCATTGAAGCGAGCGCTCTGCACCGACTTCATGGTCGAGCGCATCCTCATGGATGCCTTCGACCTCCCGAGCGCCGAGGCGCAGAAATGGGCCGCAATACCCCTAGAGAGCCTGCCTCCAAAAGAGGCGACGCCGACTGGCGGCACGGAAACACCCGATACCCTCGAGGCGCTGCGGCAGGCGCTCGACGAGGCTGGGCAGGCGCAGGACTACCCACGGATGATCGCTCTGGTTAAGAGGATGATCGCGCTCGAACCCGAGCAAGTCCCCATGCCGCGCGTCGCGCAAGAAAGGGTGGCTCGCTATCATGAACTCCTCGGTCAACTCGCCGAACAGCTCGGTCAGCACGAGGAAGCCATCGAGGCCTGGAATCAAGCCCTGGAGCTCGACTGGACGCGCCTGGCACCCTTCGAGAAGATTGTACGCACCTTGACTCGGCTCTCTGACTGGAGCCTCCTCGAGCGCAACTATCGCAGGATGCTCCGTCGTACTGTTCACGCGAGCGCCCCCAAGAACGTAGTCTTCGAGCTCTGGCGCGATTTGGGCAATGTTTACGCGGACCGACTCAAGAACAGCCTCTCCGCGATCGAGGCGTTCCGGATGGCGCTCTCAATGCAAGAGGATGCGGCCCTCCGCGCCCGCCTGAACGAGCTCGAGCGCAGCTCCCACGGATGACAATTACCAAAGTGTCAGCATCAGGGCGTAAAGTAGAGCGGGTAGCTGACCTTCGCGACCCCGCCGTCAGGCTGCGGGAAGGTGATTTGATAGAAGGCCTTTGTCAGGCAGTTTATGACTCCCTGATCCCTTGAGGTTGGGGTTGCTCCCTGCCCATTGTCGTAGCAGCGTTTGAACTCTCCGAAGTGTTGACGGAGGACACGCTGGATCACCACCGCCAAAAGCGCTGAGCCCGAGACAATCCCCGGGAAAGGGCCGCCAGCCAAACGTCATTCCCGCGCCGCCTGGCGGCCAAGCGGGCTGCCACTTAGGCTGTGCGCTGCATGTTGGAGCGCACGGTCGATGACACCACCTATGCGGTCGCTTTCTGGCCAGTCGCGCCAGCGCTGATCGCGGCGGCGCTGGCGGAGTGGGCGCACCGGCGCGCACGCGCGAGCGTGGGCCGGCGAGACGAAGCGACCGCTCAGGCGAAGGTGATTCGTCAGGTATCGTTCATTGCCGCGGGTTTGCTGCTGCTATTGGGCACCGGCTCTGCGTTCGTCCACGGCCGCTCGGCGATAGTTCTGATTTTCCCCGAGCTGGGGCTGCTCGAGGTCGGGGCACTGTTGCTCACGGGCGTCCGCCTCTCCAGGCTCGCGATCGCGTGGTCCGGCGACGAAGCGCGGGTAGGTCCGTTCTTCGCGCGCCGAATTGTGCAGCTCGCGGTATGGGGCTTATCCCTGCTGGGCGGTCTCTATCCAGTGTATTTGCTAGGCGTCGGCGCGATGCCACCCCTCACGGACGCTTGGGGCGATTGGGTGCATGCCGGTTACGAATACCAATTGCGCCCCAACTCGCTCCCGAGTGGTTGGGGGATCACCGGCGGGTCGTTCAAGGCCAACGAGCTCGGTCAGATGACGGTCGACGTCGTCGCCGGCCGCCCATTCTTGAGGGTCACGCGTCACAGGAGACTCGTCGTCAGGGCAGAAGAGAGCAGTCCGGGACTCCCGCTCGCGCTCGGGAACAAGTGGGTATACGAGGACCCTGGCGAGCGGACATCGACGTTCGAGGTCCACGTCGACGACGAGCGCATGAGGAATGGAATCCACCAGCTCAGGCTCAGTTGGCGCGAAGCCTCCAACGAATCCGACGACGCTGTTTGGCTCTATGCAGTGGAAGGTCGAACCTTCGTCGTCGCGAAGGAGCAGAACCTCCTCCAGCGGCTCGCGCGGGAGCCGCCTCCGAACGACGTCGCCCTCACGATCCCCCCACCTGGAACCTTGGGTGCGTTCGAGTTTCCCTATCTTGGGTGGTGCCTAGGGGTCTCCGAGGTGCGAGGGCCAATTGGTATTCCGGGCCCTCTGCGTTGCCGCCCAGACTCCTGGCTGGTCCCGGTGCGTGTGCTCTCGAGCTCCAGCCGCAGCCCCGACCACCCATGCGAGAGCGTTCGTCGCGACCTACATCGCCGATGAATTGGCCGGGGATGCTCGGCGCTGCGCTCGGCGATGGGCGATGTCGGTGATCTCGCCGAGCCGCTGGAGCCGCTCCTCGAGGCCGCGTGCCCGGGCGCGGTGGGCCCAGCGAAATACCTTCGGCAGATGCTGCCAGAAGGCGCCGCGCCAACCGAGGAGTTGGAAGACGCGCTTCATCAGCGCAGCGCGCTTGGGATCGACGACGGTCTCGGCGTTCGTCATCCAGTTCGGGTGCGTGAGAACGGCGTCGACGAGCACGCGATAGAACTCGTGGAGGTCGAGCGTCGGAGACACATACCAAGAGGGCTCGAAGAGCGAGTCGCTGGCTTCGAACCAGCCAGTCTCCCTGCAGTGCGCCGCGAGCGCGGTGCCTTCGTAGACGCGAATGCCGGTCGTGAAGAGGACCATATCGGTCGGTGGGATGTGCTTCTCGCAGAACGCGAGCGTCTCGAAGACGGTCTCCATGGTCTCGCCGGGGGCGCCGAACATGAAAAACCAATAGGTCGGCATGCGCGCCTCGCGGAGGACCTCTGCCGCGCGGATCACCTCCTTCTTGGAGAAGGCCTTGCCGAGCGTCGCGAGCGTCAGCTCCGAAGCGCTCTCGGGCGTGCACATGACGTTCGCGAAGCCGGCCCGCCGCATGGAGGAGAGGAGCGGCGCGGTGATGGCCGCGGGGTTCAGACCCATCGTCGAGAGCTCGACGGGCAGCGCGCGACGCGCGAGCTCGTCCGAGACCGCGATGGCGTGGCCGAGCGGCAGGTTGAACGTCGAGTCCACGAAGTCGACGCGCTTCACGCCGTAGGTCCGCACGACGAACTCGATCTCGTCTGCGACCTCGCGAGGATCGCGCAGGCGAAACGCTCGCCCTTCGACGCGGCTGTAGACGCAATACGAACACGACTGGGTGCAGCCGCGCTTCGTCTGGATGGGATAGGGCGCGCCGAGCGCGGCGTAGCGCCCGAGGTCGACCCAGCGGTGGGCGTGGCTGCGGACCGAGCAGCGAAAGTCCTTCACCTCGGCGCGTGGAACAGCGGGCGCGCGCGGCGCGGGGGCTTCGTCGCGCGAGAGCAGGCCGGGGACGGACGCGAGGCTCCGACCGCTTTCGATCGCCTCGGTGAACGCGACCATCGACTCCTCGCCGTCGCCGACGAGCGCGTAGTCCGCGCCGAGGAACGCGAGCGTCTCGCGGGGCGCGACGTTCACGCCGCTCCCGCCGATGACGACGGGCACGCCGGGACAGGTCGCGCGCACGGTCGTGATCACGTCGTCGCGGATCGCCGGCAAATAGAAGACGGGCTCCTCGAAGTTGCAGTTGTCGAGGTTGCGGATCGTCACGCCGACGAGCTCGGGTGACTGTGAACGCAGCGCGCGCCGAAGGTCGCGGCGCGGGTCCTTCGAGAAGGTGAGATCGACGAGCGAGACCGTGTGTCCCTCGGCGGCGAGGGCGCTGGCGACGATCGCGAGACCGCTCGGCACCGTCGGCCAAGGCATCTGCTCGCGGTTCGGGTTGATGAGGACGACTTTCAAAGGAGACCTCCTGGGGAGGTCATCGTGGGCGGGAGCCGCGCTGCGCGAGTTGACGGCAGTCATGGTCCGAGTCGAGGGCACGATCTCGATGTCAAGCGAGATCGAGCGCGGCGGCGGGTCGCGCCCGAGGTGCGGCAACGTGTGCGTCAAAACGAGGTAGCTCGTGGAGAGAAAACGAAGAAATTCGCTTGGGCAGCGCGTCACACCGGGGCACAATGCGTCGCGTCAGATGGGTAGTCCGCGACCTGGCCAGCCGTTCCCGTTGCACGACCCCCGCTTCGAACACGACGCCTGCGGTGTCGGGTTCCTCGCTCACCTGAAGGGGCGCGCGTCCCACGGGATCGTGAGCGAGGGCCTACGCGCCCTCGAGCGGCTCGAGCACCGCGGCGCAGTCGGCGCCGAGCCCGACACGGGTGACGGCGCGGGCATCTTGATCCAGCTGCCTGACCGGCTCTTTCAGCGCGAGTGCGCGCTCGGCCGCGTCGAGGGCACCGAGGATCGCAAGCCTCTCGCGAGCCTGCCGGCCGCGGGTCGCTACGCCGTCGGCCTCTTCTTCGGGTCGCAAGACCAACAAGCGAGCGCGTTGGCGAAGCTCATCTTCGCGATGATCCTCCGCCAGGAGGGGCTGCGCCTCCTCGGGTGGCGCCGCGTTCCGACCGACAACCGGCACATCGGCGCGACTGCACGCAGCGTCGAGCCGACGATGGATCACGTCTTCGTCGCGCCCGTGAACGAAGCGATGGAGAGCGCGGCCTTCGAGCGGAAGCTGTTCGTCGTACGCAAGCGCTTCCAGTCGACGATCAAATCGAGCGGCATCGACGATCGCCAGTTCTTCCACGTACCGAGCCTCTCGGCGAAGACGCTCGCGTACAAAGGCATGCTCGCGGCGCCGCAGCTCCGCGAGTACTTCGGCGACCTCGAGGACCCGCGCACCGAGAGCGCGATCGCGCTCTTTCACTCGCGGTTCAGCACGAACACCTTCCCGAGCTGGGAGCTCGCGCACCCCTATCGGCTCATCGCGCACAACGGCGAGATCAACACCCTGCGCGGCAACGTGAACTGGATGCGCGCGAGGGAGGCCCTGCTCGGCTCGCCGCTCTTCGGCGCCGACATCGAGAAGATCGTGCCGATCGTGCACGAGGGCCTCAGCGACTCGGCGTGCCTCGACAGCGTGCTCGAGCTCTTGGTGATGGGCGGCAGATCGCTGCCGCACGCGGTGATGATGCTCCTACCCGAGGCCTGGGAGCACAACGACGCGATGAGCGACGAGCTGCGCGCGTTCTACCAATTCCACGCGTGCCTCGTGGAGCCTTGGGACGGCCCCGCTGCGGTGTGTTTCACCGACGGCGCGCAGGTCGGCGCGGTGCTCGATCGGAATGGGCTGCGCCCGGGCCGCTACTGGATCACGGACGACGATCTCGTGATGCTCGCGAGCGAGAGCGGCGTGCTCGACGTCGCGCCCGAGCGCGTCCGCGAGAAGGGCAGGCTCATGCCGGGTCGCATGTTCCTCGTCGACACGACGGAGGGGCGCGTGGTCCCCGACGCGGAGATCAAGAGCCGCATTGCTCGCGAGAAGCCGTATCGCAGCTGGCTCGACGAGAACCTCGTTTCGATCGAGTCGCTCCCGAAGGGTGCGATCCCCCCGCCCTTCGCGAACGGTGAGCTCGCGCGCATGCAGGCCGCGTTCGGCTACACCGAAGAGGAGCTGCGCGTCGTGCTCGGCCCGATGGCGGAGCGCGGGGAAGAGCCGCTCGCTTCGATGGGGAACGACGCGGCGCTCGCGGTGCTCTCGAACAAGCCGCGCGCGCTCTACGACTATTTCCAACAGCTCTTCGCGCAGGTCACGAACCCGCCGCTCGACGCCATCCGCGAGAAGCTCGTGACGAGCCTCGCGACCGCCATCGGCCCGGAGGAGAACCTGCTCGAGCCGACGCCAGCGAGCGCGCGGCTCGTGCTCTGCAAGACGCCGTTCCTCGACAACGACGAGCTCTCGCGCTTCAAGCGGCTCGACGCCTCACTGCTCGCGCCGCTCGCGCCCGAGCGCGGCGTGGGCGACGCCGCACCGATGGTCGAGCGCGGCGCGACCGCGAGCAGCCCGCCGCCAGCGCCCCCGAGCAGCAGCATGCCGTTCGGCGTGACGGTGCTCGACATGACCTTCCCCGTCGAGGACGGCGACGAGGGCCTCGAGCCCGCGCTCCTCGCCCTCTTCGCGAAGGCGGACAACGCGATCGCGAACCGCTCGAAGGTGCTGGTTTTGTCGGACCGCGGCGTGAACGCCGCGCGCGCGCCGATCCCTGCGCTGCTCGCGGTCGCGGGCCTGCACAACCACCTCGTCCGCGAGCGAAAGCGCACGCGCGTGACGCTCATCGTCGAGACCGGCAGCGTCCGCGAGGTCCATCACGCGGCGCTCCTCATCGGCTACGGCGCGAGCGCGGTGAACCCGTACCTCGCGCTCGACACGGTGAAGAGCTTCGGGGGCGCCGCTGAGCCGAACACCGAGAACGCCGCGCGCTACCTGCGCGCCATCGAGAAGGGCGTCGTCAAGGTGATGAGCAAGATGGGGATCAGCACGATCGCGAGCTACCGCGGGGCGCAGATCTTCGAGGCGATCGGGCTCGCGCCGGAGCTCGTCGCTCGATACTTCACGCTCACGCCGAGCCGCATCGGTGGCGTGGGGGTGCGCGAGCTCGCGCGCGACGTGCTGCGCCACCACGAGCGCGCCTTCTCGGCGGAGAGCGCGGCGCGACGCGTGCGCCTCGAGGGCGGCGGTGAGTACCAGTGGCGCCGCGAGGGTGAGGTCCACCTCTTCAACCCCGAGACCGTGCAGCTCCTGCAGCACGCGACGAAGACGCGGAAGATGGAGATCTTCCGCAAGTACACGCGCGCGGTCGACGAGCAGAACGGCAGGCTCGCGACGTTGCGCTCGCTCCTCAGGTTGCGGACCGATCGCGCGACGCCCATCCCGCTCGAGGAGGTCGAGCCCGTCGAGGCCATCCTGCCGCGGTTCGCGAGCGGCGCGATGAGCTACGGCTCCATCAGCGCCGAGGCCCACGAGACGCTCGCGATCGCGATGAACCGCATGGGCGCGCGCTCGAACAGCGGCGAAGGCGGTGAGGACCCGCGCCGCTTCGTGCCCGACGCAAACGGCGACTCGCGCAGGAGCGCGATCAAGCAGGTCGCGAGCGCGCGCTTCGGCGTGACGAGCGCGTACCTCGTGAACGCCGACGAGCTGCAGATCAAGATGGCGCAGGGCGCGAAGCCCGGTGAGGGCGGGCAGCTCCCCGGCAACAAGGTCTACCCGTGGATCGCCGCCGTGCGCCACGCGACCGCAGGCGTCGGTCTCATCTCACCGCCACCGCACCACGACATCTACTCGATCGAAGATCTCGCGCAGCTCATCGCGGACCTGCGCGCCGCGAACGGTCGCGCGCGCATCTCGGTGAAGCTCGTCGCCGAGGTCGGCGTCGGCACCGTTGCGGCGGGCGTCGCCAAGGCTCGCAGCGACGTCGTGCTCGTCTCGGGACACGACGGCGGCACAGGGGCGAGTCCGCTCACGTCGATCAAACACGCGGGCGTCCCGTGGGAGCTCGGCCTCGCCGAGGCGCAGCAGGTCCTCGTGAAGAACAGGCTGCGCGATCGCGTGGTGCTGCAGGTCGACGGGCAGATGAAGACCGGGCGCGACGTCGTGATCGCGGCGCTGCTCGGCGCCGAAGAGTACGGCTTCGCGACGGCGCCGCTCGTGGTGATGGGCTGCGTGATGATGCGCGTCTGCCACCTCGACACGTGCCCTGTCGGCATCGCGACGCAGAACCCCGAGCTTCGCTCGCGGTTCACCGGCCGCGCGGAGCACGTCGTCAGCTTCTTCCGCTTCATCGCCGAGGAGATCCGCGAGTCCATGGCCGCGCTCGGCTTCCGCACGATGGACGAGATGATCGGCCGGGTCGATCTGCTCGAGGCCGCGGCGCTCGATCTGTCGGGCAGCGCGGGTGAGCCTGCGCCGCCCGGCTGGCAAAAGGCAGCGAAGCTCGATCTCGGGCTCGTCCTCGACGCCTCTCACCTCACGCTCGGGCGACCGCTCCGCGCGGCGACGCGCTCGCCCGCCGCGTCGCGCCCATCGAACAGCGGTCGCTCGCTCGAGCACCGCATCCTCGAGCTCGCGGAGCCTGCGATCTATTACGGCGAGCAAGTCTCCGCCGAGCTCGAGATCACGAACCAAGACCGCACGATCGGCACGACGCTCGGCAGCGAGGTTACGCGCCGCCACGGCGAGCGCGGCCTGCCCGACAACACGATCTCGCTGACGCTCACGGGCTCGGCGGGGCAGAGCCTCGGCGCGTTCCTGCCGCGCGGGATCACGATCCACTGCGAGGGCGACGCGAACGACTACGTCGGCAAGGGCCTCTCGGGCGGGCGCATCGCCGTCTACCCGGCGAAGCGCGCGCGCTTCACTGCGGAGGAGAACGTCGTCGCCGGCAACGTCGCGCTCTACGGCGCGACCAGCGGCGAGGCCTTCTTCAGCGGGCGCGTGGGCGAGCGCTTCGCCGTGCGGAACTCGGGCGCGCTCGCTGTCGCGGAGGGCTGCGGCGATCACCGGCTGCGGTACCGCTGACCGGCGGCCGCGTGATCTGCTCGGTGAGACGGGTCGCAACTTCGCGGCTTGGCATGAGCGGCGGGCTCGCGTTCGTGTGGGATCGCACGGGCGCGCTCGCCCTGCGCGTGAACCCGGAGATGGTGCGGCTCACCACGCTGACCGAGGCCGACGAGGACTTCGTGCTGGCGACGGTGAACCGCCACATCGACTCACCGGTAGCGTGCTCGGGCGGCGCCTCGTCGACGGCTGGGCCACCGCGAAGGCCGAGCTCGTCAAAGGTCCTGCCACTTCGACTCGAGCGCGTACATTGAGGCGCGAGGAAACAGAAGGTCCACCTCGTGGCGGCGGAGTAGCGCGATGGGCAAGCCGACGGTTCATGGAACGCCGCGCGAGACGGCGAAGAAGCGTCCGATCGAGGAGCGCGTCCGCGACTACCGCGAGTTCGAGCGCGCTCGCCAGGCCGAAGGCTCGGGCACAGGCGGGCCGCTGCATGGACTGCGGCATCGGTTATCATCGCGGCTGTCCGCTCGGCAGCCTCATCCCCGGGTGGAAGACCGACCTCGTCTATCGCGGGGACCCCGCGCGCAGCCGACGCCTCGAGGCGACGAACAACTTCCCCCTTCACCAGCCGGCTCTGCCCCGCGCCTTGTGAGCCCGCGTGCGTGCTGTCGATCAACGATCAGCCCGTCACCCATCAAGCAGATCGAGCGCGTGATCGCCGATCACATCACCTCGGCGGAGCTCGCCCCCGCGCCCGCATCTTCGCGGCGCGCGGCGAACGGCAAGCGCGTCGCGATCGTCCGGCTCAGGCCCGGCGGGCCTCGCGTGCACCTGCAAGGGCTCGCGCGCCGCGGCCGCGCGGTCACCGTCTACGAGAAGGCCGATCGACCAGGGGGCCTGCTCCGGTACGGAATTCCCGATTTCAAGATGGAAAAGGCGCTGATCGACCGGCGGCTCGAGCAGCTCCGCGGAGAGGGCGTGCGCTTCGTGTGCCGGCGTCGAGGTCGGCAAGGACGTGCGCGGCGCGGGCTCCTCGCCGAGTTCGACGCGATCGGGCTCGCCGTCGGCGCCGAAGCGCCGCGCCGCCTCGGCGTGCCCATTGAGGACCTGCCCGGCGTGCGCCCCGCGATGGGTACCTCACGCAGCAGAACCGCGTGGTCGCAGGGGACGGGATCCCGCGGACGCTCGCATCGACGCCGCAGGGCACTGACGTCGTGATCCTCGGCGGCGGCGACACGGGCGCGGATTGCCTCGGGACCGCACACCGCCAGGGCGCGCGCGCGGCGTCGCAGATCGAGATCATGCCGCGGCCACCAGGCGAGCGCCGCGCGAGCGAGAACCCTTGGCCAGTGGCCGCTCGTGCACCGAACCTCCGCCGCGCACGAAGGGCGGCGCATCTTCGCTCGCATCACGGCCAACGCCTCGAGGCAACAGTCGCGTCGCGCGTCTCTTCCGAGGCTCGCAGAGATTCGTTCGGTGCCTTCATCATCGTCCCCGACACGGAGGTCGTGCAGCCGGCCGGTCTCGTGCTCGTCGCGACGGGCTTCACCGGCGTCGCGCCGAGCCGCTCTACGCCGAGCTCGGCGTCGAGGTCGACGCGCGCGGCAACCTCGGCGCGGACGCGGCCGGGCTCTCGCGGGTCACGCGCGCGCCGCGAACGTCTTCATCATGGGGACGCTCGCCGCGGCGCGGGCCTCATCGTGTGGGCCATCGCGGAGGGTCGAATCGCGGCCGCATCGTCGACCTTCCTCGAGGGCCGGCGCGCCCTCTCGGTCGTCGCCTGATCGCACGTTCGCACGGCGAATCGCTCGCTTTACCCCCGCGGCAGCCTCCGGCACCATGACGTGACGTGGAGCGAGGCGACGTCGTCGGCGGCAGGTGATCGAGCGCTGCGTCGCGCGCAGCGCCGCACGCCGTCTTCTCGCGCTGTCGATCCGCACGGTCGCGCGATCGCGGTGCGCCTCTACTTGCCTCTCGACCGCCGGGAAGAGCAGCTGCGCGGCACGTCGGCCGCGCTCGCGCAGGCGCCGCACCCCGCGCTCGAGCGCGTGCTCGACGCAGGTCGCGCCCCACGGCGACGCGTACGTCATCGTCGAGCCCGTCGAGGGCCCCGTCCTGACCGAGGTCCTGCCCGAGGGCTTCTCGCGCACCGAGACCGTCGTGGTGATTCGTCGCGTGCTCGACGCGCTCGCGCACCTCGAAAAGCTCGGTCTTTCGCACGGCTCCGTGACGCCGGCGCACGTCGCGCTCGCGCGCGGCCGCATCGTCGAGGCGACCCTCGTCGACGTCGTGCTCGTCGCTCCGTCCCTCATCGCTTCGGAGAGCAGCTTCCCGAGCCTCGAGCTCGGCGCCGCGAGCTACCTCTCGCCCGAGCGCGTTCGCGGCGAGGGACCGAGCCCCGCCGCCGATGTCTTCGCCGCGGGCGCGCTCCTCTACACGATGCTCGCGGGGCGCTCGCCGTTCGCGGCCGAGAACGTCTTCGCGAGCCAGCTGCGCGTCCTCTACGAGGCTCCGCCGCCCGTCGCGAGCGTCGACCCAGGCCGACGCCACTTGCCCGCGCTCGAGACGCTCGCGGTTCGCTTGCTCACGAAGGATCCGGTCGCGCGCCCCACGGCGGACTCGGCCCTCGCCGCGATCGAGGCCATCGACGACGGCCTCACGCCCGACCTCGCGCGTGAGGACGCGAGCGCCCTCCTCGCGCCGTTCGTGAGGTCGGATCCAGGGGGCGGAGTGGTCCTCTGTCGCTCGCCCGAGCCCATCGGCCGCACGCTCGACACCGAGGGCGTCCTCGAGGGCGTCGAGCTGCTCGTGCGCGAGCTCGGCGGGCGCGTCGATCACGTCGACGACTCGACCGTCACCGTGCACGTCGCGTCTTCCTCGACCGCGACCGCGGCCGTGAACGCCGCCGTCATTCGCGCCGCGCGCGCTGCGCTCATCCTGCAGACGGCGATGCCCGCCGCGTCGCTCGTCGTCGCGCGCGGAGGCGTCGCGCACCAAGGCTCGCTCGAGGCCGCGGCCCGCGCGCTCGACGAGACCGCGCGCGGACGCATCGCGGTCCTGCCCGATCTCGCGAACACGCTCGAGCCTCATTTCGAGCTCGCCGCCGAGGGACACACGCTCGCGCTCTTCGAGAAGGACGCGCAGACCCACGACCGCTCGCATCGAGTCAGCGCGTCGCCCTCGTCCGTGACGCTCCCGAACCTGCGCGAGGCCCGCTACGACTTCGACAACGAGACCACGGTGGTCGAGAACGTCCGCCGCACCGTCGAGATCGATCTCGCGCCGATGGCGATCGCGCTGACGCCGCTCGAGCCGCTTCCCACCCTCGAGATGGACATGACGGGGCTCGCGCAGGCCTCGATGAGCGACGACATGCCGCGCCCGCGCGAGCCCGCCCGCAGCCAGACCTCGCTGATCGCCGACGAGTCGACGATCACCGACGTTCGCGTGCCGACAGCGTCCGATCCGGAGTGAACCTCGCCTCGCCTGCGCGCGGCCGCGAGGTATGCTTGCGACATGAGCAGCGTGCTCTGGTTTCTCGCCGCGAGCGCGAGCACGCTGGCCGCGGCGGTCAGCCCGTTCGTCGTGCGGTCGCGGCTCTCACCGAGCGGCCGCGCTCGACGCGCGGCTGAGCGCCTGCCGAAGACGCCGGTCGTCGACGCGGCCGACGGCGAGGTCGTCCGCCTCGTAGGCACGCTCGAGCTCGCTGGCGCACCGCTCGTCGCGCCGTTCAGCGGGCGCCGCTGCGCGCACTACGAGGCCGTCGTCGAGATCCCTCGCGCGCGCGGCTTCCGCCGCTTCCTCGTCGAGAGAAAGTCAGCGCCGTTCTTCGTGCGCGACGGCAGCGGGCGCGCCCTCATCGACGACTCGCGCATGATCGTCGAGGTCGTCATCGACTCCTATTGGAACGCCCAGGAGACCGACCCGGAGACGCGCTTCGAACTCGAGCGCTTCCTCTATGGAATCGGTTCGAACGGCGCGGCGCTCCTCGGCAGCGCGAACGCCCTGCGATACTCCGAGGGCGCGCTCGAAGAGGGCGAGCTCGTCACGGTCATCGGCGTCGCGGCCTCGACGGGCGCCGCGGGCGAGCCGCAGAGCTACCGCGTGCTGCCGCGCCAGGTCCACATCCGACCGCCGACGGGGGGCGCGCTCTTCGTGTCGGACGCCCTGCATTTCGACTGAGCCGGCGCCCGAACAATTTTGTCAGCGACGTCGCTTCGAGGTCGGCGCGCTCGCCTTGGAGCCCTTGCTCTTCGCGACCTTCGTCGTGCCGCGCGCCGCCGCGCGCTTGCTCGCCGGCCCCTTCGCCCCGCGTGAAGCGCCCTTGCGCGCCGCGGCCTTCTCGGGCTCGCGCTCGGGCTCGCGCTCCTTCGTCGGCGGCGCGAGCTGCGCGCTCGGCTGTCGCGCGCGCACACCGTCGAGCACCAGGCTCACGAGCTCACCCGGCATCTCGAGGATCGGCCCGACGTCGTCCCCCGCGAAGAGCCGCGCCACGATGAGCTCGGACGCGCCGACCACCACGATCGCGCTGAGCCGACCGACGAGCCCGCGCACGAGCCCGAGCGCGTGCGCGACGTTGCTGAGCTCGGTCGCGCCGTCGAGGACCTCCTCGGCGAGCTCGACGATCGGGGCGCGCGCCCCGTTCTTCGGCCCGCGCGACTCGTGCAAATAGAGGCGCACGACGTCGGCGTATTGCACGACCACGCGGATGAGATCCTGCGCGAGCGACTCGTAGGGCTTCGCGACGTTGCCCGCGCGCGAGGCCTCTCGGAGGCCCTCGGCGCAGGTCGCGAACGCCGCGCGTACGTCGAGGCGCATCGGCTCGACGAGCGTCGCGACGAGATCCGTTTTGTCCCGGAAATAACGGTAGAAGCTGCCCTTCGCGGTGCGCGCCCCGTCCACGATCTGATCGATGGTGACGGCCTCGACCCCGTACTGGAGGAAGAGCGCGAGCGCGGCGCGCTGCAGCGCCTCGGTCCGCATCCGACGGTTCTCGGCGCGCTTGCCCGCAGGGGGCTGGGGCGCGACCGGCGTAGAAGATGACTCTTCAGTCACGTTTCGGCTTGACACTGCCCGTAGCATGCACCAGAAAAAGAGTGACTCGATGGTCACTTTTTGACCTTGGGAGGTCACGATGCTCGCTGGGTTCGCTCTCGGTCTCGTCGCTGCAAACGCCTTCGAGTGGGTCGCGCACAAATACGTGCTGCACGGCCTCGGCCGTAAGAAGGACAGCTTCTGGGCCTTCCACTGGCACGAGCACCACAAGAACGTCCGCAAGACGGGAGGTGAGGACCCGATGTATCGCGAGCCGATCCTCGAGACCCCCTCCAAGGCGAAGGAGATCTTCGGCGTCGCGCTCACGACCGCGATCACCGCGCCGCTCCTCGCCGTCTCCCCGAGCTTCGTCGCCGCCGGCGCCCTCAGCGGGATTGCCTATTACGCAATCCACAAGCAGAGCCACATCGATCCGGCGTGGGGCCGCAAATGGGTGCCCTGGCACATGGACCATCACCTCGGTCCCGACCAGCACAAGAACTGGTGCGTGACGACGCCGCTCTTCGACTACGTGATGGGCACGCGCGTGCCGTTCATCGGCACCCCGCCGAGACGGCCCCCAGCCGGCCTCCACGGTCGTCTCCGCACCCGCAACCGCCTGATCCGTCAGAGGTCGTTCGCGCAGTCGTTGAACTGATTTCCGCAGCCCGCGACGGTGTCGAGGATGCAGTCCTGGCAGGACTGCATGATGTCCCCGCCCGCGCAGATGTTGTCTCCGCATTCGACGACGCAGGCGTCGATGCACATGCAGTTGACGAGCCCGTCGTAGAGTTCCGTCGAGAGCCCGACGCACGTCGGCAACCCGTCGGGGTTCTCGCCTGGGGTGATGCTCACCGCGCAGCTCACGCAGCCACCGCCGCCGAAGTTGCCGCCGACGCCCGTGCTGCTGACACCGTTGTTACCACCCACCCCGTTGACGTTGCCGCCGCTGCCGCCTGCACCACCGGCATTGCCGGTCGCGCCCGAGCCGCCGGTGCCGTCATCCCCACAACCCACCAGCGCCACGAGACCCGCTAAAACCCAACCCAACGCCTTCATGTGTTGTCTCGACCTTTCCTGAAACTCCCAGCTTTACCTCGATTCTCGAGTGAGGTGGTGGGTCCTCGATTCAATCGAAGTCGGGTTTTGGGGGGAGAGATGCACCCTACATCGCGACGGTCGCGACGTCGGCGCACGTGGCGACGTCGCGCACGTGAACCGAGGCCTCCAGGATCACCGCGATGAGCTTGCTGTCCGGGCTCGACGCGATCCACGACACCCCCTTCTCCTCGAAGGAGCAGAGCTGCTTCTTCGTCGCGAGGTCGATCACGCTGAGCTTCTCCCCGCTGCGAATAACCGCGTGTTTCCCATCGTCGGTGAGATCGACGCTGTCATAGGTACCGTGCGGATCGAGCCTGTAGTCGGCGATCGGTTTCATGCTGGGGACCTCGAAGGTCTTCACCCAGACGAACCCTCCGCTCGAGAGCAGCACCGACCCGTCGTGGCTGAACCAGGCCCCGATGTGCTCCTGGCAGTCCTTCGCGTGGGCGAGGACGGCCTTCGTCTTGAAGGGCATCGTCGCGTTCAGCTCGAGCGCGTGCCCGTCGTCGGCCGACGAGGCGACCCACTTGCCGTCTGGCGAGGAGAGCGTCACGAACGTACCGCCCGTCGACGAGGTCCCATCATCGAGGACCTTGCAGGTCTTCGCGTCGATGCGCGTGTAGTGCCCGCTCGTGACCAGGACGACCGCGCTGTCGTTGTCCACGAAGCGCAGGTCGAACGCCGCGTAGTCCGCGGGGCCCTCGCAGCGCGTCGCGCCCGTCGCGACCTCGATGATGCGCGCCCGATCGGTGGACACCACCATCACGGAGCCATCCGTCGAGAGGGCCCCCATCGTGGTCATGTACGAGGCATATCCAGCCGGAGCAGGCGCGCCGCCCGCGCGCTGACCGTTCGACGTGCTCACGACGTCGACGTGGCCGTCTTCATAGGGGAGCAGCACGAAGTGTCCGAGCGGACTCCACGCGGCTCCGCGTGGGTTCGCCGCGATCTGGAACGAGGTCGTCCCGCCCTTCGGGGAGAACATGCTGAGCTTCGTTCCGCGAACGGCGAGGAGCACGCCGTCGTTGCTCCACCTGGCATCCAACAACGGGGGCGAGCTCGACGCTGGCGCAGGCGCGGCGCTCACCGACGCCGACGCGACCGGCGTCGCGGACGCCTGCGCAGCCGAGGCCGCGGTCGACGCAGCGCTGGACGCTGCCGAGCGCGCAGCCGAAGAGGAGCTCACCTCACGCGCCGAGGAAGCCGTGCGCGTCTCGGGCGCGGCCTTCTCGTCTGGTTTGGAGCTGCAGGCCTGGAAAAAGAGTGCACTCGAGAGCGCGACGGCAACGACGCTGAGACGTTCGAGCATGGTCTGCGAGAGTAACGCTGGAGGTCGGCTCGACACTCCTTGGCTCGACTGACCAACCGCTCGCGGCGTGCCATACTCGCCCTTAGGTGAGGCTCGAGCTCCTGATCCCCTCGATCGCAGGCAGTGCCGCCATCCTGGTTTGGCGTGCGAGGGAGACCGCACGCCCGACGAACGCCTCGCGCATCCTGCTGCCGCCCATCGCGATGAGCACGGGCCTCTTGATGTTCGTCTATCCCCCGGCGCGCATCCCCGTGGGGTGGGCGGCCGCAGCTTTCGGGATCGGCGCGCTCGGTCTCAGCTGGGTGCTCGTCGCGACCTCGAAGCTCGTGCGCGAGGGAGACGCGGTGATGCTGCGTCGGTCGCCCGCTTTCCTAGCGATCTTGCTCGGACTCGTGGCTATCCGCCTGATCGCCCGGGCCTATATCGAGCAATACGTCGACGCGATCCAGACGGGCTCGATCTTCTTCTTGCTGGCGCTCGGCATGATCGTCGTGTGGCGCGCGAACATGTTCGTTCGCTATCGCCAGCTCCTGCGCGGCGCGTCGACGCCCACCGATTCCAACTCGTAGCCACGTTGCGGATGCAGCTGCAGTGTCGAGACGTCGAGCGTCGACGGGCACGCGCGCTGCAGCTCTTCGGCCATGACCTTGACCTCGACCGAGGGACTCCGGCGCCGCACGGCGGCGAGCGCCGTGCTCTTCAATGGGTAGCCGATCGCCTGGTAAAATGGCCTGGTTTGCGAGCGCGTCTCGGGCGCCGCCGCACAGGTCCTCGCCCGATGCCCCCTGACCTCGCGCGACGCGGCGACGTCGCTCGCCGAGCTGAAGACCGATGAAGCGCAGCGAATCGATGTTCGCGTCGTCGCGGCAGAGGCCGGCGCCGTGGACGTCGTTTACACGGCTGTCGGCGAACACGACGTGCTCGCACCTCGTGACACCGACGAGCTGCGCGCTGCGCTCCTCGTGGCCGTCGACGTCCTCTCCGCGTTGCACGCTTCGGGGCGCGTGCACGGCGCACTGTCGCCCGAGCTCCTGCGTCTGACCGACGCCGGCGCGGCGCTCGTGGTGCTGCCCGACGTGGACGCACACGCCTTCAGGGCACGCCTGCGCGACGGCGCACCCCCGGGCTCAGTCGCCTTCGCCGCCCCCGAGGTCGTCGCGGGGCGCTCCCCGACCGCCCCGCGTCGTGTGCATTGCTCGCGGCGATCACGCACCTCGCGCTCTTCGGGGAGCTCCCCCTCGGACAAATCCGGCAGTTCGCAACCGACGATCTGCCACCTGCAGAGGAGTCCGCGAAGGCGCTCTCGAGGAGCGAGCTCCTGAGGCTCTGGCTTCGCGGCGCGCTCGACAGGGACCGCGCCCGCCGGCCCGCGCTGCACATGCTCCGCGATGCTTTGCAGATCAAACCATCCGCGGAGCGCGCCGCGACCTCGAAGCGACAGGCCCGAACCCAGCGTCGCGCCTGCCGAAGTCCGAGCCCCCGCCGCCGAAGGTCGCGCCGCTGAACGAGCGCCACGTTGCTGCGGGTCGTCGCCACCGTCGGTGCGGCGCTCGTCATCCTCGGCGCGGTCGCGCTCGCGCTTGCGAACTACCGCACGATCGGACCGATCGGCCTGCTGACCGCCTGCGATCGTGGCGTGCGCGGTCGCCTCTCAGGTCGCGCGGCGTCGCGAGCTCTCGATCGCTGCGAACGCGCTCGAGACCGTCGCGCTCGGGCTCAGGTGACCGCTCGCCAGGCGCTCCTCGCGCGCTGGCCGCAGCCCGAGATGCCCTCGTGGGCCGCGATCTCGGCCCTGATGACGGTGCTCTACGCCGGGATGGCAGCGCTTCGTCGCTCGTCGGGCCTCGCGGTCTTCGCGACAGGCTCGTTCATCGTCGCGAGCGTATTCGCTGGGTTCGCGCTCGAGATCACCGAGCCCGCTCACGATCAGCGCGCTCCTCTCCGCGGCCACCGCCGGGCTCGCGATCGCGGCGGCCGTCGCTGGCGCGCGGACGCGCGTCGACGTCCTCTCGCGGGCGGCGGGCCGCCTCGCTGCGTTCTACGCTGCGATCGCGATCCTCGCGCCGCTCCCGCTGCTCGCGACGCGACCGCCGTCGCCGCTCGCGGGCGGGCTGGCGGCCCTCTTCGCAGTCCTCGGTGCGCTCATGGCGCGGCCTTGGTTCAACCGTCGCCTGAGTCGAGCTCTCGTTCGGGCGTCTCGACCGCTCGCGCAGGTGGCCTCCGCGCTGCTCGTCCTCTTGCCCGCGCTCGAGCTCGCGCTCGTCGAACATCAGGGCGCGCCGAGCATCACGGGTCTCGCGGCTACGGCCTTCGCGAGCGTGGTCGTCGCGGGTCTCCTCGTCGTCGCGTCGCCGCAGCGCTCTCGGAGCGTGCGCGCCACCTTGGCGATGTGCGCAGCGGTCCTCCTCTTCGTCCCCACGACCGCGACGGCGGCATTGTCGAACACCTCGCTGCCGCGCCTCTTGCCACACGCTCTGCTCTTCGTCGCCGCAGCGCTCGCGCTCGGGCTGCGAAAGACCTCGCGCGGCGCGTGGCTGGGCCCGCTGCCGGGTGCGCTCGCGATCGTCGCGGCGCTCGTCTTGCAGCTCGAGATCGCGGTCGCGCCCGAGCTCTCGTTGCTGCCGCGGATCGCTCTCGGCGCGCTCGTGAGCGGCGCAGTGTTCGCGGCCTCGGTGCGCTTCGCTCGCGTGCCCACGCTCGGCGCCGTCGTGCTCCTCGTCTGGCTGAGCGCGGCGATGTTCTCCGCTGGGCTCGTCGAATCACACGCGATCCACGTGTCTTTCGCCTCGTCCGCGATCGCTGCGCTGGTCGTCGGCCCCATCGCGATCGGGCTCGCCGCTCTGCTCGAGCGCTCGCGCTACGGCTCACCACCACGCGTTGGAGTGTTCTCGATCGACCTCGTCAAAGCCGCCGGCCACGTGTTCGTCGTGCTTGGACCGGCGAACGTCTTCTTGAGCGCGACACGCGCGGGCACGAGCTTCGCGCTCGCGGCGGCCGGGTGGCTCGGGGCGCTGCTCGCGCTCGGCCTCACCTTCGTTTGGGTCGCTCCGCGGTCGCGCGCCTTCTGGGCGAGCTTCTCGCTCGCAGCGGCGGCGTGGACGATCTCGATGTTCTTCAACGAGGCTACGCCCTCGCGTCTCGGTCCGTGGCCGCTCGTGGCGAGCGTCGCGACGATCGCCGTCGTCCTCGATGTCGTCGGTGAGATCGCGCGTCGTCGGCGCGAGGCCGCGGCCGACGCTGGCGCGGGGCTGCGTGGTCAGGCCTACGCGACGCTCGGGCTCGGGGTTTGCGCTGCGACCGCCCTCGCGCCGAGTGTGCTGGTCGGGGCGACGCTGGCAGGCGCGGCGCTCGTCGGCCTCGCGCGCTGGAGGAAGGACGCCGCAGCCCTCGCGTTCGGAGCGCTGGCGCTCACGATCCCACCTTGTCTCGGCGTCGCGCGCGCGTTCGGTGCGGGTGAGAGCCCGCTCTTCCCCGAGCTCGTGCTGCTCGGCGGCGTCGCGGTCGTCACCACGTCGGCGCTCCTCGATCGACGGCCCGCGACGGGCGCCGCGACCACCCGCGAGGTCGTCGCGATCGGCGCCCCCGCGGTGGTCCTCGTCGTCTTCGGCGTCGTCATGACGTTCAACCTCGCGCATGACCTCGTGCACGGCACGATCGAGCTCGCGGCAGCCTCCCTCTCGCTCGGCGTCGGGCTCTTCTTCCAGCGCCGCGCGCTCGTGAGGATGGGCTCGGTCGCCATCGCGATCACCGTCCTCGTCGAGTACTTCGGCAAGCTCGCGGGGCGCGTCCACTTCGGCGTGCTGATGCTGGGCTTCGGCGTCCTGCTCATCGCCTTCGGCTGGGTTTACGAGCGCCGACTGCGCCCCGCGATCCACAGCTTCGACGGTGGGAGCCGCCCGTATCGCGCGCGGGCCTGAGCGCGAGCGCTCAGCGCGCTGCCCAAGCCGGTGGCGACGGCGCGAGCGTGCGCTCCCCGATTTCTCCAGCCGCGAGCAGCGCGGTGAAGCCGCGCCCGCGGCGAGCCTCCCCGCGCGCGTCGTCCCCTTCGCAGAGCTCGGTGTGCAGCCAGACCTCGCCGTCGAGGGCGAGGTCACGCACGACCTCCTCGAGCGTCGCGCCGAGGTCGGGCCACGGGTCGCGCAAGCGACGAATCACGGCGCGCTCGACCCGGCCCCGCACGACGCCGTCTGCGCTGTGGATGCCCTCGCTCGAGCTCCAGCCCGGCGGTCCGCCGCAGTCGACGTGGACCGCGAACGCATAACGCGGCCACGGATAGCGGCCGGTGCGATGTTGGACGAACGCGCCGAACCGAGCCGAGAGCGCCGCTGCGAGACGCTCACTGGACGCTCTTTCGCAGCGGATCGCGAAGAGGAGCGGCCGCGCGGCCCTGCACCACTCCTCGAAGTCGAGCTCTCGCGGGCCGGCGACCTCGAAGCGCCGATCGAGCCAGACCCCGACGAACACAATCGGCAGGATGAGGGCGATCGCGAGTAGCTCGTAGGGGCTGATCATCGGGCGGCCGCGTGGCGGCGTCGTAGGGTCCGCCGTCGCCACGCGCAAGGCCGGCGACCTGAAGGCCCCGCGCTCAGGCCGGCAGCGGCGCACCGTAGGGCTCGGGCGCGAGCCGCAGGCCGAGGCAGAAGTACGCGACGGTGCGGTAAAATCCAGCGAGCGCGATGAGCTCGAGGAGCGAGGCCTCGTCGAAGTGTGTGCGCGCGAGCGCCCAAGCCTCGTCGGAGATGCGCGCGGTCTCGTGGAGCTCGTCCGCGAGCCGCAGCACGGCCTGGTCGGACGGCGCGAAACACGGCGCGTCCCAAGGGCCACGCGCGAGCGCTCCGATCTGCGCGTCGTCGAGGCCTACGCGCGGACCGAAGAACGCGACGTGGACGCCCCACTCGTATGCGTTGCCGAGCCGCGCGCACGTGCGATCGATCATGAGCTCGCGGTGGCGCATGCCGACGGGGCCGCGATCGAGGAGGCCCGCCGCCATGAACCGCTCGAAGACGCGGGGTGACCGCGCGAGCGTCGTGAAGAGCGTGAGCGGCGGTACGCCCGGCGGCATGAGCGCGTCGAGCCGCTGCTGAATCTCGGGTGGGAACGGCGGCTCGAGCGGCTCGATGCGAGAGGGCATGGTCGGGGCTCCTTGCTTGCGCTATCAAATGCGTAGCGCATGAAGACCCGTACCGCTACGAAAAAGAAAGCGCCTATGAATCCCCTCCCCGGCCGCGCGGTGCGGGGCTCCCGCACGGGTCGGCCCATCATGGCCGCGCTCGACTTGCTCGGGCGTCGCTGGACGCTGCGCATCGTCTGGGAGCTCTGCGCCGAGCCGCTCTCGTTCCGCGCCCTCCAGACGGCGTGCGAGGTCGCGCCGAGCGTGCTCAACACGCGCCTCGCCGAGCTTCGCGAGGCCGGTATCGTCGAGACGAAGGAGACCGGCTACGCGCTCTCCGAGCGTGGCCGCGCGCTCGTCGACGCGCTCGAGCCGCTCTTCGGGTGGGCCGAGCGTTGGGCAGCAGCGACGACGAGCGCGAGCGCCGAGAAGGCCAAGCGACGCGAGCGCTGACGAGCGGTTACCCTTCCCGCGAGCTTGCATGTTGGCTAGAGCCGCCCGCATGCGCACGTCGAGCTACTTTCAAGGTAAGAGCGTCCTCGTCACGGGTGGGTCCAGCGGGATCGGACTCGCCTTCGCCCGCCTCATCGCGTCGTACGGCGGCCAGCCGATCTTGGTCGCGCGGCGGCAGAACCTCCTCGACGAGGCGCGCGCCACGCTCGATCGCGAGCACCCGCAGGCGAAGACCGAGACGCTCGCGCTCGACGTCAGCAGTGAGGACGACGTCAGCGGCAAGCTCGGCGCTTACCTCGACAAGCACCCGGTCGACATGCTCGTAAACAACGCCGGAGTGGTGATGCCCGGGCGCTTCGTCGACCTGCCTGTCGCGGAGTTTCGGCGCATGATGGACATCAACTTCATGGGCACCGTGCTCATGACCAAGGTGCTCGCGCCGCACTTCATCGGCCAGAAGCGAGGGCACGTGCTCAACGTCTCGTCGCTCGCCGGCGTCATGGGCATTTACGGCTATACGGCTTACGCAGCGAGCAAGTTCGCGGTCATCGGCTTTTCGCAGGCGCTCCGCGCCGAGATGTGGCCGCACAACATCCGCGTCTCCGTCTGCATGCCGCCCGACACGGACACGCCGCAGCTCGCGATGGAGAACGAACACAAGCCCGCCGAGACGAAGGCGATCGCCGGTACGGTGAAGACGCTGTCCGCAGACGCTGTTGCCCAATCGATGGCGGACGGCATGGCCAAGGGGACCTTCGAGATTTATCCCGATATGGCCTCTCGCATGGTGGCCCTCGGCCAGGGCGTGCTGCCGGGCGTCGCGCGCTGGGTCTGTGACTCCGCCCAGCGCAAGGTCAGCTGAGACGACAGAACCTCAATTGGGGGTGAGCGTCAGGCTGTAATTACCAGTCTGACTGCCGCCCCCGGCTTGGCTCCCGTCGACATAGAGGAAGACTGGGGTGTTCGCGCTCAGGTTGGTGAGCGACACGGACTCCATCGCGGTGCCCTGATTGTTCGAACACGAGCTCTCGCTCAGAGGGTTATTGCAGGTCGAGCGGGTGTAGAGGACCGAGTTGTAGTTCGTGCCGTTGGTCGTATCGACCGTCACCCCACCCGTTCGCGATATGGCGTAGATGATCTCTTCGCCGGGGCTACCACCACAGCTCCCCAGCGCCGAGGGATTGCCGCCGTTGTTGTTGCCGAGGACCGGCATTGGCGTACCGCTCGAGAGCGGGATCGGCACGGGATCGGAGCACTCGCGCCCGCTCGACAGGTCGAGCGTCAGCTTGTAGTTGCCCTCGACGCCCTGCGCCCAGCCATCGACTACGACGTAATAGGTCATCCCCGCCTGCACCGGAATCGACACGACCTCGCCGCCGTCGAGGGACTGGCCGCTCGAGGCGTCGTAGGAGTCCGCGCAGAGGAGCTGCGTGACGGCCTGCTGGTCGTTGCAGCCTTGTGAAAGCCAAAGCACCGAATCGAAGTCGGTCGGCCCGCGCTCGAGACTGGCAGTCAAGAAGCCGGCCGAAGCGGGCGTGACGGCATAAAGGATGTCGGCGCCATCGTCCTGACAACCACCCGCGCCGTGCTGTCCACCGTTCACCGTCGTCCCGGTGAATTGGGAACTACCATTCGAGAGGGCCACTGGGATCGCCGAAGCGCAGGTCGTGCCCGTCGGAGTCTCGAGCTGACAGGTGGCCGAGCAGCCGTCGCCTGGTTGGGTATTGCCGTCGTCGCAGTCCTCACCCGGCTCTTGCGTGAAGTTGCCACAGGTCGGTTGACACCCCGACGGATCGAGCGCGCAGCCGACGCAGGCGAGCCCGCTCGGCTTCACGTATCCGTATTCGGTGCAGTCGTGGCCGCTCGTGTTGCCGTCGCACTCCTCACCCGGCTCGAGGACTCCGTTGCAGGTCGCCTGACAGCCGCTCGAGTCGACTCCTGAGCAATCCCCCAAACAGGCCGCGCCGTTCGGGTTCGTGAACCCGAGATCGGTGCAGTCTTGACCATTCAGGTCTTGGCCGTCGCAGGCCTCACCGGGCTCGGCGACGTCGTCGCCGCACGTGGGAGCGCACCCCGAGGGGTCGAGCGTACAGCCCTGACAAGCGAGCCCGCTCGGATCGGTAAACCCGTAATCCGAACACGACGCGCCGCCGAGGTCGAAGCCGTCGCACTCCTCACCCGGCTCGAGGAGATTGCCGTCGCAAGTGGGTTGGCAGCCCTCCGACACGATATGGCAATTGGCGCTGCACGAGAGGCCCGCGAGACCCGAATAGCCGTAGTCCGCGCACGTAGCGCCCCCGAGGTCCGTGCCGTCGCAGTCCTCGGTCGCGCTCTTCACCCCGTCACCGCAGCCGGGGGGCGGCGCGCCCCCCGAGCCGTCGCCGCCCGTGGCCGCTCCCCCGGAGTTGCCGTCGCCGCCCTGCGAGGCCGCGCCCGAGCCACCGGAGTTGCCGTCGCCATCACCGAAGATCCCCGCGGTGTCGACGCTGCAACCCACCAAAGCGCTCGCCGGGGCGAAGAGAACCACGGTGAGTAACGACGGTCGAAGACTCCACTTTCGCATGCGAACCTCCAAGGAAGCGACGAACCCGACAGAGGATCTCAGGGGCAAACGGCGTCCGGCAGACCGAGCGCCTCGGGGAGCAAATCGGCGTAAGACTCGATGCGACGCGCGCCGAACACGTCGTCGGTGAACTGGAACATGATGCGCTGATTGAGCGGCGTGATACCGGCGTTGTCGTAGGCCTCGGCGTCGGACGCCGTATTGCCAAAAGCCCACGCCGGGACGAGCCCGCGCTGCGCGATCGCCGCGAGCTCGTCGCTCTTGTAGGTCACCGCCGAGCTGCCCGTCGCGCCGGTGAAGGTGAGCGTCGTGTGCACGAGGCCGAGCGGGAAGTTGTGCGCGTCGAGGAACTCCCGAGTGCGCCCGCCGAGGAAGTGGGGGCGCGCCGTCAAATAGAAGATCCGATATCCATGCTCGGCGAGGGCGGTCAGGACCTCGGGGGCGCTCGGGTTGGCGTCGGGCAATGACCCCGTGAGGAGCGCGGTAAACTCCTCGTTTTCGGTGGTGGTGAGCGTCCCGTCGACGTCGCTGACGATGAGCGGCGTGCCGGGCTTGACGATGTCGACGTAGACCTCGGTCGTCGAGAGATCGCCCGCCACGACCAAGAGGAAGCGATGTCGCCCCTCGCTCAATTGGATTGAAGACGGGAGCTGGTAATAGACCCAACCGCCGGTGTCCTCGACGCCCTCGACCGTCGCGTGCAAGCCGTCCGTCGTCGTGCGCACCGTATCGAGGAGTTGCCAATTCGGACCGCAGTCCTCGTTGAGGTAGACGTCGACGTCTTCGTCTTGGATGTCGTCGTCGAATACCCCATAAGCGAACTTGCCCATCACCCAGATGGTGTCGCCGGGGTTGTAGAACATGTCGCGACCGCGGTGGTTCGCGAACCCTGTCGCGGCCGTCACCGAGCTGCCGAAATGGACCCAGTCGCGCGCCGCGCCGACATCGGGATAAGCGGCGTTGCAGCTGAGGACATCGGGACAAGGCGTCGGCGGCGCGCCACCCGAACCCGAGCCACCTGCCCCGCCAACGTTCGGAGCACCGCCCCCACCCTGCCCAGGATTGCCGCCCGTACCCGGCGAGCCGCCATTCGGGGAGCCACCGTCGGCGCTGCCGCCCTGTGCGGTTGCGCCGGAGCCGCCACCGCCCTCGGGTGTGTCGTCGCTGCAGCCCGCGAGGATGAACAATGCGCCGCACACCGCGGCCGCCCCCGAAAGTAACGTCAAGCGCCTCATGGGCGCGCATTGTCCCAAAAACCCCTCGAGGGCGATACAGCCTCTCCCTCGAGGGATGAAAAAGGTCGAGGCCCCTACTCTTTTGGAGCCTCGAGGGCGCGCTCCCCGAGCTTGTCGCCGAGCGCAGTGCCGCGGAGCAGCTTGGAGAGGACCTCGATCACGCTGCCCCCACCGAGGATCGCGAGGGGCGCCATGCTCTCGGAGACGCGCTCGATGAGCGCCTTGTCGCCGAAGCTCTGGAGCGCCGCGATGAGCTCGGGCGTCACGGCCCCGGCCTTGTCGACGACGGCCTTCACCTCGGCGGTGAGCTGAGCGAGCCGCTGCTCGAGCGCTTGCTGTTCGACCCGGTTGTCGAGGTCCGCGGACTTGCGGCGGCGCTCGAGCTCCGCGTCGTGCACCGCGCCGAGCGCGCGCTGCTCGGTCACGCGCTCTTCGAGCTGACGGCGCGAGAGGTCCGACGCGGCGTCGTGCTCGGCGACGCGCAGGGCCTGGCTCTTCTCGAGGTCCTTGCCCTTGAGGTCGAGGTCGCGTGCCCGCGTTTCGAAGGCGAGCTGCGCGATCTCCTGCTTGGCCTTCTCGCTCTCGCGCGTGAAGGTCACGCGGCGCTGCTCGGCCGCGACCGCGAGCGTCTGACGCACGACGTCCTGCTGCGCGGTGACGAGGAGGCTGGCGATCGCCTCGTCGCCGATGGTCACGTCGAGCACCTCGACGTCGTAGACGTGCATCCCATTCTCGGGGAAGTGGCGGCCCAGGCGCTTGCCGTCCTCCTGCAGGCCGAGGACGACGTTGCGAACGATGGCCGCCGCGTCCCCGTAGAACTGCTCGATCCCGTGCTGTTTGACTGCGGCGCGGATCAAGCTGCGGAGGTGGTCGGTCAGGAACTTCACGTAGTTCTCGACGTCGAACCAGCGCGCCGACTCGCCCTCGAAGTTGACGCGATACGAGAGCGTGAGGTGCACGCGACAGAGATCGCGCGTCTCGGCCTCGACCTGATCGCTGACCTTGTTGTGAAGAACGCGCAGGTAGACCGTGCGTAGCAGCGAGTCTTCGCTCTTCGGCACGCCGGTCGAGAGCTCGATGGACTGCAGCGTCTCGTCGTATTCGAGCAGGTAGGTGTCGGGCCCGACGATGACCCTGCGCAGCCCGCTCTTCGCCACGACCAGCACCGCGTAGCCCGTCCAAACCGAGATCGAGACGGCGCCGTCGTAGCGCGTGTCGAGCGTGATGGTGCGCGGCTGCGTGTAGCTCTGGTTGCGAGAGAAGTCGTCGCCCGCGAACTTGTCGCTCGGCTTCGGGGCGGGCGCGGCCTCCGCCGCAGGGCCGCGTTTGTGTTGCGCGAGATCGTGGCTCGCGACGAAGTCTGCTTCACCCTTCGCGTTCGAGCGGAGCAAGGCGTTGTGCGCGAGGGCCTCTTGATTGCCAGGGAACCAGAGCGAGACCTGCTTGGAATCGAGGATGCGCCGGACGATCACCTCGTGCCGCGGATCGGGCAGGAAGATCGAGGGCCCACGATGGAGGCGGATCTGTCCTGATTGACGGTCGAGCACGTAGCGAGCCTCGCCGGCGGGGATCGCGATCGCGTAGTGGATCTCACGCGTGCCGTATTTGATGATCGCGTGCTCGGGCCGCGGGAAATAGATCATCCCGTCTTTCCCCGTGAGGAAGAGCTCGTCGCCGACGTTGAAGGTGGCGCCGTTCTCCTCGTAGGGCGCGATGACCTTGATGTAGATGCCCGAGGTTTCGCTGAGCTCGATCGCTCTGAATTTCGTAGCGCCGTCGCGCTCGACGAAGGTCTCCGACGGGCGCGGCAGGACGACCGCAGGGCCGCGGATGAAGCGCTTGTTGCCGTTCTCGTCGAGCAAGATGCAGTACTCGAGGCGCTCGAGCGTGACCGCGTCGCGCACGTACGCGTTGTTCTCGGCGCGCACGACCTCGATGCCGGTCGGCGGGATGTAGAACGCGACGTCCGTCCCGCGCACGACGAGCAGCTTGCCCATCGTGAGATCCTCGGGGCGGAGCGGCAGATCGTCGCTCGAGGTCGAGGGCTCCTCGGCGCCTGACTGCTGGCGCTTGATGACGGCCTTCGCCCAGTTGGTCTTCGCGGCCTCTTCGTCGTAGACGCGCACGACCAAGTACTGATTGCTGCGGAGGTGGTGGCCCTGCAGGACGCGGCACATCTGCCCGGGCCACTGCGCGAACGAGATCGGTCCAGGGATGTTGACCTTCCTGCCGACGTCGAGCTCGGGAAGGTTGTTGAGCGCGCCCGTGCGCGGATGAGAGCCGTCGCGCGCGGGGTTCTTGAGCGTCAGGTACCAGCCCTCGGGCGCGACCGCGAAGGTCTGGATCGCCTCCTCGAGCGAGCACCGCAAGAAGCGCTTCGTCCTGCCGTCGAAGACGACGGGCCTGTCGGTGTTGGCCAGGCTCGTCTTGTGAGGCCCGACGTACACGTTGATGTTGCCTTTGGTCTCGTCCGAGATGAACGCAAACTCGTTCGGCGCGAGGACGAGGTCGCGCTCCCTTCCCCTGTCGTCACCCATGGTGAGCGCAAGATAGCGCGCTGGAGCGCTACCCGCCGAAGAGGTCGCGCCCGACGCGCCCGACGGCATGCGCTACGACTTGATACCGCGGCGCGACTCGAGCTCTTCCCAACGGGCCACGAGCGCCTCGACCGACGCGCGGGCCGCGGTGAGATCGTCGGCGACGCGCTTCGCCTCGGCTGGGTTCGACGTGTAAAGCGACGGGTCGGAGATCTTCGTCTCGAGCCGCGAGACCTCACCTTCGGCCGCGGCGATGCGATCGAGGATGCCCTCGAGCTCGCGCTTCTCCGCGAACGAGAGCGGGCGAGGCCCCGTCTTTTCTTTATTGGCGTCATTGTCACGTGCCTGGGATTTCCCAGGCTTCTTGGCCTCGCGCTGCGCGCGCTCCGCCTCGAGCTCGGCGTCGAGCTTCTCCCTGTAAGCGGTCCAGCCGCCGGCGTAGCGCACGACGCGCCCGTCCCCGAGGAACGCGAGCGTCGAGGTCGCCACGCGATCGAGGAGCGCGCGATCGTGGGACACGAGGATCACGCAGCCGTGCCAGCCGAGGAGCAGCTCCTCGAGCGAACCGAGCGTCGCGACGTCGAGGTCGTTCGTCGGCTCGTCCAAGATGAGGAGGTTCGCGCCGGACTTCAGGACCTTCGCGAGGGCGACACGCGCGCGCTCGCCGCCGGAGAGCGCGCCCACCTTTTGTCGCTGCTTGCCGACGTCGAAGAGGAAGCGCTCGAGGTAGCTCCGCACCTCGATGGTCTCGTTCCCGAGCTTCACCACGCCTGCGCCCGTGCGCTCGGCGCCCTCGCGCTCGGCGATGTTGTCGAGCACCGACCACTCGTCGACGAGCGCGGCGCGCGCCTGATCGAAGAGCGCGATCTTGGTCTGCTTACCGACGGTGATCACCCCACCGCTCGGCGCGAGCTCGCCCATGATCGCGCGCACGAGCGAGGTCTTGCCGGAGCCGTTTTTCCCGACGATCCCGAGCCGATCGCCGTGGACGAGCGACATCGTGAGCCCGCGGATGAGCTCTTTGCCCCCGATCTCGAGGTCGAGGTTCGCGATGTCCAAAATCGTCCCGCCGAGCCGCGGCTGGCTCGTCGGCAAGGCGCTGAGATCGAGCTCGGCGGGAGCCTTCGTCGGGTCGGCTGCGATGACGGCGAGCGCGCGCTGGATGCGAGCCTTTTGCTTGGTGGTCCGGGCCTTCGCGCCGCGCATGAGCCACGCGCGCTCGCGGCGGATGAGGTTCATGCGGTTCTGCTCGGCGCGGTCCTCGTGGGCGAGCCGCTCGGCCTTTTGCTCGAGGTACTCGGCGTAGCCGCCCGTCGTCTCGAAGATGCCTCCGCGATCGAGCTCGAGCATGCGATCGCAGACGGCGTCGAGCACGTAGCGATCGTGCGAGACGAGGAGCACCGTGCCGGGGAAGCTCTCCGCGAGGTAGGTCTCGAGCCACGCGACCGTCTCGACGTCGAGGTGGTTCGTGGGCTCGTCCAGGATCGCGAGATCGGGCGACGCAACGAGGACCTGCGCGAGCGCGACGCGGCGTCGCTCACCCCCGCTCATGACGCCGGCCGGTTTGAGGACGTCCGTGATGCCGAGCCGCTCGAGCATCTCCCTCGCGATGTGGCCGCGGCTCCACCCACCGAGCTGCTCGACGCGCTCCGCGAGCGTCGCCTGCTCCTCGAGGAGCTCCGGAGTCGCGTGCCCGAGCTCGATCTCGGCCGAGACCTCGGCGTGGCGCGAGGTCGCGCGCTTCCACTCGGTGAGGCCGGCCTCGACCAGATCGAGCGGGGTAGCCTCGGGGTCGAGCGCGGGCTCCTGCTCGAGCAGGAGCACCGTCGAGCCGCGGCGCTGCTCCAGCGTGCCCGTGTCGGCGGGCTCGCGCCCCGCGAGGATCTTCAGCAGCGTGGACTTTCCCGTGCCGTTCACGCCGAGCAAGCCGACCTTCTCGCCGCGCCGCAGGGTGAGCGTGAGCCCCTCGAAGAGGGTCCGCGACCCGTATGCTTTGGACAGGCCCTTCGCGCTCAAGACCGGCATAGGGGCGGGACCTTAGCCGCGTCTCGTTCGCGCTGCTCGCGGTTCGAGCGCCGCCAGCGTCAGGCGACGCCGACCGAGCTCGTCACATAAACAGAGTCCCCATCGTCTAGTCCGGCCCAGGACCCAGCCCTTTCAAGGCTGTCACGCGGGTTCGAATCCCGCTGGGGACGCCACGCCGCATCTCTCCTTGTTCAGCCGAGTGTCGTTCGCCGGGTTAGGTTAATCAGGCTGGAACTCGATTGGATAGGTAACCTTGACAATGCCACCCTCGGGCTTCGGGAATTTCAGTGTGTAGAAGGTCTTCGTCACGCAGTTGACGAGGGCGGCGTCTGGCACGCCACCACCGCTGACAGAGCACGCTGAGCCATCGCGCCCGATCACGAAGTTGATGGTCACGCGCCCCGCGAGCTTGGGGTCCTTCTTGAGGCCTTCCTCGTAGCAGAGCCGCACGCGACTGAAGTTCTGGCGAATGACGCGTTGGATCACCTCTGGCGGGAGCTTGCCCGTGGCCCCCATATCTCCACGGACGTTGGGTGGTCTCGTCACCAACCCGCTCGCGGACGCGGACGCCGTCTCGAGCTGAGCGACCGAGGGCGTCGCTGGAGCGGCGGCACCTGACTGTGTTGGGACGACACTTGGAGTCATCGTCGCAGCGGCGTTCTGCTGCGCGGTCCCGCTCGGCCCGTCCACCACCTCGACAGTGTCACTCCCATGCCAGCCGCCTGCGCTCCTGGAGTCCCCACAGCCGAGAGGGAGGACCAGCATCAGAAGGAAGGCTAGACCGGGGCCGACCGATGATGTGCGTCCCTGTCCTAGCACCCTTACAAACTCAGGACCGGAACTACGGTAGCTCGCCTCGTGACGCTGGCACACCTCTGCTTGCGCCTCGTAGACCATCTGGATTGGCGTTCTTCTCGCTGGGATTTTCCAGGGAAACAAGGCCCAATTCGACGTACCGCTTGGGTCGGCTCGCGTGCCTTAGGAGGCCTGTTTAGCGGCTAGCCGTTCGCTGAGCTCCCAGAGCTTCTTTGCCATGACGTCGTCTTGAGCGCGCTTCGAGATTTTCGCGACCTTGTTATTGAAGAAGTACTGGCCCGACACACGACCCCCCTCTTCACTGGTGGCCAGCCACACGAGGGTCTCGGCGCCCTTCTCCGGGGTTCGACCGAAGATGCTAGCAACCACGCCAATGGCTTTACCAAGAATGTCCTTATTGCTGACGCCGAAGCCAGTCCGCACGAACCCTGGATGAAAGCAGTTTGCGACGACGCCGCTGCCTTCTATCCGGCGCGCCAACTCGCGCGTGAACAATATATTGGCGAGCTTGGACGCTGTGTACGCCGAAAAGCCCGCTCGCCCGTTTCGCTTGACGAAGGTCTCCAGGTCGATTCGGCCTGAATTGTGCGCTCCACTAGAGGTGCTGATGATGCGAGCGCCAGGCGTCTTCTTGAGGACATTCAAGAGCTCGGCCGTGAGCAAGAAGTACCCCATGTGGTTGAGCGCAAACGTCATCTCAAAGCCATCGGCCGACAGTATGTAGTCGTTGACGAGCGCACCCGCGTTGTTGGCCAGAACATCGAGGCGGTCGTGCTTGGCGAGAAACTCTTTGGCGACGCGGCGCACGTCCGCCATCGACGACATGTCAGCGATGATTTGCTCGACCGGATGACTCGCGACGTTTTGCACCTCGCTTACCACCCGCTGGGTCTTCTCTGGGTTTCGGCCCACCAGAACCAGTTTGGCGCCCTGGCGAGCGAGCTCGAGCGCGGCAGCCTTGCCCACGCCTTCGGTTGCACCAGTAATAAGGACTACTTTGCCGTCGAGTGCTCTATTCATCGTCGTTCGCCTACGAAATTCAAACCGTGATTGGGTCGGGAGGCTACAAGAAGCCGCGTCCAAGGACCACTGCCCCGGTGCGACTCCACCCCAGTCGTGACAGCTCTGTAACCACGCAGCACGGGCTCTGGACAGCTCGGGCCTCGGGCGCGAAGATCCCCCGGTGAAGTCGCGCCTCGCTGCCCTGTTCGCGCCCTCGCTGGCTTTGGGGCTCGCTTGCCTCGGCGCCTCGTGCGACCCGCCCTCGGACACGCCCCCGCCGGTCGAGGAGGCCTCGCGCGTTCGCGACGGCTTCATCCGCGACGATGACGGTCGCGCGCTCCTCTTGAGGGGTTTGAACCTCGCGGGCGCGCACAAGGCAGCGCCCTATTTCTCGTTCCATACGCTCGAGGATTTCCAGCGGGTCCGCGCCGACTGGGGCATGAACGCGGTGCGCTTCCTCATCACGTGGGCCGCCGTCGAGCCGGAGGAGGGCGTCTTCGACGAGGCGTACCTCGACGCCCTCGCCGAGCGAATGGACTGGGCGCGTGAGGCTGGGCTCTTCGTCGTGCTCGACATGCACCAAGACGTCTACGGAGAGGGCTTCGCGTCGGGGGGCGGCGACGGCGCGCCGCGCTGGACCTGCGATGAAGCCAACTATGCGTCGTTCGTGCCGAACCCGAGCCAGTGGTTCTACAATTATCTCAGCGCTCAGGTCACCGCTTGTTACGACCATTTCTGGAACACGCCCGAGCTCCAAGCCGAGTACGCCGAGGCTTGGCGTCGAGTCGCGAGCCGCCTGGAGGGTTACGACGATGTCATCTTGGGCTTCGACCCGATGAACGAACCCTATTGGGGCTCCTATTCGATGACGGCCTTCGAGGCCGACAAACTGCAAGTCCTCTACGAGGATGTCGTCCCGAAGGTTCGTGAGGTTCGCCCTGACTGGATAGCGTTCCTCGAGCCCGCGTCGAGCCGCAATTTGGGCTTGCCCACCGGCCTGACGAAGCTCCCATTCAAAGGCGTCGTCTACTCGCCCCACTCGTACGACCGAGACGCGGAGTCGGGGATGGGCTTCGACCCCGCGCAGCGCCAATACGTGCTCGACAATGGGCAGGCCCTCGCGGACGAGGCGAACGCCCTCGGCGCGGCGCTATGGATTGGCGAGTACGGCGGAATGGCCGACTCCCCCGGGATCGTCGAGTACATGACGGCCGAATATGACGCCTTCGGCGCGTCGGCCGCGGGTACCACCTATTGGGCCTACGACCGCGGCGGGGGCTACAGCGTGCTCGACGCCGACGGCGCCGAGCGTGAGCCTCTGGTCTCGACGTTGGTGCGGCCCTGGCCGGAGCGCGTCGCGGGGGACCCCGTGAGCTACGCGTTCGACCCCGCGACCCAGACCTTCACGTTGACGTACAAGCCCGACGCGTCCATCACAGCGCCGACCGAGATCTCCGTGCCGGCGCGCGTGTATCCGACCGGCTATACCGTCCAGTGCGATGGCTGCGAGACGACGACCGCCGACGGCAAGCTCGTCGTCGACAAGGCCCCGACGGGCGACCCGGCCGTCGTGACCATCGCCCCGAAGTGACATTTATGTAACGCTATACCCGCGCCGCGGCGATGCGCATGACGTGCGCCGCCGGGTGCGGTTCGGTCGTCCAATAGCGCCGCCAGAGCTCTTCGCCATTGAGCTCATCGCAGGCGCGAAAGCCCAAGTGCATCAAGCGCGCTCGAGCGCCGTCGGGGTCGAAGCTCCACGGGCCGAACGTGAAGGCGACGCGGCTCTCCGGCCCACCCGCTTTGACCATGAAGCGGAGCGTCCAATCGATCTCGGCGTCCGTGATGTAGCCAATGACGCCCTCCCAGACGAAGACAGCACCCGCTCCGCTGCGAAAGCCCTTCTTGGCGAGCGCCGCCGAGAGCGCGAGCTCGGCCTCGGCCTCGTCGCGGACAGCACCGAACTCGTATGGCACATAGCGGTCGTAGGCCGGAAGCCGCACGCCGGCGCTCGCGAGCACGCGCCGTTTACGACTGAGTTGCTCGGCGGTGTCGACCTCGAAGACGCGCGCGTGGCGCTCGACGATCTCTCGCATTCGCAGGGCGCGCGCGTCGAAGCCGGCGCCGAGGACGACGACCTGGGTGAGGCCGGCGGCGAGTCCCTCTCGGACGACGTCGTCGATGAAACGCGTCCGCAGCCTGATGCCGTCGACGAAGAACGGCAGCTCCAAGAAGCGCTGCGTGTTCTCCGCGGCGTGGGCGCCCGCGGCCGCGAAGTAGGTCGCATAAGGGTCCTCGAACAGGCGCTCGGCCACAGGCAGCTCACCCTCCGCGGCGCGCACGACGGTCATCGAGAACGCGGTGTCGGAGACGGTCCGCATCCGCTCGTTTCGATCGCTGCCGCCGTCGCTCGGCCCCTGCCGACGGACCTGGCGCAGGGCCTGTTGGTGGCTCTCACCCGTCTTTTCCATGCGGGTGCGGACTCGTTCTTTGAGGTGGCTCGGCATGTCGTCTGCTCCGACCACGTGGCTGGCACCCCCCTACCGGCAAACGTGGTGAAGAGACGTGGCTCCGAGAGCTCCGAGGTCAACCCTCTTCGCCTCGCTGGGGGACCGTGGGGGGACGGTCAACGCGAGGTGAGGCCGGAGCGCGCGGCCGATCGCTACCTTCTCGCAAAGTCTGGAGTTCGTCAATCACGTACGCTCGCGCTCATCATGACAATCGACGCTTGGATGCAGCACCCGACTCCACACCTCTTGCGCCAGGACATGTTCGAGTCGCTGATGCGGTGGACTGGCTCGCAAGTCCCCACCGACGAGCTGCCTATCGACATGACGATTGCTGCCATGGACGCCGCCAACATCGAGTTCGGCATGCTGTCGGCTTGGTGGGGTCCGATGGGTCCGCTCATCTCCAACGACCAAGTCGCGGCGTGGGTCGCGAGCCACCCGACCCGGTTCGCGGGCCTCGCGTCGGTCGACCTCCACAGGCCGATGTCCGCCGTGCGAGAGCTGCGCCGGTGTGTCCAGAAGCTCGGGATGAAGGGCCTGCGCATGTTGCCCTGGCTCTGGGACCTACCTCCCAACGACCGCCGCTACTATCCACTCTACGCAGAGTGCGTGGAGCTCGGCGTCCCGTTCTGCACGCAGGTCGGGCACACGGGGCCGCTGCGCCGGTCCGAGACGGGGCGACCCATACCGTATCTCGACGACGTCGCCCTCGAGTTCCCCGAGCTCGTGATCGTCGCGGGACACATCGGTTACCCCTGGACCGAGGAGATGATCTCGCTCGCGCGCAAGTACCCCAATGTCTATATCGACACTTCGGCTTACACGGTAAGGCGGTATCCCGAGGAGCTCGTCCGATATCTGCGCGCGGGCGGCCGTCGCAAGGTCCTCTTCGGGTCGAACTATCCGATGATCCTGCCGGCCGCGGCGCTCGAGGGGCTCGATCAGCTCGGCCTCGACGCCGAGGCCCGCGCGCTCTTCCTCGGTGAGAACGCGCGGCGCGTGTTCAAGCTGTGACGCGCGCTACATGAAGTTACGCGTGTGTAAGGCCGAGAGCGCCGCTGCGCTGTCCGCGTCGAAGCCGAGCCGCGCGAGCCGCTGACGGCGGCCGTCGTGCATCTCGCGGTGGAGATCGACCACCGCGGCGTGGCCGCGCCGGAGCGCCGCGGGCTCCCAGCTGCCGGCGGCGACGAGGACGAGCGCGTCGAAGACCTCGGAGTTGAGGCCGGCGGTGTTCGCGAGCGCGGCGTGTCTGCGCTCGACGGCGAGCGCGAGCCTGCCACGCAAGAGCGGATCGAGCTCGAGGTGCCGGCCGAGGTGGGCGAGCCCGAACGCGACGTGGCGAGCCTCGTCCTGCGCGGCGAGCCGGGCGACGGCGCTCGTGCATGCGTCGGGAGCGTGCGCCTTGATGAACCAGAGGAGCGAGAGGAACGAGCCCTCACCCAGGACGGCGAGGAGGAAGCTCGCGACCGCGAAGTCCGGCTCGTCGAAGAGCGTGGCGAGCGAGGCCTGACCACCCGCGGTCGAGAGGCCGAGGACCTCGCGACGGAGCGACGCGCGCCGCGTGAAGACCTCGATGTGGCGAGCCTCGTCGGCGGCTTGGATCGCGAGCAGCTGCATGACCTCGCGGAAGTGCGGATGCAGTCGCCCGAGGAAGCGCACGGGCACGAGGAGCGCGGCCGTCTCGTTCTCGATGAGGTAGGTCATGAGCTGCACGATGGCGTCCTCGACCTCGGGCGGGTGGTCGACGGGCGCGTCCCAGGGGATCGCCGTCGCGGGGTCCCACTGCGCCGCCGCGGCCTGCGCGTAGAGGCGCGCTGCTTCGTCGGCCCAAACGAGGTGTTTGTCAGCGATCGGCAGATCGAGCTCGGGCGCGCCGGCCTCGACGAGCGCGCCACGCGCTGCGAGCCCCCAACGCGCCGGAGCGTGCTCGACGGGCGCGGCGACCGTGCCCGCGCGCTCGGCCCCCGCCAGGCGATCTGCGCTCCCGCGCTCGATGAAGAGGCCCTCGGAAGAGAGCTCGAAACCGTGACCGCGCGACCGACACCAAGCGCGCAGGTCGATCGCGAGCTCGGGCGCCGTGCCGCGGACGAGGACGCGACGCTCGCCGCTCGTGGCGAGCGCGCGCGCGACGAGGAGGTGCGCGCCCTCGTCGAAGCCGAGATCGCCGAGCTCGACGGGCTCGCTCGCGCTCGAAGTCACTTCGCGATCCGCGAGAGCCAGTCGTCGAGGTAGTGGAAGCGATCGACCGCGCGCTCGAGCGCGGCGTAGCCCGACACGCGACCGGGGAGCCACTTGGTCAGCCCCTCCATGTCGAGGAGCGGCCGCAGCGTCGGGTCGTCGTAGGACATGGCGAGGAGCAGCTCGACGAAGCGCGAGGTGTTCGGGTGGCCGTCGTCGAGCACGGTGAAGTTGCAGTGATCGTAGGGCTCGGTCTGGTGGACGACGCGCACCGCGCTCGGGCCGCTCGTGCCGATGAGCCCCTCGCGCGAGAACGCGAGGCGATTGCCGTCGATGATGCACGCTGCGTCGACCGCACCCGAGAGCAGCGCCTTCACCGCGTCGCGCTCGCCGCCGATGTGATCGCCGTGTTTGCCGACGAGCACGTCGTGCCGAACCGCTTGGACCTCGACGGAGGCCTCGCCGAGCGCGCCGAGCGGGATGAGCGTCGCTTGCGGGGAGTCCGCGGCGCCGACGCCGACGCGCGCGCCGCGGAGGTCGGCGACCGAGCGAATGGCCGAGTCGGCGCGCACGAGCACGACGCTCGTGAGATCGCGATCGGTGTCGCGCATCGCGACCGCGGTCGCGCGGCGGCCCTGCACCTTGGCGGCGCGATCGCTCTCGATCCACGCGAGCGGCGAGTTCCACGCGACGTCGATCGCGCCCGCGAGGTGAGCCTCGACCTGGCGCTCGTAGTTCGAATAGAGGACGAAATCGAAGGGCAGATCGCGCGCGGTGAAGAAGGCGCGGAAGCCCTCCCAAATCGGGACGACCTTCGCGTCGTAAGCGACGGCGCCGAGGACGAGCTCTCTCATTCGTTTGACCTCAAAAGAGTGGGAGGCCGCACACGGCCTTGCCGATGAAATCGTAGAGGACGTCCGCCGTCGGACCCATCACGACGGACGCGCGCGCGTCGCGGAACGCGCGCTCGAGGCCGAGCTCCTTGCGGAACGCGGCGCCGCCTGCGACGCGCATCGCGAGGTCGGTGACGGTGATGGCGCTCTCGCCCGAGGCGGCCTTGCACTCGAGCACGCGCAAGGTCGCGTCCGCGCGACCGGTCGAGATCGCCGCGATGGTGTCGCGGAGGAGCGCGCGCGTCTGATCCGTGGCGATCCGCATGCGGGCGATGTACGCGCGCACCGTCGGGAGGTCCGCGAGCGAGCTCGACGCGTGCGCGAGGGAGGCCGCCCGGACGTGGCCCGCGACCTTCTCGACCGCCGACTCCATCAGGCCGAGCGAGTTCGCCGTGAGCAGGACGTTGAACCAAGGAAGCACGGTGTTGATCATCACGCCGAAGCCAGCGCCGTCCTCACCGAGGAGCGCCGAGCGCGGCACGCGCGCGGCCTCGGCGGTCACGGGGCTCGAGTCGTTGCCACGCAGGCCGAGCCCGTCGAAGGGAGCGTCGATGCGCAGGCCGTGCGTCGTGCGCGGGACGAGCCAGAGCGAGCTCAGCTCGTTGCCCGCGAGAGGTTTGCTCGACCAGACGTAGGTGTCGGCGTGCCGCGCCGAAGTAACGAAGCTCTTCTTGCCATCGAGGCGCGCGCCATCGCTCTCGGAAGCTGCGGTGCCGAGCGGAGCCCAGAAATGGCTGCGCGAACCGGGCTCGCTGAAGGCGAGCGTGGAGAGGTGCTCACCGCGCGCGATCGCGCGGCGGATGTCGATGGGTCCGAGCTGCTCGATCACGACGGTCGCCGCGTAGTGCATCGTGAGCACCATCGCGCTCGATCCGCACTCGCGGGCCAGGCGTTCGATGACCCAAGCCGCGGCCTCCATCCCGAGCCCGTGACCGCCGACCTCGGGGCTCGAGATCAGGCCGAAGAATCCGTTCTCTGCGAGGGCCTTCAGGGAGGCCTCGGGGAAGGCCCCCACGTCCGTCTTGGTGGCTTGTGCCCTGGCGATCTCCGCAACCGTTTCGAAGCGCTTCTCGTAGTCGAACATGGGGTCTCCGGGACGCGTTCGCTCCCCGGAAACACGAGAGCTAAGCGCGTCGGTCGTCGGGCCCGAACACGTCGGGCCGGTGGGGCGTTCAAAGGCGCATGACGCTGGGCAAGGTAACTGACCCGTCAGAAGAGGGAAGCGGCGTCCGCCGCGCTTATGCACAATCGCCGGTATGGGAGTGAAGTCTGGGGGACTGCACCCGAGTCAGCACGATCGTCATGACGACGACGGGGCTCGACCGACGGGTGAGGTGCCGACGCGCCCGCTCGACAGCCCGCCGGCACGTCGCGGTGAGCCCAAGCTGCTCGACGAGCGCTACGGGGTCGCCGAGCCCCTCGCGATCGGTGGGATGGGAGAGGTCTACATCGCGCGCGACGCGCGCCTGAATCGCCGCGTCGCGGTGAAGGTCGCGCGACCGCAACTCCCGACGGATCTCGGCCGTTTCGAACGCGAATACCAGCTGCAAGCGCAGCTCGATCATCCCGGGGTCGTCCCGGTTCATGACGCCGGAACGACCAGCGAGGGCGACCCGTTCTTCGTGATGCAGTGGGTCCGCGGAGCGTCGCTCGAGTCGGTCCTCTCGCGGCTCGCGTCAGGGGATCCGATCGTGTCGGCGCGCTTCAGTCGCGTGCGACTCCTGTCGCTCTTCGTCACGATCTGCCAGTCGGTCCACTACGCGCACACGAACGGCGTGATTCACCGCGATCTCAAGCCCGCGAACATCATGCTCGGCGAGTTCGGCGAGGTCTACGTCATCGACTGGGGCATCGCGAAGCTGCGGCGCGACGCACCCGACGGCAGAACGCTCGCCGAGCGCGCGGGCATCGAGCGGAGCCACCTCGAGAGCATTCCGCCGACGCCGCTCGCCGAGGGCAGCACGCATCAAGGCGAGCTCCTCGGATCACCTGGATACATGGCCCCCGAACAGCTGAGCAACGCGGCGCGCGTCGACGCGAGGGCGGACGTCTACGCGCTCGGCGCGATCTTGTTCGAGCTCTTGACGATGGAGCGACTGCATCGCGGCAGCTCCGTCGACGCGCTCGACGCGACGCTGAAGGACGCCTCGGCGCGCGTGCGCTCGGTGACCGAGGCCCGGAGAACCCCGCCCGAGCTCGTGGCCATTTGCTTGCGCGCGACCGCGCTCGATCCGAAGGAGCGCTACGCGACCCTCGATCTCCTCATCGACGACGTGCAGCGCTTCCTCGACGGCGACCGCGACGTGCAGGCCCGCGCGACCATCGCCGCGAGCGAGGTCGAGAAGGCAGGCCAGCTCCTCGCGGAGAGCGCCGCGCTCACGTCCCAAAGCGAGGCAGTCGGGAGCCGCGAGCGTGCGCTCCGCCACGCGGGCCGTGCGCTCGCGCTCGATCCGACCAACCAAGGCGTCCAAGACTTGGTGCTCCGAGCGATGTTCGAGGCGCTGCCCGACACCGAGGTCCCCGAGTCCGTCGCGAACGCCGTCGAAGCTGCACACATGCGTGTCTACCGACGAGCAGCCCGAGCGGGCGCGCAGATGTCCGCGGCGTTCCTGCCGCTCATGGGATTGCTGGCGCTCACCCATCCGCGGCAACCCGTCACGCTCGCCCTTTGGGCGGTCGCGCAGATCGCGTTCATCGGGCTCTTGTTCCTGAATACGCAGGTGCGCGAGCGCACGCGTGGGCTCTATTTCGTGACGCTCGGGGCGTGCCTCGCGAGCCTCGCGATCGCCTCGCGGGTGATCGGCCCGTTCGTCACGACTCCGGGTCTCATCACCGTCGCTGTGGCCCTGTTCGTCATGCTCGGAAAGCGCCAATGGCAGACCGGCACTGTCGCCCTCGGCCTGGCGACCATCGTGTCCCCCATCGTCCTCGAGCAGGCCGGCGTGCTCGCGCCTACGACGATGTTCGACGGCGCGGGCATGCACGTGCACTCCGTCGTCGTACCGCTCGATGCGCGCACGACGCTGCTCACCGTCACGGGGACGACGATAGGCATCTATCTCCTGCTCGCCGTCGCCTCTTCCTATTTCCGTCAGCTCCTCACGTCGAACGCCGAGCGGGCGCAGCTCGAGCGGTGGAAGCTGACCGCCCTCTTGCCCAGCGCCGCGATGCTCGTCGAGCCCCCGCCGCCCTCCGTCGACGACCAGCGCGCGCGCTGAACACCTCGAAAACAACGGCGGCCACCTTGCGGAACGTCGGGAGCGCCCGCTAGCCTCTACCGACGATCGTGTCAGCGAATGAAGTCGTCGAGACCTTCTTTGCACTGGACGCCAAAGACATCCCGCGCGCGACGCAGTTCTATGTGAGCGCCTTTGGAGCGTCGGTGTCGTTCTCCTCGGCCGACTGGGCGTCGCTGCACGTCGCGGGGGTCCGCATCGGGCTCGCGCGGAGCGCCGATTACCGGGGCAGCCGGACTGGCCTCCATTTCGCCGTTCGCGATTTGGGTGCAGCGTGCAGTCGAGTCGAGAGCGCGGGCGGCGCCGTCGAGAACGCCCCCACCGAGGTCGCGCCCGGCGTGGTGATCTCCATCGTCCGCGACACCGAGGGGACCGTCTTCACCCTCGTACAACGCTGAAGTCGAACTCCCAAAGAGCGCTCGAGGAGTGCACCCATGGTGCGCTCACCGCAAGAGCTGCATTGAAGTCCTCAATGCGCTCCGTGCATTCGCGCAATTACCTATTGGCCCGTGCGATGCAGCACCCCAATCGCTATGAACCTCCAAACATCCCTCTTGCTGCTGGCGGCAGGGCTCTTCGCGTGCACGACTTGGCATGCGCCGACTGGGGGAGAAGGGGGCGTCGGCGCTGGCGGGACGCCCGACACGGGCGGCCACCCGAACACGGGCGGCGCCGGTGGATTGGGGGGTTCGAACACCGGAGGTGAGGCTCAGGGCGGGCACGGCGGCATTGGTCAGGGCGGCGAGGGCGGCAACCCCGAGGGCGGCTCCGGCGGCGGCCCGCCCATCCTCGTCGTGAGCTGTGATTCCGGTGCTGGCGGCGCTCCCGAGGCCTGCGGAGACGGGCACATCGACGTCGCGACCGGGGAGTCGTGTGAGCCCCCGAGCGCCGGACTCTGCGACGCCAACTGCCATGTCACGGACTGCCCAGTCGGCTTCGAGCGAGGGGCGAGCTCCGGAGTCTGTTATCGGGTCCTCGGCGGCGTGCAGACCGCCGACGAAGCCTTCGCGGCCTGCAAAGACCAAGCGCCGGGCATCATCACGGAGCTCGCGACTCCGACGAACGACGCAGAGCTCGCGGACGCGACGACGGCGATCGAGGCGGTCGCGACGCAGGCCTGGCTTGGGGCCCGCTACAACGAGACGACCTCGGCCTTCGAGTGGGTGAGCTGCGAGCCTTGGACCTACGGCAGCTCCCTCCCGAGCGAATACCCGTGGGGTTATCAGGAGCCGAACGGCCTGCCGAACCAGGCCTGCGTCTTCCTCCTCAACGGGCTCCTCTGGAATCACCCCTGTTACCTCGACACCTTCATGTCGAACCCGATCGTGGCGCTCTGCGAGGTCGCCGGCGGCGCGCCGTAACCGCGTGTCCAGGATTGCGGGACAGCGCTCGACGCCTACCATCCGGCGATGGCAAAGATCACCGGCTTGGGCGGCGTCTTCTTCAAGGTCGAAGACCCCAGTTCCGTCGCGCGCTTCTTCACCGAGAAGCTGGAGGTCCCCACAGAGACCTGGGGGCGAATGTTCGAGTGGCGTGAGCTCGAAGACCCTGAAAAGAAGGGCTGCACGGTGATGGGGATCCACCGGACGAGCTCGGACTACTTCGACCCGAGTCCCCTGCCCTTCATGCTCAATTTCCGCGTCGATGACTTGGACGCCGTATTGGCAAAGCTGCGCGAGCGAGGCGTCGAGATCGTGAAGGTGTTCGACCCCGACGAGAACGGCCGCTTCGCGCACGTCCTCGGTCCGGCTGGCATCAAGATCGAGCTCTGGCAGCCCGCGGACCAAGAACCTAGTAACCCGTAGTCACGCCGTCGAAGAACGGAATGCAGGCGCACGCCAACGGCGTACTCAGCGCGTGCGCCCTGCCCTACCCCTTTGTCTCGCGCTGCTCGCTCCCCTCTTCGCCTGCGGGCCGAGCAGCTCTACCGCCCAGTCCCCGGAGGACGCGACGACGACGACCACGACGACCGCGACCGCCTCCGCTGCCTCCACGGCCTCCACCAGCACGGCATCTCCGGTGACCAGCGAGAGCGCAGCTGCCGCGACGGCTGCGACCTTGCCGAGCAAGCACCGCACGAGACTCATGCGTGGCGAGGGCGACGTCGACGGCAAACCAGGCCTCGAGCAGATCGAGCTCTACGACGACGGCTCGCTCGTCGCCGGTGAGGCGCAGGGGACCGCGGCGCCGCCGACGGGGTCCCGCTATTTCCAAGATCGGCAGGCGTCGCTCCGCGCCGTGGAGTTCGACAAGAGCGCTGGCTTGCACGCTGTATTGGTCACGTTCCCCACCGACGAAGAGGAGGACCCGCCGAATCGATATCAGCTGTTCCTCGTCCGCGGAGCGTCGCTCGAGCGCGTATTCGACTCCATCCTCGGCAACTACGGAATCACCGAGGTCACGTTCCCCGGCGACGGGACCATGCACTACGTCGAAGACGGTTGGACGGCGTGCGCGCACGTCACCGTCGCGCAGACGACCGTGCCGCGCCACGAGGTCGCGCTGGCGGTCGTCGGCAACACCATGAAGGAGACGAGCCGCAAGGTGGGCAGGCTCAAGCAGGCTTGTGACCAGCTCGCCGCGTGTCCCTACGTCTATGTCGTAAACGGAGAGAAGGAGACGCTCGCGGGTGAGATCTTGCGCGAGCTCCGCGGCAAAGCCGCTTACACGACACAGGAGCTCGCCCTCGATCCGATACCGGGGGAGCGGACGCTCCGCGTGAGGGTGAAGGAAGAGAAGCTCGAGACCACGCACCTCGACGCGATCGAGCTCGACATCGACGGCGTCGCCCAAAGCCCCAAGGCCTGCGCGACCGCCGACGCTCCTGCTTATTGTGTCGCCGACGGTGTGCCACTGCTCCTTCGCCAGGGCGACGCGCTCGAGCTCGAGTTCGACTTGCCGCCGAGCGCCTCCGAGGTGCGCCTGCGCGCGCAGGGCTACTACGTGCCCACGCCGACGATTCACCAGCGCTGAACGATCGCTATCGATCCTCGAGCACGTCGAGGTCGGCGGAGAAGCTCTCTCGCATGCCGCGGAGCGACGCGAGCGCGAGGAGCACGGCCGCTGCGCCCGTCGCGGCCGTCGCACCGACTACACCGAGGCTCGGGCCGAGCGCGAGCCAGACCGACGTGATGGGGATGGCCGTGCCGCGCACGAAGTTCGGCGCGCTCGTCGTCACCGTGGCGCGCAGGTTCGTGCCGAACTGCTCGCTCGCGGTCGTGACGAAGAGCACCCAATAGCCGGTCCCGAACCCGACCAGACTTACAAGTCCGTAATAGGTCGCGACCGAGCGCCCACCGAGCGCGAGGAGCAAGCCGACCGCCGCGACCAAGAGCCCCAGATAGGCCGTGATCACGCGCTTGCGACTCCGCAATAGCTGACTGAGCAAACCGCTCAGGATGTCCCCGAGGACGACCCCGAAATACCCCCAAAAGATCGTCCGCGCGCCAGTCGGTGGGGTCGCGAGCCCGAGCGCTTTGCCGAGCTCGGGCGAGAACACGAACACGACGCCTCCGACGAACCATATCGGCATACCGACCGCGATGACGCGCAGGAAACGGAAGAGCCGCTCGGGTGGTGAGAGCAGCATGCGAACGTCTCCGCGCGAGACCTTCTCGGCTTGGGTCCGCTCGAAGATCGAGCTCTCGAGGACGCCGACGCGGAGGAGCAAGAGCAAGAGCCCCATCACGCCGCCGAGCCCGAACGAGTAGCGCCACCCCGAGGGGCCATATCGGTTCATCAGCACCTCGGCGAGCGCGCCGGCCGCGAGGGCGCCGGAGAGCCCGACCGCCGCGACGATCGTCGTGCCGATGCCCCGCCGCTCCTTCGGCAGGAGCTCGCTCACGAGCGTGATGCCAGCGCCGAGCTCGCCCGCGAGGCCGAAGCCCGCGACGAAGCGGAGGACGGCGTACGCCGATACACTGGTTACAAAAGCGTTCGCAAAGTTCGCGAGCGAATAGAGCAATATCGAGCCGAAGAGGACCTTCATGCGGCCGCGTTTGTCGCCGAGGATGCCGAGCGCCACGCCCCCGACCATCATCCCCGCGAGCTGCACGTCGAGCAGCATCTTGCCCGCCGTCTTCAGCGCGACGGGGTCGACGACGCCCACGCCCTTCAAGCTCGGGACGCGGAGCGCGGAGAAGAGCACGAGATCGTAGATGTCGACGAAGTAGCCGAGCGCCGCGACGAGCACGGCGAAGGCGGGCCGACGCCCGCTCGTCACTTCGCGCCGGCGGCCGCGAACGCCGCGTCGACGACGGCGCGGGCCTCGTCGACCACGCGCGCGAGGTGCTCGGGTCCGCGGAAGCTCTCCGCGTAGATCTTGTAGACGTCCTCGGTGCCGCTCGGGCGCGCCGCGAACCACGCGCTCTCGGTCGTGACCTTGAGTCCGCCGATGTCCGCGTCGTTGCCGGGCGCGCGCGTGAGCCGCGCGACGATGGGGTCGCCCCCGAGCTCGAGCGCCGTCACTGCGTCGGGCGAGAGCTTCTTGAGGACGTTCTTCTGCGCGCGGTTCGCGGGCTGATCGATGCGCGTGTACGAAGCGCGCCCGTGACGCTCCTCGAGGGCGTCGTAGAGCGCGCCGGGGTCCTTGCCCGTCGTCGCGAGGATCTCGACCGCGAGGAGCGCGAGCAGGACGCCGTCTTTGTCGGTGGTCCACGTCGTGCCGTCGCGCCGGAGAAACGCAGCGCCCGCGCTCTCCTCGCCGCCGAAGCCGAGGCTGCCATCACGGAGGCCGCTCACGAACCATTTGAAGCCGACAGGGACCTCGATGAGGCGGCGCCCGAGGTGTTTTGCGACGCGATCGATCATCGAGCTCGAGACGAGCGTCTTGCCGATCGCGACGTCGCTACGCCAGCCGCGGTGCGAGAAGAGATAGTCGATCGCGACCGCGAGGTAGTGGTTCGGGTTCATGAGGCCTGCGCCTCGCGTGACGATGCCGTGGCGATCGGCGTCGGCGTCGTTGCCGAAGGCGACGTCGAACCGGTCGCGCAGCGCGAGCAGGTTCTGCATCGCGTGGGGGCTCGAACAGTCCATGCGGATCTTGCCGTCGTGATCGACCGGCATGAACCCGAACGTCGGATCGATCGTGGGGTTCGTGACCGTGATCGCGAAGCCGTATCGCTCGGAGATCGGCTGCCAGAGCGCCGCGCTCGTCCCACCGAGCGGGTCGGCGCCGATCGCGATCTTCGCGCCGGCGATCGCGCGCATGTCGATCGCGTGCTCGAGGTCCTCGATGTACGCGGTCGCGAAGTCGTACTCGCTCACCGTCGGGGCCCGCGTCCCGCGCGCGTCCCGCGCGATCTCGACGCCTTCCTCGAGCAGGGCGTTCGCGCGCTTCTCGATCCAACCGGTGACATCCGTGTCAGCGGGCCCGCCGTGTGGAGGGTCGTATTTGATGCCGCCGTCTTCGGGCGGGTTGTGCGACGGCGTGATCACGATGCCGTCCGCGACGCGCCCGCTCGCCCCGCGGTTGTGGCAGAGGATCGCGTGCGACACGAGCGGGGTCGGCGTGAGCGCGCCGCCGCGCGCGATGCGCGTCTCGACGCCCTCGGCGGCGAGGACCGCGACACAGGTCTCGTGCGCCGGCGCGCTGAGCGCGTGGCTGTCCATACCGACGAAGAGCGGCCCGTCGATCCCTTGGCTACGCCGATATTCGACGACGGCCTTCGTCACAGCGAGGATGTGCGCCTCGTTGAAGGAGCGGCGCGCGGCCGAACCCCGATGCCCCGAGGTGCCGAACGCGACGCGCTGGTCGATGACTGCGGGGTCGGGTCGCTCGGAGAAATACTGGGCGCGGAGCTTCTCGACGTCGATCAGCATCTCTCGGGGAGCGGGCTTGCCAGCGAGCGGGTGCACCATGCGATCCTTCTAGCCAATAGCGGGGTAGATTGCGACACACCGTCGCCGGGGGGCGTGTCGCGCACCGTGATCTTATGAGCTCCAACGAAGCCGCTGCTCCCTCGAAAAGAACGGCGCGCTCGCGACCTCGTGTCGCTCGCCGGCGCCGCGCTCGACTGCGCACCGCGCTCGCCCTCGCGATCCCCACGCTGCTCGTGCTCGCGCTCGAGCTCGTGCGACGGCCGCGCCACTTCCTCGCGCTCGATGTGGCGCACGCGTTCGGCTACGTGGGCTCGACGCTCTTGTCCGCCGCGACGTGGGTCTGCCTGCTCGCAGTCGGCGCGCGCCAGCGGGGTCGCTTGCGGTGGGTCGCGCGCGCGCTGTTCGTCTTCTTCTTCGGTCTGTCACTCGGCGTCCAAGGCGCCTATTTCGGCCGGTATCACACGTATTGTGGTGTCGACTCGCTGCTCGAATACCGCCCAGTCTTTTCGACTTTGACCTGCGGCCTCCCCGCGTTCGGCGCGGGGCTCCTCGCGGCCGCGGTCCCCGTGGCGCTCCTCGCGGCGCTCGCGACTTCGGTGTTCGCGAGCCGCGTCGTTCGCCTGCGTCGACGCGTGCTGCGGCTCTCTCCAGTCCCCGCAGCGGCGCTCTTGATCGGCCTCTTCGTGCTCCCCTCGAGCTACGCGAGATGGCAGGCCTCGACACCCGAGCACATCTATTTCAACGCGCTCGCGATCTCCTTCAGGGAGAAGGTCCCGGCCCTGCGCAAGGTGAACATCTCACGGACTCAGCGGCGACACCCGATACCGGTTCCGGCCCTCGTATCCACCAAATCGGCGCCGCCCAATATCCTCTTTCTGCTCCAAGAGAGCGTCCGATATGACGCTTTCTGCAACGGCCCTGATCCGAAGTGCGAGCGCGCCGGACAAGCCTCGAGTCGCGTCGCGCGCACACGGGTCCCGTTCGAACAGCTGCGCGCTGTCGACTCCTCGACCGTCATTTCCATGGCCGTCATTCTCACGGGGTTGCCCCCGACCGAGAGCTTCAGCGCGCTCCACAGCGCGCCGACCCTTTGGGCCTTCGCGAAGGCCGCGGGCTACACGACTGGTTATTGGACAAGCCAGCAAGTCCAGCTCTTCGGGATGCGCTTCATGGCGCAGGACGAGCCGCTCGACAGGTTCGTCGTCTCGACCCACCTGGAGGAGGCTCCCGACCCCGACTCGGGCGCGAGAGACGGAGCGCTCGCCGACCGGTTCATTCAGGATTTGCCTGGACTCAAAGAGCCCTTCTTCGCGGTCGTCCAGCTCGCGAACGTCCACAGCCCCTACCTCGTCGACCCCGACGATGCTCCCTTCAAGGCCTCGAAGAAGCTGAAAAAGAAGCGCGCTCGTTACTATAACGCCATTCATGCTTCGGACGTCGCGATGGCCCGTATCCTGAAGTCGCTCGAGGCGTCGGACAAGGCAGCTCGCACCATCGTCGTCTTCACTTCGGATCACGGCGAGTCGTTCGGTGAGAACGACGCCAACGGTCACACCCAAAGCATCTACGAGGCCGAGGTCCACGTGCCGGGTTGGATTTGGGCGCCTGGTGACGCGCTGAGTCCGGTCGAGCGACACAACCTGTCGCGGTCGCGCGAAGAGCCCGTTTATCACCTCGATTTCGGGCCGACGATGCTCGACCTCATGGGGCTCTGGGACGCGCCCGCGCTCGCGCCGTTCAAAGGCAAGATGCTCGGCTACCCCCTCACCCGGGGCAAGCGCACGAACGAGCCCGTCGCGCTCACGAACTGCTCTTGGATATGGCAGTGCCGCGTCGCGAACTACGGCGCAATTCAATACCCCTTCAAGCTCACCGCGAGGGCGCCGGACACACAAGACCAATACCGGTGTTACAACCTCGAAAACGACCCCGAGGAGGAGACCGATTTGGGGGAAGAGGCGTGTGGCGAACTCGGCCCGTTCGCGCGGGACCTCTATCGGATCATGCCGAACCAGATCCCCGAGAACTACGACCCGCCACGGTAGCTTACATCACTGTCACTTCGCAGGAGACCTCGGGCCTCCTCTTCTGGGCGCGGATCCCCTCGAGCGAGACGAGGAGGAGCGCCACCACGTACGCAGGGCCGATGAGGAGACCGCTCATCGCGCCCACCCACGGCCACGCTGACCGCAGGCCATCCATGCGGCGACGACCGCGCGACCCTGCGAAGAGCGTGAGCAGCCACGCGAGCGCGGACGAGCTCACCGCGCTCGCGAGGAGGGGCATCGACGCTGGATTCGCGCCGCTGCCGAACGCGCTCTGCAATAGCCACCCGAGCGGCCCGCCGACGACCTGCTCGAGCGAGCGCGGCGTCATGGGTGGCGGCATGGCTCGGTCGAACGCTGCGATCTCCGTGAGCTCGCCCGTCCCACACGAGAAGGCGCGCGCGGTGGCGTCGGATTGAAGGAGCGCGACCACGCGACGCTCGCGGGTCACGCCGACGTTCAGCCGATCGCTCGCGTTCCGTTTGAGCCCCGCGGGGACGCGGCACCGCGCCACGACGTCGAACCGCGAGTCGACGGCCAGCACCTCATCACCGACCTCGACGGCGAAGGCAGCGTCCTGCCGGAGGAGCACGTGGGCGCCGTGAAGGTCACCCGACAAGACCTCGAGCGGCGCCGCCATGTCGTCCGAGTACGACCACACGACCTCGGTGGTCACGATGAGCGCCGCGCCGGGCGAGAGCGAGAGCACGTCGAGGAGCTCGCCAGGGAGCGGCTTGCAAGGGCGCTCGAGCCCGCTCGCGCCGAGGCAACCTTGGGGCTCCCCCGTCTTCGAATCGTAGAACGCGAAGGTGCGCGCTTTAACATCGTAAAAGGCTCGTCGCTCGAGGGTCGTGAACGTGGGGCTGTCCCCCTCGAAGGTCCGTCGGTCGAGCGGGGAGAGCACGATGGCCCGATCTTGCCGGCGTGCGAGCGCCGCGACGTTGCCCGTGAGGAGCTCACCGTGTGGATCGAACTCGACGAAGAAGGGCTCGACCGCGGGGCTCGCGGACGCGAAGTATCGCGACAACCGCGAGTGCGCGACGTCGTAGCCGACGAGCAGCACCATGAGCATCAGCGGCGTGAGCACGAGCGCCACGAGCCACTTCGCGGACGGAGGCGACGCACCGCGGAGCGCGCGCGCCCGCAGCCACGCGAGCCAGACGAACGCGAGCAAAGCGAGCCCGGCGAGACCGAAGAGGACCGCCAGATTCGCGTGCGCCAACGCCGTGAGCGCGAGCCCGACGAGCGCGGCCGAGAGGATCGGCAAGAAGCGCAGCCCGAAGAGCCGGGACTCGACGCTGAGGCTCGCGACCCACGCCGCACCAAGGGCGATGAAGCCCGTGAGCGAGACCGTGAGGGGCATCGCGAAGAACCGCGGATCGATCGGGCCCCCGGTCGCGCGCGGGAGGAAGAGCCCACAGACGAGGACGAACGAAGGAACCCCCACCGCGAGGGCGATCGCGAGCGCGGACACGGCAAACTTCACCCCGACGAGCAGCCTGCGATCGACCGGCAGGAGCAAATAGCCCTGCCACGTGCCCGTGCGTCGCTCGTCTTCGACCGACAGCCAACCGAGCGCCAGCCCGAGGACGCCCGCGGCGCCGTGCATCCCGATCGACAAGGACCCGTGCCGAAGCGCCGCGTAGCGATCCGCGGGTGCGGTCGTCGCGAGCGCCGCGAGGACGACCAACGTCGAGAGCGCGAGCCCCGCGAGGGACGCGACACGGACAGCGCGAACCTCACGAGAGACGAGCGCGCGGAGCTGCGGAGCGATCCGTTCGGCGAGGCTCATGACAGGGACTCCAGGTGAGAGGACGGTCGAAGCAGCGACAGGGCGCAGTCCTCGAACGAGAGCGGAGCCGGCTCACCGAGGAGCCCGCCGCTCTCGCGTTCGATCCTGGCGAGGGCGTCGCGCCGCGTCTCACGCTCGCCGTAGACGACCACGTGGAGCGCGTCGCGGCGGGGCTCGACGCGCAGCACGCCGGCGATCGCGGTGAGGCGCACGCGCGAGGTGGTCGCGGCGACCGTCACGGCGCAGGCGCGATCGACGATGTCGCTGAGCTGCCCGGCGGCGCGCACCGAGCCCTCGCTGAGGACCACGACGTCGTCCGCGATGCGCTCGACGTCACCGAGGTCGTGCGAGGCGAACACCAGCGCGCCGGCCTTGTCGCGGGCGTAGCCGAGGAGCGCGTCGATCACGAGGCGCCTCGCGACGGGATCGAGCCCGAGCGTCGGATCGTCGAGGAGCAGGAGCTCGGGGTCCTGCGCGAGCGCGAGCGAGACCACGACGCCCGCGCGCTGCCCGCGCGAGAGCTCGCGGATCCGAGCCTCACGACGCAAGCCGAAGGTCGCGGCGAGCTCGGCGAACATGTCTCGATCGAATTGGGGGTAGAGCGCGGAGCGCAGCTCGACGAGCTCACGAATGCGCGCGCGCGGCTCCTCGACGTGGGTCTCGGGGACGAACGCGATCCGCGAGAGCTCTCGCGGGCCGAGCTCTCGGCTGTCCCTGCCGAGCAAGCGCGCGCTCCCCGACGACACGGACTCGAGCCCGAGCAGCGCGCGGAAGAGCGTCGACTTGCCCGCGCCGTTCGGCCCCAAAATCGCCGAGATTCGCCCCGGTCGCGCGCGGAGCGAGACAGCGTGGAGGATCGGTCGCCCGCCGTACGAGAGGCTCAGCCCCTCGGCCTCGACGGCGTCGTCGCTCGCGCCCCGATACGACGGCAGCGTGACAGGTTTGGGCTCACGCATGGCGCCGCTCCGTCGGGCCGTCGGGGGGCAGGCCCACGCGCTCGCAGTGCTCGGCGAGCGCCGCGACGAGCTCGCGACGACTCAACCCGAGGTGCACGGCCTCCGCGATGAGGCGGTCCATCGCGAGCGCGAGCTTGCGCCTGCGCTCGGCGGCGGGGACTGCGTGAGGGCGACCCGTCACGAAGACGCCGCGACCAGGCTCGGAGACGACGTCGCCGCTCCGCACGAGCTCACCGTAGGCCTTCGCGACGGTGTTCATGTTGACGACGAGCTCCTCGGCGAGCGCGCGCACGCTGGGGAGGGGCTCGCCGGTCGCGAGCGTGCCGCGCGCGATGGCCGCGCGCACCTGCTCCACGATTTGGCGATAGATCGGCGTCGTGCTGGCCGTGACGATCTGGAGTCGTAGCGCCATGTCCTATCTGTACTAACACACATAGTACAGTTGGCAAGCCCGCCCCTGCTTTCTGGGAGCCTCAGCGGAGGCGCAGCGTGCGGCCCTCGCGACGCGGCGGGGCAGGCGCTGGGATCGCGACGCTCGCGAGCGCGGTCCTCTCCACCGGTGTGAGCCGCTCGAGCGCGCGCCGCACCTGCTTCACGCGCGCTTCGGTCGAGCCGCGCGTGGCGAGATCCTTCGCGTAGGCGTCGAGCGTCGCGGTGCCCTCGACGATCGCGAGCGCGCCCAGGAGCACGTCGACGATCGACCGCGGATCGCTCACCTGCAGGATGTGCTCGCGCCCGATGACACGAGCCCACTCCGCGAGGACCACGCTGTCGGAGTAGCGCGCGTAGCGATCCTCGGGCGCCCCTTCGACGGAGCGCGCGACCATCGCCGGGTCGAAGTCGAACTCGTAGACGCGTACATCGCTCTTCGGCCCAGTCTCCGAGTGGGGCGAGATCGTCCCCTCGAAATGCTCGAGTCGACCGCCGAGCTCGACCTCCATCCGGAAGTCGATGGGGCCGCGCGAGTCGTCGCGATAGGAGTAGTTCCGCACGTAGATCCGATAGCGACCAGCCGGCGCCGTACCCTTCGCCCAGCGAACGTTCTCGACAGGCTTCGTCGTCTCGCCGCGCACGTTCATGTCCACGTCGAGCCAGCCTCCGCAGGCCGAGCGCTTGTGCGCGTAGAAGATCTCCTCACCCGAGGGCGGCACCACGTGGAGGTCGAGGTCGTGGCAGCTGTTCCAGAGGAGCGACGCACGAATGTCCACGTTGGCGTATTGACCACCCGCAGCCTCGACGCGCTGCTTGATCTCGGCGTCGATGTCGCGCCGGCGCTCGGCCATCGGCTTCTCGGGATAGAGGAAGAAGACATGGAACTTCTCCTTCAGGCGGCGGAACACCTCGGCCGAGTCGAGGTCGGCCTCGAGCTCGTCGCCGATGACGCGCCTCACCTCTGCCCGAGAGACCTCGGGATAGAAGCCCTCGTCCCCGACGAAGAAGAAGTAGCCCTTCTTGCCAATTCCCTGCGCGAGGCGGACGCAGTTCGTCCGGCTGTAGAAATAGGCGCAGAGCTCGTAAGACTCCTGCCCAGTCCCGCCCCCGCCCTCTTCGATCCAGATGCGGCTCAGCACCTCGTCGAGCCGATTGTCCGCCTCGAACTGACCAACCTGTAAGGGAGCCGCGTCGCTCTTGGCGTCGCCGATGGCGGCGAAGCTGATCCCCGGGTTCGGCACGTAGCCCCGAAGCTCGATCTGCCCCATCAGCATCGGCAGCTTCTCGTACATGAGCTTCGTGTCGTCGCCGCGCGACCGCGTGACGTCGAGCGCCACGACGATCGGCGTCTCGTTGTTCACCTCGCGGCGCTTGCCGAACGGGTCGAGCGCGAGGTGCAGCGTGCGCCGCGCGGGCTCGCCCGGGCCGTGCACCGTCGCAGACGCAAAAGCCGACGGATGCGTCGCGCGATAATCGGTCGCGACGTCTTGACTGTAGATTCCCCCACCCATTTTTTACGCTCCTATCTCGAACATCCGATTCACGGACTTCCAATCCACGAATTTCCAATCCACTGCTTATCGACTCGCAGGCCCCTCCCCCACGGCTGGGACCTCGAGCTCGACGAACGTGTGAGGCCCGAAGACCTCGCGGCGCAAATGGTCGACTTGCCGGTAGAGCTCCCAGGCGTCCTGCGGCCGGCCGGCTTGGCTCTCTTGGCAGAGGAACCGCAAGAAGCGCCCGATGCGCGGGTCGACCTCATCACTTACAGTCTTGTTCACCGGGTCGCCGCCTGCCGCATAGACCAGCGTCTTGCCGAGCGCGTAGAGGTCGGACGCAGGCAGCGGGGGGCCGCCTTCGCGGGCCTCGGGCGGGCCGTAGACCTCGTTCGCGCAGCGAAAACCCTCGCCCGTACGCGCCGGCTCGACGACGCTCCAGCACCAATCGACCAGCCAGACATTGTGGTCTCGCGGGCGCACGACGAGGTGCGCCGGCTCGACGTTGCCGTGCACCACGCCCGCGTGGTGCGCCCAGCCGAGCACGCTGAGCGCCCGGCGTAGGATCCAGAGCAGGTGGCGACCTGGGACTGCCCCACCGAGGCGCTCGCGCAGCGTCACGAGGTCGAGCCCATCGAGCCGCTCGAAGATCGTGCCGAAGCGACCGTCCGCGGTCCGGAAGCGATCCAACAGCATCGGCAGGTGCTTCGCTTGTTTGCTCGGCGCCGCGCGGAGCCGAGAGAGGACGCGCGCCTCGACCTCGAGGAGGTCGCTGTCCGCGGGGTCGTCGGCGATCTTCGCCACGATCTGCCGGCCCGCGCCGTTCTCCTCACCGGCGAAGACGGTCGCGAGGTCGCCGCGCGCGAGGACCGACCGCATCGAATAGCTGGCCCCGCCGGTCTCCACGCGAAACGCGGCGAAGGGCGCTTCGGTTACAGAATTGTCAATCGCGCGAGAGGTCGGCCGAGCGAGGAGCTCGACCCGTCGCCACATGCCCTCCGAGCGCTCGCCGAGCAGGCGCGTGCCCACGCCGCCGCTGCCCCCGAACTGGCCGTGGCTGTTGTCGACGACGCGCGCGCTCCGCTGGTCGACATGCACGAACTGATAGACAGGCGCCGCGCCGCTCCGGACGAGGAGCTGGAGCGGCTCGAGGTCGAGCTCGTGCAACACGCCTGCCTCGTCCATGATGCTGAGCCGACCCGCGAGCTCGGCGTAGCCGGCGACGCGGGGAACGAACAACATTGTCAGCACGAAGGCCTGCGCGCCCGTGAGCTCTCCGTCGGTCGCGGCGGCGAGCTCGACCTCGGCGAGGCGACAGCGGAGCTCCGCCCGCGCGACCGTCGTGGTGGAGTAGTTCTCCAACCGAAACCGCAAGAGCCCGCGCGCGCCCACGGCGAGCTCTGCGAGCGGCCCCACGTCGATGTGAAGTTCCCAATCCGTAGGGGTCACCCCGACCTCCCTCGAAGACGCGCTCCCCCGAGCGCGCGAGCTCGCCGCGCTGCCTCACGGAGCGCCGTCGAACCCACCCAAAAGCTCGTTAGGGTCGCATCGCGTGATTTCCAGAGCGGACTTCACCCGCTAGGTATTCCGCATGAGAGCCATGCACATGCCGTCGCTGCCGACGGGCTGGGATTTGGACGCGGCCCGCGCCGCTTACCAGGCGCAGGGTTGGGTCAAGCTGCCCGGCTTCTTCGGCTCGGAGCTCGTCAGCGCGGTGCTCGACGGCCTGGCCACTGGCACGTTCGAGCCTCGCAGCCACGGGCAATTCGGCAGCGAGGTCTGCCTGGCAGCGAGCCCCCTGCTCGAGCGACTCGAGCGGATGATGAACGACGAGTCCACGCGGCGCTTCGCCGACGAGCTCACCGGCGCGGGCCCGTTCGGCTGCTTTCAAGGGCGCATCTATCGCATCGTTCCTGGGCGCGGCCACGGCGACGGCTGGCACACGGACATGGTCGCTGGCCGCATGGTTGCCGTGTCGGTCAACCTGAGTGAGCACCCTTATCGAGGTGGCGTGCTCCGGATTCGGCGCGCCGGCGAGACCGAGCTCCTCGCGGAGGTCCCCAATCTCGGCTTGGGAGACGCGGTCCTATTTCGGCTCTCCCACGGGCTCGAACATCGTATTTCGGACATCGAAGGCGAAGAGCCGAAGACCGCATATGCCGGTTGGTTCAGGGTGCGCCCCGAATATGCCGATATTGCCGCGGGCCGCGCGAACTGGTGAGGCCTGCGCCCGCTCCGAGGCGCTATGCTGCACCCATGCTCGTTCGCCGTTTGGCTGCCTCCTTATCGTTGATTTGGGCTCTCGCTGCGGTCGCTTGTGGTGATGACGGCAGCGGCGGTTCGGGCGGGGCCGGCGGTTCGGGCGCGGCAGCGACCGGGGGCGTCGGTGGCGGCGAGGCTCCGGGCGGCTCGGGTGGTGGTGGCGGCGCTCCCGTCGTCGAGGACGTGCGCGGCGACCGCTATTGTGAGGTGCTCGTCGGGAACCTCGCGGGCAGCGACGTAGCGGTCGACGTCTACAACACCTATCTCCTCAACGACTGCCCCCAGGCCGCGTGGGACGCGCTCGACGCGAACGCCATCAAACAATCCGAGATGGCCGACGCGATCATCCTCAATGGGCCGCGCTATTGGCTCATGGACAAGTTCGTAAACAGCATGGTCGCGGACCCTACTATCCATACCTTCGGGGACCTGGATATGCGCCTCGCGGGCACGTTGGTAGTCCCGCTCTCCGAGGTCTCGGGCGGCGAGATGCCCTACGTGACGCGCACCGTCGCGAGGACGACGTCTTGGGTGTACCTCGCCGGCACCTCGGTCTACGAGCTGCGCGACCCAGGCGGCCAGGTGTTCGTCATGCAGTCGTACACGACGATGAAGGCCCCACTCACCGAGGGGGACCTCGCCACACTCGACACTCAGCTGAGCCTGCCGGCGGACTGGGTCTACCAATCCCGCGTGCTCGACGCTGACCTTGTTGTAACTGCCATCGACTCGATGGCGACCATCGTCCAGGACGATCTCTCGAACACCTATCAGCTCGCTCAGCAATAGGGGCTGGCGTCGGCTCACTCCGACGGCCTGAGCTGTCGGCGGATCTCGTCCCAGAATATCTGGCCGTGCTGGCGCAGAGCGCCGTAGACGGCCGTGATCTGCGGGCACCAAGCGGTGAGGACGAGCTCGAGCACGACAATCTCGGTCGGGCTGAGCGCCGTTCGGATTGGAGCCTCCAGCGATAGATCATCCCTGAGCGCGCCGATCACCGCGCGAAGGCTGGATAGAGAGAAGTAGAGCCCAGCTTCCGTGCCGTCCATCGCGCGGACGATGAACGCCGCGGTCTCGTGGTCCTCACGGCTTGTGGGCTTGAACCGCTGCTCGACCCACGTGCGGAGCGCTTGCCATCGCTGGGCGCGCACGTGCTCGGGGGACTCTTGGCGGAACCGGGAGAAGAACGAGACGTGTGGCCGAGATTGTGGAGCGACGAGCGTCGCCAAGAAATAGAGTGAAACCCACGGCGCGGAGGCGTTTGCGAGGTTGCCGCGCCTCGACAAGCCGCCCTCATCGCGTGCTCGCTTGAGTCGCTCGAGGATTGAGCGTGGCACGGTGTTGTCCTCGACAGACGCGTAAGCCTCGAGCAGGAAGTCGTCGACCTCGCCGACGATGCCAGTCCGTTGCGAAAGAACGTTCGCGAGCTCGTCCACTGCGCCCATGGCGACCCGAATGTCGGACGGTGCCGCGGCTCCCGCGAGCGCGGACAATCGGCGCACGGCCTCGAGCGCATAGGCGCCGCCGACGAGATCGCCGGGCGCAGTGGAGACGGCCCGCCATTTCGCCTGGTCGAGCTCCTTCATCGCGCGACGACGAGCCTCCAAAACGAGGGGCTCTTCTAGTGGGCGCAGGAACGAGAACGGGTTGCCCTCCCGCTCTTTCTCGTCTGCGTTCTGCCAGCCATCAAGGACCGTCGTGAAGAAGAGCGCTTGGAGCATTTGAGCCTGCAGTCTGGGTGGCTGAAGCTGGGGCTCGCCCACCGACTCATCGACGGAGCCGGCACGTCGAAACGGTCCTTGAAACGCACTGACGTGCGCCTCGAGGACCACGCGGGCCACGTGCCGAAGCCGCATGACTGCGAACAGCACGAGGGCGCTGACCGCGCCCGTCGGAGTGAGCTCCAGCTCGCCACGATCGGTGAGCCGCGGCTCGTCGTATCCAATCGAAGCGCGCGCTGCGGCGCGGGCCTCGAAGGCCGCGTAAAGTAGCAGAAGAGCCGGATTGGTTCGGTCGAGCGACTGCTGAATAGCGAGGCTGCGCTCGTCGAAGTCGCGCGCCACCCGATTGGCGTCATCGCGAAGCGGACCGCGCTCGATCCGCAGCCCGGTCAAGATTTGGCGAACGACCTGGCCCAGCTCTCCGGCGATCCAAACGCGGTAGCTCGAACCCATGAAGCCCACGGCCTCGCGCTCGAGTACGGCGTTCGAGATCCGTTCGATCTCACCGATGAGGTGAGGCACCCACGCGCCGTCATGCTCGTTCGTCTCGGCCATAAGGACATCGGAGTAGCGGGTAAAGCGCGAGTGAGCTCAGAGCGCGAGCGTCTCGCCCACCGCGGGGATCGCGAGCCGCTCGAGCTCGAGCCGGACGCGCTCGAACTCTGCCCGCGTGAAGACAGGTGGCTCGCCGATGGGCTCGTCGGTCAATCGAAAGGTGCCCCAGTGCATTGCTACGAATTTCGTAGCGCCCAAATCCAAGAAGGCTTGGACAGCGTCCTCCGGGTTCATGTGCTGTGGGCGCATGAACCAACGCGGCTCGTAAGCTCCAATCGGTAACATGGCAGCATCCAGTCGACCGAGCTTCTTGCCAATGTCGACGAAGCCCTCGAAATAGGCGGTATCGCCAGAGTGATAGACGCGGTGCGTGCCGTCCTCGAACACGTAGCCACCCCACAAGCTCGTGTTGCGATCGAGCGCGCCGCGCTGCGACCAATGTTGTGCGGGTACGAACGTGATGCGGACGTCACCCGCCGAGCTGCTGCCGAGATCGGTGTGCTCCCACCAGCCGAGCTCGCGAACGTCGCTGAAGCCGCGGCCGGCGAACCAACCGCCCAGTCCCTTCGGCGCGATGATCACGGGTTGGCGCTCGCGTCGCGCGAAGTCGACGAGTGAGGCTGCGTCCATATGATCGCGGTGATTGTGCGTGATGACGAGCGCGTCGACGTGAGGCAACGCGGCTCGACTGAGCCCAGGCGCCACGAGTCTGCGGACGGCAAAGAGCCTCGTAGAGAAGATTGGATCGATGAGGATCGAGCACCCACCGAGCTGGACGAGGAACGATGCGTGTCCAATCCAGCTGAGCGCGGAGCGCTCGGCCTTCGCGAGCGCGGAGCCGTCGTTCTCGACCCGAGGTGCCGACGTCACGCCACGCACTTGCTCGAGGAATTCCTCGCGAACCTCGCCTGGAGCCGCCAGCCGCAGCTTCCATTTCAGGACCTCCGAAAAGCCCTTGTCGACGAAGGTGCCATCGAGATTTCTGAAGACCACGACCTTCTTATAGAGCAGAGCTGCGTCGTGGCAGCTCTGTGGCGTGCAACGCCTAGCGAGGTGCCTTCAGGCGAGTGCCGCAGCGGGCCACCGCCAAACCGTGGGAGAGCTCCGTGGCATGGGGAATGCCAAACGGGGCTGGGACATGCGCCGTCTATCGCATCTCGTCGTGGGTTGCCTGAGCCTCGTCGCCTGTGAAGCGGACAGCGCGGCGCACGCCACCATCGAGGGGATTCCCTACAGCGTTCGGCTTCCCCCCGACCTAACGCTCCAGATCGTCGACGAACAGCACCACCGCTGGGAGAAGTCGACGCGCGACGGCTGGGTCGTGGTGATCGAAACCAGCACGTCCACGCGGGGGCCGTGCTCCGAATGGAAGCCGACCCATGGAGGGAGCCGTCAACAGGACCGGGACGGCGTGATGCGCGAACGCTCACGCTCCACGAGCTACTGTTTCGCCGATGGGACGCGTCACCTCCGATGCGCGGCCTGGCATCGCCGCGGTTACTTGAACGACGATGAAGTCGAAACCGCTCGCGACATTTGCGACTCATTCCAACCGAAACACGAGTGAGCGCGAACGCGAGGGACCGCCAATAGGGCCAGCGCCCGCAGTTTTCCAGCCCTGCAAAGGTCAAAGGCGCGCCCTAGAACCCTCGGCGGGGAGGGTTTCATTCGATGACACGCATTTCGTGTGTCGCGTGCGGCAGCGACAACGACGCTGGCTGCCGGTTCTGCACGCGATGTGGCAAGAGCGTCGAGCCGCGCGTGGTCTGCTCGCGATGCAGCACGCCGCAACCGCTTACGCACCAGTACTGTATGGGGTGCGGCGCGCCGATGTCGGGCGCTGCCTGGACACCATCCGATGGTGGCAGCGCGCCGCAAGGCGCGGTGATCGACGGGGTTTGGGAGCGCGCGCCAGGCGAGCTCGCGAGACGCGTCGACCCAGAGGATTGCCGTACATTTCTCGGCTCGCGCGTCGTGGAGGTGCCCGTCTCGACCATCGGTGTGGTCGTCGTCGACGGGTTGATCGAGCGGGTTTTGCCGCCGGGCGAGCGCACCAGCATGACGCTCTTCGAGCGGATCGAGGCGTTCTTCCTCGGTCGGCAGCGGACAGCGTTCTTCTTGCTCGACCTCAGGCCGGTGCTCGTACCTTTTCGGGTCGAGACCAGGCCGCAGAGAGACGGTCGCGTCGTCGAGACGCAGGTCATCGTCTCGTTCAGCTTACAGCGCGGTAACAAAGAGGGCCTCGCGAGCTTCCTCGCGAACGTGCTCGGCACCCGCGCCGCGCTGACCGCGCAAGAGCTCCACGACTGGCTGCGGCCCGACGTCGCGACGCTCGCGACCGCTGCGCTCGAGCGGCTCTCGGCGGAGGGCCGCGAGCTCGACTACGAGGCCGCCGAGCTCGCCATCCGGCGCGCGCTCGAGGAGCGGCTCGCACACCACGGACTCGGCTTCTCGGTCGTGCTGACGCCACTCACGAGCACCTCGAGCTGCAACCTGCGCTTCGGCGCCGCGACCGAGACCGATGCGACAGCGCCGCTCTTCACACGCGACGATCTACGACTCGAGGTCGATCTCGTGGTGCGCGTGCAGGGCCAAGACCACGCGCTCGCCTCCGACGCGATCGCGCCCGCGCTCGGCGCTGCGCTCTCGAGGGAGCTCCGTTGCATCACCTTCGCGGATCTGACGCATCCGGGCGGGTTCACCGCGGTGGAGCGCGCCGTGCGCGGCCCCGCCGAGCAAGCGCTCGCGAGCCACGGACTCGTGCTCGTGTCGATCGCGCTCATCGACGTACGCGACGTGCGCGGCGAGTGGATCTTGGGCGCGCGTGACGAGCTCCAGCGCGCCCGCGACGAGGTCTTGCTCGAACGCGCGTGGCCGGGAAAGAGCGCGCCGAAGAGACCGAGCTCGAGGAGCTCGCGTTCGCGGTTCGCCCTGCGTCGCTGCGCGTGGAGCGCGACGCGAAGCTGAAGGAGTCCGCGACGGCGCTCGACGGCGCGTATCGAAGAGGCCGCGATCTGCATGGCCGATCGACGACGCCGAGCCGCTCGCGAACGAGGTGGCCGAGCTCGATCGCGCAGCAGCGGAGCGATCCGCAGCGCGCGACCTCGCAGTCGCCGCGGCCGGGCGCTCGGTCGAGCTCGCCGCGAAGGATCACGACGCGCTCGTCGCGCGACGGGCGCTCGAGCTCGAGCTCGAGAGGAAGCAGCGCGCGCGCACGAGGTGGAATCCAACATCGCGCGGCGCAGCCACGACGACGCGGCGTACGTGCGGCTCGGGCGCGCCCTCGACGTGGAGCTCACGCGGGACGAGCACCGCGCTCGACTCGAGGAGGATCGAGCCCAGCGCGCGCACGCACGCCAGCTCGACAAACTCGAGCGAATGGCCGCGCTCGACCGGCAGATCGCCGCGGACGAGCACGCGCAGGCGCTTGCGCTGCGCACGTCGCTCGCGGGCCTCGGCGAGCGCGAGATGTTGGCCGCGCAAGCGAGCGAGCTCGCGCGCACCGAGTGGGGCGCGGCCTTCGCCGCGGCGCTCTCGGGAGACGAGGCGCGACGCGCCGATCAGGCCCACGCGGTCGAGACGCGCGCGCTCCTCGAGGCTCAGCTCGAACGACTCGAGCGGCTCGCTGCGGTGTCGATCGAGGCCTCGGCGCGACGCGACGGCGGCGCGGTCGACGCGTACGGCCGCGCGATGGATGCGATGTCGCGGGTCGCGGCCTCACGCGCGGCGCCCGCGCCACCCACGCCGATCGCGGTCGCGGCCGCGGGCCCGACTGTGCCCTGCAAGAACACCGAATGCAGCAGCGTCCTCGCGCCGGGCGCGCGGTTCTGCGGAGCGTGCGGTGCATCGCAGTAGCGCGTGGGTCGTCGCAGGCCTCGGGTTCGGCGACGAGGGGAAGGGCGCGCTCGTCGACGCGCTCGTGCGCGAAGAGGGCGCGTCGCTTGTGGTCCGATTCAACGGCGGGCCGCAGGCCGCGCACCACGTCGTCACAGCGGATGGGCGGATGCACTGCTTCGCGCAGCTCGGCGCGGGGACGTTCGTGCCTCGCGTGCGCACGTTCCTCTCGCGGTTCGTCGCGCTCGAGCCACTCGCGCTCGCGCGTGAGCTTGCGGTGCTCGCGGACCTCGGCGTCGACGACGCACGCGAACGACTCCACCTCGATCCGCGCTGCGTCGTCGTGACGCCCGCGCATCGCGCGATGAACCGCGTGCGCGAGCTCACGCGGGGCGCGGCGCGACACGGCAGCGTGGGCCTCGGTGTCGGCGAGGCGCTGCTCGACGCGGAGCGGGGCGCGCTCCCCACCGTGACCGTCGCTGACGCGGCCGACGAGGGCGCGCTCGTGCGCAAGCTCACCTTGCTCGCCCGAATGAAGCTCGACCTCGCCGAGCAGCTGCTCGCAGCGCGCGCGACCGAACTCGATCCCGCGCTCGAAACAGAGCTCGAAACAGAGCTCGCAGCCCTTCGCGATCGCGACCTCCCGAGCCGCTTCGCTTCTGCTTTGATCGCCCTCGCGCGCTCGGTGGAGGTCACTCGTGAGGTCCCACTCGGGGCCGGAGAGCACGTCGTCTTCGAGGGCGCGCAAGGCATGCTCCTCGATCGCGACTACGGCTTCTTTCCCCACGTGACGCCGAGTCGCACGGGCTTCGCGAACGCGCTCGAGCTCGCGCGCGAGGCTCACCTGCCCGCTCCGCGCTGCATCGGCGTCTTGCGCGCGTACGCGACGCGCCACGGCGCGGGCCCCTTCCCGACCGAGGCTCGCGAGCTCGAGCTCCCCGAGCTCCACAACGGCACGCACCGCTACCAGGGCGCGTTCCGCGTGGGCTGGTTCGACGCGGTCGCGGCGCGCTACGCATTTCGTAGCGCCTGCGCAGCGGCTGGATTGGCTGGCTGCGAGCTCGCGATCTCGTGCCTCGATCGACTCGCTCGAAGAGGCGCGACCGCACCTCTGCGCGTCGCCGTCGCGTACGACCTCGACCTCGCTCCGGGCGAGGTCGCCGACCTCGCGGCGCGCGCGGCCTTCACCGAGCGGCTCGCCCACGTGCGGCCCAGCTACGAGGCGCTGCCTGCCTTTTGCGACGCCGACGACCCCGCCGCGGAGCGCTTCCTAGCGCGCATCGAGGAGCTCGTCGGGGCGCCTGTCTCGCGTACGTCCTGGGGCCCGACCGCGCTCGATCACCACGAACGCGTCACGCGGGCGATCACTCGGCCGCGGGGATGTTCCACGCGGTCCGAACGAACTCGAGCAGCGTGAGCTCGCCCTCGCTAATCGAGTCGGACTCCGCGATCTCCTCGAGCGCCTCGTAGATCGCGAGCTGCGCCTCACGACGGGTGGTCGCGAGCACCGCCTTCTTCACGGCTTCGTCGCCGGAGCACTCTTCACCCGCGAGGTCGATCCAATCCCACACGGCGTCTTCGGCGGTCGCGGGCGGCGCGTCGTCGCCGTCCTCGGGGACGACGGTGTCGCGATAAGGCGAAGCCTCGGGTGTGCTCGCGAGCAGCTCGACACCGATCGCCTCGATCGCTGCGCGCTCCGCGTCGTTGAACGAGCCGTCGAGGCGAACCAGCACCCGGATCAACCCGGCGAACGTGAGCTTCTCTTCCTCGGTGAGCGTCTCAGCCATGGCGCCCGAGTAGCACAGCCGCAGGGCCGCGCGCTTCCAAAGGGTCGGGTTACTTCTTCGGCGCGGTCTTCGGCGGCGGCGTCTTCTTCGGCTGCTCTTTCTTGGGCTGCTCTTTCTTCGGCTCTTCCTTCGGGGGCTCCGTCTTCGGCGGCTCCTCCTTCGGAGGCTCGGCCGCGGGCGCTTCCGTCTTCGGCGGTTCTTCTGCGGGCGCCTCGGTCTTCGGCTGCTCCTTCGGCGGGTCGCTCGACGACGTGTACGGCGCGGCTGGTTCGAACGTGTACGCGAAGCCGAGGCCGATGACGTCGACGTGCCACGAGTAGATGCCGCCGTTCACGAAGTCGGGGTTCTCGGGCGTGTTCGCAGCGACGGGCACGACCTGCGCGAGCTGCGCCTTCGCTGGATCGACCTCGACCGACGGCGTGAACTGGTGCGCGTATACGAGGTCGAAGCGGGCGCTGCCGATGCCCAAGCTCAGGCCGACGCTGGGCGTGGCCTTGCCCGCGTCGAGCAGGAGCACGCTCATGTACTCCGAGGGGACGGCGCTGGTCTCGTAGCTGAACCCGAGGCGCGGCGTGACGCGGATCGTGTCGTTGACCTTGATCTCGTACTCGGCGCCGATCATCGCGCCGATGGTGCTCTGCAGGTTTCGCGGGATGTCGATCTCGGGCAGGTAATATTTTTGGGGGAAGCCCGGGAGGTTGGTGACAGCGATGTCATCAGGCTCGACCGAGATCTTGTCGTGCATCGCCCAGTGCTCGTAGTCCGCGGCGATCTCGATGCGCAGTCCCTCGACGAGATCGCGCATCTCGACACCGAGGCGGATCTCCCAAGGGAGCTGGAACGAGAGCGACGCGTCCTCGCCCTCCTGTTCAGCGTTGCGGTAGGGCGCAGCGGTCGGCAGGCGCGAGTGCAGCGTGGCCGGCGCGTTGATGTAGAACGGCAGGTGGAACGAAGCGCCGACGCGCCAGCCTTTGTAGAACTCCCAGATGAGGCCGAGGTTGCCGGAGGGCGCGACGATCGGCGCGGCCGAGATCTCGGCCTGGAGATCCCACTCGGGGTCTTCGGGCGAGCAGAAGAAGCGCTCGGGCAAGCAGCCGCTCAGCACTTGGCGGCTCGTGAAAGAACCGAGCAAGAGCTCGAAGCCGAGGCCGATCTGCAGCTGTTCGATGGGCCGCCACGCCGCGTAGAGGCCGAGCACCGCGAGGACCGAGCCGTCGAGCGTGATGAGCTGATAGCGCTGCGGCGCTGGCCCGCCCTCGACCTCTTCGGGGTACGTGGGGAGGATCGCGTTCGGCGCGAACACACCGAGCGCGACCCGCCAATCGGGGTGCGGCGCGAACGACCCCGCAAGCGTGGGGATCGGCAGGAGCGCGCCCGAGCCCTCGACCGTGGGGAACGTCTGCTCGTACGTGGCGACGGTCTCGCCCGTGTTGGGATCGACCTGTCGCAAGAGCGCTTGCCGCGTGTACTCCGACCCGAAGATGAGGAGGCTGCCGTCGATGAAGAACTGTGAGCCCGCGCCGAAGATACCTGCAGGGTTGTAAGCGATCGCCCCGAGGTCGTCGGCGCCCGCGACGAACGCGCCACCACGACCGAGCGGCCTCACGCCGCGCTCGGTCGCGTAGAAGCCGGAGGCGCGAGCCTCGGTCGAATACGCGGCGGTGAAGAGAAGCGAAGGGACGAGGAGGAGCGCGTACCTTTTCAGAGGGTTCACTTGCGCTTTCGCTTTCGGACGATGTCGTAGATTTGCTCGAGGCCGCGCGTCTTGCTGAGCATGAAGTCGCGCACGACGTTCATGATGTTGCCGTAGTCGGTCGAATCGAGCGGCGCGATCGGGTCCGTCGGATCCTCGCGGTTCACCTCGGAGATGGTCTCCATCATGACCTCGAGCGGCGAGAGCCCGGGCTGACCGTCGTCGCCGGGGAGCGGGCGCACGAGGTTGCCGAGGACCGTGTCGAGCACGTGGTAGCGATCGTATTCGTCGCTCGAGAGGGCCTTCAGCATCTTGATGGTCGTGTCCGCCGCGCCCCGATCGGGCTCGAGCGCCACGCTCGCGGCCTTCATGATGGGGACGAGCTTCTCGTCGTCGGCGAGCACCTGCATCGCGTCGACCATCGACGCGAGCGTCGCTTGGAGCGCGTCACCGCTCGTGTTCTCGAGCAGGTACGTCGCGAACCGCTCGAGCGCGCGACGGCCGTTCTCGTCTTGCCGGACCTTCTCCAAGAGGTCGATCATCGCCGCGACGAGCGGCGAGCTCAGCGTGTCGGCGAGGCTCTGCGCGAGCCCATCCTTCGCCCACGTGCAGGGCACGCCGTTCTCGCGGTCGGGGCAGTGCGCGTTCAGCTGCTCGCGAACGAGTCGCAGCGTCGTCTTGAGCAGCGGACCCGTGCCGCGAATCTTGAAGTGCGTGCCCGATCCGGTGCCCTCGGTCGCGAGGAAAACATCGACGATCTGCGAGCGGGCGCGCCGCCAGAGGGCCTTGCGGAGCGCGCCGTCCTCGATCGCGTCGAACATCGTGTCCATCTTGTGGAACGCGTCCGCGAACATGTTGAACGGCGTGACCTGAGATTGAACGGTGCCGTCGACCCAGTTCGCCGTCTTCTGCCCGGCGCGGTCCTTCATCCCCACCGACGCGGCGTAGTCCTGGCTCAACAGGATGCGCGCCGTCATCTCCATGATCTGCGAGCCCGTGAGCGTCTGCCCTGCCTTCGGCCCGCGCTGGATCGTCACCTGCGAGAGGTCGTGCACCGCGACCGCGAACTCGTGCAGGGCCGGGATCATGTCGGTGCGCAGGGCCTTGTCGAGGATGGGCTCGTAGCGGTTGAGGCCGGCCCCGCTGCAGTAGCGCCGATCGGTCTTCGCCACGGTGGTGCTGCACTCGGGGCCGTGATCGGAGCCCTCGTAGTGCGACCAGAAGACGTCGGCGAGGTCGAGGAACATGTGCTCGCCGGTGAAGTCGGTCTTGTCGCAGATCGTGACGTCGTCGCTGCAGCTCACGTTGACGAACGCCGTGATGACAGGCCGCAGGTAGTCGAGGAAGCCGCGGCGCTCCCACGTGAAGATCGAGTTGCGCAGGCGGATGCGCATCGTGTCGTTCACGCTCGAGCACGTGATGCCGGTGCAGACGCTGGTCGCCGCGGGCTCCATCAGGCCGAAGACGAACTCGTCGGTCGTCGACCCCGCGTTGGTGAAGTCGCGATCGGGCATGCCCCCGTAGACGTCGCTGTCCGTGCCGAAGAATACGAGCCGGTTGAGCGCCGACGGGCCCGGGTGCGTCGTGAGGCCGTCGATGCCGCTCGACTGCTGCATGAGGTCGTCCTCGTTCGCGCCGAACACGCCGAGGAAGTCCATGATGTCGTTCAGCGTGCCGTCCTTGAGGACGAACTCGGTGCGCTTCGGGTGGCTCGGGTCGAGCACCGCGCCGAAGTAGAGGACCGCGAGGTCGTTGATCTCGAGCAGCTCGCATTGGCCGTAGCTGCCCGTGATCGGCCAGTCGATCGTGAAGGGGCCGAGTGCGGCCTTCACGACGGCGCCGTCCTTGTTGCAGGTGCGCGCGTACGCGGCGTCGTGGATGAGCTGCACCGACTTCTCGAGGATCGAGCGGTTCGTCCCAGTGCGCGCCGCGTTCCAATCGACGGGGTTGTGTGGGTCCGCCGTCGAGAAGCCGCCGTCCGTCGTGTTCAGCGCGGGCCCGTTGAGGTCGTTCTGGTCGTACGTCATCCCGTCGCGCGTGCTCGCGAAGAGCGAGAGCGTCTCGCCCATGTGCTGCGAGCCGCCGATGGGTGTGACGACGACGGGATCGGCGAGCGCGCCGAGCAGATCGTCGAGCAGCCCCGGCGACTCCGCGATCTGCGAGATGACCTGCGCGGCCTGATCCCAGAGGGGATTCTCGTACGGCAGGCCCGCAGCCGGCAGCTGGCCCTGCGCCGCGAGCGCGTCGTGCTCGTTCGAGATCTCCTTCACGCGCAACGCCGCCGCGAGCACGCGCGCGACCTCGTTCTCGTGGTTCTCGAGCAGGTCGATGAGCCCGAGCAAGAGCGCATCCGAGTCCTTGTCCGCGAGCAGCTGGCCGGCCGCGTACGCGAGGTCGACGAGCGGTGAGTTCTCGCCGCGGAAGCGGCTGTACTCCATGCACGACTCGCAGTTCGTGCCGGGCGGGACGACCTTGTCTTGATCGAAGTCGTACTCGGCGTCCGCGCGATCCCCGAGCAGAACGGTCGCGCCCGCGAGCGCGTACATCAGCGTCTCGTACTCGGACTTGTAGGCCTCGGGGTCGCCGGGTGTCGCGTACTGCGTGGCATCGAGGAGCGGCGCGAGCACCGACGAGAGCGACGCGGCCGGCGTGCGCGAGGTGTCGACGTAGCGGTAGACGTCACCGCTCGGGCGGCCGTATTCGTCGACGGACGCGAGCGGCTCGATCCCCGGGATGAGGAACGGCGTGTCGACGGTGATCGGTGAGCCGCCGGCGTCGACGAAGCGCCCGAAGCCATCGACGTCCGCGTACCCGTCGCCGTCGCTGTCGCTGAAGATCGTGGCAGCGCTCGCGGGTACGACGTACCCGCGCCGATCGCGGAGGGCGATGTAGCGCGCAGGCTCCTCGGGGGTCGGCGCGAACGCATCGTCCTCGGTCAGCATGAGCTCGCGCAGCAGCTCGATCGTCGTGCGCGGCCGATTCGGCTGGGCCTTCGCGTTGTCCACGACGAGCTCGGGCAAGCCCGCGATCTCGGGCTTCATGTACGCCATCTCCTGCTTCATCACCGCGAGCAGCCCCTTCAGCTGCCACTCGGCGGCGCCGTCAGGACCGAGCAACGTGACCGCGTTCGTCGTGAAGTCGCGCAGGTTCGGGTAGTCGAGGCTCGGCCTCACGATGCCGAGGCCGACGTTCGCGGGGCGATAACCACGTCGCGCCCACATCCGCGTGAGCATCGCCTTGGCGTCGTCGCTCTTGCCCATCGAGTCGAAGACGGCGCCGAGCCCTTCCGTCGCCTGCGGCGCGAGCCCGTTGGTGCCGACCGGACCGTCGTTGTAGGGGTCCTCCTCGTAGAGGATGCTGAGGTGCTGGCTCAGATCCATCATCGCGGTGAGCAAGTTCACCTTGTCGCTCGTGTCCTCGGTCGTCGGGTCGTCGATGTCGACGTCCGGGAACACGGCGTTGAAGGCCTTCACGAGGTCGCTGCGACGTCGCACGAGCGCGGCCATTTTCGCGAGCGAGATGCGGCGAGCCTCCTTCGCGGCGTTGTTGCTCGGCGCGGGCAGAACGGACTCGTCGATCTCGTCGCCGTACGCGCCGGTGTCGTCGTAGTGACAGACGGCTTGGTACGAGGCGCCGGTCACATCCTCTTGGAAGAGGTCGGCCGCGAGCCGATCACACATCACGCCGTAGAGGTCGTCGCCGAACGTCGCGATGACCGCAGGAGGCCGCGAAGTGTCGAGCGGCTCGTGACACGCGCTGCCCGCGGCGACCGCGCCGGAGAGCGCGATCGCGCGCGCGACGCTGGTGAACACCCTTCGGGCGCGAGGGGAGAAGCGACGGAAGCTCAGCATGAGGAGGTGCTCCACTCCGCGCCTGTACGAGCCGCGCGGGGTCCGAGGAAGAGCGGGCAGCGCGGAGCTCGAGATCTCCCCGCACCCACCGCATCGAGCCTAGATCACTCGCTCCCCGCGTTGGGACTCAAGCTCGCCGAGCAGCGATCGACACAGCGCGTCAACGCGTCATTGCTCGAACCATCCCCACGTGCGGACCGACGCCAGCGATCTCGAAAACACCGGTAACAACTCGGAAGCCGAAGCGCGCGTAGAGGCTCTCGGCGCGGACCCTCGCGTTGCACCACACTATCGCTGGAGGCCGCGCCCGATCGAACGCATCGAGGGCCGCCATGAGGAGTGCGCTCCCCGCACCTCTTCCCTGCAGCGCGGGCTCGACGGCCATGCCTCGGAGCTGCCACGTCTCGACGTCGCTCGCGGGCGCATCGGGCAGCGCAGCGAGCATCAGCGTGGTCACTGCGACGATCGCTCCCGCTTCATCCTCGAGCAGCCAATGCTCCGTCGTCGCGAGCTCGTCGCCTGCGAAGTGCGCGTCGCTCGCGGGTCGGCCCGGCCTCAGCACCCTCGCGCGCAGGTCGAGCACGTCCTTCGCTTCTCCGCGTCTCGCTCGCATGTTTCGGCCCGAACCTCTCACGGGCTGCCCTTCTTCGCTTCATGAAAAGACGGGCCTCGGAGTAGCCTGCGCCGCCATGACCGAGCCCACGGCAAAGAAGAGCACGGCCATCGTGCTCGCAGCAGGACAAGGCACCCGGATGAAGAGCAAGCACCCGAAGGTGCTGTTCGAGCTCTCGGGCAAACCCATGCTCCATCACGTGCTCGACGCGACGTTCGAGTCGGGCATCGACGACGCAGTCGTGGTCGTCGGCTTCGGCGCGAGCGCGGTCGAGGCCTCGCTGAAGGGCTACAGCGCGCGCGTCCGCACGGCCCTCCAGGCCGAGCAGCGCGGCACCGGTCACGCGGTCGGATGCGCCCTCCCCGCCTTGTCCGACGCGGCCGACGACAGCATCGTCCTCGTCCTCTGCGGCGACACTCCCCTGCTCCGCCCGAGCGATCTGCAGCGCCTCGTGCGCGCCCTCGAGGCCCGCCCCGAGGCCTCGCTCGCGCTCCTCACGACGCTCGTCGGCGACCCGACGGGCTACGGACGCATCGTTCGCGACGAGCAGGGTGAGGTCTCGGCGATCGTCGAGCACCGCGACGCCTCCCCAGCCGTCCGCGAGATCCGCGAGATCAACCCCGCGATGTACGCGGTGCGCGCGTCGTTCCTCGGGCCGGCCGTGCGCGACCTCACCCCGAACAACGCGCAGGGCGAGCTTTACTTTACCGACGTTGTAGCAAAGGCCCGCGCCCGCGGGCCGGTCGTCGGCGTCGTGGTGGACGACGCGTCGACGCTCGTCGGCATCAACGATCGCGCACAGCTCGACGACGCCGAGCAGGCCCTCTACGCGCGCCGCGCCCTCGCCCTGCGCAAGTCGGGGGTCACCGTGCGCGGCTCGGCCCGCGTCGACGCGAGCGTCGTCGTCGAGCCCGACGTCATCCTCGAGCACGGCGTCGTCCTGCGCGGCGCAACGGTGGTGAAGAGCGGGGCGCGCATCGACGTCGGCGCGGTCCTCACCGACGTCACCGTGGGCGAGGACGCTGTCGTCCTCCCGTACACGGTCGCCTCGAAGTCGAGCATCGAGCGCGGCGCGCAGGTCGGCCCGTTCTCACACGTGCGCCCCGACAGCGTGATTGGTGAGGGCGCGCACATCGGCAACTTCGTCGAGACCAAGAAGACCGTGCTCGGCAAGGGCGCGAAGGCAAACCACCTCGCTTACCTCGGCGACGGCGACATCGGCGCGGGCGCCAACATCGGGGCCGGCACCATCTTCTGCAACTACGACGGCTTCCGAAAGCACCGCACGACCATCGGCGACGGAGCCTTCATCGGCAGCGACTCGCAGCTCGTCGCCCCGGTGAAAATCGGCCTCGGCGCCTACGTCGCGACCGGCACCACGGTGACGCGCGACATCCCCGATGACGCCCTCGCGATCTCCCGCGTGAAGCAGGAGAACAAAGAGGGCTACGCCTCGAAGCTCAAGGCGCGCCTCAAGGCCTCGTCGGGAAAGTAGGCCCGCGCGCCCCCGAGCGCGAAGCGCTCGATGAGCGCCTAGCGCACGACGGTGAGGTGCGGCAGCTGGTGATTCATGCGCTGCCGCTTCGCCTCGAGGTAGCTGTGGCTGAAGGCGTTCGGGTGGATGAGGCTCGAGACGCGCTCGTCCACCTTCACCCCGTGACGCTCGAGCGCCTCGACCTTCAGGGGATTGTTGGTGATCAAACGAATCGACGCCACGCCGAGGTGCTCGAGCATGGCGGCCGCGCCGTCGTACTCGCGCGCGTCGTCGGGCAAATCGAGCATGCGGTTCGCGTCGACCGTGTCGTGCCCCTCGGACTGGAGCTCGTACGCGCGGATCTTGTTCGCGAGCCCGATGCCGCGCCCCTCTTGCCGCAGGTAGAGGATGACGCCCTCACCCACGCGCGCGATCTCCTTCTGCGCGGCCTCGAGCTGATCTTTGCAGTCGCACTTCAGCGACCCGAAGACCTCGCTCGTCAGGCACTCGGAGTGAACGCGACAGAGGACGCCCCTCTTGCCATTGAGCGCGCTCACCGCGTTGCCTGGCGCCTTCACCAGCGCGACATGATCCGGTGACAAGCCCGTCTCGGGATCGGGCTCGAGGTGGTTGAAGACGATCATCGAGAACTCGCCGAAGCGAGTGGGCACGACAGCTTCGGCGCGGATCCGGAGCAGAGGCCGGATTGCCCTGGAGGCAACGTACATCTCCCGCTCTCCTCTAACTTTCTTGGGTGTTCGTTCGGGGTTCCGCTGAACCGCCTCGGGCGGATCCAGCCTTACCTTCTACGCCCGTACCACCGATCGGTTTCGGCGGGTGGGCTCGTCGAGCGTAGGACCTCGTGGCCTCGGGTCAAGCGAGCGCTCCCCACTCACTCGGTCCTCGCTCGGCAACACACCTTCGCACTTGACGGCGCGCGACGAACCAGGCGACCTCCTCGCATGCTCGCCGACGAGCTCCTGCGCGCCCTCGATGAGAAAGCGGAAGCCGCGCTTCGCCCGGTGTTCCTCGTCGTCGGCGAGGAGGGCTACTTCGCCGACGCCGTCACCCGTGCCCTGCGCGCGATCGCCACGAAAGACGGCCTTCCAGGCTTTAACGACGATAAATTCACCGCGGGCGAGTGCTCGGTCGAGGCCGTGATCGACGCGGCGCAGTCGATGCCGATGATGGCGCGTCGACGCTTCGTCCTCGTGCGCAACCTCGACAAGTGGGGCGGCGGCCAATCCGCCGAGGGCGCGCCCGCCAAGGCTTCGAAGGACGGGCCCCTCGACAAGCTCGCGGCCTACGCGGCCGACCCCAACCCGAGCACCGTGCTCGTCCTCGTCGCGACCAAGCTCCACGCGCAACGCAAGCTCGTGACGCTCGCGAAGAAGGCGGGCTTCATCGTCACGTGTGATCCGGTGCGCCCCCAAATGATGGCGCCCTTCCTCATCGATCGCGCGCGGCGCCTCGGGCACGCGATGGCGCGCGATCTCGCCGAGCACGCCGCAGATCTCCTCGGCACCGATCTCGGCGCGGCCGCCGACGCCGTCGAGCGCATGGGCCTCTTCGTCGGCGCCGGCGCTCCCCTCACCGAAGAGGCCGTCGTCGCCCTCATCGCCCCCGTGCAGAAGGCGACAATCTGGGAGCTCACCGACGCCGTCTGCGCGCGCGACCTCTCGAAGGCCCTGCGCGCGATGGAGGGGATGGACATCGCTCGCGAAGAGCTCCGCGTCCTCGGCGCGATCGCGTCGAGCGTGCGCAAGCTCGCCCGCTTCGAGGAGGCGCTCGCGAACGGCGAGCCTGCCGCACGCGCCGCCGAGATCGCAGCCATCCCACCGTTCAAAGCGATGGCGATGCAGGCCGCCGTGCGCCGCTTGCCGCGCGGCACGCTCGCGCGCTGGCTCGTGATGCTCGCCGACGCCGACGTCGCGATGAAGGGTGGCGCCAAGCGGCCCGCCCGCGCGGTCCTCGACGGGCTCGTCTTCTCCATGTGCGCGGGCTGACCTGCCTTCTACAGGTCATTAATTTGGGGGGAGAGATGGACCCTCCTGCGCTGGGGTCCGATCCGCGCTCAGGCCCCGACGGGACACGCGTGCATTGATGAAGCGGCTCAAGCCCGACTGCCGTCGCGGCTCATCGTGATGACGACGCTGCCGCGCTTGTGCCCCGAGTCGACGCGCGCGTGGGCCTCGGTGATGTCGGCGAACGGCACGACTCGATCGATTACAGGAGTGTAAACGCCTTGCTCGGCGAGGTCCGCGAGCGTCGCCAAATCCTCCACGCGCCCGAGGGCGGGGCCTGCCACGACGCGCTGGCCATAGAACGGGGCTCGTGCCACCCCGGCGAGGATCGTCGGTAGCCCCGCGGCGACGAAGAGGAGGCGCCCACGAGGCGCGAGCGAACGACGCGCGCGCCCGAACGACACGTCGCCGACGGTGTCCATGATGACGTCGTAGAGCTCGCTGCCTGCGAGGCAATCCTTCTTCGCGTAGTCGATGACCTCGTCGGCGCCGAGCGACCGCGCGAGCTCGGCGTTCGCGGCGCTGCACACCGCGGTGACCCGTGCGCCGGTGTGCTTCGCGAGCTGGACGGCCGCGGATCCGACCGCGCCCGTAGCCCCGATGATCAACAGTCGCTCACCCCGCGCGAGCGCTCCGCGGCGCAGGAAATCCAGCGCGGAGTGACCACCGAACGAGAGCGCCGCGGCCTGCTCGAACGTGAGGCCGCGAGGCTTGTGAACGATGGGCTCTCGCTCGGAGATCACGCAGAGCTCGGCGTGCGCGCCCATCCGCGCGCCGGTCATCGCGACGATCTCGTCGCCGACGGCGAAGCGCGAGACGCGGCTCCCGACCGCAGCGACCACGCCGGCGAGCTCGACCCCGAGCGTGCGTCGGCGCGGAGCGAAGACGCCCATCACGAGGCGGGTGAGCAGCGCGAAGCCAGGCGGCGTGCGCAGCGCGCGCAGTCGAGCATCGCCCGAGCTCACGGTGGTCGCGCGCACCTCGACGAGGAGCTCGTCGTCGCGTGGGACGGGATCGGCCACCTCGCGCAACGCGACGACGCTCGGCGGTCCGTAGTGTTCATAGACGGCGGCCTTCATGGTGGGCAACGTGTGGCCGACGGAGCCCTCGGTCGACGCTCGAAAACGTGCAGGCGTCGTGCACAATCGCACCGGTGAATTGGGACGATCTTCGCTACGTGCTCGCCGTCGCTCGAGAGCGCACGCTCACGAAGGCTGCAGAGCGACTGGGCGCTACGCACACGACGGTCGGTCGAAGGCTCCGCGGCATCGAGGAGGCGCTCGGCACCCGACTCTTCGACCAGACACCAGACGGCTTCGTACTCACCTCCGAAGGAGACGAGGTCGCCCGCGTCGCTTCACGGATGGAGCAGGAGCTCCTGTCGCTCGAGTCTCGGGTGATCGGGGGCGACGCGCGCCTCTGCGGTCCGCTCCGCGTCGCGACGATGGATCTGCTCTTCAAACTCTATCGCGCGTCGTTCCGATCGTTCGTCGAGCGCTACCCCGACGTCGAGCTCACGCTCGCGTCGAGCGACGCCGAGGTGTCGCTGCCGCATCGCGAGGCCGACGTCGCGCTCCGTATGACGAACACGCCCCCCGAGGACCTCGTCGGTCGCAAGGTGGACAGGATCGAGTTCGCGGTGTTCGCGAGCAAAACGCTCGTGGACCGAATGGGCCCCGACGCGAAGCTCGCCGACTACCCGTGGCTCGGCTGGGACGAGCACCTACCCAACATGCGGTGGCTCGAGGATTGGCTGGCGCAGCACGCGCCGGGCGCCGAGATCGTGATGCGCCTCGACGTCGGAACCTCGATGGTCAGAGAGGCCATCGCCGCCGGCGTCGGCGCCCACTTCCTCTCGTGCTTCGAGGCCGAACGAGACCCCGAGCTCGTCCGCGTCGGGCCCGTCGCCCCCGAGTTCTCGCGGGACGTCTGGCTCGTCACGCAGCGAGCGCTGACGACCAACAGCCGCGTCCGCGCGTTCATGGACCATATGGACGCTTCGATCCGAGCGATGCGCCGCTGAAGTGCTCACATATCGAAGCCGCGAAGCGGGTCGAACTCCAACCACTCCCGCACCTCGATCGGCTGCGGGGCGCGCTCGCCATCAGTCTCCTCCGCGAGCGGCCTAGCCTCCAGTGCGCAAGCCTCGGCGGGGGCATCGCTTACACCACGGTAACCGTACCGCGCGTCGTCCTTGTCCAATGGGACGAGCTCCGCGACGAAGGTCACCCACCTACCCCTCGAGAGCGACAAGGTTCGGTAGCCGGCGAGCCGGCCGCTGGGGACCTCACCAATGCTGGCCGCGAGCGGGTGGTCTCGGTCGAGGACAGCACCCTCGCGCTCGACCGCGCCCACGAGGCGATACGTGTTCGCGCGCAGGAGCACCTTGACGTGATCGCTGCTCGCGAGGACCACGCTGGGGTATTCGACGAGGTCGTCGGTCGTCGGCGTGAAGCATCTCTCGACCTCTGCTGCATTCGACTCGACTCGAAGCTGCGATAGCCCGAGGCTCTTGCTCGTGCGCGCTCGCTCCTCGACCTGGCCGAGCTCGATGCGGTACGCGAACACTTCACCCGACGCGACGGGGTTCTCCAGAGCTTCACCAGCGTGGACGAGGAGGCGAAGCTTGGCGCGTGTCGGCTGATCGATTCGCGCGAGCTCGGTGCGAGTCGGGAGTAAATCCAGCCAACGCCGCGCGCGCTCGAGCAAGTCCATTGGCCGAGTATGTCACTCAACGGGTCAATCGGTCGCGACCTTGCCCCACTTGTCCCAACTGGCCTTGGAGGTCGAGGGCGTATCGTCGAGGGACCAGGACCCGTCGATCTTCCGGAACGATAGATAGCCTACATCCTTGTCACTCTGCTTGTAGGCGACCCGCGCGTTGTCTCCGTCGACGCGGATCTCCCCGAGCTTCTCGTCCCACTTGTCCCATTCGCGGCTCTTCTTCTCGATGTTCTCGGCGAGGTACTTCTCGAACGCGTCGTGGTGCTTGCCCTTGCAATAGGCGCCCGCGGCCTTCGCGTCGCCCCGCTTCAGCGCGCCCATGATGGCCTGGGCATTCGCGCGCAGCTCGGCGGTCGTTCCCGGCGCTGCGGCCGGCTTCTCCGTGGCTGTTGCCGGCGCCGACGCCGACGCTGCAGCCGACGATGACGTGGAGGACGCGGCTGTCTTGTTCGCGCCAGTCCCCGTCGTTGCGGCCGAGCTGCTCGCCCCACCGGCTCCATTGCCACACCCGACAGCGACGATCCCGAGGACACCTGCGAAGAGCGCCAGCGCTTTGTCTTTCATGGGCGGCAGCATAGCCGGGCGCGAGTCGTATCGAGTCCCGATGGCGGTCAGATCCCGCTTTTCGGGTGGTGCAGGTGCTCGCGCAATGGGACGCAAGCTATGTCGTTTGGATTGGCGTGGCAGACGAGGTCCAACTCGAGCTCGCGGAGCCGAGGACAGTGCGCGAGAGGCGACAAGTCAGGCCTGCCCGTGAGCGTGAGCGTGACGCTCTCCAATCCAGCGCCGATTGTCCGTGTGAACTCCGTGAGAGCGGGCGGGCGTCGAGCCTACCAGTTACTCGTCCTCGGTTTCGACGGTCAGACTCATCTTCAGCGTCGCCATATCGAAGTAGGACTCGCCGTCGAACGTGTACGTATCGACCTCTTCGACCGTGGCTGTGAAGATGATCGCGCCCACCTGCTGAGACCGGGACTCGCCCACAGCGAGCTCGTTCCCATCGAAGAAGATCCGGGACTGCAAGAGCTCCGAGGTCTCGTCTTCGACGTCGGCCAGCGCCGCAATGTCGATGATGACGTTGGGAGCATAGGAGGTCTTGTCGTCGCTGAAGGCTTGGCCATCCCAAAAGAAGAAGTGGGCATACCCTGCCTCGTGGCCACTCTTCGTCTCGACAGTGACCGTTCTGCCGGTGCAACAGAAGGGACCAATGGAGCCGTTATCGTTCTGTTCTGCGTCGTCGGGCAGAAGAAACTCTGTCTCCACGAATGGCGAGTTGGGCTCTTCGCAGGCCGCAAGGAGGCCGCTCAGTGCAACCAACCCCACGAGGCTCGAGAGCACGAAGAAGAAACGCCCGAAGCGGACACTCCGAGCAGACCAAGCACTGGTTCGATTAGGCATCGTCGGCCGCTGAGCAATCGCGGGGCCACCCGCGCGGCGTCGCCAATTCAGCGCATTTTGGTGGGGCGGCGCGACAGGTACTCCCCGGCAACTCGGACAACCTGGCAGTCGTGGCGTACGAGTGTGTCAGAGTGACACGAATCGGACGCGGATCAACATGACCGACGGCTGCGCTCGCGTCGCCGCGCGACTGTCCGGTTCGAGCTTACACACGACGCCTCATATCCCGCTTCTCGGGTGACGCAGGTGCTCGCGCAATGGGACGCACGCAATGCTCTTGGGATCGGCGTGGCAGACGAGATCGACGTAAGAAGGGAACCGGATGGTGTGCAGGTTGGCGAGCCCTGCCAATCCAGTGAGTCGCAGAATCGACGCGTAGCCAGGGGCGAGCGAGACCACCTGCAAGGACGTGCACGCGGCCAGCGGATCGAGGTTCAGCGTCGTGACGTCGAGCGGAATGATGGCCAGCTGCTGCAGCGTGGGGACCGCGATGGGCGTCAGGTCGACCTCCTTCCATCCATTGGCGCTCAGAAAGAAGTGCTCGAGCGGCATACCGGCCAAGGGTGCGAGGTCGTAGCGCGGAGCCGTCCCTTGGAGCGTCAGGGTGCGAACGCCGGACATGCGGCGCACTGGAGCGAGATCCAGCACAGTCGCCGCCGACAGGTCGAGCTTGGTGATGGTTTGAGCCTGCGCGAGCGGCGTGAGGTCGAGCCGGCCCATTTTTGAGGAGATCGTGAGCTTGGTAAGCTGCGGGCCAATCCCGACGGTGCTCAAGTCCACGGGCTCGGAACCGACATAGTTCAGTTCGAGCTCTCGGAGCTGAGGACAACGGGCGAGAGGCGACAGATCGGGTCTGCCGGGGAGCGTCAGCTGGATGCTCTCGAGCGCAGGGTGACCGGCGAGAGGGCCGACATCGATCGTCTTCACGGGGTTGAGGACGAGCTCACGGCACTTGGCAGCCTTGGGGAACTCGCTCAGGTCTATGGACCTCACGTCCTGAATGGCCACCTTGGCCGTGGCCGCCGTGATGCGCTTCTCGAGGCGCCGATTGTCGGTATGAATTCCGGTGAGGGTGGGCATGAGAGTCGAGCCTCTTGAAGGGAGCCGTTTGGCTTGTGCTACACGCGGGCGCAACCTATCACGAAGGCAGCGCATCCGAACGCGGCTCGAGGCGACTGGCATCTGTCACTCGAAGGGCACACGGTGCCCTCTCGAGTGACGCCCATTGGGCTCAATGCACTTAGCCCGCCGAACGACTCGCGCGCGAAAACCCATTGGCATCGCCATTGAATCGTAAGACGACATGCGAACACTTTCAGGATTGGTTGCGCTGCTCCTCGTCCACTCCGTTGCAGCTGTTGCATCTGCCGATCCCGACGAGGCAGAACAGCAGGGCACACCGCCAAAACCATCCGTGGTCGTCACTGTGGATCATGACAAGGTCGAGGTCGTCACGACCGTCGAGGACTGTGAGGTTGGAGACGACGACGCCACCGACGATGAGGACGCAATCCAAAGGGACGAGGCCGGCGACGACGACGTGGTCGACGGCGAGCCCGCGGAGCCTGCCCCGGGCCATGGGCCTCGCCGGAGCCGCGTTCGCGTCTCCGTTCCGGACCGCGCCAATCCAGTCGAGCGTCGCGCGCATCCACATCATATCTGGCGGGGAATTACCATCGCCGGTGGCGTCGCGTCCGGGGTAGCAGCGGGCTGGCTGATCGCGGGCGCGGTGCTCTACGCGGACGCGCCACTCGACGAGTGGTGGAATCTCCAGGCCAGCTACGGCATTATGTTCATGTCGATCGGCGCCATTGGGTCCGCGGTGGGGATCCCCCTCTTGATTGTCGGTCTCGCCAACCCTGGCGACCGTGGTCATCACCGTTCGCCCAGTCCGCGCGTCGAGTTCTCGGTGAGTGGCACTGGCGCGATGCTGTCCGGTAGCTTCTAACGGTCAGTCGAAGGGCTCGAACGCTGGCGAACGGCAGAACGCCGCAAGGGGTCGCGCTCTCCCGAGTGCTCGCAGCCCCCGCCGCGATGTACTAGAGAGTGACTCGTGGGTCTCGATACGTTCGCGAAGCGCTACTACGTCGGCATCGTCGCCGCGCTGCTCGTGATCGTCGCGTACCTCCAGTCGCGGGGCATCTCGAGCCTCATCGCCGAGCAGCTCCAGTCGAACGAGATCACCGTCGCCGGCAAGCGCGACACCGCGCTCGCGACGCCCCCAACGGTGAAGACCGCGCGCACCATCCTCGCGCGCAACCCCTTCGACTCGAAGACTGGGCCGCTCAGCGACAAGCCTGTGAAGGCCCCTCCGCCCGTGTCGAGCGCGCCCGTCATCGCGCCGGTGGGTGACCCCGTGCTCCCCGTTTGCCCCAACGGTGGCGTGGTGTTGATCGTGGGCGCAGACGACCCGAAGGTCGCGTTCGCCGTCATTCAGGGCAACGGCACGTCGGCGAAGATGCGGCGCATCGGCGACGACGTCGACGGCAAGAAGGTCGAGTCGATCCACCGCGAACACGTCGTGCTCGGCGGGGGCGCCGATCGCTGCCAGCTGAAGATGCACGACGGGCACTCGTCGATGTCGTCCGCCGCGGGCCCCGTCGGGGCGATGGGCAACGCGGGCCGCGACGCCGATCAGCCGAGCGTGCCGACCGAGGCACCGCCCCGCGCGACGACTGGCCCCATCGGCGGCATCCGCAAGCTCTCCGAGACGCAGTGGGAGATCGAGGGAGACGGCCCGGAGAAGGTCGGCATGATCAAGGGCGCAATCCAGAAGTCGGGGCGCCTCGTCGAGGGCAAGGGCATGAAGCTCTACAAGATCACCTCGACGACGATCCTCGGCCAGCTCGGCTTGAAGAAGGACGACATCATCCGCTCCGTCAACGGCGCGGACATGGCGGATCTCGACCGTGCGATGACGGCGATGGACACGATGAAGACGGCGAAGAGCCTCACGGTCGTGCTCGATCGCGGCGGTAAGCAGCAGACGTTCGAATACTCAATCAAGTAAGAGGCCGCGCGGCCCGGGGGCCCCGAGAGGTCGGGCGCGGCCTGAGGTTACAAGCATGTCCGCCAATGTCGGGGCGGACAGCCAAAGCAGCCAGCCAAGGCCGCACTGTCGTCAGTTCTATTGTCGAGTAGGCGACGCTGACAATCGCGTAACCGTTGTCGTCAGCTGAGGCCGCGGCGCCGCCGCAAGACCCAGTGCACGCCCACGGCGACGGCCGCGATCGACGTCCAGCCCCAGGGCGGCAGGAGCGGTCGAGTCTTGCGTTGGGTGCTGATGAGCGTCGCGGTCGGAATCGGCAGATCGGACACGCTGGAGGCGTCGACGTATTTGCCGCGCGTCGTTTTGGCGATGGTCTCGAGGCGCGCGACGTCGGGGCGCGAGTCGGCCCACTCGTCACCGCCGGCCTCGCACGCGAAATCGCGGCGGGTCGCGGGCGCGAGGCTCATGTCGCCGCCACCCGACGCACCGATGCGGACCTCGGCGGAGTAGCCACCCGGATCGAACGCCGGCAGATCGAAAGTGAGCTCTCCGCCGTCGCCGGTGATCGGCTGCGAGGCATCGAAGACGTTCGCGCCCGAGCCGAGCTGTCGGATCTCCACGGTGACGTCGCCGGCTGGGCCTGGGAGCGGCCGCACGACGAGCCGCGAAGGCTCGCCCGAGACGCACCCGCCCGGCAAATCGAGGCTCGTCGACTCGAAGCGCGGATCGCGCATCAGCCAACCGAGCAGGCCATCCCAGAGCGCGCCGTACGCGCGGCCCGCGGTCTCCGCGGCGAACGAACCAAAGAGCAGCCGATGCGTCCCGTCGACGGTGAGCGCGATGACGCGCCCCGTGCCGTGTTCGCCGAGCGCGAGCACTGGCATGTGCTCGCTGCCGTCGGTCGTGAGCGTCGGGTGCGTGAAGAGCACCGTCGCGCCCTTGTTCGCGCGACCCACGATGTCCGTCCCCGGCATGTCGGGGAAGGCGTCACCGAGGATGTCGCGCATCGGCCCGAGGACTGGCGCGACGCGGCCGGCCGGCGTGAGCTCGGGAGAGAAGGGCGCGAGGTCCACGCCGTCTTTTCGCTGCTTGGTGAGCTGCACGGGCAGCGCGTCGGCGATGGGTGTGCCGGCGTACATGCCTGGACCGAACGCGTCGGGGCCACCGACCATGATGAGGCCGCCGCCCTTCTTGATGTACTCGGCGAGGTTGCCGAGGTGCTTCGTCAGGCCGTACACCGCGGCGTTGAAGTCCTGCAGGACGACCGCGTCGAAGCTCGGCAGGTGCTCGGTGAAGAGCTCGTCGACCGGGAACGGGATGAGCGCGAGCTCGCTCGGCGAGGCGTTCACGCCGTCGGTCGGCGTCCGCAAGATGAAGAACGCGACGACGTCGACGGACTCGTCGGACTTGAGCCACGTGCGGAGCGCGCGCACGTCGTACGTCGGCCGACCCGCGATGTGGAGCACGCGGACGCGATCGCGCGCGACGTCGATCGTGACGAAGCGATGGTCATTCTCGGCGATCGCGTCACCCTCGGGCGTCGCGGCGCGGACCTCGATCACGCGCTGACCTGCGCGATGGAGCGTGACGCCGAGCTCGATGGTCGCGGCGCCGTCGCTCGAGACGTCGGCCTCGCCGCGCGCGAGCTCGAGCGCGGGGCCGTCGTCCACGAGCTCGTTCACGACGACGGGGAGCTTGCCGCACGAGAGCCCGCCCGCGCAGCCGACCTCGACGCGGATGGAGAAGGGCTGGTGCGCGACCGCGGCGCCCGCGACCTCGACCTTGCGGATGCTCGCGTCCTTCGGCGCGCGCGTCGCGGTCGCGACCGTGTGCACGCGCGCGTCGAGCGCGCCGAGCCCGAGCCCGTTCGAAGAGTCCGCGTGCTCGGGCAGAGGTCGATCGAGGCGGCCGTCGCTCACCACGACGATCACCGCGGGCGGCTCCTCTGCGCCCTTCGCGATCGACTCGATCGCAGCGAACAAATCCGAGCGCGGCTCGCGAGGATCATCGAGGGTCGAGATCTCCTCCGCGGCGCTCGCGCCGACAGGGCGCGCCGGACCGACCCCGAACGTGAAGACCCCGATGCGTGCGTCCTTCGCATGCGAGCGCAGCGCCTGGACGACGTCGCGTGCAGTGCGCGCGCGATCGCCGCTCGACCCCGGCAAGCGCATCGACCGCGATCCGTCGACCAGCACGACCACGCGGGGCCCGACCGTCACGCCGTCGACCTCGAGCGCGACGGGGCGCAGCACCGCACACGCGAGCGCGAGCGCCGCGAGGACACCCGACGCGACGACCGCGACCGGGCTGCGCGCGCGCCGAACCTCGTAGAGCAGCAGCGCTACCCCGAGCCCGAAGACGACCGCTGTTCCTACGAGCGCCCCGACGCTGAGATCCGCGGCGGGCGCCAACGTCCGCGTCATGTCACTTGTTGCCCCGACGCCGCATGATGTGTTCGGCGTGGACCTGGTCGTCTTTGTAGTTCGAGCAGAGGACGTACATCGCCACGTTCACCGCGAGCCGCAGCGCCTGCTCGCGCTGCCGCTCTCCGCCTGGCGTCACGTCGATGGTGTTCGCGCCGCTCGAGTCGCGCGCGAGCGCCCCGAGGACGTCGTGCGCCGAATAGATGACCTGGATCGCCCCCGAGCGCACGACGATGTCGAGCTTCGCGGGGCCCTCGATGCGACCGACCGCGCGCTTCAGCAGGTAAAACGAGCGAAAGAGGACGTTCTCGGTGCCGACCGAGATCGGCGCGTCCTCGGGTAGGACGCGCGCGAGCTCGCGCCGCGCGGCCTTGCCGAAGGCGCCTTTGTCGGGGTCGAAATCGTCGACGAAGAGGATGCCGCCGAGCGCGAAGAACTTCCTGAAGCTGGAGATCTCCTTCGAGGTGAGCTCGGGCACGTCGGCCGCGCCGCCCCACACGAGGAAGGGCTCGTCGATCAGGTTCTTGGCGTCGGCGTGCACGACGTTCGGCAAGGATCGCGCAGGAGCGCTCGTGCGATCGACGAGCTCTTGAGACCAGCGCGCGGGCGCGGTCGTGCGCAGCCCCTCCCATTTCGTGTCGCCCGTGAGCACGATGCGTGGATTGAACGCGCCCTCGTCGCCGAAGGCGCGCGCCCGACGGGGCCACGCGGCCGCGGCGCCCGCGGCCAACATCGAGAAGCCGAACGCGCGCCGCGAGAGGCGAGCCATCACTCCAGATCCTCGACGTGCCAGACGCCGTTCTCACGACGGAGCTGCACCGCGTGGCCGCCCGGGATCAGCACGGTCGCGGTGTCGCCGTTGACCTCGACGTCGAGGCCCTCTGCGTCCTCGAGCCCCTCGACGAGCGAGCGCAGGTCCTCCTCGAACGCGGCCCGCGAGCGCGTCGTGAGCACACGGATGAGCCCCGCATAGCTGCGCCGCGCGAGCACCCTGCGCAGCTGGTTGAGCGCCTGCACCGGGCTCCGCGCCTCGGCCGGCAGAGCGTCGGCGGCGCTGATCTTGAACGTGCCGTCCTCCACCGTGAGCGCGGCCTGCTCGCCGTCCGCGTACTTCACAGTCGCCTCGGTCTTGATGCGCACTCCGGGCGACGTGATGGCCGTCGCCTGGTCCTTCAGCTCGCCCTTCTGATCGCCGACCATCGCCTTGATCTGGTCGCGGGTGTACTGGCGCTTGCCCTGCTCGGAGAGCATCTCGTAGAGCCGATCCGCATCACCGCTCGCGGCGGCCTCTGCGTAGGCTGTGAGCGCTTCGTTCGGGTCGGGGATGTTGCCCGCCGCGCATCCGCTCGAACACACGAGGACAAGCGCGCCGAGGAGGCGCGGGGTGAGAGACCGTCGGGCGGAGCGCAGCACGGCGAAAGCCTAGTACTGTCGGTCCGAAATTTCATGGGGATCCAGCCCCGCTCGTCGCCCGCGCGCATGCGATACGCTCGAGCGATGAAACACGCGGTACTCGTCGCGCTGGTCGTCTTGGTCCTCGGGTGCGGCGACGACGCGGACACGGGCGGCGCGAGCCCCGGCGGCTCGGGCTCGGGTGCTTCGGGTGTCGGCGGCACGGGCACTGGCGCGACAGGCACGGGCGGCTTGCCCATCGAGGGCTGCGACATCGATCCGCTCGCGACGGGGCTCGTCGCCGAACAGACCGGCTACTCCGCGGACATCGCGGACTGCTCGATCCTGAAGTGGACGGCGACCTACGGCGAGCCCGATCCGATGATCGTGAAGGCCATGATCTATGGTGAGTCGCGCTTCGACTACGCCTCCATCGGGTGCCCGAACCTGCCTTGCGGCATCCCCGACGGCTGGACCGAAGAGGAGGCGCACTGCTACGGCATGATGCAGGTCGTGCCCGCGTGTGGTGACATCGCCGACGGCGCTGGCCTATTGCCCAATGGCCATCCGAACCTGACGACGGACACGAGCTCCCAGGCCTTCGACACTTCGATCTTCAACCCGGACGTCAATATCCACGTCGGCGTCGCGGGGTTCGCCGGCAACCGCGCTGAGGTCAAGCAGCTCTTCCCCGGCTGCACCGAAGACCAATATACGCTCATGGCCCTCGGCAACTTGGCCTCGCACGGGAGCACGACCGGCTGCGACCAATACAACACCGACTATATCGACTACATCATGCCCGCCTATCTGCAATATTGCGACGCGGCGGGCTACCCCCCTCACCCGTACTGACGACCCCGCGAGCCTCAGAGCTCGGTCGAGACGCCAGCGCCCCACCACGAATAGGGCGTCTGCGCGAGCAGCGTCGGTTGCCCCGTCATCGGGTCGATGCTCACGATCGCCCCCGACGAGTTGAACGCGAAGATTTCGCTCTGCCAACCCGCCAATCCGTAGATGGTCGTGTAGCCGGTGACCTCACCGACCTCGTTCAGCGCGGTGCCGGTCGCGGGGTCGACGGACACGATCACCGTGGACGACGCGCCCGGCTTGTTGACAGCGCCGTAAGTCCCAACGCCTACAATCGAGTAAGCATCACCGGTCGACGAGTAGCCGTTACCGTAGGCCCCGATCTGCGTGACCGTGGCCGAACCCGTCCCGGTGAGATTAACGGCGTACCAGTTACCCGAGTTTGCGATCCCGACGATGGTCTCGAAATTCGGGTCGACCGTACCGGCCGGCACCACGGTGAGCCCGTTGAAGCTCGAGGGCAGGGTCGCGAGCTGATAACAAGCCGCCGTCGAGGCATCACACACGAAGAGCGCGCTGAAGGAGACCGCGTACAAGACGCCGTACCGATCGATGGCGATGTCGGTGATCTGCCCGTTCACCCCGGTGAAGCTGCCAATCAGCGAGACGGCGTACGTGACAGGATCCATCGTGAAGAGCTGCGAGGACGTGTGCGCGTAGACGCCGGCGATGGTAGGCGCAGGCGCCGTCGGATCGCTCGGGAACGGGTCGAAGAGGTCCGGGATGTGGTCCGCGTCGGAGTCGACGAGCTCGCAGAGCACGGTCAGGTGAATGTCCTGCCCACCCATCGTCCCCTGCGCCTGATCGATGTTGCACGTCTCGGCGGGCCCAGTCGGCGCCGTCGCGACGCTGATGTCCCAGTTTTGGCCCGAGGGGATCGCGGTGGAGAACGTGTAGCTACCATCCTGGGGGATCGGCAGGTCGTCAGCGCCGTTGTTCTCCAGGACGAGGCCCGTCCCATAGACGCCGAAGACGTCGACCGTGACGGTGTGCGTATCCGTCGTGCAGTCGACCTGAACGTCGATGACGTCGGCGGTGCCGACGGGCCCCGCGCCCTTCGACACGGTGCAGGTCTGCCACGGCTCGGTGGGCTGGGTGAGGACGCTGACGTCGTAGTCGTCGCCTTCGAGGAGCTCGGTCGCAAAGGTGAAAGGGCCGGCCTGATCGACAGCGAGATCGTCGCCGCCATTGTTCTCGAGCACCAGGCCCGTACCAGCCAGGCCGGTCACCAAGCCTCCAATCGAATAGGTCGGTATGGGAGCGCCCCCCTCCCCGCCCTGACCGCCTATCCCACCGACGCCACCCGTCGAGGGCGCGCCGCCCGAGCCGCCAGTCTGACCCATTCCGCCGTCGGGTTGGCCGCCCGTCCCACCCTCGGCCGCGCCCCCGGCGCTCTCACCGCCACCCCCATTGGAGGAGCCGTCGTCGCCACAAGCGGACAAGAGAGCAAACGCCCCGACCATGAGCGTCGAGGCGGCATATCGGAGGCGGAGTCTGGAATTGGGCATCCGGCCAGAATGCCCGTCCTCCCCGCACGCTTCAATCGCCAACTCAGCCGAGCGTGATCTTCTGCGCCGAGCTGAAGTCGATCTTCGAGCCGTCGTAGGTCAGCTGATTGTCGTCGAGCACCGCTCGCTTCTTTGCGCTCCGGAGCTCCACCTTGTCTTTGGAGATCTTCGCGCCCGCGCCGTTCGCGCCGACGACGATCGAGATGCCGTCTTTGTCGAGCGTGATGCGCGCCGTCGCGTCCTCGGCGTCTTTGTTCGTCGTGGTCGTGATGGTGATCCCCTTCTTGCTGACCACGATGGAAGGCTTGTTCTCGGCCGCCCAATTGTGAGCCGAGGTGCTCCGCGCGGCGTCGCGCATGCTGATGATGATGCCCTCGTCTGCGAGCTGCGGGCCCTCGTCTTTGTCCTTCTGGGCGCGGCGCTCGACGACCTCGGCCTCGGCGATCTGTGCGTTGATCTCCTTGAGGTCCACACCCGCGAGCGTCATCACGGACCTGCGCGCCTTCAAGCTATTCACCGCCGTCTTGGCCGCCGCGAGGCGCTCGTCGATCATCCGGTTGAAGGGCGCGAGGTCCTCGGCCTTGCTGCGGACATGAATCATGTAGTCGCCGACGACCATGCAGGCCTGAGAGGTCGAGTGCATGAGGAGAGACGAGGTCTGCGCGTGCGCCGCGCGCAGATCCGTCGGCCAGCCCTTCACGGTCCCGCGGTCCGCGAGCCCGAACTTGTCGTGGGTTACATCGACGTCGGTCATGCCGATAGCGACCGTCCGCCCGAGCACCTCCACGCGACCGAGATTCTCGTCGCGGACGCCCAAGACCACGCGCTCTTGCCCCGCGAGCTCGACAGCGAACGAGCCAGCGACGCGCGCGATGCCCGAGCCCTTCGTCCGATTGCCGTCCTCGAAGCGACCGAGCGCGAGCACGTGGGCAGTGTTCCGCGCGACGAGGTCCGTCGTGCTGTCCGAGAAGACCTTGAACCCAGTGGTCTCCTTCGGGGGCTTCGGCTTCTCGTATTTGCCGAAGATGTCGCCCCCGATGATCCGATTGAACGTGTCCTCCAAGAGGACGTATTTGGCTTTGTCGGGCGCGCCCGTGCCGCCGTCGGCGACGAACACGATGCCCTGCCCGCCGACGCCTACGATGCGGTCAGGCGTGCCCAAGCTTATGCCCTTGTTCGCGATGAGCCCGATCGAGCCCTTCGACGAAGGGAGCTTGATCCCCGCGACCTTCGCGAGCGATTTGGCGACTCCATAGGCCTTGCTGACGATGTTCATCGCGTTCTTCGCGAGCACGATGATGGGTCGCACGAGGTTGCCGGCGTCGTCCGGCATCTTCTGTAGCTCGGTGTTCGCCTTGTCAAAATCGTCGAGCCCGCGCGCGATCTCGGGCAGCTCGCGGACCTCGTCGTAGTCGGCCTCGCCTCGCTGATCACCGAGGAACTGGAGCGCCTGACACATCTCGCCCGTCTTCCTGGTGACGCGGACGAACGACGTATCTCCTGCGAACTCGCTCGTGATGACGACTTGACCATCTTCGGCGGTGAACTTCACGACGCCCGCGGCCTCGGGGGCTTGGCTGAAGAGCGCGACCAAATCCTCGGCCGTCACGTCGCGCGCCAACTTGGGTGCGGTGCCCGTCGCGCTCGTCGCCGAGATACCGAGCTCCGCGAGCACACCTTGCGGGGTTTGGCGGAGCGCGACCTTGCTGGTCGTGCCCGTCGTCGTCGACTGGAACTTGAGCGCGCTGCTCGCCAAGGTGGTGTTCGGCAGATGCCCCTGGACATACGCCATCACCGCGTCGATGCCCGCGCCGCTGACGGCCGTAAGCGGCAGGCCCAGCGCCGTTCGCGCGGTCGAGTCCTTGATCTCGATGCGCGCCCCAGGCCCGTACTTCTTGTGTTTGAGGGTAACGCCTGCGACCACCAAGACCTCGAGCTCCGGTAGGGCGTCGGCGAGCGCTGCCCTGACGGTCGCGGTCGAGACGGAGTTCGTCTCGTCGAACGCGATCGTGGTCTCGACCCCGTCGACCGCCACGGTGAGCGAGGTCCCCGCGAGCGTGCCCGGGATTACAAGCGTGTTCGCGGTCGCCGGGACCGTGAACGCCGATTGGAGGATAGGGCTGCCCAAGATCGCGGCCGGCTTCGCGCCGGGAACGTTCGTGAGATCTACCTTCGTGTAAGCGCCGCCGTCGTACGCGACCTCGAGGTAAGTGCCAGCGTCGTAGATCCAGCTCGAGCTCGTGACCGCGCTGCCCTTGATGACCGCGGCGGTCGCAGAGAGCCTGAGCGGCGGCGTATCGAAGGTGACGACGGTGCCGTCCTTCTTCTTGGAGGAGATCGTGATTTGGTCGCCGTCCGCCAGTTGATGACCATTGCGGAGTTTGTAGCCGCCGCCGAACTGCTGATCTCCGCCGTAGAATCCCTTCTTCGCGTCGTCGGCGTCGGGGCCGTTCGGGTTGACCGCCGAGGGCGTAGGGTCTTTGTAGGGCGCGATGGAGCGCACAGCAGCCTTGGCCGTGGACTTCGCCGCCGAGTTCGCGCCGAGCTTCTGCCAGAGCAGGCCGCGCTTGCCCATCCCGAAGATCCCTTCATCGGCCATCTGCTCGTGAAAGGCCCCGCGATCGCCGCGGAACATGCCCGCCCAGGCCTCCACGTTGCTGCGCAAAGCCTTCACTGGCTGATAGAGCCCGTCGACCGCCTGCGCGGCGTTCGTCACGAGCTTCATGAAGGCGTTGTCTTTGACGACGCTCGTCAGCTTGTAGAGGACATCGATTCGACGCTTGAGGTTCGTCGCCAGGTTGTTGGCGTGCGCGAGAAAGACACAGATCTGCTTCTCGGTCGGCCCGAGCTTCGGGTCGTAGCGGACGACGTCCGGATCGACGAGCAGATAAGGGTCGAACCGCGAGAAGTAGCTGCTGAAGCCCCACTTCAAGACGTCGCTCGTGGCGGCGCCGCGATTGGCGTCTACGTCGTTCTGCACCTCGAGCGCGTGCGTGACGCCGTGGGCGCTCTTCGCCGGGGAGGCTGGGTCGTAGCGGACGTCCTTCATGCCCGAGAAGAGATCGTACGGCGCGACCTTCTTCGGCTTCTTCTTCGAGGCCGGGTCGTCCCCATCACGCCAGTCCTTGTTGTCGGTCTCCTCGCGGAAGCTCCAATCGGGCTTACCGTGCAGGAGCTGCCAAGACTGCTCGGCCATGAGCTCGAAGCCGCCGCGGAGAGGCTTGGGCGTGACCTCCCAGGTCGCGGGCGTGAGGAAGGGAGAGTCCTGGACGATCGGGTTGCCCTTCTTCATTCGATACTCGGCGCCGCCCTTGTCCGGGTCCGAGGAGTCGAAGGTCACCTCTGCCTTCATGAAGGCCGTGGCCGCGGTCGGCCGCACCCAATCTTGCCCAGGGGGGTAGACCATTTCCATCGCGGGATCATCCTTCTTCCGCCGCCCGCGGAAGAACTCGAAGAGCCCGTTCTGGATCTCCTCTACGCGATAGTGCAGGCCCAAATTGAGATAGGGCACAGTCTCCATCGAGTCGCCGTGGTCCAGCGTCCAGGTAGGCCCCTGCCCCGCGCCCGCGGCCAGCGTCACGATGCCGTCCGCGCCCATCGTCGCGTTGTCCAGCGTCGCGAGGGTCATCGCCTTCGTCGAGACCTGCAACCACTCGGAGGCATGGCCCACGAAGCCACCTTGAGCCTGCAGGTACGTCCCCTTCCAAACGTCGAGGAAGAGGCTCTTCTCGCTCTGGATGGATACACCGTCGTAACCGAACTTCGGCGACTGAGAGGCGCCCTCGCGCTTCTGCCAACCACCCAGGTTGAGGCGCGAGAGCGGCTTGGGAACGAATATGCTGTATCGAGTCGGAATGTCGACCGTGACGTCACCCATGTAAAACCTCACAACGCCCGTGAGCGGATGGACTACGTCCAGCGCTGCCGAACAATGACAACGCTGTCACTGAAGAGCCGCTCCCGAGGAGGGCTCTCCAAAGCCAAGCCGGAGGCAAAGCGCGTCCGCTGCGCCGCTCGGGGCGCGCCGACGAGCGGACACTAGGCTACAGGGCTGTCAGCGGAGGCGGTCGCGCCCGAGCGTCAGACGCCGTCGTCGATCTCGACGAGGACGCCCGAGGACGTGCGAATACGGTGCAGCGTAGGCTCCGCGTCGAACACCGGCGACGGCGTCACCGCGTTGGGAGCCGAGCCGACGATGAGCGGTCGATCCGGGTCGCCGTCGACGAACGCGAGCAGGACCTCGGTCCCCGGCCGCAGCGGGAAGTGAATGCCGTAGTTCGGACCCGAGTGAGGTTGGATCATTCGGATAGGGAGCGAGGCCTTTCTCTCGGGGCTCGCGGCGGTGTCGAAGAGCACGCGCACGAGGTACCGGCCTGCGCTGTCGATCCACGCGTGCTCGACGTCGACGCCGGGCGCGGACTCGACGATGCCGTGCGTGAGGCCGTAGATGCGAGGCCGCTTGGTGATGCGCGGGGGTCGATAGGTCATGTTGGACGGAGTGGCGAAGAAGGTATTCGTGTAGCTCGGTTGTCCTTCTCCCGATTGGCCGCCGACGATCTGAACCAATTGATGCTTGACCTCGACGAGGAGCACGCCGGCGTGCGAGAGGCGCGGGTGATCGACGATTTGCACCGGAGCGCCTGCGGCCAAGCTGGCGACGCCTGACTCGCCCTGCATGGTCATGGCCTCGAGGCTGCGCTCCTCCGCCCTGATCTGGGCGAACGACAGACCCTCGGACGGGGTCTTGAAGTGCGTCCCCCACTCGATGACGCCACCGCCGAAGCCGCCTTGAATCTCGACCGTGGACGTGAGGTCCACGAGCGGCTGTTCGTAGTTGTAATCAGCGCAAACGAACACGGACGGTACAATCTTCGCCTTGATGTCGAGCTTGTAGACGCCAGCGGCGTAGGGCTCGACTTGGCGCCAAGCGACCTTCTCCCCACCCTCGATGGGACGAAACCCGTCTTTATGGTCGGTAAAGACGATCTTGTCGCGGTCACCCGTGTGTTCGAAGAAGTAGCTGATACCGAGGTGCTCGGTCAGCCGATTGATGAACGCCAGATCGGTCTCCCGATATTGAACGACGAACTCGGCCTTCGGGTACTCGCGCATGAGGCGAAACTCGAAGTCTCGCGTGTCGTCGAGCCCCACGAGCGCCATCTTCGCCTTGATGATGTCGGTGATGGTCGCGTCGAGGTAAATCTCCTGCGTCTCGACCAGCGTGAGGCGGTGCAAGCGCGGCACGAGCGTCAGTCGATAGGTCGGGAATCGAGTGCTCGGGTCGAGCGTATCGATGGCCTCGCTGACGGTGGCGTAGATGCGCCGAACCTCCGAGCCGTCTTGCACGAACAGCAGCGCAGCCGCTGAGCCGAGCAAGCTGGTGACGTCGACGGCGACGCCGTCGGTGGCGACGACGAGGACCTCGAACCGGTAGAGCTGCGAGATCTTCTCGTGCCCGGTGAGCCTCGCGATTTTGACGAACTCGGACGAGAGCACGTCGCTCTCGAATCGTACTTCCAGCGTGGGTGCTCTCATCGCGCTCTCATGAGTTACAGACCACCTCGCTCCTGTCAACGGCCCTACGGGCGAATCGTCGCGACTTTGTTTCATGCGCATTCGCTGAAGAGATCGCAGGCGTTTCCCTAGAATCTTTTGGTCGGCTCGCCGTCGAAAGCGCGCCGCGTTCCAAGGCGCGCCGCCCTGGAGTATCCTCACGCTCAGTCGTGCGACAGCGTATCGAGCGCATCCTCGAGGCGTTGGGGGCAGGTCTCGTCGAGCGTGACGAGGCCATGCGATTGGCGTTGCTCGCGGTGCTGGCAGGTGAACACGTCCTCTTCCTCGGGCCGCCCGGCACCGCAAAGAGCGAGATCGCGCGCAGGCTCCTAGGCGCCTTCGGCGGGGGCGCGTTCTTCGAGCGTTTGCTCACGCGATTCACCGTCCCCGAGGAGCTCTTCGGCCCCTTGTCGCTGCGCGCCCTCGAAGCGGACGCTTACGTCCGTGTCACAGCAGGCTATCTACCGACCGCTTCCATTGCGTTCCTGGACGAGATCTTCAAAGCGAACAGCACCATCCTGAATACCTTGCTCGGCATCTTGAACGAGCGTCGCTTCGAGAACGGCGCGGAGCGCGTCGAGCTGCCGTTGCTCGCGGTCGTCGCGGCGAGCAACGAGCTGCCCGAGGGGGACGAGCTTCGGGCGCTCCTCGACCGGTTCCTCGTGCGCCACGAGGTCGCGCCCGTGAGCCCGGCGGGGATGCGCGCGCTCCTCGCCGCCAAGGACTTCGCGCCTCGCCCGGTCGCGGACGAGGACCGATTCACGCCCGCCGAGATCCGTGAGCTCCAAGCCTCCGCCGCGAACATCTCTGTAAGCCCAGGCGTCGTCCACGTATTCAGCGCTCTGCGCGAGTGGGCGACCGCCAATGAGATCTTCGTCTCCGATCGGCGCTGGCTCAAGGCGATGAAGCTCCTGCGCGTCGCGGCCCGCACGGTGGATCGCGACGTCGTCGTCCTCTGGGATGCTTGGCTGCTCACCGCCGTCGTCGGGGACACACCGGTGCAGCGCAGGGCGGTCGAGGGCTGGCTCGGGGGTCACCTCTTCGACTACGTGAAGCTCGAGCCGGCGCGCTACGCCCGAATGGCGCAGTCCTTCGAGGGTTGGATCGAGCAACGGGGCAGCGGGCAGCGCGCGCGGCGCGACGAACAAGGTCGGCCCCTTTATATGGGAGACGACGGCGCGCCGACTCCCGTGTCCACGGCTCACAAGCCAATAAAAGGCACCGACGGCGAGCCGCTCTTCAAGCACCCTGCGCGTGCCTCGACGGGTCACACGGTCGCCGAGCTCTGGCGTGACCACTTCAGCGCGACGAACAGCATCGACGCGCTCGAGCTCTATATCAAAAAGTCCGAGAACCTCTTTTGGGGCGACACGCCGCGCGAGCCCCTGTTCGAGCCCGACCCGGACTTTCGCCGGTTGGCGTCCGGGCAGCTCGCGAACGTCGAGAAGGCGCTCGTCGATTTGGATCGCTACGGCGCAGTCCTCGAGGATCAGCTCGCGCGCTTCGACCCGCCACCGTGGGTCCCGCCCGAGCCCATGCGTGCGCTCGTGCAGGCCCTCGAGAGCTCGCGTTCGACCCTGAGCTCCGCCAGGGACAAGCTCGTTGGCGCCCGCGATCGGCTGCGCGCATCGGTCTCCCAATCCGCACCTGATTCGGAGTCTCCGTGACGATCCCGCCCGAGGGCGAGCTCGTCTATCCCCAATATCGGGTGCTCGCGGAATTGCCATCTTCCTATTTCGACCTCGTCGTTACGTGCCCTATTGGGGATATCGTCGGGCGCGCTCGGTTCTTCGCCGCGCTCCGCAAAGACCTGGTGGAGGGCACGTTCGAGCCGGGGCGAGAGCCTCCTTCGACCTCGCTCGACCCCGAGCTCTCTCGCCAGCTCCAACGGGCCGTCGCGGTCGCGGGGGTCGCGCCGCTCTGTGCGCATGATCCGGAGACCACCGACGAGGTTTTGTTGGTGCTCCTACGAGCGCTCGCCGATTTGGAGCTTCCGGATTTCGAAGAGATCTTTTCAGCCTTGGATGAAGACGCGCAGCGCGGCTGCGTCGCGCGGGGCTGCCCCGCTCCATCACGGAGAGAGCTCGAGTGCGACGCGGCGGCGGTCCTCGCCGAGCTCTTCGCGGGGCGCGTCCACGATCGGCTCCAATCGAGCTTCGGCGTGCGCGCGGCCGTCTGGAACGAGCTCCGCGAGCTCTTCGCCCGACTCGGCGGCCCGAGGGGTCGGTGTGCCCTCTCCTCTCGCATGACGCTCGGGATCTCGCTCGACGCCGCGCTCGCGTTGCGCAGGCACCTCGAGCGGCTACCTCCTCTCGTCGCGCTGCTCGATTCCCTGGGTCGACGCAAACCGTCTCGCGCGGCCCCGCCACGCCGAGGAGGGAAGACCTCGAGGCGCACGTCGCACCCCTCGGAGAGAGGCCTGGCGCGCGCAGGCGGCTCGCTTCTCAGCGACATTGTCCGCTCCGGCAAGGTCTCCAGGGTGCTGCCGAGCGAGGCTGTTCTCCTCATGCACCCCGTCTTCAAGCGGCTCTTTCACGCTCGACGCATCGAAGAAGGGCTCCTCGTCTATGACGGGCGCGAGCTCACAGAAGACCCGCGAAGGAGCGACAAGCGAGCGCCGCTCTCGAACGGTCCAATCATCGTCCTGCTCGACACTTCCGGCTCGATGTACGGCGCACGCTTGGACGTCGCGAAGGGGGTCGTCGCGCAGATCCTCGTGAGCGCGGTCGCGGACAATCGCCGAGTCTTCGTCTGCACGTTCTCGGGCAAAGGCCAAATCGAGCAGCATGAGCTCAGCCTCAGTGGGACGGGCCTCGGGCACGCGCTCGCCTTCCTCGCGCGGACGTTCCTTGGAGGGACCTTGCTCTGCGACGTCCTCGAGCGCGCAGCCACGAAGACGGAGGACTGGTCGCAGGCCGATCTGCTCGTGTTGACCGACGGCGAGGTCGAGCCTCTGAGCGAGCTCCAGCCAGCGGTCGAGGCGCTCGAGCGCGCGCGTTCCTTGAACGATGTTCGCCTTATCACGGTGCTCGTCGCGCACCACGGTACGGGGAAGATCATGCGGGCCATCTCGGACGAGGTGCACTGTGTCGCGGGCTGGGTGGACGCGAGCGGGATGACTCACGGCGCTTGAGCGAGCTCCTCGCCAGGCGCCGACAAAGCGACGACAATCCCGATTATGGCTTTGCGTCGTAGGGTCTCACCCTGGGTCTTGTCCCTCAGTCTCGCGTTCGGCGCCGCGTGCGGCGATGACGGGATTCAGCCCCAAGGCGGTGGCGGCGCAAACGCGGGCGGTGCTGGGGGCGCTGGCGCAAACACCCAATCCACGGGCAGCGTGGGCGGCGCTGGCGGCGCGGCGCCCGTTTGTGGCTCGGCGAATGGCGAATTGCCGGCTGGGCTCGAGACGCTGGCGTGGGACGACTCGAGCGCCGCGACCAACGTCCGAGAGCAGACGTTCTCCATCACAGTGAACGGCTCGACCTTCACCCTCAACGACGAAGAGCTCAACGAGGCCGTGCGCTTCGACGTCGAGCACCCCTCGGTCATCCACGGCTTCTCGGTGCACTGGGGCGCGGTGGACGGGCTCGCACCGGAGACCGAGCTCACGGCCGGGCTCTACGCCGACTTCGGTTACAACGGCTTCGACTTCTGGGCCGCGGAGCCGCTCTTTACCGGTACGCGCTGCGCGGGTGACCTCGACGCGGACGGCTGGGTCACCTACGTCATCGACCCGCCGATCACCCTCGAGCACCCGGGCTTGGTCTACGTCGCGCACCTCGCCGAACCTGGGAGTCCGGTGTTCGACTTCGACGGCTCGACCCAAGGCGCCGGTGACTGCGCGCTCTGGGACGAGTGCCACTCGGCGATGAACCTGCCGAAGCGCCTCCTCTCGAGCTTCTACAATGGAGTCTCGTTCCCCTTCCAATACGACTACCTCGTCCGCTTGCACCTCGAGCACACCGAGGAGGTCGACCCCGCGGCGCGTGTATTCCAGATTACGGACCCGGCCTTCCCGCCCTCCGAGCACGTCTCGTTTGGCGATTACGATGCGGATGGCTATGACGACGTATTGGGATCAGGGCCGCGGCTCTACAAGAACGTCGGCGACGGCTCCTTCACCGAGGTCACCGCGGCGAGCCTCGTCGCGACCGACGCAGTGGGCGCTCCCATCGCCGCCACGGGCGGCGTCTTCGGCGACTACGACAACGACGGCTGTCTCGACGTCTTCCTCTACGCCGAGGCCTACGACAAACCCGACAAGCTGATGCGCTCGCGGTGCGACGGCACCTTCGAGGACGCGACCCCTGCGAGCGGGATCGTGGACACACAAACCTACGAGAGCTGCGGCGACCCTGCGCTCAACACCCGCTCACCCACGGCCGCGGCCGCGTGGCTCGACCTCGACGCGGACGGTTACCTCGACCTCTACCTCGCCAACTTCATTTGCTGGGCAAACGAGACCTTCTACGAGGACGAGGTCTGGCACAACCGCGGCGACGGGACCTTCGAGAGCTGGACAGCACAGTACGGCTTCAGCTCGAAGCGCACGGCGAGCCGCGGCGCCGCTCCCGCCGACTACGACGGAGACGGCGACGTGGACCTCTTCGTCAACAACTACCGACTCCAGGCCAACTTCCTATTCGTCAATCAGGGGGACGGCACCTTCGTCGAGTCGGCGAAGGCCCTCGGCGCTGCGGGCTCGCTTTCGAGCGGCTACTACGGGCACACCATCGGCGCGGCGTGGGGGGATCTCGACGGCGATCTTCGGCTCGATCTCGTGTCGGCCAACCTCGCGCACCCGCGCTTCTTCGACTTCTCGGACCGCACGGAGATCCTGCTCCAACAGCCGGACGGCTCGTTCGTGAACCTCGCGGAGACGACCGACCTCACGAACCCTGCCGGCCTGCGCTACCAAGAGACGCACTCGGTCCCAGCGCTCGCCGACTTCGACAATGACGGTCGCCTCGATCTGGTGATTACAGCCGTGTACGACGGTCGCCCGACGGACTTCTATTGGGGTAACGGCGACGGCACCTTCCGCCTCGACGCATACCACGCGGGCCTCACGACCGAGAACGGCTGGGGCATCTCGACTTCGGACTTCGACAACGACGGGGACGTCGACACCTTCCTCCGCTACCCCTTCCGAAATGCCAAGTCGCAGACTGGCCATTTCGCCGAGGTCAAGGTCGTGGGCAACGTAGCCTCCAATCGCGCGGCCGTCGGCGCGACCGTTTGGCTCACGGCGGGCGGCGTGACCCAGCTGCGGGTCGTCTCCGGCGGCAACGGCAAAGGCGGCCAGGACTCTGCCTATTTGCATTACGGCCTGGGCGCCGCGTCAGCCGTGGAGTCGGTCGAGGTCCGCTTCCCAGGGGGCGCCGTCGTCGAGGTCAGCGGGCCTTTGCCCGCCGACGCGCGGATATGGGTCTTCGAAGACGGCCACTACGAGACTGGCTGGGCGCCGCAATAGTCCCCCAAGACCAGTGTCGTCGCTCAAGGGACAGTGCAGTAAGGCTGCAGCGTCGCCGCGTCGATGCTGCAGGTCGAGCCTGCGCCGTTCAGCGCCACGCAGTCGAACGTCTCGTAGTGCCCCGGCGACGTAGGCGGTGAGTTCGGCCCCACGACGCCGAGGCACGGATGCGCGCTGTTGCCCTGGCAGGTCCCGTGGTCGACGTCGGGATCGCAGATCTCGGTCTCGCCCATCATTGGACAATACGCGTCGAGGACGTGGGTCTCGGGGTCGACCCACTCGACGCACACGTAGCCGGGATTGCACGTGTCGCTCTCACCTTGCTGGCAATAAGTTACAGAGCCGTCAGCAGCGCACGCGGTGACCACGCTGGTCGCGCCGTCGTGGAGGGCGCACGGGTCGGGCGCGCCGCCAGCGCCGCCGCCGCCGGCGACTGCCCCACCCGCCCCACCCGCGCCGCCCGCCGGCGCCCCGCCCGTCGAGTCCCCGCAGACTGTCCCGACGGCCTGACAGGTCCCGAGACAACAGAACTCACCGGCCTCACAGGCAGGCGTGCACTCTCCGGCTGGATTGGCTGCGTCGTCGCCGCAAGCGGGCAATAGGAGTACCCCGCCGAACAGCACACCGCAGATGAACTTGCTCGTCATTGCGCTCCTCTGTTGCCGGAGCATCGTCGCCATTCAGAGCAAGTCTCGGTTCAGGCTGCCGTGGGCGCTCGCTCGGGTGATAGCTTCCGCGACGATGCCCAAGTCCCGATATCCCCTCATCACGCTCGCGGCGCTCGCGCTCGCAGGTTGCTCGAGCACGAACACAGGCAGCCAAGCCGCGACGCAGACCACGTCCGCGAGCTCCTCGTCCGCGCACGAGACGACTGGGTCGACGAGCGCTTCCGCCTCGGCGAGCGAGTCTCCGCCTGCGACGCGGGCACCCGCCGTCGCGCTCGACGCGAGCTTCGGCGACAAGGGCGCGCTCTCGCTCACTCCGCCCCATTCGATGGGAGGCTCTTGCGTGGGCGTCGGCGACGTCCTCACCACCGAAGACGGCTCGATCTTCGTCCTCGCGCAGATCCCCTTCGGGGGCGACGAACCCCTCGAGGGCTGCGACTCGGCCGTCTACAAGATCCTACCGAGCGGCAAGCTCGACATGGCCTTCGGCAAAGACGGGCTCGCGCGCGCCAGCAAGAGCTATGGAGTCGGCGTCTCGCTCGCGCTCGCTCCCGACGGTGGGCTCTACGTACTCAGCATGTACGTCGCCGAGTCGAAGACCTCGGGCGCGCCTGATTTGTCGGTCGATCTGCACTTCGCCGTTGTGGGGCCCGCGCTCGGCACGCAGGCCCTCGGCGAGGCCTCGGTGAGCATCGTCAAACTGGACGCACGCGGCGCACGCGATCCCTCCTTCGGGAAGAGCGGCGAGTATCGTCTCTTCGACAAGTCGTTCGGCATGATCCCGAGCGCTGTCTTCGTCGATAGCGGCGGCGGCGCGCTCGTGCTCTCCACCTTGGTGGAGCCCAAGATCACCGACGAAGGCGAGGTCGTCTTCGATAAAGGTAAAGCGCTCCTCACCAAAATCACCGCCCAGGGTGGCACTGACAAGACCTTCGGTAAGAAGGGCTCGCTCACGTATGAGACACCCGGCTCGCCCATTCACGGCTACGTGGGTCGGGGGCCCGACGGCTCGTATGTCTTCTCGACTGGAAAGGCGACGGAGAAGCTCACGCGACTCACCAGTAAGCTCGAGCTCGACTCGAGCTACGGGGACAAAGGCTCGGCGGCCAATCCTTGTTACGGACTCGAGGCCTCGAGCCTGGTCGGCCTCTCATCGGGCGCGGTGAGCTGCGTCTCGCTCGACGCTACGGGTGAGAACATGCAGGTCGCGCTGCTCTCGGTCGACGGCAAATCGACGACCAACCAGTCTTGGGCGTGGACCCCAGGAGCGCTGTGGAACACGGTCGCGACCCCATCGGGTGGGTTGCTCGTCGCCGAGAGCGCGGGCACCGACAACGATCGGATCTGGCATGTTCGCGCCGACGGAAAGATCGACAGCAAGCTGAGCGGCGCGGCCCTCGCGTCGAAGCCGAGCGCGCTCTTGCTCGGTCGGTCCGTGCTCGACGCGTCGAAGCGCTTCGTCGCGGTGCGAACAGGGGACGACGGCGTGCTCGTGGTCACGCGCAACGCGCCTGTCCTGTGAGTCAGGTGGGTGGCTCGCTCGCGACGATCTCGCCCGTCGCCGCGAGCTGCCCGAGCACGACCTCCATCGCGCGCTCGGCCACCGCTGTGATGGTGAGCGCTGGATTGGGGCCTACCGACACGGGGATGATCGAGCCGTCGAGCACCATCATGTTGGCCACTCCGAAGACGCGCCCCGCGTGATCCACCACGCCATCGGTGCGGCTCTCGCCCATCGGGGCGCCGCCCTGATTGTGCGGTACCTCCATCCGACCGAGCAGCTTGAACGGCAGATGAGGCAGCCAATAGGCGTCCGCGGCCTTCGCGACCTTGCGCCCGAGCGACTCGAGGTAGGCATAAAACGGCCGCGCCGCCTGGAGGTCATAGTCGATCTCGGCGCGCCCCTCTGCGTTCAAGCGGAAGACGCCGAACGCGTTGTCGCGGCCCATGCTGAGGAGCGGAATGGGGAACGTGCGGGCGATCGCGCCGAGCGGTGGGACGAGCCAGCGCAGGAGCTTGGTCACGACGATGACACGCCGGTAAGACGAGGGCGGGAAGCGCCCGGCGACGCCGCTCACCAATACCGCGATGAGCAGCCGGCCTACAGTCGGGTAACGACCACTCTCGATGTAAGCGCCTTGGCTTTGGCCTGTAGGACCCTTGAACCGAATGTTGTCGCTGTTCGTCGTCCCGAGGTCCGCGTCGACCTCGTCGCGGCTGAAGACGAGGCCCCCCCAATAAAGGACCGCGCCAATCGCCACCCAAGTCCAAAACCCGAGGACGGCGCACGCCACCATGATCGCGAAGCCCGCCCACGAGAACGCTAGGCCCCTGAATTTGACGAGCAGCGTGAGGTAGTCGCCGTTCGTCGTGTAGCGCGTGCCGAGCGGCGCTCCGAGGCTCGGGAGCGACTTGTGGAGCGACTTGTTGCGAAGGAGGAGCTCGGTGCTCCCGACGGCCCCCGCCGCGACGACGACATACTTCGCCACGATGCAGCGCGCGACGGTCGCGGGCGCCGGGCGAAAGGGCAGCCAGCGTCGCCGCAGCGTCTGCCAGCCGTTCGAAGGCGGCACGTGCTCGACATAATGTATGCGGTAGCGACCGTCCGAGAGCCGCTCGATCTTGTCGACCTCGGAGAGCGGGCGGATCTCGGCAGGCTGCTTCGCCCGGTGCTGCGCGACGAAGAGGTAGTTTCGGTCGAGCGAGTTCTTGGTGTCGATGTCACCGCCGAGGATCGACTGCTCTCGGGGGTCCGAGTACCGCTGCTTACAGCCATGTTTGTTGATGAACTCGGCCCCGGGCACGCCGCCCGGTGGGGCGAACGAGATGCCCAAGTGGACGGGCCCCCAATCCTCGACGAGGTCGGGAGCCTGCCTCTTCAGGCGCTCGCCGGCTCGGTACATGAGCTGCGTAGCGCGGACACTCTTGTAAGGCTCCCAATCGGGGAACGGCGTGCTCCCGAGCATCTCCTCGGCGCGCTCGTAATAGGGAGTCATGTCGGTCGCGCGGATCGCCTGGGGGAATCCATCCCAGTCGTCGCGTCGCTTGAGCGTGCCCGCGTAGACGTGGCTCCCCCCGCCCACCGCCGCGCCGATCCAAGGGATGATGGGTTTGCCGCGCGCCTTGAGATCGTGAAAGCCGTAGCTCGCGCGCTCGGGGCTCCAGAGCGCGTCGATATCAGCCTGAAAGCGGTCGCGCCGGACATGGTCGCCGCGCTCGAGGACCACGACTCGATAGCCGGCCTCGGCGAAGCGCAGCGTCGCGACTGAGCCCCCGAAGCCCGAGCCGATGACGACGACCTCGGTCTCGTCCTCGGGCTCGGCGGCGGTCACGCCCGCAAGAGCGGACCGTAGGCCGCCTCGAGCTGAGCGAGCGCGAAGTGGTAGCGCCCGAGCCTGCGGCGCAGCTGCCGCTCGGGCTCGAACTCGATGCCGTGGGGGACGAGGCGCAGGGCGACCTCGTAGACGGCGCTCTCGACGAGGCGCGCCGCGACCTCGGCCTCGAGGGCGGCCAGGGTCTTCTCGGTTCGGTCGGCCCCGTTCACGACCTCTTCGACGCGGTTCGCGAGCATCGTCGAGAAGCTCTCGAGTCGGCTCGCCGCGTCCCGCAGCGCTCGGTCTTGGATGCGCGCTGGGCCGCGCTTTTGAAACGACATGACGCCCGAGGTCTAACCAGCGTGGCGGTTCTTGCCAAGAGGGACGCGTGCTGCGCGACCAGCTTGCGAGCGCGTGCGTCGGGCGGTAGGGAACGCTATGCGCTTTGTTCTTTCGATCTTGGCAGCAGGTCTCTTGGCGGCCGGTTGTGGTGACGCGAGCGGCCCCGGTGGCTCGGGCGCCGGCGGCTCGAACGCGGGCGGCGAGGGTGTCGGTGGCAGCGGCGGCGCCGCAGCGAACTGTCCCCCCGAGGGCGTCGTCACGACCATCGGACCCGACGGCGGAGAGCTCGAGTATTGCGGGGCTCGACTCGTCATCCCAGCGGGCGCGCTCACCACGTCGACCGAGCTTTCCATCCAACTCGACCAAGATCCTCCTGCCGCCCCCTACAATCGCGACCTCGCATCCCCCGTCTTCGACATCGGCCCGGCCGATCTCGTGCTCGCTGCGCCCGCGGATCTCACGCTCTCCTTCCCCGAGAGTGATCTGCGCCATTCGATGGCGGTCGTGGACGAGGGCACGCAGACCTTTCAGGAGTTCGAGGCCTGCGGCGTGACGTCGACCTCCCTCCAACAATTCGTCGGCAGACTCGGCCGATATGCCATTTTGGTCGACCCCTACGCTTACCCGGCTGGGCCCGACGGTCTCGGTGACGGCACTGTAAGCATCGACTTCATGGGGGAGAGCGCCGTGTACGACCTCGACGGCCTCTTTGGATATGGGATCTTCGCGCCCGCGGCCGACGGCTCCGAGTCCGTGACGCTGAACTCCGCGCGTGACGTCCCAGGTGGCATTCAGGCGCTCCGCATCGACTTCGGAGTGGACCCTTCGGGCGTGGCCTCGGGACTCACGCAGATCACCTGGACAGACACTGCGACGTCGGTCGGCTACACCTATATCGTGGACCTCATCGGCTCGAATGGTGAGCTGACCGTCGACACCGCATCAGGGCGATTGAGCGGCACCTTCACGGCGACGCTCACGGGCGGCGACCCCATGATGGATCAGGTCATGACGGGGACGCTCGACGTCTCGGTGGAGCGGTTCTCATACCCGCTGGAGCTCGCCTGCCCAGGCGGCGGTTGAGGCTGCGCGCGCGCTCGAGCCCGAGCCTCCAGCGCCGCCCAATCGAGCTCCGCGCCGAGTCGCTCGAATACGGCATAGAGGCCGAACCGGAGCCGAAATAGAAACAGCATTCGGCCCGGAACGCCCAGGCCGAGGAGCGCACGTTTGTCCTCGAGGAGCTCCGCCGCGTCGAGCGCCCGCCGAGTCTCGATTCGGTGCGGTCCGCGCTGGAGCATCGGGGCGAAGAAGCCACGAAGCAGGTCGCGCAGCGTCGCGGCGCTCGTCCTCTTCACGCTCCCACCGAGCGCGGTGAAGGCCGCGATCATCTCGGCGAGATCGTCGCGGGCGACCGCGCTCGAGAGCGCCGCGAACGCAGCGACGTCGCGCTCCTCGAACGTGCGGACACAGCCATAGTCGTAGACGACGACCCCTGCGTCCGGCAAAAACGCGAAGTTGCCTGGGTGGGGATCGGCGTGGAAAACCCCATGTCGATAGAGCGTCCCGACATAGAACTCGAAGAGCGCCGCGGCCGCGCGGTCGCGATCCGCTTGTGACGCTCGCGCGGCGAAGGACTCCAGCCCCTCGCCCGGGACATACTCGGCTGTAAGCACACTCGGCGCACACCACTCCGCGACAATGGTCGGAACGACGAGACCGCGCGCGCCGTGCCCGCCGAACAGCTCTCGAAATCGCTGCTGTCGCGAGGCCTCTAGGCCATAGTCGCACTCCTCGAGGAACGCCGTCCGCGCCTCGTCCACCATCTCGCGGACGCGACCGCCGGCGCCCGGCACCAAGGTGCTCGCGAGCAGGCTGCCGACACCTGCCCCGGCGAGGTCCTGCTTGAACGCCGCTTCGATGTTGGGATGTCGGACCTTGACCACGACGCGTCGCCCGTCCGCGAGCGTCGCGAGGTGGACCTGGCCCACGCTGGCGACCGCGATCGGCGTTCGCTCGAGCCCTGCGAGGAGCGTGTCAGCGCGCGGCCCGAACGCCGAACGAACGGTGGCCTCGACATGGGTCCACGGACTCGCCGTCGCGCTCTTCTGCAAAACGGAGAGCATCGCGCGCAGGTCACCGTGCAGGCTCGGGTCCATGTAGCCGAGGATTTGCCCTGCCTTCATCGCGACGCCCTTGAGCTCGCCGACCTGCTCCACGACGCGCGCGACGCGCTCGAGATCGGGCGCGCGGCGCGACGCGGACAATACAGTCCGCGCCAAGCTCGCCCCGGCGCGCGTCGTGCCGATGAAGCGCCCGAGGCGAGAGCTCGTCATCGATCGCTCACTGGACAATAGGCGTTCGGCGAGCTCGGAGGCTCGAAGTCGGGAAGTCTCTTGCATGCCGAATCAAATGAGAGTTACTCTCACTTCTGTCAAGGGGACTTCGGAATGCAAGAGCGCGACGGGCGTCGGGAGCGGCGAGTGGAGGCGATGCGGCGAGTGCAGGCAGCGGCGCTCACGCTATTCGAAGAGCACGGCTTCGAGGCCGTCACCGTCGAGGCCATCGCGCGCGCCGCTGGCGTCGGCCCGGCGACCGTCTATCGGAACTTCGAGACGAAGGAACGAATCATCCTTTGGGACGACTACGACGCCGACCTCCTCTCTCGAATACGGGCGGCGCTGCCCTCTCCGACCCCGCTCGACGCTGTCCGCGACGCCTTGATCACCGCTGTCGCTGACGTCTATTCGGAGGATCGAGACCGGATATTGAGGAGGACGCGACTGCTCCTCGCCCACCCCGAGATCGGGGACCGCGCCCGGTCGGATCAGGCGCTCCTCGCCAATCACCTAATCGAGGTCTTCACCGCGAAGCGGACCTTCGGGGACGCCCTCGGCCGCATGGTCGCGGCCCGCGCGATCGTCGGCGCGCTCGAGTCGGCCGTCGTCGCGTGGGCGCGCTCGTCCGGCAAGACGAGCTTGGCGCACTGGCTGCGACGGGCCTTCGCCAAGCTGGCTTCGCTCGGCGCGGCTCCGCGACAAAGCACGATCGTTCGGTGAGAGTCGCCCGCGCTCGCCCCCCTCCCCCCGGGGGGGGCGCCCCTCCTCCGCGAACAATTCTGTAATTTTTCACGCTCTCGAACTGCGTCCAGCCTGTCGCACTCATCGCCATTTCCACTTGTGGGGTGCGCCACGCCAGTCGCAGCTCGAACAGCCCAAAGCAATTCTGCCGCCGAACGGGCCGCTCGCTATCAGGGTATGCACCTTGCTTTGCGCACCGTCACCTTTGGAGGTGACCATGGGCAGAGCCCACCGATACTGGAGAATTCCAGTCCTGAGCAGCGTTGTCCGATGGACCCTGATAGGAGGTCTCGGCCTCGGGCTCGGCGCCTGTGATGACGAGCCCGACACGATCAAACCCCCCGGTCCCGACACCGAGGGCCTCTGCGAGACAGGCGATCTCCCTGGGCCTCGCCCGCGCCTCGTCAGGCTGACGCACAGCCAATACGACGCCTCGGTGAGCGATCTGCTCGAGATCGAGGGCCTCACGCCGAGCAAAGACTTCATCGATGATCCGGTGTTCGCCGGCTTCGACAACAGCGCCGACGGGCTCGTCGTCTCCGAGCGCCTCGCGCACGACTATCAACGCGCCGCCGAGGCGCTCGCCGACTTGCTCGCGGACCCGACGCTCCTCGCCCCCGTCGTGCCCTGCGACGTGTCGCTCGGCGACGAGGCCTGCGCGACAGACTTCATTCGTGACTTCGGGCGGCGCGTCTATCGCCGGCCGCTGACGACCGACGAGTCCGCCGCTTACCTCGCGCTCTACGGCCGCGGCGACGGCAAGTTCGCCTCGGGGACCCCGTTCGAACAGGGCATTCGCCACGTCATCGAGGCCTTCCTCCAGTCGCCGAACTTCCTCTATCGCGTGGAGCTCTCCGAGGAGCTCGACAGCGACAAGCTCATTCCCCTCACCGGCTTCGAGATCGCGACGCGGCTCTCTTATCTGCTCTGGAACAGCACGCCGGACGACGCGCTCCTCGACGCGGCGGCCTCGGGCGCGCTCGACACGCCCGAGGGCGTCGAGAGCGCCGCGCGTAGGCTGCTCGCGGACCCCCGCGCGAAGGGTCCAATCGACGACTTCCACGCCCAGTGGCTGCAGCTCGCTCGCTATGACAACGTTCAAAAGGACGCGTCGGTTTATCCCGGCTTCGACGCCTCCACGGACGCGGCGATGAAGGAGGAGACGCAGCGCTTCATCCGGCACGTCGCGTTCGAACTCGAGGGCGGCTTCCGCGAGCTGATGCTCTCGCGGACGACGTTCGTGAACGACAAGCTCGCTCCCTATTACGGGCTGTCAGGGACGTTCGGCCCCGACTTCGTAGAGGTCGAGCTCGACCCGACCCAGCGCGCAGGGCTCCTCACGCAGGTCGGCTTCTTGGCGTCTCACGCTTATACCGTCGGCTCGTCGCCCATTCACCGCGGCGTGTTCGTCCAGCGCCGCGTCCTCTGCACCACGATCGGGGACCCGCCCGGTAACGTCGATACGACGCTCCCGCCCTTCGACGAGAACATCAAGACGACGAAACAAGCAGTCGAGGCGCACACCTCGCCCGCGGGCTGCACCGGCTGTCACTCGATCATCAACGCGCCCGGTTATGCGCTCGAGAACTTCGACGGCGTAGGCGCCTATCGAACCACCGAGAACGGCGAGCCCGTCGACCCGACTGGCACCTTCAAGATCGACGGCGAGAGCGTCGCAGTGGACGGCCCCATCGACCTCGTGAACCAGATCGCGGAGAGCGAGTCGGGGGGCGCTTGTTATATGCGACAGTGGTATCGCTACGCGTTCGCGCGACAGGAGAGCGACGCTGACGAGTGCACGATGGGTGTGCTCGAGGAGAAGCTCGCGTCCGGCGGTTACAACATCGGCGAGATGCTCGTCGCGTTCACCCAGACCAAGACCTTCCGCTTCCGGATCGCAGAGGAGATCACGCCATGAAGAGGCGCCTATTCTTGCGGGGTGCGCTCGGCGCGACCTTGTGTCTGCCCTTCCTCGAGTCGCTCAAGCCGAAGGTCGCGTCCGCCGAGGGCGCGAGCGACTCGCGCCTCATCGTATTCTTCTGCTGCAACGGCGTGAACATGGACCGCTGGTGGCCGAACGTCGGTTACGGCGCCCTCAGCGAGGGCTCCTTTACGAGCGAGTGCGCGCTCGCGCCGCTCGCGCCGTACGCGAATCGCCTGCTCATCCCGCGCGGTATGCACATGTCGCCGCGCGGCTTCGGGTGGGATGCCTCGGCGGGCGACGACCACGCGAAGGGCATGGGCTGCAAGCTCACCGCGAGGCCGCTCATCGAGGGCTCGGTCTACGCGGACGGCATCTCGGTCGATCAGCACATCGCGAAGAGCGTCAACGCGGACGGCAAGCCCGCACTGGCGCTCATGGCAGGCTGGCGCGCGAGCGGCGTGCTCGGACATATCTCCTATACCGGCAGTAACCAACCTGTAACCGCCGAGAGCAACCCGCGCCTCGCTTACCTCGATATGGTGGGCCTCGGGAACCTCGGCGACGAGGAGCTCGCGCGCCTCACCGCGCGCCGCGAGAGCGTGCTCGATCTCGTGCAGGGTGAATATCAATATCTGCTCTCGCGCAAGCTGAGCACGGCCGACAGGACGAAGCTCCAACAGCACTTCGACGTCGTGCGTGACCTCGAGACGAGCATCAACGGCAGCATCCAGTGCAAGCTCCCGCCCGGGACCGAGGCCGAGCTCGACGGCATCAACCCCGACACTGTGCAGAACGACTCGGACTACCGCACAGTCGGACGCCTCCAGATGGATGTGCTGGCGCTGGCCATCGCGTGCGGGGCGACCCGGGTCGCGACCATGATGTGGGGCTCCGGCGCGGGCGGCCCGATCTTCACGTGGGACGGGATGAGCCACCAATACAATCACCACAAGCTCTCTCACGGAAACACCAAAGACGACAACTCGGGTGGCGACGTCCCCGGCTACGAGGACATGCTGTTCGACATCGACCATTGGTACGCGACCGAATATGCCTATCTCCTGTCGAAGCTCGACGCCTATGAAGAGGCCGGCGTCAGCGTCCTCGACAAGTCGGCCGTCGTCTTCATGAACGAGCTCTCCCACGGCAAAGACCACGACTTCCGTGATTTGCCGGTCGTCATCGCGGGCGGCTGCAATGGCTACTTCAAACAGGGTGAGTACGTGAAGGTCACCGCTCAAGCCGATACGCGCAACGACGCTGACGCCCCCCACAACAAGCTGCTTACGACGCTGTGCAACGCGATGGGCGTACCCGAGACCCACTTCGGGGATCCCAACCTCGGCGAAGACGGCGAGTTCGATCAACTCAAGGCATGAAGAGCAGGGGCCTCGATATGCAAGCGCGCGCGACTCTGGTGCTCCTCGCTGGGCTGTTCACCTGGTTCGGATGTGGCGACGACGCCACGGGCGGGGGCGGCAGCGGCGCGGGCGCAGCGGGCGGCCCCGCGGGGGGCTCGGGCGGTAGCGCACAGAGCGGCGGCGCGCCCGGGACTGGCGGGCAAACGTCGACGTCGACGAGCACCTCGCAGACTGGCGGCGGCGGCGACAGCAACGCCTCGAAGTGTGGCAATGGCAACTTCGCCATCTGCGAGGGCTTCGAGGACGCGGCCGACGGAGCGTTCCCTGTGGGCTGGGGCGCGCGCGGCGACGAGTGGGGCGGCGGGGTCATCGGAGTCGCGAGCGACGACGCTCGCCGCGGACTGAAGAGCCTGAAGGTCGACGGCGAGAGCAACGGCCAGCACTTCATGGACTTCAAGGGCGACCTCGGCGCGCTCGCGTCACATCATTACGGCCGCGTGTTCATGAAGGTCCAGGTGCCCGCGCCGTGGCCGAGCTCAGGTGTTTTGCACGCGGACTTCATCGAAGGGCTCGGGCCCGGGCCGAACGGCAGCACACACAATGTCCGCTGGGGCGTCGTCGAGAACACCTCGATGAAGCTCCAATGGATCTACAACGTTCAACCCTCGAACGGCGCGCCCGAGTTCGCCGAGGGCACGGACTACGTCTATGACTGGCAGGGCTCCTGGCAGTGCATCGAGTGGATGTACGACCAGCCGAGCCAAGACGGGACGCTCTGGATCGACGGCGCCGAGATCCCGATCGTGCCCGGCGCGAACCACGCGGCCGAGATCCCGATATTCCAGAGTCTGGGGGTCGGCCTCGCCAACTACCAAGATGCAGGCGCGGGCTTCACGGTTTGGCTCGACGAGCTCGCGTACGACGCCAATCGCATCGGCTGCGACAATTGACGGGTCCTCTGTCGACTAGTCTGTCGGCTAGTCTGTCGAGATGGATGACGCCGGGGTGAAGTGCACGCACAGCGCCGATTGCCCGCTGCGCGCGGAGCGCTCGGACCCAGCAGCAGCGTATCGCGGCAGGAGCCCGCTCGACCTCGAGGCGCTCGGGAGCTCCGAGCCGTCCCAGGACTCCGACGCGACCGAGCCCGTCGCGAGAGCGCGGGTCACGGTCACGATGCGCGGACTCTTTTTGGATCGGCACCTCGAGGTGCAGCACTCGGCCGAGCCCGTCCGCGACTCGCTCACGCGATCTTGGGGGCTGCCGCGTTGGGACTTCGACACGATCGCGTCGCTCGGCGTCCTCGCGCGCGCGCCGCTCTTCGACCGAGGCGCGCGTTGGCTCGACGTCGCCACAGGCCTCTCGATCTTCCCGACGGAGCTCAGCGCGCTCGGCGCGCACGTCGACACTGTCGATCGCGTCTTCGGTGAGGAGCACCCGGCCTACGCGCAGGCGGCGGCGCACGCGCGCGGCCGCTACGCGCGCGAGCTCGAGCGCCTCTCGTGTTGGTCCACGTGCGCCCTGCCCAACGCCGAAGTCGACCCGCGCTATCACCTCAGCGACGACGAGCGCGGGATACTCGCTCGGGTCTCTGCGTGCGCCGGCGCCGTCGCGGACAGTTACCCTCGCGTAAGCGGCCGGCGCCACCTCGACGACGCGCGCACCCTCTCGGCGCTCGACAGCAAGGCTTACGACGTTGTCACTTCAGGCTGGCTCCTCTGCCACCTCGACGAGGACGACGAACGCGCAGTCTGGCAGGCGCTCGTCCGCGTCACGCGCCCGGGCGGCTTCATCCACGTGCGCGCGGGGTACGGGGGCGTCGCGGTGAAGCGCCTCTCGAAATGGTTCGCTGACGATGCCGGCGCGCTGAGAATCAGTGACAGCGATGTCACTGTCGATCCGAGCTCACACGACGATCTCGTCGTCTTGAGGGTGGGCCCGCTGGCGTAGCTTCAAGAAATGCCGGTCTTGGAGGAGTAGGCCTCGCTCGAGACCCACGACATCTTGCCGAAGCCGCCGATATACCGGATAGCGACAGGCTCGAGCCGATAAAATCCGAAGTCCGCGAAGTCGGCATACACACGGGCGTTCGCGTGCGCCGCGAGGTAGAGCTCACGCGCGGCGCGAGCCTCGCTCGGCTCGAGGATGGGGGCGCACGGCCCGAGCAGCGTGACGCGGGCGCTCGCCATGACGCTCTCACTCTTGGCGTCGAAGACGACAATCGAAGCCTCGGGGCGCGCGAGCAAATTCTGGGTGTGCTCCGCGAGGCGCGACAAGAGGAGGATGGGACGCCCGCGCTCGTCGAAGGCGAGCTCCACGATAGAGCCGTAGGGAAACCCTGCGGGCTCGCGGGCCAGCGTCGAGAGCGCGCCCACGCGCGCGCGCGCACACACGGCCCTAGCGTTTACAGCGTGGTCAGCGTCGGGGGCGGGATCGGGGGACACGAGCGGAGCATACGCCTCGCTCACCAGCGGAAGAACACGCGGCGCTCGAGCCAGCGCGTCGCCTGCTCGAGGTGTTCGTCGAGCAGTCCGTGAGCCTCTTGGGTCTGGACGAGCCGCTTCTTCAAGGAGCCCATGTCGTCGCGATCGTCGAGGATGACATAAGAGCGCCAGCTCTGGTCGTCGTCGAGCCAAGCTTGGATCTCACGGCCGCGCGGGCCCGAGATCACCGGCGTCGCGCCGATGACCTCACCGACAAACCCGAAGTCCGCGAGGATGCGCGCGAGCGCGGGGACGGACTTGTCGTAGCGCCAAGTCGACGACACGACGATCTTGGCTTGGGTCGCAGCGACGAGCCGATTCAGCCGGGCGACGGCGTCCGGGTCGAGCCGAGAGTCCCAATCCGACACGGGCCCGAGACGCTCGAAGAAGGCGTCGCTGTTGAGCACGCCGTCGAAGTCCAAGAAGATGACCCGCACCCGAGGAGGTCTATCACGCGCCGTCGTGGAGCCGACCACAAGCGAGCGCGACCTCTTCGATCTCCTCGCGCGCCATCGTCGCGGCGACGAGATGGGGTGGGAGCGCGGCGAGCCCGCCCGTTGCCCCGAGGAACATTCCTGTAAGGCATGCGACGCTGTCGCTGTCCCCGTCGATCCGCGCCGCGCGGTCGATGGCGAGCCGCGCGTCGCTCTGCCAGCGGAGCGCTGCCGCGAGCGCGAGGCCGAGGGCGCTGCCCGAGCGCCAACCACCGTCGCCGGGCCAGACCCTCGCGTCGTCGAGCCATTGCGACGTTGTGTCGATCGCGAGGTCCAGCGCGGTCACGAGCGAGCGCGCGACGTCACCCCCACGACTCCAACTCTCGGGGTGCGCGCTGTCGAGGTGCGCGACCGCGCGATGGAGGAGCGTTGCGTCGAGTGACGAACCGTCGAGGACCCACGCGAGGATGTGGCTCGCGGCGATCGCGGCCTCACGCGCGTTCGGGTGCGCGTGCGTGACCCGCGAGGAGATGTCGGCCGCGCGGGTGAGCACCGAATTGGAATAGGCCATCGCGAGCGGCGCGATCCGCATGACAGCGCCGCATCCATCCGAGGTCGCGACGCCCGAGGTCCGCCAATCGCGCCCATGCCGATAGGCGGATACGCCTGCGAGACAGGTGTTGCCGGGAGCGGTAAACGGCATGAGCGGGTCCTCGGCCCACGCGATGAAGGCCTCACCCACCGCGCGGCCAAAAGCATCGTCGTCGAAGGCCAGAGCGCAAGACTGGACGGCGCGGGCGAGATAGAGCGCCATATGAGTGTCGTCCGTCCAACGGAATGGCGGCAGGGCGAGCGCGCCGCTCCACGATTTGAGGCTCCAATTGGAGTCCCCGCGTCGCACGTCGACGGCGCTGCGGCGGACTTCGTCTCCCCCCATGAACTCGAGCGGGCGGCCATATGCGTCTCCGATCGCAAGGCCCAAGAAGGCAGCGACACATCGCTCGAGACGGCTGGGCAACGCTGAAGTCTGGCTCATGTGCACTCGTCCGATAGGGCTCAATCGTACTCGGGGAAAGTGGCCGCGCACGTCGCGCCCATCGACTGTATCCTCCGCGCGATGAAGCACGCTTACCGCCCACGGCGCTACCTCGCCCTCGCGATGTTCGCCACGTTCCTTTTGGCCTGTGGGGACGAGAAGCCATCCGCGTCCTCGGCGAGCGGTACGGCGAAGAGCACGGGCTCCGCTGCGAGCGCCCGAGCGAGCGGCGCGACCTCGTCGGCGCCAGGCTCTTCTGGGTCCTCCGCGCCGGCGTCGGCGTCCGCGCCGAGCCCTGCGGCCCCGCCGAGCGACGTGCCCGACAAACTCGAGGGCGCCAACATCGACATGAACGACGTTGAAGCAAACGGCTTCAAAATGAAGCACGTCGTGTGCAAAGCGCCCAACGCGAACCCCTTCGCGGTCGTCGGGTTGCTCGCGCCGCTCGCCAAACAGAAGCCGACGTTCGAGGGGTGTTCGGCGGCTCCGACCACCGTACGCGTGGCCTTCACCATCAAAGACAAGAAGGCCACTGACATCAAAGTAGCCGGCGCGCCCGACGCCGCGGCGGCGGCGTGCATCGGCAAGGGCATCGAGGCCGCGACCTGGGTCTCCGACCTGACGTGTGTCGTCGAGATGACGGCCGGCAAACCCTGAGCAAGAACGCTGACTATCTGGCGGGGCGATGATGACTATAACGCCGTATTTGCGACCTCTGGCTGAGTGGGTCGCCAAGGTCCGCTACGAAGACGTGCCTCCGTCGGTGCTGCGCGCGGCCCGCTTTCAAGTCCTCAATATGGTGGCGGCCGTGCACGCGGCGTCGCAAGCGCCCGAGGTCGCGTGCATCGACGGGGGCCTGCTCGCGTCCGCGCCACCCGGGGGCTCGACCGTGCTCGCGCGAGGCTTTTCCCTCGGTCCCGCCGACGCCACGCTCGCGAACGCAGCGTACGCGATGGCCCACGACTTCGACGACATCGTCTGGATGGGCCACACCTGCCATTCGGCTGTGTTCGCGCCGCTCGCGGTGGCCGAGCACGAGGACGCGACCGAGCGCGAGCTCCTGCTCGCGGTGGTGATCGCGAACGAGATCGGTGGGCGCTTGGGGGCGTCCTGTTTCTTGGGGCCACTCAACGGACAGATGTGGAGCTTCATCCACCTCGTCGGCGCGGCCGCGGCGACGGCGAAGCTGCTGATGCTCGACGCGACGAGGACCGAGCACGCGCTCGCGATCGCGCTCGCGCAGCCTGGCTTTCCCCTTCAACCGGGCTTCATGAAGCCAACCTCCAAGCTGCTGACGGCCGGCACGCCGGCGGCGATCGGCGTGAAAGCTGCCTATTTCGCTCGCGCGGGGATGACCGGCGAGCCCACCATCCTCGAGGACCCTCGCGGTCTATGGCGGCGCTTCTCGTTCGTGCCGTTGCCCGAGATGCTCGGTGATTTGGGTCGATTCTGGGTGCTCTCGACCTTGGCGATGAAGACCTATCCGGGCTGCTTCTATTTCCAGACGGCGTGCACCGCAATCGAGCGGCTCGTCGCGCGTCGCGGGCCGCTGTCGCTCGACGAGGTCTCTTCCATCACGGTTCGAACGACGAAGCTCGCGCTCGAGGTCACGCGCTTCGCCTCGGCCTATTTGGACGAGAGCGAGCCTGTCACCGCAGTCGCGGTGAACTTCGACCTTCGCCTCACGCTCGCCGTGCTCCTCACCGCGCGCCGACTCACGAGCCAGGAGATGCACGAAGGCTGGCTCCGCACGCACGAGTCCACCCTGCGAGCCTGGCAGGCGCGCATCAAGGTCCGCCACGATCCGACCCAGACGGCGAAGCTCGTCGCGAGCGCTCGCAAGATCGACGCGGGCCGCGCGGCGATCGCCCGACTTCGCCTCCGCGATCTGCCCAATTTGCTCGCGCGCTATCGAGCCGAATATGCCTCTCAACCGATGACGCTCGACGAGGCGAAGGACGCTGTCGTTTCCCTCGCGCGGCGGGGCCGCAAGCGCTCGGCCGAGTCCATCCCTCCGAACGCGGACGCGACGCCGCTGCTCTTCCCGAGCGCGGTCGAGATCAAGCTCGCCGCGGGCGGTGAAGAGCGCGAAGAGGTCGAGTTGCCCGTGGGCTCGATCGCCTCGATTGGGGTCGAGTCCGAGCTCGCGCGCAAGTTCCTGAGCGAGGTCGGCGACTCCATCGGGCCAGCCCGCGCCAAAGAGGCTTACGCGCGCGGGTTGGTGCTCGGTGAGGACGCGAACGCCAAGACAAGAGCGCTTGTCCCGGTCTTCACCGAGCGACGCGCGAGCTCGGTCGCAAATCCGGCAGCTTGGCGCAAGGACTTCGTCTCCTGATTGGAGACCTTCGAGAGATGTCCGCTTCCAGTCCGCCAGTCCAGCCATGGAGTCTGGCCTTTGGATTGCTAGCTATCAATCGACCCAGGTCCGTGCGTCGGCCTCGATAAGAATGTGAGTAGGACGGCGCAACAGGGGTCTTGCCATTGACATGCAGTTTGAACGGGCCTCGGCCCGTTCGGGATTCAATGCGCCGGTCGCTCGGTCGCGAGTCCCGCGGCAGCGAGATCTCCGTCAGGTTCGACCGGCTCGATACCTCGGAGAAGGACCTATGTCAGGCATTCAAGTCAAAAAGGAAGAGCAGCCTGCGCGCGCAACCCCGAACTACGAGTGGGACCCGACACGGATGATGCGCCAGTTCTTCGGATGGGACCCGTTCAAGGAGATGGCGCCGCTCGCGCGCGGAGAGTCGACATTCTCACCAGCCTTCGAGGTCAAAGAGTCGAAGGAGGGTTACGTCTTCAAAGCGGACGTCCCTGGCGTCAAAGAGAGCGACGTCGAAATCACGGTAACGGGTAATCGCCTGACCATATCGGGCAAGCGTGAGGCCGAGAAGCAAGAGCGTTCGGATACCTATTACACGTTCGAGCGCTCCTTCGGCTCGTTCGCGCGTTCTTTCACGATGCCCCCGGACGCGGATCTGTCGGGCATTCACGCCGAATTGAAGGACGGTGTGCTGACGCTCCATGTGCAGCGTCGGGCGGACCTCCAACCGAAGAAGGTCCCCATTCGCACGCCGAACGCCAAGTAAGTAGACTGAGCCCTCGCAAGAGCGGCTGAGGAGACCACCATGACCGAGTCGACCGCTGTCTACCGTCACGTCCTCGTAGCTACCGAACTCGACCACGCGGGCGACGTGGCGCTCGCGTTCGGTGACCGCGTGGCCCGCGCAGCACACGCGGCGCTCGGGGTGGTGAGTGTGGTGACGCCGGGCTCGCTCGAGGACGCGGCGTCGTTCGATACGCGCGCCGAAGATCGCAAGGAGCTCGATCACCGCCGCGCCCTGGTCGAGGAGCGCGTGCACGCAGCCACGGGTCGCGAGCGCCACGCGTTCACCGGCTTCATCGAGATGGGGGACGCGACCGACGCGATCATCGGGCGCGCAGAGGCTTGGGGCGCCGATCTCTTGATCGTCGGGGCTCGACCCCATTCGCTCCTCGCGCGGGCGCTGCTCGGCAGCGTCGCCCTGTCCCTCATCCGCAGCGCTCCGTGCGACGTCCTCGTCGCTCGTGAGGGCGTCGAGGGCCCGATCATCGCCGCGTGTGATCTGGCGGCCTCGACGTCGGAGGTGCTCGAGACGGCGAGTCGATGGAGCAAGCTGCTCGGTGAGCCCGTGGTCGCGACGCACGCGACCGAGCTCGGGTTGAGCGACGCCGCGGCGCTCGCGACGGCAGTCTTCTCGGGGGTCGTCCCGACCACGCACAGCGGAGACGAGCAGCGCGCGGTGAAGGCCGCGGCCGTCGGTGCGCTCGAGGCCTCGATGGCGGCGGCGTCCTTGGAGGGCCGCGCGAGCGTCGACGCCGGCTCGCCCGCCGACGTGATCCTCGCCGCAGCCAGCACCAACAAAGCCTCGCTGATCGTCACCGGCACCCGCCGACTGCCCGCGCCCGCGCGCTGGGTGCTCGGCAGCGTCGCTGAGCGACTCGCCCGCGAGGCCTCGACGAGCGTGCTCGACGCGCGCCCAGAGAGACCTCGCTAGCGATTACAACCCCGTAACTCAGCGAGGGGAACGAGTCCCCCTGTTGGGCGAGCGAGCGCGAGCCCAAGTTGATCTCGCTTGATCTCGCTTGATCCGCGGCCGGGCGAGAGCGCTGGGCGAATGGTTTTAGCCTCCAACAAAAACCATTCGCCGAGCCGTGCGTCGGGGTCATATCTGCGCTAGGCGAAGCGGATGATCCGTCGACAACGATCTCTTGCTTTTGCTGCTCTCCTTGCGACCGCGTGCAACACGTACAACACGTACATCACGCCTCCTCCGCCTGAAGATGGTGGCGGCGGCAGCGGCGGCAGCGGCTCCGGCTCCGGGGGTGAGGACCCGACCCTTGACGGCGCGCCCAAGCCCAACATGCAGCCGAGCGAGCAGACGGTCGACCTCTTCGGCGTGGACGGCAATCGGTTCTGGTTTGCGACCGATCCGGACGAGGTCGCCAAGATGAATGAGCAGCAGGGCGGCGGCCCGTTCCCCAACGGCGACATCTACCAACCCGGGGGCTCGGGCGAGAGCAACGCGACCTACGCGAATCACCTGTTCGTGACGACCAGCGGCAACGAGCCTTCCACTGCTGACTACGGCCAGGTCGAGGTTCGCGTGATCGGCCAATCGACGTGGCGCCCTTGGACCGCGGACTCGATCCCCAACCTCCGCGTCGACGCAAACGAGTTCGACGGCGGCCTCGTCGGCGGCTACGAGCACTTCCGCTTCAACAACGGCCTCGTCGGTTCGATCTTCCGCGAGCTCATCGCGCTCGAGGTCTATCGCGGACTCGGCTATCCGGCGCCGCTCGCGTCCTATGCTTGGGTAGGCAGCAACGTCTGGGGTGAGGACGTCCAAATCCCTTACACGGTGACGGAGGTCTACAAGAAGGACTTCTGCGATGCGCGCCTCGACCAGCTCGGCGGCAGCTGCCCCAACCTCTTCGAGTTCGTCGGCGACATCCCCTTTACGGATTTCAATTCGCAGGAGAACTGCAGGCTCGCAGCGTGTGACGGCACGCGCGCCTCGGAGCTCGCGCAGATCCTCCAAAACACGCCGGCCGGCCCGGGCTTCGAGGCCGCTACTGCCGATTACCTGGATTGGCCCTCAATCCAGAAGTTCCAGTGTCTGTCGTGGATGCTCTGGACTGGCGACGACGCGCTCCACAATCAGAACAATGTCGTCTTGCTCGAGCGCGAGGACGGCAAGTTCATGTATCTGCCTTACTCGATCGACATCAGCGCCGGCCAAGAGTGGTATCAATACACGCCACTCTACGGGTCAAACTCGGTGAGCAACGGCTGCCAGTCCGACCCCGATTGTTGGGCCGAGACGATCGCGACCTGCGAGGCAACGATCGCCGACTTCAACGCGCTCGACCCCGTCGCGCTGGTCGACTCTGTCTACGATCGACTCACCCAAGCGGGCATGCTGCGGAATGGCGATGAGGACCGTTACCAGCAAATCCGTGATTGGTACGAAAAGCGCACGAATGACCTCTTGCCGGAGCTCGATCAATATCGCGGCGTCCCCTGCATCGACCCCAACGTCAAATGCGGCCCCGAGGGGACCTGCACGCCAGCTTGGGATTGCCACCCTGCTTGCGACGTCAACGAGTATCAATGCGGCCCGCTCTGCGCGCCTTTGGGCCAGTGCTTCGAGTGCTTCTACCCCTTCAATTGGTGCAACGACGGCTCCTGCCGATACGACTGCGGCGCGCCTCTGCCTGGCTGAGTCACAGCCCCGGCGGTCCTGCTCGCAACGTCGAACTCGACGAGGGACCGCGTCGGTGTAGGATCCGCGCGTGACAGGGTCATCGCCGTTCGACCGTAAGGCCGAATGCCCCAATTGCGGGGGCCCGATGACGTTCAAGTTCGCGGGTGCGCGGGCCCAGGTTTGCAAGTTCTGCAAATTCCTGGTGGCGCGCACCGATCGCGGCTTCGCGGCCGTCGGACGCGTCGCGGATTTGGTGGAGATCCCCTCGCCCCTCGCGCTCGGGGTGATGGGGCAATGGGGCAATCGCCGCTTCGAGGTCGAGGGTCGAGTGCAGCTCGACCGCGTCGGCGCCGCGAGCGCGCCCTGGCAGGAGTTCTACGTCGGCATCCCAGCGACCGGTGAGGGCTTCTGGGTCGCGTTCGCGCAGGGCCGCTGGTACTTCACGCGCGAGGTCGTCGCGCCCGCGGGACAGGCGCTGCCGCTCCCTGCGTTCGGCGCGCTCCGTCCTGGCCAGGTCATCGGTCTGCCGAACGTCGGCCAAGTGACGATCGCCGAGGTCGGACGGCGACGCGTCGTCTCCGCCGAGGGTGAGCTGCCGAACGTCGCAGTCCCCGGCGCGGTCACGCCCTACGCAGACTTCGGAGGCCCTGGCGGGGTCTTCGGCACGATCGATTTCGGCGACGGCCAATCGGTGCCCCCCACGCTGTACGTCGGCCAGCAGTTCGACCCGACGACGCTGCGCCTCGACTCGGGGCAGTCGGTCGAAGCACCGCAAGCCAAGGTCGAGGCCTGCTCTTGCCCGGGTTGCGGCGGCAGCCTGCCTCTCGTCGCGCCCGGGACAACCGAGCGGCTCGTGTGCCGGTATTGCGGGACGATCAGCGACGTCGCCAAGTCGGGTGCGCTGTCCGCTTTGGGTCAGGCGCCTCGCCCGCCAGTGACGCCGTTCATCCCGCTCGGCGCAGAGGGAACGCTCCGCGGCCGTCGCGTCATCTGCATCGCGTTCCTCGTGCGCGGCACGTGGGTCGAGGGCGAGCACTACGCCTGGCGCGAGTACCTCTGCTACGCGGGCCCACGCGACGGCTACGTGTGGCTGACCGAAGAGGACGGCCACTGGCAGCTCGCCGGGCCTGTCCCTCCCGGCGAGGCCCAGCAGATGGGTAGCTTTTACACGTATCAAGGAAAGCGATACACCTTCAAACAGAGCGTCCGTGCGCGCGTCGAGTACGTCGTCGGTGAGCTCTATTGGAAGGTCCAGGTCGGCGAGGAGGTCCAGGCGACCGAGTACAAAGGGCCCGACGGCATCCTCAGCGTCGAGTCGGATCAGAACGAGACCAACGCGTCGTTCTGCTGGCCGCTGTCGGCCGCCGAGCTCGGGCGATCTTTCAACATCGCGCCGCCACCGAGCCCCGCGATGTTCTCCACGCCCGGGGGCGGAACCTCTTCGTCGGGGGTCAGCCGCACGTTGATCACGGTGCTGGCTGTCATCGCCCTCCTCGTCCTCTTCTTCGTCCTCGACTGCGACGGCGACGGGGGCGGCGGCGGTATCTTCATCGGCCCGAGCTTCGGCGGGAAATAAGAGGGATCCATGAAGCGGCGACAGGTGCTTACGCTCGCGGCGCTCGCGAGCACGTGGGCGTGCGGCGGCGACAAGAAGACCAAGATCGCCGTGATCCCGAAGGGCACGACGCACGAGTTTTGGAAGACCGTCCACGCGGGCGCGGTGAAGGCCTCGCGCGAGCTCGGCGTCGAGATCGTCTTCAAAGGCCCGCAGAAAGAGGACGATCTCAAGGAGCAGATCGGGATCGTCGAGAGCTTCGTCTCGCAGGGCGTGAGCGGCATCGTGCTCGCGCCGCTCAACGACAAGGGCCTGGTCCAGCCGGTGAAGGCCGCAAAGAACGCGGGCATCCCCGTCGTCGTCTTCGACTCGGCGCTCCAGGGCGATGACTTCGTGAGCTACGTCGCGACCGACAACGTCGCGGCCGGCAAGCTCGCGGGTGAGCGGCTCGTGAAGTCGATCGGCGGCAAGGGCTCGGTCATCCTGCTGCGCTACCTCGAGGGCTCGGCGAGCACCGCGCAGCGCGAGCAGGGCTTCCTCGAGGCGGTGAAGGCCGCACCCGACGTGAAGGTCGTGAGCGACAACCAATACGGCGGCGCTACGACCGAGAGCGCGATGTCGGCGAGCGAGGCGCTCCTCTCGAGCTCGATCGCGAGCGGCGTGGCCGGCGTCTTCTGTCCGAACGAGTCGACGACGTTCGGCATGCTGCGCGCGCTCGAGAAATCGAGCCTCGCGGGCAAGGCCAAGCTCGTCGGCTTCGACGCCTCGGAGAAGCTCGTCGCCGCGCTCGGTGAGGGCCGAGTCGACGCGCTCGTCGTGCAAAACCCCATGAACATGGGCTACCTCGCGGTGAAGACGCTCGCGTCGCATTTGAAGAAAGAGTCGGTCGAGAAGGTCATCGACACGGGCGCGCGCGTCGTCGAAAAGGCGAACATGGAGGACGCTGCGATCGCCGAGCTCCTCCACCCCGATCTGAAGACTTACCTCGGCGAATGACCGAACCCTCGGCGCTCGACGGGCTCGCGCTCCGCGACATCGACAAGCGCTTCGGCGGGACGCAGGCGCTCTGCGGCGCGCGGCTCCACGCCGCGCCGGGAGCCGTGCACGCGCTGCTCGGTGAAAACGGAGCGGGCAAGAGCACGCTCCTCTCGATCGTCGCGGGTCTCCTCGCGCCGGACGCGGGGACGATGAGCCTCGCGGGGCGCACGTACCGACCGAGGAGCGCGGCGGAGGCCTCGCGCGCCGGCGTCGCGTTCGTACCGCAGGAGCCCGCGCTCGCCGACGCGCTCAACGTGGCCGAGAACATCGTGCTCGGTGCTGAGCCGCGAGGGCGCTTCGGGCTCGTGCGCGTGAGAGCGCGGGACGAGCTCGCGCGCGCTGCGCTCGAGCCGCTCGGCCTCGACATCGACGTGAGGCGTCCCGCTTCGACGCTCACTCCTGCCGAGCGACAGATCGTCTGCATCGCGCGGGCGCTCTTTCGCGCCGAGACCACCGCGGGACTCGCCGCGACGCGGGTCGTGATCCTCGACGAGCCGACGAGCAGCCTCGCAGCCGCGGAGGCCGAGCACGTCCTCCGAGCGGTGCGCGCGCTGGCCACCGGCGCGCGACGCGACGTCGTCCTCTACGTGTCGCACCAGCTCGAGGAGATCCGCAAGGTCGCGGACGCGTGCACCATCCTGCGCGGCGGCGAGACCGTCCACGAGGGGCCCATGGCGGCGCTCTCGATCCGCGAGCTCGCGACGCTCCTCCTCGGCAGCGCAAACCAATCCGCGCGCGAAGCTCCTGGCGAGCGAATCGATTCGTCGGGGGGCTCAATCCGCCCCCCATGCGCTCCGCGCCCCCCCGATTCGGCAGCGCCCGACGCCGAGGTCCTCCTCGAGGTGAAGGATCTCCGCGGACTGCGACTCCCGCGTGGGGCGTCCCTCACGCTGCACCGAGGTGAAATCCTCGGGATCGCGGGCCTCAACGGCTCGGGCCGGACAGAGCTCGCGCGCGCCGTCTTCGGACTTGACAAAGTTGTAAGCGGTAGCATCCGGGTTCGGCACTTCGAGGGTGCCACGTCGCCGCGCGAGCGCCTCGCGCAGGGGATCGGCATGGCGAGCGAAGACCGCAAACACGAGGGCCTCGCGCTCGCGCTCGACGTCGCCGAGAACGCGACGATGAGCCACCTCGATCCCTTCCTGCGGTTCGGGCTGCTCTCTCCGACCGCGCAGGATCGAGCTGCGATTTCGCTCATCGAACGGCTGGCGATCCGCGCTGGTGGGCCGCGCGCGACGGTGAGCTCGCTGAGCGGCGGCAACCAACAGAAGGTCGCGCTCGCGCGCTTGCTCCACCACGACGTCGACGTCTTCATCCTCGACGAGCCGACGCGCGGGATCGACATCGGCAGTCGCGAGCAGATCTACGAGCTCATGCGCGAGCTCGCTCGATCGGGCAAGGCCGTGCTCTGGATCTCGAGCCAAGCGAGCGAGCTCTTGGCGGTCTCTCATCGCATCGCGATCATGCGCCGCGGCCTGCTCGGCCCGGCGCGAGACGCGGGCGGGCTCGACGAGCACACGTTGCTCGAGGAAGCAGCCGCGTCGTGAGAGCTCGCCTGCTTCGAATCCTCGCCGAGCCTTGGGCGGGCCCCTTGCTCGCGCTGGTCGTCGTCTACCTCGTCTTCGCGGCGCTCACGCCCGCGACCTTCCTCCAGCCGATCGCGCTCGAGATGATGGCGCGACACACGGTCGTCGTCGCGCTCGCCGCGATCGGCATGACGCTCGTCATCGTCGAGGGTGGGATCGATCTCTCGGTCGGGTCCGTCGTCGCGCTCGTCACCGTCGTCACGGCGCGCGCGCTCAAGTCGGGCTCGTCACCGATCGTCGCGGTCCTCATCGGCGTCGCGACGGGAGTGATCGCCGGCGCGCTCAACGGCTCGCTCGTCTCCTTGCTCCGCATCACGCCGTTCATCGTCACGCTCGGGACGATGAGCGTCCTGCGCGGGCTCGCCAAAGGGCTCGCGAACGAGCAGAAGATCGACGCCGACACGCGCGCGATCGAGCCGCTGATGGACGTCGTGCCTCGCGGTAGCTTGCGCGTGCTGCCCTACGGGGCTTGGATCGCCGCGTCGCTCGCGGTCGTCGCGACAGTGGTGCTCCAGCGCACGCGCTTCGGCAGGCACGTCGTCGCGGTCGGCTCGAGCACGCCCACTGCGCGCCTCGCAGGCATCTCGATCCCGCGCGTCACCGTCCTCGTCTACGCGCTCGCGGGCCTGCTCGCGGGGATCGCGGGCGTCCTCGAGCTCGCGACCTTGAGCGTCGGCGACCCGACCGACTCGATTGGTTTGGAGCTCAAAGTAATCGCCGCCGTGGTCATCGGCGGCGGCTCGCTCTCCGGGGGTCAGGGCTCGATCGCGGGCAGCTTGATCGGCGCGATGCTCATGACCGTCATCGCGACCGGCGCGACCCACCTGGGCATCGCGAACTGGATCCAGGAGATCCTCACCGGTCTCATCATCGTGATCGCGGTGACGCTCGACGCGTACCGCGCCCGCCGACCGCGCTCAGTTCTGTGAGAGCGTGAGCGTGAAGGCTCCGCCGACGTTGTGGTAGGAGTCGACGAAGATCGTGACGGGGACGCCGGCGGTGACGGGCACCGTGAGCGACTCGGTTTGCATGCCGGTCGTGAAGTTGACGTCCGAGCAGCCGATTTGGGTCGCGCCGTCTGCGCAGCTGGTCCGTGCGTAGAGCCCCATGTCGTAGTCGCCCGTCGGCGCGAGCGCCGCGGTGAGCATCCCGCTCGTCGCGGGGGTGAAGACGTAGAGCTTCTCGTTGCCGCCGCCACCTGTGCCGTAGGCGCACTCGACCGCGTCTTGCGGGGCCTCGAAGAGGCTCGTGCCGCCGATCGTGGTGCCGTTCGTCGCGCCGAGCCCGATCGACGTGGCCTGAGCGCAGTAGAACGCGAGGTCGATGTCGCAGTTGGCGGTGCAGCCGTCGCCATCCATCTCGTTCGAGTCGTCGCAGGTCTCGGGCAGCGTGATCGCTCCATCACCGCAGACCGCCGGCGTGAAGGTCGCGGTCAGGCTGAACGCGCCCTCCGTCGTGTTGAGGTACGAGTCGACGAAGACGGTGTAGTCCTGCGCAGCTTGCGCGCCGATGTCGAGCACCTCGGTCGTGGCCGGGTCCTGCGGGTCGTCCGAGCAATCCGCGAGCGTCGCCGCGTCCGCGCAGGTCGCGCGAGCGTAGAGAGCGAGGTCCGTCGAGCCGCCGATGGGCGTCGCTTCGACGTGCAGCTGCCCGCGACCCGGCACGGAGATGCTGTAAATTTGCTCGGCGCCGAGCCCCGACACGAAGGCGCCGCACTGAGAGGCGAAGAGCGCGCTGCCCCCCACGGTCGTCCCGTTCAGCGGGCTGACGAGCGGGGCCGACGCCGCGCACGCCGCGTCGACCAAGGCGACGCACATCGCGTCGGCCGCGCAGTCGGGATCGGCGCAATCGGGCAGGCTGTCGAGGTCGTTGTCCAGCGTGTCCTGGCATTGCTCGGCCTCGATGCAGAGGCCCAGCTGCTGGCTCATCGTGTCGGTGATGCATTCGGCCGGCGCGGCGCAATCCGAGGTCATCGAGCAATATGGAATGCAGGTCGTGGAGGTGTCCGTCTGCGAGGCCTGCAGACAGTCGTAGCCCGCGCGGCAGTCGCCGACATTCTGACAAGAATGTAAGCACCTCTGGATATCGAGGTTGCAGGTGTCGCCTGTGATGCACTCGGAGTCGTCCATGCAGGGCTGGGTGCAGTAGCCCTTCGCCCAGCCCGAGGTCACCTGCGGGATGCAGACCCCGCCGTCGCCGCAGTCCGCGTCCATCTCACACGGCTCGCCGACGTTGCTCATCGTGACCATCCCCGTGCTCGTCGAGGACGTGTGCGTCGTCGTCGTCACGCCGGTGCCGCCTTGACCACCGCTACCGCCTGTGCCCCCCGTCGCGCCGGTTCCGCCGCCGCCCGTCGAGTCGTCACCGCAGCCGACGCCGAGCGCGGCCGCGAGAGTCGTAAGAAGGATCCCACCGAGTCCGAAGTTCGTGCGCTTCACTCGAGCAATGTAGTGCAGTTCCCCAGGGGTTCGCGAGGGCCGAGCAGCCTCTCGCTGCGCGCACCTTGCTCAATGCGCAACCGTGCGCAGCGCTGGGAGCTGCGCAACGCACACGATCGATCGTCGAAAATCCCTGCAAAACACCTAGCAAACCGTCCTGGCATCGACGCTGCAATCTGTAGCGCTCGACATGACAACCTCGCGTCCCGCCCAAGCCCGAATCGAATCCACTGATAACACTGTAGAGCGCCTCGCCCGAGAGCTCGCCGCAGGGGACACGAGCCGCACGAGCGGCATCTTCGCTCCCGAGGCGCGCTGCCTGCACCCCGACGCCGACCGCATCGAGGCGACGTCGGTGACCTGGGCGCTCTCGCATAGGCTCGTCGCCGAAGAGCGCGGCCTGCCGCGGCTGCGCGCGAGCCGAGTGGGTCGCTTGGTCGCGCGAGCGATGTACGACGCGCCCGCGGCGATCGTCCAGATCGCCTCGGATTGGACGGTGCTCTTCTGTTTGCTCGACGATTGGCTCGAGTCCCACTCCGAGGAGGGCGCGACTGCCGAGATCGTCGACGCCCTGACGAGGCCGCGCTCGATCACCGCCGAACCTGGCCCCGTGAGCGCGTGCGCCGACATCTACGGGCGCCTCTCGGCGATCGCGAGCGAGGCTTGGCTCGCACGCTGGCGGGTCGCCGTCACGAGGCTCTTCGACGCCTTCGGTCGTGAGGTCGGACCGCGCGCGAGCGCAGCGCCGGTCATGCCGAGGACCTATGCAGCGATCCGCACGCAGACCTCGGGCATCCCGCTCTTGCTCGTCATCCACGAGCTCGCGCACGGCGACATCACCGAACCCGCTCCGCTCGTCGCGACGCTCGAGGAGCGCGCTGGACGCCTCGTCGGCTATGCGAACGACCTCTTCACCTTTCGTCGAGAGGTCGCGAGCGGCGAGGTCATGAACTTGGTGACGGTCGTCGCGCACCAGGAGCGCGCCACGCTCGGCGACGCGGTGGAGCGAGCCGCGTCCGTCCACGACGAGGAGGCTGCGCACTTCTACTCGCTGGCCGCGCGGATGCTCAACGGCAGGCGCTCGACGCGACATCGGGCTCGCGCCGCTGCCGCGCGCTCGTGGGTGATGGCGCACAACGCGTGGGCGCGCGAGACGGGTCGCTACGACGGCTGAGGTCGCCGAGCTACCGCGACCACTCGGCCCACTCGGTCGTGTAGATGGGCACGATTCGCTGGTCGTTGAGGCGGTTGATGGGGGCCTCGACGCGAGCCAAATCCTTGGGAAAGCGGAAGAGGCTCGCCATCGTCTCGTCGTCGAGAAAGCGAAGCGCGGAGGTGTCTGTCGCGACCTGCGTCGGCACCTCGAGCTCCGGGCCGCCGCCGAGGACGAAGCCCCAGTCGCCGAAGCTCGGCACGTACGCGTGATAGGGGAGGACCTTGAAGCCGCCGGCTTCGACGGTGCGCACGACGCTCCAATAGGTCTGGCGCGCGTACCCCGGCGACGTCGCCTGCACGACGATCACGCCGCGCGCGCCGATGCGATCGCGGAGCAATCGATAGAACGTGTCGGTGTAGAGCTTGCCGACCGAGTAGTTCGACGGATCGGGGAAGTCGACGATCGCGAGGTCGTACGGGAGCTCGTCGGTCTCGTCGAGGAAGCGGAAGGCGTCCTCGTTGCGCACGTGCACGCGGGCGTCGTTGAGCGAGCCGCTGTTGAGCTTCACGCCGAGCTCGTGCGTGCGAAAGAAGTCGGTGACCGCCGAGTCCAGATCGACGAGGTCGATGCGCTCGATCGACGGGTAGCGGAGCAGCTCGCGAACCGCGAGGCCGTCGCCGCCACCGAGCACGAGGACGCGATGCAGCGGCGCACCGAAAGCCGCGACCGGTGGGTGCACGAGGGCCTCGTGGTAGCGGTACTCGTCCTCGCTGCTGAACTGCAAATTGCCGTTCAAGAAGAGACGCGTCGCGTGCTTCGACTGTGTGATGACGACCCGCTGATAAGGCGACTGCATCACGTAAATGATCGGCGAGCCGAGGTACTGGCTCTCGCTCGACTTCACCACGTCGGCGACCCAGATCGCGACCGACGCGAGGACGGCGAGGACGAGCGCCGCGGTCGCGCGCAGGCGAACGACGACGCGCGGCTCGAGCGGAAAGAGGAACGTACCGAGCAGCGCGACGAGCCCGTTGAGGGCGCCGACGAGCAAGCTCGTTTGGTGGATGCCGAGCTTGGGCAGGAGCACGCTCGGGAAGAGCACGCTGCCGACGAGCGCACCGACGTAGTCGACCGTGAGCACGCGCGCGACGAGCTCCTTCAGGTCGAGGGAGAACGTGAGCAGCCGCAGGAGCAGCGGGATCTCGAGCCCCACGAGCGTCCCGATGACGAACACGAGCGCGTAGAGCACCGTGCGAAAGGCGCCGTACGCCGTGTAGACGCGAAACAGGATCGGCGCCGAGAGACCACCCACGAGCGCGATCGCGAGCTCGACCTCGACGAAGCGGACCAAGAGATCCCGCTCGAGGAGCTTCGACAGATAGGAGCCCACCCCCATCGCGAAGAGATAGAGCCCGATGACGAAGCTGAACTGCGCGACGCTGTCGCCGAGGACGTAGCTCGCGAGCGTGCCGCTGATGAGCTGATAGACCAGGCCGCTCGTCGCGATGACGAAGACCGAGGCGAGCAGCGCGGGTGACACGAGCCGCTTCGAGAGCGCCATGGGAGCGCGCATCCTTACACGGCTCGTTGGGCGCGAGCACGCGTCCTCGGATAGGATGACGGAGCTTGACCAGCATTTTCGGGAGCAAGAGCCACGAATGAGCCTCTACGCAGTCGGGGAGCGCATCGATGGTCGCTATCGCGTGACCGGCACTATCGGCCGCGGGGGACACGGGGTGGTCTACGCCGCGGTCGACGAGACGCTCGGGTCCAAAGTCGCTGTCAAATGCCTCGCGAGCGACCTCGCGCAAGACCCCGACTTCAAGACGCGCATGCACCGCGAGGCGCGCGCGATGGGCGCCCTGAGCGGCACGAGCGCGGCGCAGATCTTCGCGTTCGCGAAGTCCTCACGCGACGAGCTCTACATCGTGATGGAGCTGCTCGCGGGGCGCGACCTCGAGGCTTACCTCGGTGAGCTCGAGCACCACGGCGCGCGCATCGAGCTGAAGCGCCTCGTCAACCTGCTCGGTCCGATCGCCGAGACGCTCGACGCTGCGCACGAGGCCGGGATCATCCATCGCGACGTCAAGCCTGGGAACATCTTCGTCCTCGACAGCATGACCCGCGGCGGCGTGCGCCTCCTCGACTTCGGCCTGGCGAAGGATCTGAACGCGAGCGCCCTCACGCGTGAGGGCATGGTCGCGGGCTCACCCGCTTACATCGCGCCCGAGATCTGGCGCGGCAAAGCCAAGGACGCCGACCGCCGCATCGACGTCTACTCGCTCGGTGCGGTGGTGTTCCGCGCGCTCGCGGGCCGACCACCGTTCGACCCCAAGCAGCCGATCGATCGCTTCCTCATCGCGGTCACGCGCGGGCCGCGCCCGAGCCTCCGCGGCGATCGCCCCGAGCTGCCCGCAGCCATCGACGAGTGGGTGGAGAAGGCGCTCGCGCCGAACGCGATCGATCGGTTCGCGAGCGTGGGGAAGATGTGGTCCGTCTTGCGAGCGATCGCCGAGATCCCCACGCGACCGCAGAAGGCTGCGGCGCCGATCGATGCGCCGTGGGAGGTCGAGATCGACGTCGACATCGAGGTCGAGGTCGCGACCCTACGCGGCGAAGAGCTCGCGCGGCGAAAGAAGGACAGCTGAGCGCGCCTTGACCGGGTCCGCGGCGTGCTCGTAGCGTGAGCCGATGGGGCCTCGTCCGATATCCGCGCGTTTGTTCTTGGTGATCCTCGCCCTCACGAGCTGCGGCGAGAAGAAGAGCGGTTCGACGTCGAGCACCTCGACCACCTCGAGCGCGGCGTCCACCTCGAGCGCGAAGCCTTCAGCGACCGCTGCGACGAGCAGCACCGCCCCATCGAGCGCACCGGCTGCGGGCGCCTCACCAGCGGCGAAGCACGAAGAGACCGACGACGAGTGCAAGACCGGCTGCGCGAAGGACGCGACCGAGAACGCGGACAAGTACTGCGGGACCGACGGCAAGACCTACCCCGCGTGTGATTGGGTCTGCGATCTCGTGCCCGCAGGCGTCGGCGTGTATCCCGGCGAGTGCGGCGCCGACGGCAAACCGTCCGCCAACCACCCGCCGAGCGCGGCCGACGGCAAGGTCATCTGCGATTGGTTCCCCAACGGCTCGGACTGGATCGCCGTCGAGTGCGAAGAGGCGACCGAAGACACGAACCCATCACGCGACTTCGGCGCGAAGGGCGTCGCGCCGAGCGCCGACTTGCAAGCCGCAGCGGGTCCCCTCCCCGACGAGATCAGCCATCGAGCGCGCTACGGCTCGATCAAGAACCAAGGGTCCGCCCCCGCGTGCATTTCCTTCGCGAGCACCGCGGCGCTCGAGGGCGCGGTCGCCGCCGAGACCGGCAGTCACATCATCCTCAGCGAGCTGCACTTTCTCTCGCACTACCACACGACGCGATACCAGGACGCGATCCGCACGCTGCAGACCGGCACGGTGCTCGAGGAGCTCGCCGACGCGGAGGGCTTCAAATACGACTCCACGGTCGCGGCTGGCTGGCTCAAGGGCGAAGAGGCGCCCGACGAGACGAAGGTCAAGGACCTTGACGGAAAGATCGCCTTCGAGGTCGCCGCGGTCCACGAGCTCGGCCCCGAGGGTGGCAACGATCACATCACCGCCGACCAGATGGCCCACGCCATCGCCGACGGAGAGGACCTGATGGTCGGCTTCCGGATGAGCGATAACTGGTATTCGCAGAACCTGCTCCCGGGTGGGGTGATTGAGGACTACGACGAGGGCCGGAATTTCGGGCACGCGGTCTTGCTCGTGGGCTTCAAGAACATCGGCGGTAAGTCCTATTTCGAGATCCGAAATAGCTGGGGCAGCGCGTGGGGCGACGCAGGCTATGGCTATATCTCCTTCCCCACCGCCGAGGCGAACCTCCAAGTCGCCGCGAGCGTGGTCGTGCGCCGCAACAGCGATGTCCTCGTGGAGAACTGCGCCGAGGGCCAGGCCGCGGGCTTCGACGGCAAATGCCGTAAAATCTGTCCCGACGGCGCGCTCGAAGAGGAGGGCGGCTGCAAGGATCTCGACTCGGCTTGCCGCGAGGGCCTGACCAAAGACGCGAGCGGGGTATGCGTGCGTGAGTGCGCGCAGGGCGACCGCGAGTTCGATGACCTCAAGGTCAGCTGCAAAGGCGACGGCTGCGTGTGGACGATCCCCGGCGGCACCCACGGCTGCACCGCCGCGACTGGCGAGTTCTGCGAGCACTTCTGTCGAGCGCCCGACTGCGAGATGGTGGAGGGCAAGAACGAGTTCGGCGTCGCCGTCCTCGGGTGCGGCGCGGAGTAACCTCCTGGCGGAGCGGCCGCGCGCCTTGGCGGAGTGGCCGGCAACCAGCTAGTTGGTGTTCGCGCAGAGCGGGCCGCACGCCATCCTCGCGGCGTCCACGCACTCACTCGCCCATTCGACGCAGCCGCACGCGGGCCGAATACCGAGGACCTTCGTGATGCAATCGAGCGCGTCCGTCGACAGCGCGGGAGTCGACGGACACGGCAGGTCAATCGGGGCACCGGTGACGCAAGGGCTGTGACACGACGCCGTATTGCAGGTCGGGGCTTCGCAGACATTGCCCGCGCATTGCAAGCCCGTGCAGCAGTCCGTATCACCATTACAGGGCTCGGTCGGGCCGGCGCAGTTGTTCGTCTGCGGCTGGCACCGCGCCGTCGTCGGACTGCAGAAATATGGCGGGCAGCAGGGATTACCCAACATCGGATCGCAGTCCGACTCGGGGCCGAGGCACGTGGAGCTGTTCGCGCAGACCCCCGTCTGCGCGTCCGCCCCGAGCTGGCAAGGGAGCCCGTCGCAGCAAGGGAGGACGTCCGTGGCGAAGCAAGTCTCACCCTGCGGGATACAGGCCTGATCCCCACCGACACACGTGCTCGATTGGGGATCACACGTGAGCTTCAGACTGGTGCCGCCGATGGTGCAGCAATCGTCGTCACCGAGGCACGGCTCCCCGGGATTCGAGCAATTGCGTATTTGGCAGACGTCATCGACACAGTACTGCGAACAACAATCGAAGTCGGTCGCACAGGTCGCGCCGATATCGGCGCAGACGTACCCGCCGCAGCCCCCGTCTTCGCACAAGCCATTGCAACAGAACAGCGCGTCGTCACCACAAGCCACCCCGTCGGGGCGACAGCAATAACCCGATAGACACGCGGCAGTCCCCGTCGACCAGCCGCAGCAGTCGGTATCCGATTGGCACTCGCTCACTCCGCAAAACGGGGGAGCATCGAGACACGCGCGCGCCCCAGGACACGTCGCGAAGCAAGTCTGCGTGTCGAAATTGCCCAGAAACGCCGCGCGAGTCGCGTCGTCGGCGCCCTCGAACCGGGCGCGAATATCGGTGCAGGTGAACGCGCTCGTTCCATAACAGCTCTCGAGGAGCGTGCAGACCCGATCCGTGAGGTCGACGGGTTCACCGACGACGACCTCGCGACACGACGGTAGGACGGCGGACAGCGCGCCGGCGAACGCCAGAGTCGCGACGACGAGTCGAGCGCGCTGCATGCCTGACGTCACTGGGTCAGACACTCGAGCTCACCGTTCACCTCGGCGCATTGGACACCTCCGCAAACGGCCATACCCATACAGTCGCACGAAGCCTTCGTGCCGCACTCGGGCGGGACCGCCACGCAGTGCAGCTGGTCGGCGGGGCCGACGGATCGATGAACGCAGACGTCGCTCGGCCCACACTGATTGCAATCGCCGACGACTCGACACTCGCTCGCGAACACACAACCGCCCCAGCAACCGTTCACGACGGCAGGCGTCTTGCCGGGTTCGCACTCTGGCGGGGGCTGCGCGCAGACCGTCATCGAACCATCACAATCGAAGCCCGCCACGCATTGCCCGAGCTGGCAGTCGAGCGAGCCATTGTATCCCGCAGTGGAGCACGCCGTCGCGAAGCACTCGGGGACGTTGCAATCGGGAGGCGTGTCACCCGTCGGGATGCTTGCACACGTGCAGCAGTCGTTGACTAGCTGGCAGTCCGCGGGCACTGCGCACTCGGGTGTTGCGACGGTGCCGCCGCCCGCGCCGCCCTGGGCGCTGCCACCCGCGCCGCCCTGGCTAGTCCCACCCGCCGAGCCACCTTGGCCGCCTTGCGAGGAGCCGCCGCCGCCACCGGCCCCGCCCGTAGCCACATTGCCACCGCCGCCCGTGGTGCTCGCGCCCGAGCCCCCTGAGCCGCCGGTCGGGGCGTCGTCGGAGCAGCCGCTCCACACCCCGAGGGCGACGAGCGCGAGCGTGGCGCCGCGCGCGACGGACCGAGGAGAACCGCTCTTACGCCAAGCAAAGAACGACTTCATCATGCCGTCATGGTGCGCCGCTCCCCCGGCTCGATCAAGCTCACTGGAGATCACGATGGAGGCCTCCGCCGGCGTCAGCTGCTCGCGGGCGCTCTGGCGATGGGCTGCGCGCGTTGCGCGGGCACGCCCGAGCGCCCCAAAGCTCCGTCGCTCGAGGACCTCGAGCGCTCCATGCTCGAGCGGGTCAATCGCGATCGGCAGGCCGCCGGCGTGCCGGCCCTCGCTCACGACGACGCGCTCACGTCGGTCGCCCGCGCGCACGCCGACGACATGCGCCGCGCCCGGTTCTTTTCACACACGTCGCCCACCACGGGAAAGCTCGAAGATCGCCTCGCGCGCGCTCGAATCGCTGTGCTCTTCGCCCGTGAGAATCTGGCGGATGCCCCCGACGTCGACGCGGCGGAGGATGGCCTCCTCGCGAGCCCAGGACATCGAGAGAACCTGCTGAGCACCGATGTCACGCATATCGGAATAGGCGTCGCCGAGGGTGGATTCAAAGACGCGGGCAATCGGCTCTTCGTCCAGGTCTTCGCGAAGCCTGCAATCCGCCAATCGACGGATGTGGCGCGGCAGACCGTCATCGAACGAATTGGCGAGGAGCGAAAGCGGCTCGGCCTGCCGCCGGCGACGATCGACGCGAACCTCGATGAGGTCGCGCGCGCGAAGGTCACCGAGCTCGAGGACTCGCTCAGCGACGCGGCGCTCGCCGAGGTCGGTCGTCGCGTCGCCGAGGATCAGAAGAAGCGCGGCAAGGCAGGTTCGATCACGGTGACAGGACAGCGCGTCGTCTCCGCGACGGAGTACACGCCGAGCGCCTCGCTCCTGACGCCGGCTGCCACCGCGATCGGCGTCGGGGTCGCGGAGGCTCGCGACGAGCGCGGCGGCCCCGCGGTGAAGATCCTCGTCCTCGCTGCGGTCGCCTGAACCACTGTTACAACACTGTCAGTCATCCCTTGCACGACTGTCGCAAGACGGAGGTCTTGATCCGCACGACGACCGTGTTGGATACGACGTCCTCGAGGACGCCTGTGGCGACGACCCCGAAGGCTTGCCGATCGACGCCGAACTCCACATCGATCGAGACGTGGCAGTCGTCGGCGACGACGTGCGCCGGCATCGAGAGGCTCAAGGTCTTGCCGTGCAAGGTGAGATCGCCAAAGAGGGTATAACTGCCGGCCTCGAGTCCCGGGCGAAGCGACCGTGTCGCGAAGCGGGCTGTCGGGTAATCGCCCGCGTGAAGGAACTTGTCGCGAGCGATGTCGGCGACGATCTGCAGGCTCGACGTCGCGACGGTTACATCGATGTCGAGTTCGAAGCTCGAGGCGTCATGCGCGTCCGGCGCGAACTTGAGCGTCCCCTTCGAATTGGGGAAGTGCACCGTATACGCAGCGGACGCTCGGACATCGGCCTCGACCGCGACGTTGTCTCCGACGAGCGAGTACTCTTCCACCGCGCCGCGCACGGCGACCGCGTCCGGGACCGAGGTCTCCACGTGCGCGAGCGGCGCGCTGCCACACCCCACGAGCAGCGCAGTCGGAGCCAGCGCGCCCAGGGAAAACCGCAGGCTCACGGCGCACTCGACGCGGACGAGGTGCTGCTGCCCATCACGGACTTGCCAAACTGCAGCAACGTTCCATTCGGCAGAGCGACCGAGCGCCCGTCGTCGGAGAAGCCACCCACCATGTCAGGCCAGGCGAAATTCGGGAACGGCATATCGATACTGAATTCGCCACGCTGCTCGACACATGCATCGAGCGAAGCGCCGCTGCACGCGAGGTAAATCGCAGTGCCGCGAAGGGTTTGTGCGTTGGTGCCTGCGTCGAGAGCGTAAGTCGCAAAAACGCCTGCGCCAGCGCTGCTGAACCCGACGCGTGGGGTCACGACCGTACTCGCGATCGGCGCGAAGGGCTGCGTTGCAACCGTGCGAGTCGGCAGCGGCGTCGTCGAGACAACGCCCGAGCTCGCGCGGACCTCGAGGCGATCTGGATAGAGGATGAGGACTCGCGACCCGTCGGGGGCGATGGCGGCCGCGAGCGGCGGACTGCTCTCGAAGCTGAATTTGCGCTCGCTGCGCGCGAGATCGTAGAGACCGACCTGAGCACCGGAGACGATGACCGCGAGCGCCGCGTCGTCGCTGAACGCGATGGGCTTGGGGTGCTCGGTGAAGTCCGCGCTGATCGTCGCTGCGTCCCCGAAGGTCAGCGCGCTGTCGCTCGGGCGAGCCCCGAGCTGAACGCTCTCGAGTGCCCAGCGCTTCGGGGTCGCTTGGGTCTCGCAGCCCTCCTTCTTCTTCTCGACGTCGAGCTCGACGAGCCGAAGCGCGGTCCGACCGTCGGGCGCGAGAAAGGCCTCGGGGCGCGGGTCCTCTTCTGGCGTGGCGTCGAGCGCGCGGAGCGGCGAATGGGCGGCGCCACTGCGCAGATCGAGGGCTTGGACGAGCTGGTATTTGCGGGTGCCGTCGGTGAGGACCGCGAGCGTCTCGCCATCCGCCGAGAAGCGCAGCGAGCCGTGCGCGAGCCCATCGCTGACCTTGCCGTGGAAGACCGCGCGGCAGGTGTCGCGCTCGAGGACGACCACACCAGCGGCGCCCTGCCGAGCGGCGACGCGACTGCCATCGCGCGACACCGCCAGCGCGGTGAACTCGGCCTTTCGATCGAGGTCGTCTGCGTAGGTCGTGCAGAGGCGCTGACCGCTCGAGGGATCGAGGATCACGAGGTTCGGGCCAGCGGCGACCGCGATCGTGCGCCCCGAGGCAGCAATTGCGGTGAGCCCCACCGGATCGGAGAACCCCGTCTGAAAGGGGCCCTGCGGTTCGAAGGCGGCGGCTGTCGCAGCGCTCCCGTTGTTGGTCGGGAGCGTCGCTGACGACGCGCTCGAGGCTTGGCTCGCGCTCGCCGTCGCTTCATCCGAAGGCGACGCCGACGGGGCCTCGCAGGCTGCGACGAGACCGAAGAACAAGAGCCCGCGTCGCACCGAGAAGGTCACGCCTCACCGCTCAAGAGATCGTGCAGCCGGGGCGCGAACGACTCGACTACCAGCGACTCGACCTCCTCGGCGGTCGCGAGCTCGAGCGCGCGCTCGGCGACCCGCACGGCCTCGTCGAGCGACACGCGGCGCAGCGTCTCGCGGATCTCGGCGATCGCCCCGACCTCCATCGAGAACTCACGGACGCCGAGCCCGAGCAACAGCACCGCACCGAGAGGGTCACCGGCCATCGCGCCGCAGACGCTGACGCTGCGACCGTGGTCCTCACCCGCGGCGACGATCCGCCGGATCAAGCGAGCGATCGCGGGATCGAACGGTGACGCGAGGTAGGCCAGCCGCCGGCTCGCGCGATCGACGGCGAGTGTGTACTGGATGAGATCGTTGGTCCCGATGCTGAGGAACGAGCACTCGCGCGCGAAGTGATCCGCGAGGATCGCCGCGGAGGGGACCTCGATCATCACCCCGAGCGGGATGTGTTCGGCGACGGGATGCCCCGCTTGGCGGACCTGCTCGATGGCTTTGTCGAGCATCGAGCGGACCCACCGGAGCTCGCCGATCCCGCTCACCATGGGCACCATGATGCGAACGTCGCCGTGTGCGCTCGCGCGGACCATCGCGCGCAAATGCTCGAGGAAGATGTCGGGGCGCGACACCGCGAGCCGGACCGCGCGCAGCCCGAGCATCGGGTTGAGCTCGACAGGGACCTTGAACGTGGAGACAAATTTGTCACCACCGATGTCGAACGTGCGCAGCACCACAGGGTGGTGGGGCATGGCCTCGGCGACCGAGCGGAACGCAGCGAACTGCTCCTCTTCGTTCGGCGGATGGAGGCGGTCGACGTAGAGATATTCGGTGCGGTAGAGGCCGACGCCCTCGGCGCCCTCGCCGCTCGCTTCGCGCGCTTCGTCGGGGACCTCGACGTTGGCGCGCACCGCGACGGTCGTGCCGTCGAGCGTGGTCGCCGCGCGCTCCCTTGCGCGCGTGAGCTCGACGGAGAGAGCGCGGTAGCGCTCGGCGCGGGCTCGAGCCTCGGCGAGAGCTTCGTCAGTTGGGTTGACGATAATGGTGCCGCGGATGCCGTCGATGATGCAGAGATCGCCCGTGGAGACGATCGAGCAGAGCTCCGAGACCCCGACGACCGCGGGCAGCTTCAGCGCGCGCGCCGTGATCGACGTGTGGCTCGTGCGGGTCCCGCCCTCGGTCGCGAACGCGACGACGAAGCTCTTCGCCCCGTCGCGACCCTCACCCCGGCCACCACCCGAGTCGTTGACGAAGCCCGCGGTCTCCGCGGGGGACAGATCGCGGGCGACGAGCACGACAGGACCGGCCGGGAGCTTCTTCAGCTCGCCGGTCTGACCAAACGCGCGAAGCAGGTGCTCACCGACGAACTCGATGTCGCGGCTGCGTTCGCGCAAGTACGGATCGTCGGCCTCACCGAGCTTGTGCGAGAAGGCCTGAACCGCGAGCGCGACGGCCCACTCTGCGCAGCGCGCCTCTTCGGTGATGCGACGCTCGACCTCGCCGGTGAGCATCGGGTCGTCGACCATGAGCGCGTAGGCCTCGAGGACGGCGCTCGCCGACCCTGAAGATCGATCGCTCAGCGCCGAGACCAAGCGGCGAAGATCGTCCCGAGCGCGCCTGCGCGCCGAGGTAAACCGGTCGATCTCGAACGCGCGCTCGCTGACGGGCACGCTGCGACGCGGGATGCGTACGAGCTGATGACCGAGGACGTAGGCGGTGCCGATCGCGAGGCCGGGCGACCCCGGAAGGCCGGCGAGCGTGCTGGTGTCGTTGTCGGCGCTCACTCCGGCTCTCCGAAGCGGTTGGCGATGAGGACCCCGATGGCGTCCACGCACTCACCCGCTGCGGGCCCGTCGGCGCGGACGTGGAGCATCGTCCCCTTCGCTCCACAAAGCAGGAGCACGCCCATCACGCTCTTCGCGTTCACGCCCTCGGCCTCGTCGCTCGAGAGCAGGACGTCGCAGCGGTATCGGCCCGCGAGCTGAACGAGCTTCGTCGCGGCGCGCGCGTGCATCCCGCGCTCGTTCACGATCTCGAACACGGCCTCCGCAGCCTCGCGACCGCCGTCGCGTGTCCCACCAGCGTCGGCGGTCACGGCGCCGACTCCCGTATGTGCTTGTCGGCGCGCTCGATGTCGCGGTGAACGATGGTGACGCGCCCGCCCGGCGCGCCCGGATCGGCTGCAGCGCGACGAAGCCGCTCGGCGATCGCTTCGGCGAGAGCGACCGAGCGATGACGCCCGCCCGTACAACCGACCGCGATGGTGAGGTAGCTCTTTCCCTCTTCCTCGTAACGAGGGAGCAGTGTGTTCAAGAGCTCGGCCGTTCGATCCACGAAGTCCCCCGCCCCTTTGGCCTGAAGCACGTAGTCGGAGACGCGCCGATCTTGGCCGGTCAGCGGCCGAAGCTCCGCTACGAAGTGAGGATTATCCAAGAAACGGACGTCGAACACCAGGTCAGCGTCGCTCGGCAATCCATACTTGAAGCCGAAGGACACGACGCGCGTGACCATCTGGTGCGCGCCGGCTTCGGGGCGCAACAAGGCGAACACGTGACGACGCAGCTCGTGCACGGTCAGCATGCTGGTGTCGACGACGAGCGGAGACAGCGCACGCAGCGGTGACAACCTACGACGCTCGATGCGAATTCCCTCGAGCACGCCGGCCGCGTCTTGCTCGCGTGAGAACGCAGGGTGAGGCCGCCGCGTCTCGCTGAAGCGGCGGAGCAGGACCTCATCGGTCGCGTCGAGGAAGAGCGTCGTGACGCGTCGATTCGATTGTGGGGCGAGCTTCGCGACGGCATCCGCGGTGCTCTCGATGAACGCCGGAACGGAGTTGCCGATGCCGAGCGAGATGCGACGAACGCCCGCTTGCTCGCAGGCCTCGATGGCCTCGACGATGACCGACGGCGGAGCGTTCTCGATGCTGTAGAACCCGAGATCCTCGAGGGCCGCCATCGCCGTCGATCTGCCAGCCCCGGAGAGACCCGTCACGACCACGACGTGGGTTCTCCTGCGCTCACTCGACGGACTCTCGTTCATTTGCGTTCCCTGCCGCCGCCGAGGGGGCCGAGCCGGCCCTGGTGCGGGCCGACCGGCGGAGGCGCGGAAGACTCGTCGGTGCGCGGCGCGCGCACCGCAGGCATGCCGAACTCGCTCTCGCGCGGACGAAGCGGAGAGCCGCGCTGCGTGAAGGCCGCGGCCTGTCGAAGCGGGAGCCGCTCGCCCTCGGCGTCGTGCGCGATCGGCGTACGCGCTGTCGCAGGCGTGACCGTCGAGGACGGCACGCTCGCGTCGAGTCGAAGCATGGGCTCACGCGGGGCGCCCGTCGCGATCTGGGTCTCGATCGCGCCGAAGAGCTCGCGCGCAGCGTGGTGTCCCGCGTTCTTCAGCAGCTCGTTGCGAGCCGCGACCTCGAGGATGGAGGCCATATCGCGACCGGGTCGCACAGGCACGACGAGCTCGGGGATCGACACGCCGAGGATCGTGTGGAATCGCTCGTCGAGCCCGAGCCGATCGAAGTCTGCTTCGGCGCTCGCTTCGTCGACGAGGCGCACGACAACGTCGACGCGCTTGCGCTCGCGGATCGCCGTCACACCGAAGAGATCCTTGATGTTGAGGATGCCGAGACCGCGAACCTCGAGGTGGTGTCGCAGGAGCTTCGCCGGCGCGCCGAAGACCATCCCCGGAGGACGGAAGTCGCACTCGACGACGTCGTCGGCGACGAGGCGGTGACCACGCATCACGAGCTCGAGCGCGCACTCGCTCTTGCCGACGCCGCTGCCTCCCATCAAGAAGAGGCCGACGCCGAACACGTCGATGAGCACGCCGTGAAGGCGCTTGCGAGGCGCGAGCCGCTCATCGAGGAGCGCGTGGAGCGAGGTGATCGTCAGGCTCGATCGCTCCGGTGCGTGCAGAAGAGGTGTGTCGGTCACGTCGGCGCGCTCGATGATTTTGGGCGCCGCGCGCCCGAGCTCACCCGTGAGGACCACGCAGCTGAGGCCGAGCCCGAAGAAGCCGGCGAGCGCGCGCTCGCGAGCGTTCGGCTCCAACCGATCGACGAACGATTGCTCGGTCTGACCGAGGATCTGGATGCGCGAGGGCACGATGCCGTGGAAGTGCCCCGCGAGCGCGAGCCCGCTCTTCTGGATTCGGGTGTGCGCGATGGGTCGATCAAGACCGGCTCTCCCGGCGAGGAGGGCCAGCGACAGACCGTGGAGCGTCTCGTCGAGCAGCGCGCGCGCCGACATGAGCGGACGCTTCGCGGGAGACTCGGATGGAGCCGGCCCCGCGAAGGTCTCGTCGTCGGGCCAGTCGTAGGACACTTGCCCGCCGGGCGTGCTGTTCTTCGAGCTCGAGGGCGCCGCCCGGGACGGAGGATCGTCGTCGGATTTCATGGCTTCCAGGCTGCCTTTCCAAGAAGCGGGAGACTGAGCGCGAGAACGTCGTGAAGCGAACGCGAGCCCCGCATCACACCGCGGGGCGCCCCTCTTCACTGGCGATGAGCTCGAACGCCGTACGACCGTCGACGGCCGAGACGAGCCGCTTGCGGAAATGGTCGTCCCGCAGCAGGCGCGACACGCGCGCCAGCGTTTTCAGGTGCTCGCCGACCGCGCGACGCGGACCGATGACCGCGAAGAAGATCGAGACGGGCAGACCATCGATCGCATCGAAACCCACGGGTTTCGGGCAGAGCAGGACCGCACCGACGATGTGATCGAGCTCCTCGATCGCGGCGTGGGGGATGGCGACACCACCGCCGACGCCGGTGGATTGTTGTTCCTCTCGCTTGAGGAGCATCTGCTCGATCTTCACCGGATCGAGGGCGCTCTCCCCGGAGCAGAGGAGCTCCGCGAGCCGATGCAGGACGGCTTGCTTGGTCTCGACGTCCGCACCTTTCGCGCCGGCACCGAGACCTGCGACCGACACTCGACTCGGACTGAGGATGTCGACGACCAGCATGGCTAAGGCTCCGGAACCTTAGCACACGCCACAACACGAACTGCCTTTTGCGATCGCCCCGCACCGACGGGACAACTGCCCGCGTCGTTCGGCGCCCCCCGCTGAACGACGCGTCTTGCGTCCACCCTGCTGTGTCTACCCTGCTGTGGCCGCGAGCCCTCGCAGGCTCGACCTCCTCACCGGTCCTGTTCGCTCGCGCCAGCGAAGGCCACGGCCACTTACGAGAAACTCAGCCGAAAAACTCTGCCGAAGAACTCAGCCGCGCGTGCCGCGCTGCGACTCGCGTTCGACCGCGACCGCGAACTCACCAGCGCTCATCCCACCGTGCTTCTTTGCGACGTTCGCCCCCTTCTGGGCGTGGATCTGACGTTCCAGCTTGTCGAGGACGAGGTCGATCGAAGCGTACATGTCCTCCTTGCGCTCGTTCGCGTGGAACGTCGCGCTCCCCGAGTGGATGCGCACGTCAGCGATGTGCTCCAAGCCCTCGACGGAGAGCGTGACTTGCGCCGTCATCGCCTGACGCAGGAACTTCTGCAGCCGAGAGATCTTCTCGTTCGCATAGTTTTTGACCGCATCCGTGCCATCCATATGCCGGAACGTGATCGAGATGTTCATAGCCCTTCCTTTTCTGCGCGGAAGCGACCCAGCTGTGTTTTCGGGGCCACTCGGCGGAAGACTGGACCGGTAGGAGGGATCGTACAGGGCAAGGCTCCTCACTCCGCAAACATTCCCGTTGCGAACTCGAAAAAGACAAAACCCGAGTGCGGTTCACGTCGCCGCTCACTGGTCTCGACCTAGAAGAGAAGGCTGATTGCTTGCGAGGTGTGCAAGCTACCCGCGGCTCTCCGGCGACTTCTGGTAGACTGCGCGACCCACGAGCGCGGGGCCAATCAACGCGCGCGGCTCGAGGGTGAATCGCTCGCAGCGCACCGAGTCGCTTCGCAGCACCCGCTCGGCAGACGCCCATCCGGTCGCGGTTCGCAGGCGACCACGCGACCTCGAACGTCGAGCGCGATGTGACAGCAATCCTCGAGGGCGCGGCGCAGCTGCACGCGCCCCCGCTGCACGCGCGACTTCATCCCCGAGAGCGAAACGCCGAGCATCTCGGCCGCCTGCTTCTGCGTGAGGCCCTCGAGCTCGACGAGGGTGAGGGCCTCGCGGTAGGGCGACGGCAGCATCGCGACGAACGGCGCGACGTGGAGCGCGAGCTCCTCCTCGACCGCGCGATCGTCACCGTCCTCGACGGGCTCTTCCACCGTGACGCCCTCGGCGATGGGGTGGCGCGCGAGGGAGCGTCGATGCTCGACGATGGCGCTCCGCGCGACCTGGTACACCCAGGGCCCGAAGCGCTCGTCGTCGCGAAGACCACCCAAGCCGCGCTGCATTCGCAAGAAAATATCTTGTACAACGTCATCGACATCACTCGCCGTGGGCACGCGCCGCGCGATGAACGGCCTGAGGCGAGTCTCGAGCTCGCGCCATGCACCGCGCGCCGCGGCGTCGATCACGCCGAGGCTCCGGGCTCGCAACACGAGGGGCCACAGCAGGACTTCCCACCTGGCTTCACGGCCTCGATGGCAGCCGAGGCGACGAAGTCCTCGACGTTGGAGTCCGGTATCCACTCGCGGATGAACTCGCGGCTCTCGGGCCGGACGTCGACCACGACAGTGCCGAAGCCTGCCGCAGCGAGCATGGCTCGCACGTCGTCGACCGTCGCGGCCCCCGACACGCACCCCGTGAGCGCCGCCATGTCGCGCTCGAGTGCTTCGGGCAGAGCCTTCAATTTGACGACGTCCGAGATCGCGAGACGACCGCCGGGCTTGAGGACACGAAAGGCCTCGCGGAAGACGGCGCCCTTGTCCGGGCTGAGGTTGATGACGCAGTTCGAGAGGATGACGTCTACAGTATTGTCAGCGACAGGCAGATGCTCGATCTCCCCGAGGCGGAACTCGACGTTGGTCGCGCCGACCTTCTGTGCGTTGACCCGGGCCTTCGACACCATGTCGGGTGTCATGTCGACGCCGATCACCTTGCCCGTCGGACCGACCTGTTTGGCCGCCAAGAAGCAATCGAAGCCACCACCTGCTCCGAGGTCGAGGACCGTCTCGCCAGCCTTGAGGGCCGCGATCGCCTGCGGATTGCCGCACCCGAGACCCATGTTCGCGCCCTCGGGGACTGCCGCCAGATCCTCGGCCGAATAGCCGAGCTTCAAGCTCATGTCCGCGCCGCTGCCGCAGCAGCTGGGCGCGCAGCCCGTCGCGTTCTGCCGTGCGACCTTGCCGTATTGATCCCGCACGGCGGCGCGAACTTCATCCTTCGTCTGCTCGTTCATCTTCGTAGTCTCCTGCCCTCAAGACGGGGACCTCGCGGAAAGGACGCAGCCCTTCGACGAGAATCCGATCCTCAGCCCTCGAGCGCCACGTGATCGAGCCACTCGAGCGTGCGGCGCCGCGCGTCCTCGACGGAGACGATCGGCGTGTAGCCGAGCTCCGTCTTTGCTCGGCGCGACGAGAAGTAGAAATCCTCGCCGATGACGTGCGCGTGAAAGGAATGGAAGGGAACCTCGAGACCGGTCACGCGATGAACGAGGCCCATCGCCCGCGCGAGGGCGTGGGTCGGCCTGCGCCCGAGCCGCAAGCGAGGCATCTTCACGTTCTTGCGCGCGGCATAAGGACGCAGCCACTCGAAGTAGTTGACCGCGTGGTCCTCGTTCACGATGTAGGGGCGGCCCGCGACGCGATGGGGAGCCTCGTGGAGCGCGCGCGCCGCGAGTAGGTGGGCGTGGACGACGTTGTCGACGTACACGACGTCGAAGAGCGCCTCGCCGTTCCCGAGGAGGAACGGCACCGAGCCCTTCGCGAAGGCGCGGAGGCTCGTGACGATCGCATGCGGATCGCGGGGCCCGTACACGTGGACGGGGCGGATCGCCAACGTGCGAAGGCCGCTCGGATCGTCGGCGCCGAGGACGATGCGCTCGCCCTCGATCTTGGTCCGCACGTAGTCGTGAATCGGTCGCGCCGGATAAGGCATGGTCTCGTCGCCGCCGCGCACGGGGATCTCCGAGAGCAACACGTCCTCGGAGCTCGTGTAGACGAGCGCTCGCACCCCGGCCTCGCGCGCCGCAGCCACGACGTTGCGCGCTCCGCCGACGTTCGTCGGCTCGATCGTCGCGCTCTTCTTCAAGCCGACGTCGACGACCGACGCCAAATGAAAGACGGTGTCCGCGCCTTCGAACGCGCGCCGCAGATCGTCGTGGGAGCGCACGTCCGCCTTCGCGGTGGTGACGCGCGGAGCTTCACCTTCTGCGATGGTCGCGGGCGCCAAGTCCACGACGTGGACATGATCGAAGCGAGCCCAATCGGGGTGTGGCTCATTGCCAGCCAGCATCTCGACGAGTCGCCGCCCGATGAATCCCGCCCCGCCTATGACAACAGCCTTGCTCATGCGTGAACCTTCTCGTACTCGACGGCGCGCATCATCCTCGAGCCCCCGCGGAAACTGAAGGGCACTCTCCCCGCGCCCGAACGTGAGGTATTTCATTCGAATGACGGCTTTGGCGGGGGCCGCGCGGGACTTGATGGGTCTCTGCGTGGGTGGCGCAATCATGGGGCTCGCGCTCGCCGCGTTCGGGCTCTTCATCATGTTCGGCGGCGGCATGAGCGCCCTCGTCCGAGACGCGAAGCTCCCGCTGACACCGCTCTCGGCCGCGCGACCAGGGACGCGCGTCCGGGTCCGCGGCGTGGCTCAGCCCGGCCCGCGCGGCGTCGAGCTCAGTCCTGCGGCGGCCGTGCCGACTGTCTTCTACGAGACGGCAGCGCAGCTCGTCGCTCGGCGCGTGCTGCACACCGTCGAGAGGCTCGAGCGTGACTTCTACATCGTCGACGGCGCAGCGTGGCTCTTGGTCTCGACCGCGAGGATCTCGGTGGTCAAGACGCAATACTATTGGACGAACCGCAGCGGACTCATCGTCGTGGGCGGGGCCTTCGCCGGGCCGCTCACCACCGCGCAGCAGCGAAGCATGGGGCAGCGCCTCGGTGGCAGCGGAGAGAACATCGAGGCCGTCTTGGAGACACGCATCGAGCCGGGAGAGCTCATCAGCGTAGTGGGTTGGGTCGCGCCGACGCCAAACGGGCTCGGCTTGTTCGAGAGCGCGGGGGCCGGCGTGCGAGTCTTCGACTCGGATGAAGCGGGGCTCACCGAACAACGAACAGGCAGGCGCACGCTCGGCGGCGCGCTCCTCGTGTTCGGCGCGCTCATGCTAGTCGGCGCGATCGTCGCCGGCTTCATGCTGTAGTCGCAGTCGGGCTCAGCGGTCAGTCGGCGCTCACGGCTCGACGTCGCAAGGCGGCGTCGACACCGTGCAAGGAATCGGGCGGACAACGAGCGAGTCGAAGTCCGCGATCATGTCGGGATCGTTCGCGTCGTGGTCCTCGTCGAGCGAGACGTACACGTTGATGTGACCGATGGAGCCCGGCAGCGTGAGCCGACACGCACCGTGATAGAGCGTCCACGCCTGGGACTGCATATAGACGCCATTCTGCCCCGTGAGATCGTTCACGACGTAGGGCGTCCCCTCGAACGCGAATGTCAGCCAGACATAGACGTCCGGGCTGGCTGCGCGCGCCGAGTAGCTCCACTCGACACAATCGGTATTGGCCGCTTTCAGCACTTCCTTGTCGCCCGAACCCCAGGCCTCCGCAGTGTAGTCAAAGTCGAGAATGTTGACATAGTTGTCACCGTCGCAGCTGTCAGAACCGGTAAACGGCATTTGGGTAACATGCGCGTTGTACCCGCTCCAATACTGTCCAATCGGCTGCTCGAACGACCCGTCCACCACGATATTGTCGGCTGGGATGGGCTGACAGAGCGTCGGGCCCATAGCGCCGCCTTGCCCACCAACGCCCTGATCGCCACCAGCCCCAGGCCCGCCGCCATTGCCGCCAACTCCAGCGCCACCACCGCCGTCATTCCGCAGCTCGACCTCATCCATCCCCAAGACGCCGTTGCACCCTGCGCCCAGGATCAAGAAGCAGGCAACCACGCGAGGGCTCATAAGGAGGCCAGCATACTCGAGATCGACCGGGGCGCTGGCAGGGTCAGGTCGACTGGCCGTCACGCGCGGGCCTCGACCGGCGGGCTCGACGCGCGGCCCATAGCGCCGCGACTGCGACAGTCGTGAGGACCCACGACGACCGCGATGGCAACTGTTTGGTCGCTCCCGCGTCGATCGAGATGCACGCCCCGACCTTCGTTTGCTCGACGTCCGTGAAGCTCGCGTGAGGGGTCGCGCCGAGCGAGACGTCGAGCGTCACCGCGTAGGTGTCGTCACGAGCGCGGTCTCGCCGCCTGCGCTGTCTTGAATGTCGGCGATCATGACGACGTCAAGGTCCGGATCGTGCGGCGGGTGACGGCCTCCGGACCAATCATGTCCAATTCGTGACGGTCCGTGAGGACCCGAAGCACCACGCTGAAGACAATGACATGGCTGCGCGCACGACTCGACCGGACGCGCGGGAGAGCTCCCCTCAAAGAGAGCTTGCTCGTCCTGTCCGACGTCCACCTCGGTAGCGACATCAACGACCTCACGCCTCACGGCGCGCGTCGCTCGGCCGAGGTCGATCGCGACCTCGTCGGGCTCCTCGACCATTATCGGCGCACGCCCGCAGAGGGCCGGCGCTGGCGGCTCGTCGTCGCGGGTGACTTCATCGACTTCATCGGCATGTCCGTCGCCCCCGACGGACTGTCGCTCCAAACCCCCCTGACCGAGGAAGAGCGCGCTCACGGCCTCGGCAACGCTGAAGACCACAGCCGAGAGAAGCTGCGGCGCGTGGCCCAGCGCCACGCCGAGGTCTTCGCCGCGCTCGCGGCCTTCGTCGAGGCCGGCAACGCGCTCACGTTCGTGCACGGCAATCATGATTTGGAGCTCTATTGGGGCTCTGTCCGCGCCGAGCTCCTCGAGATCCTGCTCGCGCATCGCACGACCGCGATCTCACGCCGCGACTTCGCGGCGCGCGTCGACCACAACCCCTGGTTCTATTACGTGGCGGGGGCCGTCTACGTCGAGCACGGCCACCAATACGACCCGTTCTGCGCGACCGATCATCCGATGATGCCGCTCGCTGCCGGTGACCGTCAGCGCCTCTCGTTCGGGTTCTGTGAGGTCTTGCTGCGACACGTGGTCCGCCCTACGCGCGGGCTCCCCGAGCACGGTCATGAGGAGCTCGGCGTCGTCGATTATGTTCGACTCGGCGTGCGCATGGGGCTCGTCGGCATGACGCAGCTCTTTTGGCGCTATGTCCGAGCGGTGGCGCAGCTCTTCAGGCTGTGGCGGCAGCACTGGTCGGCGTCGGCGCGCACCCTGCGGCGCCAACATTGGGGGGCGCTCGTGCGCTTCGCTCGCAGGCATCGCATCCGGCTGCGACACGTGCGCGCGGCCCGCGTGCTCCAGACACCCCCCATCACGAGGACCGTGCGCGGCGTGATGGCGAGCCTCTTGGTCGATCGGCTCGCGCTCCTCTTCGTCGCGGGAACAGCCCTCTTGATTCTCGCGCTGCTCCGCCTGCCGGGGGCCGCGTTCTGGATTGGAGCGGCGGCCGTCCTCGGTCTCTCGATGGTGGCTTATCGGTATATCGCCAATCAACGAACGGTGGACGCCGACGATCGGCTCCGCGAGCGAGCTAGCAAGTTGGTCAGGCTCTTCCCCTCGCGCTTCGTGGTCATGGGCCACACCCACACGCCGAGGCTCGTGAAGCTCGCTCACGGCGAATCGACTTACGTAAATGTAGGCGGCTGGTCCGAGGAAGAGGGCGCGAGCCCCGCGCCCCGCACGCACTTGGTCGTCCATCCGCGGAGACGCGGCGTGACGGGCGCGCTCTTGCGATGGTGCGCCTCGAATGGACCTGTAGCGTTCGAGACCCGCTGAGGGCGCTGGCCCCAAGCGGAGCCGGCGTGGGTCGAGCGCAAGCGAGACTGGGACTCCGGTCCCCCGGAGTCCGAGCCGGCGGAGCGAGCCGACATCAAGCGGAGCCGGCGTGGTCCACGGCTCCAGTCGAACATTCGCGTCCGGCTGTTGTCAGCTCGCGAGCGACCACGCTGACAGTCGTGACACCGACGCATTGGACGACTGTCGCAGAGCTCGCTTTGCCCGGCGCAAACGGACACCGGCGTTTCTTTAGCGGAACCATCCGGTAAGCTCGGGTGCGCTAGAGTCGTGGGCTTCAAGTGGTCGACTCGCGTTCTCAGCAGCGAGCAGATTTCTCGGATCTGGGGGAGTGACTCGTGACGCCACCAGCACCGAAGGTTGCGCTCATCAGCGAAGACAGCGAGATCATCGAGCGTGTCGCGCACGTGGTGGGGCAAGCGCACGCCATCCTCGAGATCGCCGGGACTGTGGATCACGCCGCGGCGATGCTGGCCTCTCAAGACTACGTGGCCAAGCTGCTCGACCGCACCTCGACCCTGGTCCCACGCGCGTGCCCTGCTTGCACAGCGTCCAAGTGTGAGCGGTGCCCGGTCGTGAACAGCGTCGTCCCGCACGACACCATTCTCCTCCTCGTGCAGCCCGAGCCTCCTCGGCGATATGCGGCGCGCAGTCAGGCCTACTCCCGCGCCGCGCTCGAAGCGCTGCTCAACGACGTGCGCGCCCTCCTCCCAGCCCGCGAGGTCGCCCTCGGAGACAGCGCGATCCTCGGCAATACGCTGGCGATTCGGCTCGTTCGCGAGCAGGTCCGGAGCGTGGCGTCCTACCGTGAAGTGTCAGTCCTCATCCTCGGAGAGACAGGCACCGGCAAGGAGCTCGTGGCCGAGGAGATTCATCGGCTCAGCCACGCCCCCGACCGTCCTTTCATTGCTGTCAATTGCGCGGCCATCCCCGAGCAGCTCTTGGAGAGCGAGCTCTTCGGGCACGAGGCGGGCGCGTTCACGGGCGCGAGGACGCCGCGCATCGGGTTGGCTGAGGCCGCGAACGGCGGCACGCTCTTCCTCGACGAGGTCACGGAGATGCCGCTGGCCACGCAGGCCAAGCTCTTGCGCGTGCTCGAGACGAGGAGGTTCCGTCGCTTGGGATCGAACCAGGATCGCCCCCTCGATGCGCGTGTCGTGAGCGCGACCAATCGCCTCTCGAGCCTGAGCGCCGCGCATCTCCGACCCGACCTTCTCTATCGCCTCGCCGGGTTCACGATCTCGCTGCCGCCGCTCCGCGAGCGAGTCCACGATATCGAGACGCTCGCGCGAGAGTTTCTCCAGGCGTTCAGCAAGCGCCACAACCTCGACAGCGTGGACCTCACCGAGGACGCGCTCGAGCTCCTGCGTGGCGCGTCTTGGCCGGGCAACGTCCGCGAGCTGCGCGCAGTCCTGGACCACGCGGCCATCGTGTCGACGGCCGGCACGCTCGACGCGGAGCACATTCGCGTAGCGCTCGCGCAGATGCCTCGGCTGACGCGCCCGAGCATCACACCGCCCTCCGAGCCGAAGGTGCCTGTCCAATCCAACAGCCTCAGAGACTTCGAGCGAGACCTCATCGTGAGGGCGTGGGCGGACCACGGCCACAACCTCACGCGCGCCGCCCGCGCCCTCGACCTGCCGCGCTCCACCCTGCGCGACAAACTCCGCAAGCTGGGCCTGCGCTGACGGATTCCGACAGTCCATGTCGAGTTCCGCCACTCGGCCGTCGGGTCTCGACGGTCCGTTGCCTGCCATTCGGACCTCGAAGCTGCGTGTGAGCCGAGTCCGACGGGAACACCGCCCGCGAGGCCCGTGAGTCCGATCGTTGCATAGTCGACAGTCGGGACAGGAGGGGTGCAATGCGACCGTTCGACGAACTCGAAGCACTTACAAGGGCGGAGGCGAGTGGCGAGTTCATTGCCAGCTCCAAGACGGTCGAGATTCACGTTTACCTCCAGCGCGGACGCGTCGCTTGGGCGACCACCTCGACCCACCCGCTCGAGTTCGTGCGCGCCCTCAAAGCGCGTTGCCAAATCGAGGATTCGGCGCTGCGTTCTGTCGTTGAAGAGTGCAGGCAGCGGCGCTTGCCTCTCGGTGAGACGCTCGTGGCTTGGGGCGTCGTGTCCTACGACGATGTGCGGGCCGCGCTGCACCACCAGATCGCGCGGTCGACGGGCGCGCTCTCCGAACTGGAGGGTGGGCGCACCGTCTTTCTGACTCGCAACCACTTCACTCAATACGATACAGCGCTGACCTTCACTCTCGACGCGTTCGCGGCGCGCCCGCACTCCCCCGCTGCCCCTAGCGCGCGCTCCATTCGTGAATCCATTCCGGGCGCCGTTTGGGTGGAGGTCGCAAACCAGGACACCGTGGACAGCGCGCCTCCTGCGGCTCGCTCGAGCGTCCCTGACGAACTGTCTTGTCAGCTGAACGGGGCGGTGGACTTCGTCGCCTTCAGGAGCCCGACAGTCGCCCTCTTGGGGGTTCACCCGAGCGGCGCCGCACACAGGATATGGTGTGCAACCAGGCCGAGCAGCTATGGCGCGGCCGTGTCCCGCTTGGGCTTGGCTCCGCCGACGCCCGTGGGCTCCCATTCGAGCTCAGCGCCGCCGCCAATCGCGACCTTCGTCGGGGGCTCGCTCGAAGCGCGGTCCCTCCGCGAGCTCCTCGAGCGTGGCAACGAGGCGCGGGCTGTCGTCGTCCTCGACCGGCGGTCCGAAGTCGTCCGCGCAGTCGGGCGCACCCGCGCCGAGTTCGAGCGTTGCGCCATTGTCGCCAAAGAGCGGGCGCGCATGTTCGACGTCGACACATACATCTTTGGAGCCGGCCCGACGGAGGGCGGTGTTCGGTCGCGCGCTGCGCTCGTCGGCGACAATGACGTATGGCTCTTCGGGGTGGAGCTCGCGGACTTTGAGTCGACGGCTTGGCTCCTCACGAGCCGCAAGGTCCCCCAGGCGCTCGGCTGGGCGTGCTCCGCGAACCTGGCGCGGAGCTTCGAGCGGTCTCCATCCCAGTCGGGGCTCCGCGAGATCCCGAAGGGATTCGTTGCCTGATCGATCAGAAGAACGAACGGCTCGCTCCACTCGAGGTTGTCCAAGTCGACATTCGATCGACTCGGGTGGAGGCTCGTCATGCGGAAGCTCGTCTTCTCCTTTGTCGTCGGCGCATCTCTATTCGTAACGCACAGTACATTCGCCGCCGAAGACGCCCCCAGCCTCTCGACCTTCGATCGAATGATCTCGCTCTCGGCTTATGGCGTGGGCTGGGCTGGCGCTTACTCGGGTGGAGGCGCGGGCGGACGCCTGGCGATCGTGCCCCACAAGTGGTTTGGACTGGAGCTCTTCGCCGAGGCTGTCTTTGTCGACAGCCCTGGAGGGTTTCGCCACGACCATCCTGTCGGCTTCGATATGTTCGTTCCCATTCGGCTCGGGGAGCGCGTACGAATCCGACCGCTCGCGGGGATGTGTGTCGTCTTCTCATTGCAGGACCCCGATCAGCCGGACGGCCCCCGCTCCGATGACGTCCTCTTTGGACTCCAGGCGGGCGCCGGCCTCGACGTCGCGCTCATCGACGAGCTGTCTCTATTTACAGACCTGAAAGCGATCGGTTACCTCGGCCATGATCGGTCCGCGCTCGGTTGGTCGGGCTCGGTCGGGGAGGAATATCGGACCTTCGGACTCGGCCAAGCGATCCTCGGGCTGTCGGTCCACGTCCAGCCATGAGCCGCTCAGTCTTCCTGTGGGTCGCGCTCTCCGGCGCGCTCGGGACGCTCGGGTGCGCAGCGCCTCCGGACACCGAGCAAATGGAGGATGCCGACTGCGGGGCGTGTCACTCTCGCCAGCAAAGCGAGCAAGCGGACTCGGCGCACGGCACGAGCGCGGACTCCCCAGTCTTCAATGCGCTACGCCCGCGCGTCGAGGCAGCTTGGGGGATCGGCGCGCGCAAGCGCTGTGATGCTTGCCACAAGCCGAAGCACAGCCCCGACGAACACGTCTCGTGTGTCTCTTGTCATGACGCCCTCGGCAACGTGGAGCCGCGCGACGGAAAGCTCATCGTCGACTTGGGGCGTCCGCCGGCGGGCCCGCTCGGCAGCGACGGCGGCCCACACGGCGCGCGGCCTGCTGGCTTCCTCGCGGACGCGGAGCTCTGCCTCACGTGTCACGAGGTCACTGGTCCTGTTCACTTCGTGGAGTCGACGGCCGCGGAGTACAGCGCCTTCCGCGCCGGCGGTGGTGAGGAGAGCTGTATCGATTGTCACATGCCCGCGCTCGCCGAAGGACCGGCGGCCGACGGCGGTCCGTCCGAACGCAGCTTGAGAGACCACACCTTCGTCGGGCTGCGAGCGGCTTGGGGGGCGGACGAGGCCGCGCGCGACGAGCGCGCCGAGGCGAGCCGAGCGATGCTCGAGCGCGCGCTAACACTGACAGCAGAGTCAGACAATGGAGCGTTGCGCGTGCGATTTTCGAACTCGGGCGCGGGCCACGCAGTCCCGACGGGGGTCGCGGCGCTACGTCGTATATGGGTGCGAATCGAGTTCCTCGACGAGCGCGACGTGGTGCTCTCCGCTTACGGCGATGTCGATGCGGACGGCCGAGTCCTCCACGAATCGCCGCTCGTCCTCGGTGTGTTCGGAGAGGGCGCGAGCGGCCCCGTCACGCTGCTCGTCGACGCGACGTCCATGCGCTCGTCGACGCTGAGTCCTGGCGAGGCGCGCGACGCGACCGTGCCGATCCCCACCGGCGCGATGAAGGCGCGCGTCGCGATCTTGGCTCGTGCCCACACGATGGAGTCGCTCGACGCGCTCGGCCTCAGCGTGCGCGCGCCCGAGGTCCCGACGCTGGTGGCCTCTCCGCTCAGCGTGTCTCTCGCCGATTGATCACGGAGCGCAGGTCCACCGCTCGGCGGGGATGTCGGTGAGCGCGACGCGGGTCGGTGAGCTCGCGAACTCCGTCTGCCACGTCTCGACGACTGTGCTGTAGTTCGCCCACTGGATTCGGGCGTCGGCCGCGGCGAGCTCATTGACGCCCTCGATGATCTCGATGGCGTGCGCCCACCGCCCCGCAGGGTCCCCGAGCTTCAACGTGTCCTCGGGCAAAGCGAGCGTCGCGGTGTAGAGCCCGGGCGCGGCTGACCCCTCGTCCACCATCGTGAGGATTACAGGGATGTAATCACGCGCGTCGTGGAAGCCATAAGGACAGGTGTTGCCCCAGTCGGTGTGCTGAAGCCCCGGCCCGACATAAGGCAGCTTGGCCGGGTCGTCCGTCGTGAAGTCCGCGTTGGCGCCTTTGGGGCGCCAGACGCCGCTCGAGAAGTCGTCGTCGTCGAAGTTCCCGAGGTGGTGGTTCGTGCCGACAGCGAGGCTGAGGATCGCGGGGAACCAAGGAGGAGAGGCAGGATCGACGCCCGTCGCCCCCGCAGGATCCTCCAGTCGGGCGAGCTGATTGGCGTCCTGCCAAATGAGGCCACCGACGACGTCGCTCGGGTTCGGTACGTCCGCGTCGAGGAGCGCGTGGACATCAGCGTAAAGGAAATCGTCAGGCCCAGTGCCTGTGCCGTTGAGCTCGTTGCCGCCCTCTTTATGAGCGTCGAACTCGACCCCCGATTGCGCCGCGAGCCAATCACCCAGGCTCATCCCGTCCGTGTTCGTGTGCGTGGCGGTCGCTTCGCAGTCTCGGATCCCTTCCAAGAAGGTATTGTCCGACTGGATGTTGAGCGTCGCGCCGAGCGCGCTGGTCGCTTTGACGAACTCGACGAGGCGGTCACGGGTCCCGTAATAACCAGCCACAGCGCACTGGGAATAAGCAGTGCTGGGCTCGAGGTGGAGCGCGACGGAGACGAGGACGCGGCTCTCGACGCTGGCGCCGCCGTCCCCACCCGTGCCCAGCCCACCTGCGCCGCCGCTAATGGGCGAGCCGCCAGCGCCGCCGCCCCCCTGCGACCCGTCATCCCCACAACCCATCGACGCCAAGGTCGCAATGGCAATAACCCAATCGAGCACTCGCATGTTGGCAGAGGATATACCAATCACCCCTGCCCGGCTGGCGACTCAACGCCGTGGCCGACGACGGCGCATCGCCAGGAACGCAAGGACAGCGAGGCCCCACGTGAGGCCACCGACCAGCGGCTCTGCCGTTGCGGAGCAGCCAGACACGTGCTCCTGCTCGAGCGGCGGAGCCTGGTGATTCTCCGGCTCCGAGGAAGACGCTGCCGACGCGCTGCTGGGCGAGGCGACCGCGCTGTCTTGTGTGAGGACGCAATGCCCTCGGGTGTAGTCCCCCGGCTCGCAACGCCCAGGGCGCCCGACAGAATCGAAGCAGCGCTCGCCCGCCGAGCGTACGGCGCAGGCCTCCGGGGGGTCGGGAGCTACATCGGCGTAAGCGGACCGAACCGAAGAGAGCGCGATGAGCGCGACCGCGCAAAGCCAATAAAGCGAGCAACGCTGAGAGGGCCTCATTGGGCACCCCCGCTCTCGCTCGCTCGCAGTCGTGCGCAGGCCGAGGGCTCGCGCCGCTCGGGTTTGGGCTCGAGTGGAGGGCTGTTCGGAGAGCGGCGTCGCTCCGCACGCGACCGAACGATATCCATGTAATTCTCGTCCGCGCAGCCTGCTGCATAAAGGTCGAGGGCGCGGGCCAGGTTCTTCTCCACGCCGAGTCCGCTCTCGAACATCGTCCCGAGGACCAGGCAGGACTCACCGTCGAGGACGTAGCGACGCTCGACGCAACCCTTCTGGAGGAGGATCGCCGCGCGCCCGAGATCGGGCTGGGTGCCGACGCCGTCTTTGTACATGAGGCCTGCGAGTCGACACGCGAGCCGCGAGGTCGAGGTCCCCCCGAGCGGCGTCACGACTGGACAGCCCAGCTCCAGATATTCGAGCTCCAGAGTGTGGTCGCCAGTCGCGCCGGCCTTGGTCGCGAGTCGACGGCAGCTCTCCGCGACCCCGAGCTCACAGCCAGTCTTCAAGAAGGCCTCGGAGGGCTCGAACGGGCCGAGCTTGCCCACCAACAAGAAGGAGCAGGCGCCGGCCGCGCCCTCGAGACAGCCCGTCTCGAGCACGCGCGTGCGGCGCTCGATCACGGCTGGATCCTTCGAACGGTTGACGCGCAGAGACAGCCTCAGCCCCTCGCATGCGCTGTCCCAGCCCGCAGCACAGCGATGAAATATCCACTCGGGATATTGGTCGGGGTCTTTGGAGTTGAGCGGCGGCGCACACGCCATACGCGACTCGTCACAGTCGTCTTTGTACGTGTCAGTCCGCTGGTCACGCTCGAGTTCACTGCAGGCGTCCTCGAGTCCGAGGTTGCACGCGCGGCGATTCGCCGCGACCGACTTCGCCTCGTCGGCCGGTTGGGACGCTAGATAATACCATTGTCCAGCGTGCGAATAGGCTCGACCGAGCTCCAAACAAGCGTCTGCGTCGTCGAGAGAGCAGGCCTTCGTGACGCTGGTGAACGCCCCTTCGACGATGCGGCGCTTCTCCTCGTCGGACATCTCCGACGGGCGCTGGCCACCTACTAGCTTGTGCGCCCCGCGCTCGACGATGTCGAGACACGCCATATATTCGCCCTCGTCACAAGCGCGCTTGACCAGCGCTTCGCCGGCCGCGACGTCCTGGACTGCGAGCTCCCCCTCCACTTTGAGGGTGCCGAGCCGAAAGCAGGCCGACAGATCGCCCTCGCCGCAGAGTGTGTCCAATAGACTCGCCGCACAGATGGGATCGAACCGCGCGCCGGAGTCGAGCCGCCCCAGCGCGAGCCTGCGACAGGCGACTCGGTTGCCCCGAGCACACGCCCGCGCTGCGACGTTGTCACTAAGCACCTCGTCGCGGGGAGCGACCTCGAGGAGCCTCGCGAGCTCTACACACGATTGGAGGTCACCCGCGGGTGCGTCAAGTACAGCTTTACACTTTGCATAGGTATCCGCTGTTCGCCGAGGGACCTTGCGCAGCTTGTGGCCACGGGCGGTCAGCGTCGCACAAGCGTACTTTGCAGGCAGCGGCTCCATGGTCGCCACGATCGGGTCCGGGTCCGGGCTCGCGCCGACCGACCGAGTATCGAGGAGCAAAGGCGGGATAGGGTCGCCCGCGCCCGAACGGGGTGACGTCGAGCCGCGCGCCTGAGAAGCCGACGGCGCTGATGCGGACGGCGCGACGACCACGCTGGAGGCCGAGTTTTGCTGGGAGCGGCGCGCATCACACGCGCCCCCAACGGCCAAGCCCCCAACGGCCAACGCCCCAACGGCCAAGCCCCCGAGCCTGACGATCCCCCTCACCTTTACCAACGGCACCGCTCGAAGGTCCCAGACAGAGGCCCTCGAGTCAATGTGTCGCTGCCGCCAATAGAATGGAGCTCAGCGGCCGAACCGTGGGTCAGACGCCGTCGAATTTGCCCTTCGCCGCGGGCTCGGGGGAGCCCTTCGCCCAGACGACGTGCAAGTCGTGAGAGCCGTCCGTCCAGCTGAAGGTAGCGTCGAGATCCACGCCCTCCACGAAGCGGACGACGAGGCTCGACACCCCCTTGCCGGCAAAGGTGAAGACGTCGTTCTTGTTGTCGCCTTTGGTCACGACCACACCGTTCGTCGTCCCGCCGCTCTTGTTCTTGCCGCGGCAAGACACGCGCAGCCACTCGCGGACCATCTTGGTCTCGCAGTTCAACGTGCTCGAGCCGGTGACGGTCACCTCTTTGGTTTGAGCGTTCCACTCGTCGACCGTGGGCGGGTTCGAGCGATCGGCGGCGACGGCCGGTGCGTCGGCGGGGGCAGCGATCGTGGGGAGCCGCTGATGGCCGGACGCGAACGAAGCCAGTGCAATGGTGATGAGCAGCGGATTGGTCAGCATGGGCAGTCCTCTTCGAGTGGAGGGTAATCGGCCCGCGGCGCTCTCTTCAAGGCGGATCGACCGAGCCCCTCGACCTGCATGATATTGACAATCGAGTAAGCCATGAGCGCTGACGCTCACGACCTGGCGGTCACTGCCAGCGCAACTCGAAGTCCGCGTCCGCGGGTCCGATCGGCCGAACCGCGACGGTGCCCTGCACGCCGAAGGCCTTCATGCCGCCTTGAAACACGCCGACGTGGTAGCAGTCGACGAAGGTCCAAAGGGACCGGAGCTCGATGATGGCGCGCCCAGCCTCGCGACTGACAGTGCGAACGCGGGCCGAGCCCGCGAGCGCGTAGGCCTTGGGCAGGAGGTCGACAGCCATCGACCAATCGAGCCCAGTGAGCGCGACCAAGACCTTGCCCGCGCTCGACTCGAGCAACGTTGGATAGGCGTCGAGCCCGACCCGACGCAGGGCCTCGCGCGGTGGGAGCTTCGGGAACCCGTGCGATGCGCAGCGAGCGATGATGTCCGCAGCCTCTTGAGCGGGGTAACTCGCGAACTTGGAGACGTGAGCAACCGGCGGCGGGTTGCCACGAGCGCGCGTGGCGGTGTGAATCGCGCCCTGAAGAAACAGCCCTTTGACGATCGCGTCGCGCGGGACTCTTTGGAGGTGGCCAGCGACATCCAACCCTGCAGCTAAGTCGGGCTCCGTGAAGGCTGCGTCCACAGGGGACTCCTACCCGAACCACGCCCTCCTGAAAAGCGAGCCCTCCTGAAAAGCGAGAGATCTCTAGGTGTTGTCCGAGCGAGTGCCCTTCCGCCGCGAGAGCAAGAGCGCCAATGCGAGCACCCAATAGGGGGCGCCGAGCGCGGAGCTCGTCGGGCTCGCGCGACAGTCGCAACCCTGTCCACCACCACCGCCGCCGCCCATTCCGCCGGTCGGCTCGTCTCCACCACCACCCGAGTTCGCGCCACCAGTACCTGCGGTCCCGTCTCCACCACCACCCAGACTCGATCCTCCCGTTGGGGAGCCACCCGAGCCGCCGAGACCACCGCCACCGCCGAGACCGCCAGCTCCACCGCCGCCGAGGCCACCCGCGCCGCCACCAGCACCACCACCGCCGAGGCCGCCGGCGCCACCACCGCCGAAGCCACCCGCGCCGCCTGAACCACCACCCCCCTCGTCGCAGATACCGCCCAAACAGACGCCAGCCTCACCACAGGCAGTTCCATCGATGACAAGCTTGTCAACAGGACAGTTCACGTGCGAGCCGTCACAGAGCTCGAGGGCGTCGCACGGGCCATCGGGCGGCCTGCAAATGGTCCCGCTCGAGGCGAGACGAGCCTGACAGTATGCGCTGGCGCCGACTGTCCCCGTGCAAAGGTCCCATAGGTCGCAGCTGCCTGTCGGCTGAACCCCACAGGCAGTGCCCGCCGCGACCGCCGCGTCCAATGGACAGACCGCGCTCCCGTCGCAGTGCTCGGGCGCGTCGCACTCGCTGAGAGAGGGTCTGCAAAGCGTGCCCACGAGCGCGTGGCCATCGCTCGGGCAAGCAGGGGACGCCCCATCGCAGCGCTCGACGATGTCGCACGCGCCGGCCGCGGAGCGGCAAACGGTGTTGGCCGCGACGAGCCCGTCGGGCGGGCAGTCGGCCATGGCGCCATTGCAGAACTCCGTGTAGTCGCAAGGACCAGCCGATGGTCGACACGCCGCCGTGGAGAGCCAATCTGAAGGGCACAATACACTCACGCCATTGCATTTCTCCTCGGGGTCGCAGACCCCTGCTGAGGCCCGACAAACTGTCGTCGGGGACGCCACCTCGTCCGCGGGACACGAGCCACTCACGCCATTGCATTTCTCCTCGAGGTCGCAGACCCCAAGAGAGGGCCGACATACTGTCGTCGGCGGCGCGAACAAGTCCGTAGGGCAAGCAGGAGAGCTGCCGTTGCAGGTCTCTGCGGCGTCGCAAATTCCAGTCGAACCGCGACAGAGCGCGCCCGAGGCCCGCAGGCCGTCAGGTGGGCAAGTCGCGGACGAGCCCGTGCAGGCCTCGGCGAGATCACATGCGCCCGCTGCGGTTCTACACACCTGACTCGCAGGTGCGAACGCGTCTGCCGGGCAGCTGACCGCGACGCCGTCGCAGGACTCTGCCTCGTCACACGGGCCCGCCGAAGGCCTACAGACCGCGACCGAGCGCGCGTCGGCAGGGCATTGTCCGGAGAGGCCATTACAGGTCTCCGCGACATCACAGTCCCCGGCCGCTGCGCGACAAAGCGTCCCGACCTCGAGGACGTCGGCTGGGCAGTCGGGGGCCGCTCCTGTGCACCACTCGACCAAATCGCAGACGCCCGTCGAGGGCCTGCAGACAGTGTTCTTGAAGGAGTCGACTGGACAGCTCGGGGCCGCTCCTGTGCAGGTCTCCGGCTGGTCGCAAGTGCCAGCCGCCGCTCGACAGACAGTGCCGCTGGTGGCGAGCCTCGCGTTGCATATAGCCGTAGCGCCGACAGTCCCAGAGCAGGTGTCTTGCAGGTCACAGGCTCCAACGGGAGCGCCATTGCACGCAGACCCGACAGGGCGCGCGGCGTCGGTCGGACACGTCTTGGCTACGCCATTGCACGCCTCGTCGAGATCACATTGAGAGACCGCTGCGCGACAGATCGTGCTCGGATCGAGGACCGCGTCCGCGCACGTCCCGCTCGAACCGGAGCAATAGTCTGGCGCGTCACACGGCCCCGAGGCCGAGCGGCAAAGCATGCCCGCGGGGAACAGCGTGTCAGCCGGGCACGCGGCGTTCCCACCACTACAGGACTCCGAAGGGTCACAAGGCCCAGTGCTGGCTCTGCAGATCGTCCCCCCCAAAACGAACCGCGCTTGGCACGTCGCGGAGGCGCCCACAGTGCCCGCGCACCGATCCTCGAGGTCGCAAGGGCCGGCCACGGGAGCCCCGCAGATCGTGTCGACTGGCTTGGCCGCGTCCGCTGGACAGGAGCCCACAATGCCGTTGCAAACCTCAGCGACGTCGCACTCGGAGGTCGCCGCGCGACACACCGAGCTCGCGGAATATACCCTGCAGGTCCCATTGGTGAGCGCGCCAGTCGCGACGCTGCAGCCCTGGCAATCCGCGGCACCTGCGCCGCAAAGCGAGTTGCAGCAGACCCCGTCTACGCAATATTGCGAGCCACAATCGTCGTTCGTCGAGCAGGCCTGACCGAGCGACAGAGACGCCTCGATGCGCCCCGAGAAGATCCGGAGTCGACCCGAGGGCGAGGTCCCGTCGCGGCGGGCAGTGAGGACGATGGCGGTGCCGTCTCCACGACTCGCCACAGCAGGCTGACTGTTCTGTCCGCTCAGGACGAGGAACGGGCTCGAGCCCTGGGGGACGCCGGCGGACGACAGCGTGCGCCCCCACAGCGTGCCGGACGCGTCCGTGTAAGCGACGACATAGTCTACACCATTGTAAGTCGCCGACCACTCGCTCGGAGTCCCCGTTGCGTAGGTGATCGCGCCACCGATCGCGCTCGAGTCGCCAGCGAAGAGACGCGCCTGCGCGTGGACGACGAGGCACGCCGTCGGCGAGCACGCGAGCCGCGGCCCCGCGAGGGCCGGACCAAAGACGTTGGCCTCGAGCAGCGTCCCCGCCGCGCTCAGCCGATGTAGCCCTGCGCTGCTCGCGACGAAGAACCGCGTCCCGTCCCACGCGGCGTCGACAGCCGTGCCCGCGCCGCCCCCGAGATAGATGCCTTGCGACTCGAGCGGGGCGCCGCTCGCGCCGAGGCGATAGACGCGAAACTCCCCGGTGGAGGTGTGAAACCCGACCAAATCCACAGCACCGTTCGAGGCGACGATCGCCTCGTTGCGCGTGACCGTGTCGATTGGGCTCACACGGATGGGCGCCGGATCGAGCGGGTTGCCAGTCGAGTCGAGCCGTACCACCCATTGGCTCGAAGGCGCGTCAGGGTCGAAGCGACTCCAGCCGACGATGTAGCGCGAGCCATTCCAAGCGACGCTCGGGGTCCGCTCTATGGTTTGCGGGAAGGCACCAGTCTCGATGGGACCGGCCTGGTTGAAATCCAAGAGGCGCGGGGACGCTGTCGGGCTCCCGAGACCGTCGAGCGGCAGCGCCATGACGGCGAAGCCGCCGAGTCGGGCCTCGGTCCAGACAGCCATGTAACCAGCGCCGTCGGACGCGAGCGCCGGGCGAAATTGGACAGCCTGGTGTTGGGTGAGGACGTACTCAGGGCCTGTCGGCCCTGTCGCGCCAAACCGGCGCACGCGGACCGTGTCGAGCTCTTTCAGCCGCATGTCGGCGTGTTGGAAGAGCGCGAGCGCGTCGGTCCCCGAGGTCACGAGGACGGGTCGGCTCTGTTTGGCGAGGAGGTTCTGCGCGAGGGACTGGTAGCCGTCCGAGGTGAGACACGCGACAAACGCCGGGTCTTGTGCACCAATGAGGACATTGTTGGCGAGGACGTAGCCGTTCGGGTCGGGGTCCCTCACCACCGCCATGAAGAGGCGATCACTCGCGTAGGTCAGGCCGGTATCCCCAGGATAGTAGTACTGGAAGCCATCGACGCTCCCTGCATCGCAAAGGACTCGAGCGGACGCCGACATCGGGAGCGGAACCCAGGAGTAGTCGAGCGCCCAGACGAACTTCTCGGTCGAGAACACGAACGCGCTCGGTCCCGCGACGACTGTGCCTACAATCGTGTCGGGGTTTGCCGTGTACGACCCACCCGAGTCGATGTACGTCGTGTCGTGGTTGTAGCGGCTGATCGAGGAGCTATCGAATTGGACCGCCATCTGCGTGGGGCCAATCGCTGCCGTCACGCGCCGCACAGTGTAGGGGATCAGTGGGAAGCCGAGGAAGTCGGGCAACGAGTCGTCCGCCATCACGCGCGCGGCGAAGCTGGGGCCGGGCAAACTGTCTTGTACCCAGGTGAGGAGGCAGAAGCCGTGGCCACAGTTGATGGCCGGGTTGAACTTGGTGTTGTTGGTGGTGACCGCGTCGAAGCCGCCCACTGTGGCGCCGCTCTCGTCATAACGAGTGAGGTGGAGCACGGCGGTCGACGGCTGGGTGAGGACGGTGAAGCGCCCGCTGTCATAGCCGACGCCAGCGACCGTGGGAGTCGGGATTGGGGCATAAGCGCCGCCGCCGATCGGACCGCCGTCGAGCTCGGTCCAAATGAGCAAGCTCACCCCGCTCGTCGGGCGAATCGCGATGAGGCAGCGCGACGCGCCGCACGCGGCCCACTTTCCAGGGCCGAAGCGATCCAAGTTGGGGCCGGCGCCAGGGTTCCCCACGTCGAGCTCCGACAGCGGGGTAATGACCGGGTCGAGGACTGCGGGGTACGCGCTCGATTCGAGCAAGGCCTCGGGCACGCGCAGGACGATGCGACCTGCCTCGTAGCTCGGCACGATGGTCGTTCGGGCCCCGAGCGCGTCGACCCAGGTCGCGACGCCATAGCGGAAGAACGCGCCGTCAGCCCCCTCGAAGACGACGCCCCCCTCCCCTGCGGAGGCGCGCTCCAACCCTGAAACGCCGAGTCGAACCGTCCAATCCCCAGCGCCCTCGGGGACCTCGGCGAAATGAAAGCTCTGCTCCGCGGAGGTGTCGCTCGCGCGCCAGATTTCCTCTACACTGCTGTAAGCGATCGCGACCGCCCCGTCGGGTCTCTCGTGCACCTCACGGGCGCCGACCGCTGCGTCCTCACCACGGCCCATCTGCTCCGTCTCCACATGGAGCGTGGCCTGCTCCGAGGTGAGGCTGACGTCACTGTCATCGACGGTCACGCTCAGGGATGCGCCGAGCGCCGTCCACCCCGCGGCCGTGCGCGTGAAGATGGGGGCGCCCTCCGGGACAGCTTGGAGCTCGGGCCTCGGCGCAGGCATCGCGCTCGGCGCCGCAACCGCTGCGCTCGGCTGCGCGTCGGGCGCATTGGAGTCGTTCTCTTCACAACTGGACAGCAAAGCCACCAGTCCGAACACACGAGCCGGCAAGAGAAGCGCGCGACGAGCGAGCATGGCAGCCCTCCAAATCCGGTCCGCAGACAATTCGCGGACGGCGAGCCGATCCGAGCCAAGCAAGAGCCGTGACAGCTCGTCGAGCGAGACGCCCAACGAAGGGCTGTCACCGGCTCGGAGCGCCCGTCGACTCCCCTGCCGTGAGCAGGATTCAACTGGAGCTCAGTCGCCATACGCGCCCCCTCGACATCGAGCAGGCCGCGACGCTCGCCTCGACCTGGCTCGGAGTGCTCTCGCGCGCCCTGAGAGAGCCGCTCGTCCTGTCACCGCGCAGTCCGAGCGCGGCCGGGGCGCGCACGGGTCAGCCATCTGCGCGCCTGTCGTTCTCGACCGAGGGTGATCCCAAGTCGGTCGAAGGGCGCGTGGACATCGTCTTTGCTTCTCGCGTCGCAACCACACAGCCGGGCCTGAGCCTCGAGGCGCTCGTCCATTGCGGCCCGATCCCGTGGGCCGAGCTCCTCCGCGAGTGGGTCGAAGAAGGGCAGCTCGACGCGGCGACGATTCGCCCCTTCGAACAAAGGCACCTGCCCTTCGGATGGCTCAACTACCGCCTTCGCCCCGTGCCGGAGCCGCTCCCGCGCGGAGCCACACAGACGCGGCTCGGCGACGGATGGCTGATTCAGGCCCACGCGCGCGGCGCGGAGCACGACGACGACGACGCTCGCTTCGCGATCCTCGAAATGGCCTTGGCGACGAAACGAGGCCTGTCGGCGCCGCGCGAGCTCGCGGCCCCTCTCGGTGCCCTGTCGACGAACACGACCGAATCGAGGGTTCCTTTATTGTCGATAAAGCAAGTTCAGGATTTTGCGGACGCGACAGTCCCGATCGCCGCGCCGCTCGCGCCGCGCCCGGCCTTGCCATTCGGGGGTACGACGCCGCGCGCGGTCGTCGCCGAGATGTTTGGGACTCCAGTCCGCGAGAGCACTGCGCCGCGCGACCCCGCTGACGAGACGCTCGCGCTGCCACAAACCAGCCTCGACGACTACGTCGCGATCCGCGCGCAATTGCTCGTCGACGGCGATCTGTCGGCGGAGGCGTGGGCTGACTACGGCCTCACCACGAGCGCCGCGCGAGAGGCCGTTCGCGTGCATTTCGCCACGATGTTCATGCGGGACCCCGCCCTGCAGCGCAGGTTCCTGAGCGCGCTCGACGACCGCGTGAGGGCCCTGCGCGAGCGCGCCAAACCTTGACACGACTGTAAGCGAAGGGACCCTCCCATGCACCTCGAGCTCCACGACGCCGCGTACCAACTCGACGATTGGTCCATCACCTCCATCTCGGGGGTGGAGGCCGTGAACGAGCCCTTTCTTTTTACCATCGAGCTGAGGCACGCGCCGGTCGACCACCCTGCCGACGTGGACACGCTCGCGCACGACCTGCTCGGCGTCGCCGCGACGTTCTCCATGCACGTGGCCGGCGTCCCGCGCAGCGGCATCGTGACGGCGGTCGAGCTCGCACCGGGCGACTGTGCTCTCCCGCTCGTGCTCAAGCTCGAGATACGCCCGCACACCCACGTCGCGACCCTGCGCAAGAACACCCAGTCCTTCCAAGCGATGCACCTCCACGACGTGGTGAGCCGCGTGCTCTCTACCGCGGGCGTACCGCACAGACTCGCGCTCCACAGGACCTATAAGCGCAGGCCGTATACGACCCAATACGAGGAGACGGATTGGCAGTTCGTCACCCGGCTCCTCGCCGAGGCTGGCGTCTATTGGTATTACGAACACGTCGAGGAGCACGTCGGTCGCGGTGACCCCATCCCCGAGCCGCCCGACATCGTCGTCGCCGCGGGCGTCGCGCTCGGAATTGGCGGCGGCGCAGGTGCGGCGGCCGGGCCGGCTGCGGGTGGGTCGGCGCAGTTCGCCGGCGGCTCGAACGCCCAAGCGGGGCAAGCGAACATGTTCGCCGATATGGTGTTTTCGACGCTCGAGGAAGAGCCTGAAGACCCGAGGTCGCGGATCTTCGAGGGCCGCGGACCCTCGATTTCGCACCCTTGTGATGTCCTCGTCATTCGGGACGACGGCTACGACGATATGACCGAGACGGGCGCTGCGGGAGAGGACGCACCGGCCGAGCGATTCCGGTCGACGCGCCACCGCGGCACAGCGCGATTGGACCCGCTCCATTATGAGGCGCCGATTCACGCGATGGCTGGGCTCTCGACCGCAACCGAGCCTGCTCCGCAGCGCGACGAGCTCTATTGGGTAGAGTCGAGCGCACCGAGCGGCGCCGAGCCACGCGCGCCACGCGCGATCCGAGCGGTCGTCGCGCGGCGGGCCGCGGCCGTCCAGCGCGTCGAGATCCGCGACCGCGACTACCGCAAGCCGCTGCAAATCCACAAAGCCGAGAGCTCGCTCCACGAGGCGCCGGCCCTCGCCGCGCAGGCGCTGCTCGAGGTCTACGAGCACCACGGTGAATATGACAAACCCGACCTCACGGCCGACCTCGCGGGCGCGACGCTCGAACAGCACCGCAGGCGCGCGCGCATCGTGTCGGGAGCGTCCGACTGTCCGCGGCTCCTCCCGGGTCACAAGGTGCATTGGCTCCGCACGCCGCGAACCTTCGAAGAGGGCGATTACACGCCTGTCAGAGTGACCCATTCGGCTTACTGCGAAGTCAACTCAGGAGCCCAGTCCGGGGCGCCCGGATACGCGAACACGTTCGAGTGGGTCGCCGCGGACGTGGCCTATCGTCCAGAGCCGCCTGAGCGCTTGCGCGCCGCCGCGCCCGAGACTGCGGTCGTCGTCGGCCCGCCTGGCAAGCCGCTCTTCGTCGACAGGCTCGGCCGGGTGAAGGTGCAATTCCATTGGGACCGACAAGGACGCTACGACGAGCGCTCCTCCTATTGGCTGCGTGTCGTGCAGCCGTGGGCCGGCACTGGCTTCGGCTTCCAGTTCTTCCCGCGCGTCGGGATGGAGGTCGTCGTCGCGTTCGTCGGCGGCGACCCAGACCGACCCTTCGTGATGGGGGCGCTCTACAACGCGACCCACCCGCTGCCGTTCGTGCTGCCCGAGCAGCTCGGCAAATCAGGGCTCCGCACGCAGTCGATCCCGACCGGGGACGGCTTCAACGAGCTCTCGTTCGACGACACGCAGGGCTGCGAGCGGGTCTTCTTGCACGCCCAGAAGGACCTCGAGGAGATCGTCACCGACACGCACTCGACGACGGTGCTCGGCGACCGACGAGAGCGCGTCGTCGGCACGCTCGAGAGCGACGTGGAGGGCGCGCGCCTCGCGGTGAGCGGCGGCGACGCGACCGAGCTTGTTGGCGGCGCGTCCGTCATCAGGGTGGAGGGGCGGCGCATCGTCGACGTCGCGCAGAACCTCGACGAGCACGTCGGGGGCAGCGCCTCGCGCGAGGTCGACGGCGTGTCGTTCGAGCGCGTGAAGAGGGAGCGTCACCGCGCCGTCGGGGGCGACGCGACCGAGATCGTCTTCGGCGACGCCTCGCTCGAGGTCGGCCAGGGCGCGCCGACCGCGCGACGTCTCGCGACGTTCGTACAAGGCAGCGTCCTCACGACCGCGACCGAGCGGATCGAGCTGACGACGCTGACGGACAAAGACGGCGCGACGGTGCGCCTCTCGTGCGGCGCGAGCTTCCTCGAGCTCACGAAGGACACGATCACGCTCTCGAGTGACAAGGTTGTCATTCGAGCCGCGAAGACCGTCGACCTCCACGCGGACGACAAACTCACCCTGGGCCGCAAGACCGAGGAGCTCAGCTTCAGCGACGAGGGGGTCGCGAGCTCGGCGCTCACCAAGCTCAAGCTCGAGACGCAGTCGACGTCGTTCGTCCTCGAGAAGGACTCGGCCACGCTCAAAGCTGCGAACGCCGCGACCGTCCAGTCCCCAGCGGTGAAGCTCGATAGCGGCTCGGCGAACGCGAGCGCGAGCGACGCGAGCGAAGAGAGCAGCGAGCCCAAGACCGAGACCCTCAAGCTCGCGCTCCACCACGGTCTCCTCCCGTTCAAGAAGACGCGGTTCGAGCTCACGCTCCGCGCGCAGGTCTTCGCCGGCGAGACCGACGACGACGGCCTCGCGGATCTCACTGTGCCGAGCGATCTCCTGAAGGAGGAGCGCGGGACCTTGGTCCTCTTCGTCGATCAAGTCGCGCCCGACGACCGCCTCTTCGACGCGCCGCTCGTGTGGTCCGTCAAGCTGGTTGACGAACTTGCCGCGCTCGAGTCCGCGGAGGGTACGCGCCAGCGCCTCCTCAACTTGGGCTACCCCGCGAGCCCGCGGGCCATCGAGCCGCCGCTCGAGAAGAAGGGCGCGCAGGCAGCCCTCGCGTCCGACGCCGCGAACGTCGCAGCGCTCGCGCTCTACCAGCGTGATCAGGGCCTCGCGCCGAGCGGCGAGCTCATCCAAGGCGGCGCGACCGAGAAGGCCCTCGACCCAACGACCTACCGGAGCTGAGGGAGCACGACCATGAGCGGCATCTTGTCAGGGACGATCGAGCGGAGCGGGGGGCGGCGCGTGCGGCTCGGCCTGCGGCGGCGCCTCCTGCCTGTCGTGGTGATCCCGGACCTCTTCATGACGAGGCTCAAGGACCCCGGGACGGACCAGCTCGTCTGGAACCCGAGCGGCTTCCCCATGACGATCGCGACGAGCGGGCCGTTCGTCATTCAATACGGCCGCCTGCTCGAGCCGACCGAGCTCGTGCCCGCGACTGACTTCTACGACCGCTCGGACCCCGAAAAGGTCGTCGATCACCACGCCGAGGCGCCCGTCGAGCGCATCGATCAGCCCATCGACCTCGGCGCGCTGGTCCTGCCCTTCTACGACTTGCTCCTCGAGGATCTGCTCGTATCGCTTACAGACAGGTTGAGCAAAGACCACCCCGAGCTGGATCTCGGGGTGAGGGTCTACTGCTTCGGATACGACTGGCGACTCGACCTCTGCAAGTCGGCCGCGCGGCTCTCCCAATACGTGGACCGCGTGCTCGCCGAGACAGGAGAGTCCCAATGTGTCCTCGTCGCGCACGGAATGGGCGGTAGCGTCGCTCGCTATTACAGCCGCGTGCTCGCCGGCGAGCCGAAGATCTTCGCGATGCACCTCTTGGGCTCGCCGATCTTGGGCGCGCCCGAGATGTTCGTACACCTCAAACATGGCCTCCCCGGCGCCTACGTGAAGGACTATTTCCACGTCGACCCCGAGGAGGAAGACGACGTCGCCGCGACCGTGCAGGGAGCGCTCACCGACGCGGGCAACATCGCGGCGGCGATCGCGACCGCGGCGAGCGGCGGCGTCGCGAACGTCGGCTACCTGACACTCTTGTATATGTTGCTCGTCCACGGCGCGGGGCGCTGTCTCACGCGGGCCGAGACTGTCGCGTTCCTCCGCGCGATGCCCTCGATCTTCCAGTCGATGCCCCACGCCATCTATTGCGACCGAGAGCGCCATTGGATGCGCTTCGACCCGTGGCACACGGCGTATCCGCAGCGCGGCTATGTCGTGATGCTGCCGACGCCGCTCGACCCGACGACCATCCACGACAAGCCCACCTCGGGGGAGAACCCGTGGATCCAGGTGTTCGGCGCGGAGATCGCGCGGGCCGAGGAGCGCGCCCGCTCGTCCGCTTCGGTCGAGCAGGACACGAGGCTGACGCGCGCGAACAAGGAGACGTTCGCCGAGGCGTTCATCGGGCTCATGACGATCCCCGAGGGCAAGGTCGCGCGAGAGGCCTATCGATTGGGGGCCCGCATACAGGCCATTATGGAGCGTATCCTCAAGCACTTCATCAATAGTCGGAACCCGGTCGCGCTTTACAATGACATCTTTGTAGGCCTACTCGATCGGGTCGACCTGCGTCCCCTGTCGAAGCTCGGGCTCGATCTCGCGCGGAGGTTCGAGGACAGCTTGACGCTCAATCCATCGATGCCCGCGCCCGAGACGCTGACCGCAGCCTTCACGGAGGCCGCCGGGCGCGCGGTCGCAAACAGCAAGACGCAGACGGACGCCATGACCGCGCTCAAGAAGAGGCTCGACGAGCGGCCCGCGGACAGAGCGGCGGTCAAGATCAAGCCGCGCGCGTACGTGCACCCGCGGACGAGCGCGTACGCGACCTCGGACATTGCTGTCGAGTCGGGGGGCACCCTCGCATGCCTCGACGTCCGCTCGAGCTACGACGCGAACTCCATCGTGTGGTCGTATCTGCCGACCCCACCGTTCGCGACCCCGCCCGCTACACCCGACGCCACGGGCGCGGCGTTCTGGGGCGACGGCGCGGTTCCACTCTTGTCAGCGTGTCCGCCGGACGAGCTCGTCTCGAGCCCGCTCTCCGAGCGTTTCGTCAAGCTGAGCCAGGTCCCCCACGCCGAGCTCGCGGTGGACGCGACCGTCCGCGACGAGCTCGTGAAGGGCATCTCGGCCGAGGCGCGCGAGTTCTACGGGCTCCCCGCGGAGGACGCGTCGTGAGGTCGCTGTCCGTGCGGCTCTACGACGCGCCGAAGCGAGAGGACGTCGACGCTGTCGCTGGTCGCTTGGCAGCAGTGCTCGAGGTCCTCGGGCGTGGCGACGCGAGCTGGGCCCCAGCCTGCCGCGACCCGCGCGCGACCGTCGAGCGATCGAGGCGCCCTTGTGAGGTCGGCGGCGCGCGCACGGCGTTCGGCGTGGAGCTCGCCGGTCGAGTTACAACGCTGTCCATGATCGCCGGGGTGGATTGGCCCTTACCGTCGGCGTGGATCCCTCATCAGATCGTGGTGCGGTTCCGCGGCGGGTTGGAGCTCGGCAAGGCGGCGCTCCTCCTCGAGGGGCTCGCGAAGGTCGTCAGTCCGACGTACGGCCACGTCGCGGTCGACGAGTGGCCACGCCCGCCGCTCCCGCCGTTCGCGAACGACAAGCCCGTCTTCGGCTACGCGACCTACCTGCGCGCCGCGCCCGCGCTGCCGCCCTTGCCGCCGCCGTTCATCACGAGGCCGCTCGTGACGGGCCTCCTCATCCAGCCGCGCGAGGCCGACCTGGAGCACGTCGATCGGACCTTCGTCGGCGAGCTCGCGCGGGTCCTCGCGAAGGTCGTGTAGTCATCAACCCAATAACAGACATGTCAGTCACTATTGGAGGTGACCTCGGAGCTCTCTTCGGCGGCGAGCGCCTCCTCGAGCTGTGCGTCCTCGAGGCTGCCGTCGAGCACGGCCTGGAGCGCACGCCCCACGGCGGCGTCGGCGGTCGTGTCGAGCGCGACGCGGATCTTGTCGGGAGCCTCCGGGTCCTCGCTGCCGACGAGCGCGAGCGCGGCGCCGACCCGTTGCTCCACGCCTGACGAGGGCTCGGCGAGGACGCGCGCGAGCGTCTCGCGATCGAGCGGCGCGTCGCGGTAACCGGCGGCGTTTCGGACGCGCTCGGCGAGCGCCGCGCGCCACTCACTCACGGTGCGTCCGCCGCGCGCGAGCAGAGCTTTGGGGGAGGACACGCCGCCGGCGAGCGCGCGAGCCTCTTGGATCCGCTCGGCGAGCGCGCGCGCCAAGTGGGGTGAGGCGCCCTGAATGGCGTCGCCGACGTGGACCCGCAGGGGCTCGTCGTCGCGGAGCTCGATCACGAGATCGGAGGCGGCCGCGTGCGCAGCGCTGACATTCTTGTAGGGGATGAAGCGTCGCCGGAACATGCCGGTGATCTCGACGCCGTCGAGGCCGACGGACACGGTGCCGCGGGCCGAGAGCGGCTGCACCGCCGCCGCGAGCGCGGCCGAGCCGAACACCCAAACCCAGGTGCTCCACGCGGGTAGTTGGGTGAACCGCGCGAGCAGGGAGAACGGCAACCCGATCGTGATGACGGCGAGCGCCGCGAGACCCCAGCCGACGCGGATCCGAGAAGCCGCGCTCACCGCGGGGACCGTCAAGCGATGGGCGCCAGCGTCGAAGCCGGTCGCGCGCAAGAGCGCACGCGCGGCGCCCTCGTCTCGAGCGCGGACGCGAAGCACGCGGCCCGGCAAACCGAACTCGACGCCGAAGCCCGCGCCGTCCTGGTAGATGACGCCGCTCGCGATCTTCTGCCGGGGCACGCGACGCCGCGTGGACCCCATCGTGAGCGCGAGCGCGTCGGGCTCGACCTCGAGCGTGCCGCTCGCGCCCTGCCCTCGCGCGCGCAACGCGGCCCACGCGACGACGGCGACGAGGCAGAGCGCCCAGCTCACCTCGACGCTCTCTTTCCAGAAGGGCGGCTGGGGCACGTGCAGGAGTGACCCGAGGATGCGCACGAGGATCGGCGCGAGCCCGAGGCCCCACGCGCCCCACGCGAGCTGCGGGCGGAGCGGCGTCTCGAACGCGATCCGCGAAGAGCTCATTCGGAAGGGGCGCGCGGCGTTCATAAGAGCGGCGAGACGAAGCGGAACTCCTCGCTGTCGAAGAGACCACGGTCGCTCAGCTTGAGCGAGGGGATGACGAGCAGCGCCATGAACGAGAGCGTCATGAAGGGCGCGCGCAGCGTGGAGCCGAGGGCTTTGGCGTGCGCGTCGAGCGCGCGATATCGCCGCGCGACCTCGTAGCCGTCGAGCGGGCTCATCAGGCCGGCGATGGGCAGCGCGAGGACGTCGGTCCGACCCGCGCTCGACACCGCGACGCCGCCGCCGCTCTCGATGATCGCGTCGAGGGCCGCGAGGAGGTCCTCGTCGGAGGCCCCGACGGCGATGAGGTTGTGTGAGTCGTGCGCGACGCTCGACGCGAGCGCGCCGCGCGCGAGGCCGAACCCACGAATGAAGGCCACGGCTGGGGGGGCTAGCCCGTAGCGATTGACGACGACGAGCTTGAGGATGTCGTTTTGGGGGTCGGCGGTTACAGCGCCGTCAGTCAAGCGAGCCCGCCCAACGAGCGCGCGGGTCACGAGCTGCCCGTCCTCGACGCCGATGACGCGAACGTCGGGGCGCTCGGCGGGGAGGACGAGCGAGCTCTTTTCGAGCGGAGGGTGAGCGACGCGGCCGAGCTCGCGAGCTCCGTGATGTTCGAGGAGGGGTGCGCCGTTCGCGGCGACGAGTCGACCCGCGACGTAGGTCTCGAGGACGCGGAGCGCGCCGCGCTGTGGCTCCGTGAGCCCCTCGGCGATGAGGAAATCGGCCGGATCTCCAGGGCGCAAGAGGCCGACAGGAAGGCCGTAGTGCAGGACGGGCACGACGCACGCGGCGCGAAGGACTTCGAGCGGAGCGTGCCCGTGCGCGAGGGCGCGCGCGACGAGGCCGTCGATGTGGCTCTCGGCGAGATCGTCGGGGTGGCGGTCGTCGCTCCCGAACATGCAGCGATCCGCGTGGGTCGCGAGGAGCGGGTGCAGGGCCTCGAAGTCGCGCGCTGCAGAGCCCTCGCGGACAATGATGTTCATTCCGGCGTCGAGCTTGTCGCGCGCCTCGGCGAGCGAGGTGCACTCGTGATCGGTGCTTATGCCTACAGCCGCGTAACCACGAAGCGGCTCGCCGCGCAGGCCCGGCGCGTGGCCGTCGATGGGGCGTCCGAGCCTGCGCGCGAGGGCGACCTTCGCGAGGACCTCGGGGTCGCCCGCGAGGACGCCGGGGTAGTTCATGACCTCGCTGAGGAAGGTCACGTCGCTCGCTTCGAAGAGCGGCGTGAGCTCGGCCGCGCCGAGCGTCGCGCCGCTCGTCTCGAACGAGGTAGCGGGCACACACGACGGCGCGCCGAACGCGAAGTGGAAGGGCACGCGCGCGGCGTCCACGAGCATGAAGCGCACGCCGTCCACGCCGAGGACGTTGGCGATCTCGTGCGGGTCGCAGACCGCCGCGACGGTGCCGTGCACGGTCGCGAGCCGCGCGAACTCGGCGGGCGGGAGCATCGAGCTCTCGATGTGGATGTGGGCGTCGACGAAGCCGGGCAGGATGCAGCGTGAGGGCTCGACGCTCGCGTCCTCGACGAGGCGGGCGATGTGGCCGTCCTCTACGTCGACGTGGCCGCGGAAGCTGCGACGCCCGAGCGGGTCGAAGATCGTGCCGGAGTACCGCATGAAGAGGATGTCGACGCGCGACGTGCGGTCGTCAACCGGTTCGCGGCGAGCTTCGTCGACGGGCCGCGGCGCGCACGAGGCGCTCGAGGCGCGCGGGGAGCTTCGGGTTTTCGGTCGCGTCCGCGAACGCCCGAACGAGCGCCCTCGTGCGCTCGAGATCGAGGCGGGCCGCCCGCTCGAGGAGCACACCTCGACAGTCCTCGAGATCCTTTCGGCGGCCGGCGAGGAACTTGAGCGCGACGAGATCCTCGGCGGAGATCACCGGCACCTCGACGCCGCCGAGATCGAGCCACACTGCGCGATCGAGGAGCTCTTCGTCGAGCCCTGGCGCGGCGATGAGCATGTCGACGGGGATCGCCGATGGCGAGTGCACGAGCGGTAGTTCGTGCGCGCGCAGGAGATCAGCGAGCGAGGCGCCCGACACGCGCTGTCACTCCGGCGACGAAGAGGTGCGTGCGCCGATCGCCTCGCGTTCGTCGTCGGGGCCGCCCGAGCGCTTGCGCTCCACCCAATACGCTTCCTTCGCGGCGTCGGCGGCCTGCCAGTCGCGCTCGGCGAACGCGCGCAGCGAGCGCGGAGCGGACATGGGCGCAAAATACCACGCGCGGGGCGCGCTGGATGGGGTGACAGACATGTAAGCCGATCGAGCGCGGAGCGCCAGAGAGCGCTTCGTTCGGTGGGGAGGGTGGCCCCAAATCCAACGCTGCGATTACTTGGGAGCAGGGCTGCGTGCGCCCGCCGAGCTCGCGCCCGGTGCGGTGCGGCGACCTGCGGTGCTGCCCGTCGCCGAGACCATGCGGGCGAAGATCGAGCGCGCCGACTCCTCCATCCGTTGGGCGTCGGCCTGCGCGGAGGCGTCGCGCTTGAAGTCGTCCTGCGTGCGGAGGAATTTCGCGAACGAGGTGAACGTGCGCGCGAGCTCGATCTCGTTGCCCGTCTGCTCGAAGATGGTGACGCTCCGCGCGAAGTACTCGCGAGCGCCGCGCGTGTGGGTCGGACCCCAGCCGCCGGCCGCGGTGATCTCACCGAGGGTGCGCAGGGCGATGCCGAGCTGGACCTTGCTGCGCACGATGGCGAAGAGATCGACGCAGCGGCCGATGCACTCGCGAGCCTTCACGAGCTCGCCACGTGCGAGGTGGGCCTCACCCATCGCGCGCAGGGCGTCGGCGAGGCCGAGCTTGTCGCCGAGCTCGTCGAGCTGCTCTTCGGCCTGCTGGAGGACCTGGATGGCGCGGTCGGCCTGACCCGTGCGGTGCAAGGTGTCGCCGACGTTGGTGAGGATGACGGCGACCTTGTTGCGATCGCCGACCTGCTTCGCGACGTCGAGCGCCTCCTCGAAGAGGGGCAGGGCCTTCTCGTGCTCGCCGCGATCTTGGAACACGGTGCCGAGGTTGTTGAGGGTCGCGACGACGCCGGGCAGATCGCCGATCTCGCGGCGCATGCCGAGCGCCTGCTCGAAGGCCTCGATCGCCTGCGAGAACTCGCCCGTCTCTTGGAGGACGATGCCCATGTTGTTGAGGCTGAGCGCGATCGAACGGCGATCACCGAGGCGGCGACGCCTGCTGAGCCCGTCGCGGAGCGAGGCGAGCGCGGCCTGATAGTCGCCCTTGCGCCATTGGAGCTTGCCGATGTCGTCGATCGAAGAGGCGACGCCGCGGTCGTCCTTGGCCGCGAGGAAGAGGGCCATGCCGGCCTCGAGGTAGCGAGCTGCGTCCTCGAGGGCGCCGGTGTCGCGGTAGAGGCGGCCGATGCGGTTGTGCGCGGCCCCACCCTTCGACTTCACGTCGAGCTGGTAGGCGAGCGTCAGCATCTCGCGGAAGGCGGAGAGCGCGTCGTCGATGCGCCCCGTGAGGAGGAGCACGTCGCCGTAGTTGTGCAGGGCGTTCAAGCGGCGCGAGGCGCTCGTGTCGCCGAGGAGCTCGAGCCCCTTCTCGTAGTGGTTGCACGCGGCCTGCGCGGCGTACGCGGCGCGCGCGGCGTCGCCGGCCTCGAGGTAAGCGAAGCCTGCGGCGGTGAGATCGCCGGCCTCGGCGCGGTGCTCGGCGAGCATGACGATCGCTTCCTCACTCGAGCGCGTGTGGGCCTGAAAATCCAGCCAATCTGCGAAGACAGCGTGATACTTACGTTGGGCCGCGGGGCTCGTGCGGGCGCGGATGGCCTCACGCTCGCGGTTGTGTTTGAAGGCGTACTCGTCGCTGCCGGGGAACGAAGAGTCCGGCAGGCGCAGGACGAAGTCGCGGCGCGCGAGCGCGTCGAGCGTCTTGCGGAGGTTCTCGGTCTCGTCACCGACGCCCTGCACCCAGACGTCGGGGGCCTCGCGGCCGGCGCGCACGAGCGGCACGAGGCCGGCGGTCCAGAAGACGCTGCCCATGGTCGCCGCGAGCTCGAGGAGGCGACGCTCGTTCTGCGAGAGCGACGCGAGGCGCGCGTGGATCGCGTCTTCGATCGTGAGCGGGAGCGCGGCCTCCGCGATGCGTTCGAGGTGGACGACCCAGCGCGGCGTGTCGCTGAGCGCGGCCTCTTCTTCGAGGACGCGGCGGTCGTGATAGACCCGCAGCATCTGCTCGAGGAGCATGGGGTTGCCGGCCGCGAAGGTTACAGCGTTGTCAACGAGCTTCGCGGGGACGGTGCCGTCGGGCGCGGCGCAAGGCGCGAGCAGCGCGGACATGAGGGCGCGAGACTCGGCGTCGGCGAGGGGCTCGAGCTCGATGGTCTCGTGGCGAGGCTCGCCGGCGATGGCCCAATCCTCGGCGAGGGCGAGGAGCTCGGGGCGCGCCGCACAGACGATGAGGACGGGACCGGAGAGGTACTCGATGAGGTAGCGGAGGAGCTCGATCGAGTCGGCGTGCGCGGCGTGAAGGTCGTCGAACACGAGGCAGAGCGGGCTGTGCGCGGCGTCGGCCTCGATGAAGGATTTGACGACGGCGCGGCGGAGCAAGCGGCCCTGCGCGGGGTCGTCGCTGACGGCGCGCGTGAGCGGGCTCTCGTCGAAGGGGACCTCGAGGAATTGGCCGAGGTAGTAGACGACGTCGCCGACGCGGCGATCGCCGACGACGCGCGAGACCTGCTCGCGGACGGCGTTCTTGAGCTCGTCGAGGGGCATGCCCTCGACCAGGCCGAACCGCATGCGGAGCAGGCGCGCGAACACGCCGTAGGCCGAGTCGCCGTCGCGCGCGCTGCCGCGATAGACGCGCGGGACGAGCGAATTGCCAGCGCGGTGGCGCATCACGAACTCTTGGATGAGGCGGCTCTTGCCCGTGCCCTGCGAGCCGAGCAGGGTGACGACCCGCGTCTCGCCGCGGTTGATCACGGCGTCGAGCGCGCGATCGAGCAGCCCACTCTCTTTGCGGCGGCCCGTGAACGGCGCGCGTGCGCCACCGACGAGCCCGAACGTTACGTTGTCCCTCGTCATTGCTCTCCAGACCTGGCCCCTCGGTGGCTTAGTCGAGTGCAGTAGCGAACACCAGCGTGCGGGGCCCCACGACCGAAGGACTCGTGGGGCTCTGGAGGGAGGGGCCCCACGACCGAAGGACTCGTGGGGCTCTGGAGGGAGGGGCCCCACGACCGAAGGACTCGTGGGGCTCTGGAGGGGGGGCCCCACGACCGAAGGACTCGTGGGGCTCGTCGGGGAAGGGCTATCCTCCAGGGATGCGCTTGCCCTTATCGAACGCTCTTTGGCTTGCTGTGGTCTTCGGCATCGTCGGGATGGGCTGCGGCGACGATGGGTCGGGGGGAGCTGGCGGGGGAACGGGCGCGACAGGGGGAGCTGGTGGAGACGGAGGTGCCGGCGCGACTGCGGTAGGCGCTGGCGGGAGCGGCGGGAGCTCCTCGAGCTTCATGACGGACGGCGGGGGCGGGACAGGCGGGGCTGCCGCGCCGAGCGTGCTCTACGTCCACGACAACACGACGCTGTTTCAAGGCGACCCGTCGGTGAGCCCGCTGACGCTCACGCAGATCGGTGACTTCGACTGCATCGGCGGGACGGGTGAGTCCACGGCGATGACTGACGTGGCTGTAAACGACGCAGGTGAGGTCTGGGCGATATCTGCGACACGCATATATCGAATCACCATCGAGGGCTCGACGGTGCATTGCGCGGAGACGATCCCGCTCAACAACCCCCAGGGGATCCGCTTCTACGGGCTCACGTTCGCGCCGCGCGGCGTGCTGTCGCCGACCGATGAGGTGCTCATCGCAGGCAACTCGGCCGGGGAGCTCTGGAGCGTCGACAAAGACGGCAACCTCGCGCAGCGCGGGACGCTCGGCATCGTGCCGGCGAACGACGGCCACGGTCATTCGTACGACGCGGCGAACGTCGGCAAGACGTGGGAGCTCTCGGGCGACATCGCGTTCTTCGAGAACAACGGCTCGCCGGTGGGGTTCGCCACGCTGCGCGACTGCCCGACGCCGCCCGACACGACGGGCTGCTCGAACATCGACACGCTGGTGGATCTCGACGTGCCCGCGCTCGCGACGTCGACCACGCAGTCGGTCCTGAAGAGCGTCCGCGGGCAAATCGTGCGGCGCCCGAGCTGCTCGGACACCGCCACGGGTTACGGCAGCGTCTACGGGATCGCCGCTTGGCTCGGCAAGGTCTACGGCTTCTCGCGCAAGAGCGGGAACGGCTACGCGATCGAGATCGACAACGTCGACGGGGGCGCTTGTCTCATCGACACCTATGCGGGCCATACCTGGGCCGGCGCGGGCGTCACGACGGTCGCGCCCATCATCGACCCGCCGCATTGAGCTAAGCTCACCACCCTGTGAGCGGCGTCGATCTGAACGACCTGCGGTTCCGCGTCCAAGCGAGCTTCAGCGGCGCCGATCTCCGCAGGCTGCTCGAGACCTGGGGCGCGACGCAGCAGGAGCTCGCGGGCGACCCGTCGGCGCTCGCGCTCAGCGTCGTCCGTGTCGGGGTTCGGCACTTCGGCGCGGACGAGCTCGTGCGCAAGCTGCGCTCGGAGAAGCCGCTCGTCGAGTGGCCGGAGCTTGCGGCCGCAGACGACTCGCGGTGGGCGGGCGGCGCGCTCTCGGCGCGCCAGCCGATCGCACCGACGGTCGACGATCTGCCCGAGGCGCGAGCGATCGCGGCGGGCGCGGACGGAACGGCCGGCGCCGCGCAGACCTTCACCTCGACGCGCGCTGCGGGGCCGCTCGAGGGCGCCATGGTGGATCCGTCCACGCAGACGCCGCCGCCTCCGTCGTCGTCGTCGGGGAACTTCGCGAGCGAGATCGCTCGGTCTGCACGCCGTCGACCGACGTTCGACGGACTGCCGGCCGCGACGCTGCAAGGGATCGGGCCGAGCGCGCAAGGCACGCCCGCGCCGAACGAGGTCGCTCCAGCGCCGACGCCTCCCCCGGTCGCGCCGCTCTCGACCAAGCCCAAGACCGCGCCGCAGCCTGGCCTCCTCTTTCTCGAGCCGTCGGCGATGACCGCCAAGCCGCAGTCGGAGTCGAAGACGGGCCTCGTGCTCGTGATCGCCGGGTGCGCGCTCGTGCTCGTCGTCGTCGCGTTCGGCGCGGGCTTGTATTTGTCGAAGCGCAGCAGCGCGAACGCGAGCGCTGCCGCGCCGAGCGCGAGCGTGAACGAGATCGCGCTCTCGGCTTCGTTCGTGCTCGCGGACAGCTTGATGCACGTCGCGGACACGTGTGGTCTCGACGTGAGCGGGACGCCCACGCGCGAGGTGCTCCTGCTCGCGCAGCAGGCGTGTGGTCGCGACGAGGCCGAGCGCCTGCGTCGCAAGCGGGAGAAGGAGCTCGCGCAGCTCGGCATCCCGCCCGACGAGCGCGATCAGCCGCCTCCGCCCAAGATCGACGCGACCGCGGAGCCGACGATCGATCCGCGCCCGCAGCCGACTGGCAAGCGAACGGCCACGCCGCGACCGACGCCCGATCCGCGGCCGACGAGCACCGCGACCACGCAGCCGAAGCCGAGCGGCAAGTGCGCGTCGTGCGGCCGGGAGAAGAACGCGTGCGTCGCAGCGTGCGGGAAAGAGCCGACCGAGGCCTCGCTCTATCAGGCCTTCATGAACTGCAACTCGAAGTGCTTCACGGCCGAGGCGCAGTGCAAGCTCGCGTGCAATTCAGGCTCGAGCAATTGAGATGGGGCACCTCCCCGGTGAGGTCATCCAGGGGCGTTTCGAACTGGTCGACAAGCTCGGCGCAGGCGGCGTCGGCGAGGTCTGGGCCGCGCGCGATCGGGCGAGCGGCGCGCTCGTCGCGCTGAAGCTGCTCCACGCGGCGGGCGACAGCGTGGCGCGCGAGCGGCTCCGCCGCGAGGCGCTCGCGATCGGCATCGTGCAGCACCCGGGCGTGCGCCGCGTGCACGAGGTCTTCGAGGCGGGCGGCGAGGAGCTCGGGCTCGCGATGGAGCTCTGCGAGGGCGAGTCGCTCGACGCGCTGCTCGCGCGCGAGGGGCCGCTCGCCGAGGAGCGCGCGCTCGCGCTGCTCGGATCGGTGACGGGCGCGCTCGCCGCGGCGCACGCGCACGGCATCGTCCACCGCGACGTGAAGCCCGGTAACATCTTTGTAACTCGCGACGGCCGCGGGCTGATCCTCGATTTCGGGCTCGCGAAGCTGAAGGGCCGCGTCGGCCTCGCGTCGAACCTCACGAAGACCGGCGCCGCGATCGGGACGCCCGCGTTCATGGCGCCCGAGCAGCTGCTCGCCGATCGCGAGATCGACCAGCGCGTCGACGTCTGGGCGCTCGGCGTCGTCTTGTTCGAGGCGCTCGCGGGGCGCTCGCCGTTCACGACCGCGAGCATCGCGTCGCTCCTGCGGAGCATCCTCTTCGATCCGATCCCTCCGCTCGCGTCGGTCGCGCGCGCGATCGATCCGGCGCTCGCGGCGCTCGTCGACGCGATGCTGGTGCGCGATCGCAAGCGGCGGATGAGCGATCTGCGGCCGCTCCTCGCGCACCTCCTGTCGCGCGGCGCGATCCGGATCGACGGGCTGCCTGCGCCCCACGCTGCCCTCGCCACAGCGACGCTCGCGCCGAGCGAGACCGCGCCGGGAGCGGCGGTGACGATCGCGCCGACGACGCCCCAAGCCCCCTCGCCTGCGGCCCCGAGCGGCTCGGGGAGCGACGCCGGTCCGACCATCAACTCGAGCGAGTTCGACGATATCGACGCCGCGCCACCCACGGTGCGCGTCGAGAGCGAGCTCGAGCTCGCGCCGATCTCGCGCATGAGCGACCACGAGGTCCGCGTCGCCGGCCTCGTCATCGCGAAGCTCGATCACACGGGCGCGGCCGACGAGTCGGTCGCGTGGCTCCTGCGAAGCTGCGCGCGGTTCGGCACGCCCGAGGCGATCGACGAACAGCATTTCGCGGTCGTGGTCGATCGCGGCGCCACGCTGGTCGAGCTCGCGACGACCGCGCTCCGCTGCGCGGCCGAGCTCGTCGAGGCCGGCTGGGCCGAGCGCACGTGGCTCGGCGTGCTCCGCGTCGACAAGGACTCCTCTCGCGAACCGCTCGTGGCGCGCGCGCCCGAGCGACTCGCGGCAGCTCGCGCGCGGCTCGCCGATCCGCGCGGCGCGGTCGAGCGCATCGCGCTCGATGACCAGGCCGTCGCGGCGTTCGAGCCGCACCTCGCCGTCGAGCACGACGCGTCCGGCGCTTGGATCTCGATGGATCGACTCGCGCTACCGACCGGGACTGGCGGGGGCCCCTTCGTCGGGCGAGATCGCGAGATGACCCAGCTCGTCACGTTGGCGGAGGAGTCGCGCGACGAGCGCACCGCGGGGGCCGCGCTCGTGACCGGCGCGCCCGGTGCGGGCAAGACGAGGCTCTCGTTCGAGCTCGAGCGACGCCTGAGCGGGCTCGGCTTTCGTTGTTATCGTGCGACCGCCGACGCCTTCGAGGCGGGGAGCGCGCTCGCGTGCGTCGCGCACCTCGCGGGGGCGCTCTGCGGCGCGACGACCTCTTCGTCGAGCGCCGAGATCGATCGCGCGATCACGAAGCTCGCTGCGTCCGTCGGCCCCGCGCTCGACGCTCGAACGCTGGCGGATTTCGGGGCGCTCGTGCGCGCGCCGCTCGGGCTCGAGGCAAGGCTCGGCGATCCGACTGGCACCGCCGAGGCCATGCGCCGCGCCTTCGAAGAGGTCGTGCGCGCGCTGACGACGCGGACCCCGACGGTGCTGATCGTCGACGACGCGCAGTGGGCCGACCGCGCGAGCGCCGCGCTCCTCGCCCGCTTGCAGCGCACGCTCTCCGAGGCGCCGATTACAATCGTGTCACTCGGTCGGCCGCTCGAGGAGGAGGACGACTCTCCGGCGCGCGAGCTCGCAGGGCCGCGCGCGCTCGGGCTGCCGCTCTCGCCGCTCTCGCGCGCGGCGTCGCTCAAGCTCTCTCGCGCGCTCCTGCCACCCGACGCCCCCGCGACGCGCGTCACCGAGATCGCCGAGCGCGCCGGCGGCAACCCGCTCTTCTTGGAGCAGCTCGCGCGCACGCAGGCCTCGGGGGACGCGCTCCCCGACTCTCTGCTCGCGGTCGTGCAGGGCCGGCTCGACGCGCTCGAGGTCGAAGAGCGGCGCGTCCTGCGCGCGGCGAGCGTGTTCGGCGTCGCGTTCACCGCGGACCTCGTCGACGACCTCCTCGACGAGCCGGGCGCGACAGCGCGCGCGGCGCCTCGCCTGCTCGAGCTCGAGCTCCTCGTGCCCGACGACGGCGGCGCTCCGGGTCGCTTTCGGTTTTGTCAGCGGGTCGTCGCCGAGGGCGCTTACCAAGGCCTCACCGAAGCGGATCGCGCGCGAGGGCATCGCCGCGCCGGCGCGCGGCTCGCAGAGCTCGCGGGCGCCGATCCCGCGGTGATCGCCGAGCATTTCGAACGTGGAGATCGCCCCGACTCGGCGCTCCCGTTCAGGCTCGACGCCGCTGAGAGGGCGCTCGCCTCGGACGACACCGCGCTCGCGCTGAGCCACGCGGAGCGCGCGCTCGCGATCCTCGAGCGACGCGAGGATCCCGCGCTCGAGCCCGTCTCCGGTCGCCTCGCCTTGGTCGCCGCCGAGGCCCTGCGCTGGCGCGGCCGCTTCGATCGCGCGGCCGCTTACGCCGCGCGCGCCGCCCGCGCTCTGCGACCCGGCTCGCGCCATGGATGCGTCGCGCTCTACGAGCTCGCGATGAGCGCCGAGCGCCTCGCCGACACGCCCCGATTCCAGCAAGCGCTGCGCGATCTCATCGCGACGAAGCCCGACCCCGACGCGGTCGAGTCCTTCGCCGTGGGGTGCGCTTGGCTCGCCTCGAGCATCGCGCTCGCCGCGGACGCCGAGCTGCGCCGCGCGCTCTTCGCGTCGGCCGAGAAGGCGTCGCGCGCGCTCGACCCGGTGCCCGCGAACGTGCGCGCTTACCTCGAACGAGCGCTCGGCTGGGATCGACAGCTCGCGGGCGATCTCGAGAGCGCGCGTCGCCACCTCGCTCGGGCGTTTCCGCTCCACGACGAGGCCGGCAATCGGCGCTCCGCCGCGGTCGACCGCGCGAACGCCGGCTTCATGAGCATCGAGCTCGGCCTGCTGTCCGACGCGATCGCGATGCTCGAGCCCGCGTACGCGACCGCCGAGCGGATGGATCTCGACGGCCTGCGCGTCGTCACGCTCCACAACCTCGGGCTCGCGGTCGCGCGCGCCGGCAGGCCCGCGCTCGGGCGGCGACACATCGAGCGATGCCTCGAGATGCCGGGGATCTCGATGCACCACGAGGTCTCGTGCCGCATCTACAGGAGCGAGATCTTGCTCACCGAAGGCCTCGTCGAACAAGCGCTCGCCGAGGCGCGCGCGGGGCGACGGCGCGCCGAGCTCCACCCGCAACACCTGCCGTACGCCACCGCCACCGAGGCGCTCGCGACGCTCGCCGCCGGAGACGCTGCGCGCGCTGTCACGCTCGCGGAGAGGCCATCGAACACGCCGAGGCGCGCCGCTGGGTGCTCGACGAGGGCGAGGCCGTCGTCTGCCTCGCGTGGGTCCGCGCGCTCATGGCGACGAGCGATCCACGGGCCGCGCACGCGGCGCGCGACGCGCTGGAGCGGCTCCACACGCGGGCCGCGCGCATCCGCGAGGAGCCGACGCGACGGGCGTTCTACGCGATCCCGACGCACGCGGCGACGATCGCGCTCGGGCTCGAGCTCGGGCTCTGACGCGTACGACACGCGAAATCAGGCGTTCCTCGGCCGGCGGGGCGCAGTCGTCTCGAGCAGGTCGCGCTCGTCACGCGCGAGCGCGGTCTCGATGAGCGGATGCTGAAACATGCGCTCCGCGGTGATGGCGTAGAAATTCTCGAACAGGCCAGGGACAGCGCAGTGCTCGTGCAAGACCCCGCTGTGGAGCTCGTCACGGACGACCACCGTGGGCAAGAGCGCGAGCGCGTCCGCGTCGCGAGCGAGCAACCGCATCGTGGCCATGTCGTCGACCTCGGCCAGGACTCGAACGCGGACGCCGAACTGCTCGCACATGGCGTCGAACTCGGAGCGGAGGTCGCTCTCCCGACCCGGGAGGATCATCGGCGCGTCCGCGACGTCCTTCGGGAAACGAAAGCGTCGTCGGCGCTTCACCCCGACGATGCTGACCGCTTGGCGTGCGATCCGACGTGAACGTAGGGGTGTCGCCGCGCCTCGACGGGGAGCGCGATTCGCGAGGACGAGGTCGAGCGCGTGCTTCTCCAGTCGCTCGAGCAGATCGTCGAACAGCCCAGACTCGAGGCGGAGGCACACGCCCGACTGCGCGAGGAGCGGCCTCACGAAGGACTCTTGGAAGTTCCTCGACAGCGTCGCGACCGCGCCGATGCGAATCCACGGGTCGCTGCGCCGACCGCGCTCGAGCGTCGCCACCATCTCGGTGCAGGCCATGAACACCTCTTCGGCGTAAGCGAGCGCGATCTGGCCGGCCTCCGTGAGGGCGAGCCGGCGGCGACTGCGATCGAAGAGAGCGCAGCCGAGCTGCTCCTCGAGCTGATGGATCTGCGACGACAGCGCTGACTGCGCGACGCGCAGACGAGCCGCCGTACGGGTCAGATTCCCGTCTTTGGCGACCGCCCAGAAGTAGCGGAGGTGGTGAAAATTGAGCTGTTCGACGTTCATCTTTCATTCTCAATAGGAGAACGTATCGATCACTTTAATCTTATTTTTGAGAACGATTATACAGGCCATAGTCGGTGACATGAACGGACTCCCGACATGGCCGATCGCGCCGCTCGTGGCCGCAGCGATCCCCGTGACGCTCGCGCTCGGCGGGGCGCTGCTCCCGCGCAGGGCCACGGCGCTGCTCCGCGCAGCGTTCCTCTTGGCCTCGCTCTTTGCGGTCGTCGTCTTTGGGGCTTACGACCTGGGTCGACCGGCGTCGGACTTCGGTGTTCGAGTCGACGCGCTGACGGCCCTCATGCTCGTGTTGGTCACGTCGCTCGGAGCAATCGTCGCTCGCTTCTCAGAGAATTACCTCGGGGGCGACACGGGCCGGCGGAGCGAGCGATGGCATCATTACCAGCGCTGGCTCCTCTTCACCTTGAGCGCGGTCACCACGCTGGTCGTCTCCAATAACCTCCTCGTGATGGCGGCCTCTTGGACCGCGACCAGCCTCGCCCTCCACCAGCTCCTCACCCTCTATGAGGACCGTGAAGCGGCCCAGGTCGCCGCACACAAAAAATTCTTGGTCAGTCGACTCGCCGACCTCGCGCTCGCGCCCGCTCTTTTGCTGGTCTACTCGAACGTCGGCAGCTTCGAGCTCGACGTCATCGCCGCGTGGCTGAGCGCAGAGAGCAACCTGCCATTGTCGATGCAGGTCGCCGCAGCGCTCCTCGTCTCCGCGGTCGCGTTGAGGTCGGCGCAGCTCCCATTTCATGGCTGGATCACCCAAGTGATGGAGGCTCCGACCCCTGTCTCGGCGCTGCTCCACGCAGGTGTCGTCAACATCGGCGGCTTCGTGCTCATTCGATTGGCGCCTTGGATATCGCGCGCGGAGCCGGCGCAGCTCCTCCTCGTGGCGATTGGACTGACGTCCACGATCGCAGCGGCGCTCGTCATGATGACGCGGGTAAGCGTGAAGGTCGCGCTCGCTTGGTCGACCTGCGCGCAGATGGGCTTCCTGCTCGTGCAGTGTGGCCTCGGGCTTTGGCCGCTCGCGTTCCTGCATATCGTCGCGCACTCGCTTTACAAGGCCCACGCCTTCTTGAGCGCGGGCGGGGCCGTCGAAGCCTGGGAGACGCGCGTGCTCACGAAGAGGCCCGCGACGATAGGCCGGCAAATCCTCGAGGGCGCTCTCTCCTTGCTGTTCGCCGGCGCCGCGCTCCTCGGAGCCACGCTCCTGCAGTCCTATTGGGGTGCAAAGCCCGCGCATTGGCCGACCGCGATCGTCCTCACGCTCTTGGTCGGGCTGTCGCTGCCACCGCTCATGAGCGCCCCTCGCAGCCCCCGAATCTGGAGTGGAGTCGCGCTGCGCATGTTGGTCGTCGTGGCCCTCTATTTCGGCTGGCACGCAGCGGCGGAGCGCCTCGTCCCCACGCCTACCCTCCAATCGAGCTCAGCGGGCCTTTGGCTCGTCGGCCTCGGCTTCGTCGGACTGTTCATCACGAAGTCGACAATCGCGCTTCGACCGAATGGCGCGTTCGCCCGGGCTCTTCATCCCTGGCTGTTCTCGGGGCTCTACCTCGACGATTTCCTCACGAGGCTCATGTTTCGAGTCTGGCCGCCGCACCTGCCCCGTCCAAAGCAGGTAGCGACGCGCGCGCTCTCGACCCCCGCGGCCCTGGAGGTCCAATCATCATGAGCAAGGCCGCCAATCTCCACGAGGTCATCGACGAGGTGTGCGCGCGCATCGCGCCGACTTGGCCGCTCGATCGCTTCATCGCAGTTAACCCCTTTTGGGGGCTCGTGAGCGCGCCGCTTCCCGAGGTCGCCGCGAGGTTGAGAGCATTGTCCGGCGCCGAGCTGCTCATGCCGCGCGCCTTCTTCAAAGAGGCTTATCGGAGCGGCCAGCTCCGCGACGAACATATCTTGGCGGCGCTCGCGGCGAGCGGGTCGGGCGAGTCGCTGACGAGCCTGCGCGCGCTGCTCGACGAGGAAGAGCCGACAGTGCCCACGCGCGCTCGCGTCGTCGATGTCAGCATCAATGCCGACCTCTCGTGGCGAAGCTTCATCGTCCAGAGCATCAGTCAATTCGCCGCGGCCTACTTCGACGAGGGACAAGCCTCGTTCGATCCGCAGCGGGACGGCGGCCTCTACGAGAGTTGGCTGCGCTCTGCGGTCGACGACCGGAGCCCGGCGGCTCGCATGGGCGCCCGCGGCTACCGTGCGCTCGCTCGTGAGCTCCCCGCGTCGGCTCGACAGATGATCGCCGTGGGGCTCGACTCCCTCGAGGTCCAACCCGCCGACCGAGCGGACTATCTCTGGAGCTTGCTGCTGGACGTCAATGGCTGGGCCTCGTGGTGCGCCTATCGACGATGGACAGCGCGCTTACAGGGTCGTAACGACGAGGCGATCGTCGAGCTCCTGGCGATTCGTGTGGCTTGGGAGTGGCTGCTTTATCGTCTAGGGGGCGAGGTTGTCGCGCGGCGCTGGGCTGTCGCGATGTCCAATTGGCCGAGGGTCGACGAGGCTGCCGCCCAAGCGAGAGTCAGCGACTGGCTCCTTCAAGCTGCTTTGGAGGAGGCTTGGCGAGAGCCGCTCCTTCGCCCGCTCGCGTCCGGGCTCAGCGCCGCGCGCCCGGAGAGCCCTGCGGTCCAGGCCGTCTTCTGCATCGACGTCCGCTCCGAGGTGCTCCGCCGAGCCCTCGAGTCCACCTCGCCGAAGGTTCAGACGCTCGGCTTCGCTGGGTTCTTCGGCCTTCCCCTCGAGTATCAGCCGCTCGGCGCGGCCTCGGCGCGACCGCAGCTGCCAGGTTTGCTCGCGCCGCGACTTCGGGCTGGAGATATCGGCCTCGAAGCGTCGGCCGCGCTTCAGCGCGAGAGACATCTCGAGCTCGGCTCGTCGATGAGAGCTTTCAAAGCCGACGCTGTCTCGACGTTCACGTTCGTCGAAGCGCTCGGGCTCGTGAGCGCCGTCGACCTCTTCAAAGCGAGCTTCGGCTTGGGTGAACACGCAACGCGCCGACAGGGGCTCTCACCTGCCGCGGAGGCTCGACGGCGGCCGCGCCTAGTTAGTACCGTCGACGGCGAGCCGCTCGACCTCGAGGCGCGCAGCGCTCTCGCGCTCTCGATGCTCAAGGGAATGAGCCTGACGCGGAGCTTCGCGAGGCTCGTGCTCCTCGTCGGGCACGGGAGCGCGACGCGGAACAATCCGCACGCGGCCGGGCTCGATTGCGGGGCCTGCGGCGGGCAGACCGGTGAGGTCAACGCTCGCGCTGCTGCGGCGCTCTTGAACGATCCGCTCGTGCGCGCGAGCCTCGCGGAGCGCGGGGTGAACATTCCCGAGAGCACGTGGTTCATAGCGGCGCTCCACAACACGACGACCGACGAGGTCGAGCTCTTCGAACTCGACGATGTGCCGCAATCGCACTCCGGTGATCTGGGGGCTCTCCGAGCGTGGCTCGCAGCGGCGACGGCGCGAGCACGCGCTGAGCGCTCGGACCGACTCGGGCTGAGCGGTCTCGCCACAACCGCGCTGGGCCGAGCCCTCGAGGCGAGGAGTCGGGATTGGTCGCAAGTTCGCCCGGAGTGGGGGTTGGCTGACAACGCAGCGCTCATCGTCGCGCCGCGCGAGCACTGTCGGCATATCAATCTACGCGGCCGCTGCTTCTTGCATGAATATCGCTACGAGGAGGACGAGAACCATACAGTCCTCGAGCTCATCATGACGGCGCCAATGGTCGTGACGCACTGGATCAACCTCCAATACTATGCGTCGACGGTCGACAACCCACGTTATGGAAGCGGCGACAAAACCTTGCACAACGTCGTCGGCGGTCACTTGGGCGTATTCGAAGGGAACAGCGGTGACCTCCGAATCGGGCTACCCATCCAATCGCTCCACGACGGGGCACGTTGGATGCACACGCCGCTCCGACTGAGCGTCTTCATCGAGGCCCCGCGGGCTGCCATCGACGCCGTATTGAAGAAGCATGCGACGGTGCGCGACCTCGCGCAAAATGGCTGGTTGTCGCTCTTCCAACTGGATGACAGAGAGGGAGCGGTATACGCGCTCCACAATGGACAATGGGTCCGCCAGACAAGCCGACCTGCGGACGCTACCCACCAATCAACCCTTACAACCCCGAAGGTATCCCATGCGACCCGAGCGACCTGAGCCCGCGCCGGTAAGCGTCCTCTTCGTCGTTCGCCGCGCCGAAGACCTCAGTCGCGCGCTCGACGACGTGAATGAGCTCCTGTCGCGGCGCCGCGCGACCGGCAGAAGGGAGGTGTTGCTCGGGGTCCTCGTCGGGGTGGACGTCGACAGCGTGGTGCGCGAGTCCGCGCGGGAGTCTGTCGCGCTCGCGGGGTCGTGGGCGCTCTGCTGGTTCGAGCCGACGCTCGCGCCTGCGCCAGGGCCGGCCGAGACGAGGCGACGGGTCCTCGAGCTCGTGCTCGACGGGTGCTCTTCGGCTGGCGACGACGGGCCGATCCTCTTTCTTCCATTGCGCGCCGCGGACGAGCGGGTCGACGAGTTCGAGGCTCACCTCGAGGTGCTCGAGCGGTCGCGCCCGAACCTCAAGACCATGAAGCGCGCGATCGGCAACGACGCCTCGCGCGGTGGGCTCGTCTGGCTGTCGTGAGCGCGAGCGCTTGGAACAAAGGCGCCCGCGCGCTGTCTAGGGCAGTTCATGCGCAGCCTTGTCCAGAGGGCCCTCTCGCTGACGATCGCGCTCGTGGCCGTCGGGTCAACTGCAGCGTCACACGTGAGTGCTGCGCCGTCGAAGCAAGCGGACGCGGAGGCGAGAGCCAAGCTCGAGGCCGACGCCGAGCGCGCGCTCGAGGACACGAGCGAGGCTTCGCGTGCGGCAGCCCTCGACTACGTGAAGGACTTCTCGGCGCTCGCGTCCGTTGACGACGCCATGCTGGAGGAGATGATCTCGACGGTGAGTCGACTGCGTGCGCTCCACTGCAGCGACACCGCGAACCCGCCAGCGCTCTGCCCCACGCTCGCTCGCGCGGAGCTCGACGGCCGACGCCTGCGCGCCCAGGTCATCATCGAACGGGCCGACCGCGGGGGAGACGAGGTCAGCGTCCGCAAGGACTACGAGCGGGCCGCGACGATGTATCGCGACCTCGCGGAGAGCGCCGAGGAGAGCAAGAACCCGAGGCGCCCCGAGCTTTACTATAACGCGGTAAAAGCATTCCAGGCCGCGCGCCTGATCGACACGGCGCTCGAGACCGTGAAGCTGGCGATCGCCGCCGATCCGAAGTTCGAGTCCCCGATCACGCGGGAGCTCGTCTTGCGTAGCGGGCACATGAACCGATCGCTCACGCGCTACGAAAGCGCAGCCGCCGCGTACGAAGAGTTCGCGTCGAAATTTCCGAAGGAGGACGGGGCACCCACGGCTCTCTTCGACGCTGTCGTGATGCGCCTCGCCCTCGCCGAGTTCGACCTCGCGAGCGCGGACGGCGACCTCTTCTTGAAGCTCTTCGCGTCGCATACGGGTGAGGCGGCGACCGTCGCCTACGGGCTGGCGGCCTACGCGAACGATCCGTCGCACGCCATCGGAGCGAAGAGCGCAAACAAGTGGCTCACGCAGGCCGTGAACCTCTCGAGCGCCGCTCCCCTCGACGCGAGGCTCGAGGCGCGCGTCCTCGGGGCGCACGACCTCGCGGCCCGCGGCAAGCTCGCGGAGGCTCGCAAGCTCATGAGCGAGGTCGCGAACGGGATGCCACTGGTCGCGAAGATGGCGAGCGAGCTCGAGGTGCGCGCGCTCGGGCGCGCCCTCACCGCGATCGGCGAGGCGACTTTCCAGGTCGCGATGTGGGACGACGCAAAGCGCCCGCACGCGAAGCTGCCGCGACCACCGGCGCTGAAGGGGGCCGCGCAGGCCGCGCTCACGAACAAAGAAGACGCGTACCTCGTCGACGCGCTGGTCCCTTCGTACAAGGCGCGCGTCGCGGAGATCGACGCGCTCGAGCACGACCTCGGTGCGATCATGCAGCTGCAGCCGGAGCCTCCGCCGAAGTGGGTCCTCCGCGCGAGCGGGACGGTCGCGCTCGCGCGCATCGCGCTCGCCGAAGAGCTGCGCGCCCTCGCGGCGTCCACCTCGCCGAAGCGAGTCGAGCTCGTGAAACGGATCGGCGAGCTCCGCGACGCAGCGCTTACAGCGGCGAAAGCTTCGGGAAGCACTTACATATCTCTAGGCGCAAAATTCCAAGGGACGAGCGAAGAGCGCGCGGCGGTGGAGCAGTTCCTCACGGACGGATGGCCGAAGGAGTTCCCCGTCCTTTCGGAGCTCATGCCGGCGGCCACGTTCTTGCCCGCTGGCAGCTCGTTGCCCGCGCCGTCCGCGGACCGCAAACAGCCGGAGAAGACGGCAGCGACCGCGCGCTCCGACGGTCGCTGAGTCGGCTAGCCTGAGGAGCCATGTGCGAGCTCCTCGCGATCGCGGCGCGGCATCCGACGACGGTACGGCTCTCGCTCGACGAGCTCGCGCGGCACGGCGGAGAGACGGGCCCCCACGCGGACGGCTGGGGGCTGAGCCTCTCGGACGATCGCGACGTGCTCATCCATCGCGCGCCCGAGGCCGCGGCGCACAGCCGCTGGGTGAAGTTCTTCGAGGAGTACCAGCCGCGCGCGACGCTGACGATCGCGCACGTGCGCAAGGCCACGCAGGGCAAGCCGAGGCTCTGCAACACGCAGCCCTTCGCGCGCGAGCTCGGCGGTCGCATGCACGTGTTCGCGCACAACGGGATGGTGCCCGGCATCGAACAGGACGCGCGCTTCCCCGCGCGCCGCTTTCGACCCGTTGGTGAGACGGACTCGGAGCACGCGTTCTGCGCGCTGCTCGAGCAGCTCGCGCCGCTCTACGAAGCTTGCAGTCGCGACGAGCTGCCTGCGCTCGACGCACGCCTCGAGCGCCTCGCGCCGTTCGCGCGCGAGCTTCGGACGCTGGGGCCTGCGAACTTCCTCTACAGCGACGGCGAGTTGATCATCGCCCACGCGCACAAGCGAACGCAGTCCGACGGCACCATGCGCCCGCCAGGCCTGCATTTGCTCTGTCGCACGTGCAGCGCGGCCGCGGACGGCGTCCCGCTCGTCGGGGTCTCCGTCGAGCACGCGGACGAGCAAGAGGTCGCGCTCGCGGCGAGCGTGCCGCTCAGCGACGAGCCCTGGGAGCCCATGGCCGAGGGTGAGATCGCCGTGCTGCGCGGCGGCAGGGTCGAGCGGCGAATCCAAACCTGAGTCTTCGTTTCCGAGGTCGTCAGCCTGCTCGTCATCGAGCCGTCGAGAGTGCCGCCATGCGAGTCCGCTACCCTCGAACCCCGCACCTGCCATGGTCGCCGGGCGCGACCGCGGACGATGTCCGGCTTGTCGATCTCGCGAGCTTCAAAGGCCGCGAGGTCGTCGTCACGGAGAAGCTCGACGGAGAGAACACCACGCTCTACTCCGACGGGCTCCACGCGCGCTCGCCGGACTCCGCGCACCACCCGTCGCGCGCCTGGGTGAAGGCCCTGCACGGGCGCATCCGCGATCGCATCCCCGCGGGCTTCCGCATCTCGGGTGAGAACGTCCACGCGCGGCACTCCATCGCGTACGCGGATCTCGAGAGCTTCTTCTATGCCTTCAGCGTCTGGAACGGTGACGACGCGCTCTCGTGGGACGAGACCGTGCGCTTCGCCGCGGACCTCGGGTTGCCGACGCCACCCGTCCTCTTTCGAGGTGTATTCCAGGAGAACGCGCTCCGCCGCCTGAAGATCGATCCGGCGCGACAAGAGGGCTACGTCGTTCGGCTCGCGAGCGGCTTCTCGCGCGACGACTTCACCGCGAGCGTCGCGAAGTGGGTTCGACGCGACCACGTCCAGACCGACGAGCACTGGATGCGCGGGCCCTTCATCGAAAATGAACGCGGTCCGCGCGCCGCGCTCTGGGCTGCGCGCGGCGGTGAGCTCGTGCCCGCGCGCACGCTCCTCGACCTCTTGCCCCCGACGCTCGCGCGACCTCCTCGTGAAGCGGACGACACGCGACTCTCCGCAGTTCACGCAGGGCTCGACGCCCTCGGCCGGTTCGGTGACGCGCGCGTCGAGGCCGCGTTCGCCGCGCTCCTCCCCGACCTGCCACGCGGCGAGCTCATGATGGAGCTCGCCGTCGCGCTCGGTCCGCGGCTCGCGCGACGCATCGCGGACGTCGCAGCGCTCGCGCCGAAGATCGCGTCGCCCGAACCCGAGAACCCCACGCCGCGCGGCCTTCGCTGGATGTCGCTCGGCGCAGACCTCGGCGTCGCGCACGCGGTCGCTCGCGCCGCGCACGCGAGCGACGCGCAGGCCGTCGACGCGATCGCGTGGTCGGAGCTCCTCGCCGAGGAGCACGGCCTGCTCGCGCGCGAGCCGATCGGTGAGCTCCGCCGCGCGGTTCGCGCGGAGTTCGCTGGCATCCACGCGATGGCCGACGCGCGCATCGCCGAGCAGTGCTGGGCCGAGGCCCGATCGGGTTGGGTGCGCGGCGCCCTCGTGAGCGCGCCGGAGGCGATCCAAGCGACGTTTCGCATGCGCTCCGCGCGCCGCCCGCGGCTCACGCTCTTCGTGGGCCCTTCGGGCAGCGGCAAGAGCTCGCTCGCGGCGCACGACCCCAGCGACACGCGAGAGCGCCCGTCGGTCGTCATCGCGCTCGACGCTCTCCGCGAGAGCCGCGGTGCGCGTGCCGATCAATCGGAGAACGCCGCGGTCCTCGGGGAGGCCCTCGAGAAACTGCACGGCGCGCTCGCGAGCGGGCGCGACGTGATCTGGGACGCGACCAGCCTGATCCCGCAGCAGCGCAAGCTCCCCGAGAGCGTCGCGCATCGCCTCGGCGCGCAGGTCTGGCAGGTCGTCTTCCTCACGCCGCGCGCGCTGCTCGGGGCGCGCAACGCGACCCGCGCACACGCGGTCCCCGTCGACGTCCTCGACGAACAGATCGCGCGCTGTCGCCCGCCGTTTCCAGGCGACGCAGACCGCCTCGTCTATCGCGCGGCCGCGGCTCGTGACGGCGCCGCCGAGGCGACCGACAGCACCGGGGGGCTCGACGACGATGCGGACCAGTGAGGAGATTTACAACCGGATCCGGTGGGACGCCTCGCTCGACGCCGCGCGGTTCACGATCGGGCTCGACGTGCACGGCGCGTCGCTGAAGCGCGTCGCGTTCAGCGACTTCGTCGCCGGCGGGGACATCCCGTGGCATCGCGTCGTCGCGTTCGAAGCCGATGGCGTCACCGTGTGGGATCGGCGCGCGGGCCTCGACATCCTCGATCGCACCGAAGCAGGCCGCGCTCGCGCGAAGCTCGAGCTCCAGACCTTCTTCGAGCCTCGCGTCGTGCTCGCGTCGCCGGAGCCTACGGCGATGGCGCCCGCGTCGAACGGCGAGCTCCGCGTCGTCACGTGGAACACGCTGTGGGATCGCTACGACGCCGATCGGCTCGCGACCGAGCGTCGCCGGCCCCATCAGCTCGAGCTCCTCGAAGGGCTCGACGCGGATCTCATCGCGCTTCAAGAGGTCGAGCTCCCGCTCCTCGAGCTGCTGCTCGGCGCGGGCTGGGTGCGCTCGCGTTACCACGTGGGTCCCTCGCGCGACGACGTCGAACAATGTGGCCTCGTGCTGCTCAGCCGGTGGCCCATCCTCGAGCTCGGCTACCGCGATCTCGGCGCCGATGGGCCGCGCGCGCGCAAGAGCCACAAAGCGCTCGTCGCCGCCGTGATCGAATGGGGCGGCGCCGCGCCTCCGCGCCGCGTCGCCTTCGTCGCGCTCCACCTGAGCAGCGACCACCGCGAGCAGGCGCGCGAGCATCGGCGGCGCGAGCGCGAACTCCTCGCCTCCGCGATCGCGTCGCTCTCGAGCGACGTCATCGTCGCGGGCGATTTCAACGACGGCGATCCCGAGCTCGCCGCGAGCCTCGGGCTCGCCGACGCGTGGACCTCGACCGAGCGCGTGTTCGGTGATCCGCGTGGCGACGGCGCGACGTTCGATCCGACGGCGAACACGCTCGCCGCGCTCTCGTCGCTCTCGGGCGAGGCTCGCCGCCTCGATCGCGTGCTCTTCACCTCGCGCGAGCTCACCGTGAAGCGCGCCGAGCTCGCCGCCACCGAGCCGATCGAGCCCGGTGCTCCGCCCCTCTTCGCGTCCGATCACGGGGCGGTCGTCGCCGATCTCGCGCCGCTCGAGGCGCGCGCGACGCTCGAGCTCCCGTCCACGGCGAGCACCGCGCTCGCGTGGCTCCCACCGACCGAGGCCTGCGCCGCGATCGAGCGAACGCGCGCGCTCCACGATCCGCAGGCGAGCCGCTGGCCACCTCACGTCAACGTCGTCTTCGGCTTCGTCCCCGAGTCGAGCTTCGAGGCCGCAGCGCGCCTGCTCCTCGACGAGGCTCGGCGTGTCGCGCCGTTCGACGCGACCCTCGGCGAGCCCGCGATTTTCGAACACGACAAGGGCGCGCCCACCGTGCATTTGCCCGCGCTCCCTGCGGATCGCTGGCGCGAGCTCACGGCCTTGCTGCGCGCGCCTTTGCCCGCGTGCCGCGCGCGCGCCGAGAGCTCCCCGCACCTCACGCTCGGCCGCGGCGAGCTCTCCGCCGTCGCGCCCGTCGCCAGGGCCTTCACGTCGCAGCCGCTCGCGGTGCGCGAGCTTACATTTTTGTCATCGCGCGCGGGCGGTCCGATGGAGTCTCGGGCGAGGCTCGAGCTCGGGCCTCGCGCTCGCCTCACGTGGCTCGACGAGCGACCCGGACTTTGTCGGGCCGGGCTTTGTCGACCCTCGGCGTCCACGCTGCGCGCCTCGGTCAGCGCGACCCGCGTCGCGGAGGTGATCCGCGCGGGCCTTCCCGACGCAGGCGTGTTCGTGACGGGCTCGCAGGCGCTCGACTGCGCGCTCGCGGACAGCGATCTCGATCTCGTCGCCACAGGCCGCGACCTCGATCCGCACCGCGTCGCAGAGTCCGTCTCCGCCGCGCTCGAGAGGAGCGGGCTCGCGCTCCGCGAGCCCCCGCGCCACATCGTCGGCGCGCGCGTCCCCGGCCTCGAGCTCTCCCTCGCGAGCGGGCTCGACGTGGATCTCGCGCTCGTCGACTGCGCGCCGCTCGCAGTCTCCGAAGCGGTCGCGCGCCGCCTCGAGCTCGCAGAGCCTGCCGCGCTCGCGCTCAGCGCCGTGAGCGACGCCGAGGCGCTCGCCGCCCTCTTCGAGCGCGAACCTCACCTCCGTGAGCTCGCGCGCCTCGTCAAGCGCTGGGCCCGCGCGCGAGGGCTCGACAGCGCCGCGTTCGGCACGCTCCCGAGCCTCGCGTGGCTCGTGATGGTCGCCGCGACGCCCGGCTCGAACCCGCGGCTCGAGGGCTTCTTCGCCCATTGGGCGGGCTGGGATTTTCGTGAGCCCGTCGCGCTCGAACGCGCGGTCGCCGCGGAGCTCACGGGCGTGCTCACTCCGACCGCGCCCACGCGCTCGATGTCCGCTGCGCTCCCTGCGTGCGGCGTCGCGACCCTCACCGAGGAGCTCTTCGAGGCTTGGGAGCTCGCGTCCACGGGCGACGTCGAGCGCCTCTTCACTCCCCCACCCTTGCACCGCCGCCACGCGAGCTGGCTCGTCGTCACGCTGCGCGCCACACGCGACGGCAGCGTCTCGCAGTCGCTCGGCTGGGCGCGCGGTCGCGCCCTCGCGTTGCTCGGCGCGCTCGATCGCGCGGGCGTCGCACGTGCTCGCGCTTGGCCTCGGCCGTTCGAGGCAACTCGCGCGTGCGTGAAGCTCGCGATCGGCCTCGGCGACGTCTCGCTGCTCGACAGGGTGACCTCGGCGCGCGTGCTCGACGCGGCGCGTGCCTGGGCCACGACCGTCCCCGGCGCGAGCGTCGAGCTCGCGAAGAACGACGCGGTCCCGTCGCTCGCGTAGCTAAAACAACGTATAAATAAACGGCGCCGCGGGCGAGGCCGACAGGACCAACACGACGGCCATCAGCGCGAGCGCGATGAGCAGCGGCGCGAGCCACCACTTCTTGTTCTGCATGAGGAAGCGCCCGAGCTCGGCCGGGAGCGACGTGTTGCCCGGCTTCGCCTCCTCGAAGCGCGACGGCTTGTCCGGTTCGCTGCTCAAAACGGCCTCCAATAGCGCTCGGGCGCGTCGGGTGGCGGGTGCGGCTCCCAATAGCTCGCGGCCTCGGGTTCGAGCGCGCGCTTCATCGCGTCTCGACCCATGAGCCGGAACACGAGCCCCACCGGCGCCACGAAGAGCACGTAGATCACCGTGAGCACCACGGGTCCGACGAAGAGCCCGAGCGTGAGCCCGAGGCCCATCCACGCCTTGTAGAGCGGCCGCGCGATGGGCGAGCGAGCGCCCACGAACAACACGACGCCGACTGCCGCGAGCACCGCAGGCAACACGAGGCCGTCGCGCGTGAGCGCCGTCGTGACCGCGAGCAGCGCGAAGCCGCCGAGCGCGATCCACCCGAAGAGGCGGAGCTCCGACTCGGTCGCGACGCGCTCGAGCGGCGCGTAGTGCTCCGCGACGAAAGCCTTCACCGAGCCCATCTCCACCTCACCATACCAAGCGACGCAGCGCTCAATCCAAGGGGAACGGCGAGCTCGAGAGCGCCCGCACGATGGAGCTCGGCTGCTCCGACTTGAGGAGCAGCGCGTCCTCGAGGACGACGGCATCCATGTCGGTCTGCAAGAAGCACTGAAGAGCCTCGGCGGGTGAATGGACGATGGGCTCGCCCCTGACGTTGAAGCTCGTGTTCACGAGGAGCGGACAGCCCGTCAGCGCCTCGAACGCGCGCAAGAGGCGATAGGTCCGCCCGTGCCGCTCGGGGTCGACCGTCTGCAGGCGCGCCGAGCCGTCGACGTGCGTGATCGCTGGAAAATCGCTCCGCACGAGCTGCACCCGACGGCGGAGGTCCGGGTCCGCACGCGCGGCGTCGCTCGCCTCGACGTCGCGGCGGTAGCGCTCTCGAACGTTCGCGACGAGCAGCATGTACGGGCTCTCGACGCCCTCGGACAGTTCGAAGATCTCGCTCGCGCGCTCGCGCAGCACCATCGGCGCGAAGGGCCGGAAGGACTCGCGCAGCTTGATCTTCACGTTCATCCGCGACTGCATCGTGGGGTCGCGCGGGTCGCCGAGGATGCTGCGCGCGCCGAGCGCCCGCGGCCCGAATTCCATACGACCGTGAAACCAACCCCCGACCGCGCCGCCCTCCCGGTGGCGCGCGACCTCGTCGAGGAGCGCGGCCTCGTCATCGAACACGCGATGCCGCGCGCCGCGCGCGGCGATCGCCGCTTCTATTGCAGGCATGTCGAACGCCGGCCCGAGGAGCGACCCCTTCTGCCCGTCGCGCGCGCGCACGGTCCGCGGTCGCTCGAGGAGCTGATGCCACGTGAAGAGCGCCGCCCCGAGCGCGCCGCCCGCGTCCCCCGCGGCGGGCTGAATCCATATCTCGTCGAACGGGCCCTCCCGCAGAAGGCGACCGTTTGCGACGCAGTTCAAAGCGACCCCACCCGCGAGGCACAGGGCCTTTGCGCCTGTCTCGCGCCTCGCGAACGCCGCCATTCGAAGGAGGATGTCCTCGAGGACTACCTGAATCGAAGCGGCCATATCCATCTCGCGCTGCGTGATGGTCGACTCGGGGTCTCGCGGCGGCCCGCCGAAGAGCCGCGCGAACTCGGCGCCCGTCATCCTGAGCCCTACTGGATAGTCGAAATACCGCATATTCAGCCGAAACGAGCCGTCGTCTTTTATATCTACGAGCTCGCGCCGAATGACCTCTGTGTAACGGGGCTCACCGAACGGCGCGAGCCCCATGAGCTTGTACTCACCGGAGTTGACCTTGAATCCCGTAAAGTAGGTAAACGCCGAATAGAGCAGACCCAGACTATGGGGGAAGGAGACGCACCGATCGAGCCGGAGTCTTCCCCCCTCTCCGAGGCCGATGGTGGTCGTCGCCCACTCGCCGACGCCGTCGCAGGTCACGATCGCGGCGCGCTCGAACGGAGACGCGTAAAACGCCGAGGCCGCGTGCGACTCATGATGCGAGGGAAAGACCACGTCGGCGCGATACTCGGGGCCGAGCCCGCGGCGCACGTTGCGCCCCATATGGAGCTTCTCGCGCAGCCACGCCGGCATCGCTCGCAGGAACGAGCCGAGCCCGCGCGGCGCATACGCGAAATAGGTCTCGAGCAGCCGATCGAACTTCCTCAGCGGCTTGTCGTAGAAGGCCACATAAGCGAGGTCGGCCGCCGTTATGCCGGCCTCGCGTAGACAATAGTCGACAGCCTGCGCCGGGAACGCGGCGTCATGGCGCTTGCGCGTGAAGCGCTCCTCTTGTGCGGCCGCGACGACCTCTCCCTGGTCGAGGAGGGCCGCGGCGCTGTCATGGTAATAGGCCGAGATCCCGAGGACGTAGCGCGCGCTCACGGGCGGCTCGCGGACATGCGGGTGCGGGCTCGCTCGTCGGCGTCGAGGGCGTCGGCGATCGCGCGCCCGAAATGCTCGTTGCCGAGGGCCGTCGGGTGCCCGTCATTGGGGATGAAGAAGTCGGCTTTGGGCGTCTCGACGGGCGCTCGCGTGGCGCCCTCGGGGGTGATGAACGGGTCGAGCTCGACGGGCGGCGCCCCATACGTGAAGACGACGAGCGCCCGATCGGCGGCGAGCTCACGGTGGAGCTGACCGAGCCGCGCCATTTCTCTTTGGAAGAGCGCGACCTCCTTTTGGGTGACGCGCTTCGGCTGAGTGACATGGCTGTAAATCGGCACCGCCGCGTCCCCCACCAAAAAGCGCACGACGCTGAAGACGCTGAGTCGCCTCGCGTCGCGCCGCTCGGTCTGTCCGTCCCACGCGCTGAGGTCGTTGAGGAGCGTCAGACAGACGACGATCGCGTCGGCGTCGAGCTGTGTGGCGGCCTCTCGATAGAGGTTTACATGGCTTACAATATTGTCGCCCGGAAGGCCGAGGTTCAGGACCTCGACGCGCTTGTCTTCATGACGCTCGGCGAGCGTCCGCTCGACCCGCACGCCGAGCGTCGACTCCCAATCGGGGAGCCCGTCGCCGGCGACGAAGCTGTCACCGATCAGCACCACACGAAAGACGCCGGCGGCCTTCTCTAGGCTCCACTCGGGCCCGCGAAAACCCGAGCGGTTCACCTCGTACATGGGCCGGGCGCGCAGCACGCTCCGACTCGGGTCGCGACCTTCGCTCGACGGGTCGGGCGTCGAGAGCGCGCCGAAGTGATGGAGATCGTCGGACAGGAGGCTCGCCCGATAACCCCCTATCGCGAGGAGCGCGACGACCCCACCCACGAGCCACTTCGGGGTCGCGAGGCGCCCGAGGAGCGCGAGGCTCATGGCCGTGAGGCCCGACGCGATCGCGAGCCTGACGCTCACCCGCGCGAAGGGCTGCTGGAGGAGCCAATCCGCGAGCAGCGCGGCCGCGGCGCGAGAGACGCTGAAGAGCGCGAACGCCAACCCTACGGAGAGGAGCGCACCTGTCGCGAGCCGCAGCGTCTTCACTGCTCCCGGACCGAGGCGGCTCTTCGCGATCGCGTCGGCGATCGCGTTCTCGACGCGCGGCCGGCGCGCGAGCCAGGTCACGCCGAGCCCACCGACCATCGCCGCCATCGCCGCACCGAAGATCGCGAAGAGGACGCCCTGCATCGGGCGCGCGCTGCGCTGAGCCTCGGACGAGCCCGGCGGCGTCTCTGCCTGACTCCAGCGAAAGGTGCCTCGCTTCGCCTCGACGCGCTTCGAGAGCGCCTCGACGAGCTCGCTCGGGGGCCGAGAGTCCTCGAACGGCGCGAGCGCAAAGACCGACGTCGTAGCCTTCGCGCGCGGAACACACGCGCCCTCGATCGGGTGGCAGAGCTCGACCGCGACCGCCCGCCCCGCGCAGCCGTATCGACTTACAACCCTGTTCGCTTCGATGTCGGCACCGGCCCACGCGCAGCCCGCAGGCAGCTCCGCACCGCGACCCAACATGTCCGCGAGCGCGTCTTCTTGGCCGGGCTCGATGACCGAGACGGGGGCGGCGCCCGCCTGCGCGACCAGCGTGAGCGCTGACGCTGCGACCGCGCCCGCGAGCCCACGCCGCGCGCTCACTGCGTGAGCTTCTCCGCGAGCGTCTTGGTCCTATCCATCCCGGCCGCGGTCTGCACGATCAGCAAGGAGCGGCCGTCGCGAGCTACAACGGTGTCATAGGTACCGTGCCCCTCGGCGGTGATGCCCTCGGGGGCCACTCGCCAATAACGGACGACGCCGCGGACCCCCGGATCCTTCACGTCCACGATCTCCCAGCTCACGGCGGTCGAGAGGTTCAGTCGCTTGACGACCTTGAACCCCGAGCCGAAGAGGCGCTTCTGCAGGTCGTCCGCCATCAGCGACGACAGCCTGCGATTGCCGATCTCGGTGACGGGTCGCAGCCCGATCGGGACGGCCACTGGCAACGGCGTCACGTTGGACGCAGCCGCTGGCGGAGCGCTCGCGTGGCTCGTCGCCTTCGAGGAGCTCTCGTGCTTCGCGTGCGATTTGTGCCGCGCGCCGTCGTCGTCATCGTCACCGTCCTCGTCCGCTCGGGCGTCGCGCGCGTCCGCGCTGTGACGAGCCGCTCGTGCGAAGTGCACCGCGAGCGTGGCGCCCGAGCCGACTCCGAACGAGAGCACCGCAACGAGGACGACGCTCGCGCGCGTCATGTCTCGCTCACCGAACGAGCCCGTAGACCAAGCGGTCGGCGACGATCCCCGACTTGAAGACTGCGTGCTTCAGCCGCCCCTCGAGCGTAAAGCCGCTCTTCTCGAGGACGCGCGCCGAGGCTGGATTGAACGAGAACACGCAGGCCTCGATCCGCAGGACGTCGAGCGTCTCCCAGATCCAAGGGACGAAGGCTCGAACCGCAGCGGTCGCGATGCCGCGGCCCCAATAGGGTTGTCCGAGCCAATACCCGAGCTCCACCGTGCGCCGCTCGACGTCGTCGCGACCGTCCGCGCCGATGCAGCCCGCGACCACGCCGCCCACGTCGATCGCGAGCTGCGTCGTCGGGTCGGCGGAGAGCGCATAAGCGATGAAGCCGCGCGCGTCCTCTTGGGTGTAAGGGCGCGGGAACGAGTCGCGCACGTTGATCCAAACGCGCTCGTCGTCGGCGAGCGCCGCGAGGCGCGGCGCGTCCTCCGGTTCGAAGGGACGAAGCACGCAAGAGCCCGCCGCGATGCGCATCGAACTCGGCTACCCCCGCTCCGGCCCGAGCGGCTTGACCCCGACCCACTTCTCCACGGCGTGCGGTCGCCAACCGACGAGCGCGTCGAGCAAACAATCCGGATCGCGCTCGATCAAGATCCCGTCCTTGTGCTCGGGTCGCATGAAGCCCTCGTCGACGGCGCGCTCGATCATCGTGCGGAGGCCGGCATAGTAGCCGTCGACGTCGAGGAGCGCGACGGGCTTATCGTGCAGTCGCAGCTGCGTCCACGTCGTCATCTCGACGATCTCCTCCCACGTGCCGATGCCCCCCGGCAGCGCGACGAACGCGTCCGCGAGCGCCGCCATCTTGGCTTTGCGTTCGTGCATGGTGGAGACGACAGACAGGCGCGTGAGCCCGTCGTGCCCGAGCTCCTTCGCCTTGAGAAAATCAGGGATCACGCCGTCGACCTCACCCCCGCTCGCGAGGACGGAGTCGGCAATGACGCCCATCAAGCCGACCTTGCCGCCGCCGTAGACGAGGTGCATTCCGCGGCGCGCGAGAGCTCTGCCGAAGTCCCTCGCGGCGTCCGCGAACACAGCGCGAAAACCAGGACTAGAACCGCAATAGACGGCGACGCGCGCGATGTGTCCCATCGCGTCTTATTACGCGCAGTGCGCGCGGCGCACCACCTTCGCCCGTTCGCCGCGCCGCGTAGAGAGCTAGCGCTCGCGCTCCGCCGGGAGATCGTCTAGAGGCGACGCATGGACAAAGTCGTGAAGAGCGCAGTAGACGCCGTCCGCGACATCCCCGATGGGGCGACGATCCTGGCGGGTGGGTTCGGCCTCTGCGGCATCCCGGAGAACTGCATTCGGGCGCTGCGCGAGCTCGGGACGAAGGAGCTCGTGTTCGTGTCGAACAACTGCGGGGTCGACGACTTCGGACTCGGGATCTTGCTGCGTAACCGGCAAATCCGGCGAATGGTCTCGAGCTACGTCGGTGAGAACAAAGAGTTCGAACGCCAATATCTGACCGGCGAGCTCGAGGTCGAGCTCGTGCCGCAGGGCACGCTCGCCGAGCGCCTGCGCGCGGGCGGCGCGGGGATCCCCGCGTTCTACACGCCGACTGGCGTGCACACCGCGGTGAGCGACGGCGGGATGCCTGTCCGCCACACGAAGGACGGGGCCGTCGACAAGCTCTCCGAGAAGAAGGAGATCCGCTCCTTCGACGGGCGCGACTACGTCCTCGAGCGCGCCATCACCGGTGACTTTGCCATCGTTAAAGCGTGGAAGGGCGACCGCCACGGCAACCTCGTCTATCGACACACGGCGATGAACTTCAACCCGATGATGGCGATGGCCGCGAAGGTCACCATCGCCGAGGTCGAGGAGCTCGTCGAGGTCGGCACGATCGACCCCAACTACGTGCACACGCCCGGCATCTTCGTGAAGCGCATCTTCCAAGGCGACGCGTACGAGAAGCGCATCGAGCGGCGCACCGTGCAGAAAACCCCCAAGGCTTGAAAGGCTACGACGATGGCTCTCACGCGTGAGCAGATCGCACAACGCGCGGCCCTCGAGCTGCGCGACGGCTACTACGTGAACCTCGGCATCGGCATGCCGACGCTGGTCGCGAACTACATCCCGAGCGGCATCGAGGTCGTCCTCCAGAGCGAGAACGGCCTGCTCGGCATCGGCCCCTACCCGCTCGAGGGTCAGGAGGACGCGGACCTCATCAACGCCGGCAAAGAGACCGTCACGATGCTCCCCGGCTCGGCGATCTTCTCGAGCGCCGACAGCTTCGCGCAGATCCGCGGCGGTCACATCGACCTCGCGATCCTCGGCGCGATGGAGGTGAGCGCCGCGGGTGATCTCGCGAACTGGATGATCCCCGGCAAAATGGTGAAGGGCATGGGCGGCGCGATGGATCTCGTCGCGCGGGCCCGCCGCGTCGTCGTCATCATGGAGCACGCAGCCAAGTCGGGCGCGCCGAAGATCCTCAAGGAGTGCCGCTTGCCGCTCACGGGCCGCGGCGTCGTTCATCGGATCATCACGGAGCTCGCGACGATCGACGTGACGCCCGACGGCCTCGTCCTGCTCGAGGTCGCGCCCGGCGTCAGCGCTCGTGACGTGCAGGCCGCCACCGAGCCCGATCTCAAGGTCTCGAGCGATCTTCGCGAGACACCGCTCGCGCCGAGCAAGGCATGAGCTGGCCGGAGAAGACGAGCCCCACACTCGACGCGAGCGAGAAGCGCACGCTCGGCGAGGGCATCTTCAAGAAATGCGACGGCTGCGGCGCGACGCTGACGACCGCCGACCTCGCGAAGAATTTCCAGGTCTGCCCCGCGTGCCACCACCACCACGTGCTCGACTCGGACGGCTGGCGGCGCCTGCTGCTCGACGACGGCGCGCTCGACGAGTGGTCCCCTGAGCTCGCCGCGACCGACCCGCTCGGGTTCGCCGACGGCAAGTCTTATCCCGAGCGGATCGCCCAAGCGCAGAAGCGAGCCGGCACGCGGGACTCCGTGACGATCGGCGCGGCTCGACTCTCGGGCCGGGAGATCGCGTTCGGCACATTTCACTTCGCGTTCATGGGCGGCAGCATGGGCTCTGTCGCCGGTGAGAAGGTCGCGAGGCTCTTCGAACGCGCGACCGAGCTCGAGCGGCCCGTAGTGCTGCTGCAAGCCTCCGGCGGCGCCCGCATGCAGGAGGGCATCCTCTCGCTCATGCAGATGGCCAAAGCGGTCGCCGCGCTCGAGCGCTTCAGGAGAATCGGTCAGCCCTTCGTGTCCGTTCTCTTGCACCCGACGACGGGTGGCGTCGCTGCGAGCTTCGCGTTCCTCGGTGACGTCAACGTCGCCGAGCCCAAGGCCCTCATCGGGTTTGCCGGTCCACGCGTCATCGAGAACACGCTCCGCCAGACGCTCCCACGCGGCTTCCAGCGCTCGGAGTTCCTGCTCGATCACGGCATGGTCGACCTCATCACGTCGCGCCTCGAGATGAAGAAGGTCCTCGCGACCTTGCTCCACCATCTGTGTCCGGTGCGTTCGTGAAAGACTGCGCTTGGGGGGCTCTCGCGTGCGTCGCGCTCGGGGTCCTCGCGTGCGCGAGCTCTCCTTCGAGTGACACACCGAGCGCGAGCTCGAGCGCGAGCTCGGCGGGGCCCACGACCTCAGCGTCCTCCACCGGCTCCGCGTCGAGCACGCCTGTCGTGGTCGAGCCTCCGCCTCGCCCCATCGTCCCCGTCGACCCGCGCGCCCTGCCGGGCACTGGCGACGTGGACGGCGACGGCCTGCCCGACGCGGTCCTCGGGGGCTCTCGCCTCTTCTTCGGGGGCAAAGACGGGCTCGCGTCGGCGCGCGGCCTCACCCCTTTGCCCACGGGCCGCAGCACCGTCGGCCTCTTCACGACGCTGGTGATCGCGGGCGACCTCGACGCCGACGGCAAGGCTGATTTGGTGTTTGGTGATCCCGATTGCCCCGATAGGGCGACCGCCAAACCTGTTTGCGGCAAGGGCGCGCTCTATGTCTTCACCGGGGGCGCGAGCGAGCTTACAAACAAGTCCGTAGGTTCGACCAAGCCGCTGGAGCTCGACCCCTCGGCGAAGGTCGAGGCCTCCCAAGACAACACCAACCTCGGGTATCTGCTATTTCCAGTCGGCGACGTGAACGGTGACGGCCGCGCCGACCTCTTGGCCGCGGAGACCGGGGGCGGCCTCGTGCTCTATTTCGGGGTCCGCGCCCGATATGGGGATAAGACCTCCCTCCGGGAGGGCGCGGGCCTCAGCGCAAAGGGCTTTCAGCTGAGCCCCAACGACGGCAAAGCTCCGGCGCCAGCGGCGGTGGCCTCGGGTGATCTCGACGGCGACGGGCACCGCGACCTGGTCTGGGTTCGCGGCACCGAGCTCCTGTGGCTCCAAGGCAAAGAGGGTAAAGCCCTCGGTCAGCCAGCCCGCTTGCTCGAGGTCGGCGCTGGCGCCACGATCGCGATGGGTGACTTCGACGGAGACGGCAAATCCGACGTCGCGCTGGGGCGCCCGGCCGAGCCCGACAAGGCCGGCAAGCTCGACGGCGGGCGCGTCGAAATCTACCGAGGTTCGACGAGCGGACTCGAGCCCAAAGCCGCTGTCACGCTGAAGGGCCAAGACGGCCCCAATGGCCATTTCGGCAGCGCGCTCGCGGCGCCGGGTGACATCGATGGGGACGGCTATCAGGATCTCGTGGCGATCGCTTCGTGCGTTGCTTTGGACAAGAAGGTCGGCGGCTGCGCGACGACGGGTACCTACGTCTTCCACGGTTCAAAACTGTCCATTATGGACAAACCGATAGCGACTGCCAAGCCCAAGAGAGAAGCGATGTGGCTCCCCGAGGGGCTCCTCGTCGCGCCCGGCGATATTGACCAAGACGGGTTCGCAGACTTCGTCTCGGGGGCCTTCGTCTATCGCGGGGCGAGGGGCGGACTGGCCTCTCCAAACCCGCCTTCTCTCTAGCCAGCGTTCTCTCCAGCCAACTGCGCAAGCTCTGCGAGCGGCCGCAACAGACGCACTACGGCGCTGTTCCCCAATCGCTTCCCCAATCGCTTTTACGGCGCGAAGTGCTGCGATTCAGTTGTTCGGACGGCGTGGCATGTCCTGTGCTCACTGACACTCCGCTTTACGGAGGACGACGTGGCCGCTGCTCTCCCGACCGAACTCACCCTCCCCTCGATTGTCGACAATCCCGCGTCGGACATCGTCAGCCTGCGTCGACAGGCTGGGGTCGTCCGCGCGCTGCTCGACGAATTGGACGTCATCGTCCCCGCCGAACCTCATTCGGGTCTCGCCGAACAGATCGCGGACGAGCTGCTCTATCTCTGTCACCGACTGACGCTCGCGGCGCGCGCGCTCGCGCAGGTCGATTGCCCCCCAAACAAAGGCGTTGGCGGGCATTCGCCCTAAGCCCCATTTCACGAAGTCTCTGCGGCGATAAGCGCAAAACTGGCGACCTTCGGGTCAGCTCAATCCACGCTTGATGCATTTTTTCGGAATATCCGTAGTGGCCCTGCTTTTGCGAGCGAGCGCCTGACTTCCCAGGGTAGGCGCGTTCCAAAAGTCCGCTGCCCCTGATTTGGCCTTTCGGCAACGGCCGAGGTGCCGTCACCGAAACAAACCGGGAGAGGTGCCATGTTACTTCGCGGGCGCTCGTGTTGGATGTGGTTATTGGTCACCGCAACGCTAACAGTCGGTTGCACCGGCGAGACGGGTCCGACGGGCCCTGCCGGTGATACTGGTGATAAGGGCGACAAGGGCGATACCGGTGACAAGGGCGACACGGGTGACACCGGCACAGTTCCCGACCTCAAGAACAACCTTGTTGTAACTGTCACGGACGGCGGAGCGGCGCTCGAGGGCGTGGCTATCAGTGTTTCTCCCGGCACCGCGACCGCGATGACGGACGCGACCGGCAAGGCCACACTCAACCTCGACATCGGCTCATACTTCGTGACCTTCGAGGCCGACGGCTACGTCGACACGACAATCCCCGTCGCCATCAGCATGACGGGACCGACGAACGCGTCCGTCTCGATGAGCCCCGATCTCACAGTCGGCGCGCCTACCCTGGTGACTACCGACAACTTGCTCGCGGGCTTCGACGCAGCAGTCAATCTGCAGGTCTCCGCCACGGGCTCCGGACCGTTCACCTATGAGTGGACGCAGCTCTACGGACCCGAGGTCACGCTCAGCGGCGCAGACACGGACACCCTGAGTTTCACCACGCAGGCCTTCACCGAGGCGATCGGCGAGAGCGCAGTCGAGTACGCGCGCTTCGGCGTCTTGGGCATTCACCCCGACGCAGCGGGTAACTACGTATTCGAGGTCACGGTGAAGGACGCGGACGGCCGCTCCAGCACCACTGAGGTCACGGTAAACGCGACGCGTCCGACGACGGGCCTGCGCATGGTTCCGGTCGGCGTCCCCGTCTGGCTGCAAGGCGACGGCCCGACCATCAGCGCGACCCAGACCACGTGGAATTGGACTCTCGACAAGACCAACGCGGCGGGCTCCAACGCGACGCTCACGAACGCTACGGGTCAATTCCCGAGCTTCGTCCCGGATGTGGTGGGCACTTATGTCCTCGCCGAGACCGTGGCGAACAAGACGATGACGATCTACTCCGGCACTTGGGCCGGTGAGAGAATGGCCGACGGCAGCATCCCGACAGGCACCTGCGCCATCTGCCACGGCAACTTGCCGAACGCTCCGGACAAGTGGACCCCGTTCAAGACGACACGCCACTACGCGGCACTTGCTGACAAACTCGACGGCGTTACGACTCAGTTCTTCAGCGAAGAGTGCTTGACCTGCCATACGGCTGGCTACGACAAGACAGCGACCAACGGCGGCTTCGACGACCTCGAGGCGACCTCCGCTTGGAGCTTCCCCGCCACGCTCGAGGCTGGCAATTGGGATGACTTGGTCAGCGACCCCACGCTGGGCAAGCTCGCTGGCATTCAGTGTGAGAGCTGCCACGGTCCGCAACTCGGTCCGAGCAACGGCCCGCACACGAGCTCCGTAGGCGCCAATCCCGACACGGACGCCCGCATCTCTTGGTCGAGCGACGTCTGCGCCTCCTGCCACCAGGAGAAGCCCTATCACTACAAGCCCTCGCAATGGGTCGAGGGTGGTCACGACAATCTCGAGCTCGCCATCGGCGAGGGCACTGCCGAGAAGAACGCCAATAACCTCGCGCACTGCGGGCGCTGCCACTCCGCGCAAGGCTATGGCCGCTACGCCGACCAGCTCGCTCAAGGCTACAACGGCTACCTGACCAGCGACGGCAACGCGCTCGATCCGGCCGGCATCACCAACCACAAGGCAACGAGCGCAGAGCTCTCCGCTATCGGCATGAATCTCGCCGAGGTCCAGGCGCAGACCTGCACCACCTGCCACGACCCGCACGAGGCCGAGAACCCTGGCCAGCTGCGTGTTTACGACGCCGTCACCGTCCTGCCGAGCGGCATGATCGGGGTCGACGGAATGGGCACCGGCGCCATCTGCTCGACGTGCCACAACTCGCGCAACGCAGAGCACACGGACATCGCGCAGAACACGACCGACATCAACGGCAACTTCATCTCGCTGCCTGGCCTCACGTCATTCGGCGGCCCGCACGCGGCCTGCCAATCTGACGTCGTCTTCGGGTTCAACGCGTACTTCATGCCGCGTTACAATCCGTCCGCTCACCTCGCGGTCAAAGACACCTGCGCCGGCTGCCACGTCAACATCCCCACGGACGCACAGCTCGCGCTCGGCGAGACGACGAATCACTCGTTCGTCGCGGACAACACAATCTGTGCTTCTTGCCACACGGACAACGTCGACGGCGAGGCTCTGCAGAGCTTCAACCAACTCTCGCTCGACTCCGTCCGCGGGCTCTGGGCACAGAAGACGCTGACGACCCTCCAGTCGGCCGTCAGCTACGTCCCGGCCTCGGGCACGATGGATGTCGCGGTTCGCGCTTACGACCCTGTCACGAACCTCTACTCCACGGCGTCGAGCTCGGTGAACACTGGCACGACGGGCATGGTGCACCTCACGCCCGCGAACCTCCCGACCAAGGTCAGCGCTTACTACACCGCCACGGGCACGCTCCTGCTCGCGATCACCGTGCCGAACGCCGTGACCTTCCAACCGCTGAGCTCCGCTGGCGTTGCCACCGGCTCGCCTGTCACGACGAACGTCATCTACGCCAACGTCGCCACGCTGGTCACGAACCAAGCCGTACCTGTCCAGCTGCCTTGGTGGACAGCCACGGCGAAGTACACGGTGTTCAGCGTGCCAGCCCCGGCATCGGGCACGGTCACGACCTCGTATCCCGCGCTCCCGGCACCGCCGCCGTGGGCCAACTACAACAACGTCCAAACCCTGATGAAGGCTTACTGGAACTTCAGCCTGCTTCAGAGCGACCAGACGCGCGGCATCCACAACCCGGCGTTCTTCACCAACGTGATCTCGGCGACCAACGCTCGCCTGTTGGCCCTGCCGTAAGGCCCACCCCATAAGGGCCAGCCGGACGCTGGCTCGGCTCACGTAATCAGCGCGGCCCGCTCCTCTCGAAGGGGGCGGGCCGTTTCCTTTTACACTGTTAGCGGCGCCGCCGGCGAACGCCGTAGAGCGCGCCCAGCAACAAGACCGTGAGCCCTCTCTCGAACGAGGGGGTCGAGCCGACCGTGCAGCTGCACCCGTCGTCGTCGCCACCGTCGGTCGAGCCGCCCGACCCGCCGCTCCCGCCAGTGGCGGGGCCGCCGCCTGCCCCCGCTCCGCCGCCGCCCTCGCCAGGCAGGCCCAAAGCGACTTGGAGGGCCTTGGCCGGTTGAATGATGCCATAGCCGTAAACAGCGTCGTGTCCGTTCGCGTCCGGCTCGGCAAACGGCGCAGGGCGCGTCGTCTCGATCAGCGTCGAATAGAGCTCGGCCGAGGTCTTCTCCGGGGCGGCGCTGACGAGGAGCCCGGCCACGCCAGCGGCGACAGGACACGCTGACGACGTGCCCCCGAACAGGCTCGTATAATCCGTCGGGTCCTCACCGCCGGGCCCCGATATGTCGGTTGTCACGGTCCCCGTCGGCGCGACCAAGTCGAGCGCGTTACCGCGATTGGTGAAGGGCGTCGATTCGTCGAAGTTGTTGATCGCGCCGATGCACAAGACGCCATCGGCGGCCTGAAGCTCATCATCGTTGATGTCTCGGTCGTCGTTGCCTGCCGCGAAGAGGACGAGCGCGCCGCGGCCGCCACGACCGTTCGTATAGAGCTCATGAATGACGTCGGACACCATCGCCGGCACCGCGATAGGGTCGACGTAGCCCCAACTGTTCGATACCACCGCGGCGTCGACGTCGATCGCAAACTGGAAGGCAGCGACCGTCGCCGAGAGCGGCACGGACTGGTCGCTGAGGAATCGCACGCAGCGCAATCGACACTCGGGACAGCCGCCAGCGATGCCTTCATCATTGTCAGTGGCGGCGCCGATGATCCCCGCGCACTCGGTCCCGTGCGCGGCGCCCGAGTCCGTGGGTGAGAAGCTCGGGTCGTTGTCGTTGTCGACGACGTCGAGGCCCTCGTCGAGCTTACTGACCAAATCCGGGTGACTGAGATCGCAGCCAGTGTCGATGACAACGACCGTCGTCGAGGCGTCCCCGCGTGTGATTCCCCACGCATCGGGCATCCCGATATTCTGGAAATACCATTGTCCACCGAACCGGGGATCGGTCGGCGTGTAGGGGTCGGCCGTCGCTTTGACCCGCAGATACAGATTCGGGACAGCCTCCACCACACCGGCGTCGCGGGCGGCGCTATTGGTCAATCGCGACGCGAGATCGAGCCCGTCTTTGCCCGTCACGTCCTCGACCAAAAACAGGCCGAGCGACGGCGAGAGCTCGTCACCCATTCGACCGCCTCGAGACGCGACGAGCTCCTCGACCTTGTCTCGCGCGCCTGGCGCGACGCGCACGATGGCGGTCGCGTCGACCGACGCCGAAAACGCCTGCGCCGGACGGTCCCCGCGCATCGGATAGTGCAGGAGAAGCGGCGTCAGCAGGTGCCCCGCCAAATCGGGTCGCGCGTCGCCGACGCGCTCGGCCGCGATCGGCCTGCCGCCGTCGACGAACCACGTCAGCGCGCGGGTGCCGGGTGTATCGGGAGTGGGCTCGGCGTGGGCGGGAGCGACGGCGAGCAACAAGGTCGCGACAGATCCGAGAAGCAAGGTCTTACGCACGAGACCAGGCTACACCAGACCCGTCGCGCGCGAGTCACGCGCGTCGAGAGCGGCGACGAGCGAAGAGCGCTGCACCGCCGAGGATCGCGAACGCAAACGCGAGCCCCGGTGGCGCGTTCGAGCTGGGGACTGCGCAGCCGCAGCCGTCGCCGTCTCCACCGTCATCCGGGTTCGCGCCCCCACCCGCACCCCCTGCGCCGCCCGCGTCACCGCCGCCCGCGCCGCCCCCACCTGCGCCGCCCCCGCCCTCGTTGTTCGTGAGCGCTGCGACGCAGCTCGTGACCTCGCTCGGCGTTCCGACGCAGAGCCCCGGCTTCTTCGACTCGCCAATGACGTTGGTGTTGACCGCGACGACGAAGAACTTCGATACGCCTGTGGTCGCGAGCGTCTCGGCGCCGGCGCTGACATCGTCGACGACCTTCACCGAGAGGTTCTGGCCCGCCTGCGCGGCCAGGATGAGCTTGACGCCGTCCGTGCCATCCGGTGACAAAGCTGTAGGCACGAGCGCAGCCGTCATCTCGACCCGGCCCGCGGGGTCTGCGCTGAAGTATTGGGACGAAGCGCGATAGAGCCTCAGCGAGTCGTCTTGGTGCGGGAGCGTGATGGTCTCCGTCTTGGGCTTTGGATAAGCGGAGCCGCGCGCGTACGCGATCTCCGGATCGGCCAAGCTGCCGGTGTAGAGGTTCCACCGCGCAAAGTCGGTAAAAGCCTCGGCGAAGGTGACCGCCGCGACGGTCTCTAGCGTCGGCTCGAGGACATCGAGCCAATACGGATCCGCGACGCCGTTCGCGCCATTCTCGCAAGCCTCCCAGAGCGAGCGGACCATCGTCGGGCCGTAGGCCTCGTGCAAGAACTCGAAGAAGATGGCAGCGCCGTAGCTGAATGGGTCGACGGGCCCCGGCAGCGGCTCGTCGATTGGCCTGTCGACGTTATCCATATAGCCGTCGAGGAAGGCCTCGAAGTCGTTGAGCGACGGGTCGAAGGTCTCTGTCGCCCAAACAGCCGTGCCCTCGGCCAGGACGGAGCCCTGGTCGTGGTCGTAACCGGCTTGTACAGCGTGAAAGTATTCGTGGCTCGCGAGGATCCGATTGGCGATCAGCGTAGATGGATATCCATACCCCGCGTAATCGTTCTCCTCGACCATGTAGCCGATGCACTGGTCGCCTTGCGGGCACTCGTCGACCTGGAAGGTCCCGTCCCCGACGCCCGCGAAATCCACGAGGTAGACGTCGAACCGGCCGTCGCCGCCATTGTCGGCGACCGAAGCGTCCGAGGGCGGGACCTTGAAGCCGAGCGACACGTAAAAGGCGCCGACTGCATCGTAAATATTCGCCACTTGCTCGACGAAGTCGGGCACCCCGGACGCATCATTGTCGGTCGCCGGGACCGCGTTCGCGCCCGTCCGGGCGAAGTGGACGAGGAAGTTACCGCCCGGTGAGGGGAAGGTCTCGACGACGTCGCCCGGGTCGAACCTGAACTGGAGATTGTTGCCCGGAGTGTCCGGCCGCACGAGCGCGCCCGCCTGGGGCGAGCCCGCCAGATCGGACGGGAAATGGTCGTCCGCGCACGCGCTCAAACTGAGGAGCGGCGCGAGCGCCAATGCGCTCCAACGGGGTCTCATAGCTCGGCCCAGCGAACCTGGAAGTTGGCCGACCCGTTGTTGTTCATTGGAACGCTGCCCGAGGTGTCGCACTGCGCTTGCGCGGCCTCGTTGTAATAGAGCTCCACGGTGAACTTCACGTGGCGACCGTCTTGAAGCTCGATTGCGTAGACGTTCTTCGTCATCGACACGCAACCCGGGTATGTCCAATAGCTGGCGAGCGCGGTGGCGGGCGAGCCAGGCAGTCCAGTCCCGTCGGCGATGAGCTCACACGTGTCGGTGAAATACTCGTCCTTGTGGAATGTGAGGTTGTCGGGGAGCGTGGTGAGCTCGTCGTAGGTGGTCGACGGGACACGCGCCGCGGTCACGCAGGAAGGCCCCGAGTGTCCGCTGTTGATCCGAACGACATATCGGCGGAAGGCGATGTCCCAATCCATCGAGGTGAGAGAGTCCTCGTCGGAGATATCGACCTTCTCGAGGCCATTGGCCGTGAAGCGCGCGTACACGTAGGAGTCGGGTGTGGTCGCGAACGCGCCGCCGGCGGTGGCGTCGACCAGGCTGACCCAATCCGCGCCGTCGGCGGTGTTGCTGATGAGCCCCGGCGCAGGATCGGGCTGGAGGTTCATCTGGAGAATGACCTCGTCCTCGCACGGCACCGCGACGGGGTCGGTGCAGACTGGCTGCGGCCCCCCGCCACCCGCGCCGCCTGTGGCGCCCGCGCCGCCGCCCGAACCACCCGAACCGCCGGTCGCCCCCGACCCGCCCGTTCCATCATCCCCGCAGCCGCTCGAGAACACGAGGAACAGCCCGGAGAAGACCGCAAAGCATGTAAAGAATCGTCGCATCGCGCACAGTCTAGACCCAGCCAAGAGCGTCCTGTGTCGCAAAAAGGAGGCTCGAGGCTCAGCGCAAACGATGCGGAGCGCGCCGGCGAGTTCTAGTTGTAGACGCCGCCGCAGACGATCGCGGTGTCCTTCATGATGATGAAGTCGACGCGCCGATTGATCGCGCGGTTGTTCGGCGTGTCGTTGTCGATGATTGGGTTGTCCGGGCCGCATCCGACAAAGTCGAGACGGCTCGAGTCGATGCCGGCCTCCACGAGGAAGTCGAACACGCGCAGCGCGCGTCGCGCCGACAGATCGAGGTTCTGATCGCGACCGCCCGAGTTGTCGGTGTTGCCCTCGACGCGGAGGCGGATCTCGGGGTTATCGACCATCGCGCTGTAGATCTCCCAAAGGATCTCGTAGGTCTCGTCGCCGCTGAACGTGTCGGCGTTCGCGGCGAAGCCGATGCTGACGCCGGGGTTGAGATCGACCTCGTCCTCTTTGATCGTGATCCGCTGATACTCGGCGACCTTCTTCTTCTCCTTGACCTTCTCCTCCATCGCTTGATCGGCCTCGACCTCCTTCGCCTTTTGCGGCTTGCCTTCCACCTTCTTCTTGGATGTCTGCGCCGACTTCGCCTCTTGGCGACTCCCCCCGCAGCCGACCGCGAACACGGGGACAGCGACCATGGCCAACACACTCATCCAACGACCGACGCTTCGCATTGCTTTGCCCTCCAAAGAATCGGCGGCTCTCTTGCCGCCTCGTGGAGAGGCACCTCAGCAGGCGGCGTGCCCGCGCCTGCGAAGCCTGATTTGCGCGAACACGCGTGCCTGACGAGGACGCTTGCGCAAGGCTGCGCGCCCACCACCCAGCGCAGCTGAGCAAGACTCGCGCAGCCTGGGATTTCAGTGCTTCGGGCGCTCGAGCTTGCCGAGCTCGAGGCGGCCGCCGGGGACGTTGAGCATGAACGGGATGCGGCTGACGACGAGCCCTCCGCTACCGTCGACATCGAGCGCCTCGACGTTGCCGACGATCGTCGGGCTCGACGAGCCCGCCGCGCTCGTCTTCGGCGGGACGAGATCCAAGAACAACGTATAAGGATAGGCGCGGCGATCGCTCGCTTGCTCGAGCACGAAGGCCTCGACCCCGCTCGAGCGCCGACAGTCGGCGAGGAGGCGACCACCCGACCCGAGCGCGGGCGCGCCCTTCTGTGCGCGCGAGAGCCCGACGTCCGCGACCGAGAGATCGAGCTCGCCGGCGCCGAGGAGCGAGTCCCATGACGCCGAGACGGCGAGGCTAGGCCCCTCCGCGAACGAGACCCCGACGTCCGCGAGCCATCGCTCGAGCTCGCGCTTGCGCGACGGATCGCGCGCGACGAGCGTCGCGGCGAGCGCCCCGAGATCGTGGCGCACGAGCTCTCCCAGGCCGGGGAAATCCACGGGCGAGATGCCGCGTGAGAGGGTCGCGTCGAGCAGCCGGAGCGCGGTCGCGAGATCGCCCTCCTCCGCCCGCACGAGGGCGAGCTCGCGCGCGGTGATCGGATCGAAGCCGCGATCGAGCGCGGCCTCGAGCGCAGCGCCAGCGAGCGCGGTCGAGCCCGCGACGCGTGTCCCCGACAGGCGCCCCGCGACCGCTCGCATGACCTCGGGCTCACCGCCGAGCGCGACGAGCGTGCCGTAGGCGCGAGCCGCGCGCTGTGTGTCCCCTTTGGCGGCGAGCAAATCTCCTTGCAGGAGCAGCTCGACAGCGTCGGTCGCGACGGCGGGGTCCGCGAGCGGGAGCTGCAGATCACCACGCTGCGCAGCCTCGAAGAGCCGCTTCATTTCACCCTGCCACGGATCCTTCGGGGCCTGCGCGAGAGCTGGCGTCGGCGCTGCCGTGTTGGGCTTCGTCGCGGCGGCAGGCGCGTCCTTGCCGTCGGCGTCGCCCTGCTTGAATTGGATGGGATACGAGACGGTGACGCGCGTCGGGCTCGCCGGGAACCCGATGTCGATGAACGCGCCCACGGTGCACGCGATGAACGTCGTGTCTTTGGTCTCTGCCTCGACGGCGCGGGCGTTGAGCACGGCCCCGGTGACGTCGATGTCGAACTTGACGACGATGCGGCCGGCGGCCTTCGCGCTGCGGCGGAGCGCGTCGCGATAACAGCCGCGGAACCGACCGAAGTTCTTGTGCACGATGTCGCGGATCGTCTCTGCAGGCAGACGCCCTGCCTCCGCCGCTGGTGCTGGCGGATCGTCGCTGCTCGTCGGGGCGAGAGGGTCGTTCGGCGGTGGGCTGCTCGCGGTGACCGTCGGGCTTCGATCGTCCTTCGTCGCCGGCTTCTTCTCGAGCGAATCGTCGAGCGGATCGATGTCGACGGTGACCTTCGTCATGTCCGGGAAAGGCCGAGCCTCACCGGCGAGCGCGGTCGCGAAGCTCGCCGATCGAGCTTGATCGTCGGGGTGGAGCAAGCTGCGGACGACCCACGCGGGAACGTCCGCGCGAGCCTTGCCGTCGTCCTTGGAGAACGCGAGGACCGCGCGGCCCTTCGGCAGGAGACGCGGCAGCGCCGGCCAGCCGGCGACGCCGACCTCGGGCAAGGTGGGGCGGCTCGAACGGAGGAGCGCAGCGACCGCGCTGGGATCGTAGAGGGGCGCGACGAGGCCAGCTTCACCGCCGAGCTCGGTGATCGCCGCGACGCTCGCGACGTGCGCGTGCCCGGCGGGCAGCACGACGTCCACCCGAACCGGCGCGCTCGCACCGAGCGACGCGATGGCGCGCCGTGATTTCTCGGACTCCGTGGACCATCGGACGCCGTCCGTGACGACGAGGACCCTCGTGATCGCCACAGGGCTGCTCGCGACCGTCCCGTCGGCGTTCACTTGCGTAGCTTTTACCTTGTCATAGGCCCAGCGCAGCGCTCCGATTGGGTCGGCAGCGCCGAGCGCGGCGCGGGCCGCGAGCGCCTCCGCGACGCGCGGCCCGAGGCCGGCCGCGGGGCCGTCGTAGAGAGCGTCGACCGTCTGGTCGTACGCAGCGACGACGAGGCGCGCGTTGCCGAGCTCGTCGCGGACGGCGAGCAGCGCCCGCAGCTCGGCGTCGAGGTCGTGGGCTCGCGCGGCGCTCGTGTCGAGCAGCACGAGCGCGCCCTCGGGCGGCGGCGCAGTGGGGCCGGCGTCGACGGCGCGCGTCTCGAACTTCACGAGGCCGGCGTCGAACGACGCGCCGTCGCGAGCGTCCACCGCGACGCTCGGTCCAGCGCCGACGCGCGCGCCCTGCTCGTCGACGACCTCGACCTGCCGCTCGGCCACGTCGGCCGCGCCGAACGTGAGCGAGCCGTCCGCGAACGTCGCCGCGTAGCGAAGCGCGAGCGTCACGGTCTTGCCGGGCTCGATGTGGACATTGCCCACATGGACGGTGAGCGCGCGCGCTCGCCCTGGAATTTCGCTGACGGAGACGGGCACGTCGCGCGCCGAAGCGGACACCGCACAGGGCGCGCGGTCCGCGCAGAGCGAGGCCTCCACCGCGAACGTCGACCCCGCGAGCGAAGCCTCGAGCATGCCGTCGGCGCTCTCCGCGCCCTCGTTGGTCACGGTGATCTCGGTCGTCGCCCAGGCGACCGGCTGCGCGACCGTCGCGGCCACGACCTCACGACGAACGCGGACGCTCTCCGAGCCGCGCCCCACGAAGCCGTAGGTCGGGCGGTCGGGAGCGCCCTTCAGCCTGGGGAATGCCTTGCTCTCCGGCGTGCTCGAGTCAGGGACGCGGGGCTCGGGCGGCGCGGGGTCGCACCCGAGGGGCGTGAGCGCTGCGGCGAGGACCAGCGCGACGGAGGCCGCGCTTCGAGAGAGACGCAAGGCGTTCGTCATGGACGGAGATCGCATGTTCGGCGTTGGACAATCGTCGCGCGCGGAAGTTTGCAAGAATCATCGACAGGCGGGCGTTCGACTGTCGCGCCGGGGGAAAGAGGCTGATAGAAATCGGCCCGCTTCACCGACACGCGGGCGAGCTCCCTTCTCGGGTGCGCCCGTTGGACGCCGGACGCTCAGTCCAGGAAGAACCCCGGGAGAACAACGATGGCCGAGCCGTTCAAGAACCTCGTCGACATGTTCGAGCAGTCCGTGAAGAAGTACGGCAGCTCTCCGCTCTTCGGTACGAAGAAGAACGGCGTCTGGCATTGGACGTCGTTCACCGAGGTCGGCAAGATGGTCGATGAGGTGCGCGGCGGCCTCGCGGCGCTCGGGGTGAAGCGCGGGGACAACGTCGCGGTCGTCGCGAACAACCGCCTCGAGTGGGCCGTGCTCGCGTACGCCTGCTACGGCCTCGGCGCAGCGCTCGTCCCCATGTACGAGGCCGTGAAGCCGAGCGAGTGGCAGTACATCGTGAACGACTGCGGCGCGGTGATGCTCGTCGCCGGCACACCCAAGGCCTACGAGGGCTGCAAGAAGCTGAAAGAGGCCGTCCCGACCGTGCAGAACATCATCGGGATGGATCTGCCGGACAGCGACCCGGAGAGCTTCGGCGCCCTGCGCGCGAAGGGTCGCGAGAGCCCGGTGAAGAGCATCGACCCCGAGCCGAAGGACACGTCGTGTCTCATCTACACCTCGGGCACGACCGGCAACCCGAAGGGCGTCATCCTCTCGCACGGCAACATCATCTCGAACGTGAACGCCGTTCAAGAAATGCTGCCGATCGGCACCGACGATCGCAGCCTCTCGTTCTTGCCGTGGGCGCACTCGTTCGGGCACACGTGCGAGCTGCACAGCATGCTCTCGCGCGGCGCGAGCATCGCCCTCGCCGAGGCCGTCGACAAGATCATCGACAACCTCAGCGAGGTTCACCCCACCCTGCTTTTCTCCGTCCCGCGCATCTTCAACCGCGTCTACGACAACGTGAACAAGCAGATCGCGTCGCGCCCTGCCTTCGTCCAGAAGATGGTCGCGGCGGCGCTCAGCTGCGCGAACAAGCGACGTCGCGGTGAGACGCCCACGTTCTTCGAGTCGCTCTCGTACCCCATCGCGAAGAAGGTCGTCTTCTCGAAGGTCGTCGCGCGCCTCGGTGGCAGGCTCAAGTACGCGTTCTCCGGGGGCGCGGCGCTCTCGCGCGAGGTCGCCGAGTTCATCGACAACATCGGCATCACGGTGTTCGAGGGCTACGGCCTCACCGAGACGAGCCCGATCGCGACCGCGAATCGCCCTGGCGCGCACCGCATCGGCAGCGTCGGCAAGGCCATCAAGGACGTGAAGATCACCATCGACAAGTCGCAGACCTCGCCCGACTCGAAGGACGGGGAGATCGTGATCTCGGGCCCCAACGTGATGCAGGGCTACTACAAGCTCGAGACCGAGACGAAGGCCGTCTTCACCGACGACGGCGGCTTCAGGAGCGGGGATCTCGGCTACGTCGACGGCGAGGGTTTCCTCTACATCACCGGCCGGTTGAAGGAGCTCTACAAGCTCGCGAACGGCAAGTACGTCGCGCCCGCCCCCCTCGAGGAGAAGCTGAAGCTCTCGCCGTTCATCGCGAACTGCATGGTCTATGGCGACAACCGCGCGTTCAACATCGTCGTCGTCGCGCCCGACCTGCCGAACCTGAAGGTTTGGGCCGAGCAACACGGCATCACGACCTCGTCGCCCGAGGCCCTGATCCAGGACGCGCGCGTCGTCGAGCACATGAAGAGCGAGGTCGACAAGTACGCGAAGGAGTTCAAGGGCTTCGAGGACATCAAAAAGGTCGTCATCGTCCCCGAGGATTTCACCGTGGAGAACGGCCTTCTCACGCCGAGCCTGAAGCTCAAGCGTCGCGTCGCCGTGCAGCGCTACGGCGCGCAGATCGACGCGCAATACACTGAGGGATGAGGGCCGCGAGGGCGACGCTCTTCGCGGCGCTCGCGGCTCTGCTCCACGCCTGCAGCGCTCCCTCGTCGAGCGGCCCGAGCTCGACGGCGAGCGCGAGCGCTTCCGCGCCCGCCGCGTCCGCGACCGGAGCGGCGTCGCTCGTCGTTGCCTCGGTGAGCACAGGGCCGAGCGTGGGGCCGAGCGCGAGCGGGGCACCGAGCGCGAACGAGCGCGGCGCGCCCGGCGTCGCGTGCCCGTTGGACATGCGGCTCGTCGCGGGTGACTACTGCCCCGCGGTCGAACAGGTCTGCACCTCGTATTCACCGCCCGACCCCGACGCCGCGGCGGCCGAGCACGCGCTCGGAGTGGTCGAGAAATCGCAGTGTCGCCGGTTCGCGAGCCCCTCGCGATGCCTCTCCCCGAAGCGCGAGCCGATGCGATTTTGCATGGACACTTACGAGTGGCCGAACCGGCCCGGCGTCATCCCGAGGAACCTCACGAGCTGGCAAGAGGCGAAGGACAGGTGCGAGGGGATCGGCAAGCGCCTCTGCACCGACGTGGAGTTCACGTTCGCCTGCGAGGGCGAGGAGATGCGGCCGCACGTCACGGGCTTCGACAGAGACCCGAAGAAATGCTGGTTCGATCGCAAATATCGTTTGCGCACCTACGATTTCCCGAAACACGACGCCTGCCTCGCGGACTTCGCGTGTCGGCTCGCCCTCTTCGTCGTCGACCAGCGCGTCGAGACCGGGAAGATGGCGGAGTGCGTCTCGCCCGAGGGCGTCCACGACCTCAACGGCAACGTCAACGAGTGGGTCGCGCTCCCGAACAAGGGTTTCTCCAAGCGCGCGGGTTTGAAGGGAGGATGGTGGGGGCCCGTGCGGGATCGGTGTAGACCCATCACGACGTTCCATGGCGAGAGCGACTACGGGTACGAGGTCGGGTTCCGGTGCTGCAAGGACGCAGCCTCGGGAGGGTGAGGCTCTCTTCGCGACGGCCGCGAAAGGCACCGAGGGAGCCCTCCGCGACGAGCTGCGCGCGCTGCGCTTCCGCGACGTGCGCGCGGATCGCGGCGGCGTGCATTTTCGCGGCTCCCTCGCCGAGGGCTACCGCGCGTGCCTCGAGCTCCGCACGGCGATGCGCGTGCTCGTCGAAGTCGCCCACTTCGAGGCGCCGAGCGAGGTCGCGCTCTACGAGGGTGTCCGCGCGATCGATCTCGGCGCTTACCTGTCGACCGAGACGACGCTCGCGGTGCGCGCGAGCGTGCGCTCGAGCCGCCTCACGCACTCGCACTACGTCGCGCTGAAGACCAAAGACGCGATCGTCGATCGGCTGCGCGACGAGCTCGGCGCGCGCCCCGACGTCGACACCGAAGACCCCGACGTGCTCGTGTCCGTGCACCTCGCGAAGGACGTCGCGACCGTGTACCTCGACCTCTCGGGTGAGCCGCTCTTCATGCGGGGTTATCGGGGCGATCAGCGCGCCGCCCCCCTCAAAGAGACGCTCGCGGCGAGCCTCGTCGTGCTCTCGGGTTGGCGCGGCGACGAGCTCTTCGTCGATCCGATGACGGGGTCGGGCACCATCGCGATCGAGGCCGCGCTCTTCGCCGCGCGCGTCGCGCCGGGCCTCGTACAAAAGAGGGGCTTCGGCTTCGAGCGATGGCGGAGCTTCGGTGAGCGCGAGCGTCGCGCTTGGGGCGAGCTCGTCGAGGCAGCGCGCGAGCGCGGAGCGCGCGGGCTCGCAGAGACCCGCGACCTCGTCGTCGCGCGCGACCTCGACCCGCGCGCGCTCGAGGCTACGCGCGAGAACGCAGCGCGGGCCGGCGTCCAGCTCAGGATCGAGGAGAAAGACGCAGCGGAGCTCGCGCTCGACGAGCCGTCGACGGTGATCTTGAACCCGCCGTACGGCGAGCGCATCGCCCTCGAGCCCGAGAGCACGCGCGCGATCGGGCGGGCGCTCGCGCGCCTGTCGCGTTCGACGGTCGGGGTCATCACGGCCGACCCGGGCTTCCTCGAGGCGATCCCTCGGCGCTACACGCGCTACGTCGACCTCATGAACGGCGACCTAGAGAGCAGGTTCGCGATGTTCGAGCGACGCAGCTGAGCGACGAGCTCGCGTAGCATGCGCTGCATGTCGAGGACGCGCTGCGCGACGTGCACGCTCTGTGAGGCCGCGTGCGGTGTTTTGCTCGAGACCGACGACGACCCGAACGATCCGAAGATCCTGTCGCTGCGCGGCGACCCCGACGATCCGATGAGCCGCGGCTACATCTGTCCGAAGGTCGTCGGCATGAAGGCCCTGCACGAGGATCCCGATCGCCTGCGCGCGCCCGTCGTACGCGAGCTCTCTTCGACGGGTGAGCCTCGCTTCGTCGAGGTGAGCTGGGACGAGGCCCTCGACCGCGCGGCCACGGGGCTCCGCGCCGTGCGCGCGCGATACGGCGACGATTCGCTTGCGATTTACCAGGGCAACCCGTCGGCCCACAACCTCGGGCTCCTCACGCACGGGCAAGTCGTGCTGCGCACGCTCGGCACGCGCAACGTCTACTCGGCCTCGTCCGCCGACCAGGTGCCGCACATGCTCGCCGCCGATCTCATGTTCGGCAGCTCCGTGCTGATGCCTGTCCCCGACGTCGATCGCACTGATTTCTTCCTCGTGATCGGCGCAAACCCCGTCGTGTCGAACGGCAGCATCCTGACCGCGCCGGACATGAAGCGCCGCGTGCGCGCCATCGTCGAGCGAGGCGGCGAGGTCGTCGTGGTCGACCCGCGCAGGACGGAGACGGCGGAGCTCGCGACCGAGCACGTCTTCATCCGACCCAACACCGACCCGCTGCTCCTCGCCGCGATGCTCCACGTGATCTTCAGCGAGGGCCTCGCGCGCCCCGAGCGCCTCGGCGCCGCCTGCGACGGCTGGACCGAGCTCGCCGCGCTCGTCGCGCGCTGTCCACCCGAGCGGGCCGCCCAGGAGACGCGCATCCCCGCCGACACGATCCGCGACCTCGCGCGCCGCTTCGCGCGCGCCGAGCGCGCGGCCGCTTACGGTCGCGTGGGGCTCTGCCATCAGCAGCACGGCACCGTGGGCTCGTGGTGGCTGTACGCGCTCGCGGCGGTCACCGGCAACCTCGACCGCGAGGGCGGCTCGATGTTCACCTCGCCTGCGGCGGAGCTCACGCCGCTCGTGCGCCTGCTCGGCTTCGACGGCCACGGTCGCTTCGAGAGCCGCGTTCGCGGCCTCCGCGAGGTCGCGCGCGAGCTGCCGATCGCGACGCTCGCCGACGAAATCGAGGCCGCCGGTGAGGGCCAAGTGCGGGCGCTCCTCACGAGCGCGGGCAACCCGGTGCTCTCGAGCCCGAACGGCGCGCGGCTCGAGCGCGCCCTCGAGAAGCTCGATTTCATGGTCTCCATCGACGCGTACGTGAACGAGACCACGCGCCACGCGCACGTGATCCTCCCGCCTGTCTCGCCCTTGCAGCGCGATCACTACGATCTGGCGCTCAACGCCTTCGCGGTGCGCAACTCGGCGAAGTTCGTCGCTGCGCCGCTCCCCAAGTCACCGACGGAGAAACAAGACTGGGAGATCATCCTCGAGCTCGGGGTTCGGCTGCGTCTCGGTCGAGGGACTGCGTCGCGAGCGCTGCGGGCGCTCGTGGTTCGGCTCGGGCGCGAGCTCACGCCAGCGCGGGCCGTGGACCTCCTGATTCGGATGGGCCCACGCGGCGCGGGCCTCCTCGGGCGACGGCCTGGCCTCACCCTCGAGCGCATCGCGCGCGAGCCTCACGGCGTCGATCTCGGGCCGCTCGAGCCGCGGCTCGCCGCGGTCTTGAAGACCCCGCAGCGTCGGGTCGCCCTGCACCCGCCGCTGCTCACGCGCGAGGCGCACGAGATGTTCGACGCCCTCGCCTCACGCGCGCCGCGACCGAACGACGAGCTGCTCCTCATCGGCAGGCGCCACCTTCGCAGCAACAACTCGTGGCTCCACAACGCGCCGCCACTCGTCAAGGGGCCTGACCGCTGCGTCCTGCTCGTCCACCCAGTCGACGCTGGTCGCGTCGGCGTGGTGACCGGCGATCGCGTGCGCGTCCGCTCCCGAGTCGGCGAGCTCGCGGTACCCGTCGAGGTCTCGGACGAGGTCATGCAGGGCGTAGTCAGCTTGCCGCACGGCTTCGGCCATCGTCGGCGCGGCGACTCCGCTCCACCTGCACGGTTGTCAGTCGCGGAACGGCACGCGGGCGCGAGCTTGAACGATCTGACAGACGACAGCCTCGTTGATCGGGCCTCCGGGAACGCCGCGTTCAGCGGTGTGTCCGTACTCGTGGAGAAGCTCCCCGCTACTGTCACGTTGTGAGGATTCAACCTCGCTGTTAGCCTGCCGAATAAAGATCATGATGAGACCGTCTCAGACTTCCTTTCGACTCCACCGAGGGGCGTGGGGCACTTGGTCTCTTTCGGTCTCTCGTGTTGCGTAATCTTCAGTCGATCGTGGATCGGCGAACGAGGGAGCTCGCCGCATCACGAACGGAGGCGTCATGAAGGGTGTGTGGTCGCGTATCAAGGGGGCGGGTCTTGCGTCGTTGGTCGGGTCCGTCGGATTGCTCGTCGGTGGCACGCTCATCGGCTGCGGTGGTGGGGCTGGCGGCACACCGCTGATGGACTCGGGAGCGGCCAAGGACTGCCAGTCGAAGGACTTCAAGGGTGACGCTGTCCAAGAGAACGTGCGTCCCAACGTCGTGCGTCTGGTCGCCGGCAACGCGACCGGCACTGGCTGGGTCATCCACACGACGCACGACGACCAGCTCCTCATCGTCACGAACCGCCATGTCATCGCCGAGGGCGACAAGTTCAGCGCCATCTTCCAGAACGAGACTGGCAACAAGACCGAGGTCGCAGGCCTCGAGGTCGTGAAGGTCGACTCGAAGAACGACCTGGCGATCCTCAAGGCCAATCGCCTCGGCGGCATGGCCGAGGGCCTCGCCATCAATCCGCTCGGGCCGAAGCTCGGTCAGCGCGTCGCCGCAATGGGCTATCCCTACGTCGAGGGCTCGACCGAGTTCGCCCTGACGTTCGAGCCTGGCGACATCTCCGCCGTCGAGCGTGACCTCGACAAGCGCAAGTTCGTCCAGACCAACGCGAACATCAATCCGGGTAACTCCGGGGGCCCCGTCGTCGACGCCTGCGGCTCGGTCATCGGTGTCGTCGTCGCGACGCACGTCGAGACCAAGCGCGTGGGCCTCGTCGTGCCGGTCAAATACATGGTCGACCTCTACAACGCGTACGAGAAGCCGATCCCCTCGCCCGACGAGGGCATCCGCACGCAGATGGCCGAGCTCGAGAAGGCCATGCGCTACCGAGACAACGACGCCGCGAGCAACCTGTTTGCGCGCACGTATCTCGAGACCACGGTGCTCAACGACTTCTTGAACTTCTTGCACCGCGCTCAGGAGCAAGAGAGCTACTACGCGCAGATCCTCGCTCAGGCAGGCATCGACTACGAGAGCGCCCCCTACGATCAGAAGGCGGCGTTCTTGAAGGAGCGCCTCACCCAGGACGAGTTCCTCGCGTGGACGATCAACCAGGCCGTGTCAGCGCACGTCCTCGGCCCGTACGAGGCCATGTCACTCTACCTCTCGACGTGGATCGTCGACGTCTTCGGCGAGGTGAAGAGCATGAAGGTCGTCGAGGTTAAGGCCGAAGGTGACAAGGCTGGAACCGCTCGCGTGGAGACCGAGGACATGAACGGCAAGATCATGCTCCATGAGTTCGGTCTCACCTACGAGTGGGGCGATTGGCGTATCGCGACGATCCGCTGCGCCCGCGGCTGCCAGTGACAGCTTGATTGAACGCTCCCCTCACCCACGTTGAGGGGGGCGACGCTGGCGCTTTCCGCAGACTGCTAAACTCGCGTCATGGCTGCACGGCTCAATCCGGGGGAAATATTCGCGGGGATCTTCCGCGTGGAAGCACCGCTCTCCGCCGGCGGAATGGGGATGGTGTACCGCGTGGTGCACATCCCGACGGGCCGACATCGGGCGCTCAAGCTGATGCTGCCCGAGCTCGTGAAGGACGTGCGCTTCCTCGAGCGCTTCCATCAAGAGGCTACGGTCGGGGCGCGCATCGCGAGCGAGCACGTCGTGGAGGTCATCGACGCCGGCGTCGATCAAGCGACGGGGATGCCGTGGCTCGCGATGGAGCTGCTCGAGGGCGAGGATCTCGACTCGCACGTGCACCGTCGCGGGCCCCTCTCACCGATCGAGGTGATGGAGGTCTTCCGCCAGGCGGGCCACGCGCTCGGCGCCGCGCACAAGGGCGGCGTCGTGCACCGCGACCTCAAACCCGAGAACCTCTTCCTCGCGGTCTCCCGTCGCCAAGGCGTCGCGTTTATCGTCAAGGTCCTTGACTTTGGCATCGCCAAGGTCGTCGCCGAGGCCCGGTCGAGCTCGACCGCGACGATCGGCACGCCGCTCTGGATGGCCCCCGAGCAGACGACACCCCACGCGCCGATCACGGCCGCCGCAGACCTCTGGCCGCTCGGGTTGCTCGGGTTCTTCCTGCTCACAGGCAAGGTCTTCTGGCGCGCAGCGCACCTCGACGGCGGCCAGATGGCCATCCTCCGCGAGGTCGCGTTCGAGCCCATCCCACCGGCGAGCATTCGCGCGAACGAGCTCGGCGTCGCCCACCTCCTCCCCCCGAACTTCGACGCGTGGTTCGCGCGCTGCGTGGCTCGGGATCCTGGGGCGCGATACCCCAGCGTCGACGAGCTCGTCGCGAGCCTCGAGTCCCTGCTCAACGTCGGGCCTCCCGTGCGGATGAGCTCGCCGTCGCTGATGAACGCGCCGCCGACGGCCGCGGCTTCCTACACGCCTGTAGGCGACGTGCAGATCCGCCAGAGCGCTCCGCCCAACGACGGCCGCCAAATCGTGAATCCGTCGCACGTCGCGATGGGCACGGGTGAGTTCGTCGCGTCGACCGGTCGCACGCCTATCGGGATGAACACAGGCCCGCAGCCGGGCTGGCCAACGCCGGCTCGCCACGGCACGGCGCCGTCGCCTGGCGTCACGCCTGCGGGGGGGCCTGTTCCGTTCGGATCAGGCAGCGGCCCAGTCGCTGCCAACACGAGCGCCCTGCCCTCTCCAACACCCGCTCAGCCCGGGGTCATCACGCAGCCGGGGCCGCAAGGTGGCCCGTATTTCGGACAGCCGGCACCAACCCAGCCCGAGGTCGTCGCGACCCGCCAAGCCACAGGCCAGCCCATGGCCGTCCCGGCTGTCCCTGTCGCGACCGCACACCCCCCCGAGAAGTCGAGCCGCTCGTGGGTCTTGCTCGTCGGTCTCTTGCTGGGTCTCACAGGTATCGGCGTCGGCGTCGGGCTCTACATGCAGAGGCAAGATACGAAGTCGCCCTCGCAGCGCACCGATGACAAGGAGAGCGAGGGCTCGGACACGCCTCACCCGAACGCGACCTCCTCTTCGGTCGTCGTCGACTCGGCGACACCTGTCCCCTCCACATCGTCTACCGACGCACCGTCGACCGACAGCGCTGTCACCTCTTCTGACAGCTCCGTAAGCCTTGCGCCCACGAATACTTGGAGCTCAAAGTATCCGGGGCCATCACACCTGCCGCCCTCGGCCGCCACCACCAGCGCGCCGACGACGACGCTCACGGTCGAGCAGCCGACGACGCCGACGGTGGCCACGACGACGCCTCCACCCGACACCTTCGACAGCGGGGCCGCCCGCACTTCTCTTTCGTTCGCGTCGTACAAGGGCTGCGCCCGCAGCGACGGCCCGCATGGCCCCGGCACGGTCTCGGTCACCTTCGCGCCCACCGGCAAGGTCACGGGTGTCAGCGTCAGCCCTCCTTATTCGGGTACGCCCACGGGCGCCTGTGTCACCCAGGCCTTCAAGTCCGCGAAGGCCCCGCCGTACACCGGGCCGCCCCACACTGTCAGCTACCCGATAAGCCTCTAACAGGCTTACTTACGGGTAAGTAAAGACTGGCGCTCAGCCGGGGAGCTCAGCTGGGGAGCCCGAGGACATAGGGCTCGAGGGCTCGCGCGAGCGCGTTGGTCTCGGTAGCCAGGCTCTCGGGGTTGAACCACGCGAAGGGGTCGAGCGCTTGGCCGAGCCGGCGGTTCTTGCGAGAGCACTCGACGAGGAGCGAGAGCGCGCCGTGCCGCGCGTGGAACCAATCGAGCTCGAGCCCACCTGCCGTCAGGCCCCAAGCCCAGTTGGCGCACGACGACGCGACATACGGATGCGCGGGGTCGATCGCCCGCGCGATGCGGCGAGCCCAGATGCGGTGCTCTCGCGCGTCGGGGATCGGTCGCCGTGACGACGCACGCGGATAGAGGACCGCGCCCCCGAAGCTGTGCAGCGAGAGCGCGCGATCCACGCGGCAATCACCGAGGTGGTGCGCGACCGATTCGACCTCGGGTTCGCTGGCCGGCCCGACCCCGGCGCGGAACACACGACCGAGCGCGCGCTGGACCCAACCGAGCTTGCCCCAGCTGTGATCGAAGTTGCGGTTGAGATCCACGCCGCGCGCGTTGTGCCGAACGAACTGGCGCTTGCCCGCGCGCAGGTTGCCGTCGACACGTCGAACGCCGTCGGGGTTGACGATCGGTATGGAGACGATCGACCGATCGGCGGCGAGCTTGCCTGCGATCCGATCGAGCAACGCGAGGTGCGTCTCGACGCCGATCCACTCGATCGGGTGCACGCCGCTCAGGATCACGCTCGAACGCAGGAGCGACCCGCGCGGCTCGGGGCCGGCGTGGAGCGCGAAGATGGGCTCACCCTGGACCGAGCGACCGATGTCGAGCAGGCGATAGCCCGATGACGTCACGAGGTGCTCGATCCGCTCGAGCATGCCGAGGTAGCCCGAATAGGGCCCGAGCCGACGCGCGGCGAGCGCGGGCGCGAGCGGCTCGGCCGCAGCACGGAGCTTCGCGCGGCTGAGCGCCATGAGCGGCGTCTCGGGCTCGGGTCGCTTGGAGCGAGAGGTGAGCAAAGACACGGCTTCTTTCCATAGCGCGTGCGAAGCACGAGCGGGAGCCGTGCGCGACCTCGCCGCTCACATCGGTGGGTGCGGACGCGGGCGCTCGCCTATTTGCGGTTCTTGGCGAGCTCGAGGGCGCGCGCCGCGCTGATGGTGTCGAAGCCCCCGACCGTCCCCGAACCACCGACGCCGATGTAAGGGACTTTGCTCGTACGCAGCCACAGCGTCCCGTCCTCGCGGTCTTGCCGTTCGACGATGTCGAAGCGTGGCTTGCCGGCGGCCAAGACCTCGCGATCGTCCTTCATGTAGAGCGCGGCCTGGCGACTCCAGACGACGCCGGGATCGGCGTCGGTGAGGCCGAACAACTTCTGCGAAGGGATGCCGGACGCGACCGCAAAGCGATTGCAAAACCCGAGGAAGCGCGAGCTCTCGTCCTTCCACCAGAAGGCCGCGGACGGGTACTCCGCGTGCGCCGCATCGAGCGCGGCAACGAGCTTCCTGCAAGCCTCCAAGAACTCGTGCTCGCGTTGGGCTGCGGCGAGGCTCTCCAGCGCGGGCCGACAAGGCCACGACTGTCGCAGCAGATCTGCGAAGGCCGAGAGCACGGACGGCATTCTCTGCCCAGTTTGGGTCGTGGCCTGCACCACGAGCCGATCGGTCCCCGCCATTGCCGTCGATGATTGAGCGTCTCGACTCGGCTCGTCAAGCCAGCGCCCAATCGATCTCCGGTTGGTTGTGCGCGGAGAGCGCCGCGTTGATTTTGGAGTAGGGCCGACTGCCGCGGAACGCCTTCACCGACATGGGGCTCGGGTGAGCTCCTTCGATGATCGTGTGCCGACCGCTCACGACGAGCTTCGCCTTCGCGCGGGCTTGGGTCCCCCAGAACACGAACACCACGTGCTCCTCGCGAGCGTCGAGCGCGCGGATCACCTCGTCGGTGAGCTCTCGCCACCCGAAGAGCTTGTGCGAGCCGGGCTCGGACGCGCGCACGGTGAGCAGCGCGTTGAGGAGCAAGACACCCTGATGCGCCCAAGGCACGAGATAGCCGTCCTTCGGGAGCTCACAGCCGAAATCGTCTTTGAGCTCCTGGAACATGTTCACGAGCGACTGCGGGAGCTTCACGCCGCGCTTCACGGAGAACGCGAGGCCGTGCGCGAGGCCCGGCGTCGGATAGGGGTCTTGGCCGAGGACGAGCACGCGCGTCTTGGCGAAAGGCGTGTGGTGAAACGCAGCGAAAACGTCGGCGGCAGGCGGAAACACAGCGCCGGTCGCGCGCTCGGCCGCGACGCGCGAGAGGGTCGTCTCGAGGTCGATCGCGTCGAGCGCTGGACCGAGCGCGGCGACCCAGTCGCTCGGCAACCGAGACGCGTCGACGCGCGAGTTCGGAGCGCCCTCCTCGTCCTCGCTTACAGCTTCGTTCGTCGGAGCCCCGGGCACGACGCCGTGCGCGCGTCGCACGACGACGTTGGTGACGGTCCCGTTGACGCCTGGCAGCGAGGCGATCTCCTCGGCAGACGCGGGGACCTCGCCGCCGAAGCGCGCCACCAGATCGGACGCGAGGAGGATCGCGGCCTCTGCGTTCTGACGAGCTTGTCCGAGCGGGCGCAGCACGCGCTCGACGGCCTTCACGTCGGCGCGCGAGAGCGAGGCCGCGTCGGGCCAGCGCTCGAAGAGCTTGAGCAGCGCGTTGCGCGCGGCCGCCTGCATCGCAGCGCCCGCGAGCGCCATCGCGACGAGCAGCTGGAACGTCGACTTCCAGTCGCGCTCCTGGCGCGGGCGACGAAGGCCCGCGACCGCAGACTTCTTGGGAGATTCTGCGGCCGCGCTGCGTGTGGCCGGCTTCGCATCCGCTGGCTTTGATCGACGCTTCGGGGCTGTCATCGCGGCGCATGCTCTCGGGGTGAGCCCGCGATCGTCAAGGCGGCTTTTTGCAGGCCGGCAACGTCGACAATCGTGTAAGCAATGTCAATCGCTCGCGCGCGCCCTTGATGGCGAAGAGGACGTCCTCGAGAGGCGGCAGGATCGGCGCGAGCGTGACGGACGCGAAGACGGCCGCGATCGCGAGACTGCTCGCGGCGGACTCGGGCAATGCCTGGACTTGGATGATCGTGCGCGCGCGGGCCACGAGCACGTCCATCCCCGCGCCGCCCATGTCTTCAGCGACCTTCCTCGCCGCGATCCGGAGCGCGGCAGCGCGATCGATCGGCATCAGACGAACCTCGGCGCGGCCGTCGAACGGGCCGGCGATCGACACGTGTGCCGCGTCCGCGCGCGGCTGCGAGCCTCGCGGGAACGATTTCTCCGGGCTCAGCGAGAGCGTCGCGCCGAAGAGTCGCGCCGCGTGGCCCGCGAGCGGGCCTCGCTCGAGACGCGCGTGAGCATCCGCGGAGAACAGCGTGAAAGCGTCGCGTCGCTCCCACGGCGACACGGGGTGCGCAGCCCAGCCGAGCTCGTCGAAGTCCTCGCTCCGCTCCACTTTTAGGACCGACAGTACTAGGGTCGCGCGGTCTTGGCCCGTAAGAACCTCGCCCTCGTCTCGTTCATGTTCCTCGTCTCCGGAGCCACCGGGCTTCTCTACGAGGTCGCCTTCTCCAAGGTGCTCGCGACGATCTTCGGCGCGACCGCGTACGCGATCAGCACCGTGCTCAGCGCGTTCATGGCGGGCCTCGCGCTCGGCGCGCACCTCGGGGGGCGCGTCGCGTCCCGCATCCACAAACCGCTCGTCGGCTACGGCGTCGCCGAGGTCCTCGTCGGGCTCGTTTGCGCTGCGACGCCTTGGTTCTTCGACGGGATCACCACCGTCTATTTGAAGCTCATCCCCGCGTCGGGCTCGCTCACGACGACGACCGCGATCCGCGGGGCGCTCACGTTCATCGTCATCGTGTTCCCGACGGCGTGCATGGGCGCGACGCTGCCGATGTTGAGCCGCGTGGTCGGCACCTCGAGCGAGAGCGATCGCGCGCTGCCTCGGCTCTACGCCGTCAACACCGTGGGAGGCGCGCTCGGCTCGATGCTCGCGGCGTACCTCATCCTGCCGACGCTCGGCATCCACGGCACGATGCGCGCGGCAGCGCTCATCAACGTCGCGCTCGGGCTCAGCGCGATCGTGCTCGGGATGCGGAGCGCACCTGTCGGCGCGGCGGCCTCGACAACCACCAGCGACGCAGCGAGCCCCGACAAAGCAGCGGCGAAAAGCGACGCAGCCGATCCGCTCCCGAGCTCGGTCCTGCTCTACGCGTTCGCGTCGGGCTTTCTGGTCTTCGCCACCGAGGTCGTCGAGACCCACCTCCTCTCGCTGCTCATCGGCAACAGCGCCTACGCGTTCGGGCTCATGCTGGCGGTGTTCCTCGTGTGCCTCGGCATCGGCGCTGCGCGCGCGCCCTCGGTCGCCGATCGCACGGGTTGGGGCGCCGCGCTCGCGTGGACGTTCGCGGCGAGCGCGCTCGCGTTGTCCCTGGCGACGCCGCTCTGGGATCAGCTCCCACGCTTTTTCGCGCTGGCGGGTTGGTACGTGAACTCGTGGGCCGGTCGCGAGCTCTGCCGCGGCCTCGCTGCTTTCATGATCCTCGTCGTGCCCACGATCTACATGGGCATGACATTCCCGATCCTGCTCGGCCGTGTCGCGCGCCGCGCATCGGTCGCGCGCGACGTCGGGCGCCTCACCGTCGCGAACACTGCGGGCACCATCCTCGGGTCGATCCTGACGGGCTACGTCGTGCTGCCGCTCCTCGGCTCACAGCGGACGCTCATCGCGATCGTGGTCGCCTTCGTGGTGCTCGCGGGCCTCGCGCTGCGCGACAGCTCGAAGCCTGCGCCGTCGAACGTCACGCCCCCGCAACCCGAGACTGGCTTCGAAGGTCGCTCCACCCGTCGCAAGATCGCGGTCCTCGGTGGACTCGCCGCGCTCGCCTGCGTGATCGCGCCGCGTTGGGATCTCGCGCGCCTCACCAACGGCGTGAACGTCTACTTCACGCACGGTCCCCCGCCGAAGGAGATCCTCTTCGTTCGCGAGGACGTGCACGGCGGCGTCACCACCGTCGTCAGGCGCGAGGACGGCATCCTCACGCTGCTGACGAACGGCAAATTCCAAGGCGACAACGGCCCCGAGATGAGCGCGCAGCGACGCTTCGCGCACTTCCCTTCCCTCTTCTTGGAGAAGGAGCGGCGCGCGCTCGTCATCGGGCTCGGCACCGGCACGACGCTGAGCACCGTCGCCGCCTACCCGTTCGAGCGCATCGACGTCGCCGAGATCTCCCCCGCGATTGTCGAGGCCGCGAAGACGCACTTCAGAAACCCCGAGCTCGACGGCCTCGCCGACCCGCGCACGAACCTCACGCTGAACGACGGGCGCAACGTGCTCCTCCTCGCGAAGGATCCGTACGACCTCATCACGATCGAGCTCACCAGCGTGTGGTTCGCCGGCGCGAGCAACCTCTACTCCGCCGAGTTCTACGAGCTCGCGAAGAGCAGGCTCTACGAGGAGGGCGTCCTTCAGCAGTGGGTGCAGCTGCACCACATCCGCCCGCGTGAGCTCGCGACGATCGTCCGGACGCTGATGCACGTGTTCCCCCACGTGGCGCTCTTCGAGGGCGGCGCGCAGGGCATCTTGGTCGCGAGCCGCCATCCGCTCGTCGCCTCGCGCGCGCGGCTGACAGCGCTGGAAGGCGACGCGCGCATGCACTCGGTGCTCGGGGACAGGCACCTGCTCGACATGCTCGACGAGATGGTCGCCTCCGACGAAGACCTCGCGCGGCTCTGCGACGACGTCGCGAAAGACAACGGCGGCCCGATCATCGCGACCGACGACAACCTCTTCCTCGAGTACGCGACCCCGAAGGGCAACGTCCTCGACCACATCAAATCGCTGGCGAGCACGCGCGAGTTCCTCGGTCGCTACAAGACCGTCGACGTTCGCGGGCGCCACCTCGCCGATTGACCCGATTCAAGCGGATTCGGGCGGGCGGGCGAGCTCACGGAGGATCGAGCAGCCCACCCGAGTAGTCGTCGGGGGTGCGCGCGTCGCACTTCGGCAAGCCGAGCTCGCTGCAGAGCTTACGCAGCGACTTCGTGCCCTTCTCCGAGAGGCCGACGAGTCCCTCACCCTCGCCACTCGGCGTCGCGCCGGAGATCGCAGGCAACGGCAGGATCATCTCGCACATGAAGCAGAGCGAGATCTCTGCGACGGGCGTGTCGTCCTCCGCGTAGAAGACGAAGCCGTGGTGGGGCAGAAAGCACTTCGACCCGCCGCCGTAGGTCGAGGATTGCTTGAGCAACGCGAGGAGCGACTTCGTCTGCTCGGCGCTCAGCTCGACGCCGGGTCGCGCGACCGTGCTGCAGAGCGTGCCATCCGGGTCGAGGGGCATCGAACAGACGGGGCGACCGTTGACCTCGAGGTCGAACGCGAAGGCGCGAACCTTCTTGAAGGGCACACCGGGGAAGGCTCCTTTGCGCTTCTCGGGGATCGCGGAGAAATTCGGCGGGGGCGTTTCTGCGAGGGCCGTCGACGCGGCCTGCGAAGCGCTGGGGATTGGAGCGCTCGCTGTGTTCGACGCGCTCGAAGTGGTCGCCCCTGGCGCGCTCGCAGAGGCTCGCGCTTCGACGCTGCTCGTCGCCGACGGCTGCGAATCAGGCCCAGCCTCGGGCCCGCGTGAAGGCGAGCACCCCACGAACCACGCAGCCGCGATTACCCAATAGCGAGACCCGCCAATCCTCGAGTTCATGGCTCCTCGGGCGCAGCCTACCCCTGATCGAGCCTCGTCAGGCTCGCGGTGCGCGAGACGTCGTAAAGCCATCATGCCTCCTCACGCCTCGCCCTCGACGACCACTACCCGCTACGGCGGGGTGCTCGTCGTGTGCGCCGACTGAGGTCGCGCCACAGGAACGAACAACGCCCCGCCGGCACTCGCCGCGCGGGGCGCTCGCTTTTGTGCACGTGTCCGCGCGGAGCCCTCGGGACGACAAACCCACCGGAGAGACCGCCATGGATCACGACGATCATCGCAGCATCGGTAAACGCCTCGAGCTCTTCCACTTCCAGGAGGAGGCTCCAGGGATGGTGTTTTGGCACCCACGCGGGTTCTCGCTCTTGCGAGAGCTCGAAGAGGCCAATCGCCGCTATGTGCGCCGACACGGTTACATCGAAGTAAAGAGTCCGCAGCTCCTCCGACAGCCGATATGGGAGCGCAGCGGTCATTGGCAGCACTTCCGCGAGAACATGTTCGTCCTCGGTGAGGAGGACGGCCTCGCGTCCGCGCTCAAGCCAGTGAGCTGCCCCGGACACCTCGCGATCGCGCGGCGCATGTCGCTCTCCTATCGCGATTTGCCGCTTCGGCTCTCCGAGCTCGGCGTCTGTCATCGCAACGAACAGAGCGGTGCGCTCGCGGGCCTCTTCCGCTTGCGACAGTTCGTTCAAGACGACGGGCACATCCTCTCGGCGCCGGAGGCAGCCGTCGAGGAGATCGCCCGCTTCTGTGCGTCGATCCCCGAGTTCTACCGCGCGTTCGGCTTCGAGCGGGTCCACGTCGCGCTCGCGAGCCGTCCGCCGGACAGGCTCGGTGGGGACGAGAGCTGGGACAGCGCGGAGCGCGCGCTCGCGGAGGGCGCGCGGCTCGCGGGCCTCGATTTCGAGGTCTCTCCCGGCGGGGGCGCGTTCTACGGCCCGAAGCTCGAGCTCGCGCTCGTCGATCGCGCAGGTCGGTCTTGGCAGTGTGGGACGATCCAACTCGACGCGTTCCTCCCCGAGCGCTTCGGCGTCGAGTACGCCGACGCCTCGGGCGCGCGCCGACACCCGGTGATGCTCCACCGCGCCCTCTGCGGCAGCCTGGAGCGCTTCCTCGGGATCGTCCTCGAGCACCACCGCGGGCGCCTGCCCGCGTGGCTCTCACCGGACAAGGTCGTCGTCCTGCCCCTGCGCGCGAGCGAGGAGGAGGCCGCGCGCGTCCTCTGCCGAGAGCTCTCGGCGCACGGGCTCGCGGCCGCCGTCGACGCGAGCGACGAGAACGTCGGCAAGCGAGTCGCGATCGCCCACGCCCGCGAGATCCCTTACATCATTGTCATTGGACCGCGCGAGCTCGAGCGAGGTGAGGTCGACGTCCGCGGCCGCGCCGGTCGCGAGGTCGTCGCCCGTGACCGGATCGTGAGCTGGCTGCTCGAGGCCGCGCGCCCGCCGTTCTGACGCCTCAAACGACGTCGATACCGACTTGGCGGGCGAGTCGCCAGAAGTCCTCGCCCGAGCCGGGAATGGCCGACAGGACCTCGGCGGCGTGATCGCGAATGTACGGTTCGGCGCGCGCGCCGTGCTCGGGCCTCCAATCGAGCGCGAGCAGGCTCCGCCAGCGCTCGCGCCCTGCGCGGTCGTAGTGCGTGAGCACGCTGAGGTCCGCCAAGTTGCGCTTCATGAGCAGCACCGCCATCGCGAGCTCGTTGCCCTCCTGGATGCCGGCGTTGAGGCTCTGCGACCCGATGGGGCCGGTGACGTGCGCCGCGTCCCCAGCGAGCCATACGACGCCCTTGCCGAACTCGCGCGCGAGCGCCGGTTGGAAGTGGACCTCGTCGAGGTAATCGTCCGGCTCGACGCGAGTGCCGCCGAACCACGGCGCGCGGGACGCGAGGTAGCGCTCGACCAGAGCCGCCGGGACTGCGTGATCCTCGCGCGTGCCCACTGGCGTCCAGCGCGGCGGCTGCACGTCGCCGGGCTTCACCTCGAGCACCCACCTGCATTTGCCGTCTCGGCCCGGCCAAAACACGTCCGTCGTTTGGTCGCCGACGATGACCCTGGCCTCGCCGTGGACGTCGAGCGGGGTCTCGAGCTCGACCTCGACATACGCGTGCGGCGCGCCGATCGAATCCATCTCGATGCCCGCCCTCCGCCGCACCGTAGAGTGGAATCCGTCGGCGCCGACTACGAGCTTCGGCTCGAGGACGATCTCGTCCTCGACGACGAGCAGGCTGTCGGGGATGGAGTATCCACCGCCGTCGACGCCCAACTTCTCGACGACTGCCTTGATCCGAAGTGGTTCGATCAGCTCGAGTTGGGAGAGCCGATGTTGGAAGTGAATGGGGATCTTGTGCTCTCGAACGCGCCGTTCGAGCACCTCCACGAATTGGTCGTACGGCAACGTGAGCACGGGCGCGCCAGCGCCGTGATCCTCGAATCGCAGCGACCCGCGCGGCTCCTCCCGGTCGTAGACTGTAATCTGCGAGACGGGTGTGCTGCGGGTCGCCAGCTCGGCGGAGAGCCCGAGCCCAGCGAGGATTTCGGTCGTCGCAGGGTGCAGGACAACGGTGTAAGGGGGCCTGCTGGTGTCGTCGTCGTCGTCGATGACCTCCACCGAGACGCCGTGTTTGGCCAGTATGAGAGCGGTCGCGAGGCCGACTGGACCGGCCCCGACCACGAGGACATCGGGCTGTCGTCGCTTGAACATATCGTCCTCTTCCGGCTGTTCGTATTCGAATATCGCAATGGTGCATATGACATGCCATTAGCAATTGCCCAATTCCGCCGACTACACGCGCCAATCGACCGACGGCAGCGCGCAGTCGTTTCGCGTGCCTGCATTGTCTGAGCTTCGCCGCTGCTCAAACACGGAAAGACAGATTGACGCCCAATCGACCCAGTCGAAGGGTTCTTCGGTGTTTCGCTCGATCTTTTATCCCCGTATTGGCTTCTTGTTCTCGGCCCTCACGGTCTTCGCGAGCACCGCGTGCGGTGACGACTCCTCCGGCGTGGGGGGCGGCGGCTCGCCTGCGGCGGGCGGGTTCGGTGGCGTTGGCGGCGCGGGCGGTTCCAGCGGCTCCGCAGGTGGGGAGAGCCTCGGCGGCGCGGGCGGCGGCAGCAGCTGCACGCGCGACCCGGGCCCAGCCGACAAAGCACGCTTCGTCGTCGTCGGACATCCCTACGACGGTGAAGGCAGCTACGAGGTGCTCTCTTTGGCGAGCGACGGTGAGCTCACGACGACAGGCACCCATTTCACCATGGGCCCTCCCGCGGACCGCCCAATTCGGTTCACACCGGACGGCGCTATCGGCTTTGCAATTCAGGACGACGGCTCGATTGGGGTCTTCCGACTCGACCAGAGCGGCGCCGTGACCGTGGTCGTGCCCCGGCTGGTCGGGGACTTCTACGCGGAGTCCGTCGCGCTCGACCCGACCTCTTCCACCCTGTGGATCCTCGACCCCAACTGGCCCGAGTCAGGCGGCGGACTCTATCCCTCTCTGCTCTCGTGCGACGGCGTGTTGACCCCTGGCGCGCTCGCCCTCCCGGCGAAGAACGGCGTTGACGTGTTCTTTGCACCGAATGGGGATCTGCTCTTCGCCTCACGCTCGCTCGACGCGATGAACGTGGAGCACCTCCAGCGCGCGCAGTCCTCAGCGCCTTTCACGGTCGTCGCCAGCGCCGACGCGTTCGGCGACGACGAGGCCATTACGAGCTACATGGCCCTCACGCGCGGGAAGAAGCACGTCATCCTCGCGGACAATCATGACTACAGCCCGCCCGCTCAGCGCGTGGCCGCGATCCCCGTCACCGCCGACGGGCTCGGCGCCGCCCAGACGCTCGAGGACGTCGTCTATGACCCCTACTCCATCGCCGTGTCGCCATTCGATAACGCCGTTATCGTGACGAGCGGCTTCGGCGACGGGATCTTCGTCTTCGACTACGAGCCGACGTCGTCCGCGCCGCTCACGCTGCGGGGTGAGCTGCCCTACGCTGGCGCGCCGCCCCAGCTGCCTGGCGCGCTCACCTCCGTCGAGCGAGGCCCTCTCGACGGCCGCACCCTGATCGCCGACGTGCGTGGCGTCTATTCGGTCCAGTTCAAACAGGACGGCACTGTCGACGATCTCGGGGTCTTCGATTTGGGGGGCGGCAACGAGAACATCGTATCGGGGATTGGCGTACAACCCTGACCGAGAGCGCCCGCCCGCGTCGGCCTACTCGAACACATCCTGGAAGAAGCGCTTCATCGAGATCCACGACCGGCGATCGGCCTCTTTGTCGTAGAGCAGGCCCATCGAGGCGTCGTTCGCTACCGGGTTCGTGAAGGCATGCTTTACACCCGCGTAAGCCTCGAGAGTCCAGTTCGCGTTGATGCGCTTCATCTCTTCGGCGAATGTCCCGACATCGGCCGGGGGCGCCATAGGGTCGTCCTGACCGTGCAGGACGAGGATGCGGGCCTTGGCGTCGTGCTCGAGCTTCTCGCCGATCTTGAGCAGCCCGTGGAAGGCGACGACACCTCGTAGAGGCAGGCCCATGCGCGCCGTCAGGATCGAGCACATTCCCCCGAAGCAGAAGCCGATCGTGCCCATGCGCCCGCGATCGACGCCGTCGACCGCACTCACGGCCTCGAAGGCCGCTGCCAACCGCCGACGGAGCTTGGGCGGGTCACTCACGAGCGGCATCATCAGCGCCTGGCACGACGCAGTGTCGGTGCCTCGCTTGCCGACTCCATAGACGTCTATCGCTGCGCCGATATAGCCGAGCTCGGCGAGCGCCGAGGCCTTGGCTTCGGCGAACTCGTCGCGCCCGCCCCACGCGTGACAGACGAGGACGGTGGGGTGCGGACCCGCGCCAGCGGGGCGCGCGATGAACGCATCGAACGCCTCACCGCCTTCGGAATATGAGATCAGTTCTTTCGCCATGCGCGGCATCCTACATGGCAAGAGCGAGATCCCGAATGGGGTGTGACTGTTCGGCGCGGCTAGCGAGCGCCCTTGCTCAACTTCACCGTATGCGCGACGAAGCTGACGAGCGCGCTCGAGGCCTTTGGTTCGAGGAGCTCCGCGATGCGCGCCAGCATCTGCTCACGCCGCTCGAGCTCGGCGACCGAGGTCGAACGATCCCCGCGAGCGATCTCCTCGAGCAGATCGGTGCAGCTGAAGACGAGCTGCGCGAGCTGCCGCGACTCTTGCGGAAAGGAGCGCCGCAGCTCCGCGAGCGACGGAGCCGACGCACGCTTGCGCGACCGCGAGCTCTCGGGTGAACGCGAGCTCTTCGGCGAGGATTTTCGCTCGGCGGGCGACGCGGCGAGCGCCTCGTCGAGCTCGTCCTTGGCCCAGGTCTCCGCGGGTCGATTGAAGGCTTGCTCGAGCCGCCGATCGAAGCCACCGAGCTCGCCCCTGTCGAAGGACTCGAAGCTCGGGCCCGTGTCCGTGAGCGGCGCGGCCGCCTCACGCTCGCTCTCCTTCTTACCGAAGACCGCGAGCCCGCGAAGCGCGACGTTGCCCGCTGTCTCTTTGACCGAGCTCTTGACGCGCTTCGAGATCTCTCCCGACTTCGTCAAATCCATCGCCTTCAGCCCACGCTTGGCGAGCGCCGCTTTGTCTTTGTCGTCCACCGGAGCCCCGCTCTTCGCTTACCACCGAGACGACGAATCAGCGAGAACCGCCGTCAGAATGGCCATGAAGTTCACGCCTGCGGCGACGTTGACCGAGTGGTGAAAGTCCCCTCGATACCAGAGGAACTCGTGTCCGATCTCGAGCGTGAACATGTCGTAGAAGCCGTGAAAGACGGCGCTGCTCCGCATCCCCAGGACGAGCGCCGAGGCTCCCTCGCTGGAGCCCGCGAGCAAGCGCGGTCGAACCGTGCCGAAGAATAGAGGCGTACCACCACCGACGTCGCAGCCGAGATTGAACAGGTGGAGATCGACGAACGAGCCCGTGTATCCGGCCTCGGGGATGATGAAGAGCGCGGGCGCCGTGAGCTGGTCACCGTGCGCTCGAAAGGCGAACAACGTGGCGCCTACGTCGACGTCGAACTCCGGGTGAACGTCGCCGGCGTCGCGGTCGACGCCAATGCGGGTGCCCCCCGAGAACCGCACCGAGGGCATCATCACGCCGCCCTCTTCGGCCTGCGCCGAGGCGGGCAACATCAGCGGAGCAGCAGCTCCCCCGAGCGCTGCGCAAACCGCAATCCCCCTCCACCACCCGCTCCGCTCTCGCATCGACCTCGTCCCTCGCGGGCGCTCGCGCGCCATTACTTTATCAGCGTAATACCATCTACACGAAGATTGGCAAGAAGACCCGTGACGAGGCGCGCCGGAGCGTGCGATGTTGGCGGTTTGTTCGAAGGCTCGATCGAGCCAGGAGGCATCGCCGATGAGTTTAAGGGTCTCGGGTCTGACAGGGGTGATCGCGATCGTGGGGGTCCTCGGCGCGTGCGGCGACGACGGCAGCGGGGGAGCGGGCGGCAGCGGCGCTAGCGGCGCCACCGGGGGAGCGGGCGGCGGCGTCGGGACTGGCGGCAGCTACCCCTGCAGTCCAAAGGCGAGCTGCGACGCGGGCCACGACTGCATCAGCCTCACCGACAATGACGGCGCAACGAAGTTCGGCCTGCGGATGTCGCAGGTAACCTTCCAGAAGCCATCGGCCTTCGCGGCTGGGATCGTGGGTGGGACGCTGAGCGGCGGCGCGCTACCCAAGCTCGCGAGCTGCAATCTCCCTGGGACTGGCACGTTCAGCTGGCTCATGCAGTTCGATACAGCCGCGCACACACTCAAGACGGGCGGCGCCAAACCCGTCGCGGATCCCTCCGCGGGTTACTCCTTCGTCGATAACGAGACTGTCGGCAACGTGACCGTTCACCCGGTCGTGCTCGACGCGACGCCGGATGCAAGTGGCGCGTTCGCGACCGGGGTAGGCGTCGATCTGCCGCTCGTGCTCTACCTCGACGACGGGGCGACCCAGCCCCTCCTCATGCCCCTATCCAAGCTGCAATTCGATGACAGCACACTCTCCGCCGACAAGAACTGCATTGGCCTCTACAACAGCGCTGGTCTCAGCCCCGGCGATTCTTGCCAGCCGACCGACGTGGTGAGCGCGTTCGTCCCAGGAGGCCACGTGCACGCGTACATCACCTTGGAGAACGCGGACACAATCGAGATCGCAGCCGTTCACCAGAGCCTCTGCGTCCTCTTGAGTGGTGACGCGACGACCTATGGAGACGGCCAAGCCCCTACGATGAAATGCAAGCGCGACGCGAACAACGTGATCCTCTTCAAGGGTGATTGGTGCTCCACCACGGACATGGCTGGCGGCTGCACCGACTCGACGGAGGTCAGCGCGGACTTCGCGGCGAGCGCGGTCGAGATCTTGAACTGACAGACACGTACGTCAGTAACAGACCCCATAGTTGATCCCGCCCAGCGACACCGCCACGTCCAGGCAGGTGGTCGCGGCGGGGCAGCTCGGCGCCGCCAGATTGCACCACTTCAAGCAGAGATCGCTGATGCCGTCGTTGAAGCACCCGAAGGTCGGCGCGCAGTCCTCGTTGCCGACGCAGGCCGCCCCCTGCGTACCCGCGCCAGCGTCCACGCAGAGCGTGAGAGACCGCATCAGTCCCATAGACTCCGTCAGGATCTGACAACCCCCTACCGCACAGCCGAGGTTGTTGAGCGGGTTGCAGTTGTCCGTGCACATCGTGACGTTCGGGATCTCGCCGCCAGAGCCGTCATTGAGCGTGAGAATGCAGAGCCCGCCGGGTGCAGTGCAGTCGGAGTCCGAGTCACAGAACTTGCCGCACGTGGCCTCGGTCGGAGTGGTCTGTAGACAGAGCAGTCCGGGAGCGCAGTTGTTGCCCGTGCAGGGCTGCCCCCAAGCGACGCTGCCCTCAGGGATACAGGAGCGTCCGCTCGCGTCGACCGTACATTGCTGGTTCGGGTCGCAACCGCACTGCGGCTCTGTGAGCTTGCAGGGCTGCTCCGAGCAGGCGGGCCCGCCGCCTGCGCCACCGTTCGAGGTGCTGCTCGACGAGCTGCTCGAGCTCGAGGAGCTCGACGAGGAGCTCGTCGTAGTTGGTGAACCACCTTGACCATCACCCCCGAACGACGAGGCGCCCGCGCCGCCGCCCCCGCTCGTCGGAGGGCCGCCGCCAGCAGCGCCCGAGGCGTGGCCGCCAGCGTTCAGGGTGTCGCCCTCCGCGCACGCGACCGCGAGGGGAAGGCTCATGACCAGCAGGAGGGAAGCAACTCGCGGCGTCGGCATAGGAGCTCTCGCCAGCGTAGAAAGTGTCCCGCGCGCGTCAACGGCGGCCGTCGGGAGAGCCCCCGGGACCTAGGCGCCGAACAAGTACGACAGAAAGTCGAGGGCCCCGAGCTTCTCCGGGTCCGGGGCGCGGCCACTCCAGGATACGGCGTCGAGCACCTCGATCGCCGACGCGCCGGGTGGCCAGTCACCCGCCCAGCCGACGACGAGGTCGCGCCCGCCGAGCCGCGCTTCGCTTACCGCGTTGTCACTCTCGCGTCGCGAGGACAAGAGGAAGGAGCTGTCCATTGGCGACCTCAGCTCGGCGTGCGCCGCAAGGCGTTCTGGATGCTCTCGATGCCGCGAGCGCCGGCTCGCAGAGCTTTGTCGACCGTCGTCCTGCGATCGTGGGAGACGACGACGAACGAGCAGACAGGCTCGCCCGCGGATCGACACGCGACCTCACGCACGGCCAAGCGCCGATTGCCGAGATAGGTGAAGACGCCCGAGAAGCTACCGGCCAGCAAATGGCAAGAGAGCTCCTGGCCGCGACCGATCCGCGCGGACGAGCTCGTCTCGGCGAGCGCGCTCCGCTCGACCGAAATGGCCACGATGCCCTCGGCGGCGCGACCGAAGTCGAACAGCGGCATACCCCAGCCGCGGTCCGAGAAATATCGGGATACGAGCTCGGCGACGCGGCGCATGGGGATCTCGCGGAGCGCAGGCTCGCCTTGTTCGGTCGCCCAAGCCTCCAAATCGATGGCCACGCGTCGGCCCCACTGAACTCCCCACTCGGAGGCGAAGAGCTGCCAGCTCTCGGGCGCGACGCGATCGCACGTGGCGCGGAGCGCCGCGAAGAAGGGCGCCGGGACATCGACGGCGCGCCGCTCGAGCTCGTCGCGCCGAACACCGAGCGATCGCTCGTCGGGCGCGAGCGCGCGCTGCTCGACCGCGAGCGGGACGTCGTCACCGAGCATCCGAGTCTTGCGGATGCTCTTGCGATTGATGAATAGGTAGAGTCGCCCCGGGGACGGCACGAACATCTCGACCTTGACGTGCTGCTCGCCGAACGCGAACGCGAACACGTATTCGAACGACTCGGTCTCGCCGACCGCGCCGTGGGAGAGCAGCCGCATCGCGCGCCCCTCGAAGGTCTCGGTGCGCGTGCACGGCGCGACCTCGCGAAAGAAGTTCCGCCCGAGGGTCTGGTTGCGATCGAGCCGCGCGAGCCTCGATTCGTAGAGGTTGAATCGGAGGATCGTGCCGGCGGCGTCGAGCGCGATGACCCCGAACGGCAGCGCGTCGATTTCGGAGTCCGGCTTTTCGTCGATGCGCGCGGGGTCGAACGACGACGACGGCGGGGGCATCTGCGGATCCAGCTCGAGCATTTCCTACTCCTCAGTTGTCTTGGAATCGTTTGCGAATGAGCTCGTCGAGCGACGGCGGCGCGTCGTCGGTCGTATCCAGCGCGTCGAGCGCCGAAGCGCGGGGAGACGGTTGCGTGTTCACGACGCTCGGGCTCGCCGCTGACCAGCGCACGAGCCGCTCACGGAGCTCGACGACCGAGCCGATCCGCTCCTCGCGCGACTTGGCAATAGCGCGCTCGAGGATCGCCCAGAGGCTCGCGTCGACGCGGCTCGGGTCGGGGCGCGTGGGGGGCACGCCGAGGATCCTCGCCATGACCGAGCTCGGCTCGGGCGCGTCCCAAACCGGCTTACCCGTGACGAGCTCGAGGAGCGTCAGCGCGAAGCCCCACACGTCGGTGTGTGGCCCGATGACGCCACCCGCGATCTGCTCGGGGGCCATGTATTGGGGTGTTCCGATGACGCCGCCGACGGCGGTCAGCGTGCTCGGGGCGGCGCGCTCCACGTGCGCTATTCCGAAGTCGAGGAGCTTCGCGTCCTCGAGCGCGCCGGTCGATGCGCGCCTCGCCACGACGTTCGAAGGCTTCAGATCGCGGTGGATGATGCCCTGTCGATGCGCGACCGCGAGCCCGTCCAACACAGGGATCAACAGCTGGACTGCGTCTTTTGCCGGGAGCGGGCCCCGCGCGGCGAGGTGCTGCTCGAGGGTCTCCTCGGAGGCGAGCTCCATCGCGATGTACGCGCCACGGAGCGGCTGCCCGCCGCCGTCGAAGGCCCGATATTGCCGGTCGAGATCACCGCAGTCGTACACGGTGACGACAGCGGGGTGATGCAGCGCCGCGAGCAGCCTGGCCTCTCGCAGGACACGCGCACGCACGACGGGGGATGGGACTGCGACGACCTTGAGCGCCACGAGACGCTCGAGGCTCGTATGCTCGGCGACCCAGACCTGCCCCATCCCGCCCTCGGCGAGAAACCGAATGAGCCGATACCGCCCATCGACGACACAACCCGCCTGGAGCGCGATGAGGTCTCGCGGGGACATAGGCCCGCCGCCCGAGCTCTCGCCAGACGCACGGACGACCCCAGCATCCAGGGTTTCGCTGTGCTCGCCAGTGATGGGTTTGCCCATTTTCAACCTTGGACAATCCATACGCAGTCGACTCGACCAGGTTTCTAAGAATCGTCACCCTGAGGGCCGACCCTCACGACGGTTCCCGTCGATGCGATCTCGTCCTATCATCCAAGACGACGAGAGAACACTGCGCTCCATCATCGCGGACAGGGTTGTTCGCGAGACGCTCATCAAGCGCTTAGGGCTCACGCACTGGTTGCATCATGTTTGCACAATCTTCTCTCCAACTCAAGAGGTTGAGGATGCGATATCGATTTCTCGGAACGAGCGGATTGAAGGTCTCGGAGCTCTGCCTCGGCACCATGAGCTTCGGGACGCGCTGGGGGTTCGGCGCAGACGAAGATGAGAGTCGCCGCATCATCCACGCGTTCAAGGACGCGGGCGGCAACTTCCTCGACACGGCGAACCGCTATCACGACGGTGAGTCCGAGGAGATCGTCGGCAGGGCGATCGAGACCGACCGCGATCGCTGGGTGGTCGCGACCAAATACACGCTCGCGATGGGCACCCAAGACCCCAATCGCGCGGGCAACTCCAGAAAGAACATGATGCGCTCGGTGGAGGCCAGCCTGAAGCGGCTGAAGACCGATTACCTCGACCTCCTCTACGTGCATTTCTGGGACTACACGACCACCCCCGAAGAGGTCATGCGCGGCCTCGATGATCTCGTGCGCTCGGGCAAGGTCCTCTACGTCGGTGTCTCCGACGCGCCCGCGTGGATCGTCTCTCAAGCCAACACGCTCGCGAGCCTGCGGGGGTATTCGGCCTTCGTTGGCCTGCAGATCGAATACAGCCTCATCCAGCGCACGGTCGAGCGCGAGCTCTTGCCCATGGCCGAGGCCCTCGGGCTCTCGGTGCTCCCGTGGGCCCCTATCGGCGGCGGCGTGTTGAGCGGCAAATACACGCGCTCGGCTGGCGCGCCCGAGGACACCAAGCGCGCGGCCGGCAACGCGCGGCGCCTCACGGAGCAGAACCTCGCCGTCGCGAAGGAGGTCGATCGCATCGCCGACGCTATTGGCAAGTCGTCAGCCCAGGTTGCCCTCGCCTGGATTCGCGCGCGAGGCCCGCATATCCCGATCGTCGGCGCACGGACGGTCGCTCAAATCACCGACCTCATGGGCTCTACCGAGTTCGCGCTCGCCGACGAACACAGGGCTAGCCTCGACGCGTTGAGCGCCGTGCCGCTCGGCTTCCCCCGGGAGTTCGGGGGACAGATGCGCGGGGTCGTCTACGGCGATCTCGACGCGATGATCGACTATCCCCGCGGGGCTCGCCCCTGAGGCCGATGCTCAGTGCACGCTCGGGTCCATGACGCGACCCATGAAGAGCACGACCCCCGTCGTGTCGTCGCGGAGCACGAACAAGAAGGGATGGTCCGCGGCGAATTGTTTGATGTCCGATGTGGCCACCGCGCCCGCGGGCGCCGCCACGACCGCCGTCGCCGCTGCGGCCTCGGTCCCCGCCTCGTCTACCTTCACGAAGGCTTTGTGGAAGACGTCGGTGATCGAGAGTCCCCCCTCGGCCTGCTTCGGGTCGGCCATCTTGGAGAAGTCCGCCAGCTTCGGGTCGAACGCGGACGTCATCCCGAGCTTCTTCAGGATCGCGGCCAGGCTCACGGCCTTTTCGGGGGCGACTTCGAACTTGGGCAGCGAGATCACGACCTCTTCGCGCTTCACCTTCTTGACGAGCTCATCGAGCTTCGCCGGGTCGAGTGAGGTCTCGAGCGCGGCCAGGCCGTCGACGCTCTTCGGCAAGAAGATGTACATCGCGACCGTGTTGTCGCCGAACGGCATCCGCAGAACGCTCGTGTCCCCGACTTCGGCGTAGTCGAATCCCCCCGTCTGGTGCATCGTCGGCACGCGCTTCTTGTCGCTCTTGGTGACCGAGAAATCCTGGTCGTTCGTCGCCTCCTTGCGGAAAGGCACCGACCATTTCCCCAAGAAGTAAATCGCATTGACCAATACGAGCCGCGTGCCGGAGTTGATCGCCGGCGGCTCGAGCAAATTCTGGATGCGCTTCTCGGTCTTCTCCTCGACCCAACCGTTGATGCGCGAGAGCGCACCCGCGCTGTCGTTCTTGAAGTCGAGCGGCTCGAGCGGCGCCCCGTAGGAGGCCTTCATCGCGTCGAGATATGCCGGTTCGAAGCCGAACGTCTTCTCCCCGAAGAGCTGATTGGCAATCCGGATCGTGATGGGTCGCCCGGGGCTCTCGACCCAACCTGCCAAATCCCCCATCCCCTTCATGACGTCGCCCTGCGAGCCCTGGAAATAGAGGGTCTTCTTCATCTCGTCGGCAGTGGAGCCTGCGGCGCCGCCGTAGGTCATGGCGAGCGCGGTCGTTATGCTCACCGGCGACATGGCCAGATTTCCCGGCTCCTTGCGAGCCTGCTTGTAGACGTCGAGCCCGAGGTGATTGGTGCTCGCAGCGAGCTCGGTCACGTTCGCGGGCGGCGTCTTCTTCACGACGGGCTGGGGCGTCACTGGCGTTGGAGCGGAGACGCTCACCACCGGCTTGGGCTGTGGAGCGACGCTCGAGGCCGGCGCGCGCGGGGATGAGGTGACTTGGCTCTTGGCACCGCTGCCAGTGCCGCTGGGGCCCGACGGTGTGGGTTCGACGGCGGCGTCACAAGCTGCGAGGAGAATGGACAAGAGCAACACACGGGAGCGCATCGAGTTCCTCCGAATCTCCGCTTCTACGGACAACGTCCGGCGCGGGTCTCGACCCCCGCTGTCACGTCGATATCATGACTCAGGGGCACACGGCGCTGACGGTGCCAATATCGGCGCAACGACTGGGCTCGACTGTCGCGAGGGTCAGCTCGCGGAATCGGCACTCGAGCGTGTCCGTGTCGGGGCTCGTCACCGCCGAATAAGGCGACACCGTGGGCCAAGCCGCGCACGCGTCGAGACAAGCAGCCTCGTCCGCGAAGGGTGCGGCGGGGCAAATCTGCATCGCGAAAGAGCAGAACGAAGTGCACCCACCGCCGCACGCGCCGCCCCCTGTAGGCCCTGCGTGTTGGCAATGCGTATCGGGGTCTTGGCTCGCCTCGAACAAGTGGTGCTCTCGGCAATAGATGCTGTTGCCCATCATGTCGCCCTCGACCCCGAGAGGGAAATAGGCGCACATCGCACGGCAAGAGGCGTCGTCGACGTATTGGGTGTTGGCGTCCTTGCACCGATTGTGAACCCGATTGCAGTGGACCTCGCACGTGACAGGAGCGGCGCCGCCGGCCCCACCACCTGATTCGCCTCCCTGCTCGCTCCCGCCCAGCCCGACACCACCCGAGCCGCCGAGCCCAGCCCCACCACCACCCAGCCCGCCGACTGCGCCGCCCGCACCCCCGACGCTCTGCCCGCCCGATCCGCCGGCTCCGGTGCCGTCGTCTCCACAGGCCATCAAGAACAGCGCACCAAAGACGACTTGGGCTCGCGTTCGCTGCAGTCTCGGCACCATCGAATGGGTATTAGCGATCGCCGTGCCACGTGCGCAATCGTCGTAACCGCGAAAAATCGGGGTCTACCTCTCCCCCCACCCCGAATCTTCTGCATTCCGCTGCGTGGTTTGCGCCTCTCCCTCGTTACGCCGGCTGTTCGCCCGACGAAATTCCTGCAGCGCTCGCTATCCCCAAATCACGCAAATCCCTTGAATTTTACCCACAAATATGAGGGCACACCTGTTGCTGGATTAGGGGTTATGGCAACCCGATCCGAGCAGTTCCACTCTGAAGAACAACGGCGTGCCCACGGCGTGAAGGCGCCAAAGCCGAAGCGTGCTCAGGTGCAGAACAGCCCCGATCGGCCGAGAGCAACCAAGAGCGCCGGCCGCAAAGCGACCCACGCGCTCGAGGTGTCCAATAGCCCGCGGCCGTCGAGGAAGTCGACCCGCGCCAGCGCGAATCGCGCGAGAGGGGACGTGGCCCTTCTCCAAAAGCAAGACATTGTAAAAGGATCCCCCGAGGCAAAATTCGAGAAGGCCGACGCTCGAAACGAGACCGCGCTCCTGGCGGCGCTCGCGCCTCCGGTCGAGCTCGTGAAGCCCGAGCTCCCGAACGGTGAGCTCGCCGCGCTCGCGGCGGTCGCCCCCGCCTTCGAGCACACCCGCTAATCCGATATTCGCGGTCGCGCCAAGAAGGCCTCGACGAGGCGTCGAGCCGCTGCGCTCGGCGCCAGCTGCCCCGCTTCGACCCGCGCCTCGTAATCGGAATAGAGCCGTGAGACCTCCACGTGCGCCCGAAAGGCCGAGTCGAGGCGCGCGCCGATCTCGCTCCGCAGCCACTCCCCCGCCTGCGCGCGACGCAGCGTCGCGAGCTCTCCGCTCTCGGCGATCGCCGCGCGGTGGGCGTCGATCGACTCCCACAAGGTGTCGACGCCCGCGCCCGTGAGCCCGCTCACGAGCATCGCCCTCGGCGTCCAAGACCGGAATCGCGGGCGCATGATGCGGAGCGCGGCCGAGTAGTCGCGCATCGCCGCGCGTGCGAGCGGCAGGCGATCACCGTCCGCCTTGTTCACGGCGACGATGTCCGCGACCTCCATGATGCCGCGCTTGATGCCCTGGAGGTCGTCACCCGCGCCGCCGAGGCCGAGCAGCACGAAGCAATCGACCATGTTCGCGACCTCGATCTCGCTCTGACCGACGCCGACCGTCTCGACGAGCACGGCGTCCGCGCCGAAGGCCTCGCAGAGCAAGAGGACCTCGCGGGTGCGGTGCGCCACGCCACCGAGCCGATCGCCCGAGGGCGACGGCCGCACGAACGCGCGCTCGCTCATCGCGAGCCGCGGCATCCGCGTCTTGTCCCCGAGGATGCTGCCGCCCGTCGAGCGGCTCGACGGATCGACCGCGAGGACCGCGATCGTCTCGCCCGCGTCGACGAGGTGCATCCCTAGCGCCTCGAGGAGCGTGCTCTTTCCCACGCCGGGCGGGCCGCTGATCCCGACGCGACGCGCGCGCCCCGTGTGGGGCAAGAGCCGCTCGAGCAGCTCCTCCGCGACGAGTCGATCGGCCTCGCGCGTGCTCTCGACGAGCGTCACCGCGCGCGCGAGAACGCCGCGATCCCGCGCGAGGATCCCTCGCTCGGCCGCGGCCGCGTCGAGCCTCCGCCGCACTACGCCTCGCGCACCGAAGCGAGGATCGCCGACGCGAGCTCGCGCGCCGCGATCGGCACGGGCGTCCCCGGCCCGAACACCGCAGCGACCCCCATCTCGCGCAGCGTGGGCACGTCCTCGGGCGGGACGACGCCGCCGACGACCACCAAGATGTCCTCGCGACCGAGCGCCGCGAGCGCGCTCTTCAACGCCGGCACCAGCGTGAGGTGCCCCGCCGCGAGCGAGCTCACGCCGATCGCATGGACATCATTGTCAGCGGCCTGCCGCGCGGTCTCCTCCGGCGTGAGGAAGAGCGGGCCGATGTCGACGTCGAACCCGAGATCGCTGAGCGCCGTCGCGATGACCTTCTGTCCGCGATCGTGGCCGTCCTGGCCCATCTTCGCGACGAGCACGCGAGGTCGCCGACCATCGGCCTTCATGACCTCGCCGACCAAGCCTTTTACCTCGCCGATCGCGGCGTCATCCTCGCCCACCTCGCGAGCGTACACGCCCGCGACCGCGCGGATGCGCGCCTCGTATCGACCGAACACGCGCTCGAGCGCGAGGCTCATCTCACCGACGGTCGCGCCGGCGCGCGCGGCCGCGACGCTCCCCGCGAGGAAATTTCCATCTCCCGAGCGCGCGGCCCCCTCGAGCGCCGCGAGCGCCGCCTGCACCTTGTCTTCGTCGCGCTCGCGCCGCAGCTTCTCGAGCCGCTCGAGCTGCGCCTTGCGCACGCGCGCGTTGTCGACCTTCAGCACCGGCACGTGCTCTTCGGTCGTCGGCTTGTGTTTGTTCACGCCGACGATGACTTGTTTGCCAGCGTCGATGCGCGCCTGCGTGCGCGCCGCGGCCTCTTCGATCCGCAGCTTGGGCACGCCGGCCTCGATGGCCTTCACCATGCCGCCGAGCTCTTCGATCTCGGCGAGGTGCTCGCGCGCACGCGTCGCGAGCGCCTCGGTCAACCACTCGACGTAGTAGCTGCCGCCCCACGGATCGACGGGCCGCACGATGCCTGCCTCGTGCTGCAGCACGAGCTGTGTGTTGCGCGCGATGCGCGCCGACGCGTCGGTCGGCAGCGCGAGCGCCTCATCGAGCGAGTTCGTGTGGAGCGACTGCGTGTGCCCCGCGGTCGCCGCCATCGCCTCGACCGCGGTCCGCACCACGTTCGCGTAGGGCTCCTGCGCCGTCAGCGACCAGCCCGAGGTCTGGCAGTGCGTGCGCAGCGCGAGCGACTTCACGCTCTTCGCGCCGAGCGCCTTCATCGCTTCGGCCCACAAAAGCCTCGCCGCGCGCAGCTTCGCGACCTCGACGAAGTAGTTCATCCCCATCGCGAAGAAGAACGAGAGCCGCGGCGCGAACGCGTCGACGTCGAGCCCTGCCGCGATGCCCGCGCGCACGTACGCGATGCCGTCGGCGATCGTGTACGCGAGCTCGAGGTCCGCCGTCGCCCCGGCCTCTTGCATGTGATAGCCGGAGATCGAAATGCTGTTGAACTTCGGCATTTCGCTCGAACAAAACGCGAAGATGTCGCTCACGATCCGCATCGAGGGCTCGGGCGGATAGATGTACGTGTTGCGGACCATGAACTCCTTGAGGATGTCGTTCTGGATGGTCCCGGAGAGCAGCTTCGTCGCGACGCCCTGACGCTCGCCCGCGACGATGTAGAGCGCGAGGATCGGCAAGACCGCGCCGTTCATCGTCATCGACACGCTCATCTGATCGAGCGGGATGCCCGCGAACAGCACGTCCATGTCGAGGATCGAGTCGATCGCGACGCCCGCCATCCCCACGTCGCCGACGACGCGCGGGTGGTCCGAGTCGTATCCGCGGTGCGTCGCGAGATCGAACGCGATGCTGAGCCCGCGCTGACCCGCGGCGAGGTTTCGTCGATAGAACGCGTTCGACTCCTCCGCCGTGGAGAAGCCCGCGTACTGCCGCACGGTCCACGGTCGCTCGACGTACATCGTCGGGTACGGACCGCGCACGAACGGCGCGAACCCAGGCAACCCCTCGCGACCGACGAGCTCCGCCGCGTCCGCCGCGTCGTAGCGCGCCTTCTCGGTGATGCCCTCGGGCAAGGTCCAGGTCTCGCGCTTCGATTCCTTGTCGTTCGTAGCTATAACGACGTCATCAAAATCTACGCCCGCGAAGCTCTCGATCGTCATCGCGCTCCTCCACTCCGAGCTCGCTCGATGCGCTCGAGCACACCATCGAGCCACGCAGGCACGTCCACACCGAGCGCGACCGAGTGCGTGAGCCCCGCGGCCCGCAGCGCCTCCTCGAGCGCGCCCGGCTTGCCCGCGAGCGCGACGACCGCCGCGCCCTTCACCCTCGCGACGACCTCGGCCGCGCTCGCCGCGTAGATCGCGTCCGACGAACACAACATCACCGCGTCGGGCTTCTCCCGCTCCATCGCGTCCTCGACCCAACACGCGCCGCCGCTCGCGTCCGCGAGCGACACCGTGAACCCACCGACCTCGAAGAGCCGCCGCGCGAACCCCTCGCGAGCTCGGTAATCCGCGGGCTCACCGAGCCCGAAGAGGAGCGCGCGAGGTCCCAGCGGTGCGGCGCGCCGGCGCACGTCCTCGAACGGCGCGGCGTCGCGCACGAACGCGAGCGCGTCGCTGTTCTCTTCGTTTTTTTGTGGGGGAGAGAGGTGCACCCTCCCGGGCGCGCGCGCCGCCGACCCTCCCAGCACGCTGGCGTCGCCGATCGCGAAGTCGCTCACCCCGACGAGCACGCCCTTCCTCTTTCGAACGTCTGCGGCGCGCGCCGCGCCCGCGCTCGCGCTGCGAGCGCGGAGCGCCGCCCGCGCCCCCCGAGAGCCGATGCCGCCATCCTTCTCGATCTGTTGGAGCTCGGCCCAACCGGCGCGCGCGAGCTCTTCGGTGAGGCGCTCGACGTAGTAACTGCCGCCCGCGGGGTCCGCGACGCGACCGACGTGAGCCTCCTCGGCGAGGACGATCACCGTGTTGCGCGCGAGCGTTCGACCGCGCGCGCTCGCCCCCGCGAGCCCGACGAGCGGCTCGTCGTAGGGTCGCACGGCGACGACGTCCGCGCCGCCCGCGAGCAAGCCGAACGCCTCGATCGAGCCGCGCAGCATGTTGGTCGGCGCGTCGAGCTCGCTCATCGCGCGCGCCGACTCGACGCCGACGAGGAGCGGGCCGCGCACGTCCTCGACCCCGAGCCGCGCCCAGAGCTTCGCCCACGCGAGGCACGTCGCGCGGAGCGCCGCGACCGAAGCGAACACGTCGAGACCCGGTGAGACGACGGCGCCCATCGCGCTCGCGGCGGCGCGCAGCGAGACGCCGCGCGCCTCGAGCTCGCGCGCCCACCCGAGCGCGCTCGCGAGGAGAAACCCAAGCGCCTGGGCCGGGCTGCCGCCTGCCTCCTCGACGTACGCGGGGCCCAACCCGAGCGCGCCCGAGACCTGAGACGCGCTGAGACGCGCTGAGACGCGATCGAACGCGGCCTCCTCCTCGAACCCGAGGAGCGCGCGCGAGAACGGATCGTAGAGCGCGCGGACGTTGTCCTCACCGTCGTCGAGCCACCACGCCGACGGCCCGCTCGCGAGCCCTCGCTCGGTCTCGATCGCAGTCTGCAAATAGACGGCGCGCCGCTCACCGGGAGGCGCGGCCGCACGCACGTCCGCGCCCGGCGCCGCGACCAGGATCACAGCGTCGACGCCGCGCTCGCGCTCGTCCGCGATGCACGAGGCCGTGTCGCTCTCCGCGCCGGGCGTCACCGCGTAGAGCGCGCCCACCGCCGAGCGCACCGAGCGTCGTTTCGCTGCGCTTTCACCGAGCGCAGCGACGTGGCGAGGCAGGTAGAGAGGCTCGAGCACGATCCCGTCTCGAGTCTTCGCGAGCAGGGCTTTTCGAACGAAACGCCGCGAAGTCCGGCCTCGACGGCCTCACGCCAGCGGGTCTCGTCGACAGCCTCGAAGCTCGAAGCATGCGTCGGCTGGGTCATGAATCCCGTGTAGTGCATCTTCGGACGCGCTCGCACGTCGAAGAAACAGAACCAAGATGAGGAAGTCTACCGGCGGCTCGAACGTATCTCGCAACCCCAAGGCTCTTTACAAGACTTCACACTTCGGCCGAGCGGCCCTCTTCGGTGCACCGCTCGCCGTCGTGGCTCTCTTCGGCGTGGGCTGCGCCGCAGAGCAGGAGAGTTGGACGAGCCCACCGCGCTCGATGGCGGCATATCCCCCCAACGGCCAGGGCCAGCCGCAGACGCAATCCCCTCAGTCCTATCCGCAGCAATACCCGCAGACGCAGTACCCCGGGGCGCAGACCTCGCAGAGCCCGTCGGGGCAGGCAGCTCCCACGTGGCCCACGATGCTCGGCTCCGCAGTGTCGGGCGTCGCGGTCGCGGTCCAAGGTCTCCCGCAGATCCTCTCGATCCCGACGCAGCTACCGGCGAGTTGGCCGTTCCCCTGGCCCGGCCAAGGCAACGGCCAGGGCGGTCAGGGCGGCAACGGCCAAAACGGCGGGACCGGTAATGGCGGGCAGCAGACTGGCAATCAGCAAACCGGTAATGGTCAATCGGGATTGCCCAGCTCGAGCGACGCGTGGCCGACCGAGTGGATCTCGTTCGAGGACCAGGTCCTTCAGCTGACGAACGCCGAGCGCGCTCGCGGCGCGGTGTGCGGCGGTCAGCAGATGTCCCCCGTGGGCCCCCTCACCGCCGAGACGCACCTTCGAGCGGCGGCGCGCGGTCACAGCACGGACATGGGTAAGCGCGGCTACTTCGAGCACAACAACCCCGAGGGGATGGACCCCTCGCAGCGCGCGCAGGCAGCGGGCTTCCCCAGCACCTTCGTCGGGGAGAACATCGCGGCCGGCCAGCCCACGCCCGAGTCCGTCATGCAGGCCTGGATGAAGAGCCCCGGTCACTGCCTCAACATCATGGACGGCCGTTACAAGACCCTAGGTGTCGGCTACTCCTTCGACTCGAACACCCAATACGGCCACTACTGGACTCAAGACTTCGGCGACTGAGCTCGAGGGCCCGAGAGGGCCCGAGAGGGCGGTCCGTAAAAACTCAGAACGGGGTTGGGGCCCCGTTCTCTCTCGCCCCGGGCCATGTCTTTTTCGCGAAGCGAAAAAGGTTGGCCCGTGAAAACTACGGCCCGAAGTTGTCGTAGCAAGAGTCGTAGAAGCCAGCGACGTCATCGCAATAGAAGATCTGGTCGCCGGAGGCCTCGCACGAGGTCTTGCAGGTCGTGTGAGCGTCGCTGCCCTTCTCGAGCCCGAGCTTCTCGCAGAACGAGCTGCAGTATTTGGCCGTGTCGTGGAAGCGACAGACCGCATCACAGGTCGTCGACTTGTCCGCGAGCCCGAGCCAATCGCCGACATCACCTTCCGAAGGGCCGATGAAGTCACCGTCGATCTGGCCCGTGCACTGGGTCGGCTCGACGTCGCCCTGGCCCGACGCGACGACCACGCGGCCGTCGGCGAGCCAGAAGCGCATGGTCATCGTGGTTCCCTCGGTTTCGAAGGTTACAGGGATGTTCGGCGAGCCGTCGTCCATCTTGATTTCGCCGTAGCCACCGCCGTCGTAAATCGCCGCGAGGACCTTGCCCCGAATGGCGAAGTTCACGCTCGGCCCCATTCGGACCGTGGCGTCGAAGTCCCAGAGGCAGGCGTCGAGCGTCACCGGATCAGGACCATTGGGGATGGTCTCGGTCTCGTCGTCGCACGCCGCAGTCGCCAAGGCGAAGAGCCCACCCGTCAGGCAAAGCGCATGTCGACACCATCGGGACCAGCGGGGTAGGCGCGTAGCAGTCATCTCGGGGGATATTACCCTGACCGCGACGCGAGACGCGCGACGAACTGCCGTATCGCACCGAAGAACCCCTGCGGATCGTCGAGCCAGGCGAAGTGGCCTGCCATCGACAGGCGCACGAGCTCCGCGTGCGGCAGCGCCCGCGCGAGCGGCTCGACAGACTCGATGGGTCGGGGGTCGAGCTCGCCGTGGACGAGGAGAAAGGGCATATCGAGCTTCCGAGCGCGAGCGAGGACCTCTTCCCCCTCGAGCGTCTCGGCGACTTCGGGGGAGAGCGACCGCGTGAGGTCGAGGTTGAGGACCACTCCGGGGACGAGCAACGTCGCCGCGCGGGCCTCCGCTCCGCGGGAGTGGACGAGCTCGACGGCCCAGCGACGCACGAGGATTTCCCGCGTGAGGCGAGCGCGCTCCTCGGGTGGAGCGATCTCGATCTCCACCAGGGTGGGCAGTTCCAAACCGGTAGTCATCGCGGCGAATCGACGGGTGAACGACAGCCGCCAATTGGGGTCTACCCCGACGCCGCACGCGTAGACGACACCCCTCACCCTCTCCGGATGAGCGAGGCAATAAGCGAGCGCGAGCGACGCTCCCCACGAGTGCCCGACGAGGACGAGCGGCTCTCGGGTGAACGCGGCCGCGACTGCGTCGAGATCGGCCACGGCTCGCGCGAGGTCGTGCAGGCCGCCCGTGCTGCGGCCGCACGCGCGCTGATCGTAGCTCATGACCTCACCGAGGTCGGATAGGGCCGCTCCGACCTCACCGAGATAATCCCATAAGCCCGGCCCCCCGTGGAGGAGCAATATCGGCATAGCGGACGCTGGGCCGGGCCAGCGCGTGACGAAGAGCGTCGCGCCGTCGACGTCGAGGTGGCTCGTCGTGGGCTCGGTCACGCCTTGCCGAGGAGCACGAGGAGCGCCGCTTCGTCGATGATCTTCACGCCGAGGGACTGCGCCTTCTCGAGCTTGCTGCCAGCCTCTTCGCCTGCGACGACGTAGTCGGTCTTCTTCGAAACAGAGCCCGAGATCTTGCCGCCGGCGGCCTTGATGAGGTCACCGGCTTGGTCGCGCTTCAACGTGGGCAGCGTCCCGGTGAGGACGAAGGTCTTGCCCGCGACACCCTCCACGAGCTCGACCTTCGCGCTCGCGGCCTCGAGCGAGACGCCCGCCTTCTCGAGCCCCTCGAAGATGATCCCGAGCGCGTCGGTCGCGAGGGCGCTGAAGACGACGTCCGCGCTCTTGCGCGCGAGCCCCTCGATCGCGCCTGATCCCTTGTCGGGGGCCACCGTCGCGATCGCCTCGGCGTCGCCGGCGACATACCGCTTCGCGAACGCCAACAGGGCGCGCGCGGACCCGAAATACCTAGCGAGCTCCTCACTCGTGCCCTCGCCCAAGAGGGGAATCGAGAGGGCATATAGGACCCTCGCGAGCCCCCTGCCTTTGGCCCCCTCGAGACCGCGGACGATGTTCTCTGCGCTCTTGTCCCCCATTCGCTCGAGCGACGAGATGTCCTTCTTCGTGAGCGCGAAGAGCTCGTGTGGCGCAGTCACGCCGCGCTTCTCGATGAGCTGCGTGACGAGCGACTCACCGAGCCCGTCGATCTCCATCGCCTTGCGAGAGGCGAAATGCGTGAGCCGCCCGTGGCGCTGCGCAGGGCACGCTGGGTTGGGACAGCGCACGAAGATCTCCTCGACGACGACCTCGGACTCACACGCCGGACAGCGGGTCGGGCGCTCGAGAGGCACGCTGCCTTCGGCGTGTTTCACCGAGCGGATGATCTGCGGGATGATGTCGCCCGCCTTCTCGACCTCGACGTCGTCGCCGACCCGGATGTCCTTGCGCGTGGTCTCCACGTAGTTGTGCAAGCTCGCGCGCTCGACCGTGGTGCCGGCGAGCTGCACCGGCTCGAGGTGCGCGAGCGGCGTCAGGAGCCCGCTTTTGCCGACAGAGACCTCGACGAACCGCACGCGCGAGATCTTGCGCTCGGGCGGGAACTTGTACGCAATGCCCCAGTGCGGGTGGTGTCCGGTCGCGCCGAGCTTTCCGTAGTGTTTGAGCTCGTCGATCTTGATGACCATGCCGTCGATCTCGAACTCGAGCGCGCCACGCCTTGTCGTGTACGACTCACAGTGCGCGAGGACGGCCGCCGCGTCGGGCGCGACCTTCGTGTGCTCGAGGTACACGGGAGCGCCAGCCTCACCGAGGAATTCGAGCAGCGTGCTCTGCCGGTCGGGCAGCGTGACGCCCTCGCTCCACGGGACCGAATACAAGAACGACGTTATACCTACGCCGTCGAGCTCTGCGGGGTCCTTGCGTTTCATCATGCCCGCGCACCCATTGCGAGGGTTCGCGATCCGCTCCTCGCCGGCGCGCTCGAGCTTCTCGTTCCAGCGCTCGAACGCGGCGCGCGGCCAATAGAGCTCCCCGCGGATCTCGAGTTCGCCCTTGATGCGCAGTGCGGTGGGCGCGGCCTGTGCGCGAACGACCTGCCGGGTGATGTCGTCACCCTTCTTGCCGTCACCACGCGTGACGGCGCGGACGAGCCGCCCCTTCTCGTAGAGGAGAGACACGCTGATGCCGTCGATCTTCGGCTCGACGTAGAGCGGCAGCGACGCTTGCGCGCCGAGCTCCAAGTCCTTGCGACGGCGATCGACCCAGAGGACGAGCTGCTCACCGAGTGGGACGGCTTGCCCGCGGCTGTCCTTCTTGTTGGGTGTGAGCTTCTCGAGCGACAGCATCGGGATGCGGTGCACGACCTCGGCGAAGCCCTCGGTGTGATCGACACCAGGTCGCGCGTCGACGCGCTCGGCTTGGGGCAGATCGAGCGCGTCCGCCAGCTCCGCGTAGCGGTCGGCGAGCTCGTCGAACTCGGCGTCGGAGATCTCCGGCTTGCCGGCGCGATAGAGCGCTTCGTGGTGCCGAAACTGGGCCGCGAGCTCGTCGAGCTCACGCTTCAGGGCGTCGGTGTCCGTCATCGGCGCGATTGGGACTTTTCCCGGCGGCGCAGTCAATGCCCGAAGCTCCGTCGTTACGGCCGAGCCGCGCGCGTAACCCGGCAGTCAGCGTAACAAGGGCCTAAGCGCGCGCCTTTGAGGTCGAATGCTCGTGGCCTGCTTCCTGCTCGATGAAGAGCCATGGCAGGCTCTGATCCGACACCGCGCGCAACACGAGACGCTTTCGAACTGCTCATCGACGAGAGCGGTGGTCGTCGCACGCTGCGGGTGACGAGCTTCACGGGGCTCGAGCGCGTGTCGCGTCCGTTTGCGTTCGATGTGCAGGTGTTCGCCGAGGAGAGCGAGGATCTGTCTTCGATCATCGGCACGCGCGCGGCGCTGACGCTGCAGTTCGAGGGCGGCGGCGCGCGGAGCATCTCTGGCGTGATCACCGCCGTTCGCCAAGCGTCCACTTCGGAGCGCGGGCGTGGACACCCTTATTCATTGAGGCTCTCGCCTCGCCTCAAGTACCTGAAGCTCAGGCGCACGAGCCGGATCTTTCAAGATCTGACGGTGCCCGAGATCGTCCGACGCGTGGCGGAGGGCGCGGGCATCGGCGTCGATTTCAGCCTCGATCGGTCCTACGCCGCGCGCAGCTACTGTGTGCAATACCGCGAGACGGATCTCGGGTTCATCGAGCGCCTGCTCGCGGAGGAGGGCATCTTCTACTTTCTGGCGCACACGCCCGCGGACAAGCTCGAAGAGCTCGGGCCCGAGGATCGATTGGTGCTCGGCGATCACCCGAATCCGCAGGAGCGAGCACCGAATTCGCGTCGAGAGGAGCTCGTCCTCTCACTCCGGCGCGGCGGCACGGCAGTCGGCGACAACGAGCGCGAGGTCGAGCGGTTCAGTCGACGATCGGCGCTGCGCACCGAGAAGGTGTTGATTCGGGACTACGACTTTCGCCGGCCGCTGCTCGATCTCCGAGCCGACACCAAGAGCCCTGAGAGTCGAGAGCAGCTGCTCGTTTATCGGCACCGCGGCGACTTCGAGGAGACGGAGGTCGACCCGACGCGGGCCGCTGTCGATCTCGAGCAAGAGCGTGTCGGCGCCATGGTCGCCGAGGGGGTGAGTCGATGCCGCGCGCTCGGCGTCGGCGCGCTCTTCACGCTGGAGACCGAAGAGGGCCAGGCGCTCGCGGATCGATATTGGGTCACCGAGGTCCGCCACAAAGGCGTCCTCCCCGAGCTCGGCGCGACCGACGAACCCCCCTATCGAAACAGCTTCAAATGCTTGCCTGTCGCGATCGCGGCGCGCCCCAAGCGGCCTCGGCGCTCGCTCGACAACGTGCTCGCGACGGCGGTCGTCGTCGGCCCGAAGAACGAGGAGATCCACGTCGACGAGTTCGGGCGCATCAAGGTCCAATTCCATTGGGACCTCGAGGGCAAACACGACGAGCGGAGCTCGATATGGATACGCCTCATGCAGTCCTGGTCGGGGAGCGGCTGGGGCAGTCAATTCATCCCCCGCGTCGGAATGGAGGTCCTCGTCTCCTTCCTCGGGGGTGATCAGGACTGTCCTGTCGTGATGGGTTGTCTGCCGAACGCAGCGCACCCCGTGCCCTTTGCGCTGCCTCAAAACAAGGCTCGCAGCGGCCTGCGCACACACTCCTATCCGGGAGGTGGAGGCTTCAATGAGCTCTCGTTCGACGACACGGCCGGCCGCGAACAGGTCTATTTGCATGCTCAACACGACCTCGACGAGGTCGTTGGCAAGAACCACAGCCTCGTCGTCCGCGCTGACGAGTCGCTCCGCGTCTTGGGCAACCGAATGGAGGAGGTCGGCAAGGATCTCACCCAACACGTCCGAAGCGATTGGCATCGCCAAATCGAGGGTCACCAGGTCGATGTCGTCGCCGGCAATCGCGACGAGCGCGTCGCCGGAATGGCAGTGACGCGCGTCGAGGGGCGCGAACAACGGCATATCCAGGGCGAGTCGCAACACACCTTTGCGACCGACTATACGACCCGCGTCGAGGGCAGCATGACGACTGTCGTCGGCAAGAGCGACCGCAAGCGCGCTTGGACGACGCACGCAGAGGGAACGGCCTCTTTGTCGGGCCTCGACAGGCTCGAGCTGAGCTCCGACAAGGAGCTCGTGTTACGCGTCGGTAAGAGCGCCATTCGAATCACCGCCGAACAGATCGAGATCTTGGCCGCCGCCATAAGCTCCAAAGGCGCTGGCGGGTCCATCTCTGTCGGCGACGAGGGGATGACGCTCCAATCCAAGGACAAGGCCAAGCTGTCTTTGGACAAGCGGCTCCTCATCAAGACGGAGTCCGCGTCCATCTCGATGGAAAAGGAGGTCAAAGTCGACGGCTCGAAGATCCTCCTCAACTCGCCAGACAGCGCGACCGACCCCAAACCGAAGGACCCGGAGCCCCCGACGACCATCTTGTTGAAAGACGAGGAGACAGGGGCGCCGCTCGCAGAGCAACGCTACCTGGTGCGCCTGAAGGACGGCACCGAACTGAGCGGCAGGACGGACAAAGACGGTAAGGCCGAGCTCGAGCTCGCCGCGGACGGCAAGGTCGTCTTCTCGGATCTGAAGATGCCAGGTGACTTCGACCAGAAGCCCTTCGAGCCCTATGTCGTGCGTCGCGGCGACTACGTCGGGAAGCTCGCCTTCATTCATGGCTTCGACGAAGAGAAGATCTGGAACGACCCGAAGAACAAGGACCTCAAGGCGCGGCGCAAAGACCCGACCCTGCTCCTCGCGGGTGACATTCTGCACTTCCCCCGATCGGTTCGGCAGGGTGAGCCGCTGACCAAAGGCACGAAGAACGAATACAAAGCCAAGGTCCCGAAGACGACTGCACGGTTCACCTACGAGGACCGGGGCGGACCGTGGGCGGACGTCGAATATGTGATTCAGGGTCTCGGCGCCGAGACCAAGGGAAAGACTGACAAGAATGGAACCGTCGTCGTCGAGGCGCCGCTGCACGTCCGCGAGGTGCGCATCGCCTTCCCCAGCAAGCGAATGGTCTTCCCCGTGATGATCGGTGACCTCGACCCGATCGAGGAGCCGACTGGGCTCTACCAACGCCTCGAGCACCTCGGCTACGTGCCGACCCAAGGCGAGGTGATCTCGGAGGGCGACGTCGACGCTCGGTTGAAGGACGGACTCGCTCGCTTCCAGAAGAAGAGCGGGCTCGCGCCGACCGGAGCGCTGGACGACGCGACCAAGAAGGCCCTCCACGAAGCGCACGGCGAGTGACCTCGTTCATCTGGTCGACAGTGTCCGCATCGAGCTCACGGTGCCGACGCGCTCGTATTCGGCGGACGCTAGGGCGCCCCCTGACGAACACCCTTCACGCGTGACGGGCGCCAGGTCATGACGCTCCCTATGAAGGGTTGTCCGCAGTGCGGCGCCGCGCTCCCCGTCGAGGTCGATCGGGGCGTGACGCTCTGCGCACCGTGTGGAGCGGCGCTCGAGCGAGACGACGCGCTCGGTTGGCGAGTGCACGCGCTCTCGCCGACGACACCCATGCCTGCCGGCCTATCGCTCTTGCGCGGCAGCACCCTCGTCACCGAGCTCACAGGCGATCTGCCCACCGCCGCGACCGAGGCCGATTCCGGCGCCGATTCGGACGCGGAGAAGAACCCCGGCCTCCTCATCGAGCAGCGATGGTCGAACGGCGCGGCGCTCGCTGAAATCACCTTCTCGGTGGGTTGGTATGGGGTGCTCGGGTGGCTCTTGAGGACCCACGCCGACGGCGCGTTCGAGCGCCCCGTGACGGCGCTCCTCATCGTGTCGCTCTATGGCATCGTCTGCAGCGTGGTCAACAAGACCTCGGTGACCGCGCGCGCCGGCCGCCTCTCGGTCCGCCACGGACCGCTACCGAGCTACCTCGGGTTCGACGTCTCCGCGACCGACGTCGAGCGACTCTCGACCGTCCACGAGCACGACGGCGCGGCGAAGACTTACAGCATTGTCATGGTCGACGTGCGCGGCGTGACCCGCGCCGTATTGCGCTCGATCCCGACACGAGCCGCAGCCCTCTATCTGCAACGTGCGCTCGAGGCCGAGCTCGGCCTCGAAGAAGCGCGCGCCTGAGTCCAAAAAGCACCTTCCCGCGGGGCGCGCGTGACCCTAATTGTCCGCGCCGATGCACGCCCACGTAGACCCCTATCGTCCCAAGCATCACGTGCGCATCGTGACCGCCGCGTCGCTCTTCGACGGGCACGACGCAGCCATCAACATCATGCGCCGCATCCTGCAGAGCTCCGGCGCGGAGGTCATCCACCTCGGGCACAACCGCGGCGCGAAGGAGATCGTCGACGCCGCGATCGAGGAGGACGTGCAGGGCATCGCGGTCACGAGCTACCAGGGCGGGCACGTCGAGTACTTCAAGTACATGCACGACCTCCTGAAGGAGCGGGGCGCGAACATCCGCATCTTCGGGGGCGGTGGCGGGACGATCCTGCCCTCCGAGATCGAGGAGCTCCACGCCTACGGCATCGCGCGCATCTACTCGCCGGACGACGGCCGCGCGCTCGGGCTCCAGGGGATGATCAACGACCTCCTCGAGAAGTGCGATTTCCCGACGAGCGGGCGCGGTGAGCAGCGCGGGGACGGGAGCTCGCTCGACCGTGATCTCGAGCTCGCCCTCGCGCGCAACCACGGCGCGCTCGGCCGACTCATCTCCATCGCCGAGAACGAGCCCGACCTCGCCGCCGAGCTGAAGCGCCGCATCGCACCCATTCTGCCGACTCGGCGCGTGCCTGTGCTCGGCGTCACGGGCACTGGCGGCAGCGGCAAGAGCTCGCTCGTCGACGAGCTCGTGCGGCGCTTCCTCCGCGACTTCACCGCGGGCGGCAACCAACGCCGCAGCCTCGCGGTCATCTCGGTCGATCCCTCGCGGAGGAAGAGCGGCGGCGCGCTGCTCGGTGATCGCATCCGCATGAACGCCATCGCGGACGATCGGGTCTACATGCGGTCGCTCGCGACGCGCCAGCAGAACCTCGCGCTCAGCCGCTATGTCGCCGACGCTATCCTCATATGCAAGGCGGCCGACTTCGACCTCGTCATCGTCGAGACGAGCGGCATCGGACAGAGCGACACGGAGATCACCGAGCACGCCGATGTCTCGCTCTACGTGATGACGAGCGAGTATGGCGCGGCGACCCAGCTCGAGAAGATCGACATGCTCGACTTCGCCGAGATCGTCGCCATCAACAAGTTCGACAAGCCGGGCAGCCTGGATGCGCTCCGCGACGTGCGCAAACAGGTGCGTCGCAATCGACAGGCGTTCGACGTCGCCGACGACGCGCTGCCTGTCTACGGCACCATCGCCTCGCAGTTCAACGACGCGGGCACGAACGTCCTCTATCAACGCATCTGCGGCCTCCTCACGGAGAAGACGGGCGTCTTCTTCCGGTCGGCGCTCGACCTCGTCACCGAGCGCGCGCCGTCGGCCGCGGTCATCCCGGCCTCGCGCACGCGCTATCTGGCAGAGATCTCCGAGTCGAGTGATCGCTTCGACGCGTTCGTCACCGAGCAGAGCGGGCGGGCTCGTCGCGCTTATCAGCTGTTCGGGGCCATAAGCGCTTTGCGTGGCGCGGCCTCGACCGCGTGGGACGTCATCCCCGAGCTCGAGCCCGCAGCCGGGGACTCGGCCGCAGTGACGGAGCTCCTCGCCCGCTACAAGGAAGAGGTCGATCGCCTCGACAGCGACTCGCGCCGAATGCTCCGCTCTTGGCCCGAGTTCGTAGAGCGCTATCGCAAAGACGTCTTCCGCTACCAAGTCCGGGAGAAGACGCTGGAGCAGCCGCTCGTCTCGACCTCCCTCTCGAAGACCAAGGTTCGAAAGGTCAGCCTGCCGAACTATCGCGACTGGGGTGACATCCTCGGTTGGCTGCTGCGCGAGAACGTCCCCGGCGAGTTCCCGTATGCGGCGGGCGTCTTCCCCCTCAAGCGCGAGGGTGAGGACCCGGCGCGCATGTTCGCCGGCGAGGGCGGCCCGGAGCGCACGAACAAGCGGTTCCACTATGTCTCTCGCGGGATGCCGGCGAAGCGGCTCTCGACGGCGTTCGACTCGGTGACGCTCTACGGTGAAGACCCCGCAGAGCGGCCCGACATCTACGGCAAGATCGGTAACAGCGGTGTCAGCGTCGCGACCGTCGACGACGCGAAGAAGCTCTATTCGGGCTTCGACCTCTCGGACCCGTCGACCAGCGTGTCGATGACGATCAACGGCCCGGCGCCGATGATCCTCGCGTTCTACATGAACGCGGCGATCGACCAGGCGTGTGAGCGCTACATCCGCGAGCATGGTCAGACCGCGGCGGTCGAGGAGAAGCTCGACGCCCTCTTCCGCGCGCGCGGCGTCGAGCGCCCGCGCTACCGCGGCCCGCTGCCGGAGGGCAACGACGGCCTCGGCCTCATGCTGCTCGGCGTCTCGGGCGACGAGGTCCTGCCGCGCGAGACCTACGACAAACTCAAGGCGAAGACCTTGTCGGTCGTCCGCGGCACCGTGCAGGCCGACATCCTGAAAGAGGACCAGGCGCAGAACACCTGCATCTTCTCGACCGAGTTCGCCCTACGGATGATGGGCGACATTCAGGCGTATTTCATCGCGAACAAAGTCCGCAATTTCTATTCGGTCTCGATAAGCGGCTATCACATCGCCGAGGCCGGGGCGAACCCGATAACCCAGCTCGCCTTCACCCTCGCGAACGGGTTCACCTTCGTCGAGTACTACCTGTCTCGCGGGATGCACGTCGACGACTTCGCGCCGAATCTGTCCTTCTTCTTCTCGAACGGCGTCGACCCCGAATACGCAGTCATCGGCCGCGTGGCCCGCCGCATCTGGGCCAAGGCGATGAAGAACAAATATGGTGCTAACGAGCGCTCGCAGAAGCTCAAGTACCATATCCAGACTTCGGGTCGGAGCCTGCACGCCCAGGAGATCGCGTTCAACGACATCCGCACGACGCTCCAGGCGCTCTATGCCATTTACGACAACTGCAACTCGCTCCACACGAACGCCTACGACGAGGCCATCACCACCCCGACGGAGGAGAGCGTCCGCCGCGCCCTCGCGATCCAGCTCATCATCAACGAGGAGCTCGGGCTCGCAAAGTCGGAGAACGTGCTGCAGGGCTCGTTCGCGATCGAGGAGCTGACGGATCTCGTCGAGCAGGCGGTCCTGCGTGAGTTCCGCGCCCTCTCCGAGCGGGGCGGCGTGCTCGGCGCGATGGAGCGGATGTATCAGCGGACGAAGATTCAGGAGGAGTCGCTCCACTACGAGTCGCTGAAGCACACCGGGGAACTCCCCATCATCGGCGTGAACACTTTCCTCGACCCGAACGGCTCGCCGACCATCCTGCCGAAGGAGGTCATCCGCTCGACCAAAGAGGAGAAGGAGTACGCCATCGCGTCGCGGCGCGCGTTCCAGGCGAGGAGCGAAGACCGGACGGCGCGCGCCCTCGATGACCTCAAGCGCGCGGCGACCCAAGGCAAGAACCTCTTCGAGACCTTGATGGAGACGGCGAAGGTCGCGACGCTCGGGCAGCTCTCGCAGGCGCTCTACGAGGTCGGCGGCCAATATCGACGCAGCATGTAGCGCCGAGCTGGGGGCGGGCTGTTAACGGTCGGCCGCGGCTGGCGTCCTATCGACGAAGATGTCCGACGCCCCCATTCGACTGACAAGGCGGTCAGCGCTCGCGGGCCTCGCGTCCGCCTGCGCCGGCTGCCTCACGCGCCCCGCGAGCCAACCCGCGAGCCAACCTCCAAGCACCCTCGTGAGCGGAGTCCCGGGTCTCCACGCGGCGCGAGACCCTGACTTCGAGCGCGCGTTCGACGCGGTGCTCGCCGCGTCCGGGTTCTTCGACCTCGTGAGCCGGGGCGACACGGTGCTCCTCAAGGTGAACACCAACTCGGGTGATCCCTACCCGTTCTCCACCAATCCGGCGCTCGTGTCGCGGCTCGCGCGCGCCTTGGTCGACAAGGGGGCTCACGTCCTCGTCGGCGATCGTTCCTTTTACGGCGATATGGGAACAAGGGAGAACCTCGAGGAAAATGGCATCGCGCCCGCGGCCCGCGCCGCCGGCGCGGAGGTCGTCGTCTTCGACGATCCGCTCGGCTTCATCGAGATCCCGCCCGAGCAAGTGCAGAGTTGGGTGGGGCCCGTGCGCGTCCCAGCGCTTTGTCGCGAGGCGCACGTCGTGAACCTCGCGGTCCTCAAGACGCATTTCATAAGCGGCTTCACCCTCTCTTTGAAGAACCTGCTCGGCACGGTGAAGGCCGAGGATCGCGCGCGCGAGGGCAACCTGCGCGTGCACGATCCCACGCGACTCCACAAGCAGATCGCCGAGATCGCGAGCTTCGTTCGGCCGGTGCTGCACCTGCTCGATGGTCACAGCGCGCTCGTCAGCGGCGGGCCGACGCGTTGGAACGGTAGCCCCCAGTTCGCGCGCCCCGGCCTGCTCTTGGCGTCGAGCGATCCCGTCGCCGTCGATTGGGTCGGAGCGACGCTGCTCCACCGCCTCGCCCCCGCGGGCGAGGCCGTGCGCGACACTTCACCGGACACGCATCCCATGCTCGAGGCCGCGCGCGCCCTCGGCTTGGCAGCGGCCGAAATGCCCCATCCGACGACGCTGCTCGACAAGCTCGGTCTTTGACTGTGTTCGATCCGGCTGGTCAATCGATGAGCCTGAGGAGGTGCGCGTCCCGTGAGAGCACGAGGAGGTGGTGGTCGCCGACGGCGGTGAGGCTCGTCCCCTCCCCCGCAGCGTCGCGCGTCGCGTAGAGCTCGAGCGCTCCCGAAGCGGTCGCGCGCTCGACGCGGAGATCGCCGCTCCAGAGCCCCGTGCCCGCCACGTAGATGCGACCGCTGCCGAGCGCGATCGCTGGAGCGAACGTCACCTCGTGTTCGAGGCGTGGTCCGAAGGCTCCGTCGTAGCGCGCGGTCGCGTAGGTGTCGGTCGCGAGCGCGCCGCCCCCGCCGAGCGGCAGCGCCGCTGTCCCGCTCGCGAGCCCAGCGACGTTTTCGATCCCCTCGAAGGGCCCGGCGAAGCTCGCCGCGCGCTCGGCGGGGACGGCCTCGTCAGCCCCACCGAGGACGAGGATCGAGCCGTCTGCGAGCCTCACGGTCGCCGCGCCGAGGCGCCCGACGAGGAGGCTCGGAGCCGCGACGACGCTGCCCTTCGCGAAGTCGACGATCTCGGTCTCGGTGAGGAGCGCGCCGATCGTTTCACCTCCAACGATTCGCACTGCGTCGCCCTCGGCGACGAGGCTCGGTTGCGCCCGCGCGACCGCGAGCGAGGGCCCCGCCTGAAAGCCCGACGCGAGCGAGAACGTGCGCGTCGAGCCGTCCGAGAGCACGAGCGCCGCGCGACCACCCCCGAGCGCGATCGCGGCGTGCCAGCGGATCGCCTCGAGAGGAGCGTCGAGCGCAACGAGCTGAAACGCTCGCTCCTCGTAGGCATAGACGGCCGCGGTGACCGCCTGCGCCTCGGTCGAACACTCCCCGACGATGAGCACGTGGGTGGCGTCGAGGCTCGTCGCCGTGTGCTCGCCGCACTCGAAGGGAGCCGCTGCGGCGTCCTCCCAGAGCGGGGGCTCGCCGCCACCTGCCCCACCGCCACCGAGCGATCCCCCACCGAGCGATCCCCCACCGAGCGGGGCTCCCCCGAGCGGGGCGCCACCGACGACCTCGACGCCACCGGCGCCGCCGCCCGCTCCTGCTCCGACCTCGACGCGCGACCCACAGCCCGCCGCGAGCAGCGCGCAAAACACCCATCCCCGTCGCCCCATGAAGGAACCTCCTCGGGGCACCATGCGCCCTGCCTATATGAAGAAAAAGTGAATGGTTATTGATATGGTATTAACTCATGGGAAATACCAGTCCCGGGGTCGACCTCTCGCTCTTCGACGTGCGCTACTTCCTCGCCGCCGTCGACGCCGGGTCGCTGCACGCGGGCGCGCGCAGGGTCCACGTGACCGCGGCCGCCCTGACGAAGGCCTTGCAGCGACTCGAGGCAGCGCTCGGCGTTCGACTCATGCACCGCGGGGTGCAGGGCTCTCGCCTGACCGCGGAGGGCGAGCGCCTCGTCGGTCCGATGCGGGCCCTCACCGACGATGCTGTGCGCCTCGCCAGCCTCGCGCGGGGCACCGAGCTCGCGAGCGAGCTCACGGTGCTCGCGATGGAGGTCTTCTCGCCGTACCTCCTGCCGAGCGCGGTGACCGCGCTCCGCCGCGAGCAACCGAGCGTGCTCACGCGCACCTACGAGAGCATCCCGCAGCGGATGGTCGAGCTCGTGCAGAGCGGCCGCGCGGACGTCGCGTTCACGATCGGCTCGGTCGAGTCCCCCGCGGTCAAAGCGGTCGAGCTCGGCGCGACGCGCGGAGTGCTGGTGTGCGGGCAAGCCCACCCGCTGGCGAAGCAGAGGACGGTGACGCGCGCCGACCTCGCGCGGTACCCGAGCGTCGTCCCGCGCTTCTGGGGGCTCGAGCACCTGCCGAGCCTCGACCAATTCCCCGACGCGAGCTGGCCGCGCAACGTCGGGGCGACGATCGAGCTCTTGCGGATGGCGGTGTCGCTCGCCGAGGAGGGCGAGTTCCTCGGGTATTTCCCGCGGATCAGCATCCGAGACGAGCTCGCGACGGGCAGGCTGAGGGCGCTCGCGGGACCGCCGTCGACGCTCTTCAAGCTGACAGCGCTGTTACCGCTTTCGGGGGCGCGTCGCGCGGCGCTCCGCCTCGTCGAGCTCGTGCGCGCCAGGCGAGAACGCGCCGGGGCGCGGTAGCGCCCGGTCGGCCTGTCGATTGGGTGGGGAGGGTGGCCCTAATTTTCTCTGCCACCGAAGAGGACCACGAGCGCGGGGCGAACGACGTCACGGGCGGTGCTCAGGTTCTCGCGCGCCTGCTCCTTCGCGGAGAGGCGGCCGTGGGCCGCGAGCGATGCGGTTACAGCATTGTCATCCGAAGCGCCCTCTGCCGGGCCCTCGACGGCGGCCTCGGCCATGGCGAGCGCGCGCGACGCCGCCACCCTCGCCGCGTCGCGAACGGGCGCGCCGCCCTCGCGGATCGCCCACTTTACAACGCGGTAAGCGAGCGCGGCGTGACGGCTCTCCTCGGCGGCCGTGGTGCGCAGGATGGCTCGGACGACGGGATCGACGGCGCGCTCGGCGGCGAAGTAGAGCGCGGCGGCCGCGAGCGTCTCGCCGTAGCAGCCCTCGAGGACGGCGGCGGCCGCGAGCTCCTCGAGCGACTGCGCGAGCTCGAGTCGGCGGAGCGCGGGGAGCTCGAGCGGTCCGACCTCGACGCCGCCGTAGGCCGAAGTGAGGGCGAACGCTGTCTTCGCGTGGCGGACCTCGTCGAGCGCCGCGACGTGCGCGTCCTCGACGAGCTCGGAGGGGGCGCCGAACGCGACGAGCTCGAGCGCGAGCTTGCCGAAGCTCGCGACGCTCGCGTGCTCGTAAGCGCCGTCGCGGGCCCACTCGCGCGCGAGGGCCTCGCGGACCTCGGGGCCGAGGCTCGCGACCTCGGGGGCACGAGCCTCACGCCAACCGACGCTGCCCGTGCCGACGCGCGCGACCTGCGGGCGCTCGTCGATCATGAGCGGGCGACCGATCGCGACGCAGTTGGCGTTGTTCGGCGCGGTCACGTCGACTTGGTAACAACATTGTCCGTTGACCTCCGTTGGGCCGGAGAGCCACGCGGTGATGTACTCCGCGGTGTCCGTGCAGCTGCCGAAGACGGCCGCGGCGTCCGCAGGAGCGGGGCACGCGACCGCCGTCGTGAAGCAACGCTCGACGTCTTCTTGACCGGAGGCGCCGCCCGCGCCGCCGTCACCGATCGCGCCGCCAGCTCCACCCGCGTTCGCGCCGCCGGCGCTCGCACCACCTACACTGCTGTCACCCCCTGCGTTGGTGCCAGTGGTGCCGCCGGCCCCACCGTCCGAGCCGCCGCTGCCCCCGGAGCCGCCCGAGCTCGCGTCGTCGCCGCAGCCGACGGGGCCGAGCGCGCCGAGCCCGACCAAGATGCTGGAGAGGAGCGCTCGTCGAAAAGAAAGTGCGTCGTTCATGGATCCTCCGCACGAGAACCTCGCTCGCGAGCCGCTTACCTTCGACTTAATTGGCGCTTAAACCGCGCGCGGAGAAGCTGATACTTCTCACGCGATGGGCAGCACACCCGATGCCCTCGTCGGGCGCGACGCGGACCGTCGAGCCATCGTCGAGCTCTTCGACGGAGGTGCGCGCCTGGTTTCCATCGTGGGCCTCGGCGGCATGGGCAAGACGCGCATCGCGAGCGAGCTCGCGCTGGAGCTCGCGCCCGAATACGGAGCGCACGGCGCAGGCGGCGTGTGGTTCTGCGATCTCACGAGCGCGGTCACGCCGATGGGCGCGCACTCGGTCGTCGCGTCGCTGCTCGGGGTCGCGCTCGAGGGAGGCGACGACGAGCGCATGGCGCGCTCGCTCGGCCGAGCGCTCGCGCGCCGCAAGCGCATCCTGCTCGTGCTCGACAACTTCGAACAGCTGGCGGCGAGCGCAGCGATCACGCTCGGCGTCTGGATGCGCGAGGCTCCGCTCGCGCGCTTCTTGGTGACCTCGCGGGTCGCGCTCGGCATCGCGGGCGAACACCAATGGGCGCTGCCGGCGCTCTCGGTCCCACCCCCCGAGGCTCACGATCGCGAGGCCATCCTCCGCGCCGAGGCCGTCGAGCTCTTCATCCGTCGCGCGCGCGAGCTCCGCCCCGAGCTGCGGTTCGAGGAGGCCGAGCTCGAGGCCGCGGCCGACATCGTGCGGCGACTCGACGGCGTGCCGCTCGCGATCGAGCTCGCAGCGGCGCGCATGAGCGTCCTCAGCGCGAGCCAGCTCCGCGCCCGACTCGCGCGACCGCTCGACCTCCTCGTAAGGCGCGGCGACTCGGGCAAACACGGCTCGATGCGGCGCGCCTTCGGGGCGTCGCTCGAGTCGCTGGAGCCGGCCGCGCGCCGGTGCCTCGAGAGCGTCGCGGTCTTTCACGGCGGCTTCACGCTCGAGGCCGCGGAGGCCGTCGCGACCGAGGACGTCGGCGACGTGCTCGCCGCGCTCGAGGCGCTCGTCGCCCGCTCGCTCGTCAACGTGACGGACGAACATGGTCAACCTCGATTTACTATTTTCGAAACGATCCGCGAGATCCTGAACTCCGAAGCTCAGCCCGAGGCTCGGCAGCGAGTGCTCGCGGCGCACGCGCGCTATTTCGCAGAGGCCGCGTCGGGCTGGGCGAGCGGCGGCGCGCTCGGCTTCGCGAGGCTCACGCGCGAGCTCGACAATTTGCTCGCGGCCCACGACTTCTTGCGCGGCGAGCGGTCGGCCGAGGCCGCGGCGCAGTCCTTCGCGATCGCGCTCGCGGTGGCGCCCGTCTTCGCGCGGCGCGGCCATTTTCGCTTGCTCCTGCGCTTGCTCGACGAGGCCTTGCTGGGCGCCTCGCGCCCGCTCGTCAGCGAAGAGCTCGCCGCCGAGGCGCTGATCCACCGGGCCCAAGCGCACCGCGATCTCGGCGATCTCGGTCGCGCGCGGGGCGATCTCGACGCCGCGCTCGCGCTCCTCGGCGCAGAGAGGTCCGGCCTCGCTGCGCTGGCCCGAGCACGCGTCGGCGAGCTCGTCGAGACCGAGGGCCGCACAGAAGAGGCCCGCGCGACGTTCGCCGAGGCTCTCGAGATGCTTGGGGGTGCAAATGATCCCGCGAGCGACGCGCGACGCGCCGAGATCCTGAGGAGGATGGCGCACGCGTTCCGTCGCGAGGGCGCGCTCGATCGCGCCGAAGAGCACCTCAACCGGGCCGTCGCGCTCTATCGCGCCGCCGGCGACCGCGAGGGGTTGCCCTTCGCGCTCTACGAGGCCGGCGTCGTCTCGCTCTTTCACCGGCAGTACGACGAGGCGCTCACGCGGTTCGACGAGGCGCTCGAGATCGTCCGCGCGATCGGCGCCAAACAGGCCGAGGGCGCGCTCCTCAGCGGTCGCGCGCTCGTGCTCCAAGAGCGCGGTGAAATCGACGCCGCGATCGCCCACCACCGCGAGGCTGTCTCCATCTTTCGAGGGATCGGCAACCCGCACCGCGAGGCGAGCGCCCTCTTTTATTTGGGCGCGGCGTACTTCGAGAAGTGGCAGCTCTCCGACGCGAAGCAGGTCCTCACGCAGGCGCGCGAGCTCATCGAGACGATCGGCGCTCCGCGCTACGAGGCGCTGCTCGAGTCCACGCTCGCGGCCCTCGACGCCCTGCGCGGAGAGCGCGCAGCCTCGACGCCATCGCTCGCTCCGCCGGCTCGGGCTCCGGAGGACCGGAGCCCCAGTCTCGCTTCGCTCGACCCACGCCGGCTCCGCTCGACCGAGCGCATCGCGCTCGCCGAGCGCGCGGCCGGCGCGTGCGCGAGCGAGGCCTCCATCCGCACGACGGTCGACATCATGAAGAGCACCATCGAGGTCGCTAGCGGCGCCGTCGCGCACGACGTCGCGCTCGCGCGGGCGCGGCGCGCTGCGACCGAGCACGCGTCGGACGACGTGCGCTTCGCGCTGCGGATCCTCGAGCGCGCCGAGGCTCGTCGGGACGGTCTCGCAGAGGGCGAGCCGCCGTTCGTCGTGCGCAAGGGCGCGCGCGCCTTCCGCTTGCCGCACGCGACGAGTGACGTCGACCTGTCGAAGCGCGTGCCGCTCCAGAGGATCCTGCTCGCGCTCGCCGAGCGCCGCGTCTCAGCGCCCGGCGAGACGATGGACCTCTACGAGATCATCGCGGCCGGCTGGCCCGGCGAGCGCATCGCCGAGCGCGCTGCCCACAACCGCGTGCACGTGGCGCTCACGACGCTGCGGAAGCTCGGGCTGCGCGATCACCTCGTCAGCGAGGCCGGTGGCTACCTGCTCCGCCCCGTCGGGGCCTTCGTCCTGGAGTAACTATAACGGCGTTCTCTCATCACGCGCGCTCTGGATCAGGCGCACCGCTTCGTCGAGCGTGCTCGACTCCTCGATGACGCGCTCGCACGAGTAGCCGAGGACGTCGCGTTCCCTGTACCAGGCCCGCATGTCTTCCTCGGTGAAAGACCCGACCTTCGCGCGACCTCTGTGGCGGCGCAGGGTCTCCTCGAAGCTGACGTCCAGATAGAAGAGGTGGTTATGCCGCGGGTGCTCGCGGAAGATCGTCGCGAACACCTCGCGATATCCCTTCTTGCGGAGGATCCCCTCGAGGACGACGTCGAACCCGCTGCGGAGCGCGGTGAGCACGTTCTCGCAAATCATCTGTCGCACGGCCGCCGAGTACGTCTCGCCTTCGCGCACGTTGAAGATGAACCTGTAGGGGTCCTGTTGGATGAGCGCGGTCGGCCGAGGGGAGTCCAACAGCCTCGACGCGATCGTGGTCTTTCCTGCACCACAGGGCCCACGCACGACGATGAGCCGCGTGTCGTCTTCCGTACCCACGCGGCCAGGATGAAGGCCCGCGCTTCGCGCCGCAACGAACCGCTGACTGTCCCCTGCCACGACCCGCAGGGCCCCTCGATCCTCAAACGGTTACAACAATGTCAACATCTCGCTTGGGCACTTCAGCGCTCGAGAGCAGGGCGGCAGGTCGCGGTATGCTGCGCGCCATGCGCTTGTCTCGCTTGTTCGTTCTGACGACCTTGGCGTGCGTCGCTTGCGGCGCCCGCACGACTCTCGATGGCCCGAACGCGGGTGGTGGCGGCGGTGATCACACCGGCGGTGGCGGGGCCGCGCCCCAGGGTGGCGACGGCGGCGTCGGCGCAGGGCCGGTGGGCGGCTCCGGCGGCAGCGGTGGCAGCGGTGGTGGGACCGTCACCACGATCATCTCGACCTCGCCGGACTCGTTCTTCGAGGGCGAGACCGACGTGAAAGCCGCGCCGAACGGCTTCGTCGTCGCGGCCTGGATCTCGGTCGACAACAACGCAGGCTCGTCCTTCATCAGCTACGCCTTCTCGACGGACTTCGGCGACACGTGGGGCAGCCCCATCCGCGCCGAGAACCCGCCGCTCTCGAACGCCTCCGATCCGGTCCTCACCGTCGACGAGAGCGGCACGTTCTACCTCACGTGGGTCGCTTACGACATTGTAGGCGGAGGGCAACCCGGGAACATGACGGTGCTCGTCGCGCGAGCCCCCGCGGGCGTCCCCGAGTTCGACCCCGCGATCGCGGCCGTCGCCGGGACGCCGAATGATTTGAGGGACAAACCATGGATCGCCCACACGCCCGAGGGCACGATCATGGTGACGTTCGCCGAGGCGAACGGGACGGGGTTCGACGCGGTCGCGGTGCGGAGCTTCGACGGCGCGAACTGGGAGCGGAACACCATCATGCACGATGGGGCGTTCAACATCTTCCGGAACCTCATCTACCCGTGCACCGATCCGATCGACGGCGGGCGCCTCCACGCTGTGTGGGTCGCGCTCGATCAGGGGCTGAACGCATCGATCGAGACTGCGTTCTCGGACGATCTCGGCGCGAACTGGTCGGCGCCGATCCCCGTGTCGGACCCCGGCGAGCTCGTCGCGTTCACCGACCCGACCTGCGTCGTGCGGGGCAACGAGGTGCTCGTGAGCTACGGGCTCACCGAGGACCCCGCCGGAGAGGGTGACACGCCGATTCTCTTCGCGACCCAAATGAAGCGGAGCGTCGACGGCGGCCTGTCGTTCGGCTCGGCCGTCAACGTCCAAGAGACCTCGATGGCGATGCTGCCCACGCTCAGTCGCGACCTCAGCGGAACGATCGGCCTCACCTATTACGTCGGCGACTTCTTCGGCGACACGAACGGGTCCTTTCGCATCACGACGAGCCCGAACGCGGACAGCGGCTTCGCTCCAACGAGCGTCGTCGCGAACCCTGTCGTCTTCACCCCGATACGCGCCGACATCGACTGGCTCGGCGACTACAGCGGCATCGCGGCGCTCGACGGGCACTTCTACATGACGTTCGTCGACAACTCGAGCGGCATCTCCCACGTGGCGTTCGCGAGGCGATAATCAGGGATCTCGCGATGCTCGAGGACCTCGCTGCCGATGGGCGCGCCGTCGGGATCGAGCACGCGACCCACGGTGCCGAAGCCCTCACCGTCGACGAAGGTCTGGATGGTGCCCTTGCCGTAAGAAGGCCCGCCCACGATGCTCGCGCGCTCGAGCTTGGCGAGCGCGGTAGCGACGACCTCTGCGGCTGACGCTGTCAAAGCATCGACCTCGATGGAAAGCGGCCCCGTGAAGATGGGCTCGCCGCGCGTGCGCCGCTCGACCCGATCGCCGTAGGCGTCCTCGACCATCGCGACGCGCGAGCCGAACGGCACGAAGAGCTCGACGAGCCGCACGGCCGCGTCGAGATCGCCGCCGGGGTTACCGCGCAGATCGAGCACGACGTGCTCGGGCGGCTCACCCTCGGCGAGGAGACGTCGCACCGCGAGCGGCGTGCCCGAGGCGATCTTCTCGAGCCGGATCCGCAGCGTCCCGCCCTCCCTCGACGAGGACACGAGGGCGTCCGCGCGCGCCCCCGCAAACGGCAGGAGATCGCTCGCGCGCTCGGTCGCGCTCGGATCGCGGAGCGCCTCGGCCGAGGTGTACATCACGTTGACGGCGCTCGGCTGGGCGCAGATCCCCTTCATCGCGTTGCCGCGGTTCGAGATCGTTCGCACGGTCAAATGCACGGCGGGGAGCATCCCTACGAACACGATCGGGTTGCCGGTGATGTAGCGACTCCACCCCATGATGGTCCAATGGAGCGTGCCCGGTTCGTCGCCCGTGCTCGCCATCAGCCACGTGCCGAGGTTGTGCGCCGGCAGCATCGTGATGAACACGTTGGGGACGAAGAGGAAGCCGGTGATGTTGTACGCGCGGTTGACGTACGGCACGGGCTTCGGCGGGACAGGCGGCGTCAGGCAGACGTCGAAGAGGTGGACGTTCGCGCCCGCGCCTCGGTTGCATGCAGGGAGCATCGTTCCTCGCTCAGCCCAAGAAGAGCTGCTTGCCGTTCACGACCACGTTCTCTTCGGTGACGATGGTGGCGTTCTTCGCTCTCGTGACGTGGGACTCGTCGGCCTCGACGTGGACGTCGCGGCCCTTCTGCGAGATGAGGCCGCTCACGCGCTGCACGAGCGAGCCGAACACCTCGACCGCGGCGCGCGCGACCGTCTGGATTTTCCCGGCTTCGACGGAGATCTCCTCGCCCTCGAGGACGATGCCCTGGCGCCCCGTGAGGTGCAGCGTGCCCGATGCTTTGAGGGACAAATCACCCTCGACGGAGAGCGTCGTGTGACCGCGGCCACGCAGGACGCCGACCGCGTAGAGCTCGCCCGGTCGACCCATCACGACGAGGAGGTCGCCGACCGCGGGCACATAGGGCTGCGCGAACGCGAGCTCGGCGCGCTCGAGCGCTGCGCGCCCCGCGGCCTCGACGAGCACGAAGCTCGGGCCGACCTCGCGCACGCGCGCCGGCCCGACCAAGAGCTCGCTCGCCGTCACGACCGAGAGCCCGCGCGCGTCGAGTGCGTGCCCCTCGCCCTCGATGACCTCGAGCGGCTTCGCTGCGTCGTCTTCGATCTTCGCCGTGTTTGCCATGCCGCTTCTCTCCGTCAAAAGGCTTTGCGCTTGAAGGTCTCGGCGCCGAGGAGGTCTTGGTCGGTGCCGCGCGAGCCGGTCGTGTTGGCGGTGCCCATGCTCGCGCCGCGCGTGACGGTCGCGTGCAGGTTCGCCTGCCGCAGATCGGCTTGGGTGAAGTCCGCGTCGGTGAGATCCGCGTGCGAGAAGTCGGCCCCGACCATCGACGAGCCGCCGAACAGGCAGCGCGGGGCCTTGCAGGTCATGAACATCCCGCGGTCGAGCTTCGAGTGGCTCAAGCTCGCGCCCGAGAGGTCAGCGCCCATGAAGCTCACGAGCGGGAGGTTCGAACCGTTGAAGATGCTGCCGCGCAGCTTCGCCCCGCCGAAGTAGGTCCCGCGGCCCTGCACCTTGGCGAAGCTCACCTGGTCGGCCTGCGCATCCATGAAGAGCGCCGTCGAGAGCTCCGCGCCGTCGAAGCGTGCGCGCGTGAGCGTCGCGTAGTTGAAGCTCGAGCCGGTGAGGTCGGCCTCCTCGAAGCTGCGGCCCGTGAGGTCCGCGCGGTTGAACGCGCAGCGGAGGAAGCGGCCGCGCTCGAACTGGAGCGCCGAGAGATCGACCCCCGAGAGGTCCACGCCCTCGAAGATGGTCTCGCGCGTCGTGAGGTCTTGGAGCGTCGCGCGCGTGAAGTTCACGTCCTTGAGGTGCGCGTGCGCGAGGTTCACCGAGACGAGCTTGCTCCCTTGGAAGAGCACGCGATCGAGGCGCGAGGCCTCGAGCGACGCGCCCGTGAGGTCGCAGTCGACGAACGCCATGTGCACGAGGTCGCGGCTCGCGAGGGCCTGCCCCTTCAGGTTGCACTCGATGAACGCGCAGCTGCCGAGCCGCGCGCCCGTGAGATCCGTGGCCTCGAGGTTCGACTTTTGAAAGACGCTGCCCTCGAGGTTCGCGCCGCGCATCGAGAGGCGCGCGAGCTCCATCCCGAAGAAGCCGCAGCTTTGGAATTGTTTGCCTGACAAATCAACGGGGCCGCCGCGCAGATCGCTGAGCCGGGTCTCGATGAAGTGCGTCTGCAGGCAGCGATCCGGCCAGGTGATCCCACGCAGATCCGTCTGCGCGATGACGACGCGGTCGAACACCGAGCCCTCGAAGTCGACGCCGCGCACGTCGGCCGACGCGAAGCTCACCTGCTCGAGCCGCGCGCCCACGACCTTCGAGCGCTTCATCGCGGCCTTCACGAAGCTCGTCGTGACGAGCCGCGCGCCCGAGAGATCCGCGCCCTCGAGCTTGCACATGTCGAGGCGCGCGCCCGCGAGGTTCGCGCCGCGCAGGTTCGCGCCCGTGAGATCCGCGCCGACGAGGACGGCGTCCTCGAGGTCGGCGTTCTCGAGGTTCGCGCCCGCGAGGTTCACCTGGGGAAAGAAGCCGCGCGTGAGCTTCGCCCCGCGGAGGTCTGCCTTCTCGAGCGTGACGAAGAGCGCGCGCGCCTCGACGAGGTTCGCGCCCGCGAGGTTCGCCGCGATCGCAGAGACGTGCGTGAGCTCGCCGCCCTCGAGCTTCGCGCTCGACAGGGTCGCGCCGTCGAGCTTCACGTGCTCGAGCTTCGCCTTCGCGAGGTCGACGCCCTCGAGGCTGCGCTTCGAAAGGTCCATGCGCATGAGGCGTATGGCGCTGAAGGAGCGGCCCGCGCGAACGTGGCCCTCGAATTCGTCCGGCGTCATGTCGGTTGCGGCGCGCTCCGTTTGAGGTTGGCACCCGTGAAGCTGGTCTTGTGGCCCTTCGCGTCCCAGAACGCAGCGCCGTAGGCGTTCGCGTCTTGGAACTGCGCGCGATCGAGGCGAGCCCTCGTGAAGTCGGCCTCGAAGAGATCCGCGCCGCGGAGGTCTGCGTCCCGCAGCTGCGCGTCGGTGAAGCGCGCCCACTTGAGGCTCGCGCCGGAGAGGCGCGCGCCCGTGAGATCGGCGTCGTTGAAGAAGCAGCGATCGAAGATCGCGCCCCGCAGATCGAGGCCCTCGAGCTTGGCCTTCAAGAACGAGCAGCCCTCGGCGGTGACCTTCCTCAGATCTGCGCCCGAGAAGTCCGTCGTGTTGAAGCAGCTCTGCGTGAACTTCGCCTGCTCGAACTTCGCGCCCTTCGCTGTCCAGTCGATGCACAAACAGTCGAAGAGCTCGGCCTCGGTGAGGTCCGCGCGCTCGAGGCTGCACTCTTGGAGCATCGCGCGGCTGAGCGCGAGGCGCGTGAGCTTCGCGTCATCGAGCTTCGCGCCGCGGAGGATGGGCTCGTTGCCGCGCGCGCCCGTGAGATCGGCGAAGCCGAGCTCGGCCTGCTCGAGGATCGTCATGTCGAGCTCGGCGCTCGTGAGCTTCGCGCGCTCGAGCTTCGCGCGCGACAGGTTGGCCTTCTTCAGGATGGCGCCTGCCAAGCTCGCGTCGCTGAAGTCGGCCTCGGGCGCGATCGCGCCGACGAGGATCGCGCCGTCCAAATTGGCCCCGCGGAACGAGGCCTTCTCGAGGACGGCGTTCGTGAAGTCGACCCCGCGCAGGTCCTTTCCGTCGAAGTTCTGGCCCGCGTAGTTCTCCCCGCGGCACGAGACGCCGGGCCCTGGAGTGGGCGGTTCCTTGGATTTTCGCTTGTCAGCGAGCGAAGGATCGATCGCCTTGAGGCGCTCGTCCTGGGAGAGCCGCGTGACCTGCCCGAGCGCGCGCGGGTGCTTGTGCGCTTTGTCCGCGACCTGTCGCTGCGCGGTCTTCGCGTTCTTCTCCACGGTGTCGATCGACTCGCGCAGGCGCACCGACGGCATCGCGCCGGGGCCGCCACCGCTCGTCGGGACAGCGGGGCGCTGCGACGCGGACTGCGTGGTCGTGGCCGCCGCGGCCGTGGCCAGGGTCGCGTTGAGGTCGGTGCGATCGCTCGTCGCGAAGATGGATCGCTTCAGAAAATCGCGGATGGTCTCGCGGTGCGGCGCAGCGAACGGCCCCGCTCGATGCGCGAGCACCTGATCGACCGCGTCGACGCCGTTCTTGCTCACGCTCGGCTGCGGGCTCTTGCTCGACTTGCGCAGGGCCTGGAGCTCGGGCGTCAGCCAATCATCCATCCCGACTGGGTCCTTTGCGAAGGCATCGAGTCGGCCGCGATATTCGCTCATCGGCTTCGGCGGCGACGAGAGCGGCTCCTCGACGATGTGGACGAACGGCACGTCGCGCAGGTCCTCACGCAGACACGGCGCGAGCCCACGCCACGTGAGCACGACCTTGCCGGCGAGGTTGTCGACCAGCAACGTGTCGAGCACCATCGGGATCTCGAAGACCTCGGCGGCCGCGAGAGACTCGGGTGTAGACGCGACCTCGGGGTCCACGCGCTTGCCGAAGACCCGAATTCGCAAACCGGGTAACCGAGTCTTGAGCACCGGAATCGTGGCGTGCAGATTCTGGAGCAAGAGCTCCTCGTCGCCACGCAGATAGGGGACTTGCTGGTCCTCGGGCGCGGCGTTGAAGTAGCTCCAGTCGAGGTCCGTCGGGTGCCAGGGTGCGCGCTCTCGCTGATAGGCGGCGTCGTAGGCCTGGCCCAGCTTCTTCACCCTTGAGGGCCAACGCGGATTGATGGGAGCAAAGGACGCGGCGCCGAGCGAACGGCTGCGATCGGTGATGGGCTCGTCCGCGCGCTCCACGTTGGGGACGAGCGAACCCTCACGGCTGCGACCGACTGGGTTGACCGCGTGCCCTGCCCCGCCCCACGTCTTCGTCCAATCGAGCGACATCGCCTTGAAGGGCTTCGGGTCGGTCGGAGTGCCCGTCGCCTTCCACGTTCGGTCGCCGACGATGCGCAGGATCTTCGACCAAGCGCCGACCGCAAAGCGCACACCGATCGTCGGGATCGGCTCGCCGTTCGGGGCGTACGCCGCCCCCGTAAGGAGGATATCGGCGTTCGGTTTGAACTCGGCGAAATCGTCCGAATAGAGGAGCTCGAGCGCGCCCTCGGCGTCGCCCGGCGCGAACGTGTCGCTCGTGAGCGCGCCTTGCGGGGTCGGGTGGTCGCGCTCGATAAAGGGTTTGTCGGAGAGGCCCTCTTCGAGCTTGAAGCTGCCGCGGACGATCGCCACGACCTCGAGCTTGCGTTGAGAGCGGCTCGTTACGGTCTTGCCGAAGAGGAACCGGCTCTCGTTCAGCGTGCGCATTCCATCACCCGATGAAGATCATTCCGGCTTTGTAGGTGATGGTCCCCGCGGCCTTGGCCTCGGCGCCGACGAGCTTCGTCTTCAGCTCCTCGATATCCATGCAGAGCGGGTTCCACGAGAGTTGGAATACGCCGATATCGAGTCGCGGCCCTACGGCGATGTCGATTCCACCCGAGAGGGCGAGGCTCAGGAAGGCCGCTATCTGGACATCGAGCGAGAGGCCCACCGTGAGCGACGTCGTCGTGCCGATCGTGATGTCGTTCATCGAGCCGACGACGATCTCCGTCACGGTGCCCACGTTGGTCGTGAGCTCGTTGCCGACGACCAGCGTCTCGCTGTTGCCGATGGTCGTGCTCGAGCTGAGCCCCACCGTGGTGAGGTCGGTGATGAGGCCTGCCGTCGTGACGCTCGCGATCGTGCCCGACGTCGTGACGTCCTCGATCGCCGTCGCGGTCGTGGTCGAGGTCATGTTGACGGCGTTGGTGACGCTCGTCATCTGCGTGGCCCAGGTCTCGTCGCTGATCGACGGCACCGGCAGCGCCGCTGAGCCGGTATAGCTCGATATGGCAACAGCCCACGTCCTGTCCGTGATGGTCGGGTTCTCGTGGTATTTGCTCGGCGCCGCGGACCCTGTCGTGCTCGATTTGATATTGCCGTAAAAGAAATCGACGGTGTCCCCGTGGTACGTCGAGGTCACGTCGCCGCGGACGGTGCTCTCGGTGACCTTCCACGTTCCGTCGTAGTTCTGCACCCACTCGATCTTGTTCTCGTAGCCGGGGCGGAACGTGATGGGGCTGTCGCCCGCGTGACCACCGGAGACGTCGAGCACCGCTGCGTCGTCCTCGCGGTCGGTGCGACCGAGCACGATCCGCTTGTAGTTGCCGCGGATGACCTCGACCTTGTCGCCGCGAGTCGTCGATATGCGGTTACCGTCCGAGTGGTCGCGCCAGCCGCCCTTCGTGTGGAGGATGGCGCTCTCTTTGGCGTGGGTGTCCTGCGACGTAAATGTGAACTCGCCAGTCGAGTCGCAGCCGCCGCGCGCGCGCGTGTCGTCGATGAAGCCTTGCACGTACGCGGCGAGGTCTTCACCGGTCTCCTTGGGGGCGTCCGCGAGGCCCGCGACCGAGACGTCCTTCACCGCGCCGATGCGGAGATAGGAGTTCATCGGCTGGGTCTCGGAGTCGTTCCAATTGGGGACTTCGAGCAGGAGATATTTGCCCCGCGTGACGCCCGGCGTAGCCCCTTGTCCGACCGGATCGGTGACGGACGAGCCGTCCCCACCGCCCGACTCTCCGCCCTTCGTGTCGCTTCTCGCCCGTTGAACCGGCATCGGTCTATCTCACTTTCTCTTCTTGTGGCTGGTGCTACGGCGATGGGACGATCGCTTGCTGCTGCTCTGCATTTGATTCGAGGATCGCGCGGCGATCTCGGTGCGGGGCGACGCGCCCGCGTGCGAGGAGTGCTTCAGCGTGAAGGCCGCTCTCGCCTTCTCGCTGTGGGCCGCGCTCGACGTCGAAGACTCGGACGAGGCGCGGCCACGCTGCGCGGCCTGCACATCGGGTCTCGCCGCGGCGCCCGCGACCGAGGCGTTCTGCGAGTGCGAATAGTCGGTAGGCGAGCCGGTCGACTGATCCAGATTGGCCGGTGCGCTGTCCGCGCGCTGTCGCCCAGAGTCGCTCGGCATACCCCCGTCGATCGTCGCCCCGACGGGAGCGCCCCTGTCGCCTTGATTCTCTTGAGGCTGGCTCTGGTCTTGGGTCGCGTTCGACGACTGCTGGGTAGCGTTCGGGTCCTGCGAATACTCGTGCGTCGCGTTGCTCGGCGCCCACTTCGAAGGATCGAAGTTGGCGTCTTCGTTCTTGGTGACGATCCACGAGGTCATGTCCTCGTTCGGGACCTTGACCGTCGCCGTCGTCACGTACTCGGACAGGCTCGCGTGGACTCCCAAGTAGGTCGTGTCCTGCCCCTTCGACGTGAGCTGTCGCATCGTGTCGAAGGTGGAGTCGTTGAATTGGTCGACCACGATTTGGGGGTTGTTCCGAATGTGCTCTTGGAACTTCTCGAGCCGGTCGGTGGCCGACTTGATCTCTTCGGTGGTCAAGCGCTCGCTTGGCGGGACATTCGAGTTCAGCAAGGTCGTGAGCTGACTCGGTGTCATGTTCATGATGGCGTCCGCCGTAGGGCGATGAACGACGGGGGGCAGCCCCAGGTTCTTGCTGTCGCCTGTCTTCTGAGGCTCCGTCGTCGCGCCGAAGGAGAAGTCGTTGTCGATCCCCTGTATGGAGCCGTTCTTATCGACATAGATGTTGCCGCCGTGTCGATCGGTCTGGGCCGTCAAATAGTCGATAGCCTGAAGGTTGGCGAAGCCGCGCTGGGTCTCCGGGTTCTTGAGATCGATGGAGTTGTTGAGCTCCTGGACGATCTCACCCATGTTGTCGCCCTTCGGCTCTTTGGTCACATGGACGTTGCCTTGGAGCGCGCGCCCAGGCACCGCCGCCGACAGATTGCCGAACTCCTTTTCCCCAGTCGCCTCGTTCTTGTGCTCGGCGAAGACCTCGGTCGACAGGACATTGGTGCCCAGCGCCTGGTCGAGGACCGAAGAGAGCACAGCACGGCTCGCGAGGTGCGGGCCGACTGGCTCACCGCGATCGTTCGTCCGCGAGAAGTTGTCAGCGTGAGGCAGGTTCGGCGCCTTGTCCGGCTCGGGTTTGAAGAACCCGACGTTGGTGCTCGAGCCAGGGATCGAGTCTTTATAGGTGTATTTGTCGACGCGGTTGACGTTGACCTTCGGGCCGGTCGGGGCCTCCGGGCGTTTGCTTACAGCGCTGTCACCCACGACGCGCCAGGGCCCGCGCGTGTCGATGGGGGCGCGCTTCGGCGGGCCCTCGGGAGCGGGTTGGCTCTCCGCCTCGTTCCCGCCGCCGCGGCCGAACCGACCCCGCAGCCGCTCGACCTCGGCGTTCAACCGGTCGCGCAAATTCTGGAATACGGGTCCCGGCCTGAAGACGCGTCGCGAGCCGGCCGGGACACCGTTCACCGGGTCGCCCGCGGTCTGCTCCTTGGGAAACCAAGTGTCCTTGAATTGGTTCGCCGTGACCTTGAGTCCCTGACCGAAGGCCTTGCTGGCGTCCGAGGCCTCTCGGCCCATCTGGTTGCCAGTGCGCTTCAGCGCGTCGCGGAAACGAGACATGTAGCTCGGCTTGGCCGCCGAGTTCTGGAGGGTGGAGTCGTCGAACTGGTCGACTGCGACGCCGTCACGAGACACGTGCTCCTGCGCCTGCGAGAGGCGACTCGCGGCGGCCTGGAGCTCCGCCGAGGAGAGGCGCTGCCCGGGAGGCGCGCTGCGGTCGAGGAGCGAGGTGAGATCGCTCGAGGACATGTTTTGAAGGGCGTCGGCGGTCGTGCGCGAGACGTTCGCCGGCATACCCATGTTGCCCTGATCCGCCGTGTCACGCGGCGCGAACGCGAGCTCGTTGTTCGTAGCCGTCAATCGACCTGACTGATCCTCGAAGTGGACGTCGTCGAGCCCGCGATCTCCTTGCATCGTGAGCCAGTCGACGACCTGCAAATCGGAGAGCCCGCGCTGCAAATCGGCGTTGCTCGGGTCGACGTCGGTGCGAGGGCCATCGTCGCCCGAGAGCGGGCGCCCAGGCGGGTCGGCTGTCACGCGCCCGAACTCGGTCTCACCCGTATTGGGGTTCGTGTGCGTTGCCGCGACCTCACTCGCGAGCACGTTGGTCCCGAGCGCGCGGTCGACGGCCGCGGCCAGCAGGGCGCGAGCGGTCTCGTTCGCCTGCGAATCATCGTCCCCAAGATACGCGGCGGCCTCGGGGCTGCGCTCCGCGGGCTCGGGGTGGAATTGCCCCGAAGTGGAGCTCGAATCACCGATGTTGGTGTCGTAGACGACTTGCCCGTTCGGGTCGGACGACACCAGGTTTTGATCGTCGATGTAGTCGAGCCCCGTCGAGGTCATCGCGTCCTCGACGGCCTCGAGCCCGGAGAGCAGATCGCTCGAGGCGGGGGCGATCCCCGCCAAAGAACCGGAGGGGCGATATTCGGGCGCTACGCCGGAGTCGTTCTTCGCGTGCGCCTTGATCTGAATAGCGAGGCGCTCCGCGACATAGGTCCTGCGGTCGGCCTCGATCTGTTGGTTCGCGCCTGCCGGGTTGCGACCGAACGCCTTGATCGGCCGCGAGTAGCTGCTCGATCGACCGCGCCCGCCGTGACCGCCGAAGTCCTTCTTCCTGTCTTCCTTCGAGGTGGAGGCGTGCGCCTCGGATTGGGAGCGACCGCGCGTCGGGCTGCTGTCCGAGTGCTGCCCGCGCTCGCGCGAACCGTCGTTGCTGGCCGCTTGGTCCGCGGCGTTCGAGTCGGTGTTCTGGTTCGCGCTCGAGTCGTTCGAGCCCAGGTCGGAGTCCGAATAGACGGACGCGAGATCCCCAATCGCCGCAAAGGGCATATGCGACCAGACGTCGTCCGACGGAGCGTCCGCGCTGTCGGACGACGTGGCCATCGTCGCCTCGTCGTCCGCGGTCATGCCCGAGCGCCAAGTGCCGATGTCGAAATCGGGGTTGTCGACGGTGGTGGTGGTCATCGCCGACCCGTCCTCGTTGGAGGCCGGGCGGAGCTGCCCCGAGAGCGCGGCCTCCACCAGGTTGACGTGTCGCCCGAGGTAGCTGTTGTCCCCGGCGTCGCGGGCTTGATCGAAGGTCTTGTAGCGGTCGAAGTCGGAGACCACGACGTTCGGGTTCTGCCGAATGTGGTCTTGCAGATCCTTCAGGCGGTCGCGTGCGCGCGAGGCCTCCGCGGGGGTGAGGCGCTGCGAGGGCGGGACCCGGTCGTTGAGGATGCGCTCCAGCTGATCCCCAGTCATCGACAGGACGGCGTCCGCCGTGCGCTGCGGCACGACGGGCGGGAGCCCCACGTTGTGCATCCCGAGATCGCGGCTCGCGCCGAACGCGAGATCGTTGTCGATCCCCTTCACGACTCCGGTCTTCGAGTCGATGAAGATGTTGCCCGGGTGTCGATCGCGCTGCGCTGTCAGGTAGTCCATGACTTGCAGGTTCGCGAGCCCCTCTTGGGTCTTCGGGCTGCGCAGGTCGACCGCGGTCGTCAGCTGGTTGTCGACGATCTTCCCCCCGGCGAAGCTCGCGACGTTGCTCGCCACGAAGTTCGCCGCCATCGTCTGGTCGTTCGGGTAGAGGGTCTGAGCGACCGCGGTCTGACGCGCATGTTCGGCAGCGATCAGCTGATCGCGCCGCGCGCCGGTGGCGATCGCGCCGCTCTGCATGGGCGCTCCGTCGACACGCGCGGACACGTTGCCGACCTCGCGGACGCCGGTCATTGGATTGTAGTGCTCGGCGAAGATCTCGGTCGCGAGCACGTTGGTGCCGACCGCGCGATCGAGGGCGGAGGACAACACCGCGCGCGCCGCGAGTCGGTAATTGGGCTGCTCCGCCGTGCGGAAGCCCTGCGCTTCGTCGGGCACGTTCCGCGAGCCTGGCGGAGGCTCCGGCTTGAAGAAGCCCTGCTTCGTCCCGCTGTCGCCGATGTTCGAGTCGTATTGGACTTTGTCGACTCGATTGGCGCTCAGGGCGTTCGCCGCCATGTTGTACGAGTGCCGCTGGAGGTCGTCATCGGAGACGACATTCCACGCGTCGCCGCGCTCGAACGGCGGGTGCTCGTTCGGCGCCGCGGCCGGAGCCTCCTCGGGTTCTTCGGCGGCCTGCTCGCGGGCGAGCAGGTTACGAACACGGTTGTAAAAATTCCCGACCCCCTGAGCGATCGAGGCCGAGGCGTTTTGCGCCGCGGCGCTCGCTCGAGTGCGAAAGCGCGACATGCGGCTCGGCTTGGAGCGCTCGACAGCGTCGTCATAGAGATCGTCGGTCTGGACAGCGCTGTCAGCGCCGCGCGAGAGCAAGCTCGAGGACCGCATGGGGACGGTGTTCGCGGGCGGGCGCTCGCGGAACGCGCTCGGCGCGTGGGTGAAGTCGGACGGGACCTCGGGCGCCTCCATCTGGGCGACGTTGGAGGGCGGGGTCCACGCCGCGCGCGCCGGTGCGCGGGGCCGATAGGCGGAGGGCTCTACGCCGGAGTCCACGCTGCGGTGAAGGAAGGTCGGGTTCTCCGCGGACCCGATCTGCTCGACGGTCTCGCCGTCGCGCGCCGCCGAGGCGACGTTCGCGACTTCGGCGTAGTGATTGCCGAGCAACGTCGTCGGGCGCCCCGATTGAGGATCAGCCTCGAGCGCGCGATTCAGGGTTTGGGCGTCGAACCGATTGGCGACGACCTCGGGGTGACGGTCGAGGTGCTCCGAGAGCGCGCGGTAGCGCTCGGTCGCGGCGGCGATCTCCGACGGATGGAGCTGGTGGCTCGCGGGCGCGGCGGTGTCGAGCGCGCGCGCGAAGGTGCCAGGCGGCAAGGACCGTACGCGGCCCGCGACCTTCGCGCTGACGACGGGCGGCAATCCAGTGCTCGAGCGGCTGCGCAGCTCGGACGCTGCGCCGGGGAAGGTGTCGCCGTTCTCGATGCCGAGGACGCGCCCATCGCGGACCAGCATGTGACCGCCGCGCCGTGGTGACCGCCCTGTAACCCAGTCGACGACCTGCAGGTTCGCCATGCTCTCCTGCATGGACGCTGATCCGAAGTCGTGATGTGCCGAATACCGCTCGTAGACGTGGAGCTCGCCTTTGTCCTCGAGGATATCGGAATAGCGAACCTCCTCGGTCGTCTGGATGAGCGGCTCTCCGTCGACCTTCGCGGTGGCGACCCCGCGCTCGACCGCGCCCGTATCCGGATTGACGTGTTCGGCGTGAGCCTCGGGGACGAGCGCTTCGGTCCCGAGCATTTGATCGACCACCGTCGCGAGGACGGTGCGTGTCGCCCAGTCTTCACTCGACGGGCGAAATACGGCCTCGGTCTCCCCGGATACCCCGATAGGGGTCGTGTACGTGACCGTCGCGCCGGTCGACTCGGGGACAGCGGGCGCGGCGAGCGACTCGTCGGTCTTCGAGTAGTATTCGGTCCAGACGTGGGTGCGGTAGAGACCGATGATGATCGGTCGGCTGTGAGCGCGCTCCTCCGGGCTGTCGGGCAGCGGCGCCTCGGACGGCAAGAGCTCCGGCGGCGGCGTCGCCGCGGTCGAGAAGGTGAAGCTCCTGAACCGCCCTGGCGTGACCCGTTGGTGGGTCGCGACGTGTTGTGCGGGGGGCGGATCCGACCCAGGGCGCGCGCCGGTACGGGAGCGGCCATAGGCCATTTGCTCGCGACGACTCATGTTCGTGTCCTCGTGAGGCCTTATCGGGCTCTCGGCTCGACGAGCTCAGCCCTTCTTCTTGAAGAACCGGTTGTAGAGGCCTGATTTGACCTCAGGGCGATCAGGGAGCTTGATGGCTTGAGGCGCGGGCGCGGCAGGCGCGGCGGGCGTCGCCTGCGTCGACGCGGGCCCGAGGGCCTCGAGCTGCGTACCCCAAGGATCCGAGGCGCGCGACTCGCGATCAGGCGGGTCCATGGGCTCGGCGCGCGCGGGCGCGGACGGCGGAGGAGCAGGCGGCGCGGGCGGCGCGGGCGGCGCGGGCGGCGCTGGCTGAGCAGACGGAGCGAGCCTCGAATGGGACTCCGCTTTGGGCTGATCGACCAGGGTTCCAGAGAGCGCGTGCTGCGCGGGCTTCACGTCGGTGCGGACATCGGCCCAGGGCGTCCGTATGGGGATTTGGCTCGAGCGGCTCGTGTCGGGTGGCTGGCTGCTCCGCGGGGCGAGGAACGGGACCGGCGGACCGTTGAGGCGCATGGGGATCGCCTGCGTCGGCGGCGGAGCGTCGCTGTCTCCCTTCTTCTTGCCAATGGGGAGTGGGGGCGGTGTGCCGAGGAGGACCGTCCCGTCGAAGGGATGTCCAGACTTCGGAGGAGCGGGCGGCTCGGGAGGCGGCGGTGGAGACGCTGGCTTGGCCTCGGACTTCGGCGGAGTGGGCTCGAGCACGACGGTGCCCGTGAGGGGATTGGCGCGTGGCTTTTGTTCGCTCATGCTCACCCCCTGTCCTTCATTTCGATGAGGATGCCCGAGACGGTCTTGAAGCGATTCATGGTCGCGTTGACGACGTTCACGGGAGACGGCGTGACTGGATTGGGGATCGCGCCGACGATCACCGGACGATCGGGGTCACCGTCGACGAACGCGACCATGACCTCGATACCGGGTTTGAGCGGCATGTGAGCGCCGTAGTGCAGGCCCGCGTGGAGCTGAATCATGCGCACGCGCTTCGAGGAGACCGCGCGGGTCGACCCCGCCGTGTCGAAGAAGAACCGGATGGTGTATCGGCCCTCCTGATCCAGATTCGCGAACTCCCCAATCTCGCCGCCCGGGAGGGGATCGACGATGGCGTGCAGAATGCCGTGAATACGGGGCTTCGCCGTCGTGCGCGCGAGCCTGAAGGGCCGCGCCGCGGGGATGCCAATCCAAGAGTTCGTGTAGTGGGGGGCCTTCGACGTCGCGTCGGAGAGGTTCGCCGGCTGCTCGAGCTCGTGCCTCACCTCGACGAGCAGGAGCTCCGCGCTGCCGAAGCGCACGTCGTCCTCGAGCGTGGCGCGGCGACCAGGCAGGAAGTGCGGCTGGTTGCTTTTACCTTGATAAAGGATCTCGCGACAGCGCCGCTCCTCGGCGCGGAGCGTCGCGAAGCGCTGGCCTTCTGCGGTGTTCCGGTAGTGGCTGGCGTACTCGACGACGCCGCCGCCGAAGGCCTCGGGCAGCTCGAACTGGCTCGTGAGGTCCTGTTGGGGAGTCCGGTAGTTGTAGTCGAGCTGGACATAGAGGGACTCGACCAGGCTCCGCGTGATCGTCAAATCGAAGACGCCCGCGCCGCTGTGCTCACCCGATCTTCGGACTGGCAGCGAGCTCGGCTCCTCGAGCGGTTCGAAGGCGCCGTTATCGTCGGTGATGACGACCTTGTCACGCCCCGTGTCGTGCGTGACGTGGAACGACAGGCCGTGGTGCTCACAGAGCCGCGTCAGGAAGGCGAGATCGGTCTCGCGGTATTGGACGGTAAAGTCGATCGGCTCGTAGGCCCCTTTGAGGATGAACTCGAAGTCGACGCCCTCAGCGAGTCCCGCTGCTTCGAGCTTGGCCTTGAAGATGTCCGGTAGGCTCTTGTCGAGATAGACCTCGAAGGTCTGCACCATCGCGAGCAGGTGCAGTCGAGGGACGATCCGCATCGTCAACAAGAGGTCCCCGGTGTCCGCGTTCACGTGGTCGGTGCAGGACTGGACCACGCCGTGGATATGCCGAAGATCGCGCCACCCGCGCGCGTCGATATCCACTCCGTCGAGCTCCTCGCGCTCCATGCCGCGGACCGTGATGGTGACCGCGGAGCCGACGACCTTCGCGAGGATGGGAGTGTCCTCCGCGGACTCGCCTCGTAATGCCGTCATCTGCCCCGCAGGGATGACCGCGACGACCTCGGCGGTGAAAGGCTCGCCCATCCGCTCTGTCGCGACGAGCTTCCTTATCTGGAGAATCTCGGTGTCGAAGTCGTCGGACTCGAGGAATGCACGAACGTATTCACGGTGCGGCATCGACGAAGAAGGTAGCGGCCGCCCTTCCGTTCGGGAAGGCGGTTCCCGCCCTCGAGTGACTGACGCGACCGTCACCGCGAAGCTGTGCGGCCTCCGTGATGGTCAGTCGGCTTCGGCGAACTTCTGCACGCTGAAGCGCTCGACATGTGGGAGCGGACCTCGCCTCGGGAGACCCGCTTTTTCTTTGAGCGCGTCGAAGAACTCGACCGGGTCGGGCAAGCTCTCCCAGACCTGAGGCAAGAAGACGCCGCGTCGTCGATCACGACTGATGATCACGCCGTCGACGCCGGGTCGGAGGTTCGCGAGGACCTCTTGTTCGGTCGCGCCCGGCACGGGACGCGGCTCATCGAGCACCGAGACCTCGAGGTTCGCTCGGCCGAGCTCGTCCTCGCGGAGCGGCCGCGAGCGAGGGTCGTCGAAGGCGGCGAGGATCGCGTTGTGCGCGACGCTCTCGCGAAGGCCGCGGATCGGCTCGACGTTGCCGACGCAGCCGTGGAGGCGCCCGCCGATTCGAATCGTGACGAACGTCGCGGCCGGGGCTTCCAACCACGCTTCGTCGGGAGGTTCCATCGACTCGTGAGGGAGCTCGAGTCGTGCGGCGATCGCGTTGCGCGCGATCCCGAGGAGCAGCTCGCCTTGCGCTCGATCCAACTCTCGCGTCATGCGTCACCTCCAGAGTGTGGGTAAAAGGCGAAGGCTCCGTAGCCGACGACCTCTGCGCGCCCCCCCGGCACGGTGTCCCCCGACGTGCGCAGATCCAGCGTGCTCGCACGCAATCCGCGCTCACGAGCGGACCTCAAGAGGCCCGCGAGCGGCCGCGCTCCACACGCCCGCATGGGGTCGACCGGCTCGAGGCGCTCGATCGCGCGCGCGGTCTCGGCGTCCATCGCTCGCGCGTTGGCGTACGGCAGATAGTGCGAGAGATCCGAGCTCACCACGATGGCCGTCTCGTCCCCGCCCCAGACCTCGTCGAGGATCGCTGCGACCTCTGCGGGGCGAGCCTCGCCGACGACAAGGGGCAGCACGGTCGCCTTCGGCGCGATCACCTGCAGGAAGGGGAGCTCGACCTCGAGCGAGTGCTCGCGTGCGTGCGCGCCATCCATGATCGTGGCGAGCCCTCGCTCGCGGAGGCGCTCCGCGGCCTCGAGATCGACCTCGACGGGCCCGAGCGGCGTGAGAAAAGCCTGCGCGGATGGGAGCGCGACGCTCCGAAGGGCGAAGCGATGGGAGGGCCCGAGCAAGACGACGCGACGGAGCTCTGCGTGGCCTCGCTGGAGCGCCGCGAACGCAGTGCCCGCGATCGGCCCCGAATACACGTAGCCCGCGTGGGGAGCGACGACGGCCTTCGGTGGGTCGACCGAAAGGTCTCGTGCGCCGAGCGCGAGCAGCTCGTCGACCGTCGCCCGAAGCTCGCCGGCCGAGCCCGGATAGAACCTCCCAGCGAAGACAGGCGCCCGAAGCGTGCGCGATTCCATCGCAAAAATCCTAGCAATCCACGCGCCACGCGCGCGCCGACAAAGCTACTCCGCGGGCGACGCAGAGCTATCGGGCTCGGCGTCGATCGGCGCGAGGGCCGGCGTCGCATCCGAAGCGTGGACGCCCTCACCGGGCGTGGTGGAGGGGACGATCTCGGGGTCCTCCTCGCGCAATCGACGACGCGCGATGAGCGCGTGCATCGCGGGGACGAGGTAGAGCGTCAGCACCAGCGAGAACGTGAGCCCACCCGCGACGGCGACGCCCAGCGAACGCCGGCTCCCGGCTGCACCGCCGAGCGAGAGCGCGATGGGAAGCACGCCGAAGACGGTCGCGAGGCTCGTCATCAGGATGGGCCGGAAGCGCGCGACCGCGCCCTCGATGCAGGCCTCGTAGAGAGCGACGCCGGCCTTGCGCCGCTGGTTCGCGAACTCCACGACGAGGATGCCGTTCTTGGTCACGAGGCCGACGAGCATGACGATGCCGATGCGGCTGAAGATGTTGAGCGTGAGCTCGGCCCACTTGAGCGAAGCCAGCGCGCCCGCGACGGAGAGCGGGACGGTCATGAGGATGACGACCGGATCGCGGAAGCTCTCGAACAGCGCGGCCAGCACCAAGTAAATGAGCAGGACGGCGAACACGAACGCGAACGTCGTGCTCGACGAGCTGTCCGCGAAGTCGCGTGACTCACCCGACAGCGCGGTCGTGAACGTCGCGGGCAAGACGTCGGCCGCGACCGCGTTCATCGCGGCGATCCCGTCGCCGAGCGTGTAGCCAGGCGCGAGGCCCGCGGAGACCGTGGCCGACACGTAGCGGTCGTAGCGGTAGAGCGCCGCAGGCCCCGCTTCATCGCGAGGCGCCACGACCGAGCTCAGCGGGACCATCTCGCCGCGCGCGCTCCTCACATACAGGCGCTCGACGTCGCGCGGGTCGTCTCGATCACCGAGCGCGAGCTGGCCGATGATCTCGTACTGCTTGCCCTCCTTCATGAAGTAGCCGTAGCGGACGCCACCGAGCCCGAGCTGCAGCGTGCGCGCGACGTCCACGACCTTGATGCCGAGCTCGTCGGCGCGCTCGCGCTCGATCTCGAGGTTGAGCTGCGGGCGATTCACCTTGAGGTCGGCGTCGACGAAGCGCAGCTCGGGGCGCGTCCGCGCCTTCTCGAGGAACTTGGGCAGGATCTCGATGAGGGCCTCGGCGCTCGGCGCCTTGAGGACGAACTGCACGGGCTGCCCCGCGAAGCGCGCGCCGATCGTGGGTGGTTGCGAGGGGAATGCTTGTACACCGGTAAAGCCAGGAGCGACCTTCCCGAGGTCGCGGAAGATCTCCTCTTGCGAGCGGGTGCGGTCCTCGCGGTCGACGAGGTAGAGGTTCTGCACGCCGCCGCTCGGGCCCTGCGCGCCGCCGAAGCCGCCGATGATCGAGTAGGTGCGGAACTTCTCGGGGACGTTGTCGACGACGTAGGTCGAGATCTGATCGAGCTGGTGCTCGGTGTACGCGTACGTCGCGCCCTCGGGGGCGCGCACGTTGATGCGGATGTTGCTGCGATCCTCGAGCGGCGCGAGCTCCGTGGGCAGGCCCGTGTAGAGCGTGTACGCCCAATAGACGATGCCGCCGATGACGAGCGGCGCGACCCAGCGCACGCGCATGAAGCCACGCAGCGTGAGCTCGTAGAGGCGCGTGATGCCGCGAAAGATCGGCTCCGTGAGGCGGTAGAAGAAGCCGCCGTGCACGCCCTCGCGGAGGAGGTAGCGGCACATCATCGGCGAGAGCGTCAGCGCGACGAAGCCGCTCAACATGACCGAGCCGACGACGACCACCGCGAACTCCCTGAAGAGGCGCCCGGTGAGGCCCGAGATGAAGATGATCGGCGAGAAGACCACGCCCAGCGTGATCGTCGTCGAGATGATCGCGAAATAGATCTCGCGCGAGCCCGAGACGGCGGCCTCGAGCGGGCGCATGCCGTGCTCGATCTTCGAGTAGATGTTCTCGAGGACGACGATCGCGTCGTCGCACACGAGGCCGATCGAGAGGACGATGCCCACGAGCGACAGCACGTTGATGCTGAAGCCGAACATCCAGACGATCCCGAACGTCGCGACGATGCTCACGGGGATCGCGACGACCGGGATGATCGCCGCGCGCCACTCCCGCAAGAAGATGAGGATGACGAGCGCGACCAACGCGAACGCGAGGGCGAGCGTCTCCTCGACCTCCTCGACGCTGCGCCGCACGTACTTGGTGAAGTCGTAGCCGACCTCGATCTCGTACTCCGGCGGCAGGTCCTTTTTGATGAGCTCGAGCCGGCGATAGAACTCGTCGGCGATCGCGATGGCGTTCGTGTTCGGCTGCGGGATGACCGCGACGCCGATGACGGGAACGCCCTCTTTCTTCACGCCGGCGCGCGTGTTGAGCGGGCCGAGCTCGGCGCGACCGACGTCCTCGAGCCGGATGGTCGTCGTGCCTGCGGGGGTCGAGACCGTCCGGAGCGTGACGCGCTCGAAGTCGCGCGGGGTCTCGAGCCTGCCGTTCGTCTGCACGGCGAGCTCGGTCATGTCGCCGTCGATGCGTCCCGAGGGCAGGTCGACGTTCTGCGCGGCGAGCGCGTTGCGCACGTCGTCGGGCGTGATGCGGTAGGCCGCGAGCTTCTCAGCGTCGAGCCAGATGCGCATCGAGTACCGCTTCTCGCCGAAGATGCGGACGCTGCTGACGCCGGGGATCGTCTGGACGCGATCCTTGATGAAGGTGTTCGCGATGTTCGAGACCTCGAGGAGGTCCTTCGTGTCGCTCTTCACCGTCATGAACACGATCGGCGAGGAGTCGGCGTCGGCCTTCTCCACGACGGGCGCGTCAGCGTCCTCGGGCAGGAGGCGGATGGCCTGCGCGACCTTGTCGCGCACGTCGTTCGCCGCATCGTCGAGGTCCACCGAGAGATCGAACTCGATGCGGATCGCGCTCTGCGCCTCGCGCGAGGTGCTCGAGATGTTGCGGATGCCTGCGATCCCCGCGAGCGACTGTTCGATGGGCTCGGTGATCTGCGCGTCGACGACCTCGGGGTTCGCGCCCGCGTAGGTCGTCGTGACCGTGACGACCGGCGGGTCGACAGCCGGGTACTCGCGCACACCGATGAACGAGAAGGAGACGACGCCGATGAGCGTGAGCACGATGCTCATCACGATCGCGAGGACCGGTCGCCGGATGCAGACCTCTGCGAGCGTCACTCGACGACTCCGGCGAGCTTGATCTTCGCGCCCGGTCGCAGCCTGAGCAGGTTGTCGGTGAGGACGATCTCCCCCTCTTTGACGCCCGAGACGAGCTCGACCTCACGCTCGTTGCGGACACCGACCTTGACCTCGACGAGCTTCGCGGTGCCGTCGTCCGAAGCGACGAACACAGCGTGCCCACCGAGCGACGGGATGACGACCTCGCTCGGCACGTAGAGCCGCTGCTCTGCAGCGCCGAGCGGGAGCTCGACCGACACGCTCGAGCCCGAGACGATGCCGGCGACCGCGTCCGAGAGGCCGCGGACCCGCAGGCTGCGCGAGGCGTCTTCGATGCGCGGCTCGATCGCGAGCACCGTCGCGTCGTGCGCGTCGCCGCCGCCGACCTTGAATTTGAACTTCAGCCCGGGCTGCACGTCGGCGGCCCAGCGCTCGGGCACCAAGAAATCGACCTTGAGCTTCGAGGTGTCCTCGAGCGTCACGAGCACGTCGCCGGGCCGAACGAGCGCGCCCACGCTCACTGCGCGAAGACCGAGCTTGCCCGAGAAAGGCGCAGTGAGCTTCGTCTTGGCGAGGTCGACCGCGAGCGTGCCGAGCTGTGCGTCGAGCACCTCGCGCTCGGTGCGGGCTCGATCGCTGTCGGCCTGCGAACCCACGCCCGTCGCGACAGCCTTGAGCGTGCGCTCCTCGGTCTCGACGGCCAGCCGGCGCTTGACCGCGAGCTCCTGAGACTTCGCGGTCAGATCCGCCGCGTCGAGTTCGAAGAGCACCTCGCCAGCGTGCACGGTCGCGCCGTCCTCGAAGCGGACCTTGACGATGCGCCGCGCGACCTCCGACACGATCACCACGGACTCGTTGGGTCTGACCGTGCCGAGGAGCTCGATCGTGGTGACCGACGCACGCGGCCGCAGCTTCAACCCTGCGACGGTCAGGACCTCGGGGGGCTTCGGGCTGGAGGACGCTGACGCCGAGCCCGCGTGCTTGCGGAGGAGCGTCCAAGGCCGAGTCTTCAGCGCGAGGCCGACGACGCCCAGCGCGACGACGAGGAGAGCTATCGCGGTGAGGATTCGCTTGCGCACGTCGGAGCTCCGTTGCTCTTATCGCCACGGGTCCCCGCCGCCTGCAACGTCAGATTGGCGACCTCACCGTTCGCGGGGAAGGTCCGGCGCCGAGCCACGTAGCACGCCCGTCGGAGGATTCGATGCAGTCGCAAGCTGGTGCACGTCTCGGGCTCGTTTCGATGGCCGCTCTCGCCTCTCTCGGCCTCGTCGGCCTCGGCCTCGTCGCGTGCAAGCCCGACATCCCCAAGGAGTACGACGACATCATCCCGCAGAAGGACCTGCGCAAGTTCCTCCCCCGAGAGAAGTCGGCGCTCGAGGGCGGTGGCGGCTCGGGCTTCTACAAGACGACCGACAAGAAGGCCCTCACCGCAGCCTTCCGCGAGAAGATCACCGCCGCCGGTTACAAGGAAATGATGAAGTGCGAGGACGCTGATCTCGTCGTCGCGGTGAAGGGCGACAACACCGTCGTCGACGTGAACTTCTTGGTCATGTCGGAGGAGACCATGGCCAACGTTACGAAGGCGAAGATGAGCATGGTCGGCTTCCCCGAGAAGGCAAAATGCGAGTGGACCGACGCTGCCAAAGCGGTCTGCGAGGTCCAGGGCGACCACTGCTACTTTCGAGAGAAGTAGTCGAAGCTGTCCGTCGATGCGTGCGCGCCTGCTGTTAGGATGTCGCGCGCATGCCCAATATCTCCGACGAAATCGAACTGATGCGAGGGTGGTTCGATCGGCCGCGATTCGCCGGTCTTCGCCGCCTGTTCTCTCCGCGTGAGGTCGTCGAGCAGCGCGGCTCGATACGACAGGACTACGCGATCGCGCGCGACGCCGCCGAGGCCTTCTACGATCGGCTGCGAGAGCTCTTCCAGGAGCGCCGCGGCATCACGACGTTCGGCCCGTATTCGCCAGGGCAAGCCGTGACGATGAAGCGCATGGGCATCGAGGCCATCTACCTCGGTGGTTGGGCCACCAGCGCGAAGGGCTCGATGCAAGAGGACCCTGGCCCCGACCTCGCGAGCTATCCCTTGAGCCAGGTCCCCAACGAGGCCGCGGTCCTCGTGCGAGCGCTGCTCGCCGCCGACAAGAACCAGTTCCAAGCGCGCGCGCGCCTCACGCCGGCGCAGCGCGCGGCCACGCCTCCGTACGACTTCCGCCCGTTCATCATCGCCGACGCGGACACCGGTCACGGCGGCGACGCGCAAGTCAGAAACCTCGTGCGACGCTTCGTCGAGGTCGGCATCCCGGGCTACCACATCGAAGATCAGAAGCCCGGCGTGAAGAAGTGCGGCCATCAAGGCGGCAAGGTCCTCGTGTCGGAGGACGAGCAAATCAAGCGGCTCAGCGCGGCGCGCCTGCAGCTCGACATCATGCAGGTCGCCGGAATCATCGTCGCCCGCACCGACGCCGAGTCCGCGACGCTGCTCGACGGTCGCAGCGACGAGCGCGATCAGCCCTTCGTCTTGGGCGCGACGAACACCTCGCTGCCGAGCTTCAAGGTCGCGTTCAACGCGCTCTTGCGACGGCTGCACCGCGGCGGCATCGAGGAGCTCTCGGGCTACCTCATCTACCAGACCTCCGACGAAGAGTACGTGGCCGCCGACGAGTGGCTCGAGGACGTCGGTCTCGGTGAGGCCGTCGATCAAGCGCTCGCGCGCTACGCCGCAGCCGGCAAACAGAGCGTCGACGCCGTCTTCGATCCGCTCGCGGATCGCCTCGTCGACGTGTGGCAAGCCAAGGCCGAGGTCATGACCTTCGGCGAGGCCGTCCTCGAGGAGATGCGCTTCCTGGCGAACGAGGGCGTCGAGTTCTCGATGACCGCCGACGAGTGGCTCGCGTTCGCGTCTCGCGCGTCGTTCTACACCATCGCGCGCCGCGCGAAGGACATGGGCATCGACGTGCACTGGGACTGCGAGCACGCGAAGACGCCAGACGGCTATTACCAAGTCCGCGGCGGCATCGAATACGCTATTGCCAAGTCCCTCGCGGCCGCGCCTTACGCCGATATTCTCTGGATGGAGACGAAGACGGCCAACCTCGAAGAGGCGAAGAAGTTCGCCGAGGCGATCCACGCGGTCTACCCGGACAAGATGCTCGCTTACAACCTGTCACCGTCCTTCAACTGGGACACGACAGGGATGAGCGACGAAGAGATGCGGGCGTTCCCCGACGAGCTCGGCAAGCTCGGCTACGTCTTCAACTTCATCACCTACGGCGGGCACCAGGTCGACGGTCTCGCCTCCGAGGAGTTCGCGCGCGCCCTCCGCGAGGACGGCATGCTCGCGCTCGCGCGCCTCCAGAGGAAGCTGCGGCTCATCGAGTCTCCGTACCGCACGCCGCAGACGCTGGTCGGCGGCCCGCGCGGCGACGCGGCCCTGCTCGCGCTCACGGGCCGAACCTCCACGACGAAGGCCATGGGCAAGGGCTCGACCCAGTTCCAGCACACGCAGCTCACCGAGGTGCCGCCCAAGCTCCTCGAAGAGTGGCTCGAGATCTGGACGCGTCATCACGAGCTCACGGGCGGCCTCAAGGTCTCCTTGAAGCCTCACAGCGCGGGGGCGGAGCTCCTCGAGCTCGCGATCTCGCGCGGCGCGCTGCCTCGCGGGGAGAAGGCCGCGAACGTCATCTTCCACACGATCCAAGATCGCCGCGGCCGGCGCATCCTCTCGATCCGCGACCAGAACACGTTCGACGTCTCGCTGCGCCGCAAGCGCCTCATGACGCTGGCGCAGCTCTACTTGATCCATCGCTATCGGATCGAGTCGGTGCACTACCTGACGCCGACCGATGACAACAAGCACCAGACCGAGGCGATGCGCGCGCGCGGCATTTACAGCGCTGTAAACAACGAGGTCGGTGAGATCATCGTCGCCGACATCGACAAAGACCGGGTTCGCGAGCTCGTCGCGTCCGATCACGCGTCGCTCGCGGCCCTCATCAAGGCCTAGGCCGCCGGGCCGTCACCGCGGCGAGGGCGCGCTCGACGGCCCTCGCCCGATCGTCCGGGTGAGCTGGCCACACGCCGCGCCGACGTCGCCGCCGCCGCTGTAGCGCACGATGCTGCCGTGCCCGTGCGCGAGCAGCGTCGCGCGAAAAGCCTCGAGCGTCGCGTCCGGCGCCCGCTCGAAGGCTCGACCGCTGTTCGGCGTCCACGTGTTGAACGGGATCAAGCTGAGGCGCGGGCGGATACCGAAGCGCGCCGCGAATCGGGTCGCGCGCTCGGCGAGGGCCCGCGCGGCGTCCGCGTCGTCGTTGAGGCCGCGGAGCAACGTGTACGCCCACATCGGCGCGTAGCCCGAGGCCCGCGCGTGTTCGCCTGCGGCCTCGAGGACCTCGTCGAGCGGGTTCGCGGTGTCGATCGGCATGAGCGCAGCGCGCCGATCGGGCCTCGCGTCGCCGATGGACACACCGAGTCGAACGCGAGGGAGATCCTTGGCGAGCTTGCGGATCGCGAGGGGCAAGCCCGACGTCGAGATGGTCACGTTGCGCTGATCGATCGCGAGCCCCGAAGGCTCGCTCAAGACGCGCACGGCGCGCACGACTCGGTCGTAGTTGGAGAGGGGCTCGCCCATGCCCTGAAACACGACGCCGTGCACGCGCCCACCCGGAGGCAGATCGCGCCGCACGCGGACGATCTGCTCGATGATCTCGCCGGCCTCGAGGTTGCGGACGAGGCCCATCTCACCGGTCGCACAGAACGCGCACGCGATCGCGCAGCCGACCTGCGAGCTCACGCACACGCTGAAGCGACCGGGCTTCTCGAGGGGGATGCGCACGGTCTCGAGGGAGCGGCCGTCGAGCGTCCCGAACGCGTACTTCACGAACGGATCGACGAGGCTCGGCCTGCGCTCGAGCTCGGTGAGGCGCGGCCCGCGCGTGCCGGCGCGCACGCGATCGAGCGCTGCCCTGCGAATGGTCGCAGGCGCGCGGTCCGGCAGGCCGCCGTCTTTGCAGGCGCGCGAGAGCAGGCGTCGCGCGTCCGCGATGTCGACTTCGAAGGTCGCCGCGATCTCCTCGGGGAGCATCGCCAAGAGATCGTGCTGCGTGGATTCGACCATGATTTCGACCGGGCGCGCACGCTACCACGAGCGCGCGGCGGGCCGACCCACAGCGCGCGATCCCTCACCTCCGACGAGGGTCTTCTCTCGCGCGGGGCTCACCACCTACGATGCCGTCGATGGGTCTGGGGGAGCGCGCAGCGCAGTGGGCGGACGAGCCTCGAACGCAGTCCTCACGCGCGCGACGCTCGGCGATCGCCGCCAGCGTCGCCGCGCTCACAGCGCTCGCGGCCGGCGACGCAGCAGCCTCGCCGCAAGACGTGATCGGTTATGGGCCGCGCGCGGCCTCGATGGCGGGCAGCGGCGTCGCGATCGGCGAGGGCTTCGAGACCGTCTACACGAACCCCGCTCTGCTCGCGTACGCACGCTTCCCCGAGCTCGATCTCGGCGTCGAAGGCGCGGTGTTCGACGTCTCTGCGAACAAGCCCCTCGAGACAGACGGGCTCGCCGCGACGATGCTCGGCGGGGTCCTGCCCTTTCCTCTCCCCGAGCCGCTGCGCGATCGCATCGTCCTCGGCTTCGGGTTCTTGACGCCGTTCGACGTCGTCGTGAGGAGCCGCATCCTCTACCCGGAGACGCCGCAATTTCTCATGCCCGACGCGGTCGAGAGCATCTCGGCGATCGTCGGGCTCGGGGTCGATCTCGGCTACGGCGTCCACATCGGCGGCGGCTTCATGGCCCTCGCTGCGCTCGCGGGTACGGTGCTCGTGAGCGTCGACGCCTCGGGGCAACTCGGCGCCGTAGTCCAAGACACGCTCGTCGCTTCGTACGCGCCCGTGGTCGGCGTCTCGGTCGATCTGCCCTATGGGCTTCGCGTCGGCACCACGGTGCGCGGCTCGCTCATCGGCAAGTTCGACGTGCGCGTCGACATCAAGGACTTGGGACAGGTCACGGTCCCGCCGATCTTCGTGAGCGGCACGGCCCAATATGATCCGCTCACCGTCGAGGCCGAGCTCGCGCACGTCACCGGCCCGATCCACGGCTCGATCGGCGTCGGGTGGCGTCGCTGGTCCGAGTATCCGGGCCTCGCCGAGGCCACCGTGCGATGCCCGCTCGACGTCACGACCTTCGAGCTGCCCATCTGCGGCGCGCTGAAGAAGGTCCCGCCCGAGTTCAACGACACGGCCATCGTGCGCGCCTCGCTCGAGTACTCGGCGAAGCTCAAAGCCGGCCTCGATTTCGACGTTCGCAGCGGCTACGCGTTCGAGTCCGCGCCCGGCCCCGAGCAGACGGGCGAGTCGAACCTCTTCGCCGAGGCTCGCAGCATCGTCGGGCTCGGCGCAGGGGTCGACGTCCACAGCCCCATCCTCAAGCGCCTGCACGTCGATTTCTTTACGCAGGTTCAAGTCATGCACGGCCGCGATCACCACAAGGACGCGTCGGTGTCGCCGACCAACCCGGGCGCGCCGGTCATCTCGACGAGCGGCATGATGTTCGCGGCCGGCACGACCGCGGGGGTGGCGTTCTGATGCGCGGCCGACGATTCACTTCGGGGCTCTCGATCGGGCTCGCCATCGGCGGCGCGATCGCGCTCCACTCCGAACACGCGAGCGCGCACGAGCCGTGGACGTACGGCTACGGCTCGCGCGCGACGGCGATGGGTGGCGCGCTCGTCGCCGACACCGACGACTTCTCCGCGAACTACTACAACCCCGCTGGCATCGTCGACGACACGGGCATCCGCGTCGGGCTCGGGTACTTCTACGCCGAGAACAACCTCCGCGTGAACGACCTCTCGAGCGGGGTGAAGGCCTCGCACGGCGTCTTCTTCGGCATCGCGGCGAGCGGCAACTTCTTCGGCCTGCCGATCGGGCTCGGCATCGCGACGCACGTCCCCGACGAGGGCCTCAGCCGCCTCACGGCGCTGCGACAGGACGTGCCTCGCTGGGAGCTCTACGACAACCGCTCGAGCGTGCTCTACCTCGCGGCGAACCTCGCCATTCGTCCGGTCGACTTCCTCGAGCTCGGCGGGGGCATCAGCTTCCTCGCCTCGACGCGTGGTCGCTTCGAGATCTCGGGCGTCGCGGATCTGCTGTTTCCCTACAACTCCCAGCTCCGTCATGAGGTCGACGTCGACCTCACGAGCGTGCGCTACCCGCAGGCCGGCGTGCTCGTCCACCTCTCACCGGCCGCGAGCATGGGCGTCACCTACCGCGGCCAGACTGCGATCGATCTGCGCTTGAACGGCAAGCTCGACACGACCATCGAGGCCGCGGGCTTCGAGGTCCCCCTCACCTACGAGCTTCAGGCGCGCACCATCCAGGCCTTCCTTCCGCAGCAGGTCGTGCTCGGGACGAGCTTGCGTCCCTATCCACCGCTCCACATCAACATCGACTTCACCTGGGTGAATTGGGGCGCGTACGAAAACCCGACCGCGCGCACGATCGCCACGCTCGAGGCCGAGATCCCTCCTCAGTTTCCGATCGAGCTGCCCGGAGAGCTCCGCCAGACGCAGCTCGAGCCGATCGACTTCTCCGATCGGATCGTGCCGCGCATCGGCGTCGAGTGGTATCCGCCCGGCCTCGACGGTCGCACCGGCCAGAACGTCATCAAGGTCCCCATCCGCGCCGGCTACGTCTTCGAGAAATCTCCCATCCCACCGCAGACGGGCAAGACCAACTTCGTCGACGCCGATCGCCACACGATCTCGTTCGGAGTCGGCATCGAGGTGCCCGTCATCCACCTCTCTTTCGACGTGCACGGCGCGCTCAGCATCCTCCCCGAGCGCATCACGCTGAAGACGAGCCCCGCCGATCTCACGGGCGACTACCGCGCGGCCGGCGAGATGGCGAACATCGGCGCGACCCTCACCGGAGACTTCCGCTGATGCCGCCCCGAACGGAGGCGCTCCGGCTCGCGGCGCTCGCGGCCTCGCTCGCCGCGGCGGTCCCCTCGGGCTGCGCGACGCTGGCAGACGGAACGCCGGGTCTCGACAACCCACCGACGCTCCGCGCCGGCCCGTTTCGCCTCCTGAAGACGGGCGAGCTCGGCGAAAACCGCTCGCCGCCGAACACCGTCGACGATGGGAACAACCGCCTGCGTGATCCCGGCGCGCTCGACGTCGACGGCGATCCGTCGACGTTCGACATCGAGGGCTACTTCGCCGCCAGCGTCGAGGACGCCGCCCCCGAAGATCCCCCGGCACGCATCGCGCGCCTGCACGCGACCGACGGTCGCAGCTTCGATCGCAACCTCGAGTTCGTGCTCGAGCCCGACCAGCCATGGGAGGGCGGCGTCGTCGGCGCGCCGAGCGTGATCCTCGCGGGCGATCCGACCGACGTCGAAGAGACCCCTGCGGACGAGGAGCGGCTGCTCTTCTACGAGGGCGCGGGCGGAATCGGCCTCGCGCACGCGGCAGGCGCCACGGGGGAATTCGTCAAGGAAGCCGAACCAGTTTTGACCGCCGCCGACGTGCCGTGGTCATCCATCCCGCCGAAGAGCCCGGGCGCGGTGCGCCTGCCCGACGGGACCTTCCGCCTTTATTTCGAGGCGCGCTGCGGCGCCGAGAGCTGCATCGGGGTCGCCTCGAGCATCGACGGCGTGAACTTCACCGACCCCGTCGGTGGGCCTGTGCTCCGCCCCGATCGCGATCCGACCGGGCTCGACTCCGCGTACGTCGGCTCTCCCTCCGCGGTCGTCGCCGAGAGCGCCGAGTCTCGCGCGATCGTGCAGGTCTATTTCACGGGCATCGACGACAATGGCAAGAACGCCATCCGCCTCGCGGCGCGCTTCGCCGACGCCCCCGACGAGGGCCTCGAGAAAAACGGCGGCGCGATGTTCCGTCCGAGCGGCGGCGTCGCTCCGCACGAGCCTGTCGTCGTCCGCTTCGACGCCTTCACGATCTTCTTCGCCACACAAAAGCCTGGGCGCACGTCGACGGACGTCGTCGTCGTCGCGGGCGTATCGCCCGGCGACACCACCCTGCCACCCGCTTCGACGCCGTGACGACCGAGCAGCCCGAACTGGAGGCAGCCAGAGAGCCTGCCGCGCCGACCCCGACCCCGAACGCAGAGGCCGCTGCGACCGCGGAGGCCCCTCCACCACCGCGCGCTCCGGTGAAGCGCCCTTGGTGGATCCCTCACTTCTTGGGCAAGGTCCCCGAGGGCGTGGAGACGCGCGAGCTCAACCTGCTCGGCGCCGTGTCGCTCGCGCTCACGTTCGAGGAGTACGACCAGGCGATGCTCACCTCGGCGCTCAAGCAGATCGCCGGCGGGCTCGGCATCGTCGAGAAGGACATCAGCCTCTATCTCGGCATCATCCGCGCTGGCGCCGTGCCTGCCTTCTTCGTCGTGCCGCTCGCCGATCGCATCGGGCGCCGCCGCGTCTTCCTCGGCTCGCTCGCGGCCACCGCGTTCTTCACCTTTTTGACTGCGTTTTCCCTATCGCCCGCGCAGTTCGTCGTCACGCAGATGCTCGCGCGCACCTTCATCGTCGCCGGCTCTGCGTCGGCGCTCGTCATGGTGACGGAGGAGTTCCCTGCGTCCCACCGAGGCTGGGGCATCGGCATGGCGGGCGCGCTCGGGGTCATCGGGCACGGCTTCGCCGCCATCGCGTATGCCTTCATCAACGTCCTGCCATTCGGTTGGCGCTCGCTCTACGCTTTTGGAGGGCTGCCGCTCCTCTTGATGCCTTGGTTCGGTCGCGTCGTACCGGAGACGCGCCGCTTCACCGAGCGCCAGGCTGCGCTCGACGGGGCCGACGGCGCGGGGGGGCACGGCGGGACCTCGCTCCGATCGCTCGTCGAGCTCTTCACCAAGAGCCCCGCGCGCTCGCTCGGCATCTCCGCGGTCGCGTTCCTTCCCTCGATCGGGCTCGTGTCGGCGTTCCAGTTCACGAGCTACTTCGCGCAGACCGTCCACGGCTGGGCCCCCAGGGACTACAGCATCATGATCGTCGTCGGCGGCATGATCGGCATCGCGGGCAACGTCGCCGCGGGATACCTGGGGGATCGCATCGGTCGCCGCCTCGTCGGCTTCGCGCTCTTGGGGCTCTTTCCGCTCTTCGTGACCGCCTTCTATCGTGGGCCCGGCATCACGCTGCCGATCGTCTGGGCCGCGTTCATGTTCTGCGCGCAGGGTGGTCGCATGGTGCACCGCGCGCTCGCGAACGAGCTCTTCCCCACGGCGTATCGCGGCGCGGCCTCGGGGCTCTACGCGATCCTCGAGACCGTCGGCGCCGCGACGGGCCTCTTCTTCCTGTATTTCAGCAGCAAGTCGGAGGGGGACCTCGCTCGAATAACCCCCTATCTGTCGATCTTCGTCGCCGTGGGCGGCGCGATCATCTTGCTCTTCCCCGAGACGAAGCAGCGCGAGCTCGACAAGATCTAGGGCGCTGGCGTCGGCTCTTTGCCGGGCTCGATCGCCACGCGGATCCGCTCGCTGATGGATTGCGCCGAGCCCTCGAACGGGCGCACCGTCATCTTGCGAAAGGCGCGCTCGACACAGGCGTTGCGAGTCGCGTCCCAGCCGCTCGCGGACGCGGATTGCACGGTCCCCGCGGGCGCGATCGTGACGGACACTGTCCCCCACTGCATGGCGCCGCCTCCACCGCAGCTGACCTGCGCGTTGGTCGTCGCGGCTCGAAACTCGCCCTTCGCGGCGGCGGCGTCGTACGCGGTGCTCTCGACGGCCGAGGCGCTCGGAGACACCGTGGCCACCGCCGGCGCACTCGATTGCGCGAGCGTCGCCGTCGCCCGCGTCGGATTGCTCCGAACCGAGGTGATCGCCGAGCCCGAAGGGCTCGTCGTCGTCACGACGATGTTCGACATCGACGGCGCGGCCGTCGCCACACCCGAAGGGCTCGTGTCGCGCGCGACCGCGCTCTCGGTGGCCGTGACGACAGGCGCGTTGTTCGACGACGGTGCTGCCGTGCTGCCTGAGAATCGAAGCGCGAGGCCCGCCGCAAGCGCGACGGCGATCACCCCACCCGCGACGAAGAAGACCGCCTTCGACGTGCCCCGCGGCGTCCCCGCCGACGTCGCCGTCGCCGCGAGAACGTCGCCCGTCTTGGCCGGGGCAACACCGCTCGAAGACTCTCCCATCGCGGGCTTCGATCGAGCGCCCTCGTCGGGTGTGGTCTTCGAGAGCGCCTCGGATTTTTCGATCGCGATCGTCCCGCCCGGCCCGAGGCGCGGCCCCGGGACCGCGACCGCGACCGCGGGTGCGGGTGCGGCCTTCACCTCGCGGGCCGGTGGCGACTGCTCGAGAGCTTCCAATGCAGCCGCGAGCTCTCGCGCCGAGCCGTACCGCTCCTCGGCTTGCTTCTCGAGGCAGCGACGAACGATGGCGTCGAGCTCCGCGGGGATCCCCGGCAGGACCTCGATGATCGGCGGCGGATCGCTGGTCAAGACGCCCGAACAAACCTCGGTGATGCTCTCGCCCGGGAACGGGACGCGCCCCGTCGTCAGTTGGTAGAGGATGACGCCGAGCGACCAGATATCCGTGCGGAAGTCGACGTTCTTGCTCGAGCGCATCTGCTCGGGCGACATGTAATAGGGCGAGCCCATCACGCTCGTCGTGCGCGTCATCGACTGCGCGTCGGCGCCTGCGACGGACTTCGAGATCCCGAAGTCGAGGACCTTGATGCAGTCCGTGCCGTTCGCGCGCCTCGTCAGGAAGAGGTTCGCGGGCTTGAGATCGCGGTGGACGATCCCGAGCTCGTGCGCCTCGGCGATGCCGTCGCAGGCCTGCATCACATAGCGCGCGGCGACCTTCGCGGGCACCGGCCCCTGCTTGTCGAGGAGCTTCTCGAGATCCTGGCCCTTCAGGTGCTCCATCAGCATGTACGGCGCCCCGCTCTCGAGTCGGCCGACGTCGTGCACCTTGGTGACGTGCTCGCTCGTGAGCTTCGCCGCGGCGCGGGCCTCGCGCATGAAGCGCTCGAGCGAGACCTTGTTCTCGGCGACGGCTGGGAGCATGAACTTCATCGCGTAGAGCTCGCCGAGCTCGATGTGGCGGACCGCGACGACGGCTCCCATCCCGCCCGCACCGACGATGCGCTCGACTTGGTATTTGCCAAGCAGCGTGTCGCCCACATTCACGGGTAGGGAGGGGATGCTCATCGAGACCTCGCGAGTCGAACCGCGATCCCTCGTGTGGTCAACCCTCACGGCTCGGGCGCTCGCGGCCCTCGGCGCTCAGGCCGGCGAGAGCGACTCGACCACGAGATCGAGCTCGCCGTTCGACCCCAAGCGGAAGATGCCGATCGCCTCGTACCGCCCCTCGGCCGGGCTACACGTGAGTGAGCAGCTGTCGCCGCCGCACCCGAACCTGGGGTTGTTCTCGTCGCCAGAGACCAACCGCACGCCCATGAGCTCGGGCCCCTTGAGCGAGACGGCCGAGCCGCATCGATTGCAGCAGGGGTGGTCGGGCAGACAAAGAGCCAGCGTGCACACCTGAGTCTTCACCTCGAAGCTCGCGACCTCGCCGTTCTCGAACTGCAGAACGAAGGCCCCTTGGAAGGTCTCGCCGACGACGCGGACGCGCTTGCCGTTCATGGCCTTCGCGGTCTTCGGCAGCGACGCGAGATCGAGCAGAGGGATCGCGCTCGCAGGCGGCGGTGTACCGGGCGCACTCGAGTGCAGCGCGACGGGCGCGGAGCTCACGGGCGCGGAGGTCGCGGGCGCGATAGCGGACGACGTGTCCTTCGCGGGCTCGTCGGAGGCGACCCTCGAGGCTTGGGTCGAGCTGCTCTCGCAGCCGAAGGTGAGGCACGTGATGAGACCGAGGAGGGAGCCGAGCTTGTGGGTGGCGTTCATGGTGTTCGCCGACTTCGACGCCCCTCGAGAAACATCGGTCTTCCCGTGAAATCAGCGTGAATTCGTGGGTCGCGCTGCACGCTCGACCGCGCGGCCGAGCGTGGCCATCGCGGGCCCGAGCACGTCGATCGGCGCGCCGAAGAAGCTCACGCGCAAGAAGCTCGCGAGCGCCTCGGCCGCGAACCAAGACGCGCCGCTCATCACCGCGACGTCGGCGCGCGCCGCGAGCCGCGCCACGCGATCGGGCGAGATGCTGTCGGGCAATCGAACCCAGAGCGTGTAGCCCCCGAGGGGCGGCTCGACGTGGACCTTCACCTTCCACCGCGCGAGGTGAGAGAGACACAAATCACGCCGCGCGCGCAGCGTGTCCGTCAAGCGCGCGAGGTGCTTCTGCCACCCGGGACTCGTCACGAGCTCGAGCGCGATCTCCTGCAAGAGACCGCTCACGAAGGGCTCGCTCACCGCGAGCGCGGAGAGGAGGCGCGCGCGTACGGGCCCGTGCGCCGAGACCGCCGCCACGCGCAAGCCAGGCGCGACGACCTTCGTGAGAGAGCGGACGTGGATGACGTGCGCCGGATCGATCGCAACGAGCGGCGCTGGCGCCTGCCCCTCGAGCGCGAGGTCGCGCGCGTAGTCGTCCTCCACCACGAACGCGCGCGCCCGCGCCGCGACCTCGAGCACGGCCCTGCGACGCTCGAAGGACAAGCTCGCGCCCGTCGGGTTCGCGAACGTGGGCTGCGCGTAGTAAACGCTCGCGTTCGTCCGCGCGAAGGCCGCGGCGAGCGCGTCGGGCAGGACGCCCTCGCGATCGGTCGGCACGGGGATCGGACGCATGCCCGCGGCGCGGAGCGCTGCGAGCGCGCCCACGTACGTCGGCGAGTCCACGAGCGCCGGCGCGCCGGGGATCGCGAGCGCACGAAACACCGTCGTGAGCGCGGCCTGCCCCCCCGAGGTAACAAGGATGTCACTCGAGCTCCGCGGCGCGCCGAACCCGCGCGTGAGCTCGGCGGCGAACCACGCCGCGAGATCGGCGTTGCCCGCCGTGGGCTGGCGTCGAAAGCCCGTCCCTCGCCGCGCGACGTGCGCCGCGGCCCGCGCGAGGAGCGCCTGCGGCTGCAGCGTCTCGTCGGGGTATCCGCCGACGAGCGACGCCGCGCCAGGCGGCGCGCCGGCCACGAGCCGCGTGAAGCTCTCCTCCATCGGAGGTCGCGCACCGAGCGGCAGCGCCTGCCACGCGAAGTCGGTCGGCGTCACCGCTGGCGCCGCGGGGCTGGGCGCCACACGGAAGGTACCTCGACCGGCGAGCGGCTCGACCAGTCCCTCCCGGCGCAGGATGGCGAAGGCCTTCTGGACGGTGAGCGGGCTCACCGAGAGCTCCGCGACGAGCGCGCGCACCGAGGGAATTGCCTCGCCGTCGGTGAGCGCGCGGAGCTTCGTGCGGAGGTACGCGGCCACCCGCTCGGGCGCGGCCACCGCCCCTCCTCGGCTGTGCGAACGCGAGCCCGAGTTCGGCATTGTGTTATCTTCGCATATGAAAGCACACGATAACGCTTCTACCGAGTCGACGATATCGCCTCTCCCCCCGTCGCACGCCGCGTTGCCCCGACCCGTTCGGTTGGCGGGCGGGCGCGGCCACGTCCTCGGCCCAGACGAGGGCGACCTCCTCGAAATGCGAGGCTGGACCTACCGCGTGAAGGTCGCTGCGTCGGACACTGGCGGCGCGCTCACCCTGCTCGAGGGGCGTATGCCGGCTCACCACGCAGGCCCCATCGAGCACGTGCACGCAGGGCACGACGAGGCGTTCTTCATCTTGGAGGGGCGCCTGCGCTTCAGGATCGGCGACGCTTATCGCGAGCTCGTCCCTGGAGAGACCGTGCACGCCTCGCGCGGGCTCGCGCACGGCTTCTCGAACACGAGCGACGAGCCAGCGCGGTACCTGGCGATGCTCACCCCTTCCGGCTACGAGGTGTTTTTCGCGCGGCTCGCGGCGACGCTGCGCAAGCTCGGGGCGCCACCCGACCGCGCGACGTTGCTCGCGCTGATGGCCGAGCACGGCACGTACGCCGTCGGGCCCGACGGCGCGCTCCTCACCGAGTGATCGAGCTCAGCCGAGGAGTTTGTCGAGGTTTCCGCGCACGAGGGCGTGGTAGCGAGGCCGCGCCCGCGCGTAGATGCGCTTGGCGATCGGCTTGCCCCAGTCGCTCGCGCAGAGCTCGACGTAGAGCGGTCGCACGTACTTCAGGCGGCCGTGCGTCGAGAGGAACGCCTCGATCGCGGACTCGCCCTCGTGAGCGCGCGCTTCGAGCCTCAGCCAGGGCGCGAGGATCTCGGCGTTGTGGCTCTTCGACAGCGCGAAGGCCGCGTCGAGCTCACGGACGCGCGCGGCCTCGGGCGGCGACGCGAGCAAAACACCGAGGAAATGACGCCACGCCTGCGGGGTGAAGCGCGCGACACCGCGCGCCTCGAGGGCGGAGGCGGGCTCGCCCGCGACCCACGCGCGCGCCGCGCTGTCGACCTGCTCGAGCAAGTGAGACGTCGGCGGCGGTGTGTCCGGCATGCCCGGCGCGTGCACCCAGCGCTCGAGATCGATCGGCGGATCGGTCGGGCGGAGCAGGTGCGTCCGCACGTCGTCGATGAGCTCGCGCGCCGTCACCGACACGAACGCGTGCCGCTCGAACCAGCCGCGGAGCCAGGGGTCGAGCCGCTCGCGCCCGACGAGATCCTCGAGCGTCCAGAAGAACGCAGCGCCCTTCAAATAGGGGATGAGCGTGACGCCGACCGCCGGGTCGCGCCCTCGCATCTCGTACGCGAGCCGCGTGTCGGGCGACGTCGCGCCCATGTTCTCGATCGCCGCGGCGAGCTCGCGAAAGCTCCAGGCCTTGAGAAACTCGGCGCGCTCGCGTCCCCACAAGAGCTCGTTCAAACGGAGCTCGAGGTAGACCGTGGTGCCCTCGTTCAGCCAGAAGTCGTCCCACGTCGCGTTCGTCACGAGGTTGCCGGCCCACGCATGAGCGAGCTCGTGCACGACGACGGTGGTGAGCGAGCGATCCCCCGCGATGAGCGTGGGCGACGCGAACGTGAGCCGCGGGTTCTCCATTCCCCCGTAAGGAAAAGACGGCGGCATCACGACGACGTCGAATCGGTCCCACCGATAAGGCCCGCCGAGAGGCTCGGCGGCGCCGAGCATTCGCTCGAGCTCGGCGAACTCCTCGGCGGCGCGATCGAGCATCGGCAGCTCGGCGAAAACGCCCGTCCGCGGACCCGTCTCGCGGTGGCCCATGCGGCCGACCGCGAGCGCGAAGAGGTACGCGGGGATCGGCTGCTCCATGCGGAACGAGTAGGTGATTCGCTGGCCATCCGCGCTCGGCGCGACGCCGGTGCGCTCCGCGCTCATCAGCGCGAGGAGCGGGGCGGGCACGGTGATGCGCGCCGCGTAGGTCACGCGCACGGCGGGGCTGTCCTGGATCGGCATCCAGCTCCGCGCCTCGATCGCGTGGCCCTGCGTGAAGAGGAACGGATGCTCGCCGCCGAGGGTCTGCTCGGGCGCGAGCCAGTCGAGCGCGGGCGCGCCGCGCGAGGTCTCGTATTCGACGCGGACCGCGGCAGCGCCGTCCGCGAGATCGATCGTGAGCGGCGCGCCGAGGAGCTCGTCGTCGGCGCCGAGCGTCCACGTGACCGCCGCGCCGTCGGCGCGCGTCACGCTGGAGATCGTGAGGCGACGCGTGTCGAGGACGAGCCGGCCCGCGCCGGTCGCGTGCAAGGTCGCGGCACCGCGCACCACGCGCCGCTCGAAATCCACCTCCAGCTCGAGGTCCACGTGGCGAACGCGAACCTCGCTGAGCCGCGCGAAGGAGTGCGGATCGAGCGCGTTCACCCGAGCTCCACGCGCACCGTCGAGACGATGTGCTTCAGCGCCTCTTCGACCCGCGCGGTCTCGGGGTGGCGCACCACGATGAAGCCCTCACCCTCGTACGACTTGCTCTTCTCCTGGTTGATCTGCGGCAAGCGCTCGTCGGTGATGAGCGCGCCGAGGTCGCGCTTCACCACGTCGAGCCCGTGCACGGCGCGCACGCGGCCCTCTCCCTGACCGCGGAGGTAGGCCGCCCCCGTGGCGTATTTGCGCTCGGGAAAAGGCTCGAACGTGTCGAAGACCACGAGCTTCGCCCAGGCGCCGACGCAGTCGACGTCGTGAGCGCGCGCGATGAGCGTCGGGATCTGTGCGCCGCCAGGACGCGCGCCGACCTCGGAGATGACGATGCTCCCGTCCGCGCGGCGGAACCACTCGAGGTGACACATCCCCGTCTCGAGTCCGAGGACCTCGAGCGTCTTCTTGCCGGCCGTCGCGATGTCGTCGGACTGGTAGTCGCGGGGCAACACGACCCGCCACTGAATCCAGGGATTTTCCACCACCTCGAGCGGCGCAGGCATGTAGTTCGAGACGGAGTAGAAGAGGACCTCGCCGTTCTTCACGAACGCGTCGTACGAGTGCTCCTCGCCGGTGACGAACTCCTCGAGCAGGACGACGCCGTCCGCGGCGATGGACGTCGGACCGAGCGCGGCGCGCAGCGAGGCCTCGTCGGTCGCGCGAAACGTCGTCTGCGACGCGGCGCCCGCGGGCGGCTTCACGACGAGCGGGTAGCCGACCTCCTTCGCGAAATCGAGCGCGCCCGCGGTCGTCTTCACGAGCCGATGACGCGCGACCGGGACGCCAGCTGCGCGCAGGAGATCTTTCATCCGCGTCTTGTCGCGGAAGTTCAGCGCCTGAGCGCCGCGCATGCCCGGCAAATCCAGGCGCTCGCGGGCCTCGCCGAGCGGCACTTGGAGCTGCTCGAGGATGCCGAGCAGCCGATGCACAGGCACGCCCTCGGCCGCGCGGATCTGCTCGACGCCCGCGACGATGTCGTTCGTCGTGAGCGCGTCGCGGACGCGCGCGTAGCGAGCGACCTTGGCCGAGACCTCGGGCGGCAAGAGGCCGAGATCCTCCTGGCCGACGACGCCGAGGCGCACGCCTGGCTGCGACGCCAAGAGCCGAATGAAGAACTTCGCGTTTTCGGAGAAGTACGGAGCGACGAATACGACCAGCATCGAGGACTTGGGTTTTACACGAGATCGACCGCACTCGTCGCGCGGGGGCCTGAACCCTTTTGTCGACGGGCTGGCTCGAATGGGCATGAGCACCATCGCCGTCGACTCCCCCAAGCTCTCGCAGCTCCTCAATCAGAAAGGCACCGTCGTCCTCGATTTCTGGGCGAGCTGGTGCGGCCCCTGTCGCATGTTCGCGCCCGTGTTCGAGGCCGCGTCCACGCGCCACCCCGGCGTCGTCTTCGGCAAGGTCGACACCGAGGCTCAGCCCGAGCTCGCGAGCGCCTTCGAGGTGCAAGCCATCCCGACGCTCGCCGTCTTGCGTGATGGCGTGCTGCTCTTCAAGCAGCCCGGCATGGTCCCCGCTCGCGCGCTCGACGAGCTCATCACCAAGATTCAAGGCCTCGACATGGAAGAGCTGCGTCGCAAGGTCGAGGCGCTCGAGGCGAAGAAGGCGAGCGCCGCGCAGGGCTAGTCCTCAGACGAGGATGCTGCGCGCCGCGGACACGCGGTTCTCAGCTTCGGTCTCCTTGGGGGGTGGGGTCGGCACCGCGAGACCACGTTGCACGGCCGGCCGCGCGCCGATCGCCGCAAGCCAACGCTGCACATGGGTGAGTCCGTCGACGTCGACACCGACCCAGTCGTGCCCCTTCACCCAGGGATACGTCGCAATATCGGCGATGGAGTATTCGCCGCCGAGGTACTCGGCCTCCGCGAGGCGCTTGTCCAAGACCTCATAGAGGCGGCGCGTCTCACGCTGGTATCGCTGAATCGCATAGGGGATCCGCTCTGGGGCATAGCGGAAGAAGACACCGGCCTGCCCTTGCATCGGGCCGATCCCACCCATCTGGAACATCAGCCATTGCAAGACGACGGAGCGGGCCTTTCGCTCGGTCGGCAAGAGGCGCCCTGTTTTCTCTGCGAGGTAGATCAGGATCGCGCCCGACTCGAAGACCGCAAAGTCGCCCTCGTCGCGATCGACGATCGCGGGGATTCGACCATTGGGGTTGATCTTCAGGAACTCGGGCGACTTCTGGTCTCCCTTTCCGAGCGAGAGCGCGTGGACCTGATAGGGCAGCTCGAGCTCCTCGAGCATGATGGATGCCTTGTGCCCATTGGGCGTCGCCGCCGTGTAGAGGTCGATCATCGAGGGCCAGTCTAATCAAGGTCCGATGAAGCGCGACCGGACAGCCTGTATCGCGCTCGAGAACAATCGGCGCCGGAGCTTCCCTCGAGCGGGGCCTGTTGGTAATTGTCCGAGCCCATGAGTGACACCATGAGCCGCGCCCTCTTCGAACGTGCTCTCAGGAGCATCCCCGGGGGCGTGAACAGCCCGGTTCGTGCCTTTCGAGCCGTCGGCGGCGACCCCGTCTTCATCCAGCGCGCCGAGGGCGCTCGCCTCTACGGCGCCGACGGGACGGCGTACATCGACTACGTCGGCTCTTGGGGTCCGATGATCCTCGGGCACGCGCACCCCGACGTCGTGCGCGCGGTGCAGCGCGCCGCCGAGCGCGGCCTGAGCTACGGCGCCCCGACCGAGCTCGAGGTCACCTTCGCCGAGAAGATCCGCTCGTTCTACCCGAGCATCACGATGATGCGGTGCGTGTCGAGCGGCACCGAAGCGACGATGAGCGCGCTCAGAGTCGCGCGCGGCTTCACGAAGCGCGACTTCATCGTGAAATTCGAGGGCTGCTATCACGGCCACGCCGACCACCTGCTCGTCAAAGCGGGTAGCGGCCTCGCCACGTTCGGCCAGCCCGACTCGGGCGGCGTCCCCGAGGGCATCGCGAGGACGACGCTGACGCTGCCGTTCAACGACGAAGCAGCGCTTACAGAGTTGTTCGCATCTCGCGGCGCCGAGATCGCCGCTGTCATCGTCGAGCCCGTCGTCGGCAACATGGGCTGCGTGCCCCCGAAGCCCGGCTTCTTGGAGAAGATCATCTCGACGTGTCGCGACCACGGCGCCGTCTCGATCTTCGACGAGGTCATGACGGGCTGCCGCCTGGCGCGCGGCGGCGCACAAGAGCGCTTCGGGCTGACGCCGGACATGACGACCCTCGGCAAGATCGTCGGCGGCGGCATGCCCCTCGCGGCCTACGGCGGGCGCGCCGACATCATGGAGTGGATCGCGCCGCTCGGCCCCGTCTATCAAGCAGGTACGCTGAGCGGTAACCCGGTCGCGGTGAGCGCCGGCCTCGCGACGCTCGAGCGCCTGGAGCCGAGCGTCTACGCCCACCTCGAGGCGCTCGGCGCGGCGCTCCAGACGGGGCTCGAACAAGCCATCCTCGACATCGGGATAGCGGCGCGCGTCCAGCGGGTCGGCTCGATGATTACGCTCTTCTTCACCGACAGCGCTGTCAATTCGTGGGCCGACGCGGACCGCGCAAACCGCCAAGCCTTCGCGGCCTTCTTCGCCGAGATGCTCCGCCGCGGCGTCTATTGGCCGCCCTCCCAATTCGAGGCGGCCTTCCTATCGAACGCGCACACCGAAGCCGACATCACGCGCACTGTCGAGATTGCTCGCGACGCCCTCCGCGCCGCAAGAGACGGCGCGCCGCCCGCCTGATTCGATTACAGCGCTGTCAGCGCTCGGCCACGAGCGAGGCCCAGCGTCGGTCTGGCGAGACGAGGCCGAGCTCTCCGAGTACGGCCGGCGTGACCTCGGTGCCGGCGTAACCCAGATTGCCAATCATGAACGCGAGCGCCCGCCCGAGCTCGAGCGTGCGCTCCTCGACGTCGGCGAGGTAGTCGTTCGCGATCGCGAAGCGAAAGCCCGCCCCGAGCCGCGCGACGAGCAATTGACGATAGACCGTGTGATTGTCGAAGACGCGGAGCTTGTCGCCGCCGACCTCCACGCCGTCGAGGAGCACGGGCTCGAGATCGACGGGTAGAGAAGACTCCTCGAGGAAGACGTCGCGCGCGGGCGCGAGCTCGATGACGCCGTCGCCCTCGGCCGCACCGAAGGCGTCGCGCTCGCTCCCCGAGATCGTCTTGTCGGCAGGAGGGCGCGCGTGGTTGTCGGGCGTGCCGGCCGGCAGCGCTCGCCACACGAGCTCGAGCCGTGAGACCTCGCGATAAAGGCTCAGCACCTCGTCGGAGGCGGGCACCGACCAAACGCGCGCGACCTCGTCGAGGAGTGCGCTGTCAGTCGGCCCCCCGACGTGCGCGACGACGACCTCGACCCGCGGGTGTTGGACGAGGGCCTCGACGCCCTCGAGGAACCGAGCCCGCAGCTCGGTGACGGCGATGCTCCGAAGTCTCATGGGCGGCTCACAATGACAACTCTGTTAGTTGAGGAAGGGGCGCACCCACTCGTCGCTGCGGGCGCGGAGCTCGTCTTGCAGTCGGAGATCGCGCGCGAGCCGCGAGGGCTCGACCGGGCGCTCTTTGGCGTAATAGAGCCCCGTCTCCGAGTCGAGCTCGGGGGCGGTCGCGCAGCGGAGCTGCGTGAGCTGGCCCTTCTCGTTGGTGATCAAGAACGGCTTGAGCAGCACCGCGAAGACCCCCAATCGCCGACTCCAAATGTCACTCGCGACGCCGCCCGGGTGCAGCGAATAGGTGGTGATGTTGGTCCCCGCGAGGCGCCGCGCGAGCTCGCTCGCGTGAAGGACGTTCGCGAGCTTACTTACACAATACTCAGGGAAAGCGGTGACCGTTCGCGAACGACCGCGCACCTTGTCGAAGTCGAGCGCCTTCGCTCGGTAGTGGCCGTGGCTGGCGACGTTGACGATGCGCGCCTTCTTCGCTCGACGGAGCAGGGGCAAGAGCCGCTCGGTGAAGAGGTAGTGACCGACGTGGTTCGTCCCGAAGGCGAGCTCGAACCCGTCCTTTGTCTCGCCTTGGACGCCCGCGATGCCCGCGTTGTTGATGAGGACGTCGAGCGGTTTGTCGCGCTCGAGCAGGACGCCCGACGCGCGCCGCACCGAATCCAGATCCGATAGGTCGAGCTCGACGAAATCGACCTTCCCGCTCGGGTTCGCGGCCTGAACGGCGCTGAGGACGGGCGCGGTTCGCTCACGGCTGCGCGCGGCGATCACGATATGGGCCGGCCGCATGGCCGCGAGCGCGAGCACGTTGGCCCGCCCGATACCGGTGTTGGCGCCCGTGATGACGATGGTCTTTTCCGACAAGCTCATGGGCGCACCCCATAAGCACGGCCCGAGAGCACTGGAAGGTACCGCAAGGTTTCTTCACAGAGCTCGGCTGACAAGACTGTCACCGATTGCCGTGAGACGAACCGCTCAGAGCTGGGAGTGGACGAGCCCCATCAGCTTGGGCGTCGCCTTCACGAGCGCCTCGAGATCGATGGTGCGCTTCGACCGATAGAGGAAGCCGAGGAGATAAGTCTCGCGCCGCCAGAGGACGAGGTAAGCGCGCTCCTTCTCGATCTTGGCGTTCTCGATCGCGTCGAGCCGCTTGAAGCCGACGGTGAGGCCATCGATGACCTCGAGCTTGGGCATCGAGGTGACGGACTTGTCGAGCTCAGGCTCTTTGCCAGGCTCGACCTTCTGCACGATCGGTTCGACCACCGTCTCGTCGTCGACGACGTCGTTCATCACGCGCGCGGCCTCGGCGGCGACGGGCAACACCTGCACGCCGGCTTTGACCGCAGCCTCGGGCGAGCCGTCCGTGGCCTTCTCCCCGAGCCACGTCACGGCGCTCTTGCTGAGGGCGCCCGTGTCGCTCACCCCAAAGACCTTGCGCTTCGCCGCTCCGGCAGCCGACCCGACCTCTGCGAGCGCCGCGGACTTCGCGCCCTTGCCGAGATCGACCGCCTTCTGCTCGGCCTTCTCGCCGAGCGCCGACGCCCCCGCGTGGGCCTTGCTCGACATTTGATCGGCGCTGGCCTTCGGGTCACAGGCCGCGACCCAAAGGAGCGCCGCAGCCGAGAGAAGCTGGTTCGGCCCCCGATTTCTCACTTGTTCGCGGGCTTCTCGGGCTCGCCCGAATCTTTACCCTCGTTGTCCCAATCGCCGCCCTGCAAGTCCTTGGTGCCGGTGCCGCCGATCGACCCGAGGTCGGGGTTCGTGTTGCGCTGCTTGATCGCGGTGAGCTTCGTCCCGAGCTCGCTCTGGCCGCGGCCGAGCTCACCGTCGAACTTGTCCTCGACGTTGTCGCCGGGCGGCCGCGCGTAGACGAAGTAGCCGCGCCCGTTCTTCTCGGCGTTCGCGCCGATCGCGCCGATCGTGTACTCGGTCCACGTGAACTTCACCACGTTGCCGGTGGCCTCACCGTGGAGCTCGCCCCACTTGTCTTTCTGCGGGCGGATCCACTTGCCCGAGATCACCTTGCCTTCTTGAACGATGTGAAAGTAACCGTAGACGGAGTCGAAGTAGACGCCGGTCCAATCCGCGCCCTCCGGCATGTCGGTCGGCGTGACCTTCGCGGACTCGACCTTGTTTCCGCTGCCGCATCCGAGGCCGAGAGACAGACCGCCCACCAACAAACCGAGGCTCAACGCGCGTCGCGAGAACGTCATGGCAACGGAACTTTATTCGCCGAGCGCGGCACTCGCAAGCGAACGACAGCAGGGAGGTGAACGCCGCGATTTGGAAAAAAGGCTGGCGAAGGCCTAGAATGCGTGGGACTGGTCGCCGTCTCAACAGCGGATCGGCGACGCGACTGGACGACCGTGGCGAGCACCATCGAAAGTTCTGGAGCGATCGAGACCATCCTCTTCGGCGCCTCGACGTTCAAAGTCGGAGAAACGGTCAAGCTCGTGTTCCGCGCTCAGGACGAGCTCGACCCACCGTTCACCGTGAAGATCTTCTCGCCAGCGGGCAAGGTCCTGGTCGAGCGCGTCCTGCGCGAGCTCCCCGACGGCAAGCCGCAGAGCGCGCCCCCGGTCCAATTCACGATCATCGCGACCGGCGAGTACAAGCTCGACATATCGCAGCTCTACGGAAATAAAGCGCACGGTCGCGCGTTGATCCGCGTCCCAGAAGCACCCGCGCCTGGCTGAGCCGCGCGACGTTCTCCTAGATCGAACGGCCGGGTCGCTCGTCTTGTCGAGCGTTGGTTCGAGCCGAGTCGAAAAGGAGACCCTCGTCGCAGGGACTCGTCACGAATGGGCGCCATTCTGGTACGTAGGACGAAAGTCGAGGAGGACTAGACACCCCGTGGCCATGCAGGACGTCCGCGCACTCAACGAGCTCGTCGCCCGCGAGAGCACGTTTCTCAACGACCTGATGTCCGAGGTCGGCAAGGTCATCGTCGGCCAGACCTACATGGTCGAACGCATCCTCATCGGGCTTCTCTGCGGCGGACACGTCCTCTTGGAGGGTGTGCCCGGCCTGGCGAAGACCTTGACGGTGCGCACGCTCTGCGACGCCATCGGCGCCAAGTTCTCGCGCATCCAGTTCACGCCCGATCTGCTGCCGGCCGACCTCGTCGGCACCGTGATCTACAACCACCTGAAGGGTGAGTTCACGAGCAAGCTCGGGCCGATCTTCGCGAACCTCGTGCTCGCCGACGAGATCAACCGCGCGCCCGCCAAAGTGCAGAGCGCCCTGCTCGAATCCATGCAGGAGCGCCAGGTCACCATCGGGGACACGACCTACCCGCTGAAGGAGCCCTTCGTCGTCATGGCGACGCAGAACCCGATCGAGCAGGAGGGTACGTATCGCCTGCCCGAAGCGCAGGTCGACCGCTTTCTCCTGATGATCAAGGTCGGCTACCCGAGCCGCATCGAGGAGCGACAGGTCGTCGATCGAGCCCTGCAGCAGAAGGCGACAAAGGTAGCCAAGGTCGTCGACGCCGAGGCTCTGCTCCGCTCGCGCGACGTCGTCAAAGACATCTACGTCGACGATCGCATCAAGGATTACATCGTCGAGGTCGTGTTCGCGACGCGCGAGCCTGCAGCGCGCGGCATGCGCGATCTCGTGGGCCTCATCGAATACGGCGCGAGCCCGCGCGCTTCGATTTCGCTGGCGCTCGCGGCTCGAGCGCACGCGTTCCTTCGTCACCGCGGCTACGTCACCCCCGAGGACGTGAAGGCCGTCGGCGCGGACGTCCTCCGCCATCGCGTCGTGCTCTCGTACGAGGCCGAGGCCGAGCAAGTCACGGCCGAGCAGGTCGTGCGCAGGGTCTTCGAGGTGGTCGAGGTGCCGTGAAGCGCGGCGCCTCGAGCGGGGACGGCAAGGAGGGCGCGGGCGCCAAGGGGCGAGACCCGCTCGGGCGTAGCGCGATCACACCGCGAGCCGGCGCGCAGCCGACCGCGCGCGGCGGGTCGCTGAAGCGCGCGGACAAGTCCTCCTCCGACAAGGCCGAGGGCGGCCAGCGCGAGTCTCTCGCGCAAGCGGTCCCGCAGGAGCTCCTGCGCGATCTGCTCCGCTTGAAGATCCGCACGAAGCACCTCGTCAGCGATCAGCTGCAGGGCGCGTACAGCTCCGTCTTCCGCGGTCAGGGGCTCAGCTTCAGCGAGGTCCGCAGCTACCAGCCCGGCGACGACGTGCGCTGGATCGACTGGAACGTCTCGGCTCGCATGAGCGACGCCTTCGTGAAGATCTTCGTCGAGGAGCGCGAGCTCACGGTGATGATCGTGGTGGACCTCTCGCAGAGCACGGCGTGGGGCACGCGGCGCGCGCCGAAGTCGTTCGTCGCTGCGGAGGTCGCGGCGCTCTGTGCGTTCAGCGCGACCAACAACAACGATCAGGTCGGGCTCATCCTCGCGACCGACGTCGTCGAGAAGATCCTCCCCCCGAAGAAGGGCGATCGCCAGGTCATGCGGGTCGTGCGCGAGATCCTCGGCCACCAACCGCAGTACACCGGCACGAACCTGAAGCTCGCGCTCGAGACGCTGGTGATGGTCACGAAGCGCAAGAGCGTGGCGTTCCTGGTCAGCGACTTCTTCGCGGGCGGCTTCGAGCGCGCCCTCGCCCTCGCGTCGGCGAAGCACGACGTCATCCCCGTGATGATCGTCGACCCGCGCGACGAGGAGCTCCCCAACGTCGGCCTCGCGTCCTTCCAGGACCTCGAGACTGGCCAAGAGGTGTTGGTGGACACCTCGAGCTCGCGTGTCAGAAACAACTACAGAGACACGATGCGGGCGTTTCGAACCGAGCGAGAGAAGCTCTTCAAACGCCTGTCGCTCGACACCGTGGTCGTGCGCACCGACGAGAGCGTGGTGGGTCCGCTTCGCAAGCTGTTCGAGCGACGCGAGCGCAGGAGGCGTCGGTGAGCCGGCGGCGGTCGCCCATTCGAGGCTCGAGGCTCGCGGCCGCCGCGGCGGTCGGGCTGCTCGTGGGGCCGCTCGTGCTGCTCACGACGGGCGCGTGGGAGCGCACGGCGACGGCCGATCAGACCGCGCCGAAGCAGGTCACCTGCACCGAGACCATCCCGAAGGGCGCCAAGCGACCGAAGATCTCGGAGCGCTTCCCCGGCGAGACCTTCAGCGGCTACGAGGCCGTGCTCGAGGTCACCATCAAACACGGCAAGGGCGAGACCCCGCTGCCGAACGGCTTCCACGTCTACGACGGGAGCGACCTCGCCAAGCTCTTCCAAGAGTCCGGCTTCATCGTCGCGGAGCTCGACGGCGGCGACCAAGCCTCCGTCGAGACGAAGGAGGAGCAGGACTTCGCGGTGACGACGGTGAAAATCCCGTTCGTGCTCGCGCCGAAGAAGTCGGGCAAACACAGCCTCACGCTGCCCCAATTCCCGCTCACGCTCCAGCGCGCGAGCGGTGACGACATGACGGTCTGCACGCAGCTGCACCTCGTCACCGTCGTCGATCCGACGTCGGAGGAGGCCGATCCGAAGCCGCGGCCGAACCCTCCGCCGCGCCCGCAGATCGAGGACTGGCCGCTCATCAGATGGCTGCTCGGGGCCCTCTTCGCGGCGATCTTGATCGCGGCGCTCGTGACGTGGTGGGTCCGCAACCAGATGCGCAAGCCGGTGCCGGCGGGTCGCCCCGAGCGACGCCTGCCGTGGGAGATCGCGCTCGAGGAGCTCGCGTCGCTGCGCGCCTCGCCCCTGCTCTCGGCGCAACCGGATGCTGGGAAAGACCGTACCGTTCTATATGACAGCGTTAGCGATACGGTGCGCAAATATCTCGGCGCGCGGTATGGCTTCGACGACCTCGGCCTCGACGGGCTCGAGACCACCACCGACGAGATGCTCCACCTGCTCCGCCGCGTGCGGCCCGCCGTTCCTGGGCTCTCCGACATCGAGGCCTTCCTCGCCGACTGCGACCTCGTGAAGTTCGCGCGCGTCGTCCCCGAGGCGAACGAGTGCACCGTCGCGCTCGATCGCGCGGAGGGCATCGTCCGCGGCACCGTCCCCGTCGCGCCCACGAGCGGCTCTCAGCAGAAGCCGCCGGCCGCGACGCCACCAGCCCCGACGCCTCCGCCACCCCAGGTCACGCCGCCCGCGTTCACCCCGAAAGAGGGCGGCGTCTCGGACGAGGTCCGCCCATGAAGATCGCTCTGCGAATCGCAGGCATCTTGGTGGCCTTCGCGCTGCTCGTCGCGGCCGGCCTGGTCTATCCCTACACGACGCGGGGCCACGAGCTTCTCACCGCGATTTGGGAGCGCAAGCACTTCGCCTGGGCGCTGCTCGTCATCCCCTTCGTCCTCTTCGGGGCGACGCTGCTCACGGACGCGCGCAGGCCTCACGTGCGCATCGGCGCTGTGTTTCCCCTCACCCGCGGGCCTCGCGGCTTCCGCACATACCTGCGCGACCTGCCTGGGATCACGCGCGCCGCGGCGATGGTCTTCCTCGTCGGCGCGATGTGCCGCCCTGTGAACCTGCGCGCCGACGAGCGCGGTGAGGACAAAGGCATCGACGTCGTCATCGTCATGGACCTCTCGGGTTCGATGCGGGCGGTCCTCGACGGCAACCCCTCCGATCTCCCCGGTAAGCCGAAGGTCCGTAGCGACGAGAAGCTCACGCGCCTCGAGACCGCGAAGATCGTCGTCAAAGACTTCATCTCGCGTCGCAAGAGCGATCGCATCGGCGTGGTCGTGTTCGCGAAGAACGCGTACATCCTCTCGCCGCCGACGCTCGACTACGCGCTCCTCACGAAGCTCGTGTCGAAGCTCACGCTCTCGGTCATCGACGACTCGGGCACCGCGATCGGCGACGGCCTCGCGACCGCCGTCGCCCGCATGAAGCAGAGCAAGACCCAGTCGAAGGTCGTGATCCTCCTCACGGACGGCGACAACAACGCGGGCAAGATGGCGCCGCTCGACGCCGCCGAGGAGGCCGTCAAATACAAGACGACCATCCACACGATCCAGATCGGCACCGGTGAGCTCGTCGAGGTCGAGGACGGCCGGGACATCACGGGTCGCCCCATCTACTCGCAGCAGAAGTTCCCGGTGAACCCGCAGCTGCTCGAGGACATCGCGAAGACGACGGGCGGCAAGCACTTCGTCGCGACGAACGGCAGGCAGCTCACCGAGAGCATGCACACCCTCCTCGACAGCCTGAAGAAGACGCGCTTCGAGGCGCCGCGCCAATCGAAGGAGGAGCTCTTCCCGCTGCTGCTCTTCCCAGGCGTCGGGCTCGTCGCGCTCGAGATTTTGCTGCGTGTCTTCCTCCTGCGGAGGTTCCCTTGAACGAGTTCCTCGACAAGTGGCACCTCGGGCAGCCGTGGATGCTCCTCGGCGCGCTGAGCTCGCTCTTGCTCGGGCTCATGCTCTTGATCGGGGCGTATCGCGCGCGGCGCGCGCGCCAGCGCTTCGGCGACGACACGCGCATGGGCGCGCTCGTCACGCACGACCCGGCGAAGCGCCGCGCCTTCAAGGGCGTGTTCCTCGTGCTCGCGACCGCGCTCGTGTTCGTCGCGGCCGCGCGCCCCCAATACGGCAAAGAGACGATCCTCGTCCCCGCGACGAAGGTCGACATCGTCGTCGCCTTGGATTTCTCGAAGAGCATGTACGCGCGCGACGTCGAGCCTTCCCGCATCTTCCGCGCGCGCGCCGAGGTCGGAGAGCTCGTGCAGAGCCTCCCTGGCGTGCGCTTCGGCGCGGTGGCCTTCTCCGGCGACGCGATCAACTTCCCGCTGACCGAGGACGGCGCCGCGATCGCCGAGTTCTTCCGCGGCTTCGAGCCGAACGACATGCCCGTCGGTGGGACCTCGCTCGTGCGCGCCCTCGAGTCCGCACGCGAGCTCCTCAAGCGCGACCCGAAGGCCAAGGAGCACAAGCGGTTCATCATCCTCATCACGGACGGTGAGGACCTCGACGGCTCGCCGAAGAGCATCGCGCGGAGCCTCGGCGACGACGGCACGACCATCCACGTCGTCATCATCGGCGGGCGCACCGCCGAGCGCATTCCTGACATCGGCCCCGACGGCACGATGCTCGGCTGGCGCAAGACCGAGGACGGCGAGTACATGACCACGCAGCTCACCCCACAAGGTGAAAAGCAGCTGACGGACATCGCGCAAGCGACGCCGGGCGGGCGCGTCGTTCGCGCACAGAAGGGCCGCACCGGCATCGAGGAGCTCACCGCCGAGCTCACCTCGGCGATGAGCAAAGACGGCGAATACTCCGAGCACACCGAAGAGGTCTGGGGCGACATCTACGAGTGGCCGCTCGGCTTCGCGCTCCTCTTCTTGGTCCTCGAGGCCGCGCTCACCGACGCGCCACGGTCGCGCTTTTTGCGACGCTCGCCCCCGAAAGAGGCCACGCGCCAAGGCGGCTTCAGGAAGGGGAGCGCGCGTGCGTAAGCGAATCCTCCGCGCGCTGCGGCGCCCCGTCGTCGTGCAGGGTTTCCTGATTTTGTGCATCGCTGGGGCGATCACGCGCTACGGCTTCGGGTGCAACGGCTGGGACCCGCGCAAGCCGTTCCAACGACAGAACCCCGAGGTCGATCGCGCCCTCGAGATGATCGACGCGGGCGCGTACGAGAACGCCGAGGAGGCGCTCCGCGACTACCTCAAGATGGACGCGTGCAAGCCCAAGGAGCAGAAGCGCGACCCGCGCGGGCTCGACGTGGACTTCACGATGCCGCTCGATCTGCGGGAGAAGTCAGACGGCACGTTCGATCTCGGCATCGTGCTCTTCGACCTCGCGGAGAAGTTCGGCAAGCGCTTCGGTGACGAGGAGGTCGAGGACGACGGCCCGGTCGACCCCGAGCGACTCGACAAACGAGAGCTCAACGCGAAGTGCGCGCTCGTCGTAGCGCTCGCGATCGCGAACGACACCGGCATCCCGACCGAGCTCCGGGCGCGCGCTTACTACATCGCGGGGAACCTGCAATTTCTCAGGCGGCGCTACGCCGACGCCATCCTCGCGTACGACCAATCGCTCCGGCTGATCCCCGGCCTTGCGGACGACGCGGGCGTCGACGGCATCGGTCGCGACGCCTCGTGGAACCGCGCCGTCGCGCTCCGCCGCCTCGAGAATCAACAGGAGGACGAGCCCGACGCGAGCGAGCCCGACGCAGGCGAAGACGCGGAGGAGCCCCAGCAAGACGAGCCCGACGCGCCGCCCGAACCCGACGGCGGCGAGGACGGCGACGGCAGCCCCGACGCGCCCGACGGCGACGATGACGGCGGCGGCGACGACGCTGGCGACGCCGGCGACAGCAAAGACGCCGGTGAAGACGGAGCGAACGGCGACCCCGGTGACGCGGGCGACGCCGGTGAAGACGCCGGCCCCGACGCCGGCCAAAGCAACGGCGACCCCGAGCCCGACGCCGGCGAGCCCCAACCTTCGCAGCCCGATCCGCAAGGCAATCCCCAGGGCGGCAACGATCACGAGCAGGGGACCGAGGACGACGATCACGCGCTCGACGACTACGAGCACGCGCCGACCTACCAAGGGGAGGAAGCGAAGCGCCGCCCCGAAAGGCCTCGGCTGGAGGACAAGTGATGCGCCGCACGCTGTGCGCTCTCTGCTGCCTCGTTCTGACGTTCGGCGTGCTCGTGTTCGGTCACGGGCAGGCGCGCGCGCAGTGGGATGATCCGTCGCTCGGTCAGCCGACGAACGACGAGACGCTGGCGAAGAAGCTCGAGCTCAAAGACGCGCCGAAGAACCTCGTGTTCCTCAGGGCGATGCCGGACAAGCCGACCGCGGTCGTCGGCGAGCAAATCACGCTCAACGTCTATCTCTACTACAAGGTCGCGTACGAGATGGTCGAGCGGCACGAGCCGCCTTACACCGACTTTCTCCGCTACCCACTGCTCAACGATCCCTCGGCGACGCGCGCCGTTTACACGAATGTAAACGGTGAGCGCTACGGAGCGCGCCTCGTGGAGCAGGTCGCGCTCGTGCCGCTGAAGGCCGGCAAGCTCCACACCGGGACGATGCGCGCGACCTTCGTCGGCAGCGACTTCATGGGGCGCATGCAGCGTGAGTCGAACGACGTCGAGATCGAGATCACCGAGCCGCCCGCAGATGGTCGCCCGCAGAACTTCTTGTCCGGCACGGTCGGGACCTTCACGCTCTCGGCGACGGTGACGCCTCGCTCGACGAAGCAGGGCGGCTCGGTCGGCGTCATCGTTCGAATCGAAGGCCAGGGCAACCTGCCCTCGCGCATCACGACCCCGAGCGCTCCAGGCGCGACCTGGCTCGACCCCAACCGCAAGGACACGAGCGCGATCCGCGGCGGCAAGGTCGGGGGCGTCCGCACGTTCGAGTACGTCGTTCGGCTCGAGAACGCGGGCCAGATCGACCTCGGCACGCTCGAGCTACCTTACTTTGATCCCCAAACTAAAAAGTACGAGGTCGCGAAGGTCGAGCTCGGCAAGGTCGAGGTCGAAGAGGTCGCGCCGACCGACGGCGACGTCAGCCGCACCAAGCGCAAGCCGGGCGAGACGGCGGAGCCACTCAGCCAACTGCCGAAGCTCCGCACCGAGTTCCCGAGTCGCTACGTGCCGCCGCCGAAGGCCCGCATGCCCCTGCCCTGGTTCGCGATCGGGCTCGGGCTGCCGCCGCTCGCGGCGATCCTGTTCATCGTCTTCGCCAGGGCGCGCGTCGTCGTGAAGGAGCGTCGCGCGGCCCCCTCCGCAGTCCTGCGCAAGGCCCGCGACAGCGCGGCTCGGGACGCGAAGCTCGCCGATCGCACCGGAGACCCGCGCGCGCTCGGCGCCGCGCTGGAGAAGATGCTCCACGGCGCGATCGAGGCCCGCACGGGCATCAAGTCGCGCGCCTACCAGAAGGACGACATCAGCCGCGCGCTCGCAGAGGTCGGGGTCGAGCGCGACGCGGTGGACGAGGTTCGCAGCGTCCTCGACGAGCTCGAGCTCGTGCGGTTCGCGCCGAGCTCGGACTCCGCCGCGCAGGCCGAGCTTTCGAAGCGCGTGAAGACCGCCATCCGGAGGATCGAAGCGTGAGGCGCTCCGTCGCAGGTTGGGTGCTGCTCGCGTCGCTCGCCGTGTCTCCCGCGGTGTCTGCTGCGCCGCCGCCCGCCGCATCACAACAAGCTCCCGCGACCGCGGACCGCGCGACCGACGTCGCCTCGCCCGAGCAGAACTTCTCGCGCGCGACCGCGGCCCTGCGCGCCAAGCGCTACGACGAGGCGATCCTCGAGCTCGAGGCGCTCGCGGACGAGGGTTACTTGCACGCTGATATAGCGTACGACCGCGGCCTCGCCTACGCGTTGCGCGCGGCGACCCCAGGCGCTCAGCCTGGAGATCTCGGCCGCGCGGCCGCCGCGTTCGAGGAGGCGAAGCGCATGGCTCCCCGCGACGAGGAGTCCGCCCGCTCGCTCGATCTGGTGCGCGCGGAGGTCGCGCGACGCCGCTCGAAGGAGGACAAGAAGGACGTCATCGTCAGGCCCTCGCTCGACCGCGTGATCCTGACGGCCTTCAGCCCCAACGTGTGGGCCTACTTCGCGATGGCAAGCTCGCTCCTGCTCGGCCTCGGCCTCGTGCTGTGGCGCGCGAAAAAGACGGGGATCGTCCACGTCACGGGCAGCGTGCTCAGCCCGATCGCGTTCGTCGCGACGGTGACGCTCGCGCCCATCGGGTACTTCTCCCGCCGCCACGCGGACACGACCAAGAGCGCGGTCGTCGTCGCGCCCGAGATCACGCTGAAGACCGACGACGGAGAGAAGTCGGACGCCCCGACCATCCCCGAGGCCACGCTCGTCGAGATCGGGCAGCGCCGCGACGACGACGTCCTCGTTCGTTGGGGCTCCTACGAAGGCTACGCGCCCGCTCGCTCGGTTCGTGTGCTCGCGCTGCAGTGAGCCCGCGCCGCTCGAAATAAGGAGGGTTAATCCCGGCGTGACGAGGGTCGAGAGATCCTCGCCTCATGCAAAAGCCCACCGCGAGACTCGTCGTCCTCTCGGCCGCGCTCGTCGGCGCCGCGTGCCTCGGCTCCGCGTGCTCGACCGTGATCATCGAGCGCACTCCCCGCGAGGATTCACCCGAGCCCCCGAGCGAAGAGCCGGAGTCGTCGACGTGCCCGGCCTTCGACGCAGCGCTCGTCCCGCAGGGTGACGACGGTATCGACGTGCTCGACGCGACCCGCGGCGACGACTGCTGGGTGACGCTGGCGGGCGCGTACTTCGGGGCGCCGTCGATCGGCGGGGTGAGGATGCCTCACGCCACGGGGTGGGTAGGGTTCGCGGCGCGGCTCGACCCGAGCGGGAACGCGACGTGGACGCGCGCGCTCGAGGGCACCGAGCACACCTGGAAGGACGCCGCCCACGTCGTTCGCGCGGCCGCGAACCGCGTCTTCATCGGCGGCTCTTCCGACGGCGCCCTGATCCTCGGCGACGGGGCGCTGCTCGCGGGGACGGGGCGCTACGTCCTCGCGGTCGACGAAGCGACCGGCGAGCTCGCGTGGGCCTCGCGGGTGAGCACCTGGCCGCGGGACATTTCCTTCGACAACGATAAAGAAACGACGCAGGCGTCGCTCTGGGGCGTACGCGACGAGGATCTCGTCGAGCAGGAGTTCGAGGTGACGAGCGGCGACCTCGAGATCCGCGTCGTCGGGCACGGCTCGCTCGACCTGCGCGCGACGGCCTCGAGGGCAGGTCGTACAGCGCTCGTCTTGTGCTCGATGAGCGCCTCCTCCCTCGGCCCGTTCGGACTCGAGCCGACGGACGCCACCCCAGGGACCTGCGATCTCGTCGTCGCTCTCGCGGAGGGCGAGCAGATCACCTGGGCGCGGAGCTTCGCCGAGGACGGCTTCCAGTTCTCGAACGCGTCGGTCGCGCTCGACGACGACGGCTCGATCACGTTGGTCACCGACCTCGCGGGCGCGATCGATCTCGGAAATGGAGTCGCCCTCTCGCGAACGCCCGACCCAGCGCACACGGGGCTCCTGGTCGCGAGCTTCGCCCCCGATGGCGCCACGCGATGGGGCACGGCTGTCGGCGACGCTGGCTGGACGATGTCGCTCGGCGCGGGCTGCGACGAAGACGGCTCGGTCCGCGTCTCGGGGCTCTTCGCCGACGGTGAGATCGTCGAGGGGCCCCTATCGATCAGCGCGACCGAGCTCTCGGGGTTCGAGGCGCGCTTCGGCGCTGACGGCACGCCGCTCGCGCTCACTGCGCTGCCGAACCTGGACGGCTACTTCACCGAGACCTCGGGCGCGCCGCTCCTCGCCGTGCGACAGCTGAGCGATAGGGGTGAAGACCTGGGTCTCCACGTCGAGACCGCGAGCGACCCCTGAGATCGCCTCGAAGACGCGTCAGAAGTTCTTGGCCGACAAGACAGCGTCGAAGCCGTCGCCGTTGAGATCGCTCGAGTACCAATGGACTGGACCGACGCCGCGACAGAAGATCGTGTAAGCGGTATACGTTACATTCTGCGTGGCGCGCCAGCAGTCGTCGAAGGTCCCCGCGGGCACAGTGACGCTGCCCTCGGCGTGCCAGGTGAACGTCGAAGTGCCGTTCGACCACGTGTGCCCCTCCTCGACGGGCGGGTCGAGCGCGAGCACCCACGTGTCTTGGTAGTCGACCATCACCAAGTCGCCGTCCACCGCGAAGAGTGACGGCGCTATCCCAGAGCAGAAGTTGCTTATCTCGAAGGCATGTTTGCCATTCAGCTCGCTCTCACTGAGGGTCTCGGCGGTGACAGTGCCTGTCGGGCAATAGGCGAAGTTGCCGAGCTGAGTCACGTCGTAGGTCCAGCTGTGGCCTGTCGCGATCGGGTCGATTCGATTGTCGACGCCACCGCCAGCCCCACCCGCGCCGCCCGTCGAGGTGACTTGACCACCGCTGCCACCTTGCCCGGCGCCACCTGTGCCAGGGATGTCCCCGCCCGCGCCGCTGCCGCCTGGCCCGTCGTCGCCGCACGCCGGCGCGAGCCCAATAGTGAGGATGAAGAGACCACGCAGAAGCTTCAGGCTCATATACAAAGACTCCCCTAGGTGATTGTCAGCCAGCCAATCTATTGTCCATCACAAGCGAGCGCCTGACAGGCGTCGAGCTCGGCCTTACATTGCGCCGCGACGCACTGGGAGCAGGCCGCGCCGAAGGTCGCGCAGGCGTCCTGACAGTGTGCCTGACTGCACAGGAGCTCTGGAAAGAGCGCACCCGAGACGTTGGGGCAAGACTCGACGATACATTTTTGAAAGCAAGCCCCCACGGTCGCGTCGCCCTCGTCGAAGCGCGGCAGGTCGTCCGGGCTACAAAGTTGTATGCAGCTCAGGGTCTGCGCGCAGTTGCGGTCCTGGGTGCCGTGCTCGTCCATCCGAGCGCAGATCTCCGTGTCGTAGTCCTGTGCTGGATAGTAAAACGCGCTCAGCATGCACATCTCGTCGGCCGCGGTCCGCCCCTGAACCACGTCGCGGGCCTCCGAGTTCTCGTAGTCGCACTCGAACCGCAGGTCGCTCCCCGCGGGCAGCGGCAAGAGGCCAGCGTAGTAGTCGGGGTGCTGCCACTCAGTCGTCGAATAGAAGGGCTCGGTCGCGCGCGGCTCCCCGGCGATATCGGCATATGCGCGGTAGGCGACGCCGCGCGCGTGCATATGAGCGCCAGCGGTGAGCAGCGTAATGTCGGTAGGACCCGTCGGGCAGCGCATCGCCGCGCGCGACGCACCACCGGCCGGCACATAGATGAATGGATTGTAGAAGCGGAGCGTCCCGACCCGCGCGGTCACCTGCTCCGCCGCGACGCGACGGAGCTCGATCGACGCCGAGGCTTCGACCGTCGCTTGTGACGAATTGAGGACGTGCATCTGCATGAGCAGGACCTCATCGGGGGCGAACGCGAGCGCGAGCCCCGTGGGGAAGTCGCCGTCGTCCTCGGGCAATTGGCCGCCGCTCACGTAGCCGCGCTCGTAGCGCATGAGCCCCTCACCCTCGTTGCAATCGACGACGCGCCCGAGCTCTTGTTCGGGCATGTCGGGGGCGGTTCGAAACAGGAGGAAATGGTGTGTCCCATCGGAGGTCGCGTAGGAGCCCCCGCTCACGAAGCTCTCGTCGGCGGGCATGCGCACGAACTGACAGGCCAGTAACTCTTCACCCGGCGCGACGGAGACCGTCATGTCGAAGCGCACAGGCTCGAGCGGCGCCGGCGCAGGGTCGCCAGAGCAGCCGAGGAGAGAGAGGAGAAGGATGGTGGATGCACCCGCCGAACGAGCCACGACGCCCTACCTTTTTGTCAGCTGTTCATCGAGGACCGCGTCGAGCAACGGCCGCACGGTCGCGAGGTAATAACCAGCGGGCTCCTCTTTGGAGAGGAGCCTGCGCACGAGCTCTCGATAGAAGGCGATGCGGACATGCGGGTCCGCTGCGGCCACGGCCGCGGGCACAGGGCGCTCGCGCAGCGCCTCGTACCACCAGCCGACCTCCATCCTGAATATGCGGTTGTTCCCGGCCGCCGCGAGGGCCCGCCAGAAGCGCTCCTCGAAGTCGGCGAAGTCGGCGAGTCGCGCACGGTCCTGTTCAGTCGCGTCGACGAGCCGCGCGACGGCCTGGAGATCGGCCTTGGAGGCCCGGCGCGCCGCGACCTCCACGATCGATAGACCCTGGAGGTATTGCTTCTCGATGATGTCGCCCGTGTCCACGGCGCCCCGTGCCGAGCGCGGACGTGCCAGTCGATAGAAGAGCGCGAGCACGCGCAGGTCAGTGGCGTCGTTCGGATCCAAGACGACCGTGGAGCCGCCCTGACGGACGCGAACGAGGCCCATATCGGCCAGTCGATGCAGCGCCTGTCGCGCGATGATGCGCGAGACCCCGAAGCGTTGCTCGAGCACGCGCTCGGGAGGCAAGGCGCTGCCGGGGACGAGCTCCCCCTCGAGGATGGCGCGCGCGAGCTCGTCGAAAACATGGTCGGAGGCGTGCGATCGACGCCAAGGCTTGAGCTGCTCGAGCGAGGGCGCTGCGTCCGAGCGAGCTCTCTCCTGGGCCGGCACCCCGATTACGTAACTTGGTTACCAAGTTCGCACAAGGGCGGTTTTCTGCTCTCGGGCGCTCACCTGCCGAGCGCGGCGCGCGCCTCCCGAGCGATCGTCCTCGTGAACTCACTGTCGACAGCGGACTGCCCGCTCGCGCCTGCGCGCTGCCGATAGGTGAACTCGGCTGGCATGTCCGCCTTGAAGCGACGCGCACCCGCGATCTCTCCCTTCACGAGATCGAGGATGTAGACGCGCCCCTCGAACTTGCCTGGCGTGTAGCCCTTCTCGGCTTTGTCGGTGGGGGCGTCGATGAAGACTGGCCGCTCCACGTGGTCGGTCACGACGACCCCGACCCACTCGAGGGAGAGGACCGCGCTCTTGGTGCCGCCGCGATCCGCGACGATTTGCTCGAGATCCGACATCCAGGCGCAGTTCTCCTCGACAATCGTCTTCGGGTGAGTCGGTTCGCTACCAGCCTTTCGCGCTCCCCCCGCCTTGTCGAAGATCCCGACGAGCGCGTCGCGGTCGACCAAGCTCAGCTTCTCGAGCCGAACAGTGTCCAGTTTGGGCAGCGCCCCCGTTTCGGTTACAGTCGCGTCAGTCGCTGGGATCTTGCGCGCCAGGTCCTCGAAGGTCTTGATGAACGCGCGCTCGCGCTCGCGCTGCTCGTCTCGTCGAGCGTCCGCCTCCGCGTGCTCTTTCTTGAAGAACGCGTCGCGCGAACCACCGAGCGCGGCCTTGAGCCCCAGCGCCGCGACGACTGCGAGCGCTAGCCCTCCGCACCATTGCACGAGCCCGAACGCCGCCGGCGCAGGCCGAGCGCGAGGGCCCGCGGGGTCGCTCGCCTCCCCTCCCCAATCACCCGCAACGGTGCATTCGTAGAAGACGTCGACGCGCGCGAGCGAGGCGCTGTCCTGCGTCGCGAAGATGTGGGCCAATCGATTGCGAGCTTCGAGGAACGCGAGCGCGGCGGCCTCGGCGTCGCGTCGAAGACTGAAGAGCAAGGTCGCTGGGCCGAGCTCGAGCCGCGTTTGCTGATACCGGCCATTGCGATAGACGTCGACCAGCCCCGGACGAGGCTGCGTGTCTGCGAGCGCGGTCACGGAGAGCTGGGCGCCGACGGTGCGGACCACATAGGTCGGGAACACCCAGAGCCCCTGCCGATAGGGCGGAGGTGGATAGCGGCGAGCCTGACGAAGGCCGCGATGGACACGACGGTAAGGAACAGGCCTGTCCCGAAGACGACGAACTTCTCGTTCCAGTCGTAGAACCGCGAGCGGCCCACGAGCATCGTGTAGAGCGCCCCCGCGACGCCCACGAGGCCGAGCACGAGTCCTATGTACTTGAGCGCGCCGCCATTCTCGATGGGCTGACAGGCGATGATCATCGGGTGCGTCGGCTTTGCAGTCGTCCACTCGACGAAGCGCTCCCGCGACGCTCTGGGGAGGCGATTGAACTGGATGATATGGGTGCGATTGACCGACGCGGCCCCCGCTGACTGCTGCGCCAAAAGAGAAGAGTTGATGTTCTGCACGATCCCTCCGCCGCGCCTTCCGCAACGGGCGCGCCACAGGTGCACCCAAGTGTGCGCGCGGAAAACTCCAGGAGATCGGTGGGGAGGGCCGGCCGCGGAGCTGCGTGCGCCCCGCGCGCGCGCTGCGCGCGCTCACGGCGATAGGCAGGGACAGCCGGACTCGGTCGCGCGCTCGGAGGGCCGACAAGCCTCGCTGATCGCGGCGCGCGCTACGATGAAGTGCATACCGCGGGGCGCGGTGACCATCTGATCGTCGAAGGACACTGTTGCCCAAGCCCCCGCGATGCTCGGGGTGATGTAGACACCAGGCTCGACGAGGCCGACGCGACGACCTGGGAGCTCGCGCTCGGTCGCTTCTGCGGGCGTGACGAAGAGCTCGGTCGCGCGCGCGACGCGCGCCCTGGGGCACACGTCGACGAGATCGCGGACGGTCGAGCAAGCATCGTCGCTGTCGGGTGGGGCCGCGGCCTCGCGAACGTCGGCGACCGACACCCAGCCGTCGATGACGAGCCCCGCGTCACACGAGGGACTCGTACGACCGAGGATCACGTGGCGAAAACCATTCTGCGTCTCGAAGGCCTCGATCGGCGCGCCCGGCGCGCCACGCTCGAGGAGCCGTCCAAGAGGTCGATCGTAGACGCTGAGCGGGGCCTCTCGGGGCTCGACCCACGCGGACGCGAGCGGCTGCGCTGGCGTGCTCGTCGCGCGCGTCATGTCGAGCGCGAGCGCTCCACAGCTGACGCGGGCGCGGCGCGAAGGTCCGAGCGGACTGCGGACCTCGATCTCGGCGACGCCGTCGACGACCGACCGAAGCATGAGCGACGTCCCGGGGCGGATGAAGACGCGGCGTGGCTCGAGCTCGATGAGATCGCGCGCCTCGACGTGGAGCGCGGTGAGCTCGAGCGCACCCTCGAGGTGCATGCGGTCTGCGACGTCGAGCGCTACGAGCGCGGGCCCCGCGCCTCCCAGCGTCACGCGCGCCTCGAGCCGCGCGTCGCTCCGAACGACGGCGAGCGAGACGCCGTCGGCATCGCGGAGCTCGAGGTCAGCGGACCGCCGCGAGATCGGCCCTGTGAGCACACACGCCGCTCGCCCTGGCGGTGGAGCGCTCGCGCTCGGGGCCGGCGAACCGTCCTCACGCATTGGAGCGCTCGAGCAGCCGAGCGCGCTCACGAGGACTACCCCTACGACTCGGCCGAACCGAAGCACGAGGTATCGTCCCACCAGCCGACGCCCGCGCGGAAGTCGAGCTTTGAATGTAGAGGCCATTGTCGCAACCAACCTATCGCCGAGGGAGCAAGCATTCCTTGAGAGTCGTGCGGCGGGTCGATGCCGGCACACTCCCACCGGTCCCACCTCAACAATCGTGGAGACTGAAATGGAAGGTCATCTCGTGCATGAGGCGAGGCTCAGACGAGCCCCGCTCGAGACGTTCGCGCTCCTTGTTCTACTCGTAGCGGGCTGTGACGCGCCCGCGGCTTCGAGCCAATGTTCTGGAACACGGCAGGCGCGATCGCTCATCCGATCGAGCGAGCCCCAGAGCGACGCGCAGGCTGACACGAGTGTCGGCGGTGGGTCTGACGGCTGTGTAGAGGACGGCGTCGTTCACGCCGCTGTCATTCAATCCCCCGACGCCGAACCGGGCAGCACGCCGCCGATGATGTCCTTCATCACGGGTAAGCCAGCCCCAGGGGACGAGGCCGACATTACGCGTGGTCATTATGCCTTTTACCATGGTAACGGGGCGCTCAATCACGGCGGGCAAACAGCCGATGAGGTCCACTTCTTCGGCGAGGACGCTGACAGAATCATCGGCCTCGACAATGGCTTCATCACAGCCCCCGATGACCCCAAGACACCGCTCTACTGGCGATACCAATCCGCCAATGGGATCGGCTTGCGCCTCCAATCGGCGTCTTATTTGTCGTTCGAGGCGCGTGACGGCGACCTGAACCTGGAGACGCCCACGGGCCACATTCAAGTCGCCGCGGGCGGGGCTACCAAGTTGATCCACGGCGGCACGGGGACGACGACGAACGACTCGTCAGCCGATCTGGTGGTGTTGACGTTGCCAGTCGGTCGCATCGCACACCTCAGCGCGACCGTCGTCGGCGGCGAGCCGGGGACCTCGCGGACGAGCTACGTGCGCGACTGCACCGCGCTCGGGGACAACGAGCCAGTCATCGTTCGCGCCGAGGCCATCTTCAACAAAGAGGCTGGCGACGAGGTGGAGTGGGTCGTCGAGGACGGTGCGATCCGACTGCGAGCGCACGGGGTCCCCGGCGAGACGCGGACCTACCACGCCATCGTCGACGAGGTCAGCGTGGGCTCCTGACCTTCGAGGCACGCGGTGGGCGCCATTCTCCCAACGTCGCTGGAGGGACGCCGCAGAACCAAGCGGGCGCGAACTTCGGGTCGGCGGCGCGCATGGCGCCAGCGACGGCTCGACAGGTCTCGGCGTCCGCGCACCGCGCAGCGACCGCGCCCCGCATCGAGCGAGCGCTGTCGATCGAGAAGTACTTCACTCCGTAGGGCGACACCTCGAGGGCGAACTCCCCGCGCTTCGCTGGGGACTGCGAGAGCGTGAGGCCGGCTGCGGCCGAGAGCGTGCGCTCGACATCACGCGCCGTTTGATTGAGTGTCCCCATCGGCACGACGACGAGGACGACCCGCGGGTCGGCGCAGTTGGTGAAGACGGGCGCGACGTCGGCGGGAAACACGTCGGCGAGCTCGCGGATCGGATCGCGGGCGGGTGAGGTCGAAGCCGATGCGATCGAGAGCGCGACCGTGGTCGGTTCGTGAGGGGCGCTGCTCGTCGACGCGATGGTCGAGGTCGATGATGTCGACGAGGTCGACGATGGCGTGGAGGTCGACGAGGTCGACGAGGTCGAGGTCGACGAGGTCGAGGTCGACGAGGACGTCGAGATCGGGTCTGCGCAGGCAGCGAGCGCTGTGATGGCGAAAGTGAGGTAGCGGAGCACACCGCCACATCGAGGGACGACCGTGTCGCGTGACAGCGGGTACGATCGATTCATGCGATGGTCTTGCTTGCTTCGAGGGTTCACGGCGCTCGTCGCTGTTGCGGCACTCTTCGGGTGTGGTGACGACGCGAGCGGCGGTGCAGGAGGCGCTGGAGCCGCAGGCGGCGACGGCCAGGGTGGCAGCTCGAGCTCCACGGGTGGCGACGGCGTCGGGGGCTACGTGGGACCGACGCCGGAGACGGACTGCTCGAACAAAGTCGAGCCGCACGATCCGATCGGCATGGTCGTCACCGTGGGTGACGGCACTGCGGCGAGCTGCACGGAGGCCGCGCTCACGAGCGCGATCGGCACGCTCAACGCGACGACGGGCGGGACGCTCCTCTTCGACTGCGGGGGCGAAGCGACCATCACGCTCACGAGCTCGGCCTACGTGACGAGCTCGATGATGATCGACGGCGGCGACCTCATCACGCTGAGCGGCGGCGGCGCCGTGCGCGTGATCGAGCTCGACCACTACCTCGATTTCGTCCTCCAGCGCATCACGATCCGCGACGGCTTCGTAGCCGCGGGCAGCGCTGACGAGAGCGGCGCTGGGCTCCTCTCGCCCTGGTTCGGCACGCTCGAGATCATCGACTGCACCTTCGAAGACAACGTCAGCGCGAGCCTCGAGCACGACGTCGGCGGTGGCGCGATCTACGCGGGGGGCCTGACGCGCGCGGTGATCTCCGGCTCGACGTTCATCGGCAACCGCGGCTCGACCGGCGGGGCCGTCCTCAGCCGCAGCACGAACCTGAGCGTCGCCGACACGGTGTTCTTCGACAACACGGCGACGTCCTTCGGTGACGGACAATTCGGTAACGGAGGCGGCCTCTACATCGACCGCATGTGGCTCGACGCGCCGACGGACTTCACGCTCTGCGGTGGGGTCTTCGACTCGAACCACGCGACCGTGCACGGCAGCGCGCTCTTCGTCTACGACCTCGAGGGGAGCGGCGCGACGATCGACCGCACGCTCTTCGCCGACAACGACATGGCGGGGAGCCCGAGCGGCGGCGTCGGCTCCGTCTACTACGAAGGTGTACCGCTCCTGCTCACGGGCTCGACGTTCTCGAACAACGAGACCGGCGAACACGCAGGTGGCCTCTTCCTCGGCGGCGGGACGAACGCCACCGTCGTCAACTCGACCTTCGACGACAACCGCACTCCGGGGAACGCGGGCGCGCTCTGGGCCGGCAACGGCGCGGTCGACATCACGAACGTGACCTTCAGCCGAAACAGCGCCGACTATGGGCCGGTCATCTTCAAAGGACAGAGCGGGAGCGTGAGGCTCACCAACGTCGTCTTCTCGAACAACGTGACGGCGAACGAGTTCAGCGCGCTCGCGTGTCACGAGACCTTCGACGACGGTGGGGGCAACGTGCAGTTTCCTCCGACGAAGAACAACGGAAACGGCGACACGCCCTGCGCGGCGGGGGTGCTCTTCGCCGACCCTGGGCTCGCGCCGCTCGCCGACAACGGCGGGCCGACCCCCACGATGGCGATCGGTGCGGGGAGCCCTGCGCTCGATCTCGCGGACACCTGCCCCGAGTTCGATCAGCGAGGGATGCCTCGCTCTGGTCGCTGCGACGCGGGAGCGTTCGAGCTTCAGCCCTGACGCGCTCGGCGGACGCGACTCAGGGACAAAAGACGATCTTGAAGTCCTCGCCCGCGCACGCGCGCACGGGGCTCGGATCGTCGCCCTGCTGATCGTCGCCCGACCACGCGTAGGCGTCGTCGCACGACTCGAAATGCAGGGCGACAGGGCTGTCGGGGTTGTCGCGCTCGGGGCTCACGCACGAGACGAGCTCGCCCGCGCCGTTCTCGAGCCGCCCGACGTCGGGGCAATCGGTGAGCAAGGTCGGGTCGCTGCACGTCAGCGTGTCGCAGTCGGCCCTGTCGAGCGGCTCGATCTGCATCGTCAGGTTGTGCGCGTCGACGTGGCTGATGTTGTACCAATCGAAGTCGTTGAAGTCCGTGTTGAACGTGAACTCCGCGAGCGTGTGGTGTCCGCCGCCGGGGTCCTCGCCGATGAAGCCCCAATAGCGCTTGGCGTTCAACTGCTCGACGTCGGTGCCTGCGTCTCTGCACTCGTAGTGACCCGGCGCGAGGGTCGCGTCCGCGAGGTCGCTGCCCCGCAGCTCGATCGGCGCGGAACACTGGTTGACGAAGACCAACGTCGTCTTTCCGTCTGCGTCCGCGCGACAAGTGAACGGCCCGCCGACGTTCATCGAGCCACCGCCACCCGTCGCGGCGCTCGAGCCTCCCTCCGCTGCAGCGCCACCCCCACCGGTGGGTCCGGCTCCTGCTCCTCCTGCTCCACCGCTCTCATCGTCTGCACACGACGCGAGGAGCAGCAGCGTCAGGGCCAAGTGCACGCGGCGCGACATGGCCTCAAGATCCCACGACCCGCGCCGCGCTGTTCAGAGTTTTCGAGAGGAGCGGCGCTTGTCGTCGATGAGCCGCGCCATCCCGTCGAGCAGCGAGGTGAGCCCGAGTTCGAAGAGCTCGTCGAACCTGAGGTCGAACCCACCCCCGAGCTCGTCGAGCGTCGCCGCGAAGGCCGGATACGCGCCCGTCGCCGCGAGGCCACGGAACGCGGTGAGCTGAGTGTCGACGAACTCGTCGTGGTTCATCCCTGTCGCGGCGACGGCCTCGGACTCGGACTCGAGGTTGACCGCGAGGCCCTGAACGAAGGCGTGGAGCGTGATGTGGAGCTTCATCCGCGTCGAGGCCTCGACGCCCGCTCGCTGGAGCGCCGCGAGGATCCAATCGGCGTAGCGGATCGCGTTCGGCAGAGGCTGCGGCCGCGAAAGGCTTAGCGTCCGCACGAGCCAGGGGTGACGCTTCAGCGTCTGCCACGAGGCGCGCGCGGCGACCTCGAGCGCATGACGCCAAGCGCGCGGCGCGTCCGCGGGGAGCTTCTCCTCACCCAGCGCGGCGTCTGTCATCAGCGTGAGCAGCGCGTCCTTGCTCGGGACATGGCGATAGAGGGACATGACCGGAGTCCCGAGCTTGGCCGCGACTCCCCGCAGCGAGAGCGCCGGTAGCCCCTCGGCGTCGGCGATCGCGAGCGCCGCCTCGACGATGCGCTCACGCCCCAACTCGGCCGACCGCGCCCTGCCTCCCCGGCTCGGCGCGACGACGTTGCCGATCCGAGGAATCGCTCGAATGACACCCGCGTGGGCGAGGCTGCGCAGCGCCTGGGCCGCGGTCGCGGTCGCCGTTCCCCACGCGCGCGCGAGCTCACGCGTCGACGGCACGCGATCACCGGGCGTGAGCTCCCCGAGCTCGATCTGCCGGCGGATCCCGTCGGCGATTTGGCGGTAGACGGGCAATCGAGTCGCCATCTGTCCTAGTACAGGTTTGGGCATCCCCCCACTCTTCGATGAAATTCGTAGCACAGTTGCATGCGAATTTTCGATCAGTTGAGTGCGAACCTCGTGTGGCGCGGATTGGTGAGTACCGTGTACGCATGAACGCGTACAACGTATCTACAACTCGCTCGCACGGCCGTTCGCCGCGCGTCCTCATAAGCGGCGCTGGCATCGCGGGCCCCGCCGCGGCGCTTTGTTTCGGTCGCGCTGGATGGGCGCCGACCGTCGTCGAGCGCGCTCCGGCGCTCCGCGCCGGCGGGCACGCCGTCGACTTCCGCGGACCGGTTCACCGAGAGATCCTCGAGCGCCTCGATCTCTGGAAACCCATCCACGAGCGGCGCACGACCCCAGTGCCGCTCACGCTCCTCGACGCCACGGACGAGGCCGTCGCCACGTTGCCCGAGGTCATGATGGCGGGTGACGTCGAGATCCTCCGCGGCGACCTCACCCAGCTCCTCTACGACCGCACGCGAGCCTTCACCGACTTCCGGTTTGGAGAGCGAATTGCCAACATCGAGCGTGGCCCCGCCGGAGCACACGTGACGTTCGAGGGCGCGTCCGCGCGCGACGAGACCTTCGATCTCGTGGTCATCGCCGAGGGTTTGCGCTCGAAGCTCCGCGCCCAGGTCTTCGGTGAGAGCGCGCGCCTCGAGCACCACGGCTATCGGGTCGCGACGTTCGAGGTGCCCGCGGAGCTCGTCACGCGAGGCGCGGCGACGCTGAGGACCGCGCCGGGTCGGGCTTTGTTGCTCGCGCCCGCGGCCGAGAGCGCGCGCGCCATCCTCGTCTTCAGGGGTGGACCGCTCGAGCTCGACGAGCGCGACCAAGCCCGAGCGCTCCTCCAATCGACGTTCGCGAACACGAGCGCGATCGTCGATCGCGTGCTCGACGCGCTCGCGTCGGCCGACGACGTCTACCTCGACGCGATCGCGTCGGTGCGGACCGAGCGCTACGCGAGCGGCCGCGTCGTCCTGCTCGGCGACGCGGCGTGGGGCGGCACGCTCGGCGGACAAGGGACCTCGCTCGCGATCGTCGGCGCCTACGTCCTCGCTGGAGAGCTCTCGGGCGCGCACGACATGGCGACAGCGCTCGGCCGATACGAGCGCACGATGCGCCCCTACGCGAGCGGCTGTCAGCGAGGTGCGGCGCGCGTCGGCGGGTTCTTCGCGCCGCGCACGCGATTGGGGATCTGGCTGCGAAATGCCATGTACGGCGCGCTCACGAGTCCGCGGCTCGTCGGCCTCTTCGAGCGCCTCGTGGTCGACGCCGCGGCCGACTTCGAAGTCCCTCGATATAGGAATTTCGAGGCGACGGCAGCGCCTGCTTCGGCCGTCTGAACCAGGGGTGTGAGGGCGGATTGTTGCAGCTCCAACGAACTTGGCGACTTCGGCGTTCGTTGTCGGTTGACGGATCCCGATACGCTGTTAGTTCTTTGAGCCCATGAGCGCCTCGATCCCGCCGCGAGCGTCCACACCGCCGGCGGGGGACTCCCCGGGCGCCGGCCGCATATCCAGTTTTCGCGACTCCCTGTTATCGGTGTTGCCGCCTCTGCCCGTGTCGCGAGTGCGCGCCCTCGGGCCGGTCGCGGCGCTCTTGATCCTGGTTGTTTTCGGGGTCAGCACGGCGGTGCTGGTCGTGGTCACGGGGCGCATGCCCGCGAGCATGGCCAACGCGCTCGAGCTCCGAGGCCACGCGCGACTCGGCGCTCATTTGGAGTCCGACGCTGCGTCGACTTCGGATCAAGCGGCCCCCCCGGCGGAGGCTCCGGCCCAGGTCCTCGCTGAGACCTTCGTAAGCAACGAAACTGGGGAGTTCGATCGCACGCGGGCGAGCGTCCGCGGCGGCCTGCTCGCGTTCCCGAGCAGCTTTCATGTCTCGGACGACGGCGCTTACGACCTCGTCGTCCACGTCCACGGCAACACCGAGCTCGTGCTCGAGAGCCTCGAGTCCGCGGACATCGACGCAGTCGTCGCGGTGTTCAATTTGGGGCAGGGCTCGGGCGTCTACGAGTCCAAGTTCGAAGAGGTCGGGTTCGTCGACGGCATCATCACGCGCGTCGACGACGTCCTGCGCGCCCGCAAAGTTCAGAATCCCCATTTGCGTCGGCTCGCGCTCGTCGGCTGGAGCGCCGGTTACGGCGCTGTCATGAAGACCCTCGATCAGAAGACGGCGGAGCGCGTCGACGCCGTCATCCTGCTGGACGGCCTGCATGTCGGTTATCGCGACGGCACGAACACCATCGAAGAGGCCAAGCTGGACGGTGTTGTGGCGTTCGCCGAGCGCGCCAAGCGCGGGGAGACGATGCTCCTCATCACCCACTCCGATATCGTCCCCGAGGGTCACTACTTGGGTGTTCGCTCGACGACCGACATCCTGCTTCGCAAAGTGGGAGTCGAGCGTCACCCGATGTCGGGCACGACAGAGATGCCCACGCTCGCCGCGCTGAAGGGTGTGCTCCCCAAAGACGAGATCCGCGTCCTCGTCCCGAAGACCGAGGCGCTCGCGGGCGGTCTGCAGGTCCTCGGTTACGAGGGTCGAGAGCCCGCGCACCACATGGCGCATCTCATGCAAATGTCCACGACGGCGCTACCGGCGCTCCGCGCTCGCTGGTCGAGACACTGACTCGACCGGTTCAGCGATCAGGCCGGCGGCTCATAACAGATGAGCCCCGTCGGACCGGTAGCCAGGTCCGTGCAGTCCTGGTGCAGCGGGCACTCGTCCGAGTCGCTCGCCTCGACGGTGCAGGCGACCTCGCAGGTCTTGATGCCCGACTCGGTCGACAGGCACTCGAGTTGGATGTCGTCGCAGTCGTCCGTGGTCGAGCAGCTGTCGTGTTGCCCGTCCAGGGTCTCACCGCCACACGCGCCGACGAGGAAGACACCGAAGGCCGCGAAGGCCGCGGCGCCGAGGAAATAGGGGATACGCATGCTGCCGAGGCTAACCCCACGCCGAGCCGATTCGGCGAGTTTGATGGGCGCCCGGGCGCAACGCGGGCGATCGTTGCATGCACGGCGTTGCATCCATCGCGAAAGCCCCGCTACGTTCCACGAGCGTTCACGCTCGACCGCGTGAATCACCGATCGGGTCGATGTGCTGCGGGGTTGGTCTCCAACTTGCCAATGACCCGAGCATGCTGCTCCCCTCCGATGCTGGTTCTGCAGAGCTCAACTTCGACGCGGCGCACCCCCTCGTGGCGGAGTGCCCTCCTCCCTCCCTCCGAGTGATGCCCGACGTGGACCGCACCCTCACCCAGTCCACTGGCAAAACCGACGAGCCCGACCTCGATCGGTCAGCCTCCTACTTGCTCACGCTCATGCTCGAGTGTGATCAGCCGAACGCGCCCGCCGAGGTCATCAACCTCGACAACGTCGACTCGGTCCGAGTCGGGCGCGGCGACGTGCGCAGCATCAAGCCCGGCAAGCAGCCGCGCAGCCTCGAGATCGCGGTCCCCGACCGACGCATCTCGGGCACGCACGCCGTCTTCGAGCGCGTCGACGGGACGTTCCGCGTGCGCGATCTCGGCAGCGCCAACGGCACGCGAGTCGGCGGCGCCCGCGTCGAGAGCGCGATGCTCGAGCACGGCGATGTCGTCCAGCTCGGCCACTCGGTGTTCGCGTTCGAGCACAAAGTCCTGCGCGAGCGCGTCCCCTACACCGCCGGGACGACCTCGCCGATCCGCACGCTGTCGGTGCCTTATGCCGCGCGCCTCGCGCAGCTCGCGCGCATCGCGATGACGCAGATCCCTGTGCTTTTCCTCGGGGAGAGCGGCACCGGCAAGGAGGTCCTCGCGCGCGTCACCCACGAGCTCTCGGGCCGTCCTGGCGCGTTCATGGCGGTCAACTGCGGGGCGATCCCTCCGAACCTCGTCGAGTCTCACCTCTTCGGTCACGTGAAGGGTTCGTTCACGGGCGCCGTTCGCGACGAGCTCGGCTTCGTGCGCTCGGCCGACGGCGGGACGCTCTTCCTCGACGAGATCGGGGATCTGCCGCCGTCGTCGCAAGCGGCGCTCCTGCGCGTGCTCCAAGAGGGTGAAGTTCACCCCGTCGGCGCGGCGCGCGGGGTCAAGGTCGACGTCCGCGTCATCGCAGCGACCCATCGCTCGCTCTCGCGCATGCAGGACGAGGGCACCTTCCGCCGCGACCTCTACGCACGCCTCAGCGGCTTCGTCGTCGAGCTCCCCGCGCTGCGCGAGCGGCGCGAGGACATCGGGCACCTCATCGGCGAGCTGCTCACGCGCGCGGGCAAATCACCCGGCATCCGACCCGAGGCCGCGATCGCCCTCTTGCGCCACGACTGGCCGCTCAACATCCGCGAGCTCAACCAGGTGCTGACTGCGGCCGCCGCGCTCGCGCAAGGTGGCGTCATCCAACTCGAGCACCTACCCACGACCATCGCGCAGCTCACGGGCCGCGTGTCGGTCGCAGCGACCGAGCCCGCCGCGTCTCCTTCCTCGGAGCCGCCGAGCATCTCGTCGCTCTCGCCTGCGGACCAGGCCCTCCGCGCCGAGCTCGTGACGCGCCTCACCAACAACAACGGCAACCTCAGCGCCGTCGCGCGCGAGATGGGCAAAGCCAGGCAGCAGATCCAGCGCTGGGTGCGCCGCTTCCACTTGAAGGGCGGCTGAACAGCGCCGCTCAGCGGCGGCCGAGGTACTCGAGCACGAGGTCGGGTCGATCGGTCTGGCCGATGTCGAGGCCCAACTCGAAGACCTGGCCGTACGCCGACGCGTCGTCGTTGAGGTCGGCGACGACGTCGATCACGAAGAGGTCGCGCATGGCGCGGTTGTTTCGCAGGTGCACCTCGTCGATCATCGACGTCGCGGTGCCCGTGATCTCCACGATGATCGGCGGGTGCGCGGCGAAGTGCGTGAGCTCCGCGTCGAGCTCTTCGACGGTGTCGACTCGAATCATCGTGTGCAGGTTGGGCTCGATCGCGAGCGCCTGATCGATCTTGTCGACCGAGCTCGTGTCGAAGACCGCCCAATCGACCGTGTCCGTGGCGAGGATCGCTCCGACGAGGAGGTCGACGCGATCGGTCTTGTTCGCGTCGATGAGGACGTGGACCTTCCCCCTCGCGGCGGTGAGGATTTCCTCGAGCGTCGGGACGTGCTCGCACGAGAAATCCCCGGGCATGGAGTAGTTCTCGAGCGTGAGCGCTTGGATCTCGGCGAGGGTCAGATCGATGGCCTCGCCAGTGCCGCTCGTCGTGCGGTCGACGCTCGTGTCGTGCAGGTTGACGAGGTAGCCGTCCTTCGTCGGCCGAGGGTCGGTCTCCACGAAGTCGACCCCGAGCGCGATCGCGGCGCGGACGCTCGCGACCGTGTCCTCGGGGGCGAGCGTCGGTGCGCCGCGATGGCCGCTCACGAGCTGGGTCGTGCAGGTCACGTCCATCGCGCACGTGACGGGGACCGGGTTGTTGCGCTCCGGATCCTTTACCCGCGTACAATCAAAGAGCGCCGGATCGACCACGGGGACTTCACCGCCCGCGCCACCAGCACCGACGGCGCCGCCTGCGCCCCCCGCGCCAGTGCCGCCCGCGCCGCCGGGCGCCGGGCCATCGTCACCGCAGGCCACCAATCCACAGCCGCAGACGAGGACGAGCGCCCACAGCACGCGCGACGCGAGAGGCCCGAGGCACCCCTCGCGCTCCGCGCGCCCGCTCACTTCTTGTCGCCCTCGCCGCCCTTGTCGCCGCCGCCGTCACCGCCGCCCTTGTCGGCGCCGCCGTCGCCGCCACCCTTGTCGCCGCCGCCCTTCTTGTCCTTCTTGGTGGGATCGATGGGCCCTGCGTCGCCCGCGCCGCCCTCTCCAGCCTTGAGATCGACCTTGTCGGGATCAAAGGCCTTCGGCTTGGGGGCGGGGACGTTCGTGTCGATGTAGTCGTACTTCGGGTTGAACGGCGGAGCCTTCGGCACCTCGACCTTGGGCGGGTTCTTGAGGCGGTCGCGCTCGGCCTTTGACAAAACTGTAAGCACAGTGCCCCCGTTGAGGGCGTTCTTCGGTCCGAACGGCCGGCCGTTCACTTCCATCACGTGGAACTCGGTGCGGCGGTTCTCGGCGCGACCCGCGGCGATCTCGTTCCGGGCGATCGGCTTCGACTCGCCGAAGCCGACCGCGACGAGCCGCGTGTGCTCGATGCCGTGATCGACCAGCCAATCGCAGACTGCCAGCGCGCGCTTGGCCGAGAGCTCCTGGTTGTATTCGTCGCTCGCCGTGCTGTCGGTGTGTCCCTCGACGCGCAGGCGCGTGACGTCCGTCCGCTTCTGGAGGAAGTCGAGGAGCTGCATCAACACAGCCTCGCTCTTGCCCGTGTTGATGATGGCCTTGTCGACGGCGAAGACGATCTTGCCCTCGACATAGACGCGCGTGTCGCCCTTGTCAGGGTCCCACTTGAGGTCCTTGTTGAACCAGCCCGGCACGGGCCTTCGCAGGTCGGCGTTGGGGACCGGGTTCGGTGGCAGCGCGTGGTCCGCGCACCCCGCCGTGAGCGTAACCGCGAGCGTCGCAGCGAAGGTTGAGGGCTTCCTGTGCGGATCCATAGGACCCGTCGATCGTGACTGATGGAGCCCCATGGCTGCAAGTTCTATGGGGGTCGATCCACTGCCCTCGGGCTGGTCGGACTTCATGCGCCGAAGACTCCGAGGATGGCAACTTTCGGGGGTTGCCGAGCAAGGAACGGAGCGCGACCATTCGGCATGCTCACCGTCTTCGAGGTTCATTTCGGCGAAAAGGCCGACATCGCAGGGCTGCTCTCTCCCGAGGTGCAGAAGGAGACCCACGCGCAGGTCATGACTGTGGAACAGGCTCGTCAGGTCGGGTTCAAGGGACTACCGGACCTCGGCCCGAATGTCCGGCTCATCGCTGTGAACAAGCGCGACGCCCGCTGGATTCAAAACGTCCTCGAGGCGAGCCAGGGCGTCGAGCGCTTCAACGTCCACCACGTCGACTGAGGTCGCTGGTCGCGTGAAGCCGATTGCGTCCGCCGGAGGCTGAGTCCAAGTTTCGCGGATGCTGCAGATCGAGGACGCCAGCGTCGCGACGAAGCTCGAGGCGCTGCACCAGTACCTGACGACGCTCGGCAGCGTGCTCGTCTGCTACTCGGGTGGGGTCGACAGCGCGTTCGTGCTGGCGGCCGCGCACCGCGCGCTTGGTGACAAAGCTGTAGGGATGACGGCGGTCTCCCCGAGCCTCGCAGCGGGGGAGCTCGAGGACGCGGCGCGGGTCGCGCGCGAGATCGGGGCGGTACACCGCCTCGTCGAATCCCACGAGATCGACGACCCTGGCTATCAGGCGAACGCGGTCGATCGATGCTTCTATTGCAAGAGCGAGCTCTACCGCATCGCCGCGAAGAAGCAGCGCGAGTGGGGCCTCGAGCACGTCGTGAACGGCACCAACGTCGAGGACCTCGGGGACTATCGCCCTGGCCTCAAGGCCGCGAGCGAGGCCGGCGTGAAGAGCCCCCTCGTCGAGCTCGGCTTCGACAAAGCGGCGGTGCGCGCGGGCGCGCGGTTGCTCGGACTCGAGGTCTGGGACAAGCCTGCGGCTGCGTGCCTCTCGAGCCGCATTCCATTCGGCACGCGCGTGACGGCGGAGCGGCTCGCGCAGATTGGCCGCTTCGAGGCCGCGCTGAAGGCCCTCGGCTTCCGGCGCGTGCGGGTCCGCTTCCACCCCGCGGGAACGGGCGCGGAGCACGCGTTCGCTCGGATCGAGCTCGACGTCGAAGAGATCACCCGCGCGGCGCAGCCCGAGACACGCGAGGCGATCGTGCGGAGCGGGCGGGACGCTGGCTTCGCGTACGTGACGCTCGACCTCGCAGGCTACCGCATGGGTAGCCATAACGAGGTCATAGCGAACCGCGCCGAGCCGCGACGCGCGCTGCCCGTCCTCGGCTGAGCTCCCTCGAGAACGACGCCCTCGCGCGACGACTCGCGTAGGATGGCTCGAGTGATTGGGCAGGTCGTCGCAGGCCGATACTCCATCGTTCGCGAGCTCGGGCGCGGCGGGATGGGGACGGTCTTCGAGGCCGAGCACACCTCGACGGGGCGACGCGTGGCGCTCAAGCGCATGGATGAGGCGCTCGCGCGGCGCGCTGACGTCGTCGCGCGCTTCGAACTCGAGGCGCGCGCGGCCGGCCGCCTCGACTCCAAACACATCGCGCAGGTCCTCGATTTCGGACGCGACGACGGCTCGCCGTTCCTCGTGATGGAGCTCTTGCGCGGCCGAGACCTCGACGCTTGGCTCGCGGACGTCGGCTGCCTGCCGCCCGCGATCGCGGCGTCGCTGGTCGCGCAGGCGTGCGCCGGCCTCGCGAAGGCCCATGAAGCCGGCATCATCCACCGCGATCTCAAGCCCGCGAACCTCTTCCTGACGGTGGACGACGACGACGCGATCACCGTCAAAATCCTCGATTTCGGGATCGCGAAGATCCTCGACGCCGCCGCCGAGAGCGAGGAAGCCTCGACGTCGCTCACGCGGACGGGCAGCGTGCTCGGCTCGCCGCGATACATGTCGCCGGAGCAAGCCCGGGCGAAGAAGTCGCTCGACGCGCGCGCCGATATTTGGTCGCTCGGCATCGTGCTCTACGAAGCCGTCACGGGCGAGACGCCGCATCAGTCGGCGACGACGCTCGGAGATTTGATCGTGGCGATCTCCACCGAGCGCGTGCCCGACCTCACCGAGCTGCTCCCGTCACTCGATCGCGAGCTCGCGGCAGTCGCGCGGCGAGCCCTCGCCATCGACCCGTCGAAGCGATTCGCCTCGAGCGCCGAGATGCTCGCTGCGCTCCGTCCACACGCGACGCCGAACCTCGCGGTGCGCGTCTCGGACCTGCGCACGCCAGCGGGAGGCGTGCCCTCGCGCAAAGCCAAGCCCACGCACGGTCCGGCGATCGACGGGCTGAGCGGCGCCTTCGACGCCCTGCCGTCCGACCCGGGCGCCGAGCATCCCGCCAGCGAACAAGGCACGCTCGCCGCGACGCGAGCCTCGAACCGCGGGGCTGCCACCACCAAAGCGACACTCCAGAGCCAGACCGATCCGACGAGCATTTCGGGCGAGATGAGCCCCGCGCTCACACCTCGATCGACCAGCGAATTGGCTGGCGGATCGGCCGGCCCGGCGCAGCTACCGAGCGGCACGCAGTCGGGCCACGTGACGGAGTCGAGCCCCGGCCTCGCGCCGAAGCGATCGCATGGGCGCGCTCTCGCGCTCGCGGCGCTCGTCGGCCTCGCGGTGCTCGCGACCGTCGCGTTCGCCTACTCGAGGTCGGGTTCGAAGGATGGCTCGCGGACGTTCGAGACGTCGACGCGTGGAGCACCCACCGTCGAGGACGTCGCCTCGGCGACGAGCGTTCGAACCGGACCACAGGTCGCTCCCACGCCCGCGCCGATGCCTTCCACGGTGGCGCAGTCCGAGCGCCCGGTCATCCCCGATTCCATGAACAGCGTTCAACCCAAAGCATCGGCTTCTTCAATTCCGACGACTCGAACGACCTCGACCGTCCCGCCCAAGCCGACGACCTCCCCCACCCCCACCTCGAGCTCCCATGTTCCTTCGGACCCGGCGCGCCAGATGTGAAGCCGTCCTCGCTGGGCTCTTCATCACCGTGCTCTCTCGGACAGCCGCGGCGCAGTCGAGCGAGGAGCGGGCGCAGGCGCAGGCGCTCTTCGACTCCGCGCTGAAGGCCGTCGACAAGGGCAACGACGCCGAGGGTTGCCCCAAATTCGAGGCGGCGTTCGCGCTCTATGCCTCGCCGAGCACGATGATCCAAATCGCGCGCTGCCACGAACGCGCGGGTCGTGTCGCGTCCGCGTGGGCCGCGTATCGACGCGTCTCGACGCTCCTCTCGGAGGCCGGCAGCCCCGAGCGCAGGAAGGCCCTCGAGGAGAGCAGCAACGAGCGCGCAGCCGCGCTCGAACCTCGCCTGCCGCGGCTGAAGATCACCTTCGCGGGCGCAGCGCCGGGCGGCTCACGCGGTGGAGCGCAGGCGGCAAGCCGATCGCGGTCGGAGCTTGGGCTTGGTATCCCGCTCGATCAAGGTGCGCATGCAGTTCGCGCGCACGAAGGGCTTCAGCTCTTCGAGGCCTCGGTACGCGCGGGTAAGGGCTCACCGAAGGTGACGATCGCTCAGGCCCGAGCCCGTGCAGCTGACCCGCCGAAGGCAAGCCCCAGCCCGTCCCCGAAGAACGCCACCCCCCGAAGGCCGCCCCCGCGACGAGGGCATCGAGCCGTGGGCGTTCATCACCGGCGCCTTCGGGTTGGCGTCGGCCGGTGGAGCAGCCGGGCGCGCTCGTCGTGGACCTCCAGGCGATCGACCGACTCGAACCGACCCAACAAAGACCACCGCGGCGGGACGAGCTGCCTGCCGGGCTACGACTACGCCGCGGACAACCTCCTCAAGGAACGTGGGGTTCGGCATGTCGCTCGGCCTCGGGGCGCTGGCCGCGCTCCTCGGCGTGGAATCTGGGCTACCTCGACGGCTCGACCACGCGAGGTCGCGACATCGTTCGCCCCCATGTCGCGGAGGGCTGCCGGCGCGACCACTCACGGTGACCATCCGCGAAGGACTCGCCGCACTTTCGTCGCGGCCGCGATCACTGGGCTCGTCGGAGCCTGCATCGCGGACGTCGAGCCGAGCTTACAGGGCTGTAACACCGTCGCCGACTGCACAGGTCCGACCCCGAGCTGCGCTGAGTGGCAGTGCGTCGATCAGCAGTGCGTCACCGTCGAGGTGAACGAGCCCTGCGGCCCGTGCGACCCCTGCGAGTGCGAGGCGCCCACGGACTGCACCGACCAGCTCCCCGAGTGCTCGCGCTGGAGCTGCGTCGCGAACACCTGCGAGGCCGAGTCCGAGGACGACGGCGTGGACTGCTCGCGGGGCAGCTGTCGCTCGGGGACTTGCTGCCCGGCATTCTGCCCAGCGGGTGGCAGCTGCCCGTCCGAGTGCCTGCTTCCCATCGTCGGCGGCTCCGCCCTCGACGAGTCCTTCGACGCGGTCGCGATCGCGGGCTCGTCGATCTTCTGGGGTGGGCACACGGGAACGCCCCTCTACGTCGAGCGCGCCGCGGAGTTCGAGAGCGCGTGGATCACCTCGACGGGAGTGAGCGAGCTCGAGGGGATGGTCGCGACCAGCGACTCGCTGCTCCTCGGCGGGTTCTATCGCGGCTCGCTCGAGCTCGGCGGCAAGGCTCTACCCAACGCGGTGCGCGACAAGGGCTTCGTCGCGCGGTGTGCGTCGACCGAGAGCGCGGCCTGCGACTTCGTCACGACGATCGAAGCTCCGACGGACGACGCCAGCGTCCTCGACGTGGCCGCCACGCCGGACGAGCGCGCGGCGGTCGTCGGCGAGCGCGCCAAACACGCCATCGTCGCGGTGTTCGATCCGACCGGTACTGGGGCGCCGGCGCTCGTGCTCGAGGACACAGGCGCGGGAGCGTCGCAGGCGCGTGCGATCTGCACGTTCGCCGACGGCAGCATGGCCGTGGCGGGCTGGTTCACAGGGCAGCTCAGCTTGGGCAGCGAGGTGGCTACGGCGACCGACGCACGCGACACGTTCGTCGCCTTCATCAACGCGACCGGAGCGGTTACATCATTGTCAGCGATCAGCCTGCCCGATCTCGACAACGTGAACTCGATCGCGTGCAGGCCCGACAATGGGAGCGTCGTCCTCGCGGGCAGCTTCGTCACCACTACGAGCGAGGGCTTCTTCTTCGGTGAGCTCGCGCCCAACACGACAGACATGTCGTGGTCGTTCATCGGCACGCAGGGGAGCGGCGCCGCGCGCGCCGTGGCGCTCGTCGACACGAACGCGGGGCTCCACGTGCTCGTCACTGGCAGGCTCCGAAAGACCGAGGACTTCGGGTTGGGACCGCTCGAGCCCAACTCGGCGGACGCGTTCTACCTGCGACTCGACGGGAGCGGTCAGCCCCTCGAGCAGGCGATCTTCACGGGTGACAACCGACAATCCGGCGAGCGGCTCGTCGTCGAGAGCGCGTCCCGCGTCTGGCTCGGCGGCACGTTCGAGACCGCGATCGAGCTCATGGGCACGAGCTACGAGAACGCTGGTGGCGCGAACAACGGCGACGATTGGTTCTTGGTGCCGATCGATCTTTGAGAGCTAGGGACAGGCCGCGGTCCAATCCGTCGTCGGCGCGACGATGGTGGCAGTCCCTGTCTTGAAGAAGCTGTCGACGAAGCAGGAGTACTGTCGCTTCACGTCGTCGCGGTGGCTGTAGATCGCGTGCGGATCGTAGGTGCCGTCGCTCGTGAACTGGAGCACCGCGCCCGTGTAGAGCTCGCCCGTCGAGCTCGTCAGATCGTTCGTGACGGGGAGTGAGAGGACACCGTCGAGGTCCTCGAGCGCGAGGGCGTCCTGCATCTCGGGCCACACGACCTCGCCTGCTTGTTTGTGGCCGTACGCGAGCGCGACCGCGTCGTAGACCACCGTCGGGAAGTAGGAGTCGCCCTGTCCGACAGGCTCGTAGATGGGTCGCACGGGGTGCCCGTCGAGCGGCATGCGCGCGACGCGAGGCATGTACACGATGGGATCGGCGGGCTCGAGCGCGGCCGCGCCGATCGCGAGCACGGGGTGCAGGTGCGTGAGCGTCGCGGTCGTGCCGAGCAGGAGCGTGAGGAACGCTGGGATCTGACCGTCCCGCAGGCTGGTCTCGAGGATGAAGAAGGTCCAGTGACCGCCTGCCCCCGTGGGGACCGCGACCTTGAGCGAGGGCTCGGTCGCGGCGATCATGTTGGTGTACATCCCGCCCATCGACTGACCGGTGATGCCGACGTGGTCAGGGTCGAAGTGGAACTTGGTCTCGCTCGGTGGCAGCGAAGCGCCGGTGCACGCCGCGAGATCCGCGGGATCGATCTGGAGCTTCTTCACGGCCTCGAGGAAGAGGCGAGCCTCGAGCACGCCCTGGCGGAACGTGTCGCGCATGGCGGGGAGGTTGTCGACGTTGAGGTACGCGGTCTCCTCGGCGTTGGGGAGGCGCTCGGGGTTCACGGGCATGGCCATACCGGCCATCGCGATACCCTTCGTCGAGTAGGGAAAAGCCGGGCCGATCGGATCACCGGGGACACCCGCGTCGTTGACGGGGCGCACCATCGCGATGCTGAAGCCACCCGAGCCGTGCACGTTGAGCAAGAGCGGATAGCCACCGACGGGCATGGGCGCGCGCGGGATGACGATCGCGACGGGCGCGGTCTCTTTGCGCTGTTCGATCGGCAGCCCATCCTGGTCGAACGCGAAGAAGCCCTGCGTGTCGAAGGGCGGCGTCCCCTCTTGGAACTGGGGCATCTCGACCGAGCCACGCAGCACGCAGAGCTCCGGGTAGAGCTCGTCGGGATCGAGCGCGAGATCGGTGATCGGGACGTCGTATTTGTCGAGGATCGCGTCACCGAGCGCGGCCGTCTCCGCGACCGTGCTCGCGGTGGTGAACACCGTCGCGTGGGCGACCTCCTTCGAGTCGACGCCCAGGGTGTCGAGCGTCTCCCAAAGCGAGGTGTAGAGCGTGTCCGCGGCCTCTTCGGCGGCGCCCGACGGTGCGTGCGTGCGAAGGCGCGTGATCACGTCCGCGACCGAGAGGAGCTCGCCCTTCTCGTCGTTCACCGAGCGCATCACCACGACGGCGTAGCGGGTCGCGGGCCGCAGGATGAAGCCAGGGCGCGCCGCGACCGCGAGCACGTGCTCGACGGTGTACGGATCGGGCTCGAGGGTCTTGGCGACGACGGGGATGAGGCGGCCGCGCTCGGGCGAGGTCGCGTCGACGTCGATGAGGAGGATGGGCGAGCTGGGATCGGCCGCGATGATGTCCGTCTCCGCGCGTGGCGCGAGCGCCGCCGAGAAGCGCAGGAACGCGACCGACAAACTCGAGAAGCCGTTCGCCTGGTGGGCCGCGGCTGCGAGGCCGGTGACCGTGCTGACGGACTGCGGATTGGGGAAGCCCGAGAGGTCCGGGTGACCCTCGGCGTCGAGCCTGAGATCGCTCGGATAGGGCACGTCGTAGAACGCCGCGGGGTCGGTCGTGTCGGCCGAGAGATCGAAGACCGCCGTCGTGCCCGTCGCAGGCGGCGGCTGAGTCTCGGTGTCGTCCCCGCAACCGAAGAGGGCGAGCGCGGCGAGGAGCGCGAAGGATCGGGCGCGCATCACGCCGAGACGTGGGGAGGGATGGGGTGAGGCAGCCGATCCTTCAGCGTCTCGAGGACGATGACCGCGGTCTCCTCGACGGCGCGGCCGGTGACGTCGACGACGGGCCACGCGTGCTCACGGAAGAGGGCCTCGGCGTAGTCGAGCTCCTCGCGGACGTGCTCGCGCATGCCGTAGTTCGTCTCGGCCGGCATGCCGAGCTGACGCAGGCGCGCCTGGCGGATCTCGCAGAGCTGCTCGATGCCGATGGTCAACCCGATGATACGATCTTGAGGGGCCTCGCGGAGCTCGTACGGGAGCGTCGCGCCGAGCACGAGCGGCAGGTTCGCGACCTTGAGGCCGCGCTGCGCGAGCAAGAGCGAGAGCGGCGTCTTCGACGTGCGCGAGACGCCGACGAGCATGATGTCCGCCTTGCGGAAGTTGCGCGGGTCCTTGCCGTCGTCGCTCTTCACGGCGAACTCCACCGATTCGATGCGGCGGAAGTACTCCTCCGAGAGCGGGAGCATCGCGCTCGGCATCCCGATGGGCTCGCGCTCGAGGTAGGTGCCGAGCTTGCCGATGAGCGAGCCGATGACGTCGATGGCCTCGATCGCGAGCTGCGCGGTCATCTGGTGGATGAACTCGCGGAGCTCCGGCGAGACGACGGTGAACACGAGCAGCGCGCGCTCACGCGCCGCGCGCTCGAGGATGGGCCGCGCGACATCGGCGGAGCGCACGCGGGTGTGCAGGCGGATGGCCGCGCCGCTCTTGGGGAACTGCAGGAGCGCTGCGCGGACGACCTTCTCAGCCGTTTCGCCCGTCGAGTCGCTCAACACGTCGATATATCTGGGATCGTCCACGAGAGCCGCAGTCTACACCGAGGCCGCCGCAATCAGGGCAGCTCCCTTCGAGGCGTCGACGCCGCGGTGCAGCGCGCTGCGTCGCAGCGCCCACCTCGCGTTTACAACGCTGTCACAACGGCGCTCTCCATCCATCTCAATCGCGCGGTCGTGGTCGTCGCTTTGCGATCGGCCTCGGCGTCGAATCGACCGCCGACGGTGAATCGCCTCCACCACGCGCGGCGCGGGCCTCGCTCAGCCGCGCCCAGAAGCCGGCCAAGAGCTCCTGCTCATCACGGCTGAAGTGCGAGAGGAACTGCTCGCGGACGAGCGCCACGTGCTCGCGCGCGGCGGCCAGGAAATGGTCGCGCCCGCGCGCGCTGAGCACTGCGTACGCCCCTCGCCCGTCCTCGTCGGCGCCCTCGCGCGTGAGGTGTCCCGCGCGCACGAGCCGATCGACGACGCGGCTCGTCCCGCTGCGAGTGAGCAAGCTGCTGCTCGCCAGATCCTGGATGCGAGCGCGCCCGTCCTTCGAGAGCGTCAGGCGCAGGAGCACCTCGAACTCGGCGTGCGTGATCCCGAAGCGACGACGCAGATCCTCCTCGATGCGCTGAAAGATCCGCCCCTGGGTCGTGACGAAGCCGCCCCAGGCGGCCCGCTCGAGGCGCGTGAAGAGCTCGGCCATGTCGAGAGACTGGACGCGAGCGGCGGTCGCGTCAATATAGGTGCGTGCTCACGCAACTAAATGAGGTCGGATCATGAAGACGTTGGGGCTCGGCGCTTCGAGCGAGGTCGGTAGGGACTTGGTGGCGCTCGAGGGGAAGTCGTGAGCGCCCGCGTGGCGTTGGTCACCGGCTCGACCGACGGCATCGGCAAGGCCACAGCGCGCAGCCTGCTCGCGGACGGCTGGGAGGTGATCGTCACGGGGAGGAGCCGCGCCCGAGGCGAGGCCACGGTCGCGGAGCTCGCGGCCGCGATCCCCGGCGCGCGGGTCTCGCTGGAGGTCGCGGATCTCTCGGTGATGGCCGACGTCGCTCGCCTCGGGCGCGCGGTCGCTTCGACGCGTTCACAGCTCGATCTGCTGCTCCTCAACGCCAACGCGGTCACGCAGGAGCATCGGCTCACCAGCGAGGGCTTCGAGTCGAACATGGCGATTGGGTTTTACGGGCGCGCGCTCTTGGCGCTGACGTTGGCTCCGCTCCTCGAGGCGACCGCCCGGGCGCAGGTGCTCGCGGTGGTCGGGCTCAACCTCGAGCGGCTCGACTTCGAGGCCCCCGACGGCCCCCAAAACTTCAGCTCGATGCGCGCGCTCGGTCGTTGGCAATGGGCGATTCAGAGCTTCGGGCGGGAGTGGAGTCGGCGCATGAAGACCCCGTTCAACACGTACATGCCGGGCCTCGTGAAGACGAAGATCCTCGCTGACGAACCGCAGCCGATGCGGGCCTTCGTGAAGGTCGCGAACTGGTTGATGGGCATCCCGGTTGCGCAGTCCGGGGACGAGCTCGCTTGGGTGGTGAAGGACCTCGCCACGAACCCGCGACGCGACGGCTACTACTCGCGCAAGACCTTCAAAGGGACGCGGGCGCTGAAGGAGCAGCCGAACGACAGCGCGGCGGTCTGGGCGCTCGCCGAGCGCAAGCTCGCGCCCTTTCGCTGAGGGAGGAGAGCGCCGCGCGCTCCAGGCCTCACGCGCTCACGAGGCGCGCGACCGCTTCGGCGACGGGGCGCGCCGAGGCCGGGTTTTGCCCCGTGACGAGCCGACCATCGACCACGACGTTCGCTTTGAAGTTCGGCGCGGGTTCGTGCTTCGCGCCCTGCGCGGTCAACGCGTCGGCGAGCAAGAACGGCACGACGTTGGTGAGCCCGACCGCCTCTTCCTCGGCGTTGGTGAACGCCGCGACGCGCTTCTCGCGAACGATCGGCGCGCCGTTCGACTGGATCGCGAGGAGCGCCGCCGGGCCGTGGCAGACGGCGGCGACGACCCCGCCGCGCTCGTAGACGGCCCCTGCGACGCGCGCGACAGCCGAGTCCTCGGGGAAGTCCCACATCGTGCCGTGCCCGCCGGCGAAGAAGATCGCCGCGTACTCTGCGGGGTCGAGGTTCGCGAGCGCAGGGGTCTCGCGGAGGCGCGCCTGCAGGTGGGGGTCGGCGAGGAAACGCTGGCTGCTCTCGTCCTTGGCGTCGAGTCCATCGAGCGGCGCGCGACCACCGCGGATCGAGGCGAAGTCGACGTGGAGGCCTGCGTCCACGAAAACGTCGTAGGGGTGCGCGACCTCGGGCAAATAGGCGCCCGTCTTCTTGCCGGTGGCGCCGAGCTCGGAGTGGCTGGTGAGGACGATGAGGATCTTCTTCATGGGCTCACTCTTAGCGCTCGAGCGCCGATTGATAATGGCCCTCGAAGTCGAAGGACTCATGACAGAATGTAAAAGATGCCTCGAGCTCACTCCGCGGCGGTCGGCTGATGTCCCTGCGCGCGGTCGAGGTGTTTTGCGCGGTGGTCGAGGAGGGCAGCTTCTCGCTCGCGGCGCGCCGACTCGGCGTGACGCCCGCTGCAGTCAGCCGCGCGATCGCGCGGCACGAGGGCCAGCTCGGGGCCCCGCTCTTCCGCCGCACGACGAGGAGCGTCCGCCTCGTCGCCGGCGCGCGCGACTACTACGCGCAGTGCAAGCGCGCCCTCGAGCTCATCGAGTCGGCGGAGGCTGCGTTCGGCGAGGACGATCCCACGCCGCGTGGTCTCGTGCGCATCAGCGCACCGACCACGTTCGGGCACAGCAGGCTCTTGCCGTTGCTCGCGCGCTTCAGGGAGCTCCACGCGTCGGTCGACGTCGAGCTCCACCTCGGCAACCGGAACGTCGACCTCGTCGCGGAGGGCTTCGATCTGGCGATTCGCATGGGTGAGCTCCCCGACTCTTCCCTCGTCGCCCGCAAGCTCTGTGACGCCACGCTCGGCGTCTTCGCCTCACCTCATTACCTCGCCCTCCGCGGCACACCGAAGCGCGCGAGCGAGCTCGGCGAGCACGCGATCATCGGCTTCGTGCGGCCGAGCACGGGCCGCGTGCTTCCGTGGCTCTTCGAAGAGCGCAAGCGACCCTTCGAATGGCACCCACCGAAGGCGCTTCGGATCAGCGACGACTTCAACGGCTGCGTGACGCTCGCGTGCGCGGGGGGCGGCCTGGTCCAGGCCTACCACTTCCTCGTCGCCGCTCACGTCGATGCGGGTCGACTGGTCGAGGTCCTGCCGAGCCTCGCGGGTCGATCGCGACCATTCCACCTCGTGTCGCCCCCAGGCGGATCGAGCAAGGCAGCTCGCGCGCTCGCCGCTGCGATCGTCGACGACGCGGCCGCGCTCAGCGCGACGAGACCCGAGGCCAAGTCACGCAAACGCTGACGCTCGCGTGACCAGCAGGTGGCCCCGTTGTAGCGTCGTCATTCGTGGAGCGCGATGACGCGAGCGTGGCTCGGGTCGAGATCGGCCTCGTGGTCGAGGGGCGTTATCGTGTCGACGGCCTCCTCGGCGCAGGCGGGATGGGGGTCGTCGCGCGCGCTCGCGATCTGCGTCTCGACCGAGACGTGGCCCTCAAGTTCCTCTCGTCGGCGACGATCGGCGACCTCGGGGCGCGAGCGCGGCTCCTGCGCGAGGCGCGCGCCATGGCGGCGTTCGAACACCCTCACGTCGCGCACGTCTACGACGCCGGCGAGACCGCGGACGGCGGCGCATACCTCGCGATGGAGCTCGTCGTAGGCGAGACCGTGCGCTCGAAGCTCCGCTCCGCTTGGCCGGTCCGCGAGCGACTGCGAGCCCTCATCGATGCAGCGCGTGCTCTCGGCGCCGCGCACGCGGTGGGGCTCATCCACCGCGACGTGAAGCCCGACAACCTCATGGTTCGCAAGGACGGGCGCGTCGTCCTGCTCGATTTCGGCATCGTGCGCAGGCGAGAGGTGGACCCTCTCGGCAACGATCCGACGACGAGCAAGCTGACTGGCAAGGACGCCATCATCGGCACGCTCGCGTACATGTCGCCCGAGCAGGCGCTCGCGGACGAGCTCGATGGTCGGAGTGACCAGTTCTCGTTCGGCGTGACGGCCTTCGAGGTCTTGACCGGCGAGCACCCCTGGCCGACCGCGACGCACGCTGCGTTGCTCTCCGCGATCCTCACGCAAAAAACACCGCGCGCCTCCGAGCGCGCGAGCGTATCCGCCGACCTCGACGCTGCGCTCGCGCGCGCCATGGCGAAGGAGCCGCGCGATCGGTTCCCCACGATGGAGGCCCTCGCGGACGCGCTCGAAGCAGCGAGCACGAGCGCGAGCGCGCAGGTCGAACACGACGCGCCAGCGGACGGGAGCTCGGACGCAGGGACAGCGAGCGATGCCTTCGCGAAGACCGAGATCGCGACGCCGACGCCGTCCTTCGACGCGCGTGGCAGCGCCGCGCGACCCGTCGAACGCCCCCGCGGCCGAGCGCTCGCTGCGGGTGTTGCGTTCGCTCTCGTCGCCTTTGCAGCTGGAATCGGAGCGTGGATCGCCACGCGCCACGCGCGCCCCAACGAGATGGTCGCGCAGAGCGCGAGCGCACCGAGCGTGGCCACGACCTCGAGCGCGGCCCCCGAGGTCGAGCTCGAGGAGCTCGCGGCTGGGACCCAAAACCAGGAAGCTCGCCAAGCCTTCCTCGCCGGAGTTCGCGCGTGGCACGACGGTGATCTCGAGCGCGCGCACCGCGGTTGGGACCAAGCTCGGGAGCTCGACCCCGCCTTCGTCGCACCGGACTTGTGGCGCGCCGCCGACGCTGCGCTGTCGGATGTCATCTATGCCCGTTCCCTTTACGAAAAGGTGGCCGCGTCCCACGCCACCCTCTCGGGCACCAACGAGGAGCTCGCTCAGGCGCTGATCCCATGCATCCAAAAGGAGCCCCCAGACAACGCTGCGTGCGTCCTGCGGCTGCGCGCCGCCTGTGAGCGTCGCCCCGACGACGCGTTGCTCGCAGGGTGGCTCGCGTGGACACGGCTGGGCACCGAGTGGCCGTCGACCTCCGTTCTCGACGACATCGATCGCGCGCTGGAGCTCGATCCGACCTTGGTCCAGATGTTGGGCGCGAAGGCCCAGACGCTCGCTTACCTCGGACGCTTCGACGAGGCGCTCGCCACGACGGCGAGCTGCGAAGCCAAGGCACCGAGCGCCTCGAGCTGTCTCGCGACCGAGGCCTTCGTGCTGCTGCAGCGCGGGGACTGCCGCCCGCTCTCCGACCTCGCGCGGCGTTGGCGCGCGGTCGACTCTCAGGCCCCAGGGCCGTACCTGTTCCTGGCGGGCAGTGCGCTCGACGAGCGACAGCCTGTCGAGGCCGTCCGCGAGCTGCTGGCCCAAGACGAATCGCGCACCCCCGAGGCGATGCGCCCGCTCGAGGTGCTGTCGAACCGCATCTACGCCGACGTGCTCGCGGGAGACTTCGCGGACACCGAGCAAGCGACCAAAGACGCCGCGAGCCTCGTCGCAGCTCTCCCGGATCGAGCGAGCCACGTCGCGTGGGCGGTGCCTGCGATCGAGCTCGCACGCGAGACCGGCAGACTCGACGAGGCTGGTCGCATCGCGGAGGGTCTAATGCTCCGTTTGGGCTCTTGGCAGGCCGATCCTCGCGCCGAGGATTGGGCCATGTCCAAAGACGGAGAACCCTACCTGCTCGACGTGCTGGTCGAGAGCGGGCGACTGTCGGAGCGCGACCGCGCCGAGCGCCGGGACGCTTGGCTCCGCGCCTGGCGCGCCCGAGCGGTCCCATTCTTTCACCCGTACTTGTGGCTCTACGCTTATGGCGGACTCGTCCACGACCAACGGGGCGCGAGCGAGGCCCTCGCGACCCTCCCAGCGGGTGGCGTCCCTACCTTCTACCCGCCAATCCTGCCCGCTCTCTTCGCGCCGGATGCAGGCTTGGGTCAAATGTATCTCCTCGCGGGGAGGCCGCAGGAATCCCTGCCCTTCCTCAGAAAAATCACCCGTGGCTGCGTGGGCATTTGGACGCCATGGCAATACGTGCGCGGGTTCCTCGCGCTCGGGCAGGCGCTGGAGGCGACTGGCGAAAAGTCAGGCGCATGCGCGGCCTATCAAAGTGTGTTGACCTCTTGGGGCAAAGCGCAGCCACGAAGCACGACCGCTGAAAAGGCAAAGGCTCTCAGCTTGCGACTCGGGTGCAAACCCTGAGCTACACCGCAATCACCATGGTCACCCGATTCGCTGGCGTGGGCGTGATTGGGTGTGATTCAGCTCGCAGAACCTCCTCATATAACCCCTCGAGCGGAACCCGATGGCTGGCATGATCTGGTCGGGTTGGGCGGCTGCGTAGAGGGCGGCGCCGTCGCGGTGGTCCTGACAGTGCGGCACCCGAACCGAGAACTTTTTCGTCTCCACGAGCTTTGCGATCCCCAGTGTGACAGTGCGAACAGCGAGGTCTTTGACGATGTTCGCGTCCCTCGTCTCGACGAGCTCGATCTCGGTCGTTCGAGTGGCTGGCTTGCCGCACACGCAGCAGCCGTCAGGCCATCGGACTTGGTGCGGCAGCTCGACGGTGAAGCCTGGCCAATCCATGAGGCGCTCGTCGCTCGCGACCCACAACTCGCCATTCTCGCCCTCGGCAAACTGCCCACAATACGGGCAGAACACCGCCTCGTTGCGCCCAGTCGACAGACCGCCAATGTACATGTCGCACGCTGGGCACTCGCCCACCGCACATCTAGTGACAGCGCGGTAGGCAAGAAAAAAGGCTGGCAGGGCTACACACGTTCCCCAGAAGTAGGCCGTGGCCCCCTGCTTCTTGCCTTTCATCAAAATGAGGAAGGCGAAGATCCCGATCGCCAGGGCAGCGGCCCAATTCAATGAGCTCTTCTTCACGTCGCGCTTCACGCGCGTCGTCGTCCGAGCAGGCTTCCAGTCTGGTGATGTCCGCTGATCCCGATACATTGCAGATCCCTCGATTGGAGGGAGCTGCGCAGTGCAAGACGACAGCCGCAGCCCAGCGCGGGTTTGGCCGCCCATCAGCGCGCGTTTCAGTGCGCTGCCACCCGAGACTCCGTTGCCTCCTGGGCAACGAGTAGCGCGCAAAGTAACAACCTCGCAGCACCGCACTCGACTGTTTTCACGCGAAAGTCGTCGGCACGCTTCATGACAAGGCGGCCGGCATGAACAGATTGGCGATGGTTGTGTCCATCCTCGTGATTGGCAGTTTGTGCGGCTGCGGCGATGACAAGAGCACCGCTTCTTCGACGTCAGCAGCCGCGAGCGGCTCCTCGCCGAAGACTGGCGCGTCCGGGGCTCCAGCGGGGAGCGCTACGACAGCGCAGACCACTGGCGCACCCTCGAATGGCGGACGCCCCGCCGAGGAGAAGGTCGACAAGGTCATGGTCGAGTGCACCTGGACGAAGGGGTTCAAGAAGAACAGCTTCGATGAGGAGTCCCTCGAGTACGACGTGAAGAACGTCAGCGGGATGGACCTCAACTACGTCCAGTTCAACATGTACTTCTACGACAAGGACGGGAAGCAACTGCAGCCGAACGCCTCGTCGTCGCAGAACGGGCAACCATGGCTGAAGGCCGACGAGTCGAAGAAGGTCGCGCTGTCACCGCAGAAGGCGAAGATGCCCGCGGGTACGGACACCGTCGAGTGTGAGGTCTCTGCGGGCGCGAGCGCTGACGACAAGAAGTGGAGCAACCCGAAGATGGGTCACTACGATCGACCGAAAGGCGGCGTGAAGTAGGCCCCCCCCGGGGCCGCGGTCTCAGGACTTGACGAAGAAGGTCTTCGACTCTTTGTCCTTCTCGCCGCCGCTGCACTCGAGCTTCTTGCCGTCGCGCTTACACTTCATCTCCTGGTCCTTGATCTTGACCGTGATGGTGTCGCCGTCGGCCTTCCACTCGCCGGTCTCGGTCTCGCTCTTGGTCTCGCCCTTCTTCATCAGGTCGGGCATCGAGGTCTTGAGCTCGGCCTTGCCGTCCTTCTTGAGCTCGAGCGACTCGTCCATTTGGTCGATGAGCCCGATGAAGGCCTTGCCGAACTCCTTGTCCGGGCCGGTCTTCTTCTCGAGGTCTGCCTCAGCCGCCTTTTTCTGGGCCTCTTTGTCGAGCTTGTAGACGCCCTCGGGGCCGCCACAGCCCACGACGCCAGCGGTTGCAAAAGCGAGAACGAAGAGGGGGAGGAATCGCTTCATGGGAGGGCCTTTCTCTCGGGCCGCGCGCCAGGGGTCGACGGCCCAATGAGGGAGAGCGGTACGCGACCGTCTCTAGTGTGTGGGCCCTCGTACGTCGAGATGGGCATTTCCTTCCTCGGAGTTTTTCGTGGAGCGAAGCGAGTCGCAACACGACCGATCCACCTGGAGCGCGACAGGCGCCGCGCTGGCTTACAGCATTGTCACTCCTTGGAGCGAGCGTCGAGCGTCTTGCGAAGGGTACGCGCCGTCTTCGCGTCGATGCCGAGGTCAGCGAGCAGCTCGAGGGGCACCTCGTCGAGGTGGCTCATCGTACCGATCCGTTGCAAGAGCGCGTCGCGCACCGCGGGCGTGAGCTTCGCCCGAGCGGGCGGAGCGAGCAGGCGAGCGAGCGGCTTCAAGTCGATGCGCTGCGCGATGCGTGGGGTCTCGGCGACCTCGACGATTAGCGCGCCGCGGGACGTGAGCACCACGAGGTGGTCTCCGCTTGCGTCGAACGCAGCGGCGAGCCGCGGGAACGCGAGCGTACAAAGCCTGCGTTCACCCTCGCAGAGCGCCCCCTCGGGGCTGAGGACGCGCCAGCATCCAGCGGGGCTCAGCGCGAAGGCCGCGGCGCCGTCCTCCTCCAGCTCGAGCTCGTCAGGGAGCTCTTCGACGAGCTTTCCGTTGAGCAGGAGGAACGGCCCCTCCTCCGGATCGAGCTCCTCGACCTCGAGATGCACGATGCCGGTGTCTGCGCTGACGATGACCCCCGTCGCGCTCGAGCCCCCTGCCCACACGAAGCGATGGTCCCTCGAGATCGCGAGCAGCCCCGGCCGATCGCAGGCAAGATCGAGCGCGAGGGTGGATCCCGTTCGGAAGTCGTAGAGGAAGGCATCCTCCGGCTGATCGTTGACCACCGTGACGGCGCGGAGATCGGCTGGGTAGCGTGCAGCCCATCGGCCCTCGAGGGTGTCGAGCACCGCGACGTCGACGAGGACGATGCCATCCTCGTCGACGGTGTCGGTCGGGTGATCGCCGAGGAACACGACGCGCCCAGGGACGGAGCGCGCTGCCAGCCCGAAGACCGCGTGCTCGGCGAGGACGCGCCCGTCGGCGCGAGACACGATGACGACCGCATAAGGGAATTGCAGGAGCAGTCGCTCGTCGTCGAGCCAGAGACAACCTCGCGGCGTCGTCGGTTCAGGGGGGCCGTCGGGGTACGGATACCAACGCTCGCCGTCGATCGCGATGGGCGTGCGCACCGCGAGGCGGAGCTCGTGCGGAGGGCCCTCGTTCCATTTCGCGGACGGCGCGACTGTGCCGCGAATGGGGGGGTCGGAGAGCGCACTGGGGGCGAATCCAGCCCCCCGAAGAACTGCGTCGTAGACGCGATCGAACGCGGCTTGGAGCAGCTGCTCTTCGTTCTGCACGAGGAGCGAGGTCGCGTGGAGCTCGAGCAGCCGAGCGAGCCGATGCGAGCGAGTGGTGAGATCGCGGAGAGCCTGGTTGATGGGTCCCGGCTGCAGCGCGACGATCGTCGGATCGTCGAGCCGGAGGAGCGGCCGATCCCCGGGTGGGACGACGGGCAGCGCGTCGATGAGCAGCGCCGTAGGTGAAAAGCCTGCCGCCGCGAGGTCGGCTGGCAAGCGCGCTCGATCACCGCGCGCGAGCCGCTCGCGCAGCGTCGCGACCCCGCAGGCGTCGCTGTGCTCCGTCCAGTCGTCGGAGTCGAACGCGATCACCCGCGCACCGTCGAGCCAGGCTTCGTTGCGGGCGACCGCGAGCACGTCCTCCGCAGAGATTCCGACGACTGCGCCGATCGCGGGAGCGAGCGCGGGATGCACGACGCCACCCGGCAGCGCGAGGTGAGCGAAGCGCGTGTCGCGAAGCGCGCTCGACCCGCAGAGAACCCCGCATTTCTCACAGATGGTCCCCGCGTGCGCGGCGCCGCGGAGCTTGCCGCAGCGACAAGCGAGGTCGACGAGCGGGCCGAAGATGCGCTCGCACGCGAGGCCCGCCGGCTGCGCAACGAACTCACCGCCGCGCCGCTCGAGGAAGCCGGAGCTCGTGACCGCGCCGTGTGATCGATCCGCGTCGTCGGCCGCCGGATCGGTGAGCGAAGCGCGGGCGCGGAGCACGTCGAGCGCGCTCGCCGGAAAGAAGAAGCCGTCCAGCAAGCTGCGCGGGCGGGTCATCGCAGTCGGTTCTCGAGGACGCCCATTCATGACGCGTAGGGACCGTCGGCGGGCAATCGAACGAGCCGCGCGGCCTCGGACGAGATGGACTGGAGGGCGCGTCGCATGGGCGCATCCTCGGCCAGTGGGGCTCGAGAGACAATCACTCCTCCCGGGCAGCGCCCTCGACATACAGGCCTGTAACCTATCCGACTGCCGAGCCCTCAGTCGTCGACGCGCTGGAGCCGGCCGAAGATGGCGGCCGCGGACACCCAGCCGTTGATGCGGCCGTGGTTGTTGCCGATCTGAAAGCGCGGCCCGTCGATCGCTTTGACAATGTGCAAATACTCTGTGCCGTGGACCCGACACAAGACGACGTCGCCGATCGAGAGCGTCACGACGTCGACAGGCGCTACGGTGCAGAGCTGGCCGGACCGAATCCTCGGGGTCATCGAGTTGCCGCGAGGCCGAAAGCTGACGTGCTCACCCGCCTGGAGCTTCGCGATATGGACCGATGCCCAACCCATGAGGGCGGTGAGACGGGCCGGACCGGAGTTCCTGACGAGGGGGCCGGCGTTCGAGCCGGCCTCACCTGCCACTTACCAAGCTGTCAGGGGCAAGTCATGTTCTGAGGCGACGCCGGTCCGACGTCGCCGATCTGCACCTCTTTCATCTCGAACTTCACGCCGAACGAGATGCCGTCGCAGGTGGAGTTCGGATCTTGAGTGCCGTCCGACATGATGTCCGAGGCCTGGCGTACGGCCTTGAGCATGGCTGGATAGAGAGCGTCGCTGCAGTAGTCGGCGAGGAAGGCCACGGCCTTGAGCTGGTCGACGACCTCTTCGGTCTTGAGCACGCCCCCGATGACGCCGCCGGTCGCGCTCTTGCGGTCGTCGGACAGCGTCATCTTGATGCGCGCGTTGTAGACCGTGAGCTTGATCGACGCGATCTGGTCGCCGAACGATATCGGAACCAGGAGGACGAACGTCGACTGCTGCCCCGAGTCGAACGTCGAGCCCGTTACAGTGCTGTTCGGGAAGATGAGCGTGGAGGACTCGGGGTCTTGGAGATCGGACAGGACCTCGGGCGCGACTGGCCACATGTCCGTCCCGTCGAACTTCGGGATCGTGCCCAACGTCGTGCCGGCGAAGACCTTCGACAGGACGACTGCGTCCCCGGTCGGCGGCAGGCAATACATCTTCAGAATGGTGCTGAAGAAGCCTTGCGTGAGATACCCGTTTACGGTGTCTGGCCACCCTGGCTTCAACGCGAGGATCAGCGGGACGAGGTTCTTGCCGAAGGAGTTGTCGATGCCGTTGTCGCCGTCCGGGTAAACAATGTCCGGTGAGGCGTCCGAGTTCGGCTTGCAGACATCGGTCGAGTTGCCGTCCGACACCAAGCCATCGACGTTGAAGCCTACAGTCTTCCACTGGCCGTTGTTGCCAACGCCGAAGTCCAAGCTCGTGAGGCCGAGCGCCACGCCGACGTTCGGCGGGCAGGTCAGCGCGCCTCCGACGCCGTCGCCGCCCGAGCCCCCCTGCCCGCCGGCACCGCCGCTGCCGCCCACACCACCGGCACCGCCAGTGGTCGCGTTCGTACTGCCGCCACCCCCGAGCGGACCCTCGTCGTCGCCGCAGCCGCTGCAGCCCGCGCCAGCCAGGACCGCGCTTGTGATCAAGAGAGTCCGAGTCATGCGGTTCAATCGATTAAGCTCAAGCATAGTTCGGTGCTTTCTCCAGTGAGGGTCGCGCGCCACTATCAGTTGGGAATGGATGCGCAGCCGAAGGCCGCGGCAACCTCAGCCAGGGTGTCGTTCTGTATGGTCGAGCAAGATGCCGGGCAAATGATGATCTTCTTCGGGGCCGAGTTGTTGTCGAAGTACCAGCCTGGCTCGGCGCCGCAATCGGCGAGGTCGTCGGCGCGCGGCAGGGTGATGGCCGTTTGAACCCCACCTGGCGTGTAGGTGACGTTCGTCTCGTTCGGGGTGAAGAACTCGCCCTCGGGCGGGTCGGGGATCGTGAAATCACAGCCCAGCACGGCCGTGCGGATCTCGGCCATCTTGGCTGAGAAATCGCCGACGTCCTGAGCGTCGTAGACGACATTCGTACCGCCGTTGGTCGCGATCTTCTGGAGGTTGGAGAGGCTGATGAGATCGCTCGGCACGGCGATGACGTACGTGCGAACGCCGTTGTATTCGAGGGCGCTCTTGGCCCAAGCGGCGATGTCGTCGAAGCCGTACGGGCAAGTGTTGTAGTCGCCGTCTCCGGTCATGACGACCACGACTTTGTGCGTCGGATGGGCATCCTGATAGGCAGTCGCTGCCTGAAGCGTCCCGGCGAGCCCGGCATAGAGCGGTGTGGGGGCGCCCAGGGCCTCGGCCGGCATCGAGTTCGTCAGGGCGAACGCGTTCCCCGGCAGCGGAGCGATGGGCACGTCGAGGACCTTGAAGAGGTCGACGTCGCAGGGCCCCTCGGCGCTCAGCGGCTTCACCGTCGGCATGTAGATCATCCCGGCGCTGATGCCCGCGGACAACGGGTCTTCGAAGAAGCTCTCGAGAGCGTTCGTCGTCCCTATCCACGATTCGCCCTGCATGCTCTTCGACCAGTCGAGCATGAAGATCATGTCGAGCGGCGTGGGCTCGGCTTTGGCTATCTTGGATTCGCAGACAGTGCTGCCGCCAGTGCCGCCCTGTCCGCCAGCGAAGGCATTGCCGCCGTCGCCGCCGACACCACCGGCACCGCCGCTGCCGCCTGCCCCAGTGTGGCCCCCGGCCCCACCGCCGCCCGAGGGCTCCTCACCCTCGGCGCAGCCGACGACAGCGATCGCGCAGGCCAACGCAGACACCCAAACTCGACCCGCGTTGCCCCAATCATTGATTCGACGACGGCTCATGGATGCCTCCTCATTGGACCAAAAAGTCGTCGACATAGATGCCTGGCGAAGAGCCCGAGGAGTCGCTCGCGAAGCTGAACCTCAGGCGAACCACTTGGCCGGTGAACGCGGCGAGGTTGACTTGCATGTACTGCCAGCCGAGCCCCTGCTGGTGCCCGCCCCAAGCGGGCTCGCCGCCAATCATCAGCGTGTAGGCCGGGGAGACGGTGTCTACAACCTGGTAAGTAGCGCCGCCGTCGGTGCTGATCTTCAAGTTGGCGCCGTCGAACGTCCCGCCCTCGGTGTCGATCCACATCCGGAAGGTCAGGGTCGGGAATGGCGAGTTGGCGAGATCGATATCGGGCGACGTCGCGTTCGAGCTCGAGAAGGACTGGCTGTTGAGGTAGTTGGCCGAGATCCGCGTGGCGATGCATTGCGTGCCAGCGGCTGCGCTCGGGGGGCCGACCAGCGTGGGCACACCACATTGCCAGGTACCCGCCAATGTCCAGCCTGCGGGGCAGGCCCCCTCGAAGCTCGTGTAATAGGCCGCGGGGTTGACGTCGAAGGTGTAGGTCTTCTCGTCGTAATTGGACGGCAGCCCCGGCTCTTCGACGTGGACGGTGACTGTCACTGGCCCGACGTCCGTCGCCGTGGGGGTGCCCGTCAGCGCACCCGTAGTGGGGTTGATGGTGAGCCAACCCGTGTTCACCCCGCCAGGAGCGATGCTCCATTGCGCGGCCCCCGAGCCGCCCACTCTGGCCATCGATGCGGAGAAGCCCATCCCCACATAGACGTCCGGCAGCGAGGACGTGATGACATAGAGCGGGTTCTGGAGCGGCTCGCCGACGAACAGATCATCGACGTAGACGCCCGGATAGACCGTCGCGCCGTCGCTGCGGAAGGCGAAGCGCAAGATGACAGAGTGACCGGCGTAGGCGGTCAGATCGGCCTGGTAGTTCTTCCACCCCTCGGCGGAGTGATCTCCACCCCAGGCCGGTTGACCGGTGATGGTCAGCGGATAGGCCGGTGTAACCGTGGACACCTGTGTAAAGGTCTGTCCGCCGTCGATGCTGACCTTCAAGTTCCAGCCGTCGAAGGTGCCGCCCTCGGTGTGATCCCACGCCCAGAACGAGAGGATTGGATTGGTGGCCGAGGTCAGATCGATCGACGGGGAGTCGGCGACGGTCGTATTGAAGCTCTGATTTACGCTGTAGATGCTCCCCGTCTTCGTCGCGATGACGCGGTCACCCGTGTGGGCAGCGGGCGGACCCACGTTCGTGGGTGAACCACACTCCCAATCGCCGCCGAAGGTCCAGCCGTTCGGGCAGACCTCGAAGCCCTCTTTGAAGTAGAGGCTGCAACCCGGGACCGCCGAGCCACCGCCGCAGGCGCCGCCCGAGCACGCGTCCGCGGTCGTGCACGCGTCGTGGTCGTTGCAGACCGTGTTGTCAGGGGCGACGTCGGCCTTGCACTCGCCGTTCGAGTTGCACGCTCCGACCTTGCACGCGGTGACGCCCTCGTTGCACGAGGTCCCCGGCGGCGCGTTGACCGAGCTGCAGATCCCTGTCGCGGGATCACAAACCCCGGTCTCGCACGCGACGTCGAGCGTCGAGCAATCCTTGAGAACGCCGCCTACGCATTGCCCGGCTTGGCAGGTCTTGTCGACCTGACAGAGGTCTCCGGTGAGCACGCACGGGCTGTTGTCTTTGAAAGCGTCGGGGGTGCCGATGCACTGCCCCGTCGCGGGGTCGCAGGTCACCGTGTTGCATTCGTTGAGGGGCGAGAGCAGGCAGTCCTTCGGCTCGCCGATGCACTGACCGAGCTCGCACACGCCGTGGACCTGGCAGAGATCGGTCGGGGTGCACGAGGTGCCGTCGTTGACGGGCGCGGCCGTGCAAGACTGCGTCTCCTCGGAGCAGATGGCCGCGTCGCACGGAGAGAGCGCAAGCCCGCAGTCGTTCTTGGTCCCGCCGACGCACTGGCCGGCGTCGCAGGCCTCACCCACCGTGCAGAACACGCCGTCGTCGCACTCGGTTCCCTTCGGCGACGCGACCACGACGCAGGTGAAGAGCGGACCGAGCACTTGCCCCGTGTTGCACACAGCCTCGGAGCAGAGGGGCGTCGGGACCGCCGAGCAGTCCATCCCGCAGGGCCCCAGATCCGCCCCGCCGGCACCGCCGGTGCCACCCGTGCCACCGCTGCCACCCCCACCCAAGTCGGGGATCTCGCCGTCGCCGCAGGTGCAGGCGCTGGTGGCCGCGATGCTGGCCATCGACACGTAAAAAAGGAAGTGCTTGACCTTACGAAGCATGGATCACCACAAATATGTACCACCAGCCGCCGTTCAGCGAAGCCCCAGCCCTAAATCGGCGCCTCAGGGTCTCGAACGGGGCTCGAAGCGCCCCCCCACCGAGCGCTACCCGAGCGCGCTATGTGGGGCGCTCAATCGCGCAATGAACCATAAGGGCGAGCTGGAGGCGGCTCACGGGCCGAACCTCAATACCGCCTATTCCAGGACTGGACGTGCCCGCTTCGTCGGTGACAACGCTGTCTACTGGTATGTAAGCCAGAGACCGCGCAATAAACCGATGAAGAGGGCTGATCAGCTGAAGAAGTTCTTCAGCCGGTCCATGAAGGAAGGCTCGGGGGCGGCAGGCTGGATCTTGCTGCCAAGCGACTCGGCGAGCTGCTCGATGAGCTTGCGCTGCTCGGGGTCGAGCTGCTTGGGCACGCTCACCGTGACCTCGACGAGCTGATCGCCGCGGCCGCTCATCATGCGCCGCGGGATCCCCTTGCCCCGGATGCGCAGCACGGTGCCGGGTTGGGTGCCGGGCGGGACGCGGAGCTTGCCGCGACCGTCGAGGGTCGGGACCTCGAGCTCGCCGCCGAGCGCGGCCTGCGGGAACGAGAGCGGCAGCGAGCAGACGATGTCGTCGCCGACGCGGCGGAAGAACTCGTGCGGCGCGACGCGCACCGTGAGCTCGAGATCACCCGCGGGTCGATCGTGCCGCGTGAAGTTGCCGCCGCGCTCGACGCCGCGCGTGGCGCCGTTCTCGACGCCGGGCGGGATCTGGATCTCGATCGTCCGCTCCTTCGCCATCAGGCCGACGCCGCGACAGGACTTGCACGGGTCGGTGACGATGCGGCCCGTGCCCTTGCAGCTGGGGCAAGGGCGCTCGAGCTGGATGGGCAAGACGCCCTGCTGCACACGCACGCGGCCGCGACCGCGACACATGCCACACGACTCGGTGGTCGCGCCGGGCGCCGAGCCGTTGCCGCCGCAGTCGTCGCAGGGCTCGATGCGCTCGTAAGCGAGCTGCTTCGTGCAGCCGAACGCGGCCTCCTCGAAGGTGATCTTCACCTCTTTTTGGAGGGGCGGCGCTTGCCCGACCTTGATGCCGAGCGCGCCGAGGAGATCACCGAAGATGCCGTCGATGTTGATCTCGCTGAAGTCGAACGGCACGCCGCCGCCACCGAACGGGCCGCCCGGCCCACCACCGCCGCGCGGGCCGTCGCCGATGCCGAAGCGATCGAACATCTCTCGCTTCTGCGGGTCGCTGAGGATCTGGTAGGCGGCGTTGATCTCTTTGAAGCGCTGCCCGGCGGTCGGATCGTCAGGGTTCTTGTCGGGGTGGTGTTTGGCAGCGAGCTTGCGAAACGCGCCCTTCACCTCTTCCGGCGTGGCGGCGCGCTCGACCCCGAGAACTTCGTACGGATCCTTCATTCAATTGGCCCGATGTTGGGGTGTCTCTAGCACTTTCCTCGTGCGTCGCTAAGAGTGCGTGGCCGCGGCGCCGGGGAGGAAGTCGCGCGCGCTCACACCGGTTCGGCGAGGCTCGCGCGCAAGGCGAATCACGAGGTCCGCCATCTTGCCGACGACCCACTCGAACTTGTCCGGGCCGAGCGACGAGATGTCGAAATCGGGCGCTGAGTTCATGAAGTCGATCGCGTACGGCACGCCGTCGCGAACGGCGAACTCCACGGTGTTCATGTCGTAACCGAGCGCGTCGCAGAGCGTCTGCGCGTCGCGCACGACGCGAGCTTCGAGCTCGGGAGCGAGCGGCGCCATCTGCTCGGCCGCGCGCACGTAGCGCTCGAAGTGACCGAGCCGCGGATCCCAGAGCGCAGGCAAGACCTCGGTGCGACCGACGACGATGCAGCGCACGTATTGGGTCCAGACGATCTCCTCTTGGATGATCATCGTCTTTTTGCCGCTCGCGTCGTACGCGCGGAAGAGCTCGTCGAGGTTCGAGACGCGCGTCACATCGCGAAAGCCGCCGCCCCAGTGGGGCTTCATGTACATGGGGAAGCCAAAGTCGGTCGCGAGCCCCTCCCAATCGAGGGGATAGACCAAGTTGTGGAGCGACGCGCTCGAGACGTCGTCGCCGTAGTCCTTCGACGGGAGGAGCGCGGTCTTCGGCACGGCTACGCCGAGCTCGCGCGCGAGCGCCGTGTTGAAGAACTTGTCGTCGGCGATTCGCCAGAACGGGCTGTTGACGACGCGCGCGCCCGCGAGCGCCGCGAGCTTCAGGTAGGGCTGATAGCAGGGGATGTCGTGGCTGATGCGATCGACGAGGACGTCGTACGGCGGCGGCTCGCCGACGCGCGTGATGTCGATCGACGCGTACGTGCACGCGACGTCGTCCGCGCGGCGGAGGACCTCGTCGATGAGGGCGTCGGGGAACGAGCGCTCGCGGCCCACGAGCAGCCCGACCTTGAAGGGACGATGCGGTCGGTCGGTCATTCTGGGGGCGAGGCTAAATCATCGAGCTTCGAGCGCAGAACCAAAGTTGGGTGCGCGAGGCACCGAGTGATAGGCTCACGAGCGTGTCGGATGAACGAAGGCGCGCGACGCGGAGCGCGATAGAGCTCAACGTCGAGTACAAGCGCATCAACACCTTCTTCTCCGATTACACCCGCAATATTTCGAAGGGCGGGACCTTCATCCGCACGTCGCGACCGCTCGACGTGGGCACCGAGTTCGTCTTCGCGCTGCGCATCCCGAACCTCGACGAGCCGCTCCGGTTGAAGGGCGTGGTGAAGTGGGTCGTCCGCCAAGACGATGCGTCCACGCAGAAGCAGGCCGGCATGGGCATCGAGTTTCGCTATGACAGCCACGAGGAGCGGCGCGCGACCGAGGAGGTCGTCGAGCAGCTCATGGCGCGCGAGCTCGGTGAGTCGCTCAGCAACAAGCTCCTGAAGCGGAAGAACAGCGGCCCCTGAAGCTCGGCGTCGCCCCGCCGCGGGCGCACCTCGCTGACCGCGTGTAGACTGCCGAGGATGCTGGGTTTCGGTTCGCGGGCCGGCGCGCTCCTCGTCACGGGCGCGGTGCTGCTCGGCTCGAGCTCTCTCGTCGGCTGCGCCGCTCGCCAATCGCCGACCGCACCTCTGGTGCTCCACATCCCGCCCGACGACGTGAGCGACTCGGCGTTCGCGGGGTCGCTGCATCGCGTGCTCCTCAGCGGCGAGCGCGCCGACGCGCGCAGCCGGCTGCTGCTCGGCGTCGTTCGACGGCAGCTCGTCCACGCGAGCGCGCGCTTCGGGCTCGAGTCCGCAGACGCGCAGGCCGCGGCCGATCGAGGTGAGCGGAGCACGCTCGCCGCCCTCATGCTCCTCCGCGCCGACGAGCAGAGCGACGCGATCATCGACGACGAGACGCGACGCGCGATCGAGGTGACCATCGCGCGCCGCTCGGCTCGAGGCGACGTGGGCGGAGTGCGCGCGCTGCTCGCGGCGCTCATCGCGGAGACCCCCGACGGCCCGGCGAAGACCGAGCTCGTCGAGCACCTCGCGTCGCTGAATCGGTTCGCCGTCGACACGCTGACCGGCACGCGCGTCGAGCGCGCAGGCGACGCCGAGCGCGCCCTCGTGATGCAAGCGCTCTTCGATCCGACTGGCGTCGACGCGGCGGTCGACGCGACCTCGCAGTGGATCGACCTCGCGATCATCCAGCGCCTCGCCGTCCATCAGACCGAGCTGCGCCTCGAACCCGAAGAGGCGATCGAGGTGAACCGCGCGCTCTCGACCGGGCCGCTCACGCTGCTCGCGCTCGCGATGCGCTACGGCGACGCCGTGCTGGCGCGCGACCTCCTCATGCGCTCGAGCGCGCGCCGCATCGCGGAGCCTGCCCTGGTATCGGCGCTCAACAACGCCGTACGGCGCGACGACGCGGTCTCGTATCGCAAGCTGCTCACGGAATTCGTCAGAGAGGTTGACGATGTCGTCGGCGGCCAGAACGGGGTCGACGCGGACCTCTACGACGCGGCGGTGCTCGCGATGCTGATCGAGATCCATCGGCGCGCACCCACGGATCTCGACGCGGCGGTCGAGCTCGCCGACGCGCTCTCGAGCTTCGGCCTCGCCGAGGCCGCGCCTCTCGTCCTCGCCGACGCGATCGGCGAGCGCTCGACGGGCCCCGAGATCGAGCGCGCGCTCACGACGGCAGGGCGCGCCGCGGACGCGGACGCCGCGGTCGGCGATCTCGGCGGCGCGCGGCGCACCATCGCTGCGAGCGCCGCGCTCCTCGACTCGGTGCCGAAGCTCGAGCGCGGTCGCTACGCAGCCCAGGCCGCCCGGCTGCGCTACCGGTTCGCGCGCGTCTTGCTCCGCGACGGGCAGCTCGACGAGGCGCTCTCGCACCTCGACGCGGCCCTCGCCGTCGAGGACGACCCGCGCTCGCTCCTCCTGCGCGCGGACGTGCGCGCACGGCTCGCCCGCACGACCGAGGCGCTCGCGGACCTCGAGCGCGCCGTGTCGATCCGCGGCCTCGACCCTGTCGCGATCGCGGAGGCCGAGCTCGCGCGCTTCGCGATCTTGCGCGAGAAGGGCAACCACGACGACGCGCTCACGGCGCTCGAGCGCGCATCCGCCGCGTCGAAGCGAGCGACGCGGACAGCGATGCAGGCCGCCGAAGACGCCGTCTACGCCGCGCGGGTCTGGGCGGTCGAGGGCCGCATCGCGAGCGCCGAGCGTGACGACGCGCGCGCTCGCGCTGCGTTCGATCGCGCGCTCTCGGGGCGCCTGAACGATCGCGCGCTCGCTGGAGAGATCACGCTGGTCGCTGCGACCGCGGCGCTCAGCCGCGACGACCTCGAGGGGGCGCGGGCCGCGCTGCGCCTCGGGATGGCGGGCGGCGCGCCGAAGCACGCGATCGTGCGCGCCGCGATCGTGGTCGTGGCGCTCGAGCGCGCCGAGAAGCAGCGTCCGGATCGCAAATCGGCGAGCAGCGTGGACGAGGTTGCGGACGAGGTGCTCGAACGCGCCGCGAGCGAGGACTCGTGGACGGGACAGCTCGCGCGGTGGGCGCGCGGCGAGCTCTCCGGCAAGGCCCTCGCGGCGCGCGCCGCGACCGAGAGCTCACGCGTCGAGGCTGCGTTTTACGTGGCGCTCGACGCGCGCGCGACGGGTCGAGCCGCCGACGAAGCGCTGCGCGCGGTCGCGTCGAGCCCTGTCTTCGAGCAGCCCGAGGTGCTCGCCGCTCGCGACCTGGTAGCGCCGCCGCTCGTCGGTCCGGATCGCCGCGCGCGCTAGAGCGCCCGAGTCGCTCAGTCGACGCGCAGCAGCTCGACGAGGCCGTGCGTCTCGCGTGCGCCCATCAAACCGAACTGCACGCCCATGCCCGCGGGCGTGGTCCAGCGCACCGTCGCTTCGATCTCCACCGGGTGATCGATATCGGGGAGCGTGAGGGAGAGCCGCACGACGGCGCCGAACGCCGCGGGGCTGTCGGTCACGATGAACGCTCCACCGAGCGAAACATCGCGGCAGATCGCGGACGCTGACGCTCCGCTGGATGTGGTGAACGTCACGTCGAGCGCGAGGGCCTTGCGGGGGTGCTTCCGCTTTTCTTGCACGAGGTCCAGTCTCGCTCGCAGACTCGAGCCGCACAAGGGTTCGAGCGCATAGAATGTCGGCCCCAACACGTGCGCACGCAGAAGAGCTGGTGGCGACATTTCGAGGGCTGGCAAGCGGGCGCGGTCGCGGTCTTCGTCGGCGGCCTCGTCACGGCCGTCCTCGTGCCCCGCTCGGCGATGCCCGAAGCGATCCCTCCGCCGTCGCTCTCGCGCGCCGAGGCGGAGGGCGCCCGCGAGCGCGTCCGCAGGCTCGCCGCGCAGGCCGTGACCGACGGGCTCGGCCGTGACGCGCAGCTCTTCGGGGCGCGACTGCGTGTCGTCGGACGCGCCGAACACGACCACGACGAACGGCAGCTGCAGCGCGCGACGAATGCGCTCGACGATGTGGCTGTGCGCGCCGTGCGAAACCCGGCCGATCTCGCAGCGCTCCGCGCCTACCAGGCGCTCGCGTTCACGAAGGCCTACGCAACCTATCTGCGCACCGGCGAGGAGAGCGACGACCTCATCGAGCTCGGCGGCGACGCCCTCGACGTCTTTCGCGACAGCGGCTGGTTTCAGGATCCGGCGACGCTGCCGCCCGATTACGATCTCGTGTTGCTCGCGCTCTACGAGCGGCGCTTCGCTCGGTTCGCGCCGTCGAACGCACCCGAGCTCTCGGGCGACCCCATCGAGCAGCGCGCGCTCATCCGATTTCTCCTCGCGAACCCACCCGACGAAGAGCTCACCCGCGAGGCCGGCGAGGTCGAAGCGCAGAACGGCACGTTCATGCTGCGCCAGCTCGATGCGCTCGCGCCGCTCGACCCGAGCTACCCGACCCTCTACGCGAAGGGGATCATCTTCTTCAAGATGGGTCACTACGAGGCCGCGGCGTCCGCGTTCGACGCCTACGTCCGGAATTTCCCGGATGGGCCGTATCGCTTGCGTGCCGTCAACTACCTGAAGACGGCGGTCGAGCACGCGAACGGCGCGCAATAGCGGCGCTACTTCGCGGCCTTCGCGAGCTCGCCGAGAGCCTTCTTCGCCGCGTCCGCGAGGGCGTCGTCCTTCAGGAGCTTCTCGAGCTCGGGGCGCGCGCGCTTCGGGTCGCAGGCGACCAAACACCCGATCGCGGCCGAGCGCGCGCTCGCGTTCGAGATCTCGGCGCTCGTCATCGCGAGCGCTGCATCGAACGCGCGGCGCCTCGTCTCGGCGCTCGGAGAGGGCAGCTCCATCACGCCGCGCGCGTGAGGGTCGCTGCACACGGAGTCGAGCGCGAGCGTGTAGTCGACCGCGGCCGAGTCCGTGATCTCCTTCGGTCGCTTGACCCGCCCTTCGACGAAGCCGAGCGCTTTGTCCTGGAGATCTTTGCAGCGCTCGCTGCCGCCCGCGGCCCAAACGAAGTCGTCGCCGTGAGGGCTCGCGAGGGCCTTCGCGAGGAGCTCGCATGCGGGTGAGGTCGGTGAAAACACGGCGTTGCTCAGGCCTGTCGCGGCGCTCTTGCGGACAGCCTCGTCGGCGTCCGCGCTGAGCTTGCCGACGATCTCGAACGCGAGCGGCGAGGTCTCGTGAAAGAGCAGCCGATACGCGAGCGAGCGACGCACCGCGACCTTCTCGCTCGCGGCGAGGTGCTCGAGTTCTGCGCGCAGACCAAGCTTCTCGAAGTCGGCCTCACCTGCGATGGCCGCGAGTCCGTCGCGGATCTCGGTGTTGGTCTCGGTCTCGATGCCCGCGAGGAGCTTCGCGACGTTCGCTTTGTCGAGGAGCGCCGGCTTCACGGTCTGCGTGAAGCGAGACCTCGCGAGCAAACGCAGCCGCTCGTCCGAGGCGAACAGCATCGCGAAGAGCGCGCGCTCGGCCGCCTCACCCGAGAGGGCCGGATCGCGGCTCATCCGAAATGCGTCCGCGGCCTCGCAGTCCAAGAAGCGACCGTCTTCGAATTTGCACGCGAGCGCGGGCTGCGCGAGCGCGACAATGGCTGGGTCCAACCCAGGCTCGGTGCGCGGAGCCGCGCTCGACGCCGCGGGCGCCGCGACCGCGGAGCCCGACGCGGAGGCCCTCGCCGCGGCTGGAGCGCGCGCGGAGCTCGCGGTCGAGGGACTCGAGCTCGCGCTCGGAGCTCCCGCAGGAGATCCCTCGCACGCGACCGCTCCGACGAGCAACGACCCGAAGAGCGACCCGATGAGCCACGACCCGAAAAGCGACCGCAGGAGAGAACGCGACCGACGCATGGTCGGCCGCTTCTACCTCGTGTTGGGGTTCGAGCGCGAGGCGCTCGCGATCACGCTCGCAGTCATCGCTCTCGCTTGCTCCGAGCGTCACCCGACGCCGCAAGAGACGCCGAAAGAGCGTGGCTCGGTCAGCGCGGCGAGCGCATCGGCCTCGAGCTCGCCTTCGAGCGTGGAGCTCACCGCTGCGCCCTCCGCGACGAGTCCCCTCCCCGCTCCAAGCTGTCCGCGAGACATGGTCCTCATCCCCGAAGCTACGTTCGTCTTCGGCGCGTCGACGCGTCAGGCGGTGGAGCGAGGCTCGCCGACCCGCGTGCCCGCACATTGCTTGGATCGCACCGAGGTGAGCACGGACGCTTACGTCGCTTGCTTACAAGCGCGTCACTGCGCCGAGCCCCTCACGGGCGGGTCGTGCTCGTTCAAGCGGGAGGGCGCCGGGCGCCATCCGATCAACTGCGTCGGGCTCGAGGACGCGCGGTCCTATTGCGCATGGGTCGAGAAGCGCCTGCCCACCGAGGCGGAGTGGGAGAGCGCGGCCAGCGGCGGCACGCGCACCTATCCTTGGGGCGAGGATCCGCCAGGCAAAGGCGTTTGCTGGGACGGCGCGGAGAACGCGCTCGGATACGGCAAACGGCACGACAGCTGCGACGTCGGCTCCTTCGACGGCGACGCGACGCCAGAGGGCGTGCTCGACATGGGCGGCAACGTGAGCGAGTGGACCGAACTCCAAGCCCCCACCGTGAGAGGCGACCCCGACCAGGCAGCGGCCCGGCGCGGCGGCGGCTGGGGCACCAAACACAGCGCGTTCTTGTTGCGAACGACCTCGCGCCGCGTCGGCGGATTCGACCGCTACAAGAGCGGGATCTTCACCGGGTTTCGCTGCGCCGCGGACGTGCGCTCACCGCAGTAGGAGAGCGCTCACAGCGAGACGGGGATCGTGACCGTCCGCGCGCCCGGGGTGAAGCGCTCGTGCAGGAGGAACACCGCGCACGACTGCAGCTCGGGCAAGAGCGGCGGATTGAAGCTCGCGCCCTTCACCGAACCATCGTCGCCGACGGTGAGCCGCAGCGTGCTGTTCACCGAGACCGCGACCTGCCCATTCGTCCCGGGCTGCTTCGAGCTCTGCACCTTCTTCATGCAGGCGAGGAGGCGACCCTGCACCGAGCCCTCGCTCGAGACAGGAGGCTGCGCCGAGACGGTCGCCGTCGCAGTGCTGGTGTCGACCACCGGCGGCGCCGTCGACGCGATCGAGGTGTCGACAGTCGGCGCCGTGGGCGCTGGCTCGACGCTGTCGATGCGAGGCCGCGGCGAGGTCGGAGCGACCGGCAGGACCACGCGAGGCTGCGTGACCTCGGGCGTGGATCCGTCGGGCGGCACGACCTCGGGAGCGAGCGGCGCGGTGCTCGTCGTCACCGCGGCGACCTCGGCGGGGATCGTCTCGAGGAGCGAGCGACCATCGAGTGAGACCGCCGCGCGCAGTGGGCTATCGAAGATCTGCGCCTCGGAGCAACCCTCCGTCGAGAAGAGCTGCCAGTGGCAAGCCCCCGTCGGTGCGACCGCCGCGCGGCCGCGCTCGACGTGAACGACGAGCTTCTTCGACGAGCGCGTCACGCTGAAGACCGTGCCCTCGACCAGGCTCGCGATCTCGGCGTCGCCGGCGCGCACGACGAACGGCGCGGAGGCCTGCGTGGTCGAGGCCGCGCGAAGCGCGCCGCTCTCGAGCTCCACGACGTGCCCATCCTGTGCGCCGACAGCCTCGACGACGCGCAAGCGACCGCCAGGAAGGAGCGTCCACTCGAGCGCCGTGCTCGCGCCACCCGCACCGGAGACCTGCCCAAAACGGAGCGGTCCGGTCGCGGCCTCGATGACGTCGCCAGCCTTGAGGGCGCCGAGGTCACGCGCGCCAGGAAGGCCCGGCGCAGGCGCGATCGTCGAAGGATCGATGGGCTCGGCGACGGCGACCGGCGCGTCGACGCGCGTGTCGTGGCGAACCCAGAAGCCCGCGACCACAGCGGCCGCAGCGAGGATGGCGGCGGCGACGCCGACCGTCCACGTGCGCGGCGCGCCGCGACGCTTGCCCGCACGAAGAGGCGCGCTCGGGCGCTCGGCAGGTGCGGCCTCGAAGAAGGACTCACGCTCGGTCGCGACGGCCGGGGCCACGATGGCCGGGACCTGCGACGGACGCTCGGCGGGGATCTCGGAGGGGCGCTCGACGGCGTTCGAGCGTCGCGGCCCGGAGAGCTCGGGGCTCGAGGCCTCGCCCTCGAGGTCGGCGAAGAGCCGAGCCTCGAGCGCGTCCCAATTCAGCTCGGGGACGGGCTCTTGAGCCGCCTCGCGGACGAGGCTGCGGAGCAAGCGCACGTCGCCGGGTTGCGGCGTCACGGTGCTCGGGGATTCAGGGCGATCGGAGTCGCTCACGGCGCGCCCCCTTCCTGCGAAGAGTCACCACCGTCGCGGCGCGAGAGCTCGTCCGCGAGGTGAACCAAGCTGGGCTCGGCGCGCATGAGCTCGCAGAGCTCGCGGCGCGCGTAGAAGAGACGCGTGCGCACCGTCAAAACGGGCGCGTCGACCATCGTCGCGATCTCGGCGGGCGAGACGCCCTCGATCTCGTGGAGGATGAAGACTGCGCGCTTCTTCTCGGGGAGGCGGTCGAGCACCCGGCGGAAGGCCGCCATCCGCTCGGAGCGGGCCGCGTCCTCATCCGGGCGCGAGCCACCATCGGGCTCGATGTCGCCGAGGCCCTCAGGGGCGAACACCGGCCGCGACCGCGCCGCGCGCCGATTCATCAGCACCACGTTCACCGTGACGCGGTGGAGCCACGTCGAGAACTTCGACTGGCCGCGGAAGTCACCGAGGCTCCGGTGGACCTGGAGGAAGACCTCCTGGACGACGTCCTCGAGGTCGGCGGCCGAGGCGTGACCGCCCCGACCCGGCCCGAGCATGCGGAACGCGAGGCGCGCGACCTCGGCGCGATGGCGTCGGAAAAGCTCGCGAAATGCCTCGCGATCGCCTCGCTTGGCGCGCTCTACGACCTCGTCTGCTTCGGCGGATCGCATCACCGCTACCGTAGCCCCTCGGAGGCGGGGTCCGCTCGTGGATTCGGCGAGCTCCATGTGCGGGTGAGATGCCGCCCCCGCGCGAATCATTCAGCGCGCGGAGCGAGCGTCAAAAATTTGGCCCCGCGAGCCCCCGTCGGCGAAACACGACCGCATGCTGCTCGCGATCGTGATCGCCCTGGTCGTGCTGCTCATCGCCGCGGACGTGAAGGAGCTGCCGAAGCTCACACGCAGCCGTCCGACGGCCAAGCGTCTCGGCTAGTATTGCCGGTCCTGAGTTCGCTGGGGGTTCGCCCAGGCCCCGCGCTGGCGCGCGCGAGTGAAGGGCCTGGTCAAACCCATGCGATCGGCAGGGTCTGACCGCGCAACTGGGACATATTCTGGTGTCTACGAACCTGCGGTTCGTAGCACTCGTCCAGTTTGACTTGGGGGAACCACCGGCGGTGAGTGCAAACGGGCACTCGCCGTGCGGGATGGGTGCATCTCTGCCCCCCAAAAATAGTCCGGGCTATTTGACTATTGGGGGAGAGATGGACCCTCCCCGGGGGCCGGACGGCCGACCCACGTCCGCCGATCAGAGCAGCCAGCGCTCAGATCAGAACAGGTTGGTCAGCTCGACGGCTGACCCCTTCTTCTGGGCGAGCAGGGCGTTCACGGCGCGCAGGATGCGGTTCTTCTGCGGGCCCGTGAGGGACTTGCCCTCGAGGGCCGCGTGAAGAGCGCGCTCGGTCACGGGGCGACCGGTGCGCGGCTTCTTGGCGGCGATCTCCTTCTTCGGGTCGTCGCCGGTGCCGCCCGCGGCGGCCTTGGCTTTGACCTGGCGCTTCGCGAGCTTGATGGCGCGGTCCTCGGGCCGGAACTTCTCGATCTTCGCCGAGGCGGCGATCAGTCGGCGGCCATCGAGCTTGTGCTCCTTCATGAAGTCACTGAACTTCGTCGACATGCGGGTCTCTTCCTAGCTGAAGTCGAGGCGCTCTAACGCGCGGGGGGCGCGCAAGCTAGCACATGACTCGACAAGTCAACCTAGAAAGATTGGCCACGGTGGGTCGGCCGCGACTAGCCTCGGGCTCACATGAGCCAAGGGAGCACTGCCCACGCTGGGTTGGAAGAGCTCGATGCAGCCACGAACTTCGTCCGCGAGCGGCTCGCGGGTCGACAACCGAGCGTCGGGGTCGTCCTCGGCTCGGGCCTCGGCGGCTGGGCCGACACGCTCACGGAGCGCGTCGTGGTGCCCTACCGTGAGATCCCGAACATGCCGATCGCGGCTGTCGAGGGCCACGCGGGCAACCTCGTCGTCGGCCGCTCGGGTGACGTCGAGCTCGTCTGTTTGCAAGGTCGCGTGCATGCCTACGAGGGACACGAGCTCGGCAAGGTCGTGTTCGGTGCGCGCATGCTCGCGAAGCTCGGGTGCACTGCGGTGCTGCTCACGAACGCGGCGGGCGGCATCCGCCGGACGTTCGCGCCCGGCGATCTGATGCTCATCGCCGACCACCTGAACCTGATGGGTCGCAACCCGCTCGTCGGCCCGAACCTCGCGCCGCTCGGGCCGCGCTTCCCCGACATGACCGAGGCTTATTCGGGTCGGCTGCGACAGCTCGCGCGCGAGACCGCGGCCGCCGCTGGCATCGAGCTCCACGAGGGCGTGTACGCCGCGCTCCTCGGGCCGAGCTACGAGACGCCCGCCGAGATCCAGATGCTGCGCACGCTCGGCGCGGACGCAGTCGGGATGAGCACCGCGCCCGAGGTCCTCGCGCTCCGCCACATGGGCGTCGAGGTCGGCGCGATCTCTTGCATCACGAACCTCGCGGCCGGCATGTCCAAGTCGAAGCTCGATCACAAAGAGGTCGAGGAGACTGCGCGCGCCGCACGCGGGCGCTTCACGGCCTTGCTCGCCGGTTGGATCGAGCGCATCGGGAGCGCGGCCGCTTGAGCGGGATCGACTGGCCCGAGCTCGAGCGTCACGCGCTCGCGGTGAGGCTCAACGCGCACGCGCCGTATTCGAATTACCAGGTCGGCGCGGCGCTCCTCGTCGCTTCGGGGCGCGTCTTCGTCGGCTGCAACGTCGAGAACGCGTCGTACGGGCTCACGCTCTGCGCCGAGCGCGGCGCGGTCATGCAGATGATCGCCGCGGGCGAGCGCGACCCCGTGGCGCTCGTCGTCGCGACACGCGGCCCGAAGCCAGGGACGCCCTGCGGTGCGTGCCGTCAGGTGCTCGCCGAGATGGCGCTCGACCTACCGATTCGCCTCATCGTCGACGGCCTGCCGGGCGCGAGCCGCGACGCGACGCTCGCGGCGCTCCTCCCCGAAGCGTTCCGCCGCGACTCGCTGTAGTGCTGCGAACCGCAGGTTCGTAGGCACCGAAATATGTCCGAGCTGCGTGGTCAGACGCGGCCGATCGCATGGGCCCTTCACTCGCGCGCGCCAGCGCGGGGCCTGGGCGAACCCCCAGCGAACTTAGGACCAGCAGTGCTAGGCAGCGTTTCAAACCGGCGAGGCTCCCAGAGATCGGGCACGGGCACGGGCACGAGGGAAAGCGCTGGCCGCGTCACCCATGAAGGGTTGACCCTTCTTCTAAGGGTCGGCCTCACCCTCGAGTGAAGGGTTGACCCTTCACTCTTGGATGCGCCGCATCAAAAACCAAGGGTTGACCCTTCCCCGAAGGGTCGGCCTCACCCTCGAGCCAAGGGTTGACCCTTCACTCTTGGATGCGCCGCATTAAGAACCAAGGGTTGACCCTTCCCCCAAGGGTCGGCCTCACCCTCGAGTGAAGGGTTGACCCTTCCGGATGGGTTGAAGCTCCCAGAGTACGGGCACGGGCACGGGCACGGGCACGGGCACGGGCGCGGGCAGGGCAGCTAGAGCGACGTACAGTGGCCGTCCACGAACCCGCAGCGCAGCTGCGACAGGTCCTCGCCGCAGTCGACCGCGCAGTCCAGTTGCGACATGAGCTCACGCATGCTCGCAGCCTCCGTGCAGCCCACGGAGCAGTTGCAATGAAACACGTGGGCGACGCAGATGGGTCCGCGATCGAGCTCGTCGACGATGGGTGCCTGCGGAGGCGCGGAGCCCACGGGACGGCTGACGTGTTCGCTTGGGTGTTCACGCTCGGCGTGAGAAGCCGATGGTTCGATGGCGGGCTGGGATTGGGGTGTCGAGCAGCCGCCGCACGACGCGCACCAAACGACTCCGCACAACAGCCTTCGACACGCAGCTTCGATTCCACGCCGACTTGTCAGGGGTCTCATATCGCCTGGCATTGGCCGGCGACGAAGCCGCAGCTGACCGGCGTCGAATCCACGCGTCCCTTGCACTCGACCGCACAATCGCGATAGCGATTCATGCCAACGTGTACCCCCGAGGGGCGCGCTCGTGACACAGCGTCTGCGCACTCAGAGCGACGTGCAGAGGCCGTCCACGAACCCGCAGCGCAGCTGCGACAGGTCCTCGCCGCATTCGACCTTGCAGTCCAGTTGCGACATGAGCTCACGCATGCTCGCGGCCTGCGTGCAGCCCATGGAGCAGTTGCAATGGAACACGTGGGCGACGCAGATGGGTCCGCGGTCGAGCTCGTCGACGACGGGCGCCGACGGCGTGCTCGGCGCGCTGCCTCGCGGCGGAGGGGTCGCCGGCGCAGAGGGTTGCAACACGACGACCTCGGTGACGTTGGTGATGTCGTCCGCGTGCGGGTCGCTCACCTGCGAGGCAGGTGCCGTCGAGCACCCGGCGAAAACCACGACGAACCCACCAGCGAGGACTCTCATGCGAGAGAGTGCTCACTCGACGCTCGGTTGTGACCGGCTCGTTGACCGTCGCGGGCGCGCGGTGCTCCCCTCCGCGAGGACGACATGAGCGCGACCCTTCGAACCCTTCCTCTCGCAGTCTCCGGGCTCTTCTTTCGAGGTGAGGTGCTGTTCGCGACCACCTCGCTCGGCAAGGAGCGTGGGGGCAGCATCGTCGGCTACTCGGGCGCGCTCCTCCGCGTCGACGGGGAGAGGCCTCACCCCTTGTTCGAGAGCAAAAAGCTCGGTCTCCTCGCGGGTGCGGCGCTCGCTTCGGGTGACATCGCTGTCAGCACAACGGAGTCGGAGATCGTGGTGCTCGCGCCCGACGGCAAGGTTCGACGCCAGTTCGCGAGCGGCCTGGTGCCCTATCACTCCCCCGACTATCTCGTCGTGGGCGGCGCGCCTGAGCGGCTCTTCGTTGCGTCGCGCGCCTACTCCAACGCCAAATCAGGCCGCGCGGAGGAGTGGGACACGAGCGCGTGGACCAAGGGAAAGACCATCGCGTTCACGTCCACGCACCCGCTCTCGGTGAGCGCTCGCGGGGTCGCCCGCACGACCAGTAAGGGATACGCCAACGCCGATTCGTGGGGCGTGCTCGAGTACGCGTGGAAGGGCGCTCCCAAGGCGATCAAGACGCCGACGCAGCGCTCGTCGTGGTGCGTGTCGATGGCGTCGGGCTTTCTCGTCTCCGATTCGCAGACGGCCGCGTTCGTCGAGCCGAGCGGCGCCGTTCGCTGGACGATCGCGGAGCGCGTCATCGCAGCGTGCGCGCTCGGTGACACCCTGATCGCCGTCCTCACTTGGAAGGGGCTCGTCGTCGCGGACGTCGCGAGCGGCGCGATCGTCGAGAGTCACCCGCTCGAGTTCGGCGACGACGAGTCGTGGGCGACCCCCTGCCCCATCGCGGCGAGCGCCGGCGGTTCGGTCGCGTTCGCGAGCGAGTCGCGCCTCGTCCTCGTCGAGCGCTCCAACTCAGCACAGCTCGCAGCGCCGAGCGCCACACCCGAGGTCGCGCGCATGGCGGCGCCCCCGACGCCCGAAGAGATCGCAAAGGCAGCGACCACAGCGAAGGCGAAGGCCAAGCGCGAGGCCGACGAGGCCGACCGAGTGGTGTCCGCGGTCCGAGAGATCACCGAGCAAATCACCGCCTCGGATGACGTGAAGCTCTTCAAGAAGCTCCACGCCAAGCTGAGGAAGCTCGACATCCTCGAGTCCTCGGACGAGCCGAAGAACGCCAAGCAGATCGCGAAATGCGTGACGAGCTTGCGGGCGCGGCTGAAGGCCCTGTCAGGTTCGCCGGCGGCCAGCGAGCTCGAGGGCATCCTCGATACGCTCACGTCCTCCTGATCGCCGGCCCCCGTTTTTTCAGCCGAGGTGGTCGTCGAGCTCGTCCCACTCGGACTCGTTCCACCACGCGCGCTCGAGCCCCTCGCAGGTCGTGCCGTACGACGGGCACATGATGCAGCCGTCACCTCGTAGGACCGTCGCGTCGTGCTCGGGCGGATAGCTCGCTACGAGGCGCGCGCCGTCCTCGGCGGCCGCGGCCTCCTCGGGGCGCGGCGCGCGGACCTCCAAGACAGCGCACGCGCGGCGCAAGCGACCCGCGCTCTCGGGGAAGAAGACCGACTCCTCCGCGTCGATGTGCTGGAAGAGCCCGTGCGCATACTGCGTTGTAAGCGACTCGAGCGAGCGCGCCGACTCGGGGTCTTGTGCGGCCTGGGCGAAGAGCGGCGTCATGCGCGTGAGGAGCGCGCTGAGAGCCTCGTGTTGACCGCGCAGGGCCGGGATGGGTCCGCGGTCGGCCGGGAGCCCGAGCGCGACGAGCGCGGGGATGAGCACGTGCTCCTCGCGGTCGTGGTGGAGCGCGCCGAGAAAGGCTTGGAAAAAGCTGACGAACCGCGCGCCGTCTGCGGCAGGTGCGGCGCCCACGACGAGGCGGCGCACGTAGGTCTGGAGGGCGCCGACGGTGCGCTCGATCAACGCGTGCTCGCGACTGAGTTCCTCGAAGAGGTCGTTCAAGCCGCTACGTTCTTATCACCGCAGTCTGTCGGACTGCCCAGTTCGTTGGTTGCCACGAGAGGAAGCTCGGCGGACGAGCGGCCGTAGAGCCCTTTGATGAGGAGCCGAAGTCTCCCGTGGCTCGCCGCGAGCGCACTCGCTTGCGTTTCGTGTGCCGCATCACAAGCGCGGCCGAATTTACCTGCGGCCGACTTGCGCTTGGGAACGGGCACGAGCAGGCCGCTCCTCGCCGACGTGAACCGTGACGGCTACGTCGACCTCGTCATCGAGGGTTACAACAGCGGCCCGCTGGCGATCGACGGGCGAAACGGCGAGCTCCTTTGGAGGGCCGAGGCTCCGCCGCGGAACTTCGAACGACGCTTCATGTTCGTCGCGGACGACTTCGTGATTTGGGTCGGACATTATGAGCTCTTCGCCTATGCGCTCCAGTCGGGGCTGCGCCTCGCGAAGATCGATCTGAGCCAAGAGCTGCCGATGCTCCCGTGCGCGGCGGCGCCCGGCCAGCTCGCCCTGATGAACCAGACAGGGACGATCACCGCTGTCGATCTCACGACGCGGGCGACCTCGCTCTTGCCGGCGACTACGGCTTGTACCGAGGTGAGGAGCGATCGGGCGGAGCGAAAGGCGGTCGACCGACGCAGGTATTTCCCACCCGAGAACGTGCCCGCGAGCGTACCTGCCATTCGCTGCGGCCGCCGGGAGATCAGCTACTTGGGTAAAGAGTCGGAGGGCTACGTGATTGAGGATCCGTGCCTCGCCGCGCTCGGGCTCGACCGATATGACGACGTTATACCTACTATCGAGCCCGAGCTCGCGCTCGCGACCGAGGCTGGATACGTCGTCGTCGGGACGAAGCGGGTCGGGCATCCGACGCCTGCGATCGCCCTCGTGTCAGAGCGCGCAGCGAAGTGGATTGTGACCCCCGACACCGCAATAGACGACGGCGTGAGACAGGTCGCCGTCCAACCAGGGCGGGTCGCTGTCCTCTACAGCGTCGAGTCCTCGAAGTCCGCGCTGGCCATCTACGATCTCGCGACAGGGGCCCTCGTCCGGTCTGCGGAGACGGAGAACGCCACCTACCTCGAGGCCGTCGGGGACAAGCGATGGATGCTCATCGGTGACCAGTTCCTCGCGACCGTGGGCGAGATGGGCGCGAGCGACGAGGAGATCGCAATGGGCGGCACGCAAACACTCCACGCGGATTGGCAACATGGTTTGCCGCCGCCGCCCGGTTACAGAGAAGACAGCTACTCACAGGTCGATTGGCGTGTTGGGGTCCCTTGTTTCGTCGTCAGCCTCATCTCGATTGGGATGAACGCTGGTATGGGCTACGCCTTCCGTGACGACGGCGCGCTGCCGCTCGCCGTCCCGTTCGTGGGGCCGTTCGTGGCGATGGGCACGATGGATCTCGACGGCGACCTCTTCACGGTGCTGCTCTTCGACGGGCTCGGTCAGGCCATCGCGGCGACTGGGCTCATCGCCGCGACCGTGGGCAGCCGTCAGCACCAACTCGTGCCCATACACGCCTCGGTGGGGCCCGGCACTGTCATGATGTCCGGCGAGTTCTGATCGTTTGGGGGGCAAAGCAGCTGCGGTCAGCGCGCGTCGCAGCGGCCGGTGACGCGGTCGCCGTCGAAGACCCAGGTGCAGCGCTTCAGCACGTCCATGCCGAGCAGCGCGTCGGTCGGGCAGGCGTCGTCGGTCTCGCGAGCGACGAGATCGACCGAGACCTCGACGGTCGAACCACCGAGCGTGAGCGACGCGCCGTCCACCGTGTCGAGCGAGGTCGTGCCCGAGGCGACGAGGCTCTCGCGCGAGCGGGTGACGAGCGGCGCGAGGACGACGCCGGCGGCCGAGGCCGCGCGGACGCTCGTGGACGTCGCGCCCGTATCCAGCTGGGCCATGACTTTGACACCGTTCAATACGACAGGGACGAATGGGAGCGTCGCTCCGTGCGCGCCGCACGCGCGGAGCTCGCCGTGCACGGTGTCCGCGGCGCTGTCGTCGACCGAACGAGACGCGTCTGCCGACGCGAGCTCGCTCAGCTCCTCGCGAGCGAGGTCGAGCACGATCGCGCGGCCATCCGCGGCGAACGCCTGCGGAGAGAGCACGCCGCCGAGACCGATGCGCCTCATCGGAGCCGGCAGACGCGTGACGAGCAGATCGGTCGTGCGCGGCCCGAAGCCAGGCAAGCTGAGCGCGACGCCCTCGAGGCGCGCGAGCTCGACGGCCTTGCCGGTGTGGTCCAAGCCCTGGCTATCGGCCTTCGAGGGGACGAGGCCGAGCTCTTCGGGGATCCAATCCCCGACGACTGCGTGCGTCGCGCCCGTGTCGACGATCAGCGTCGTGGGCTGACCGTTCACGAGGACGTCGACGAGCGGCAACGGGAAGGCGTTCTCGCCGAGTTCGAAGCGCAGGGTCGTTCGATGAACGACGGTCGAAGCGGTCGATGCCGTCTGCGCCGAGGGAACGCTCGCCGGGGCCGCGGAGGGACTGGCTGTCTCTCGAGGTGGCGAACCACCACAACCCGGGGCGAAGACGAGAGCCGAAAGGAGGACGAGCACGCGACGCGCGCGACGGAGCATCGTCGATTCGACACGGCCCGCGAGGGCGGGCTTGGGTCGCGCCGAAACCGACGCGACGTCAGCGCGAGGTCGGCTTTCGAACCAACGCGGCGGCGCGCTCGAGCGCTTCGTCGTCAGCGTCGGCTTCGGCGACTGCGAGGAGCGCGGCGCGCGTCTCCGGATCAGCGCACGCGGTGGACGCCACGCGGATGCGCTCTCGGCCCTCGGCGGGGCTGCGGATGCGCAGCAGCATGGCCGCACCGACACGCTGCTGCGGGGAGGCCGCGCCGTCCTCGACGAGCGCGTCGACGCGCGCGTCGTCGATCCCTTCGGCGCGGTAGCTCTCGTCACGACGAGCGAGCTTCTGCAGGCGCGCGAGCCACTCACCAACCGACTCGCCGCGATCCTCGAGTTCGGCGATGGGAGCCACGTTCTCCCCGCCCCCGTCTTTTCTCTCCGCGACGGCCTCGAGCAGCCGCTTGAAGACCGACTCCGCGAGCGAGCGCTCGGTCCGGTCGAAGTACGAGATCTGCGTGCACGTGCCGTCCTTCTCGTGGAGGTCGATCACGTTCGCGTTCGGCAGCCGATTGATGTTGCGCTGGTTCAGCGAGAAGTAGTCGAGGTCGCGATAGGCGACGAAGCGCAGCCTCGTGTCTTGGCGCGTGGAGAAGGCGACGCCATCTGCGCCGATGGTGATGCTCGGCAGGAGCTTGGAAAAGATCGAGGCGCCGAAGATGGCGAAGGGGACGAGCGTAAACACGGCGAAGAGGACGCCGAACGGGCCGCGAGAGGCCCCGAACATGAACGCGGGCAGGCCGCTCACCATGGCGCCGATCACGGCTCCGCCGATCTGGTTCAAGAGCCGACTCGCCTCGTTGTAGAGCGGGATCCGCTCGGCCCGCTGCTGGGTCGAGAGCCGCAGCGCCGAGAGCGCCGCTTGCGCGGCTTGGGTGCTCGAGTACCGGAGGGTGAGCGCTTCCTCGTCGTCGAGTCGCAGCTCGAGACGCGCGCTGGGTCGGCCCTCCACGACGAGCGCGCTCCGGATCTTCTCGGCGGGGATCTTCCTCTCCACGCCGCCGACGACCAGCGTCAAGCCGTGCTCGTCACAGCGGGCGACGGCGGGGCTGCGCGCACCTCGATAGACCCACGCAGCAGGCAGGAGGCCCGCGGCCTCCAGGCTGAGCAGCGCAAAAGCAAGCCACGACGGAGGTCCTCCACCACCGGCGGGATCGGCGGGCCCCAGGGCCTTGCCGATCGCGACGAAGGCGATGGGCGCGAGCACCATCCACGCGAGCCCCGCCAGGATGGCTCTTCGCCTTTGCGTCGGTCGCTCGAGCTCGATCGTGTGCTCTGTCCCCATGTCGGCTGGCATCCTCGCGCACACGAAGCCGCGAGAGCCATCGCGATCGTCGGGTCGAGCGAGTGTTCGACCAGCCGTCTGTCAAGACACGACAGACAATTGACTTTCGTGTAAGTCAGCGCTGGCCGCGCAACCCGGAGGTCGGCCGACCTCAGTCCTCGAGCGGCCGTGAGTCCGGCTCGGCGATCCGCTCGAGCGCGGTCGTGAGCGCAGCGCGGGCCCGCTCGAGCGAGGCGCGATCCTCACCCCACTTGGCGCGGGCCTTCGTCAGGCGGGCCTGCTCGAGCGCGAGGGAGCTGGAGAGCGCCGCGATGTCCTCGCGAGCCTTGGCGAGCTCGCCGTCGCGGGTCTTCAGGTTGGCGGAGAGCTCGCTGCCCTGCTCTTCAGCGTCGGCGAGCTTCTCTCGTGTGGTCGCGAGCTCGCTCGTGCGCTTCTCGAGCTCGCTCTTCAAGGTGTCGCGCTCGGCGGTGAGGTCGTCGCGCTCGGTGGTGCGCGCGGCGAGCGTGGACTCGAGCTCGCGAACCTTCGCCTCGGCGGCGGCGCGCGCGGCCTTGTTCTCCTCGAGGGCCTGGCCTTGTGCGGCGTGGTTCGAGGTGAGCTCCGCGAGCTTGCCCTCGGTGGACTCGAGCTTCTCCTTGGTGCCTTCGAGCTCGACGTTGAGTCGGTTGATGTCCGCCTCGAGCGCGCGGCGACGTGTCTCGAAGGCCGACTCCTTCTCCGAGAGCTCGCTCGCGTGCTTCTGGCGCTCGCCCGCGATCGCGGACTCGTGCTCGGAGCGGAGCGACTGGACCTCGCTCGCGTGGTCGCTCTTCAGCTTGCTGACGAGCGACTCGTGCGAAGACTTGAGGTCCGCGACGAGCGACTCGTGCGAGGACTTGAGGTCCGCGACGAGCGCTTCGTGCGAGGACTTGAGGTCCGCGACCGTGTTGTCGTGCTGGGACTTGAGCTCGGCGACCGCGGTGTCGTGCTTGGATTTGAGCTCCGCGACCGCGTCGTCGTGGGACTTGCGCAGCGTCGCGATCGCTTCGTCGCGTGCGCTCTCCAGGGAGGCCGTCGCGGCCTCGTGGTTCGAGGTGAGCTCGGCCTCGCGGGCCGCGAGCTTCGCGTCGTGCGCGGCCGCTTGGGCCGCGAGCGCTTCGGCGCGGGCTGCGTCGAGCTCCGCCTTCTGCTTCGAGAGCGCGGCGTCGTGCGAAGCGGCGCTCGCTGCCGCGGCGTCGGCGTGCTCGCGCTTCAGCTGCTCGACGGTGCTGCGTTTGTCCTCGGCAGCCGCCGCGAGCGCCTGAGCGTGCTCGGCGTTCGCGCGCTCGTGGGCCGCGACCGCGTCGGCGTGAGCCTGTTTGCTCTGCGCGGCCTCCGCCTCCTTCGCGGTGAGGCCCGACTGCGCGCGCTCGAGCTTGGATCTCAGGTCTTCGCCGCGCCGGACCGCGAGGTCCTTGTCGGCGCGCAGCGTGTCGACGCTGCCCTCGAGGTCGGCGCGGGCGCGCTCGAGCTCGAGGATCTTGTCGACTTGGTCGGCCTTCTCGCGCTCGAGCGACAAGGTCTGATCGCGGAGATCGATGAGCTCCTTGTCCTTGCGCGAGATGTCGTGGCGAAGGGCGATGAGCTCCTTGTCCTTCTTGTTGAGAGCCTCGCGCAGGTCGAGGAACTCCTTGCTCGAGACGCCACCCTTCGACCCGCTCGAGGCGATGCGGGCGCGGAGCTCGTCGACCTCCTTGCGCAGGATGTCCGCCTCTTCGCGGCTGACGCGCGACGAGACCTCACCGGTCAGGCGCGTGACGTTCGCGGTCGCGCCGAGGAGCTCGCGCTGGAGTCTCTCGCGCTCGTCGCGAGACTGAGCGAGCTCGGCGCGGAGGGCGTCGAGCGCTTGAGTATCGGCGGCGGGCTCCGGGCGCGAAGGCTCCGGGCGTGAAGGCTCCGGACGCGAAGGCTCCGGACGCGAAGGCTCCGGGCGCGAGGGCTCGGGCGGTGGCGGCGGCGGAGGCTCCGCTTTCACGGGCTCGGGCTTCGGAGTCTCGGGGCGCGAAGGCTCGGGCGGCGGTGGCGGCGGAGGCTCCGCTTTCACGGGCTCGGGCTTCGGAGGTTCGTGCTTCGGAGGTTCGTGCTTCGGAGCTTCGGCCTTCGGAGCTTCGGCCTTCGGAGCTTCGGCCTTCGGAGGCTCGTGCTTCGGTTCGGCCTTAGGGGGCTGTAAGTGAGCGGGCGCGCGCGGCGGCGGCACGGTGGGAGCCCGCTTGGGAGGCGGCACGACGCTCGCCGGTTTCGGTGGCGGAGGTGCGGGCGCCGGAGCCGGTTTCGGGGGCGCTTCATCGCCGCCTGTCAGCCGATCGAAGGCGTCTCCGATGAAGTCGTCGATCTCGTCCGCGCCTGCGGGGACCGCTGATTTCGTTGCGGGCGGGCGCGGCGGCGCGACGGTCGGTGGCCGCGCCGGGGGCGGAGGCGGGGGCGGCGCGGGCGCTGGAGTCGGCACGGGCGGCGCGGGCTTGAGCGGCGCGTTCTGCGTCTCCTCTTCTTCGTCGACGAGCTCGACGACGTCGTCGATGACGATCGCGTCGTCACCCGCTTGCTCGGCCTCACCGAGAGGGACGAAGCGTCGAATGTGCTGCAGCAACTCGCCGAGCGCGATCGGCTTGTGAACGTAGTCCTCGGCGCGCGTGCGGAGCTTCTTGTGCTGCTCGAAGGTCTCGTCGCTCGACTCGCTCGACATGATGATGAGCGGGACGTCTTTCAGCTGCGGGTCCTTCTTCAGCTTGTTGCAAACCGAGAAGCCGTTGATTCGAGGCAGCTCGATCGACAAGAGAATCAATGCGGGGGTGTCGGCCTGCGCTTGGGCTAGCCCGACGTTCCCATCATCTACGACCTGCACCGTGCAACCGAGGCGGCTCAGCTCTGTTCGCAGCTCGCCTGCGAAGGCCGCATCACTCTCGAAAACGAGAACCTTGGTCATGTTTACTCGCGGACCGGGGGACGGGGGTCACCAAGGTATCGGCCCGCGAGGCATCGGGTCAAACCCGGCGCTCCGAACCAAGCCTCGAGGTTTTATTCGCTGGTCTACGCGGAGAGGAACGTGTGTGCCGGCTCGTCACCGAAGCAGATGCCCATCGAGCGCGCTGCGAGCACGATGCCGGTGTCGATCGGGACTGTGCGTGTCTTGCCTGCGGCTGACTCGATCGGCGCGATGACGACGTCGCCCTTGCTGACGGCGACGAGCCCGCTGTCGGTGCGCGACGCGATGGCTTCGATCGCTGCGGCGCCGAAGCGCATCGCGAGCACGCGATCGGTGCTCGTCGGTCCCCCGCCCCGCTGCAGATGCCCGAGCACCATCGAGCGCGTCTCTTTGCCAGTGAGGTCACCGAGCTTCTTCGCGACGCGCTCGCCAATCCCACCGAGCACCGCGACGCGCCTGAACTCGTCGCCCTCGGACCTGGTGGCGATCTTTCCGTCGAGCTCGGTCGCGCCCTCCGCGACGCAAACGATCGAGAAGCGTCGCCCGCGCCGCTCGCGCTGCATGACCTTCTCAGCGACGCGCTCGAGATCGAAGGGGATCTCGGGGATGAGGATGGCGTCCGCGCCGCCCGCGAGGCCCGCGGTCACCGCGATCCAGCCCGCGTGGCGCCCCATGAGCTCGACGACCATCACGCGCTCGTGAGACTCGGCGGTCGTGTGCAGGCGATCGAGCGCGTCGGTCGCGATGCTGACGGCGGTGTCGAACCCGAAGGTCACGTCGGTGCCCGCGACGTCGTTGTCGATGGTCTTCGGCACGGCGATGACCCGCGGCAGACCGCGCTCGAGCAGCCGCTTGGCGAGCGTGATCGAGCCGTCGCCGCCGATCGCGACGAGGGCCTCGAAGCCCTCGGCGCGGAAGTGCCCAACGAGATCGGCCGACCGATCGACGGGGACGGGCTTCGTCGAGCCCTCGAGCAAGACTGGATAATGGAACGGATCGGCGCGGTTCGCGGTGCCGAGGATGGTGCCGCCGAGGTGTGCGATGCCACGCACCGAGTGGCGATCGAGCCGCGATAGGCCGCCCGGCTCGAGCAGACCTCGATAGCCGTGCTGGATGCCCCAGACCTCCCAACCGCGCTCGAGGGCCGCGAGGGTCGCGGCGCGGATGACTGCGTTGAGTCCAGGAGCGTCGCCGCCGCCGGTGTTGATCGCGATCTTCTTGATCGAGCTCACCGGCGGAGGATCGCCACGATCGCGCGCATGTGGCAAGGGGAGCTCACCATGTCGACCGACGCTTCGACCTCGAACACCCTCGTCGTTCGCTCTCCTTGGACCCGCGCTCCAGTCGGAGAGCTCGCGCGAACGTCACGCGACGCTGCGTTCACAGCGCTCGATCGCGCGCACGCTCTCCATCGCTCGGGTGCGCGCCTGCCGCTCGCGCTCCGCGTCCGCGTGCTCCGCGCCGTCGGTGAGGCCATCCAGAAGCGCCGCGAAGAGCTCGCGCGTCAGATCGCGCTCGAGGGTGGCAAGCCGCTCACCGACGCGCTCGTCGAGGTCGATCGCGCGGCCTCGGGCGCGCACTACCTCGCGGGCGAGGTCGAGCGCCTCGCAGGCGACGAGATCCCGATGGGTGCGACGGCCGCGACCGAGGGCCGGCTCGCGTTCACGACGCTCGAACCGATCGGGCCCGTGCTCGCGATCAGCGCCTTCAACCATCCGCTGAACCTCGCGATGCACCAGCTCGGGCCCGCGATCGCCGCTGGCTGCCCTGCCCTCTTCAAGCCCGCGCTCGAGACCCCGCTCAGCGGCGCGACGCTCATCGAGCTCTTCCGCGAGGCCGGGCTCCCCGACGGCTGGGCCTCGCTCCTCGTCACCGACAACGAGACCACCGAGGCCCTCGTTCGCGATCGGCGCGTCGCGTACGTGTCGTTCATCGGCTCGGCCGCGGTCGGCTGGCGTCTTCGCTCGGTCGCTGCGCCCGGCGCGCGGGTCGCGCTCGAGCACGGCGGCGCCGCGCCCGTCCTCGTCGACGAGGGCGCGGATCTCGATCGCGCCGCGACGCTCATCACGAAGGGCGGCTACTACCACGCGGGTCAGGTCTGCGTGAGCGTGCAGCGCGTGATCGCGCACGAGCGCATCGCGGACGCGCTCGTCGAGCGGCTCGCGGCGTGCGCCTCGAGCCTCGTCGTCGGCGATCCTTCGAGCGACAAGACCGACGTCGGTCCGCTCATCCGCGAGCGCGACGCGGCTCGCGTCGAGGCCTGGGTCGACGAGGCTCGCACGGGTAGCGCGCGCATCGTCACCGGCGGCACGCGCACGGGCTCGCAGGTGTACACGCCGACGCTCGTCGTCGAGCCCTCGCGCGAGGCTCGGCTCTGGACCGAGGAGGTCTTCGGTCCCGTCGTCGCCGTCGCGCGGGTCACCGATCTCGACGCAGCGGTCGCGCTCGCGAACGCCTCACGCTGGGCGTTCCAGGCAGCGGTCTTCACGCCCGATCTCGCTCGCGCGCTGCGCGCCGCGCGCGCGCTCGACGCAGCGACGGTCCTCCTCAACGATCACACCGCGTTCCGCGCCGATTGGATGCCGTTCGGCGGGCGACACGAGTCCGGCCTCGGGACGGGCGGGCTACACCTCGGCGTGCGCGACCTTTGTGCGACCAAGCTGATCGTTCTGCGAGGTTGACGATCGCCCCTCAGGGCCCGCTCCGCCCGCCCCTCCGAGAGCGCGGCGTGACGGCGGATGGCCAGGGTGCACCGAGCCGTGTTCACCGCTGTGGGTCGGCCCCGCGTGAGGCATGAGCTTGTGCGCGACGAACGCGATGACCGCGCCGGCGATGACGACGACGAAGCCCGGGACAGGACCGTGCGTCTCGACGCCCTCCCATTGGGCGAGCACGGGCGCGCCGCCGAGGATGGCGCCGGCGCTCATCCCCACGACGTCGGCCAGCGTCGCGCGAACGCGAACGAACCCGCGCGAGCCGTTGCCGCGCTCGATCACGAGCCGATCGGTCAGCGCCGGACCGAGCATGTCGAGGACTGCGTGGAGCAGCAGCCCAGCGACGACCGCGTGCATCCAACCGCTCTCCGCGAGCAGTCGCTCGAGCGCGCCGGAGCTCTGCGCGCTCGGGAGCTGCCCGAGCACGACGCCAGCGACGGTGACACCCGCGAGCGCCGCGCCGTGTCCGATCGCAGAGCGCGTGCCGCGCGCCGCGCGCACCGTGATCGCGAGCGCCGCGACGATCGGCACCGTGTGACCGCCGAGCGCGACGACCACGCCGAGGCTGTGTTCGTCGCTCGCGCCGAGCGCGCCCATCGCGATCGCCTCGATGACCTGATGAACGACGAGCGCGAGGAACCCGAGCTCGAGCCCCACGAGCGGCGCGTCGTCGTGATCGTGATCGGTCGAAGCGACCCGATGGCGCTTGCGCCCCACCCAACGCTCGAGCCCGCTCGCCGTCAGCATCGCGGCCGCAAAGGGAGCGAGCGCGAGCCACCCGAGGTGATGCACGGCCTCGGGTAAAAGCACGAAGAACACCGTGATCGTACCCGCCGCCAGGCCCGCGATCTGAATCGGCCCGAGCCAGCGTCGAGCCGCGCCGCCGCTCACCCCGACGGCTGTCCCGAGGAGCACGGCGAGCGTAGCGATGATGGGAGCGAGCAACATTGCGAGCGGTCCCGCGGCGAGAGGGCTCGCAGGGCCCTTCAGCTTTCCGCGAAGCGATTGCAGATGCAACCAAGTTTCGATGTCTGCCGTGCAACGCGGCGCCGGGTGTGGCGCCATCGACTTCACCGAGGACGCTCGCGCCCTCCACCCAGAAACGTGGCGCCGGGAGCGCTGTGCTCCGAGGCACGCCGCTTGATAGGGCGGCCCACCCATGGGTTACACCGTCTATTACGAAGGTCGATCGAAGTCCCCGCTCACACAAGCTGACCAAGCTCTCATCACGCGCAACACAGAGCAGTTCGCGGCGAACATGTCGGACGAGTCCGAGGGCTACGGCTGGGACATCGGCAAGGATGGGTTGTCCATGAGCGGCGCGACCAAGCCCGCGCTCGACGACCCCGAGATGGAGACGGACATCCAGGTCCTCGTGGACGCGGTGACGGCGCTCTCACGAGCGCTGCCACACGTCACCTTTCGCGTGACCGATGACTTCGAGTCGGTGCTCTTCAGCTCGACGGACCCCGAACAGCACCACTGACAGCGCTGTAATCCGCTGCGCGACCACGCAGCGACGCTCACCGCGCGGAGTGAAACGTCACGCGCGGCGCGCCGTTCGCGAGCTCGACCGTCACGCGCGCGCCGAAGACCCGCTCGATGACCGCTTCGGTGAGCACCTCGCGGGGCGGCCCGGCCGCGGCCACGACGCCTGTCGACAGGACGATGACGTGGTCGGCGAAGCGACCCGCCAAATCCAGATCGTGCAGGACGACGCCGACCGCGACGCCACGCGCGGCGAGCTCTCGGCAGATCTCGAGCACGCGCAGCTGCCACGGCGGGTCGAGGCTCGCGCCGGGCTCGTCGAGGAGGAGATGCTTGCCGGTCTCGCCGAGGCCGAGCTGCGACAGGACCCGCGCGAGGTGCGCGCGCTGGCGCTCCCCGCCCGAGAGCTCGGTCACGACGTCGCTCGCGCGATCTGCGAGCCCCACCGTCTCGAGGCACTGCGCGACGATCCGCTTCGACGCGCTCGTCTCGAGATCGTCGTGCACCGCCCGCCCGAGTGACACGAGCTCACCGACCGTGAAGTCGAAGGCGAGCTCGGGATCTTGCACGAGCATCGCGCGTGACCGAGCGCGGCGCTCGAGCGACACGCTCGCCATCGGCGCGCCGTCGAGGAGCACGCGGCCGCCGTCGAGCGCGAGCTCTCCGGCGAGCGTCGCGAGCAGCGTGCTCTTGCCCGAGCCGTTCGGCCCGACGATCGCGGTCAGCTTCTCGGGCTCGAGCCGCGCGCTGACGCCGCGCAGGACCACGCGCCGCCCGAGCCGCACCGAGACCGCGCTCGCCTCGATCACGTCGAGCCGAGCTCGCGCCGCAGCAGCACCAAAAAGAACGGCGCGCCGACGCACGCAGTGAGCACGCCCACGGGGAGCTCGGCGGGGGCGATCACCGTCCGCGCGATCGTGTCGGCGAGCACGACGAGCCCCGCGCCGAGCGCCGCGCTCGCGGGCAAGACGCCCGCCTGCCGCGGCCCGACCAGCATGCGAACCAAGTGAGGGACGACGAGCCCGACGAAGCCCACGAGCCCGGCGGCCGCGACCGCCGCGCCCACGCCGAGCGCCTGCGCGACGACGACGCGCCGGCGCAGCGACACGACGTCGAGGCCCGAGAGGCGCGCGGTCGACTCGCCGAGCGCGAACACGTCGAGACCGCGGCTCGATCGGACGAGCAGCGCGATGGAGATCGCGACGGGCAGCGCGGACGCGACGACCTTGGTCCAGCTCGCAGCGCCGAGCCCACCGAGCGTCCAGAACGTGATGTTCCGAAGCTCGGCGTCGGACGCGACGTGCGACAGCAGCCCGACGAGCGCGCCCGCGAGCGCGTTGATCGCGACGCCCGCGAGCAGCACCGTGGCGGTCGACGCGCGCCCGCGTCGCCCACCGAGCCGCACGACGAGCAGCGTCGTCAGCGCGCCCGCCGCGAACGCCGTCAAAGGCAAGAGCGCAGCGCGCCCCGTCGGCCCGAGCATCACGAGCACGGGCCCCGCCATCACGATCGTGAACGCAGCGCCGAGCGTCGCGCCGCTCGTCACGCCGACGAGCCCCGGATCCGCCAGCGGGTTGCGAAAGAGCCCCTGCGCCGCAGCGCCCGACGCGCCGAGCCCCGCGCCGACGACGGCCGCGAGGAGTACGCGCGGCAAACGCAGCGACCACACGATCGTGGCCTCGGTCGGGGGCAAGCTGGCCGCGACCCCGTTGCCCGCGGGGTCGACGAGCCAGCGCGCGACGTGCGAGATCGGGATGCGCGTCGGGCCGATCGCGACCGACAAGAGCGTGATCACCACGAGGCCGAGGAGGAACGCAGCGAGCGCCGCGCGCGCCGACACCCGGCGCGGCGTGTGGTGTGGAACACGCGCGCCGTCTGCGGCGGCGAGCTCGGCTTCGCGGAGGTTCACGTCGAACCGGGCACGCAGCTTACTTCTTCGCGGGCTCCTTGGAGGCCTTCTCGGGGACGGGCAGCGGCGCGTACCGCGTCGAGTCGCCGCGCACGACCTTCGCGAGGAGCACGGTGCCCGGCGTCGACGCGGAGAGCAGCTTCTCGAGCGCGTCGATGTTCTTGATGGGCTTCTCGTCGACCTCGACGATGATGTCGCCGGGGCGGAACTCCTTGAGCGGGCTCGTCGGCATGATGCCGTCGATGCGTACGCCCGAGGGCTTCGCGTCGGAGACCTGGACGCCGAGCTGTCCACTCGACGGATCGGCCCCCGGCGTCGGCGGCTTCGGCCTCGCGACCGACTCGTCCTCGAGCTCGTCGAGCTTCGCTTTGGTCTCGGCCTTCACGCCGTTTCGCAGGTAAACGACCTTGATTTCCGCGCCCGGTCCGTTGCGCGCGACGTTCCGCGGCAGCTCCTCGGCGTGCAGGATCTCGATGCCGTTCACCGAGAGGATCACGTCGCCTGCCTTGAGGCCCGCGCGCGCCGCCGAACCCCCAGGCTCGACCTGCGCGATGAGCGCGCCGTGGGTCGAGTCGAGCTTCAGCGCCTGCGCGAGCTCCTTGCTGATGGGCTGAAAGACGAGGCCGAGCTTGCCGCGGGTCACATGCCCCGTCTCGCGCAGCTGGCTGAGCACGTTCTTCAGCGCGTCGATGGGGATCGCGAACCCGATGCTGTTCGCGCCCGGCCTGATCGCCGTGTTGATCCCGACGACCTCACCGCGCCAGTTGAAGAGCGGGCCCCCGCTGTTACCCGGGTTGATCGACGCGTCGGTCTGGATGAAGTCGTCGTAAGGGCCCGCGCCGATGGTCCGCGACTTCGCGCTCACGATGCCCAGCGTGACGGTGTGGCCGAGCCCGAACGGGTTGCCGACGGCGAGCACGCTCTCACCGATGCGCAGCGCCTCGCTCGAGCCGAGCGCCGCGGTCGGCAGGTTGCTCGCGCCGGCGAGCTTGAGGAGCGCGAGGTCGAGCTTCTCGTCGCGACCCACGACCTCGGCTGCGAACTCGCGCTCGTCCGCGAGCTTCACGCTCACGGTGTCGGCGTCGTGAACGACGTGCTCGTTGGTGACAACGTAGCCGTTCGGGTCGATGATGAAGCCCGTCCCTGCCCCGGTCCGCTCGCCTGGCGGCGAGGGCGAATCGGGCCCGAAGAAGAACTCGAATGGGTGGCCTTCAGGCAGCTCGACGTGTTGTGAGGTCGTGATGTTGACGACCGTCGGCTGCACCCGCTCCGCGAGATCGGCGACGTCGAACGTCGCGGGGACCGGCAGCGGCGGGAGCGACGCGCTCAACGTGAGCGGCGGCAAACTCCGTCGATCGATGTTCTCGTCGTCGAGCTTGCCGACCTTGCTCGCATCGGTCGCTTCCCCCGAGCGGCATCCCATCACCGAGAGCGCCAAGAGCGCCCCAACCCACAGCGAACGACGCACCATGAAAGCAAGCCTGCTCTTTGCGAGGACTGCGTGCAATCCGCGAACACTCCTCCCCTCGATCACGCTGCTCGCGACCGCGCTCGTCACCGGGTGCGGCGCGCGCTCGTCGCTCCTCGGTGACGACCGCGACGGCCGCGGCGGCGACGGCGTCGCGGGCGGTGGAATCGGGGGCAGCGCGGCGGAGGGAGGCGGCGGGCCGAACCCCGAGGACCCGGACCTCGAGTGCCCCGCGTCCTGCAAAGACGAGCAATGTGATCCGCCCGTCCTCTTCGACGGCCCCACGGTGTGGGCCGGCGTCGACGGGCCCTATCTCTATTACGCGACCGCGCTCGAGAATGGCGCAAACTCCCTCTTTCGCACGCGGATCTGCGGGGGCACCGCGCCCGAGCGCCTGCTCGACGCCGAGGAGTTCGGCGGCCCCGCGGCCTTCGTCGGCAGCCACATCTTCGTGCCCGTCGTGCAGCCCGGCGCGCTCGTCCGCATGAACAAAGACGGCTCCGATCCGAACACGCTCCACCCTTACGCGGATGTCAACGCCGAGAAGCCGCGCGCCGTCATCAGCGACGGCACGAAGCTCTTCATCACCGTCTACACGTTCGACGGCGGCATGAACGTCTACGAGACCAACCCGACGGGCGACGCCTTCCTCTTCCTCGAGGGCGGGCTCGGTGACCCCGACTGGGCGCAGGCCCCGTTCTTCACCCCGAACGTCCCGCTCTTCGACGACGACTATCTCTATTTTCCAAACCGCTACGGCATCGATCGCATCAAGAAGCACACGGGCGAGTCCAACCCTTACACAGATGTCACTGTCTCGGGCAACCTCGCCCGGCAGGGCGGGTACTTCTTCTTCTCGAACGACGACCTCGGCCTCTTGCGCGTACCCGACAGCGGCGACCCCGGCGATCCGGAGCTCGTCAACGAGGAGTCGTTCGACTCGAAGCTCGTCTTCGACGGCGACACGCTCTACGCAACGGAGAACACCTGGGATGGTCGCAGCTGGCTCGCGCGCCTCGAGCCGCCCTACGCGGACGGCGACCTCGTCTTCAAATCGGAGACCGCTTGGATCCGCGACTTCTTCCTCACGAAGTACAGCATCTACCTGCGCACGCAGGATCGGGTCGTGCGCCTCGCTCGTTGAGCGCGCGCTAGCGCTACGAACTTCGGCCGAACCTGCGGTTCGTTGCACTAGTCTCCGCGCCATGTCGAAGCTCGCAGGAAAGAAGATCGGCTTCCTCGGCGCAGGCGCGATGGCCGGCGCCCTCATCAAGGGCCTGCTCTCGTCGAAGACGGTCGAGCCCGCGCAGGTCCGCGCGAGCGACGTCAAGCAGGCGCGCTTGCATGAGCTCGAGACGACCTTCGGCATCGGCACGACGACCGACAACGGCGCGCTCGTCGAGTTCGCCGACGTCATCGTCGTCGCGGTGAAGCCGCAGATCGTCGATCGGATCCTGCCCGTCCTCGAGAGCCACCTGCGCGAGAGCGCGCGCCCCGGCGACGGGCCGCTCGTCGTCTCCATCGCGGCCGGCATCCCGATCTCGGTCTTCGAGGGCGCGCTCCCACCCGGCGCGAAGGTCGTCCGCACGATGCCCAACACCGCGGCCATCGCGCTCGCGGGCGCGACCGCGCTCGCCGCCGGCACCCACGCGACCGACGACGACGTGGCGATCGCGACGGCGCTCTTCGAGGCCGTGGGTCGCTGCGCCGTCCTCGACGAGAACCTCCTCGACGCGGTGACCGGCCTCTCGGGCAGCGGTCCCGCGTACGTCATGCTGATGATCGAAGCGCTCGCCGACGGCGGCGTGAAGGTCGGGCTCGGCCGCGACGTCGCGCTGATGCTTGCAGCTCAAACGGTCTACGGCGCCGCCAAGCTCCAGCTCGAGACGGGCGAGCACCCAGGTCGCCTCAAGGACATGGTCACGAGCCCCGGCGGGACGGCGATCGCCGGCCTGCACACCCTCGAGTCGGGCGGGCTCCGCCGCACGCTCATCGACGCCGTCGAGGCCGCAGCGCGCCGCAGCGCCGAGCTCGGCGCCGCCACGCTCGCGAAGCGCCGCGGCTGATCGCGCTACCATCCCGCAGTGGCTGCGACGACTGGTACCCAGGGCTTTCGCGACGACCTCGCTCAGCAGCTCGTGCTGATGGGCGAGACCTCGCCCTCGTATCGCCGTCTCCTGCGAGAGCTCGACGCCCTGCTCGCGTCACCCACCGAGCGCGAGCTCGCCGCGAGCTTCGAGCGCGTCTGGCAGAAGCGCACCTTCGAGGCCGCGCACGAGCGCCCGCTCCTCTTGCAGGCCGCGCTCCGCGCCGACGCGCAGCGCGAGGGGCCCTCGCACCCGCTCTACGCCGCGATCGCGGCGGAGAACCCCGACGCGCGCGCCATCGACGCGGCCTCGCTGCGCGCGGCGCTCGCGCCCGAGCGAATCGGCTTTTGGATCACGCTCCGCACGCGGCGCGTCCAGACGAACGAGACGACGCGCTCGCTCGTGTGGCTCTGGCCCGCGACGCTCGCAGGCGCGGGCGGGCGCGCGCGCCCGATTCAGCTCTACGACGTCGGCGCGAGCGCCGGACTCAACCTCGTCGCCGAGGCGCTCGACATCCCGTGGAAGGCCCAGCGCGGCGAGCGACTTCGGATCTCGCGGGACCTCGATGTCCGGCTCCGTCGCGGCTTCGATCCAAGGCCGCTCGACGCACGCCGCCCCGAGGACTGCGACTGGCTCAAAGCCTGTATCTGGCCCGAGCAGCGCGAGCGCCTGAGTCGGCTCGAACAAGCGCTCTCGGCCTTCCGGCGAGCCGTCCCCCCAGTCGAGCTCGTCCTCGCCGGCGCGGCCTCGGTGCCGTCTCGCCTCGAGCACAGCCCCGGGCAGCTCGCGATTGTCTATCACTCGCTGATTGCCGGTTATGTCCCCAAGGACGAGCGCGACCTCTTCGAGAGCGGCGTGCGCGCGTGGCTCGCTGCAGGCCGCCGCGGCGAGCGCGTCTGGTCACGCCTCGAGCTAGAAGAGACCGGCCCGGCGGACACCTCGTGTGCGCTCGACGTCGAGGTCTCCACAGGCGACGGCACCGAGTGCGTCCGGCTCGCCAAAACCGGTTATCACCCGACCGCCGTAACGGTCACTCCGGGCGCCGAGGACCGACTCAAGGCCCTCTTTAGGTAGTGTCTTTCCCGGGAGCGGGGCCCCCTCCCCGCTGAGACTGGTGTTTTTACGGGCCAACCTTTTTCGCCCTGGGCGAAAAAGACATGGCCCGGGAGCGGGGCCCCCTCCCCGCTGAGACCGAATGGGGCCCCAGCCCCATTCGGGATCTTGTTGGCAGCCATTTGGCGGCTAGCTTCGCATTAGCCAATTAAGATTTGGGAGCTTGCTAGTGGCCAATTTGCGGCTGGCTTGTCTCGCCTATTGGGCAGTTCAGATCCCGCCTGCGCCGCCGCCGCCTGCCGGTGCGCCACCGGTGCCGCCATTGCCGCCGTCACCGCCTGCACCGCCGCCCCCCGTATTGGGGACTCCACCCGTGCCCTCTTGTTCGGAGCGACGCACGCAGTGCCCCGCATCACACGTCTCGAACCACTTGTTCAGAATTTCAATCTTGTAAGCGGCCATCGGGTGTTTGTCCTGCGGCATCTTCACCCCGACGTCGTCGTCCTGCACCGCGGCCTGCATCCGCTTCCATATCGGCTTATCGCCGATGATCCGCTGCGTGTTGTCGTACGTGAGCAGCGGGAACGGGCCAATCCCACCCGGCACATGGCACTTGTGACAGCTGTCATCGAGCACGCAGTAGACGTCGCAGGGCAGGTCCCCCGAGTCTTCGAATTGGCACGTGAATGGCTCGCCGCACGCGGCCGGCGGCGTCGGGTCGGGCTCGCAGGTCCCGTCTCGACAGCCGGTGTCGAGCTCTGCGTCGCACCCACCACCGAGGGCCAGCGCGAAAGCCAAGGAGAGCGGAGTTGCCAAGAGGGCGCGGGCGCGCATGCGTCGCATCGTTACAGGATGTGGGACCACCCTCAAGAGGTAGCAGCGTTCTCTCAAGGCCTCCTTTCGGCCGGCGTGTCGAACCCATGAGCGCCCGAAGCGGCTCTCACCGGCATGCGCTGGTTCTTCATCGGGATGATCGCGGCCCTCACCGCGACGGGCTGTGCGTCGAAGGAGAAGAAGGCTCCGCCGCCGACCGACGCCGAGACCACGACGCGCGCGCAAGCCGCGCTAACACCGTTTAAGAAATCCCTCAAAGAGGCCCTCGTCTCCGAGCTCGCGAAGTCCCCGGTGAGCGCGATCGCGGTCTGCGCCGACAAGGCTCCAGCGCTCGCGCGCGAGGCCTCGAAGGGCGGCGTGCGCGTCGGCCGCTCGAGCGCGCGGCTCCGCAATCCCGACAACAAACCCCCGAGTTGGCTCGTGCCCGTCATGGACGATCTCGCGAAGGAGCCCTCGGGGACGGCAGCGTCGCGCGTCGTCGATCTCGGCGACGGACGTCGCGGCTACGCCGAGGCGATATGGGTCGACACGATGTGCCTGACTTGTCACGGCAGCTCGGTCAGCCCCGAGGTCGAGGCTGAGCTCAAGTCTCGCTATCCCCAAGACGCCGCGCGCGGCTTCGCAGCGGGCGACTTCCGTGGCGTGTTCTTCGCCGAGCTCGACGCGCTCTGAGCCGTAATCTCTCGGCGCGTCCGACTCGGTTGCGATCGACCGTCGGTCGCGTTATCGGTGCCGCGTCGTAGCAGCACAGGTGGACGTTGGCGGGCGCGCTCGTCGTGACCGCGAGAGGAAAGTCCGAGCTCCAAAGGACAGGGTGCCGGGTAACGCCCGGTGAGGGTGACCTCGAGGAAAGTGCCACAGAAAACAGACCGCCGGCGCTCACGCCGGTAAGGGTGAAAAGGCGGGGTAAGAGCCCACCGCGCGATCGGTAACGGTCGTGGCAAGGCAAACCCCACCCGGAGCAAGGCCGCATAGGGAGGCGCAGGCGAGGCAGCGATGTCTCGCCCGGAGGGCTGTCCGCTCGAGCCTCCGGGTTGGCTGCTCGAGACGCGTGGCGACGCGCGTCCTAGAGGAATGTTCGCCGCTGCGCTCGGGGTGACTCGGGCGCGGAACAGAACTCGGCTTACGAGCCGCTACGACCACGAGGCCTCACCCGGTGACGGGTGGGGTCTCGTGCTTTTCGCCTCGTGTTTCTCGCCGGAGATCAGCTCCGGGGCAAGAGCCGAGTCCACTCCTTGTCGGCGAAGTCGAAGAACCCTGCGGGCCACTGGCTCGATACCGGATCAGGGGTGTAGCCGCCGCCATAACCCTGGACGACCGTCGTGCCGCGAAGGATGTATTTGTCCCCGGACTCCAGGACAAGCAGCTTGAAGGGCTCGGGCAGCGGCTCGTTGCTGCACCCCACGGTGTACGCAAAGCTGAAGTCACCGACGCCGTCGCCGTCCAAATCACCGACGCGCAGCGAGTCCGCGGCGAACGCTGTGACATCGGTAAAGGCACAGGACTGATCTCCGTCTTTGACCTCGCGCACGAGGCGACTGCCCGCGCCGTCTCGCAGGTAGTGATAGACCCGTAGTCGAATCACCGAAGCGCCGTCGGCTGCGATGGCCGCTCGCCGCGACAAGAGGACGAAGTTGTCCCCCAATCGATCGCGGAAGTTCGCGCCCTTCACGAGCGAGCCCTCAAAGGGCATATCGGCGGGTGCGCTGGTGAAGGGCACGAGCTCGATCGAGCCGACCCAGCGCGAAGTGGAGGTCGGCTGCGGCGGGGGCGGCGGTGGTGTGAGCGTCGGCGTCGGCTCGGGCGGCGGGGGCGGCTGAGTCACCGTCGGCGTCGGCTCGGGAGGCGGCGACGTCGACGCTACGGGCGCAGGCGCTTCGGTGGGGACCGACGTCACCGGAGGCACGGACGCGACCGCGGGCGCCGAGGTCGCGCTGCTCGCGGACGCCGAGGCCCGCGGCTTCTTCTTGTTCGAACCCGCGGGCGGGTCGTCGGGCGCCACGCACTCGCCGCCCTTGCAGACACGGTCGTTCTTGCAGTCGGTGTCCTTCGAACAGCCGAGCTCGTCGCTCTTCTTGCTGCAGCCTGCGAAGAGCAGCGCGAGTCCGAGCGCGACGAGCATTCGACCCTGTTTCACAGCTCGAATAGACGCGCGGGAGGGCCCGCCGTCGATATCATTCCGATAGCTGCCCGACCGGGAAGTCGGCTCGGCGCCGAGACGTAGGCCGAAGAAGATGCTCCGCCTCTCGCTCTTCGGGCTCGCGCTCACCCTGTCGACTTCGATCGGCTGCACCCACCGCGCGGCGGAGCCCGAAGTCGTCGCGTCCCCGACGCCGATGATCGACTCGACGATGGATTGGGGGGCAAAGCTCTTTCCGAACGAGCCCGCGCCGGCGCCACGAGCCTCGAGCGACGCTGCGCCCACTGCGCGCGAGCCCGAGCCCGAGCCCGCTCCGATTGCTCCGTCTGGTTTTTGGGCTCCCACCGACCTCATGGTCGAAGACGGTGAGATCGCCCCGGAGCACACGAGCGCAGCGGCGCTCTGTCGAGCCTATTCCGCAATCCCCACCGAGCCCGACCCCGACTTTGGGCCCCCCGCGCCGCGCGCCTGCTCCGAAGTGAAGCTGCCCTTCGAGTTCAAAGCGACGAAGCGCTATTTGGGTGTTATCGCGCTCCGGTTCTTCGACGGATATGCCGAGTCGTTCTCGCTCTACGTCGAGCTCGAGGCGGGGCTCGCGTGGACGGGCGCGAGCTGGGGATACGACGACAGGGGGTTTCCCGGCTGTCCTTCCGTCGCCCGCATGAGGGCCCTCGAGCAAGTCCGCGTCGACCGCGGCGTGCTCGTCATCGTCCTCCTGGGGGAGGACAACGGCGTAGACGACGACGGCAACTACCGACTACGCCTCACGCCGCAGGTGATGGCGGCCAAACCCGATAAAGAGGGCACTCTGCACTATCGGGTATTCCCCTCACGGTGGAAGGGTGGGCCCTTCCTCGGGGAGAAGTTCCAGCCCGGTGAGGTCACCGAGCCGAGAACCCCGTGGGCCAAGGTCGCGTGGCGCGGCCGGCGTGAGTTCAGCGTGTCGCGCGACGGGCGCCTGCTCTTTCCCGACTGATCGGCCCGACTGATCGGCCCGACTGATCGGCCCGACTGATCGGCCCGACTGATCGGGGTGCTGAGATCGCTTGACGAACTGGGTGCAAGGTGGGATCGTCGTCGGGTCTCGGGGCTGGTTTCTCCAACTCGAGGCGGCGCGGGATTTCGCCCACCTTGGGTGACGCGCTTGACGGGTCGGTCCCCACCTCAACATGGGGGCAGCCCGGTGGGAGCCGACCGGCTCTCGCAAATATCACCCTAAGCCGATGGGTTCGTCCCTGGATCAGGTGGGCCTCGCACTCGAGAGAGCTGCGGGGCCCGGTGCTTTTCGAAGGCAGGCTTTTCGAGCCAGCAACCTCCGGAGAGCCAGCGGTCGCGAAGAGCGAGCGCTCCCGAAAAAGGTCGGATCGAAGAGGTCGAGTCGGTGGGCGGAGAGGACCCCACCGATGTCTCTTCCGCCTAAGGTCTCAGCGCAAAACCCCAGTGAGAGCCTCGCCACGCGCGCCGTCCACGGCGGCGCCGAACGCGACGCGAGCGGTCGCCGCAAGAAGCGCCCTGGCGACGGGATCCCCGCGCCGATCGCGTGCACCGCAACCTACGCGTTCTCCTCGACGGCGGAGCTCCGCGCGCACCACGAAGGCCACCTCCAACGCGAGGAGTACGGCCGCTACGGCAACCCCACCGTGCGGAGCGCCGAGCGCGCCATCGCCGCCCTCGAGGCCCCGTCGCGTGCGGGGCTCACGGGGGAGACCTCCTCTGCGCTCTTCGCGAGCGGCATGGCCGCGATCACGACGACGTTCCTCGCGCTCCTGAAGGCCGGCGACCACGCGATCCTCACGAGCGACTGCTACCGGCGCACGCGGCAGTTCGCGACGACGACGCTCGCGCGCCTCGGGATCGAGGTCAGCGTGGTGCCACCCGACGATCTCGACGCGCTCGCTGCAGCCATCCGCCCCGGCAAGACGCGGCTCGTGTTCACGGAGCTCCCGACGAACCCGTACCTCCGCGTGCTCGATCTCGATCGCGTCGCGTCGCTCGTCCGCGCCATGCGCGGCGTGAAGCTCGTCGTCGACGCGACGTTCGCGACGCCCATCAACCTGCGACCCCTCGAGCACGGCGCGCACCTCGTCGTGCACAGCGCGACGAAGTACCTCGCGGGCCACAACGACGTGCTCGCGGGTGCGATCGTCGGCGACCCGGGCCTCGTCGAGCTCGTGCGCGATCTGCGCGGCGTGCTCGGCTCGGTCCTCGATCCACACGCGGCCTTCTTGCTCGAGCGCGGCCTGAAGACGCTCTCGCTCCGCGTGCGCCACCAGAACGCGGCCGCGCTCAGGGTCGCGCGCTTCTTGGAGAGCGACCCGCGCGTGCGCGCCGTCTTTTACCCGCTGCTCCCCTCGCACCCCGACCACCACGTCGCGTCGCGCCTGCTCGAGGGCGGCGGCGCCGTCGTCAGCTTTCGCTTGAACGCCGATCTAGAAACGACGAGCCGCTTCATCGACGCCTGTGAGCTTGCGACGATCGCGCCGTCGCTCGGTGGCGTCGAGACGCTCATCGAGCAGCCCGCGCTCATGTCGTTCTACGAGCTCACGACCGAAGAGCGCCTCGCGGTCGGCATCCCCGAGGACCTCGTGCGCCTCAGCGTCGGCGTCGAAGACGTCGAGGACATCCTCGCGGACCTCTCGCGCGCCCTCGATGTTTTCGCTCGCTCCGCCGGCTCGGGCTCCGGAGGACCGGAGCCCCAGTCTCGCTCCGCTCGACCCACGCCGGCTTCGCTCGAGGTCATTGCTCGCTCCGCCCGACCCAAGGCGGTGGCGTCATGAGCCGCGTCAACCTGCTCGTGCTCGGCCGCGGCACCGTCGGCTCCGTGTTCGTCGATCTCGTCCGCGCGCGCGACGCCCGACCGAAGCGTGGACCGCGGCTCGCGCTCGACGCGATCCACACGCGACGCGCGACCTACTACGACCGCGACGGCGCGCTCGCGCTCGGCGCGCCGCTCGACCCTTACAAGAGAGTCAGCGCCCTCGCCGCGATCGGGCCCGCGGTCCTCGTGGATCTCACGGCGGCGCCCGAGATGGGCGAGCTCTATCTGCACGCGCTCCGTCAAGGAGTCAGCGTCGTCACCGCGAACAAGCTACCGCTCGTGCGCCGCGAGCTCCCCCTCGAGCGACTGCTCGACGTCGCCGAAGAGAGCGGCGCGACCCTCAAATACGAGACCACCGTCGGCGCCGATCTGCCCGTCCTCCAGCCGATCCTCGATCGGCTCGCGAGTGGCGACCGCGTCGTCAAAATCGAGGGATCGCTCTCGGGATCGCTCGCGTTCCTCTCGAGCATGCTGAACGGCGGCTCGTCGTTCGAGCGGGCGCTCGAGGAGGCCCGCGCGCTCGGATTCACCGAGCCCGACCCGCGCGAGGACCTCAGCGGGCGCGACGTCGCGCGCAAGGCCGTGATCCTCGCGCGGACCATCGGGGTCAGCGTCGCCGACGGCGCCGGACGCCGCGAACCGTGCCTCGAGGACGTCGCGCTGGAGCCCTTTCCCGTAGGCCCGCCCCAGACGGCGGGCCTTGTACCGAACGCCCTCGCTTACCTCGCGACGATCGACGTGCTCGCGCGCACGCCGATCCGTGTCGGGCCTGCGCTCGTGCCACACCATCACCCTGCCGCGAGCTTGGCGAGCGCCGAGTCCTTCGTCGCGATCACCACCGCGCGCTCGCGCGTCCCGCTCGTCGTGCGCGGCCCCGGCGCGGGCGCGCTCGCGACGGCGTCCGGCGTGCTCGCGGACGTGGTCACGGCCGCGCGCTGGAGTTTCTCACGCTGATCGTGACGTTGACCCATCCCCTACCCCATGGGAAAGCCCGACTCGCACATGAAGCCTGCTGCCGTCTTCGACCGCATCCTCCCCCTGCTCGAACAACGCATCCTCGTGCTCGACGGCGCGATGGGCACCATGCTCCAGCGCGCCAAGCTCGGGGAGGCCGACTTCCGCGGCGAGCGCTTCGCCGATCACCCCGTCGACCTCAAGGGCAACAGCGACCTCCTCGTGCTCACGCGGCCCGACGTCGTGCGCGACATCCACCTCGAGTACCTGCGCGCCGGGGCCGATATCGTCGAGACGAATACTTTTACAGCGACCAAGATTGCGCAGGCCGACTACGCGCTCGGTCACCTCGCCTACGAGCTCAACCTCGAGGCCGCGCGCATCGGCAAGCAGGCCGTCGAGGCCTTCGCGCGCGAGGCAGGTGGCGGCGCGCCGCGCTTCGTCGCCGGCTCGATCGGCCCCCTCAACAAGACGCTCTCGATCTCGCCGGACGTGAACGACGCGAGCTTCCGCGCGGTCGACTTCGACGAGGTCGTCGCGGCCTACGCCGAGCAGGTCCGCGGGCTCGTCGACGGCGGCGCGGACCTTCTCCTCGTCGAGACCATCTTCGACACCCTCAACGCGAAGGGCGCGATCGTCGCGATCGATCAGGTCTTCCGCGAGCGCGGCGAGCGCTTGCCCGTGATGATCAGCGTGACCATCACCGACAAGAGCGGCCGCACGCTCTCGGGCCAGACGGTCGACGCCTTCTACACGTCGGTCGCGCACGCGCGGCCGCTCAGCGTGGGCGTGAACTGCGCGCTCGGCGCGACCGAGATGCGGCCCTACGTGAGCGAGCTCTCGCGCATCGCCTCGAGCTATTTGAGCTGCTACCCGAACGCCGGCCTGCCGAACGCCTTCGGCGGCTACGACGAGACGCCCGAGACCATGTCGAAGCTCCTCTCGGAGTTCGCCGCCGAGGGCACGCTCAACATCGTCGGCGGCTGCTGCGGCACGACGCCCGATCACATCAGCGCGATCGCGGCACGCGTGCGTGGCGCAGCCCCCCGCAAGCCCGCTGCGCGCCGCGCCTTCTCGAGCTTCGCCGGCCTCGAGACGCTCACGATCACACCCGAGTCGAACTTCATCATGATCGGCGAGCGCACGAACGTGACGGGCTCCAAGCGCTTCGCCGATCTCATCAAAGGCGGCGAGTACACGACCGCGCTCGAGGTCGCGCTCGATCAGGTGCGCGGCGGCGCCAACATCCTCGACGTCAACATGGATGAGGGCATGCTCGACGGCAAAGCCGCGATGCAGAAGTTCCTGCGGCTCGTCGCGACCGAGCCGGAGATCGCCGTCCTGCCGATCATGATCGACAGTTCCAAGTGGGAGATCCTCGAGGAGGGGCTGAAGAACGCGCAGGGCAAGTGCATCGTCAACTCGATCAGCCTGAAGGAGGGTGAGGCCGACTTCCTCGAGAAGGCGCGCGTCATCCAGCGCTACGGCGCGGGCGTCGTCGTCATGGCGTTCGACGAGCAAGGCCAGGCGGACAACACACCTCGCCGCGTCGCGATCGCGGAGCGCGCCTATCGCCTGCTCGTCGACCAGGTCGGCTTCGACCCGCGCGACATCATCATCGACCCGAACGTCCTCGCGATCGGCACCGGCATCGAGGAGCACGCCGACTACGCGAAGAGCTTCATCGAGTCGACGCGCCTCATCAAAGAGCGCTGCCCCGGCGTGAACATCTCCGGCGGCATCTCGAACCTCTCGTTCGCGTTCCGCGGCAACAACCTCGTCCGCGAGGCCATGAACGCGGCGTTCCTCTACCACGCGATCCACGCCGGGCTCGACATGGGCATCGTCAACGCAGGGCAGCTCGCGGTCTACGAGGAGATCGACCCCGAGCTCCGCGAGCGCGTCGAGGACGTCGTCCTGAACCGCCGCCCCGACGCGACCGAGCGCCTCGTCGAATTGGCTGACATCGTCAAAGGAAAGGGCAAGAAGCGCGAGCACGACCTCGCGTGGCGCGACGCCCCGGTCGAGGAGCGGCTGGCGCACGCGCTCGTGAAGGGGGTCGTCGACTTCATCGAGGCCGACACCGAGGAGGCGCGCAAGAAGTACGAGCGCCCGCTCTCGGTCATCGAGGGCCCGCTCATGAACGGCATGAAGATCGTCGGCGACCTCTTCGGCGAGGGGAAGATGTTCCTCCCCCAGGTCGTGAAGAGCGCGCGCGCGATGAAGCGCGCCGTCGCGCACCTCCTGCCCTTCATGGAGGCGGAGAAGCAAGCGTCCGGCGGCAAGAGCGCCGGCAAGGTCGTGATGGCCACCGTCAAAGGCGACGTCCACGACATCGGCAAGAACATCGTCGGCGTGGTGCTCGGGTGCAACGGCTACGACGTCGTCGACCTCGGCGTGATGGTGCCTTGCGACACCATCCTCGCGCGCGCCGCCGAGGAGAAGGCGGACATCATCGGCCTCTCGGGCCTCATCACGCCCTCGCTCGACGAGATGGTCCGCGTCGCCGCCGAGATGCAGCGCCGCGGCCTGAAGACCCCGCTCCTCATCGGCGGCGCGACGACGAGCCGCCAGCACACCGCGGTGAAGATCGCGCCCGCCTACGAGGCTGAGGTCCTGCACGTGCTCGACGCCTCGCGCGCCGTCTCCACCGTGTCGTCGCTCCTCAGCGAAACGCTGCGCGCGCCCTTCGTCGAGGAGAACCGCAAGGAGCAGGAGCGCATCCGCTCGACGTTTGCCGGCAAAAAGGAGCGCGAGCTCCTCTCGCTCGCGGCCGCTCGCGAGGCCCGCCCGAAGCTCCAATTCGACGAGCTGCCGCGCCCGAGCTTCCTCGGCAGGCAGCTCATCGAGGCCGAGCCGCTCGAGGAGCTCCGCCGCTACATCGACTGGACGTTCCTCTTCACCGCGTGGGAGCTCAAGGGTCGCTACCCCGAAATCCTCCAGAGCCCCAAGTACGGCGAGGCCGCGCGCGACCTCTTCGGGAACGCCGAGCGCCTGCTCGATCGCATCGTGAAGGACCGCGTCCTCACCGCGAAGGCGACGTGGGGCTTCTGGCCTGCCGCGAGCGAGGGCGACGACATCGTCCTCTACACCGACGAGAAGCGCTCGACGGTCGCCGCGCGCTTCCCCATGTTGCGCCAGCAGCTCCCGAGCGCCGAAGGCTCTCCGCGTCGGTCACTCGCCGACTACGTCGCGCCCGCGGGCTCGGGCAAAGCGGACTATGTCGGGGCCTTCGCGGTCACGACGGGCCACGGGCTCGACACGCTCGTGCGCGAGTTCGAGAAGGGGCTCGACGACTATTCGGCCATCCTCGCCAAGGCCCTCGCCGATCGCTTGGCCGAGGCCTTCGCCGAGCTCCTCCACGAGCGCGCGCGCCGCGCTTGGGGCTACGAGCCTACAGCGCTGTCAGCGGACGACCTCATCGAAGAGCGCTATCGCGGTATCCGGCCTGCGTTCGGCTACCCCGCTTGCCCCGATCACACCTTGAAGCGGCGCCTCTTCGAGCTGCTCGGGGCCTCGGACGCAGGGATCCACCTCACCGAGACGTGCGCGATGGTCCCGGCCGCGAGCGTCAGCGGCCTCTACCTCGCTCACCCCGAGGCTGGTTACTTCACCGTCGGTAAGCTAGGGCGCGACCAGATCGCCGACTACGCCGCTCGAATGGGGGAGTCCGTCACCGAGGCCGAGGCCTGGCTCGGCCCGAACCTCGGCTACACGAACTCCTGAAGGAGCGCTGGCAACGCTCAATCATCCAAGAAGCTGTGACAGGCTTTGACCGAGCAGTCGCGGCTCTCGATTCTCGTTCCTTGCCAGTTGAAGAAATCGTTGAACAACTCCTTACCTTCCCGCCGGATCTCAACTCGCGAGGCTGCATTCGGCCACGAAATCGAACCGATCGAGATACTGCTGGCTCTCACTTCGTCCCCCTTCTCGTCCAAAAGGACAATTGCGGTTAGACGATGGCGCTCATCATATCGGAACACTCGCCGGTGAGACCTTGTCGAATCGAGAACGGGGCCGTCTACGCCGAATGAAGCATTGGATGTGGTCGACCCTAATTCATCGTGCGCCATCACAAATGACCAAGCCCCACCGAGCGCCTTGGCCGGCAGACCGATATCGTCGAAGAACGAGATTCTTACATTGAGGCCCCTGCTGTCATATTCGTACCTCATCTCGTGTGGGTAACTTCGACTTAGCGTGGCCGCATCATTGCCATTGAATGCGCTAACGCGGACCAAGAGTCCAACCGAGTTCCACTCGAATGTCTGGCGCGACCCGCCACCGTCGTCGCAATCCTCCGGGCGCCCGTTCTTGAAACACCGCACTTCCTTTGTTCTTCCCTCGTCATCAAGCACATACTCGCGCGACGTGCGCACGGTCCCGTCCTGAGCGAGATCTTCTCTCGAGAGCACGGCGCACTCAATCGTCTCCACCTCTGCCTCCGATGCAAAGTGGACGAAACGGGCATCGTTCTTCCACTCTCGCGCAAAGACACTGGGGACAAAGTCCGCTGGTTGATCATCGGCCGTGAGGTAGCTCTCGCGAGTCCTACAACCGTGGGCATCCACTGCCCAAACCTTCTTGGCTGCCTTGCGTCCAGCATACGCTACCGCCAGCCCATTCCCTCCGATGCAGACCTCCCGAGTCCGATTGCCGGCAGCATCGTACGCATAGGCGGTTTTCGCACAGCCATCCAACTCGTCCACAACCGCATGACCAGCGAGGTCAAACCCTGCCCACTCAATCTGCCGACCATCGTCGTTCCATTTGAGACGCCACTCATGCGCACCATATCGATCAAGACTTACTGTTCCATCCTCCAAGAAGCAGCGTTCCGCCACGATCTGTCTATTCCGGTCGTACTCGTATCGGAGGATTTGGCAGCCGTCCTTGTCAATGATGGCGCTACCTGTCGAATTCTCGCATTTTCGTTCCAAGACCTCGCCAGTTGGAGCAAAAGTCCGCTCGAGCTGAGCACAGCCCGCGACGAAGGGCGCTCCCCCCCGCGCTCGGTGACGTTCGAACACGCCGTCGATGCTTATGGTTTCGAGCAATACGTTCGCGGACGAGACCACCGTTTCTTGCCACTTCGAGTCCGATTCATACTGAAGAGTTCGCGTCTCGAGTACCTGACCGACGGGGTCGACGCGCTCGATCTTGGTGACGCGCCCCCCCTCCTCGGTAAAACGCACATGGTGAATCTTCCTCGCCGCGTCCTCCGTGAGGTCGTGAACGCTGAACCAGCCCTTCCCGCGCGCCGCGGCGACTGCCCACCGGGTGCGCGTAGCCTCGGGCCGCGCCGAATCGGCCTTAGCAGGCTCCGAAGAAGCATTGGGCGGCGTGTTGATGACAGGTTTGGTGGGTCTTCGGGTAACAAGCCATGCCCCGATAGATGCAATGCCAACAACGCCGATGGCCGCTGCGGCTATGGGCATCGTGGCGCTCATTCGCTTGCGATTGGCACGATTGGGGACCGCCGGAATTCTGGCTGACGCCGCAACCGTACCCCCGCTATGCGGTCCGAGAGAAGAACTCCCCACCTCAGTGGTCCCAGACGAGCTGGTCTGACTGTGGCGGCCGCCAAACTCAGCCTCGAGCGGCTCGACCGTATGAGCCTGACCATCAAAAAGGTCCTCGAACGCCGCATAGCAGACCCGCGCATTATGAAAGCGAGCCGTCGGCTCACGTGCGACGCATTTCGCAAACCATCCATCGAATCCCTGTGGAAGCATCGCTGCGTCGCCCCCTCGCTCGCGAAGCCGAGTGCTCGCCAGCGGGATGTCGTCGACAATCAATTCGCGGAGGAATTTCGGCAGGTCCCCCGCCTGGCTCACTGATCGCCAGAAGACCTGTCCCGTTAGAAGATAGAAAGCGATTAGGCCGAGCGCCCAAACATCGGCTTCTGAGCCAACTGGTGCTGAAGATGTCTGCTCCGGCGCCAGCCAGCCGGGAGTCCCGATCGCTCCGGTTGTCGGTGCATTGGTCTGCTGAATCTCCTGCAGCGCCTTCGCAATACCGAAGTCCAATACCTTGATTTGCGAACGTGCCCTAGCGCCGGGCCGGCGGGCGATGAAGACGTTCTCTGGCTTCAAGTCACGGTGAACGACCCCGGCGTCGTGCGCCGCGGCGACAGCGTCACAGAGCTCCGTCATGACCCAGCGCGCCTGTGGAATTGGAGCTGCACCGACGCGCCGGAGGCGCGCCTCAAGTGTCTCCCCCACTAGCAATTCCATCACAAGGAATGGAATCTGGGTAGCCTCATCGACCCCAGTGTCGAGCACCTCCACAATATGCTCGCTCTCAATCGTCGCCCCGATCCGGGCCTCCCGTTGGAAGCGGGCGAGCATCTCTGGCGTGGAGGCGAGCTCAGCGAGCAGGACCTTGAGAGCCCGCATGCGCCCGGTTTTCAGGTGTTCGACCTCAAAGACCGCGCCCTGACCGCCAGTGCCCAAGACCTTCAGGATGCGATACTGTCCTCCGATGAGCGAACCAGATCGAAAGTTGTTAGCCCCCATGACTGCGAACATACCACAAAGCAAGTTAGGGGTCGCCACCTTCACAGGCTTCGCTGCCAGAGGCCAGGCGCGCCCTGAGAGTTCAGCGCGTTAGGCGACGCACTCTGGCGAATGGCTCTGGGTGCACTGGTGCGCTCTTGCCGCGTCCCCGAACTTTGCTGCGTTATCTCCGAGCGCTCGCGCGCGCCTCCGCACGCGCCCCTACTTCTTCCCCAGCGCTTGGCGCTCCGCGTACGCGTTGAACGTGGGGATGATCTTGCCACCGGCGTAGACCTTGAAGACGACGCGCGTGTCTTCGGGGGCGTGGCCCGCGATGAAGTCGTACTTGGCAGTCGCGTTGGCCGGGAGCGGTGAGGGATTGACCTTTACGCGCTCGCGCTGGGTGCCGAGATACTCGGTCGTGATGCTGCACTCCACCTCGAGGTCGAGCGGGGTCGGCCCGATGTTCTTGACGGTCCCGTTACAACTGTAGGTCCCGAACTTCTTGTCGCTGCCGCTGGACTCGTTTCGATATTTGAACAGCGTGCCTGGGTCGACCTCGACTGTGAACTGAGCGCGATCGAAGAGCAGCTTGTCCTTGTCACCGCCGCCGACATAGAACTTGTCGCCGCCGTCGCGCCACTCGGAGACTGCCTCTTTGCCGTTGCCCTCCCAAGCGAGCGAGACGCCCAAGTTGGGTTGTTTGGTGATCTCCGTAACGCGCTTTTGAATCTCCTCCGCCCGCTTGCGGAGAGCGCTCGGATCCGTCGGGCCCGCGCCCTTCGCCGTGAAGGAGATCATCGGGAATTGCCCCGAAACCGAGCCGATCTTGGCGTCTGCGAGATCGCCAGTCGCCAGCTTCTTCAGCTCGGGGAGAGAGGCGACGAGCGACTTCGGGACCTCTCGACGGTCGAACTCGAAGTCCCCCGTGCCCCGTAGGAAACACACGTCGGTCTCGTGGTCGTCCGTCGGCTGCCGCACGAGCACGACCACGCGATCGTCGGCGACGACGGCCGCGTCGTAGATCTCGACGTCCGTCGCCGTGGTGAAGAGGGGCTCTGCGCTCTCGACGGTCGCCTTGAGGAGCGTCGTCTTCTTGTCTTTGACGCGCTTCACGAGCCCGAACTTGCCCCACTTGCTGCCGAGCAATTGGTCGCCATCTGTGGACCACTTCGCCGCCTGATCGGTCGTGTCTTTGAGCGCGGAGGCCGACACGGTCTTCGAGTCTTTGGGGGCGTAGAGCGCGCCACCGTCTACAAGCGTGTAACCGCGACCGATGGCCGATATGGGCTTACACTCTTTCTCCGGGGCCGACAGATCGACTTTGCAGGCGCCGCGGCCGAACATCACATTGGCGTAGGCCGACTTACCGTCGGGCTCGAACTCGATGATATAGCCGACGTCGGAGCTCAGCTTGAACTCCTCGGCTTTGCCCGTCGCGAGCGGGATCTTGCGCGGCGCGCCGCTGATCTTTTGGACCCAAAGCGTGTCGTTCGCGAGGTCGACGGCGAAGGACGCATAACGCAGCTCCTCGGTGAGGAGCACGGTCTCTTTGCCAGCCGAGTCCACGAGCACGAGCTCTTGGTCTGTCTCGAAGCGCCCCGCTTGCTCACCCGATTTGCGGTCGCGGACGACCCAGAACCGACCCTTGCCAGCCCAACCAAAGTCCTCGATGTCCGCGGCGACCTTCCTCGGCTTCTTCTCCTTCACGTCCATCGCGTAGAGGTCCAGCGTGTTCTCGGTGTCGCCGCGCGTGACCTCGAGCCACGACAACGTCGTGCCGTCGGGCGAGCTCTTGAGCACGAGTCGCGTCGCGCCGGGCAGGTCGACGCACTGGGGGCCTGGCTTCTCCTCGGCTTTCTTGTCGTCCGACGAGCCCGAGCTGCTCGCGTCGTCTTTGCCTTTGAGCTTGCTGCAGGAGACCGCGAGCGTTGAGACGAGCATGGCCACGATGCCAACGCTCGCTCCCCAGCGCCTCTTGCGCTCGATCGTCGCGCACTTGAACAGCCGAACCTTCATCGCTTGCTCCTCGTCGGGTCTTGGGATGGCGGCAGAAGCTAAGCAGTGGTCGTGCCACGCGCATCGCGTGCGATTTCTCGTTTTCTTGGCCTCGAGCGCGGCTCGCCGTGCTGCCGCACTGGAGCGCCGCCGCCGCACGCGCGCGGCGCTAGCCGTCGTCGACGACTACGCTGCACCGTATGTCGCGCGCGAAGGTGCAGGGCAGATCATCCTTCGCGCAGGCTGGCTCGGCGCATTGTGCGTTCTTGACGGCGAAGCGGACCTTCAGGGTCGGGGCGACGCCAGCGGGCAGCTTCATCGCTTGAAAGCGCTGGACCATACAGTCGCGTGGTAGGTCGACGGCGCTCTCCACCAAGGCTGTCAGTGACACGGCGGTCACGCTATCGCCCGACACCGTGAACGACGCCGAGTACGGGACCCCCTTGCCGAAGCCACCAAAGCACTCGCTCACGACCTTCTTGTGGGTCTCGACGAGCGCCGTCTGGAGCTCGCTGCGATCTGCGGCAGGCGCGGCGCTGTCCGCCGTGTGCGGTTTGTCCGAGCCGCCGCAGGCCGCGACGAAGAGCAGACAGCCAGAGAACCCTCGCAGCGCGCCCCTCGAAGACTCTTGCATAGCGGCTCGAGAGTAGCCGCCAGCGACGAGGGCTCAATGCAAATACGTACCGTCCTCACCAATCTTGCCCGGGCCGTCGAGGATGTAGATACCGGCCGAGCCTGCGTTGACGTGGAAGGTCAAGGTCCCGCCGTCGGCGACCGTCTTCTCCGCGCCGGTGACGGCGTCGCGGTATGTCCCGCCCTTGACGTTGCTGACACCGATGTCCGAGCCCGTCTGCGATAGACCTACCACCGCGTAAGCCCCACTGCCGCTGTCGTTGCGCGAGAACCAGAGCTCGTTGTCGGTGCTGCCGTAGTGCTCCATCACCCCCTTCTGGAGGGCCGCGCTCGAGCGACGAATGAGGTTCAGTCGCTTCACGTGCTTCGCGAAGGTGTGATTGCGGGTCGCGTCGAGGTTCTGTGGGAGCAGGTTGTCCCCGAAATAGGCTCGGCCCGAGCTGTCGTGTGGCGCCGACTGCCCGTCGATTTCGGCGCCCGCCTTGAAGCGGATCTCCGTGCCGTAGAACAAACACGGGATACCGCGCACCGTCCAAAGCACGTTGAGCGCCGAGGCCAGGGCCGTGTCGCTACCGTTGAAGCGGTACTTCCAGTCGTTCTGCGGGCCGACGTCGTGATTGTCGAGGAAGGTGACGAGCTTCGTCGCGTCGCCGTACAGCCAATCCCGATCGAAGACGCCGCTCAAACCGGAGAAGCGCCCCTGACTGAGGTTGTCGCGGAAGGTGCTGAAGAGCGAGAAGTCGAGGACCGAGAACCCCGAGTCGTCGTCACCCGATCCATAGCAATCATTGGTCGTGCGCGTGTACCACCAAGGGCGTATCTCGGCGGGGCCGTTGTCGCTGCCGTCGATGCAGTTGCCCCAGCCTGTCCCCTTGACCAAATTCTCACCGAAGACGAAGAGCCCGGGCTTGTGCTGTTGAAAGGCGTGCACGTACTCGAGCAGGTTGCTCCGCTCGATGTGCTTGACGGTGTCGACCCGCAGCGCGTCTACGCCCATATCGAGGTAGTGGTCATATGCGCCGATGATGTAGTCCTTGACCTCTTGGTGCTCGGTGTAGAGGTCGATGGTGTCCCCCGCCATGTGTTTGGTCTGTAGGGCCGTCGGGTTCTCCCAGTCGCCGCCCGCCATGAAGCCGTTCTGGTGATACCAGGTGGCGTCCAGCGTGTTCGCGTCGATGTTGAAGAAGTGGTTGGGGTCGTGGTTGTTCCAATTGGGGAAGCCGCTCGGCTCGATGGTCTGATTGCATCGCGGACAGACCACGTCGAGCGCGCCGTCAGGGTCGAGAGCCTTGAAGAGGTCCGGCGCCAAGGGGTTGTCGTCGTCCTCGCGGTTCTCGGACTTGTAGTCCCCGAGGTGCTTCTTGTAGGGATAGTTCGGGTCGCTGGAGGGGAAGCTGCCGCTCTCCTTGTAGTACTTGATAGGCGCCCGATTGTTGTGCACCTTGCCGCGTAGACCGTAGTTGGACGAGTGGTTGATGACGATGTCCAATACGACGCGCATCCCGCGCGCGTGGGCCTCGCAGACGAGGTCGGCGAAGGTCGCGCCAGGCGACTCGAGTCGCGGGTCGACCCGCGTGAAGTCGTAGCCGTGATACCCGTGATAATCGAGGCCGCTGCGGTTCTCGACGATGGGCGTGATCCAAATGGCGGTGAAGCCGAGGTCGTCGTGGATATAGTCGAGCTGTGCGATGAGCCCCTTGAAGTCGCCGCGCCACGTCGGGTCGCCGAGCACCAACCTGTCGCGGTTGTAATAGTTGTTCTCGGGGTCGCCGTCGAAGAAGCGCGTCGTCATCAAGAAGTAGATCGACTCTTCGCGGAAGTCGCCGAGGGGCGGCGGATCGCCACACTGGGTGTTCCCACCGATGTTCCCACCGCCAGCGCCGCCCGCACCGCCGGTCTCTCCACCGCCAATACCGGCGCCGCCCCCGCCCGGGTGACCGGCGCCCGCGCCCGCGCCACCCACGCCATTGGCCCCCACGCCGTGGCCGCCATCTGGGTTGCTCGGGTCACTGCCCGCGGGACAACCTGCGAGCGCCATCGCAGCGACGAGCGTCGTGCCGAACGACATGTTCGATCCCATACGCGCTAGTGTATCAGAACTGAGTCACTAGCGACCTCAAAGGCGCATCAGCATGCTTATTTCAATGCGAACCTGCGGCCGGGTGCCGTTGCGGAGCGGATCTGGGCCGCCGCTCGCGCCCTACTCATTGGTCAGGAGCAGCGCCCCGTACACCGCCAATGGGTGGTCCAGTCCACTCGATCTTGCCGAGGGGTCCGTAAAGTTCGCCGGCTGGAGCGAGCCCGCAATCAACATCTGGTCGTTGTTGACGGGGCGGACCATCGTCAGCCCCCTCGTGGGGATCGCCGTGCGAGGGGTGGGTGTACCGTAGTCGTACGCGAGGTCGAACACGCCAGTCTGACCCGCAGGGATGGTCGAGTCGAACAGGGTCGCGTCGTCGCCGCTCACGGCGAACGCGATTGTCAGCTCGGGCCCAGCAACCAGTGAAACGGGCTCGACGAACGCACCGTTTTCCGACAAGGGATGGAGCTCCCAGTCCACGTTCATATCTTCGTCCAGGAGGATGACGACGGGCACGCCGTCGTCGTGCCCAGCGATGGCGATGACAAACCTTCCGGTTTTCGAGGGTGTCACTTGGGTAAAGAGGGTGTTTTGCGGGGATTGATATTCCCCGACGAGCTCGGTGGTGCCGTCGTACAGCCTCACGCGGTTTTGATCGTCGGGAGTGGTGTAGGAGATGGCTGCGTGAAACCCATCATTCGTTTCCATCGCGTGCGGCGTTCCGTCGAAATCCGCGTGCGAAATTCGTTCCTGATAGTAGTGTTCCTGGAGGTGAACCTTCGCGGTAGCGCCCTCCCCCGAACGGGAGAGGAGGAGCAAATCGCCGAGCATGCGCGTCCTGACGACCACTGGCACCCCCACCTCCGCCTTGGACAATCTGTTGCCGCCCGTACAATCGCCGTCGCTCTTCCTCCACATCACGCCGAACTCGTCGTCTTTGGCCGAGGCCACATTGCAAGACGACAGATCGAGACCCCGCGCCACGATAAGGACATTGCCTTGCCAATCTACGTCGTAGACCGCGTCGTCGACGGACGCCGCGAACCGCTCGGAAGACAGCTCTTCTCCCGAGAAGGTCAGGCGCGTCACCTGAATCCCCTCCTCTGGGCTCGTCACCGCAGCGACGACCACGAACCCCTCGGGGACTTGTCGAGCGATGGGGGCGCGCCCGAGCCCGAGCGGCGCCACCCAGTGCGTGGTCGCCTCGGGGACTTCATTGCAGCCGATGGCAGCGGAGACCAGCGCGAGCACAACCGAACGAAGCAGTCGATTTCCCATTCCACTAGACTGGCTTCACCTCGCGGGAGCGCGGCTTAAACCATCTTAATCGGCCAGAGCCCCGAGCGCTGGGTGCTACAGTTGCGGGTTGCATTGCCGACTAAACACTAAAACGAAACCTAATTACTGTTGCGGAGCGAACCCGGCCGCCCGTCGCCCTACTCGTTGGTCAGGAGCAGCGCCCCATACACCCCCGAGGGGTGGTCCAGCCCACTCGACATTGCCCCAGGGTCGGTCAAAGGGGTCGGCTCCAGCGAGCCCGCAATCAATACCTGATCGTCGTAGACGGGCCGGACCATCGTAAGCCGCGTCGAGGGGATCACCGTACGAGGGGTTGGTGTTCCGAAGTCGTACGCGAGGTCGAACACGCCAGTGTGACCCGCAGGGATCGTCGAGTCGAAAACGGTCGCGTCGTCGCCGCTCACAGCGAACGCGACTGTCAGCTCGGGCCCAGCGACCAGCGACACGGGCTCGACGAGCGCGTCGCTCCCCGACAAAGGACGGCGCTCCCAGTCAACGTTCATGTTGTAACCCAAAAGCACAAGGATAGGCGCGCCGTCTTCGCTTCCGGCGAGCAAAGAGCTGCCCTTGGAGGCCGCCACGTGGGTAAAGAGGGTGTTTTGGGGGGATTGATATTCCCCCACGAACTGGCGCGATTCATACCGCCTCACCCAATTCTCCTTGTTTGGCGCAGTGTACGAGATGACGAGGTCGCCCCAATCGCTCACGCCCATCGCGTGCGGCACTCCCTCGACGTCGACGTGCCAGATTTGCTGATGTGAGTGGCGTTCCTCGAGGTGAGCCATCGCTGTGGCGCCCTCCCCCGAACGAGAGAGAAGGAGCACCCCACCGGCTCCGCCCGGCTCGGCGGCCACAGGCACGCCCACCTCCGCTTGGGACATTCTGTCGCCGTCCAGGCAAACCCCATCGGGTCCAACCAACATCAGACCAAACTCGTCGTCTTTGGCAGACACCAAATGACAGGACGACAGGTCGAGGCCCCGCGCCACGATGGCAACGTTGCCTTGCTTGTCGATGGCGTAGACCGCGTCGTCGACGGACGCCGCGAAGCGCTTTGAGGACACCTCTTCTCCCGAGAGGGTCAGGCGGGTCATTTGAATCCCCTCCTCCGGGCTCGTCACCCCCGCGACGACCATGAACCCATTGGGCACTTGTCGAGCGATGGGGGCGCGCCCGACCCCGAGCGGCGCCACCCAGTGCGTGGTCGCCTCGGGGACTTCATTGCAGCCGATGGCAGCGGGGACCAGCGCGGCGAGCACAAGCGAACGGAGCAGTCGATTTCCCATTCCACTAGACTGGATTCACCTCGCGGGGGCGCGGCTTAAACCATCTTAATCGGCCAGAGCCGCGAGCGCTGGGTGCTACAGTTGCGGGTGTCGCAACCAGCGCCTCCGTCCATCGCCGACTAAGCTCTAGGGCGGAACCTCGCGCGGAAGAAGCGTAGGTACTTGGGCTCGTGGACCATCTCGAGCCCGCGCGCCGAGGCTCGGTCCTCGTACACGGCAGTCACCGACTCGGCGACGACGTCCATATGGGCTTGTGTGTAGACGCGCCGCGGGATGGTGAGTCGCACGAGCTCGAGGCGTGGGGCGTGGTCTTCACCCGTGTCGCGGTCGCGCCCTGCGGAGACGATCCCTCGCTCCATCGAGCGGACGCCGGAGTCCAAATAGAGGTTGGCGGCGAGCGCCTGAGCGGGGAAGTGACTTTGAGGCAAGTGCGAATAGATGGCCCGCGCGTCGAGGTAGACGGCGTGGCCGCCGATGGGGCGCACGATGGGGACGCCTGCGTCGATCAGTTTGTGCCCCAAGTATTCGACCTGCCCGATGCGCGCCCGCATGTGCGCGTCGTCGACCGACTCCGAGATGCCGATCGCCATAGCCTCCATATCGCGACCGGACATGCCGCCATAGGTGTGGAGCCCCTCGAACACGACGACGAGGTTGCTCGCCTCCTCGTAGAGCGCCGGGTCGTTCATCGCGAGCCAACCGCCGATGTTGACGAGCGCGTCCTTCTTGCCGCTCATCGTGCAGCCGTCCGCATACGAACAGAGCTCGCGCAGGATGTCCGCGAGCGGGACATCGGCATAACCGGGTTCACGCTGCTTGATGAACCAGGCGTTCTCGGCGGCGCGCGTCGCGTCGAGGAAGATCCGAATGCCGTGGCGCGCGGTGAGCTCGCGCACGGCGCGCAGGTTCGCCATCGAGATGGGCTGACCGCCAGCCATGTTCACGGTCGCGGCCACACAGACATAAGGGACGTTCGCGGCGCCGACCTCGGTGATGAGCGCCTCGAGCGCGCCGAGGTCGATATTGCCTTTGAACGGCGCTTCGCTCGATGGGTCGTGCGCCTCGGGGACGACGATGTCGCGGAAGGTCCCGCCGGCGAGCTCCTGGTGCAGGCGCGTCGTCGTGAAATACATGTTGCCGGGGACTGTGTGTCCCGGGCGAATGAGCATGCGCGAGAGGATGTGCTCGGCGCCGCGGCCCTGATGGGTCGGCACCATATAGCGGAAGCCGTAGAAGCGACGGACGGCCTCCTCGAGGTGATAGAAGTTGCGGCTCCCCGCGTACGCCTCGTCGCCGAGCATCAGCCCGGCCCACTGGCGGTCGCTCATCGCGTTGGTGCCGCTGTCGGTGAGGAGGTCGATATAGACGTCGTCGCTCCGGAGGAGGAACGTGTTGTATCCAGCCTCCTCGAGCGCGCGCGCCCGCTCGTCGCGGTCGAGCACGCGGATCGGCTCGACCATCTTGACCTTCCAGGGCTCGGCCCAGGCACGTTTATCTCGCATGGGGCGAGGCGTGCCTCAGCCGGCGACGGGCGTCGACCCGTCGCCTAACGGCATGTCTCTCGGGGGGCTCGGTTCGCCCCCGCGCTCCGCGCGCCCCCCAACTGTTCAGAACTTACCCTTTGCGCCGAGATCGTCGAACGCCTGGACGAGCCGCGCGACCATGCCCTTCTCCCCGTGGTGCATCCAGGCGCGCGGGTCGATGTACTTCTTGTTCGGCTTGTCGGGGCCCTCGGGGTTACCGAGCTGTCCTTTGAGATAAGCGTCCTTGTCGTCCATGTACTTCTTGATGGGCGCGAGGAAGGCGTATTGCGTGTCCGTGTCGATGTTCATCTTTACAACGCCGTAAGAGACAGCCTCGCGGATCTCGGCGGGGGTCGAGCCCGACCCGCCGTGGAACACGAAGTGAACAGGCTTGGGCCCGGTCTTGCGCACGGCCTGGATGTGGTCCTGGCTGTTCTTCAAGATGATGGGCGTGAGCTTGACGTTGCCGGGCGCATAGACGCCGTGGGTATTGCCGAAGGAGGCCGCGACCGTGAACGAGCCAATGGGTGACAAGGCGTCGTAGGCCGCGAGCACGTCCGCGGGCTGCGTATAGAGCTTCGAGTTCTCGATGCCTTGATTGTCGACGCCGTCCTCTTCACCGCCGGTCACGCCGAGCTCGATCTCGAGCGTCATGTCGATCTTGGCCATACGGGTGAGGTATTGGCGGCAGGTCTCGAGGTTCTCGGCGAGCGGGTCCTCCGACAGGTCGAGCATGTGCGAGCTGAAGAGCGGGACGCCCTCTCTCTTGTAATAGGCCTCACCCGCGTCGAGCACGCCGTCGATCCACGGCAAGAGCTTACGCGCGCAATGGTCGGTGTGGAGCACGACCGAGACGCCATAAGCCTGCGCGAGGGTGCGGATGTGGTGGGCGCCTGCGATCGCGCCCTGGATGGAGGCGAGGTTCTTCGAGTTGTCGAGGAACTTACCCGCGTTGAACTGAGCGCCGCCGTGCGAGTACTGGATGATGATTGGGGCCTTAGCTTGACGCGCGGCCTCGAGCGCGGCGTTGGCGGTGTGGCTACCAATCACGTTGACGGCGGGCAGCGCACACTGCTCCGCCCTGCAGAAGTCGAAGAGTTCGCGGAGCGCACTGCCGGTGACGATGCCAGGTTGGAGTTTGAGTGCAGTCATGCACGAGCTTTTACCACCCGGCGCGCGAGAGCGGCTGCTCGAGTGTGGGGGGTCCGCTCGGGTCGGCTCGCTCAGGTCAAAAAGCCGCTGCGAAGCGCGGCCATGAGGAAGGCGTGGGTGACGAGGAGCAAGGCGAGCGCGACGATCGACAGGTCGCCACGCGCGGTCGCGAGCCACGCTCGATGCGCCTCGGTCGGCTGGCGGACCAAGCGACCGAGCCAACCCATGGCCACCCGACAAAGGAGCGCGACCCCCCAACCGATGAGGGCGGCGACGAGCCAGCTGCGTGGCGGCGCGACCCAATCGCGGATCTCGAAAAGCTGGAGCGCTGGCGTGGTTCTTGGCGAGTCGGAGAGGCGTTTCAGAGTCCCGTAGTTGTCGTGGAAGAGCCAAACCCCGAGCCGCTCGTCTCGCACGATGACTCCCGGGGATTTTAGTGTCCGAGACGTGCCTAGGAGGAGCTCGGCGCCGCTGGGGTCGATCACATGCACGTCGCAGCGACCATACTGTGCCCCCATGACGGGGATCGCACAGTCGTAGAAGAACGTGAAATCCCCTGCCCTGTTGCGGCCCGAGATGCAGTGACGCTCCGCCCGCCAGAGAGCCCCAGTCGTCGTCTCGCTCTCACAGGAGCCATCCCAGCCGGGGAGAGTCGCCATGACGGGCAAGCTATCCCCATAACGCTCAGTCGTCGGGTAACGCGCGGACCGATAAACCGCGAGCCCGAGCACCGCTGTCGCGAGCATGAGCGCGACGGGCAAGAGACGAGGAGCGAGCGTACGCGCCCAATGCACTACGCGCGTTGAATGCAGAAGCGGACCGAGCGTCGCCGCGGCGACGAGCGTGGGAGCCATTGTCAGGGCAAAATCCCTGACGTCGAACATGTTGGTCATCGACCACCGGTACCAATGACGGTCCCCGACGAACTGGCAAAGACTCTCGACGCCCATCGCGTAGCAGACGGCCACTTGCATCGCGAGAGCGAGCGAAACTACGGCGAAAGCCCGCCATCGCACGACGAACCACGCGGACAGCAGTGTAACTGAATACACCGCCCCGAGGACGTATAACCCCCATATCGCGCCGAACGTGAACCCGACGAGGTTCGCGGTGAAGGTGCCGCACAACCAGACGATCTGTGCGAGCCAGGAAAATAGCGACTGCAGGAGTCGAGGTCGGCTCTCCATGCATCGAGCTCTAGCATTCGAGCGGCGCGACGGCGAGGTACCGCCTCGGGCGCAGCGGTACTAGGACGCTCGACCATGTGCGGCGTCATTGGACTCGTCTGTGAGCATCACCGAAGCGACATGGGAATCATCGCGGCCGAGCTCCTGAAGACGCTCGAGTACCGCGGCTACGACTCGACTGGCGCTGCGATCCAGGGCGAGCGCGACGACGACGTCGACCTCGCGAAGGGAGTCGGCGCCCCGTCGCAGATGGTCGACGAGCTCGGCATCACGAAGATGGCCGGCAGCGTCTTCTGCGGGCAGGTTCGGTGGGCGACCTTCGGCGCTGTCACGCGCGAGAACTCGCAGCCCCACGTCGTCCGCTGCAAGGCTTTCCTCTACGGCGCGCACAACGGCAACGTGACCAACTGCGACGACCTCAAGACCTGGCTCACCGCCGAGGGGCACGCCGTGCTCTCCGACAACGACGGCGAGATGGTCGTCCACACGGTCGAGCATTTCTTCGCCCGCGAGCTCTCGCGCGCCGGCGCGCCCTTGGACGCGAGCGGTCGGCGCGCGGCGATGCGGCGCGCGATCGTCGCGGCCGCCGCCAAGCTCGAGGGCTCTTACGCCGCTGTCATCGTCGACCCGACGACGCGGACGGTGTGGGCGACCAAACAGGGCTCGAGCCTCTATTTCGGTGTCGGTCACGACGCGGCCGGGGCGTTCGCGATCGCGTCGAGCGATCTGTCGAGCGTCCTCAAGCGCACGCGCGTCGTCGTCCCCATCACCGAGGGCGAGGTCGTCGAGTACGACGCGACGAGCTGGCAGATCTACGCGGTCGAGGATCGCGTGGTGAAGTCACCGAGCGGCCCGCGTCGCTACGCGGCCGGTGAGCCCATCGCGCGCGAGCCCGTGCGCAGCCGACTCCGGGCGAAGGACACGGCCCTCGTGCCGCCGTTCGAGACCTTCATGGACCAGGAGATCAGCGCGCAGGAGCAGACCGCGCGCGACGTCATCACGCTGTTCCTCGGTGGCTCGGAGGCCGCGCGCGCCGTGGCTGGACAGAAGAGCCTCGCCGCGATCGGCCAGCCGCTCGACGCGCTCCGCGATCAAACGACCGACGACGCGCTCCGCCGACACTTCCACGCGCTCGTCGATCTGCCTGCGTTTCGCGGGCTCCTCGACGACGCCCCCGAGGCCGTGCGGCGCCGCCACGCGCTCGCGTCCTCGGAGGCTGGCTTCTTCGCCGATCTCTTGCCGATGGCGCGCGACGAGCGCGACGCCGTCGCCGTGCGCCTCCTCGACGCGCTGCTCGAGGCCGAAGAGGTCCGCGAGTGGGCGACCGCAGTAGGTCGCTTCGGCGAGCTCTGTCAGGCAGCCGACAAGCGTGGCGGTCGCATCTATGTGATGTGCTGCGGCAGCTCGTTCCACGCCGCGAAGGCCGCAGCGCTCTACTTCAACGAGCTCGCGGGCCTCGAGCTCCTACCGATCTTGCCGGGCGAGTTCCGCGGCCAGGTGTCGCGCTCGCTGCGCGACGGCGACCTCGTCATCGCCGTCAGCCAGAGCGGCGAGACGAAGGATCTCATCGACGTCATCAACGACGTCATCGCCTCCGGCAAGGACATCGCCAAGGTCGCGCTCGTCAACAACGTCAACTCGACGCTCGCCCAAGAGAAGGCCGACGTGGTGATCCCGCTCCGCTGCGGGCCCGAGATCGCCGTCCCCGCGACCAAGAGCTTCATCAACCAGATGGTCGTCTTCTATTGTCTCGCGCTGCACGTCGCCTCGATCAGCGGCGACGCCCCCGCCGAGGTCGAGTCGCGCAAGGAGCGGCTGCGCTCGATCCCCGCGCTCATCCACGAGACCATCGCGACCACCGACGCGGACCTCGATGTGGCCGCGCGCCTGCTCTATCTGCGGCCGAGCATGCACATCCTCGCGACGCGCATCGCCGCCGTCGCGAAGGAGGGCGCGCTCAAGATCCGCGAGGTCGTGCTCAACCACACCGAGGGCTTCGAAGCGTCCGAGTTCAAGCACGGCCCGAACACGATCCTCGGGTTCAACACCGTGCTCGGCCCGCTCGAGGTCGACGCCATGCAGAAGCGGCTCGGGCGCGCGCTGGCGGAGCTCGTCACGCGCGCCGCCGAGGCGAAGCTCGCGCCGGCGTCGGTCGCGAGGATCGTCCAGGCCGCGCACGACATGGTGCTGTCGCCGACGGTGGTCCCGTTCGCGCTCGGGGCAGCAGAGCGCGCCTTGCTCGAGAAGTGCGTGAACCGCGCCGAGCTCATCGACGAGCTCTACGCCGACTACCCGCTCGTCTACGTGACGGGCCCCGACGAGCGCGACGTCGCGCTCACGGTCTCGCAGATCAACACGCACAAGATCCGCGGTGCTTGCACCGTCGTCGTCGCCGAGGAGCACCCATCCTTGCGCGGCGCCGCAGCGAAGGCGCCCGTCGACAACCCCGAATATCGCTCGGTCTACGTCACGCTGCCGCGCACGCACGACACGCTGATGGCGACGTTCTCCGCGACGGTCGCGCTCCAGCGACTGGCCCTCAAGATGAGCCTGTCGAAGAAGCGCTACCTCGACAGGCTCGGCATCGCCGACCACGGCGTGCACCCCGACGTGCCCAAGAACGTCAGTAAATCGATCACCGTCGATTGAGCGCCGCGATTGGCGACTAAACGCTGACAGCGCTGTAACGCTACGCGCCGCCCCGCCGAGGAATGGAGTAGCGGGCCGCGTGGCTCTTCGCGCCCTTGCCGTCGAAGACGACGAGGACCTCGTAGGAAGCAGGGTCGGCCGTCGACTCCACGGTGAGGCCCTCGGCGTTCGGTCGATTGCCCTTGTCGTCGACGGGGAGCTCGAGCTCCCCGAGGTGCTCGAGGACGGGAGGCTTCGCGCCCACGCCGGGGACGCCGTCGGCGCCGTCCCAGCGATAGACGTGAAAGCCACCCGGGCCGTCGCCGACAGGGCCCGCGAGCACGAGGAGCGCGTCGCCGGCGCTCGCGAGATCCCGTATCCCGAGCCCACCCAACTTCAGGAACCTGACCTCCGCGCTCGGGAGCGAGGGTGCGTCGTCGGCCTTGGCGCGGATGACACACGCGTAACTGTCGCGGAGGACGGGCCCGCGAAAGCCGACATAAATGTAACCGTCGTGAACGGCGAGGCCCTCGATATCCACGCCGTTCTCCTTGCTCGCGGTGCGCGCGGACTCGGCGAGCGCGGGCGTCCTGTCGATGACGCCACGCAGATTGAAGGTCTGTGGTGCGGTCTTGGCGCGCGCGCTGGGGCCGTCGAGCTCCAATCGAACCAAGAAGTCGCGCGCCCTGTCGACCGGCTGTGGGGCGCCGAGCAGGCGCTGCCGATTGGCGGCTACGGGGTCCTCATCTTTGACGCGAGGGCGGCTGCACGAGTGGGAGCCGACGAGCCAGAGCGCCGCGCCGTCGAGCGCGACGCCCTCGAGGTCGGACTCGCCCGTGCTCGCCCACAGGATGTCGTTCACGTCGAATTCAGCGGCGAGCTTGAAGCGGTCCCGCTTCTCTCGCTCGAGGATTTGGACGAGGTTCTTGCCGTCGACGAGCTCGTCGGTGACGACGTAGAGCCAGCGGCCCGTCGCGTCGACGGCCACGCCGCTCGCGTTCTTGTCGTCCTTCAGATCCTCGAGTTTGACGAGCTCCATCGACGGCCACCTTCCTTACAGGCGAGTCATACGCAAGCGCCTGCTCGCTGGGCAATAGGCAGTCGCGTGTGGGTCAGCCGCGGCCATGCGACCGATGCCGACCGAGCGCGACGAATGCGCCGACGACGACCGCCGTGATGCCGAGAGGAACATGGCCCGCGAGCACATGTGCACCGCCGGGGACGTGGCAGCGCACCGCGAGGATTGCCTCGGCCAGAGTGGTGCCGAACAAGAGCGCCACGACGAGGCGCGGGCCGAGCTCTCCACGCGCGAGCGCCCAGACGAGGAGGAAGGCGGGCACGGTGAGGCCGGCGCCCATGACCAGGCACGGAGCGGGCGAGAGCGCCGCATGCGCTGGCGCGAACTCGGCGCTCGTGAGCACGCCGACCGCCGGCGCCGCGACTGCCCCGACGAGGACCGCGACACGCACCCATTCGGGGAGCGGGCGCGCGTGCATCGGCCGCAGGCCAATTGCTCCCAGCGCCGCGAGCACCGCGAGCTCGGCCGCGAGCTCGACGAGGCTGAGCGCGCCGTGAGGTCCGAAGCGGCCCGCCGCGATGCGCGGGACGACCCACGCGAACACGAACAAACCTGTAACTGTCGCGAGCGCACCCACGCGCCGACGCGTCGGCCACGCGCCGAGCGTTGCTCGGAGCCCACGCTCTCGCTCGAGCTCCGACACGAGCGCAGCGAACGAAGGCGGCGCGGAGGCCGGCCGAGACGGCTCCGTCGAGAGCGCGCGGCCGAGCTGCGCATCGTCCTGCAGGAGGACCGAGCACGAGGCGCAGGTGCGCGCGTGGGCCGCCAAGCCCTCGTCGAGGGGCGCCCCCACCTTCAACGCGTCACGCACGAGCTCGCAGGTCATTTGTGCTTCCCTCGTATGCCCGCAGGCGGTGGGTGGTTGCTCTCGGGTCCGAGGGTCGCGCGCATTTGTTCGTAGCCGCGAAAGGCCCGCAGCTTCACCGCGGTCGCGGTCGTCCCGAGGAGCGCGGCGATCTCGTCGAAGGAGAGGCCCTCGAACCAATGCAGCTCGATCGCTTGTCGGTAGTGCTCGGGGAGGGCCGCGAGCGCGCGGCGCACGTCGAGGCGGACTGTGAGCTCGGGCGCGGCCTGGTCGGGCACGTCGTCTCTAGGGGGCTCTTCGGGGCGGCGCCGCCGAGCCCGCCCTTCTTGGCGAACAGCATTGTAAGCAATCGTGAGGAGCCACGGCTTGAAGCGCCGGCTGGGGTCGAAGTCCGCGCGAGCGCGGTGCGCGTGCATGAACGCGAGCTGCGTCATGTCCCGCGCGGCGTCCTCGTCACGCGTCATTCGACAGAGCGCGCGGTAGAGGAGCCCCGCGTAGCGACGATGGAGCTCCTCGAAGCAGCCTGTTTCGCCGCGCGCGTGTGCTGCCATGAGCTCTTCGTCGCTGCGAACGTCCATCGTTTGGATGCGGCGCGGGCCGTCGCGAGAGGACTCTCTATGCCGCTCTTCATCGACGGTTTCAACCATCGAGACCGCTTTGAAAAAGCGAGCAGCGCGTGAAACCGCCAGCGTTTTGCGGCCTACGCGCGTGGGTCGCCGGCCGATTCAACCGACTTCGCGCTCGCTCGAAACCGCCGAGCAGCGCCGGCATATGTCGCCGAATAGAGGGGACGCTCTATCGCGTCCACCAAGGAGCTTCTCATGAGAATGGTCTTCGCGTTGTGTGTCGCGGGCGCCGCCTGCATGGTCGGGTGCGGCGACGACGACGGCGCTGGCGCTACTGGACAGGGCGGTAATGGGGGCGCTGGCGGGAGCGCGAGCAACTACTATTCGGGTCCCGAGTCGGCGGCGCTCGGCGCCACGACCAACGAAGCAGTGTGCGCTACGTGTCATAGCGACGACGGCACGAAGGCCGGGTTTGCTGGCAACTCGCTAAAAGACATCGCCTATCGAACGTCGTTCAAAGGCGGCGGCGCGCCCACGCTGCTCGACGCGACGAACGCCTGCGTCACGGGGTGGATGGGCGGTGATGCGCTTACAGAATCGTCACCCGAATACCAGGCGCTCCTCGCGTTCATGCAGAGCATCTCCGACTCGTCGGTGACCTCGCCCAATACGTTTGCGCCCGAGGTGCTCGCCGACGAAGCGGCTTACGCCGAGGCGTATTCGGGGGGCGACGCGCAAGCTGGAGCGGCCGTTTGGACCTCGTCGTGCGCGAAGTGTCACGCGGGCGGGCTCACGATCGGCTCGGCCGGGGCGCCGGCCAAATCGACGCTCGCCGCGCTGGGCGCCGGGCGGATCGCGCAGCAGGTGAGGACCTCGGGGCCGCCCCCTTCGGGGACTGCGGACGCGACCGACTCGACACCTGGCCCCATGCCGTTCTTCGAGCCGCAGGATCTGTCGGAGCAAGACCTCGCCGACGTCGTCGCGTACTTGCTCGCTCAATGAGCGGCGCGAGGCTCAGGAGCCCCGCGCGAAGACGAGCGTGAAGGACGAGGGCGCTGTTCGATAGAGCGTCACTTTGCCCGACTTCGCCTTCTTGTATTGCGCGTACCACGGTAGGGCGCGCCAGCTCTCGGTGTCTTTGATGAACTCGGGCACGATGAGGTCGAGCTCGACGTAAGCGCCGCCCGCGCGCTTCGAGAGCGCCGGGCCGAAGGCGTAGGGCTCGGTCGCGGCCGGTGGCGCGACGTCGTTGTGCATGGCGCCGCCGTACGTGAGGACGAACTCCGAGCGGCCTTGCTTCTCGTTCTTGTCGAGGAGCAGGGTGGCGCGATCCTCGGTGAGCGCCTCGATGAGGACGAGCATGAACGAGATGCTGTTCGAACCCTCGCGGACGGTGGCCTCGTAGTCCTTGCAGCTCGGCTCGAGGAGGTGCGGCTCGATCCCTGCGCGCGCAGCCTCGTCGCGAAGCGCGACGAACTCGGCTTGGTTGGTCTCGGCCTGAGGATCGACGACGGGAGCCTGCAGCTTCTCGGCCTCGGCCGCGGCCTTGCACGAGTCGGGGGCGACGAGCAGCTCGAGCACGAGATCCGAGGCGCGACCGCGCAGGAGCGGCAAGAGCTCGCGCGTGAAGCGCGCGGTCGCCGTGCGCGCGCTCGCCCCTTTGGGAGCGTGGGCCTCGCCGACTGCGAGGACGCGAGGGTTCGATGCCAGGACGAACGCGAGCGCCTGCGCGGGCTCGTCGAGCTGGCGACACTCGAGCGCGCCGCAGGAAACGGGGTTCGAGCTCGGGAGCGGAGGCGCTGACAATTTTGTCACGGACCCCGCGCTCGAGGAGCTCGCGGCCGAGGCCGAGCTCGACGTCGCGGGTGAGCTCGCCTCTGCCGACGTGGCGGGCTCGTCTTTGGGGTGGCTATTGCTCGCCCCCGAGCCGCAAGCAGCGAGCCCCAACAACGAAGCGACCGCGATTGCCTTGACCATCGAGCTCTCCCCTCCCTTGCCTGCGCGGAGCGTAGCTGGCTCGGTGGGCTGAGTGGCGACCGCACGCCAGAGCAGGAGGGTCGCGCCTCTGCCAAAAATAAATTCTTCACACTTCGGATCGAGGTCGGTCGTGTCCTTCGGAGGGCTACATGCTTCTTGGAGCACGTTCGACTTGGGGCTTCTTTTTCGGTGCGTTCGTGTCGTTGGCGCTCGGCTGCGGGGACGACGGGGCTGGGGGCGCGGGCGCGCAGGGCGGCGCGGGCGGCGCGGCAGCGGGTGGGCACGGGGGTGAGGTCGCGGCGGGCGCTGCGAGCAACGGTGGAGCGGGCGGTGGAGGCTGCGGCGCGGTGCCGTTCATCGAGGGCGCCGCGTGTGACGCGTGCGCCGCGGACCACTGCTGCGACGTGATGGAGGCCTGCGACAAAGACGAGGTCTGCCGCGGGGTCTCGGCGTGCATCCGGGCTTGCGACCCGGCCGATCACGCGTGCTTCCAGGCGTGCGTCGCGGACGCGCCGTCGGTGCCGCCAGCTTGGTATGCGGTGCGCGAGTGCGTCGCGACGAGCTGCAAGGCGGACTGCGACTACGACGCGCTGACCTGTGGAGGCGTAGCTGCGGTGAACCTCGCGTGCGACAGCTGCATCGTGTCGAGCTGCTGCGACGCCGCGAAGGCGAAGAACGACGAGCCCGACAGCTTCGCGTTCCTCGGGTGCGTCGCGACGTGCGCCGGCGGCGACGGTGACGTCGGCGCCTGCACGAGCGCTTGCGTCGACGCCCACCCGACCGGAGTCGCGTTGACCGACGCGTTCTCGGCTTGTCAGGTGGACAACTGCCACGACGAGTGCTTCACGGGCACGTGCGCGGGCCCAGCGACGATCGGGTCGGTGGCGTGCGCCGCCTGTTTGTCGGGGAGCTGCTGCGATCAAGGGCTCGCGTGCGGGACGACGGCCACGTGCGCGTACGCGACGGTGCCCTGCGTGCTCGCGTGCGCGGGTGGTGATCCAGCGTGCGTCGGGGCGTGCCTCGCCGACGCGGGACCCGCGGCCCCGATCGCCGGAGCGTACTTCGTCTGCGCGGCCGCCGAGTGCAACGCCGAGTGTTTCCCCGCGCTCACGTTCGCTTGTGGCAACGCGTTCGCGCTCGAGGACGCGACCTGCAAGACCTGTTTGGAGACCGACTGCTGCACGGCCGGGACGACGTGCGGCGAGGACGCCGAGTGCTTCGCGCTGATGACCTGCGTCGAGGGCTGCGCGGACGAGACGTGCGCGCAGAGCTGCAAGGCGCAGCACCCGGCCGCGAGCGCCAAATACGCCGAGCTCGACACGTGTCGCACGACGACGTGCGCCAGCGCTTGCGGCGGTTATTGACGGCGCAGGCCGCGCTCGGCGCCGAGCGCGAGGAGCTTCTCCTTGAGGAGCTGGAAGCGCTTGCGCAGACGCGCGGCCTCGCGCTTCGTCGCCTCCTCGGAGAGCTCCTCGCCGTCGTTGAAGACGCGCGCGAGCTCGGGCCAGCTGAGCTCGCGATCGACGCGCAGGACGAGCAACATCTGCTCGTCGATGGGGAGCGAGGCGCGCAGGGCCGCGAGCGCGTCCCGGTTCTCGGTGCGGTAGAGCGACAGCGTGGCGGTGCGGACCTCGGGGGGTATCTCCGAGGCGAGCCCCGAGATCGGCGCGCGACGCCGCGCGCGATCTCGTTGGTGCTCCAACCATCTGCGCGACTCGTTGCGCGCGATGACGTACGCCCAGCCGCGGAGCGAAGACTCCCAGCGGAACCCGGGCAGGCCGCGCCAGACGCGCTCGCTGAACGCCGAGAACACGTCGGCCGCGTCGTCCTCGTTCGCGTGGATCGCGAGCAAAAGACCGAAGACCCCGGGGCCGAGGTGGCGGAGCACCAAGGTCGCCGCGCCCCGATCGTCACCGGCCGCCGTGAGGGCGCGCACGCGCTCGGCGAGCTCGTTTTCAGCAGCGATCCTCGTGTCCTCAGCGACCTCGCCCAAGCCCCGAACCTCCCCGCGAACAGAGCTACGACTTTACCCCGCCGCCACGACGGGGGGCGCGCGCTTCGAGCGGGCTTCTCCGAGAACCTCGGGGCTGTTCTCATGAGCGCCGGGAGGACGGACGACTCGGCGTGTCTTCGACGGGCGCGACAGACGAAGCGATCTCGAGCGGTTCGGGCGCATTTCTGCGAGCGCTCGCGCGCGCCCCCGCGGTCGAGCCGCCCGCGCCGGAGCCCGATCGCGCGGGGCAGACGGTGGCGCGGTTCGAGCTCGTCGAGAAGCTCGGGGAGGGCGCGATGGGCGTCGTTTACCTCGCGCGCGACCCCGCGCTCGATCGCGAGCTGGCGCTGAAGCTCCTGCGAGCGCGCGCGGTCGCCGACCCAGCGCGGCGCGCGCGCTTCATGCGGGAGGCTCGCTCGATCGCGCGCGTGGTCCACCCCTTCGTCGCGACGATCTTCGACGTCGGCGAGGACGGCGACGTGGTCTTCCTCGCGATGGAGCGCGTGCGAGGTCGAACCCTGCGCCGCGTGCTCGAGGACGAGGGGCGGCTCGCGAGCGGCGAGGTCGCGCGCATCGCGCGCTCGATCGCGCTCGGCCTGGAGCGCGCGCACGCCGCGGGCGTCATCCATCGTGATCTCAAGCCCGAGAACGTCATGCTGACGGACGAGGGCGAGATCAAAATCCTCGATTTTGGGCTCGCGAAGCTCGGTCACGACGCCCTCGACGAGCCGCGCGAGGCGGCGCATTCGGCCGCGGGGCGCGTCGTCGGGACGCCGCACTACATGTCGCCCGAGCAGGCCGCGGGGCGCGACGTCGACGCGCGGACCGATCTCTATGCGCTCGGCGTGATGCTGGTCGAGCTCTCGACCGGGTCGAGGCCGACACGCGGCAGAGCGCTCTCGTTGCCGCGAGCGCTCGCGCGCGTGGCGCGCCGCTGCCTCGCCGAGGACCCGAGCGCGCGGTACGCGTCCGCGGCCGAGGTCGCGCGCGCGCTCGAGCCGCGAAGGAGCCCGCGGGCACAGCTCGCGATCGCTGCAGGCGCGCTCGCGATCGGCGTGATCGCGTGGCTCGCGACCCGACCTCCGCTGCTCTTCGCGTCGGCGCGTGGCCCGACCCCCGAGCTGCGTGCGCCCATCGCCTCGACGGGGAGCGACGCGCGCAGCTCTGCGAGCGCCTCCCCGAGCGCGGAGCCCAGCGCGCTCGACAAACCTCCGTCGAGCGCCCGCTCCGTGGCGAGCGCTCCGCCGAGCGTGTCGCCTCGGCGCCCGGAGAAGACCGCCACCGCGAGAGCGCTCGATCCGCTCGGAGATCAGAAGTGAGCGCGAAGCGGCGCGCCCAGCGGAGCGCGTGCTCGCTCGCCATCGCAGCAGCGCTCCTCGCAGCGCTCTTCGCGCCGACGAGCGCGCTCGCCGAGCCCACCGACGCCGATCGCGCTGCGGCGACGCAGCTCTTCCGAACAGGGCGCGAGCTCATGGAAAAGAGGGACTTCGCCGCGGCGTGCCCGATGCTCGAGGAGAGCCAGCGGCTCGATCCAGGCGGTGGAACGCTGCTCAACGTCGCGCTCTGCCACGAGGCGATCGGGCGGCTCGCGACGGCCTGGACCGAGTTCGCCGAGGCCCTCGGGATCGCGCGCCGCGACGGTCGCGACGATCGCGTCGAGCTCGCGACGACGCACATGGCGGCGCTCGAGCCGCGCCTCTCGAGGCTCACGGTCGTGGTGCGCGCGACCGCGCCGGGGCTCGTCATCAAGCGCGACGGGACGCCGCTCGGGCGGGGCGCGTGGGGCGTCGCGCTCCCTGTCGATCCGGGCGTGCACGTGATCGAGGCCTCGGCTCCGGGCTTCGCCACGTTCGAGCTGCGGGTCGAGGTCGGCGCCGACAGAGACCAGCGCGAGGCGGTCGTCCCCGAGCTCATTTCTTTACCAACGACTCATCATCCCGCGAGCAAAAAACCGACCGAGACCAGCGATGACAAAGATGTACCAGCACGCCCTCGACGAGGCGCCCGGGGCTCGCTGCGCGCGGCCTACGCCGTCGCGTTCACGTTCGGCGGCGGGTGGCTGACCGCGGCCGCGGCGACGGGAGCCATCGCGCTCGCGCGCCGTCAGGAGAGCGACGCGGAGTGCGCGCCCGTCTGCACGTCGCGCGCGTACGAGCTCAACGAAGAGGCGAAGCCCTTCGCGGACGCGTCGACCGCGACGTTCGTGCTCGCGGGCGCGAGCGCGGCGCTCGGCCTCGCGCTCGTCATCACCGCCGAGACGGGAGGCACGCTGAGCGCGGCGCGGGTCTCGGCGAGCCGCGAGGGCGCGACGCTCACGTGGTCGACTGCGTTCTGACAGTCGCGCTGACTAGTCGCCCTGTGGAGTCGGGTAGATCGAGAAGTAGCTGAGCGCGCCGCCCCGCACGAAGCCCACGACCTCGCCGACGTGCTGGCCCGTCGCGACGACGGTCGCCGACACCGTGACAGGGCTCTCACGGAGGTTGAAGAACCCGCCGCCGGCGGCCGCGTCGGTCTCGGAGACGTCGACGACGGGCAGGCCGTTTCGCAGATAGAAGGGCACGGTCGCGTCCGTCACGCCGGCGCCCGCGACCTCGAGGTGAACACCAGGAGCGACGCTCGCGCTCGCGCACTGGTAGGGATTGGCGAACACGCTGCCGAGCGCGGGATCGTCGACCCAGACCGTGGATGGCAACGCAGCGAGCTCCTCGATCGACGGAAGCCGGCGGACGATCTCGACCTCCGACGTGAGCGGCGGCCCCACGACGAAGACGAGCGCGGGGTAGATGTCGGGCGCGCGCGAGCCGGGGTCTTTGGTGACTTCGAAGTAACCTTGCACGCCGCTCGCGCTCGGTTGGACCTCGACGGAGAAGCGTCCGTTCTCGTCGGTGAAGCCCTCGCTGAGCGGGTCGGGCTCACCCGCCGCGTCGCGACAGTCGAAGTCGTTGATGGCGCAGAACCGGACCCTGAGCCCCGGCAGCGGAGCGTCGTTCACGCTCGCGAACCGTCGCAGCGAGAGGCCGACGCGCACGGGGTGATGGGCGGGCGGTGGCCACGACGACGCCCCGAGGCAGGCCCAGCGCGGATCACCGCAGGCCTCGAGGCAGTTTTCGTCGACGCACGCGCCGAGGGTCCGACCGAGCTCGGCTCCGTCGGGCCACGCGCGGCGGCAGTCGCCGAGGCACGCGTAGTAGTCCGCTGCGGACACACACGCGCGCTCGCAGACGCCGAGGCCCATGCAGTCGGCGGAGCGCACGCAGGCGGTCGCTTCGGCGCAGCAGTGCGTGCGCGCGCACGCCCCGCACGCGGGCGCGGGGAAGACGTAGCCCCCACACGCGCGCTCGCAGGAGCACGCGGACGCTTGACATTCTTGTAAGTCAACAGCGACGAGGTCGAGGGCGTCGGGGGCGTCGCGCCGGCAGCCGTCGCGACAGGCGTCGTCACCGCTCGCGCAGCGCTCGCTGCACGCGAAGAACGCTGCGCAAGACTCGCTCGCGCCACACGCGGAGACCTCGGCGCAGCACGCGGTCCGGCTGCAGTCCTCACACGCGCCGGGCGCGAGGGGCACGGCGCCGCACGCTCCGCCCGGCGGCTCGCGGCGGTCGTCGAGCTCGAGCAGCTGCCGACACCCGCCGGCGATCGCGACGGCGAGGCAAACAAGAGCGATCGCACGCGCCGCGGCCCTCACGGCACGACCCCGCCGGCAGCGCACGCGGCCGCGTCCGGGATGCGGCAGATGCCCTCGAAGCAGTAGGCCGGCGCGGCGCAGGGCCCGCTCCATTGGTAGCTCCCGACGCAGAGTTGATCGTCCTCGATCGTCGGGGCGCACGTGCCCACGGTCTGCCCGGGCACGTCGACGCGACACTTCGAGCCGTGGGTGCAGTTCGACACCACGTCGTCGGACGGCAGGTGGCAGGCCTCACCGAGCGCCGCGTGCTCGACGGCGGTGCATCGCCCAGCGAGCGAACAGCCGAGCAAGACGGGGCGGAGCGCGCACACCGCGACGACCCCCGCGGCGGGATCACACGCGCTGCCCTCACCGAGGCGCGGCGCGCACGCGCCGTCGATGCAGGCGTCGTCGGTGTGGCAAAAGCCGATGCCCGCGCCGCAGGGCTCGCCGCGCTCGACAAAAGGCACGCAGATCGGCGGGCCGTCGCTCTGCCCCTGACAGCCGAGGCCCGCCTCGCAGCCGAAGCCTTGGTCACACGACTCGCCGGCGGCGCGGCGCACGCCGCAGGTCCCGCACGCGTAGCCAGTCGTCGCGTCGAGCTCGCAGAAGAGGCTCTCACACTGTCGATCGAAGAGGCACGCCGCGCCCTTCGGCAGCGCGCCGGGCGTGTAGCAAACCTCGGGGAAGCTGCGCTCGTTGCGCAGGGCGAGGAAGCTCGGGCAGCTGAAGTCGATGGCGCGCGTGCACGCCTCGACGTCCTCGGGCTGCGTGTTCGAGCCCTCGGGGAAGCGCGAGCGGACGACCTGCGGGACGCTGCGCGCGACGCACGTGTCGACGTCGCCGAACTCGTCGCCGAAGAGCCCCGGCTGGCACTCCGCGATCGCGGCGCAGAGCTCGACCGCGTAGCCCGTGGCGGCCTCGAGCATGCGCGCGGTCGGGTCGACGTGCGCCGGCTCGGGCGTGGGTTCGGGCGAATCGTTGCAGCTCAAAGGAATCGCGAGCGCGAGCGCGATCCGAGCGCGGCGCCACGCGCGGGCTCGACCGCCCGACGACGGAGCACCCCTCACGATGTGGCTCCCCCAAGCACGATCGCCGAGCCTATCAGCGTCCGCGGCGGTAGCTTGTCGGTCCTCTCGATGCAGGACCCGCCCCTCGTCCAACCCGCCGAGACCTTCGACTACGACGTCGCCGTGATCGGCGCGGGCGTCGTGGGCCTCGCGGTCGCGCAGGCTGTCGCGCAGACGGGTCGCAGCGTCGTCGTCCTCGAGCGTCACGCGGCGCCGGGCACGGAGACGAGCTCGCGCAACTCGCAGGTCATCCACGCGGGCCTCTACTACGCGCGTGGCTCTCTCAAAGCACGGCTCTGTGTCGACGGCGCGCGTAGGCTCTACGGCTGGTGCGAGCGCCACGGCGTCCCACACGCGCGCGTCGGCAAGTTCATCGTCGCGACGAGCCCCGAAGAAGAGCAGGCGCTCGACGCGCTCCGTGATCGAGCGGCCGACAACGGCGTCACCCTCGAGCGCGTGAGCCGGGGCGCGCTCGCCTCCGAGGAGCCCAACGTCCGCGCGACCGCGGCGCTCTTCTCGCCGAACACCGGCATCGTCGACGCGCACGCGCTCGTCGCGAGCCTCGCGTCCGAGGCTCGCGCGCACGGCGCCGACCTCGCGCTCGTCCACGAGGTGATCGCGCTCTCGCCACGCGGCGCCGGCTACGAGGTCCGATGTTCGGGCCCCGACCAAGAGCCCGTCGGCTTCGTCGCGCGCCGGGTGGTCAACGCGGAGGGGCTCGACGCGGACACCGTCGCGTCGCTCGCGGGCATCGACGTCGACGCGGCCGGTTACAGACTTGTCTACGTCAAAGGCAGCTATTTTCGGCTGCGCCCTCGCGGGCTCGTGCGCCACCTCGTGTATCCCGTGCCGAACGCGGGCCTCACGGGGCTCGGCGTCCACGCGACGGTCGAGCTCGACGGCGCGGTTCGCCTCGGGCCCGACGTCGAGGAGCTCCCCGATCGGCGCCTCGATTACACCATGGCGAGCGCGCGCCGGCGACTTCTTCAGCGCGGCCTCGCGTTACCTCACGGGCTTGGCGCTCGAGGACGTCGCGCCCGATCAAGCGGGGATTCGGCCGCGCCTCGCGCGAGCGAGCGGCCCCGTCCGCGACTTCGTCATCGCGGAGGAGAGCGCCCGCGGCCTCTCGGGGCTCGTCTCGCTCGTCGGCATCGAGTCGCCGGGATTGACCGCTGCGCTCTCGATCGCGGCCGAGGTCGTGTCGCTCCTCTCCTGAGCGCCCGCGCGTGGCCATGCGGTATGGTGCGCCCATGCAATCCTTTCTTCGCGTGGTGCTCCCTGTCGTCGTCGTCGCTTCGCTCGCATGCGGTGACGACGCGAGCGGTGGTGGTGGGTCTGCTGGCGGGCCCGACGGCGGCTTCGGGGGCACTGGCGCGGCGGCTCAGGGTGGGGGCGGTAATTCCCTCGTGGGCGGCGCGGGTGGATTGGGCGGTATGGGTGGACTGGGCGGTACGGGTGGATTGGGTGGTACGGGTGGATTGGGCGGTATGGGCGGCGCAGGGGGCGCGGCCGAGTGTCCCACGATCCCCATCATCGACGGGTTTCCGGCCGAGTGCACGAACGCTGGCCCCCTCACTCCGGCCTACAGCGATGTAACCGATTGCACCGCCGACTCCGCGGTCTATTGGCCAGCGCGCGTCTTCGCGGTCGAGGTCGCGAGCGGGGACTGCCTCTTCATGCGCGCCGACAACGTGGGGTCCGCGAGCGGGGCCGACCTCTTCAGCGCGATCGTCGAGCCCTCGGGCAAGAGCCTGCTCTTCGACGAGGAGGTCGATTGCTCGGTCGCGAACCCCGACGGCTACAAGTGTCCCTCGGGCGGCGTCATCACCGAGGCCGCCGGCACCGCTTACATCATTGTCGGCTCTTGGGAGGGAGCGGGCTGCCCCCCGAACACGACGACCAACTACGAGCTCGCGGTGTCCGTCAACGGGACCGACGTCGCGCTCGACCCGGCGGTGTGCTCGGGCAATCTCCAACAGATCATCCCGTGAGTCGGGCTGGGCGCGTCGCTTCGCTCAGATGGTCGTCGCGTAAACCTTAGGTTGGGGACTGGACCGGTGTGGTCGCTCTGAGTTCGTTGCGGGAGTGGTAGGACGCGGCGCCGGCGCCTGGGGCTTGCTGGGTTTCACCCCGGTCGCGGTGAAGGTCGTGGTGACCATCCCCTCGAAGTTCTCCTTGGTTTCGAAGGCCCTGATCTTCGCCTCGACGCAGGCTCGCTCTGCCTCGTTGGCCGGCGTGACCTCGATGGTGACGCCCTTCGGCGGGCCAGCCCCGTCGTAGTAGGCGCACACCTGGACGCTCGCCGTCGACGGGACTTTGCAAGCGTCGAGGTAAGAGCCTTCGTTGACGCGCGCCAGATCGGCTGGGAGTCCTTGAGCTGGGTGGACACTGCCGTCCTGGTGCAGCGCGGACGCTGCCTCGCGACACGACAGTGGGCCCGACGGGGCCGCGCTCGCGAGCGTGGTCGGGGTCGACCCGCTCGAGCCAGTGGCCTGCACGGTGGCAGGCTTCGCCGGCGAATCGGGGTCGTCCGCCCCCGAGTGCGACTGCGTCTTCGTGGCGGGATCGCGGGTGACCACGAAGGCAATGACTGCAACGGCGCCACACGCGAGCGCACCGCCGACGAGGAATTTCGCAGCGCCGCGCTGGGGCGCCGGCGGAGCTGCCAAGGTCGAGTGCGTCCCCACCACTGACTGCGTCTCGGGCGCGCGCGGGGCAACAACCTGATTCGTGAAGGCAACCTGGTTGGTGAGGGGCAGCGGTCCCGAGACGTAGGCCGTGCTCGGAGAGGGGGCGCTCGGGCGCACGACTTCGACTGCTCCCACGCTCGAGGGCGCGCTCGCGAGAAGGATGGGCCGGAGGGCCTGCTGCATCGCGTGTGCGTTGGGGAAGCGGGCCGTCGGGTTGCGATCGACACACCGAGCGAACCAGGCGTCGAAGCCCGCGGGCAACCTGGGACAGCCGAGCTCGAGCGCGCGCTGACTTGCGCTCGGGATAGGCTCCATGACCATCTCGCGAAGCACCATCACCGCCGAGGAATCGGCTGCGCTCGCGCTCCTCCAAAACAGTCGGCCGGCGAGCGCCGCGAAGGCGATGAGCCCGAGCGCCCACACGTCCGCGGTGGGCGTCACGGGCATCCCCGCTTGAGCTTGTTCGGGCGCCATCCACAACGGCGTGCCCATCGCGCCAGTCGCCGACGTGCGCACTTGGTTCACGAGCTTGGCGATGCCGAAGTCGAGAACTTTGAGCACAAACGAACTCCCGGCGCGCTTCGACTTGGCGAGGAAGACGTTCTCCGGCTTGAGGTCTCGGTGGACGATCTGCTTGTCGTGCGCGGCGCCGACTGCGTGCGCGAGCTGGTCGAAGAGCTCGAGCACGAGCGACGGTGGCAACGGGCCGCGGCGCGCGAAGAGCTCGGCGAGGCTCTCGCCCTGCAAGAGCTCCATCGCGAGCCATGGCGTGCGGGTCGCGGCGTCGATCCCCGCGCCGACGACCTCGACGACGTGCTCGCTCTCGATCTGGGCTCCGATCTTGGCCTCTTGCTCGAAGCGCCGCTCGAGGTCTGCGTTGCCGACGAGCTCGCCGAGCATGATCTTGAGCGCGCGCTCGCGCGCCGTGGAAATCTGCTGGGCGACGTACACGGCGCCCATGCCACCCGCCGAAAGCGGGCGCACTATCCGATAGTCGCCAGCGAACACCGTGCCCGGAGCGAGCGCGATCATCCCTCCCATTGTCCAAGCCTAGTCCCTGGAACCGGCACTTCTTCAAGAATTCGCGCCGCCCCCGGCGGGTGGTCACCCGCGGTGAAACGCTGACACGATTGTCACAAGTTCCGATTCACTTACCAACGTGTCAAACCGAGCCGCGGCGCGCGAGGCCCGAAGGACGCGTGGTAGGTTCAAACGATGCGGTTTTCTCGGGCGCTCCTGTTTTCGCTCTCTGTCGCCTGCACAGAGAAACGAGAGGAGTCCGCGGTCGCCGTCCCGCCGCCACCCAGTGACTCCCAGGTTCGCGAGCCCGTCGCGATTGGACCGTTCCGCTTGCCCGAGGTCGGTCCCGTGTTCCCCGAGCTCGCGAACGCCGAGGATGGCCGATGGGTCGCGCTCGCGGATGAGCGCGGGACAGCGGTCTTCATGACGACGCTCCATCCCGACAAGCGGCGCGCCTTCGCGCTGGCGCACGTGTTCGCCTTCGATCTGCGCCAGCTGACGCTCGAGCCCGTGGCGGGGACGGCCGAGCCGCGGACGGATACAGCCGAGGGCGCTGGCTTCACGCGCTCGGGGCGCGTCCCTGCGCGCGCTCTCTCGCACCTCTTCGTCGCGTTCACGGGCGCGGCCTCGGACGGCTCGTGGGGGATGCGCGTGGACGGTGTGACGATCGCGAGCCGGCGCGCATCCGGCTGTGTTCTCGCTCCGGATCCTGCGAGCGGTGGCGTTCGGTTGGCGCCGACTCCACCCGAGCAAGCCTCGGTCGAGCCCGGCGGCGCGTGGTGGCGAGAGACAGGCCCTTGCGCTTATGTCGACGGCGTCGCGCAATCGAACCCGCTCGCCGCTGACGACGCTGCCGCAGACCGCGCGGCCCTCGGCCACGACGCGAGCGGCGCGACCCTCTTCGTCGGCTTCGGCGAGGTGATGACCGCGAGCGCGATGGCGGGCGCCCTGCGTCACGCGGGCGCGGTCTCGGTGGCGCCGCTCGCGGGGAGCGCGCGCATCGCTGTGTTCAGCCGCGACCCGAACGGGGCGCTGACCGCGCGCGTGCCCCTCTCCCGCTTCCCCCCGAAGGACGGCGAGTTCGTCGACGCGCCCTCAGCGGCCGACTTCTTCTGCCTTTCGCGCAGGTAGCTTGGGGGGCGAACCAACCCGGAAGGCCACCTGACATCGGGCGCGAAGTCAGGTAGCTATGCTGGTTTCACAAGGTCGTCGTTCGAGGTGGCGGGCGTGAGGGCGAACTTCAAGTGGGCCGCGGGGGCCATCGGGGCCATCGGCGTGTTGGTTACAGTCGCGTCAGCTCGTGCGCAGGCGCCCACGCCCGCCGTCGCCGAGGCTCTCTTCGACGAGGGCAAGGCTCTCTTCGAGCGAGGTGACATCGCGAACGCGTGCCGCAAATTCGAGGAGAGCGTCCGCATCGACCCGCTGCCCGGCTCGGTCCTCAATTTGGCGGTCTGCCACGAGGCCGAGGGCCGCGTCGCGTCGGCGTGGACCGAGTTCAAGCAAGCGCTCGCGCTCGCGCGCGCCGACGGCCGCAAGGATCGCCAAGCGCTCGCCGAGGAGCGCATCGCGGCGCTCGAGCCAGTGCTCCCGAAGCTAACGGTGTCAAAGCCACCGAACGCGGCGAGCGCGACGCTCTTCCTCGACGATCAGCCGATCGGTGGGAACAGCTTCGACCTCGCGCTGCCGGTCGACCCGGGCGTCGTCCACGTCCGCGTCGAGGCTGCGGGCTATCGCGCATGGGAGGAGCAGGTCGAGGTCAAGCTGAGCGAGCGCCAGACGCTCTCGCCGCCGGCTCTCGAGAAGCTCCCCGCTCCACCCCCGATCCTCGAGAAGCCCGCAATTGTTCGCATCGAGCAGCCGCCTCCGCCGCAGCCAGCCCAGCCTTGGGCCACGCTCGGATGGGCGACGCTCGGTGGGGGTGCGGCCGTCGCGATTGTCGGCTTTGCGCTCGGCGCCTACGCCCTCGCGGAGGAGAACCTCGCCGACGACGTGTGCTCACCCGCGACGTGTCCCGACGAGGCCTCGCTCGCGCACAGCCACCACGCGCAGCTCGCCGCGACCGTCGCGAGCACGCTCGTGCCGATCGGGCTCACCTTCGCCGTCGGCGGGATGGTGATCGGCCTCACGGCGACGTTCACGCCGAACCTCTATGGCACGCAGCAGGTCACCGTCGGAGGGCGCTTTTGAACCGCCGCTACGCGTCGCTCGCGCTCCTCGTGATCGCGACGTCCGCGTGCGGAGAGCTGCTCGGCATCGACGACCGCGAGCTCGCGGTCTGTAGCGCGGGCGAGAGACGCTGCGGCGACGCGGGACGCGAGCGCTGCAATGATGATGGGACGGCTTTTGTCAGCGATCTGTGTCCGGTCGCGGCTCCGCTCTGCGCCGACGAGGGCGCGTGCGTCGTGTGCATCACCGGCGACGCGCGCTGCGGCGACGCGGGTCGCGAGACCTGCCTCGACGGCGCTTGGCAATCCGAGCCATGCACCGAAGATCGATTCTGCGAGGAGGGCGCCTGCGTCGTGTGCTCACCGGGGGAGTTCAGCTGCGACGCAACGAGTGGGCTCCGACAGCGCTGTCTCGAAGACGGCTCCGGTTCGCAGGTCGACGCGTGTCCTGGCAGCTTCCCCCTGTGCGAGGACGGCGCCTGCGTGCTGTGCTCACCCGGCGCGACCCGCTGCACCCCGACGGGTCGCGAGACCTGCGCCGCGGACGGCACGGGCTTCGAGCCGGTGGGTTGCGACGTCGACGACTCCTGCATCGCGCACCTTTTCACAGGCGCGGGCGACGGCTTCGAGTGCGTGGCGACGAGCTGCGGGAACGCGTGGTGCTGGGGCAAGAACACCCGCAAGCAGATCGACGGCGCGGTGGGGTCTTCCGTGCTCACGCCTCGCAAGATCGCCCTCCCCACACCGATCGTGGCCGGCACCACGGGCGTCGCGCACACGTGTGTCCTCGACAACGTCGGTGAGGTCTATTGCTGGGGCGACAACATCGGGGGGCAGGCGAACGGCGTCGGTGTGAGCTCGATGCCCGTGACCGAGCCTACGCACATCCCGCTCGACGCTCCCGCCCAGCGGATTGAGGCAGGCACCTACCACACGTGCGCGATCCTCATCGACGGCCGCGTGCAGTGCTGGGGCGACCCGACGTTTCTCAAGCTCGGTGGGGATGGCTCGAGTTACTTGGCGGCGCCGGTGTCGGCGGACGAGACGGGCAGCGCGCCGCTCGATCACGTCGTCGACGTCGCATGCGATCGCGTGAGCACGTGCGCGGTCCGCGACACGGGCGAGCTCGTCTGCTGGGGCGTGCTCGACTTGGGCGACTACTTCGACGACAACCTCGTCACCGTGGCTGGGTACGCAGTGACCGTCCTCACCGCCAACGCGCGCGAGGTCGCTGGTGGCTGGTATCACCGCGTCGTCGTCGGTCCCTTCGGGGCCATGGGTGAGGGCGACAGTCGCTGCGGTGAGCTCGGCTTCGTCGGCGGGATATTCGGGAACTTCCTGCCGCTCCTGTTCGGCTCACTCGATGCGGGGAAGATCACGAAGCTGAGCGCCGGCCATCAGCACACGTGTGGACGAATCGCGGACACTGCATTTTGCCTCGGCGAGAGCGCGCAGGGCCAGCTCGGCACGGGCGGGCCATGCGCCGACACCGCGAGCGGTGAGGCCTACCCACCGAGCTGCGCTGAGCCCGTGCTCGATCCGAACCCCGTCGATCTGCCTGGCCCCGTCGTCGAGCTCGTCGCTCGCTGGGATCACACGTGTGCGCTCGTTCGCATCGAAGACGAGCTGCGGCCCTATTGCTGGGGCAGCGGTGCGTTCGGCGCGCTCGGCAATGCGGGGATGACCTGCTCGAGCACCCCTATCGCGGTCACCTGGCCCGAGTCGGGGTTACCGTGAGCTCGACGCGCACCCGCCTCATCACAATGGTTTCCTTGCTCGTCGGGTCGGTGTGCTCCCAAGCGTGCGACGAGCCTGTCGTGCCCTTCATTCCTTGCGAGGAGGGCGAGGCTCGCTGCAGCGGCGACGCTCGCGAGGTCTGCGTCGATGGAGCCTTCGTCGGCTCGCCGTGCGCTGCGGACCAACAGTGCAGCGACGGCGCCTGCGTCTGCGTCGTCGGGGACGAACGCTGCGTCGACGGCGCCCGCGAGCGCTGCGACGGCGACGCGTTCGCGCCCGATCCCTGCCCCGCCGAGAAGCCTTTTTGCTTCGGCGACGGCGCATGCACCGCGTGCATGCCAGGAGAGGCGCGCTGCACGCCGAGCGGGCGCGAGCGCTGCGGTGAGGACGGCTCGTGGAGCGCCGATCCATGCGCTGCGTCGTTCCCCGAGTGCTGGGGCGACGGCGGCTGTCGCCTCTGCGAGCCCGGCGTTCCCCGATGTGCAGCGACCGGCGAGCGCGAGGTGTGCGCGAGCGACGGCACCGCTTGGATGGACGATGGCTGCCCAGGGACGAGCCCCCTCTGCGTGGACGGCCAATGTCAGAGCTGCGACGGCGCACCGCCTGTCTGCGCGGCCGCGGTGCTGAGCGTGCGCGACGAAGCGGTCTTCGTCGAGCCATGGCTCGGCGGCGAGACGACGTGGCCTTTGAACTTCTTCGCGGTCGGGTTCGCCAGCGCGCTCGAGACGATCGCGGGGGACGTCGACGGCGACGAGGTCACGGACCTCGTCCTCGTGCGCAGTGCGCGCATCGACGTGAAGCGCGGGGTCCCAGCCACGTTCGCGCCCGACGTGACCTTCTGGCTCGGCCTGCCGTCGACCACCGTCTACGCGCGACGACTCGCTGACTTCGACGGCGATGGCGACGACGACCTCGCGGAGTGGGGGTCGAGCGGCGTGCGCGTGTGGCGCTCGCTCGGTATGAGCTTCGAGGTGCCCACGCTGTGGACTCCCGACTTCGGCGCTCTGGGTGACACGCGGCTCGCAGCCGATTTCGACGGCGACGGCCTGGCGGATCTGCTCTCGATCTCGGAGAGCGGCGCGCTCGTGGCGCTGTCGGCGGGCGCCTCGTTCGGGTCCCCCACCCTTTGGCTCGCCGCACCGCCCAGCGCCTCGAAGGGCTATCTGGTCGGTGATCTCGACGGGGACGGCGACGCGGATCTCGTGGCCTTTCAGGACAGCGCGATCCTCGTCGCCCTCGCCGACAGTGGCGCATTCCAATCCCCCACCGATTGGAGCTCCGGCATGCCCAACATGGAGGCTCTGCACGCGACACACGCCCTCGATTTCGATTCCGACGGGCGTGTCGACGTCGTCTGGCAGAACTTCGCCTCCCTCTTCTGGATGCGCTCGACCGGGGCGGGTTTGGACCCACCTGTGATGGTGGGCCACACCCCGTTCTTGGGCGACTTTGGCAACCACAGCGGTCGAGTGTGCATGCCAGGCCCCCAATGCGGCCCCTAGTGCTACGAACCCGTACTCAGGGCGCCAAGTTCCAAGAGCAAAGGAGCATGTCGCTCCGGTCGAAGACGCTGAAATAGCCACCAGCGCTGGTGACGGTCCCCTTGAAGGACTTCGTGCTCCCGTCGATGTCCCCCACTCCGTCGACCAGATCGGACCCGATCGGTCGGCTGAAGCCACCATGGTGGAAGGCGTCTTTGTTCGTAAAGGACAGATCGTAGCTGCAGTGCCCCTCCAAGCCCTCGATGGGCGTGACCGTGAAGACCCCATCCGGACAATCTTGTCCGCCGCCGCTCGCGACAAAGCGTGAGGGCAGCTGACAGGCGCCCCCGGATTGACCAGTACCCGTGCTGGCGGTGCTCGTCTCCACGCTGGCCGGTAGCGTCTTCGACGACCGATCCGGGTCGTATTGGACCTTGAAGTCTTGCGCCGGCTTGCCCTTCTCGGCGAGGTAGGCGTTCGCTTTGGCGGCCGCGGCGGCCTCGATCTTGCCGCTGCGCTCGGGGCTCAGCCGACGCAGAATATAATACTCCATGAAGGGCAGTCGCTGATCGAAGCTGCGCGACTTTCCATTGTCGTCGATCAGGTGGTGATACTCGCGCACCTCGACAGAGGTGCCGTCGGCGCCGGGCGTGACGCTTACTTCCAAGTAAGCGTAGGTACCTGGTTTGGAGCTCAACGAGGACCGCCCCTTCGCGGTGACGATCTTCGAGCCGGTCTGTTCCGCGATGGTGTAGCCCTGATATTCGAGCTCAGCCGTCGAAGCGGACAATATGGCGCCTGCGTCCTCCGGCCAGCCTCGCTGGGTCTCCACCACAATCGCGTTGTCGAACTCGCCCTGCGCCATGAACTGCGTGCAGCCGACCGCGGTGAACAGCATGAGCGCGCCCGCGACGAGCCCTGCTCGAGACAACCGATTGATACGCGAGCCCTGTTTTTCCAGTTTCTTCGAGCCGGAGAAGTCCATCTGACCTCCAAGGTAGACAGAGTGAAACCGCCGCGAGGCTCGGCCGCGAAAGCCGCGACACCCGACGCCTCGACTGGGCGGGAATCAGCACCGACCGTGCCAAGCCATCCATTCGCATCGGCGGCTTTGAGCGGGTCAGCTGCGCGGAGGCTGCGCAGGCTGCTGCGCAAGTTCAGCTCAATTGAGCCGAGGCTGCGCAGTCAGGGGTGCGCAACCGGTTTCAAGAATGTCAGCGACGGTCTCGCAGGGCCTCGGCGGTCGCGCTCGCGGACGAAGCCGGCTTCTCGGATGAGGCGGACGCGACGCTGGCGCGAGAGCCGACGAGAGCGGCCGCGGTCTGCTTCGGTTGGTTTGTTTTTACCGCGCTCGGAGCATTGCTGGCGCTCGCGGACGCGATGCGCGCGCTGGAAGCCAAAGCCGTGACCTCGGCACTGGAGGCGACGGGGCGAGCCGCGACCTCGGTCGCGCCAGGCCCGAGGGGCTCGACCGCGACGGAGCTCGCTGTCGACTGGGGAGGCGATTCGCTCGCTTCACCGCGCGCAGGAGGCTCACTCGAGGCCTCGGACTTTCGCAGCGTCCACCACGACGTGGCCCCGATCGCCCCGGAGAACAGGAGGACGCCCACGACGACGACGCTCAAAAACGAGCTCGATCGCTCGGTGGAACGCAGCTCGTCGCGCATCGGCGGGTTCTCCGACTGCTCCTCTGTGGCGTCTCCAGACTGGCCGATCGACGGCAGGTCGATCGCAGGCGCGGACGACGGCAGGACCGCGATTCCAGCCAATTCGCACATCAAAGCGATGGCCGGGCGGAGGTCGGGGAGGCGCTCCTTCGGGTTCTTCTTGAGCATGCTGTCGACGAGCTGCACGAGCTCGTCAGGTGTGTCCGGCGCGAACCTCGACACCTTGGGGAAGGGCTGGCTCAAGGTCTTCTTGATCACCTGCCCGACGTTCTCGGCACGCGTCGGGAGCACGCCCGTGAGCGCCTCGTAGAGCACGAGCCCGAGCGACCAGACGTCGGCGCGCTGGTCGATGTTTCGCTCGCCGAACACCTGCTCCGGAGACATGTACGCCGGCGTCCCGAGCAGCGCTCCCGTGGCGGTGATGGTCTCGGCGTCGAGCTCCGACGAGCTGACCTTCGCGATGCCGAAGTCGAGCACGCGAATGTGTTCCCCACCGAGGGGATCGGCCTTCGCGCTGGCCTCTTCGGGGGGCTCCGCTCGCCCCCCGCGCTTCGCAGCCTCCTCGGGGGGCTCCGCTCGCCCCCCGCGCTTCGCACTCCCCCCCGCAGCCTCTTCGATGAAGATGTTCGCGGGCTTGAGATCGCGGTGCACGATGCCGGCGGCGTGCGCTGCTGCCACGCCGGCCGCGGCGTGCGCCCCGATGAAGCAGACCTCGCGAACGCTGAGCTGCCCGCGCTGGGCGATCCGCTCGCTCAGGGTTTGACCACGCAGGAGCGGCAGAACCAACACCGGGGCCTCGTGGTGATCGACCACGTCGAGGACCTCGCACACGTTGGGATGGTCGAGCGCGCCGAGGACGCGAGCCTCCCTGACGATGCGCTGTCGGTCGGCCTCCGAGTCCACGCGCGCGAGCAGCTTCAGCGCGACGAGCTTACCGGTCCGTAAGTTGCGAGCCGCCCATACCTGGCCCATCCCGCCTTGGCCGATGCACCGCTCGAGGCAGAATCGATTGGCGATCGTGGCGCCCGGCACGAGGCCCGCTTCTTGGGGGGCGTCAGTCATCGACCCGCTGAGGATAGCCGATTAGGGCCGGGCCGAGCCCGCCATCGCCTGTTGGTACGCGGCGTGCTGATGCCTTGAGCATGCGATCTTTGAAGGGGGCGGCTCGCGCTGTCTTGGGGCTCCTTGCGCTCAGCGGTCTGGAGCTCGGCTGCGGTGACGACTCTGGTGTCGGGGGCGAGGCTGGGCAAGCAGCGGGCGCGGGTGGAGCCGGCGGCGCGGGAGGCGTAGCCGCCAATGGAGGTGGTGGGACTGGAGGCTCGGGCGGCGCGGGTGGAGCCGCGCCAGCCGAGCTCGAGTTCGACTGGTACACGTGTCCGTACATCGATGGGGTCGGCGTCGCCGAGTGCGCGAGCACCGAGGTCCCGCTCGATTGGTCGAAGCCCGACGGCGAGAAGATCCCGTTCTTCGTCAAGCGCGTAAAGGCAGCAGTCCAGCCCGCGCGCGGCCAGCTCTGGATCCTGCAAGGTGGCCCAGGCTCGAGCGGCGAGTCGATCCTGTTCACGGGCCCCGAGTTCGCGAGCGTCGCGGACGATCTCGACCTCTACTTTCCAGATCATCGAGGGACGGGCGCTTCGGCGCCGCTCGACTGCCCCGACCTCGCCGACCTTGCCGTGACCTCGCGCCCGCTCGATCCGCAGGCCGTCGAGAGCGAGATCGGTCAGTGCATACCCTCGCTCACGAGCACGTGGGGAGACGGGCTCTCGCAGTTCAGCGCGACCGGCGCAGGCCGCGACCTCGGCGAGGCCATCGATGCACTGCGCGCTCCCGGCGAGGAGGTCTACGTCTACGGCGTCTCCTACGGCACGCGCTGGGCACATCGCTATCTCCAGCAATTTCCCACGCAGCCGACGGGGGTGATCTTCGACTCGATGGTCGGCGAGCCGAGCACGTGGCTCGAGTTCGACGCGAACATCGACGCCATGGGCCAACAGCTGCTCGAGCTCTGCGGCGCGGATCCGTTCTGCCAGAGCAAGCTCGGGCCCGACCCCGTCGCGTTCGTCGAGGCGCTGATGGCCAAGCTCGACGCAGGGCACTGCCCCACCTCGAAGGGCCTCGACAAGAACGACTACAAGGCGCTCCTCGCGGCGTTCGTGGTCCACAGCCGCGTCGATCGAGGGACGTTCCCCGCGATCGCTTATCGCATCGACCGCTGCGACGTCACCGATCAGACCGTCATCGAGAACCTCTACGCCGCACTCGAACCCGGCGCCCCGGCGACCTTCAGCGGTGGACTTCACTTCAACGTCGTCACCGGCGAGCTGATCGAGGCGCCACCGCCCTCTCTGGCCGAGCTCACCACGGCCGAGGACGGCCTGCTCCTCTCGTCTCGCCAGATGCTCGCCTACCGCGCGGCCTACGATGTTTGGCCCCGCTACGACCGCGGCCCGCTCGACGGAACCTTCGCCGACACCGACGTGCCCATCCTCATGCTGCAGGGCGCGCTCGATGCGCAGACCACCGCGGGGCCCGCGGCCGCGTTCGCCTCGCACTACGCGAAGCCCCATCAGAGCTACCTCGAGATCGCAGGCGTCGGACATGCGATCACGAACCCTGGGACCACGCAGACCCTCGACGGCAGCGTGTGCGGGATGACCCTCGCGGGGCAGTTCCTGAACGACCCGACCGCGGACGTCGACACGAGCTGCGTCGCCGACATCCTGCCGCTCGACTTCGAACTCGTCGGGTACAGCTTCGGCGCCGGCACCGTGAGCGTCTGGGAGAACGCGGCGGCCTTCGCGGCGCCACCCGCTGACGCGCCCAAACCCGTGAACGTGATCGAACTCGTCGCCGCAGAGCGACGTCGTGGAGGTGTGCGATGAAGCGCTCGCAACGAAGGTGGCTCGCGCTCGTCAGCGCAACCTTGATGGGGCTCGTCGGCTGTGGCGACGACTCGAGCGCGACGGGCGCAGGCGGAGCCGGCGGACAAGCACCCATCGGCGGCGGTGGCGCTGCGAACACGGGCGGCGACAGCGTCGGTGGCGACGACGCCGGCGGCAGCGGTGGCACCGGCGGCGTGCCCGAGCTTCACCCTGTCGCGGGCGAGACGTGCGACGTGATCGCGCAGGACTGCGTCGACCCCGCAGCCCCCAAATGCCAGCTCGATTTCAGCGATCCGGCGCTCTTGCCCTCGATCTGCGCGCCGAGCTACGGCGACGCGCTCGCCGGAGAGGCCTGCGATCGCATCGACAACACCACCGGCAAAGACAACTGCGCAGCGGGCTTGATCTGCAATCGCGTCAATCTCCCCTACAGCCAACCTGCAGGGATTTGCCTCACGCTCTGCGACGAGCTCGACGCTTGTGGTGACGGCTGGTGCATGCGCCTCAACTCGGACAAGAACGCGCCGTTCCCAGCCGACACACGGCTCGTCGGGCACTGCGTGGAGAGCTGCGACGACGTCTGGGACACCACGACCTGTCAGGCGCAGACAAAATGTTTGGGGTCCGACGATCTCTCGGGCGCGAGGCGATACACGTGCTTTCCGACCCCCGGCAAGGCTGTCGGCGCGACCTGCGCGAACAACAGCGAGTGCGCGCCAGCGCTCGGCTGTCAGCCACAAACGATGACGTGCAGGCCCTACTGCGACCAGGATCACGCTTGTGGCCTCGGGACGTTCTGCACGAGCACCTCGCTCGGCTACTGCTTCCCGCCGCCCGCTGCGTGGACCTGCGACCAGGCCCTCTTCCACGACGGCGCGAGCTGCGACTGCGAGTGTGGCGCGCCCGACCCCGACTGCGACGACCTCGCGCTCCCCGTCGTCGGCTGCACCGCGCCCGACACCTGCAACGCCGGCAACTGCGTCCCCGCAGCGTGGACGTGCCCTGGCAACTACTACGGCACGAGCGACGGCTGCGACTGCGGCTGCGGTCTCGTCGATCCGGACTGCGCTGACGCGACTGTAAGCTCTTGCCAATACTGCGGCGACGTCGGCGGCTGCTCGCAGGGCTCTACCTGCCCCGGCGCCATCGATCCGATCAACAACGCTGTATGCCAATAATCGGGTTGATGGCGACGCGGCGCTGACTCCACCCACTCCCGTGTCGCCGCGCGCTCTCCTTCTCCTGTCAGTCTGTTTCTCGAGCCTCTCTCTCGGCTGTGAAGCGCCGGAGGACACATCGGAAGAGACCGCGATCGAGTACTGCACCGAGGTCTTGGGCACCTGCGCCTCCGACCTCGCGTTCGAGAACTGCGTCGCGTGTTATCGCGATTGTGGTGCGCCCTGTCGCGGGAACGCCTCGTGCGGGAATACCGACTTCGCCTGCGACCCGTGAGCGCGGCAGAAGCCGGTGTAGCCTGCCCGCGTGAAGGAGAGCTCGAAGCCGGAGGGACCAGCGCCCACGGCGATCGCGCAGCGCAAACGCGAGGAGCGAAGCGCGCGAATGGCGTGGATCCTCGACGCGGCGCTCGACCTCGCCACGGAGGAGGGCCTCGGAGCCGTAACCACGACGCGCCTGGCGAAGAAGCTCGGCTACACGGTGGGCGCGTTCTACCGATACTGGGAGTCCATCGACGAGCTCCTCGCGGCGCTCCACCGGCGCACGGCCGAGCTCTTCTACGAGTCCATGTGGCAAGCGTGGATCCCTGCGCGCGACCGTCTCGCGGACCTCACGAAGCGCCGCACGGCGGCGGTCCGCGCGCTCTCGTCTCTCGTGCTCTTGCCCCTGCTCTACCAGCGCCTCGCGAAGGAGCACCCGAAACACTTCGAGCTCGTCGGTCAGCTCGTCACGCGCTCTTGGCATTACATCGACGAGGCCCAGCAAGAGCACCTCAACGCGCTCGTGCTCCCTCGCATCACCGAGGTCATCGCAGTCTTCGCCGCGGCGCCCGAAGCAGGCGCCCTCTCCGCCGGCGATCCGATCGTGCGCACGATGACGCTCTGGATTGGTGTCCACGGCGCGCTCGCGGTGCGGCCGCTCGCGGAGCGCCACCCCGACCTCGTCGACCGCGACGCGCTCTTCCTCGCGATGGTGCGCTCGCTCTTGCTCGGTTGGGGCGCCTCACCGGTCGATCTCGACAAGGCGCTAGAGCTCGCCAAGCGGGCCATAGACAAAAGGTGATAGTGCGCGCCTTTGTCCTTTGATTGCATGGCAAAGACCTGAGAATTTCAGGAGCCGTGACTCGAGACGAGCCGCTCGCGCGTCGCTTGGTTCGCCGTCCCTGTCACCTCGAGCCCCATCACCTGTTGAAAGCGCCGCAGAGCCTCGGCGACAGACTCCTCTGTCACGCACGTCGCATCATCAGGCAGGTAGTGCAAATTCGTGAGCCGCTGCCTGACACCATCGTCAGTGTCGATAGGGTCGAGGTGAGCGACTCGCAGGAGGAGCGTGTCTGAGAGTCCCTCCACGCGAAGCAGGATCGATGGGACCGTCGGTCGAACTTCGATCTGCACCTTTCCAGCGCCGTCTGTACTGCCTGCATCTTCGCCGTCGACCCAGTAGCGCTTGTTGGCGAGCGGCTGGCCATCCGAGCCATTCACCGTGAGCTCGAGCTTCACCGTCGGCAGTCGCACGGAGAAGGAGTTTGTCGAGCCGAGGCGCAGCGGGTTGCGCGTCGGCTGGGACTCGGGGATCTGGAGTATGTCCCCTGCGGCGAGGACTTCGGGGTTGGGTCGCCGCTGTCGCAAGTCTGCATTGGATGGGTGCCCCCAGACCTCCCGCGCATCGAAGTTATGCTGAGCCGCAATGCGGGTCAGATAGTCGCCTGGTCGAACGATGTAGGGTCTCACGTCATCACCTCACATCGCTCTGAACTCGATCTGTGTGGACTCAATCCACCCCAGAACTTCCACCACCGCTGCCCGCACATTGCCCGGGTTCCACCCTGGAGCGCCCGCTTGCTGCTCGTCGTAGTAGATCATGAGATCGTCGTAGTCTCCCGAGTTGCGGGCGAAGCCGCGCGGCCCCCGAACGACATCGAGCCCGCCGACCCCGCCGCTCGACCCCTTGTGCGTCATGCTCCAGCCAGTTCCCCCCGTTTGGAGCATGATGCTGTGCCCGAACTCATGCGCCGCGACCTCGGTGTTCCAGAGCGCATTGGTCGGTAGGTATGGAATGAAGATCATCCCGACGAGGGGGACGGGTGTCAGGTTGCACGCGCGGTCTCGGATCGCCGCCGTCGTGAGAGCGTAGCGCACGCGGTCATTCCCCCCAGTCGTCTGAGCGGAGGCGCGGAAGGTGAAGCTGCGGCCGCCAATCGTCACGCTGCGGGAAAAGTGCGAGCCAATGCCGTTCATGATCTGCCCGCGGAACGTGTTGAAGTCGGCCTCACTCAGAGTCGACGCCGCGAGGATGGCGCCAACGATCCCGAGAAACGCGGCAGCCGTCGCCCCGCCAGCGACGCCCATCGCGATGCCGTAGTCACGCTCTTGGTCGGGCGTCAGGGGTGTGCCGTCATCCGCATCGACCCTGCGGGCAATGGCGACGGCACCCACCGCCAGAGCGCCAGCGAGGAGTGATCCGATGACGGTCGCGGCCCACACGCCGCCGTCCCGAGAGGCGTGTTGGAAGCTGACATACGCGAAGGCCTCGATGTCGCCCGCGCCGAGCCTAGCCTTGACGTCGACGAAGCCCGCTTTGTGCGGGCGATTGGCGAGCTCCAACCACCCAATGCTGTAACCGGCTGACGCTGACATCACGACGATCTCGACGGTGAGCCGCCCGCGAAGGATTCGAGTGTCTGCCTCGCCAAGATCCGACGCACCCGAGGCCGGCGGTGGTGTGGTGAAGCCGTCCCACTCCCAGATGCGCTCACCCGTTCGAGTCCAGTCGCTGTCCGTTCGCTCTTCCGTGAAGTAGACCCCACCTGGGTGACGGACGCGTATCGTCGCGCCGGTCGGGGTGACGCTCCCAGTCCGTGCGGTAATGGTGACCTTGAACCTCACGCGGCCCGAGGCCGGGCGCCACTCGGCGGCGAGGGCGGCGTTCGGATCCCTGGGATTGACGGTCTCGGCCTCGGGGATCATGTTCAAGATCTTCATCTTCTGATCTGGCCGCTCCAGCTCGATCCGGACGATGAAGGGGCCATCGTCAGCGGGGATGGAGTTCGTCGAGCGCTGGACCCCCGTCGACGGCGCGACGTCGTGGGTCCGCGTCCTCCTCCTCCGTGTGTAGTAGCGGAGCGTCTCACCCGCGGCGATCGCGACGGGTGGAGAGGCCAGTCGGCGGATCCGGTAACGCTGATTGTAAGCCAGCCCAAGCAGGTAATCTGTGGTGAACGCGTCGCGTGCGACAGTCAGTTGCTCCTCCGCGGCTTCACCGTGCAGAGCCCTGATTGCCTGGACAATCTCGTCCGTGGAGCGCTCGGAGCCCGTGCACGTATACGTGCTCAAGACCGCGTCCATCGGCATTGGCGGGGGCGGGACATACCAGGTCTCGCCCGCCAAGACATTATGGGGTGGTCGCACCTGCGCCCTGTGGTTCCCCATGTTCTCAGCAGCGCTCCAGATATTGGTGAGGGTGGCGTTGTCACTCGCCAGCCCATTCGCCTGGAGGAGCTGAGGCAGAGTCGTCGGTTGGGGGCTCGTCAGGGGGATCCATTCACCGCTCATGACTGCGTCACCTCGGGCAGATCAGGGAAAACGACGTCGCCGGATTGGTCGAGGTCGAGCTCGGCGCGTCCGTCCTCGTCGAGATGTCCAGTGCGTGCCGTGCCGTCCGCGAACTCGATGCGATATCGTTCGCGAGGGACGGGACGGCCGCGTTCGTCCTTGAGCTCGATGACCGTCATCTGCCGCTCCGTGGGCTTCTGTGAAGTGGCGGAGCCACCCCCAGAGCGGAGTTGAACCTGTGCGCCTTGAATGGTGGCTTGGGTGTCGACCCGGACGCGCGCGCTCGCGCCGCTGAGCTCGGCCGAGCTCCCTGTCGCGCTCCACTCGGCGTCGGTCGACTCGGTGATCCCGTCGGACGAGAGCGTGATGCGAGAGCCGCCCGCTGCGAGTCGAATCTGGCCAGCAGAGAGCTCGATGCAATCCGCCGCGACACGGAGGGTGCTGTCCCCGCAGTGGAGGACGATCTCACTGTCGGAGTGGATGACCTGGGTGCGAGCGCTGGAGAGCTCGCTGCGGCCCTCGACCCGAACCGTTCTTGTCCTGCGGACGAGCTCGCTGGCGGACCCACGAGTCTCGCGGTGGGAATCTCCGCCGACAGTCACGCTGTCCGTACCGGAGATGCTGGCTCTACGCTCGCCGTTTATCTCGGTGTGAGAAGGGCCGTGCACCGAGAGCTGATGCTGTCCGCGGGTGACGTGTTGGTCGGTGCCCTCGACCTCGACCGACCGGTGCCCCCGCGCGACGATCTGCTGACCGCCTTGAAAGTGACTCTCCTGTAATCCGTAGACGCGCAGGCGCTGCTCGTTTTCGACGAGCAGCCCGTCGTCATGCAGCACCGTGGAGACGCGGTCGTGCTTGACGTGAACATCCAGGTCGCGCTCGGCGTGGACGTAGACGCGCTCTTGCCCGTGTCGATCCTCGAAGGACAACTCGTTGAAGCCCGTCGCGTTGGGTGAGCTCTGCGTCCTGATGCCGCTCTTGGTCTGGTTCTGCGGCAGCGTGAAGGGCGCAGGGTGGGTCGCGTTGTAGACGCATCCGAGCACGATCGGCCGGTCGGGGTCGCCCCCGTCGAAGCCGACGACGACCTCCATCCCGCGGCGCGGAAGGAACTGTGAGCCCCAGCCGACACCGGACCAAGCCTGCATCGTCCGGATCCAACACGTGCCGAGGGCGCCCTCCTCCCAATGGAAGCGGACCTTGATTTCCCCCATCTCCCGCGTCTCGATTTCAGCGTCGTGCGCGGGCGCGATCACCGTCGCAGTGAGACAGGTTTGGATGGTCCGACGCCTCGGCTTGCGAGGTGGGAAGAGCACGTCCGAAGGGACGCACGCAAAGCTGTTCTTGTAGACGCTCACGGCGCCCGTGCTGTCCAATCCGTCGAAGGCGCGGCCCTCGTGGACGACCTCTGTGACGACGTATTCTCGATTGACCCATTCGACAGGGTGCCCCTCGAGGGTGAAGCGGTGACCGGAAGAGAGCGTCGGACAGAGGCTCTCTCCCTTGCCGAGGCGTCGCTCTCTGCGCTCGGCGTCGAGGATGCGGCGAGGTTCGGACTCCGCGTACGCGAAGTCGGGAAACAGGAAGGGGTCGTGGCTCTCGGTTACAACCATTTCAGCGGAGCTGCGCCGCGGGGCACCCGCGACGGCGCCGACACCGTCGAGCACGCCATCCACCGCTCCAGTGTTTGCGCCGAGGTCGCGCGCGATCCCGACTGCGGTGTTCGCAACTGGCATCACCGAGCCGAGCAGCGAGCTTGCCTGCTCTGGAACGAGGCCTCGAAGCCGGCTCGCGACACGTGTCGCCCCGCCGTCCCCATGCGCGACGAACGTGAGGGGTGACATCGGCCTGCGAGGGTCGAAGGTCGTAAAGACCGCGCCGTCGCTCTCCACCGAATGCCGGATAGAGAAGCTCCGGACGATGTCGCGATCGCCCGCCACGACCGCGTCGCTCGCGCCCGTGTACCGCAGTGTGCGGCTCGTCTTCGCTGCGCTGAGCCCGAGCGCGCCGAGGTCTCTCACCACGGAAGTGACCGCCGCGCCGGCAGGCCCTGTGGCCGCCGCGAGCTCGCTCCCGGCTCGGCCGAGGGCCGCCTGAATCAGGCCCTCGAGCCCCTCGGGGAGGTCTCCTATTCCGTAGTAGGCGGTCGGATCATCGGCGAACAACATGACCTCGCCGGTGATGGAGCCCACTCCGAGCGAGCCCAAGAGATCGCCGAGTGCCGGGATCGCGCGGAGCGCGCCGAGCAGCGTCTCGACGAGCGAGGCAGCTTCGGCGAGGGCAGGAGGCAGAGCAGGCTGAAGGAAATAAAAGAGGATGCCCGCCTCGGCGAGGATGCGGCGAACGAACTCTTCGTCAGTCTCCTCGTATTGGGTGCAATACTCTCGGACGGGCAATTCACCCTGCAACGTCCAGAGCATCGGGATGTGCGCAGACTCCAGGACTGCCTTGACAATCTCGTCGACCCGCTTGTTCTGGAAGACTCGCGACCGACGCCGCTTCTTGAGCAGCCAGAGGCGCGGCCCGAGCTCGATCGAGTAGGTCGCCCGCGGCTCGGATTCTGTGCCCGAATGGCCAACAAGCGCGACCGCGTGGATCACGCCGTGGATCACCTCCGGCCGCTCCGCCAAGTGCATGACCAGGGTCGCGCGCCGCCCCAAGAGCTCGCGCGTGAGGTCGCGTGAAGCGTCTGCGGAGCCCTCGATCGAGACCGAGTAGCACTCGTTCATCGCCTCTCGCGCGTGGAACGAATGGACGCGCAGAGGCTCTGTCGCGAGACCATGAGCGACAAGATGGTAAGTGGGAACCACGCGCGGAGCATACAACCTGTTAAGCGCTCTGCGATGGTCTAGCGCTCCTGAGCAGGAGCCGGACGCCGTCTTTGGTATCGCAACAGTGAGCGCGGCTCCGCCCAGAGCCTCACACGGTTGAGCCCGCCTCTGCCACCTGCGTTCTCACCGCGCGCCGCCAACGCGCGAGCGCATAGAGGCCAAACCCGGCGACGATCAAACAACACCACTGGGCGGGAGTGAGCGCCCAATAGCGGGCATCGGGGCGCGCGACGTCCTCTGCCCGCAAGAAGTCCAATAGAAAGCGCACTGGCGAATAAGCCAATAGGACGAACGCAACATAGAACCATGGGGCTCGGCGCCGGCGGAACGTCGCGAGCAGCGCGAGCGAGATCGCGACGCTCGCGAGGAGCTCCATGAACCCCATATCGAAGCGCGGCGAAGCCCCATATCGGAGCTCGACCCCGAGCGGCAGCGTGGTCACGTGGAGCGGCGCGCCGTAGCCCACAGCGAGAGGCACGTTCGCTGGCGCGAGCCTCCCGGGATGATCGTGAGCAAGCGAACACCCGAGTCGCCCGATGGCCCACCCAAACGGCAACGCGCTGAGGATGACCTCCGCGAGCGGGAGCAGCGCGACCGACCGCGTCCGAGCGCGCCACGCGAGCGCGCCCAGCAAGGCCCCCAAGAACCCACCGAAGGAGCCCTGCCCATTCCAGATCGCGAGAAGATGCAGCGGATCCTCGGCGATGGTCTCAGGCCGATAAAAGAGGATGTCGAGGACGTGGCCCCCGAGGAAGCCGCACACGAGCACCCATTCGAGGAGCGATTGGAGGACAGCGCGATCGATCCCGACCACGCGCGCGCGTCGCACCGCGAGCGTCGTGCCGACCCAAATGGCGAGCGCGACCAGCACCCCGAACGGGTGAATCGGCAGCGGCCCGATATGCCCGCTCGGGACATGGATGAAGGGGATCACGGGCTCACCCCCGCAGCGTCACGCGCCTCGCGGGCGTCACACGATTTGGCCGCGAACAGGATCGCGATCGTCACGAGGACGCTGACGATCAGCGCCGCGTTCCTCGCCCCGGCCGCGCGCGCCCGCTCGAGAAAGGCGTCGATGCTCGCGAGCCGGCGACGCAGCGTCCGCTCGGACACCCCGAGCTCGAGCGCCGCCGACCTGTGCGACAGGCCGTCGACGCGGACCAACACCGCGGCCTCCAATTCACCTCGCGGCAGCGTCGCCTCGAGCGCCTCGATGGTGGCGCGCGCCTCGACGCGCGCGTGCGGGCTCGCAGCAGGCTCACCCGCTGCGAGGGCCGCGCGCCGCCTCGCTCGCAGCGCGTCGAGCGAGAGCCGCGTGCTCGTGCGGAGCAGCCACTCGGCGATCGCGCCCGGATGCTCGGACGCGAGCGGCCCGTGGGCCCAGAGCCGCGCGAAGGCCTCCTGCGCGATGTCCTCCGCGAGGGCCTCGCACCGGACGATGCGCCGCGAGCGCCGCCGCACGAGCGGCGCCAGGGCTCGATAAGCCGCCAAAAACTCAGGGCGCTGTTCGCGCGCGTCGGAGAAGCTCATGGTTCGATGGATGGACGCCGAGGCCCACCGCATCCGGCCACGAGAACTTCAGAGGCCACGCGCTTGTTCCGGATGAAGGCGCGCAGGAGCCGTTTGGCCTGCAGCCCGTCACCCGCGAGGTCGAAGCGACATGAAGCAGGCCTCGTAGTCGGCGAGGACGGCGCGGCTCGGGTTCGCTGACACCAGCGTAAGCGTGAAGACCGCAGTCGGCGTCGCCAAATACCCGATATGGATCGACCTCGCGTCGGCGCCGCGCGCGACCGCGAACACCGCGAGCCGCGCCGCGCAGCTCGTGGGGTGCGTCACGGCGCGATCCTCGACGCGCCGCGCGCTGCCCTCTCGAGACAGGCGAGCGAGGTCCTGATCACCATACGCGGTGAGGTCGAGCGCGGGCCCCTCGGGGCGAAAGGCGCGAAGCTCGAGCACGCCCTTCCCTCCCCCGAGTTCCCCTCCCAGTTCCCCTCCCCCGAGTACACAGTCGAGCCCTGACGGATGGCTCTTCGGCGTCCAGTCGCTACGGATGGATAGGGCGATGAGCGGGTGCTTCAGCCATCGCCAGGCGGGCGCGCTCTCCGCGAGCAGCGAGACCTCCGGCACGACGTCGGGGATCTCGATCTCGCGACCCGCTGGCGGAGCCCCGCCGATCGCAGGGTTGGCTGACTCGGCTGTAACGAGGCGCATGGTCAGGAACGCGTCGAGGTGGTCCTTGAGGATCGCGTCCGGCACGGGATTTCGCGTCTCGAGCTCCCACCGGTAGATGGCCTCGGGGGTCCTCAAATAGGAAAAGACGCGACCGCGACCGTGCTGCGCGAACGTGACCACGGCCGCGACGATCCAGCTCGGGTGGTCGATGTTCAGGACCTTGAGCCCCTCGACCGTCGAGCCCCATCGCGCGACCTCACGGTCGAGCCAGACGTTGAGCCGCGGGGCGATCTGCGCGTCGAACGCGAACCGAACGAGGGTCGCGCTCGCGTCGTCGCGAGGACCACCTGGGATCGCGAACCCGAGCTGGGTCGCGGTCTCCGAGCGCTGCGCCCACGTCGACGGGACCGCGAACGCGAGGTCGGTGTGGCGCACGGCCTTCCAACCCTCGGGGACCTCGAACGTCGCTTGTTTCCTGTCCATCACTCCGAGTCAGCGTCTGGTCCTGGCTCGTGCGCGCCGCAAGCGACCGCGCGAGCGTGCCCCATCGAAGGCTCAGTTCGGGTCGGCCTTCGGGGTCTTGTCCGTGCTCTTCGGTAGTTCGGGCGGCTTGACCATATCGGCCGGCGGCTCGGCCGTGAGCGCTTGCAAGAACGTCACGATCGACTTGATCTCGGCCGGAGTGAGGTCGCGCCCGCGCTGGTGGTGCGCCATCTTCTCGACGGCGGTCTCGAGATCTTTGATCGAGCCGTCGTGGAAATAGGGGCCGGTCTTCGCGATGTTCCTGAGGCTCGGCACCTTGAACATCATCTTGTCGGCGTCGTTCTTCGTGACCTCGAAGCGGCCCTGATCCTTCGACTCACCCCAAGGCTTGATGAGCCCGAGCTTCTGATAGGAGCCGCCGCCGACAGCGGGCCCCATGTGACAAGTCTGACAGCCGACGTCGAGGAACGTCGCGAGCCCAGCCTTCTCGTCGTCCGACAGCGCGGTCTCGTCACCAGCGAGGTATTTGTCCCATCGCCCGCTGACGAGCAGCGTCCGCTCGAAGGCCCCAATCGCCTTACCGACATTGGCCAGCGTGACGGGGTCCGCGTCGCTCGGGAAGGCCTTCTTGAAGGCAGCCTCGTACTCGGGGATGCTCTTCAGCACCGCGACGACCGCGGCCTCGTTCGGCATGGCCATCTCGATTGGATTCAGGACGGGGCCTGTCGCCTGCTCCTCGACGTCCTCGGCGCGCCCGTCCCAGAACTGCCTGAAATGGAGCGCAGCCGCATAGACAGTCGGGGCGCTGCGCCCGCCGAGCTGCTTCTTGTGCCCCTCCGATACGGGCTTGTTGTCGACGCCGAACGTCGCGAGCCCGTGGCAGGAGTTGCAAGAGATGTCCTGGTTCTTCGATAGGCGGGTATCGAAGTAGAGCTGGCGGCCGAGGGCCACCTTGTCAGGGTTGGTCGCGTTCTTCGGGTTGTCGGCGCTCTTCGGCATTTGGCCGAACGCTCCGAGCATGTCCCTGTCGACCTTCTTGACCGTCGGCGCGCTGGTCGTCCCCGAGGCGGACGAGCTCTTTACGGAATTGTCAGCATTTCCGCACCCCCCGAGCACCACGGCCAAACCAATGGCCAGCCCGAAGAGTGGATTGGTCTCGCAGCGAGTCTCGTTTTTCATACGCCGCGTTTAGCCATCAACAGGGCTCTTCGCATGCGCAAAATACCGAAAACACCTGCAAATACTGCGAACCACGGCCCGCCCCCGCGACTGGCGCGGACCTTGGTCGCTCACCGATATGTCACCACGCTGTCGCCGCGACAAAGCACGATCGTTCGGTGAAAGTCCACCGCCCGACAGGGACCGTGCTCCGTCGCTCGCTCGTCAGCCTTTGACGACCGCGCGGAAGCGCGCCGCCAAGCTCTCCGCGTCGAGGCCGTGATGCCGCAAAACCTCTGCGTTCGTGCCACAAGCAGGGATCTCGTCGAGCGCGACCTTGTGCACGCGCGCGCTCGAGCCAGCGACGGCGAGCGCCGACGCCACGAGGTCACCTTGTCCGCCAAGCCGATAGTGATTGTCGAGCGTGACGACGTGTCGACTGCCGCCTACGGTCGCGACCAACCACGCGGGGTCGATGCGGTTCAGCCACGGGAGGTTTACGACCTTGACGCTGACCTCGCCCCGCAGGGACTCGGCGGCGCGATAGGCCTCCGACAGGAGGATAGGCCCGTAGCCGAAGACCACGACGTCGGTCCCCTGCGTCAGCGCCACGCCCTGCCCCTCGACCAGCGAATAGCCTGCCGGCAACGCAAACGGGATGTCGTACGGCACAGACACGAGCCGCAGATAGCCGCTGCCCTTCGTCTTGTTTACGCAGTAGTCCAGGGCGAGCGGGACCTCGGCCTCGGAGCTCGGCTCGATCATGACGAGGCCCGGCACGGCCGCGACCGCGGAGATGTCGCGCACCGACTGGTGCGAGTGCCCCGGCCCGCCCGGGAGGCACCCGGCGAGCGACGCGACATAGACGACCTTCGTGTGCTCGGTCGCGTTGTTGTAGATATGTTCGTTCGCGCGCGTCGGCATGAAGCACGCGAACGAATGGCAGATAGGGATGAGCCCCCGAAGCGCCATTCCGCCGGCCTGAGACACCATATCCATCTCGGCGATACCGCACTCGAGGAATTGGTCGGGGCAAGCGTCGCGCGACGGCTTCTGTCCGGTATCGACCATCAAGTCCGCGTCGAGCACCATGACCTTGGGGTTCGCCTTGACCGTCGCGAGGAGCGCGTCGCTGTACGCGCCAATCAGGCGCTGCGGCGGCTTGGCCGGGGGCTTGACCGCCGGGCGCTCCGTCGTCTCGAGCGCCAGCGTGGGCAGGCCATGAGCCTCCCAGCGGCGGCGCACCGCCGCGACGAGCTCGTCGACAGCGCGCGAATACGACCCAGCGTCCGGCGCGCCGGAGTGGAAGCGATAGAGCGCCACGTCCGACTCCATCGCCGTGTGCTCCATGAACGAGACGCCTTTGCCCTTCACGGTGTCGGCGATGACGACCTTCGGCTTGTTCACGTCGGCGTGGAGCTCGGTGAGGACCGCCCCGAGCCGCGCGAGATCGTGCCCGTCGACGCGCGCGACATGCCAGCCGAACGCCGCGAATTTCGCCTCGAGATCACCGAGCGAGCTCGTCGCGTCGACCCGCGCGTCCGACTGGACCTTGTTGTGGTCGACGATGACCGTGATCTCGTGGAAGTGCTTGTTCGCCCCCGAAATCAGCGACTCCCAAATCTGCCCCTCTTGGAGCTCGCCGTCGCCCGTGAGCACGAACACGCGCCCGTCGCGACCGAGCCGGCGATTCGCGAGCACCATGCCTTTTGCCTTGGAGATGCCCATACCGAGCGAGCCGGTGTTCGTCACGATGTGGGGCGTCCCGACGTCGGGGTGACCCGGCAGTCCACCGAGCTGGCGCAGCTTGTGGATGCTCTCGAAAGGCAGCTTGCCGAGCGCCGTGAGCACCGCATAGAGCCCGGGCGCGTCGTGCCCCTTCGAGGAGAAATACAGGTCTTCGAGGTGGCGCGACGGGTCCTCGCGCAGCTCCTCGAGGTGCAGCCACGTGACGACGTCCAAGCTCGAGAAGCTCGACCCGACGTGCCCCGAGCCCGCGCGCGCGATCATGTAGAGCGCGTTCAGACGCGCGAGATCGGCGAACAAAGCGGCGCGCTCGTGCGCGGCAATCTTGGCGGTCCGCACCACGTCGAAGGCCCGCTGGGGCGCGTACGTGAGCGTTCCTTCGACGGCATTTCCAATGAGATCTCCCATAGCGCCGCGACACAAACCACGCCGGGGTGCGGGGTGCAACTTCGCAGTGCGCGCGGGCACGTCATCGTCGCAGCCGCCCGCTCTTGCCATTCGGTTTACAAGCCAGTCCGCGCGTCGAATACTGGGCAAGCACCATGAGCAACGCACCGTCACCCGCTGTGCCGCGTTGGAAATACTGGCACCCACTCCCGTTCTGGCAGGTCTTCGTCTACTTCCTCGTCGCTGGGATCCTCGCAAACCTGTTCGTGGCCTTCCTCCGCAACGTCTTGCAGCTGCCGATCCCCGCGGCTTCGGGCGGCGGAATAGGTGGCCTCTGCGGCGTCCTCTGGACCTTCCACGCCCGCCAAAAGGCCCTTCAAAAGAGCGAGCCCTCCGCACAGGTCAATACGCCATTGGGTTGAGGGGCAGAGATGGACCCTCCTGCGCAGCGCGGTCGGTCGCCCCACATCCCGAGTAACCTCCTTCGATGGCCGTCGCCCATCGGATGAACCTCGAGGACATCGCGAGCGGCAAGGACCTCGCGACGCACTGGCCCGCGGACATCCGTGAGCGGGCCCGGGAGCTCGCTCGCGCGGCGTCGATCTCCGAGTACGTGTGGATCGCTGACGCCGAGTCCTTCGACGACCCCGAGGCCTACGCCGAAGTCCTGCGGGAGCTCGCCGACCTCGCGAAGAGCCGCGTCCGGCTCTCGCCGATTTCGGTGAAGAACACCCCGACAGCGCTCCTCGTCGACCTCGCGATCGACGGGTCGCCAGCGCAGCTCTCGCTCGCGTCCATCCAATCGGACTGGTGGGATCCGAACTTCCTCGGCGCGCTCAACGCGGCCCTCGCCGAGCGCGCGATCGACGCCGTTTTCCTCGAGATCGATCTCTACGACGGCGTCGAGATCGTCTTCGTCGAGCCGAGCGCGGCACGCGCCCTCGCGCAGCACCCGAATCACTATCGGTATGAAGACGAGCGCCCCGAGAGCGAATCGCCCGAAGCGGCCCCCGAAGCCGCCCCCGAACAAGCCCCCGAACAAGAATGGGAGGCGGTCGAGCCTCGCTGGGCCGTCGAGCGCCCGAGCTCGGTCCACTCGATCCTCATGGTCCCCGCCGCGCTCGCGACTTCGGAGCTCGTCGTCGAGCGGGTCACGCTCCACCCGCACGACGACGCGATGATCCTCGTGCTCGCGCAGCCGAGCGGCGCGCGCAGCGCCGCGATTTGGCATCTGTCAGGCGCGCCGTGGTGGGTCCCCGCGGAGGTCGCCGACCTCGCGTGGTCCGCGGACGGTGCGACGACCTACGCGCTCACGGGCCGCACGCTCACCGCTTGGATTTGGGGAGAGGACGCGACGCGCGGCTCGCTCGTCGTCGGCCTCGAAGGAGAGCGCGCCCTCCGCATCTTGCTCTCGCGCTCTCGCTCTCGCGCGGCCGTCCTGCTCGAGGACGCCGAGGGCTCGCTCGCAGTCGAGCTCCTCTCGCTCGAGCCGCTCAAGGTCGAGAGCCGCGTCCACTCCGCCGAGCAAGACGCGCTCCGCGCCGACTTCGAAGCAGCGCTCCGCGACGAGCTCGAGCGACCTCTCTATCGACCGCCCCCCCCGGGCGAGGTCTTCGCCGAGCGACCGCCGCCCGACCCGTGCGCTTACAATCCTATCAGCATCGGCGCAGGCGTCCCCTGCCGCTGGCGTCGGCGCGAGCGCGAGCTCGTCGTCCTGCGCGAGGCCACGCTCGAGCTCGTGACCTGGCCCGTCGAGGAGGTCCTCTCGCGCTGGGAGCTCTCGCTCGGCGGCGACGTCATTGACATGTCTGTAAGCGATGACGGTCGCGTCGCGGCCGTCGCTTGGCTCGACCGCGACACGTGGTCGACGGGCTACGAGGTGATCGACCTCGAGGGGACCTCGATGGATCGCGCGGTTCGCTGGGAGCACCCCGCGCCCTCGGCGTCGCGACAGGTGCTGCGCGGGCCCGTCTGCTCGCCGGACGGGCGCTACGCCATCTCGTCGTGGGGCCTCGCGGGTTGGTGGCTCGACCCGTCGAACGGGGGCGCTGCGAAGTCGGGCATGAAGGTCGTCGGCGAGCTCTGGGTCCACGATTTGGCGCAAGACCTCATCTTGTCGGAGACCCTGCTCGGCTCGATCCCCGAGGACTTCGACCTCGACGCGCACCCCGATCCGGACGCGATCTCGCGGCCTCGGTTCGTGGGCGACACCACCTTCGAGGTCACGCTGCCCACGGGCGAGCTCTCGCAGTTCGGTCTGCCGGGCACCGAGAACGCGCCGCGCGGCCGCACCTCGAAGCGCGGCAAGAACTGACAGCGCGGTAACAGATTCGCCGCGCTCAGGCGCTCGCTCTCGCGATCGCGAGCGTGGGCGGCGGCGCGACCTTCGCGCAGAGGTCGCGGCCGAGCGCCGCTTGCCGGTGCGCGCGCAGGACGAGCTCTCGCTCGAGGAGCGCCGTCAGCGCCGCCCGATCGAACCGAACGACGCGCGCCCCGCCGTGGACGAGCGCGTCGGCGCTGGGTGACTTACCTGTAAGAAAGCTCATCTCCCCGACGAACTGCCCGGGGCGCAGGGTCGCGACCACCCTGTCTCGGGCCGCGACCTCGACCTCCCCCGAGAGGATGAGGTGCAAAGCAGCGGGCTTCTCACCGGTCGCGACCAGGCGCTCGCCGGCCTGCACGTCGGCGACCGAAGCGACGGAGAAGAGCTTACGAACTTCGCGCGGCGTGAACGAAGAGAGCGCGAGCCGTCGAGCCTCTTGTTCGTCGGCGGTCAGCGCGACCGGCCTCCGCTCGAGGAGCAGCCGGCGGATCTGCACGACGTTGATCGCGGAGAAGACCACGTTCCACGCGATGACCTCCCAGAGCACGGGCTGCTGCAGGAGGTAGAACGCGAGCAGAAAGAACCCCGCGACGAGCGAGAGGCCGCGCAGCTTGAGGATGTCGCGGACGAGATACGACCCCAAAAAAAGGAGGTTTGCCGCGTGGACGAGGACCTGCACGCGCTCGAGCGTACGTCACTCGGCGCGACGCCAGCGCACCTCGAGGAGCAGGCCGCCACCCGCCAAGCTCGCGGCCGAGTCCGCGCTCGCGCCGTCGTTGCCGAGGGCCGCGACGACGTCGGCTGTGGGCTCCGCCCCGAGCGCGATCGCGAGCCCCTCGTCGCGGTAGAGATCGACCGACAAGCGCGCCGCGAGCCCGAACGTGTACGCCCCGAACTGTCGCTCCGAAGTGATGCGCGAGATCGCGAGATAGCCAATCCGCGGCGTAAGCCCCAATCGGACGATGCCGAGCGCCCACGACATGTCGAAGCCCGCGGTGACGTGCACCATCTCGAGGCCCCCCTCGAGGACCCCGCCGAAGGCGCTCACGGCGAGCGCGTAGGACCCGACGGACGAGTCGACACCGACCCCCAAATCGAGCCCTGCGCCGACGGAATAGGAGTCGAACAGGGCGCGCGCGACGGGGCCGGCGGCGCCACGCACGACGAGGTGAGTCGAGTCGGGCGTCGAAGCCTCGAGCTCGCGGGTGACCTCGGCCGCGCGATCGCGCTCGAGCATCGGGAGCGGCTCGGCCGCGAACGCCGAGGTCGTGAAAGCGGCGCTCACCGCGAACAGCGCTGTAACCAAAATCAATCGCACAGCGGGTCCTCCCCGTAGAGCTCTTGGATCGTCGGGCCGTCCGGATCTTCCAGGGATTCGATGCGAGCGCGGATTCGCTCGCAGACGTCCCGCGAGGCCAAATCCTCACAGTCGGAGGCGCGGATGCAGTCGCTCTCCTCCATCGAGACGAGCGTGCCCTCCGGCCCGCGATCGCAGCCGCCCTGCTGAATGCACGACAGTCGACCGAGGTCGAGATCGGGACAGCACTCCGCGAGCTTCGAGGCGGCTTGCTCGCATTTGAGCTCGCCTTTATCGAGGTCGAAGCCGCAGAGGACGAGGATCAGCGGACCGAGCGCGGCGGCGGCAAAGAGCCGACGCCACGCTCGCGCGTGGGGGGATTGGGGCATCTCGAGGGGTGAGTGTCGCGATCGCGCGGGGGCCATTTCTCCTTTTGAAGTGGGGTCGCCTATTCTCGGGCGCGTTGGTCACTCCCGATCTCGTGCGGACCCTCGCCTCGATGCCCGTCCTCAGCGAGGCCCTCGGTGAGGTGCCGATCGAGCGCGCGCTCGGTTGGTCCGAGAGCAGCCCCGGCCGCCCCACGGCGCTCGTGTTCGTCCGCCATTTCGCGTGCCCGACGTGCACCGCGCGCGCGTTCGAGCTCGTCGAGCGCCGCGGCGAAATCGAGGCGCTCGGCGCAGTCGTCGCGATCATCGGGGTGGGCTCGCTCGAGGCGCTGCGCGCGTTCTCGGAGCGCTCGGGGCTCGCGGGCGCGACGCGTCGAGCACCTGGAGAAGCAGGCGTGCACGCGCTCACCGATCCGTCGCTCGCGTGTCATCGCGCGGCGGGGCTCGCGCGCTCGATGTCCGCGGCGGTGGGCCTGCGCAGCATCGGGCGCTCGCTCGGGCTCTACGTCCGAGGCTTCTGGGCCGCGCGACGCGCGGACGACGGCGACGTCGGGCAGCTCGCTGGGGTCGTGGTCCTCGACGCGCGCGGCGCGGTTCGGCTCGAGCACCGCGCGCGCTTCGTGGGCGACGATCTCTCGATGAACGATCTCATCGCGATCTTCTTGTCGGAGCGAGCGAGCGCGCACGAGGAGTGGCTCGTCTGAAAGCTCGCGCTCGCGTCCGAGGGGACTCGGCGGCTGGTGTTAGGATGCCCGCGAGGTCTCCATGAACTGGTTCGGAAGCAAGATGAGTGAAGAAGCCGGGCAGTGGGCGGCGACCGCGATGGCGTGTGTGGTCTTCGCCGACGGCAACGCGAACGAGGCCGAGATCGCCGCCGCGCGTGGTCAGGTCACGACCAACCCGGTCCTTCGCGACTCCATCGGCACCAAAGAGGCCGAGCGGCTCTTCAAGGAGACCGCGGACGCGATCGCCCAGATCCCCGCGGCGATGTTGCCGACCTACGAGATCAAGCTGCAGGGCCTGGCGAAGAGCATCCGCGAGGTGAACGACAAGAACTTCGCCTTTACGACTGTCATCGCAGTCGCGATGGGAGACAAGACCCTGACCCCCGCCGAACACCAGATGCTCGTGCGGTTCCGCGAGATGCTCGGCGCCGGCGCAATCCCCATCCCGGACGCCGGCGCGCCGGCGAGCGGCGACGTGCGCGACCTGCAGAATCGCTGGTCGCAGGCTCGCGCGGAGGGCCCGAATACCGCTGGCCCCATGAGCGCGAGGCAGCCCGGCGTCGCGGGGCAACCCGCGCAGCAACAAGCCTACGCCCAGCAGCAGGGTTATCCGCAGCAGCCCCAACAGGCCTATCCGCAGCAGCCCCAACAGGCCTATCCGCAGCAGCCCCAACAGGCCTATCCGCAGCAGCCCCAACAGGCTTATCCGCAGCAGCCCCAACAGGCCTATCCACAGCGCGCCTCCGTACCGAATCCCCCGCCCGCGAGCGGCCCGGTGAGCACTGCGAACCTCGGCGCTTGCCCGCGCTGCGGTAGCGCGCTCGTGCCCTATCCCGGATATGGCCCTTACTGCCAGACTTGCCGTCAAGTCGTGACGCGCGGCTGATCCCTATTCGGGGTCGCTCGCATCCGGGCCGCGCCGCAGCACCTCGATCGCGCGCCGGATGCGTGTCGCGAGCGCAGCCCAATCCTCCTCGTCACCCGCGAGCACGCCGCTCGACCACGTGAAGACGTCGGCCGCCCGCTCGTCGCCGACGGGCACGACATGCCAGTGCACGTGCGGCGTCGTGATCTTCAGCTCCGGCTTCAGCGAGCCGAGCGACGCGGTGTAGACGCGCCCCGGGCGCAGCGTCCGCTCGAGGGCGCGGCTCGCGAGCAGCGTGAGGCGCGCGGCCGCTGCGTGGACCTCGTCGGAGAGCGCGCCGAACGACTCGACGTGGAGCTTCGGGATCACCATCAGGTGCCCCCACCGAAGCGGGAAGCGGTTCGGCAGGAGGACGCAATCGCCCTCGCTCGCGATCGGCGTCTCACCGAGGGAGAGCACGAAGCAGAGAGGGCAGTCGGTGCTCGCCTCGGCCAGGCTGGCGCGCGCGCGCGCCATCGCTTCTGTCCGAGAGATTCGTCGGATCACGCGCTACTCGGGGAGCGTGATGCCCATGCGCTTGATCGCGACGCACTTGTTGCCTGGGGTCGCCGAGCAACGGTTCTGCGGCGAGCAGACCGTATATCGATACGAGTAGTCGCCGCTCTGCGAGGTCTTGCAGTCGTCCTTGAGCGCCGCCCGCGTCTTGCCGAGCGTGAAGGTCCGGACCTTGGGTGGGCCGTCGAAGGACACGTTGTCGAGCGAGAACCGAGCGAGGATCGCGTCGTGCTCCGTGAGGCGCGGCAGGTCGACGCCCGCGCGGAAGACCAGGCCCTCCTCGTAGCGGACGAACGCGGCGTTCGCCTCGGTCTCGCTCATCTGTCGCACGGCCTTCACGAGGCCGTTCACGAAGTCGCGAGCGTCTTGGAACGCGGCGGCGGTCTCCGGCGTGCCGAACGAGACGCGAGCGACCTTCGACTCGTTGACGAGGACGTACTCGCGGAAGCCGTCGTTCTCCCAATACACCGCGGCGATGGATTTTGCCTTCGACGTGAGCGTATCGAACGGGACCTCGGTCCCGTCGACGACGACGGCACGCCGATGCGCGAGGTCGACGATGATCGCGTCGGCCGCGAGCTCGACCCGCATCAGCGTGTTGCCGTACGCGCCGCCGAGCATCGCGCCGTATGGATTCGGCCACGCAAAGCGCTTCTGCGCGAAGCCCTCGGCGCGGAGGAGCTCGGCGATCTCGTCCCCCTGATCGGCTGCTGCCTGCAGCGACCAGTCGAACGACGACGGCCCGTACAAGCTCGAGACGATCTTGGTGAAGAGCGGCGAGCCCTGCTTGATCGCGGTCGCTTGTTCGGACGAGGTCCACGTGTAGAGGACGCGGGTCGCGAGGTCCGAGGCCTTCACGGCGTGCGCGTCGAGCTTCGGCGCCCACTCCTCGGCGGCGGGCGTCCCCTTGCTCTTCGGCGCGCTCGAAGCGGACGGCCCCGCTGCGCTCGACGAAGCAGACGTGGCCTTCGACGTTGGCTTCGACGTGGGGGACGACGCGGTCGGCCCGCTCGCGTGCTCGGTCGTGGAGTTGCCGCTGCCGCAGGCCGCGAGACCGAGGCCGACCGCGAGGGAGAGCCCACTGCGATCGGCAGGGGCGCGCTTGCGTTTCATCGAGGGTCCTCCTGCATCACAGCCGGTCGCGGCGGCAAACCCATGTCCGCGCGCGCCACGTGCATCTCGAACGTTAGCGCGCCGAACTCGTCGCGTACGGTGAAAGACTCGATCGCGCCAACGTCGTCTTGCTCGGGCCGAGCGCTCGGAACGAGCCGCGGCATCGATGGCATCGCGCGTGGCGGTCCGTCGGCGCACCCCATCACGAGCACGCGGAAGAGCGTGGGCTTGCCAGCCCGAGGGATCACGTCGACGCGGCGCTCGACCCGAAGGCCGGCGCTCGCCGCAGCGGCCTCACCGCGCCCGTCGGGCCACGCACCGACGCACGCAACGAAGAGCCCAGTCGGCGTGAGGAGCGGCGCTGCAGCCGCGGCGTAGTCCTCGATTCCCCCGCGCGTCTCGAAGCAACAAGGGCCGCGCTGCGCCTTCTCCGAGACGAGCCCAGAACCCACAGGAATGTAAGGTGGCGTGCCCGTGACGAGGTCGCAGGAGCGAGCGGGTGGCAGCGCGGACGGCTCTCGGAGATCGCCGAGCGCGATCGAGCAGCGCTCGTCCGCGCCGTTGAAGCGCAGCGATCGGAGCGCGAGCCCGTGCGAGACGGCCTGCGCCTCGACCCCGAAGCCACGCGCGTGCGGCAGGCCCCACGCGAGCATCATGAGCACGCTGCCGATCCCACAGCCGAGGTCCGCGAACTGCGCGACGTCCATCGCCGCGCCACGCACCGCGCGCAGCGCGATCCAAGCCGTCGCGAAGTCGTCGAGCGACCAGCGATGCCCGCGCTTCAGCTGGAAGATGCGGTAGTCGCCCGTGAGGTACGAGAGATCCTCGTCGTCACCGGGGACGAGCGTTGCGTCTCCCGCTGCCCCGCGGGGCCGAGGGCCCGGCGGCGCCCACCCGACAGGTCTGCGTGGGGTGGACGCAGTCGAGACCGACGCGAGCCGCACTCAGACCTCGAGGTTGCGCGCGACCAAGACCGAACACGCCGCGTGGTTCACGACCTTCGCCGCGGTGGTGCCGATCACGCGATCGACCGCGCCGTAGCCGTGCGAACCGATCACGATGAGGTCGGCCTTCAGCTCCTTCGCGACCTCGCAGATGGTCCCCCAGGGCGGGCCCACGCGGGTCTCCATCGTGTAGCTCACCTCGTTCGGGACGTTCGCCGCGAGCTTCGCCAGCGTGCCCTTGGCCTCGTCGACGAGCACCTGGAGGAACCCGTCGGGCGAGATTCCGAACGGGCTCATCGGGATCTCAGGCGGCAGCCCGACCGCGCGCAGCAAGTGGAGCTTCGCGCCGGTCTTCTGTGCGAGGTGGATTGCGGTGTCGAGAACCTTGGGCGCGCGCTGTGAGGCGTCCAGCGGAACCAGGATGAGGTGCATGACCTCTTCTTAGCTCGCCTGTCGCGAAGTGGGGTTCAGGAAACGTGTGAATTCAGGCCGAGAACGACGAGCCGCAACCGCAAGTGCTCTTTACGTTCGGGTTCTGGAACTTGAAGCCCGAGCCGTGAAGTGTCTCGACGTAATCGATCTCCGTTCCATCGAGGTATTGGAAGCTGAGAGGGTCGATGAAGAGCTTGATGCCTTTGTCCTGGAACTCCTCATCCATCTCGGTGGGCTTGTCCTCGAAGTAGAGGTCGTACGAGAAACCAGCGCACCCGCCGCCAATGACCCGAAGCCGTAGACCCTGGCCGATCAGGTCTTCCAGTTTGGCGATCTCGTGAACCTTGTCCGCAGCTCGGTCGGTAATGGTGATCATGCTGACGCTCCGTAACGTTTCGGAGTGGATTCTAGCACAGTTCCCGTAGAACCCAATCGACTACGGGGTTGGAGTCGAGAGGAGGTTCTGTGGATTCGAGGGCGTGAGCTCGGCCCAGTCGGAGTTCACCATGTCGGTGTCGATGCAGTTGCCTTGCATTCCACCAGGCTTGCGCTCGACGCTCCTGTCGACGCTGTTCGCGCAACCCGTCAAGGTGATTTGACCACCTTCACAGCTGTGCGTGGAGAAGGTGTTCGCACCGCAGTTCCAGCAGAACGCGTCGACGAGAGCCCCCCCGTTCTTCAGCACCACGCTGCCTTCGTCCGAGATACCGCTCGTGAGCGTCGCGTCGCCGCCCGTCGTGCCCGAGCCCGTGATGAGGAAGTGCCCGTGGCTCGGGACCACCTGGTTCGACCCCGTGAACCGCACGCCGTAGCTACCGCTCGTCTCGGACCGCCACTCCACTGTCCACGCCGAGGTCAGCGTTACCGACACGCTCCCGGGGTTGTAGAGCTCGACGAACTCGTCGGTGCCGCCGCCCGCGCCGCGCCATTTGACCTCACTCAAGAGCAGCGAGCCGTCCGTGACCTGACAGCCGCACGTGATGCCGTTGCACGAGTTGGTCTCGCAGTCGCTCGCGACATCGCAACCCTCACCGAACTTGCACTTCGGGCAGTTCGTACCGCCGCAGTCGACGTCGGTCTCGTCCTGGTTCTGGATGGTGTCGGTGCACGACGGCTGGCAGACCGTCGGCGGCCCACCACCACACGCGTTGCTCAAGCAGTCAGCGGCCGAATTGCACTTCTTCCCGATGATGCAGCCGGTGCAGGTACCACCGCAGTCGGTGTCCGACTCCATCCCGTTGATGGTCATGTCGCCGCAGCTCGCAGGCGCGCACGTGTTGCCCGCGGTGCAGATGCTCGAGGTGCAGTCGCTCGACTGAGTGCACTCGACGCACGTGCCTTCGGCGCTGCAGACCTTCGCCGGGGCCGTGCCGGTGCACGAGGTGTGCAGCGTCTTGTTGACGTGCATCGGCGTGCCGCCGTCGCAGCTGTCCGTCGTGCAGTCGTTGTTGTCGTTCTCGATGTCGTTGTCGTCGACCTCACCGACGATGTTGCCGGCGCCATCGCAGCGACGCTCGATGCAGTCGCCCACAGTCTGCTGCGCGACGACGAAGCCCGACGCGGTGGGGTCGATGCCACACGTCCCGCCGTCGCATGTTCGCGTCTTGCACTCGTCGTCCATTCCGGGGCAGTCGTTCGGCATCGTGCACATCGCGGAGCCGCCGCCACCGTCCATGTGCATCCCGCCGACGCCGCCAGCGCCTGAGCCAGTTCCCCCAGCGCCACCCGTCGTGCTGGTCGTCGGGTTCCCGCCGGAGCCCCCCGTGAGCAGCGACGTGTCGTAGACGTCACAGCCGAGCGCAAGCACCGCGGCCAGGGCCGGAAACCCGAAAGACACCGTCCGAAAGACCAACGAAGCCATCGGTCCAAGGTTACTCCGACCACGCTCGGTGGGCATGGAAAAGGCCGACTTCCTTCGGGTCGATGGCCCGTGCTCGGCCGCGTGCTCGGCTCTTCGGTCGGTTTTGGGGGCTGCGTGTGCGAAAGGACTTGCGCACCGAAGTTGTCAGACTAATTTGTCGGACATGCTGGAGGGCGAGGTCGAGCGTGGAGCACGCGAGGGCGAGGTCGAGCGCGTCGCGCGTGAGCTCCTCGCGGCCATCGTTTCAGGTCGCTATCCACCGGGCGTGCGGCTCCCGGCCGAGACGGAGCTCGCGTCGGAGCTCGGGTGCGGGCGCAGCACCGTGCGTGAGGCGCTCAGTCGCCTCGCGACGCTCGGGGTCGTCGCGTCCCGACGTGGGTCGGGTGCGCGGGTGCTCGACTGGCGGCGTGACGGCACGCCCGCGCTCCTACCGACCTTCATCGCGCACGCGGGCGAGCGCGATCTCGAGCGCTCGATCCTCGAGCTCTTGAACATGCGCCGCCTCCTCGCGAAGGAGGCGGTGCGCCTCGCGGTCCGCTACGCGTCCGACGCTGCGATCGCTCAGGTGCGCGCTGCGTTCGAGGCTTCGAAGCACGTGACCGATCCCGCGGAGCACGTGATGGCCGAGCTCGAGATCTTCCGCGGGCTCGTCATCGCGAGCGCGCTCTGGCCCGCGGTGTGGTTCGCGAACGCCTTCTGGGGACCGATGCGCGAGCTCCACGCGCGCTACGCCCCGCTCGCGGGGGGCCCTCCACCCGACTACGCGCCCTCGACCGCGCGCCTGCTCGATCTCGTCGCTGCGCGCGACGAGCGCGGCGCGATCGAGCAGCTCGATCAGTACCTCGGCCGCGTCGACTCGACCCTCGTCGAGCTGCTCGGCGGCTCCCCCGAGAAGCCGGCGCCCAAGAAGACCAAGCAGAAAGAGAGGACAGCATGATGGTGCCCCCGTTGTTGTTCGCAGGCGCGGCGGTCGCGCTCGGCCGTGGGCTCTTCGCCGGCTACCCGGAGAAGGTCCTCGATCCGAGCCACATGTCGGCGAAGGAGCAGGCGATCGTCGCGGCCTGCGCCGACGCCTTCTTTCCGAAGGACGGGCCGATCCCGATCAGCGGCACGGAAGCCGGCCTCGTCGCCTATATGGATCGCTATATGGATCGGCTGCCCGAGGGGCAGCGGGTCCTCGTGCACCTGCTCTATTGGTTCATCGAGCACGGCCCGTGGGTGTTCGGCATCAAGAAGCGGTTCACGAGCCTCGATGAGGCGGGGCGCCTCGCGGTGCTCGAGCGCATGCGCACGAGCCCGATCTACTTCCGGCGCATCGCGTTCCTCTCGATGCGCACGATGCTGACGATGGGCTACCTCGCGCATCCGACGGTCGCGAAGTCGATGCGGATGAAGGCCGACACAGACCCGTTCAACCTGGGAAACAAGCAGGTCGAGGTGCAGCCGTGAAGTCGCTACCCGTGAGCCGCACCGAGCGCGCGCCGCTCGATTTTCCGCCCGCCGATCCGCACGCCGGGGTGAAGGTCTACACCGACTACCACGAGCCTCTCGAGCTCGCGTGCGACGTGCTCGTCGTCGGCAGCGGGCCCGGGGGCGCCGTCGTCGCGAAGGAGATCGCCGAGGCAGGACACGACGTCATCCTCCTCGAGGAGGGCCCGCCCTTCGGCAAGAAGGACTTCGTCCTCGAGGCCGGTGAGGCCATGCAGCGCATGCTCCGCGAGGGCGGGACGCGCGCCGCGCGCGGCAACATGTTCATCCCGACGATGCAGGCGAACGCCCTCGGCGGCGGCTCGCTCGTGAACTCCGCGATCTGCGCCCGCGCGCCCGAGTGGATCTGGAACAAGTGGAACCACGCGACCGGCGTCGAGCTCGACGCCGCCAAGCTCGCGCCCCACTACGAACGCGTCGAGAAATTCCTCTTCGTCGCCCCCACGCCGAAGGAAGCGCAGGGCGAGCGCAACCTGCGCTTCAAACAAGGCTGCGACGCGCTCGGCATCTCGAGCGAGCCCACTTGGCGCAACGTGAAGGGCTGCCGCGGCTCGGGCGAGTGCTTCACCGGCTGCCGCAACGACGCGAAGAAGTCGACCGACGTGAGCTACGTGCCCGCGGCCATCCGCGCAGGTGCGCGCGTCTTCACGAGCGTGCGCGCAGAGCGCGTCGTCGCCGACGGGCGCCGCATCGTGGGCGTCACGGGGCACGTCGTCGAGCCGTTCACCGGCAAGCAGGGCCACGCGGTCCACATCCGGCCGCGCGTCACCGTGCTCGCCGCGGGCTGCATGCAGACGCCTGTGATTTTGCAGCAGAGCGGCGTCATGCGCGACAACGAGTGGATCGGCAAGCGGCTGCTCATGCACCCCGGCCTCGCGATCATGGCCGTCTATCAAGACGCGATCGATCCGTGGAAGGGCGCGACGCAGGGCTACCACTCGCTCCACTACCTGCGCGAGGGCATCAAGCTCGAGGTCCTCTGGTCGCCGCCGTCGGTGCTCGCGGCGCGCCTGCCCGGGCTCGGCCGCGACTATCAGCGCACGCTGACGACCTACGACAAGATGGCGCCGTTCGACGTCATCATCGCGGCCGATCGCTCCTTCGGTGAGGTCCGCGCCAAGCGGAACAGCTTCGAGCCCGACCTCACCTTCCACTTCCACGACGCCGACGTTCGCCTCATCCAGCGCGGCCTCGGGATCCTCAGCGACATCTGCTGGGCCTCGGGCGCGTCATCGATCCTCCCTGGGATCCACGGCATCCCCGAGGAGATCCACACGAAGCGCGAGAGCGAGGTCCTGCGCACGATGAACCTCAAGTGCAGCGACACCATCACCGCGGCGAACCACGCGTTCGGCTCGACCCGCATGGGCAAGAGCCGCACGAGCGGCGTCGTCGACGAGGACGGCCTCTGCCACGGGATGGACAACCTCTATATCGCCGACACCGGCGTCTTCGCGTCGAGCCCTGCAGTGAACCCGATGCTCACCGTCATGGCGCTCGCCGATCGCACCGCGATGAAGATCGTCGAGCGCCTCTGACGGACGCGCTTACGGCTGCATGAGCACGTTGCCTTCGGCGTTGTCGCTGAAGGTATTGCTCGACTCGATGTCGTCGTTGTAGCTCGCGTAGTGGCCGAGCCAGATCCCGAACTGGGCGCTGTGGCGGACGGTGCTGTTCTTCACGCTCAGCACCACGCCGTGGCTGTCGGACTGCGCTTGGATCATGCCCTCCTCGCCGCCGCCCTCGACTGCGCCGCCGTACTCGACGGTCGCGTGCTCGATGGCGTTCGCCTGGTTGAGCGACGTATCGAAGGTGATGGCCTTCCAGTAGCCGGGCGTCGGCTCGAGGCCGGTGATCGTGATCGGCGCGCTCTCGGTCCCGACCGCGTGGAAGGCCGCGTCGTCGCCGCCGACGTGGATCCAACCGAGCTCCGGCAGGATGAGCGTCACGCCGGGTTCGAGCGTCCAAACGGCGCTCACGTTGATGCGCTGCTCGAGCTCGAACGGCACGCCGAGCGACGGCCACGTCACGTCGGCGTTCACGTTGCCGTCGCGCACGCGCACGCGATCGACGTGGTTGCCCGTGTAGCTCGAGGTCTTGTCGAGGAGCTGCACCGCGAGCGATCCGACGCTCACCGGGCCGAGCCCGTTCTCGGTGAACGTGTTGTTCGCGAAGACCGGCATCGTCATGCTCCCAGTGAGGAACAGACCGAAGCCATCGCTCTCCTGCACGGTCACGTGGTCGAGGCTCAGAGTCGTGCCGTGGCTGTCAGCGGTGGCCTTGATGCCCGCGCCGTCCGCGTCGCTCGCGATGCTGCCGCCGTACTCGACGGTGACGTACGCGAGCTGATTCGCGGCGTTGTTCGTCGTGTCGAACTTCAGGTAGTCCCACGAGCCGCGCATCTTCACCGCGCCCGTGAACAGGATCGGCGCCTCGGCGGTGCCGACTGCGTTGAGCGCCGCGCCGTCACCTTGCACGCTGATCCAGCCGCCCGCGCTCATCACGATCGTGTTCGGCGGCTCGATGGTCCACGGGACCTTCACCGCGAGGTGGCTGTCGAGGTGGTAAGGCACACCGAGCGACGCCCACGTCGCGTTCTTCGAGAGCTGGTAGCTCCGCACCGCGATCTCGTCGACGTCGTTGCCGGTGTAGCTCGAGCCCGCGTCGAGCACGCCCGCGACCTCCGAGTCGACGCTCACCGGCCCGAGCCCGTTCTTCGTGAACGTGTTCGCCTCGAACGCCGACAAGTCCGCGCTCGCGACGAGGTAGAGCCCGTAGCCCTCGCTCTCGCGCACCGTCGTGTGCTTCATCGAGAGCGCGACCTCGCGGCTGTCCGAGACGACCTTGATGCCTGCGTTGCTCGCGTCGGACTCGGTGTTGCCCGCGTACTCGACCGTGACGTACTCGAGCGCGTCCGCGTCGCCCTCGGTTCGGCCGAGCTCCACGCCCTGCCAAGAGCCGCGCGTCGCGATGTCACCCGTGAGGCAAATCGGCTCCGTCGCAGTGCCGACTGCGACCAGCGCGCGGTCCTCGCTCACGGCGAGCTTCGTGCCCTCCGCGAACAAGATTGTAACCCCACCCTCGATCGTCAGCGTGACGCCGGCCGCGATGATCGGCGTCTTCGCCGCGAGGTAGCAGCCCTTCTCGATCGTCGTCGACGCATCGAAGCGCTCGGGCAGATCCTGGCAACTCGGGCGCAAGGCGTCGACGTTCGCGCAGGCGTCCACCGCGGGCGCACCTCCGCCGCCCTGTCCCCCGCTGCCGCCGCTGCCGCCGCCTCCCGTCGAGGGCCCGTCGCCGCATGCCGCAGCGAACGGGGCGAGCACCACGAGCAGGGAGGCTGCCCATTCGTGACGCGTTTTCATGCCCCCGAGGCAGCATGAACGGTGCCACACGAGAGCACGGTGTTTCCCGTGCACTCACAGCCCGCGCGCGCGCCGAACCTGCGCTCCTCAGCAGCGCGTGCACGAGCAGAACTTATCGTCAAATGCAAGGACTATTTACTTGGGGCAGAGATGGACCCTCCAGCGCCAGAACACCACGCTCGCTCACCCACGGGCGGCCCTCCCTCCCGACTCGGTGGGTGTGACCGCGCCCTAGGTCGAGAGCGTCCGCCTTCGCACCTTTGGACGCCTCCCCGACCCATGTTCTTCGACGAGCTCCTCTCGCTCCTCACCCCGCTCGACGGCGTCCGTCAGGACCCGAAGTACCACCCCGAGGGCGACGCCCTCTTCCACTCGCTCCAGGTCTTCGATTGCGCGCGCCGTGACACGACCGATCCCATCCTCCTCGGCGCCGCGCTCCTCCACGACGTAGGCAAAGTGCTAGGTTCGAGCGACCACGACGCGACCGGCGCCGATCTCCTCGACGGCCTCGTCCACCCACGCGTCGTCTTCCTCGTGCGCCATCACCTCGACCTCCTGCGCGCGCCCGGCAAAGCGCGGCGCCGCCACACTGGCCGCGATCTCGCCGACCTCACGATGCTGCGCCGCTGGGACCTCGCGGGGCGCGCGCCCAACGCGCACGCCTCGACCCCCGAAGACGCTGTGACCTTCCTCCTCGAGCAAGGCGGCGAGGCCGCCCTCAGCCATGACCACGCGGAGGACCTCTGAGCGCGCGGTGGTGCTCCTCGCCGAGCTCGACGCCTTCCCGGTGTCGCAGGCCCTCTGGCCCGCCGGGCCCTCGAGCGACGTCGCGCTCGCGACCGCGGTCCGCCGCGCCGTCCGCGAGGCCCTGACCGAAAAGCAACGCGCCGTCGTCGAGGCCTACTTCTTCGAGGGGCTCTCACAGGGCGAGATCGCGCGGCGCCTCGGGATCACGCAGCAGGTCGTGCAGAAGCGCCTCTTCGGGGCGAGACGCGATGACAAAATTGTAGGCGGCGCGCTGGCGAAGCTGCGCGCGGCCCTCACCCCCATCGCGACATGAGCAGCGAGCGCTTCGGAGGCCTGCGCGCCCGCATCACGCTCGAGGCCGCGCGCCTCATGATCGAAGAGGACGTGAAGCAGTATTTCACCGCGAAGCGCATCGCCGCGCGCCGCCTGTTGGGCCGCGTCGAGGGCCGCCGCGCCGCGTGCTTCCGCCCGCACGAGCTGCCCTCGAACGGCGAGATCCGCGAGGCGATCCTGTACCTCGCGGAGCTCGCCGATGGCCCGCTCCGCAGGCGCCGGCTCTTCGCGCTGCGGGTCGTCGCGCTCGAGGTCATGCGCCCGTTGGAGGCCTTTCGACCGCGGCTCATCGGCTCGGTGAGCACCGGCCACGTGCGGCGCGGGAGCGACATCGACCTCCACGTGTTCCCCGAACAAGAAGAGGACCTCGAGCGCGCGTTCGCCGACCTCGGTTGGGCCGTCGAGCGCGAGCTCGCGTGCATCCAGAAAGGCGGCGAGATGCGCGAGTACGTGCACTACCGCTTCGAGCCGAGCGCCGAGCTCTCGCGCTGGATCGCCGCGTGCGACGGGCCGCGCCCGAACCGCGAGCCCGATCCGCTCCTCGTCGAGTTCACGGTCTACGAGCCGCGCGAGCTACGGCAGACGCAGCGGAGCAGCACCGACGGTAAGCCCATCGTTCGCGTCACACCGCGCGCGCTCGATTTGCTCCTCTCGCGCGAGCATCCCCTGCCATACGCGCTCTACCGCGCGGCGGGCGCGCGCGTCTCCGGCTCGGATGGGATCGCGCTCCTCGAGCGCGCGCTCGAGAGAGAAGAAGCGCACGCCGAGATCGAAGAGGACGACGAAGAGCCCGTCTTCGCCGAGCCTGGCGAAGAGGACGACCCCGAGCAGCTCTACGAGCCGCTGCCCGGCTTCGAGACCTGAGCGTCGGCGGCGGCCTGGGCTTCGACCTCGCGCGCTTCCTTCTCCGACGCGGCGGCCGCTGCGTTCGCGAGCTCGGCGCCGTCGCGCATCACGCTGGCGTCACCGCGCTCGCGGCGCGGCCCGCCCTCTTCCCAGGTCATGCGGTGCTCGGCCGCGCGCAGCTTGTAGAGCGGATAGAAGAGGGCCTTCGGCCCGGCCGCGCGGAAGCGCTGCTGTGCGTTCATCGCGAGCTCGGTCTGGGTGTAGTCGTCTTGGGCGCGCTTGAGCTCTGCGTAGTCCTCTTCCGAGAACTCGGCGGACTCGATGAGCTCGAGCCGTGGAATCACCCGCACGCGACAGAGCGGAGTGCCGCGCTCGATCGTGATCGCGTCCATCACCGCGAGGCGCGACAGGTCCGGCCGAATCACGATGAAGTTCTTGAACCAGATGTACCAGTCGGTCTCGAGGATCGCGGTCTCGGTCGAGAACGGCAGGCTCTCGCGGATCTTCGGATCGGCGACGCGGTCGATCATCGTCACCCAGCCCGGCGCCGTCCTGATCCGGACTCCGGTGTAGACCCCCAAATGGAATGGGCCGAAGGCGCCTATCTTGCCGCTCATCTCGGGCGGCACCGAGAAGAGGCCGCGCTCGATGTCGGCCACCATGAAGGTGACATCCATGGAGAAGAACAGATCCCAGCCGCTCGTCTGGCCGTCGACCCAAGGCTTGCAGTCGATCGGCGCGGGCAGGAACTTGTTGTCGAACTCGGTGCCTGCGTATTGCTCTTGAGAGTGCCGAGAGCGATCGGCTCTGCCTTTGACCGCTCTTATCACCCAGTCGCCGTCGTAACCGAACTTGATGAGCGGTCTTTCCATGGTGGATGCCTAGCGATACGAGGGTATCACGCGCCACCCGACCCGAAGCGCTTCACCCGTCAAAAGGGGTAGAAGTACTTGTCCGCCACGTAGCCGACGTCCGTCGCGTAAACCCCAATTCCAAACACCGGATCGCTGACGTTGGGGCGCAATAGGTCGACTCGCTCTTCTAGCCAATCGAGGTCCGCCAGAGGCGTGGAGGCCTCGGCGCGGACGAAGAGGATCGCCCGCGCCTCCATCGCGAGATCCTCGTCCCCGTCACGGTCGGCGTCCGCCACGACCCCGGGCAGCCACTCGTTGATCGTCGCGGCGGTATTCAAGAGGTACGTGACCTGATTGAAGAAGGCGCGCTCGGCCGCTTCGCGCGCAAACTCGAAGAACATGGGCAGCGCGCAGCCAGTCGGCTGGACCTCGGGTTTGACTCGGACGCGCCGCTCACCCGTGACCTCGACCGGCTGGGCCTTCGCGCCGACGGTGAACACCGCGCGAACGACCGCGCGCTCTACCGTCTCCGTCACCGTGATCGACTGCGAAGCACCGCACGGATAGCTAGTACGTTGTTCAAATGAGGGGAGCGTCTCACAGGCGACGAGCTCGAGGTCGACGAGCGTCTGCGCCAGGGCATGGGGGTTCTCCGGCGGGCCGCTCACCGCGAGCGCGCTCGTGATGCGCTCGCACTCGCTCGGCCCACCCACAGTCCACCGAAGGCCCGCGGGGTTCTCCAGCGCGGCCGTCAGCGCCGCCGGGCGAGGGCTGACCCATAGCGGACAGGTACCCGGCTCGAGATGACAGCGATGTAAGAACGCGCTGACGGGGTAGCGCTCCTCGAGGCGCTGGGCCTCGCTCGCGTGAAAGGCGTCGCCCTCGTCGAGGATCTGCTTCACCAATGGGGATAGCGGGACGCTCGGGTCGAGCCGCCATATCTCGTGACCGAGGAGGCGCGCGCGACGGACGCGGAGCTCACGGCGTGCGCCGACGCTCGCGAGGGCGGCGGGCAGAACCTCGGCGAGACGCGCCCGGAGCGCCTGTCGGTGGTCGTAGTCAGCCTGATTTTCACGGCCGTGCGCCGCCGCTGTGTGCGCGAGCTCGTCGGCGACCTCACCTACGGGTCGACCGGGGACGCGCGAGTGCTCGAGCGCGCAATCGATGTAGCCGTCATCGGTTTCTGGATAGGGAGCGCACTCGCCGAGCGCCGCGTCCCAATGGGGCGCCGCCGCGCACCCGAACAACGGCAAAAGCGCGATGGCCGCGATCCGGAGTCGCTTCACCGAGCGACAACGGCGCGGCCATCATGGCCTTACAGGACTCAGGAGTTCGTGGGAGCGTCACCCGAGGGGGTCGCGGGCTGCGGAGTATCGAAGCGCCGGAATGCGAACGCGACCTGCGGGAAATACCCCTCGGGGAAAGGCTCCGCGAGGCCGTAGCCGGGCGGCTTCTTACCGGGTTTGTAGATCGTCCCAAACAGGTAATCCCAGAAGGCGAACTTGGTCCCGTAGTTGAAGCCGTAGCCGATGTACTCCTTCGAGTGGTGCCAACGGTGCAAGTCCGGCCCGTTGATGACGTACTCGAGGAAGCCCATCCGCACGTTGATGTTGGCGTGGATGAACATGCCCCAGACAGCGTCGATCGTGCCCTTCATCAGGGCGACCTCGGGCGGAGCGCCGAGCAGCACGATCGGCAGGAACTCGATGGTCTGATTGACCAGGATCTCGAGCGGATGCGAGCGCGACCCGGCGAGCCAATCGACGTCCTTCACCGAGTGGTGAGCCTCGTGGAGACGCCAGAGGACGGCGTTCCGGTGCATGAGCCGGTGGAACGCGTAGATGTAGAGGTCGTGCGTGACGAGGAAGAAGAGGATCTGCGCCCAGAGCGGCCACGCCGTCACGATCTGCAGGCGTGAAAGGCCCGTCTTCGTGTCGATGAACTGGATGAGGAAGCTGATCAGCAACCCCATCAAGTAGCTCTGGACCAGGGTGTACCAGAAGAAGTCGGTAAACCAACCTTTACGAAATAGCTTCTGCCCGCGGTCGTAGGGGAAGAGGTGCTCCAACCCGATATAGACGAAGGCCGCTATGACGATGATCGTCGGCGACAGGAGTGGCCAGTTGAGGCCACGATTCGTCACGTATTGGTCTTTGATGGCGCTCAGGATCGACATCGGCCTCGACTCCTAACCCGAAGAAGCTCGTGAACCCCCTATAGCTCAGTTCTTCGGCTTCGCCTGCACGCTCGGGGCTCTACGCAACTTCTTCGCCTGTGCGAGTTCCTTGTCGTGGACCAGCTTGACGCCATTACCGAGCGCCGCCGTGACGTCGCGTATGCCGGATACGAGTCGCACGAGACCGGTAATCTCGACAGAGGCGGCTTGGTCCGAACCCCACATTGCGCGGTCGAGGGTGATGTGGCGCTCGACCATGGAAGCGCCCAGCGCGACCGCCGCGAACGTGGGCGTGAGCCCCGTCTCGTGACCGCTATAGCCGATTGGCAGGTTCGGGAACTCGTTGGCGAGCGTCTGGATCATCCGGATGTTGAGGTCCTTCACCTCGCACGGATACATCGAGATAGCGTGCATGAGCGCCAGGCGCTTGTCGCCGCCGTCGCTCGCGAGGAGCTCCACGGCCGCGTGGATCTCCTGCATCGAGCTCATGCCGGTAGACATGATGATTGGGCGCTTCGTCGCCTTGGTGGCGCTGAGGAGCGGCAGATCCGTCACGGACGCCGAGGCGATCTTGTAACAAGGCGGATCGAAGCGCTCCATGAACTCCACGCTGGGCTCGTCCCAACAGGACGCGAACCAGTGGATCTTGCGCTCCCTGCAGTGCCGATCGATGTCGGCATATTGGTCGACGCCGAACTCGACCTTGTACCGATAATCGATATAGGTCATTCGACCCCACGGGGTGTCGCGCTCGATGTTCCACTGGTCCTTGGGGACGCAGACTTCGGGCGTGCGCTTCTGGAACTTCACGGCGTCGCAGCCCGCGAGGACGGCGCCGTCGATCATCTTCTTGGCGTGCTCGACCGAGCCGTTGTGGTTGATGCCGATCTCGGCGATGACGTAGACGGGGTGGTCGGCGCCGACCCAGCGCTCGCCGACCTGAATTGCAGGCTTGTTCGACATCACTACTTCCTCCTCAACACGACTCACGAGGCCGAGACCTCGGCGCGAGCCGACAGAATCCACTCTGCAAAATCCCTGAAGGCGCCGTGCCCACCCACGACGGTGGAGACCCAGTGCACCCCACGCACGACGTCCGGCATGGCGTCGCGGGGCGCGCCCGTGAGGCCGGTCTCGTCGAGGAACTGGATGAGCCCCAGGTCGTTCACGTCATCACCGATGAACGCGACCTCGTCGGCGGCGACTCCGTACTCGGAGAAGATCTCCTGCGCGGCGGCGCTCTTGTCTTTGACACCGAGAAAGGCTCGTATCCCGAGTTTCTCGGCGCGCCGGGTCACCATGTCGCTGTTCTCGCCGGTGACGATCGCGGCCGCGATGTCGCTCTTGCGCAGGCGCTCGAAGCCCATCCCGTCGCGGAAAGAGAAGCGCTTCATCTCCTCACCGCGGACCGAATAGTAGATGCCCGTGTCGGTGAGGACGCCGTCGCAGTCCGTGAGGACGAGGCGGACCCGCCGCGCGCGAGCCGCGACCTCGTCGGCAGGGAGCGACACACGGTTCACCACGCTGTCCAGCCCCCGTCGACGACCATGGCCGAGCCCGTCATGTAGCTCGAGGCGTCGGAGGCGAGGTAGACGATGGCGCCGCTCATCTCGTCCGACTTCGCCATGCGCCCGAGCGGCGTCTTCTTGGCGTAGTTGGCTTGGAAATAAGGCTCTTGGTTGTTCTCGATGCCGCCCGGGCAGAGCGCGTTGACGCGCACGCCGGCGTGCCCCCAATACGCTGCCAAGAACCGCGTGAACGAGAGGACCGCGCCCTTGGTCGCGGGGTAGCTCGCGGACTTGTAGAACGTCTGCGTGCCGTCGGGGCGCACATAGATCGACTGGTCGGGGGCGACGAGGCCGTACGTCGAGGCGACGTTGATGATGCTGCCGCGCCCCGCGCGCGCCATCGGCGTGCCGAGGATCTGCGAGCACAAGAAGACGCCGGTGACGTTCACGTCGAGCGAGCGCTGCCAGAGCTCGAGCGGGTAGTTCTCGAACTTGGAGAGCTCAGCGCCGGCCTGCGGGCTCTCGAACATGTCGTTGATCGCGGCGTTGTTGACGAGCGCGTCGATGCGCCCGAACTCCGCGAGGATGGTGTCGCGCGCGGCCTCGAGCGAGGTCTTCGACGTGACGTCGACGCCGAGCCCGAGCACGCGCGGCGCCGCGGCGCCCTTCGCGATCTCGCGCGGGAAGGACTCGGCGAAGGCCTTCGCGGCGGCAGCCGAGACATCGGCGGCGACGACGTGCGCGCCGGCCTCGAAGAGCGCGCGCACGTGCTGCTTGCCGAGCAGGCCCACAGCGCCCGTGACGATGGCGACGCGGCCCGTGAGGTCGAAGCGCTCGAGGCTCACGACTTCTTCTCCTGGCGCGGCTTGATGTGGAAGTTGTCGGTCTTGCGGAAGACGGGCTCGAGGAGCTTGCCGCGCAGGCGCCGCTCGACCGAGCGGTCGCCGAGGGCCTCGGCGAGCATGGGCAGGACCTCGCGGTAGGCGCCGAGGATCGCGTCGACCTCGGCGTCGCCGTGGCTGAAGCTAACGTTGTGAAAGCCACCCCAGAGGATGCCGCGGGCGAGCATCTCTTGTTGGACGAAGGTCTTCATCGCGAGAGCGGGGGAGCGCGGGTCGTCGAACGTGATGATTGTGCGCGCGTCGTAGCCGAAGCACTTGGTCGAGGCCTCGAGGCCGTTCTGCCGGGCGATCTCGAGGTAACCCTCACGCAGGCGCGTCCCCTGCTTCGCCAGGAAGGCGGGCACGTCGTGCTTGCGGAGCTCACCGATCGTGGCCTTCGTCGCCGCGAGGCTGAGCGCCTCACCGCCGAAGGTCGTGAAGAAGAAGACGTCCTTCTCGCAGAGACGCATGACGTCGGCGCGGCCGGAGATCACGCTGATCGGCATGCCGTTCGCGATGGCCTTCGAGAAGCAGGCGAGGTCCGCTCGAACACCGAAGCGCTGCTGCGCGCCGCCGAGCGCGATGCGGAAGCCGGTCCACATCTCGTCGAACACGAGCAGCGCGCCCCGCTCGTCACAGAGCTTGCGCACGCCCTCGAGGAAGCCGGGCTTCGGCGACTCGAAGACCATGGGCTCGAGGATCACGCACGCGACCGAGTCGTCGAGCGCGTCGGCGAGCGAGTCGAGATCGTTGTATTTGAAGGTGTAGACGAGATCCTTCGTCGACTCGGGGATGCCGAGGTTGCGGTCGGTGACCGAGATGTACCAGTCGTGCCAGCCGTGGTAGCCGCAGCAGATGACGCGCTCGCGCTTGGTGAAGGCGCGCGCGAGCCGCACCGCCGCGCTCGTCGCGTCGCAGCCCGTCTTGGAGAAGCGCACGCTCTCCGTGTGGGGGACGACCTCGCGGACGAGCTCGGCGACCTCGACCTCGAGCGGGTGCATGAGGCTGAAGGTGATGCCGTCGGAGAGCTGGGCGCGGATCGCGTCGTCTACCGCGCCGTAGCCGTACCCGAGCGAGAGCGGACCGACGCCCATGATGAGGTCGATGTACTCGTTGCCGTCGACGTCCCAGACGTGCGCGCCCTTGCCGCGAGCGAGGTACTTGGGAGCGACGCCCTCGGTCCATTGTCCGGGGCCCTTGGCCAGGGTCTGGGTGCCGGCGGGGATGAGCCCGACGCTGCGCGCCCAGAGCTCGTTCGACTTGGTGATGACGGGGTATTTCGCCACGGTGAGCCTCGGTCTCGAACTCGGTTTTGGTGAAAGCTATCGAGCCTCGGGCGAGTCAGCGAACGTCGGTCCGCGTGTGATCTGCGGTGACGGTCTTGAGCTCGCCGAGGTGGTGCCGATACCAGTTCACGCCGGCATAGGCGTGATTGAGGGCGTAGAGCTCGGGCTGCTTTTCGACCAGCTCGAGGATGTCGTAAAGCGAAAAGGCAGGCTTCTTCGGGTAGAGCGCGTCGAAGACAGCCGCGATGAAGGCGTAGTCCTCGCGGTAGTCGATCGTGAAGCGGTGGCTCATCGCGAGGTCGAGCGACCAGGCCACGTTCTCGATGCGAAATCGCTCGGGGTTTTCCCAGAAGAACGGCGTCGTGTGCTCGCGCTCGAGCGGGCGCGTGGCCTCGCGGCCGGCGAGCTCGAGCTGGGCCATCGGGACGATCTCGACGTCGTTGCCGTCGGGCCAGGTGCCCGGATGCAGGTTCGAGACGTAGTCGTAGCGATCGGGCGCCGCGAAGAACACCGAGAGCACGCGATCGACGATCGCGGGGTCGATGAGCGGGCAGTCGCTCGGGATCTTCACGACGAAGTCGGCGCGAGCCTCGCGCGCAGCCGTGAGGTGGCGATCGAGGCAGTCGAGCGGATCACCCCGATGGCAGCGCACCCCAGCCTCGGCGGCGAGCTCGACGACGCGGTCGTCCTCGGGCAAAACGCTCGTCGCGACGACGAGCTCGACGGGGGTCTTCACGCGCTTCAGGCGCTCGACCATCCGAACGAGGAGCGGCGCGCCTGCGAGTGGGAGCGCGACCTTGCCAGGCAGGCGCGAGGAGCCCATGCGGGCCTGGACGACGACGAGCACGCGAGCGCCCGCGGGGTCGGCTGCGACCCAGGAAGGGTCGGCCGCGCGCGCCTCGGCGAGGCGCGAGAGCAGCTCGGACACGGCTCAGACCCCGACGAGCTTGCCGTTCGGCGCGACCGTGGAGCCCGTGCCGCCGACGGCGCGGAGCGTGCCGTTCGCCACGCGCTCGCTGCGGACCGCGCTGTCGCTGCCGAGCATCTCGCGCGCGACCGCGGCGATGTTCTTCGCTGCTTGGCCGTGCTGAAGAGGCAGGAGCGCGCGGAGCTCGGCGAGGTCGAAGTGGCTGAAGACCTCCTTGCCGAGGGCCATGCCCACGTACGCGAGCGACGAATATTTGCAGATCAAAGTATCGCAGTTCGCGACCATCTCCTCGGCGGAGCCCGAGGTGTAGACGAGCGCGCCGGGCGCCCACTTGGCGATCTCGTCGGTAGCGCGCGGCAGCTTCTCGTTCGGGTGGAGCTTGAAGATGAGGGGCTTGTTGCGCTCCTTCGCGATCTGGACGGCGCGCAGGATGAAGGCCTTGCGGTCCTCGTACCAGAAGACCTCGCGGACGTCGGAGGTGCAGCAGAGGACGAAGCCCTTGTGGGGGAACGCGTTGCGCGCGTAGCGCTTGCAGTCGTCGAAGTTCGGGATGCCGGTGACGACCATCTTCGTGCGGTCGCAGCCGCGCGACGTGAAGAGGTCGCGGTAGCCCTCGCTGGCGACGCAGAACTTCGTGTAGCGATCGCTGAGGCCGAAGGCGCTCGTCCCCGCGAGCCAACCCGGCAGGGCGCGCACCCTGCGGATGACGGGATAGAGCAGGCTCGGCGGATCCGTCATGCCCTCTTGAACGAGGATGACCTTCTTGCCGTTGAGGTTGCTCGGCCAGATCAGATCCGAGCAGTGCAGCGCGAGATCGAAGTCGTTGAGCGCGCCGCCGACCTCACAGGGCAGGTCGTGATCGCGCAAATAATCGAGGCAGCGGCGGCCGAGCTTGTGTCCGCCGATCGTGTTCTCGAGGCCGCCCAGAGCCTTCGCCACGTCGAAGTCTCGACTGCCGTAGTACGGCGTGAAGGCGTGCCTGAACTCCGGCAGCTCCTTCGAGATGGCGTGCATCTGCGTCGTCTGGTTGATGGATCCGCAGATGAAGAGAATCTTCTTCGGCCTGTTCTTCATGGTGGGGCTCACGAGCGTTCCTCCACCGCGAGCGGTGGAATGGTCTCGGGCTCGCGCCGCATGGCGCTGAACGTGATCAGCCCGAGCAGGATGTAAAAAGCCTCCTTGGCGCGCTTCAGGAGGACGAACGCGGCGCCTGCTGCTTCAGCGCCAGGGAAACCAAGTGCAGCGATCATTCCGACGAAACTTGCGTCTTGGACACCGAGCCCCCCCGGGATGAGAAATGCGGCGGCGCGCACGAGGGAGCCGCCGAGCTCGAGGACGAGCGCCTCGGAGAACGTCACGGGCAGGCCCAAGAGGCGGAGGATGAGCCAGCTCTCGCAGATCTCGGTCATCCACTGGAGCAGGAGGAACAGCGCGGCCTTGGCGTGGGCCAAGGTCGGGATGGCGAACGCTGCCTCGGTGCCCTCACTGCGAGCGCGCTCGGCGGCCCAGAGCCGCGTGCGCTGCCACGGGATGCGCGCGACGATCGCGACGGCAACCCGCGCCGCGCGACGCGAGGTGAGGAGCGCGAGCGCGAAGGCATTGCTGAAGAGCAGGCTGAGCGCCATCCCGATCGTGACGGGGTAGATGGCGAAGCCTGCAGGGAGGTTACGTGCGAGGCGGTCGAGCGGTTCATGCGCGACCAGCAAAAGCCCCAAGATGCAGAGCCCGTGCGTGCCGAAAACCCAGGCTTTCTTCGTCGCGACGGTCGCGACCGCGCCACGCCACGAGACCCCGAACCGAGACTTGACCCCCCACGTCGCGAGCGACTCCCCGATGGCGGCGCCCGCAGGCAAGGCCATTCGTGCGGACTCGCTCGCCAAGAAGGTGCCCGTGAGCGCGAAGAGGGGTGCGCGGGTGCCGAGCGGTGCGAGAAGAGATCTCCACGCCAGGGTGTGAACCAGCGTGCCCAGACCTTGCGGCACGAGCACCAGGAGGACGAGCGGCCCGAGGTCGTGGAGGATGCGCCCGAGGCTCGCGGTGTCGAGGCCTCGCAGCGTGTAAACGAAGAGCGCGAGACCGAGGATCAGCCCGACGATCCGCAGGAGGCTCGCGCGCAGGCGACCTCGCTCGCGGTTCTGGATGATCGGCTCGGTCGTCGCCATGGGGTGTAGATGAAGCTCCTCGAAAACCGAGGCCAATGCGGCCGGCTCAGGGCAACGCGTTGTCCGTCGAAGCAGACCTTGGGCCAAGACTGCACCGCAGCTCTCGACGCAAGAGGCACCTAGCGCCTCAGGGGCCAGGCTTGAAGGCCCGTCGTCTCGATGAGTGCACTCATCTACGAATGGGCAAGAACCCTACGGGGGTCGTATGGCGAACTGGATCCGAGAAGGCCAAGTTTCCGGAGCGACTCGTTCCGTGTGCGTCACGTGAGCTTCGCGAAGGGCTGGTGCCGAGCGAGCGCCGCGATGGACCGCTCGAGGCGCTCGCGAAGGTCCGGGAGCTCGCCGCGCGGGTCCCTCGAAACGCAAGCCAACGCGGCCTTCGCCTCGCGGAGGTCGTCGCGAGCGCCCACGAGATCGCCGCGGCGAGCGCGGGTCACGCCGCGCGCGTAGAGCGCTCTCGCGCCCTCGAGCGCGTCGCCGCCGTAGCGCTCCCACTCGACGAGCAAGCCCTCGTGGATCCGCTCGACCTCGTCGGGGGTCGGCGGCGGCGGCCGCGCAGCCGCGACTGCGCTGTCATAGTCACGGAGCGCGCCCGTGAGATCACCTCGCGCCTCGCACAATGAGCCGCGCGTGACGAGGTACCGCGCCCACGGATCGAGCTCGAGCGCGCGGGCGACGTCGCGCTCCGCAGAGTCGAGCGCCGCGCGCGAGAGCGAAGCGCAGCCTCGCGCGTGGTACGCGGCCGCGAGCGGCAGCGACACGTATCGGTCGGCGCCGCGCGTGGCTCGCTCGGCTTCACCGAGCTCGATGATGCGGTCGTAGTCGGGTCGCTGCTCGACGACAGACACGCGCGGCATGGCTGCGACACGCGAGGCCCAACCGGGCGGCGCGCCCGCGAGCGGGAGGACGCGCGCAGCAGCGACGCCAGGTCTTGGATGAGGTCGCCGCTTCCATCCTCGTCCGTGAGGACGCGTGAGAGCTCGTGCGCCTCGGGGCCGAAGTCGGGGAGCGGCGCGGGCTCGGGATAGGTGTCGCTCGGGGTGAGCGTGCGGAGCGACTCCGCGACCGCCGTGCTCGGGGCGCGGCACGTGACCCGCGAGCAAATCACCGAAGAAAACGATCGCGTTCCAGAGATCGCCGCGAACCGCGGAGAGCTGGTAGGGCGGTCGGTGCGCGAACGAGCGACGACCGCGCGGAGGCAGGTTCGGCAGGACGACGACGATCCGCGGGGCCCCGGCCTCGAGCGGAGCCGGCGTGGGTCGAGCGAAGGGAGACTGGGGCTCCGGTCCTCCGGAGCCCGAGCCGGCGGAGCGAGCGACGGCCTCGAGCGGAGCCGGCGTGGGTCGAGCGAAGCGAGACTGGGGCTCCGGTCCTCCGGAGCCCGAGCCGGCGGAGCGAGCGACGGCCTCGGAGCGGAGCCGGCGTGGGTCGAGCGAAGCGAGACTGGGGCTCCGGTCCTCCGGAGCCCGAGCCGGCGGAGCGAGCGATGGCATCGACGAAGACGGCGACGTCGTGGACGTCGACACCGAAGCCAGCGACGCCGTTTGCGTGGGCGTGCGCGAAGACCTCGCAGAGCTGGAGCAGAGCGAGCGCGGCCTGCTCGAGAGAGAGAGGCTCGCGAGGGCGCAGGAGGTGAGGCTCTTCGAGGGCTCGGAGGAAGTTCACCCCGCTTGACGAAATCGGGCGGTACGCGACGCGTGGGGTCGACGTCGCGATCGGCAGCGTCCACGCGCTCTCGAGCGAGGCGGCGACGCGCGCGACGCGCTCGAGCTCGGCTTGGGCGACGAAATCCAGCGGATGCGTCGAGCCGCCGAACCGGTCGAGGGGCAACGGCCGGAGGAGAACTGGCGCGCCGTCGGCGTCGAGCCCGCGCTCCACGATCTCGGGCGCGATCACGAGGGAGCTCGGTGATGCGACCGTCGGGCGCGCGCGACGAGGAGGGCGCCTGACGCGAGGACGGCGCACGCTGCGACGACCTCGAGCGGCGGCGGGAGCGGCGCGGGCGGATCGTCCCACTCGGGGCGGGTGGGAGGGGGGATGGCGTCCGCGGACGCTTCGCGCGGGGCGGCCCCGAAGAGACCGACGACCGTGAGCGAGGCGATGAGCAGCGCGCGCATGCTCGGAGCATAGCGGGGGCGATTCGTTGGAGCCCAAACGATCGCGAGGTGTCGCGTGTTGTGGCTGTCGATCGTTCGAGAGATCGTGCGACCCTCCCCCGCATGGTCGACGCGCGAGGAGGTTCTCTTGTCCGACTTTGAGCTTCGCTGTCCGTTGCTGCAGGGACTGCGCCTGCAGGTCGTGTCCTTCTCGGGTCGCGAGGGGCTCTCGACGCCCTATCGCTTCGATCTGCGGGTGCGCGGCGATCAGCCGTTGTCCCCGAGTGCCCGGCGGCGCCTCGTCGGCGAGCGCGCGAGCTTCGTCTTCGGCAACGTCGCGCGGCGCCTTGTCCATGGTGTCGTGCGGCGCGTCCGACAGCGCAGCGGCGAGGATTCGACAGGCGCGAGCCACTTCCAGCTGACGCTGGTCCCGGGTCTCGAGCTGCTTCGACTCGGGCGCACGAGCCGGATCTTCCAAGAGCGCACCAGCGTGGAGATCGCCTCGCAGATCTTGGGCGAGGCCCGACTACCGATCCGCGCCGACCTCGTGCAAGCGCCGCCGCGCCGGACCTATTGCGTGCAGCATCAGGAGTCTCACCTGGCGTTCGTCTCGCGCATCCTCGCCGAAGACGGGATCAGCTTCGTGTTCGACCACCTCGGGGAGATCGAGACCGTGGTCCTGCTCGACGGATCGCAGCGCCTCCCGTCGGGCCGCGCCGTCGAGCTGCCGCTCCAAACCGCCGGCGGTCTGCACGAGATCGCCGATGCCGTGACCGATCTCACCGAGGTGGAGCGGGCTCGGCCCGAAGCACGCCACAAGCGGGTGTTCGACTGGCAGAGGCCACTGCTCGAGCTCAGCGGCTCGGCCGCAGACACCGGTGTGAGCGTGACGCGCCACGGCCCGCGACAGATCTACGACCACCACGCCGAGTTCGAGGGGGCGCCGGTCCACGACGCGGTCGCGGCGCTCGAACACGCCCAGGCGCGGCGCCGTCGCTATCAGGTCGAGGGCGCGAGCAACGCGGCCGAGCTCGCGCCGGGCGCGCGGATCAGCGTGACCGGTCCTCACGAGCTGACCGAGCCGACCTTGACCGTGCTCGAGGTGGAGCACGCAGGTCTCGCCCAACCCGGGCCTGGCGAACGACGCTATGAGAACCAGTTCGTGGCTCAGCCGGACAGCGCGCGCCTGGTTCCGCGGCGCATCCCACGCAGCCTGCAGCAAGCGCTCGAGACCGCGACGGTGGTCGGTCCAGCCGGCGAGGAGATCCACACCGATGAGCACGGGCGCATCAAAGTGAGGTTTCACTGGGACCTCGATCCGACGCGCCCAGAAGATGCCTCCTGCTGGATACGCGTGATGGAGCCGTGGGCTGGGGGCGCCTACGGCTTCCAGTTCATCCCTCGCGTCGGGATGGAGGTCGTCGTGCTGTTCACCGCGGGTGACACCGATCAGCCCCTGGTCGTCGGCGCCGTGCCCAACACTCAAAACCCAGTGCCCTTCCCCCTGCCGAGAGACCGGACCAAGAGCGGGATTCGCACGCGCTCCACGCCGCACAGCGCCGGCTTCAGCGAGCTCAGCTTCGAGGACGCGGCGGGTCGCGAGCTCGTGCACGTGCGCGCCGAGCGCGATCTGGAGGCTGTCGTCCAGCGCGAGCGGCGCGCCAGTGTCGGCAGCGACGACACGAGCACCGTGGGCAACGACCGACAGGTCCACGTCGGCCGCGACGACAGCGCGAGGGTGAGTCGGGACAGGACCACCCAAATCACCAGACACGACACCGTGATGGTCGGAGGGCACGCGAGCCAGCAGGTCTCGGGCTCTCTCGACGTGCGCGTCGGAGGCACTGCCGACCTCGTCGTGGCTCGCGGGCGCGACACCGAAATCACCGAGGCCGACTCCCTGCGAATCGGAGGCGATCTGCTCGAGAAAGTCGGCGGACAAGCGGTGAGCAGCGTCGGGGGGATGCGCGTGACGACCACCGCAGGCGAGCACATCCTCCTCGCGCTCGGAGGCCCGAGCGGCGGCCCATCGCTCGCCATGCACGGCGCGCTCGGCGTCATCCTCACCTCGACCGGGCCGCTCGAGCTGGCGGGTCAGAAGATCACCCTGACGGCTGGCTCCAGCTCGCTCGAGCTCGACGACGACGGGCTGCGTATCAAGGCGAAGAAGATCACCGTCGACGCCGCCGATCAAATCCAGCTCTCGACGGGCGCGGCGGTCCTCTGTTTGGGGGACGACGCGACGCTCGCGGGCGGAGAGCTGTCGCTCTCGTCCAGCTCGGCGAGCGTGAAGGTGGCGTCGTCGGTCACGGTCGAGGCTCCGCAGATCGCCTTGAAGAGCGGCGCTGGGTCGTCGGGCTCGAAGTCGAGCTCGCGACGGGATCCGACTGCCCCGCCGCCGCGGCTGCACATCTCGACCACCCACGAAGGCCCAGCCGACGGCGCGGCGTTGCTGCTGCGCAACGAACGCGGCGAGGACGTCCATCGCGTGGAGGCGAGCGCCGCGCAGCGCTCTCACGACCAGCTTGATTTCGAGCTCGATCCCGCGTCGCTACCGCAAGAGCCGCTCGAAGTCGTGTGGCGCGTCGGCACCGAAGAGCGCGTGCTCGTCGCCCGCACCATGCTCGCCAACCTGCGCGATCAGCTCGCCGAGAGCCGCACGCGTCAGGCGTCCGCGGCGGCGCGACCGAGCCGCCGCACCACGCGCTGGGCCGAGGAAAGCTCGGGCGGCGAGGTGGCGCCGCCCGAGGAGCAGCGCCGCCGCACCCCGGCCCTCTCGCCCATCGAGCTGAACGAGGAGCTGCAGGCGCGCTTGCGTGCCCTCGGGGCGCTGCCGCACATCCCCGACAGCGCGCTCGGCTTGGGCCCGCCCACGCTCGAGGACGCCGCACGCGCCCTGCGCGCGGCGCCGCACGCGCTCGACGCAGAGAGCCTGATGGGGACGGCCCTCGACGAAGGCGTGGCCGCGCTGCGTGAAGGAGGTGCCTCGTGACCATCCTGCGCGTGACCTGGGACAACCCCTCTCACCTGATCTTGAACGGGGCGGCGCCGACCGTGGAGGTCGGCGGTGCAGTCAGCGGAGACACCTCTTTGCCTGGCGCTCACCGCTTCGATCTGACCGGTCGATCGGGAAACGGCGTCATCCGGTTTCGAGTGGCGTACGGCAGCCACACGATGCCGCTCTACCTCAACCAAGCCATCACGGTGAGCGGCAACGCGGTCGCGCTCGGGGCGCGCGATCCGCGCGTGACGCTCGACTCCTCGCACGCGAGCGACGGCGTGTTCACCGTGCACATCGACACGACCTTCTTGGACGTGACGCGCGCCCAATACCGCACGACCGGCAACGATCTGCACCGCGGGAGCTTCACCTTCGCGAACGGCTCGAGCGCGGACCTGCCTCTGTCGGGTGTGCTGCGCCTGCTCAGCCACACTGGCGGGACCCCTCATATTTGGGCGGTCTATGTGTCGCGCGCCGCGCTGGCGGCGCCCGCTGCCAACGTCCCCATCTTGCTCTTCTACGCGCCCGCGACGGGGGGTCGACGTGACCTCGAGGATCACGGGCACGACCTGCAGCTGATGAGATATTTGTTCAACGCGGGCCCCAACTTCGGGGTGACACAACGCGCGCCCGCAGGTTGGTGGGTCGACCTGCAGGCGCGCGGCCGGTACATCCAGCAGATCGAGGCGAGCGGGAAGGCCGTCGTCTACGTTCACCCGTTCAACACGAGCGGCGATTTCGGATCGGCAGACAGCCACGGCGTCGTCGGGCTGCTGCGCAAGATGCTCATCGCGCTCCGCTCACCGACCTACCGGCGCGGTTCGGGCACGAGCGTGATCGAGCCCGGTGAGCGGGTCTTCGCCGCCGAGCACGCGACCGGCGTCGGGCGGCTCGCGATGATGGGCTTCAGCCACGGAGCGCGCATCGCGATGAGCGCCCTGCGCGCGAACAGCGCCGCCGTCCACGAGGCCTACCTGATGGACCCACCGAACGCTGGCGAGCTCTCCGGGCTGTCGAGCTGGGCTGGCCTCGCGGGCCGCAAGGTTCGCCTCATCGCAGGCGACTTCCTCGAGGGGATGCGTGGGTCCGGGCTCGTCCCGACGAACAGCGATCCGCTCGCGCTCGACACGGGAGATCGCTCGCTCTGGCCCGCTGGCAGCGCCTTCTTCCGTCGCTCGCAGGTCTACCGCAAGGCCTTCTTGGGAGGCACACCTCCAGCGCCGCTCTTGCTCGCGCCGCTCGGCGGTCACTCCGCGATCTCGGACGCGAGCCATTTCTACGTCACGCCCAACACCGACGAGGACCACCTGAGCATCACCGCATTGCTCGCCGACACGAACGCGCCCGTCGTGCGCGAGCTGCACGGCTACGCCAACTGCGAGATCGCCACCGGCCTCGGGATCGTCGGGGCGTGGAACGCCGGAAACGATGTCTCAGGTCTCCCGCGTCGACAGCTGGCGTTCACCAACTCCCTGGGGACCGTGACGCTTCCGCCGCGCACCGAGGGCGACGTCGACCGCGCGCTGCACGGCATTCGCCGCTTCTTCGCCAACGGCTACGCGCGACGGCACCAGTGGCCGGTCTACGGCGGGCAGGCGCCCTCGGATGACCCGGCGCACTTCAAGGGCTATCTGCAGCTCTGCCTCGAACACAGCGGCTTTTAGCTGCTCCGCCGACGATGGGCCTCGCCGAGTTCGTTGGAGCCCAAACTATCGCGACGCGCGTGGGGAGAAAAGCAGGGGCGTGACGAGGCGCGGTAGCGCCCGGACGCCCTTCAAACAAGCGCTGATAGGGTGGCCCCATGATCCATCAGGTCGCGGGAGCCGTGCACGTAAAGGCTTTCCTTTTCAGGTTTTTCGGTAACCTACGCGCATGCGTTGTGTGAAATGCAGCGGCACGATGGTGGGCCTCGAGGTCGGCAAGGTGCACGTCGATCGGTGCGACAAATGCCACGGAATTTGGTTCGATCGTCGCGAGCTCACGGAGGTGCTCGGGTCGTATCGACAGGGCGAGGCCATCCCGCTCAGCGTGCCGAACCCCGTCTCCAAAGAGGTCGAGGAGAAGCTCGGGGTGTGCCCGCGATGTGATGTCGCGCTCGCTCGCGAGGACACGATGGCCGTCGAGGGGCTGCACTGGGACACGTGCAAGACCTGTGGCGGCGCGTGGCTCGACGGCGGCGAGCTCCTGCAGATCGCGGCCGACCCCGAGGCCGCCGCGACCGCCGCGTTCTTCGCCAAGGGACACTGAGCAGCGAGGGATGGACCCGTATCAAAGCGAGCTCGCGCGGCACGTCCTCGAGGAGCTGCCGATGGGCGTCTGGGTCGCCAAGGCGCCGAGCGGCCAGGTCATCTACTCGAATCGCCGCTTCACCGAGATCCTCGGCGGCCCGGCCGACGCGGCCTCGGAGATCCACGACGCGCCTGCGACCTACGGGATCTTCGATCGGCACGGGCAAGCCTATCCAGTCGAGGGGCTGCCGTTCAGCCGCGCGCTCCGCGAGGGCAAGCCCGTCGTCGTCGAAGACCTGGTGATCCATCGGGCGGACGGCGCGCGCGTGCCGGTGCGCGCGTTCGCGAACCCGATCCACGGCGAGAGCGGCGCGATCGATCACGTCTTCATCGCTTTTACGGACATCTCGCAGGAGCGGCTCGACGAGGAGCGCCGCGTGCAGCTCGAGGCGCGGCTCGCGTTCGCGATCGGGCGGGCGCAGATGATCTTCGGCGTGCTCGGTCCCGACGGGACGATCCTCGCGGCCGAGGGAGCGCCGCTGCGGGCGCTCGGGCTCGAGCCGAGCTCGGTGCTCGGCAAACACGTGCTCGAGATCTACCCGGAGAACCCCGCGGGCGTGGCGCTCGTCAAGCGCGCGCTCGCGGGTGAGCCGACGCGCGGGACCCTCGACATCGGACCCTTCACGTTCGACCTGTCGATCGAGCCGCTGCGCGACGCGAGCGGGAAGATCACGAGCTTCACCGTGCTCGCGACCGACGTCACCGAGCAGCGCGCTCTCCAAGCGCGGCTCGTGCGAGACGACCGCATCCGCGCGATGGGCACGCTCGCGGCGAGCGTCGCGCACGAGGTCAACAACCCCCTCACCTACGTGCTCGCGCACCTCGAGCGCATCCGCCGCGAGGTCGCGCGTGCGACGGCGAGCGAGCTCTCGGCCGAGACGGCGCGCACGACGCTGAAGCGCATCGGGGACATGCTGCCGCCCGTCGAGGAGGGCGCTGAGCGCGTGCGGCGCGTCGCGCGAGACCTCCTCACCTTCGCGCGGAGCGACGACGACAAGAGCGTGCCGGTCGACGTGCGCAGCGTGGTCGAGTCCGTCGTGCAGCTCGTCGGCAAGGAGATCCTCGCGCGGGCCCGCTTCGTCATGACGCTCGGTGAGACACCGCTCGTGCGCGCGAACGAGGTTCGCCTCGCGCAGGTCATCACCAACCTGCTCGTCAACGCGTGGCAAGCGCTCGATCGCGCGGACCCCACGTCGCACGAGGTCGGCCTCGCGACGTCGACGTCGAACGACGTGGTGATCATCGACGTCTGGGACACGGGCCCCGGCGTCCCCGAGAACGCGCGCGAGGCGATCTTCGAGCCGTTCGTCTCGAGCAAGCAGGTCGGCGAGGGCACGGGCCTCGGGCTCTTCGTCAGCCGAAACATCGTTCGAGCGCTCGGCGGGACGATCGAGGTGCTCGACCGCGCGGGGGGCGGCGCGCTCTTCCGCGTGAAGCTGCCCGCGCTCGGCCCGAACGACAAATCACGGCCGCCGTCGTCGAAGAAGCTCGTCCCCTCACCTCGCGGACAGCGACTGCTCATCATCGACGACGACGCGCTCGTCGGCGGCGCGCTCCGCGACGCGCTCGATCACGCGGGCTACGCCGTCGACGTCGTGACCGACGGGCGCGCGGCGCTCTCGCTCCTCGAGACGACGAGCTACGCGCTCGTCTACTGCGATCTGATGATGAGCGGGATGTCGGGCGTGAAGCTCGCCGAGGTCGTCTTTCGCACGATGCCCGCGATGATCGAGCGGATCGTTTTCATGACGGGCGGGGCCTTCACCCCGGAGGCGATCGCGTTCGTCGAACAGCACCGGCAGAACGTCGTCATCAAGCCGTTCGACGTCGAAGAAGAGACGCGTCGCCGCTTGAAGCGACTCCTCTAGCCGCAACTAGAGCTTGGCGCGGAGGCTCGCGACGAGCGCGTCGTCGGCGAGCGGGGGCGCGCCGAGGCGTGCGCGCGCGGAGCGGACGACGCTGACATAACGACCGCCGAAGCGGGCGCAGACCCCGCAGCCGCGCAGATGGAGATCGACCCGCGCGCGCTCGGCCGCGGGGAGCTCGCCGTCCGTGTAATCGCCGAGCCGCTCGAGCACGTCCGTGCAGCTCAGGCCACCTTCTTCTCGGCTGTGCTCCACGACACTCCCTTCGTGTTCGCGCATGGCGGCCATGAGCCGCAGCCGGCCGCGATGCAGCCGACTCTTCAGCGCGCGAGGTTCGATGCCGACAACGCCGGCGGCCGCGACGGGCGTGAGCCCCTCGACGTCGCAGAGGACGAGCACCTCACGGTCGGCGACCGCGAGGCTCGCGAGCGCACGCGCGAGGACGTCGAGCTCTTCGTGATGAGCGAGCGCGTCGTCCGCGCCCCAGCCTGCGCGCACGCCGAGGGTCTCGAGCGACTCGACATCCGCGACGGGCTCCTCACGCGTGCGGCGCGCGCGGAGCGCGGTATGTCGCACGATCGCGAAGAGCCACGTGCGCACCGACGAGGCGCCCGGGCGGTAGGTGCTCGCCGAGCGGAACGCCGCGAGCAGGCCGTCTTGCACGACGTCGGGAGCGAGCGAATCACCTGCGATCGCGCGCGCGAGGGAGAGGAGCGCCGAGCCGTGACGCTCGACCAACACCCCGAAGCTCGCGCGATCGCCCGCGCTGGCGCGTGCGATCAGCTCATCGTCATTCGAAGGGTCGGCGGTCACGTGCGGTCGCAGTGTAGACCGTGGAGTTCGAGCGGGATCACGTCGTCTTCGGCCGAGCGATGGCCTTGCACGTGCTGACGCCGAAGAGCGTGTAGAGCGGGCAGCTGCCCAGGAGACCCGTGAGGAGCGGCACCGCGCCGAAGAAACCCCACCAGACCTTGGGACCGAAGAACGCGAGGGAGAGGAGCGTGAGTCCGAGGACGACGCGAAGGGCGCGCTCGATGGGGTGCTCGTTGCGGGGGAGGATTCGGGTCAGCATGGCGGAGCTTCCTTTCAATCAGTCCTAGGCAGGACCGACGCCGCGGGATTCACCCCCTCGAATATTTTTTTTGGATAGGGTGCGCGCCGATGACGACAGCGCACTTCGACGATCTCGTGATCGGCGCGGGCATGGCGGGCCTCTCGGTCGCCGCGCTTCTTGCGCGCGACGGCCGACGCGTCGGCGTGCTCGAGGCGCACGACACGCCGGGCGGCTACGCGCACACCTTCCATATGGGGGCGTACGCGTTCTGCGCGCAGGTCCACTACGTCTTCGGCTGCGGCGAGGGCGAGACCATCCACGGCCTGCTCGAGGCGCTCGGCCTCACCGAGACCGTGCGCTGGGTGCGGCTCGACCCCGAGGGCTTCGACCACGTCGTCGTCGCCGGCGAGCGATTTCGCATCGCGAACGGCCTCGCCAAGACACGCGACAGGCTGACGCGCCGGTTCCCCGAGGCCGCGCGGCCGCTGCGACGTTACTTCGACGTCATCGCGGCAATTGGTGACGAGCTCAGCACGCTCGACGAGGTCCCCTCGCGCCCGAGCTTGAAGCTCGTGCCGGCGCTCTTCGAACACCGCACGCTGCTCCGCTACATGCGCTCGACGCTCGGCGAGCTCTACGAAGAGCTCGAGATGCCTGCGCTCCTCCGCGCGATCCTCGCGGGGCAGTGCGGCGACTATCTCCTGCCACCGCGCGATGTCTCGCTGCTCCTGCACGCGGCGCTCGTCACGGGCTACGACCGCGGCGCTTACTACCCGGAGAAGCACTACGCGCACTTCGTCGAGGCCATCGCGGACTCGATTCGAAAGAGCCCTGGCTGCGCGCTCCTCCTCGAGCATCCCGTCCGCCGAATCGACGCGGAGCGGGGCCGCGTGACCCGCGTCACGACCGCGAACGGCCGAACGTTCACCGCGGAGCGCGTCATCTCCAACGTCGACCCGAAGCGCACCGCCGAGCTCGTCGCGGGCGTGTTCCCCTCGACGAAGCTCGATCGCGAGCGGCTCGATTACACGTACTCGGCGGGGACCATCACGCTCTACCTCGCGCTCGAGGGGCTCGACCTCCGCGACCACGGCTTCGGCTCGTTCAACGTGTGGCACTACCCGCACGCGGATCTCGACCGCATCTACGATCGCCAGCGCGTCCTCAACGATCTGTCGGACCCGTGGCTCTTCCTCTCGACGCCCACGCTCCACTCGAGCGCGCCGGGCCTCGCGCCGCCGGGCCACCAGATCCTCGAGGTCGCGACCTCGTGCGACTACGAACCCTGGGCGGCGCTCCGCGCTCGCGATCGCCGCGCCTACAACCGAGAGAAACGGCGCGTCCGCGAGCGCATCCTCGACGTCATCGAGGACCGCTATGTGCCGCACCTCCGCGACCACCTGCGCGTGCGAGTCACCGGCACACCCGCGACGAACGAGCGATTCTGCGGCGCGCCCGCGGGCAACTCCTACGGCTCCGCGCTCACGCCGGCGAACGTGAAGTTCGGGCGCGGCCCCTACCGGACGAGCCTCGAGAACCTGTGGATCGCGAACGCGACAGCCGGCTTCCCGAGCGTCGCGGGGGCCGTCGGCGCGGGGCGGAAGCTCCACAGCATGCTGCGCGGCTGAGGGAGAGGGAGAGGGAGAGGGAGAGAGGAAGGGAGCGGGAGAGCGGGAGAGCGGGAGACGGGAGAGCGGGAGACGGGAGAGCGGGAGACGGGAGAGCGGGAGAGCGGAGAGCGGAGAGCGGAGAGCGGGAGACGGGGCAGCGAAGAGGGTGCGAGGGGCGAAGAGCGTGCGAGGGGCGAAGGGGGCGCGACGGCGCGGGCGAAGAGGGCGGCGGCTAGGCTGGATAATCCAATAGCGCTGCGAGGACCGACATCCAGAGGGGGTATTCCCGGAATACCCTGCCTCCCTGTCGGTCCCGCGCGTAGCCTGACCCGCGCTATTGGGTTATGCGGCGTGGCGGGGCGCCCCGGCCGGGGGTGTGGCGGGGCGGGGCGGAAGTTAGCTTACAGCACAGTCAGCAACTTGGGGGCAATTGCATTGGGCGCGCTCTCGACGCTCGGGATCGTGAGCGAGCTAGCGGCGATGACGCGCATGACGCACCGCTCTAGCTAAGTCGGAATTCACGGTACGAATCGTGCTGAAGCCGAGACCGTCAGGGGAGACGAAGTCATGGCTGAGCTTGGCCTCGACCTAGAAACGCTGGAAGCAGCGCTGCATTCGCTATCGGAGTTCGCTGGGCGCTACTTACCCGAGACGAAACTTTTGCAGCTCGACGCGCAGGATGAGTTCCCCGAAGAAATTGTAAGGCGAATGTGCGGAGACGAGCTCGGGATTCAGCTCTTCTTCGTGCCCTCCGAATATGGCGGTATGGGCGGTTCGACGTTCGACCTATATCGGATTTGCGAGCGCCTCGCGGGGGTCGACGTGGGCGTCGCGACTGGGGTCCTCGCGACGTTCTTGGGGAGTGAGCCCATCTCGGTCGGCGGCACCCCGGAACAGCGCGCGGAGTGGCTCGGTCGCATCGCGAGCGAGGGGCTCCTCTTCGCTTATGCGGCGACAGAGCCGCAGGCGGGCAGCGACCTCGCGGCGCTGAAGACCGTCGCAGAGCGCGTGGAGAAAGACGGGCAGCTCGACGGATACCGGATCACGGGCAGCAAACAGTGGATCTCGAACGGCGGTGTCGCGGACGCCTATTGTGTCCTCGCGAACGCGCCGCTCGGGCCTACGTGGTTCATCGTCGAGAAGGGCGCCGAGGGGCTCGCGCCCGGCAAGCCCGAAGACAAACACGGCCTGCGCGCGAGCAACACGACGGCGGTGACGTTCGACGGCGTCCTCGTGAAGCCTGACAGGCTTGTAGGGGGCGTGGAGGGCCAGGGCCTGGTCCAAGCGCAGTCCGTGTTCGGTTACACCCGTATCATGGTCGCGGCCTTCGCGCTCGGCGCGGGCTGGGCCGCGCTCGACCGCGCTATCACCTATTCGGAGACACGGGTGCAGGCAGGCTCGCCGTTGTCCGAGAAGCAGGGATATACCCACAAGCTCATCGTGCCGCTCGCCGCGCGTCTCGAGGCTGCGCGCAGCTACATCGAGGCGACCGCCGCGGCGCTCGACGTCGAAGATCGCCAATTGAACACGGAGGGCGCGATTGCCAAATACCTCGCCAGCGAGGCCGGCAATCAGGCCGCCGACGCCGCGATTCAGGCGCTCGGCGGATATGGGTACACGCGCGAGTACATGGTCGAGAAGATCAAGCGCGACGTGCGCATCACCACCATCTACGAGGGCACGTCCGAGATCATGGAGATGACGATCTCGCGCGATCGTTGGCAGCTCCACTTGAAGACGCGGGGCCAGCACTATCACGAGCGAGCGCGTGCGCTCGAGGCTCTCGCGAAGAAGCACCCGAACGTCGGCGCCGACATCGCGGCGCGCGCGTCTCACGTCCTCGCGGATCTCCTCGAGCGGGCGCGCCAGGCGAAGCTCACACGACATCAGCACGTCCTCCTGCGGCTCGGCGAGCTCGTCGCGTTCGCCGAGGGCGCCGCCGCGCTCGCCGAGCGCGCCGCGCGCGTCGCGAGCGGTGAGTCCGACCCGCGCTCCCCTACCCGCTTCGACGCCAACGCGATCGCCGCACTGTCACGCGTGTTCGCGCGCGAGGCCTTGAGGAAGGTCGCGTTCGAAGGAGCCGCGCACGTCATCGGCGCTGGCGGCGGCGGCGACAACCCCGCAGAGCTCGCGGAGCTCCTCTCGCTCCCGGCGACCCTCGTCGCGATGAACGGTGCGATCGCTGACATGGATAGGGTGGCGGACGCGCTCTATCGGCGAAGCCGCTTATCGAGCTGACGCACGTCGCCCGCAGTCGAATCAGAGCACCGCGGCGCACATCGCGCCGAGGCGCGCGCTCTCGCTTTCGAACTTCGAACTTCGAACTGGGGAATAGTCATGTACGACACGGCTGATCGGGCAATCGCGGTGGTCGGTCTCGGGGCGATCTTGCCGGACGCTCCCGACGTTGCGACGTTCTGGCAGAACCTCTCCGTCGGGCGATATTCGATCAGCGAGGTCCCCGCGGACCGCTGGGACGTAAGCCGATATTACGACCCCGACCCGCACGCCCCCGAGCGGAGCTATTCCAAAATCGGCGGCTGGGTGAAGACCGCCCATTGGGACCCGATCGCCTGGAAATTGCCGATCCCACCGAAGGTGTCCGACGCGATGGACGGCGGGCAAAGATGGGCCGTCGCGTGCACGCGACAGGCGCTCCTCGACTACGGCTTTCCGGCGCGGCCGCTCGACGCCGCGCGGACGGCGATCATCCTCGGCAACGCGATGGCGGGCGAGAAGCACTACGCGACCGCGCTGCGCGTCTTCTTCCCCGAGTTCGAGCGAGCGCTGCGTGAGGCGCCGAACTTCGAGAGCCTGCCGCCGGCCGTGCGCGACGTCATCGTCGCCGAGTCGCGCGCGCTCTTCAACCAAGCGACCCCTCCGATCACCGAGGACACGATGCCTGGCGAGCTCAGCAACTGCATCGCGGGACGCATCGCGAACCTCTTCGACTTTCACGGTCCGAACTACGTCGTAGACGCGGCCTGCGCCTCGGCGATGGCGGCGATGAGCGCGGCCGTCGAGGGCCTCGTCGAGCGGGACTTCGACGTCGCGATCACCGGCGGGGTCGACCGCAACATGGGCGCGAGCGCCTTCGTGAAATTCTGCAAGATCGGCGCGCTCTCGGCGACCGGGACGCGCCCCTACGCCGATGGCGCCGACGGCTTCGTCATGGGCGAGGGCGCGGCGCTCTTCATCCTCAAACGGCTCGCTGACGCCGAGCGCGACGGCGACAAGATCTATGCGGTCTTGCGCGGCCTCGGCGGCTCGAGCGACGGCAAAGGCAAGGGCATTACGGCGCCGAACCCGATAGGGCAGAAGCTCGCCGTCGAGCGCGCCTGGGACAACGCCAGGCTCTCGCCGGACTCGTGCTCGCTCGTCGAGGGACACGGGACTTCGACGCGCGTCGGCGACGTCGTCGAGGTCGAATCGCTTACAGACGTGTTCCTGAGTCACGGCGCTAAACCCCAATCGGTCGCGCTCGGCTCGGTGAAATCCAATATCGGCCATTTGAAGGCAGCGGCCGGCGCCGCGGGTCTCTTGAAGCTCGTATTGGCGCTCCACCATAAGAAGCTCCCACCGAGCCTCGGCTTCGCGCAGCCGAACCCCAATATCGACTTTGCGCGGTCGCCGTTCGTCGTGAACACCACCCTCCGAGATTGGGAGTCTCGCGGTGAGCCGCGGCGCGCGGGCCTCAGCGCGTTCGGCTTCGGAGGGACGAATTTCCACGCTGTGCTCGAGGATCACGAGCCAGGCAGGTTGACCAAGCGGCGCGCGAGCGTCGTCGTTCCGGGGCTGACGGGCGCGGCCACGGCGGCCTCGTATTCGGCGAAGTCTCCGCTCCGCGGTGTGGCGGTATTGGGGGCCGCGGACGCGGCGAGCCTCGTCGCGAGAATATCGGAGCTCGGGCGGGCCGCGGCCGAGGGAAGAGCCCCGGCGCCGAGCGCGCCGGCCGCTACGGATCTCGCGGCGCCGGTGCGCGTCGCGATCGACTTCGGTGGAGCGCCGGAGCTCGCTGACAAATGCCAAAAGGCCGCGAAGGCCCTGAAGAGCGCTGAGCCCGCGGCGCTCCGCATGCTGCGCCAGCAGGGTGTCTATTTCGGTCGCGGACAGGCCGGTAAGGTCGCGTTCCTCTACACGGGTCAGGGCTCGCAATACGTGGGGATGCTCTCGAGCCTGCGAAAGCTCGAGCCGCTCGTAGCGACGGTCTTCGCCGAGGCCGACAGGGTGATGACGCCGCTCCTCGGCAGGCCGCTCTCTCGCTTCATCTTCATCGACGAGAGCGATGCGACGGCGAAGGCGAGAGCCGAAGAGGATCTGCGGCAGACCGCGATTACGCAGCCCGCGATCCTCGCGACCGATATGGCACTAACGAGGCTGCTCTCCGCGTACGGGGTTTATCCCGATATGGTGATGGGCCACAGCCTCGGGGAGTACGGGGCGCTCGTGGCAGCGGGCGCGCTCCCGTTCGCGGACGCGCTCCAGGCGGTGAGCGCTCGCGGTCAGGAGATGACGCGCGTGTCGGTCGCCGACAACGGCTGGATGGTGGCGGTGACGGCGCCGCTCGCCGAGATCCAGCGCGCCGTCGAGGCGGAGCAGGGCTACGCGGTCGTCGCGAACCTCAACAGCCGCTCCCAAGCGGTCATCGGTGGGGCGAGCGACGCGGTCGAGCGCGTGATGCACGCCCTCGAGGCGAAGGGCTTCACCTGCGTGCGCCTCCCCGTGAGCCACGCGTTCCACACGGCGATCGTCGCGCCCGCGAGCGAGCCGCTCCGCGAGGTGCTCGAGCGGCTGCACGTGACCGCGCCCGAGCTCCCTTGCGTGGCGAACGTGACGGGGAAGTTCTACCCAACAGCCGGCGAAGCGAGCGGCGATGTGCGTCGCGCGGTCGTCGATCTGCTCGCGAAGCAGGTCGCGGCGCCCGTGCAGTTCGTCGAGGGGCTCGAGACGCTCTACGCCGCGGGCGCGCGCGTCTTCGTCGAGGTCGGGCCGAAGAAGGCGCTCGCTGGCTTCGTCGACGACGTGCTCGGTGATCGCGGTGACGTGGCGGCGATCGCGACGAACCACCCGAAGCAGGGCGACCTCGTGAGCTTCAACCAAGCGCTCGCGGCGCTCTACGCGGCGGGGCTCGGCGCGGGTCGGCCCGGCGCGGAGCAGCCGGCCGAGATCACCACGCCGAAGCGCGAGATCGCACGCGCGACCGAGGCGCCGGTCGAGGTCGTGGTCACGGGCGCAGCGCTCGGCCTGCCGGGCACCGCGCGGGTGTTCGACGACGAGAACATCGACCGAATTTTGCGAGGCCAAGGCTTTGTCGATGTCATACCAACACGGATCCGTCGCGCGATCCTCGACAAGCGCGTGACGCGCGTCGTGAAGGGTGCGGACGGGAGCGGCTCGTTCCAGACGATCACCGATCCGGACGAGGTGATCCGCCTCGCCGCGCGGGCGAACGCGTTCGATCTCGCGGCCGAGTTCGGCGTCGGCGAGGAGCGGATCCCCGCGCTCGACATCACGACGAAGCTCGCGATCGCCGCCGGGCTCGACGCCCTGCGAGACGCGGGCCTGCCGCTCGTGCGCAGCTACCGCACGACGTCGAAGGGCACGAAGCTCCCCGATCGGTGGATGCTCCCGGCCGCGCTCCGCGACGACACGGGGATCATCTTCGCGTCGGCGTTCCCCGGGTACGACGCGTTCGCCGAGGACCTCCGTCGTTATTACGCGAGCGTCGCCAGGCGCGAGCAGCTCGAGCTCATCCGCTCCCTCGAGGCGCGCGTCGAGAGCGAGCAACTCAAGTCCGAGCTCGCTTACAAGCGTGTCCACCTCGAGGCCGAGGAAGCGCGCGACGGCTACGTCTTCGATCGGCGCTTCCTCTTCCGCATCCTCGCGATGGGGCACTCGCAGTTCGCCGAGCTCATCGGCGCGCGCGGACCGAACACGCAGGTGAACGCCGCGTGCGCGAGCACCACGCAGGCGCTCTCGATCGCGCAGGATTGGCTCGAGGCGCGTCGGTGCAGGCGCGTCGTCGTCATCGCCGCGGACAACGTCACGAGCGACAACCTCCTCGAGTGGATGGGCGCAGGCTTCCTCTCGACGGGCGCGGCCGCGACCGACGACGTCGTCGAAAACGCGGCGCTCCCGTTCGATCGCAGGCGCCACGGGATGCTGCTCGGCATGGGCGCTGCGGCGATCGTCGTCGAGAGCCGCGAGGCCGCGGCCGAGCGCGGGCTCGCGCCGATCTGCAGGCTCGTCGCGTCGATCACTTCGAACAGCGCGTTCCACGGGACGCGGCTCGACGTCGAGCACATCGGTCAGGTGATGGAGCGACTCGTCGCGCGCTCGGGCCTCGACCGCGCGGAGCTCGCCTCACGGATGGTGTTCGTCTCGCACGAGACCTACACGCCGGCCCGCGGCGGCAGCGCGTCCGCTGAGATCCACGCGCTCCGCCAGGTCTTCGGCGAGGCCGCGAAGCGCATCCTCATCGCCAACACGAAGGGCTTCACCGGCCACCCGATGGGCGTCGGGATCGAAGACGTCGTCGCGATCAAGTCCCTCGAGGCCGGCGTCGTCCCACCCGTGCCGAACTTCCACGAGGTGGATCCCGAGCTCGGCGAGCTCTCTTTGTCGCGCGGTGGACCGTCGAACGCGCAGTTCGCGCTGCGGCTCGCCGCGGGCTTCGGCTCGCAGATCAGCATGGCCCTGCTCGCTTGGGAGCCGACCGCCGACGGCAAACACCGCGACGCGCGAGCCCTCGGCTACGGCTATCGCCTCACGGATCCGTCGGTATTTTCCAAGTGGATGGCGCGTGTGAGCGAGGACCCGAGCGCCGAGCTCGAGGTCGTCGCGCGCACGCTTCGCGTCAAAGACAAGCTCGCGACGCGCGCGGAGCCGACCGCACCCGCACCGACCCCGCGCGTCGCGCCCGCGGCGCCTGCGCCCGTCGCGCTGCCCGCGCCCGCACCCGTTGTGCCCGCGGCGCCCGCGCCCAAGGCCGCGCCCGCGGCGTCCGCGCTCAAGGCCGCGCCGATCGCGCCGGTCGTGCCCGCTGCTGCGCCCGCGCCGGTCGCAAACCTCGAAGAGACCGTCCGCGCCAAGGTCCTCGCGATCGTTGCAGCTCAAACGGGTTACCCCGAGGACATGCTCGATCTCGACCTCGACCTCGAGGCCGACCTCGGCGTCGACACCGTCAAACAGGCCGAGACCTTCGCCGCCGTGCGCGCCGCGTATTCGCTGCCGCGCGAGGAGAAGCTCCGCCTCCGCGACTTCCCCACGCTCGCGCACGTCGTGAAGTTCGTCCTCGATCGATTGCCCGCTGCGCCCGCACCCGCACCCGCACCCGCGGCGCCTGCGCCCGTGGCGCCTGCGCCCGTGGCGCCTGCGCCCGTCGCAAGCCTCAAAGAGACCGTGCGCGTGAAGGTCCTCGCGATCGTTGCAGCTCAAACGGGTTACCCCGAGGACATGCTCGATCTCGACCTCGACCTCGAGGCCGACCTCGGCGTCGACACCGTCAAACAGGCCGAGACCTTCGCCGCCGTGCGCGCCGCGTATTCGCTGCCGCGCGAGGAGAAGCTCCGCCTCCGCGACTTCCCCACGCTCGCGCACGTCGTGAAGTTCGTGCTCGATCGAGTGCCCGCTGCGCAGGTCGCGCCCGCGGCGCCTGCGCCCGTGGCGCCCGCGTCGGTCGCTGCGCCCGCGCCGATCGCGCCCGCTGCGCCCGCGCCGGTCGCCGACCTCGAGCAAGGCGTCCGCGCCAAGGTCCTCGCGATCGTTGCAGCTCAAACGGGTTACCCCGAGGACATGCTCGATCTCGACCTCGACCTCGAGGCCGACCTCGGCGTCGACACCGTCAAACAGGCCGAGACCTTCGCCGCCGTGCGCGCCGCGTATTCGCTGCCGCGCGAGGAGAAGCTCCGCCTCCGCGACTTCCCCACGCTCGCGCACGTCGTGAAGTTCGTCCTCGATCGACTGCCCGCTGCGCCCGCGGCGCCGAGCCCGCGGCGCCCACGCCGCTCGCTGCGCCCGCGCCTGCGGCTGCAGCGCCGAGCGGACTTCGTCGCGTCCCCGTGCTCCGCGCGAGGCCGCCGCTCGCGCTGTGCAAAGCGACCGGCGTCGTCCTCGGCGCGGGCTCGCGTGTCGTCGTGATGCGCGACGCAGGTGGCGTCGGCGCGAGCCTCGTGGAGCGGCTCACCGCGCTCGGCGTCGAGGTGCTGTCGCTCGAGGGCGCGCCCACTTCGGAGGAGCTCGTCGCGGCGCTCTCGCGGTTCGCCGACGGAGGGCCCGTGCACGGCGTCTTCTGGTTGCCGGCGCTCGACGTCGAGGAGCCAGCGCAATCGCTCGGCGAGTGGCGCGAACAGCTGCGGCTCCGCGTGAAGCTGCTCGCAGACGCGATGCGTGCGCTCTACGAGGTGATCTCCACACGCGGGACGTTCCTCGTCGCGGCGACGCGGCTCGGTGGGGCGTTCGGCTACGGCGCCGAGGGCGCGACGGCACCGCTCGGCGGGGCCGTGAGCGGCTTCGTGAAGGCGTACGCGCGCGAGCGTGACGCTGCCCTCGTGAAGGTCGTCGACGCGGCGAGCGGGGTCGCGCCTGCGACGATCGCGGCCCGCCTCGTCGAGGAGGCGCTGTTCGATCCGGGCGCCGTCGAAATTGGTTACAGCGATGTAATCGCTAGCGCTCGCGTCACCGTGACGCTCGAGCTCGAGGAGGCCGCCGCGCCCGATCCTGCGCACGCCTTGGGCAAAGACAGCGTCTTCGTCGTATCCGGCGCGGCCGGGAGCATCGTGTCGGCGATCACGGCGGACCTCGCGCGTCGCACGGGCGGGACCTTCCACCTGCTCGATCTCGCGCCCGAGCCCGACGAGAGCGACCCCGACCTCACGTGGATCGCGCGCGATCGCGAGGGGCTCAAGCGCGACCTCATCGAGCGCGCGAAGGCTCGCGGCGAGCGGGCCACGCCGGCGCTCGTGGAGCGCGAACTCGCAGCGATCGAGCGGCGCGCAGCCGCGCTCGAGGCCGTGCGCGCGATCCGCAGCGCGGGCGGCACGGCGCACTATCACAGCGTCGATCTCACGGACGCGGAGAGCGTCGCGCGCGCGCTCCAGGATGCGCGCGCCGGCGCGGCCGTCGACGTGCTCCTCCACGCCGCGGGCCTCGAGATCAGCAGGCCGCTCGGTGACAAGAGCAAGGCCGAGTTCGACCGCGTCTTCGACGTGAAGGCGGACGGGTTCTTCAACCTCGTGCGCGCCCTCCACGACGTCTCGCTCGGCGCGGTGGTCGCGTTCTCGTCGATCGCGGGGCGGTTCGGCAACGCGGGCCAGACCGACTACAGCGCCGCGAACGATCTGCTCTGCAAGCTCGCGAGCTCGCTCGGGCGCTCGAACACGACGCGCGGGATCGCGATCGATTGGACTGCGTGGGCCGGCATCGGGATGGCCTCGCGCGGCTCGATCCCGCAGGTGATGGCCGCCGCGGGGATCGACATGCTGCCGCCCGAGCACGGCGTGCCCATCGTGCACCGCGAGCTCGCGGCCGCAGGCAAAGGCGGCGAGGTCGTGATCGGCGGTCGGCTCGGCGCGCTCTTCGCCGAGCGTGACGAGACCGGTGGACTCGACAGCGAGCGCGCGAACGAGTCGCGCATGCGCGGGCCGATGATCGGTCGCGTGCTCCGCGCGGGCGTCGCTGGGCCGGTCGTCGTAGAGACCGAGCTAGATCCGAAGCGCGAGCCCTTCCTCGATGATCACCGCATCGATGGCATCGCGGTCCTCCCCGGCGTCATGGGGATGGAAGGGTTCGCAGAGCTCGCAGCGCTCTTCGGCGCGGGGCCGCGCATCCTCGAGGACGTCGAGTTCCGCGCGCCGTTCAAGTTCTACCGAGACGAGCCGCGCGTCGTCCGCCTCGAGGGCGAGTTCGGCGTCGCGCGCGTGCGTTGCCGATTGGTCGGCGCGCGCGAGCTCGCAGGACGTGGCGAGGCCCAAATCACCGAGCATTTCGTGGGTGACGTTGTCCTCGCATCGAGCGTCGAAGACCCGCTGCCGCCAGCGTTCTCGCGGCCCGAGCGCGCGCCCGATCGCGAGGCGCGAGCGATCTACCAGGAGCTCTTCCATGGTCCGGCGTATCGAGTGCTCGACGCTGTCTGGGTCGAGGGCGACGTCGCGTTCGGCGCCATGCGCGAAGACCTCGGACCGAACCACACCGAGGGGCGCGGCGCGACGCGCATCGAGCCGCGCGCGATCGAGCTCTGCTTCCAGACGGCCGGGGTCTGGCAGCTCGCGAACAAAAAGCGGATGGGCCTACCGCGACGCGTGGAGCGCGTGCGCGTCCTCGGCGAGCCAGGAGCGCCGCCGCACCTCTGTCGGACCGAGGCGCGCGCGGACGGTGGCTTCGACGCAGCGGTCCGCAACGCCGCGGGTGAGGTTTGGCTGGTCGTCCGCGGCTACCACACGGTCTCGAGAGAGGAGGCTTGAGTCATGCACGGCGAGAGCATCCGCACGTTCGAGCGCATCGCGGTGCTCGGGCGCAATGAAGCAGGCCTGAGGTTCATCCGCGCGGTGCGAGAGCACCGGCGCGAGTCGGGCGCGAAGCTCAGCACCGTCGCGCTCCACGGTGAGCACGATCGTCGCGCGCCGTTCGTGCGCGAGGCGGACGAGGCCTTCGCGATGGACGCGCCGATCGCGTGGCATCCGTCGGGGCCGCGTCAGCTCCTGCCCCGCGACGTCGATCGTGTCGAGGAGGCGCTGCGCGCGACCCGCGCCGAGGCGCTCTGGCTCGGCTGGGAGTCGGCGCACGATCAGCTCGCGTTCGCGGAGCTCTGTGAGCGGCTCGGCCTGGTTTTTCTCGGGCCGTCGACGCGCATCTTGAGGCGGCTCGTCGACCCCCAGTCGCTCACGCGACTCGCCGAGGGCGCGGGCGCGCGCCTCGCGACCCACGAAGACGAGCGCGCCCGACGCGTCGAGGTGCAGCTGCTCGCTGACCAGCACGGCTCCGTGAAGATCGCGGGCCTGCGGGATTCGACGCTGCGCGTGCATCATCGGCTGCTCGTCACCGAGGCGCCGCCGCCGACGCTGCGACCCGAGGACGAGCTCTTCGCGAGGGCGATCGCGCTGCGTATCGCCAGGGCGCTCGAGCTCGATCGGCTCGCGAGCGTGGTGCTCCTCTTCGAGCCGAGCGCGCGCTCGTTCAGCTTCTCCCACGTCGGCTTCTCGCTCTCGCACCCGACGACCGAGATGCTGACGGATCTCGATCTCGTGAAGCTCGCGCTCAGGCTGGCGCTCGGTGATCACCTCGAAGAAGACGCGCCGCTCTCGCGTGGGCACGCGATCGCCGTGCACCTCACCGCCGAGGATCCGGAGCGCGGCTTCGCGAGGACCTCGGAGCTCGTCGAGCGTTTGCGCTGGCCGACGGGGCCCGCGCTGCGCGTCGACTGTGCGCTCGTCGAGGGCGAGACCATCGCCGCGGAGCTCGATCCGAACATCGCGACGATGTCCGTCTGGGGGCGCACGCGCACCGAGGCCCTCGCGCGGATCACGAACGCGCTCGCCGAGTCGACGCTGGTCGTGCGCGGCAGCGTCACGACCAAGAGCCTGCTCCTCGGGCTCGTCTCGCACGCCGCCGTCGTCGACGGCACCGCCGAGCGAGTCTGGCTCGAGCGACGCTTGCGAGAGCGCAGCTTCCCTCGGCAGCACGGTGAGGTCGCGCTCGTCGCAGTCGCGATCGAGGCCTACTGCGAGGCCGAGGCCGTGGAGCGCGCGCAGTTCTACGCCTCCGCGTCGCGCGGCCGTCCGAAGGTCCCCGACGACGCGAGCTTTCACACGCGGCTCGATTGGGAGGGCCAGCGCTACCACCTCGTCGTGAGGCAGCGCTCGAGCACCGAATACGAGGTCCGCGCCGAGGGTTGCGTCGTCCCCGTCCGCGTCGAGCGCACGCACCCGCACGAGGCCTGGCTGGTCTTCTCGACGGGCGCGAACCCCGCCGAGCAGAGCTTCCGCGTGCTCTCGACCTCGTCGGGCTTCGAGCACGTCGTCGAGGTCGACGGCGTCACGCACCGGGTCACGCGCGACATGGGTGGCGCGGTCCGCGCGCCGGGTCCGGCGGTCGTGCTGAGCATGCCGGTCGCCGCTGGCGAGCTCGTTTCTCTCGGGGATCGCGTCGCGGTGCTCGAGGCGATGAAGATGGAGATCGCCCTCACCGCGCCCACCGCAGGTCGCGTGCGTGAGGTCCTCGTGAGGCCGAACGCGCAGGTCGACGTGGGCACACCGCTCCTCGTCATCGAGCCGTCCGAGGCCTCGCCGGCGTCGATTCGGCCGACCGAACCCCGCGCGCGGTTCGACGCGCTCGCGCGCCCTGCCCCGACCGACGCGCGCGCGCGCTGGCGACAGGCGTGGAGCCAGCTCCGAGAGTGGTTGCTCGGTTGGGATGTGGACGACACGGTCTCGCGCACGCTCGCTTCAGCGTGGCGGGACAGCACGCGCGACCTGCCGATCGACGACCCCGAGCTCGAGCGCGCCGAGGACGAAGCGCTCGGCATCTTCGCCGACGTGCAGGCGCTCTTCCGCAGGCAGCGCACGCTCGAAGACGAGGGGACCTCGCGCGCGAGCGCCGAGGAGTATCTCTTCGTCTATTTGCGCAGCTTGGACGCTCGCGGGCACAACCTCCCGAGCGACTTTCAGCCGCGACTCCTCGCGGCGCTCCGCCACTACGGCGTCGACGAGCTCGCGCCGACTGCCACTCTCCGCGAGGCCCTCTATCGGCTCTTTCGAGCGCGCTCGCGAGGCGCGGACCACGCGCACGCGATGGGCTCCACCGTCGAGCGACGTCGCGTCCACGCGGCATCCTGGTCGACCGGGCGCGAGCGATTTCACGGCATCCTCGAGCGCGTCATCAGCGTCGCGCGCAGGCGCTTCCCCCTCCTGCACGAGGCCGCGCTCGAGCTCCGCCACGTGCTCTTCGACGAGCCGCAGTTCGAGCGCGCGCGCGCCGACGTGCGCGACCGAGCGCTCGCCGAGCTGCGCGAGCTCACCGAAGCAGGGGATCGACCGAGCGAGCTGCGCACGGCGCGGATCGCGACGCTGGTCGATTGCCCCGAGCAGCTGCTCACGGTGTTCGCTCCCGAGTTCGAGCGCGCGTCGCCGGCCCTCCGCGCGGCGATGCTCGAGATCCTCCTCCGCCGCTACTACCGCATCCGTTCGCTCTCGAGCATCGAGGTCGGTGGCGCGGGCGCCGAGGGCTGCTCGTTCGCGAAGGCCGAGTACCCACACGAGGGCCGCACCATCACCGCGGTCGCGGCGTGCGCGAGCGCAGCGCACCTCGCCGCGATCGTGCGCGACCTCGATCGCAAGCTCACTTCGCTCGAGGTTCGCCTCGCGGACGTCGTCGTCGATCTCTACGTCTACGGCGCGACGGCTCCCTCGGAAGACGACCTCGAAGAGAGCGTCCGCGCGGCCCTCGACGAGGGCGCGCTCAGCCGGGGCCTACGCAGGGTCGCGCTCGTCGTCGAGTGCCGGCTCGGCGGGGCCGCGACGCAGACGGCGTTCACCTACCGCGCCGACGGCGCGCGCTACGTCGAGGATCCGGTGGTGCGCGGTGTCCACCCGATGCTCGCCAAACGCATGCAGCTCTGGCGCCTCGACAACTTCGATCTCGCGCGCCTGCCGTCGTCGCGCGACGTGCTCCTCTTCAAGGGCGTCGCGAAGAAGAACCGCAAGGACGAGCGGCTCTTCGCGGTCGCCGAGGTCCGCGATCTCAGCGTGGTCCGCGACCCCGCGACGGGCGCGGCTCAGCTTCCGTACCTCGAGCGCATGCTCGCCGAGGCGCTCAGCGCGATCCGCGTCGCGCAGTTCTCTCGCTCGTCGCGCGATCGGCTCGGTGGCAACCGCGTGCTGCTCTACCTCTGGCCTCCGCTCAGGCTCGGCGCGAAGGATCTGGCGCGGCTCGTCAAGCGACTCGCTCCCGAGACCGAGGGCCTCGGCATCGAGCAAGTCACGGTGAGCGCGCGCATCCCGAACGAAGCGGGCGCGCTCGAAGACAAGGAGCTCCGCATCGAGAACCCGCTCGATCAGGGGCTGCACGTGAGCATCCGCGACCCCAGCGACGAGCCCGTCCAGACGCTGTCCGAGTACGAACAGAAGGTCCTCGCGCTGAAGCGGCGCGGGCTCGTCTACCCCTACGAGATCGTCAAGCTGCTCACGACCGACATCAAGCAGATCTCCTCGGAGCTCTCGCACGCGACGTTCGACGAGTACGATCTCACCGACTCGGGCGAACTCGCGAAGGTCGACCGGCCGCTCGGTCTCAACACCGCGAACATCGTCGTCGGCGTGCTGAGGAGCTTCGGCAGCGCGATCCCCGAGGGCATGGTTCGGGTCGTCTTGCTCGGTGACGCGAGCCGCGAGATGGGCTCGCTCTCCGAGCCCGAGTGCCGCCGCATCATGCTCGCGATCGATCTCGCGGAGCGCATGCGCGTCCCCATCGAGTGGTTCGCGCTGTCGGCGGGCGCCAAGATCTCGATGAAGAGCGGCACCGAGAACATGGATTGGATCGCCGACGTCCTCCGCCGCATCGTCGAATTTTCCCAGCGCGGCGGTGAGATCAACGTCGTCGTCTGCGGCATCAACGTCGGGGCTCAGCCGTATTGGAACGCCGAAGCGACGATGCTGATGCACACGCGCGGCATCCTCATCATGCTCGCCGACTCCGCGATGGTGCTCACCGGCAAGCAGGCGCTCGACTACTCGGGCAGCGTCTCGGCCGAGGACAACCAGGGCATCGGCGGCTACGAGCGCGTCATGGGCCCGAACGGTCAGGCGCAGTACCTCGCGCCCGATCTGCCGAGCGCGTGTCGCATGCTGCTCGCGCACTACGAGCACACCTACGTGGTCCCGGGCGAGCGCTTCCCGCGGCGCGTCGCGACGACCGATCCACCCGCTCGCGACATCCGCCTCTCGCCGCACCCCGACCCCGAGCTCGCGACGGTGGGCGACGTCTTCGGACCGAAGAACGCCGAGCGAAAGCACGCGTTCGACATCCGCGCCGTGATGCGCTCCGTCGTCGATCAGGATCGCGCGCCACTCGAGCGCTGGCCGGACTTCCGCGACGCCGAGACCGCGGTCGTCTGGGACGCGCACGTCGGCGGCTGGCCGGTGTGTGTGCTCGGGATCGAGTCGCACCCGATCGCGCGGCAGAACTTCAAACGCGCGGACGGTCCGGACCAGTGGACGTCGGGCACGCTCTTCCCTCGCTCTTCGAAGAAGGTCGCGCGCGCCCTCAACTCGGCGAGCAACAATCGCCCCTTCGTCGTGCTCGCGAACCTCTCGGGGTTCGACGGCTCCCCCGAGTCGATGCGCAACCTGCAGCTCGAGTACGGCGCGGAGATCGGCCGCGCGGTCGTGAATTTCTCGGGGCCGATCGTGTTCGCGGTGATATCGCGCTACCACGGCGGCGCGTTCGTGGTCTTTTCCAAGCGACTCAGCACCGAGATGGAGGTCGTCGCGCTCGAGGGCGCGCACGCCTCGGTCATCGGCGGTTCCCCTGCCGCGGCGGTCGTCTTCTCGCGCGAGGTCGACGCGCGCACCGAGAAGGATGCCCGCGTCGTGTCGCTCGAGAAGAAGCTCGAGGCGAGCTCAGCCGCCGAGCGCGCGGCCGTCCGAATCGAGCTCGCCGAGCTCAAGGCCCGGGTGAGATCCGAGAAGCTCGGCGCCGTAGCCGACGAGTTCGACCGCATCCACAGCGTCGAGCGGGCCCTCGCGGTAGGTTCCCTCGATCGCATCTTGCCGGCAGCCGAGCTACGACCCTATTTGATCGACGCGATCGAGCGTGGCGTCGCGCGAACGCTCGATCGCCTCGGAACGAGGCGGTAGCCATGGTCCCCCTCACCTTTGCCATCGCGCTCGCGAGCGATCTGCCTGAAGACGACGAGTGGCTCTCGCCGCTCGAGCGCTCGTTGCTCGCGCGCCTCACCATCCCCAAGCGGCGCGGCGACTATCGACTCGGACGGTGGGCCGCCCGCGAGGCCGTGCGCTCCATCCATCCGATCGACAGGCCTGCGATCGTCGTTCGCGCGGCCGCCGACGGCGCACCCGAGCTCGAGCTGCCAGCGGGGTTCGACCTGCTGACCGTGTCGATCGCGCACTCGAACGGCGCGTCGCTCGCGGTCGTGGGCCCGGCGAACGCCGTCTTCGGCGCGGATCTCGAGCTCGTCGAGCACCGCAGCGAGGAGATGCTCCAGGACTTCTACACGCGTGAGGAGCGCGCCCTCATCACCGGCGCGTCCGCCGACGATCGAGATCTCCTCGCGACCGTCGTTTGGTGTGGCAAAGAGGCCGCCCTCAAGGCCCTGCGCGTGGGGCTGCGCTGGGACACACGCGACGTCGAGGTCATGCCGAGCAGCGAAACTGCGCTGGCCGCGAGCGCGTGGCACACGCTCTCGGCCCGCACGTTCGACGGCGCGCGGACCGAGCTCAGAGGCTGCTGGGTCGTGTTCTCGTTCGACGCGAAGCGGTGGGTCTCGAGCGTCCTCGGCGTCGGGCTCGAGCCCAAGCACCCGCCGCCGGCGACCGCGCGCGCGCGCGCCGCGCTCGGCGGCTAGTGCTGCCGGAGCCCCTCAGGCGCGTCGCTTCTTCGTCCGCGGGCGCTGCGCGAACATCTGGTGCGCGGCCTCGGTCAAGGAGACGATCGCCGGGTGCCGCGCGCGACGCTCGCGCGTGACGGCGAAGTAGTGATCCTGCACGTCGTCGATGCGCCCGACGCGCTCGACCCGATGCTGGCGCATGACCTCGCGCTCGATGACCCGCGGCGCGACGACGAGCCCGCGCCCCGTCTCCGCGAAGGCCTTGAGCAGAGCGCTGTCGTCGAACTCTGCGACGACGCGCGGTCGCACGCCGAGCTCCGCGAAGTGCGCGTCGAGGCCGCGGCGGACGCTCGAGCTCTCGGTCGGCAAGAGGATGGGCGCGCCGTCGAGTGAGCGCGGGAAATCCTTCGCGTAGAGCTTCGCCAGCGGGGGCGCGCCGAGCACCGAGATCCCCGAGCTGCCGAGCAGGTGCGCGTGGACGCGGACGCTCGTGCTCAGCGCGCCGAGCGGCTGATCGACGATCACCAGGTCGAGCTCGTGCGCGGCGAGCTCCGCGAGCAGCCGCTGCGGGTTGTCTTCGCGGCAGACGACGTGCATCGCCGGCAGCGCGAACACCGGCTCGATGAGGCGCCGCGCGATCAGCTTGGGGACGACGTCAGCGAGCCCGATCCTGAGGTGCATCGGCCGCTCGAGCTTGCCCGCGCCGCGGACGGCGTCGACGAGCTCGCGGCCGAGCGTGAAGATCTCGTCCGCGTATTCGAAGGCCAGCTGCCCGACCGCGGTGAGCACGATGCGCCGGCCGCGCTTCTCGAAGAGCGCCTCACCGAGCGACTCCTCGAGCGTCGCGAGCTGCGCGCTCACGGTCGGCGGCGCGAGCTTCAGGCGCTTGGCCCCCGCGACGAGCCCGCCCTCGCGCGCGACCGTCCAGAAGTAGAAAAGGTGGTGGTAGTTGAGCCAAGAGACCCGCGCTGCGCCGCTCTCCATCGTTAGGTACAGTCTAACAATATCGGTTGAAGTTTCTAATGGCGGAGGCGCCTGCCGGGCCCCAAGGTGGCTCGATGTTCGCCAGCGTTCCTCCCCTCGCTTGGTGCGGGTTCATCGCCTTCGTCCTCGCGATGCTCGCCCTCGATTTGGGCGTCTTTCACCGCAAAGCTCACGCGGTCACCATGCGCGAAGCAGGGACGTGGAGCGCCGTTTGGGTCGCGCTCGCCCTCGCATTCGCAGGGCTCGTCCATCACAAGCTGGGCTCCCGCGCAGCCGTCGAGTTCGTGACGGGCTACCTCATCGAGAAGTCGCTCTCGATCGACAACGTCTTCGTCTTCGTCCTCGTCTTCGCGTCGCTCGGGATCCCCAGCATCTACCAGCACCGCGTGCTCTTCTGGGGCGTGCTCAGCGCGCTCGTCCTGCGCGCCGCGATGATCGTCGGCGGCGCCGCGCTCATCGAGCGCTTCCACTGGATGCTCTACGTCTTCGGCGGCTTCCTCGTCCTGACGGGCATCAAGCTCTTCATGCAGCGCAACGAGAAGCCCTCGCTCGAGGACGGCGTGGTCATGCGCCTCGCGCGGCGCGTCCTGCCGACGACGCAGGGCCTCCGCGGGCAGTCCTTCCTCGTGCGTGAGAACGGCCGCCTGCTCGCGACGCCGCTCCTGCTCGCGCTCCTCCTCGTCGAGTTCACGGACGTCATCTTCGCGGTCGACTCGATCCCCGCGATCTTCACGGTCACGACGGATCCGTTCATCGTCTTCACGTCGAACGTCTTCGCGATCCTCGGCCTGCGCTCGCTCTTCTTCCTGCTGGCCGGGATGGTCGACCGGTTCGCTTACCTCAAGGTCGGGCTCAGCGTGGTCCTCGCCTTCGTCGGCGCGAAGATGCTCATCGCGCCCGTCCTGAAGATCCCGCCCGTCGCTTCGCTCGCGGTCATCATCGTCGTGCTCGCCGCGTCCGTTCTGGCCTCGCTGCGCAAGCCCGTCGATCAGCCCGCCGTCGTCTCCGAGGCGGAGTCCGACTGAGGGAGCGGCGCCTCGCTGAAGAGCGCGTCGAGGTGCGCGAAGAGCTCGCTCGGCTGCGGCGGCTGAGCGCGGAAGCCGATGTAGAGATCGGGCCGCACGAGGTAGACGCAAGCCGAGCGCGCGCCGTACCGACGCCCTAGCGCCCCGCCCGGATCGAACACGACGCGCAGATCGCCCTCATCGACGTCCTTCGCCTCGAGGTTCGGGGCAGCCGAGTTCGGGGTGGGCTGAAGCACGAGCAACACCTCGACGAGCCCCGGGTAGCGCTCACCGAGCGAGCGCGAAAGGTCTGCGGTGGTGTCGCGCGCGACGCTCGGGTCGGCGCCCTCACCGGCGAACGCGAGCAACGTGTGCTTGCGCGTGTCGAGCAAGCGAAAGAGCGTCGTCGTCGACCCGACCGACGCGTCCTCCAACGCTCGAGAGATCGGCCCGTCCGGGGCGAAGGAGCCAGGGCGCGGGCCCGCGTCGAAGGCTCGCCAACCTGCGAGCGACGGCCTCTCCTCGAGGCCGTCGTCGACCTTCGCGTCGAGCAAACTCCCCGAGCCTCGCCGACGATTGGGCTCGCCTCGTACCCAACGTCGAGCTCCGCGAGGTGGGCGAGGACGCGGTGTTCGACGCGCGCGACGCCCGCGAGGGCGCGAACGACGCCGTCTCGCAGCGTGCGCGCGAACGACGAGCGCGCGCTCCCGAGCCGCGTGACGAGATCGGTGTCCGCGAGGACGCGCGCGCCGATCGGGTGGCGCTCGGCGTGGTAGCTGTCGAGCAGCGCCGCGGAGCCCGCGCCGCGACACGCGAGCGCGAGCTTGAACCCGAGGTTGTGCGCGTCCTGCAGCCCCGTGTTCAGGCCCTGCCCGCCGACGGGGCTCTGCGCGTGCGCGGCGTCTCCCGCGAGCAGCACGCGGCCCTCTCGGTAGGTCGCTGCCTGCCGAGAGTGCACCTCGAACCGATGCGTCCACACCGGGTCGCGCAGCTTCGCGCGGCCGAGCGTCATGCGATCGGAGATCGACTGCAGCTCCTCCAACGACGGAGCGTCGCGCCCCGGCGCGAGCGCAGCCTCGACCGCGGCGACGAGGCGCCAGCGGTTCGCTCGCATCGGGAAGAACGCTGCCGCGCCGCCCTTGCCCGTGAAGAGGAGCGCGCGATCCGCCGCGACCTCACCCTCCCAGCCGATCTCGAGATCGCCGAGGACGAAGGTCTCTTGGTAGGTCTTGCCCGCGAACGGGATCGCCGCGAGCGTGCGAACCGTCGAGTGCGCGCCGTCGCAGCCCACGATCCACTTCGCGCGCACCGTCGCGCGACCCGAGCTCGACTCGACCGTAGCCTCGCCGCCCGTGAGCGCGACGAGCTCGACGCCGCGCACGACGCGCCCGCCGAGCCGCTCGAGCCATCGCGAGAGCACAGCCTCGGTGTCCGTCTGCGCGACGCTCAAAAGATAGGGGAAGCGCGTCTCGAGCTCCTCGAAGTCGGCAGCGAGCCAAGGCTCGCCGTCCGAAAACGCCGAGAGGCCGCGGACGACGACACCCCGCGCGACGAGCTCGTCGGCGAGGCCGATCGCGTCGAGGATCTCGAGCGTGCGAGCGTGCACGACGACGCCCTTCGAGAAGGCGCTCGGGCCCGCGGCCTTGTCGACCAGCAGGACAGAGCACTGATGGCGCAGGAGCTCCGCCGCGAGCAGGAGCCCCGTGGGTCCGGCGCCGACGACCAAAACATCGACGTTATGGGCGAAGTCCTCTTGGGCCGTCATCTCTCTCGTCTATCGCGCCTCGTGCCGAGCGCGAAGTGTCGACGCTTGACGTCCCCGAAAGAGCGCGCTGCTCTTCGCGCGATGAAGAACGCGCAACTCCTCTTCGCCGTCGCGACGACCTCCCTCCTCGCCGGCTGCAACAGTGAAAACACGGGCTCCGGCTCGGCGTCCGCCGAGAAGAAGAGCACGGCGAAGCCGGCGGGTTCGACGGCGGGCTCGAGCGACTCGAAGAGCTGCTGCAAAGGCTTGAACGAGTGTAAAGGCAAAGGCCGCTGCAAGACCGACGCGAACTCGTGTGCCGGCAAGAACGAATGCAAAGGCAAGGGCGGCTGCAGCATGGGCTGCAAGTAACGCGCGCCCCCGAGTTCAGAAAGTCGAGCCACGGGCGGAGCCACCGGAGTCTTCATCCGAGCCGCCATGTCCGCCCCCCTCGCGACGCCCCTGCGCACCCCCGTCCGCGGGAACGTTCGCCCGCTGCCCTTCCACGGGTCGGATGAAGACCTCGTCGAGGGTCTGCGGACCGGCAGCCCGAGCGCCTGCGCCGCGCTGGTCGATCGCTTCAGCGACCACGTGATGCGGGTGCTCATCCGCATCCTCGGGCGCTCCAACGAGATCGCGGACCTGCACCACGACGTCTTCGTGCGCGCCCTCGTCTCCGCGAAGGACGTCCGCGACGCGAGCTCCCTCAAGGGTTGGGTCACCATCATCGCGGTCAACGTCGCGCGCACCGTGATCAAGCGGCGCGCGCGCTCGCGATGGCTTTGGTTCTTGCCCGCGGAGGAGCTCCCCGAGCCCGTCGACACGGAGCGCGACGACGACGCGGCGGAGGGCGTCGCGGCGCTCTATGCTGTGCTCGAACGCATGCCATCCGACGAGCGGATCGCCTTCAGCCTGCGCTTCATCGACGGCATGGAGCTCGCCGACGTCGCCGCCGCTTGTGAGGTCTCGCTCGCGACCATCAAGCGTCGCCTCGGCCGCGCCGAGGTTCGGTTCGGCGCGCTGGCCCGGCGTGAGTCCGCGCTCGCTCCGTGGCTCTCGGGTAGCACCCGCTTCGGAGGTTCGCCGTGAGCGGCCACCCCATCGAAGCGCTGGCGGAGCGCGCCCGTCGCGACCAAGCGCGAGCCCTCTCCGAGCTCGAGCGTGAAGCAGGCGGAGACGTCGACGGCGAGGCTCGACCTCTTCGAGCGCCGTCGGGGCGCAGCGCGCTCGCGACCGCGGCCCTCGAGCGCATGCTCGCGGCGCGCGCCGAACCTCCCGTCGCACGCGTGCGCCTCCGCCGCGCGCGTCGCGTCGGCTTTCTCGCTGCAGCGGCGGTGTTCGCGCTCGTCGTCGCGTTCTTCTGGCTTCGCACCCGACCGCTCTCGTTCACCGTGGGCGACACTGGCAGCGCGACCGCGGGGGCGTTCGTGGCGGCTCCGCCCGACAGGGCGCTGCCGATCGCGTTCTCGGACGGCACGCAGTTCCTCGTCGCGGCCCAATCGCAGGCGCGCGTCGGCTCGGTGGATGCACACGGCGCCACGATCTCGCTCGAGCGCGGTCGCCTCGACGCGACGGTCGTCAAGCGCGTCGGCGCGGCGTGGACCGTGTCGGCCGGCCCGTACGAGATCCGCGTCACCGGCACGGCCTTCAGCGTCGCTTGGGATCCCGACACGCAGCACGTGACGGTCACCATGCGCGAGGGGACCGTCCTCACGCGCGGCCCCGGCCTCGACGGCGCCGGCCAACCGCTCCACGCGGGCGAGCAGCTCGAGGGCTGGGCCGGCGCGAAGCGCGTCGAGATCGGCCCCGTCGCGGACGCGAACGCCGTCGCGAGCTCACCCATCGCGCCGACCACGGTCGCGAAGATCGATCCACCCGTCCTCCCCGCGCCCGACGCGACCGTTGCACCTCAAACGATCTCCCCTTCGGCGTCGGCCCCTCACGACGAGACGCCGTCTTTCAAGCAGCTCTACGAGAAGGGCGACTACAAGGGCGCGCTCGCGGCCGTCCGTCGCGACGGCGAGGCTTCGCTCCTCGAGCGGCTCGACGCGAGCGGCCTCTACATGCTCGCCGAGATCGGCAGGCTCGGCGGGGACGGCGGCCTCGCCCAGAAGGCCCTGCTCGCGCTTCGCTCCCGCTACCCGAAGGACCCGAGCGCGCGCACCGCGGCCTTCCACCTCGGGCGCATGGCGTTCGACCAGCGCGGCGCGTACGGCGACGCAGCGAAGTGGTTCGCGACCTACCTCGCCGAGCAGCCCGGCGGCGCGCTCGCCCGCGAGGCCTCGGGCCGACTGATGGAGGCGCGCGAGCGCGGCGGCGATCACGACGGCGCGCGCTCCGCGGCGAAGGCCTACCTCGCGAGCTACCCGTCGGGGCCACACGCCGCCAAGGCGCGAGAGATCCTGGGCGATGAGGTCGCGGCGCCCTCCGCCGTGCCTTCGAGCGCGCCCTCCGCGACCCCACCATGACGCTTCGCGGTCTCCTCGCCGCGTGCCTCGCGGTGATGCCGATCGCGATGACGTCCGGCCTCGCGCGCGCCGATGAGCAGACCACCTCGTCATCGCGCATCGTGCTCGTCACGCGAGAGCCCACGAGCCCCATCTCGATGCGGCTCACCGCCGAGCTCGGCGCGCTCGGCTTCGAGGTCGTGACGGCCCCGCCGCCGAGCGACATGCGAGATCCGAGCGACGTCGTCGCGCTCCTCGAGCGAACGAGCCGCGAGGCGAACGCGCTCGCGGCGATCGTCGTCTCCGTTCGCGGCGGCGCGGTCGAGGTCTGGATCCGCGACCGCACGACCGACAAGACCGTCCTGCGCGAGGTCGTGCGTCCTGGCGATGGCACCGACGAAGAGCTCGTCGCAGTTCGCGCCGTGGAGCTCCTTCGCGCCTCGCTCCTCGAGACTCAATCACCGCGCGCACCGAAGGGTGAGGTCAACCCCGGAGAGGCCGCCGAGAAGCTCGCTTCGTCGGGTCTGCCAGCGCCTCGCATCGAGGTCACCCTCCCCGCGCCGCGCGCCTCCGAGGAGCTTCGACCGACGCCCACTTTGGTCCGCTCCGCGCCCGGCTCCGCGCCGGGCCTCGCGCCGCTCGATCGGCTGCGCGATGTCCCGCTCGTCGGGCTGAGCGCGGCGTTCGGTGCTTTCCTCGGCGGCATCGATCTGCCGCCGCAGCTCACCTTCGAAGGAACGTTCAGGTACATGCCGACCGCGCGGTTCGGGCTCTCGCTCCACGCGCTCGCGCCCGCTTGGTCTCCCCAGCTGAGCGTCATGGATCTCTCCGCGACCGTCCGCTTCGGCGGCTTCGGTGTTGGGCCTCGCTTCGAGCTCGGCCCCACGCGCGGCCGCTTCGGCTTCACCCTCGAACCGAGCATCGCGCTCGGCTGGGTCAGCATCGACGCCATCGATCCTCTCGTCGTCGGCGGCACGAGCGGCGTCGATCAGACCCTCTTCACCTTCGAGTCTTTCTTGCGCGCGAGCTTCTCCGTGCGGATCGCTGGGCCATTCTCGCTCCGCGCCGATCTCTTCGCAGGCTTCGCGCTGCCGGGTCGCACGCTCGTCTTCGGAGGCTCGAACGGCGGCTTCTTCGGCGCGCCCGTCTTCGGCTCGACCGTCGGCCCCGACTTGGCGTTCGACCTCTGAACCTTCAGGCCTGAGGCAACGTCACGTCGAACGAGATCGCGTCGCCGCGGTTGATCTTCAGCTCCCCGCCGAGGAGCCCCGCGAGCTGGCGGGCGGCGTGCAAGCTCTGGGAAATCGCACGCGAGGCGCCGGTCCTTTCGTCGGGCTTCTCGGTGAGGCCACGCAGGAGCTCTTGGATCGTGCGGGGCGCGAACGCGTCCTCGATGGCCGCGCGATCGACGATGAGCTTCGACGCTGTCAGCGAAATCTCGAGCGCGCCCTCGCGAAAGCCGACCCGCCCCGTGAGGCTCGTGCCGTGGGCGACCAACGCGACGATCCCGAGCAGCTCGTCGAGCAGCCGATCGAGCGCGAGGCGATCGGCGTAGATGACGCGCGCTTGGTCCGCTTCGCTCGCGACGACGGTCACGCTCTCTCCGCGCAGGCCGCGCCAGCGACGCGCGAGCCCCGAGACGATGTCCGAGACGACGACCTCTTCGGGCTTGGGAGTGAGCCCGCTGAGATCGTATGGCAGCGCAGCGGCGAGCTCGCGGAGCAGCCGATCCATGTCGGTCGAGGCCTGCTCGATGTCGCTCAGCATGTCGAGCTCTTCGCTCGTGAACGCGCTCTGCCCCGTGCGCAGCAGCATCGCGTTGGTGCGCACGACGGTGAGCGGCGTGCGCAGGTTGTGGATCGAAGCGCGAACGAGCCGCGCGAGCGCGAGGCGCAGCCTGTCTGCGCCACCGACGAGCGCGACGACCCCGCTCGCCTGGCTGTCGGAGCTCGTGACGCGGACCAGAGACGCGATGGCTGGACTGACCCGCTCGAGGAACGCCAGCTGGCGCGCGGCGATCGCCAAGACCTCGCTGGCCTCCTCCGACCTCGGCTGATTCATGGGCTTCGCCTCATCCATGGTCTCCTTCCGCAACCCTCGTCGATCCTTCAACGGATCAGATTTTCCAAACTCGAGGCAAGGGTCTTCGAACGTGCGAATCGATTGCGCATTTGCGTGCGCGACCTCGAGCCTGACACTCAGTCGATGATTGCAGCCCGCCGTTTGGTGACTTTCGAGTAACCGCGATGCAGCCAGAAGCTAACGCTCCCGATTCGCCTGCCTCCGAGGCCGCGCACGCCGAAGCCGCGCGCAGCGTCCTTCTCCAACACCGGCTCGATCTCGACGCCGCGCGCGCTCGTTCGCGGCCAGCGTTGCCGGCGCGGCGCTGCGCGCCCTTCAACGGGTCACGGATTGGTTCGAGCGGGTCGCGGCTCGGCGTCCTCGCGGCCCACGCTCGTCATCGGTCGCGGCGGCGTCGGCGCGCGCGAGTCGCTCACGTTCTCCGAGCTCGCCGCGCGCGTGCGTCGCTTGGCCGCGGGCCTCTCCGAGCGTGGCATCGGGCGAGGCAGCCGCGTGCTCTTGATGTTGCCCAACTCGACGGCGCTCTTCGAGTCGCTGCTCGCGTGCATCCGCGTGGGCGCTGTCATCGTCCCAGCGACCGTACAGCTCACCACGGCCGACCTCCAGGATCGGGTGGATCGCGGTGGCATTCGGCACGCGATCGTCGATCGGGCCTCGCGCCTCGACGGCGTCAGCGGCCTGTCGAACTGCATCGTCACCGGCGACGTCGCGCCGAACTGCTTGGCCTTCGAGTCGGTGCGCGACGACGCGCGCGGCGCGGCCCCCGCGCCAGGTACGACCTCGAGCGACCCGATGCTCCTCTACTTCACGAGCGGCACGACCAAGAAGCCGAAGCTCGTCGAGCACACGCACGCGACCTATCCCGTCGGGCACCTGTCGACGATGTACTTCCTCGGCCTCATGCCGGGAGACGTCCACCTCAACGTGAGCTCACCGGGCTGGGCGAAGCACGCTTGGAGCAACGTCTTCGCGCCGTGGAACGCCGAGGCAACCGTCGTCGCGCTCGACCACGCGCGCTTCGACGGCAAGCGCCTGCTCGAGGTCCTCGCGAGCGAGCGCGTGACCACGCTCTGCGCGCCGCCGACGGTGTGGCGCATGCTCATCCTCGAGGATCTCGCGAGCGCCTCGAACACGCTGCGCGAGGTCGCCGCCGCGGGCGAGCCGCTCAACCCCGAGATCGTCGAGCGCGTGCGCGCCGCGTGGAAGCTCACCGTGCGCGACGGCTTCGGGCAGACCGAGACGACCGCGATGATCGGCAACACGCCAGGGCAAAAGGTGAAGCTCGGGTCGATGGGCCGACCGCTCCCGGGCTACGCGATCGAGCTCCTCGACGGCACTGGCCACGTCGACGGCCGCGACGGTGAGATCTCGGTCGCGCTCGCGCCCGCGCCCGCTGGCTTGATGATCGGATACGCCGACGACGCGGAGCTCACGCAGGCCGTGATGCGCGAGGGCTTCTACCGGACCGGCGATCTCGCGAGCGCCGACAGCGACGGCTTCATCACGTACGTCGGCCGCACCGACGACGTCTTCAAAGCGAGCGACTATCGCATCAGCCCGTTCGAGCTCGAGAGCGTGCTGCTCGAGCATCCGCTCGTCGCCGAGGCCGCGGTCGTCCCGAGCCCCGATCCGCTGCGTCTCTCCGTGCCGAAGGCCTTCGTCGCGCTCACGCCCGGCGCCGTCGCCGACGAGGCCACGGCTCGCGACATCCTCGGCTTCGTGCGCGAGCGCGTCCCGCCCTTCAAGCGCGTGCGACGCCTCGAGTTCGGCGCGCTACCGAAGACCGTGAGCGGCAAGATCCGCCGCGTCGAGCTCCGCAAGCGCGAGGAAGAAGCGCGGGCCGACGGGCACGCGCCGGCGGGGGAGTTCACGCTCGACGCGGCGCACTCATGATCGGCACCTTCCTCGGACTCGCGTCCGTGCTCGTCGCCGTCGTCGCGATCCTCTCCAGGCTCGCGCGCACCCGAGCGATCGAGCCCGAGGTGAAGTACCTCGTCGATCGTCACGCGACCAAAGTCAAAGACGCGAAGGGCGGCGCGGTCGTTCGCATCGTCGGTCGCGCCGAGCCGCTCGACGCGTCGATCACCTCGCCCATCACGGGGCGCGTCTGCGTCGCGTGGGAGGTCGTCGTCTGGGACCTCGAGGACCTCATGCGCCGGCCGATCTTGACGGTCTCGAAGCAGTGCCCCTTCGGCCTTCGAGACGGGACGGGCCTCGCGCGCATCGAGGGCGACGCTCGGATGCGACTCGACGCCGACCACCAAGGCGAGCGGCTCACCGACAGCGGCCGCGGCCTGACCTTCCTCGTCGAGTCCTGCCCTCCCGAGGTCGACCAGCTCCTCGAGGCGCACGGGCTCTCCAGCGTGAAGGAGGGAGTGCTGTTGAACACAGCACGCAGCTTGCGATGGACCGAGGGGGTGCTCGCTGTCGGCGAGCTCGGCACCGCCGTCGGGCAGGCGCGTTGGTCCGACGGTGATGCGACGAGCTACCGCGATCACGAGGCCGTGCTCTCGCTCGTCCCCGGGATCGAGCCCGTCACGGTGACCGACGATCGCGCGCTCGTGCTGCGCGACTACGGCCCGCGCTGATCGCGAGCGGCGAGGTCGGCTTGCTCCTCGAGCTCCGCGATGCACCCGAGCGCGAGCGACGCGCGCGAGCGAGGGTCGCTCGCGTGCGCGACGTTGCGCCCCTCGAGCTTGTCGCCGACGCGCCCTGCAGCGTCGCCCACCGCGTGGAATCCGTAGCAACCCGCCGTCCCGCGCAGCCGATGACAGAGCTTGCGAGCCTCGGCGAACGCGACCGCTGACCCGAGCGAAGCGAGCTCGAGAGCCTCGCGGATCGCGTCGACCCGATCGGGCAAAGTCTTGCCGAAGAGCACCGCGGCTGCAGCGATCTGCTGCCGAAGCGAGTCCACCTCCTCGGGCTTCGCGATCGGCCGCGGGCGAACCTCGGAGACGACACGCGGGACGCCGCCGCCAGGCGTGGTCGTGGTTCGATGGTTGCGCTCGAATTTGGCCGTCATCGCGGTGATGCGCTGCGTGGGACGACGCGCGACACGATCATTCTATCCCGACCTGCGGTGTACGCCCCCGAGGCGCTTCCGCTTCCCACTGTTTGCTGCCGTGCGTCTCAGCATCGTGAGTTCATCATTGACAAAGAAAACAGTTAGCGTGAGAAGCCCGTTCTCCACGAAACCTCCACACTCCGGCCCCACGCGGCCCTCTTTTGGCCATTAAGCTTTTTGAGTCATGTCCACGAACGGTCGCAACGCTACTCGCCGCAAGATCCCTGGTCACATCGCAATCATCCTCGACGGCAACGGTCGTTGGGCGACCAGCCGCGGGCTGCCGCGGACCGCGGGGCACGAGCGCGGGAGCAAGGCTGTTCGCACGGCTGTCTACGGCTGCAACGATCGCGGCGTCGAGACGCTCACGCTCTACGCCTTCAGCGCGGCGAACTGGTCGCGCCCCCGCGTCGAGATCGACGTCCTCATGCGCCTCTGCGCCGAGTTCGCCGAGAACGAGCGTGAAGAGCTGGTTCGTCGCAACATCCGCGTCCACGTCATCGGCGACCTCGACGAGCTCCCGAACCGCACGCGCCGCGCGACCGAGGCTCTCGTCGCCGCGACCGAGAAAAACGACGGGATGAAGCTCGCGCTCGCGCTCTCGTACGGCGGCCGACAAGACATGGTCAGCGCCATCCGGCAGATCGCCATCCGCGCGCGCGCCGGCCTCGTCATCCCCGAAGAGGTGAACGAGAACAGCATCCGCGGCTACCTCTCGACCGGCTGCCTGCCCGACCCCGACCTCGTGATCCGCACGGGCGGCGAGCGTCGCCTCTCGGACTTCCTGCTCTTCGAGTGCGCCTACGCCGAGCTCTTCTTCACCGAGATCCTCTGGCCCGACTTCACCGAGGAGACGCTCGACGAGGCCATCGCAGCCTTCGGTCGTCGCCAGCGTCGCTACGGCAAGATCGCCGAGCAGGTCGGCTGAGAGCCGTAGCGCGCCGTTGAGGCTTCAGCGTCGTCGCATCCGCGGGCGGCCAGCACCGACCCGCGTGGAGAAAGCCTCGGTCTACAACCGTTGACCGCCGCCGAGCTCGACGCCGACCGAGCTCGCCGCCGACCCCGGCAATCACGGCCGGCTGCTCAGGAGCGGAGGGGCGAATGAAGTGCCCACCCTTGCCGCAAGGGGCCCCACTTCGTTCAGATGGTTGGATTTAGAAGGGAATTCCCGCCTGCATTTCGAGCTCTCGTGGTGACAGCGCGTGCTTGCGCGGGGTTCGGGCGCGAACGAACCCCCCACCCTCGACTCGAGGGTAAGCCCCTATTGCAGACCGAGACGCTCGAGCGCCTCGACGCAGGCCGCGGCCTCACAAGCCTCGGCGCGCGCCCCGCGCAAGCGCGTCGGACTTCACCAGCGCGTCCAGCGCCACCGCGTACGCGTCGAGGGTCATGCCCACCCACGCGCAGGATCCGTGACCAAGCGGTGGCGCCGATCACCTCGCTGTTCGACAACCCCCGACCGCCACCGATTGGGCGCGGAGCGTGCGCGACAAAGGCTGACCCAAAGGCAAGCCGACAAGCCAACAGACGCGCCCACGTCTCACGCTCTGCCGGTCTCACGCTCTGCCGATCTCCCGCTGCCGATCTCACCTCTCCCGCTGCCGATCTCACGTCTTCCGATCTCACTCTCAATCTAGGCCAAATCCGTGAGCGTCCCCGAGCTGTCCCCGATCGCCGCTACGTCCGCCCCCGCCCATGTCGCGATCGACATGAAGAGGTTCGCGACGGTTACATCGTCGTAAGTAATGTGGCGCCCGCTCGTGACGGTGCCGCCCGCGCGGCCCCCGAGCAGGACGGGCATGTCGTCGTGGTTGTGCGCGTTGCCATCGGATATCTCGCTCGAGAAGAAGACGAGGCTGTTGTCGAGCAGCGTGCCGCCCGCGACGTCCTCGACCGCGTCCATGGCCTCGAGCAGCATCGCGAACTGTTTGACCTCCCAAGTATCGATCACCGTCAGCTTGTCGAAGTTCTCCTGGAGATCCTGGTGGTGGCTGATCTCGTGGTGTCCACCGCTCACGCCGAGGAACTCGTAGCTCCTGTTCGACCCGGCGTTCGCGAGCATGAAGGAGATGACCCGCGTCGAGTCGCACTGGAACGCGAGCACCATGAGCTCGGTCATCACCGCGATGTGCTCCTCGAGATCGACGGGCTCCTCGGGCCGAGGGATCGGCGTGCACGCGGGCCCCGACGCCGACTTGTCGATCTTGGTCGCGAGCTCGTCGACGCCCGTCAAATACTGGTCGAGCTTCGCGCGGTCGGTCGCGCCGAGCCGCGTGCGCAGGCTGCTCGCGTCCGCGCGCACGTGGTCGAGGATGCTCGTGCGGTAGAGCCTTCGCTTCGCCTGCTCGGCCGCGGTCTCGTTCGGATCGAAGCCCGCGAAGAGCTGATCGAACACGACCGCGGGGCTCGTGAGCTTGGGCAGCGGCTGCGTCGCCGAGGCCCAGCTGATGTTGCGCGCGTACGCGCAGCTGTAACCCGAGTCGCAGTCGCCGATGCCGCTCCCGGCCTCGATGCCGATCTGGAGCGACGGGATGCGCGTCGCGTCCCCCACGGCCTGCGCGACGATTTGGTCGACCGAGATGCCGTTCTGGATGTCCGCGCCCTGCGTCTTCTTCGGGTGGGCCGCGGTGATGAACGCGCCCGTGCCCGACGCGTGATCGCCCGGGCCATCGGGCCGCGCGGGCAGGTTCGCGAGGCCCGTGAGCACGTTGACCTTGCTCTTCACGTTCGCGAGCGGCGTGAGGATCGGCGAGAGATCGTAGTTCGCGCCGACGACGCTCGGTCGCCACGCCGGCATGTGGATGCCGCAAGGCACGTAGTAAGCGAGGAACCTGCGCGGCGGCCCGTCTTCGGCGGCGCGCGCGGCGCCGCGCCCCGCGAGGCTCTCGAGCCATGGCAGCGCGAGGAGCGCGCCCGCTCCGCCGAGCAAAGCGCGGCGGCCGATCGACCCGTTCTTTCGGAAGAGGACGCTCATGGCTGGGCTCCTTGCTCGGCAGGCTCACCACGTCGAAAACGGAAGGGCTCGCTCGTCGCGATGAGCCTCAAGAGCTCCCTCAGCGCGAGACCGTTCACTTGGAACTCCGCCGAGAGGTTCTCGAGGTAGGGCGCGTCGCTCGCGTCGACCCCGCGCCCGAGCGCGTAGACGAACATCTTCTCGACGGCGCACGCGGGCAGCCGCGGATCGACGCTCAGCAGATCGAGCAGCTCGTCCGGTGTCTGCCAGCTCACGTCGCCGACCTCACCGCTCGGATCGATCGGCTCGCCTTTGTCCTCGGTGCGGAAGGCGCCGATGCCGTCGTAGTTCTCGAGCGCGAGCCCGAGCGGGTCCATCGACGCGTGACAACCTGAGCACGCCGGGTCCGCGCGGTGCGCCGCGAGGAGCTCCTTCTGCGTCTTCACCTCGAGGTCCTGCGGCTTGAAGCCCTCGACCCCGGGAGGTGGTGGCGGCGGCTCGTCGCAGAGGAGGTTCTCGAGGATCCAGCGGCCGCGCTTCACGGGTGAGGTTCGGTCCGGGTTGCTCGTGACGGTGAGCCACGCGCCCTGTCGCAAGAGGCCACCGCGCGGCGCACCGCCCACGGCCACGCGCTCGAGCGCGCCGCTCGTGGGGGCTGGCAGGCCGTAGTGCTCGGCGAGGCGCGCGTCGACGTAGGTGAAATCGGCGCGCACGAGATCGGTCAGCGTGAGGTCGGGGTCGTGCAAGAGATCGCTGAAGAAGGCCTCGGCCTCGGCCTGCATCGACGCCCGAAGCGTCTCGTCGAAGCTCGGGTACGCGGCTGCTGTCGGAGTCTTGCCGGCGAGCGCGCGGAAGAAGAGCCACTCACCGCCGAGGTTGTCGACGAGCGCGCGGCTCTTGTCGTCGGCGAGCATGCGATCGACCTGAGCCTCGAGGACCGTGGGATCGACGAGCTCGCCCGACTCGGCGAGGTCGAGCAGCGTGTCGTCCGGCGTGCTGCTCCACAGGAAATACGAGAGGCGCGACGCGAGCTCGAAGCCGCTCAGCGGGTGGGCCTCGAGCGAGGTCGGCTCGTCGTCGATCTCCACGCGGAAGAGGAAGTTCGGCGACGTCAGGATGGCGCGGAGGACGAGCTCGATTCCTTTATTGGCGTCATCCCCATTGTCGAGGGCGAGCTGGTAGACCGACACGAGCCCGTCGACCTCCGCGGCGCTCAGCGTGCGCCGGTACGCGCGACGCCCGAAGCCCTCGATGATCTCGCGCACGCACGGATCGCCGGTGTCGAGATCGCAGGTCACGAACCGATCGCGGAGCGGGTTCGTCAGCATGCCGCCGATCGGCCCCTCGACCTCGAGGTAGTCGACGTAGAGGTTGCGGTCCTGGCCAGTCGCGCTGTCGTAATAGTCGTTGAGGAACGACACCATCACGGTGGCCGTGCCCGCGCCGAGATCGATCTCCTGCTCGAGGACAGCGGGGCTCGCCGCGCTCGCGGTGACGTCGAATGGGCCGTACGTGAGGCCGTTGATCGAGAACGACGCCTGCGCCGCGTCGGGCCCTGCGGCGTCGGCCCACACGCGAGCGCGAACTCGGTATTTGCCGGCGGCCGGGAGCACCTGGGTCACGACGACATCGCCATTCGAATACAGGTTCCACGCGCCGCCGCTGGCGGCGCCGACTGTCCCGCCGACGTCCTCGGCCTCGTAGCGGGTAATCGACGACGGTATGCCGGTATCGAGCACGTCGTGCGCGAGCGTCTCGGCGGCGCGCTCGTAGAGCTCGAGCATGAGCGGCGACATCACGAGCGCGTCGGCGTTGTTGTCGAAGCCGTAGCTGTGATCGTCCGAGGGGAAGTCGTCGGCCGGGGTCAGCGAAGTGCCCAGTAGATCGCGGACCGTGTTGTTGTATTCGGCCCGATTCAGCCTGTGTAACGTGACGCGGCCGGGGTCGTTCCCCGAGGGCGTGCCCGGCGGCGGGTCCTCACCGCCATCGTCTCCCCCGATATGCCCGGTGCAGCCCGCCGCGAGCGCGAGAGTGGAGAGCAGCGCAAAGGCTGTGAGCCTACGCATCGTTCCTCCCCGCGCCGACGTGCGCCTGGTACAACCGACAGCGTCGTGCATGCCGAAGACCCTATGCCGTTTCGATAGCGGCGGAAACAACGGCCCGAGAGAGCAGAAAGTTGCACCTCCAACGAACTCGGGGGGCGCGCGCCGAACAAAGGGGTTTATCCAGACTCGGTATTTGGGGAGCAAGCGGCGCCTCTTGCCTTGGCTCGAATCCATCTTCCAGACTCTGGAGTTCGACTCGGCGGTCGACGTCTTCGGTGGTACGGGCGCGGTGAGCTGGGCGCTCAAGCGACTCGGCAAGAGCGTGGTCTTCAACGACGCCCTCGAGGCGAACGCGATCGGCGCGCGCGCGGTCGTCGCGAACGACGGTGTTCACCTACCGCACAGCGCGGCTCGCACTCTCTTCGAGCGGGCGCGCGGCGTCGCTTATGCCGATGTCGTCGAGCGCCACTATGCCGGAGTCTTCTACGTCGCAGAGGAGGACCGCTGGATCGACACGGTCGCGCAGAACGCGCACCGCCTGACTTCGGTCGAGGAGCGCTCGCTCGCGCTGCACGCGCTCTTTCAGGCGTGCCTCATGAAGCGACCCTTCAACCTCTTTCACCGCGCCAACCTGAGCTTGCGGCTCGCCTCCGTGCAGCGCTCGTTCGGCAACAAGGCCACGTGGGACACGCCGTTCGAGGCGCTCTTCCTGCGCGCGCTCGACGAGGCGAACGCCGCGGTCTTCCGAGGCGCGAGGCCGGCGCGCGTGCTCTCGTGCGACGCCCTCACGTGCCCGCTCGACGCGGACCTCGTCTACCTCGACCCGCCCTACGTGCGCGCTGACGGCGCGTCGTTTCACTACGGAGACGGCTATCACTTCCTCGAGGGGCTCGCGGATTACGGCGGTTGGGCGAGCCGCATCGACGCGAGCCGCCGGCACAAGCCGCTCTCGCTGCCGCGCTCGGCGTTCGAGGACGCGCGCACCGCGCCCGCCGCGCTCGAGGCCCTCTTCGATCGCGCCGAGCGCGTGCGACACCTGGTCTTTTCCTATCGCGCCGACGGCCTGCCGAGCGTCGGCGAGCTCGTCCACGCGCTCGAGCGGCGCGGTCGCCGCGTCACGAAATACGAACGCGCGCAGGGCTACGCGCTCTCGACGCGGCGCTCGGGTGAGCTCGTGCTCGTCGCGACGCGCGACCAACCCTCGAGCTCGGTCGCAGCGCGCTCGAGTGAGTAGCCAGCCTCCGCGAGGCGCCGGCAGAGTCGCGCGAGGGCGCCGCGCAGCCGCCGCGGCGAGATGTCGAGCTCGTCGGCGGCACGAAGCACCGCGACCTCCACTGCGCTCGCGATCAAGTCGGGTGGCACGGGTGGAGCGACGGGAGGCGGAGGTGCTGGAGGAACGACCGGGGCTTGGGGCGGCGGGGCCGGCGCGGGCGCGGCGGGCGGCACCGGAACGAACGAACGCGCTCTCGCGAACGCTGCGGCGAGCTCGGCCGCCGCGGCCTGGTTCTTATGACCGAGGAGCTCCAAGATGCGCCTTCGCGCCCAGCTGCTCGGCCGGCTGGCGTTGCGCTCCCAGCGATACACCGCGCGTCCGGAGAGCTGGAGACTCCGCCCGAAGGCTTGTTGTGTGAGCCCCGTCGCCTGACGTGCGCGCCGCAAGGCCTCACCCAGTTGGGACCTCTGCGCGGCCTCACTCCTCCCCATCCACCTTCTCCAGCGCCCTCAGCCCCGCTTGGGGAGGGTGGATGGCCTCACAAATGGGAGGATCAACCCTCCTCGTGGGGACCCATGACGATGCTCCGGTCGGGGTCGACAGTCCCACTCCGAGGTGCACGACTCCCCGAACGGGCATCCGATAGCCTCACATCAAGGGCGATGACTCCTTTGGGAAGGATCCGATGCTCCCCATCATGGGTACCAGGCTCTCTTCTAGGGCCATTCGATACCCTCGCGATAAGCACTGGTACTTCTTTTGGGGAGCTTCGATGCTCCCCAATATGAGTGCTGGTCTCTCTTCTAGGGGCCATCCGATACCCTCGCGATGAGCCCGTGCCCGTGCCCGTGCCCGATCGGTGGGGACGTTGGCTCCCTGAAGACGCTGGCCGGTGCTCCCCTAGATTTTGATGAGGACGCGGCGGGCGTGGAGGAGCGCGGCCACCCCATAAAATAAGCCCACGAAGACGATCGCGTACGTCAGCGACGCGACCTTCGCGGGCTCGATCCAGCCGAACGCACTCTTGAAGAGCACCGCTTGCACGGGGCGCGTGCCGATCTTGAAAACGACGAGGGCCTTGCCCACGAGCCCCGAGCCGACGAAGACGACGATCCCGTTTTCGCCGTAGATGACGAGCGGCTGGGCCCACCGTCGGAGCGCGTAGACCTCGGTGATCGCGTAGAGCGCGCCGAGCGCGACCGCGACGAGGCCGCCGGTGAAGAGCACGTACGACGAGGTCCAGAGGTTCTTGTTGAGGGGGAACGCGAAGCTCGCGACCCAGCCCGCGAGCGCGAGCCCCGCGCCTGCGACGACGAGCCCTGGCGCGCGCCGCTCGTGTGGCGCGGTGCGAATCCATCGGCCGGCGAGGCAACCGAGGAGGGTCGTCGCGATCGCCGGCAACGTCGAGAGGACGCCCTCGGGGTCCCAGGTTTTTGTCTGAGACCAGACGTGTTTTCCGAGCAGGGCGCGGTCGACGAAGGCCGAGAGGTTCGTGCCGGGCTCGAGGTTGGCGGGCGTCCCGTCGGGCAGCGGGACGAGCGCGAGCAGCGCCCAATAGCCGACGAGGATCGCGGCGATGACGTACGCGACGTGGCGAGAATTCAGGCGCCTTTCCAAAAGCCAAGCGGCGAGGTACGCGAGCGCGATTCGCTGCAAAACGCCTGGAATTCGCACGTTGGTGAAGCGCGTGACGGGGAAGAACGGGAACGTCGCGAGCAAGAGCCCGAGCGCGAAGAGGATCGCCGTGCGCCGGAGCGCCGCGCGCGCCGTCGTCTTCTTCGAGAACTGGAGCGACACGCCGACCATGAAGAGAAACGCAGGGAAGATGAGATCCGTGAAGGTGCAGCCGTGCCAGTGCGCGTGGAGCAGCGGCGGATAGACGGCCGACCACGAGCCAGGGTTGTTCACGAGGATCATCGCGGCGATCGTCGCGCCGCGCAGAGCATCGAGCGCGACGAGGCGCTGCGACGACACGCTTGCGCGCGACGCGGTGGAGTGGGATTGGACTGTCGGCATCATGCTTCGGCGAAGTCTTTGGGCCGGCGCCGCGAGCGTCGCGCTCCTCGGGAGCTCGTGCAATCGCCGTCCACCCCCCGATCAACTCGTGGAGGATGGATGGGCCGTCGCAAGAGCGTCGCTCACGGACGGCCACGTCTGCTTCGCGGGGCGCGCGGAGTATTGCATCACCGATCCCGACTTCGTCGACGCGGCGATCAAGCCTCGGCTCGAGAAGCTGTACGGCGGCGAGATGCCGCTCCGCCGCGCGCACGTCGAGGCCGTGATCCTCGCCGCGGAGATCGAGTACCGCAAGCAGACGATGCGCGCGTCGAGCATCGAGAAGATCGAGGCGCTCGTCGTCGAGCGCTACGCGAACCCGAAGATCACGGTGAACGGCGACCTCACGTCGATCGACATGGGCCTCGTGCCGGGCGCGCTCGAGGCGCGACGGACGACGAACACGCTCGCGTATGCGGGCAGCGGCTTCGTCGACAGCGGTGAGTGGACCGCGAGCGAGATCTCGCGGACGCTCGGTCAATACGTGGCGGCCTACCCGCAAGCGGCCATCGTGAGGATCGCCGTCACGGTCCCGCAGGGCGATCAGCTCTCGACGTACAGCTACCGCTACCTCAAGAAGGAGGGGCGGCTCATCGTCACGAACGGCACGGGGGACATGCGCACGAGCAAGTTCCACGTCGAGCTCGCGGACCTCACCAAAGAGGGCGCCCTCGTGCGCTTCGGGGATTTACACCCGTGTAAGTCTTCGCGCGTCGCGCCCGGCCTCGAAGAGGACCCGCCGACGCTCTGCATCCCCGACGACGAGCACCCCGCGAACCGCGACCCGACCGCGCTCTGAGGCCCGCGTGGGCCGTCAGGGCTTCGGGTGCGCGAGCAGGAAGTCGAGGACCTTGTCGGAGAAGCCCGCCGCGAGCGACGGGACGTGGGCGCCACCCTCGATGCGCCAGAGCTCGTAGGCCTGGCTGCCCTGGCAGCCCGTGTGCGCGAGGACGGTGGTCTCGTTCCCGACGAGGACGCTGTCGATGTCGAGCATCTCGTTGGTCGGGGTGAGCGGCCCGCAGTTCGACCTCGCGGCCCATGTCGCGACGCTGGTCTCGGCGCCTGGATACATGTTGCCGACGATGCCGCCGCCTGCGTAGAGGATGGTCGCGTCGGCCGTCCCGTGGATCTGGAGGACGCTCACCGGGTTCGTCGCGCCGCAGTCGGCGTCGTCGGCGAACGTCGCGCCCGCGAGGCTCGCGATCGCCGCGATGCGATCCGAGAGCTCGCACGCCATGCGGTACGACATGAAGCCGCCGTTCGAGTGGCCGACGAAGTAGACGCGCTTCGGGTCGATGTTCACCGTCGCTTCGATCTCGTCGAGGAGGCCGGTGAGATAGCCCACGTCGTCGACGCCCGAGCCGTAGAGATCGCAGCACGCGTCGGTCGCGTTCCAGAAGTGGTTCGTCTGCGGATCGATCGTGCCGTCGGGGTAAGCGAACACGATGCCCTTCTCGTCTGCGACGGACTCCATCCCGAAGTAGGCGTTCTGGAGCGCGCCGGTCGCGGAGTAGCCGTGCAGCAAGATGACGAGAGGTGCCGGGACCGCGGGGTCGTAGCCGGTCGGGACCTTGACCGAGACGGGGCGATCGCCGCCCGCGATGAAGTCGGTCGTGACCGTCATCCCGCCGCCTGCGCCACCGTCTGCAGCGCCGCCATCCGAGGGCGCGCCGCCGCTCGCTTGTCCGCCCCCTGCCCCGCCGCTCGATGCGGCTCCGCTGCCGGAGCCGCCTTGCGCTGCGCCGCCTCCGCCAGCGCCGCCGCTCGCGTCGTCACCACACGCCGAGACCGTCACCGCGAGCGCGAGGCTCGCCACCAGCGTCGAAAAATCGAGGGCTCTCACGGGCGCACTATACACCGACCGCGGCGCGTTTCTCAGGGCGCGCACGTCGAGACGCCCGCGCCGACGACACCGGCCTGGATGCGCGCCACGTCGCGAACGAGCCCCGAGCTCGGGCTGAAGCGCGTGACGGTGGTCTCGCGGCCGGGGCTCGTGAAGATGAAGTAGTCGCCGCCCCAATAGGCGAACGCGAGCGCGTCGTGGCCGTGCGGGCGCGCGATGAACGTCGCGTCCTCGATGGCCGCGGTCTCCTTGTCGATCTTCACGACCCAGCCGCCTTGCCCGGCGTCGTCGAGGAAGTAACCGTGCAGCGAGCCGTCGCTCGAGCTCGTGAGCTCGAGGACGCGGCCGAGGTTCTCGGAGAAGGGCCCGACGTACTCGAGCTCGAGCGTCTCGGTGTCGAGCGTCGCGAGCCCGAGCGAGGCTTCGAAGAACGAGATCTCTGCGACGAAGAGGCGCTCTCGCTCGTGGTCGGGCTCGAGCGCGAAGCCCATCCCGAATTTGAAGAAGCCCTCTTGTCCGGGATCGAACTCGGTCGGCGCGCAGCTCGCGTCGGAGGTGTCGACCTTGAAGAGCTCGCCGTCCTCGAACACGACGAACGCGGTGCCGTCACGCGCGACGCCCATCGAGAAGGGCTCACCTCGCGTGTCGCCGCCGCAGTCGAGCCGACCGACGAGCGAGACCAGGCCCGCGTCCGGATCGAAGCGCATGAGCTCGGAGCGCTCGGTGACGAGGTAGATCGCAGTCGCTTCGGGGTCCTCGCACGCAGACGGCGGCGGGTCCTCCTCCACGGGCTCGGGGATGGGCAGGCCCGTGCGCCCACCACAGCTGGCTGCGATCGTCACGAGGCCGAGCAACGAGAGGCCGACGAGCTTGCTCAAGACGGGTCCTCCTCACGCGAGGTTCACTGCCCACCGCAGCGCGCTTCCGAGCTCCGAGAATAACGATCGCGACTCTCGCGCGAGGGCGAGGGATGGTTTTTTGGGGCGCTTTGAGCCACGCTCAACGCATGTCGGACACGGTGAACGAAGAGGAGTTTGGATCTGCCGCGGACCACGCGCTCGCGCGGCTGCGCGACGCGCTCGACGCGCTCGATCTCGACGCCGAGGTCGAGCTCTCGATGGGCATCCTCACCATCGAGCTCCCCGACGGCGCGAAGTACGTCATCAACAGCCACCGCGCCGCGCGCCAGATCTGGATGGCCGCCGATCGCACCGCTTGGCACTTCGACCTCGTGCGCGAGGCGCCGGGCGCGCCCGAGCGATGGGTCGCGCAAAAGACGAAAGACGAGCTCTTCGCCACGGTCTCGCGCGTCCTCGAGAAGCGCCTAGGGCGCGCGCTCCCCCTCTCCGCCTAGCGTCACGATGGTCGCGTCTCGCCGTCGCCGTCGCGTGAAGCGCGCCGCGGGCCTCGCGCTCGCGGTCGCGCTCGGCGTCGCGCTCGCGCCGAGCGTCGCGCACGCGTACTGCTTCACGACGACGTGCAAGGACGTCGACGCCTGCGACGGCGAGGAGATCCCCGGCTGCGCAACGCTGCGCTGGGACTCGGGCTGCACGGGGTTCTCGGTTCAGGAGAACGGCGGGAGCGGGCTCTCGGCCGACACCACGAACGAGATCGCGCGCCTCGCGTTCGACGCCTGGCGAGAGGTCGACTGCGGCGGCGGCGAGCACCCCGGGATCGTCGTCACCGACCTCGGTCAGGTGAGCTGCGACGTCGTCGAGTACAACAAGGACGCGGGCAACGCGAACATCATCCTCTTCAACCACGAGTGGCCGTACACGGACGCCACGCACACGTACGCGCTCACGACGACGACGTTCGACCCCGACACCGGCGAGCTCCTCAACGCGGACATCGAGCTCAACTCTCGCGATCACGACTTCACGGTGAACGACGAGTCCATCCAGGCCGATCTCCTCAGCGTGCTCACGCACGAGTCGGGGCATTTCCTCGGGCTCGCGCACAGCGGCTCGGACGAGGCGACGATGTTCGCCTTCTACCAGGACGGCACGACCGACCTGCGCTCGCTCTCGCCCGACGACGTGACCGCGATCTGCACGCGCTACCCGCCGCGCTCGGACCTCGACGACACGTGCAATCCGCTGCCGCGCCACGGCTTCTCGCCCTACTGCCGCGACGATCAGCCCGAGGGGGATTGCTCCGTGAGCGACCTCGGGCGCGCGACCAACCCGCCGAGCGCCAGCCTGCTCGTGCTCTTGGGCGTCGCCGCGGCGATCAGGGCTGGCGCTTACCGACGCCGAAGCGCAGGCCGAGCCCCGTCAAGAGACCGTTGAGGGTCAAACCAATTTCGAGATCGATCGCGACCTCGGGCACGGGGCGGAACGACAGGCCGATCTGCGGCAGCGAGAGCCACGGGTAGACGACAGGCCGCGCGCCGCCGGTGAACCACGTCGCGTCGGGCGCGCCATATCGTTCAGCGTCCTTGTCGAGTTGGTTACAATACCGAAAGGTCCCCGCTGGGTTGTTCGGGCCGACGCACTTCTCGTAGGCCGCGGGGTCACCGGGCTCGCCGCTCGCGGGGTAGGACTGCCAGCGGTAGAGCTCGCCGGTGAAGGCCCAGCCCACGCCGAAGCCGCCGCCGATCCGCAGCTCGACGTGGCGGGCGTCGTCGAGCTTCACCCGGTAGAGGATGTCGACCGTCGCCGTGAGCCCCCAGAGATCGCTCTCGACGAGCTCCCACTCGGTGTCGGGCGTGTCGTGTGGCTTGAACGGCGTTGTACCGAGCGCGTAGCTCGTCACCATCAGCGTCGGCTCGATGTCGACGACCTCGAGCCGCGCCGTGTACGTGATCGCGGCGCCCGGCCAATACGTCGTCGTGCCGCCGTCGCCGACGAGGTTCATCACGAACTCGGGGACGAGGAGACCTCGGAAGCGTGCGCCGATCCAATGAGGAGGGAGCGGGTCGATCTCGGCAGGAGTGGGCTTGACCTTGTTCGGCTCACCGTCCGGGCCTCGCTTCTCGAGCGCGGTGAGCTCGATCCGCAAGGTCTTTGCCTCGCCCTCGGTGAGGAGCACCGTCGACACCGCGGGCTCGTAGCCCTCCGCGCGAACCTCGATCTCGGTCTTCTCGTCGGGCGGGACGCGCACGACGTTCCCCTCGAGGGGCTCGGTCTTGCGGCCGCCGACGCGCACCTCGAGGCCGGTGACCTCGGGCGACGTGACGAGCGTGACGCGAGGGATGCGCGCGTCGAGGCTCTTCGCCTTGGCGGCCGCGCCGTCGATGGCCTTCTTGTCGTCGGGGCCGGCGCTCGCCCGATCCTCTCGCGCGAGGGCGTCGAAGATCTCGTGTGCGAGGAGGATCTCCCCGAGCGCGACGTGACAGTCCGCGAGCGCGGACGCGGTCACGGGGCGGTGGGCCTCGGCCTCGGCGCGCTCGAGCACTGGCACCGCAGCGACACAATCGCCGCTCTTCGCGAGCTTGAGCCCCTCTTTTGCGGTCGGGCCGAGCGGGGGCTGACGTGCGGGGGCAGCCGTCGCGGGCGCGCAAAAGAGCTGCGCCAAACCGAAGGCTGCCGCATATAGTCCGCCGCGTCGCAAGGTCCGACCGCTCAATCTAGGGAACTCGCTCCCTCGAGGGCATCGCTGGTAGCATCTTTCCGTCTCGCTCCCTCCAACTATGGCTGAAGTCGAACAGGATCGACCGCGGGTGCTCGTCGTCGACGACGAGAAGGCGATCCGCGACATGCTCGCGGAGTTCCTCGACATGGAGGGCTACGCGGTCGCCACCGCCGAGGACGGCGTCGCCGCGGTGAGCGAGCTCCAGAGGTCCGAGTTCGACCTCATCATCAGCGACCTGAAGATGCCGCGGATGGGTGGCATCGCGCTCCTCGACCAGATCGGCAAGAGCGCGCCGTCGGCGGTCACCGTGATCATGACGGGGTTCGGCACGGTCGAGACCGCGATCGACGCGATGAAGCGCGGCGCGTACGACTACGTGCTCAAGCCCTTCAAGCTCGACGAGGTCGTCCACGTCCTGCGCCGCGGCCTCGAGAAGCACCGCATGACGCGCGAGAACATGCGCCTTCGCGAGGCCGTCTCGCTCTACAAAGTGAGCGAGGCCATCGCCGCGTCGCTCTCGCTCGACGAGATCCTGCAGACCGTCGCGGAGAGCTTCCATCACGAGCTCGGCGCGGACCTCTCGATGACGTGGCTCGACGACGGCGAGGGCCATTTCTTCGAGCGGCAGCGGCTGCTCGGGCCCGCGCTCCTCAGGCCGAGCCCCGAGGCGATGAACCTCCTCGAGGAGACGACCGCGTCGGGTGAGTCCGCGACGGACACCTCGCGCCTCGGGGTCGTCGACGACGCCGCGATCGTGGCGCGCCTGCGCGCGGACGGCTTCCTCCTCGAGCAGGGCGCCAGCGCCGCGCGGTACTTCGCGGTCAAACCCGAGGCCCCCGTCGTGTCGCTCCTCGCCGTGCCGCTGAAGATCCAAGCGCGCCTCATCGGCTTCTTGGCCGCGGCCTCGTACTCACCGAACTGCCGCTACGACGAGGGCCAGCGCAAGCTCCTCAGCATCATCGCCTCGCGCGCCGCTGCCGCGATCGAGAACGCGCGGCTCTACGAGGACCTGCAAGCGACCTTCCAGCAGACCATCCAGGGCCTGGCGAAGGCCATCGACAAGATGGATCGCTACACGGCGGGGCACTCGGATCGCGTGGCCGCGTACTCGGTGCTCCTCGCGCGCGCCCTCGGCCTGCCCGAGCGCGACATCGAGATCGTCCGGCAGAGCGCGCTCATGCACGACATCGGCAAGATCGGGTGCGTGCTCAACCTGAACAAGCCCGGCAAGCTCACGGTCGAGGAGTACGAGATGTTCAAGAAGCACCCGGTCTACGGGCGCGACATCCTCGATCCCATCAAGTTTCTGCACCCGCTGATCCCTGGCGTTCACCTGCACCACGAGCGCTGGGACGGCCGCGGCTACCCGCTCGGATTGAAGGGCGTCGACATCCCGCTCATCGCGCGCATCATCTCGGTGGCCGACACCTACGACGCGATGACGAGCGATCGCAGCTACCGCCGCGCGCTGCCACACGGGGTCGCCGTGACCGAGATCAAGCGCTGCACCGGCACACAGTTCGACCCCGAGGTCGCGAGCTCCTTCCAGACCTGCATCCAGACCCACCGCGAAGAGGAGCTCTCGAGCGGCAAGAAGGTCCCCGGCTGAGGCCGCTCGAGAGGCATCCGTGCCCAAGCGCCGCACCGCGCGAGCATTTTTCCTAGGTCGTCGACGCTACGAGCCGATCCACGAGCTGCAGCGCGAGCTCGTCGCGCGGCGGAGCAAGGGTGAGATCGGCGACGTGGTGCTCCTCCTCGAGCACGAGCCTGTCGTGACGCTCGGGCGCTCAGCCAAGACCGAGAACATCCTCCTCGACGAGGCCTCGCTCGCGGCGCGCGGCGTCGATTTGGTCGAGACGGGTCGCGGCGGAGACGTGACCTACCACGGGCCCGGACAGCTCGTCGCTTACCCCATCCTCGACCTCCGCCCCGATCGCTGCGATCTGCGGCGCTACGTCAAGAATCTGAGCGACGTCATGGCGCTCGTCGCGCGCGACCACCACGTCGAGGCAGGCGCAGCCGACGGCATGATCGGCCTCTGGGCCGACGCCGACAACACGGGCCAGTGGGCCGGGCTCGCGTGGGCCTCGCGCCCGACGAAGATCGGCGCGATCGGCGTGCGCGTCTCGCGGTGGGTCACGATGCACGGCTTCGCCTTGAACCTGGACGTCGATCTCGACTACTTCGGGCTCATCGTGCCGTGCGGCATCCGCGACTACTCCGTCTCCTCGCTGGCGAAGCTCACGGGCGCCGCGCGCTCGGTGCGCGCCGTCGCGCTCGCGCTCGGCCCTCACCTCTCGACGGCGCTCGACCTCGACGTCGTCGCGGTCGAGGACCTCTCCGCGCTCGAGGACGCAGCGCTCCTCGACAAGCTGAGCGACGGCTGAGGGCCGAAGGATGAAGCGCCGTCGCTCCATCTCGCGCTGGGTGAAGAGCGCACCTTCGCGCGCGCGGCGCTGGCTCGATCGCACGCTCCTCTTCCCGATCCTCGACTTCATCGAGGCCCGCCTCGCGCCGCTTCGACGGCTCGCCGAGCGTCGCCCCGTTCAGCTCGCTGTCCGCGTCGTGCGGGCGGTCGTCACCTCGCGGCTCGTGTGGGCGCTCACCGTGCTCGCGGCGCTCGGCGTGTTCATCTGGCCCGAGATCGTCGTGCGCCGCGCCCGTGTACACGCGACCGAGTGCCTCGCGAAGGCGCGCGCCCCGCGTGGACGCGAGCTGCCCGACTGCTCCCCCATCGTCGAGGAGTTCATCTACCCCGCGGGCGTCTCTTACACGGAGCACGACGCGACCTACCGCGGTGAGGAGCTCATCGCGCGCATCGCGATCAACGCGTACGTCGACGCCGCGGTGGGTGATCCCGATCGCGTGCGGCTCGACGCAGGCGCGCTCGCGGTCCTCGACGCGCAGGGCATGCTCGAGGCCGGCTCGCGCCGCGTGTCGCTCGACGAGCTCGGCCCCGCAGTCGGCTCGCCGCACATGGGCAAGCTCGCGAGCGCGCTCGGCGATCGCATGACGCTGCTCAACCACTCCGACGAGCTCGGCCTCTGGTACATCAAGCGCGACGCCCTCGAGGCCGCGCTCCTCGAGGCCGACTTCGAAGAGCTCGACGAGCTCGCGCGCAAGTACTCGGCCGAGGATCTCTCGGACGCGCCCGACATGCAGACCATGGTGGGGGCGTCGCTCTGCATCGCGTCCCCCGGCGAGGGCACGGCCCTCCTCGAGCCCATCCCCGCGCACCGCGCCGAGAAGCGCTACGCGAACCTCCAGCGCAACTTCGGCGAGCTCTACGCCGCCATCGAGGGCTGCACGGCGAAGCTCGGCTACGAGCCTGATCCCTACCCTCGCAGCGGCCCCGGCGGCAGCGCCGATCAGCCCGAGGTGCGCGCGATCGCGGAGCTCCGCGTGAGCCGACGCGGCCCCCGCCGCGAGGCCCTCGTGCGCGAGGCCATCGAGATGCTCGGTCGGCAGCTCGGCTACGCGATCGACTCGAAGGCTCCATTCGCGCGCGCCATGATGCTCGCGGCCGTCCTCACGCAGACCGACGAGCCGCTCAGCGCGGAGCTCCTCGCGGATCTTTCTCGCTCTCGCACCGACGAGGGCGAGCTCGCGTTCGCGCCCGCGGGGCTCTCGCTCCGCACCATCCTCGTCGAGGCGCCGGGCCTGCATCCGATCGTGCCGGCGGCGTGGCTCCGGAGCGGCGGCCAGACGCTGCTCGCCAGCGCCGAGACGGCGAAGAAGCCGGAGCAAACGGCGGCGCTCGAGCGCGCCGCGGGTGGACTCTTCACGCTCGCCGCCCGCGAGTTCGCGATGAACGGCGACGTCGAGGCCGCGATCGCGACGGCCGAGCGCGGCGCGCGCCTCTCGAAGCTCGGCCCGCACGGCTCGGCGCTCTCGGTCGCGAGCACAGCCTACGTCGCGGGCTCGCCGAAGATCGCGGCGGACGTGATCGCGGCCGCGCCTGCGGCCGGCACCGACGCGGACACGCTCGCGATCGAGCTCGATCTCGCGACGCTCCGCGTGCTGGTCGCGGCCTCGCTCGGCGACGCCGACACGCTCTCTCGCGCCGTGAGCGATCTCGCGAACCGCACGCTCGACGCGAACAGCCCCGACGTCTCGCTCGACGCGCGCTGGGCGGTCGTCGCCTTCGCGCCGAAGCGCGTGGACGCTCCACCCATCCCCGCGTGGACCGGGCAAGCCGACGATCTCGCGCGGTATCGCGAGCGCGGTGAGCCTGCAATTTCTCAGGCGCTCGCGACGTGGAGCGCCGCGCTCGTCAAGCCCGCCGACGAGCGTCGCGCGTTCCGCTACACGCTGCTCGATCGACGCGGCGACATGCCCGCGATGGCGCTCGCGTACCTCGTCGCCGGCGCGAAGCTCCTCGACGAGCCCGCGACGGACGACGCCGCCGAGATCTGGCTCGACGCGCTCACCTCGATCGACGCGCGTCGGCTGCGCCTCCGCAGCTACGCCTGGATGCGGCTCGAGGCGGCTCGCATTCGCAAAGACGCCTACTACACTGCGCTCTGGACCGAGCGCCTCGCGGTGCTCCGCGACGTGGCGCGCGACGAGGACAACCTCGAGGTCTCGCGGTTTCTGCGTTTCTACCCGAGAGGGCGTCGAGACGATGAGGCTTTGGTCGAAGCTCCCCGCCGCGGGGCTCGCGCTGGTCGTGGCTGGTTGCACGGGCGCGCAAGAGCGCAGCTCGTCGAGCGAGGGCGACGGCGCGCGCGCGACCTCACGCACGAGACCACGACCGCGAGCTCGCGGACCTCGTCCGCCGAGTCCGCAGCGCCGAGCGCGACCACGAGCGCGAGCAGCGTCGCGAGCGCGAAGCCCCCCCAGCGCAGCGCCGAGCCTCGGGCCCCGACCGAGGCCGAGCTCGCGCGCTACGCGTGGCTCACCGCGAGCGCGACGATCCGCCCGCTCGACGCGACGATCGCTCCGCCGCGTGGCTTTCACCGCATCGAGCTCGCGTCGGGCTCGTTCGGCGCGTTCCTGCGCGAGCTGCCGCTGCGCCCTGCCGGCACCCCGGTGAAGAGCTACAAAGGCGAGGTCCTGCTCGACGCGGACGACCCGCGCATCGCAGCCGTCGCGGAGCTCGACGTCAGCAAGGCCGATCTCCAGCAGTGCGCCGACTCGGTCATTCGCCTGCACGGCGAGTGGCTCTGGTCGAGCGACCAGCGCGAGCGCATCGGCTACCACTTCTTGAGCGGCGAGTTCGCGACGTGGGCGCGGTACGCGCGCGGCGATCGCCCCGTCGAGGACGGCAACAAGATCACGTGGTCCACGCGCGCCAAGCCAGCGAGCGATCACGCGACCTTCCGCAAGTACATGGACATGGTGTTCAACTACGCGAGCACCATCTCGCTCGCGCAGAAGACGAGCTCCGCGATCGACAAGAGCGCGCTCGCGCCGGGTGACTTCTTCGTGCTGCCGGGCGGGCCCGGCCACGCGATCCTGATCCTCGACGTCGCCGAGGACGACGCTGGACACCGCGTGGGCCTGCTCGGGCAGGGCTACATGCCGGCCCAGGATTTCCAGGTCCTCGTGCCCTCGGGCGCGAGCTCGCCGTGGTTCTCGTTCGACGGCGACGACGTCGACACGCCGTTTTGGCCGGTCCCGTTTCCGTGGTCGAGCCTGCACCGTTTCAAGTAGGCTCGCGACCTCGGATGTCCCTTCCTGCGAGGCACCTGCGCCGCGGACTCGCCACGGTCACGGCGTGCGCGGGGCTCCTCGCGCCCAGCGTCTGCCGCGCGACGGAGAACGAGTGGCACCTCGGCGTCGCTGCAGGCTGGTCCGTGACCGAGGCTACGTACGCGTCAGCGCAACACGGCTTCGGCGGCGTGCTGAGCGCGCGCTACGGGCTCACCGACGCGATCGACATCGACTTCAATGTCTCGGCCGCGGGCTACCCCGACAAGTCCCGCATGATCTTCGGCTCGACGGTGGGGCTCAGCTACGTGCTCGACGTGTCGCGATGGATCCCCTGGGTCGGCGCGACCGTCGGCTTCGTCGACGACTGGCGCACCGGCGGCTGTGAGGACGCGCCCGCGCTCTGCACGCACACGATCCAACCCGCGCTCGGCGTCCCGATCGGGTTCGAGTACCGCGTGACGCCGACCGTGCCCGTCGGCATCCGATTCGAATACCAATTCCTCTTCCTGGGCGAGCCGAGCTCGCAGGTCTTCCTCGGGATCTACGGCGGCTTCATCCCCTGAGCCCGCGGCGCGCTGACTGCGCGACAAAGCACGATCGTTCGGTGAAAGTCGGGCTGCGCGAGATGCCCCCACGACCCCTGCGACCGAACGACGCCTAGCGGTACTGATCGACGTCGATGCCATAGCGCTTGAGCCAGCGGTGCACCTGCATCCGCTCTTTGCCGAACTCGCGACCGACGGCCGCGACGTTGCCGCGGTGGTGCGCGAGCAGCGCGCGGAGCTCGTCTTCGGTCGGCGTGGCGCCTCGAATCGGCCGCGGCGCGAGCCCACCTTGCACCAACGGAGTGCCCATCGCCGCGGGCTCGCCGGTCTGAATCACCGACCCGACCGGCGGCAGCGGCGCGTCGTCGACGAGGAGCCCAGGCACGGTCGCGTGGACCGAGCGCGCAAGCGAGGTCGGCGCAGCGAACGCCCCCGGCCGCAAATTGCCCTCGATCGTGCGCGTCCCGTACTCCTGCATGACCTCGCGGATCGCGTCGGGCAGGTGCTGCGCGTCGAGCACCGTACCCTCGACGAGCGCTACCGCGCGCTTGATCGCAGCCTCGAGCTCGCGGACGTTGAACGGCCAGTCGTAGTGCAAGAGCCCCGTCATGAACGGGAACGACATCGCGAGATCGGCGCGTCCGTGGCGCACGAGCATGCTCCGCGCGAGGGCGAAGATGTCCTCCTTGCGCTCGCGGAGCGGCGGCAAGACGAGGCTGTACTCGTTGAGCCTGGCGAAGAGGTCGCCGCGAAATCGATCGGCCTTTTGCAGGGCAGCGAGGTTGCGGTGGGTCGCACAGACGATGCGCACGTCGACGCGCTCGGCGACCGTCGCGCCCACGGGGACGATCTCCTTCGACTGCAGGACGCGCAGGAGCTTCGCCTGGGCCTCGAGCGGCATGTCCCCGATCTCGTCGAGGAAGAGCGTGCCCCCGTCCGCCGAGCGCACGAGGCCGACCTTGTCGCGATCGGCGCCGCTGAACGCGCCGCGCTTGTAACCGAAGAGCTCGCTCTCGAGCAGCGAGCCGGGGATCGCGGCGCAGTTCACCGCTTGGAACGACCCCTTGCGAGCGCTCGCCGCGTGGAGCTCGCGCGCGAAGAGCTCCTTGCCGGTGCCGCTCTCGCCGAGCACCACGACCGAGATCTCGCTCTTCGCCACGCGCGCGAGCGCGCGCAGGAGCAAGCGAATCTGCAGGCCCCCGACGATGCCCGTCGAGCTCGGCGCGTCGGGCGCGCCGGCCACGATCGCGCCGTCGATGCGGTAGCGCGCGAACGACTCGGCGCCCGCGGACACGAACTTGAAGATCGCGTCGCCGACGCGGATCTCGTGCAAATCCTCGAGCATGAGCTCGTTCACGAAGCGACCGTCGACGAGCGTGCCGTTCCGACTGCCGAGATCGTTGACGACCCACTTACCGCTTTGAAAGCGAATGCGCGCGTGCTGGCGCGAGACCGCGCCCTCGGGGACGCAGAGCCCACACGACGGGTCGCGCCCGATGATGAGGTCGCGCTCGCTCAAGGTGTAGGCCGGCGCAAAGGACACGAAGTCCGGTGCGTAGAGCAGAACGAGACCCGCGCGCGTGCCCTTTGGGTTGTCGGGGGACCCTTGCGTCCCGTACTGCTGCATCGACGCGGTCGTTCGGGGCTGCCTCTCGGCCATGAGCTCGCGCAGTCTACCGCGCTATAGACTTCTTCGCATGGACACATCGAGCGAGCCGGGTGAGGTCACGGTCGGAGCGGTGCAGCTCGAGACGCAGGACAACCTCGCGGAGAACCTCGAGCGCGCCGAGCAAGCGATCGCTTCGGCCGCGCGCCGCGGCGCGACGCTCGTGCTTTTGCCCGAGAACTTCGCGTTCATGGGCGCCGAAGAGGCCCGGCGCGAGATCGCCGAAGCGCTCCCAGCCGTGGAGGTTCGAGAAGGAGGCGATGCGCAACCCTCGCGACCCAGCGGGGAGGGTCCCATCCTCCAAATGCTCCGTCGAGCTGCAAAAAACCACGCGATCTGGGTCATCGGCGGCGGCCTGCCCGAGCGGAGCAGCGAGCCCGCGCGGCCCTTCAACACGAGCGTCGTCGTCGGCCCGACCGGCGCAGTCGAGGCGATCTACCGCAAGATCCACCTCTTCGACGTCGACGTCGGCGACGGCACCGTCTACCGCGAGTCGAGCGCGACGACGCCTGGTGATCGCGCGGTCGTCACGCGCGCGGCGGGCCTCGGGGTCGGCCTCAGCGTCTGCTACGACCTGCGCTTCCCCGAGCTCTATCGAGCGCTCGCGGACCGCGGAGCCGACCTCGCGACGGTGCCGGCCGCGTTCACGCTGATGACCGGCAAAGACCACTGGCACGTGCTCCTGCGAGCGCGCGCGATCGAGTCGCAGATGTTCGTCGTCGCAGCAGCGCAGTATGGGCTCCACCCGCGCGGCCGCAGAACCTACGGCAAGTCATGCATCATCGATCCGTGGGGCGACGTCATCGCGCAGTGCTCGGACGGGCCCGGCGTCGTCGTCGCGCCGATCGCGCGCGCGCGGCTCACGTCGGTCCGCAAGAGCCTACCTTCGCTCGCGCACCGACGACCGATCGGCTGACGCGCTACTGCAGGTCCATCAGGCACGTGCCGTTGACGTTGCCCGGATCGCATTCGGCGGCGCAGTTCAACCCGAGGCAGCCGATGTACGTTCGGAGCAGCTGCGCCGAGTCCAGATCGATGGAGTCCTGCAGCGAGGCCTCGACGCACATCTGCGTCGGGTTCTGCGTGCCACAACCAACCAGGAGCTGATTGAGCGCCTGCCCGCAGGTGAACGTCACGCCGGCGTCCACCGGATCGGTCTGGCAATTGTCGAGCGCCGTGGAGCACGTGACGCTGTCGGCCTGAGCGATACACGCGTCGCAGGCGTTGTCGGTCCCTGTGAGGTGTTCGAGCAGCGTGGTGCACGCCACGAGATCCAACGTGGCGACTCCGCCGCCCGCACCACCGACGCCGGAGCCGCCGACGCCCGCGCCGCCAACACCGCCACCGCCGACGCCCCCGCCGCCGGAACCGTTGCCTCCACCAGCGCCGTTCGCACCGGAGACGCGCCCACCGCCGAGAGGTCGCGGCCCGTTGGTCACGTCGGGGCGCTCCTTCTCCCCGGAGCAACCCAACCCGATGACCACCGCGATGAAGGTAGAAGTCAGGGCATACCGCATGGATCGAGCGTATCGACCTCGCCTGCGCAAGTCGACAAAGCTGCGGCCCGGGCCTACTCGAACGCGACCTCGGTGGAGCGCTCGGCCTCGAGGTAGTCGCGCATGGTCATCGCGAGATCCTCGGGGATCTCGGACGGAGCGAAGAACCGAGCGTCACGGATCTCGAGGGGATTCATGGGCTTTTTTGTAATGGGGCCGACACGTGCTCGTACGACGATCGTGACCGCGTGGAACCGAGGATCTCGGTCGGGGCGGCTGAAAACACCAACGACCCGCTCGAACGTGACCTCCTCGATGCCGGCCTCCTCGGCGAGCTCGCGCACGAGCGTCGTGCGGAAGGTCTCACCCCACTCGACCGTGCCGCCCGGGAGCGCCCACGTCCCCGTGTCGCCGCGCCGAATGAGCGCCACCCGACCCGCGTCGTCACGACCGATGACCGCGAGGCCCACGACGGGTCGTCGCAGGACGTGGCGCAGGATCTCCTTGCCCAGGCCGACGACGCCCGACGGCAGCCACGTGAGCGGCCCGCCCTTCACCAGAGCACGTCCTGGTGTTCGGTCACGCCGGGCAGGCCGCGCACCGCGACCGTGCGCTCGCCGAAGCGAATCGTCCCCTCGAACGCGCCCACCGGCTGGATGAACTTGCTCTTCACGACCCCGAGGTTCTTGTGCTCGGCGTGCAGGCCCGCCGGCGCGAACCGCAGATCGACGCCGCCGCAGGTCGTGCGGACACGCCACGGCTCGAGCGGCGAGCCCTCGGAGAACTCGAAGCGGCCCTCGCCGAACGGGTAGAGCGCGCCGTCGAGCCAGCCACCGCACTCGGCCTCACCGACGAATCCTTCGACAAGGTTGAAGCCAATACGATGGCCATCTTCAGTAAATCCGAGCCCGAACGCCCAGCGCCACGCCGTGTGCCGCGCGAGGTAGCCGGCCGTGTGATCGAAGCCCGCGACCGCGCGGTCGAGCACCCATCGCCGGTTGCCCGCGAGGATCTCACCGCGGACCTCGACGAGCCGCTTCTCCGTCGCGTTGCCGAAGCCGCCCTCGATCGGAACGACCGCGCCGATCGGCGTCGGGCGCGGCGCGTCCGTAGCCTCGACCAAGATGTGCGCGCCCCGACCCGCGCGGCCCGGCAGATCGGCGACCACGCGCTCGTCTCCGACCGAGATCCGCGTGCCCCCGAAGCCGAAGCGCGCGCCGCGCCGACCTGGCCCACCGTCCTCGAACGAGGTCGCGCTCGCGGGCCCCATCACGCTCGCGTCGAAGACGAGCTCGCCTCGCTTTCGATCGAGGACGAACGCGAGCACGGTCGCCGCGTACGAGACCGAGACGACGGCGAGCCCGGCGAAGACGTTCTCGTCCGCGATCGCGACGTAGCTCCACCGCTTGTGGTGCGTCAGTCGCCAGAGTGGCCCGCGCCCGACCCGACCGAAATCGAGGACTGGGAGGCCACCCGCGAACGAGCCCCAGCGGGGCTCTCCGCTCGCGTCGGTCAGGGAGCTCGGCGCTTCTTCGAGGGTGCGCATATCGGCGCGCGACGATAGCAGAGCGCCCGTGATAATCACCCCAGCATGACCCTGCCGAGCGCGACCCCTCCTCCCCCGAAGAACGAGCCCGTGCGTGCGTACGCGCCGGGTTCGGCCGAGCGCGCGTCGCTCAAGGCCGAGCTCGCGCGCATGTCGAGCGAGGCCGTCGACATCCCGATGCGCATCGGCGCCGAGGACGTCCGCACCGGCGTCTTCACCGACGTGCGCTCGCCGCACCGCAGGTTCCTCCTGCTCGGGCGCGCTCACGAGGGAACGAAGGAGCACGCCGGTCGCGCGATCGAGGCCGCGCTCGCTGCGCGCCCCGCGTGGGCCGCGCTCTCGCAGAGCGAGCGTGCCGCGATCTTCCTGCGCGCCGCCGACATGGCCGCGACCACCTGGCGCGATCGGCTGAACGCCTCGACGATGCTCGGCCAGTCGAAGACCTGCGTGCAGGCCGAGATCGACGCGGCGTGCGAGCTCGTCGACTTCCTCCGCTTCAACGCTCACTTCGCGGCGCACCTCTTCGAGCAGCCCATCAGCCCGCCCGGCTTCTGGAACACGCTCGAGGCGCGCCCGCTCGAGGGCTTCGTCTGTGCTATAACGCCGTTCAACTTTACCGCGATCGCTGGCAACCTCCCGACGGCGCCCGCGCTCCTCGGCAACACCGTCGTGTGGAAGCCGTCGCCGCTCGCGCTCCGCAGCGCCCACGAGGTCATGTCGCTGCTCCGCGCGGCGGGCCTGCCCGACGGCGTCATCAACCTGGTGCTCGGCCCCGCCGAGGAGATGGTCCACGCGTGCGTCGATCACCCAGCGCTCGCGGGCGTGCATTTCACCGGGTCGACGAACGTGTTCCGCGCGATCTGGTCGCGCGTCGGCGCGAACATCGCGCGCTATCGCTCGTTCCCGCGGCTCGTCGGCGAGACCGGCGGCAAGGACTTCGTCTTCGCGCACGCGAGCGCCGACGTCGAGGAGCTCGCGGTCGCGCTCGTGCGCGGCGCGTTCGAGTTTCAAGGACAGAAGTGCTCGGCCGCCTCGCGCGCCTTCGTCCCGCGCTCGCTCTGGCCCGCGCTCCGCGATCGGCTCGTCGCCCACGTCGAGGCCTTGCGCGTCGGTGACCCGGCCGACTTTCGCACGATGGTCGGCGCCGTCATCGACGCGCGAGCCTTCACGCGCCTGCGCAGCGTGATCGAAGAAGGACGAACCGCGAGCGGCACGCGCCTCGTCGTCGGCGGCAAGACCGACGACGCGATCGGGTTCTTCGTGAACCCCACGATCTTCGAGTGCGATGCGCCGACCTCGCGCATCATGACCGAGGAGTTCTTCGGGCCGATCCTCGGTGTCTTCGTCTACGACGACGCCGAGCTCGAGGACGCGCTCGCCGCCTGCGACAGCGCCTCGCCGTACGCGCTGACGGGCGCGCTCTTCGCTCGCGACCGCGCGTTCCTCGGTCACGCGGCCGCTCGCCTCCGCGACGCCGCGGGCAACCTCTACATCAACGACAAACCGACAGGCGCTGTCGTCGGACAGCAGCCCTTCGGGGGTGCGCGCGGCTCGGGCACGAACGACAAGGCTGGGTCCGCGCTGAACCTCCTCCGCTGGACGAGCCCGCGCGCCGTGAAGGAGACCTTCGTTCCACCGACTGTGGTGGGCTACCCCTCGACCGGCGAGGAATAGCGCAAGCCCTTCGCGCGAACCGAAAGCCCTTCGTCAGCCCTTCTGCGTTGCGCGCACGAACTGCGTCGGGGCTTGTCTTGCTGCAACGCACGGAGTAGGAGTGCTCTCCTCGCGCGCCCGTCGGGGGCGAAGCACGAGTGACGTTGCGGAGGCGCTGTGAAGGTTAAGGTTCTTTCTAGCTTGTTCATGCTGGGCCTTGCGGCCTCGGTTGTGGCTGTCGGCTGCGGCGATGACTCGACCGGCGGCGGCGGCTCTGGCGCGACGGGTGGCTCCGGCGCCTCGGGCGGCGCGGGTGCGACGGGCGGCCAGGGTGGCTCGGGCACCCCGACCACCACGACCACCACCACGACCACCAGCACCGGCATGACGGGTGACGGCAACGACACCATCGCCACGGCCACGCCGATGGATGCCGCCAATGGCGCCTTCCAGGGTTCGGGCGACCTCGACCCGGCCCAGACCGATGTCGACTTCTTCTCGTTCGATGGCACGGCGGGGCCGATCCTCATCGCCACCGACGCGAAGCCCGACGCCGATCCCTTCGCGGACGGCTACATCGACCTCGTCGTCACGCTCTTCGACGCGAACGGCAACCAGATCGCTCAGAACGATGACCCGTTCCCGCGCTTCACGCAGGACTCGGAGATTTACACAATCCTCCCGACCGACGGTAAGTACTTCGTCAAGGTCGAGGAGTTCTGCGAGTTCGCCGGCGCTGTCACCGGCTGCGATCAGGCCTACTTCGATGCCATCACCGAGACCGCCTTCGCAGTCAGCGCCATCCCGCTCGACCCGGCACAGAACTCCGTCGTCGAGGAGACCAACGAGCCCAACGACGCGGTCGCGAACGCGACCCCGATGGAGTACGAGCCCGTCTCCGGCATGGCCGGCAGCTACTACCTCTCGGTCGCCTACGGCGACTACATGGACCAGACCGACAAGGACAGCATCGCGTTCACGATTCCCGCCGATGAGGCGGTCGACGTGGGCACGCGGCTCAGCGCCTCGTTCGCGCTCCCTGCCCCCGGCACCGACGGCAACGGCTCCGCGCGCAACCCGGGCGTCATCGAAATCCTGGACGCGACCGGCACCACCGTCCTCAGCCGCTTTGACATGTCGAGCGAGCCGAACGACCCCAACCGCGTCGAGCTCTCAGTCCCGGTCATCCCCGGCGGCACCTATCTCTTCCGCAACACCGCGGGTCCTGCGGCTGCGGGCGGCTCGATGCCCTTCTACTACGTCCTCCACAGCACCCGGAACGGCAACCCGCTCGAGACCGCCGAGGCGACGAACAACGTTCAAGCCACCGCTGAGGCTCTCACCCAAGCTTCGGGCGTGCAGAGCTACTTCGTCGAAGGTGACCTCGGCGCAGGTGACGTCGATCACTTCCTCCTCGACGTCCTCGACGCGAAGATCTCCATCACCTGCGCGGGGGCTCGCATGGGCTCGGGCCTGCAAAACCTGAAGGCCACGGTGCTCAACGCCTCGAACAGCATGGTGATTGGCTCGGCTTCCGAGTCGATCTCGACGGACCTGCTCCTGCAGGACGCCGCGGTGAACGGCGCGACCCAGGTCGTCGTCAAGCTGGAGAAGTCGGGCCAGGACGCGACCAACACCGGGACCGCGTACCGCTGCGGCTTCCACTTCAACCCCTGAGCTGACACTCGCGTAAGCGAACGGGCCGCCCCAGTCGGGAGCGGCTCGTTTTATTTTGTTCGCCGAGCGAAGCGAGGGGAACGAGTACCCCTGTTGGGCGAGCGAACGCGAGCCCAAGTTGTTCGCCGAGCGAAGCGAAGGTCGCGTCCCGCCCCGACTTACTCGGTGATTTCGACGGCGCCGAGCTTGTGACGGAGGTCGGTGAAGTCGTCGCTCAGGAAGAACCGACAGAGCGCGGCGCGCCGTTCGGCCTGCGAGAGGACGGTCGTCGTGAGCGCGTCTGCCATGCGCAGCGCGGGCTCGATGCGTCCGACCAACAAGAGCCCTGCGCGAAGCGCGGCCGTCTCGACGGCGCGCTGGTAGGCCACGAGATCGGCGCGGCCGCCTGCGCCCTCGAACGCGAGCACGGCCTCCTCGAGCGCGGCCTCGGCGTCCTTGTCGAGGTTCGCCATGATCGGCCCTACCAGCATTTCGACGAGGGCGCGGATGCGCGTGGGCACCGGCGTGTCGGGCACCGCGATCACCACCGCCGCGAGGAAACACGCCGCGAGATCGTCGATGCTCGACGAGAGCCGCGTCACGCGGTGCGCGACGACGTGCGCAGCGACGTGATACCCCGCGAGGAACGAGAGCTCCGCGAGCGAGCGACCGCGGAGCGCAGCCGAGCCGATCACCGTCACCGGCGTCTCGCGCAGGACGGCCGTGAGCTGCTCCTGGCTCGCCTCCTCGATGTAGACGGCAGGCATCGGCACCGCGAGCGTCACGCAGGCCCACGCGACGCTGCGCGGGGCGCTCACCGTCGTGGTCTCGGGGTCGACGCGGAACGCCTCGTCGAGCGGCGCAAGCCGACCCGCGCGCGCGGCGAGCTCCGAGAGCGTGCGTGAGAGCGCGCGGTTCGCGGCCGCGAGCACCCCTGCGACGAGCTCGATCGTCTCGCTGTCGATGTCCGCTGCGCCGCCGAGCGGAGCGCGAAGGATCGACCAGTCCTCGGGCTCGAGCCGGCCCGTCGGCCGCGGCACGTCCTCGTCTTTGTGGGCCTCGTAGATGATGCGCTCGCGCTCGTTCGCGGCGCCCAGGCTCATCAGGACCGAGGCGACCTCGAACGCGCGCTCGAGCTGATCGCGCTTTTTGTAGATGTCGAAGAGGAAGTGGAGCGCCGTCGTGTCCGTCGGATCGAGCGCGACGAGCGCCATGAGCTGCTCGCGCGCCCGATCGGCCTCGCCGAGCTTCAGCGCGAGCTCGGCGACGGCGCGCCGCGTGCCGGCCTCGCTGGGGCGGACGCGGACCGCGTTCTCGAGCGCCTCGAGAGCGCCGTTCGGGTCCTCGAGGTGCTCGAGCAAGAGCACGCCGAGGCGCTTCTCGAGCTCGTGAACGAGCGCGTCGCGGAGCTCCTTCTCGGAGACGCGCTCGGCGCGCGAGAGCATGCGGCGATAGGCGCCCTCGAGCTCGGCCCACTCCTGACGTTCGCCGAGCATGCGACTCAGGATCGCGAGCGGTTCGAGCGAGGTCGGGTCGGCCTCGAGCGCGCCCTCGAGCAGGTCGAGCGCTTCGTCGTCGCGCTTCTTCACGAGCAAATCGCGCCCGAGCGCGAAGAGCTCCGCGCCCTTTCTCTTGGCGTCGGGCTCGGTCTCCGCGAGGTTCTTTCGAAGCGTGAACGCGTCCTCGTCGCGGCCGTCTTTGAGGGCGAGCTCGAGCAGCATCTCTGCGACCTCGCGGCGCGCGGGCTCGCGTGCGTGCGCGGACTCGAGCCGCTCGCGTGCGCGCAGCATGTCGCCGAGGTCGCGCATCCACATCCGACCGAACACCACGAGCGCAGCGACGACGTCGCCGCCCTCCTCGAGCCGCGCGAGCAGCCGCTCCTCGATGTTCTGGATCGCGCGGACGTCGCGCTCCCCGAGGTAGAGGGACAGCAGCGCCTTCAGCACGCGGTCTTTTTCAGGGAGCTCGGGATCGAGCGAGAGGCTCTTCTCCAAGCTCGCGATCGCCTCTTTGGGCGCGCCGAGCCGCAGCTTGGCCTCGCCGATGCGCACGTGAATCCGCGCCCGCGCGGCGTCCTGCGCGTCGGCAGCGAGCGCCGTCCCGATGAGGCCGAGCGCCTTGCGATAGCGCTGCACGGCGTCTTCGTCTTTGCCCTCGGAGACGAGTCGATCGGCCTCCGCCAGGACATCGCCCGCAGTCGGCGGGCCGGCCGGGCGCGAAGGCGTGGCCGGCGGTGCAACGGACGCGGCCTTCGGCTCGACCTTCGCGGGCTCGACCTTCGCGAACTCGACCTTCGCGGGCTCCGCGATTTGTGCTGGCTCGACCTGCGCGGGCAGCGGCTCGACCTTGGCGGGCTCCGCGATTCGTGCAGGCTCGACCTGCGCGGGCGCTGGCGTCTCGAGCGAGGGCGGCGCCGGTTCTGCCGCGGTCTTCGATTCGCTGGGGGGCTCAATCCGCCCCCCGTGCGCTCCGCGCCCCCCGATTCCGGCTGCGCCTCTTCTGCGGGCTCGGGCGCATCCTTGGGCCGCCGCGCGGCTCGCTGCCGAGCAACACGGGGAAGCCGAGCTCGTCGCCCGGCACGTGCGCGTGGGCGAGCGCGGGCGGCGACGGTCTCGCCTGTCAGGAGCTTCTCTCGACGCGCTCGACGAGCTCCGAGGCGTAGATGCCCTCGTCCGGGTCGGTCTCGTCGAGCTCGGCGAGCAGCGCGCCCGTGAACGGCGAGCAGCGCCCCGCAGCGCGGTCCTCGTCGATCGTGGTCGTGCGCACAGCTGCGATGATCTCGACCGCGCGCTCGCCACGCAGCGCCTTGATGGTCGAGCGCGCGAGCTCCGCGAGCTCGGCGCGCGCGAGCGCGTCGGGCGCGTTCGATCGCAGATCGAGGACGATGAGCACGGGCCCACGAACGGCCTCGAGCACTGCGAGCGCGACGTCTGCGAGCGCGTCCGCTGTCTCGAGATGTCGGTCGTCGAGCTGCAAGACGAGCTCGCCCTCGGAGGCCACCGCGCGCGCCGAGGCGTAGAAGATCGCCGCGGCGTCCTCTCCTCCCACCGCGCGCACGTCGATCTGCGACGCGACGTCTTCCTTCGCGTCGACACGCACGACGTGAAATCGCGCGTCCTCTTGACCCAAACGCTCCGCCGCCGCCTCGGCGTCGAGGCTGCCTTGGCCGCTCCGCTCGTGGTCGTGCGGAGGAACGGCTACGAACGCTACGCGGTCGACGGTGCCCATCTCGGCGTGGCCGGTGAATCTAGCGATCCGGCCGCGACGGGCGCCACTTCTTTCCAAACTTCACGTGCGGGTTCGTTCGATCCGCGAAATAACGGCTTCGATAAGCGAGGCCGAGCAACCTCAATCGCCCGCGACGATGCACTCCTCGACGTGCCGAGCTTCGTCCTCGGTGATGCTGCAGACGTTGTCGGTGTTGTCGAGCAGACAGGTCGCGCGAAGCTCGCGATCACCCGAGCACTCGAGGTCCGAGTCCTGGTTCGAGTCGTCGGGTAGCACCCCGACCGCGCAGCCGCCGGCCTCGGCCTCCTCAGCGACCTCGTCGCAGACCGTCTGACAGCCGGCTGCGCCCAAGAGCGCCACGACCAAGAGAAGACCCCTCATGCGGCCTTTTCTATCACAGCACGCGACGCCGCTGCACCACGCCTATTGGCACTCGCCAGTGTCGCGGCAGGTCTGAATCGCCTCGCCGTATTGCGAGCAGAGGTCGAGCTTCGACTCGAGGATGCACGTGGCGCACGCGTCGTCCTCCGCCGAACACTCGGGGTCCGTCCCCGGATCGGTCGGATCGGTCTCGTCCGCGCCCGTGTTGCCGCTCACGCAGTCGGTGAGCACGCCCACGAGCTCATCGCATTTCGTCTCGCACCCGGCGGTGAACACCGACACGAGCCCGATCGCGATCGCCTTCTTCAGCATGTCCAGCGAGGGCGTACTTTCGCTCGCCTCCGGCCTCAACGACAAAGCGCCGCCGTCAGCTCCTCGGCGCTGGCGAATCTCTCGGCGGCCGGCGCGAGGCACCGCTCGACGACCCTGCGCAGCGGCGCGTCCTCGCGCGGGGCGCCACGCGACAGCGCGTCGAGTGCGTCCTCGAGGATGCGGCCGAACCCGTAGAGGTCGTCGCCCGCGGACGCGGGCGCGCCCGCGAGCCGCTCCGGCGAGAGGTATCCAGCGCTGCCCCCGAGCGTCTTTTCTCCGAGCTCTCGCGCGATGCCGAAGTCGGTGAGAAGCGGCTCGTCGCGCTCGCGCATCAGCACGTTGCCGGGCTTCACGTCGAGGTGCACGAGGCCCGCGCGGTGCACGCGACCGAGCGCGCGCGCGAGCGGCACCGCCCATCGTTCGATCGGCGCCAGCTCTTCGCGAGCCTCGCGGATCCACTCGCGCAAGCTACCCGCGCCGACCCACTCGAGCGCGATCCACCCGCTCTCGGGCGAGGCATCGAGCACACGCACGATGCCGGCCCCGGCGAGCTTCGCCGCGAGGCGAACCTCGCGCTCGAGGTGCATCCGATCCTCGCCTTCGCGGTGGTAGACCTTGAACGCGACTCGCCGCCCGAGGACCTCGTCCATCGCTTCGTAGACGGCGCCCGCACCACCGCGCGCGACCTCGCGCAAGATCGTGAACGACGTCGAGCGCGGCGCGGGCGCGATCATCGTCGCCTCGTCGTTGCGCTTCACCGCGCGGGGCCGCGCCGACGTGCTCGACCCATCGTGCGTGTCGCTCGAGCGCGCCGGGCGACGCGAGGTCGCGTGCGAGCACGCGCTCGATCGCGCCGAGCGCCCGCGGATAGTCGCCCGCAGCCGCAGCCAGGTCGGCCGCGAGCATCAGCGCTGGCGTACTGCGCATGCCCGCGAGCACCTCGAGGGCGCGCGCCTCGTCACCGCGCTCGACCAGAATCTCCGCGGCCGTCACCGCGAGCGGCTCGCTCAGCCTCGGAGCGTCCGCGCTCGCACGCGAGCGTGTCCACGTCCGCAGCACGGCGGAGAGCGCGCGGGTCTCGTTCGCGGTGCCGCGCGCGCGCTCGAGCAGCTCGAGGGCGAACGGCCCGCCGCCCGCGCGCTCGATCTCCACCTCGATCGAGCTCGCCTCGGCCTTCGCGGCGGGAGGTGCGACGACCTCACCGCTCGCGCTGGAGGGTGCTTCTCTGCCCCCCTCGTCCTTCTTCGCTTCGTCGACGTGTTCGCCGTCGCCGGTGAGCTTCTCCTTCAGCTTTTGCCAGAGGCTCATCGCGCAGCGCCCCCGTGACCTACGACGATCTCGTTGGGCCCGCCGCGCACGAAGGAGATGCTGTCGCCGAGCGCGAGCTCGACCTTCGGAGCGAGCTGCAGCACGCCCGCGAACGCGGGCGCGTCGGGCGCGGTCTCGAGCACCACGAACGAGCGCTCGTCGCCGCCCGCGCCCTCGAGTGAGATGTGGCGCTTGTCCACATCGAGCGGACCGAGCGGCGCGAGGTAGCTCGTGCCGCCGACGCTGACGAGCGCGCCGAGTCGATGCGGCATGACCTCGCAAGGGATGCTGCCACCGAGCGAGAGCGACAGCCCCTCGCCGATCTCGATCGGGCCCGCGAGCCGCGCGCCGCGAAGGAAGGTCCCGTTCCGGGTGTTCGCGTCCTCGACGACGATGACGCGCGCGCCGTCCGCGGAGGCCGCGCGCCGCACGACCAAGTGTCGACGGCTGAGGCCTGGCGCGCCGATGACGATGGTGCCCTCGCCGCGACCGATCGTGAGCTCGTCGCCGAACGCGACGCGGAGCTTCTCGCCAGCGATCGTGAGATCGCAGAGGGGCCCACGCACGAGCCGCTGACGGATGACGCGCGAGAGATCGGTCACTCGGTCGGCGCCCTCGCCGGAGCCGCCGCCGAGCTTCTCGGCGAGCTCGAGCGCAGCGCGCCGCTCGCACGCGCGATCGAGATCCTCCATGCGGCGGATGCCCATCGCGCGCTCGCTCTCGGCCCGCGAGCTCGCGGCCTCGGCGGACATTCGCTGCTCGAGCTCGTCGATCGCCCCCGCGAGCGCGAGCGCACGGACCTCGCCCTCGGAGTCCCCGACGAGCGCGTACGCGTCCGCCGCGGCGCGCCCCTCACCGGCGTCCTCGAGCTCCTTCGCGAGCGCGCATATCTCGGATTTCGGGGCCTCACCGCGCGCGCGCAGCACCTCGAGCGCGAGCATGGCCCGACGCCCGCGCGCTCGCTTGCCGATCGCGGAGTCGGGCGCGACCTTCGCGGCCTGCTCGAACCAAGCCATGCGCCGCTCGGGCGAGCTCTCCGCATCCGCTCGGAGGAGGAGCACGCGCGCCGCCTCGAGCGGCAACTCCGCGTCGAGGTAGGCCTCGACTGCCCCGCCGAGGTCGCCGTCGCGCTCGAGCTTCTGAGCTGCGCGCTCGCGACCGCCTCCCGCGCCGACGCCGCGGAGCCGATCCCAGAGACTCATCCGGCGCAATGTTACACGGTGGCCGCCCAGGGCGACGACACAGTGCGCGCGCGCCCTACCCCACGCGCTCGCTTCGCTCGATGGCGTTGACGATCGGGGCGGGCGTCCCCGACCATGTGAATCAATGGCCAGTGGCAACCGACTTGGAGAGCTCCTCGTCCGCGAGAAGCTCATCAGCTTGCAACAGCTTCGACAGGCGCAAGAGGAGCAGCGCAAGACAGGACAGAACCTCGGCTACACGCTCGCGAAGCTCGGGTACATCTCCGACGGCGAGATCACGAACTTCCTGTCCGCGCAGTATCGCGTCCCTGCGGTCAACCTCGATGAATACGAGCTCGACCCCGCCGTGCTGAAGCTCGTGTCGAAGGAGGTCTGCGACAAGCACCGCTGCGTGCCTCTGTCGCGCTCGGGCAACGCGCTCATCGTCGCGATGGCGGACCCGACCAACCTCCACGCGATCGACGACATCAAGTTCCTCACGAGCTTCAACGTCGAGCCAGTCGTCGCGTCCGACACCGCGATCGCGAACGCCATCGAGCGCGGATACTCGGGCGCCGGCGCCGCGCAGTACGACGACATCATCAAGGAGTTCGGCGACGAAGAGGTCGACTTCGGCACCGAAGACATCGACATCAACATCAACGAGCTCGAGAAGGCCGCGGAAGACGCGCCTGTCGTCCGGCTCGTGAACGCCCTGCTCCTCAACGCCATCAAGAAGAGCGCGAGCGACATCCACGTCGAGCCCTACGAGCGCAAGCTGCGCGTGCGCTACCGCATCGACGGCGTGCTCCTCGACGAGATGGAGCCGCCCATCAAATGGAAGGCCGCGATCGCGAGCCGCCTCAAGATCATGGCGAACCTCGACATCGCCGAGCGCCGCCTGCCGCAGGACGGCCGCATCAAGCTGAAGATGGGTGGCGGCAAGGAGATGGACTACCGCGTCAGCGTCCTGCCGACGATCTGGGGCGAGAAGATCGTCCTCCGCCTCTTGGACAAGTCGAACCTCCAGCTCGACATGACCAAGCTCGGCTTCGACGTCGGCCCTCTCAACGACTTCAAGTGGGCCATCAACCAGCCGTGGGGCATGGTGCTCGTCACGGGTCCCACCGGCTCCGGCAAGACGACGACGCTTTACTCGGCACTCAGCGAGCTCAACCAAACCGACGTCAACATCAGCACCGCTGAAGACCCGGTCGAGTACAACCTGCCCGGCATCAACCAGGTGCAGATGCACGACGAGATCGGCCTCAACTTCGCCGCGTCGCTGCGTTCGTTCCTCCGCCAAGACCCGGACATCATCATGGTCGGCGAGATCCGCGACTTCGAGACCGCGGAGATCGCCGTCAAGGCCGCGCTCACGGGCCACTTGGTGCTCAGCACGCTCCACACGAACGACGCGCCGAGCACCATCTCGCGCCTCCTCAACATGGGCGTCGAGCCCTTCCTCATCACCGCGAGCGTGAACCTCGTCCTCGCCCAGCGCCTCGCCCGCAAGGTCTGCCTCGACTGTCGCGCACCGTTCAAGCCCGATTACCAGAACATGCGCGACTTCGGCTTCAGCGAGGCCCAATCGCAGACCCCACAGCTCCTCAAGGGCACCGGTTGCAAGACCTGCAACGGCTCGGGCTACAAGGGTCGCGTCGCGCTCTACGAAGTCATGAGGTTCACCGAAGGCCTGAAGGAGATGGTGCTCCAAGGCGCGTCGACCGCCGAGCTCAAGACGGGCGCGATCAAGAACGGCATGAAGTCGCTGCGTATGGCCGGCATCGAGAAGATCCTCGGCGGCGTGACCACGATGGAAGAGGTCGGCCGCGTCACGATGGGTGATTGAGTCGAATGGCAACACAATCGCAACCCGGTGAGTCGCTGCGCTTCTCGATGCTGCAGCTGCTTCAGGCTGTCGTGGAGAAGGGAGCGAGCGACCTTCACCTCACGACGGGGACAGCGCCGCTCCTTCGCATCGACGGCAGCGTCTTCCCCCTCAAGCTCCCGCCCCTCAAGAACATCGAGGTCAAGCAGCTCGTCTACTCGATCCTCTCCGAAGAGCAGAAGATCAAGCTCGAGAAGACCAACGAGCTCGACTTCTCGTTCGGTGTCCCCGGGCTCTCGCGCTTCCGTGGCAACTGCTTCGTGCAGCGCGGCAGCGTCGCGGGTGTGTTTCGCCGCATCCCCCACAAGGTGCTGAGCTTCGAGGAGCTCGGCCTGCCGCCGGTCGTCTCCGAGATCGCGAAGAAGCCGCGCGGGCTCGTGCTTGTCACGGGCGCGACCGGCAGCGGCAAGTCGACGACGCTCGCGAGCATCATCGACAAGATCAACACCGACCAGCGCGTGCACATCCTCACCATCGAGGACCCGATCGAGTTCGTGCACGATCACAAGCTCGCGGTCGTCAACCAGCGCGAGGTCGGCGCCGACACGCACGGCTTCAAAGAGGCCCTCAAGCACGCGCTCCGCCAAGACCCAGACGTCGTGCTCATCGGCGAGATGCGTGACCAAGAGACGGTGTCCGCGGCCCTCACGATCGCGGAGACCGGTCACTTGGTCTTCGGCACGTTGCACACGAACTCGGCCATCTCGTCGATCACGCGCGTCATCGACGTCTTCCCACCTCACCAGCAGCAGCAGATCCGGGTGCAGCTCTCGATGGGTCTCATCGCCGTGCTCTCGCAGCAGCTGCTCGCGCGCGCGACGGGATCGGGTCGCGTGCTCGCAATGGAGATCATGGTCCCGAACGCCGCGATTCGAAACCTCGTCCGCGAGGACAAACTCCACCAGGTCTACTCGCAGATGCAGGTCGGCCAGGCGGGCAGCGGAATGCAGACGATGAACCAGTCGCTCGCGGCTCTCGTGATTCGTCAAGCCATCACGCTCGAAGAAGCGTTTTTGTCGTCGGGTGATCAGGACGAGCTGCGGCAGATGTTGAGCGGCTCGCGCCCCGGACGCTGAACGCAAGCGCGCATCGAGAGCTCGGTAAAAACCAGGGAACTCAAGAATCTGCTGCACCGAATTTGACGGGTTGTCACACGTTCAGTAGCCTCATCGCACCATGCAGGGGCTCACCGATCGCCAGCAGCAGGTCTTGAAATACATCCGCGACTCGATCACAGACCGGGGGTATCCGCCGACCCTGCGCGAGATCGGTGCGCACATGGGCATTCGTTCCACCAACGGTGTGAACGATCACCTGCGCGCCCTCGAGCGCAAGGGTTACCTCACCCGTGAGGACATGAAGAGCCGGGCGCTTCGTCCCATCAACGTGGGCGACGAACAGAGCTCGGACATGTCCGGCCAGGTCGCGAACGACGTTCGCTCGAGCGACCAGGGCCTCGCGGAGATCCCGGTGCTCGGCCGCATCGCAGCGGGCGCACCGATCCTCGCGCAGGAGAACGTCGAGTCGACCGTACGGATCGACCGAGACCTCCTCCGCGGCGGCCGCGACGTGTTCGCGCTCCGCGTGCAGGGCGACTCGATGATCGAGGCCGGCATCCTCTCGGGGGACACGATCTTCGTTCGCAAGCAGAACACTGCGCAGCGTGGCGAGATCGTCTGCGCCTTGATCGGCGACGAGGCCACGGTCAAGTACTTCTTCCCGGAGCGGGACTACGTCCGCTTCCAACCGGCGAACGGCACCATGGCACCCATCCTGGTGCGCGCGACCGACTTCAAGCCCACGATGATTCTCGGCGTGGTCGTCGGCGTGTTCCGCCGGGTCTGAGCTCCGCCGTTCTTCGACCTTCGCTTCCTTTTCGAGCGCCCGTGGGTAACGGGCGCACCGCGCCGTCGCTGCAAGCGGTTCCCACGTGCCAACCTTTTTCGCTTCGCGAAAAGACATGGCCCGCAGAGCGAACGGGGCCCCAACCCCCTTCACGAGTTGCGGTGACGTTGTTGCGCCAAGCTAAAAAGTTCTCTATGGGTCGGCCTTAGCCGAGGAGGCCCGCGACGTGCGTTTGTCTAAGTTCTTCGCAGTTCTGTCGCTCGCCGTGAGCTGCGGCGCTTTGGGGGTCGGGATCGCTGACGCCGCCGGTGGGAAGAAGGACGCAGAGGTCCAGAAGCTCATCGACCAGGCTATGGACGAGGACTACCTCAACCTCGAGCTCGACAAGGCCGAGCAGAAGTTGAAGAAGGCCGTCGACACGTGCGGCAAAGCTGCCGACAACTGCACCCCCACCGTCTACGGCAAGGCCTACGTGGCCCTCGCCACCATCCATGGCGTCGGCCAGAGCAAGATGGACGTGGCGAAGGGCGACCTCGTCAACGCGCTCAAGGTCGACCCGAACGCGGTCCTCATCGCGGACCTTGCGACGCCCGAGCTCGAGGCGAAATTCAAGGAAGCGAAGGCCGAGGTCGGTGGGCAGGGTGGCTCCGGCCAGGGCGGCTCCGGTCAGGGCGGCTCCGGTCAGGGCGGCTCGGGCCAGGGTGGCTCGGGGCAAGGTGGGTCGGCCCCAGCGCCCGCCGGTGACTTTCCTCACACGCCTGTCGCCGAGCAGCTGATTCGCACGCCGGTCCCGGTGTTCGCCGAGATCCCCGAGGAGCTCGGCGCGACGAAGGTCGTGGTTCGCTACAAGGCGTACGGCGGCAACAAGTTCGAGACGCTGAACCTCGAGCGGATGGATGGCGGCTTCGGCGGATACATCCCCTGCGAGGCCGCGAGCAGCGCCGGAGAGCTCAAGTACTTCATCATCGGCACGGACGATGGTGGAACGCCGGTCGCCACGGCGGGCTCGTCGAAGGCTCCTTTCAAAGTTGTCATCAAAGCGAAGATCTCGGGCGAGAAGCCGAGCCTGCCCGGCAAGGAACCGCCGAAGCAGTGCCCCGCCCCCGAGGATTGCCCGCCCGGGCTCCCGGGTTGCCCCGAAGCCGGTGGCGGCAAGGCCGAGGGCGCGAGCTGCGACGCGACGAGCGAGTGCAACTCGGGGCTCGCGTGCTTGAACGGCGTGTGTACGCCGAGTGGCGACGCGCCGAAGACCGACTCGAAGGGCACGCACCACATGATCACGCTGACGGGGCAATTCGACCTCGCCATCGTGAGCGACGGAGCGGACGTCTGCAGCGCCTCGAACACGCTGAACTACGTCTGCATGCACCAAGACAGCGATCAGCAGTTCTTGGGCAAGCCGCTCGACATCGACGGCACGAACGGCATCCGCGGCGGCCTCGCATGGGGCGGTGGGCGGTTGCTCCTCGGCTACGACTACCACTTCAAGTTCGGCCTGGGGCTCGGCGGCCGCATCGGCTACGCGTTCGGCGGTCCATCGATCGACGAGACCAGCCCCATCCCCGCGGGCAGCGACTACGAGTCGACCGGCAACAGCTTCTTCCCCCTCCACGTCGAGGGTCGCATCTCGTGGAAGTTCGTGAGCCCCAACCCCGAGGCTGGCGACATCGCTCCGCAGATCTTCATCGGCCTCGGCGCGGCGCAGGTGAACGCTGCGGTGCCGGTGACGGTCTGCGACTCGACCGCGGACGGCGGCACGGCAGAGTGCCCGGGCGCGACGACGGTCGACGCGTACCAACTCGCAGGCCTCACGTTCTTCAGCTTCGGCGGTGGGTTTACCTACATGTTTGTCAACAACTTCGGCATGAGCGCCGAGGTGAAGTTCATGGTGCTCTTCCCGACGATCGGCGTGACGATCTCGCCGACGATTGCACCCGTCGTGGCGTTCTAGTTTCCGAGCGGGGTTGGGGGCCCCCCTCGCGAGAATCCCGAACGCCCTGCTCGCTACTGCGGGCGAGAAATCAAGCGTCGTACGCGTGTGCGCCGAGCAGCTGGAAGAGGGCGAACAGGCTGCCCTCCTCCTGGTGCTCGAAGCGCACGCCGAGCCGCGCAGGGCGCTCGGGCGTCGAACGACGCACCCAAGCGACGCGCGCGCGGAGCACGAGCGGGTCCCACAAGGAGGGGGCGCTCACCTCGACGACGAGCGGTGCGTCGACGCGGAGCAGCTGCTTCTCCGCGACGGGGATCGGCATGAGCTCGATGCACGCACCACCGAGACCGAGGTTTCGGATCTTCGCGTCCTCCTCGAAGCTGCGCGTCTCGTCACGCAGGCAGGCGGGGAGGTTCACGACCTTGCGACCGTGCGCCCGAAAGTGGTCCCGAACGCGCATCCGCCGAGAAGTGAACACGATTGCGAACGAATGACAACGAGAGGGCGCGTGCGCGTGTGACGGTGCTCACGAGGCCCGCGCGCGTGCGCGAGTTTCGAGCCTTTTCTCCAGCGTTCGGCGCGCCGTGCGCGCGACAACGGGTAGAACTTGTGGGCTCGGGCAATCTGTAAGTACCATCCTCGTTCAAAGTGGTGGGCGCGCAAACCGCGTGACACCGTCTGCCGCGCGCAGGTTTGAGACGCGCGGCCTCGGAGACCGAATGGCCCAGGACACTCGGAAAGACCAACGAGCAAAGGTGCTCAGCATGACGGTTCGCTATAAGAGCGCGACCGTCGACGATTTTATCGAGCACCACGCCACGGATGTCAGCCGCGGCGGCATCTACATCAAGACGCCCTCCCCGTTCCCGCCCGGCACCCTACTCAAGTTCGAGATTCGCATCGCAGACGAACAAGCGGTGCTCTCGGGCGTCGGACGCGTCGTTTGGAAGCGTGAGCCCGACCAAGCGAGCCCCGAGATGCCAGCGGGCATGGGGGTCAAGTTCATCAAGATCGATGACAAGTCGAAGGGCATCATTCAGAAGCTCGTCGAGAAATCGGGCGGCAAGCCTTCGACCTACGATCGCGGCAGCGACGGCACCGGCATCGCCGAGGCGCCCGAGCCCAAGCCGGCGGTCGCGGAGAAGCCTGCTGCAGCTGCCGCGAAGCCTGCTGCAGCCGCGGTGAAGGCAGAGAAGCGCGCTTCGACGATGCTCGGGCTCGGAGCCATCGGCTCCAAGTCGAACGGCGCAGCGGCGGAGGAGCTGCCTGAAGAGGAGAAGCCCGAGCCGGCAGGTGGCGGGGGCGGCTTCTTCCCGAGCGGTGAAGCCGAGATGCGCCCGCCCGAGGAGCGCACCGTGATGAAGCAGGCCGCCGAGCTGCTTCAGCAAGCGCTGTCGGAGGCTGGCGGCTCGCTCGACGAGATCGGCAAAGAGCCGGTCAAGCCTGCCGAGGAGAAGGTCGAGGCGAAGAAGCCGGCGCCCGAGCCCGAACCCGCGCCCAAGGCGAAATCGCCTTCGATTCCTCCGCCGCTCCCGAAGGTCGAGGCCGAAAAAGAGAAGCCTCGCGAGGAGCCGGAAGAGGAAGAAGAGGCGCCGCCGAAGAAGGCCGAGCCGAAGGCAACGGAGCCCAAGAAGACCGAAGAGCCCAAGCCGAAGGCAGCCGCCGCGGAGTCGAAGCGCGAGTCTGCGCGTCCTGCAGCCGCGGCGAAGCCGGCCATGCCGCCGGCGAAGATCACCGAGGAAGAGAAGGGCGGAAGCGGCAAGTTCGTCATCATCTTCCTCGCCGCCGCCGCCATCCTCGTCCTCATCTACATCGCCATGCGTGGGGACTCGAACCAGGCGACGAACACGCCTTCGAACACCCCGCCGAAGACCAGCGCCTCCGCGAAGACGACCGCGAGCGCGACGGCGACGCAGGCGACGACGACCACTGCGAGCACCACCGCTGAGCCCCCGCCGTCCGCATCGGCGACGACCAGCGACACGGCGTCGGCGAGCGCTGCTGTGTCGAGCGCTCCGCCCGCGGCATCGACGGCACCGTCTGCGACGGCTCCGACGACTGCCACGGCGTCCGCGAAGACGACCGCCACGGCGTCGTCTACCGCGACTGCGACGACCTCGACGGCCGCGACTGCCACGACCGCGACGACGCCGAAGACCAGCACCGCGACGGCGCCGACGACCGCCACGGCGCCCAAGACGGCAACGACCGGCACCACGACCGCGGGTGGTGGCAGCCCGTATGACTGACCGGGTCTGCGACTGAGCAGCCTCGGCATCCGTCATGAGCCACACTGAGGGACCTCGACCAACGAGGTCCCTCTCTGTTTGCGTGCGCATCCGCTAATCGAAACCTCCATGGCGCGCCTCTCCGAACGACGCCTCCCGTGGGTCGCTGTCGCTGCGACCGCGGCGTCGTTCGTTTGCATCGGAGCGGCGCTCGCGCTGCGCGATCCGTCGAGCGTCGACCTCATCGAAGCGAGCGAAAACACAGCGAGCGCGAGTGCGTCGAGCAGCGCGCCGGCGCCCTCACCGTCGCTCGCCGAAGTCAGGCCACCGCCCGAGCTGTCCTCGACCGTGCCGCAGGCGCCGGTTCACAAGCGGGCGGGTCGCGAGCTCGACCTCGCGACCACGCTCGCAGAGCTGAAGGCTCTGGCGCAGCAGTTCCCCGAGGACGAGCGCGTGCTCGTGAAGCTCGCGAGGGTGCAAGCAGCGCAGCCAGCGATGCTGCTCGACGCCTTGAAGAACGTGCGGACGGCGCTCGACCTCGATGAGAACGTCAAGAATCAGAAGGACGTGCACCCCATCGTCCTGCGTGGCGCGAGCGGCGTGCCCGACGTCCAAGACCTGGCGTTCGCGATCATGCAGCGCTCGATGGGCACCGTGGGGCCGGACCTTCTCTACGAGCTCACCATCGCGCAAGGCGTCTCGCCGAACGTGGCCACGCGCGCGAGGGAAGCGACGAAGCTCGACGAGGTGCGGAAGCTCGCCTCAGCCGCGCTCCTCGTCGCGATCGACCTGCGCGATCACCCGGGCTGCGGCCGCAAGCCGTACCTCTCCGCGGCGGAAAAGGACGGCGACCTGCGATCCCTGCAATATCTCTCGCCGCTGATGAGCAAGAAGTCGTGCGGCGTCTTCGGGATGAAGGACTGCAATAACTGCTTCGGTAACCGCGAAGAGGTGCGCCGCGCGGTGGAGGCCATCAAGGCCCGCGCCGGCGTGCAGTAATTCCTGGGTCAACGGGTCCCCTACCCGTTGCTTCGTCGGTGGGCGCAGCAGGATTCGAACCTGCGACTTCGACCGTGTGAAGGTCGCACTCTACCGCTGAGTTATGCGCCCGACAGCGAGATGGAGCTTGTAGCCGACGCCGCGTGGGATCGCAAGCCGAGTCAGCTCGCGGTGACGGCGCGCTTGAACGCAGCGAGGCCCGCTTCGATCGTGGCGTCGGCGCAAGCGTACGAGAGCCGCAGGTAGCCAGGCGCGCCGAAGGGCTCGCCGGCGACGGTCACGACGTGAGCCTCGCGGAGGAGCCACTGCGCGAGCGCTGTGTCGGAGGCGAGCGTCGTGTCGCCGACCTTCTTGCCGATGAGCCCGCTCACGTCAGCGAACGCGTAGAACGCGCCCTCGGGTTTGCGACACCGCACGCCGGGGATCGTGTTGAGCCCACCGATCATCAGGTTTCTGCGGCGCTCGAAGGCCGTGCGCATGTCCTCGAGGTCGTGGCGCGCGCCACGAAGCGCGGCGGCCGCAGCGGCCTGCGAGACCGCGGCTGGGTTCGTGGTGCTCTGCCCTTGGACGACGGCGATCGCGGACGCGACCTTGGGCGAGCTGATCGACCAGCCAATGCGCCAGCCGGTCATCGCGTAGGTCTTGCTGACGCCGTCGACGACGATGATGCGCTCGGCGAGCTCGGGCGCGAGCGTGAGCATCGAGTGCTGCACGAAGCCGTCGTAGACGAGGTCGGCGTAGATCTCGTCGACGATGACGTAGTAGTCGCCCTTCTTGATGACCTCGATGAGGCCCTCGAGGGCGCGGCGATCGTAGGCGGCGCCGGTTGGGTTTGACGGCGTACAAAGAATGACGGCCTTCGTTTTGGGCGTGACGAGGCGCTCGAGCTCGGCGGGCTGCAGGAGGAAGCCCTGCGCTTCGGTGGTCTCGGCGATGACGGGCACCGCGCCGACGAGGCGGACCTGCTCGGGGTAGCTCACCCAATAGGGTGCAGGGATGATGACCTCGTCGCCGGGATCGTAGAGGGCCTCGGCGAGGTTGAAGAGGACGTGCTTCGCCCCGCAGGAGACGACGATGCGATCGGGCGTGGTCTTGTAGCCGCGGTCGCGCTCGGCGGCGGCGACGATGGCTGCCTTGAGGTCGGGCGTGCCGGTGGCCGGCGTGTAGCGTGTGGCCCCGCCCTCCACCGCAGCGGCCGCGCTCGCGCGGATGTGCTTCGGCGTCGGGAAGTCGGGCTCACCGACGCTGAAGTTGAAGACCTGGATGCCCTGCGCGGTGAGCTTCGCGGCCTCGGCGGCCATGGCCAAGGTTGCGCTGGGGTGGATCACGCTGAGGCGACTCGCGAGGCCGAGGGACATGCTCGACCGCTACGCTTTCGAACGCCGCGAATCAAGTCGTTTGCGCGGTGCGGCAACCTCGCAGGCTCGCGCTGGAGGGTCCACCTCTGCCCCCCAATCAAAAGACGAAGCTGCGCGCGCGAGCGTTACTTCGGACCCGCGACGGTGACCTCGGGCTTGGGCTGGTCCTGCGTGATCGAGTAGCGGACGAGCGAGCGGAGGACGTCGTTGCGCTGGACGTTGCCGAGGACGATCTTCACGTCTTCGTAGATCGAGGGATCGACGAGGAGCCCACCGAGCGTGCCCTTGCCGGCGCGCACGTCGGCGACGATGGCCTTGATGTCGCCGGTGATGTCCGTGAGGTTCGCGACGATCTGCGAGCCGTCTTTGCTGCCGCCGTACATCACGTCGTGAAGGATGCTGTCGCCCTCGCGGACGCCGCGCAGCATGAGCGCGACCTCGTTGGCGGCGGACTGGAACTCGGCGAGCCCCTTCGGACCGTCGCCGTAGAGGACGTCGTGCGCGAAGCCAGGGCCGTATTGGACGCGCGCGACGACGCCGCGAACGTCTTTGACGAGGTTGGTGCTCTCGTCGGTCGTCTTCTCGAGGTTCTTGATGACGTTCGAGATGCGATCGGCCTCCTCTTTGTCGGTGAGGAGGCGGTTCGGGTAGCCGTCGCCGTGCGCGATCTCGGTGAGGATGGTGTTGACCGCTGCGACGGAGCTCTGGATGTCTTTGTGGAGCTTCTCGTCGGCGAGTGGGCGCGTCGCGCGCTCGACGTTGTCGAGGACCTTGTCGGCCTTGCCGGCCATGTCCCCGACCTGCCCCATGAGATCGCTCGGTGGGTCGCCGACGAGCGCCGAGCCCGGCGAGAGACGATCACCCGAGCCGACCGTGAGCTCGAGCATCTTGTCGCCGAGCAGGCCCTTGTTGGCGAGCTTCGCGTGCGTGTCATCGCGGATGCGAGGGGCCTCGCTGCGCTTGATCCAAAACGTGACGTAGACCGTCGTGTCCGAGGGATCGTTCGGGTTGTAGCCGACGCTGCTCACCTGCCCGACGTCGAGACCCCCGAGCCGCACGGGCGCGCCGGCCTTGAGGCCCTGCACGTCGGTGAAGGAGGTCTTGAACTCGACGGACGAGGCAAAGAGGTTGCGCTCTTCGCCGATGAGGAAGATGACGGCGCCCCCGAAGACGAGGCCCAGCAAGACGAAGAGGCCAACCTTGAGGTCGCGTGACCTGGCCATGTGACGAGTCTAGCAAGCTCCGCCCTCGGGCGAGCGATGTTCCTCGCGTGGGGGTCAGGTGCGGAGCAGCGTCTCGACGTCTTCGGTGACGGGGGCGACGCCGCGGATGAAGTCGTGGACGCGCGGATCGTCGCTCGCTTGGAATTCGTCAGGCGTACCGCACAGGATGATGTGGCCCGAGTGCACCATGGCCATGCGGTCGGAGATCGAGAACGCGCTCTTCATGTCGTGCGTGACGACGATGCTCGTGACCTTGAGCGAGGCCTTCAGGCCCTTGATGAGGTGGTTGATGCGCTCGGTGTTGATCGGATCGAGGCCCGTCGTCGGCTCGTCGTAGAGCAGGACCTCGGGTTGGATGGCGATCGCGCGCGCGAGGCCGACGCGCTTCTTCATGCCGCCCGAGAGATCGGCGGGACGCATGTTCTCGATGCCCGGCAGGCCCACGAGAGAGAGCGCCCAGTGCACGCGCTCACGGATCTGTTGCTCGGTCATCTGGTCGCGGAGGTGTTCGCGCAGCCCGTACTCGACGTTCTCACCGACCGAGATGGAGTCGAAGAGCGCGGCGCCTTGGAAGAGCATCGCGATGCGCCGGCGCACGTAGCTGACCTCGCGCTCGCTCATGTGCGCGACGTCGCGGTTGTGGAAGTGGATCGTGCCGCTGTCCGGATCGAGCAGGCGAATGAGGAGCTTCAGCATCACACTCTTGCCGACGCCGGAGCCGCCCATGACGGTGAGCGTCTCGCCTTGGAAGACGTCGAGGTCGAGCCGTCGGTAGATGACCTTCGGGCCGAAGGCCTTGCGGACGCCGCGGAAGCGGATGATGGGCTCCTCGGTGCGGGCGCGCTCCACCGAACGATGCGGGCCTTGTCCCATGGCGGAGAGTCTACTCGCCGAAGGGCGGTGAAGTTCGAACCACGTGGACCTCGGCGCCGCCGCTCCACGCGTCGCGCCGGAGCGCCCCGGCGATGTCGACCTTCTTCGACGCGGCCTGCTCTGCGAGGTGACCGTGCGAGAAGAACACGGCGGAGAGCGCGCGGCCCTCGTACGCGAGATCGAGCTTGAGGTGCCCCTTCAAGTTGCGCGCAGAGCGCACGACGACGCCGGGCAAAAAGAGCAGCGGCGCCGGGTTGCCCTCACCGAAGGGCTCGAGCCGCTCGAGATCGGCGAGGACGCGCCCAGGCTGATCGTCGGGCGCGAGGCGCGCGACGGGCTCGGCGCGACGGTCCGCGAACTTCTCCGCGCCGAGCGCCGCGCACGCGGAGACCCACGCGCTCGTGAACTCGGCGACGCGATCAGCGCGGACGTGCACGCCCGCGGCTGCTTGATGCCCACCGAACTGGATGAGCTCGCTCGTGCACCGCGTGAGCGCGTCGTAGAGGTGGAAGCCTGCTGGCCCGCGCACCGAGCCGCGACCCGTCTCGCCCTCGAGCGCGATGACGATGGTCGGTCGCTGCGTGAGCTCGGCGAGCTTGCCCGCGACGATGCCCACGATGCCTGCGTGCCAGCCCTGGCGCGCGACGACGATGCCGTCGGGCAAGGACGCGATGGGGCGCGCGCCCTCGGCCGAACGGAGGCCGAGCTCGGCCATGGCCTCGTCGAGCATCGCTTGTTGGAGCGCGCGCCGCTGGAGCTGCACCTGCTCGATCGAAGCGGCGAGCGTCTCGGCCGCGGACCAGTCACGCGCGAGCAAGAGGGCGAGCGAATCGTCGGGATCCGCGAGCCGACCGGGCGCGTTGAGCCGCGGCGCGATGCGATAGCCGATGTCCTCGCTCGTCACGCCCTGCGAGAGATCGATGCGCGCGAGGTTCGCGAGCGCGCGGAGCCCAGGGCGAACGCCCGCGCTGATCACGCGGAGGCCTGCGCGCACGAGCGCGCGGTTGTCACCGACGAGGGGCGCGACGTCGGCGACGGTGCCGATCGCCACGAGGTCGAGGAGCGGCTTGAGATCGAGCTCGCGCTTGAGCTCGGCGCGCAGCGCGGCGCCTAGGTTGAACGCGAGCCCGCAGGACGCGAGGTGCTTGAACGGGAAGCCGCAGTCGGGTCGGTGCGGGTTGAGGAACGCGAGGGCCGGGAGCGGATCCTTCGGCACGAGGTGGTGATCGATGACGACGGTGTCGATGCCCGCGCGCTTCGCCGTCTCGATGCGCTCGTGATCGCTCGAGCCGCAGTCGCAGGTGACGAGGAGCTTCGCGCCGGTCGCGCGCACGCGCTCGAGCGCGCGATCCGAGAGGCCATAAGCGCCCTCGGTGCGGGTCGCGAGCACGGGGCGAGCGTCGCCGCCGAGGCTGCGGATGAGCGTCGTCATGATCGCGGTCGCGGTCACGCCGTCGCAGTCGTAGTCGCCGAAGATCGCGACGGGCTCGTTGCGGCGGATCGCGGACGCGATGCGCTCGGACGCGGCTCCTCGATCGACCATGTCGAACGGAGGCGTGAGCTGCGCGAGCTTCGGGTCGAGCCAGCGCTCGGTGTCGGCGCTCGCTTCCCGCCCGAGCCGCGCCATCACGTCGGCGGCGGTGAGCGTCATGCGGTACGCCTGCGCGATCGCGCGGGCGCCCGCATGAGGTGGACCGGGATCGATCAGCGCGCGCGGCGGCATCGGATCCCGGTCGAGGTCAGACGACCGCGTCGGCCTTGCGCTGAGCGCGGGTGCGCGGGAGCTTCGCCTTCACGACGGCCTTCGAGCCGAAGAAGCGGCGATCGATCCACTCGGTGAACGGCGCGGCGATGTAGATCGACGAGTACGTGCCGACCGCGATGCCGACGAGCATGACGAACGCGAAGTCGCGGATGACCTGCGTGCCGAACACGAGGAACATCACCATCGACACGGCCGCGGTCATGCTCGTGATGAGGGTTCGGCCGAACATCTCCGAAACCGAGTGGTTCACGATCTGCGAGAACGACATGCCGCGGTGGCGTGACAGGTTCTCGCGGATGCGGTCGTAGACGACGACGGTGTCGGTGAGCGAGTAGCCGAGGATGGTGAGGATCGCGGCGACCGTCGAGAGCGAGAACTCCTTCTGCGTGACGCACATCGCGCCGACGGAGATGAGCACGTCGTGGATGAGCGCGATGACCGCGCCGGGTGCGAACCGCAAATCGAAGCGCAGCGCGATGTACGCCATGATGAAGAAGATCGCGATGCCGATGCTCTTGAAGGCCGCGTTGCGGAGCTGAGCGCCGGCCTTCGGCCCGATCCACTTCACCTGCGTGTTCTTGTCCTCGGGGTCGGGCGCGATGTCGGGCCCGAACTTGGTTCGGATGCCCTCCATCAGCTGATCACCCTTCGACTTGAGGTGAACCTCGATCTTGTTGTCGCGGCGATTGACGAGCTTCACCGCGTCTTTGCCGCCGATGAGCGTGAGCTGCGTCCCCTCGAAACGCGAGGCGACCTGAGCCGTCAGCTCGTCGTACTTCAGATCGCGGGCGGTCTTCTCGTTGTCGCCCTTCTCGCGGTCGTCGACGCCCTCGAGGTTCCAGCTGTAGCGCAGGGTCACGCGATCGCCGCCGGGGCTGAACTTCACCTCGGTCGGGGTCAGCTCCTTGGTGCAATCGGCGGGCAGCTCGTCCTCGATGAAGCAGAGCTTCTTCTGGACCTCGCGCTGCACGTGCTCCGGAACGGCGCTGACCTCTTGCACGCGGATGATGAAGGCGTTCGCGCGATCGGGCACAGCCACGACCTCGGCGGACTCGAACTGCTTCGAGCCGTCGGGGGCCTTGATCTCCTCGACTGCCTGCCGGACCTGCGCGGGCTCGAGCTTCTGCTTGAAGGTGAGCTCGACCTCGGTGCCACCGCGGAAGTCAGTCCCCCACTTGGGGCCGGGGTAGAAGAGGGCGACCAACGAGCCGCCGAGCAGGATGACGGAGAGGAAGAGGAAGTACTTCCTCATCCCCATGAAGTCGTAGAGCTTGCCGGGCTTGATGATGTACATGGCGCGTCTTTTCCTTCGCGAACGCGGCTCAGCCCAGGCTGAGGGTCTTGACCTTACGCCAGCGGACGACCCAATCGAAGATGAGCCGCGTGCACACGACGCCGGTGAAAATGCTGTGAATCATCCCGATCATCAGCGTGACGGCGAACCCCTTGATGGGGCCTGACCCGTACTGGAAGAGGATGAGGCCGGAGATGAACGTCGTGACGTGCCCGTCGATGATGGCGGTGAAGGCGCGGTCGTAACCGATGTCGACGGCCTGACGCGGCGTCTTGCCGGCGCGAAGCTCGTCGCGGATGCGCTCGTTGATGAGGACGTTCGCGTCGACGGCGATGCCGATCGTGAGCGCGAGGCCCGCGATGCCCGGCAGCGTCATCGACGCGCCGAACATGGCGAGCGTCGCGATCTGCAGGACGAGGTTGAAGCCCACGGCCAGGTTCGCGATGAAGCCGGCGCGCGAGTAGATGAGCAGCATCACGAGCATGACGAGGAAGCCGCCGAACGCGCCGGCCTGCACGCCCTTGAAGATGGCGTCGGTGCCGAGCGAGGGACCAATCTGCTGCTCGCCCTTGTGCTCGATGGGTGCGGGGAGCGCGCCCGAACGGAGCACGAGCTCGAGCTTCGTCGCGTTCTCGAGCTGCTCTTGTGAGCTGCCCTGACCCATCGTGATGCGAGCGCTGCCGCCCGAGATCTTCGACTGGATGACGGGAGCGGACTCGACCTTCTCGTCGAGGATGATCGCGAAGCGTCGGTTGATGTTCGCCTCGGTGATGCGCTCGAAGCGATCCGCACCTTGAGGCGTGAACTCCATGTTGACCTGCCAGCGACCGAAGCTGCCGTCGCTCTGGTCGGCGCTCTTGCGAGCGTCGCGGATCATGTCGCCCGTGACCTCGGCGCGCGAGTGCGCGTAATACGTGCGCCAGCCGGTGTCGGAGAACGTGCCGTCGTCGGCCTGCTCGGTGATTTTGCCGAACACGATCTGGTGGGTGTCGGGCGTCGGCGCGTTCTCCTGCGCCCACTCCTTGAAGCGGACGAGGGTCTCGTTGATCGACTCACCCTCGCGCTTCGACATCATCGCAAAGAAGATCGGCTGTGACTTGTTCGGACCCGTGGGCGCGTTCTCCTGGCGGAAGGTCACGCCGGCCTCGGTGCAGGTGGGGCAGCCGGTGCGCGCCATCGTCCCGAAGTAGTCGGCCGCGTCGTCGAGCATCTTGAACTCGAGGCGCGCGGTCTGCCCGATGATGTCCTTGATCTCCTCGAACTGACGGCGGTCGTTGCCCGGCACCTCGACGACGATGTCCTCATCGCGCGCGGAGACCGCGGCCTCCTTCAGGCCGAGGCTGTCGACGCGGCGATGGATCTTGTCTTTCGCCTGGGCGACGGCTTGGTCGCGGACCTGCTGCTCGACCTCTTGTCGGAGGCGGAAGGTGATGCTCGTCGCGCCCGTGCGCTGCACGCCGAGCTCGCGGATGAGGGTCTCGAGGAACTTGTCGTCGACGAGCTTCGCGTCCTCTTCGCTCTCGAAGTTGACGATGATCTTCGAGACGTCCTCGCGCGGGCGCGACATCTTCACGTGCTCGAGGATCTTGGCGTTGTCGGCCTCGCTCGTGGGGAAGGCGTCGTCGCCGACGATCTTCAAGCGACGCGCGATCTGCGTGCGGATGTCGTCGTAATAGCGATCGCGCTTGTCCTTGATGGCCTCTTGGACGTCGACCGAATACTCGACGCGGAAGCCGCCCTTCAGGTCGAGGCCGCGGACGAGGCGGAATGGGATGTTCGCGCGAACCCAGCGACCCACGCCGAACTCACCCTTCGCGGCGCGCTGGTCGATCTCAGCCTGCGCTTCCTTCGACAGGGCGGGGTCGTAGTCGGGCCTGTTGAAGCGCTCGTCGATGTACGTCGGGTACAGGCAGAGCGCGGAGGCCAACGCGAGGAAGACGCACAAGCCGACGCGGGCGCGCCAGGACACGTCGACCCAATTGCCCGCGGTGATGAGCGCCCACGGGATGGTGAGCGTCGCGATCGCGAGGACCCAGAAGACGTTGTAGCGAGCAGCGATCGCAGCGACGAGGGCGGACCCGGCCGCCCACGCGAAGGAGCCACGCTTGGCTTTGACGGCGTACGCGGGGAACGCGAGCAGGAGCGTCAGCGCCGCGAAGATGTACTGGAGCTTGTCGATCGACACGGCGCTTAACCCTTCTTCTTCCCCTCGGCGTCCTTGTCGCCAGCCTTCGCGGCTTCCTTGTCTTTTTCCTTGCCGTCGTCCTTCTTGGCCTCGTCCTTCTTGCCGTCCTTCCCCTCTTCTTTCTTGGGGTCGGCGACGTCGAGGCCTTCGATGGATTCGCGGCGGAAGGAGACGACGACGCCCGGCGCGAGCTCGAGGTCGACGTTGCGGTCGTTGCGGCGGATGATCTTGCCGATGGCGCCGCCGCGGGTGACGACGCGATCACCGACCTTGAGGCTCGTCTCGAGCTCCTTCTGCTTCTTGTTCTGCCCCCGCATCATCAAGAAGATGAGAAGGATGGGCAGTGCGAAGATGAGCATCTGCCACATGCCGCCCGCGCCGCCGCCGCCGGAGCCGCCGGATGGTGCACCCGAAGCGGGTGCGCTGTTCGGGTCGGAGGGTTGTGCCATGGAGGCGAAGGTCGTCATGTTCTTTCGATACCGAGGAAAAGATCGGGTGAGAGGACCATCCACGCCGATGGCGCGGCGTGAAGGCTGGTCCCCTCCGTGGACGAGGCGCGCTATGGGCGCGACCGGCGATCGCAGAGGGCGAGCGGTGGGTGATTAGTCAGTTTCGCCCGTCCCCGCAAGCTCTCGAACACGTTGCTTGACATGAGGGGAGCGGAATTGTAGATGTTCGCCCCGTCGCCGTTCCGCTTCAAAGAACGTCGAAGGCGCGTAGCTCAGTGGTAGAGCACTACCTTGACACGGTAGGGGTCGTTGGTTCGAACCCAATCGCGCCTACAAAGGCTTCAGCAGCCCGGTAATTCCCGGGCTGGTGTTTTCACGGGCCGGAGTTTTCACGGGCCAACCTTTTCGCCGGTAGGCGAAAAGACATGGCCCGCAAGCGAACGGGGCCCCAACCCCATTCGGGTTTTCGCACGACCTTTGTGAGCGGGGTCTGTCAGGCGGCTCACGCGCCGAAGCAGAAGTCGCCTGCGTCGCGGAAGCTCGCCTCGCGGAGGCCGAGCGCTTCGAGCTGCGGGCGGATGATTTCGCGCGCGCCTCGCGCGCCGACGGCGGCGAGCACGTAGGCGCCGCGCTCGATGCGCGCGGTCGCTTCGGCGAGCGTGAGGATCGGCTGGCCGCGCGCGACGCTGCCGAGCTTGCGCGGGTCGATGTCGATGAACGCGGCGGGCTCGCGCGGAGCGAGCGCGCGCGCGAGGCGTTTGCCGGTGCGCCCAGCGCCCCAAACGAGGAGCTCACGCTCTTCGGGGAGGAAGGCGCGTAGGTAGTGAGCCCGAGCGTCGACGATGCGCTCGGCGCTGTAGCGTGGATCCAAAAATGTGAGTCGACCCTCACGATGCCGCCACGAGAGGCCAACGAGCGAAGTCTTCGCGAGACCCCAGCCTGCGCGAGCCATACGCAGCCAGAGATCGTAGTCCTCGGGCCAAACGGGATCTTCGTAGCCGCCCACGGAGTCGAGCGCCGCGCGCCGCATGACCACCGAGGGATGACAGAGCGGAGACTCGACGAAGCGCTCGCGTGCGTGATCGTGTTTGTCGGAGAGCGCGTTCTGCCACGCGACGTAGCGCGCGAGGCCGGGGCTCGAGCCCGCCGGCGTGACGTCGACGCGGGAGCCGACGACGCCGAGGGTGGGGTCCGCGTCGAGCGCCGCGAGCGCGCTCGCGATGCGCGGTGGATGCGAGACGTCGTCTCCATCCATGCGCGCGATGAAGGGCGAGCGCGCGTGGGCGAGGCCGACGCGGAGCGCTCCGACGATGCCGACGCCCGTGGTTTTCAAGGGAACGACGCGCGGATCGCGACGCGCAAACGAGGCGACGAGCTCGCCGCCGCCGTCACGCGAGCCGTCGTCGATCGCGATGAGCTCCGCGCAGCCGGGGTCTGCGAGCACGCTCGCGAGGGCCTCGCCGAGGAGCGGGCCGACGTCGCGGAAAGGCAGGACGACGCTCGCGCCGAGCACGTGGCCGCGGAGCCTACTTCATGCAGCAGAGCGTCGCTGTGGTTCCACCGCTGAGCGCGCCGATCGGCGTGGGCGCGCTCGGAGAGCACGCGCCCTGATCGAGGATCGCGCCTGGGGAGAGAGCCACCGCGGTCGACGGCGAGACGTTCACGCAGCCCGCGTCGAGCGCGAGCGTGTCGACGACAGCGCCCGCGCACGCCGAGAGGAGATCGACTGCGCCGGCGCACACGCCGTTCGTCGCCGAACAGGTGCCGCAAGCTGCGAGGTCGCACGTGGGTCGCGTCGCGTCGGCGTCGTAAACGACCTGGCGACTGGAGAAGACGGCGCTCGCGGGGCAGGCGACCTCGCCCGCGTGCATCATGCAAAGAGGCTCGCTCTTCGAGCCGGGACGAGCGCAGCCACCTGCGTCACCAGCGAGCTCGCAGCCCGCGCCGAACGTGCCTTTGCACAGCGCGATCTCCGGGTCGCCATCGCTCGGGCCGCTCTCGATCGAGCGCGAGCAAGAGCCGCCCGTGACGACGCTGTGAGCAGCCGCCGAGCTCGCCCCCGAGAGCCCTGCTGCGAGCGGCGCGCACGACGTCGAGGCGTTCGCGGTGCCGAGCAGCCCACCGCAGTCGGCGTTGTCGAAGAAGTCGACCGCAGCGGTGCACGTTCCACCCGCCGCGTCGTCGCCGCAGGTGCACGTGCAGGGCGCGCCGACGACTCGGAGCGAGGTCTCGAGGCGGCTCGGGAAGGACGGAGCGCACGGTCGAAAATCGCCGTTTTCATCGGGCGAGAGGCGTTGGAATGGGCCCTCCCAGTCCTCGAAGCCCGCGGTGCTCAGGCATTGGTAGCCCGAGCATCCTCGGTTGTCGGCGCAGTCGACGAGGTCGTCGTCGTTGTCGTCCACGCCGTTGGAGCAGTCCTCGACGAGGGCGGCCGGGGCGCCGCCCGACGGTGAGCCGCCGCCGTCGCGGACGACGTCGACGTCGCTTCCACCTTGCCCCGTCGGCGGCTCGTAGTCGCCGAACTCTCCGAAGCAACCCGTAGAGCTCGCGAGCGCGGCGAGCGGCGCGACGAACTCGAGGAGGAGCCTTCGCATGATCAGAACCGCCCTCCGACAGCGACGAATCCGCCGTCGGGCGTCATCATCGCGGACGCAGTGATCGGGGTCTCTTCGGTGGTGCCCGCGAGCACGGCGAGCGCGACCGTCGTGCCGAGGAGCGCGCCCCCGAGCGACGCGAGCGTGATGCCCGTCGCTTGAAACAAGGTGCCCTCGTTCGAGAGCTCGTTGGCGCGCTCGGCGGAGCCACCGGGGCAGTCGGGCGGCGCCGCGGACTCGCCGCAGAGCGAGCGGATCGCAGACGCGCGATCGGCGGCGAAAGCGAAGAGCACGGCGCTCGACGTGCCCGCCGCGACGCCGAGCGCCGCCGTGACCCACGCCGCCGTGGTGAACGCGCTGCCCTTCGAAGTCGGGTGGTTCGCGTCGGGGTGCGGCGTTGCGAGCGCGATCGAGAGCGACGCGAGCTCTCGACCGTGGACGTCGACACGCTGCTCCTTCGCGGGGAAGCCAGGGGCCTCGACGCGGACGACGTGCTCGCCCGCGAGGACCTCGCGAGGAGCCCCCGCGGCGAGCGACTCGCCGTCGAGCAGCACGGTCGCGGTCGCGGGCTCGACGCTCACCGAGACGCGACCGAGCTTCGCCTCGACCTCGTCGAGCGCCGCGCGCGCCTGAGCCTCGACGAGCTGCTGGCGCTCGGGATCCGCGGTCGTGCGGTTGAGCTCGAGGACGTGGCGATACTCGGTCGCGGATTGAAGGAGCTTGCCCTCGCGCTTGCTGCACGCGGCGATGTTGAGCAGCGTGCCCACCGCGGGATCGAGCGCGAGGCTCTCGCGGAACTTGGGGCAGGCCTCGCTCGCGCGACCTTGATCGAGGAGCGCGAGGGCTTCGTCGAAGAGGCGCTGCGCGGCGACCTGCGGCGTCTCGGTCGGAGTCGGGGTCGGGGTCGGGGTCGGCTCGTCCGCGCGCGCGACCGGCGTCAGGGTGACGACCGCCGAAACGACGAACGCGAGCGCGATACCGAGCTTTCTAGGCACTGCAGGCGCGAGCAAGGGGAGCGGAGACATGGGAATATGATGCCCATCATACGCGCGTCCCAGTCCCCTCTCCACACGGTCGCGTTCAATGCGGATCACGGTGTGAGAGGGCTAGCGGCACGGCTCGGAGAAAACTAAAGAGGTCGCGCGAGACGCCTTTGTTCGGGCTCGCGTTCAGGAACCATGTCCGAAACCACCTCGAACTCCTCCGCCAGCACGACTGACCGCGTGACGCTCCGTGAGCTGCTCGCTGCCGAGCTCACCAAGGATCCGACCATCGTCGGAGCGAAGCTCGGCGGGCGCGTCGTCGATCTGCACACGCCGATCGCGCGACCGGCGCAGCCGATCGAGGCGCGCGCGATCGTGCGCGCGAGCGATCCCGATGGGCTGCACGTGGTGCGGCACTCGACCGCGCACGTGATGGCCGACGCGGTCCAGCGCCTCTTCCCCGGGACGAAGGTCACCTTCGGCCCCGCGACCGACGCGGGCTTCTACTACGACTTCGACTCGCCGCACGGCACCTTCAACGACGAGGACCTCGCGAAGATCGAGGAGACGATGCGGGCGATCGTGAAGGAGAAGCGCCCGTTCGTGCGTGAGGCCGTCAGCCGCGACGACGCGCGCGCCCTCTTCGAGAAGCTGGGCGAGACCTACAAATGCGAGCACGTCGGCCGCCTCCCCGAGGGCGAGGAGATCTCGCTCTACCGGCACGGCTCGCTCGCCGGCGGCGCGCAGGCCGCCGCGCTGAAGGACGGCGAGTGGGTCGACCTCTGCGAGGGGCCGCATGTCCCGAACACGGGGTTCATCGGCGCGGTGAAGCTCACGAGCGTCGCGGGCGCGTACTGGCGCGGCGACGAGCGCAACCCGATGCTCCAGCGCATCTACGGGACGTCGTTCCCCACGCAGAAGGAGCTCGACGATCACCTGAAGCTCCTCGAAGAGGCGAAGGCCCGCGATCACCGCAAGCTCGGCAAAGAGCTCGAGCTCTTCATGTTCCACGAGTTCGCGCCGGCGATGCCGTTCCTCCTGCCGCGCGGCGCGTTCGTCTACAACCGCCTCACGCAGCTGATGCGCGAGCTCTACGTCGAGTTCGGCTACGAAGAGGTCGTCACGCCGCAGATCTTCGACGCGAAGCTCTTCCTCACGAGCGGCCACCTACCGAACTACCGCGAGAACATGTACCTGCCGATGACGGCGGAGCACCTCGACGAGGCGAAGATGTCGCTCCGCCTCGGCGTCGACACCTCCGCGGCCGCGGCGCACGACCATCACGCTCACGCGCACGAGTACCACGCGAAGGATCGCGAGCGCGACGCGGCCGTCGTCGACCACCTCGACGCGATGGAGAGGCTCGGCCTCAAGCCCATGAACTGCCCGAGCCACTGCCTCATCTTCGGGCAGCGCCGGCGCAGCTACCGCGAGCTCCCGTGGCGCATCGCAGACTTCGGGCGCTTGCATCGGTACGAGCGCGGCGGCGTCGTGCACGGCATGGCGCGCGTGCGCAGCTTCTGCCAGGACGACGCGCACATCTATTGTCGGCCCGATCAGCTCGAGAGCGAGATCTCGAAGTTCCTCGAGCTCCTCTACGAGGTCTACGCGATCTTCAAGTTCGAGCGCGTCGACATCAAGCTCGCGACGCGGCCCGACAAACGCATCGGCACCGAGGAGCAGTGGGACGCCGCCGAGCAGGCCCTCGAGCAGGCGCTCGTCCGCGCGAACCTGCCGTTCGAGTTCTCACCCGGTGAGGGCGCGTTCTACGGCCCGAAGCTCGAGTTCCACATCCACGACGCGCTCAAGCGATCGTGGCAGCTCGGCACCATCCAGGTCGACTACGCCCTGCCCGATCGCTTCGATCTCGAGTTCGTCGGGACCGACGGCGTCGTGCACCGACCGATCATGCTCCACCGCGCGATCCTCGGCTCGCTCGAGCGGTTCTTGTCGGTCCTCATCGAGCACGTCGGGGGCTCGTTCCCCACGTGGCTCTCACCGGAGCAGGTCGTCATCGTGACGGTGAGCGAGAAGCAGAACGCCTACGCGGAGGAGCTCGTCTCCATCCTGCAGAAGCGTGGGCTCCGCGCGCGCGCCGACACGAGCGCGGACAAGCTCGGCGCGAAGATCAAGTCAGCGCGCCTCACGCGCGTGCCGTACGTCGCGGTCGTCGGCGACAAAGAGGTCGCTGGCAGAGCGGTCGCGCCGCGCTCGCGCGATTTGAACAAAGACCTCGGGTCGATGCCGCTCGAGGCGTTCGTCGACCTGCTCCTCGCCGAGGCGAACCCGCCTCGGACGGGGGGTGCAGCGAAGCGCGCGGGCGAGCCCGCGGCTGAATCCTGAGCGTCGCCTCTTGCCCCACCCGGACAAAGCGTCTCTCATGCCGTCGACCTTTTTGGAAACAACCTCGTTCGGACCTTCGATCCTCGGCAGCGCGCGTAGGGCGCGGTGAAGGGGGCGCGGGCCCGACGAATCATGGAGAAGAGAAGCGCCGCGAGAGGTTCCTGAACCACCCCAACTCGGGGGAAAAACCTCGCGGGAGACGGTCGATCCGTTCGAGGCTCTGGTTGCCTCGTCTGGTCGTTCACGTCGAGGAGAGTGACAGCCCGAATGTCGATGCGACGATTCGACCCTCGCCAGGGTCAGCAGCGTGGTCCCCAAATCCGTATCAACCAGCGCATTCGCGTACCCGAAGTGCGCGTCATCGGCGAGGAGGGCGAGATGCTCGGCATCATGCCCACCCACGAGGCGCTCAAGCGTGCGCAGGATCGTGGCTTGGACCTGGTCGAGGTGAACCCGAAGGCAGAGCCTCCGGTGTGCAAGATCCTCGACTACGGCAAGTTCAAGTACGACGAGAAGAAGAAGGCCCGCGAGACACGCATCAAGACTGCGGCGTTCGAGCTGAAAGAGATCAAGCTCCGCCCGAAGACGGATGATCACGATCTCGATTTCAAGACGCGCGCAGCGCAGCAGTTCTTGGAAGAGGGTCACAAGGTCAAGTTCACCGTCCGCTTCCGCGGTCGCGAGATCACGCACCCGCAGGTCGCGCAGGAGCAGCTCGATCACATCCTGTCGAAGCTCGACGAGTTCGGCGTGATCGAGGTCCGCCCGACGATGGAGCAGCGCACGATGATGCTGATCGTCGCGCCGAAGCCCGCGATGGTTCAGCGCGTCCAGCAGGCGCGCGCCGCCGCAGCGAAGGCCCTCCGCAAAGACCGCGCAGCCGAGCAAGAGCGTGAGCGTGAAGAAGCGCTCGCGAAGCTCGAGCAGAAGCTCGCGGAGGAGGACGACGACGATGATGATGATGACGACGAAGACGAGGCCGTCGCGTCCACATCGTGAGGTCGGGGGCCGAGCGAAGCGAGGGCAACGAGTCCCCCTGTTGGGCGAGCGAACGCGAGCCCAAGTTGTTGGCCGAGCGAAGCGAGGGCAACGAGTCCCCCTGTTGGGCGAGCGAACGCGAGCCCAAGTTGTTGGGGGGCGGATAACCGGGCCGAGCATGGAGCCGCCAACACGGGGCTTGCTGGCTACGCTCTTCGCGGGTGTCGCGCTGCTCGTCCAGGGCTGCACGCAAGCGTTGGGCGTCGAGGATCGCAACTACGAGGGGGGCGGCGGCGGTGGCGGCGCTAGCGGTGGCGGCGCTAGCGGTGGTGCAGGCGGCGGCGACTGCGTGGACCTGCTCCATGACGAGCACAACTGTGGAGCCTGCGGCCACGATTGCCTCGGCGGAGCGTGCGACACGGGTCAATGCCAGCCGTTCGTGGTCTCGACGACCCCGAGCGCGAGCGCGCTCTCGGCGATCAAGTGTGATCCGGGGCCCGACGGAGAAGTTTATTGGAGCCGGCTCGATGAAGGCGCGGTCTTCCGCGTGCCGAAGTCGGGTGGCGAAGCCGAGATGATTTTCGCGAACTCGAACTGGGTGCGCGACATCGCGCTCGACGCGGACGACGTGTTCTTCTCGACCCGTGACGACGCGGGATCGGGAGCGCAGGAGATCGGCTACTACCGCATCGAGCGCTCGACGCTCGCTCAGGCCGAGCTCTTGCCGGCGCAGGTCGGACCCGCGTGGGTCGCGATCGATGATGACTTCCTCTTCTTCAGCAACAGCGGCGGGCAGATTGGTCGCATACCCAAGATCGGTGGCGACCCCGAGACCGTGGTCGCGGGCCCCATCGACGCCGCCATCACGCTCGCGGATGGCTGGCTCTATTACGCGAACTCCCAGCACGTGAGTCGCGTTCGAATCGACGGCACCGATCGCACCGACCTCTACGACCACGAGCCGGGCTACGCCGAGGTCGTCGGGGTGCACGGTGGCAATGTTTATTGGTGGGCCGATTTCCAAGCGCACCGTGCGCCCATCGACGGATCGGGAGTCGCGACGACGCTCTTCCCTGCGGAGACGACGCGCTTCCAGTTCATCGATGGGTACGTCTACTTTCGCTCGGGATCCGACCTGCTGCGCGTGAGAGAGGACGTCGTAGTGCCGACCTTCGACGACCTCGAGTTCGTCGCGCTCACCGATGTCGGCGACCCGCTCACGAACGATGGAGTGAGCCTCATTTGGGGCGAGCACTTCAGTGGGAAAATCTATCGCCTGGCGCTCTGACAGCCGTTCTCTCGGGCCCCGAGGGCTGGTGGATCGAGCGACCCCCACGAACGGAAGCGTGGCGACGACCACGCGAGAACGTTTCGTCATGGCTGGAGACAGGCGTGCCCGGTGAGCTGCCCTGACCGCGGTTCGAATCCGCGCCGAAGGGATGTTTCACAAGGTTTTTCTCAGGGATTTTGCGCATCGCGAGGGGGCTGCGTCGTGGACTCGGGGCGCGCGCGGCACGAGCGTTGCGTTGAGCGCTCGCGGTCATGCGCTACCTCTACGCGGACTCGAGCCCGTTCCCGCTGATGCAGAATTTTCTCGCGACGCTCTGCGCGGCGACCGACACGTGTGTGGCGCTGCTGAGAGCCGAGACCGCGGTCGAAGAGGAGGCGCGCGCGATCCGTGAAGCGGAGCAGCGCGCAGCCTCGGACCTCGCGGAGCTCGCGCACGTCGAGGCGCGCGTCGAGGCCGCGGTCGGCTCGCGCAAGGCGCCCGTCGAACACGGCGTGGCGGGTGCCACGCTGGCGCGCGCGAGGGAGCTCGCGTTCGCGACGGTCGACGAGGCGCGCGCGAAGGTCGCACGGACGCGCGAGGAGCAGATCGCAGCGGCGCACGCGAAGCTGCCGCGGAGCACGGTGAGCCCGGCGCTCTCGCAGCTCGTCTCGACCCACGAGCTCCCCGACACGGCGTGGGGCGTCGAGTGGCGCGCGCTGCCCAAGGAGAAGAGCGCGCGCGCCGAGCTCCACGCGCGGACGGCCATCGGGCTCGAGGCGACGCTCGGCGTGGCGATCCCCGCGGACCATGCGTTCGCGCGCGCAGCGCGGCTCGATTTGCTGGGTGTCCCGACCACCGTCGAGCTCACCCACAAGCCGCTCTTCCGCAAGGAGCGGCTCGTCGCGACGGACCTCTCGCGTTGGTTCGTGACCGAGGTCGTGCTGTCGCAGGAGCGCGCGAGCTTGCGCCTGTCACAGGGCGCCGCGAAGGGAGCGCCGGGGCTCGCGTTCCAATTCGCTGACAAAGAAGTAACCGTCACGCGGGTCGACGGCGAGGGCTATCCGCGCAGCGAGGCCGAGCACCTCTCGGAGGTCGACGCCGCAGCGATGCGCCGCGTGTGGAACCGCGTGACGAGCTCGCTCGGGACGTTGGTCGCGCACCGCACGGCCGCGACGAGCGTGAAGCTCGGCGGCATCGCCGCGGCCGAGATCGCGCACCCCGCGTCGATCGCGCGGGTGCTCGTCCACGCGCTCGCGCCCTACGTCCGCGAGATCGCGAAGCGCTCGCGCACGCCTCGTGAGCTCGCGCTCAAGCGAGAGCTCGGCGACGGCTGCCGCGAGGAGCTCTTCATCAGCTACGAGACGGTGTGCGAGCGCTTCGCTCCGCTGCCCGAGGCGCAGCAGGCGATCTTCGAAGAGTTCGAGCTGCGCGAAGAGACGACGCAGGTGACGCCGCTGAGCTCGCGGCCCCCTGCCCCGCCAGCGTTCGGGCCGCCGCCCGCGTTCACCGCGCCGACCGCGCCCGTCTACAACCTGCCCGTCGTGCGCCCGCCGCGGGTGCGATTGGGGCGCGGTGAGTTCGATCAGCGTCGCGCGGTCAATGAGGGATGAGGTTCCCGAACCACGCGGCCGCCACGAGTCCGCCGACGACTGCGACGATCGCGACGTAGACGACGGGGCTCATCCCGCCCTTCGGTGGTGGGCCCTTCGGTGGTGGGGTCGAGACCTTCGACCCGGGGCGTGACGACGGCAGCGGGTGCACCGACGGGAGCTTCTCGATCTCGATCCGCTTGAGATTCCCCGAGGAGCCGCTGAGGTTCGCGCCGGGTGGGATCGAGATCGGTCGGCCGAGATCGGTCGGTGAAGGCCCGTCCGAGGGAGCTTCGTCCTCGAGGGCGGCGAGGTTGCCCATCTCGAACGTCGCGGCCTTCTCGATGCTGGCGCGGATCTCGAGGTTGTCGCTCGGCGGCTGCGAGGTCGTCCGCGTCTCGATGTCCTTCGTCCATTTGCCGATGTCCTCGAAGCTCGAGAACGAGTCGGACGGCGGCTTGATGGCGGTCGCGGGCTTCGCGCTGTCTTTGCCTTGCAGCGAGGTGAACTCGAAGAGGGCCTCTTCGATCAGCCTGTCGATGATCGAGCCCTTGTCGGCCTTCTTCGGCTTGCGGTTCGCCATCGCGCCGCGCACGAGCTCGGCGATGTCGAAGGAGCTGACGGGTCGAGCGTAGTGATAGAGGAACGCCGTGAGATCGCGGCCGAGGTCGCGCGCCGATCGGTAGCGAAAATCGATGTCGCGCGCCATCGAGCGGGCGAGGATGCGATCGAGCTCCTCGGGGACGTCCTTGCGCATGGCCGCGAGGCTCGGGATGTTCGCCTGCTGCACCATCTTCACCGTCGCGAAGTCGGTGTCGCCGAGGAAGAGGCGCTTACCGGCGAGGAGCTCCCAGAGGATGATCCCGACGGCGAAGATGTCCGTGCGCTGATCGACGTCGCCGCCCGACGCGGCCTCGGGCGAGAGGTAGCTGAACTTGCCCTTGATGATGCCGGGCTCGCTCTTCTCGAGCTGAGACGAGGCCTTCGCGAGGCCGAAGTCCACGATCTTCACCTCGCCGTGTTTGGTGATGAGGACGTTCGGCGGGGACATGTCACGGTGGACGATCTCGAGCGGCTTGTTCTCGCCGCTGACGAGCTCGTGCGCGTAGGTGAGGCCCTCGCAGATGCGCACCGTGATGAGGACTGCGATCTCGACGGGGAAGATGCGGCCGTTCGCCTTGAGGTAGTCGACGACGGCCTTGAGGTCGGCGCCATCGACGTACTCCATGACAATGAAGTAAGTGTTGTCGCCGACGCCGATATCGAAGACCTGCACGCAGTTCGAATGGCTGAGCTGCGCGCTCAGGCGTGCCTCGTCGAGGAACATCGAGATGAAGCGCTTCTTCTCGCTGAGGTGCGGCAAGACGCGCTTGATCGCGACGCGCTTCTTGAAGCCCTCGATGCCGGCGCTCTCCGCGATGAAGACCTCGGCCATGCCGCCCGCTGCGAGGCGCTCGAGCACGCGGTAGCGCTGCTGCTGCTGGGGCTCGCTCATGACCGGGGGCTAGTAGACCACAGAACCACAGCGTTCACGGCTCCTGCTTGGGCGACGAATCGGCGGGAGGAGGCTCGCTCTCGAGCGCGTCACTCGCGGTCGCGGCGGCCTCCTTCGCGCGCTGCTCCTCGAGCTCGCGAGCCTCGGCTTCGATCTCGGCGGGCGTGGCCTCACCGGCGTCCTCGGGCACGAGGTAGAGGACCGCGAGCGGCGGCAGCGTGAGCACGAGCGAGAACGGGTGGCCGTGGCTCGGTACGGGCTCGGCCACGACGCGGCCGAGGTTGCCGATGCCCGCGCCGCCGTAGACCGTCGCGTCGGTGTTCAGCACCTCGAGGTACGCGCCGCCGCGGGGCACGCCGATGCGGTAGCGCTCGCGAATGACAGGCGTGTAACTCGCGACGACGACGACGAAGCGACCCGTGCGGCGCTTGCGAAGCCGGCTCTCCTCGAAGCGCATGAACGAGAGCACCGACTGAGGCGCGTCGTTCGCGTCGATCCAGAGGTAGCCGTCGGAGTGATCGTCGCGCGCGTGCATCGCGGGGTGCTCGCGGTAGAGGCGGTTGAGATCGCGCACGAGGCGCTGCACACCTTTGTGGCGCGGGTGCTCGAGCACGTGCCAGTCGAGCTCGCGCGCGAAGGCCCACTCGGTCTCCTGGGCGATCTCACCGCCCATGAAGAGGAGCTTGCGACCGGGGTGCGCCCACATCGACGCGTAGAGCGACCGCAGCGTGGAGAAGCGCGCGGCGTCATCGCCGGGCATCTTGCCGAGGAGCGAGCGCTTGAGGTGGACGACCTCGTCGTGCGAGAGCGGCAAGAGGTAGCGCTCGCTGTACGCGTACATCATCGAGAAGGTCACCATCGTGTGGCGGAACGCTCGAAAGATCGGATCGAGGGCGAAGTAGTCGAGCGTGTCGTGCATCCACCCCATGTTCCATTTGAGGTCGAAGCCGAGCCCGCCGGTGTACGGCGGCCGCGTGACGCCGGGCCACGAGGTCGACTCTTCGGCGGTGACGAGCACGCCCGGGCAGCGCGTGTGCACGAGCTCGTTGAGCTCGCGGAGGAACGCGACGGCCTCGAGGTTCTCACGGCCGCCGTGGATGTTCGGCTCCCAGTCGTGCGGGCCGCTCGAGCCGTAGTCGAGGTAGAGCATGCTCGCGACCGCGTCGACGCGCAGGCCGTCGATGTGAAACTCCTCGATCCAGTAGAGCGCGCTCGCGAGGAGGAAGTTCTTCACCTCGGGCCGGCCCCAATCGAAGACGAAGGTCTCCCATTGGCGGTGCTCGCCGCGGCGCGGATCCCAGTGCTCGTAGAGCGGCGTGCCGTCGAAGCGACCGAGCGCCGAGGCGTCCCGCGGGAAGTGCGCGGGCACCCAATCGAGGATGACGCCGATGTTCCGCTGATGACACCGATCGATGAAAAATCGCAGGTCATCCGGCGTGCCGAGGCGCGCCGTCGGCGCGAAATAGCCCGAAACTTGGTAGCCCCACGAGCCGTCGTACGGGTGCTCGAGGACCGGCATGAGCTCGATGTGCGTGAAGCCGAGCTCCGCGACGTAGTCGACGAGCTCGGTCGCGAGCTCGCGGTAGGTCGGGAACGGCGCGAGCTCGTCGTCCGCGGCGCCGGGCGGCCGCGCGGGCCTGCGCCACGAAGGCAGGTGAACCTCGTAGATGCTCATCGGCGCGCTCGCGTGCTTGCGAGTCGCGCGCGCCTCCATCCACGCGGCGTCCTCGAAGACGTGGCGCGACTCGACGACGCGCGACGCGGTGTTCGGTCGGAGCTCCATCGCGCGACCGAACGGGTCGCTTTTGTCGAGCGGCCCGCGCCTGGTCATCACCTGGAATTTGTAGAGCGAGCCGTCGTGCGCGTCGGGCACGAAGAGCTCCCACGCGCCGCCCGAGAGCCGTCGCATCGCGCCGACCTCGGGGCGCCAATCGTTGAAGTCGCCGACGACGCGCACCGAGAGCGCAGCCGGCGCCCACACTGCGAACGCGACGCCGAGCACGCCCTCGTGCTCGAGGACGCGCGCGCCGAGCCGCTTGTGGAGCTCGCGGTGTTTGCCCTCGGCGAAGAGGTGGAGGTCGATGTCGCCGAGCGTCGGGCCGAAGGCATACGGATCGAAGCCGACGAGCTTCGTGCCGTCGGGGCGCGTCTCCTCGACGCGGTAGTCGCGCGCGCCGATCAGGCTCGGGAGCGCGGCGACGAAGACGCCGCTCGCGTGCACGCGCGTCGCGCTGACGACGTTCGCGCCGGGGCCGAGGATGCGCACCGCGGTCGCGCCGGGCCGGAGCACGCGGACGACCGCGCCCGCGCCCTCGGCGTGGGGCCCGAGCACGGTGTGCGGATCAGGAAATAAGCAGCGCGCGATGCGATCGAGGTCCTCGGCGAGCACCGGCGCAGGCTACACGCGAGCGCCGCGTGACGGGGGCCGACGATCGCGCCGCGACGATGGCGCCGAAGCGAGCCTCATACTAGACCCTCGCTCGGAGGGTCCGATGCAGCAGACGAGCGAGAGCACCACGGGCGCGACGACGAGCACCACGGCGACCGCGAGCGCACCGACGACGGGCGCGCGCGACCGCATCTTGAGCTTCGCTCCGGCGACGGGTGAGCTCGTGGGTGAAGCGCCTGTCCACGACGCGGCGGCCGTGCGCGCGGCTGTCGAGCGAGCGCGCCGCGCGCAGGTCTCGTGGGGGGCGCTGCCCGTTCGCGATCGCTGCGAGCGCATGCTCCGCTTGCGCGACCTCCTGCTCGAGCGCGAGGCCGAGGTCTCGGATCTCATCGCGCGCGAGACCGGCAAGCCCGTGATGGAGGCGCTGCTCCACGAGGTCGCGCCGACGCTGCACCTCCTCGAGTACTTCGCGAAGCACGCCGAGAAGATCCTCGCCCCGCGCGAGGTCCCGCTCTCGCTCGTCGTCCACAGGAAGAGCGTCCTCTACTACGCGCCGCGCGGGGTCGTCGGCGTCATTTCGCCCTGGAATTTCCCGTTCCTTTTGCCGATGCGCGACATCCTGCTCGCGGTCTTCGCGGGCAACGCCGTCGTCCTCAAGCCGAGCGAGATCACGCCGACGATCGCGCTCCGGATGAAGCAGCTCTGGGATCGCGCGGGTCTGCCAGCCGACCTCTTCCAGGTCGTCACCGGCTACGGCGCGACGGGCGCGGCGCTCATCGACGCTGGCATCCAGCTCTGCGTCTTCACCGGCGGGGTCGCGACGGGCAAGCGCGTCGCCGCGGCGTGCGGAGAGCGCCTCATCCCTTGCGTGATGGAGCTCGGCGGCAAGGCACCGCTCATCGTGTGTCGCGACGCCGACGTCGAGCTCGCCGCGCGCGCGGCCGTCTTCGGCGGCTTCGCGAACGCCGGGCAGGTCTGCATCTCGGTCGAGCGCGTCTACGTGCACCGCGAGGTCGCCGAGCGCTTCACGTCGCGCGTCGTCGAGCTCACGCGTGAGCTGCGCGTCGGCGACTCGCGCGCGGGTGCGGCCGACGTCGGCGCGATCACCTTCCCGAAGCAGATCGACATCGCCGAGGCGCACATCGCCGACGCCGTTTCGAAGGGCGCGGAGATCCTCGTCGGCGGCAAGCGCAAGCTGGATCCCATCCAGAACCCCGCGAGCCCCTCCGGGTCGCGGGGCCCCGGTGCGTTCTTCGAGCCGACGGTGCTCGGCGGCTGTGATCACCACATGACCGTGATGACCGAGGAGATCTTCGGCCCGATCGTGCCGATCATGCGCGTGTCGAGCGACGAAGAGGCGCTTCGCTTCGCGAACAGCTCTCACCTCGGACTCAACGCGTACGTCTTCACCCGCGATCGCGCGTACGGCGAGCGGCTCGCTTCGCAGGTCGAGGCTGGCTCGATCCTCGTGAACGACGTCCTCATGAACGCCGCGCTCCCCGAGGTCCCGTTCGGCGGCGTGAAGCAGAGCGGCTTCGGTCGCGTGCTCGGCGACGACTCGCTCCGCGAGATGTGCGACGTGCGCCACGTGAACGTCGATCGCTTCCCGATGGGGAGCAAGAACCCGCTCTGGTACCCGTACACGGAGCGTGGGCTCGCTGTCGCGCGCCGCACCGTCGGCCTCGTGTTCGGCGGCGGCCGCGGGCTCAGCGGCCTCGTGAAGCGGCTCTCGCGCCTCGTCTAGCCTTTCATCGAGCCTTCGCTGCTCAGCGCTTGCGGCCGCGCGACGCGGACGTCGTGCGCGCCTTCAGCCTCGCGAGCTCTTCTTCGAGGGCGATGCGACGCGCGCGCTCTCGCTCCTTCTCCGCGCGCTCGGCCTCCTTCGCGGCGCGCTCTCGCTCCTTCTCAGCGCGCTCGTGCTCCTTCGCGGCGCGCTCTCGCTCCTTCTCAGCGCGCTCGTGCTCCTTCGCGGCGCGCTCGGCCTCTTTCTCGGTGCGCTCGTGTTCCCTCTCCTCCGCGTCCGTCGGGACGAGCGCGTCGCCGTGGGGTCCCGTCGCGAGGCGCAGGCGCGTCGTCTCTCCAACACCGGTCGCGCGGATCCAACAACCCAGCGTCTTCGAGCGCACGCGATCTTCGTTGGTCACCTCGCGGACGACGCCACGCGACTTGCTCAGACGGAAGACCTGGAAGCGATAGCGGCCGGGTTCTGCCTCGTAGTCGGGGTCGAAGACGACGAGCTCCTTGACCCCGAGCTCGCGATAGAGCGTGGGCGCATCGATGTAGTCCTTGTCGACATCGAGCGAGACGACCTCGAGCGCGAAGCTCGGGACGATCCCCTCTTCCCACGTCTTCCACGATCGGACGCGACGACCAGGCCGCACGCCCGGCAGCACGAACACGTCCGGAGCCACGCGCTTGCGGGTGTCGCCCCGCCTGAAATAGACGAACTGATCGGCCCCCGTGAGCGCGACGACACCCTGCTCCGCGAGCCAGCGCTCCACCATCGGTCGGAGGAGCTCGACGATGAGGCGCTGCAGGAAGTCCTCTCCCACCTTCTCCTCGACTGGATAGACCGTGACGTCCTCGCGGGCGCGCAGGACCCGCGAGCGCGACGCGGACGCGGCCACGCGGCTCGACATGACTCGATCCTACCGCGTCGCGCAGGCGCGATCAGCGGCAGCGGCTCGGGTCGCGCTTGCAGCGAGCGCTCGATCGCCCCGTCGTCGGAACGCGCGCGGCGGAACCCTTCGTCGAGCCCGCTGCGGTCGTGCTCGGCGCGTCGTCGCTCGCCGCTGCGACGGACGTCGTCGTCGAGCGCTCGGGCGCGACCGTGACGGGGCTGCTCGCGGTTGCCGCGGCCGCGCTCTCGGTCGGAGCGGTCGAGCGCGACGACGCCACCCCCGGCGGACTGCGGAACACGAAGAAGAGCACGACGCTCACGAGGATCGCGGCCGCGCCCGCGCCGATGAGCGCGAGCGCCCACGCGGGCCAACCACCTCGGCCGCTCCGCCCGACCGGCGTCACGACCGCCTCACCCGTGCGTCGCAGCGGCCGCGGCTGCGTCGGCAGATCGGTCACCACCGCCGACGGCTCGCGCACGCTCGTAGGGCTCGCGGTGAGCCCCGCCGGTAACAACCCTGTCAGCGAAAGGCGCCCTGCCTCGACGTCCGCGAGCGGCGTCCCCACGACCTGCGAGAAGGCCTCGACGAGCTGCCGCGCGTTCGCGAAGCGCGCCGCGGGATCGCGCGCGACCCCACGATAGAACCACGCGTCGAAGGCCGGGGTCAGCTGCACGCCGAGCCTCGCCGCGCGCGCCGACGGGGCCTCGGGCAAGCCCTTCTCCATCCAACGGAGCAGCACCATCGTGCTCGGCGCGCGACGGACCTCGTCCTCCCAGTAGCTCTCGCCAGTCATCAGCTCGTACGCGATGTGCGTGAGTGCGTAGAGGTCGGTCTGAGGCGAGAGCCGGCCGCCGTCGAGCTGCTCCGGCGCCATGTAGAGCGGCGTGCCGATGTTGACCGTGTTGCGCGTCGGCCCCGCGTCCTCGAGGACCTTCGCGATGCCGAAGTCGAGGACCTTCACGCGGATCGAGCCGTCCTCACGGCGCGCGAGGAAGATGTTGTCCGGCTTGAGATCGCGGTGGACGATGCCGCGCGCGTGCGTGAGCTCCAGCGCGTACGAGACCTGCCTCAGGACCTCGACGGTGTGCCCCGGGCTGAGGCGCTGCTTGCGCCCGAGCCGCTCGCCCATCGTCTCGCCCCGCAGGAGCTCCATCACGATGTACGGGCACTTCGTCTGCGCATCGATCCCCGCGTCGTAGACCTCGACGAGGTGGTCGGAGTCGATGTCCGCGGTGATCGAGGCCTCCTGGCTGAAGCGCGCGCGCGCCGCGGCGTCGTTGCTGAGCACCGGCAGGAGGACCTTCAGCGCGCGCCGACGACGCGTCTCGCGATGGAGCACCTCGTAGACCGCACCCATCCCGCCCTGCCCGACGCAGCGGATGATCTCGTAGCGGCCCCCGAAGGTGCTCCCCTCTGCAAGCGCGGCGCCGGCCATGAGCCCAACCCAAAAGCTAACACTGGCCAGCCCGCGGATGACAGGTGCGCGCAACGGATTGCGCTCGCAGCCACTCGACTCGTAGAGTTCCCTGGCGGTGAAGGTCTGTCCCCAGTGCAAGCAGCGCTATCCACACGAGAGCAGCTACTGCTTCGCGGACGGCTCGACGCTCGAGGCCATGCCCGATCCGCGGCTCGGGACGACGATCGCAGGCCGCTACGTCCTCGAGGAAATCCTGGGCGAGGGCGGCATGGCCACCGTCTTCCGCGCTCGCCACAAGCTCGTCGACAGGCCGGTCGCGATCAAGCTCCTCCACGCCGAGGTCGTCCGCGACGCCACGGTGAAGGAGCGCTTCCGCCGCGAGGCAGTCCACGCGCAGCGGCTCGCACACGCCAACATCATCGAGGTCTTCGACCACGGTGAGACCGAGGACGGCACGGCCTTCCTCGTCATGGAGCTGCTCGAGGGCCAGAGCCTCGCGAACATCATCAGCACGACGGCGCTCCCGGTGCCGCGCGTCCTCAAGCTCGCGGTGCAGATGGCCCGCGCGCTCGCTCGCGCGCACGACTTCGAGGTGATTCACCGCGATCTCAAGCCCGAGAACGTCTTCGTGATGGCGGGCGATCGGGTCAAGCTCCTCGACTTCGGGATCGCGCGCAGCATGCACGACTCGCGGCTCACCAGCGTGGGCGAGATCTTCGGGACGCCCGAGTACATGGCGCCCGAGCAGGGCACTTCGACGGAGGCCGGCCCGTCCGCCGACATCTACTCGCTCGGCGTGATGCTCTTCGAGATGGTGACGGGCACGCTCCCGTTCGAGGCCCCGAACGCGCCGACGCTGCTCGTCAAGCACATGCACGAGCCGCAGCCGCACATGCGCGACCGCGTGAAGACCGTGCCCGCGTCGCTCGACGAGCTCGTCTACAACATGATGGGCAAGATGCCCGCGGACCGGCCCTTCGACGCGCAGACCGTCGTCGCACGCCTGCTCCGCATCGCCGAAGAGCTCGACGTCGAGATGCCCGGCGAGCCCGAGGCCGAGGTCCCGCCCCCGAGCCGCATCGTCCACACGGCGGAGGCTCAGGTCTGGGACCGACGCACGAAGCTCTTCGAGTCGATGCTCAAGAAGGCCTTCGCCGGCGCGGCGCCGAGCCCCGAGCTCCTCAAGCTCCTCGAGGAGGTCAAGCTGCGCGCCGCCGAGGTCGCGTCGCTCCGCGGCGAGGCCTTCGCCGAGCAGCAGAAGCTCGAGGTCATCGAGCAGCAAGCGCGCGAGGGCAAAGCGCGCTTCGGCCAAGCGATGGACACGCTCACGAGCGACGCCTCGCGCCTCCGCGAAGAGGAGCGCGACGCGCAGGCCCAACGCATGGCCACGGACGGTCGCGAGTTCCCCGTGCGCCTGCGCGACGCCCACAAAGAGGCCGTCTTCTGGGAGGGCCGCAGCGGCTTCGCCGAGCCCTACCTCGAGCTCTCGCGCGCGTACCGCGACCTCGCGAGCATCGTCGAGGAGTGGTACGCGTCTCGCCAACGCGAGCGCCTCATCGCCGACCTCGACTACCAGATCCGCGAGCTCCGCACCGGCCTCGACGCGCACAACGCCGACATCGAAGCGCGCCGGGTCGAGTCGCACGACAAGATCACGCGGATGGGTCAGCGCACCGAGCAGCTCGAGGCCACGCTCTTCGGCCTCGCCGAGCGGTTCTGCGCGCCCCTTCGCACGAAGCCCGAGCTCCAGCCGCTCTTCCGCGATCTCGAAATCGCCAACTAGATTTGGGGCCACCCTCCCCGCGCTTCGAACCGCTCTCGCAGCGCTCCGCGCTCCGCGAGGCCGTGCTTCCTTCGAGGCTCTGCGCGCGACCAGGCTAGGTTTCGAACATGCACGCTCGGAGTCTCTTCGCAGGGGCGCTTCTCGCGGGCCCGCTCGCGTGCGGCGCGAGCACCTCGGCTCCCGTAACCCAAGCCGAGCTCCTCGCCCCTCGAGCGCCGACGCCCACCACGGCGGACGCCGCAGTGTTCACCGTTCCGCTGAGCGGCGATGAGGGCACGCAGCACCAGCGAGTGGACGTGAGCTCTGGCTCACCCGACGCTCGCCGCGTGCGCGAGGGCGTCCAGCACATGGAAGCGCGCCTCGTCGCGCGGTGGGAGGCGAGCGGCCGCGTTGTGCTCGTGGGTGCGCCCGCGTCCACGCCCGACGCGTTCGCGAGCTGCGTCGCGAGCGCGCTCTCGACGTTGCGAGCGCCCGCGAACGACCAGGCGATGAGCGCCCTCGTGCGCATCCGGCCAGCAGCGGAACCGTGCGCCGGCGAGCTGCTCTGCCAGTCCGCGGTCGCGAAGCCGGCGAGCCGCGACCCGCTCGGTGATAGCGACAACAATGTTCAAGCCATTGATCTCGGTCCGCCCGGGACCTTGGGGCATGGCGCAGACATCCGCACCGGGCAGGGCTTCGGTCACCAGCGCTCGCGTTGGCTGAAACCGCCGACGGTGCACTTCGGAGCGATCTCGATCACAGGACAGACAGGGATGCTGTCGGCGGCGGACATCAAACGCATCGTCCGCGAGAGGCTCGGGAGCGTTCGGCTCTGCTACGAGCACGGCCTGCGCAGCCAACCCCAGCTCGGCGGGACGGTCGCGGTCGTTCTGCACTATTCGAAGAACGGCAGCCTCGAGGCTGCAGCGTTCGACGACCCAGCGACAACGCTCCCGGACACGGGAGTGGCCAACTGCATCGTGAAAATCGTGGCCTCTGTCAGCCTCCCAAAGCTGGAGAGCGGCCCTGCGAAGTTAGTCCTCCCTCTCACGTTCGAGCCCGGCGAGATGGGCCCGCCCCCGACCGTCGGAGACAAGCGCCTGCGCGAACTCCAAGCAGCAGACGTCGTGCGTGCGCTCGAAGGCCGCGGCTGGGAGCTCGTCATCGTGTCTTCGGTGGCGGGTGCGCCCGCCAGCTTCGTCGCGTTCACCTCAAGAGGCGCAAGCGTGGGCTACATCGCTTGGTACCTATCCGGCTCGTGCACGAGCGTCGTGCCATCCTCGTGCGACGAGGGCGCGGAGCTCGCGCTCGGCACGCTCACTGGACCAGGGCTCGAGCTCGGCGATGTGGTGACAAACCCATAGTCTTCGTGCTTCCTCGGCGGCTCGGTCGCCCACGTCGAGTACACTCTCGGCGTGCCGGATAAGGGGCAGAAGTCGTCCGGATCCGCGAGCGATCCTTCGGACGCGCCGCCCCAATCCGAGACGGCGAGCATGTTCGGCGCGCGCATCCGCGCCTCGCGTCGCAAGAGCGGCCTGCGTCGCACGTTCGCGTTCCTCCTGAAGACGGGCGCGGTGACCGCGCTCTTCACGGCGAGCGCCGCGGCGGGGCTCGTCCTGCACCTCGACACCCGCGAGGCCCGCGGCGTCGGCCGCAGCGTGCTCAATCGCCTGCTCGGCGACACCTTCCGCGGCACGTGGCAGGTCGGCGAGATCGAGCACCTCTCGCTCGACGGCGCGCGCGTTCATGACGCCACGTTCTTCGACCCGTCGGGGCGCGAGATCCTCCACGCCGAGGGCATCGAGGCCACGATCTCGACGAAGCGCCTCGTAGAGACGCTGCTCTCTTCGAAGGGCCCGCTCGAGATTTTGCTGCCGATCGCGCACATCGAGCGCGCCCGCGTGACGCTCGTCCCCGAGGCCGGGCCCGTGCCTTCGATGGCGAGCGCGTTCCAAGCGCGCCGACCGGGCCCACCGAGCGGCGTCCCAGGTCGCCCCGTCTCGTTCCGGATCGAATCGATCCTCATCGACCAAGCCGAGGTCCACGGCGACGTCAGCGTCCCGCTCGCCGGGCGCCTCGAGGCCCTCGCGGGCACCATCTCGGTGCGCACCGACGACAAGCTCGCGCTCGACGTCGAGCGCACGCACCTCGTCGTCGACGAGCTCTTTCCTCAGCGGATCGACGCGTCCGCCGACTACCACCTCGAGGTCGATCTCGCCTCGCTCGCGCGCGCCGCGCGCGACGGCGTGGACGCCCCGAGCGCCGTCCGCATGCACTCGGACGTGAGCGGCGCGCTCGGGATCATCCCGTTCGAAGGCGGCATGGAGCTCGTTGGTCGCACGCTCGCGGCGCGCGCGTTCGTCACGCGCGTCTCGCCCGACGCTGTGCGCAGCCTCTTGCCTTGGTCGCCGCTGCTCGCGCCCGCGACGTGCGCCGTCACCGTCTCCGGTGAGCTCCCGACGCTCGACATCGACGCGGACGTGACGCTCACCGATCCCCAATACGGGACCTCGACGGTCCACGCCACGGGCTCGCTCGAGCCCGGCGCGCTCGCGCTCTCGTCGCCCGAGCTCGATCCGTCCGAGCTCCGCATCGCGGTCGACTTCGAGACGACCCAGCTCGACCCGCGCGTGTTCGCGCCGGACGCGCCGGCCGCCAAGATCGACGCCGCGGGCAGCGTGTTCATCAGCGCCGAGGCGAACCGTCCGCTGCGGCTCGGCCTCGAGGTCGCGACCGATCCGACGACGCTCTTCGGACAGCACGTCCCCGCGATCGACGCGGTCGCCGACGTCGTCGCCGACGAGCTCATGATCTCGGCGACCGTGCACGAAGACGGCGCGCCGCTCGACGCGCGCGTCCACGTCGCCGACGGTCGCGTCGCGTTCAGCGTCGAGGGAAACGCCGAGGATCTCGCGCGCATGACGCGCCTCGACGGCAAGCTCGCGGGCGCCGCGCGCGTGCGCGTCGATGGCACCTTCGAGGACGGCAAGCTCGTCGCGGACGTCGACGGCGGCGGCACGGGCCTCGTCGCGTCGATCCCCACCGACGCAGGCGCCGAGCCCATCTCCGCGACGACCGCGAAGATCCGCGCGCACCTCGAGGGCAAACCCGACGCGCTCGAGATCGACGCCGACGTCGTCGCCTCGGGCGTCGGCGCGATCGATCAGAACCTCGACCAGGTTCACGTCCACGCGTCCGGCCCGCTCCTCGAGCCCGTCATCGTCGCGAACCTCTCGGACGAAGAGACAGGCACCGGCACCGCGCAGGCCACGCTCTCGCTGAAGGAGAAGCGGGCGCGCGACGTGACCTTCGACGTCGAGCGCAACGGCGAGCGCGTGAAGGGCTCGATCGTCGCGGTCGGCCCACCGGCCTCGAAGAGCGGCGCGAGCTCGGGCTTCAGCGTCGAGGGCCTCACCGTCGACGGCGGCACGCTCGGCCGCGTGAAGAGCACCCTGCGCGTCGACGGCGGCGATCTCTCGGGCGACCTCTCCGCGCAGGGGATCGACCTCGAGCGCGTCGCGCGCCTCGTCGGCGTCGACTCGCCCGTGACCGGCGTCGCGAACGTCGAGCTCCACTTGGGTTCGGGCCCGCACGGTCGTCGCGGCACGCTCGAGCTCGAGCTCCAGGGCAACGCCGCGCGCGGCACGATCCGCGTTCGGCGCTCCGGGGGAGGGCTGAGCATCCTGCGCACGAGCTCCCCGAACAAAGCCTCGCTCCTCGACTACCTCGACATGTTTCGCGGGGTCGCCGCCCGGGTCAGCGCGCGCGTCGATGGCAATGTCGTCGACGCGACCGGCTTCGTCCGCATCGTCGATCATGCCTCGGGCGCCGAGCAGCACGCCGCCAAGAAATCGGGCTCGACGCTCTGCGACGGCCCCGTCGCGGAGGTGCGCTTCAGCGACGGCCACGCCGAGCTCCGCGGCGATCTCGTCGACCCGAGCGCGTGGCTCGGAGCGACCGGCTCGGTCGACGTCGTCCTCGACAGCTGGGAGCTCGGCTGCATCGCCGAGCGCCTCCCCGCGAAGCTCCGCGACGATCTGCCCCACGTCGACGGCCTGCTCGCGGGTCGCTTCAAGCTCGAGCGCGCGCGCGACGCGCCCTACCCCTCGATCGAGCGCTTCATCGCGTTCACCCATCGGCTGCGCGTCGACGACGTCACCGAGGGCGGCGCCGCGTGGGCCTCGCGCGATCTCGACGTCGTCGTGTCGGCGAGCCTCGACGGGCGCACCGGCCAGACCGAGCTCGGCGTCGAGCTCCACGACGACAAGCTCCTCGCGCGCCTCGACGCGAGCGCGACGCTCGCGCTCGCGCGCCTGCTCCGCGGCGATCGCGACAGCGCAGCGGCCTTCCGCGAGACCGCCTTCGACGCGCGCCTCAGCGTGCAGCGCCGCGCCCTCGCGACGCTCGTGAGCCTCCCCTCGCCCATCGGCGAGCTCTTCGATCGCACCCGCGGCGCGGGCGAGCTCGTCGTCGTCGCGGGCGGCACGTTCGGTCGGCCGGGCCTCTCGGCGAAGCTCGCGCTCAGCAGCCTCGTCGCGGGCGATCTCGTCCCTGCGGCCGCGTCGATCGCGCCGACCGCGGACGTCTCGGCGACGTTCACCTACGACCCCGCGACGAGCCAAGCAGCGCTCCGCGCGAACCTCTCCGAGGTCGACAAGAGCACGCCGTTCGCGACGCTCACCGCGGATGTCTCGGTGAAGGTCGACGATCTCTTCGACGCGCTCAGCGAGCGCGGCGCCGTGCCCGAGCTCGATCGCACGACGAAGCTCCGAGGCGCGCGCGATCCTCTCTCGCGAACGTCGAACAGACCCGCGCGCGACCTCCCGTGGAAGGGCTCGGCGACCCTCGAGGTCACCGACATGCCGCTCGCGGTCCTCCCTTCGCTCGGCGCCCTCGGCGTCGAGGGGAAGCTCTCGCACGCGGTCGTCCACCTCGACGGCCTGCACGAGTCGCCGTCGCTCCGCATCGAAGATCTCCGGCTCGACGGCGTGCGCATCGAGGACAGCGAGCTCGCGATGACCGGCGGCGGCAGCATCCCGACCGCGGAGGGCAACGCGACCTCCGAGGGCAAGCTCCGCCTCGACGTCGTCGACGGTCACGGCGGCAAGGCAGCGCTCGCGGCGACGATGCGTTTTCACTGGCGAGACGGCTTCATCCCCGAGCCCGACGAGCACGGCGAGGGCTACTTCGGACTCGAGGCCGACGACTTCGCGCTCGCGACCTTCTACCCCGCGGTGGCAGGTCCCATCTCGCGGCTCGAGGGTCGCGTGAGCGGCCACGCGGTCGTGCGCTGGAGCGACCTCTCGAAGCTCGAGTCAGGCAGCATCGAGCGCGCCGACCTCCGGCTCTCCGACGTCGTCCTCTACATCCCGCAGCTCGGCCAAGAGCTCTCCGAGGGCACCGCCGAGGTCTCGCTCGACGCGCCCTCCGACGACGATCGCAAGGAGAACCCGGCGGTCGCGACCGATCCGCTCACGCGCAAGCTCACGCTGAGCGGCGTCTCGGCGCGCGGCGCGAGCGGTCGCGTCGGCGGCGACGCTTGGGTCCTCATGCAAGGGCTCAAGCCACGGTCCGCTCGCGCTTCGCTCACCATCGACGAGAAGGAAGCGCTCCCCGTGACGCTCGAGGGCGTCCCGCTCGGCACCGTCAGCGGCACGTTCACCGTGCGCACGCCCGACCTCAGCGCGCCTCGCAGGCTCGTGCTCCAAGCCGAGGTCCCGAAGGCCCGCTTCGAGCTCCCCGCCTCGTCCTCGCGCAACGTGCAAGGCCTCGACGCGGCGCCCGGAGTCGTCGTCGTGACGAACGGCGCCTCTCGCGATCCGCGGGCGAGCATCACGCGACCGAAGACCGACGAGGCCGCCAAGCGCGACATCGAGATCGACGTCTCGCTCGGAGCCGTCGAGGTCACCTCGTCCTCGATCGAGCTCGTCTTGGGCACCGACGACCCGCTCAAGATCACGCTCGGCGATCGCGTCGTCGGCCTCGGCGACGTCATCCTTCGTCGCGGCAGCCTCGAGCTGAACAAGAAGACCTTCGAGCTCGACGAGGGCGTGGTCGCCCTGCGCGAGGAAGAGCTCGGCAACCCCTGGGTGAACCTCTCGGCGCACTACGACGCGCCCGACGACACGCGCGTCATCGTCGACTACGTGGGCCTGCTCTCGCCGATCACCGAGGACAAGATCCACTTCCGCTCCGACCCGCCGCAGACGAAGGAGCAGATCGTCGCGCTCCTGCTCTTCGGCAACGGCGAGGCCACGGCCGCGAACCTCGCAGGCAACCTCGGCACGTCGCTCGTCAGCGGCATCGTGAACGACCTCCTCTCGACGAGCGCGCTCGGCGAGTACCTGGCCGTCAACGTCGGCGCGAGCGACAGCGGCGGCGGCTACGTGGCCGCGCAGATCCGCTTCAGCGACGAGCTCAAGGTCGGCGGCTCATACGCGGACGACACGGGCCGCACCGACAAGAAGGGCGTCGCCGGCACGCAGTGCGGCGATCTCTACTTCGACTACCGCTTCGCCCCGAACTGGTCGCTGCGCGGCAGCGGGGCGTACTGCGGCGCCGAGGCCGCGACCGACACGACCGACGCGTTCACCCTCGGGTTGGACGTGATCTGGCAATTCCGCTACTGACCGCGCGCTTGCCGCCTCCGGACAGGGGCTTGCCAGACGCGTCCATCGGCTTGCCACGCGCACGCATGGGCTTGCCACGTATGGATTTGGGTTTGCCACCTACAGCGTGAACTTGCCAGCGACGATGCAGGCCCCACCGAGCAAGCGCATCGCTATCGAATCATGCGGCTTGGCTCACTGGATGGTCGGCTCGTCGGCGATCAAAGTCGGGACGCCACCCGCTGTGAGCGACACGTCCCCGTCGAGCCGGCGGTCGGCAGAGCGCGAGAGCGCGAGTCGGGGATCGGCAGCGGGAGACGTGAGATCGGCAGCGGGAGACGTGAGATCGGCAGCGGGAGACGTGAGATCGGCAGAGCGGCAGAAGGAGAGCGCCCAAACGCAGGCCGTCACCATCTACATCTGCGCAGCCGATGTCACGCTGCGATCTCACGCTCTGCCGATCTCACGCTCTGCCGATCTCACACCCAGCCGATCTCACGCAGCCGATCTCACGCTCTGCCGATCTCACGCTCTGCCGATCTCACGCTCTGCCGATCTCACGCTCTACCGATCTCACGCAGCCGATCTCCCGCTCTGCCGATCTCCCGCAGCGGGAGAGCGCGAGTCCGGGATCGGCAGAGCGGGTGGTTGCGCCCCCACTTCACAGCCTCGAGAGCCCATCGAGCATCGCGACCAGCCGCCCGAAGAGGCCGAGCAGCTCCGCGATCTCTTGCCGACGACCGAGCCCGAGACGATCGAGCGCCTCGACGCAGGCCGCGGCCTCACAAGCCTCGGCGCGTGCTCCGCGCAAACGCTGAGTGCGGTCAGCCCCGATCCGCGCCGCACCCTCGCTCAGCTGTAAGAACGCTGATTGGCTCGCTCTGCGAAGCTGATCGGCAAGGGGCCCGTAGCCGCGCGGAAGCCTCCGGGCGAGCGCGTCGGACTTCACCAACGCGTCCAGCGCCACCGCGTACGCGTCGAGGTTGTGATGAGGAAAGCGGGGCTTGTCGGCTTGCCTTTGGGTCATGCCCACCCACGCGCAGGATCCGTGACCAAGCGGTGGCGCCGATCGCCTCGCTGTTCAACAACCGCCAACCGCCACCGATTGGGCGCGGAGCGTGCGCGACCAAGGCTGACCCAAAGGCAAGCCGACAAGCGATCTCACCTCTCCCGCAGCCGATCTCACGCAGCCGATCTCACGCAGCCGATCTCACGCTCTGCCGATCTCACGCGCTGCCGATCTCACGCTCTGCCGAGCTCACGCTCTGCCGATCTCACGCTCTGCCGATCTCACGCTCTGCCGATCTCACGCTCTGCCGATCTCACGCTCTGCCGATCTCTCACGCAGCCGATCTCACGCAGCCGATCTCACGCTCTGCCGATCTCACGTCTCACGCAGCCGATCTCACGCAGCCGATCTCACGCAGCCGATCTCCCTCTGCCGATCTCCCTCTGCCGCTCTCGCTCTGCCCCCAAGTCAGTCCGCCTCGCCCCCGATCCCAACCGGGACCCCATCGATCACGATCTTCGGGGGCTCGCCCTCCGAGAGCCACGGCTCGAGCGCGAGCTGCGCGTGCCGCGTGAAGCGCGCCCGATGCGCCCGACCGAGCCCGCGCTTCACCAGCGCGATCGCCCTGCCCTCGCGGTCGAGCGCGAGCGCCCCCGGCTCGAGCGCCTCACGGGTCCCGTCGGAGAGCAGCAAGGTCGGCGCGCCCGGTGGCTGACCCGCGAGCGCCATCACGAACCACGCCGTGTCTTCGACCTCGAAGTAACACCAGTCGTAGCCGTTCGTGAGGATGTAGCGACCATCATCCGGGTGCACTGAGACCCAGCTCGCGAGCGCCTCCGCGAGCGCCTTGTGTTCGACGAGCTCGCCGTCGTGAAAGAAGCGCCCTTCGCGATCGAGCCGGATCGAGCTCTCTCGGCTCGTGCCCGGCGGCGGCGCGAAGCGGAAGAACTCCGGGTGATCGCCAGGCTTCAACGCCCGCCCCCGCCCCGCGCCTTCTGGAAGACGGCGACGTAGAACCCAGCGAAGCGCGCCGCCGGCGTGTCGGCGAGCGCCCACTCGAGCCGTCGCAGGATGGGCGCGACGACCGGCATCGAGAGCGCGAACGCGGCCGGCGTCACGATGCGGATGCCGCGCGTCGCGACGAGCTCGGTGCCCGGCGGCGTTCGCATCACGACCTCGGTCGGCGAGTCGAAGCGCGTGAAGACGCCGTCCTCGCGCAGCGCGCGCCCGACCTCGCGGTGGCCTGCGACACGCTTCGCGACGAAGCGCAGGCTGAGCGGGTTGTAGAACTCCGCGATCACGTGACCCCCCGGGCGAACGACGCGCGCCATCTCCCCGAGCGCGCGATCGATCGCAGGGATATGAGCCAGCACCTTGAACGAGCACGCGACGTCGAAGCTGTCGTCGTCGAACGGGAGCTCCGTCGCCGTCGCGCACGTCACCTCGAGCCCGCGCTGGCGAGCCTTCTCGAGCATGCCCTCCGAGAGATCGATCCCCTTCGCCGCGCGCGCGAACTCCGCGAACCGCTGCAGCAAGAGCCCCGTGCCGCACCCGACCTCGAGCACGTCGCGGCCCGCCCCGTAGCGACGCACGAGATCGACCTCGAGGTCGTCGATGAGGTCGTGGTACCCGCCGGGATCACGACCTCCACGGCGATCGTCGTAGCGCTTCGAGAACTCGTCGTAGTAGCTGCGGCTCTGCTCGTCGTGCACGAGCCTCCTCTACAACGACCTCAGAAGCGAAGCATCAGCCCAAGCCCGAGGGCGTCGTCCGCCCCCGGCACGCCGGTCACGCTGAGTGTCGTCGGGGGCTTCGGAGGCTTCGGCGGCAAGGGGCGCGGCCGGGTGCGCGACGCCGTCGGCTTGAAGCTCACCTCGGCCTCGATGATGCCCGCGATCACGGTCGCGACGAGGAGCCCGACGCTCACGTAGTTGACGATCCGCAGGGTATCGAGCTTGGTGTTGAGCTCGGTCGTGTCGACCCCCTTCTGCCGATCTGCTTCGCTTATGCAGGATGGTACGAGCTCGGACGCGCACTCCACCTGCTGCGCCCACATCACGCCGGTCACGATGGACGAGGTCGCGAAGAGCCCCTCCGCGCTGAGGAACAGCACGCCCAATCCTATGTCGTCGTTATAGAATTGACCGACCCCGAAGGGCACTGCCGCGAGCCACCGAGTCTTCTCGGTGACGACGGTCTCGGTCGCGGCGAGCTTCTCGATGTCGGAGACCCAGTCGTCGTAGGCCTTCTGCGCGGACGCGAGCGCCGCGAGGCGCTCCTTCTCTTGCCGGATCCGCTCCTCCTCCTCTTTGCGCAGCTCTTCCTTCACCACGACGTAGAGGTCGATGAGCTTCTGCGTGTAGATGGCTGGGCTCGGCACGAACGTCGGCGTGTCTGTGAGGAGCCTGCGCATCTCGGCGTGCGCGTCCGTCGCGCGATCGAGGATGACGAGCACCATCGCGAAGAGGCCGCGCGCGCGCGTGATGGCGTCACGGCTCGTGAGCCGGCAGCCGTCCGAGGTGACCTCGTCGACGGGCGGGCACGACGCGCCGGTCGCGCTGAGCAACGTCGCGAAGCGCTTGGCCGCGGCCTCGTATTGCGCGCTCTCCACGAGCTTCAGCGCGTGATCGACCTCGCGCTCGTCGCTCGCGTGGGCCGCGCGCGGCGCGACGAGGAGCCCACCCGCCAGAGCGACGGCTGCAAGCACACTCCGCGCACGTGCGACGGGAGCTGCGCGAACCAAGCTCCCCAAGTTGAACCGCGCGCGCTCGGACACCTGCGCTGCATTCAAGCAAAAACCAACTACCTAGACCAGTCAGCGCGACTCTGAGTTCACACGGGCCAACCTTTTTCGCTTCGCGAAAAAGACATGGCCCCGACCCCGTTAGTTCTGCGCCGGCCAAGCCGCGGTCGTCGCGTCCCCGGCCACGAGCTTGACCTCGCCGGTCTTGTCGGGCTCACCGGAGAGTACGAAGCGGCACTTCATCGAGGCCTCGGGCGTCTTCATCGGGACCTCGTTCTGCCCCTGCTTGAGGGTGAGGTTCCCGCACACGACCTGCCCACCGCTCGGCGCCATGACGTTCACCCGTGCGGGCAGGAACGTCGCAGACACGGGGATGACTTGGGCCTTCGTCTCACCGGGCTTCGCGGCGTCGACGTCGAACGCGATGGCCTGCGAACCAGGCTGACAGCTCTTGTCACCGGGAGCGGGCGTGATGGTCCCCGTGTGGTGTCCGACCGAGAACGTGATCGAGCTCGCGCTCGCGTGATCGATGATGCGGCCCTCCACGACGAGGGTCGCGCTGCGCGGCAGCACCACGAAGAGCACGGGGCGATCGGCGGGGGCAGGCGCGACGTCGCTCGAGGTGGCCGTCACGCGCGCGCTCGCGCTGGCGCTCACGGACAGGGCCGCGCTCACCGACCCGCTCACGCTCGGCGCGATCGGCGCGAGCGACCACATCTCCCCCGCGGTCGAAGGTTCGCTCGTGCGCGTGCTCGCCGTAGCGACGAGCGCCGGCGACGTGCGCACGGGCGTGGGCTCGGACTCGACCGAAGGCCGCGTCGACGCAGCGTCGAGCGCGCCCGCGGGCAGAGCCTTCGGGGAGGGGTTACGCAGCACGCGCACGACGCCGAACGCCCCCGCGCCGAGCAGCAACGACGCGCCGATCACGCCCGCTGCCCGAGTCATCACGCGCGAGCCTTGTCGACGGCTCGCGACCTGACCCATGCGCTTGATGATCGTGAGATCGTCGGGCCTGAGCGCGTGCGCGCGGTTGAAGTCGAGCGCCGCCTGACCGACCTGCTTGTTCTTTCGCGCGGCCTCACCGCGCGCGACGAGCACGTCGACGAGGCGCTCGTGCAGGCGCGCCGTGTAGCCCGCGGGGTCGTGGAAGAACGCGACGATCTCCTCGCGCGGCGACGTGATCCCCGCGACCGCGAGCTCGTCACGCAGGAGCTTCGCGAGCGCCGCGGGGCTCTCGAGCCGATCGGCGGCGTTGGTCGCGAGCGCCTGATCGAGGATCGCGCTGAAGCGCCCGCCCACGGTGGGTCGCTCGGTCTCGGCGCGTTCGTAGCGGCCCTCGATCACGCGGCGTAGGACCTGCGCCGGGTTCTTACCCTCGAACGGCAGGTGGCCCACCATGCACTCGTAGAGCAGGACACCGAGCGCGAACACGTCGGTCCGCGCGTCGACGTCGCCGCCGTCGACCTGCTCTGGAGCCATGTGCGCTGGCGACCCGAGCACCTGCCCCGTCGACGTCACGCCCTGGCTGTCGAGGATCTTCGCGATGCCGAAGTCCGTGATCTTGAGGACCAGCGCGCGCGATCGATTCTTCGAGCTCGGGCCACCGCTGTTCGACACGGGCGGCGTGATCGACACGGGGGAGAGTCGATCCGCGGAGACCTCGGAGGCGGGGGCCGCGGGCTCGGGGATCGAGACCAGCACGTTCTCGGGCTTGATGTCGCGGTGGATGATCCCGGCGTGGTGCGCGTGATCGATCGCGTCGCAGAGCTCGGAGACGATCGCCGCGCCGATCTCTGCCGGCATCTCGCGGTGCGCCACCAGCAGGTCGCGCAGCGTCTTGCCGTTCACGAGCTCGACGACCAGGTATCGCTCGCGATCGTCCTCGCCCGAGACGTCGTAGACCTCGACGATGTTCGGGTGCTTGAGCTTCGCCGCGGCGCGGGCCTCTGCGACGAAGCGCGTCGCGACCTCGCGGTTCTCGCGCAGGTGCCGGTGAATCAGCTTCACGGCGACCTCGCGCTCGAGGCGCAGGTCGCGTGCGCGGTAGACGGTCGCCATCCCTCCGTGACCGATCTCCTCGAGGACCTCGTATTTCTCGAGCCTCGGGAGATCGTCAGCGCGGAGGGCGGCCTGGGTCATTCCACGACCACGACGCGGATGTTGTTCGTCGTGCCAGCCACGCCCACGGGTGCACCGAAGATCGCGACGATCCGATCCTGCGGCGAGACCAAGCCGTTCGCGAGCATGTACGCCGTCGCGCGCTGAACCATCTCGTCGGCGTCGCGCATGAGCTCCAGCCGTGAGGGTACCACGCCCCAAAGGAGCGCCAGCCTGCGCCGCGTCACTTCGTTCGGTGAAAACGCGAGCACGGGCACGACGGGTCTGTGCTTCGACGCGTACCGCGCGGTGTTGCCAGCCTCGGTGAACGCGACGATGAAACGCGCCCCGATGTCCCGCGCGATATCACAAGCGTTGCGCGCCACGGCCTCGGCGATGTTGGCGCGCGCCCCTGGAACTTCGCTCGGGAGTGGGTTGTAGAACGAGCTGATCTCCGCCTCGTGGATGATTCGGCTCATCATCCTGACGACGAGCTCGGGGTGGTTGCCCGTGGCGGTCTCACCCGAGAGCATCACCGCGTCGGTGCCCTCGAACACAGCCGTCGCGACGTCGCTCGCCTCGGCGCGCGTCGGCCGCGTCGCCGTCACCATCGATTGGAGCATCTCTGTGGCGACAATCACCGGCTTCTGTTGTTTGCGGGCCTCGTGCAGGATCTTGCGCTGCAGGATGGGCACGTACTCGGGCCCGATCTCCACGCCGAGATCGCCGCGCGCGACCATGACGGCGTCGCTCACCTGGATGATCGACTCGAGTCGCTCGATCGCGCTCGGCGTCTCGATCTTCGACACGATCGGCGTGGGCCGCCCCCAGGCCTCGCAGATCTCACGCGTGATGCGGACGTCCTCGGGGTCGCGCACGAAGCTGAGCGCGACGTAGTCGACGCCCGCGCGCAGCCCGAACGCGAGGTCCGCCTTGTCCTTGTCGGTGAGCGCCGCGATACGAACGCGCCGCGACGGCAGCGAGATGCCGACCCGATCTCGGAGCGTTCCCCCGTGCAGCACGTTGACCTTGACCCGGTCTCCTTCGATGTCGACGACCGTCAGGACATTCTGTCCATCGTCGACGAGCACGCGATCTCCCGGGCGCAGGTCCTGGGATAGGCCCTCGTATTGGACCGGGATCTCCATCGGATCCTCGGGCGGCGTCGGCCCGGCCTGGACGAGATAAGCGGTCGCGCCCGTCGGGAACTCGGGCGCCTTGCGGTTGAACTTGCCGGCTCGGATCTTCGGGCCGCAGAGGTCCTGAAGCACCGCGACGGGCTTGTCACAGGTGGCCGATGCGGCGCGGATGCGGTCGAGCCGCGCGCCGTGTTCCTCGTGGCTCCCGTGGGAGAAGTTGAGACGCGCGACGTCCATGCCCGCGCGGATGAGCCCCGCGAGCTTCTCTTCGCTGTCGCAGGAGGGACCTATGGTGCAAACGATTTTGGCTCGCCGGAATCGCACCCGAGGAACCTCTCACGAACGCCGACCCAGTAAAACCCTAACGTCGCATCGCCGCCGCTTGGCGCCTTGCGGCACGACCTCAGGGTGGAGGGGCGCTCGGTGCGCTCGGCGGATCGTTCGGCGCAGGCCCACCGATCCCCGTGTCGCCGTCGTTGCGTGGCACGCATGTCGACTGACCGGCCCCGACCACCACGAAGCCGAGGTTCGAGTCGCGCATCCGCTCGGTCTGCTTGGTCGGATCGAACTCGGTCGTCTTCGACGGCACGCCCTCCCCCGGCGACGTGAACATGTAGAAGCGGCCCGCGTAGCGCGAGATCGCCCACGCGCTCACCTCCCCGAGCGTGTCGAAGCGCCGGAGGGGCACGAGCGAGAACCGCGTCAGGTCCACCTGGCTGAGCTCCTGCGTTTCGGCTGAGAAATGGAAGAGGCGACCGTCTCCTCCGCCCGTCAGCTCGGCGCCCATCACGAGCTTGCGCGTCTGGTGCACCGAGAAGTCGTCGAGGTTCAGCGTCGCCAAGCCGAAGTCGGGGCTCGCGATGTAGAGCTGCTCACCCGCGAGCCCTGCCCCGACCGCCGTGAAGCCCATCCCGAGCTGATGGTTGCCGCTCGGGTGGTGATACGCGGTCTTGTTGCACGAGGCGTCGCGCACGCTCACCTTGAAGAGCTCGCCGGTGTCGTAGAACACCCACGCGATGCCGCGGCGATCGACCGCCATCGACTGCGGCTCACCGAAGCTCGCGCACTTCAGGTGCCCGACGAGGTGGTACGCGCCGAGCCCCGGGATCGTCGGCGAGAACGCGTAGAGGTTCGCCTCGCGAGACACGACGTACACCAAGCGCGCGGCCTCGTCGCAGCGCGGCTCGGCGTCGCTCGGATCGGAAGGTGGTCGCGTGGGGCGGTCCTGATCTCGGTCGCGATCTCGATCGCTGTCCCCCTCGGGTTCGTCGCGATCGTCTCGCTTGTCGGCGCTCTTCTTGTCGTGGCTCGGCAGCTCTTTCGAACTGCAGCCAGCCATCGAGAGCGCGGCCGAGATCGCGATCGCCCACCGGCAGAGACGCATACGGCTGGAGTGTAGTTCAGGCGTGGCGCGAGTCCCGCGCTCCCCGTGCGCGCGGGCTGATTTTGGATCACGCGCTCGGCGCGGGGAGCTCGAGGGCGGCGCGGACCTCACGCTCGAGCTCGGCGGCCGCGCCCGCACCGAGGTGCGGTGGGCTGATGATCTGCAGGTGCAGCGAGCCGCGGAAGCCGAACGCCACGATACCGGGCACGGCCGTGCCCGCGATGAGCGGACCCAAAATCCTGAGCGACTCGAGGTCCGCGTCGAACGCGCGCAGCCCGTCGTCGACGCGCCCGACGTTGGTGACGAAGAGCCCACGATCGAGCGGGCCGTCGACGAGCAGGGGGTGAAGATAGGGCAGGAGTCGGCGAAGCAGCGGAGGGGGCGAGAGGAGCCCGAGAAGGTGCGGCACGACCAAGAAGCCCGGCCCGATGAGGCTCGACCGGTGCGTCGACGTGATCGATTGCACGGCGCGCACCGCGGTCTCGAGATCTCCCGTCGCCTCGCGAGGGACGTGCGCCGTGAGAATGGTCGACACGTTCGCGGCCGTGAGCCTGGGCGCCGCCGCGAACCGCCGCAGGTCCATCGTGTAGAGCACGGTCGCCGGGCCCCAGTGAGACCGCTGCGCGACGGCGCGCGAGAGCCCCGCGACGAGCAGATCGTTGATCGAAGGCACCGGAGAGAACCTCGCTCGAAGCGCGTCCAGCTCGGCCTTCGTGATCACGAGGTCGCGGTGCTCGCAATGCGCCGTAGGGCTAACGTCGTAAGCCTTACGCCGGCGGGTCGTGAGCAGCGTCTTCAGCGGGATCATGCTCGCGCGGGCGACGTCGCGCGCGAGCACCGGCAGGTGCACCAAGCCCAACCGATCGAGCGTGCTGCGCACGTCGCGCCGTCGATCGGCAGGCGCGAGCGGCGCGACCCCGTAGAGGTGCGAGCCGAACACGTGCCCGACCGCGGCCACCCCTGCCCCATCGACCGCGATGTGCAGCACGCTCAAGAGCAGCCGCGACCCCGACGCCCTCGCCAGACTCACCACGCGGAAAGGTCGCTCGACGGTCGCGACGATCGGCTTGCGAACCCACTCGAGCGTCGTGGCCTCAACGGCGTCGCCGTCCACGACATCCTCGCGAACGTGCACCGCGTTCGAAATGGAATCGCTCGCCTCGACCCAGCGATCGCGCAGCACCCCGATCTCGTACCGACAGCCGAGGACGGGGAAGTCTGCGATCGTCTTCTCGAACGCGCGCTCGAGCTCCGCGCGCGTGAAGCGTCTACGCACGTCGAGCACGGCGTGGATGGAGAGGTCGCCGTAGCGCTCCATCGACCAAAAGAGGGCGACGTCGAGGAGCTGAGCCGCAATAGGCATCGCCGCATGATGCGCGTGCCGAAAACAAAAAAAAACGTGGAGACGAACTCGTCGTCTCCACGTTCGGTCATCGCTTGGTTCGGGCGTCCTCCGGAACGCAGCTGGCATCTTCTGCCAGGCGAACCCTTCGCCTCCTAGGAGGTGCCCTCGTAGTATCCTCAGTCGTCCCCAGTCGGGTCGAGATGGGTGTTCGCGCACGCAATCTCGTCGCTGGCACCGCGGTGGTTAACCGTTGGTGGCGGTCCTCCCTCGGGAGTGTTGAGCACAGGTTTGCTCGAAGGGAGCGTGCCTGGTGGCTCGCGGTACGAAAGTGGTCTCCCGTACCTCACAACCGAAGAGAGCCCCGTGTGCTGCATCCTAACCCGGTCGGCCTACTGACCCCTCCACGGGGCAATATGCGGATACCGGACTTGGTGACCGAATCCATGAGAGCTCTGGTTTAGGGATCTCCCTGGGTTTTCAATCGAGCACACGTACCGAGTGCTGGTCTCCCTTTTGAGGAGCTTCCACTGGTCCGAAACGGTTGGTTTCATCCCAGCGTCTTAAGTCCTTGTCACTCGAGGCCCCGAAAGCACCCTCTCGTCGTGGGTGATTCGCGACTCCCAGCTAGCGGCACACCCTTGCGGGCGACCGCGAACGCTCCAATCGACTCGGTTACGAACGACCTTCGATACTTCTCTCGATGCTCGTCCCGCCTCGGGCGCCGCCCCAGCTCACGCCGGAGTCGACGTCCACGACCGCCTTGGAGGTCAGTCGTAGCTTGACCGTGCCTTGCGGCCCGATCACCCGCGAAAGTCGAGAGGGAAAGCCCGACTTCCGGCTTTGGGCCGCCACCGCTGGCAGCGACCCTCTCATGCACCGGCTCATCTCCCGATGAGCTTTCGATGTCACCCGGCGAGTGCCAACCCGCTGAACGACACATGCCCCTTGGGTAAACCCACCCTCTTTCCCTCGAGGATGAATCCGTCCTTGCGGACGGGGCATTGCACGCTGTTCGGTGCGACTGTCACGTAAGCAACAGGCTCCGGGGATGCCGCCTTCCGGCGTTCCGAGGAGCTCCGAGCCTTCCCGCTCGGCGCACGTCACTAGGCAATTCGAGACGAAACACGAAAAGAACCTCACGCATCCTTACATCCCCGATACCCCTGAGTGGCTTGTTGGCAACAGAGCCGTACTCAAGTTCTTGATTCGGGCGGAGCCGGGCCCGTTAGAGCCCACTCCGGTCGCGTGACCACGCTCACCTTATCCGGAAGTCCATGCCGAAGCTGGATGGAGCGCATTCATCGCGGACATCTCTCGTCACCTCACGCTGCTCACCCGGAGTGGAGTCCGAGAGTCGCATTGCTGGGTCCGTCTCAGCATCGCTGAGGATGCTCCGCAATCGCCGTTAGGTGACTGCAGGGTTGCCCGAGACTGAGGGTCTTGTTCGACAGTCGGCCCCGCGAAGGGACGGTGGTGCCGAATGACCCGAGATGCCTTCTGCCCCTGGCGACCGCACCCGCGAAGGGGATTGGCCGTTGATTTGGAGGTCTCAGTGAAGAGACCAGCGTTGGTTCAAGCGCGATGTCTTTTCGCTCGTAGTGGCAGCGACCGCGACGGCGGTCAGTTGCTTACGAACGTTGGTGGTCCCGAAAGACCAACCACGCATGCGCCCAAGGGTTTCTGCGTTGCAAGGAAGCCGTTTGGGGCACGAGGTGCCGCGAACGACCTGAGAGCACTATGCCGATTGGAGCTCTGTCTCGCAATCTCAAATATCTGAATTGATAAGGCAATTATCCACAGATTTGTCCACAGCTCGTCCCCAGATCCGAGTCTTTTCGCGCGTTCGCTATCTTCGCCCAGCTCACGCACTACTGGGTAGTAAGGTCCCGGCCATGGCCGACGCCATCGCCACCCGAGCGGCTGAGCCGCGGGACTATCTGGAGTTCGTGCGGCTCTTCACGGAGCTTGGCGTGGAAGACCCTGTTCCCAGCGAAGAGCGCTGGGCCTCGACGCAGCTCCCCTTCACCCGCGTCGCCGAAGAGGGCGACCGCGTCGTCGGGTACGTGTTCAGCAAGCTGCTCATCGATGCTTGCTACGTGTTCAACCTCGTCACCGAGCCGGGCCGTCGCCGCCGAGGCATCGGTCACGCGCTGATGCAGGCCGTTCGCAGCGAGGCCGTCGCCGCCGACAAGACGCGCTGGGACCTCAACGTGAAGGCGGACAACACGGCGGCCATCGCGCTCTACGAGCGGCTCGGGTTCGTCGCGCGCCACGCGACGACGGTGCTGCGCGCCCCATGGGCCACGCTGATTGCGCGCGCGGCCGACGAGGATTCGTTTGACCCCAAAACAATTCGCGTGGAGCTCGTGTCGCTCGACGAAGCGCCCGCGCTCGAGCGGCACTACGACATGCCCTCGGGCATCCTCACGCTGCGCGCGACCGGCTCGCTCGAGCGGCGACCTCGCGCCGAGAGCGACGGCCTCCTCGCGCGGGCGCGGGACGCAGCGACCGGCGACGTGCTCGGGATCGCGCTCTTCGCGCCGCAGTTCCCCGGCGTGCATCCCCTCCGCGCGCGGAGCGCGGCGGTCGCGCGCGCCCTCTTGCGAGCCCTCGAGCAGCACCGCGTGCCCATCACCGACCCGGCGAAGCCCTGGCGCGCCGTCGAGGTGCAGCTCGCGGTCGAGGCCTCCCCGGCGGTCGCTGACGCGCTCGTCGCGAGCGGAGCCATCGTCGTGCACGAGATCCTCTATTTCACCGGACCGCTCCGCGAGACGAACCCGTGAGCCAGCGCCGAAGCAAAGCGCTCGCGAGCGCAGCGATGCTCGCGTGGTTCGCAGCCTGCGCCGCCGAGCCCAATCAATCTGCCGGCAGCTCGGCCAATAGCTCGAGCGCGAGCGTGAGCGCGCCCTCGAGCGTGAGCACGGCGCTCGCGAGCGCATCGAGCACAGCGCCAGGAGCCGTGGCCTCTGCGGTCGCTTCGAGCGCGAAGGTGATCGCGAGCGCCCCACCCGCTCCGACGCCCGTGAAGAGCGCGGCGCCGCGCTTCTTGCCGGAGAACCCTGGGTGCGCGGTCCCCGCAGGCTTCGACGGCTGGTCGTGGAAGCGCGTGCACCGCGTCGAGAACCTCGACGTGGACGCCGTCGTCATCACGCTCGACGTCGGCGCGCGCCTGCCGAACCTCGCGCGCGTGCTCGACGTCCTGCGCGACGAGAAGGTCGCGACGACGATCTTCCTCTACACCGGCGAGATCGCCTCGAGCCCCGACGGCCCCGCGATCCTGAAGCGCATGGTCGCCGAGGGACACGAGCTCGCGAACCACACGCTCTCGCACAAGGACCTGACGACGCTCGACGAGAAGGACGTGAAACACCAGCTCGACGCAGTGGAGGAGCTCGCCCAGCGCGAGACCGGCGCGAGCACCCACCCCTTCTTCCGCGAGCCGTTCCTCGCCACGAACGACGACGTCGACAAGATCGTCCGCGAGGACTGCTACCGCTCGATCTGGTTCACGGTCGACACGGGCGACTGGAAGGACAAGGTGAAGGCCGACGACATCGTCGCGAACGTGTTCGAAAAGCACGGCAAACCACGGACGATCGAGCGCGGCAGCATCTTCATCTTTCACGGCAGCCAGAAGGAGAACCTCGACGCCCTGCCGCGCGTCATCCACGGCCTGCGCGACCGAGGCTTCACGTTCCTCACCCTCGGCGAGGCCCTGCGACGATCGGGCGGGCGCTGAGCTATTTCTTCAGCGGGACGCTCACCGCGATCTCGTTCGCCCCGTCGTCTTTGTCCTCGAGCGCGCGCGCGATCGTCTCGTAAGACGCGTCGCTCTCCGCCGCGAACCCGTCGTCTCCGAGGACGATGCTCAGCGCGCCGAAGTCTCGCGGGATGAGGTAGCCCGCGTCGGGTGGGGCCTCGGGCGGGATGCGGACGACGGCGCCGCGCGTGAGCAAGAGCTCGATCGTGCGCCCGCCGCCTTCGCGGACGAGCTGGAGGATCTCGAGCAGGCGTCTCCAAGGGAGGCTCGCGTCGGCGATCATCGAGAGGTCCGCGTGGCGCTCGGTCCCACCAGAAGGATCGGCGAGCGCGGCGACGATCGCCGCGGCGATCGCTTGCCTCCCCGCTGGGTTGTCGAGCGACACGATGCGCCCGACACCCTTGCCGTTGACGGCGATCGTCTCGCGCGTGATCTGGAGCGCGGGCGCGCTCGAGGGCTTGCGGAGCTCGCGCGAGCTCGCGATGACCGGCGGCGAGAGCGTCGAGAACAGCTGAAACTGCTCGCTGAGAGCCTTCGCGAGGGCCTCGCGGCGCGCGGCGAACTCGCGCTCGACGGTGACCGATGGCGCGAGGAGCGCGAGGATCGAAGCGCCCTGCAGCGCGATGAGGAGCCAGCCCCCACGCGCTCGCGCGAGCGCGCCGGCGTCCCTCGCGCGAACGAGAGAGAGCGCAACGCCGCCAGCGACGATCACCACGATCACGATCGAGATCACCGCGGTGAACCTCGACTGCGCGGCCGTCGTCACGATCGTGTGGACGCGATCGGCGCGCGTCTCGGGCTCGAACCAAGCGGTCGAAGCCCACGCGTCGGCGCACGCTCGCGAGACGCCGCGCGCAGAGAGCGCCGCGCCGAGGATCGCGACGCTGCGCTCACGCACGAGCCGATCGGGAGCTGCACCCGCCCGAGCGAGCACCAAACAACCGAGCCCGCCCATCGCGGTCACGAACGTGGCCGCCGGCCTCGAGCTCGCGGCGAGCACCGCGGCCGCGAGGAGCCCGACGAGCCCGAGCCCTGCGAACGGATCGCGCACGAGCTTGCGCCAGTCGAGGGTGCGTCGCGTGTCGAGCAGGACGGCGAGCCCGAGCGCGAGCACCGCGGTGATCGAGAACCCGAGGAAGCTGGAGAGGCCGACCTCGTAGTAGCCGCGATGGAGGATCTCGTACGCCCGACCGGGCTCGAGCTCCCCGAGGTGGCCGTTCACGAGACCCCACCCCGAGACCGTCGAGACGAGCGCGATCACCGACGGCGCGAAGGCGATCCCCAGCGCGACGGGCCCGAGCAGCGGGCGCGATCGTACGCCCTTCGCGACGAACGGGAGCGCGACGATGCCGATGACCGCGAGCGCCAACATCGCGAGCGCGCCCCACCCTGCGCTCTTGATCCACTCCTTCACGATGAAGCGCTCGGCGCCTGCGTACCCGGTCGCGAAGACTGCGCCGAAGCCGAGCACGAGCGACGCGACATACGCGCGGTTGACCCAGGCGCTCGCTTGCTCGTTGACGATGGAGCCCTCAATCGAGTCGACGGGCGCGGCCGCGACGACGTTGGGGATCGACGGAGCGCGAGGCTCGGTGCGCGGCGGCGGCGCGACCGCGAGCTCGGTGCGTCCCCCCTCCAACTCTCTTCTGTCTTCGGAGCTCGCCGCGAACGCGCGATCGCCCGTTGCTATAACCTCGTCAAAGTCACGGTAGCGCTCCTCGGGCTCCTTCGCGAGGAGGCGATCGATGAGGGCTTGCACGGCGCTCGGGACCTCGACGCCGTGCTCGGTGAGACGCGGCGGGCGCGCGTGCAGGTGCTGCTCGAGCAGCTCGGGGAAGCGCTGGCTCTGGAAGGGTGGTCGCCCCGCCAAGAGCTCGAAGAGCAGGACACCGAACGCATACTGATCCGTCGCGCGCGTCGTCGGCGCGGACCACCACTGCTCCGGCGCCATGTAGATCGGCGTGCCGAGCGGGACGCCGGTCTGCGTGAGCTTCTGCTGATCGGCGAGCGCAGCCTCGTCGAGATCGCCCGCGCCCTCGAGCAGCTTCGCCAAACCGAAATCGAGCACGACGGGCTGCGAAGGACGCCCCGCGATGTCGGAGAGGAAGACGTTGTCGGGCTTGAGGTCGCGATGCAGGACGCCCGCTCGGTGCGCAGCGCCGACGCCTGCAGCGATCTCGCGTGCGATGCGCCAGGCCTCGCTCGGAGCGAAGCGCGAGCGTGTGTCGAGCTCTTGTCGTAGCGACCGCCCCTCGAGGAGCGGCATGACGAAGAACGGCCGACCGTCGTCGAGCTTGCCGAACGCGAAGACATCGATCGTCGCGGGGTGACGCACGAGCGTCATGCTTCGAGCCTCGCGCTCGAAGCGCAGCGCGGTCGCGGGGTCCGTCGCGAGCTCGCGCTTCAGGAGCTTGATCGCGACGCGCCTGCCGATCGTGGGCTCGACGGCCGCGAGCACGGTGCCCATCCCACCGGCGCCGAGTCGATGTTCGACCCGGTAGCCGCCGATCACGCGACCGACGAGATCGGCTTCGTCGCTCGAGCTCACCCGCCGCTCTTCCCCGACCTCCGCGCGAGCCCGAACGCGCGGATCAAATCGTTGAGGTGCGAGCGCGACAGCTCGAGACGACGCGCGGTCTCGCTGACGTTCCACTCACACGCAGCGAGCGCCTCCTCGATGAGCTTCGCCTGGAATCGTCGCGTCGCCTCTTGAAAGGTGAGCGCCTCGAGCGCCGGCGTCGCGACCGCAGACGCACTCGAAGCGGTCGTCGCTGAACGCGCTCCATCGCCGAAGAGATGTCGCGGCTCGATGACAGGTGCGGATTCGGAGAGCGCCGTTGCCCATCCCCGCGCAATCGCGTTCTCGAGCTGACGCACGTTGCCGGGCCACTCAGCCTCTGCAAGCGCACGCAGCGCGGCGCGCGAGAGCGGGAGCCGCTGCGTCGGATCCTCCGCGAGGCGCGCCGCGACGGCCTCCGCGATGACGGCGACGTCTTCGCGGCGTTCGCGCAGCGGCGGCACCACGATCTCGAGGACGTTGAGTCGATAGTAAAGGTCCTCGCGGAAGCGGCGCGCGCGCACGGCCTCCTCGAGGTTCGCGTTGGTCGCCGCGATGAGGCGCACGTCGGCTTGGATCGGCGTCGTCCCACCGAGCCGCATGAAGGTCTTGTTCTGTAGGACGGTGAGGAGCTTCGCCTGCGCCGCGAGCGGGAGCTCACCGATCTCGTCGAGCAAGAGCGAGCCACCGCGCGCAGCGTCCAGCTTCCCGAGGATGCGCGTGTTCGCGGTGCTGTGCGCGCCCTTCTCGGCCCCGAAGAGCTCGCTCTCGAACAGCGACTCGGGGAGCGCGGCGACGTTGAGCTCGACGAATGGCCCCGCGCGCCGCGGCGACGACGCGTGCAGCGCCCTCGCGAGCGCGCTCTTGCCCGTGCCGCTCTCACCGCGCAGCAGCACCGTCACCGGAACGGGCGCCGCGACGAGCACCTGTCGCAAGACCTCCGCGAAGGCACGACTCGTCCCCGCGAGATCGACGCCCCCGAGCTTCGCGCGCACCTCCGTCGTGTGATCGGTCTCGCGGTTCTGCTCGCCGCGCTCGACCAAGCGCTCCACGGTGGGCGACAGCGCGCGCGCGGCGACCTCGACGAGCTTGCGATCGGACTCGGGGAACGGCCCAGGACGCGCGCGCCCCTCGAGGTAGATGACGCCGATGCTCGCGCCCGCCGCGCCGTTCGAGGCGGGCAGGGTGAGCGGCGCGCAGAGCACCGCTCGAAGCCGCTGCGCCTGCACGCTCTCGAGCTGTTTGAAGCGCGGGTCCTCCATCGCGCTCGCGGTGCTGACGGTCGTGCCGGTCGCGATCGCGTCGCGAATGATCCCTTGTGAGAGGCGCGCTCGCACCCCCGCCAAGTCATCGGTTGTGAGCCCGTGCGCCGCGGCCGCGAGCGGCGGGAGACCGGCGCCAGCGTCGACCTCGATGTACCCGCGCTTCGCACCGATCGCTACGACCAGCAGCTCGAGCGCCTGCGTCACGTAGGGCCGAACGTCGTCGGCTTCACCGAGCTCGAGCAGTCGCAAGAACAGGTCGCGCTCGCGCTCGACTCGCGCAAGGTCCGGAGGCTCGCTCACTTCGCGTGAGGCTATCACCCCGCTGCCCTGCCCGGAGCAAGGCGACACGCAGGAGAAACGTCCACGAAACAGTGCGGAAACCGAGACGCGGTGCAGTTCCGATCGTCGACTTTTCCCACGTTTTGGAGGTGTGCGTTGCGTCCCGATCCTGGTGATACCGCGTGGTTGCTCGCTTCGTCCGCTCTCGTTCTCTTGATGACGCCCGCGCTCGGGCTCTTCTACGGAGGGCTCGTCCGCAAGAAGAACGTCCTCTCCACCATCATGCACTCGATGGCGGCGATCCCCCTGGTGTCGTTCCTCTGGCTAGCCGTCGGCTACTCGTTGACCTTCGGGCCCTCGCACGCGGGATTGATCGGCGGGTTCGATAACCTCTTCATGAACGGACTCGTGGGCGAGCTCCACGGGACTGTCCCCGCGCTCGCCTTCGCCGCGTTCCAGGCGATGTTCGCCGTCATCACGCCGGCGCTCATCTCGGGAGCGTTCGCCGAGCGCATGAAGTTCACCGCCTACGTGCTCTTCATCAGCGCGTGGGTGTTGCTCGTCTACGTGCCCGTCGCGCACTGGGTCTGGGCCGAGGGCGGCTGGCTCTTCAAGCTCGGCGCGCTCGATTTCGCGGGAGGGACCGTCATCCACATCACCGCAGGGGTCTCGGCGCTCGTCGCGGCCCTCATGACCGGCAAGCGCCTGAAGTATCCGCACGAGCGCCCCCTCCCCCACAACCTCACGATGACCATGCTGGGCGCTGGCCTGCTCTGGTTCGGATGGTTCGGCTTCAACGCAGGCAGCGCGCTCGCGAGCGGCCACCTCGCATCGCTCGCCTTCCTCGCAACCCACCTCGGCGCGGCCGGCGGCGCATTCGGCTGGGTCCTCGTCGAGTGGAGGCACGGCGGGAAACCGACCGCCCTCGGTGTCGCGTCAGGACTCGTCGCTGGCTTGGTCGCGATCACGCCAGCCGCGGGCTTCGTCGATCCCTGGGCTGCGTTCGTGATCGGTCTCCTGGCCGGGATCGCTTGCTTCTACGCCGTCTTGCTCAAATACCGCCTCGGCTACGACGACTCGCTCGATGCCTTCGGCGTCCACGGTGTCGGCGGCCTCGTCGGCGCGCTCCTCACCGGCGTCTTCGCCAAGCAGCACACGTTCTCCGATCTCGAGGCCCCCGTCGGAGCCAACGGCCTCATCTATGGCGGGGTGAAGCAGTTCGGCATCCAAGCGCTCGCGAGCGGCGTCGCGCTCGTCTACGCAGGCGCTGTTTCCGCGCTCCTCCTCTTCGTGCTCAAAAAGACCATCGGCCTCCGCGTAGACGAGTCCGAGGAACGCGAGGGCTTGGACACCGCCATCCACGGCGAAGAGGGCTACGCCGGCTGACCGAGCCACCACCCCAAATGCAAAGAGGCCCGGTCACCCAAGACCGGGCCTCTTTCATTTCAGCCATCGCCTCCACAGCCAACCTCGCCAGCCAACTTTAGCCACCAGATCAGCAGCCAACCCAGCGGGCTCAGGCGCAGCGCGCGACCCGAAGCTGGCCCGATCGCCTGCGTGAGCTGCTCCTCGCGCGGACTCTCCAGTCCGCTGAAGTCGAAGCGACAAAAAGAAAAAAGGCCCGGTTCGCGCCCCTCATAGAGGGTTTAGCGCAGCACCGGACCTTTAAAAATCCCGGCAGCGTCCTACTCTCCCACTGGGTTTCCCCAGCAGTACCATCGGCTCCGAGAGCTTGACTTCCGAGTTCGGAATGGGATCGGGTATGACCTCTTCGATATCGCCACCGGAAACTTTGGGCCTCACCTCGGGACTGGCCTTCTCGGCTTCTGCCCGACGCGGGAGCGTCTAAAACACAGTCGGCTGTGCCGACCGAGCGAGCGCTCGTGACCCGAGCGCTGAAGTCCAGCTAGTTTGCGTAGACATTGCGATGTTTGGGACGACGCTTGCCTTTGAGGTAGGTCGACCTCACGACCGATTAGTACCATTAGCTCCGTGGCGCTCAGCCACTTCCACACCCGGCCTATGACCTCGTAGTCTACGAGGGGTCTTGAGGAGCCTTGCAGCCCGGGATGCCTTGTCTTGAGGCCGGCTTCCGCGCTTAGATGCTTTCAGCGGTTATCCGTTCCGTACATGGCTACCCGGCTATGCCCTTGGCAGGGCAACCGGAACACCAGAGGTACGTCCAACCAGGTCTCTCGTACTATGGTTAGCTCCTCTCAAGCATCCTACGCCCACGGCGAATAGGGACAAACTGGCTCTCACGACGTTTTAAACCCAGCTCGCGTACCGCTTTAATCGGCGAACAGCCGAACCTTGGGACCTGCTCCAGCCCCAGGATGCGATGGGCCGACATCGAGGTGCCAAACCGCGCCGCCGATGTGAACTCTCAGGCGCGATCGGCCTGTTATCCCCAGAGTACCTTTTATCCGATGAGCTATGGCCCTTCCATGCAGAACCACAGGATCACTAACGCCTGCTTTCGCACCTGCTCGACCTGTCGGTCTCGCGGATTAAGCTCCTTGTGCGTTTGCACTCTACGGCTGGTTTCCAATCAGCCTGAGGGAACTGTCGCACGCCTCCGTTACTATTTGGGAGGCGACCGCCCCGATCAAACTGCCCGCCAGGCAGTGTCCCCGGCCCCGTGTGGGGTCTAGGTTAGGTTTCAGAACATTCAGGGTGGTATTTCAACGTTGGCTCCGCCGAACCCAGAAGCCAGCCTCAAAGCCTCCCACCTATCCTACGCAAAATATTCCGAAAACCACTGCCAAGTTGCAGTAAAGAGTTCGCGGGGTCTTTCCGTCTTGCGGCGGGTAGAGGGTATCTTCACCCCCGATACAATTTCGCTGAGTCCCAGACCGGAACAGCCGGGGGGATGTTGTTATGCCATTCGTGCAGGTCGGAACCCAATTTCGGACAAGGAATTCCGCTACCTTAGGACCGTTATAGTTACGGCTGCCGTTTACTGGGGCTTCGGTTCAGAGCTTCGCTTCGTTTTCGACTTTCCCTTAACCCTTCCGCACCGGGCAGGCATCAGACCCTATACGTCGTCTTTCGACTTCGTGCAGAGTCCTGTGTTTTTAGTAAGTCATCACAACCCCCATTTCTCTGCGACCGCAGAACGCCCTGCCGTTCGACTCTCACGTTCCACGGCACACCTTCTCCCGAAGTTACGGTAACATTTGCCGAGTTCCCGGTTCACTCGACGCGCCTTGGGGATTCTCACCCCGCCCACCTGAGTCGGTTTGCGGTACGGACACCAAAGAGGCTCTGTACGCGGCTTTCCTTTTCTTGGAAGTCTGGGATTACTGAGTGTGCCGACCGGTGTCAGCCTCATCACCTCTCGGCCTGTAGAGCAACGGTTTGTCCCTATCGGGTCCTCGTCGCTCACCCTACTGCCTACGCGATCCATGCCCCGTGCTCAGCTCATCTTCCGTCCCCGCTTACTTCAACGCCTTCCTTGGTGGTGCAAGTGAACACAACCTGCTTTCCATCACCTACGCCTCTCGGCCTCGGCTTAGGATCCGACTAACCCATGTGGAGATTATCCTTCCCCAGGAAACCTTAGCTTACGGCGACCAGAGTTTCTCGCTCGGCTTATCGCTACTCATGCCTGCATAAGCCTTCTCAAACCCGTTACTGGTCGTTACCGTCCAGCGCGTGTCTTTGAGAATACTCCTCTGGCCTTCCACTCCCTTTCGAGAGAGTTCGAGCTTGGTGCCGAGCTTTAGCCCCGTTATATTTTCGGCGCGGGTTCGCTTGACCAGTGAGCTATTACGCTTTCTTTGAAAGATGGTTGCTTCTAAGCCAACCTCCCGGTTGTCTGAGCGCTCCCACATCCTTTGACACTTAGCTCGGACTTAGGACCTTTCAGCTGCCGATCTGGGCTCTTTCCCTCTCGGCTACGGAACTTATCTCCCGCAGCCTGGACTCCGGATACTTGTCACCGGCATTCGGAGTTTATCAGTTTGCACCTGCAGGACCCCTAGCCCATTCAGTGCTCTACCTCCGGCGCAATTCGTCCGAGGCTATACCTCAATAAGATTTCGAGAGAACCAGCTATATCCCAGCTTGATTAGCCTTCACCCTATCCACCTCATCCTGCTTATCGCCAACTGTGGTGAGTTCGGTCCTCCAGGCGGTGTTACCGCCCTTCTGTACCTGACATGGATAGATCGCTAAGGTTTCGGGTCTACTGCACGCACCCCCACCCGCCCTGTTAGGATCGCTTTCGCTCCGGCTACACCTCGCGGCTTAACCTTGCTACGTACGGTAACTCGCAGGCCCATTATGCAAAAGGCATGGCCTGACGTTCCCTTAGTTGGGCATAGTGCTCCCACTGCTTGTAGGTTACTACGGTTTCAGGTCCTCTTCACTCCCCTCACTGGGGTTCTTTTCACCTTTCCTCGCGGTACCTCGTTCACTATCGGTCGATGAGGGAGGTATCAGCTTGGGAGATGGTCCTCCCAGATTCCCGCCGGGTCGTGCCCTGCGGCTTCCGGGTACCCACTAGGAGTCGCTTCGTCTTTCGCTGACGGGGTTGCCGTACTCCCCATGGCCGGCCTTCCCAGACCGTTTAGCCAGACTCTACGATCCCATATCGCGGGCTCCCACGACCCCCACAGATTCGCATCCGTGGGTTTAGGCTGGTCCCTGCCCGCGCCTGCCACTACTAGGGGAGCTCCCGATTTTCTTTTCGTCCAGGTAATTTCAGATGTTTCAGTTCCTCGGCTTGCTTCCAGACACCTATGTATTCAGTGCTGGATGGCCGGTTGTCCCAGCGCGGGTTGCCCCATTCGGAGATCTCCGGGTCAAAGCCCGTTAGCGGCTCATCGGAGCTTTTCAGCTGGGTTCACGTCCTTCTTCGCCTCCTCTGCCTAGGCATCCACCGGTGCGCCCCTTCGTAGCTTGACCGTGACCCCAAAGGCACGTCATCTTCTCAGAAGTCGAGCCGACGCTCTCGCAGTCGGCTCGCACTTCTACTCGCTACGTTCACGCTCCAGCTCGACTCCAGCGCTCGTGTAACCACGAACTCCTTGTGCCGCCCAGCGTCTTTGACGCTTCGATTCTTGACGCTGCATTGCGTCAGAATCGCCTTCAGTTTTCAAGGATCGACGCTCAGCCGTTGGCTGAGCAGGAACTCGGCTATCTCCTGAGTCCCTCAAAACTGGATTGTACGCGTGCGTTCTGCCTTGGCAGACTGCGAATGTGGGCTTTGATCTTCCGGTTGGCATCCATCGGATGCCGTCCTTAGAAAGGAGGTGATCCAGCCGCAGGTTCCCCTACGGCTACCTTGTTACGACTTCACCCCAGTTACCAACCACTCCTTGGGGGCTGCCTCTCTTGCGAGTTGGCTCACCCACTTCTGGAGCAATCGACTCCCATGGTGTGACGGGCGTGTACAAGGCCCGGGAACGTATTCACCCCTGCCTGCTGATCAGGGATTACTAGCGATTCCGACTTCAAAGAGTCGAGAGTTGCAGACTTTATCTGTACTGAGGTCACTTTGTCGATTGGCTCCCCCTCGCGGGTCGCAGCGCTCTGTAGCACTGTAGCACGTGTGCAGCCCTGGACATAAGGGCCAGCGAGGACTTGACGTCATCCCCACCTTCCTCCGACTTGATATCGGCAGTCTCAGTTAGAGTGCCCGGCCGAACCGCTTATGTTCAACGACAGGGGTTGCGCTCGTTGCGGGACTTAACCCAACATCTCACGACACGAATGACGACAGCCATACAGCACCTAACTACAGGTTCCACTGAAGAGCACCCCGACCTTTCGACCAGGTTCCTGCATTTTCTAGCCCAGGTAAGGTTCTGCGCGTTTGTCGAATTAAACCGACCGCTCCACAACGTACAGGGCCCCCGTCAATTCCTTTGAGTTTTAGCCTTGCGGCCGTACTCCCCAGGCGGGGTGCTTAATGCGTTAGCTACGGCACCGCGAGGGGTCAAAGCCCGCGACACCTAGCACCCATCGTTTACGGCGTGGACTACCAGGGTATCTAATCCTGTTTGCTCCCCACGCTTTCGCGTCTCAGCGTCGCGTTACCGTCAGAGAGCCGCCTTCGCCACAGGTGTTCCTCCCGATATCTACGAATTTCACCTCTACACCGGGAATTCCGCTCTCCTCTTCAGGACTCCAGCTTCGCAGTATCCAGTGCACTTCCGGGGTTGAGCCCCGGGCTTTCACACCCGACTTACGAAACCGCCTACACGCGCTTTACGCCCAGTAATTCCGAGCAACGTTTGCACCCTCTGTATTACCGCGGCTGCTGGCACAGAGTTAGCCGGTGCTTGCTAAGGCGATACCGTCAAACCCCTGGCCTATTCGACCAGAAGCTGTTCGTCTCGCCCCACAGGGCTTTACAACCCGAAGGCCTTCGTCACCCACGCGGCGTCGCTGCGTCAGGCTTTCGCCCATTGCGCAAGATTCCCCACTGCTGCCTCCCGTAGGAGTCTGGACCGTGTCTCAGTTCCAGTGTGGCTGATCATCCTCTCAGACCAGCTACCCGTCTTAGCCTTGGTAGGCCATTACCCTACCAACTAGCTGATGGGCCGCAGGCTCATCCTCAGGCGCCAGCTTTCGTGAATTGGCCGGCTTTTACCTCGCTCCCTCTCGGAAACTTGGTCTTATTGTCGGTATTAGCCCTCCTTTCGGAAGGTTATCCCCCACCCAAGGGCAGATTACCTACGTGTTACTCACCCGTGCGCCGCTGTACCGGGGATTGCTCCCTTTCTCGCACGACTTGCATGTGTTAAGCGCGCCGCTAACGTTCGTTCTGAGCCAGGATCAAACTCTCCAGTTAAATGTTTGTTGCTCGCTGGCTAGGCCAGCTCGCACCTGGAGGTTGAGCTCGAGGCTCGTTTTTGCTGCCGCTCGTCGAGTGCCCTGCTTGCGCAGCGCCCCGCGGCGGTCAGCTGACTCGCGACGGTCTCTTGAGCTCGCGCTCGTTGGACCCTCGCGGTCGCGCTCGCCGATACTCGGGGGGAGTTCGGCGAGCTGCCCAGCGTTCCCCTGTCGCAGGTTGCCCAGCGACGGGGACGCGTACAATCCAGTTTTCAAGGACCGAGGTGCTTACGCCCTGGTTGGGGCGCGAGCCTACGTCTTAGTCAGAGTCGAGGAGTTATCCACAACTTGACCGCAGACTGTGGGAAGGTTGACCGCGGGTTGAGCCTTCGGTCTGCCTCTCCGTCTTGCCGGTTTCGGCCGACGGGGATGCGGACTCTAGTGCTTGAAGCTTACTCTGTCAACCTTCTTTTTTGCTGCCCGATGTCTTTTTTTCAGAGCCATCGGGGCGGGCGGTGGATTGAAGCATCCCGAAGGATGAGCCTCCGTCCCGCTGCGCGCCGCCGGAGCAGCGCGTCGCAACGAGGTGGGCTTCTATCCAACGCTTCTCGGGTTGCCAAGCAAAATCGTCATCGATTCGAGCGCGTTGGATTTTCACAGGATTCTGGAGCTCAGAGCCCGCAGCGCTCGTTCACCCAGGCTGACGAACGACGGGGAACGATGACCGCGACCACCTTGCCCGAGTCGAGAAAAACCTCGGTGGGGAGTGCGCGACCGTTGTACTCGCTCGCCATCGTGAAGCCGTACGCGCCGGCATCCCGGAGGAGCACGCGTGTGGGGCTGGGCTCGGGGATGAGGTGCTCGCCGAAGTCGTCGGAGCTCTCGCACACGGGTCCGACCACGCGATGCGCGCGTGCGCCGTTGCTCGGGTCGGCGAGGCCGATCGTGGGTTCGACTCTGTGGAAGGCTTGATAAAGCGCGGGCCGGAGCAGGTCGTTCATGCCCGCGTCGATCATCAACCAGCGACGATCGGCGGCGCGCTTCGCCATGACGACAGTGGCGACGAGCACACCGTGCGCGCCGACGATGGAGCGACCTGGCTCGACCACGACGCGGAGGCGTTCGAGCCCTGCGCGGCAGACCTCGGCGTGGAGGGCTCGAGCGAAGTCGGCTGGGCGAACGGGACATCCGCGGCCGTAGTCGATGCCGAAGCCCCCGCCGAAGTCGATGAGATCGAGGGGCGGACGCGCGTGCTGGGCGACGAAGGCCTCGCAGGTGGCGAAGAGCGGGATGAGCATGCGGGCCGACGCCACGTAGTCGTCGAGCGAGGTGAGCTGAGACCCGACGTGCGCGCCGATGCCCGCGAGATCGATGTGCGTGGTGGACGCGAGAGCCTCGAGGGCGGCGCCGAGATCGGCGCGCGGGATGCCGAACTTCGCCTCGTCGTGACCGGTCGCGATGTGAGCGTGGGTGTCTGCCTCGATGCCTGGGTTGATGCGAAGGCTCACGCGCGCTCTGCGGCCGAGCGCGCGCGCTCTTGCGTCGATGCGCGCGAGCTCCTCGATGCTCTCGGCTTGAAGCGAGAGGATGCCCCGAGGACCCACGCTGATCGCGGCGTCGAGTTCTTCGTCGAGCTTCGCGACCCCGGAGTAGACGATGTCTTCGGGGAGCATCCCGATGCGGAGCGCGAGCTCGAGCTCGGCGCCGCTCACGACGTCGGCGCCTGCGCCCTCGGCGTGGACGGCGCGAAGGATCGGGCCGGCGCTGTTGGCCTTCACCGCGTACGCGATGAGGTGCCGCACGCCGCCGCTCACGAAGGCTTCGCGGAGCGAAGCGACCTCGGCGCGGATCCCGGCGAGATCGTAGACGTAGGCGGGCGTCCGAAATGCGCGCGCGGCGCCCTCGTTGTCGAGGACGCCGCTCGTGAACAAATCGTCGATGCGCACGCCGGAGAGGAGCGCGGCTTGAGCCGCGTCACGCTCGAGCGCCATCGTCAGCGCCGATCTCGGCGGTCGGGTCGCCCCTCGCCGCGATCGTCGGAGCGGCGAGGCCCGCGACCGGAAGGTCGGAGGGCGCGGACGCGATCCTCTTCGCCCTCGGGCGGCGCGGTCAACTCGCGGTGCGAGAGTCGGATCTTGCCGTCGCGATCGACACTGAGGACCTTGACCTCGAGTTCGTCGCCTTCCTTGACGATGTCCTCGACGCGCTCGACGCGCTGGTGCGAGAGCTCCGAGATGTGCACGAGCCCGTCGATGTTCGGGAGGATCTCGACGAAGGCGCCGAAGTCGACGATGCGCTTCACCGTGCCGCGATAGACGGCGCCGACCTCGGGCTCGGCGGTGAGGCTCTTGATGATGTCGAGCGCGCGGCGCACGGCCTCGGAGTCGGCCGACGCGATGTTGACGGTGCCGTCGTCCTCGAGGTCGATCGACACACCGGTCTGGTCGACGATGCCTTTGATGGTCTTGCCGCCGGGACCGATGATGAGGCGGACCTGATCGGGCTTGACCTTGAACGAGGTGATGCGCGGAGCCCAGCGAGAGAGCTCGCCGCGATGACCGGGGAGCGTCTCAAGCATCTTGCCGAGGATGTGCAAGCGGCCCTCGCGAGCTTGAGAGAGCGCGCGCTCGAGGATCTCACGCGAGAGCCCCTGGATCTTGATGTCCATCTGGATGGCGGTGATGCCGCGCGAGGTGCCGCAGACCTTGAAGTCCATGTCACCGAGGTGATCCTCGTCGCCGAGGATGTCGCTCAAGATCGCGTAGCGCTCGCCTTCCTTGATGAGGCCCATCGCGATGCCGGCCACGGGGGCCTTCAACGGGACGCCCGCATCCATCAGCGACAGGCAGCCGCCGCAGACCGCGGCCATCGACGACGAGCCGTTCGACTCGAGGGTCTCGCTGACGACGCGCAGGGTGTACGGGAACTTGTCTTGCGGAGGCACGACGCGCGCGAGCGCGCGCTCGGCGAGAGCGCCGTGGCCGATCTCACGACGACCAGGGCCGCGCAGCGGCTTCGTCTCTCCGGTCGAGAACGGCGGGAAGTTGTAGTGGAGGTAGAAGCGCTTCCAGGTCTCGCCGAGGAGGCTGTCGATCTTCTGCTCGTCGGCGGTCGTACCGAGCGTCGTGGTCACGACGGCTTGGGTCTCGCCACGTTGGAAGAGCGCGCTGCCGTGGACGCGAGGCAGGATGCCGGCCTCCGTCACGATGGGGCGGATGGTCCGGGTGTCGCGGCCGTCGATGCGAACGCCTTCCTCGATGACCATCGTCCGAACGACGTGAGCCTTGCGCTCCTCGAACTCGCCCTTGATGAGGTTCGCGAGGCTCGCGACCTTCTCGGCACCGAGCTCGGCCTCGAGCGTCGCCATCATGCGCTTCTTGATCTCGGAGTAGCCGTCATAGCGAGCCTTCTTGTTCACGACGCGCGTGGCGCGCGCGAGGTCGCCGTCGCAGAGAGACTTGATGCGTGCTGCGATCTCGGGCGGGAGCGCCGCAGCGACGAACGTACGCTTCGGCTTGCCGACGGCCGCGCGGATGCGCTCGATGAGGTCGAGCACAGGCTGAGCCTCGCGGTGGGCGAACATCAGCGCGTCGATGATCTCGGCCTCGGTGGCCTCGGCGGCGCCGCCCTCGACCATGACGATCGCGTCACGCGAGACGGCGACGACGAGCTCGATGTCGCTCTTCTCGGACTCGTCGACGGTGGGGTTGATGACGAGCTCGCCGTGTTTGCGGCCGACGCGCAACCCGACGATGGGCCCGCTCCACGGGATGTCCGAGATGTGGAGTGCAGCGCTAGCGCCGGTGAGGGCGAGGACGTCCGCGCGGTTCTGTTTGTCGCTCGAGAGGACGGTCGCGATGACCTGCGTGTCCTTCTTGAAGCCGTCGGGGAAGAGCGGGCGAAGCGGGCGATCGATGATGCGCGAGGCGAGAATCTCCTCTTCGCGCTGACGCCCCTCGCGCTTGAAGAAGCCGCCCGGGATGCGACCGGCGGCGTACGTCTTCTCGACGAACTCACAGGTGAGCGGGAAGAAGTCGAGGCCGGGGCGCTCGTCGGTGGCGACGGCGGTGACGAGGACGACGGTCTCGCCATAAGTGAGGAGCACGGCCCCGTGGGCCTGCTTCGCCAGACGACCGGTCTCGAAGGTGAGCTGCCGGCCGCCGAGCATGACGGATTCACGGACGAACATGAGAAGAGAGCCTTTCCCTCGCGCGATGAACGCGAGAAACCGCGGCGGACCGCGGCCCGAAACGCGCCGGGTTTTGGGGGCCCTTCTTCCTCGTTCGCCGAGCTCCAGCGAGTGCTGAGGCGCGGGGAGCGAAGTCGAAAGTGCCGAGCCCTGGTCCCGGATGAATGACTGTACGTATGCGCGGCACTCCTTATTGCGAAGTGGGCCGAGGCGCAACGCCTGCTGGTCGCGGCGCCCACCGAGGGCGTGCCTCAGCGCTTCTCGTCCGCGAAAAGAAAGTAGGTTCCGACCGCTGCCGCCGCGGCGAGGGCGCCGCTGACGAGGTCCCAAACAGGCCAAGCGACCCCAGCGGCGCGCCGCAGGAGGAGCCCCTCGGTGAAGCGGACGGAGAGTGACACCAGCCCATAGGCGACGAACGCGGCGATCACCACGCGCCGGATGAGTGCGGCGAGCTCGACGGTCTTCGCGCTGTTGCTCCAGATGTGCTTCTTGATGTGGGAGACCGCGAAGGCCGCAGGCGTCGCGAACGCGAGCGAGATGAAGAGGATCATCAGGAGCGACTCGGAGCCGGTGACGTTCGCGGCCGCGCCCCCACCACGCGCGAGGCGCATCACGCCGGCGACGACGGTGAGCGTCCCGACCACGACGCCGAAGGCGCCGAGGGCGCCGAGGAGCGCGATCGTCGGGCGCGAGAGTGCGACGTCGCGCTGGCGCGCGTCGACCCCACGCGGTGAGGTCTGAACCGCGACGCCCGCCGGGGACATCGCAGGTGGGAAGACGCTCGCGCCAGTGGCCCCATCGGAGAACGCGGCGAGCTCGGCCTCGAGCTCGCGCATCGTCTGGATGCGCTGATCGGGGGCCTTGGCCATTGCGTGTTGAATCACCATCTCGAGCGCGGGAGGCACGGCGGGGTTCAGCGCGCACGGCCGCTCCGGCTCCTCGAGGAGGACGGCCATGATCGTCGCGGTCGGGTCGGCGCGATCGAAGGGCCGTCGCCCTGTCACGGCCTCGTAGAGGATCGCGCCGGTCGCGTAGACGTCGACGCGATGATCGACGCGCTCGCCCTTCGCCTGCTCGGGGGCCATGTACGAGGGCGTGCCCATGATCATGCCGGTCTTCGTGAGGGATGGACCGCCCGTCTCGGCGACCTTCGAAATGCCGAAGTCGATGACCTTGACCGAAGGGTTCTGCAGGTCGCCGACGAGGAAGACGTTCTCCGGCTTCATGTCGCGGTGGACGATGCCCTTCGCGTGGGCGGCGTCGAGGGCCTTGCAGATCTGTCGGGTGATGCGGACGGCGAGCTGGATGTCGAGCTTGCCCCGAGCGCGGAAGAAGTCCGCGAGCTCCTTGCCTTCGAGGAACTCGGCCACGATGAAGGGCCGCCCGTCCGCGGTCTTGCCGACGTCGTAGACGTCGCCGACGTGGGGACTCTCGATCGAGGCGGCGGCCTCGGCCTCGCGCTGGAAACGCGAGAGGACCTCGGGCATGCGCGCGTACTCGGGGTGAAGCAGCTTGACGGCGAAGCGCTTGCCCCCGATGCGCACGTGGCGAGCCTCGTAGACGCGGCCCATGCCGCCCTCGCCGACGATGCGGGTGATCGCGTAGGTCTCGGCGAGCGTGCGGCCGACCAGATCGTCCTCGTCGGCCTCGGCGTCGACGAGCTCGGCCGCGTCCTTCGGGCAGACGCGGAACTCGGCTGGGTAGCGGATCGCGCAGACGGGGCAGAGCTTCGGCAGGACGGCCTGCGGGGTCGACGTCAAGGACGGCCGCGGCTCGGGGGTGGAGGCGAAGCTGCGGCGGGACTCGGCGACCTGGCTGGGCGGCGGCGAACCCGCAGCTTGGAGGTGGGGGCTGCTCGGGTGGAGCATCGTCGGGGCCCGCCCGAGCGGCGCGTGGATGTCGTGGTTGGCGCCAGGCATCGGCGGCGCGGGCATCGTGCCGCCTGCGGGCCGCGCGAGGTTCTCGTCGAGCTTGGGTACGGTGCGCGCGGGGACGACGAACTTCGACTCGCTGACGGTCGGGTCGACCGGCATGACGCCCGACGCGGCTGCGGAACGTAGCCCGAAGAAGGAGCTCCACCGACGCCACCCGAATGCAGCGTCCCGCCCTGGGGCCTAGCTGGGGTTTGAGGCCCACCGGGAGATCCGAGAGGCGGAGTGCGCGCCATTCGCGGTCAGCTTAGTCGTGACGGCGCGCGGTGTCAGTGGTCAACGGGTGCGCCGCGCCCGTGTCTCTCGCAGTTGCGTTTGACCGCGAGGGCATAGTCGTCTAGGAGAGCTGCCCGCTTTTCGGATTGGCCCTCGGCTCTGCTCCACCAAATCCGGTGAGGCTCGGCCTTCGGGCGACGCAACAGGACACCATGCTGCACTCCAACGCCAAGTCGAACATCATCGGGCAATTCCGGACTCACGAGAGCGACACGGGCTCGCCCGAGGTCCAGATCGCCCTCCTCAGCGAGCGCATCAACCAGCTCACCGAGCACTTCAAGACCCACAAGAAGGACCACCACTCGCGACGTGGCCTCCTCAAGCTGGTCTCGCAGCGCCGCCGCCAGCTCGACTACTTGAAGCGCGTCGACGTCGAGCGTTATCGGAACGTGATCAACCGACTGAACCTGCGCAAGTAAGCCCGAGGGTGGCGCGGGCAAACCGCGCCGACGGGTTCGAGGCGCCCCGCAAGGGGCGTTTTATTTTTTGTTGCTCTCGTTCTGTCGGCGGACGCGATTGGCGAGCGCTCGCGTGAATGGGGCTAGCATGCCGCTAGAGCCGCGTTAGGAGTGAGGCGATGGAAACGAGTCCGCAGGGGGTCGACCGCTCGGCAGTGAACGCTCAGGGTGGGGGTTGGGGTCCCCCGCCGGATGGCTACGGGCCGCCTCCGGGTGGTGGAGCGCCGCCACCCGCGGGCGCGCCGCCTGGGGGTTGGGGACCGCCGCCGGGTGCGCCTCCGGGGGGTTGGGGACCGCCGGGTGGGCCGCCTCCGGGCGGGTTTGGGCCGCCGCAATACGGTGGGCCTCCGCCTGGAGGATACGGTGGTCCGCCGCCCGGAATGGGCATGCCGCCGGGTGCGATGGTGCAGGGCGCGCCCTACGGGATCCACCCGCAGAGCGGCCTGCCCTACAGCGACAAACAGAAGCTCGTCGCGGGGCTCCTCCAGATTTTCCTGCCGTTCGGGGTCGGCCGCTTCTACACGGGCCACACTGGGCTCGGCGTTGCGCAGCTGCTCGTCACGCTGATCACCTGCGGGGTCGGCGCGATTTGGCCCGTCGTCGACGGCATTCTGATGCTCATCGGCAACATCCCCGACGCGCAGGGGCGCCCGCTGCGCGACTGATCGCGCTCAGCCGCGGGGTGCGCCGTCGAGCCAAGCCTGCAGCAAGACAGCGGCCGCGGCCGCGTCGACGCGGTCTTTTCCAGGCTTCGGGCTGCGCGCGCCGCCGCGTCGATCACGGCTCGAGCCACGCGCTTCGGCCATGCGGCGCGTGGCTTCGGTCGTGGTCAGTCGCTCGTCGACGAGCTCGACCGGGATCTTTGCGAGGGTGCGGATGGCCGCGGCGAGCTCCTCGGCGCGTCGCGCTCCGGAGCCAGCAACGCCCGACATGTGGAGCGGCAGACCGACGAGCACGAGCGAGACCTCGTGCTCGACGCAGATCGCAGCGATTTGGTGGACCGCTCGCTTGACGTCGTTGCCGTCGAGGATCGCGTGGGGTGTCGCCAAGAATCGGCTGTCGTCGCTCAGCGCGAGCCCGATCCGGACGCGCCCGGGATCGACCGCCAAGACGCGGCCCGAGGTGCCTTGCACGCGGCGCAGCCTGGCCTCGACGGGGCTCGGAGACAAGCACCCTCACGCTGGCCGAGCGGATGGGCTTGACCCCCCTTCTTACCCTGACCATAAGCCGACTCGCCGTGCCCACCGAGAGAAGCGAGTGAAGATCCGAGCTGTCAGGGGGATGAATGACATCCTGCCCACTGAGGCACGCCGATGGCGCAAGCTCGAGGCCATCTTCCGGCGCGACGCCGAGCTCTACGGCTTCGGTGAGGTGCGGACCCCCATCCTCGAGGACACGCTCCTCTTCGAGAAGGAAATCGGGGAGACCAGCGACGTTGTCGAGAAGGAAATGTACTCCTTCGAACGTCACGGGGACCGGCTGACGGTCCGGCCCGAGGGCACCGCTGGTGCGGCGCGCGCCTTCGTCGAGCACGGCGTCGCTGCCAAAGAGCCCGTCTCGCGTTGGTATTACCTCGGGCCGATGTTTCGTGGAGAGCGCCCCGCGAAGGGGCGCTACCGCCAGTTCTACCAAGCGGGCTGCGAGGTCTTCGGCGACGCAGGCCCCATCTGCGACGCCGAGGTCATCGAGCTCGCGGTGCGAATCCTCCGCGACTTGGGGCTGCGCGATCTGTCGGTGCACATCAACTCGCTCGGCTCGCCCGAGGTTCGGCCGCGCTACCGCGACGCGCTGCGCGAGTTCCTCTCGCCCCGCAAGAGCGAGCTCTCCGAGGATTCGCAGCGACGGCTCGACAAGAACCCGCTCCGCATCCTCGACTCGAAAGATCCGGCCGACCAGGCGATCGCAGCGCAGGCCCCGACCATCGTGGACCTCCTCGATGACGCCGATCGCGAGCATTTCGACGGGCTTCGGCGCGCGCTCGACGCGCTAGGGATCGAGCACATCGTCGAGCCGCGGCTCGTGCGGGGGCTCGACTACTACACGCGCACGCTCTTCGAGATCAAAGCGACCGCGGCCGACCTCGGCGCGCAGAACACGGTCTGCGGTGGCGGTCGATACGACGGAATGGTGAAGAGCCTCGGCGGCGCTGATTGCCCGGCGATCGGGTTCGCCATGGGCCTCGAGCGCATCCTGCTCGCGGCCGCGTTCGACGGCGACGCCGACCCGCCGCCGATCTACGTCGCGGCGCTCGGTCCGCGAGCCATCGCGCCGATGCTCAAGCTCACGCGCGCGATGCGCGATCGCGGGCTGTCCGTCGAGCTCGACGCTCGCGACACCAAGCTGAAGAACATGCTGCGCCGCGCGGACGGTCGCGGGGCTCGCTTCTTCGTCCTCGCGGGGGAGGACGAGCTCGCGGCCGGCAAGATCGAGCTCAAAGACCTCGCGGCCCGCACGCAGACGTCGATCGCGCTCGAGGGCGGGTTCGACAGCGGCGCCGCTCTCGAGCACGCCGCGGACAGGGTTCGCGACCTCGCGCGCGAGCCCGCTGCCACCACCATCGAGGGTTCGAGCCGATGACGCGATCGCGCTCCCCGCTTGCTCATTCGAGTGTGCTCGCGTTCGCTGGCGCGGCGCTCTCGCTCGTCGTCGTGTTGCTCGCGCCTGCGACTGCGTGGGCGCAGCTCACGGCCGGCGGCGGCCCGCAACCTGCCCAGCAGCAGCCACCACCCGGCACCCCCGAGACCCACGCGGCCCCCGGCGCAGAGCAAGCGAACCTGCCCAAAGTCGAGACGCAGCTCCCCGAGAATCCGCTCGAGATCCCGCAGGAGATCCTCGACCAAATCGGGACCGACCGCGGTCACGACGACGACCCGCAGGGCTTCGGCAAGAGCGAGCCCGACGTCGACTTCTACGGACTCTGGTATTCGGAGACGAACGGCGATTACCGGTTCAGGACGCTGTTCCCATTTTGGGCAGAGCGCACACAGCCCGGAGACCGCGCTTCGCTCTTCGGCCCGTATTACCAACGGCGCAGCACCGATTTCGACGCCGATGTCTTTTTCCCCTTCTTCTGGCGGTTCCGTGATCACCAGACGGTGACGACCGTCGTCGGGCCGTTCGCGCACCAGGAGACACCGGCGCACGACGGCAAGCCCGACACCCACGCGAACTGGCTGCCCCCCTTCTTCTTCGAGGGCAAGACCGAAGACGGCGGCGGCTATCTGCATATCCCGGCGCTCCTCACGTTCACGGAGCACTCCGACCGGGACGGCATGAACATCGTCGGCCCCTATTTCTGCAAGTGGAAGGGCGGGCCGTCCTGCGATCTGCGGACGGCCGACTCCATCGATATGGGTGTAGCGCCCTTCTACTTCTATGGGCGCGACCGAGGCGTCGACGGTCATGGGGGCAGCGAGTACGAGGTCATCCCGCCGCTCCTCCACTATTATTCTTACAACGAAGTCACCGACAGCGAGACCAACCTCTGGGGTCCGTTCCTCTGGCAACGCGACAAAGAGGGCGAGGTCTTCGACATCATGCCCCTCTTCTTCCGGAACTGGGGCAAGAACTACGACAACATCACGTTCTTCCCCTTCTTCCATTATGGATACAAGGGCAACTCGCACCTGCTCGTGACTCCCCTCTTCGTCGAAGCGAAGAGCGAAGAAGGCGCCGAGACGTTCGTGTCGCCGCTCTACGCCCGATACCGCGGGCGGACCGAGCTCGACATGATTACCCCCTTCTTTTGGTGGTATCGCGACCCGGATGTCGGCCTCGACACGAAGGTCCTATTCCCGTTTTATTACCAGTCGACTTCGCCGCGGAACAACGACCTCGTCATCTTCCCCTTCTACGCGCACTTCCAGCGACCTGGGCTGCGCGAGACGACGTTCGTCACGCCGCTCATCGAGCACACGACGAGCACGACAGGCTGGTACACGAACATCTATCCGTTCTTCTTCATGGGTCGAACCTACGAGGACGAACACCTCGTCATCCCGCCCATCTATTGGGATTTCAAGACCCCCAAATCACGCGCGACGGTCGTCTTCCCCTTCTTCTTCCGATTCTCGGATAGCGAGAGCGTCGACCAGCTCGTCCTGAATTCGTATTACCACGAGCGAAACGTGGCCGGCGGCAAGGAGTGGGAGTTCCATTTCTTCCCGCTCTTCAGCTTCGGCGCGTCGCCGACTGGCCACTGGTGGAACATCCTCTACGGTCTGGCGGGCTATACGCGTGAGGGTCAAATCGCGAAGGTCCGCGCGTTCTATATCCCCATAACCGTCAGCGAGTGAGCGAGCAGCATGATGCGCTTCTTGGGTAGAGCTACGGTCGTATCCGCGCTCGCGATGCTCGCGGCGTGCGACAACAGTGCGCCGCCTCAGGCGACGTCGGAGTCGGGCAGCCAGCAAAAGACCGATCCGATGGCGGCGCCGCCGGATGTCGCCGCGGCCCCCGCCGACGCCATCAAGACGCCATCCGGATTGGCCTACAAGATCCTGACGAAGGGCACGGGCACCGAACACCCGAATCCGACCGACCAGGTCTCGGTGCACTATTCGGGCTGGACCCCCGACGGCAAGCTGTTCGACAGCTCCTACAAGCGCAACAAGCCCACGAGTTTCGCGCTCAACCAGGTAATCCCTGGCTGGACCGAGGGCGTCGCGCTCATGGTCCAGGGCGACAAAGCCCGATTCTGGATACCGGCGAACCTCGCTTACGGCGAGCAGACCGCGCCCGGTGGGCCCCCCGCGGGGAACCTCGTCTTCGACGTCGAGCTGCTCTCCATCACGAAGGGCCGGCCCCCGCGGAAGCGACCGCCGGTCGCGACCGCGTCAGCGCCCGATCCGACTGCTGCATCGAACAGCTCCGCAGTCAGCAGCTCTTCGGCTCCGATACCGAGCTCCTCGGCCCCAATTGCGAGCTCCTCGACGTCGGCGAGCGCTTCGGCCGTGGCCTCGGCGGGCCCTGCCCAGCCCGCCGTCCCGATTGACGTCTCGGGCCCGCCCGCGACGGCGAAGCGCACGCCGAGCGGCCTCGCGTTCCGCGTCCTGGAGAAGGGCAAAGGCACGCGCCACCCGAAGGCGACCGACACCGTCCAGGTGCACTATTCGGGTTGGACGACAGACGGCAAGATGTTCGACAGCAGCGTCGTTCGTGGTGAGCCTGCCGAGTTCCCGCTCGACGGCGTCATCAAGGGCTGGACCGAGGGCGTACAGCTCATGGTCGAGGGCGAGAAGACGCGCTTCTGGATTCCCGCGAACCTCGCTTACGGCGACAAGCCGCGTCGCGGAGCGCCCGCTGGCATGCTCGTGTTCGACATCGAGCTCATCAAGATCCGCTAGCAACACCGAGCTCGCGCGCGACGCTGCGAGCCGAGGAAGTACCGAGCATGAGAGCCTTCATCGTCTCTGTTTGCGCGATCGCGGTCGGCTGCAGCGCTCGGAGTTCGCTCCTGCCCTACGAGAACACGGCAGGGGACGGTGGCACGGGCGCCGGCACCTCGAGCGACGGCGGCGCGGGCGCGACTGATCCGTCTGGCGGCAGCACCAACGGCGGCTTCGGACAAGGTGGCTTCGATCCGACCGGTGGGGCGGGCGGCGCCCTACCCGTCTGCGGCAACGGAGTCGTCGAGGGAAATGAGCCTTGCGACGACGGCAACACCTCGAATGGGGACGACTGCCTATCGGGTTGTGCGCTGCCCTATTGCGGAGACGGCTTCCTCCACCAGGGCGTCGAAGACTGCGACGACGGTAACACCCAATCGGGCGACACCTGCCCGGCCGATTGCCACTTTGGTCCCGCGGTGTGCGGCAATGGGGTGCTCGAGGGCGACGAGATCTGCGATCTCGGCGACCAAAACGAGGACCGCTGGGGCCTCGCGTATCGCCAGGGCAACGGGCCCTTCTCCCCCCTCTCGCCGCTCGACAACAACGGATCAGCGGTCAACCACTACTCCTATTCGAGCGCGAGCAGCCACACGGGCTTCGAGGCCCTGAACGGCAGCCGCATCTACTTCTATCGAAATAGGAACAACGGGGTCCTCAGCCTGATCTTCCATCATGGGATCGATCAGGACTCTTCGGGCCTCTCCCAGCCGCAGAGCCACGTTCGTTTCAGCTTCAACGATCTGCCGATGGGGACCTTCGTTGGGCTCTCGGACGACAACGGCGAGCTCAACCCCATGGGCTCTTCGATGTACGGGGATTGGCAATTCCAGAACAACTCGGACGGTGGACTCATCGCCGGCTTCCCCCTGCCCGGAGATTGGCTGATCAACGTCGAGCCGCAATTCTTCGAAGGGATCGACGAGTGGCAGCTCGCGACCTTGGGCGTCTCGTTCGACCTGAATACGCCTGTCGAGTTCCGCGCAGAGTCGACCCCTTCGAAGTGCCGGACGGACTGCACCGTCCCCACCTGCGGAGACGGGCTGCTCGATGCGGGTGAGCTCTGCGACGACGGGAACAACGCGAGCGGCGACGGCTGCTCGGCCGACTGCAACGCGCTCTTCTGACCTCGGCTCGTCACCCCGCTGAGCCGCGGTATACTTCGCCCGGCATGCGGCACTTTCTTCTCTTGATCGCAGGCGGCTCTGCGCTGCTCGGCTGCAATCTCCTGCTCGAGGGGCAGGACTACCATGCTTCGGTTGGAGCGGGCGGGCAGGCAGGCCACGGCGCGGCTCCGACAGGCGGCTCAGGGGCCGGCGGCGACCTCGTCGGTGGAGCGGGCGGTGGGTTGGTCGGCGGGCAAGGCGGCACTGCCTCCTGCCGCACGACCGATGAGGACGCCTGTGTCTTGCCTACGGGGGAGCTCACGTTCCCGTTCGACTCGTCCTGTGAGAATGGCGGTTTCTGCGAACACGACACCCCCGCCACCACCACAGTGACCACGTCGAGCGGCTATCTGCATATCCAGACCACTGGACCCACCGGCTTTTGGGACACCAATGTCGAGTACCCGACGATGCTCTATCGGGTTGCGGCGGAGGTCAGAGACTTCGTCGTCGTCACGCAGGTGCACTCGGTCATTCCCGAACCCATCAACGCCAACTTCGCGGTGGCAGGCATCTTCCTCCGAGAGCCCAACGGGAGTTGGATGACCGATGGGTCCGACGAGGAATGGGTGAAATTCGAAGTCGGGTATTTGGGGTTGGGGAGCCAAGTCACGACGATGGGGCCGGGGCTCTTGCTTGGCCGGGATCGAAACAACGTCTCAGCGGCCCAGCTCGCGTATGTGCCGTTTGACCAGACCACCTGGTCGACCGAGACACTCGACATCGAACTAGGGATTTGCAGGATCGGCCCCTCTTACGTGTTCGCGTGGCGTCGCGATGGCGGTAACGGCAACGACCTGGGGACGAATGGGCTGTGGACTCCGGTCGGCCTCCCGGTCCCGCAAGAGCTACCGGTATTCGCAGGCGATCTGCAGATCGGGGTGGGGGCTGCAGTCTTCAACCCCGCCAACCACGTCACGGCCGAGTTCGGCTGGCTCGTATACCGATTTGGGGACGACTTCATCTCCGACGACTGCATGACCGAGTTCGCATCGATCACGGACGCGCAGGCCCCCCCCTGAGCTCCCGGCTAATCGGTAGTTAGAACGCGACGCGCAGCGCGGCGGACGAGGGCGCGACGAGCAGTGTGGCGCGACCGCTCTCGGGCTTGGCTGGCTTCGCGCTGGTGAGATCGACCGCGATCAACACCACACCCACCGCCGCGAGCACCCCGCCGATGACGAGCGTCGAGGTCGAGGCGTTCGCGAGCATGAGCTCGGAGTCCTGGTCACTCTGCAGGTCCTCGTAATCGCAAGACGGGGAGTCGCCACACTCGTCCACGATATGGGCGTCAATGTCGAGGGCGAACGCGCCCGTGATCGCGCCGGCGACCAAGGATGCACCGCCGATCGCCGCCAAGATCGCGCCTGGGACGAGCAGCCCTGGACCCGAATCAGGGGACTCCGGAGCCTTTGGGGACTTGGGGTCGCCTTGGGCCGGGGGCGATAGCTCGACCTCTCGGTTCTTCTCACTGAGCTGAAGGGTAATCGTCGACTCGGCGCTTACAGCGCCGTCCGTCGCGAGGATGACGACCGGGCCTGGGTCGAGCTCGACGGCGACGCCGAACGAGGCTGGTTTGCCGGCGATTTGGAGTTTCGCGGACGCCGAGAGCCCCTTCGCGCGGACGACGATGCTCGGGATGGTGAGCTCGAGCGCGTTGAGCTCGGCGCGCGCGTCGGCCTGCGCCTGAGGGAAGGAGGGCGGCGCGTCCGCCGGCAGATGCTCTGCGACGATTTGCCGATAGAGCTCACGACTCGCCAAGAGAGACTGCAAGTTCCGCTGCGTGCGCGCGACATAGAGCTTGAACACCGGAGAAGGAAAGCGCTGATCGGCTTGCCGAAACCGCTCTAGAGCCTCGGCCCAGCGCCCTGCCTCGTAGAAGGCGAGCCCCTCTTTTGCGAGCGCGACGGCCTCGTCACCGGGCAGCGTGGCTGGCTCCCCCGGCTGCGCAGCGAGAGGGCCTGCCGGCGTCAAAGCGAAGAGCGCGCAGACGACGAGAGGCCAACACCGGCGGAGAGGTCGCACGGACATCGGGCGCATCCTAATACGGTTAGTGGGCTGACTTGGAGACCGGCACGCCCCAAATCGGGTCTCGCTGCGTCGCCGTAGAGGACGCGGCAGCTGGCTTCGCACTCGCGACCGCGCTCACAGCAGCGGCGCTGCGAGGCGCCGTTGGCTGGATCGCTCGGACTGTCGGGACGGAGGCTGAGGCTGCGATCGAGTTCGTTTGGATGATCGGTGCGCTCGCCGCCGAAGTCGCTGTCGACGCTGGCGCGCTCGACGCTGGCGCGGGCTCGGCGGTCGACACCAACGCGGGCTTCTCCGGCTCGCTCGAGGGCGACTCCTCACGTTTGGGTGGGGCGCTCGACGCGGCAGGCCCCTTCGAGTCGAAGACACCGAGTCCATAGGCGGCGGCCGCACCGCAGAGGAGCAACACCGGGATAGCGAGCGCTGCAGTCAGGGCACGAGAGGACTTGCCGGGCCGGCGCCACGAGTCGGAGGTCGAGGCCCCGCTGAGGGCGCCCAGCGTCTCGGTGCGGTCGCGCGCGGAGCGCACCGGAGCCCCCACCTCGGACGCGGGTGGCTCGGCGATGGGCCGACCCGAGCTCGCGTCCGCGAGCTGCGTGCTCTCGTTGGGATCGGCGGTGATCGCGCGGGCCGGAGCGTCCGTCAGATCGAGCCGAAGCGAGATCCGCGGCAAGGTCGCTGCGATCTCGAGGTAGGCCTCTTCGAGGGCGCGAACCGAGGTGAACCGCGCGGACCTGTCGCGCACGAGGGCGCGCTCGAAGAAGGGATCGAACACGCGGAGGTCCGGCGTGAACTGGCTACAGAGCGGGGCCGGCGAGCTCACTACGACCTGAAACAACATCGGGAGCGTGGGCGCGCGGAAGGGCAGCTCGCCGGTGAGGGCCTCGAAGAGGACGACCGCGAGCGACCAGACGTCGCTCTGTGCGTCGACCTCTTCACCGAGCATTTGCTCGGGGCTCATGTAGTTCGGCGACCCGACGATCCCCGAGCCGGTCGTGAACTGCCCGGGCTGCGCCGCGTCCTTCGCGATGCCAAAGTCAAGGAGCTTGACGACCTCCTCGTCCCCGACCCGCGCGAGAAAGATGTTCGCCGGCTTGATGTCGCGGTGAACGATGCCGGCGGCGTGCGCGAGCGCGAGGGCCTTGGCGACGGGCTTGAGGATCTCGCCCAACCGGTGCGGCGAGAGGCGCGGGTGCTCACCGAGGTAGTCGTTGAGGTCGACCCCCTGCAGCCGCTCCATGACCATGTACGGGACGCCCTCGTGGACGCCGTAGTCGAGCAGCTGCACGACGTGGGGGCTCCGCAGCTGAGCGAGCGCGCGAGCCTCGCGCTTGAAGCGATCGAGCACGGCGGGCCGCAGCGCGTGGATCCACGCGACGAGCTTGATCGCGACCTCGACGTCGAGCTCGAGGTGCTGGGCGAGCCAGATCGAGCCCATCCCACCTTCCCCGAGCGGCCGCTCCAAGCGGTATTTGCCTGCAAGGATGGTCCCGGCGCCGGGCAAGCTCACCCTCTCAACGTAGCGCAGTTCCGACGACGCGGCATATTGGGCGGAGCGTCACATCGGGCTCGGAGGCGTGCTGCTCGGGACGCTCGGCAGGTACTGCTCGATGAGCGCGACGGCGCGCCCGATCGCGAAGGGCTTCTCGAGCATGGGCGCGTTCACCTCGGAGAGGAAGCGCTCGAGCTCCGGCCCGAAGCCGATGCCGGTCATGAAGATGAAGCGCCGCGCTTGCTGAGGGTTCTGCGCGAGCACGGCGCGATAGAGGTCTTCGCCGCCCATCGAGGGCATCTTCACGTCGCAGAGGACCGCGTCGAACGACTGGGAGCCGAGCCGCGAGAGGGCCTCTTCACCGGTCGCGGCGACCGCGACCTCGTGGAACTCCGAGAGCTGCTCCGCGAGCGCGCGACCGAGCAAGACCTCGTCTTCGACGACGAGGACCTGGCCGCGCCGCGCGTGCTTTCGTACCGGGGCCGCGACGGGCTCGACCGCGGCGCTCGGGCGGTACGCCGGGAGGCGGATGATGAAGCGAGCGCCCGCTCCGTCGTGGATCGGGCTCTCGGCGGCGATCGTGCCGCCGGCGCTCTCCACGATCGTGCGGCTGATCGCGAGGCCGAGCCCCGTCCCGACGTCGGGCTGTTTGGTCGTGAAGAACGGCACGAAGAGGCGCTCCGCGATCTCTCTGCGGATGCCGATGCCGGTGTCCTCCACCAAGACGACGACCCAGTCCTGCTCGAGTCGCGTGGTGATCCGCAGGCGATCGCCTCCGGGCCGTGAGCCACGGTGGTTGCGACCCTCGCCGATGGCCTGCGCGGCGTTCACGAGGAGGTTCACCATGACCTGACCGAGCCGCCCGTCATCCATCGCCACGAGCGGAAGATCGGGCGAGAGATCGAGCTCGAGCTCGGCCTTCTCGACGATCTGGGCGCGCGTGATGGTGAGCGCGCTCTCGATCGTGCGGCTCACGTCGACGAGCGTGCGACGCCCCGGCGTGCTCGAGGGTGGGCTCGCGAAGGTGCGCATGTCGCGCGCGATCTCGACGATGCGCCGGCCGGTGTCGCGCAGGTCGCCGATGAGCTGTTTCACTTGCGAATCGACCTCGGGCGCGAGCTTGACGCTCGAACTCGTGAGGACGCGCGTCAGCACGTCGAGGCCGAGCAACATGAAGGCCGCTGGGTTGTTGATCTCGTGCGCGACGCCGGCCGCGAGCATGCCGACGGTCGCGAGCCGGTCCGACTGCAGGAGGCGCGACCGCACGGCGCGCTCGTTCGTCACGTCGAGCAGGATGCCCTCGATGCCGATGACGCGGCCTGACTCGCCGAGGATGGGATAGATGGTGCCGCGCGCGGTGAGCGGCTCGCCACCCTCGCGCTTGAGGCGCGCTTCGTAGGCGGGCATCACCTGACCGAGCTTCGCGATGACGAGCGCCTCCTCGAAGGCCGTGATGCCCTCGGGGTCGACGTGAGCGTCACGCAAAAACCCCTTCGTCGCGAGGGCGCGTGCCGCGGGCACCCCGAAGAGGTGCTCGGCGTGGCGGTTCAAATAAAGGACCTCGTGGGACTCGGGATCGAGGCGGAAGATGAGCAGCGGCGCGTTGTCGAGGAGCACCATGTGCTGCTCGGTGAGCTCGCGCAGCTGCGACAGGCGCTCGGCCGCGTCGTGCTCGGCTGCGACGACCTCGCTGAGGTCGCGCAGGAGCGCGTGCGCCGACACGATCGGATCGCCGTCGACCTGGCTCACCGTCGCAGCGACGGTGATGCGCCGGCCGCTGCGCGTGATGAGCGAGAGCCGTTGACCCGAGGACGGCACCGTCGGGTACGTCCCGAAGATGTCGGCGATGGACACGCCGAGGAGCTCGGAGCGCGAGGCCCCGACGAGGAGCTCCGCTGCGCGGTTCACGTCGGTGACGCGGCCGCTCGCGTCCCACGCGACGAGGGCGTCGCCCGAGGCCTCGAGGATGCGCAGGGCGCGCTCGCGTTGCCCGGCGAGGATCGCGCGGCTCACGTGGGGCGCGAGCGTGCGCGCGATCTCCTCGAAGAGAGCCTGAGGCATTTGCACCGCGCCCTCGGGCTCGCGGTAGGCGACGAGCAAGCCAGCGATCGCGGGCCCCGGCACAGCGGGGTCGGCGATCGGCAGGATCGCGTACGAGCCCATGCCGAGCTGAGCCGCGGAGCGCTCGATCTCCATGCCGATCTGGATCGCGTGCGAGAGGAACGTCGTGCGCCGCTGGTAGACGACCTCGTAGACCCGCCGCGACGACGGAATCAGCGTGCGAAAAGGCAGGATCTGACCGAACGCACCGCCGGTGCTCGCGAGCACTCGAAAGAAGCCGGGTCGCTCCGCGCGCGTGATCGCGAGGAGGGTGATCGGGCTCGCCGCGCGCAGGATCTCCGCGAGCTCTTCGAACGACGACTGCGCCAAGATCGATTCGCACCGAACCAAGAGCGCGAGGGCCCGCGCGAGCACCTCATCCGAGCTTGCATCCATCCGCGAGGAGGAGGTTAGCCGACTCAGAGCGTGCAGCGCTCGACGAGTCGTCGGGCGGCCGTCCGACGCTCGGGCACGACCTCCTCGAGCGCCGTGTACTCGGTCAGGCGGCGCTCGGCCGTCGCGGCATCCCCGAGCGCGCACGCCGCCACGATCTCGAGACGAAGGGCCTCGGCGCGGACGCGCGGCACGTCGATTTTCCGTGCGAGAGACCGGTCGAGGTGCTCGATCGCCCCGGCGTAGTCGCCTGCGTCGAAGTAGCCGCGCGCGAGCAGGTAGGGGGCGAGCCCGTCGTCGGTCCGCTCGCGATCGAGCACGCCGAGCATCTCGGCCGCGACAGCGCGGTCGGCCTTCTTGCCGCGCGAGCCGATGAGCAGCGCGACGATCGCGGGCCGCACGGAAGGATCGCGCGCGGCGCGCAGCTTCACGTGGAGCGTGCGCAGCTTGCCCTCCTCGATCGTGCGCGTGATGAGGTCCTCGTAGCCGGGCGCCGCGGCCTCGGGGGTGTCGCTCCGCAGGATGCGATCCGAGAGCTCCTCGAGGGCGCGATCGCGCGCGTAGCGAGGCTCTTCTTCGTCGTCCGCGATGGCGCGGAGGGCCTCGAGCCCGACAGGCGCGTCGTCACGCCCAGCGAGGAAGAGCGCCTCGTCGAGTCGGAGGTTCGGGTTCTCGGGCTCGTAGCTGCGCGCCCTCGCGATCTCGACGAGAGCGGCGTCGCGATCGCCGGCACCCGCGAGGCCGGCCGCGCGATCTCGGCACTCGTCGACGAGCCGCGGACACCGGCGCGAGAAGAAACCGGGCCGATCGAAGCGAGCCCTCGCCTGGACGGCCGCGGCCTCTGGGAGCTCGAGCTTCGCGAGGTCGGCGTGCCAGTCGACCTCGAGCTCGCGCAGTGACTTTCCTGTAAGCGTCTTCAGGTCCCCGCCGCCGTACCACCCGCGGACGACGTCGGCCCCGAACCGATCGTGGAGCCAGCCGATGAACGCGCCGCTCACCGTGTACGCCATCGACGAGTCGTGCGTGAGGAAGCCGAGCGCGAAGAGATCGCTGAGGCGCGGCAGGATCTTGAGGTCCCTCATCGCCCTCGCCCACTCCATCGGAGAGAGGTCGTCGTCCTTCGGCGAGCCCGCGACAGCGACGCCCTCGATGAGGCCGGGGTTCGGCAAGAGCCCACCCAAGCTGCCCGCGACGCGGAAGGGCCCGCGCCCCGCCGAGCCCGCGATGACGTGCATGAGCTCGTGACCGAGCACGCGGTGTGGATAGCCCGTGCCCTGGATGTAGACCTCGCGACGCCAAGGCTTCGCGATGTTGGTGCCCGATGCGCCCATGAGGCGCGCCTTCTGATCTTCGTCGGCGAAGAGGAACACCGTGATCTTGTCGGGCCCGCGCGCGCCCCACCACTTCTCGTTCACGATGACGTGGGCCTCGCACTCTTTCATGAGGCGGGTGACGTCGCCGCGGTCGAGCGTCGAGGCATAGACGATGTCGCAGCGATCACCTTGCATCGAGGCGCCGAGCTCCGCCGCGATCGTCGAGCGCGTGTGCCAGTGATCGAGCGTCGCGCCCTCGATGGTCGAGGTCACGCTGGCGAAGAGCGCCGCGACGCCGAGTGCGGCGAGGAGCGGCCGACCGAGCCAGCGCAGCCGGAGCGCTCCGTCGGCGCGCCGCGCGAGGTGGAGCGCCGCGATCACGAGCGCGAGCATCGTCGCGAGCGTCGCGAGCCGGTAGGTGCGGAGGTTGCCGAAGTCGAGGACGGTGTCGTAGAGGCTGCCGCTGAAGTACCCGACGAACGGATCGTAGGCGAAGATCATCGGGCTCGAGTAGAACCGCGTTAAACTAACGACGATCGAGCCAACGGGGAGCGACATCGCGAGGACGACGCGCCCTGCCCCCGCGAGCACCCGCTTTGCGCGCGTGGTCTTCGGCGTCCGGCGGCGACCGATTTCCGCGGCGAGCTCGGCGACGATCGCACCCCACATGCCCGCGAGGACGAGGCCCATCGACGGGCCGAGCACGATGATCTCGAGGCCCGTCCAGAGATCGCAGATGCCGACGCGAACGCCGTGGAGCAGCGTCACCGCGAGCGAGAGCGCCGCGACCGAGGCCCCAAGCGCGGCGCCGCGTGAGAGCGCGTCGAACGGCGTGCGGCTCGTGAGGCGATCACCACGCAGATCGAACGAGGTCGCGACGGCGACCACCGAGGGCAGGACGATCCCCGTGACGAGCGCGATCTCGTAACCGGGGCCCGCGAACGCATCGAGCACGCCGACGCCCCCGGTGATCAGCACCGAGAGCGCGAGGGCCACGCGGACAGCGATCGGCGCAGCCAACCGAGGCTGGTCGGCCCGAGCCGTCTCAGCCGCCGTACGACACCTCGTTCGGCTCGGGCGGCTCTGCTTCGCCTTGGCGGACGGGCGGCAAGAGCGCGATCGCGAGCACCTCGGCGACGGTCGACACCATCGTGACCTTCACGTCGGCCAGCACCTCGGGCGGGACCTCCTCGAGATCGCGACGGTTGCGCGAAGGGATGAGGACCTCCTTCAGGCCGGCGCGATGTGCTGCGAAGAGCTTCTGTTTGATGCCGCCGACGGGCAGGACGCGACCGCGCAGGCTGATCTCGCCGGTCATCGCGAGGTCGCTGCGGACCGGGCAGTCGAGCAAGAGCGACACGACCGCGAGGAAGATCGTGATGCCCGCGCTCGGCCCGTCCTTCGGCGTGCCGTGCTTCGGCACGTGCACGTGGAGGTCGATGGCCTTCAGCCATTCGGGGTCGAGGTGGAGATCCTTCGTGCGCGATCGGACGAAAGAGACCGCGGTGGTCGCGGACTCCTGCATCACGTTGCGCATGTTGCCGGTGAGCACGAACTGTCCCTTGCCGGGCATCTTCGTGGCCTCGATGAAGAGGATGTCACCGCCGCCGGCCGAGGTGCTGAGCCCCGTCGCGACACCGGGCGATAGCTTGCGCTCGGCGAGCTCGGGTCGGTACTTGTGCGGGCCGAGCACGCGCTCGACGTGATCGCGATCGACGGCCTGGCGCACGTCCTCACCCTCGGCGAGGCGCACCGCGGTCGCGCGACAGATCGCAGCGATCTCGCGCTCGAGGTTCCGGACGCCGGCCTCACGCGTGTAGTGATCGACAACGGCCTCGATGCCGAGCTCGAGGAAGTCGAGGCGCTCGTCGGTGAGGCCGTGCGAGCGCAGCTGCTTCGGCACGAGGAACTCGCGCGCGATGCCGAGCTTCTCGGCGCGGGTGTAGCCAGGGACCTCGATGACCTCCATGCGGTCGAGGAGCGGCCCGGGGATCGCGTCGCGCTCGTTCGCGGTCGCGAGGAACGTGACCTGCGAGAGATCGAACGGGAGATCGAGGTAGTGATCTTGGAACGTGGAGTTTTGCTCGGGATCGAGGACCTCGAGGAGCGCGGCCGTCGGATCGCCACGGACGTCGGCGCCCATCTTCTCGACCTCGTCGAGGACGAGGACGGGGTTCTTCGTCCCGGCCTTCTTCAGGGCCTGGAGGATGCGGCCGGGGAGCGCGCCGACGTACGTGCGGCGATGCCCGCGGATCTCGGCCTCGTCGCGCACACCGCCGAGCGCGATGCGCTCGTAGCGACGGCCCATGGCGCGGGCGATCGAGCGCCCGAGCGAGGTCTTGCCGACGCCGGGCGGGCCGACGAAGAGCAGGATCGGCCCCTTCTTGTCAGCGCGGAGCTGGCGGATCGCGGTGTACTCGACGATGCGCTTCTTCACCTTCTCGAGGCCGAGATGATCCTCGTCGAGGCAGCGACGGACCTCCTTCACGTCGATGCGATCGGTCGTCGTCTTCGACCAAGGGAGGTCGGCGATCCACTCGAGGTAGGTCTTCGTGACGTTGAACTCGGCGGACTGCTGCGACATCGTGCGGAGCCGCGAGAGCTGCTTCTTCGCGACCTTCTCGACGTCGGGCGGGACGTTCGCGAGGCGGATGCGCTCGCGCAGCTCCTCGATCTCGTCGTCGTCGCCGGCCTCGCCGAGCTCCTCTTTGATGGTCTTCATCTGCTGGCGCAGGATGTACTCGCGCTGGTTCTTCCCCATCTCCTCCTGCACCATGTGGGAGATTTCTTTCTTCACGCGGAGCACCTCGAGCTGGCGGCTCACCATCGCGAGCACGAGCCGCACGCGGGCCTTCGTGTCGAAGGCCTCGAGGATCTGCTGCTTGTCGGGGATGCTGGCCTGCGCCTGAGGGAAATTCGAGGCGATGAGGTCGGCGAGCGCGCCTGGCTCACGCACGTTGTCGAGGATGCCGGCCGTGTCTTTCGGCAGGTTGGGCATGAGGGCCAGGACCTCCCTCGTGGACTCACGCAAGGCGGTGCCGAGGCCATCGAGCTCCGCGTCGCGCGCGAGAGACTCGGGGATGCGCTCGATGCGCGCGCGCATGTAAGGCTCGAGGCCCTGCGGCTCGCGTACGCGGAAGCGCCCGAGCCCGTTGAGGACGACCGAGTAGTTGCCTTGCCCGAGCCGGATGACCTTCACCACGCGGGCGAGCGTGCCCACCGAGTAGAGGTCGCGGAACGTGGGCTCGTCGACCTCGGCCGACTGCTGGCTGAGCACGCCGACGACGGCGCGCTCGCGGCCGAGGAGCTCCTCGACGAGGCGCACGCTGCGCGGCCTGCCCACGTTGATCGGGACGACCGACATGGGGAACAAGACCGAGTTGCGCAGCGGCAGGATGGGCACGCCCTCCACCTCGGAAGGGGGCGGCGGCTTCGACGGCGCGTGACCCGAGGCCATATCCTGGGGAAGCTAGTACACCAAGCCGCGGAGAGCCAGCGCGGCCCGATCACCGCGCTCCTCAATCAAAAGTCACGAATCTTCCACGCGCCGTGCTCGCGGATGAACGAGACCGTGCCGTCGGCGCCGTAGGACATGCTCGCGACGTCGCCCATTTCTTCGATGGTGGCCGTGGGGAGCGCGGCCTTGATGGCTTGCACGATGCGCGTCATCTCCGCCTTCTGGCGGCCCTCCCATTCGTCGCGGAGGCGCTCGGCGGTGAGTTCGCCACCAGGCTGCGCGATCACGTCGGCGGGGCTCGTCCCCGTGGCTGGTGGGGTCGTCGGCGTGCCGCTGCCTGCGGGCGGGGGCGTGCCCGAAGCGTCCGCGGTGGGCGTCGCGGGCTCGGGGGCGCCGACACCCTCACGCACGTCGTCGGGCACGTAGCGCAGAACGACGTCGTAGCGCTTGCGCTCGAACGCTCGGAGAAACCCAGTCAGAGCTTGGCGAGGCGTGGCCTGGCCGTAGAGGTCGAGGGCGGCCGCGTCGATCCGCCAACGCCCGTTCTCGTAGACCATCTTCAGCTCTTCGCCGTTCGGGAGCGTGACGGTCGCGGCGACGGTGGGGTCGGTCGCGGGCCGCGCGAGGGCGCGCGCGACCTCCATCACGTCGTCGGGGTTCTCGAGCACCATGCGCCGGAAGGCCTCGAGGCTGATGCTGCGGCGCGCGTCGTCGCTGAGGAGTCTGTAAGCGTCGTCGACGCGCTTGTCCTCGAGGGCCTGCGCGTACGCGCGCAGCGTGTCGCTCGGCCCCTGAGAGAGCGTCCCGCCGCTGCACCCGAACGCCCCCGACACCGTTAGCCCCAAGGTGAGGGTCAGGACTCCGATGGATGGTCTGCGGGCACGCATGGCCGCGCATCCTAGTCCCCTGGAACCAGCATTTCTTGAAGATTTCGCGCCGCCCCTGGCGGGGCGAAGGCGGCGCGAATTCTCCGTCGAAGCCAGCGCTTTTGTTCCGCGGGCCCCCATTTCTCTTGCGTGGAAACTTCGTTTCCACGGCACTCGTGCCTCGCCCCAGTGATTTCGATCGGTTCATGACCCATCAAAATCGATGTGTCGCCGTGCTGGTCGAGCGACGCGAAGGGGGAAGGGCTGACGAACCGAGTCGCATCGGCGCGGGGCGAAGCGCGAGCAGTCTGATAGACTGCGCCGCCCATGCTCGAGGACGATCCCGGCCCGGAGTCCGTGCGAGAGGTCGCAGCCGAGGATTTCCTCTTCCACCTTTATCGCGGGAGCGAGCTCCTCCAGGACGATCGCGTCCACGAGGCGAAGCGCGAGATCGAGCACGCGCTCGGCCTGCAGCCACGTGACCCGAAGGGGCAGGATCTCCTCGCGATCGTCTACTTTCGACTCGGGCTCTACCCTCGCGCGATCGCGATCTACGAGGAGCTCATCGAGGCCCACCCGCAGTCGGTCACGCCGCGGATCAACCTCGCGCTCTGTTACCTGAAGACGGGCCAGCCCGAGCGCGCGCGCAGCCAGCTCGAGAACGTCGTGCAGCGCGACCCAGCGCACGCGCGCGCCTGGGGTTATTTGGGGCTCGCGTTCCAACGCCTCGGCGACATGGAGCGGGCGATCGCTGCGTTCCAAGCCGGCGGGCATCACGGCATGGCGAAGAAGCTGATCGAGCTCTCCCCGACGCACGCGGCGCGGGCTCGCGCGCTCTCGGGGCCGGACCGTGCCGCGGTGTCGAACGCCGCGTCCGATGCCTTCGATGCGCTCGATCGGCCCGATCAAGCTGGGTTTCGCGCGGCCGACGAGTCGAGCTCGCTCTCGTCGAGCGGCACGTGGTCCGCGGTCGAGCCCGGTCGCGAGCCCGAGCCCATCGCGGCCTACGAGCGACGCTCCGGCTCGACGACGCTCGTGCCGTCGCTCGCCCCTGCGGACACGCTCTCGGCGCGCGGCCCCGCGCTCTCGCTCTCGGGTCGCGAGAGCGCGCACGACCTCAGCGGCGCGGTCGAGGTTCGCGAGCCGATGCACACGCAGCCCTTCATGGGCGCGCCGCCCCTCACGAGCGCCGCGAGCCCGCTCTCGAGCCCGCACATCACGGCGCCGATCGTCCCGCGCGAGGCCCCGGAGCTGCGCGGTCATTCGGGTGAAGCCGCGCGCGCGATCGCGTCGAGCCCACCGCCGGCGACGCCAGCGCGCGACCTCGTCGCCGTCGCGCGTGATCATTTGCTCGCCTTCCCTCGCGAGCAAGCGATGCATCTTCACAAGAGCGGCTGCGTGCTCGTGCAGCCGACGGGCCCGGTCGCGCTGCGCTTCGACGCCGTGCGCGCGCTCTCGTCGGTCTCGGGCTACTCGACCGAACCGCTGCGGCGTCGCTCGCGGGTCCGCGACTCCGAGGGTCTGCTCGGGCACGCGTCGTCCCCGATGCTCCTCGTCGAGGGCCTGCGCCACGTCGTGCTCGGGCCACCCGCCGGAACCAAGCTCATCGCGGTCGCGCTCGACGCCGAGCCGCTCACCATCCGCGAGACCTCGCTCGTCGCCTTCGACGGCGACGTGACCTACGAGAACGGGCGGCTCCCTGGCGGCGAGGGCGACTTCATCCCGATGGTGCAGCTCCGCGGGCAGGGCTCGGTGACGCTCGCGATGCCGCCAGCGTTCGGCTCGCTCGAGGCGAGCGAGAGCTGCTCGCTCTACCTGCGCGCGCACACCATCCTCGGGTGGACGGGGCGGCTCACGCCGCGCGTCATTCCTCCGAGCGAAGCTCCGTCGCGCACGCGGGGCTTGGTCGCGCTGAGCGGCGAGGGCATGGTGTTCATCGATGGCCGATAAGGTGAAGCAGGCGCGCGCTCGCGAAGAGGCGCGCGCTCGCCGCGAGAAGCGCCGCGAAGAGCGCCGTGAGAAGCGCCGCGAGAACGCTCAGCGCAAGCGCGCCGAGCGCAAGACGCTCTGGGAGGACGCGGGCAACCTGCCCAACCTGCTCACGTTCACGCGTGTCGTGATGATCCCTGTCGTGCTCTGGCTGCTCGCGCGCGGCACACCGCGCGACTGCTTCTGGGCTGCGTGCATTTATGGGCTCGCCGCGATCACCGACGCGCTCGACGGGTGGCTCGCGCGTCGGCAAAACCTCGTCAGCGTGCTCGGCAAGTTCCTCGATCCGCTCGCCGACAAGCTCATCGTCGCCGCGACCCTCGTGTGGCTCGTGGCGATGGGCCGCATCCCGGCATGGGCCGTCGCGTTCCTCATCTCGCGCGAAATCACGATCACCGCTTTGCGGAGCATCGCCTCGAGCGAGGGCCTCGTGATCGCCGCGGAGAAGGGCGGCAAAGCCAAGACCGCGCTCCAGATGATCGGCATCATCTGCCTCATCCTCGGCTACCCGTACCGCATCCACGGGCTCTTCTACGACTTCGGCGTTCTGGACCTCGTGAACGTCGGGCGCCTTCTCGTCTACACGTCGCTGGTGTTCTCGCTGACGAGCGCCGTCGGTTACATGAGCCTCTTCGCGCAGGCGATCGAGCACAAGAACCGCGCCTGAGGCGGGCTGCTTGAGCGCCCCTTATCGTGACCAGACCTCAAGGCTCGACGATGAGCCGGCCAGGCTGGTTCGTGGGTCACTCGGGCTGCGCGACCGAATGCGTGCGGCGTGGCTCGCGCGTCGAGGTAATCATCTGCGGCTCGAAGCGATCGATCTCGCGACTGCGCGCGTCCTTTCGTTGAGTCCTCGCTTCGCCGACCTGAAGACGCTGACGCTCGAGCTGCCGAACGCAGCGACGTGCGCGCGCCTCTTCGAGACCCTGAATTTTCAGCGACTGCGCGAGCTCGAAATGCGAGGGCGTCGCGATCTCGGCTGGCCCCGTGACGTCGGAGCGCTCGGCGCCGCGCTGGCGAGTTGTCCCCTCCCCGGTCTGACCAAGCTCACGATCTCAGGCTGCGCGGTCGGGGCCGTCGGCCTCGACGCTCTCGCCGGGTCGTCGTCGATGCGGAGCCTCGCCAAGCTGTCCCTCTTCAACACGCAGGTCGGCGGCGGCCTCGCGTCCCTCGTCGAGAGCCCGTTTCGTGAGTCGCTCACCACGCTCTCGATCGTCGACGACCAGCTCACGCCCGCCGACTGCGCAGCGCTCGGCGATCTCCCGCGGCTCGAGCATCTCGACTTGCACCGCTGCAAGCTCGATGACGCGTGTGCGACAACCGTCGCCGCGACCTCGATGCCTGCGCTCCGCCAGCTCTTTCTGATGGAGAATCGAATCACGGATCGGGGCGCGCTCGCCTTCTTCGACGCCGAGGCCAACTTCCCTCGGCTCGAAAAGCTCTCGCTTCTGGGCTGCCCGATCGCTGTCGCGACAGGTCAGCAACTGGAGGCGTCGCTTTGGCTGCAGCGTCCCGAGATCGGCGCGGGCCTCAGCTACGAGCGGAGCAAACCCGGCTGACGTCGTGCGACGGCCGAGAACCCTCGTGGAAGACGTGATCGCGTCGCTCGAGCCATTCGTGTTATGGGCGCTGCGTGCCGAGGCTCCCCGTCACAGTCCGCGCGCGAGAAGCTGGTTGCGTGCTCGGAGTCGTGGATCGCGTGTTCGTCGCGGTTTGGCTCGCAACGCCCTCGGTCGACGCCATCAAGCGAGCCGGCGCGGCGATGCACGCTCACGCGGAGCAGCACCCGCGCGGCATCGTCAGTCTGAACGTGCTGGAGCGGAGCGCGAGCCCGCCCGAGGCACCGGCGCGCCAGGCGTTCGCCGGGGTCATCCGGACGCTCGGCGATGGAGTGAAGGCCTACGCAGCGGTCCGCGAGAGCGAGGGCTTCGGGCTCGCGATCGTCCGCAGCGTGCTCACGGGGGTCACGATGCTCGTGCGAACGCCAGCTCCGTTGAAGCTCTTCGGCGCCGTCGACGAGGCTGCTGATTGGCTGGTGCCGCACCTCGGACCGCCGACCCTCAACGGCGTGGACCTGACCGCCGCGGTGCGCGAGCTCCGCAGCCCCGCGCGCACGTCGGACGCGCCGAGCTCACGCGTTCGCGAGTAGCGCTCGGCACGGTATCCTGCGTCCTTGCAGACGACGGTCTACCTCGGGGCTGCGATCCGCACGATGGACGGCGCACGTCGCATCGTCGACGCGATGGCGATTCGTGGCGAGCGCGTGGTCGATCTCGGTTCGGAGACGGAGGTCTGCGCGCGGGCCGGCGACGACGCGCGGCTCGTGCGGTTGGAGGGCCGGACGATCCTTCCTGGCTTCATCGACGCGCATCACCACGTCAGCTTGTCCGCGCTTTACGGCGGGGCGGTGCGGCTGGTCCCGCCCAAAGTGCACGACCTCGCGTCGCTGCTCAGCGCCCTTTCGACGGCGGCTGCCGAGCTTCCTCCTGACCGCTGGCTCGTCGCGATGGAGTGGGACGAAGGCCAACTCGCCGAGCGCCGCGCGCCGACACGGCAGGAGCTCGACGAAGCGATCCCCGACAGGCCGGTCTTCGCGATCCACTACACCTGCCACCGCGCGGTAGCGAACAGCCGGGCGCTCGAGCTCGCGCGGATCGATCGACACACACCCGATCCCCCGGGCGGCGTCATCGCGCGCGACGGCGCGGGCTGGCCGAACGGGCTGCTGACCGAGCGCGGCATGAGCCGGGTCGAGGCGCTCGCTCGACCTGACCTCGGCGCGCACGATCGAGAGGGCATCCTCGCGCGCATGGCCCAGCATTACCGGCGTCTCCTCGCTGCAGGGATCACCCGCGTCTGCGACGCAACCGTGCCGTGGGAGCTGTTCGCGGTCTATCGCGAGGCCGCCGCGCGTGGTCACGTGCTCGTTCCTACGACCGTGTGTCCAGTCTCGACGTCGGGCTACCTCGAGCAGCCCCGCGACGTGCTCGACGGCCCGCCGACCGGGCACGTCGAAGGCCCGCTCACGATCGGTCCCGTGAAGCTGGTGTTCGACGGCGCGCCAGGCTGCGCGATGTGCCTCTCTTGGTGGCAGACGGTCGGCGTGCTCGCACGCACCGCGGCGCTCGCGATCACGTCACGCTCGCTCGACCCCGTGCGCACGACGCTGTCGACCGCGCCACGCTACGGGGCGAAGGTCCGCACTGGAATCGCGATCTACCGACGCGAGGAGGCGATCGACATCGTGCGCGCGATCACAGCGCGCGGGTTCGCGGTCGCTACGCACGCTGTCGGCAACGAAGCGGCCGAGCACGCGCTTGCGGCCTACGATCGCGCGGGCGCCGCGCTCCACGCGGTGGCGCCACCGAGGCTCGAGCACGGCTCGTTCCTCGAGCCGCAGCAGATCCGCAGGCTCGCGAGCGCTGGCATCGTGGTCGTCGTCCAGCCCGGGATGATCGCGATGCCCAGCCTGGGATCGGCCGCGTCGATCCCAGGGCTACCCTTCGAGCCGCTGCGCTCGCTGCTCGACGCCGGTGTGCAGGTGGCCGGCTCGAGCGATTACCCCGTGACCGGCTTCGACGTGCTCCACGCGATCAGGGCCGCTTGCTCGCGGCGCAACGCGAGAGGAAGGGTCCTCGACTCCGAGCAGCGCATCGAGCTCGACGAAGCGCTTGCGCTCTACACGCGAGGTGCGGCGCGGGCGTGCAACGCCGAGCGTGATTGCGGTTCGCTCGAGGTCGGCAAGCGCGCCGACTTCGTGGTGGTGCGAGGAGCGCTGCTCGATCCGACCGCCGCGATCGAGGCGACCGTGGTTGGCGGGCGTGCATTCGATGCGAGCGCCTGCGCTGGGTCCGCATAACGCCGCGCGGTCTACCTCGAAGAAACCGCGTCACTGGTTCGAAGCCACGCGGCGACTCCTCGGGTGTCGAGAAAGTTCTCGACTTCCCCGCCCCGGAGTTTTCGATGCGCCAGCTCGCCCGCGTCCTCTGCTCACTCTTCGTCGCGCTCTCGCTCTTCGCGCTCGCGAGTCCGGCTCACGCGGACGACGACGAGGTCCCACGCAAACCCAACGTCGATCAGGTGACGCCGGTGCAATTCGACGTCGGTGGGGGCATCGCGCTCGACCCCGAGCATGGCGCCCACTTCGCCGGGAACGTGCGATTCGGGATCAAGTTCCGGATCGCGTCGGAGGAGCTCTTTGGCGTGTGGCTCTCGCCCACGGCGAGCTGGCAGTTCGGCCTGCTCAACACCGAATGGTCCTATCACCAGGGCGCGTTCGGGCTGACGGCACACGTCGGCAACCGCTGGTCGATGTTCACCGCGAGCGCGCTCGGGTCGGTCGGCGCTGCGATTTGGGCGAACCACCCTGACAAGGCCACGATTTTCGGCGGCGCGTATGGCGTCGGCGGCCAGTTCTTTTACGAGCTGATCGGGCTGCGCGTCGAGCACGAGCTCCTCTACTTCGCGGATCCGGTCGTCACCCGCAGCGGCGCGACGGGCCGCGAGCAAGGCTTCGATCAGCAGCTCGGGCTCTACCTCACGCTCAACGTCGTCAGCGTCGTTCGGCTGATTTTCTTCACGCCCGACTTCACGGAGTGAGCGCGACGCGTGGTGAAGTCGCGGCTCGACCCCGTTCAGCGCCCACGACGACGTGAGGAGCGCGGAGCCTTGTCGCGCTCCTCGACCTCGGCGCGCAGCACCTTGAAGCTCGCGAGCCGCGAGGGCGCGAGCGTGCCGTCCTCGACGGCCTTCCTCACGGCGCAATCGGGCTCGCGCTCGTGTGCGCAGTCGCTGAAGCGACAGCTCGCGCCGAGCTCGGCGATGTCGGGGAACGCGGCCTCGACGGACTCGGGCTCAGCGTGGAGCGAAAGCTCACGCATCCCCGGCGTGTCGATGATCACACCCCACGGTCGCGCGAAGAGCTCGCGACGCGTGGTCGTGTGCTTGCCGCGATCGTCGTGCTCGCGCACGGCCGCGGTCTTCAGCGCGTCGGCGCCGAGCAAGTAGTTCGCGAGCGTGGACTTGCCGACGCCCGAGCTCCCGATGAGCGCGGCCGTCACCCCCGGCCCGAGGTAGCGGAGCGGCGCGTCGCTGTTGATCCCCGACACGACGTCGATGGCCTCGACGGGCGCGCCGGCCGCGAGCTCGCGCACAGTCGCCAAGCCCGCTTCGAAGTCGCTCGAGAGCCCCGCCTTCGTGAGGAGGATGACCGCATCGGCGCCGGCGTCCTTCGTCAGGGCGAGGTATCGCTCGAGCCGACGCAGGTTGAAGTCGCCGTCGAGGCCCATCAGCACGAACACGCGATCGACGTTCGCAGCGACGATCTGGGGCTCGCCTCGTTTGCCGGCCGCGCGCCTGACGAAGCACGCACCGCGCGGGAGAACCTCCGCGATCGCACCGCGTCGCGCGTCGACCGCGACCCAGTCACCCGTGACCGGAGTGCTCGTGAGCGACGCGCTCGGGGGTGTCGATCGAGGTCCGGATCGGCGGTCCGCGGAGGAAGGAGGGCCGTCCCCTTTCGGGCGGAGCATGCTCTTCGGGACGTGGACCGTGAGCTCACCGTCCTCGGTTTGAACGGCTGCAAAGCCTCGCTCGACGCGCACGACGCGGCCGAGCACGAGCCCCTCTCCGCGGAGCACGCCGAACGCATCGGCGATGGAGGGTCGCAGGCCAAACGAGTCGAGCAGCATCACGCGCGGCCTCGCCGCACCGGGCACTCTGCCACGAAGCCGCGTCGCTGCCTCGAAAACCCTCACCGTGATTGGTCCTTTGCTGGATCTCGTGTAGAGACACCCCGTGGTCGACGTCCGCCGAGTCCTCTCTGGGTCCTTCGCCTTGCTCCTCGTCGCGCTGAGCGCATGCGTCGTCCAGGACGAGGGCCAGCGCTGCAACGCGGACAACGGCAACAACGACTGCGCTGAAGGGCTCGTCTGCCTGACCTCGCGCGAGCTCGGCGGGAACGCTGACGTCTGCTGCAAGGCGGACGGTTCGTCGACGGCTCCCGACTGCACGCCCCAGACGAGCGGCACCGGCAACACGACGTCGAGCAACTCGACGGGCACCGGAGCGACCGGCGGTGATGGTGGCAGCGGCGCGACTGGTGGAGCGGGTGGTTCGGGCGGCACCGGCGTCGGCGGTATGGGTGGCACCGGCGGTACGGGTGGCACCGGCGGAGCGGGCGGCACCGGCGTCGGCGGCACGGGCGGCACCGGCGGCATCTAGCTCGACCGAGCTTTTGTGGCCTCGGTTCGATCGTTCGTCGCGTCGCGCTTCGCGCTCGACGGCGGGGCGATGCACGGCATTGTGCCGCGGGCTGCGTGGGAGCGCGTGCACCCAGCGGACGCGCAGCACCGCATCGCGCTCGCAGCGCGCGTCCTCGTGATCGAGGACGTGCGCCACGGATTTCGCGCGCTCGTCGACGCGGGCCTCGGCGCCGCCTGGTCGGCGAAAGATCGCGAGCGGTACGCGCTCACGAGCGCCCCTCCCCTCCGCGAGGCGCTCACGATCGCTGGGCTCGATCCGTCGTCGATCACCCACGTGCTCGCCACGCACCTCCACTGGGATCACGCGGGCGGCCTCGTCGACGAAGCAAGCGAGCTCACGCTCCCCGACGCCGAGGTGCTCGTGTCCGCGCGTGCGCTCGCGCATGCGCGGCGCGCGACGCTGCGCGACGCAGGCAGCTTCCGCGATGACGTCGTGCGTGCGGTGAGCTCGCACGCGAGGCTCACGGTGATCGACGACGCGGCGACCTCGCCGCTCCCGGGCGTCGAGCTCCGCGTGAGCGACGGGCACACGCCGGGGCTCCTCATCCCGATCGTGCTCGACGAGCGAACGGGACGCAGAATCGCAGCGCCGACCGATCTTTTGCCGACACGCAGCCACGTCAAGGCCGCGTGGGTCACCGGCTACGATCTCGCGCCCGCGCGCGCCGCCGAGGAAAAGCAGGACCTCGTGCGCGAGCTCGCGCGCGAGGGCGGAGGCGTCTCGCTCTACCACGACGCCGAGTTCGAACTCGCTTGGTTCTCGGAGGACGCAGACGGTGCCATCCACACCACGCTCGGTTGAGCCGACGATCTCGCCCGCGGACGCGCACGGGCTCGCTGGCGGCGCGCGGGTGCGCGTCGGTGGACGCGTGCTCGTCGCGACGTCGCGCGAGCTCGTCTTGCACGACGATCGCGCGACGATCACGGCCACGCTCGCGAACGCGAGCGACGTCTTCGCGACCGGAGATCTCGTCGTCCTCGAGGGCCTTCGAGCTGGTGTCGCTCACCTCCACGACGCGCTCGTGATCTCGCGCACACAGACGGCTGCGCGCAGCGAGGGCGCGCCGAGCGACGTCGCGCGGTTCTTCGATGGCGGCGTAGGCGCGCGGCTCCGCCTGCGCGCGGTGCTCGTGCGCGAGGTGCGCGCGCACTTCGACGAGGCCGGCTTCCTCGAGGTCGACACGCCGGTGCTCGCGCCGTGCCCCGGGCTCGATCTGCACCTCGATGCCTTCGAGGTCGTACGCGGCGAGCGCTACCTGCTCACGTCGCCCGAGTACCAGATGAAGCGCCTGCTCGTCGGCGGCGTCCCGCGCTGCTTCCAGCTCGCGAAGAGCTTCCGACGCGGCGAGCGGGGCAGTCGTCACAACCCCGAGTTCACGATGCTCGAGTGGTATCGAGCCTTCGCCGATCTCGACGAGGTCATCGCGGACACCGAGGCCCTCATCGTGCGCGCAGCCGCGGTCGGCCGCACGCTCGCGCCCTCGACCTCGACGCTCGCGCGGCTCGAGCTCGCGCGCCCGTTCGAGCGGATCAGCGTGGCCGCGGCGTTCGAGCGCTACGCGCACGTCGGCGAAGCGCGCATGCTCGAGCTCGCGCACGGCGACGAGGACACGTTCTTCCGAGTGCTCGTCGACGAGGTCGAACCCGCGCTCGCGAGCGCGCGCGGCCCCGTCGTGCTCGAGCGCTACCCCGCCCCGATGGCCTCGCTCGCGCGGCTCTGTCCTGACGACCCGCGCTACGCCGAGCGGTTCGAGCTCTACGCGGACGGCGTCGAGCTCTGCAACGGCTTCGGGGAGCTCACCGATCCGCTCGAGCAGCGCGCGCGCTTCGAACGCGATCTCGCCGAGCGCGCGCGACGCGGCCTGCCGCTCTACCCGATCGACGAGCGCTTCATCGGCGCGCTCGCCGAGGGCATGCCGCCCGCGGCGGGCAACGCGCTCGGGCTCGATCGGCTCGTGATGCTCGCGGCCGGCGCGACGAGCCTCGAGGACGTGCTCGCCTTCCCCGACGGGGAGCTCTGATGTCGCGACCGCTCGTCGACCTCGAGGATCTCGCCGAGCTCGAGGAGAAGTACGCGACGCTGCTCGCGCTGCGAGAGGCCCACACACGCGGCGAACCGCCTCCGCCCGACGAGGTGCTCCGCGCGCTGGCGGCGCGCTTCCCGAGCGCGCTGCGCGAGCTCGATCGGCTCGAGGTCGCGACGCTGCGCGAGCGCGCGGCCGAGCTCCGCGCCGTGCTCGACGGCGCTCGCGAGGGCGCGCTCGAGGTCGCGTCGTGGATGCTCGCGATGTCGGTCTACCACCGCGCGTGGCGCGTCGCGCTCGGGCTCCGCGCGAACGGCGAGCGACTCAGCGATGTGAGCGCGCGACTCCCGATCGACGAGGACTTCGCGCGCGACGTGCGCTCTCCGCCGGGTGGACGCGTCGATCGGGTGGTGCTCGCGGCGGTCGCGCGGTGGACCGGCCTCAGCGAGGACGACGTCGCGGCGAGCGTGGGCGCGCGGCGCCGTGTGCGCTGACATTCAAGTCAGCGCTGGAGGGTCCATCTCTCCCCCCCAAATCAAACCTCGCTTACAGCGGTGTACACGAGGCAGGCGCCATCGCCGGCGCGCCCGTCTCGTCGACGATGCCCGCGACGAGCCAGCACATCGAAGCGAGGCCCTCCTCGGAGAGCTCTGCGCCCTCGGCGACGCAGGGGCTCGTGCCGAGCGCGGCCTCGCATTGACCGGTCGACGTGATCGGGCCGTCGAAGATCTGCCCGGCGCCGGTGTTGGTCGCGAGGCTCGCGCGCACGGCGTCGACCTCGGTGGCGATCTGCTGCTGCATGTCGATGTTGTCGCCGACGATGAAGCCGAATGCGCTGTCCGTGTCGCTCACGCGAATGCGCTCGACCTCGATTGGGCCAACGTCGTCATAGTGATGGAGGCGGTGGATGATGCGGCTGAGGTACGGCCCCCACTCGAAGTACGTCGTGCCGATGCAGCGCCCCGCGGGGAGCACGTCGCACGCGTCGCGCAGGTTCGCGCCGATGCCGTAGACGTCTGCGCCGTCGTCGATGAGCGACTTCAGCGTGTAGAGCGGGATGCTGTTGTCGAGCGTGTGCGCGATGACGTCGCAGCCGGTGTCGAGGACCATGTCCTCGGTGTCGCGCCGTTCCTTCGATTTGCCGTCGACCTTGGGCGAGGTGTCGTGCGGCGCGCCCATCCAGCGGAGCTCGACGATCGCGCCGGGGTGCGTGGTTTGAGCGCCGAGCGCGAACGCGTTGATCGAGGCGATCGTCGGCGGTGACGCGATGGATCCGAGCATGCCGAGCCGCCCCGTCTGCGTGATGCGGCCTGCCGCGAGCCCTGCGAGGTAGTAGGCCTCGTAGGTGCGCACGCCCATGCGGACGAGGTTCGTCGACGTCGCGGGCGACTCGTACGAGAGCACCGTGACGTCGGGGTGGCTCTCCGCGAAGGTCTGGAAGGCGCTCCCGTAGAGCGGCGAGCCCGCGACGATGACACGCGCGCCCGTCGCGGTGAGCTCGTTCGCGCGCGCGACGGCCTCGCTCGCGAGCTCGGCGTCGTCGCGGAGCTCGGGCACGACGTAGGCCTGCGCGACGACGAGGTCGTCGCTGCCCTTCGCGAGCGACTCGCCGAATTGATCTTGCTCGATGTCGTACGCGAGGACGAAGCCCACACCGAGCGGGAGCGAGCACGCGCTATTCGCGCACACCGTGCCGCCGGGGCAGCCGCTCGAGTCGTTGCAGCCCACGGCGCAGAGCCCGTCGATGCACGTCGAGGCTTGGCATTCGTCGTCGTCGACGCACGGCGCACCGAGACCCGAGCCGACCTCGGGGTCGACGAGGAGCGAGCACGCGGCGAACGCGAGCGGCGCGAACGCGAGCCATGCAGCGCGGGTGCGCTTCACGGGAGGTCGACCTCCAGCGACGCGAAGCCAGGCCCGAGCTTGATGCGAGCCGCGGGCTGATCGGGCTCCTTCGCGAGGGAGTTCACGACGCTGAACGCGATCGCGCACGAGCCGCTCACGATGAAGAGCGAGAGGAGCACGTCGGTGGCGACCGCGAGCGAGCGCGTCGTGTCGATCTTGCTCGCGAGATCGGAGCCGGCGGGCGGGCGCCGCGAAGGCCCGAGGTAGGTGTCGTCTTCGATGTCGCGCTCGCCGATGAGCGCGAGCGTGCCGGTCACGAGCGTGCCCACGCCGGTGAGGCCCGCGACGATCCACGCGGCGCCCACCGCGCCCGACGGAAAGCGAAACGACGCGCCGCTCGTCGTCGGCGCGGGCGCGCCATCGAACGTGACGATCACGCGAGCGCCGCGCGCGACCTCGACCACGCGAGACTCGGTCTTGCCGGCGCGCTTGATGCGAACGAGGTGCGAGCCCGGGTTCACGTACACGGGCGACGCGAGCGGCGAGCGACCGACCTCGACGCCGTCGAGCTCGATGGGGAGCTCGGCCTCGGGGACCTCGACGGCGACGAGCCCGACCTCGCCGCGCAGCCGTCGAAGCTCGGCCTCGACCTCGGCGCGACGCTTGGGCTCGACGGCTTCACCACCGTGCGCGAGGTGACACTCGTACGCGGCGAGCGCGCGCGCGGAGTCACCGGTTAGCGCGGCCATTTTGCCGATGTTGTAGAGGATCACCCAGCTCGGGCTGAGGTCGTACGCGCGCTGGAAGGCCTCGAGGGCCTCGGCGGTCTTGCCTGCCTTGCTCAGGTTGATGGCTTCGTCGTTCGCCGCGCGAGCCTCCGCGGAGGGCTCACCGACGTCGGGTGCTGGGCCGCACTCGCGAGCCGACGCGGCGGGCGCGAACAGCGTGAGCGCCGCTGCTGCACCGAGCGCGAAGAGCGAACACCGCACGAGCTGCCGAGAGCGCACGCGCATCAGTTCTTGCGCGGCTTCTTGTGGCCCCACGGGTCCGTCTCGTCCACCACGCTCGTGTGTACTGCGGTCGCCGAAGCCGTGGACCGCACGGTCGACGAGCTGCGCGGCCCCGACGTCACGGGGGTCGGCGACGAGCTCGTCGGTGCGCTCGCGGCGCTCGATGCGATGGGCGCGACGGCGCTCTCGCGGGGCGAGAGCTCGACCGCGAGCGTCACGTCGCGATCGAAGACGAGCAGGTGCATTTCGGGTTCGTAGCCCGGAGACTCGACGCGGAGCTTGTGGGTCCCGAGGTCACGAGGGAAGCGGCTCATGAGAGGCATGCGCACGACGCGCATGTCGTCGAGGAAGACGACAGCGTTCGTCGGCTTCACGGTGACGATGATCTGGACGTTGTCGCTGACCTCGGCTGCCGATGCTGTCGAGGTCGCCGAGGCTGCGGGGGCTGGAGTCTTCGGACGACCGGTCGCGACGAACGCGATCAGCCCGAGGGCGACGACCGCAGCAACGACGAACCCCACGCGTCGCAGCGCACGCGCAGGCTTCGGCGCGACGGGCGCGGGGCGAACACCGCTGTCGACGAGGCTCGCCTCGACGGCCTCGCGCGTGACTGGTGACGACGTGGTGCGGAGCACCGCCGTGCCGAGTGAGGTGTCCTCGCTCTCGGGGCCGCGCTCCGGCAGAGGGGCAGCGTCGTCGCTCGAAGAAGACGGCGCTTCGTCCGATTGCGCTGTGATGGGCGCTCCCACACTCGAAGGTGCGCCACTCGCAGGCGCTGCCTCACTCGAGGGAGCTGGCTCTTCGATCAACGTGCCGCTCCGTGCGGCCTCGAGGTGCGATTGCACGACGTCGTGAAGCGCCTGCCGATAGCCGCTCGCGGCCTCGGTGACCGCGTGTCCGAGCGCGTGTCGGCGAAAGGGCCCGGCGTCCGCGGCGAGCGCGACGAGGTCCGTGCGGAAGGCGAGCGCGCTCGAGTAGCGATCCTCCGGCTTCGGGGCGAGCGCGCGGTCGACGACCTTGAGGAGCTCTTCGCTCAGGTCGGGGCAGACCTCGCGGAGCGACGGCATCTCGCCGAACGTCATCCGCTTGAGAATTTGCACGTCGGATTGACCCGCCCAGAATTGCCTGTTCGCGAGCAGCTCCCAAAGGATGACACCCGCGGCGAAGACGTCCGCGCGCCGATCGACGGTGTCGCAGAGGGCCTGCTCTGGCGCCATGTACCCGAGCTTGCCGCGCACGACTCCGGTCGCGGTGTGGAGCGCGCGCGTGCGGCTCTTCGCGATGCCGAAATCGACGAGCGTCACGCGGCCCTCGTATGTGATGAAGACGTTGTGCGGGCTCACGTCGCGATGCACGACCTCGAGCGAGCTGCCGTCCGCGCCGTGGAGCTCGTGCGCGTAGTGCAGGCCGGAGAGCAGCTCCGCGACCACGTGGAGGATCGCGCGCTCCCCGAGTCGCGAGATGGCCGCAGCACATTGATCGAGCGGCAGACCATCGAGGAACTCCATCGCGAGGTAGCGTTGGCCGTCCTCTTGACCGACCGCGACCGTCCTCACGATGTTCGGGTGCGACAAGAGAGGCATGATCTTCGCCTCGTCGTCGAACATCGCGCGGTGCTCGGGATCGTCGAGATCGCCCTTCAGCCGCTTCAGTACGAGCAGCTCGGTCGGCTTACGCCTGCGCGTGGCGAGGAAAACCTCAGCCATCCCGCCTTGTCCAAGGCGTGCGATCAGGTCGATCTCACCGAATCGGCGCGCGGCTCCTTCGACGAGCCGGACGGACGCCGGCGCTGCGCTCACGGATCCATGGTCCTCCGACGGACAGAAAAATCAAGGGGAACGCGCTCCATCGCGTTCCCCTCGATCCACTATGCGAGCACACCGCCGAGCGGTGTGGTCTATCAGCCGACCTTGATCGCCAACCCGAGACGCTGACGCAGCTCGAAGTACGTCGGGCTCACGGAGAAGAGCAGAATCTCCTTGAGCTTCTCCTGCGGCGTCAAATCACCAGGCATCTGCTGCTCGCTGGTGATGACCTTCTTCGCGGCCTCGAGATCGCCCGAGAGCAGGAACGCCGCGCGCAAGCTCGAGAGCTCCACGCACTGCGACCAGCGCTTGACGTTGGGCTTGCCGTCCTCGGCGAGGAACTTCTTCACCGCAGGCTTGAGCCCATCCATGAGGCGCGCGTCCATGTAGTGAGCGAGGCCCTTTGCGGCCGCCATGACCTGGTTGTTGAGATCGGGCGGCGCGGGGACCTCGGGGGCCGCGAGCTTCAACCCTGCGAGGAACAGGATTGTAAGCTCGGAGACCGACGGGAAGAGTGCGCGCATGTAGTGCTCGGGTCGGTAGTACGCGACGTGCTTGCCGATGATGAAGACCAGATCCTGCGGGGTGAAGCCCTGGAGGATCGTGGACCCCGCGAGGCTCGCCGGCGGCTCGACGGGCACGTGGGAGAGAACGCCGGGCACGTCGTTGCGGAGGTAGAGCGCGGGAGCCGGCATCCCCATGACGGTGCACACCCACCCGAAGGTGCGCGCCATCGTCACGGTGCTCGTCGCTGGGTCCTGGCGATGACGCTGGTCGAGCACCGGCATCTGGTTCTTCGCCTTCATCTGCTCGACCTTGCCGCGCAGCGCAGCAGGCGTGATCCACTCGAAGATCTTCGAGAGGTAGAGGCTTTCGTCGGGGTGGTACACGCGCCGCATCCACGTCTCGTTGTCGAGCCGCGTGCGTGCCTGCGGCAAACCGCTCGGCTTGTAGTCCTCGTAGAACTGCTTCTCTTCGGCGCCAGCGCGGTTGAAGAAGCAGAGCACCGCAGCGAAGCACCAGGCCTCGTCGTAGGACTGCTTGCGCAGGTACTGCTCGTAGAGGTTCTTGTACCAGTCGACCGTCATCGGCTCGAGCTCCAGCATCTTGTGGAACTCTTGGATGGCGCCGTCGACCTGGTCGGACTTCAGGTAGAGCTCCGACAGGATCTTGTGCTCCGTCATGTCGTCGGGCTTGAGCTCCGACGCCTTCTGGAATGCTTGGATCGCCTTGTCGGGCTCGTGCGTTCGGTCGCGATAGATGAGACCGAGCGCGTGGAACAGGTTGAAGAGGACCACGGCCTTCGGCTTGCCGGCCACGTCTTCACGCGACGACTCCGCGAGCCGCTTGATCATCTTGCGGTAGGCGCGGTCGAGCCGTTGCCAGTTCTTTTCTTGAGTGTGGATCTTGTTGATGCGCTCGAAGTCGTCGAGCGCCGCCGGATCCATGTCGAGGACCTCGTCGAAGACATCGACCGCGCGCTCGTTGTCCTTGAGGAAGTCGCGGTAGACCTGCGCTGTCATGCGCTTGGCCTTGACCTTCGCCTCGAGGCGCGGGTCCGCGTCGGCGAGTCGTGACAGAGCGTCGACTGCGCGCTCCCACTGGCTCGCGGCCATGCAGACCTGAACCAGCTTGTTGAGGAGCGAGAGGTCCTGCGGCTTGAGCTCGAGCGCCTCGTCGTAGGCCTCCATCGCCTTGGTCGGGGTCTTGCCGCGCGCACCATCGGCCCAGATGTCGCCGATGTCGACGAGCAGCTTGTAGCGCTCCTCGCCGTCGTAGACGTTGTCCAGGATGATGCGCTTGTAGTGGCAGACCTGCGGCCAGTCCTTCGCCTGCTCGTAGACGACCACCATCGAGTCGAGCGTCGGCCGGTGGGCCGGGTCGACCTGCAGGGCCTTCTCGAAGTTGTTGATGGCCTGCTTCGGCTGCCCCTGTGCCTGCTTGATGCAGCCGAGGCGGTGGTAGACGTACGCCCGCTGCTCGGTGTCGTGCTCCTCGAGCGAGGTCAGCACCTTCTGGTAGTTGGTGAGTGACCCCGGCCAATCCGCCAGCTCGAAGCAGACCTCCGCGAGCCCACGGATCGTCTCCTGATCCGTGAGGTCGAGGTGGTTCGCCGCCTGGTAGGCCTTGAGCGCGCCCTGGTAGTTCTTGCGCGCGGCCAAGACCTTGCCGAGGAGGTTCTGGAGCATGTGCTGCTCCGCTCGCTCGCGCTTCGAGGACTTCTTGACGAGCATCTCGGCGAGGGGCTCGGCCCGCTCCCACTGCTGCCGCTCGATGTACTCGCGCACGAGAGGTAGCGCCGCGTCCTCGTTGTCCGCGTCGCTCTGCAGCGCGAACTCGTAGGCCTGAATCGCGAGGTCGTGCTCGTTCAGGTTCTCGTCGCGCATCTTGCCGAGCTCGACGAGAAGCTTGGCGCGGACACGCGGAGCCTCTGTGACGAGCTGCTCGGCGTCGAGGTAGCGAGCCGCGCGGTCCCAGTCGCCCGCGTCCGCCGCGATCGTCCGCAGCGCGGCGAGCGTCGGTTGATGCGATGGCTCGAGGTCGAGGGCGCGCTCGTAGTTGTCCTGCGCGGCCATCCGATCGCCGAGCTTCTCGTCGAGCTGCTTACCGATGCGGTAATACATCTCGACCTTCTGCTTGCCGTCGGTCGTGAGCTCGGCGACGCGTGTCATGTAGTCGATCGCGCGCGACGACTCACCCTGCCGCTCGTAGAGCTTCGCGAGCGCCTCGAGCGCGGGGATGTGCTGCGGATCGAGGTCGGTGATGTTGAGGTAGGCGTCGATCGCCTTCTCGATGTCCTCGACCTCCTCGGCGTAGACGAGGGCCATCGCGCTCCACAGCTCGACCTTCTTCGGTCGATCGATGGTCGCGTTGATGTGCCGGTCGTAGGTCTGGATGAGGTCGTGCCATTGGCGTCGGCTGCGGTAGCAGCGCGCGAGGCCCTCGTAGGCAGGCTCGAAGCTCGGATCGATCTCGACCACCTGCTCGAGCCTCGTGGCCGCGAGGTCGGGCTTGCGGAAGAGCTCCTCCTGGATGTTCGCGATCTTCATCAGGACCTCGATGCGGTCCTTCTCGGTCGCGACGACATCGAGCTGCTGCTCGAGGACCTGTACGAGCTCCGGCCACTGCTGGAGCTGCTGGAACACGCGCTCGAGCCCGCGCATCGCGAGCAGGTTCGCGGGGTCTGCCTCGAGCACCTCGCGGTACGACTGCGCCGCGCGATCCGGCTTCCCGAGCGAAGACTCGTAGAGGTTGCCGGCCCGCAGCTTGGTCGCAGCGATCTTCTCGTTGTCGGTGAGGCCCTTCGCCTTGGCGTTGAGCACGTCGACGAGCTCGGCGTTGGAGCCGCGCTCGACGTAGACGCGCTCGAGCTGCTCGAGGGCGGGGACGAAGTTCGCGTCGACCTCGAGGGCGCGACGGTAGAACGCCATGCCCTGCTCCACCTGGTTCATCTTGTGGTGGAGCACCTCGCCCATCTCGGTGAGGATCTCTTTGCGATCGGTCTCGTTGACGGCCTTGTCGAGCGCCGTCTGGAGCATGACGCCCTGCTGCTGGAAGTTGCCGGCCTTCTTCAGCAGGTTCGCCATCTGGCGAAGGACCGCGACGTTGTTCGGGTCGAGCTTGTGGACCTGCTCGTAGTAGCCGGGAGCGTACTCGGGTCGACCGAGGTCCTCGGCGTACCACTTCGCGAGGCGCAGACAGAGCGAGATCTTGCGACGAGGATCAGCCTCGGCCTGCAGCCACTGGTTCGCGGTCTGCACGAGCTCGGGCCACTTGCTCGTCGAGTGCGTGATCCGCTCGAGGTACTTCGCGGTGTCGTTGTCGTCGACGTCGAGTTCGAACGCCGTGAGCAACGCGTCGAACGCCTGCGGGCGGTCCTCGAGCTCCTCCTCGAAGACCTTCGCGACCTTGCGGAGGATCTCGGTCTTCTCGGGGATGGCGTCGCGCGTGTCGAGGCGCGCGAGGTAGAGCTCGATGAGTGGCTCGGCGCGCTTGGCGGCGGCGTGCAGCTTCTCGAGCGCAAGGAACGCGACGTCGTGGGTGGGATCGATCTGGAGGATCGCTTCGTACGCGGGCGTCGCGCGGTCGGCGTCCTGAACCTGGTTCTCCCAAAGCGCGGTGATCTCGAGGTACTCGCGGACCTGTTCGGCCGGGTCGGTGAGGGCCTTCGAGCGGCCCATCTTGACCTCGATGACCTCCTCCCAACGCTCCTCGTTACGGAGGAGCGTCTCGAGGTTCGCCATCGCGTCGAAGTCACGCGGGTCGACGGCGAGGAGCCGCCGCCATGCATCGATCGCGTCGTAAGGCTGACCGATGACGTTCTGGTAGTTGTTCGCGAGCTCGCGGAAGAGCGCTACCTGATGCTCCGCGGGCAGCTTCTCGCCAGCGCGATCGATCGTCTGGTGCAGGGACTCGACGATCTGCTGCGGGTCGTTGCGGCGGCGCCAGATCGCGCTGATGGCGTAGAGCGCTTGGACGTTGTCATACTCAATCTCGAGGACTTTCTGGTAGTCCTCGAGGGCCGAGTCATCGCGCCCGAGCTGCGTCTCGTAGAGCTTCGCCCGGCGCAGGAGCACCGCGACGCGCTCGCTGTCCTCGTTGGCGATGTCGTAGTGACGCCCGAGGACGTCGGTGAGCTCGGCCCACTGGTTCAGCCGCTCGTGGAGGTTCGCGAGGCCGTGCAGCGCCTCGGGGTCATCACCCCGGAGCTCGAGAACGCGGTTCCACGTCTCGATCGCCTTCTGGGGCTCGTTGAGTCGGTCCGCGAGGAGGTTCGCCATCTTCGCGCGGATCTCCGCTTCCTCGGAGTCGCCGGACGCGTGCTCGAGCTGACGCTCGAGGACGCCGCGGAGCTCCACCCACTGGCCGCGCTGGCCGTAGATGCGCTCGAGGGCGTTGATCGCGGCCTCGTTCGGCGGGTCGAGCTCGTCGAAGACGCGCTTGAAGATGCGGGTCGCGTCGTCGAGCTGCCCGACACCGGACTCGTCGCGGAGCTTGTCCTCGTACACCTCGCCGAGGCGCAGGTGCAGGTCGACGAGCTCGAGCTGGTCCTTGGTCGCGAGGATGCGCTGCTCGAGAACCTGCGCGAGCTCGGCCCATTGCTCGAGGGAGAGGTAGATGCGATCGAGCTGAGCGAGCGCGTCTGCGTCGAGGGCCTCGACGCCGAGGACATAGCGATAGGTCTTCTCGGCGTTCGCGATGTCACCGAGCTCTTCCTCGAAGACGCGCGCGAGTCGCTTGCCGATCGACGCTTGCACCGCCTTGTCGTTGTGGAGCTCGAGGACGTCCGCGTACGCGTTCGCGAGCGTCTCCCATCCACCGTCGGTCGCGCCTGCGAGACGCTCGCATTCGTCGAGCGTCTTCTCGTCGCTCGGGTACTCCTTGAGCGACCGGACGTAGATCGCGAGCGCGCCGTCGAGGGAGATGAGCTTCTCCTCGTGGAGCTCCGCGATGCGGTAGTAGAGCGCGAGTCGATCCTCGCGCTCAGGCTTGTGCGCGAAGGTCGCTTCGAGAACGCTGACGAGCTTCTCCCAGTCGCCGGAGGCCTGGTAGAGCGGCTCGAGGATCTCGCCGATCTCCAGCTGGTGAACACCGCCCGCGAACAGGGCCTCGAGGGCCTCGAGCGTGGGCGTGTGCTCCGGAGCGGCGGCGAGGACCTCGCGATAGCTCTGGATCGCGGCAGGCAAGTCCTTCAGGTAGACCTGGTGGACCTGACCGAGCCGGTGCTTGAAGTTCAGGATGTCGTCCGGCGTCTGACCGATCTCGGCCTCGCGCGCGAGCACGGGCACGAGCTCGGCCCAGCGCTCCGTCATGACCAACAAGCGATCGAGTGAGCTGATCGCCGGCCAATTCTCCGGATCGACCTCGAGCACCGCGCGATACCGCGCGATCGCGTTGTCGACGTCCTCGAGCTGCGTCTCGAAGATCTGCGCGAGGCGCAGGCCCAGCTCGACGAAGCGATCCGGCTGCTCGGCGCGGAGCTTCGCAAGCTCCTCGTCGTAGAGCTTCGCGACCTCGGGCCAACGCGTGACCACCATCGCCAGACGCTCGAACGCCGACAGCGACTCCTCGTTGGTGACGTCGAGCGCGACCGCGCGGGCGTACACCTGGAACGCCGCGTGGTGGTCCCCGATCATCTCCTCCTCGTGGCGCGCGATCCGGTGGAGCAGGTCGACGCGAGCGAACGCGTCCTCCGCGTGTTTGACCTGCACCTCGAGGACGCTGACGAGCTTCTTCCACTCGCCGGTAGCGTCGTAGATCGGCTCGAGGACGAGCGCGGCGCCGAGCGCCTCACGCTCACCGTTCTTGATCCCCTCGAGGGCCGCGAGCGTCGGCTGGTGATCCGACATCTGCTGAAGCAGGTCACGGTAGAGCTCGATGGCGCGCGGGATGTCGTCGAGCCGCTTCTCGTAGAGCTCGGCGATCCGATACTGGTAGCTGATCGACTCGGCCGGATCCTGCGCGAGCTCGGCCTCGTGCTGAAGGATCGTGAGCAACTCCGGCCAGTTCTCGGCGAGCTGGTAGAGCACGTCGAGCCGTGAGAGCGCCTGCAGATCCGTCGGGTCGATCTCGAGGACTCGGTTGTACGTGTCGATCGCCTGCGGCACGTCGCGGAGCTCACGCTCGTAGACCGCGCCGATCTGGTAGTAGATGTTCTTCTTCTCCTCGGGGTCGGACACGAGGTCCGCCTTCTGGAGGTAGACGCCGAGCAGCTCTGCCCAACGCGAGTGCGCTAGGTAGAGCTTGATGAGGGCGTCAGCGGCGCGCAGCTCCTCCTGATCGAGATCGAGGATCTTGCGGTAAACGCCTACGGCCGCGTCCTCTCGACCGAGGATGTCCTCCTCGATCGCAGCAGCCTGGAAGAGCGCGCCCTTCTTGTCGGGCAACCCATCCAGGATCTCAGCCTTCCTCTGCAGGATCTCCGAGAGCTCTGCCCACCGCTCACTCGTTCGGAAGATGCGCTCGAGCGACTCCGCCGCGGGGAGGTTCTGGTTGTCGATCTCCAAAACCTTGCGGTAGTGGGCGATCGCCATATCCGCGTTGCCGAGATCGTTCTCGTAAACGCGCGCGGCCATCGTGAAGAGGTCGACCGCCACTGTCGGGTCGCTGACCGCCGTTGCTTCGTCGTCCGAGGAAGCACCGAGGAGCTGTGCCGCGGCTCGTTCCTCGAAGACCTTCGCGAGGTCGGCGTAGCGCTCGGTCGCGCGCGCCAACCGATCGAGCCCCTGCTTCGTCGCTTCGGAGGTCGGATCCTCTGCGAGCGCACGAGCCATCGTCGTGAACGCCGAATCCAGATCGCCGCCTGCGTCTTCATAGAGCGCGGCGATTTGGTGGTGGAGTTGAACCTTGCGATCCGGGTCGTCGCTCCGCCGAACCTGGACCTCGTAGACGCCGACGAGCTTCTGCCAGTCGCCGTTCTGTCGGTAGAGAGGCTCGAGGATCTCCGAGATCGGCAGCTCGTGCTCGGGCGTCTTGCCCAGCCTCTCGAGCGCGGCGAGGGCCGCGGCGTTCTCCGCGTCGCGATCGAGGACCTCGCGATAGATGTCGATCGCGGTCTCGACCTGCGCCATTCGGGTCTCGCGCAAATCGCCGAGTCGAAGCATGAGGGCAGTCTGCTGCTCGTCCGTCTCCGCGAGCTGCAGCTGCGCCTCGAGGTTCTCGGCGAGCTCGTCCCAGCGGCTCTGCCGCGTGAAGAGCCCGTCGAGTGCCGTGAGCGCGACCATGCTCGTCGGCTCGAGCCCGAGCACCGCTCGATAGGCCGCGATCGCCTCGTCGGGTCGGCCGAGCTTCTCCTCGTAGACCGTCGCCATCTGCGAGTAGAGCTGCTCGCGCTGCGACGTGTCGTCCGTGAGATCGATGCGCCGGCGATAGACCCCGATGAGGTCCTCCCATCGCTCGGTGCGTCGATAGAGCGCATCCATCGCCTCGAGGGCCTCGGCGTCGGCCGGGTCGATGGCGAGGACCTTGAGGTAACGCTGCGCGGCCTCGTCGATCTTGCCGAGTCGTTCGTCGATCGACGCGAGCCGCAGCCAATACGCGCGGGCGAGCGGCGGATCTCCGAGGCTCTCGGCGATCTCGGAGAGAATCCTCACGAGGTCGTCCCAGGCAGACGCTTGCTCAGCGAGCTGCTCGAGCTCTCCGAGCGCCTCGGCGTTATTGGGTTCCTCACGCAGCGCTCTCGCCTGCGCCTCGATTGCCTTCGGCAGATCGCGGAGGTTCTCCGCAGCGACGCGAGCGACCTTGCGCAGGAGCGCTACACGCCGCGTGGTGTCGCCTTCGCTCTCGGCGAGGATCTCGAGCGCGCCCAAGAGCTTCGGCCAATCGGCGCGGGTCTCGTAGATCTCCTGCAAGATCGACGCGGTCTCCGATCGGAGCTCGGGGTTCTCGAGCAGGCGCTCGAGTGCGAGGCGCGCGTCGTCGTTGGCTGGGTCGATGAAGAGGATCTCGCGGTAGTTCTCGAGCGCACCGGCCGAGTCGTTGAGGTGCTTCTCGAGCGTCGACCCAAGGCGATACTTGAGGTCGATGAGCTCCGGCTCGGGCACGTCGATCTCGATCCGTGCACGAAGGACCTCGACGTAGGGCTCCCAGTCTTCGAGCTGCCGGTAGAGCAGGTCGAGGGCCTTGAGCGCGTCGGGATCGCGGTCGTTCTCCTGAAGAACCTGGCGGTACGTGTCGATGGCCGCGCGCGGGTTCTTCAGCTCGTTTTCGTAGAGCACCGCGATCGCCGAGAGGATGTGGCGGCGCTCTTCGGTGTCGGTCGCGAGGTCGCGCTTCTTCTCGAAGATCCCGAGCAGATCCTGGTGACGACCCGTCTGTCGATAGAGTCGCTCAAGAGCCGCAATGGCGTCCGGGTTCTCGCCGTCCGCTTCGTACACGGCGCGGAACTGCTGGAGCGCGTCGTCGATGCGACCCACCTCGTCCACGAGGACTCGACCGAGCCGCAGGCGCAACGTCACGCCGAGCATCACGTCGCCGTTGCTCTCCGCGTTCTCGATGCACTTCGTGTACGACTTGATCAGCGCTTCCCATCCGGTGGTCACCCGCGCCGCGCGCTCGACGTCGGCGATGCAGCGATCCTCCGACGGAGCGAGTTCGAACGCAGCGAGGTATCGCTCGAAAGCGCGCTCGGGCTCCTTGAGCTTGCTCTCGTAAAGCCCTGCCACTTCACGCAGGAGCGCGAGGCGCTCCTCGTCTTCGTTGTCGTGCTTGAGCTTGACCTCGATGGCTGCCGCGAGCCCCTTGGCGTTGCCCGCCTGCTTGTAGATCGGGATCAACGCCTCGGCGGCGCCGAGGTGATTCGAGTCGAGCGCCAACACCTTCTCGTAAGCGCGCGCCGCGCGATCCGGCTTGCCCTTCTGCGTGTCCCAGAGTTGGGCCGTTTTGACGAGCAACCCGATCTTGGCCTTCTCGTCGGTCTCCTTCGACTCTTGGGTCTCGAGCAGGCGGATGAACTCGTCCCACTTGCCGCTCTCTGCGTAGAAGACCTCGAGGTCGTCCCACATCCCGAGCGCGAGGTACTTCTTCTTCAGTGCCTCTTGGGCAACGCGATCGTTGGGGTTCAGCGTGAGGAGCTTGCGCCAAGCGTCGACGGCCTTCTCGTCGTCGTTGAGCCGTTCGCCGTAGAGCTGTCCGAGCTTCTTGTAGATCTGCTCTTGGGCTCCGCCATCCGACGTGACCTCGACTTGCCGCTCCAAGATATTGGCGAGCTTGTCGAATTCCTTGGAGCGCTCGTAGAGCCCACCGAGGGCATTGAGAGCTTCTCCATTCTCGGCATCGTTCTCGAGCACCTCTGCCCAGAGGTCGATGCAGACGTCCGGCTTCTTCACGCGCTCGGTGGCGAGCTTCGCGATCTCGAGGAACTTCAGGCTTCGGTCGTTGCCGAACGGGAGCTGGCTGGCCTCCCGCTTCATCAACCCGATGAGCTTCTCCCAATCGCGGCGCTTCTCGTACGTCGAGCGCAGGTGCTGGATCGCAAGCTGGTTGTGCTCATCGAGACCGAGCACCGCCTCGAAGCACTTCACGGCCTCAGCGGCGTTCGGGAACTTGGTCGTGTAGAGCTCGGCAGCTTCGAGGTAGAGCGCGACCTTCTCGTCGATGTCGCCGACGGCTTCCGCGAGCTCGACCAGCGTCTTGACGTACTCCGTCATGCGCTTCGCGGCCTGGAGCTTCTCCAGCTTCTGGCGAAGCTCCGCGACCTTCGCCTCGTCGACGCCCGCCTCCTCCACTGCGGTTTCGACAGCGACCTCCACCTCGACAGCAGGAGGCTCTGGAGCCGCCTGGACGGGGGCAGGAGCAGCTGCGGGTGCCGGCTCGGGTTCGGGTTCGGGTGCGGCTTCCACGGCCGTCGGAGCCTCCACGGCAGGTTCCTCGGCTGCGGGTGCGCTCTCTTCGGCACCGGCCTCCGCCGCCGGTTCTGGCTCGGGGGGGGCCTCCGCGGGTGCCTCCGCTGGGGCACCGCCCCCTCCTCGCAGCGACTCGCCGAGCTGCGCTTCGAACGCCGCCACCATTGGGTGATCGGGAGCCATCTCGGCCAGTTTCTCGAACCAGCCTCGGGCCCGAATCAGGTTGCCGAGGTTGCGCCAAGCAATCCCACCGCTCAGCGCAACAGCGAAGGCCGACGCGCTCGGCGCCGAAGCAGCTCGCTCGGCCACACCGAGCACCTGATCCCAATTGCCTTCTTGGGTCCCCCACATGTCCCGCAATGCGGCGAGCGTTGCGTCACGTTGGGGTCGGCCACGAGAGCTTCCTCCAGCGCGCGCCGATCGCCTGATTCTGGTGGCGCGCCAGCCACCGCGCGCCGAACTTGAAAGAGGCCAGCCCCTTCGCCCGTGGTGGCAACTGCGCGAGATACGCACGCTGGATTTCCTCCAGCGACTCGGCTTGACCCGCAGCCACCACACGCCCCTCGAAGAGGTTCGCCGCTTGGCGATCGAGGGGATTCGCCTCGTAGGCGCGCTGGAACAGCTCGTCTGCGTCGGCAGAGCCGAATCGATGAGCGACCCGACCTGCTCGAAGCAGTGTGCGACAGGCCTCACGAGGCTCCTGCTCTGCGCTGATGGCAACGAGCTCAGCGACAGCGTTCGACCACGATTCGTTGTCGAGCTGGCTGTCTGCGAGCGCCGACCGAGCGTCATCGCTCGAGCCGTTCGAGACACCGAGCGCTTTCGCGTAGGTGGCCGTCGCGCGCTCCAAATCCCCTGCATCGAGGAGCACGTCACCGAGCTCCACCAGACGCTCAACAGCGTCGGGCCCCTCAGTGAACGAGCGCAGCTCGATGTCGAGGAGCTTTTGAACCATCGGCGCCTTGCCGAGCTCCCAGTAGACCCCACGAGCGCGCTCGAGCGCTTCGAGCGTGCTCGGGCTCAGCTTGTACGCCTCCTGGAAGAACTTCAGAGCCTTGACGGACTGGAGGAATCGCTCCTCGAGGACGCGGCCCAGCAGCAAATAGTGGGAGGCTTTGACTGCAGCGTCGCGTTCGCTGGCGATGGCTCGCTCGAGCTCCTCCACCAGGGTCTGCCAATCGCGAACCGATTCGAGGAGATTTAGCCGCTCTACAAGATCCATGGATCCCTCGGCCTCAGGCCTGCTTCACGTGAAGTGCTGGAAACGACCTAACGCGCGAGCCATCCTGACGAGGATGGTCTCCCGCGCGACCCCCAACCGCCCCCCGCAGCCGCATCCGCGGGGGGGTGCTGCGTGCGCGAGTGTCGCGCGCACGAGCGCTACTGCAACGAAGCATTGAGCTTCTTGGTGAGCACGGTCTGTGCGGTCTTGCACTGCAGCTTGTATTCCGCCTCTTTGGGCGTCTTGCATATCTGGTTGTAGAAGCCCTTGAGATTGTCCGTCGCGTCCTGCTTGCGGATCGGAGTCATCGTGGAATAGGCGAGCCCGAGGGAGAACAACGTCTCGACCTTCTTCGCGTTGTCCTCGCCGGTGTCGATCGCCTTCGCAGCCTCGAGCTCCTTCACCGCTTCGTCAGGCTTGTTGACGACGTTGAGATAGATGTCGGCGAGCACGGTGTGGATGAACCAGAGCTCTTTGTCGTTGGGCTTGCCGCGCGTCTTGGCCTCGTTGAGCACGTCCAACGCCAGCTTGGTCTCGTTCAGCGCGAGGTAGAGCGACGCGAGCGGGCCGTAGTATCGGAGCTCATCCGGCGCGTGCTCGATCGCCTTCGTGTAGTAGACGAGCGCGTTCTGCTCGTCGTCCATCCACAGATAGACGTTGCCCAGCTGGTGGTAGCAATCGGCGTAGTTCTCGTCGACCTCGATGCACTTGAGGTACGGCGCCTTCGCGTCCTCATAGCGCCCGTTCTTTTGAGCCTGTTTCTCGAGCGCGTAGCCCTTCTTGGCTTGATACGTCGCCCACGTCCCATCGTCGGGGGTGCGCTCATCCGCATCGATCGCGCCTTGAAGTGCGTCGGCCATTTGAGGCCACGCTTCCTTCTCCTCGTGGAGAGTCGCGAGCTTGTACCAAACCTGATGGTTGTCAGGGTCGAGCCGCGTGGCTTCCTCGAGCTTCGCGATGGCCTCGTCCTTGTTGCCCTTGCGAAGCTTCTCGGCCTCGTTCGCAAGCAGAATCGCGTCCTGCTTGTTCCTCGAGCAGCCGGTGCTGAGCCCCATCGAGAGGCCAAGCGCCGCGATGACGCATACGTTCACGATCTTCATCGAACTCGCACTCGCTTTCCTGTCGTGGCTCTGCAAACCGCACCGAGGTCCGGGGGGCGTCGTCGCTCTCCCGCACGACGGCAACACGCCGCGAAGCAGGCCTTGAACCATTGGGCCGGGGGCGGTGACGTAAATCAGCGGCTCGCGAGAATAGGTGGGGACCCTAGAGGAAGTCCAGGGTTAGGACGATATCCTGCTCGCACCGCAAACCGACGGCGAACGCCGTTCGCACGTTCGAAACGACGAAGCCCCCCGACTCGCGAGGGGCTCGTACTTCGCGCCAGCCTCAGCTGGCGTCCCACAATCTCAGCCGCCGGGCTCGAACATGATCGGGTAGCTGACCTTGACGACGCCGCCTTCAGGCTGCGGGAACGACAGACCGTAGAAGGCCTTCGTCACACAGGAAACGACGCCACCGTCGGGCAGATCGCCACCGCCACCCACGCTACCCACTGACCCATCACGACCGATGACGAAGCTTACGCTCACGCGGCCACGAAGGTTCGGGTTGTTGCGCAGACCGTTTTCGTAACAGAGCCTGAATCGACCAAAGTTCTGGCGGACGATACGCTGGATAACCTCGGGCGGGAGACGGCCGCTCACGCTCGTTGCACCCATACGCACGCTGGGCGGCTTGGATGTGTGCCCGCCGCGCAGCGCACCAGCACCCGCACCGTTGCCGAAGCCCTGCCCCGTCCCGGTGCCGGCACCGTGACCGAGCGTGCCGATGTTCCCGAGGCCGATGCCCTCACCGCGACCGCCGCCGCCTTCACCGATGCCGGAAAGGCCGAGACCGCCAGCGCCGTAGGCATCACCAATCTCGTCACCCCACATGTTGCCGCGGGCTGACTTCTCATCCTGACCGAGCGACTCGTCGCGACCCCACGGAGCTGTAGGAGCATCCGGATCGCCGCCAGCACCCGAATTCAGCAGGCCAATCATGCCGAACTCTTGCGCATCGCGAAGCGCAGCTTGCCGTGCGAGGTGCGGGTCCTCGTTATTTGACGGACCTTTGACCGCGTAGCGCTTGTTCGTCGCAGTCGTGGTCGGGTTACCCATCGAGCCTTCTTCGCCCTTGGCCCGCGTACCAGTGCCGCCATCCTTTTGCTCGGTGACGTTCTCGGTCACCTCTTCCGGCTTCTTCTCCTCGAACTCCTTCTCCGCAGCGGCCTTCAGCATCTGCGCAAGCATGTGCTTCTGGTCGTTGGACATGCCCTCGTCCTCTGTTGAGGAGAGAGCGGGCATGAAGAAGAACATCGCAGCGAGAAGCCCGCCGTGGATTGCACTCGACAACCCAAAGAACGCGATGGGTGCCGCCGCCAGAGCAAGGTGTCCAGCGACTTTCCGACCAGCGTTTACGGCGGAGACCTGGAAGGTCAAGCCGTTGTCAAGGATGATCTTTGCTTTGCCACCCACCGGGAGCGCCATTTGGTGCGCACCCGACAGCTCCTGGCATGGCTGGGTCTGACCCGAGGCGATCGCATCCTGCAAGGTCATGGTCTGACCGTTGATCTCGATCGTCCCAGTGGCCCGCGGCAGGAGGACAACACTCACACGCGACGAGTCCGCGAGAACGATCGGAGCACGGGTCGTCCCAAGCTTCTCGGCAGGAACGAAGTAGTGGCAGCGAACGTTCGCCCCCTCCTCTTCGCCAACGTAGAAGGACCGAGGCGGGGTCAAGTGGGCCACGTGGAGCACAGACTGATCCCACAAAACCATCACTTCGACACTGGTCGCGGAGGTCTCAACCTCGTCCGACGCAATCGGCGGCCCGCCTTTGATCATTGCGTAGGTGTACGAACCCTCCGGCGCATCGTGCGGAACCTCGTCGTGCGGCGGAGGAGCAAAGGCCGTCGCTGCGCCGAACGGGTCGTTGAATGCCGAGCCAGCAGCGAACGGATTGGCACCCGCGGTTGCACCGAACGGATCCGCCGAGGCACCGAACGGGCTCGCCGCTGGTGCACCGAAGGGATTCGCCGCTGCCGCGCCGCCAAAGGGCGCCGCCGCCGCGGGTGCGGGCGGTTGAGATTGCGAAACCCCAGATGCAGCCGAAGCCATCGCAACGGCCTCAGCCTTCTCCAGGACAATCTTGGTTCCCCCAATTTGGATCTGGTCGCCCACGCCAACTTTGCACTTGTTGACACGCGCGCCATTCACCAGCGTCCCCGGCTCGTTGCCCAGGTCGATGAGTGTGATGTCGTCAGCGCCAGCGCCAACCTCAATCACGGCGTGCATTCGGGACGCGAGCTCATCCTCGACGCGGAGGTGACTCTTCACGTCCTTGCCGATCTTGACGATGTCTTGCGTCACCGTCTCTCGACGGACCAGAGCTTCGTTCTGATAGAGCCCGAACGTCAGCGCAATCTTCTGCTTGCCTTCCATCTTCCTAGCCTTCCCTGACAGGAGCCCTCATGTGTGGGGGTACTGCCAGGCCGCATCGCCGAAGCTCCGACCTAGGACGCCATCGCGAACAGCGCGAGGCACCAGCACCCCAAACCTACAGGTTCTCGACCGACTTGAGCATCTCGTTCACGAAGGAGGTTCGCGGCCGGATGAGCGTTGTGCGGACCGGCCCAGGACGAACGCGAATCGTCGCGTCATTGGGTCCGAACCCGCCGGCGTTCAGCGGGTCATCCGAAAACTCGTACCCGTAGCCGCCCTCCGCGTCCGTTGCCTTCACGTCGTCTGCGAGCGCGTTGGACGCCGCAAACACGCCAAGACCAATCACCACCGCTGAAACCAGGGTCTTGCGGATCGACCTTTTCATCTTACTCCTCCGCTTCGAAACGGTGGGGTTTCCGTTTCAGTGACATTGTACGGCAATTCAACAGAGGGCGTCAACGACGCCACACGTACGTGTTCGACCGAAAGCGAAAACGAACCCCGAATCCTCGTCAACCCGCGAATTGGACAGACATCGCTCGGCGACGGAAGTTCCGAGGTTCGGCGTTTTTATGCCAGCCCCGCCCGCTCACTGTGGAGCTGCGTCGGCAGCACCAGCCTCTTCAAGAGCGGCTCGGTTCTTGGCTTCTTCCTCGAGCTTCTTCTGCTCAGCGGCGCTCTGGCGGTTGAAGTCGATGGTCTCTTTGATGTCGAGGATTCGACCGCGCTTGCAGGCCTTGTCTTCCTTGGCCTTCGGTCCAAGACAATCCTTGTCAGCCTTGGTGGGTACCGCTGTGACGTCTTCGACGGCGTCAGCAAACTGCGGCTTCCCCTTGGCTCGCTTCACGAACTCCTCGAACAGCGAGATCGCTTGCTCGAGAGCCTTGTTCCCAGCTTCGCCGCCAGCCCGGCTCTTGTACTCCTGCACCAGAATCGCGTGGTTGAAGTACGCCTCGGGTCGGTCAGCGTCGAGCTCCTGGGCTTTGGAGATCAGTTGCTCTGCCTCGTTCAGCTTCGCGTCGGAGTCGGGCGCAGTATCGATTTGCCCACGCAGCGAGAGCGCGAGACCGAGCTGTGCGTCGTAGTCGTTCGGTCGCAACTTGATGGCGGCTCGATACGCTTCCTCGGCCTTGTTGAAGCCTCGGAAGAGCATGTTCACCGAGGCGTAGTTCATGTGCGCCTCGAAGAAGTTCGGGTCGAGCTGCCGGGCAGAACCAAACCGCCGAACGGCGTTGTTGAGATCGCCGGTCTCGACGTAGATGAGGCCAGCTGTGTTGTGGATCGCAGCGTAGTTCGGGTTCTTGCGAATACCCTGCGACGCCACGAGCAACGCGAGGTCGATCGCTTGGGAGTCGACCTTCGATCGCGTCGCGCCACCGCGTGATGGCGTTGTGCCCTTCGCACCAGCAGCCTGCTTCGCACGCTCGAAGTAGTAGAGGGCGAGTTGGTTGAACGCGGGCATGTAGCTGTCATCGACCGCCAGCGCGCGCTGCAGGTTCTTCTTCGCGCGGTCGAAATCGTTGGCTCCGTCCTTGTCCTCAGCGTTGTTGTTCCGACGCATCTGGAGCCGCGCGAGTTCTACGAGCGCCTCGACGTTCTGGAACTCAGAGTCAGCGATGGCTCTCTCGAACTCGGCCATTGCTGCATCGGTGGCCGTGTCGTTGGACGCGGCCAAATCGAAGCGCGCGATCTGGACTCGAGCGCGATGAAACTTCGGATCCTCATCGAGGACCTTCTTGTAGAGCTTCTTCGCCTCTTCGATGTTGTTGCAGCGGTGGTACGAGACGCCGGCGTTGTAGAACGCGCTGGCAAAGAACTTCCCCTGAGCGTCAGCCGCATCAAGGAAGATCTTGGCGGTCGCGCCGCAAGTCTCCGTCGTCCAGCCGTTGGCCGCCTTGTCCAAGCGGTCCATCTCAGCGAGCCCCTTGTTGTAGAGCGCCGCCGCTTCAGGCTTCACCACCGCGCCCGTGTGGTCCACGGGCCCGACAGGTTTTCCGTCTTTGCCAACCTCGGGCTTGTCAGAGCCACCGCAACCCACGGCAACCGTGAGGGCAAGTCCGAGTGCGAAGCTGATCAGAGGAAGTCGTCGCATGACCATGGCTCCTTAGTTCTTCTTCGCCTTGCTGAGAGCGTCGTCCTCTTTGCTCTTGCCTGAGTTCCCGCTCTTCGGCTGATCCTTCGGCTGGTCCTTGGTCTGATCCTTCGGCTGGTCTTTGGCCTGGTCCTTCGCTGGGTCCTTTGCAGGCTCAGCTTCAGGCGGTGGGACCGGAACGAATGCGGAGCCATCCATGTTGACTGGCACGGCGCGCTCATTGAGCCCCGTGCTCAACCGAGTCGGCGCAGATCGGAACTCGTCGATGAGGTGGTACTCGGCAGGGTAGGTCTTCGACAGCCACGCCTCGCACGACCGGGAGAACTCATCGAAGTACTGGAATCGCACAGATCGATCCAGGCACTCCTTGTAGGCCCCCTTCGCCGCCTGTTTGTCCGGCTCGCTGACCTCATCCAACTTGGCGTAATAAGCGCCTCGGATCTCCTCCCAGAGGAGGTCACCGTAGGGGCTGGGCCCGTTCTGCTTCCATTCCTTCGGGATGGGAGCTGCCCGGAACTCAGCGACGAACTTGCCCTTCATCTGACCGACGCGGGACGCCGCTGCGATGACCCAACGCGGTGGCGGCTCCGGCTGAAGGGTGAGCACCTTCTGGTACTCCTTGTCAGCATCCTCGATGGCAGCGCGCTTCTTCTTCTGCCAGTCGACGACCTTCTTGGCGATGAAGTCCTCGACGTCCTTGCGCTCCCCAGAGCCCTTGTATTCAGGGAAGATGATCTTGTCGACAACGACCTTCTTCTCTTCACCGAAGAAGAAGAACGCCTCACCGACAGCCTCGAGCATCTTGCCGACGCGACGTTGACGCGTGGCTTCCGGCTCGTCTTTGAACACCTCGTTGACCTGATTGATCATGGCCTCGGGGTTCGTCCAGCTGGCGCGGACCTTGTCGTACTCCTGCTTCGCGGCTGACTTGCTATCGAGCTTGTCGAGGGCGCGTGCGAGCAGTGCGTGGGCTTGGATTTTGACGTCGATTGAAGCGTTCTTGTCGATCTGGCCGATCGCGCCGCTCAAACGCTTGCGTGCGTTGGACCAGTCTTCACGCTCGACGTAGTAGGCGCCAATCGCGAAGGCGATCTGAGCGGCTTGCGCGGCCTTGCTCGAGAACTGCTTCTGGAATTGGTCCGAGTCCTTGATGGCTTGGTCAAGCTGACCCAAACCGAGGCGAAGAACGACTGCATCGGACAGCGCGCGTGCGGCTTCTTCGGCCCCGGAGCTCTCGGATGCGTAGCGCTCGAACCAGCCCGCAGCCTCGTCATAGACGGCGATTGCTTGGAAGTTGCGCCCGATCAGAAGAACCGCCTCTTTGGCGATCGCGGTGTCTTGGAGGTTGTACTTGGGGTTGATGAGGATCTTGCGGACGGCAATGGCTTTCGCCACGAGGCGCGCAGCCTGGAAGGCCTTGGCCGCGTTGTAGAGAATTTCCTCGTTGCGCGCGCAACCTTCCTTGTCGTTCTTCTCGCACGCCTCGCGCCCATACTTCTCCCACATGTCCATGTAGAGCTGGGCTGCCGTACGGTACTTCTCGGGGGCGTTCGCACCACCCGCGTCCGCTTCCTTGACCAGCGCCTGAGCACGCAGGCGCTCGATGTCTCGCTGAATGCGGAACAGGATTGAACACTGCTCCTCGTTCTGCTGACGCTTCGCCCCGTCGCAGTAGAGTTTGATGAACTCCGGCACGTCCTTGCCGATGTCCTCGAGACACGTCGACTTGTCGAGGTGCATGCCGATGACGTTGAGGGACTCGAGATAGAGCTGGGCGGCGTAGATGCCCACCTCGAAGTCCGAGTGGCTCATCGCAACGTCGCGGAAACCGAGCGCGGCTTCCTCCCAGTGACGAGCCTCGAAGAAGGTGCGCGCGCGTGCGAACTTCACCTCCACGTACTGCTCCATCGCCTCCTTGTTGCCTTTGTCGGGGTCGATGTAACAGATGTAGCGGTTGAACGCGGTGATCATACCCTTCTGATCACCCGTGAATTCCTTCGGCTTGAACTTCTCTTTGTCGGGCGCTTTGTCCCCTTCCTTCTCCGAGCCCGGAAGGTTGCCAGTGCCCTTCTTGTCCTCGCCGCCCTTGTGGCGCTCGAGGTAGATGTTCTGGTAGCAGAGCACCGCAGCGTAGGCGCTCTCAGCAGCCTGCGGGCCCTTGGGATCCGCCGCCACGACAGCGTCGAACGCTGGCCCGCACCGCTCCCAGTCCTTCTGGTAGTAGAGCAGGTCGGCCATCGCGTATTGGATCTTGAAAATGTTCGGCCAGTCGTCCTTCAAGATGCGCGGAAAGGTGAACTTCTCAAAGTCGGCCTGATCGAAGGTCTCGACGACCTTCTGATAGAGGTCGGCAGCGAGCTTCATGGTGACTTTGCCTTGGGGCGTGTCACCCGTACCGCGTACCCCACCCGAACCGACTGCCTCGAGGTGCCAGGACATCGCCGTCTCAGAGGCAAGCTCAGCAGTGACGTTCCCACACTTCACGATGGCGTCAGCGGGTGGCTTCATGCCCTCGAACTCTTTGAGGACATCGAACTGCTTCGCGATGACCTTGACGATTGCGTCCTTGTCGCCCGACTTCTTCGCGAGCGTCGCCTCGGCGATGTGACCGTGGTACTCGCACCACTTCGGGCCCTTGTCGCGACCCATGAGGTCGGTGTAGAGCGCGATACCCTCGTCGTAGTGGCCGGTGTCGAGGTAGTTGAGCCCAAGCTCGTCCATCATCTTGAACGTTTGGGTGTTCTCGCCCCCAGAGTCACCGGAGAGGGGCTTGAGGAAGTTGTAGGCCTTCTTCGGATCACCCCAGAGCGCGTAAACGGGGATGATGTCGCGACGCGCGGACTGAGCGAGCTGTGGGGCGTTCGGCAAGTTCGAATACTTGGTGCCGTAGTCGATGACCTTCTTGAACGAATCGACCGCTTTCTCGAAGTCCCCAAGATTCCAGTGGACGTAGCCGAGCTTGTAGAGCGCGTACCCGAACACCTTGTTATCCGGCGGCGGGTTCTTGATGACTTCTTCGTACGACTGCTGCGCGAAGGACCACTTCGAGGGATCGCCCTGCGCCTCTTGGAAGAAGAGCTCGCCGAACGCGAGGTAGGCGTTCGGCCGATACTTCGAGGTCTTCCAGTTGTCGACGAGCTCGAAGTAGACCTTGCGGGCGTTGTCGAAATCCTTCGCCTGCTCGTACTCGAACGCGAGGTAGTAGAGCACCTCGTCGCCACAGCCCTGACTCTTCGAAGGGTCCTGCGCGTTCGGCTGCTGGCACCACTTCGGGAACTTGTCCTTCAGGAACGTGTAGTACTTGATCGCGCTCTTGCGCGCGGCCGCCACGACCTGCTTTGCCTTGTTGGCGGACTCGGTCTCCTTCTTGGCAGCGTCGCTGTCGTTTTTCCTGCTTGCGTCCTGACCGCGAATCTCTGCCTCGGTCTGCTCGCGGAACGCCGCAGCCTCGAGCTCGACGTACCCCTCAGCGAGGCGTCGTGCGAGGTCGGGCTTGTCCGCTGCCGTCATCTTCGTGTCGGCGAAGAGACTCTCGAGGTTCTGGATCTCCGTCACGAGAAGTTGTCGTGACTTCTTCTGCATCTTCGCTTTGCGCTCGTCGCGCGAAGATGCGGCCGCAATATCGGTCGGGTTGTCTGGCTTGGTCTTGTCGTCGCGCTTCTTGAGGCTGACCGGCTGAGGCGCGCTCGAGATGCTGACCTGCGGTTTCTTCCCAACGTTCGCCTTGAGCTTGCCGGCAGGACACTCGGCGATTGCTGCTTTCGCCTCGGCTGAGATGCACTCCTGTGCTCCCGCCTCGTCGCCGCCAAGAGCAACCCCCGCCACCGCGGCCATCGCCGCGGCCAGCCGGAGAGCTCGAGTCCGGAACATCGACTGGTTCATTACTTTCTCTCCGTCCCCTCAGACGCGCTCGTCAGCGCTGCCTTGGCTTGTCCTCGAAAATCTTGCCGAATGCAGCAGCCGGCTCCTCGATCAGATCACCGACCTTCACACAGACCAAAGGCCGAAGGCGGTGCGAGCGAGCCGACGCGGAAGCTCTACTTGTTCGAGCACTTCGAAGTGACGACCTGTCGATAGAAGCCCAGCTCGTCGCGCCAGTACTCGCCATCGAACGGCCACAACACATGCTCTTCGTCGGGAGACACCACGCCGTAGGTCTCCGCGTCTTCTTTTGTGAACTGCCCCTTGGCGACGTTCTCATCGATCTTGCTGCGCTCAGCATTCACGATGTCGATCAGGATCTTCTGCGCGTTGCGGAGGTGCTCGTTGAGCTCCTCGAGGTAGCGCTGATAGCGGTCTTTTGCGAGCGTGCCCGCGTTGCGCACTGCGAGTTCTTTCGCAAGATCGAGAGCGTCCGTGATGTCGTTGCCGAGGTCCGACTCGCGGAAGTTGGCGGGCTGCGACTTGAAGAGCTCCACTTCTTTCTCGAGAAGCTTGACGTACTCGATGTTTCGGAGGAGCTGACGGTCGGAGAGGGCGTTCTTCACGATCGGCTTCATCGTGTCGTCGAGCTTCGCCTTGTCCTCGCGAACGTCCTTCAAGAACTGGAAGAACTGCTGGCCCGATTCGTCGCTCTCGTACTTCGACAGGATGTCGGCGAACTGCTTGCGAATCGGCTCGTAGCGTTTCTTCATCCGCGCGACGATCGTGGTGGCGTCCTCGTACTGGCAGATCGTGAACGCGATGACCGCCTTCAAGACCTCCGCCTCGGGGTAGAACGCGTTCGGGAAGTACGGCGACTCGATCGTGTGGATGTTCCCGAGCGCGTGCGGGTAGTCGCCAGCCATGAAGTAAGCCCAAGACTCCTCGAACAGAGCGTCGAGCCAGTACTCGCTCGCAACATCCACGCGGTTCCAGAACTTCACCGCGGCCGAGAGCTTCTTGGGATCAATCTTGGGAACGCCCGCTTCGAGCCGCACGCTCGCCGAGTAGTAGGTGCGGGCCATCGACAGGTTCGCAAGGTCGCGCATGCGATCCTTGTCATCGACACCTTCCGCGTCGGGCAACGCATCGATGATGCGCGTGAAGGCCTCGACGGCGGGGACGCTGGCGCGCTTCTGGACGTGCGTGATGCCCATGAAGAACTGGGCTTGCACGTAGTACGGGCTCTTCTTGTCGACCTTCTGGAAGAGGCCGATGGCCTCGTCGTAGGCTCGAGCTCGGTATTTGTAGCGCCCAAGCAGGTAGGTCAGCTGCCAGTACAGGTTCTGCTGCTGCGGGTTGTTGAACCGGTTGAGTTCCTCGGGGTCGTACTTGCCGACCCGCTCGACGATGTCGGCGGGCTCGGGGAGCTGCGTCGCGAGTCGGGCAAGCCAGAGCAGCGTCTCGTGGAACTTGTTGTGGTTCGGTTGGCCGGCGATATCGGAGAAGATCCCGTAGCTCGCCTGGAAGAACTTCATGTTGTAGAGCGCGATCGCAAGCTGATATTGCGCGACCTGCTTGTTGCCTTCGTCGTCGTTTGTCTCACCCGACACGACGCGCTTCAGCGCGAGGGCGGCATCCGACCACTTCCCTGCGTCGAAGAGGCGTTTTGCTTGAGCCGCTTCTTCCGATGGCTGTCCAGGGGTCGGGACTTCACCAGGCTGCCCGTCGTCGTCGAGGTCGATGACCGGACCAGACTTGGCCGGCGCACCGGACTTGGCCGGCGCTGCAGTCTTGGCCGGTTGGCCCTTGGGTTGGCCGAACACAACACCGGCGGGCCCAGTAACGGTGGCCACGGCGGCGAGAGCGGCTACGAGGCCGAAACAAGCGAGTCGGTTGCGCATCGTCGTATCCTTCTGTCGGCGGAGATGCTGCTCGAAATCCTACTCGTCCGGGGGACGGTCTGGAGAGCAGTGATGCGTGGGTGGAGATGGGGTCGCGGAACCTTCGGAAAAACCGATGCCGGCAGCACGTAAGCAGAGGTAAGCAGCAAGCGACCGAGTAGCCTCACCGGTGTGTCGCATCCACAGATGCATGGCGATCGGGAGGCGATTCTCGAGGCGAGACGGAAGCGAAAGCATGAAGAAATAGGCCGAAAGATGATGCGACGGCGAATGGTAGCTGTCGATTCGATGTGGTGTCAACGGGCTTTCCCGATTGCAAGACGCAGACGAAAACGCTCCACTCGCCGGCGCACCCGGCCCCACTTGAACCGTAAGTGTCATCCAGCGCCCACCGTCGCGCTCAGTGAAGGATGATGCTTCCGTCGATGAGAACTCGTTGACGGTATGCGAGACGATTGGGTAATGTCCAAGCCGCTCTCGCTCCACGCATTGCTGCACCCTGCTTTGCTTCGTTGTTCCGACTCTCGAAAGACGACCTGCCGCTCGCAAGTGCGTTCCTGGGTGGTTCGTCGGTCACTTCCGATCGTGCATCACGGCCACTCATCTCGGATCTCCCAACGGGATCCAGGGTGAGGATCAAGGAGCTCGCTCACGATGACTCGAAATGTGTTGCGCGGCCTCGCCGCCGTCGGTTTTGTCTCGACGATCGCGATCTTTCCGTCGAGCTGTCAAACGGGCGGCATCGGCGACCCCTGCACTCCGGAGGATGAGTACAGGGGCACGTTCGCGGGCTTCAAGGTGACGCAGGAGAACATCGAGTCGCGCTCATTCCAGTGTGAGAGCCGCATCTGCTTGGTGAACCACTTCCAGGGTCGCACGAGCTGCCCACTGGGGCAGGCCGCAAAGACGCCCTGCACGCCGAGTGACGGCAATGCGGCCGGCAACTGCACTGGAGAGGGCGAGGAGTGTCGCGAGTCTTCAACCTACGCGCCGGACTGCACGGACGACGCCGCGTGCTCGCAGTTCGGCGCGAAGACCTGCAACGCTGAAGGTTTCTGCGAATGCAGTGCTGACGGCTGCCCCGAAGGCTACTTCTGCGACGCAAACTCCAAGCAATGCAAGCTCTTCGTCTGCCACGTTCCCCTGGCCTGTCAGCAGTCGGATGCGGCTGACGCGGACAACGAGGGGAAGGATTGCTGCGTCCCCGGAACCGACACGCCGGTAGCCGCCGAGGTCTGTGGGCAGTGTGCTGCAGACGGTTTCCGAGACGCAGAGAACTCGGTCTACTGTTCGTGCCGTTGCGGCGTCGCCGAGGGGCAGCCCGAAGACGAGAACTTCAACTTCTGTGAGTGCCCCGACGGCTTCACCTGTGCTGAGGTCCGCCCGGACGTTGGCCTCGGCGACAAGCAATTGACCGGCAAGTACTGTGTCAAGAACGGCGACCCCATCGTTCAAGACAACGAGGTGGACGTTGCGCTGGCCGCACAATCCTGTGGCGGTGTGGTCGGTCATCGTGGCGACAACTGCGAAGGGCAGCCGGTCGCCGGGAACTGACAGCCGGTCGCGGGAGACCGACACGAGCAGGCGTGAGGGGGCCGCCTGCGTTGATCCGCGACATGAGCTGGGACGCCGAGCGGAAGCGCTAGCGGCGGAATTCCTCGTACGGAATGGTTACGAGGTGCTAGCGCGCAACGTGCGGGTGGGCCGCTTGGAAGTCGACATCGTCGCGCGACAAGGTGCGACCGTCGCTGTTGTAGAGGTGCGAACCCGGTCCGCCAGAGCCTGGGTGAAGGCACTCGATACGGTCGATTGGCGCAAGCGCCAGCGCCTGCGCGCAGCAGGTCGTGAGCTGTGGCGGCAGCGCTTCCAACGCGACCTCTCGGTGGAAACCATGAGATTCGACGTGATCTCGGTGTCTTTCACAGAGACCGGCGCGCCCACGATAGAACACGCCCGGGCCGCGTTTTGAGCGGCCTCAAGGGGTGAGATTCTCGTCCATCGAACGGCGTAGCTTTCGAAGCTCCTCGAGGGCCTCGTTTGGATTGCCATCACGGTAGCCACCGAGCGCTGCCTGCTCGAACTTCTTGACAACAGCGTCAAGTTGATCAATGCGCTCCCGCTCTCGAGCGCGCAGTCGCTCCACCATCTGCTCGAAGGTCTCGAAGAAGTGCTGAAGCTCGTCCCCTTTGCGGAGCTTCTCCTTCAACACGAGCTTCCCCTCACCGATTTGGCGCAGGAGCCGCTTCATCTTGAAAATCGGGCCTGCGATCTTGTGAGTGAACACGATGCCGGCGATCGCGATCCCGAACACGAGCGCGAGGATCACAGCGGCGAGACCCATCCTCAATTTCGCTTGCTGCGACTTCGCCAACCGCGCTTCTTGTTCGAGCTGCTTGGCTCGATCCTGCAAGTCCTTGGATCGCGTCTCGAGAAATTGAGCGTCGTGCTCGAGCTGCTTCTGCTCGTCGACGAGCTCGACATCCTTCTTCTTCGCCTCGGAGCGAAAGCTCTCGAGCAGCGCCTCATCGTTCGCGTAGCACTGCTCGATGGTCGACGAGACGACCTGATTCACCTTGTTCGACTCTTCGATGACTTTCTTGCCGCGCTCGACCGTCGCTTTGCCCTGCTTGACGGTCTCTTCGCCCTGCCGAACGGTCTCCGCCCCCTGCTCCACGGTTCGGTTCGTCTGGGCGATGATCTCCGTGCCGGCCCGCCAAACGAGGACGCCGAGCACGCCCGAAAGGACGATCGCGATACCTACGAGGAAGGCCGTGTATTTGAGCTGGAATCGCGCATCGAGGAGGAAGTTGCGCCAACTTCGCTTGTATCGCGTCCGTTCGGTCAGCGGCTGAGGGTCGGCCATGTTGCCAGTTCTATCGTAGGCAACGGCGGCGAAGAGGTCCAACGCGCTACAAGGAACGGGACCAAAGCCTCTGCGGGCCGACTGGCTAGAGTGAGGCTGCGACCTTCACGAAGCTGTCGACCGCACTCTGGGATGCGAGAACGAGGAGTTCCTTCTCTGAAGTGGGATCGGGCTTCGTCGTTCCTTGCTGGGTGAGCTTCGGACTGAGTGTCGCTTTGATGGACCGGTCCGGATACGTCGACATCGCGACCTTGATCTGCACGGTGAGGTTGCCGTTCGCGTAGTTGAACGGCTCGACGCTGGCCTGTAGGACGAACCCCTTCACCTTCTTCGACTTCATCGCGTCGGTCGCCTGCTGCGTCGTCTCACCTCGCGGGGCGACCGCATAGCCTGACATGCCGAGGAGCTTCTCCTGCATCGCTCGCCTGACGATCCCCTCGACCTCCAGGTTGTCACGGTTGGATTTGTTGGCGACCTCGATGGCAACATAGAACTTGGACGACGAGCCAATCGGGGGTGGGTCTCCACCCAGCGCGATCTTCTCAATCGCCTTGTCAATCGCTGCCTTGACCTTGGCGTCGTCTTCCTTCCCCTTCGCGGTTCGAAGGCACGCCGCCCCCTCTTCACGACCGAGCTTACCGAGAGCTGCCACCACGGCCATGCGGACGGCCTGGTTCGAGTCACGAATCGCACCACACAGAGGCTTGATCGCCGCCTTGTCGTTCGATGCGCCGAGCGCCAGTGCGGCCTGCGTTCGGACTCGGAAGTCGTCGCTGCTGAGCTGCTTCGTGAGCTCATCGACGCTCGCCGCGAACGCGGCGGCAGGTAGCAAGACAACGATTACGACTAGCGATGCAAGGACAACGAGGCGCGAGATCGTGGACCGCTTACGAGGAGGTCGTCGTAGCATCGCTCTTCACCTATACAACGGACGCGGAGATTTGAGCGCCGCCCGTGCCGTGGTCAGACGTCCCGTGCTGGAGTTCCCTTCAACGCCAAATCCAATCGAGTGGTCCGACCTCCGACCCCTCCCACGCGCGAGGTGCCTAGGCTACGGTTCCGCCGTGTCGCGACGTTGGTACTCGTGTCGCTGGGTCTACTGGATGCTGTGTGCGCTGTTGGTCACCTTGACCCTCAGCGAGCCTGCTCACGCTGTGACGCTCCGCGTGCGGGGTGCGAGCGAGATCGATCTGCTTGTGACCGAGCGAAGCGGGGACGTGATGATCCGTGGGGACATCACGGATGAGGTGGGCGCGTCGCTTGGACGCGTGAGTGTGAAGATCGAGGCGTTCCGACCTGATGGCACTTCGGTCGCGCTCCCCACCACTGCTGGTCAGTGCCGAGCCGACGACCCGACGGCACGCTCGGCGAGTGGCGGCACCTTTGTGCTGATGACGGACGAACGCGGAGCGTTCTGTGCGCTAGCCAAGGGTAGCTACAAGGGTTTCAAGTTCCGTGCGAGCTTCGCTGGGAGCAAGCTCTTCGACGCAGCGGAAGCGACCGCGGAGGCGATTCCGGAGGGCGAGCAACGGGCGCAGACATCACTCAAATTCGAACCTGCGCCAGGCGTTGTCGATCTCGAGAAGGACACCCAAGCTTTCATCGTTTCGCTGCGCATCTCACGACAGGACGCGACGCGCTTGCTCGTGAGCTCGACCAAGCGAGAGGGCTTGCCGATCACGCTGTCGGATGAGCGAGGGGGACAGCTCGCGACGGCGACGACGGGCGGAGACGGGCGAGCGCGGTTCGAGATCAAGTCATCGGCATTGGATGGCCCCGGACTCGGGGAGCTAAAAGCCGAGTTCGCGGGCGACAAGCAGTTGGCACCCTCTCGAACATCAGCGGCCGTCACTCGAACAGCTGTGGTGAAGGTGGACGTGGCCGCAACCGCAGCCGGTGATCCGGAGGCTGGGATCACGCTCGAGGTCGACGTGACCACCAAGCGAGGCGCAGTGGATGGTGGGATCGTCGAAGCCCTTCGAGACACCGAAGCGGTAGGCGCGTCACCCGTCGATCATGGCCACGCGAAGCTCGTAGCCACGTTCGCTGCCAACGAAGGGGGGACGGTGCCGCTCACTCTTCGCTACGTGCCAGGCCCTCCGTATTTCCAGGTTGGCGCACCTGCAAGTGTCGAGATCCAGGTGAAGGGCCCCAGTCCCATCCGTCAGATCATCCTGGCGGCAGTGGGTTTGGCGTTGGGTCTTTGGATTGTGACCAAGTGGCGCCGAGCTCCCAAGGTCGATCGGCACGACTCCACTGCACCGCCGCCTTCGGGTCGTCCCGAGATCCTCATTGTGGATCGACCGTCCGGCTTGCGTGGATGGCGCGGGGTCGTCGCAGACGCGCACGATGGGACACCGATCGCGCACGCCGAGCTCCGCATTGTCCTCGCCGTCGACGCTGGGGCGGCGCTCGCCACCACAACGACGGACGCCGAAGGCCGCTTCACGCTCGAGGCGCAGGACATCCCTCGCGAAGCACGCCTGGTGGTCGAAGGGGACCTGCATGCCCCGCACGATCAACCTCTGCCGTCGCCCTCGGTCCTGCGTGTGAATCTGATCACACGTCGACGCGCGCTGCTCGATCGACTCGTTCGCTGGGCACGCTTGCGTGGCGCCCCCTACGACTCTGCGAAGGAGCCGACGCCCGGCCACATCCGCCGTGTCGCGGCACGGACGGGAGCACCGCCAGTGGAGACCTGGGCCTCACAAGTCGAGCAGGCGGCCTTCGGGCCATCGCCAGTGACACGTGCACGGGAGGGGGAGATCTCGCAGCACGAACCGGCAGCTTTACCGGGCAACACAGTCGCACCGCCGCAAGAGCCGTAGGAAGAGCGAGAAAACGGAGTTTGCAACAGGGGCCGATTGATCAGTCAGAGGCGCGTCCATATAGTCGGCCCGACAAGGAGCGCTCGTGGGTAATCTTCTCTACGTCGTCATCGTGGCCGTGGTCGTCCTGGCCGTCGTGGCGTTCTGGTGGTTGGGCAAGAAGAAGGCGGACGACGAGACCGAGGAGCTTCCCGAAGCGCCGCCCCAGAAGCTGCCGCAGCAAACCAAGAAGCCGACCGAGACGAAACCGGTCGAAGCAAAGCAGGTCGAAGCGAAGCCTGCCAAACCGGCGGAGACAAAGCCGACCGAGGGCAAGGCGGACCCGAAGCCGGCCAAGGCCGCTGAGACGAAACCCGCCGAGAAGAAGCGCGCGGACGAACCCACGCCCGAGCGCAAGGCCGAGCCCAAAGCGGAACCGAAGGCCGAGAGCGCCAAGGCCCCCGACCAAGCCCAGGCGAAGCCCTCCGACGAAAGCAAGCCTCCTCCGCCGCGTGGCACCCAAGCCCCACTGCCGAAGCGACAGCGCGACGTGGACGGGCTCCGAAAGGGCTTGGCGAAAGCTCGCGATCGCGAGGGCTTCTTCGGGAAGCTCAAGGCGCTCTTTGCCGGCCGAAAAGAGATCGACCCGCAGATCTTGGAGCAGATGGAGGAGGTCCTCCTCACGAGCGATGTGGGCGTCAAGACAACCGCGACCTTGGTCGAGGCGATCAAGCAACGGCTCGACAAGGGTGAGCTGAAGGACGAAGCGAAGGTTTGGGAAGCGCTCCGCGACGAGGCTCAGAAAATTCTCGACATCGGCGGTGGCGCAATCGCGCTTTCAGCCAAGCCGACCGTCGTGATGGTGGTTGGTGTCAACGGAGTTGGAAAGACCACGACCATCGGCAAGCTCGCGACTCGACTAACGCAGCAGAACAAGAAGGTGGTGCTTGCCGCTGGTGACACCTTCCGTGCCGCCGCGGTTCAGCAGTTGGTGGTGTGGGGCAAGCGCGCTGGCTGTGAGGTCGTGACAGGGGCCGAGGGCTCAAACTCCGGCGCGGTCATCTTCGACGCTGTGCAGAAGGCAAGGGAAATCGGTGCGGACGTGGTCCTAGCGGACACCGCAGGCCGGCTGCACACGAAGACCAACCTCATGGATGAGCTCAAGAAGGTCGCCAAGACGCTAGGAAAAGCCGCCGACGGCGCACCTCACGAGACCCTTCTCGTCCTCGACGCCACCAACGGGCAGAACGCGACACAGCAGACTGCGCTCTTCAAGGAGGCGTTGCCGCTCAGCGGGATCGTCCTGACGAAGCTCGATGGGACTGCGAAGGGTGGCGTAATTCTCGGAATCTGCGCCGAACACAATGTTCCCGTTCGTTATATCGGCATTGGCGAACGCGCAGAAGACCTCCGCGACTTCGATGCGGAAGAGTTCGTGCAGGCGTTGCTCGGGCAAAACACAGAGACCGCCGACAAGGCGGCTTGACCTCGAAAAAAACCTTCCGGCCCATTGACATGGGTGGGTGAGCTCTGTTCACGTTCGTGCGTCGCGATCACGTGATGGAAAATCGCTCGTCGCACCACTGATGGGGACTGACTCGATCACTCCGATGCTTGCCAACATCCGCATCGTCCGAACGAGCTGGTCCCTATTGGTGACTGTTTGTCGTGGTTCGGCAGACCATCAATCTCGCTCGATAGTCGTTGCCCCCGTGAAGGGGGTTGCCTCGAGATTTTCTACCGTGGTATAGTCCGACCGCTTTTTTCAATTCTTCTGCAATATCAGTAGCTTAGAAGTTCACTTACCCAAGCTGCAAGGACGTTGAAAATCACCGTGCTCATGGAGTGCGGTGAGGGCCGGCGGAGCCGGTCCGAGCGCGAGCAACCGGCGCGCACGTGTGAGATGTGCAGCAAGGGCTGGCGTGATGGAAAGCAGCTGTTTTTCGCACTCCGGTGAGTGCAGATTCGGTAGTTCGTTCCGCATCCCGCGGGCCGCTGCGTCGCCTCGGGGTGATCTGTTCGACCCGTAGCGGGTTCTCTCGCACGGATGGGACGCCTCCACGGCGGAGTGTCCCGACCCTGTCACCGAACGTGAACGGTGACGAGTCGAAAGGGGCGATGAGCCCCGGAGCGGAAGGTATGGCGATGAACCAGGCTCGCGTGGGGCTACTCGTTGCGGCCGCGCTGATGGGTCTGACCAAGGTGGCACTAGCACAGCCAGCGGACCCGGAACCCGGGACCGGCACCGAGCCGGGACAGGAACCAGGGACCGGCACTGAGCCAGGGCCTGGGACAGGCACCGGGGATGAGACTGGCGGTGGGCTCGACGAGCTTTGTGCCATCGATCCAGACGCGTGCAAGTCGGTCGACCTCGAGAAGGCGGCGGCCCGCGACCTCAACCCTGAGATCTATGCCGTTCAGCAGATCTACGCGCTGCGTCGTTTGCGCTTCGAGCTGAACCCATTCGTCGGGTTGACGCTCAACGACCAGTTCGTGTCGCATCCGAGCATCGGTCTTACGGCCAACTTCTACATCACGAACGTCATCGGCGTTGGACTGAGTGGGAACTTCTATTTCAACAACCCCTCAGCCTTCAACTTCCAGACGAGCCGCGCCGCCCGCATCGGCCAGTCGATCACCGAGTACCAGTGGAACGCGAACGCGAACTTCCTCTACGTGCCGGTCTACGGGAAGTTCGCTGGTGGTGGTGACTTCATCTTCCACTACGACATCTTCCTGATGGGCGGGGTCGGGGCGATCAGCACACGTCCGATCGCAGTCGTCGATCCCGACAACCGCACCTTCGATTGGAAGCCGAAGGTCGCCTTCAACCTCGGGGTTGGTCTTCGCATCTTCTTCACGCGATGGTTCGCTGTGACCGCCGAAGTCCACGACTACATCTTCCCGGACGAGCTCGAGAACCAATCCATCGCGAGTGGCGTCGACGAAGAGGGCAAGCCCAACGCGCAGAACCCCGACACCTGGCTCGCGGAGGACGTGAGCTGGACCAACAACGTGCAAGGCCAAATCGGCCTCTCGTTCTTCCTCCCGCCGACCTGGGAGTACAGGCTGCCTAAGTGAGGGAGATGACCATGTTCGGAACGAGGAAGACAACCATGCGGTCGGCACTCGCGACACTGGTCTGTGCGACGGCGTTCGTCGCTGTAGCTGGCTACGAAAAGGCCGCCTCCGCTCAGGAAATCCAGCTCACTGGTCCACTCGCAGGTGCACCCGCGGTGCGTAAGCTCCGCAAGCACCGCGAAGGGCGGTTCGAGATCACGCCCAACGTATCGTTCACCCTACTTGACGAATACCAGCGAACGATCATTCCTGGTCTGCGGCTCGAGTACCACTTCACCGATTGGTTCGGGCTGGGGGTGTGGGGTGGTTACGGCATCAGCGGTACCGACGACCCGCTCGGAGCGCTGACGACGGGTTTGACCGAGCAGCTGCAAGAGAAGGCCATCGACAATCGCAACTGCGACGGAAACCCGTCGCAGCAGGAATGCAAGCTGACCCAGGTCAACTTGACTCGCGGCAAGCTCGTGGACGACCAACTCGGGCGACTCCAGTGGGTCATCGCGCCGGAGCTCACCTTCGTTCCCTTCCGCGGCAAGCTCTCGCTCTTCTCGGTGCTCTTCGTGGACACCGACGTGAGCTTCTTCGTCGGCCCTGCGATCCTCGGGTTGCAGGAACGCGAGGAGTGCGGGCACGACTCGGACGGCAACGCGTTGACTCCGTGCGCGGACTCACACTCGCTGGCGAACCGCGTCTGGGTTGCCCCGACGTTCGGCGTTGGCTTGAACTTCTACCCGACCGAGATCTTCGGCTTCGGTGCCGAGTGGCGAGCGTTGCCGTTCGAGTGGAATACCTCGGGCTTCGACAACGCAGGCGGCGGGCCCGATGGCGAGTTCCCTGACAACAATGTCAACGGTGCCGACAGGGCGTTCAAGTTCAACAGCATGGTGACCATCAACCTGATCTTCCGGGTCCCAGGGCTGCAAGTTTCGCCCTGAGGACTGCGGTCGCGCTGGACCCTGCGCGATCCGGAATTATGAAGGCACGATGGGCATCTTCGATTTCCTGAAGAAGGGCTCCGCCCCTCCCCCGGCCTCGCCGGGCGCGAAGAAGGTGGCTGGGCCCGCGCGGCTTGCTGCCGACAAACGGGCGCAGCCGTACGACCGCGCTGAGGCGATTCGCCAGCTCGTGGAGCTGGGCACACCGGAGGCTGCGGAGGCGCTGCTGAAGCGCTTTACGTTCACCATCGATCCTTCGATCACCGACCAGGAAGAGAAGGACGCGGCGTTCGCTGGGATCGTGGCGATCGGCCAACCGGCGGTCGAGCACATCCGGGACTTCTGCGAACGCGCCGAGGTGCTGACGTGGCCCCTGCGGATGTTCCACGAGATCCTCGATGAAGAGGCCTACCAAGCCGAGTTGCTCGCGCTCGCGGAGGGTTACGACACCGACTACTCGCGGAACGTCGAGCCGAAGCTGCAGGTCGTCGCTGCGCTCGGAGATCTCACGGGCGACGACGTCCGGCATGCGGTCGAGCGATTCCTGACCGACGTCAACGAGACCGTTCGCTTTCACGCTGTCCAATCGACCTTCGCGCAGAGCAAGAAGGAGAGCATCGAGCCGCTGCTCACGCTCTTCGAGACCGAAGAGTCGGTTCGCATCAAGAACAAGGTCTGCGAGGGCTTCATCCAGAAGGGATGGCGCCTGACGGACGCACAGCGTGCCCGAGTCGCTGGAGCCATGCGGGACGTCGACGACTTCCGTCTTGGCAGCGACGGCGCCTTCGTTCGACGGTAGGGCGCGGCCTCACGCACGATTGACGAAGCGTTGGGCTTCGCCGACCATCGGGCGGTGCTTGTCGACACTCGAAAGATCGTCGAGGCCGTATTCACCAAGTTGGGTCTGAAGGCCGAGTCGCTGCTCGTGAGCGAGGCCTCAGATCGAGTCGTCTACCAACTGCGTCGCGGCAGCGCCGATGTGCTGGTGGTCCTCGCAGAGGACGGCGAAGGCGACGCGCCTAGCCGCGGATACGTGCGCATCGTCGCGCCAGTGATGGTGCCACCTCCCGATGACGACGTCCGCTTGAGGCTCTTCGAGCGGCTCCTGTCGTTGAACGCGAGCGGCCTGCACAACGCTGCTTTTGGATTTCACGAGGGTAAAGTCATCGTGGTGTCCGAGCGACCGAGCGCGCACCTCGAGGTTGGTGAGGTGGAGCAGATGGTGAAACACCTCTCGGCGGTTGCGGACACGTTCGACGATCGCCTCGTGAAGGAGTTCGGTGGTAAGCGGGCGTCGGATGCGTAAGGCGCTCGTCCGTGGCGTCTGCGCGTCTCTGGCTCTCGCCTCGGCTCTCTGCGCAGCAAGGCCCGCGCGCGCGGCTGACGTCGAGATAACCGGGACGACCGCGACGCAGTTCTACGAGGTCGGCAGCCCCTGGGGCTACGAGCTTCAGCGGCAACGCATCCTGCAAACGCTCGGGTTCAGCCTGTATCACCTGCAAGGCGACTACCGACCGGGCAAGGACGACTACTCGATGCGGATCCTCTTTCGCATCGATGCGGACGTCGGCATCGGCCAGCATCTCTCGAGCGATCTCGCGGACGCCGAGACCGACTACGCGGTCGCAGGGGGCACGCGTTTCGTCCCGGGGCTCTCGAATGTGAGGCTCGATCTGGTCGCGGCGTATCTCGAAGGTCGCAACCTCGCGGGCGGGTGGCTGACGTTTCGAGCGGGCCGACAAACGATGACGGACGTCCTCGGCTGGTGGTCGTTCGACGGTGGGCTCGTGCGCGTTCACACGCCAGCGTTCTTCGACGTCGAGGTCTACGGTGGCTTCGAGCAACGCGGCGGCATCCCGCTCTCGACCTCGCGCTACGAATCACAGGGCGTGTGGCGGGGCAGCCACGGCGGATTCGACGAGGCGAACGGCACGCTGCGCTCGACGGACTACCCGTCCTACCAGTTCGCCAGCTACGCGCCTGCGTTCGGCGTCGCGCTCGAGAGCGCAGGCCCGAGTTGGGTGCATGGTCGATTGAGCTACCGGCGCGTCTACAACACCGGAGAAGCCTTCACGTCGCCGTTCCCGGATGGTCAAGGCGGCTTCCAAACTGTCGACGGGCTGCGTGTGTCGAGCGAACGCCTCGGGTGGGCTGCGAACATCGAGAAGCCCGACCTCGGCGGCTTGAAGGGCGGCTTCACCTACGACTTCTACAACCAGGTCTTTCCCACGATCTTCGGTGGCATCGAGGCGAACATCTTGAACCGCGTCACCATCGGGCTGGACGCAGACCACTTCACGCCGACCTTCGACGCGGACTCGATCTTCAACTGGTTCACGCACAACCCGACCACGACGGCGACAGCTCGCGTCGAGGCTCACATCACGAAGGAGCTCGACATCAGCGCGCAGGGCGGTGTTCGCCTCTGGTCGACCGAAGGTGACCCGGACACGCTCGGTGCGGCGCAGTGTGTGGCTGCCGGACTGCCCGAGAACTGCAAAGAGCAGGGCTCGCTGGTAACACCGCAGACACCACCTGGAGGGACGTCGGTGGCGCAGGACGAGGCGAACCGCGATCTCAAATACGTCCTCGATGGGCTCGGGCTGCTCGCGATTCGATACCACCACACGCTCGGGTGGCTCGATTTCCGAGGCATGGCGCAGGTCGGTGAGCGCGGCCGTCGCGTCGGTGGAGAGATCGTCGGGCAGAAGACCTTCGACGGCGGCCGCTACGATGTGAACGGGCGCCTGTCGGTCTACGACTTCTTCCTCGCAAACGACACGGATGAAGGCGACTCCAGCAGCCTCACGAGCTTCAGCTATTCGCTCGGTGTCGGGGTCAAGCCGCTCGACCTCGCGCACGTCGGGCTCGAGTGGGAACACAGCGTGAACGACAACGTCGGACAGCGGTTTCGCGTCCTCGGAAGGCTCGACGTCAAGTGGGGCCGATGAAGCTCAGCGCGGGCGCGCTCCTGCTCTCGTTCGCGGTGTTCATCGCGAGCGTCCTCGCGTTCGCGCTGCCGCAAGCGACCGCTGACACCGCTCCGACGACCCCGAGCACCAGCGCCTCGAGCGCACCATCGTCGAGCGCGCTCCCTGTCACGAACACACCTCGTGGCGGGCTCGCGCCGATGCCGGGTGACGCCGAGGTTCCTCTCGAGTGGATGCCCCCTGGCTCGCAAGAGAGCCCGGTGCCGAGCGACGAGATCTTCCCACCGCAGTCGATCACGATCCGCTTCAACCACAAGAAGCACGTCGGAGAGCTCGCGCTCTCGTGCAAGAGCTGTCACACGGCGGCGTACTCGAGCCTCGCGTCCTCGGATTCGTTGCTCCCAGCACCGACCGAGACCTGTGACGCCTGCCACGACGTCGATCACTCCGACAAGACCAAGGTCGTCGCTGGGACGGCTGCGAACGGGCAGTGCTCGTTCTGCCATTTGGGTGAGCACGCTGGGGAAGGCGGCCGCGTCGCGCGCACGCTCATCCCCGCCCCCAACCTGCGCTTCCCCCACAAGAAGCACCTCGATCGGAACATCAACTGCGTGCAGTGCCACGGCCGCATCGATCAGCTCGAGCTCGCGACCCGTGACCAGCTGCCGCGCATGGCGGGTTGCTTCAATTGTCACGCGATGCCCGCGCCGAGCGACGGCGACGCGAAGGGCGCGTGCACGACCTGCCATCTCACGCAGCCGAACGGCAAACTCCAGCTCGAGTTCGCGACGGGCTCGCTCGTCCCGCCGACGTGGTTGCATCTCGCTGGGCACACGCCGGACTGGATCGATCGGCACAAGACCGTCGCGGCCAACGACACCAGCTTCTGCGCGAGCTGCCATCGCGAGGAGGACTGCGGCGAGTGTCACGACGGGCGCGTGCGCAATCGCACCGTCCACCCGAACGACTGGATCACGATGCACGCGACCGCCGCGGAGCTCGATAACCCCCGCTGCGTGAGCTGCCACCAGCTCTCGACCTTCTGCGGCGACTGCCATCGCCGCACGGGCGTGGCGCGCGACGCGCCGATCGCGAACCGCCCCGCTGGCGCCCAGTTCCACCCTCCGCGCGCCGTCTGGGTCGAGGCACCGCGCAGCGCGGGCCACCATTCGTGGGAAGCCCAGCGCAACCTCAACGCGTGCGTCGCGTGTCACGCCGAGCGGGACTGCGCGACTTGCCACGCAGCCAGCCGTGTGCCGGGTGGGGCGAACATCAACCCCCACCCCACCGGCTTCGTGAACAAGTGCAGCGTCGCGCTCTCGCGCAACCCGCGCCCGTGCCTCGTCTGCCACGACGCGAGCAGCTCAACACTCGACCAGTGCCGGTGAACCGCATGCGACTTCACTTCGACTCGCTGGCCGATGACCCTGTGAAATCGCTCCCCATCTCGCAGTCGGGGGGGATCTCGGGCTCCGCTGATACCGCAAATCGCTTGCGTCTGATGGTGCGTGACCGCTATAGCCTTTGCCGGCCGAGCCTCACAACGTCGGCGAAGGAGACGAAGCGTGAAGGAGCTCGTTCGATACCTCCTCGAGAACATGTACGTGGACTTCCAGGGCGGCATCTCGCTCGACACGGTTCGGAACTTCTTGCGGGAGGACGACGGCAAGGAGGCACGGGTGCTCCTAGCGAAGCTCATCGAGGACAAGGGCGTCGACGAGATGTTGGTGACGCTCGCGGATTGTCTTCGAGAGCAGCTGCCGAACGGGATCAGCGACAAGACCGTGCGCGAGCAGCTCATGCTCTACGCCGAGAGCTGATCGGAGTCCTCACCCTACCCTTCCTCGCGTTTGGCTGTGATTTCGGCGGGCCTGAATACGTACCCGAAGCCCCAGCGGTCAACACCGTCGAGCTCACCGTAACGACCGGGCTCGACGCGGGAACGCCGGTTCGAGCTGTCGTGGCGCCGGGGGCGACCACAGACGCGCTCGAGACAACCTCCATCTCGATTCACTTCGACCGCTTCCTCGACCCGCGGTCGGTGATTCGCCAAGCCGTCTGCCTTCGCAGCGACACCGGCGCGCTCGAGTCGTTCGAGGACTGCTCGGGCGCGATCGGCCTGACGCCGACCTACGATCCGGTGACGCGAACCGCGACGTACTACCTGCAAGAGGGTCAATCCCTCGAGCCGGGGAACCTGTACCGCTTCACCGTGTTTCGGCCGCGGGATGGGGTCGATTTCGGGTTTCGCGCGGTCGACGGCGCTGGACTCGCGGAGACGATCTCGATCGACCTTCAGATCACCGCGGCGCCCAATGGGACCCCGGTCGAGGCTCCAACCGAGCCCGACGCCGCGCCGACGTGCAACGACGTTCGCAAGCAACTCAAGTCGTGCTCGGCTTGTCACGACGGCACCGCCGACGGCGCAGCGATCATGGGACTCGACCTCGCGACCGTGCAGGGTTTTGCGGCCGCGACGAGCCGCGTCGCCCGTCAAACGCAGGTCGGCGGCAACGCAGACGATCCCGCGACCAAGCCGGGTCGCCTCGGCGCAGCGATGCCGCTCATCGACCCGCGCAATCCAGGCAACAGCTACCTGCTCTACAAGGCACTCGTTCGCTACGCCCCGCGTGAGGAAACGCTCGCCGACGGGGAGCTCGAGCGCCTCCAGGAGGCTCTCGTAGTCGGCGCGGGCATGCCCTACAACGCGCAAGATCCCCTCTCCGATCTCGCGCTCGAGACGACGTCCGCGTGGATCGCAGCAGGGGCGCGCTGCGACCTCTAGGGACGGAGCGCGAGCTCTCGTCCCCCCTCCCCTGGCCCGAGTCGCTCACGATCGCGGCGCGTTTGGGTGAGGGCGCGACCGCCGAGATCTTCGAGGTCACCGACGAAGCGGGCGCGCACTTCGTCTTGAAGCGGGCGCGCACGCGCGAGCACCGAGACGCGATCCAGCGCGAGCTCTCCGCCAGAGTTCTGGGTTCGTCATTGGATTTGGATGCACCCTTCAGCGCGGGTTGGACGGTGCTCGCGGCACCGCGGGTGCTGTCGTCGCGCGATGCGGCGGCGCGTCCGTGTGTGCTGCTCCCGATGCGTGGCGGCGTCGCTTTGTCGGAGCATCCGGCGACGCGAGGCGAGCGTGACGCTCGCGTCGCGCTCGCTCGTGAGGTCGCGATCCATGTTGGCCTCGCGCTCGAAGAGCTGCACGCCGGCGGCGTCGCGCACGGCGATGTGAAACCTGCCAACGTGCTCGTCGGCGACGACGGCGCGCGCCTCATCGATTTCGGGCTCGCGGGGCCGTCGATGGAGCGCGTCCCGCGCGGTGGGACGCCGCGCTACCTCGCGCTCGGGGATCGCGATTTGGGAGACGCGCGCGAGCGCGATCGGCTCGCGTTCGGTGCGGTGCTCGCGGAGATCCTCGAGCCCACGCTCCGCGATGCGCCGAGCGCGATCGAGGCGCGGGCCGCGAAGCTGCCCGCGCCCTTCGACGAGATCGTGACGGGCCTTGTCGCGCGTGCGCCTGCGGCGCGCGCGCGACCCGCGTGGGCTGCGCGCCGACTCGCGACCAACGCGGAGCTCGCCCTGCGCGAGCGGAGCGCCGCACGCGCCCGTGTCCGCAACGTCTACCTGCGCCTCGTGCGGAGCGCGCCCGCTAGCGAAGCTGCGAGCGAAGCGAACGACGCCGCTCCTTGGCTCGCGACGCTTCGCGCGTGGGAGAGCGTGCTCGCCGAGCTCGGTGGGGAGCCTCGCGAGCTCGCGCCGCTCTCGAGGCTCGACCGACGACGCTGGCTCGTCGGTGTGGTGGGCGACGCCGCGCTCGCGTGGCGCTCGGCCGCGCTCGCGAACGCGAGCGAGTCTGCGCTCGCGGCCGCGATGCTCGAGCTCGCAGGACGCGTGCGCCCCGAGGCTTGGACGATGCGCGACCTCGAGCGCGCGCTCGAAGGCCAGCTCGCGCCGGCTGCGACGACACGCGACGAAAGGCCCGCGAGCGCTGCGGCGCGTGTCGCGACGCTCGCGATGGAAGTGATGCGCGTACCCGTGTCCGACGCGACGCTCGAGGCCATCGAGCGCGAACGCGATCTGCCTGCGAGTTTGGCGATCGCCGGGGCGCGCGCGCTGCGGCTGCGCGGCGAGGTCGGCCGCGCGCTCGCACTCGCGCATCGCGCGAGCGCGGCGCACGGGGCGTCGGAGCTCGCGGTCGCGGCGGACATCGCGCGTCGCGCGGGTGACGCTGCCGCGGCCCGCGCCTTCGTCGAGGGCGCGCGTGAGCGCACGCCGCTCGCGCGCGCGGTGCTCGCGAGGCTCGCGCTCGATGAGGGGCGCCCCGACGATGCGCTCGTCGAAGCGGGAGCCCTCGACTCGCCCGCGACCTGCGAGATCGCGGCCCTCGCGCACGTCGCGCGGGGCTCGGCCCAGACCGGGGCTGCGCTCGCGGCGCTCGACGCGGCTGCATCGCTGCCGTGCGACGCCGAGGAGCGCGCGCGCCTCTTGGGCGCGCGAGGCTACGTGCTCGCAGCGACGCAGCCTCGCGAGGCTCGCGCGGCCTTCGCGAGCGCGGCCGAGCACGCGACGCTCGCGTCCGCCCGCATTGAAGAGGCCACCTACAGGACGGGGACCTCGGCTTCGGGAGCAGACCTCGGGTATTTGAGCGAGGCCGTCGACGACGCCGAGCGCGCCGTCCTGCTCTGGGAGCACCTCGGGATGCCGCTTCGCGCGGCGCGCGCGCTCCTGAACGCGGCCTCGGCGCGATCGGTTGGAGGTCAAACGATCGCCGCACGGGACCTCGCGGCGCGCGCACGGGAGCTCGCGAGGCTCGGCGGTGACGCCGCCGCAGAGGTCTACGCGCTCGCGGTCCTCGCGGACGTCGCGCCGACGGGCGGAGAGGAAGGCGCGGCCGCGGCGCGGCGCGCGACCGAGCTCGCGCTCGAACAGCCCGCGGAGGTCGCGCTGCGCGCCCTGGCGCGCGCAGCGCGACACGGCGTCGCGACGAGCGACGAGCTCACGCGTGGAGACGTGCTCGCGGCCGAGCCGGCGGCGAGCACGTCCGCGAAGCTCGAGTGGTGGAGCGCCCGGCGCACTGGGGATTGGATCGCGCGAGTCGTGTCGGTCCTCGACGAAGAGAGCGCGATCGGGAGCCGCGGGCCTGCGATCGCCGCCGCGCTCGCGGCGGCGATCGATCGGGGCGACACCGAGGCCGCGCCGCGCTTGCGTGCAGCGCTCCGCGCGACAGCCGAAGCCTTGCTGTCCCGCGCCGGCGCAGAGCTCAGCGCGACCATCGGTGAGGTTCAATGGGTACGGGCCGCGCGCGCGGAGGGTGCGTCCATATCCCAAAATTCCCTGGAGCTTCCGCGCGAGCAAACGCGGCAGCTCGCGCGCGTCGTGCGGAGCTTGGCGGAGAGCGCGCGGCTAGGAGATCTGCTGCGCACCATCGTCGACGCGCTCGTGATGTGGACAGGCGCAGAGCGCGGGCTCCTCTTGGTGCGCGCGCCCGACGGACGGCTCTTGCCGCGCGCGGGACGCAACCTCGCGCACCGCGATCTGTCTGCTGAGCAGCGCGGAGTATCGACGTCGCTCGCGCGGCGTGCGCTCGAGCGCGGCGAGCCTGTGGTCGCGGTCGACGCTGCGAGCGAGCTCGGCGACATGGGGGCGAGCGCGCACGCGCTCCGCCTACGCAGCGTGCTCGCGGTGCCGCTCATCGCTGGTGGCGACGCGCTCGGCGTCGCGTACCTCGACGATCGCGTGCGGCGCGGAGCGTTCGGTGAGCGCGAGGTCGAGTGGGCGAGCACGCTCGGCGCGATCGCGGCGTCGCTCATCGCGCGCGCCCTCGCCGAAGCCCGACTCCGGCGCGCGGTCCGGCGCGCCGAGCGGCGCGCCGCCCACGCCACGCGCGACGTGCTTGAGATCGGGCGCGGCGCGAACGAGGGAGATCCGTTCGGCAAGATCATCGGCGAGAGCGATGCGATGAAGCGCACGATCCGCGTCGCGCGACGCATGGCCGCGAGCGACGTACCGATCCTGCTGCGTGGCGAGTCGGGCTCGGGCAAGGAGCTCTTCGCGCGGGCGATTCACGAGGCGAGCGCGCGCAGCGCAGGCGCGTTCGTGTCCGAGAACTGCAGCGCGATCCCCGAGCCGCTGCTCGAGTCCGCGCTCTTCGGGCACGTGCGCGGCGCGTTCACGGGCGCCGATCGCGCGCGCGTCGGCCTCTTCGAAGCGGCCGACAAAGGCACGCTGTTCCTCGACGAGATCGGTGAGATGTCGCTCGCGATGCAGGCGAAGCTGCTTCGCATCCTCGAGGACGGACTCGTGCGGCCGCTCGGGACGAGCCGCGTTCACAAGGTCGACGTGCGCCTCGTCGCTGCGACGCACCGCGACCTCGCGGCGATGGTGCGCGACGGTCGCTTCCGCGAGGACCTGCTCTATCGGCTCGACGTGCTCTCGCTCGCGATCCCCCCGCTCCGCGAGCGACGCGAAGACGTCGCGATCCTCGTCGCGCATTTCGTCCGCGTGCACGCGGCGGGGCGCGACGTGCGCGTGTCGCGCGCGGCGATCGAGGCGCTCGAGGCCGAGCCATGGCCGGGCAACGTGAGGCACCTCGAGAACGAGCTACGGCGCGCCCTCGTGCTCGCCGACGATGTGATCGACGTCGGCGACCTCTCGTTCGGGCCGCGCGGCGCGAGCGAGCGCCGCGGCGCTCAGCGTGGCGAGGTCGATGAGGATCTCGACGTGAAGCGTCGCGTGGACGCGCTCGAGACGTCGCTCGTGCGGCGCGCGCTCGCGGAGACTGCGGGCAACCAGACGCAGGCAGCGCGCAAGCTCGGCTTGAGTCGGTTTGGGCTCCAAAAGATGATGAAGCGCCTCGGGATCGAGCCGCGCTAGCTGGCCACGCCGTCGCGGACCGCTGGGGGTGAGTCGAGCCGCCCCAGGAAATCAGCGCCGCGTTGCGCGCGACGTGCGAGGACCCAACGAGCGCGGAGCGCGCGAGCCGGTGCGCCGAGCGAGTGAGGGTGGCCCCAAACCTACTTCGCAGGCTCGGAGAGGAGCGCGCGGAGAGCGGTGTCGAGCGCGTCGAGCTCGTTGCCCTCACCTTTCACGGAGAACACGCCGCGGATGTGGCCGCGTCGATCGACGAGCGAGAAGCGCTCGGCGTGAGAGATCGCCATGCCCGAGTTGCGCTGCATCGCCATCTTGAAATTCTGCAGGACGGTCGCGTCGACTTTGTCGGTGGGGCCGGTGAGGAACGTCCAGCGATCGAACGACGTGGCGCCGTTCTTCAGCGCGAACTCGCGCAGCTTGGGCGGGGTGTCGTTGTCGGCGTCGACGGTGACGGAGACGAAGCGGACGTCGGGCTCGGAGGCGTACTTCGACACGAGGCTTGCCATGATGCGCGTGAGCTCGGGGCACACGGCCTGGCAGGTCGTGAAGATGAAGTTTGCGATCCAAACTTTCCCGTCGAGGTCGGCGCTCTTGAAGGGCTTGCCGTCCTGATCGACGAGTTCGAATGGGGTGAGCGGGATGTCGAGCGCGGGGCGTGGGGCGCTCACCGTGGTCGAGCCGGCGCCGTCCTTTTTCGCAGCGGCGTCACCACACGCCGTGGCGAGGAGCGCGAGCGCGACGAGAGAAACGGCGCGCGCGCTCACAACCCAACAGCGCGGGTCGCACCACCGAGCGTGAGCGCGACGAACATGCCCGTCAGGTAGATCATCGAGGTGAAGAAGAGACCCCGCGCCCAGCGATCGCCGGCCGACGGACGCAGACCCCAGAGGCCAACACCGAAGAACCCGAGGCCGAGCACGATCGCCGTGGCGAAGTAGATGCGACCGCCGACGCCGTAGGGGACGAGCAGGATGCTCGTGAGGAGCAAGGCCGCGAGGTAGCGCACGACGTGGTGGCGCGTGATGCGATCGCCGGCGACAACGGGGAGGACGGCCATGTTCGCGCGGGCGTACTCCGCCTTGCGGAAGGTGGCGATCGCGAGGAAATGAGGCACCTGCCAGAAGAACATGATGCCGAAGAGCACGATGCCCGGGCCGTCGATGGTGCCACGCGCAGCCGACCAGCCCATGAGCGGCGGGATAGCGCCCGGCACCGCGCCGATGAGGAGCGCGGTGGGCGTCTTGCGCTTGAGCGGTGTGTACACGACGACGTAAGAGAGGAGCGCGATCGCCGCGAGCAGGCCCGTCATCGCGCTGACCGCGAAAGTCATCAGCGGAACCGACAGCGCGCCGAGCCCGACGCCGGCGACGAGCGCGACCTCCGGGGCGAGGCGCCGAGCCGCGAGCGGCCGCAGGCGCGTGCGCGCCATCAACCGATCCGAGTCACGCTCGACGTACATGTTGAGCGCGTTCGCACCGCCGACGACCATCGCCGTCCCGACGAGGAGCGGCGCGAGGACGCGGAGCGACGGCGAGACGCCGAAGAACTTGCCCGCGAGCCAGTAGCCCCCGAAGGTCGTGAAGAGCACCATCCCGGTGATCCGCGGCTTGGTGAGCGAGACGACGTCGCGCAGGAGTTGAAGCTGAGAGCGAGGCGTCGACAGGACCCGAGCCGGCGGTTCGTTCTGCGTCATCGGTGTGCGGCTTCCAAGGATGGTGAGGCGACCGCCCTCGGATCTAGGGCCAGTCGACTGGCAGGGCTAGCCGAGCGCGCGCGGCGCGACAAGGTTTCCGTCCTCGACGCAGGGCCGCTTACGGTTGCGGAGGCGGATAGCGCGGCCCGCCGAGACCCGCATAAGCCGGCACGGAAAACCACGAGTGGGTTGGGTGGTGGGATGCGCGGCGAGAGTTTTCACCGAACGATCGTGCTTTGTCGCGGCGCCAGCGTGATCCGCACTCTGTCGGCCGGCGCAACAGTTCGACCACGCAGCCCACACAGCGCGATGGCGCACGCATAGCGCGGCGGGTTCAGACCCGCATAGCGCACGACGGGCCGCTAGCGCGGCCGCCGCAGACCCGCATAGCGCACGACGGGCCGCTGGCGCGGCCGCCGCAGATCCTCACAGCGCGCGACGGGATGAGAGCGGCGCGGTGCTTCCGCGACAAAGCACGATCGTTCGGTGAAAGTTGGCGTGTGTGTCGAAGTGGCGGGCGTTGGGGGGCGGCGCCGCATAGCGCGACGGCCGCAGACCCGCATAGCGCGGCGGCGGCGGCGGCTGCCCCGCATAGCGCGACCGGGGCGCCTAGCTTCCGTGAGCCGCGCGCGGGGTTTTCGGGGTAGAGAGCGAGCGATGGGCATCGTCGACGGCAAGGTTGTCATCGTCACGGGCGCGGGTCGCGGGATTGGTCGCGCCGAAGCGCTGGCGTTCGCGCGCGCTGGCGCGAGCGTGGTCGTGAACGACTACGGCGTGGAGAAGGACGGCTCGGGGGCGCCCGACGCGTCGATCGCGGCTGCAGTCGTCGCGGAGATCGAGGCTGCTGGTGGGCGCGCGGTCGCTTCGGCGCACGCGGTCCACAAAGAGGACGGCGCGAACGCGATCGTCGCCGCGGCTGTGGCTGCGTTCGGTCGCTTGGATGTGCTCGTGAACAACGCGGGCATCGTGCGCGACAAGCCAGTCTTGAAGACGGGAGTGGAGGATCTCGCGGCCGTGTTCGACACGCACGTCGCGGGCACACTGCTCGTCACCCAGGCCGCGGTGAAGCAGATGCTCGTGCAGAAGAACGCCGGCAGCGGGGAGATCGCGGACAACGCGAGCGGCCGCATCATCAACACAGTTGGTGTGAGCGGGCTGCTCGGCAACGTCGGGCAGGCAGCGGGCGCGGCTGCGAACGGCGCGGTTTATGGCCTCACGCGCACGCTCGCGATCGAACTACAGAAGCACCGCATCTTCGTGAACGCGCTCGCGCCGCTCGCGAAGACCCGCCAGACCGAAGAGCTCCCGATGTTCCACGGCCTCGACACGCTGACGCCCGAGCACGTCGCGGCAGCAGCGCTTTTCCTAGGCTCGGCGCTCGCGAAAGAGCGCACGGGCGCGGCGCTCGCGGTCTCGGGGGCACAGCTCTACTCGTTCAAGCTCGCTCAATCCGCTGGGCGTTTTCGCGACGGCAACGAGGTCTGGGCGCCCGAAGACATCGCGACCCATTGGGACGCGATCGTAAAAATCGCAGGCGCCTGACAAACAAAAACGAGGCGAACCCAGCGCTTTTTTGAGGTTCATCGCGTTTGCTGGGTCGACCCTCGGGTGATAGCGTCTTTGAGCCGGTTCCCGCGGGACTCCGGCGTGACGCGCCTCATGACCCGCACCCGTTCCCCGCAAGGGCCTCGAGCCCCTCAGACCTCGCAGGGCGGGGACGCCGCCGGTCTGCGTCGCGCAGAGCCTGTCGTGCCGAGCTGGAGCTCGGCGCGGGGCATCGAGATTCCGATCTTCGTGTGGGCGCTCGCAGCGGTGGGCGCGCACGCGCTTTGGACCGGCGGTGCAGCTGGCGTGACGCTCGTCGAAGAGGCTCGCGCCAGCGAGCGCGCGCGCATCCGCGAGATGGTCACCGACGTTCGCCGCGGGATGAACGTCACCGAGGTTTGGGTGGAGGGCGGCTCCGACGACATCGAGGGTGACGACCCGGCGAAGGTCGCGGGCACCACGCCTCCCACGATCGACTCGCCGGAGGCGACGCTTACCGCGGAGAAGTCCGAGGACGAGGCTCCGCCTGCGAATCGCGACATCCCGCAGATCGAGACGCCGAAGCCCGAGCCTGAGGTCGCCGCGGCCGAGCCCGAGAAGCAAAAACCCGAGACGGAAGAGCCTCCGAAAGAGGACCCGAAGAAGCCGACCGAGCTCGTCATCGTCAAGGACAAGCGCATCGCGATCCGCCAGATCGTGAAGCCCGATCAGAAGGACAACCCGAACGCGCCTCGCCTCGCCGATCAAGCCAACACCGTCGAGGAGGAGACGCAGGCGCGCCTTCGCTCGACGGACTCGGTGTCCGAGAACCCGTCGCTCGGGGAGAAGCACGACGGCCCGGCCGACGACGAGGGCAACTCGTCCCGCACCAAGATCGCGCAGTCCGAGGTCTCCGACGGCGAGAAGAAGCAGGCGCCCGGCGAGGCTCGTGAGGACCGCACCGACAGTCGGCACGACCACCCGGAGCCGCCCGCCCCGGCGAGCACCAACACCCCCGGTGGCGCGAACGGCTCCGTCGGCGGCCCCACGCAGGGGAGCAAAGAGCAAGCTCCGCAGCCCGCTGTGGTCGCGAACCCAGGCGCCTCCGGCACGCCTTCGCCCGACGTCGTCGCGGGCACGGATGGCTACTCACAAACCGTGTCCGAAGCAGGCGGCGATGGTTACGGCAGCATCGTCGGGCCCACCGCCACTGGGTCCGCGGGCGTTGCGTTCGTTCCCTTCAGCCCGAAGAACCTGGGCCTCGGCAAGGACTCGGGGGCCGGCGGCCCGCTCAACCTCCCGTGGAACGGGTTCGTGCAAGCTGTCGGCGATCCAGCGCTCGATTCGCAGCGCGCCGCGATCGGAGCATCCATCCGCTCCGAGAAACGCGGCAAGTTCGACTACGACAAGTTCGAGCGGTGGAAGCCGGACATCGAGAACTACGACCCGAGCGTGAAGCTCGGCAATCAGACCGCGCTGAACGCGGCGCAGATGGCTGGCGCCGGTTACTTGAGCACCATCCACAACGCGATCCACCCCATCTTCGCCGAGGAGTTTCTCGCGCTCCTCGACGGCCTGCCGAAGGATCACATCCTCAACTCGGACCTCGTGACCCACGTCGAGATCATCCTCGACAAGGACGGCAACGTCGCGCGCATGGGCATCACGAAGCAGAGCGGCAGCACGATGTTCGACGCGTCGGCGCTCGAGGCGATCGATCGGGCGCAACCCTTCGGCAAGGCACCGCCCGAGCTCGCGTCGACCGACGGGCTCATTTACCTGCACTGGGAGTTCCACCGTGATCCGGTCGACGCGTGCTCCACGCGCAACGCTCAGCCCTTCATCTTGAAGGACCCGAAGCCCATCACGCGTCGCCCCATCAAGAAGAAGAAGGTCCCTGCGCCGACGCCTCAGCCGACCGAGGGCGGCGCGCCGACGGCCACGCAGGCGCCGAGTCAGAACGCCCCTCCAACGACAGGTCAACCCGCGGCGGTGCAGCCGAGCACGCCCCCCTCCGGTTCGACGCGCAAGCCGGCGCCTACCAAACCCCCCAAGGCGAAGACGGCCAAACCCACGAAATGACCGTCGAGCAAGTCGAGGGTGGCGCGACGCGTGGGGAGCGAAGCGAGCACCCCGAAGAACGTGAGGCTGGAGTCGAGTTCGAGCCCTCGGTACCCGCGCCGAGTGAGGCTTCGTTCTTCGATCGCGAGGCGCTACCTCGGCCGCGAGCTTCGACGCCCGAGCGCGCTCCGAGTTCGGTCGCGCCGTCGAGCGAGACTCGGCCGACGCTGCTCCTCGTCTTGCGACCGCTGCGCGCGCTCGCGATCCTCGTCACCTCGATGACGCTGATCGGTCGCGGTCTCGTCCCCGCGATGCACGGCTGGCGCGTCGGCATGAGTCGCTTCATCGACCTCGCGGATCTCGCGGTCGAGGTCGCAGCGCAGCTCTGCGCGATGCTCTCGATCGTCGCCGCGGGCGCGCTGCTCGTGCAGCTGATGCGCACGCGCGTCTCGATCGCCTTGCGGCTCGGCGCGATGGTCTCGACCCTCATCACCATCACGCTGTGCCTCGCCGCGCTCGGGCTCCTGAGGTTGCCCGTCATTCTCCACGTCGGGCTCGGCGGCGCAGCGATCCTCACCGCGACCCTCTGCGCGACGGACCTCGTGCGCCGCGCGCCGCTCGCGGGCGCGACGATCCTCGCAACCGTGCTCGCTTCGCTCCTGCGTGGCATCGGCTCGTACGTCGCGGAGGCCGCATCGATCGAGCGCCGCAACGTCGAGACGATGCAAGCGGCGTTCGACTTCGCACACAAGATGTCGACCGCCGCGCTCGTGATGTCGATGATCGCAGCCATCACGGCGGTCGCTGCGTTCGCCCGGCTGGAGAGGGTGCGCGCCGCACCGTTCGTCGCTGGCGCGCTGGCGCTCGCAGTCGGCGTGGGGCTCGCGGTGCGTGGTCTCCCCGGTGAAAACGACGCGAGCATCACCGTCCTGCTCCGCCGTCTCGGTCAGCAGCTCGTCACGCTCCCCGCGCCGCTCGGCTCGCCGTTCTTCGCGGCGTTCGGCGTGACGCTGCTCACCGTCTTGAGCATCGCGATCGCCGCGGGCATGCGCCCTCGACATCGCGCGCTGGGCCCCGCGCTCGGGCTCGTCCTGCTCGCGGGCTCCTCCGCAGAGGTCCCGCTCTTCGGGCTCGCGCTCGTGCTCGGCTCGCTCGGGATGCTGATCGATCGGCGCGACTCGGAGGGCGTGTTCGCCGCCCTCGAGCAAGGTCAGCGCTGAGCGATCAGTGCACGCGCTGCCCCGGCTTCGCGCCCGAGTCCGGTGACAAGAGGAACGCCTCGTTCCCCGCGCCCGCCGCGAGCACCATGGCCTCGCTGACGCCCGTCGCCGAGCCGATCTTCATGGTTCGCGGCGCGAGGTTCGCGCACACGATGACGAGCCGACCGACGAGCTTCTCAGGCTCGTAGTAGGCCTTGATGCCGGCGTAGACGGTCTTCCGAACGTCAGCGCCGAGCGAGATGGTGAGCTTCAAGAGCTTCTTCGCCTCGGGGACAGCCTCGGCCGAGACGATCTCGGCGACGCGCAGGTCGACCTTGGTGAAGTCGTCGATCCCGATCGTCGCGGCGAGGGGCTCGGCCTCCAGCGGGGGCAGGTCGGGCTTCGCCGCGTCTTTGGATTTTTTGGCAGAGGATGCACCCTTCTGCGCGGGCGGCGCCGCTTGCGCACCATCGGGCGCTTGGGCGTCGGCCTGCGTGCTCGCCGCCACGAGATCCGTGAGCTGCTTGGGGTCGAGCCGTTTCATCAGGTGCTGGTAAGTCCCGACCGGAGTTCCCTCGAGGGGCTTCGCCGCGTCGTCGAAGCTCGTGATCGGGCTCGACAGGAGCTCGGCGCTCTCGGCCGCGAGCTTCGGCACGACGGGCGCGAGGTAGATGACGATCTGGCGGAAGAGGTTCAGCGCGATCGAGCACGCGTTCTGGACCTCGTCGGCTTTGGTCGGGTCCTTCGCCAGGGCCCACGGTTGGGCCTTGTCGACGAACTCGTTCGCGCGATCTGCGAGCTCCGTCACGAGCCGCGTGACCCGCGCGAAGTCCCAGCTCTTGTAGGCGTCGGCGACCGCGGTGCGGAGCTCGGCGCCCCGCTCGAAGAGACCGCCGTCCGCCGGGTAGCGCGAGGCGAACCCCGTCTTGCCGAGGAAGCGGCTCGTGCGGCTCGCGAGGTTGACAATTTTGTTAACGAGCTCGGCGTTCACGCGCAGGGCGAACTCCTCGAGGTTGAGGTCGAGATCGTCCGGCCGCGGCCCGAGCTTGGTCGCGTAGTAGTAACGGAGGTACGCCGGATCGAGGTGCTGGAGGTAGGTCGACGCGTCGATGAACGTGCCCTTCGACTTGGACATCTTGGCGCCGTTCACGGTGAGGAAGCCGTGGACCTGGATGCGGCTCGGCAGCGTGAAGCCCGCCGTCTTCAGCATGACGGGCCAGAACAGCGTGTGGAACTTCACGATGTCCTTACCGATGACGTGGACGATCTCGACCGGGTCGGTCGAGTCGGCGCGCCACCAGCGATCGAAGGACTCACCCCGGAGAGCACACCACTGCGCGGTCGCCGCGATGTACCCGATGGGTGCGTCGAACCACACGTAGAAGTGCTGGCCAGGCTCGTCGGGGATGCCGAACCCGAAGTACGGCGCGGGCCGCGAGACGTCCCATCTGCGGAGCGGCTGGCCGAGGAAGAAGCCCGCGAGGTAGTTCGCCGTCTCGCGCGGCATCCGCCCCTCGGCCTGCGTGAACTCGGTGAGCCACGCGCGCTCGGACTCGATGCCCACGAAGAGGTGCTCGGACTCGGCGAGCACGGGCGTCGCGTTCGAGAGCGTGCTGCGCGGGTTCTTGAGCTCGGTCGCGTCGTAGGTGGCCGAGCACTTCTCGCAGTTGTCGCCGTATTGATCGGGCGAACCGCAGACGGGGCACTCGCCCTTCACGAAGCGATCGGCGAGGAAGAGCTTGGCCTCGGGGTCGAAGAGCTGCGCGACGCTGCCGCGCTCGACGGCGCCCCTCTCGACGAACTTCTTCCAGATGAACGAGGCGTATTGCTCGTTCTCCTTCGAGTGGGTGCTGCCGTAGTGATCGAACACGATCTGGAAGGCGGCGAAGTCGCGCTGGTGCGCGGCGTTCATCTCGTCGATGACCTCGACCTCGGTGCGGCCCTCCTTGCGAGCGCGCATCGTGATCGCCGTGCCGTGCGTGTCGTCCGCGCAGACGTAGACGACTTGGCCGACTTGGCGCAGGCGCGCCGCGCGGACCCAAATGTCGGTGAGGATGTACTCGACGAGGTGCCCCAAATGGATGGGCCCGTTCGCGTACGGCAAGGCGCTCGTGACGAGGGTGCGGGTCATGGACGGCCTCCTATAGCCCCTGGCTATTGCCAGGTCCACGAGAGGACAGTCGAGCGCGAGCGCAGGTGCCTGACGCGGCAGAACGCGCACGCGTGGGGGGCCTTACACAAAAATTCACGGAGCACGATTTATCGAAGCCGTCGCGTCAGGGCGCGTCTCACCCCTCGAGCCCGCTGCCAACCCCCCACGAGGTCCCGAGAACCAACATGTCGTCGCTCCGATCGCTCCTCACCTTCGTCGCTTGCTCCGCCATCGCTGTCGTCACCGCCGGCTGTCCCTCCCAGAACGCCGTGGACATCCACGCCGGCAACGACCCGATCGAGACGCCGAAGGATCCGGTGAAGAAGGAGACGACGCGCGAGCACCTCGCGAAGAATCGGGCGCGCCACCTCGAGCAGCTGAACGCCTATTGGAAGGCCAAGTCCTTCCCCATCAACCGCGACCTCAACATCATCGGCAACGTGTTCCGCGACGAAGACGGGCACCTCTGCGCGGTCGCGAACATGATCGACAAGGACGGTGGCAACGCGGACCTCCTCGACGAGACGGCGAAGAACAACAACTTCATCAGGCTCATCGATGTCCACGAGGGCCCGCTCTACGACTGGGTGCTGACGAGCGGCTTCACCCAGGAGGAGATCGCGATGATTCAGGTCCCGTACATGCCCGAGCGCCAGGTCAACCTCGATGAGGAGCGCGAGCGGATCTCGGCGCGCCTCGCCGACGTCGAGGAGCGGCTGCGCGACGACACCGAGCTCAGCTTGGGCGTCGCCGAGCGCAGGCTCGTCGCCGCGAACACGCTCGGCACGATCCGTTGGGCCAGCAACTAGTTCTCACGAACGGGGCCCCAACCCCGTTCGGATCTTCACGGGCGAGCGCTGGGCAGGACTCGCTCCCACCTCGTTTTCACTGACACGGCGGCGTGCAGAACTCGCCGACGTGGTCGATGCAGAGCGCGTCCCACGTCGTCGTGCAGCAGTAGTCATCCGAGTTGCAGATGGCCTCGACACAGGGGCTGCACGTCGGATCGAGCGCGGCGCCCTCGACGCACTCGTCGTGACAATCGGGGACGGTCGTGCCGCCGCCGCAGCTCGCGCCGCAGGTGCTCTCGGCCTCGCTGATGCAGGTCTCGTCCCACGCGGTCGAGCAGCAGTAGCTGTCGAAGGAGCAGACGTCGGCGGCGCAGCTGTCGCACGAACCATCGAGGGCCGAGCCCGCGGTGCAGGTGTCGTGCGAGCACGTGCCGCTGCCGCCGCCCCCGCCCGGATCGCTCACGCCGCACTCGTAGATGAGGCCCGGGCACGGCGCGCAAACACCGTATCCACCAGCGATCGGCGAGCAGTAGAGGTTGATCTGGTGTTCGCTCGGGCCGAAGATTTGGTCGAGCAAGAACGCCGCGGCGACGCTGCCGATCGGGCCGAACGCATCGCCCGCGACGGCGTCGATGTCGATCGGCGCGCAGTCCGCGTCGTCGTTGCAAGGCACGCAGACGCCGCAGCTCGCGCCGGCGACGCTGATGGCCGCGCACGCGTTCATGCCGTAGTCGATGTTGGCGTCGCCGATGGAGTCGATGCCGGTGAGGTCACGCAGCATCTCACCGACGTTGAGCGAGACGCCGACGCCGGCGCAGTCCGCGTCGTTCGAGCACGTGTTCGTGACCTGATTCCAGGGCGCGGGGAGCGCAGTCTGGACGATGCCGTCGAGGTCCGAGCAGCCGGCGGCGTCGGGCCCACACGTGCCCGAGCTCGAGCCCGCGGGCTTGTGGCAGGTGTCGTTGCCAGCCCCGCACGAAGCGCACTGCGCGTCGCTCGTGCACGCCCCCTTCCCGTCCGAGCCGCACACGCGCTCGCAGACGCCTTGCGCGGAGCAGACCTCACCATTCGAACACGGTGAGGTCGGCGAACACTCCGCGCAGATGTGCGCGTTGCACGCGTGGGCCTCGTTGCCGGGGCCGCCGCAGCTACCGCAGTCCGCGTCGACGGTGCACGTCGCGGGGCAGGTCGCGATGCAGGTGCCCGCGATGCACTGGTCGGTCGACTGGCAGGCCGCGGTGTCGGTGTCGCTGCACGCGACGCAGGTGCCGGTCGCGTCGTCGCAGACCTGATGGAGCGGATCACAAGCGGCGCAATCGCCGCTCGACGTGCAGCTCACCGTGGGCGTGCCGTGCTCGTCGGTCTCACACGCGAGCCCGGGCGCGACGCAGTCGCCGAACTCGGTGCAGAGCATGCCGGGGTCGCAGCCCGCGCCCGTGCCGGGCTCACACGCGACGCAGCGCTTGGTCGCGACGTCGCAGGTGTTGTGGCCGCCCGAGCAGGCGCTGCAGTGAAGGTCCTCGGTGCAGTTGTTGAGGAGGCAGATGCCGTCCTCTTCGCTCGGGGTCGTGTCCGAGTCGCCGCCGCCGTTGCCCGGTTGATCGAGCGGGTTCGTGCTGATGCAGCCGGAGCCGAGCGCGAGGACGAGCACGCTCGCGAGCGTGCTGGGGACGACGAGCCAACGCGACATGCTCCCGAGCGATGCACGGCGCGGGCCCGCAACCGCACGCGAAATGTCCGCGAAAAGCAGCTTCGTCGAAGCGCGCCGTGGGGATGGTGGGGAACCGCGATGGATCGCACAGGATCCAACGACGGGGAACGATGGGAGAACCAAAGAGCAGGAGGTGTACTAGACTCCGCGCGATGGTCCGTCGGCGACGCCCGGAGATGGACTCCCAGCGCATGACGCTGGCGCCGGGTGTGTTGGCGGTCCCGAACGTCCGGCTCGTCCGCAAGATCGCGGAGGGCGGGATGGGCTCCGTCTGGGAGGCCGAGCACCTCGCGCTGCGCACGACGGTGGCGGTCAAGTTCGTCCTCGACGAGTTCGACGACAACGCCGAGGCCGTCGCGCGCTTCGACCGCGAGGCGACCGCGGCCGCCCGCATCAAGAGCCCCCACGTCGTGCAGGTGCTCGACCACGGCGTGAGCGCCGAGGGCGTGCCGTACATCGTGATGGAGCACCTCGAGGGCGAGGACCTCGAGGCTCGGATCGAGCGTCAGCCACGCCTGTCGCTCGAGCTCGTCGTCCACATCGTCGCGCAGTCCGCAAAGGCCCTCGACAAGGCGCACAGCCTCGGCATCGTTCACCGCGACATCAAGCCGTCCAACGTGTTCCTCACGGACGTCGGCGGCGAGGTCTTCGTGAAGATCCTCGACTTCGGCATCGCGAAGCTGGCGATCGGCGTGCCGGGCGCGGAGATGCGGATGACCCAGACGGGCGCGATGATCGGCACGCCCGTCTTCATGGCGCCCGAGCAGATGACGCAGGCGAAGAACGTCGGGCCGGCCGCGGACATGTGGTCGCTCGGCGTCGTCGCGTACCTCGCGCTCACGCACAAGCTCCCGTACGAGTCCGACACGGTCGCGGGGCTCGCGATGGCGATCGAGCGCGGGGGCTTCACGCCGGTGACGTCGATCGTGCCGACGCTGCCGAAGGAGATCGACGCCTGGTTCTCGCAGGCCTTGGCGAAGGACCCGGAGAAGCGATTCGCCTCGATCAAGGTGATGGCCGAGGCGCTCGCGATGGCGTCGGGCACACACGCGCCCGTCTCGGTCGCGCTTCGGTCGGGCGGGACTGGCGCACCACCCGCCGAGCCCGCGAAGGCCGCGGACGCTCACGCGAGCCCAACTCCGCTGCCGACGCTCGACGAGCCCGAACCGCAGCGGACGACGCTCGCGGCCTCGCCGCTCGGGACCGCGACGATCATGGGCGCCTCGAGCGAGAAGTCGCGGCAGGACGCGCGCTCGACGCGCACGCGCCTCGTCGCGGTGATCGGCGGCGTCGTCGCGCTCGGGATCGTCGCGCTCGTCGTGGTGATGAACGCCGGCGAGGGCTCGCACAGCGCGGATTCGGGTTCGTCGCAAAACACGAGCACCGCGAGCGCGACGGGCTCGGCGACGACCACGACGACGACGCGCCCTGGGGGCGCGACGACCAGCGCGACCGCGACCACCACGACGCCCGATTCGAAGACGACGCAGCCGACGGCGACGCAAGCGACCTCGGAGAGCGGAGCGCACAGCTCCACGACGGGGCCGAGCGCGCGTCCCCCGCTCACGGGAAGATTGCCCACGGCGAGCGCGCGACCCAGCACCTCGAGCACCGCGAGCAGCAAGCCGACGACCTCGGCGACCACGACGGCGACGGCGTCGGCGAAGCCGACAGCGTCGTCGACCGCGAGCGGCAAGCCCACAGCCGCGCCCCCTGCGAGCAACAAGCCCACGCCGAAGCCCGCCGGCTCCTGACGCACGGTCGGTCTGCACCTGCAGCTCGCGCAGATGCAGCTCGCGATGGACCCCGAGAGCGTGAAGGAGTCGCTCGCCGAGATGGGCAAGGTCCTGAAGCTCGGCAACGAGATCATGGAGCGCCTCCGGCTCTTCGTGCGACGCGACGCGGTCGCTACCGAGCTCTGCGAGATCGGCGACGCCGTCGCGAGCGCGATCGAGATCTGCCGGCCGCGTTCGCGGAGCAGCACGGGGGCAAGATCGAGATCGACTCGGTCGTCGGCCGCGGGACGCGGGTTTGGCTCCACTTTCCGCTGCCGCCCGCGGACTGAGCGACCGGCCGGGAACTTGTCCAACGCGCGCGAGCGACGCTAGGCGGTAGTCGTGCAACTACCGGGAAAGCTCGCGTCATCGACGCTCGGGGACGTGCTCGGGACCTTGCTCCGCGCTCGGGTCACGGGGCTTTTGCGGCTGATCGAGCTCGGCGGTGAGCGGAGCGGGACGCCGCACGCAGTCCACGTCGTCGGCGGCGTGCCGCGCGCGGTGCTGAGCGACGGGCCCCGCCTCGGTGAGGTGCTGCGGCGCCGCGGCGTCATCGGCAAGGCCGCGGTGTACAGCGCGCTCGCGGAGCAGCGCGCGCGAGAGGACGGCCGTCTCATCGGCGAGGTCCTCTGCGGGCTCGGCTCGACATCCGCGACGGTACGCGAGGCCATGCGCGAGCAGACGCGTGAGCGGCTCGATCGGCTGTTCGCGGTGCGCGACGCGGAGCTGTCGTTCCACGCGGCGCTCCTGCCCGACCTCATCTCGCCTGCGATTTTGCGTGCTGCGCGCACGGCGCCCGATCTCGCGCCGAGCGAGTTCTTGCACGGCCGCGCCCGCGCTCGAGCGCGCGCGATCGTGAGGGCGCGAGCGCAACGCGAATTCGATCTCGCGATGCTGGGGCTCGGTGAGGGCGCAGCCCCCGACGAGGTGCGCGCTGCGTTTCGACGCAAGGTCGCGACGTCGCACCCCGACACCGCGATGACCGAAACAGAGCGCGCGGCTCGGACGCGCCTCCTCGCGGGGCTCAGCGCGGCGTACCACCGGCTCGTGAAGACTTCATAGCGCGAGCGGTGTTGCCGAGGCGCATCGCACGCGGTGCGAATGGCGTGGTACCGCTCGGTTCGCGATGGAGCGCCCTTCCCGACCGTCGTCGATCGACGCCGACCTCCTCGGGACGCTCGAGCGCGCGTTCGCTGAGCACGCGGGTGCCGACGGCGTCATCGACTTCGCCGACCTGAAGCGGGCGCTCGGCTTGCGGAGCGACGCGCTCGTCCGGCGCGTGCTCGCAGCGTTCGATCTCGACGCGGACGGCCTCATCCAGAAGAGCGAGTTCCTCGCGTGCGTGCGACGGCTCGTGACGGGCGGCCCACGCGACAAGCTGTGGTTCGCGTTTCGAGCGCACGACGCGGACGGTGACGGCTACCTCAGCCTCACCGAGGTCGAGTGGATGATCGCGATCGCGCTCGCCGAGAGCGAGGTCGTCCACAAGGCCACGCAGCCGCCCGAGCGCCTCGCGAACGCCCTCTTCCTGAAGGCCGATCACGATCGCGACGGGAAGATCTCGTTCGAGGAGCTCTTCGCGACGCTGCGCTCGCGACCGCAGCTGCTCGAGCAAATGGTGCGAAACGAGGCCGCGTGGATCGCACCGAACGAGGAGCTCCTCGTCTACCTCGATCGGGTGCGCGGGCGCCGGCGCCTCATCGCGGCAGGGCGCGGCGCGCTCGAGAACAACCGCCGGGCCGCGGTGGTCGTCGCGCTCTGGGTCGCCGCGAACGTCGCCGTGCTCGCGGCCTATCTCTTCCCCATCGCACGCGGCGCCGAGCCGCTCGTTCAAGCGAGCCGCGCCTTCTCGCGCACGCTCGATCTCAACGGCGCGATCATTTTCTTGCCGGTGATGCGGAGGCTCCTCACGAAGCTCCGACCGACCTTCTTCGGCAGGCTCGTGCCCGTCGACGACGCGATCGATTTTCACAAGCTCGTCGGGCACACGATGTTCGGCGCGGCGCTCGCGCACACTGCGTTCGTCGTCGGCGCTTACGTCGAGGGCCACCCGCAGCCTGCGTTCTTCCATCTCTTCACGACGAAGCTCGGCGTGACGGGCGCGCTCCTCCTCGTGGTGTTCACGACGCTCTGGGTCTTCGCCATCGGCCCGGTGAGGCGGCGCGCGCGCTTCGAGCTCTTCTATTTCACGCACCTCTCGTACGTCGCGTGGCTCGCGCTCGTGATCATCCACGGCCCGCACTACCTCGTGTGGGCGGGCGGGACGCTCGTCGCGTTCGTGATCGAGCAGATCATTCGACTGCGCCGCCGAGGCATGCGGACCGCGGTCGTGAGCTGCCAGGCGCTGCGCTCGGGTGTGACGCGGCTCGAGCTCAAGCGGCCGCGCGCGGACTTCCGCTTCCAAGCGGGCGACTACGTGTTCCTGCGCCTGCCGTGGATCGCGAAGCGTGAGTGGCACCCGTTTACGATCAGCTCGGCGCCCGAGAGCGAACACCTCACGCTCCACGTGCGCACGCTCGGCAATTGGACGCACGCGCTTCGCGCGAAGCTCCAGGCGGATTACGAGCGCGGCCTCGCGGGGCCGTGGAACGCGTTCATCGACGGGCCTTATGGGACGCCGAGCGCCGCGATCTTCGAGTCGCGCTACGTGGTGCTGATCGGCGCGGGGATCGGCGTGACGCCGTTCGCTTCGATCCTCGACAGCATGCTCGCGCGCGCGGGCGGGGCCACGCCGAGCTCGCTCGTGAAGGCGCACTTCTTCTGGTTGAACCGCGATCAATATTCGTTCGAGTGGTTCGCGGCGCTCCTGCGCGAGGTCGAGGAGCGCGACGTGCGCGCGATGATCGACATCCACCTCTGCATGACGGGAGGGCGCGGCGGCATCACGGCGCTCGGGCTCGAGCTCGCGCGCGACATCCTGCACTCGGCCGGGCGGACGGACATCGTGACGGGGCTGCGGACGCACACGCATCTCGGGCCGGTCGACTGGCAAGAACAGCTCACCGCGCTCCGCGACAAGCACGCGCCCGAGCGCGTCGACGTCTTCTTCTGCGGTCCGCCGGGGCTCGCGCGCAAGCTCGCGCCGCTCTGTCGCGAGCTCGGGATGACCTTCCACGAGGAGCGCTTCTGATGCGTCGCTCGAGCGCGCTCTTCTTGGTCGGGCTGGCCTTCTTGGTCGGGTTGGCCTGCGTCGGCTGCGAGTCCCCGCAGGGTCGCGAGCCCCGCTCGAAGCGGACCGACTGCATCACGTGTCACGCGTCGGAGTACGAGGGCGCGCGCCGCCACAAGAACGAGAAGCCGACGACGTGCGGCGTCTGCCACAGCGAGACCTCGTGGCGTCGCGCGAAGGTCGAGCACAACTGGCCGCTCGACGGCGCGCACGAGGAGCTGAAGTGCTTCGAGTGCCACGAGGCCGGCAAAGAAGAGCGCTACCACGAGCTGGATTCGGCCTGCGTGCGCTGCCACGCGGACGACGCGGACCCGCCGCCGTTCGCGCGCCACGCCGAGTTCAGCGACGACTGCGAGGAGTGCCACACGACGAGCGCGTGGGAGCCCGCGAAGGGCAAGGGTCAAGGCGGCGGTGGCAACCGCAAGGGGAAGCGCTGAGCACGGGAAATTCGGGGGGTGAGGAGCGCCGCGGGGGCGGTGGGGCGAGCGAGTGAGGGTGCCTTCAAAAGCTGCGTTGGGTCACCGAACGACCGTGCTTTGTGGCGACCTCGCGTCTGTTAGCTTGAAATGGATGCGACTCGGGTCGAGCGCGCTCGTCGCGTGGATGTCAGCGTTCGGATTGATGGGGTGTGGGGCGCCCGCGTCGCCTCGGGTCACCGAGAGCGTCGTGGTCGCGAACATGCGCGCACCGATGAATGGGGGCGGCCTTTGGTACGCGCCGGATTGGGCGGCGTACGGCGACGACCCCAACGACGCTCGCATGTGCGCGATGGTCTGCGCGCAAGGTGGAGCGATGGCGCCGCCGGGGCGACGGCTGTTGCGATGTTATGGAGCGGCCGCGCCGCCAGGGCTCACGACGCTGGAGAGCAGCCGCGTCGTCGTGTGTGACTTCGGAGGGGGGCGGTGAATCCATGAACCGAAACCGTGATGCGCGCTGGCTGCGAGCATTTTTCCAAGGAATCGTGGTCGGCGCGATGCCGGTCGCGGCGGGCTGTCACTACGTGGGGCCGTCGTCGAACACGTTCGTGTTCGCGCCCGTGCAGCCCGCGACGGGGCCTGGCGCGCGGCCGATGACGAGCGAGGCCTGTCAGCGCGCGTGCGGCGTCATCGCGGATCAATGTCACTACGCGACGCTCGGGCCCGCGCCCGCGCAGACGGCCGCGCCGTCGCCCGACATGGCTGGCGTGAGCCCCCCGACGATGAATTGGCAGCAGGGCCGCGAGGTCATCGTGTGCAACCAATACGAACCCGGTGGCTTCGCGTTCGGCAGCGGGCGGCGACCTCAGGGGCTCGCTCCACGTGAGGCGCCGGCGACGGATGCGGGCTGCGAGCTCGGCGCGTTCTTCGCGGCGCGGGCCTACGCGGAGGCTGCGTCGATCGCGGCCTTCGAGATCCTCGCGGACGAGCTCGAGCGGCACGGCGCACCGAGGGCGCTCACGCAGCGCGCGCGCGCTGCCGCGATGGATGAGCGCGCGCACGCCGACACGATGGGCGCGCTCGCGCGACGCTTCGGCAGAGAGCCTCAGCGGCCCGTCGTCGGGCCCGCGCGCGAGCGCAGCCTCGAGGAGATCGCGATCGAGAACGCCGTCGAAGGGTGCGCGAACGAGACGCTGGGCGCGCTCGTCAACACTTACCAAGCTGTCAGCGCAATGGACCCCGAGATCCGCGAGGCCTATCGCGTCATCGCCGAGGACGAGACGCACCACGCGGCGCTCTCGTGGAGCGTGCAGGCGTGGGCGCTCCGCAGCCTCGACGGCGTCGCGCGCGCGCGGCTCGCGCTCGCCGGTCGCGAGGCTCTCCACGCGCTCGAGACCCTCGAGCTCGAGCCGCTCTCGAGCTTCGACGCGAGCCTCGTCGGGCTGCCGGATCAGGCGACGCTGCGCGCGCTCTCGCGACCTCTGCGCTCGCTCGCGGGCGGCTGATCGCGGAGCTGCGCCTTCAGCTGCTTGGCAGCGAGCGCGTAGCCACCGTCCGCGCCGTCGACGAAGTGCACGTGGCGGCCCTCGTAGGCTTGGATCGCGCACGTCATGATCGAGGCGCCCGAGGCGTGGATGCCGTAGACGACGTCGCCGCGGACGCGGCGCTCCTCGAGCTTCTCGCGCACGAGCTCGAGCGTCTCGGGCGAGACGTCGACGACGAGGCGCAGCGTCTCGTCGAACTTGCGGAAGTCGGTGTTGGCGACGACCTCGTCGCGATACACGTCGCCGGGGAAGCCGCCCGCGCGCCACTTGTTCGAGAGCAGCACCGCGCCGATCACGGCGTCTGCGGCGGCGCGAAGCCGGCGCCAGCGAAACCCGAGGCCACGCGGTTTGCCCGAGCGAATGCGAGCCTCCGCGTCGAAGTTGCCGCTCGCTTTCTGCAACCGGAGGGACTCGGGCGCGACGGGCCGTCCGGCGTCGTCGAGCAGCGCGTCGAGCTCGCCGAGGAGCTCGGCGTAGATGCGATCGGCGTCGTCGTCGGTCTCGGCGCGCGCCTGCACGAGGAGGCTCGCGACGATGCCGCGGCGCGAGGGGATAGGCTCCCAGCGACACTCGAAGCCGGTGAAGTCCGCGTGCGTCGGGCCGTCCTCGGGGACGGCGTATTGCGCGGCGGTGTCCGCGCCCTTCACGAGGCGCTCGGCGTGCCCGAGGCCGGTGCCGCGGAACATCGCGAGGTGCACGTCGGCGCTCGATTGGAAGCGCGCGACCAAGATCGGGTGGCCCGAGTCGAGGAGCTCGGAGACGGGAACGATCGCCGTGCGCATCTCCATGTCGAAGGCCGTGCGCGCCATCGCTTTGATCCCGCGGAGCGTGGCCTCGACGAGGGAGCGCTCGGCGCCGGGGACGAGCAACGTCGCGCCGTCACCGCCGAACACGAAGGGGAGGTCGACGCCGCGGAGCGCGTTGCGGAGGGCGACGATCGACGCGACCCCGAGCGCGTTGACGTTCTTGTATTGGCCGGCCTCGATGGCCTTGGTGGAGCCGCGCACGTCGGTGATCACCACGAGCCAGTCGCTCGGCACGGCGCGGTAGTGGGTGGCGTTCGCCACCTCGAGGAAGTCGCTGAAGGGCTCGAGCTCGCTGAAGAAGGTGGAGGGCTGCATAGGTGCGGCTGCGATCGAGGGAGCTACGCGCGAGCCCGAGCGCGGCCCCACCACCCGAAGAAAGCCAGCAAAATCGGTCGCAGTCCGTCCTACAGCTGCGCTCTTCGGGCGCGGGTCTCAGCCCCGCCGAAGCGCTGCCAGCATCCCCGCGTGCGAGAGCTTCTCGTGGCGACGCCGCTCGGCGATGCGCTGCCGTCGAGCTTCGATCCGAGCATCGAGGCTCTTCTCGATGGGGCGCACGGCGGTGTTCTCGTTGTCCAAGAAGAGCAGCGTGTCGAACTCGTCGGGGTTCAGCATTGTGCGCGGGACGGATCGCCGCGCCCTTCCTTAAGGAAGGTGCAGCGCTCGCCCCCCACAACTTGGCTTGGGCCGGCGAACAGCTCAGCGCGGCGCGGCGCCGGCAGGCCCGCTCTTCGCCACGACGTGCTGGGTGATGTACGCGGCGACCTGCACGGGCAGCGTGCCCGGCCCGAAGCCCGCGTCGAAGCCGAGCGAGCGCGCGAGCTTGTTGTCGATGCGCGGCCCACCGAGGAGGAGCAGCACCTGATCGCGCCAGCCCTGCTGCTTCAGGAGGTCGACGAGCGCGCGCGCGTTCTCTTTGTGGCAGTCGCGCTGGGTGATGATCTGCGAGACGAGGATCGCGTCGGCGCCGAGGTTGCGGGCGCGGTGCGCGAGCTCCTCGTTCTCGACCTGCGCGCCGAGGTTGTGCGCGTCGAAGGCCTTGTAGCTCTCGAGGCCTTTGTCGCCGCGATAGCCCTTGTAGTTGAGGATCGCGTCGATCCCGACGGTGTGAGCGTCGCTACCCGTGCACGCGCCGACGACGACGATCTTGCGGCCGAGCGTCTTGCCGAGCTCCTCGACCTCGGCGTGGTTGAGCTCGTGCGCGCCGAGCTCCTCGACGTGGATGGCGTTCACGTCGACGCCGTGCACGCTCGCGCCGTACGCGACGAAGTACGTGTGCTCGGGCGACGCCTGCTCCATCGTCACGATGAGCGGGTGCACGAGGCCATGCGCTTCGGCGAAGCGCTTCGCGGCCTCACGGGCCTTCTCGCTCGGCAGGATGTGCAGCGTGAAGGAGAGCTGCACCATGCCGTCGCCCTCACGGTCGCCGTATGCCCGGAGGATCTTCGGTTCTTGATCGGCGTTGCTCATTGGGCACTCCCCTCACCCGAGGTCTGCTCGAGCGCCTGAAGGATCGGGTTCGTGTAGCGAGGGTCGCGCGGCACGACGCCGGCGAACCCCTTGCCGCCGGTGCGTGTGCGCTTCACGTCGGCGAACTCACCGCGCGCGATCGCGTTCCAGATCGTGTCGCGCTGCACCTCGACGAGCATCTCGTGCGCCTCGGTGAGGAGCTGGCGCGCGCGAGCCGCGACCTTGCCGTCGGGGCGCCACTCGATCTCGTCGCCGAGGTGGCGCGCGGCGCCGAAGACGTACTTCGCGGACTTCAGCGAGAGGTAGCGATCCATCATGAACGGCGTGTGGATGGCCTCGCTGAACATGCCGAGCAGCTCGATCGACTGGCCGGTGACGACGCCCGCGAGGTTGAACATCGCGTCGTGCACGTGGCTCTGGAAGATGTCGCCCGTCTTGTGTTTCGTCGGCGGCATCCACTTGATGGGGTGCCGATCGAAGATCTGTCGGACGAGCTGCGCCTGCGCGACCTCGAGGAGGAAGCTGTCCTCGATCCACGGGTCGATCTCGTACGCGTGACCGAGGCCCATGCGCTCGGGCGGGAGGCCGGCGCGCAAGGCGAAGGCCTCGTTGATGAACTGCGAGGCGAGCACGGTGTGCGCGCGCTCCACGGCGTCGGCCGTCGTGAGGTAGTTGTCCTCGCCGGTGTTGATGGTGATGCCGGCCCTCGCGATGATCCGCCGCGAGAAGTACTGGTCCACGAAGGTCCGCACCATGTTGATGTCGCGGAAGAGGATCCCGTACATGGCGTCGTTGAGCAGCATGTCGAGCCGCTCGACCGCGCCCATCCAGGCGATCTCGCTCATGCAGAGGCCGCTCGAGTAGTTGGTCTGCTGCACGTAGCGCCCGAGCTGGCGCGAGATCTCGTCGGTGGCCTTGCGGATGATGCGGAAGTTGTCCTGCGTCGCGTACGTCCCACCGAAGCCCTCGGTCGTCGGTCCCTCGGGGACGTAATCGAGGAGCGACTGCGCGGTGGCGCGGATGACGGCGACGATGTCAGCGCCCGAGAAGGCCGCGGCCTTCGCCTGGGTCGCGTCGTCGTAGATGTTGCCGGTCGCGACGATGACGTACTTGAGCGGCGTCGTGCCGGACGCGAGCGACGAGGCAAAATCCTCGCGGGTCGCGCGGGCCTCATCGATGCGGGCGAGCGCGGCGGCGGTCGGTGCCTCGAGCGCCGCGCGCACTGCAGCGAGATCGATCTCGGGGGACGGTGGGTCGAGCGTCTCGCCGAACGCGAGGCTCTCGGCGGCCTCCTGGATCGACTCGGCGCCTTGGGCGAGCGCGCGCCCGAGGAAGTAGGCGACGCCGAGCCCGAGATGACCGGCCTTGTGGATGCGATCGACGAGCGCGTTCGGGAGCGGCGTTCCCTCGTCGTCGGCGCCGTGGACGCCGTACGCGCGCGCAACCGTGCGCTCGACGCCGACGGTCGTGTGGGCGTCGATCGTCGATTGAACATCGGCGGCGATGTCGGCGGCGAGCTCGCGACAGCGCGCGACGACCTCGGGATCCATGGGGACGCGTGCCATGGTCGGGCTCAATAGACGTAGCGTTCAGACGGGTCGACCCCAAAAGCGCCAGGCGAGAGCCGCGCAGCCCGCCCGCTCCGCTCTGCCCCCGTCGGGTTCCTCTTCCGAGCCGCAAACTCTCACCCACGCGATCGTGCTTTGTCGCGGCGCGATCGCGGGCACGTAGCCAGCCGCGACGGCGATCTCGAGGCACGCGTACGCCTCCCGGGCCGAGCCGAGCGCGTTGTGATAGCGCGCCTCCCGATTGCGGCCGCGACTGTACGCGCCCTCCGCAACGTTGAGCGGCGCGCTCGCGAGACAGCGGCGCAGCTGCCGCGCCAGATCGGGGTCGCGCCGGGCGATCACCGCAATGGTGGGTTGAAGGTCCGTGATGAGCTCGAGGAGTACGGGATAGATGCGGAGCATGAAGCTCCCACCCGCCGCGCACAGGCGCGCGCAGGGCTGCGAGCGCAGCGAGCACCGCGCAGAGCCGCGCGCAGGCCCGGGTCTTCGAGATCCCCGCGAGTCCTGCGGTCGCGGGGCCCCCGGGCCGAGCACGGCGAGCACGGCTCGGCCTTGTGCGTGCCGAGCACGGCGGGAACCTGGCAAAACCCACTCCGCCCAGCCCTCTCCCTCTCTCCCTCTCGCTCTCCCTCTCCCGTCTGCCCCCTTCGCTCTTCCCTCTCGCTCTTCCCTCTCCGCTCTTCCCACTCGCGCTCTCCCTCTCCGCTCTCCCTCACTCCTCCGGATAGGGAATGTTCGCCGGCTCCTCCCCATCGGGGATCTTCATCGCGACGACGGTGCCGCTCGCTGCGCCGCTGTCCGTCGTCCCGAGGAACACCCTCTCGGCGGTGACCGCGCCCGTCCCACGGAACGCGCCGTTCACGTCCTGGAAGGACGCGGTCAGCTGGATGCCTTGGACGAACACGTCGGGCTGCTGGATGTCGACGTCCGCCGGCAGGTTCACGAACGCGACCGTGCCGGGCTCGCTGGTCGCGACGACGCAGCCCTCGACCTTGAAGCTATAGCCAACGGGCGGCGTGGGGTTCGGCACGAAATCAGGCCACTCGTCCTCGGTCCCGGCCTTCGTCGACGGCACGACGCACTCCTCGGCGGGGAGGGTGCGACAGGCCTCGCTCGCGTCGCACGGCGGATCGCATTTGGTTCCGTCCGGTTGACGATCTGCGTTGGTGAATTGGCCGACGAACTTGCCGGTGTCGGGGTCGACGTCGATGCGCGCGAGGAGCTGGATCTGCGTCTCGATCGGCACCTCGACGTTGGCGAGGAGATAATAGAACCCACTCGGGAAGAGGTCGGTCCCCTCGCCCCCCTCGCCGCAAGAGAGCCGATAGCTGAAGACGATGCGCTGGCGCACCGCCCAATCTGCGCCGTCGAGGTCGCGCAGCCCCGGCTCGATCAGCACTGCGAGGCTCGGCCCGATCGGCAGGCTCACGTTGGGACGAATCACGAACGCCGTGTTGTTCGCGGCGAACTCGCCAGTGCCGCCGAAGATGTTCGCGGTGGACGGGTCGTACCCGAAGAACGCTTGCAGGTTCGTGTCGGGGTCGTCGTCTTCGTCGCCGAGGTTGCCCTCGGCGTCGACGAGGAGCTTCACGACCTGAATCTTCAAGCTCGCCGGATCGACAGGCTCGCTGAAGCGAATGACGATGGGCGCCGACGGGTCGGCGAGCCCGCCGTCGACGAGCCCCTCGATCGAGGGACGCGGCGGCGAGTTGTAGACCTCACACGCGGGCATCGAGAGCGCCGCCGCGCCGAGCGCGAACGACAGAGCAACGAAGGAGAGCGCCGAACGACTCTTCATGCCAGGCCTCGCGATCAGAAGAAGAAGCTCGTGCGGCCCTGGAGCAGGATGCTCCGCGCGGCGTCGCCGTTTTCGTCTTGGAGGGCGTCGCCGGGGAACAGGATCGCGCCCTCGAGATCGGCGGTGAAGTGGTTGAGGAAGCGCCACTGCGCGCGGAGATCGAGCTCGGTTCCGTAGAACTGCCCCGGCTTGCCGCCCGCGTAGTTGACGAGGTCGTCTTCGATCGAAACGCCGTCGCGCGCGAGCAGCGAGCCCACCGGATCCACGACTGGCTCGGGCGCCCACGCGATGAGCACGCCCGCGCGGATGAGCACGTCCTCGTGGGGGCGGAAGTCGATCTGCGGGAAGATCGCGAGCGCGTCCGTGAACGCGCCGCGCGTGTCGATCGCGTCGACGGGATACGAGACGGACCCGAGCCGCGCGAGCGTCTCGACGGCCGCGGCTGCCGCGCGCGCGCTCTGAAAACGGAGCGCGTGCTCGAACATCAAGAGGCCGACGTTCATGTCCGGAGCCCAGGTGAATTGCGAGAGATCCGTGCGCGCCTGCGGGTCGCCGTCGCCCGACGCGAAGTCGACCTCGAGGTAGCCGCTCACGCCCGGCTTGCGCTCGTCGTGCGCGCGCTGCACCCGGTAATCGACGCGAACGACCGCGCGCGCGCCGACCTGCACGATGTTCTGATCGACGACGGGATCGTTGGTGATCGCCTTGTAAGCGGCAGCGACCTCGCGCGTCTTGCCGAGGTTCGCGGCGCCCTCGAGGCCGACGTACACCGGGCCGAAGCGGCTCATCGCACGCCCACCGAAGATGCTCACGTTGGTCGAGAACTCGTCGCTCCAGCGCTGGACGAAGTAGCCCATGACCTCGAGGTCTTGCCCGATCGGGTACTCCTTCGCCTTGAAGAAGAGCGCGCCGCCCGCTTGATGTTCGTCGTCGCTGAAGAGCCGCAGATCGTCGCTCACGAGGTGGTCGTAGACGGCCACGATGAAGAGCCCCTCGTCGAGCGAGAGGTTGCGCTGCTCAGCCGGCTTCAGGGCCTCGAGGGGCTTCGTGCCGAACGTGATGCGATCGACGAAGTTGCCCTCGCGCGCGATGCCGAACCGGTTGAAGCGCCCGTCACCCGGCACGCCTTGCAAGGTGTTGCCGAGGCTGAAGGGCTGCCGGCCGATCCGCAGGAGGCCGATCGGCGTGACGATGTCGCCGTAGAGCCGTCGCACCTTGAAGATCTGCGACTCGCAGAGCGCGTAGCCGTAGTTGTCGCTGCTCAGCGCGTCGCCGCCCGCGGGGCCGCGGTAGCCGATGCAAGGGACCGCGTTGTTCGGGTTCTTCGTGTTGACCGTGGTCCCCGCGTTCGTCTTCGGATCGTCGAGCGGCCCGCCGTTGTCGCCCCAGAGCACGCCGTCGAGGATGTCGAAGCTCGAAACGATCTTGACCTTCTCGTCGTAGTCGATCGCCGCGTCGAGGCGCAGGCGATGCTCGATCCACGAGACGCGTCGCTGCGAGATCGAGTTGAGCGAGATCGGGTTGATGTACGTGAGCTGCGCGCGGTACTCGGCGCCGCCCGTGATGCCGAAGTCGCCGATGGGGATGCGCATCGGCGGCTCTGCCGGGTCCGGATCGGACCACGGCTCGTCAGCGAGCGCGGAGCCAGCGAGCGTCAGCGATGCGAGTGCGGTGAGGGACCCGACCCCAAGAGCCTTTCGACCAAGCACGCGCCGAGACTACAGGAAAAGCCCAGAATCACGCACCACCCTGCCGAGCGAGTGCCACGCCGCGGATTCGGTCGTCGCCCTTGCGCATGGTGGTCCCCTCCCTGTCGAAGAGCTCGAGCAGCGGGATCGCCTGCTTTCGACCGAGCCCGCTCATGTCTTTGAACTCCGCGATGGTGAGCACCTCGCGGGTCGTGAGGTGCTCGCGCACCTTCGCGCGCAGCGCGCCGACAGCCGCGGCGTCGAACCATTGCTCACCGGTCGCGACGACGACGCCATCGCGAACGAGCTTCGCGAGCATCGCGCGTAGCTCCTTCTGCGGGACCTTGCCGACCTCGCCGAGCGCGAACTCCCCGAGCCCCTTGAGGCCTGCGTCGACGAGCGCACGCAGCAAGCGATCGAGCGGGCCGCCGGCCTTCGCGAGCGCGCCGCCCTCGATGAAGCCCTCGAGCCGCGCGACGTCCCCGCTGAGCACGATGGGCTCGCCCTCGATGGTCTTGCGCGCCGCGAGCTTGATCGCCTCCTGCGCGACCGACACGCCCGCGCGCCGGAGCCTCTGCCGCAGCGTCTCGAGCGGCATGCCCGCGTCGACCGGGTGCTCGGCGTGGTACGTGTGCACGAGCTCGCGAGCGCTCTTCGCGAGGCTCGTGAG
>JAXLYR010000001.1:0-1768240 GCA_046351325.1 Polyangiaceae bacterium | reverse complement strand
CGCGGCGCGGGCATGGGCGAAGGCAGGACGAGGGCTCGTGTGGAGGACGCCGAATACGACCTCTGCGATCACATTCTCCGGTGCCGCCAACACATCCTGGTAGGTCGCCTCCTTCTTCACTGCGTCGCCGCCCATGGGCCGAGGTTAGCAGCTGCGCCTCGGTCGCGAACCCGACGCTCCGATGTCCGCTCGAGCAACTGAGGTGTCCTCAGCGCGCGGGGCAGCGCGACTTGGTCCTTTGAAGCAGCGGTGCGTGGTGCGCCGCCACGAACGCCGCGCTCGAGACGCGGAGAGGACCGATCCATGCTCGCGAAGCCACCCGACAAACCCACCGCACCCAGCATCGCCTCCGCCGACCTCGGCGCTGTGCGACGCCTCATCAGCAGCCTCGCTCGCCAACTGGCATATCAAGCGCGCGTCCCGCTGATCGCTGACGACCTCACCCAGATTGGGCTCGAAGCAGCGTGGAAGCTGACGCGCGACTACGACCCTGCGCGGGGCCCCTTCTCGACGTTCGTCTATCCCCGAGTCCGCGGCGCCATGCTCGATGCTCTCGAGGGAGAGTGTCGTCGTCCGCTCCCTGTGGATTGGGAGCGTCTTGACGCCACACCAGTCGACGAGCCGTCACCCGAGGAGCAGCTGGCGGCGGCTCGAGAATATGCAGTGCTCACCGCGCACGTTCAAGCCTGGCTCCGTGAGCTCGCGCCGCTCGACCGCATGCTCGTCGAGGTCTGCGTGATGGACGACTACACGATCGCCGAAGCGAGCGAGATGCTCGAAGTGGGTTACGAGTGGGCGCGCTGGCGATTGAAGCGCGTCCGCCAAACCTACAGGCAAAAGAAGCGCCCCTGACGGTCCGAGGCCCTCGCTCTTTACATCACAGAAAGTTACGAGCATGAACCTACCGTCCTCGGTCCGTATTGTTGCTGGTCTGGCGGTCATAGCCTTCATCGCATGGCGCCTCGTCGCCCGCTGGCAGGCCGCGAGCGACTATTCAGAAGCGATGGCTAGAGAACAGCAGGCGCGTCGCGCGCTTCACGCGCAGCTCCTCAATCACCCAGCTTGGCACCACCTGCGGCAGGCCCTCGCAGCGCGCGGGATCCATGTCGTGCCCCAGGTCGCCCAGGACGGTACCTTCCACTTCGGCCTCCTGACACTGACGACAGAGAAAGGGCCGGCGCTGCGGCTCGACGACCCAGGGGTGCGGTGGCTCACCGCGTATCTCAAGGGACCGAGAAAGATCGTCGCTACGGTCGTCCTCGCGACGGGGGCCGTCGAGGTGCGGGAAGCCGTCTTCGGGGAGTGGCCGACGGACGCGTTTTAGTTCGGCTGAGGGACCGGTCAACCGACGACAAGGCGGCGTCGGACCTCGGCTAGGAGGTCCGCTAACAGATTCTGGGGTCTCGTTTCGCCCAACTCCTTCAAGACAGCCTGGACCAGGGGCTGGCTGAGGAACGTGTCAGTGCTCGACCACAGATTGGCTTTCTGCATGCGCGCACGCGCGTCGTTCATCAGCTCGGGCGTCGGTTCGTTGTGGGCAATGTCGTTGCGGAGCTCACGAATGCGGCTCCCCAGTGCGCTGTCGAACTTCGTCAACGCTTCGCTCTGGAGAAAGTACTTGGCGAGGCGCCCCGCGGGCCCCCCGTCGCTGTCGTACACCCAATACCAATCGGTGCCATCGACTGTCTCCTTCAACTCGAACGGGCGCTTCCGATCGTCGTCGGAGCCATCGCCCTGCTTGAGGAGCTTGTCGCCCACAGGGGTACCCCCACTCTTGACCTTGAAGAACCGGCGCTTATTCGGGTCCGGGGAGCGCTCGATGCGCTGCCCGAGCCCGTCCCACAATGCTGACTCGAAGAACGCCACAGTGCCATGAACCGATCTTGGGATGTCGCCATTGCGCAGCGCCAGCTCAACGCGGAGCGCTGCTTTCACGGCCATGCGCTTGTGCTTCAGAACCGCCAGGTCACAGTCGGACGGCAAATGCAAGGACGCGGCGAACTGCGCGAGCCATTGGATGACCTGTGTCCATTCCTGGCCACGCGCGCCTTCGAGGTGACGGACGGCTCCCCAGGCGCCGAGAAGATTGCCCTTCTCGACGAGCGAGAGCGCATGCCAGCGTGCGCTGTAACCGGCAGCTGGGTGGAACCTCTCCTCAACGGCTCGATCGTCTTGCTCGCCGTAATCGGAATCAGGCACCTCGAGCGCCGTGACGCGCGGCCCGCCGACGGACTGAAGGCGCACGAGTTCGTTGATGAGCTCGTTCGCCGCCGCGAGGCCGCCCGTCGTCGCGACAACCACGCGGTCGCCAGCTTGTAGGTTGACGATTGCCTGCCCAATAGCGTCCGACAAGGTGGAAACGACCGAGCGCCGAACGATCGCGTCGATCTCGTTCGACGGGTCTTCGAGTCGTTCGTCTGCTGTCAAGAAGGCCACGCGCGTCACGTTTGTTACACCGCTATCGCGAAGTCGACGCTCCGTGATCTCGCCAGCGAGCCTTGGGTCTCTCTTGGACTTCCGTGTGGTCTCGAGAATCAACACAGACGCTGGTAGCGATGGCGCGAGGTACTTGAGTACCGCGTCGAGCTTCGGCGTGCAGAGAGCGAGGTCGCCCTCAGGCAGTACCTCGACAGGAGCGAGACTCCTTCTTTGGGGAGCGTCGACTAGCGACCATTGGCGCGCCTTGATGGTGTCGTGCAGCAGACCGCAGGTGTTGCCATCAAGCTTGCACCGCTGTTCACTCATTACGAGTTGCACGTCGGTCTGACCCACCGTCATCACGAGGAGCGTCGTCATAGCGACCTGTTCTTGTAGCGGCGGTGGCGCGAGTGCTCCGCGCGCAGGTTCGTGTGGAAGGTGTAGATGTTCTCGTTGCCGTCGCGGTCTCTCGCGCGCGGGTAGTCCGCACCGTCCGGGTGGTTGCGACAATGGATGGCCAGCCAATCGGCTTGCGAAGCCGTCTTCTGATGGTTCTTCGTGACCCAGGCCGCAAGGTCAGCCTCGGGTTTCAGCGTTGGCGCCTCACCAGCTTCGTCGAGCAGCAGGAGCTGCTTGGCCTCAATGCGCACGCTGCCCCAGCCGAGCGGGCGCGCGTAGCCGAGCTTTGAGCAGTAACCGTCGGCATATGTGCCTTCAAGCAGGCCTCTGAACTGGTCGGGGCTGAACGCGACGGCGATCGCCGCTAGCTCGGCAGCGTCGAGATCGCGGAAGCGAACTGTGAACCGAAACTTGCGGCCAGGCCTAGACGCCTCCAGCGCGAGCGTGCTGCGGTCGTTCCGCCTATTGGCTTCGCAGGGGTCCTCGGCGACGGCGTTCGGGCGGTCGAGGTAAAACTTGCGACCCGCCAGCTCACCGGGTGAGTCGTAGCCAGCAGCGTCTCCATAGGTCATGAGCGTGGCGCTATCCGAAGGCCTCGGCCGCGGGTGGTGCGGCTGCTTCAGGTAGTGTTCGACCGCGCTTGGTCTCGGCATACCGAGCTCTTTGAGGAACGTCGGACCAAGGAAGCGCTGCTCTTCGGAGTCGTTCTCGCTCACGACCTCGAGCCCTGCGTTGACGAAGAGCCGACCCATGAGCTGTGCGTGGTCGTTCTCGCCAATGCCCGCGCTTCCCTCGTTGTCGCTGGTGTAACCAAGGAGCCGTCGAATCGCCGAGAGCTCTTTTGGGGCGTCTCCGTCCCGCTCCCGCTCTAGGTCGAGTGGGAAGAGCCCACGCCGCTCGAGCGCAGGCGCATCCGCGTCCTTGCGGACAGAATCGGTGTAGGCCCAACGATAGTAGTAGTGCCAGCCGAGCGACACGATGCACTTCTTTTCGGTGTCCCACTCGACCCAGACGAAGTCGCCCGGTTGGAAGACCTCCTCCTTCGCAGCCTTCAGGATGCGTTTCTGGGCTTCTTCACCATCGACGGATTCAGGTTTTCCCTGTCGGCTGGGAACGTCAGGGTGTCGCTCGGAGAAGTGACCGCAGACGAGGTCGACGAGGTGGCGAACCGTTGCGAGGTAGCCCTCTTGCACCTCCTGCCTGAGCGTCGCCTTCTCGTCCGGTTGACCAGGATTAGCGGTGAGCTTCTTGTGCAGAGCGCGCCTGGAGTTGAGCTTCGCGCCAGCACCCTGACCACCTCGATAGGCAGCCCCATTCCCATCGTCGAAGCGGTAGAAGTTCGCGCTCTGCTCTCGTCTCTTGTCGTAGCGGAGGTTGGTCGGCAGCAACTCGAGCTTCGTTGGTACGCGGATTAGCGTCTTGTCATCGAGGGCCTGCATCTCAACCCCGTCGGTCGGCACGCGAGCGATACGTGCGATGAGGCGCGGGTTCGGCTGATTCGGGAAAAGTGCGTTCGGGCGATACGAATATGATCGCTCGGCGACACGTTCCATCGGTGCGCCGAGGAGCGCTCCCAACTCGTGGCGCAAGAGACCCTTGAGCGAGTCTCCCGGGATGATGACTGGGCGTTTGCCCCAAGGGGCGCGTAGTGGGCAGAGCACTGACTTCTTGTTGACGAGCTGTGTGCCGTCGAGGTTGGCAGGAACAGGCCAGTCGCTCTCGTTGTCTCCCACCAGGCCACGCTCCCAGCCAACGAGGAGCGGCGTGAGTGTCTTGAGCTCGAAGCGAATTTCCCCGGAGAGACGTCCCTTGCTGCTCGTGCCGTCGTGCCAGACGGGTGACGAGGTTGTCAGTTGCTTTGGGAGTCCGACAAAGCCGTAGGGGTTATTGGGGAGCGACTGACCTTTGTTTGCTGGGGCTTCTTGGCGTCGCTGCTGCGGGCGTTGTTGCCCACTATCGCCTTGTTGACGGCTCCCTCTGTGCTGCAAAAAACCGCCGCGTTGGGCTTGCTGCTCCACGGGTTTCGACTCCGTCCGCTGGATGGTCGTGTCGCCCCCATTCACCTCTTCGAGGCCTGCTCCTCCAAGCTTTGCGCGCACCTGCTCGATGTGCGCGTCCTTTGGCGCGCAGATGACGAACTCGCTGGCGACGCTGGTTGGAACGATGTCGAGGTGCGGCATGCCGAACTGGTTGCTTCTGAGCTTGTTGATCGCACCCTGATCGCGCGACGTGCCGTCGAGCGTGCGAACGCGGATGCGACTCTGCCTATCGGGTTTGCCAGGCATCAGCGCTGCTCCATGGTGAGGGTGAACCCGAGAATCTCGTCGCCGAGGCGCCACTCGCGCAGCAGCACATTGTTCTGGCCGGTGTTGGCCGCCGAGAAGCGCTGGAAGGCGTGCAGGCGCGCGGGGGTGTGGATTACGCGAGTCATCTTCGACCCATCTGTCTTGGGCGTGACCTCTTCGATGAGGACGAACCGCGCGCCGTTCGACGTGCGTGCGGCTCTCCACACCGCGCGCTCAGCGTAGAAGGCGACCTCATCGACGTTGAGCTTGTCGTCTTCAACAGGCCATTCACGTCCGAGGGTCGTGGGCGGCGTACTCAGGCTGAGGTCGATCGTCGGATCGCACCACCACGCGACCAGAGGCTCGCCGAGCGCGGCCTTCGCTTCTTTCGCAGCAACGCCGAGCGTGAGTTGCTGGGTTACCGACCCGGTCCTTGTGCGCACCCAACGGTCGGCGTCGTGGCGGGGTTCGAAGGTGCGCCTCGGAGGTGTGCGGTTCATCGTCCGCTCCGCGGCCTCCTTCGGCGCCGTCCAGTCTCGAACTTTGGTCACATCGTCCACTGCCCACGGCTTCGCCTCCCAGTGCCCCGCGCCCGCGCCGCGTGTCTTGTGGCCGCCGACCAAGAGATGCCCGAGCGCGCCGAGCGCGACCTGACGGTCGACCAGCTTCACGAGCGGCTCGACCTCTTCACTCGTCGCGCCGTCGACGACGATACGGACAGGGAACGTGCCTTTGAGAACGCGCACCGCGTCGCGCTTCGCGCTGCCGAAGGAGCCTGCAGAGAACTCGTCCTCCGCATGCATGTGCAGCTTCGCGGCCGCCCATTCGCCCTCGGCGCGCGCGTCGCGGATAAGGACTCGGCTGCTCTGGCTGACGGTCCCGAACACCTTTCCAGCCGGGTCGTCTTCGTCGACTTTTCCCTGCACAGTGTGCGGGTCCTCGATGTCGTGCCCTGCAGCGCGCTCCAGACGCGAATACGCATGGCGAAGCGGGCCGCGCACACTCGCACCGGGGAGCATTGGACGATCACGGTCCATGAGCAGCGATCGATCGGTGGTCAGTGCTTGGGGTGTCGGCGCGTTCGTGGCCCACGCAGGTCTGGCCCATAGGCCATCACCAGTAGGCTGCGCCCCGCGCTCGGCGTCGTGCGGACCAACGGCGAGCATGTCGAGGCCCCAAGCAGCTTCGCTGGGATCGGGTTTGTACTCACCGAACGAGACCTTCACGTCGAGCGTGCGGAAGCACCACGAGCGCGTCGGTGTGACAACGGGAATCGCCCCAAGCGCTGCGGGCAAGGTCGTGCGACCCGACTTCACCCAGACTTCATACGAACCCTCGTCGAAGCGATACGACTTCAGCGCAGTTAGGTGACACCAACCAAGGCCGCGTGCGGCGCCGCCACCGAGCCAACAGCGGCCCTTGGCCCAGTGCTCGGCGAGCACGTAGCCAAGGATCCCTTCAGCCTCGGTGAACTCGGCATCGTCGAGCGCATACGATCGATCGACGCGGAAGCTGAGCTGCCACGTCGTGCCTGCGGGGATGACCTCGCGGTTGTAGAGCACGCCGCCTGCGCGCGCTCCGGTCTTGTGACGAATACCAACACCTGCTCGAACTCGTGGAATGCCAGTCGCGACTGCATCGGCGAACTCCCAGCTAGAGCGGCGTAGAGCCCCTTGGTTGATGTCGTCAGAGACTGCGCGAGGGAGCGGGTCGAAGAAACGTTTAGCCATCGCAACCACTGCACCCTTGAGGCCGCGCCCAACGAGCGTCGGCTCGCCATCGACAAGCGCGAAGGGCTGGTCAACGCTGGTCTCGCGATCGAGGCCTGACACCGAGAGCGCCGAGTCCTGCACCAGGGTGGCCGTGAACAGCGTGAGCTTGGTCATTGTGCCCCCCTCTCGCCCATCTCAGCGCGCAGCCAGCGCACGAAGAGTCGCGCGTGCAGAGCGCGCGTCTTCGCCTGCAGTTGTTTGTCGTTCAGCTTCTCGAGGATCGCCTTCGCGTCCTTGTCTTTCCAGCTCTTGCCACCCGCTGTCTTAGGGTCGAGACGGCTCTTGAGCGCGCTCGGGCCAGTCGCCTCCAGCTCACCAACGAGGTCGAACCATTGCGACAGGCTTGGCTTGCGCTCATTGCTGCCACCGGGCCTCGCCAGCGACCTGTGCGCGTTGAACCATTGCTGCGTCGCCGCGGCGACGGCTTCTTCCGAGACGTCTTTGGACCCAGCGGCAGCGCTGCTCTCCCCGTCTTCGCTCGTCACTCCGGGGAGGGTGGAATCAAGACGGAAGCGCCCGAAGCCCTCGTGCGTGCGCTCGCCAAGCCACCGGCACTTGGCAGCGCGCTCCGCGAGCTTCGCAACGCCCGCGCCCGAGACCTCGAAGACCGAACCACGGCGAACGGCGGCTGCAGGCATGCGCCAGAGTCGGGAGGTGCCGTTGAAGCCGTGGACCATCACCGCATCTTGCAGGGCCTTCAGACTGCCGCGCTCCGTCCTCGCAATCGCGATGTCTGGAATGCCGACGAGGTCGCGAAACGTCTGCTCATCGAGCTGCGTCTGCCAGCGGAGGAGACCATCCCGAACGAGGAGATCCGACGTTAGCGTGAGCAGTGCCTTGGTCTCGGTCCACGTAGCAATCGCCTCGCGAGACCATGCGAACTGCGCCACCTCGACGGGCGCTCCAGCACGCCCCACGCGTAGCCAGCGTTGACCTCCGAGCACGGGCCCGAGCTTCTCCGCGAGCCTCCGTAGGTCGTCGGCAGAGCCGTGAAGCTCAGCGAGGAAGTGCGTGTTCTCCACGATCTGCTCGATCGCGAAGAGCGAGGCGTCGGCCTGCTTGGGATCGGGCCTGCCATTGCGCAGCCGAACCCGGCGCGCCGGGCGGAACGTGGTCCACCCCGAGTTCGCGCCCTCGCGGTACACGAAGAGGTCGTCCTCGGGACGCTTGAGCTTCTCCTTCGTGCCCCAAGCATCCAGCCGCTTCGTCGTCGTGGTCGGCTGTGCCCACCAGGGCACCTCGCCAACCACCGCCGTCGGCTTCGCACTCTGGAGAGAGAGCGGGGCGGGCGCTACTTCCACGCCATCGAGCTTCGGTAGGCGCTCAAGTGGCGGCAGCGGCAACGCGTCGCCCACCGAGACCTTCCCCGAGGTCAGCAACGAGGCTGTCTCGCGGTCGCCCTCGGCGATGAGCCATGCAGCGACCGCACCGAGCAGCGCGCGGCCTGGCACGAAGGCGAGGCTCGGGATCAGGTTGTCGGGCGTCGCCGTCGCGGTGATGCAGAGCGGATCGCGGTTCTTGAGCAGCAGCACGAGGCGACCCGTCGCCGTTCCCGACTTCCGCGTCGTGCTCGCCACCTCGGACAGCGAGAGCTTCACCCGCCCCGCGCCGGTGGAGCGACCACCGCCAAGCGCGTCGACCTCCTGTATGAGCCTCTTCAGTGTGGCGAGCTGGCTCGCGGGCAACTCGACCTCGCCGACGAGCAGCGTTCCCTTGGGCACGTACTCGATGACCCGCAGCGTGTCGTCTTTGGGCGCGCGGTTGTCGAAGGACTCGCGTGCGGTCGAGCGCCAGATGTGGCTCTCGGGGTCGCCCTTCGCGTAGAGCGAGGTAAAGAGTGCGCGCTGCTGCTCGCCACCAGTACGACCGAAGAAGTTCCCAGCCTCTCCGTCGCCACGCAGCCTTCGCGCAGCGTCGCGCAGGACACCCTCGATGTGCGAAGACCATATGACGGGACGGCCGCGTCGATCGCGCGCCACGAGCGCATCGATGCCCCCACCACCCGAGCCTGACCCGAGGTGAGCGTCCGATAGGAGCTCAGCGGTGATCGTCTGACGAACCCACTTCTCAGCCACGGGCGGCCTCCTCTGCGGTGTCGACCCGCTCTGCGTATTGGCCGAGCCGCACGATCTCGCAGATCTCGACGAGATCGAGCAGCGCGGTGATCCACCCGTTGCCCACGCGTCGCCACGGCTCCTTCACGCCTGCTTCGGCGAGCGGCCCCTTCGCCGCCTGCGAGAGCTCGGCGAACGCGAGCTCCGAGAGCGTGCGACCTCGCGAGAGTTGGTCGACTAGATAGCGAAGCTGCGAGCGTGGGGCGTGCGCGAGCTGCTGGGCCCCGCGCAGGAGTCCTTCGAGCGAGTCGAGTCGGTGCCCCAGGACATCGACGGGCCGCTGCGAGAGCACACGCAGTTCGTTGCCGCTCCCGCGCAGCCAGTCGCGCCGGCGAGCCTCTTCAGGGTCGTCCACCCACGAACTGGTGACCACGGCCCAGTCGACGACGGAGCGCTTCTCCTTTTCGTCCTTGAAGCCACGGAAGCGGCGCTTTGCGGAGGTGGCGAGCTGCTCGGCGACCTCGTGCAGTCGGTGGATGGGGATGGTGTGCTGCGCGATGACCACTCCAACTCCCAGGGTCAGTTTGAATTCGGTGCTGCTTCTTTGGAGCGCCTCGAGCTCCTTGCAGAGCGTGACCACCAACGGCAACGCGATCTCCGCACGGGTCACCAGAAGGAGGTCGTCGCCACCGAGCATCAGCGGAACCAGGGGAGCGAAGACCTTGGGTGTCTTCCCAGCCTTCTCGGCCTTCTCCCTCTCTTCATTCCGTCGCGGCTCGTCCCGATTGCAGACGTCATCAATGGCCCGGCGCACCGCACGGCGCAGGAGGACGCGGTTCTGCTGGAAGAACTCTGCTCGTCGGCTCTCCGATGCACTCTTCTCGAGAGCGCTCCCAACCCCGTTGCCGTCGGCGTGGATGAGCCCGAGGTAGCCGTTGCCCACCAATTCCTTTAGCTCGAGCGCGCGCTCGAGCTTCTGGAGTCTTGTCTTCGCGCTGAGTAGGCTCGCGAGATCGCGGGCGTTGCCCGTCGCTGCGCGCTCGCCAGCAGTCTCGCGAGCAAGAACGTCGAGCGATACGGCGTGCTCCTCGTGGTCGGGGTCATTCGGGTTGCCCCGCGTCACCACGGCCGACGCAAGCCCGCGCCCAGTCCACTCGCAGGGAGCGAGTACTGGTAGCTCGGTTGAGAGATGAGCCTGGTTGCTGCTGCGCGGCTCGCCATCGATAGAGACGCGAAAGCGGAGTCCCGGCAGGCTGGTGCCTAAAAGCCGCCCGGCTGCTTCCGAGAACGCCTCCGCACCACTCGTGAACTCAGCCTCGAAGTGGCCTCCGTCACGGGCGAGAATGCCTACCTTTGCGTCAGCGGCGGGGTCATCATGATCTTTCAGCGGATCGTCCGGAAAAGCCGCTGGGTAAGAATGACTGCTCGCGGCGAGCATCCAGCCGCGCCCCGCTTCTCGCGCGAGATTGGGCAGTTCAACACGCAAGGTCTCTCCGAGCAGTGCGTTGGCACCGACCATCGCTCGCAAGCGTGGCACGGCGAAGAGCCACGTCTGTACGCGCGACAACTCGATGTGGACTCGCTGGACCATGGTGACCTCGCTCATGCGTTATCCCCGTTAGCCTTGAAGTGGCTGACGCAGGCACTCTCACTCGCGTATGAACACCTCTCGTCCGACGCGCGTCAACGCTCGACGACTCGTCGCGTCGAGCTCCGTGTGAAGCTGACGCGGTTGTCACGTGTGCGCGGGTTGGGCGTCAGGACCGACGGTGTGCGCCCAAGTTAGCTGACGTGCTTGTAGTGCTTGCAAAGAACCCACGGCTTGTCGGCGCTCACCCCCCGAGACAGTGCACAAGGCCGGCGGCCTCGGCTACGCGGCAGTTCTCGATGTGTAAGCACAAGCCGAAGCGATCGGCCACGGGCTGACTGTCTGGGTCGACCGCAAAGACAGCGCAGAGCTGAGAGGCCAGGCACGCTCCGGGATTCGTCGCCGAGCACTCGGCGTACGTCAGCTGACTCACACAGACGCCAAAGGGCTGTTCAGCGCTGCGCCCGACACACGGATCGTCCCCGACGCACGGTGGACAGGTCCCACCGCATAGCGTGCCGAGCTCACTGTGAGGACAATAGGGTGATTGCGCCCATGGCTCGTTGACGAACGGCGACTTGTCCGCGTAGCGGCAAGCCGTCGTGGCGCCGCTGTCCCAAAGGGCACTACAGAGCTCGAATGGCGCGCAGAACAGACCGCCCAATGTATCGTGAACGCAGACCTCATCTGCCTCGCATGCGAAGCAGGGGTGATTGACCCACTCGGGGATGTCTGGCCAGCACACCCCGACGTCGAGCGGCTCGAGTGAGGTGCGGTCACCCGTCGGCGTGCACCCAATCCCCGGGCATTCGTCGAAGCCGATAGGCGGGCAGTCGTTCGCGCCACACATGCGGATTCCGTCCGCCTCGCACGAGGCGCTGCCGCCTTGGGTTCCAGAGTTGGTCTGGCCCCCGGCGCCGCCAGTCGCGAGATCGTCGCGGGCTCCACAACCACTCAGGAGCAGCGCACCCAGCACGGTCAAAGATTGGCGTAGCACTTCCCGCCCCCTGGCAGCTCGGCCGCTGCAGCCTGGCAAGTCGCCGTCGGCAGACACAACCCCCACTTGTCCGCGAGCGGCTGTGATGCCTCGTCCACGGTGAAGACGAAGCAAGCCTCGTCGGCCCCGCAGTTGGCTGAAGTCGCGCGGCAAATAAGATCGATCAACGGGAGGCACATACCGTATGGGTGCAATCGTGACCGGCCGTGACAAAACTCGGTCTCTTTACAGGCGCCGCAAGCACTCCCACACAGCTCGAGCGTCTCTGTCACCGGACAAGTATCGGGGTCGGGCAGCGCCTCACAGTCGAAGGCCCCATAGTCCACGAACCGAACGAGATCGCGCGCTCCATTGTCGCAAAAGAGCTTCCCTACCTCCCAGGGGACGCAGGCCTCCCCAATCGGGCCGACCAAGACCCCACCGTCCGGACAGCTGTGGCCAGCGAAGATCCATTCGTTGGTCTGCACCGCGCACACGCCGATGTCGTCGTGGTCCGCGCCGCCCAAGGGGAGACAGCCGCAGTCGGTTGGTGAGCAGTCATTGGGCCCCTGACAAACCTGGTAGCGATCAGGGTCCCCACAGATTGGGTCGGTAGCGCCGCCAGCGCCAGCGTTGCCGGCGCCGGCACCTCCCGCCCCGCCGGTGGTCTCGATGGTTGGGCCGCATGCGAGCAATGCTGCGAAAGCAAAGGGGATCGTTCGCATGATTATTGGTCCTCGCAGGCCTCACAGACATCACCACAGGTCCTGCGGCTCGACGACCCAGGGGCGGATGGGTTCTAGGTTGCGCGAGAGCGCTACCACGTTGGAGCATGTGTGGTTTGGCACCGACTTCCTTACAGCGTTTCCGGGAGGCGCCCATTCCTTCGCTGAACTTGACGAAACTGTCAGCGAGGCGTCCGATGAAGAAGGGAGGGACGCTCGGCCTAAGCTGTCGTAACCTGGAGGCTGCCCGTTAGCCGTGCACGGTGTCGTCCTCACCCACGAAAGGTTCGTCGGATGTTCGTAGTTCCCGCACTCAAGGTCCAGCAGTTCAACCAGACTATCTACCTGCTGAATCTTGCGGCTGGTGACGTTGAGCGACTCGTTCGCTTCGAGGTCCTCGGAGATGCGGCAATGCAAGGTAGGCCAACGAAGTCGAGGAAGAAGAAGACCTCGCTCGTGAACTGGGGCGACATCGAGGAGCGGATTGAAGCCAAAGACGAGGCGTACCAGCGTCCCATCCTCAAGAAGAAGATCGAGGAGATCGCGGCCTACGTGCTCGAGTCTCGGGAGAGTGGTCAACTCCCCCCGCTGCCTGGAGCTGTGCTCCTCACCACTGACGAGCCCGTCACCTTCCGCGGTGACGGGACCAACCCCTTCGTAGGTCTCTTGCAGTTCGACGACGAAGAGGGCGCACTGCGTGTGCTCGATGGTCAACATCGCCTGCTATCCCTGAGCGCGCTGCTGCAATCGCCCAACGTCGACGCGACCACCGCGGCGGCGTTGAAGGATTTGCAGATCCCTGCAGTGCTCTTCGCGGGGCTCCCCCCAGCTGCGGTCGTCGAGATGTTCGTCACCATCAACTCCAAACACACGAAGCTGAATCCGTCGCTTCTGCTGAGCCTGAGCGGACAGAAGCTGTTCGCAGACGAGCGCGACGCACGTGTTCATGACGTCATCAAGACGCTCAACGAGGACGAGGATTCGGCTCTCCGCGGTGACATCAAGATGCTCGGGGTTGGCGCCGGGAGGGTGGCTCAAGCCGGGCTCGCGCAGGAGCTTCGCCGAGCCCTGGAGGACATTCGTCGTGACGCGGGAGGGGCTGAGTGGGTGGACCAGCTCGAGCACTATGCGCCAGCGCTCTACAATCACTACTTCCTGGCGGTCGCGAAGGTCCTTGCGGGTGCGTGGGGCAAGGACGGCTACTCGACCCATTCGCTGCTCGCGCTCAGGGCGTTCATCCAGGCCTCCCGAGAGGTGTTTCGTTTGGTATTTGCCCGTGGAGGTGATCCGCGAGCGGCCATCGCCGAGGTCGTCATGCCTTGGGCCGCGCGCGTGGGGTCGGAGCGGTTTCGCACGGCAGGGATGTGGCGTGACCGAGCGGGTGGCGGTGGGAAGGAGACGACTCGTCTACTAACACGCGAGCTCATCGAAGCTCTGGCCGTCGAGAGCGAGCCGACCCGATGAGTGACTCGATCGTGCGCCTGCTCCTCGAGCAGTACTTGCCGGATCTCTTGGATATCGTCGAGCGTGCGACGCGCGCCCGACAGGTATCGACTGAGCTCCCCGACCTTCAAAACGCGGCCGAGGCACAACTCACTGCGGCGCTGCGGCGAGCGTACGAGATGGGTTATCGCGAGGCTCTTGCCGCGCGCGCCAAGGCGGAAGCTGCGAAGGCGACCGTGTCGGTGCTCGTCGACGAGTCGGTCGGGTTTGCAGCCGCGCCTCCAGCGCAGGCCCCTGCGGTCGAGGGGCGTCGAGATGAAGCGGCGGAGAAGGTCATCGCGGAGATGCGTGCGCTCGTCACGAATTGGGGTGACGCGAGCAAGGTTGCAGAGACCAGCTCGAAAGGTCCGAAGGCGGATCTGAGCATGTTCGGAGAGCCGTTGCCGGAGGAGCCGGACGATCGGGATGAAGATCCCAGTGATGTGTCTGGTGCCCCGGCCGTATCGAGTGAGGACGACGAAGAGGAAGCTCCGTCGATCCAACTCGATTCACCGGTGAGTGAAGAGGGAGCGGACGACGGCATCGCCGACGAGGACGATGAGGAGGAGCACCCCGAGATCGGTGAAAAGACCAGCAAGCCGCGGATCCGGAGAACGAACGCCGAGATCGCCGCGAGCGCCGAACATGTACTCGCCTACATCAAAGAGCACCCTGGCACGAAGGCACGGGCGGCGCGCGACGCGTTGGGTCTTGAGAATACTGATTGGCAGCGCGCCACCAAGTCGCTCGCGAAGGCGGGGCGGATCTTCTACGCAGGAGCGACCAAAGCACGCGTCTATTTCGCCCTCGCAGAGACGAAGCGCGGCAAGCCCAAGAAGCTCACGAAGAGCGCGTTCATCCTCGCACTCCCTGTCGACATGCCCGCGGCCGAGGTTGTCGCCGCCGGCCAGGGAATTGGGCTCGAGTTCGACGACAGGTACGTCCACGCGATCCGATCTTTCGAACGGCGACGTTTGAGGACCGAGGCGGCAGCAGAACGGACCGGCGTCATTGCCCGCTGTTCGGCCGCGGTCGCTGCAAACCCCCGCGACCCAGAGGGATACAGGGAGCTGCGCAAGGCCTATACGCAAGCGCGCCGCACCGATGCGATATGGGCCACCTGCCAAGCTCTCGTCACGCTCGGCGCGGCAGAGGACTCCGAACAGGCCTTCTTCGAAGCGCGACGCTCCGAGAAGGCCGCACACGCCCATGCAGCGCTCGATCCCGACTTGCGGGCTCGACACGTCGTTCATGACGCCGTCGATCCGCGGGTGACCACCGTGGTGGACTATGTTCTGCCAGCGTTGCTGGAGCGGTATGGCCGTCCCACTGTCGCACAGGGCTACACGGACGCCCATCGCATCGATCCCTCACGCCACTCCGTCCTCAGTCAGACATTGGTCTACGCAGCGCGGGTCCTTGGCGTTGAGTTGCCACCCATCTACCTGCACAGCACGGCGCCAATCACGATTTTCTCAATTCATGGTGACCAGCCGACGATTGGGCTTGGAGCCGAGGCTGTGGATCTCACCGACGCCCGCGTCGCCGCCTTTGTTGCGGCGAATCACCTGAGCTACTTTCTACCTGGTCACTACGCGCGTCGCCTCGTCCCCCAAGAGTCCGAGCTGCGACGCTGGGTCGAGGCGACGATTGCGCTCTCTCGAGGCGCGACACAGTTCGAGCATCTGAGTCACCTCGAGCAGATCATGCTCCAAACGCAGGTCGATCCCGACGAGCGAAAGATCATCGTCAAGGCGACCGAGGGACTCGAGGAGCAAGCCATCGATCTCGCTGGTTGGCTCAGGGGAGTCGACGCCACCGCAGACCGCTTGGGGTTACTGCTCTGTCATGACCTCGAATGGACTATCGGCATATTGCGCGGTGGAGAGGCCACGGGAGACGACGCGACCGAGGCGCGCATCGATGCGCTCCGAATCTGGTCCGTGAGCGAAGACTACCTCGCAGTGCGAGCCGCTCTGGGAATCGCAGTGGAGTAGGTGATGACGACCAAGAAGCCGCCGAAGCCCGCCCCCGCCCCAAAAGGTTTCGAGAACTGGGCCGAGTGGCTTGGGAAGCCCAAGAAGCGTGAAGCCTCGCCACTGCCGTCATCCACGGCTGTGGTCGACCTCGCGAAGCCAGCCGTCCAGGAGCCGGCTGAGATGAGGGCGCACGAATCCCAGAGTCCCCAACAACCCCTGGACGTCGATGGCTACGACGCCTGGTTCCAAGGAGCCACTGGCTACTTGCCACGACCTTGGCAGCGCACACTCGTGGAAGACCCCGCGCCGCGTTCGCGCGTGATTCGCATCCCCACGGGCTACGGCAAAACACTCGGGGTGATTGGTGCGTGGCTCTATCACCGAGTCGCACGCTCCGATGATCGCTGGCCGAGGCGCCTCGTCTGGGCCCTGCCAATGCGCGTGCTCGCGGAACAGACCGCCGATGAGGTTGGCAAGTGCCTCGATCGGCTTGGACTCCGCTGGGATCCGCGGGCCGAGCATCGGGGCAAAGTCGGCGTCCACTTGCTCATGGGTGGGGCCGATGCAGGTGGCGAATGGAACCTCTACCCCGAGGAGGCAGCAATCCTCGTTGGGACGCAGGACATGCTCCTATCCCGGGCACTCAACCGTGGGTACGCGGCGGGCCGCGCTCGGTGGCCGATGGAGTTCGGGCTGTTGAACCACGACGCCCTTTGGGTGCTCGACGAGGTCCAGCTCATGGATGTCGGGCTCGCGACCACAGCTCAACTCCAGGCCTTCTTCGATGAAGACGCGAGCTCCATCGCGCGACCGCGGTTGAGCTGGTGGATGAGCGCCACGCTCCAACACGACTGGCTGAAGAGCGTGGACACCACCCCACGACATGGTGATTGGACGACAGCGCCAATCCACCTCGAGGTCGCTGAGCGCGATTCGGGGCTAGCAGCCATCAAGAAGTCGCTCGAGCTCGAGGCGCTCGACGTGAGCGACAGCAAGGTATTCGCCGCGCTGTGTGTGAGGGCGCACAACGCGCTGGCGGCCGGTGACCACGGCAAAATTACACTGGTGGTCTGCAACACCGTGACGCGCGCGTGCGAGACGTACGACGCTCTCCAAGCGCTCAAGCCATCGGCGGAGCTCGAGCTGGTACACAGCCGCTTCCGGCCTTACGAACGCGTCAAGTGGAAGGCTCGGTTCCTCGAACGCGCCGCATGCAAGCCTGGTGTCGACCGCATCATCGTGGCCACGCAAGTCGTCGAAGCGGGTGTTGATATCTCCGCCGGCTGTGTGATCTCCGAACTCGCTCCCTGGTCGAGCCTGGTTCAACGTTTCGGCCGCTGCGCACGTTATGGAGGGGCGGGCCGGGTCCTCGTTGTGGACCGTGGTGAACAGGCCAGTGCGCCGTACGCACCGGAGGAGATCGAGGCCGCTCGAGCAGCGCTTGTGCGGCTCGTGCACGCATCCGCAGATGCGGGTATCGCGAGCATCGAAGCGTTCGAGGAGAACATGACACGCGAAGAGCGTGCTGAGCTCTATCCTTATGAGCCCGAGCATCTCCTCATCCGACGCGAACTGGACGAGCTGTTCGATACCACGCCCGATCTGACAGGGGCCGATATCGACATAAGCCGCTTCATCCGAACGGGTGAAGAGCGCGACGTCTCCGTTTTTTGGGTCGACATGCCCAAGCCCAAGGCCAAGGAATGGCCGGAACCACCTCCAACACGACGACCAACACGGGAGGAGTTGTGCAATATCCCATTCCTCGCTGCGCAAACGTGGCTCTGCGGCAAGGCGACTGGGACCGATCCGAAGCGAAAGTTGCGGGGTGGGGTGCGTGCTTGGGTATGGGACTTCGTTGACGGCAAATGGCGGCAGGCTGCACGTCAGGACATCGTCCCCGGCCGGGTCATCTGTGTTGCGTCCGACGTTGGCGGCTACACGACGACCCGCGGCTTCGCCCCCGAGTCCGACGAGTCCGTGAATCCTGTTGTGCTGGACCTTCCAGAAGATGTGCAGTCCGCCGATGATCTCGAGGACTCTGAGCTGCTCAGCCAGGCCGAGCGATACAAGACCATTGCGACCCACAATCGCGAAGTAGGCGCAGAGAGCGAACGCATCACGGTGGCACTCAACCTGCCCGACCGCCTGCGACAGCTCATCGCGTTGGCGGGTAGATGGCACGACTATGGTAAGGCGCACCCGGCCTTCCAAGGTTTGATGAAGCCGGAGGGCCGACCGGATCGTCGCGACCTCGCCAAGGCACCCAAGGAAGGGTGGGGCCGTGTTTACCGGGCGAGTGCTGGAGACATTCGCCCTGGGTTTCGCCACGAGCTCGCGAGCTGCCTCGCACTCTTCGAGGTGCTCCGGCATTACCAGCCTGAGCATCCCGCGCTGCTGGGCCCCTGGCTCCAGGTGCTCTCTCTCAGTGGCCAAGAGGCCGAGGTCACACCCGTTGCTGATCCATCCTCGGCCTCGGACCTGGAACGCCAGGTGCTCGGTTGCACGGCAGACGAGTTCGACCTTCTCGCCTATTTGGTCCTCTGTCACCACGGCAAGGTCCGTGTCGCTCTCCACGCCAGTCCGAAAGACCAGGATTACGTCGATCGCGACCATCGAGGCTTGCCGATTCGAGGTGTGCGTGAAGGGGACGAGATTCCAGAGGTCGAACTCGAGCCTGATGTGCCTGTTCGCAGGCTTCGTCTGACGCTCGCCCCAGCGACGCTCGGGCTGTCGAGCGTGACTGGACGGAGCTGGCGAGAGCGGACGAACAGCCTCCTGAGGCGATACGGTCCTGGAAGGCTCGCGTGGCTCGAGACCCTCCTCATCGCCGCGGATCGACGAGCCTCCAAACTGGTCAACACCGACCCCTTGCTCGCGGAGGGAGCCCCCCAATGACCGTTCACCTTCACAATCTTTGGGGGTGCGCACCCGCGCCGCTCGCCTTCTATCTCAAAGCGCTGGGCGTATTGCGGTTGGTCGCTCAGCAGAAGGATGCCGAGTGCCGGGGCTTTTGGAAGGACGAGCACTTCTGCATCGTGACCTCGCTGGATCGAGATTCATTGGAGCGCTTCTTCCTCGACGAATATGCGCCCACGCCGCTTCTCGCTCCCTGGAACCGCGGCTCCGGCTTCTTTGCGGTCGATGACCCGGGGCTCAGTCCAATTGAGCAGTCGGTTGCTCCGCGCTTCGCACCGTACCGGCAAGGTGTCGCGGCGAGCCGCGCAGAGCTGGTTGCCTTGTCCCACGCCGACGCAGAGGTTCGACGGCTCAAAGCGGGTACGAAGCAGAAGGGTCTCAGTCCAGCTGCACGAAAGGCGCTTCGTGACGACCCCTCCTACAAGTCCGCCCTGGCGGCCGCGGAACGCGAGTTCAAGCGACTGAAGGCGGATGTCTTCGGGCCGTTCGCACGCACATGGCGAGGTGAGCTGCGCGCGTGGATGGACGCTGCAATGGTCCTCGACGATCATGCCGAGCCAACTTGGCCGTCGCTGCTTGGCACTGGAGGCAACGACGGGCGCTTGGACTTCACGAATAACTATATGCAGCACCTTGGGCGGCTGTTCGATCTCACCTCGACGAATGGCGCTCCGCGGCCAGGGAGTTCAGCGTTGCTCTCAGACGCGCTGTGGGGCACGGGCGTGCGTGGCGTCCTCGCGAGCGCAGCCGGGCAGTACTTGCCCGGCGGTGCAGGTGGACCCAACGCAACAACTGGCCCGGAAGGCGAGGCACAAGTTAACCCTTGGGACTTTGTTTTGATGCTCGAGGGCGCAACGTCCTTCCGGAGCCAGACAACTCGGCATCTGGACTCTCATGCTGCAGGGCGCGCCGCCGTGCCCTTCGCCCTTCACGCCCAGGCCGTCGGTGTTGGCAGCGGTGGCCGTGAAAAGGCCGAGCGAGGGGAGCAGTGGATGCCGCTCTGGGCGGCACCGTCCACTTCCGATGACGTGCTCGCACTCCTTGGTGAGGGGCGGGCGCACGTCCAGCGGGCGTTCGCACAGCGTCCACTCGACTTCGCCCGAGCCGTCGCGAAGTTGGGCGTGGCACGTGGTCTCAGCGGATTTCAGCGCTTTGGCTATTTGGAGCGAAATGGCCAGAGCAATATCGCGGTGCCCCTCGGTCGTCTGGACGCGCGACCGCGCACACGTGCGTCGCTGATAGACGACCTCGCGCCTTGGATAGATCGGCTGCAACGCGCCGTTCGTAGCGATGCCTCGACGCGGCTGAGCCTCGTCGAACGCAACTTGAGCGATGGAGTCTTCACCTGTCTTACGCGGGCCGAGGATCCAGGTCAGTTCCAATCAGTCCTCGTCCGCGCAGCCCACGTGGAGGGAGTTCAAGTGACCGGCTCTGGGTTCGAAGCAGGTCCGCTCCCGCGCCTTTCCCCTGACTGGCTCGAAGCTGCGGACGACAACTCCCCTGAGTGGCGACTCGCGATTGCGTTGGGCAGTGCAGCCGCGGAATACAAGCAAAAGCAGCGCTCGATCGACCCCGTGCGCTCGCACGTCTTACCCCTCAAGGGTCAGCGCTATGCGGTGAGCGACAAGCGCCTAATCCGGGATCCTAGGGTCGTCGTTTGCGGGCGAAGTGCCCTCGCCGACCTAGCGTCGATTGTGGAGCGCCGCCTCGTCGAAGCCTCGCAGGTCGGCAAGCGGCAGTTGTCACTCGTTGCTCCTCGGGGGCGAGGTGCCCGGCTCGTCGATCTCGCCATGTTCCTCGAAGGCCAATTGGACGTCGACCGCATCGTCTGGCTCGCGCGTGCGCTCATGGCGCTCGACTGGCGTGCGGCGCGCAGCGCCTCCTTTCACGCCTCGCGTGACATCCTCGTCGATGAAGGTTGGGTAGCTCTGCGCCTTCTGGGAGCACCCTATCTCGTGGCGAAGCGTCGCGTGGCCCTCGATCTGGCGGTCATTCGTCGCCTGCTGACAGGCGACATCGCCGGCGCAATGACCACAGCGATTGGACGTCTGCGGGCAGCGGGTTTTCGTCCGCCCCTCTCATGCTCGACCGCCGATCCCCAAACGGGCCTGCGGTGGGCTGCTGCTCTCGCATTCCCCATTGATGCTCAGCTCGCTGAAGCCTTGGCTCGCCGTTTCCTTACTCCCCAAGATCGCGCTCGCAACCAGATGGAGACCGCATGACCCTCGACCTATCCGCACTGGACAGTACGACTCGCCTCCTCTTCAGCGTCGAGCTTCGTCCACTCCAAGGTGACCGTTTCCAGCCCACTGGGTTTCCTAGCCTGGGGGCAGCGACTTATGAGACACGCACAGGGACCAAGCTCCTCGTCGAGTCAGCCCAGAGCATGGCCAATCGCTTCGAGACGACCTGCTGGGACGGCGTGAACAACCGGCCAATCGAGCCCCTCAAAGGCATCAGTCACGTGACCGTGACACGCAACAAGAGCTTCCTCACGGACTCGATGCTGGAGGCGCACCGAATCAACAGCCCATACCTCCTCGAGAACACGAAGGACCAATCGTTCGAGAACGAGCTGAAGAAGGAGCTCGGCGGGCTCGAAGCCGGGCCCATCGACCGTAAGAAGCTCGCCTCGACGTTGCTGAAGTTCGATGTTGGTAGCCTGATCCACGGTGTTTTCCTCGCGAAGAAGGAGCTCGCTGGGGGTAGGCTGCGGGTCGCGCGTGCCCTGTCTGCGTTCATCGAGGCAACCAATGCGCGGGTCGCTGCATCTGGCGGCGTCAAGAACGACCATGTCAACCCTAGGGGCAGCACCAAGGAGGGCTTCGGAAACGTGCCGTTCGCGCGAGACGAGTTCACCGCTGACCGACTTGATCTCCACGTGAATCTCGACCTCGCACAGATTCGCGGCTTTGGGCTCGGTAAGGAAATCGACAGACTCCTGGTCTTGCTCGCGCTTCATCGGCTCCGCAAGCTCGTCGACGGCGATATGCGGCTCCGCACTGCGTGCGACCTCGAACCCGTGGATCGCAACCGCATTGTCGCGTCGCGTCCTAGCAGCTTCGAGCTACCTTCGCTCACCGCTCTTGAGGGCGACCTCCCAACTGCCATCAAAGCCGCCAAAGCTCGCATGGCCGAGACTACCGTCACCTATGAGGACGAGCTCAAGTCAGCGAAGGATGGCAAGGACAAGTCCGAGGACGACGCCGAGATCGACGAGTGATGGCCACCCTCAGGTTGACGTTTCTCGCGGGCAAGTACCACGCGACTCCAACTGGCCACCATGTGAACGAGGGGCTGGTGGAGTGGCCGCCAAGCCCTTGGCGAGTCCTGCGTGCGCTCTTGGCAACTGGCTACGCGACCCAAGGCTGGAGGGTCCCTCCGCCTGAAGCTCGCTCCCTATTCGAACGTCTCGCGACCGTGCTGCCCGAGTTTCGCCTGCCCCCTGCGGCGGTCGGTCATTCGCGCCACTACATGCCCATTGGCAGGTTCGACAAGGGTCGCGAAGCGACGGCGCTCGTCTTCGACGCTTTCGCGGATGTTGGTGACGGCGAGTTGTGGATTCGCTGGCCCGTCCGCCTCGAGGAGCCGGAACACGCCCTCTTTGCCAAACTGGCTGCCCATCTCGGGTACCTCGGGCGAAGCGAGAGTTGGGCCCTCGCTACAGCCATGCCTGACGATATGGTGCTACCAAACCAAGGTCGAACGTTTCCACACACGGAGGGCGAGGCGCCTCTTCGCACCCACGAGCAGATCGCGATCATCGCACCAGAGTTCCCTGGGCGATATGCGTCTTGGCGGGAGGCGGAGCTCCACGCCGCCCGCGCCGAGCTCGAGAATGATAGCAAGAAGACAGTCAAACAGCGAGAGAAGCTCGCTCGCGAAGTTGCTGCGGCCTATCCAATCGACCTGCTCGATGCGCTCCAGTGGGATACCATTCAGTGGAAGGAGGCAAAGTGGAGTCAGCCACCTGGAAGTCGTCGCGTCCTATATTGGCGGCCAATCGGTGCGCTTGAGGTCGCGCCGGCCGCGAGCGCTCGTTCGACCGGGCGCAGCAAGACACAAGCCTTGCTCTATGCACTGACCACTCCGAGCGGGTCGACGTCGGCCCTCCCCACACTCGCACGGACGGTCCCTCAAGCAGATTTGCTGCATCGTGCTCTCGTCTCGAGATCGGGCCGCGCCGCTCCCGAGCTCAGCGGCCGCGCCGAGGATGGGACGCCGCTCAAGACGCACAACCACTCCCACCTATTGCCCCTCGATCTCGACGACGACGGCCATCTCGACCACATCCTCCTCTACGTTCCGGGTGCGTTGAGCGCTATTGGTCTCTCAGCGGCGCTCTCTGTTAAACGCACCTTCACGAAGGGTGGGGTTGGTGAGTTGGCTCTGGCCGTCGCGGCAAGGGGAGGACTGGAAGACCTGCGCAGACTGCCGGCACAATGGGGACAGTCGATCGTCGCGCTGCTTGACCCTCGAAATCCTGGGTTACCGCGACACCGTTCGTTCCGCCGCGCTTTCCAAGAAGCGTGGCAAGAACACGCTCGAAGGTCAAATCCTCGCAGAGCTCTCCGCGCGAGGCCTACCCCCCGCACGCGTCGAGATCATTCCGTGGTCTGCCGCCAATGCGCACCTCCGCCACGTCGTTCGCTATCGAAGCAAGCAACGACGCGCCCCGCAGCCCCCTTTGGACGTCGGCTATGTGATCCAACTGCACTTCGACGAGCCAGTACAAGGGCCCATTTGCATAGGTTACGGCGCCCACTTTGGACTGGGCCGATTCAGGGCGGTCGAGGGTGACCACCAATAGCGAGATCGAGCTCCGCTTCGCGACTGCGTTGTAGGGACCGATCGTCCTGGGAAAGACCCGCTTCTTGGGGGGGTGGCGTGTTTGCTCCCCAAGTCCACCCCGGCCCTCAGGCAGACCACTGGCCGAATTCCCCAGACGCCAAAGAACAGCCGCGCGGCGCCGGGTCGACGAGGATATGATTCTCCTGTGATGGGCGACCCGATTCGAGCCGACCTTCCGACCACCTACGAGGGCCCCTGCCACGTCGAGGACTCCGACACTCGATCGTGGCTTAGTGAGGAGACAACCTCAACGCCTATTATCCGGATGCGGTCGTGCTCAGTGGGAAAGGCGAAACCCACAGTCGCGACCCTGATGGAGGACTCATCAATCCAACCCTGCTCCTCGAGGTCACGAGTCGCAGCACTGAGAAGCGCGATCGAGGAGTCAAGCTCGACGACTACCGCCTGATTGCGTCGTTGCGACAGTACGTTATCGCCTCCCACCTGCGAGAGGAGCTCGAGGTTTGGTCGGGAGTCGACCCCCTGGACGCGTCGCGTTTTCACGGAGGGGGATACGGCGGTACTCAGCGGCGTGGCCATCTCCGTGGACCCACTCCCCGAGCGGTGATTCACAAACAGTGCTCTTCAATCCCGGGCGAAGAGCTCAGTCTTGGGGATGATCAAACCCAACCCCGCGAGCTCGACGTCCTCCACAGCGCCGAGGCGATCGTCGCGGAAGCTCTGGGGACCGAGTCGGGTGACCATCCGAACGAGTTCTGCGTCGGGATCCGCGAAGACGATGCTGTCGACCGAAGCGATGCTTGATACTCGAAGACCACACGCGGGTCTTGGAGGGCCTTCTTGCCGTCATTCACGGAGGCACCCGGCTCATTGCAATAAATCGTCACGTCCGGGTATCGAACTGACTGCTCCCCAATGAGCAGGGCCATGTCGGAGCCGTAGGGGCGGCATGGTGTGGCCTTGAGCTTCGCTCGCAGAAACGCGAGGCGTCTTCGTGTGTCCCCGGCAGAGGGGTGGTGGCGACTCTGTCTTTGGAGGCGGAAAAGATGGACCACGTCGACTACGAAAGGCGGAGAGATCTAGAGGCTGGCTTCGAGGACGCCCGCAGGGCCGCGGGCCACGCGGAGCACTTCCTGTCACGGCTCGATCGGGTCTCGGCGCGTGACGCCGAGCTGGCGCTATCGCTCTACAATGACGTCCCGCTGCTCGCGGAGATATTGCGGCGCGCGCGCGTCCCGGGCTCGGCGCCGCGGGTCGCTATCGCGCTGAAGGACGGCGGGCGCGGGCCGCATATCATCGTTACGCGTGACGCGAAGTTCGTGACGTGCCTGGGCGAGGGGATGTCCGTCGGGGGGCTCCCTGTCGTCATGCGCGAGCAGCTCACTGCGTTCTCCGCGAGCATCGACAGCCTGCGAAAGAAGCTGGTCGCGGCGGTCGTGACAGGGACGCGCCAGCCCACACGCAGGCTCTTCGAGCGCCCCCTCAACGCTGGGCCGGCGCTGACCCGTGAGGAGTTCATGGCCGCCGCGGCCTGGGTCCCGCTCTTTCGCGGGCAGGTCTTCAATGTCCTCGCGAAGATGCTCAAGCTCCACGGCGACCTTTATGGCCGTTATAGAAAGGAGCGCAAGATCACCCCCGCGAACGAGGCTGGCCTCAAGGCGCTCTGGTCGAACATGTGGGCGATTGGGCACTTCCTCGCCTTCTGCGCGGGCGACGCCCAGGAGATCTGCGCCGAAATTGCCGACATTGGCGGGACCATCGAGGACATCGTGAAGATCCCCGAGCGGATGGTCAGACAAGTCGCCTCGATTGGGCCTTTCGGCATCACACTGCGGGCGGTCTCGTTCGCGGCGAACGCTGGGAAATGCATGGTCCCCCACTTCAAGCACCTTCTCCGGCATGGCGTGCTGCCCCATCAAGTGGTTACGCCGTTTGCGGTATTGTTGGGGATTGCCCACCACCACCCGCGGCTCGCTACCGATATTCGCGCGGCGCTCCGCCCGAGCATGCAAGACCACCCCGTCCTGTCGCGCCTCACTGAGGACTTGAGAGGCCCTGCGCGCGACGTCCTGGTCGATGCCTTCGAGCGCTGCAACCAGTCGGTTGCCCCGATGTTTGCACGTCCCGAGCTCGCTCGGGCGCGGACTTGGCTGCGCGGCAGCTCCATCGCGATGAAGCTCGCGAAGCGCTCCCGCAAGAAGGCTATAGTCCAGTTCCCCTCCTGGGCCGACGTCCCCTTCGACGTGGCGCTGCCACTCCTCGTCAATGGCTCGGCCCACAACCTCGTGACGCCCAACGCGCTCCTCGAGGCCGTGCCGGTGGTCGCGAGCCTCGATCCCGAGCAGCTCTATTTGCCAGCCAAGTACACAGCCCACTTGAAGGAGCTGTCGAACCCGACACTCGTCCTCGAGCACCTCGCGGTCATGCGCAAGTACTTCCCCCTTCGACCCATACGCCGCAAGGAGCCTTATGTCGGCCGCAATGAGGTCTGCTCGTGCGGCAGCGGTAAGAAGCACAAGCGCTGCTGCGCGGCTTAGAGTTACAGTCGTGTCGGCGGCGCTGAGGCTCGAAGACTCAGCGCTGAGGCTGGCGCACTCAGGCGCTCACCAGGTGAACGACGAAGGGCCCACGCAGCCGCCGTGTGCGCCCAGGTTTGTGAAGGTGCAATCGAAGTCCCCGTTCGCGGCTGCGATGAAGATGGCGCTCTCCCCCTCGAGGTCGATGCTTGGCGTCGGGCCGAGGAGGAATGACTGATCCTCGAGGAAATGCACGGTGCCGGCGACCTCATTGACAAGCTTCGCGAGACCGAACACCTCGTGTCGGGTCTCACCTTGTTGTCGGACCTCCACGTCGTTTCCCTGGAGCTCCGAATAAGACTCAGACTCTTCGTCGAGCAGGGAGACGAACGCGCCTGAGCCATTCCAGCAGAAGTCCCGGGCAACGATGCAGGTGTCTCGATACTCGACGAGCACATAGACGTCGTCGCCGTCTCGCGCCGAAACGCTCGTGACGGACCCGGTTATCGCGCCGTTCGTCGCGCACTCCATGTCGATGATTTGCGGGTCTTCTTCGGTCCCCGAGCCCGTCGAGCAAGTGTCAGGTACCTCGGCGGGGAGCATGATTGCAGCTCCCTGACCATAGAGCCTCGTGAGCAGGTGCTGTGCGCTATCCGCAGTAAGCTCGCCACTCGGCGCCCGCGCGGCGCCCTCTATGGGCGCGACGAGCTCCTCACAGCGCTCGATCACGCCCGAGTCCTGACAACCCATCGCGGAGACACCAATCCCGCCCGAAAGCAGCGCGAACATCACCCTTCTCATTGCAGCAAACCCTCCTATCCATCGTCGGTTGGGGCTCACGGGTTCGTGAGCACCGGCTCGCTGAGGCAGTTTGCAAGGGGCGTGCACACGCCCCGCGAGACCGCTCTTCTCGTGGCCCGGTCTCGAGTGAGGGCTGCTCTGGGGCACGCGCTCGTGTACAAATCTCGTAGCCAGACTGGAGACGAACTACCCCATGAAGACCGTGACGGGAGACTTGCTACAGTTGGCTCGTGAGGGCGCGTTCTCCACTTTCGTGGGCCGGGGGTTCGGCTCGACTACGACGCGCTCCGCAATTGCATGCTTCGCGTGCGGACCAGTTCGGGGGGCAGCGCATCGGGTATCCGCGCATTGGAGCGGGCCTCGGTGGGGGTGACTGGAGCCGAATCGCCCGGATCATCGACTCCACTCTGGGCGACCAGGACCACACCCTCGTCGAACTGCCATCCGCGGCGCCGCCGAACTGATCTCCGTCGCCCTATCGCGAAATATCCGGTGCGTTCCCCATCACGCCGTGTCGAGCTTTGAGCGTCTGCAGGACGCGGCGCGTGACGAGCTTGAGCGTATCCTGGACTCCGACGCCGGTCGCGGCGCACGCCAGCGTCTCGGGGTGGCCGTCGGGGTTCAGGGCGGAGTGCAGCTCCTCGACGGTCGCGACGTCGGGCAGATCGCGCTTGTTGTATTGGAGGACGAACGCGACGTCCGCGAGGTTGTGCTCGTTCAGACAATCGCGTACGTCAGCGAGCGACTCTTCGTTGGCCTCCAGTCTGGCGCGCTGGGAGTCGGCCACGAACACGACCCCGTCGGCCCCGCGAAGGATGAGCCTACGGGTCGCCCCATAATAGATCTGCCCAGGCACTGTATAGATCTGTAGGCGCGCCTTGTACCCGCCCAACGAGCCGAGCTCGAGCGGCAAGAAGTCGAAGAACAGGGTGCGCTCGGAGTCGGTCTTGAGCGACAGCATACGGCCCTTGGAGAGGGCCGCCGTCCGCTCGTAGATCCACTCGACGTTGGTGGTTTTACCCGATAGTCCGGGACCTGCGTAGACGACCTTGCAACAGATCTCTCGCGCAAATAGGTTGATGAAGGCCATGGCCAAGCTCCTCACCGACTCATCGTATCGACGAGGACATGGATGGCCGCGATGAGCCCCTCGAAGGTCGGCGCGCGTGAGCTCGCTCGCCGAACGAGGCGCTGATTGACCTTCAAGAGGTCGGTCACAGCAGGTGATGGACTGTCGAGTCGGGCCAATTGGTGAATGGACTTGCTGAGGCGCGAGGGCGGGTCGAGGCACACGAGCGCTGACAGCGCCGCCAAAGCGCGTCTCTCGGCGGGCGGCTCCGCGGCGGCCCCCGCTGAGGGATCGAGCGCTCGTTGTGCCATAGCGACGAGCTCTGTCGCGAACGCCGTGGTCATCGCGTCGACGACCTTGAGGTCGGCTGGGTCAGCATCTTCACGCTGCGCCTCGCTCAGCGAGAACGTAAAGAGGTCAGCGAGCTCGGCGAAGGCAGCGCGCTCGATGAAGGCCCCAATGATCTCGACCCCGTGTCTCTCCCAGGCCGACCGCGTCGTGAGGTTGCGCGCGAGCCACGCCACGACCCCCAGGTTCGCGCCGCGGCCGCGGATCGCGTACACGGCGGCGGGTATCAAGGTCGTACGCGAGATGCCTTGTCGCTCGAGTTGGTAAAGCAGACTGACCTGCTCCTCGGCGGTCGCACTCTCACTCGCGAGCGCGGCCGCGGCTTGAACAGTGGTGTCCGCGAGGGGAGGGAGCTCGACACCCGCCCACGCGTCGGGGTCCTTCGAGCTCAGTTGTCGAGGCCCCGAGATCGTGTCGGCTCTCGGCCGCGCTGGCGTGACGCCGGCGCGCTCTTTGAGTCGTGCGTAGACGTCCCGTGGGACATTGCCCTCGACCAGCTCGGCGAGCTCACGCCATTCTTCTTTGGTGAACTCGAGGCGTGGAGCCTCGAGCACCTCGTAGCGAAAGACGATAGGCGCGGCGATCGCTCGACGGGCGAGCTCCTGAATGACATGTAGGGTGAGGCCGGGCTCGCAGCGCGAACGCCAGCGCAGCAAATCAGGCAGAGCCAGCTCGCCGGCGTGGGCTCTCAGGAACGCCTGATCGTCCGGCTCCAGGCGGTCCTGGCGGAGGATGTGCAAAAAGACGACTGGGCGAGTGCGGCCGTGGTGCGCGTCCACGAGCGCGTCGATCTGTTCTTTACGCATGAGCACCTCGAGCGAGGCCCAAGAGGGCCCGTCGGGGTTTCCGAACCTGTCGGTGTCGGTCGTCGCGCGCTAGCAGCCCGCTGATCAATCTGCTCACGCCCCGATCCCTGCGTTGCCGGGGCCCCACCAATCCTCAAAATACCCAAGTATTCCTCCGGATGGTCCCCCCCGGCGCCTTGGCCTCGGGGCGCTCGCGACGATTGTTCAACGGCCTGCTCGAGCCCACTCTCGTAGGGGGCGTGCCCGTCATGACTCGTCGGTCGGTGGGATGACGGCCCCAATCCGAACCGGTCCAAACAAGGTAGCGCGCGCTCCCCTGAGCGTCAATGGCGGCCAGGTCCGCCCCGTTCACGACCCGCGGGGAACCCCGACGATATGCGTGATTCCCAGCGGGGCCTTCAGCTTCGAGCCGCGGCGCATTGGGACTCTGGTCGTCCCAATGTCCCAATCGAAGGTCTCGCTGTCGGGCACCGACCTGACGAGCTCGCGCAGCTCGTCGGGGAGATAGATGCGTAGCATCGAGACCGTCCCGTCGAACATCACGAGCGCCGGGATCGCGGGCACCACGTACGTAAAGAACAATCGCGACCACTTGAGGGGCCTGACGAACGGCGTGAGCGCGAGCACCATCGCGCCCTGGAGCGGCATCCCGACAATCGGCAGCCACCGTCGATCGACGCCCTCGAAGACGGCGATCGCTCGCCGCTTGCGCACGGCGTCTCCGAGGATCGCGCGCGCCATCGCCGGCTCGAAGTGGTGAAAGCAATTGAACATGGTGCGGACGCCGTCGAGCTCGATGGGGACATCCGTCGCGTCCACGCTCGTCTCCAGAAACGAAGCGCGCCCGTGGGTCTCTTCGCGCACGTGCGCCAAGGCCTCGACGTTGGGATAGAGGTCTGTCAAGGTCACGCGCAAGGGGCCAGTCTGCGCGAGCTCGGGCTCGAGGGTGGCCCACGGCCCGCCGCCACCGGAGCACAGGTCGACGACGGCCGAGGTCCCTGTCGCGTCCATCGCGCCGCGGATCTTCGGGGCGATCGCGTTGAACGCCTTGGTGACGTCGGCCATGAACCGCAGCCAATCCGTGCCGCCGTCGCGGACGGCGCGCGGACACCACGGTTGGTCTTCGATCTCGAGGAGCTGCAGCCTGCGCATGCACCCGAGCATACGCGAAGTCGATTGTTCGGTGTCTGGCCGTCGCTGACTGCACCGTCAGCGAACCCCGGTCGCTTACGACCTTGTTCGGGTCACTGGCTCAAGAACGACTGCAGATAGTCCTGGAACGTACCCGCTTGACCGCAGAGCCCGCGGGTCTCCCCGTCGCAGAGCTCGGCCTTGATGCGCGCCGAGTCGAACGGTGCGAGGTCGGGGGCCGCAGGCCCGGCGCCGTTGGTCGCGCCGGTCACGCCGTCGAGGTCGACGCCATTGTCGTGGACCTCGCTGTCGAGGAGCGTGACGCTCTCGGCGCCGTAGCTGGCCGCGCCCACGCCTGGGTTGCCGACGAGGGCCACGCGCTCGAGCGTGATGTCGCTCGCGCCGGACAGATTGGCGACGACGCCGTGCTGATTGCCGATGGAGAACGAGTCCTCGACGCGCGCGCCACTTACGGAGCCCAAACCTTCGAACGCGTAACCTTTATAGTCGTTGGCGACGGCGATGCAGCCGCGGAACAGGCTGTCATGCGAGTCCGGGGGGCCGTTCGCGACGCTCAAGAAGGCGCCGAGCGCCTCGGCGCTGTCATCGCTCTTCTTGAGACTGTCCAAGACGACACAGCCCTCACAGGTAGCTCCGCTCGACTCGTAGAAGTTCAGCACCCCCTCGGGCTCGTATTCGGTGGAGGCCGGGCCGGCCTCACCCCAGCCGCCGTCTTTGCGGAGCACGGCGCGCCGCACGAGGACATTCTGGGCTCGATAGACGAGCAGCGCGTACCTACCGCCTTGTCCGTAGAATAGACAGTCCTCGAGCTCGATGTCGTTCGCCCCGGGGCTGAAATCGTTGGTCCCGATCGCGACGCTCGCGGCATTGCCGGAGTCTGGCCCCCCGACGAAGGACACTCGTCTGAAGGCGACGTTGCCGCCGGCGACGGCCTTCGTGGTCGGGCCCTCGAAGCGCAGCCCGATGAACTCGAGATAGAACGCGGCGCCCTGTTCATAGAGTTCGAACGTGCCAGTGAACGTGGCCGCTCCATCATGCTCGCTCACTACGCGCGTCGGAGCGGCGGCGCTGCCGCGTGGCAAGGACATGGCGTCGATGGCGTCGGGATAGGTGCCGTCGCGGACGACGACAGTCTCACCGGCGCTCATTTGGGCGCTCACGTAGGCGAGCGTCGCGCACGCCTCTACCTTGCAGTCACCGCTGTCGGTCCCGTCGGTCGCGAGGTAGCGATCGCCGACGGCTCCGCCGCCTGCTGCTCCACCAGCGTCTCCACCAACGCCGGCGCCGCCCATTGGAGAGCCTCCAGTGTTGTTACCGCCGCCCCCATGCGAGTCCGAGTCGTCCCCGCAGCCGGCGACCCACGCGAAGCCCAACCAACAACCAACCCATATCGAGAAGCGCATGGGTCCCAAACTACACTCTTCGCCGACGCGATTCTCCTGTCGAATGCTGCCCTATCGTTGCGACGTCGAGTCGACGGGTGAGTCGGCGCCGATGTCACTCGACTCGGTGAAAGTCGATCTGGTAGCATTTACAACGTAAAAGTTATTGCTACGCTGGTTGGATGAGAGCGTCCGTCGGTCTCGCCGTTGGCATCACCACATCCCTCGCCGTCGCTCTCGCATCCGAGGATGCTCACGCCGACAGTGCCATCAACATCACGCCGCTCGCGCGCACGAGCCTCGGCGAGCGCCTGTCGGTCAACGACGATCCGCTGGCCGATCTCGGCTTCACAGGCGAGCAGAGCTTGGGGGTGACGCTCTCCTATTTCGAACACGGCGGCGGCTTCGGGGTCAACATGAGTGGGCAGCCGGAGTTTGTTTTGGCCCCCAATCTGGGGGTGAGCTACGGGCAGGCGATCACTGCCTTTCAGTTTGGTATCGGGGTCGGGGGCGGCTTCGGTTGGCTCGGTGTGACCTACGAGCCCAAGCTCGTCGCCGGGACTTGGGACCGCGAGGACGACGAGCTCGACGAGGTTCCGCTCGTCGGCATGCGCAACAGCATCGAGCTCAACCTGCTCTTTGGTGGCTTAGCCGTCGAGGTAGGGCACGAAGTCGACTATTATAGAGACGACTTCCACGACTCCTTGGTGGCCTTCTTCAGGTTCGACGTCGGGATGGTCATCCCGCTCATCCTGACCGGCTACATGAGGTGAGCTCGTGGCCGCAGCACGGACGCAAACCACTTGTCAGTAGGCCCAGCTGCAGGCGCCAGTTCCGCCGGGGAGCTCGGGCTGCGGCTCGCAGCGACCCTGCTTGCCCTCGAACACGACGCAGTCCTTCGAGGTCTTGCAGAGCATGAATCCATAAGCGAGCGCAGGCTCGCACTCGGCGGTGCCGCACATGGACCAACGCAGGCTTCCGCAGCAGTATTGCCCAGGGCAATCCGAGGGCTCATCACATTCGAAGACGCCATCCTCCCCATACCAGGGCCCGCGCGGAATGCACTCGCCACTCTGCGTCTCTGGGTCCCAATAGCACCACGGCTCCTTCGATGGACAGGACTCTTCACCACATCGGACGCGCGACTTGGTGAACAAGCAGCGACCACCCGATACCGAGTCACCCATCTTCTCGGTGACGCAGGTCTTCAGGGGGTCTTTGCAGCTCCCGCCTCGACCGCAGAGCTCGTGCGCAGGGATCATCAATCGGCCTGGTGAATCCCAAAAGCGCGCACAGCGCGCCGCGGACGCGCACTCCGCCAGCCGATCGTCGTCGCGGTTGCCGACGCAGCAGCGCTCGGCGCCGGGGCAGTCCGACGACTCGTCGCAATACACGTCGATCGCCGTGCACTGGTCCTCGGTCCCCTTCGCCATACAGAAGCCGCCGTTCGCGGCCATGCAGCAAAACTCGTTCGGCCCGCAGGTCTTGTCGAGACAATAGACGCCCTTACCGCTCGGCCAATTGCTCTCGGCTGGATAGGCGGCTTGCAGCGCCGCGAAGCCCTTCAACGTGGGCTCGGCAGACTGCGAGCCCGAGGCGGCGCTCGGGGGTGCGCTGGCGATCGACTCCGGCGCGGTCGGGACCGATGCGGCAGCGGTCGCAGTGAGAGCGCTGCTCACGACAGTGGCAGGGGGGCTCTCCGGCGCCGGCGCGTCACAAGCGCTCGATAGGAGGAGAGCCACGAACCATCGGGAGCGAGCCACGATGCACAGCTTACGCGGCCTGCACCTCGGCCATTCCCAACTGGTACCCTCCAGTTCGTGGGGGAACTCGTACGTCTCGCGGAGCTGACTGGGGCCGTCGCGCGCGCCGCAGACGGCGGCATCGGCTTTCCACCGGAGACCTCGTTCAGGCTGTGTCTCGTCGCGGTCGCGCTCGCTCGCGCTCTCGGTATGGCGGACGAGGAGGTCCGCGACGTTTACCACGCGTCCCTGCTTCGCCACGCAGGATGCACCGCGAGCGCTCACGAAGAGACCATCCTCGCCGGAGACGAGCTCGAGCTCCGTAGCAGCATCGCGCTCGGTGACGCTGGCAGTCCGAAGGACATGCTGTCGCGGCTCGTACGCGGGGTCGGCCGCAAAGAGACGCTCTCGAAGCGCGTGCGCATTGTCGGCACGATGCTCGCGCGCGCGCCCGCGGCGTTGCCCGTGGCCCTCAAAGGTCGTTGTGAGGTCGCCATTCGATTCGCGGTTCGCCTCGGCCTCGGGCCTCGAGTCGCGCGTGCGCTCGACGAGGCGTTCGAGCGGTGGGACGGAAAGGGGCTTCCGTTGGGGAAGAAGGGCCGCGACGTTTGCTTGCAAGCGCGCATCGTGTCGCTCGCGGAGCTCGCGGCGTCCTATGTCGCGGTCGGCGGCGTCTCGGCCGCTCGAGCAGTGGTCGCGGCGCGAAGCGGTGGTCATGTGGATCCGGATTTGGCGGCGCGCTTCGTCGAGGACGCCAACAGCTTGCTCCAAGACGCGCTGGCGCCGTCTGTCTGGGACCGCGTCCTCGAAGTGGAGCCGGAGCCCGTTGCTTACGTCGGTGTAACTCAACAAAAGGCGATGGCCGAGCTGCTGGCAGACTTCGCTGACCTCAAGTCGACGTTCACCCTCGGGCACTCGCGAGGCGTCGCGGCGCGCGCTGTTCATGGCGCGCTCGCGCTGGGCGCGAACGAGCAAGAGCGAGGACAGCTCGAGATAGCCGCACTAATCCACGATATTGGGCGCGTTGCGATCTCCAATGCGATTTGGGACAAGCCAGGCCCACTCGCTCGAGGGGAAATGGAAGAGGTGCGGACTCACTCGTTCCACACCGATCGGATCGTGAGCTCGATCGGCGGCGCGATTGGAGAGGTTGCGGAATTGGCCTCCGCGCTCCACGAGCGCTTGGACGGTTCGGGATACCATCGTCGGTTGTCCGGCCCCGGCGTGACCAAATGGGTTCGTGTGCTCGCGGCCGCCGACGTCGCCCAGGCTCTCGCGGAGGCTCGGCCGCACCGCCCGGCGCTGACAACTGCGGAGGCAACGGCCACGATGCGTGAGCTCGTCGCCCGCGGTGCGCTCTGTCCTCGCGCGGTCGACGCAGTGCTCGGGGCGAGTGAGGGCCGCGCGCGCCGTCGCCCGAGCTTTCCCGCAGGGTTGTCGGAGCGAGAGATCGAGGTGCTTCGCCTCGTGGCGAGAGGACTCACCGATAAGGAGGTCGCCGAACGACTTGGCATCTCCCATCGCACCGTGCATCACCACAACAAACACGCGTACGACAAAATTGGCGTGTCGACGCGCGCGGCAGCGGCGCTCTTCCTCGTGGAGCACGAGCTGCTCGACGGCTGAGGTGCGGGCGTGACCGATAGGCAATCTTGCCGATGTCCCGAGCCGGGCGCGCGCGCAAGCTCTTCTTCGTCGGGTGAGACGCACCCGCGAGAACGGAGAGACGACATGAACGCTGAAAAGAACCTACGGATTGTGCAAGATATGTATGCCGCCTTCGGGCGCGGCGATATCGGTTTCGTTCTCGCACAGATTGACGAGGACTGTGACGGCTTCGGGGTTGTCAGTGCCTCGAAGACCGGCGTGCCATGGCATGTTGACACGGCTGTAAAGGGAAAGGCCGGCGCGCTCCGATACTTCGAGTCGCTCGCTGGCGTCGAGCACAAGACGTTCGAGCAACGCGACTATGCGGCCATGGGCGACCATGTCTACGTGACTGTGCGGCTCGTGCAGCATGTCCCCGCCATCGGCAAGACCATCGAGCAGCTCGAGGTCGTGCACCACTGGACCTTCAAAGACGGTAAGGTTGCGCGCTGTCGCGTCCTCGAGGATACGGCTGCAACGCGCGCAGCCTTCTCGAGCTGAGCTCATCGCCCTCTCCCAGCGGTTGTCTGGCTGATAGCCTCGTTCATTTCGTAAAGTCGAGGCGCCAGATGCTCCCTGTCACGTGCCCGAGGACATAGACGTGACCGTCGAGGATGAGGGTCTCGAAGCCCTCCTCGGGCTGCGGGAGAGAGAGCCGCTCGGCCGTCTGGAGGTCCACGCGAAAGAAGTCCTGGGACCAAGGCTCCATGCTGTTGATGATGGCGACGTAGACATGATGGTCGTCCGCGCGGACGTTGCAAGCCGCGTTGACTTCCCCGTGCCCGGTGAAGAGCGTGCGGGACTCTTGGCCCCAAGTCGCTACCTCGAACGCTTGGTCTTGGCTGAACGCTACGACGGCGGCGTCGTCCGAGATCGGCTCGACCACTCCAGTCCAGGATTCGTTGGCGCGGCGCTCTGGGGGCAGCGGACGTGCTCGCGTAACGCGGCCATCGCGCTTCGCGAGCCGAAGAACTTGTCGGTTCGTACCCGCGGTGACCGCCCATAGGTGATTGGGCGAGAGCGCGAGTACGCCGAACTCGCGGTTACACGGCTGTTCGAGGAGGCGCGTCTTGCCTCCCCCCACTGGGTAGAAGTCGAGGCCCTCTCCGCACGCGTAGACGCCGCGCTCGTCCGCCACGACGTCCCCAGCCCCAGCTTGTGCTGGCTTGTCGATCGTGCGCCGCGCGCCGCTCGCGAGGTTCACTCCCACGATGCCTTGGTCAGCGTCCCAAACAATGACCTCACCCGCGACGAACGAAGGGTGATGGTCGATCAGGAAGACGCCCGGCAAGTGATCGGCCACGACCTTGGTTTGACTCGTCTTCAGGTCGAACGAGCGTAGGAAGATCGAGCCAGCGTCCTCGGCGGCGGAGAAGTAGAGGGTGTTACCGAGGCCCATCAGGGCAGTCGCCATCTCTTGCCGGGGAGGCTCCCAAAGGAGCGTCAGAGCAGCGGACTCGCTGGCGGGCGGCGCGTGTGCCTCGGAGCTGCTGGCGCCAGTCGCTGACTCCGGCGCGGGCGACCGCGGGGCTCCGCAGCCTGTCAAGAGCGCAAGGCACGCGAGCATCGCGATGTTCAATGAGGGGTCAGGTCTCATGGTGTTTGCCACGATAGTCGAGCCTTGGCGCCTTTGGTGAAGTGGTTCTGCGGCTTGCCGTTGACGGTCATCGCGCTCTTTTCTTCAACGATGGTCAAGGTGATCTGTTTGTCTTTGACCTCCTTCACCACGACGGTGGCGATCACCAACCATCCTTGGAAGAGGCCCGCGTCGAACTGTTTGGACAGCTCGCCTTTGGCGCCTACGGGGGGGACCTTCGTCGAGCTCGACGTGATGACGAGCTTGTTCCCCGACCGCGCGCCGAGCTCGCAGTCGACCTCGGGGGCCGCGTCGCTCGCGATCTCGCGAGACAGCTTTGGGGCGACCTCACAGGCGGTGTCGTCCTTGAGCTTGCAGGCCTTCTCGAAGGCCTCGAGGGCCTTGTGTTTGTCGACTGGCGTGTTCATCCCATCGTAATAAAAGAAGCCGAGCTGTCTGCAGCCGACGGCCTCGTCGAGCGCGCAGGCCCGCGTGATCGCGTCGAACGCGCGCGGCTTGTCCTCGCGACCAAAGTCCCCGTCTTTGAGGATGACGCCGAGGTTTCGGCAGGAGAGGGCGACCCCAGCCTTGCATGCGAGGGTGAAGTTCTGGATGGCCGCGTCGACGTCGCGGACGCGCGCGCTGCCGTGAATCTGTATGAACCCCAATTGCTGGCAGGACTCCATTGCGCCGCTGTCGCAACCTGCTTTTGCCAGCTCGACCGCGGTCGCCTCGTCGGCGGGGCCGCCGTCGCCGTCTGCCATCATGATCGAAGCCTCGGCGCAGGCTCGCCGTCCGAGCCGACAGGCCTTTTCGAACGCAGCGCGGGCGGACTCGTCGCTCTTCGCCACGCCGACGCCGTCGAGGGCGTGTCGCGCGAAGGCCTCGCAGCTCTCCGCGTCGTCGCCTTTACATGCCTGTTCCCAATAGAAGACTGCGCGCTCCGCGTCTTTGGCGGCGTCGAGGCGACTGGCCTCTTCCCGACAGCGCGCCGGCTCGCCGAGCTCACAGGGACCTTTCACGCGTGGCTCCTCCGCGGTCGCGGTGGCGGTCGCGTCTGCGACGGGCGGCTCGTGGGCGCTGCCGGAGCTCGACGCGCAGCCCGTCGAGGCGCACGCCAATACGAGGATCAACTCCAGTCTTCGGAGCGCTTCGTTCATTGCCTTCTCCATGGTCACCCTTGATGGATGGTTCGCTTGGGGAACGCAGCGCCGCGCGGCGTGTAGCGTGGACGCTCTCATCAACAGCAGGATTCATGCGGATGGGCGGCGGGCTCACCGCTCCGTCGCTCGATGCCATCGGTCGAGCTCCAGCTCGGCGGTCCGCCGCAGACGGCGGCCCTTCCCCCCTCGCGTCGCTCTCCTTGAGGCGCGTTCTCCGTCGGTGTTAGTTGTCAACCAACGTGCAAGAATCGCCCTACTCAGCATCCCACAAGGGTCTGCGGAATGCCCTCGGCCGCTTCCAACTGCAGGCCGGCGCAACCGACTACTCGGACAGAGCAGCCGTCCTTTCGCTGCAAGCGCGCGGCGCCACGCTCGAGCTCTTGTTGCGGCACCACCTGCTCGCCGAGAACCGCTTCTTCCTCGCGCCGCTGCGTCAGCGCGACGAGGCCGCGGCCCTGCATGATTTGACGGACCACGAGCGCCTCGAGGGGCTCCAGGGTCGCGTCTTCAGCGCGCTCGCCGCCCTCGACGGGTCGCAGGGCGCCGCAGAAGGCCACTCGTTTTACCTCCTCGTGACCGAGTTTCACTCGGCGTATCTCGCCCATATCCTGCATGAAGAGCGCGTCACCGAGGCGCGGCTCTTTGCATGTTTCACCGCCGAGGAGGTCGCGCGCTTCTCGGCCGATCTCGTCGCCGAGGTGGAGTTCCCCGTGCTCCTCGGCTCGCTCGTAAACATCATTCCAGCGCAGCCGCCGGTCGAGGGGCGAGCGCTCTTGGCGCGCCTTAAGGCGGCTCCCTTCTATGGGCAGCTCGTCGAGGCGCTCCGCGCCGAGATCGGCGCCGCGGCCTTGGGGGCGCTGATAGACGGTTAGGGCGCTGTCAGCGATACCGCGCCGCGGCTCCTGGGGGATTGACTCAGGCCGCGTGGACTGGGGTGTGGGTCGCGCTCGGGGGCGCGGCGTGCAGGTGGCGCTCGGCGAGCGCGAAGGCCTCGGCGAGGTTCTCCGCGAGCTCGACAGAGCTGCGCTGATCGAACCGACTCTTCTTCAAGAGCGCGAGCGGCTGCGGTCGAGTCCCGGTGAGGATGGCGACACAGCCGTGCCCGTGCAGCGCGTCGAGGGCGCTCTCGAGCGCGACGAGCCCCGTCGCGTCCATCGCATGGACCTCATCCATCACGAGGACCGCGACCTTGGTCTGGCTCGCGACGATCTCGAGGACGGCCATCGCCTTCTGTGCGGCACCGAAGAAGAGCGGGCCGCTTATCTCATAGAGGGCCACGCCGTCGGGGATTGGCAGGTTCAGGTCGGGGTGGCTGCCGCGGCTGACACGCGTGTGCGTGACCTCGGCCATGCGTCGCATGAACATGAAGGCCGCGAGCACGACGCCGACCGACACGCCGATGACCATGTCGAAGCCGACTGTCAGCGTGTAGCAAGTGAGCAATACCGCCACGTCGCTCTTGGGCGCGACGCGGAGCGTGTGAAGGAAGTGCTTGGCCTCGGACATGTTCCACGCGACCAACAGCAAGAGCGCGGCGAGCCCCGACATTGGCAAGTAGCCGAGGAGCGGCGCCAGGGCGAGCACCGCCGCGAGGATCGTGAGCGCGTGGACGATCGCAGCGACTGGCGTGCGCGCGCCGGCGCGAATGTTCGTCGCTGTTCGCGCGATCGCTCCAGTCGCCGGGATGCCACCGAAGAACGGGACAATGAGGTTACCGACCCCGAGCGATATGAGCTCTGCGTCCGGGTCGTGTTTGGTGTGCGCCATTCCGTCAGCGACGACGGCGCAGAGGAGCGACTCGATCGCGCCCAACATCGCGATAGCGAACGCGCCAGAGAGCAGCGCGCGGAAGGTGTCGAACGACAATACGAGCGGCGCGGCGTCGGGGCCTGGCGCGCGCCACGGCAAGAGCGGCAGCGGCGGCAATTGAGGGATACCGTCGAAGACGCGCCCCGCGGCGACCGTGTGGAAGCGGCTCGCGATGGTCGCGACGTGGAACCCGGGCACGACGTGCGAGAGGCCGAGCGCGAGGAGCGCAGCGAACGGCAAAGCCACGAGCGGCGCGGGGACGCGCTTCGTCACGCGCGGCCAGAGCAGGAGCAGCGCGAACGTGACGCCCCCAATGAGCGGCTCCCATGGAGAGGCCGTCGGGAGTGCGAGCGCCATCGCGTGCACCTTGCCCACGAAATGCTCTGGATTGGTGGTCAGCGTGAGCCCGAGGAGGTCTTTGATTTGGAGGGTCGCGATGACCGTCGCGATGCCCGCAGTGAACCCGGTTGTAACTGGATGGGGGATGAACTGAATCAGCCGCCCGAGCCGGAGGAGCCCCATCAAGATGAGGATTGCGCCGCCGAGAAACCCCGATAGGAGCAGGCCTGCCAATCCGAATTTGGCGTAGATCGGTGCGAGAATGACAATGAACGCGGCGGTCGGCCCCGTCACCTGGGTGCGCGAGCCGCCGAGGATCGCAACGACCGCGCCTGCGACGATCGCCGTGTAGAGGCCGTAGTGGGGTGGAGCGCCCACGCCGATGGCGAGCGCCATCGCGAGGGGCAAGGCGACGATGCCGACGACGAGGCCAGCGAGGACGTCGCTCTTCAGCTGGGCGCGGCCGTATCCCTCACGAAAGACGGCCCGCAGGGCGGCCGCGGGGAGGGCGCTCAGCGGAATGACGGAGGTCGAAGACTGATAGCGCGTGCGAGCCATCGCACTTCCTCGGGGTTCGACGGGTGAAGCGCGGGAGGCGCGCTGTGGTCCGAACCCCAAAAAATGCGGAGTCGGACGCCCATCTTTGACAACGAACGTAGTTTTACGTAATCCTACGCATCAGCGCAAGTATGGAAGACCGACTCATGACCATCAAGCAGGTCGCGGCCTACTTGAACGTGAACGAGCGCACGGCCCTGAAGCTCGTCCAAGACGGGGCGCTGCCAGGGGTGAAGGTCGGCAATCAATGGCGCTTTCGAAAGGCCATGATCGACACGTGGCTAGACGACCAGATGCTGGGGCTTACCCCGCGCTACGTCGAAGCGACCCCGAAGGAGGGGCCGAGGCGCATGCTCTCGCTCTCGAGCTGCTTCGACGAGAGCCATATCTTGCCGGAGCTCCAGGGCAAGACAAAGACCGCGGCGATCGTCGAGCTCGCGGCGCTCGCCCAAAAGCTCGGGCTCGTGCGCGACGAGACTTGGTTCGTCGGCGCGCTCATCCAACGCGAGAACGTCATGCCGAGCGCGATTGGCAACGGGCTCGCGTTCCTCCACACGCTGCGACGCCATCCCGAGCAGATCCACAAGCCCTTCATGCTGCTCGGCCGCTCGCGTGAGGGCGTCGAGTTCGACGCGCTCGACGGCAAGCCGACCCATATCTTCTTTGTCTTGGGCCTCCGCTACGACGAGCTGCACCTGCCGTGGCTATCGAAGCTCGTACAGATGCTCGCGCAGCCGACTGTCGTCCCCGCGCTGCTCGCGGCGCCGAACGCTGCGGCGCTGCACGCCCTGCTCATGGAGGCCGAGCAGAAGCTCGCTCCCCACTCCAAGGCGTCGACTGGCTGACGAGTCGCCAGTCTCGGGCCCACTATTGGAGCTTCAGCTCGCTCCACTTCGGCTCGCGCTCGAGCGCGGAGCAGGCCTCCGCGACCTCTTCATTGCAGTCGCTCGCCAGATCGAAGTGTTTGCGAATGAGGGTCGCCCGCTGCGTGTCGCCGCGTTGGGTCGCGAGCTTCTCCGCTTGCGTGCAGGCCGGCGCCCACGACATGACTGAATAGGACTCGAAGCAAGCTCGCGTATAGAGGTGCTCGCGCTCTTTGGCGGAGAGCTTGTCTCCGAGCGTCTCTACGACATAGAAGCAAGGTGCACCGGCGCCGAGCTCGCAGGCGCGCCTTGCGATGGCGATGCCCTCCTCGTCCAGGCAATAGTTGGGTGGGCACGGTATCGTCGCGTGAAGTTGAGAGAGATAGTCGCAACTGAGCGCATCACCCTGATCGCAACCCGCCTGTAGCAGTGCAGCTCGTTGCGCCTTGCTCAATCGATCGTCCGCAGCCAGCTTCCAGCAAGCCTCCATTCGACAAATGGGGGCGCTCGCGGTCGGGGGCGCTGTGCTGTGGGCGCTCTGCTCCGTGCCGTGGGCGCGCTGCTCCGTGCCCCCGCAACTCGAGCCCACGCAAAGAACCGCTCCCACAATCAGCCGCTTCATTGGCGGGAGCTTACAAGATGTTCGTGGGTGTGCGCAGCGCGGGGGGCAAACTGAGCCCCCTGCGAGACATCTTGAGAAGATCGACTCGGCGATGGGTTATAGTCGCCACGTGGGGTTCAACGACGCGGACGGCCGTTGGCTGATGCTGGGCGGTTTCTCACCTATTCCAATCGTCGCCGTGGCGGTGATCGCCGCAGGCGTCGCCCTTGTCGGCGTCGGGAGCTCGGCTGTGGAGAACACAGTCACCGCTGTCAGTACGGTCCAGCGGCGCCCGCGCTCCGAATTGAAGGACGCCGCCGACGGCCCTGTGATCGTCGCGGGCACGGCGGGCGGAATGACCCTCACAGCGCCCTTCGGCCAGAGCGTCGTCGCGTATCACGCGATCCTGCAGAATACGGTGTCGTCGGGGAAGAGCAGTCAGACAGAGACCGTGTGTGAGATCTCCGAGGTCGGCGGCGTCACGTTGAGCGCGGGCGGGCGAACGGTAGCGCTCGGGCTCACGCACCTCGATGTCATCGAGGATACGACTTTGTCATCGCAGCGAGCCGGCAAGGTCATGGTGCTCGGGGACATCCAGCGGGGGCCGCCCCCGTCCAATTGGTCGCGAAAGGAATGTCCGTTACCTCGCAATGGAACTTTGGAGCTCAAGCAAGTAGCGGTTCTGCGCGATGCTCCCATCGTCGTTTCGGGGTGCTTGCGCGGGGACGCCATCGTGCCTTGCGGTGACGGCGCTGACTTCATCCTCGCGCAGTGCGCTGGCGGGGCTTGCGCCGACGCGGGGAGCGGCGCGCGGGTGCTCACACGGGAGCTCTCGAGCCTGGTGGTGAACTGGGCGACTGGCTTCCTCGCGGTGGGTGGGCTGCTGATCAGCATCGCTGCCTTCGGTTGCCTGCGCTCCCAACGCAAACTCGATCGCCGACGCCGCATCGTCGCCTGACGCTATCCGCCAATGCCCCTCCTCATCCTCAGCGCTGTCCTGTTTCTAGTCGGGGGTAGCCTCCTCTATTGGGGAGTGCCGACCTTGCGTCCGTGGCGTCGATTGTCCCGCCTCAAGACGGTGGGGGTCGCCGAGCTGACTACGGGGCCTGGTGAGATCACGGGTGCGATCGAGGTCGCTCCCGGGGTCGACCCCATCCGCAGCGGTACGGGCATGGATTGTGTGGCAGTCGTGACCATCCGGGAGCGCCGCACTGGCAAGAATGTCTACTCGGAGGTCTCGCGCGACACGGCCGTCGCCCGCGCCATCGTGCGTGACGCGACCGGTGAGTGTGAGCTCGAGCTCGACCACGTCGACATCATGGGTGAGGTTTGGGAGATCACGCACGACGACAACGCGGCCCGAATGACGCAAATCATCGTCCCCGTGGGGGCGCGCGTCGTCGCGTCGGGGGCTGCGCGCGTCCTCGGCAATCCGGGCGGGGCCGCCTATCGCTCAGGTGGTGGCTTTGTCTTGGCGGGTACGCAGACTGAGCCGCTCATCCTGGTCGTTGGAGCTCAAACGACCGCGATCCGCTACGCGTGGCGCGGGGCGATCGCCTGTCTCGGGGGGCTTCTTCTTTGGGGTTTGACCGGCCTCGCGGTGAGTTTGTGGGTGCGCGTTGCGCTCGCCGGACACTGAGCTCACACGTACCGCCCGACTGCGGGCTCGCTATCGCCGACTGAGCTCCACGACGGCCGATGCCAGAACGGTCGTCGTGAGGAGCAAGGTGATGTTGATACCATATTGAACAAGCCCACTAACGACCTTCAGCAGGTCCGGCGCGGCCAGCACGCAGACGAACAGCACCAACGCGCCGAGGCCTAGAAACCAGCGCGCCACGCCCAGCAGCGTGATGAGCCCCTGTCTCTCGCGCGCCCGCTCGCGAGCCTTGAAGTGCTCGAAGCGCACGTCGAGCGCGGGTTGGGGCGACTGTGCTCTCTCGTTCTCGGTCGGCATGGCGATGGGCTCTCGAGGGCTCCAATCGGCAATTGGCTTGCCACGACGCAAACGACCCAAAACAAGGGATTTCGCTGGTGGCGACGCTCCCATGACCGCGATGGCAACGGATGCGCTCTGTTGCGCGCCACCCTCGCGCGCATTGGAGGCTCGAGCCTCCAGCCCTGAGGACGAGTGCCCCCAGCTACACTCCAGTTTGCGGTAAAAGCCGCGCAATCAGCGATGGAACAGCGCCTGCTGAGCGCCCCCTCCCAAGGAGGATGAAGGATGCATAAGTCGGCGGGGCTGCTCGCGCTGGGGCTCGTTCTGGGGATGACGACGGTGGGGTGTGGTGACGACAGCGCGCTGCCAGAGGCGGAGTGCGGTGATGGCCACCTCGACGCAGGCGAGGAGTGCGACGATGGAAACGACGTCGACGGCGACCGGTGCTCGGCGACTTGCACGGAGGAGGTCGCGCCCGCGTGCGGTGATGGCCACCTCGATTCAGGTGAGGAGTGCGATGACGGCAACGACGTCGACACCGACGATTGCCTATCGACTTGTGTCTTCGCCGCTTGCGGCGACGGCGTCGTTCACGCTGGCCTCGAGGGTTGTGACGACGGCAACGAGGACGACGCGGACGGCTGCCTATCCAGTTGTGTCTCGGCGACTTGTGGCGACGGCGTCGTGCAGTCCGGGGTCGAGGCCTGTGACGACGGCAACCAAGACGACACGGACGGCTGCTCGTCGATCTGTGCGCTAGCGATGTGCGGCGACGGCCACCTACGCGCTGGCGTCGAGACCTGTGATGACGGCAATCAGGACGACACCGACGATTGCCTGTCGACCTGTGAGCCCGCGAGCTGCGGTGACGGCTTTGTCCGCGCCGGCGTGGAGGGCTGCGACGACGGCAATCAAGACGACACCGACGATTGCCTATCGAATTGTGTCTCGGCGACGTGCGGCGACGGCTTCGTTCAAGTCGGCCTGGAGACCTGCGACGACGAGAACCTGGACGACACGGACGCGTGCCCGAGCAACTGTCTCATCGCGAGCTGCGGTGACGGCTTCTTGCTCGCTGGCGTCGAGATTTGCGACGACGGCAACCAGGACGACACCGACGATTGCCCGACCTCCTGTCAGCCTGCGAGCTGCGGTGATGGCTTTGTCCAAGCGGGCGTCGAGGACTGTGACGACGGCGGCGTGGCCGCGGCCGACGGTTGCGGACCGACTTGTAAGCTCGAGGCGCTCCCGTTCTTCGAGGACTTCGACGACGGCGCCCACGACCTCACGCTGACGACGTCCTCGGCTACGGTGCTGTGGCACATCACGCAGACGTTCTCGGCGAGCCCCACGAGCAGCCTCAACTTCGCGGACCCGGCGACGAACAGCTACGCCGATGGACAGCGCGTCATCGGCACCGCCGATACCACTTATTTCCTCGTGCCCGCCGCGGGCGTTTCCGTCTCGGTGAACGTGCGAAAGGACACGGAGGTCGACACTGGCTTCGACAGGCTCTACCTGCGCGCGCTGGACGCGAACGACGTCGTCATCGCGGAGACTCAAATCCTGCCGAACTCGACCTCGTTCGTCGGCTACGGGCTCTCCATTCCGTCGAGCGCGGCCGGCACCTATCTGCGCTTGCGCGTCGCGTTCGACTCGCGAGACAACTGGTACAATACGACGACTGGCGTCTTCATCGACGACCTCGCGATCGCGTCCGCCAGCTGCGGCGATGGCGTCCAGAACGCCGGTGAAGACTGTGACGACGGCAATCAGGTCGACAATGACGGCTGCGACTCGACCTGCATGTTCTCGTGTCTGAGCGGCTCGGGGGCGAGCGCCGTCGTCGCGGACGTGGTGACTGGCACTTGTTATGCGGCGTTCTCGTCGACCGTGAGCCGCGCGCTCGCGGAGACTGCGTGTCAGGCCGTCAGCGGCCACCTCGCTTCGATTACGTCCGCCGCGGAGAACACGCTCGTACGGACGCTCCTGCCCCAAACCACCCTGTATATCGGCGCGACCGACGCGGCGACCGAGGGCACCTGGGAGTGGCCGAGCGGCGAGTCGTTCTCGTACAGCAACTGGTCGACGAACGAACCGAACAACAGCGGAGACGAGGACTGCGTGCAGCTCTACGTGGACGGTACGTGGAACGACGTCCCCTGCACCAACACTTACGGTTATGTCTGTGAAGTGCCCTGACGATCTGCGCGCCGACTGCGCCGTCGCCCGACAAAGCACGATCGTTCGGTGAAACTCACCCGGCGGACTTGAGATAGCCCGCCGGGCTCTTGCCCGTCCATCGCCGGAACGCGCGGCTGAAGGCGCTGTGCTCCGAGAAGCCCAGCAAGAACGCGAGGTCCGTGACCGTCGCGGCGCCGCGGCTCAACTCTTCGAGGGCGACCTCCCTCCGCGCAGCGTCGATCACACTGCGAAAGCTGGTGCCGTGTTCGCTCAGTCGGCGCTGCAGCGTGCGCCTCGAGAGCGCCGCGCGACGAGCGACCGCCTCGATGTCGAAGGCGTCGGTCGACCCAGCGCGCATCAGGCCGACGACCTGCGCGCGCACTCCGTCGGGGAACGACGCGGCGGGCAAGCGCGCGAGCTCCTCCTCGAGGTGGGCCTCGAACGCGCGCAGCGCCGCAGGATCGTGTGAAGCGAGCGGCCGATCCAAGAGCTCGACCGGCAACACGAGCGCGTTGCTGTTCGCCTCGAACTCAGGCTCGCGCCCGAAGATCGCGACATACGCCGAGGTGTCGCGCGGCGCGCGATGTCGGAAGAACACACGCTCGGCGCTCGCGACCCCGCCACCGACGAGCATCCTCAGCCGCGTCATCCACATCGCGAGGATGAACTCCTCGAAGTGTCGCGAGCTCGGCAGCGCTCCCTCGAATCGGTGTTCGGCGACGAAGGCGCCGTCGACCTCGCCGAGGCTCGAGTCGTTCGCCTCGTGGAAGAGGCGCTGGTAGCGCACGAACGTCGAGGAGAGCGCGCGCATCGTGGGCGAGCGCTGGAGCACGTGATCGACCAGGTCGAGCTGCGGGACCCCGAGCAGCGCGGCCGCCGACAGCCCGAAGGTCGGGTCCGCGCAGGCCTCGGCGAGCGCGTCCCAGACGCGCACCACCGTCCGGTGAGGGACGCGCGCGGTGAGGTCCGTGAGGAGGGTCGGGCTCAGCGCGAACGACGACTTGAGCACGGGGATCGGTTGCCCCGTTCGCACGGCCGCCGTGAAGAACGGGGCGCGCAGGGCCTTCACGCACACAGTCGGCTCCGGCACAGGGCAATCCTACGAGCCGCGATTCGAATTGGCATCGCGGGTCACGACATTGGCGCCGCGAGTCGCGCGACCCATCGCAAAGACAGCCATCCTCGGCTTACGCGTGCGCCCCGGGGGGTGAGCGCGAACCGGAGGAACCATGAGTGCGCTGCTCGACAATCTCATCCCGCTGCACGGTCGCCTCGGCCGCTCGCAATATGCTGGTTGGCAACCTACCCGCTTCGCCGAGTCGGGCCTCGGCTGTCATGTAGACGCGGACGTGGGTTTGCGGATGCGAGATGGAACGAGGCTCTCCGCCGACGTCTATCGCCCGAAGAAGGTCGGGCGCTACCCGGCAATCGTGCAGATCGCTGCCTACAACAAGGAGCTCCACGCTTCGGGGATGCCGAAGGGCACCAACGAGGTAGGGTCGCCGCCTGTATTGACCGATCGCGGCTATGTCCAGGTGCTCGCGTCGCGGCGAGGGATGGGCCGGTCGGGCGGTGAGAGCGGCGGTTTCTGCGACGAACAAGAGATTGACGACTATTTGTGCGCCATCGAGTGGGCCGCCGAACAGCCTTGGTGCAGCGGCGACGTCTGTCTCTTCGGGACATCCTATTACGGGCTCATCCAACCGATCATCGCGGCGCGGCGCCCACCCGCGCTGCGCGCGATGTTCGCCAACGAAATCTGCACTGACATGTTCCGTCATATGGCGTGCTTCGGCGGCAGCATCAACAATCGCTTCCTCGCGCTCTGGCTCGGCGCGAACTTCAAAGACTCGGACTTCACCACCACAGTCGAGCCGTGGCAGCGCGCCGCCGCGAGCCACCTCTTGAATCGGGCGTGGGTCTGGGACCGCGTCCTCCACCCGCGAATCGACTCGGTCTACGAGAGCTTCATGACCAAGCGCCCGACCGAGCGGATGCGCGCTTGGTATGCGCGCACGATCGCCGAGAGCAAGACCCGCGACACGTGCCCCATCACCCACGGCGCCTATCGAGAGCTCGATCGCATCAAGACGCCATTCGTCGTCGTGCAAAACCAGGGCATGTGGAACATCCACCAATTCGGGGCCTTCGATCTGTTCGAGCGCGCGGGCACCCCAATCGGTGAGAAGTTCTTGATCGTGGCGGAGCGCGACTATGAGCTCCCCGTCCTCTCGTGGCAGCTCGAGGCGCTCGCCTTCTTCGATCATGTCGTGAAGGGCTGCGACAATGGCTACGAGCGACAATCGCCCGTTCGCTATTGGCTCGAGGGCGCCAATCGGTTCGAGCGTGCGACGAGCTTCCCCCCGCCGGCCGCGCGCAAGACTCGGCTCTATTTGGCCGAAGACGAAGCGCTCGTCGACGCGGCGCCAGCGACTGGCGAGCAGAGCTGGACCGCGGTGCCGCTCAGCGCGCCGCTACCGGATGGGATGGACGAGGTGATGGAGCAGAAGCTCACGTTCACCAAGAGCTTCGAGCGGCGGGTCGCGCTCGCTGGCCCTGTCACGATGTCGCTCTCGTTCTCGAGCAACGAGATCGACAGCTATGTCGTCGCAGCGCTGTCTCGCATAGACGCCGGCGGGCGCCGCCACCTGCTCTCGCTCGGCGCGATGCGGCCCACGCACCGCCGCTTGGATCCGGTCCTATCGAGCCGCGTCGAGCTCGTCGTCGACGACAGCGTCGTCGAGCCGCTCGTGCCGGGTAAGCCTGTGACCCTGCGCTTCAGCATCGTACCGACCGCGACACAGTTTCAGCCGGGGGAGAAGCTGGAGCTCGAACTCGCCAGTCGTACGGACCTCGTGCGGGGAGCCCTCGCGGACGGCTACATTCATATCGATATGGAGGCGCCGCCGTATTTCTCGCGGAACACGGCGCACCTCGGGGCCGACAGCTACGTGGAAGTGGAGCTCTCGGACGGTTAGAGCGGAGTCTCGTTGCACATGTTCTGGAACAACGACCTGAACATGTCGATCCGCTGCACGAGCTGCTCTGAACTTACGCTGCTGTAAGTCGACGCGGCGGGGTCGCCGCGAAAGGCGTCGAAGAGCTTGAGCGACGCCGCGGCGCGATCGGTCTTGGGGAGCCAGACCCGCACCATCGTCGCCGTGTTCGCCAGCATGACGGCGAGGTCACGCGCATCGCTGACACTGACGTAAGAGAGCATGTCGTCGTACTCGAGCATCGGCGCGAAAGGGAAGTCCAGGAGGCCGACGACCTTCACCTTCTTCGAGGAGGGGATCGACGTCGCGGAGCTCGGGTTGCCGTAGATCGACACGGTGTCTCCGAGCGCGACGCCCACGAGCTTCGCCAGCTTGTGGCCGATCGCGATCTCGCCGCCGCTGTCCTTGGGCAGCGAGCCGGCGCGCAGATAGGGCTTGAGGGCGTCGCGCGCGGTCGGCCCCTGCGGCGCGCTGAAGATGTTCGTCGTGCCGTAGTGGTTGCGATCGCGGATGAGCGTCCCGGCCCACGTGACGGCCGGCTCGGCCTCGAGGGCGCCGCCCTTCATCGCGGTCTTCACCACTGCGTCGGCTGGGTTCAGCGCGGCGCCCGTGGTCGTGCCGATGAGGATGTCGCCGCCGACTACGCGGATCGCCTCGGGGAGCTGATCGAGCTCCTTCAAACCGCCGCAGAGCTCGTCGCTCGACGCCGAGGGCGCGGCCGACGCTGCCACCGCGACGGACGCCGAGACCGCGGCGCTGCCCGCACCGGCGGACGCGGCGGCGGCGCTCTGGGTCGCGTCGGGACAGCGAGGAGCCTCTTCGTTGCGAGGGCAGTCCTGCTGGGCCGGGCGCTGTTCTTTGCAGGCCGCGAGCACCACGAGGAGAGCGAGTGCGCGCGCGGCGCGTGAGCGGGGACGCATCGGCGCACCCTAGTACTGTCGGTCCGAAGTTCGTAGGGGGGTCGGCCCGCGCGTTCGTGCCGATCAGGGAGCGGGAGCCTCGCGGAGCAGGACCGTCCCGAGCGTGTTCGAGGTCCCTGGCTCGATGTGCACGACGAGGTAACGCGCGCCGCCGATGATGACGTCGTCACCCTCGATGACGGCTTGCCTGCGGATCGCCTGAGGTTCGCGCACGTAGAGCGTCGCCTCGAGGAGCTCGATTCGGCGGCCCTGGCGGAAGCGATGGATCCGCGCGATGCGCTGCACGGTGACGGGCTGCCCCGAGACGACCACCGCGACGCTCTCGGCGACCTGGACCTCGGCGACAGCCCCACCACAAGCAGCGCTCACGCCGACCAGGAGCGCGACCGCGAGCGAACGCAACACGAGGCGAGGATAGATCGAGTCTGTCAGTGGCGCTGCGCTCCGACCGCGGCGTGGCAGGGCGCGCACGTCGAGAGGAGCGAGGCGTAGGCCGAGCCCCGCGCATCGCTCGTCTTTGCCTTGGACAATGTCTTAGCAACGTCGCGGAAATTCGACGCTGCGCTGCGGCCGTGAACGCCGCCCTTGTTCAAGACCTCCTCGGGGAAGGGATCGAGCTCGAGCGCCGAGGCGCCGGCCTTCCACGCGGCGTCGGAGGGACCATAGAGCCCCTCCCAAAGACGCGCCGCGGCCCACTTGTGGCGCTGCATGCGAGACGCGACGGACTTCGCGTCGACGGTGGGTGGATCGTTCACGACGATCTTCGGCCCGCCTGCTTTGCCGTGGCAGTTGCCGCATGCGCGCCCGATGTCGGCGGTCGCCGCGGCGACCTCTTGCAGGTCCGAGCTCTCGCGGATGCGGCGCGAGCTGTCCTTCAACTGGGTCACCGACTCTTGCCACTTCGGGGGCAGCGTCTCGACGCCCTCGACGTCAGCGAGCGAACCCGCGGGCCGCGATGCCTTCTCGATCTCGCCCCAAATCACGGCGTCTTGGATCTGCGTCGTCTGCGCGAAGTGCTGCCGCATGAGGCGCGCGCCTGCGGAGCCAGGCGGCGGACCGCTCGGCTCGGCGGAGGCCGTCTCGGTCGGACCCGCGCTCGCGCTCGTGTTCGCGGAAGCGCTCGGCTCCGCCGTGGTGCTCGCGGTCGGCTCCGCGGTCACGGCGGTCGCTGTCGAGGACGACGAAGTATCGTTGGAGGTCGAGCTCGAGCTGGCGGCGCAGCCTGCAAAGATCAAGGCCACCACCAGCGCGAGGTTGGTGTCGCGATGTCGGGTGAACATGGCGCCCCGAAACGCAAGACTCGAGCCACGCAGGGTCGCTGGTGTTGTGGGCGTTCTCTCGAGAGGCGATTCTGCGAGACGAAAAAAGCCCCGAGTTCGACGCAGCTTCTGCGGTGTTTGGTTGGTTTGCGATTGACCAGAGCGAGGTCAGGCGGTCTGTTGGCGAGGCCATGTCGGACCAAGAGAGCGCGGGGTCGGGGGGAGTCGTCACGGTCCAGCTCGAGAGCGAGGACTTCTCGAGCGACGGTCTGCAAATCGCGAAGATGGATGGACTCGAGCGCCTCAACGGGCTGTTCGACTTCAAGCTGGACGTGACCCTCGTCGCGGGGCCTGGCCTGTCGCTCGACATCCGCGCCTCGATCGATCCGATGGTCGGCGCCGCGGCGAAGCTCGTCTTCAGGCACGCCGAGCAGGTCGTCCGCGAGGTCCACGGGATCATCGCAGAGGTCGACGAGGGCGTCGACATCCGAGCCAACAAAGCCAACGAGTCGGCGGCGTTCCAGCTGCGCCTCGTGCCGCGCGCGTTCGCGCTCTCGCTCGTCGAAATCCACGAGGTCTTCGTCGGCAAGACCATCCCCGAGATCATCGAGGAGAAGCTGTCGCGCGCGGGGCTCACGGCCCCCGACGACCTCGAGTGGCGCCTCAGCGGGAACTACCCGACGCGCGAGTTCGTCGTCCAATACAAGGAGACCGACCTCGCGTTCATCACGCGCCTCGCCGAGCACTACGGGCTCACCTTCTTCTTCGAGCACGAGGACGGCGCTGACAAGCTTGTATTCGTCGACAATCAATCCGGCTTCCCCGCGATCGGGACGTTCGCGCTCGCGAGCGGCGCGGGCCACGAGGTCATCAAGAACCTGCACTCGAAGAAGCGAGTGGTCGCGGCGACGCGCGGCGTAAGCGATTACAATCCTGTCAACCCGCCGGTCGACCTGCGCCAGCAGGTGGACGTGCCCGGCGGCTTCGGCGGCGGCATCGTCGAGCTCCTCACGAAGTACAAGTCGCCCGAGCAAGGCAACCAGCTAGCGGGGATCCGCGCCGAGCAGTCCGAGGCTCACCGCGTCCTGCTGCGTGGCGAGAGCGGCGCGGCGGCGCTGCGCGCAGGTGGCGTCCTCACGGTGAGCGACGCGCCCTCGCTCGAGGACCCGACCATCCTCGTCGGCTCGGTCCGACACGGGATCGTCCAGCAAGCGGGGCTCCTCGGTACCAACACCGCCGAGGCCTACGCGAACCGGTTCGAGGGGACGCGCGGCGCGACCCAGTACCGCCCGCTCTTCGAGACGCCCGTGCCGCGCGTGCACGGCGTCGTCACGGCCTTCATCGAGGAGTTCCAGCAGACGGGTCGATACGCGGTGCTCGACGAGCGCGGTCGCTATTGGGTCCGCTTCGACTTCGACTCGGGAGATCACCCGGACAAGCACTCGCTGCCGATCCGGATGATGCAGGCCCACGCGGGCTCGTTCTACGGCGTGCACCTGCCGCTCAAGCCGGGGACCGAGGTCATGGTCGCGTTCCTCGACGGTGATCTCGATCGGCCGGTGATCGTCGGCGCCGTCCCGAACGAGCTGACGCAGTCGCCGGTCAACCAGTCGAACTTCCAGATCAACAAACTGCTGAAGACCGAGACGGGGATCGTCATCGAGGCGCGCGACGTCTGGGAGCCCGAAGACAACAACGGCATCCAGCAGAAGCCGGGCGGCCCGTGACTCTCCGCGGTGCGCCGAGCCCGTCGGGGCGTTGACGCGCACGTAGGAAACTCGCTCTCCTCGGGCGAATGACTCCGCCCCTCGATCTGCGCTGGGACCTCACTGCTTACTTCCCGAGCTTCGACTCGCCCGCGCGCGTCGAGTTCGAGGCTCGGCTCGACGAGGACGTAGCCACGCTCGTGCGAGAAGCGAGCGCGCTCGGCGAGCTCTCGGAGGCGACCGCCGACGCGTGGGCGAGCGTGATCGCTCGCTACGAGGACTTGCTCGCGAGGCTCGGGCACCTCTCGTCGTACGTGGGTTGTCTCGCCGCGGCCGACGCGGCCGACGAGCGCTTCTCGCTCGCCGAGGCGCGCCTCGCGAAGCTGCGCGCGGGCTTCGAGAAGCTGCCGATCGAGCTACGGCGTGCGCTCGGAGGCGCGCCTGAGGCCCTGTTCGAAGGGTTCATAACGCGCCCGTCGCTCGCGACGGGCGCGCACCATCTAAGACAAATCAGAGTCGAGGCGCGCACGAGCATGGCGCCGGCCCTCGAGGGCCTCGCGGCCGACTTGGGCCCCGACGGCATCGGCGGGTGGGGGCGTCTCTATGACGTTGTTAGCGCAAAGCTCACGTTCGAAATGGTGTACCCCGACGGTCGACGCGAGACGCTGCCGATGGCGCAGCGGCGCTCGCTCCAGGCCGACGCGGACCGCGACGTGCGGCGCGCGGCGTTCGAGGGTGGCAACAAAGCCTGGCAGGGCGCGCTCGACGTCACGGCGGCCGCGATCAACCACATCGCGGGGACGCGGCTCGTGCTCAACGCGCGCCGCGGTGTGAAGCACTTCCTCGATGTCGCGCTCCACCAGGCCGCGATCTCGGAGAAGACGCTGCGCGCGATGTTCGAGGCCGTCGACGATCGCATCGAGATCCCGCGCGCAGGCTTCCGCGCGAAGGCCCGCGCGCTGAAATTGGAGGCCTGCCAGTTCTACGATCTCGAGGCGCCGTTCCCGCTGCCGGGCGCGGAGCGCGTGACGATGGAGCGCGGGGTCGAGCTCGTGCGGACGGCCTTCGGCAAGAGCTACCCGCGCCTGCGCGAGCACTTCGACGCGATGATCGCTCGCAACTGGATCGAGGCGATGCCGAGCGACAAGAAGCGCCCCGGCGCGTTCTGTACGAGCTCGGACGTGACGAACGAGGCGCGCGTGTTCATGACCTTCCAGGGCTCGCTCGGCGACGTCTCGACGCTCGCGCACGAGGTCGGCCACGCCTTCCACGCCGAGGTCATGAAGAAGACGCGCACGCTCGCGCGGCAGTACCCGATGACGCTCGCGGAGACCGCGTCGACGTTCGCGCAGCTCTTGCTCTCGGACGGTCTGCTCGAGAGCCCGTCGACGAGCGCAGAGACGCGCGCGCTCCTGCTCGGAGAGATCGTGAACGAGGGCGCGGCGTTCTTGCTCGACGTGCCGATGCGCTTCCGCTTCGAAGAGGCGTTCCACGTCGAGCGCGAGAAGGGCGAGGTCACCGCGACGAGGCTGAGCGAGCTCATGGCCGAGGCCCAGCGAAAACAGTTCGGAGATTCGCTCGCGCCCGGCGGTGAGGACCCGCTCTTCTGGGCGTCGAAGCTCCACTTCTACATCCCGGATCTAACCTTCTACAATTTCCCCTACACGTTCGGTTACCTGCTCTCGCGCGGGCTCTTCGCGATGCTCAAGGCCGAGGGCCCGAGCTTCCTCTCGCGCTACGAGGCCTTCCTCGAGGGCAGCGGCAGCGCGCTCGCGCACGAGGTCGCGAGGAACACGCTCGGTCGCGATCTCGAGTCGCCCGACTTCTGGGCGGACGCGATCGACACGCTGCGCGCACCGCTCGCTGCGCTCGAGAACTCCCTGGGGGCGGCCTGAACTCCAAGCCGAACGCAGCACCTTCACCGCTCGCGTCGATCGATGCCATCGGTCGAGCTCCAGCTCGGCGGTCCGCCGGAGACGGCGGCCCTTCCCCCCTCGCGTCGCTCGAGGCTGCGCTCCGTCGCGCTGAACCTCGGGCGCGCTTCGTGGGCGCGCGGCTGCTTCGGCGCATCATCAAGCGGAGCCTGCACGCGGGCGGCTTCGGCTCGGAGGTCGCGCACGCGCGGTCGTTCGTCGTCTCGGCGCGCGCGCTCAAGGAGGTGCTCGAGCCCGAGCTCGTCGCGCCGCTCGACGTCGAGCCGCTCGCGGCCGACGACGCGCACGCGCTCCTGCTCGCGCGCCCGACCGACGAAGAGCTCCACGGAGTCGCGCGCGGCGCGGCCCTCGCGGCGACGTGGCGCGAGCTCTTCCACGCGCGCGTGCACCTCGAGCTCGAGCGCGCGGCCGCGACCGGCGAGCTCTCGCACGCGGCCGTGCTCGATCGCGTCCACCGCGTCGGTCAGGCCGAGTTCGACGAGATCCGGCTCGTCCTGCGCGAGGGCGAGCACCTGCTCCCGGAGGGCGTCCTCGACCGCGATCGGCAGACGTGGATCGAGTTCGTCGCGCTCTACACGGAGCTCGCGTGCTTCGATCGGCCCGCGCTCGCGCGGACGTTCCCGAGCCTCGTCGAGGTCTTGGACGAGGTGGACGCCACGATCGCGCTCGACCTCGACGTGCCCGCGCTCCTCGAGGCGACGAGGCTCGACGGCGCCTCGAGCCCCGCGCTGAACCGCGACGCCGAGGTCGTCTCCGACGACCCGGACGAGACGAAGTCGACGTTCGCGGACTCGGCGCCGACCTACTCGAGCTTGATGAAGGAGGTCGAGAGCGCGGCCGACGAGGGCAACGTCGTGCGCGCCGCGGTCGGCCTCGCGCGCGCGCTCGCGCAGGCCCCCGACAGGCTGAAATCGGGGCTCGTCGATCGGATCAACCAGGCGCTCACGTCGCTCGTGCGACGGCTCTTCGCGGCGCTCGACGATCAGCACGAACACCAGAAGCTCGACGGCCCGGCGCGCGATCCCGTCGTTTGGGTCGCGCACTTCTTCGAGCTCCTGCGCGCGGCCGCGTCGCGTAGCCGCGTCGTGCGTGGCGTCGAAGCGCGCCTGCTCTACGACGTGCTCAAGGCCGCGATCGCGCACGAGCGCGAGAACCGCACCATCGATCTGCTCGCGTGGATCACGAGCCTCGGGGGGCGACCGATCGTCCGCGCGCTCCCCGCGACGCGCCCCGTGCGCGTGCTGCGCTACCTGCGCTCGGCGCAGAAGAAGGCTGCGCGCGCCCGCATCGGCGCCGAGTCGCGGCGACGCCTCAGCGCGCTGCTCGAGGCCGCGATCGAACAAGCCGAGTTCAACGTGCGACGCGCGCACAAGCCCGCGGTCGCCGACGCGATCGACGCGATGGGCCTCGCGAGCGGTGGCGCGCCGCTCGCCGCGGCCCGCGCGAAGCTCATCGACGAGCTGCTCGATCGGTGCGCTGGCGCAGGCCATTTCAGCATCGGCGAGCTCCGCGACGCGGTCTCGCGCAGCCGGCTCAAGCTCGCCGACGTCAGCGCGAAGAAGCTGCTCGCTGGCGACGAGCTGCTCGTCGCGGATCGCGCGCTCGCGGACTCGCTCGACGGCGTCTATCGGCGCGGCGAGATCTACCTGCGCGGCCTGCAAAAGGCCTCGTCGCTCGCGTTCGGCACGCGCCCCGGTCGCGCGCTCGTCTTGTACGTCGTTGTACCTACTTTGGGTGCGTTCGTCCTGCTCGAGGGGCTCACGCACCTCGTGCACCTGATCGCCGGGCGCTTCACCCATCACCCGATCCACCTGCTCTCGTGGCCGTCGTTCGCGGGCGTCTCGGTCGCGCTCTTCGCGCTCATCCACAGCCGCCGCGTGCGCGACAAAACCCTCGCGGTCCTGCGCACCGTGCGCGGCGCGCTGCGGGCCGTGTTCCTCGGCGCGCCGCGGTGGCTCGCGTCGACGGCGATGGTGCGCGCGATCGTCGCGAGCCAGCCGTTTCAGGTCTTGTGGAGCTTCCTCTTGAAGCCGCTCGTCGTCGCGGGCGCGTTCACGGCGATCGCCGCGGCGCCCGGTGTCCGCGGGCCCGCGCTCGGTGTGATCGCGGGGGCGTCGCTCGTCGTCTCGAGCCTCGCGCTCAACTCGAAGGCCGGTCGCGAGGCCTCGACCGCGCTCGTCGATTGGCTGCTCAGCAAGGGCCGCGCGCTGCGGCGCCACGTGATCCCCGGGCTCTTCAAGCTCATCGCAGAGAAGTTCGCGGCGCTCGTCGCGACGATCGAGTGGGTGCTCTACCGCGTCGATCAGGCGCTGCGCTTTCGCCAGGGCGAGCACCCGCTCTCCTCCGGGGCGAAGGCCGTGCTCGGCGTGGGCTGGGCCTTCGTCACGTTCCTCGTCCGCTTCTACGTGAACCTGCTCATCGAGCCGCAGGTGAACCCCATCAAGCATTTCCCGGTCGTCACGGTCTCGCACAAGATCATCCTCCCGATGACGCCGTCGCTCCTCGGGGTCGCGCGACAGGTGCTCATGCCGCTCGGCCCCGTGCTCGCGAACACGATCGCCGCGCCCACGGTGTTCCTTTTGCCGGGTGTGTTCGGCTTCCTCGTGTGGGAGCTCAAAGAGAACTTCAAGCTCTACGAGGCGAACCGCGCGACCGAGCTCAAGCCCGTGATGATCGGCCACCACGGCGAGACGATGACGGGCCTGCTCGTCGCCGGCTTCCACTCGGGCACCATCCCGAAGCAGTTCGCGGCCCTCCGTCGCGCCGAGCGACAGAGCCTCGCGTCGAGCGGGCGGCTCGAGGCTCGCGCGCTCCGCAAGCCACGCGCCGCGCTCGCCGAGGTCGCGCACGCCCTCGAGCATTTCGTCGAGCGCGAGCTCGTGCTCGTGCTGCGCGCGAGCTCGGATTGGACCTCGGGGCCGATGCACGTGGGCCACCCGCACATGACCTCGAACCGCGTGCGCATCGAGCTCACGTGCCCCGAGGTCTCGACGCGACCTTGCGTGCTCGAGTTCGCGGAGCAGTCGCGCTGGGTCGTCGCGAGCGTGCACGAGCCGGGCTTCACCGAGCACATGTCGAGCAAGCAGCGCGCGGTGTTCGAGCGCGGGCTCGTCGGGCTCTACAAAGCGGCGGGCGTCGACCTCGTGCGCGAGCAGGTCGCGGCGGTGCTCGCCTCGGCGTTCGGCAGCGCCGAGACGCCCTACGACCTCGCGGAGACCGGGCTCGTCGTGTGGCCGAGCGGCGACTACCGCCGCGCGCTCGTCTACGACGTGTTCGCGCCGAACACCCAGCCTTTGACCGCGGAGTCGAAGATCGCGCCGCGCCCGCCCGAGAATGGTGAGCTCACCGATGGTGAGCGGCCGGCGCTGCCGCTCGTCGAGCTCGTCTTCCGATTTCAGCGCGTCGCGTGGGTCGACTGGGTCCGCGCGTGGGGTGGTGACGCGAGCCGCGCGCTCGTCCCTGGCTCGATCCTCGGGCCGCGGCGACGTGGCCAGACGTCGACGTCGGACCGACCCGCGAAGCGTGCGCTCGTGCGCGAGGGGCACGCCCGGTCGAACTAGTGCTACGAACCTGCGCGCTCAGACGTGGGCGAACCCCAGCGAACTTAGGACCGGCCGAACCAGTGGTTAGAGTGGTCTCATGACCCGGACTATCCGCTACGCACGCCGAGCGCTCGAGTTCGCATTGGTGGCTTCGTTGAGCATTGCCGGGTGCGCGTCGGGCCAAACCTCGAGCGAAGCCGAGCGGCCGAAGGCCAGCGCGTCCGCCTCGAGCAAGCCTGTCGCGAGCCTGAGCGGGACCGCGAACGCTTCCGCGCCGCGCTTCACCCTCCTGCTACCGGGTAATCGAGTCGCCAAGATCCCTATCGAGGTGGTCGAGCAATACATCGACCCCCGCGGGACGGCGGTCCACGACCCGAACAAGGTCAACCTCAAACACGAGGACGAAGAGGGCCAGTGGCACACCGACTACGAATATGGCGATTGCCTCTGCACCACGTCGAACGGCCCAAAGCAGATGCAGACGTGGCATCGGCATCCGCTGGGCACCGAATACGCCGAGGCCTACGAGTGAGCTCGGAGTTACTTACATGTATGTAGTCCGAGGGAGGCCGGCGCGCGCACGGTTTTGGGAGGACTTGCAACAACGCCAGGCATTGGGGGCGCTCGACATGCTCCGCTGACGTCTTCATGGATAGCGAGCGAGCATTGCTCGAGGCTGTGTATGACGACCCTCGGTCGGATGCTCCGCGAGAGGTCTACGCGGATTGGCTCACCAGTCGGTCGAACCCGCTCGGTGAGCTCATCACGCTGCAGCTCGCCAAGGCGCGCGGCCGGCGTGTTCCAAAGTCTCGCGAGGAGGCGCTCTTTCGAGAGCGCCACGTCGGTTGGTGGAGCGATCACCCCTGCGTGATCGCGGAGCGGCCGACCGCGCTCCGCCTGGACCAGCTGGAGCGCGGGTTCCCCGCACACTACCTGCCGAACAGCGAGAGCTCGCCGTTGACCAGCACGATCGGGCGCACAGGCTGGGCCACGGTGACCGAGCTCACGCTGCCGACCGGGCTCGCCGACGACGTCTTGGTCGCGCTCCTGGCGCGTTCCCCACTTCGCTCGCTAACGTGGCTTCACGGACTGCGCCCCACCTCGTTCGAGCGCGTCGCCGATTTGAACCGCGCCGTGCGAGGGGTGACGTTGTTCGGTGTCGACGGCGCGCTCCCCGTCCCTGGATGGCCGGCGCTCGACAGCCTGGCGCTCTGGCTGTCGAGGCCGACCGCGCTCGACGCTGCGTTGGCTGTCGCGACCGCTTTGGTGGCGCCGCCGCGGCTCGTCTCGCTCGAGCTGCGGCAGGTGGTGGGTGGGCAAGCTGGTGGAGTGTCCCTGTGCAGACTCGTCGAGGTTCATCGCCAGCTCGGTCTGCGTCGCTTGGCGACGCAAGAGCCCTACGTGAAGGACGTGACGCTGCAGCGGGAAGGGGACGCGCTCACGCTCCGCGTGAAGATGGAAGGCGCCGTCCACCAGAGCATCGCGAACATGCTCGCAGAGCTCGATCCAAGCGCAGTGCAGCAGCTCGAGGTGGACCTCACGCCCGGCCCTCGACGTCTGGAGACCGACGACGCACGCGCGCGCATCGAGCGCTACACGAGCGCCTGGCCAAAGGAGCGCGTGAAGCTCGGCTGGAGACGAAAGAGCTGAGCGGCCGCGGGCAAGACGACCTCGCGCAGGGTGAGCGCCCGATTTTCCTCGATCGCGGCGGGGGAGGGGAGGCCACGCGCGGGGTCGCTCGCGTTCGAGGGATCGACCGGCACAGAGGTGAGGCGAGCCTCACGTTCGAACGCGGCCCGTGCGACGGGGACGAGCGACGGATCGCGCGCGAGCAGCCACGCGAGCGAGCGCCAGCCGAGCGCCGCGTGTCGGGCCTCGTCGGACGCGACCTCCTCGAGCGCCGCGCGGAGCGCAGGATTCTCGGTGTTTTCTGCGGCGAGCGAGGCCTCCATCGCGCCGAGCGTCTCGCCGACGCAGGCCTCCTGAACGAGCGCGACCGTGAGCGCGCGAGCGTCGGTCTCGAGCGGCGCGCGCGCCTCGAGGAGCGCGCCAGGACCCGCGACGCCGAGCCCGTACGCGAGCTTCGCGTGGGCGATCTCGTCGAGCGCTGCCTGCTGCGCCTCCTCGACGAGCTCGAGCGGCGCGCCCTGCGCGAGCAAGGCGAGGGTGAACCGCGCGAAGCTCGCGATCGACGCGTGCTCGAGCGCCGCGGTCGCGCGATAGCGCTCGGTCGAAGTGGACGGCGCGCCCGCGGAGAGTCGCAGCGCTCCACGCCAGTCCGCGCGCTCGGTCGCAGGCGCGACGCGGGCCAGGCCTTCGACGACGAGCGGCCGGCCGAGCGCGCAGTTCGGGACGTTGCAGTGGAAGCTCGCGTCGTCGAACGACGGTGAGCACTCGCCCGCGTTGACGCACGAGACGTCGGTGCGGCAGCTGTCGGCGCCGCCGCGACAAGCGAGGAAGGTCTCGCGTGAGCAGCCGTCGTCGAACGTGCCGAGCCCGCACTCGCCCGAATCGCAGTCTGCGTTGGTCGCGCATTTCTTCGGGACGCAGGTGCTCCCCGGCAAGTTCGAAAGCATGCCGCCGCAGACGCAGGCGTAGTCGGGGCTACCGCAGTCGTCGTCGACCTCGCAGCCGTAGAAGCACTGGCAATACGTGCCGCCCTCGACGGCCACGGTGTGACCGCACTGCCCGCCGAGTCCGCAGTCCGCGTTGCTCGTGCACTCGATGACGTCCTCGTTGCCCTCGCAAGGCGGCGGGTCCCAATCGAACGCGCACTGCCCGATCGCCGCGCGATCGACGGAGCCGTCGGCGCACCGCACGTAGCCCGTGTCCGAGCCGTCCGGGCCGATGATCGGCGTGGGATCGACGCAGCCCGAGTTCGTCGTTCCGCCCGACGAGCTCGACGATTGTGACGATGTAGGTCCCGTGCCGCCGCTCCCTCCGCTCCCACCGTCGGACTCGTAGACGACGAGCGCGCCGCAGCCCGTGAGGCCGAGGCCGAGCCCCACGGCGCTGAGGATCGAGCTTCGAAGTGCGTGGATATCGATGCGTCGAGACTGCATCGCTCGATGGTAGCGACCCCGGAGCGCGAGCGTCCGACGAACGACGCCGGCGCCGTTTGTCGCACACGCGGCTCCCCCAAAATCAGTCTTCGCGCAATCGAAAAAAGTTGGAACCAACGCGAGAGGGCGCGTGTCACTGTTTGCGACCGGCAAGCGCGAGCTGCTCCTCGAAATGAGGGGCGACGCCGCACGAGCCCGGACCCACCTGATCCCCTGCCACTCGGCAGTGGTCGGGTCCGACAACAGGGATCGCTCGGAGGTCACTCATCCATGTCGTCTCTCTCGCCGTTTGCGTCGTCCAGCTCGAACCCCTTCGCCGCGCTCCGTGAAGAAGCTCCCAAGAGCTCGCGCGCCTCGTACGAGATGATCCCCGCTGGAAACGCGATCGACACGAAGGACGCCGATGGTGAGGGGACCACGCTCGAGATCGTGATCCGCTGGGGTGAGTCGGTCCTCGCGATCCAGCACCTCGAGACCGCGCGCTCGTTCTTCGTCGGTGAAGAGGGCTGCGATCACCTCGTCCCGAGCGACAAGCTCGGCTCGTCGCGCGCTCCGCTCGTCCTCGTCGAGGGCAGCGACAGCTTCGCGGTCGTGCTCCCCGGCGCGCAGGCTCGCATCGTCTCGAACGGTCGCACGCTCCGCCTCGAGGACGCCGTCGCCGAGAAGCTCGCGACCGCTTCGCCCTCGCTCGCCGGCGCGCACCTCGTCCGCCTCGCGCTCGGCATGCGCGTGAAGAGCGAGCTCAACGGCTTCGTGTTCGAGATCGCGAGCGTCCAGGCGAGCCGCAAGGTCGCTGGCAAGGTGAACCCCGACCGCAAGGCCTTCGCGGCGCAGGCGCTGAGCTTCTTCCTGCACGGCGCGGTCGCGGCCTCGCTCTTCGCGTTCATGCCCGCGCTCGCCTCGACCGACGAGACGCCACTCACCAACGAGCAGAAGCACGCGATGCAGATCGCGCTTCAAGACGCGGCGAAGCCCGAGGTCCCCGTCGAGGAGATCAAGGGTGACGCGCCCAACTCCGACGCGAGCGGCTCGCCGGTCGCGGCGAACTCGCCGGCCCCGGGCGCTCCCGGCGCCGCGGGCAACCCGAGCGCCGCGCCCTCGAACAAGCGCTTCAGCGCGAAGGGCGGCGCGCCGACCTACACCTTCGACAAGAAGTCCGCGATGCAAGACGCCGTCGACTTCGGCATGGTCGGCATCCTCGCTCAGAACGACGGCATGAACACGCCGAGCTCGCCTTGGTCGCCCGGCGCGAACGGCCCCGACCTCGAGAACCACAACGGGAACTTCTGGGCCAACGAGCTCGGTGACGACTTCGGGCCCGGCGGCCTGCACGTGAGCGGCCCTGGCGACAGCGGCGGCCCCGGCATCGGCATCGACGTCGGCCCGCTCTCGACCATCAACCGCGGCGCTCCGTGCACCTCGGTCAATTGCAAGAACGGCGTCCCCGACGGCATCCCCGAGGGCCCGCTGATGCCCACGCACAAGACCACCGCGCCGAAGCTCACGCCCGCCGCGGTCGGTGTATCGGGCCACCTGCCCGCCGAGGTCATCCAACGCACGGTTCGCCAGAATTTCGGTCGCTTCCGCGCCTGCTACGAGGCTGGTCTGCGCAACAACCCCAACCTCGCGGGCCACGTCACGGTCGGCTTCGTGATCGGCGCCGACGGCGCGGTGGGCTCGAGCACGAACGCGGGCTCGGACCTCCCCGACAGCGCGGTCGTCAGCTGCATCGTCGGTTCGTTCCGCGGCTTGTCGTTCGCGGCTCCCGAGAACGGCATCGTCAAGGTCACGTACGGCCTGTCGCTCGCGCCCGCCTCGAACTGAGCCTCCGACAAAGTTCAACTCGCCGCGGATCGTCTTGGGGGAGACGATCCGCGGTTTTTTTTATTTGGCAGAGATGCACCCGTCGGCGCGCAGTCGCGCGTGTCGCCTCACACGGCTCGCGGTCAATCGCTGACAGACGTGTAACAGTTGCCCGCGCGGTCAATCCTCGATGACGTCCAACCCCTTTTGCCTCAATGCAGCAAGCCGCTCGAGCATCCCGCCGATGACCTCCGGGCTGTGCTCCTCCCAATCGTCGAGCTCACCGAGGATGCGGAGCGGCTGCTTACTTCGATAAGACTTCGTCGGATTGCCCCGAAAACGCTTGTTCGTGACGTTCGGGTCGTCCTCGAACGGTCCTGTCGGCTCAACGATATAAACGTGGCCCCGCCCCGGAACCCCGGTCAATACGGCCGCCAACTGCGCGGCCAAGCTGGCAACTGTTGAGCTGAAGTAAACGTGGTTGGAGATTCGACCCTTCTGATAATTGGAGGCGAAGCCAGCGCTCAGCTGATCTCCCGCCCGCAGCGCCGCAGCGGTCCCGTGATAGAACGGCCCGGCCACCAAATGGCAGTTCTCGAACGTTGTGGCGATCCACGCGAGGTCGTCTTGCACGCAGTTCTCCTCAACGTATAGGCGTTCAGCGGTGGCTGCCAGAACGGGCGGACGCCTGCACTCCGCGAGGCGCGCCGCACGGCCCACGCTACGATGGTCGTGTGCCGACCTTTTCGCTGAGCGAAAAGACCTGGTGGTCGCTCGCGCTCGGGGTCGTCGCGTGCAGCGGCCCCGGCTCGAGCGATCGCAGCGGCCCACCAGCGACCTCGACCGTCGTCACGACGTCGCCGCGCGCGACCTCCGTCGAGCTCGCGTGCGACGGCGTTCGCCGCACCGTCTCAGCCGAAGAGCTCACCGATCGCGAGCGCGCGCGGGCGCTCCTCACCGAGCTCGCGCGCGCGCTCGATCGCGACCCGAGCCCGGCCTCCTCGACCTGAAGAACCACCGCCGCGTCGAGCCCGTACCCGGCAAGCGCGTCGCGATCGACCGCGCGCTCGCGGGCCTCGAGGCGCTCGATCTCTCCGGTCCTGCGCCCGTCTTCGACGTGCCCTTCGACACGCTCGCGCCGCCACCTCTGCCCGCCGTCGACGTGACCAAGACGCTCTCGGCGTTCGAGACCACGTTCACGATCGGGGACTCGGGCGCGCTCCGCCGGAGGAACATCCGCGCCGCCGCGCTCCGCCTCGACGGCACGCTGATCCTTCCGGGCGCGACCTTCAGCTTCAACGACGTTGTAGGATCCCGCACGAAAGAACGGGGCTTCGTGTTCGCCCCCGAGATCCACGGCGACGTCGTCTCGGGGGGCGTCGGCGGCGGCACCTGTCAGGTCTCGAGCACCCTCTTCGACGCCGCGCTCTTCGGCGCCCTCGACATCGTCGAGCGCAAGAGCCACTCGCGCCCGAGCACCTACGTGAAGCTCGGGCTCGACGCGACCGTGTCGTATCCCAGCGTCGACCTGAAGCTCAAGAACCCGTTCGGCTTCGCGCTCATGATCCACGCGTACCTGCCGCGCGCGAACACGCTGCGCATCGAGCTCCTCGGCGCCGAGCCCGTCGCGCGCGTCACGCACTCGCTGACCGCCGGCAGCGCGAGCGACTACGCGCGCCTCGTCGAGCCCAAGTCCTGGCTCGAGCCGGGCGAGCAGCGCCTGCGCCAGCGCGGCGCGCCCGGCTACGAGGTCACCAGCGTCGTCGCGATCGCGTGGCCCGACGGTCGCACCGAAGAGCGCACCTACTTCAGCGGCTACCGACCGACGCCCGAGATCCTCTGGGTCTCGTCTCGCTAGAACAAGAAGTCCGTCGACAGGAAGTTCGAGAGCCTGCGCGTGACGATCTCGCCGATGAGCTTCTCGCTCGCGTCCGTCTGCGCGGCCGCGACTGCGCTGCGGATCGAGAACGCGCGCAGCGCATCGGTCACCGACAGCGTGCCCTCGGCCGAGTCCTTGCGACCCGTGAACGGGAACGTGTCGGGCCCGCGCCGGCACTGCGTGTTCAAGTTGATGCGGCAGACCGAGTTCGAGAGCGCATCCACGAGGCGACCGATCTCGCCCGGGTCGCTCCCGAAGACGGCGATCTGCTGGCCGTAGGGGCTCGAGCGCATGAACCGATCGATGTCGTCGAGCTCCGCGAACGTCGCGACGGGCACGACAGGACCGAACTGCTCCTCCTGATAGAGGCGCGCGTCGTGTGGGACGGGGAAGACCACGGCGGGCCGATAGAACGTCCCGCGCTTCACGTTGCCGCGGTTCACAACGCGCGCGCCGCGCTCGACCGCGTCCGCGACCATGCGCTCGAGGTGCTCGGGTTTGTCCGGCTCCGGGAGCGGCGTGAGCGCGACGCCCGGCTCCCAAGGCATGCCGGCCTTCAGCTTGTCGACGGCCGCCGCGAGCTTGCCGACGAAGGCGTCCGAGATCGACTCGTGCACGAAGAGCAGCTTGAGCGCCGTGCAGCGCTGGCCGTTGAACGAGAGCGCGCCCGAGACGCACTCGGCGACCGCCAGATCGAGATCGGCCGACGGCAGGACGACGCCGGGGTTCTTCGCCTCGAGGCCGTTGATCGTGCGCAGTCGATTCGGCCGCGGGTGCTGTCGCTCGAGGATGTTCGCGACGCGGCTCGTCCCGATGAACGCGAGGCAATCGACGTCGCCGCTCGACATGATCGGACCGACGACGGTGGGCCCGTCGCCCTGGATCACGTTGACGACGCCGGGCGGGAACGCGACGCGCATCGCCTCGAGGATGGGCAAATGGAGGAGCGCCCCGAACTTCGGGAGCTTCGAAACGACGGTGTTTCCCATCACGAGCGCGGGGATGAGCGTCGTGTAGGTCTCGTTCAACGGGTAGTTGAACGGGCCCATGCAGAGCACGACGCCGAGCGGCGCGCGCCGGATCTGCCCGATGAAGCCGCCCGAGAGGACGAACCGCGACGAAGAACGGTCAAGCTCCTTGACGGCCTCGATGGTGTCGCGGATGTACGCGACCGTCCGATCAAACTCGGTCTCGGCGTCCTTGCGGGTCTTGCCGATCTCCCACATCAAGAGCCGCACCACGGGCTCGCGCACCTTGCCGAGCTCGACCACGAACCGCTCGAGGTGCTCGATGCGCTCGCCCATCTTCATCGTGGGCCACGCGCCGCGCCCGTCGTTCCACGCGCGTCGCGCTGCCGCGAGCGCCTCGAGCGCAGCGGCGCCGTCGAGCATCGGCGTGTAGCCGACGACGACGCGCTCGAGCTCGCCGCCCGGTTTCTCCAGGCAGATCGGTGAGCGCACGGCCTCGGCGGGCCCGTCCCAACGGCGGACCTCGCCGCCTACGAGCCAGGTCCGATCCCAAGCCGACGTGTCGATGCGCGCTTCTTCAGGAATCTCACGAGGGAAGGTGGGGAGCATGCGCGCGATGCTAGAGCCGGCGTTCGACGAGGTCGACGAGCAGCGCCCGGTAGCCGGCCTCGCTCAAGCGCAGCTCCTCGAGCTCGCCCTCGGCGAAGGCGTCGGCGCAGCGCTCGAGCGTGTAGAGCAGGACCGCGTCCTCTTCGGTCGAGACGCGCCCGCGGGAGCTCCCGAGCCGGCTCAACGTGTCGAGCTGGCGGCGACGCTGCGCGAGGTAAAACACACGCGCTTGCTCGTCCTCGGCGACGAGGCGGCGAAGGCTCCGTCGGACGCCGGCCCAGCGTTTGTGATGCTCGAGGAGCATCTCGACGATCTCCTTCGCGCGCGCACGGCGCTTCCGCGGCGTGTCGGGGGCCTCGCGATCCGTCAGCGTTTGCCCGATGGCGCGCCACTCGGTGTCGACCCAGTCCTCGTACACGGCGAGGAAGAGCTCGCGCTTGTCGCGGAAGTGTTTGTAGAACGTGCCCGCCGCGTAGCCCGCGGCGTTCGCGAGCTTGTTCGAGTCGGTCCCGTCGTAGCCCTGCGTGTTGAACACCGTCGCGGCGGTGGTCACGAGGCGCGCGCGGGTCTCGTGCGGCGCGCCGCGCGCGGGTCGCTCGGGTTTCGCCGGGGCGCGCTTGCGAGGGCTCATCGGAGTTCGCTGGCGTCTTGTCGCATCGAGGGGCGCGCGTCGACCTGCTCGAGGAAGGGCGTGAGCACCTCGAGGAAGGCCGCGGGATCCTCGGCGAACGGCGCGTGCCCGGTGTCGAGCTCGAAGTACTCGGCGTGAGGGAGCGAGGCTCGAGCGCGCGCGCCCTCGACCGAGGCGCGGCTCACGGGATCACGCCGCCCCCAGACGAGGAGCGCGGGGACGCTGAGCTTCGTCGCGAGCTCGGCGACGTCGCTCTCGGGCCGAGCGAAGCTCCGCCAGATCGCAGCCTCGAGCGAGACCGCGTGGGGCTCCGCGCCGAAGGCCTCGTGTCGCGTGAGGATCGCCTCGACGTGCGCGTTCCTGAGCGAGAGGTAGCGCCGCGCGAACGCCATGCGCACCGCGCCGCGAACGGCCTCGCGCCCCATCAACCAGCAGAACGCGCGGCTCGCCGTGTTGTGCGGTGTCACGCCGCCCGAGTTGACGAGCACGACCCCCGCGACGCGCGCTGGGTGATGAGCCGCGAGGTGCACCGCGGCCGCGCCGCCGATCGAACAGCCGAGCACGATCGCCGGGTCGCGGCTGCTCGTCGTCTTCGACATGAACTCACCGAGCGCCTCGAACATCGCTGGCGCGTCGACGTCGCGCGCAGGAAGAGAGAGCGTCGAAGCGCCGTGGCCAGGGAGGTCGACCGCGACCACGCGGAAGCGGCGTGAGAGCGCGGGCGCGATCGCATCGAAGTCGTGTCGATCGTGGCCGACCGAGTGCAAGAGCACGAGCGGCGGCCCGTCGCCGGTGCTCGTGAAGTGGATGCGTCCGAGGCGGGTGTCGACGGTCTGTTCCATGGGTGGCTCCTCGCCGCGGGGCGCGCGGCACTGCTGATAGTGATACCGCTATCACTAGCGTTGTCCAGCGCGCTCTCCGCGTCGCGGCTCGACTCGCTGAGCAACCGCCCCGTCCGTGAGGCCTATCGAGCGGAGCGCCTGCGAATCAAGTAGGCGAGCGCCCCGCCCGAGAGCGCGACCTCCGCGACGATCCACACGAGCTGCAGCGTGTCGGGTCGACCGTCGAGGGCGAAGCCGACGACGCGCGCGGCGCCGATGCACGCCATCGTCGTGAGCAGCAACGTCGCGAGGAGCGGGGCTCGCGGGCGGAGCGGAGGCCGCGTCGCGAGGAACGCGCCGAGACCCGCGACGGTGCCGCCCCAGGTCGCGCGCAGGTTGATTTGCTGGCTCACGGTCTCGTGTGGTCGCGAGAATGTGGTCGCGATCCACATCGGTCGAAACACCAGGACGACGCCCGCCGCTGCGATCGCGAGGCCGAGCACGAGCTCGGGGAGCGAGCGCTCGTGCGCGCGGGACGTCGCGGGCTCCATCACGTCAGCGATACGGGTTGTCGAGCGACTCGGTCGTCGCGCGAGGCGTGGGCCGCGATTTGGTCTGCGTCGACGGCGTGCTCGTGGGCTTCGCGTCCTCGAGCGCGGTCACGTCGACGACAGTGCCGCGATCGACCGTCGCCGGCGCGGGCGGAGCGCTCGACGTCGTGGTGGTCGAGGTCGGCGACGCCGTGCGGGCCGCGGTGTCCTCGACGAACACGTGCTCGCCGGGGCGCGTCTGCGGCGAAGCGAAGACGTAGAGCGCCGTCGCGCTCGCGGCGAGGAGCACCGCGCCGCACGCGATGAGCACGCCGCGGCCGCGACGCGATCGCCCCGTCTTTCGCACGCGCCTGCCGCGCGCGATCTCGAACGGTTCGTGCGCGAGCACCCACTCCTGCATCATCGCCTTCTGCTGGTCGACGGCGCGGGCAGCGCGCGCGGTGACAGCGGCCCCGACCTCGCGTGGGGTCGCGCGCGGCGGCTCGGCGCCGTTCGCGGTGGGGAGCGCGCCCTCGAGCGCCCGCGCGAAGGCATCGGCGCTCCGATAACGAAAGGCCGGATCGGGCGAGACCGCTCGCGCGAGCGCGTCCGCGAGCGCGCGCGGGACGCGCTCGTCGATCGCGCTGAGGAGCGGCAGCGGCGAGCTCGCAGCAGCACGGAGCGCTCGACGATCGCGGTGCCGCGCGTGCGGGTGCGCGCCGGTCAGCATCTCGTAGAGCAAGAGGCCCGCGGCGTAGACGTCCGCCTCGATCGAAGGGCGCGCGCCGTCGAAGAGCTCGGGCGCGGTCGAGAGGAGCACGCGGCTCGGCGCGTCCTCACCTTGCGGGCGCGGCGCGCGCGTGAGGCCGAGGTCCGCGATGCGCGCGCGCCCGTCGAGGCCGACGACGACGTTCGTCGCGCCGAGGCGCCCGTGCGTGAGCCCGAGCGGTCGAAGTCGACCGTCCTTCGCGGTGTGAATCGCCTCGAGCCCGGCGAGGACGTCGGCGGATATCGCGAGCGCGACGGGCAGCGACAGCGGCTCGCCGGCGCGCAGGAGCTCGGCGATCGTGCAGCCCTCGACGTAGTCGGTGACCACGTAGCGCGCGCCCCCGAGGACGCCGACCTCGTGGACGGGGAGCACGTTGGGGTGCGAGACGTTCGCCGCGCGCCGCAGATCGCGAGCGACGGCCTCCGAGAGCTCGTGCTCGGCGGGGCCGAATGGACCGACGTAGCGGATGACGGCCCACCGCGCGAAGTTCCGCGGACCGCTGCGCCGAACGAGGAGCACGGTCGTCTCCTCGTTCTCGAGCTCGAGCACGAGCTCGAAGCCACCGATCGTCGTGGCTGCGGGGCCGGCCGGGAGCGCGCGCATCGTGCGGAGCCTCGATTCTCGCTACGCGGACGTCAAGCGCTCAGGCCTCGGAGAGCTCCTCGCCCCACGTGAGGTTGTCGAGGAACGCGTCGAGCAGGGCGACGGGACCATGCTCGGAGCCGAGCTCATCCCCTGCGTCAGCGGCCCACTCGAGCGCGGTCACGAGCGGGATGCTGGCCGCGGAGACACCGTCCAAATCGGCCGCGGCGAGCGCCAGCGCGCGCGAGGGGAACGTCGGACGCGGCACCCCGACGGCGCCGCCGTCGAGTGTCTTGCAACGCGCGGGATCGCTCGTGACCTCGTGCTCCCTGCAGAGGAGCGGGCGACCCTCGTAGATGATGCAGCGCTCCTGCTCGAGGAACGGGCAATTGATTTGTAGAGCAAAGTATTTGCGACTGACCTCGTCCCAGAGCGCCGCCGCGTCCCCCGCGGATTCGGTGCGGAGCGCGGTGCGGGGCGCGTCCTTCTTCGGCGGCAGGAGCCCCGCGCCCTCGAGCTTCACGAGCGCAGCTTGGAAGCGCTTTTTCACGGCCTCGCGTTGCACGGTGGGCAGCTTCTCTACCAGCATCGCGAGGCTCTTCGCCTCGACGCGTGAGACGGGGATGAGGTGACGGCAGCACGCGGCGCAGCCGACCTTGCAAGTGACTTTGCGGCCGGCTTGCTTCTCGCGCTCTTCGGAGAGGCGCATCACCGCTTGGGTGAGCTTGCGCGCGGCGGGCAGGATTGCGAGCAAGCTGCCGGGCTGCGCGGCGCCAGGCAAATCGAGCTCGGGGCGATCCCAGACCGGCAGGCGAATACGTCGCGTGGGCGGCGGCATTTCAGGTCGCGAAGTATCGCACGAAGCGCCACGCGAACCAGACCCCGAGGACGACGATGAGCCCACCGATCACGCGCACGACGAGGTCGAGCTTCTTCTGATCGAAGCGGCCTCGATACCGTCGCAAGAGCCCGACGAGCAGCACGAACCAGCCGCCGATCCCGACCATCGCTCCACCTGAAAACGGCAGCGCGGCCTCGGGGTCGAAGCGGACCAGGTTCGTCGAGTAGAGCGTCGAGGTCGCGGCGGTCCACGTCGCGATGAGCGTGGGGTTGAGCGCCGTGATGGTGAAACCCAGCGCCGCGCTCTTGAACGGCGAGTCGGTGCCCTGCTTCTCCTTCGCCTCGCGAGCGCCGCGGTAGCGCGCGAACGAGATGCCGAGCCCGATCAGGATCGCCGCCGCGACGCCGCGCGAGATGGGCTCGATGACCGGGTAGCGCGCGAGGTAGCTCGCGAAGCCCCAGAACGCGAGGAACGCGTAGATAGCCTCGGCGATCGCGCCGCCCGCGCCGACCAGCGCCGCGCTCTGGAAGCGCCCCGTCAGCCCGCGTTTGAGCACGAGCGCCGCGATCGGCCCGGCCACGGGCACCGACCCGAAGAAGCCGAAGCAGAACCCGATCAGCGCCGCCGTCAGCAAAGCGGAGTTCCCTGCGTGGGATGGGGAATGCTAGGAGCGGGCATCATGCGCGAGCTCATCGAGAAGGCCTTCGTCCTGACGGAGGCGCTGCCCTACATCCGCCGCTTCTCGGGCGCCACGTTCGTGGTGAAGTATGGCGGTCACGCCATGAGCGACGTGGCCCTCGCGGCCTCCTTCGCCCGCGACATCGCCCTGCTCAAATACGTCGGGATCCAGGTCGTCGTCGTGCACGGCGGCGGCCCGCAGATCGACGCCACGCTCGACGCGATGGGCATCAAGAGCGAGCGCGTCGACGGCCTGCGCGTCACCGACGAGCGCACGATGGAGGTCGCGGAGATGGTCCTCTGCGGGCGCATCCGCGGCCAGCTCGTGTCGCTGCTCTGCGCGAGCGGCGCGCGCGCGGTCGGCTTCTCGGGGCGCGACGACGGCATGCTCCTCGCGCGGCGCATGGGCGTCACGAAGTCGAAGAGCGGCGCCGAGGTCGATCTCGGCCTCGTCGGCGAGATGACCGCGGTCCGCGCCGACCTTCTCGACCGCGTGCTCACGGGCGGCTTCGTCCCCGTCGTCTCTCCGGTCGCCGTGAGCGAGGCCGGCGAGCCGCTCAACGTGAACGCGGACTACGTCGCGGGCTGGGTCGCGTCCGCGCTGCGCGCCGAGAAGCTCGTGCTCATGACCGACGTAGAAGGCGTCCGCGACGCGAACGGTCGCTTCGTCTCGAGCCTGGACGTCCCGACGGCCGCGCGCTGGATCGACGAGAAGATCGTCGCCGGCGGCATGATCCCGAAGATCCAGTGCGCCTCCGACGCGATCTCGCGCGGGGTCGGCAAGGTCCACATCATCGACGGTCGTATGCAGCACGCGGTGCTGCTCGAGATCTTCACCGACCGCGGCGTCGGCACCGAGATCGTGGCAAAAGCAATGGGATGACGCTCGCTACGGGAGCAAGCTCGGCTCCCCGAGCGTCTGGGGCAAAGATGGAAGTCTCGCGCGCGCTGCTCTTGGTTACGGCTCTCTTCGCTGGATGTCGCACCGCGGCCCCCGCGGAGGAGCAGCCCCGCGGCTCGAGCTCCCCTTCCGAGACCGCTGCTCGGACGACGGCCGCGACCGTCGTGAGCGCGGCCTCCGCTGCCGCGAGCTTCCAAGCGCCGCCGCTCCCCTCGAGCTCGGCGCTCGTCGCCTCGTCGTCCGCGAGCGCGTCGACCTCGGGTTCGGACAGCGCGGCCGCGGACGCGCCGCCCCCACCTTGCCCCGACGACATGGTCCTCGTCGGTCGCTACTGCGTCGATCGCTACGAGGACGCGCTCGCCGTCGTGGGCGCGGACGGCTCGCTCACGCCGCACCCGTATTACGAGCGCCTCGTCTCCGGGGAGAAGTACGTCGCCGTCAACGCCGAGGGGCAGTTCCCGCAGGGGTACATCAGCCGTGTCGAGTCGAAGGCCGCGTGCGAGGCCGCGGGCAAGCGCCTCTGCAGCCGCGCCGAGTGGTCGCGCGCGTGCCGCGGCAAGGGCTGGATGACCTATCCGTACGGCGCTCGCGTGGAGAAGAACCGGTGCAACTCGGGCAAGAACCACCTCCTCACCGAGCTCTTCAAGATCCCGAAGGGCAAGTTCAAATACGACGAGCACTTCAACAGCCCCGAGCTCAACAAGACCCCCGGCTTCCTCGCCAAGTCCGGCGAATACGAGGGCTGCGTGAGCGACCTTGGGCTTCACGACATGGTCGGCAACCTGCACGAGTGGGTCAGCGACACGCTCGACGACGCCTTCATCGAGGCCTTCAAGAACGAGGACGTCGAGCGCGTCGATCAACCCATGAAGGTCGGCGACGGCGTCTTCATGGGCGGCTTCTTCAGCACGACCTCTCAACACGGCCCCGGTTGCGCTTACACGACTGTAGCTCACGAGCCGACCTATCACGACTACTCGACTGGCTTTCGCTGTTGTAAGTCAGCCGTCCTCCCCAAGCCCGAGAAGAAGCCGAAGCAGGCGCCGCCCCCGAAGGGCAAGGGCAAGACTCCGCCGAAGTGACGCTGCGTCGCTCGGGCCCGCGCGCGAGCGAATCCAATTGCGCCACGCGACGAGACGCAAAACCCTGTCGGGGCTTTGGAGAAGCTCGGCGAGCCCATCGACAAACTCATCGGCGCGTTCTCGCGGGTCCTGCACGGCTTCCGCGGCGCTCACCTCAACACCGTCGGCGATCTCGGGCCGTACCTCGACCTGCCGCCAGCGGAGCTCTTCCCGGCGCCGGTCATCCCGCGTGACGTCGTCCGCTCTCGGCCGCGCGTGCAGCTCGGCCCGCGCGTCATCGAGACCCTGCGCTGGCACAGCCAGCACGTCGTGCTCTGCCCTCACTACCGCGCGCGTCACGCGAACGAATACCTCGTAAACCAGCGCGTGGTCGCGCGCTGGATCCACCCCCGCAAAGGGCCTCGCGATCGCGCGCTCGTCTACGTGCACGGCTGGCTCGAGCCCGGCCCCTGGGTCGAAGAGGCCTCGTTCCTGCCGCGCCTCTCCGAGGAGCTCGACGTCGATATCCTCCATGTGCAGCTGCCCTTCCACGGCAGTCGCAACCCGCGGAGCGCGCTCTTCCACGGCGAGTTCTTCTGGAGCGCGGACCTCGTGCGCACCATCGAGGCCGTCCGCCAATCGGTCCACGACGTGCGCACGCTGATGGCTTGGCTGCGCTCGCCCGAGATTGGTTACAAACAAGTAGGCGTCACCGGCCTGAGCCTCGGCGGCTCGATCACGATGATGCTCGCTTGCCTCGAGCCGACGCCCGACTACGTCATGCCGATCATCGCGCACACGCAGCTCGACGAGGCCCTCGAGGAGGCCTCGATCCTTTGGCGCATGCGCTCCGATCTCGAGCGCTTCGGGGTCGGGCGTGAGGAGCGGGCGCGCCTCTTCCGCAGGCTCGGCATCTCCGACATGCGCCCCGTGCTCGCGCCTCGCCGCCAGCTCTGGATCCCCGCGCGCGACGACCAATACATCACGGCGCGCCTCGTCGAGCGCCAATGGAGAGCGTGGGGCGAGCCTCCGATCGAGTGGCTCCCCGGTGGCCACATGACCTTCCCGCTCGCGGTGAATCAGGTGGTCGCGCGCATGAAGACCTTCCTCCGCACGCTGCCGGAGTCCGCGCCATGAGCGCCGGCCCGCTCTCGTCCACGCAAGCGCCCGCCGAGCTCGCGGACGCGGTGCTCCTCTACGAGCACGGCGCGCGCAAGCGGGTCGGGTCCTTCTGGGTCGAGCAGCCGTCGATGTTCGTGTTCCTGCGCCACCTCGCGTGCCCCGGCTGTTGGCAACAGGTCGCGCTCCTCAGGCCACACCTCAGCGGCATCGTGCGCGCTGGCTGCCGCGTCGTGCTCATCGGCACGGCCGCACCCGAGAAGCTGCTCGGCTTTCGCGAGCGCGCCCACCTCGAGGACGCGAAGGTCGACCTCGTCACCGATCCCACGCTCGGCGCCTATCACGCAGTGTGCCTTCGACGCTCGCGCTGGAGCACCTATGGGCCGCGCGCCATCGTCGAGGCCGCCCAGTACTTCGCGCAGGGGCAATTCCCCGCGCCCGACCCCGACGCGGGAGACCCGATTCAGCAGGGCGGCGCGCTCCTCGTCGACCGCGGCGGGCTCGTGGTCCTGCACCACGTCGCGAACCACATGTCCGATCACCTGCCTGTCGACGACTTCGCCGACGAGGCCGGTCGATTGGCGACAGCGTCACGTCGCGGCGTTCGTATGTGACTTACATGTCTGTTTGTTGGGGTGCCACGGCCGAGCGCTCGTAGGTGATCAGGTGCTCGCCGCGGCGGCCTTCGCTACAGGCTCTGCGCCGGGCTTCGAGTCCGGGCTCGTCACCAGCGGGTAGACCACACCAGCGATGGCCGCGCCGACGATGGGGGCGAGCCAGAAGAGCCATAGCTGCGAGAGCGCCCAGCCGCCGACGAACACCGCGGGGCCCGTGCTGCGCGCTGGATTGACTGACAGGTTGGTAACCGGAATCCCGATGAGATGAATCAGCGTCAGCGCCAGACCGATCGCGACCGGCGCGAAGCCCTTGGGGGCGCGCTCGTCTGTCGCGCCGAGGATGACGACGAGGAACATGAAGGTGAGGACCAGCTCGGCGACGAGCGCCGCGACCATCGAGTACCCACCCGGCGAGTGCTCGCCGAAGCCGTTCGACGCGAACCCACCGCTCAAGCTGAAGCCGGCCTTGCCGCTCGCGATGAGGTAGAGCACGCCCGCGCCCGCGATCCCGCCAGCGACCTGCGCGGCGACGTAGTGGACGATCTCCTTCTTCGGGAAGCGACCCGCGACCGCGAGCCCGACGGTGACCGCAGGGTTCAGGTGGCAACCCGACACGTGCCCTATCGCGTAGGCCATCGTCAGCACGGTGAGGCCAAACGCGAGCGAGACCCCCAATAGACCAATACCCACGTTGGGGAACGCCGCCGACAGGACTGCGCTCCCGCATCCGCCGAATACCAGCCAAAACGTCCCTAGGAGTTCAGCGGTCGCCCTCTTCCCGATGCTCATGAAACCTCCTTGCGGCCTCAGCGCCGGGTGGAGGCATTGCCAGTCTCGTGCCCGCGCCCTTGGGGCTACAAAGCTCGCCGCAAAGCTCGATGGCGAGGCGCCCTTCGTGATGGGTGCTGCAGGCTCGCGACCTCAACTGTCGTCTGCAGGCGACAGCGGCGCGAGTGACGATGGAGTCAGCGCTTGGTCGCCGCGAACAGGTGGAAGACGTGCCCGCCGGCGGACGCGTGGGTGCCGGCGTCGACCCCCTCGAGCAAGCGCCTATCCTGCAGGAGGCCGGCTTGCCAGGCGCGCTCGAAGGTGTCCTCTTGCCCGCCGCCAGCGAGGTAATAACGGAGCGCCTCGTCGCGGGGCCGGCCGCACCAGCCCTTCGCGGCGAAGTCGCGATAACCGGCTATCTCTTCGCGGGCCCCCGGGGTGTCGTACGGGGGTATCAGTCCATAAGGGCGGTCGCAGAGCCACTGGCGAACATTGGAGAAGAGCGTCGGCGTCAGATAGTGAGGCAGCACCTCTCCGGCCGAATTGAAGCCCTCGCCCAACTTGGCTTTACCGACTTGGATTCGGGCCTCGAGCTCGAGCAATTGCAGGTAGTTCTCGACGCTGAACGCGGCGCCGTCGACGAGGTTCGCCGCGAGCCCCGCGAGGTTGTTGGGCTCGGCGACGAGGAACAGCCCACCCGGCGCGAGCACGCGCGCCATCTCGGCGACGGCGCGCCCGATGTCGGGCACGTGGATGAGGACGGTCTGCGCGGTGACGAGGTCGAAGCTCGCGTCGGGGAAGGGGAGCGACTCGACGCGGCCCTCGACCCAAGAGAGGTCGACCGTGAGGGCGCGGGCGTCGACGAAGGCCCGTGTGCGGCGCTCCGCCTCGACGAGCGAGCGCTGCTCGAAATCGAGCCCGACGAGCGAGGCCCCGACTGGCAAATAAGGGAGCCAGAGCCGCCCCCAATGCCCATATCCGCAGCCGACGTCGAGCACGCGGCGACACGACCCTATCGACAGGCGCTCGGCGAGGAGCGCCACGTAGTCGGGGTTCCACCAGTGGTCGCGCGCGTCGCCGAAATAGATGGCTGAATGCGGGAGATCGGCGGGCGGTGCGCTCAAGCGACGCTCTCGCGGTCGCCGTCCTGCCAGACCGTGAGCGGCTGCTGCTCACCGAACTCCGGCACCTTGCTCGGGGGCGGCAACATGACGATCGTGCCCGATTGCTCGTGGAGCGACGGATCCAGGTCCTGACCCACCGGTCGCGAGAAGAACCCCGACGAGCCCATGGGCGGCGTCTTCTCGCTTGGAGGCGGGGCGGGGATAGTCTCCGCCGTGGAGAACAGCGCACTCTCGTCGTCGGAGTCTGCGACGAGCTCCCAACCCTGAGCGTCCACGAGCACCTTCATTTGCCTACCTCACCGCTAATGATGCTTCGGGCTCGGCGTCAACGGTGATGGGGCTTGCAGACGCTGGATTCGTGCGCGTATCTGTCGCGAAACCATGGAGACGCAGCTCGACCGCTTCACCGTTCCGGCCCACGACGGCTTCCCCCTGGCGGCCATTCGCTGGCTCCCCAAGGAGGCTCCGCGAGCCATCCTTCAGATCGCTCACGGGATGGCCGAGCACGCGCCGCGATATGCCCCCTTCGCGCGGGCCGCGGCCGCGATGGGGATTGCGGTCTACGCCCACGATCACCGCGGACACGGCGCCTCGATCAACGACTCGGCGCCGCGTGGCCACTTCGCCGATCAAGACGGCTTCGAGAAGGTCCTGCGGGACATCGGCAGCGTGGGCGCGGCCGCGCGGGCTGCCCATGAGGGGCTGCCGCGCTTCTTGCTGGGTCACAGCATGGGCTCGTTCTTCACCCGCGCCCGCGTCCTCGAGGGTGATTCCGATCCGCTCGCCGGCGTCATCCTGAGCGCGACCGGTTGGCGACTCTCTTTTGGCAACAAGATCATGCAGAGCTTCGCCAAGCGTCAGGTCAAGAAGCACGGGGCGAGCGCGCCGAGCCCCTTCATGACCAAGCTCGTCTTCGGCAGCTTCAACCTGCGCTTTTTGCCAGCGCGCACGGCCTTCGACTGGCTGTCTCGCGACCCCGCGGTGGTCGACGCTTACATGGCTGATCCGCTGTGTGGCTTCGACTGCTCGGGGCAGCTCTGGTCGGATCTCCTCGGGGCTGTCTACGAGATCGAGCAAAAAGAGGGCGACCCGAGCAAGCTGCCGCGCGACCTGCCCACGCTGCTCGTCGTGGGCACGCACGACCCTGTCAGCATGGGCGGGCTCGGGCACAGGCAGCTCGCTGCCCGATACCGCGCCGCCGGTAACAACGATGTAACCGACAAATACTACGAGGCCGGCCGGCACGAGCTCTTGAACGAGACGAACCGCGCCGACGTCTGGTCCGATATCCTCGGCTGGGTCGAGCAGCGCTTGGGCTGAGCCCGCGCTCGTCCTACGAACCGCAGGTTCGTAGGCACCGAAATATGTCCGAGCTGCGTGGTCAGACGCGGCCGATCGCACGGGTTCGACCAGGCCCTTCACTCGCGCGCGCCAGCGCGGGGCCTGGGCGAACCCCCAGCGAACTTGGGACCGGCAGTACTAGTGGCAAGTCCCCATGCAAAGGCAATAACAGCGCTCGGCCTGCGCGCCGCCGCCCGTACAGGCCTTCTTGCAGTTGGCGTCGGTGCGCTGGCCCGCCGTGCTCGAGGGCAAGGCCGTGCTCGACGGCGTGATCGGCGGCGGCAGCGACGGCGTGCCCGTCGCGCTCGGTAGCCCCGAGGGCAACGTCGACGGGAGCCCCGACGCAGTCGACGGTAGCGACGTCGTAGGCTTGGGTTTGCCAGTGCCGGTATTGGGAGGTTGGCCCTGGGTGTTATTGGGCGGTGGTGGAGCGACCGTCCCGGGTGGAGGCGGGGGCGGCAGCTCTTCGGCCGAGGTCGTCGCGGACGCGCTCGACTTCTTGCCGAACTTGATAGGCGGAGGATCGTCGTCGTCTTCACTCTTGCAGGAGAGGAGCGCCAGCGACGACAAGGCGAGGACGATTGCGAGTCTCATGCTTGCTCGGTTCAAGGCAGCAGTTTGCCGGTTACGAAGTCGATCTTGATCTCACGCTTGATGGGCAGCTCGGTCGGGACATCATCCGCGCAGAAGAGCTGGGGCGAGGAGCCTTTGACGCGTTTGGTGACGAGGTCGCGCAGCGACTTGGCGAGCTCGCGGCCCTTCGCGCCCTCGAAGAGCGCGAGCAGGTGCCGCTGCCCCGTGGCCTGAATCTCGACGAAGCGCGCCGCGGAGAACTGCTTCTCGCCTTTCAGAGCCTCGCGCGTAGCCGGGTAATCGAAGTTCTCGGGCGCGACCTTGCTCAGCTGATAGAGGAGCACGATGGGCTTTTCACACTGAGGGGTAAACGGCTTGATGTAGAAGAGGGGAGACACTTTGGGCGCGCTCCCGTCGAGCTCCAGCGCCTTCACCGCGGGGCGACGCCCATAGATGATAGCCGGGTCACCACCCGGCGAGTCATCGGTCGCCACGACGAAGAGCTCGCCCATCGTGTTATAGCGGACTGTCTCTGGCGTGCCCTTCGGCAAAGCGACCTCTTGGATCGCGCCGGCGCCGTCCACCTCGTAGACCTTGCCCTCGGAGATCATCGCGACCGCGCCGGTCGGGGAGAAAGCTACATCTGTGTAAGCGCCATCCTTCGGGGGGACGGCAGTGTTGAACGCAATGTCGTCCCCGCGGACGCGCATGACGTTGCCGGCGCCCGCGAGGAAGAAGCCGTCCTCGGTGGCCCACGTCTCGATGCCCTTGGTGACGTCGACCTGGGGGACGGAGAGTGCGCGCCAACCCGTCTGTCCACGGCGCGCCACGTAGAGGCGGGTCGACTCTGGGTTTTCGCGGCTCTCGAGGCCCAAGACGACATAGAGGTCCTTCGGCGTGGGGACGAGGTGGCCGGTTACGGCCTTGTAACCATCCACGTCGGGCAGGTCCTCCTCCTTGCCGACGGTCGCCCCGGGCGACCAGCGCTCGATCGTCGGCTGGCCGGAGCCGAACATCCAGGGGGGCATCGAGGACCCGTCCTCACATCGGCTCCCGAGCGCGGTGACCTCGGCTGACTCGCTTGTAAACCAGTCGTAGTGCCCCTCGAGTTGGTATTTGCAGCTGGCGGTGCCCTTCTGCGGGACAGGCAGCCACCCCTTGTTCCCGTCGACGTATTCGATTGAATACTCGTTCTCACTGGTGACTCGCTCGTAGAAGTCGCGGCCCTTGAGGGTCCCGGTGCTGCGCAGGCCACCTTGGTAATAGGCGCCCCAATAGTTCGAAGTCCCGACTTCGGGCTTACGCTTCCATTGGTTGCCCTGACGGACATAGGTGATGTTGTCTCCACCGCGCTCTCCCGGATAGTTGATGCGCATGGTGAGAGAGTCGAGGTCGCTACCGAGGATGCTGAAGATGGCGAAGACGAGCACGCCCCCCATCGCCGCGCTCTTCGGGTGAGGGACGTCGGCGAGCAGCCGATCGGCGCTCTCGGCCGCGCCCTCACCCGGAATCTGGAACAGGGAGTGCCAGAGATAGAAGTTGCCGCAGGTGCCGAGCATGGTGCCCCGCGGCCCTGCGGAGTACAGCGAGACGTGCGGCGGCCCTGCTGCCTCTTTGCAGCGGACGAGCGGCGTGAGCTCGTTCGCTTGCGTGACCTTGATGCCGTTGGTCGGGGGTGCTTCGGGGCTGTTCGAACTGGAGGCCGAGGCCGAGGTCGCGCTGCTCACCGAGCCCGAGGGGGTCGTGCTCGCGGTTGCGTGGGCGGTGTCCGTCGAGCTGCCGCCGCAGGCAGCGAGCGCGAGCGCGACACCCAGCGATCCAAGAGACAACCTTTGCGAGCGGACTGCGGGCATGACGACCGGCTCCTCGAAGAATTGACGCGACAGACTTTCACGAGCCTCGTTCGAAGGGAATCGAGCACCGATTGACACCGCCACCGTCTCTTGCGCTCATGTCGGCGCGGACCGCGCGCGCGGTCTTCGCACGGAGAGGGAAAACGCGATGGGCGACGTGACGGCGGACATCAAGACTCGATACAGCATCTACGTCCCGAAGCCGCTCGCGCGCATCAACCTCGGAGGTTGGCAGAAGAAGGAGGGCGCCTCGAACAGCCCTCGGTTCGGCTACGACGGCGTGTCGATCCAGTCGGACAAGAGCCTGTTCATCGACGTCACGAAGAGCACCTATCTGCAGGCGCGTGGCGGGTTCGTCGGGCACTCCGGCGCGGATTGGCTACAGGTCTCGTTCAAGGCCATGACGCTGGCCACGACCGACAACGCCCTCATGGGCGCGGACGGGACGGTAACCGTCGCAGCAGGCGCCGGGCAGGGGCCGACGATGACGCTCGACCACGGCGACGCGCTCGAGACCGTGCCTTACCTCAGCCTCTCTCTGCATTATCGGGTCGAGGAGGTTCAAAATAGCCTCTTCGAGTTCTTCCGCGGGCGCAGGAAGAAGAAGGACCCCGCAATGGGGAAGGATCTCAGCGCGGGCTATGCCCGCAATTGGGAGCTCTTCCTGAAGGACGAGGTCGTCTTCGACTCCAGTTCGAGCGAGCACGGCATGACCGAGGCGCAGGTCGTCCCGGATGGCAAACAGTTCAAATACGACGCTACGCCGAACAAGCTCCAAGGGGGCTTCGAGCTCTTGGCCGAGCAGTCGTGGCAGCGGCTCTGGGGCAAAGACGATTGGGATTATTCGAAGTTCGACCAGCGCTCGGCGCCCCATGAGATCTTCAAGAACCTGAAGGACCTTCGCCGCGACCCCACGGCGGCCGCGCACGACGACGCCGCAGGCGCAGAGGTCGAGGGCGCCCTCAAATACGGCTACAGCGCCTACTTCTCACGCTTCGACCCCTATTTGTGGATAGACCCCGACTCTTTCGCGTCGGACGCGAAGCTCAACGCGCTCGAGAAGGGCGTCTGCAAGCTGCTCGCGAAGCTCAACAACCTCGCGATGATCATGAAGCGCTGCACCGACGTGCTCTATCGGGCCGCGGCAGCGCTGAAGCAGGTCATTCCGTTCTCGAACATGCTCCAGAACACGATCCTCGCGGTCGACGCGTTCAACTCGGGCGTCAAGTCGATCCGCGGCAACGCCGAGATGTTCGCGGCGCTCGGTCGGTGGGACCGCGGCAACGTGTTCGAACAGGTCGCGGACGAGGGAGCGTTCGGCTTCGGGGCTCGCGCGCAGAACCTCTACAAGACCGATCAAGCGCGTAAATTCCGGAACTCCTCGGGCTTCCGCTCGACGGCTCAAGCGACAGTGCGGTCGTGCGCTCCCTACAAAGACCCAAACGACCCCGACCCGACGACTGCCAGCAAGGGCTTTTATGGAGTCCGCGGCCGCATCGGCAACGTCGTCGTGACGAGCGGTACGCAGCTGAAGGCTGGAGATCAGCTCCACATCAGATGCCAAGACGAGAGCGGCAACGTCCACGAGTTCGACACGCCGCCGCTCGTGATTTCGCCCACCGCCGCCAAGATCCAGGGGTGGGCGCCGCTCGACCCGAACTGGACCTTCGAGGCCCCGGCGAAGATCACCGTCAAGTTCGACGGCGAGTCCACGGGGACAGTCGTCGACCTTACGGCGATGTCAGCGGCGAAGCCCAAAATCACGGGCGCGACGATCGCGGCGAGTGGTGTCTACGGTGGTGTCGGCAGCCTCGTCGGCAAGGAGCTCAAGATCAAGGTCGACGGCGGAACCGAGGTGAGCTTCACCTTCGACACGACCGCCGCGGCCGACCAAGCTGCGATGGTCGCGGCGATCAACGCCAACTTCCCGCTCGTCACGGCGAGCGTGAGCGGTGGCAAGCTCGAGCTCATCAGCCGCAGCGCAAAGTACGGTCCCGGCGCGTCGATCGAGGTCGTCGATTGCACCGCAAAGACCGCGCTCGGACTGACCCCTAGCAAGGTCAGCGGGCCGACGACGGCCGCGATTCAGGACTATTTCAAGACGCAGGTCGGCGGGCGCGCGACCCTCTCGAGTGGGGTCCTCAAGCTCCAATCGTCGACGACCGGCACCGCGTCGGAGGTCAACCTCTCCGCCGACTCGGAGGCTCTGCTCGACGGCATCGGGCTCACGGGCGCTGACGTCTTCGGCACGGCGGGTGACGTCACCAAGATCACCGCGGATGATCTGGTCGCGCTCTTCAACACGTCGGAGGGCGCCGCTAACAAATGGGTAACCTTTTCGGCCGAGGACGGGCAGGTCGTCATCACCAACGCCCGCAAGGGCGACGGCTCCGAGATCACCGTGTCGAACGGGCCGAACGGCAGCACGATGGCGAACGCGCTCGCGTTCCTCGGTGACTTTCACGGCGACTCCGACCACGACAAAATCGAGGATCTGCCCGAGATCGCGCAGGGCCTCGACGATTTCGACAAGGTGAACACGGAGCTCATGAGGATGCCCGACGACGTCGGCAACCTCATCCGGCCGCTCATCATCGCGGGCAAGAACGCGATGGGGATGGTGAGCAAGACGACAGGCGTGGTGAAGGCGCTCGCGAAGATCGGCGGCATCAAGCTCCCGACGGCGAAGGGCTCGATCGGCCTCGTCGCGAACAAGGGCATAAGCCTGGGAACGCCTGACAGAATTGTAGGCGTTGGCGGTCAGGGGGTGGTGTTCGTCGCCGACGGCGGCTCGGGCGCGGCCGATCACGCCAAGTACATGCCGCTCGAGGATCTGTTCAATCGGATCATCGGCGCCGACTTCTTCGCCAAGATCGAGCAATACAAGGCAAAGGAGTCGCTCGGCTTCAAGGTCTTCAGCGACACTACGGCGGACCTCATCGCGCGGAACACAGCGCACTTGCTCGCGCTCGGACGCATCGACGACGGGAACAACGGCACCACCGGAGCCGGGGTGGCGCGCGTCGCCGGCTCCTATGCGGTCGAGCTCGCCGCCCAGGAGAAGGTCGTCGTCGGCGCCAGGCAGAAGGACTCGGGCCGCGTCGAGGTTCTGGGCAGCACGATCGCGCTCGGCGCGACGAAGCTGAACCTCGCGGGCTTCGGCCTCGAGACGCGCGGCAAGGCCGCGGCCTGGCCTGTCAATCTCACGGGAGCAGACGAGACGAAGCAGCACCCGCTCACGCAGAACGTCCAGGTCCACGCGGCGGAGCAGGTCTCCGTCGTGGTCGGGAACTTCATGCTCCAGATGCGGAGCGCCGCCGCACAGAAGGCCACGATCGCAGCCGCAAACGCGAGAAAGCGGGAGCTCGCTCGGCAGAAGCGGCACCTGCAGCGGCAGATTCGACGGCTGCCCGCGATGCCGGGGCCGGTCATGCCGGGAGGCGCTCCGCCGGAGCACCCGGATCGGCAGCGCTTGCAAGACGAGATCGCCCTCGCGACCCAGAATGAGACCGCCGCCCAACAGGAGATCGACGACGCCAACGCGAACCTCGGCGACGGGATCGTCATCGCGATGCGCGACGCGACCAAGGCCGCGACGACGCACTGGCCGATGGAGGGCAAGCCTTCCATCCTTGTCACCGACAAGGGTGTAACCATAACGACCACGACCGGCAAAGACGCCCAGAAGTTCGACGCCGCCGGTCCGCCGCCCACGTCCCAGACCGCGCGTATCACCCTCGACGCGAACGGGATCACCATCGTCGTCGGTGAGAACAAAGCCGGGCTCGTCATCAACAACAACAAGTTCATGGTCAGCGACGGGACGGCCGACAACACGCTCGTCTTGCAGAACAAGAAGTTCGAGTTCACCGGCGCCGCGATGAACGTGAGCGCCTCGCAGAAGATCACGCTCGGCTGAGCCCACCGACCCATGGCCAACACACCCGTCGTCGCCTTCGAGCCTTTGCCACGAATCGCCAACCCGGCGGCGAGCCCGCACAAACTCTCGCTGAGCTCTTGGCTCCACGGCGGGCCACGCGGCGCGCTCGAGGGCGTGCGTGTCCTCGAGCTCGGGTGTGGTGAGGGCGAGAACCTCCTGCCGCTCGCGTTCTACGACCCTGCCGGGACCTACGTCGGATTGGACCCCGACGAGGAGCGCGTTGCCGCGGCGCGCGCGGCCGCGACCGAGCTCGGACTCGGCAATGTGCGCTTCGACGTGATCGATCCAATGGCGCCCCCGGCCGGCAGCGAGGAGCGATTCGATTACATCATTGTCAGGGATTATCTCGCCCGGATCCCCGAGCGCGCACGCCTCTCGACGCTGCGACTCTGCCGCTCGGCGCTCGCCGAGCAGGGCCTCGTATATGTCGATTATCCAGTCGCGCCGGGCGCGGCGATTCAGGGCCTCGTGCGCGCGATGCTGCAGCCGCTCGCGGGTGAGGGTGACCTCCGCGCTCGCGCCGAGCGCATCAAACAAGGCGCGGCCTCGCTCCGCGCGCTGCTCACCACTTCGGAGCATCCCTATCCGGCGCTCCTCAGCAGGGCCCTCGAGAGCGTCGCCGAGGCGCCGCTCGCCGAGGTCGCGCGCGAGATCCTCGAGGACCCCGGGCAGGCGCTCTTGCACCGCGACGTCATCGCCCTCGCGACGTCGAGTCGACTGCGATTCGTCTGCGACGCCGCGTTCGATCAACCCGAGGGGCGGGCGCCGGACGACGTGCGCGCGGAGCTCGCTGGGATGGGGCTCCTCGGGTCGGATCAGGATCAGGCGCTCGACGTCCTCGCGTTTCGTCGCACGCGTGCGACTGTCCTCTGTCACGCCGACCTGCCCGAGAGCGACGCCCCAGGCCCCGAGGCGCTCGACGAGGTCGAGCTCGCGTCGGTGCTCGTCCCCGCGAAGGGCGAGGTCGGGCTCGAGCGCGGCGTCGAAGCCAATTTCGCGGGGCCACAGGGGCAGCGAATCGCGAGCGTCGAGCCGCTCTTGAAGGCGACGCTCGTCGTCCTCGCCGAGAGTTATCCGCGCAGCCTCTCGTTCCAGGAGCTCGTCGGTCGCGCGGTGACGCGCCTACGCGAGAGTGGAATCATCGACGAGCCGAGCGACGAGGAGCTCGCGGGGGTCGCGACCGATCTGTGGGCGCTCCAGTCGAACGGGCTCATCACGCTGAGCTTGCCAGTCGGCGCGCCCACGCAGGCCGACGCGGGCGGCGGTTTGCACGCGCTCGCGCGCCTCGAGGCGAAGCGGGGAGCCGCGCTCTCGACGCGCGCGCACGGGCTCCTCACGTTCACGGGGTTCGACGTGCACATCGTCAGGCGGCTCGCGGAGCAGGCCGACCCTGCGGTGGTGGCGCGAGGGCTCGTGCGGAGCCTCATGTCCGGCGAGCTCTCGATGGATCTCGGCGGCTCGCGGCTGACCGATCCGGAGCTCCTCACCCCCTTGGTTCGGAGCCTCGTCGAGCGCTGCGTGGGCACGCTGCGGCGGCTTGGGCTTACGATCGTGTAACTCAAAAATTGCCGCTGGCGAAGACGCCCGCCGACTCGGGTGTCGCCCACGGCAGGACCTCGACCTGCGTGGTCTTCTTCGGGCTCCAACCGACAGCGGGCCAAACCACGGCGCCGACGACGATCCCGAGCGCCATGCCGGTCACCGAGCCGATCACTGCGGCGACTGGCGGGACCCAATAGGCCCGAGAGTCCACCTCGGCGACGTACCAGAGCGCCGGCGCCATCGCGGTCACGAGGACACCCACGTCGATGAGCACCGCTTCGGCGATGACCTCACCCGGCAGACTGGCGGAGAGGACGCCGATCGCGAGAGGGTTGCAAATCGCTATCGCCAGCGCCGCCCCGATGGAGATCGCCGAGTCCTCGACGGACAGTCCGCCCATGCCTACGACGATGAAGAAGCCGAGCGGACCCGCGAGGGTGCCAGCGCCGGCACCGGCCGCGATCAGCGCCAATCGCTTGTCCCCGAATGTCCGGTCGGGCTTGGGCCGAGCGACGTGAGCCTGGGAGTCGGGCTCGACCGCGAGGATCGCCGGGGGGATGTCGATGACGAGGTCCTCCTCGAACGCCAGCGAGAACGACCCTGTCCAATCATCCACCTGAGCTTGGTGACAACCAGGTTCGAGCGCGACTTGATTGCCAGTCACGGGGTGGCGATCGATGCGGAGCTGGCCCGCTACCCCTTTGAACGAAACGTTGGTGCTCGGGATGAGGCTCTCGATGATGTCAGCGCGGCCGGGCAAGACGCCATAGAGCGCGCTCGTCGGGATCTGGAGCGTGCGAAGGTGGGTTACACTGTTGTTCGCGTGTGGGATCGCGCGAAAGCCGAGCTCGACCTCGAGCTCGTCGGGCGTGATCTTTCCAATCGAGATGACCAGTAGCCCTCGCACGTCGGCGTGCTCTGCTGCTTCGGCGGCAGCGGCTGTGGACGCGCTCGCGCCGAGGACCGCGGTGTCGAGGTCGGTGAACGACGTGTTCAGACTGTCCTCCACCTCTTGGAGCAGCCAGCGCACGATATGGGGGTTGGCGGCCCCGCCCACGGTCGCGAGCGCGACTCGGTTCGGCAGAGGACACTCGTTCGTGGCGGCCGGGAAGAAGAGCTCCTCGCTGCCGTCGTCCGTCACCTCGAACTTCGCCTCGGCGTTGTTGCCGCTCGGGCTCTCGCGGACGAGCGTGTAAGAGCCTATGCACGAGGGCCGGAACTGGAGCGTTCGCCCTGGTGTAACGGTCTCGGCCACCGTAACGAGGACGGAGCCGTTACGCCGATAGAGGTGTATCGCGCTGTCTCTGCTGGAGCCGCTCGCGATGATGAGGGGCAGTCGGGGGACGAACGCGGAGTGGGGCAAGATCGCGCTCGAGAGCTCGGCGCCGACTCCTTTGCAGGTCGTCGGCAGCGCCTCGACGTGGTGTCGATAGACCGGTGATTCGGTCTTTTCGCTGCCTCGGGTCAGCGTCGACTCCAAGTCGACGCCACCGCTCTTTCTCGGGATCGCCTGGAGCTTCAGCGCCGCCGTCGCTCCAACGGAGCGCAGCACGCTGGTCAGACAATCCTCGTCGGAGCGACATCGCGTGAAGCGACGGCTCAAACCCTCGTCGGCCCACACGAGTGGATGGTCGGCCCATTGTTGGGGCGCGCACTCGACGCCTCGCTCGAGCTGCTCTCGCTCCTCGGACGCGACCTTGGAGAAGTCGGCGACGACGACGACCGATTGAGGGACGCAATCGCGCGCCGCGGCCGTTCTCTCGAGAAGAGCCAACACCGCGAGCGTCGACGCGAAGATGAAGAGTCCAAAGCGGGGTGTCACAGCTGTGAGTCAGCAATTGACGAGCCACCTGTCGCGCTCGCGGGGTGTGCTCTATCCTCTTGTCGGATGAGATTCGCCCACTCAAGGCGGGGTATCGCGGCGAAGGTGCGAGCCGAGAAGTGCACCGTGTTGCTCGGCCTGTGGCTCGTCGGTTGTGCGCCGAAGCCGGTCGTTCTCCAGCCCGACGCGAGCTTGCCGAGGACGGAGCTCGAGGAGAGCTCGCCCGTGAAGCCGTTCGTCGGGACTTACAAGTTTGTCGGCGGAGACGAGGAGCGGGCGAGGGTCGAGGCGGAGATCGACTCGGTTTGCGAGGGCTTCAACGTCCTCATCCGCGGGCTCGCGAAGGACAGGCTGATGAAGGCAGTGGTGGTCCCGACCTCGCTCGTCCTCACCGCAGAGGCCGATGTCTTCACCATCCGCGAGGACGAACACCCCTATGCGGCGAAGCTGGACGGCACGCCGATCCGGGTCGAGATGCGGTCGGGCGACACGATGGATCTGCACTATGTCTTCGGCGAGAAGCTCGAGCAGCTGTTCGTCAACGACGCCGGCACGCGCACACACACGTACGAGCTCAAAGACGGCAAGCTCTCGATGCACGTGCACATCACCTCGCCGAAGCTCCCGAGGGAGATTCAGTACGATTTGACGTTCGAGCGCGCTTGAGCGTCTTCGGCTCGAATCCTTCGCTCGTCGAGGGGGCTCTTACGCCAGTGAGCACGCAGTCGCACTGGGATGACGTTTACGGGCGTAAGGCTGTGGACGCCGTCAGCTGGTTTCGCCCACACCTCGAGACCTCGCTCGGCTTCCTCAAGGGGGCGAAGCTCGGGCCGGACGCGTCCATCATCGACGTGGGCGGCGGTGCGTCGACGTTCGTGGACGACGCGCTCGAGCTCGGGTTCTCGAACATCACCGTGCTCGACCTGGCCGAGGGTTCGCTCAAGGCTGCGGGCGCGCGGCTCGGGCCCCGTGGCGACCGGGTGAACTGGATGGTCGCCGACATCACGAGGGTCGCGCTCCCCGCGCGGAGCTTCGACTTTTGGCATGATCGCGCGGTCTTTCACTTCCTCACCGACCCCGCGGACAGGGCGCGCTACGTCGCGCAGGCGCGCGCCGCGCTGAAGCCGGGCGGTTTCATCGTCGTGGCGACGTTCGCGCCCGACGGCCCGGAGAAGTGCAGCGGTCTCGAGGTCGCGCGCTTCACCGCCGAGGGCATCCACGACGAGTTCGGCGCCACGTTCGAGAAGGTGGGTGAGGCGCGTGAGGTCCACGAGACGCCGTGGGGCTCTGAGCAGGCCTTCTCGTATTGTTACTGCCGCGTCAGTTAGACAGCGTTCTACTTTTTGCGAAGGGAGCGCGTTCGCGTGGTCTTGGTGGCCTCGCCGCGGTGACAGGCCGTCACGAAGCCGCAGTGGAGCTTGCGACAGGTCTCGACGGGGACGGGGCTCCACGTGTCGGCCTGGCGGGCGCGCGCGAGGTCTGCGGCCGCGCTCGAGAGGACGCGCTCGAAGGCGGCGTGATCGGCGGGCTCGAGGTGCTCGCCGCCGCTCGCGCCGGGGAGCCAGCGAGGCTCGCCGTCGCCCTCGAGGAAGACGACGCCCGCGCGCACGCGCGCACCCGGCACCGCGCGAGAGAGCGCGAGCGCGTAGGCGCGGAGCTGGAATTCGTAGCCCGCGAGGGACGGCGCGGGGCGCGCGAGTTTGTAGTCGAGGAGGTCGATCTCGTCGCCGACGCGCGCCCAGAGATCGACGGTGCCGTGGAGCGACAGCGTGGGCTCGCCGGGCGCGGAGGGCGGGACCGCGACGACGAGCTCTTCCTCGCGGTGGACCTCGGAGGCGCTTTGCCCGATGCGCGTCGCGCACGCGCTCGCGAGGAAGCGGACGGCGAACGGCGCGAGCAAGCGAGCCTCGCCGTCGGAGAGGCCCTCGTGGGCGAGGCGACGCGCGGCCTCGTCTTCGGAGATGGGGGCGCCGAAGTTCGCGAGGTCCGCGCGCTCGAGCAGGCGGTGCACGGCGCGGCCGCGCGCGCGAGGATCGCCCTCGTCGTCGGCGCTGTCGAACGGCGTGACGCGGCGCTCGAACCGCTCGATGGAGACCTCGAAGAGATCGAGCTGGCCGGTGTCGATCGGCTCCTCGAGGCCGAGCAAATAGCGGAACCGGAAGCGACGCGGGCAGCCGAGGAAGACGCCGAGCGGGGTCGTCGCGATCGAGACCTCGGAGGCGAGCGCGGTGGGCGCGGGCAGCGGAGCGCTGGGTGGGGTGTGGGTCGTCGCGCCCGAGCTCGCGCTGGAGGGCGCATCTCTCACCCCAACAACCGACGTTGATTTAACATCGTCAAACGCTGCGGTGAGCAATTCTTCAGCGATGATGCGCTGGACGAGGTGCGCGGTCGAGGGCTCGGAGACGAGGGCGGAGATGGAGCCGAGGACGGTGCCGCGGCGGGCCTCGGCGGGGGTGCCGACGAGGACGAGCTTGCGCTCGGCGCGCGTGAGGGCGACGTACGAGATGCGGGCGCGCTCGGCGCTCGCGCGCGTTTGGGCGAGCTTGCCGGCGAAGGTCGTGATGGGGTTCGGGATGCGCGCGCCGAGGGCGCCGCGTTGGCGCAAGGCGAGCCGCGGCTCGGGATCGCCGGGGAGCTCCGCGACGCTGAGCGGTGGTGAGGCGGCGCGCTCGGTGCCGTTGAGATCGAGGACGATGGTCGCGGGGAAGTCGAGTCCCTTCGAGGCGTGCACGGTGCTCAGGCGGATGGCGTCGTCCTCGGCGGAGAACACGACGGCCTCGGCTTCGTCGGCGCCGTCGGCCATCTGACGCGCGAGCCATCGGCTGAACGAGACGAGGCTCGTCTGGCGCTCGCGTGCGAGGCGCACGATGCGATCGACGTTGGCGATGCGAGCGCTCGCGCGGGGCATCGCGGCGAGCAAGCGATCGAGATCGAACGCGCGCACGGCGGCGGAGACGGCCTCGCCGGCGGAGAGGCGGAGGATCGCGAAGCGGACCTCGGCGAAGCGCGCGCGGAAGAGCTCGAGGCGCGCGGCGTCGCCGGGGAAGAGGGGCTTGTCCAAGCCGGGGCTCGTCGAGGAGAGGAGGTTGCGATCGAGGCCGTCGTCGCCGGTGAGCGCGACGAGCGCGCTGTCCGAGAGGCCGACGAGGGGGCCACGCAGCGTCTGGGCGAGCGCGAAGCGATCGCGCGGATCGATGAGCAAATGCAGGAGACCGGCGAGATCGCGGACCTCGCGGGTGTCGAAGAGCGCGCGGCCCGCGACGACGTAAGGCAGGCCGAGGCGCGAGAGCGCGAGCTCGACGAGAGGGATGGTCGCGCGTCGACGAACGAGGATCGCGATGTCGCGCGCCTCCAGCGGTGTGGGGTGCTTGGCATCCAACGAGCCGTCGATGAGGGCGCGCGCAGCAGCGGCGGCGATGAAGGCCTCGCGCAAGGCGGGCGGCGCGCTCTCGAGCAAAGGATCGAGCGGGGCGGCGTCATTCACCTCGCGGAGCCGGCGTGGGTCGAGCGAAGCGAGACTGGGGCTCCGGTCCTCCGGAGCCCGAGCCGGCGGAGTGAGCGAGGGAAGAGCGCGAACGAGCAGAGTGTCCTCGACCAAGTAGACCGCGTCGTCGGCCGGGGCGCGCACGCTCTCGAGCTCCTCGGCGGGGCCGAACGCGACGTGCACGTCGCTCGAGTCCGACAGGTTGGACGTCGCGAAATCGAGGCGAAACAGGGCGTTCGTGAACGTCGTCACCGCGGGGCCGGAGCGGTAGCTCTTGCGCAGGGCGACGAGGTCGGCGCGCGCGGGCGCGCCCTCGGGGACGGAGAGGCCGAGCGCCTCGGCGGCGGGTGGGCCGACGAGCTCGGCTGCGACGCGGTTGAAGACAGCGACGTCGGCGCCGCGGAACGCGTAGATCGATTGCTTGCGATCACCGACCAACATGAGCCCGTGGCCGAGGATCCCGGCGGCTGACGGCGAGGCGCGCAGCGGTCGCACCTCGGCCGCGTCGGCGCGCTCGCGCAGCAAATAGACGAGATCGCGCTGGATGAGGCTCGTGTCCTGGAACTCGTCGACGAGCAGCACGTCGACCTCGTCGCGGATGGCCTCGGCGACGGCGCGGCGATCACGCAGGCCGTCGCGCGCGAGGCGAAGCATGTCCCCGAAGCCGATGACGCCAGTCGCGCGGCGCTCGGCGAGCAGCCGCTCGCGCATGCGCGAGACGAGGGCGAGGACGGCGCGCTCGCGGGCCTCGAGCTCGGGGGCCTCGGCGAAGAAGGTGGCGAGGTTGCGCGCGCGCTCGGCGTTCGGGGCCTTCGGGAGCTCATCGCGAAAAGAGAAGAGATCGGCCTCGGCGACGGTGACGTTCTTCGACGGCTTGCGCGCGCTGAAGAGCTCGACGAGCGCGCGTTCACCCTCGGCGGAGAGCGCGGGCGAGATGTCGTTCGCGGCCTCGGTGAGCCTGAGGTGAGGTGCGAGGGCGCGCGCGAGCTCGGCGATCGCGGCGCGCGCCGAGTCCCCGCCTGCGGCGCAGCGCTCGACCATTGCGGAGAGCGCGGCGCGCTGCGCGAGCGCGCGGGCGAGGTGATCCGAGGTCGCGACGCGCGCGAGATCGACGCCGTCCTCGTCGAGGCGATCGAAGAGCGGCGCGAGGACCTCGCGCGTGCGGAAGAAGCCACCGCAAGCGGTGACCAGCGTGCGACCCCCGAGCGCGTCGGTCTCGGAGCCCTCGAGGGCCTCGGCGAGGAGCTCGTCGATCACGCCGTACGCGAGATCGCGGCCCTCTTCTTCGTCGACCACGCGCAGGCGCGGGTTGAGATCGAAGCCGGCTGCGTAGCGGCGCAGCAGATCGCCAGCGAGCCCGTGCAAGGTCTCGATCCGAGCCTCGTGCCAGCCCGCGAGCGCGCGCGTGGCCCGCGCGCGGAGCTCTTGCGTCGACGGCGGCTCGTCGAGCGCGGTGAGGCGCGCGGCGAACTCGCGCTGGAAGGGCGCGTTCGGATCGCCGTCGGCGATCGCGCGGAGCGAGCGCTCGACGCGCAGGCGGATCTCGAGCGCGGCCGCGCGTGAGAACGTGGTCGCGACGATGCGCCCGGGCGCGATCGGCGGGTGCGTGTCGCGGGAACGCCGGGAGGCCATCGACGTGAGCCCGAGCGCGAGCATCACGTAGAGCGCGGTGAGGCGGTGCGTCTTGCCCGTGCCGGCGCTCGCGGCGACGACGAGGTTGCGACGGAACGCATAGAGGATCGCGTCGCCGTCGACGTCGAGGGAGTGCGCGCTCACGCTTCCTCCCCGTCGTCGTCGCTGTCGGGCGCGACGGCCGGCCTGCGACAGAGGTCGCGCATCTCGCAGCGGACGCAGAGCCCGCTCGACGCGGGGCGCGGCGCGACGTTGCCGCCGTGCACGCGCGCGAGGACCTGCGCGGCGCGGGCCTCGACGTCGCGCAGGAGATCGGGCCCGAGCAGCTGCTCGGCTTCCTTCGCGGGGCGGGTCGTCACGCGGCCGCCGTGCTCGATCGATTTGTAGACGCCGAGGATGCGCTGAGGCTCGAGGCGGCGCGCGACGAGCGCGTAGAGAGGGACCTGGAAGTCGCTCGCGGAGAGGGCCTCACGCGGGGCCTTGCCGGTCTTGTAGTCGACGATGCGGACGGTGGTGACGATCGGGCGGGTCGCGTCGATCCGATCGATCTGGCCGTCGATGAAGTAGGTCGCTCCTGACACTGACGTAACTGTAAGCGGTCCCCACGGGGGCGGCTCGCCGGGACCGAAGCGGCGCTCGCCCTCGCGGAAAGAGAGCGGCGAGGGCTCGTCGAGATCGGCGCGAAAGACCTCGAAGGCCTCGTCGGCGGCGCGGCGACGGCCCTCGCGGCGGATGGGGCTCGCGATGGTCGCGACGCCGATCTCGGCCTCGATCGCGAGGCGCGCGGCGGCGAGCCGATCCTCGACGGAGGCGTGCGGCGGCTGCTCGAGATCGCGGCGGAACGCAGCGCAGAGCGCGCCGTGCAAGAGGATGCCGCGCTCGCGCGGGCTCACCGCGTCGACGAGCTCGTCGGCCTTGCGGGCGCGCAGCACGCTCGCCGCGAAGGCGCGGAACGCGCAGCCCGCGGCGCGCTCGATCGCGGTGACGCTCGCGGCGCGGCTCGCGTCGAGCCCACCGAAGCGCGTCGCGAGCAGCTCGGTCATGCGATCGTCGACGAGGCCCGCGTGGGGGATCGGCGGCGCGGAAGGGACCATGAAGAACGCGAGCCGGCGAGCCTCGACGCCGACGCCGTGTGCGAGATCGGGCGGAGGCGGGGCGCCGGCCGCGAGGGCGACGATCTCGGCGCCGCGCTTCGACAGGATCGACGCGGAGATTGAAGCGCGCGGCGCTCGCTCGACGCGCACGCTCCCTTGCGAGGGGGACGAGTCGCTCTGCGATTTCACAGCGTCGAGGAACCAGCGGTGCTGCGCGGCCGCGTCGCGCGCGTCGTCGTCGGTCGAGGACGAGGTCAGCACCACGCGCGAAGACGAAGCGATCGCCCATGCGAGCTCGGCCTCGCGGGCGCGCGTCCGAGCCTGCGAGGTGTCGGGCCGGCGCGCGCGCGGCAAGGCGCGCCGCGTGCGCTCGTCGAGGAGGGAAGAGCCCGACGACGTGTACGCGCCGTCGTTCATCCGCGCGACGACGCAGAGCTCGAGGTCCTGGCCCGCGGCCTCACGCGGGGGGCCGATGCGCACGGCGGCTGCGCGCGACGCGCCACCTCGCGCGGAGGTCGACACGCGATCGGTGAGGAGCGCGAGGTCGTGGAGGATCTCGGCGGCCGCGGTCGTTCGCTCGTGGATTTGGCGGCGCGCGGCCGCGTCGCGCAGCGCCGTGATGGCCTCGCGGACGGCGCGCACGGCGACCGCGCCCTCGGCCATGGCGGCGATCGACGCCGCGCCGATGCGATCGGTCTCGGGGCGATCGATCTTGAGGGCGCGCGCGACCTCACCGGCGGAGGGCTCACCGAGCCGCAACCGCACGATCTGCTCGTCGAGGGCCGCGAGCGTCGCGTCGAGGTTGGGCGCGTCGCGCAGCGAGTCGAGGAGCGTGCCCAATCGCTCGACCGCGCCGAGCATCCAGCCGTCGTCGTGCGCTGGACTCATCGGTCGAGCGCGGAATCGGCGTTCGCGTGCGCGCCGGCGCGCAGCCTGATCCTCGCGCAGGACCTCGGCGAAGAGCTTGCCGCTGCGATCTTGCACGAGCGGGAGCTCCGCGAGGCGCGCGGCGAGGCGCGCGCCAAGGTCGAGCGCGCGCGTCTCGTCGGGCTCACCGACGATGCTGCCCGGGTGCACGCCGGGCGTCGTGAGGAGCTCGACGAGGCGCTCGCGTGCGATGCGGCTCGAGGCCATGTCGAGGAGGCCGAGCGCGAGCGCGGCCTCGGGGGACGAGCGCGCGGGCGGCCCGCCGTGCTCGCTGAACGGGACGCGGGCCTCGCGGAGGGCGGCGCGGAGCGGCGCGAGCAGCGCCTCGTCGCGAGGGGGCGCGACGATCATGATCCGATCGGGCGCGACGCCCGCGGCGAGCGCCTCGAGCACCGTGCGCGCGATCGCGCGGGCCTCGGCCTCGGCGCCGTGCGCCTCGACGAGCGACGTCGCGCTCGGGGCGCGAGGCTCGAGCCACTCGAGCTCGGGCGCGTCTTCGAGTTGCGAGAGCTCGGCCTCGAGCTCCGCGCCGAGCTCGCTCATCGGATGATCTTGCGCCTCGAATCGGAGCAGCTCGATCACGACCCCGCTGCCGCCGCGCGCGCGGATCGCGACGTGGAGCGTGACGAGCGCAGCGAGCTCGGCGCGCGCGAGATCGGGTGTCGCGCGAACGCGCACCGCGCGAGGCAACGCGACCGCGTGTGCGCGCTCGGTCGAGAGCGCGTCCGCGAGGAGCGGCACGCGAGGATCGAGCGCCTCGAGGGCCTCGAGCCGCGCGGCGTGTGCGCGCGCGATCGCCGCGAGGGTCTTGCCGCGCGCCGTGCCCGCTCGCTCGAGATCGAGCGGCTGCGTGCCCGCTCGCGCGAGCTCCGACAGCGTCGCGTCCACGGCAGCGCCGAGCGCAGCGCGCGACACAGGCTCGCGGACGTCCGCGTCCTCGAAGCCGCCATCGGCGACGAGCTCCTTCGCGACGAGGAGCGACAGCGCCGTCGTCGCGTCGGCCCGCTCGAGCGCGAGCTCTTGTCGCAGGCGCGCGAAGAATCGCCGCAGCGTCAGAGCCTCTTCCGCGGACGCGCCCGAGCGAGCGACGCGCGCGCGCTCGACGTGGCGCTCCGTCGGGTAGAGCACCACCGAGCGGCTCCAGCTCATCGAGGGGCTCGACATCGCGCGCTCGCTCGCAGGCGTGGCTAGTAGGCCTCGTCGGGCTCGTCGGGCGCGTCGGGGTTCGCTTCGGTCTCGGGCTCGATCGCGGGGCCCGCGGGCGCGTCGTCGAGCGGCGCCATCGTGCACGAGCCCTCGAAGGTGACGCCGCGATCGATGAAGATCGCGGGCGCGCGCAGCGAGCCGATGACGCGCGCCGGGGCGTAGAGCTCGATCGCGTCGCGCGCGCGGATGTCGGCGCGGACCTCGCCGGCGGTGACGATGCAGGTCGTCACCTCGATCGTGCCCTCGACCATCGCGCCTTCGCCGATGACGAGCACGTCCTCACCGCGGATCTGGCCGGTGAATTTGCCGTCGATCCGCACGCGGCCGAAGAAGTGCAGCTTGCCCTCGAACTCGGTCCCGCGGCCGAGCAGCGCGGTGATCTCCGTGGGCCGCGCGCCTGTCGGTCGCGGCGAATCGGCAGGGCTCCCTTCCATGGGGGGAGCTTTCGCACAGGCGGGCGAGCGCGCCTATCGTCGAATGCGGGGAGCCCATCCCGTGGCGCGCACGCTGGGAGGACCGGTCGGTGCGAAAACTTACTAGATTGTCAGCAATCGGCTAGGGGCATGCCTGAGGGGTGCAATGTGCGGTCGGCCCGTCACCCGTACAATCCTGAAAGGCGTCGCAATAAAGCGGAATGTTGAAACAGAATGGGTTGCCCTGCGGCGTACAGGTCGTCGGGGGAGTGCGCTCGACATAGGCCACGGGCCCGGCGATCCCGTAGGAAATGATGCGCACTCCGCCTGTGACCAAATCGACCTCCCCGAGCTGCTGAGAGGTGGGTCCAAAGGAGATCTTGCGTGAGAAGTAGAGGACGTCCCGGCGTTCGTCGTAGCTCAGCGAATAGTTTGCGAGGTCGTTGCCCCATGTCACCTGCGTCTGGATCCCCTGAGACCAAGAGTCGGCTGCGATGTCGTAGACCCAGAGGTGATCGCCGGGCCGAATCGCGTAGATCCGATGATGGACTCCGTCGGCGGCGAGCCCGAGGATTTGACTGGTGCTCGTCTTCGTCGACAGCGTCGCGCGCGTCTTCGGGTCGATGATCCTGAGGTCGCTGCCGCTCGTCGCGAAGAGCGAGCCGCTCCCCCGGTCGAAGGTAACGAGGTCGTACTGCGGTTGCAGAAACACGCTCGCGCTCCCGGTGTCGAGGTTCACGTAGCCCGCTGGTCCACCGCGCGGCGCGAAGAAGATTTGGTCGAACAAGCCGACATACGTGGCCGCCCCCTGCAAATACCCCATCGTGGAATAGAGGTTCGAGACGATCGGCTTCGTGTCGAGGATGGCCCCGGAGTTCGGGTCGATCCTGTAGAGGTTCAGGGGCCCTGGCGCGACCCACGTCGATACGACGTAGAGGTCGCCCGCGCACGTCCCGTGGACGCATTGCAGACCCGGATCGCAGATGGTTCCGCAGCCGCCGCAGTTGTTCTCGTCGGTCTGGACGTCGACGCACGAGCCGCCGCAGACGTCACAAGGGACGCACGCGCCAGCGCCGTTGCAGACCGTGTCGCTCGGACAACCCTGTAAGCACGTCGTCGCGCACGCGCCGTCGGTGCAGACGGCGCCCGCTCCGCACACGACGCCAGCGTCGGGGCCCTGGCAGATCGCGGTCGCCCCGCAATGGAGGTCCGAGGTCGAAGGGTCGATGCAGGTGCCGTCGCATCGCACCTTCCCCCAATCGGTGCACGGCGTGCAAAGTCCGTTGCTCGGGTGACTCGGGGTCGTGCCCACGCAAGCCTCCGAGGTGCACACATCACCGTCGTCCGCAGGCAAATCGAGCGGGTCGGCGACGACCGCGAGGTTCCCGAGGCCGTCGCAACGAAGGGTTTTGCAGTCGTTCGGTGTCTGCGTCGCGAGGTCACCCGCGGCTACTGGCTCGGTCGTGCACGAGCCGTTCACACAAGCCGCAATGGAGCACTCGGTCGAGGGTGGGCAGTCCAATACGTCGCCGCAGATCACGGGCGCCGAACCACCCGCGCCGCCGTCGCCGCCGTTGCCAGCGCTCCCGCCCACGTTGCTCGCGCCGCCGCCGCCTCCGACGCCACCGCCGCCTCCGGGGCTCGAGCCGCCCATGCTGCCGCCGTCGCCACCCGCGCCCCCTGCTGCTCCGCCCGCGCCGCCGCCCCCGACGAGCGCGCCGCCCTGACCGCCGACGGCTCCCGAGCCCGCGCCCCCGCTGACGAGAACCCCGCCCTCACCGCCAGCGCCGACCTCGGTGGTCGCACCGCCGGCACCCCCAACGCCCCCAGCCGCACCCGCGCCGTGACCGTCCGTCGACGAGTCGCCGCACCCGAGAGCGAGGGCAAGCCCCATCCAAGCACAAGATCCAAGCCTCATCGCTGACTCCCAACACTCGGTCGAACGGAGCGCCGCCGCCCGCCGCCCATGGTACTTGGTTGTGCGAGCGCTCGAGGGCATTCGGAACCGACGCGCGAATCGAGCGCCAGCGGCGCTGCCGACGCCCTGGCTCTCCCACGTTGACGCGAAGCGATCGACGTGATGGTTAGGCTCGGCCTTGCGATCCCGCGCCGCCCCGGTCGTCCTCGTCGATGCCCGATCGAGTCTGCGCAGGGCTTGGGCGCGTGCGCTCCTCGCGGCGGATCCGAGCGCCAAGCTCTCGACGTGCGAGGCCGTCGCTGGCGTTGCGGCGCTCGTGCCGGGTGGGGTGCCGTTCGTCCTCGTCGCGCCCGCGCGCGAGTTGGAGGCTGCACCCTCGGCGCTCCTCGAGCGCGCCGCGGTGATCGTCACCGCCGATCCGCTCGAAATTCCAGCGGCCGCCGAGCAGTTCGCGGGTCGCGCGCAGGCGCTCTTCGAGCGGCTCGACGAGCCACCCGTCGGCCTCGCGATCGCGGTCGCCGCCGCAGCGCGCGCGCTCGCCCCGCCTGCGCCGTCGAACGACGAGGAAGCTGGCTTCGTCGCGGTCTCGCGGCCGATGCGCCTCCTCACCGCGGCGCTCGAGGCCATCGCGCCCGCGCGGACGCCGCTCTTTTTGCTCGGTGAAGACGGCACCGGTAAGCGCACGCTCGCGCGGCGCGCGCACGTCGCGAGCGGTCACGCGAGCCGACCCTCGTGATCGTCGCGTGCTCGGAGCTCGGCGCCGAGCCGCACCGCGCGCTCCAGATCGCGATCGACGAGGCCGGCGCCGGCACGCTCGTGCTCGATCGCGTCGATCGATCGCCGTCGGGCGCGACGCCAGCGCTCCTCGAGCTCTGTGATCCGCCGCGCCTCGCCGCGCGCGTCATCGCGACGGGCGCGGCCAGCCTGCGTGAGGCCGCGCGCGCCGGCGACATGAACAGCGAGCTCTTCCATCGCTTCGCCGGGCGCATCTTCGACGTGCCCCCGCTGCGCGTGCGAGACGCGTGCATCCCCGTCCTCGCGGCCGTGTTCGCGCGCGGGGCCGCAGAGCGCATGGGCCTGCCGGTGCCGCGCATCGCGGTCGAGGCCGTGCGCGCGCTCAAGTCAGCGCCGTGGCCCGACAACCTGCCCGAGCTCCGCGCTGCGATCGAGGCCGCCGTCGCCGCTGCGCCGATCCGTGCAGCGGGCGCGAACGATCGACGTGGCTCCGTGCTCACTCTCGGTGATTTCGGGCTCGTTCGTCCGCGTCGCGCAGGTCGCATCGAGGGCACGCTCGAGCCCTACGCCGAGGCTCGCACCCGCGCGCTCGCCGAGTTCGAACGGAACTACGTCGTCGACGTGCTCGCGCACACGGGTGGCAACGTTTCGCGCGCCGCCCACCTCGCGGGGATGGATCGCGCGAACTTCCGCCGGCTCGCGAAGCGCGCGATGGAGAAGCAGCGCCGCTCTTCCTGAGTGGACTCTACAACGCGCAGGTTCGTGCGCTCCGCGCGCGGTCGGCGCCGCTCGTGGTAGTTTCGCGGGCCGTGCTGCAGTCTCCCGCTCGCCTGTCCTTTCGCCGCCGGCTCGGCGCGCTGCTCGCGCTCCTCGCGATGTCGCACGCCCCGAGCGCGCGCGCGGACGGCGCCGCAGCGACGGACGCGGACGGCTACGACGTCGCGCCCTCCGCTCAGGCCGCCGGTTCGTCGACCGCTGCTGACAATAATGTCAAGCCCCAGGCGAAGGGGACGCGCGGCTTCTCGCTCGCGCAGGCGCTCGAGCTCGCCGACAGGAATCACCCGAACATCCTCGCGGCGAAGGCTCGGCTCCTCTACGTGCGCGCCCAGCTCGACGAGGCCCACTCGGCTCCTTTCAGCATGTTCAAGATATCGGGCGGCGTCGGCGTCTACCCCGAGATCGCGGGCACTGCGGCCTTCAGCCCGGACAACGACGTCTCGCTGTCGAGCGGCGTGGCGCTCGCGTGGCGCGTCGATCTCGAGGGCGTGCTCCCGCTCTGGACCTTCGGGAAGATCGGGTATCTCTGGGACGCCGCCGAGGCCAACGTCAAGGTCCACGAGGCCGACATCGAGAAGGAGCGCGATCTCGTCCGCCTCGAGGTTCGGCGTGCGTATTACGGGCTCCTCCTCGCGCGCGACGGCAAGCTCCTGCTCCGCGATGTCCGCAAGCAGCTCGACAGCGCCGACAACGCCCTCAAAGCCAAGGTCGACGCAGGCGAGGGTGATCCTGTCGATCTCTACAAGCTCGAGACCTTCGCTGCGGAGCTCGACATCAAGGAAGCCGAGGCCGACAAGTACGTCGACGTCACGCTCGCGGGCCTGCGTTTTTACACGGGTGCGAGCGACTTCGACGTGCCGGACGTGCCGCTCGCGCCGCCCTCACACGAGCTCTTGCCGGTCGAGCGCTACCTCGAGGCCGCCGAGAAATATCGCCCCGAGCTCGCGCAGGTTCGCTACGGGATCGACGCTCGCACCGCGCAGGTGAAGCTCGCCGAGGCTGGTTTTTACCCCAACATCGGCATCGGCTTCACGGTGGGGATCGGCGTCGCTCCGGAGATCGACGACCAGATCAACCCGTTCGCGAACGACCCGGCGAACTACTTTCGCTACGGCGCGGCCCTGGTCTTCCAGTGGAACCTCGACTTCGTCCCGCAGCTCGCGCGCCTCAACCAAGCGAAGGCTCAGCTCGCCGAGATGCGCGCCACCCAGCAGCTCGCGGACAGCGGCGTCGAGGCCGAGGTCCGCACCGCCTACGCGGAGGTCGTCGACTGGCGACGACGTCGCGAGGCCTACCTCAAGGCCACCTCCAAGGCGAAGAAGTGGCTCATCGTCGTGCAGCAGGGCATCGACGTCGGCACCACCGAGGACAAAGAGCTCCTCGAGCCCGCGAAGGCCTACGCGCTCGGCCGCTTCAACGGCATGAACGCGACGATGGAATACGACCTCGCGCTCGCGAAGCTCGCGCGCGCGACGGGCTGGGACTCGATCGCGCCGGACGGGACGACGCCCCCGGCGCCCACGACGCCCTGACGCGCGCGATCGCCTACTCCGCGCCTTCGGTCGCGAGGTGCTTCGTGAGCACCGTGGTCAGCCACTTGCGGAATCGCTTCTCGGCTGCGGCGCTCTGACCGACGCCCGCCGCGGCGAACGTCGACTTGCCCGCGACAGCGTGACCGACGAGGGCGAGCGCCGACAGCGCGATCGCGAACTGGGTGTCCTCGAGCGACGGCTTCTTCGCCCCCTTCGGGAGCTGGGCGACGCGCGCCTCGTGCGTGCTCTTGGCGATGTTGCTCCAAGCCTCGCGCGCCGCGTCCGTGCCGAACGGGTCGTATCCCGACAGCGCGAGCCAAGCGATGAGTCGGCCGTGCCCGCGGGTGAAGAGCGCTTCGAAGACGCGATCGAACATCGTCGACGCGTCACCGCTCGATCCTTGTGCCTTCAGAGCCTTCACGAGGTCCATCTCGAGACCCGCGATCGCGCGCGAGATGACGCCGTCGACGAGCCCCTCACGCGAGCCGAAGTGGTGGAGCACTCCGGGGTGCGAGATGCCGACGTCGGACGCGACGTCTTGCAGACGGAGCGCTGCCGGGCCGTCGCGCACCATTCGCTTCTCCGCTGCGTCGAGGAGGGCCGTGCGGGTCTCTTCGGCGTTCCTACGCTTTCCGGTGGATTTGGTCATGATCCGCAGTCTGCCGTAATCCGGAAAGCGTGACAATGTTGTAAGTCGAGACGCCTTACATGTCAGTAGGTCCCGGCGGCCGATCGAGACGCTACTCGTACCCTACTCGGAGCCTCACTCGGCGCCGTCGCTCGCCAGGTGCTTCGTCAGGACAGTCGTCAGCCACTTGCGGAATCGCTTCTCGGCGGCGGCGCTCTGACCAATGCCCGCGGCCGCGAACGTCGGCTTGCCGGCGACCGAGTGCCCGAGCAGCGCGAGCGCCGAGAGGACGATCGCAAACTGGGTATCCTCGAGCGAGGGCTTCTTCGAACCCTTCGGCAGCTGGGCGAGCCGCGTCTCGTGGGTCGTCTTGGCGATGTTGCTCCAGGCCTCGCGCGCCGCGTCCGTCCCGAACGGGTCGATGCCCGAGAGCGCCAGCCACGCGATGAGTCGGCCGTGGCCTCGCGTGAAGAGAGCGTCGAAGACGCGGTCGAACATCGTCGCGTTGTCGCCGCCCGAGCCCTGCGCCTTCAGCGCCTTCACGAGGTCCATCTCGAGTCCAGCGATGGCGCGAGAGATCACGCCGTCGACCAGGCCCTCACGAGAACCGAAATGGTGGAGCACCCCAGGGTGGGAGATGCCCACGTCGGAGGCGACGTCTTGCAAGCGGAGCGCTGCCGGGCCGTCCCGCACCATGCGCTTCTCCGCTGCATCGAGGAGGGCCGTGCGCGTCTCGTCCGCGCTCCTGCGCTTTCCAGTAGATTTGGTCATGACTCCCAGTCTGACCCAACTCTTTCTTTTTGACAACGTTGTAAGTCAGGACGCGGTTACTTGTCGGTAAGTAAGAAGGTGTCCCAAATCAAGCGTTTGCGCGTACGAGCGCGCGGTCGCCTTGTTTGGATTTGTTGACGTTCCTGTAGGTCAACCGCGGAACAGCGGCAGTGCGCTGACAGCACAGTAGCCCTTCCAGGCGCCCTCCCGCTTACACGGCGGTTCGTCGATGGGCTACCGGCGTGCGAGCGCAGTCGGGCCGACGCCCTCGGTGAGCTCGGCTCGCCAAGCGGCGAGCGCGACGACGACTGGGTGGTCGTCAGGGAGCTCGGCGCGCGCGAGCGACAGCGCCCGATCGTAGAACGGCAGCGCGTGCACGACCCGCCCCGCGCGGTGGTGGAGCTGCGCGAGCCTTGCGAGGGTCGGGCGGAGCTCACGCGACATCGGTCCGAGGCGAGCTTCCCGAGCCTTCAGCGACCTTTGATAGAGGGTTAAAGCCCGGTCGTCGTCGGCGCGCTCCTCGAACAACACAGCAAGGTTGTGGAGCGCGGACTCGAGGAGCTCACCCTCGCGCGTGCCTGTCTTGCCGTCGAGCGCGTCGATCACCGAAGAGAGATCGCGCTCGACGTCGGTGAGGCTGCGCTCGGCGCTGCGAAACGTGGCTCGGTTGTACATCGTCTCGAGCGTCGCGATCGCCCGCGGCCCGTGCGCGCGCTCGCGGTGCTCGAGCGCCCGCCCGAAATGCTCGGACGCGGCCTCGCGTCGACCCGCGCGCCCCTCGAGCAAACCGAGCTGGTTCTCTGCCGAGCCCGCGCCCTCGTCGTCGCCGCAGCGGCGCGCAGCATCGGCCCACTCGGTGAGCGCGGCGCGCTGGCGCTCGTCGTCGGCGCCCGCGCGATCGAGCGCCGCAGCGATCAGCGCTCGCGCCGAAGCCTCGGTCGGATCCCCTGCGGCGAACGGGCCGCCGACGTTCTTCGCGAGCGTCTCGGCGGCGCGCTCGGCGATCGGGATCGCCGCGTCGATCTCACCCGCCGCGAGCAAAGAGGCCGCGAGCGCGTAGCGCACGCAGCCGACCTCGTGATGTTCGCGCCCGAAGGCGCGCTCAGCGTCCGCGAGCGCTCGAACGAGCGCGGCGCGAGCCTCCCCCGAGCGACGCTGCTCCTCGTGCTCGGCGGCCTCGCCGATGGCGGCCTCGTACCGACGGCGCGCGAGCCAACGCAGGAGCACGACCCCTCAGTCGGCCGGGCAGACGTATTGGACCGGGCAGCTCTCCGTGATGTTCACGTCCTCGCCGCAGTCCTCGTAGGCCGCGACGCACTCGTCGTACGTCGTGTCCTCGAAGCAGCCGCCGTTGTCGCGCGCGTCGCGCTCCTGATCACAACGGGCCTCGGCGTCATCGGTGCTGAGGCCCGAGGTGCAGCCGACGACCACGAACGCGAGCATGGCGCTCGCAGCCAACCCATAACCCCACGCTTTGATCTTGGCGCTCACGTCGCCGCGTATAACACGGTTATGCCGAGCGCGGCGCGAGGGCGCGAACCTCAAAGTTGGTCAGCGAACAGCGCCGGGGTCAGCGCGCTGGGTCTTTGGCCTTGCCCGCGAGGATCGCGCCGAGCCGCTCCATGACGCTGGCGATGTTCGGGCGCGACGTGAGGAGCCCGCGCATCGGGTCGCCGACCTTCGCGATGCGGTCGGGGATCGTTCGAATGGTGAAGGCCGAAGGGTCGAGATCGGGCGTGACCTCGCTCCAATCGAGCGGTGCCGACACGCGCGCGCCAGGCGTCGCGCGCACCGAATACGGCGCGACGATCGTCCGCGACGGGCCCGTCTGGCCCGTGTCGACGTAGACCTTGGTGCCCCGGCGAGCCGGGACGCGCTGCATGGTCGCTTCCTCAGGATGACGCTCGACGATGAGCCTGCCGAAGAGGTCGGCGAGCGTGCGCGCGGCCTCCGGGGTGACGTTCGGCCCGAGGCTTACGAACACGTGAAGGCCTGTCTGTCCGCTCGTCTTCGGGAAGCCCGGCAGGCCGACCTCGTCGAGCAGCCCGCGCAGCGTGTGGGCGAGCTTCGTCGCGACCGCGAGCGACGAGCGCGCAACGTCGAAGTCGATCGTCAGGAAGTCGGCTTGATCGGGGCTCGCGGTGCGTGAGCCGAGCACGTGGATCGGGATGCACGCGAGGTTCGCGAGGAAGAGCAGCGTCTCTTTGCGATCGACGATGAAGACGGTCTTGACCTCGTCCGCCGCGACCTCGGGGCCAGAGCCCGCGCCGTACGCGTGCTTGCCGAGCGTGATCGAACGCACCCAGTTCGGCGTGCCGTGGGGCACGTTCCATTGGAAGAAGCTCTTGCCCTCGATGCCGTCCGGATAGCGCACGACCATCACGGGTCTGTCCTCGAGGTAGGGCAGGAGCACCGGCGCGACGCGGTCGTAATAGTCGACGAGATCGCCTTTGGTGTAGCCCTCGGCGGGCCAGAAGATCTTCGTGCGGTTCGAGATGCGCACCTCGACCGGCGCGTCCTTCGCGTAGCGGATCGAGGGCGGCGGGGGCTCGTCGAGCCCCATGGTCCGCGCGGGGTTGCTCGTCGCGGTCGCCTCGACCGTGCGATCGAAGACGTCGTGGGGGCTCGCGGTGCAGCCCTCCTTCGGCGTCTTGTGATCGATCCCGAGAAACACGGGAAATCGCAGCGAACCCTCGTCGCTCCACTCGAGGTAGCGGACGCGCACGACGATCTCGGGGTGGACGTGGACGCGGCCTCGCGGCGCGGGTTCGTACTCGCCGATCGAGGTCGCGCGCTCCGCCGTCGAGTCGGTCATCCGCGCGAGCAGCTCGTCGATGATCGGGTCGGTCAGGCCCGAGCCGACGCGGCCGCGCAGGTGCAGCTTGCCGTCCTCGTACGACGCGAGGTCGAGCCCGCCGAGCCTGTGGCGCGAGTTCTCGCCATGCGTGTAGCCGACGACGACGAACGAGGCCTCCTGCTCGCATTTCGTCTTGATCCAGCTCGCCGTGCGCGTCGGCCCTGTGACGTAGTTGCTGTCGGCGCGCTTCGAGACGACGCCCTCGAGGCCGTTCTTCCTGCAGAACTCGAAGAGCGCTGCGCCGTCGCCCTCGAGGTGATCGAGCACGCGGAGGATCCCGCTCCCGGGCACGAGCCGCCGGAGGAGCTCTTTGCGGGCGCGGAGCGGCAGGTCGGTCGTCGCGCGCTTGCCGATCGCGAGGATGTCGAACAGGACGAAGACGACGGGCACCTCCATCAGCGCGACGCGCAGGTCCGCGCGCCCCGCGCCGTGCACGCGTCGCGCGAGCCGCTCGAAGCTCGGGCGACCCGTCTCGTCGAACGCGACGATCTCCCCGTCGAGGACGACGGACTCGCTCGCGAGCGCCGAGATCGCCCGCACGACCTCGGGGTATGCGTCCGTCGTCGAGCGACCGCTGCGATAAGTCAGCTCGACCCCGCGCGCGTCCTTGGTCGCGACGACGCGAACGCCATCCATCTTGAGCTCGTAGAGCCAGCCCGCGCCCTTCGGGATCTCACCGAAGCTGCAGAGCATCGGCGAGAGCTTGCGACCGTCGACCGCGCGCAACGGCGCGCCGAGCCGCTCGGCGTCGGCCTCGATCGCGCGTGCGATCGCCGGAGCTTCGGCGAGCTCGGTCACCGTGAGCCCGCTGAGCACGCTACGCGGCAGCTCGGTGATGAGATCGCGGGGCGACGCCGCGGCGTCGGGCTTCTTGAAGAAGAGCCACTCGCGGCTGCCGGGCGCGTAGCCCTCGCCAGGATCGTCGTCGCTCTTCGCGCCGCTCGGCTTGTCGCGACCCTTCACACGGACGAGCGCGAAGCGACCGCGCAGCTTCTTGCCCTCGAGCGCGAAGTGCAGCTTGCCCGTGCGCAGCCCGACCTCGGCGCTCGTGTCGAGGTAGCGCGCGAACCCGAAGTCCCACACGATCATCGCCCCGCCGCCGTAGTTGCCCTTCGGGATGATCGCCTCGAAATCGAGGTACTCGAGTGGGTGCTCTTCGGTCTCGATCGCGAGGTGTTTCTTCTCGGGGTCGAGGGTCGGGCCCTTCGGCAGCGCGAAGCTCGCGAGCACGCCGCCGATCTCGAGCCGCAGATCGAAATGCATGTGCGTCGCGGCGTGCTGGTGCACGACGAACGCGCCGCGGTACGTCTGCTTGCCGCTCGGCTCGGGGTCTCCTCCGAGCGGCTCGCTCGTCACCGACGGATCACGCTTCGCGCGATAGCGATCTAGCGGCTTCTTGGTCGCCACGAAGCGCTCATCATGCCGTGCGCGGCCTGCGCGCCGACACTGGACGGACGTGGCGGGTGCCGTGTTTTCAGCTGCGGAAAATCAATGCAGCTATCTCGACAGCCCTCTCTCGCGCGTGGGATTGAAGAGACATGGCGGCGCGCTCGATCGGGTCTGGCAACATCTCGTTCGGCTTGGTCTCGATCCCGATCAAGCTCTACACCGCGACGTCTCCGCAGAGCATCGGCTTCAATCAGCTCCACAAGAAGTGCAGCGGCCGGCTGCGTCAGCAGCTCTTCTGCCCGGTGGACAACGAGGTCGTGCAACGCACTGACATCGTTAAAGGCTACGAGTACGCGAAGGACAAGTACGTCCTCTTCAACGACGATGAGCTGAAGCGGCTCGAGGCCGAGCGCACGGACCGCATCGACATCGTCGAGTTCGTCCCCGCCGAGTCGGTCGACTTCATCTTCATCGAGAAGACCTACTACCTCGGGCCCGACAAGGGCGGCGATCGCGCTTACCGCCTGCTGAGCGACGCCATGGAGCGGATGGATCGGATCGCGGTCGGCCGCTTCGGGACGCGCGGCAAAGAGCAGCTCGTCCTGCTCCGCCCGTACAAAGGCGGCATCGTCCTGCACCACGTCTTCTACGCGGACGAGGTCCGCAGCTTCGACGACGTCGACCGCCCGGGCGACATCGAGTTCAAGCCCGTCGAGTCCGAGCTCGCGGACAAGCTCGTCGAGCAGCTCTCGAAGGACGACTTCGACCCGGAGCAGTATCACGACACCTATCGCGATCGCGTGCTCGCTGCCGTCGAACAGAAGGCCGCGGGCCAAGAGGTCACCGTCGTCGAAGAGGCTCCGCAGGCGCAGATCATCGACCTCTTCGAGGCCCTCAAGCGCAGCCTCAAGACGGCGGAGCCGGCGGGCGACACGGCGGCCGCCACCCCCGCCGCCGACGACAAGAAGCCCGACGTGAAGAAGGCCGCGCCGAAGCGCGAGCCCAAGGCGAAAAAAGCAACGGGCTGACGCAACTCCAGGCGCGCCTCCTCGACACCCAGGGCGATGAACACCATCGCTCCCTGGGTTTTTCTTCGCGCGTCGTTGGCTGTAGCGATCCTGTGCGCGGCGGCTTGTGAACCAGCGCGACCGCTCGACACCATCACGTTCGAGGACGGGGCCCGCGCCCCGCTCGCAGTGCCCATGTCACCGATGCTCGCCTTCGACGCGGAGCGCGGCGCCCTCGTCGCGCTCGATCCCGACTCGCTCGAGATCGTGGCAACGTTGCCACTGGAGGCGGGTGCGGCTCCGATCGCCGTGGCTGCGCAGCGGGACAACGACCGCGCGCTCCGCGGCGCGGCGCTCCTCTTCGCGAACGAAGACGGCGAGTCCGCGACCCTCGTGTCCTCGTCATTCGACGGCTCTCGGTTCGCGTCGCCGGTCCCCTTGGGTGCGTTCTCGGGCGTGGTCGATCTCGTCGGCTCGGGCGCGGATGGTCTCGTCGTCTTCAGCGCGGATCTCGGTCAGCGCGCTCGCTTCGTCCGCGCGGGTGGGGGCTTCACGCCGAGCGTCCCGTGTCCGGTGCCGACCGCGATCCTCTCCGCCGAACCCACGGAGAACGGCGCCGAGATCCAGGGGATCGCCTCGCCGATCGAAGACGGAACGGGACCCCTCCACGTCGCGCTCTCGATCGAGGCGAGCAAGGAGGGCGGGGGCTGTGTGACGCGCCCGGCGATCGCGAGCTCACCGGTGGTGCTCGGCGAAGGGGCGCGTGCCGCGCGATCCAGCGCGCTCGGCGATCTCCTCGCGGAGGTGCTCGACGAGTCGATCGTCGTGTTCGACGAGCAAGGTGAGCTCGCGCGCGTCCCGTTCGTGGCCGAGCGACTCGAGGCGATGTTTGTGCTCCCGAGCGACGCCGACGTCGACTCCGAAGCCGCCACGCTCGTGTTCGTGACGACCTCACCGTCGGCGGTCGTGCTCGCTCGCGTCGACGCGCTCGGTCAGGTCTCTCGGCTCGACTCGCTCGCCGTCGCGACCGTCCCCGAGACTCGGGATCACGCGTCTCGCAGCGCGATCCTGGCGGGCTCGCGGCTCTTCGTCGCGACGGAGAGCGGCCTCGCCGTGCTCGACGTCGACGGCGCCTCGGCCTCGCTCACGCCTGTTGAGTCGCCGAGCACGCGCCCGCTTCGAGCGCCCCTCGCCATGTTCTGGTGAGCGCGGAAGAGCTCGACTCGTATAACATCGAGCCATGGTCCTTCCCTTCGATCACGCTCGCCGGGTCGAGCAGAACCTCGGGCTCTGCGGTGTGGTCACTGCGCTCGCGCTCGTCCTCGCCGCTTGCGACGTCGGCGTCGCCGACGGTTCGCTCCCGCTCCCCGTCCCGCGCCCCGAGAACGGTGGTGCCGGTCTCGGCGGCAGCGGTCCTGGCCCTGGCGGTGCTGGCGGAACGACCTCGAGCACGGGCGGCGCGGGCGGTGACGCCACCGGCGGCATGAACGTCGGTGGCGGTGGCGGTGGTCAGGGCGCGTGCGACGGCGGTGGTCCCGTGGTCGAGACGGATGGCTCCGACACGCGCTACCTGCTGAAAGGGATCCTCCTTTTGCCGTCGAGCTCTCTCGATGGCGAGATCCTCATCGACGGCAACACGATCGTCTGCGTCGCGGCGAGCTGCGCGAACCATGCGTCGGCTGCGGGCGCGACCGTGATCGACACGCACGGCGTGATCGCGCCGGGCCTCATCGACGGCCACAACCACATCCTCTTCGACATCATGGATGAGGACGACTGGGTGCCGATGCAGGTCTACCAGAACCACAACCAGTGGACGAACGAGGCCCGCTACGGCGCGATGGTCGACACCAAGCAGTACCTCGCCGGCGAATCGGGGAGCCCTGTCGACTACGCATGTGAGCTCGACAAATACGGCGAGACGAAGGCGCTCATCGCCGGCACCACCGCGGTGCAGGGCTCGCCCGGCGGCTCGCTCGGCAACAAGCAGTGCTACGGCAGCATCTCGCGCACCATCGACCAAACGCCGAACGGTCTGCCCGCCGACAAGATGCAGACCTCGACGCTCTTCCCGTCGACGTCCAGCGCAGACGGCGTCTGCACCAACTTCAACGACGGCGACACCAACTGCTACGTCGTCCACGTCGGTGAGGGCGTCGATCAGACCTCGCGCAACGAGTTCACCACCCTCGGCACCGTCAGCACCACGGACTTCTGCCTCTACGACTCGCGCACGACCATCATCCACGGCACGGCGCTCGACAACAGCCAGATCGCCATCATGGGCGCGAACGCGATGAGCCTCGTCTGGTCGCCGCGCTCCAACGTATTTCTCTACGGCGGCGGCACCGACCTGTCGAAGACCACGAACATCCCCGAGATGCTCGCGCAAGGCGTGAACGTCGCGATCGCGCCCGACTGGTCCATGGGCGGCAGCCAGAACATGCTCGACGAGCTGCGCTTCGCCGATCAGGTCGACAACGCCCAGTTCGGCAACATCCTCGACGCGAAGACGCTGGTGGAGATGGCCACCATCAACGCGGCTCGGGCGATGGGCGTCAGCCAGTACCTCGGGTCGCTCGAGGTCGGTAAGCGCGCCGACATCGCCGTCTTCCTCCCGAGCAGCGATCCCGATCCGTACCGCGCCGTGCTCGACGCGACCCCGCGTGAGGTCACCCTCGTGTTCGTCGACGGGCGGTTGCTCTACGGCGACGCCGATCTCGAGGGAATCACCGCCGCCAACGCGCGCTGTGAGCTCGCTCCCGTCGACGTCTGCTGCCGCTCGAAGTTCCTCTGCGTCGGCGTCACCGGCGCCGCGAACGGCCTCGATCAGACCCTCGGCGAGTTCTCCGCGACGCTCGAGAACGCGCTCGAGGCCTACGACGCGATGGATCTCACCCAATGGGACTTCGCGCCGATCACGCCGATCGTGAAGTGCCCGTGATTCATTGTCGGGCGAGCCTCGCGCTCGCCGCGCTCTCTCTCACGATCTCGATCGGGGCGTCGCGCGCCGCTCACGCACAGACCGACGCCGCGCCACCCGAGCAGCGCGCGCGTCAGCTCGTAAAACAAGGCAAGAAGCTCATGGCCGACGGCCGCGCAGCCGAGGCCTGCCCGCGCTTCGAAGAGGCCGTGGCCCTCGCGCGCGAGCCCGAGACGCTGCTCGAACTCGGCTCCTGTTACGAGGCGACGGAGCGCGCAGCGCAGGCGATCCCGCTCTACGACGAGGTCGCGTCCGACCCGAGCGAGAGCACCGCGAACCTCGAGCGGGCCATCAAGAGCGGCGACGCGATCCGCCACGGCCTCGGCGCGGCAGCACCCGCGCGCCCCGTGTTTCCCTACGATGTCACCGCCCCCGAGGTCTCCTGCGCGGGCGTCGCGACCACCGCCGACGGCGCCGCGCCCGACCCAGTGCGCGTCTACGTCTCCGGGCGATGCGCCGAGGAGAACGGCAAAATCGCTGCGGCTTATCGCGCTTTCAATTCGATAGCGGCCCTGCCGAGCGCCCCCCCTCGCTTGGTCGAGCGCGCCGCCGCCGCGGTGAAGCGCATCGAGCCTCGCCTGCCGCGCCTCACCGTGAGCTTGCTCACTCCCGCCGACGGCGCTGTCGTCTCGCTCGACGGCAGCGAGCTCCCCGCTGATGCGCTCGGCCGTGCGCTCTTCGTCGATCCGGGGCGACATCGGCTCGCCGTCGAGGCTCCTTGCTGCGTCGCGACCATCCAAGACGTCGCGCTCGCCGAGGGTGAGGCCCGCGCGGTCGAGCTGGTCTTGGTCGGCTACGACACACGCCCCACGGACCCGAACCCTCCCTCGCGCGCGACGCCGTCGCTCATCGGCCCCGAGGTCATCGCGGGCCTCGTCATCTCGGGCGGCGGGCTCGCGTCGCTCGCGATCTTCGGCGGTCTCTACGCAGCCGCGTCGGGCAAAGAGGACGACCTCGACGCGCTCGCGTCGTGCAGCAAGGTCTCGAAGACCTCGCTCGAGTGCTCGAACCCGAGCGACGTCGCGGCGGCGCGGCAGCTCGCGACCGACGGTGAGAACCTCGACGTCGCGGCGACTGCGATGTTCGTGAGCGGCCTCTCGGCGATCGCGGTGGGCGCGGTCTTCTTCGCGCACGGCCTCGTCGTCGGCGCCGAGAAGCAGCGGGCAGCGGCGCCCACCATCACGCTCGCGCCGATGGTCGGTCCACGCTCGGCGGGGCTCTTCGCTGTGGGGGTGTGGTGAGCCGCGCGGCCGTCGCGCTCGTCGTGGTCGCGCTCGCGCTCCTCGGTGCGCTGGGGCTCGAGGCCTGCTTCTTCGATTACCCGACTGTAAGGCAGGGGACCGGCGGCGCTGGCGGCGGAGCAGGCGCGGGCGGTACGGGTGGCGTCGCGGGCGGTGGCGGCGGTCCGTGAGACGGCTCGTGACGCTGCTCCGAAGCGGCGCGCCGCTCGTCCTCGCGGGCTGTGTGGGCGAGGGGAGCTTCGGTCACGTCGGCTCTGAATTTCCCGGGAGCCTGACGCCGAGTCCAGAACGGCCACGTCCTCCGTCGTCGCTGGACGCGTACGAGACCCAGTCCGAGCTCGAAGCGCAGGGCGCCGAGTGGATCGCGAGCGGGCGGTGCGATGCGATGCCGATTCGCCTGCGCGCCGACGCCCGCTACGAGATCTTGGTGCGCGCGGCGAACGCGCGTCGCGTGGATCTCACGGTCATCGGCGGCCAGCGAGAGAGAGACCGCGACCGCGAGCTCGTCGATGGCGCGCTGTTCGGTCTGTCGGCCGGCGACCCGACGACACGCGCGGACCCAACCACGCTCACTGCGAAAGACGAGGAGGTGCCGCTCTCGCGTGAGTGCGAGCTCGACGTCTTCGAACGAGTGCCGATCTCACCCGCGGGCCCGTCGGCGCGGCGGGGCCCACTGCTCGGTTCGAGCGCTCGCCGCGACGGCTACTCCTACGCGTTGGAGTCGACCGTGAATGGACAGTGGGAGCAGCCGACGACGACGCTCACGCTCCAGCGAGGCAAGTGCTACCTGCTTCGCTACTCGATGGGCGAGGGCGCCGAGCTCACTGGCTTCTCGAACCGCAGTTACTATCGAGTCAGCGTCGCGGGCGCCGAACCGATGAAGACCACGCTCCACGGCGATGGGCTCTCCGCCACGTTTTGCCACGGCTCTTCGGTCGAGCGCGAACAGGTGGAGCTTCGCGTTCTCCCCTTCGTCGCCGGGCAGGTCGACCTGCCAGCGTCAGTGGGCCGCGGCCCCTTCACGTTGGGGGTCTACTCACGCTCGCTCTTCAGCACGCGCGTGTTCGAGGGCCGCATGTCACCGTCGAAGTAGCGTCCATCGACTGACGCGCGGGGCGTTCGCTCTTTACTGTGGTTACAGCGCGGTAAGTGTTCGCGTCGTCCACCTCGAGCGATGCCGCGCGTTTCACAAAGCGCTTCCAATTCTGCAACCAGCTCCGGGGACGCCACGTAGCAGGGGGCGAATGGTGCGCTCCAAGCCAATTGAGGCTCCGGCCTCGGGCGCGGGCGAGCTTTCGCACAGTCTCTTCGAGGATGCGCTCGAGCATAGTACGGACGATCTGTTCGCGCGCGGACTCCTGTTCGCGCTCGGCGAATTGTCCGACGAGCGTCTCTCTATCGACGACCGACTGGCGGCGCTCGACCGCGCGGAATCGCTAACGCAGTCATCCGAGGAACCGTCGATAGGGGTCGTGCGTAAGCACCTCGCCGCGCTCCGGCCACAGCTCGCTTGGGCCGCCCGCGCCTCTGCGAAAGAGGCTCGCGCTCGCGACGGATTCCGGGTGAGCGTGGGCACTCCGCTCGCGTACGAGGTCAGTCCGTCGGCGGACGCTGTACTTACAGCACCGTCACCACATCGGGCCGCGACCAAGAGGCGGACCATGCTCGACGTCCTCGCTCGAGACGTCCTCGAGGAGATCGGCTCGCTCGGCCTCTTGCGGCGACCGCTGCCGACGGAGTCGTGGGTCCACGCGCGGCCCTCCGAGGTTCGCCTGCTCGCCGAGCTCGACGCGCTCTTCGCGCTCGCGACACCCTCTTCGGGCGAGGTGGCTCCGTTCGATTTGGTGACTGCCCTCGTCGACTACGTGGCCGACGCCGTGACGTTCGACCCGCGGAGGGTCTTCGCCGCGGCGTTCACGGTGAGCTGTATGCGCTCGCCGGTCGCGCGCATCCTCCTCGTCGAGCTCGCTTCCCTCGCGGGGCCGCGCGGCGAGATCGCGAACGCCTTCGTCGACGCCGTCGCGCTCGGCTCAGGGCCGTGGCTCGACGGCGCGGTGGTCGACGCCGTCGAGTCCGACCCCGCGAACAGCCTGATTTGGCTCGAAGTCGCGCGACGGCGACGCATCGGCCATCCCCTCTTCCTGATGCTGCTTCGCCACCCCGATCCGAGCGTCGTGGCGGCCGTTCTCCCGATCGTCTTGCGCGGCGCGCCGGCGGACCGGCCGACGATCGCGGGGGTCATCGCGACGCTGGACCACGGGGACGGCGTGGTCGCCGTGCAGGCCGCCATGTGCCTGGCGATGCTCGGCGCCCAGCGCGGGCGCGCGCAGCTCAGGGCCCTCTGCTCGGCGATCGTCGCGCGCGGCGCCGTCGAGCCCTTCGAACACGACGCGGTGCTCGGGCTGGGGTTGATGGGCGAGTCGCGGGACGTCGCGCTGCTCCAGTCTCTCTATGCGATAGAGCCCGCCCTCGGACTGTCGCTCGGTTTACATGGCTATCTCGCGCACCAGCCATTGCTTGTCCGCTCAGCCGACCGCGGCGACGCGATCGCGGCGTCCGCGCTCAGGATCATGTTGGGCACCGCGGAGGCCGCGCCCCCAGCATCACTCGCGCTCGGCGCGCGGATTCGCGGCGGACTCGCATATTCGAGCGCTCAGTCGCTCGCGCGTTTGCGAGACCCCGACGCGCGCCCGGGAGAGCGGCGCATCGCCGAACTCGATTACTCGTTTGTAACTGGTCAACCGCCACACGTCGATCTGGCCGATTGGGTGGTTCGCCAAGAGGAAGAGCTCGGCGCGCTTGCGGAGCAAGCCCGATGATCGAGCAACGGCTCGCGAACGACACGCTGACCAATGCGCGAATCATGGCAGCCCCGACATCGAGCGGCGCGCCGGGGCTCGTGGCCGTCGTGAAGCTCGCGCTGCGCTATGAGCTCGATGGCGGCCTCCACCTCGCGAGCCGCGGCGTGCGCCTCACGGACGTGCGCGACGAGGCTCTCGGGTTGGTCGGCCCGAGCGATCTCGCTTTCGAGAAGGGCTTCACGGATCTCGGGGTAGTGGGCGTCGCCGACGCACCCGACACCGCGCGCGAGCACGTCGTCGGGGTGCGCGCGGGCTCGTTGGAGCGAGCGATTCGCTTCGTCGCGCGTCGTGGACTCGGGGATGTCGGCACGCTGCGCGGCCCCCTCCCGTTGGCGCTCGACCCGCGGTTGACGATCGAGCTCGCGAGTCCGTTTGAGAGGGCAGGAGCGGCGAGTCTCGGCCCTGTCTCCGAGGATGAGGAGCCGAGGCGGAGTCGGTTGGGCACGTTCGACGAGGGCTGGGCCCGCGACCGAGCTCCCCTGCCACCTCGCGACCGCCACCCGCTCGCAGACTCGTGGGCTCAGGATTCGCTGCGGGCAGCGCAGCCGTGGATTCGCCCCGAGCCTATCGAGCTCATCGGCGTCCACGCCGAGCAGCCGCGCCTGACCCTGCGCCTGCCGTCTTTTCAGCCGCGGATCGGCTGGGAGCTCACCGAGCGTGAGCACGTCTCGACCCCCGCGCTCGACGGCGTGCTCGTCGACACGCGCAGCCGAACAGTCGAGCTCACGTGGCGCGCGGGGATCCCTCGTCCGAAGAAGCTCGCCTCCGTCCGCCGCGTCCACGTCAGCTCCGCGATCGATCTCCCGGAGACGGTTCGGACAGCTCAGAACCTTCAACCCTACGGGTGACACGTGCGTAAGTGGGATGTCCTATGCACTTTGGGTGGAGAGACGCATCGGCCGCGCGCGCTGTGGGTCCGCGAGGCCGCGTCCGAGCCGACGTGCGCCCGGCTCGAGCTCCGCTCTCCGCAGCCGCTCGATCTCGCGGGCGCGCTCGACTCCATGGCGAGCGTCGCGTTCCTCGCCGACGGGGTGCCCGAGCGGACGATGCGCTTGCGCGTGCGAGCCGCTCGTCACCTGGGGGTCCGCGACGGGCTCGAGGCCTACGAAGTCGAGCTCCGTTCGAGCATCGCGTTCACTGCGCTCATCCGCGGCGTGCGCAAGTTTCGGGACATATCTGCTGACCAGATTGTAAGAAATCTGCTCGCGGACGCAGGCGTCGAGGCGCACTTCGCGCTCGCCGCGCCGCTACCCGACCTGCCCTATTCAGTCCAATACAGAGAGACGACCTACGACTTCGTGCATCGTCTGATGGAGCACGAGGGCGTCCACTACACGATTGAGGACGACGACAGCGTTCGGTTCTCCGATGACTCGCGCGCGTCCAGCGACGTCGACGGTGTCTCTGTCTTCGGGCTCACCTCGGGGGAGGGAGCGCTGTCCTCGGACGGCCCGACGATTCATGCCTTCGCCCGAGGCGCCCAGGTCGGGACCGACGTTGTAACCGTCAATGACTACAACTGGCGAACCCCCCAATCGTCGCTCGCGGCGTCTGCCGTTGATCGGCAGAATGGCGACCGAGTCGGGCAGCTCGAGCGCTACGAGTATTTGACGGGATACCGCGACCCGGCCGCTGGCAAGCGCTTGGCCCAACTTCGGCTGGAGGCCGCGACGTGGGACAAGCGCTTCGCCGAGGGGAAGGGCACAGCCGTCCACTTTCGGCCGATGCGCACGTTTGGGTTCGAGCACGATGACGGACTGTCGTTCTCAGGCACTTACCTGCTTGTCACGGTCGAGCACCGCTATTCGTTCGGCGCGCAGGGCGGGCGGTACGAAAACGACTTTCACGCCATTCCCACCGACGTCCGCTATCGGCCGCCCGTCGTGACGCCCGCTCCGATCATCGGCGGAACCCACACCGCGCGTGTGGTCGGTCCCCCCGGCGAAGAGATCCATACAGACGCTTACGGTCGATTCAAGGCGCGCTTCCATTGGGACCGCGAGGCCAAGAACACCGACGAGGACTCGCGCTGGCTCCGCATGCTGCAGGAGACCTCGTCATCGATCGCGCTCGCGCGCGTCGGTTGGGAGGTCGTCGTCGGCTACATCGGTGGTGATCCGAGTCGTCCAGTCGGCCTCGGGCGACTGATCAACGGACAGATGGTTCCGACGTACGCGCAGCCCGCGCATCAGAACGTGATGACCATCAAGACGGAGTCGTACCCGACGAAGGCCGGCGCCAACGAGATCCGCCTCGATGACACGAGCGGCGCCCAGCAGATCTTCATCAAGGCCGAACATCAGCTCGTCAGCAACGTCAAACACGATCAGCGCGAGACCGTCGGGCGTGACGAGACCCACGACGTGAAGGTCTCCCTCAGCCGAGCGACCGGCAGGGACCAACGCTACGCGGTCGGACACGACCTCGTGGTGAACGTCGGGGCGACCGATCAGCTCAACGTGCGGCATGACCGCCGTCGGACGGTGGGCGCGAGCGAGAAGGTCGACATCGAGGGCACGCTCATGACGACCGTCCAAGCGAACGACCATGAGAAGGTGGGCAGCGTCCGAGTCTCGCTCGTGGGCGGGCTGTCTGCGCCGCCGAAGCCCTCGGTCGAGGACTCGTTCGGCTCGATCAAAAGCTCGATCAAGTCGGCGCTCCCCAAACCGAAGCAGGCACTCTCGACGCTCGCGTCGGGGGGCAAGCTCCCGAGCCCCGGCGCCGCCCTGAAGTCAGCGCTCCCGTCACCTGGATCGCTCGCGGCCAAGGCCAAGTCGATGCTCGATCCGTCGACGCTCATCCAGGGGTCGATCGTTCGCAGCGCGAAGCAGCTCTTCACGCGCAAGGTGGGCGCTGCGCACGTGTCGGTCGCGGGCGGCGCCATCACACGCAGCGTCGACAAATTCCTCTCCGAGACGATCGGCGCCGTGCGGCTCACCAAGACCCAAGACCAGAGCATCGCGGAGATGGTGGGCGAGACGTTCGCGCGCACGGTGCTCGGCAACGCGGTCTTCAAGGCCGGTGCGAACTTCGGTCTCAGCGCGAAGACGATCTCGAGCAACGTCGCCGGCGACGCGACGTATACCGCCCGACAACACGGCAGCGTTCGCTCCGACGACCTCGTCGTGGAGGCGCGTGACCGCGTCCGGATCGAGGTCGGTGAGCTCTCCATCGAGATGACGCCAGGGGCGATCCGCCTCGCGGGCGACCTCCGGCTCATCGCCAAGGACGCAGTAACCGTCGGCGGCGGGCCCGACGACATCACCGAGTGAGGACGACGAGTCATGGGTGATCAGCATCGCGTTCGCAAGGCGACCGTCCAGCTCCCGAGCGGGGCCTTCGAAGTCGCAAACTGTCGCGGCAGTGAACGGGTCAGCGCTCCGTTCGAATACCGCGTCCGCGTCTTGGGTCCGGCCGACGCGCTCACCGCGATCGCGCCCGGAGTCTCCGCGCAGCTCCTCTTGAGCGACGAGCTCTCCGCGCCGCGCTCCATCCGCGGCCTCGTCGGAGAGATCGCCGTGAGCGCGTCCTCCGCACGGACGTCGTGCGCCGACCTCCTGATCGTGCCGCTCACCCGACCGCTCGAGCTCGCTCACACGTCGCGCGCCTACGTCGACATGAGCGCGATCGAGATCGCGACGCAGCTCCTCTCGTCGCACGGCGTCCCATTTCGCCTCGAGCTCCGTCGCGATTACCCACGATCACCCTACCGCGCGCAGCGCGCCGAGAGCGACTGGGGCTACCTGCTCCGGCTCCTCGGTGAGGTGGGGATCTACCTCTGGTTCGATCACGACGCGGACAGTGCCGTCGTGCTCGCCGATCACTCCCCGGCGGCGTTCGCGATCACCTTGCCCGTGCTGCGCGACACGGCTTTGTCCGATGAAATCGAGTGGGTGACGGCGCTCGGTCCCTTCGTTGCGCAAGCGAGCACCTCCGTCGCGACGCAGTCCTTCTCGTGGAAGAACCCGTCGCTCGCGCTCAATGCCATCGATCGAGCTCCAGCTCGGCGGTCCGCCGCAGACGGCGGACCTTCCCCCCTCGCGTCGCTCGAGGCCAGGACGCCGGGGCCCGCCGGTTCGTACGAGAGCTACGACGCCCCTGGCGGCGGACCCGCGACGCCTTCGGCGACGAGCGCCGTCGTCGCGCACGGTGCGGAGCTCGCCGCGCTCGCGCGTGGCGGTGGGGTAGGCCGGGCGCGCTCGCTGCGCGTCTTCCCCGGTCGGGCGCTTCACGCGGACGAGACCCTCGATTCAGATGGTCAAGCGTTATTTATTATTTCCACGTCGCTCGAGCTCGCCGACGCCTCCGATAAGAGCTTCGCGGTCTCGTTCGAAGCTGCGCCGCTCGCGTCGCCCTACCGCGCGCCGGCGCCTCCCTCGGGGTCGCGCCTGCGGCGTGGGGGCGCGGGCCACGCGGGCGGGCTCTCGTACGGCGTCGTGGTCGCGTCCGACGGCGACGAGGTCTACCCCAGCGCGGACGGCCGCGTCCGCGTGCAGATGCACTGGGATCGAGAGGGCAAACGCGACGAGCACGCGGGCACGTGGATGCGCGTCGCCCAGCGCGGCGCGCCGGGCTCCATGATGTACCCGCGCACGGGCTGGGTCGTCGCGACGCTCCACGAGGAGGGCAGCGCCGACTGTCCGTTGGTGCTGAGCCGCATCCATGACGGCGAGCATCCGCCTGCGTATTCCCTGCCCGAGAACAAGACCCGCGTCGTCTACAAGACCGCGACGACCCCCGGCGGCGGGTCGTTCAACGAGCTCCACTTCGAGGACCGCCTCGGCGCGGAGAACGTCTACTGGCACGCGTCGCGCGACATGGTCATCTCGACCGACGCGAACAAGACCGAGCGGATCGAGCGAGACGCGCTGCACAGGGTCGGGCGTGACCAGCGGGTGACGACCGGGCGCGATCACTCGTTGTCCGTGCGGAACGACCAACATCACAGCGTCGCGGCGCACGAAAAGATCAAGACGGGCGCGGGGCGCACCACTGCTGTCGGCGGGAGCGAGAGCGTCCGCATCGGTGGCAGTCGCAACCTCCACGCCCACGAGAACGTGAACCTCAACGTCGAAGAGACCCGCAAGCTCAAGGTCGGCGCGGCGGCGCTCGAGGTCTCGCTCGGGCAGATGTCGGCGTCCTCGGAGGACGCGCTCCTCTTGGTGGGTGGTGCCGTCCTGCGCGCCTCGAAGAAGAACGTCACCGACGCGACCGCGGAGGTCGCGATGAGCATCGTCGGGGGCGTCGCGCTCGAGCTCGCAGCCGAGAACCGCACGACGCAGGTCGACGGTGATTTCACCGAGATCGTGGGCGAAGACCTCCAAATTCAGAGCGGTGGCCGCGTCACGGAGGCGGCCGACGAGACCGCCGACTTCATGGTCGGGGGCACGCTCAGCCTCGAGGCGAAGAAGGAGATCCGCGTCGGCGCGAAGGACTCGATCAAGCTCGTGTGTGGCTCGAGCTCGATCGTGATGACTCCGAGCGGGATCGAGCTCTGCGCGGACGCCATCCAGCTCGCCGGTTCGAAGCTCGATATCCAAACGAAGCTCGTGAAGCACAACAGCTGAGGAAGCCATGCAGGTCCCCGTTCGTGTCCATCTCGAGCTCGGCGGAGCCTTCTTCGCAGTACGCACCCTCACGGGCGCGGAGGCGGCGAGCTCGCTCGGCGCGCTCAAAGTGAGGTTCTTCGTCGACGTGCACGCGCGCATCGATCCGGACGCTTGGGCCGGTGAGGTCGCGACGCTCGTCATCGCGCGTGGCGCGGAGCACCGGACGGTGAGGCGCGTCGTCACGCGTGTCACGCGCGGCGCGGCTGCGGTCGGCGATCGGGTGGGCGCGCCGGTCGAGCTCACGCTCGTGAGCAGGTTGGATACGCTGCGTTTTACGGAAGATCTCCGTGTTTTTCGAAACAAGGACATCCCGTCGATCGTGTGCGAGGTCCTCGGCGAGCGAGGCATCGCGACGCGGCGCGCTCTCAACCGGAGCTACCCGAGCCGGCCGTACGTCGTCGCTTGGCGCGAGAGCTACCTAGACTTCGTGACTCGGCTCCTCGCCGAAGAGGGGATCTTCTCGGTCGTGGACGACGACGACGCAGTCGTCCTCGGTGATTCGCCCGGCGCGTACGACCGCTCGGACTCCATCGCGTTTCACGAGGCCTCGGGCCTGGACGGTCGTCGCGAGGCGGTCTTCGAGGTGGGCACGAAGCGCGCGATGGGGCCGGGGAAGATCACCTTCCGCGATTTCGATTTCCAGCGACCGTCTCTCGAGAACGCAGGCTCGGCGAAGGGATCGGCGACGGGGCCCGAGGTCTACGTCTATCCCGGCAAGAACGACGCTCCAGCAGCCGGAGATCTCGCGGCCGCGAACGCAGCCGAGGCCCTCCACGCAGCCGCGAACCTGATCACCGGCGCTTCGCATGCGATCGCGATCCGACCGGGGATCGCGGTCGCGATCGAGGGGTCACCGCTCGGCGATCTCGACGTGGCGATGACGCGCGTCCTCTACGACTTCGACGAGGCCGAGCGGCCCTTCTCGGTGCGCTTCGAGGGTGTCGACGCTTCGAGGACGTATCGCCCCAATCCGCTCTCGCTAGCGGCGAAGCCCGGCATGCCGCAGCTCATGGTCGGCTTCGTCGTCGGGCCGGCCGGCAGCGACATCCACACCGACGAGTGGGGTCGCGTGAAGGTCCATTTTCCCTGGGATCGACGCCAGGCGAAGGACGACGACGCGTCGGATTGGATCCCGACCTTGCAGGACAACACTGGGCACTCCGTGGGCATCCCGCGCGTCGGCTGGGAGGTCCTCGTCGGCTACCTCGAGGGTGATCCCGATCGGCCCGTGATCCTCGGTCGCCTCTTCAACCCGCTCGATCCGCTGCACGTCACGCTGCCGGAGAAGCGGATGTTCACGGCCCTGCGCTCGATCAGCTCGCCGCGAAACGAGAACCGCGAACGCACGGGTGAGAACGAGATCCTCTTCGACGACACGCTCGGTGAGGAGCGCATAAGCATGCTGGCCGAGCGCGACCGGACCGTCGAGATCGAGCACGACCGCATGGAGACGACGTTCGAGGTCGACTCGCGCGACGTGGGTCGCGACGAGGTCGTCGAGATTGGGCACGACCGGCGGCTCGACGTCGGGCACGCGCGCTCGGAGATCATCGGTCACGATCGCGTCGAGTCGGTCGGCGCGAACCGCAGCCTGAAGATCGGCCGCGACAGCGCGACCACGGTCGGTGGCGATCGCGACGTCCGCATCGGTGGCGCCCACGTGCGCCGCGTCGGCCAGACCGACACGACCGGCGCCAAGAACCTCTCCGAGACCATCGGTGCGCTCGCCCTCGAGGCGACCGTCGACGCGAACAGCTCGAGCGCGAGCCGCGCAAACATCACGGTCGTCGGCGGCGTGCACGCGACCATCGCGGGCGCGACCGCGAGCCGCACGACCGGTCGCGCGAAGATCGAGACGATCGGCGCGCTCCTGCTTCAGAAGGCGAAGCGAGAAATCCAGACGCGGATCAAAGGAGCGATGGTGCGGAAGGTCGCGGGGAGTCTCACCGCTACCGCGGGCGACGACGTCGCGTTCACCGCGCCGAAGAAGCTGACGCTCGAGGTCGGGAGCCTCGTCCTCCGCGCGAAGGAGCGCATCTCGTTCACGGTCGGCGAGACGAAGTGCGCGCTCGAGAAGGCGACCATCGATCTCGACACGAAGGACATCAAGGCCTTCGCCACCTCGGACAACCGGCTCGCCGCGAAGATCACGGAGCAGATCCCGTGAGCGTCCCCTATTTCAATTACCTCATACGCCACGGGCTCGCGGTGCGTGCGCGCGTCGCGATCAACGGGTTCGTCCTCGTGGACGGTGAGTCGACGCTGATGAACACGCACACCGGCGTCGCGAACCACTACCTCGTGCCCGGAGAGAACCGCCTCTCCGTGTCGTGCTTCGGGGACCCCGACCACAAGTCCGCGCGGCTCGACGCTGCGATCCGCGACGAGGACAAAGTCGAGCTCGTGTCGGCGAGCTGGACGGAGCGCCCCGCCGACGGAACGGAGCTCGGCCCTCTCGGCTGGCACTTTCACAAGGTATTTACTATTCCATCGACGTTCCCGCGGCCGCTCTACCTCGCGGCCCCGCCCGCGGGCATCCCCGAGGACGGCACGCCCGAGCTCGCGGACGCGGTGCTGGAGCTTCGCGGCGCGTTCGAACGAGGCGATCCGAGCGCGGCGATTTCGCTCTTCGAGCTGAAGTCGCACGACACGCACAAGATGCTCGAGACGTCGTGGAGCGAGCCCTCCGCGACGGAGGCTCTCCTCGGCGGCGCTCTCTCGGGCCCGTGGGACATGGCGCCGATCCACCGCCGAGATCTGGTGTTTCGCACGTCGTGCGACGACCGGCTCGTCCACGTCTCGCGCGCGAGCGGGGACAAGGTCCTTCAGGGCAACCGCCGCGGGCAGGAGAAGCCGAGCGTCGCCTCCGACCTCACGTTCATGCGCTGGCAGAACCGGTGGCGCGTCATTCGCTGATCGCAGTCCGACCTCACGGAGAGCTCCGTCATGCCTAGTACCAAACCCGCCTCGCCCACCGCTGGGGCCGCGAAGCCTACCGCCGCGAAGCCTGTCGCAGCACAGCCCGCCGCGGCGAAGCCCACGGCAGCCAAGCCCACAGCGGCCAAGCCGGCCGCGAGCACGTCGAGCGCCGTCACGGCGCAGGTGGTCGCCGCCGATCAATACGACTGCCGCGCGAAGGACATCCAAGGCGATGTCACGAGCACCAGTCAGACGACGAACCACGACGAGATGATCGTCACGACGCACCCGACGTTCCGCGCCGACTCGCTCGCGCCGACGGACATCCTCTGGAAGAAGAAGGACCGCAAGGCGACGAAGCCGCACCGGAACTTCATCGACACGAAGCTCGCCGCGAAGACGGAGACCTCGACGCAGAAGACGGTCTGCCGCGGCGAACGCATCATCCTGCGCAAGACGCGCATCGGGGACCCCTTCCAGTCGAAGCCCTCCGAGAACCCCGAATTCGATGGGCTCGGCGGCGGCGTGAAGAACGGCGGCGTCTACAAGAAGGAGGCGAAGGGCCTCGAGGGCTCACCGGACCTGCTCGTGGAGAAGGAGCGCGTGCAGCGCCGGCACGACCCGACGTATCAGAACCACAACAACACGTCGGGCTGGTTCATCAACACGGCGCTCGATCTCTCGACGGACGCGGTCGACGCGCTGCTCAAGCGGCAGTGCGGCGTCGAGGATCTCGTCGTCTTCGCGAAGGACCGCAAGGCGCTCGACGGTAGGCTCGACATTGTTAAAGGATCCGAGGTCGAGCTCCAGTTCAAGCACGTCGACCTGACGCGCCGTGAGCCGCCGCGCACGCCAAAGTGTCAGGTCGTCACCCCGCCACAGAAGTTGAACGGCGAGCCGGACAAGCATCCGCTCGTTCGGGTCGAGCGTCGCGAGCAGTCGCTCTTCGGAAAAGGACTCCTGCCGGAGACCTTCGAAGCAAAGAGAGAGGACTTCAACAGGACCGTCGTCCATCTCGACAAGGAGTGGGTCGGCGAGAAGGAAGAGGAGATCGCCCAGACGCCGGAGAACAAGCGCGAAGGAGAGGCGGGCAAGACTCCCGAGGAGCGCAAGGAGGCGAAAAAGGCCGCCGAAGAGAAGCAGGCTGCGGCCGACGCGCAGGCGTACGCAGACGCCAAACACCCGAAGCCGCAGCTCTCGCGTGAGGACGTCTACCACGCAGGGCAGGCCGCGGGCGACGCGCCGGACAACGCCAGGCTCGAGGCCGCCCGCGCCGAGGATCGCGCGAACGAGGCGAAACGAAAGGCCTCCGTCGAGAAGGCGGTCGCGCGCCGCAAGGCTCTCAAGGAGCGCTTCGAGACGGGCAAGAAGGTCACGGCGGTCGCCTCGAAGCTCGCGAACGTCATCAAGGCCTTCAACCCGAAGCCCGTCGAGATCCGCTCGGAGGTGATCGCGTGCGCGGGCTCGCAGGTCACGACGGTCAACATCTATCCGGCGGGCGTCGTCAGCATCAACTTCCTCGAGCTCGACTACGTGAAGGAGCTCGTCGAGCGGCTGCAGTCGGTGCTGAAGCCGCTCGAGACGTGGCTCTCCAAGATCGAGGGCATCGGCGTCGGGCTGAACTTCCTCGAGCGGCACGCGGACGAATCGAAGCTCCTCACGCTCAACATCTTCATCTCGCCCGTCTGCGCGTTCTACTTCGAGTTCCGCGAGCTCACGCGCGAGTCGAAGCCGGCCGACGGCGAGACGCCCGGCCTCAAGCCGAACCGCGTGGGCCGCGCGGTCGGGATCCAGCTCGGCTTCGAGACCCTCGTCGGCATCGAGCTGCGCTACTCGTTCCCGCTCGCCAGGTGCGTCGGTCCGATCGGCGAGCTCGCTCAGAGGCTCCTCAAGCTCGTGAAGGTCGAGATCAGCGTCGACTTCCTGATCAACGTCGGCGTCGGCGGGATCATGAGCGTCGAGTACAACGAGTACGGAAAGACCGACCTCTATTTCGAGACGACGCTCGCCGCGATCCTGTTCGTCGGGCTCGTCGCGAAGGCCGGTGACTTCGCCTCCGCGACCGTGGGAGTGCAGCTCTCGTACACGACGAAGCTGACCGTCGGCAAAGCCACGGAGGAGTCCACGTTCAAGCTCGAAGCAGGGGAGATCCGCTTCGACTTCATCGCCAAGGCCAAGCTCAACCTCTTCGGCATCGAGCTCGAGAAGGACTACAGCCAAAACATGGTCGACGCCGTCATCGCTGCGCAGAAGCTCTTCGGGATTTGAGGTTCGAAACTTGAACGGCGATATATCCATGCGCGAGGCGGAGCAGGCTCCAGACGATGGCGTCGTCATCGCAGCGGTCCCGCATCGCGGGGCGCTCTGGTCGGGCGTCGGGCCTGTCGTCGTGGCCCCGCTCAAGGCCAAGACCTGGCGCGGCCTCGCGGTCTCGGTCCGTGCGAGCGCCAAGCTTCGTCGCGACGGCGGCGCGCTGCTGCCCGGTGATCCTGTGCCCTGGCTCGCGAGCGGCGAGCACACGAACCTCGGCGCGATGCCCGAGGGAGCGCTCTTCCTCTCACCGAGGAAGGGCTGCGATCTCGGGCTGCGCGGCAAGCTGCGCGTGCCCATGGCGATCGAGCACGCGCTCGACGTGCGCGTCGCTCCGCGCGGCGAATCCATGGATAACCCCTCATTTCGACGACGTCTCGCGCTCCGCCGCGGGACCCAAGCAGACCCCGTCGCCCTGATCGAGCTCGGACCGAGCGCGGTCTTCGATCCCACGAGCGGCGCGCCCATCGAGCCTCGCCTCCCGCGCGACCTCACGCCGACGTTCGTCGAGGACGACGAGGCGCTCGCGATCGCGCTCGACTGGGAGCCAGGGCGCGGCCTCGTCGCGCCGTGGCTCAAGCCCGGCGACGCCGTGCTCCTACAGGTGACGAGCCCCGAGTCCGGGGGCCACAGCGGCGCGACGAGCGATGTCCTCGCGTGGTTTTCGCTCGGCTTCGCGGTCGCCGCGCGCCTCGATTACCTCGACGGCAGCCGCGCCAACGTCGAGATGCGCTGCGACTGGCTCGAGGTCGATCTCGACGACGACACCGTCGCGATGATCTTCCGGGGGATCGCGCTCGACTCGGAGCTCGGCGTCGGCCTCGAGCGCGTCGCTGTGTGCGCTCTGCCCGAGGCATCGGCGGGTGCCGCGAGCTTCTCGCGGGAGCTGCCGCGAGCCCAATTCCGTCATGCGCCTTCGCTCACCGAGCGTGGGCGGGCCCCAATCCTCTCGGGCTCCGCGTTGATGGTCGCGCGCTACTCGACGTGGGACGCCGACGAGGAGCCCGAGCTCCTCATGCCGTTCGACGAAGCGATGGAGGTCGCGCGCGCCGTCGCGGAGGAGGGCAGCGCGGCGCTCGAGCGCTTCGGACTCGACCCTTACGAGTGGCGAGTCGAGGAGCGGGCGCTCCTCGCTCGGATCGCGGATCCCGAGCGGATGGGCGCAATGATTGACAATGCTGTAAATGAAGAGAGCCGGCCGCTGACGGAGTTCAGTTCGGGCCCCGAGAGGCCTGCGGCGACCTCGTCGAACGATGGGCCGCGGCTGTCGATCGAGGCGTTCGCTGCGCTGTCGGCGCGTGTCGCGGTCGGGCTCGGCGCCAGCGCGCTCGCGGCGGCGCGCCTCACGCTGGCGGACTTTGCCCGCGAAGAGGCCGCATGGGAGCGCTCATGCGAAGAGGACGAGAGCCTCGCGCGTGCGCTCGACGCCCTCCTCCGGCTCGAGCGGGAGCACGCCGCGCGCGAGCTCGCGGCGGTGCTCGAGAGACTCACGCAGCGAGGAGCTGAAAGATGACTTCGCTCGAATCGAGCAGCGTGTCGTCCGTGCGCATCGCGGACGTCGTGGCGATCACTCCTGTCGGTCTCGGCGCGCTCGGGACGGCGATGATGCTGCGCGCGCGACACAGCCCGATTTCGTCGGTCGACACGGGCTGTCCCGGCGCCCCGTGGTCGGAGGTCGGGGCCTGCCTCGTCTCGAACCTCCCTCGCGATCTCTTCGGCCACGAACGGCGCGTCGCCCTCGGCGTCGAAGCGCTCTCGAGGCTCCCGGTCTCGGACGGGCCTCCGCCATCGCTCGTCATGGCGGTCGCGGACGACGACCCCCGCGGGGAGGAGTTGGCTTATACGGTGTTAAACGGTGCGCCGTCCCGCGCGCGCCACCAGGGCCTCGGCGTGATCCGCGCGGGGCACGCAGGCTTCGGGGCGGCAATCGAGGAGGCCCGCCGGCGCCTGACGAAAGGCGAGGAGCGCGTGATGGTCGGGGCGATCGACAGCTACCACGAGCCCTCTCGGTACTCGGCGCTCGGTGAAGACCTGGCGCTCCTCTCGTCGGGGAGCCCCGAGGGCTTCGTCCCCGGAGAGGCCGCGGTGTTCGCGATCCTAGAGCGCCGATCCGGGCCGGGCGTCCGAGTCACCTCCGCGATGACGCTCGAGATGAGCGAGGAAGAGCGGCGCGAAGAGAGCGCCACGACGCTCACAGAGCTCCTCCGAGCGATGGCGTCAGCGTCGCGAGAAGGCGATTCGTTCTCGTGGGTGCTGCACGACGGCAACAACGAACCCCATCGGTCGCGCGAGTGGGCGCTCGCGGCGAGCCGCAATCAGCGCTGCCTGCCCGAAGAGGGCCTCGCTTCCGGCGCCCAGGTCCTCGAGCTCGGGAACATCGCAGGCGACTTCGGAGCGGCGTCGATGGGCGTCGCGCTGACCTACGCGTTCGTAGGCTTTCGCGCCGGCTTCTCACCGGGCCGCGAGGCTCTGATCGTCGGCCGCGCAGAGCGCGGAGTGCGCTCGGCGATGCTTCTTCGACACGAGCTCGCTCGGGAGGTCTCGTCGTGACGACGCCCACGGACTACGTGACGCCCAACGCTCTGAGCGCTGGCATTTTGCTGTGGCCTGGCAGCGACACCGCGACGATCGCTGTGAAGGTCGGCTACCGACTGACGCAGGGCGCCTTCGTCCCCGACAGCGTCCCACCGAGCTTCGAGCTCCAGCGCGCCGAGGGGGACCTCGCTCTCGGTCCGTCGGACTTCGTCCCTTCGAAGAAGTCCTGCGACGTGATCGTGGTGGGCGCGAGCGTGCTCGAGAGCTCGAGCGCAGGCCTCCTCCAAGTCGACTCGCTGTCGAAGACGCTGCGCCCTGGAGAGTCAGCGGGGCCTCTCCTAAGCCCTTGCCCCGACGGCGATCCGCTCAGCGAGGCCTTCGCCGAGGGCTGGACGACGGGGCAGCTCGACTTCGCCGCGTTCCACGCGGCGCCGATCGACCAGCGCCTCACTGCTCTCGGGGCCGAGTTCGCGATTCGGTACGAGCGCGCGTCGCTGGCCTTGCGGGGGACGTTCCGCGGTCCGTCGCCGAGCCTGATGATCTTGGACGTGTCCGGTCGAGGGACCGCGTTCGTCGCTCGTCTCAAGCTCGACACGCTCGCGCTCGACCCCGTGATGAGCCTCCTCGTCGGCACCTGGCGCGCCGTGATTTCGCTCGGTGATCTGCGCTTCGAGCGCCCCATCGTCGTGAGCTGCCTCGGCAACGTCGCCGCTGTGACGCCCGCCCTCGCGCTCGCGTGGCCGCGGCGTCCGCTCGAGACGGTCGAGGCCGCGCGCGCCCGTCGACCGAGGCGGAGCGCCTCGCGCTCGAGCGAGGTCGCGGAGACCGCGGCAGCGCCGACCTCCGTTCGCACGAAGAGCGTGACGCTCCCGTTCCAACGCAGGACGGCCATGAGCGCGTCGACCGCGAGCTCGGCGGTGTCGGTCGCCCCGCCCTCCGAGCGCGTCGGGGGGGCGACGCAGATCGCCCCGCTCATGACCGGAGCGCGGCCGGAGCTACCGTTCGCGGTCTCGCGACCGCCTAGCCCGTCGAGCGATGCTCGCTTCGATCCGCGGAGCGCGGTCGTCGCAGAGGTCACTCCTGCGTCGCGAAGCCAAGCGCAGACCATGCTGCAACCCATGGAAGCGCGGCGGGCTCCATCGAGTGTGCCGCCTGCGAGCGCACCGCTCGCGGCAACTCCGCTCGGGTCGCTCCATCGCAGGCCCCCGGTCGCGGCCGCGATCCCGCCTCCTTCGACGCCCATCCCAGAGGCCTCGCCGAGCGAGCCGCTCGACACCGAGTGGGCGCGCTTCGCGGCCATCCAGAGAGCCATCTGGCAAGGAGAAGAGCCAGCCACCGTCCTCGCGCGCTTCGGGCTCGACAGCATCGGTTTTCGATTGATGAAGCGAAGGATGTTCCGACATGTGAGCAGCGCCGCCGCCGAGGGGTTTGATAAGCTCTCGGGCACGCTCGCGGCTCTCGGCCGCGACGGATGAGCGTCCCGCTCGAGGGCAATCAATCGTGTCGAGTCGACTGGCAATAGGCCTCGTCGCGCTCATTCCGGGCGCTTTCCTCTTGGCATCGTGCGGAGACGCCGGCGACCCAGCGACGCAGGAGGCGCAGACGTCGTCGAGCACGGGTCCCGCTGCACCCAGCCTGCCCGAGGCCATCGACGCCGCAGGGTCTATCCATCCTTCAGCGGCGAAACCCTCAATTGCTCAAGGTGCGCCCGCGAGCGCTCCAACGCGGCAAGGGCCGTCTCCGGCGACCAGCCGAGCTGCAGCTCGAGCAAAGACGCCGAGGCGCTTTGGCGCCGCTGACGCGAGCGGGAAGCAGACCTTTCAATTCGAGAGAGAGCATCTGGACGCGCTGCGTGCCGCGACCGTCCAGTGGATATCCATGGAATCGGGAGGGCCGCTGGTCACTGGGGATTGGACATCCAGCGCCGTGTCGGTCGAGGAGCTGGAGGTCGCCTTTCATGTGCTCTTGCAGCTCGGCGAGCTCCCTCCAGGCTCGTACACATATGACAATCCGCTCGCGACCTACTCTTCCAACGAATGGCAGATTGATGCGTATAGCGCCGCCACCATGCCCATCCGCAAGGAGACTCCGCTCACATTCGAACTGACGCGTGAGCACCTCACCCTGCTTCGGGCGGCCGGCTCGACCGGTGAGCGGTTGGGAATCGACGGCAAGCGACCCTACGGCGATAGCAGCTGCTTCTATTTGGATATGGCGAGTCTGCTCGGTGACCGATATGGGCAGGGCGACACTTGTGAGGGCAGGTTCTCGCGGGTCCAACTGGAGCGCTATGACAGGCTCCATCGCTCCATGGTTTATGCCCTACAGGTCTTCTTGAGGTTCGCGAAGCTGGATATGGCGACCTACGAGCGTGTCGGGTTTGGACTGTGGACGAAGGCCCAGCCGTAGAGGGCCGCGCTCGTCGAGAAACGCGAGCTTGCGGCGGCCGACGGCCGACCCGAGCTTACGGTCATTTCTGTAAGCGGAAGTGATGGCCTTGAAGTCGCCCGGAGCGAAGGACTGCTCGAGCGCTCCTGCAGGGCATCAAGCCAAACGACTATTCGCGCGCGCGGGCCTCGCAGGCGTCGACGGCGCGACGCGCGACCTCCAGGTTCGAGCTCTGATGTCGGACGACCTTGGCGACGCCCTCGAGGCGCGATCGCGCCTTTGCACAGCGGTCGAGCGCTGCGTCGATCTCGACCTTGAGCAACGCGCAGCGGTGGAGCGGCGGCGTCGGGTTCGGGCACGCCTCGACCGCGCTCGACGCCGAGGCGAGATCTCCCCGCGCCAGGTAGACCGCAGCGACCTGCGCCGCGGTCGCCTCCGTCGGGTCGAACATTGCGAGGGAGACGTCGCCGTCGCGCCTCGCAGCGAGCGTCAAAATGAACACCATTGTAAGGCAAAGCCCGGTCCCCGCGAGGGTGAGGGCGCGGTCACTCACGGCTGCTGGGGGGCGTGCGTAGGACGGCGGGCATCCTATACTTACAAGCCTGTCATACGGCGCGGGGTGCGTCTGCGTCCCCGCTCGGAGCGTGATGGGGGCGAGCGCGGCTTCGTGGATTTTCTCGAGGGCGCGCGCGTATGTCTCCATCGATGGCCCCGCAGCGCTGCTGTCCGCCAGCGTTTCGAAGCGACTCAGGCTGCCTCTTATCACGCTGCTCGCGATGATCCCGCCGAGCAAGACCGTGAGCTCGACCGCGCTATCTCTCAGAAAGGGCGCGAACCCCGGCAGCGCGCCGTCGAGCAATGGCGCCAGCACGAACAGCGCTGGGGTGAGCGTCGCCGCGAGTCCGCGGAGCATGCGTGTCCGCGAGCTCTCCGCGAGGTGGGCGGCCTCGTGGCGCACGATGGCCCGGAGCTCCTCGTCGCTCAAGCGCTCCATCAGGCCAGTCGTCACGAGGATCGCTTGTGCGCGAGACCCCACCGCGAGGCTGAAATCCACGGCGAACGCGTTGACCCATGCTTGGCGGAGCTCTCCCACCCAAGCGGAGCTCTCCGTCGCGGCGAGCTCTCGAACACGCGGAGGGGCGGCGCGCACCCATCCGACCGACCGCGCTAGAACCAACCAACCTCCAAGCACCCACCAGGCGATGAGCACGATGGCCGCCACGCGCAGCGCGAGGTCAGAGCGTTTCCTTCCAGGGGAAGGCTCGTGAACGGACTGACTTCTATGTCAGTCGTAATCGGCCGACTAGGTGACAGTTCTGTCGAGGAACTTACGCAAACAGAATTGTCAGCGCGTGTGCGCCACGACCCACGCCGAGATCTTCTCGAGCACCGCGGGGTCCATCGTCTGGTCGAGGTAGGCCCACTCCTCCATCGTGCCGAGCTCGGCGATTTGGAAGAGGTGGTTTCGGCCGGCGACGATCTCGGCGGTGAAGTCGGGGTTCTTCCCCCGCTCGAGCGCGGCGCGGATCGCGGGGATGTTGTCGTCCGCGGCGACCTGCAAATCCATCGAACCGTCGAGCGCGAGCACGGGGCACGCGAGCTTCTCGAGCGCCTTCTTCGGGCTCGATTGGATGAACGAACGCATCGCGGGGGACGCGACCTGCGCCATCGAAACCTCGATCATCGCCTGCCGGCCCCGCTCCCCGATGCGCTCGCGCTCGGCCTTCGACGCGAGCCCCAAGATGGCGTCGATCTGCGCGGTCGCGATCACGCGGAGCGCGTCGTCGCTCGCGTTCGCGACGACGGCGTCGATGACTTTGTTCTGACCATCCATCCCGATCTTGATGCGCTCGGGCGACGCGCCCTGCGCGCGCAGCGTGCTCTCCATCTGCTTGCGGAGGAGCACCGGCCCGTCGACGCCGGGCGCGCCGAGCAGCACGACGAACGCCACGCGCGGCTCGCCGGCGCGCGTCGCGACGAGCGGCGCGATGAGGCCACCCTCGCTGTGACCGAGCACGCCGAGCTTCTTCGCGTCGATGCGAGGCTGCGACGCGAGCCACGTGAGGCCGGCCGCGGCGTCATCCACCTTGTCGGCGATCGTCGCCGCGGCGGTCGACCCACCCGAGTCCCCCACGCCGCGATCGTCGACGCGCAAGACAGCGATGCCCGCGCGCGTGAGGTGGTCGGCGAGCACGAGGAACGGCTTGTGACCGAAGAGCGTCTCGTCGCGGTCCTGTTCCCCCGTCCCGGTCACCAAGACCACGGCAGGGAAGGGCCCTTCACCCTTCGGGAGCGTCAGCGTTCCCCCGAGCTTCGTCCCGTCTTTGCTCGTGTAGGAAGCTTGTACTTCGTCATAGGGATAGGGCGCGGCCGGCGTCTGCGGTCGCTTGGCGTCCTCGACCGACTCACCCTCGCCGAGGCGTCGCAAATACGCCGGCATCGTCACGCCGCTCTGCTCGAAGGTGCCCTCGACGCGCGAGCCGTCGCTCGTGAAGCGGCCCTTGAATTTCGCGAGCACGCCAGGCAGCTCGAGCGTGAACGCGACCTCACCGCCCTCGGTGAACGCGACGTTGGAGAGCGACGCGCCCTTCACCCGCTGCGAGGGAATATCCATCGACGCCGACGGCGCCGTGCCCGGCGTGACGTCGAGGCCGAACTCGAGCGGCATCGCGCTCGGGATCCGCACGCGACCGAGCCACCGCGCGGCCTTCTCGGGAACGGTGGCGCTCGTCGAGCCCGAGTTGGACGCCGAGCTCGAGCTCGCGGGCCGCGCGCTCGAGTCGAGCCCCCCCGATTCGAGTGGTCGAGCGCTCGCGGATTGCGACGCGCCGCTCGCAGAGCTCGAGCCGAGCGCGGGCGGAGCCCCCGGCTCGCCGCAGGACAAGAGCAGCGCGGCGAGCGCGATGAGCCTGCGATCAGCCACGCTTCGCGTACGGGGCCTTGCCGGAGAACTGCTCGGCCTCACCGAGCTGGAACGCGATGCGGAGCAGCTGGTTGTACTTCGCCGTGCGATCCGAGCGCGACGCGGAGCCCGTCTTGATCTGGCCTGCGTTCGTCGCGACCGCGAGATCGGCGATGAAGGCGTCCTCGGTCTCGCCGGAGCGGTGCGAGATGATCGCGCCGTAGGCGTTGCTCTTCGCCAGGTGGATGCACTCGAGCGTCTCGCTCACCGTGCCGATCTGGTTGAGCTTCACCAGGATCGCGTTCGCGACGTTGCCCTCGATGCCCTTCTTCAGGCGCTTCGGGTTGGTCACGAAGAGGTCGTCGCCGACGAGCTGGACCTTCGCGCCGAGCGCGTCGGTGAGCAGGCGCCAGCCCTTGTCGTCGCCCTCGGCGCAGCCGTCCTCGATGCTCACGATCGGGAAGTCCGCGCACCAGCTCTTGTAGATCTCGACGATCTCCTCGCGCGTCTTCTCCTGCTTGTCGAACGTGTAGCGCTCCTTCTTCTCGTCGTAGAACTCGCTGAGCGCGGCATCGAGCGCGATGCTGATGTCCTTGCCGGGGCGGTAACCCGCGGCCTCGATGGCGCGCATGATGACCTCGAGCGCGCTCTTGTTCGACGCGAGCCGCGGCGCGAAGCCACCCTCGTCGCCGACCGCCGTCACCATGCCGTCCTTCTTGAGGATCGACTTCAGCGAATGGAAGACCTCGACGCCAGCGCGCAGGGCCTCCGCGAAGGAGTCGGCGCGGTGCGGGATGACCATGAACTCCTGGATCTCGAGGCCGCTGTCCGCGTGCACGCCGCCGTTCAGGATGTTCATCATCGGCGTCGGTGTGACGCGCGCCTGGACGCCACCGAGGTAGCGCCAGAGCGGCAGGTCGATCGCGTCGGCGGCAGCGCGCGCGACGGCCATCGACACCGCGAGGATGGCGTTCGCCCCGAGCTTCTCCTTGTTGGCGGTGCCGTCGGCCTCGATGAGCGTGCGATCGACGGCGGCTTGGTCGAGCGCGTCCATGCCCTGGATCGCGGGGCCGAGGCTGTTCTGGACGTTCTTCACCGCTTGGAGCACGCCCTTGCCGAGGTAGCGCTTCTTGTCGCCGTCGCGCAGCTCGATGGCCTCGTGCTGGCCCGTCGAGGCGCCGCTCGGTACCGCCGCGCGGCCGAAGCCGCTCGTCGTGCGCACCTCGACCTCGACCGTGGGGTTCCCTCGGGAGTCCAGGATTTCCCTCGCGATGACGTTCTCGATCTCGGACATGGTCTACCTTCCTTGCGAGTTCCTTCGTCGAGGCGCGCACCTCACGATCCGGCCGTCGACGGGCGCGGCAGCATACTCCTCGACGCCGCTCAGGTCTCCCCGTGCGAGCCGCGTAGCGTCGAGCCTCTCGCGCCGGCCGTCGACTGATGTACTCTCCGCCGGACCTCACGTGAGCGACACGGAATCCATCGGCGTTTTCGGCGAGGAGCTCATCCTCTGGGGATGCTTCGTGCGGCAGTCGCCGCGCAGGCCGACCCCCGATCAGGTCTACAAGCAAGCGATCTTCCTGCTCGACGAGCTTCGCGGGTCGCAGACCGCGTCGCTCATGCCGATCGTCGCTGTCGAGGACGGCATGTTCGCGATCGCCGCGCTCCTCGACGAGATCGCGATGTCGCTCCCCGATCTCCGACCGCTCTGGAGCCAGAACATGCTCCAAGCCCGACGCTTCAACACGAACAACGCCGGCGTCGAGTTTTTCCAACGCCTCACGCGCGTCCGACAAGGACCGAAGAACGTGCTCGCCACGTACATCGCCGTGCTCGGCTGCGGCTTCCTCGGGCAATACGGTCTGCCCGGTCGGACGGCCTACGAGCTCAATCAGCTGCGCGCCCAGCTCGCGCGTGAGCTCGGCGTCGACGCCGATCGCGACATCATGGGCGGCGTCCTCAAGCCTTATCGCTACGACCAGATGCCCGCCGAGTTCCTGCCGAAGGAGCCGTTCTACAAATCAGTGTGGATGGGCCGCGGCCTCGCGATCGTCCTCTTCGTCGTGTCCGCGATCTTCTTCGGGCGGTTCCTCTCACTCTATTTGCACAAATGAGCCGCATCTTCGCCGCCGAGATCTCGCAGGTCATCAGCCGGGTGAAGGCCGCGGGCGCCAAGCTCTACGACCTCCCGTGGTACCTCGTCGTGGGCGAGCCCATGGTGGGCAAGTCCGCCTCGCTCAAGGCGCTGAACCTCTCGTGGCAGCAGCCCCCAACGTTGGACGGACAGTACTGTCAGTATTGGCTGTCGAAAGAGGCAGTCCTCATCGAGGCTCGCGAGCCCCTCGTCGGGCCGAACCGGAACGCCGAGTTCTTCCGCCTATTGTGTGAGGAGATCCGCCGAGTGCGGCCCCGCGAGCCGCTCGACGGCATCATCGTCGTCATCAGCGCGACCGACGTCGCCGAGCGCGCCGAGGAGAACCTCGAGGCCCACGCCCAGCAGCTGCGCGCCTATCTCATCGAGGCCTGCCGCACGCTCCAGGCGGACATTCCCGTTTACACGGTTGTCAATCGATACGACACGCTCTGGGGCTTCGCCGAGGTCTTCGCTTGGAACGCCGAGCGCGCCAAAGAGGATATGTGGGGCTTCCTCGTGCCGCCCAATATCCCCAGCCAAGACGGCTGGCCCAAGATCCAAGAGGGGCTCACCGGCCTGCTCGCGCGCGTCGAGGCTCACTGTCTCTCCAAGCTCTCGAGCGAGGACGGCGTCGAGCAGCGCATCAGGGCCTATCAGCACCTCGTCGAGGCTCGACAGTTCCTCGAGAAGCTGCGCGACGTGCTCAAGGTCATCTCTTTCTCCAGCGCGTATGAGCGGGCGCCGTGGCTACGCGCCGTCACTCTCGGCTGCTCGGTGCCGGGGGCAGGTGATCGCATCCGCGCGGGCATCGAGCGCTTCCAGAGCTTCGGGCTCCTGCAAAATCCCTACGATCCGCACAAGTCGCAGCGCCCCGGCGGCCTGCCGCTGCACGGCTTCTTCAAGGGCGTCGTCCTGCCCGAGAAGGAGCTCGTCCCGCTCGTCACGCGGTGGCGCGACGACCCGCTCACGATCGTCGGCTTCATCCTCGCGTTCGTCCTGACCGCGGGCGCGCTGGTCGTACGGTTCGTTCTGATCAAATAACTCGGGCTCGCGCTCGCCCGACAAATATCGCGGTCGATGTCGCGCTCGAGTCTCGACGCGGGCGAAAAGGGGCTGTACGGCCTTCGAACATGAGCGCCGTTCGCAGCGATCCGCCGGGGCAATCGACCGACAGGCGATCGCAAGCGGACAGCGACGCGGACCGCCGCGCGACGGAGCGTCACCCCGTCACTTGGCCGGTCGACTGCGACACCGAGGAGACCTTCCTCTACGCGGAGATCACCAACATCTCCGAGATGGGGATCTTCGTGCGCACGACCGAGCCGCTCGCGATCGGCACCAAGCTGCGGCTGCGGTTCGCGCCCGCGCACTCGCCCGAGATCGGCAGCTTCGAGCTCGAGGGCCGCGTGCAATGGATCAACCTCGCGCGACCCGGCTGTCCGAACCCGGGCATGGGCCTCGCGTTTTTCAGCCTCTCTCTCGAGGATCGCGAGCGCCTCGTCGAGGTCATCCGCACCATCGCGTACCTGCCGAGCCACAGCCTGCCCGTCTCGGACTGACGGTCTCCTCCGCGATGGCGCTCGCTCGGCTCAGCGCACGCGGATCTTGCCGCCGATCACGCGGTCGGCTTGAGCCTCGCCCTCGGTGACCTTGAGGCGCGCGTCGCCCTCCTGGAAAAAGCCGAAGTAGAGCGAGTACTCGCCCGCCCCGAAGTTCGGGTCGAGCTCGACGTCGACCTCGTCGACGATGAAGTCACCGGGCTGCCAGAGCGTCGTCGCGTAGTTCCCCCCGAGGACCGCATGGTCGCCGTTGTGGCGTTTGTCGTGCCCGTCGATGTGGAGGAAGGCTTTGTACGAGCCGGCGAGCCGCTTGAGCACGCGGTACATGCTACGAAAAACGTAGCGACGACCGGGTTGGAGCGTCTCGCTGACGCGGCCCTTCTCGTCCACGATCTCCCAGCCGATGAGCTCGAGGTGCTCGACGAACACGGCGTGGAGCGGGTGAGCGGGGTAGGGGGCCTCGTCGAGGACGAAGCGCGCGAACGGGTTCTCGTCGGGGGCGCCGCCAGGCGCGCTCGAGACCAGGATGTTCTCGCTCGAGCGGGCGTCGAGCACGGGGATGTTCCCGCGGTGCGCGCCGCGCGACAGGCTGTTGAGCTTCGCGAGATCGCGCGACTTCACGAGGAGAAAGCGCCGCGGCGCGTCCGGCTCGGTGAGCCACCGATGGGCGCGCGCGACATCGTCAAAGCTCTTGACCTTCTCGTCGAGGTAGAACGCGCCGGCGCGCGGGCTCGTCCCGAGCAGGCCGACCTCGTCACCCCGAGCGCGCACCCTGCGCAACGTCTCGATCACGTCGCGCGGAGAGAGCTGCGCGCCGAGCGCGGGGTAATAGCCGAACGCGAGCAGCGCCGACGCGAGCCCGCCCGCGAGGGCGAGCATGGTCGCGCGCTTCGCGCGGAGGACGAGCATTGCGGCCTTGTGCAGATCGCGCGCGAGCGCCCAGCCTGCGAGCGCGCCGAGCACACCGAGCGGCGCCGCCCACCAACCCGCCGAGCCCATCGCGTCGATCGCGCGAGGAAGCTTCGCGACCGACTGCCAATTCGAAGCCTTGCCGACGTAGAGGACCGCGGCGAGCCCGACGAGCGCGGCCTCGAAGACGACGCACGCGAACACCAAGTTGCCGCCGAACGCGACGTAGAAGCGCTCGGCTGCGCCGCTCACCGCTGCCCGGCGCCGCGCGATCCACGACGACACGACAGCGCGGATCGTCGCGGTCCACGCGCCGCTCGAGGGAGGTGCTCGGACCTCGGGTTCGGCGAGGGCGAAGAAGCCGGCCGCGAGGAACACGGCCGTCGCGCCCTTGTAGAAGCTCTGCGACTCGTCCGTGAAGCTCTTGGGGAAGGCTGCGCGATCGACGGCGAACGCCGCGAGAGCGCGCGCAGGCTCGCGGCTGAAATCGAAGTAAAGGACGAGCAGGAGCACCGCCGACACCAGCGCAGCGAGGCGCGAAGGCGGCGCGCTCGACAGATCGTGCGCGAGCACCCCGAACGCGCCCGCGAGCGCAGCGACCCCCGCGAACGGCACGAGCCCGCCCCACGGCGCGACGAGCGTCGCCGCCGCGAAGCTCACGATCGCCGCCGACAACAAAGTCAAGCGAGCTGTACTATTTCGCCGGTCGGCCGCAGTGCTGTCGGCCGCAGTGCTGTCGGCCGCAGGGCGAGCGGGTGCCGCGGGATCGGCCGCAGGCGGTGACATCATGAGGCGCCCGAGCGCGAGCGGCAGGACAGCGCTCCAGGGGAAGAGCGCGTGCCCGAGGTGGCGCACGTAGAGATCGAACGTCGAGTCGGACGGGTGCGAGTCGACGAGGACGAACCCCACGACCCGCAGCACGGTGGGTTGGCCGCGGAGCGGGAGCGCCGCGCGGAGGAACAACCCTGTAAGCGCGGCGGAGAGCGCGAGCGACAGGACGCCCGCGACGCGCGCGCGCTTGTCGTGCACACCGAAGACCGCAGCGAGCCCGAGCGCCGCGAGCGGTGACGCGACGCCGAGGAGCAGACCGCGCGAGAGGAAGCCCGCGCCGAGGCCGAGGCCCGCGAGCCCGAGCGACATCGCGAGCGGCAGAGCGCGCCGCTCGACGAGCGCGAGGGCGCCGCCGGACATCGCCATCGAGAACGCGGCCATCGCGACGATGTCGCCGGGCATGGTGCGCGCGTGCAGGAAATAGAGCGGCGCGCCGAGCAACGCGAGCAGCCCGAAAAACGCGGCGCGCGCGCTCACGAGCCGATCGAGCATCACGAAGAGCGCGAGCGCGCCCGCGACGCCCCAGAGCGCGAGGGGCAAGCGGCCCGACCACTCGTGGACGCCGAACAGCCGAAAAGACAGGGCGATCGACGTGAATGGGAGCTCGCCCGACCCGAGATCGGTGAGCGTCGGCATCGCGCGCGGGTCACCGGCCCGCGCGAGGGCCACACCGCCCAGGCGGTGAACGGCGATGCGCCGCGCGAGATCGGCGGCCTCGGGCTCGATCGGATCCCACACGCCGCTCGCCGAGAGCGGCAGGAAGAGCCACGCGAGCGCGAGGAGGAGCGCCGCGAGGATCGGCAGACGCCGGCGACGAGGCATCACTCGGGCTCGGGGTCGCTCTTCGGCGGGCTCGCGATCGAGAACTCTGTGCGCTTGCCGTGCTTCGTCATGATTTCGTCGAACTCTTCGAACATGGTGCGGCCGTCGGGGGTATGCGGCAGCTGCGAGCCGAGCACCAGCGCCGCGACGAGCCCCGCGTACGCGGACACGCGCTCGCCCTCGTCGAGATCACGCTCGTGTCGCAGCGAGTGCATGAGCTGCTTCAGCCGCTCGACGAGGGCGTCCTCGGTGCGCCGCGAGACGCTGGGCAGCGAGAACAGATCCGCGAGGCCGGCCGACCACGGCCCGAGCTCGACGACGTAGCTCTCTGAGGCCTCGTCGCGCAGGTGCGCGCGGCGCGCGGCGCGGCTCTCGCGAGCCTCCTCGAGCACGTCGAGGATCGCGCTCAGGTTGAAGGGCTTGCCGATGAACGTGATGTCGAGCTTCTTCGTCTGCTTGACGGTGCGCTTCGCGTCGTCGCCCGTGACGAGCGCGACGGCCATCTGCGGGTGCGCGCGGCGCAGGTACTGGCCGAGCACGAGGCCGTCGATTCCGGGCAGTCGACGATCGACGAACGCTGCGTCGAACTGCCACTCGGGCAGGCGCGAGAGCGCTTCTTCGGCGCTCTCGACCGCGACGACCTGATGCCCCTCGCGGACGATCGCTGTCGTGAGCAGCGTGCGCATGGCCTCCTCGTCGTCGACCACGAGCACGCGAAGGATGTCACCCGCCGAATCCACCGCCATGGGCAGAGCATACGCGAGCCCAAGTTGTGCTAAGAGGCCGCGGTGTCGTCAGGCTCGCAGTCCAAGGCCGCGCGCGCAGAGCGCGAACCATACACCCGCGCAGGTCGGGTGAAGCCCGCGGCGCCCGCGCCCGCCACGGCGCCCACACCCCTCCCCCAGGGGGAGGGGGCCCCCGCTCGATCGGCCCGCACGCGCGCGGGCCTCGTCGCGATCGTCGGGCGCCCCAACGTCGGCAAGTCGACGTTCCTCAACGCGGCGCTCGGCGTCGACCTCGCGATCGTCAGCAAGACTCCGCAGACGACGCGCAGCTCGCTCCTCGGCATCGTCCACAAAGAGCTCCGCTCCGGCTTCCTCGCGGAGCTCCGGCTCTACGACACGCCAGGCCTGCACGACGGCAAGACCACGCTGAACCGCCGCATGAACGAGTCGGCGCGCGCGGTGCTCGCGTCCGCCGACGCGGTGCTCTTCATGATCGCCGCGCCCAAGGTCGACCCGGGCTCGCACGATCGCGGCGGCGACCTCTCGCTCGACTCGCGCGACAAGGCCCTCCTCACCGCGATCCCCGAGAGCGCGCAGATCGTCCTCGCCCTCAACAAGGTCGATCGCGTTCGCGACAAACGCATGCTGCTCTCGCTCATCGCGTCGGCCGCTGCGGTGCGCCCGCTCGCGGCGATCGTCCCGCTCTCGGCCCTCAAGAACGACGGCGTCGATCGCCTCCTCGAGGAAGCGGGCGCCCTGCTCCCCGAGGCCCCGCACGAATACGGTGAGGATGATCTCACCGACAAGCCGATGCGCTTCTTCGCGAGCGAGTACGTCCGCGAGCAGGTGCTGCTCGCCGCGCGCGAAGAGGTCCCGCACGCGACGGCGGTCTCGGTCGACGCGTTCGAGGTCGGCGCGAAGATCACGCGCATCGCCGCGACGGTCCACGTCGAGCGCCTCGGTCACAAGAAGATCCTCGTCGGCGAGGGCGGCGCGATGCTGAAGCACATCGGCACGCACGCGCGCCTCCGCATCGAGGAGCTCCTCGGTGGGCGCGTGCGGCTCGAGCTCTTCGTCCGCGTCACCGAGGGCTGGCGCAACAGCCCCGCCCTGCTCGACGAGCTCGGCTACGACGATCTCTCCCGCGAGGCCACCGCCCGACCGCGCCGCGGCGCGAAGGCCGCGGGCCGCGCTCAGTCCAAGAAGGCCCGATCATGAAGCCGATCGTCGCGATCGTTGGCCGCCCCAACGTGGGCAAGAGCACGCTCTTCAACCGCCTCACCGCGAGCCGCAAGGCCATCGTGCACGACCGCCCCGGCGTCACGCGCGACCGCCACTACGGCGACGCGACGTTCGGCGATCGCGCGGTCACCGTGATCGACACGGGCGGCTTCGATCCGACGAGCGACGATTCGATGAAGCGCGGCATCAAGCGCCAGATCGAGCTCGCCATCGCCGAGGCCGACGTCATCCTCTGCGTGTTCGACGCGACCGAGGCCGCGACCGCGACCGATCACGCCGAGCTCGAGCTCCTGCGCGTCTCGGGCAAGCCAGTCGTCTTCGCCGCCAACAAAGCCGACGCGCCCAAGTCCGACCTCGACGCGAACGACTACTTTCGCCTCGGCATCGAGAAGCTCATCACGGTGAGCGCGCTCCACGGCCGCAACATCAACGATCTCATCGACGAGCTCGAGGCCGCGCTGCCTCCCCTGAAGCCCGGGGAAGCGCCCGTCGCCGAGGACGAGGAAGACGACGAGGACGACGAGGCCGGGGACGAAGAGGCCGCTGACTCCGACGCCAAACCCGCGCGCCGTGAGGTGCCCGCAGGCCCGCCGCGCGTCGCGATCATCGGCCGCCCCAACGCCGGCAAGTCGAGCCTGCTCAACCGCCTCCTCGGTGAGGAGCGCATGCTCGTCGACGATCAGCCCGGCACGACGCGCGACGCGATCGACGCGACCGTCACCCGCAAGGGAAAGACCTACATTTTCGTCGACACCGCCGGCATCCGCCGCAAGGCCAAGGTCCACAAGGCCGCCGATCAGGTCGAGGCCGTGAGCGTCGTGCAAGCGATCCGCGCGATGGAACACTGCGATGTCGTCGTGCTCGTCGCCGACGCCGCCGAGGGCGTCTCCGAACAGGACGCGAAGATCCTGGGCCTCGCGGTCGAGCGCGGTCGCGCCGTCGTCGTCGCCCTCAACAAGACCGATCTGCTCGACAAAAAGGAGCTGGAGAAGGCCGAGGAGGACGCGCGCGACAAGCTCTCGTTCGCGCCGTGGTCCATCCTCATCCCGATGTCGGTGAAGGCCGGGCGCGGCACCGACAAGCTCATGGCGGCCATCGATCGCGCCGGCGAGTCCTTCAAGAAGCGCGTCGGCACCGGCGAGCTCAACCGCTTCTTCGAGACGGTGCTCCTCTCTCATCCACCGCCGACCAAAGACGGGCGCGCACCTCGCCTGTATTTCATCACGCAGGCCGAGACTCGCCCGCCGACCTTCGTCGTGCAGTCGAGCGCCCCCGAGGCCATCCACTTCTCCTATCAGCGCTACGTCGCGAACCAGATCCGCAAGACCTTCGCGTTCGAGGGCGTGCCGCTCATCGTCCACTACCGCCGTCGCAGGCGCGCCGAGTCTCCGCGTGGGCGCGGCGCTTCCAAGTCACAAGGCCGCGGTCGTCGCTCCGAAGCCAAGTAACCTGTGGAGGCGAGCCATGCGTTGCACGGTCTGCCTTTGCGTGTTGGTCCTCGGGTGCTCCTCGTCTCGATCGCGAGAGGCTGACTCTTCACCGAGCGCGGCGACTTCGGTCGAGAGCTCTGCACCGAGCTCGGGCCCGACCGCGTCCGCAAAGAGCGCTGCGCCCCGCGCAGAGCCTCCGCCCAAGCGAGGCTTTCGCGAGCGCGCCGCGACCGGCCACATCGAGCTCGTCGCTGAAGCCGCGGAACCTCTCCCGTATGGGGAAGAGTCGATGGCGCGCTTCGTCCCCGACGACGAGGCCCTCAAGGCTGCCGAGGCCGCGCTCCCCGCGGCGCTCGCTGCCGAGCGGCGCGCGAGCCGCATCGTCCCCAAGCTCGCCACCTATCACCGCCAGTATTACGGGTTCGTCGCCGGGTCGAAGCGGCATATCTACATCAACGCCTTCTGCGAGAAAGAAGAGCGAATGCGCACGCAATCCGTCATGGTCGACGACGGCGGCGACTGCTTCTTCCAGGCGGACTATTCGATAGACGACAAGGCCTTCCTCTGGGTCCGCGTGAACGGTGAGGCCTGAGCCCGTGTCCGAGCTCCTCGACCACCCGCTGCTTTCAGAGCGCTACTTCTTCCCCCGGCCCGACCCGCCCGCGCATCGCTTCGTCGTCGAGCCCGCCGCTGGCATTTCCCTCGCTTGCGCGCGGCTCCCGGGCAAACCGGGCTCGCCCGTCGTGCTCTTCTTTCACGGTAACGGTGAGGTCGTTGGCGACTGGCTCGACGCAGACCTCACGACCTCGCTCGTCGCTGCCGGAGTGGGGATCATCTTCGCCGAATATCGGGGATACGGCGGCTCGACCGGGCTGCCCGCCTTCGCGTCGATGCTCGACGACGCCCTCCACGTCGCGGACGCCGCCGGCGTTTCACCTGATAAACTGGTCGTCTACGGTCGCTCGATCGGCTCGATCTATGCGGTCCACGTCGCCGCCAACCGACCTGTTGGGGCGCTCGTCCTCGAGAGCGGTATCGCCGACGTCCTCGAGCGCGTCCGTGTCCGCGTGACGGCCGCGGACCTCGGCGTGACCGACGCCGAGCTCGAGCGCGCCGTGCGAGCGCGCTTCGACCAGCAAGCGAAGCTCGCGCAAACGACGTGTCCTGTCTTGGTCCTCCACGCGCGCGGCGATCACCTCGTCGACCCTTCGCACGCCGAGCGGCTCGCGCTTTCCGCCAAGCCTCGGAGCGAGCTCGTGCTCTTCGCCCGCGGCGACCACAACAGCATTCACGCTTACAACGGCGTAACTATATCCGAGAAGGTCCTTCAGCTGGCGCGTAGCATCCGCTGAGCGCCATGTCCTCCGAAGCCGCTCGACAGCGCCTCAAGCGCGCCCTCAAGAAGGCTGGCAAAGTCCTCCTCTGGCTGCTTGTCGTCTTTACGGTCTCGGAGGTCGGGCTCCGCGTCTTCATCGCCATGACCGACGTCGAGCACGGCCTCTACCGCGCAGACCAAGACGCGGGTTGGCTCACGAAACCCAACCTGAAGAAGCGCATCGACCTCAAGAAACCTGCGCTCCACTTCACCGCGGACACCAACTCGGTCGGCCTGCGCGGCTCCACCGAAGTCGGCCCGAAGGCCGCGAACGAGACTCGGGTGCTCGTCCTCGGCGACTCCTTCACCTGGGGGATCGGCGTCGAGTCGACCGAGACCTTCCCCGTCTTGCTCGAAGAGCGGCTGCGCGCTCGGCTCGAACATCCGGTCTCCGTCGTCAACGGCGGAATGCCCAACTACGGCACAGTGCAGGAGCTCGGCTTCTATCGGGCTTATGGCAAGTCGTTCTCACCCGATGTCGTCGTGCTCGCTTATTACATCAACGACGACGGCGACAACGCCACGCGCTTCGTCTACGCGGACGGCTTCCTCTGGCAAGATCCAGTGCTCTTCGCCGGCCACCCGTCCTTCGTCGTCGAGCTCGGCAAGCGACTCGGGATCATGGCCAAGCGAGTCGGCGGCTCGAGCGGCTTCGCCCCGGACGGCCACGCGAAGAGCCTCGAGCTCATCGCCGAGCTCGCGGCCGACTGTCGCGACTCCGGCATACCGTTCCTCGTGCTCCAGATCCCACCTCGCGAGACGACGCGCTTCGTCGCGCGGAACGAGCGCCCGAGTGACTATCAGCCGCTCGAGATCCCGCCCGAACAGCGCATCGAATTCTTCGACGCCGTTCAAGCATCGGAGAGCTCTCCCTACCTCGAGGAGCACCACCTCGACCCGCGCGGCCACGCCCTCGCGGCGGCCGCGCTCGACGCGGAGCTCGCCGCCCGCGTCCCCGCGCTCTCGAGCCCGCCACGGCAGCGCCCCTGATACCCTCCTTCGCATGGGCATCGAACGCGGAGCTTGGCTCGTATCGATGGCGCTCGTGGCCGCGACCGGCTGCGGTGACTCGAGCGCTTCGGGCGGGGGCGGCAACAACAACGGTGGTGACGGTTCGGGCGCGACCGGCACCGGCGGTGGCGGGGTCGAGCCACCCCCGCCGTCCTGCGCGGCCGCGCCCGGCGAGCACTCCGCGGTCGCTACACCGATATTGCGGGCGACCCTATCCGGTAGTTGGGACGAGAACTGGCTCGCGTCACCCACGCTGATCGACGTGGACAATGACGGCGCGCTCGACATCGTCGCCGCGCGCCACTCCGTCCTCTACGCGTGGCGCGGCGACGGCACGCCGCTCTGGCAGACAGCGTGGGGATATTCGGCCTCGAGCTCGCCCGAACATGGCGATACGCGGATGTGGGCCTCGGCGGTCGCGGGCGACTTCGACGGCGACGGCGACACCGAGATCGCCGTCGGCAGCGACGCCGACGGGAGCCTCGGGATGAACGTCGCGGTCTACGACCACGATGGCGAGCTGCTCGCGGGCTGGCCGCAGCACTTCGGCGGGAGCGACGAGGTCCGCTCGATCGCGGTCGCAGACGTGGACGGCGACGGCGTCGGCGAGATCCTGGTCAATCACACGAACGCCGGTCCGGTTACAGGGGTGTATGCGCTCGACGGCTCGATGCACGCCGGCTTCCCCCAGGTGCAGCCGAGCTGCGACCCGGCACCCCCGGCCGAGGCTTGCTGGGACTTCGGCGGCTACAACCAGAACATCGCCGCGGGCGACCTGGACGGCGACGGCGTGGCCGACGTCGTATCCAGCTACGACGCTATCGGCTTTGGAGTGTTCAAAGGCGACGGGACGCCGTTCCCGACCGCGCCCGCATTCACTGACCGCGTTGTCACCGCCGTAGAGGCTTATCACGACCTCGCCCTCTCCGAGCAGGGCTGGGGTACGGGTGATCGCAGCGAGTTCACCTATTCGCCGCCGGTCGTCGCCGACATCGACGGTGACGGCGACATGGAGATCGTCCTCGCGGGCGACCACGAGAGCTCGGAGTCGACCGACAACCAAGGGATCACCGTCTGGGTGCTGAACCACGACATGACCCGGCCGGCCGGCTGGGACCCGCCGAATAACACGGGCGCCCCGCTCCTCTACGGCGATGTCGGTAACAACATTGTCATCACTTCGCCGAGCCCCGCGGTCGGCGATCTCGACGCGCAGCCAGGGCTCGAGATCGTGGTGCCGGCTTATGACGGTAAGCTCTGGGCCTTCAAGTCGACCGGAGAGGTCTATTGGACCTACACGTTCGCTACGACCGCGAGCCCCTATGTCGGCGCCAGCGAGCCGCTCATCGTCGATTTGAACGGCGACGGCGCGCCCGAGATCGTCTTTACGACGTTCACGTCAGGCTCGCCCGGTATGCCCGATACGACCGCTTACATCATTGTATTGGACGGGGGCGGCAACGAGCTCCAACGCGCGCCGCTCTTCGGGCGCGGCAGTATGGCAGCCCCAGCGGTGGGTGATCTCGACGGCGACGGGCAGCTCGAGCTCGTCGTCTCGCTGAAGGACACGCTCGGCGCCGGCCAAGGCGGCGTCCAGATATGGGACCTGCCCGGCTCGCAAACGAACTGCGTTCTCTGGGGCACGGGCCGAGGCGGCCCGCTGCGCCAGGGCTGGGTCCCGTGACAGCGCTGTCAGCGGGTCAGCCCGGGGCGAGGATGACGGCGATCTCGGCGAGGGCCTCGAGGTCGTAGACGTCGGTCGCGAACGTGGGGACGCGGACCTCGATGGCCTGGCAGTCGTCGATGACGGGCTCGAGCGAGAGCAGGTGGATGCGATCGAGTCGGCCTTGGCGGTGCGCGTCGTGGAGGGCGGCCGAGCAGAGCTTGGCGAGGTCGGGCCCGAGCTCGGCGACGGCGCGCGGGTCGGTGTCGGGAAGCTCGGGGTTGACGCGGTTCACGACGAAGGCCGCGGGCTTCATGCGCTCGGTGCGCAGTCGCTCGGCGAAGTAGACGACCTCGCGGATGGCGAGCGGGTCGGGGGTGGTTACAAGGACGTAACCAACGTCGTCGCCGCGGAGGGCTGCGGCGACGGCGTCGGCGCGCTGCTTCCACCCGCCGAAGAGGGCGTTCATCTCGCTGATGAAGCTCGCTACTTGTTCGAGGAAGCCGCCGCCCGCGAGCTTGGAGAGGCCGCGCAGGAGGATGGCCGTCGACTTCGCCACGAGGTTGAACGAGAGGCGCCCCGAGCTCTCGAGGGCCTGGACGAACCAGCGGATCGCGGGCCCGTCGATCGCGCCGACGAGGCGCTCGGGCGCGTCGAGGAAGTCGAGCGCGTTCGCCGTGGGCGGCGTGTCGAGGACGATGAGGTCGTAGCGCGGGTCGTCGCGGAGCTCGTGCAATTTCTCCATCGCCATGTACTCCTGCGTGCCCGCGAGCGACGTGGAGATGTAGCGATAGAGGACGTTGTTGAGGATGCGATCGCGGCGCGCGGCGTCGGGCGCGAGCTTCGTCACGAGGCCGTCGAAGGTGGTCTTCGTGTCGACGCGCATGATGGTGAGCGTGCCGTTCGTCGGGACGCCGACGCGCGCGAGCAGCGTCGGATCGACGGTGCGGGCGTCGGTCGACGCCCACTCGAGCCCGAGGCTCTGCGCGAGGCGACGCGCCGGATCGATGGTCAAACAGAGCACGCGCTTGCCGCGCTTCGCCGCGGCGAGGGCGAGGGCGGCCGCCGTCGTGGTCTTGCCCACTCCACCGCAGCCGACGCAGAGGACGACGCGCTTGTGAGCGAGGACGGGGTTGAGTCGCTCTTTCGCCACCGCGCCCGGCTCTAACAGACGCCGCACGCGAGCGGAATCCCGTTTCTAGACTCCGACGGGCGCGGGGCCGAGGATGCGGCGCACGCCGAGCGCGGCGCGTCCGAGGGCGGCGTTGCGGCTCGAGAGCCCGCCGCGCCCGCAGAGGAGGACGCGCTGACCGTCGACCTCGAAGTGCATGCTCTCGGCTTCGTCACCGATGGCCGCGACGCGCGCGCCCACGACGGTGCGGCGGATCTTCGAGCGATCGGAGAGGAGGGGTGCGTAGGCCGCGAGCTCCTCGCAGACAGGCCACGCGCCAGCACCGGCGACCATGCAGCCGGTCTCGTCGACGAGGACGAGGGCGTCGAAGCGGGCCTCTCGGCGGATCGCTGCGAGCTGATAGTGGAGGGCGGTGATGGGATCGGCGCTGCGTCGCTTGCGGCGGTCCGCCGCGTGTCGGTCGTGATGAACAGGCACGGCGCGAATCGTGTCGGTGCTCGAGGCCCGTGGCCAAGTTCTGGCGACACTCCCGTGGTAGCGTGGCGGCGTGCGCGGTTTCGTCGATCTTCACAGCCACTGGGTCGCGGGGGTCGACGACGGCGTGAAGTCGGCGGACGACGGGCGCGCGCTTCTCATCGCGCTCCGGCGCGCTGGTTTTGACCACGTCGTCGCGACGCCGCACATGCGGCCCGGCATGTTCGAGAACGACGCGGGCGGGCTCGTCGCTGCCTATCAGCGCACGCGTGCGGCGATCGGCGCGTCCGAGAAGGAGCCCGTCGGAGAGCTCCCTCGCGTGTCACTCGCGAGCGAGCATTACTTTGACGATGTTGTATTCGGGCGCATCGTCTCGGGCGACGCGCTGCCTTATCCAGGCGCGCACTGCGTGCTCGTCGAGCTGCCGACGACGGCGTTCCCGGCGCGCCTGCAGCACCGGCTCGCGGACCTCGTGCGGCACGGCAAGCGACCGGTCATCGCGCACCCGGAGCGCTACGAGCCCGTGTGGAAGGACGTGCAGGTCCTCGAGCCGCTGCTCGACGTGGGCGCGCTCTTGCTGTTGGACATCGCCTCGCTCGCGGGGAAGTACGGGCGCTCGCCGCGCAAGGCCGCGGAGAAGCTCGTCGACGAGGGTTTTTACTACGCGGCGTGCAGCGACGCCCACCGCGCCGCCGACGTCGACGAGGTCGTCGCGGGCCTCAAGGCCCTGACCAAGCGCGCCGGGGAGGAAGAAACGCGCTTCCTCCTGACAGAAGGACCGAATGGGATCCTGTCCGGCAGCATCCAACAGGGCTGACCACGACAGAACGACAGTTACTTCGGACCCCAGCATCCCCAACAGCAAGCGGATCGTCCATGCAAGAACGCATCGCCGTCATCGGCCTTGGTTATGTAGGTCTCCCGGTCGCGCTCGGTTTCGCCCGCAAATTCCCGAACGTGATCGGGTTCGACGTCAACAAGGAGAAGGTCGCAGAGCTCGCCTCGGGCCACGACCGAAATGGAGAGGTCTCACGCACGGAGCTCGTCGAGTCGAAGCTGCGCGTGACGTCCGACCCTGCAGATCTCAAGGGCGTGACCTTCTTCGTCGTCGCGGTGCCGACACCGGTCGACGGCAACAACGTGCCCGATCTCACGCCGGTCGTCCGCGCCTCGGAGACCGTGGGGCGCGCCCTCTCGCGGGGTGGCGTCGTCGTCTACGAATCCACGGTCTATCCCGGCGTGACCGAAGAGGTGTGCGGCCCGCTCCTCGCGAAGGTGAGCGGCCTCTCGCGCGCCGATTTCAAGCTCGGTTACTCGCCGGAGCGCATCAACCCCGGCGACAAGGAGCACACGCTCGAGCGCATCGTGAAGGTCGTCTCGGGTGAGGACGGGCCCACGCTCGAGCGCGTCGCGAACGCCTACGGCGCGATCATCGATGCGGGCGTGTTCCGCGCGACGAGCATCCGCGTCGCCGAGGCCGCGAAGGTCATCGAGAACACGCAGCGCGACCTCAACATCGCGCTCATGAACGAGCTCGCGGTGATCTTCGATCGCATGGGGATTCGCACGCGAGACGTGCTCGACGCGGCCGCGACGAAGTGGAACTTCCTGCGGTTCAGCCCTGGCCTCGTCGGCGGGCACTGCATCGGCGTCGACCCGTATTACCTCACGATGAAGGCGCAACAGCTCGGCTATCAGCCCGAGGTCATCCTCGCGGGCCGCCGCATCAACAACAACATGGGGCCGTTCGTCGCGCAGCGGCTCGTCAAGATGCTGATCCAGGCCGAGCACCCGGTGAAGGGCGCGCGCGTCGGCATCATGGGCATCACCTTCAAGGAGAACGTCAGCGATCTGCGCAACAGCAAGGTCCCGGACGTCGTCGGCGAGCTCAAGCAGTTCGGGATCGATCCGATGGTGCACGACGCGCTCGCGAGCTCGGAGGAGTCGGTGCACGAGTACGGCATCGCCTTCACCCCGCTGGAGAAGCTCGTCGAGCTCGACGCGCTCTTGCTGCTCGTTCCGCATCGCGCCTACCTCGAAGGTGGGGTCGCGCCGCTCCTCGAACGCATCAAGCCAGGCGGCGTCTTCATCGATCTGAAGAGCGTGTTCAATCCGCGCGAGATGACCCGCGGCGTGCACTACTTCAGCCTCTGAGAGCTCCGCGCGACGCTGTGTCTCCGTGGTCTGAACAGATCGCGGAAGCCCGAAAAAACAGGGCCGCGTGCATTGCGGTTGAAGCAAACGCGTGAACGGGGTTGGGGCCCCATTCGCTCTCAATGGGGTTGGGGCCCCATTCCCGGGCCATGTCTTTCGCCGCAGGCGAAAGGTTGGCCCGTGAGAACAGAGCGAAAGGTTGGCCCGTGAAAACACTGAGTGGTAACGCCGCTCTCTGACGATGAGCCCCTTGGTCCGCGTAGCCCTGGTGCTGCGACGTTCGCTCGCGGCGATCGCGATGTTGGCGCTCGACGCTGGGATGGCCGGTGTGGTCGTGCTCGACGCGGTGACGCCGCTCCCGGGCGCGTGGGCGCTCGCGCTCGGCGCTGTCTTGCTCGTGCTCGCGGCGCGCAAGCTGGTGCTGCGGCTGCGATCGCTCGTGCCGCGCGCGAGCGACGAGATCGAGCTCGGCGCGCTCGTGATGATCGGCGTGTTCTTCGCCGTCTTCCGCGCTGACGGCGGGCTCGACGGCGAGGCCTATCCGGCGGTCTATCTGTGCCTCGCGTTCGTGGCCGCGTTCGGTCGGCCGGCCGCTGCGCTGGTCGCGCTCGGCACGGGCGTCGCGCTCGAGGTCGCGGTGCGCCACGTCGCGCTCGGCGGCGCGACGCTCGTCAACGTCCTGCCTCACGTCGCGCTGATGATCGTCTTCACCGGGTTCAACTCGGCGGTGCTGCGCACCGAGCTCGCGCGCGTCCGGAACGCGTCGCGCGTGCGCCTCGCGGAGGAGATCGAGCGCCTGCAGACCGAGGCTCGCAACTATCGCCTGCTCGGTGCCGGCGCGCCCGCGTCGTCACGGCAAGAGGAGGGCGATCGCCTGCTCCGCTCGGGCGTCGAGGAGATCCACCAGTCCGTGCTCTTCGCCTTGCGCCTCGTGCGCGAAGCGCTCGGTCTGCACACCGCGATGCTGCTCTGGCAGAACGACGCGGGCACGCACTTGCGCATCAGCGAGCTCGCGTCGGACGCGCCCGATCTCCTCGAGGGGCCGTTCCTCGCCGGTGACGGTGTCTTCGGCGCGGCGCTCTCGCGCGGCGCGGTCGTGAACACTGCGGGCCTCAAGCCGAGCTACGCGTTGCCTTACTACGCGGGCGATTGCCCGGTGTCGGCGGTGTGTGTCGTGCCGGTGCACGAGTTCGGCAAGATCCGCGGATTGCTCGTCGCCGATCGCGTCGCGGATCGGCCCTTCACGCCGCGCGAAGAGAGCATGCTCGAGGAGGCCTCGCGCTACGCGGTGCGCGCCATCCACAACGAGCGCGTGTTCCTGCAGCTCGAGCGCGCGAAGGCCGAGCAAGGCAAGCTCTACCGCGCCGCCGAGGCGCTCGCCGCCGCGAAGACCGAAGAGAACGTCATCGACGCCGGCGTGCAGAGCGCGCGTGAGGTCACGAGCGTCGACTACGCGGCGCTCACGCTCTTCGACGAGGCGAAGCGCACGCACGAGATCCGCGTCGTCAGCGGCGACTTCGACGAGGGCGACGGGACGGCGACGGTGGGCGCGCGCTTCCGCTCGAACGCGGGGCTCGTGTCGATGGCGCTCGAGAACCGCCACCCGCTGCCCTACCGCGGGCAATACGACGAGCGCAAACAGACCGTATTTACCAGGCACATCACGCCGCCGAAGATGCCGAGCATCCTGGTCTTGCCGATGGTCGCGCACGAGCGCGCGCTCGGCACGCTGGTCCTCGGGTCGCGACGGCGCGGCGCGTTCGGCGAGTCGGTGCGCGGCACGCTCGAGGTCCTCGCGAGCCACATGGCCGTGTCGCTCGAGGGCGCCCGCATGATCAAGCGCCTCGAGGATCTCGCGACGACCGATGGTCTCACGGGCCTCCTCAACAAGCGCGCGATGCTCGACGTCGCCGATCACAAGATCGCCGCGGCGAAGCGCTTCGGCCGCTCGCTCGCGGTGCTCGTGACCGACATCGACCACTTCAAGAAGGTCAACGACACGTACGGCCACGACGCCGGCGACGTGGTCATCAAGGGCCTCGGTGAGATCCTCCGGCGTGCGAAGCGCACGACCGACAGCGTGGCGCGCTCGGTGGCGAGGAGTTCGTGATCATCTGCGAGGAGACCGACGAGCGAGGCGCTCCTCCTCGCCGAGCGTGTCCGCGAGGAGCTCCAAAAGACCACGTTCGTCGCGCCCGCGGACGCCGAGGGCCAGCAGAAGTCCATCCACGTGACGTGCTCGATCGGCGTCGCGACCTACCCGTCCGCGGGGACTACGTGGGAGGCCCTCTTCAAGGCGGCCGACACGGCGCTCTACGCCTCGAAGCAGGGCGGTCGAAACCGCACGACGGTCCACCAACCTGCAAAAGAGTCGCGCCCCGCGGCCTGAGTCGCGCCTTGCGGCCGAGCCCTCGGAGTCGCAAGCTCGAGGGCAGCATGAACGAAGATCCCAAGAAGCAGCCGAGCCCACGCGAGTCCCTCGGTAAGGGTTTCTCCGAGGTTTTCAAGGCCGCGTCGTCGATCCGCAACGCGGTCAAGCGCGAGACCAAGAAGGCGAAGGTCACGAACGTCGGGTCGAACCTCGGGCGAGCGCTCGACGACGCCAGCCGGGAGATCGTTCGCGCGGCGTCGAACGTCGCGTCGTTCGTCGGCGGCGAGCTGACCGAGTTCGGCAAGCGCGCGCAGAAGGCCTTCGACGAGGAGCAGAACGCGGCCGCGGCCGAGGGCGCGAACCCCGAGGAGAGTCAGGCTGCGGGGTCGAAGAAGGATGACGACGACTGGCCGAAGACGCGCGAGGAGTACGAGAAGAAGTACGGGCGCGACGGTGACGACTGGCCGAAGAGCCGCGAGGAGTACGAGAAGAAGTACGGTCGGCCGCCGCGCAAGCGTGGGGACGACGACGACCCGGGCTTCCGCATCGCCTGAGCGCGACGGGCCGTGAGGTCAGGGGGCCGGCGAGCGCGGCAGCGCGATTTCGAACTCTGTCCCCTCGGCCTCGCTGGAGCGGAAGCTGACGTGCCCGTGCAGGTACGTCTCTCCGAGCAGCTTCATCGAGAACGTCCCGAGCCCGCGCCCGAGCGCTGATTTGGTCGAGAAGTTCCGCTGAAACACACGCCGCTGGACGTTCTGGGGTATCGCGCCGCGGTTCCACACCGAGAAGACCACCGCGCCGCGCTCGTCGAGCCGCGCGCGAACGCGTATCACGGCGTCCACTAGGCTCGCTTCGCAAGCGTTGGTCACCATGTTCGCCACGACGCGCAGGGCGAGCGGAACATCGACCACGAGGGCGCACGCGGCGTCGTCGACGATCTCCAAGCGTCGCCGGCGGGCGACCGGGTGGTGGGCGAACACCCGCTCGATCTCGGCGAGCAACGCGCCAGAGGTCGTCTTCTCTGGGCGTGTCACGAGGTGCTGCGGCGTGACCCCCTCGGCGCCCGCGCTCAACGCCTGCTGCGTCACGACCTCGGTGTGGAGGCGTCGCGTGAGAGCCGCGATCTCGAGGGCCATCTCTTTTACGTCGACGCCACCCTCGGCCAGCAGCTCCGCTTCCGTCAGAAGGCCGCTCAGCAGGTTGTTCACGTCGTGGAAGAACACCTGCTCCAGCGCCACGAGCTGCTGAACTTTCGAGATGTCCTGCATGAACAAAAGCAGAAAGCGCACACCCGAGACGCGGATTGGGCAGGCTCGGACAGAGAGATAGAGATCGCGCTCCTCCCCGTCACGAGAGACGTGGAGCGCGCAGGCGCGCTCTACAGGCTTGTCAGTGGCCAAGCTCGTGGTGATGGCGATCGCAGCGCCGCACGTGGAGCAGAAGCGGCTCGTCCCGCACCCGGCCTCCATTTCGTGAGCGTGAACACAGGACAGCAGCTCGCCAGGGCGCAGGCCGAGCGCTGCCTCGGGGGCGTCGACACCCGCGGTCTCCAAGAGCTCGCGGTTCAGCGCGAGGACCTGTCGATTGCCATCGAGAACCGCGACCAGCCCTTGGACGCTGCGCAGGAGCTCGTCGATGATCGGGTTGGAGGTGACGGTCTCGATTTCGATGCGCAGCTCCGCAACATCCGTGCGTTCGGGCGGTGCGAAGTGGCTCTCCACCCGACTAGGGTAGCCACCGCTCGACGCGCTGGGAATGCTGCGCGGGCCTCGATCTTGGCAGTCTATTTTCGAGACCAGGCGCTGTCGCGGGAGGACTCATTGTCTGGTGGGCTCGCCCTGACTGACTTGTCTGTAATTTTATCGACCTATCCTGATTCACTCGCCTGACTGGAAGGTTCTGATTCGGAGATTGTGGTTGGCGCGAGGCGCAACCAAAGAGAGGCCCGAGGCCCGCTCCCGTGAGAGCGCGCAGGGCGTCACGACGACGCAGCTTCATCTTGTGCTCGACGGTACACGCGCGGCCGGGTGGGGGAGTATGCTCCCGACCGAAACATGCCGCTCCCGCCGCTCCCGGGTCATCGCGTGCGCGTCGACTCATCCAAGCTGCCACCGGAGCGTGACCGCGGGTTCTTGAACGTGCGTCGCCTCGAGGCTCGCGTCGCCTTCACGACCGGCGAGACGAGCGCGTCCTTCGTCTACGACTGCGTCGAGCGCGCCGCCCTCGATGCGATCGTGGTCGTGCCGCACTATCGCGCCGCGTCCGGCGAGCGCTTCGTGGTCCTGCGCTCCGCGCTTCGGCCGCCGGTCGCGACACGCCCGCGTGAGGTCTGGCCCATGCCGGAGCCCGAGCATCTCGGTGAGCTCTGGGAGGTCCCCGCGGGCCTCGTCGAAGCGGATGAGCGCAGCCCGGATGGGCTCCGGCGCTGCGCCTCGCGCGAGCTCCACGAAGAGACAGGGTTCGACGTCGCGGCGGAGCGCATCGCGCCGCTCGGGCCGAGCATGTTCCCCGCGCCCGGCATGGTCGGTGAGCGGCACTTCTACTTTCACGCCGAGGTCGACCCTGCGTCGCGCGTGACCCCACCCGAGGACGGCTCGGCCCTCGAGCGACACGCGGCGATCGTGGACGTCTCGCTCGCCGAAGCGCTCGAGGCCTGTCGCACCGGGCAGATCGAGGACGCGAAGACCGAGCTCGCGCTGCGCCGGCTCGCGGAGCTCGTCCAGCGGCCGCGCGCCGAAGAGCCACGCTGATGCGCGTCGCATACCTCCTCAAGAGCTCGGCGTTCGAGGTGCTCGCCGCGCAGCGCACGAACGGCGGCGGCGATCACGCGCGCGTGCGCAGCCTGCTGCGCCGCAAGGACCCGACGGTCGCGCGCCTCCTCGGCGCACACGAGGAGCACACGCGCACGGTCGCCGAGCTCCTCGAGGCGCTCGCGGCGCTGGGCGCGGAGGGCGTCCCTTACACGCAGGGGCTCGAGATCAACAAACGGCGCTTCGCGCTCGCGGTGAGCGTCGGTGGGGACGGGACGCTGCTGCGCTTGTCGAAGTCGGTCGCGGACGTCCCGATGCTCGGGATCAACAGCGCGCCGAGCACCTCGGTCGGTTACTTCTGCGGGGCGAAGAGCGGCGGCGTGCGCGCGGCGCTCGAGCGCGCTCTCGACGGCAAGCTCGGCGTGCGCGAGCTCAGCCGCATGCAGGTGAGCGTCGGGGGCAAGGTCGTGTCGAGCCGCGTGCTGAACGACGCGCTCTTCTGCCATTTGAGCCCGGCCGCGACCTCGCGCTACCTGATCGAGTTTCGCGGGGTCGTCGAGGAACACAAGTCGAGCGGGCTCTGGGTCGGGCCCGCGGCAGGCTCGACCGCGGCGCAGCGCTCGGCGGGCGGTCGCGTGTTGCCGCTCGAGAGCCGGCGAATCCAGCTCGTCGTGCGCGAGCCCTACACGCCGATGGGCGAGACGCATCGCTTGCTGCGCGTCGTCGCCGAGCCGGGCGAGGAGATCGTGGTCCGCAACAAGATGCGCGAGAGCGCCATCTTCCTCGACGGGCCGGACATCGCGATCCGGCCGCGGTTCGGCGATGTGCTGCGGTTCAAGCGATCGGACGAGCCGCTCCTCTTGTGCGGCATCCCCAAGCGGCGGCGGAGCGCGGGGTGAGCGATTCGTTGGGGCTCCAACGAACCGCGCGACGCCCTGGGATTTTGCTCGCGATCGCGGCGCTCGCGCTCGCGGGTGGCGGCTCGGGGGCGCGCCCCGAGGGTGAGGCTCACGGCGCGCCGTCCGCCTCCGCGACCGCGTCTGCTCGGCCGAGCGCGTCGGCGAGCGTCGCGCCGCCCGAGCCGGGTTGGGCCGACGCGTACGCTGGCACTGCGGCGCGGATCCTCGAGAGCGCGCGCGCCGACAGCGGCGCCTTCGAGAAGCTCCGCTATTTGACGGACCACATCGGCAACCGCTTGAGCGGCTCGCCAGCGCTCGATCGCGCGACGAAGTGGGCCGCGGAGACGATGACCGCCGATGGTCACGAGAACGTCCGCCGTGAGAAGGTGATGGTCCCGCATTGGGAGCGCGGTGAGGAGAGCGCCGTCGTCACGCTGCCCGAGCGACGCAATCTCGTGATGCTCGGGCTCGGTGGGAGCGTCGGCACGCCGAAGGAAGGGATCGAGGGCGACGTCGTCGTGGTGCACGACTTCGACGAGCTCGATCGCCGCGCCGACGAGGTGAAGGATCACATCGTCCTCTACGACGTCGCGATGCCTGCGTTCGACCACGAGAAGGGCTCGGGTTACGGCGACGTCGTGAAGTACCGCACGCAGGGCGCGAGCCGCGCGGCGAACCACGGGGCGCGCGCGGCGCTCGTTCGGTCGGTGACGGCGCGCAGCCTGCGCACGCCGCACACGGGCGCGATGCGCTACGACGAAAAGCTTCCGAAGATCCCGATCGCGGCCGTCACGGTCGAGGACGCGACGTGGATCACGAGGCTCGTCGCGGGCGGCGAGACCGTGCACCTCAAGCTGACGATGGGCGCGCGCACGCTGCCCGACGCCGAGAGCGCGAACGTCGTCGGCGAGCTCGTCGGCAGCGAGCTCCCGAAGGAGATCGTCGTCATCGGCGGCCACATCGACTCGTGGGACGTGGGGCAGGGCGCGCACGACGACGGCGCGGGCTGCGTGATGATGATGCAGGCCCTCACGACGCTGCGCAGGCTCGGGCTGACGCCGCGCCGCACGATCCGCGTGGTTTTGTTCACGAACGAAGAGAACGGGCTGAAGGGCGGTACGGCCTACGACGAAGCGCACGGCGGCGAGGTGCACGTCGCGGCGCTCGAGGCGGACAGCGGCGGCTTCGCGCCGCGTGGGCTCTTCGTCGAGGCGCCGAAGCCTGCGCTCGATCGGGTGCTCGCGCGCGTGAACAGCGTCGCTGCGCTGCTCGCGCCGGTCGGCGATCCGACGTCGGGCGTGCGCGTGAAGGCCGAGTTTTCGGGGGCGGATCTCATCCCGCTCGTCAAACGAGGCTTCGTCGGGATCGGCCTGGAGACCGACGGTGAGCTCTATTTCGACTACCACCACTCGCAAGCCGACACGCTCGACAAGGTCGATCCGAAGAGCCTCGCGGACGACGTCGCGGCGGCTGCGATCACTGCGTTCGTGCTCGCGGATCATCCTGGGACGCTGGTCGATCCGTAGCGGGCGAGTTTCACCGAACGATCGTGCTTTGTCGCGGAGCCGCGGCGGGGCGTAGGAGGGCGCTGCCCGTCTGGCGCCGACGGGTGCAGCTCTCCCCCCAAATAAAAAAACTCAACTCTCGGCGAGGGCGCCGCGGACCATCGCCTCGAAGGCGTCGCCGTGCGTGAACGGTCCGAGGTGACCGGCGTTCTCGAGGACGAGCTTTTTTGCTCGGGGCAGGTGCTCGGCGAGGACCTCGGCGGTGGCGCGCGCGGCGAGCGGTGAGCGCGAGCCGTGGACGACGAGGACGGGCGCTGTGATGCGCGCGTAGACCTCGTGGCTGGTCGCGTCGGCGAGGTTCGAGCGGACCTCGAGATAAGATTTGCGGCCACCTTTGAGGAGCGCCTCGCGAGCGGGGGCGGTCATCGCGTCGAACGCGCCTGCACCGTTCCAATAATCGACGAACCGTCGCAGCCAGACCTCGGAGCCGCCGGTCGCGTCGCTCGTGATGAGGCCGCCCTCGTTGGCTTGATCGAGATCGCGGATGCCGTCCGTGCGGCCGGCCGAGCGGAGCACGCTGAAGGCGACGGGCTCGTAGAGCGCGAGCGAGCGAACGCGTTCGGGCTGCGCGAGCGCCACGCGGAGCGCGACGAGCCCGCCGTAGGAGTGACCGACGAGGTGCGCCGGCGCCGAGAGCGTCGAAAGTACGGAAATGACCGCGTCGCGATCTTCATCAAGGTGAAAGTCATCGCCCGACGCGGGCGCCGAGCTGTCGCCGTAGCCGAGCAGATCGATCGCGACCGTGCGGTGGCTCGCGCCGAGCGACGCAGCGAGCGGCGACCAATAGCGCGACGAGAGCCCCGTCCCGTGGATGAACACGATCGGCGCGCCTGCGTCGCCGCGCACGCGAAACGCGACGGTGGCGGCGCCGACCGCGATCTTGTGCTGCGTGCTCTTCACGCGCGGCCGACGACCAGCTTCGCGACGCAGCGCTCGCCGTGGAGGTAGCGCGCGCTCGTGCGCCCGTCCTCGCCTGCCGAGACCTCGAGCCAGAAGCCGCGCGTGAAGAGGGCGACCAACATGACCGTGGGGCTCTTGAGCAGGACGACCACGATCTGGAGTGTAGCGCGTGTCCGCGCGTGCGGAGGGACCTCCGCACCCGCGCGCACCCTCGCGTCGCAGATCGGTGGAGGCGCGGCGGTCGACCGTCGTGGTTTCCGCGCGATCTGCGAGCGATTCGCCACGCGGAAGCGAGGGCTCGGTTGGCGCGAGCGTTGCGATGGTCGCTCGCGCCGCCGATTCACCGGGGGGATCCGCCCCCGATCCGGACGGCGAGGAGGAAGCTGATCATGTCCTGTGTTTCGAAGACGAACCTGTGGAAGCTATCGACGCTGCTGCTCGCCGGCGCGCTCGCGTACGACCTCGCGGGGAGCGAGCGAACCGCCCAAGCCGAGCCGCAGCCGCACATGAAGGACGCGCTCGCGTCGCTGAGGTCCGCGAAGAAGGATCTCGAGGCCGCGAGCGCCGACAAAGGCGGGCACCGCGTGAAGGCGCTCGAGCTCACGAAGTCGGCGATCGACGAGGTCGAGAAGGGCATCGCCTACGACGACGGCCATAAGTCGTCGGACAGCGGCGAGGCCGACGAGCTCGCTACGCCTGAAGCCGCTCCTTGAAGAAGGCGAGCACGCGATCGAGCGCGTCCTTGGTCGGGTGACCCGGGGCGTCGACGAAATCGTAGGTCAACACCGAGTGTGCGCGCCGCGGGATGCCGTGCGCGTTGCCTCGTGACGAGTCGATCTCCACGGCGATGAACTTGTCGCCGAGCTCCTCGCGGAGCCGATGGAAGCGCTCGTCCGGGACGAGCGGATCCTTGGTGAATCGCAGGCCCATCACGCATTGGCCGGCGCTCGCGCGCGCCTTGATCCGCTCGAGGGTCGCGTCGTCCACGCCGAGGTCGCGCCGATGCGCTTTCGAAAGCGCGAACGGCACCGAGGGCTGGCTGAGCACGGGCGCGAGCATTCGGTCGTCGACCATCATCCCGAGCGCGAAGCCGCCCGTGAAGCACATGCCGACGGCGCCGACGCCAGGGCCGCCGCAGGCCTCGGGCGTGCTTCGCGAGCGCGCGCAGCCAGCCGATGACCGGGCTCGTCTTGCGTGTCGCGAGCGCCGTGAACTCGCTCGCGACACACACCTTGCTGATGGTCGAGAGGCTGTAGGCCACGCTGAACTCGCGACCGGGCGTGCCGAACAGCGAGGGCATGTAGGCCTTGAAGCCCGCGGCCGCGACCCGACGACCGAAGTCGACGACAGCGGGGTAGAGCCCGGGGATCTCGTGGATGACGATGACCGCGGGGCCGTTCCCCGTGGAAAACACCGTCTTGGTGGCGCCGTCGAACGTGAGCTCTTCGCGCGCGAGGTCGGGATAAACCGGAGCTTGCATACTCGTGGCGCAGGGTACTCCCAAGTTGGCCGGCCAAGGCCGGCCACTCCCCGAAGGCCGCGGGGCCTGCGATTTCCCGCGCAGCCAGCGACCGTCGTGCACGCGACGCTACGGCATGGGTCGTGCTCGTGGACGTGCATGCGGATCCTTATCGTGCAGCCCGCGGCGCTCGAGGTCTGGGCCAAGCGAAGCCAGCGTGAGAGCGCCGAGGCCGCGCCTTCACTCCCCGCTGCGACGCGCGCCGAGCCTCGTCGACGCTCGGGTGTGTACCCGACGCGGCGGCCAGCGCGTCGCCTCGCGGAGGCGCGACCGCAAGCGATGAGCACACCCGTCCCGATGCTCCTCGAGCCGGAGGTCCTGCGCGAGCTCGCGGCCGCGATGTCCGAGCACGAGCTGCACTTCTTGGACATGCGGCTCGAACCCGAGGCCGCGCTCGAAGCCGCCCTCGTCGAGTTCGCGCCCGCCGTCGTGGTTGGTCTCTCGGAGCCCGCGCTCGAGCCGGCGCTCTCGGTCGTCGAGACCGCGAAGCAGCGGCTCGGTTCCGCGGTTCGCACGGCGCTCGTCGGCCGCGACCTCGACGAGCTCGTCGCGCTCGTCGCTTCGTGGTCGAACACACGCGCGCGGCGCCGTGAGCGCGGCGTGGCTCCCGACCTCGCCGCGCGCTACTCGAGCCGCTACCACTTCGGCGTCGCGGGCCCGGTTTCGACCGTGTCGATCGCGCGCACGACGCGGTCGGCCAGCTGGCCCGCCGAGCTCGTCGATCGCCTCGAGGCAGCGCGCGAACGCGTCGTGTTCCTCGACGACGGCCCGACGCAGGCGGGGCTGCTCGACGATCCGAAGCTCGCGACCTCGCTCGCGGAGCTCCTCGAGCAGCGCGGGACGAACCGCTATTTCATCGCGCGCGGCAGCACGCGCGCGATCGCCGCGAACGCGCAGCTCGTCCGCAGGTTGCGTGACGCTGGCCTCGTGATGGTCGTCTCGGCGATCGAGGTCGCGGAGCGTGAAGCGAACCTCCGCGCCTCGCGGCTCCTCGCCGAGGTCGGGGTCTTCTCCGCAGGCGTCGTCGAGGTCTCGGCCGATCTCGACGAGGTCGGCTTCGATCGCCTCGCGGCGCACCTCGACGAGCTCGCGCTCGCGATGCCCATCGTCACGCTCGCGACCCGCGGCGTGGACGCGCCCGTCGCGCGCCTCGCACGCGAGCGCTTCTACACGCGCTTCGTCGAGCTCCGACAGCGCACGATCAACGCGTGGGAGCGCTCGGCGCAGGCCGTGCTCCGCAATCGCCCGCGGTTCATCGTCGAGTCGATCCCGAGCACCTTCGCGTTCGTGCTGCGCGCTTTCACGCTCGCGCCCGCGCTCGTGAGCGCCGCTGATCACCTCGCCCTCGACGCGCTCCTCACGGGCGAGTCAGCGGTCGCGGTTGGTGAAGCGCCGCGCTCGCGTCGAACGGGCGCGCGCGCGCCGGCCTCCTCGCGAGTCGCGTGACGTGGCGCTCGTCGCCGTCACCGAAGACGGCTGGCGGCTCCCTGTGACGCGCTACCGCGGCGAGGGTCCGGCGGTGCTCCTCGCGACGCCCGAAGATCCCGCGGCGAACCTCGCGCGCTTTCTCGCGACGGCTGGCTTCGACGTGTTCTCCGCGTCGCTCCGCACGAGCGCGGGCGCGGCTCCACCTCGCGCGCCGGCAGCGGCCCCGCACCTCAGCGACGTCGCGCGCTACGACGTCCCTGCGCTCGTGGCGTGCGCGCTCGACGCGGCACACGACGCACCGCTCGCGTGGGTCGGACATGGCGTCGGCGGCACCGCTGCCCTCCTCGCGGGTGCCGCGCGTGACGCCGCGCGCGCGATCGCCACGTTGGGATCACCCATCGCGACGCCGGCGCCCCCGAGCTCCACGCGCACGCTCGCTCGCCTCGTCGGACGTTGGCTCGGGCGCGTCGATTCGCAGAGCGACTTCGCTGCAGATCTCCACGCGCTCGGGGGCTGCGAGCAGCTCGATCGAGGGCTCGCGACGCCCATCCCGAAGCTCTTCATCGTCGGGCAAGCCGACTCGCTCGCGCCCGCCGATCGAACCCGCGAGCGCCTCGAGGCGAGCGACGCGCGCGCCTTCACCCTCGTCGAGTTCGGCACGCTCTCGGGCCACGCTTGCACCTACGGGCACCTCGATCTCGTTCGCGCAGACTCGGCCCCGCGCGAGGTCTTTCCCATGCTCGCGAGCTGGCTCCACGCGACGCTCGACGCTCGACCCGAGGCCCTCGCGACGTAGCTTTACGCGACGAGCCCGGGCGCGAGGAGCCGAGCGAGCCCGATGCTCGCGCGTGAGCTCACCTTCTCGAGCGCGCTCAGGTCGAACGCTCCGCCACGCGCGGCCGCTGCGCCTCCCTCACACGCCGCGGCGTAGCCTCGCAGGCCCTGCGCCTCGAAGTCGCGACGCGCCCGCTCCAAGAGCCCGAGCGCGCGCTCGCGGTCTTTTGCGAGGTGCGCGAGCACGCCGAGGTGCATCGTGGCGAGCGGTCGCGCGTGCGGTGCTTGCTCGAGCGCGAGCGCCGCGATGGCGAGGACTGCGCTCGCTGCGGCCCGCACCTCGAAGCCCTCGCGGAGCACCGCGAGCGACGCGCGCGCCACGAGGTGCGCCGCGTCCACCCTGAGCCCGTCGACACCGACGACGAGCTTCGAGGTGATGAGGCCGAGATTTCGTATGACGTCGTCAAAGCTACGGCGCGGCTCCCCCTCGAAGAGCGCGATCGAGGCCCGCGAGACGAGCGCGTTGTAGTGCTGCACGCAGGGCCCGATCCCCGACCAAAACGCGAGCGCGCGCGTCGCCCGCGCCCTCGCTCCCTGGGCGCCCTCGGTCAGGAGCCACGGCACGGTCGCGTGGTGGAGCGCGAAGTCGCTCTCGCGGTGCCGGTTCTTGCGCGTCACCGCCTGGCGATGTCCTGCCTCGACCCGCGCGACGAGCTCGTCGAACTGGCCCAGGTAATAGAGCGCGAAGCTCCCGAAGTGATCGAGCACGAGCGTCTGCCAGATGTCGGACGCGCCCGGTGCCTCGCCGGCGATGCCATCGGTCGAGCTCCAGCTCGGCGGTCCGCTGGAGACGGCCCTTCCCCCCTCGCGTCGCTCGAGGCCCTCGCTCGCCATCAAGAGGTGCGTCGAGCCTGCCTCGAAGAGCCCCACTTGGACGCGCGCGACCCCGTGCACCGAGGCCGCGATGCGCTTCGCTTCACCCGTCGCGAGGACGTCAGCGAGCCGATCGACGACACGCAGGAGCTCGCGCGTGCGACCCCACGCGCGCATCCCGAACATCGCCGAGTACATCACCTCCGCGGCGAGCGCCCGCATCGCGCGCTCGGTGTCTCCAGTGTCGAGCGCCTCGCGCAGCCCGACCGCGTGGAGCGTCCCCGCCCGAAAGGGATCGACCAGCGCGAACGCACACGAGAGCGCCCACGCAGCGTCGATCCTCGTCGCGCGCGCCTCGTCGTGGACGCGCGCTGCACGCAGCTCGAGGCCTCGCGAGCGGAGCCGCGCGCGCTCGACGAGCATCCTGCCGAGCGACGCTCCACGACGCCCGACCTTCGCGAGGCCGGCCGTCGCCAAGAGCCCCTCCATCTCGGCGAGGCCACGCGCGACGTATCCACCCGCGAGCCACTGCTCCGCCGCGCGCTGCTGCGCGTCGGCCGCGACGGCGCCCTGCGCGAGCTCGGCGACCTGGTGGAACACGGCAGCGGCCTCCGTCGGCGCGCCGCGAGCATGAGCGCGTCGGCGCGCTCGGCGAGGAGCTCGCGCCGAGCGTCGCGCGTGAGCTGCGGGTTCGCGAGCGCGCGCTCGAGCCACTCGGCTGCGCGATCGAACGCGAGGCTCTCTCGTGCGCGTCGCGCGGCCTCGCGCGCGTAGGGATACGCGCGCTCGTCGGCGGCCTCGAAGAGGTGGTGCGCCACGATCGCCGGGTCGGCGTGACCGACCTCGAGCATCGCGGTCGCGAGGCGCGCGTGCCCTCGAAGCGACTGCTCCACGTCGATGCGCTCGAGCAGCGCGTCGCGGATCCTGTCGTGATACGTGTCGAGCCGTCGCGTGCCGCGCTTCGCGTCCGCGTCGACGCGCGCAAGCCGCTCGACGACGAGTCGACGCGCAGCTCGCCCGAAGGCCCGCGGTGCTCCGCAGGCTCGAGCGAGCACGGTCTCTTCGAGCGGACCTCGCGCGAGCGCGAGCAGCTCGAGGATCGAGCGCGCCTCGTCCCCGAGCGCCGCTGCGCTCTCCGCGACCGCGGCGCCGCGGCCCGCGACGAGCTGCTGTACGAGGAACGGGTTTCCCCGTCGTCGACATCGCCTCGCGCGCCGACGCTGACGCGCCAGCGCGCTCCAACAGGACGGCGACGCTCGCCTCGTCGAGCGGTCCGACCTCGAGCGTGACGACCGGCCGCCTCGAGAGCCTCGCGAGCTCGGCGCGGACCGCCGCAGTGCGCTCGCCCGGGCGACCCGCGAGCACGAACCGCGCGGCGGGCAGCGCGTCCGCGAGCGCTGCGACGAGCGGCACCGAGTCGTGATCGGCCCATTGGACGTCGTCGATCGAGACGAGAGGTCGCGGCGCGACGTCCGAGATCAAGCGCGCGAGCTCGCGCACGGCCAGGTCGCGCGCGTCGAGTCGCTGGGCGAGCGGCTGCTTCTCGACGGCCGCGCCATCTCGTCCGAGCTCCGGGAAAAGCAAGCTGGCGTGACCCACGGCGCTCTCTCGCGTCACGCGCGCGGCGAGCGTCTCTACGAGGCCGTCGAGCGCGTTGAACGGGACGTCCTCGCTCGCGTAGCACCGAGAGCGGAGCGCTCCCGCCGAGCTCACGCGCGAGCTCGCCGAGCAGGCTCGATTTGCCGACGCCGGCCTCGCCGACGACCAGCACGATCGGTCTCGAAGATCGGTCGATCGCAGAACGCAGCGCGGCGAGATCGGCCTCGCGTCCCACGAGCGCGCCGTCGAGGCGCGCGCGCCCGACCTCGTGCGCTCGCGAGGCAGCCTTCGCCCTCGCGGACGGAGCGTCGACGCCACACGCTTCGATGAGCTGCGCGCGGACCTCTTCGAAGCTCGGTCGAGCCTCGGGCGTCGGGTGGAGCAGTCGCGCGACGAGCTCGTCGAGCACGTGCTCGCGAGGGACTCGGCGCCGCGGATCGAAGGCTCGCTTCGCCACCCCGATCTGTCGATGCGTTCCGACGAACGGGAGCTCGCCGGTGAGCACGCGATGAAGGAGCACGCCGAGCGCGTAGCGATCGGTCGCGCCCAGCTGCGGGGTGCCGTCGAGTTGCTCGGGCGCCATGTACGCCGGCGTGCCGGCGGCGCGACGCGCGCTCGTCGGCGGAGCGTCTCCGTCGAGCAGCCGCGCGATGCCGAAGTCGACGACCACGAGCCGCTCGCCATCCATCAGGATGTTCGCGGGCTTCAGATCGGCGTGGACGATCCCACGTCGCTCGAGCTCCTCCATCGCGTCGACCAGCTGCAGGAGGACCGGCGCGCATGTCGTGAGGTCGGCCTTCGCCGCGCTCGACCCGATCGCGCGCTCCTCGCCGTCTGTGCTCGGCGTGGTCTCGGACCCGGGCGCGCCGTCGTCGATCCCGAGATACCCGAGGAGGTTCGGGCCATCCACGAGCTCCATCACGATCGCGGCGAGGTTGGGCTCGACGCAGAGCTCGAACATCGCGACCAAGTGGTCGTGCGCGACGTCCGCGAGGACTCGGAACTCCGCCTTCAAAGCGTGAGGCGCGCGCGCTGCCCGCTCGGGGTGCAGCACCTTGATGGCGACGTCCTCGTGACGCGCGCCGTCCCACGCCAGAAAGACAGTCCCGGCCCCGCCCTGACCGAGCACGCCCTGCACGAGGAACCGCTCTGGCAGGTGTGGATGCTCGCCCACGAGCGCACCGTGAAAGCTCGAGCCGCCCCTCATCGCTCCCGTCGAAGAGCCATGACCGTCGCGCGACGAGGTCCCATGGCTCTAGGCAAACTACAAAAGATTACCGCGATAGTGACCAATCGTAGGGCGTTCGTCAGACGAAAAAACTTTCGCACGGACGAGATCGTTAGCGGTATTGTCCGCGACCATCCGCCCTACGGTTTTGGGGGCCAAAGGAGAGAGCGGCGTGATGTCGAAGAACCTGCGGATGCTCGCCAGCGTGGCGGCAGTGGGCCTGTCTTTGTCTGCGTGCGGAGCCAAGGGCTCGGGCGACGACAAGAAGTCCTCGGAGGCGACGACTGCCGCCAAAGAGACCGCCTCGGCCAAGTCGACTAGCAGCGCCCCTGCGGCGAGTGCCTCTGCGGACGCGAGCGCGTCCTACCTCGACAAGGCAGTTACTGCGACGGCGTCAGCCACCCCGTCCAACAAAGGGGTCTTCAAGTACACGTTCTCCCCCGCGGAGAAGCCGGAGCTCAAGATGTTCGAGCCCCTCTTCAAAGCGGGCGGCCGCATCGAGCAGGTCGTTGGAGCGCTCGGCGTCTACAAGATGCCGAAAGACCTCCCGGTCGTCAGCGGCGAGTGCGGCACGCCGAACGCGATGTACATGCCCAACAAGCACGCGATCAAGCTCTGCTACGAGCTCGCTGCAGATTGGTACAAACGCTTTACCGATCTCGGCGCTGATGACAAGACGGCCTCCAAGAGCACGCTCGACGCGCTGACCTTCACCGTCTTGCACGAGATGGGTCACGCGCTCGTCGCGGAGCTCGGGCTCGGCATCTCTGGCGGTGAAGAGGACGCTGTCGACGACTTCGCGTCCTTGATCCTCATTCAAAACAAGAAGGCCGAATGGGCCGTAGCAGGCACCCTCGCGCTCATGCAAATGAGCAAAGGGCAGAAGCCTGCGTACTTCGACGAACATTCCATCGGCGAGCAGCGGCTCGGCAACGTCCTCTGTCTCATCTACGGTTCAGATCCCGAGCATCAGCGCGGCATCATCGAGAAGGTGCCGGACCTGGCGCCCCGCTCGGCGAAGTGTCCGACGACCTACCAGCGCGCGGACACCTTCTGGACCAACGCACTCAAGCCTTTCCTCGGCAAATAACGAGCTCTGCCGCCCTCGTCAGGGCGGCATCGTTGCTCGAATGAAATAGGAGATTCCATATGCAACGTTGGGCGAAGCGAGCCATGGGACTCGCTCTGGTTTTGAGTCTTGCGGCGTGTGGCGGCAAGACGGACGGTTCCGGCTCCAACTCCGCGGCAGGCTCGACGTCGGCCGCCAAGGCGAAGGACTCGGGCAAGACCGCGAGCAGCGCTCCTGCCAAAGAGGGCCCCTCGGCGAAGGTCGCGTCGTCCGCACCCCCGCCTGCGCCCACCGAGTCGGCGAAGCCGGCCGACAGCGCCACCGCGGGTAGCGACAAGTCGCCGGTCGACGTCAAAGACATCCTCAAAGACGACGACGGCGAGGCCTCGGGCGTGCTCAGCGTCGACCTCTCCAAGGTCGAAGACGACGCGCCCGCCCTCGGCGGCACGAAGCCGATCGAGCAGCCCGCCGGCGGCACCGAGAAGATGGAGTGGGTCGACATCGGCCCCGTCTCGATCATTCAACCGCCGGGCTGGGAGCACGCCGCCAAGAGCCCGTTCGTGATCTTCGCCTCGACCGAGAAGCCGGATCCGCACGCGGCCGTGATCTTCACGGGCTTCGACAAGCCCGAAGACGGACTCAAGCTCGTCGACCGCATGACGGCCGAGTTCAAGTTCAAGGATACCAAGTGGCACAAGGCCAAGCCCGTCAAGCTCGGTGAGGACAAGTCGATGCCCGCTCTCATCAGCATCGGCTCGGCCAAGGACGAGCACGGCAAGGAGCTCAAGCTCTTCTTCATCCTCTTGAAGACGGGCCAGCCGCTCAACCTCCTCGCGCTCGGCGGCAGCCCCGTCGACGCCCCCGAGGACGCGCTCAACACCGCGATCGGCATCGTCGCTCTGGCGAAGAAGCACCCCTAGCGAGCTCCTACAAACCACGCCCTCGTCGTGGTCTCCTCCGAAAAGGAGAATGACGAGGTCGAGTACGGTCACTGCCACGGCCCACGAGCTCGATGAGAGCTCGCGGGCCGGCGCGTTTGCAGGGCTCGTCGTCGCCTTCTCGGGCGGTCGCGCGCTCTCCATCGTGCTTCCCCTCGACGATCTCGGGGAGATCGTGTTCGGTCGCGACGTTCTCGCCGCGTTGGGGGTCGTCGACGATCAGCTCTCGCGCGCTCACTTCCGCGTAAGCCGCATGGGGGGCGGATTGAGCCCCCAAGCGATCGCTCTGCGCCCCCCGATTGGGCGCCGAGCCCGCGCGCTTCTGAACTCGAGGATCTCGGCAGTCGCAACGGCACGCGAGTCAATGGGGTCGCCGCGACCTCTCGGCTGCCGCTGGACGACGGCGCGATCGTGCGGGCAGGTCGCTCGATCCTCGTCTTCCGAGTCGACGCGCAGCCGTTCGAGTCTCGACCTCTGCGCGCCGAGGACGGCGTCGTCCTCGGGCCGGCGCTCGAGCACGTCCTCGAGTTCGTGCGGACGGTCGCGGTCACGACGCGGACGCTCTGCATCCGAGGTGAGACCGGTTCGGGCAAGGAGATCGTCGCGCGCGCGTTTCACGCCGCGGCCGGGCGCGCGGGGCGTCCCTTCGTCGCGGTGAACTGCGCCACCATCCAGCCCTCGCTGGCCGAGCGGCTGCTCTTCGGCGCGAAGCGCGGCGCCTTCTCCGGGGCCGGTGAGGACGCCGACGGCTACGCCCAAGCCGCGGATCGCGGGACGCTCTTCCTCGACGAGATAGGTGAGCTCGACGCCCAGGTCCAAGCCAAGCTGCTCCGCTTCCTCGAGACTGGAGAGATCCTGCCCGTCGGCGACTCGCGCCCGCGGTCTGTCGCGGTCTCGTTGGTCTGCGCGAGCCATCGCGACCTCGCCGAGGAGGTCCGGCTCGGGCGCTTCCGCTCCGATCTTTACTTTCGTGTAAGTCAGCCTTTCGTCGTGGTCCCCCCGCTGCGCGAGCGCCGCGAGGAGATCCCTCACTATGTGGTCGCCCACCTCGCCGCCGCCCCCGACAAGCCCGAGCCCAGCGCGGCCTTCATCGAGGCCGTCATGCTCGAGGCCTGGCCTGGGAACGTCCGCCAGCTCCTGCGCTCACTCGACGCCGCCGTCGTCCACGCCCGCGTGCGCAGCGCGAACATCCTGCTCCCGACCGACTTGCAGACCAGCAGTCCGAGCATCCTCGGCGTCGAGCCCTCGGGCCCACCGAGCCCCCCACGCCCCGCGACTGTCGACGAGAGCCCACTCGACGACGACGACGTGCGACGCGCGCTCGCCGCGGAGAGCGGGAATGTCTCTCGCGCGGCGCGGCTCCTCGGCGTCCACAGGAATCGCGTGCGCCGCTGGCTCGAGAAACACGGGCGCGCAGCGCTCCCCGCGGGCGCACAGGACCCGATGGAAGATACAATGGAGTCAGCGGCCCATCCGAAGTCGAGCGCCTGAGTCTGCTGTTAGCATCGCCCGTATGGGTGTCTTCGAGATCGAGCGCGGCGTTTGGGGCTTCTCCCGTTGGATCTTCAATTGTTGGATAGTCGAGTCGGACGCTGGCGGCGTGGTCTTCGACCCCGGCCTCGCGAGCAGCGCCGCGGCCGTCTTGGATTGGGCGCGCGAACATCCAATCGCCGCGCTGACCGCGACTCACCTCCATTCGGATCATGTCGGCGGAATGCCCGCCCTCGCGCGCAGCACGAAGGCTCCTGTTCGCTTGCCCGAGCGCGCTCGTCGCTACGTCGAAGACGGTGAGCGACCGCGCTCTCCCGGCCTGCGCGAGGTCGCACGAATCGCTCGTGTCTTTGGCGATCAGCCGTTCGACGTGCGCGCGATACCGGAGCTCATACAGGGTAGTCGCGCGGCCGGCTACAGCGGACTCTCCTGTAAGTGGCCGAGGGACCTCTCGCCAGCGAGCTACCTCGCAGACGGCGACTCGCTGCCCGGCGCCCCGTCTTGGCGTGTGCTCCGCACTGCAGGCCACACCGACGACTCGACCTGCTTCTTCAACGAGGAGCGCGGCGTCTTGATCTCCGGCGACGCCGTCCTGGGTTGTGGCGGTCGGGCTTGGTTCAACCCCGAGCTCACCGACACCCGCCTCGCTCGCGAGACCGAGGCCCGCCTGCGCGAGCTCCGCGTCGAGCTCCTCCTGCCTGGCCACGGCCGATGGGTGCGCGGCGCCGACGTCATGCGCGACGCGCGCTCAAGTCGATAGTGGGCTCGATGTTTTGACATTTCTGTCAGTCGTTGCGACGTCAGCTCCGTCTGAATCGGGCGGCGTGTCCATTGGCGACAGCGCGCGCGAGGAGCTCGTCGCTCATCCCCGATATGGCTCTAGCGCGACGGTGTTCCTCCACCGCGTCGACCCCGGAGAGCAGGGTATTGTCCGGGTTGACGCAGGCCCGTACGCCGAGCTCCAACCAGCGCGCGAGCGGGTGATCCTCGACGCGCGCGATGACGCCTGTGTGGACGTTGCTCGTCGGGCAGGCCTCCAGGGTGACCTGGCGATCGAGCACCAGATCGACGATCGTCGGGTCCTCGAGCAGCGTCGTGCCGTGGCCGATGCGCTGGGCATAGAGCTGCTCGATCGCGACGCGAATCTCCGCTGCCGGTCGTCCCTCGCCGGCGTGAACGGTGCGCCCGAGACCGCAGTCACGCGCGCGCCGAAACGCCGCAGCGTAGTCCTCGAGTCGCGTCGCGTGGGATGGTAGCGGGCCCCCCGCGAGGTCGATTCCAACGACACCGGGGCGCACTCCAGCAACGTCGACCAGCCGCTCGGCGACGGAGGTCGGCTCGCCATAAAGGACACATAGGATGAGCCCCGCTCGACCCGCGATGCCTTCGAGGGCGGCGTCGACGATCGCCTCGATTCCGTCCGTTGGTCGCGCGGCGCCGCCCCTGTGGAGCTGCGGCGCAAAGCGGATCTCCAGGGTAGTGACCTCCTCTCGCGCAGCGTCCTCGCAGATCTCCGCCGCCACTCGCCGCACCGCGGCTGGGGTTTGCAGCACCGAGAGCGTGACGGCGAACTGGGCGAGCGCCGCCTCGAGGCCCATCCCCGCATAGAACCCAATCGAGCTGGGCAAGACCACGCCGGCGCCGCGGGCCAAGTCCGCCAAGGTGTCGGGTCGCAGCGATCCGTCGAGGTGGCGATGCAGGTCCGCGAGCTCCATCCGGCGAGCCTATCAATGTTCAGTCCCCGAGCGCTCGCCTGGCCCTTGTCGGACGCTGAACCATACCCTAGGGTATTGTTTGCTATGATGACCACGCTCCTCTTCATCGCCGGCGCTTGCTGGCTCCTCACCGGCTTGATCCACGCGGTGCTCGGCGGGCGCGTGATCCTCCGGCCAGCGCTCACGCGCCTGACAGCGGTCGACGCGCGGCCGACCCTCGTGGGCGAGACGCTGCGGGTCGGCTGGCATTTGCTCACCTGGCAGTTCGTCACGATCGGACTCGGCTTCGCGCTAGTGGGCACGATCGCTCCAGAGCTCGGGCGCGCCTTGGCAGCAGCTTCGCTCGCGCTGGCGGTTGGTTACGCGGCTGTATTTCTGGTCGTCGGCTTCAGGGTGTTTCGAGTCCCCTGGCGAATGCCTCAGTGGGTCTTGTTCCTGACGATCGCCGCGGTGAGCGCGGCCGTCCTCACGGGTGGTCTCGAGTCCGGCAATTCGTCGCTCGCGGGCGCACCCGCTCGGGTCGCAGCGACGGCGGCGGCGCTCGCAATGGCAGCGATCGCTCTCTTGCATGTCGGGTGGGCGCTCGGCTCTTCATTCCCGGCCAAGGATCGGGCGTCGCTGCTCGACCACGTCGTGGGTGCTCCACTCGTCTCCGGTCGGGCGCGGGCGCCTTCGACCCTCGCGACGCTCGCTGTGGCAGCGCTCCTGTTCGTTGGCGCGGGCCTCGTTGCCGTGGTCCCGAACATCGAGCGCGTCACGAGCGCATCGGGTCTGGTTCGCGGCCTCGCGGGAGGAGTCGCGGCGGTGTTCGCGGCGCGCGGCGTCCTCGGGTTCTTCGAGCCGGCGCTTCGCCCCGCGATCGTGAAGACGCCATATTGGAGCTGGAGTCGGAGACTCTATAGTCCGCTGTCTCTCGCGATCGCGATCTCGATTAGCCTCGCTCTCCTATGGGGCGCCTGACCCGTGAGAGCTGGATAGAGGCAGGCTTCGACGTCCTTCGTCAGGCCGGCGAATATGCGCTTACGATCGAGCGGCTGTCGACCGCGCTCGGGCGCAGCAAGGGCTCTTTTTACCATCACTTCCGCGACATGGATGACTACCTGGCCGCGGTCCTCTCCACTTGGGAGGAGCGCAATACCTCGATGCCCATCTCGGTCGCCGAGCGCGAGCCCGATATGCGTCGCAGGCGGTCGGCGCTCGACGCCGCGGTCAAGCGGCTCGACGGCCGGCTCGATCTCGCCATTCGAGCGTGGGGGCTGCGTGACGCTCGCGCGCGGGCTCACGTCGCCCACGTCGACGCTCGCCGCATCGAATACCTGTCAGAGCTTCTGCCGCGCTCGCTGCCCCGCCGTCGACGCCTGGCGCTCGCGCGCTTCGAATATGGTGCTTTCCTCGGGGCCCAACAGCTCGACCCAGCGCTCGGCCTCCCCGAGACGCGCGACGCCGAGCGCCTCCTCGAGCAGGCGCTGCGCGCACTTCAGAAGGACATCGCCGCGCCGAGCTCGACCGTAAAGGCATGAAATAGGGTGTCGTACTGGAGGGGATAGAGCGCGTTCATCTCGAGGAAGGTCGCGTCACGTGGCGCATAGAGCGCCCCGCGAACGTGCGCGATGCCGAGCGCGTAGCGCGACGAGATGCTGGTCGAGAACGTCAGCGTGCGGGGCTTGTCGTTCTCGAGGATCGTGTAGCGCGTGTCCCATTGGAAGCCGCTCGCGAAGCCGTAATAGTCGGTGCTCTCACCGCCCACCTGCGTGGGCAGCTCGCGCGTGCTCCGGTCGGTGAAGAGGCCGAAGCCCAGTGAATAGAGCCCACCGAAGAAGAAGCGAGCCCCGGCGCGCACGTTGAATCCGCCCTTCTCGCGGGCGACGAGCGACCCCGTGCTCATCGGCATGGTGGCGTCGGCCTCGGCGCCCACCCAGAAACTGTCACCCTTGTAAGCGACTCCGATGGTGCCCTTCAGCGGCTCGAGGAGCGCTCCCTCGGTGTTCTCGGGGGTGGGTGACTCCGTCAATGCGAAGTCGGGGCCGTCATAGGTGCTCCCCGTCGAGAAGCCGCTGATCTCCTGTCGAATCGTGCCCGTCTGACCAAAGGAGATGACCGGGCTCCGCACCGTGATTCCCAAGAAGAACCGGTCGATTGGCTCCACCTGCGCGGCGACCGCGAGCTGCCCGCCGAAGGTCGAGAGCTTGCGCCGGAACGACGTGCTGGCCTCGCCGAGCCCGTCGGGGTCCGAATAGATGACACGCAGGATCGTCGAGTCGCGCAGCGCCGCGTAATAGAGATAGGCGCTCACCCCGATGCGCACGCGCGGGCTCAGCGCGATCGAGAACGACGGTCCAATGCGGTAGGTCTGGCTCTGAAGGCTCAAGTCGCCGCGACCCTCGAGGTGGACAGGGCCGTCGTGACTGGGAAAGACCTCGTCTCGCTTCAGGTCCCCGGAGATGTCGTACGCCTGAGACTCGGTAACGAAGACCCCGAGCGCCGCGGTGACGGTGTCCGTGAGCTTGCGCTGGTAGACGAGCGCCGCGGGGATCGGCTGAATGTCGATCGCGGTCGCGCCGATGTCGTATCGACCCGACGGCAGCTCCGACTGCAAGACGCCTGAGAAATCGCGGGCGCGCAGCACGAACGCGCTCCCCGTCAGGTCGAACTGGTTGAGGTTACCGTCGTGTAACCCAGCGGGGTTGTACCAGGCGGCGCCCGCGCCGTGCACGACCGCCATATTGGAGCCCGCGGTCATGGCTGCTTCAGAGTCGAAGTAGGCGGGCTGATCGGCGCGGGCCGCGGCGACGTGCAAGAGGACTGTGCTGAAAGCGATCGTCGAGAGCAGGAATCGATTGCGTCGCATCTCGCAAACTCCTCAGTGCGCGTCGGCCCAGCTCCGCCCCCAAGCGACGTCGACCTCGAGCGGGACATCGAGCTCGACGATGTTCGCCATGACCTCGCGGACGGCCTTCGCGGCCTCGTCGGCGCGCTCGGCGGGGACCTCGAAATCGAGCTCGTCGTGCACCGTGAGCACCATGCGAGCCCCCGGCACGATGGGGTCGCGCAGGCGCACCATCGCGAGCTTGAGGATGTCCGCGGCTGTCCCCTGGATTGGGGTGTTCTGCGCGATGCGCTCGGCGTACGCGCGGCGCATGCGGTCCGAGTTGTGGAGGTCGGGCAAGATCCGGAGTCTACCGAGCATCGTGCGGACGCGCTCCGTGCGCTTCGCGTCGTCCATCGTGGCGCGCATGAATTTGGCGACTCCCTGATAGCGCTCGAAATAGGCCTCTATGAAGGCGCTCGCCTCGGCCTTCTTGATCCCGAGTCGCTTGGCGAGGGCGTTCTCTCCCATGCCGTAAATCACGCCGAAGTTGATGGTCTTGCTCTTGCGGCGCATGTCGTCGGTGACCTCCTCGGCGGGGACACGGAAGACCTCCATCGCGGTGCGGACGTGGATGTCCTGCCCCGTCCTGAAGGCGTCGACCATCACCGGATCGTGCGACAAATGGGCGAGGACCCGCAGCTCGATTTGGGAATAGTCGGCCGACAGGAAGACGTGCCCCGGCGGCGCGACGAAGGCTTTTCGGATCTCGCGGCCGAGCGAAGTCCGAATAGGGATGTTCTGGAGATTGGGCTCTTCGCTCGAGATGCGGCCGGTCGCCGCGACGGCTTGTCGCCAGTGGCAGTGGATGCGCCCTGTCTTCGGGTGGATGAGTCGCGGGAGCGCGTCGACGTAGGTGCCTTTGAGCTTGGCGATGAGCCGATGTTCGAGGACGACGCTGGGGAGCGGGTGATCGTCGGCGATCGCCTCGAGCGCCTCGGCGTCGGTGGAGCGCCCTGTCTTCGTCTTCTTGGTCGACTTGAGGCCGAGCTCGTCGAAGAGGATGGTCTCGAGCTGCCGCGGCGAGCCCACGTTGAGATCGCGGTGCCCCGAGACCTCGCGAGCCTTCTCCTCCAAGGTCGCGAGCTCGCGCGCCATCGTGTCGCCGAGCGATGACAGGCACGACGTGTCGACCAGCACCCCGCGTAGCTCGAGGTCGGCGAGCACGCTCGAGAGCGGCAACTCCAGATCACGGAGCAGGTTCGCGACCTCGTTCTCCTCGAGGCGCTGGCGTTGGCGCTCGCTGGCGCGCAGCACGAGATCGGTTGTCGCGGCCGTGACGGGGGTCGCCTCCTCGACGGGGATGTCCTCGATAGTGGGCACGGGCTTGCCGCGCTCCTTCTTCGCGAGCGAGTCGATCGACGTGAGCTTCAGCCCGACCTCGCGCTCGGCGATCGCGCCGAGGCTGTGATCGACCTCGGGATCGAGCAGGTAGCTCGCGAGCATCGCGTCGAAGCCGACGCCCGCGAGTTCGAACCCGTGGCGGCGCAGCACGACCTCGTCGCGCTTCGTGTCGTGCCCGAGCTTCTCGATCGAGGCGTCCGCCAAGATCGGCCCGAGGACGGCTGCGAGGTCGGCGAGCTTGAGCTGCTTCGGCGCGCCGAGCGTGCGATGCGCGAGCGGGACGTAGAACGCGTGGTCCTTCTCGACGGAGAGCGCGATCCCACTCAGGCCGCAGCGCATCGCGTCCTCGGGCGTCGTGAGCACCGCGAGCGCGAGGCGCTTCGCCTCTTTGGCCGCGAGCGCGATTCGCTCGAGCTGGTCGCGCTCGAGCACCGTCTCGTAGCGCACGCTGACCTCGATCGGGCGGGCCTTCTGATCGCGGGGCAAGGCCGCGAGCTGCCGCGTGAAGCCGAGCTCGGTGAAGATCTCGCGCAGGGCCTCGACGTCGCCGCCGCCGTAGCGAAGAGCCTCGCGGTCGAAGGTTACGGGCGCGTCGTCGCGCAGCGTGACGAGCAGCTGCGAGATGCGAGCGTCGGCCTCGTTCGTGCGGAGCGCCTCGCGCGTGCGGGGCTTCTTCACCTCGTCGAGCCGCTTGTAAATTTCGTCAAGGCTCTGGAACTGATGTAGGAGCTCCGCGGCGGTCTTCACCCCCACGCTCGGCACGCCCGGCACGTTGTCCGAGGTGTCGCCGACGAGCGCGAGCAGGTCGCGGACCTGGTTCGCGCCGACGCCGAACTTGGTCACGACCTCCTGGGGGCCGTAGACGCGGTCGCGCATCGCGTCCCAGAGCACGCAGCGATCGTCGATGAGCTGCATGAGATCCTTGTCGGCGCTCGCGACGACGACGCGGAGGCCTGCGGCCTTCGCCTGGCGGACGAGCGCCGCGATGACATCGTCAGCCTCGAAGCCGTCGGCCTGGAGGATGGGGATGCGATAGGCCTGGACGATCTGCTTGCAGCGGACCATCTGCCGCACGAGGTCCGCGGGCGGGGGCGGGCGCGTGGCTTTGTATCGAGCGTCGACGGCGCCGCGGAAGTTGGTCTGCCCCTCCAAGGCGACGGCGAGGAAGACGGGCTTTCGTTCGTTGACGAGCTTGCCCAGCATGTTGAGCGTGCCGTACGTCGCGTTCGTGGGCTCGCCGGACGGCGTGGAGAGCGCCTCGATCGCGTGATACGCGCGGTACACGTAGCCGGGCAGATCGACGAGGTAGAGCACGTCGGTGCTCCCCACGGGCGGCAGCTCGGTGGGCCGAAACATGGCGAGCAGTATTCACACGGGCCAACCTTTTTCGCTTCGCGAAAAAGACATGGCCCGCAAGGCGAACGGGGCCCCAACCCCGTTCACGATTCACACGGGCCAACCTTTTTCGCCCCGGACCTACTCGTGTGAGCGGCGCTCGGCCTCGCGTCGCTGCCTGCGCACCACGACCGCGCCGACTGCGAGCGCGGTGAGCGCGCCGGCGACGCCCACGGTCTTCGATGCGGCGCCTTCCGATTCTCCGACCATGGCGCATTTGCACTTCGGGCCGGGCGCGGCGTCAGCGAGCGCGACGAGCGGGAACGAAGCGGCGGCGAGGGAAGTCACGAAGAGAAGCGATCGCATCATGCGGCGATCGTGACTCGTCGAGGCGAGCGCGCGCAAGCGGCCACGTTCACCGGGCCGTGCGTTTGGTGCGGGCCGCGCGCTTCGGGCGCGCGGGCTTCGTGGACTTGCAGAACGCAGGCAGCTCGCGCGCGAGCAGGTCGACGAAGGCGCGCACGCGGCGAGGCATGAAGCTACGCGCGCCGTAGCAGATGTGCACGAGCGGGCCGTCGCTCGTCACCCCCTCGAGGAGCTCGACGAGGCGCCCGCTCGCGAGCTCGCTCTCGACGAGGTGTCGAGGCAGGAGGCTCGCCCCTGCGCCCGAGCGCACCATCGTCACGAGCGCGTCGACCGAGTCCGTCTCGAGGGCCGCGCTCGCGGGCTCCCACTGCCGCGCGCGACCGCCCTCATCGAAGCGCCACACGAAGGGCTTGCCCGTCGCGGGGACGCGGAAGCGCACCGCGGGCACGCGCGCGAGATCGTCGACCGAGCGCGGCGCGCCGTGCGCGCGCACGAGCGCGGGCGTCGCGACGACCACGAGCGGCAGCGAGCCCACGCGTCGCGCGACGAGCGAGGTCTCGGGGAGTGGGCCGAGCCGCACGGCGACGTCGATGGGGCGATCGACCAGGTCGTGGAGGCCGTCGCTCAGCGACAGATCGATCGACACCTGCGGGTGCGCGCGCTGAAACTCGAGCACGAGCGGCACCAGCGCGTCGCGCCCGAAGGCGAGCGGACCCGCGACGCGGATGACGCCGGCGAGCGAGGCCTCACGCTCGCGTGCGTTCTCGAGCGCGAGAGACACCGAGTCGAGCGCGGCGCCGCACTGCTCGGCGAGGGCGATGCCGGCCTCGCTGAGCACGACCTTGCGGGTGGTGCGTCGCGCGAGGCGCACGCCGAGCTTCGCCTCGAGGGAGGCGACGGCGCGGCTCACCGCGGCGCGCGTCACCCCGAGCGCACGGCCGGCCGCCGCGAAGCCGCCGCGCTGGTGAACGGCGGCGAGCGTATGCAGGGCCTTGAGGGCGGAGACATCGAGCGCGCGCGCGGTGGTAGCTTCCATGATTGTAAAAAGAGAGGAAGCAGTCCCACGAGGAACTGTCAATCAGAGGCGGCGCGGGGAGGGCGGCTTGCGCGCCGTGATTGTCAACTCGCGAGAAGCGCTCTGATTCAGCATTGTCAATCTGTCCGAGGGCGAGCTCGTCGCTAGTTTGTTGGGCGTCACAACGACGGAGGCGAGTCATGAAGGTTGGCGTTTTCGGAACGGGCATCGTCGGACAGACCATCGCGGGCAAGCTGCTGTCGCTCGGTCATTCGGTCATGATTGGGACGCGAGACCCGGCCGCGACGCTGGCGCGCGCCGAAAAGGACATGCTGGGCTTCCCGCCGTTCCGCGATTGGCACGCGCAGCACCCCGAGGCGAAGCTCGGCACGATGGCGGAGACCGCCGCGTTCGGCGAGCTCTGCTTCAACGTGCTGAACGGGCAGGGCGCGATCGCCGCGCTCGAGTCCGCGGGCGCCGACAAGCTCGCGGGCAAGGTGCTCGTCGACGTGACGAACCCGCTCGATTTCTCGAAGGGGTTTCCCCCGTCGCTCTTCGTGTCGAACACCGACTCGCTCGGTGAGCAGATCCAGCGAGCGTTGCCGAGGACGCGCGTCGTCAAGACGTTGAACACGGTCAACGCCTTCGTCATGGTCGACCCGAAGCTCGTCGCGGGTGAGCACACGATGTTCGTCGCAGGCAACGACGCCGACGCGAAGGCCACGGTCAGCGGCCTCCTGCGCGAGGGCTTCGGCTGGAGCGACCTCGTCGACCTCGGCGACATCACGGGGGCGCGCGCGACCGAGGGCTACCTGCTCCTCTGGGTGCGGCTCTTCGGCTCGCTGAAGAACGGCCAGTTCAACATCCGCGTCGTCCGCTGAGCGCACACGTCACGCGCCGAAGCTCAGTAGACGTCGCGTTGGTATCGCTTGTCGGCTGTCATAGCTTCGAGCTCGGCGCGCGCCGCGTCTTCGGACATGGCGCCCTGCTCGCTGAGGATCTCCACGAGCGTCGCGTGGACCTCGGGGGCCATGTGCTTCGCGTCGCCGCACACGTACACGACGGCGCCGTTGCGGATCCAAGCGTAGAGCTCGGCCGCGGCCTCGCGCATGCGGTGCTGCACGTGGAGGCGCTCCGCTTGGTCGCGTGAGAACGCGAGATCCAAGCGATTCAGCACGCCGCTCGCGAGCCAACCCTCGAGCTCGCCGCGGTAGAGGAACTCGCTCGCGCGGTGGCGCGCCCCGAAGAAGAGCCAAGCGCGGCCTGTCGCGTCGCCGTTCTTGCGATCGAGCTCGCGCTCCTCGAGGAAGGCGCGGAACGGCGCGACGCCCGTGCCCGGCCCGATCATGACGAGGTCGCGATCCTTGGCCGCGAGGCGGAAATGCGGCGCAGGCTGCAGGTAGATCGAGAGCGAGGTGCCCGGCTTCGCGTCGGCTGCGAGGAACCGAGAGGCGACGCCGCTCCGCGCGCGCCCGTGCAGCTCGTAGCGCACGATCGACGCCGCGAGCCACGCGTCGTGCGGGTGGACGCGCGGGCTCGACGCGACCGAGTAGAGCCGCGGCGCGAGCGGGCGCAGGTGATCGACGAGGCTCTCCGGGGTCCACTCGCCCTGCGCGCGCGCGACGAGATCGACGACGTGGTGCGCGTGGACCGCCGCGTGTCGAGCCTCGCTCGGGACGGGGCCGAGCGCGCGCTCGACCAGCCGAATATCGACGAGCTGGATCTCGAGGTGCCGGCTGAGCGCGTCGAAGAGCGAGCGCTCCGTCCCCGCGACGCGCACGCGCGCATCCCCCGAGAGCTTGGTCGAATCCAGGATTTCGCGCACGAGCGCCGGGTCGTTCGCGGGCCAGATACCGATCGAGTCGCCGGCCTCGTAGCCGTGAGGCAGCGACGATGTGTCGATCACGACGTGGCGTGTGTCGCGAGCGGCCAGTCCGAGGTCGGTTGCGTACGAGAACAGCGACGCGTTCGCGAGCACCGTCGCAGGCACGGGGTGACGGCGCGTGCCGGGCGGCTCGTTCCTCGGTGCGGAGGGCGGCGCCGGTGGGATTGCACGCGCGGGCGCGCTCGTCGGAGCGTCGCTCTTGGCCGCTGCGGCGAGCGCGGGCACGACCTTCTCGAGCCACGCGTCGAACGGCGCGTCGTAGTCGACGTCGCAGTCCTGTCGGTCGACGAGTCGCTTCGCCCCGAGCTCTCCGAGGCGCCGATCGAAGTCCTTGCCGCACTGGGCGAACCGCTCGTAGGTCGTGTCGCCGAGCGCGCACACCGAGAACGCGAGCGACTCGAGCCGCGGCGCCTTCTTCATGAGCCATGCGTGGAGAGCCTCGGCGTTGCTCGGCGGGTCACCGTTGCCGTACGTGCTCGTGATGACGAGCACCGCGCGTTGCGCGGCGAGCTCCTCGGGGTCGAACTCGGCCATGTCGACGACGTTCGCCGTGAGGCCCGCCGCGGCGAGGCTCTCCCCGGCGCGCTTCGCGAGGCCTTGAGCGTTACCGGACTCCGTCCCGAACAGCACGAGGATGGACTGCATGCGACGGTCGAAATACACCGTCAGGCACGAGGGATCACGGGACTCCTGTGAATCCACTTGCCAGGGAGCGCGTTTCGACTATGGTTCCGCGCCCCATGGTCTCGTCTACGCAGCAACACGACCGCATTCGCAAGCGCAAGTCTCGCCGCATCGGTACCGACCGCAAGCGTGCGTTGCGCGCTCACGGCACGCCCAAGTTCGCCATCCACCCCGAGGGTTACGACCCGAAGGCCGCGGACGCGAAGCCTGTCGTTGAGAAGACGGTTGCGGACGCCACTGCAAAGGCTTAGGAGCTCGGTTTCACATGGCTAACCACGCATCTGCCGTCAAGCGCAACCGCCAACGCATCACGCGCACGGCCCGCAACCGCTCGGTCAAGAGCGCCCTCCGCACCACCTTGAAGAAGGCTCGTTCGGCCTTCGAGGCAGGCGCCCCGAACGCTGCAGAGCTCCTCTCCGCCGCCCAGGCCGAGCTCGACGCTGCTGCCAGCAAGGGTGTCATCCCGAAGAAGCGGGCCTCCCGGGTGAAGGGCCGGCTCGCCGCTGCCGCCCACGCCCAGAAGAAGTAGTTCGAGCTTCACCGCTCGAGTGGTTCGCCAGCCGTCCTGATTGAAGAGCCTGGTGTGCGATCGCGCGCCGGGCTCCTGATTTTTCGAACGCCGATATTTGGGGGGCAGAGCTGCACCCCACTCGCTCAGTAGTGATCCATCGTCGCGCAATCGAGCGCGGGTCCTGGGTCGACGCCGAGCACCTGGCAGTAGCGCTCGTAAAACGCGATGCGGTCGGCGACCTGCGGTGGCGTCGGCTGTCCGCACTCGATGCCCCCGTTGATGATGTTCACCGTCATCCCGAAGCCGGGCTCGCGGCCCGCTGCTGTGTCGGCTGGGCTCGGTTGCCAAGCACCCGTCATCACGTCGTGGCACGACGGCTTCGGGGCTTGCGGCGTCTGCCAGAACCACAGCGCGGTGAGGAACGCGGTCGCGCCGTCGTTCGCGACGCGCTCGGGCTCCGCTAGCAGCGGCAACCCGAGCGCATCGCCGGCCGCGCCGTAGTTGTAGTTCCACGAGAGCTGCATCGGTCCGCGACCGTGGTAGGTCTTGCCCGGCGCGCAAGGGTATTGCTGATTCGAGGCGTCGCAGTACTGCGTGCACGCGCCGCTCTCGCAGCCGACCTCCTCGCGGAAGCAGAGGCCCCAGGCCTGCGGTCCGTCGGGCGCAGTCGGCCAGCCTCCCGTCGTCTCGTGCGAGATGTTGGCGAGGAACGCCGCGAGCTCGCGCTTGCGCGCGTCGAGCGAACCCTCGCTCGCAAACGTTGGAAATTCAGCGGCGGCTGCGATCAGCGCGGCGTACGTGAAGAGCTCGCCTGAGCACGCCGGGTCGGCGCGGTGCGGGAACAGCTCCTCGAAGCGAGCCTCGTCGAGGAGCTCACCGAGCGTCGACGCCCCGCCCTGATTCGAGCCGCCCTGGCTCGAACCGCCTTGGCTCGAACCGCCCTGGCTCGAACCGCCTCCGCCGGCGTTCGAGCCCGCACCCACGCCGCCACGGCGTTCGAGCCCGCACCCGTGCCGCCGGAGCCGCCCGAGTTCGAGCCCGCCCCGAGCCCGAGTCACCGCATCCGAAGAGCCCCAGAATTGCGACGAGCGCTGCGACGCGGCTGTGGAACATGTCGCGATGGTATCGCGACCGCCGATTCAGGGACGAAGGACGATCGGCACCGAGAACGACGGCTTGAGGAAGGGCCCGACGTTCGCGGCGCGCAGCGCGCTCTGAATGCAGCCAGCCGCCGACTTGCCCGAGGCCCAGCCACCGACTGACACGGATGTAACCGCACCCGAAGAGCCGAACGTGACGACGGCGTTCGAGTCGGCGTCCGCACCTGCGACACAAGCGCGCGCCGCACCCTTGACCCGAGAGAGCGCGGCCGTGACCGAGCCCTGCGCAGGAAGGTCGGGAACGAGCCGCGGCCGATTGTCAGCCGACGCGGGCTGCGGGTTCTCGTCCGTCTTGCCGTCGACGCCCGCGGCCTTCTGCATGGCCTCGTCGAGCGTCCCGTCCGGCTTGAGATTGAGCGGCTTGCTCGACGCAGTCGGCGCGGTCGCGACCGAGACCGACGGCGGCGGAATGGTCCCGAACGGTGCTGCGCTCAAGGCGGACGCGCTGCCGCTCGCGTCCGCGAGGGCGAAGATGTCGATGGCGCCGTCATCCGGCTTCGGCGCGGGGGCCTCGGTCGCGGTCGGCGCCGCGGCAGTCTCGGTCGGTGCGGCCGCGACCGTGTTGACCGCAGTCTCGGTCGCGGTCGGGGTCGAGGTCGTCGTGGCCGTGGTCTGCGCCTTGGGGGCGTCACCCTTGCCGACGAGGAAGAACAGCGCGACCGCGGCCGCGATGCCGCCGCCGATGATCAGCACGAGGGGCAGCGGAGACTTCGACTTCTCGCGGGCGCTCTCGATCGGGACGACCTTGGCCGGGGCGACCTCGGCAGCAGCCGAAGGAGGCGGCGCGCTGACGGGCGGAGCGCTCGGGCGCGCGGGCGGGTCGGATTTGACCGGCGTCGGAGTCGAGGGTGCCGGCGGCGCGCTCGCACGCGTCAGCAGCGAAGGCGGCGCTGAGTGCGGCGCATTCGGAACCGACGGCCGACCGAAGTCGAGCGATGGAGGGGGCGCGCTGACGCGGTTCGGAGATGGGCTCGCAGGCGACGCGGCAGGCAAGGTCGAGATACGGGCCGAGGGCGGCGCCACCGAAGGAGGCGGCGGCGTTTTTGAAACACGCTCCGCGAGCTCTTTCAGGCTGGGCCTGCGCTGGGAGGGCTTGGGACGATCACTCTCCGACATCGTGGTCACCTTCGACGCTTGACGTTGTTCTCGACTTGGGTCGGCGCGCTTACTTTGAACGCCCTCGCCGTCGGGCTCACCAGGCTCTGGGTCGAGCGCAGGCGCGGCCAAGACATCGAGGCCTGCCCCCTTCGTGGCCGCTCGACCGCTCTCGACCGCTCGCTCGACGATGTTCGCTGCGAAGTCATCCCACGCTGCATCATCGGAGCCCGCGGTGCCAGTTCCGCTGGCATTTTTCCCCAGCGGTGGAACCGCGGCCTTCGCGAGCCAGCGCTCGGGGAATGGCAGATTGGTGTTGTCGGATTCCTGCGAGCGACTCATGACTCCTCGCCTCCATAGCCACGCTCCGCGAGGTACGCCCGCAACTTGCGGCGTGCCTCATGGACGCGCCAGGCGACCGTTCCTTCAGGGCAGCCCAGGATTTTCGCAGCGTCTTCGTGCGAGACGCCGTCGACGCAGACCAGGACGAGCGTCGTGCGCAGCGTGTCCGAGAGGGCGTCGATGCCGTCGAGGAGCGTCTGCGCGATGCGCTTCTCGTCGCTCGATCCCTCGGGATTGCGCGAGAGGCTCGGCCTGTTCTCGGCGAGCAGCGACACGAGCCGAGCGTCGTCGTCGAGGCTCGTCTTGAGCTTGGTCTTGCGCGCGCGGATCTGGTTCAAGGACAGATTCACGGCGATCCTGTAAAGCCACGTGAAGGGCTCGCTGCGGCCATCGAACCGATCGAGGGCCTGGTAGGCGCGTACGAAGGTCTCCTGGGTGACGTCCTCGGCCTCCGAGGCGTTGCGCGTGAGGTGAACGGCGAGGCGGAAAATGCGGCGCTGGTGGCGACGGACGAGCAAGCCGAAGGCCTCTGCGTCCCCGCCTCGTGCGCGGTCGATGAGCTCGCGATCGGAAGCGCCTCCCATGCCGTCAAGCTCTCGCCATAGCGCGACTGCATACCATGGAAGGGCACCGTGCCAGCTCGGCCGGCGAGACCCCATGGGCGGTCAGGCTCCTTAGCGAGAGGGGGACGATAGCCGAACACAACTTCTTGGACCAAGTAACTCCGCCCACCTTGGGTGACCGTCTCGTGAGTTGAGGATACCATCCAGCATGCTCCATCCGCAGGCGCAGCCCGATAGAGACGACCAGCCACTCGGGAGCTCTAGGGCTCGTCACCTCGGCCGGCGAAAGTGGACGAACCGGCTTCGAACGCTCGCGCTCGTCGCGGCTGCGTTCGCGGGCGGCGTCGTCTCGACCCACCTCGCCGACGCGCGCTCGGCGTCAGAGACGCAGTCGCCCTACCAGCCGATCGATGAGCTCTCGCGGGTGCTGCTCTTGGTCGAGCACAATTACGTCGTCCCCGCCGATCGCACGAAGCTCCTCGACGGAGCGCTGCGCGGCATGGTCGAGGGGCTCGACCCGCACAGCTCGTACATGGATCCGTCCGAATATGCGGCGTTCCAGAGCGATACGGAGGGCAAGTTCGGCGGCGTCGGGGTCGAGGTCGATCTGCGCGACGACGTCGTCACAGTGATCGCTCCCATCGAGGGCTCACCAGCCGCTGAAGCTGGAATCCAAGCTGGCGACAAAATTCTCGCTGTCGACGGTCAACCGCTGCGCGGCAAGAAGATGGACCGCATCGTCGACATGATGCGCGGCGAGCCAGGCACCAAGGTCCACCTCACCATCGGCCGCGAGGGCAAAGACGAACTCGTCGAGCTCGATCTCGTGCGCAAGATCGTCCGCGTCGCGAGCGTCGAGGGCAAGCGGCTCGATGGCGACATCGGCTACGTCCGGCTGAAGCAGTTCCAGGAGACCACCCACGAGGACCTGCTCAAGGTCGTCGGTGCGCTCCGCAAAGACGAGAAGCCCCTCCGCGGCATCCTGCTCGACATGCGGTACAACCCGGGCGGTCTCGTCGATCAGGCCGAGCTCGTCGCGGACGAGTTCCTCTCGTCTGGGATCATCTACTCGACTCGCCACCGCGGGCAGATCCTCGATCAGGTGAGCGCGGCCGCGGGCGGCGCCCTCGAGGATCTACCGCTCGTCGTGCTCGTGAACGAGTACAGCGCGAGCGCCGCGGAGTTGGTCGCAGGCGCCCTGCAGGATCACAAGCGCGCGACCATCGTCGGCGGCGTCACCTACGGCAAGGGCTCGGTCCAAACCATCTTCGAGCTCTCGAGCGGCGGCGGGCTGCGCCTCACGACCATGCGGTATTACACGCCGAACGGCGTGGCGATCCAGGCGAACGGCGTCGATCCGGACGTCCTCATCCGCGGGAAGAAGCCGCCCACGATCGTGCGCGAGGCCGACCTCGACGGCCACCTCTCGGCCGAGTCGACGCGGCAGCCGCGACCTGATCAGGTCATCGCGGACGAGCCCGCCGACGCAGGCCCGCCGCTCTTGCGGCTCTCCGAGGTTCCGGTGAACCCACCCTCGGCGAAGGACTTCGCCCTCGCGAAGGCTTACGACGTTCTCGTGAAGAAGCTGCCGAAGACGGACCCCTGAGCTTCGCTCACTTCTTCGCGAGCGGCTGGGTGCAGCAGAGCAAGGTCTCGCTCGACTCGACGACGTCGCCCGTCAAAGCCGTGAACGGCGCCGCGCAGGTCGCGGTTGGAAGTCCGGTGTTCTTCAGGCCTCCGAGCAACCCGTTGTTGGTCGCGGCGAGGCAGGTCGTCGTCGCGGTGCCGGCCGCCATGACGCAGCTCGCGTCGGCGAAGCCGGCGATGCTGGTCGCGCACTCCGCCATCGGCTCCGCGCACGAACACGTGCAGTCCCGCGTGTCGGTGAGGTCCGTGTTTCGCAGGGCGCGAACCGGGTTGTCGAAGCCCGTGGGGCAGGGCGTGTCTACAGCGGTTACAAGGCAGTAATTCGCGGTGCTGTCGCTCGGAACGCAGAGCGCACCCTTCTCGGCACAGACGCTGTCGACGGCGCAGCCCGCGAACGGCTGCGCGAAGTCGACGGCTGGTTTGACGGCGGGCAATTGGTTGAGCGTGCAGGTCATCGCGGACTTCGCGGCGTACGCGACGCTCTTGGTGTTCGGCGTCGCGATCGCAACGCACGACCCGTCGAAGGGCGCGAAGCCCACCGAGACCGCACCCGCGGAACAGATCGTGTCGGTGTGACCCGTGAGCTTCAGCGGCTCGCAGCCCTCGTCGCACGAGCACGCGCACGTCGCCGCGGAGTAGGTGAACGGCGACACGCTCCCGATGATGCCCCCCGAGATGGCGGTGGTCCCGCAGCTGAGGTCGTCGACGCGGAACACGGCCTCGAACGGAGCGGGCGTGTCGGGGCACACACAATCCTCGACGGAGCCACCAGCGCCCGCGCTCGTCGTCGAGCTGCTCGTCGTCGTGTTGGCGAACCCGCCCGCGCCGCCGTCTTCGCCGAGTGGGCCGGCGTGATCGAAGTCGTACGTGCAGGCGAGCGCGCCGGCGCTGAGCGCAGCAACGACGCTCCACGACCCGAACGAACGGCGCGACCCCTGCCGTGAAGACATCACCCGGATCGTAGCCGCGAGATCAGCGGACATCGAGTGACACTCCGACGAATCCGCCGCCGCTCGTCGGCGCAACGATGATGCGCGCCGAGGTCCGATTCGACGCGGACTCATGACCGTCGAGCGCGATGGGGAGCGCGATCATGAGCACGCCGGCTGCTAGGAACGCCGCGCCGAGCCCGACCGAGACGTTCGCGATGAGCTGCTGCTGTTTGCCTTGGTCGGCGAGATCGTGCGCCTGCGCGAGGCAGGCGCTGTCGCACGCGGCGCGATCGGGCAGGGCCTCGAGGTCGTCGAACGTGGCGCCCGCTGCGACGCCGAACCCCGCGAACAACCCGAACCCCACGAGCCCGAGCGCGCCGACGCCGATCCCCGCGAACACGAGCGGCGGCAGTCCTTCGCTCGTGGCTTGGTCGTCGGGCTGCCGCGCGTCGGGCGCGAGCGAGAGCTCGATCGCAGTCGTCGCGCCACCCGAGGTCGTGACGGTCTTCGACGTGGAGTTCTCGCCGACCGACGCGGTGACGACCGTCTGACCGGGCAGGACCCAGACGACGAGCGGCGCGCTTTCCGGTGCGGCGTCGACTTCGAACACGACGCCGTCGCTCCCCTTGATCGAGATCTTGCTTCCCGACGGCGCGGTGATCTTCAGCGCCGTGAGCTCGCGCGCGAGGGACTCGATCGCGCGGCCTGCCTCGGCCTCGGTCGGCTTGTAGCGCGCCTGTCCGTTCTGGATCTCGCGCGCCGCCATCGAGCGAGCACGCTCGTAGTAAGTCATCGCGAGCCGCAGATGCCCTGCGTCGTGGTGCGCGTGCGCGATGAGGAGCGCCGTGTTCGGGCTGGGCAAGAGCTCGAGGCTGCGCGAGAGCGCGGCGAGCGCTTCGTCGTAATGTTTGGCGACGTAGAGCTCGCGGCCCTTGCTGTAGAGATCGGTCGCTTCCTTGCGCGCGGCGTCTGTCGGCTCTGCTGCCGGGGCATCTCCTGCGAACGCGGCGCCTGAAGCGCTCGCCAACAGCATGAGGACGGCGAGCGCTGCCCCACCGAAGCGGTGTCGCGATCGCGTCGCGCCGATACAACGTGCTGCCACGCCGGCATGCGTAGCAAGGAACCTACCTCGCGCGCCAGCGACTCACGGTCGTTCTGGGATGTACGGCTGCTTCGGCTTGGTGCCGCGCACGGATCGCGCGCTCGCGCTCGTGGAAACTGCTGCGCTCGGGGTCGCGCTCTCCGGTGCGCTCCGGCTCGAGGTCGAACTGGTCGCGTTTGCGCTCGTCGGCGCGCTCGTGGCTTCAGGCGCGCTCGCAGTGGGCGCGGGCTCGGTGGCGGTCGACGGGACGTCGGGCGCGCCGCTCGGTTTGGTGTCTCGGGCGAAGAGCCAAATCGCGAAGCCGAAGGCCAGCAAGCCGAGCGGGATGAGCGCGCCGGCGACGATCCAAGCGATGTTGTCGCGAGCCTTCTTCTGCTGGGCGTTGCGGTTCGTCGAGGACGGCGGCAACGGGAGCTCGCGCGGCATCGGGATGGTGCGCCCGCGCGCAGCCGAGGACTCGTGAACGACGGGCGCGGCCATGCGCGCCTGCACGGCGGCACTCGGCTGCGGAGCCGACTGCGGCGCGTTGCGAACGCTCGGGCTGGGCGCGGCCGCGACGCCACCGCCGCCCGGATACGAGCCCTCGTTCGAGAACGAAGGCAGCGGCCCGCGAGGCTGCTGCTGTTGGCTCTGCTGCGGCTGCTGCGCCTGTTGGCTCTGCTGCGGCTGCTGCGCCTGTTGGACCTGCTGCGGCTGCTGCTGCGGCTGCTGTTGGAGCTGCGCCTGCTGCTGCGGCTGCAGTTGGAGCTGCGCCTGCTGGACCTGCTGCGGCTGGGCGATGCGAGGCGTCGCGCCCGAACCTCGCCACGCGTCCGAACCCATGCGCGGCACACCCGCGACGTCGTTCGCGCGCTGCGGTGTCGCGGGGTGCGCTTGCTGCGCGATCGCTGGCGGGCTCGGCTCGGTCGAGATCCGCTTCACGTTGCTCAGGTTCGCAAGCAACCCCTCGAGCGCCATCGAGAAGGCCTTCACCGATTGATAGCGTTTCGCCGGGTTCTTCTGCAGCGCGTGGCCGATGATCTCGTCGAGCGCAGGCGGCAGGCCAGGGCGCTTCTGCGAGGGCGGGACGTGCGCCTCGACCGAGATCACCACCGCGAGCGCGCCCGGCGTCTCCGCGATGAACGGAGGCTCACCCACGATCGCCTCGTAGAGGATGACGCCGAGCGACCAGACGTCGCTCCGCGCGTCGACGAGCTTCGTCGAGCGGATCTGCTCGGGCGACATGTAGAGCGGCGAGCCGAACGACATCTGCGTCGACGTGACGTGTCCGTCGTTGAGCCGCGTCATCTTCGAGATGCCAAAGTCAAGGACCTTGACGACTCGTCGGCCTCGCTCCTCCGCCAAGAAGAGGTTCGGCGGCTTGAGGTCGCGATGCACGATGCCTTTGTCGTGCGCCTCGATCATCGCGTGGCAAGCCTGCACGACGTACGAGACGGCCTCCTCGACCGGGATCGAGCCGCGCGTGTCGATCTCCGCCATGAGGTCCTGACCGTGCAGGTACTCCATGACGATGAACGGCTGACCGGACTGCGCCTGCCCGACCTCGAAGATCCGCGCGGCGTGCTGGCTGCGCAGCGCGGCTGCCGCGTGCGCCTCGCGCGCGAACCGCGCCGTCGCTTCTTTGTCTTTGATGAGGTCCTCGCGCAGGACCTTGATCGCGACGGTCTGCGCGTCCTTCAGCGTGCGCGCCTCATACACGTCACCCATGCCTCCCGATCCGAGCGTTCGGACGATGGAGTATTTGTTGGCGACGATGGCCCCGGGCTCCACGAGCCCCACCATCCTCGTCGGGCGCGCGCGCGCCCGCTGCGAGATCGAACCCGAACCGCACCTTGCCGGTCGCAGCGTCGATCACGATGACCTCGTCACCCGAGACGCGCGCGGCCACCGCGCCCTGGCCAGCGCTGAGGTTCTCCAGCGACTTTGCCAGCGTGAGCTTCCACCGCTCGGTCCCCGTCGCCAGGTCGAGCGCCGCCAGATCCTTGCCGACTGCGACGTAGGCCGCGCCGTCCCCGACGGTCATCACCTCGACCCCGGCGTGGCTCCAAAGCTCCTTGCCGCTCTCGCCGTCTGCGGCGTGCAGCGCCCCGCCCTCGATCCACACGAGCGTGCCGCCGGTGGCCGCGACGTGCGGCTGCGTGCCGAGGAACCCCGAGAAGGCGTCCGTCCCACCGAGCTTCACCTTCTCGCGCAGGGCCCCGGAGGCCGCGTTGAACGAGCCGATCTCCTCGTCGTCGACCCGCGCGTACAAGAAGCCGCCCGAGACCAACACGGGAGGACGCACGCCCGCGAGCGTCGAGCGCCAGCGCTCCTTGCCGTCCTCGGCGTTGTACCCGACGAGCTCCGCGTGCTCGAAGGTTACAAGAATGTCATCGTTCGTGGCGAGCGGCGCGCCGGCGTCACAAGCGAGGTCGAGCACGTGCTCGCCCGTGTCTTTCTTGAAGCCGGCCCACACCGGAGGCGGAGCCTCGCGCATGAGGCCCTCGCTGCCGAGCAGCCCCTCAACCGGGACGAACACTGCCTTCTTCGTCACGACGGCGCGCGCCGCGTAATCGATCTTCGTGAAGACGCGCCACGCGACCGTGCCCGAGGAGATGTCGCGCGCGTAGAGCCCGCCGTCACCGTGCAAGAACACGAGCCGCCCGTCGGTGGGCGCGCCGTCCACGAGGCCGTCACCGCTCGCGACGAAGACCTTGTCGCCGGTGTGTCCGTCGATCACCGCGATCGGCGCGTGGTGTCGCGCCTGCACCACGATGCGCTCGCCGACGATCCCGGCCCGAGGCGCCGGCAACCCGCAGCCCCCGACGAGCCCGGCCAGGGCGAGCAAAACGGCGGCTCTCTCGATGCGCTCCACGGTGCGGAGAGCTCTAATACATGTTCGGGGGAGCGTCGAACGATGTCTTCTCGAGGAACGCCGGGTCTTTTTGTGGCCACTCTTCAGCGCTCGGCGCGAGCCCCTCGTGGCGCTACCGCGCTAGTACTGCCCTCGCTCGTCGCGCCGGGACGACCCGCGAGCGCCAATCTATTGGCCAGCGCGCCAATCCGTTAGCGCGGCTGCGCGGCCCGCGACGAGCCCCGAACCGATCGCCCCGAGCATCGTGCGCCGCGCCCCGAAGGCCACGTCCCCCGCCGCCGAGATCCCCGGCGCCGCGAGGCCGCGCGCGTCGACGCGCACGCCGACGCGCTCGAGGATCGAAGGGTCCGCGTCGATCGGCCAAGCGACGGCGTCGAGCACGGGCCCGCACGTCGAGCCGACCACGTCGGCCGCCGCGTAGATGCCGTACCTCGAGCCCGTCGTGATGCGCACCACGTGCTCGGGTTCGGTGCTCTCCACCCTCGGCGAGAGTCGCCACGACGGCCCGACGTCGTCGGGCCCCTCGGGGCCGGCGTCGTGATCGGGAGGGTCGTATGCGAGCCCGCCGCCGATGAGGCCGCCCGACGCGAGCACCACCGCGCTCGCGTCGAGGCTCGCGTCCTCCGCCGCGCCGTCGAGCCGGACGCGGAGCCTGCCGCGCGCGCGCACGACCGCCGATGCGCGTCGATCGAGCTGCGAAAACCCAGGGTATTCGCGCACGACACGCGCGAGCCACCCGGCCCGCGCGCGCTCGAACCGCAGTCCCGCGACCGCCGACGACGCGGAGAGGACCTCGCCCACGGGCACGCCGAGTCGGCTCGAGAGCGCGGCCGCCGCGTCGCTCTCGAGGCCGAGCCACGGCCCGAAGAGGAGCGCCGTCTTCGCCTTGTCGTGTCGCTCGATCGTCGGGCGCAAGCGCTCCGCGAGCCAATCGAGTCGCGCGGCCTCGTCGTGTCGCTCCGCGAGCGCCGCGTCCGAGGCGCGCCGCTCGTCGTCGTAGCGGAGCACGGGCCCATCGATCGCGACGAAGCGCGAGCCCGCGGGCGCCATCGACGCGAGGCCACGCGCGATCGCGTCCGCGTCCCACCCGGCCCGATCGGCGCGCGGCAAGAGCACGACACGCTCGGCGTGGCGGGCCAAATCCAGCAGGCTGCGCGCGCGGCCGCGGCTCGAGCGCAGGACGCCCGCGGACGTCGCGAGCAGGCAGCGAGGCTCGCCCGCGCGAGGCAAATCCCAAGCGCCGAACGACGCGGCGAAGTCGAGCACCTCGGCGTCGAGCGCCGACGCGCGCGTCGCGTGCAGCGTCGAGGTCGCTCGCTCCGCGCGCGCGACCTCGTCCCACGGGACGTCGTCGATCGCGCCCGCGCCGAGCGCGGTCGCGCCCGGCCCGCTCGACACGAGCGTCACGCGAGGCGCGCCCGCAGTCAGCGACGCGAACGCGGCCGCGAGCCCAGCGACGCCCGCGCCGACGACGACGACGTGCGCTTCGTCGGCCGGCTTCATCGGGGCTCGGACTCCGACTGGGACTCGAGGTTCGCGTCGGTCACGCCGAGCTCGGAGCGCGCGACCGCGATCGCGTAGGCCTCCTGGCGAGCCTGCTCGGGCCCGAGCGCGACGACGCGCGTGCGCGCGCGTCGCAAGAGAAAACGCAGCGCCATCTCGCGCCCGAACCGCGGATCGAGGCCGCGCTCTTCGGCGACGATCTGCCCGCAGCGCGCAGCGCAGCGCATGCCTCCGCAGGCCCCGAGCCCGAGCCGCGTGCGGCGCGAGACATCGTCCACGCTGCGCGCGAGCTCGTCTTTTACAGCGTGTCGAACCTCGGCTTCGAGGACGGGCTCACACGGGCAGACGACGCTGGCCTCGCGCGGGCGCTCGCGGATGCGCTCCTCGATGCGGAGCGCGCGCGAGCCGTGTCGATAGACGAGCCGGCGCGCCGCGACCGCGTCGATCTCGAGCCGCTCGGCGAGCGCGAACGGATCGATCACCTCGTCGCCGCCGGGCAAGAAGGACTTGTGCGTCGAGCACGGCGACCCCAAGCGGAAGCGGCGCGCGAGCACGTCGGTCATCTCCTCGGCGAAGAGGCGGTAGCTCGCGAGCTTGCCGCCGACCATCGAGTAGAGGCCGGGCGCGCCGTGCGCGGCGTGATCGACGACCTGGTGATCGCGGCTCAGCGCGTCCTCGAGCGGACCGTACTTGTAGAGCGTCGGGCGCACGCCCGCGTAGGTGTGGATCGCGCGCGCCGTGCGAATCGCGGGGAAGACGCGCGCGACACCCTGCACGAGGTAGCGGACCTCGTCGCTGTTCGCGACGACGTCGTCGAGATCGCCGTAGTAGTCGTCGTCGGTCGTGCCGATGACGGTCATGTTCTGCCACGGCTCGAGGAAGATCTGCCGGCCGTCGATCGAGGTCGCAGCGATCGCGTAGTTCGTGAGCCGCCGATCGAACGCGACGTGGATTCCCTTGCCCGGGCGCACGCGCGCGCGCTGCCCGCTCAAACCGCCGAGGGCCGCCGTGATCGGGGCCCATGCGCCCGACGCGTTGACGACGGCGCTCGTCGTGATGCGACCCGTTCGTCCGTTGCGCATGTCGCGCCAGCGCACCGCGACGACCTCGCCGTTGTCGGGCCTGCGCTCGATCGATTCGACCGTCGTTCCCAAGAAAATCTTCGCGCCACGCTCGCGGGCGTCGAGCATGTTCGCGGTGCAGAGGCGCGCGCCGTCGATGCCCCACTCGTCGAACGAGATGCCGCCGACGAGATCGCCGCGCAGCCCGGGCTCGAGCGCGTGCAGCTCGTCGGGCGTCAGCCGCGCGTGCGGTTTGCCACGCTTGAGCGGCTGGTAGTCGTCGTACGCCTGAAAGAACGCGTCCATCAGGGTGAGCAGGACCTTGCCCTTCGCGCTGCGCGGCACGGGCATGAGAAACGGAATGCGGAAGAGCAGGTGCGGCGCGATCGCCTGGATATGACCTGAGTCCGTGCAGCTCGACTCGGTGACGGCCGGGTCGTAGGTGAGGTACCGCGGCCCGCCGTGGATCATCCCGCTCGAGTTGCCGCTCGCGCCGAACGCGAGGTCGTTGCGCTCGAACACGGCGACGCGCAGGCCGCGCAGGGTCGCGTCGCGCGCGACGCCGATGCCGTTCACGCCGCCGCCCACGATCACCACGTCCACCTCGGCGGCGCCTCGCGGTGCGGCTCGGCTGCTCGGGGGCGGTCCCTCGGTCATCGTCTCGGCCTCGGCTATAGGGCTTGGGGCGCGACGCGTCGAGCGGCTTGCGCAGAGCGCTCGCGAGCGGATAGGGAATGCAGCCGCGAATCCACCGCGTTCAACCTCTCCTCATGTCGACGCGACCCGTGAAAACCATCCTCCTGTCTCTCCTCTTCTTCGCCACCGCGTGCGGCTCCAGCCAAACCTCGAGCAAGACCGACGCAGCCTCGAGCGGCGACACGAGCTCGCCCGCGCAGAACCAGAGCTCGACCGCGAGCGCGAGCTCGAGCTCAGGGGCACCGGCCGCGGGCAAAGCGACCTCCGGGGCCGCGACCACCAAAGCGACCCCGTCGAAGGATTGGAGCGACGAGACCTTCGGCGGCATCGGGGCAGGCACCCCCGAGAGCGAGGTCATTGCCATCTTGGGTAAACCCCGCTCGCGCACCGAGGCGACGGAGGAGGGGGCCTCCGGTGACTGGGTTGTCGGCGTCCAATATCCGGGTACCGGCTGGGGATTCGACTATCGCGCTGACAAAGCCGCTGGCCCCTATTTCGTGCGCACCTTGACCATCGAGGCCCCCGTTACTGCCAAGTCGACCCGGAACATCGGATTGGGCAGCACGCGCGCCGAGGTCGAGGCCGCGTACGGCGCGTGGAAGAACCCCGATATGTCACTACCCCCGAAGATGCTGCACTTCGGTGATTGGGGCGGCATCAAGTTCACCTTCGACGCGCACGATCGAGTCGAGTCCATCGCCATCGGCGTCGACCCCGAGTGACTTCGCGCTCGATAGGCTACTCTTCCGGTCCCCTCGGACGTTGGTGAGAGATGGCCTTCTACGACCCAGCCACAGGAGAGATCGTCGTTCGGATCGTCTACGACGGCCTCGGGACAGCGGGCAAGACGACGAACCTTCGCGCGCTCTTCGCCGCCTTTCCAGCGCGCGCGCCGCGGGGCATCGAGACTCCGGCGCAGAGCAACGACGGGCGGACGCTCTTCTTCGATCTGCTCGAGCTCTCCGCCGGGCACCTCGATGAGCGGCCGCTCTCCTGCCAGATCGTCAGCGTGCCTGGCCAGTTCGCCTACGCGAGCCGGCGGTTTCGGCTGCTGCAGCAGCTCGACGGCGTCGTCCTCGTCTGCGACTCACGGCCGCCCGGCGTCGCCTCGGCCAAGATCGCCCTGGAGTTCTTGCGGCACGCCCTCACCAGCGCAGGGAACCCCGACGCGCCGCTGATCCTCCAAGCGAACAAGCAGGACCTCCCCGACGCGCTCGCACCCACAGCGGTGAAGGAAGCGCTGCGCGGAATCGCTGACGACGTTATAGGAACCTCCGCCATCACCGGCGACGGCGTCCGCTGGACTCTCCTGTCGATCCTCGACCGCGTGCGCGATCGCGTCCGCAAGACGATCGCCACGCAGGGGCTCTCGGCGCTGCCCGTCACCACCCCGCGCGCCACCGAGCTCTACGAGGCGCTCGTCGCCTCCGACGTCGAGGACGCGCACGCGACGGCGCTCGAGGCCGCGCTCGAGGCGATGAAGTAACCTTCTTGTAAGTCAGCTGCGCCGGTTCTTGCTGGTCGCCAGCGCGAGCCCCGCGACGATGATGACCCCCGCGACGAGGACGCGTGGGCTCGGCAAGACGCCGAACACGAGCCACGACGCCACGGCGGCGATAGGTGGTTGCGCGTAGACGTACGTCGCGACGAGCGAGCTCTCCGCGCGCGCCAGCGCCCAAGCGTTGAGCAAATAGGTCATTACGGTCGGACCGAGGACGACGAAGGCCGCGACGAACCAGCCCCCTACGCCGAGCTCCGCCCAAGGTATCGAGAGCGTCGGCCGCAGCGTGAATGGCAGGGCCTCGAGGGCGCCGAACAGCATCACCCAAGCGACTGTCTTCAGCGAGCCGAGCCTCGCGATCGTGCCCCGCGCGAGCACGAGGTAAAGCGCATAAGAGGCCGTGTTCGCGACGAGCATCGCGTTGCCCGCGAGCCGGACGGGCGACCCGTCGAACCGCTCGGCGCCGACGAGAGCCGCACCCCCCGCGAGCGCGACGAGGACCCCAATCGTGCGCCGCACGCGGAAGGTCTCGCGCCCGAAGAGGAGCGCGGCGCCGACCGTGAAAGGCGGTATCAGGAGCACGGCGACAGAGGCGTTGACCGGCCCGCTACGCGCCAATCCGCCGACGAACAGCAGCTGATTGACGCTGATGCCCAACGCCCCGAGGCCGGCGAGCCGCGCGAGCTCCGCCGCGGGCGGCGGCCGCGTACGGTGCAATCCAGCCACGAGCGCGAGGATGGGTGCGCCGAGCGCGAGTCGAACGCCGACGAGCGCTGCAGGCGTCATGTGCGCGAGGAGCGACGCGCCCGCTACCGGCCATAACGCAAAGAGCAGCTGCACCGTAGCGAGCGCGGCGTGCACCCGCGCGCGGTCGCGGTTCGCGAGCGAGGGCTCAGTCACGCCCGGCGCTCGGAGAGACTGCGCGTGGGGTCGTCGGTTATGCCGATATGCGCCTCGAGCGTCTGCTCGATGGAGCGGGCGTCGTCGACCTGTTCGAAGTCGCCAATCAACTTGACCGTAGCGCCGTCGGCCAAATCAGCGCAAACGTGGTAGAGCATGTACTCGACGCGCGGCGAGTAGCGCCAACCAGGGTATTTGCGTCGCGAGTGAAACGTCGTGCGGACGAAGATCTGGACGACGTCGTCGACAGCCAGGTTGCGATTGCCAGGGACGGGGAGCGGACCGCGCAAGACGAGCAGGCGTCCCCCACGGATCGCGACTTCGGTCCGGTTCACGAGATAGGTGAAACCGGCGTAGACCATCGAGACGCCGAAGACCAATAGAGCGCTGCGCCAGGTGGGGGTGGTTCGCGGCCCGAAAGCCGCGGCGATGAGGGCAGCACCGAAGAGCCCCCACGCAGCGCCGCGACGTTGCCAAGGTCGCTCGATCGAGAGAGGCGCGAGGCTCGACGCCGGCGGCCTGCGGCGCACGACCGCCCCGAGCACGCCGGACATCGCCATAGGCACGTGCGTCGGCGGAGGGGGATTGCGGCTCGCGTCGATCTCGAGCGCCAACGGGGCAGGGGAGGAGCGCGCAGGCAGAGACTCGGGCAGCAGCTGAAAGCCGCAGTCGCAGCGCGCCCCCCAAGATCGCCGACCACATTTGGGGCACTCCATGCTCATCGCGCGCCGCCAGCCTACCAGGGCAGCGCGCGGCCTGGTCGAACCCCTACGAACTCAGGCCCCGAGCACTAGTTTTTCGACGCGAACGCCATGACGAGCGTCACGAGATCCACCGACAAAGTCGCGGTGAAGAACTGCTTGGTCTTGTCGCCCAACAAGAGCTCGTGCGCTATCTCGGCGCGCAGGATCTCTCGCAAGAAGTGCCCAGTCAGGCCCGACGAGAGCATCGCGTGAATATCGCCGTCGATCGCCCCCAAGCTGAACCGCGGCGTAATCGACGCGAACGCCCACGAGTTTCCAATGCCGAACCCGAAGCCCAACATCCCCGCATGGAAGAGCTCGTCATGGCCGACCCCGTGACCCACATAACCGAGCTCGGGTGAGATCCAGAGTCCCCACGCGCCGTCGGACTGCGCCCAAGCCTCGTAGGAGAACCCCAGGTTCACGCCGCCGGTTACGAGCAGGTCACCCCCGCTATCCGACAGATCGACGCTCGGGCCTGCGTTGACGTGCAAGACGGGAAGGAACGGCGCTTCCTCCCCGTCGTCATCATCGTCGCTCGCGTGCGCCACGCCGGGCGCGATGGTCAGGCCGACGGCGACGGCCAGCATGGAGAGAGCAAGACTCGCGTGGGTGGGCTCGATGCTCATGGCGCTTGCTACGCCGAAGCCCCCTCCAATCTGGCGCCCGTCGAGGCGTCGCTAGCGTGCTCAAAAGCCTGGGTTTTGCCGCGAATTTGCGTGCGCGGCTCCCCCGAACGAGAACCCCGCTACGCGGCGCCTTCGCTTGAACACGCATAAAGAAACCGAGCGCCAGTAGGCCCGGCGCGAGGCAGCGCCGCGGCCGGGGGCGCGCCGGCCGGGGGCCGCGACCGATAACCCAATAGCGCGGGTCTGGCTACGCGCGAGACCGACAGCGAGGCGGGGTATTCTCGGAATACCCCCTCTGGATGTCGGGCCGACCCCGAAGTTGGATGAGCCGACCTCCTCAACGGCGCTCCCCAGTTCAAAAACATCGCAAAAAGCCGCGGCCGCGCACCCGCGCCGCCCGGGGGCCGCGACGGATAGCCCAATAGCGCGGGTCTGGCTACGTGCGAGACCGACAGCGAGGTGGGCTATTCCGGGAATACCCCCTCTGGATGTCGGGCCGGCGCTCCCCCAGTTTGCAAACATCGCAAAAAGCCGGGCCGCCGCACCCCTCGGCCCGCTCGGGACCCTCGGTCCCTTCGGCCCGCTCGGGGCCCCCGCGCCGCCCCCGATAAGGCCTTTGGGCTGTTTGCGAACAGCAATGTAAGTAATCCCGGCGGCGGTGCTCGCTGGGGTGAACCGGCGTGCTAGTCTTCGGGCCGAGAGCGATGGGAGAGAAGGACCCGAGCGCTCCGCGGCCTGCGCCGCGGAGACCCACCCGATCGAGGGCCGACGTGGCGAGGTCGGTCGCGGTCGTCGCGCTGTATGTCGTTTGGACGGCCTTCGTCGTCCTCACGCCCGTTTTGGGGGCTTGGTTCGCGAGCTCGCTCGCGGCCTACGGCGGCGGCAAGCCGTGGGCGGCCGCGCTGATTGGCCTGCTCCTATTCCCCATTCTGCCGGGCGCGTGGGAGGCCTTCGCCGAGTGGCGCTTCAAGCGGCGCCCCGAGAAGCTCCGTAAACCCCATATCCTCACGCTGGGGGATCGCGTGCTGCTCCGCACGCTGTTCCTCAATCTGACGTTCCTCGTCGTCGTCCTCGCGTTTCGGCCGCAAGCCACGTTTCGCGCGCTCGCGGCGCGTGGCGATTGGGTGCTCGACGGCTCGCATGGTGCGACCGCGAATGGCTTCAGGCGATTCCTATTCGGTAGCGCCGAGCGCCTCGAGTGGCTCTATCGCCTGACCGATCGAGACCCCTATTCGGGCGACGGCACGCTCGTGGCGAGCGACAAGCCGCCGCCGATGCCTCACCACGACGTGCTCCGCGTCGAGGATCCGCGCGCGCCGACGGGAGACACTCCGACACCGACGCCGACTCCCGCGCCAGCGTCGCCGCCGCGACCCGTCGAGGCCGGGCATCCTTGGCCATCTTCTCCGACGCCGCACCCGCTCGCGACGAGCGCCCCTGCCGATGCGGAGCGCTCCGTCGACGCGCTCGCGCAGTGGGCGACCAGCGTCGAGCCCGATCGCATGCAGCGCTTCAAGCTCCTGCACGATTGGGTGGCGACCCACGTCGACTATGACGTAGCGATGCTCAAGACGCGGCGTATTGTCCAGCAGGACGCTGACAGTGTTCTAAGTAAACGCGTCGCCGTGTGCGCGGGCTACAGCAAGCTCCTCGAGGCGCTCGGCAAGAAGGCCGGCTTCGAGATCACCTATGTCGCCGGCCACGCCCGCACCTCGGGCAGCGACGTCGACGGCGAGCGCCACGCCTGGAACGTGGTGGTCATCGACGGGACCTCCTATCTGGTCGACTCGACGTGGGACGCGGGCTACGTCGGCCGCGACGCGGGTGAGGCCGACGAGAGCTTCCACCGGCAATACACGACGGACTTCCTGTTTGCGCCGGCGGAGGTCTTCGGGGTCAACCATTTCCCCGATGAGGCCAAATGGCAGCTGCGCTCGAGCCCCATATCGCGCGGGGACTTCGTGCGGCAGCCAGTCCTGTCGCCGAAGTTCTTCGCCGCCGGGTTGAAGCTCGTGCAGCCGGATCGCTCTCATGTGACCGCGGCGGGCTCGCTGTCGCTCGCGGTCGAGCGCTCGAGCGAGGACGCTTGGCTGATGGCGAGCGCGGCCGCCCCCGACGGCACCCGCACCGACTGCGAGGTGAATCGGGGCGAGCGGTTCGACGTCACGTGCGCGTTCCCGGCCGCTGGGAAATACGACGTTATCCTCTTCTTCAATACGGTCCAATACGGGACGTACTGGTCAGTAGGCTCCATCGACGTCGTGAACGATCCATGACAATTGTTGCTTCGCGAAGAAGACCGCAGTGCCCGGAGCTGGTGCTCCTCCTGTCGCTCGCCGCCTGCGCGGAGCCCACCCCACAAGAGCGCGCGCCGACGGTCGCTTCGTCGACTCACTCGGCGACTACGAGCCTCTCGCCCGGCATCGATTGGGGGACAGCGCAGGCTCCGAGCGCCCCTATTGGCCAGACGCGACCGTCCCTCGCGGACATCGCTGTATCACCGGATGGCAAGGTGCTGGCCACGATCGAGCGCGACGAGGGGCTCTCGGGGCACACCTGGCTCGTCCTGCGCTCGGCGGCGGATCGCGCAGTCACGCGCGCGGTTCCTGTCTGTCTGGCCGGTAAGGACGGCGCTCGCGTCGTGTCCGAGTGCTCGAGTACCACTTACCCGGCTGTAAAGGGGCTCGTGTTCTCGCCCGACGGAGCGAGCCTCGGCGTCGGTTGCAGTGACTGCGCCCCGCGGGGGGCGAGCTTCGCCGTCTACAAGACAGCGGACCTCTCGCTGACGTTCGCCGTCCCGTTCAGTGAAGATGTCTATCGCGTCGGCCTCGGCAAAGAGCGCGCGGTCGTAGCGGGGCTCTCGAGCGCGCTCGTGCTGAACGCGGCGACCGGCGCGCCCGCTGGGTCCTTCCGCGCGGAGCGGTCGGTCTCTGCGGTCTCCCCCGACGCCGCGCTCGTGTTCGCCGGTGATGCTCTCTATGACGTTGTTACAGGCTCGTTGAAGGCCAAGCTCCCTGTCGGGTACGGCGCGAACGCGACCTTCTTCGACGGCGGTGTCGCGGTCGCCGATTCGACCTCCATAAAGACGTATGGATTGAACGGTAAGGAGGACAAGCGAGCGCCCGGGAGCAACGGCGCGGACCTCGTGCGCGCCTCGAGCAATGGTCGCTACGTGGTCGTCGTCGGTTATGACGGCACCCAATGGAAGGTGACGCTGGCTGACATGAGCGCTGGAGTGCTGCTCCTCGAGCAGCCAGTCGGCAGCGATCGACCGAGCGGTGCGGCGGTGGGGCCGACGGGTCGCGTCTTCGTCTCGAGCAAGGATGGTGTCGCCGAGCTCGAGCAGCGGGCCGTCACGGCGACTATCCAGCTCTCGCCCGACGGCTCGAGGGTCGCGACGGTCGATCGCTCGGGTGATCCGTTCTCACCCCGATTCACGCTTCGTGTGCGCGATGCGCGGGCGCTCGCGGGCAAGCCGCTCTTCGAATTGGCGCTCTCGGGGAGCTTGGCCAATGACGCCGTCGCCTTCTCGCCCACGTCGGATCGCGTGGTGTTCACGACAGCGAACACCGTAGAGGTCTACTCGCTCCCGAGCGGGAAGCTCGAGCGCTCGCTGCCGATCGCGAGGTCGTCGGCGCTCCGCTTCACGTCGAAGACGCTGTTCGCGTTCGCGGGGCGTGAGCTCACGCTCGCCGACACGAAGGACTGGACGCTTACAACGAAGTCAATCAGCGGGGCGCCTGACTCGGTCGCGCTCGACGGCTCGGGGTTCGTCGTCCGCGAGCAGCCAGGTGCCTACGAGGAGCCCATGCCCGGCGGCGGGCATCGTTGGATTCAGCCGCCTGCGCACCTCGACCTCGTAAGCTTGCCGGGGCTGGAGAAGCGCGAGCTGGTCAAGGAGACCCAAGGCAGCGTCCTCCTCGTCGACGCGGACACCTATCTGAAGCTCGAGCGCGGCGGCTACTCGCTGAATGACAAAGGCACCGCGAGCCCGGTGGTCGCCGTACCGCAGCCGATCGCGACGAGCCTCAGTCCGGGAGGTCGGTTCGTGGCCTTCCTCGACGGCAACTATTGGCTTTATGTGCACGACCTCTCCACCACCAAAGAGGTCGCTAAGCGCTATTTGCGCGCTCGGCCTGCGAGCTTCGCGGTCGACGACTCGGGCGCGGTTTATCTCGCGTCCGCGTCCGGCGGGCTCGAGGTCGTGCCGCGCGACGCTCCCTGATTGGGCACGCCGAGCGCGCGCCGCAAGCGGACGAGGCGGCTCACGACGCTCGGCACGCGCCTCACCAGGTTGATCGTCGGGGCCCGCTTCTCCATGACGCGCACGGGGATCTCGCGGATCGACAGGCCGGCACGCTCGGCGCGGATCACGAGCTCGCTGGCGAAGACGTCCCTGTCGACGACACACGCGCGCACGATCGGCAAGACGGACGCGCGGCGCATGGCCTTGAGGCCGTGTGTGTCCGTGCCTTTGAAGCCGAGCGTCGTCCGCAAGAGGAAGCTGTAGAAGAGGCTCGCGGCGTGCCGCACGACCGGGCGCGCGTCGTCGGCGCCCTCGAGGAGCTTGGACCCTATAACGATGTCTATGTTTTCGCGCTGGAGGATCGCGAGCGCGCGAGCGTGGAAGTCCGCGTCGCAGAGATCGATCTCCTCGGCCAGGACGAACTGTCCACGCGCCCTCTCGATGCCGGCGCGGAGCGCTGCGCCGTAGTTCGGCTCGGCCACGCTGAAGGCGACGAGCTCGGGGACCTTGCCACGCAGCTTGTCGATGACCCGCAGCGTGCCGTCCCGCGAGCCGTTCTCCGCCAAGATGATCTCGAATTCGAAGCCGAGGTCGCGCAGGTTCTCGCGGAGCTCGAGCACGGCCGCGTAGAGGATCGCCTCCTCGTTGTGGATCGGGATGACGACGCTGACGACGGGCTCGGCCATCACGGCGCGCTCACCGCGAGGAGCTCACGAGCCGCGGCGCGCCCGCTCAGGATGGCGTCCTGCATCGACGAGTACTCCCAAGCCCCATATCGGCCGAAGCTCCAAATACCCTGTTCGCGCAGCCACGCGAGGAGGAGCGGCACCGCGACCTCGCGGGCCTCGTCGTAGATCACATAGGCAGGATCGATCTTGCGCGCCCGAGCGAAGCGGATGGCCTCGCGCGAGCGGATCGCGCCCATTTCGACGAGGGCGTCGCCCACGATCGGCAAGAGCGTGGGGACGTCGGGCGCGCTGCGACTCGAGAGCTCGACCCACAAAGCGGCCTTGCCGGGGGGCGCCATCGCGGCGCTGAAGTTCGAATACGCGCCCACCCGATAAAAGGGATAACGGGCCTCGGGGACATAGACCCAATGCCAGTCGGCGAGGCAGGGAGTGTTGAGCGCAATATCCAAATAGTGGACGGGCACGCTGCGGAGCGCGGCGCTCGCGCGCTGGATCTCGCTCGGGGGGTCGTCGAGCAGCGCGACGAGCCGATCGAGCGGCATCGTCGAGGCGAGCGCCGAATAGGGCAGCCAAACACCGTTCGCGCGCACGCGACGAGCGCGGTAGTCGACCCGCTCGACCGGAGTGCCAGTCTCGAGGACGGTCGCGCGCGACGCGAGCGCCTGAGTGAGCGCCCCAGTCCCGACTCGGGGATAGAGGAAGCGAGCGTTGTAACCGAGCGGCGGGCCGGCGACCCCGAACGCGCCGCGCAGGACGTCCTCGACCGTCGGGATCGGCACGAAGCGCTCGCACCAAACCGCGGAGAGCTCGCGCGGGTGAACGCCCCAGACCTTCTCGTTGTAGGGGATCATGAACTCTCGGCAGATCGCCTCGCCGAAATGCTGGAGGCAGAACTCCTCGAACGTGCGCGCCCTGGCGACGGGCTTCCCCGCTTGGGCGCGCAAGAACCCGAGCACGCACTCGTATTTCACCTCGGGGGGCAGACCGTCGACGTTCGATTGGTAGGGATAGCGGGTCATCACCCCGCGCGAGAACACCATCGCGCGCCGCTCGAGCTCGAGGAGCGAGTGGGGCCCGCAGAGCGCGAGCAATTCGGCGCGCAGCTCGGGGTCACGCACGTGCAAGAGGTGCCCCGTCCTGTCGAAGCGATAACCGACTTCCTCGACTGTGCGGCCGAGCCCACCCGGCGCGTCGCTGGCCTCCAAGACCCGGTGAGGCACGCCTGCGCGGCGGAGCTCACCCGAGGCCGCGAGGCCGGCGAGGCCCGCGCCGACGATGACGATGCCCGCGCGCTCGACGTCCGTCGACAAGACGCAGGCACGCTAGCCAGAAGGACGCACCGCGTCGAGCGAGCGTATCGTTGTCCCTGATTTTCTCGGGCTTGGCGCACTGTCGCGACCGCGGTACTCGAGCTCTCGATGAGCCAACGAACGACCCTCCGAGCCACCGGCCGCGTCCTCTACCTCACCGCTGATCCGGAGCTCCTGCGTCAGCAGCTCGCGGGCAAGGACTTGGACGAAGCGACGGTCGCGAAGATCCACGACGGGAGCGTGGCGCTCATCGACAACATCTCGACCGACGAGCTGACGCCTGGGTGGGTTTGTTATTATTACGACGAGACCCTCGCCCGGTATTGCCTCGTCGGACTACGCGGTAGCGTCGTCGAGCGCGACGCGATCAAGTCCGGTGGCTTCTCGGTCATCGTGAGCGGTCGCAGCAAGGGCTGCGGGTCCTCGCGCGAGACAGCCCCTTATTCGGAGCTCGCGTCCGGCGTGGCCGTCGTGGTCGCGCGCAGCATCGAGAAGATCTACGGGCAAAACAGCCAGAACATCGGCCTCCTCACGACGACCGATTTCGACGTCGCGCGCCGCCTCGCCCGCGGTGAAGAGGTGTCCATCGAGACCTTCACGCAGGGGCTCGATCCGATCAGCGCGGACGTCGTCCGCTTCGGCGGGCTCTTCGCTTACAACCGCGCGCGGCTCGCGGGCGAGATCTCGCCGCCCGCTGTCCGCACGCCCGCGCGACCGATGACGCTCGCCGAGAAGATCATCGCGCGCCACGCGATCGTCGACGCGCGCGCGGGCACGCTCGGCGTCGACGCGGTCGCGCCCGGTGATGCCTTGTTCGCGCGCACCGACGTCCGCTTCTCACACGAGTACGTCACGCCGATGGCCGAGTCGATCTTCGTCGCGGCGCTCGGCCCCGAGGCCAAGGTCAAAGCGCCGGAGCGCGTCTGGGCGTTCCGCGATCACCTCACGTTCTTGGACAACGTCATGCCCGAGGCACACGTCAAAATGGGCCTTCGCGAACAGGCGCGTAAGCTCGCGACCGTCCAGGCGGACTTCACCGATCGACATCGGATCAAGCTCTACGGCGAAGTCGAGCGCGACGGTCGCACCGTGGGCTCCGACGCGATCTGCCACAACAAAGTCATCGAGGCGATCGCCCTGCCGGGCCAGCTGGTCGCAGGCACCGACTCGCACACTTGCATGGCCGGCGTATTGGGTTGCTTCGCGTTCGGCGTCGGCTCCACCGACATGGCGAATGCCTGGTTCACCGAGGACGTTCGCATCGCTGTTCCGCACTCGGTGCGCTTCAATCTGAAGGGCAAGCTCCGCCCCGGCGTGACCGCCAAAGACGTGATGCTCTTCCTCCTCTCCCAGCCGTTTTGGAAGGGCGGAGACGGCATCGGCAAGGTCCTCGAGTTCGCGGGAGATGGCGTGCGCGCGATGGGCATCGACGAGCGCGCGACGCTCACGAACATGGCAGTCGAGGCCGGCGGCTTCACTGGTATCGTCGAGGCCGACGAGGTCGTCGTCGATTACCTGGTTCGTCAGCGCAACCTCGACGCCGAGGTCGTCCGCGCCCTCATCGTGAAGGCCGACCCTGGCGCCGAGTACTTCGCGACGTTCGACTACGACCTCGGGGCGATCGAGCCGATGGTGGCGCTCCCCGGCGACCCCCGCAACGGCGTGCCCCTCAAGGATGTTGCCCAATCGAACGGGGGAGTCCGCATCGATATCGCCTACGGCGGCTCCTGCACCGGCGGCAAGAAGGCCGATATGGATATGTACGCAGCCGTCCTCAAGAAGGCCGTCGAAGACGGGCGTCGCGTGGCGGACGGCGTGCACCTCTACATCCAATTCGGGTCTCAGGACATCCGCAAATACGCAGAGGAGCGTGGCTATATCGATGTCTTTTTGAAGGCCGGCGCGGAGCTCGTCGACCCCTCGTGTGGCGCCTGCATCAAAGCTGGCCCCGGCGTCTCGTCGACGAAGGAGCAGGTCACCGTGAGCGCCATCAACCGGAATTTCCCAGGGCGCAGCGGCCCTGGGCAGGTCTACCTCGCGAGCCCGCTCGTCGTCGCCGCGAGCGCGATCGAGGGACGGATCGCGGCCCCGAGCGCTTGACGCACTATCGCTTGGGCCAGCGCACTACGAACGGGACTTCGCTGCTGCCCGCCACGCTCTTGACGACGACGAACCACTGAATCTTGAGCAGCTGGCCCTCGTAAGAGAGCGGCAAGAGCGGGAGTCGCAACGAGAACGTCGGCGCGCGCGGGTCGAGCTCGACCGAGCCGACCTCGGCGTGGTCGGCGTCGCCCTTGCCCGAGGTGCGCCAGACGATCGACACCTTGAGCGGCGCGAGCCCCGCGTCTTCGACGCGACCCTCGACGGTCGCGCCGGGCGTGAACCACTCGCTCGCGAGCACCACGCGCATCACGCCGTCGGCCTCGGCAGGACCGCGATCTCGAGGCGCTCGTCGTAGTCCGGCCAATTCGGCAAGTCGGCGACGAGGCGCAACGACCATTCGATGCGGTTGTTCGCGCTCTTGAACGAGGGAGGTGCGCTCGTGGTGAGTGTGAAGGTCTCGCGGTGGGAGCGCGGAGCGCCGCGCTCGATATGGGTGTACTGCCGGACGGGTGAGGTCCAAACGACGTGAGACTCCGCGCGGCGACTGGAGCCCTCGCTGTACTCGACGACCTCGCGACACTCGATCGAGACCTCGAGCTTCGTGATCGGGAATCGAGCGGGGTGCTCGACGACGACCTCGAGCTCGTCTCCCAAATAGGCGACCGAGCTCGAGACCTCGACGCGCGGGAGCCGACTCAGGATCAGCACACGCCGTAGGTGCTCCCAAATCATCTTTGCGCCGACGACGACGAACACCGTGACGAACACCACGCCCACCCACGCGCCCCACGGCCCCGGGTGCCGCACGAGCTCCAAAACGAGGAACGCCCAAAGGGGCAATACGAAGGCGTTCCAAATGATGGTGAAGGCGAGGGTGTTGACGGTCAGCGCCGCCGCCGGCACGAGCCTCGCGTCGAGCTCGCGGCCGGGCGCGAGGCGCAGCGTCGGGACTGGCAAGGTCGCGAGGGTCGCCGCGTAGAAGGCCGGCGCGGCGACGGTCACGTCGCGGCTCGACGCTCGATAGGAGCCCTGTTCTTTGGGGGTCAAACGATCGAGCGCCGCGCGCGTGCTCGACTCGTGCTCCGCGAGCGTCGGGAGGCGCGGCGAGTAGGCGCGCGCCACACGGGACGCGCCGAACATCATGAGCCCGACGCCGCCGACACCCAGGATGTCGACGCCGCGAGCCAGCCCGAGCCAGAGGATCGCGAGCCCGGCGAGCGGCAACAGCAATGCGGGTTCGAGGCGAAGTCGGCGCGGCACGCCCGACCCTTTCTATCAGTGTTTCTTGCGGTGTTCCTCAGCCTTCGCGAGGTCCTCGAGGGCGTCCTTCGCTGCGCTCGCGACAGGGTAGTAGGGCTCGCAGACTTCCTTCCCCGCGCTGTCCGAGCGACATAGCTGACCATTCTGTAACTTGTCGCGAGCGAGCTCCTTGAGGGCTTGTTTGCCCGCCGCGCTGCCGAGCTCCCCGAGCGTATCGGCGAGGGCCTTGCGAAGGTCGGGGTCGGGGTCGTTCACCAGCTGCTTCGCCAGGGTCTTTGCGGTCTTGTCGAGGATCGCTCGGTCGACGTGCGTGTCGCACTTCTTCATGAGGCTTTCGATGTCGCGCCCGCTGCCGTAATGCCCGAAGCCGAAGCCGTCCGCGCAGGGATCGTAGCCGTGATCCTCGAGCAGAAGGCCCAAGTACGTGAGCGCGTCGAGGCGCACGGACTTCGTCTCTTTGGGGTCGGTGAGCGCCAACAACACGGGTATCGCCGCGGCCCCGGCGGTCGCCGCGAACCCGGCCACAGCGCGGATGCGCGCCTCCCAAGCCTCTTCACCTTTGTCGTCGAGTCGGGCGAGCCCCTGGGTCGAGAACGACGAGGCCGCGAGCGCGTTCACGAGCGTCGCGTGATCCTCGCGGCCGCGGGTCGCGAGCGCGGCGCGGTAGAGCCGCGGGACATCGAAGCCCGACTGCGCGAGGACATCGGCCCCATATTGGTGATAGCGATCCCTGCCTACCGCATAGAGCCGATCGGCGACGGTCGCCCTGCAATCGCCTGCGCTCTCGGCCGAGCGGATGGCGCCGCCGAGCTGCTCCTCGAAGCGATATTCGACGCCTGTACCGCACATTCCGCCGCCGGGGTTCGCCCTGCGATAGAGGGCCTCGGCCGACTTGAAATGGCCGAGCAGCTCCTCGGTGCGAGCGAGATCCCGCATGATGTAGTTCACGCCGTCGCCCCCCCAGCGCTCGTCTTGCTCCTCGCGGACGCGCATGGGGTCGGGGTAACCGAGCGTCGCCAAGTACTCGAGGGCCGTCTTCGAGTGCGTCTCGAGATCGCCGTCGAGCATGGCCTTCTTGATGCGTTCGCGGAGCTTCTGTCGCTTCTCGAGATCGGGATGGCCCTCGGGTAGCGGCTGCGCGGAGCGGTCCTCCACGAAGGTCGCGACCTTGGGGCTCGAATCGCCGATTGCGGCATAGAGATAAGCGAGGTCTTCACGCTCGGTCGCGGTGGGTACGCGCGCGATTGGGTGTTTGCCACTCCAATCGAGGACGAAGAAGTCGGAGAGTGAGGCGTCGGCGGCTGCGATCGCGTCTGCCTCGGGAGGCGAGCACTTCGGTCGCGAGGCGTTCGCGCGCCGGACCATGATGCGCTCGACGCCGATGTCGGAGCGCCAGCTGCCGCGCGTGTCGAGGCGGACGAGGAGCGCCGGCGTCGGATCATCGAGCGTGAGCGGGGCGAGCTCGGCGAGCAGCTCGACGAGCGGCTCGAGCAATTTCGCTCGGTCGGTCTCAGCGGCGTTGAGCTCCGTGCACGCGGGATCATGCGAGTCCGACTCGGCGAGGCAGTCCGCTGCGATGGCCGTGAGGACGCGCCGAACCTCCGCGGGATCGAGGTTTTGCTCAGCGAGGAAGCGGGGCAGCTCTACATCGTTGTAACGCGGCGCGCTCTCCCAAAGCTTGGCGAGCTCGGTCGCGCGGGGCATCGCGGCCTCGAGCGTGAGCGCCGGCTCTGCGGGCGGAGCCACGGGCAGCGCAGTGACGCTCGGCGCGGCCGTGACCTCGAGGACGACGGGCCGCGCGGGCTCCTCGGGCGGGGCGGCCGAGCACGCGGACACGGCGAAGAGCGCCGTGAGGCCGAGCGAACGGAGGGCGGTCAGGGCGAGCTCTCGCATGGCGGCGATCGGACAGCGTAGCCTCGGATTGGTTCCCGGCGCTCTGACCTTTGCGTACCATCCGCTGCGTAAGCGAATGAAGAGAACCCACGCGATCGCCGTCGCCCTCCTCTCCACGCTCGTCGGCTGTGAGAGCGAGAACACGAGACCACCGCCGCCCCAAGACGAAGACGTCTATTCGCTCGCCAACGGGTGCTATTCGATCGACGCGACCGAGCCGGGCAGCAACGACACGCGCTGGCTGGCCCCGACGCTGCTCGGCGACGGATATGCCTTCATGGCGCTCGACTCCGCGTCAGGCTCCCACTTCTTCATGAAGCCGACCGACCTCGGCACGTACCTCCTTTACGACGCCGAGGGTCGATACGTGGTCGCTGACAGCGATGTTCGCCTCGAGCGCCAAGCCAAGCTCGCGTCCGACATCCTGCTGATCGACGACAGCTACGTTTCCGGCGCCGAATGGACCGTGGAGCCCTCGGTGAACGACGGCGAGCGATTCCAGTTGAAGCACTACAAGACTGGCAAGTACCTCGCGCGGAGCGGCGCGCTCACGGACGACGAGGCGAGCGCGGCCGTCGTAGCGTTCTATCCGGAGACTGGCTGTCGCGAGCACCCCGAGCTCACCGTCGACGCCGAGGGCACGCCGACTGCCCGCACCTTCGAGGACGGCTCGCTCTTCGGCATCGTCGACGCCCACTCTCACATGATGACGAACTTCGGCTTCGGGGGCGGCGGCATCTTCCACGGGGCCCCGTTTCACCGGCTCGGCGTCGAGCACGCCTTACCGGATTGTTCGCTCTATCACGGCGTCGACGGCCGCAAGGACATCCTCGGTTACGCTTACGATCAAGTCATCAACGGCGGTAACTTCGACGTCGAGTCCTTCCTCCCGGCGCTCCTCTTCGGCGACATCGGGACCTTCAATCACCACACCGCGGGCTACCCGGACTTCACCGATTGGCCGAACGGGCCGTCCAGCTCGACCCATCAGACCCAGTATTACAAATGGCTCGAGCGCGCGTATCGCGCCGGCCTGCGCCTCGTCGTCCAGCACGCGACTGGCAACTCCATCTTCTGCGAGCTCATCACCGGCCAGAACATCCAACAAGTCCGCTATTCGTGCAACGACATGGTCAGCGTCGAGCGCAGCATCGCCGAGGTCCACAACCTCGAGCGCTACATCGACGCTCAGGAGGGCGGGCCGGGCCGCGGGTGGCTGCGCGTCGTGACCTCCCCCGCCGAGGCTCGCGAGGTCATCTCGTCGGGCAAGCTCGCGGTCATCCTCGGCATCGAGATATCGAATCTGTTCGACTGTCTCCTCGTCCCCAGGCCAGGCATGCCCGTCTGCGACGAGGCCTTCTTGCGGTCGCAGCTCGACAAGTATTACGAGCTCGGCGTCCGCGCCGTCTTCCCCGTACACAAATACGACAACGCGTTCTCACCCGGTGACGGGCACAGGGCGATAAGCGAGCTCGGCAACTTCGCCAATACCGGCAATTGGTCGGACTTCACCCTCGACTGCCCCGACGTCCAGAGCGTGTTCGATCACGGCAATGTCCAGTTCGGCGGGCTGAACCAGCCGCGCGCCGATTATGAGGCTCCGCCCCCGAACGACATGAGCGGCTTCCCCGAGGCGCCCGTCGCCAGCATCATGCCCTTCGTCGAGGAGCTCCGCGCGCCAGCGCTCGAGGGTGACTACTGTCAGGCTCACTCGCTCACCCCGCTCGGCGAGACCTTGATTCAGGAGCTCATGGTGCGCGGCATGATCGTCGAGATCGACCATTTGCCGCGGTGGTCCTATCAGCGCGCGTTCGAGCTCCTCGAGGCCGCCGGTTACCCAGCCGCTGCGACGCACGGGACCGAATATGGCGGGCGCATCTACGAGAACGGCGGCATCTCCAAGACGGGGCTCGGCCGCTGCGCCGACCCGAACCGCAAGGGGTCGATGGCGGACTCGATCCGCGATCGCGTGGCGCGCATCACGGCCGCCGGTGGTTACCCGGCTGTAGGCTTCGGGTTCGACTTGAACGGCTTCGCGGGCGCGCCTGGGCCGCGCTTCGGACCGAAGAGCGATTGCGCGGACCCTCAAACCGACCCGGTGACCTACCCGTTCGACTCTTATGCGGGCGACGTGACCTTCACCGAGCCTCGCGTCGGCAACCGCGTCATCGACTTCAACACGGAGGGCTTCGTCCATATCGGCATGTTGCCCGAGCTCATCGAGGACGCTCGCCGCACCGGCGCTACGGACGAGGATCTCGAGCCGCTCTTCCGCTCGGCCGAGGGCTATCTGCGAATGTGGGAGCGCGCTGTCACGCAGAGCGAGACGCTCAAATGACCGAGGCGCGCTAGCCTGACAGGCCTGTAACCTTGCGGCGCCGCGCGAGGCGCGAGACCGCGAGGCCAGCCAGCAACGCCCAGGCCGGCGCCACGTCGGCGCGACCCGTCTCGGCGACGCGGCAACCACAGCCGTCGTCGCCGCCGCCATCGCCGCTACCACTGCCGCCCGAGCCACCCGAGCCGCCGTTCGATACGGCGCCGCCAGCGCCGTCGCCGCCGACACCGCCCCCGCCTGTGCCTGGTGGGTTCATCGCGCCCCCGTCCTTCAAGCCATCATCGAGGGCCCAACCGGGATTGTCGCCCTCACCCGCGTAGGCGCCCCGGAACGTGAATTCATTTTTGGGAGTGCCGTTGAAGTCTCGGTCATAATCCAGGTCGGTCGCGGCCCCCGTGAGGTCGAGCGACGAACCTTGGACCTGGCCGGCGAGCGGGTAGAAGTCCATTGCGCCGAGCGTGGTGCTCGGGCTCTTTACGACATTGGGCGCTTGCGCCACGTCGAAGCGCAGGTTGTCCAAGACTGTAGCGGCCGGGCCAGTGACGTCCTCGGGGGCGAACACCAGGTTGCCCACGACGAAGTCGCCCTCCGACGCGGCGTTGCCGAAGCGGATGCCCCGCGCGACCGAATAGATAGTGTTGTTGTAGATTCGTGCGCGCCGCAGCGGCAGATCATGATCGGTCACGACGATCGCAGCGTCGACGGCGTCGACGAACACATTGTCGTGGATGGATACGCGCCCCGAGGCCTGCAATAGAGCCTCGCGCGGGTTGTGAAAGAAGAAGTTCCCGTAGATCTCGTATTGATTCTCCGAGCCAGGGCCAGCCTCGGGGAAGCCGCCTACGAGCAAATTGGGGCGGTCGCCGTCGGGGCTCGGCCCGTCGTTCTTGATGAAGACGTTGTTGCGAATCAGCGTGCTCGTCGTCGTGTCCGGCACACCGGCCGGCCAAGCCAATTGGAACTTGACCTGCATGTTGTAGCCGACGGTGTTCTTGACGAGGTTCCCCTCGATGACGCCGTCGACGAACGGGCTCGTGCCGTCCGAGTTGCCCAGATAGAGGCCAGTCCCGGCGCCGTCGATGACATTGCCGCGGATCACCCAGCCCCAGGTCGGCGCTTTGGTCGATATGGCGACTGTCTGCTGCGAGGCCCCATGCCCGACGAAGACGCAGCCCTCGATGGTGATGTCGTGGACGACGTTGCCTGTCCCGCCCTTCGCGCTCACACCGAACACGCCGTCGAGGCCGCCGCCGTCGATCGTGAGATTCTTTACAGCAATGTAACTCGAATTGGTGATCTCCACGGTGTTGCAACAAGAGTTGCCCGTAAAACGAGCGCTCTTGTCGGCCGGCCCGAGGATGGTGATCGGCGCGTCGGCGGTGCCGTTCAGCCCTGTGATGTCGAGGTTGCCGGTGTACGTCCCCGGGGCCAGGACGAGCGTGTCCCCCGGCCCGAGGGTGGAGACGACTGCCTCGTAGTTCGATGGGTCCGCGTCCGCGGCGGCCGCGACCCGCGGCAAAGCACAGAGAGCGAACGCGAGGAGAGGACCGAGCCGCATGGCGTCACCTCATGCCGGAGATGAGATAGATGAAGAGAGCGACCGCAGCGCCTGGATTGAGGCCCAGCTCGACGCGTAGGTCCTGTCGTTGCTCACTGTCCACGAACAGGAGCTCGTGCGCTACCTCCAAGCTGAAGACGTCGAAGAGCGCGTGAATCCCCAAGCCGTTGCGCATTCCAATGGCGAACTCGTCGTCGCTCGTCCCGACGATGAAATGAGGGTGATAGGCCGCCGCGACCCAACCCGTGCCGAAGCCGATCCCCATCGAGACGTTGAAGGCGTGGTCCGAGGGGCCCGTATAGGAATAGCCCCCTTCGGGGTCGAGGAAGAGGAAGAGCTTGTCGGCATTGAAGCCGTGCGAGCCGAAGAGGCTCGCGCCTACTGTGAAGTCGGTCGCAGCCCGCAGGCCGTCCGCGCGCTTCGCCCCGAGCGGTATCGACGGTCCGAACGCGATGCGCGCGTCGGGGAGGGGAAAGAAGTTCATCGGATCTGCGTGCGCGGCTGTCGTCACTCCAAAGACAGCTAGGCCCGCCAGCGAGACCAACGACCATTTCATGACGAGCAGGCTTACACGATCAACGCCACGTGGGTAGACGCACGCAGGCCGTGTCAGCGTGCTAATATTTCGCCATGCAGTCGCGCTCCTTCGACGTGATTTGCGCGGGCCATACCGAGTGGAGCGTCGTCGCGCCCCGCGCCAGCGAGGAGCGTCTGCGGCTCCTCCCGAGTGACGGAGCGATTCGTTCGGCCCTGCTCCTATCGAACATGTCCGGGGCGCTCGGTTCAACCGGTGAACGACCGCTTCGGGTCGGCCTCGCGACCAACCTGCAAGACGACTCGCTGGGCCGGCGATTGACTGAGCATCTGACGAACGCTGGTATCGACACGACAGGCGTAAGCTTCGAGCGCTCGTTCTCTGGGGTCGTCCTGCTCGAGGCTAGGCTCGATGCTCCGCGCGTCGTAGACACCCATATCGCCGCGGCTCCCATCTCCATTCCTGAGGAGTGGCGTGCGCGTGTCCTCTTGCTCTCGGGGCTCGCGCCGTCTGTCGCTTACAACGCGAGCCTATGCAAGGCTGCGCGGGCCGCTCGCCGACGCGGAGCTGCAGTGGTCGTCGAGGTCGCGGCGACCTTCCACGCTTGGGCCGGCGCCGACAGTCGCGCCGCGCGCGCCGTCCTGGCGAACGCCGATGTCGTCTGCTGCACCTCGGAGGATCTGGCCATCCTCGGGGAGAGCGCGCTGTCGCTGCGCTCGTGGATGCGACCCGAGGCAGCGTTCGTCTTGCACGCCGTGGGGGAGCCTCCGATGGTGACTGGACGCTTCGGCGTCGTGCGCGGTCGAGGTCAAAAGGAGGCTCAACTCCTTGGAACGCCCCTCGCCGCTTCGATCTGCAGAGAGCTCTCCATGTCGCGCGACGTCTTCGACGTGCCCCCTGATCTGTATCGCCGCGCCCTCGATTCGTCGGGGGGCTGAATACGCCCCCCATGCGCTCCGCGCCCCCCGGAGCGCAAAGACGCGAGCGGCGAGTCAAAAGCCAGTCGTACCGCCCACGAGCAGGCGAACGCTGGAGACCGCGCCGCCCTGGTCGAACGGGTCTGTCCCGAAGCCGGCCAAGAAGTTGAACGAGTGGTCGCGATGATTCGGTGAGCGAAAGCCTGCGACGAACGAGAAGCGCAGCTTCTCCGGGGAGAAGTCCTCGAGGTGCGAGCCGTTGAAGCTGTTCCCGACCGCGGCCTGGATTGTACCGTCTAGAAAGGCCCATATCGGCCAGCGATACTGGATAGTCGCGGCGACCGCGCTCGACCCGAGCAGGCGACCCGGCAAGAAGCCGCGCATCATGTCGAGGTCGGGGACATCCTCGATGTGCTTGGCGCCGACGACCTCGGTGAAGGGGATGGTCGTGTCGGGCGTAAGGATGTCCTGGAAGGCCGCGGTGATCTCGAGGCTGAGCACGCGCTGCGTCCCCGTTATGTCGATGAAGCCGCCGACCCAAGCGCCGTAGTTCAGCCAATTGCCGATATGGGGCGCGTCGACGTCCGCGACCTGCTCCACGCTGGCCTCGAAGGCGAGGCCAGTGCCTGGTGCGGGGCGCGGGTCGCGCGAGTCGTAGGCCGCCCGCACGCCAGTCTTGAGCGTCGCGTAGGGGCGCCCGTAATGGGCAGGCGGCGCGGCGCCGTCCAGCATGCGGCGGCGGACGGTGGGCGGGTCGCAGCGGCGGGCGATCTCGGTCTCCGTGACAGTGACAAGGCTGTCAGCGCATTCCCCGGGACCGGTCGTCGTATAACGACCTGTGACCCAGGCCTCGAGGAAGGTCGCGCGCCACGGCTCGATATGGGCTCTCAGGCCGCCGCCCGCGGTCAAAACCGAGAACCCCGCGATGTCGCGCTCGCTCGTGTGTGGGCCCATACCCCAATAACGGAGGTCGGCGCGATCGAGGAAATCCGCCTCGATTTGGAGATAGGAGCGCTCGCGCTCGGTCCCGACCGTCGTCGAGAGCGGGATACGATCGGCGACGCTGGCGCGCCAGAACCGAATGCCCCCGAAGCCGAAGGAGGCGCGCAGGTCGTTCTTCGGGACGATGAAGTCGTCGTAAAAGAAATAGAGGCCGATGCTGGGACGCAGGCCGAAGTCGACGAACGCCGTCGGGACGAGGCCTATGTTCTTGTTCGGGCCGAAGACGAAGAAGTTCTGAATGGCGTTGATGACGTCGTTCTCTTCGACCGCCACTGTCAGCTCGCCGAGCGGGATACGCAGGAAGTACTCGGCTACGACATAGAGCGGGAAGAAGAGGACCCGCGGGACCCACAGCGCGGCATCGGCCGAGCTCTCGGGACGCCTGCCTGTGTAGTCTTGGGGTTTGCGCTTCTTACCCGGCTGTAGGTCATCGCGCGGCGCGAGCTCACCGTCGCGCGCTGGCGGGGCGGGGCCGCCGCGGGCCGCGGGAGCCTCTGCGGGGGGCGGGGCCGCTGCTGCTGCCTCGTCGGCTCGGGCGCCATTGGCGAAGAAGCTCCCCGCGACGCCACCTGCGAAGAGCGCGAGCCGAGCCGCGCGCATCATGACGAGGATTCCGCGGTGATGGCCGCCGCGAGCACGCGCTCGAAGAGGTCGCGCTCGACGGTCGGGAGCGGGGGTTGGCGATCGATGCTGGGCGCTGGGCTCACCGCGAGCCCGCCTGCGTCGGCGCGGGGCAGGCCCCTGCGATAGACCCTGAGGTGCGCGCTCTCGATGGTGCCGATGCGACCGTTCGCACCCCAGAAGAGCGCGAGCAGATCGGGGCCCACGGCCTTGCGGGGCCCGGGGTGAATGTCGAGGCGCCCGCGCGGCGTCGTGGCGCTGAAGCCAGCGACGAAGTGATCGACGGGATCGAGGTAGGGATCGAGCGAGCCTGGCGCGCCCCGCGCGAGGTAATCCGCGATGGTCGCGTCGAGCTCTCGTTCGGGCAGACCGAGCGTCATGCCGCGAGCCTCGGCGAGGTGCTCGAGGAACCGCAGCTTCGTCTTGCCGTTCGCGTGGACCGTGAGCGACGCGTCGTCGAAGCGCGGAGCGGCAGGCGCCGGATCGGCGACGGGCTCGAGCGCCGGGCGCGTGGGGACGGCGAGGTCGTCTGCGGAAGGCAGCAAATTGCCTGGGTTGAAGATGCCCGCTGGATCGAACGCGGCCTTCATCGAGCGCACGAGATCCACGCCGAGGCCGAGCTCGGCGCCGAGCCGCGGGGCCTTGCTGCGGCCGACGCCGTGGTGATGCGAGAGCGTTCCGCCGGCGCGCGCGGCGGCGTCGAGGGCGTCGCGCCAGGTGGCGTCGTAGAGCTCTTCGCTCGAGGCGCGATCCTTCGCCGAGCCCGCGAACGTGAAGTAGATCGAGCAGCCGTCGGGGTAGGCGTGTGAGAGGTGCGCCATCACGAAGACGCGATCCTTGAGGGCCTCCCTTACATTGTTGTAAAGCGCGCCGAGGCGGCTCCACGGGGCCGCGACCTCCATCGTGTCGCTGAAGGCGCCGGCCATGAAGATCGGCGCTTGCCGGTAGCTGACGCCGTAGCGGTGCTTCAGCCAGTGACGCGCGGGCTCCTCACCAAGGTGACGGCCCTGGTGTCGCTCCGCGATGCGGCCCGCGAGCGCGGACTGCTCGAACTGCGTGGCCTCGCCCTCGAAGACGAGCACGAGCATCGCGCCACCCAACGCGCGATCACCGAGCGCGTCGACGAGCCCGTTCATCGCAGTCGGCGCGCGGAGCAGCAGGCGGAGCGCGAGGTCCTTGATGGTGCGCGACGAGGCGCTGCGCGGCTGCGGAGCGCCGTGCCGCTTGCCGCGAACCGCCCCGCGGCGCGCCATGAACGAGTCGAAGGCGTCGTAGAGGCGGCACACGGCCGGGCGCAGGCCCGCCTGAAACATCTCGCGCATCGACTCCCAGCCAGCCTCGATGGTCGGGAACGAGAACGAAGTGAACGCGCGCGTCGTCGGCGCAGCGTGGAGTCGGAGCTCCGCGGCAGTGATCACGCCGTAGATGCCCTCGCTGCCGATCATGAGCGGAGTCAGATCGGGGCCCTCGACACGGCGCGCGAGGCGAACGATCTCACCTCGACCAACGACGCACTCGAGCGACACGACCATGTCCTCGATCTTGCCGTAGAGGCCCGAACACTGGCCGGCGCTGCGCGCCGCGATCCAACCGCCGACCGTCGAGCAGAGGATGCTCGAGGGGAAATGCCCGAGCGTGAAGCCCTGCGCGTTGAGGTCCTCTTCGAGGCGAAACCCGAGCGCGCCGGCCTCGACGGAGAGCACGTCGGCCGAGCGATCGCGGACGCGGTTCATTCGCTTGAGATCGAGCAGCACGGTGCGCGCGTCCGGGAGCGTGCCAGCGCAAACGCCCGAGCCAGCGCCGAACGGCGCGATCGGAGCGCCCTCGCGGGCGCAGGTCGCGACGATCGCCGCGACCTCTTCGGTGGAGCGCGGCCACGCGATGACCGCGGGGCGCGAGGTCGGCAGCGCGCCGTCGCGCACGCCGAGGTGATGTCGCGGCCAGAGATCCCGCGCGTAGTGGACGCGATCGATCTCGCGCTCGCTCAGCGGGAGCCCAGGCACAGTCGACGCGAGCGCACGGGAGATGCTCGCTGCTCCGCCCGGGGACGACGTCATCCTCGAGCCCTCGCGACGCTGCAGGTCATCTTCAGCTCCGCTCGGAGAGGACGATGAGGCGTGGGGACTCGGTGCCGAAGAAGACGCCCGGGTGAACGGGATGCCCGGTGACCTCGAGGACCTTGAAGCCGACCTCGTGGAGCATCTTGCCGAGCTCGTGCAGGCTGTAGAGGCGGATCGTGTAGTCGAGCTCGCGCGACTTGCCGCCCTCGAACATCGCGGTGCGCTTCACCTTCATCCGGCTGGTGAAGAAGTCGACGTACATGTCATCCATGCAGACGCACTGCGAGCCCTCGAACCAGACGAGGCTCGGCGAGCGCGGCGCGACGTAGTCGCGGTTCACGATGTCGAGCAGGAACATGCCGCCCTGGCGCAAGGCGCGGTGGATGTTCGCGAGGACCGCGAGGTTCTTGTCGTCCTCGAAGAACCCGAAGCTCGTCGCCCAGCAATAGACGCCGTCGAAGGCCTCTTCGTAGGGCAGGTCGCGCATGTCGCCCTGCACGAACGACGGCGCCGTGAAGTTCGGATCGGCCTTCTGCCGCTCTTGGACCTGGCGCGCGGCGAGATCGAGCATGCCGGTCGAGTAGTCGAGCCCGACCACCGAGTAGCCGCGGCTCGCGAGCGCGATGGTGTGATCGCCGCGACCGCACGCGAGGTCGAGCACGACCGCGTGCTTCTCCATCCCGAGGCTCTCCTCGATGAAGTCGACCTCGCGGCGCACGACGCTCTCGGGCGGGCGATCGTGCGTGCGGATGTACTCCTCGCTGAAGAGATCCTCCCACCAAGGCTTCACGCGGGGCGCGGTCGAATCGGCCTTCGCGCTCTCGGTCTTCTTCGGCGGGGGAGGCGGGCGCTTGGGGCTCGCCGCTGCTGCCGCTGGAGCCGGCGGGGTCGTGGCCTCGGGGACGGGGGGGGCGCTCTCGATCTCGAGGTCGTCGTCGAGGAGATCCTCGCGCTCGTCGTGGATCTCCACCGCGTCGACCTCGACGGCGGGTGCGGCCTGCTGGGCCTGCGCGACCGCGGGCGCGATCGGAGGCGGCGGGATGATCGGCGCGTCGATCGCGCCAGCTGGCGCTGGGGGCGAGAACCCTGGGCTAACAGAAATGTCAGCGCCGACGGGTGCATCGAGCGGGGCGGACGTGAGCGCGGGCGGCGGCCACGTGGCGAACGCCGAGCGAATCGGCGGCGGGGGTTCGCTGCCGATGTTGATGATCCGCAGCGCCTTGACGATGGTGATCTCTTCGTCGGCGCTCGCGAGGTCGTCGCTCGGCGCGGACTCGATCGCGACGGAGCGGTCCAGCGTGGGGATTCCCTCCACCGGCGTCGCGGTCTCGTCGGGCGTCGCGACGGCTTGTGCCTGATCGTCAACCAGCTTGACGGTTCTCCGTGAGGTCCGACGGCTGGTGCGAGCCGCCGCCTCGCTGTCCGGCGACGCCGCTGGTGGCGGCATCGCGGGCGCGGGTTGGCTCTGCGCGTACACGCCGCGAGCGCGCGGGTTGTAGCTCATCTGTCGCGGGTCGTAGTCCGCGGTCGGCGCGTCGTCGGGGTCGACGACCAGCGTTCGCTCGGCGTCGAAATCCTCTTCTTGGAAGCCGCTGCCCGCGACGGCGTTCGGCACGGTCGGCGCGGCGGCCGGGATGTTGGGCTGCAGGCCATCGAGCGTCCCCTTGCGGTTGGAGGGGGGCGGCGCGCTCTCGGCGCGCCCAGGCGGCGGTCGGGAAGGACGCGGCACCGTGCTCGGAGCCGCGAGGCCCGCCGGAGGGATCGATGGGGACCGATGACCCGGCGGAGCGGGATCGCGTTCGTCCTTCATAGGGTGTGCAGAGCCTCCCCCAAGCGAACGGGACCACGCTGGCGATCGAACGTCGCGACCCCCTTCGGGGCGAAGACGACGGCGGTCGAACCCAGGTGAAAGACGCCGATCTCGTCACCGCGCTGCACCGGCAGCGGCGGGTGGAGATCGTGCAAACCGAGCGGAACGTCGCGCGCGTCGATGCCCGTCACCGTGATGCGACCGACGATCATCGCGCCGACCATGACGACGGTGATGCGGCCCATCGTCTCGGTGTCGATCGGGATGGCGACGCGGCGGTTGATCGACAGGAGCGACGGGACGTGGTTCTCGCCGATGGAGTTGACCGGGTAGAGATCGCCCGGGAGCGAGCGGACGGTGCGGACCTGCCCTGCGACCGGCGCGTGGACGCGGTGGTAGTCGCGGGGCGAGAGGTAGACGATCGCGAACTGGCCGCCGACGTAGCGCGCGGCCTCACCGACGTCGCCGAGGAGCTCGGCGGCCGAATAGTTCCGACCCTTGACCAAAAATCGGCCGCCGTCTTGGATCTCGCCGCAGGCGTCGAGGCGACCGTCAGCTGGGCTGACGACCGCGCTCGGTGGGGCCTCGATCGGGCGCTGGCCTGGTAAGAGCTCGCGCGTGAAGAAGGCATCGAAGCTGGGGTAAGCCCCGCTCGGACGCACGCTCTCGTCGAGGTTGACCTGGTAGGCCTTGGTGAAGAGGCCCACGACCAGCCGCGAGACCGGTTGGGGGATGCGGGCGTCCGCGAGTCGACCGACGGCCCGCGTAATTCGGACTCGAGGCAGTACCCGCAGGACCTGTGCGGCGGCGTAAGTGGCGACGCTCATGCGTGTTCTTGGCGTTCTCGGCGGCGGAGAGTCTCGTCGTGGGTCCTGCGACCGTGAGAGCCCAGCGAAGCGTGCGGCGCGCGCCGCAGAGCGAGGACCCTCGATGGCGACTTCGGATGCTAGGTTGCCCGAAAGTCCGCGGTCAACCTCAGTTCCCGAGGTGTGGCGCCGCACAGGAAAGAGACCGCACGAAGCGCTACGGGCCGAGGTCAGAGCGGCCGCGTGATCGAGCGCGCGGCCTGGCAGAGCGCGCGTTGGTTCGGGTCGTCGGGGAGGGCGGGGGCAGCCTTCTCGCTGCAAGCGATCGCCGGAGAATAGGGAGCGCGCGAGATCGCGACGAAGCGGGCGAGGACCGCGTCGCCGACGCCGAGCAGGCCGCGGATCGACCACCAGCGCGCGTCGTCGCCGTCGACGTCGGCGTCGCTCTCCACGGCGGCGCGCGCGGCGTCGAGATCGCCCTTGGCGACGCGGGCCGCGCCGAGGAGCCCGCGGATGGTCGCGTCGCGCGGCACGAGCGTGGTGGCCTGATCGAGCTCGCGGACCGCGGCCTTCGCGTGGTCGCGAGCGAGCAGGAGGTCGCCGAGGCGGTAGCGCTGGCGCGCGTCCTTCATTTCCTTCGGAGGGTGCGCGCCAGGTCGCTCGGAGGCCGGCAGGGGCTTCGCGGTAGCGAGGACCTCGGTGCGCCAGCGATCTTTCCACGAGGTGAAGCGCGTGCCGGTGACGCCCTCGACGACCGCGTCGAGCTTGTCGGGATCGGGCGCGTCCTTGAACGCGGCGAGCAGGCGCTCCATCGCCTGATCGCCGGCGGTGCGCGCGTAGAAGCCCATGAAGCTCTCGACCTTCGCGTAGGTGACGGCCGCGTCGCGCGCGCTCGGGAGCAAGGCGATCGACGGGCCGATCTGATCGATCTCGGGGCCGATTTTGTTCTCGTAGCCGAACCACGCGACCTGGTCGGCGCTCGGTCGATCGTCGAACGGGAGCTCGGTGCGCCAGCGCGACTCCTCGCGGCGCGCGACCCCCTCTTGGAGCCAGAGCGGCGCGCGATCCTGCGAGCCGCGCGTGAGCGCGAGGTGGGTGAGCTCGTGCGCGATCGTGTCGAGGAAGCCGTAGCCGCGAGGCATCGCGCGCGGTGAGACGACGACGACGCGACCCCATTTCGCGATGCCGATCGTGCCGGTCGTGCGCGCGGCCGCGAGCGGCAGGCCTGTCATTGCGCTGAGGCCGAACTGATCGCGGACCATCTCGATGCGGACGACGGCGGGCATCGTCACGCCGAGGTCGCGCGTGAAGGTCTCGCGAGCGCGCGTGACGCAGTCGAAGATGTACGGCGCAAGCGCGACGTCGGCGTCGTCTTGGAAGCGGATCCACGTGCCCGAGGCGGCGTCCTCGGCGACGACCGCGCCGGCCATCGTTCGGATGCAGCCGCGCGCCGCGGAGCCGAGCGAGATGGCTGGCTCCTTCTCCTCGAGGCCGGCCTGCGCGAGCAGCATCGCGGACTCGATGCACTGACCATCGTAGAGGAGCGCGCGGCTGCGCTCGATCGTGAGCAGCGGATCGCTGGGTTCTGCGCCGCGCAGCTCCTCGAGCGCGAGGCCGGTGTCGAGCTCGAGCGTGTGCGCGCGGGCGCGCGACGCACGAGCGCCGTCGCCCTTGAGATCGTCGTCTGCGTGGACCGCGCTGCCCGCGACCACGAGCGCGACGCCCACGATGGCTCCTCGGAGCTTGCTCATTTCAGGAGGCCCTCCGCGTAGCGCTTGATCGCGTCGTGCAGCCGAGCTTCGCCGGGTTTGGCCAAGCCCTCGAGGACGCGTCGACGGAACTCGTCGGGGTTCTTGTGCGCGTCCTCACCGGGCACCGCCGTCGGCCCCGATTGCACGGTGCCGTCGCCGTCTTCGCGCGGATCGTTCGGCGGCGGCGCGTCGTCGTCGCGCGCCATCTCGAGCAGGCGCTGCGCCTCCTCTTGCTTCTCGCGGGCCTCGTCGAACTTGCGCTCGCGCAGGAGGCGCTCGGCGTCGCGCATCGCCTGCTTCGCGCGCTCGAGCCGATCGAGCATGGCCTTCGGGAGGGCGGCGTCACCGTCTTGCCCGCGCTTCTTGAGGTCATCGGCGCGCTCCGCGGCCTTCGACTCGGAGTCCGCGGCGTCGTCGAAGTTCTTACCGCCGCGCTCGCGCCTCGCTTGCTCGAGCTTGTCCATCGCGTCCTCGAGCGCGCGCTTCGAGTCCTCGAGCTTCGACGCGGCGTCCGAGGCGTCCTCACCGACGGCCTCGTCAGAGCCGAAGTTCTTCTCCTGACCGCGCTTCTTCGCTTCGTTGAGCGAGTCGAGCGCGGACTTCAAGCCATCGAGCGCGCCCTTCAAATCCTTGCGTTCGAGCGCGCCCGCCGCGGACTCGGCCTGCTTGCGACCCTCGGCGGCCTTCTCCGCGGCCGAGCCGTCGAGGCCCTGCTGCGGCAGGTGCTTCACGGCCTCGCGGAGCTTCTTCGCTTGGTCTTTCGCGAGCTCCTCGAGGGCCTTCTTCTCCTCGGGCGTGGTCGCGTTGTCGAGGGCCTTCTGCAGATCTTCGAGCGTGCGCTGGTGCTTCGACACCAGGTCCTCGAGCTCGTTGCTGCTCTTCTCGATCGCGTCGTCGGCCTCGCTCGCGTCGCCTCCGCCGTCGACCGTGCCCTCGCCGTCGCCGACGCCGCTCTCCACGCCGCCGCCACCGCCACCGCCGGCCATGCTCGCGATCGCGAGCCGCAACCACTGCGCGAGGTTCTCGGCAGCGACGCGGGGCCTCGACGTAGTTGCTCTGGTCCGCGAGCCGTTGGATGCGACCGACCCCGCCGCGCGTGACGTCGCCGAGATCCGCGCCGAGCTCGTCGAGCTTCGCGAGCTCGCGACCGCCGCCCGTGAGCACCTCGAGCGCGGCCGTGAGCCGCTGCTTGCCGCGCGCGTTCTCGTCGGGGAGCGTCGCGACCGCCGAGGCGCTCGCCGCCTCGTCAGCGACGCTCGCGAGCCGCTTCGCGACGTCCTTCGCGTCGGTCATGCCGAGCGCGCGCGCGGCCGCGTCGACCGCGAGCACGACCTGCTCGGTCGTCGCGACGAGCTCGCTGAAATGCTTGCCCGTCGGCTCGGTTTCGAACGTGCTCTCGGCGAGCTCGAGCCGGCGCATCTGACCGTTCACGAGGCGCTTCGTGCGGCCGGTGATCTTCAGGCCGCCGAACGTGCGCTCGAGCGCGCGCTCGACCTGAGCGACCGTCGCTTTGTGAGCCGTCTTCTCCGCGTCGACGCGCGAGGCCGCCTGATCGTCCTCGAGCTCACCGGCCTCGACCCGAGGCGCGAGCAGATCGACGAGCGCGTCGCGGACCTTCGTGAGCTCGACGTAGCGCGCGGCCTCGGGCTCGCCGACGAGGGGTGGCATCACGATCACCGACGCGCTGCGACCCCATTTCGGCCCCGTCACGGTGTCGTTGTCTTTGGCCTCGACGGTGACCTCGATCGGCACGAACTGATCGCGAAACACGGGGTCGCGCGTCGAGAGCTCGTGCGCGCCGCGCTCGAGGCGCGAGCCGCTCGGGCGGCTGAGCGTGCGGCGATCCTCGCGATCGCCGACGCGGATGACGAGCGCGATCTCGAGCAGGCCGTGATCGTCCGAGGCCTCGTACGCGAGGCTCACCGTGTTCACGTCGACGAGCCGCACCGTGCGCGGCGCGGCCGCGAGCTTCACCGCGGGCGGCGCGTCGGGGATGCTCTCCACCGCGAGCGCGTCGTGCTGGTAGACGAGCGTATCGCCGAAGCGCGCCGCGAGTCGGAGCCTCGTCGAGCCGACGACCGTCCAGCGCGCGACGACGGCGCCCTTGCCGTCGTCGTTGAAGGCGATCTCCTCGTGACCGTCGGTGAGCACGAGCTTGCGGCCGCGGTGCAGCGGGCGCCCGCGGACCGTGAGCACGGTGCCGCGCGGCTGCGAGGTCTGCGTGAATTGTCGCAGCGGGATCTCGTGCTGCGCGAGGTACGAGGGCGGTGTCGCGACGACGTCGAGATCGTCGAGCAAGAGCAGCTCGAACGGCGCGCGGCCTCCCCGCGCGACGAGGACGTCCGCGCCCTCGAGGACGCGCGCCGGATCCACCGCGATCGCGGCGAACACCGCGACCATCCCCGCGAACGAGAGCCACGCCGCGCCGACGCCTCGCTTCTCGGCGCGCGCGACGACCTCTTCGATCTTCACCTTGTCGAGCTGTCGCTCGAGGTGCAGCGCCGCGAGCTCGATCGTCACCTCGTCCGGCGTCGCGAGGGGCAGAGGCTCGCCGTCCACTGCGGCCGTGCGGGACGCGAGCCCCACGGCGCGATCGATCGCCGCGCCGAGCGCCGGGTTCGATCGACCGACCTCGCGCACGACGGCGCGTCGCGCGTCGCGCCACCGCGAGCGCGCCCACAAACCCACGCCGAGCAGCAGCGCGCCGACGCCCGCGATGATCGCGAAGCCACCGATGCGCGCCGCGTGCGTGCCGAGCCGACCGAGCAGCGAAGCGCCGACGACTGCGCCCGCGACGACGACGATCGCGAGCGTTGTCTGGCCGCCCGCGACGCGGTGCCGAATCGCAGCGCGCAGCTCGCTCGCGAACGCAGCCAGCTCTTTCGGCGTCGAACGCGGCTCGCTCACGCTAGCGCTTGCCCCCGCGCAGGAGCTCCGTGACGGCCTCGCCGAGCCCCTCCAATGTCAGATCGAACATGGGAAAGACCTCGCGGATGGGGTCGATCGTCGTGCCGCGGTACGTGCGCCAATTCTCAGGGTTGAGCCACACCGCGCGGTGAAAATGCTCCTTCAATCGGCGCAGCCACTCGAGGCCCGGGATGCGTCCCTCGTCGCCGGTGAAGCCGCTCGACCCGAGGAGCTCGTACGGCGCCATCAGCGCGTCGCCGACCATCACGACTTTGTAGTTCGGGTTGCACTCACCGATGAGGTCCTTGATCGTGACCGGCTCGAGGAAGCTCTCGGTCTTCCACACGCGGCCGTAGACGCAGTTGTGAAAGTAATAGGTGCGGAGCTCCTTGAAGTGGCTCGCCCGCTTCGCTGCGCTGAAGAGCTGCGACATCACGTACGCGTGCGGATCCATCGAGCCGCCGACATCCATCATCAGGATGACACGCGTGTTCGAGTGGCGCGGCGGCTTGAGCACCACCTCGAGCTCGCCTGCGTTGCGCGCGGTCTCGCGGATGGTGCCGTCGATGTCGAGCTCGGTCGGCCCGCCCTCGTGAGCGAAGACACGGAGCTTGCGCAGCGCGACCTCGATCATGCGGGTGTCGAGGAGAATATCGCTGCGGTAAGGCTTGTACTTGCGCGCGTCGGCCGAGACCATCGCGCCGCCGCGACCGCCCCGACCGCCGAGTGAGACGCCGTTCGGGTTCTGCCCGCCCGTGCCGAACGGCGATGTCCCGCCCGTCCCGACCCAGCGACGACCTCCATCGTGCCGCTCGGTCTGCTCGCGCATCCGCTCCTCGAGCTGACGCAGCACCTCCTCCAAATCGAGCCGCTCGAGCGCCTCGCGATCCTCGTCGCTGAGGTCGCGCATGCGCACCGGATCACGCAGCCAATCGAGGAGCTCCTCGGCGACCTTCTTTGCCTCGACGGCGACGCCCTTGAAGTGCGCCGCGAACGCGACGTCGAAATCGTCGAGGTGCTTCTCGTCGTGGACGAGCAGCGCTCGCGACACGTTGTAGAAGCCATCGAGCGACGAGTCGTGCAGGCCCTTCGCCATCACCGTCGCGAGGGACACGGCCTCTTGCGCGCCGACCGGGACCTTGCGCGAACGGAGCTCGTACAGAAAGTCGACGAACATCGAAGCCTCGCGTCAGGACCTGTATCGACGCCCGCCCGCGAGCTGATCCGCGAACGACGCCATGTCCTGCTCTTTCTTGAGCAGCGTTCCGAGGAACGGCAAGTTCTTCTCGAGGCGAACGTCACCGACGCCGGCCTTCCGCAGGACGGCGATCCAGTCGATGAGCTCGCTCGTCGAGGGCCGCTTGCGCAGGCGCATTCCGTCGCGAACCTCGTAAAAGACCTGGATCACCTGATCGACGAGCTCCTTCTCGAGGCCCGGGTGGTGCACGCCGACGATCCTCCGCATGAAGTCCTTGTCGGGGAAGTCGATGAAGTGGAAGACGCACCGGCGGAGGAACGCGTCGGGCAATTCCTTCTCGTTGTTGCTCGTGATCAGCACGACGGGGCGGAACTTCGCCGCGATCTCCTCGCCCGTCTCGATCACGCGGAAACGCATGCGATCGAGCTCGTGCAAGAGATCGTTCGGGAACTCGAGGTCGGCCTTGTCGACCTCGTCGATGAGGAGCACGACGCGCTCGTCGGCCGAGAACGACTGCCCGAGCGGGCCCATCTTGATGTAGCGCTTGATGTCGCGGACGTCGCCGTCGCCGAAGCGCGAGTCGTACAATCTTTGTACGGTGTCATAGACATAGAGACCGTCCTGAGCCTTCGTCGTGCTCTTCACGTGCCACGTCAAAAGGCGCAGCCCGAGCCCCTCGGCGACGGCCTCGGCGAGCAGCGTCTTGCCCGTGCCGGGCTCGCCTCGCACGATGAGCGGCCGCTCGAGGGCGAGCGCACAGTTGACCGCGCTCTCGAGCGCGTCGTTGGTCAGGTAGCGATCCGTACCGCGAAATAGGCGGAATTCGTTCATGCGAACGCGAGCCTAGCACCGCAGGGTACAATCGGCGCGTGAGGTCGCGGCGATCGCTCGTGCTCGGTTGCCTCGCGCTCCTCTTGTCGAGCGTCGTCGCCGACCCTACGCACGCCGCGGACGATCCTCCCGCTGCGTCGACCGAGGCTCCGGCCACGCCGCCGTCGACGTCGACGCTTGTCGTCAAGCTCCTTGACGAACGCGGCTGCCCCTCGGTGAACGCGCGCGTCCTCGTCGACGGTCGCATCGAGCGCGGCTCGCTCGACGGCCCCGCGCTCCCGGTCGCGACGGGCGTCCACGACCTCGCGCTCGAGGTCCCCCGCGGCGCCGGCGATCCCGTCGTCCTTCACCAGAGCGTCGAGGTCGCCGCGACCGATCGCGAGCGCGTCGTCACCTTCAGCCTCGCCACCGACGGCGCCACCTGTGAAAAGCCAGCGCCGTCGACCACCACCGCGCCGCGCCCCGCGCAGCCCTCGCTCGATCGCGGCCCGCGCTCGCCGACCTCCCTCCAAGGCATGACCCTCGCAGGCAGCGTCCTCGGCGGCCTCGGGCTGCTCTCCTTGATCACATCGGCCGGGCTCGGGATCGCCGGCTTCGTCCAAAAGGGCGACCTCGAGGACTCGTGCCCCTGCACCCGAGAGGAGATCGACGACGTGCGCCGCACCTTCGTCGTCGGCGACCTCTTTCTCCTCACGGGCGTCGTGTCGCTCGCGGTCGCGATCCCCCTCGTCGTCGTCGGCGTGCAGCGCGAGCGCGACGCAGCCGTCGCCGTCTCCCTGCGTCCGACAGCTTACGGAGTTGTCATCGCAGTCGCGTCGACATGGCAATAAGCCCTCCCTAACAGCCTATCGACCGGCGTGCGTGAGTGCCTTTTACGGCACCCTTCAGCGCAGGTCGAACCCTCCAATCGTGCCCTCTCGAGGCGCCCGCGACGATGCGCTTACTCGCTCGGCGCGCCGTGGTCTGCCGAGCCCGCGGCCGGCGCCGCCGAGGAGGCCGCGCCCTCTTCGGGGGTCATCTGCGGCTCGCCCTTGTCGTCGATGGTCATCTTCATTTTTACGCCACCGACCGAGCAGCTGTATTTGTTGCCCGACTTGTACTCGACGAACTTGGTCCCACAGTCCAAGTTGTTCTTCTTGAGGTCGTCGGGGGACGCGTACTTGTACTTGCTCTCCATCTTCACGCCCTCGTCGGTGTTGGTCACCTGAATGACCATTTCCCCCGAGGCTCCGAGCTTGGCAGTGCAGTCGAAGGTATCTCCCTTCTTGCTGGAGTGTTTGGCCGGACACTCGATCCCCTCGACCTTCGCCCCAGTGAACTTCGACTCGATCATCTTCTTCATCTCTTCCTTCAGCGTGGCATCGTCCACGCCACACCCAGCGAGCGGCAGGGCGAGGAGCGCGAGCGGCGCGAGGAGAGCGCGAAGCTTCGAGGGTACAGCCAGACGCGAAGTCGGCATCTTCAGGTTCATGGGGTTTCTCCAACCTTTCTTTGAGTAAACCCGCAGTATGCATGACGCTGCGTCGCGGCTCTACTCCTACGCAAGGCACCGCGCGCGGCGCGCCGCCGGCGCCCGCGAGCACCAGGGCCACGCGAGCTGCGCGCTGAACCGTCGCGGGTGGGGTGCGCCGTCGGCTAAACCGAACGCAGCGGGCGCCGCGCCCGGGACATCGAAGCGAGTCCGGAACAGGAGGTCCCAAACAATCAGCGTCGAGCCGTAGTTGGAGTTGGCCTCTTCGAGCTTCGTCGAGTGGTGCCAACGGTGCAGCGTCGGCGTGGAGAAGATCCAATCGAGCGGCCCGAGGACGAGCGGCATATTCGCGTGTTGCAGGACCGCGACCGTGCCGCGCACGACCGCCGCGAGCACGACAGCGCGCCCCTCGAGGCCGAGGACGAGCGGCATCACCGCGTCCACGCCGAGGTTCCAAAGCGCGTTCACCGGGTGCAGGCGGACGCCGTTGAACGCGTGCACGCTCGCGGGCGCGTGGTGCTCCGCGTGAAATCGCCACCACCACGGTCGCTCGTGCGCGAGCCTGTGGAGCCCGTATTTCACGAGGTCTGCGGTGAGCACAGCGAGCGCTACCTGCGCGGCGAGCGGCCAGCCGCCGGGCCAAGGTCGGGGCCCGAGCGACGCAGTGAGCGCGAGCCCCGCCGCGACAGCCACGAGCTGGCCACCCGCTTTGGCGAGGCCCTGCACGACCGCGACGAGCCCGAGGTAAGCGAGGTCGCCGCGCTCGATCCGCGCCGCCGCGTCGTGCGGGTAAACGCGCTCCAACAAGGCCGTAAAGCCGAGCGCGACGAGGAACGCGACCACCGCCGTAGCGCTCGGCGAGAGCCCCAGTTCGAGGAGGCCCCACGCGAGCCCGAGAGACCCGACCAGCAAACCGGGATACGTTGCGCGCGCGAGCACCCAGTGAAAGCGGCTCTGCATGGCCCCCACCTCAGCCCTTCACGGCGCAGCGCCGCTCGTATCCCAGGATATTTCCACGCGCGTCGACCTCGAGATCGCAGCAGCCGCGCACCAACTGCTCGAGCATCTTGCGACCGCGTTGCACGCGCGACTTCGCCCCCGAGAGCGACAGCCCAGCGCGCTCTGCGTACGCGCGCTGCGGGAGACCCTCGACGTCGACCAACGTGAGGGCCTCCTCATATTCGTCGGGCAAGAGGGTCAGGAGCGGCCGAAGCCACCCAGCGACGACCTCGTTGACGTTGTCACCTTCGCGCTCCTCGAGGACGTCGCCATCTCCGTCGCCGTTCGGGGCGGCGACCTCCTTGCGGCGCTTGCGGTGGTGATCGGCGACGACGCTCTGCGCGACCCGGAAGGCCCAGCCAGGCAGCCGCTCGGCCTCTCGCAGATCCCCGGCGCGCTCGTGCATTCGCAGGAAAATATCTTGAACAACGTCATCGATGTGTTCGCTGGGGACCCGGCGAGCGACGTAGCTTCGCAACGCGTCCTTCAGGGCTTCGACGACGGGCGTCATGGCTTGTTGGGAGCTCATCTCTGGTCTCTGCAGCTCAAGACGCGAACCTCCCGGGCGGGACGCATAGAATCGCAACGAGGCGAGTGGTTTCTTGCGCGTCGGGCTCTTCGGCCCGCAACCTCTTCGCGGCCGACCCCTCCCAGCCGACAGGATATTCGAGACTTACAGAGTCGGCCCGCGACTTGTAAGCACGTCGAGGGTGGGTGTTCCGGTTGCGACCATCCAAGCCCGCTTGGAGAACGCGCGGCGCCGTGTGGCGAAGCAAGCGCGCGGCGCGCTCGATCTCCCTGGGCTGCTCCGCGCGACGACCGAAGAGCTCCTGTCCGCTGGCCTCGGCCGCGTGGCGATCTGGTGGCCGGACACTGGGGTCTTGGTCGACGGGCGCGCAGGCGGAGACCTCGCATTCTCCAAGCCGGAGCAACCCAGTGAGGTCCCGGAGGCGCTGCGGCTCGCGGTCGCGGAGCGTGCAGCCCGAGTCGAGGGCGACCGCGTCACCGTGTTCATCTCCGGTGAGCGCGGGGGAGCGCTGCTCGTCGAGCATCCGGAGGTCGCGGGCGTCCTCGAAACCCTAGACGAGGTCGCGGACGTCCTGAGCCTCGCGCTGGAGCGCCGCTCCGTCGTCGCCGACCAAGGGGCGGAGCACACTGTCTATTCGACGTTGGTAAAGCACCTGAAGAGCGGGTTTGCGCGGGTGAGGGTCATCTCCGTCGACGGCCGCGTCGTCGATGTCGAGTACCTCGAGCACAACGACGCCTTTCGCAACATCTCGGGGCTCCCCACCACAATCGAGGGTCGACGCTTGACCTCCCTCAGCGGTGACGCCCACGCCTACCGAGCCGACGTTCTCGAGCGCTGTGAGCGGGTGATCAAGACAGGCCACGCCGAGCGATACGAGCGCCAATGGCTAGGCACGGATCGCTGGCTTTCCGTCGCGCTGCTCAAGGTCGCGGCGGATCAAATCGTCACGATCGTCGACGACGTCTCCGCGCGGAAGCACGCAGAGCTCGGGCTCGCCGCGAGCGAGCTCCGCTTTCGCAGCATGTTCGAGCGCGCCCATACGGGCATCGCCTTTCTCGGGTCACGCGGCGAGATTTTACAAGTCAATCAGCGGCTCTGCGCGATGCTCTCGTGCTGTGAACAGGACGTCCGCGGCGCGAGGCTCGAGTCGCTGCTCGTCGACGACGGACCTGCCAATGCGCAGCTGGCGGCGCTGCTCGCAGGCCGATTGGACGACGCCGCAACTTTGGAGAGGCTCGCTCGTCGCAAAGACAGTGAACCGCTTTGGCTGCGCCTCACCTTCTCCAAATCGGAGAGCGCGTCCGGCGAGGCCGTGGTCGTCTTCGCCGAGGACATCACCTCGCAGCGCGAGGCCGAGGAGCGACTCAGGGAGAGCGAGACCCGGCTCGCGCTCTTCGTCGAGTACGCGCCAGCGGCCATAGCGCTCTTGGACCACGACATGCGTTACATGGCTGTCAGTAATCGCTTCGTCACGGACTACGGGCTCCCGACGAAGCACCTCGTCGGCGTGAGCCATTACGACTGCTTCCCGGAGATCCCCGAGCAGTGGCGACAGGTGCACCTTCGCTGCCTCGCCGGTGCGACCGAGCGCTCCGACTGCGAGCCGTTCGCTCGTCAAGACGGTAACGTCGATTGGGTCCGGTGGGAGATCCAGCCGTGGCACCTCGCTGACGGTTCTGTAGGTGGTATCGTCCTCTTCTCCGAGATCCTGAACGAGAAGGTCACCGCCGAGCGCGCTCTCGCCGCCAGCAACGCGCGCTTTCAAGCCATCGTCGAACAAGCGGGGATTGGCATCGCGCACGTCGACGCGGAGACCCGTCGTTACAGCATGGTCAATGACCAGGCCTGCGCGATCTGGCGACGCTCGCGTGAGGAGCTCCTCTCGTTGACCTGGCTGGACATCACTTTCCCCGAAGATATCCCAGGCGACCTCGAGGCCGTTCGTCGGCTGGCGGACGGCGCGCCGAGCTTCACTCGGGAGAAGCGCTTCGTCGACAAGAGCGGCGCGGTCATTTGGTGCCGCGTCACGGTGACAAAGCTGTCCGTCCCCGGAGAGGCCCCGAGCGTGGTCGTCATGGTGGAGGACATCGGTCCATGGAAGCGGGCCCAAGAGACGCTGCGCGAGCGCGAGAGCCACCTCGCCACGCTCTTCGAGCGGTCGATCGCCGGGCTCGTGGTGACGCGGCTCTCCGACAGGCGCTTCGTCGAGGTGAGCGACTCGTTCGTGCGCATGTTCGGCTGGTCGCGCGAGGAGCTCATCGGCAAGACGACCGAGGAGCTCGGTTTGCACAGCGACGGGGCCGTGCGGACAGCCGTCTACGAACATCACCGCGCCAGCGAACCCTTCGAGGTGCGCGCTCGACGCAAGTCTGGCGAGGAGGGCGACTTTCTCCTCGCGTCCGGGCAAATCGAGCTGCACGGCGAGCCCTGTTTGGTCTCCGTGATACACGACATCACCCCGCTGCGACGCGCGCACACCGCGCTCCGCGAGAGCGAGCGCCAGCTCCGCACCGTGTTCGAGTTCCTCCCCATCGGCATCGCCGAGGTCGACTCAGCGAACGGCACCATCATCCGCGCGAACCCGCGCCTCGCTACGATTACCGGTTATGCGACTGACGAGCTCGTCGGGATGTCGATCGCTACCGTCCTGGCGCACCCCGACGACCGCGAGCGGACCCGCGGCGAGCTCGCCGCGCTCGCCAGCGGCGAGACAGAGGAGCTCCACGTCGAGAGGAGAACGGTGTGCAAAGACGGTTCGATCTCGTGGATCGCGGTATCCGCCAATCGGCTGACGAGCGCCGCTGGGGGGCAGGTCTTGGCGGCGATCGAGGATATCCAGCAGCGCCGATTGGACGAGGCCGCGCTGCACCTGCGACAGAGCGCGCTCGACGCTGCGGCGAACGCCATCGCGATCACCGATACAGAGGGGATTGTCCGCTTCGTCAACCCGGCGTTCTGCACCCTCACTGGCTATTCCAAGGAAGAGGTCGTCGGCAGTCACACGCGGATACTCCGCTCCGGGTTCCAGTCGGCTGACTTTTATCGGTCATTGTGGCGGACCATCAAGAGCGGCCGCGTCTGGCGCGGTGAGCTCGTCAATCGCAAGAAGGACGGCGCTCACTACTTCGAGGATATGACGATAACGCCCGTCTCCGACGACACGGGGCGGCTCAGCCAGTTCATCTCCATCAAGCAGGACATCAGCGCGCGCAAACAAGCCGAGGCCTCGCTCCGCGAGAGCGAGGAGCGATTCCGCGTCCTCGTCGACAACCTCGAGGACCTGGTGTGCGTCGCGGACTCGCGAGGCCTCATCAGCTTCGTCAATCGCGCAGCGAGCGCCTTCGGGTTCGACGCGAACGAGCTCATGGGGCGCGCGCTCGCCAGCCTCTTTCACGAAGAGGATCGGCCCGCCGTTCAAGAGAGCCTCGCGTCGGGTGACGACAACGCCCCTCGTGAGGTCCGCCTCGTCGACGCGATCGGCGCCCTGCGCCCGACGCGGATCCGCGTCCGACCCCTCAGGATCGGCGCCTTCGTCGCGGGCGCGACCTGCGTCGTCATCGATCTGACCGCGCGCCGCGAGACCGAAGAGCAGCTGCGCGCGGCCCAAAAGATGGAAGCTGTGGGGCGCCTCGCGGGCGGTGTCGCCCACGACTTCAACAATCTCCTGTCGGTCATCCTGTCGTACAGCGAGCTGCTCTCCGAGGAGCTCGACGGGACGGAGTCAGCGCACGCCGATCTCGAGCAAATCATCGAAGCTGCGCATCGTGCCGAGCGCCTGACCCGCCAGCTCCTCGCGTTCAGCCGCAAGCAGCTCCTCACCCCCGAGCTCCTCGACCTGCAAGCGCTCATCGCGGGCCTCGGCAAGATGCTCGGTCGCCTGATCGGCGAGGACATCGAGCTCAACATCCAAGACTCCGCCGGGCTGCCCACCGTCGAGGTCGATCGCGGCGCGATGGAGCAGGTGCTGATGAACCTCGTCGTCAACGCGCGCGACGCCATGCCGAACGGCGGCCGGATCACCATCGCGACGCACCTCGTGTCGCTGGACGAGAGCTCCAGGCCAGCGCTGAGCCTCAAGTCAGGGCAGTACATCGAGCTCGAGGTGCGGGACACCGGCTCTGGCATGTCGGAGGAGACGCGTCGGCGCGCGTTCGAGCCGTTCTTCACGACGAAGGGGGTCGGCAAGGGCACCGGGTTGGGCCTCTCGATGGTCTTCGGGATCGTGCGGCAGAGCCGCGGCGCGATCGAGATCGACAGTCAGCTCGGGAGCGGTACGACCTTCCGCATCTACCTGCCCTGCGCCGACGAGAGCACGCGGCCGCCCGAGGTCAGCCTCATCGAAAGCCAGCCGACGCGCGGTCACGAGTGCGTGCTCGTAATCGAGGACGAGGCTCCCCTTCGCGCTGTCATCGGTCGGGTGCTCACGCGCGCGGGCTACGAGGTCCTGCTCTGCTCTGGCGCCCCCGAGGCCCTGGCGAGCGCGTACAAAGACGGCTCGCGTGTCAGGCTCATCCTCAGCGATCTCGTGATGCCGATCATGAGCGGTCGCGAGCTCGCCGAACACCTCCTACCGCTCTGCCCCGGCGCTCGCGTCCTCTTCATGTCCGGTTACACCGATGAAACCATCGAGCGGCTCGGCGTGCTCGAGGCGAGCTTCTTGCGCAAGCCGTTCGACATGCACGTCCTCGCGGATCGGGTGCGACAGATGCTCGACTCCGACGAGTCTCCGCCACCACCGTCGGCGAGCTGACGCCCACGGCGCACACCTCAATCGACCGCGAACGCGACCTTCTCGAAGCGCTGCGCCGCACGTCGGATCCGCTCCGCGAAGAGAGGACGAGTCCGCTTCGTGAAGTACCCGCGCGGATGAAACTCGATCGAGAGCTCGAGGTTCGTCGGCAAGGTCGCGAGCTCGGTCTCCGCGGCGTCGATCGACCACGCGTTGAGGACCCATGTCAGCCGCCGCGGCCGCTCGACGATCACGCGGGTCACGTCGTCGCCGAGCACCTCGAGCCGCTCGAGGCTCTGAGACAACACCTCGAAGAGCCGCAGCGACGCGGCCGCGTGGCCCTCGTACGAGAAGCCCCCGAGGATGAGGCTTCGCAGCGACTCCGCGACGCCGAGTCGCGTCGGCAGCGAGGCGCCGACGGTCTCGAGCCTCATCCGACGCGCCGCTCGGCGATCGGCGAACCACGTCAGCGAGCTCAGGTTCGGGCATCGAAGGCGCGGCAGATCTTCTGGGACTGCCCCGTAGACGACGAGCTCTCGGAGCGGCCTCTCCGCGTCACCGAGCGCCGTGAGGACTCGCGGCCCGACGCCCTCGAGCGCCTCCAAGAGCGGCATCCGCGCGGCGCTCAGGAGCTCGGCGATGATGGGCGAGTCCGTCGCGCCCAGGCTCAGGCGCCGCACGGTCGTCCACCCCGGCGCGTCGAAGTGTGGCCGCCATCGTGCGAGCTCCTTCTTCAGCTCGCCATCGTCGACGGGGAGCGGCGGTCGCAAGACTGCGGGGAACCCTCGCTCGAGGCACTCGAACGCGACAGCACCGACGATGGCTTGTACGGGGTGAAAAGGAAACGCGAGCGGGTTGTGGAGCCGCTTCTCCTTCGCGAGCGTCCCCTTCTTGCCTGCGGCGCGCGCGAGCTGGAGCTGGATGAGCTCGCCGAGCGGGTCCTTACGCGCGAGTAACCAATCCGCGACGACGCCGCGCGGAGCGTCGCTCTCGGGCTCGGCGAAGACGGCGTCGAGGAGCTCGCTGGGGATGGACGTCGACGGCATCGTCATCCCTTGGCGGCGCGTTCGCCGGTCGCGCTCTGCGCAGCCGTGATGGCGCGCTCGACCGTGTCCTCCCAGCCCTTCCATCGGGCGCTCCGCTCGCGCAAGACGTCGAGCAGAGGGGCCTTCGGCTGCGCCTTCGCGACGATGAAGACGAGCCCGTAGAGCGGCATGATCTCGGTCAAATCGGGCCCCTTCTTGCGATCTTCGAGGACCGCGACAGCGGCGTCCGCGAGCGCGCTCGCCGGGAGTTTGTCCCAGTTCTTGGTCAGCGACTTCCAGAGCCCGGGCAGGTGGGAACACTTCGCGAACGCCGCGAAGATCTCGCCCGCGCGCTGGAGCCCCGCGACCGGGTCTCGCTCGTACGCCGCGCAAGCGAACCTCGCTTGGAGCTCCTTGCTCTTCGCCAGGGCAGCGGCGACGGTCGGCGCGTGCTCCTTGCGGACGTGCTTCAGCGCGGGCCAGAGGTCGTACGGCGCGTCCTCGAGGTAAAACGCGACGACCCGCGCGAGCAGTTTGGGCTCGAGCTCTTTGTCGAGCTTCTTGAGCTTGGCCACGGCCTCGCGCTGCACCATGCGCCCTTGGTGGGTGTTGAAGCTCCCGAGCTCGAGCACGCTTTCCCAGAACGCAGCTGTCATGGTCGGAATATAGAGCCCCGGAGCGCCGTTCGATTCGTTGACAAGATTGTCAGAGGAAGTCGCGCGCCCATGGCTCGATGCAAAGCATGCACAGCCGCACGAAACGCGTGCACCTCATTCGCACCCGAGGCGGAGGCCGCCACTGAATCATTGTGCTTTCTTGCTGGCCCGACGGTTGCTGAAACGCATCCGGGGTCCATGCACGTAACGCCACGCAGTCGCAGCGCCCATCTGATGCGTGCACAACAGCGCTTGCTCGAGCTCGCAGCTCTGTCCGGCCCCGTCGACGCATTGCTCGTCGCCGCGACAGACCAATTGCTCGACTGCGGCTTCGGGCGCGCCTTCTTGTATTGGCCGGCGAGCAGGGCTCTCGCGCGCGGCGAGGGCGCGAAGAGCACAATCCAATACGACCCGGCGCTCGAGGCTCTCCCGGACCTCTTGCGGTGCTCGGCCCTGGAGAACAGCACCTATTTCGACGGCAGCTCGGTGGCGCTGCCGATACCGTTCAAAGGCGGCTCTGGCGCCCTCTTGGTCGAGGGGCCCGATCTCGACTCCGAGATCGTCGCGCGCACGTCCGAGCTCGCGAAGGTCGTCGGGCTCGGGCTGCAGGTTCGCTCTCTCACCAGCGCGCAGGTCGGGCTGGAGTCGCTCGTCGCAAACTCCGCGGTCGGGCTCGCGCGATTGTCGATTGACGGGCAATTTTTAACCGCCAATCCGAAGCTGTGTGAGCTCCTCGGCTATTCGGCCGCGGAGCTCTGTCAGACCACGCTCGAGGCGCTCTCCGACGGCGCTTGGCGGCGCGACAGCGTCGAGCAAAACCTCGAGTGTCCGCTGAAGCAGCGGTCAGGCGGCTACCTTTGGGTGCGCGTCACGCTGTCACGAGCCGAGGATGGGTCGCGCGCGGCGACTTTCGAAGATGTCAGCGCAAGGCGGCAGTCCGAGCAACGAATGGCGACGACGGAGGCCCAGCTCTCGCTCTTCGTCGACGACGCTCCCGCAGCGGTCGCCCTCCTCGACCGCGATATGAATTACATTCGAGTAAGTAAGCGATTCGCGGCTGACTACTCGGCGTTCCCCGAGGTGGAGGCGCGCTGGCGCACGGTCCACGCGCGCTGCCTCGCGGGCGCGACTGAGCGCTCGGAGGGCGAGTCGTTCACCCGGGCCGACGGTCGCGTCGATTGGGTGAAATGGGAGATGAAGCCCTGGCGCGACGGCTCGGGCGCGATCGGTGGTCTCGTCCTCTTCTCCGAGCTCGTGACAGAGCGGCGCGCCACGGCGCGGGCGCTCGTGGAGAGCGAGGAGCGCTTCCGCGCGATGTTCGAACAAGCGGGTATCGGCATCGCCCTCATCGACCCCGCGACGGAGCACCTCGTCGAGGTCAACGACAAGGCCTGCGTGATCTACGGTTACAGCCGCGCCGAGCTCATCGGCAGGCGCTGGACCGATCTCACCCACCCCGAAGATGTGACGGCGGATCGCCAGGCCGTCTCGAGTCTGCAGCACGGCCGCGGGGAGAGCTTCACCCGGGAGAAGCGCTTCGTCCGCAAGTCGGGTGAGGTCATCTGGGGGCGCGTGACGGTGACCCGCCTCAAGCTCGAGGACGTGGCGCCGACCCTCATCGTCATGCTCGAGGACATCAACCACGAGAAGCGCGCGGCCGAGGCCCTCCGCGCGAGCGAGCGACGCCTCGCGACGGTCTTCGAGCGCTCGCTCGCGGGGATGGTGGTCGTGCGCGCCAGCGACGGGAGGATCGTCGAGGTCAGCGACTCGTTCTCGAGGATGTTCGGTTGGTCCCGTGAAGAGCTGCTCGGCAAGACGAGCGCTGACATCGGGTTCTGGGGCACGGAGGGGATCCGCGCCGACGTTCGCAGGCGGATGTTCGAGGGTGAAGCGGCGCTCGAGGTTCGCGCGCGGCGGAAGTCCGGCGAAGAGGGTGACTTCCTTGTAACCATCGGCCGCTTCGACCTCGGCGCCGAGCCGAGCTTCATCGGCCTCATGCACGACCTCACGCCCCTGCGACGCGCGCACGACGCGCTCCGGGCCAGCGAACAGCAGCTGCGCGCGGTGTTCGAGCTCGTCCCCGTCGGCATCGCTGAGTTGGATCTCGACTCGGGCGCGGTGCTGCGCGTGAACCCGCGGCTCTCTGCGATCACCGGCTTCACCGCGGAGGAGCTCGCCCAGCGCGCCGTCCTCGAGGCGCTCCCGTTCGCCGAGGATGTCCCCGCGATCCTCGCCGCTCTCCGCGATCTCGAGCGCGGCTCAGCGGAGCTCCACGTCGAGACGCGCATCCGCCGAAAGGACGGTCAAACCTGCTGGATCCACGCGACGCTCGCCCGGGCGCCGAAGGTCGATGGCGAGCACAACGGCGCGCTCGCGGCGATCACCGACATCACGCAGCGACGGCGCGACGAGGCCAACCTCGTCCTCTACAAGAGCGCCTTCGACGCCGCGGCGAACGCCATCACCATCACGGATTCGAAGGGCCGCGTCGAACGCGTCAACCCGGCCTTCAGCACGCTCACCCTCTACTCGGAGGCCGAGATCGTCGGACAACCGATCCAGCTCGTGCGGTCGAACGCGCAGCCCCCCGAGTACTACGACGAGCTCTGGCGCACGGTCTCGAGCGGCCGCGTCTGGCGAGGCGAGGTTATCAACCGCAAGAAGGACGGCGAGCTCTACTTCGAGGACATGACGATCACCCCGCTGAAGAACAGCGAAGGGCAGATCGAGCACTTCATCGCGATCAAGCAGGACGTCACCGAGCGCAGGCTCGTCGAGACCTCGCTCCGCGCGAGCGAGGAGCGATACCGCGTGCTCGTCGACAACCTCGAGGACACCGTCCTCACGACCGATTCACACGGGCGCGTGACCTTCGTCAACCGCGCGGTCGAGGTCTTCGGAAGGCCGCCGACGGAGCTCTCGGACGCCCGCTTGGTCGAGCTCTTTCACGCGGCCGATCGTCGCGTGCTCGCAGAGCTGCTCGCGGCGAGGACCGCGACCGCGCCGACGGAGCTCCGCTTCGCCGACGCGCAAGGCAGGCCGCGCCCGGTGCGCGTGCGCGTGCGACCGCTCACGGTGAACGACGCGGTGGCGGGCGCGACGTGTGTCATGACCGACCTCACCATGCAGCGCGAGACCGAGGAACAGCTGCGCGCCGCTCAAAAGATGGAGGCTGTCGGCAGGCTCGCGGGCGGCGTCGCGCACGACTTCAACAACCTGCTCACCGTGATCCTCTCCTACGCCGAGATGATCCTCGAGGACGCGCCGAGCGAGGAGGTCCGCGCCGACGCGGAGCAGGTCGTCGGCGCCGCGCGCCGCGCCGAGCGGCTGACGCGACAGCTGCTCGCGTTCAGCCGGCGCCAGGTGCTCGAACCCGAGCCGCTCGACCTCGGTGAGCTCGTTCGCTCCATCGCCAAGATGCTCGCGAGGCTCATCGGCGAGGACGTCGATCTCCAGGTCGAAGCGAGCGGCCCGATGCCGCGGACCAACGTCGATCGCGGGGCGATGGAGCAGGTGATCATGAACCTCGCCGTCAACGCGCGCGACGCGATGCCCGACGGCGGTCAAATCACGCTCGGGACACGCGCGGTCGAGCTCGACCCCGTTCAGGCCGCGGCGCTCGCGATCCCGGTCGGTCGCTACGTGGAGCTCACGGTTCGCGACACCGGCTGCGGCATGACCCGAGAGATGCAGCGCCACGTGTTCGAGCCCTTCTTCACGACGAAGGAGCGAGGCCGCGGTACGGGCCTCGGGCTCGCGATCGTGTTCGCTATCGTGCAGCAGAGCAGCGGCGCGATCCGCCTCGAGAGCGAGCCCAATCGGGGCACGACCTTCCACGTCTACTTGCCCGAGTTCCTCGGCGAAGCGGGCGACACTGGGGGCCACACGCCCGGTGCGCGCCGGCGCTGCGAGCACGAGTGCATCCTCGTCGTCGAAGACGACGCCGCGCTGCGCGAGCTCGTCGAGCGCGTGCTCACGCGCGAGGGCTACACGGTCCTCGTCGCGAGCGGCGCCAGCGAGGCCTTCCGCGTCGCGCGCGATCACGGACACCGCGTCCACCTCATCCTGAGCGACGTGATCATGCCCGTCATGAGCGGCTGCGAGCTCGTCGAGCGCCTGCGCCCCCTCTGCCCGAAGGCGCGTGTCATGTTCATGTCAGGTTATACCGACGAGACGATCGAGCGCGTCGGGGCCCTCGTGAGCGAGCTGCTCCGCAAGCCCTTCGACCCGCCCGTCCTGCTCGAGCGCGTCCGCCTCGTGCTCGACGCAGAACCCGTCGCTCACGCGTGAGGGGCGCTTAGGATGGGTGGATGCACCCTCCCGGCGACGTTCGATCCCTCCTTTCGTGCGCCACCACGCTCTCGCTCGCCGCGTTGCTCGCGGCCTGCGGCGACGATGCTCAGGGCGGCGGCGGCGTGGGCGGAGCAGGTGGGGCCGGCGGCGCACCACCGGTGGTCGTAACGCTCGAAGTCCCCGCGGGCGCGGCGCAGGGCGACGAGCTCGTCGTCACCGTGCGCGCGTCCTCGGTCGCGGGCAGCTGGGCCGACGCCGAAGAGCCTGGCGCCGTGCTCACCGTCCACGCGGGCGCGAACCTCGCGCGAGACGTCATCCTCGTCGGCGGCTTCGCTTCGGAGACGCGCGCGTCGCTCGGCGCTTGGGACGGCGGGCCGGTGACCTACACGCTCGCCGGCTCGGCCTCGCTCGACGAGGTGCGCCTCGACGTCGACCCGAGCGCGGCAGGGCTCCCAGTGATCGCTTTGATGTCAAACGAGTTCGCGAACGACACGCCTTTGCTCGTGTATCAGAGCGGTGACGAGCTCGTGTACGTGATGACGAACGAAGACGGTGGCACCGGCCTCCTGCCGACGCTGCTGCTCGCGCAGTGGGGGCGTCCTCACGACATCGAGGGCCTCTACGATCGCGTCACGCACGAGTATCAAGCGCCCGAGCACGCGAGCGCCGTGTTCGACGGCGTCTTCGAGGGCAGTCATCCGCGCCTGCGCATGGCCACGTCGAACGGCCTCGTCGCCCCTGAGCCCGCCGACGGCGCCGCGCTCTACCACGTCTCGCCCGTGCCAGTCGGCTTCACGACCAGCGACGGCGTCCCGCGCGAGGCTGTCCTCGACCTCTATCCGTGGCTCGTCGCGGCGGGCTGGCTCGAGGTCGCCCGCGAGGGCAAGGTCGCCGAGGAGGGCGGCGTCGATGATCCGATGTTAGGCGCGCTCGGCGCGTACGTCTTCGTCGATTATCGACTCAGTGACGGCGTTAAAGCATCGTTCGAGGTCGACGTGGGCGGCGTCACGTATTCGTCCCTCGGCATCTACGCCGGTGACACCGGGCTCACCGACTCGCGCAGCGCGGGCACGGGCCGCACCGCGATCGAGCTCGCCCCGCACACGACCCTCGCCGACGTCACCGCGGTGCGCGTCGTTCCCGAGGAGGGCGCAGGCTCGCTCGAGAGCGCGCGCGTCCTCGCCTACGATCCCGTCGCTTACACGCCTGTCGTTCGCGGCGCGATCTCGACGCCGGTCCCCATCGACGCCGCAGCCAGCGCCGTCGAGCTCGAATTGATTCAGGCTCCTTGATGAAATGGCTCGTGGTAGCTTCTTCGCATGACAGCTGATCGGGGTAGGGGACGGGTGAGCGGGCTAGTCGTGCTGCGCTCGGTGGTCGGGCCAGCGCTCGGGGTCGGGGCGAGCGTGCTGCTCGCGGCGTCGGCGCTCGTGGGCTGCAGCGGCGACGCTACGGTGACGGCCTCGGGGTCGAACCAGACCTCCGCGAAGGCGAGCGCTTCGACCAAAGCAGCCGCGAGCGCCACCACCGTCGTCCCGACGAACGCGCTGGTCGACAGCGCGAGCGCGACGAGCGCGAGCGCGACGCCTTCTTCGACCCCGTCCGCGACGCCTTCCTCGTCCGCTGCCGTGGCGCCTCCGACCAGCACCCCCACGACGAAGCCGACGACGCAGCCGACCCACCCGCCCGGCCTCACGGCCAGGCCCGGCACGACGCGCGGCCCTCAACCGAAGGTCGGGATCGTGGCCGCCCCCGGGTTCGCTCCCGCCCGGTTGAAGACCGTCGAGCACGTGTTCGGCGCCGCGGACGCGACCGAGCGCCCGACACGGATCACGCGGCATACGACCGACTCCTCGCGCGTGTCGTGGCGCGTCGGCCCCGCCCGGGGCCTCGTGTGAGCGACGCCGCTGGGGCTCCCTTCGCGGGGCCGCCGTCGACTGCGCTCGCTGCATTTCTCCAGGCGACAGAGCTCGAGCCCGAGCATCGCAGGCTGATGGACGAGCACCATCGGCCCATCGATTGGGCGGCGTCGACCGCGACGACGCTCCCAGCTGCGCTCCGCGCCGGGCTCGCGGAGCTCTGGCGCACGCGCGCCACCTCCGAACATCGCTCGATCGGGATCTTCAACCTCTACGCGCTCGACCTGCTCGGCGCGGGCGCACCGGTCGAGATGCTCTCGCTCGCGTGCCGCGCTGCCCTCGACGAGGTCCGTCACACCGAGCTCTTTTGCAGGCTCGCGAGCTTGTATTCAGGCGCGCCGGAGAGCCCGCCGCCGGGCATCCCGCCGATGCCCGACGACCCCGAGATCCCCATTCGACTGCAGGTCGCGCGCGAGGCTCTGCACCTCTCCGTCGTGTCGGAGAGCTACTCGTGTGCCCTCCTGTCGCAGCTCCACGAGCGGGCCCGCGACCCCGCCGTGAAGGGCGCGCTCGCGGCCGTCCTCGCCGACGAGATCCACCACGCGCGCATGGGTTGGTCGCTCCTGTCGCTGCTCCTCGAGCGAGACGGAGACGGCGCTCTACGCGCCTATCTCCAGGCGGATCTCGAGCCGGCGCTCGAGCAGTTCGTGCGCGACCTCTTCGATGATCCGAAGTCGCTGCCGGCCGCGTCGCTCCAGGGCGACGAGCGCGCGCTCGCCGAGCAACATGGTTATTCGGCGATTCGCGACGAGTACGCGCTCTTTCACGCGTGTGTTCGCGACGTGTGGATACCGGGGCTCACGGGCCTCGGCCTGGACGCCGCGTCGCTCGTCGACAAGTTCCCACCGCCCGTTTGGGACTAAATGACCTCGAGCTCGTCGCGGCTGGGCAACGCGGGGAACGGCGCAGTCGGTAGGGCTTGATACCAGAACGCGACCGACGCGATGTCGTCTTGGAGCGGCAGGTAACGGCCATACGAGCGCCAACCCAAAGCCTGAATCGTGACCCGAAGATCGCGCTTGAAGCGCACGGGGTCCATGACGTGCCAGCGATACATGCTGAAGCGCTGCTGACTCTGGTAGAGCCCGTCGGGCTTGAGCACCTGGTGAAGCCCTGAATAGGGCGTAGTGAACTCGCGGTAACCGTTCGCGTCGAAGTTGTACGACCCGCAGAAGTAGTCCTCTGTCCCAGTGCCGCAGATGGTCGGAAACTCGGCGTCGCCATCCATGAAGAACTTGATCTCGCCCTCGCCCCACCAGCCATTGTTGTTCACGCCCCACGCCATGAACGTCCCGACGTAGTGGCCGCGCCCTGCGACCCCGTCGAGCAGCGTGTAGACTTCTTTGTAAGGTAAAGGGTTCTTCCTCCGGAACTGTGCATGAAAATAGGCGCTGTCGTCCGGCACCTTCGTCAGCGTGTAGTTGATTTGCCAGAACAGCGTCATCGAGCGCTCGTCGGGCTTGTCTGTGACGGGCTCCTCGATGTTCGTCACCGTGATGCGGCACCGCTTGCGGAAGGGCATTTCCCAATAGCAATTGAACGCGCTGCCCGGGTTCACGCACACCGCGAGCGAGCTCAATTGTCTGAAGTTCGCGCCGCCGTGGTGCTGCGTGCCGCCCCACCCACAACAGAAGAAATCGCCGATAGGGACCTCGACCGAGGGCTCGGTCTGATCATCCCAATAGATGCGCAAGATCGTGAATCGCCAATTCCCAGTAGGCGTCATCCAGATCTGTTGGATCGCGCCCGGGCCCTCGATGTCCGCGACGGTCAGCGTCTCACCGGCCCGGATATTCACACACGGGCGCACCTTCCACCCGCGGCCGAGCTCTCGCGCGCCCCAGGCCGTAGGCACCTCCAGCGCGCCTTTGCCCTTCTCGCCCGTCGGGTTCTCCGCCGAGATCGAGCGGGTCTCCGCGTCGCTGAGCCGGGACAAATTGCCGAGGTGCAGCCCGAGACCGTTGAACGTCATGGTTCGACGGTCGCACGGAGGTCGCTCGACGAGCAATGTCACCGGAGCGCGCGGCGCGAGATCCCGAGCGCGCCGGGGAATCGGACAACCGGAGTGAAAACTCGGAGAGGAGCGCCTATCATCGACTCCTGCTTTCGATCTTCCAACTCCTGCTGTGAGGCTCCTATGCGATCCACGATGCGCTCCGTCCCGCGCTGGGTGTCCGCCGCCGCTTACCTCTTGCCGTGGCTCGTCGCCTGCGGTCCGGGCGTTGAAAACCCTGGCGGCTCGGGGGGCTCGGGCAACAACGGGCAGGGCGGTTCGACGGGGCCCGGCTTCGGGGGTGGGGGCAGCACGGCCAGCGGCTTCGGTGGCGGCTCCGGTGGCGGCATCTCGTGCCCTACCCACTGCTCCAACGACCTGCATCAGGTCATCGACTGCAATGACCAAGTCGTCATAACGTGCCCGTCCGGCACGGGGTGTGGGCCGGCGGGTGACTGCATCGAGCCCTGCGCCAGCGCCGAGGCCAACGCGAGCACGATCGGCTGTGACTTTTACAGCGTTGTACCCGCGCCCGAGTACGAGACGCAGGGCTCTTGCTTCGCGGTCCTCGTCGCGAACACGTGGGATACCCCGATCAACCTGTCCGCCGAATATGGGACTCAGTCGCTCGACGCCTTCTCGCTCACGCGGGTCCCGGTGGGGTCGGGTCAGGCGATTTCCTATCAGCCGCTCCCCAATGGCCAGCTCAATCCGGGGCAAGTCGGCATCATGTTCCTGGCCCAATACAATTCGGGCCAGGTCTACTTCGTGCCGTGCCCGCCTGGTACGCAGCCGGGCATCACCACCGACCCGTCCGTGGACAAGACGGGGATCGGCAACGCCTTCCACATCACGACGAGCGCGCCCATCGTCGCTTACGACATTTATCCCTATGGCGGCGCGGCGAGCTTCGTCTCGAGCGCGACGCTGCTCGTCCCGACGCCCGCCTGGGGCACGAACTACATCGCCTCTGACGCTTACGCGACAAACCCGAACCTCGCCTTCGTCAATGGCTTTCCGTTCGTGCAAGTCGTCGCCAAAGAGGACGCGACGAACGTGACCATCGCGCCGACGACAGGCATCGTCGGTGGGCCCGGCGTCGCCGGCACTGGGCCAGGGCAGCCCGCGACCTACACCCTACAGCGCGGTCAGTTCATCCAGTTCTTGCAGGACGCCGAGCTCGTCGGCAGCCCCATTCAATCGGATAAACCCATCAGCGTTTGGGGCGGCACGGCGTGTATGAACGTCCCGGTCGATTCGTTCGCGTGCGACAGCGGTCACCAAGAGCTCATGCCAGTCAAAGCGCTCGGCAACGAGTATGTCGCCGTTCGCTATCGCGATCGCGACGCTGGCGCGAACGAGATTGTTCCGTGGATGCTCGTCGGCGCCGTCGACGGGACTACGCTCACGTACGATCCGGCCACGCCGCCGGGCGCACCCACTACGCTCGAGAGCGGGCAAATGGTTCGCTTCGACGTGGGCGCGCCCTTCACGGTGAAGAGCCAAGACGCCGAGCACCCGTTCTATATGGCGGGCTATATGACCGGCGCGAGCTACTCGTCCAACTACGACGGTGACCCCGAGTACGTGAACGTCATCCCGCCGGCTCAATACCTGCCTAAGTATCTATTCCTGACGGACCCGACCTATCGCAATACGCACTTGGTGTTTACGCGTAAGCGCGCTCAGGATGGCACCTTCAAGGACGTCAACCTCGACTGCGCCGGGGTGTTGACGGGTTGGCAGCCGGTCGACGCCGCGGATCAATACGAGTACACGCGCTTCGACCTGAAAATCCTGGGCACGCCGCAGGGCGCGTGTGACGACGGCGTCCACACCGCCGAGAGCGAATCCCCATTTGGTCTCACCGTTTGGGGCTTCGACGAGACCTGCAGCTACGCGTACCCGGCAGGCATGAGCACGCGCCCGATCAACAACGTCGTCGTGCCCCCGGTACCGCAATGACGGGCGCTGGCGCGGCGGTCTGAAGGACGGGATAGGAGCATAAAGCTTCGACCGACAGGGGCCGCCGCGCACGGGCGATCGTGAGCTCAGCCGACTCGCCCGGCAGGAGCGTGACGAGCTGGTCGCTCACCTCCGCGGTCGAGTCCAGCCTGTCCGCGTGGATCACGAGGTCTCGACAGAGGGTCTCGGCGGTGAGGTAGAGGCGAGTCTGCACCCCGTCGAAGTCGACGTCGGCGCGGAGCGCGGGGGCCGGGAGCGCGAGCTCTTTGTCGGGCAGAAAGAAGTGGAGGGCAGACAGCGCCCCGAGCCGAGCCTCGAGGAGCTCGCGCCTTGGATTTTTCGGGAGGAGCGCGCCGGTAACGAGCTCCACGCGGACGACGGAGCGCGGCGGGGCGTCACAAGCGCAGCTGGACTCGGCGAGGACCGCACCGTCGAAGTCGAGGCGGCGCGTCGTCAGCGCTCCGCTTACAGTTACATCAGTGTCATTGATGAGGAAGGCCGCGAGCGGATTCGCCTGTAGGGCGGCGCCGGTTTCGGCGGGCTCGAACGCGAGGACGGCCGGCGCGAAGGCGCGTCGGAGCGCGTAATAGAGCGGCTTCTTGCGCTCGTCGTGATCGATCGCCGACCAGCTCATGCCTGGCCACGCGTCGTTGAGCTGCCAAATCAGCACTCCGGCGTTGACGGGGGATCTCGAGCGCAGATACCGGATCAGCGCCTCGACTCCGCGCGCCTGCGCGACCTGCCGCAGGTGGTGCTCGCGCTCTTTGGCGAACCCTTCACCGAAGAGCGCACGCGTGAGGCTCGTCGCCGCGCGCTCGCCGTTCTCGGACTTCTGGTGCTGCTCGAGCTGCGGCTCGCTCGTCATCGCCCGCTCCATCGTCGCCCACGCGGGAGGGCCCTGCAGCCCGACCTCGCTCACGAAGCGCGGAGCCTCCCGCCCGACGGCCGGGTGAGCCGCGCCGTCCCAGGCGTCCCACAAATGCCGATTGCCCGCCTCCGAAGAGTTCGGGTGTGGGCCGTCCGGCGGATCGAAGACTCCCGAATAGGGGCTCGCAGGCCAATAAGGTCTAGACGGGTCGAGCGCCGCGGCGACCCGAGGCAGGAGGTCGAAATAGTAGCCTCGACCCCAGGTGCGGCCGCGCGTGCGCTCGGCCCAGCCCCAATCGTAATAGCCCCAGAGGTTCTCGTTGCAGCCATTCCAGAGCACGAGGGAGGGGTGGCGCGCGAGCCTCGCGAGCTGGTGGCGAGCCTCGGCCTCGACGAGCGCCGGATAGGGCGCTTCTTCGGGATAAGCGGCGCACGCAAACATGAAGTCTTGCCAGACCATGAGTCCGAGCTCGTCGCAGGCGTCATAAAAGGCCTCTGTCTCGTAGAAGCCGCCGCCCCAGACACGGAGCATGTTCATGTTCGTCTGCGCGGCCTGCTCGAGTCTGCGGCGGACGCGCGCGGCGTCGGTCGCGAGCGGATGGAAGCAGTGCTCGGGGACGAAGCACGCGCCCCGACAATAGACGGGCTGCTCGTTGACGCGCAGGGTGAAGGCTCCGCCGTTCGTGTCGAGCGCGATCGCGCGGACGCCCGTGCGCGCCGTCACCCGATCATCCGCAGTCTCCACGGCGACGTCGTAGAGCGGCTGAGCTCCGTATTCGCGTGGCCACCAGAGCTCGGGTGAGGTGATTTCGAGCTCGGCGGGGCTACCCATCGAGGCTCTGCCGCGCGCGACGATATGCCCTTTGCGCCCGAGCGAGACGTCGGCCGCTCCATCGCCGTCGAGGTCCACGAACACGGAGAGCCGCGCCCGCGCTCGATCCGCGCTCGCGACGAGAGGTCGGACATACGCGATCCGCGCGCCACTCCAAGCCTCCAGTCGAGCGGCGCCGAGGCCACACCCGACGAGCGTCGGCGCCCAATCCCAGCCGAAGTGATATGCCGGTTTGCGGACGAAGTTGAAGGGGTCCCTCGTGTTCAAGAAGGGCAGCGGGCCGAGCCGCGCGGCCTCGGCGCGGGCGTGCCGGGCGGCCGAGCGGAAGCGTATCGACAGGGTGTTCGCGTCCTCGAGCAGCGCGCGGACCGCGAAGCGGTGCGGGTGGAACATGTTCGCGGCCGAGCCGATCGGGACGCCGTTGAGCGTGAGCTCCGCGAGCGTGTCGAGGTCCTCGAGGACGAGGTCCACGCGCTCCTCGGCGAGGAGCGCGCGCGGCACGGAGAACGAGCAGGCATATTCCCAGTCGAGGTCCTCGACCCAGCGCGCGGCCTCCTCGTTGGCGTCGATATAGGGGTCCGAGAGGACGCCCGCGCCGAGGAGCAGGAGGTGGATCGATGATGGTAATACGTCGATAAAGGAACGGCCTGCGACCACGGGTGGGGCGTCGCCGAGCGCGCGTACGCGCCAGTCCGTCATGAGGGGGAGTCGCTTCAAGGGGCCTCGCGCGGGGAGGGGGAGCCGCTCATTCTACGAGCGTGCAGAGCGGAATCTGCATCCGACAAACTTGGCCGTTTCGCTCGCCGTGAGGTAGCCGGCAAAGTCATGAAGCTCGCCGCTACCGCCTTGCTCGCGTCCCTCGTCCTCACCGTCGGCTGCGCCTCCAAGACCGGAGAGATCGCGCAGAGCTCCCACCCCCAGTCCCACGCCGAAGAGCCGACCGAGGTCGACCAGTCGAGCGACGAGACCGCTATTGCCGAGTCCGCGCCCGCGGCGCCCGAGGCTGCGAAGTCGACCAAGACCGCCAGCAACGATCCGCGGCGCGTCGGCGACTACGTGACCTATTCGTTCTCGGGCTCCTATCGCAAGGACGCCCTCGTCCTTACCCAGCGCGTGGTCGCAAAGGGTGATAGCGACATCACCATCGACTACACCTTCAAGGACAAGGCGGGCACCGAGACGCTGCGCGTGGTCTCGCGCACCGACGCTGGCCAGCGCGGCGAGGTCCTCAGCGTCGCGCGCGTCGCGGCCGACGGCACCTCGGCAGAGGTCGACAAATCCGTATTCGAGGCGCGCTCGCTCGAGACCGCCGCGGCCGCCGACGTGAACGAGGCGCAGCTCGACGAGACGCAGACCTCGGTGAAGCTCGGCGACACCACCGTTCAAGCCACGAAGGCGACCTATCGAGTCCGCGTCGGCAAGAAGAAGGCGACGCTCGAGACGACCGCCTCTACCGAGTTTGCTTGGGGTGACCTCGGCGGCTCGATCGTCGCTTCGGACGGCACCGTGTTCTACCGCGCCGAGGTCGTCGACGTCGGGACGACGGCGGCCGCGACCGCCTCGCTCGAGTAAGTCCGTCGAGGCTGCGCGCCGGCAATCGTGTGACAATCCGGGCCGTGCGCTCGGACAGATATCGTCGCTACGTCGCTCGGCCCGCTCTCTTCGCAGCTCTCCTATCCGGTTGTGGCTCGGACTCCTCGCCCCCCGCGACGAGCGGCTCCACGACCGGGTCAGCGCCTCCCTCGTCGGCGTCAGCCTCGGCTCGAGCGTCCGCGTCGAGCGGGACTGCCCCTGCGGCGCCTCACGAGACAGTGGGGATCACCGTCGTAGGGACGAACGATCTCCACGGTCGAATTACGGCGCTCCCGCTCTTGGGGGGATATTTGGACGTCATTCGCGGCGCGCGCGCAGAGAGCGGCGGAGGCGTCGTCCTCGTGGACGCGGGGGACATGTTCCAGGGCACGCTCGAGTCCAATCTGCTCGAGGGAAAGCCGGTGCGCGACGCCTACGCGATGCTCGGCTATGCCGCAGTCGCGATTGGCAATCACGAGTTCGACTACGGGCCAGTCGGGCCGGCGATCGTGCCGGCGCAGCCGAGCGACGATCCGCGCGGCGCGCTCAAGGCCCTTACGAAGGACGCTCCATTCCCGTTCTTGACCGCGAACCTCGCACTCAAGAGCGGCGGTAAACCCGATTGGACCAACGTCGCGCCGTCGATGATGATCGCCAATGCGGGTGTGTTCGTCGGGGTCATCGGCGTCTCCACCCGCGAGACGCTGACGACGACGATCGCGCCCAACGTCGCCGATCTCGCGGTCTCTCCACTCGCGGACGCCGTGCTCGCAGAGGCCAAGTCGCTGCGCTCCTCGGGGGCCAGCGTCGTCCTCGTCGCGGCGCACGCTGGCGGCAAATGCAAAGCGTTCGGGCACGACGACGTCACCGACCACTGCGAGACCGACAGCGAGATATGGGATCTCGCGCGCGCTCTGCCCGAGGGCTCGGTCGACGTCATCGTGGCCGGGCACACGCACGCCGGCGTGTCGCACGTCGTGAACGGCATCCCGATCATCGAGTCTTACGCCTACGGTCGAGCCTTCGGGCGCGTGGATCTCGTCGTCGACAAGGTCGACAAGCGGGTCGTCGGGCGCGAGCTCAAGCCGCCGCGCGACCTCTGTCCGGGCGTCGAAAAGCCCGATTTCACCGCGTGTCAGCCGGGTGATTACGACGGCGCGCCGGTCGTGCGACGCGCGGACGTCGCGTCTCTCATCGCGCCCGCAGTCGACGGGGCACGCGAGCGACGCGCCGCGAAGGTCGGTCCCACGCTGCCGGACGGCATGCCGAAGGCCTTCGACAAGGAGTCGCCGCTCGGCAACCTGTTCGCGGACTTGATGCTCGCGTCCGTGCCGAAGGCCGACATCGCGTTGATGAACGGCGGCGGCCTGCGCGAGGACCTGCCCCGCGGCGAGCTCCTCTATGGGGCCTTCTTCGAGGCGTTCCCGTTCGACAATCGCATCGCGACCGTGAAGCTCACCGTGCGCGATCTGACCACGGTGCTCGCGTCGCACCTCAAGCGCGGGACGGGTGGCATCCTGAGCATCGCGGGCGCTCGCATCGTCGCGCGCTGCAAAGACGGTGCGCTCGACATCCAGCTCATCCCGAAGAAGGGCAAAGAGCCGCTCGCTCCTGACACGATGGTCACCGTCGTCGGCAGCGATTTCATGTTCCTCGGGGGCGACGCGTTCTGGGGCGATCTGCCCGTGCCCGCCTACGAGATCAGCGACGTGCTCATCCGCGACGCAATGGAACGCGAGCTGAAGAGCCGCCCGTCGATCGGAGTCGCTGACGTCTTCAACGAGAAGAAGCCGCGGCTCGATCTCGATCCGAAGCGACCGATGATCTGCAAGCCGAAGTGAACCGCGCGAAGTGAAGAACTCCGAGCGAACTCCGCTTGGTGAGCCGGCCCCCGACGATTACCATTCACCCATGCGTCTTTCTTTGCGAGCCGACGTCACCGCTTCGCAGCGCTCGCGCCCGAACCATCTCCCGATGGCGCTCGGGTTCTTACTGGCCCTCTCGGCCTGCGCCGAGGGCGGCAACCTCGAGGGTGGCAGCGACCTCGGCGGCGCGGGCAACACGGGTGGCGCTGGTGGTGCGTCGACGAGCAGCTCGTCGAGCAGCTCTTCATCGAGCAGCTCGTCCTCGTCTTCTTCTTCATCGGGGTCGGGTGGGGACGCGATGGGGGGTCAGGGCGGCGCCGGGGGCAGTCCCGGTCCTGTCTGCAATTTCACTGCGCCGGAGACCTGCGAATCAGCCGAGATCCTCCCCGCGATCGCCGCCGACACGGGTAGTCCCATGTTGTCGCGCACGGGGATCGGCTCGAAGTTCTACAAGATCCACGTCGAGGAGCAGGACAGCGGCATCTTCGGCGCGGGGCTCAGCTACACCGTGAGCCTCCAGTCGCCTGCGGGCATGAACTACGATCTGAGGGTCTATCAGGGTCCGCAAAACGGTAGTCCGGACTGCACCGTCGGACCGAAGAACGGGACGGGTTCACCGGAGTCCGTGCATGACAGCTGGGGTGATGATCAAGGCATCGGTGGTGAGGACGACAGCGTGTGGCTCGTGATCGAGGTCGTCTACGTGAGCGGTGAGGCCTGCAGCCCGGGTGACGAGTGGACGCTCACCGTTCTCGGGAACACCTGAGGAGCGCCCATGGCCCCGCGTGAGGGGGATTTCATCACCGAGAACGTCCGCCTCGTGCGACTCCTCGGCAAAGGCGGAATGGGGAGCGTCTGGGTCGCGCGGCACGAGTCGCTCGACGTCGACGTGGCTGTGAAATTCGTGTCGCCCGAGCTCTTGAGCGACGGGGACGCGCTGGTGCTCGAGCGCTTTCGCCGAGAGGCCAAGCTCGCGGCGAAGATCGAGAGCCCACACGTCGTGCGCATCTTCGATCACGGCGTCACCAAGGACGGCGTCCCCTACATCGTGATGGAGCTCTTGCGTGGTGAGAGCGTCGCGGAGCGGCTCGTGCGCACGGGGCGCTTCGCGCCGAAGGACGCCGCGCGCGTCGTCAAAGAGGTCGCCGCCGGCCTCTCGCGCGCGCACGCGATGGGCGTCGTCCACCGCGACATCAAGCCGCACAACGTCTACCTCGCGAAGGGCTCCGACGGCCTGGAGATCGTCAAGATCCTTGACTTTGGCATCGCCAAGGCAACCTCCGCCGCCGAGGAGCTCCACAAAGAGGTGAAGACCTCGAGCGGCGTGCTGATCGGGACGCCCCAATACATGAGCCCCGAGCAGCTGATGCGCGCCGGGCCGCCCGACGCGAGCGCCGATCTTTGGGCGCTCGCTATCCTCGCTTACGAGCTCCTCACGGGGAAGGTCCCGTTCCTCGGCGAGACGCTCGCGGCCACGCTCGTCGCGATCACGCGCGCGCAGATGACGCCGCCCTCGACCTCGGTGCCCGAGGTCCCGGTGAGCCTCGACGCCTTCTTCGCGCGCGCCCTCGCCATCGACAACGACAAGCGCTTCCCGGCCGCGACCGATCTGGCGCGGGCCTTCGAGGACGCGGCCGGGGGCGTCGCTCCCCCGCCGCCGGTCACGACGACGACGATGACGCGGCCTGTGATCTCCGCGCCAGTGCCCGACGACTTGAGCACCGCCGAGTTCGTCGCGCGAACGCAGGACAAGACCGCGGAGCAGTCGGTGCTCCTGACCGAGAGCGGCCCGCGCTCGGGCCCCGGCGTCGAGTTCGCTTCGACCGAGGTCGGGCTCTCCAAGGCCGCGACGCGCTCGACGAAGACTGCCGCAAGCGAAGCGGTGCCGGCCTCGACGGGCGTCGCGCAGCGCTCGGACTCGGCGTCCCACTCGGCGACGCTGCAGTCCGCCGGGTCCACGCCGCCGAAGAAGAGCTCACCGATGAAGCTCGTCGTGGGCCTCGCCGCGGGTGTGGTCGTGATCGGGCTCGCGGCGTTCGTTGCAGGTCAAAACATGAAGAAGCCTGTCGAGCCCGTCGCGAGTCAGACGACGGTCGCGCCGACGGGCAGCGCGCCGATCGATCCCACTGCGAGCGCGCCGACGAACACGCCCACCGTCGCGCCGTCGGCGAGCGAGGCTCCGCCGCCGAAGATCACCATCGCCCCCGCGTTCAAGAAGCAGGTCGTCAAAGACGGCTTCGTGGGCGACTCGAAGTTGTGGGTCCCTGACTTCTGGATTTCGCGCGACACCGAAGACGCCGGTAAGGCCTATTTGGCTGCGGTGAACGCGTGCCACGCGCGCAAGATGTCGCTCTGCACCGAGGCCCAATTCGACCGGGCGTGCGCCACCTATTCCGAAGTCGGCCAGTCCGCCTCTTGGACGCTGACTTCGGACTCGGGGGGCTTCGTCGTGCGCGGTGGTGAGGGCGGCTGCGCGACGCGCACCATCGTGACGACGGACGATCTCGACGCGAGCCGGGCCGCGCCCTGCTGCACGCGCTCGGTCTCGATCCTCACTCCGCCGAATTTCCAGCAGCTCCGCAACACGAGCAACCGCATCACCGTCTACGAGAACAACTTCAATTTGGGGAACGGCGACCGCATCGCGAAGGACGCGCTGAGCCCTGTCGGCTTCTTCGAGCAGAAGCTCGACAAGGACAAACTCAAGGACGCCGTCAACTGGGTGAGCAAGACCATCCGAGTCGTGGAGGACCGGTGCGACATCGCGCTCGTGCCGCGCGTCGGTGAAGGCGTCTGGACAGCGGCGTGCACGGGCCTCGAGTTCGACCTCGTGAACCCCGACCCGTCGCAGAACACCCACCCCGACAGACTCGACGTCAAAGGCGTCAAGCAGGTGTTCCACAAGTTCGAATTCGACCCGGGCGGCCTCTTGCGAGACGTGCGGACTTGGACTCATCCGCGACGTCTCATCATGCCCGAGTAGCCGAGTCCGTCGTTATTCCGTAATCGCTAATCCGTAATCGCTAATCCGTAATCTCCAGCTGCTGAGTTCCGGCGAGCTACTTGGCCTACTTGGCCGAGCTGCTCGGCGCGGGAGCTGCGGAAGGGGCTGCGCTCGCGGAGCTCGGCGGCATGGGCTCGGGTGCCTCGAGCTTCGTCCACGGATTGCGGAACAGGTGAATCGACGAGCCGATGACCGCGATGGCAGCGACTGCCACGAAGCCCCAGCGGACCTTGCTCTTGAAGACGAGCGCGACGCCGGCGAGGAACATCGCGATCGTGTAGAGCACGCCGGTGAGGGACAGGAGGTCGCCGTTGTAATTGGCGACTTGGCCTTCGTAGAACTTCGTCTTTGCCTCCGCCTGCTTCTTCTCGGCGGCGTCGTATTGCTCGAGCGAGGGTGCGTAGAGCGCGTCGAAGTACTTCTCCCCGAGCTCCTTGCCGAGCGCCGCGTCGAGCTCGGCGTCGGTCACGTCTTCGGATTTCTCTTTGTCGGGGAATCCGACGAACTTCTTCGCTTCGTCGCTCAGCTGTTCGGCATAGAACCATTTGCCGATATCGCGCGCGCGCTTCAGCGCCTCGGGGTCCTTCGACTCTTCGGCCTCGAAGATCGCGCGCCGCACCTGGAGATCGATGTCGGCGTCGCGATTCGCCGTCATCGTGGCGTCGTTGCTCTGGGTCGCGGCCTCGGTGACGATCGCCGCGGCCTCGCTCATGAGGTTGCCGGCCTCGGCGTAAGCCGTCGCCTGATTACCGCCCCAAAGTCCGGATTGGAATCCAGCCCACGCTCCACCGATGGCCCCGAGTCCGAGCAGGATGGCCACAATGAGCTCGAAAGGGTCAAACGGCTTGTCTTCTTCGTCGTCCTTCTTCGCGGGTTCGTTCTCCGCCATGTGGCGTCTCCTTCATCGTCACGAATGCAAAGTGCGAAGCGCACGGGGCGAATGAAGCCGCCCGCGAGAATCGGGTCTACGGCGCGAACTCCCCTTATCGCAGGGGTCGCGGGGCCAAATCAATCCGGACTCTTCAGTGTCCAGCCGCGAGGAGTTCGTCGATGCGGCGCACGTATGCCGAATTCGGATTTCGGTTCTTGAAGGCGTCGGCGATCGCTTGGGCCTCTGCGCGGCGACCGAGCGCGAGGAGCGCCTGAATCCGCAGGACCTCGCGCTCCTGAGAGAGCGCCCCGCGCGGGTAGCTCGCGGCGTGCTCGTCACAGAGCGCGAGAGCCTTGGCGGGCGAGCCGGCGAGGGCGGCGTGCGCCTCGCGGAGGAGCTGCGCTTCGGATTTCGTAGCGGCCGGAGGCTCCGCGCTGGTCGAAGCGGTCGCGGACGCGCTGCTCTCGAGCGCGGACGCAGTCGCGGACGCGGTCGCGTGGGTCGCGAGCGGAGCGGGCGCAGCGCTCGAGCTCGTCGAGGCGAGGGTCGCGAGCGCGGAGCTCGAGAGCATCGAGGGAGGTGGGGTCGAGGAGGACTCCACCGAAGACTGAAGGACCGAGGCCACGACCGTTGAACGGGTCGATGGAGCCTCGGTCGCAGGATTTTGAGGTCTCGGGTCGCGGGTGATGACCCACGCGCTCGCGGCGATCACCGTCACCGCGGCGCCACCCGCGACGATCGCCCAGACGCCGCTCGCCCCACCCGAACCACCGACTGCGGCGCCGCCGCCGGGGCCACCGCCGCCGGGGCCACCACCGGGCGGTCCGAGCGGCAGGGTCGCGAGCATGCGCTCGACGCTCTCGGTCGAGGGCTGATCGTCTCGCGCGAGCCGCAGCGCTTCGCGCAGCTCGTCGCTCGCGGCGCTCGAGGGATCGCTCAGCCGGGGCTCTCGCAGGTCTTGCCCTAGGTCGCTCACGATCCCTCCTTTCCGAGCTTCGCAGGCTCCCCCAACGAGAGGAGCACGTGCTTGCGAGCCGCGCCAAGTCGCGAATAGACAGTCTGAAGTGGGGTGTCGCACGCGAGCGCGACCTCTTGGAGCGTCAGGCCCTCGATCTCGTAGAGGACGAAGGCCGCGCGCTTGTCTTCATCGAGCTCCGCGAGCGCGCGATCGAGCCGCTCGAGCGCCTGCTTTCCGGCGACTTGGCGCTCGGGGCCTGGCGGCGCGTCGCTCGTGCGGTCGGGCGGTGCGTCGCTGAGCTCCTCGTGGCGGCGCCGCGCGGAGCGTCGATAGTCGGAGGCCTTGCGCACGCAGATGCCGTAAATCCAGGCGCGGAGCGCGTCCGGAGAAGAGAGCTCGCCGAGCTTTCTGTGGACGACGAGGAAGACGTCCTGGCACACGTCATCGCAGTCGCCGCTCGCGACGCCGAGTCGACGCAGACATCGCCACGCGAAGGGCGCGTGCTGTCGAAACACGCTCGCGAACTCGAGCGAGGGCTGAGCGTCGCGGATCGCATTTCGCTGGGATCGTACCGACATCGCCCGGAGCGGCTCCATCGACAGGGCGAGCGCGCTGGCCTCCATCATCCTGGGAGTGGCGGCACCTTGCGAGCTTTCTGATCGGAGCGCTAAGGAAACGCGAGCGCGCCGAAGCCGTGCAGAGTTCCGAGCAGCGGGGCCGGTTGGAAGATGGGTACCGTGCTCGCGCCGTCGAGGTACACGAACTCGGGTCTGAAGAAGGGCACGGTGAGGATCGCCGAGATGCCGATGTAGAGCGGGCCGTAGATGTGGATCGTGCCTCTCGCTTCGACGCGCGCGCCGAGCATCCCGTGGAGGTCGCTGCCCTCGCCGGCGAAGTCGAAGCCCTCGGCGCCCGCGAAGAGGAAGCCACCCTCGACACCACCACACGCGCGCACCGCCGCGAGCGCGCCCTCGTACGTGAGCGGGCAGATCGTCGCGGCGCCCTGGAGCGAATAGAACGTCACCGTCGCGGTCCGAATCTCGACGTCTTCGGGGGCGAAGAACGTGAGGGAGGCTTCGAGCGGGACGAACTTCGGTGGCGTGAGACTCGCGGCGGCGAAGACGCCGGGGCTCACGTTGGGGAGGTAGCCGAACCCCGCCGCGAAGCCCGCTGAGACATCGCCGCGCCAGGGCTCTTCCTTTGGGGGCGCTGGCTCTTTCTTCGCCGGAGGTGGCGGCGGGGGAGGTGGAGGCGGTGGCGGTGGAGGAGGAGGCGGCGGTGGGGTGAGGGTCGCGTCCGGATCGATCATCAGCGCGATCGCGAGCTCGAGGTCTTCATCGAGCTCCGAGCAAGCGCCCTGCGTCGTGAGCTCGCGGGTGCCGAGCGGCCCGCTGACGTCGGCGACAGACACGACCACGCGAAACCCGAGGTCACCCTCACGTTTCTCGACGCGGCCCTCGATCGCGAGATCCGCGAGCGACGCGGACACGAAGACGGGGCGCCCGAGGATCTTCTCGACGCGCTGAGCGAGATCCTTCGTGCCGATGCAGGACTCGGCGCCGTCGAGGCGTGACCAACCGAGGCTCGCGGTCTTCTTCGTCGGCGCGTCTGCGGCGAGCGCGAGCTGCGGCGCGAGCGTGAGCGTGAGCCCCGCTACGAGAGCGCCCAGCAGCATGCATCGAAGGCCCCGACCTCGCACCGTCAACCTGGTACCTCTCTACCCATGGCTCTCCCTCGCGTCCAAGCGTTCGAGTTCAACGACCAGCCGTGGGTGCCCGCCGTGCTCCGCGACACCATCGTGGAGGCGCTGTCTCGCACGCTGGTGTGGGGTCGCATGCTCGACGGTTTGGTCGATCCGCTCGCGTCTTTTCTCGAGCGCGCGGGCACACGCGAGGTGCTCGACTTGGGCTCGGGAGCGGGCGGTCCCGCCGAGATCGTGCTTGGAGCCTTCGAGCGCCGCGGCCTGCCGCTGTCGATCACGCTGACGGATCTCTTTCCTCGTCCCGAGGTCTGGCGCCCGCTCGCGACTCGACACGGCGGCTCGCTCCATTTCGTCGAGTCTTCGGTCGACGCGACGAAGATCCCCGCGGAGCTCTCACGCGGTCGGGCGCGCACGATCATCAACGTCTTGCATCACCTGCCCGAGCCGCTCGCGCGCGGCGTGATCGAGAGCGCCATCGAAGATCGCGCGCCGATCTTCGTCGCCGAGGGCTTCGAACGAAACCCGCTCACGTTCGCGGCGTTCGCGCCCGTCGGGATCCCGGCCCTCGCGCTCTCACCCATCATCAGCAAGAACCGGCGCCTCGCGCGAGCCGTGCTCACGTGGGCTACTCCGATTGCGATCCTCGCCTCCACGTGGGACGGGATCGTCAGCACGCTCCGTGTCTACACCGAAGACGAGCTCCTCGACATGGCAGGTCGCGATCCGAGCTACGAATGGCGCTACGGGATCTACCGCTACAAGCCATTCGGCCACGGATACTACTTCTACGGTATCCCACGCTGATCTCAGGACGTCGGCCTCCGCGCAAGGCCGTAGACAGACGAGCGCTCCCCGATATCCTGGCGACCGCGTGGCGACTTCCGAGACCTCTCCGAGCATCGCACCGAGCCGGTTCAAGCTCTCGCTGAAGACCCTGCGTCGCGTGGGCGTGGGAGCTGCGATCTTCTACGGCGTCTACGCCGCGTCGGTGTGGGCGCTGCATCGATCGATCGTGTTCCCAGCGCCTCGCTCGGGCCTCGAGCCGAGCGTCGCGCGAGCCAAGCTCTTGCGGCTCGACCCGACGCGCTCTGCCTCGGGTGCGGTGCCGCGCGACCCGACCGACGAGGAGCTCACCGGCGCAGGCACGGTGGTCGCTCTCTGGGCAGCGCCGTCGCCGGGTCGACCGACGATCGTCTTCTTCCACGGCAACGGTGAGGAGCTCGTCGATCTCGGGCCGCTCGCGCAGTTCCTCATGGACCTCGGCGTCGGCGTCTATTTCGTCGAGTACCCCGGTTACGGCCTCGCGCGTGACGGCAAGTCGACGGAGGCCTCGATCTACGCCGCCGCTGCGCGCGCCCTCGATGAGCTCCCCGCGCTCGGCGTCACGAAGGAGCGGACGATCCTCGTCGGCCACAGCTTGGGCACTGGCGTCGCGGTCGAGATGGCGGTGCGTGGTTACGGCGCAAAGCTCGTCCTCGTCTCGCCGTTCACGTCGATGGTCGACATGGTCTCGCGCTTCACCCCGCTCATCCCGACCTCATGGGTCGTGCGCGATCGCTTCGACAACCTCGAGAAGGCCCCGCGCATCCCGATCGACACGCTCATCGTTCACGGTGATCAGGATACGCTCGTGCCGATCGCCATGGCCCGCGCGCTCGAGAGCGCGACGCCTCGATCGGAGCTCGTGATCTTCTCCGGTGGCGGGCACAATGATTTGTTTCGCCGCGAAGGGCATCGCCTGCCGCGGATGATTGCGAACCTGCTCGGTGGAACGCCCTCCGGCGAGCGAACTCGAGCGACGCGGTAGTACCAACGATGAGAGCCCATCGCGGAACGAGCAAGCTGAAGAAGAAGCAGCAACAGCAGCAGCAGCAACAGGCCCGCGCGAGCACCGCGCGGCTGCGTGGGCGCGCTGCACTCGAGGCTGCGCTGCAGGTCGACCCGGGGCGCGAGCACCGAGAGGCCAGTCGACCGGGCGGGCCCGTGCGCACTGTGATGACGCCGCGCCCGGACCTCAGCGTCCCGGCCGTGTCGATCGAGAACGTCGACTGGGAGGACGGGCGCGAGCCGCTGAGTCCGCTGCATCGCTGGGAGAACGCGGAGCGCGCCCTCGAGAAGCGACTCGCCGAGCTCGGCGCCGAGGGACGCACGCTGCGCTACGACCCCAAAGAGGGCCGCATCGTGTGGCTCGACGACGCCCAGGCGATCCTCGTCGAAGCTCGCGCTCAGGTGCTCGCCACGTGGGTTCGTCAGGCGAACAAGCTGATCATGGCGTGGGCCGATCCGATGCTCGCGTCCGTCGGCGTGGCCCGCATCGAAGAGATGGGCGACTCGCTCGACGTCGATCAGGCGACGGCGCGCGAGCTCGCGCTGACCGCAGGCGAGTCCGCGGGCGCCGAGTTCATCAAGGCCGTCACGGCACCTCACGGCGAGCACTACGTCGCGATCCGCTCGGTGAAGACCGCGGCGGCCGCGGCGCCGGTCACGCCGGGCTCGCCGGTCGGCATGGTGCTTCGAGGGCTCGCCGATCTTCGCCGCTCGGTTTCGCAGCGCGACGAGCCCACCGACGTGCTGCGCGCGCGCTTCCTCAGCTTGGGGCGCACGATCCTCACCCAGTCCGAGGGGCCCTATCGCGACACCGAGTGGGTCTCGCGCATGCAGCGCGCGGGGCGCGTGCTCACGCAGCTCGCGGGGCGCCTCGTGCCGCCGACGTTCAGCGCGATCGCGGCCGGTCGCCAGGCCGACGAGTGGCTCATCCAGAGCGTCGCGGTGGATCTCGTCGACGCGGTGAAGCTCCTCGAGGACGAGTGGGGCGCGTTCGCCTGAGCCGCTCGTTCGTCGGCGCCGAACACCCGCGACCGGATCATCCGAGTTCTCACGGCGCGAGCGAAAATCCATACTGCGCCGATGGATGCGGAGACCTTTCGCCGGCTCGGCCACCAGTGGGTCGATTGGGTCGCTGACTATCGAACTCGAATGGAGTCGCTGCCCGTCATGAGCAGCGTCGCGCCCGGAGACATCCGCGCGCGCCTGCCTGCTTCACCTCCGCGAGACGGCGGCCAAATGGAGAGCGCGTTCGCGCTGGTCGAGCGCGACATCCTTCCGGGCATCACCCACTGGAATCACCCGTCGTTCTTCGCGTACTTCCCGTCCAACACCAGCTTCGCGTCGGTGCTCGCCGACCTCGTCGCGGCCGGCCTCGGCGCGCAGGGCATGAGCTGGCAGACGTCGCCCGCGGTCACCGAGGTCGAGGAGGTCGCGATGGACTGGCTGCGCCAGATGGTCGGGCTCCCGGATTCCTTTACGGGCGTCATACAAGACACCGCGAGCACCGCGACGTTGACCGCGCTCCTCTGCGCGCGCGAGCGGACGACCGATCTCGCGCAGCTCCGCGGCGGCCTGCAAGGTCGTGAAGCTCCCTTGACGATTTACACCTCCGAGCTCGCGCACAGCTCCGTTCGCAAGGCCGCGCTCCTCGCAGGGTTCGGGGCGGACCACCTGCGCACGGTGCCGGTCGCAGCCGACCTCTCGATGGACGTCGCCGCGCTCGCCGCCGCGATCGACCGCGACCGCGCCGCGGGCCTCGTCCCTTGCGCGATCGTCGCGACCGCGGGAACGACCGGCGCGACGGCGTTCGATCCTCTCGCGTCCATCGCCGAGGTCGCGCAGCGCGGCGGACTCTGGCTCCACGTCGACGCGGCGATGGCGGGCAGCGCGATGATCCTCCCCGAGGCACGACCGCTCTTCGCGGGCATCGAGCGCGCCGACAGCCTCGTCTTCAACCCGCACAAATGGCTCGGCGTCGGCTTCGACTTCAGCGCGTATTACGTCCGCGACGCAGAGCACCTCGTCCGCGTGATGGGGACGCAGCCGGCCTATCTGCGCACGGTCCAAGACGGCGCGGTGAAGAACTACCGCGATTGGCACATCCAGCTCGGGCGCCGATTCCGCTCGCTGAAGCTGCTCTTCGTGCTGCTCGACACCGGCGTCGAGGGCCTGGAGGCGCGCCTGCGCCGCGACCTCGAGAACGCGCGCTGGCTCGCCGATCGCGTGCGCGAGACCTCCGATTGGGAGCTCCTCGCGCCTGTGCCGCTACAGACGCTCTGCATCCGCCACGTGCCCGCTGCGCGCGCGGGCGACGCCGACTGGCTCGACGCGCACAACGCGAAGATCGCGGCGGAGCTCGCAGCGAGCGGCCTCGCGTACCTGACGACGGACGTCCTCCGCGGCAAGCGCGTCCTGCGCGTCAGCGTCGGCGCCGAAGCCACCGAAGAGCGGCACGTCGCCGCGCTGTGGACCGAGCTTCAACGGCTCGCCAGGCACGACGAAGGAGCCGCCTGACAGGCTCGAGGGCTCGTGCTACCGAGCCCGCATGCGACGACTCCTCATCACTGCGCTCTTCTTCTTCGTGGCTTGTGGTGACTCGTCGACCGACCCCACTGGCACGGGCGCTGGCGGCGCGGCGGGTGGCGCTGGTGGCTCGACCGTGAGCGTCGGTGGCGCGGGCGGCGACGGCGGCACCGCGGACCTCGGCGGGGGCGGGACGGGCGGCGTCGTCGACAAGGCCGCCAACTGCGCCGACGAGTTCGGCTCCGAGCTCACGGCTTCGTTCGGTCGCCTCGACGGCACTGTCCTCGCTGTCGTGCGACCGTCGGACACGCAGTGCACGCTCTTCAACAACGACCACGTCGTCCTCGAGGTCACGATGAACGGCGCGGTCTATCGCCTGGTCATCAACATCAAGTCCGACTTCGGCGATCCGGACGTGCGCTTCTTGGTCCTCGAGCACGACGCCCCCGGCGCTCCTTGGGCCGAGGGTTGGCACCCCAACGCGCAGCTCGATTACGTGGTGAACTTCGGCGTTCACGTGGGGTCGCCGTTCACGCCGATCCCGATGGACGAGCTCGCGCAGCGGGTCACCGACGAGATCCAAATCGGCCAGAAGGTCAGCGTCTACGCGGACAGCAGCGGCGGCTCGAGCGCGCACAAGATCCACCGCAACGGCGGCTCGCGTGACGGCGCCATCATCCTCGAGCCGGACAGCGCCACTCCGAAGGTCATGCTCTTTCACTTCGAGAACCAGACCTTCTGAAGCCAGCGGCGCGCTGGACGAGATCAGCACGCGAGCGCTACGCTTCGAGACATGCTTAGGGGGAAGAAGCTCGCGGGCGGCCTGGCGCTCCTCGGATTGGGGTCTTGCTCGATCGCGTTCAACCTCGATCGCCAGCAATGCGAGGTCGCGGCCGACTGCGACGCGCGCGGATTTCCCGCGTCGGAGTGCGTTCAGAACATCTGCCAGCCGATCGAGGAAACCGGCGGCTCCGGCGGTGAGGGCGGCGCTCCAGTCGTGCTGCCCGCCTACTTCGAATGCGTGCGTCACGGCTTCACCCCACCCGTTCCTCAGGACGGGATGATCACGCACAAGTTCCAATTCGAGCTCGCCACGCAAGCGGGTGTCGTTCCGGCGAACCTCACCACGAAGCTCTGCTCGGCGCTCGACGTCAATTGTCTCAACCCCGACCCCTCCGCTCCGCAGCCCGACGCGAACGGCCTGCTGACGCTCACGCTCGCCGCCAATTTTGCCGGCTTCGTGGAGATCCAGAGCGACGAGACCATGCCGTCGCTGGCCTTCTTCCAGCCGCCCGTCGTTCTGCCCCCGACGACGAAGCTCGTACGCCTCATTCGTCAGACCGAGTTCGAGGGCCTCGTCAGCGCCGCAGGCCGCACTTGGGACCCGACGCGCGGCTCTGGGGTCGTGATCACCGACGACTGCAATGACGAGCGCCAGGCCGGGGTCTACATGACCTCGATGGACCTCGATGACCAGGCCGACATTGGTTACTTCACTGGCGCCTTGCCGAACTTGATGGCGGAGAAGACGGACAGTCAGGGCGCGGGCGCGCTCCTCAACATGCCGGTGGGTGCCGTTACGATTTCTACTTTCGTATTTGGTAGCGGCGTCTATATCGGCACGAACACGCTCCGCTCGCGCGCCGGCTACATCAGCTATTTGCCAGTCGGCCCCAGCCTCTGAGCCTCGCGCACTGCGCTTTCTGCCGTCCTCGACGCAACGGCTGCGTCCGCGCCTGAACTGTCTATTCCAATGGATTGAGCGCGCGCGTCACCGGCGCTCGCGACGCTGAAAAAAGACGTGCGACCGAGGGCGATAAGCGAACCCTCGACTTCTGCCCACTCGCCCATTGGATTGGCGCCGAGTTTGTATGCTCTTTTGTGCGGAGGTCCCATATGTCGACGATCACCGGCACTTGGCACAACCAGCATCAATCGCTGGTCCACCTCGTCGAGGAAGATGGCCGGCTGAGCGGTCGATTCCAGCCAGCCATTGGCCTCTGTCGTGGTGAGTCTTTTCCACTGACGGGTTCGATCGTGGGGGATCAACTGGCGTTTACTGTCAGCTTCGGCCGCGAGGGCTCGATTACGGCGTGGGTCGGTCACGTGGTCCGACGCGGCGACGCTCAGGAGATCGAGACTCTCTGGCATATGGCCATTCACGTCGACGGCAAACTGGGAGACGCCGCTTGGCGAGGCACGCTATCGGGTGCCGACACCTTCCGGCGCGGTGAGCTCGCGCTCACCACCGTCGACACCAAGATGCCGAGCGTACCAGTCAGGGTGGGGTGATGGGCGCGCTGGCTCTCCACCTCGAAGGCCGGATTGGCGGCGGCCCAGGCGTCGCCCCATTCGAGGTCGTCGAGCGTAAGGGTCTCGGGCACCCCGATACGATTTGCGACGCGCTCGCCGAGGAGATGTCTGTCGCGCTCTCCAAGGCCTACGAAGATCGGTTCGGCTTCATTCTTCACCACAACGTCGACAAGGTCCTTCTGTCAGGCGGTGAAGCGCGCGCGGCCTTCGGCGGCGGAGAGGTCATTGCCCCGATCGAGATCTATCTCGCGGGGCGCGCGACTCGCGAGTTCCGCGGCGTCCACATTCCGGTCGACGAGATCGTCGTGGAGGCCGCGCGCTCGTGGCTCGCAACCCACCTGCCGCACCTCTCCGTGGATCAGCACGTGCGGCTCATCCCCAAGATCCATCCCGGTAGCTCGGAGCTCGCTGCGCTGTTCGCGCGCGGCTACAGCGACAGAGCGGCCATCCCGCGGGCCAACGACACTTCCATCGGCGTAGGCTTCTGCCCACTCACCGATCTCGAGGAGGTCGTCCTCGGCGTGGAAGAGGCGCTGCGCTCACCGGGTTGTCTGCGCGCTCACCCCTACGCGGGGCCCGACGTCAAGGTCATGGGTGTCCGCTCAGGCGAGCACATCGACTTGACGGTAGCGTGCGCGTTCGTGTCGAAGTTCGTCTCCGATCTCGGGGACTACCAAAACAAGAAGGAACGCCTGCGCGTGTTCGCCAGAGACGCAGCGGCGCGGCTCACCGCGAACGAGGTCGATCTGTCCCTCAATGTCGCCGACGACGTCGAGCGCGGCGATATTTACATGACGGTAACTGGAACCTCCGCCGAGGCGGGGGATGACGGCGAGGTCGGGCGCGGCAATCGGGCGAGCGGCTTGATTACCCCTTATCGGCCGATGACCTTGGAGGCCGCGGCCGGCAAGAACCCCGTGACCCACGTCGGTAAGCTGTACAACGTGCTCGGCGATCGCATCGCCGCGCGGACCGCCGCGGAGATCGACACGGCGCTCGAGGTCGAGGTCGTCCTCGTCAGCTCGATTGGGCGTCCCATCACACAACCTCGCGCGGTACATGTGCTCTTGGCGGGGCGCGCGCTCGCACCGATGTCGAGCTACGAGCCCATCATCCGCGCCATCGCCGAGGACGAGCTCCGCGCTCTGCCACGCGTTCGCACGCTGCTGCTCGAGCGCCGCATTCGGCTCTATTAGCGCCCAGTCATTGGCAGGGATCGCCCCCCGAGACGCCACCGTTCTCGCCGGGCGTCTTCGCCGTGCGGCCGCGCCATCGCGCGACGAAGAAGTCGACGCGACGGTTCTTGCTGCGGTTCTGGCTCGTGTCGTTCGGCGCGATAGGACGGGTCTCGCCGAACCCGACTGGGAGCAATCGCTTACAGGATATTCCGTGCCTCACGAGCGCCTTGGCGACCGCGAGCGACCGCGCCTGACTGAGCTTCATGTTGGCCTCGGACGCGCCCATCGAGTCGCTGTGGACCTCGATCCGCAGCTGCGTGATCTCCAATCGCGACGCGAGGAACCTCACGAGCGGCTCCAGCGCGGACTCACCCTCGGGCGCCAGCTCGGCCTTGCCAGTCACGAAGACGACTTTGCCGGGGAGGACGACTTGCTCCTCCGTCGACAGCGAGGCCATGGGTCCCGCGCCCACGTCGATCACGTCGGCCGAGGCGACGGGGCGAGTCGATCGAACCGCGATCTCCGAGGTGGGCTGCTCGCTCGCAGACGAGCTCGCTGTCGACGAGCTGGCTGTCGTCGAGCTCGAGGCCGCGGCCGAGTTGGTCGCCGCTCCGGTCGAGTTGGTCGCGGTCGACTCCGTGGATGAGGCCGCGGCGTCGTCGCGTGAGTGGGTGCTCCCCGCGCACCCCGAGAGGCCGATGACGGTGCAGATCAAACGGACAGCAGGGGCTCTCGACAACACGGCAAGGAGAATAGGCGATTCGGCGCGAGCTCGTTCCATGGCGAGTCCAACGTGATCGATATGGGATCAGCGGCCGCGGCGATACCGGGATAGCGCTTCGTCGCGCCGCCGGATCCACTCGGCGCCGAGCTCCGGATTGGCCCCGAAGACCGTCAACCAATGTCGATCGAGGAGGTCTCGTTCGGCGGTGTCGCGAACCCCATATTGGGAACAGATCTGCGCCGCGTGCTCCTGATAGACGGTGAGCAGCGCGGTGAAGGTCGCGTAGGTCTCGAGGTCCATGTTCGCGAGGTGCTTGGGGAGCGCCGCGCTCTTCTGGAAAGGGAGGGTGTCTTTGCGAGGTCGCTCGGGGGGCGCGAGCGTCTCCTCGAAGCGCGCGGCCCTGCTCACGACTCGCTCGGGCGTCGCCGGGGTTGGGGCTGCCGGGCTTGGGCTGAACGGCAAGCCGCTCGCGTTGACGGCGGTCGCATCCGGAGGCTCGGCGTTGGGAATCGTCTCCTCGTTGTCGATCGCGTAGGCGGGGCGCGGGGCTTCGGGCACTGGCGCGGGGGCAGGCAGCGCCACTTCGGCATTGGGCGCGATCTTCGGCTTTGCTGCGCGAGGCTCTATCGGCTTGTCGGACTCCAGCTCTTCGAGTCGGTCGAGCAGCGCGGCGCGGACGTCTTGGAGGACCTCTTCCTCCCCGCGGCCCTTGCCCATGACGAAGACGAGTCGCGCGAGGCCGAGCGCGAGCTCACGTAGGCTCTTCATCGTCTCTTCGTCGACGGCGCGACCCGCCAAGTGTCGCTTCGCGAAGCGCAGCAGATCCTCGTCGTCCGTGCGCATGAGCTCCGAGAGCATCGCCGCCGCGCGCTTGCGTGCAGCGTCGGTCGTGCCGGCGCCCGAGCTCCGCATGGCCTCCGAGAGCTTCGCGAGCGCATCCGAGATCGACGGCGCATTCGTCGCCGGGGCTTCGCTCACGTTGCCCTCTCACACATCGGGTTTCTCCGCGGACGGGCCAATCGGGCCTCGACCCGAAGCAGGGCTCTCGGTGTGGTCGACCTCCTCGACAAAACGGAAGCTCTGCTTCGCGTGGGCGAAGAAGCGAGAGGCGTGCGACTCGACCCTCTCGGCGAGGAGCGCGGCGCGATCTGCGACCTGGGCGTCGACCGACCGGCCCAGCAAACGCAGCTCCTCGAGCGCGAAGAGCGCGAGCTTCGTCCGCAACTTGAGCTTTGCGGCGCGCACCGCGAACTCCTCGGATTGGATCGCCACCTTCTTTGCTGTCAGCTCGAGCGCGCCCCCCACCTCGAGGTGCGTGGCGTCTTTGGCGCCCTCGAGCACCGCGAGGATGAACACCACCTCGCCATCGAGCGCGCAGAGCACGCGATCTCCAGGCTCGGCGAGCACCAAGCAGCTCTTTGCGCGCCGAGCCCGCACGGGTGAGGCGTGGGTCGGCAACTCGACCAGCAAATCCGGGCCAGCGAGCACCGTCCCAGAGACCAGCTCAGGCGGCTCGACCGCGCCCACGGCTCCTTTGGTCGTCGTCCTCACCGCGCTGATTTTGGCACCAATTCGGACGAGCGCGAAGCCGCGCGAGCGTCAGAGCTGCAGCTGAACTCGAGTGCCGAACTCGTGCAGGATGTCGCCCGAAAACTCGGTATCCGGAGTCGCGCCGAGGTTGCCGGGGACGCGCGCGAGGTTCTCGCCGATGTGTGCGTCAGGCACCCAATAAAGACCGTAATTGAAGGAGAGCCGGACGCTCCGCGTATGCCAATAGCTGAGCGCGAGCCCGAATTGGTAGGTGTTGATCGACGTCTCCGGCGCCTCGGTCGAACCCGGCGTTTTGGTGTCGTCGTCGCCCCCGCGATCATTGCCGTCGTAGTTCGCGACCACTGCCGAGAAGAGCGCCGAGACCTCGAGTCCACGCTTCAGCTCGGCTTCCTTCTTCAGCGCGAGCTTCGACGGGCGGCTCATCCCGACCGGCGAGCCGATGCGCGAGTGTCCGAACGCCCACCACGTGAGCCACGCGGTGAATCCCATACCGTTCAGCGTCCCGAGTCGCTCGGTGTTGGACTTCTGGTAGCCGTCGATGGCCTCGCGGGTGTGGTAATCGGAATAGTAGCCCTGGGCTGCCAGGTCGACCGGCCCGACTGGCAAATAGAGCTCGCCGCCAATCGTGTTTTGCGCGCCTGATGGGATGATGTGGACGATCCGATTGAACGAGTCTTTGTAGGTCGAGTTCCAGAGCGTAAAGCCCTGTGACGTGGAGAGAGGAACAACGTCGTAAGCGACGGCTTCGGGGTCGCGCTCACCGTGGCGGGCGCTGACCCCGATACGGAAGTTCTTTACGCTCTTGAAGCTCTTCAGTGGCTCGAACATGAACCTACCGATGACGTCCGGCAGGAAGTCCACGGAGGCGCGGTTCTGTCCGTCGCCGCCCACGACCGCCACCTCGTAGGTGAAGACCTCGTCGAGCACGTCACCCCAAAGCATGATGCCGGTCTCGCGCTGGCCGGGCACGATGAACGAGCGCGTCGCGACGCTGCGTTCCATCAGGGGCGTCGAAGTGTCCGACGTGCGGTTCTCCATCGTCATCGGCGGTTGGAATTGGCCGACCATGATGTTGAAGCAGGGGCAGAGCGAGTAGTTCACCCAGACGTCGCGAAGACCCGTCGCCGCGTCCACACCCTGCGCAGGTTTGAACCGCGCCGAGTCGGAGGTCGGGTCTTCACCGGGCGGCGCGGCCGAGACCTCTTCGGTGCCGTTCGGGTTCGTCAAGGACTGCGTGAGATCGAACGCCGCAGCGAACGACCAACGCTTGAGGAAGTCGCCTTGAAAGCCGATCCGCATGCGCCGCACGCTGAAGCGAGGCGCGAGCCCGGAGCCGCCCGAAGACGTCGGGTGGGTGTCGACGTTCGACCCAGCCCATGCGCCGAAGTCCAACATCAAGTCGCCGACGGGCGAGATGCGGAAGTTGCCGTCCGTCGACCTGAGGAAGAACATCCCGTGCCAGCCGGCGATGGGCTCACCGGTGACCCCGTCTCGCAGCGCGATCGGGACCTCATCCGGGAAAGCCTTGGGCAGAGGCGCGGGAGCACCCGTGATCGTCGGCGCGTTCGCTCCCGGCGTCGGCGGGAGCGGCGGCGTCTCGGGAACCTCCAGCGCGGTCGAGCCGCCATCGGTCTTCTTGTCCGATGGTGGCGTTTGACCGTAGCTCGTCGCCGCAGTCGTCAAGACGAGCGCAGCAGGGATCGCAGCGGCGTAGACTCTCTTCGAGGGGAAGGTCCGCACGTCCGCGACGCTCGCACCCGAAGCTTCGAGGGTCAAGCATTGAACGGCGATTGGTCAGGGTGTCGTATGGTTCACCGTCGGGCCAACGGCGCGAACCATGGCCGTGCAGAACGGCGAGGATAAATGGCGAAAGACACGATGGCTCTCACGGTCGGAATGGTGCGCTCCACGGGCACCGTCGAGGTCCCCGATCTCGCGACGCTCACCACCATCATGGGGCCGGGTGGCGAACAGCTCAGGTTCTTGGCCAAAGCTCTCGAGGTCGAGACCGGGGTTCGCGGCACGACCATCCAGATCGCGGGCAACTCCGCGGCCGTCACGCGAGCGGAGCGCTTCATCAGCGAGCTCGCCGAGCTCATCGCCGAGGGCAGCGAGCTCTCGATGCAGGATCTGCAGCGCGCGCTCGACACGACGCGCGACGACCCCACCGTCGTCCTGCGCGATCTGTTCGACGACGCGATCGTCATCCCGGCGCGCAAGCGGCCCATCGGGGCGAAGAGCCTCGCGCAGCGGCGCTACATCCAAGCGATCCGAACGCACGATTTGACGTTCGGCATCGGGCCCGCCGGCACCGGCAAGACCTACCTCGCGATGGCGATGGCCGTGCACGCGTTGGTCGAGCGCCGGGTGAAGCGCATCATCCTCGCGCGGCCCGCGGTCGAGGCCGGGGAGAAGCTCGGGTTCTTGCCGGGCGATCTCGCGGAGAAGGTGAACCCCTATCTGCGGCCGCTCTACGACGCGCTCTACGACATGATCGACGCCGACAAAGCGCAGGGCCTCATCACGCGCGGCGCGATCGAAGTGGCGCCGCTCGCGTTCATGCGCGGCCGCACCCTCAACGACTGCTTCGTGATCCTCGACGAGGCGCAGAACACGACGAGCGAGCAAATGAAGATGTTCCTCACGCGGCTCGGCTTCGCGTCGAAGGCCGTGGTCACGGGCGACGTCACGCAGGTCGACTTGCCCTCGGGGCAGCGCTCCGGCCTCGCCGAAGCACGCGACCTCCTGCTCGGCACCGAGGGCATCGCGTTCACGCACTTCACCCAGGTCGACGTGGTCCGCCACCCCCTCGTCCAACGCATCATCGTCGCCTACGATCGACGCGACGCCGCGCTGGCGCAGGAGCGGGAGCGCGAGCGCGCCGAGCAGACGGCGAAGCGCGCAGCGCGCCTCGAAGCGGCCGAGCAACAGAGTGCTCAACGCGACAAGGAACCAACGACGTGATCTCGACCGAGACTGCAGCGAACCCGATGCATGACGTCGAGCGCGTTTTTCAAATGGTCCGCGAGGACCCGCGCCTCGCGAACCGCGTCATCGTTCGACCGCATCCACTGTTCCTGCTCGTCCGCAAGGACGCCGCGGCGGTCCTCTTGGCGCCCGCGGTGGTCTGGGACAACGCGCGACACCTGCTCCGACCGTTCGCTGGTCGCCTCGCGGAGGGCGGCGCGTCGCTCGTCCTCTTCGGCCACCCGCGCGAGCCCGATCTCACGTCCGCGGTCGAGCGTGGCCTCGCGACGCTCTTGCCCGAGCACCCCACGCGTGACGCGCTCTTCGTCGCGCTCACCGCGGCCTTCGAGCTCATCGAGGTCCGGTCGCGCGCGGAGAGCCGCGGCAAGTGGCTCAGCCGCTATCGCTACGAGCTCGGCGAGCTCATCGAGATCGCGAAGGCCATCTCGACCGAGCGCGAGATCGACAAGCTCCTCGACCTCATCCTGGAGAAGAGCCGGTTCATCACGGGCGCCGACGCAGGTAGCTTTTACGTCGTAGAAGGCGACGACCCCGACCCGCTGCGCCGGACGCTGCGCTTCAAGCTCACGCAGAACGACTCCATCGATTTCGACTGGCGCGAGTTCAGCGTCCCGATCAACTCGCGCAGCATGTCGGGCTACGTGGCGATGCACAAACTCCCGCTCAACATCGCGGACGTGTACGCGCTGCCCCCGCGCTCGCCCTTCGGCTTCGACCCGAGCTTCGACGCCAAGATCGGTTACCGCACGCGCAGCATGCTCTGCGCGCCGCTCCTGTCGCGCGCTGGCGACGTCATCGGCGTCATCCAGCTCATCAACAAGAAACGTGACCTCGAGAGGAAGCTCCTGACGCCCGCCGACGCCGAGGAGAACGTGATCGCGTTCGACGAGCGCAGCGAGGAGCTCCTCATGACGCTCGCCTCGCAGGCGGGCATCGCCCTCGAGAACGCGATCCTCTACGCCGAGATCAACCACATGCTCGAGGGCTTCGTCCGCGCGAGCGTCGAGGCCATCGAGCAGCGCGACCCGACGACGAGCGGGCACAGCCGGCGCGTTGCCGACCTCACCGTCGGCCTCGCGCGCGCCGTCGAGCGCGTCTCGACCGGCCCCTTCCGCGACGTCCGATGGACCCGCGACGATCTGCGCGAGCTCGAGTACGCGTCGCTGCTCCACGACTTCGGCAAGATCGGCGTCCGCGAAGAGGTCCTCATCAAAGCCAAGAAGCTCTTCTCGCATCAGCTCGACAGCATCCGGCTGCGCTTCGATTTCGCGATCCGCTCATTCGAGGTCGAGATCCTCCGGCGCAAGATGCACTTGCTCGAGCGCGGCGCACCGGCGCACGAGCTCGTCCCGCTCGACGAAGAGCTCGCCGCGCGCCGCGCCGAGCTCGAGGCCGCGTTCGACACCATTTGTGCCGCAAACGAACCGACCGTGCTGAAGGGTGGAGACTTCGCTCGAATCGAGGGCATTGCGCGAGAGTCCTATATGGCGCTCTCCGGCGAGCTGCGGCCGCTCATCACCAATGAAGAGGTGCGGAGCCTCAGCGTCGCGCGTGGCTCGCTCACGCCGAACGAAATCGACGAGATCCGCAGCCACGTCGTGCACACCTATCAATTCTTGTCGCAGATCCCTTGGGGCAAGCAATTCCGCCGCGTCGCCCATATCGCCGGCGCGCACCACGAGCGCCTCAATGGCACCGGCTATCCGAATCGCCTCCACGCCGAGGAGATCCCACTGCAGTCGAAGATGATGAGCGTCTCGGACATCTTCGACGCGCTGACCGCGTCGGACCGGCCGTACAAGCGCGCGGTCCCTCTCGACAAGGCGCTCGACATCCTGAAGCTCGAGGTCAAAGACCAGCACATCGACGCCGATCTGCTCTCGATCTTCGTCGAGGCCCGCGTCTGGGAGAACATGACCGATCCGCCTCGGTCCATTCGCCACCACAACCACAACCACACGCCGGGCGGCTGAGCGAGCGCGGCCTCAGCGCTCTTTGCGGGTGAGGTGGACCTTCGCGGTGCGGACGGTCTTCGCGTCGCCGGACGAGGCCTTGATCTCACCGTCGAGCTCGGGTTTTCCCTCGTGTTGCGAGAGCACGAGCGTCCCCGCCATACCGTTGTTCGACCCGGCGGCGGGCTGGAATGTCGCGACCAGCACAGCCCCATCCACCATTCCGCTTATCGAGGCGTCGCCCAATGAACCGCTCAGCTTCCCGCTGATGACGCCGTCCTCCGCAATCGTGAGGTCGATATCACCTTTGCCGGTGTTCGCCTTGCCATCGTCCGCCTTCCACGCCGGCTCGGTGACGCCGTCGGGCAGGGCAATGGTGCTTTTGACAGCGTCATACTTACCTGACCACGCGCCCGTAAGCCCCAATGGCGCAGAGGGCGCGGTGACGTGCGCGCTTGCCGACAGGGGGGCCGGGCGCGCCGACGCTCGAGCCGCGCTCGCGGTTCCTTGCGACGCCGAGGCGCTGGCTTTCGCCTCACTCGAGGTCGCGGTGGCGGGCGATTGGTCATTGCAGGCCGCGAGGACCAAGCACGAGAGGAGAGCGAGGCGCACCCGCATGGAGCTCTGTCCTTTGCATCGATTCGGGGCGTGCGTCAAAGCGAGCTCTCTCGCGTTGGACTCGGCTTGACCGTCGCCATTGAGACGCCTAATCGTTGCCATAGCGCCATTCGTTTTCGGGCGCCGGAGACCCCATGGCCCGAATGGACGCCTTCAGCGCCGAGCTCGTGCGCCTCGTGCGGAACATGTCCGACGAAGCGATCCTCGCATTGGTCCGCAATCAGCTCGGCAGCTTGCCAGGTGCTCCCGACCTACCACCACAACGGCGTATTGGCGCTCCGCGCGCGCCCGTCGAGGACGCCAAGCGCGGCCGCTCGGCTCGTGGTCGCGCGGCCAAGCCACGTCGACGCAGCTCCGCCGCCCGCGAGGAGATCGTCGCGATGGTCGAGCGCATCGTGCGCGCGGGCTCGGGCATGAGCGCCAGCGAAATCGCACGCGCCTCGAATCTCAAGCAGAGCCGCGTCGTCTCCGCGATTCGCGAGCTCAAGGCCATGAAGCGCGTATTCCAGGGCGGCGATCGCCGCTTTGCTCGTTATGCGGGCGACATGAAGACAGCGGAGCACGCGAGCGAAATCGCACGCGAGAACGCGTCGGGGCCGGTGCTCAGCAAGCCGCGCAGCCGCAAGAAGGGCTGAGGCGAGTCGCTACGGCAGCGCCCAGGTGACACCGTTGTCATCGGACGCCATGCAGTACCAAGAGCGTCGCGTGGTCTTGTTCACCTTTGCGGAGAGGAGCATCAGCGTGCGATCCCCGAAGCCGAGGAGCGCTCCGACGTCGTAGCCGTCGTCGGTGCTGCCCTCGCCCTCACCGACGCTGCGCTCGAAGTTGAAGCGTTTGCCGCCGTCGACAGACTCGCTGATGAGGACCGACCACTTCACCTTGGTCGTGAGCTGCTGCACGGCGATGAGCCCGACCTTGGTCAGCGCCATGTGGAGCTCGCGGTCGAAGGCTCCCGGCCAGGACGTGACGAGGAACGCTGGGTTCGTCGGGGCCGTGGGCTCACCCGAGATCGCGTAGGTCACCAGCGCGTTCTTGTTGTCGTTCGGGTTGATGGCCTCGATGACCACGCGATCCGACGAGCACCCGATCGGGCTCTGCGGAGTGGTCACCGGGATCTCGAAGAACACCGTCTTCTCCGGGCTCACCCCGAGGATGAACTGCCGGTTGTTCGGCTGCTGCACCCGCGTGAACGACCACTTCTCGTGCTCGCACTCGGGGCCTGCCGAGAGCTCGTCGACCAACGTCTTCGTGACCGTGACTCCATCGATCGCTTTGGCTTCGCCGATCGTGTCCGTGGGCTTGGGCCACGGACGAACCATGAGCTTGTTCTTCGCTATGGTGAGGAGCTGTGGTGCCCGCCCGAACGGCGCATTGACGGGGATCTCGTCCTTCGGAAGCTCGAGCGGTTGCAGCTGTCGGTTCGCGCCCGGGCCGGAGGCGTAGGCGACGGCGAACTGCTTCGGCTTGAGCTCGAGCACGACCGACACGAGATCGGCGCCGAGCACCGCCGGAGTGCCCTCACCGCGCAGGACGAGAGGGCTGGGCTTGCCGTCGGGATCGGCTGCGATGAACGGCACCGGCGTCCCCAGCTTCTGCCCCGGAGGCGCAAACTGGAATGTCAGCGTGTCGATCGGCTGAGGCGGCGCCGCGCTCGATGACGCAGGCCCAGGCTTGGGCGACACCGGCTTCTTCGGCACCAGTCGCTTCGCCTGCGTGAGCACGAGCGTGCCGTCTTCACCTGCGGACCATGTCGCGATGCCGTCCACGCGCGCCGACATGCCCGACCACACGCGGCCCGCGTTGGTCGTCGTCAACGCGAAGGCCTCGCTCGGGACGGTGCCGCCGAGGAGCGCCGTCGTGCTGTTGAGCACGACGACCTTCTTCCACTGCGCCGCGGTCGAGATCTCGACGGGGGTCGTGTCGACGACGCGCCCGGTCCCGATCTTCGTCCCGATGTCGATCAGCGTGGTGACGTTGGGCGGCGGCGGTGAATTGAGGTTCGGGTCGTCCTTCTTCTTGTCCCCACACGAACTCGCCAAGGTCGCTGCGGCGACCACTGCGAGCACGCGAACCCCGACCCAAACGGCCTGCAACCGGTTCGTCCGCACCCCCACGCTGTTCCCTCTTTTTCGCGTCGAATCGACTGTCACTCGATGCTCTCGGGGTCCGCGCAGCAGCGGAAGCCCGTCGAGTAATCATGATAGTCGAAGTCGTGCGCGGTCGTGCGATAGCTGCAGCCGTCGCCGTTCTTCGTCGTGTCCATGTAGTAGCCGCCGCGGAAAGTCCCGTCCGCGTCCGCGACCCACTCGTGGAGGTTGCCGACCATGTCATAGAGACCGTCAGGCGATTTGCACGTCTCTCGCGTGCCGGTGAGCTCGATCGTGTCCGGCAGCTGATTGACGATCGCGAGGTTCATCCCGTCGAACCACATCCGGTCCGAGGGGATGTTGAGCATCTTGGCGGCCTCGACCACTGGGTGCTTCTGCCGCACGTCATCGTTGCAAGCGCCGTCGACGCGCGTGTTGCCATAGGGGAACTGCCAGCGCTGCGGCCCGCGGCATCCAGCTTCCCACTCGGTCGTGGTGCAGAGCCTCTTGCCCGCTGAGCGACAGGCGCGCTCCGCCTGCTTACCGCTGATGTATCCCTGCGGTGAGACGCCTGGCCGCGACACGGCTCGGAAGGTGGCGGACACATGATCCACAGGCTCGAAGGGCGACCACGCCGCTACGCCCGCTTGGCCACCACCCGTCGACCCGTCCGTGATCTCCACGAGCGAGTTCTCCCATCGGTCGATGCACACGCGGCCGCCGACGAGCGCCATCTCGGCGGGGCAACGCGCACCAGCCTCAGCGACGAAGAGATTGGTCGGGCCGGCGGACATGATGAGCGGAGCCGGCGCCATCGCGACGGTCGCGTCAGGCTCACCGACCTCGACGACGACGTTCGCGTGAAGATGGCCCCCAGGCGTCGTCGCGTCCTGCGCTGCGAGAGGCGCCGTCGCCCCGCACCCCGTCGCGGTCACGCCAGCCATCGCAACTGCGAGGAGGGCCGCGAACGCCGAGCTCGTGGGGAGGGGTAGTTGGAGCTGCATGCAACTGGCGGAGTCAACCGCCATCGGCGCCGACGCGCAAGCCGAGAAAGCAGCTCGCGAGAACTTCGGTCCTACGATGTGCGACGCCCGCCGCTGGATCGTTTGTGCTCCATCGAATCGTTCGATTCTGTCGGCGCCTAGACTCCTGCGGTTGAAAAGTCAAGCGCGAAGAAAGGTGGAATTTTCCACGGGATCTGCGCTGTACAGAAGCCGCCCCCAGCCCGACCTCCACAGAATTAGTTGGGGCCCAAACTATAAGCGAATCGTTTGAGCTCAACACATCTTCCCCAGCAGCCACGCATGCAGTATTCCTCCAACGGCACCGCGAATCAGGCGATTCTCGTCCTCGAGGACGCTGCGGCCCGCACGCCTCGGTGAAATACCGAGCAGCCAAATCACGCAAATCAGGCCGTCAGCGAAAATCCCTTGCTCGGGTCAAACCGGCCTGGTAAGACGCGCTCCCTCTTTCGAGAGCCGTAACGGCGCCTCGAGATCGGATCGCCTGAACGGCCACTGCGGGCCAACCCCCAGTGACGCGCTCAGGGCACGCGACAACCTCGCCGGTCCGACACCTCGACTCGCACGACGGCCTCGCGCTCGAACCGCCATCGCGGCCGAGCAGCCGAGCCAGCGCGCGATGCGCGTGCAGGCCCGAGTGTCCCGCCAGCGGGGCCTCACAGCTTACGAGACCCACCCGTACGAGGAGACGAGTTCGAATGCAGAGCAAGGCCAGTGCGATGTTTTCGCGGATCGCCCCGCGGAAAGCGCGCATGATCATCGACTTCGTTCGCGGCAAGCACGCGGCCGAGGCGATCCGGCTCCTTCAGTTCACCTCGAAGGCGGGCGCCCCTGTCGTGAAGAAGCTGCTCGAGAGTGCGATCGCCAACGCGCAGGCAAACGGCGCGGACATCGATCGACTCTTCGTGTCCAAGGCGACCGTGGACAAGGGACCGAACCGGTTCACCCGCCGCTGGCGCCCGCGCGCCATGGGCCGCGCGACTCGCGTCACCAAGGGCGTGAGCCACATCACTATCGAGCTCGATCAGAAGAACTGATCCCCAACTAGAGAGACCCATGGGACAGAAGACCCATCCGCAAGGCTTCCGCGTCGGCGTCATCAAGACGTGGAGCAGCAAGTGGTACGAGGACGGCAACGCCTACACCCGCTGGCTGCACCAGGACCTTCGCATCAAGCGCGCGATCAAGCAGTACCTCTACAACGCCAACATCGCAGGCGTAGAGATCGAGCGCGCGGCGAACCGCGCGAAGGTCATCGTCTACACCGCACGCCCCGGCATGGTCATCGGCAAGGGCGGAAAGGGGATCGAGATCCTCAAGAGCGGCAATGTCGGCACCGCGCAGAAAGGCGAGCAAGTCTTCCCCGGCGTCGCGAAATTCACGGACAACGAGGTCTTCATCGACGTCCAAGAGGTCCGCAAGGCCGAGACCAACGCGCAGCTCGTCGCCGAGAACATCGCGACTCAGCTCGAGCGTCGCATCGCGTTCCGCCGCGCCATGAAGAAGGCCGTCAGCACCGCGATGAAGTTCGGCGCCAAGGGCATTCGCGTGCGCTGCGCCGGTCGCCTCGGTGGCAGCGAGATGAGCCGCGTCGAGAGCTACCGTGAGGGGCGCGTCCCGCTCCACACCCTGCGCGCCGACATCGAGTTCGGCCTCGCCGAGGCCCGCACGAAGGTCGGCCAGATCGGCGTGAAGGTCTGGATTTTCAAGGGCGAAGTCCTGCAGCGCAAGCCGCGCCGCATCTGATCAGCCGAGGAACGAAGCGATGCTTTCCCCCAAGCGAACGAAGTACCGCAAGATGCAGAAGGGCCGCAACCGCGGCCTCGCGAACGCCGGTTGCGACGTGTCTTTCGGCGATTTCGCACTGCAGTCGCTCGAACCCGCTCGCGTGTCGGCCCGCCAGATCGAGGCCGCTCGTATGGCGGTTCAGCGTCACTGCAAGCGCGCCGGCAAGCTCTTCATCCGCATCTTCCCCGACAAGTCGATCTCGAAGAAGCCCCTCGAGGTCCGCATGGGTGGCGGAAAGGGCAACCCGGAGGAGTGGGCCGCGCTCGTGAAGCCGGGCCGCGTCCTCTATGAAATCTCCGGCGTCACCGAGGAGATGGCTCGCGAGGCTTTCCGCCTTGCGTCCCACAAGCTCCCGATGGCGTGCCGCTTCCTCGCGCGGGACCACGTCTGAGCCCGCTCACGCGCCGCGCGACCACGCGCGAGCGCACGTTCCGACTTTGCAGATGGATGAATGAAGGAGTGGTCGCGTGAAAGCGAAGGACCTTGCTGGCCGAACCGATGAGTCGCTCGCGGAGCTCGAGAAGTCCCTCTCGAACGACATTTTTCAGGCTCGGTTCAAGAACTTCACCAACCGCCTCAACGACACCGCGAGCGTGCGGCGCCTGCGTCGCGACCTCGCCCGCGTGAAGACGATCCTGTCGCAGCGCGCCCGCTCCCAGGGTGAAGCCGCCGAAGGGAAGTGAGCATCATGAGCGAGAAGAAGACGAGCAAGGCTCCGCCCGCCAAGGCAAAGGCCCCGAGCCCCAAAGAAGCGAAGCCCGCCGCCGCCAAAGGCGCGTCCGCTGCCGCCCCGAAGGCCCCCGAGTCGAAGCGCCACGCGAAGCCCGCCGCCACCAGCGGCAGCGCCCGCGCGAAGGCAGCGGCACCGCCGCCCGCTCCGACCGAGGCCCGCAAGGAGCACAACTTCCGCCGGAAGATGATCGGCACGGTCGTCAGCGACAAGATGGATAAAACCATCGTTGTCGAGGTCATCCGTCGCGCGATGCACCCCGTCTACGAGAAGTACGTCCGCGTCAGCAACAAGTACAAGGCGCACGACGAGCTGAACCAATACAAGACCGGTGACCGCGTCGAGATCATGGAGCACCGCCCGCTCTCCAAGGAGAAGCGCTGGACGGTGGTCCGCCTCCTCTCGCGCCCGGTGGAGGCCTGAGCCATGATCCAGGTTTCTACGACGCTCGAGGTCGCCGACAACAGCGGCGCACGTCGCGTGAAGTGCATCAAGGTCCTCGGTGGGTCGCGACGCAAGTACGCAGCCCTCGGTGACATCATCGTCGTCTCCATCAAGGAGGCCCTCCCGGGCACCAAGGTGAAGAAGGGCGACACCGCTCGCGCGGTGGTGGTGCGCACGCTCCGTGAGTACCAGCGCTCCGACGGCAGCTACATCAAGTTCGACACCAACAGCGCTGTCCTCATCAACAAGGACAAAGAGCCTGTCGGCACGCGCATCTTCGGGCCGGTCGCTCGCGAGCTCCGTGCGAAGAAGTTCATGAAGATCATCTCGCTCGCGCCGGAGGTGCTGTGATGCAGCGGCTCAAGGTCGGTGACCTCGTACAGGTCATCAGCGGTGACGATAAAGGCAAGCAAGGGCAGGTCACGAAGCTGCTCAAAGACCAGGACCGCGCGGTCGTCGAGGGTGTGAACCTCGTGACCAAGCACCAGAAGCCGAACGCGCGCAACCAGCAGGGCGGCAAGACCACCCAAGAAGCTCCGTTGCACGTCTCGAAGCTGATGCTGGTCGATCCCGAGACCAAGAAACCGACCCGCGTGAGTGCGAAGGTCGAAGACGGCAAGAAGGTCCGCGTCGCAAAGAGCGGCGCGGCCATCGACGCGAGCAAGTGAGCCATGGCGAAGAAGGACGACTCCAAAGACAAGGAGAAGGCCAAGGCCAAGGGCGCAAAGGCAGAGGCCAAACCCAAGGCCGATGCCAAGCCCAAGACCGAAGCCAAGAAGGGCGACGGCAAGGGCGGTAAGGGCGACGCCAAGAAGGCGAAGTCCCCGACCGCACCCCAAGGCGAAGGCCCCGTCGCCGACTTCGGCCCGGACTACGTGCCGCGCATGCAGACGCGTTATCGGACGCAGGTCGCTGCCGCGCTGGTCAAGCAGTTCAACTACAAGAACACAATGATGGTGCCACGCCTGCAGAAGGTCGTGGTCAACATGGGGCTCGGAGCTGCGGTCGGTAACCCGAAGATCATCGACTCCGCTGTGGAGGAGATTCGAGCGATCACCGGTCAGCAACCGGTCGTTCGCCGCGCTCGCAAGTCGATCGCGTCGTTCAAGCTCCGTGAGAATCTCCCCATCGGTGTGACGGTCACGCTGCGCAGCCGTCGCATGTGGGAGTTCGTGGATCGCCTCATCACGTTCGCACTGCCGCGTGTCCGCGACTTCAAGGGCGTGAGCTCGAAGGGCTTCGACGGACGCGGCAACTTCACGATGGGTCTCAAGGAGCAGTTCACGTTCCCCGAGATCGACTACGACAAGATCGACGTCACGAAGGGCATGAACATCTCCTTCGTCACCACGGCGCGAACCGACGATGAAGGCCGTGCTCTGCTCGCCGAGCTGGGCATGCCTTTCAGGACCTGATTTCGGGAGAGGATTCGAGAGATGGCTCGTGCAAAAGATTTTGCGAAGCTCAACCGTCCGCCGAAGTTCTCGACCCGGCACAGGAACCGCTGCAAGGTGTGCGGCCGCTCACGCGGCTACTACCGCGATTTCGAGGTCTGTCGCGTCTGCCTGCGGCTGTACGCGCTCCGCGGCGAACTGCCCGGGGTAATCAAGGCGAGCTGGTGAGCACATGTTGACCGATCCCATTGCCGACATGCTGACGCGGATCCGCAACGCGGCGCTTGCGCGCCACGATCGCATCGAGATCCCCGCTAGCAAACTCAAGCTGGCCGTTGCGAAGATCCTCAAGAGCGAAGGCTACATCGCCGACGTTCAAGAGGCCGACGCAGCCGACGCCGCCGCCAAAGACCGGAAGATCACGATCGTGCTCAAGTACGGCCGCGAGCGGCAGAGCGCCATCGACGGCGTGCGACGCGTGTCGCGTCCGGGCCGCCGCGTGTACGTCCGGCACGACCGAATCCCGCGTGTCCTCAGCGGCCTCGGGATCTCCATCCTGAGCACGTCGCGAGGCCTCGTCAGCGATCGCGACGCGCGCCGCCTCAAGCTCGGCGGCGAGCTTCTCTGTGAGGTGTGGTGATGGCTGCCGTCGTCGAGAGCAAGACTTCACGCGTCGGTAAACGACCGATCTCCGTTCCCAAGGGCGTGAGCCTGACGGTGAATGGTGCGAACGTGCAGGTCAAAGGTCCCAAGGGCGAGCTCCTCCGGGCGCTCGTTCCGGGCATCACGGTCAAGCTCGAAGGCACGACCGCGCACGTGGCGTCGAACGCGCCAGGGCGTGACGGCGCTCGCTTGCAAGGCCTCTATCGTGCGCTCATCGCCGCAATGGTGAAGGGCACCGCTGAAGGCTACGTGCGCGAGCTCGAGCTGCGCGGCACCGGTTACCGCGTCGAGCAGAAGGGCACGACTCTGCACTTCGCGCTGGGCTACTCGCACCCGGTGGTGTTTCCCCTCCCGAAGGGGATCACCGCAGCGATTCCCGCCGAGTCGAAGGGCACGCAGCTGATCCTGACCGGCGCCGACAAGGAGCTCATCGGTCAGATCGCGGCCAAGATTCGTGGTTTCCGACCGCCGGAGCCCTACGGCGGCAAGGGCGTTCGCTACAAGGGCGAGGTCGTCCGCGAGAAGGCCGGTAAGGCTGGAAAGGGCGGTAAGAAGTAGCCATGGCCATGGAAATCGTCGGTCGGGAGCGCCGCAAGCTCCGCATCCGCAAGAGGGTGAACGGTTCGTCGGAGCGCCCTCGTTTGAGCGTGTTCCGCAGCGCTCGCCACATCTACGCCCAGGTCATCGACGACGTGACGGGCAAGACCGTGGCACACGCTTCTACGCTGTCCAAGGATCTCCGCGGCACCCTCGGCGAAGATACGAAGGGCGACGCTGCCAAGAAGGTCGGCGCGCTCATCGCCAAGATTTGCAAGTCGAAGGGGATCGAGAAGGTCGTCTTCGATCGCAACGGCTACCTCTACCACGGGCGTGTGCAGGCGCTCGCTCAGGCCGCGCGTGAAGCCGGCCTCGATTTCTGAGCTGGAGACCATCGTCATGGCGTTCGATCAAGTTGACGAAGAAAAGCTCAAAGAGCGCGTGATCCACATCAACCGCGTCGCGAAGGTCGTGAAGGGCGGCCGGCGGTTCAGCTTCTCGGCTCTCGTGGTCGTCGGCGATGAGTCCGGCCACGTCGGCGTCGGTCTCGGCAAGGCCAACGAGGTCCCCGAGGCCATTCGCAAGGGCAATGACCAGGCTCGCAAGAACCTGTTCCGCGTCCCGCTCGACGGCGCGACGATCCCCCACGAAGCCTTCGGGCACGTGGGCGCAGGTCGCGTTCTGCTCAAGCCCGCCAGCCCTGGAACGGGCGTCATCGCAGGCGGCGCGGTTCGCGCCGTCGTCGAGTCGGCGGGTATCCACGACGTGCTCTCGAAGTCGCTCGGCACGAGCAACAAGCACAACATCGTGCACGCGACGATCGAGGCGCTCCGCAATCTGCGCAGCCCCGACCAATTCGCGGGCAAGCGCTCGCTCGCGGTGGATTCGCTCGGCTACCACTCGAAGACGGCGGGGTCGATCACCAAGCAGCGCCGAGCCTCGGTCGCGCCGCCTCCGCGTGACGCAGCCAAGGAAGGAGCCGCCTCGTGAAGCCCTACCTGAAGGTCCGCCAGACCGTGAGCACGATCGGGCGCGACGAGCGCACCCGCAAGATCGTCCGTGGTCTCGGCCTCCGCGGCCCGAACTCCGAGGTCGTGGTTGCCAATACGCCGTCGTTCCGTGGCATGGCCAAGAAGATCCTGCACCTCGTCGAGGTACAGGAGACCGACAAGAAGTAAGGCGCGAAGATGGATATCCTCTCCAAGCTCCAGGCCCCCGAGGGCGCGACCAGCGACAAGAAACGCGTCGGTCGTGGACCCGGTTCGGGTAACGGCAAGACCGCTGGTCGCGGCCAAAAAGGCCAGAAGGCCCGGTCGAAGGGCAACATCAACAAGAAGCACTTTCAGGGTGGTCAGACGCCGATGCAGCGTCGCCTCCCGAAGCGCGGCTTCCGCAACCCGCTTGCGACGCCCGTGGTGGAGCTGAACGTCGGCGACCTCGAGCGCGTGTTCGAGTCGGGCGCCACGGTCGATCTCGCCGCGATGCACGGGGCGAAGCTGCTGAGTGGCCGCGTCGAGGATTACTCGACGGCGCGCGTGTATCTGAAGATCCTCGGTGACGGCGATCTGACGAAGAAGCTCGCGGTCACCGCCCACAAGTTCTCGAAGAGCGCAGCGGAGAAGATCCGCGCGGCGGGCGGGTCGACGGTCGAGCTTTCACTCAAGCCCGAGGCCACGAAGAAGGAAGCTTCGGCTTCCTGAAAGCGCTATAGCGACCCGGACCATGGCCACTCTCGCGGGCATCAGCACGTTCTACAAGCTGCCGGATCTCCGGCGCAGGGTGTTCTTCACCCTGGGCATGCTCGCGGTTTATCGAATCGGCGTCTTCGTCACTACGCCGGGTGTCGATCGCAACCAGATGAAGACCTTCGTTGCAGGTCAGTCTGGCGGCCTCATCGGGTTCTTCAATCTGTTTTCGGGTGGTGCGCTCGAGCGTCTCAGCGTCTTTGCGCTGGGGATCATGCCGTACATCTCGGCCTCGATCATCATCCAGCTCATGGGCATGGTGTACGCCCCGCTTTCCGAACTCCGGAAAGAGGGTGAGGCTGGTCGACGCAAGCTCGACCAGTACACGCGCTATTTCACAGTCGCGATCTCACTCTTCCAAGCCTTCGGCATCGCTCGCATGCTCGAGGGAATCAGCGGCCAAGACGGTGGCGCAGGCGTGGTTACCCACCCCGGCTTGCCGTTTCAGCTGATGACGATGATCACGCTCACGACGGGGACAGCGTTCCTCATGTGGGTGGGCGAGCAGATCACCGAGCGCGGCGTCTCCAACGGGACGAGCCTGCTCATTTTCGCCAGCATCGTCACTTCGATTCCGAACAACGTCGGTAACTACCTGCAGTCGAACAAGGGTGACATCCAACCCTTGTCGCTTGCGCTCTTCGCCGCGGCGGTCGTCGCGATGGTGGCGATCGTCGTGTTTTTCGAGAATGGTCGGCGGCAGATCCCGATCGTCTATTCGCGTCGTCAGGTGGGTCGTCGAATCTACGGCGCTCAGAACACGCACCTGCCGCTGAAGGTGAACTTCGCGGGCACCATCCCGCCCATCTTCGCCTCCTCGCTCCTGCAGTTCCCCGCGACGCTAGCAAGCTTCAAGATCCCGTATCTCGATCACGTGATCGGTGTGATCAATCGAGGTGGTTGGGCGTTCAACACGCTCTACGGTGTGCTGATTGTCTTCTTCTGCTTCTTCTATACGAACATCTCGTTCCAGGCGGTCGACGTCGCCGAGAACCTGAAGAAGCAACAAGCCAATATCCCGGGCATTCGCCCTGGCAAGCAAACCGCCGATTACATCTACTCCGTTGTCCAGCGCATCACTGTCGGTGGGGCTGGATACGTCGCGAGCATCTGTGTAGCCACTGATTTGGTAGCAGCCTATCTGCTTGATCGACCCATGACCTATTGGGGCACATCCCTGATGATCGTCTGTGGTGTCGCGCTCGATACAGCCAACCAGATCGAGGCTCATCTCATCTCGCGCAACTACGAGGGCATCGCTGGCCCCGGAGCCGGTCGCGTCCGAGCGCGCCGCTTCACGGAGCCCACGGGCGAGGGGCGGACATGATCCTGATTCTTGTGGGGCCTCCGGGCTCCGGCAAAGGGACGCAGGCCCAACACGTCTGCGCCAAATACGGAATCCCCCAGATCTCGACCGGCGACATGCTGCGCGCGGCGAAGAAGGCGGGAACGCTCCCTGCCGAGATCGTCGCAATCATGACAAATGGTGGACTCGTCCCCGACGCGTTTATCGTCAGCTTGATCGAGAAGCGCCTTGAGGACGCAGACACCAAGTCGGGCTTTCTGCTCGACGGATTTCCGCGCACCGTCCCCCAGGCTGAGGCTCTCGGCGAGATGCTCACATCCAAGGGCCTTTCGCTCCACCGCGTCGTCCAGTTGGATGTGCCGCGTGACCTTTTGGAGGAGCGCCTCGTCAACCGGCGAACCGACAAGCGGACTGGCAAGATTTACCACCTGGTCTATGACCCGCCGCCGCCCGACGCCGAGCTCGAGCATCGCGACGACGACAAGGCAGAGACTGTTCGCAAGCGCCAAGACGCCTACGAGGCGCTCACGGCGGCGCTCCTGCCCTACTACGAGAAGAAGGGCCTGCTTCGACGCGTCGATGGCGTGGGTAAGCCCGACGAAATCAAAGCGCGGCTGCTCGCTGCGCTCGAAGCGTGACACGAAGGGAATGAGTTAAGTGAGGAAAGGCGGAAAGAGAAAAGCGTCGACCGGCCCGAAGGAGCCGAAGGGCGACAAGCTCGAGTTCGACGGCGTCGTCCAAGAGGCTCTGCCGAACGCGATGTTCCGCGTGTCGGCTGACAATGGACTCGACGTTCTCGCGACCATCAGCGGTCGCATGCGCCAGTTCTACATCAAGATTCTGCCCGGTGACCGCGTGACGGTCGAGGTCTCGCCGTACGACCCGACCCGCGGCCGAATCACATACCGGCATAAGTGAGCAGTTTCTTTTTCTCGGCGCCTGTACTACGGGGGCCGGCCGCTTCTTAGTTTTTCCGTTTCACGAGCCGCACAGGGTTGTCGAGGGAGCCATGAAGGTCCGTCCGAGCGTCAAGAAAATCTGCGATAGCTGCAAGGTCGTCCGCCGCCGCGGCGTCGTGCGCATCATCTGCAAGAAGAACCCGCGGCACAAGCAGCGTCAGGGCAACTGAGCCGTCAGGGCACTGAGCGCGCGAACCAAAGCATTTCGAGGAGAGCTCTGAATCATGGCACGTATCGCTGGCGTCGATCTTCCGCGCCGAAAACACCTCGCCTTCGCTCTGCCGTACCTCTACGGAATTGGGCCGAAGACCGCGAAGGATATCTGCACCAAGACGGGTATCCCGCAGAACAAGCGCGTTGAAGAGCTCAGCGACGCTGAGGTCAAGGCAATCCGCGACATCCTCGACGCCGAGTTCAAGGTCGAAGGTGATCTGCGCCGTGAGGTGCAGATGAACATCAAGCGCCTGATGGACCTCGGCTGCTATCGCGGGCTGCGTCACCGCAAGGGCTTGCCTGTGAATGGCCAGCGGACGCACACGAACGCGCGCACGCGCAAGGGCCCCCGCAAGGGCATGATCGCTCGCCGCCCCACCCCGGTGAAGAAGTAGGACCGCCATGGCTACGCCCAAGACCGCCAAGACCAAGCAGAAGAAGAAGGTCAAGAAGAACGTCGCCGCGGGCATCGCGCACATTCAATCGACCTTCAACAACACCGTGGTCACCATCACGGACATCAACGGCAACGCGGTGGCTTGGTCCAGCGCCGGTGCGCGCGGGTTCAAGGGCTCGCGCAAGTCGACGCCCTTCGCCGCCCAGCTCGCCGCCGAAGAGGCAGCCCGCAAGGCTCAGGAGCACGGGATGCGCTCGGTCGCCGTCTTCGTGAAGGGCCCTGGTGCTGGTCGCGAGAGCGCGCTTCGCGCTCTGCAGACTGCTGGCTTCAAGGTCACGCTCATCCGCGACGTCACGCCGATCCCGCACAACGGCTGCCGTCCGCCCAAGCGTCGCCGCGTCTGAGGACTAGATTCCGCGCGCGGGTTCGCCTATCGGTGGCCGCGCGCTTTCTCGTCGCGCACTCGTTCGTCCTTTCGCCATTCAATCGAGGTTCGTTTTCATGGCTCGCTACGTTGGTCCCGTCTGCAAGCTCTGCCGCCGCGAAGGCATGAAGCTCTTCCTCAAGGGAGAGCGCTGCTACCAGGAAAAGTGCGCATACACGCGGCGTCCGTATCCCCCCGGTCAGCACGGGCAGGGCCGCATCAAGCTGAGCGAGTACGCGGTGCGCCTGCGCGAGAAGCAAAAGGTTCGGCGCGTGTATGGCGTCCTCGAGCGACAGTTCCAGGGCTACTACCAGGAGGCGAGCCGCCGCAAGGGCCGCACTGGTGAGGAGATGCTCGCGCTGCTCGAGCGCCGTCTCGACAACGCGATCTACCGCGCTGGCTTCGCGTCCTCGCGCGCGGCCGCTCGTCAGCTCGTTCGTCACGGCCACGTGAAGATCAACGGCAAGCGGGTCGACATCCCCAGCTACGTCGTGCGTGGTGGCGAGAAGGTGGAGCTCACGGACAAGGCTCGCAAGTTCGGCATCGTCGTCGCGTCCGTCGCGGGCGCTGAGAAGCGCGAGACGGCGTCGTGGCTCGAGGTTGACCGCGCCAACTTCACCCTCTCGGTGAAGACCGCGCCCCCGCGTGAGGATCTCAACACGCCGGAGATTCGCGAGCAACTCGTCGTCGAGTACTACTCGCGATAAGGAAACGCGCGGCCTCTCGTGCCGCGCTGGAGTCCCGCGACGAGCGGGCGAAGCGTCACGCGGCCATTGGCCGCGTTTCTGCCTGTATCAAGCAGGCCAGCAGCAAGACGGGCCTCGGGCGGTGGAGCGAGTCGAGTGCGACTCCTTCACGGGACCCGAGCCTGAAACCCGAACGAAGAACGAGGAGCATCCGTGAGCAACATGAACATGGTCTCTCGCAACTGGCGTGACCTCATCCGGCCGAAGGGCATCACGCTCGATCCCGAGGGTGCAAACGAGTTCTACGGACGCTTCGTGGCGGAGCCGCTGGAGCGTGGCTTCGGCACCACGATCGGCAACTCGCTGCGTCGCGTGCTTCTCTCTTCGCTGCAGGGCGCTGCGATCACCGCGGTCCGCATCGAGGGCGCGTTGCACGAGTTCACGACCGTCCCGGACGTCGTCGAGGACGTCAGCGACCTCATCCTCAATTTGAAGGAGGTCGTCTTCAAGGCCTCGCAGATGAAGACGTACACCGTTCGCGTCGAGAAGGAGGGCCCTGGCCCCGTCTACGCGAAGGACATCCTCCTGGTGGATGGTCTCGAGGTGCTGAACCCCAACCACCTCGTCGCGGTGCTCGACAAGAAGGGCCCGCTCATCATGGAGCTCACGGTCTCCGTGGGTCGCGGTTGGGCGCCCGCCGAGCGCAACAAGACGCCGACGATGCCCATCGGGACCATCCCGATCGATGCGCTGTTCTCGCCGATCAAGAAGGTCAACTTCACGGTGCAGAACGCGCGTGTCGGTCAGGTCACCGACTACGACAAGCTCACGCTCGACGTGTGGACTAACGGCGCGGTGAAGCCCTCGGATGCGGTGGCCTTCGCGGCGAAGATCCTGAAGGAGCAGCTCTCCATCTGGATCAACTTCGAAGAGACCGAGGAGACGAGCTACCAGGCGTCTTCGGGTGAGGAAGAGCCTCTCAACGAGAACCTCTTCCGCTCGGTCGAGGAGCTCGAGCTCTCGGTTCGCTCGGCGAACTGCTTGCAGAACGCGAACATCACGCTCATCGGCGAGCTCGTTCAGCGCAGCGAGCAAGACATGCTGAAGACCAAGAACTTCGGCCGCAAGTCGCTGAAGGAGATCAAAGAGATCCTCCTCAGCATGGGTCTCTCGCTCGGTATGAAGATCGACAACTGGCCGCAGCTCCTCGAGCGGTGGAAGGCTCAGCAGGCCCAAGCCTGAGGAGCGCCGTCGGTCTCCCTCTCCTGACAGTCATCACTACGTCGAAAGAATCGGGTCTTTGTCATGCGTCACAAGAAAGCAGGCAGGCAGTTCAGCCGTGATACCTCGAGCCGCCGGGCGATGCTCCGCAACCTGACGGCGAACCTGATCACGCACGAGCGAATCGAGACGACCGACGCCAAGGCGAAGGAGCTTCGGCGAGTAGCCGAGCGCCTGATCACCAAAGCTCGGCGAATCGGCAAGGCTGCCCACACGCCCCAGGCGAGCCTCACCGACCAGGAGAAGGCTCAGCGGCTCCACGTGAGCCGGCTGATCGCGGCGTGGATCCCGCGCTTCGGCGTCCGCGCCGACGGCTCGAAGATCGATCTGGTCGAGAAGGTCCTCGTCGATCTCTCGCAGCGGTTCGCGACGCGCCCCGGTGGCTACACCCGCATCGTCAAGGTCGGGAATCGCCGTGGCGACAACGCGCCCGTGTCCATCATCGAGTTCGTCGACGCTGCGGCGCCGGTGGACAAGGTGAAGGCTGCGCCGCCCGCCGAGACCGAGGAGGGCGAGGAGTCGTCGGCGGAGGCTACGGCCGAGGCTGCTCCGGCGGCCGAGTCGTCGGACGAGAAGCCCTCCGAGTAACAGCGCTCGCGAGGCTAGGCGTGCGCGCCAGGCCCGCGCTGACCGGCGCCCCCACTCACAAAGGGTCGGGTTCGCCGGCTTCGCTTTTTGTGGGGTCTTGTGGCGAGTCGGGCGCGGCCCGCGGCTCGGGCGGGGAATGCGGGACGAGCTCCGGGGCGGCAGCGACCGGGGGCAGCGGCTCGCGAGCGTCGTCGGGCACGGGTGCGGGACGTGGTGGACGAGTCGGGCGCCGCGGAGGCGCAGGCGGGGTCGGGGAGCGCTTGTGGAAGAGCGCGAGCGCGAGCCCCACGACCAGCACCATCGCGGCTGCGATGGCGCCTGCGCGGCCGTAATGAGGTTGGGCGGCGGCTGCGCTGTCAGCGGGCGTCGCAGGCGTCTGGCGATCGAGGCTCTCGAGGAGGGCCTTCGCGTCGTTATGCGTGGGGTCGAGCTCGATCGCGCGCTTCAAAAGGACGCGGTCAGGGCGGCCTTCATCGATCAGGACCTTGGCCTCGGAGTAGGCGATCTCGGCGTCGATGCGAGGCGCGGCCTCGTCGCCCGCGAGGCGTCGAGCTTTGCGGAGGAGCGCGAGCCGCTCTTCGGCGCGATCCCACGGAATCGTCTTGGCGACCTCGAAGTAAGAGGGCGCCATCTTCGCCTTCTGATCGAAGAGTGGGTCGCGCGCGAGGACCTTGTCGAAGGCCTCGACCGCGGCGTCGTGGCGACCTGCGGCGGCCGCGTCGACCGCCGACGCGAAAAGGTCGTGCAGCTCGGTGAGCCGGCCTTGATCGTAGAGCGCGAAGATGCGCCGCGCGAGAACGTCCCAGGGGATGCTCTTGTCGACCTTCTCACCGGTGAGGTCTTGATAGGCGTCGCGTAGTTGCCAGCGCCCAGGCTCGCCGATGCCCGAGATCGCCTGGCGCGCAGCCTCGCGGACCTTGCGGCGATCATGGTTCGCGAAGCTCAGCACGACGCGAACGGCGTCGACGTCGCGCGTGTACCCGAAGGCGCGCAGGATGTCCGCGAGCACGTCGGGATCGTTGGTGGCGACGGCCTCGCCGGGCGTGACCTTGCCCATGCGGTCGAGCGTGAGCTCAGCGAAACGCACCACGACCTGCGCGTTGTGTTTGCGTGCCTCGAGGAGCGCGGGGATGGCTTTGTCTTTCAGCTGATCGAGCTGCCGCGTGAGATCGATGCGGAGGAACTCCCCGAAGTTGGCGCGGAGCTCGAGGAGCTCTCGGACGGCGGGCGTCGTACCAATCGCCGTGAGCGCGCGGATCATCGCGAGGAGCTGCGTGAGATCCTTCCACGCGGGGTCGTCGTAGCGCGGGCGCTCGAGCATGAACGTCAGCCAGTCGTCTTGCTCGTCGTCCTCGTCGCCCTTCTTCTTCTTGCCGTCGCTCTTGCCCTTGCGGCTCTTGCGCACGGCCTTGCGGGTGTCCTCGAGGATGCGCGGCGCACGGTCGCGATCGAGCGACTCACGGATGCTCTGGATGCGCGCGTGGATCGCGGGGACAGTCTCGGGGCCGAGCTTGCCGAGGTCTGCGCGAGCTCCGTCGCGGATGTCGTTCTTCGAGCTGAGGAGGCGCGCCAGCAGGCCGTCGAGCTCCGTGACCGCTGCGGCGTCCGGCTCGACCGGCTTGATCGGCGGCAACGTGGGCAGCGCAGGCAAGTCCTTGTCGGCGGGGAGCTCCGCGTGAGGCTGCGGCGCGCCAGCGTCGGGAGCGCTGCTCGCGGAGGCTGCGGGCTGCGGCTTCTTCTTCGGCCCGGCCGAGGACGGCGACGGAGCAACCGCGAGGAGCGCGACCACACCCACGAGAACCGGCGCGCATCGCACCAAGGAACGGCGAACCACGCTGGCAGAACGCTTCGCCGGCGCCTCGCTCTTCCTCACGATTCGACGATGCGGAAGTCGGAGAAGTGCCCTTCCCAGGCACGCCACCGAACGTCGACCTTCTCTACGCGCGCGGCGGTCGGGCCGCGGTGTGCCCACGCGATGATGTCTTTGAGGTCGTCCTCGTCACCCTCGACGCACATCTCGACGGCGCCGTCATTGCGGTTCTTGACCCAACCGGTGAGCCCGAGGCGCTTCGCTTCACGCTGGGTGGAGGCACGGAAGAAGACGCCCTGCACCCTGCCGCGGACGATCAGTTGGACACGTTTGGCGGCCATGCAAATTCCTTAGGAGTCGGTAACTCGGAGAGGCCCGAGCGGCAACTGAGAGCGGCTCTTGTGGACGAACGGCGAGCGGTTCTTTACCGTCTGTCGATTCCCCATGGCGAGAGCGAAGTCGACCGGTGCGAACGGGCCTGCAGGGGCGTCGTCGTCGGTCGCTTCGGGGCGCCTCGCCAAGGCCTCGCGTCGCGAGCGGATCAAGCCTTCTGCACCGGTCGCTCCCACGCCCGCGGGCAACCTCGAACTGGGCGTCGCGAGCGAGCCTCCGCGCCCTCCCGCGGAGCCCGCGCGGCCATCGAGTCCGCCGCCGTCTTCGAGTCGTCGGCGCGCTGAGAACCGCGACGAGCACGCGCGCCGGCTCGCCGAGCTCGAGGCCAAAGTCGCAGAGCTCGACGGGCTCCTCGCGCGGTCGGAGCGCACGGTCCGCGCGCTGCGCGACGTCGGTCTCGCGCTCGGCTCGACGCTCGATCTCGACCCGCTGCTCGAGCTCATCCTGAGGAAGATCGCCGAGCTCCTCGAGGCCGATCGCGCGACGCTCTACCTGCTCGACGAGCAACGACAGCGCCTCCTCTCGCGGATCATCATCGGCGACGAGGCGAAGAGCATCGAGCTCCCCGTGGGCTCGGGCATCGCCGGCTACGTGGCGAAGTTCGGGCAGACGCTGCGGATCAAAGACGCCTACCGCGATCGCCGGTTCTCCCGACATTGGGACGACGTGACGGGCTATCGGACGCGCTCGATCCTCGCCGCGCCGATGAAGAACCACGTCGGCCGCACGATCGGCGTCATCCAGGTCCTCAACAAAGCGATGACCAGTGACCCGCGCGCGGGCGGGCACGACGAGTTCTCGCACCACGACGAGGAGCTCCTCACCGCGCTCGCGACGCAGGCCGCGGTCTCGATCGACAACTCGCGGCTCTTCCTCTCGGTCATCCAGAAGAACATGCAGCTCGTCGAGACCAAGGAGCAGCTCGAGCACCGCGTCGCGGATCTCAAGCTGCTCTTCGAACTCGAGAGCTCGATGGCGCGCGCCGCGACGTTCGAGGATCTCGCGCGCGCGGTGATCTCCGAGGCCTCGCGCGCGTGCGGCGCCGAGGCCGGCGCGATGATGGTCGACGAAGGCGAGGAGGGCACCTTCCTCTATTTCCTGGACCTCACGCGCGGCAAGGCCCCCGAGATTCGCCGCGTCGGTGTGCGCCGCGGCGAGGGCATCCTCGGGCACGCCATGCGCACCAACGAAGCGCAGCACATGCCCCCGGCCGAGGCCAACCGTCAGGCTCCGCCCGTGTCGTCGCGCCTCGGTTCGCTGCTCGGCATCGAGGTGAAGAGCGCAATCGCGATGCCCCTCGAGGGCCCCGATGACACGCCGATCGGCGCGCTCGCGCTTTACAACTCGTCGCGCGCCACCGGCTTCTCGCAGGACGCGCGCGCCCTCTTGCGGCTCATCTCGGCGAACGCGTCGACGGCGGTGCGCCTCTTCCTCTCGCGCGCCGAGCGCGAGCGTAGCCGTCGGCTCTCGTCGCTCGGCCGGCTCTTCTCGGGCGTCATGCACGACCTCAAGACGCCGCTCTCGGTCGTGCACGGCTACGTGCAGCTCATGGCCGGCACCGAGGATCGCGACGCACGAATGGAGCAAGCGCGGCTCGTCCTCAAGCAGTTCGACGTCATCGCGGCGATGCAGCGCGAGGTCCTCGAGTTCGCGCGCGGCGAGCGCAGCATCCTCATCCGCAAGGTCTTCCTCGAGAAGTTCTTCGGCGAGATCGAGACCAACATCCGACGCGAGATCGAGGGCACGCACATCACGCTCAAGGTCGAGCTCCTCGATCGCGGCACGGCGCGCTTCGACGAGCTGAAGATCGAGCGCATGCTCGGTAACCTCGTACGCAACGCGATCGAGGCGATGAGCGATCGCGGCGGCGTGCTCACGCTGAAGGTCCGCCGCGACGGCGACGATCTCGTCGTCGGCGTCGCCGACACGGGCCGCGGCATCCCCGACGAGATCCGCGGGCGCCTCTTCAACTCGTTCGTCACGTCGGGCAAACGCGGCGGCACCGGGCTCGGCCTCTCGATCGTGAAGAAGATCGTCGAGGAGCACCACGGCATCGTCTCGGTCGACTCGTCGCCGGGCGGCACCGAGTTCACCGTGCGTCTGCCGCAGACCGAGTCGGAGGGGCTCGTGACCCGTCGGATCGCGGACGACGACGCGGAGTCCCTCGCGCCCGTGACCCGCCGCATGCAGGGCGAGCGACGCGCCCGCAAGGTCAACCCCGAGGCCCCGCCAGCTCGCCCGAGCGAGCCGAAGCGCAGGTCGATGGTGCCCGGCAAGCCCGGCGCGCCGCCGCGCAAAGGGCCGGCGAACCGATCCGAGGAGACATGACCGTCAAGCTCACGATGCTCGCGGAGCACCGCGATGCGCTCGAGAAGTGCGTGTTCTGCCCGAAGCTCTGTCGCGCCGCGTGCCCCGTCTCCAACGCGGAGCCGAGCGAGAGCCTCACGCCTTGGGGCAAGATGTCGACCGCATATTTTGTCGCTGGCGGCTCGGCCCCGGCGGACGACGACAGCGCCTCGCTCGCGTGGGCGTGCACTGGCTGCCTCGGGTGTCGCGAGCTCTGCGATCACAAAAACCCAGTCGCAGACGTCCTCTTCGATGCTCGCGCCGCGCACACGCTCGCGGGTCACTCGCCTGCCGCTGCGCGCGCGGTCGCTGACGATGCCGAGGCTCACCGCAAGCGACACCGCGTCGCGATCGCCGAGCTCGACCCGCGCAGGAGCGAGGCGATCGAAGCTTCTCCGGGTGGACTGCGGCTCCTCCTCGGCTGCGGCTACGCGGAGGCCGAGCCCAGCGCGGCCCGCGCGGCGATGGCCGTGACGAAGGCCCTCTACGGCGATGGTTGCACGCTCGTCGAGGAGTGCTGCGGCTATCCGCTGCTCGCAGCAGGCGATCTCGCGGGCTTTCGTGCGCAGGCCGAGCGGCTCGCGCGCGAGGTCGCGGGTGCGCACCCGCTCGTCGTGCTCGACCCAGGCTGCGCGCGCACGCTCTCACATCACTACGCGCGCATGACGCCTCCGATCGAGGTCGTCACGCCCGAGCTCCTGCTCGATCGCGTCGCGCGCTCGCTCGACAAGCTCGAGCCGAGCGCGGGGCCGAGCGCGGTGCATCGCTGGCACGACCCCTGTCAGCTCGGGCGCGGACTCGGCAAATACGACGAGCCGCGCGCGATCCTCAAGCGCGCGCTCGGTGAGGAGAACGTCGCTGAACCTGAACGCGCTCGCGAGCGCGCCGAGTGCTCGGGCGGCGGCGGCCTCGTGCCTCAGACGATGCCCGCGGTGTCCGACGCGATCGCAGGCGCGCGGCTCGAAGAGCACGAGCGCCTCGGTGGCGGCGTGATCGTGACGGGCTGCGCTTCGAGCCTCGCGCGCTTCAAGAAGAGCGGCTCGCACGCGATGGATCTCATCGAGGTCGTGGCGCGTGCGCTCGGCGTCGCGCCCGCTCCGTCGAGCGCCGCAGAGAACGACGACGACGGCGGTCCTGTTTCGGGGCCGCGCTCGCGCCGGCAGGGCTGAGCTCGTGCGCCGTCGGTCGGTCGCGCGGCGGATCGTCGCGAGCTACCTCGTGCTGCTCGTGGCGTTCGCGACGACGGTGGGGCTCGCGCTCCGCGACATGCGCACGGCCGCGGTCGACGCAGAGCTCTTGCGCGGCGGTCTCGTCCCGCTGCAGCTCTCGATCGGGCAGGCGCTCGCGGAGCAGAACGTGCTCACCGCGCAGCTCAACCACGCGACCAGCGCGAAGAACCCGAGCGACGTCCGCGAGTGGATCGAGACCGCGCGTCGCACGCGACCCGTCACGCTCGCGGCCGCGCGCCGCGCGACCGAGAAGCTCGCGGGCGGCGGCGTCGAGGCCGAGAAGCTCCGCGCCGAGGCCGTGCGCGAGCTCGACGCGCTCGATCAGAACGCCGCAGCGGACGACTACGCGCGGCTTCTCGATTACCTCACCGTGGGCGATCGCGACGGCGCGACCGACGTGCAGAGCGAGCTCGTCAAGCGCGAGGCTGACGGCGCGCAGCGCCTCCGCGGCGTCAAGGCGAAGACCGAGGCCGCGATGGAGCGCCTCAGCCAGGAGGCCGCGCGTCGCGAGCGCCGCGCGCTCGAGCTGCTCGTGTCGCTGAGCGCGTTCACGCTCCTCGTCGCCGCGGCGATCACCGTGTACGCGCGCCGCGCGCTGCGACCGCTCGTCGAGGTCACCGATCGCGCGAAGGCCGTCGCCGCCGGCGATCTCACGCCGCGCGCCGCGCGCGACGACGGCAGCGAGCTCGGGCAGCTCGCGGTCACGTTCGAAACCATGGTCGGCGCGATCCGCGACGCGCGCGCCGAGATCGTCAAGACCGAGCGCCTCGCGACCGTCGGCCGCATGGCCGCGCACATCACCCACGAGATCCGCAACCCGCTCTCCGCGATCGGGCTCAACCTCGAGATGCTCGAGTCCGAGCTCCCCGACACTGCCGACGCGCGCGAGCAACGCGAGCTCGTCGCAGCGATCAAGAACGAAGCGCAGCGCCTGTCGAAGCTCTCCGAGCAGTACCTCAGCCTCGCGCGCAAGCCGCAGCCGACGCTCAGCCCCGAGGCCCCGGGCGATCTCGTCGAGGAGATCCTCGCGTTCGTGCGGCCCGAGCTCGACCGCGCGAAGGTCGTGCTCTCGGTCGACATCGAGCCCGATCTCCCCGTCCTCGAGCTCGACGAGAACCTCTTCCGTCAGGCCCTCTTGAACCTCGTTCGCAACGCGCGCGAGGCGATGAGCGACGGCGGCTCGCTGCGCGTCGTCGTGCGCGCTGCGCGCCCGCCCGATTCGCTCGTCGAGTTCGTCATCGAGGACACAGGGCCCGGCATCCCCGAAGACGTGCGCGCGAGCATCTTCGATCCGTTCTTCACGACGAAGCAGCGCGGCACCGGCCTCGGGCTCGCGGTCACGCGCGAGATCCTCGAGGCGCACCGCGGTCAGATCCGCTGCGAGCCGCGAGAGGGCGGCGGTACGCGCTTCGTGCTCGCGATCCCGGTGCCCGCCGAGGCGACGCGGGCCGCGCCGCTCAGCGCGCCAGCGTCTTCGTAGGGCCGCGGACCCAAACCTCCATCGGCGTGCGAAAGACAGCGATCGTGCCGAGCCCGGCCATCACGCTCGCGAGGCCCCACTGCAGGCGATTCACGAACGTGAAGTCCTGCGGCATCTTTGGGACCTTCGGGAGCTGCGGGAGCTCACCATCCTTGAACGCGATCTTGCGCAGGCCACGCGAGAGGTAAGCGACCGTCTCGCGGGCCTTCTCGTGCGAGCACACCCAGGGCTCGTGGCTCATGAGCGGCATCATCAGCTCGAGGGTATAACCTCGATAAAGCTCCCAGCTCTCGTCCTCGGGGTCGTAGCCGAGCACCTCGACGCACGCGCGATCGAACTCGTGCCAGTCCTCGTCGAGGCACGCGCGCATGTAGCGCTTCATCCCTGCGACGAGGTCGTGTGGCAGGACCTTCACGCAGCCGAAGTCGAGGAAGCCCACGCGCCCGTCGCCGAGGAAGCGATAGTTGCCCGGGTGAGGGTCGGCGTAGAGGTGCGCGTATTCGAGCAGTGAGCGGAACGTGAACCGCCAGATGGTCAAGCCAGCGCTGTTTCGCTCTGACTGCGGTGCGTCCTTACAAAAATCGGCGTATCCGACCCCGCCGAGGAGGTCCGTGACGAGGACCCGCTTCGTCGTGAGCGTGTGGTGCACGCGCGGGACGACGATGTGCGGATCGCCCTCGTGAATGCGGCGGAAGGCGTCGGTGCGCTCGGCCTCGAGGCCGTAGTCGAGCTCCTCGCGGAAGACCTTCGCGATCTCGTCGAGCGTCTGCTCGCTGTGGATCTTCTTCTTGATGGGCGTGAGCATCGCGTGGAAGAACTGGATGCTCTTGAGGTCGGCCTCGATCGCTTTGTCGATGCCGGGGTACTGCACCTTCACCGCGACGCGCGCCCCGTCCTTCGTCGTCGCGCGGTGCACCTGACCGATGCTCGCCGCGGCGAAGGGCTCGCGCTCCCACTCGGCGAAGATCTCCTCGGGTGGCGCGCCGAGCTCCTCGCGGATGACCTTCACCGCGGCGTCGGCTGAGAGCGGCGGCGCCTTGTCGAGCAGCTTCTTCAGCTCGGTCTTGAAGCGCTCCTCGTAGCCAGGCGGTGCGAGCCCGTCGATGTAGCTCACCATCTGGCCGACCTTGAGTGGCAGGCCCTTCATCTCGCCGAGCGTCTTGAGGAGGGCCTCCGCGGCCTTCTTCGCGTCCTCGTGGATGCGCTTCTTCTCCTCTTCAGTCGGCGGCGCGTCGGCCTTCTTCATGCCGAGCGCGCGCTTGGCGCCTTCGAACGCGAGGGGCATCCCCTTCGGTGCGAGCGCCGCGAGGCGCGCGAGGCGCCCGAGGCGTGAGGTCGGCGGCTTGTCCTTCGGCTTTTCGTCGGCCATTGGCTGGTTCTGCGAGGGCCGCGCAGCTTAACAGACCGCAGCCTCGTTGGGGGATTGAGGCACCTCGGCGAACGTGCGATCTCGACTGTGCGATGACGCGGCTCCGCCTTCTCGGGTTATGCGCGCTCGGGCTCGCGGCCTGTGCAAACGCAGGGGATTCGACATCGAGCGGGCGCTCGAGCGACGTCCCCGCCGACGAACGGATCGCGACCGCGCAGGACGCCGCGACCGTGTGCGCGCCGAACGACGTCGTCTACGGCATCGACGTCTCGACCTACCAGGGCGACGTCGACTGGGAGGCCGTCGCGGGCGCCGGCTACAAGTTCGCGATCGCGCGCATCAACCACGGCAGCACGATGGACGACCAGTTCGACAAGAACTGGCCCGCCATCAAGGCCGTCGGATTGATTCGGGGGGCTTACCAATTTTTCGAGCCTGGCCTCGACGTCCCGACGCAAGCGCAGGTCGTCATCGACAAGCTCGGCAAGCTCGGCCCTGGTGATTTGCCTGCGGTCATCGACGTCGAGGCGACGAGCGGCCTGCCCCCGGCCGAGGTCGCGGCCGCCGTCGGCGAGTGGCTCGACCTCGTCGAGGCCGGCACCGGCAAGAAGCCGATCATCTACACCGGCAAGTACTTCTGGCAGGACAACGTCGGGAGCGCTGCGTACGCCGACTATCCGCTCTGGCACGCGCAGTACCCGGACGTTTGCCAGCCGCCCGCCAATCAGCCGCCCCCCGCGTGCGGCTGCGCGAACATCGCCGAGCAGTGGTCGACGTGGCTCATGTGGCAATACACGTCCTCGCAGATCGTGCCCGGGATCACGGAGAACACCGTCGATACGAGCGTCTTCTTCGGCAACCAAGCCGACCTCGTCGCGTTCGCGAACCAAGGTGGCTACGCGGCGAAGGTCGTGTCCGTCGACGCGCCCGCGACGGTGCTCGCGGGTGAGACCTTCGACGTCGTCGTCACGCTCGAGAACAGCGGCGGCAAAGCTTGGGACGCTGCGACCAAGATCGGCACGACCGAGCCTCGCGATCGCGCGAGCGACTTCCACGACACCTCGTGGATCGAGGAGAACCGCGTCATGTCGCTCGCTGGCGTTGAACCCGGCGGCGAGCTCACCGTCACGATGAAGCTCCACGCGCCGACGGCGCTCGGCCCGTACACCGAGCACTTCGGTTTGGTCGAGGAGGCCGTCACCTGGTTCGCCGATCAGGGCGGCCCCGCCGACGACGCGATCGCGCTTCAAATCCAGGTCGTCGACGCGCCCCTCAACGGGAGCGGCGGCGCGGGCGGCAGCGCTCATGGTGGGCACGGCGGGGGCGGCGCGGCCGGCAGTGACGGCGATGACAGCAGTGACGGCTGCAGCTGTTCGTCCGCGCCCACGCGAGCGCCGCACGCAGCTTGGCTCGCGGTCGCGGTGGTCGGGCTGCTCCGCCAGCGCCGACGTCGTTACTAGCCTGTCAGCGCTCGAGCACCGCCGGCAGCGGGTCTGGGAGGCACTCCTCGGCTCTTGGCAATAGCTTCGTCGGCCACACAAGAAGGTAAGCGTCATCGTGGTAGCCGAAGTCGGGCTCCTTGGGGATCGACCCCATCTCGCCATTGCCCAAACGCGAGGTGAAATAGGCGAGGCGCCCCAAAGAATGCAAGATAGCGGGGTGCTCAGGGCTCGCAGCTCTACCGGTCAAGACGGCTCTCGCGTAGCGCTTGACCGCTTGAGGAACGGACGCGGCGACGAGTCGCTCGCGGTTTGCCCGCCACTCTTCGCGTTGCTTCGCCTGGCGGGCGCGAGCCTCGTTGAGGACTCGATCGTCGCCCGCGACGTCCACGCGATTCAAAAGGCGCTCGTCGGCCTCGCTATTGTATTGGACGGGTCGAGCGTCGAGGCCCTTCTGACAGGCGTCGAAGAGCGAGGCTTCGCGGGCCCACGCGATCGCCGCGAACACGGTAGACGGGTAGGCAGCCTGAAAGCGCTCCAGCTTCTCGACCCAGACACCGACTGATTTGAGGTCTTCTTCGAACGCTTTGATGAGCTCGCTGGCCTGCTTCGGGTAGCTGCGCTGGCCGTCGAGCGGCGCGAACTTCTGGCTAATCTCGAGATCCAAGTTGCGATAGGCACACCCGGCCGCCAACTCGAGGAGCTCAGCGTTGGTTTTCCCCTCGGCCCCGAGCTTGTCGAAGGCGCTGACAGCTTTGTCACACCAGGTCGTTCGGTCCGCCAGTTTTGCCTGACGATCGGCAAGGCGAGCAGCTGCGCGCACGATGAACGGCCCTGCCGCCGCGCTCTTGTGATTGGTCTTGTAGTATTGGCTGAGGGGCTCGTCCGAGTCATCGTCAGCGGACTCTTGCGCGGCCAACAGATAGTCAGCCTCGGCGAGGGCCTCCGGCGTGGGCTTCAGTTGGACCAGCTTTTCATGCGCAGTCTTCAAGAGGGGCAATTCGCCGAACGCATAGGCGAGCCTGACCGCGTTCCAGGCGAAGTCGCGGCGCGCGCTGGTCTCCAGCCAAGCGTTGTCGGCGGCCTCCGCGAAGGTGGCGGCGGCTCCGCGCAGGTCGAAGGTGGCCAATTGGTCCGACGCGATTTGCTGATAGGCGGTGGCTAGAAATCGGGTGCGCTCCGCGAGCTGCTTGGGGTCGGCGGGGATAGGCGGGCTCACCTTCTTGTCACCGTTCTTCAAGGTCTCGAGGAGCGCCGCGTCGCCGTAGCCTCGAACGAACACGCTCAGGATCGCCAGAGCGCCGGCCAAATCACCAGCCTCCGAGAAGGCCGCTGCGCCCATGAACGCGGCCTCCGGCGCGAGGTGGGACTGCGGAGCCTCGTCCAGCGCAGCTCGATAGAGCTCCGCGGCCTGCCGCATGTGCGCGGTTCGCGCGGGCCCGGGATCCTCACCTTGCGCGGCGCGGTAGGCGTCGTTGGCAATTTGGTAACGCTGGAGAAGGGGATGAGGCCCGAACTCGTCGGCGTGCACCCAATGAGGCGTGAGCGCTGCGGCGGCCAAAGCGAGCAGGAGCGCTGCAGCGAGCGAAGGAAGCCTCACGATTCGTGCCTCAGGGGATGATCGCCGCGGGGAGCGGCAGCGCGATGAACTCCTCGGGTCTCGGCAATAACAGCTTTGCCGGCCACCCGAGGAGGTAGGCGTCCGTGTGGTAGCCGAAGTCCGGCTCTTCGAGGATCGACGCCAGCTTGCCATTCCCGAGGGTCGTGGTGAAGCGCGCGAGACGACTCAGAGAATGGCCGATAACGGGGTGCTCGGGGTTCAGCTCCTTACCTGTTAGTACAGCTCGCGCATAGGCCTTGACCGCACGGGGCACCGTCGCGGCGACGAACCGATCCCGAGTTGCTCGCCACTCGCGGCGCCGCTTCGCTTCCGGCTGCGCGTCGAGAAACTCTTGATATTCACCGCTCAGGTCGTAACGCATCAGCAGCTTCTCGTCTGCCTCGCTGAGGTATTGGACAGGTCGCGCGTCGAGGCCCCTCTGGCACGCGTCGAAGAGCGAGGCCTCGCGCGCCCACGAGATCGCCGTGTAGAGGGGTGAGGGGTAGACAGCCCTCAAATGCTCAAGCTTCTTGGACCAGGCGTCTGCTGTTTTGAGGTCTTCTTCGAAGACCGGTATGAGCTTGTTCGCCCGGTGTGGGTAGCTGCGCTGGCCGTCGAGCGGAGCGAACTTCTGGGCAATCTCGATGTCCAGGTTGCGATAGGCGCACGCCGCCGCCAACTCGAGGAGCTCCGCGGTGTGCCCCTCTGCCGTGAGCTCGTCGAAAGCGCTTACGGCTCTGTCACACCAGGTGACTTGGTTGTCCGATGTCGCCTGGCCATCGGCGAGCTGCGCGGCGGCGCGTATGATGAACGGGCGGGCAACAGCGCTCCTGTGATTGGCCTTGTAATATTGGACGAGGGGCGCCTCCGATTCGTCGTCGGCGGACTGTTGCCGAGCGAATAGATAGTCGGCCTCGGCGAGCGCTTCGGGGGTCGGCTCGAGTCGAGCCAACGTTTCACGGGCAATCTTCAAGAGAGACGATTCGTGCAAAGCGAAGCTGTGCCTGACCGCGTCCAAAGCAAAATCGCGGCGAGCGCCGGCCCCCAGCCTGGTGTTGTCCGCGGCCTCGAGGAGGGTGGTCGTGGCGCCGCGCGGGTCGAAGGTGAGCTCTCGTGAGGCTGCGATTTGCCGATAGGCCTGCGCGAGGGATTGGCCGCGCTCCTTCTTCGTGCCGTTCCCGTCGATGAACGCGCGGAGGAGCGCCTCCGCGCCGGCCGGATCTCCAGCGCTGGTGAACGCTGCGGCGCCCATGAAGGCGGCCTCCGGCGCAGACTCCGAATCAGGTGCCGCGACCAGTGCAGCCTGGTAGAGGAGAGCCGCTTGGCGCATGTGGGTGGCTCGCGTCGGTCCGGGAGGCTCAGCCTCCGCGGCTGAGTACGCGTCATATGCAGCCTGGTATTGTGCCGAACGGGGAGGTGCCGTCTCCGAGTCAGCCCGCGCGGAGGGCGAGAGCGGCAGGGCGCTCGTGGCCATTGTGAGCACGGTCAACAGCGCGCGCAGCCTCACCCTTCGAGGGTGACACAAGGGGTCTTCTACATCAACCCAGGCTCGGTCCAGGCGCGCGCGACCGGAGTGTATCGAATCAACACGTGCGCGCGCGCGGGGCGCGCGCAGCGTGCGCGCAGACCCCTGAAGGACCGAGCGTTGCGGGCAACTCTCGAATCACCGTCCAAACGAGTGGGGTGCAACACATTGACCGACTGGCTCGTCCATTGCCAACCGCTCCCGGCAAGGAGACACCATGTCGGCAACGGGCAAATACACAGTTTGGGCGTGGGTAATGGGCAGCGCTTTCATGGCTTCGGCGTGCGCGGCCAACAACACCGCGAGCGAGAGCAGCAAGCCAGCAAAGGCGGAGCCCGCCTCGAGCGCCGCCACCACCGACGCTGACTCCGTCGCTCTGAAGAAGCACTATCCCCAAGTGGGTGACGTCGAGAGGTCGCGGAAGGTCATCGTCACCAAGCTGCACGGTGCGCCCAAGGACAAGAAGCCTGTGGACCTCGAGCGCGGCATCGCTCGGGAGCGAGCCGACGAGTGCCTCAAGATCGTCGACCGCGAGTGTGTCACTTTGAAGGTTACTTACAGAGTTCTAACCAAGCGCGACCTCGTCAAGGGCAAGGCTACTGACCAGGCCCTCGCGTCACAGGGCAAGACCTATTTCGTCGACCGGAGCGGCGCCAAACCGGGCGTCACCCTGGAGGACGGCAGCAGCCCGAGCGAAGCGGAGATCTCCCAAGTCAGGAAGGACTTCAGCAAAGCGCCTTCGACCGCGAAGCTCCTCGACGCGCTGCCGGACTCGTTGAAGGTGGGCGACTCTTTGGATGCGTTCGCGAAGGCTTACGCTGCGCACGATTTGGGTGCGGGAGACGACCACTGGGCCAGCGTCGACTACTCCGTCAAGGTGAAGGCCTTCGGCGAGGTCGACGGGAAGAAGACCGTCATTCTGGAGGTCGTCGGCGAGCTCGACAGCGGCGCGCTCGACTGGGGTCAGATGAAGATGAAGGGAACCGGCATGCTTGAGGTCTTCGTCGACAGCGGTGCCCCCGCGCGCGGCTCCTTCAGTGGGCCAGTCACCCTCGCGCTGCCCAACGGCGAGGGTCAATTGGACGGTACGCTCGAGCACAATGAGGTTTCTAGTTACAGCTTTGTCGGCGGTTGAGCGCCCGCCGGTGCCTCAGGTGCCGCGGTTGAGCCTCGCGGCGATCGCGATCGCCGTGGACTTCGGGCTCACCCGCAGCGCGTGCACGCCGGCTTTGTTCTTGAGCCCGTGCACGATCGTGCGGCGCTTCGCCTTCATCGCGGCCCAGGCCTCGCGGGCGACCGTCGCCGAGTCGGCGACCCCGCCCATTTGGAAGAGGCGTGATTTGTCGTTACCGGCGCGCGACGAGAACTCCGTGGCGGTGGCGCCAGGGCAGCTCAAGGTCGCCGTGACGCCCGTCCCGCGCAGCTCGAACGCGAGCCCCTCGGTGAAGGAGTTCACGAACGCCTTCGAGGCGTAATAGGTCGTCATGTAGGGGCCTGGCTGGTAGCCCGCGGTCGATCCGATGTTGAGGACATGGCCGCGCCCGCGCTGGATCATCCCCGGCAAGAACAGCCGCGTAAGATGGACGAGCGCGGTCACATTGACCTGGATCATCCCCATCTCTCGGCGTTCGTCGAGCTCCCAGAACTGACCATTCGACCCGAGACCGGCGTTGTTGACGAGCACGTCGACCGTGACGCCGAGCGCGCTCAGCTTGTCGAAGAGCTCCTTCGGCGTGGCCGGATCCGACAGATCCATCGGATGGACGAGCGACGGGACGCCGAGCTCGCGACTCAGCGATTCCAGCTCGTCCTTTCGGCGGGCGACGAGGACGACGCCGTACCCGTCAGCGGCCGCGAGCTTGGCGAACTCCTTGCCGAGCCCCGCCGAGGCTCCAGTGACAATCGCGTAGTTGGTCATCGGGCCTCATTGCCACGACCGTCCTCGGCTTGGTAGCCGGAACCCTACCCGGTCAGTGCACGAGGGCGTCTTTACTCTCTTGATGCGAAAAAAGCGAAACGCGCCGGTCGCGCGCTTCGCTTGTGACAGACATGTTAGTCGGCGCGCCGAGCTCGATCGCGGAGCTCGGCGGCGCCCAATGCCCTTATTGGAGGAGCGGCAGGCTGCGGCCCTTCTTGCCTTCCTCGGCGGCTGCCACGTACGCCGGGACCTTGTCGAAGTTCAGGTACTTGTAGACCTGGTCCTTCTTGTCCTCGAGCGAGCTCGCGTAGTTGAGGTACTCGGCCGGCGTCGGGATGCGACCCAACATCGACGCGACAGCGCAGACCTCGGCCGAGGCGAGGAACACGTTCGCGTCCTTGCCCAGGCGGTTCGGGAAGTTGCGCGTCGAGGTCGACATGACGGTCGCGCCCGGCATCACGCGCGCCTGGTTGCCCATACAGAGCGAGCAGCCCGGCATCTCGGTGCGCGCGCCTGCGCCAGCGAATTGAGCGTAGACGCCCTCTTCGACGAGCTGCGCCTGGTCCATGCGCGTCGGCGGCGCCATCCAAAGGCGCGTCGGCACGGGCTCCTTGAACTTGGCGAGCAGCGTGCCCGCCGCGCGGAAGTGGCCGATGTTCGTCATGCACGAGCCGATGAAGACCTCGTCGATCTTGGTGTTCGCGACCTCCGAGAGCTTCTTGATGTCGTCTGGATCGTTGGGGCAAGCGAGGAGCGGCTCGGTGATGGTGTCGAGATCGATCTCGATCACCTTGGCGTATTCGGCGTCGGCGTCGGGCTCGAGCAGCGTCGGGTTCGCGAGCCACTCTTCCATCTTCTTCGCGCGGCGCTCGAGCGTCGCGGCGTCGCCGTAGCCGTGCGCGATCATCGAGCGGAGCAGCGTGACGTTGCTCGTGAGGTACTCGATGATCGGCTCCTTCGCGAGGCGCACGGTGCAGCCCGCGGCGGACCGCTCGGCGGTCGCGTCGGCGAGCTCGAACGCCTGCTCCAGCGTCAGCTGCGGCAGCCCCTCGATCTCGAGGATGCGACCGTTGAAGACGTTCTTCTTCCCCTTCTTCGCGACCGTGAGATCGCCGGTCTGGAGCGCGGCCCACGGGATCGCGTTCACGAGATCGCGCAGCGTGACGCCGGGCTGGAGCTTGCCCTTGAAGCGCACGAGCACGGACTCGGGCATGTCGAGCGGCATGATGCCGAGCGCGGCCGCGAACGCGACGAGCCCCGACCCCGCGGGGAAGCTGATGCCGAGCGGGAAGCGCGTGTGCGAGTCGCCGCCCGTGCCGACCTGATCGGGCAGGAGCATGCGGTTCAGCCACGAGTGGATGATGCCGTCGCCCGGGCGCAGCGACACGCCGCCGCGCGTCTCGATGAAATCGGGCAGCGTCTTGTGCGTCTCGATGTCGACCGCGCGCGGATAGGCCGCCGTGTGGCAGAACGACTGCATCACCAGATCGGCCGAGAATTTCAGGCAAGCGAGCTCTTTCAGCTCGTCGCGGGTCATCGGGCCCGTCGTGTCCTGCGAGCCGACGGTCGCGGTCTCGGGCTCGCAGTAAGTGCCCGGGCGAATGCCGGCGACGCCGCAGGCGCGACCGACGATCTTCTGCGCGAGCGTGTACCCCTTGCCGGTGTCGGGCGGCTGCACCGGTCGCTTGAACACCGTACTTGCTTCGAGGCCGAGCGCCTTGCGCGCGCGCTCGGTGACGCTGCGCCCGATGATCAGCGGGATGCGGCCGCCGGCCTGCACCTCGTCGAGCAGCACCTGCGTCTTCAGCTCGAAGGTCGCGATCGTCTCGCCGGCCGCGTTCGTGACCTTGCCGTCGTAGACGTGGATCGTGATGACGTCGCCCATCGCGAGCTTGGTGACGTCGCACTCGATCGGCAGCGCGCCCGAGTCTTCCATCGTGTTGAAGAAGATCGGCGCGATCTTGCCGCCGAGCACCACGCCGCCGGACCGCTTGTTCGGGACGTTCGGGATGTCGTCACCCATGTGCCAGAGGACCGAGTTGGTCGCCGACTTGCGCGACGAGCCCGTGCCGACCACGTCGCCGACGTACGCGAGCGGGTGGCCCTTCTTCTTCAGCTCCTCGATCTGCGCGATCGCGTTCGTGATGCCGTCGCGCGGGTTCTTCAACATCGCGAGCGCGTGGAGCGGGATGTCGGGGCGCGACCAGGCCTCGGTCGCAGGCGACAGGTCGTCGGTGTTCGTCTCGCCGGTTACCTTGAACACCGTTACGGTGATCGTCTTCGGCACGGCCGGGCGCGACGTGAACCACTCCGCGTCGGCCCAGGAGCGCAGCACCGCTTGCGCGTTCGCGCTGCCTGCCTTTGCCTTGGCGGCGACGTCGTCGAAGGCTCCGAACACGAGCAGCGTCTTGCCGAGCTGCTTCGCCGCGACGGCGCCGAGCGCCGCGTCGTCGAGCAAATCCACGAGCGGCGCGACGTTGAAGCCGCCGAGCATCGTGCCGAGGAGCTCCGTCGCGGCCTGCCTCGTGAGGAGCGGCGAGGTGAGCTCGCCCTTCGCGACCTTGGCGAGGAACGCGGCCTTCACCTTGGCGGCGTCGTCGACGCCGGCCGGCACGCGGTTCGCCAGCAAATCCAGCAGAAAGGCCTCCTCACCCGCGGGCGGAGCGACGAGCAGCTGGGTGAGCGCCTCGACCTGCTTCGCGTCCAGGGGGAGGGGAGGGATGCCTTCGGCGGCGCGCTTCTCGACGTGGTCTCGGTAGGCCTTGAGCATGATCATTCTCCGTGAGGGCGGGATCGCGCGGGTCGCGCGCTCCGCTTTCGAGGATGGACGTAGCGCCGCTCGGTCATGCGCGACAGTGAATTGTTTTGATTGTATCCATGCTATCCGCGCATGGATGGACCTCCTCCTCATGCGCTCGCTCGTCGTCGTCGCCGACCAGCGCGCCGTCACCTCGGCGGCGCGGGTCCTCGGCGTCACGCAGCCCGCCCTCTCGCGGCGCCTCCAGCAGCTCGAGGAGGAGGTCGGCGCGCGCCTGCTCGAGCGCGGCAAGAAGGGCGTCACGCTCACGCACGCGGGTCGTCTCGTCGTCGACGAGGCGCGCGGCCTGCTCGCGCGCTGGGAGCAGCTGCGCGAGCGCGTCCAGGCCGAGCAGCGCCTGTCGACCGGGCTCGTGCGGCTCGGTGGGGGCGCGACCGCCGTGTCCTTCCTCGTACCGAAGGCGATCGCAGCCTTCGAGAAAGAGCACCCTGGCGTGCGCTTCGAGGTGCGCGAAGAGGGCAGCCGCGCGGTCGAACAGGACGTGCTCGCCGAGCGGCTCGAGCTCGGCATCGTCACGCTGCCGACCGAGTCGCGCGAGCTCGACGTGCGGCCGCTCGGGCGCGATCGCATCGTCCTCGTCGCGGCGCCGAATCACCCGCTCGCGCAGCGGCGCCGCGTCGAGCTGAAGGAGCTCGCGGGGCAGGGCGTCGTCGCGTTCGAACGCGGCAGCGCGATCCGCGGCCTGATCGACGGCGCGCTCGAGCGCGCGGGCGTCACCGTGAACGTCCTCATGGAGCTTCGGTCGATCGCGGCCATCCTCGAGATGGTCGTGCACACGAGCCTGCTCGCGTTCGTCAGCCACCTCGGCGTCGAGGGTCGCGCGACCGGTGTTCGCGTCGTGCCAGTGCGCGGCCTCGCGGTCGAGCGCAGGCTCGCGGTGATCAGCAAGCTAGGGCGACCGCTGTCGCCCGCGGCCCGCGCCTTCGCCGCGATGTTGAAGTAGCCTCGAGCAAAGTGAGTCGCGCTCTCGCCATTCTCTCGTTGCTGGGCATAGCCGCCTGTTCGTCCCCCGAGCCGAGCGACAGCACGCCTGCGCGGCCCGAGCTCCCGTCGGTCACGCGCTGGTTCTATTACCTCGACGTCAACCTCGACGACGGAACACTCCAGAAGATCACCACGTCGACCTACGACATGGTCGTGATGGACCCGATCGTCACCGAACAAGAGAATCAGGACTACCCGATCGGAGAGACCGTCGCGGGCCTGCACGCGGCCGAACACCCCAAGCTGGTCTTTGCTTACATCGATGTCGGTCAAGCCGAGGACTATCGGACCTATTGGCAGCCCGATTGGCAGATCGGCGACCCCGACTGGATCACGGCGGTCGACCCCGACGGCTGGGAGGGCAACTATCCTTGCGCCTATTGGCGCCCCGAGTGGAAGGCGATCTGGCTCGGCGCCGGCGGCTATATGGACCAGATCCTCGCGGCCGGGTTCGACGGCGTCTACCTCGATTGGATCGAGGCCTACTCCGACGAGAATGTCCTCGCGGCCGCGGCCGCGGACGGCGTCGACGCCAAGGCCGAGATGCTGAAGTGGATCGGAGAGATTGGCGATTACGGTCGCGCCCGCGACCCTCGCTTCCTGGTGATCGCGCAGAACGCAGCGGAGCTCGCGCTCGAGCCGGGCTATTCGTCGCTCGTCGACGCCATCGCTCAAGAGCAGGTTTGGTTCGACGGGGCGGCCGACAATGACCCGCCGGGCGACTGTCCGCTCCCTGCGACCGAGGCAGACGTCGATACAGCGGCCTATGCAGACAGCCTGTCGCCGGGTTGTCGCCAGACCTATGACGATTACCCGGACAGCACGCTGCACGTTAGCACCGAGTCCTATTTGGACGCCTTGGCGGCGGCGGAGGCGCGCGGCCTCCTCATCTTCACCGTCGACTATGCCCTCGAGCCCGACCACGTCGACCATGTCTATCGCGAGGCTCGGGAGCGTGGCTTCGTGCCCTTCGCTGGCTCGCGCGCCTTGAACGCGTATATCGAGCCCGTGCCCTGACTGCTCACGGATCTCGGAATCACAGGCCGGCCGGCGCGCGTTGAGGACCGCACCTATGCGTGGCGTCCTCCCCCTGCTCTCGTTGGCGTCGGTTTCGCTGTTTGCTTGTGCCCAGCGGACCCCCGAGGCGCGTCGCCTCCCGATGACGGCGCTCGTTGCACCGTCGCAGGCCACGTCAGCGTCAGCGGTGCAAGCCGGGGCGAGCCCATCACAGGCCGCTCCGCTGCCGAGCGCTCCTTGCTTGTCGCTGTCGTCCGAGGAGCAAACCTTCCTGTTGGCGCACCGGCTCGATATGGCGATAAGAGGCAGCGACAGCGACGCGCTCGCCACGATGTTGGTCGGGGCCCAGGTACCGAGGAACCAAGGTCAAGGTGATGTTCGGCTGACGGACGCGCGAGCGGCGAAGGACTGGCTCGAGAAGGGACCAGGTCTCGAGAGTCGCGGCGTCGACAGCTGTCAGCAAGATTGCTGCGTCTTCGAAGACCACGACGGCAATGGGTGGGGCGACATCCCCTCTCACCCCATCAAGGCCTGCTTCGTGAGCGAGAGGGTCAGCCGTTTGACCTTGGAGCGCGGCGCCCCCTGAGCCGGTCGCTCGACCGAGCGCTACACTTTATGAGCGTTCAAGCCACCGCCGACTGGCTTGTCTCCACGCCCGCGTCGCGATAGTCGTCGCGCAATCGTGAGCCCCTCTTTAGATGACTCCGCTCGAGCCTTACGATCGGTCGAGTTGCCAAGCGGACGCATGGTGCTCTTCGCGCCGGAGGCGCCGTTCCTCTACTGTCGATTGGAGGGCAGCCCGACCGAGGAGATCCTCGAGCCGCTCCTCGCCGCGTGCAATCGGGCTGTCAGCTCGAGCCGCGGTTGGTTCTTCAACGACTGGGAGCTCTTCGACCGCTACACGTCGCGCGGGCGGCTCGCCTTGACGACGTGGGCGCTCCGCAATCGCCAGAAGATCGCGGCCTCTCACGTGCTCGTGGGCAGCAAGCTCGTCGCTATGGGCGTCGAGGTCGCCAACCTCGCGCTCGGGGGGATTTATCGCACGCACACCGAGCGCGCTCGCTTCCACGCTGAGCTCCAGCGCACGGCGAAGGAGCTCGATCTCAAGCTGCCGCCGCTCTTCGCCTTGCAGCGCGGCAGTCTTTGACAGCTACGCGACTTACTGGAATGTCAGGGTAGGACGGCGTCGACAGCCTCGGCTGAGCTGGGGGTCTCTGCGACCTCAGCCTGACTGGCGTCGACGGCGCTCGTCACCAGGTCCTTCATCGTGTCGCGCACCTGCTTGAGGGCCCACTTGCAGAGGTCCTTCGAGGCCTTGGCGAAGACCTCTTTTGGCGGGTACTTCCAGAGGGACGGGTCCTTGGCGGAGGGGGCGATCTTGCCTGCGGTGGTGTCGATGAGCGCCGACCAGATGTTGTCGACCCACATGTTGACGGCCGAGTTGGCGTAGTCCTCGAACGTCGCCTGCGTGACGACCGTACTCAACGCCAAGATCATCCCGGTCGGGAGCTTGAGCGACACCCCAATGCTGCTGCAATCGAGGTGAGTGCCGAGGTGGTCGTACGTCGAGATCGCGAGCGGTGAGCCCATCCCCGTCACATCGCATTTGGTGAGCGCCGGCTTCGAGCTGGAGCCTGCAATCGTGAGCGCCAAGATGACCAGGCCCTCCGGCGTTGCGGGCGCGGTGATGTGGGGTACGAGCCAGAGCTCGTGCCCCTCTCGGACCATGGGGAAGAAGTCGGCGGTGACGGTCGGCGTGAGCTTGTCCTTCATCGCGGTCCAGTACTCCCCGGCCAGGACGAGGCAGGGGGTCATCGGAGCCTCGATGGTGTGGTAGTCGATGCCGCTCATGGGCATGCTCTTGTTCAGGAAACGCTGCAGCATTGTCGGCTCCGCGTGGGTTACTGAGTTGTCAGTTTGTGGCGTCAGGCGAGCTCGACGCGGGCGTCGGTGACCTCTCGGGATTTGTCGTGCGCGGCGGCGTGGCCGTAGACGATCTCCGCGCGGGCTCGGTAGAGGTCGATCGCGACATGGCGAATGTGTCCTGGGACGCGGGTCCAGGAGCGCCCACGCCGCAAGCTGACGAGCGCGGGCGACGGAGGCAGCTCCCAGACGAGGTCGTCGCGCGCTCCCGTGATGACGACCATCTCACCGGGCGCCAGGCGGCTCGAATACGTCGCGCGGTGGTGGGCCGGGTGCGTGGGCCACTCGGCTCGACGGCCCTCTGCTGCGCGAGCGGCGAGCGCGTCGAGGTCCTTCCCCATGATGGGGTGGCTCGGGAGCGGGCGCAGGACGGCGGGGTCAGGTCGATCGCGATGCGACTCTACGCGGGCGTCGGCGAACTCGACGTTGGGGAGCCGCACGCCGTCGCCGCGCGTGACGTCGACCACGAGCCCGATGCCGAATGGATTGCGCTGCTCGACGATGGTGTAGCTCGGGTGGAGCGCGCCGTCTCGCTCGCCCGCGGGCATGACGACGCTGCCCCCGAACGCGCGCTCGGCCGAGAGCGCGACGGTCTCGAAGGGCCAGGTTTCACTTACAACCAAGTCATCCCCGCGCCGCTGCCAGGTGCGGTCACCGCTGATGTCGAGGACGACTGGCGCGTGCGCGCCGAAGCGAAGGGTGACGCGCTGCGAGCGCGTCCTCGGGGCCCTCGCCTGGACGTGCCCCGAGAGCGCCCAGCTCGAGCCCCACACCGCGGCCTCTCCGAGGAGGCCGCGCTCGGTCGCGAGCGGCTCGAACTCGCGCTGGGCTTCGAGCGTGAACGCGACGCGGAAGGCCAGGGCCGTGACGTCGGCGTCGGGCAAGCTCCGGGTGGAGACCTTGGGTGACAGGGCTGTACGGTTTTCGACGAACATGGCTTACACCACTGTCACGGGTTGAGCTTCACGGGGCTGCCGGTGATCCTGTTCACGCCGCCAGCGTGGACATCCAAGTTGCCGTCGGCCTCGAGGCTCGCGACGCCACCCGAGAGCGCGAGGTGGCTCGTGCCCTTCACGGTCACGGTGGCGGCCTCGATGGTGATCCGCGAGCCGTCGAGGACGATCCTGGCGCCCGCACCGTTGGTGATCGAGACGAACCCGCTCTTCATCTGGAGCTTGGCGGCTCCCGCCTTGACAAAGAACTCGGCGCTCTCGTCGAAGAAGGCTTGTTCGCCCGTGAAGGCCTGCCACGGCGACTCTACCTCGAAGGAGGTCGAGTCCTCGAAGACCGCCCGTTGATCGCGGAACCGGTGAAAGGACTTGGACTCGGAGAGGAAGGACTCCTGGTGCATCGCGTGAGAGCTGTCGACGGTCACGTCGCGGGTGCCCGAGATGTGATGTCTCTCGTGCCCCGACACCTCGTTCTGTCGATCTCCGTGCACCTCGTTGGACTGGTCGCCCTCGACGCTGTTGCTCTGGTCGCCGCCGACGGACGTCGAGTGCGAGGCGAGCACGACCTCGTTCAGGTCCTTTTGGGCGTGGAGAAACACCTCCTCTTCACCGGCCTTGTCCTCGAAGCGGAGCTCATTGAAGCCCTCACTGTCGGGCGAGCTCTTGGTCTTGAGGGTCGAGCGCGTCTTGTGCTCTGGCAGCTTGTAGGGCGTCGGCTGGATTGGGTCGTGGACGCGCCCCACGATCACGGGCCGCTCGACGTCACCTTGATAATAAGCGACGAGGACCTCTTGGCCGACGCGAGGGATGAAGTTCACCCCGAAGCCGGCGCCGGCCCAGCCCTGTGAGGCGCGCACCCAACACGAGGTCGGCTTCGACTCCTCGCTGCGCTGATCCCAGGGGAACCAGAGCCGGACCCAGCCGTCCTCGTTGCAGTGAATCTCGGGCTCGGGCGAGCCTGCCTCTTTGGCGGAGACGATCGCGGCGTGCACCCCGTCGATCCGCGGGACTGGCGTGAGCTGCGCCGGACGAACAATCAAGTCAGCGGGCGCGAGGAGGTATTGGCAGATATACTGACCGACCTGCGCATGCTCGACGCGCGCCGGGGAAAGTCGCCCGTCGGGGTCTCGCCCGAGACAGGGCACCTCGGCGCCGACGCCCTCGAAGCCCTCGAGGCCCTCGGGGCTGAGCGCGACCGCCCGCGTCTCCACGGCGAGGACCTTGAGGTGCTCGTCGTCGCGCGCGCCGGTCTGATCGAACGCGGTCAACGTCGTGTTCGGCACGACGCAGGCGACGTTGCCGCGCGCCTCGCGGAGCGCGCGCTCGAGGCTGGCCCGCTCGAGACGTACAGTCGTGTAAGTGTTGCCGGCCGATTGCGGGTCACCGAGGTCGCGGCTCGGAAACTCGTAGCGCGAGGACTGGTCCTGATAGGCCTCATTGACGCTCGCGATCGCGGTGGTCTGGACGGGGACGCGCTCGTCCCAAGTGCCCACCGAGAAGCGGCGCGGGCGCAGGCGCGCGGCCTTGCGGAGCGCGTAGAGCACCTCGTGATCGCGAGGCCCGACGCCGGACAGCGCGGTCTCGCGACGCACGCGCGGCTGCTCGTCGAAGAGCGGCGCCGAGCAGGGGCTGTCGGTGATGGTCAGGACGCTGGATCGATTGTCAGCCTCGAAGACGAAGGAGAGTCCCTGCTCCTCGAGCAGGCGGCACAAGAAGTCGAAATCCGTCTCGTTGTATTGGACGATATACGGGCGGACGTCGCGGCTCGTCCAGCGGGCAGTGTCCCGCAGATCGATGCGATAAGCTCCAGTCGGTACGTCGTAGAGGTTCCAGTTCTGTTCGGCCGGCGGGGCCTTCGGCTCTCGGTCGAAGCGGGTGAGTCCGCCCGCGCCGGCGCTGCTCGTCACGGTCTCGCGCGCCTCGAGGACGGCGGTCACGATCTCCTCGAGCGTGCAGTCGACGAAGGTGCGGCAGCGCTTGCGGTGTGTGGCCGGATAGAAGTGGGGGACGAGGAGCGCGCGATAGAAGCGAAAGAGCTTGGTCTCGTCGAGCTCCTCGAGCTCGGCCAAGAGCCCGTGCACCATGCGCACGCCGCGCGGGTGCGCGATGCGCACGGTCGCCGCGCCACCGAGCAACTGGTCGAGATCCGCGGGCCCGTCGTCCACGCTGCGGCGGAGGAGCACCTCCGCACAGAAGAGCTCATTGACGGCCTCGCGCGCGGCGAATCGAACCACCTCGAAGCCAAGCCAGCTCTCGAGCGCGGTCGCAAAATGGAGAGTCCTGTTCGATTCGGTCATTGTCACTTACTCCGTTGTAGGTCTTTGGCGCGGCGCGCGATCTCGACGTGTTCGTTGAAGCGCTTGCGGAGCGAGGGCTCCGCCGCGAAGCGAGCCTCCCAGAGCGCGCCGAGGGCCTTCAGCTTGGCCTCGGTCATGTTCCACGTGGCGAACACCACCTCGCGGTGAGTCGCCTGGAACGCGAGCGCGGTGACCAGCTCGACATATCCAGACAACGTGAGCGCACGGTCGCGATCCCTCTGTCGATCGAATGGGAGGGTGTCGTCGAGGACACCCGCAGCGGGCGCGATGGGGCTCGTGTCCCCGAGCTCCTCGCGTTGTGGTTGGGTCGCGGCGCGCGGCGGCGCGGCGTTTCCCACGCGAAATGGCAGCGTCGGATCGCTCGGGGCGCTGACGCGATCCTTCGTCGCCTCCTCCGTCAGGTCGTCGCCCGAGCCCTCGAGCTCGCGCAAGGCGGCCTCGACGCCGGCGGCATCGAGGGCGTGGGAAGCGACGGCCCGCGCGCGCGCCAGCTCACGCCGAGGCTCCTCGTCGGGGGCGTCGAGCACGGTGTCCCAATAGGTGGTCGCCTCGAAATACTCGCGCTGGCTGAGCCCGAGCGCGTCGAGCGCGCGCCCGCGTTGGCGAACGTCGAGCCGCGCCCACAAGAGCGAAATGGACAGCCAACGCTCGAAGTCGAGGACTGCCTCGTCCAGCGAGGTGCTCACGGCGTCTCCTCGTCGAAGCCCGGCAGGAAGATCTCTCGCGCGAGCTCGCGGGCGCGCTCGCTCCAAGCGAACGGCATCGGGCACGGATCGTCGTTGAGACCCACGCGCGCACCGTCGAGGCGAATGGCGCCCTCGGCTTTGAGGATCAGCGGGCCGTGGCTCGCCTGCGACTCGAGTGAGCTCGCCTCGAGCCGATCGACGCCGCCCACGGTGGTCGTGCGATCGCCCTCGATGTGCTGCGTCGCAGTCCGCGCCCGAATGTCGAGCTCGTCTGCGCGGACCCGAATGGTCGAGGCCTCGAGATCGAGGCTCTCCGCGCCTGCGATCCTGAGCGAGGAGCGCGCGGCGAGCACGGTCACCGCGCCCGCCGTCACGACCAGGCTCACCCAACCCTGGCCCGAAGCGTCCGAGATCTCGAGCGAGGAGCGGTCACTGTCGATCACCAGCGTCGCGCCGTGAGCGAGCGGGATGGTGGTCTCCGGCGCGTCGTTCGCCGGGAGCAGGTCATATACGCTGACAGTCGTGGAAGTCATGGACATGGCGTCTTCCTCAGGCGGGGTGGTGGACAGTGACGTTGAGCTCGGCGAGATCGCGCGCTGAATAGGGCGTGAGGGCGCGCTGGACTGCGGTGAACGTGAGCACCGCTCGGTCGAGCTCAGGCTCGAACACGACAGTCTTGAGCGAGGTCTCCAGCTGCCTGTCTCTCGCGTTGGGCGCCCGCAGGGTGACAGTCGGCGCACCCAAATGGAGACTGCCGCGCAGCGTGGGCGCCTCGGGGTGCATCCCGACCAGTTCGAACTGCGCAGTCTCCCCGAAATCGGCCGTGAGACCGGGCGGCGCGAACGAATAGGGATCAGCCCCGTCCACGCTGGGGGCGGCGCCGACCCACCCGAGGAGGTAGGAGCTCCAATAGGGGTGTACGGGCGCGAACGAGACAGGGCGTGGCCGACTTCGCCACGACAGAGACGGCTCGAGATCGTCGAGAGACAGGGGGCTTTGCGCGTCCTCGAGCGCAGGGAGCGTGAGGTCGACGAGTCGCTCCTTGGGCCCGCGCGCCAGATAGCCGCTCCCGAACGGATTCAAGAGATAGGGGGCTGGATTGTCGCTCTCGATAGGCTCCTCGAAGTGGGCGTCCCACCGCTTGGAGAACTCGGGCTGCCCCGGCTCGACGATCGCTCGGGCGCCCCAGCGCTCCCACGCCGAGGAGGACTCCTCGGGATCGTAGCCGCCATAGGTGTTCGCCCAAGACAGGTCGATTGGGCCGAGCGGCTCGGGCTGGCTGAAGCGCAGGCCGTGTTTGCCCCGCTCGACGCGCCGAGGTCCGAAGACCCTCGCCCGCGCGGCGGCTGCGCCCATTGTTACGCTGATGTCACTGTAAGTCGCGTCGGGCGCGGGCGGGTGCGCGCGCCCGAGGACGACGACGTCGGTCGAGCGTCGAAGCGGCGCGTAGGTCTCCGCCAAGTCGAGGAGCGCGGACTCGAAGGTCGGCTCGCGCTCGAGCGACGGCGCGGGTAGGTTTTTGCCGAGCGAGACTGCGCGCCTGACGACGATCCCGATCAAGTGCTCGCCCGCCTGGCTGCGCAGCGAGCTCAGCGCCTCCAATTGGAGGGGCGCGGAGCGCGTGGGGGGTGAATCGAGCCCCCCCGTGAATTGGATTGTGCTTCCCATCGTGCAGGGGGAGTCGCCCCCTCCCTCCGGCGGGTGACAGCCCATGCGCGCTCGGCGCTTCGAGTGTCGGCTCAGCCCTCTCGGGTGGCGTCGAACTTCAGGATCCGGCCTCGCTTCGTCCCGACGAGGAGCGTGCGCGGACTCGCGAAGACGACCGACGAAGGGGCGTCGTCCAGGCGCTCGGTCTGCGCCAGTCGTCGCATGCTTTGGTCAGCCCGGTCGAGTGACCAGAGCTCGACCCGATGTTGCCACGTGGAGACGACTGCGAGGAGCGCACCATCCGGCGACGCTGCCAAAGAGGAGAGCTCACTGACGTCTCGCGACTCTGCGATGCGGCGGCCCGACTGGAGGTCCCACCAAAGGAGCTGATGCGAGCTCGCTGACACGCAGGTCCCGTCGGGAAGACAGACGATAGCCTCTACGAAGCCGGTGTGCCCGTCGAGCGCGTGCAGCTCTTTGCCGGTCGCTACGCTCCATATCTTTACGAGTTTGTCAGCGGCGCCAGTGACGACGAGCGCGCCGTCGCAGGAGAAGGCGATCGCGTCAATCTGGTTCCTGTGCTTCTCGAGGACGAACTTGAGCTTTCGTGTCGCGATATCGAAGAGCGCCGCGCGCCGGACGTAGCTGGCCGCGGCGAGCGTGCCATCCGGTGAAATCGCGAGAGCGCGCGCGCCCGTGAGGTCCGTTTCCATTGTGCCCGCGACATGCAGTTGCTTGAGGTCCCAGCATTGAATGGGATGGTCGCGACCGGCGATGCCCACTGTCGTGATCGCGGCCCTCCCGTCCGGCGAAATGGCGAGCGCGCCGATGTCCTGGTTTCCGGCGATAGTCTCGATCTCTGCGCCGCTCTCGACCTCCCAGATCTTCAGTGAGCGACCCGCCGCGCTGACCAAGAGAGGGTGGCCCGCGCGGTGGTAGACGGCGAGCGCCGACACACCTCCCGTGTGGCCGTCACCTCGCGGGTGGATGAGCTCGCCCTTGCTCACCGACCAAACCTCGAGCGACGTCCCCTGCGTGAAGGCCGCGGAGCGCGCGACGACGAGGTGTTCCCCCGTGTAATCGAGGGCGATGCAGCGGATTGGATTGAAGGACCGGGAGAACTGGACGGCTCCTGTCTTCAGCTCCAAGACCTGCAATTCGGCGCCGTCGTCGCCCTGGGTGAAGGCGAGGCGTTCACCGTTGCCCGAGAGGCTCACGCGTTGGGCGCCCTGGGTGGGTAGCTCACGAACCAGCTTGCCCGTCGGGACCTCCACGATGGCGCCGCAGTTGAAGCCTGCGTAGAGGAGGTGCGCGTCGTCGGGGAACGCGACCATGCTGGCGTAGCCCGTCATGGTCGCGAGCACTTTGGCCTTCGCGAAGTCTTGCAGCTTGATCTTCGCGTCGCCGGCGGCCGTCGCGACATAACGACCATTCGGGGAGAACGCGGCCGCTTGAATGTCGCTGAGGTGCCCCTTGAGCGCGCGGTGCGCGCCACCTCTCAGTGAAAAGAGCCGCGGGACGCGATCGTCCCCCGCGAGGAGCCACTCGTCGTCGGGCGAGAACGCGAGTGCGCGAGCGCGCTGACGCAGCTCGAAGCTATGGAGCTCCACGCCAGTTCGACAGTCGAAGACCTGCGCCCGCCGGTCATAGCCGGACGCCGCGATGCGAGAGCCGTCTTTGGTGATTGCGCACGCCGTGAAGCTGTAAGTCCGGGCGCTGACCGCGAGCCGCGACGCGCCCGACACGAGATCCCAAACGACGGCGCTACCCGGTTGAGCGCTGTCGGCCGCGACCACGAGCGGAGCATCCCGCGGGACGACATCGAGCGACGCGAGGGGGGAAGGGGAGCCGTCTTCGGCGCCCCGCCGAGCTGGAGCTCGACCAGTGACATCGAGCGACGCGAGGGGGGAAGGGGAGCCGTCTTCGGCGCCCCGCCGAGCTGGAGCTCGACCCGTGACATCGAGCGACGCGAGGGGGGAAGGGGCGACGTCTTCGGCGCCCCGCCGAGCTGGAGCTCGACCCGTGACATCCAGCGACACGATCTCCCCGCCGTGTCGAAGTTCGGCCCGTCCCCAAGACTGCACCAGCGTGAGCATCCGAGTCGCCAGGGTAGGGCGGTTCTCCAAACTTTGGGGTAGTGACGACTCGCGCCGCGCGTAGCCAGACCCGCGCTATTGGGATATGCGGCGCGGCCCCGGGACGGGGCGACGGGGCGACGGGGCGGCGGGGCGACGGGGCGACGGGGCGACGGGCGAGGGTGGACGGACCTTCGACCTGCTTGGTTTCTCTCACGGGTGGGGGCTCTCCCGAAAGGCAAATGGACCTTAAAGCGCAAGACTGCAAAGGACCGCCTCAGCCGCGCGCTACGCCGAATAAAGGAGTGGTGTCGAATGCACCGACACGACCCCGTCGGGGTGCAGCAACGCGACCTCGAGCGGAAGCTCAATGGGCACTATGCCTATTACGGAATCACGCCGAACTTCGACGCGATCAAACGCTTCCAGCATGAGGTGAAGGCGATCTGGAAGAAGTGGCTCTCACGCCGCTCGAACTCCCGTCGCTTCACCTGGGAAACGATGGAAAAGCTTCTCGAGCGATATCCACTCCCGAAGCCGCGCATCGTCCACCGGTACGCACGCAGCGAATCCATTCCCTGAGGAGCCGGATGCGGGAAATCCGCACGTCCGGATCTGTGGGAGCCCCCCGGGCAGTCGACGGGGGGCCACCCGACTACCCCGCCTGGATGACGGTCCCGCACGTAGCCAGACCCGCGCTATTGGGATATCCGGCGCGGCCGCGGGGTGGCGCGGCCCCAGAGGGGCGCGGCCCGGGCGGCCCCCCGGCGGCGCAGTCGCGCTATTGGGCAGTCGCGCTATTGGGTAGTAGCGCTATTGGGTAGTCGCGCTATTGGGTAGTTGGCCGGTCCGCGCTCAGCCCTTGCGGAGGAGGTTCGCGAACGGGTTGTACGCGAACTGCTTTTCCTGGGGCTTATTGCTGCTCGTCGACGGCCGCTGATCGCGCACGGGCGGTCGGCGCTCGCCGCGGTTCTGGCCGCCGCCGTGCTGCGGCCTACCGCCCTGGCCCTGGCCGCCGGCGTTCGGGCCCTGCTGGGATTGGCCCTGCTGCGGCTTCGCCCCGCTCTTCGCCGATAGGCGGATGCGACGCCGCACGAGGTCGACCTCGAGGACGCGGACCTTGACGCGATCGCCGACCTTCACGACCTCGGCCGGATCCTTCACGAAGCGATCGGCCAGCTCCGAGACGTGCACGAGCCCGTCCTGATGCACGCCGACGTCGACGAACGCGCCGAACGCGGTGACGTTGGTGACGACGCCCTCGAGCTGCATGCCGAGCTGCAAATCCTCGAGCGTGCGCACGTCGTCGCGGAACGCGGGCGCCTCGAAGGTCTTGCGCGGGTCGCGGCCCGGCTTCTTGAGCTCGCCGATGATGTCGCCGAGCGTGAACTCGCCGACGTCCGTGTTCACGTAGCGCTTCTTGTCGATGCGGCCGATCGCGTCGGCGTTGCCGATGAGCTGCAGGACGGGCACGCCCAGATCCTTCGCGATGCGCTCGACGAGCTCGTAGCGCTCGGGGTGCACGGCGCTCGCGTCGAGCGGGTGCTCGCCGCCGTGGATGCGGAGGAAGCCCGCGCACTGCTCGAACGTGCGCGGCCCGATGCCCGTCACCTCGAGGAGAGCCTTGCGCGTCGTGAACGCGCCCTTCTCGTCGCGGTGCGCGACGATGCGCTTGGCGGTCGACGGCCCGATGCCCGACACCCGCGAGAGGAGCGGCGCGCTCGCCGTGTTGAGCTCGACGCCGACGAGGTTGACGCAGCTCTCCACGACCTCGTCGAGCTTCTTCTCGAGCAACGTTGGGCTAACGTCGTGTTGGTATTGCCCGACGCCGATGCTCTTCGGGTCGATCTTCACGAGCTCGGCGAGCGGGTCCTGCAGACGACGCGCGATGCTGATCGCGCCGCGCACCGTGAGGTCGAGCTCGGGGAACTCCTCGCGGGCGACGTCGCTCGCCGAGTAGACGCTGGCGCCGGCCTCGTTGACGGCGATGCAGAAGATCCCCTCGAGCTTTTCTTCGGCGATGACCTCGCGGACGAAGGCCTCGGTCTCGCGGCCGTGCGTGCCGTTGCCGACGGCGACCGCGCGAACGCCGTGCTTCTTGATGAGGTCCTTGACGGTGTGCCGGGCCTTCGCCACGGCGCTGTCGCCCTGCACCAGGTAGATCGTCGTGTGCTCGACGAGCTTGCCGGTCGCGTCGACGACCGCGCATTTGCAGCCCGTGCGCTGGCCCGGGTCGACGCCGAGCACGGCCTTCGTGCCGTAGGGCGCGGAGAGCAGAAGCTCGCGGAGGTTCTGCGCGAAGATGCCGACGGCCTCGCGGTCGGCGCGCAGCTTCATGTCGACGCGAACGTCGACCTCGCAGCTCGCGGCGAGCAAGCGCTTGTACGCGTCGCCGACGGCCTTCTCGAGCTCGGCGCCCCACGGCGTCTTCGGCTTCACGCCGACCTTCGCGGCGATCTCTCCTGCGAGCTTCGCCGCGTCGACGTCGATGTTCGCGCGGAGCACGTCCTCGGCCTCACCGCGGCGGATCGCGAGCACGCGGTGCGACGGCATGTTCTCGACCTTCTCTTCGTAGTTCGCGTACGTGTCGAACTTGGTTGGCTTGTCCTCGTGCTCCTTGGTCTTGCCGACGCGGAGCGTGCCTTCCTTCGTCATCGAGGTGCGGACGTGCGCGCGCACGTCGGCCATCTCGGCGACGCGCTCGGCGCAGATGTCACGCGCGCCCGCGAGCGCTGCGGCGACGTCGGGCACTTCCTTCGCGAGGTCGACGAAGCGCGCGGCCTCCGCGGCGGGGTCGGCGCCGGTCGCGGTCTTGCCGTCGAGTGCGCCGCCCGTACCAAGCGCCCAAACGAGGTCGCCGAGGGGCTCGAGGCCCCGCTCCTTCGCGATGATGGCGCGCGTCCGTCGCTTGGGTTTGTAGGGCAAATAGAGATCTTCGACCTCGGCCTTGGTCGTCGCGGCGCGAATCTTCGCCTCGAGCGTGGGCGTGAGCTTGCCCTGCTTGCCGATCTCGGCGAGGACGGAGGCGCGGCGCTCCTCGAGCTCGATGAGGTACGCGCGACGCTCTTCGATCGTGCGGATCTGCACCTCATCGAGGCCGCCCGTAGCTTCTTTGCGGTAGCGGGCGATGAACGGGACGGTCGCCCCCTCGGCCAGGAGCTTCACCACGGCGGCGACGCTGGCGATCGGGAGCGCGAGCTCGGTCGAAAGCGCCGGGACGGGGTCGTATTGAGTCTTCGCAGCTTCGGCGGGAGCGGTCGTCTCGTTCATGAGCGCCGAACCACGTACAAGATGGCTATACGATTGTCCAGGCTCAACGACGCTTCGTACTTCTCCGCCGCGTGCGTCGAGAAGTAGGATGCCGCTAGCTCTCGGCGTCGCCGAGACCTGGCTTGGTCCTGAAGAAGAGAGAGATCACTTGAGAGGTCCCATGGGTTCCGGTTGCTCCCTTCGCCGTCTGACCGCGCTCGCCGCCGTCCTCACGACGACAGCCGCATGCCTCTACGCGGGTGAGGCTCACGCACAACAAGTGCAGACGACCGAAGTCGACCTCCCGAGGTTCAACCCGCCCCCGCCGGGTGATCGGTTCTTCAGCGTGCCGTCGCCGTTCGCGGCCGGCTCGCTCACGCCGCACGTCGGGCTCATCCTCGACTACGCGCGCGACCCTCTCGTGCTCGTGCGCGACACGGGCGACACGACCGAGGACGTCGGCGCCGTGGTCAGCGACCAGCTCTTCTTGCACGTCGCGTTCAATGTCTCGTTCGCGAACTACGTCGCGCTCAGCGCCGACATGCCGTTCGCCGTGTACAACGCCGGCGACGCGCCCGACGGTGGCGCGCTCTCGTTCGAGGAGCCGAACGCAGCTGCGGTCGGTGATCTCCGACTCGGCCTGCGCGTGCGCCTCATCGGCAACTACCACGACTCGTTCCAGCTCGGAGCGGGCGGCTACGTCTGGGTGCCGACGCACTACAACGACTCGTACATCTCGGACGGCACGGTGCGCGGCCAGCCGCAGCTCCTGCTCGGCGGTCGCAACGACTGGTTCATCTGGAGCTTGTTCTTCGGCGCGACGTTCCGCAGCCCGACGAACCTCGGGCCTGTGACGATCGGCCACTCCGCGAACTGGGGCGGCGGCGTCGGCTTCCTCTTGCTCGACAACAAGGCCCTGCAGGTCGGGCTCGAGACGACGGGCGGCGTCGACGTGCAGACGCCCGACGCGCGCACGCTCAACGCCGAGCTCCTCGCCGGCCTCAAGTATCGCTTGCCGGTGATCGACGACGCGCTCGAGCTCGGCATCGCGGGCGGCCCCGGCCTCACGACCGGCATCGGCACGCCAGCGGGGCGGTTCGTGTTCTCGTTCTCTTACACGCCTGTAATCCCGCCGCCCGCGACGGCGCCCCCGCCGATCCCCGACACCGATGGCGACGGCATCTTCGACGACAAGGACGCTTGCCCGACGGTGCCCGGCGTCCCCGACCCCGATCCGACGAAGAACGGCTGCCCGCCGCCCGAGAAGGATCGCGATCGCGACGGCATCCTCGACAAGGAGGACGCGTGTCCCGACGAGCCTGGCAAGCCGCACCCCGAGGATCGTTCGAAGAACGGCTGCCCGGATCGCGATCGCGACAAGGACACGATCATCGACGAGGTCGACGCGTGTCCTGACGAGCCTGGTATCCCGAGCGACGACCCGAAGAAGAACGGCTGCCCGCCGCCGAAGGACAAGGACGGCGACGGCATCATCGACGACGTCGACGCATGCATCGACATCCCAGGTGTCGCGTCGAGCGATCCCAAGCAGAACGGCTGCCCGCCCGACACCGACGGCGACGGCTTCCGCGACGACCTCGACGCCTGCCCGAAGGAGAAGGGCGTCGATGACAGCGATCCGAGCAAGCGTGGCTGTCCGAAGCTCGTGCGCTTCACCGAGAAGGAAATCGTCATCCTCGAGCAGATCCAGTTCGACTTCGGCAAGGCCACGATCCGCAAGGTCAGTGACCCGCTGCTCGACTCGATCGCTCAGGTCCTGAAGGAGCACCCCGAGGTTCTCAAGCTCGAGATCCAGGGCCACACCGACAACAAGGGCTCGAAGACCCTCAACCAGAAGCTCTCGCAAGACCGCGCGAACGCCGTCCGCGACGCCCTCATCAAGCGTGGCATCGACGGCAACCGCCTCACGGCGAAGGGCTACGGCATGGACGTGCCGATCGCGGACAACAAGACCGACGAGGGCCGCGCCAAGAACCGCCGCGTGCAGTTCGTCATCACCGACAAGAAGGCGGCCGAACCGACGAAGTGAAGTGGCTGTTCGCGTACGGCTCGCTCCTCTTTCGACCGAGCTTCACGCCGGTCGCGAGCGAGCCCGTGATCGCGCGCGGCTTCGCGCGGCGCTTCTGGCAGGGCTCGACCGACCACCGCGGTGTGCCGGGCGCGCCCGGTCGCGTCGTGACGCTCGTCGCGCGCGAGGGTGAGGCCTGCGGCGGGCTCGCGCTCGCGATCGAACCGAGCCAGACCGAGAGCGTGCTGGCGAGCCTCGATCATCGGGAGCGCGGCGGTTACGACCGCTGGACGCTGACGCTCCACAAACCGAACGGCGAGATCCTCACCACCGAGGCTCTCGCGTACGTCGCCACACCAGAGAACGAGAATTGGTTGGGGGACGCACCGCTCGAAGAGATCGCTGCGGTCGCGCGCGTTGCACGCGGTCCGAGCGGAGCGAACCGTGACTACGTGATCGCGCTCGCGCGCACGCTCGCGACGCTCGGCCACGAGGACGCGCACGTGTTCGCGCTCGCCGACGCGCTCGAGCCAGGGTGGCGCGCGCAATGAGTCGCGCCGCTGCGACGCTGCTCTGCGCAGTCCTCGTCGGTGCGTGTGCGCCGCGGTCCACGACCGCTCCCCAGATCACAGACGTGTCGCTGCCACCAGACCCTGAGCCTCAGCGAGCCCCTCCTCCGCGCGAGCCTCCGCCAGAACCTCCGCCGAAGCTCGAGCCCCCTCCCGAGGCCGAGCAAGTGGTCCTCCCCGTCATGGAAACAGCCGAGGGCGATTGGGTCGCTGGCTCCGGCGTTGCCGCGGGCTCCGGCACGGGTGCCGCGTCCACCGGCCCCGCTGTGCCGCCACTTCCGTCGAATTTGCTTCGGCCCGCTGGGCTGAGAGGACCGTCTTCGTGGACTTGCGCGTTCCCCCCAGAAGCCGACGCTGACGCGATCGACTTCGCGGAGGTGAAGCTGATCGTGCAAGTGAACGCCGCGGGCCAAGCCACGAAGGTCTCGATCTTGGTGGACCCTGGCCACGGCTTCGGTCGCGCCGCGCGCACGTGCGCGCTCGCTCGACAGTACTCGCCCGCGCTCGATGCTTCGGGGAACGCGATCGACGGCGTCACCCCGGTGTTCACCGTTCGCTTCGCGCGGTGAGCAAGGCCCTGCGCGAAACGCCGGCCACCGCCGCAGCGTTGATGGACCATGCGTAGGCAACGTCGAAAGCGAGCCCTCCTCGTGTTGGTCGCGCTGGTCGGTTGCTGGCTCGTGTACGCGGCCGCGCTCGCGCTCTTCGGGGTCCGTGACGACACCGGCCCTGCGGACGCAGCCGTCATCCTGGGCAACCGCGTCGAGGCCGACGGGCGCCCCTCCTGGATCCTCGAGGAGCGGCTGCGGACTGGGCTCGCCCTCTTCCAATCCGGTCGGGTGAAGGTCCTGATCGTGTCGGGCGGGTTCGGCGCCGAGGGCTACAGCGAAGCGCGCGTCATGGGCGATTGGCTACGGGCGCGCGGCGTCCCGCCCGAGGCGGTCATCGAGGACGCCGACGGCTCCGACACCCGGGCCACGATGAAGAACGCCGCGGCGGTCGCGCGGGATCGCGGCTTCACCAGCTTGATCGTGGTCTCCCACTTCTTTCACGTCCCTCGGTGCGAGCTCGCGGCGAGAGCGGCTGGCGTCCGCGGCGTGTCGAGGGTCCACGCGCAGTCGTCTTTTCGTCTGCGCCATCTGTACTCGCTCGCCCGCGAGACCGTCGCGCTACCCGCATATTGGCTACGCGGTTAGCTTTGCAATAGTTACAGTCATGTAAGCCGTGCGCGGCCCCGGACGGTGGTCAGCCTGCACTTCGAGCCCCGCCGGAACGGCGCTTTGTCATGAGGGGTCCGTCTTGCTTTCCCTGAATTTGGCCATGCGGATCTCGTTGCCGCGGTCGTTGAACGCGACCTCATCCATGAAGGTGCGGATGAGCATGAGACCGCGACCGCTCGGCTTCTCCAGGTTCGAGATGTCGGTCGGATCGGGCAGCGTCGACGGATCGAAGCCAGGTCCCTCGTCGGCGATCACGTACTCGACGACGTCGAGTTGGTAGCGCGCGACGACGCGCACGCGCCGATCACAATAGGGGCGGGTGTTCTTGCGGCGCTCGATGAGATCCGTGAACGCGGCGCCAGTACCGTCCAAGAGCTCCGAGCTGACCTCGAGGTTGCCGTGGACGACCGCGTTGACGATGGCCTCGCGGAGGGCGACCGCGACCTGCAAGATCGCGGTCTCGCCGCACAGGTTCAGCTGCACGAGCTGCGACTCGAGCTGCCCGACCACATCCGAGATCGCCCCGAAGTCGGCGCCCAGCGTGTAGCGGGCCTCGCGCATCTCGATCGGGTCGACCGTGCTGACGCGACCAGCCTCGTGCGAGATCGCGACGATCGCGGCGACCGTGTCGGCGAGGTCCTGCGCGAGCCGTCGCTTGGTCACGTAGCTCGTCGCGCCAGCGCGCAGCGCGACCATCGCGATCTGCTCGCTGCCGTGCGCGGTGACGAGCACGACAGGCAGCGAAGGGTGCGTGCGCTTCACGGCCTCGACGAGCTGCAGGCCGTCCATCTCGGGCATCTGCAGATCGGTCACGACGACGTCGGGGCGCGTCGTGTTGATCACGTCGAGCGCGGCGCGCCCGTCGTTTGCGTACGCGACGGTGAAGCCCCGCTTCGACAGGAGCGCGCCGGCGAGGCGCCTGTCGATGGGAGAGTCGTCGACGACCAGCACGTGCGCGGTCATGCCGCGCGCAGTCTAGCGCTCCCGCGCGCGCTTCATCGAATCAATCGCGACTTGGCCCTGCGCCCCGCTCGACGAAATCGCGAACCGCTCCGAGCAACGCAGTGTACGCCGCGAGCAACGCTTCGATCTCGGGTTCGGCGCCCGCGAGATCGCCAGCCTTGCCGCGTCGCTCGAGCGCTTGCGCCAGGGTGAAGGCCTCGCGGTTACCCCAGTGATCGGCCTGCCCCTTGAGCGTGTGCGCGGCGCGCCCGAAGGTCGCGTTCTCTGCCTTCTCGAAGGCCCGCTGCAGCTCCTCGAGGAGCTTCGGCGCCTCGTCGAGCAGCATCGAGCCGAGCTCGCGCGCGAGGTCCGCGTCGCCCCCAGCGCGCGAGATCGCGAGCGCCGCGTCGATGGGATTCGTCGGGGAGCTCGGCCCAGCCACCGGACTCGGGCGAGGCGAGGGCGTCTCCACGTTGACGGGCGGCGGCGGCGCGGATCGACGGAACGGTCGCTGCGACTGGGTCGATGGACGGCGCATGACGAGGCGCTCGATCTCGCTGAAGACCTCGGCGATGCGGAGGGGCTTCGTGATGTAGCCGTCGAAGCCGGCCTCGAGGCACTCCTCGCGATCGCCGGCCATCGCGTGCGCCGTGACCGCGATGACAGGCAGGTGCCGCGCGCCGAGCTCGACCTCGTGATCGCGGAGCGCGCGGACCGCGTCGAGCCCGTCCATCACGGGCATCTGGATGTCCATCAGCGCGATGTCGAGCTCGCCCGCGATCATCGCGTCGAGCGCTGCGCGACCGTCGGTCACCGCGCGCGGGTTGTGCCCTGCCTTCTCGAGGATGCGCATCATCAGCTTGAGGTTCACGGGGCTGTCCTCGGCGACGAGGATGCGGAGCGGCGCGAGGCTCGAGCCCGCGTGACGCAAGCTCGCTGGCGCTTCGTCCACGCTGGGGCCGAGCCCGAGCGCGGCCAGCGCGACCTCGGCGAGGCGCGAGGCCCCGACCGGCTTCACCACGTACGTCGGCAGGCCGAGCTCGCGACAGCGCGCAGCCGACTCGCTCTGTCGCGAGGCCGAGAGCATCGTCACGACCGCGGCCTTGCTCGAGGTTTGGAGGCGGTGCGCGAGCTCGATCCCCGAAGCATCGGTCCCGAGCGGCCCGCCGAGCGATTCGTCGACGAACCACAAGACGGGCGCGTCCGAGCCCCGCGCTCGCGCCTCGGCTTCGGCTGCGTTCGCCGCGACCGACACGATCAAACCGAGCGAGCGGAGCGCGACCTCGAGCGCTTCCCGTGCGGGCGCGTTGTCCTCGCAGAGCCCGACGCGCAAGCCCTTGAGTGGCGCGAGGCGCTCGTCCTCGTCGAGCGGCGTCGTGTCGGCCTCGAACTTCGCCTCGAAGCGGAAGGTGCTGCCCGTGTCCGCGACGCTCTCGACCTCGAGGGCGCCGCCCATCATGCCGACGAGGCGGCTCGAGATCGAGAGGCCGAGTCCGGTGCCGCCGAACCGCCGCGTCGTCGAGCCGTCGGCCTGCGTGAAGGCCTCGAAGATGAGCGCCTGCTTGTCGGCGGGGATCCCGATGCCGGTGTCCCGCACCGAAAATCGCAGGCGAACCTCGTTCGCGCGGCTCGCGGGGGCGCCACGCTCGACGGCGAGGATGACCTCCCCGTGGTTCGTGAATTTGATGGCGTTGCCAGCGAGGTTCACGAGGATCTGTCGCAGTCGCGGCTCGTCACCGACGAGGTGCGTCGGGACATCGGCGCCCACCGCGCACACGAGCTCGAGGCCCTTCTCGTGCGCGCGCAGCGCGAACGATTTCGCCACGGCGGTGAGCGTCGCCTCGAGATCGAACGGCGCGATGTCGAGCTCGAGTTTGTCGGCCTCGATCTTCGAGAAGTCGAGCAGGTCGTTGATGATGACGAGGAGCGATTCGGCGCTCGAGCGCACGGTCTCGAGGTACTCGCGTTGCTCGCGCGTGAGCTCGGTGTCGAGCGCGAGGTTCGTCATGCCGAGGATGCCGTTCATCGGCGTGCGGATCTCGTGGCTGACGTTCGCGAGGAAGTAGCTCTTCGCGCGGCTCGCGGCCTCGGCGGCGGCCGCGGCCTGCGAGAGCTCCTCTTCGGCGCTGCGTCGCGCGGCGAGCAGGGCCTCGAGCGACGACGAGTGCTCGCGCTCCTGGCGCAGCGTGGCCTCCGAGTAGCGCTCGGCGGCGCGCTTCGACAGGCCGGCCATCACGACGATGCTCGGGGTCGTGAAGAGGTGCACGAGCACGCGCAGGGCGTCGTCCTCCGAGTAGTGGAAGGACCACGCAGGATCGGCGTAAAACCCGGCCAAATACGTCACCGTGAACGCGGCCGACACGAGGCCCACGCGCAGCCCGCCGGTGAACGCCGAGAACACGCAGATCGTCATCAAGATCGCGGGCGGGTTCGGAAACTTGAAGCTCAAACGACTCGCGAGCTCCATCACGAGGATGAGCCCGAGCGCGAGCGCCGGGCCGAGCACGCGGCTCTGCCCCTTGCCGAGGATGCGTCGCAGCGGATCCGCGGACAGCTTCGAGAGATCCTGCGACACAGCGAGCCTCAGTCGAACGTGCCGGCGATCGCGAAGCGCCCGGGCCCGACGGTGAACGTGACGGGCTGGCTCGCGCCGCTCGCGGGTGTCTTCGGCGAGTCCTGTCCGATCGTGAAGTGGAGCGCGAGCCCCACGCCGAGGAGCGCGATGCCGCCGCCGCCGAGACCCCAGGCCGCGAACTCGTACGCGCGGCCGCGCTCGGCGACGTCTTGCACCGCGGGATCGCAGCCCGAGTCACCGTCGGTGCACGAGTCGCGGACCTCGCTGATGGAGAGCTGCCTCAAGCCGATGAACACACCGGACAGGACGAGGCTCACGATGCCGACGCCGCCGACGACGAAGCCGGGGACGACGTTGCCGGGTTCCACGTCGGCTTCCTTCTTCGGCGGGTCGACGCCGGTCCCACCCTTCGACGGCTCGACCTTCTTGCGCGACGGGACCTCGACCTTGCGGCGATCGCCGTCGCTCACGGTGATCTCCGTGACGAGCTCGCGCTTGTCTCCCTCGACGAAGAGGACGCGGTGTTTGCCTGCGTCGAGTCGAACGGACGCGCCGCTCTTCAGCGCCTTGGGCGCGCCGTCGTCGATCGCGATCGAGGCGCTGCCGTCCGCGATGACGAGCTCGATCGTGGCGACGCGACCCTCGAGGGCTGCGACGCGCCCCGGGGCCTTCTCGAGGACGTCTTTGCTCTTCTCGGGGTCGCCCTTCGCGATCGCGAGGGCCTCGTCGTAGCCGTCGAGCGCGGTCGCGAGGTGCCCGAGGTGCTCGTGGCAGAGCGCGATGTGGAACCGCACCGACGCGCTCATGCGCTTCGCCGCGACCTCCTGAAACGCAGCGAGCGCCTGGTCCCACGACTCGGTCTCCTCGAGGTCGATGCCCTCGTAGAAGCGCTTGCGCAGGGCCTCGAGCTCGGCACCCGTGGGCTCACCGGCGCGGGCCGTGCTCGGGATCGCGACGGGCGAAGCCGCGCCGATCACCGCGAGGAGCGCGCCCGCGCGCGCGAGGGCCGAGAACCGCCGCGAGCTCACTGGTTGCGCTGGTGGATGAGGTGAAGGCCGGTGAGCGTGAGATCGCTGTCGATCTCCTCGACGGACGTCGTCTCGCGGCAGATGAGCGGTGCGAGCCCGCCGGTCGCGATCACGCGCGCGTCGTCAGCGAGCTCACGCTTGAGGCGCGCGACCAGGCCGTCGACGAGCCCCGCGTAGCCGTAGATGATCCCCGACTGCATCGAGTGCGTGGAGTTGCGACCGATCGCGCGGGGCGGCGTGACGTAGTCGACGCGGTGGAGCTTGGCCGCGCGCGCGAAGAGCGCATCGGCGCTGATCTGCACGCCGGGCGTGATCACGCCGCCGAGGTACTCACCCTTCTTCGTGACGCAGTCGAAGGTCGTCGCCGTGCCGAAGTCGACGACGATGACGGGCCCCTTCGCCCATTCGAAGCCGGCGACCGCGTTCACGATGCGATCGGCGCCGACCTCGCGCGGGTCCTCATAAAGGATGGGCATGCCGGTCTTGATGCCGGGCCCGACGACGAGCGCGTCGACGCGGAACGCGACTCGGACGAAGCGCTCCATCGTCTCGGTGAGCGCTGGCACGACGCTCGCGATGATCGCGCCCGTCACCTGCGCCGGGTCCGCGCCATAGAGCTCCATCATTTGGCGGACGAGGATCGCGTACTCGTCGGCGGTGCGCTGCCGCGCGCTCTCGGAGCGCAGATGGTAAAGCAGCTTGCCGTTCTCGAGCAGGCCGAAGCTGATGTTGGTGTTCCCGACGTCGACGGCGAGCAGCATCAGAGCTTCCTCACGAGCATGACTCCGTCGCGGACGGAGAGCAGGACGGTGACCACACGCGGGTCGGATGCAACAACCTTGTTGAAGCGAACGATCCCGTGATCGTCCGCGGATTCGGGATCGAGGACGCGCCCGCTCCACAGCGTGTTGTCCGCGACGAGCAGGCCACCCGAGCGAAGGCGCGGGAGCGCGGCCTCGTAGTAGTCGGCGTAGCGAGCCTTGTCGGCGTCGATGAACACGAGATCGAACGTGTCGCCCTCGGGGAAGGTGCGCAGCGTCTCGAGGCCGTCGCCGAGGCGGATCTCGATGCGCGGACCGGCCGGCGAGCGATCGAAGAAGCTGCGCGCGACCGCGGTCGCGACGGGGTCGACGTCACACGTGACGAGCTTGCCGTCCGGAGGCAGGGCCTCGGCCATCGAGAGCGCGGAGTAGCCGGTGAACGTCCCGATCTCGAGGATGCGTCGCGCGCCGGTGAGGCTCACGAGCATTCGCAGGAGCGCGCCCTCGACGCGACCGACCTGCATCTGCGCGTCGGGTCGAGTCTCGCGCGTGACGCGCGCGAGCTCCGCGAAGAGAGGCCCCGGATCGTGGCTGTGAGCTTCGGCGTACTCGGTCAGGCGTTCGTCGATCAGCGCACGCATCGAGAGCGATCCTCCTCGCCATCCCCTTCTACCATCGAAGCGTCGCCGGGTGCGGAAACGCGGGTGGACGGCGCACCGCGCATGAGGAACGCTCCTGCTCGGCGGATGGGCGCGCGCGTCGTCACCCTGCACGAGCCCGGTCTCGCGTACTCGTCGACCGACGCGGTCCGCGTGCGTGTCTGCGAGCTCCTCGTCGCGCTGGGCCTCGATCCGAGCCACGCCGGCAGCCCCGCGTGGAACCCGCTCGGCGCGTGGGCCCCGCCGGGCGGCGGCGTCGTCATCAAGCCGAACCTCGTGTCCTCGCGCGACCTCCATCAGAAGCTCGAGGGCGAGCGACTCGAGGCCTCGAGCACGCACGGCTCGCTCCTCGAGGCCGTGCTCGAGCTCGCGCTCCGCGCAGTCGGCGAGCGCGGTTGGGTGCGCGTCGTCGACGCGCCCGTCGAGGGCTGCGAGCTCGAGAAGGTCGCGGGCCCGCTCGGGATCTTCGACGTCATCGAGCGAGCGCGCGCGCGCGGCTTCGACGTCGCGTTCATCGATCTGCGGACCTTCAGGGTCGCGCCGCGATTCCTGCTCGACGACGTGCGCGTCCTCGGTCGCAGCCTCAACGTCGGCGCGCTCGTGCGCACGCCGCTCCCTGGAGATCCACGGGGCTACGCGATCGTCGACCTCGGCGAGGCGAGCGCGTTCGCCGCGCCCGGCGCGCCGCCGGGGCACGCGCTCCGCTTCCACCGCAGCCACTACACGACGCCGGTCGCGCATCACACGCGCGGCCGTCACGAGTACAGCCTGCCGCGCACGGTCCTCGCGGCTGACCTCGTCGTGCAGCTCCCCAAGCTGAAGACCCACAAAAAGACCGGCGTCACCCTCGCGCTGAAGAGCGTCATCGGCCTCACGAACGAGAAGTACTGGCTCCCCCATTTCACCGAGGGCGATCCATCGCGCGGCGGTGACGAGCTCGCCGAGCCGCTATCATTTTCGGAGCGCGCCGCGACCTTCGTGAGCCGCGCGCCGCTCCCGTTCGGTCATTCCCTCGTCGCGCGCGCACCACGCGTCGGCGCCCCACCGCGCATCATCGACGGCAGTTGGGAGGGCAACCGCACGCTCTATCGCACGATCCTCGATCTCTACCGCGCGATCGCGTTCACCGATCGCGAGGGCGTGCTCCGCGCGACGCCGCAGCGGCGCTTCCTGCACCTCGTCGACGGCATCGTCGCTGGCGAGGGTGAGGGCCCGATGGGCGCGACGCCCGTGCGCGCTGGACTGCTCGCCGCGTCGACCGACGCCGCGCGCGTCGACGAGGCCTGCGCGCGCCTCATCGGCTTCGCTCCCGAGCGCATCCCGCTCGTGCGCGAGGCCGTCGCCACGTTCTCGCCCGACCCGCCCGAGGTCGTTCACCTCGGGCCGCCGTTCACGCATCGGTTCCGCGCGCCGCGGAGCTGGCCGTCGCTCGTTGGCTAGCCCTTCGTCGCCGCGTGCACGCGGTCGATGTAGGCCGTGAGCCGCTCGCGCCGCGCGACCTCTTCGGCCTGCGGGGGTGAGAGCGGCGCGCGGAGGCCGTGCACCATCGCGAAGAGCCCGATGTCGGCTGCGGTGAGTTCGGCCCCGAGCCAAAAACCCTCGCGGGGTGCGCGCTCGTCGAGCGCACCGAGCAGCTCGCGCAGGTTCGCCCAGCAGGCGTCGGGGCCCGCGCGCCAGACCTCGCGTGCGTGCAGCCCCTCGATCACGCGCTCGCGGATCGGCGCGACCACTTGGTCCGGCGCCGGCCCGAAGTACGCGCGCCGCACCGCTGGCCAGTTGCGATCGTCGGCCCAGCGCGACGCGACCAAATACGCCGAGAGCGAGGTGTCCGCGAGCTCCTCCCAGAGCCGCGCTTCGGCGCTCTTCGTGAGCGACGTCCCCGCGAGCTCGTCGACCTTGCGCAGGATGCGCGACGAGTCCGCGACGGGCGTCCCGTCGACGAGGAGCACGGGGATCTGCCCCGTCGGGTTCAGCGGCTGAAACTCGGCGGGGATGCGGCCGTGGCGGCGCGAGTACGTCAGGCCCGCGAACCGCAGGGCGCGGTGCGCCTTCATGCAGAAGGGCGACCAGGTCTCGTAGCCCTCGACGTTCGGATCCACCAGCTCACACAGCACCAGCTCGCTCATGACGAAGCTCCTTGCGACGCGGCTCACGGCGCGTCCCTCGCGCCGTCGCCGCCGTCCGATGGAAGAGACCCTAGTTGCGCGCGATGTCAGCCTTGTGTCAGGTTTGTCGCGTGCGACGCCAGGCCCGCCTCTTCGCCAGCGCCGAGTACCTCCGCGGACGCCGGACGGGCGTCACCGCCGAGGCCCTGGCCGAGCGCTTCGGCGTCACGATCCGCACGATTTACCGCGATCTCGACTCGCTCCGTGAGGCCGCGCTCCCCCTCGCGGCCGAGCGCGGGCGCGGCGGTGGCTACGCCCTCGAGCGCAGCTACTCGCTCCCGCCGGTGAACTTCTCCGCGCGCGAGGCAGCGCTCCTCATCGCCGTCGGCCAGTGGTTCTCCACGATGCGCGTCGTGCCCTTCACCGCGACGCTCGAGTCCGCGATGGACAAGGTACGGAGCGCGCTCTCGTCGTCCTCGCAGCGCGAGCTCATCGCGCAGCTCGAGACGCTGAAGTTCCTCGGCGTCCCAGCGCGCCCGTCCTCCCCCGAGGTCCGGCGCGCGGTCGAGCAGGCGTGGTTCGAATCGCTGCCGCTCGAGATCGCCTACGTGAGCAAGGACTTCATCGTGAGCGTGCGACGCGTGCGCATCATCACCGTCCTCATGGATCGGTTCGAGACGATCCTCGAGTGCGAGGATCTCGACTCGGCAGAGCGGCGCCCCTTCCGCCTCGATCGCATCGATCGAGCGACCGTGCTCCCCCGCGAGCTTGCTACACCGCCGCAGCGGGTTGCTTCTTCGGGCGAATCAGGTTCGCGAGCAGCCCGACCGGTGCGAGCAGCGACCCGAGCCCGAGGAAGAGCGTCCCGATCACGAGGCCCGCGGTGACGGCAGCGCCGTAGGCGACGACATCGGCGGCGGTCGCGTGCTCGCGCGCCTCGCGAGGGTCGCTCGAGCGATGGATGTGAGACGCGGCGCGAACCTCACCGACGCTCTGCCCGAGCAGCTCGTTCACGTCCTTGCCGTAGAGGCTCGTCGTGCGACGACCGCGGACGAAGGCTCGGAACGTGCGGCGCGGACAGAGCATCGTGCCGCCCGCGAGCCCGCCGAGGTTCAGCGCCCACGCGGCGACGAAGTCCTTGCAGCCGGCGCCGATCTCCCACGCGCTGATCTCGAACTCGCCGCGGAGGTCCGTGTCGTAGTCGGTCAAGACGTGGTGCAGGTCGTGGTACGAGAGAGCGCGGATGCGCGCGGGCGTGTTCGGAAAAGGAAACGGGATGGGCCCGAGCTTGAAGTCCGCCCAAGCGTCGCTGTACCCGCCGTCCGCGCCGAAGCCGTTGACGGCGAAATACCGGTCGCGAGCTTGTTTCATGGTCATCGTGGGGTCGTAGGTCGTGATGGTCACTTGAGCCTCGGAGTTGGATGACTAGATTCGATGAGTGAACTCGGTGAGCGAACTCGGTGAGTACAGTCAGTGAGTAAGGTCAATCAGAGTGCGAGTCAAGGGGCGACGGGCTCGGTGCGTCGCACCCGCAAAGAGCAGAAGGACGACACCCGCGAGCGCGTGCGGCAGGCGGCCTTCGAGCTGTTCAGCCGTGACGGAGTCGACGCGACCACGACGAAGGCCGTGGCGGAGCGCGCGGGCGTCGCGGCCGGGACGGTGTTCGTCCACGCGACCGACAAGACCGATCTCCTCTGTTTGGTGGTCTACGACCTGCTTCACGACGGCACCGAGCGAGCCTTCGCGACGCTGCCACGCGGCCTCGATCTGCGCGCCTCACTGCTCCACGTGTTCGGGGTGCTCGCGCGGACGTACGTCGCGCACGAGAAGCTCGCGGCCCCGTTCCTCACAGCGATGCCCGCCGCGCGCGGCCCGAACGGACAGCGCGTGCACGCCCTCACGTTCGAGTTCGTGGGGCGGCTCGCGGCGCTCGTCACCGACGCGCAGGCCCGCGGTGAGGTCCCGGCCCACGTGCCCACGCTGCTTCTCGCGCAGAACGTCTTCGCGCTCTACTTCTTCTCGCTCTTCGCGTGGATCAGCGGCTTCATCGACGCGGACTCCATCGTCGACAACCACCTGCGCCTAGCGCTCGACCTGCAGCTCGGCGCCCTGCCGCGCGGCGAATCCGCTGGCTAGTCCCCAGTGTCTTCTCAGGCGGTTGCCACGGGGTTGGGGCCCCGTTCGCGCTGCGGGCCATGTCTTTTTCGCGAAGCGAAAAAGGTTGGCCCGTGATCAAACAGTCGCAGAGACCTCGGGGCCGGAGAGCGCGCGCAGCGCTTGAAGCCGGCGCGACACGACCTGCGAGCACACGAGACCGAGCAAAATCCCAGACAGCGTGATCGCGACGCCCCACGCTGTGGTCGCGGCGGTGAGCCGCCCGAGGCGCTCGGCGTCCGTCGCGCCGGCCGCATAGGCCGCGAAGAAGGCCTGCGCGAGAGTCTCGCGCGTGCCGAAGCCCTGCGGGGTGATGGGCAGCGTGGTGGCGACCAACATGATCGGCAGGTACACGAGCGCGACCCCGATCGGGACCTTCACCCCGAAGAAGAGGTAACCGAGCCACGTGCCGAGCACGAGCACCGCGAGATGCGGCACGCGCGCCGCGAGCGAGATCGCGTGGCCACGCAAACCTGCCTCGAAGAGGGGCGCGAGGAAGGCGATGCGCTCGAGGAACTTCGGGCGGATCGCGACGACGACGAGGTACGCGACGCCGATGACCAAGATGACCGGGACGTAGCCGAGAGGCAGGTTGGTCATCGGCAGGGCGATGGTCACGCAGCCGAGGAGGCACGCCATCCAACCCGCGTACGAGACGAGCGTCGCGCCCGCGACGCGCGCGAGCGGCATGCGGGCGAGCTTCGACATCAGGTAGGTCATATAGGCCTGCCCGAGGTGGTGGTTGACCATGCCGGGCAGGTACGACGCGCCGCGGAACACGTAGAAGTCCGTGTAGCGGACGTTCGGCATCGTGAGGCGATACGCGGCGTAGTTGCCGAGCGCGTCGGCGCCGAGCAGCGAGATCTGCCAGAGGAGCGCGAAGCCGAGGAACGGCGCGATGTTCAAGCCCGCGAGCGCGTGCACGAAGGCCTGAAAGTCGATGCGCGAGAACACGAACGCCATGAGGGCGATCGCGATGAAGAAGGGCACGACCTTGCGAAGCAGGGTGGTGCGCGCGGGGGGCGCGACCGACGCGGTGCCTCGCGGCGCGGAGCTCTCGCTGCCTTCGGGCGACCCGACCATCGGCGGTTCCCTTAGTCCTGCGGCCCGCGTGTGTCGACCTCGCAGCCGAGCGGCGAGCTACCATCGCGACATGTCGACGACGAGCTTCGTAGCTTGGGTTGGGATCGCTGCCATCGCGGGCGCCGCCGCGTGCGGCGACAGCGGCGGATCGGGCGCCTCGGGGAACGACGGCGGAAACGGCAGCGGCGCGGGGAACACGGGCGCTGGTGACAGCGGCGGAGACCCGAATATCCAGCCGACCTGCGACCCGCCTGCGTTCACTCACGCCGGGGACGGGACCTTCTACGACTTCGCCGACGGCTCGGGGAACTGCAGCTTCCCCGCGACCCCCGACGATCTCATGGTCGGGGCGATGAACCACGTCGACTACGCGGCGTCCGCCGTCTGCGGCTCGTGCGTCGAGATCAAGGGACCGTCGGGCAACACCATCAAGATCCGCGTGGTCGACCAGTGCCCCGAGTGCCCGGAGGGGGATATCGATCTCAGCCCCGAGGCCTTCTCGCAGCTCGCTGATTTGGGGTTAGGCCGCATCGACATTCAATGGGATTACGTCCCTTGCGACGTCACGGGGCCCATCGTCTATCACTATAAAGAGGGCTCTAATCCGTATTGGATAGCCGTCCAAATCCGCAATCACCGGACGGCTATTGCCAAGGTCGAGGCCATCGACTCGAGCGGCAATTTCGTGGAGCTCCCCCGCGCGGACTACAACTTTTTCATCGACGACTCGGGCCTCGGTGAGGGGCCGTACACCTTCCGCGTCACCGATGTCCTCGGCGAGGTGCTCGTCGACGACAACATCCCATTCGTCGACTCGGGAGACGCGTCGGGCGCGGCCCAATTCTCCGGTTGCCTATGATCAGGAATCAGGCTCGCGCTCGAGGGCCTCGAGCGCGTCGCGCAGCGCGTGGAGAGCGCGGGCCGCGCGGGACTTGATGGTGCCGAGCGGGACACCCTCGCGCTCGGCGATCTCGGGGTAACTCAGGCCTTCGAAGAAGGCGATCATCAGGGTGTCGCGCTGGGCCTGCGGGAGCGACTGCATCGCGGCGAGGACGCGCTGCTGTTCGAAGACCGCGGTGAAGCTCTCCTCCGGGGTGCGGGCCTCCTCGGGGGGCTCGTGCTTCAGCTCTTCATCGAGGATTTGCGCGCGGCGCGTGCGGCGGCGCGTGCGATCGAGCGAGAGGTTGCGCACCGTCGTGACGAGCCAGGCGGCCACGGTGCCGCGGCTCGCGTGGTACTGGTCGGCGCGCTGCACGACCGCGACGAAGGCGTCGTGCACCACGTCCTCGGCCTCGGTCTCGTCGCGGAGGATCTTGAGGGCGAGCGCGTACGCCGTGCGGCCGTAGTGCTCGTAGAGCACCGTGATGGCCGAGGCGTCGCCGGCTTGGAGGCGCTCGATCGCCAGCGAATCGAGGTGGTCGCGCTCCGCTCGATCGTCAGCCGCCATTGCCTATCCCCGCGGGGGCTTTATGCCGACTTTCCGGCGGTGGGAAGAGCCGGCAGGCCCGTCACGCGCCGGATGGCAGACCACACAGCCTCGCGGCCGGAGCGCGTCACTGCGGAGAATGGAACGACGGTGATTCCCGGGGTTCCAGCCGCGGCGGCCGTGCTGCGGATGCGCTCGACGGAGGTGCGGATCGAGGCCTGCTGCGCGCGGTCGACCTTGGTCGCGACGACGACGATCTCGAGCGGGGCGAGCGGCTTCTTGCGGGCGGCGCGCCCGAACTCGATGAGCTCGAGATCGTCGGGCTCGAGGCCGCGGCGCACGTCGACGATGAGCACCAGCGTGCGGAGACTTGGACGATGTGAAAGGTATCCCTCGATGAGGGAGGCCCATTCGTTGCGCTCGGCGTGTGATCGCTTGGCGAAGCCGTAGCCTGGCAGATCGACGAGCGTGACGGCGACGCCGTCACGAGCTTTGGCGGTGAAGAGGTTGATCTGCCGCGTGCAGCCTGGCGTCGCGCTCGTGCGGACGAGGCTCTTGCGCTGGACGAGCACGTTGATGAGGCTCGACTTGCCGACGTTGCTGCGCCCCGCGAACGCGATCTCGGCCGAGGCCGACGCGAGCGCGGTCGGGTCGAGCGGGCTGCCCACGCCGAACGCACCGAGGAAGTCAGCCTCGAGGATGTCGCTCGGCGAGGCCACGCTCTTGGCGGGAGATTTGGACGCGGCGCTCGGTTTCACGGCTGGGTACTCGGAGCTGGGAAGGCCGTCGAAGGCCGGCACTCGTCGCACTGGCAGAGGGCGCGCAGATACCGGAACGAGTAGATCCCGGTGTCGTGCTGATCGCCCCAGCGCAGGCTGAGGCCGTAGTTGCCGACCTGCTCGATGTCGCGCAGGTCGAGGTCACCGCCCGCTACGTATTTGATGTCCGCGCCGTGACCCTGGCAGTGCGCGCACGGGCAATAGCCGCGCAGGATCTCGTGGGGGATAGGCGAACGGTGCCCGTCCGCCCAGGTGATTTCCATCACGCGAGCGCCGTGGGGGGCTTTGATCCCGCGCGCGATGAATCGAGCATCCCGGCTCACGCGGACTCGGTAGCATGACGAGGAGCGACGGTCACCAGCCCAACGCCGAGGAGTCGAGGTCCGATGTCGCGATGGTTTCAAGCAAGCGGGCTCGCGATCCTGCTCGTTGCGAGTGCAGGATGCGCACAAGGAGACACCGGCCCGGTGGGCAACTCCGGCGGGAACGGCACTGGGGCGAGCGCTCACGGCGCGGGTGGTCCGGGCGGCTCGGGCGACGGCGGCAGCGTCTCGCAAGGGGGTGACGGGCAAGGTGGCGACCCGACGACCACGTCGAGCTCATCGTCGAGCTCGTCGAGCTCGTCGAGCAGCACGGGGACCGGCGGTCCGATGTGCGGCGACGGGACCTGCGACGCGAACGAGTCGTGTTTGACCTGCGCGAGCGACTGCACGGGCGCGTGCTGCGGCAACGGCACCTGCGAGGCGAGCGAGACCTGTCAGACTTGCGCGAGCGACTGCCCGACGTGCGGTCCGATGTGCGGCGACGGAACCTGCGACGCCGGTGAAGACTCGACGTCTTGCCCCGCGGACTGCATGACGACGACGTGCGCCCACGATCCTTGTGTGCAGGGGCCAGCGCTGAGCGCGGACTGCGATCCGTGTGCGCTCTTCGTGTGCGCCCAGGACCTCACGTGCTGCGTGCTCGGCTGGGGCGCGGCCTGCGTCGCTGCGGCGCAGGGCAACATCCTCTGCGGGTGTTGATCGGTCGGTGCGCAGGTTCCTCTTCGCGCTGTACGGCATCACCTTCGCGTCCCAAGCCTTCAGCTTGGTGCTGGTCGCACCCGCGAGCGCGGCGGCGCTCGGCGCGCGCGGCTGGCACGGGGCGCTGGTCGCGCTCGCACTCTCGGCGTGCGTGACGGCGCTCATGCGTGGGCGCATCGCGCTCGCGTTCGACGATCACCCCGTGTCGCTCGCACGGAGCGCGCTCGAGCGCCTGTAGTTCACCGTGTGGTGCGCGGGTCTCGCGACCATCCCGCCGGTCGCGGTCGCGTGGATCATCGCCGCGCTCGGGCTCGCGCGCCCGGCCCCGACGCTCGCGATCGCGTACGCGATCGGCGTCGGGATCGCGGCGTGGTCCACGTGGTGGCGGCCACTTCGTTTGCACACCAAAGTAATCGAGGTCGAGGTCGAGGCGCTGCCCGCCGCGTTCGACGGCTACCGCATCGTGCAGCTCAGCGACCTGCATGTCGGCGCGCTCTGGCCACCCGCGCTGCTCGCGCGGCTCGTCGATCGGGTGAACGCGCTCGACGCCGACGCCGTCGCGCTCACCGGGGACTATGTGACGAGCGGCACCCGCTTCCACGAGGTGACCGCGGCGGGGCTCGCGCGGCTCCGCGCTCGAGACGGCGTCTTCGCGGTGCTCGGCAACCACGACAACTTCGGCGGGTGCGAGCCGCTCCGCTCGAAGCTCCTCGAGGGTGGCGTGATTTTGCTGCAAAACGCCTCGCGAACGATCGAACGCGCCGGCGCCGCGTTGACCGTTGTGGGCGTCGACGACGTGTTCACCCGACGCGCGAACGTCGAGCGGAGCTTCGAAGGGGTCGACACCGCGCGGGCGAGCCTGGTCCTCGCGCACGATCCCAAGCAGTTTCACGCGATCGCCCGCAAGGGGCCCTGCCTGGTGCTCTCGGGGCACACGCACTGGGGGCAGGTCGGCGTGCCGTTCGTTGCACAGCGTTATAATATCGCGACCCGGTTCTTCCGGTTCTCCGCGGGCCTCTACCGCGAGGGCGCGGCGGCCATCTACGTGCACCCCGGCGTCGGCGCGACCGGCGTGCCCGTGCGCTTCGGCGTGCCCCCCGAGGTGACGGTGCTCGTCCTGCGTCAGGCCGAGATGGCGCCGAGCGCGCGGAATCGATCGTAGCGGTCGGCCTCGAGGGCGTCGGGCCCGAGCTTCGAGAGCTCGTCGAGGTGACGGCAGAGCGCGTCCTCGAGCGTGCGCGCGGCCTCGTCGTGGTCGTGGTGTGCGCCACCCGGAGGCTCCGGCAAAACCTCGTCGACGACGCGCAGCTCGAGCAGCTCGGGCGCCGTCATCTTCAGGCGGCGCGCGGCCTCTTCGGCGCGCGAGCCGTCCTTCCACAGGATGGCGGCGCAGCCCTCGGGCGAGATGACCGAGTAACAGCCGAACTCGAGCACGAGCACGCGGTTCGCGACGCCGAGCGCGAGCGCACCACCCGAGCCGCCTTCACCGATGATCGAGGCGACGATGGGGACACGCGCGCGAGCGAGGGCTGCGAGCGCGGCGCCGATGGCCTCGCTCTGGCCGCGCTCCTCCGCGCCGATGCCGGGATAGGCGCCTGGCGTGTCGATCAGCGTGATGATCGGGAGCTTGAAGCGATCGGCGAGCTCGTAGGCGCGGATCGCCTTCCGATAGCCCTCGGGGTGCGGCATCCCGAAGTTCCGCTTCATGTTCTCTTTGGTGCCGCGGCCCTTCTGGTGGCCGACGATGACGATCGAGCGACCGCGCAGCGTGCCGAGCCCGGTGACGATGCTCGCGTCGTCTGCGAACCGACGATCGCCCTTCAGCTCGACGAAGTCGGTGAGCATGCGGCGGACGTAGTCGAGCGTGTACGGACGGTCGGGGTGCCGCGACAGCTGGACCTTCTGAATCGGCGTCAGCTCGGAGAAGACCTCGCGCGAGAGGCGTGCGGCTTCAGCGCGCGCCTGCTCGAGTTCGCCGAGGATCGTCTCGTCGGAGCGCGCCCGCGACGCGAGCTCGCGCATGCGCTCGAGGGCCTCGGCGACCGGCTTCTCGAAGGGTAGGACGTGCATGAGCGACTCCTTCCAGGAAGCGCGCCGCGCGTAAAGCCCATCGAGCTACGCACCAAGACAAGGGCCGCATCCCGACGGCCCGCTGGCTGGTGGCTCAGGTCCCGTTGGCGCCGATCGCAGGCGTGGGCGAGGAAGGTGCGGACGGGGCCGAGGTTGGCTCGCTGCTGACGTTGCTCGAGTTGCTGCCCCCGGAGACGGACGCGGGAACGGCGACCTTCGTCGTGCGGCGAAGGACGTTGTAGACGCGGAGCGGGCGCTCCTTGCCTTTCACCTTCGCGGCCTGGAGCTCCTCGACCTCGAAGCGGCTCTTCAACCGCGCGTAGGTGTTCTCGCTCACGATGATCTGGCCGCTCAACGCGACCGAGCAGAGCCGAGCGCTCGTGTTCGCGGTGTCGCCGATGACGGTGTACGAGAGGGCCTTCGAGTGGCCGATGTAGCCGGCGACGAGCGGGCCAGTGTGGATGCCGATGCCGACCGCGAGCGGTTGGACGTCGCGCTCCATGCGGCGACGGTTGAACTGCCCGAGCACGTCTGCCATCTCGAGCGCGCAGTCGACCGAGCGGATCGCGTCGTCGGGTGACTGCACCGGCGCGCCCCAGAGGGCCATGATGCCGTCGCCCATGAACTTGTCGAGGGTGCCGTCGAACTTGAAGATCGTGTCGACCATGACCTCGAAGTACTCGTTGAGCATCTCGACGAGGACCTCGGGCGGCGCGGTCTCGCTCATCCGGGTGAAGCCGCGGATGTCGCTGTTGAAGACGGTGCACTCCTCGACGCGCTGGCCACCCTGCTTGACCTCGAGCTGACCGCTGATGACGCGCTCGGCGATGTTCGGAGAGAGCAGGCGGCTCAGGCGCTCGCGCGAGATGATCTCGGCTTCGACCTTCTTGCCGAGGATGTTGATCTCGATGAAGCGCGCGGCCTGGTTCGCGACCGTCTGCACGAGCTCGAGGTCTTTTGCCTGGAAGCGCGCGACGGTCTCGGAGTCGAGCCAGAGGACCCCGAGGACCTCGTTGTCGTGCTGAAGAAGGGGCGCGACGATGGCGCTGCTGATCCGATTGAGGATCATGCTCTTGCCCTTCGACGCGGCGAAGTCGAGCGCCGCGTCGTGCGTGAGGACCGCAGCGCGCTCTTTGACGACGTGGTTCAGGATCGTCGACGACACCGTGATCGGCGTGTTGGTCCCGTCACGCCGCTTCGACGCGAGCAGCTGCAGCTCGCCGTTCTCGTTGCGGAGGAAGATGACGGCGCGGTCCGCGCTGATGAACTTGAGGACGCTGCCGAGGATCTTGTCGAGGAGCTTCGGGGTCTCGCGCTCGATGCCGATCGCGTGCGAAAGCTCGTGAGACAGCCGCAAGCGCTCGTAGTCGGCGCGCAGCTGGGTCATGTCGTTCGCGAGGCGATCGAAGGGCAAGAAGCCCTTCTCGACGGCGTCGACCGCGTCGATCTGCGTGCCGATCTGCCGCTCTTGATCGGAGATCGAGATGTTCGCCGCGGCGGGCGCCATCGGGGGCATGAAGCCCGTCATCACGCCGCGAACGGTGAGGTTCGCGCCTTGCGGCGGGACGGCCGCGAGGACGCTGCGCGGAGCCACGAGCGGAGCGGTTCCGCCCGCGGGGACGTAGCCGTGCGGACCGAGGTGAGGTTGGTGCTGATGCGAGGCGGGCGTCGACGAAGCGGGGAGCGAGTTCGGCGGAACGGAGGTGGGCCGCGGAGGGAGCGGACCCATCGGCGGATAGGGATAGCCCTGCATTCCAGGCTGGCCCTGCATTCCAGGCTGGCCCTGCATCCCGGGCTGTCCCTGCATCCCGGGCTGTCCCTGCATCGGCTGGCCCTGCATCGGCTGGCCCTGCATTCCGGGCTGGCCCTGCATCCCGGGCTGGCCCTGCATTCCAGGCTGGCCCTGCATTCCAGGCTGACCCTGCATTCCGGGCTGACCCTGCATCCCGGGCTGACCCTGCATTCCGGGCTGACCCTGCATTCCGGGCTGACCCGGCATCCCCGGTCGATTCGCGTTGAAAGAGACTGCGCCCGAGGCAGCGAGCGGCGAAGGACCGACAGGCTGCGCCTGCCCTGGCTGTCCCCAGTTCTGATAGGGCGCACCACCACCTGGGTTCGCCATCGAGGCTGGACCTGCGTTCGGCCGATTCGCGCCGGGCGGGTCCTCGAAGCGGCCCCGCGTCGCGCCGAGCGCGATCTCATCACCGTGCTTCAGCAGCGATTCGCCACGGACACGCTCGTTGTTGACGAATGTTCCATTGAGGCTGCCGAGGTCGCGCAGGACGTAGTGATCCCCGCGCAGCTCGATGATGCAGTGCTCTTTCGAGACGATCTTGTCGAGCAGCTGGATGGTGTTGTTCGGGTGCCGGCCGAGCGAATTGACCGCGCGCAGGTCGACGGACTGAGTCCCTTCCGCCGTTACCAGGATGAGCCGCGCCATCGCGAGGTAGAGACTAGCCGGCCAGGAACGAGAGAACAATCGGCCCGTGGTAGGGACCTTGCTTCCCAAGCCCTTGGCCGGGGCCACCCGACCTCATCAAAGTTGGCCGCTTCCTCACGATTTCTGCATGAGGTTCGCGAGCATGCCCATCAAGGTTCGAGTGTATGGTGGGGAACCACCGCAGGCCGGGGAGGACGCCCCCGCCATCACGCTTGATGGGCCGCGCATCGTCCTCGGGCGCGGCGAGGGTTGCGAGGTTCGCTTGCCGGACCGCAGCGTGACCGCGAGGCATGCCTCCATCCGCCAGCGCGGGACCGACTACGTCCTCGTCGACGAGGGAAGCACCAACGGGACCCGAATGGGCTCGGTGGTGCTCGCTCCCCATGCCCCGAGGGTCCTCGGTCCGAAGGAGACGGTTCGACTCGGACGCATCTTCGTCGTCATCGAGAAGACCCACGAGCCGCCGACTTTGGCAGCTCCAGCGCGCGCGAAGGAGCTCGCGCTCGGCACCATCGCGCGCTCGCTCGAGGAGGAGGGGGTCGATCCTCGCCCGCAGGTCCGCGTCACGGACGGCCCGGACTCGGGCATCACTCGCGCGCTCGACAGCGGCGCGATCATCGTCGTGGGGCGCGCCCGAGACGCTGACATTTGTGTTACCGACGAGAGCGCGTCGCGACGCCATATCGAGATCGCCAACGTCGGCGAGTCGCTCGTCGTGCGCGATCTCGGGTCGCGCGGCGGTGCGGCGATCGACGGGACGGAGATCGGGTCGCGCGACACCCCCTGGAAGCGGGGCCAGCGCCTCGAGGTGGGGGCGAACGTCTTCGAGTGGTCGTTTCCTGCGCTCGACGAGCTCGCGAACCTCGAGAAGATGCCCGACGAGAAGGTCAGCGCCTCGGCGCTCGCGGTGAGCGACGCGGTCGAAATCGTCGCCGAAGACCCGAGCCTCGACGAGTTCGAGGATGACGGAGCCCCGTTGGAGGAGCCAGAGGACGCCGAGCTCTCCGCCGATATGGCGGCTCGTGAAGCCGCGATCGAGCACGAAGAGCGCGCCGCGCGCCGCGGCAGCTGGGGGCTCACCGACTTCGCCGTATTGCTCCTCGCTATTGGGGTCTTCTCCCTGAGCGCGGTCGGCTACGTCGTCCTGCTGCGATAGGCTGTTTCCACGGGACTAGCGGCCCGCGTGCGCGGTCGTTCGATAGAGGATCATCTCGTCGTCGAGCGCCGACGCGGCTGATAGCCAATCGCGTGTCGGCAACGGCACGTCCACGCAGCAAAGCCGCAATGGGCGAAGCCGCGCGATCGGCTCGACGTGATCGTCGAGGAGGCGATTCAGGCGCTCGCCGCTGAAAGGACAATAGAGGAACAACACCGAAGTCGCCTCGACCGAGCCGAGGAGATCTGCGGCGTCTCCGTGGGCATGAGCGACCCGCGTAAGCCGGAATCGGGACGCGAGCTCGCGAGCGGCGCGCACGAGCGCAGACTGGATCTCGAGGCCGACCACCGTCGCCCCCGACAAGAGATAAACCAGGGTAACGACCCTGCCGACGCCCGATCCGACATCGACGAAGACATCCGTCGAAGACACGCTCGCCCGATCGATCGCACGCAAGACGACGTCGACCCGAGAGGGCATATAGGGGACGCAGCCGCGCGGCAGCTCGGGGCCGTCGTCGAACTGGGCGTCGTCGAGCCCGAGCACGCGGTCGACCCAAACATCGCGATCGAGCGGTGGGACGCCGAGGAGGCTCGCCCGGAAGCGAGCGGGGTCGTGTTCGCCGCGCTCGAGGGCCAGTCGAGTCCTGTCTGCCGACTCGAGGTGTGCGAACTCCACCCTTCGACGATAGACGGTCTCGAATTCTGACAATAGTGTCAGCGACGAGCGGGCCTCACTCGCTGTCGAGCAGCGCGCGGATCTTGCGAGCGAGGGCCTCGGGGGTAATCGGCTTCTCCAGGAAGTCGGCGGGAGCTCGAAGCGCGGTGTCGTGGCTCATTCCGGCTTTGCTCACACCGTGTTGGGCAATAGCGCCGTCGTCATAACCCGACATGAAGAGGACCTTGAGGCCCGGCCTCACCTTCTCGAGTCGGTCAGCGAGCTGTCGGCCGCTCATCCGCGGCATCACGACGTCGGTCAACAAGAGGTCGATCTTGTCAACTTGCTCCTCCGCGATGAGCAGGGCGTCGCCGCCGCTCCGCGCGTCGAGGACGTTGTAGCCGTATTTCTCGAGGATGGTCCGCGCGAGGGCGCGGACGTGGTCGTCGTATTCGACGAGCAGGATGGTCTCCGTGCCATAAAGGAGAATCACGCTCGCGCTGTCGTCGGGCGGGGGCGGCGCGACACTCCCGTTCTCGATACGAGGCAGGAAGATCTTGAAGGTCGTACCCCTGTCTCGCTCGCTTTGAACGGTGATGTAACCACCACTCTGTTGGACGATGCCGAAGACGGTAGCGAGCCCGAGTCCCGTGCCGCGGCCGACCTCTTTGGTGGTGAAGAAGGGCTCGAACAGGTGGGCTCGGACCTCGTCGCTGAACCCGATGCCCGTGTCGGACGCGCTGAGGACCACATATCGGCCTGGCTCGAGGTGGGCACGCGTCGCGCCCTCGACTGCCGAGTCAGGCCCCAGCGTGACGTTCATCGTCTCGAGCGAGAGCTTGCCTCCACGGGGCATCGCGTCTCGGGAGTTGACCGACAGATTGACGATGATCTGCTCCATCTGACTGGGGTCGACCAGCACCATACCGAGGTCGGCTGCGAGCGAGACGACGAGCTCGACGTCGGCCCCGAGCGATCGATGGAGCATCCGCTCGAGTCCCGCGACAACGTCGTTCAAGGAGACCGCTCGCGGCTTGAGGACCTGCTTGCGCCCGAACGCGAGCAACTGGCGCGTGAGCTCCGCGCCACGCTCCCCGGCAGCGTGGATCTCCTGCAGATCGGCGAGCGTCGCTTGGGGGCTGGTCAAACCGGTCACCGCCAGCTCGGAGTAACTGAGGATGATCGACAGGATGTTGTTGAGGTCGTGGGCGAGCCCGCCGGCGAGGGCCGCCAAGGCCTCGAGGCGCTGCGTGTGACGCAGGCGAGCCTCCAGCTTCAGGCCCTCGGTCATGTCGCGCGCGACGACGACCACCGCGGCCTTGCCGCGGAAGACCGTGGGCCCGAGCTCGACGTCGAGCGCGAAGGTGGTCCCGTCGCGGCGGACGCCGCAGAGATCGGGCTGCTCGGTCGCCGCGATACGACGGACGGCAGACCGAGCGTCCGCCAATCGCTCGTAACCGTTACGGCCGAGTTCGGGGATGAGCTCACCGATCTCTCTGCCAATCAGCTCGTGAGGCTCGAAGCCATACACGCGACCGGCCGCCGCATTGGCGCTGAGGATTCCACCCACTGGGGAGACGACGAACACGGCATCGGGGAGAGTTGCGTAGATGTCTCGCAGAGAGCGCTCGCTGTCTTCGAGTGCGAGCTCGGCCTCCCGACGCTTGGTGATGTCCGTGGAGAGGACACACAAGCCCATGGGGACGGGCAGAAAGCGCAGCTCGAACCACCCTCTCGAGCCGTTCGGAAACTCGAACTCGTTGAGCATCGAGTGGTGCGTGCGATCCCGCATGCAGCGGGCGAGTTCGACGAACATCGGTGTAGTGTCGATACCCGGATAGCACTCCATCATAGTGTGCCCGACGAGGTTCTCTCGCGCGCGCTGCGCTTGCGAGAGGAGCGCGTCGTTGACGTAGACATACCGCCAGCTCGGGTCGATGACCTGGCAGCCCTCGTGGAGGCTGTCGAGAACGCCCCGCGCGATCGCGTCTATCCCGTCACCCGATTCCCCCATAAGGCCCCCGAACAAAACCGGGAGTGAATACCTCCCGGCGCCCCCAGTTGTTACGTTAGCACGGCGAGTCCCTCCCCCTCGAGCCGTGCACGCAACCCGCGGGCTAGAGCCCCTCGATTAGCCCGGCGAGCTCGCGTCGCTGGTGGGGGTCGAGGTGGGCGCTCACTGCGCTGAGGAGATCGCTCTCGTCGCGAGCGTGGATTTCGTAGGCCGCGTCGAAGCGATCGAAGAGCTCCAAGATGCGGATGAGCGGGGCCGTGTCGGCGCCGCGGCTCGCTGTTGCCAAGTACGATATTCGGAGCACCGTTCCGCAGAGCGCGTCGTGCGAGAGCTGGAGACGCTCGACGGCGTCCGCGAACTCCGGCAGCTGCCGAGCGATGAAGGGGAAGAGCGCCTCTTCCTCGCGGGCGAAGTGTGCGAGGAGCGCGTCGCGGAGCTCGTCGAAGGCCCGCGCGAGCCCCTGATTCTGCTCGGCGGAAGGGGTCGCCCGCGCTTCGGCGGCTGCCAGCAGCTCTCGGATCTTCGAGACGAGCGCGTTGACGTGTGCGTGGTCGTGCTCGAAGTCTCGAATCGGATCGGATGGCATGTGTCGACCTTCGCGCCAATCGACGGCGAAGGGAAGCGTCAACCCGATCTCTTCGGTTCAGCTTATGCCGGTGACATCACGTGACGAGTCGGCAAATCCGGTGTCCTGTGGGACGACGGGTCGGCCGTCGCGGGGAGGGTCCATCTCTGCCCAAATCCAAATAAGACATGGGGTCTCTGTCCACGGCGCGATTGGGCAATAAGGAATTCGTGGCGACCGAGGACGAAGCCCATCGTTCCGAAACGGCCGACAGACCCGCGGGAAATAGTGTCGAAATGTCGAGCCGTTTCGGGGACTCGAGGCGTCCACTGGGAAACGACTACAGCTTTGGAGGCTATCATGATGAAGCGATTGGGCATCGCCGCTGCGGTTCTGTGCGTCTTCGCGGTGGCGGCTTGCGGCGGTGACAACAAGAAGGCGAACGAGGCAGAGTCCACGTCTACGGCGTCTGCCAGCGCCGAGCCGGCTCCCGCCTCCTCGTCGAGCGCGACGCCCGCCGATTCGAGCAGCCCGAAATAGGGATTAGCGGGAGCGTCCGCGCTTCTGCTTCAGGCCCTTCTGTCGCAGCGCGAGGCTCGCCTTCTTGGGCGTGCGTCGACTCGACACGGGGCCTGTTCGCTTTGTGGCTTTGCCCGCCCGCTTCTTCGGCGAAGCGGGTGCGTCGCTCGGGGGCGATGATTTGCGGCTTCGTCGCTTGCGCGGAGCTTCGTCGCTGCCGTCGACCGGCTCTTCGACGGGGCTGCTGAGCGCCACGCGCCGCGCGTACGTCACGCGTCGCTCGAGCGAGACGCTTTCGATCTCGACCATCATCGTGTCGCCGAGGGTGACGCGGTGACCCGAGCGCTGCGCGACGAGCGCGAGGGCCTCGTCGTCGACCTCGTAGACCTCCGGGCCGAGCGCGTCGGTGCGGACGAGGACGTTGACGAAGGGTTGATCGAGCGTGACGAACGCGCCCGAACCGACCACGCCGGTCACGGTGCCCGCATGGAGATCGCCAGCGCTGTCGCGCATGAGGAGCACGCCATAGAGATCGGCGACGTCGCGCTCGACCTGCATCGCGCGTCGCTCGCGCTCGGAGGCGAGCAGCGCGGCGTGGCGCATCTCCTCGAGGGCGGAGTCGTCGTCGAGCGAGATCTTCGCCGCGGTCCCGCGCAGCACGGCGCGCACCGCGCGGTGCACGACGAGGTCGGGGTAGCGTCGAATCGGCGAGGTGAAATGCAGGTAGGCCGGTGACGCGAGGCCGAAGTGGCCGATGTTCGTGACGTCGTAGACGGCCTGCTTCATCGAGCGGACGAAGAGGCTGTCGAGCACGCTGCGGCGCGGGTGGCTCTTCAGCCGCTTGAGGAAGGCCGCCAGCTTCTTCGGCGAGGCGGCGTCGTCGACGTCGAACTCGACGCCGAGGCGCTCGCAGATGGCGGCGAAGCGCGCGATGCGCTCGGGGTCGGGCGCGCCGTGGTTGCGGTAAATCGCAGGGACCCCGCGCTCGGAGAGGAACGCCGCGACCGACTCGTTCGCGAGGAGCATGAGCTCTTCGACGATCTGGTAAGCCTTCGCCACGCCCGGGTCCTTCGCCCGGCGGACCGCGTCGATCGGCAGGCGCGTCGCGGGGTCGAGGACGATCTTCGTCTCGGGGAGATCGAAGTCGAGCGCGCCGCGGCGCATGCGGCGTGCGCGGAGGAGCTGCGCGATTTCACGGAGGAGCGTGAGCCCCTCGAGGAGTTGTGCCCCCATTGGTTCGGGGTCGCGTGGCGCGACGGGGCTCAGCTTGAGCGCGCGAGCCACACCCTCGTAGGTGAGCTTCGCCTGCGACCGCATGAAGGCCTCGTGGATGCGCGTCGCGGTGCGCGCGCCCGTGGCGTCGACCTCGATCTCGGCGACGAGGCAGAGGCGCACGACGTCGGGGAGCAGCGAGCAGAGGTTCGAACTCAGGTCGCGCGGCAACATCGGGATCGCGCGATCGGGCAGGTAGATCGAGCAGCCGCGTTCACACGCGGCGGCGTCGAGCGCGGTGCCGGGCGCGACGTAGTGCGAGACGTCGGCGATCGCGACCCACACGCGGTAGCCGCCTTGCTCGAGGCGCTCGGCCCAGATCGCGTCGTCGTGATCGCGCGCGTCCTCGGGGTCGATCGTCGGGAGCGGCAGGTGGGTGAGATCGAGCCGGCCTTGCAAGGCCGCGGGATCGACGCTCGTGCCGAACGCGCGCGCTTCGTCGAGCGATGCGTCGTCGTGCGGTTCGTTCACGCCGGCGACGAGGAGGAGCTTGCGGACCTCGACCTCGACCTCACCGGGGCGGCCGAGAAGCTCGACGACGCGGCCCTCGGGGTTCTCGTCCGCGGTCTCGGGGAAGCGGACGATCTCCGCCACGGCGACGAGACCGTCGTCGCCCGATTGGGCGCCGTGCAGCACGATCGGCCAGCGGATCCGCGCGTCGTCGGGCTCGAGCCACGCGCTCGCGCCGCGCCTGCGCACGACGCCCGAGACGCGAGGCGCGCGCCGCTCGACGACCTCGACGATCGCGCCCTCGAGGCCGCGAGGGCCGCGCGTGACGACGCGCGCGAGGACGCGATCACCGTGCATTCCACCGCCGATCGCCTCTTGCGGGATGAAGACGTCGCCGTCCGCGCCCTCGCGCTGGACGAAGCCGAACCCGCGCGGATGCATCGAGAGGAAACCCTCGACGGTCTCGTGTGCGCGCGCCTGCTCGCGCTGGCCCTTGGCGACGCGGAAGCGCTGCCCGGGGAGCGGCGTCACGCTGCCGTCGAACACGAGATCGTCGAGCACGCGGTTCAGCGCGGCGAGCGCGCCGGCGGTCGCGCCATCACCGGCGATGCCGAGCTTGTTCGCGATCTCGCTCACGTGCACCGCGCGACCCGTCGAGCCGAGCACGTCGATCACGGCGGCGCGTCGGGGCGGTTTGAGGGCGGCCATGGGGACACCCTCTACCACGCCGATTCGTCCTGCGTTCGTGCTATTGAGCCACGAGCCCTTCGCGGAAGCACGCGCGCGCCTATGAAGATCAAGCCGGGACCGCTCTTGACCATCGCGCGCGGAGGGCTCGCCGCGAGCATCTTTGCGTGCTCTGCGCTCAGCATCGAATACCAGAACTCCGCGAGCGGTTTCTGCGGTCCTTCGGGTGGCTGCGCCGACGTTCGCGCGTCGTCCGTCGGGCAAGCGATCGAGCACGCCATTCAGCGCGTCGTCCCCAACGGGACGCTGCCGCAGATCGCGCTCTTCGCCTTCGTCGGGATGCTCAGCTTCACGTTCTTTCTCAAGAACAGGAAGCACCTGGTGGTCGCGGGGGTTCTCGGTGGAATCGGGGGAATTTTTGCGGCCGCGTTGATCGCGGCTCAGTTCGTCGTCGGACATTTCTGTGAGTTCTGTTTCATCGTCGACCTCGGGATGATCGCGGCGGCGGCTGCGCTCCTTGCGCTCGCGCGGGTCGCTCGTGAGGAGGAGCGAGCGCGCGCGGCCGAGAAGGGGCGCTCGCGGGTGGTCGACGCCTCCCTCGACGGACGTTGGTTCGCACACCTGACATCGACGCCGCTGACGCTCGTGTGGGGCGCGACGGGCGCGCTGATGGCGGTCATCCCTTATGTGTGGGGCGCGTTCGCGCAGAACGGCGTCGGCATGCCGCCGCCGATCGCTGCGCTGCAAGAGCCGGGAAAGACGGTGATCGTGACGTTCACCGACTTCCAATGCCCCCACTGCAGGAAGGTATTTCCAACGCTGAAAGAGCTCGAGTCGCGACCGAACGTGGTGCTCAAGCGGTTCATGGTTCCGCTCGCGATGCATCCCGGCGCGAAGCCTGCGGCGCAAGCGTACCTCTGCGCGCCCGAAGACAAGCGCGAGACCATGGCGGAGGTCCTCTACACCGCGCCGTCGGAGCAGCTCACCACCGAGGGCGTGCTCGCGCTCGCCGACGGACTCGCCGTCGGTGATCTCGATGCCTTCAAGACGTGCATGACGTCCGACGCGACGAAGAAGAAGATCGAGGACGACACGAACTTCTTCTTCGACACGTTGAAGGGCGAGGGCCTTCCTACGACGTACGTCGGTCGGATCAAGGTCGGCGGCGCGAGCGTCAAAGAGGGAGAGAAGTTCGATCAGCGCATCATCGACGCGTTCGAGAAGGGCAAGGCCCCGTCGATCTACTTGCCCGTTTGGGCGATGTTCGTCGCTGCGAGCGTGGTGCTGATCGCGTCGCTCGGGGTCTCGTTCCGGTTCTTCGTGCCGTGGTCCGGAGCGATCCCCTTGCCACCGCAGCCCAAGTCGAGGCGCGCGCGCGACGAGGATGAACCCGAGGCGGACGAAGAGGCGGACGAGGACAGCGACGAAGAAGGCGAAGAGGACGAGCGCGACGACGAGAGCGAAGACCGCGACTCCGAGCCGGAGAGCGAGCCCCCGCCGGCGCCGAAGAAGAAGGCTGGCGGAAAGAAGAAACCTGCGGGATAACTGGCCATGACTCAGGTCCCTGACGACGACGACGACGACGATCGCGACAGCAACCACGCCGACGGAGAGCCGCCGCGCAAGGGACCTCGGGACGGGTCGCCGCTCTTGCCGCTGTCGTTCTTCGAGCAGCTGCCGAAGACGGATCTACACGTCCACCTCGACGGCAGCTTGCGCCTGACGACCATCATCGACCTGGCGAACGAGTACAAAGTCGAGCTCCCGTCAAAGCAGCCCGACGAGCTCTCGCGCGCGATGAACCTCGGGAGGAACTGCGGCTCGCTGGTCGAGTACCTGCGCGCCTTCGACGTCACGCTGCGCGTGCTCCAGCACAAGGACGCGCTCTATCGCGTCGCGTACGAGCTCGCCGAGGACGCCGCCAAAGAGAACGTCCGCTACATGGAGGTTCGCTACGCGCCGATGCTCCACACGCAGATGGGCCTGCGGCTCACGAGCGTGGTCGAGGCTGTGCTCGGTGGTCTGCGGCACGCGCAAGAGGACTACGGCATCGAGTCGAACCTCATCATCTGTGGGATTCGAAACGTGTCCGCCGCGTCCTCGCTCGAGATGGCCGAGCTCTGCGTCGCTTACAAAGGTCGGGGCGTCGTCGGCTTCGACCTCGCGGGCGCCGAGTACGACCACCCGGCGAAGCACCACAGGCAGGCCTTCCAGCTCGTCCGCGACAACAACATCAACGTCACGATCCACGCGGGTGAGGCCTACGGCCCCGAGTCCATCGCGCAGGCGATCCACGTCTGCGGCGCGCACCGCATCGGGCACGGCTGCCGCCTCCGCGAGAACGGCGATCTCCTGCATTACGTCTGCGATCACCGCATCCCGCTCGAGTGCTGCCCGTCCTCCAACGTGCAGACGGGCGCGGTCCCGAGCCTGGCTTCGCACCCCCTCAAGCTCTATTACGACCTCGGCTTGCGCGTGACGGTGAACACGGACAACAGGCTCGTCACCGACACCACCGTGTCGAAGGAGCTGTGGCTCTGTCACACCGAGCTCGGGATGCCGCTCGCCGACCTCAAGTCGGTCATCTTGGCCGGCTTCAAGAGCTCGTTCCTGCCGTTCCACATCAAGCAGGGCTATCTGCGCCAGGCCTCGCAAGAGCTCACGCGGTTCCTCGACGACGGGCAGGTGCTCGCTCCAGCTCCACCGTCGAGCTCGCGCAACGAGCATCGGCGCAGCAAACACGCTGACGCCGTGCCCGAGAAGAACGCGCTCAGCTGAGCGCTCAGCTCCTCTTCGGGAAGAGCTGCTTGAGCATCCACGCCTGGTAAAAGACGCGATCTTCGTTCATGCGCTGCTTGTCCTTGAGCCGAACGAAGAGCGTCGCCGGCAGGAGCACGTAGCCGAGCGTCGTGTAGATGAGCCCGATCGTGGTCATCACCGGCGGTAGATCGAGCACGCGCGGCAGCAACACGAGGTAGCCGTCCCTGAACGCGAAGCTCTTGGGAACGCCTGGGACGAGCTCGAGCGCGAACGGCACGAGCGCCATGACGGCGCCCGACGCGAACACCCAGAGCCGGTCCTTCTTCGCGGCGTAGAGCCCGAAGAGCGCCGTCATCGTCGTCGCGGCGATCGGCGTCAGCACGAACGGTCCGAGCCAAGCCGCCTGTGAAATCACGATGACGCTCGCGAGCGCGAGCAGCGTGAGGAACGCCGAGGTGTTCGTCGCGCGCCGCGCGTAGAGCTGACGTGCATAAAGCGCGGCGCCGACGACGACGGCGAACCCGATGGCGATGAACCAGGGCGCGCGCACGCCGGCGACGATCACCATCGGCAAGGTCAGGAGGAACGACGCGAAGCCTCTGTAGGCCAGCAGGCTCCCCTCGCTGCGAGCCGCGTCGTCTTGCGCTTGCTTCTCCTTGATCGCCTCGGCGGGCATCATCCCCGGCGGGTCGAGGATGAGGTGCGCGAGCTCGTCGACGGGGGCTCGCTCCTCCGGCGCGAGAGCTACCGCGCGCAGCAGATCTCTCATCGCGGCCAAGCGACTCGCGTGCGGACTCGTGCTCGTCGCGCGCATCGCGGAGCGCGCCGCCGCCATGTAGACCTGCCCGATCTCGCGCCGTCGCTCGAGGTCGCGATCACCATCGAGGAACTGCTCGACGGCGTCGGAGAGCTCACGCGCAGTCGCGAACCGCGCCGCGGGATCGAGCGCGGTCGCGCGCGCGCAGGTGCGATCCAGCTCGACCGGGATGTTCGCGGAGGGCCGTCGCTTCGACGGGTGGCCGTCGATGCCCGCGAGGATGGCCTTCAGCGCGGCGCGTATCGAGGTCTCGACGAGCAGCGGCTCGAGCGCGAGGATCTCGAAGAGGATCGAGCCGAGCGCGTAGACGTCGGCGCGCCGATCGACCTCCTCGCCCCGAGCTTGCTCGGGCGCCATGTACGCGATGGTTCCGACGATCTTTCCGCGCGCGGTGCTCACGTCATCGAACGCGTCGAAGTCGGGCTCCTCGACGCCGACGACCTTCGCGACGCCCCAGTCGAGCACGTAGACCTCGCCGTAGTCGCCGAGCATGACGTTCGCGGGCTTGAGATCGCGGTGAACGACCCCGCGGCTGTGCGCGTAGTGCACGACGTTGCAAACCGCCGTGAACGCCGCGAGGAGCTTCCTCCGCGACATTCGCTTGGTGGTCGGGGCGTCGCCCTTCGCGAGCTTCGCGAGGATGTCCGCGAGCGTCTCGCCGCGAATGCGGCGCATCGTGAAGAACACCTCGTTGTCGTTCGTGGAGCCGACGTCGTAGACGGGCACGATCCCCGGATGCTCGAGCTGGCCCTGGACGCGGATCTCCCGAAGAAACCGGGCGCGCACGTTCTCGTGGCCGAGCGCTTCGTCGCGAATGACCTTGAGCGCGACGTCGCGGCCCATCCATCGGTCGCGCACGAGGCGTACTTCACCCATGCCGCCGACCCCGAGCAGTCCGCGATCGTCGTAGCGGGGCTCGTCTTCCTTGCCCGAGCTCGGCGTCGGCAGAGACGCCGGCCCGAGGATCGCGTCCGCGTCGTCAGGCGCGCCGCGCGCTGCTTGGAGCTTCTCTTTCGAGGGGGCGACTGGCTTCTGGTCGGGGTCGGGAGCGGTGCGTGATAAGTCGGGCTCGGTGGCAGCCACCACGAGGTCCGGCATCGTGCCGCCAGCGTCACCGGGCTGCGCCGGCGCTCGATGTTTCTCTCCGCTCACGGGCCGAGAGCATAAGCCAAACCCCTCGGAGGAGCGGCGCGCTGCCCGCCGCACAAAAGAGGAAAGCGGGTGTCCCCCCGCTCGAGGACATCCGCTTAGCACCCGACGAAACGCACTCTCGGCGAGCTGTTCGCCGAGCCCCAATCAGTGCTTCTTCTTGTCGGCCTTCTTCTTGTCGACCTTCTTGTCAGCCTTCTTCGAGTCGGCCTTCTTCTTGTCGGCCTTCTTCTTGTCGGCTTTCTTGTCGCTCTTTTTATCGGCCTTCTTCTCGGCCTTCGTCGGCTTCTCGGGCTTGCCGGCCTTGGAGATCTGCTCGAGCTTCTCCACCGCCTTCGGCACTTCGTGGGCTGCGGTGCTCTTCAGGACGGGTGCGGCGGGCGCGTCATCCAGATAAGCGCGACACAGTGATTGAAGGTTGTCCGGTGTGGCGAGCGCCGCGGCCGGAGCATCCTCGATCTTCGCCTTTACCGAGTTGAGCGTGGGCTTCGCGGCCTTCACGATCGGCTCGGACTCAGCCGCATCCGAAGCCGTGTCGACTGCCGTCTTGACGACGTCGGTCGCGTCTCCGGCGGCGCTCTCCGTCTCCTGGCCACCCCAGGTCATGTCCTGTCGAATCCAGCCGCCGTCCCCGCGGGCGTCGACGACCTTGAGCCATTTGCCCTTCTGCTCTTCGACCTTGAAGACCTCGCCGCGCTCGACCTTGAAGAGGACGTCGCTCGTCGTGTTGGGCTCTTCTCGGATATTGGCCTTTTCGGCGGTCACGACGATCGAGCTGGTCTTCGAGAGCAAGCGCTCCGCGACCCAAGCCTCGTCACCTTCGAAGTCCTTGACCTTGACCCAGCCGACCTTCCTCTCGAGCACCTCGACGGGGAAGAAGCGGTCTGCGCTGAATTTGATCTTCGCGGCCTCGGTCGGCTTCTCGCGAAAGTTGGCAGTAGGAGACTTCACGCTGAGCACCTCGGCCCAGGCGAGGCTCGGCAGCAGCAAGAGCGGGAGGCCGAGCAGGAGTGGTTTCAGCTTCACGGGCGCACCTCTTGTTCGAGCGTCGGTGGAGCCCGACCCTCGTTGGTGGCGAAGGAATACCTACATGTCCTACCCGAGGGCAAAAAAGTGGGTGCCGATTAGGCAATAAGACCTCCGCCCCGAGTTCGAATCACGAAGTTGCCGATTCGTAGCGCCGAGCGCGTCGAGGCGTAACTCGACGCCTCCAACCTGCGAGACACGAGATCCCCAATCACGGAGGGCTTTGGAAATGACCAGTCCCCCGAGCCGTAGGGGCGAATCCACGTCCCGCGCCCGGTCCCTCGAGTCTCCAGTCTTCAATAACCACTTATCGAAACTCCAAGTCACCCGCGCCCCGATTCGGGTGTCGCGCGTGGCCGCCGCCGCAGCGAGCTTGAGCTTGATCTCGGCGGCTCCGCTCGATCTCGCGGACTCACCCCCAATCCGCAAGTACGAGCCGCGCGCGGCGCACGTCGTCATCGTCGTGCTCGACGGTGTTCGTCACGACGAGCTCTCGAGAGGCACGGACTCTTCGCTTTGGGGGGATGTGCCGCGACCAGCTCGCGAGCTCGTTCCCCACCTTTGGGCGCTCGCCGACCGCGGCGTCTTCGTCGGCGAAATGGAGGCCTCGGGCCCCAACTTCGTCTCGCTTCCCGGCTACACCGAAATCCTGACCGGGCACGCTTCCCAATGTCAGGCGAACGACTGCGAGCACCCCGTCGATCTGTCGCTGGTCGACGTCGTGTGTGGCGAGAACGAGGGCTGTGAGAGCGCCATCGTGGGCTCGTGGCCCAGCCTCGCGCGCCTCGACTCGGGGCGAAGTGACGCTGTTGTCAGCGCTGGGCAAACCGCCGGCCGCGCCCTCGCGCGTCTGCGCGCTGACCCCGAGCTCGGCGCTCTTTGGGAGTCTGGTTCTCGAGCTGGCTCGAACCCTGGCGGCGAGGGGTATCGACCCGACCAAGCCACCATTGCGCTCGCGGAGGCCTATCTCGAGCGCGTGTCCCCCGAGGTCATGCTGGTGAGCTTGGGAGATATGGACGAATACGCGCACGCCGGAGACTACGCCGCGTATGTCTCCGCGCTCGAGCGCGCCGATGCCTTCCTCGCGAGCGTCGACAGGTGGGCGCTCGATCGCGACGCTCACGGTGAGCCTACAACGGTGTTCGTGACGGCCGACCACGGCAGGTCGATCGACTTTCGCGATCATGGCAAGGATCACCCCGAGTCCCAGCGCGTGTGGCTGGTCGCGGCCGGAGCAGGCATCGCCCAAAGCGGGGCCCCACACGTGGACGCGCGCGCTGTCCCTCGGCTGCGTGACCTCGGACCGACCGCCGCTCGGCTCCTCGGCTACGAGCTCCCGCCGCATCCTTTGCGTGGTCGAGTGCTGAGCGAGATCCTCGCGCCCGCTCCCTGAGCGACGGAGCGCTGCGTCGTGCAAAAATCCATCTCCGCCGGGGCAACGCTGTGTAAGGGTGCGGAGCCCGCGAGCTCTAGCAGCACGCGGAGAGTTGTGGACCAACGCGGTCCCACACCGGAGATCGGGCTGTCACAGAGGCCGGATGTCTCCTGGGAGGAGCCAGCTATGTCGCAATCGTTCTCGCTCGCAAAGCACGGCATCACGGTCACGGAGATCCTTCGCAACGCGTCCCCGGCACGCCTCTACGAGATCGCGCTGCAGCGCGAGAGCGGGTCGGCCATCACCAGCAGCGGTGCGCTCGTCGCGCTGAGCGGCGCCAAGACCGGCCGCAGCCCCAAAGACAAGCGCATCATGGAGCACCCCGACAGCGAGAAGGACATCTGGTGGGGGCCAGTCAACATCAAGCTGACCGAGCACATCTTCCTGACGAATCGCGAGCGGGCGATCGACTACCTCAACACGCGCGACCACCTCTACTGCGTCGACGGCTTTGCCGGGTGGGACCCGAAGTACCGCATCAAGGTCCGGGTGATCTGCGCGCGCGCCTACCACGCGCTCTTCATGTGGAACATGCTCATCCGCCCCACGACCGAAGAGCTCGAGGAGTTCGGTGAGCCCGACTACGTGATCTTCAACGGCGGCGGCTTCCCGGCGAACCGCTACACGTCGGGCATGACGTCGACGACCAGCGTCGACCTCAGCTTCGAGCGCAGGGAGTTCGTCATCCTCGGCAGTGAATACGCAGGCGAGATGAAGAAGGGGGTGTTCACCATCATGAACTACCTCATGCCGAAGGCAGGGCTCCTCTCGATGCACTGCTCCGCGACCGAGGGCGCAGCCGGCGACGTCTCCGTGCTCTTCGGCCTCTCCGGTACGGGCAAGACCACGCTCTCCGCCGACCCCAAGCGCAAGCTGATCGGTGACGACGAGCATGTCTGGTCCGCGGACGGCGTGTTCAACATCGAGGGTGGCTGCTACGCGAAGGCGATCAACCTCTCCGAAGAAGCGGAGCCGGACATCTTCCGCGCCATCCGCTTCGGGTCGGTCCTCGAGAACGTCGTCTTCGACTCGAACACCCGCAAGGTCGATTACACGGATGTATCCATCACCGACAACACGCGGTGCAGCTACCCGATCGAGTTCATCCCCAACGCGAAGCTCCCCTGCGTCGCGGGCCACCCGAACAACGTCATCTTCCTCACGTGTGACGCGTTCGGCGTGTTGCCCCCCGTGTCGAAGCTCACGAACGCGCAGGCGATGTACCACTTCATCAGCGGCTACACCGCCAAGGTCGCCGGCACCGAGGTCGGTGTAACCGAGCCGTCTGCCACGTTCTCTGCGTGCTTCGGGCAGCCCTTCATCGTGTGGCACCCGACCAAATACGCCGAGCTCCTCGGCGACCTCTACGTGAAGCACAACGCCCAGGTCTGGCTCGTGAACACGGGCTGGTCGGGTGGTCCTACGGCATCGGCTCGCGCATGTAGCTCCCGCTACACCCGCGCGGTGATCGACGCGATCTACTCGGGTGAGCTCAAGGCCGCGCCGACCGTCGAGGACCCGATCTTCGAACTCCGCGGTGCCCACGCAGTGGCCGTCCCGAGCGAGATCCTCATCCCGCGCAACACGTGGACCGACAAGGCTGCGTACGACGCGATGGCGAAGAAGCTCGCCGTGCTCTTCAACGACAACTTCAAGAAGTACGCAGACCTCGCTTCGGAAGAGGTCCGCCGCGCTGGGCCGCGCCTCTGGCAGGTCGAGGGTGAACGCGCAGCGTTTGAGGGGGCTGCATCAGCCCCGGCGCAAGCAGCTCCTGTTTCTGGGAGCGCTCACCCGAAGCGCGAAGCGCTTGATGAGGGGCTAGTAGATACCGGGCGGCTTCTTCGTCGATTGGGTGGGGCGAGGCCGCGGCTGGTTCGTCTTCGGGGTCGAGGTCGTGGACGATGTGGACGCTGCGCTCGAGTCCGCCGAGGGGGGCGTCGCGCTCGTCTCGGCGGTCGCGCTCGTCGCCGAGGTCGCAGCCGTCGTCGCGGTCGCCGTGGTCGCCGCGGCGGTCGCCGTCGGTTGTGTGGTCTCCGTCGCGGGTGCCGTGCTCGCGGCCTTCGTCCCGAGGCCGCCGAACTTCATCACCGCGAACGCTCCACCACCGAGGACGATGACGGCGGCGAGCAGCACCCACGGCAGCGGGCTCGATCGCCTCTTGGTCACCGCTGCCTGCTCTTGAACCGGCGTGGTCGTGCCGAACGCCGCGGAGGTCTGCGTGCCGAGGGGGAGCGGCGCGACCGCCAGCGCGAGCAGGGCCGCCTTGGCTGCGGCTGCGAGGGTCGACATCGCGTGCGAGGCATCGCCGTCGTTTGACCCCCAACGGTCGAGGCCAGCGCTGCCCCCGGCAACGGCATGTTCGCCATCGGCGACGGCCGCTGGACCTGCGTGCCATTCGTGGTGAGCGCGCTGTTGGTCTGGTTCAGTCGGGGCGTCTCGAGCGGTTGTGTCCCCGTCCGTTCCGACGGCCTGGTGCAACCTTGGTCTGTTGGGCCATCCCCGTCGCGGAGAACACCGGCGCATAGCCCTGTGGTTGCTGTTGGGGGTAGCCCGGCACCGACTGGTACGGCCCCGTGTTGTAGGTCGGGGGGCGCTGCCCATATTGCTGCTGCTGCGCATATTGCTGCTGGCCGTATTGCGACGCTCCAAGCTGCGACGCCCCGAGGTTTGGCTGCGGCACCGAGGGCAGCGGCGGCCGCGGGCCCGTGATGACCGAGGGAATCGCCATCGTCCCGTGCACCCCAGCTGGCGGTGTCGGGAGGTTGAGCGCGCTCACGCCAGGCGATGGCCCCGCGACGGGTGCGAGCGCCGCGGCGAGCTCACGCGCGCTCGAGTAGCGCTGCTCCGGCCGCTTCTGCAGGCAGCGCCGAACGAGCACGTCGAACTCGGGCGGCACGTCGGGCAAAAGGGCCATGATCGGCGCCGGATCGTCTGCGAGCACGCCCGAGCAGACCTCGGTGATGGTCTCACCGGGGAAGGGCACGCGGCCCGTCGAGAGCTGGTAGAGGATGACGCCGAGCGCCCAAATGTCGGTGCGGTGGTCGACGTTCTTCGACGACCGCATTTGCTCGGGCGACATGTAATAAGGCGAGCCCATCACCGCCGACGTCCGCGTCATCGACGGCGTCTCCTCGGCGGTGAGGGTCTTCGAGATGCCGAAGTCGAGGACCTTGATGCAAGGTGTCCCGTTCGCGCGCCGCGTGAGGAAGAGGTTCGCGGGCTTGAGGTCGCGGTGGACGATGCCGGCGTCGTGGGCCTCGGCAATGGCGTCGCAGGCCTGCATCACGTAGGTCGCGGCGACGTCGGGCTTGAGCGGCCCCGATTTGCTGAGCAGAGCCTCGAGGTCCTGGCCGCTCAGATACTCCATCACCATGTATGGAGCGCCGTCGTCGAGGCGGCCGACGTCGTGGACCTTGGCGACGTGCTCGCTCTTCAGTCGCGCTGCGGCGCGAGCCTCACGGACGAAGCGCTCGACGGCGGTCTGGTTTTCCAGCGCGCCCGCGAGCATGAACTTCATCGCATAGAGCTCGCCGAGCTCGCGGTGTCGTACGGCGACGACGACCCCCATACCCCCAGCGCCGATGATCTTCTCGACGGTGTATTTGCCGAGAAGGACATCGCCGACTTTGACGGGGGGATCTTGGGCGGTCATCGAGCTTGCTCTGGGAGGCGCTGAAGGATTCTACGCTCTCGGGCCCAGTTTTTCCTTTCCAAGCGTAGCGCTCAGCCGCCGCCCGACCACTCGGTGCGTTGAACGACCGGCAGCTGCAGGGCGCGCTCGCGATCGAGGTCGAGCGAACCCACATGCAGCGCGAGCGGCGCCTGGACCCACTTGTAGATGGACCGGACGAAGAGCCGCTCGAACTTCTCCGCCCAAGTGCGGAGCTGCGCGGGGTCGTGCTGGGGGAAGATGCTGGGCAGCGCGCGCGCGACCTCGTCGATCGCGAGCTTCTCGGCGCCGAAGAGATAGAGGCACGAGTCGAGCACCTCGAACGGCATGAGCTCGGCTTCACCCGATTGGTTCGACGCGAGCTCGGGCCCGGCGGTCGTCGCGAGGGTGGCCTCGATGCCGGCGAGGTTGTAGCGAGCGCTGAGCCGCTCGAGGAGCGCGATGACTACGGTCTTCGGCAGGTTGGCGATGACCGAGAGCGCGCCCTCGAGGTCGCCGCCTACCGTCGTGTAACCGAGCGACTTCTCGCTCATGTTACCGGTCTGTAAGAAGAGGGCGTTGCTCGTGTTCGACCAGTTCCACATGCGCTGGCCGCGGATGCGGGCCTGGATGTTCTGTCGGGTGATCTCCGTAGGCTCTTGCCCGCGCAGCATCTCTCGCGCGGCCTTCTCCTCGCGCTCGAAGGCGTCCTCGATCGGCAGGACGAAGAAGCTCGCGCCGAGCTCCTCGGCGATCGTGCGGGCCGCGGCGTGGGTCCCCGAGCTCGAGAAGCGCGTCGGCATGTAGAAGGTGTGCAGCCGATCCTTCATCGCGGCGTGCAGAGCCTCGCCCTGCAAGGTCGGGTTCATCACGGCGATGGCGCGCCACGCGACGAGCAGCGTGAGCAGCGAGTCGCGGCCCCCGGAGAGCGCGACGCCGATGGATTGGAACGCACCGATCTTGCGGTAGTAGTCCGCGACCCCGAGCGCGAGCGCGTCGAAGAGATCGTCGAGCAGCTCGTCACGCGGCGAGGTGCTCGGCGTCGCAGCGTTCGGCAGGAAGAACGTCGTGCCTCGCGGCGGGGCGGGGTAGGTGAGCGTCGTGCGCGGCCTCGTCGGAGCCTCGAGGCGGATCGCGGGGACCCTGCGATTCGTCGCGCGGAACGTCTCGAGGTCGCTGCGCCAGGTCGTGGCCTCACGGCGGCAGCGCGACGTGCGATCGAGGTCGACGACGGTCGCGGCGAAGCCCTCGCGGAAGCGGGGCGCCTCGAGCATGGGGCGCCCGTTCTGATGAACGAAGCCGCCGCCGTCGAAGATGAGGCCGTCGTTCCCGCCGACGAGGTTCGCGTAGACGATCGTCGTCTGGTTGTCGGCGGCGCGCGTCGCGAGCATCTCGCGGCGGGTCGACACGATGCCGGTCCTGAAGGGCGACGCCGAGAGGTTGCAGACGATCTCTGCGCCGCTGTAACAGCGCCGTCGCATCGGGCCGTCGGGCGACCAAACATCCTCGCAGACCTCGACCGCGAACGTGCCGAAGTCGGCATCGAACACGTAGTCACCGAGCGGGATCCCGCCCGCGTCGAGCGCCATGTACGGCACCCCGCGCGAGAACGTCCGCGCCTCGTAAAAGACGTTGTACGTGGGCAGCTTCTCCTTCGGGACGAGGGCGCGCACGGTGCCCGCGTGGACGACCGCCGCGCAGTTGAAGAGGTCGCCGCCCGCGCCGATCGCCACGCCGAGCGTGAACACCGTCCCGAGGTCGCGTGTCGCGCGCGCGAACTGCTCGAGCTGCGCGCGCTGGGTCGCCACGAAGCCCTGCCATTGGACGAGGTCTTCGGGGGAGTAGCCGCCGACGACCTGCTCCGGGAACACACCGAGCGTCACGTCCGCGGCGGCCATCTCGCGCGCGAGGCCCACACAACGCTCCACGTTCGAGCGGACTGCGCCGACCGTCGTGTCGACGCTCGCAACCCCTAGCTTGATGAGACGCATCGAGTAATCGTTAGCGCGGGCGAGCGAACGACGCGAGCGTGCCGGCCCTGCGGGTGTCCTCCGCGGCGACCCGACGCCCGAGCCCGAGCAGCGCTTCGGGCGGGGGAAAATCGAGCGGATCGCGCGCCGCACGCACGAGCCCATCCCAATAATCGAGGCCCGATTGGATCGCCGCGTCCTCCGCCGCGCGCTGGAGCGGCGCCGGCAATCGCAGCCGCGTGCGCTCGGCGGCGCGCACGAACGCGACCATCGGTTCGAACACGCGCCGATAGCCGTGGCGCGGGATGTCGAGCTCGTCCGCGAGCCGATCGCCGACGACGCCGCGGATCAGCCCCTGCCCGATCTTCACCATGCGGAGCGCGCGCCTCCGCTCGGTCTCGCTCGCGCGCGCCGGGTTTTCACCGCTCGCGAAGAGCGCTCGCGAGAGGCGACGCGAGTCCTCGTCGGGGCCCTCCTCGGTCGCCGCGATCATCTCGGCGAGGCGCTTCGCCTCGAGCAAGCTGCCGGGCAAGACCTCTTCGTGGACGCCCATGAGAAAGCCCGAGTAGCGCCAGAGCTGCATGTAGAGGTGCACCTCTTCGGCGTCGAAGACGAACCCGAAGTTCGTGAGCGTGTCGACGACGAGCGCGGAGAAGAGCAAACCCGTCGCGCCCATGTCGTGCTGGTTCGCCGGGATGCCCCAGTCCTCGGTCGACCACCGCTCCGATCGCAGGAGCATGCGCCGCACGTGCGCGTGCATGATCCTTACTTTAACGGTGATAGCGTAACCGGGCGCGCCGCGCTCGAGCCCGCGCGGCAAACACGTGGCCTGCACGAACCGCGAGGTCTCCATCAGCCGCCGCGCTGTCTGCTCCTCGAGCCGCCCGGAGAACACGAGGGGCTTGTTGCCCGCGGGTGATGCGTACCCGTAGAGGAGCGACGTCGCGAGCGCGAGGCCACCGAACCAGCCCGCGCGGAAGAGGAGTCGCCCGCCCCGCTCCATCGCGTCGCGATCGAGCCACACGGGCACGCGCTCGAGCTCGGCGAAGAGGGCGCGCACGGCCTCCGGGGCGTCTCCAGCTGCGGCGATACCGCGGCTCGCTGCGACCTCCACGAGCTCGGTCGCACGGGCTCGCGGGAGCTTGCTCAGCGCGTCCACGGCGTCGTCCCCGAGAGGGTCAGCGACCAACATCAGCGCTCCGAGCCGATCGATCGCAGGGCCGAATCGGGAGCGCGCCTCACCGAGGTTCACGAACCTGCGCGGAGGGCTCGTCATCCCCTGGTCTTAGCACGCGCGATCTCCAGCTCGCGATTGTCAGTTCCGTTCGGCGCAGCCCTGCCCGACTGCGTCCGCGTCGACCAATAGCTCCGCAAAGTAAGGAGCCTCGCTCGGCGCGCGCGGCGGTGTTCCTGGATTGGAGTCCAGCGCCGCGACCACTGGATCCGCGGGCGGCTTCTTCCAATGGCAGCTCGTCAATATGCCCGGCAGCTCGAGCTCGCGGACAGTCGCATATTCGGGGAAGGTGGGGTGCTCTCGGCCTACACCGATGAGCTCGTCAGGCTCGATCCACCCGACTCGCCGCGTGGTCTTTCCAATGCGAGCGAGGACGCCGAGCGGATGATCGCAAGCGCGCTTCAGCGTCAATCCAGTAAAGCCTGCTTCACACTCGCTCGGCTCGAAAGCGACGTCGCGCGCGCGATGCTTATACGTTGTTATGGAATTCTGGAGTTCGAACGCCAATGGGCTCTTCGAGGGTGTCAGGTCGCGAGCGAGGACCCACCCGTCGAGCCACCCACTCGGCAATTGCGCGACGACGTGAACGCGGCCGTCGCGCTTCTCGAGCGCCCTGACCGCCAGTCGCGACTCGCCGACGTCGACGTCGACCGGGCCCTCGCCCGTCTGCTGAGCGGCGAGGACGACATGCCCCGGACCGATCGAGCCGAACGTCGACTCCCCACTCGGTGAAGCCCAAGTCGGCTCTGGGAGCGTCGAGGGCTCCAGCGCGACTGCGCTACAGGATACCCGCGTTCCGAGAGCGTTTTCGCCGAGCGGTTCGTACAGCGAGACCTCCACGAGGCCGGGCTCGACGCCGCGCCATGACAAGCGTGTAACCCCTTTGGGTAGGAAGATGCCTTGCAGCCGGAGCTGTGCGCCTGGATAAAGAGCGACGTCGTCGCTCGACACCCACCCGACGAGGTGGACGCGGCCCACGACGACGTGAGCGCGCGCGGCGTCGGACTCGGTCGCGAGTTCGAAGTCGGCGAACCTCGGCGCATCCACTCGCGTGAACGGTGGATTGGAGGGTCCGAGACGCAGCGGGAGCGGCGTAGTCGCCGGCTGCTGGCCGGGTGTGAGCGAGCAGGCCGAGACCTCGGCGCGCTCGACGTCGACGAGCGTCCGTGGGTCGACCGAGAGGGGTTCGGCGCGAGCCTTCGCGCTCTCATTCGCGGGGTGTGACGTCGAGGGTCCGCCGCTCGATGGGTGTGTTGCCGGAGAGCACGCGGTGAAGAAGAGCCCCGTCGCCAGCCCCTTGCAGAGAAGCTCGACGGGACGCGGCGCGGTCAAGGCGCGAGCTTCAATTTGAGGACAGTGGGCGTGACCTCGACGACGACATAGCGGTCGACGTTTGGCTTACCGAAGCACGCTACGTCGACCTCGAGCACGTCGCCGACGAGTCGCCATGTACCCTTGAAGACCTGGTGAGCGTCGGCGGGTGAAGGGCAGAGCTTCTCCGCGACACCGTTCGCCTCGAGTTTGTAGTGCTCGCGAAACATCGCGGGCGGCGTCTGCGTGCCGTCCGGGACGAACTCCATGACGTTGTTCTTGTTGTGCTCGTAGAAGTGCGACCAACCGCCGACGAGGGAGGCGGCGCTCACAGACGCGCTCACAGACGCGCTCGCGGACGCGCTCATTGTCGCCGTCGCGCTCGCGCTCGCGCTCGCCTTCGCCTTTGCTGGCCCAGTCCCCACGGTCACGGCGCTTGCGCTCGTCCTAGCAGGCGAGGCTCCAGTCGAAGCGTCGGCCTTGGGGGAGGCCTCGCCGCCGCAGGCCGACAAGAGCGTCACGAAGAGGAGGACCGAGGTGCGGGTCGAGGAGGGCAATGGATGACTTACGTGTAAGTTACCGAATGAAGCCTGCGCCGAGCGTGATGAGCCGATCGACCTCGTCGGCCGAGAGCTCGTAGTGTGTGACAACTTTGTCACCATCGGGCTGGAACTTGATCTGGGGGAAGGCCCGCAGCTTCGTCACGCCGATGTCCATGCTCATCGCGTCGTCGAGCATGCCGGTGAGCGACGCGGCGGTCGACCCCGCGCTGTCCTTCGTGGCTTGCCCCGCGGCGTCCACGGTCATCCCGCCGTCGGGCCGCAGGAAGATATCCGCGCCCAAGTTGGTGAGCGACGCGGGGATCGCCGGGATGCCGCGCCCCGCGAGCGTGGTCGCAGGGTCGACCGCGAAGAGCTCGGCGGCCTCTTCGCCGTGCGGATCGGGCAGGCCGCCCGTGTTCTCGAAGGCCGAGATCCGATCGGCGAACTCGTCGGGCACCACGACCAGGTAGTTCGGCTCGAGGAACGCGACGACGCCCGAGCGACCTCGCTTCTGCACGTGCACGGTCCACTCGGGGCCCTGCGTCAGGACCTCACCGGGCGGGTTGCTCTTCGCCACCATGGCTTGAACACGGTCAGTGATTTGCTCGGGCGTGAGGTGGTGCTCCGCGAACACGATCGCGCGCTGCTCGGACACCGCGGGCGTCGTCACGAACACGCGATCGAGCTCCGAGAGGGGCTCGATGTTGGTGCCCGAGAGCGCGTCTTTCACCAGGCCGAGCGCCATCAAGCGCTGCCCCACCGGGTGAGGTCGCACGCGATCGACGAACACGAGGGCCGAGGCTTTCCCCTGGATGAGGTTCTGCGCGATGAGCGCCGCGTCCTTTTTTTTCTCGACCTTCGCCTCGTCGGATGCAGTGGGTTCGCGGGGCTCGCCCTCGCCGCCCGCGCAGCCGGTGAACCACGCTGTGGCCACGATGATCGACCCGAGAAGTCCCGCCCTTCGGAGAAGCATCTCCGGAGGGTAGCGCTTCTTCGTCCGCTGAGGAGTCGTCGGCAGCTCCTCGGCGCTCTTCCCCGGCCGCGCACTTCGAGTAGGCTCCCTCCGCGTGAACGACGGTCCGAACAAGGAATCAGGCTCGGTGAAGCTCGTGCGCGATGGGCTCGAGATCGGCGGCGAGATCGTGCCCCTCCTAGCAGGCAGCGTGCACTACTGGCGCCTCGATCCGAAGCACTGGCGCGCGTGCCTGGCGGCGACGAAGAGCCTCGGCTTGCGGATCGTGGACACCTATGTCCCGTGGAACGTCCACGAGGTCGCGCCTGGCGTGCTCGAGCTCGGCGAGCGAGATCCGCAGCGCGACGTCGCGGCGTTCCTCCGCATCGCTTGGGAGCTCGGGCTTTACGCGATTGTCCGCCCCGGGCCGCACATCAACGCGGAGCTCACCTACTTTGGTATCCCCGAGCGCGTCGTCTGGGACCCTGCGTGTCAGGCGCGCTCACCGCAGCAGAACCCTGTCGTCTTGCCGATGCTCCCGCAGGCGTTCCCGGTCCCGAGCTACGCGAGCGAGGTCTTCTTGGACGAGACCTCGCGGTTCTTCCGCGCGCTCGGCCCGAAGCTCGCGCCGCTCATTTACCCGAACGGGCCTATCGTCATGTTCCAGGTCGACAACGAGGGCGCGATGTACTTTCGCGACGGCGCGTACGACCAGGACTATCACCCTGACGCGATCGCGCTTTATCGCCAATTCCTGCGCGACAAATACGGCTCGATCGAAGCGCTCGCGGCGGCCTACGGCTTCGACCCGACCGCCGCTGACGCGCCGCGGTTCGCCGAGATCGAGCCGCCGAAGAAGCTCGACGCGAAGACCCCGGCGGAGCTCGTCCGCCACGTCGATTGGGTCGAGTTCCACGAGGAGCTGCTCGCTCGCGCGATGTCCCGCTTCGCCGGCGCGATGACCGACGCCGGCCTCACGGGCGTGCCGCGTTCGCACAATTTCCCCCCGGGACAAGAGGCTACGCCGCTCAACGCCGCGCGCGTTCGCGGCGCGATCGACCTCGTCGGCTACGACTATTACAACAAGGCCTCCGGGGCCACGCGCGTCATCATCGCGCGCCGCACGAGCGAGCTCTCTGTGCGCTGCGACGCGCTCCAGCAGCCGTCTTTCGCTTGCGAGATGGGCGCGGGCTTTCCCCCGTTCTTCCCCCCGCTCGACGAGCGCGACAGCGTGTTTACAGTCCTGACAGCGCTCGCGTACGGCCTGCGCGGCTTCAATGTCTATATGGCAGTCGAGCGCGACCGCTGGATTGGCGCGCCGATCGATCCGGCAGGTCGCGAGCGCCCGTTCGCTCCATTCTGGCGCAAGCTCACCCACGCGCTCGAGCGGGTGCGCTTTACCAGCTTGAGGCGCCGCACCCCCGTGCGCCTCGTCGTGCCCCGCAACGAGCGCCGCATCGCGCGCGTCACCCACGCGTTCGGGCCCATCTCGGGCGCCTTCTTCAGCGTGGCCGGCGCGGGCGCACGCGAGAGCTGCTTCGAGGACGACTTCGGTTTGGGGTACGCCCCGGCAGTGGACGCCGATGCGTTTACAAGACTGTTCGAGTCGGCGCTCGAGGCGCGCGGTGTTCCTTTCGCGACTGTCGGCGGCGAGGACCGCGACGTCGCCTTCGACGGCGCCGCGTGGATTGTCTGCGTGACGTCGGGCGGGCTCAGCCCGACGTTGTTCGGGCGCCTCGCGGAGGCCGCGTCGACTGGCACGTTGGTCACGCTCGGCCCGCGCGCGCCCGAGCTCGGTGGTGCGCGCCGCGCGCTCGTCGAGCCGCTCGATTTGGGCCGACTGGCCTTCACGCGGCCCGGCGCGGACGCCCCCGAGGTCCTCTGTTCGCTCGACCCCGCGCAGGTCGAGGGCTTCGTGTCGCGCGCGATCGACTTGCTCGATCTGCCCGTCTATTCGGTCGAGCCCGACGGCGTGAACGCCACCTTGCACGAGGACGAACACGGCGCGCCGCGCGTCCTCTTCTTGGTCAACTCGACGGCCGCCGACGTGAGCGCGCGGGTCACCGTTCCGCATACAGTCCTGTCAGCTTCGGACCTCCTCAAGGACGAGACCTTCTCCGTCGTTCAGAGCGGGCCCGCGGCCCTCGAGATCCGGATGAAGCCGCGGACAGTGCGCATGCTCGAGCTCCACCTCAAGGCGGAGTAGGCGCAGGCTGTGGAGGGGGAGGGCCGACGACAGGCCGTCGCGGTTCGCCGTAGAACATCCCCCAAACCCATTGGAGCGCGACGCCGGGCGCGAACACCGCGCGACGCTCCTCGTCGAAGTTACCGTCCAAATCGAGGATGGCCTGCGCCTCGAGGCGAGCGCCCAAGAGGAAGGTCCCCAACCCGCTCACCCGCCCTAGGCCGAAGAAGAGCTCCAATACGCCACCTGGGCAGAACTGAGCGCCTCGCTCCCCAGCCCGCGCGACAAAGTCACCCGCGACGCGCCCCCGAATGGCGGGTTTGAGGCTCGTGTCTTCGATGTCGCCGAACTGGGCGCCGACCATGCTCTCCTGCGCGAAGTAGCCGCCCAAGGCCTCCGAATAGCCACCACCAGGGCCGGCCTGCATGAACACCCCGCCCGAAGGCGCGCCGAGCGAGATGCCGAGCTCGAGGTGTGTCTCGATGCCGACATTGCCGGCGAGGTCGACAGTGGGCGCGACGACTGGACTGAACGTGGCCTCGCAGCCCGCCAGTGTGAGCGCGGTCAAGGCAGCGCCTGCGATGACTGTTTTAGGACCCATGTGCGGAGAGCAACGCATCCTTCGTGCTTTGGTCGGGCTCGCCCGTGGCCTCGAGCCCTTGCGCGGATTGGAAGCGAGCGAGCGCCTCTTTGACGTGCTCGCCCGTGACGAGCGGTGAGTTCTCAGGCAGATAGCGCAGGTTGAGCAGCCTTTGCCGCACGCCGCTCTCCGTGTCGATCGGATCCAAATTCGCGACGCGGACGAGGTACGTGTGGCTCGCGCCCTCGACGCGGAGACTCACGGACGGTTGTGTAGGTGCGACCTCGATCTGGACATTGCCATCCCCGTCTGTCGAGCCCGCGGCCTCGCCGTCGACCCAATACTGTTTGTTGGCGAGCGGCTCGCCCGCGGGGCCAGTGACTGCGAGCTTCAGCTTCACCGTGGGCAGCTTGGCGCGGAAGCTGTTGCTGCTCCCGACCTTGAGCTTCAAGCGGGTCGGATCGGGGTTTGGAATATAGAGGATGTCGCCGGCCGCCAGGACCTCAGGGTTGTGGCGGCGCTTGCGGAGCTCCTCGTTCTTCGGGTGCTCCCAAACCTCTTTGGGGTCGAAGCCGCGCGAGTTGGCGATGCGGCTCAGATAGTCGCCGGCGCGAACCACATAAGGGACCATGTCAGCCATTGCTCATGCCTCCCGGAACTCGACTTGCGCGATCTCGATCCAGCCGAGGACATCGACGTTCGCAGCCTTGGACCGTGCGATATGGGCTTTGTAGTGGGCCTCGTTCTTGACCCAGGTCTTCGGTGTGCCGTCGGGGTTGGTCGAGGTGATGTCGAAGAAGTGAGCGCCGTCCCCCGTGCGATAGTGCATCAAATCGACCTCGGCCGGCGGCGCGGGCGACCCGATGAGTCCGTTGGCGTTCTGATCGAGCATCCCACCCGACGAGCCTTTGTGCGTGGTCGACCAGTCGTCGCCGAAGGCCTCGCGCAGGATGCTGTGCCCGAACTCGTGAGCGCCAGTCTCCTGGTTGTCTTCGGTCGAGGTGCTGTAGGGCATGGTTACAGGGCAGAAAGGAAACGGCAGGCTCAGGTTGCACGCGCGCTGCTCTCCGAGCGGGCTCATCAGGGCGAAGCGCACGGCGTCGTGGCCGTCTTCGGTCTTGGCGACAGCGTCGAACATGAACGGCTGCCCGTTGACGGTGAGGTTGTGACGCGACCAATGAATCTCGATGCCACGTAGGATGTCGCCCGAGAGCTTCGTGAACTCCTCGTCCGTGAGCTTGTGGCTCCCGAGGATGCTCGCGGTGAGGACAGTCCCGAGGAGCAAGCTACCGCCCGCGATCCCCCCGAGGACCTCCGCGTGGGTCTTCGCTTGGTCGTCCGTGATACGCCCTTGAACACCGTATTGGATAGCAGCCGCGACGGCGTCGACCGCAAGCGCGCCTGCGACGACCAGCGCCGCGGCCGCCATCGTCAGCGCCCACAGCCCGCCGTCCTCGAGCGCGTGGTTGAACGACAGATAAGCTATCCCGGTCGCTCGGCTCGATTTGAGGTCGATGATGACGTCGACGAACGCGGCCTTCGCCGGGCGATTGACCAAATGGAGCTCGCCAGTCCCCGGCAGCCCGACCTCGGGATAAGCGGTTACCATCACCGTCATGGCGCCCCGCAGCTGACGCGTATTGGCCTGTCCGACGTCGGGGTCGGCGCCCTTCGGAGCGGGCACGTTGAAGCCATCCCAGGCCCAAATATGCTCGCCGGGCTCGAGCAGCTCGCCGCTCGTGTGCTCCTCGAAGAAGAGGTCGCAGTCGTTGTTGACCACGCGGACGACGACCCTCTTCGGCTTGGCGTCGGCCGGGGTCGACTTGAGGGTGATCTTGAATTTGACCGGTTGGACGCGCCACCTGCCAGTCGGCGCCGGATAGCTGGCCGTCGCCGGGTGGGTCTCGGGCTGGTCGACCAGATCGAACAGCTTCAAGATTTGGCCGTTCTCGGTGAGCTCGACCTTCACCTCGAAGGGGCTCTGCCCAGTGGGGAGGACGTTCTTACCATCTTGTAGGCCAGTGGCGGGCGACGCGTCGTGCTCCCGCGCCGGCCGCTTGCGAGTGGGGTAGACGAGCTTCTCACCAGCCTGGATGGGGACGGGCGGCGACGCGCTGCGCTTGATCCTGAATTGTTGGTTATGAGCGAGCTTGAGGACGTATTCGGTGGTGAAATCCTCGAGCTTCACGGTCGGCTCGTCGAGCGCGCCCTCGCCGTGTTTTGCCTTGATGGCGGCGACGGCCTCGTCGGCCGACTTCTCGCTGCCCGTGCAGACGTATTCGCTGAGCACCGCGTCCCGCGGGAGCGGGGGCGCGGGCACCTGGAAGACGTCCCCCGAATGAACGAGGAAAGGGGGGCGCTTGTCGTCCTGTACGAACTTGTTTTGCGGGGCCGACCAGATGTTGACGAGATCGCGATCCGTGTGGTCGAGCCCGTTCTCGGTGAGCAAGTCGCCGAGCTGGCCCTCGCGGGTCGCGGTGAGGGGGATCATCTCGCTCATGACGCCGTGACCTCCGACAGATCGGGAAATACGATCTCGGCCGAGCCCTCGAGGGCGATCTCGGCGCGGCCTTCCTCGTTCAACTTGCCTGTTCGCGCGGTCCCGTCCGCGAGCTCGACGCGGAAGCGCTGATTGGGGATGGGCTTGCCCTTCTGATCTTTGAGCTCGATGGTGGTGAGCTTCGGTTTGTCGGGTTTGACCGAGTCGCTCGCGCTGTCTGGTGAGTTCAATAGGATCTTCGAGCCATCGATTTGAGCCTCCGACGAGAGCCCGACGCTCGCGCCCGAGCTCGCGAGGACAATGGTGTTGCCGAGCGCTTGCCAGGCAGAGTCCGCGGACTGCGAGATCTTGCCCGACTTCAGCGTCGTGAACGCGCCGTCAGCCGAGAGCATGATGGCAGGGGACACGAGCTCGATAGAAGAGCTCGCGATGCGGACAGAGCTGTCACCGCAGCGCAGGACGATCTCCTTCTCGGACTCGACGAGGGTCGGCCCTTTGGAGCTCGACTCGTGGGTCCCCTCGACGCGCACGCTCTTCGACTTGCGGACGACCTCCGTCGAACAGCCCGAGGTGTCTCGCGTGTAGTCACCTTGGACGACGTCGCCAGCGCCGCCGCCGTAGCTGCCGCGGTGTGTGCCGCGGACCTCGGTCGTAAGCGAGCCAATGACGAGCTCGCGCCGCTCTCCGCGGGTCGTGTGCTCGTCGGTCCCCTCGACCTCGAGCCGCCGGCGCTCCCGAACCACTGTGTCTTGTCCGCCATCGAGCACGAAGCTCTGCGGGCCATTCACGGTGATTCGCTGCTCGTTGTCGACCCTCAAGACATCGTCGTGGAGGACGACCGCCGTCCTGTCGCGCTCGACCTCGACGAGCATGTCTCGCTCGGCGTGCATGTAGAACCGCTCGGCGCCTTGCTGGTCTTCGAACGAGAGCTCATTGAAGCCCTCACCCCCAGGTGTGCTCTGGGTGCGAATACCGCTCTTCGTCTGCTCTTTGGGCAACGCAAACGGCGGCGGGTGAATCGCGTTGTAGACGCACCCGAGCACGATGGGCCGATCGGGGTCACCGCCCTCGAACCCGACCACGACCTCCATCCCAGTGCGCGGCATGAATTGAGCGCCCCAGCCGACGCCGCCCCAAGCGTGCATCGTGCGCACCCAGCAAGTCCCTGTCTCGCTCTGCTCCCAATGAAAGCGGACCTTGATCTCCGCCGAGCCTGTCGTCGCGACCTCGGCGGAGCCGCCCGCGGTCCCCGCGACGTCGTCCTTGGCCCCCGTGGCGATGACCGTCGCCGTATGGCAGGTCTGGATCGTCTGTCGGCGAGGTCTTACAGGTGCGTAAGGGACCTCGGACGGGACGCAGACAAACTTGTTCATGTATACAGGCTTGTCAGCGTGCGCCGCCATCCCTGCGTACGCGTGGCCCTCGTGGTGGACCTCGACGACGACGTACTCGCGATTGACCCACTCGATGGGGTGCTCGACGAGGGTGAAGCGCCGGCCGCAGCCGAGCTCTGGACTGGGGCTCTCGCCGCGGCCCACGCGTCTGTCGCGCCGCTCGCCGTCCAGGATCCTGCGAGGCTCTGTCTTTGCGTAGTCCCAATCGGGCAAGAGGAAGGGGTCGTGGTGCTCGTGGATCGTGAGATCGTTCCTGCCCGTGGCGCCGAGCTGCTTGGCGATCGCGCCGACGCCGGACAAGACAGGATTGGAGAGGCCAGCCGCGCCCGCGACCGAGGCCGCTGTCTGTGCGATCCCCGCGACTGTCTGGACAACGCCCGCGACCTCACCCGGCAAGAGCGACGCGAGCTCCTCGACCGCGCCGCCGAGGAGCGCGTCGCCAGCCGCCGTGAACGAGAGGGGCCGCAGCGGCCGGCGCGGATCGAAGACGGTATATATGACGGAGTCGGTCGTCATGGTCTGTCCGAGCGATAGCGCGTGCACCACGTCGCGATCGCCGAGGACGAGTCCGTCGGTGGGCGGGCGATACCGGAGCGACTTGCTGGTCCGCGCGCTCGACAAGACAGCGCCCGCTACGCCCTTTGCCGCCGAGATGATCTCCCCACCAATCGGGCCTGTCGCGTCCGCGATGGCGTTCCCCGCGGCCCCGACCGCGGCCTGAATCAGTGAGTCGATCCCCTCGGGGAGCTCGCCGATTCCGGCGTAGCCGATCGGGTCGTCGGTGACGAAGACGACCTCACCGGTCAACGAGCCCACGCCGAAGCTGTTGAGTGCGTCGCCGACCAAAGGCAGGCTCGACAGCGCGCCGAGGATCGTCTCGATGAGGTTCGCCGCCGCGTCGACCGGGCCGGGCAGCGCCGGCTGAAGGAAGAAGAACATGATCCCCGCTTCGGCGAGGATGCGGCGAATGAACTCTTCGTCGGTCTCTTCGTATTGAGTGCAATACTCCCGAACGGGGAGCGGGCGCTGCAGATTGAAGAGGACAGGGATGTCAGCGTCTTTGAGGACCTGCTTGACGATCTCGTCGACCCGCAGCCGTTGGAAGATCCGAGAGCGCCGCCGCTTGCGCAGGAGCCAGAGGCGCGGCGCGAGCGTCACCGAGTAGGTCGCAGACAGCACGGCGTCGCCGCTCCCCGCGACCCCGCTCGCGTGCCCCGCACCCACGAGCGAGATCGAATGTATGACGCCGTGAAAGACCTGCGGCGGGTCGGCGACGTTGAGGAGCAGCGTGGCGCGCCGGCCGAGCAGGACCTCGGTCATGTCGCGTGTCGCGTCCGCGACGCACTCCATCGTCACCTCGTAGCAGGCGCTCATGGTCTCCCGCGCGCGGAAGGACATGACGCTGAGAGGCTCCGTCTCGGCCCCGTGAACAACCAAGTGGTAGGTCGGTTCCACGAGGGGAGGCTAGCCCCCTGGAACCAGCATTGCTTGGAGAATTCGCGCCGCCCCTGGCGGGGCAAAGGCGGCGCGAATTCTCCGTCGAAGCCATCGCATTTGTTCCGCGGGCCCCGTTCCTTTTGGTGGAAACTTCGTTTCCACGGGACGGCAGCCCGCCAATCGGTGTGATCAACTCGGGCTCGCGTTCGCTCGCCCAACAGGGGGACTCGTTGCCCTCGCTTCGCTCCGCCAACAAGTTCAAAACTCGCTGTAAGGAATTGTCGAATTCACTGCTCATACCAGTAGGCGACTGTTGCGTAGCGCTCGATGGACTCGCTGCCAAATCCGGTTTCGAGCGACATTTCCAGCGAGCGCGTGAAATCGATGGCGTCCCCGAGCACGTGCCACCGACACGCGGACGCGCGCGCGGCCGAGCGTGTTTGCTCGACGTCCCAGACTTGCGCGTAGCGTGTGGCCCTGTCGCCATCCGTGAAATAGAAGGCGCTGTTGAAATAGTCCTCGGTGCCAGTGCCCCCGACGCGTCGCTCGCCGTCGACGACGATGGTCTCGTCGCCCTCGAGGAATTGGAAGGTACGCCCCCGCAGGTCCGCGCACACACCCACGAGCCTGCCACGACCCTTCACGGCTATGACTGGATGCGATGCTCCCGCGCCTCCCAGGCGCTCACTTCGCGCTGCGTGGAGCTTCCCCCAAGGCGCTTTGGGCGTCGCGTCCACGACCTCCAAGACGAGCGAGAAGTCGACTTTGGTCTGTCCCCTGTTCTCGAGCGTCCAAGTCGCGCGCTGCTGGAAGGGCATCGGCAGCGTCAAAGACGGGCCGGGCGCGTCGACCCCCATTCGAGGCAAGAACGCTGTCAATGGCAGGTCGATGGCGGTCACCCCATCCCACGTGACCGTCAAATGGACATCGGGGGCGTCTCCCGACAGTTTCGCTGACACGATTGTAGCCGCGCCCGAGAGGTCGATGGTCTGCGAGGTACTGGGCGCCAGGGAGAAGCTCGTCGTGCGCGGTGTCCCCTTCGGGGTGGTCAGATCCCGAGCTTGGTCCCGCGCCGCGAGGCGTGTGGGCGCAGCAGTCCGAGTTCGCGGGGCCGGGTCCAACACGGCGTCGACTTGACAGAAATAGAGGTCGTCATACCCCGTACCGTCGAGCGCGAGCACGAGCCGCTTGGAGAACACTACGGGGTAATACCAGGCCACATAATGCGGGCTCCCAGCGCCGAACGGCGGCGCGAAGATCTCTTCTCCCCCGCTGAGCACCTCGGAGAGCGGAGCCTCGATGCGCGGTGAGGTGTCGTCATCCACGTAGACCCGGAGCGTCTCGTCGTCCGGCGGTCGCTCTCGAAGTGACAGCGATGTCAGCCATAAGCGCGCCAGTCGCCCGGACCCCTCGAACCGCGCCATCACCAGGCCCGCGAGGTCGGGCTCAGGACATCGGTCGCGATCGAACACGAACGCGAACTTGCCATCCGGGGCGTTGGCCCGGTCACCGCGACATAGAAAGTTGTTGAAGTCGCGGTTTCCGTTCGCCCAGAGCGGTTGTTCGACAGGGCCGGCCGCGTGTCGGTCCTCGCTCGATTGTTGGACATACCGGCCGTCCGCGAACGACGGCAGCGCGAGCCAGTCCGTGAGCGGAGCCAGCGCTTCGGCGTCGGCGACCTCGGCCGGCAACGCGGACTTGGGGGTCGATTGTGACCCTCCGGATCGACAGTCGTCGCAGGACCCGAGGAGCGCGGCCGCGAGGATGAATCGCCTCAAGATTGGGCTAGGGTAGCAAGACCCCGAGATGAGCGACGACGACGAACACCCCGAGGAGCAAGCCGTCAAACCACTTCGGTTCCGCGAGGGGGATTGGCGCCCTAGCACCGACGGAGCTGTCAGCGATGATGCTTCGGGCCGGGTCGATCGGCTCCGCATCGTGACCTGGAATATCTGGTTTGCGCCCTACGAGCAGCACCGTCGAACCCTCGCCCTGCTCGAGGCGCTCGAGCAATTCAAACCCAACGTCATCGCGCTGCAGGAGGTCGTCCCCGAGACCTTGGCGGTGATTGCCGAGAGCCCTTGGGTTCGACGGCGCTTCGAGCTCACGGACGCGACCGGCGAGACCTTGTCCGACTATGGGGTTGTCCTCTTGAGCCGATTCCCTATCTCGACGTGCGCGCTCCATCGATTGCCGACCTCACACGGCCGCCGGTTGCTCGTCGCGACTTTGGACGTGGACGGCGCGCCCTTCTCCGTCGCGACCACGCACCTCGAGAGCCTGGAGTTCAACTCGGCGCGACGACAAGAGCAGCTCGAGGTCACGTTCGAGCGACTCCGCGCTCTACCCGAAGATGTCGTCCTGATGGGAGACATGAACTTCGATGACGGCGATGAGGAAGAGACCGTCCTCGACCCCACGTTCGAGGACCTCGCCAAGCGCGGGACACAGGCGAAGGTCAGGCCGCCTCTCACCGTCGACACCTACCGCAACACGATGCGCCGACGTCTTCACGGTAAGAGCAAGCGCGCTCGATATGACCGGATCTTTCTCCGCTCGCCCAACGCCCGATGGAAGGTCGAGTCGACAATACTCCTCGGCACAGCCCCCATTCCGGCGCAAGGTCGACTCAGCGATGACGAGGTCTTCGTGTCGGATCATTTCGGTGTGGGCGCGACCCTCGCGCGCGGCTGAGCAGATGCGCCGGCGTCAGGGTTTCGAGGTGTCGTAGCGCAACCCCGAAGGCCGGCTTGATCCGGAGTTCACGTCGGGCGACTCGCCTCGATGGTGCTCTCTCGTCAACTTCGGCTTATCGATCTTCCCATGTTGGACGCTGCTTGCTAATTTCTGTGTCGGCTGTTTTTTTCGCGTCACCCCACCACCACTTTCTTAGGCTCGAGGAATCATGAAACGGCAATTCAGCATCCTCTTCGCGCTCGCTGGCGGCCTCGCTCTTCCCCTGTCGCTCAGCTGCTCGGCCGGTACCAACAACAACACAGGGGGCGACTCGAACGGCGGTAAGGGTTCGGGCGGCCACAGCACCACGGGCGGCGCGAACATGGGCGGGTCCGACTCCGGCGCGAGTGACGCCGGTGGTTCGGGCGCCGGATTCGTGACGACTGGGGGTGGGGGTGACGGCGGCAGCGGCGGTGGCATCGTCGTCAACCCGTGCGGCACGGGCTGCGGGCCCGACGAGCTCTGCGACGGTGTTCACCGCGGGCTCGACGACGACTGCGACGGTGAGGTCGACGAGGGTTGTCCCTGCGGCGCGGGTGAGGCCTCGAGCTGCTTCAAAGGTGACTCGTCCTTCCTGAGCGCGGGCAATCCAGGCTGTCACGCCGGTACGATGTCGTGCTCAGAGCTCGGGACGTGGGGGCCTTGTTTGGGTGGCTCTCACGCAGTCGCACCCGACAATTGCCAGTCTGCGGACTTGCTCGGATGCCACGGGATCAGCACCAGCCCGTTCACCGCAGTCGACTTGGCGACCGGAGCAGGCAATTTCGACGACAACGCGCAGAGCGAGACTTACCAGGTCACCTGTCCTGTAGGCGTCAATCCGTGCCCGGCGCCGAGCGGGTCTTCATTCCAGCCGGTGGTCTCTGGTGAATACACCGTCCACTACACCAAGGTCGTCAACGGGATGAACGAGAGCTGCGATTTCCCGTTGTACGTCGGCGCCAAGGGGCTCCGCGTCGAGCTCTCTTGGAACTACGCGTCCAACAGCACGATCGATCTCGACCTGCATATGAAGCAGCCGATGAGCGCGGCGCCCTGGGCGATCCTCGGCGCGCCGCAGGACTGCGGCTACGGGAACTGCAAGGGTGACAGCTTCCTCATCCCCTTTGGGGACCAGCCCGAGTGGTTCCCCGCCAACAATGTGGTCCCCGATCCGGTGAATTGGTACGAGGACCCCAATTACAACGCCAACTCCTGTTACTTCGCGCCGCGCGGCGCCGGCAGCGATTGGACGACCTTCCCCGGGCCGATGGGTTGCCATAATCCCCGCCTCGATATCGACAACATCTCGTGCACGCCGAGCGTCGCCGATCCGAACAGCTACTCGTTCTGTGCACCGGAGAACATCAACGTCGACTACCCGCCGAAGAACCAGTGGACCCGTATCGCGGTCCACTACTACGAGGGCACGAGCAACTACTCGGGGCAGGTCTACCCGAACGTCAAGATCTACTGTGACGGTGCGCTCGCCGCCGAGCTCGGGACGCAGGGCTACCACACGCCGGAGTCACCCTTCGTGTGGACTGGCCCCGCCGACGAAAACAAGGTTTGGCTCGTCGCTGACGTCCTCTTCCGCGAAGACCAATGCGTGAAGGAGTGTATCGTCCAGCCGCTTCGCGTAGCGCCCAACAATGACCCGGTCGTGGTCACGCGCGCTGACGCAGAGACCTCGAACGGTCCGGCGTACCCGCAAATGCCCTGAGACTTCGCGCCGAGTCCTTCGGGCGCGATAGGGGGCTCCGTTTTTTCCTGAGCTACGGAGCGCCCCTCGTGGGACTGGTAAAACGTGCCAGTCGCTCCTCGCCTAACACCCGTGCCCGCGCCGAGCGACGGCGCGGCTCCGTCCAGGCGGTCGAGCGGCGTCGTCGCGTTCGTGGGCGACGCCGCGCTCGTGGCTGGCGTGCGAGCGCGAAACCCCGTCGCGATGGCGGAGCTCTTCGATCGGTTCGGCCCGTCCGTCCTCCGTTTGCTGACACTGGTGTTAGGACCCGATCGCGATTTGAAGGACGCTCATCAAGACGTCTTCGTCAGAGCGTTCTCGTCGATTGGCGAGCTCCGGGACCCGGCCGCGCTCCGCGGGTGGATGAACGCGATCGCGATCAACACCGCGCGCGCGACCATCGAGCGACGCATGCGGTTGCGGCGCTGGCTCTCCTTCTTTGCGAGCGACGAGTTGCCCGAGCCGGAGCCGTACGACCCACGCGCCGCGCACGACGCGCGTGAAGTGCTCCGAGCGACGTATCGCGTGCTCGACAAGCTGCCATTCGAGGAGCGGAGCGTCTTCGCTCTGCGGCACGTCGACGGCATGGAGCACCTCAAGATCGCGGAGGCCTGCGAGGTCTCCGTCGCGACCGTGAAGCGGCGGCTCTCACAAGCGGAGAAGCGGTTCACGGCGCTCGCCCGCCGAACACCCGAGTTGAGCGATCTCGTGCGAGAGCTCTCTTCCCAAACGGAGGACGTATGACGCAAGAGCGCCTCAAGCGGGAGTTCGAGGCCGCGTTCGACGAGCAGCTCTCGAGCTTCGATATGGGGGCTCAGCGCGAGCGTGTGCTCTCTCGCGTGAGGCCTCCGCGTCGCGTGCCCGGCGCGCGCGCGCTCGCATTGCTCGCGGCCGCGGCGATCTTCGTCGTGGCTGCGCTCTTCTTCGTGCGCAGATCGAACAACCAGCCCTCTCCGGTCGCGCTCTCTTTCCAAATCGGCGGAGCGCAGGGTGTCGTCGGAGAGTGGCTCGCCGCACCGAGCGACAAGCCTCTCCCCGTAGCGTTCTCCGACGGCAGTCGACTCACCCTCGCGGCCGGCTCGCAGGCGCGTGTCGCGGAGACGACGACGAGCGGGGCCGAGGTCGTGCTCGAGCGCGGCTCGCTCGAGGCCGAGGTTCGACATCGCGCCGACACGAGCTGGCGAGTCGACGCAGGCCCGTTCCAAGTGCACGTCGTCGGGACGCGCTTCGAGGTCTCTTGGGATCCCACGATGAAGAGGCTGCGTCTGACGCTGCGCGAGGGCGCGGTGGACCTCACCGGGCCCGGGATCGACGGAGCGCGCCGTGTCGCGGCAGGTGAGAGCGTCGAGCTCGCGCTGGGAGAGCCCCCGCCGAGCGCGACCGCGAGCAACGCGAGCGCCGCGTTGCCCGCGCCGAGCGCGTCGAGCGCGGCACGACCGAGCACCGAAGACCCCAAAGACGACAGCGCGATACCGGCCTTCCGTCGATATGCCAATAGCGGTGACAACAAGTCCGCTTGGGCGGCGCTCTCCGAGGACGGATTCGGGGCTTGGGTCGCGCGGTCGGGGCCGGCGGATCTCGCGCTCCTCGCGGACATCGCTCGGTTCACGGGGCACCCCGCCGAGGCCGCCCAAGCGCTGGTCGCGCTGCGCGACCGCTTCCCGAGGAGCTCGCAGGCCGCGGACGCAGCGTTCATGTTGGGGCGCGCGGCCTTCGACCAAAAGGGTGCGGTCACCGAGGCCCTCTCGTGGTTTACGACCTATTTGACGGAGCGGCCGAATGGCACGTACGCGCAGGAGGCGCTCGGGCGGGTGCTCGAGTGTCACGCGCGCGCCGGCTCGACCGAGGCCGCGCGCAAGGCCGCGACGCGCTACCTCGAGCTCTACCCGAATGGGCCTCACGCCGAAATCGCGCGACGCACCCTAGGAACGAGCGAGCCCTCGCCGTACGACGAACCCTGAGATGCGCTGGTATCGGCCCTCCTCGAGAGGGGGCTTCGCACTATTGGGTATCGCCCTCGGCGCGCTGAGCGTCGTCGTTACCCATGCTGCGCCCGCGGCGAGCGCCGCCGAGGCGAAGCGGCCGCTCATCGTCGTCTTGGCCGACGCCGAATCGCTCGCGCTCGCGCGTCGCATGCAATCCGAGCTCGGCACGCTCGGCTTCGAGGCCGAGGTCGTCGACTCCCCCTCAGCCGGTGATCCGACTTCAGGGCTCGACAGCGTGAGCGCGAGCCGCGGTGCCGTAGCGGGCGTGCGCGTCAGCGCGACCCGAAATGCCATATCGCTATGGCTCTATGACCGCGCGACGGGCAAGGCCGTCTCGCGCGTACTCGACCAGACCGCGACGCTCGCGGAGGGCGCGCTCGCGGTGCGCGCGGTCGAGCTTTTGCGTGCGAGTCTGCTCGAGCTCGCGCTGCCCGAGGCACCGCATGGGGACACGCCGCCGACTCCCGAGCTCATCGAGAAAACAGGTGTGCCCAAGGACGCGCCGCGCGTCCCGGTTCCGCCCCCCGATATACCGATAGCAGTTCGCGTCGCCGCGCCCCCGCTCCAGCTCATCGAGCGAGGGACCACGCGCGTCGCGCTCGAGCTCGGGCCGGGCCTTGTCGGCAGCCCCGGTGGACTACCACCTTATCCGGTGCTCGCGGCGTCCGCGGGAGTGCTCTTGCCAATCGGGGCGCGAATCGGCTTCTTGGGGCTCTTCCCCCTTCAGGCCATGGAACACGAGGCCGCAGAGGGCGACAGCCAAACTCGAGTGTTTCTCTTCTGCGGCGACGTGCGCTTCGATTTCGCCCCTCGTGTGCGGGTGCACCCCGTTGCTGGATTCGGGGTCGACCTGGCGTGGCTCACGACGGACGGAGACGGCGCGCGCCCGTACTATCGTGGTGTTCACGACGAGAGCGCGAACGTCGGCACCTATGTCCGGGGCGGGCTCGCGTTCGAGGTCGCGCCGGCGTTGAGCCTGCGCGCCGAAGCGCTAGTCGGCGCGCAGCTCATCCCATTTTCGGTGGCGTACGCCGAGCGCGAGATCGCGACCTGGGGCGCGCCGTGGTTTTCCTCATGGGCCTCCATCGAGGCCCGTATTCCCTAATCCGTCGATTGTTGACCTATCGCTGGCTCGTATTGGGACCTGAACTTCATGATGAAACGAAATTCCCTATTGCAGGTCGGCGCGCTCCTCTTGGGTCTTACCGTCGGTGGTTGTGAATCGAAGACAGTCACACCCATCGAGCGGAACGACTCCAACGCCGACGAAGTCGTGACACCCAGTGGACCCGCCAATCCCGAGGACGCGTACAGCTGCGCTCTCGTGGTGGAAGAGCCGATCACACCTGCTTACGGCCAGCTCTTCGGCTGCACCACGCGAGAGGCGGAGTGCACGGGGTGGGGTGGTGCCGGCCATTGCGATTTGGAGACCTGCGATGTCGGCCCGTTCTACGCCTATTGTGGATCCTACCACTGTGATTCCGACGCGGACTGCCCAGTCCCGCTCAGCGGGGACGTGGCTCCCTCGTGCCTCCACCAGTTCTGTCAGCTCGCTTGCGATCCGCTCGAGGACCAGTGTCCCGATGGGTTCGGGTGCTTCTCCACGGCCGACTGGGGGTGGTCCGATCCGTCCAGCGGACGCGTGCCAGCGCCGTTCATGTGCATGCAGCGGTTCGACGTGGAGATGGTACCCGGCAATCCGTGAGGCCTCTGGTATGGTGCGCCGATGGCGCGTATCCGGACTCCTCTCTCCGATAAACTCGGGCTTCGCTATCCGATCGTTTGTGCTCCAATGTTCATCATCTCCAACAAGGAGATGATCGTCGCGGCCGCAGAGGCCGGCATCCTCGGCACGATGCCGTCGCTCAATCTGCGTACGAAGGAGTCTTTTCGCGAGGCTCTGTCGTGGATCCGCGCGCGCACGGACAAGCCGTTCGGTATCAATCTGACCATCAAGCTGACGGAGCCCGAGCGACTCCTGCAAGACCTCGAGGCCTGCCTCGAGTTCGAAGTCCCGGTCATCATCACGAGCTACGGCAACCCGACCGAGCTCGCGCGCCGCGCGCACGAGCGGGGGGCGACCGTCTTTCACGATGTTATACATCTCAAGCACGCGCAGAAGGCCGCGGCCTCCGGGGCCGACGCGATCATCGGTGTAGCGGCGGGGGCGGGTGGCCACGCGGGGACGACGAGTCCCTTCGTCCTTTATCCCCACTTGAGGGAGAACCTCTCTATCCCGATCATCGCGGCGGGCTGCATCGCGACCGGGCGACAGGTCGCCGCCGCGCTCTCCCTCGGGGCGGAGCTCGTCTACATGGGGACGCGGTTCATCGCGTCGACGGAGTGCGGCGCCGAGGACGCTTATAAGCAGCGCGTCATCAACGGCTCTCCGGAGGATATTGTCTATACCGACGCCGTCAGCGGCGTGCACGCGAACTTCCTCAGGGACACGCTGCCTGGGTTCGAGCGCCAGGACAAAGACACCGCCCAGAAAGAGGTCCAGTCGGGGGGCGCCAAGAAATGGAAGGACATCTGGAGCGCGGGGCAGGGGGTCGCGCTGGCCAAAGAGGTCAAGCCTATTGGCCAGATCGTCGAGGACATCGTGCGAGAGTACGTGGACACCGTGCGCGGTCTGCCGGCGCTCGAGGGCTAGGCCTCGGATGCAAGCTCCATGTGAACCCCGTGTCGAAGTGTGACCGAACACAGACACAATCGGGCCTAGAGTCGGCCCATGAAAAACGTGGCGTTCGAGGCCTTCGCGTATTGGGAGTTCGGGGTCTGCGTCCTCGGCTTTCTACCGATCATGGGCGTCTCCCACGCGCTGCATCGCGGCGACCCGACCCAGCGTAAACCGGGGCGCTGGATGCGCCGCCTCGGTCGTTTGACGAGCCAGCTGAACCCTCTCTGGCAGTTCACCGTGGAGGGCAAAGCCCCGGCGGACATCGCGACTCGGCCTTACGTCGTGGTCTCGAACCACGAGTCCATGGCCGACCCGTTCTTGATTGCCCACTTGCCGTGGGACATGCGCTGGATCGCGAAGGAGGAGCTCTACCGAATTCCGATCGTCGGCCAGGCCTTCGCGTGGAGCGGGGATATTGCTCTTCGCCGCGGCCACGGCGACAGCGTGCGCGCGGTCATGGCCGAGTGCCGAGAGGCGCTCGACGCCGGCATCTCGATCATGATCTTCCCCGAGGGAACGCGCTCGAAGGACGGAGATCTCTTGCCCTTCAAGGATGGTGCGTTTCGCCTCGCGATCGAGGCGCAAGTTCCCATATTGCCCCTCGCGCTGACGGGTACTCGGGACTGCCTCGCGAAGGGCCAGACGCGAATCGGCGCAGCGAACGCGCGCCTGCGAATCCTCGAGCCGATCTCGACGAGCGGCCTCGGCGACGCGGACATCGCCACGCTGCGAGACTCTACGCGTGAGACGATCTCGGCCGCCGTGACCTCGATGCGAGGCCTCGCCTCCGAGCGCCGTTCATCGCAGAGCTCGGCGCGGCCCACGTCGGACGCGCCGCCTCCCGTTCAGCGCGCCCTTTGAGCTTGGTCGGCCAAGCACGCATCGAAGTTCTGTTCCAGATTCGCGAAGTGCTCTGCCGGGATGTCCCGTAGTCCGCGGCGGAGCTGCTCGACGACACCGGCAATCGGCCCTTGTCGACTGGCGTCTTCCACCGCGCCCTCGACGGCCTGGGCTCCAGTCGCCCCACGCTTCGGACGAAGGCGTTTGATCAGGCCTTTGCCGAGCGCTTCCATCGCGGCGCGCGAGCCCTCGAAGGAGCCGGCCATCACGCTCGTGAGCGGTGAGATCCGGGCATTCTGACAGGCCCAATCGATCGCCGAGCGCACCATCGGCGAGCGATAGGGACCGAGCGGCTCGAGGAGCTTCAAGGCGAGCGCGCGCTCGACCAGATAGCCGCGGTGGTAAGCGAGGCTCGCGGCGTCGGAGGCGCGTTTGACCTCGAGGACGAAGAACAGCTTCCTCAAGAGGAGCTTGAGGGGATATTGGATTGCGCCCTGGGCGAGCGCCGAGAGCACGCTGCCGCTCGGGTCGTCGACGAGCGCAGACACGACGTCAGCGCCGAGCAGGACACCGTGCTTCTTCCCCAGTTCGAGCACGACCCGCCGCTCCACATAACCCTTCACCGCGTCGTCCAAGATCGGAATCGGGATGAGCGGTGTGAGCCCGACGAGGACCGCGTGCACGAGCAGCACGGTCTGAGTCTCGTCGTCGGGTGTGCGCCGAGGCGGTCGATCGTCGAGGCGGATGTCCGTCATCGGCGAGATACTCTCACTTCTCGAACTCGCAGAGCACCGCGCGCTCCTGGGTGCAGGCGATATCGTTCCATTTGCCGCCCCACGGGCGATACCACTCCACGCAGTCCTCGCCGTTTTGGTCGTTCGGCTCGCCGTCACCGAAGTTCACGAAGGTAGCGGGCAGTCCATTCGCCCAGACGAACTCCCCCTCACGGCGGACGTCGGTCAGGCCGAGCCACGCGCGCTCGACGCCGCTCGAGCCACCGAGCGCGGTGCGCAACGCGTCGTTCTCGAGGGAGGAGTCGAGCTCCGCGAGCTTGCCGTGTGTGGTCTCGCAGACGGATTTCGCCACGTCCCACGTGTGCCCCGACGCATAGAGGCAATAGTCGCCGCGGTCGGTCTTGAGGCGCTTGCCTGTGCACGAGAACTCGGCGTCTTTCCGCTCGCAGAGATAGGGGCGCTCGAGCGTGCAGTCCGCGTCGATCCACGTGCCGGTCGCGCCCTCGAGGGCGCCGCAGTCCTCGTTGCGATTGGCGTCGTTCGGCTCGCCCTTCGCCCAAGCTTGGAAGAGCGGCCCTTGCCCGGAGGCCCATATCCAGCGACCGTCTTTGTCGGGCTCGCGCAGGCCTATCCATATGTCGTCTTTGGGCGTGTCGGCGGCGAGCACCGAATGGATGGCGTTGGATTCAGCCTCCGTCTCGACGAACACCATGTGCGCGCCCAGGCTCGAGCACGTCGCCGCGGCGCGGTCGAAATTGACGGCCTTCTTGAATAGGCAATAGTCCTTCGAGCCGATGACGAGCGGGACGCCCGAGCCACACGAGGGTGGGTCGGGTCGAACCGGCCCGCCGTCGGGGAGCCCGCTACCGCAAGCGGTCGCAAACCACGCGAGGGCCAAAGACGAGACGCGGACCATCGAAGGCAGGTGTTCTCTCGATCCCATGAGCCGACTAGACCGTAGACCAAGCCCGCTCGAAATCGAGGTGGATCTCTTGTCTTGTTAGCCGTCGGCGCGGCGCTGCGCTCCGGCGGACGGCGCGGGGCGCTGATCGGTCGGGTGTGGCGCTACGCCCGTCGACGAAATGAGCCCAGCGGTCGGGCTCGTGATCGGGTCGATGCGCTCGATGCCCTTGCGCGAGACCACCACGCGGATGCGGTGCCACGCGGGCTCGCGCTCGGCTTTGCTGTCGGTGCAGCGCAATCGGTATACGACGTTGATGTTGTAGACACGTCGAGCCGAGACCGAGCAGACGACGTTCTCGTCGGGGTCGGCGAACGTGATGGTCCGATTGGGGTCGTCGGTGTGCGCGAGCCACGGGCCGATGTTCAATCGGAAGATCTCGGTCATCATCGGGGACGGCAGCGTCCCTTGTTTGCGCGGCTCGAGGGTCAGCGACTTCTCGTGCCAGAGGACGGCCTCGGGGCGCGCGAACTCCTCGAGGGCGTGTTCGCGCGTGAGGCGGCGCGCGGCGAGCACCCCGGGAGGCAACTTGGCGAAGTCGCGGAACGCAGCGCGCTCACTGACAAACCCGAGGCGCTCCCTGCGCTCCTCGTCGCGTATCGTCCAGGCCCGGTCGGCAAAGCGCTTGTTCGCCCACCGCGCGAAGGCCGTTTGGAGCAGGGCCTTGAGGCGATCTTTTACGGCATAGGAGCCTACGAGCAAGACGACATAGAGCGTCCAATAGCCCTGCATCTGCGTCGCGCGCAGGGTCGCGATGACAGCGAACGTCATCGCGACAGCGGCGGCGAGCGCATAGAGCCCGTGCAAGACCCAAGTCGAGGCGTCGCGGACCTCGTGTCGGAGCCAGAGCACGCTCGAGGTGAATCGCTTGAGGACGTGACGTCGAAACTCGATGTGCTCGACGTCGCGCGGAGAGGCGTCATCGGTGCCCACGGAGGGGTATTGGCTGTCTCGCCGATAGCGGGCCTCGAGGACTGCGCAGGACGCGAGCCGACTCGCGGCCTCACGACAGGCGTCCGCCGCGGGGACGGTCGCACCGCGCCCGCCATTGGGGGTCGCGCGCTGGTGGAGCTCCACGCTCGCCGTTCCCGCGAGGGCCTCGACGAAGAGCGATATGTCCTCATCCACCCAGCGCAGCGCCACGCCGACCTCGTCCGGCAGGGACCACGCGCGGCTCTCGGCGAGGACAGCGCGGTAATCGCCAGTGACGCGGGCGGTGAGCGCCGCGAAGGCGTTGGCGGCGCGCAGAGCAGCTTTGGGATCGAGCTCGCCGAGCATGGCGCGTTGAGCCTCGAGCCCGGAGGCGCGCACGAGACACGCGAAGACCCGCAGCCGACGAACGGCGTTGCGCGACTCGACAGAGCCATTCTCCGAGCCCTGCGCGGCGCGCAGCGTCTCCCTCAGCTGATCGAGCAGCGTGCCGTGCTCGCCGTCGAGGATCGCTGTCGTGAGCTCCGAGAATGGAAGCTCGGGGACCGCGAGTCGCACATAAGACAAGAGGTCGTCGTAGATCTGCTTCTTGTCATAGGTCGTCTCGGCCAGCCGAAAGCTCTCCGGGACGAAGAAGTAGGCCTCCCAGACGTAGCTCTCTTGTGACGAGCCGAACGGGTAGTCGATCGCGAACTCGAGGTGAGTCTTGTCGTGGACACGCCACTCCACGTCCAAGGCGCGGGCGGCGTGCGGACGAGACAGGTCGCCGAGCAGCGAGGCCCACTCGGTCGGCGCGGCGTCGACGTCGTTGTTGGCGTGGACGCGGATGGTCGGACGCTTGTTGCCCGGCTCTTTGATGAGCTCGAGCTGGGGGCGCGTCTCGACCGGAACCATCCGGTGACAATAGCGTGCCGACTACGTTACGGCAACGAGCGGGCGGCGCGATTACTTACAATGCTGTATGTGATGGGGTCAGGGTTGACCGCAGCGGGGGACGTGTACGGTTCGCAGATAATCCGATAGCTCGCGGTCTTTGTCCTTCAATCGATCGATCTCGCGCTGACAGGCCGCTGGGCCCTTCTCGCCGTCGCACTCGCCGCAGGCGCGAATGTCGTTGGCTTCCTCGATCGACAGGCCCTCTCCGCGAGTTACAGGCTTGTCCTTACCGTCGCACGCGAGATACCCGCCCATGACCGGGATCTGGGCGCGCTCGGGGTCACACTCGCAGGCTCGCTTGTGCGCTGCCTGGGCGGCCGGGTCTTTGTCGAATGCCAAGCTCTGGGCCTTCGTCAGGCAGGCATATCCGTCGTCCATCATGTTGCCGTCCGCGTCCTTCTGTTTGCAGGCACCCGACTCGGCGCAGGCCATCGCCATCTCGGCGTGCGCGACGCCGTTCGGCTGGCCCTGCTTCATGGACTCGAGAGATTGGCGCGCGTCCGCGTCCGAGAGCCGCCGCATGTAGCGCTGCTTGATCGGATCCTTCTCGGCCATGAGCGCGTCGAGGCAGGCAAAACCCATCCCGCCGATGTACGCGCAGGCGTCCACGCTCGCGGGCTCGGTCGGACGCTCGCGGACGAACTTGGCCGCGACCGGCGCCTCGCTGACGGCAGGTGGTGGTGCCGCGCTCGGGCTCGCGATGGAGGCGCTCGCGCTCGGGCGTGCCGAGGACTTGGCGCGAGCGCTCGACGTTGTCTTGGTGTCTTTGGACTCGGACTGCGACGGGCTCTTCTTGTCGCCGCAGCCGAGCACCGCGAGCGCGACCATCAACACGAGGGGAGATCGCTTCATGGCTTCATCGGGGTGGGCGCGCAGGCCATCATCGTTGTCATCCAATCTGCTGGTACCACGCTCAACGTGTCTCCCTGAAGCGTGCCCTTCACGACCGAGCCATTGACGGAGTTGCAGTCGTCGTTCGACCTGCCAGAGACCGAGATCTCGAACGGTTCTCCCTGGACCAGAGAGTGCGCGGTGACTGTGATTTCGGGGGCGACAGGCACCTGCAGCACCTCTTGGGGCACGGGCCCGAAGCGAGGTTGAACCCCCGCGGGGCAGACCATCGACTCCTGCGGGTTCGTCGGGTTGGTCGTGCACGTGTAGCCCTTGGGGCAGGGCGTCGCCGGCGCGTTGGGCGCAGAGAATCCAACGATGCACTCCGCTCCTTGCGAGGCGGCGGCGAGGCTCTGTTGGTTTCGCACGATGATGCGCACCATGCTCTTCGGCGCGAACTCAGCGACTGGCACCGTCACCTTGAGAGTGACAGGAGTGGCAGCACGCTGACTCGGAGCCGGAGCGCCGCCCGCGGACGTGGAAGATTCAGGGGCAGGAGTTGTCGATGACGGTCCGGTGCTCCGCTCGTCTTTCGACACGTTCGAGTGCGCACAGCCCACCGCGACCACTCCGAAGAAGAGGGTCGCTACGGTCCAAGCCCATCGCATGGTAATCGGTCTCTCCGCTGCAAAATTGCAGGAGAGCTAGGACGCGCATCCCTGAAAAAGGATTCAACCAATCTCGTGCGGAGCTCTCGAGAGGAGCGCGCGAACAGGCTCTGCCGAGCGCCACGCTCGCGCGACGGCTGGCCACGACGGCTCGAGATCGGCCTCGATTGCCTGCGCGAACGCTCGCGCCGCGGCGAGCTCGTCTGGGGGGATGGGCCGCCCCGCTCGCTCGAGCGCGTCCATCCACGCAACGTCGAGCTCGACTCGTGCGTCGGGGTACATGAACCCGCCGCGGAGCTCGTCGCGCATCGCAGACGCGTAGTCGGCGGCGCGCTCGAGCTCTCGCTCGGCAAGGAGAATGCGGACCCAGGTGTGCACGACGTGCGCCGCCGTCGCGGAGTTGAGGTCGTAGATGCGGGCGACGAAGGGCTCGAGGATCGCGTGTGCAGCGGCGAGCTCGCCTCGCGCGAGGCTGACCTGCGCGCGCACCATAGCGCCGAGCGCCGCGCCTGCGGGGACACCCGATTCGAGGACGCGCCGCGCGCGCTGCTCGGCCTCGTCGAGGTTTCCCTCGCGGTAGTCGCTGCTCGCCAAGTAGCAGGCGGTGAATAGATCCCAGAGGTCCGCGTCGCGCCTGCTCGGGAGCGCGCGCTGCAGCTCCCAGGCGCGTCGGACCCCGGCGCCGTCGAAGAGGCCGACGTGGTTGAGGGCCTGCATGGCCAGCGCGACACGCAGGTGCTCTCGTGCGCCGATTCGCTCGAGCGTCGTGGTCGAACGAGCAGCGAGGCGCAGCGCCTCGGCGGGGTGCCCAATGGTCATGCCGAGCGCGTGGAGCACGGCGTCCGCTTGTGCGCCGAACGCGTCGTGGTCGGGCTCGGCGCGCGCGATCGCGAGCATTTTCTCGAAGATTGCGTCCGCGGCCTCGCGCTGGTTCAACCCCAGCATCCCCGCCGCGAAGAGGGCCAAGACGAAGCCCGTCGTGAGAGAAGGTTTGATGAGCGAAGGATCGGCCTCCCACACGACGGCGACGAGCAGCGGCACGGACTCGCTGGCGTGGCCCATCGCGCTCGCGAACACCAGCACCCCAGCAGTGAGAAACCACGCGATCGAGAGCGGCTCGAGGAAGGGCAGCGCGCGCTCCGCGAGCGCGGTCGCGGCCGCCATGTTGCCCTCCGCGAGGCGCGCGTAGGCCGCGAGCGCGAGCGCTTCGCCGAGCTCGCGGCCCTCTGCGCCGAAGTCCTCGGCGCGCTGCGATTCACGGACGATCGCGGCAAAATCGCCGCTCTCGAAGAAGCGCCAGAGCGCGCGCACGAGCGGAGCTACGGCCTCGGCCTGGAGACCGGCGAGCGCGAAGTGATCGGCGACGGTGATGGGGTCTGGGTCCGCAGTCGAAGCGAGCCACCGCGCAGCCGACGCGTGCGCGCGGCATCGATCCGCGTCGGTCAGCGATTCGTACGCGGCGTCGCGGAGGAGCGCGTGGCGGAACGCGAGCTCGTGATGCGCCACGCCCCGCTCGGCCAAGACCTCACGGGTGACGAGCGCGCTCAGCGTCTCGCGCACGTCGTGCCCCGCCGCCGAAGCGAGCGCGTCCGCATCGATCGGCTCGCCGAAGACGCTCGCGAGCCGCAGCACCCGCCGCTCTTCGGAGTCGAGCGATTCGAGGCGCGACTGGGCCATCGCGAGCACGCTGCGCGGCAAGTCCGCGAGCGAGCGCTCGCTGGCGCGCCCGAGCGGCGCATTGGATGCGCCGCGATGGCTCGCCACACGTACGAGCTCCTCGAGATAGAAGGCGTTGCCTTCGGCGCGCTCGACGAGCGCGTCGCAGAGCGCTGCGTCGGCGCCCTTGCCGAGGATCTCTCCCACGAGCCCGAGCGCGGCGCGCCTCGGCAGCGGCGGCAGATCGATGCGCGTGATGCCCGTCGCGTGCGAGAGGTCGGGCAAGCCGCGGAGGACCTCGGGGCGCCCGAAGAGCGCGAGGACCCAGCCTCGCTCACGCAGCTCCTTCAGCGCGTCGAGGAGCCATCGCAGGCTCGCGCCGTCGGCCCAGTGCGCGTCGTCCACGACCACGAGCAAGCTCTCGCCCTCGGTGGTGCACGCGTCGAGCCACGCGATGAACGCGCGACGTGAGGTGTTTTGCAGGCGTTCGAGATCGCCCGCGAGAACTTCGGGGAGGTCCGCGCGCGCGATGCGACCTGCGAGCATCGCGAGGACGGGCCCCATGTGCGGTTCGGGGAGCGAACGGATTTCTGCGGGGTCGAGGCTCGTGCCCGCGGCGGTGCGCAAGAGATTGCGCACGACCCCGAGCGGAACCTTGGCGTGGACGAGATCCCCACTCACGCTGAGGATCCGCGAGCGATCGCGCGAGCGGAGCTCGAGCTCCGCGCGCAGCCGGGACTTGCCGACCCCGGCCGGCGCCGTGACGAGGGCGCAGCTCGCCGCGCCGTCTTCGAGCGCCGCATCGAGCATCGCTCAACGTGGCGAGCTCGCGCTCGCGCCCCAACGTGGGCGTGGGTCGACCGAGGAGCGTGTGCCCCTGATCGCTCTGCGCTCGCTCGCCGACGAGGATCGCTCGCGCCCCGCTCGCGCGCTCGAAGACGAAGCGAGTCGCGAGCAGCCCAGCGGTGTCGTCGTCGACCAACACCTGCGCGACGCGCCCCTGCGCGAGCGACGCGAGCGCCGCGGTCACGACGGGCCCAGAGGGTCTCTCGCCTTCGCGATCTGCGGTGTCGACCGCGAGCGCGTAGCGGAGCTCCGGTGCGACCTCCGCGAGCGCGAGAGCGAGCCGCGCGCCCGCGAGCGCGCGATCGGACGCGACGCCGTCCTCACCGCACCAAAGGATGAACGCACCGCCGACGAGCGGCTCGAGGCGCGCGCCGAAGCTCGCTGCGATCTCCTTGAAGAGCGCGCTCGCGCGTGCGCTGCGAGCCGGAGCCAGCTCTTCGAGCGCGTCGCTGACCTGCGTGCTCGGTGGTTCGGCCAACACGAGGGCCACGACGGTGCGCTCGCGCGACGCGATGGTCGACCGCGGACCGAATGGAAGCGAGGTCGTCGTCTCGCTCTCCCCGATCGAACGAAGGAGCGTGAGCGCAGCTTCAGCGTCGGGCGGGCGCCTCGCCGAGTCCGGCTCGGTGAGCGCGCCGACGAACGCGTCCCACGCGGGATCGAGCCCAGGCCGATGCGACGACGGCAGCGGTGCGCGCTCGAGGAGAAGCTTGGCGAGCACGGCGACCGCGCTCTCGCCCTGAAACGCAGCGCGGCCGGTGAGACACTCGAACGCGACGAGCCCCAGCGCGAAGAGGTCCGAGCTCGGTGCGAGCGAGCGCTCGGCGCACGCTTGCTCGGGTGACATGTACCCGACGGTGCCGAGCGTCGTGCCCGTGTTGGTCAGCGCGGGCCGCGAGGTCGAGGTCGTCGTCAGCCGCGCGACCCCGAGATCCACGAGCGTCGCGCGAGCAGGCTCTCCGCCCGCGAGGATGATGTTCGCGGGCTTCACGTCGCGGTGAATGACGCCGCGCGCGTGGAGCGCCGCGAGCGCGGTAGCGACGCGCTCGACGACGAGCCGCGTCTCGCCCGGCGAGAGCGCCTCGCGCGCGAGTCGATCGGCGAGCGTTTCACCGTCGATCCACTGCATCGCGAGGAAGGCCGCGTCCTCGTGCGCGCCGCTCGCGACGAACCCGACGAGGGCCTCGGCCTGGGTCGCCGCGAGCAGGTCGGCCTCGCGGGCGAAGCGCTCGCGCTCAGCGCTCGTCCCGCGCGCGAGCGCGGTCTTGATCGCGACGAGCCCCCCGCTCGCCAGATCCCGCGCGGCGAACACCGTGCCCATTCCACCGGCGCCGACGGCGCGCAGGATCTCGAAGCGACCTCCGACGACGTCGCCCTCTCTCATGCGCTGCGGAGCATACGCCGAGCGCGCGCGCTACCAGCTCTCGATCGGCCAGCCGCGCGCGCGTGCGATACGTCGAAGTCGCGGATCGGCGTTCACCGCGACCGGCCGCGACACGGCCTCGAGCAGCGGCAGATCGCTGATGCTGTCCGTGTAGAACGTCGCGTCCTCGAACGAGAGGTCGAGCTCGCGCGCGAGGTTGCGGGCGCGCTCGAGCTTGCCCACTCCAAAACAGAAGGGCTCGATCGCGCGCCCCGTGAAGACTGCGTTCTCGTCGACCTCGAACACCGTCGAGACCACGTGCTCGATGCCGAGCAGCCGCGCGAGCGGGCGCGACGCGTACGACGACGCGCCCGTCACGATCGCGCAGACGTCGCCGCGCGCCTGATGCTCCGCGACCGCGCGCCGCCCGCCGTCCGTGAGGTAGTGCTCGACCGAACGCCGGAACCAATCGTCACAGCGCGTGGACATCACGACCTCGGGCACGCCCTCGAGCGAGCGCACGGCGCGGCGCCCGACCTTGTTCATGTCGAGCATGCCCACCGTGTAGCGCAGGACCCAGCCGATCGTGCGCGCGAGATCCATCGCCGTGGCCTCGCCGATCTCGAGCTGGTAGCGCACGTAGAGGCTCGCGGTCTCCTTGCTGAGGAGCGTGCGATCCATGTCGAACATCGCGAGGTGCGGTCGGGTCTTCATCGCGCCCCAGGGTGATAGCCATGCGCGACGCTCGACGACAGCAGGTTGCAGAGCGCGTGCAAGAGGAGGCCTGCGCCGATGCCGTTCTCGCGCTCGCGGAGCGCGCCGAAGAGCAGCGACGGAAAGAACACGGCGAGGCGCGCCGCGTTCGGCACCGTCAGCAAATGACCGACCGCGAAGATGGCCGAAGTCGCGACGATGGCGCTCCCGATCGGCAGCCCCGCGACGCGGAAGCTGCGAGGCAACCAAGCCTTGAGCCGCGTCTGCACGAAGCCCCGAAAGAAGGCCTCCTCCGGCAACGCGATGACGACGAGCTGCCCGAGGACCTCGTCGCCGGTCGGGAGCGCCGCACGCCAATCGAACGCGTGCCGCGGGTGAAACCACAGCCGATATCCGAAGAAGAACGAAGGCGCGATGATCGCGAAGCACGCGAGCGCGACGCCTGCCGCGCGCGCCGCGTCCGACGCGAGCCGCGAGGGCACGAGCTTCTCGGGCTCGAGCAGCCCACCCATGCTGAGCCCGTGCGCTCGAATCGTCGCCGCGTCCCCGCGCAGCACGAGGAGCCACGTCGCCGCGAGGAAGGTCACGCCCACCGCGGTCGCGGAGTAAGCCTCGGGGGCGAGGTAGCTGACCGCCGTGACGAGCGCGGTCGTGACGACGACCGCGAGGCCGAACGCACGCGGCGATTGCATCGCAGGCGTGGTGACAGATTCGGAGACCAAGACGGTGGGTAAGTTTCAGCGAAAAGCCGGAAGCGTGGTGGGGTTTTCTGGCGTTCTCGACGAATCTCACTATGGTGCCCGGACCATGAGCGCGCGGCGGTCTCTCCTTGGGATTCTCCTCGCAGGTGCGGCCCTGCTCACGGGCGCCCCGCGGACGGCCCACGCCATGTCGCCGTACCTCGAGACACCTCCTCACGACGAGGCCGTCGCGACGCCCGCGTATCGCTACGCGAACATGTCGAACGAGGAGGCCTACGCGGAGCTCGAGCGCCGCGGGATCCCGTTCGAACGCGCCGAGGACGTCGGCACCGTGCGCGCCCCGATTCGTTTGAAGGGCAAACTACATGGGGTCGACATCCACGGCTCGCTCCCTGCGAATCAGCGCACCTCCGGCGTCGGCGCCAAGTTCGAAATCCTCGACGCGCGCCTCGCCCTTTCGCTCGATGACTTCACGGCGATCCTCGCGCGACACGACATCGTCGAGCTCGTTCATTTCACGATGTATCGGCCGAACGTCGACCCGCCGGGTACGGCAGGTACAGGCAAGGCCGACAAATCCGAGAAGGCCGAGAAGCCCGGCAAGTCCGAGAAGCCCAGCAAGGCCGAGAAGCCCGGCAAGGCCGAGAAGCCCAGCAAGGCCGAGAAGCCGACGAAGGGCGACAAGTCCGAGAAGGCCGCCCCCAAGAAGAAGCCCGGCAAACACAAGAAGGTCGCGCTCGAGCTCGAGGGCGCGAGCTACGAGGTCGCATCGTTCGACCGCACCGTCGAGACCGTCGAGTCCGAGGTCGAGACCGACGCGATGGAGAGCGCGAAGCAGGTCACGACGAGCTCGAAGTCGAAGAGCGCGCCCTCCCACGACTCGAAGAAGTTGGGGGGAGCGCGGAGCGCGGCGAAGGGGACACCCGGCAAGACCTCGAAGAAGCCGCCCGAGCAAAAAGAGAAGCCTCAGGACGACGACGACCAACCCCACGGCAAGTGGGCGCCGCCCGGCACGCGTCACCCCGCCGGCCTCGCGATCGATGTCGGCGTCCTCAAGAAGGCGGACGGCACGACCCTCAGCGTCGCCTCCAATTTCGAGGGCACGATCGGTCAGCGCACGTGCGGAGCGACGGCGCCCGAGCCCTCCTCCGCCGCGGCGAGGGAGCTCCGCGCGATCGTGTGCGAGGCCCACGACAAGGGCATCTTCACGTACACGCTCACGCCCAACTACAACGCCGACCACGCCGACCACTTCCACATGGAGATCAAGCCCGGCGTGGAGTGGTTCCTCTACCACTGAGCCCCTAGGCAGGGCTAAACGCCTCGGCTGGGATCGCGCGATCCACTGGGCGCGGCATCAGCAAAAATCCCTGTAAATTCCCACGCAACTCGCGCGGCCCATCCTCGACATCTCCTTGCGAGGAGGACGGGATGGAGACGAGCTTCACGAGTGGTGGTGGGATCGCCGCGAGCATCTTCGGGGGACGTCGCGTGGTTCACATCGAGCCGCGCGGGCGGTCGAACACGTCGGCCGTGTACGCGGTCACGCTCGACGACGGCACTCGGCGTGCGGTGAAGGTGCTGGCGACGAGCGTCGATCGTGAGCAGCGCGATCGCTTCGCGCTCGAGGCTGCGGTCCTCGGGGACATCGTGCATCCGAACGTGGTTCGCGTGGACCACGTCGTCACCGACTCGAGCGGCGTGCGCGCGCTCGTGATGCCGCTCCTCGTCGGGCACACGCTGCGCGAGCTCCTCTCGAACCCCGCGGGTCCCGGCCCCGTCGCGCCCGAGCTCGCGCGCGACCTCGCGCGCGGCGCTGCGCTCGGCTTGGCTGCGATTCACGACGCGGGCTTCGTGCACCGCGACGTCAAGCCGTCGAACCTATTCTTCGGGCTCGACCCCGACGCCCCGCCCTCGAGCGACGCGAGGGGGGAAGGGGCGCCGTCCGCGGCGCCCCGCCGAGCTGGAGCTCGATCGATGCCATCGAGCCCGGCTGGCGCTCGAGCAACGGCGCCAACTCGGCCGCACGCAGTTGTCCTCGATCTCGGGCTCGCTCGCGCGCGCACCGGCGCCGGCTTGCAAACGACGAGCTCCTGCTGGCGTGGCACCGTCCGCTACCTCGCGCCGGAGCAGCTCCTCTCGGGCCGCGTCGACGTCCGCACCGACGTCTGGGCGCTCGGTGTTTGCCTCGTCGAGAGCCTCACCGGGCAGCCTGCGTTCCTCGATGTCGCGCACGACGTCTTCGAGTGCGATCCGGTCGCAGCCGCGCTCAGCGGCGCCTCCTGCGCGCGGGTCGCGCCGTTCGCGAACGTGCTGCGGCGCGCCCTCGCCAAGCGACCCACCGAGCGATTTGCCTCGGCGGCGGACTTCGCAGGCGCGCTCGCGCGGGTCGATCTCTCGGCGGAGGCTCTGTCGTGAGCGCCGCCCTCGTCCACCGCGAGCCCACGCGACGCCTGCCCCTCGCGCACCGCGCCGCGGTCGAGCCGCTCGCGAACGGTGCGGTCCTCCCCGGCTCCGCGTACCGCGTCCTCAATCACGTCGTCGACGGCGGCATGGGCCAGCTCTTCGCCGTCGAGCACGCGGCGCTCGGTCGGCGCGCCCTCCTCAAGACGCTCCTGCCGAGCCTCGCGCGCCGCGCCGAGCTCGCCGATCGCCTCACCAAAGAGGGCCGCATCCTCGCTTCGCTCTCGATCCCCGGCGTCCCAGCGATCTTCGACGCAGGCGAGCTCTGCGACGGCAGACCCTTCCTCGTGCTCGAGCACCTGCCCGGTTCGAACCTCCGCGACGAGCTCCGTCGCCACCGCGTCTTCTCGGTGCCTGCGGTCGTCCGCATCGGCGTCGAGCTCCTCAACGTGCTCGCGGCCGTTCACGCCGCGGGCGTGCTCCATCGCGACATCAAGCTCGACAATGTGCTCCTCGGCAGCGACGGGCGCGTCTCTCTCATCGACTTCGGGATCGCCAAGCGCTTCGGCGAGCGGCTGTCGCTCACCGCGCAGAACGTCGCCTTCGGCACGCCGCGCTTCATGGCGCCCGAGCAATGCAAGAGCGGCACGATCGACGAGCGCGCCGATCTCTATGCGGTAGGGCTCGTCCTCTACGAGCTCGCGGCAGGCGTCGGTCCCTTCGACGACGCGTGCACGGTGGAGGCGCAGCGCTACGCGCACGAATATCGGACGCCCGAGCCGCCGTCGCGCCTCGCGCCGCAGCTCATCCCGGCGGCCATCGATCGGGTGATCCTACGCGCTTTGGCGAAGCGCCCGCAGGCCCGCTTCGAGAGCGCGCTCGATATGCTTACAGCTTTGGAACAAGCGGCCTTCGTCGGCTTCGGGATCGACGACGCCGCGACCGATCTCGACGTCTTCGTCCCCAGCTGCACTATGCCGTAAATCAAGCGCCTATCTGCGGAGCACCGCAGACGGCGTGGCGGCGCACTCCTCGTCGAGCAGCGCCTCGACCCGCCGATATTGGGCCTCGGCCTGCTCGTGCGTCGGGGCGATGCTCACGAGCCCCAGCTTACCGTACATAGACAGTGCGCCCATGAGGTGGAAGACGACCCCCTGCTGCCGGGTCGGGTCGAAATGAAGCCTGTGGCGCACGAGCAAATCCAGCAAATCCTCGGTCGTCAGCGCGCGGTACGCGGCCTTCGTGAGGTTGTCTGTCGCGTAATAACAAAGCGAGCTACCGAGCGGGGCGAGGAACGCTCCAGTCGAAGTGTCGAGCGTCCCCGCCGTGAGGAACTGGAGCATTTGGAAGGGCAGCGTCGTACCGCCTTTACGCAGGTTGATCTCGAGCGCCACGGCCTTGCACTCGTCGCCATTCCAGGTCGTCACGAAGTCGACCGCGAACCTGCCGAGCACGCCGCGATCGCGCAGGCGATGGCCGACCTTGCGCGCGGCGTCGACCAGCAACGTCCGATAGTCGGAGTGCGCCGGGAACTTACTGCCGAGAAAGACCTGGCCGCTCGCGCCGCCCAGCACTTGGTCGTGCGTCGAGATGATCTCGAGCTCCCGCGACGGCGTGACCCGCATTTGGACGGACGGCGAGGTCTTGCGCTCGCCCTCCACCCAGCTCTCGACGATACCGCCCATACGCGTATACGTCTGGAGGAAGCTCTCCGCCGATTGCCCCTCGGCCTCGGGGCGCAAAGACCGATAAAGCAAGTCGCGGACAGCGTCTCGCGTCAGCGTCTTTGGCGGCAAATCGAGCAGGGCGTTCCCCTCGCCGGAGAAGCCCTCTTCGAGCTTGAGCACCGCGCGTCGCAGCACGGGGTCGCGGCCGCGCAGCTCCAAGATCGCCTCCACCGCGTCGTCGACGCTGTGCAATTCTTCTACACCGTCAGGGTGAACGACCTCGGCCTCCTTGAAGATCTTGCGACTGCCGCTCTTCGTCCCGAGGTGATTGAGGTCGGGATCACACCCATAGAGCGGCACGCCGAGCTGCACGGAGAGCGTGACCTCGTCGGGCGTCGTATTGAACGCGGTGAGGTGCGTGACCTCGGGCTGTTTGATGGCCTCGCGGATGCGTTGCACGAGCCGCGGCCGCCGGAGGATCTTGCGGGTCAGGTTCTCGTCGCTAGGGTCGTTGCAGCTCAAAAGGGTGAGTCGCTGACGGGCATGACTGTGCGGTACGCCGGCGAGCATTCCCAGGTAATAATCTACAACGGAGTCAGCGACGGGCGAGCTCGTGAGGAAGATGACCCGCGCGCGCGGGAGCCTCAGCCACATGAGCATCGAGAGCTGGCGCTCCTCGTAGTGCTGGGCGCCGGTGAGCTTCGCGAGCGTCTCGCGATCCAAGCTGAGCCCCGGCACCACCACGACGCAGCGGGGCGCCTGGAGGTCCGGATACACATTTTCGAACATCGCTTGGAGCTTCGGCTGCAGCGCGGCGAACGCGGCGCGCTCCTCGGCGGAGCCTGGCGCGGGGAGATACTCGGGGAGCTGCGACATGGCGCGAGCTTAACAGCCCCCACGACGCCGCTTGCGAGGAACGGCCCGCGCCCGCTCCTGCTCAGCGAGCCTGGACGTCTTGCACGCTGTCGAACACGACCTCCGCGGGGAGCTCGAGATCGATCACCGCCGCGCCGTTGCGGTCGAGGAGCCCCGCGCGGGTCGAGCCATCCGCGAGGTGCAGCTTGAACCGGCGATACGCGAGGGCTTGTCCGTCTTGATCGACGAGCTCGATACGTGTCGGCGCGGGTTGTTCATCGGGCGAGAAGTCTTGGGCTTCGTCGACCTTACCGAGCTGTATCTTGTCACCACCGAGCCGCGCGTTCGTGTCCAATCCAAGGCTCGCCGCCTCCCCGCGGAGGACGACAGTGTCCGCGAGCATCGTGGCCTCGCGGGACGCGCGCACGCGCACGTCGTCCTTTCCGAAGCGAGCGCCGGCTCCCTCGGCCGAGATCAGGACGAGCGGCCCGACGAGCTCGATCTGATCGGGTGTGATTCGGATGCAGCTTCGCCCGCAGGTGAGGGTGATCTCCTCCTCCGAGGAGAGGCTCGCCGCGCGGCGACCGTGGAGCTCCGCGAGCCCCTCGACGTGCACGGCATACGAGGTTTGAGCCTCGGCTTGGCCGACCTGCAGCGTGACGCACCCCTGCACGCGCTCGGCCTGATCGCCTGCGATCGTGGCTCGCGCGTCTCCCTTCACTTCGCGCTCGTCCGTCGTCGCGATCCGCGTGCTGCTCCGCTCCGCCGCGAGCTCCGCGACGCCGCGGATGAGCTCGACCCTGTCTCCGTCGACGACCGCTCGCTCTGCGCCCACGACGTGTCTCGAGGCGTCGCCCATGACGGTGCTCGCGCGCCCACCGCGGACGACCTCCACGCGCTCACCGCCGATCGACTCCGTACTGTTGCCGGCGACTATCACGCTCAGGTCCGCTCCGACGTCCATCGACCGACAATGCAATATGGACTCGTTGAGATCGCGCTGCGCGTGGATGCGCACCTCCTCTCGTCCAGCTGCGTCCTCGAACGACAGCTCGTTGTGGCCGACTCCGCCGGGCGTCGAGCTCGTGCGAATGCCGCTGCGAGTCTTCTCGATAGGTAGCTTGAACGGCGGTGGGTGGGTCGCGTTGTACATGCTGCCCACGACGACTGGACGGTCCGTATCACCCCCCACGAAGCCGACGACGACCTCGGTGCCGACCCGCGGGATGAACTGCACGCCGGCGTGTTGCCCGCTCCAACCCTGTACGACACGGAGCCACGCAGAGCTCTCCTCGTTGTACCCGCCCGCTACATCCCAATGGAACTGCACCTTCACCCGACCGAGCTCGTCCGTATAAATCTCCTCGCCGGACGGGCCGACGACCGTCGCCGTCTCGAGGCCGCCCTCGCGCCGACGAACCGGGAGTTTTGGCGCGTAGTGCACCCCTCGCGGGACACAGCGAAAGGCGTTCTCGTATTCCGCGCCGCGCGGGGTCTCCCCGGCGATCGCCGGCCGCCCGCGGTGCTCGACCCGGGTTACCAGCCATTCACCGTCGAACGCGTCGGAGGCTGCGTCGACTAGCTTGAACCAAGAGCCCGGCGTCAGGCGAGGGCAGTTGCCGGCCCCCCGCCCAGTCTCGGCGTCGCGTCGCGCTTGGTCCAGGACTCGATTCGCTGACGCTGCTGTAGGTCTGTCATCGTCGTAGTCCGCGTGGTGGTCGTAGACACGCAGCCGCGTCACGTCGCTGGCGAGGGGCGCGCGGGCGCCCTGTGCCTCCGCTGACGACATATTCGCCGGCTTCGCTACGGCGGCCTCGGCCACGATCGCAGTGTTCGGTCGTTGGTGATCGTACCTCCGCAGTCGGACAGCGCCGGGGCGGACGGCGCTGCCCGCGGCGAACGACGAGATGTGCTCGCCCGTGTGGAGTCCGTGAGCCCGCACGAAGGGGATCTCCACCTCCCCCGAGACAGGTCGATAGTGGACGGAGTGGTCGGAGAGGACCATCACCTCGACGCCGTTGCGGGACTCGAAGGCGTACGCGATCGACTCCTCCGCCAGGAGCCTAGCCACGAAGGCGAAGTCGCTCTCTTGATATTGAACGCAGCAGGGGCGCTTTGGATAGGTGCCTAGGCGGCGCCACTCGTAGCGGACCCGAGCCTCCGTGAGGACCTGGCTCACGACGTCGACAACAGTACAGTCTTGGAAGATCCGACTGTCTCGCGACTGTGCGAGGAGCGCGAAGCGCGGGACGATTCGCAGGCGATAGCTGCCGCTCTTGTTGTCTCCGCCGCCGCGGGCCCGCACCGCAGAGACGACGCCGTGGATCACGCGCGGCGCCGGGTGCGCGCGCATCGACAGTGTCGCTGGCAGACCGAGGAGCTCAGCGCGCTCGGGCGCCACGCCCCACGGGGCCTCCACCGTCAGGTCGAAGTGGTAGGGTCTGGAGAGCTCCTCCAAACCACGTAGGGATAGGACATTGGGTGTCCACGGTACGGCCGTGGCGACACGCAAGGCGAACGCGCGGCCGGCGAGGTCGGCGATCAGCCTGGGGTCGTCAACAATCTCGTCGCTTACGTCCACGTAACCTCCATCTCGCAGTGAGCGAGACTGTTCATTCGGATCCGCACGCGCGGCTTTACGTAGTACTGCGCGATCCCACCCTCGAGGACCCCGACATTGAAGGTCTCCAGGAAGGTAGGGAAGTCGCGAAACGTGTAGAGATAGTGGCGCTCTGCCACGCGAACGGCAGTGATGTCCCCGAAGCCCAACCCTACCTTGTAAGCGAGCGGGCCGCTCGCGACGACGCGCTCGACTTGGAGGCCCAAGGGGCCAAAGATCACCTTCCCGAGCGGGTGATGGAACATCGCGTCGAAGGCGTGTTGCCCGAGATGGCGTAGTCCCTCCCCGACATAGCGCGCTCCCTCGGGGATCATGGATGCTACGGCGTACGTGATACGCATCCACTCTGCGTGTGGATAGTCGAGGAACAGCGAATAGCTGCGCGCCGGCACCTTGGCCTTCTCGGCGATGTCCGCCAGTGAGGCCACCCTGGCGCCTCGCGAGAGCACATCGGCGAAGAAGACGCCCTTGCAAGTGGCCCTCGGTGGCAAGAGCCTTATCTGGGCCTCGAGGTCGATATCACGCCGAAAGTCGGGGACGGCGAATCGCTCGTGCGGCTCGGGCTCGTCGGTCTTCATCGAACCCTAGACCTCAGAATAGCTAGTGAGTTTGTAGATCGCGTCGTCGCTGAAGCGGAGCTTCTTCAGCCGCTCACGGTTCGCTTTGGAGTTCGTGATCTCACCGTAATAGTCGAAGGTCTTGGCGAAGAGCACCAGCTCCTTGTAGGCCTTCTCCAGCGCTCCATTGTTCCCCACCGCCATCAGGCGCTTGAGTTGGGACTCTCGCTTGTCACTGTCCTCGGCGACCGACTCGAGATAGCACATGAACGTGCTCTTCTCCTCGCCCTCGTAGCTCAACACCATGAAGGACAACCCGAGGATCAGCCCGATTGCCTGGGTTCCCGGGCACGACATGAGGAATCCAGCCAGGACGACCGCCGACGCTGCGGCGCTCCCGAGTTCGTACCAGACCTCATTGATCATCCCGTACTTGTCATAAGTCCGCGCGGCATTGACCACTGCGATAGCGATTCCGAGGGCCGCCGCCACGCCACCCGCGACGTCACCCGCCAGCTTGCTCGCCTCGAGGTAGCCACCTTTCGTGTCGAGCATCACCAGCGTCTTCAGCGCAGCGGCGAAGAAGCCGGAGCCCGCGGCGGCGACTCCGAGATAGGCCTCCTCTTTGGAGGGGTCGGCGCGGAGCTCCTCGAACGCCGCGTAGAGGCAAAGCGCCGAGACGATGCCCATCCCGATGTTCCAGCCCTTCCCCTGCCACAGGCCAGCCTCGACCTTCCCCTGCAGTTCTTCGCCGATCTCGTCGGTGTTGCCAGCTCGAGCGGCGACCTTCACCCGCGCTTGGAATTTCTCTATCTCGGGCTGCTTCATCCCGGCGCTCCACCCGGCGAGCCAGGTGAGCTTGTCACTCGCCCAAACCTTCATTCCAAAGTTGGCGCGCGCCCAGGCTGGCCCCCAGGTCGCGGCAATGCACGCTAGGCTCATGCCCAGCGCTTGCGGGCCCGGCGCGTCCCCGACGAACATCGTCGCCACACCAATCACGCTGACGATAGCGTCCAGCCAACCCTCGGGGTCCGGCGTGACGACCTCCGCTGACTTTTTCGCGGTGCCGAACTTCTTTAGCGCTCGGTCCACGAGGCGCACCGCGTCTTCATATTGGCGGCTGTGCGCGGTCTCCTGAATGGCGACGAGCGCGAGCAATATCACATAGCCCTTGAGCGATATTCGCTCCCCCTTGCCGGCCTTGCCGCTCGCGCAGACGCGCCGACGAAGCTTGGACGTGAGCGCGATTTGGAGGTCCGGCTCCGTGAGGATCTTCACGACACCCTTGACGGCTGCGGGGTCCTGAAGTCGCTCGAGGACGTCTTTTGCGAGCTCCACTCTGCGCCCCGCCTCGGGGCGTTCGAGCCTCGCGACGACGTCGACGGCCATGAACCCATGGGCGAAGTGGACAAAGTCCGTCAGCTGGTCGACAAGCTCGTTCCGCTTGTTCCAGGCGATCGGATCGTCGTGATTCTCCTCGGAGTCGCGCATCATGCGCGCGGCCTCCGCGACCGCACCGAACAAGGCGAGCTCATTGGCTGCCTGCTCCTTGATTCGGTTGCAGGTCTCGTTCACCTCGACGAGCTCCGCGAGGGCGTCGTCGAGCGGCTTGAGGTAGTCGCAATAGAAGGTAACGAGCCAAGGTGGCGCAGCTTCGACGACCGACGGCGTCGCAGAGCCACTGGTGGCGCCGGGCTTCGGCGCGACCGCTACCGCGATGTCACTCGTCACCCGCGGGAAGGGGACGAGGACCGGCACCAGCGCTGATGGGTAGTGGTTGGCGTAGTCGAACCAGGTCTTCGTCGGCGCGGTGGTGGGGTCGGCCTTCCAAAAGAGCTTGCGCAGGGTCGTGAGGGCCGTGGTGTTGGCGACGCTCTTCAGCAGGTCCTCGGCGGTCATCTTGGGGACCGTCGCTCGCCGCGGGTCCTTCTCCGCGTCCTCGCAGAGCTTCTTGACTGTCTTGTACTTTGCACCCTTGCCGAACGACCATATCTCCCAGTCGAAGGCTTGGACATCGCTCGAGACCGGGATGACCACGTCGTGGTTCGACTTCAAAGCCGCCTTGAATTTGTCATGGTCGGAGATATCCACGTCGGGAAACAACGCCGTGCTCGCCTGTCGAATGGCCTCCGCGGTGGTCCTGTATCGATCAGCGACCTTCTCGAGCGACCAATCGAAGAGTCGGGTGTAGTTGAACGTGATGTAATTGGGTATCGCCAGACGCATGTCGCTCGCACCTCAGATTGGATGAGCCTTCTCCAGGGCCTGCCGCGTGTCGTCGTCGAGCACGCCTGTCGGCGGCAGGCGGCGGTCGCGCTGGAACATGCGAATGGCGTCACCGAGCGCTGCTCGGTCCGAATTGGCCGGTAGACGCGCCGACCCGTCCAAGGTCCAACCTCCATACCCCAAATGCTCGAGGCGCTGCCGTACCCCGGAGAGCTCGTCGGCTGGATCGAGCTCTCCGACTCGAACGGGGAAGACGCGCGCGAGGCGGGGGAAGACGACCCTGACCTCCCGCACGTCGATCGGCACCGCGAACGCGACTGTTCCAGAGTCGTCCGTCGAACCCCGCTGCACCTCGACCAAGCCCTCAATCACGTAAAGCTCCCTCCCGACTGGCTTCCCCTCGAGCTGTACGACGAACGACACTTGCACTTTGGGCACTTGCGCCCTGAACCGGTTGGTCCCCCCGACGACCACTCGCAGCGGCGGCGATCCATTGTCGTCAGGGATATGGAGCAGATCCCCGGGCGCGAGCATATTGGGGTGCTTGCGGCGCGACCTCAGCTCGGCGTTCGCGGCATCCTCCCAGATGACGGTCGCCCGCAGTCCAGTGCGATACGCGATCTGATCGAGGTATTCGCCCTGCTTTACGACATGCACACGGGGCATGTGTCGACATTACGAACCGCGCCGACCTCTAGAAACTAGATTTGGCCTATGGCGCTCCCATGGTCGGGCCTATACCTCCGCGCACGGGCCCGACACAGCCTCCAACGGGCTGTCAAACACCGCTCTTCTGTGACGACCTCATCCAAACCGTATATCGCTCATAGGCCTGTCGGAATTGGCTCTTGAGGCTCGGGTGAGCCTCGAGCTCGACGGCCCACGCGGCGTCCAGCTCACGCCGCGCAGCGGCGCGGACGGAGTATCGGTGCAAGACGGTAGACGCGTAATCGGGATAGGCCGCGAGCTCGGCGCAGAGACAAGCGTACTGTTGAACAGTGAGGCCCTGGATCGTCTCGGGGGGTGTGGGGGTCGCCGGCGTCAGCGAGCTCGCGAGGTCGGTGACATCGACTGTCGCGCCCGCCGAGCTCGACGGCGCGGGGGGCTCGGGCGCGGGAGCTGGCGGCGCTGCGGCGGCCTCGGATGCAGGGGCGAAGGGCAGGGGCTCCGAGAGATCCAGATCGCCGAGATCCGCAGTCGCGCCGGCCGCGCTGCCCGCCGGCGTCGGGTCCGGCGTGAAGGCGATAGCGACTGGAGCCCGCGTACCTTCACGCAAGAAGGTCGGCACGGCGACCTCGACTTTGACGGGCTCGAGCGGCGCCTCGACCACTGTGTTCGGGGGCGCGGGTCGCGCGCGCCGCTCTTGCTCGAGCTCCAAGGCTCGCGCGCGCTCGGCCTCCGCTGCGCAGAGCGCCGCGTAGCGCTCGGCGCGAGCGGTCTTGCCACGCGCGAGCTCGGCGTCGAGCTGCGCTCGATAACGTCGGTCCGCCGAGGCGAAAGCGTCGCTCGTGACGCCAGCCTCCGCGAGGAGCGTGTCGCGTGAAGCGGCGCTCTTCTTTTGCAGGACAGCGCTCAGCGCGGCCCAGGCCTCGAACGACAGGGGAGCGGCGGACGGACTCTCCACGACAGAGGACGATACGATCACCGTAGTGCAGCCGAAAGGCGCCTCGTATGTTCGAGCGCCCCCGCTGTCTGCGCCCACGCGGGGTTCGAAGACCGGGACCCTCTATGACGATCTCCCCGCACGCCGCCCCTCTCGCCGAATACCACTTTGCGACGCCTCTCGTCGGTTATCGCGATTGGCACGTCGTGGACGTTCACGGGGTCGAAGAGCTCTCGCGCTCCTTCCGATTCGCCGTCACGCTCTCGGTCGACGAGGGCGAATCGACGGTGCCCGTCGACGTCGACGCGCTCGTCGGCGGCGCCGCGACGCTCGCCGTCCAAAGCGGGGATGGGCACGCCCTTCGTCACGGCCTCGTGACCGACGTCGAGGAGCTCGAGCGGGCGCCGTCGAGACGCCTTTACCGGGTAGTCTTCGGCTCGTATCTCGAGAACGCTCGACACCGTCAGCGATGCCGGACGCTGTTCGGGCGCACGCTCCGCGAGATCGTCGACCTCGTCCTCGGCGTGGACGGGTGCGGTCTCGAGCCCGTCAGCGGGAGGGCGCGCGATCTCATCGCCGCGTCGGCGCTCTTGCCAGTGACGCTCGACGGCTACGCGGCCGCGACGCGTTGCTTCGCTTGGCACCTCACCGACGAGGAGACGATCGCGCGCGTCGATCACGCGACGCTCTACGAATACACCGTCCAATACAACGAGTCCGATTTGGCATTTGTATCTCGGCTGCTCGAGCGAGAGGGCGTATCGCATTTCTTCGAGCACACGCCGACGCACTCGGTGCTGACGCTGACCGATCGGCCGGGCTCGACTTCGGTGTTCGCCGAGCTCGGCGCATATCGGATCAGCCCCGACGAGGGGCTCGCGGACGGGGGCGATCGCGTGCTCCGGTGGATGCGCGCCGCGCGCCGACAGCGGTCCCGCGCCGTGACGATGCGCGACTACGACTGGGGCAGAGCGGGCCACACCCTCGAGGGCTCGAGCAAGCTCGGGCACGAGAACGAGAGGGACCTCGCGACGCACTTCGAGTTTCCCGCTGGCGACGAGGCCGTCCGCGATCGCCCCTGCACCTACCCGGCGCGCATTCGAAGAGAGCGCTTCGACGTCGAGCGCGCGAGCTCCGAAGGCGCAGGCGCGCTCAGGGAGCTCCCGCTCGGTCGCCGCATTCGCGTCGAGGACGCGAGCGGAGCCTCGCGCGGCGAACACCTCATCGTGCGCGTGGAGACCGTCGCCGTGCAGCGCGAGCTCCCGAGCAGCGTGCTCGCCGACGAGCCCTTCGGCTTCGACGGCCGCAGCCCACGCAAGGCCGGCACGCACCAGGTCCGCTTCGTCGCGCTCGAGGCAGCCCTCCCATTTCGACCCGCTATGTCGACTCCGAGACCGCGAATCGATGGTGTGCAGAGCGCCGTTGTAACCGGTGAGGACAACGCATCTTCGGCGGAGCAGTCCTCGGAGCACGGTATTCACACCGACGAGTGGTCACGCGTCCGCGTGCGTTTCCCCTGGGATCAGCGCGATGATGGGCGCCCCTCGTCGCGTTGGATTCGCGTCTCCCAGGCCTGGGCGGGCGCCGGATATGGGGCCTTGATGGTGCCCCGCGTCGGCTCGGAGGTCCTGGTCGCCTTCGTCGACGGAGATCCCGATCAGCCGCTCGTCGTCGGTCGCGTCTACAACGCGCGCAACCCGCTGCCGACGAGCTTCGACTCCGCGGTACCGACCGTGAGCACGCTGAAGAGCCAGACCTTCCCCGGTGAAGGTGGCAATGAGCTCCGGTTTCAGGACGCTGCCTCGCGCGAGGAGATCTACCTGCACGCGCAGCGCGATCTCACCGAGGTCGTCCTCAACGATCACGCGACCGACGTCCGCGGCGATCACACGCGCAAGGTCACTGGCGGCGAGGACGTCGTCGTCGGCGGGGATCGCGGCACCACGATTGGAGGAGACGCGACGACCCGAATCGACGGCGACGCGAACACCACGATACGGGGAGACCGGCATTTGCGGGTCTCGGGCGAAGAGACACGCGTCATCGACGGCGACGCCTCCGAGCAGGTCGACGGCGATGTCTCGCGCACGCTGACGGGCAACCTCGACGTCGCGGTCGGCGGCGATCACGGCGTCCACACGCAGGGCTTCTTCAACTCGGTCGCCGACCGCGGCCACGCCCTTACGTCGAAAGGCGACTTCACCTCGCGCGTCACCGAGGACCACCATTTCTCGACGCACAAAGCCTTCCGCTCGAACGCTGGTGACAAACATGTTTTTCACTCACCCGAGGTCAAGGTCAGCTCCGAGCACACCGAGCTCGCGCAGAGCGAGACCTTCGTCGCGCGCGTCGGGGCCTGCTTCATCAAGATCTCGCGCGGCATGATCACGCTCAACGACGGCGCCGGCGCGTCGATCTCGCTCGTCGGCGGCAAGCTGCTCGTCAACACCGAGTCCGCGCTGACCATCGCGTCGAGCGAGAAGGCCATCATCAAAGCGCCCGCGATCCAGCTCGACGGCGGCAGCGCCGAGCGCGAGGACGAGGTCTTCGTCGAGCTCCCCGAGACCGCGAAGTTCGTGTTCCGCGTCCACGCCCAAGACGAAGACGCTCACCCCTTGTGGGAGGGCAAATACACCCTCGAGGCCCTCGACGGCAGCTTCGTCCAGACGCTCGCTGCGACGGCGGACGACGAGCGCCACGACAAGGGTCACAGCGACCTCGAGTTCACGGACGTCCCCATCGGCAAGAAGTACGAGCTCCGCGTCGAGCGCCCGGACGGTGACGTCGAGGTGCTCCTCACCGCTTACGAGTTCGACGGTTAACAGCCTGTAAGAAAGGCACGAGACAGCAATATGGCCGACGATACCGAGAGCACGGCAAAGCCCCACGTCGAGGCGCTCACGCCCACCTTCCGCGTGGGCTTCGTGGGCATCACGCTCGACTACGAGCACGACAAAGATTCCACGCTCGAGGGCGAGTCTTCGCTCACCCCGGACGCTGGTGCGGTCGACGCCGCCCTCGTCGAGCTCGAGCTCGGCAAGGTCTTCGTCTACGTGCGCGACCCGACCGCGGCCGCGCCCCAGCTTACAATCGAGTACGTGATCGACGAGGCTGGGCGCGCTTACCGCACGACCTCGCCGACCGACCCGACGCCAGACCGCAAGAAGCCGCTCATCCTGACGAAGGGCAAGTCCTACGAGTTCTGGCACTCGCACACGCAGCTGCAAAAGCTCGAGGCCACGGCGGCCGCTGCGGCCAAGGTCGCAGCAGCAAAGCAGGCTCAATACCAAGCCCAAAAGGACAAAGAGAAGTCCAAGAAGCCGTCCGAGGCGCTCGACCGCGCGGCGCGTGCGAACGAGCGCGCGGCGGACGAAGCCAAGCTCACGTCCGCGGAGTCGATCCCGAAGTTCGTCAAGCGCGAGGCCGCGTCGACCATCACTTTACCGAGCTGTGCCGACCTGGCCGAGGTCTACGAACAGAACAAAGACGGGATCCTCCTCCACCGGACGCACGACGCTTACTTCTATCGAGGCCACCTGGCGCTCGACGTCGACGGAGCACCCAATGCGTACGGGCCGACAGCGCGAGACCTCGCTTACATGCGCAACAACCTCAAGCGCCCGCGCAAGCCCAAGGAGGGGCAGAAGCAGATCGAGATACCCGGTTACGCCGACAGCTACGATGAGAAGGGCGAGCTCCGGCACGACTTCGACGAGAAGAACGGCTATCTGAAATTCCCCGCCAAGAAGGCCTCGAAGATTTGGTTCATACGCGAGGACACGGGCGCGAAGATCACGTCCGACGACCCCGAGTTCAAAGACGTTCGGGACGCGAAGGGCGCGCTCAAGATGGGTATCGCCGACGCGTTGGAGAGCGCGCTCTACCACGCACCGGCCAAGAAAGACAAAGAGCCCCCCAAATGGGATGGGCTGAAGTCCGACCACCAGGGGCGCCCCTATGTCCGTATGTCGGGCCCGTATAAAGGCTATTTCATCTCGAAGGCTGGGATGCCCATCAACCCGCTCGAGCTCCCCGCCATAAGCGTCCCGCCCTACAACGTAGGTGACGCCCGCAAGAAGCTGAGCGCCAAGGCCGGTAAGGCGCTGGTGAACGAGATGAAAGGCGACATCGCGCTCGTCTCGCTCGTCCCGCGCGGGGAGAAGAAGCTCAAAGCTGCCTTCGCGATCGTCTACGAGTGCGGCGGCTCGACGACTGGCGAGGGCACCCCGATGCTGCGCAAGCTCCTCGGGATGTATGGCGATCGCGACCCGCGCAAGTTCATGACCCGCGACGAGTTCAAGACCGCGGGCAGCAGCGACTATCGCTTTGCCTATCTGATCTTGCGCGGGTCTTCTCCCAAGGAAAAAGCCGAAGACCTGACGCCCGCGATGCTCGCCGAACAAGGCAAAGAGCACTTCAAGTCGTTCGGCGGGGTCTCGCGCCTACGCTGCTGTTTCCCCGAGCTCTTCTATTCGGAGTCGCACGTGAAGCTCGGGCCCAAGGCCATCGCCCGCGCCAAAGCCAAAGCCGACAAAGAGGCCGCGAAGAAGGCGAAGGCCGCGGAGGCGGCAGCCGCGAAACAGGCCAAAAGCAAGAAGCGCTGAGCGTCAGTGGCCAGGCCCGCGCTTGTGGGCCTGGCGCTCGGCCGCGAGCGAGCGCGCGAGCCCGTCGAGGATCAGCTCGAGACCGAACTCGAACTCGTTCGAATAGGAATAGCCAGGGCGCAGCACGTGCTCGATGGCGAGCTCGGCGAGGTGCGGATAAGCGCCCGCCGGCATCGCGCGAAAGATCTCGCCGGCGACTTCTTGGGTCTCGCTGCTCGACTGGAAGGGCAGGTTGAGCTCCGTGTGCACGAAGCCGTAAACGAACGCGTCGCAGAGGGCATATGCGTGCGCCGCGAGGGGGATGGAGAAGCCGCCACCACGCAGACAACCGAGCATCGCGTCGTGATGCCCCAGGGTCGCGGGGCCAGGAGCACGACGCGACTCCATGAGCCGGATCGCCCATGGATGGCGCAGCAGGACTGCGCGGACGGAGGCGATGCGGCCTCGCAGCGCGGTCTGCCAGTCGACGTCGCGTCGGGGCAGCTCGATCTCCGAGAACACGATATCGATCATGCCGTCGAGGATCGCGTCCTTGTTCGGGACATGGTGGTAGAGCGACATCGCCTCGACGCCGAGCGCGTCCGCGAGCCTGCGCATGGTCAGCTCGGCGATCCCCTCCGCGTCGGCGAGGCCCATCGCCACGCGGAGCGCCCGCTCGCGGGTCACCGGCTCTCGGTCCGCCTTCTTTCCGCGCGGCCTCGACATTTTTTTCTCTTTCGGTGCCATCACGTCTTGACACCTTACCTTGTAAGGCTCAATTGTGTGTCGCGCAACCTTACTGCGTAAGGCCAAATCAAGGAGCCCCCACCCATGACCGCTACGACCCCGTCCCTGTCCGCCCAAAACCACGCCGCGACCCTCGAGCAGGCCGAGCCCATGCGCGCTCTCTTGCAGTCCGCTTACGGGTCGAGCGACGTGCTTCGCTTGGGCACGACGGCGCGCCCCACGCCCGGCTCGGGTGAGGTCTTGGTGCGGGTCCACGCCGCCGGCATCGACCGCGGGACTTGGCACTTGATGACGGGGCGGCCTTATCTGATGCGGCTCATGGGCTTCGGGTTCTTCGCGCCGAAGCAGCGCGTCCCTGGCCTCGACCTCGCGGGCACCGTGGTCGAGGTCGGCCCCGGCGTGACGCGCTTCCGCGTCGGTGATGAGGTCTTCGGCATCGGCAACGGCTCTTACGCGGAGTTCGCGACCGCTCGCGCGGACAAGCTCGCCCTCCGCCCCGCCACCATCTCTCGTGATCAGGCCGCGGTGCTCGGCGTCTCTGCGATCACGGCATTGCAGGCCCTCGACAAGGCTGCATTGCGCGTGGGCGAGCGCGTGCTCATCATCGGGGCCTCGGGCGGCGTCGGCACCTACGCAGTCCAAATCGCCAAGTCGCTCGGCGTGGAGGTCACCGCGGTGTGCCGCGGCTCGAAGGTCGAGGCCGTGCGCGCGCTCGGCGCCGATCAGGTCATCGACTACGAGCGCGCCGACTTCACCGACGGCAGCGTGCGCTATGACGTCATCCTCGACGTCGGCGGCAACACCAAGCTACGCCGCCTGCGTCGCGCGCTCACCCCGACGGGTCGACTCGTCTTCGTCGGTGGTGAGAACGGCGGCGACTTCACCGCGGGCTTCGAGCGCCAGCTCCTCGCGTTCGCCCTCGCGCCCTTCGTCAAGCAGCGCTTCATCATGATGGCGGCGCGCGAGGAGTTCGAGAGCCTCGAGCGCGTCGCGGCTCTCGCCGAGGCTGGCAAGCTCCGCGCGCTCGTCGATCGCTCCGTCGGGCTCGCCGCGGTGCCCGCCGCGATCGACTCGCTCGTCGCGGGCAGCGTCACGGGCAAGATCGTCGTTCACCCCAGCGCTTGATTCGAGCGCCGCGGGCGCCCTGCGAATCCGCACCAGATCGTGCGCGGGCAGCTCTTCGTCCGGGGCGTCGCTACGCTCTATAACAATGTCGAAGGTTCCGGCGTCGAAGGGCGCGCCGCGTGGCGCCGACCTCGGCACGAGGCGCTCTCGCAGTCCACGTGCGGCAAAATCCAGCGCGCGGAATTGGCAATAGGGGTTGTTGCCGGGCCGACCGAGGACGGCGTGCGCCGTGAACGTGCAGCCCCCGAGGCAGACGTTCGCGAAGGGGCAAGTCGCGCAATACCCCCATAGGTCTGCGCGCGATCGCTCCCTCGCGAAGCCGATCTCCCGTGACGCCCACAGCGTCGCGAGCGAGGTATCGCGGACGTTCCCGCCGCCGAACGCCGCCGCGTCGAGGGACGGGCAGCCCTTCACGCGGCCGTGAGATTCGATGCCGAGGACGAATCGCCCTGCCTGACAACCTTGAAAGTGGTCGCGGACGTCGCCCTTCGGCGTTCGCAGGCGCCCCTCTTCGGGACCGAAGTATCCGAGGTTGTTCGCCGGCATGAGGAGAATGCCGTCCGCGCGCGCTCTCTCCTTCAAGCCGACGATCCGCGGGACGAGCTCGAGGAGCTCCCAGGGTTGGAGCATGAGCGCCGCACGATCGGCCGCCCGGCCGATCGGTGCGGTGAGCTGAACCTGCCAGGCAACGATACCCGCGGGCTTCAAATGGTCGTCGTAGAGGGCCTCGAGCTCGCGGCGATTCAGGCGGTTGATGTTGGTGTTCACCGACACGCGCACCCCAACGTCGTCGAGCGCTGCGATGGCCGCCATCGCACCCGCGAAGCTCCCGCGCCTGCCGCGCAGCCGATCGTGCGAGGCCGCGAGCCCGTCGACGCTCACGCTCGCGCGCTCGACGCCGGCCTCGCGCATCGCACGCGCGAGCTCGGCCGAAATGCCGAGACCACCTGTCGTGATCGCGACGCGGACACCGGTCGAGCGGAGCACCCGGGCGATCTCGAGGAAGCCTGGATGCAAGTAGGCCTCGCCCCCGATCAAGGTCACGTCGCGCGCTCCGAGCGGTGCAAGCTCGCGCGCCACGGAGAGCGCTTCCTCGGTAGTGAGCTCTCCATCGCGCGCCACTCGAGCGCGTGATCCGCAATGCCGACAGGCGTGGTCACACGCGAGCGTGAGCTCCCAAACCACATAAGCGGGGAAGAAGCGCGGCGTGAAAACCGACAGGCTGCGCTTCATGATCAGGCGCGCTCGGCGCTCGCGAGGTTGGGGAAGCGAATGGTCCCGCTGCCCTCGAGGTCGACCTCCGCTTTGCCGTGTTGGTCGACGAACCCGGCGTAGACGGTCCCGTCGTCGAGCTCGATGCGGAAAGGTTGATTGGGGATCGGGCGCCCCTGGTCGTCCTTGAGCTCGATCTTCGTGGGCCGCGGCTCGGTGGCGTGGATGGTATCGACCGTCGAGGTCCCCGACGTGAGCTTGATGGCATTGCCGCCGAGCTGCGCGTCGTTCCCGAGGAGCAAGCTCGCCCCCGACGAACAGAGGACGAGCTTGTCCTCGGAGACGATCTGTCCGAGCGACTTCGCCTTGAGCTTCGCCTCGCCGTCTTTCAGGAGCAGGCGCGCGTCTTTGCCGCGTACGGTCACTTTTGGAGCGCCGATCTCGATCTCGCAGTCGGTGATTCGAATCGAGCTCGACCCGACGCGCAGCACGATCTCTTTGTGCGAGACGAGGTCGATCACCTCGGAGGCGGAGAGCTGGGCGTCGCCCTCCACGACCGCCGCGAGCGAGCGCTTCTTCTCGGAATGACCTACGAGGAGCGCCGCCGCGCCGTGCACTTCGTGGATGGAGTCGCTCTCCGTGACCGAGCGCGACTGGCCCGCAATCTGGACACGCGAGGCGCCGTCCACTCGGCCCAGGCGGTCTCCACTCACGGTCTCGTTGAGGTTCGCTTGGACCCTCGTCGTCCGTGAGCCGCGCACGAGGAGCGCGTCGTCGCCTTGGATCTCGGACTCGCGGCGGCGACCGACGCTGACATAATCGTTACCGCGAACGTCGAGCTTGGCGTCGCCGTTGACCTCCACGCTCTCATTGGCGTGTATGACCGCGGTCCGGTCGCGGCGGACGACAGTGTCGTAGTCGCGCTCCGCGCGGACGTAGATGCGCTCCTCGCCCGCGGCGTCCTGAAAAGACAGCTCGTTGTAGCCGTCGCTCTTCGGGGTCGAGCGCGTGCGAATGCCCGAGATGGTCTTGTCGCGCGGGAGCGTGAACGGCGTCGGATGGACACCGTTGTAAACGGAGCCCAAGACAATGGGCTTGTCCGGGTCACCGGACTCGAAGGCCACGACGACCTCCATCCCGATGCGCGGCAGCATCTGCGTGCCCCAGCCCGTGCCCGCCCAAGGTGTGAGCACCCGCAGCCAAGCGCTCGTGTCCTCACCCTCACCCTCGCGATCCCAATGGAAGAGGACCTTGATCTCGCCGCGCTCGTTCGTGTGGATCTCCTCGTTCGGAGGGCCCACGACAGTCGCCGTCAAACACGATTGGACGACGCGGCGCGCGGCGCGCTCGGGCACGTACGGCACAGCGGCGGGCACGCACTCGAAGCGCGCGCGATAGTCGATAGCAGGCTCGGCGGCACCGCCGAAGGCCTGCGAGCCGTGGTGTTGGACGCTGACAATCGCGTAATCGCCATTTGCCTCCAAATCGGGGTGCTCCTCGAGCGCGAAGCGATGCCCCGGCGCGAGGCGCACGCTGTTGCTCTCTCCGCGCGCCGTGCGCCGGTTGCGACGCTCGGCGAGGAGGATCCGGCGAGCCTCGGTCTCGGTGAAGCGCCAGTCGGGGAACAGGTGCGGACTGCCGTGCTCGTAGACCTCGAGATCACTCGGCTCGAGGACGCGGTCCAAGACCGAGCCCGCGAGGCCCTGGAGCGCCGCGAGCGGGGCGTCCGTGACATTCAAAGACAGCCGCTCGTCGGGGCGAGCCGAGGCCTCGAGCGGCTGGCGCGGTCGCGCCGGATCGTAGTCACGAAAGGCCGCGACGGTCGGCCTGAGCGCTTGCTCCGGAGTGAACTGCGAGATGAACTCGCGGCCTTGCCCCGTGAGCGAGCCCCCAGATTGATAGCTTATCGCCGGCGCCGGGACGTCTGCCTCGAGGTCGAGGCCACCGATCTCGGCGTGCGCGCCTCCGAGCATTTCGACAGCGCCCTCGAGCGCGGTCATCGCCAAGCCCTCCCACCCGAAGCCGCCTAGGCGCGCGTAAGCGGCGCGGTTCGTGAAGACGACGCGCTCGCTGGGTCCCAGGCTGGACTCGGCGAAGGACGCAGCGGCGAGCCCGAGCGCGGTCGTCAGATCGGACCCGAGGCCGGCGCCAGCGAGCGCGTCCTCCGCGACGGAGAAGAGCTGGTCGAGCGGCAGGATCGGCTGGCGAAAATAGAAGAGCATCGCGTTCTCGCGCGCGAGTCGGCGCACGAACTCGTAGTCGCTCTCCTCGTATTGCGTGATGTAGTCGCGCACGGGGCGCTCGCCCTCGAGTTCGAACTCGGCGGGGATGCCCCGCTCACGGAGCACGTCGAAGATGACCTCTTCGACGCGCTGTCGTCTGAAGATGCGCGAGCGTCGGCGCAGCTCGAGGAGCGCGAGTCGTGGCGAGATCCGAACCACGTATTGGTGCCAAGCCCCGCCCGCTGCGGCGGTCCCGAGCGCTCGCTGACCCTCCGCACGGAGGCCGGTCACCAGCCCGCGAATGGCGCGTTGCTCGCCGCCCGCGCGCATCGCGAACATCGCAGGCCTGCCGAGCGCGGCGAGTTCGAAGGCCGCCGGGGGCAGCGGGCTCGTAACCGTGACCTCGAAGGTATAATTGGCCGATAGGGACTCGTGACCGGTGAAGGAGTGGGTGACGACGACAGGCGGACCGAGCGGTCCAATCCGCAGGACGAAGCGTGTGGGGCTCATGACGTGTGGGCTCGCAAGAGGGCAGTGCGGGTGCGCTCGCAGAGCTCGCCCGTGGGGTCTATGTGGTGGTCCGATTGGAAGTTGCGGACGGCGCTCTCCACTTGTCGGGCGCGCTCCGTTTCGCTGACAAGTTGGTCAGCGGAGAAATGCCCGTAGGCGCGAGAGGGCATGGGCATCAAGTACCCGAGGTGGACGAGGCGAGCCTCGAGGCCGCTCGGCAGGTCGATCGGGTCGAGGTGCCCGACCAACACCGGGTGAACGACGCCGTGCCTCGTAAGCTCCAATTCGAACGAGGTCGTCGTGATGGGGACATCCAGCTCGACGACGCCTTCGCCGTTCGTGGACCCACGTATCGGCTCTTGGCCGACCCCGCGGATCTCGTAGGGCTCGCCCGAGACCCCGCCGGAAGTACCGCGGAGAACGAACGCGATATGAACGGTAGGGACGTGGGCGCGATAGCGCTGTGTCCCGCCCGACTGGAAGCGAGGCGCCGGCGCTGGCGTGGCGGGGATCTGCAGCACATCACCTGGCGCGAGGACGTTGCCAGCGCCGCGCTGCTCTCGCAGGGCGCGGTTGTCGGCAGACTCCCAGACCTCGCGAGCGTCGAATCCGAAGCGGTGAGCGAGCGCGTCGAGATAATCACCTTGGCGCACGACGTAGGGTCTACTGGGCATGTCACTCGCTCCCAATCAGGCGGTCGACGGCTGCGTCGAGCAAGGTTGTGTGGATGAATTGGCGTGCGTGCTCGCGCGGTACGCCCAGGTTCCTCAGGCGGTGGTAGACGCGGTGATAGGCCGTGTCGGACAGGCCTACGTCGTATTCGCTGTAGGACGTTCCGTCGTGCGCGGACTCCAAGGCGTCCACGAGCGATTGGAGGCCCATGTTCGCGAGCATGTTGTGGCTGTCCCAGTCCGAGCGCTGGTCCTTCAGCATCTTGATGAGCTTGCCCACGACGCGCTTCGAGCCTGTCTGGATGGCGTCGAGGATGACGTCTCTCAACGACATCGCGCCGGCGACGAGCCCGAGCAAGACGCCAATCGGCTGCCCGCCTGGGACGCCCATGAAGATACCGGCGGCGAGCGCGACCCCCGAGGCGATCTGCAGGCTACCTATCACGATGGTCCACGTGTCCCCCTCGTCGGCGGTGCCGATCGTGAAGATGCCCTGGATGACGCTCGCGACGATGGTGACCGTGCTGACGACCGTCCCGCTGATGGTTACAGCCCTGTCCATGAACGCCATCAGATCGCGGACGGTGCGCGCGGGGATCTGGCGGCCCGCGATGGTGACAATGTTGTTCGGTACGGAGGCGACATAGGACTGTAGCGCGCGCTGAGCGACCTGGATCGCGCCGGCGGTCGTGGCCGCGCCCGCCGCTACCGCGCCGCTCACCCGCGCGAGGAGCGTGTCGTCGGATTGTGCGGGATCCCCCACCGCGGAGATCGCCGCGAGCAGTTGGATGACATTGAGGGCCTGGAGCGCAGCGGTCAGTCCGAGCCCCGTCTGGAAGTTCTCGGTGAGCGCCGAGCGCGCGCTGCTGAGCTCGGCGTCGCTGTCGAAATGAGGCGCGGTGTTCGTCGAGACCCGCTCCATCGCCTGCTCGAACTGGTGCTGTTGTTCGGGGCGCATATTGGCCGCGCGGATGACCCAGCTTTGGAGGCGCGCCATCACGCCGCGCGCGTCGCCAGGGTTGTTCGCGACCTGGGGCAGACGCCAGGTGCCGACGATCTTGATGAAGACGGCGGAGGCCGCGTCGGGCCCCGGCAGCGAGCCGACGCTGCCGAGCGGCAAGCTCGCGAGAGAGGCCGCGAGCGACAGGATCGGCCCTTGTGACGAAGGCGTATAGAGCGCGGCCCGAGCCTCCTGTGCAATCGTCGCTTGCCGAGGTGTGCGCGCGACCTCTTCTGCGGCGCGGGCGATGGCGCGCCGTACGAGCTCGAGGTGCTGCTGCCGGGCCGAGACGGGGACTGTGTTGTCGTTCGCGTAAGCGGTCAGCTGCTGGATGATCGACGCGTCGTGCAGGATGTCGATGACGTGGTCCGCGGCGTTCAACAGCGCGCGGTGATAATGGGCGTGCGTCTGGGAGAGCGGCGCGACGTTGTGGAGCGCGGCGTCGAGCCGGGTGCGCAGCTGCTCCGCCGCGTTATGGACATTGTTGTAAGGGTTGTTGGCCAGGTTGGTCGAGGTCGGCCCCGGAGCTCTGTAGGCGCGCGAGATCGCGTCCGAATGCAAGAGCTCGGTGACGCCGCTGATCGCGCGGACGACCGCCGCCATTTGCTCGGCCTCTGTCGTGTAGTTGCTCGCGAGCTGATTGAGGTGCGCGAGGCCTGCGCTCCGACTGGCCAATGTCGCTTCGGTCGGGCCGCGGGCGACCTCCTCCTCACCTGCGCCGTTGACCGCGTGGAGGAGGCGATAGAGCCACGCGCGAATGGGGAGCCACGTCGCGGGCGGCGGTGGAATGGGGTTCATGATGGCGTTGGTCGCGCCCGAGGGCTGCGGCGTGACCAGGAGTGGACTACCGAATTGCGGGAACTGCCCCCCTCCGAGGAGCGGGTTTGGATTGTCGGTACCCTGAAAACAAGGGACGGTGATGGGGATGGTCATCGTGCGAGGCTCGCGGCCGTCCTAAACAACAGCTGGGCCACACGCTGCGCACCGCTTCTCACGCTCTTTGCGCCGAACGAGCAGCAAGACCCCCGAGGCAAGCGCCGATCGGGTGTTGCACCGTTCCACTCGCGTTGCACTCGGGCTCACGCTCCAAAGACGCGACAAAATGCAAGCGAGCGCGTGCTGATGGGCCACCTCGCGGTGCCGACAGCTACGCGCTCCTATTGGACTGTTCGTCAGCGCTCGTTCGAACTCACGGAGGCGTCGCGAACCGGCCCGGGAACGGGTCTGCGTCGATCCGCGTGTCGACGTCGCCGATGGGCCAGCTCGAGGGGTTCGTGCCGCGCTCGTTGAAGAGCGCCACGCCGATCACGCCGACGTTGCGAGCGTCGCCGTGCTTTTGCTCGGCGTACGAGTCGGACACCGCGCCGAAGCGGAACGCGGCGACGGCCTCGGTGCTCTGGCGAAAGCCCTCGATTTCGATCGAGCCGTGCGGATCAATCAAGTAGCCGCGCTTCGTGAACGTCGCTGCTCGACCGTCGAGCACGTCGAGCCCATCGACCGAGACGACGACCTCGAGACGCGCCGGCACGTGCGATTGAATGACAATCGAGTAACGATCGCCGTCCTCGCCGACGACGATGTTCTTGCGCGAGTTGGTGAACCCCGTGAGGAAGCGACCCGAGCTGTCCTTCAAGCGCAGGGTGGCGATGCCGCCGCCGATCTCCACGCTCACGCGGTCGAAGCGGCGCACCCCGAGCTGATCGGCCATCGCCTGCGCACCTTGCTCATCATCGTAATAGAGCGCCGCGCTCGCGAACGGCGAGTCGGAGCTGTCGCGCGCGAACGGTGAGCTCGTGATCCGCGAGGTCCGCGTCTCACCCCAGGTCGTCCCGAGGCCGGGTCGTGACTCCGCGGGGACGCGGGACTCTTCACCGTCGGAACGATAGGCCCCTGAATCAGGCGCAGAGGTCGCCAAACCATCGTCGCTACCCCCCTTGCTCGCCGGCGCCTGGGTGGGAGCGTCGCCACGATACGAGGCCCGTGGGGCATAGTTCGTACTCTCGTACTGCGCGCTGCTGCCGCAGCCCACGGCCGTCGCTGCCACGAAACACCCGACCACCCACTTCGTCGCGCTGGCGTTCATATGCTCCTCGCTTTGCACGAGGAGAAACGCACCGACTGGGGCGACCTTACAGGGCCGCCGCACCGTCGGGTGCGAGCCTCTTTGCGTCCGGCCGGCGCCGCGGCCAGAGTAGCTCGCCATGCGCTTTTCGCTGATGTTCTCCACGTGGGCGCTCCCTCTCCTCGCGGGCTGCGCGTCCGCGGACCACCCCGACGAGGAGCCCGCTCAGCGCTCGAGCACACCTGCGACGCTCAGCGCGAGCGCCGCGAGCGCCGCGAGCTCGCCGAGCTCCTCGGCCGCGGGGACAGCCGTCGCCTCGAGCACGGCCTCGCAGTCGGCGTCGGTCGCTACCAACCAGGCCCCTGTCGTCGCGCCGTGCGACGGCGAGGACGAGCGCCTCTACGGCTCGACGTGCTGTGAGGTCCGCGGTCGTCGCGAGGATAGGTTCCCAGGGATGGTCTATCTGGCCTGCCACGGCCCCCAGATTGGCCAGGCCTGCAGCTCGAAGAAGGACTGCGATATTGCCTGTTCGTGTGATCCGCAGGGCCTCCCCATGCGTGACCACGCGGGCCCGCCCGACGGCACCCGCGGGGCCAAAGGGGTTTGCAGCGGGGTGCGCGCCGTCGGCGTTTGGATGTGCGACATCGACGAGAACGGCGTCGTATCGCACCTGATCGTCGACTGAGCGCGACTCCACGCTCCAATCACTCGGGCCACTGCCAGACTGCTGGCCCGCGACCGTTGTGGCTGGTGAGCACTTCTCCGTGCGAGCTCACTGCCAGGACCGAGTCCGCTACGCGACCCTTCACGGTTCCGTCGCGGACGTCGATGACCACCCACGGCCCCTTGTGATCGACCTCCTCGGCGACGAGCCATTGGTCGCGCGTCACACGCCTACCTTTGGCTGGTAGGTTGAAGCCCAAGCCCTTGCTCGTCCCGCGGTCGAGATCGAAGAGGGTTACGGGAACGGGCGCGTCATAAGGGGCAGAGCGCCCATAATCCCCACCCAACACCACGCCTTCATATTCGGCAAAGTCGGCGAACCAGTCGTCGCTCGACGTATTGTGGAACGGCTTGGCGGTGCTCAGGTCGACTTGAATCCAGCCGTCGTCCCCGTCGTTCAAGCCATTGAGGCGCTGTGATCCCGTGCCCCAGTAGTCCCTTTTGCCCTCGTAGCGTGACCACCCAGTGTCAGCGACCTTCTTGCCCATGCCGTCTCCACCCTTTTGGATCCAATGCGCTGGGGTACCCGGGAGAGAGTCGCAAGCGACCAACACTGCATTCTTCGGCGCGTAGAAGCCACGAACCCAGCCACCACACGCCGCGCTCACGAGGGTCGTCTTCTTGCCGCTCGTGTCCTCCAGTGAAATCGAGCCGTCGGACTCGCGGATGACGAGCTCGTCGCCGAGGATGCCGATGCGGTTCGGGTCCTTGCCCGGTCTGGGTGGGCTCTTACCGTCCAATGCAACGAGCCTCGTCTCGGTCTCGTCACCCGACCGCCCGCCCGTCGAATAGGAACCCACGGGCCCGCGGCATGCCCTCGCGCCGATGTCGGTCTGGATCGTGGGCGGCTCGATTTTGCCGTTCTTGTCGGTGTCCCCGACCATTACCGTAATGTAAGCCCATGCCGGGCTCGAGGTCGGGCTCGCCCGCCACAATACGCCGCTCCCGACGTCGACCTCGACAGTGTCCCCCGTCGCAAGGGTGCGAACCGCCAAGCGTCGCGCGTCCTTCTGTCCGCGGACGAAGAGGAGCTGGCCGCCTGCGCCGAACGCTCCAGCTGCGTGGGGGCCGAGCGGAAACGAGTCGTTCCCGCCGGCTGCGTCGCTCGTCTTCGTCAGGTCGACTTCGCTGCTGCCAATCGTGTCGAGCAACATCAGATGCCCACCGGCCAAATGGGCGATATAGCGGCCAGTCCTGTCACTGTCGACGAAGGCCTCGAGCGCCCGACCGGGCCCGGCATCCGTCAGCAGGTAAGGACGCAGCTCATCGCCGTAAGCTTCGCCGTGCTGGCCGAACAAGACCTCGACCTTCCCGTCGCCGTTCGTATCGTTGCGCGCCTGGCATGCAACGACCCAATACCCGTCGGGGGCCGCGCGCTCGAAGACGATAGGGTCCGCGGTGCCCAAAGAGCGCTTTTGACCACGGACGGTCAGCGCAGGGCGCTTCGGCGTCTCTGGCGTCTCGGGTGGAGCCATTGTCGCGACCGGGCCGCTCGAGCTCGCGGACGGCGCAGGTTCGCCTGGACTCTGTTTGTCTCGCGCCGAGCAGGCCGCCAGACAAAGCGTGAATAGAGCTGTGCTCGGAAGAGCGTCTCGGGTCGACACGCCGGGAAGCTAGTCCCGTGGAAACGGAGTTTCCACGCAAAAGAATTGGAAGCCCGCGGAACAAAAGCGGTGGTTTCGACGGAGAATTCGCGCCGCCTTCGCCCCGCCAGGCGGCACGAATTCTCCAAGAAATGCTGGTTCCAGGGGACTAGCACGCATTGGATTGTCGGCATCTCGCTGGCCACTCGACCGGATATTCCAGTTACAAACGTGAAAGCAACCGCGCTCGAGCGCAAGACAGGAGCGCCCGGCTCTGACAAGCTCGAGTGATGCTCGAAGCGGGCGACGCCTTCGGTCCCGAACATCGCGTCCTCCGGCGGCTCCGACCCGAGGACGATCGAGTCTACGTGGTCGTCGACGACGCTGGCGTCCCCTCGGTGCTGAAGCTCGTGCCCAACGCAGTGGACCACGACGCGCTCCGTCGCCTGAGCGCGCTGCGAACCGTGTCGAGCGAGCACGTCGCGCGCGTCCTCGACGCTGGCGTCGACGACCAGCGAGGCCCCTTCGTCATGCTCGAGCTCGTCGAGGGCGAGACTCTCGGCGAGCTCTTCGCGCGGCGCGGCGTGCTCACCACGACCGAGCTCGCTGACCTCTTGGGCGAGCTCGCGGACGCGCTCGCGTGCGCTCAGCACCTCGACGTCGAGCACGGGTACCTCGACCCGGCGTGTGTCCTCCGCGCAGCGTCGGCGTCCATCGACGGCAACACAGGGTGGAAGGTCGCGGGCTTCGATCGCTTGCTCGTGGATCCGAGCATCGTCCCGAGCGCGAATCGGCTGCTCTGGATGGCGCCCGAGTGGGCGCGCGTCATGTCCCCCGCCGCTCGGAGAAACGTCGCGCGACGCGCGGACGTGTGGTCCATCGCGCTCCTCGCGTTTCGAGCGCTCTTCGGCGCGCCGTACTTCCGAGTCGCCGCGCCGCTCCAGCCGACCGAGATCCTCCGCAGGGTCTTCATGGACCCGCTCGTGTCGGCCTCCGAGCGCGCGGCCGAGCTCGGCGTGGACCCACCGCCGCGCGGCTTCGACGCGTGGTTCCGCATCTGCCTCGACCGCGAGCCGACGGCTCGTTACTTGAACGCTGGTTATGCCATCGGCGAGCTCCAGAGGCTCTTCACCGAGGTCACCGCGCCGGCCCCGCGCGCGCCCGAGGTCGGGCGCTTCACCTCCGGCGATCGCACCGAGGACGCGCTCCTCGACGAGCTGCGGGGCGCCCCCGACGATCCCGAGCTCCGCGCGGTCTACGCCGATTTGCTCGAGCAGCGGCGCGAGCCCGGCAAGCTGGCCGTGCTCCGAGGCGACGCGCTCGGCGGCGACGAGGCCGGCCCGCGATGGCGCTCGATCGTCGCGAACCCTCGCGTGGGCTCGTGCCTGAAATTCGCGCTGAAGTGCCCGAAGCGGTGGGGCGATCTCACGCCGACCGATCGCGACGGCGTCCGGCACTGCGCCGACTGCGACAAGCCGGTCTACTTCTGCTCGACCGTGTTCGAGGCGCGAGCGCGCGGGGCAAATCGCCAGTGCGTCGCGATCGACTTCGGCGCTCCCGCCGCGCGCGTGCTCGATGAATACCAGCGTGGTGCGCGCGAGCAGTCGGCTGCGGAGCGGCTCTTCACGCTGCGCGAGCTCGAAGACACGGTGACCTTGGGCGTGGTCGATCCCGACTACGTGGGTTGACGCGTCGTCCTCGACCGCGACAAAGAGGCAGGACCTCGATGACAGTCAAGCGAATGGACAATGTCGGCATCGTGGTCGAGTCGCTCGACACCGCGATCGCGTTCTTCGTCGAGCTGGGCCTCGAGCTCGAGGGCCGAGCCATGGTCGAGGGCGAGTGGGCCGGCCGCGTCACGGGGCTCCCCAATCAGGTCGTCGAGATCGCCATGATGCGCACGCCCGACGGCCACAGTCGGCTCGAGCTCGTTCGCTATCTCGAGCCGCCCCCGGTCGCCGATCACCGGCGCGCTCCGGTGAACGCGCTCGGTTACTTGCGTGTCATGTTCGCCGTCGACGACATCGACGACACCGTCGCGCGGCTCGGAAAGCACGGCGCAGCGCTCGTCGGTGAGGTCGTCCGATACGGCGACACGTATCGGCTCTGTTACCTGCGCGGGCCCGAGGGATTGCTCGTCGGCCTCGCGCAGGAGCTGGTTCGTCAGCCCGCTTGACGAAGTGGCGCGCGACTACTGCACGGCGTCGACGAGCCAGGCGTGCCCGGAGACGAGCACCTCTTCCGGCGAGGCTCCGCCCTGCGTCGCCGCGCCCGTCGCCCAGCCGTTGATGCCGCGTCCGAGGACGAAGCCGTGGTCGCCGAACACGTACGCGAGCGTGCGCGGCGGCAGCGTTTCGAAGAGCTTCACGAGCACGTCGCAGACCTCGTCCGCGAGCGCCTCGAGGCGCTCGTCGTAGCCCGCGCCCTGCGATCGCAGCCGCGCCTCGACGAGGTCGAGCTTGAAGACCTCCTTCGGCCCGAGCCGCTCGCGACGCACGCCGCCGACGCTGCGGCCGCGCGTGATGTCGGGCTCGCTCGCCGGACCGGAGAGGTCCTTCAGCCCCTCCACGCCGCGCGAGATGAGGTGCGCTTGCACCGCGGTGATCGACGGGAGCGCCGACCAAAGCACGGTCTTTTCCACGAGCGCCGCGCGCTTGTCGAGCGCCGCGCCGACGCGCGCAGCGACGCGCTCGCCGAGGTCGTAGCTCATCGAGTCGACCATCACGAGCTTCACCGAGCGGGCGCTCGCGAGCCTGCCGATCTTGTGCGCGATCTCGTGCGCATCCATCACCATGCTCGGGCGCTTGCCGGTCACGCGGATCGACTCGAACGCCGACTCGTAGCTCTCCGCGAAGCTCGCGCGCCAAGCCTCGGCGATGCCGCGCACCGTCGCGTCGGCCTCGCCTTGTGAGAGCGGCGCGAGCAGCGGCACGTACCGCTGCGCGAAGAGCTTCTCCACGACGGCGACTGGCTTCGGGCCGCGCGCGGCGTCGAGCTCCATCGCGTGCGCGCGGTACGTCGCGCTGTCGACCAAGCGCGCAGCGACGCGCTCCACGTGCGGCTCGATCTGCGGCTCGGGCTCGATCGGCGCAGCGATCGCGGGCGTCACGAGGTTGGTCGGCGCGGGCGTCGCGGGCGTCGCGAGGTTGGTCGGCGCGACCTGCAGGACCGCGGGCAGCTCGTCTTCGAGCTCGATCGGCGCGGGCGGTGCCTCGAGCGCGGGCAGCGCGGGCAGCGCCGGGATCGGCGTCGACGCGAGCGTCGCGAGCGCCTCGGCGAGCGCGGTCTCTTCATCGCGCTCGTCGCGCTTGTTCGCAGCCTCGCGACGCGCGCTCGCCTCGATCGGCGGCGACGGCGGCGGACGCAGCGTCTCTGCGATCGGCGCGACCACCGGCGGCGTCGCGACGGCGACGTGCTGCGCGGGCGCTTGCGCTTCGATTTTCGTAGCGGGAGCGTTTCGTTGCTCTTCGACGAGCGCGCCGAGCCGTCGCGGGACGCGCAGCTCGATCTCGCGATCGCGCTCGTCGAGCAGCACGACGACGCGCAGCTTGCGCACCTCGCGCGCCGCATCGATCCACGTGCTCACGGCCTCGGCGTCGTCGTTCACGAGCTCGCCGCGCAGCGCGAGTGGCCCGAGGTGCGGCATGCACAAACACACGCCGCGCACGGGCAGCGCCGACGCGCGATGCAGCTGATCGGCGACGACGTCGGGGAACGGCGCGTCCACCGCGACGATCGCCGGCATCGCGCCGCGCGAGGCGAGCACCGTCTCGACCTCGCGCTCGATCTCCTTGGCCAGGTCTCCGCGGCGCGAGCAGCTCGGCGACACCACGACCGCGCGCGCCTTCTCCGCGTCTTCGACTGTGCGCGCGCGGTGCTCGGCGTCTGCGAATCGCACCGTCGGCGGCAGCGATTCCTTGGCCTCCGCCTGCGTGCGCGCCCCCCGCAGAGGGCCCTCTGCGCGCCGGGCTCGCTGAATAGGCTCGTGGGAGGCAGTGTTCGAGGTCGTCATGCGCCCCCCTGCCTGCCAGAACTTTTCGAGTCGGGCGAGTTTTCGCCTGAAGCAGCTTATTTTTTGGGGGGAGAGATGGACCCTTCAGCGCTGATCGCGGCGAGCGCTCCTTTTGTCACCTTTCCCATCGCGTTGCGCGGGAGCGCGGCCACGATCCGCAGCTCTCGAGGGACCTTGTACGCCGCGAGCCGCGTCTTCGCCCAAGCGCGCAGCTCCTCGAGCCCGAGGGTGCCGCCGTCGCCGTGCCGCTCGCGCAGCACGACGAACGCCGTCACCCTCTGCCCCCACTCTTCGTCGGGCAGGCCGACGACCGCGACCTCGGCGATGGCGTCGTGCTCGCGCAGCACCTCTTCGACCTCGAGCGCGGAGATCTTCTCGCCCCCCGATTTCAGGATGTCGGTGCTCGCGCGACCGAGCAGGCGATGGTCGCCGCGCTCGTCGACCTCGGCCACATCGCCCGTCGAGAACCAGCCTTCGTCGTCCACCACGCGCTCGTCGCGACCGAAGTAGCCCGCGAAGATCCCCGGGCCGCGCACCCTGAGCGCGCCGTCTTCGACGCGCGCCTCGACGTTCGCGAGCGGCTTGCCGACCCAACCGGGTCGTCGCCCCGTCGGATCCAGTGGATTTGAAAGCGCGATGCCGATCTCGGTCATGCCGTAGCGCTCGAGCGGGATCGCGCCCGCGATCGCACGCCACCGCTCCGCGAGCCGCACGGGCAACGCCGCCGAGCCGCTCGTCGCGAGGCGGAGCGCGCGCGCGCTCGCGCTCCATCGCTCGCGCTCGGCCTCGCTCGCCGCGTCGAACGCGTCCGCGAGCCGCGTGTACATCGTGGGCACGCCCATGAACACCGTCGCGCGCGCGAGCTCGTCGAACACGCGTCGCGCGTCGAAGCGCCCGAGCGCAAGCACCGACGCCGAGGACGCGAGCGCCGTGAGCATCGCGACGACGATGCCGTGGATGTGATGCATCGGCAGCGCGTGGAGCAGCACGTCGCGCTCTGTGATTTGCCACGCGCTCGCGAGCGCCTCGACGTGCGCCGCGACGTTGCCGTGCGTGAGCATCACGCCCTTCGGACGGCCGGTCGTCCCCGAGGTGTAGACCAACATCGCGACGTCGCTCGACGCGAGCTCCGCTCGCGTCGAGCTCGGGGCCGCGCGCTCGAACGCCGCGCCCACGTCGAGCTCGAGCCGCGCGAGCCCTGCGGGCAGCGCGCCCTCGAGCCCATGCGACGCGAGCGCGACCGACACCTGGGCGTCGTTCGCGTAGTGCTCGAGCTCGTTGGTCGGCGCGCCGAGCGGCACCGGCACGACCGCGCCACCCGCGTGCAAAATCCCTAGAAAACCGACCGTCCAATCGAGCCCCGGTCGCGCCGCGAGCAAGACGCGCGGGCGCGCCGAGTCGGGCGCGCGCAACGCCGGCGCGACGCGTGCCGCGACCGCGCTTGCAGCACCCGAGAGCGCGGCGAGCGCGCGGCGCTCCCCGCGCTCCACGTCCTCCAGGAAGCGGTCCTCGCGAGCGAGCGATCTCGTGAGCCGCGCGATGAGGGGAGAGGGGTCGATGCTCACCAGAAGTCGACAGCCTAGCCTTCCCTAAGCGAGACTGCGGCTCGCATGCGCGTCACCGCTCTCCCCCTGATCTCCGCTGCGCTTCTCACGCTCGCCGGTTGCGGCTCCGATCCCGCAGCGACCAGCGGCTCGGCGAGCGCCAAGCCCACGACCACGCAGGTCGCGCCCCCCGTGTCGGGCAGCACCGCCGCCAAGAGCGACGCGCTCCCCGAGTTCACGGTCGACGAGCTCGGGCCGTACATCAACGGCCAGCGCCCTCTCCTCAAGGAGGCCGGCGGCGCCGAGAAGCTCACGAAGATCATCAGCGAGATCAACGTCGCCGACAAAGAGGTCCCGCTGACGGTCCGCCCCAAATCCAAGGCCGCGGACGTCGTCGCCGTCGTGCACGAGCTCGGCCTCGCGAAGGCGAAGAGCGTGCAAATCACGGGCTCGACGCGCGGTGATCTCCCCGGCACGATCGTCGTCTTGCCGCAGGCGCGTGTCCCCGAGGCTCCCGGGTGCTCGGTCGTCGCGATGATCACGAAGTCAGGCGACGCCGACGTCTGGTGGGTGAAGGGCGGGGCGGCCCGCAAGATCGGCAAAGGGATCTCGGGCGTCGACCTCACGCGCACCGGCGAGACCATGCAGCGCGAGCTCAAGCAGTGCGCCTCGAAGTACGCCTTCTTCAGCCCCGACGAGGGCGCCGAGTGGGTGACTCCGATGATGATCGCAGGCACGCTCGTGAAGGCCGACGCGGAGAAGAAGCTCGAGGCCGTCGTCCTGCTCGACGCGGTGCCCACCCCCGGCAAACCCGTCGACGGCATCAAGCAGACGGAGCCGCCGAAGAAGTAGGCTCAGCGCGGCCTACCGAGCAGCCCGCCGCAAACAGTTTGGCCCCAAACAATTTGCCCCCCAAACCTTGTGGTTCGGGGGGCAAAAGAGCGAGCCGAGCGACTCAGCAGGGGTGCGTCAGTTGTGCCCGCCCATTTGGCGGCACTCGCCGACGTGCGGTCCCTTGCCCTTGCGGACGCACTCGTTGAAGGCCTCGGAGGCGTCTTTCATCTTGCCCATGTTCATGTAGGCCGAGCCCAAATAGAGGTACATGAGCGCGTCCTCGGGGTCGCCCGAGATGGCGCGCTGCGCGGCCTCGATGGCCTTTGGGTTCTGCCCGAGGTTGATGAACTTGGTCGCGTCGAGCTTTGCCTGAGCGAGCTCTTCCTTCGTGAGCGGGCCGGTCGGAGCCGGCTCGCCCGAAGTGCTGGCGCTCGCGCTCGCAGCACTCGCGCTCGCGCTGTCCGCGGCAGCGCTGTCCGACGCGCTCGTCGCCGGCGCAGCCGCGACAGGCTCGGGCGCTGGAGCGGGTTGAGCCGCGGCCGTGGCCGTCGTGGTGTTCGTCGCCACCGGGGTCGGGTTCTGTGCAGGCGGGCTGCTCGAGACCTTCGCCGAGGTTTGTGCGTCGGCTGGGCCACCGCTGAAGAGCGCACGGCCGATGCCGAAGAGCATCACGAGCGCGGCGGCTGCGACTGCGATCCCTACCGCGCGTCGAGCCTTGCGCTGACGCTCGATCACCGCCGGCGGCGGAGGAGGCGGCGGAGGATCGAGCAGGTCGTCGTGGTGATCGTGTTCGTGGTGAACATCAGGCGGCGGCGTCGAGAAGAAGTCCGCGTGATCGTCGGCGATCGCGCGGAACTGCCCGCTCTCCGAGAGGGGCGCGTGCGCGTGGTGCTTGCCGCTCTCGTGGAGAGGGGGGTGATGCTTGCCGCTCTCGTGGAGAGGGGCGTGGTGCTTGCCGCTCTCGTTCAGCGTCTTGCTCGGCTCGGTCGCGTGCGCGGCGACCACGCCCGATGCCTCGTCCTCGACAGCTGCCGCGGCGACTGTCGCGGCCGGAGCCGGCTCGTCGATCGCAGGCTTGGCTTCGGCGGCGGTCGGCGCTGCCTCGATCGCTGCAGCGGGCTTGTTCGGCGCGGGTTCCGACGCGCCCTTCTTCTTCTTTTTCTTCTTCTTCCCGTCCTTCCCCCCGTCTTTCGACGGTGGGACCGAGGACATCGTTGGAGCAGCAACGACTTCCCTCGTCACAGGTGGGAACGAAGAAAGAGCTGGAGCAGCGGCGGCGGGCTCAGGCTCCGGGGAGGGAGCACTTGCAGGGGAAGCAGCTGCCGGGGAGGAAACGGCAGGAGCAGCGGCGACGGGCTCGGGCTCTGTGGAAATCGTGGGAGAAACAGCGGTAGGAGCAGCGACGGCGGGCTCGGGAGCAGCGACGACGGGCTCAGGCTCCGGAGGCGGAGCAGCTACCGACGGGGATTCAGCGGGAGCAGCGACGACGGGCTCGGCTTCGACGGGGGAGGCAACCGGAGAAGCGGGAGCGGCGACGACGGGCTCGGGCTGGGAAGTCGTGGGTGCAGGCGCCGCAAGCACAGGCTCGGGCGCGGGCTGTGGTGCAGGCGAAGGCTCGGCTGCGGCGACCGGGGCGGGTGCGGGCTCAGCTGCTGGCTCCGCCGTGCGGGCCGCTGCAAGCGCCGAGGGCGTCCCAGCCGCGACGACGTTGTCAGGCCCCAGCTCTTCCTCGGCCGCTGCGACGGCGGGAGGTGAGGGTGGGATCGCGTCGTGGTTGACGGCTGGCGGAGGAACAGAGCCTTCGGCCTCTGCTTCCTCGGGGAGATCGCTCTCACGGTCGAGATCGTCCGGAGTCTCGGCGGGCGCGATGCTGGAGCGCGGGGCTCGCTCGGAGCGGGGACGAAGGATGCGACCCCGAGAAGGGCGAGAGGACCGGAACCGCTTCGACATGCGAGGAGACCTCCGTTACACCGTTGACGACGAGGTGAGTGGACGGCTCGGGACATTCACATTTCGGGCCGTCGACATCTTTGAAGAAGGAACTGGCAAAGAAGCTGAGGTCCCAATCGCTGGGGCTTTGGAAGTATCCCCGCTTTGGGTTCTGCTGATCGTAACAAAATCCAACCGCGCGACTTTTCCTACGATCGCGCGACTGGACGGTTACCGCAGGTGAAATGCGGGTCGAGGTCGAGCGCAGCCGGCGTGGGTCGAGCGAAGCGAGACTGGGGCTCCGGTCCTCCGGAGCCCGAGCCGGCGAAGCGAGACTGTGTTGGCATCGATGCCAGCCTGTGCCGCGCACCGGCCAAAGATCAGCCAGCCATCATCCAGAGGTGGATCGTGGAGGGAGCGGCTTTCCAAGCTGCACAAGGACCTGTTGCAAATCCGACCAGACCAGCTGCTTGACCTCGCGGGTGCCCACCCGAAGCACATACGAGGGGTGGAACGTCGGCATCACAGGGATTTCTCCTCGGTAGAGCTTCCACGTGCCACGTGATTTCATGATTCCCGGCCCGGGACCAATGAGACCCCTGAGAGCGGTCGCACCCAGCGCGACGATGACCTTGGGTTTGATGAGGTCGAGCTGCTCGACGAGGTACGGCATGCAGGCGTCCATCTCGTCGCGCTCGGGGACGCGGTTCTGCGGCGGCCTGCATTTGACGATGTTCGCGATGTAGATCTCGTCACCGCCGAGGCGCATGCCTGCGATCATCTTGTCGAGCAGCTGGCCGGCCTTGCCGACGAAGGGCTCGCCTTGCTCGTCTTCGTCGGCGCCTGGGCCTTCACCGACGAAGCAGAGCTCGGCGGCTGGGTTGCCGCGCGCGAACACGGTCTGGATGCGACCGCCCGCGAGACCGCAGCGCGTGCAGCTTTTGACGGTGTCGCGGAGGACGTCGAGGCGACGCCGTCGCTCTTCGAGCGAGAGCGGTGGAGCTGCCGTCGACGTCGGGAGCGTGAGCACCGACGCCGTAGGCTGCGTCGGCGCTTTCGGCGCGGTCGGCAGCCCAGCGGACTGCTGCGCGGCGGCCTGCGGCGCTCGCGGAGGATCGACAGGCCGGAGGTCAGCAGCGGGACGCAGCGCCCTCGGCGAGGTCTCGAGTGGCGCCGCTTGCACCGCGAGGTCTTCGACGACCTCGGGAGCAGGTGGCAAACCCTCGGTCCCACACTCCTCTTGCCACGCGAGGTGCGCCTTGAGGGCTCGCGTCAGGTCGAGGAGCTCGGCGCGCATGCTTCAGTGCGCGTCGTTCGCGCCGAGCCAGCGCTCGGCCTCGAGCGCGGCCATGCAGCCCGTGCCCGCGGCGGTGACGGCCTGACGGAAGACGTGATCTTGAACGTCGCCTGCAGCGAAGAACGCCGGGACGTTCGTCTGTGTCGTTCCCGGGATGGTCTTGATGTAGCCGTTGTCTCGGAGCTCGACCTGGCCCTTGAAGACGTCGACGAGCGGCGTGTGACCGATCGCGACGAAGAGGCCCGTCACATCGATCTTCTGCTTCTCGCCGGTCTTCAGGCTCTTCACCATGAGGCCGGTCACGTGATCCTCTGCGACGCCGAGGACCTCGTCGACGGCGTGGCTGTAGAGGACCTTGATCTTCGGGTTCTTGAGCACGCGATCCTGCATCGACTTCGACGCGCGGAACTCGTCACGGCGATGGATGAGCGTCACCGAAGCGCAGAGCCCAGTGAGGTAATGCGCTTCCTCCATCGCGGTGTCGCCGCCGCCCACGACAGCGACGTGCTGCTTGCGGAAGAAGGCGCCGTCGCAGACAGCGCAAGCGCTTACACCTTTGTTCTTCAGCTTCTCTTCGCTGTCGAGGCCGATGTAGTTCGCTCGGGCGCCGGTCGCCGCGATGATCGTCTTCGCCTTGAAGAACTGCTCCTTGCCGTCCGTGTCCATCGCCCAAACCTCGAAGGGGCGCTTCGACAGATCGACGCGCGTGACGTCGCCGGTGAGGATGTCGCAGCCCTGATGCGTGGCTTGGTCACGGAAGCGCTGCATGAGCTCTTGGCCGGTGATCTTCTCAGGGAAGCCAGGATAGTTCTCGACCTCGCTCGTGAACATCAGCTGCCCGCCGGGGATGAGCCCACCAGCGTTGAAGCCCTCGATGCAGAGTGGATGGAGGTTCGCGCGCGCGGCGTAAATGCCAGCGGTCAGACCCGCAGGGCCGGACCCGATGATGATCACATTGCGGACGTCGTCTTGGGTGCTCATTGGCTCGGCGCGAACACTAACACGCAGGATTCTATTTGGCGGGCCCGGGGAAGCGGAAGGTCACGCCCAACGCGACCTCGTTGAGCATGCTCGTGAGCTTGCCGCCGTTGACGGCCTGCTGACTTCGGTAGCCCTGACTCGCGTCGCCGCTCAGCCCGTGAACAGCGCCGTTCCCACCGTTGTTCAACTCTCCGAACGATACGTATTGGTACGCGAGACTGATGTCCGCGGGGCCTGCGCGGACCACGCCGCCGACGGACGCGCCGACCTTCCACCCCATGTCGAAGTCGAGGTTCAAGTACTCGTCGTCCTGCGCTTGGCTCTCGAAGAAGGCCCCGAGTCGCACGCCGAATAGATTGGGAATGACCGTGATATCGCTGCCCACGCGGATGCCGAGCACATCGCGCCAGTTGTGCGGGATGTCCCCGTTGGTCGGGACCTCGCCGGGCGTGCCCTTCACCGGAATGCCCGGGTCGAACTGAATGTGGACAGCGTCCACTTGGCTGTTGTGGGCCCACGTGACGTCGGCCTCGACGTCGACGCGATCTTGCGAGAGACCATCGCGAACGTAGCCTGATTGCTTCGCCCAGCTCGGCCGCTCGCGCGCGTCGGAGCCGAGCGGAAAGTGGAAGCGGGTGCCGAGCTTCGCCTCCATCGGGATGGCGAGCTCGAAGGAACCGGCGTCCTCTTTCACCGTGTGGTTGCACTCGGGGTCGGGGTTGCCGGCGCACGAGTTCTCGTTCTTCGTGCCGCCCGCGAGCCAGTAGTTGCTGTCGAGCTCGACGTCCGTGCGCGAGCTGATCTTGTCCGAGAAGTGATACCAAAACCCGACGTCCACGAGCCTCGACGCGCGCCAGTTGATTCCGAAGACGAAGCCCGGGATGAAGTAGTCCGCCGCGGTGAGGTGAGCCTTCACGTCGCGCGTGAAGTCGTCCTTGCGGCTCGAGGACGTCGACTCGGTGAACGTCGTGAAGTCCGCGGTCGCGATGCCCCACACGAAGCCCGCGCCGATCGAGAACTCGGGGGTGACGGCGTAGCTCAGCGAGAGCGTCGGGAAGATGAGGAGCGACTGCTGGCTCACGAGCAGGTAGCGCGTCGGCGACGGCTGCGTGCGATCTTGGTTGGCCAGCGTGTAGTCGATGGATTCGGGCCACTCGACGTTGCCGACGGCGTGCGGGCCGAGCGCGGCGAGGCCGATCGCGAACGCGTCGGTGACGCGCAGGACCGCGGCGAGCTGCGGGTTCGGGAAGATCGCTTGCGTGCAGGTGTCGGCGTCGGGACCGTTCGGCGCGCCAGGGCCGGGGATGTTGTTGCCGGGTGAGATCGGCTGGCCGTTCTCGTCCACGCGCGCGAAGCACGTGTCCTGGATCATCAGGTGAGCGCCGACGTGAACCCCCGAGGCTTGGAACGACATGGCGGCCGGGTTCATGTAAGCCGCGAGCGGATCGTCGGCCTTCGCGACCCACGCGCTACCGCGCCCGACCTGCGTCGTGCCCGCGTCGGGGACCTCGAGGCCGTTCGCGTGCGCGACCGCAGCGGGGATGCTCGCGCCGAGCAGCGCCAAGACGGAAACTGTACGCCTCATCGCAGAACCTCCCTGGCGGGTCACTTGACGGGCGAGGCACGCAGCGCGGCCTTGCCGTCCTTCACGTAGACCGTGAACTTCACCGCGGCGCACTGATGACGCGACACGAGCGCGGCCTTGTTGCGCTCGAGCGTGCCCTTGAAGCGATCGAACGTGAGGCCCTCGGTGGACTCACCGCACTGCTTCTTGATTTTGACGAACTCCTCGTAGACGAGCTTCCACTCGGCGAGCTCCTCGGCGGGGCTCGGCGCGGACGCAGGCTCCGGCGACGACGCGGCCGGAGCGGACGCGGACACTGGGCCAGCCTCGTCGTCGGCCGCTGCAGCGCCGGGGGGACGCGGCGGCGGAGGCTTGGGCGCAGGCGGTGCCCCCCCTCCCCCGGGGGGAGGGGGCGGCGGAGGCGGTCGCGGCGCCGCCTCGGCGACGCTGTCTTCGTTCACGGCCTTCATCGCGCCGCTGCTGCGGCTCGGCGGCAGCCTGCGCGGGACGGCCTTCTCGCTGGAGGCAGCGCCGCCGGTGTCGGGCACCGAGAACGCGCTCATCTGTGGCTGCGCTGGGAGCGGCCCGATCACGGACTCGAGATCGGCAGCGCGCCGCGTGACCCCGCCCTTCGACAGGACCTTGTCGACGCCGTCGTTGATGTCGGCCGCGATCTTCTTGTAGAGGCCGCGGAACTTCGAGGGCGCGAGCGTATCGACCTTGGCCAAGGCGAAGCGCTGCGACTCGCGGTGGAAGCCGCGCAGGGGCACCGTGTGCTCGATGACGCTGAAGAGGATGCCGACCACGCCGAGCCCGACGCCGATGAGGATGAGCACCCAGGTCGGAGCCTTGTCCTTGTCGTTCTGTTCGGCTTTGTCGAAGAAGGAGAAGGGCGTCTTCAGGAGCGTGACATTGCGGAGCACGACGTAGCCGGAGCCGAGATCCCAAGCCTCACCGGGCATGCGGGTGTAGACGATGCCCACGTCCTCGCGAGGCTTGCGCACCATGCTGCGCCCCTTCTCCTTGTACTCGGGCGTATCGGAGGCCTCGCGGATGTCGCTGTTCACGACCGAGAAGTCCGTCGTGCGGAAGCCCTGCGGCGCGCCCGATTGGGCCTGCACGTTCTGGACGTAGAACGACACCGCGGCGCCGGTGCGGTCGGACACGCGCTGCGCGAACGCGCCGTCGACCGCCGTCAGGCCGATGACCGCGCCGATGGGCTCGCCGCCGCCGTCACGCTCCACGGGGCGCGCGACCACACGAAACAGGTTCTCGCGGATGACCCAGCAGTCGTCACGAATCCAGCCCGCGAGGGCGTCCGCGACGACCGCGTGACCGCCGAGGTTCCAGTCGGGCCGATGATCCCAGTGCCAGCCAGCGACGACGCGGCCGTCTGCGTCGACGGCCCAGATCGCGGTGAAGCGCAGGTCGTCCGGGCAGGGCGCGCCGCCCTCGGTCTTCTCGAGGCAGATCGACTCCGCGGCCTTCGCGAGGGCCTTGCGAGCCTTCTCCTTCTGCTCCTTCGTCGCCTCGGATTCGCTGGATTTTGCCAGGGCCTCGCGGAGGTCGGGTGTGAGCGCGACAGGCAGGAGCGCGGCGGCGCGGTTGCGCGCGTCGTCCTTCAAATACCAACCGACCGCGCTCGCGTCGGCCCCGAGCGCCTGGTTCATCCAGTTCTCGGTGTGCCGGTTGTAGAAGCCGTGCGCGATGTAGAGGATGCCCGCGGCGACGGCGAGGGCGAAGCTCAGGATGAAGTACCAGAACCGGGAGAGGAGCATCGTCAGCTCCCGCCTTTCTTGGGCTCGTCCTTCTTGGGCTCGTCCTTCTTCGTCGGGTCGGGTGCGGGCGTCTTGTCTTCGCCGGCCTTGAGCGGAGCAGGCAGATCGATCGTGGCAGGGGCGGCGTTGTTCACGGGCTTGATCTCGATGGGGAGCGCCGTGCCCACGGCCTCGCCGTTGTAGAAGGCTTGCAGCGTGTATTTCTTGGCCGGATCGAGATCGAGCAGGACCTCGAACTCACCCTTGCGGTTGGGGAACGTCGTGGCGATGCCCTTCGACGAGTCGCCCTCTTTCGCGAGCTTCGGGTCGACGACGATCCACGAGCGAAGGCTCGGCGAGAGCTCGTCGCGGATCTCCCACTTGCCGGGCCCGGGCGGTGTCCACGTGCGCGTCGACGGCGTCCCCGAGTCCGCAGCTTGCACCGTCTTGGTCAGGCCGCTCGCAGGGTCGACCCCGTAGAGCGAGTGCGCGGTCGGGTCGTGGTTCTCGAACACGAGCTCCTGACCGGGCGCCACCACGAACGTCACGAACGACGTGCGGCCACCCTCGATGACGATGCGGATGGGCTTGTTGAGAGGCTTGGCTTGGTCGTCGCTCATCGCGACGACGCACAGCTCTTTCGAGATGTGACCGCGCAACACGCGGAACTCCGCCGGCACCGAGGGTGAGGGCTCGCGGAACGTGTATCGGTGCGAGGCAGGGTCTTTGGCCTCGTTCCACACGGGATTGAGCAGGTCCTGCGTGTTGACGACCTTGCCCTTCACCGTCGTAGCGGCCACGCCCACCGAGGGCAGCACGACGAGGGCCACGGCCCCCGCCATGCAAGTTCGTTTCGCCGTGAGCTTCATCGGAAGGGCGAAGCTATCAGATCGAAACTCAATCTCGGTACATCCCGCGTCGCGCAGCTCGCGGTGTCGAAATAGGCGAACGGGCCGCACGCGATCACGTGCGACCCGCTCATTAGCGTTCCGAACCACCGGCACCGTGGTGCATCGACGTGAACCCCTAGCAAGTCGCTAGGTGGGGGCTGGCGGGCCGCTTTAGGCTTCCCAGTGAAGAGGTCTGGGCCTGCTCACCACGGCCGAGGTGCTTGCCCCCGGGTTCATGCTTACTCGGGATTCTTATGTCGAGGACTCACGAATGAGGCAGAACGGAACCATCCGAGAATAGGTCTCGGACCGCGTTCGTCAACCGCGAAGAGTGGCTACTCGCGAGCTTTGAGCGCTGCGCGCAGCTTCTCGTAGATGCCGCCGAACGCGCCGTTCGAGAGCAGCGCGATCGTGTCGCCGGGTCGCGCCTCGGAGGCGAGGAGCTCGACGATCGCGTCGACGCTCGGCGCGAGGTGAGCTTTGCCGCCGTGCCTTTCGATCGCGCTCGCGAGCTTCGTGAGATCGAGGCGCTCGGTCTCCGCGATGTCGCTCCGGCCGAGCGGCGCGAGGACCACGCGGGCCGCGTGCTCGAAGGCGCTCTCGTACTCGGACTGGTGCAAGTTGCGACACGCCGTCGCGCTGCGCGGCTCGAAGACTGCCCAGAGCGCGCCGGTCGGGTGACGACCGTGGAGCGCAGCGAGCGTCTCGCTCACGGCGGTCGGGTGGTGCGCGAAGTCGTCGTACACGCTGACGCCGTCGTGCGTGAAGAGCAGGTCTTGCCGACGTCGCACGCCGCCGAAGCGCTCGAGCGCGCTCATCGCCGCGCGCACGTCGACGCCGTAGCCCTGGCAACACGCGGCGAGCGCCGCGAGCGCGTTGCGCACGTTGTGGAGTCCGGGCACGCGGAGCGCCATGCGGCCCGCGAGCGTGCCGCCCGCGTACACGTCGAAAGTGCCGTCTTTTGCAGGCGCGGCGAGCCAGTGAGGCGGCGCGCCGTCGAGCTCCGGATCGGTCGAGAGCGCGTAGAAGGCCTTCTCGCAGTTGGCTCGCGAGGCGATCTCGACGACGTGTCGATCGTGCGCGCTCGCGACGCAAAGTCCTTGGGGGGGCAAACGATCGACGAAGCCCGCGAACGCAGCGTCGTAGGAGGCCGCGTCGGGGTAGATGTCGATGTGGTCGTGTTCGATCGACGTGACGATGCCGACCTCGGGTTGGTAGTGCCAGAACTTCGGCGTCTTCTCGAAGAAGGCCGTGTCGTACTCGTCGCCCTCGACGACGAACGGCGTGCGGCGCTCGGTTGCTTTCGGCCCTGTCAGTCGTCGAGGGCCCGGCACGCGGAAGCTCTCCTCGAAATCCTTCGGGAGGCCGCCGATCAGGAATCCTGGTTCGAGGCCGGCCTCGCTGAGGACGAACGCGCACATCGCGCTCGTCGTCGTCTTGCCGTGCGTGCCGCCGACGACGAGCGGCGAGCGACCCTCGAGGAGGAGGCGCGCGAGCGCGTGTGGCATCGACGAGACCGTGAGACCACCGTCGATCGCGGCGCGCGCCTCGACGTTCCAAGGTCGGCAGACGTTGCCGATCACCACGAGATCCGGCTTCGGATCGAGGTGCTCGGGCGCGAAGCCCTCGACGACCTCGATGCCCCATTTGGCGAGCGCCGGACCCATCGGCGGGTAGAACGTGGTGTCCGAGCCCGTCACGCGATGGCCCGCCGCTCTCAAGAGCCCGGCGAGCGCACCCATTCCGGTGCCGGCGACCGCGACGAAGTGAACGTGCATCGGGCTCTATCAACCATGGTCGCGGCTCAATGCAAATTTCCTCGCCCTGAGCGGGGAAGCCAACCCTTCTCGCGTGCGTTGAGGCGAGCGCCATGACTGTTCGAAACCAGGCGGCCAGCGCTCTCCTCGCCGCCGTGGTCGCGTCCACGTCGAGCTGTGCGCCCGCTCCAGCGCCGAACGAGCGCCCTCACGCGAGCAGCGTCGCGGCCGCCGAACCCACGTCGACGACGAGCGCGGCCGTCGCACCGACTGCGAGCGCGGTCGAGCCCGCGAGCCCTCCGCGAACCCGCAGCTGGCGCGTGGCCCATGGGGTCGACGGGAGCTTCACGCTCGACATGACGGCGCGCCCCGAGGGGCTCGCGCTCTTTCCTGACGACGCGATCGAGTGCGATCGCGCGAGCACACGACAAGCATCCTGCACCGCGACGAGCTCGTCCGGAATCCGCGTCGGAGACGACGTCCTCCTCGCGCTGCGCTTCGAAGATCGGTGGGAGCATGAGGGCATGTTCGGGGTGCGCGCGTCGGTCGCGCTCGCGTACGCGGTCGCTGACGAGCCGCCCGAGGTCGTCGCCGAGCTCGCGGACTGGCGGATCGACTGCTTCGACTGCGGCACGACCATCGCGATGCGCAGGCTCTACGTCGCGCGCGACGCGACGGGCCCGCTCGTGTGCATCGAGTCGGTCGAGGAGAGCGGCGTGGGCCTCTTCGATGTCCTCGACCTCGAGCAATTGCAGCAGCCTTGGGTGCCCCTCGCGCGGTCGCGTTCCTTCCGAGCTTTCCACTGGAATGTGTCGCAACGAAAGCTCGTGGAGGCATCGGCGGCGCCCTGTCCGAAGGTGGGCTACGGGCCCTTCGCGCCGCTCGGAGCGACCGATCCGCTGCTCGATGTGCGAGCGAAAATCCAAGGGGACGCGCAGACCCAGCCGTGCCCCGCGCAGCTCTTCGGCGGGTGCATGGTCGAGGCCTGCGTGGGCAAGAGTCAGCCGAAGCCTTGAGACGTTGAACCGCGCGCGGCGTCGCGCGATGAAGCCTTCATGACCGTTACCCGCGCAGTCATCGACGACTTCCTCGGACAGAAATCCCTCGCGCTCGTCGGCGTGAGCCGCGACGGACAACACGGCTTCGGCAACGCCGTCCGCAAGGAGCTCGGCGAGAAGGGTTATCACCTGCACGTCGTTCACCCCGAGGTCGATCGCATCGCGGATCAGCCCTGCGCGCACTCCCTCGAGGAGATCGCTCCCGAGGTCGGCGGCGTCGTGCTCGTCACGCCGCCCAGCGAGACCTTGAAGCTCGTCGAAGAGTCCGCGCGCGCGGGTGTGCGGCGCGTGTGGATCCAACAGGGCGCCGAGTCACCCGAGGCGATCCGTCGCTGTGAGGAGCTCGGTCTCTCGGTGGTCCACGGCGAGTGCATCCTCATGTTCGCCGAGCCGACGGCGTGGTTTCACCGAGCGCATCGCTGGGCGCGTGGCGCGTTCGGCCATTTGCCCGAAGGCGAGCACCCCGACGCGCCCCACGACAGGACGAGCCTCGAGGAGAAGCTCATGCGCGAGGTCGCCGAGGCCGCGCTACCGCCCGTCGATCTCACCGCCGAGTCGCCCGTCACCGAGGCTGAGCTCTCCCTCTTGCCGCCCGTCGTCCAGCGGTATTTCCAATTCATGAAGGTCGCAGGCAAGCCGCGCGACGCCTCGCTCGCGATGCATTTTACAGGCAAGTTCCTCTTCGACGGCGAATGGGTCCCCTGCGAGGCCGCGCAATACAACTCACGATTGGCGGTCGCCCGCATCTTCCATATGCGCCTCCGGGTAAAGGGCATTGTCCCGACCTACGTGCGCGACACGTATATCCGCGGTAAGGGCCATATGATCGGCAAGGTCCTCGACTCGGTGGCGATGGTCGACGACACGAGCGAGGAGATCGCTATCGGTGAGTGCGTCACCTATTTGAACGACGCAGTCCTCATGGCGCCCTCGATGTTGCTCGTCCCGGATGTGACCTTCAACGCCGTCGACAACGACGCCTTCGACGTGGCCTTCTCCGACTCGGGGCGGATCGTCTGCGCTCGCGTGTTCGTCGACGCTGACGGTGCTGTAACCGATTTCTCGACGATGGATAGATATTATGCGCCACCCAAGTCCAAGTCCCCGCCGGCCCGCTGCGAGTGGCGCACCCCGGTGCAGGGCTGGCAGGAGCGCGACGGCCGCAAGCTCCCGACGGCCGCGAGCGCGGTCTGGATGCTGCCGACAGGCCCTCTCGCGTACGCCGAGTTCCCTTTCGACGCGGCCGAGTTCCGCGCGAACGTCCCGCCGGCCTGAAGGCTGTGTGCCTCGGGCTGGTGCGGGGTTGGCTATTTGAGCTTGGTTGCGCAGCCGACGTCGATCTCGACGCGCGCCGAGCTCGCTTCGCTGACAGCGCTGCAAGCAGCCCCGATGAGCTCGACGCGATCCGAAGCGTCATAATCCCAACACGGCGTGCCCGTGCACGCGTCCGCTGCGTCGCTGCGGCGCGGGACGAGGAGCTCGGCGGCGCCGTCGACGGTGAGCAGCACATTGACCTTGTTCGGGTCGACCGTTTGCCCTGGGGGCGGGGCGGGGAGGTCGTACGTGCAGCCGAGGGCCTTTCGCCGGAGCGTCGCGATCGCGTCCTCGAGGATAGTCGCGTTGAAGGTCGCGCTGTTCGACAGATCGAAATGGCAGGGCGTGGTCGGGTCGGCGCCCGCGAGGTCGAAGACTGCGTTCTTGTCGCACGAGGGATCGACAGTGTCGGGCGAGCCCGCGACCGCGTAGGTGCTCAGCGCGAGCAGCATCGAGTAGGGCGGCGTCGAATAGCCGCCTACCGTATCGCCGTGGCTGGCCGACCCGGGCACGCCGACGATGAAGGTCTCGACCGGCGCTGTCGGATCGTTGCGCGCGTCCCCGATGAGCGCTGCCATATAGGGCGGCTCGTCCCAATCGAAGCACCCATTGCTATCCATATAAGCGGGGCGACTGGGATTGGCGACGGAGGCGCAGCTGCCGCCTCCGTCGGTGACGAGGAGCACCGCGCGCCTGTCGACGTCGGGCACGGCCCTCAAGGCGCTGTAAGCTGCATTGAGCGCCGGGTAGATGGGAGACGAGTCCGCGCTGTCGTCGTTCTGTGGTGTAGAGGCTGATAGATAGTCGGCGATCTGCCGGCGAACCCCGGTCGCGGCGTCGGACTTGTCCGTCCCCGCCGCGGAGACAGTTACTTGCGGTGAAGTGGTTACATCGCAGTAAATCGGATAGTTGAATATGCAGTCTGGGCCGGGGACGCTCGCGGGCTCGGGGAACGTGAGCAACCCGAGCGACATCGTGTCGAAGACGTCTTTGTCGACGGCGCCCAGAATGGCGGTTTGGGCAGCGTCCCATTTGCCCTCCGTCCCCATGCTGGCGGTGCGATCGAGCACGATGAGGAGCGCCGCCGGCGCCTGCTGCGCGTCCGCGACGAACTCGGTGCAGGCGCCGAACCCACCAATCCCGCCGCTGCCTCCCTGGACGAAGCCAGCGCCCGAACCACCCGACCCGCCGTGGGCCCCGCCTGCCCCGCCAGCGCCCCCCGTGTTGGTCGTGTCGTCGCCGCAGCCGAGCGCCGTGAACGTCGAGAGCGCGAACGCGAGCTGCCGAATGGAAGTGAAAGTCCAAAGCGAGGGCATCCGCGCATGATAGAGCGGCCGCCAGGTCTAGAAATGAATGAAAAACAGCCGCGCTTCAGTGGGTGGAGGGCCGCAACCGGTGGAGTGCACATCCCCCGGCCGCGGGCGTGGTCTCCACCCATAGCTCCTCGCCTTTTGCGGTCGAGAAGATGGGACTCTTCGGGGTCGCGTCGGGGAGCAAGATCGTGTCGGACTGTCCAGCTTGCACTCGCCGAATGGCGCCTGCCACAGCGGTGAAGGCGGCCCCCTTGGCGTTGATAGTGACAGGGATGTAAGCCTTGTCCGGGGTGGGAGCGACTGTCTCCCACTTGCCTTTGTCGGTGTGCAAGCGAACGGGCGCGTCGTCGACCAGGACATTGACTGTCGAGCCTTCAATAGGTGAGTCGCCGAACTCCGCGTGCCAGCTGAGCAGCTCGTCACCGCGATAGCTCTTCGTCCCTGGGATCGCGAAGAACTCGGGCGCGCCCTCGGGCCTCATTCGCATGAGATAATAGCCGCCCATCCCAGGTCGAATCGTGATGAACCAAGCGCCGTCGTCGCTCCCGACCGCACCTTTGTAGAGGACGTTCGGCCAGGAAGAGACCGCGCGCAGCGCTCCGTCGAGCCCGACGAACACGGCTGTCGAGGTGTTGCCGGCGGGCACGTCATAGCCGCTCGAGTGCTTCTCGTCGTACGCGAGCGTCGCGACGAGTGAGCCAGTCGCCAGCGAGATTGGAGTGGGGTATTCGCCGAAGGTGAAGGCCCCACCCAAGCGAACCCAACGCGTGCCGTCGAGTCGGTAATAGCCCTCGACGTATTGCGAGTCTGGCTTCGAGAGGGCTGTGCCGGGTGCGAGCTGGCGCTCGACCTCGAGGATCACCGGGTGGAGCGTGAAGAGCGCCGCGTAGCCGCGTGGGGAAGGGAGGCCCTCGGTGGCTTCGATCGCGAGCTCTTGATTGGGAGTGAAGAGCGTCGGCGTGTCGTCCCGGACGAGGACGAGGGTGCGATCGCCGAGGTCCTCGACTCGCGGGCAGCGCTCCCCCGTCGAGACGAGCATGAACGGCGCGGGAGGCGTGGGCGGTGAATCGGCGCTGCCCACCGCGGAGGCGGAGGTCGTCGTCGTTGGCGTCGGCGTCGACGCGGGAGCGTCGTGTGTGGTGCAGCCGGCCCCCACGACACAAGCAGTCAGGAGAAGGACTGGCAGGGGGCCGAGGTTCATCGCTCTTGATACGTGTGAGTTTCCGAAATCAGCCGAAGTGCGGGAGCTCGACGAGCGTCGGTGAGACAGCGCTCGGTCGAGGTCCTATCAAGGTCTCGATGAGCGACTCCCACGCTTGCCGCGCGCGTGGCGTCGCGGGGGGCGCCATCCAATCGCAGAGCGCGCCGAGCGCCAGCGTGCGGAGCGCCGGCGCGGCGAAGCGCGAGGAGAGCCGCGGCGCACGCACCGCGCGCCCTGCCGTGCGACGCAGCTGCGCGAGGTCGAGCCGCGTGCGGCGCTGCTCCATCGCGGGCAGCGCGATGTCGCCATCGAGGATCCCGGTGCGCACGAGCGAGACGAGGTCGTCGATTGGGAGCGCGGACGAGAACCTGCGGAAAGCGTCCGCGGAGGCGAGGAGGCCACCGAGCTCTCGGTGAAACGTGCGCTCGTAGGTCGCGAGCGCGGTCGGCCCACCTGGATCGCGCGTCGACGAGGCCGCGGCCGCGAGCAGGTCCGCCGCGACGACGCCCATCCCCACGCCGCTCCCGTGTGAGGCAAACACCTGACAAGCGGAGTCGCCGACGAGCGCGACGCGATCGCGGCCGAGCGTCGCGTAGGGGCGCCGCAGCGGGATCGCGCCCTGGCCGCCAGTCTTGCGGGTGCCGAGCCAATCCGCTCGCGCCTCGAACGACGCGAGCAGCTTGGGCCCGGGCGGATAACCGAGCGCTGGAATCGACCCGGCGAGGACGCAGATCTCGGTCATCGAGCGGAGCGTGAACACCGTGAGCGTCGAGTACCCGCCTGCGAGGCCGGGCAGCGCGACGACGTCACCGGGCTCGGCGCCGTAGCGTCGGATGAAGCGAATCGCCGCGTCTTTGTCTTTAACGTCGTAAGTCCAAGTCGACGCGAGGCAGAGATCCTCGGGGCCGGGCTCGGGGCAGGCAGCGGCGAGCGCAGGTGATCGACGACGGATCGCGCCGCGCAGGCCCGAGGCATCGATGACGAGCTTGCTCGTGATCGCAGCGCCCGTGTCGAGCGTGAGGGTCGCGACCTCGGCGTCGAAGCGAGCGTCGACGACGCCCGCGGTGACCCGCTCCACGCCGCGCGCGTACGCCTGTCGGAGCATGCGCGCGACGACGCGGGGCACGTCGATGTGCGCGACGGCGTTGCTCTCCACGCTGAAGAGCGCGCCGCGGCCCGCGGGGTGAAGGACGAGTCGGCCGTGCTCCGCGTTGAAGAGCTCGTCGCCGCTCGGAGCGTCGATCCCCGCGCGCTCGAAGCACCAGAGCGGGACCGAGTCGATCCAGCGCGCGCCCGTGCGGCCGTCAGGGCGTCTGTCGACGACGACGACCGAGGCGCCGCGTCGCGCGAACGCGAGCGCAGCGGCCGCACCCGCTGTCCCCGCGCCGACGACGGCGACATCGCGAGTGAGCTGCTTCATGGGTTGTTCTTCGCGTTTTGGTGCACGAGCGCGAGGGCTTCGTCGCGCGTGAGGGGCGTGCCGCGCGCCGTCTGCAGATCGGTGAAGCGGTCGGGGCTGTCGCCGAGGTCTGCGGTCCAATCGACGAGCGCGCCGGTCTCGTCGAACACGTACGCCGCCGGACCCGAGGGGAACGTGTAGAGCGGAGCGCGCGGTCCGATGCAGACGATCTGCTTGTCGCCGCCACGCTCGAACAGCGCGAGCCGCGCGTCGTCAGGCATCGTCGAGACGAAGGCCTCGAGGTGTCGCGAGGTCGGCGCGAGCCCACGCGTCGCGCGGACCTTCGTCGCCACCACGAGCGCGAAAATCGCGACGAGCGCCGCGGCGACGGTTCTCAGCCGGATGCTCACAGCCCGAGCTTAGCGCTGTTGTCGGGGCGGGCGCGAAGGAGACGGTTCATGTAGTTTGTCCACTCGGCTCGATGCTTCGAGAGCGCTCTTATCGATCGCAGGTCGCGCAGTCGCTTCACTACTTCGCGCGACCGCAGGCGAGCATCCGCACGACCCCCGTCGGCGGCGCGAGCGCATTTCGCGGCTCCGATTTTTCCGATGCGTCCGCGTTCACCGAGGTCTTGAGCGCGCGGGACGCGGACGACATCGTGCGCGCCGTGGAGCGGGCGCGCTCGCTCGGGCGCAGCACCGGATCGCTCGGGCGGGATGATTTTCTGCTCCCTGGTTGGGCGCCGCGCTTCGCGGCTTGGCGTCGCGAGCTCCGTCATGGTCGAGGCTTTCTCGTGCTTCGCGGCGCGCCGATCGCGCGGCTCGGGCAAGCGGGCTCCGAGCTCTTCTTTTGGTGCTTCGGCTTGCACCTCGGCGTGCCGGGCGCGCAGAACCCTGCGGGCGATCTGCTCGGTCACGTTCGCGATGAGGCCGCAGATCGTTTGCCCCCCAAATTGAATCGGGCGCCGCGACTCGACCCCGCGGAGGGAGTCCGCCAATACCGCACGCGACACGCGATCGACTTCCACTGCGACCTCGCGGACGTCGTTGGCCTCTTGTGTCTCGAGACCGCCGCGACTGGCGGCAGGAGCCGCATCGCGAGCTCGGTCGCTGCTTACAACGAGCTCCTCGCGCGGCGGCCGGACCTCGCGTCGCGGCTCTACGAGCCGTTCTTGCTCGACACGAAGGGCGAGGGCGGCGTCCCGTATTTCCCGGTCATCCCGTGCGCCCACGCCGCTGGAGAGCTCCGTACCTTCTGGCACGCAGGGTATTTCCGCTCGGTCGAGCGCGTGACGGGTGCGCGCCCGATCGATCCACGTGGGCGCGAGGTTCTCGAGCTCTACGATGAAATCATGAACGAGCCTGGCTTCGCGCTCGAGATGGACCTCGAACCAGGGGACATCCAGCTCGTTTCGAATCACACGGTCGTGCACGGTCGCACGGGCTACGAAGATGCCCGCGCAGACGGTGAACCGACGCGGCAGCGGCACCTCCTGCGGCTCTGGCTGTCGCTCCCGGAGCCCCGTCCGCTCGGGCTGCGCTGGCGCGCCGAGCGAGCGCGCGCCCGCCTCGTCGCTGGGCTCGTGCGTGCCCGCGCAACGGAACGGTTGCGGAAAATGGTCGCTCTTCGCTAGGAGATCCAAAGCGTGACCGCTCCTCGAGACGACCGCACGACGCGCTACCAGGCGCCCTCCGTCGAGCGCCTCTCCGCGCCGGGCCTCTTGCTCGTCGTCGTGGACGGGCCCGATCGCGGTCAGAGCGTTCGCGTCACCGGCAATGGGCTTCGCATCGGCACCGCGGAGGGCAACGACTTTCGCCTCTCCGATCCGACGGTGTCGCGCGTCCACGTGATGATCGCGCCCGACGGGAGCACCGTGCGCGTGCGTGATCAGGGCAGCACGAACGGCACATTCGTCGACGCGATCCGCGTCCGCGATGCGTACCTCGCGCCGGGGAACCTCGTGCGCATCGGCGCGACTACGCTCCGCGTGGAGCTCACCAGTGAGCCTGTCGAGATCGAGCTCGCGCCCTATCAGCGGCTCGGCGAGCTCGTGGGCGCGAGCCCAGCGATGCGCCACGTCTACGCGATCATCGAGCGCGTCGCGCCGACGCAGTCGACGGTGCTGATCCAGGGCGAGACCGGCACGGGCAAAGAGCTCGTGGCCCGCGCGATCCACGAGCGATCGAGTCGGCGCGACAAGCGCTTCCTCGCGATCGACTGCGGCGCGATCCCCGATCACCTGGTCGAGAGCGAGCTCTTCGGCCACGTGCGCGGCGCCTTCACCGGGGCGATCTCCGACCGCGTCGGCGCGTTCGAGGAGGCCGATGGCGGCACGCTCTTCTTCGACGAGGTGGGTGAGCTCCCGCTCACGGCGCAGCGCAAGCTCCTGCGCGTCCTCGAGACGCGTGAGGTCCGTCGCGTCGGATCCAATCGGGAGAAGCGCGTCGACGTGCGCGTCGTTGCGGCTACCCATCGACCCCTCGCGGCCGCGGCGAACGAGGGCACGTTCCGCGAAGACCTCTATTTCAGGCTCGCCGTGGTGACCGCGGTCTTGCCGCCGCTCCGCGCCCGTCGTGAGGACATTCCCATGCTCGCGCAGCACTTCCTCGATCGGCTTTCGGGTGGGACCGAGCGCGTAACGCCGGACCTCGTCTCGACGCTGCTCACGCGATCGTGGGCCGGCAACGTCCGCGAGCTCAGGAACTACCTCGAGCGACGCGTCTCGCTCGCGCAGATGGGCGCGTCGCCCGCTCCGCCGAGCTCTGCGGTGGAGTCGCCCGCGGACAAACCTTGGGTGCGACTCGATCTGCCCTTCAAAGAGGCGCAGGCCTTGATGCTCGAAGAGTTCGAGCGGACCTACCTCAAGGCGCTCCTCGACCGAGAGGGCGGCAACATCACGCGCGCCGCTGAAAAGGCTGGGATCAGCCGTCGCTTCGTGCAGCGCCGCATGATCGATCTCGGGCTGCGCGAGGGCGCCTCGACCGACGAGGACGACGCCTGATGACGACTCGACGTTTCGCGGCTCGCGTCGTCGCGACGAGCGCGCTCCTCCTCAGCGCCGCGCCGAGCCGCGCGCAAGCTCCCGACGCGGAGGCCTGCGCGGCCTCGTTCGAGAAAGCGCAGGAGCTCCGCGCCGCGGCGAAGCTCGTCGACGCTCGACGCGAGGCGCGGGTGTGCTCGTCGAGCTCGTGCCCCGAGGTCATCTCCGGCCCCTGCGTGAAGTGGGTCGCCGAGCTCGAGGCCGAGACGCCGACCGTGGTCCTCGCGGTGCGCGACAGCGCGGGTCACGACGTGCTCGCGGCAAGTGTGCTGCTCGACGGCACCCCGCTCGAGAACGCGCTCGGTGGCACCCCCATCGCCCTCGATCCGGGGCCCCACAAGCTGCGCGTCGAGGCCTCGGACGACGCGACGATCGCGCGCGACCTCGAGGTCGTCATCCGCGTGGGTGAGCGCAACCGCATCGTCGAGCTCACGCTCCCGACGAAGGGCGGAGCGCCGCCTGTCACGGGCCCTCAATCGGGTCCGAGCGGCCTCTGGATTGGCGCCGCGGTCAGCTGGGCTCTCGGGGGCGCGGGGCTCATCACCGGCGCAGTCGGTGGCGCGATCGCGCTCGATCGGCAAGGCAACCTCGATTGCCCCACGCCGACGACGTGCGCTCCCGGCCAGCGCGGCGACATCGACGACATGTACGCGGCCGCGCACGCCTCGACGGCGGGCTTCGTCGTGGGTGGCGTCGGCGTCGTGGTCGCGGTCATCCTCACGGCGCTCGCAGCGACCGAGGAGCCAACGACCAAGGCCGGAGACCTCCGCTTTTATGCGAGCCCGCGCGGCCTGGGGGTCGCGTTCTGAGCCTATTGGGCGCGCTCGTAAGCCCCAATATCGAAGCCAGCCCCCGACGGTCGCGGCGTCCCCGCAATATCGGCGTTGGGGGCTGCGATGGACTGGAAAGAAGCGACGCCGGCGTCGATCGCGGGAGCGCTCGACAGGAGCGTAAAGTCGCCAGTCCCCGGTGAGGTGAAGAGCGCCGCGGGGCTCGACACAATCGAGCCGTCGTCGTAGCCGAGCGCCTGCCACTCTGCGAGCGAGATGATGCTCGACTCATCGTCGTTGGTGAATCGGTCGACGACGACGTTGTGCGAGCTCGCGAAGGCCGGGCTCGGCTCGAGCGAGATGCTGCCGAGGTCGGCGCCCTCCGTGAGGAGGATATTGTCGAACACGACGTGCCCGCCGAGATCCTCGGTGAAGCGGAGGGGCCAGCCCGAGGTCCCCGTGAGGAGCGTATTGCCGACGACCACCAAGTTCCGCGGGCCCTCGGCGGCGTCGATCGCATAAGCCCGTAGCGCGTTGCGGACATTGCCATAAACGACGTTGTTCACGAAGGTCGAATCTTGAACGCCGTCCAAGTTGAAGCCGTTCTGCGCGTGGCCGGTGACCACGTTGGACGCGACGATGAGACCCGATATGACGCCGTCTCCGCCGACGCTCAAATCCCCATTGAAGTGGATCCCGTTCGACTCGTCGGGGGCCGACCCTGCGATGAGGTTGCCGCATATCGTCGTGTTGTCGCTGCCCGCGTTCGCCAGGTAAATCCCATGGCTGCGCGTGCTCCCCGACTGACCGGAGTCGCGAATGACGTTGAGCTCGACGTGTGAAGACTCGAGCTCCGAAAGATAGAAGCCCTCGACCCCGGCGCGATCACAGGTGTTGCTTACGACCCATACGTCGGTCATCGGCGTATCGGGCGTCGCGCCGCGGGCCGCGATGCAGCGCTCGGGCGTGTCGTGGATCGCAAAGCCGATGACGCGGACGTGGCTCGAGTTCTCGATGCGAATCCCGTCTCCCGTCGGAGCGGGGGAGTCGATGGTGACCGCCCCCGACGCGGCGAACGTGATCGGCTGATCCGCAGTCCCCGACACGTCGATCTGGAATCCGGCATAACTGCCGGCCGCGACGAGCACGGTATCTCCCGGTTTGGAGGCGTCGGCCGCGTCTTGGATCGTCGTGAACTCCGCACCAGGACCGACGCAGAGCACGTCGCCTGCGCTGCAGTCGGTCGGCGGAGCAGGCAAATCCGAAGCGGGGCAGGTGGCAGTCGGCGCGGGCGCGCCACCGCCCGAACCGCCGTTGTTCGTCGAGCCACCGTTGTTCGAGCCGCCTGTGTTGGTCGCTCCGCCGTTGTTCGTCCCGGCGCCGGTGCCGCCAGTCGAGCCGCCGGCCCCACCCGAGGAGGTGTCATCACCACAGGCCGCCGAAAGGGCAATAGCGCTCGCGACGACGGACCAAGAGAAAGCACGTAGATAGGTCACGGCGCGATGGTACCCCTCAATTGGCGTCGTGTTGATATGCGCCGAGGTCGCAGCCGTTCGTGCGCTCCACGCCGCGCTGATCCGTTGGTGGGCAATCCACCCCAGCGCCGATCGCGGGGCTCCCGGACATGAGCGCCATCGTCGCAGTCGGCCCGCCGTTATCGGCGAGAGGGCCGAGCAGCGGATCGGCGAAGTCGATCGCCCCGACGCACGGAGTGTCGTCCTGGCCACTCTCCTGTTGGGGGGGAAACTGCATGTTGTTCGCGCCCGAGGCGGTCTCCGTGCAGCTCACTGGATTCCAGGCGTTGCCGGCGGTGTTGCCGGCGATGATCGTGTTCTGCAGAGTGAGGTTCTGTCCGCCGACGAGCCCACCGCCGAACGAGTCTTCGGCGTCGGCGTGGTTGTTCGCTATCGTGCAGTTCTTGAGCGTGCCTGTGACGCCGTTGGCCGCGATGCCCCCGCCGAGGCTCGCCGTCGCGACGTTGCCCGTGATGGTGACGTTCGTGAGCTCGACAGGTGAGTTGTAGAAGAAGGCCCCAGCGGCGCCGTTCGCGGACGTGTTGTTCGAAATCGTGCTGTTCGTCAGCGTGAGCGGCATCACCCCCGGCGTGTCGGTGAGGTGATAGAGGCCACCGGCGTGCGCGGCGCCTGGCTGCTCAGCGTAGTTCCCGTCGAGCGTCGTCGAGTCGATGACGCTCGACTCACCGGGATAGCCATATCGGTATATCGCGCCGCCCTCGAGCTCTGCCCGGTTGTTTTGCGCGACGACCCCGCAAAGGGTGAAGACCTTGCCTTGGTCGGGGTTCTGGCCGTCCGTCGCGACCGCTCCCCCGTTGCCCGAGACTGCGTGGTTGTTCGCGAACGACGAATTGTAGATAGCGAGGTTGCTCCTGAGATTGCCAATCGCGCCGCCGCTCGAGCCGGAGTTCCCGTCGAAGGTCGAGCCGACGACGATGGTGTCGCCGCCGTGGGAGTAGATCGCGCCGCCGCCGATGTCGGCGCCCGAGTCGGTCGCGTGGTTGTCGGCGAATTGGACGTCGATGACGACGAGTCGTGTCGCCGAGCGCCGGTAAACCGCAGCGCCGCTGTTCGATGGGCCGGGCCCGTCGCCGCGCGGCGCCGAGACGCGCGCTCCCTTGAGTCCGAGGTGCTGCACCGTGAGGTCGACCTCGGTCTCGACGACGAAGATGCGCGTCGCGCCCATCGCGTCGAGCGTCACGAGTCCACCACCGTCGATGACCGTCGACGCGACGATTCGCTTCTCGGTCGTGACGGGGATCGTCACCGGATCGGGACCGCAGTCGAAGACGATGACGCCGCCCGCGGCGACGGCCGCGTCGAGCGAGGCCTCGTCGCACGTGCCAGGCCCGCTGCCGACGACCGTCGTGGGCGTCGAGACATCCGCAGGTTCGATTGGCGCGACGCACGCGCCTGGGACGGGCGGCGGATCGATCGAGCCGCCCGCGCCGTTCGCTCCCTGCCCACCGCCGCTACCGCCGCCACCGCTCGCGTCGCTGTCGCCGCAGCCCGCCGCGAACCAGAGCCCCACACAAGCGAAGAGCCAGCGTTTCGACATGCGTCGAGCGTACGCGCAGATCGCGTGTCAGCGACGGATGCCGTCGAACATGAGCGCGATCCCGGCGTCGACGCGGCGTCGCGTAGCTTTTACGTCGGGGTCTTCGAGGGCGCGGCGCGTGCCGTCGAGGATGAGCGCGACGAGCATCTCGGCCGTCGCGCGCACGTCGAGATCCGCGCGGAGGAAACGGCGCGCCTTTCCGTTCTCGAGGAAACGCGCAGTGAACTCGACGTAGGCCTCGATGAGCTTGCCGAGCCGATCGAGGTCGATGACGACGGTCTGCTCGTGGAGGAAGCGCACGAGGTGAGGGTGCTCCTCGACGAGCGCGAGCCACCGAGTGAGGAGGCGCTGCGTCTGCGCTCGGTAATCCTCGATGGAGCGCGCGCTCTCCGGGTCCTCGGTCAGGGCGATCTCACCGATGCGACCGAGCAGCCGATCGAACACCGCGAGTGCGATGTCGTGTTTGTTCTTGAAGTAGCGATAGAACGTGCCGTGACCGAGCCCGAGCACAGCCGCGATGTCGGCGATGCCGGTCGCGTGGTAGCCCTTCTCGGCGAAGATGCGCTCCGCGACCGCGAGGATCTCCTCGCGTCGTCGCTCGGCGCGATCCTCTCGCTTCACCGGAGCGGCGCGGCGCTTCGTCGCCGGCGCCTTGCGCTTCACTCCGACCATGCGGCGACGAGCGCGGCGCGCTTGCGAGCATCCATGAAGTTGCCGCCCATCAGGCCGAGCTCGTACGCGGTCGGTTCGTATCGGGTCACGCGATGTCCGCGCGTCGTGAGCCTCTCCACCTCGTCATCGAGGATGCTCGTCATCGACCAGCGCATAACACGCTCGAGCCGCTCCGCGAACGAGTGAGCGGGGGCAGGACGCACCGACGTCATGGGTGAGAAGACGACGATCTCGTCGAGGTCCTCGTCGGCGAGCAAGTCCGCCGAGGTCGGCGATGCTATACCGCCGTCCAAGTAACGACGCCCCGAGATGGAGACGGGCGCGCACCAACCAGGGATCGCACACGAGGCGCGCACGGCCTGTCGGGAGCTCGCGTGGGGCGCGCCAGCGCGACCGAACGCGACGCGCTCGCCCGTCTCGACGTCGAGCGCGACGACCCAGCACGACGGGTGCTCGACCCACGCGCCCTCGGGGACGAGGCGATCGACCGCGCCCGCGATCATCGCGCTGTCGGCGCGGCCCTCGGGGACGAGCCCTGACAACGCTGTTCGCAACGAGACCGAGGAGCCGCGATCGAGCGCGTGCCCGAGGAGAGGCAGCGAGGGCCAGCGCGCGGCAGGCGCGGGCGGCACGCTGCTCGGACTGCGGCCGCTCGAGAGGTCACCCTCGAGGCGCGCGAAGAGGTCGTCGACCGACGCGCCGGCGCCGAGCTCGGTCGCGAGGATCGAGCCGGCCGAGGTCCCGACGAGCGCGCTCGCGCGACGCGGATCCCAGCCAGTCGCGCGCGCATAGCGACGAAGCGCGAGCAGCGACCACGCGTAGCCAACGAGGCCGCCACACGCGAACACGAGCCCGATTCGCTGTGCCCGGGCGCTCACGCTCGCACCTCCTCGACGGTCGCGCGGGTCGAGGCGCTGGGCTCGCGGCCCTGTTTGCGAGCGTCGTCTTCGTAGGCGCGGCGCGCCTCCGCGGCGTCGGTCGCGAGGAGCCGCTCGGCCCCGAAGAGACGGAAGATCGCGAGCCGCGCGCGATGCGGCAACACGGGGAACACCTCGCCCGCGAGCGCGAGCAGCGAGGGCACCGTCACGTGCGTGCGCCGCGTGCGCACGCTGTCGACCACCGCGCGCGCGACGTCGGAGGGCTCCTGCGCGAGGATGCCGCGGAGCGAGATCCCTGTCGCGAGCCGCGTGTTGACCGCGCCGGGCATCACCGTCGTCAGCGTCACGCCCGTCCCGTCGATCTCGGTGCGGACGGCATCGGTGAGCCCGATCACAGCGTGTTTGCTCGCGACGTAGGTCGCCATCCACGGGACGGGCATCTTCCCCGCGAGCGACGCGATGTTCACGACGTGCCCGCGGCCTCGCTCGATCATGCGCGGCAGGACGAGCTTCATCCCGAGCGACACGCCGAACGTGTTCACGCCGAACGCCGCGGCATGCGCGTCGTCCTCCTCCTCGAGGAAGCGCCCCGTCGGCATGACGCCCGCGTTGTTGACGAGCACCTCGATGGGACCGACGTCGCGCTCGACGCTCTCGACGAACCGCGCGAACGACTCGCGCTTCGAGACGTCGAGCGCGTAGGCCCGCGCGCGCGGCCCGAGCCCGACCGTCGCGCGGCGCGCGGCCGCGAGATCGAGATCGCCGATGCACACGACCGCGCCCGCGTCCGCGAACCGCTTCGCGGTCTCGAGGCCGATGCCGTGCGCACCGCCCGTGATGGCCACGACGCTGCCACCGAGCGGGATGGGTGCAATCGCTCGGCGCGCCCCGCGCGCCGAGCGCACCTCATAATCGGCCTTGTCGAATTTGCGCATACGAAGCCTCATATCGATGGTCGTCCACGGATAGATCGCGCTGTTTCGACCCGTCTCGTCGAGGTACCAGCTCTTGCAGCCGCCCGCGTTCCACACGGTCTTCGCGAGCGCTGCTTGCACGCTGTCATTCCAAACACGCTGCGCGCCGCCGCGGACCTCGAGCGAAGTGAGCCCCTCGCGCTCGGCGAGCTCGATGGCTCGAGCGATGTAATTCGATTGAGCCTCGATGATGGTGAAGGCCGAGCCGTGGCCGTTTCCCGAGTTCGGGCCGAGCATGAAGAACGCGTTGGGCAGGCCGCTCACGGTCGTGCCGAGATAAGCCTGCGGGCTCTTCTTCCACACGCTGTCGAGCAGGACCCCGCCGCGGCCCGTGATTCGGCTGGGCATCGAGGTGTCCGACACGTGGAAGCCAGTGCCGAAGATGATGGTGTCGACCTCGTGGGCGCGGCCGTCAGCGCTTACAACGCTGTTCGCGTTCACGCGCGTGACGCCCTGGGCGACGACGCGGACGTTGGGGGCGGTGAGCGCGGGATAGTAGGTATTCGAGAGGAGCAGGCGCTTGCAGCCGAGGGTGAAGCTCGGGGTCAGCGCCGCGCGTAGCTCGGGGTCGGGCACCTGGCGCTCGAGGTGCCACGCGCCGAGCCGCTCGAGTCGATGCATCGCGGCCGGGCTGCGCTCCGCGAGCTGGAGCAGCTCGGTGAGGCCGTAGAAGGTCTCGCGGAGCGCGCGCTGCGCGAGCGGCACGCGGGCGAAGAGATCTCGATACTCGACCGGTATCGCGAAGTCCGGCTTCGGCAAAACCCAGGGCGCCGTGCGCTGGAACAGCACGAGCTCAGCGACGCGAGGCTGGATCTTCGGCACGAACTGAATCGCAGAGGAGCCTGTCCCGATCACGGCGACGCGGCGGCCCGAGAGGTCGACGTCGTGACGCCAGCGCGCCGAGTGAAAGACCGTGCCCTGAAAGTCCGAGAGGCCGGGGAGGGCGGGGACGCGCGGCTCGTGCAGCGGGCCCTGCGCGAGCACGAGGTAGCGAGCCTCGAGGTCGCCGGTGTTGGTCCTCACGCGCCAGCGATGCGAGCGCTCGTCCCAGGTCGCGTGCTCGAGCTCGGTCGCGAGCCGAACGTGCGGCATGACCCCGAAGCGCTCCGCGACGTCGAGCGTGTAGGCCTGGATCTCGTGGTGCTCGGCGAAGACGCGCGTCCAGCGCGGGTTCGGCGCGTTCGAGTATTGATAGAGCACAGAGGGCACGTCGCACGCGCAGCCCGGGTACGTGTTGTCGCGCCACGTGCCGCCGAGGCGCGTCGACTTCTCGAGGACGACGAAGTCGCGGTGACCGCGCTCGAGCAGGCGCATGGCGAGGCCTATGCCCGAGAAGCCGCCGCCGACGATGAGGACCTGGGTGGAGAGCGCTGCCGGGTTCGTCATCGTGAAAGAATGACACGCCATTCCGTTTTTTGCGCAAGGGTGCGCCCGCCGGGGGTTCGGCCGAAATTGTTTCTGGGTCCGTGGACACGGCGCAGCTCCTTCGCGCTCTCGACCGGCATTGGGGTTTAGGAGCTGGATCGGCTGTTGCTCTGCGAACCCCGAGCTACCGGGGAGGGTCCTATGTCGTTGTCGGCTTTGGGGTTAGGGCGTCGCGTAAAGTTGCTTTGCGTCGCGTTGGTCGCGCTCGTGGGGGCGCTCCTCGTGACCTCGACGGCGTCAGCGCAGAGTCAATGCGTACCTGGGCAGCAGGTCTCTTGTGCCTGCATGAGAGGCTCGGGCACTCAGGTCTGTCGAGAGGACGGTTCTGGCTTTCAGCCGTGTAACTGTCCGCGCGACCGCAAAGTCGAGGTCGACCCCCCGTACAGCATAAAGATGTTTCGAGGGGGGATTTCGATGTTGGTGATAGGCACTGTCGTGACCACGGCGCTCTCGGTCTGGGCCGGCATGATCGAGCCCGACAAGATGTGGAAGAACTTCCCCTGGCTGCCCGCGCTCATTGTCGTTTCGGGCCTCGACGTCGTCGGGGGAGCCGTGATGATCGGCGTGGGCATACAGCCACGCAGCACGTTCGCGAGCGCCTCGCCGGGGGTCGCCTGCGACTCTAATGCGTATTTGCGAATGTCGTTCTAGCGAGCCTCAGCGCCTGACAGCGTTCGTCAGCGCTCTACCCTCGAGGTGCTCTGCGATGTTCGCGAGCGTCGTCTCGGCGATGTTGTCGAGAGCCTCCCGCGTGAGGAAACCCTGGTGGCTCGTGATGAGCACATTCGGGAACGTCATGAGGCGGGCGAGCAGATCGTCGAGCACCACGCGGTCCGAGCGATCTTGGAAGAAGTAGTCGCTCTCCTCCTCATAGACATCCAAGCCTGCCGCGCCGACCTGACCCGTCTTGAGCGCGTCGATGAGCGCTGCGGCGTCGACCAATCCGCCGCGACTCGTGTTGAGGAGCACCATTCCTCGCTTGGTCGCCGCAAACCGCGCGGCGTCGACGAGGTGGTAGGTCTCACGCATCAGCGGCACGTGGAGAGAGACCACGTCGCTCGAAGCAAAGAGCTCGTCGAGTGCCACATAGCGGACACCCAAAGCCGTGAGCGCAGCGCTCGGTGAGGGGTCGAACGCCAGGACCCGCATCCCAAAGCCTACAAGAATGTTCGCGACAATCGCGCCGATCTTGCCAGTCCCTACGACGCCGGCGGTCTTCCCGTAAAGGTCGAAGCCCTCGAGGCCGGCCAATGAGAAGTTCCCTTCGCGGACACGCGCGTAAGCTCTATGGGTGCGCCGGACGAGCGTGAGCAAGAGCGCGAGCGTGTGCTCGGCGACCGCGTGCGGCGAATAAGCAGGTACACGCACGACTGGGATGTTCGCTGCGGCGGCGGCCTCGATGGCTACATTGTTGTAACCTGCGCAGCGCATCGCGATGAGGCGCGTGCCCCGCGCAGCGAGCTCTTCAATCACGCTCGCGCCGAGGTCGTCGTTTACGAAGGCGCATACAATCGGGTAACCGTCCGCGAGTCGCACAGTGTCGGGGCCCAGTCGAACCGGGATGTACTTGATGCGCAGAGTCTCCGGCAGCTTGCGCTGGAAAGCGGCCTGCTCGTACGGCTTGGCGTCGAAGAACGCGACGCTCTCGCGCGTATCGCGCCGAGTGTGCTCGATCAGCGTCGCCACCTGTGCGTTCTTCGCCCGCACCTTGTCCCCGAGCGCCGAGAGGATCGCGTCCGCGAGCCCCTCGTCGGCGCGCATGACGCGAAGGAGCACGAGCTTGTCGACGACGAGCAGCGTCGTAGCCTCGCGCGCGCGGAGCGTGGCGGAGCGCGGCGCACCCCCCACGAGGTTCGTCAGTCCGCCGACCTCGGTGGGCGCGAGCGATCGCAAGACCACTTCGTGCCCGTCTTCCCCGCGCTTCAAGACGTCGCAGCTGCCGCGGACGAGCACGAAGACGAACGGCGCCGGATCCCCCTCGCGGAAGATCACCGCCCCAGCGGGCGCGGTTCGGACGCCACAAGCCTCGCTCAAGGTCGCGAGTGAGCCCGCGCCTCGGCAAGCGCCGAACAATGGGTGAGCAGCGAGGACGGCGCGCGGGTCATCGGCGACCATAACCTCTCTTCTATGCGGTTCCGCGCGCGCGTGCCATCCGGTTGCGACTCGAGGAGATCAACATAAGTTTGGGTTACTGACCTCGAGGTACGTGCTTAAGGCATGAGCATGCGGAGAACGACAGTCTCGAACAAAGGTCGGAACCAAGTCGGCAGAGGGGCAGCGCTCGTAGCGGCTCTGCTGCTCACCATCTCTACTGCACCCATGGGTCTAGCCGGCTGCGGTGACGACGGGGCAGGCGGGCAGGGCGGCGCGGGCGGCGACTCCAATACACAAGAGAACGAGGGTGTCGTGGCCTGCAGAGACGCCTGCGATACCCAGCTCGAGAGCTGTCCGAAGTTCGATGTCGAGGGTTGCAACGACATCTGCGACGCTTACAAGATCACGACAGACACCGACCAGTGCATCACGCTCTTGGCCGCTTGGCAGCGCTGCGAGGCTGGTCAAACCTATACTTGCGCTGCATCGCCAAACGAGGACGTGCCGATTCCGGATGATCCCAGCGCGTGTGACGCAGAGCGGGATGCGTATTTCAACAATCCGGATTGTTGAGGCACCCGGTCACGCGCGGGGCCCTATGCGACAATCGGCTTGACAAAACGGCAAGTGAAGAGCGAGCCGCGGGGCCCGCTCTTCACTTACGCGGATGTCACTGCCCGCCCGAGGCCGTGAGGGCCTGACAACCGACGAGTGCCTCGGTCGTCATTTCCCAGCGCTCTGTCTTCAGGCAGAGATCGACGTCCTTCACGATGCACTCGTCGCCGTCCTTGTCGACGAGCTTCACATCGTAGGAGTTGCAGTCGATGCCCTTGAGCACGAGCGTCTCGTTCTTGGCGAGGGTGTCGTCCTGCAGCTGATCCGGACCCCACTCGTTCGCGTCGTGCGGGGTGAGGTAGAGCTTGAGGATTGCGTAATCCGACTTGTTGGCGACCTCGATCTGCGAGTGCCACCAGTCGGGATTCTCCTCGTGCTTCTTCTCTCCAGCGGGCTTCGTGTCGTTCTCGTTCTTTGCCTCGCTCTTGCCGCCGCCGCAGGCGACGACCGAGAGCGCGAGCGTCGAGAGCACGAGACCGATGAGGGGCGCTCGCATGCTCACTCGTCCCCGGCGGGGGGCGGATCGTAGACGCCACCACAGATGACCGACGCGTCCTTCATGATGATGAAGTCGACGCGGCGGTTCGCAGCGCGAGCGTCGCTCGTCGTGTCGAAGACGAGCGGGTTGTCCGGGCCGCAGCCGACGAAGTCGAGTCGCGAAGGATCGACGCCAGCGGTCACGAAGAAGTCGTACACACGCGCCGCACGCCGCGCCGAGAGGTCGAGGTTCCCGTCGCGCGGACCGACGTCATCGGTGTTGCCCTCGACGCGAATACGCATGTCCGGGTTGTCGTCGAGGACGCTCCAGATCTCGTAGAGGACGCCATACGACTCGTCGCTGATCGTGTCTTTGCCGGTGGCAAAGTTGATCGAGACGCCGGGGTTCAGGTCGACCTCGTCCTCTTTGACGGTGATCGACTGGTAGTCCTTGACCTTCTTCTTCTCCTTGGCCTTCTCCTCGAGGGCCGGGTCGGCCTCGATGGCCTTCGCGTCGACCTTCGCGGCCTTGCCCTCGACGTGGTGCTTCTTGCCCTTGCCGTCGGCGGACTTTGCGTCGCTCTTACCGCCGCCGCAGGCGACGAGGCCCGCGGGGGTCGCGACGACCAACGTCGCGGCTAACAACAGCCTGACCGGAATACGCATTTCGCTCTCCCTCTTTGCCGCGCGCTCGGTAACGAAGCGCGGTCTTTTGCTCGGTGGGGGCGACCCAAAACAATCACCCAGCGCCCCCCCGCGAGCTGCGCAAACTAGTCGATGACGGCAATTTGAGAAAGCAAAATGCAGAGTAACCTTTTGACCCCCAAACCAATTTACTCTGGGAAGATCGGCAGGCTCTTCGTCGCGCAGCGCATCTCTTCGCTCAAGCCCGAGTCCGCAAAGAAATCGAGGGGAGCAGGCTCGACTGCGGCTCGCTTGCACTCCGCGGCGACGAGGCCCGCACACCAGTCGAAGAGTCGGCTGAAGACTGGGTGAGAGCGAACCTCGACTCGCTGTGCGATCGCCGGCACGAATGCACCGAGGTGGGACTTCAGGAACTTTGCACGAGCGTCCCCCACAATCGTCACCCCTTCGACTTGGCCGAGCTCGAGCAGGTGGGCTTCCTTCAGCAAGAGGTGTCCATAGAACTCGAGCTCGACGCTCACGTGGTCGAGCATCTCGTGCGCTTCCTCGTCGAGAGTGAGCCCGAAGGCGCGATAGAAGCCGGAGAGGTCGGCGAGGTCGTTCCCTTTGCTCATACCTCGCATGCGTCCATATTCGGTCTCATATGCGGAGGCTTTGCCGGCGCCGCGGTCGAAGAGCGCGATGTAACCGTCGCGCAGCTCCGCGGCCCCCACACTCCTCATTTCCTCCAGCGTCGGCAAGAGCGCTGGCATGACCGCCGGCGAGGCAATGAGCTCGCCGACGGCAGCGTCGAAATCATCCCCGGGATACGCCGTCAGGAACGACGCAACTCCAAACTCCCGGGCTCGCTGGACAAGTTCGTCGGATTGCATGTCTATCACTCCACGTGGAATGGCGTCCATTGCATGGTGACGCACTTGCGAGAGCCGACCTCGCCCTTGCCACCTTGCCAAGCGGCGAAGCCGATGTTCCCGTCCGCGCCTGACTTGAGCTCCGAGCCACCCTCGATGACAAGCGGTCTGACGATGACCAGTCGCCACTCGCCGTCTTTCCACGTGCCCCGGCCCGTACTGCCGTGGCCCTCTTGCACTGCCGAGGTCGAGAAGCCCTCTGCGACGATCTCGTCGACGCCCGTCTTCTGGTAGGACTGTGGGTTGCCCACGGCGACGCCGGGAGAGAACTTCTCCCCTTCCGCTTTGGAGCCGCCTGGTGCGTTCGCGAACTCCATCGGGTACATGTCAATCGACATGTTGGGATAGAGGTCTTTCATCTCTGGCTTGCCCCGCTCGGCGTCGCGCTGATACTGGGCTCGCCAATGGAAGAGGTGCACGGGTTGCCCCTTGCTCCCCATCATGACGGGGGGCAGCGGTCCACTGGAGTTCAGCGGGAACTCCAGCGCGAACGCGTCAGAGAACTCTCCCAAACGACCTGCCTCGCTGACCTCGGTGTCTTTCCACTTCAGCAAGAAGGCCGCGTTCTTGGCGTCGTGGACCGCGACGACCGTTACGCTGTCGGTCGTCGTCGTCTCTGGCCGCGGTGTAACCATGGGTTGAGCGGTCAAAGTGACGGTGCCAGGCACTCCCGAGGCCCAATAAGCTGCGTCCGGGTCGGGCTTGGAGACATCATCATCCACGCGCTTGATCTCGAGTTTGGTGAGGATTGGAGCGGGCGCTTCCTTCGTCGTAGCCGAGGGCGGCTTACCCAGACTTTGGATGTAGGCGATGATCGCCACGATCTCGGTGTCGGGCTCGACCTTGATGCCTTGGCCCGCGAGCTCGGCGGCGACGAGCTTGGCCTGAGCCTCCGCGTCCTTCGCCGCGTTTTGGATTTGGAGGTCGGTGAAGGGGACTCCGACCTTGGAGAGAGCGGAGAGCTTCGCCGACGTTCCGCCGAAGTTCACCTTGTTGGTGAGGAAATGGGCGTAGCTCGGCATGTTCGATTCGGGTGAGACCGCCCGTGGGTCACGGAAGTGCGAGTAGTGCCAAGCCGCGCTCCCGTTGCGCACGCCCTCTCTGGCGAGGTCGGGGCCGGTTCGCTTGGAGCCCCACTGGAAGGGATGGTCATACCGGGATTCACCGATGAGTGACGGATCGCCGAAGCGCTGCGCCTCGAAGGTGAAGGGGCGAATCATCTGCGAATGGCAGGTATAGCAACCCTCGCGGATATAGATGTCGCGGCCTTCGATCTCGAGCCCGGTGGGCATTCGTGTCTGCGCGGCGACCTCGGGCTTCGGCTTGACCAAGATTGAGGGGATGATCTGGACAGCCCCGCCCACGACGACCGCGACAACGGTCAAGACCGTGAAGAGCAGCGCGCGGCCTTCGAGCAGGCGGTGCCAGGTCGGACCGCTGCCCTTGGTGAGCATGCTGATGATGATGCCAGCAGCGCCGACGATGAAGAGGAGCGTGATCCACGCGATGCCAGTCACTGCGTCGCCGATGCCCACGCCCCAGGCGAGCAGCATGATGACGGCGGAGATGACTACCGGCTTGCCGAAGATGAGCGACGCCCAGCCAGCCTCGGGCTCCTTCTTCTCCTCGACCACCACGGTGGTGTGTCCGTCGACGGGTTTACCCGAGCGGACTGTGCGCACGATGTTGACCACCATGATCAGCATGCCGCCCAGGTAGAGCAGCCCGCCGACCATACGAGTCCAATAGAGCGGGCGAATGGCGACGACGGTCTCGATGAACGACTGGTAGCGGAGCGAGCCGTCAGGGTTGACCGCACGCCACATGAGGCCCTGCGTGATGCCAGCGACCCACATCGAAATGACGTAGATGAGGATACCGATCGTCGCGAGCCAGAAGTGTACGTCCGCGAGGCGCGTGCTGTTCAGCTTGGTCCCGTAGAGTCGCGGGATGATCCAATAGAACATACCGACGGCCATGAAGCCGTTCCAGCCGAGGGCGCCCTCGTGGACGTGGCCGATAATCCAGTCGGTGTAGTGCGCGAGGCCTGACACGGACCGAATGGAGAGGAGCGGGCCCTCGAAGGTCGACATACCGTAGAACGTGATGCCGGCCGCGAAGAACTTGAGTACGGGGTCCGTTCGCAGCTTGTGCCAGGCGCCGCGCAGCGTGAGCAACCCGTTGATCATGCCGCCCCAGCTCGGGGCCCACAGCATGACGCTGAAGATCATGCCGAGGGACTGCGCCCAATCCGGCAGAGCCGTGTTGAGGAGGTGGTGGGGGCCGGCCCAGATATACAGAAACACCAGCGCCCAGAAGTGGATGACCGACAGTCGATAGGAATATACGGGTCGCTCCGCAGCCTTCGGAACGAAGTAGTACATGATGCCCAGGATGGGCGTCGTGAGGAAGAAGGCGACCGCGTTGTGGCCGTACCACCACTGCACGAGAGCGTCTTGCGCTCCGCCGAAGATTGAATAGCTCTTCGTGGCTGCGACGGGGATCGCGAGCGAATTGACGATGTGGAGCATCGCGACCGTCACGATCGTCGCGATGTAGAACCAGATCGCCACGTAGAGGTGCTTCTCCGTGCGCCGATAGAGCGTCAGGAAGAAGTTCAGCGCGAAGACCACCCAGATGACCGCGATCGCGATGTCGATTGGCCACTCGAGCTCGGCGTACTCTTTCCCTTGTGTCAGCCCGAGGGGCAGCGTGACGGCTGCGGCGACGATGATGCCCTGCCAACCCCAGAAGTGGATCTTGGCGAGGACGTCTGAGATTCGCGCTTTGACGAGGCGCTGTGTGGAGTAGTAAACCCCCGCGAACATCATGTTGCCGACGAACGCGAAGATGGCGGCGTTCGTGTGCAGCGGTCGCAGTCGGCCGTAGGCCAGCATCGGGTGCAGGTTCGCTTTGAACGTCGCGAGCTGCGTCGCCACGATGACGCCGAGGAGCAGCGCGACGATCGACCACATGATCGACGCGCCCACGAACATGCGTACGATGCCGTCGTTGTATTCAATCTTGCGGGTTGTGGCCCGCGGTGATTCTTCGGCTGTGGTGGCGCTCATAATTTCTCCGCGGAGCTCACGCCCGCGCTAACAATGGATTCACTGTCGGCCCGATCGCTCGGCGCCATGCAAATTGGTGTTCCAGGGGCTGCGGCCGACGTTCCAAAGACCCGTGCACACGCAGCTCGAGCGAGGAGTTCGCAGCTGGGGAGAGAGCGTTCTAGAGCCTCCCCAACGTTAGCTTCCGGTGCTGAACTCACAACGACCGGCACGTAGCAAGGCTCGCGCCACGCCTAGATGCCACGATCTCCCTCGCATCCAGCACGTGCGGCACCGCAGGTCCTGCGATGCTTCGTGCAATGCCTGCAGAAGCGCTCGGCTGCTCCGAGCTACTTCAGGCACTCGCGTCGAACCCGCGTGATACCAGCGGAGTCGACATAAAGCGGGTTCTTGCAGTTGGCCGCGGCCGTGGATTTTGCCGAGGGTCGAGCCTGCGTGGCGCTGGACGCCGCTGTCACCGTGGGGTGGACGGTCGGGGTCGAGCGGGCCGAACGCGGGGCCTCTGGCGCGCTCGCGGACGCCAAAGCTGCTGTCGAAGAGGCTGCGCTCGCGCTCTCGAGGGGAGGCTTCGAGGGCTCGACTGTGCGCGGAGTCTCCAGTGCGGCAGCAGCCGATTGCGAGGTCTCGTCGACCCTGAACTCCGTCGGCTGCGTGCGCATTCGATAGACGACGACGATCCCCAACGCGACGGCGAGCACGACGAACGCCGGGATCCACAGGCTGCGCTGGCGTTTGGGTTGTGGGGTCGAAGCGGTCAGTGAGGAGTCACGCAGCGTCCGCTCTTCGGGCGTGGGTTTCGTCGCGTCGCCAGCGGTCGCGGCGCGGCCTGCGACCTTTGCGTCGAGGGCGCGCTCGAGCTCGTTGCGTTGCTCGAGCAGCGCGGCGCAGGTCGACGCCACCCAGCGCGCTACCACGTCGCGCGGGGCCTTCTCGATCGCAGCGTCGATGGCCTCGGCCATGGCGCCCGCGCTGGGGTATCGACTCGCCGGCGCGAGCGCGACAGCGCGCTCCACGATGTCGTCCCAAGCAGCGCCGACCCCGGGCGCGAGCTTCGACGGCAAGTCGACAACACCGGAGAGCACTTTGAGCATCAACTGAGCTTCATTCTCGGCCGCAAATACTTTCTTACCTGTAAGTAATTCAGCGAGCAGCACGCCGGCGGAATAGATGTCAGCGCGTCGATCGATCTCACTGCCAGTCAAGAGCTGCTCGGGCGCCATATAAGCGAGCTTGCCCTTGGTCTGGCCCTCTCGCGTGGTTTGGAGGCGGACTGTGGCCTTCGCTACACCGAAGTCGACGACGCGGGCTGCGCCGTCGACGCCGACGAGGATGTTCTGAGGCGACACGTCGCGATGGATGATCTCCAACGCGACCCCGTCGTCGCCGCGCGCGTCGTGCGCTGCGCCGAGCCCGTGGAGCGTGTCGATCATGATCGTCGCCGCGATCGGCGCGGGGATGGGACCACCGACCGCGCGGAGCAGCTCGGCGAGGCTCGCGCCGTGGATGTATTCGAGCACGAGCGAGAACTCGCCATTTTCGAACATGAGGTCGAGCGTCGCGGCGACGTTCGGGTGCTTGATGAACGTCGCGAGCCGCGCCTCATCCATGAACATGCGGAGGAAGTCCAGGTCCCGCGCGAAGGGCCGATGGAGCCGCTTGATGGCGACCGTGCGACCCTCGGAGTCTTTGTCCCCGAGCTGCTTGCCGAGGTGGACGGTGGCCATGCCCCCGATCGCGATCTCTCGGCCGAGCACGTAGCGGCGCCCCATCTCGCGAGCGTCGTGTGTGCTCTCGCGAGCGACGAGCGACCCAGGGGCGCGGGCGTCAGCCATCGATGAAGACCTCGATCAAATCGAGGTTCATGACGGCCTGCCCTGGATAAGCGGTGCGGTCGCCCGGGCCCAAGACGAGGCTGGGAGACATGACCGTCACCCCAGGCCCGTAACAGGCGAGCGGAAAGCCCCCGTTCTGCGCGACCGCCGCGTCGACGCGCACGCCGTCGAGCTCTGCATAAAAGTCCGAAGCGCCGACATCCACGACGACGTCGAGTTGGCGATAGTCGCTGACGAAGTCCGCTGGCTCGAGCCCTGTGCTCTCGCCGACACCCGACCCGACCGCGTCGAAGAGGAACTGCCCGTCGTTCGCGATGGCCGCGAAGAGAAGACAGTAATCTGCGCCCGGGCCCCCATCGACTTGTGTCGAATAGAGCAGATGGAACGCGTAGAGCCCCGAGCCCAACAGCTGATCGGTGCGGACGCGAGCGCGAATGCGTATGCGCTGAAAGCTCGGCAGCGAGGTCTCGGCGGAGAGCTGCCCCGCGACGTCCGAGGCGAACGTGATGTCGACGCTCTGGCTGCCCGAGAAGGCCTGGTCGGTCGTCAGCGCGAGCGTGCCCGCCTCGGCGAGGACGGTGAAGTCCGAGAGGCCGTCGGGGCCCTCGAAATCCCAGCAGCGGTCGGCGCTCACATCACACGCCGAGCCCCCGCCCGAGCCGCCCGCTGCACCCGTGCCCCCGACGCCGCCGCCCGCGGCCGACGTGTCGTAGTCGCCGAGGACGAGCTCACACGCCGTGAGCGAGCCCGCGAAAAGAGCGAGGCTGCCGAGGTCGACACACGCGTAAAACCAAGGCCGCCGAGACACGCGCCCAGCGTAGTCTGCCTGGCGGCCGCGCGCGAGCGGGTCAGTTGGCGGGGACGGGCGTGAAGCGGAGCGCGGTGCCGGTCGCGGGGTCGTCGGTCACGCCGGTGCCGATCGTGGCTTGGTGCTCGGCGCCGACGAGCGCCTCGTTCTCGATCCCCGTCGTGGAGGCGGCGAGCCGATCCTCCGCGCCGACCACCGAGACGGTGTCGTAGACGAGGTCGATGGTGTCGTCGCCCTCGTTGAGGACGATCTCGAAGGTGAGCTCCCCGAGCGGAGTCTGAATCCCCGACTCGTTGAAGCCGGCCTTGTCCCACTCGATGATGAACGAACGGTTCGGAGCGTCGCCTACAACTCCGTAACAGAGCCCGTCGGGCGAGGCGATCCGCAGGTCCTCCCAAAGCGCGTAGATGGCGCCATTCGGCGAGCTCGCGTCGGGGAGCGTGACCTCACCGAGCAGGTGGCGAGGAGCGGAGTCGGGGAGGAACTCGGAGAACGAGATCCAGCCGTTGATCGACACGCGGATGCTCTCCGGAGTGGAGTCGTAATAGTGGAATGGAAACGGGACCGCGATCGGGGTCGCGTCGGTGTTGAGGCCCTCGTCGTTGCTGTTGAACGTCGGGTGCGACGACCCGGCTCCGCAAACATCGGTAAACGTCACGCTCGCCGGCGCCGGGGCTACGTCGTAATCGGCATAAACAACGGCGCTTCCACCGCCGCCTGCGCCGCCGCCACCTTGGGCAGGCGTGCCCCCGTTACCGCCCTGTCCCACCGCTCCGGTGCCACCGCTGCCGCCAGGGCCGTCGTCGCCACAGCCGATCGCGAGCACGGCCGCGAGCGCAAACACCGAAGTTCCGATACAGGTCTTCATTGAAGTCTTCATGGCGCGGCGCTTTGCAGGTCATATGCCCCAAAGCTGTGACGCCAAAAGCCGTGACGGCAGAGTCGCCTGTTACAGCCGTCGCCGTAACAGGCATAACGGCGTGTCGTGACGCTAATCCGATATTGGCGAAGATCTGCGTCACGAGGGGGCGTGACACTTTCGCCCCACCGTGACTCAGGACTGAGCTACGTTCGCAACGTGCTGTCGAACGCGAAGCTCGTGCGTGGCTGCACCCTCCTCTTCGTCACCGGCGCCGCGCTCGTCGGAGGCTGCGGTGACGCTGGCGACGACGCTGGTGGCGGCGGGTCGGTCGTGTGGACGGGTGGGGGTGGACAGGGGGCTCAGGCGGGGGCCGCGAGCTCCGGCGGTGAGGGCGGCGGTGGGGGTGGGGCCGTCGGCTCGACGCTCGACATCGTCGTCGGCTCGACACGCGCTACCCGCATTGATGCCTATTTCTATGCGGAGGCTGCGGGGTCGAGTGAGGTCCTCGTTCGCACGCTCGAGCACGCGGAGGGCTCCACGGACTTCACCCTCTCCGTGACGAGAGCCGAGCTCGACGCCGCGGGACTCACCGGTGTCGTCTATTACGGCCTCCGCGCGTGGGGGCCGAATTGGCCTTGGGACGCAGCGTGGACACCCGGGTCCGAGGTCGGCTTCATCGCCGACGTCGACGCCCAGGGGAATCGATTCAATCCGAATAAACTGCTCATCGATCCGCGCGCCCGAGAGATCTCTCACGATCCCATACGGCCGGACATGCTCGACGGCAGCGTGTATCGCACTGGCCTCGACAACCGCGCGAAGGACAGCGCCCCCGTCGCGCCGAAGAGCATTTGGGTGGAGCCCGCGACCCCCGCCGACGAGGCGAGACCGACCCAATCGCTGGCCGACGACACCATCTACGAGGTCCACGTCCGGGGCTTCACGATGAGCGATCCCTCGGTCGAGGCCGCTTGTCGCGGCACCTTCAAGGGCGCTGCCGAGAAGGCAGAGTATCTCGCCGATTTGGGGATAACGGCGATAGAGCTATTGCCCATTCAGGAGACCCCGAACTCGACGAACGACCTCGAGGTCGGGACTCCGGGCGACAACTATTGGGGATATTCGACGCTCGCGTTCTTCGCCCCCGATCGGCGCTATGCCTGTGATCAGACCCCGGGCGGGCCTACGCGCGAGCTCCGCGAGATGGTGAAGACCATGCACGCGCACGGCATCAAGGTCTTCATGGACGTGGTGTACAACCACACCTCGGAGGGCGGGGTTGGCGACCCGAACATCGCCAAGCTCTATTCGCTGCGCGGGCTCGACAACGCCGGCTATTACGAGCTCGCGACCGACCCGAGCCACTACGCGGACAACACCGGTATCGGCGCGAACACCAACGCCGCGAGTCCGGTGTTTCGCGATCTCGTGGTCGACTCGCTCGCTTACTTCTATCGGGATATCGGGGTCGACGGCTTCCGCTTCGACCTCGCGCCCGTCGTCGCGAACGGCTGTGAGACGAGCTGCTTCTCGTTCGAGCCGACCGACGACGCGGGCATCTTCGGGCGCGCGGTCACGGAGCTCCCGGCGCGCTCGCCCGCAGGCGGCGCAGGCGCCGACCTCATCGCAGAGCCCTGGGCGCTCGGCGCGGGCACCTATCGAATCGGTGAGTTCCCCACGGGGATGGCCGAGTGGAATGGCATTTACCGCGACACCTTCCGCCGCGACATGAACCGCCTCGACCTCGAGGACGTGACGCCGCGCGAGTTGGTTTACAAGGTTGTAGGCTCTCCGGACCTCTTCGCCGATGACGGCCGACAGCCGAGCGCCACCGTCAACTTCCTCGTCTCGCACGACGGCTTCACGCTGCGCGATCTCTTCTCCTGCAACGCGAAGCAGAACGCCCAGCCCTGGCCGTACGGTCCCTCCGACGGCGGGGAGAACAACAACCTGAGTTGGGATTACGGCGGCGATCCTGTACGCCAGCGTCAGGCCTATAGGACAGGCCTCGCGCTCCTCGCGCTGTCGGCGGGCGCGCCGATGATCACGGGCGGCGACGAGCTCTATCGCACACTCCAGTGCAACAACAACGCGTACAACTTGGACGCCTCGACGAACTGGCTCGATTGGAGCGGCACCTCCGTCGAGCCGGGGCTGCTCTCGTTCGCGCGCGAGATATTGCGCTTTCGCCGGGCGCATCCGGCGCTGCGCCCGACCCAGTTCCCCAAGGCCGAGGACCCGGACAACAACGGCCTGGCCGATTGGGCGTTCCTCACCGATCAGGGGGTGTCGACGTCCAACGCCTATTTGGACTCCGCCGCGAACCACTTCCTCGCGTGGCGCGTCGACGGTGAGCCCGCGAGCGACGCGGCGCGCTCCATCCTGGTTTTGTATAACGGATATAAAGGAACCGTGATCGCGCACCTGCCCGCGGCGGCCCCCGGCTTCGAGTGGCGCGTCGTCGCGGACACCGCCTCGGCCGCCGAGTCCTACGCGAACATTCACTCGCCAGGCACGGAGCCCGACTGGACGGCCGCGACCTACGACACCGCCGCGCGCTCTGTGGTCGTGCTCGTCGAGCTCCCCGCGAACTGAGCCAGCCGAGCGCCGCTTATCCCAATAGCCCGGGGATGCCCGCGGTCATCGCGGGGTCGTCGTGTGTGCCGTAGTGATCGAGGTCCTCGCCGAAGAGGTTGGCCACCGCGACGAGGATGGGGTTGTGCGAGGTCCACTCGGGGCCGCCGGTGCAGCGCTGTCCAGCGACGGCGGTGCGGCCCGGCGCGACGATTCGCTTACCACCTTTGAAGGCGCCGTTGGCGCCCCCGGCGAGGACGATGGGCACCTGGCCAATCCAATGGCCATTGCCGTCGCCGCCCTCGTTGCCGACGAGGATGAGCGTGCTGTCGAGCGCGCCGCCCGCGTCGAGTCGCTGCATGAGCGACGCGACCTTGCCGAAGTAATATCGGTTCATCGACGCGCTCGCGCGCTGCTGCGCGACGTCGGACTCGCTGTTGACGACGTGCGCGATCTCGTTGTGGAAGTCCATCGGGATGGTGAGATCGGTCCCTGTCGCGGACGCGACCTCTTCACCGGTGTCGAACGACGTGACGGTGCCGGGGTTCTGCCCCTCACCGGCGGTGTTCGGCAGCACGATGGTGGCGAACCTGCAGAGGTCGCATTTCAGGATCTCGGCGAGGAGCTCTATTTGGTAGTCGGCGATCTTGTCGAAGTAGGGTGAGCCGCCGTTCCAGAAGTTGGAGACGATATAGTCGTCCGCGGGGTTCGCGTTCCCGGACTTCGGGTGACGAGTGGGGATCATGCACGCGTCGCCAGTGCCGAACTCGTCGAGCCGCTTCTCGAGGTCACGCATCACCGTGAGGTGCTGATCGAGCTTCGCGCGCTGGGCGCTCGGGACGCGCTGGTTCAAGCGCTGGATGTCCGCGAGCATGAAGTCGAACATGCTGTGGCCGATCTTGCGCTGTCGCGCGAGCTTCGCCGCTTGCTCTGGATCCTGCTGGGCGACGAGCGCGGTGAAGAACTTGTCCCAAATCTCCTCGGGGTCGGTCAGGCGGCCGAGGAGCTGACCACCGGCGCCGAACGAGATCGCCCACGAGGTCGTGATGTCGCCGAAGTCGGCCTCGGTCGCGAGCTCGATGGAGCGGAACGGCGTCGCTCCGCCGTATTTGGCGGCGAGGTATTGATCCAGAGACTCGTTCTGGAGCTCGTAGCTGCCGTTCCCGAACGACGCGGACGCGGCGCTGCCCGTGAGGAAGAGCCCCATCGCGCCGTGGAACGATACCGAGTTACCGTCGGGCGAGGTCTGGCCTACTCCGTAGTCGAAGCCCTCGAAGATGGCGACTCGGTCCTTGAAGCTCTTGCCATAACGGGCGGGGTCGTCGAAGGGCTTGAGACCGCAATCGGCGTACGAAATATCGAAGCTCGTGTCGGTCTCGCCGGCCTTGCGCGAATAGAACATAGGCAGAGCGCCGTGGAACGCGCCGACGCCGACGAACTTGAGCGGAGTGGGCATCCCCTCGGCGCGGACGGCGTCGTCCTCGAGCAGCTTGTAGAACGGCAAGAGCGCGGCCGCGGCGCCCACGGAGCGAAGGAAAGAACGTCGCGTCGAACGGCTGCGGCTCATTGGAAGCTCCTTTGGGCGAACATGTCGCTGCGGACGAAGGCGACGATGGCCTCGACCAGGTTGGTTTGCGCGGGCGCGGGCAGCTCGGCCCACCGAGCGAGGAACGAGTCCTCGAGCTCCGGTGAGGTCCGCGCGGCCGAGAAGCGTAGGATGTTGCGGGCGAAGCACTGCTTCACCTCGTCGCTGTCTGCCAATCGGTCCACGAGCTCGCCGACGTTGGCGAACGGGCCGTCGACGTCGGTGCCGTGCAGCTCTCCGCTCGGATCGATGGGGAAGCCGTTCTCGTCGGCGCGGTATTGGCCAATCTGATCGAACTCCTCGAAGGCGAATCCGATCGGGTCGATGCGGCTGTGGCAACCGGAGCAAGCGGGGTTGTTCGCGTGCTCCTCGAAGCGCGCGCGCGTCGTGGTCGTGGAGCTCGGCTCGGGTGTCGTCATCGCCTGCTGCGCGATGGCTGGATCGGTCGGGAACTCGATCGACTTGCAGAAGAGCTGACGAACCACTGCGACGCCGCGCCTGACCGGGCTGCTCTCATCCTCGCGGGCGTGCGTGGCGAGGAACGCGCCCTGCGCGAGCAGGCCCCGCCGCGGGGTCTCGCCGAGGGACATCGTGTCTTGGTCGGATGCTTGAACGCCGTAATAGGAAGCAAGCGTCGGGTCGGCCGCGGTGAAGTCGGCCGTGAGCAGCGTCTTCAGCGAGCCGTCGCTCTGGAAGAGGACATAGTCGACGAACGCGGCGGTCTCCTGGTCGAGCGACAAGCGGACAGACTCGAAGGTCGTCGCGGGCTCGCGCGCGACAGCCATCAGCGTGTCGAGAGAGAGCCACTCGCGGAAGAAGCGGACGAGGTGGGCGCGGGCGCGCGGGTCGTCCCGGAGGAGCCTGCGTGCTTGAGCCTCGCGCTGATCCGGAGTCGCGAGCTCGCTCGAGGCCGCCGCGTCGAGCAGCTCGGCGTCGGGCGGCGCGCCCATGATCATGAACGAGAGCACGCTCGCGGCCTCGTACAGTGTGAGCTCGCGCGTCGTCCCGATGCCGGCGCCGAGCTCGGGGATATAGAGGAAAGGCCGCCGATTGCAGGACAGCTCGATCACCGCCTGAGCGCCTCGTGGTGGAGCCGCCGTCTTGAGCGCGGCGTCGAAGACGGCGAGCAGCGCGGTGACCTCTTCGTCGGTCACAGGCCGTCGAAAGGCGCGCTCCGCGAACGTCGAGACGAACTGTCTCGGGCAATCCGGCGTAGCCATGTCGCAAGGAACGACCTTGTCGTATTGGGTCGTAACGGCCTGCTCCGCGAGGTCGTGCGCGGCGACTTGCAGCTGAGTCCCCAGCGTCTCGTCGACGCTTTGTTCGAAGTTCGCCGTGAAGTGACTCTGGCGTACGTCGACCGCGAAGCCCTGGGAGGCGTGCGCGTCGAGGCCGAGCAAATCCAGGATCGCGGCGTCGTATTCGGGATTGGAGAGGCGGCGGACTCCGGCGTCCGCGAAGGTCGTCGTCGTCTCTGGCGTGGTCTCGGGGGGCTGCGTTTCGCCAATAGGGTCCTCGCAGGCCGAGAGGGCGAGCGCGGCGGCGGCGAGGAGCGAGCGGGCGTGCGGTGCGGGACGCATGGGGAGCCGCGTTTTGCAACCGATGCGCCAGTCGCGGTCGAGCTCGCCGGACGAACGACCTAGTCGGGATTACGCCGTTTCGCCGCGTCGCTCGGTGCGAGGGTGTGACTGGCTGGACGCGGCAGCTCGGGGCGCTGCGCGATCGCTTGGACGCGAGCGACGTCAGCGATCGTCCTCTCGCCGCGCGCGCGCACGCCGAGCTCAGTGGTGCGGAGCTTGCTCGAGGGCGAGCCATGATCAGCCGCGCCCGCTGGGTCGACTTCGGAATTGGGCTATGTGCCGCGACGCTCTCCCTCCACTGCGGCGACTCCGGGGAGGGACCCGGTGGAGGTGGCCAGACGGGCGGCGCACCTTCAGGGGGACAAGGCCAAGGGGCCGCAGGCGCTCAGTCGAATACCGGGGGAGCCGGCGGAGAGGCGGAGAGCGGCGGCGCGGGGCCTGGCGGAGGCGGCTCGGTAGATCCGAATATGCCGTGCGCCGATATGGCGGTAGCGATGAACACCGATCTCGCGGGCTACCAAGTCGACGAATACACCTGGCGAGACGCTCGCTGCAGGCCGCGTACGGCGGCGATGGTCCACAACGACGTCGTCGACCCGTCAGGGCACCACGGCGGGTATCTGCGTCAGTATCGCTACGAGCCGACGGAGGGCACGACGCGCACCGCGACAGGCTCGTTCGACGGTCACCCGGGCTTCGGATATACGGTGAATCACTGGGGTGACACAGCGACCTTGGGCAGCCAATACGGTGGGACGACGGCCTTGCCCCTCCAGGGCAAGAACCACCGAATCGTGCGCTATTCCCAAATGCAGCCGATCGACGGACAGACCGTCAAAGTGACCGTCGAGTGGTTCTTCGCGAGCGGCAGGACCAACCCGGTTTGGTCGGTGACGTACGATCTGACGGGTGTTCCCGCGAACTCCGTCACCGCCGATACCCGATCACCTTATGGGGATATCGGCTGGGACGGCGACACTGGGGGCGACGTCGACGGCGTCGGTTGGGGCGACCGCTACAAGTTCAAGACGGTCGGAGACGGGCCGGTGACGCTCGACAGCGGGTGGGACTATTCCGAGCCGAACACCGTGCCGTACGTCCTCGAGTGGTCGGCGAGCGCGAACGCCGAGATGGGGACCGTGCAGACGCAGACCTACGCGCAGCACGACGCGGGCGGGTATTGGTTCTACGGCTCGTGGGGTACGTCGCAGCCGAGTGGTCCGATGCCTCAAGACTGGAATTGGACTTACCAGCTCAATCAGTACGAGCTGCCGTTCGTGACGAACTCGCACCGCCTCGCCTGGGGCGCGAACTACGGAGCCGTGGGCCAGACTCAATACAATGCCTACGGGGACGACAAGACCTTGAGCGGGTACCCATACCAGAGCTACTCGGTGTTCATCGTGCTCGGGACCCACTCGGAGGAGGCTGTCGCCGCGCAGGTCCACGAGGTCGAGGCGGTCCAATCGACGAGCCTGACTGCCAGTCAGGGCACGGTCCGGACGAAGGGGCCGGCCGGCGTCGCGCGGACCGACGAGGCGCAATATCAACCCGCGGGCTACGACCCGATCCGCGCGACTTGGCAAATCGACGCCGACGGCGGTGCCTTCGCAATCACGTTCAATGTGGGGACGGGCAGTTTGGAGACCCCAGTCCTCGCCGTGCACGGCTGGAGCGCCGCCGATCCGCCTGCGACTTTGCAGGTCGGTGACGCAGTCTTCGAGAACGGCAAGGGCTTCCTCGCGAGCGTCGATCCGACGACGTCGACCCTGTGGCTCACGTTGCGCACCACCATGACAGGCCAGGTCGAGGTTCGAACGCCCTGAGAAGTTGGGGGGCGCGCGAAGCGCGGGGGGCGAACCGAGCCCCCCGAACAACTGCGTGCCCCGAGCCTCGGCGCTTGCTAGATCTCGAGCGGTGCCGACGCGTCTCACGCTCTCGAAGTGGCCAGTCGCGTTCGGCCTGATCTTCTGCCTGCAGGGGTGCCGGACCGACGAACACTCGGACTCCAAGAAGCTCGAGAAGAGCGCTGGGCGCGAGCTCGACGCTGCCAATCAAGGGCTCGATGACGAGCCTGCGAACAGCAGTCTGGGGATGGCCCCACCTCGCAAAGCAGGCAAATCAGCGCCGATCTCGTTCGCCGACGCCTTCCTGCAGGCCGACGCGCTCACAGGCGCCCTCGAGCGGAGCGATTTCGCCTTTCCGAACGGCCCGCTCGACAAGCTGCCGTGGGTCGCTAGCTCTGTTGGTCAATCGCCGACGCAGAGCACGTTTCCCTTGGCGGTCGCGGGCAATCTCACCGTCCCGTCGCAGGGGATCGATTGGCGGGTAACAGAGGCTCCGTTCGGGTCGGAGATCACCTCGCCCGATCAGAAGGCGTTCATCGTGTTGCTCGGGGCCCACTCGGGCAACGACGCCGCGACGCTCGCGGAGAGCGGGCTCGAGCCCTTCGACATCAAGCCCTGTCACTGGAAGAAGGCCCAATCGATGCGCCTCGGTGACGAGGAGTTTCCCTCGCAGCTCTCGGCCGGGCGCTGCGAGCGACATCGGTCTACCGGTGAGGCCTTCCTCGTGTTCGTCGACGGCCCCGACACCGAGGACCTCCTCGTGCTCGCGTTCTTCGAGCGGGACGCGCCGGCCGGTACACGGCAGTCCGTGTTCGACCTGGTGAGCGGTGTTCGCAGCCAACCACCGGCGGGCGCGGGCAGCGTGATGGCGCCGCCGACGCAATCCCCGACTCCGCTCCACCCGATGTGTGAGTCCTATTTGCGAAAGCTCGAGCTCTGCATGCTGCGCGCGATGGCCGGCACGCAGGGCACTCGCCAAATGATGTCCGAGGTCATGCGGCGATCGAGGGACGCCCTCGCGAACGTCCCTCCCTCGCTCGCCGAAGAGGTCTGCAAGACCGCGACCGAAGCCCTGGTGAAGAACCCGAGTTGTTCGCCCTGAGCGGTGATCCCTAGTCGGCTTGATCGGGAGTCCGGTGCAGCCGCTCGTAGAGCACGGGCAGGATCACGAGGGTGAGCACGGTGGACGAGAGGATTCCGCCGATCACCACGGTCGCGAGGGGGCGCTGGACCTCGGAGCCCATCCCCGTCGATATGGCCATAGGGACGAACCCGAGCGCCGCGACGAGCGCCGTCATCAGCACCGGACGCAGGCGCGCAGCCGAGCCAGCGCGGACAGCCTCTGCCACGGGCGTGCCTGTTCGCCTGAGGTTCTCGATGAAGGTGACCATCACGAGCCCGTTGAGGACGGCGACCCCCGACAGGGCGATGAACCCGATGGCCGCGGAGATGGATATCGGGATCTCGCGCGCCACGAGCGCCAGGACGCCGCCGGTGATCGCGAGGGGAATGCCCGTGAGGATGAGGAGCGTGTTCTTCGCCGATCGCAGCGAGACGAAGAGGAGCGCCACGATCGCGAACAGCGTTATAGGAATCACGATCGTCAGGCGCCTGCGCGCGGCGACCAGATTCTCGAATTGCCCGCCCCAAGCGATCCACGTGCCCTCGGGCAGCTTAACCTCTCGCTCGAGGCGCTTCTCGGCCTCTGCCACGAAGCCGCCCATGTCGCGGCCGCGCACGTTGCACTGGACGACGACTCTCCGTTTGCCGTTCTCGCGGCTGACCTGATTGGGGCCCTCTTCGATCGAGATGCGCGCCAGTGCGCTGAGCGGGACGAACGCGGCGCCCGCGCCCTCCGTCGTCGGCTGCGGGGGTATGGCGACGGGTAAATCCCTTATCGAGTCGACGTCGGCGCGGATGCTATCGGGGAGTCGAACCACCAAATCGAAGCGCTTGTCGCCCTCGAATACCTGGCCCGCCGAGGCCCCGCCCACGCTCACCTCGACGACCTCTTGGACGTCCTCGACCGCGAGCCCATATCGCGCGACAGCCTCGCGATCGACGTCGACCGTGAGGACGGGCAGGCCCGAGGTCTGCTCGACCTTGAGATCCGCGGCGCCCGGGATCGTCTTCAGCACCGCGGCGATCCTGTTGGCTTGAGCGAGCAGCGCCTCGAGATCGTCGCCGAAGACCTTGACCGCGACGTCGCTGCGCACGCCGCTGATGAGCTCGTTGAAGCGGAGCTCGATCGGTTGGCTGACCTCGTAGCTCTGACCGGGCAGCGCCTCGAGCTCTTCGGCGATCTCGCGCGTGAGCTCTTCTTGGGTCTTCGCCCGCTTCCACCCCGCGCTCGGCTTGAGCATGAGATAGGTGTCCGAGACGTTCGGCCCCATCGGATCGGTCGCGACCTCGGCGGTGCCGGTGCGCGCGAACACGCGATCGATCTCGTCGGGGAACTCACGCAGGAGCTCCGCTTCGAGCGCGCCCTGCATCTCGACGCTCTTCGATAGGCCGATAGAGGGCATCCGCGCGGGCTGGATCGCGATGGCGCCCTCCGAGAGCTTGGGCGAGAACTCGGCGCCGAGGGTGAATAGCGCTGACGCAGTTGTAAGCAATGTCGCGCCCGCTACCAGCCAGACAGTGCTCGGCTGTCGCAGCGCCGTGTCGAGGAGTCGAACATAGGCTTTGCGGAGCAGGCCGAAGAGGCGGCTCTCTTCCTCTCGCGCCGGTACGCGGAGCGCGATCGCGACCACCGCGGGGATGAGCGTGATGGAGAGGAGCGTCGCCCCCGCGAGCGCGAGGATCACCGTCTCCGCCATGGGCCGGAACATCTTCCCCTCGATGCCCGTGAGCGACAGGATGGGCACGTAGACCGCGGTGATGATGAGGACGCCGGAGAACGACGCCCGAATGACCTCCGCCGAGGCCTCGTACGCGAGGTCGCGACGCTCTTTCGGCTCGAGCTGCCTGCCGAGCCGATGTTGCTCCTCGGCGAAGCGCCTGACGCAGTTCTCCACGATGATGACGGACCCGTCCACGATGAGCCCGAAGTCGATCGCGCCGAGGCTCATCAGGTTACCGCTTATGCCCAAATGGAGCATTCCGGCTCCCGCGAGCAGCATCGAAAAGGGAATAGCGAGCGCCGCGATGAGCGCCGCGCGCAGGTTCCCCACGAGGAGAAAGAGGACGAGCACGACGAGCGCGGCGCCCTCGATGAGGCTGCGCGCGACCGTCTTCAGGGTCGCGTCGACGAGGTAGGTTCGATCGTAGAGCGTGCGGGCGTGCACTCCCTCGGGTAGCGAGCGCTGCACGTCGCGGAGCCTCGCGTCCACGCGCCGCGCGACGGCGCGGCTGTTCTCGCCGTAGAGCATGATGGCGGTCCCGATGACGGCCTCGCGGCCGTCGACGGTGGCCGCGCCCGTGCGAAGGTCCTTGCCTTGTCCGACGTCGGCGACGTCGCCGAGCCGCAGCATCGAGCCGTCGCTCTCGGTCACGAGCACGCTCGTGAGCTCGGTCTCGCGCTGGATGAGGCCCGGTGCGCGGACCAGATATTGATCGCCCTTGTGTTCGATATAGCCGGCCCCGCTCGCGGGTCGGCTATTGCGGTTCAGGGCCCCGAGCACGTCGCGGAACCCGACGCCGTGCGCGCGCAGGAGCGTGGGATTCGGGGCGATCTGATAGAGCTTCTCGAACCCGCCTATCGCGTTGACCTCCGTGACGCCCGGCACCGTGCGCAGCTGCGGGCGAACGACCCAATCCTCGAGGGTGCGAAGGTCGGTGAGGTCGTAGGGCGTCCCGTCCGCTTTGCGCGCCTCGGGGTCGGCCTCGAGCGACCACATGTAGATCTCGCCGAGCCCCGTCGCGATGGGTCCGAGCGACGGCTCGACGCCGCTCGGCAGGCTCTCCTTCGCCGAGGCCAGGCGCTCGCCGACGAGCTGCCTCGCGAAGTAGAGGTCAGTCCCGTCCTCGAACACGACTGTAACCTGCGAGAGCCCGTATCGGGAGAGCGACCGGACCTCGGCGACGTGGGGGATGCCCTGGAGTGCGGCCTCGATCGGATAGGTGATTTGCTGCTCGACCTCCACGGGTGCCAAGGAGGGTGCGGCCGTGTTGACCTGTACTTGGACGTTCGTGATGTCGGGGACGGCGTCGATCGGGAGCCGCGTTAGGCTGACAGCGCCGTAAGCTGCAACGAGGAGCGCGACGACCAATACCGCCCAACGAAATGCGATGCTCGTCCTCAGGATGCGTGTGAGAAGCTCCATCTCGCGCCCTCAGTGGTCGTGGCCGCCCTCGGATTTCCCGAGTTCGGCTTTGAGGGTGAAGGCGTTTTTGACCACGTATCGCTCGCCGGGCGCGAGCCCTTTGGCGATCTCGGTCACGCGACTCGAGCCGTCCGCGGCGAGCCCGAATCGCCCGAGCACGACCTCGCGTGCCTCGAACTCGTTCTCTTCGCCGGCCACGAAGACGACGGGCCTTCCGCCGATGTTCTGCACGGCCTCGTCGGGCACGACCACGGCCGCTGTAGCGTCCGCTATGCCGATGTCGGCCGAGACGAAGAGCCCCGGCTTGAAGCTCCCCTTCGGGTTGTCGAGCACAGCGCGCGCGATGGTCGAACGCGCCGCCGCGGACGCGACCGCGCTCACGAGGATGATGACTGCCTCGCGCGGCTCGTCGGCGCCCTCGGCGACGACGCGGACGCGCTGCCCGACTTGGACTTTGGGCAGATCGCGCGGGTAGACATAGAGGTCGACCCAAACGGTGGAGAGGTCGGCTACGACGAAGACACGCGTATCGTCTTTGAGGACCTCGCCGACCGAGAGGTGCTTCTCGATGATGGTCCCGTCGAGCGGAGCCCGAAGCGAGTAACCAGCTCTGCCCTCGGCGCCGCCGGCCGCGACGAGCGAAGACTCGGCGGCCTCGAGATCGATCCGCGCCTCGGCCAAGGCCTGCTTCGCCGCGAGGTGGTCGCGCTCGGGGACGATCTTCTCTTTGAACAGCGAGTCGACGCGCTCGAAGTTCGCCTCTGCGAGCTTCACGCGCTCGCTGCTCGAGCGCGCGTCGCGGAGCAGCGTCGCGAGCTCGCGACTGTCCAGTACGCCGAGGATTTCCCCCTTCGTCACGGTGTCGCCGAGGTCCTTCTCGACCTCGCGGACGGTGCCTCCGACCCGCGGGGTGACGTGGGCCACGCGATCGGCGTTGAGCCGGATCTCGCCTGGGATCTTGAGCGTCGTGAGGACCCGGCCGGGGCCGGCCTCGGCGAGCTCCAACGCGGCGTGCTCGCGCGCTTCGGGGGTCAGCGTCACGCGGGTCGGGTGTCCCTCTTCGCCGTGTTCGTCGTGCTCCGCGTGTTCGTCGTGCTCCGCGTGTTCACCATGCTCCTCGTGCTCGCCGTGTTCGGGGTCCTGGCGCTGTCGCTCGAACGCACGAGACGTGAACAGAGTTGTAAGTGAGGTCGCCGCGACGACGACGCAAAGCCCGAAGGCGCGGAAGAGCTGCGCTGCCGAGGGGGCCCTCACGGCAAATCCCCCGCGGCGTGCCGCAATGCCAAATAGGCGAGCGAGGCTTGGAGCTTCGTGTCGATGCGCTCGAGCTCGGCCTCGACGAGCTCGCGACGGAGCGCGATGAGCTGCTCGACAGTGGCCTCTCCAACCTCGAAGGCCCGCGTCTCGGCGGCGACCGCTGCCAAATAGCCACCTACGGTGTCGGGCTCGAGCGCGCTCACCGCGCCGCGCCGCTCGAGGTAAACCCGATAGGCCGTGTCGACCTCCGCGGTGGCGCTCGAGGTGCGGAGCGCCGACTGCGCTGCGACGCGCGCGCCCCTCGCGCGGGCCGCGGCCGTGACGCCTTGTCCGCGGTCCGAGAACGGCAGCGTGATGCTGAACGTCGCGAGGAGCGTGTGGGCATCGGTCCCCTCGAGTTGGTAGACGACCCCTATTCCAATATCGGGATAAGCGAGCGCGTCTCCCAGGTCGATATTGGCCTGAGCGATGCGCGCCTCCGCCTGAATGGACTGGAGGTCGGGCCGCGCGAGGGCCTTTGTGTGGAGGACGTCGAGATCGGCGTCGGGCAGGTTGTCGAGGTCGCCCTGCAGCGTGAGCTCGACGTCGGGCTCGAGACCCAAGAGGAGACGCAGCGCCCCGAGCTCGCTTTGGAGATCGGCGCCGGCCGCACGAAGGTTGGACTTGGCGCGAGCGAGCGCGGCGCGCGCGACGCTGGCCTCGACGGCCGACGCATCACCAGCTTGGACTCGCTTGTCACTCGCGGTGACGGCTTGTTGGAGCAGCTCGGCCACGGCCTCGAAGAGCCGGATTCGCTCCTTCGCCCAGACACCGCGCAAGAAGGCCTCGCCTGCGCGCTGTTGGAGAGAGCGCAGGTCGTCGGCGACGTCGGCCGCTGTTTGATCCGTCGAGGCGCGCACCGCCGCGACGCGCGCCCGCGTGCGAGGCCCGAGCTCGAAGGTCTGGGAGAGGCCCACCGAGAACGAAGGCAAGAGCGTGGAGCCCTGAATGAGTGGGCCCGCGGCGAACTCGAGGAGCGGGTTCTCTCGGGGATAGATCTCCGCGTCTTCGAGGTTGGCAGCGGTCTCGCGGACGCGCGCGGCCCCCGCAGCAGACTGCGGGCTCGCGGTGCGCACGCGAAGCATGACGCCGTCGAGCGTGAGCTCGAGTCCTTCTGGGGTGGTCGTGAGCGGAGCTTCGGGGACAGATTCAGGAACAGCGCTGTAAGCGATTGAAGACACCGAGAGGCAGCCGCCGAGCACGGCGGCGCGGAGCCAAAGAGACATGACTCACCTCGCAAATGGCGAGCGTTGGAGCAGAGGCCCCCGTGAACGGGGTCGGGGGCCCGATTGGGAGTCAGCTCCGGGTCTTTGGCACTTTGGTCGGTGGGGCGCGCTCCGCCGACGCGAGACGGTCGATGATCCCGCGGTTCGGGAGCTCGAGGAGATCGCTCAAGAAGAGCGGCAGATATTCGAACGTGGGGCTCGGCAGCGCGGTGAAGCCGGAGTGCGCGCACGAGACGCAGCAATGGCAATTGGCGCCGCAGTCGCACGGGCCGCCGCGCCGCTCGCCGTCGCGGCACTCGGCCGAGTCGTCGTGGGTGTCGACGAGCTCGATCAGCGCGGCCTGCCACGAGAAGAGGGCCAGCAACACGTAGACCGTGACGGCGAACAGGCGAATCAGGGGGCGGAGCGCGCGGGGGCCTAATCCGGCCCTCCTGCGAAATGCCTCGTGACGGGGTCGCCCGCGCCGACTCACCGGCCAACCTTACCCAGCGTCACGTGTCGGCGCAAGGCGGGCCGCGCCAGGTTGCGGACCGGAGACATATGGTGATACACGTGTCTCAACAGCTGTTCCTCGACATGCCGAGAGCGCGCGCTACCACCCTGACCCTCCACAAGAGCCTCGACGCCCGACAGGTCGATGTGCAGGCCCGCGTCCTGCGGGTCGCCCGTAGGCTGATACGCAGACACGGCCACGAGATGGTGGGGATGGAGCAGGTCGCGCGCGCGGCCGGCGTCTCGCGCGCGACGATGTATCGCTATTTCACCTCGAAGGAGCACCTCGTCTGCGAGGCGGCGCTCGCGTGGGGCCACGAGCTCGCGCGCTCCCTCTCCGAGCGGATCGGTGCAGCCGCGCACGGCGCCCCGCTCGACGAGGTGGTCGAGCGCATCGTCGCGGAGGCCGAGTCCAACCTGCCGATGGTCCGCGCGACGATGGCGTCGGTGCTCGCGACCGGGCCCGTCGCCGAGCAGTTCCGGGTCGGCGTGCGCGAGATGTTTCGCGCGCTCCTGGCGGGGGCGTTGGGGGTCTCGTCGAGCTCGGCGGGTGAGCCTATGCCGGAGTCTCTGACGCTCCTCGGCCGCGTGTTCTTCGCCGATCTCGCGCTCCTCGGGGCGGGGGATCTCACCGCGGCGGAGTGTGTTTTGGAGCTCAAGGCGGCGGCGCGCCGCCTGATGATGGGGCAGCAATAAGGGAGTCGACGATGGGGGACGAGCGCGCGCTTCAACCGCTTTGGAATTGGCTGTCCGCCGAGTTGGGCACGGCCTTCTTCGCCTTTCCGCTCCACTTCTTGCCGACCATCGTCGCGGTCATCGCCGTGACTGGCGTGTTCTTCTCGGTGCTCGATTGCATCGTTTACAAGAAGGTAACCGCACGCGAGGCGTGGCTCGGAGGGCTGCGCACGGTCGGGGCCTACACGCTGGCGGCGGTGGCGCTCTACGCGCTCCAGGCGAGGGTCCAGCTGTGGACAGTGCCGCCCCCGGCCGCGGCGCCGAGCCTCGGGCGCGTCGGCGCCGAGGTCGGCGTTTACATGATTGTAGGCGAGCTCCTCACGTACGGCTGGCACCGCGTCGAGCACGGCAGTCGGTTCGTCTTTCGCTATGTGCACGCGCGACACCACAGCGTCCGCTCGCCGCTCACGGTCTGGAGCAACTTCGTCGTCCACCCGGTCGAGGGGCTCATGGTGATGCTGTGCCTCTATCTGCCGCCGCTCGTCATGGGGGCGCACCCGCTCGTCATGACCGCTTATGCGATCGCCAATACGGTCGCGATGGTGGTCACCCACTCGGGCTACGACTTTCGCCTGTACCCGCGGTGGCTCCTGCCGGCGGCGTCCGCGCACGAGCTGCACCATACCGAGCTCAAACCTACAAACTTGTCTGTCGTGATGACCTTCGGGGACAAGCTGTTCGGTACGTACAAGCGCCCCTTGCGCGGCCTCTGAGGTCGGGCGCCGACTGGGTGAGACCATGCGAGTCGATCCGAACGAATACGTCGAGCTCGGTCTCCGCCATTTGGAGGCACCAGGCGATGCGAGCGAGGACGACGAGGAGGCGCAGGTCGACAGCGACCTCATCCACGAGCTGCAAACGCTGGTCTACGAGCGCCTTGCCGCCTGGTACCAGCGCGTGGCGCCGGGGATCGTGGCGATTCTGGGTGAGGACTTTCTCTCACCGGAAGAGCTCGATGATCCGATGACGCACTACTTCGAGGAGCAGCTGTTCTCGTTCTCTTACAACGACACGGACTATCACTATGGCGCTTCCAGCCGATTCGCCGTCCACCTGGTCAAGATGGGTGTTCGCGCCATCGGCGACGAGCTGGACAGGGAGATCCTGGCGTCCAAAGGCTACCGGCTAGCGCCCCTCAAGCCGCTCGCTCGCCAGCTGATTTTGGGTGGTTCACCATTCGTCTTTCTGCGGGGTTGGGTGCACGGGCTTCGCAAAGAGACACTGATTGGCTTGCCGGAGACTCTTTGGCCCCGTTTTGGGCTCACCAAAACTCCTGCGCCCTATTTGGAAGCCTCCGACAAGCAGCATGTCATCGATGATGACCTGACGCCCGAGGAGGCGGATTCAGTGGCGGCGAGCATGATCACCGGGCATTGCCTGTGCGAAGCCTGTACGTCGCTCCGAGCGGACCTGGTGGGTGCTGCGCACAATCCACCTCTCACCTCGACTCTTCCCTCGCTCGCGCAGGCGCGCGATGCGCTGATACAGGCGCCCGAGCCCCTTGCCGCCATAGTCCGCGCTACCAAGAGCGTGGGAGGATGGTCCAAAGAAGACTGGGACAAAATCATTGGGTCGGCGGGGCCACCCGATATTCAAGTCGTGAGTGATTGGCTGCAGGCACAATCCATCACTCTGCCTTGGCCAGCCTTGACCGGTTTGGTCTACCAACTGGCGACCCACTGGAGCACCAAGCGCGGCAGCGGTTGACGGCCGATCCGCGCGTTGAGCTTACAGGCTTGTCTGTCACGTCTGCGCGGGAGCTGTCTGCGCGTTCCAGCTCACGAACCAGACGTGTCTGTGGCTAGGACGACGCGGGCTCGGCGGTCGCGGATCTACGCGAGCGCAGCAATACAAGCGTCCGCCGCGTCTCTGAGACTACGCGACGAGACTCGTAGGACATCCCGCTTGTGACGCAGGAGCAGCGCCAAGCCCTCGGCCGCTGAGTTTGGATCGGCGTGCGGAGAAAGCCCTTGCTCTGCTCGCGCTTGGACTTCGTGGAGAAGATTCTCGATGTCGCAGAGGTATTGCCGCTCCCCCTCGTGAAGACCGTGGATCACATTCGACATCGTCGTGGAGCGAGTAAAGATCGCCCTCAGTGCTTCCCAGAATGGTACCGCAGCGCTCGTTTCGCTGGAGAAGGGTTGGCGCAACCGATCGCCGAGCATGTGAAGCGGACCGCAAACCCGCCCTTCCTTGAGGAGCGCTCGAAGTGCGTCGTTTGAGAATCGCTTTGCGGTGGCACCGACGAAATCTCTGGTGCGGTCGGTGCTCCCCCGGGCGGCCTGGTAGTCGACGAGCGTCGAGCCAATCTCCCGAACCACCAGGTTGCATGCGAGCGCCAGAGTGTCGCAAAGCTCGTTGATGACAGTGATGATGCCGTCTCGCGTCCCAGTCTGGAACTTGCTCAGCTCCCTCACTTCTTCCATTGCTATCTGCAGCTGCTCGAACGTGCCGAGTGTATCCATGTTTGCCCCCTTGGCTCGAGAGCCCAGCATAGTGTGAGAGGGCGAACGATTACAATGGTGTAACTGTTCCGTTGCGGACGAGCTATTCGGTGCTGAGGAGCGTCCCTTGCGCGGCCTCCGAGGTGGGCTCGGGCGCTGGGAGTTCGGGCGCTGAGAGCTCTTGTGCGGGGGGCTCGGGTGCTGGCAACTCAGGCGTCGGCTCGGTCGGGGGCTCGGCGGGCTGGGCATTCGCGGGTGCGACGCGGCGACCGCTGACGATGACCTCTTCCTTGCCCGACTCGGCGATTCTGCGGACAAGTCTGTAAGTCGTGTTGCCCTCGGCCCGCGCGACCTCGGGGGCCGCGATGAGCAGCTGGAGGTCGAGGTTCTGACAGAGCGAGAAGAGGACGCCGAGGTTGTCTTGGGAGAGGCGGTTCGCCTCGTCGAGGAAGAGGAATCGCAGCGAGCCGCCGGGGGCGGGCGCGGCGCGCAGGAGATTCCCGTCCCGCTCCCACTCGGTGAGTACGACCATCATGAGCGCGGCGCCCACGCCTATCGCTTCACCGGTGGACAAGCGGGTAGGGGAAGCGAGCTCCCAAGCGTCCTCGCCGCTCCTTTGAATCTCGACGATGAGCTCGGCGTACTCGCGATAGTCGAGGACCTTCTGTCCACCCGAGCGGCCGCCGCCATATCGACGGAAGAGCTCGTCGAGGGCCTCCTCGATTGGCAGGTTCGTTTGGAAGAGGAGCTCCTGTGCGTCGCCCTGACGAAGCGCCTTGAGCACGGCATCCATGCGCTCCACGCGGCGCATCTCGACGCGGATCCCCGTGATGTTGCCGAAGCGCACGCCGCTGAGGCTCTGGTTCAGGCGGCGGACTTGGGCTCTCGCGCGGCTGAGGCGCACGTCGATCCCACGCGCGACGTCTTCGGAGGTGCCGCGGAGGTCGGCCTCTTGGCGCTCGAGTCGGCGCTCGAGCAGCTCGAGGTTGTCGCGCAGTCGACCGAGGCCCGCCGCAGGATCCGCCTGCTCCGCGAGCTGTCCTGGCAAGCGATGTGCGATCCAGCTGCGAGCGACCTCCCACGCGTCGAGGTACGCGGGGGCCTCGAGCCCGCTCTCCTGCTCTCCAGCGGAGAACAAGCGGTCGAGCTCGGTCGCACACTCCAGGCCACCCTTCGCGCGGCGTGCGCGCTCGAGCAGGACTTGGGCTTTGCTCTTGGCGTCGCCCGCGAGGCGCTCACCGTCTCGCGCGGACGCGGTGCTCGTCGCGACGAAGCGACCGCTCGCGCGCCGCTCGATCTCGACCCACGCGGCGCGGGCCGGACGCTCGAGCCGCTCGCGCTCGGCGAGCTGCTCCTCGGCGTCGGCGCGTGCGCGCTCGGCGTGCGCGCGGCGCTCCTCGAGTTGGGCGAGCTCGGCGGAGAGCCGCTGCGCCTCGCGTTCGAGGCGCGCGCGTTCGAGCTCCGAGGCCTCCACGGCGCGCTCGGCGAGGACCCGCGCCTCCGCGGCGGCCTCACCCAAACCGAGGCGCGCGAGCTCGGCTGCGACCTCACCGACCTGCGCAGCGACGGCGTCCGCGGCGGCGCTCGCGGATTGATACGCTGCCGAGGTCTTCTCCCAATCGGCTTCGCTCGCCGTGAGCGCCTCCTCGCACGACGCGAGCGAGCTCCGCGCGTGATCGAGCTGCTCGGTGAGCAGCGGGGCGAGGGCGCGCTGCTCTTCGAGCTCGCCGCTGCGATCGAGCGCACGCAAGGCGGCGCGGCGCTCGGCGAGCTCCTCGAGCGCTTCGACCAGCGCGAACGCGGCGTCACGCGAGGCGTCGAGCGAACCGCGCTGCGATTTGAGGCGCTCGACCTCTGCGGGCTCGATCGGCGGCTCACGCAAGACGTCGAGGCGCTCGCGAACGAGGGCGCGATCGTCCTCGGTGCGGCGAACCTCGTCGCGCGCGTGACGCGCGGCCGCGAGCTCGGCCTCGGCGTGCGCGACCTCGGTGGCGTGATCGGGTGGATCGAGCAGGAAGGCCTCGCCGAGCAAGGCGCGGAGCGCGCCGCTGCGGGTGCGCGCGGCGAGCGCTTGCTCCTCCGCCTCTTCGAAGAGCTCGGTCGCGGCCACGCGCGCGGCGTCGAGCTCGACGCGCTTGTCGCGGAGGCGTGCGCCGACGATCGCGGGGTCTTCGGCCTCGAGGAGCGCGGCGTCGGCGACGAGCGCGCCGGCGTGGACGGCGACGGCCTCGAGCGCTTGCAGATTCGCGAGCGTCTCGTCGATCTCGCGACCCGCCTGCTCAGCTTGGGCGCGGAGCTCTGCAGCGCGCCGCTCGCGCGCGAGCCGCCCGATCGAAGGTCGCGCAGGCATGCGCGCGATGCGCACGCCGAACGACTCCTCGATCACGAGATCGCCCGTCGGAGGCTCGGCGCGCCGCTCGCGGCTGAGCACGGGCGCGTCGGGCCGGATGAGCCAGACCTCCGAGAGCTCGCGAGGCGCGCCCGCGAGCGCGCGCCGCGGCGTGCGGATCCTCGACGATCAGCGCGTTCGCGAGCGGACCGAGCTCGGCCTCGAGCTCGGCCGCGCGCTTCGGATCGAGCTCGTCGAACCGACCCGCGAGGAGCTCCGCGTCGAGCTCGTCGCGCAGCCGGAGCAGGTCGGGATGGGAACGCCCCGCCCGCGGATTCGAGCTCGCTCGCCGCGCGGAGCAGCTCCTCTTGATGCGACCGCTGATCGGCGACCGAGGCGCGCTGTCGCTCGATCTCCTCGGCGACGCGCAGGCGAGCCTCGAGCGCGGCGTTGCGTGTGACGATGGGCGAGCCCGTGTGCGCGGCGACGGCGGCGGCGTGCGATTGCACGATCGCCCAGCGCGGCGCCATCGACTCGAGCGTGTCGAGCTCGGTGCGAACGGCCTCGGCGGCGCGACGCGCGTCGACCGCGCGACGCTCGTGCTCGCGAGCGGTGAGCTCGGCGCGTCGCGCGTCGGCCTCGGCGGCGTCGACCGCGCGCTCGATCCGCGTCGCCGCGCTCTCGGGCGCGAAGCCCGCGACGTCGAGCCCGAGCGCGGCGGCTCGTGCGCGCACGCGCGCTTGGCGCTCGGTGAGATCGGTGTGTCGCGCGAAGAGCGTCGCGAGCTCGCCGACTCTGCGCGCGCGGACCTCGAGCTCGGCGAAGCGAGCCTCGAGAGAGCGCGCGCGGTCGTACGCGTTCTCGGGCGTGACGTCGGCGTCGACGCGTCGTAGCGCGGCGAGCGCCTCGTCGTAGCGCTCGCGCAGCTCCACCGAGGAGCGCGCGGCTCGGTCTGCGCGCGCGCGCTCGGCGTCGATCTCCGTGAGCCTCGCGCGGCTCGATGCGAGCGTCGCGTCGACGTCGGGCTCGTCGAACGACGGTCGACCGAGCAGCTCTCGAACCTCGGCGAGGCGGCGCGCAGCGAGGCGCTTCGCGTGGACCTGCTTGTGGAGTTCGTCGAGGCCGGCCTGCAGATCGCCGACGCCGTACGCGGCGCGGTCGTACGCCGCGCGCGCCGCGTCGCGGGCCTCGCGTCGAGCTTGTTTGTCGGCGGCCGCGCGATCGCGCAGCGCGAGCGCCGTCGAAGCCGCGTCGCGCGCGCGGGCCTCGGTCGGCGCGAGATCCGCGAGCTTCTTCGAGAGCTCGTCGGCGCGCATCGCGAGCGCCCGTCGCTCGCGCGCGGCATCGATCGCGGTGCGCACGTCGGTCGCGCGGTCGACGGCCGCGTCGCGCGCGGCGCGCACGTCCGCGAGCTGGCGCTCGAGATCTCGCACGTCCCTCGCGCGTGCGTCGCGCAGGTCGCGCGCGGCCGTCGCGCGCGCCTCGAGGTCTCTCGCACGCTCGCGCGCCGCCGAGACCGCGGCCCCGGCCATCGCCTGCGCTGCGTCGAAGACCCCGCTGATCTCCTGCTCGAGCTCGCGCGACTCCCGCACCTCGGTGCGCGTGCGGTGGCACGTGTCGAGGTTCTTGCGCATGCGACCGAGCGTGTCGGCGAGCCCCGTCTCCTCCTTGAGGAGGAAGGCGCGGAGCTCGGTCGTCAGCGCGCGCGAGATGCCGCCCGTCATGCTCGTGCGGAGCATCTCGTTCATCTTGTGGCGGTCCTCTTCGGTCGTGAGCCGGAGGGGGGTGAGCCCGCGATCGAAGAGGTTCGAGAAGTACTCCTTCGCCGTGGAGAAGACCGTGAGCGCGCCGCCTCGCGCGACGACGGCCGCGCGCACGTCGGCGAGGTCGGGCACCTCGTCGTGCTCGCCGTCGGAGCGGAGCAGCACGTCGCGTAGGCGCCCGGAGAAGTCGACGCCGGTGATGATGAACGGCGTGAGCTCCACCGTGGGCTCGGCCTTGCGCTCGAGGCGCACGCCCGCGACGACGCGCTCGAGGGCGTTCTCGATTTCGAGGGCGACGTAAGAGGGCCGCCCAGGCTCACCGAGCCGGCCCCAGATGCCACGGTCGCCGCCGGTCGCGCCGCTCTCACCCAGGTTGGTGAAGCGCAGCCGCCCCATGTCGGGCAGGAGCGCGACGTACGCGGCGATCATCACCGTCGTCTTGCCGGCGCCGTTCGCGCCCTCGAGCACGGTGACGTGGCGATCGAGCAAGTAGCGCTCGTAAAAGACGCCCTTCCAATTCACGAGCGCGAGCGCTGTGGCGCGCGCGCGGGTCATCTCGGCTCCTCGTCGGGGGGTGAAGGCTCGTCGGGGGGCTCGGTTACAGCGAGGTCCGTAGCGGGGGGCTCGGTTACAGCGAGGTCCGTAGCAACGGGCTCGGTTACAGCGAGGTCGGGCGCGGCGGCCTCGGTCGTAGCGCTGTCGGTTACGGTGCTGTCGGTTACGGCGATGTCAAAAGTGGCGCTGTCAGTCGGGGCGGTGGCCGTTACAGCGCTGTCGGTGTCCGCGTCTTCTGTTACAGCGCTGTCTGTTACGGCGCTGGCGGTTACAGCGCTGTCTGTTGCGGCGCTTTCGGGGATTGCGTTCGGGGGACTGTCCGCCTCGCCCGCGTCAGCTGCGTCGCCCGCGTCCGCCGCGTCGCTCGCGTCGCCCTCGAGGTCCGCGTCCTCGTCTGTGGTGGGCTCGGCGCCGTCGGTGAGCACGACCTCGCCTCGCGCGACGAGCTTCTCGAGCGCGTCCTCCGGGGCGGCGGTGCCGCGCACGGGCTCGGCGAACCGCATGAGCGAAGGTCGCAGGCGGATCGACGCGTCTCCGTCGACCTCCACGAAGCCGAGCCCCGCGAGGCGGCGGATGCTCTCTGCCACCTTGTTCCGGGCGGTCTCCTCGGCGACGCGCGCGTCGAGCTTCTTGCGCTTCGGGTTGACGGCGCGCACGAGGGCGTCGGCGCCCATCACCCCGGCGAGGTGACCGAGGACGTGGTCGCGGGTGACGACGCCCCCGCTCTGCACGGTCGCCGGATCCAAATACAGGAGTGTAAGCGTCTGACCGACGAGCATGTCCGTCGGCGAGAGGAAGCGCCGCGGGAAGCGCTCGCTGCTCGGCAAGAGGTAGAAGTAGCCCTCGCTCTTGTGGATGAGCTCGCAGCCGTACCGGCGATAGAGCGGCTCGAGGTGATCCTGCGCGTCGGTGATGAACGCGTACCACTCCGCGTCCTCGCGATCGATGTGGCGGCCGCGGCGGAGCGCGACGTCGACCTCGGGGAAGAGGTCGTCGAGGATCACGTCTTCGAGGCGGGCGTGGCGGGTCGAGCTCATGGCGCAGGCTCTCCTTGCGGTGGCGCGGTCGACGAGGCGTTTCGCACGCTCCACTCCTCGATCACGAGGCCGTCGCCGGCCCCGACCCACGCGCGCTCGGCGGCGGCGTCGGGCTCACAGACGGTCGTGAGCGACTGCGCGACGCGCCCGGCTGCGGCGAAGCGCTCGTTGGTCGGGAGCTCCTCGAGCACGGCGCTCGTGACCGCGGAGAGGTGCGCGTGGCCCGCGGCCACGGCCGCTCGGACGCGCGCCGCGAGCGCGGCGTCGGGGTCGACGGCCTGCGTGTCCTCGGGGTCGGTCTCGCGTTGCTTGCGCGGACGGCGCACGACGGGGCGCTCGGCAGGCGGTGGGGGCGCGACAGCACGCAGGAGGCGAATGGGAGGCGCCGCGGCGAGCGTGAGCGCAAACGGCCGACCGAGCCGACCCGCGAGCTGATCGCGGAGGCGCTGCGTGAGGATGCGCGACGGGTCGAGCCGGATGACGTCGCGAAGGTAGCGATGCACGTATTGGTAGAACTCCGACCAGGCGCGCAGGCGCGACGAGCCCCACGCGGCGACGCGATCGACCTGCTCGATCGCGTCGCGCAGCGCGAGCTCGACCGACGGCAGCGGATCGGGGTGACCACCGAGGAGATCCTGCAGCGTGGTCAATCGCCCGTGAGCCTCCTGCGTGTCGCGGAGCAGCACCTCGGTGAGATCGCGCAGGACCGAGCTCATGTCCTCGAGCAGGCGCTGGCTCTTCTCCACGGCGCCGAACCACTCGGCGGAGAGCAGCGTCGCGATCTCGCGTTGTACCTCGGCTTGGTGCGCGTCGAAGCCGCGCTGCCGGCGCTCGATCCCCCGCGTGAGATCGCCGACGAGGACGTGGAGCGGCACGCCGACGCCGGCCTGCCACTCCTCGGCAGTGCGCGCGAGCGCTGCGGCGTGGGCGATCTCGGTGAGGCTCGAGAGAAGCGTGCGCGTGAGGAGCGTGAGGCTCTCGCGCGTGAGCGACTCCTCCTCGAGGAAGAAGTCGACGATGCCGACGGCCAGCCTGCTGAGCGCGAACTCGCCCGCGCGCACGACGCCGCGGCCGTCCACGCGCACGAGCAGTCGTTGCTCGCGCAGCCGGCGGATCGCGTGCGTGCCGCGCCGAGCCGCGGTGCCCGCCTGCGCCTGCTCGGGCTCGAGGATCGCGACCACCTGTTCGAACACATCGCCGAGCTGGTCCTCTTCGAGCGCGGGCGCCCCGCGCGACGTCATGCGCAGGTGGAGCGCGGCGAGGAACGCGAGGTCGAGCGTCGAGAGCTCGAGCGCAGGCTTCTCCGCGGCGAGGAAAGAGAGGACGCGGCGCGGATCGGGGCTCACTCGACCGCGGTCATAGCCAAACCAGCAAGCGGCTTGGTCGAGATTCGGGCGGCGAGCGCTGTGGTTACAGACTTGTTAGCGACGACCTCTGGGCGGGCGAGCAGGTCGAGCGTCTCGGTGGGGCACGCGCGGTTCAACGCGAGCCCGAGCCACACCCTCGGGGACGGATCGAGCGCGAGCGCACGCGCGATGTCCGCGGGGCACGCGCTGTTCTCTGCGACGCCCGCGCGGACGTGCTCGTCGGCGCTCTTCGCGAGCTCGGCGAGCCGCGTCGTCGTGAGCGCGGGGTTCGAAGCCGCCCTTCGTCGAGCCTCGGATTCAGTCGACACGAGCGCGCGCTCGACGAGCTCCGCCGGCGCACGCGGGTTCGCTGCGGCGACCGCGAAGAGCGCCGCGCTCTCCGACGCGAGCTCTCCGATGAGCGATTGCGGCGCGCCAGGGTTGCTCGCGACCACCTCGGCGAAGCCGCGCGCGAGATCGCGCAGGATCGCTTCCGGCGTGTTCGGGTTCGCCGCGAGGAGCGCGAGCGTCGCGTCGTTGCGTTGTACGGAGGCGAGCCACGCGAGGTCCGCGCTGCGCGCGGCGCTGGCTCGCGCGAGGGCCTCGAGGAGAGCGAACGCTTCCTTCGGAGCCGTGCGCGCTCGGTCGAAGAGGCGGCTCGCGAGCTCTTCGGGGGCTGCGTCGTGCGCTGCGATCACGCACACGATCGCCGAATCGTTCGGCCACGCGTCGAGCGCGGCGCGGAGCATGTCGGGCGTCGCGTCGGCGCGGCCGATCGCGAGCGCGACGGTGGTCGCATCGGGCTTGCCGACGAGCGCGCGGAGATCCTCGGTGAGGAGCGCGCGTCGCTTCGCCAGCGCTTGCCAAACGCGAGGCTCGGAGCTCGCGAGGAGCGCGTCCAACACCGCACGCGGGAGCGCTTCGTGCGCGGCGAGGATCGCGGGATCGACGCCGGCCTCGAAGAGACCTCGCAAGGTCTCCGCGCTCGCTGCGGGGTGCTCGGCGACGAGCTCGCGGAGGTGTTTGTGTTCGCGCGTCGCGAGCTCACAGAGGAGCGCGTCGTCCGCGTTCGGGTGCGCCGCGATCGCGTTGAGATGCCGCAGCGCAGGCTTTCGTGAGGCGGACGCGAGCTCACGGAGGACGCTCACCGGCGCGCTCGGGTTCTTGACGAGCACCTCGATCTCGTCCGGACGCAGCTCGTCGAGCAACGCCATGAGGGCCTCGGCGGGCGCGTTCCTGTCCGCCGCGATCTCGAGGCGCGACGCGGGCGCGCGGCCTAGCTGTTCGGCGGGTGATGCGGCGGCGAGCTCGTCGCCTCGCATCGCTTCGGCGGCGCGCATCACCGTGTTCGGTGCGAAGAAGGCCTCGGTGTGCACCTCGCTGTGAGGCCAGGAGAGCGGGAACCCGACGCGCTTCATCGAGGTGCGCGTGGCCTCGGAGAGCATCGACGTGTCGTTCTCCGAGAGGGACACGTAGCGGAGGTGCGCGTGAGCGAGGAGGCGCGCGGCGAGCTCCTCGTCGAGCGGGTTCGTCGGGAGGGTCGCGCGCACGTAGCGCAGGTTCGCGAACGCGGGCGCGGACGCGAGCGACACGAGCTCTTCTCGCGACAGTCGAGCGCCGCTCCCGAGCGTGAGCGCGGCGAGCGATCGCGGTGGAGGCGAGAGGCGCGCGAGCTCCGATACGACGCCGTGCCCTCGCTCCGGCGTCCGATCGCAGCGCAGCCAGACGAGGTGTTCGCCGGCCCCATTCGCGAAGAGCTCGTCTGCCGGGATGCTGGCCGCGCCGGTCGAGAGGACCTCGATCGGGCGCGCGGCGAGCAACCGCGCGAGCGCGCGATCGCTCTTCTGGAGGGACAAGCGACGGAGCGCTCCGAACAAAGTCGGTGCGCGCACGAGCGTCGCGACGGCCTCGCTCGTCAGCGCCGCGCGCAGTCCGACGAGGCGCGCTGCCCACGGCGCCGTCGAGAGCACCGCGAGCCCCTCGAGGTCGATCAGGGTCGAGCCGAGATCCAAGATCTCGAGCGAACCGAGGTGCGGTGAGCTCGCGAGCGACATGAGATCTTCCTCGGTGGACGAGCGATCCGAGAGGTCCAGCGTGCGGATCGAGGAGAGCGCGGCAGTGGCGAGCAGCTTGCCCAGCGTCGACGGCGTGTTCGGCGCGAGCCGCAGCGAGCGCACCGGCGCCTCGCTCAGCATCGCCTGTCCGTGCTTCTCGAAGACGGTCCCCGAGACGGTGATCTCCTCGATGAGGCCGCGCCGATAGCGCACGCTCCTCGCGTAGGCGAGCGCGTGAGGCGTCGCGCTCTTCAGCGCTTTGAGCAGTGTTTCCTCACGCGCGACGAGCCTCGACTTCGACAGGCTCGGGACGAGGAACGGCGCGATCCGGAGCCCCAGCGCGACGAGCTCGCCGCGCGGATCCCCGGCTGCGAGGAGCGCGTCCGCGAGCACCGCGCGGGCCTCGTCGTCGTCCGGCGCCGCGATCGCTGCACGCTCGAGCGCGCTCGCGGACGACGCGTTCGCGCTCTCGGTCTGCTCGAGCGCGAGCTGCACGCGCGCTCGCTTCTTCGCCCACGCGCGGACGGTCGCGACGTTCTCGTGTTCGGCTTGTCGCCAGGGCCTGAGCTCCTGCCAGGCGGCCGCTGGAGACGCTGCGTTCCCTCGCGTCGCGCCCAAGTCGATCGCGACGACGCCGTCGAGGCGGACGGCGAGCGCGATGAGCGCCGTGCCCCCGCTCGACCGCTGCCAGCCGAAGCCGTTCTTCGAGCTCGCTGCTGCGGAGAGCGCCTCGAGCACGACGCGACGGCCCTCGATCGCGGGCTTTTTGAGCTCGGCCTTGAGCCGCGTGATGCGCGCGTCGAGCTCCGCGGCCGACGCCGGGTCGAGCGTGGCGCCGAGCTCGCGCGCCGACCGCGCAAGGGCCTCCAGATCTCCTCTGTCCCATGCCGCGAGCGCGCTCATGACCAGCCTTTACCTCCGAACGTGGCGATCCACGTCGCTTTCTCGCATCATGGTGGCGTGGAGGTCTCCCTCGTTCTCACGCACGCCTGCAACCTCGCGTGCACGTATTGCTACACGGGAGACAAGAAGCAGGTCGCGATGCCGCGCGACGTCGCGCTCGCCGCGCTCGACCTCGCGTTCTCCCTCGAGAAGCTCGACGACGAGCCGCTCGTGCTCGGCTTCTTCGGTGGCGAGCCGCTCCTCGAGTGGGAGCTGCTGTGTGAGGTCGCAGCCGCGGCGCGCGACCGCGCTCACGCGAGCGGCCGCGAGCTCGTGCTGCAGCTGACCACGAACGGGACGCTCCTCTCGCGAGCCCGCGCGGCCACGCTCGAAGCGCTCGGCGTGCACGTCGCCCTCAGCTTGGACGGCACGCGCGAGGCTCACGACGCGAGCCGCCTCACGACGAAAGGTGGCGGCTCGCATGCGGCCGCGCGCCGCGCGATGACCACGCTCCTCGAAGCGCGCACGGCGTTCGACGTCATCAGCGTCGTGCACCCGGGGAACGTCGCGCTGCTCGAGGACGGCGTGCGCGAGCTCATGGATGCCGGCGCCCGTCGCGTGATGCTCAACGTCGACTTCGGGGCTGGGGCGCGCGGCGTCCCGTGGAGCGAGGACGCGCTCGCCGAGCTCCGACTCGGTTATCTGCGTGCGGCTGCGGTGATGGTCGCTTGGTGGCGGCGCGGTCGCGCGGTGCGCGTCGATCCGATCGTCGGCGCGCTCGTCGCCTTGGCGAAGGGCCATCGCGCGGGCGCCGACCTCTGCGGCGCCGGACAATCGAGCGTGGCGGTCGCGCCGAGCGGCAGGCTCTACGGGTGCGCGCGCTCCGTCGGCGAGGATCTCGGTGAGCGCGCGATCGGCCACGTGCGCACGGGCTTCGCGGCGCGCGTGGCTACCTCCCATGATGTAAGCGATCGGGGGCCGCGGGCCTGCGGCTCCTGCGAGTCGAAGGATCGCTGCGAGCGAGGCACTGCGCGTGCGGCTTGCGAGGAGGAGACGGGCGATCCGCGAACCGCGGGCCCGGTCCTCTGCGCGCACCAGGGGGCGCTCGAGGACGTCGCGAGGCGCGTCACGCGCGCGATGCTCGCCGAGCGGAACCGAATTTATCTTGCGATGACCGGAATGGTCAGGGGCATTGACGAAGAGGGGATCCCATCATGAATAAACGCGTCTTACCGGTCTTGTCTGCGAGCGTGGCGCTCGTCGCGGGGTGCAGCGATCCAGCAGCCAAGAAGACCGAGGATTCGGGCAGCAAGTCCGCACAGCCGAAGGCCTCGTCGAGCTCGACGACGGCCGGGTCGACCTCGAAGGGGCCGCCGCCTGGCCCTTCGGTCCTGCGCAAGGGCCAGATCCCGAGCGTCATCGAAATGGGTGGCGCCGTCGCGGTGCCGCGCCCACCGCCCCCCCCGCCATCGACCGCGTCGGCGTCGGCTGGTGGGGCAGCGATGGCTCCCGCGCCGGCCGCAGCGGCCGCCCAGGGCGCGCCGGCCGCTGCCGCAGCAGCTGCTGCGCCGGCGAACCGCGACGAGATCGCGATCGTCCACAATCACCCGCCCGATCAGCCGTGCACGCCGCTCTCTCGAGACGAGATCGACAAGGCGTTCCAAGATTTGAACAAGTAGGTTGAGCGCCCGTACCGTCCTGAAAGCAATCTGGCGACTAGGGATCAGGGGTCCGGGCAGCCGTCTTCATCCTCGAAGCCATCACGGTCTTCGGGCGTGTCGGGGCATCGGTCGAACTCGTCGGGGATGCCGTCATGGTCGAGGTCTGACCTGCGCCCCTCTGGGCAGCCGTCGCTGTCGTCTACGCCATTGAAGTCCTCGGGCTCGGAGACGCATAGATCTCGCTCGTCGGGGATCCCGTCGGCGTCCCGGTCCTCGGTGGAGTCAGGGTGCTTCTTCTTCTTTTGCGTGGCTGGCTCCACGGACGGGGTCGCGCTCGCCGTTTGCGAGAGAGGCTCGCGTCGCACTTCGACGTCTGTGGTCGCCGCCGTCTGCGTCGACGACGCGCCACAACCGAAGAGCGCCGCGCACGCCAGCCAGACAGGGAACCCCTTACGCCTCATTCGCACTTCATACCACGCGACGTGGAGCGCGCGCCCGCGAGGTCACTCCGGGTCTTGGGTGATTTTGGACAAGCCCGCCACGAACATGTGGTCTTCGTCACCACTCTCGTAAGGCTCACCACCGAAGTACAGTGTGCCCCAGAACTCGCCGCTGATGAGCACGTTGCCCGAGCCGTCGAGTCGCATGCCCGTCGCCGACGTGTCGCAGACCGTCGGGCTGGAGCACAGCACCGTAAAGGTCTGATGCGTCAGCGTCTCACCCGTTGGAGCGAGCTCCTCGAGGAACTCCGCGTGCCAAAAGGCTCGGTCCTCGCCGAAGACGAGCACGTCGCCGTTCGGTCGCAAGGCGGTCGCGACAATGGCATTCCAGGTGTCGGGGTCCACCCACGTACGGGCAAATCGGGGCGCTCCGTCGCTCGCGTCGAGGACGAGGACATAGCCCTCCGCGTCACCGTTCGGCGCACCGCTACCGACGAGTCCAAAGCCCAAATCGACCGCTCCGGAGAACGCGCCGGCGACCGCGATCTCCCCGTTGAAGCCAATGGCGAGGTCATTCACATAGCCGGCGTCCCCGATGAACGGCCGCTGCCAAAGCGTGTTGCCGTCTCGGTCGAGCTTGGCGATGCGCTCCGGAGAGCCGATGAACGCGTCGCCCTCGTCGTCGACGACGACTGGCAATAGATAGCTTACGTCTACGAGCTTTGCCCAGCGGAGCGCCCCGTCCGCCGCGAAGCGCCCAATCAGGCCGCGGCCCTCGCTCGGGGCCTCGAGCTCGGTGTCATCCAATATCAATGCACCCGAGAGCGCGCCCGCGACGAGGACTTCCCCGTCGGGGGCGACGGCGACGCTGCGCACCTCGACGTAGGTCGCCGTCGCATCGAACACCCTCTCGAAGGCGAGCTCCCCGTCAGGGCCATAGACCGCCAAGAAGGGACTGTCGTCCGCGCTACTGACAGAACCGTCACCAAAATCGACGGCGCCGCGGAGCGTCCCCGACAGCGCGACCCCGCCCTCCGGCGTCGCGGCGAGCACGGGATTGCCGTAGAAGCCGTCCTCACCCAACGACTTGGACCAGAGCGGCTGCCCTGTCGAGTCCAGCTTGAAGAGGAACCAGCTCACGGGTCCAGCGCTGTCCAAGGTCGTCTCGCCCAGCGTCAGCGCGCCGCCGAACCTGCCTACGACGTAGGTCGCGCAGTCCGAGGTCACGGCGAGCGAGTGTCGATTCGCGAAGGTGTCGACTGGACCGAACTCTACTGCCCAATCGGAGGAGCACGCCGTCGCGGGCCCCGCTCCACCATCCCCTCCAATCGAGGTCGCGCCGCCCGACCCAATGGCGCCGCCGGCCCCTCCTTCGTCGCCGCCGCCGGCCGCGACCTCGACACTCGAACAACCGAAGAGCGCGATCACGAGCGCCCATGACGTGAGAGAAGTTCGCATCACTCTGCCTCGCAATCGGCGTATCCCGGCCGACGACGAGGGATGCTTAATTGGGATTAATCGAGCCGGTCGTCACGAGGTCGGACGAGATCGCGAGGAGCCTCTCGGCGGCCGCGTCGTCGAGCGCTGCGGCGCCTGGCTTCTTCTCCTTCGACGAGGCGAAGTACTTGCCTGTAACTCCGTCGAGGGACGGGTCGAGCGCGACGAAGAGCGAGGTCCTCGCGCCCTTCTCCGGAGTGGAGAAGAAGAGCCGCGCCATGAGGCGAAACGGCAAGGGGAAGTCGCGCGCGAGCTCGGTCGAGACGACGCCTGGGTGCACGGCGTTGATGGTGATCCCCTTGCCGGCGATGCGCTTCGAGAGCGCCCGCACGAAGAGCATGTTCATGAGCTTCGTGCGCCCGTACGTCGTCATCGTCGAGTACTTCTTCTCCGCGTTGAGGTCGTCGAAGTCGATCTGCGCGCCCTCGTGAACGCTCGAGGAGACGACGACGATGCGGCTCGGCCGCGCGCGCTCGAGCCGATCGAGCAGGAGCTCCGTGAGCAGGAACGGCCCGAGGTGGTTCACGCCGAACTGCATCTCGAAGCCGTCCGCGGTGACGCGGCGCTGGCTCGGGACGATCGCGGCGTTGTGCACGAGCACGTCGAGTCGGTCGTGGGCGCTGCGAAAACGCTCGGCGAAGGACCGCACCGACGCGAGCTCCGAGAGGTCAAGCTGTTCGACGACAGCCGAGGCCCCGGGGACCCGAGCGTCGAGCGCGTCCCGAGCGCGCGAGGCCTTCTCGACGTCGCGACAGGCCAAGACCACGTGATACCCGGCGGCGGCGAGCCCCACCGCTGTCTCGAACCCGATGCCGACGTTCGACCCCGTGACGACCGCAACCTTCTTCGCGTGCATGCCGAGCCTCCTCTTTGCGAAGGAGAACGTGGGGCGACAACGCAGGGTCAACAATGGCCGAAGAGGTAGACCATGCGTCAACCGTAGGTTGACGGACGCTCGTCGCAACAAGACCATCGGCCTTGTCGCACGGTCATGCGACTACCGGGCGCGCGCAGCGCACGAGATCGTTGTCTCGGTGAGGTGCGCAATGAAGCGACTGCCGCGGCAATGGATTGGGGCTCTCTTATTGGCTTGGGTTCCGGCGTGTGGAGACAGCGATCCGGGCGTTGGCGGCGCAGGCGGCGGCGGTGATGGCGGCGGGGGCGCGACCAGCGCAGGGGGCGACGGAGGAGCGGGCGTAGAGAGCTGCGGCCCGGCCCCGCTCGTGAACGTGACGACCCGACTTACAGACTGGTCAACGGGTTTGCCTGTGGTCGGCGCCAAGCTCACCACGGATCTTTGCCCTGACGTCGAGCTCGAGACGGACGCTTCGGGTCAGGCGATGGGCCGGCTCTCGGCCAACTCGCCCTATGTCGTCGGCGTTCAGGCAGCGGGCTTCATCCCGATCCTGACCTCGGAGGAGGTCGTCGTCGCGGACTTCGACGGTGGCGGTCAATTGTACTCGACGGATCTGCTGCCGCTTCTGCCCCATTGGTCTGACAGTTCGCCGACGATCCTCGCGCTCATGTTCACGGACGCGAGCGCCGGCGCGGGCTGCAGTGACCCTTCGGGTTGGGTATTCGGAGTGGCCTCTCACCCCGAGGCCGTGGTGACCTACTATCGCGGCGGCGCGATACCCCAGCCCGACCCGACGCTGACCGCGACGGGCCCTGCTGGCGTGGCCGAGATCTCCGGGCTCGCGGCGACCGCTCCTGGCGAGTGGATCGAGCTCTCGGCGACCAAGGCAGGCTGCGAAGCCTCGTTCGTATCGTATCCTCACACAGGGCGACACCGACTCGTAAATGGCGTGCTCACGGTCGCGGCCGCGTTCGCTCCGCCGCATCCAACGCCCTGACCAAGCCGGATAAGCACCTATGGGAACAGCCTCCGTCGCCGTCGTGGACGATGACCCGAACGCGATCGAGGCCGTGGAGCTCTTGCTCGCGAATTCGGGGCGGAGAGTCGTGTCCTTCGCGAGCGCCAGAGCGGCGGAGCGAGCCCTCGGGCAGCCGGACTTCCCCCCTATCGTGCTCATGGATTTGTCGCTGCCGGGGGAGTCGTCGTCCGCGGCGATTCGGCTGTTCGCCAAGGCAGGCCGGCTGGTGATCGCGCTCACCTCGCACGAAGAACCCGAGTTCGTCTTCGAGGCGCTGCGGGCGGGCGCGATTGGCTATTTGCTGAAGCACTCGAGTCGACTCGAGCTGGCGGAGCTCATCGACGTCGTCGAAGAGGGCGGCTCGCCGATCACACCGGGGGTCGCGAGGCGAATCTTGGCTCAGTTCGTCGAGGAGGGCGGAACCAAGGAGAACGGCCTCAGCGATCGCGAGCGCGAGATCCTCCGCGCCTTCGCTTCAGGGCTGTCTTACAAAGAGACCGCGAACGCGTTCGGCATCTCCATCGACACCGTGCGCGAACACGTGCGCCGCCTCTATTCCAAGCTCGGCGTGCGCAGTCGTTCGGGCGCCGTGCTCGCCGCGATGAAGCGCGGGCTGCTCGGCTGAGGCGCTGCCCGACTCGAGGCTGGCGAGGAGCACGGACAGCACGCGACCGAGCCCGTCGATCGCTGCGGTCGTGGCGGCGTCGTCTTGCGCCCCGCGTGCCCGCTCGACCGCGCGGATGGCCTGGTCGAGCTCGCGGAAGGCCATGCGTCGATGCGGGACGCTCGCAGCGTTCACCTGATCGCGCCGCGCGGCCTCGCGCTCGGAGAGGCTCTTGCCGGCTCGGCGAGCGTTCGCGATCTGGAGGCCAGCGGCGGTCGTCGCCACGATCGAGAGCACCAACGTCGGGACGACGCGGTGGGACGCCCGCCACACGATCGCGGCAGGCGCGAGATGAACGAGCAGCTCCACAGCCCAGAGCGAAATGGAATAGAGGCGCTCCAGCTCGGAGGTCGGCAGCTCGAACGACATCGCGCCGCGCGCTCGATCCACGGTGAAGCGACCACCGAGGGTGGCGACGCGTTTTGACAGGTTTCGCAGGCCGCGACCCGATCTCGAAGACGCGCTGCTCGTCGCGAGAAACGGGCTCCCGCGCGCGAGGAGTCGCACCGCGCGGGGCGAGCCCTCGAAGGAGAGCTCGAGTTGCCGGTCTCGGCCGTGGCGAGCTTCATTGGCGATGAGCTCGGCTCCGAGCGCGAGCGCGTGCGCCCTGAGCTCGGGGGTCGGAGCCTCGCCGCGCTCGGAGAGCGTGAGATCGACGCCGACGATCCGGGCGAGCCGTCGCAGGTCCGCGGCGTCGCGGACAGCGCGCTGTTCGAACGCCGCGAGGAAGACCCGAGACTCGCGGACGAGCTGCGCAGTCTCCCCGACCGCACCAGCCCTCGCGCGGGCGCGACACAAAAGGACGAGGCCCGAGAGGCCGTCGTGCAGGTCCATCGCGGTCATGATCGCCGCAGCACTTTCAGCATTGTCAGCGCCGAGCGCTCCAATCGCGTCGCGCCGTGCTGCGCGCGCGACCTCCCCACGACGCTTCGTCGAAAGCGCAAAGTGCATGGCAGCGAGGCCCGCGCTCATACCGGCAGCGAGCCACAGGGGCGCTCGCGCTGGCTCGGGTGCGAACAGCCATTCCATGGGAAAGGTGAGCAGCGCCAGCGCGCCGTAGCGCGGGCCGGGGAACGCCTGCGCCCAACACGGCAAGAGGAGAAACGGGCCCGCCCAGAGTGGGGAGAGCGGCTCGCGCGAGGCGCAAGCGAGCACCATCGTGACCGCGACCGCATGTCCCAGGACGACGAAGCGCGCCCACGCGAGGCGCGACTCTTCGGTGAAGGCTCGGCCTTTGGCGATCGCGAGTCCGTAGGTGATGGGCCAAGTCAGCAGCACCGCGAGGAAGGCCCGACCCTCCAATCCCAACGCGCGTTGTCCGAACGCCGAAGTCGCGAAACCGGCCAGCGCGAGCGTGCCGAAGGAGCCCACTAGCCAGTTCAGACGCGAGAACACCACCCTCGCGAACGCCGAATCCACCCCCGGAGCCACGACCGGAGAGTAGCAAGCTCCCTTGCGCTGCGGCGCAAGAGCTTCGCCCTTAATGGCTAGTCGTGATCCGATAATCGAGCCTTTGAAGCGGATCCGCATTCTGGGGTTCAGGCATGCCCGATGCAGCGTTTTGGGGCATGAAAATCCTCGTCACCTGGGCGTCGAAGCGCGGTGGGACCGAGGGGATCGGTCGGCTCATCGCCGAGGCATTGATTCAGCGTGGTTACGACGTCGTCGCGACCCCCGTGGAGTCGGCTCCGCGCCCGCGAGGTTTCGACGCGGTCATTCTCGGGAGCGGGCTCTACGCGAACCGCTGGCTGACCAAAGGGCGCATGTACCTGCGCTATTACGCGCGCGACCTGAGAAAGGTCCCCGTTTGGTTGTTCTCGAGTGGGCCGCTCGACGCCTCTGCGGACGGGGGCGCCATCGACCCGACCGTCCAGGTCGACGCGTTGATGGAGCTCGTCGGAGCGCTCGAACACAAGACCTTCGGCGGGCGACTCGCTGCGGATGCGCGGGGCTTCCCCGCCTCGGCGATGGCGCGAGAGCACAGCGGCGATTGGCGCAACACGGGCCTGATTCGCGCTTGGGCCGAGTCCATCGCGGACGAGCTGCCCACCGCGCAGCCTGCGCCTTATGTCGCCAACCCCGCCGGGTCGGTCGCGCGCATGTTCGCGTTTCCGGCGCTCGGGTGGGCGTTCTGCACGGGAGCGCTCGCGATCCTGAGCTTCTTGGTCGGCCGCTCCTTTGGATTGACGGTGCACGCCTTCCTCGTGCCGCTCATTTTCATCGCGGTCGCTTATCGGTATTTCGACGAGCGAGGGGCGCGTGAGCCTCTCGAGGTCGCCGCGAGTTGGGCGCTCACGTTGGGCGCGCTCAACCTGGTATTGGCGGCGGGCGTGGACGGGCTCGGCGCTGCAGTGAGGAGCTTCACGGGCACCTGGCTTCCGCCCCTCATGGTCTTCTTCGTCACGTGGGCCATGGGCGAGATCCTCTCGACGCTGCCGTGGAAGCCCGCTGCACCCCCGCCGCGCCTCACGCCGCAGCATTGACCGCGTTCAGCCGCGCGCGGCTCTTTGGTTGCGCCACCACCAATAAGCGCGAAACGCGAGGTGTTCCCTCGAGCGCGGCGCCGCCGCTGCGCGTGCGAGGAAGGCTCGGCTGAGCTCGATCTGTTCGAGCACCAACGAATCCCATTCGTTCGGACTGGCCAATAGCGCGCGAGCCTCGAAGGCCGCGCGCTCGGCCTCGAAGGTCGCGCGGCGGTCGTCGTAGCTCTCGAGGACTGCGCGGTGCAGCTTCTCGTGCTCCCAAAAGAGCGAATCCCGCAAAGGTGCTTTGGCGTGCTCTTTTTCGGGCGTCACCGCGATCGGTTTGAAGACCGAGAGGCAGGGTGAGGAGGTCGCTGTCATCCAATGGCGCGACCCACGCGCGGTGAGGCGACTGACCATCGAGGCCGTGGTTTGACCCGCGTGACGCGTGGGCCAAAGGGACGCGTGCGCGCACGGCATCTCCATGCGCCAGCCCGAGGCCGGGTGTCGGCCCGCGTGTGATCTGAGGGCTCGCATCGCTGCGTCGCGCACGGCGTCGGCACTCGATTGAAGCTCGCTCCGCGTGCACGCGCGCCGAGCGTCGGCGCCGGAGAGGACGCGGTACGCCGCGCGCCCGAACACCCGCGCGAAGTCGAAGTCGCTCGCGCTCGTGGCGAGGCGGCGCTCCTTTGCCCACGCGAGCGCGCCGTCCGAGAGGCGATCGAAATCACAGCCGATGGTGAGCGCGTTCGAGATGCTCGTCGGCGTGGTCGCGCGTCGCGCGGCCCAGAACGGGCCTGCGGTCTCGAGCACCCAAACCTCGACCGGATCCGCGACGAGGAAGCTGCTGTGATAGCGCATGCCGGCGTCGCGAAACCCGGCTCGGCCACCTTGCCCGTAGCGCGAGACGAGCCCGGTGATGACCTGCGTCGCTTCGTCCGCCGTGGTCGCGCGCTCGAGCGCGAGGCGGAGCAGGTCCATCCCGAGCAGGCCCGTGTCGGAGACGGGGAACTTGGTAAAGACCGCCTCGTTTCCTATGACAACGTTGTGCTCATTGGCGCCCATCTCGGCGCCCCACATCCACGCGGGGCGCGAGAGCAGCGTCGCGTGCGTGCGCTCGACCTCGTCGATCGTGAGCGTCGTGCACGCGAGCGAGGCGCCCTTGTGGTTCGCGATCCGCGCCGGACTCCGCTCGACGAGCTGCTCCTCGTCGGGCTCGCGATCGCTGTTCTTTCCGAACCACGTCGCGCCGTCCGGCGAGGTCTTCGCCGGCCAGACGAAGGTGTCACACATGGCGAGGAGATTAGCGTGAGACCATCACCGCAGGCGCTCGGCTCAGAGCGTCGCGTCGACGTGCGCGGCGGCGAGGGTCGTGACGAGCTCGCGCAGCGTCTTGTCGAGATCCGCGTGCGGGCCGTCGAAGGCCGCGATGCGCTCGTCTACCTCGGCGCGCGCGCCGGCGGGCAGATGGGCTTCGGCGAGCGGGAACAGCACCGTCTCCGCTCGGACGATGTGAGCGCGCAGCGAGTCCGCGTACCTCGAGAGCCGCTCGGCCACCGCCTGACGCCGCTCCGGCGTCCAAGCCTCCGCGCACCAAGCGTCCGTGTCGAGCGACGCGCTCGCCGCGCGGTACATCGGGATGTCTCCGCGGAGGTCGTAGAGCGGATCGCTCTCGCGCAGCAGCCCTGCGCGCTCGAGCGCCGGAAACAGGATCGAGTCCTCCTTTTGGAGGTGTCGCTCCTCGACGAACCACCGCATGAAGGTCGCGAACCGCACAGCCTCCATCCGGGTGTCGGGTGCGTCGGGGGCGAGGAGCTCGCGCGCCCAATTCGACAGGGCCTCGAGCCCCGATTCGATCACGGCGTGCTCTTCTCGGAGCTTCGCCAGCGTCGCCATCGGCGCGAGCTCGCGGGCCGACTTCGGCGGTAGGGTCTCTGCGCCGAGCGGGTGCGCGGCGCCGAAGAACTCCTCCTCCGCGTCGATGTCATCGACCTCCCGCGCGAGGGCCTCGCGCTCGTCGCGCTCGCGATCGGCCTCGAACGCGAGCACACCTCCCGCGACGGCCCCGATGGCCGCGCCCGCGACGACCCCAACAGGCCCTGCGAGCACCCCTATGGCGCCGCCAGCCGCAGCGCCGACCGACGCCTCGAGCATGTCATTCGCCACGTGCGCCAGCTTGTCGCGCAGTTGAATGCGCGCCTCTGGGTCTCGACCGTTGGATTCCTTGGTCGTCATGCCCCAAAGCGCTGCATCAGACGCGCCAGTCGATTGGGCATTAGCGCCCGCTGAGCCCGCGGATTTCCAAGGCGATCTGCTGCGGAGACGCTGCAATGAGTGCAGCGAGCGCACCTCGTGCGCAAAGCTCGTTGGACGCAAGACACCTGCTCGAAACTGCCAAAATGCGGCTTTTCAATTTGGGTCGATCGCGAGCCCCTTATGCTGCCGAGCGAAGACCACAAACGTCGAGAAGTGCAGACAACGAAGAAGGAGCGGAAGATGCGTCAAGCTGGCTTTCTTTTGGCATCGGTAGGACTCGCAGGAGCGGTCATCCTCAGTGCGGGTTCGGCCCACGCGGAGACCTTGGCGGCGTGCGGCGACTTCGAGTTCGATCCGCTGCTCGCGGACTGCCACGTGTTCGTTGGCGGTGGCTGCGACCTCCAATGCCAACCGCTCGCGTTCATCGGCCAGTGCTCCGGCGACCTCTACGGTCAATGCACGACCGAGTGCAACCTCGATGTCGACGTCGGGTGCACCGGCGATTGTGAGGCTAGCTGTAACCTCGAGTGCACGCCGGGGGAGTTCGACTGCTACGCCTATTGCGAGGGCGGCTGCACCGCGGACTGCGATACGTATTGCACCGGTAACGCCGACGAGGCGAGCTGCAAAGCCTCGTGCTCGGCGAGCTGCGAGGGCGACTGCCAAGCGAGCTGCGAGGTGAACCCGCCCGACTGTCAGGGCGGCTGCCAAGCCAGCTGTCAGGGAGAGTGCCACGCGAACGCGAACTTCGACTGTCAGGTCTCCTGTCAATCAGGCGGGCTGCTGCAGTGTGAAGAGGACCTGAAGACCTCCTGCAAGGCGCAGTGCGCGGAGCCCGAGGGAGCCCTCTTCTGTTATGGCCGGTGGGTCGAGACCTCCGATCTCGACGCTTGTGTACAGGCCATTCAGGACCAGTACGACATTCAGGTCGACGGATATGTCGAGACGACGTGCACTGGCAATCAGTGCACGACGACCGCGGAGGGCAGCGCGAGCTGCGCGGCCTCTCCAGGGTCCTCGTCGGGCGCTGCGGGCTTCGCCGGGGTCGGCTTGTTGGGCCTCGCTTTCGCTGTCGCAAACCGCATGCGCCGGCAAGGTCGGCGCACCTCTCGCTGAGTCACCTCTCTTTCATCGAGCGGTTCGCGCTTGGAGGGGATCGCTCGAGCCGCGAGTCGGATAGTCTCGAGTTCGTGAACCAGCTCGAATTGACGATCGAACTCGCTACGACGCCGGCGACCCTCTACAGCGATTGGCTCTCCAGCGATGGGCACGCGCGACTGACCGGAGCGCCGGCGACGGCGGGCGCCGCAGTCGGCGACTCCATCTCCGCTTGGGAGGGCTACATCTCGGGAGAGAACCTGGAGCTCGACCCCGACAAGCGGATCGTCCAGGCGTGGCGCACGACGGACTTCCCCGCTGACGCGCCGAGCTCGCGCGTCGAGATCCTCCTCGAGCCGATCGCTGGCGGCTGTCGAGTCACGCTGCTCCACAATGAGCTGCCGCCTGACCAGGTCGAGCGCTATCGCGGTGGATGGGCTGACTTCTACTTCAAGCCGATGGCGAAGCTCTACGGCTCGATCGCGCCGAAGAAGAAGGCAGCGCCGAAGAAGAAGGCCGCTCCCGCCAAGAAGGCAGCGGCAAAGAAGAACGCAGCTCCCGCCAAGAAGGTCGCTCCCGCCAAGAAGGTCGCGGCCAAGGCGAAGAAGGCAGCTCCCGCCAAGAAGGCAGCTCCCAAGAAGGCAGCTCCCAAGAAGGCAGCTCCCGCCAAGAAGGTCGCGGCCAAGGCGAAGAAGGCAGCACCGAAGAAGGCAGCGCCGAAGAAGGCAGCGCCGAAAAAGAAGGCAGCTCCCGGCAAGTGAGTGAGGCCACCGCGGCGAGCTCGACGTCCGCTCCCCGAGCGCGCGGGCTGGTTTCCACAGTCAGCGCGACCCGCTCGACTCCGTGGCTCGTCGGGGCGGCGCTCATCTTCGCCGAGGCCGCGACCTCCACGCTCGCGGCGACTCGGTCGAGCGCTCGGCTGTTCGTCTTTGCGATAGGCCTGCTCGTGCCCTGGGTGGTGGCCGGAGCTGGCTTGTCGAGCGCCGCGCTCGCAGGCGTGCGCCACCTCTATCGCCGACTCGAGGTTCGCATTCATTGGGAGGCCCGGGCGAGCTGCGCGGTCTTCACGTCGGTGCTCCTCGCGAGCGCGCCGACTGCGGTGGGCACCGTGCTCGTCTCGACGAGTCTCGTTCGGTCGATCAAGACGCCCGAGCTCGCGGCGATGGCCGTGCTGGCGTCGGCTGGGTTCGCCATTGTGCTTACAATTCTGTTCGCGTTCGCCGCGTATCCTGTCGTCGAGAGGGGCCTCGACCGCGTGGCGCTCGCCGCGCCTCGTCTCGCGCCAGCGCTCCGACCCGCGACCCCTCTCGCGATCGTCATGGCAGCAGCGGCCTTCGTTGGATACGCCTGGCTTTCGCGTCGTCCGGCGCTCGTCGCCGCGGTCCCGTGGGAGCGACTCGCCGTCGACGTCGGCGCCGTGCTGCTCGCGATTTTGCTCGCGTCCCAGGCTCGGGGTCGCAGCGCTTGGGGGCGCGCGACGCACGCAGCTTCGTTTGCGCTCGGGGGTGCGCTCCTGGTCGTGTTCGTGGCGGCCAGCGTCGCTTGGTCCTCGCCTGCCGAGCGCGCGCTCCTGCCACGCTCGAGCCTCGCGCGCGTCTTGCTCTCGTTGGACGACGCGCTGCTCGACTTCGATCGTGACGGCGCTCCGTCGCTCTACGCGGGCGCCGACTGCGCGCCGCTCGACTCCGCGAGGAGTCCGCTGCGCCTCGAGATCCCGGACAATGGAACCGACGAGGATTGCTCCGGTCGAGACGTGAAGAGCGATCTCTTGCCCGTGAACCGAGGGGCACGCCGACACCGTCCGAACCTGGCCGCTGAGATCCCCAAGCGGCCTCACATCATCCTCGTGACCACCGACGCGCTCTCGTTCGAACACACCGGGGTCGGCGGCTACACGCGCGATGTCACGCCCGCGCTCGACGCGTGGGCCACGCGCGCGACCGTGTTCGAACAAGCCTTCTCCACGTCGAGCTCCACCGCGAACGCCATCCCAGCGCTCCTCTCCGGGGTGTTCACGCTCGAGGCGCCAGGCCTCTTGCCGCCGCGCAACCAACCTCACGCGAACGCTCCGCCTGCGCCGACCTTGGCCGTGCACGCGCGCGCGGCCGGTTACCGCACAGTCGCGATCCCTGGCGCGAGCTACTTCACGATGGAGGAGTGGCCGTCGCTCATGGGCACCTTCGACGAGGTCGACACGGTCCCCATCGCGTCGGCTGTGCGCAGCGCGCAAGCCAAACCTTACGCTGGCCCGCACCTCGTCGACGCCGCCCTTCAGGCCCTCGACGACGCTCACGGTGAGCCGCTCTTCTTGTGGCTCCACTTCTTCGATCACCACCCGACGTATGACTCGCCGCCGGGCGGTGCGAAGTTCGGGGTGGGCTCGGAGCTCGACCGCTACGACAGTGAGCTCGCCTTCGCTGATGCCCAGTGGGGGCGGCTCTTCAGCGGCATCGAGGCCCGCTTCACCCCGGACGAATACATCATCGTCTTCACGTCCGATCACGGTGAAGCCTTCGACGAGGACCACACGCAAGGCCACCACGATCAAGGGCTCGGTCGCGCGGAGGCTCGCGTCCCTTTCATCGTCCAGACTGCCTATCAACGCGGTCAGCGACCGGGCGGGCTCGTCAGTCACCTCGACCTGGTCCCGACGCTGCTCGATGTCCTGGATATGGAGGGCGAGTTCGGAGCTCGAGGGGAGAGCTTGCTTCGCTCTTTGGTGCTCGGCGAGCCGACCGAGAAGACCTTCACCGTGAGCCTCTTGTGGCACCCGCAGGGCGGGCCGCTCGGGTCTCCTCCGCTGCGGGTCGCGGCGCTGCGTTGGTCAGACGGTGTCTATATCGACGATCGGGAGCGGGGCACGACGGGCCTCTTCCGCGAGGCAAAAGACGAGCTCGCCCACAGCGATCTGTCCTCTTCGGAGCCCGAAGTCGCGGAGTGGGCCCGCTATACGCTCCGCAAAGAGCTCGCGGCGGCGGGCTATCGATGACACGCCTGTAACCGTGTGGCGCGTGGTGAGCGCCGCTCAGCGCCGCTTGAGCTTCTTGCGAGACTGCTTCCGATCGAACACGCCACTCTGCGCGTTGTATTGGAGATCGTCCGCTACGAGCTCGGGGCCGGCGCCCGGCTTGTCGAGCGTGACGACCGTCTCGACCCGCAGGTGCTCGAACTTCGCGTCGTGGGAGAAGGCCACTGTGCTCCCCGAATAGTGCTCGTCGAGCAGCTCGTCGGGCGCGCCGCTCTTGTCGAAGGCGAGGAGCTCGAGATTGCCGGCTTCGCCGTCGTCGGCCTCGTCATGAAAGAAGAATATGCAGGTGACTCGCTGGCCGCGCTCGAGGCAGGTCTCGGGCGGCTGCGGACGCGCCAAATAGGCGACGACGTCCTTGCCGCGGAGCGAGGCGATACCCCAGCTCGTCGCGAGCGCCGTGCCGACGCTGAGATCTCCGTAGCTCGCGAGGGGCTGGAACATCGGGATTTCGTCGGTGCTCACACGACCCCCCGAGAACTCCCGGACGACGCGGCGCCACGAGCTCCCCGTGGGGTGGCGGAAGAGGACGAAGTCGCCGCGGAACTCGGGTTGGTTACCGCTCTGTTCGCTCAGGGCCTCGAGCGGTCCGAACCCGATTGTCAGCGAGACTGGCGCGGTGTCCACGTCGGGCGTCGGGCCCGCGCCGGCGAGGAGCGCTGCGCCCATCGCAAACCAAGGGAGCTCACCGAGGGGGAGGACACCCTCGAAGGCGCCATCCTTGCCCCACGCGACCCGAGCCCCGGTGATCGCCGCGCGCGAGGTCGCATCGCTGACTCCTTTGTCATCGATTCGGAAGGCGCGTCGCGTCCATTGCTCGACGGTCGCCGCGACGGCGACCCGCGTCGCGCGAGCGGCCTCGCACTCCGACTTCGACACGGGCATAGGGGGCCCGAAGGCCGAGTCCTCTTGGGGGTCCTCGCAGGTCTCGGGATAGGCGTAGAAGCTCGACGCGCGAGCGCCACTCCAGAACCCGACCTCGGGGAGCTCGGGGGCTGAGGAGGTGAGGACCAGATAGAGGCTTTGCGCGCTGTGTCCCGCGAACGCGACGCCCTGTTCGGTGATTGTAATGCTGACAGTGCCGTCAGCGATTGCGCCCCATTCCCGAAGGTCGCCGTCGAGCTCGAGCCCCTTCGGTGGGGCGACCGATTGGACAGCCGATATGACAGGCGTCTTGTTCGTCGGCAGTGCCGCGCTCGCGGAAACGACGACGCTGGCCGTCGCCTGTTGCGAGCCGGGTGGCGACGCCGAGCACGCTCCGAGCGCGAACGGCAGAGTCGCAGCCATGGTGAATAGGGAGCAAGTCACGAACCGAGGTCGTCGAGCGTCCACGCGCGGAGCCTATTCCCCAAGTCCCGAGTTCGTAAGTCCCGAGTTCGTAAGGGTCCAATCAGGCCGGCGCGGGCGCGGCGTCCGGCGAGGCAGTGGTCGCTTGCTCTGGCGAGCGGCACGCGGCGGCGAGGCGCATGCGGGCGACGAGCAACGCAGCGAGCAGCAGGAGCGCCACCACTTGATGCGTCACGCCGAGCGGCAGGAGCCAGCCGTGTTGATAGGACTTGATCGCGGTGAGCACACCGAGCGTCGCTTGCAGGACGACGAGCGCGCCCAGCAGGCGCCCCTCGAGCCCGAGCGAGCGGTGCGCCCCGATCGCGAGCCCGAGCACCCCCGCGACCAGCAAATACGCGAGCGTCCTGTGGACGAAGTGGACGCCGATTGGATTGTTGATCACCGCGTCGAAGCTCGCGATCCCGGTCGGGACCCAAACGCCGTTGATGGTGGGCCACGTCGGGGCAAAGACAGCAGCCTTCAGTCCGGCCATGAAGGCGCCATAGACGAGCTGAAGCAAGAGGAGCGCGAGGAGGGCGTCGGCGACGCGTCGCTTGGTGAGCGCGCCCTCGCGGGCGAGCGGCGCCGGGTCGCGCACGAGCCGAACACCCATGTGGACGAGCGCGATGAAGAGCACGGCCGCGAACATGAAATGCGCCGCCAACCGCAGGTGACTCACGTACACGCGCTCGGTGAGACCGCTCGCGACCATGAGCCAACCCATGAGGCCCTGGCCGGCGCCGAGCGCGGCGAGCCCCGCGAGAGGCCTGTAAAAGCCCACCAACCGCTTTCGCCAATGGAAGACCACGAACGGCACGACGAAGGCCACGCCGAGCAGGCGCCCGAACAGCCGATGAAACCACTCCCAGAAGTAGATGAACTTGAACTCCTCGAGGGTGAGGCTCGACTTGAGCAGGCGATATTGGGGAATCTCCCGATACTTGGCGAAGGCCTCTTGCCAGCCGGCGTCGTCGAGCGGCGGCACCACGCCGAGGAGCGGCCGCCACTCGGTGATCGATAATCCGGAGTCGGTCAGGCGGGTAATGCCGCCGAGCGCGACCTGCACGATCACCATGCCAGCGAGCACCAACAGCCAAATCCCGACCGCGCGTCGAGAGCGATGGGGGGACGACATCGATTGGGCTTTAGTCGCGGGGACGCTCGCCGGCAATCACGGCCGGCGGCTCACGAGGGTAGGGGCGAATGAAGTGCCCACCCTTGTCGCAAGGGGCCCCACTTCGTTCAGATGGTTGGAATTAGAGAGGAATTCCCGCCTGTATTTCGAGCTCTCGCGGCGACAGCGCGTGCTCGCGCGGGGTTCGGGCGCGAACGAATCCCCCACCCTCGACTCGAGGGTAAGCCCCTATTGCAGACATCCCGTTTCGATATGTGCGCTCGCAAGACAGGTAATCAGGGGACGGCCTCGTTCTTTTGGCAGCTGCCAGTCCCCGATTGGCAAATCAGGTTCACGCACACCGACGAGTCCGGACACTCCGCGTCCGCGGAGCACTCGATGGTGCGGCAGCCCGCCGTCCGGCTGAACACCGCAGTGTCGCTGCTGAACGTGGGATCGCAGGTCTCCCATGCGTCGCACGCGGTGCCCTCGTCGCAAGGGATCGCCTCGCAAGCGCCGCCTGCGTTGCAGCGAAAGCCGGCGTCGCAGCTGTCGGCCGTGCACATGGGCCCGCAGCGCGACCCCACGCCATCGGCGCTGCAGCCGTCGGCGATCGCGTGGCAGACCGTGCCGGCCGTGAGGCAATCGGCGTCGTCGGCGCACTCCTCCTCGGGTGCGACGCCACACGCCTGAGGCTCGTCGGGCCCATCGCAGACGAGCGCACCGCTGCACGCGCTCGAGTCGCGACAGGGATCGCCCTCGAGGCCGAGCGAGACGCCGTCGTCGCCGCAGGCTGCGAAAACGCTCGCGAGAAGAAACAACGTGGAGAGCTGAAGAGAGCGCAAGGATCGAAGCATGGGCTCCAATCCTAGCGCGTGCGGGTCAGATCTTCTTGAGCAGCGCGAGCACGACCTCGAGCACGATCAGCAACACCACTGTCGTCTCCAAGAAGAGCATTCGCGACGTCTGCCGCAGATCGAGGAGCAGCTCGAGCGTGTCTTGGATGCTGCGTAGCTTGTAGTCGAGGGCCTGGAAGCGCTCCTCGAGCTCGAGGGTCGCGCGCATCGCTCGATACATGCGGTCGAGAGGCTCCGACTCCCAAGTCACCGTCGGCTTGTCGAGCATGTCGAGCGCCGCGATGATCTGCGTGCGCGTGTCGATCGCCTGCGCGACGAAGCGCGCGAGCTCGCGCGTCGTCCCCATCGTGCGCCCCGTCTTGCGCATGACGTCGACGTGTTTGTCGATCTGCACGAGGATCGCGCGGAGATCCTCTTCGTAGTAGTCGATGCAGACCGACTGGGCGAGGAGCAGCGCCAGCACCTCGAGCTCGCCACCACCGAGCGATTGGACCCGCGCTCGGTCGAAGCCGACGACACCCTCGGGTGGCGCGCTCGGATCGACGTCGATGGTGAAGGTCTCTTCGAGTGGCGCGTGCGGCTCTTCACCGTCGAGCTTGGCCGTGGCTGCGGCGATGACGCGCGCGCGCTCCTCGGCGCTGACGTCGACGAACACCAGCGCGCCGAAGTCGAAGGCGATCGCCGCCGAGGTCTCGCTGTACCGCGCGACGAGCTGCTTCTTCGTGGTGCGGATCGAAGCCCCCGCGAACACCGACGCGAGCCCACGGACCTCGAAGGTCCCGGCGAATCCGTAAGCGCGGCTGATGACCTCCATGGCGTCGCGAAGCGTAGTGGATTGGCAGTCGCTCTGGCCTGCTCGTCATGAGTGGAGTGCTTTTTGCCAGGACTTCGATGAACCCCCCACACGAGGGAGGTCGTCATGAAGCTCGCCAAGCTGATCGTCAGCGGGTTGCTCGGACTCGGGATTGCTGTCTTGGTGTCTCCGCTCTCTGGGAATTCCGGCGTAAGCGCGCCACCGCGGGACCCCGAGCTCGAGCCGATTGGTCCCTCCATCGGGCCGAGTGGTGACTGTCTCGGTCCAGGATCGATGGTCTGCGACCACAAAAATACCACTCCGAACTGCAAGTACTGCGACGCCTGCTGCAACGGGTGCGATCCGCGGAACTGCAATGGCAATTACTGTATCTGCTCGTGAGGTGTCCCATGGGAACGCCCTCGCTTGATCCGATGTTCGCGACTCGCCGACAGGTGATGATCGCGGTCGCCGTTGGCGCGCTCGTCGGCGCGAGCTGCGGTCGCCCCGAGCCCTCCGAGACTGGAGTGCTCGTCGACAATATGGTGGATATATCGAGCGAGCTCCGCGATCGGGTGCAAGACCACGAGCGCTCCGCGCTGTCGATCACGGACGCAGGCCTGCGCGCCGACTTCGAGGCCGACGAGGCAGAGGACATGCTCGCGCTCCACGACCAGCTCGTCCGAGCGCTCTACGCCCTCGAGTCCTGCGCGAAGGAAGGGCGCTACTCCCAGACTCCGTTCCTGAGCGAGCTCGCGGGCCGCATCGAGTCGGCCATCTTGGCGCACGCCCACTGGGCGTCTCCTCGAGAGGCCGCATTCGTCGAGACCATGAATGGACTCCTCGACGAGCTCGACAAACACCTCGAGGTGCTGAGGGCCGAGGTCGGCGCGCGGCCGCTCCCCAACCAGCCGTGCCCGATGCCGATGCGTTGATTGACAGTGAGGTAACTATGTTCGCCAACGTCCCCTCTCGAGACTTGATGGAGTGGGTCGCCATCCTGCGCGCCAGGACGGGCCTCGACTCCGAAGAGGTCGCCGAGCACGTCCTCGAGGCCGTGATCGACTCGCTCGGAGAGCGGCTGACCCCCGACGAGGCTCGGCTCGTCGCAGGCTACCTGCCCGAGCGCCTCTCCGACCTCTTGCTCCGCGGCAGCAACCGACACGAGTCCGTCCCGCCTGCTGGGCCCGACGAGGTCGGTGTGCTCGTCGGCGCTGTCGCGTGGCGCGAGAACGTCTCCAGGTCCGACGCGCTCGAGCACGCGCTCTCGGTCTGCGAGATCGTCGAGGCCGCGCTCCCCGCCGAGGTGCTCACGAAGCTCCGCGCCGATCTGCCGAGCGATCTCGCGTCGCTCTTGCGACAGGAGCCTCGCGTGGGTTTGGTCGGGCGCGTGCGTTCGCCGAGCTCGTATCGACCGCCCGAGCCTCGACCGCACCTCTCGACCGCGAGCCCGCCGCACCTCGCGTCAGCGGCGCCCAGCCATCACACGCTGAGCGAGGCCAAAGGCGAGCGCTCCGTCTCTGTCGACAAGCCGCTGCGCCATTAGCCCCAAGTCGAGCGAGGGTCTTGTAGCCCGAGGTTGCGCGGGGGGTTCGCGACCCGCGAAAGCGGTGCAGACTCTGCCCAAATACCCAATTGCCCCCGCGCGCATTTGGGGCGGTTCGCTCGGCGTTTGGTGGGTATGTCGATTGCAGTGTAAGTGGGTATGTCTGCCAAGCGCTCGCGCCGGACGGGGCCCAAGCGGAGCAAGACCGCTCGTGAGACGAGACCTGTCCAAGAGCGACCACTCCCCACGACGTCGGCTGACTCGGCCGAAGACCGGGACGTGGATGATCTGGGCAACGCGGTGGTCGCTGAGGTCGAGCCCTCGGCCATCGACGTAGGCCCGGATTGGAATCAGGAGCGCCAAGAGGATTGAGCATCACGAGTCGCGTGACGAACCAGAGAGAAAGGAGGATGCCGTGAAGAAGCGAGCCATTTTCGCGACGATCGGCGTCGCGTTCGCTGGCCTCGTGACTGCGGCTGGGTGCGTCATCGTTCCGGATGACGACTACAGAGAGCCTTACGAGGCTTGTTACGCAGATTGGCAGTGCCTGGGTGGCACCGACTGTTGGACGGTGAGCGTCGATTACACCTCTCACGAGGCGACCGAGTCGATGTGCACCGACACGTGCTGGTACGACAGCGATTGTCCGTACGACGGGGCTTGTGTCGCCGCCAATAGCGGCCCGCGGCTCTGCTACGACCGTTGCTACGACGACTTCGACTGCGAGTACGGGTTTGCTTGCGTCGAAGACACGAGTGACCACCACTTCGAGCCGGTTTGCATGCCCTGGTGAGGGGGGTATTCCCCGGGCCGACCTTTCGCCGATGAGCGAAAGACCTGGCCCGGGCATTGGGCTGCTCGGGTCAGCTCTCGGTGAGGGCGCCGTGCCAGCGTCGCTCGTTGATCGACGCCAGCGTCTTGACGACGCCGGGGCCCGCCACCGCCATTCGGAGGGAGCGAGCGTCGGCCGCGAGATCGCCGAGCGTGATGATGCCGACGAGGGTGCCGACGTAGTCGACGACTGGGATTCGCCTGACTTGAGCGGACTGCATGAGCAGCTCGACGTCGTGGACCGTGGCGTCAGGCTCGCAGGTCACGAGGTGTTTGCTCATCGCCTGTGAGACTGGAATGAGCGAGAGCGGCAGCCCAGTGATGTAAGCCGCCATGCATACATCTCGGTCAGTGAGCATCGCGATTGGGCACTTGCGATAGTCGACGACCGGGACTGCGCCGATGTCCCCGTCCCACATGATCCTCGCGGCCTCGGACAGCTTGTCGTGCGGCATGCACGTGCGCACGTCGTGTCTCATCAGATCTTTGACCAGCATCGCGAGCCTCGCTTGTCTGGGGTGTTCGAGAACTCCCTGCTTCGCTCTGTGGCAATCAGCGCGCCTGACGACGGCGGCTCGTTCCGCTGAGGGCCGCGTGTCGGAACGAAGGAGCTGCGTTTCGTCGGCAGGCCGTGCGGTGAAACAAGGACAATAGCGGCGCGAGGGCGTCCAATACCGACGCCATCAAGCGGCACGCTCATTGCCAATTGGACGACGTGTCAAACGTGGCCCGCGCTGAATCGGACGTGGATTTATGTCCGACCATGCCGGAGAGTCACGGCGAGAGCCTCTACGCCGCCGAGCTGCTCCCGGGGCGACTCGTTGACGAGAAGTTCAGGATCACGCGCTCGCTCGCCCAAGGCGGCATGGCAGCGGTCGTGCTCGCTCACGACATCGATCTCGATCGCGACGTCGCGCTGAAGTTCATCGGCCGTCCGCTGCTCGAGAACCCGGCGTGGCGCGAGCGGTTCAACAACGAGGCTCGGCTGATGGCGCGCCTCCATCACCCGAACGTGGTGCAGGTCCACTCCTTCGGGGTCCACGTGGGTTGGCCGTACTTCGTCATGGAGTACGTGGGCGGCGGCACGCTCGGTGATTGGATGCGTCGCAACCCAGCGCCCGCGCCCAACGACGTCGCGCTGCTGATCCATCAGATCGCCAGCGGCCTCGACGCCATCCACGCGGCGGGGCTCGTGCACCACGACATCAAGCCAGCGAACATCTTGCTCTCGCAGGATGGCCGCGCGCTCATCGCCGACCTCGGGCTCGCGCGGCTGACACGCGGCGCACCTGCCATCAACGTCGGGATCGCAGGAACGCCGCGGTACATGGCGCCTGAGCAGGCGCTGCCCGACACGCTGTCGCCGGAGCTCGCTCGCAGGACCGACGTCTACCAGCTCGCGCTCACCGCGTTCGAGATGCTCGTCGGCACGGTCCCGTTCGAGCACCCCGACCCGCTGTCGCTCCTCACCTCGAGGCGCACGCAGCGCGCGCCGTCCCCCAGCTCGCTTCGACCCGACCTCGGCGCCGCGGTCGATCGCGCGATCCTCTCCGGCCTCGAGCGGGAGCCGCGGAATCGACCTCACTCCGCGGGGGCCTTCGCCGACGCGCTGATGCGCGCCGCGCCGACGCGCTCGTTTCATGGTCAAGCCGCATTGACGACCTCGCGCGCGATGCACGTCGTCGTCGCGGACGACGACCCGAGCCAGCTCGCGGCGACGGCGCTGCTCCTCTCCGGGGCCTTGCCGTCGGGCAGCGAGATCGCGCGCGCGACGAACGGCATCGAGGCGCTCAACATGCTCGAGACCGGGATGTTCGACGTCGCGGTGCTCGACCTCGAGATGCCCGGGATGAGCGCGATCGAGATCTTGGCCACGCTCCGCGCGAACGGGAACAAGACCCGCGTCATCGTCGTCACCGCGATGGGCGGCGCGGGCGATTGGAGGGTGCTGCGACAGCTCGGCGCAGATGGTTTGATCCTCAAACCATTCGACGTCGATCAGCTGGTCGCGACGATCGAACGACACGCGAACGAATAGCGATCAGCGGAAGGAGGGCCCCCAATAGGTGTCGTCCTCCTCCTCGCCATCACCGTCCTCATCATCGTCTTCGTCCTCTTCGACGGGGGCGGGCTTCGCCTTCGCCTTCTTCGCAACTGGCTGCTTGCTCGCTTGCACCTCGAAGACCTCCACGAACTCCACGCCCCCGAGGCGAAGGATCTCGTCGACCTGTTCGTCGCTCGCCTTCTTGGGGATCGAGACGTCGAAGAGGGTGTCGTCGACGCTCAGGTCGGGCCATTGGCTCTTCAGATAACCGACTATCGCCGCGACGGCCTTGCGATCGTCGAAATAGAAGTCGTGCAGCGGGTGCTGCCGAAGCCACCGACGAGCGTACTTGGCGCGCGCCTGCTCAGCCTCTGCTCGGGTCTTGAAGACCTTCTTGAATACCTGTTTGAACGCGCCGAGCGGAGCGAAGTACTCATCGGTATAGAAGAAGCCCTGATTGCGCAATATGAACGTGCTCATGGGGTCTCCTCGCTATCGAGCGACGGTGTGGAGATGGCGACGGGTGCGCTCGGCGGCGCGACTGCCCCGTTATCCATCCAGAGCTGAAACTCCATTCGACTGAAGAGCTCACTCGGGGGTACGCCCCGCACGATCCCACGCGGGGCGCGCGCCGACAGCCGCGGCAGGACCTCGTTGAGGAACCACGTATTGTGCGTGATGAGGAGCGACTGCTCGTGCCCGGTGACGGCATAAGGCGACAGCAAGAGGCGCTCGATCTCGGATTCCGAGCGGAAGGGAGCGCGGATGTCTTCGAACCGCGCGAGCTCGCCAGGCTCGCTCGCGATCGCGGCGGTGAAGTCCGCCAAGGTCGGCAGGTACATCCCCATGAAGTCCGCCATGACGTGGTCCTGTTCGAGGACGTCTTTGGTTCGCACGCGCCCGCGTCCCGTGTCGTCGTGCCCCCGGCCGCAGGTGAGCGTCGGACCGAAGATCGGGAGCGCGACCCTGCGGATGCCCCACGCGTTGTGCAGGAGTCGGTGGCGGTTGTCCGAGCAGAGCTCCTTGGTCGTGTCCATGAACGCATGGACTGGGTAGAAGTCGCTCGGCTCGCCGCCCCAGCGGCGCGCGGAGCGTTGGGCGTGCCGTTCAGGATCCATCGCGTTTCACCGTGCGCTCGACGCTATCACGCGCGCTCGGCCGATCGAACGACCCCTCGCGATTGACGAAGATGCTGGTAGCTTCCAGGGGTGAGCGCCTATTGCCTGTTCGACGCGGCGACGCAGCGGCTGATGGGTCAGAACGAAGCGTTCGGCGGCCTCTTCGGCCATCGATCGACGGCGCTCGCGGCGGTCAAGGTCGCTGACCTCGTGGTAACTCCGGCGGAGATCTCGACCCGCATCCCGCGCTCGGTCGGCGCCGAGACGACAGGGCGAACGCTCTGGCGCCGCGCGGACGGCTCGCAGTTCATCGCGGACTTCAGCATGGCGATGCACCTCGTCGGGCCGCTGCCCGTCGTCGGGCTCGTGGTGCAGACCGGGCTCGGGTCGGATTGGGGCACGAGCAAAGCGAGCCTCGCCGCGATCGAGGACGAGGTCGCTTCGCAGACGAGCGTGCCCGCGCATTTGAAGGCCGCGATGCGCGAACGCATCGCGCGGAGCGCGCGGCAGCAGACCGCGCTCTTGCGATTGGCGTCCGCGGAGGAGCGCAGCTTCGAGGAGCTCGCGCGCACGCTCTTGAGCGTCGACTCCGAGACGCTCGGCGTGGCGCGCGTGAGCTACTGGCGTATCGGCGCGGGCGGCGACTCCATCGTCTGCGAGGCGCTCTACGACGCTCGCAAGGCCGCGTTCGAGAAGGGCACGGAGCTCCACGCGCGCGACTTCCCCCGGTACTTCACGGCGCTCGTCACCGGTACGCTCATCCCGGCCCACGACGCGATCACCGACCCGCGCACGAGCGAGTTCGCCGAGCCTTACCTCAAGCCGCTCGGCATCGGCGCGATGCTCGACATTCCGGTCTTCATGCGCGGTGAGCTCGTCGGCGTGGTCTGCCACGAGCATGTGGGCGGCGCGCGCGGCTGGACGATGGATGAGCAGCAGTTCGCGCTCGCGATCGGTCAGATGTTCTCGCTCGCCCTCGCCGCCGAGAGCCGCCAAGAGGCCGTCAATTCGCTGCGACAGCGCGACACGCTCTTGCAGGAGGCCAACGCGACCTTGGAGCGCGCGCTGCGTCCCGGCGACGGTCCGCTCACGGGGCGCCGTATTGGACGCTACGAGCTCGAGCAAATGATCGGGCGCGGCGGGATGGGTGAGGTCTATCGCGCGACGCGGACGGAGGACAGCGTCGCGGTCGCGGTGAAGGTCATGCGCAAGAGCTCGCGCGAGAAGCCAGAGCACCTGCAGCGATTCCTCCGTGAGGCTCGCGTGACCTCGATGGTGCCGAGCGAGCACATCGCGCGCGTCCTGGAGACTGGCACGTACGACGGGAGCGCTCCGTACATCGTCATGGAGCTGCTCGAGGGGCACGACCTCGGCTGGCACCTCAGGCGCACGCCGCAGCTCTCTCCCGACCTCGTGCTCGAGCTCTGCGATCACACGGCCCGCGCGCTCGCGACGGTGCGCGACGCCGGGGTCGTCCACCGCGATCTGAAGCCGGCGAACATCTTCCTCGTCGACGCTCTGCCGCGCCGGTGGAAGCTCGTGGACTTCGGGTTGGCGCACTCGGCGACAGAGCCGCTGAAGCGCGGTATCGACGAGAACATCGCCGGGACTCCGCAGTACATGGCGCCCGAGCAAATCTGCGGCGAGGCTGGGGACCACCGCACTGACCTCTATTCTCTAGCGGCCATTGCGTTCCGCGCGCTCACCGGCAGACCGGCCTTCGTCGGCGACGTGCAGAGCGTGCTCGTGTCGGTCCTCAAAGAGCCCCTGCCGCCCGTCACCTCCCTCGTGCGCGGACTGCCCGTCGACGTCGACTTGGTGTTCGCCGTCGCGCTCGCGAAGGCCCCGGACGACCGCTTCCAACGGGTCGAGGACTTCGCAAAGGCGCTCCGGGACGCGCTCGGTGGCGCGCTCGAGGAGCAGCTGCGCCAACGCGGCTGGCGACTCATCAAAGCCAACACCGGTTGAGCAGACTCCCCGCCTAGCGTCCAATCCCTGATGACCGAGCGCGGGCTCGTGGGATGACTGGGCTGTAAGCAATGAGAGCAGCCGATGTTGCTCAATGCGGTTCAAGGCATGCGCGCAACGAGGCCGATGACGCTACCGAGCCCCCAGACGGCGAGCGCGACAATCCCGAGGATGCGCCCGGTGCGGGCGTTCGACACCAAGTGATCGGGAAGGCCCATCGACCTCGCCATTCGCTCCGCATCACTCGCGCGCACGATGGCGCGGATGCCGAGGATGATCCAGAGGAAGCACAGCCAACCGATCAGGAGGGCCGCGATACCGTCGGTGAAGGCGTCTTTTGCCTTCTTCTCAACCTGCTCTTCGGGCGACATGCCTGGCGGGTATTGCCTCTGTGGGGGAAATCCGGCGGGCGGCGGATACGCCATAGCAGTCTCCTTTCGACTCGATTGGATGAGAGCTCAACATCAGAAGCCCGCCATGATGAAAAGAGCGACCTACTCGGCGCGAGTCAGCGTTGGTCCGGCAGGAAGCGCGCGAGGCGAGTCAGGTTCTCGAGGCCGCGGGGGCCGAGCTTCTTGCGGGCGCGCTCGAGGTGGGTGCGCACTGTGGAGAGCGACAACCCGAGCGCGTAGGCCATCATCGTATCGCTATGGCCTGCGGCGAGCATCGTGACGACCTGTCTCTCTCTGCGCGTGAGGCGGCGATCCTCGGCGACGACGGGCTCGTTCTCGTGTGCGACCCAGTATCGCCGGCCATCGGTGTCGAAGGAGTCGACGAGAGACCATCGACCCGCGAGCAACCCAGTCCAGAGACTCAAGAGTCGCTCACTGTCGCCACTGGAGGTCCGGCGCGCTTCAATCGAGTCCTTGACCAGAGCGAAGAGGCCGTGAGAGGCCTCTTCGTCGAGCTCCGCCTTCTTGTGTAGGAGCCTCTGTCCGTCGGCGGAGACAATGGCGGCAGCGTCGTCGATGGGGCGCTTCTCCCCTATCGTCGAGCGCAACCGCAGGGCCGTGGCCAAGTGCACGGCGACCCGCAAGAAGGTCGCGCGCGTGCGTGGCGGGGGGCTCGTTGGCTCGCGCAGCGCGACCATGACGCAGAGGGCGTGAGCCCCGTCAGCGCCCTGGAAATTGAAGCTGTCTCGGACCTCTGTGTGTCCGAGCGTGCTCGTCCAGGCCGCTGCGGCTTGAGTCTCGATGCGGTGGGTCACCGCCGCTTCAGTGGAGGTCTCGCACGTGAGGACCCTGTGCACCTCGGGCGAGATGACGAGCGCCACGCGATCCATCGCCTCGAACGCGGCCCCAGCGTCATTGGTCCGCGCATAAGCGATAGGGTGTACGGCCTCACCTAGCTCATAGAGGCCTACCAAAACGCCGAGATCATCCTTGTCGACCGCCCGTGCTGCGTGTGCCAATGCGGACAACCATGTAGGGCTGTCGAGGCGGAGATCGTATGCAGCTTCGAGCAACTCGAGAGCGGCTTGGTTTCGCATGGACCGTCCGAAGGGTATCCCGTTGACACCAGTGACGGGAGGTCCGTCTGGCTGGCCCCAGAAGCAGTTGGTCGCAAAATCCATCATGGGATTCTTGGCTGGACTTCGACGAAAGCCCTCTAGGATGTCGGTCGTGGGGGACGGGGGAACGTCGCAATTGGGGGGCGCGCGAGGCGCGGGCGAACCGAAGTGACCGATCAAGTGAAGGTCAGCGAGTTCGCGGTCAACGGCTTGAGACTCGTCGTCGTGAGCGCGCCGCTGACTCCATTGCAGCACGGTACGCTGACGAAGACTGAGCTCGAGATCGCTCGCCGTGTCATTCGCGGGGAGTCGGTCGCGCAGATCGCTCAGGCGCGCGCTCGGTCGCCGGTGACGGTGTCCAATCAGATCGCGTCGCTCTACGCGAAGCTGGGCGTGCACAACCGACGCGAGCTCTCGGCGGCACTGTCACACACCAGCCTCGCTGAGGAATCGGGCAGATAGCCCGTAGGCACATGCGTCGCAGGGCCGCCATCGAACTCGTCGAGGCTGCTTATGCGCTCGACCTCTCGACTGAAGACTGGCTGAAAAACCTGGCCGCGAGAGTCGAGACGATCGCCGGGGAGAGCGCTCTCGGTACTTATGCGCGCAACGTTCGCCTCGTGAATGACGAGCCGGTGGGAACGCACGCCACAGGGGCGTCGGGGCCAAAGTTCCTCGAAGCCGCCAGAGCCATCGAGAGGGCTGCCTTCAAGAACGAGCAAGTCAGGGAGCAGTCCCTCGCCATGTACTCTGCGACGTTCGCAACGACGACGAGCGACTCATGCCGACGGTTCTCTATTCCTCAAGAGGCTGTCAAAGGCATGTTCGAGAAGTACCTGGGTTCCTATGGAATTCGAGATGCCTTCAATATCTGCGGACCCACGGTGACGGGGGAGGTGACCTTGGTTGGCGTCGGGCTGCCCGAGCAACGCGCCTATTCTCCTAGCACCTACCGAACGTGGAATCGCGTGGCCGCACACCTCAGCGCCGCGACACAGCTCCGGCGGAGCTTGGCGAATGGTGGGCTGGCGAGCCTCGAAGGCGCACCAGCGGTCGTCGACCCAACCTCGGGTAAAGTGGTGCACGCGAGCGAGGCGGCACAAGGGAGCCTCTCTGAGATTCGAAGCGCTGCCATCGACGTCGACCGCGCGCGCACCAAGGTGATCGCCGAGAACGCAGCCCGCGCGCTAGCTCTTTGGCGAGCGCTCTTCGACGGCAAGTGGACGGTCTTCGATGTCTTCGACACGGATGGCCGACGCTTTGTCGTGGCGCACGAGAATGCCCCCGACGTCGCTGCTGACAGCCGCCTAACTCGACGTGAGCGACAAGTGGCGGAGCTCGTTGCGCGAGGCAACTCGGACGCGTTGGTCTCATACATGCTGGGCCTGTCGATCTCGACGGTCCGTACCCACCTGGCGCGCGCGCTCCGCAAGCTGCGGCTCCGCTCAGCGCGGGAGCTCACGGAGGTCGCCACCCAGCTGCTCGGCCTCGCTACGCCCAAGGCCGAGCGTTCGCGTCCTGGTAGCAATGAGAGCACTCCCCGATCTGAACGCGGGGGGACTGGTTGATTGGACCACCCTATGAGAGTCGCGCTGTTCATGCTGATCTCCGTGGCATCGGCGTGTGCGATCACGTTCCCCGATTATTCCGACGCCACCGGTGGCGTCGGGGGCACCGGCCAGGGCGCCACCGGGGGAAAAACGCCGGCGGCAGGGGGCATGGCGGGGGGCATGTCATGTAGCGACGATGCCGATTGTCAGGACGCGGACCCCTGTACCATTGACGATTGTGTGAATGGTGAGTGTCGACTTTCGCCCGCCGCGGATGACAACGACGCGTGCACTCTCGACAGCTGTGATCCGATGACCGGACGGGTTACCAACCTGAAAATCCCAGTCAACGACAACAATCCATGCACGTTCGACACCTGTAATCCGGAAACGGGAGAGACCGATCCGAACGAACTCGTCATCTTTGAAAGCCGATTCGACGATGCTGCGGGATGGGTGTTCGGGCCCCAATGGGCTATCGGGCCAGCCGTCCCATCTCTTGGCGGCAAGAACAACGGCAACGACCCTGCCGTCGACCATAGTGCGCAAGGCGACGGCGTCGCGGGTACCGTCGTGGGGGGCCTCGTCCTCCCGATCGAAGACACCATTCTAACCTCGCCATTCATCTCATTGGCGGATGTCAAACCAGGCGAGTATGTGGGCTTGCGCGTCTGGCGTTACCTCAGCGTGGACGCCCCGCCCGATGCGGCGACGATCGACTTGAGCGTCGATGGGGTGTCGGCGGAGACGATTTGGTCGAGCGCTACTTCGGGGGGCGGCGTCATCGACGATCCCGCAGGCCCCGCTGGAGCGGGCAACGGCGGGGGCGGGTGGTTCGAGCTTCGCCTGGATCTCACGTCGCGAGTTGGGGGAAACGTCGGCGGAACCACGCCAATCCGCGTCCGCTTCACGCTCTCCAAAGGCGCCGGACAACCGTCGATGGGAGGCTGGAGCATCGACGATATGAGAGTGGTGCGGCGGTTGGTGCCATTCGACGATGACCAGTGTACGACTGACGACTGCCAACAGCAGGATGGTATGGTCGCACCGTTGCATGGTCCGGTGATGCCTTCGGATCCGACGCTGTGCAAAGCCATAAGCTGCTCGATCCCTGAGGTCGGCGTAATTGCCTGTACGCCGCCATGACGGCTCCAACGCGACGACTTGGTCGCGAAAAGCATCATGAACGAGGTCCCCAGAGCTTCTTGAATCTAGGGCGAGTGATGTCGTGATGTGCGGCGCCGAGTGCCCCCTGATTGCCGGCAAGAGCGAGGTCGTGCGTGGCTCTCCCTGAGCCCGGTCGAGTCTTCGCGAACGACTTCCGCATCGTGAAGCCGCTGTCTTCGGGCGGGATGGGTGGAGTCTACGTCGTCGAACAGTTGTCGACAGGCAAGCTTCGCGCGCTCAAGGTCGTCCATCAGCACATCCTCGACAGTCCCGACATGCGCGCGAGGTTCACCCAAGAAGCGCGAGTCGGGGCGAAGATCGACAGCGAACACGTGGTCGAAGTCATCGGCGCAGGAGTGGACGGGGCCACCCAGCAGCCCTGGCTCGCCATGGAACTCCTGGAGGGCGAGGATCTGAGCCGGAGATTGGGTCGAGAGCCACTGCCGTCGACTTCGTTCATCGTGCAGGTCTTGAGTCAGCTGGGACACGCGCTTGTTGCGGCGCATGCGGCCGGTGTTGTTCATCGTGACCTCAAGCCCGAGAACATCTTTCTCGCGAACTCGCGGCGCGTGGGGCAACACTCCGTCTTGAAAGTCTTGGATTTTGGAATCGCGAAGGTCCTCTCCGATGCCACGGGAACGAGCACCGCCACGATCGGCTCGCCCGGTTGGATGGCCCCCGAGCAGGTTCAACGGGCGATGGCGATCAGCCGCGCGACCGACGTTTGGGCGGTGTCGCTGATAGCCTTCCGAATGCTCAGCGGCGTGTCCTACTGGCGAGCGTGTGCACAGCCGGGGGGGACTCCGGTGATGGTCCTTTCGGAGATGCTCCTCGAGCCGATGGACCCGGCGAGCGCTCGTAGCGCGGAGCTTGGCGGTCGTCCTCTCCCCCCGGGTTTCGATGAGTGGTTCCGCAGCTGTACTGAGCGTGATCCCAACCTCCGTCAACACAACATTGGAGAGGCCATGGAGCGGCTGATCACGCTGATCCAATCAAGCTCCACGCCCATCTTCGACTCGTCTCGGGGCCCAAGCGTTGCGCCAGACCTCAGAATGGTGCCCGCTCGCACCGTGCCCTCGCAGCCGCTCGCCGAGTTGGCGATGTCTCGTTCGGGATTGGCGCCGCCAGCGGTTCGCGCTGCTCGACCGGCTGCGTCGTACAAGCTTTACGGCGGGCTGGGTGTGGCGGGACTGACCCTGAGCGCAGTTCTCTTCTACATCTATGGCGGCGTTGGTTCGCACGCTGCATCGCATGATCCGCCTGGGTCTCGGCAGGAGCTCAGCGGAGCCACTGCACCTGGTCGCTCGGAGGTCACCGCGTCGACGTCCGCGGTCGAACCGCCGCTGTCAGGGGCCTCGACACGCGCCCTTCAAGGCGAGGCAGGGTCTGTCAGTGCCGCATCGTCTCTATCGTCGAGCTCGAGTTCGGCAAGCGCTCGTCCTTCTGTATTTGCCAATCCCCCACCTGCGGCGACGAGCGCGCGAACGCAGGTTACCGCGGGCGGAGTGCCTGTACAGACCAGTAAGTCAGATTGCCGAGTTCCTTACACAATCGACGCGAGAGGGATCAAGCGTGTCAAACCCGAATGCATGTGACATTGCCCCGCCTCGTTGGGGGCGACGCGGCTCTTGGATTGGGGTTTTTGCCTTAGCGTCGGTGTTGTCGGCGCCAGCCCAAGCGGACGACCAAACGCAGGATCCCAAGGCTGCGTGCGGCGCCGCGTATGAAGATACCCAGTTACTCCGAGAATCGGGGAAGCTGATCGCGGCGCGCGAACAAGCGGCGCTGTGCTCGAGTGAGATGTGCGCCGAGTTCGTTCGCAACGATTGTGCGGTTTGGTTCAGTGAGATCGACAAGCGAATACCGACAGTCGTGTTCGACGTCCGACTGGGTGGTGAGCGCGCGAGCGACGCGAAGGTCAGCGTGGATGGGCAGCTGTGGGTCGATGCGCTGAATGGACTAGCGAAGCCATTGGATCCGGGTGAACACACTGTCGAGGTCGAGCTTGGTGGTGTTCAAACCAGTCGGAAGATAGTCGTTCAGGAGAGCGAGAAGGGGCAGAGAATCGACATCGCGGTCACCTCGAACGCTGCGCAAGCCAGAGGTGGGCCCGACTTTGGAGCCGGCCCGTGGGTGGTCGGCAGCTTGGGCGTCGCGGGCTTGGTGGTCGGCGCCATAACTGGTGCGTTGGTCCTGCAGCAGAAGAGCGTCACCTCCGAACACTGCGACGATGTGGCGCTCACCTGTGATGACGATGGTCTGGCGGCAGCGGATCTGGGCCGCGAACTCGGACCCGTGACAACCGTTGCCTTGATCGTGGGTGGTCTCGGTGCTGCGGCGAGCGCGGCATGGTTCATCGCGGTGGCCATGACGGACACCAAGCCTGCGAAGGTTGGGGTGCTCGTGCGCCCCGGCTTCACGGGTATTGCCGCCAACGTCACATGGTAGGTCCAGCCAAGAACCGAATCTGGCGCTGGACAATAGCGTCAGGAGTCACAGCCTTGTTTGCGGCCGCGGCCTGTGTCACCAGCGAAGGATGCGTGGTGACGTTCCCGGAATACCAGGCAGAAGGTGAGGGTGGCGGGCCAGATTCGGCCGCGCTGTGTGTTGACGAGATCGTCCCGTTCGCTGTGCCGCCAGCCGGGATGCAGGTAACGTTTCGGGTACTGGACGAGCGCGGCGCACCCGTACGTCGACTGCAATCTCCGACCGATGGCTCTGGCGATGTGACGGTGATCAATGACGCCGCCGGGTTACCCCTCGGGGAGTCGGGGGGCGAAGTGTCGCCCGTCTACGCGGTCAATCAATCTACGACGCTTTACTCGGACCCGCTCGAGCGCTACACCCTTCTAGCGATTGATCTGACTGACTCCGCGTTCAATGCGGGAGTGATTCCTTCCTCCATCGACGCTGCCTTGGCGTATTTGGATGCGATGGCGGGTGATACTGGCTGGGAGGTACCCCTCCAGGTCGCGGTCCTCTCCTATGCCCGCCCTGATCTGCTCACGTTGGAGGCGGACTTTGGGTCGATCGCGGACGCACGCGCAGCGATCGAGTTGATTCAGGTTACCAGTGGACGTGGGGGGCGAGACTTGAATAACGCCTACTATACTATGCTCGAGCAGCTAGGTCGGCGGGGCACGCCGGGACGCCGGGTCCAGCGCACTGCCATTCTCTTCACGAACGGTCGCGACGAGGTCGGGATTGTTTCGAGAGAGTCGGTGCTCAATCAACGCGCGGAGTCCAACGCTACGAAGCATGTCGTGTTGATGGATGCAGCAGCGCGCTGCGCGGTGGAGGAGCTGGCTGGGCCGAGCAACCTGACTTGCGCGCCCCACCCAACTTGTAGAAGCGCGGACAGTTGTCAGGGCCCGAGCACGACGTGCAACCAGTTGCACGTCGCTGAGGACCCAGCCGCGCTGGCCGCCGCACTCGTCGGAATCGCGGAGGAACAGCAGGCGATATCCAGGAGCTACTACGCCGTAGGAGTGTGCACGCCGGCCGTTGGTGGCACTTTCTCGATCGAGGTGCGGGTGGGCGACGCGTCAGGGATCGGTACTGCGACCGTTCCTGAGGAGCGCCTCACGGGGGACGTCGCTTCTTGTTCGTCGGATATTGTCGCCCAATTGGGTGAGCGCCCAGAGTGTCGAGTCGATAGCGAGTGCGCGCGATACTGTGACACGGTCAACGAGTGGTGCGCCGACTGCATCGAAGACTCGCAGTGTGACATGGGCGAGCAGTGCGCGAATGGAAATGAATGTGACAGCGTAACAAACGCCTGTGGCTGTCAAGACTGTGTCGATGACGCTGGATGCGAGGCACCAACGCCCAAGTGTCAGCGGAGCTCACCGCTTTCCTATTGTGTGGAGTGCCTGACCGTTGCTGACTGTGCCCCGCCTGCCAACAACGCGTGCTCTGGTGGAACTTGCTTGTAGATTCACCTGCGGGTGCTGAGACTTGCCGCGGCTGTCTGTACGCCCAAGGCCGAGCGCTCGAGAAACGGAGCTCTTGATCGCGGGGCTCGCTACTACTTGGTCGTGCATCCCATCATGGAGTGGCCTCCGGCGGATGATAGGGATGCAGGGCCTCGGGGCTGCGACACACGCGCGGCACGCCGCTGTTTGGCGGCGCCGCGCTCTCCTCACACGAGCGACGATCGCGCGTGCGCCCAGTCGACCACGGCAGGAACAGGGGTTGCTTGGCGAACGGCATGAGGGTCTTCGAGTCTGGGCAGGGCCGAGCGCGCGCCGCGCTCTTGCCATTGGTGCTCCTCGCGGCGGCGGGATGCGGTGATGACGCGAACAGCAATGTAACCGTAGCGAGGGTAGGGAACGGCTCCCGGCTCGAGAAGCTCGACGTGCTCCTCGTCGTGGACAACTCGATTGGGATGGCGGACAAGCAAGCGCTGCTCGCCCAAGCGATGCCCGATCTCTTGAATCAGTTCTGGCGGCCGACCTGCTTGGACGACGCCGGACAAGCCGTCGGCGTCGCGGATGAAGCGGGCGCTTGCGCGGTAGGCAAGCCCCAGTTCCAGCCCGTCAAGGACATCAACATCGGACTCATTACGTCGTCCCTCGGCGACCTCACGAGCGGGGCCTGCGGCTCTCCGAGTGTGCTCAACGCAGACGACAAGGCACATCTGGTTTGGCGCAGCCCTTCGGGCGGCAGCGTCTCTACCTATCAGGACAAAGGCTTCCTCGCGTGGGACCCAGACGCTCTCCGCGGAGGCGACGCGAGCGCGCCACACCTCGCGGACGCGATGGCCGACCTCGTAAGCGGTGCAGACCAGCTTGGTTGTGGCTATGAGATGCCGCTCGAGGCGATGGCCCGCTTCCTCGTCGATCCGAGCCCGTATGCGAGCCTCACGAGAAACGGGAACCTCCTCGAAAAGGGGGGAGTGGACGACACGATATTGGCCGAGCGACGGGACTTTCTTCGCCCCGACGCCGCCCTCGCCATCGTGCTCGTGTCCGACGAGAATGACTGCTCTGTCAACGTGAGTGGCCAGGGCTTTCTCGCGCTGGGTGGGACGCCCTTTTTCCGGTCGACCTCGGAGTGCGAGACAGACCCGGAGTCGCCGTGCTGCACGAGCTGCGGGCTCGACCATACCGGTTGCGACGCGGGTGGCTCGTGTGACCTCAACAATGGTCAGTATGCTCAGGGCGAGGACAACCCCAACCTCAAGTGTTGGGATCAGAAGCGCCGCTATGGGGTAGACCTGCTCTACCCTGTAGCGCGCTACGTCAACGCGCTCTCCCGGGTCGACATCGACCCCGACAGGAGCGACTTCGAACCGACCGATGGCTCGGGCGTCCCAAACCCGTTGTTCCAAGACAGCGAATCGGGCGGTCCCGCATTGAAGGGGCCCGCAGACGTCATCGTCTTGGGGATTGTCGGGGTGCCCTGGCAGGCGCTCGCGCGCCGCAACGGGGCCGGCGCGCCGGACGCTTCGCTCGGGATGCGCACGTTCGAGGAGCTCGGCGACGATCTCGCGGCGCTCGTCGGCGACCCCGACGCCCACGAGCCGCCGTCCGACCCGTTCATGAGGGAGTCGATGACACCCCGGAGCGGCGCGAGCACCATCGTCGGCGCGAGTCTCCCGGGTGACAACCCTGTCAACGGTCGAGACTACAACGTCTTCGGTCAGGACGATCTGCAGTTCGCGTGCATATTCCCGCTCGCCACCCCCATCAGCCCTGGCCCTGATTGCAGCGACTGCACTGCCGCGAACGGCTGCAACAACCCATTGTGCGACGGGGTCTCCATGACCCAAGTCGCCACGAAGGCCTACCCCGGCCTGCGTGAGCTGGCTGTGCTCGAGGGGCTCGGTCCACGTGCCGCGTTCGCGTCGGTGTGTCCCGCCGAGCTCGACGACACCAACTCGCCTGCTTATGGATATAGGCCAGCCATCGGCGCTCTCGCCGAGGGCTACGCCCGCAGCGCCAGCGGGGGCTCGTGTCTCGAGACACCTTTGCCAGTCGACGACGCCGGAGACACGTCGTGCCACCTCGTCGAGGCCGCGGTGAACAGCTCGTGTTCATGCGATGGGGTGATCGGCCGCGCTGCCGTCGCCGAGGGCAGCGCAGCTTACAAGGCTGTAGAGCAAGCGCGGAGCGATGGCCCGTTCGACTGCTTCTGCGAGGTGACGCAGCTCACCGACAACGACAGAGAGCAATGTCGGTCGAACCCAGCCATCGACCCGGGGATCTCGGGGTGGTGTTATCTCGACCTCGAGGCCGACCCGCCCATCGGCGCCGCCGCGCTCGTCCAAGACTGCGACGAGGGGAGCCAGCGCACCGTGCGCCTCGTCGGCGCGCGCAACCCGAACGGCATAACTACTCTCTATCTCGCATGCGAGGCATCGTGACAGCGGCCCTTCGGGGGGTACTCGTCGCGAGCGCCGTGTGGCTCTTTGCGTATGGCGCTGCCGCGGACGAGGTCAAACTGAAGAGCGGTGGCCGCGTGCGCGGGACCATCATGGAGGAGGACCCGAAGTCGGGCGTCCGCATCCAGCTCGCCGACGGCACTGTGCGAGTCATCGAGGCCGGGAAGGTCGACAAGGTCATCTACGACGAGGCCAAGCCCCCGCAAAAGGCGGAGCCAGAGCCCCCACCTCCCAAGGTCGAGAAGAAGCCAGAGAAGGGGCAGGTGGAGATCACGAGCGACGAGGATGGCGTCGCTTATGCGGCTACCGCCCTGCGGTTAGGACGTCGTAAGCGGTTCGCGCCGCCCGTGCGCCTCGGAGAGGTCAAAGCAGGCGAGCCGCTGACCGTCAATGTCTCGCCCGGGACGCAGAAGATCGAGGTCGAGTTCGAGCGCGGTGGGTCCGACGCCGACCTCGTCCAGGTGGACGCGGACACGCCTGTAAGCGTCGATATGCACGGCCTCGGCTATTGGCACGACGGCCCCAGGGTCTGGATCGGCGCGGTCATCCCCGCGCTCTGGGCGTCCTTCGGTAGTAGGGATTCGCGAGTGGGGGTCGACTTCCAGTTTCAGGTCGCGATGACCTACAAGCTCTCGGACCTCTTCGGGCTCCGTGGGGCAGTCCGCCTGGGCGGCGGGTTCGGCATGGCGGATGTTGCGTTCGGTGCAGAGGCCGTCGCGCGCCTTTCGCTTACATCCGTGTACGGAATCGAGCTCGGCCTCGACGGCGGGGTGCTCCACGACACGGACCCCTTCGTGCTCTCGCCGGCTGGTTATATCGGCCTCCGCGCGTCGGTCCTGAGCTTGCGTGTGGGTCCCCATCGCAACGCCGAACTGGCGGTGCGAAATAGCCTGCCCGTCATGCTCTATCCGGGCGCCGACCCGACGTTCGGCTTCAGCGCGGAGCTGTCCTTCGCGGTCATGGCGTTTGGAGAGTAGGTCATGCGTAGAGCCTCGGTGTTTCTTGTGCTGCTGGCGTTCGGACTCTTCGGGGCGTGCGACAACGCGTTGGGCGATTGGCTCGCGACTGACGGCTCGGGGTCGACGTTCAGTCTGCGAGGCGAGCCATTGGAGGAAGGGCAGGGCTCAGCGAGGATTCGCATCTGCAGCCCCGACTGCTCCTACTACGACGGGCAAGCCCACGCCGGGCAAGGCGAGATAAGCATTGGCGTCGAAGACGAGAACTTCAATAGCTACGAGGGCTACTGCTCAATGGACGATGACGTGGTGACATGCACGTTCGACGGGCCGACGCGCCCCGGTGATGGCGACGAGTCCATCGTCGAGTTCGAGCGCCAATAGCGGCGCCGAATCAGTCTTGCCCCCGAGTTGGAAGTCCTGCAACGCTTTGGGGTGGCGAGTCCATCCTGTCGCTCCCTGCTCCTCGTCTCAGTCCTCGCGATTGGATGCGATCCGGAGACCGACCGCCCTCGCCCCGAGGTGCGTGAGCTCGCTTCGCTGGTCGCCGACTATGGCGGGCCGTGCTGGATCACGAGCACGGGCGGCGTTGGCTGCGTGTGGGCCGACGTGGATCGCACGGGCACCGAGAGCGACGTGAAGGCGCTCTACGGGAGCCCCTGCGGGTTCTCGATCTGCGCCCAAAAGATCGATGGCTCGTTCCTCTGTTGGGATGACTTCGCGGCGATCACCGGGCCTGATCCGGGGCCCACCACGCTCACGGCGCCGAGCGGGCTCGCGATCCAATCCGTCGTGTTTGGCGAGCACTTCAAGTGCACGCTCGATACGGCCGGCGCGGTCGCGTGTTCAGGCTCGTACGAGAAGATCACGGGCTCAGCGGTCTTCGGCGTGGCGGAGGACGGGTCAATCACGGCCCTCGCGGGAGAGAAGGTCAAGCGGCTCGCGGCCGGCACGTCGCACGCGTGTGCCCTCCTCGAAGAGGGCGGCGCGACCTGTTGGGGAACGAATGGCCAAGGGGAGCTCGGGGCAATCGACGAGGCGCCCGCGATGGTGCCCGGCATTCCGGATGACCTCGATCAGATCGGCGCCGGGTTGACCTTCGCGTGCGCGCGCAGCACCGACGACGAGGTGTTTTGCTGGGGATCGATGGCGCCAGGCTCGAGCCCCACGGCCCCCGAGCGCGTCGTCGGCTTACCACCTGTCGTCGACATGGGGGTCGCTGAACACAATGTCTGCGCGCGCGACTATGACAATGCGGTCTGGGGTTGGGGCGACGATGAAGGCGGACAATCGGGCGTGGAGCCGCCGGTCATGTCAGTCCCTCCGACCAAACTCCAAGGCATCGTCGGCGAAGTGACCGAGCTCGCCCCAGGGAGCATCAACTATCACGCGCGGACCGCCGACGGTAACGTGTGGTCGTGGGGCATCACTGGCGACCAGAACGAATTTCCGCACGTCGTCGGCCATTGAGCGGAAAGGGCTGTTGGACCGTGCGGTAGTGATGAAGGTGTAAGTGACCGCTGAGCTTGCGGCTCGGCGCTCACGGCTCGCTGGGTTCGACTACGACGCCGTGCAATTGCAGCGCTAAGAGCATGTCCTCACCGAGCGCCAGGCCGTGTTCGCGGCGCAGGCGCTCGAGGTTCTCGGGGACTGTCTCTTCGGCGCGGAGGAGGCCGAGCGCGTCGTAGAGAGCCTGCGTGAGCTCGAGGGGGTCGAAGCGGCTGTAGGTCGTCACGACCTGACCGGTCGCGCTCGGCTGGCTTTGCATGCGTGGGTTGCGGACGAGCGAGCGCGCGAGGCGGGGCTCGGTGAGCGCGCGGTGCGCGGCGACGAGTTTGTCGAGCGCGGCGCGCCCGACGTCATTGTCGAGGATCTCACTGGCGCTCTCTCGAGTCAGTGATTGTACATACTGGTAAGTAAGCGAATAGAACTCGGGCTCTCGGCCGACCCAAGGGCCCCAATAGCTCGCGTAGTCCTCGTCGGTCGGCGGGCGATCCTCGAGATCTTCGAGCGAGAGCTTACCGCGCAGGGTCGAGGGCTCTTTGGCGTCTGGATGGACGTGCCTCGCGGCGGCGCGCGAGAGCGACCGCTCGACGTGCGCGAGGTATTGAGCCAAAGCCTCCCAAAAGGCGTTGCCCGTGGCGCCGGCGACGTGCTTGCAAAAGAACGTCGAGCATATCGACTCTCGATGTCGCCATATCGTGCAGCGGGTCGTCTCGGCGTCGAGATAGGGGCATAGGAGCGCGCGCGAACGACCAAAAGCGGCGGCGCGCGCGGCCTCGTGAAGGACATAGAACTTGCGCGGCGGCGCGAGCCAGCCTGGAGTGACGCCGATCCTCGCTCGGATGCGGTCTCGGGCGCGACGCTGGCCCTCGGCGAGCTCGGGGGACGGGTCGTCGAGGAGGGCACCGACGAGGTAATTCGGGAGGGTAGGCTGGTACGTGCAGCATTTCACCCCCGGCTCGAAATAGGCTGATCCGGCGCCTCGGCCCCCGCCGGCCGGGCCCTTGTCGCACATCGCGCAGTCATCGCAGGTCGCCCGCGTCTCTTCGACGTAGGGGGCGTCGAAGATCGCGGGGAGCACCGCGGCGTAGATGGGGGCCATCGCGCTGCGCAGGTCGTTCTTCATCGTGGCGGCAGGTTACTGCGCTGTTCGAGACAGGGCGGGGGAGAAAAGAACCGCGACGCTCGTAGGACGCCCGCATGAAGAGCTCCAAGGTGATGTTCTTGATCGGGGTGGGGGCGCTCTCGGTCATGGGTTGCAAGAAGCCGGAGGACGAGGCGGCGCGCGTCTCTATCACCTATTCGGCGCCGTTCTTGGCCGTGGCCGAGGACTCGACTGGCACCTGTGAGTCCAAGCTGAAGGTCGCCGAGGAGCTCTACAAGCTCGAGGAGCCCAAGTTCGGCGAGACGAAAGCCATCGTCGAGAAGTGGAAGTCCGACGAGAAATTCAAGGCGAAGCTCAAGTCCGAGGTGGAGAAGGTCCAAACCAGCGGCATCGCCAAGAGCTACCCCAAAGCCTGCCCCAAAGAGGCCGAGAAGCTCGCGAAGATCGTGTCGGATACGGCCTCGGCGATCGGCGTCGCCGATCTCGTGCCCGCGTGGAGCGGCAAGCCTGGCTGATCAGAACGGCAGGCGGTGGGACCCGTCCTCGGGGACTGGCAATACGACGGGCCATTGTGGGGGTGCGCTGCCCTCGCGCTTCGCGCGTGTTACGAGCGCTCCGCCGCGACTGATCTCGAAGAGCTCGTTTGGTTCAACGTCGTAATAGAAACTATAGCCGGCGCTGTCGGTGTCGCTGTGCAGCTCGGCCATCGAGGTGTCGAAGACGAGGTTCGCTTGGGCGGTCCAGACGAGCTTGCCGATCGCTCGGTTGAAGCCCGTCGCGAAACGCCAGCGCTCCTCGCCCTCGGGTGAGAGCGCGATGACGACGCCGTCGCCGGACGTGTAGACGAGGCCACCGCGGTCGACCCAGACAGAGCCCATATGGTGGTCGCGAAATGGCCATTTCTGCCAGGCGAAATGCCCATTGGCGTCGACCCTGAGCAGCGAATAGCCGCAGCTCCAAATGGCATTACCCGAATAGTCGACCGCGAGCGACTCGAGCATTCCGCACTTGGGGTGCTCCGTCTTCCACACGACGGCGCCGGCGTTCGACACGAGCGTGACGTGGTTCTTGAGGTCGACGACGATCACCCCGCCGTCGAGGCGCCGCGCGAGGGCGAGCGGGGCGTCGACAGCGAGCGTCCAGCGCTCACCCCGCGCGCCGTCGAAGGCGAGCGTATGCCGATATCCATCCGGGTCGGTCTTGTCGGGCGTGACGAGCCAGCGACCCTCGGCGCTTCGAATGCACTTGTCGAAGGCGTCTTCACCCTGCCAGGGAGGCAGGCCCTCCTGCGCGGCCTGTCGAATGGGGCAGGGCGGCGCTTGCGAGGGGGAGAGCGACGCGGACGCAGAGCTTGTTGCGGGGGTCGCGCTCGTCGTGAGAGCAACAGTCACGTCGGAGGGGCCTGGGTCGGCCGCGCAACCCGCCAAGCACAGCGCGAGAACTTGGGCTCGCGTTCGCTCGCCCACGAAGCTCACTGAGGATCGCCTTGCGCGAGCTGTCGTCGCAGGCCGAGCCCGCGGATCAGTTTGTAGAGGTGTGAGCGCGCTATATCGAGCCGCTTGGCTGCGTCCGATACGTTCCAGTCGGTCGCGTCGAGCGCCGCGAGCACGTGCGCGCGTTGGAACTCACGGATCGCGCCGAGCAGCGAACGCACGCCCTCCGTCGCGGGCGAGTCGGGGAACACGTCGGCGGGGGTCACCTCGACCGAGCCGCGCAGGTGCGCGTTGAGCGCGGCCGACTCCATGCGGTTCGCGAGCTCGCGCACGTTGCCGGGCCACTCGACCGTGGTGATCGCGGTGAGCGTCGACGGGCTCAGCGTCTTTTGCCCGAGGCCGTGCTTCTCGACCGCGGCGACGATGAAGTGGCGCGCGAGAGGCAGGACGTCCTCGAGGCGCTCGGCCAACGAGGGGACGCGCGCCTCGAAGACGCGGAGTCTGTAATAGAGATCCTCGCGGAAGCGCCGATCGCGCACGAGCGGCAGGAGATCCTGGTTGGTCGCGGCGATGATGCGGACGTCGGCGCGGCGGGCCTCGGGGCTGCCGAGTCGGTAGTAGGTCTTGTCCTGGACGAGCTGCAGGAGCTTCGCCTGAGCGCTCGCGCTGAGATCGCTCACCTCGTCGAGGAAGAGCGTGCCGCCTTCGGCGGCCTCGACCTTGCCGACGGTGCCGCTGCGCGTGACCGCCGAGTGCGCGCCCGCGACCGCGCCGAAGAGCTCGCTCTCGAAGAGCGAGTCGGGGATCGCGGCGCAGTTGAGCTCGACGAAGGGGCGACTCGCGCGCGGGCTCGCCGCGTGGACACCCTGCGCGAGCATGGTCTTTCCCGTGCCGGAGGGGCCCGTGATGAGGATGTGCACGTCGAGCTTCGCGGCGAGCGAGAGCCTGTGCAAGAGGTCGTGGATCGCGCGGCTCTGACCGACGACGCCTTCGAAGCCTTGCGGTCGCGTCGGCGTCGGGCGCACCGCGAGGCCGCGCCGCGTCCGCTCGATCAGTCGCTCCGCGAGCGGGCCGAGCGCGCGCGCGACGAACTCGACGGTCTCTCGTGTCTCGGTGCTGAAGACCGAGAAGCCGCGACGCTCCTTCGTGCCTTGCACGTAGACCACGCCGAACGGGACATCGCGGCCGATCGGGGCGCAGAAGACGCTCTCGATCTCTTGCTCGCGCACGCTGGCGAAATCTCGAAAGCGGGGATCGTCGATGGCCGAGGCCGTGAGCACCGCGCGGCCCGTCGCGAGCGCCTCGGAGACGATGCCGGTCGAGATCGTCGCGCGGATGGTGTCGACGCGGTTCGCGTCGCAGCCCTCTGCGGCCCACCACGAAACGGCGGCGTCTTCGTCGTCACGAAGCTCGACGTAGACCTGGTTCGCGGCGGTGATCTCGACGAGGAGCCGAATCGCGCTTCGAAGGAAGGGCTCGGGTTCGTCGTGCGCGCCCAGCTCAAGCAAGCTTCGGTAGAGATCGCGCTCGCCCTTGAGGCGATCGACGAGCTGAGCAGACATAGGTGCTCGAATGATACCGGAGCGGCGCTACGCTGGCTCTCGGAGCAACAGCAGTGGGACCGGAAGATACGGAGTGGGTGAGCACACTCCCTAACGTGGAGGCTGCGGAGCCGCGAAGGATCGTCCGCTCTCCTCACAACGAAGCGTTGCCCCTCGCCCCGGGTACGACCCTGGCCGAGTACAAGATCCTGAGCGAGATAGGCGCGGGAGCGCTCGGTAGGGTGCACATGGCGCTCGACACCGGGCGCAATCGCCCTGTCGCCCTGAAGACGATCCGTCGCCCGGCCGGCGAGGATCTCTTCCGTTTGAAGCGCGAGTTCCGGCTGGCCAGCAACCTGGACCACCCGAACCTCGTCGCTCTCTACGAGCTCGTGCTCGAGGGGCCCGTGCCGTTCTTCACGATGGAGCTCGTCCGGGGTAGGCCGATGACGGAGCACGTCGCCCAAGCCGCCGACCCAGTCGCGTGCGTGCGAGAGCTCCTCCCAGGGCTCTTCGGCGCGCTGCACGCGCTGCACGAGGCCGCGATCCTCCACCTCGATCTCAAGCCGGCCAATGTGCTCGTCGATCACGCCGGCCGCGTCGTTCTCCTCGATTTCGGGCTCTCCTCGCGCGCGGACGCTGGCTCGCGAGGAGCGTTCGACACGCCCGGTTTCACGCCGGCTTACGCGCCACCCGAGCGCTTCGAGGGCGCGCGGCCCTCGGCGGCCGACGACTGGTACGCGCTCGGTGTCTTGCTCTACGAGTCGCTCACGCGCACGGTCGCGTTCCCGGGGCCGCTCGCGCAGACCGTCTTGCAGAAGACCTCGACGAGCTTGCCTGCTCCGTCGCGTCGCGCGCCGAACATCCCCGAGGATCTCGACACGCTCGTGATGCAGCTGCTCAGCCGCGTGCCCGAGAAGCGAGCGCCCGAGCTCGGCTCACGCGCGCGTGGCGCCGCCGCGGCCTCGTCCCGTGTCTTGCTCGGGCGCACGCGCGAGTGGGAGGAGATCGAGCGCGCGACCGATGCCTTCCGAGCCGGTGACTGCGTTCGGCTCTGGCTCGACGGCCCGCCAGGTGTGGGCAAGTCCGCGCTCTGCGATCGGCTCGCGCAAGGCTTCGTCGAGGGCGCAGCGTGGACGCGACGCGGGACGGTGCGCGCGCTGCGCGCGGCCTCCGAGACCCTCGTGCTCCGCGGGGCCTGTCACACCAACGAGCTGCTCTCTCACAACGTCTTCGACGGCATCATCGACGAGCTCACCTCGCAGCTGATGCTCCGCTCCGACGAGGAGCTCTCGCGCATGATCGCGCCCGACGTCGGCACGGCCGCGGTGCTCTTCCCTGTGCTCGCGCCGCTCGCCGCGCGCGTCGGCGCGGACGTCCCGCACGGCGCGGTCCGCACCGACGCTTACCGTTCGGTCAAGAACCTGTTGCTCGGGGTCGCGCGCCGCATCCCGCTCGTGGCGGTCGTCGACGACGTCCACTGGGGCGACGCCGACAGCGCCGAGCTCTTCCTCGAGGTGTTCGGCTCGGCGCCCGCGCCGCCGATGCTCCTCGTGATGTCGCGTCGCATGCCGGCCGTCGACGGCGACGAATTCATCGAGGAGATCCGTCGCGCCGGCGCGCCGCGCTGGCTTCGTGGGCGGGACGCGTTCGTCAACGTCGCGCCGCTCTCGTCGTCCGACGCAGTGGCGCTCGCGCGCGACCTCCTGTCGGCGCGCGCCGCTGCGGGCGAGAACATCGACGCCGACTCGGAGCGCATCGCCGCCGAGGCTCGCGGGCTGCCTGCGCTCATCGTGCGCCACGCGACGGCGGCGACGGTCGGGGCCGCGCTGAGCGCGCCGCTCGAGACCTTGCTCCAGGTGCTCGCCGTCGCGGGCCATCCCATCCCGCAGCGCACGCTCACCGCGGCGACCGGCGGCGTCGTCGGACCGCAGGTGTTGGCGCAGGCGAAGGAGCGGCAGCTCGCCGAGCTGCGACGCCTCCACCCCGACGCGCCGGTCGCGTTGCGCCACGCGTGGCTCGCGTCGAGGGTCGACGAGGAGATGGAACCCGAGCGACGCGCCGCGATCCATCGCGCGCTCGCCGACGCGCTCGAGGGCGACGTTCGCTTCGGCGCGGCCCTCGCGGCTCACTACCGCGCCGCGGGCCTGCCCGAGATCGCGGCCGAGCGCGCGGCCCGCGCTGGCGAACGCGCCGAGTCCGCGCTCGCTTATCGACGCGCGGCGGAGCTCTTCGACATCGCGCTAGGTTGGTCCGGCTGGGACAAAGACACGCGCAGCGCGCTCTTGCGACGGCTCGCTCACAACCTCGTCGCCTCGGGTCGGACCGCGCGCGGCGCCGAAACGCTCGCGCTCCTCGCGCAGCGCACCGGCGACATGAAGCTCCTCCGCGAGGCCGCGGAGCACTACCTCGCAGCAGGCTTCCATCGCGAGGGCATGGCGCTGCTCGAGCCGCTCGTCGCGCAGCACGGCATCGCGTCGCCACGAACGACGTTGTCCGCGGTGCTCGGCGCGGCGTCGAACCTCGCGCGGGTCGCTCTTTTGCCCCCCACAGAAATTTCGCGCGACCCGGACGCGATCGCCTCCGTCGATCTCTGCTGGAGCGCGACGCGCGGTCTCATCGCGACGGACTTCGTGCGCGGCGCTCACTTCGCGACCGAGGGGCTGCGCCGCGCGCTCGCCCTCGGTGATCCGTGGCGCAAGGCTCGCGCGATGGCCATCGTCGGCGCGACGATCCTCGGGCCGCTCGGCGGTCCGATCGGTCGGTGGGGTGGTCGCTGGCTCGAGCGCGCTCGCGAGGCCGCGCTCGACGAAGGACTCGACGCCGTCGCGCGCGCGCGCCTGCTCGGGACCATCGAGGTCCTCTCCGGTCAGCTCGAGCTCGTGCGCGGGCGCTTCGAATCCGCGTTCGAGCGGTCCCTGCAGGGCGACCGCATGCTCAGCCCGATCGAGGGCACGTCGTTCGAGCGAAACGTCGGTCGGATGGGGGCGCTGCGTGCCGCCGAGGAGCTCGGGCGCTTCGACTTCGTCAGGTCACGCGCGTTCCGCTTTTTGCAGGAGGCGAACGAGGCCGGCGATCGCTACGGCGCGCTGACGTTCGCGCTCTCGGCTGCAGTCGGCGCGCTCGCGGGCGACGACCCCGCGGGCGCCGAAGAGGTCGTCACGCGAGCCTCCGCGCGGTGGACGCACGAGAGCTTCCACATCCAGCATTTTTACGCCGCGAGGTCGCTCGCGACGACCGCGCTCTATCGCGGCGAGCTGATGCGGGCGCGCGCCGAGGTCGAGCGGATTTGGCCGCGCCTCGAGCGCAGCCAGCTGCTGCGCGTCCCCGTGGCTCGCATCGACGCGCTCGCGCTTCGCACGCGCGTCGATCTCGCGGCCGTCGACGCCGGCGAATACGACATCCTCGATCGGCTCGAGATGGACGCTTCGTGGCTCGCTCGCGAGGGCCGCGCGGACGCACGCGCGTTCGCCCACATCGCGCTGGCAGGTCGCGCGAACGCGCTCGGAGACAGGGCCGCTGTGCGGATCGAGCTCGGCTCGGCCATGCGCCTGCTCGATCAGTCGGGGCTGCGCGGCGTCGCCGAGTGCGCGGCGCTCGCGCTCGCAGAGCTCGAGGGCGACATCACAGCGCGGACCCGCGCGCGCGTCGTCCTCGAGGCGCTCGGCGTCGATCGGCCCGACGCGTTCGCCGCGATCTACGTGCCCATCAAGCGGCGCTGAAGCCGCCGGCGCGACTCTCCACCGCGGGCATCGCTCGGAGCAACGCCTCGCAGTGCGCGCGGACGAGCTCTTCGAGGGCTGGCAATCGAGCGCGGAGCTCATCGAGATCGGCGGTCGCCGCGTCCCGCTCGAAGCTCGCGGTGAACTCACGCACCTGCGTGCCGCCGAATTGTCCGACGCTGCCTCGCAGCGAGTGGAGCGAGCGCGCGAGGACCTCGCGGTTGCCCGCCGCCGAGGCCCCGCGAATCGCGTTCATCCAGATCTCGCACTGCGAGAGGTGATCGGAGAGCAGCGAGCGAAAGCCGTCGTCGTCGAAGAGCTCGCGGACCGCGCCGAGCGCGCCCGCGTCCGCGAGCCGCACGAGATCCGCGTCATCCGAGCTCGCGCTCGGTGGTCCCGAGGTCGTGCCCAAGAGCGCCTGCATCAGATCGCCGATGTCGACAGGCTTGCCGAGGAAGCCGCTCATCCCTGCGCGCTCGCAGGCGTCGCGCTGGGTCGACGTGGCGCTCGCGGTCATCGCGATGATGCGAGGCTGACTGCGCGCCGCGAGCACGTCGCGGATCGCGTGCGTCGCTTCGATGCCGCCCATGTCCGGCATCTGCAGGTCCATCAGGATGACGTCGTAATCGACGGTCTTCACGGCCTCGATGGCCTCGCGCGCGGTGTCGACGACGTCGGGCGCGTACCCGAGCCGCTCGAGGATGCGGACCGCGACCTTCTGGTTGATGACGTTGTCCTCGACGAGGAGGATGCGACGCGGGTGGAGCGCGGCGAAGTCGCTGTGGCGCTTGAGGATCGACTCGTCCGCGGGCGGCTTGCGGGCAAAGAGCGGCGTCGTGTCGACCGTCCGCGAGCCGCCCTTCGGGGAGCCGAGCTCGAGCGAAACCCGAAACGTCGAGCCGTGCTCGAGGACGCTCGTGACCGTGATCGTCCCGCCCATCGCTTGGGCGAGCCTCAAGGAGATCGCGAGGCCCAGGCCCGTCCCACCGAACCGCTTCGCGTCGGAGGAGTCCGCTTGTTGGAACGGTCGGAAGAGGAGCGGGCGCAGCTCTTCGGCGATGCCCATACCCGTGTCGCGCACCGTCAAATGAAGCAGAGCGCTCTCGTCACCGACTTCCGGCGCTTCGGCGGTCAGCGTGACCGAGCCCATCGCCGTGAACTTGATCGCGTTGCTGAGCAGGTTGAGGAGGATCTGGCGGACGCGGGTCTTGTCGCCGATCAGGATCTCCGGGACCCCCGCCGCGAGCGATCCTTTGAGCTCCAAGTTTTTCGACTGCGCCTGCCAGACGACCACGCCCAGCGTGTCGACGAGCAGCGATCGCAGCTCGAAGCGGCGCTCTTCGAGCTTGATCTCGCCAGCCTCGATCTTCGAGTAATCGAGCACGTCCGAGACGAGCGACTTCAGCTGCTCGGCGCTGAGGCGGATGGTGTTGATGCCGTCCTGCGCGTCCGCGTCGAGCTTCGAGACGTCGAGGAGCGCCGACATGCCCACGATCGCGTTGAGCGGCGTGCGGATCTCGTGGCTCATCGTCGCGAGGAACTCGGACTTCACCCGCGAGGCCGCGACCGCGACGTCGCGGGCGCGGGCGAGCTCGGCGGCCTGCTCGGCGAGCTCCGTTGCTTGCTCGGTGATTCGCTTCTCGCGAACGCGCAGCTCTTCGAGCTGTTTGTCGGTGATGCGTCTCGCGGTCACGGTGAACCCGAGGACGAGCGCGACGAGGACGATCTGCGCCATCGTGCGATCGCTCGCGTCGGGGACGAACTCCGTCGGGGCTGCGAATCGCCCCTCGGTGAAGCCGAGGAGGAGCGCGAGCAGCCCCCCGATGCCCGACCAGACGATGGCCGAGCGGACGCCGTTCAAGTACCCGGCGAAGAGCGGGAGACAGCAAAAAAACCAAGCAGCCGGCGACGCGGTCTGCCCCGAAAGGAGGCCGGCGCCGATCAAGCTGCACGCGCTCACCCCGAGCGTGATCTCACCCGCCGCGCGCAGACGTAGCTCACCACCTCGGAGCGCCCAGACCCGCAAGCCGAGCGTCGCGATCGCCGTGGCCACGTCCACCGCGAGCCTGCGCGGGTGATCCTCGAGCGCGTCGAGGATCGCGAAAATCCCCCAACCAGCAGCGACGAGCACCAGGAAAATCCCGAGCCGTTGCCTGTAGGGTGCCGCTGCTTCGCTTGACGAAGCGTTAGGCTCCGCCGCCCGACGCATCCACGAATCGTGGCACGGGTCACCGACGTAGCGGGAGGGTCTCCGGGAGTCTGGCGGGAACGCAGTCGTTGCACGACGAGTCGAGCCTCAGCCCAACCTTGCGCGCAGCGCGCGCCTCGTCGGCTCGGAAACCCTGCAAATCCTCAGTCCGCCGTGCATCAGGCGCGGAACGTCTGTTGCTATCGCCGACCCCGGGAGGAAAACCATGCGGAGTCGAAAGCTGACTGTGTTGCTCGGCGTCTCGGCGTGCGCGCTCTTGGCGTGCGGCGGAGCGCCCAAGACTTGGAGAGAGTGGGATGGCTCACTCAAGAACGGCAAAGACACGAAGGCCGACATCGAGGACGGCTTGGGACAGCCGGCCGGCAAAGCACCCATCTCGGTCGGCGCCTGCGTCGAGATGTGGACCTACGTGAAAGGGGACGACAAGAAGGGGGAGTCGCTGGTCGTCATGTTCGACGCGCAGGGCTCAGTGTGCTCTCACGCTTACAAGACTGTCGGCGAATGAGCCGTAGCGTCAGACCTCGGGGGCGCGCCTCGCGGCGAGATAGGCCTTCGCGACGCGCTCGCCCGAGGCGCGCACAACGACCTTGATGCCGAGCAGTCGAGGTGTGTCGCCGGTGCTCTGTGGCCAGTCGGCGAGCGCTTGCGCTTTCGCTGGGTGGACCTCGTCCAAGTAGCGAAAGATCGGAGCCCAGCGACGATCGGTCTTCGGCGAGCCGGGGAAGAAGACCTCGACGCCGAGATCGGGGCCGACGTTCGCGCCGAGGTCGAGGTGCACCGCGAGGCGCGGAAGCGTCGCGCTGAGCCGCGTCGCGAGGTCGCTTGCAGCGGACGGAGAACCCTCCCATCCGGCGCGCTCGGCGAACGCACCGACCTCGTCGCTCGGGATGGACGCGACGAGCCGCACGCCGTCCCTGCCGCGTGGCAAGAGCGACGCGACGTGCATCGGCCAGCCGCGCGGCCCCAGCGCATCGAGCGCGCGCGCGAGCGCAGGAGGATCCTCGCGGTGCCCGCTCACGCGGAGCAGCGCTCGAACAGCCCTGCTCGCGTCGACCATCGGGGGCTCGCCCGGGCTCGACTCGAGCGCTGCGAACACGATGGGAGTCGACCACCCCGAGCCCCCGAGATCGAGCTCTGCCGTGAAGGTTGCGAGCTCGAAGAGCGGTGAGGATGGGCGCGTCCACGCCGCCGCTACGTCGCGCATCACGGGCCACGCTGCGCAGGCCTCGGCGAGGCCGTCGCGCTTCTCGCGATCGACGTGAAGGACCAAATCGACGCGCGCGTCGTCGGAGACTCGGCACTCGAGCATGAGCCACGAGAAGCGCCCGTCGAACGCGCGAGGCAAAGACGCCATGGCCTCGCGGGCGGGGGCGGGCACGAGCACCTCACCTGCGAGCTCCGCGAGGTGCCCGCAGGCGTCGCTCAGGCTCTGGCTGTCCAGTCTCGAGCTCGACATGCGCGCATCCTACTCCGATGTTGGATTCTGCCTCGGCGTCGCGGGCGCGACGTAATCGATATACCGATAGCTCGCGGCGAAGAGCTCCTCATCGAGCGGCAAAACCCCCGAGTGCTCGCCGCGCGCCGCGCGCCCCTCGGCTACGAGCCAATCCGTCCGCTCGAGGATCTCCCACGCGAGAGGCCTCTCGACCTCGCGCCGACCTCGCGGATCGTTCACGAGCACGTGGCGTCGACCTGCGTGTCGAACCACCCCGAGCACCGAGTAGGCATGGCTGCTCCCGAGCGCGGTTTGTCGGTGATCGACCGCGTGCGAGGTGGCGCCGACCGCGGCGACCGAAAGCCGCCCGGTGAAGTCGCAGCGGGCCTCGAGCTCGTCGACGAGCCCTCGCCTCCCGGCGAGCGTGGCGACCTGCAAACCCGTCAGGGTCGCGAGCGCGTCTCCCGGTAAACCAGGTGCCTCGAGGAGAGCTACGTCGGGGACGTCACCGGGGACTCCAGAGACCAAAGAGAGATATGCCTTCTCCCAGAGTCCAGGCCAGATGTCGCCCGCGACTCGGCTGGAGGCGAACACCGAAATACCGGCGACGTATTTGAGTCGTCCGTCGACCGTCACCTCTCGGGGCTGACCCTCGCGGAAGAACCCGAATCGATATGCCTCTTCGCCGGAGATCCCATATTCGGGCGCGGCTCCGACGAAGAGGAGAGAAGCGAGGGCGCTGACGAACCAACAGTCGAGAAAGGCGCCTTGTCGAATATCGGCCCAGTGCGGAGCGCCGAAGCGGCCGCGCCGGAACCACCCCCGCGATTGGGCCACACGGTGGCCGCTCGCCGAGCGCCCGCCCGAAGCGGGCGCCAGCGAGTTCACGACGGCAAGACCTCGATCGCGTCGACGAGCGAGCTGCGCGCGGTGCCTCGATCGAGCAGCGCGACGCTCCACAAACCGGCAATCGGGAGCGCGATCTCGACCGTCGCGCGGGAGCGCCCGACCGCGTCCGTCGCGATGACGATGTCTTCGGCTTTGATGGTCTCGCCCGACTCGGCGACGAAGCCGAAGGTCGCGCGATCCCCGACGTTCCACCCGGTGAGCTCGAGCGAAGCGGCCTGGCCCGCGAGGAGCTGCGGGTGGAGGTTCCCATTGACCGATACGGTCTCGAGGCACACGATCGCCGCACCCGGCCAACCCACCGCCGCGCGCAAAGCCGAAGTCTGCGGGGCTCGGCGCGTCGACGGATCCCACGGGGGAGGCGTGTCGAGATCCACAGTCTGGAGGATCTCCACGAGGCGCTCGATGAGCGCCGGGCGGTGGCGTGCTGCGACGATGCCGACGTCGCGATCGTCTAGTAGATAGTCGCTCCGGAGCTTCTCCGCGGCCTCTGAGTATTGAAGATCGCTGCTGTTCAGCTCTCGGCGAAACGCAGGGGAACGAAGCCAGTCTGCGACGAAGAGCAGGAGACCGAAATTGTTCGCCGTGTCTTCTAGTGCCATATGCGTATACCTCCGGAGCTGGGTCGGGTGCAGTCGAGCAAAAGCCACCATTGCGACGCCGTGCGCGTCGTCGGCTTGTTGCCAAATCGGATCAGGAGAGCGGGATGAAAGAGCCCCCTGAATATCGGGGGCTGCGGCGCATGCTGGGGATCGAGTCGCCAGGAATCAGCGATCGGCTATTGGCAATAGGTGCGCCAGCGCCCAGGCCGTGCCCCGTGTGTGGCGGCCTACTCGCGACTTGTCTCCAAAAGCGGCGTCGCCGGGCACCATGGCACGCCTCTCGGGAACATCAAAGTAAGCGGCATTGCCTCGGAGGTGTCCACGATCGTGGAATTCACATTCCGAGGAGTGTCCACTCCGGTGGACAAGAGCGTCGCTGGGTGCGCGCGCGACAATAGACTACTTAGGAGACATAGCCCGATATGGGGTTGCGAACAGGGTAGTCGAGGCTCGCCCGATTACCCCGATATAGGGCGCCGGTGGGGCACGGGGGTGGGGCCGGAATCTTGTCCGCCCCTCCGCGGCCATGTCATGGGCGTCGCGTGACCGATCTCGAACGATCCGAGAGCGACCTCTCGTCGCTGCGCAAGACCGCGCTCGAGCTGGCTGCCTCACGCCGCGAGCGGCCCACGACGGTCCATCTACTCGCCGCCGTCGCCGCGCGCTCGGGCCCTTCTGCCGATCTGCTCGGCGCGCGCGGCCTCGACCGCGACGCCGTCCTGAAAGCGGGGCGCACGTTCGACGAGGCCGTGGACGATGCGATCCCGCGTGCGCTCACGCAAGCGCGCGAGGTCGCGAAGCGAGCGCGCGGCGTCGTCTCCACCGATCACGCGCGAGGCGCCGAGATCTCACCGGACTCGCGCATGCTGCTCGTCGAGCCCTCTGCGCTCCATCTGCTCGTGGCGCTGCTCGCCGACAGGCGTTTCGCTGCCTTCCGCGCGCTCGTGCAATCGGGCGTGGACCCCGCTCGCCTGCGAACGGCCGCGCTCTCGCACGCGCTCGGCCCGAGTTCGAACACCGCGCCGCCGGCGCGCCCGATCCGCGAGCCCGTCGCGCCTCCGCAGACCGTCTCGCTCACGCCGTCGAAGACCTCGTCGCGACCGCCACCGCGTCCGCAGTTGAGTGGATTGGCGGGAGCGCGAAGCGCAGGGGGCGAGTCGAGCCCCACCAACAAGCTGGCTCTCGATTCGCGCCCCACGCCTGCGAACAGCCGACGGTTCGCGAACGGGCCGCGTCGACCCGCGGCTGGGCAGCCCGCTCGTCGCGCGGGCGTCGTTCCCTTCGTGCCGCCGCACCTCGGGCGCGACGGCAAGGCCGCGCCCACGCGCAGTCGACTCCGCGCGGAGCTCCCCGAAGACGTCGATGATCTCGACGAGCTGCTCCTCCCTCCGCCGCGGCTCACGTCACGCCGCTCCGCGAGCGCCGCTCCCAATCAGGATGCGCCCGCGCCGATTGAGCCGCGCGACGCCTCCGCTACGCCGCCGGCGCAGGCCGCGAACAACCAAGACACGCCGGCCGCGCCCGCGGCCACGCCAGCGACCTCGACGCTGCAGGCCGTGGGCACGCCGCTCGCGGCGCGCGCTCGCAACGCGAAGGTCGTCGGTCGCGATCTCGAGGTCGAGCGCGTGCTCGATGTCCTTGGAAAACACCGCGGCAACGCGCCTTGCATCGTCGGGCTCGCGGGCGTCGGCAAGTCGTCGCTCCTGCTCGCGCTCGTCGAGCCGCTCGCGCAGTCGAACGCCGAGATCATCGAGATCAACTCCGCCGCGCTCGTCGCCGGCACCGCGACACGCGGCGCGCTCGGTGAGAAGCTCGCGCAGCTCTTCGACGAGGTCCGGCGCGCCCCGAAGAAGCAGGTGCTCGCGCTCGACGACGTGCACGAGCTGCTCGCGGGCGGTGACGAGGCCGCGGCCGAGCTCAAGGTGCAGCTCTCTCGCGGCGACGTCGCCGTCGTCGCAGCGACGAGCCTCGAGGCGTTCCGCAAGCACATCGAGACCGACGCGCAGCTCGCGCGCCGCTTCGTCCCGATCGAGCTCGACGAGCCCTCTCCCAAGGACGCGATCGCGATGGTGCGCGCGGCCTCTCGCGAGCTCGAGCAACACCACGGCGTGACCTTCGACGACGACGTCATCCAGCACGCGATCACGTGGGCCGTGCGGTACATGCCGGGTCGCGCGCTGCCCGACAAAGCGATCGCGGTCCTCGACTACGCCGGCGCGCGCTTGCGCCGAACCTCGCGCGGCCTCTCCGCGGTCCGCCCCGCGAAGGCCGCGGACGTCGCCGCCGCGCTCGCGACCATGACGGGGGTCCCATCGACGCGGCTGCTCGAGGCCGATCGCGAGCGCCTGCTCACGCTCGGCAAGACGCTCGCGGAGCGCGTCGTCGGCCACGGTCCCGAGCTCGAGCGCATCGCGGTGCAGCTCCGCAAGAGCGCGGCAGGTCTGCGCGGACCGCGCCCGATCGGCTCGTTCCTCCTGCTCGGCCCGACCGGCGTCGGCAAGACCGAGACAGCGAAGGCCCTCGCGGCCGAGCTCTTCGGCGCGGAGGGCGCGATGACGCGCATCGATCTCTCCGAGTACGCCGAGGCTCACGCGCTCGCGCGCCTCGTCGGCGCGCCGCCCGGCTACGTCGGTCACGAGGCCGGCGGGCAGCTCACCGAGGCCGTGCGCAAGCGCCCCTATCAGGTCGTCTTGCTCGACGAGATCGAGAAGGCGCACCACGACGTTCTCCTAGCGTTTTTGCAGGTCTTCGACGAGGGCCACATGACCGACGGCCGCGGTCGCAAGGTCACCTTCGAGAACGCCGTCATCGTCGTCACGTCGAACCTCGGCTCGCGCGACATCGCGAGCGCGATGCGGTCGAAGCCCGTCGGCTTCGGTCGCAGCGACGAGCCGCGCGAGCGCGAGCTCCGCGACGTGGCGATCGCCGCGGCGAAGAAGCAGCTCCCGCTCGAGCTCTTCAACCGCTTCGACGAGGTGCTGTTCTTCGCGCCGCTCCGTCGCGCCGAGGTCGCCGAGGTCGCGCGTCGCATGCTCGCCGAGCTCGGCAAACGCCTCGCCGAACGCGGCATCCAGATCGAGGTCGAGGACGCGGCGATCGAGCTCTTGCTCGACCTCGGCGGCTTCGATCCGGAGCTCGGCGCGCGCCCGATGCGACGCACCGTCGCGCGCTACGTCGAGGGCCCCGCGGCCGAGCTCGTCCTGCGCGGCGAGCTCAAGCCGGGCACCGTGCTCCTCGTCGGCTGCGACGGTCGCGAGCTCGTCCTCGACACCGTCCCGCAGAGCCAGAACATGCAAGCTCCACGCGAGCTCGCGCGGCGCAGCCTTTGAGTCGTTTTGTATTCAGCTTCAGAGCTGCGCGGCGGACGTCCCGACGCTGAGCGGCTGCTGGATCTCTGCGATGACAGCCGCGAGCTCGTCCGAGCTCGGCCCACGCAGTCCACGCGCACGCATCTCGGTCGTGATGTGCTGCGCACCCGCGCTGCCCGAGTCCGCGATCTTCACCCCGAACGGGAGGCGCATCGTCTTCACGATCCCCGACGCCGCCGTACGGATGAGCTTGCCCTTCATCCCGGGGATCGGCAGGACCGCCGTCGCCGCGACGACGTTCCGCCCGATGTTGCGCATCATCGTGTCGAGGGCCTCACGCCCGCCCTGATCGGGCGGCGGCCCGAGCGGCAGCACGACGAGCGCGACGCCGTCGGGGTACGCATCGTGGTGGGGCGCGACGTGCTGCTCGAGCGCGCGCACGGCCGCAGCCGTCGGAGCTCGATGCCACGCCATCACCACCACACGTCCAGCAGTCTTGGCGCGGACCTCCGCGCTCTCGAAGAGGGTCGTCATGGTTAGGGTCGCCTGCCCTGGAGGTACGGGTTCGTCCTGCGCACCTCACCGAGAGGAGCGTGATCACCGCCGTACGCGTGGCCAGGGTAGAGCACGAGATCATCGGGCAGCCGCGACAATCGCTGGTTGAGCGTGCGCTCCATCTCGTCCGGGTCTCCGCCGGGCAAATCGACGCGCCCGCACCCTTGCAAGAACAGCGTGTCGCCCGACACGAGAGCACGCTTCAAGCGGAAGCACTGCGAGCCCGGCGTGTGCCCCGGCGTGTGCAGCAGCTCGACCTCGACGTTGCCGATCCGCACGACGTCGTTGCCCTCGTGTTTCTCCAGGTCGTTCGCCTCGAGGCCCGTCATCATCTCCACGCCGTCGGCCTCGAGCTTATGCACGTGCACGCGGCACGGGTTGATCTCCATCAACTTCGGCAGGCCCTCGATGTCGATGCCGAAGATGGAGCCGCCCACGTGATCCGGGTGGTAGTGCGTGACGAGCGCGCCCTCGATCTTCATCCCGTCTTCGGTCGCGCGATCCACGATGCCTTGGATGTCCCACGCGGGGTCCACGACCAGGCACACGCCGGCCTCGCGGTCGCCGACCAAATACACGAAGTTCTGCATTTGCCGGCCCGCCCGGCTGAGCTTGCCGACGTCGCGCCCGACGAGGAGCTGACGAAGATAGAGAGCGCCCATCGGGCGGCGCCTTAGCACGAACGCCCCTCGGCGCGTGAAGCAAGGCCGGCGAGTCCCTGCGCGTGTGCCGCAACGGCGCGCCACGCGTTGACTTACGTGTCAGTAACTGTGTCGGCGGCGCGCGAGCGTCTTCACGGCGCGGCTTGAGCCGACCCTTGGCTCAAGCTACTCCATCTCACCACCCAAGAAGGAGCGAGCCATGGTCGCGACCACGGTCGAACGAACCCAACCCCAAGCAGCGTCACCGATCCGCAAGATGGAGGCGCTGCTCGAGCGGCAGCGGCGCGTCTTCCTGAGCGAGGGGCCGCCCTCCGCCGAGCTCCGCATCGATCGGCTCGATCGGCTCGTCTCGGGCGTCATCGACAACGAGTCGCGCATCCTCGACGCGTGCGTCACCGACTTCGGTCATCGCAGCCGCGACATCTCGCGCTGGACCGAGGTCGCGGCCATCGTCGAGAGCGCCAAGTACTGCAAGAAGAACCTGCGCGAGTGGATGCGGCCCGAGAAGCGCAGCTCCACGTTCCCGCTCGGCTTGCTCGGCGCGAAGAGCGAGGTCCGCTATCAGCCGCTCGGCGTCGTCGGCATCGTGAGCCCCTGGAATTTCCCGGTCTACCTCGCGTTCGGCCCGCTCACCGGTGTGCTCGCCGCCGGCAACCGCGCCATCATCAAGCCCTCCGAGGTCACGCCCGCGACCTCCGAGGTCCTCGCCGACATCATCCGCCGCGCCTTCGCCGAGACCGAGGTCGCGGTCGTCACCGGCGGCCCCGACATCGGCGCTGCGTTCACCGCCCTCCCGTTCGATCACCTGGTTTTCACGGGCGGTACGAGCATCGGCAAACACGTCATGCGCGCCGCCGCCGACAACCTCGTCCCCGTCACGCTCGAGCTCGGCGGCAAATGCCCCGTCGTCGTCGGCAAAGACGCGGACCTCGACGAGGTCGCCCTGCGCGTGATGAACGGCAAGTGCATGAACGCCGGGCAAATCTGCTTGTCGCCCGACTATGTCTTCGTCCACGAGGCTCGCCGCGACGCCCTCGTCGACGCCATGCGCCGCGCCGTCAGCGCGATGTACGACGGCCTCCGCGACAACCCCGACTACACGTCGATCGTCAACGAGCGCCACAGGAAGCGCATCCAGGGCTACCTCGACGACGCCAAGAAAAAGGGCGCGCGCCTCGTCGAGCTCAACCCGAAGGGCGAATCGTTCGAGGGGCAAACGAACACCAACAAGCTCCCGCCGACGCTCGTCCTCGACCCGAGCGAGGACATGGTCATCATGCGCGAGGAGATCTTCGGGCCCGCGATGCCCATCAAGACTTACCGCCACGTCGACGAGGTCATCGACTACGTGAACGCGCACGATCGCCCGCTCGCGCTCTATTACTTCGGTGACGACGACGACGAGCGAGAGCGCGTCCTCACCCGCACGACCTCGGGCGGCGTCACCGTGAACGACGTCGTCCTCCACGTCGCCCAAGAGGATTTGCCCTTCGGCGGCGTCGGCCCGAGCGGCATGGGCCGCTACCACGGCCGCGAGGGCTTCTACGCCTTCTCCCACGCCAAGGCCGTCTTCACCCAATCGCCGGTCTCGACCCTCGGCAAGATGCTGCGGCCGCCTTACGGCACAGTCTTCCGCAGCTTCGTGAGCAGCCTGATTCGGCGTTGATTCGGTTACAGACGCGTTAGTATTTGGGGGGCAGAGATGGACCCTCCTGCGCGGGTCGGCCGATCCGCGCACTCCCCCCAAGGCTCCAGCATGCACGAGGTCGCGCTCCGAGAGCCCAAGTTCGACGCGGGGATGCTCGTCGCCATCGTCGCGCTGATGGCCGTCTTCGCGGTCAGTTGGTCCCTCCTCGCCCGCCAATACGAACAGCGCAGGAGGCGCCTCGTCGCGCGTTGGGAGCGCGCGTTCGACCCCGATCGGCAGCCTCCTCTCGCGCTCGGCGCCGCCGTGGATCTCCTCGGGACACTCACCGCTCCCGCAATCGAGGTCAGCCTCCACGAGCGACTCCGCCGCCGGCGTCGCAGCGAGACCTGGGAGGAGGACCGCTGCGAGACGCGCATTCGCGACTTCGGGCTTCGCGTGCGCCGCGAGCTCGGCGGGGCGAACGTCGACGAGACGCTCGAGGTCTCGGCTCGAACGACCCCGAGCCGAACATACCCCGACGCCGAGCGCGCCATCGTGCTGAACGCTCCTCTCGACGTGTTCGAGTGCGTCGAGCGCGGCGGACTTCGAAGCCAGAGCTACTCGCTCGGGCGCGGCGATCAGGTGGTGATCTCCGGTGTCCTCGAGGCGGGTGAGGCGCTCCAGCGCGATTCGACCTACAGGGTTGTCAATAAGGAGCTGCGCCTCGCGCCGCCGCCGGGTGGAGCGCTCACGGTCACGGACCGGCGCTCGCTCGCGGCGCTCCAGCGGAGCAGCGCGCAGCGGTGGGCGCTCTCGCTAGGCGCGCTCGTGTGGATATGCTTCCTCGCCGGCGCGGCGCACGCGGCGCTCTACACTTACGCTGGTGTCACCGTCGAGGCTCGAGTTACACGCGTGTATGTGGCAACGAACGAGCGCGGTCGACCCACGACGGAGATCGCGACCATCAGCTACCGAGACGAGAGAGGAGACACGCACTCCCTCGAGCGGAGCATCGACCACTTTCAACGGCCGCCCGAGGTCGGGGCCGCGACGCGCGTTCGCTATTTCCCCGGGCTCCCCGAGGACGCTGAGCTCGACCTGCGGGGGGCGTTCGCCAACCTGGCCCAGTTCCTCCTGTTGATCGCCGGGTTCTGCGCGTGGCTCCCAGCGATGCTCTTGCTCCGCACGCTGAACGTCGCAGAGCCCAGCCGGCTCTTCGTCGAGAGCGCCAACGCGGCGTAGGCGACGATCTTTTGTTACATGAATGTCAGCGAAGCGGGGCGGCCTTCACGGCTGGCAGCAAACCGTCATGGACCCCGTCGGTACGAGCGAGCCGCCAGGCGTCGGCTGCGTCCCCGTGCACGTCGCGCCTTGGGTGCTCACGAACCGGAGCTTCGTCTTCGACGGGTCGTGCATGCCGATGTCGACGCACGACGGGTTGGGCACCGGAATGCTCGCGACAGGGCTCGTGGTGCAGTCGCCCAGGTTCGGGTTCTCGAAGACCTCGATGTCCCCGAGGCAACCCGAGGCGATACAGCCGCAGCTGCAAGTGCGCTGGTCGTTCAGACCTGCATAAATAGTGAAGCTCTTGCTATAGTCGGTTGGGCACTGCATTGGGCCGCTGGCGAATATGCAATAGCCAGTCTCGAACCCCGCTGGAGTCGTCTCGGGGACACAGACTTGGCCCGCGCCACAACCGTCTTGCGAAGGGCTCTGTCGCGCACACCCGAGCGCGTGACGCGTGAACGCCGCGGTCGGGCCATTGAAGGTCCCCGCGGCCGCCGTGCAGGTGGGGGGCTCGAACGACGAGTCGGAGAGCCCCATGAAAGCCGCTGAGCCGGCGCTGCACGAATCTATAGTGTTCTCAGGCAAGCACAGGTCATGGGGGAAGGACGCCGTGTTCTTGCAAGGGGAATCACACAGGTCCGGCGGCGACGGATTGGTGGGGCGCTTCGAGATATATACGTAGGCCTGGCAATCGCCAGGAGTGCAGCTGCAGGCATTACAATTGGGTGGAGTCGGGTCGGGGTCCGCCCCGCCTTGAAGCACGTTCGTGAAGCCTGCAGGGCAGGTGACCGTGCCGGGTCCCAGGTAAAAGAGGATAGGGTCGGACCAGCCCCCCGGGGGATTGGGAACACAGGTTACCTTCGTGTCACAATCGGGATGGTCGCCACAGTCGACGAGGGTATCGTCGTCATTGTCGACGTGGTCGAAACAGTTCTCACCAGTGACGGCGACACAAGCGCCCGTGGCGTCGCAGACCTTCAAGTTGTTCTCGCACGGCAAATCAGGCGTAGGGTCGTTCTCGCATGACCCTGCACTGCAATGGTCGAGCGTGCACTCGGAGCTGTCTATGCAGCTCGAGCAAGGCTGTCCATTGCTGCCGCATTGAGTCTCCGACTGAGCCACGAGCTCCACACATGTATCCCCATCGAAGCAACCGGCGCAGTCGCTCGAGCCACCCTGTCCTGTCCCCCCAGTTTGGGCGCTACCTCCGGTCGCGACGGTCCCACCACCGCCCCCGGTGGCGCCGGACGCGCTCCCCCCGCGCGACGTGTCGGTCGGCTCACTGAAGTCATAGAGGCACCCAGCCCCCAAGAGAATGAGGGGTGTCGCTGTCAGCCAACCCGCCCCCGCCCCCGCGAGTAAAGACCTTCCCACGAGGATAGCTTAACGCCCCGCGCTCCCTGAATACCAGGGGCGACAGTGCCCGCGATGCTCGCGCGAGTCTCCACGCCGAACCGCTTTCATTGGAGGCGAAGCCCGGTGTTAGCATGTCGATGGATGTCTCGGCAGAAGGACGAGCGGCTCCCTCGGCAGATTGGACGCTACGTGCTCCATCACGAGTTCGCCGCCGGGGGGATGGCCGCCGTCTATCTCGGCCAACTCGTCGGGCCCGTCGGCTTCAGCCGCGTCGTCGCGATCAAGCGAATGCACTCGATGTTCGCGGAGGACAAAGCCTTCGTGGAGATGTTCGTCGACGAGGCCTGGCTCGCCGCGCGCGTCCAACACCCGAACGTCGTCTCGACACTCGAGGTCGTCGTGGACGCAGGCGAGCTCTTCATCGTCATGGACTACGTCCGCGGTGAGTCTCTGTCTCGCCTGCTCGCGGACTCCAAGCAGATCGTCCCGGTCGACGTTGCGGCGGGCATCGTCGCGCAGGCCCTCGCCGGATTGCACGCCGCACATCGCGCTACCGACGAGTCGGGTCGCCCGCTCGGGATCATCCACCGAGACATCTCTCCGCAGAACATCCTCGTCGGCGCGGACGGCCTCTCGCGCATCACGGACTTCGGCGTCGCAAAGGCCGCGAGTCGACTGCACGTCACCCAAGAAGGTCAGCTGAAGGGCAAGCTCCGCTACATGCCGCCCGAGCAGCTCCTCGGCGACGCGCGCATCGATCTCAGCGCCGACACCTACGCGATGGGCGTCGTGCTCTGGGAGACCCTGGCGAAGCGGCGGCTCTTTCGCGGCAGCACCCTGGAGGAGCTGGCCGATTCCATCATCAACGCCCCGACTCCGCTCTTGCATCGTGAGCGCAGCGACGTCCCCCGTCAGGTGGACGACGTCCTGGCGAAGGCTCTGAGCCGCGACCCTCAGGCGCGTTATCGCTCCGCCGAGGAGTTCCAAATCGATCTCGAGCGCGCCTCGGCGCTCGCTTCGCCGCGCGCCATCGGCGCTTGGGTGCACGAGGTCGCCGGGCCGCTCTTGGCTTCGAAGAAGGCCCTCGTGGATCTCATCGAACAGGGCGCCAAGAGCAGAAAGAGCGTCGCGCTGGAGCTCGAGCGCATGCGGAAACGGGGCGAACCACCTGTCGCGAACGTCGAGCAGCCAGCGGCGCACCAGCCCGCTCGCACCGAGCCCATGCCGGGTCGAGTCCACGAAGCCACCACGAACGTCGAGCGAGCACCATGGCCCGCGATCGCCGAGGAAGGCACGACGACAGTCGTCAATCCGCCCAATCCAATAAACCCTGGCCGGAGCGCCCCCACGGACACAATCACCGCGACGATGACCGCTCCGATGACCTTGGCGAGGGCAGCTGCCGAGCCGCGCTCGCAGAGCGCTCGGCGCCCTCGCCGACAAGCTGCGATCGCCGCGGCCGCGGTGGTCGGACTCGTCGGGGTGGGCGTCGCGGCGATGGTCCTCCCGGCGGAGTCGACGAAAGAGGCGAGCGCCACAACGCCCACTTCGTCGACAGTTCAGGCGACGACCACGCTGCCATCCATAGCGGTCATTCCCGTGAGCGCGCCGGCGACGCAAACCGTGACTGTCCCAGCCACGCCGCGCTCCGCGGTCTCTGCCACGGCTTCCACCTTACGCACCAGTTCGGCTGCCGTTCAATCGCGACCGACCAAAGCCCCGCCTGCCGCGCTCTCCACCAAGCCGGCTGTTCCTGACACGATTGTCCCGGAAACGCCCTGACCTCGATGCGCCGCTCCGCCTTGCTCCTGTGCATTTTGATTGGGGGTCTACTGCCCGTCGGGTTCACCGCCACCAGCCGAGCAAAGGAGCCTTCTTCAGCCGAAACGGCCGAGGCTACAGCGCTCTTCAAGACTGGAAAGAAGCTCTTCGAGGCCGGGCAATACGACGAGGCCATAGAGGTCCTCGAGCGGTCGAACGCGCTCCTGCCGAGCGGCAATACACGGCTCCTCATCGCTCATTGTCATCGGCTGGCGGGTCACCCCGTCAACGCGATCGAGGCGTACGAGGCTGCGATAGTCCTGCTCGGTGCCAAAGTCGATAGCGGCGTCGCGGACGCGAAGAAGTACCTCGACGAAGCCGCCAAGTGGAAGGTCGCGCTCGCGCAAATCCTGGGACAAGTTCGCGTGCTCGCGCCGGAGGGCGCGACGGTGCTCGTGAACGGCGCTACCGTCCAATTGTCCCGCTCGGGGAACGACTTCATTGCAACGACTTGGGTGCAACCGGGCGCGGTCGAGATCTTGGAGAAGGGGTCACCCAACGGGCCGCGAACCGTGACCGTTGCCGCGGGAGCCTCGGTCGACGTGGACCTTCGCGCCGCCGACCCCACACCGGCGGCAACCCCGGTCGCCCCAGCCCGCACCATGCTCGTCACCGGCGTCGTCGTCGGCGCCGTCGGCCTCGCCGAGATGGGCCTCTTCATCGGGTTCGGCCTCGTGACCAAGGCCTTTCACGAGCGCGACGCCGCGTGCAAAGACGGTAGCGACGTGACCGCGTGTCTGTCCGATGCCGAGCGCGAGGAGGCGCGACGAGACCAGGTCGTCGCGGACGTCTCGCTCGGGTTGGGTATCGCCAGCATCGCGACGGGCGTGGCGCTCGTCGTCGCCGACGCCGTCCTTGGGCCGCAGTCCGGGGCCGCGGGCGGCCAACCGGCCAAACCGCTTGTAGCGATATGGGGCGACGGGTTCTATTGTGGTGTAGCCATAGACCTCTGACCCCGCGGGGCTCCCCGATCTCCTAAAAGTGCGAGCGTTGTTGCCGTACCAAGGGGTGTGGTGAGGTGCCCCCGATGAAGGACGAAGCCTACGTCGCGGTCAGTCGACATGTTCTCTACCGGCTTGGAGGAGAGCTCTACGCCTTCCCCGTCACCGTCGTTCGAGAGATGGTACGGGTCTTACCAGCCGCCAAGGTCCCAGGAGCTCCAGCCTGCGTTCGCGGGGTGGTCAACCTGCGCGGGACGATCCTCCCCCTCGTCGACTTGCGTGTCGCGCTCGGGATGCAGAGCGCCCTCGCCGAGATCAATGGGCTTTGCGACTTGCTCGCTCAGCGCCGCCGGGACCACCAAGACTGGTTGGCCGCCCTCGAGCACTCGGTCAAGACCGGTCAACCCTTCACGAAGACCACGGATCCCACCCAATGTGCCTTTGGCAAATGGTACGCAGGCTTCAAGACCGACCACCTCCTATTGAGAGGTGCGCTCGCGCGGCTCGACGCGCCCCACAAGGCCATCCACGCCGCCGCTGACGAAGCGCTCAAATTGGTGCGACAAGGCGATACCGCCGGTGCAATGGAGCTCATCAATCAGCGGCGCAAGACCCACCTCAACGAGCTCCTCGCGACCCTCGACCATCTGTGTGCCCTGATTCGAGACGAACAGAGAGAGCTCGTCATCATCGTAGAGGGAGAGCACCGCGCTGTCGGTGTGTGCGTCGACAGCATCGAAGGTGTCGAGCAGCTCGCGGAGCGCGGCCAAGCGCTGGGGCACCTCATTGGTGCGGAGTCCGATATGGTCAATATCGTGCTCCGCAAAGGTTCGGAGCGTCCAGTCCAGCTCCTCTCCCTCGACCGGGTATTCAATGCGCTCATCACGCCGGATGGGCGATGGTTGGCCGACGGCCAAAGCTCTTCACCCAAGACTTCTCCCAAGACGGTTCGCCCACCGCGGATCGCACTTCCAACGTCTGGCGCTGGCTCCCCTCGATTCGCTTGATATCCATCGAGTCAAGGAGAAGCCGCCGAGTTTCGCCGCATCCTCTGCGTTTCCACAGCGAACTTTGCCGACTAGTCACGGTAGAGTTTGCACTTGCGTGGGATTCGAGAGCGGCACACGATTTGCGGTCGGCTTCACATGAGCTCCAACGCGAAACCACGAGCCGAGCCACGCGCAAGCTTGATGGCGAGCGTGCTCATCATCGAAGACGAGGCGCTTCTGCGCGCTTCGATGGCGCGATTGCTCGCTCGCCAGACGAATGTCGAGGTCTTTGACGCTGGCACGTTGCGTGAGGGCATATTGCTCCTCGAGGCTTACCCTCCAGATCTCATTCTGGCGGACCTCGACCTCCCTGATGGCTCGGGCGTCGCCGTCCTCACCGAGCTCGAGCGACTCGGGCTCGCAGTGCCCGTCGTCTTCATCACGGATCGACTGTCCGAGTTTCGGGCACGGCTCCCCGAGCGGGCTGGCGTCCAAGTCCTCGAGAAGCCCGTGTCCCGCGATCTTCTACGGCGCACGGTGCTCGACCATTTGAGAGCCAAACCAGAGCGAGAGCCCTTCGGCGTCCTCGACTACCTCCAACTCGCCGGGATTGGACGCCGCTCTGTCGCGATCGAGGTGGCGCACCCCCAAGGTGAGGGCCGCATATTGGTGCAGACCGGCGAGGTTTGGTCTGCGTTCGACCAGCGCGGCGGGGGGCAAGACGCCTTTCGCCGACTCCTTCGAACCGATGCGATTGTGTCGAGGTGTCTGACCCCAGAGGGGCCGCCCGGGCCGCGTACCATCTTTGGGACCCTCGAGTCGCTGTTGATGCAGGCCTTCGGCTCGTCGCCCACGCCCGCGCCCGGTCCGCTGACAGACCGTCCTTCGGCCCTCCGCCCACCCAACAAGCAATCTGTCGCGCCCGCCCCGCTACCGGCGACCTTCCCCGAGCTGCTCGATCTGGCGCTCGAGTCGCTCCTCACGAAGCGCTTCGCCGAGGCTTATCGCTACTTCGATGCCGCAGGCCGATTGCAACCGGACGCGCCAATCGTGATCGCGAACCTGCGTCGTCTGAGAGAGATGGGGTTCGCGACCAAGAGCCCGACGCAGAAGCCGCCACGAAGAAGCTGACAGTCCACCGGGTCACTTACTGGTCGGTAAGCGTTCGCGGAGCATCGCCCGCGCCCGGTGCAGGCGTGACTTCATCGCGGCGAGCTCGACTCCGAGCGCCGCGGCGGTCTCTTCACCGGTGAGGCCCTCGAGGTCGCGCAACACCAGGACCTCGCGGTAGGGCTTGTCGAGCGTGGCGATCGCCGCGTGCACGGCGCGGACGAGCTCCCAGCGGGCGAGCGCGGCCTCGGGGGAGAGCTCAGTCGCGGGCTCCTCGTCGGTGCGCTCACCAAGCGCGCGCCGCTCGCGCTGAAAGGGTCGGAGCAGCCGCAGACAGGCGTTGCGCACGACGGACATCAGCCACGAGAGCGCGCCCTGATCGGCGATGACGTCAGGCCGGACCGCGAGCTTCGCGAAGGCCTCTTGGACGGCGTCGTCCGCGTCGAAGTCGTCGCGACACACGCGCCGCCCGAAGCGATAGACGCGGTCGTGGTGAAGGCGCACGAGCGCTTCGAGGGCGAGGTCGTCGCCGCTTGCCGCGGCGCTCGTCAGCGCTTCGTGGGACACGTCGACAGGCCCATCATTCGATACCCGAGGCAGGTGCCAGCGAGCGCGGTGTACACGAGGTAGACCCCGGTCGCCACGAGGCCGAGGCGCGCGATCGTAGGCAAGCCCAAGACGAGCGCGGTGACGAACGCAGCGAGGGCGCCCGCACCGCGCGCCGCCCGATCCAGTGAGCCAAGGTTCTTTTTCACGGTCTTCTCCATGGGTGAAGGGCTCGCAGAGGAGCGAGCGCCGGGAGAAGCCAGCTGGAGAGGGAGAGGATTCGCCTTTTCGAATGGCCTGGACGACATTGATCTTCACTGGCCAATCGCGTATCGGGCCCCATGCAGAGAACACGCTGGGCCTCACGGCCATTGTGGCCGCTCGTGCTTTGGGCCCTCGGCGCGGGCTGTGCCGCCAAAGAGTCGCCAAAGACTGTTGCGCCACAAGACGACAAACCGGCGGCCCAGCCGATGGAGTCCTCCAGTCGACCCGCGTCGGATCGCGAGGCTTGTTTGATTGTCGGGGAGGGCTACCTGATTACAGTTACGCCTCCGAAGGGCTGGCGCGCGCTCTGCGGTGACGAGCTCCCAGCGGGCCGGCGTGAACTCGCCATTGTCCTCCCCGAGGGCTCCTCGACTGAGCCTTTGACGCCACCCTTCATGTATCTAGGTCTCGACGCGAAGCCAGCGAGCACCACCCTCGCCACCTTCATCGCCGATGGGAATGACCAGATCGTCCAGGGCATGACCCAATCGGGACAGAAGCCGCCGGCGATCACAGCTCACGATTCGCTGACCATCTATGACGGGACTGCTGCGCCTGTATGGCTCTACGCCCTGCCGAGCTCACACCGCTTCGAGGAGACCTCGTTCAGCGCGTTCGGGGACAAGGTCGTAATGGTGTCCCTCCTCACCTCGGAGGGCGCGCAGCTCGGCTCGCTCGAGCGACCGTTCGCCGACCTCGTGGCCTCGCTTCGCTTCGCCGCCACGCAATGAGGGCTCCCCGTTTCGGTCCCTGTCGTATGCGGTAGATTGCGACCTCGATGAGCCTCATCGAGGTCCTCGACAGTGGGGTCGCCGCCGACATCGAAGCCCGTTGCGCGCCGCTCCTCGGGCGGCTCACGGACGCACTCCTCGCCGAGGTCGACCCCGCCGAGGTCGCCGAGCTCGAGTCGTGGCTGCGCGCGCACCCAGGCCCCGAGGCCCCCATCAGGGATTGGCTGAACGAGCGCGGTCGCGCGGCGGGTTGGGTGCTCGCACGGCACACGCGTGAGGCCGTGCGTGCGCGTCTGCGGTACGTCGCGGGCGGGAACTACTACGGCTGGGAGATCGTCCAGCGCTTCAGATCGTTCGCCGACTGGTACGCGCGCCGGCCCGAGGGGCCTTGGCTCTCGGTCGAGGTGCTGACCGCCGTCCCGACCGACAAAGCCGTCCTCGCGAGCCACCTCTCCTATTTTCCTTTGATCTACAAAGCATCTGGGTACGCGGCGATGCGCTGTGGGATCCGCGCGCGCGCCGCGCACCGCGGTGAGCTCGCGCGCAGCCTCGCGCGACAGGGGGCGTTCACGATCGACGACGCGCTCGACGCCCTGTCGGATCCGCCGCTGCGCGACCTCGCGAGCGACCGGCTGAAGGCTCACGTCCGCGAGGTAGAACCCGCTCTCCGCGAGCTCGCGCGCGCCTCGACGCGGGGTACGCGCGAGGCCGCGGTCGAGCTGCTGCGTGCGATCGACGCGCGCATCGAGCTCTCGGGCAAGCGTGGTTCGGGCAACCTCAGCGAGCTCGAGCTCGCGCTCCGGGAAAACCCGAACGACGAAGCGACGAGCCGCGTCTGGGCCGATTTGCTCGCTGAGCGCGGTGACGCGCGCGGCCGGCTCGTCGCGCTCGATCACGCGATCCGCGACGCCGAGACACCCGAGCGCGCGCTCGAGCTCTCGGCCGAGCGCGGCGCGCTATTTCATTTGCACCGCAAAGCGATCGTCGGGAAGGCTGGTGGCTTCCCGTTCTGCGAGCGGTACCTCGGTCGCAGCGCGATCGGCTGGTCGACGAGCTGGCGCGCGCGACTCCGAGGCGGCCCTCGCGCGCGTTGGTCACGCCTCGTCGCGCTCCTACGCGCGATCACGGACGCCCGCGCGCCTCGCGTCCACTTCTCCAACGCGGTCGAGCTCGATGGTCAAGAGAAGTTTACCAAACTCGACCCCGAGACCCCGCTCCAGCGCGAGATCGCGCGCGTGTTCGGCGTGAGCTTCGTCCTCGCCGCCGAGCTCGGAGATGATCAGCGCGAGGTCTTCGCCGACGCAGCCCCGGACGCGGCGATCGACCTCGACGCGCTCGGGCTCATCGTCGAAAAGCACGCCGACGAGCTCTCGTTCTCCACGCGCTTCCGCCTCCTCCATCCGAAGACGCGCGTGCTCCTGCCCTACCAAGAGCCCGGTCACTACCCACCCGGCGTCGATGCTGACAGCTATGTCATCCTAAACGCCGACGGGGGACTCTACCTGTCGTTCTTCTTCCCCTTCGAGTCCTTCGAGGCGCCGCTCTTCTCGAGCACGTACGACGCGATCGCCGGCGCGATCGGGGCGAACATGCTGACGCCGACGGGCTTCAACGAGCTCAGCCCGACCGCCGACCAAAAGAAGCTGAAGTCGAAGCGGACCCCGTTCGCGCGCCGCTGAAGCGGTCGCCTCGCGCGCCGCGCGACCGCTTCGGATCCCACGGCTCGGCAAAGCGCTCCGAGGTCCGCGCCCGAGCGTCGGGGTCGAGCTCGAACACGGCGATCTCGGGCGCTGTCCGCGCGGAGCGGAGCCCCGTCAACGAGTGGCCTATGCCTGCGCTCACGTACATGTCGGTCGCCCCGACGCGGTGAAAGCCACGCAGATAGGGCAGACCCGCGAGCCGCGCGACACGCGACACGAAAGGCGCGCTCACTTGCCCCGCGTGCGTGTGGCCCGCAAGCACGAGGCGCGCGCCCATCGCGGCGATGCTCTCCGTGGTGCTCGGGAAGTGCGTGAGGACGAGCGCCGCCTCTCGATCGCTGACACCCGTGTAGGCCCGCGCGACGTCGGCGTTCCCGGTTCGCCCGTCGTCGACGCCGACGATGGCGAGAGAGAAGCCCGCCCCGCGGACCGTGATCGCTTCGTTGCGCAAGACCGTGGCGCCCCCCGCGGTGAGCGCCGCGGTCACGCCCTCGGCGCTCGCCCAGTGATCGTGGTTGCCGAGCGTCGCGACGCAGGGCTTCGGCAGAGCGCTGACGAAGTCCGTCACGCGACGACGGAACACGAGCGACGTGTTCACGTAGTCCCCGGTCATCGCGACGACGTCGCACCCGAGGTCGCGGACGATCTCCGCGACGCGCAAGAGGTCGCGCTGGGGTGTCGTCGGTCCGACGTGAACGTCGGTGAGATGCGCGACGCGCACGCGGCGCTCGATGTCCCAAGGAACGCGGTGAAACGTGACCGAGACGCCAGCGCGGCGAGCGCGACGTGCGTGGGAGGCGACAGCAGAGCCGACGGCGAGGGCAGCAGCGAGCGGAACGACAGCACCTGGCATTACAGGTTCGTAACCACCACCTCGGAGCCTGGCTCGCTGGCGGGACCACGATTCACACAGGTTTCATATTGCGGCGCTCCCCAGTTCATTGTGGTCGAAACGGTCACAGCATTCTGCGCGGCGGTCTCTTAGGCTGACCGCGATGGCAGCTAGAATGCCCGATAATCACGCCCCAGCCCGAACGACTGTTGCGCTGACGGTGTCGATCCTAGTGGGTTGTCGGACCGACCATGAGAAGCCCGCGCCACCCTCGGACGGCCGACCCGTCATAGAGATCGTCGTCGATCGAGACGGGTACACGCCAGCAGAGGCGCACGCTCCAGCGGGCCACCCCATCCGCCTGCTGTTCAACAAGAGACGCGGGGCGGGGGGGTGCGGAAGAGAGGTCGTGATCCCGGCCGCTCACATCCGGCGAGAGCTGCCGGTCGATGCATTTGTCCCTATCGATCTCACGATGCCGAGCTCGGGTGCGCTCAGCTTCAGCTGTGGGATGGGAATGATGCGGGGGAGCATCGTAGCGGATTAGGTGTTGCGCCCGAGCTTGGGCGGACGACTTCAGGAGCCAACGACGTGAATAGGAACAACGTAGTCTTGGTGTTGGTGAGCGTGATCGCGAGTGGCCTCTCCGCTTGTTCGAGGGAGAAGCCGCCCAGTCCTGGCGCGTCAGCGTCCCCGTCGGGCTCCACAATGCCCGCGGCGAGTGCGAGCTCCGTGAGCTCGGAGAAGCACGCCTGCGGTGGCGATATGGGGTGTAACGGCAAGATGGATATGAGCGCCAAGGCTCATTAGTCGCCGGCACTGAAAATCGCGCTTGCTGGCAGGACCGTCACGCGCCGCCGGTTTGATGGTGGGCGTGTGACTGGATGGGTCACATCGGTTGGGGCGACCGCTGAATTATGCTGCCCAGCGACTCGCAAACCGAGGTGATCGCGATCCATGAAGCAGCTCTCACTCGTTCTCTTGTTGGGCATTGGCTTGGGCCTCGTCGGCTGTGGGGATGACGGGGCCGGTGGTTCGGGCGGCGCTGGCGCCGGCGGCATGGATATGGGTGGAAGCAGCGCTGGCGGAGCCGGCGGTGCAGGTGGCAGCCCTGGCCAGGGTGGGAGCGGCGGATCAGGCGGGGCGAACAATGGCCCGCCGGAGGCCCCAATCATGCAGAGCGTCGAACCGCTCGAGGGCGGGCTGCACATCATGTGGATGAACGTGACGACGAACTGTGACTCGATTGAGCTCGACCGGAACAAGGATGGAGGCGCCTACGAGACGGCATACACCGTCGCGGGCGCGGCGACCTCACAGCACGACGCGGCGGCGACTGCTCCGGGGACATACTGCTATAAAGCGCGATGCGTGAAGGGTGCGATGACCTCTACCGACTCCAACGAAAAATGCGGAACTCCATAGCGCTCTTGCTCGTCGCGGGCTGCGCGTCGAGCGGTTGTACTGAAGAGTCGGTCGCCGAGGCGCCGCGGGACCCGGCCGAGCCCTACCCTGCGACGGGCGTAACCCGAGAGATCGACCTGACCATCGAGGACGTCGAGTGGGGAGTCGGCCCGGGCGCTATCTACAAGGCCATCGCCTACAACGGGCAAGTGCCGGGACCGCTCATCGACGTCGACGCCGGCGACCACGTCGTGGTTCACCTTACGAACCACGCGCAAGAGGCCCACTCGGTCCACACGCACGTCGTCCGCTTTACGAATGAGAACGACGGCACTGATCCCGTCCTCGTGGAGCCCGGCGAAACCCACACATACGAGTGGGACGCTGTCTACGCGGGCACGTTCCCCTATCATGACCACGGCGATGAGGTCGACGGGATCGGTCGGGGGCTCTTCGGCATGCTCGTCGTCCACGCCCCAGACGAGGAGCCCGCGAACGAACATTATGTCGTACTGGCAGACTTCAGCCAGGCGGACTACAAGTCGCTCCCTGGCATTGCAGATCCTGTCACTGGCGAGTTCCCGAAAGAGGGCACCTATCGCGGTGGCCACGAGTACATGCACACCATCAACGGGAAGGGCTATGAGGACGCCGTGCCTCCATTCACCGGCAAGGTCGGTGAGCTCGAACGCTGGCGGGTGATAAGCCTCGGGCCCGAGTTCCATACCTGGCACATTCACGGTCACAGGTGGACTACGCCGGACGGGACGCTCACTGACAACATCGAGCTCGGTCCAGGTATGTATACGACCTTCGAGTTCGAAGAGGACAATCCCGGGGATTGGCTGGTTCACTGCCACGTCTCGAACCATATGGAAGGTGGGATGGTCGCGACGTACTCTGTGTCCCCCTGAGCTCGTAGCTCCTGTGCAGGTGGGAATGTAGTTCAATGAACTTGGTGCGAGGCTCCCTCTCTGTCACGGGACGGCGGCTCGGGGCGACCTTCGGGAGCCTGCTGCTCTTGTTCGTAGTCGCGCTGCTCGTCTGTTGGTCGTCTTTCGCTCGCATCGCCGAGGCCGAGCGGGACATGGACACCTTCGAGCACGCGCGGCGGTCCGCGGATCACGCGGCGATCGCGATGCGAGAGCAGTACATCCACCAGGCCCACACGGTCATTCATTTCGACGGTTCCCACCTCGGTCATTACTCAGGGGTCGCGCAAGCTGCCCGGGCCGCGGTCGCTGAGCTCCGCGCGAATCTCCCGACCGGGGACGACGCCCCGCTCATCGAGCGCCTCGACTCCATTCAATCCGCGAGCGACGCGATTTTCACCCGAGAGACGGTGCCCGCGGTCCTACGTGGCGATCACGTCGCGGCGCAGGCTCTCCACGAGCAAGCGGCGGATAGCGTGGAAGAGTTCTCCGAGGTCGTCGACGAGTTGCACGCGCGTAACGAGGCGCGCGCTGACGCCGCTCGGAGTGTGCAGCAGGCTGCTTGGACGCGCGCGCGCTGGGCTTCATATGTCTGCTTCGGGGGCGCGGTCTCCATCGCGATTGTTCTCGGTGTGCTGATGACGCGCGCGATCTCGCGCCGCTTCCACACTTTACTAGCCGGCGCTCAGCGGCTCGGCAGCGGTGACTTGGCTGCGCGCGTCGAGCTCTCGACCGGCGATGAGTTCAGCGTACTCGCGCGGGCGCTCAACGACATGGCGGCCGACCTCGAGAGGAACCAACGTGAGCTCGTCCGCACGCAACGACTGGCCTCGATCGGGCAGGTCGCGGCAACGGTCGCCCACGAGCTCAACAACCCCCTCGGCGTGATTTTGGGCTACGTCAAAGTGCTCAGGCGGCGCGACGAGCGCGATCCGGAGGCGCTGCGCATCATCGAGGACGAGGCCACCCTCGCCTCGGATATCGTGAAGACCCTCCTGGAGCTCACCCGCCCACAGCCTCTGCGCTTGGGGGACGTCGAGCTCGAGACGGTCCTCATGCAGGCCGCCAATCGCCTCCAGCGGGTGGAGGTCTTCAAGGATATCGATTGGCGTCCACGGCCTCGCGGCGCGTCCTCGGTGGTGCGCGGTGATGAGGCCCGCCTGCGTCAAGTCATCAACAACCTCCTCACCAACGCCGCAGAGGCCGCGTCGCCAGGGGGATGTGTCGAGTTCGGCATCGAGCGCGACGAAGGGCATATTCGCCTCGTCGTCGAGGACAGCGGTCCAGGCATCGCCGAGGCCGACTACACGCGAGTCACCGAGCCCTTCTTCACGACGAAAGCTGGTGGCTTCGGGTTGGGATTGGCGATTGTCCAGGCGCTCGTCGAAGCCCACAATGGGCGAATCCAGCTCGGGCGCTCGCAGCTCGGGGGCGCTCGCGTGACCATCGAGCTGCCGACGCCCGACCGACCGGGAGGCGCTTGATGCTCCCGCGTCTGTTGGTCGTCGACGACAAGCCTACGTTCCTCTCGCTGTTCGAGAAGATCGTCGGGGACCGCATGGAGGTGCGGACGGCCCTCTCCGCGGAGAAGGCGCTCGCGCTGATCGCGCTCGAGCGCTTTGATGTCGTGATCTCCGACGTGCGCATGCCTGGAATGGATGGCGTCGAGTTGTTGCGGCAAATAAAGGCCCAGTCGCCTGACATTGCTGTCATTCTCATTACCGCGTTCGGCGAAATCCCAGACGCCGTCCGCGCCATGCAGCTCGGCGCCTTCTCTTACCTTACAAAGCCGTTCGATCCCGATGACGTGATTAGGACTCTGGAGCAAGCGCTGAGGGGGCGGGCCGCGTCCTTGGCTGCTCAGGCGCCGGACGCCACGCGAGGCTCGACAGAGAGCTCCTACCTCGCAGAGCTCTCCTATCGACAGGCCGTGGAAGTCGCGCGCGAGCGCTTCACCAGGGACTATCTGGTCGAGGTGCTTCGCATGTTCCACGGCAACGTCACCAAGGCCGCGCAACGCGCCGGGATTGAGCGGGAGAGCTTGCACCGATTGATGCGTCGCTATCACCTCGACGCCGAGGACTTTCGCGACAAGGGCGAAGGTTGACGGCCCGGGGGCTGCGGGCGTAACGCTCACATTACGCGTTACGCGTGACGCTGGGGCTTGCGTTCGTCTGCGCGCGGAATTGCGGTTCGGGCGACGGTCCAGCTCTTGCGATGGCGTTGCGAGCGATGAACCGATTGAAGATCGAGATCGAGAACCAGACTGGCTACACGCTGTGCCTGCCGGGGTCCGCGCAAGCCGACGCGGCGACGCCGAGCGCTGCGAGCGCGAGTGAAGACTTCGTGGTCGTCTCTCCCGCGACGCTCGCGACAGACTCTTCGCTCCCGAAGAGTTGGTTCAAGTCGGGCGAGAGCTGCAGCTTCACCGTCGAGTCCCCAATCCACGGCGCCAGTCCGTCGGGGAACATTACCTACCTGATTGACGCAGCTCGCCTCCGCTTGACGATTTCCTGGTCGGACTTCACGAAAAGCAATGACGCTACCGCGACGCCTTGTCGCTGCGAATGGGCGGCGCTCGATGGTGGCTACGGTTCACTCGCGCCCGCCACTGCGAGCTATTTGGACGAGAAGGGAGCGCCCGTCGACGTGGCCACGCTCTCCAAGTGGCACGAAGCGGACGCGAACGCGCAGGCAGCCGGTTTGGCGGCCGCGGCAAAGGACCCGAAGAAGGCGCCGCCCATCCCAATGCGCACACTTACAGCGAAGTTCACGCTCAAGGTCGAGCCCCCGCCGACCGGCAAGGCCCCGAGTGACCACACCCCGAAGGCCCCAGCGACCGCGGTCCGTCCGAGTGGAAGCAGCAAGACCGTGCTCGGCAGCCGCTGCTGGGTTTGGGACGACCCGGACATCTCCCAACGTCGCAAGAAGCTCCTGGCCGCGATCGGGAACCTCTTCCCTATGACTTATTGTCCCTGGACGTTCGACGACTTCGAGCCGGAGCAGTACGCCGAGCCAAAATCCAACGTGCCATTTCACAACATGAACCCGCTTTGGACCCCCGGGAATGGAACGTCGTGTACGAGCATCTCCACTAACATCGAGAAGCTGCTCACGGGCAGCTCGGGGAAGTGGGGGTTCTTGGCCTACGCAGCGCTCGAGGAGGCTTGGGTGCCATGGGGCGCCGACCCGCTCCGGCCCTTCCCGAACGTCGGCGATGTCTACCTCGTATTCAGCGACTCGGCCGAACCACCGGGGCTCCGGCACGTCGGCTTCATCGCGCACGTGAGCGACGATCCGACTGACAAGTGGGTAACCGCAGACGGCGGCCAGCTAGGCCTCCAAATGAGCCCAGTCCCCCAAGAAAAGGTGAACCAAGCCAAAGAAAAAAAGCTGCCGCCGCCGAAGCCCTTCAGCGGAGCGGGCGGCGGCGCCTTCCTCACTGTGAAGGAGCGCCAGATGAAGAAGCCGAAGGAGCATGCTCCCTCCGTGGATTGGAGCAAAGTGCCGCTCTTCGCGCGGCCCATCGAGGGCATCGAGTACCCGTATTTGAAGGGTGGAGCCGAGGAGCCGTCGCGGATGATCGGCTGGCTCGACCTCGACTCCCCCGCGCTGAGCTTCCTCGACGAGCAATTCGCCGAGCCGATCGGGGACAAGGACCTCAAGCGAAAGGGCCTCGAGCTCCAGCAGCGCCGGCAATGGGGTAAAGACCCGCGCAACGTCATCACCGAGAACGACTATCTCTTTCTCGGTGCGTGGATCGACAAGCTCCTGGGTCTCAACGCCGATCTCGACGACTGGAACAAGCACCTGCGCGACCCGGCCAACACTCGCGCGCCGAAGAAGAACTACTTCCTCCCCTGGTGAGCCTGCCAATTGCCCCGCAATGACCCGTTCAGTCCCCGGTTTTTACGGTGCCGACAGGCTCGAACAGCAGGACTGCGCATTGTCCCTCAGCGGCTACAGGGCGGTGCTCGACCCCCCTTGGGACGACCAGCAATTGTCCCTCACTGAGGTCGATAGTGCGGTCGCGCAGCTCCATTTGGAAGCGCCCCTCGAGCACGAGGAACAGCTCGTCGACGCGAGCGTGGGAGTGCCACACGAAGGGGCCCGAGAATCGAGCGAGCTTGACCTCTTGGCCGTTGAGCGAGGCCACGACGCGCGGGCTCCAAGCCTCGTGGAACTCGGCGAGTCGCTCGCGTAGGTCGACCCGCTCGGGGGTCGGGCGCGGACGATCGAGTGTGGCGCGCGCAGCCTCCCAGTCGTTGCGCCCGTCGAAGGGCTGAACGACGATGGACTGCAGATCGACGTCGTCGAGGCAGCGGACGTTCACGTCGACGTGATCGGGGTGGCTGCGCGGCGTGTAGAACGGGTGGAGTCCACATCGCGCGCAGAACGTGTGGCGGGCAGTGTGCGTACCGAACGTGTAGGTCGCTGGCGCGCCCGTGAGCAATCGAAACCGCGAGGGCGGTACAATCCAGTGCAAGAAGCCCTTCTTCGTGCAGATGGTGCAGTTGCAATCGAGGACCTCCTCGATTTCACCGTCGACCTCGAAGCGCAAGTCGCCACAGTGGCAGCTGCCACGGTGGACCTTGGGGGGAGCGTCGTGCATTCGGGCGACGTACGACAACAGTGAGGACGCTGGAAGCTCGAAGCGGCCCGCGAGTCGCCTGGGGTGACATTGCTGTCAGTGTTCGCGGGTGCTGCCGCGCCGTCTTCAGCGCGTTCGACGGTCCCCGGCCTCGGCCGACGCCGCTTCGATCGCGGCCCATTCGTCATCGGTGACGACGTCGTGGAGCGACCGCTGCGCGAAGACTCGCAGGCGAGGCTCGGCGAGCTGCTCGACGGCCTCCCACGCTTCGTGGCGCATGGGCAAGGGGGCGTATTTGCCCAACGTCAAGCCGGCGATGATGCGTTCGCGGAGGCTCGTCGTGGGGTCGGCGAACAGAGCGGCGACGTCCTCCAGATTGAGGGGAGCGCTACGGTATTGGGATACTTCACCCATGAGGTCGGCGAGGTTGGCGCGTACAGTGGCGATGGGCGCCCCGATTGGCGCCAGCTCACCGAGGCGCGTCGCCACCGACTCGGCCGGCCGCAGCGCGCGCGCCTGGTCAATGCGACTGGCCGCGGCTTGGGCCAGGTCACTCAGTCGGATCGTGATGCCCCGGCGATCCACGAGGTCGATATGGAGGTTTTCAGCCTCGGCGCTCGAGCCCGCGACCTGGCCGAGCCTGACCAGCTGCGCGCTGAAGGCGCGTTCGATGAGCACCGCGTCGGACCCCACCGTCACGCGTGAGACCCGAAAGAGGCGCGCTACGAAATAGGCTGCATAAAAGGCGACAACGGAGAGCACCGCCGCCGCCCAACCCGAGGCCCAGCCCAGCGCTACCCCAAAATAACAACACAGCCAGCCGAGCAACAAGCCAAGCACGGGCCGGGTGTTCTCGAACGTCGCGCGACGGTGACTAGCATCCAGGTCGAGGAGATCCAGCGCCTGGTCTGCAAAATACTCTGTTGGGGCTTCGAGCTCGAGTATGCGCCCATCTTTCAGCTCGAGTCGCAGGCGGCGCGCTTTGGGTGAGAACGCACCCATGACGACGTCCTCGCGGGTGACAGGCCCCAAACCGTCGATGCTGAGCGCGTGGTGTCGCACGGTGACGTCGTGCTCGCTCCAGCTGCCTGCGGGCGACGTGCGATTCAGCCATCCCACGATGGGGATCGCGAACACCGGTGTAAGAGCGAAGGCGCCAATCATCTCCCCGTCGCTCCAATGGATGAGCTTGAAGAGGAGAGACAGGGTGGAGGCCCCGAGCGGTAGAATGACGAGCCCCAACCGAAGCGCGCGCTTGGGCCTACTGGGACGGAAGAGACGCGCCCTGAAGCGGGCCGTCTCCATATTGGACATTGAAGGCATCATTCGGCGGCTCGAAGGGACAGGGATGTAACGAAAGCGGCGCGGCCCACGAATGAACGTCGGGGCGAGCGAGTGAGAGTGGAGTCAATCATGCTCCACGAAATCGAGATCCTTGCCGTAGGACTCGTCGAGCACGAGGATCGCGACGACCGCGGCGCTGACGGTGACCGCGCCGACGACTGCCGCGGCCTTCCACGGGCCGAGCCTGGGCTCGAGGGCGCCGAAGGCCGCGCTCACGAGGACGAGCGAGCCACGTACGAAGTTGGGCGCGGTGGTGGTGACAGTCGAGCGGATGTTGGTCCCGAATTGCTCGGAGGCCATCGTGACGAAGACTGCCCAATAGCCGGCGCCGATGCCGAGCGAGAGGCACATCGCGTAGAAGGCGAAGAGGCTTGTGCGCCCGAGGAGGAAGTAACCGCCAATCGACGTGGCTGTCAGCGCGACGAAGAGGAGCACAGCGAAGCGGCGGCTCTTCAGCAATTGGGAGGTGAAGCCGCTCGCGAGGTCGCCAATCGCGAGCCCCGTGTAACACATCATGACGGCGGTGCCGGGCACGACCGCGCCAGCGAGGCCCATGTCTTTGGCGATCTTGGGCGAGCGGCTGACCAGGATGCCGACGACGTACCAAATAGGGATGCCCGAGAGGATGAGGCAGAGGTAGCGCTTGAAGCGGCCGGCGGACGTGAAGAGCTGGAGGAAGTTGCCGCGGCTTACAGCGGTGTTTGCTTTTACCGACTTGAACATCCCTGACTCGCGGACCCCGAGCCGCAGCGCGAGCAGCGTGAGCCCCATGCCGCCGCCGATGTAATAGGCAGTTCGCCAATGGAAGTTGCGGTCGATGATCGCGGCCGCGATCGCGCCCATGACCCCGATGCCGGCAACAATGGTCGTGCCCCAGCCGCGCGAGGTGCGGTTCATGATTTCGCTGACGAGCGTGATGCCCGCGCCGAGCTCACCCGCGAGGCCGACCCCAGCGAGGAAGCGGAGCGCGGGATAAGCGGCGGGGTAGGGGAGCCAGCCGTTGACGAGATTCGCAATCGAATAGAGGAGGATGCTCCCGAAGAGCACGGAGAGTCGGCCGCGCCGATCTCCGAGGATGCCCCAGAGCAGGCCGCCGCTCAGCATGCCGAGCATCTGAGTGTCGAGGAGCGAGGCGAAGCGAGCTTCGACTTCTCCTGCGGGGACGCCCAGCTCTTTTAGGCTGTTTCGACCGACGACGCTGAAGAGGATGAGGTCGTAGATGTCGACGAAATAGCCGAGCGCCGCGACGATCACCGCGGCTGCTATCGACTTGCGGTCGTCGGCGTTTGGAGCCTTTGGTGCTTCGCCGGGCTTCGCCTCGTCGTTGGCGGACATGGTCTTACGTGTCGCATGGGTCGAAGGGAGCGCGCAATCTCACAGCGCCGAGCATGGAAACCGCGATCGACAATAAGCGGTCAGTCTGATTCTCTTCTCCATATGGCGCGGGGAATGTCTTCCTTCGTGATGTGGTTGTCGTGGGTCTCGTGCGTTGCGTTCGCGGCGGGCTCCGTCGCGTGCGCGGCGGGTGATACGCCGACGGGTGGCAACGGGACGGGCGCGTCCGCGAGCGGCGGGAGCGGCGGGACCGGTGCCGGCGGCGCGGCCGGCGGCGCGGGTGGAACGGCCGGCGCGGGTGGCGACCTCGGTGGGGGCGGTCAGGGCGGCGCGCTCTCGGGCGAGGTCGAGGTCTGCGTCCTCAACGAGGGCGGACCGTACGACGCCTGCCAGGACCCACCGCAGCTCGACTTCGGCGTCGTCTCTGCGGGGACCGCGGAGACGCGTGTCGTGCGGCTCGACAACCAGACGGAGGGCGAGCTCCTCGTCAAATCCGCCACGGTCGCGAACGGCGCCTTCGACGTGAAGGCCGTCCGCTTCGAGGAAGACCCGGGCTCGCCAGGCTCGTACCTGCGCGTGGAGCAGGCGCTGCCCGCGACGCGACCGTCGGGCACGTCGCTCTGGTTCGAGGTGAAATACACGGCGGCGGGCTCACAAGGCGCGCTGCCGGCGCTCGACTTGGTCGTCAAGTTGAACCTCGACAACCAAGCGATCGCGGACGAGCTCGTGCCGATCGTGGGCGAGGAGTCGGGGTGCCCGCCGGGCAGCGGCGCGTGCGACACCGATCCGAACAACGGCTGCGAGACGAACACCGACACGAGCCTCGAGCACTGCGGTGGCTGCAATCACCCGTGTGATCCGCTCGGGGCGACAGGCCAGTGCGTGAACGGGACGTGCGAGATCGCCGGGTGCGACCAGTTCATGGATAACTGCGATCTCCTCGACTCGACCGGGTGCGAGGCCAACCTGCTGAACGACGTCGCGAACTGCGGCATGTGTGGCCTCAGCTGCGTGAAGGCGAACACCTCGTCGTTCTGCAACGGCGGCAACTGCAACATCACCGGCTGTCAGAACAACTACGCCGACTGCAACCTGATGCCGGTCGACGGGTGCGAGACGAACCTCGCGATCGACATGCAGAACTGCGGCGGTTGCAACCTGCCGTGCGCCCTCGCTCACGCGGCGGAGTCGTGCATTCCGAGCGCGCAGACGGGCCTCGGCGTGTGCACGCTCGGCGCGTGCGACCCCGGCTACGAGAACTGCAACCTGATGGCGGCCGACGGCTGCGAGATCAACAAGACGAACGACGTCAACAACTGCGGCAACTGCTTCTCGCCGTGCGCGTTCGATCACGCGGCCGAGTCCTGCGTCAACAGCGCGTGTGTGCTCGGCAACTGCGACCCGGGCTACGACAACTGCGACGCGATCACGGCGAACGGCTGCGAGACGAACCTCACGAACAACAAAGACCACTGCGGGACGTGCGCGATCGACTGCGATGTCACGTACCCGGGGTCGAACGTGAGCTGCGTGAGCTCGGCCTGTCAGTTCAATGGTTGCGCCACCAACTATTGGAACCTCGACGGCAGCCTGGCGAATGGCTGCGAGTACTTCTGCGTGCAGCAGGCCGGGCCCGATCTGCCGGACTCGGGCTATGTCGACTCCAACTGCGACGGCATCGACGGCGACGTGAACGCGGCGATCTTCGTCGCGACCACGGGCAACGACGCGAACGCCGGCACGAAGTCCGCGCCGATGGCGACGGTCATCGCAGCGATCGGTCGCGCGCAGACGTCGGGCAAGACGCAGATCTACATCTCGAACGGGACGTACCTCGGCCGCGTCACGCTGGTGAACGGGATCTCGCTCTACGGCGGCTACTCGGCCACGAACAACTGGGCGCGCGCCGACGGCTACACCGCGATCATCCGCTCGACGGTGGTCGCTAACAGCCGTGTAACTGCGCTCGAGGGCAACGGGATCTCGTCGGCGACCACGGTGGATCGGCTCTCGATCCAGACGGGCACGACGACGCAGGCCAACACGAACAACTACGCGGTGTATTGCACGGGCTGCACCGCGCTCACGCTCTCGAGGAACATCATCGACGCGGGCTCGGCTGGCCCTGGTGCGAACGGCACGGACGGCGCGGTGGGCATTGCGGGCAACGGGGGCGGAGCCGGTGGGCCTGGCAGCTGCGACGGCAGCTCGCAGGGGACGGGCGGCACCGCGGGCACCTCGAGCTGTTCGCGCAACGGCGGCACCGGCGGCACTGGCGGCAACGACAGCGGTGGGTCGGGTACGAACGGCACCACGGGGCAGATCGGGACCTCGGGCGGCATCGGTGGTGGCTCGGGCGACCCTGGTGGCGACGGGGCGAACGGCGCGACGGGCACGAGCGGATCGCAAGGGTCCGGTGGTGGCGGCGGCCTCGGCGGCACCGTGACGGGTGGTTTCTGGGTCTCGGCGAACGGTTCGACGGGTGCGCTGGGAACCGCTGGAAACGGTGGCGGCGGTGGCGGCGGTGGCGGCGGTCAGGACTGCCTCATCTGCAACAACGGCGCGGGTGATGGCGGCGGCGGCGGTGGCGGCGCTGGCTGCGGTGGCAGCGGCGGCAGCGGCGGGACGGGCGGCGGCGGCTCGTTCGGCGTGTTCCTCGTCTCGTCGACGGGTGTGCAGCTGGTGAGCAACACCGTCACCTCGGGCAACGGCGGCAACGGCGGAAACGGTGGGGCAGGCGGCAACGGCGGCACCGGTGGTGGCGGCGGCACGGGTTCCACCTACTGCTCGAGCGAGGTCGGCACCGGCGGCAACGGTGGCGCCGGTGGCTCGGGTGGTCGCGGCGGTGGTGGTGGCGGCGGCGCTGGCGGGCCCTCGTGGGCGGTCTATCGCTCGGGCACCGTGGTCAACACGGCCGGTAATGCCCTCGCGAACGGAGCGCCGGGTTCGGGTGGTGTCGGCGGTACGCCGAGCGGCGTCGCAGGGTTCGCGGGCTCGTCCGGTCTCGTGAACTGAGGCGGAGAGCCTGCGTCAGGCCGGGGGGCCCGAGTCGATCGCGCGCCGGTAGCGTTCGCGCCGGTGCGTGTCGCGCAGCACGTCGAAGGCCTCCTCGAGGACCTCGACGATGAGTTGTACGTCGTCATAGAGATCTTGCGTGCGCGCGTTGAGCAAGCGCGCGGGCTCGAACGCGCGGCGCAGCGCGAGGAAGGCGCGGCGGATCTCGTAGGCGGTCGCGGTCCGCGCGACGCCGAGCAGCGCGAAGTAGTCGCCCTCGCGAACGAGGCTCATCTTCGCGCGGACCTTGAGGCGCACGGCCTCTTCGTCGAGCGGATCGTGAGCGTCGTCGGCCTGCTCCGCGGTCGCGGCGACGGGCGCGAGCACCGAGAGGACCTCGAGCTCCGCGAGCGCGCGCAGCACGCTGACGAGCTCGCTCCCGAGGTCGCCGCAGGTCTCCGCGATGGTCTTGCCGGGGGCGTTGCGGATCGCGCTCTCCTCGGGTTCGGAGAGTGCGCACTCGCTCAAGAGGGCTTGGCGCGGACCGCGATCGAGCCGCGCTGTCGGCCCACCGAGCACGGCGAGCGACGGACCCGGCGAGAGCGCGCGACGTGCGGTCTCGATGAGGACCTCCGCGCCTGTCGCGCCGCCGAAGACGTTGGGCTCGGCCTTCAATCGACCCGGAGGATCTTCCTCGAGCTCGGCCGACCCCGGCCCCGACATCATCGCGTTGCCGAGGAGCCACTCGGCGTGCGCGCGAAGGACAGGCCAGAGATCATCCTGGAGCAGGTGGCCCTGCGCGATCAGCGCTGCACCCGCGTGGCGCCCCGACGGCGGGAGCTTCGGACCGAGCCGCGCTGCGATGTCTTTCGTCAGGTCGCCGCGGTGGGCGAGGAACGCGACGAGGCTCTCCTCGGGGATCTCGCTGCTCGACGTGACGAGGTCGCCGTCCGCGAGCACCACGCGACGCACGCCGTCGCGAGTCGAGAGCGCGAGGCAGCCGCTCGTGCGCGTCGCGATGGCGCGCGCGAGCGGACGCAGGCCCTCTTCGGGGCCGAAGACGATGTTGACGGACGCGGTCTCGCCACGAGCCGTGGCTCCGCCGGAGGGAAGGGGCTGGACCGCCGAAGGTCGCACCGACTTCGCCGCTGGGCTGACTTGCTCTTCGGGGCGCGCCGAGCCGCGCGTCGCGGGCGGCGTCGAGGGGCCACCGAAGCCCGCGAGCGACGCGCCGGTGAGGGTCGTCGTGGAGGGCCGCGCGATCGGCTGCGGGAGGCTCTGCGGAGTGGACGGACCGGTGGCGCGTCGACCGTGGACGGGCGTGCCTTCGTTGCGGAAGTCCTCGTCGGTGCGCGGCGGTGGTTCGGACAGGAGCCCGCCGTCGTGCTCGAGCAGTCGCCGGCCCTCGCCGATTTCGCGCGGCTCTTGGAAGCGCACCGGTGGCGAGAACGGCGCCGAGAGAAGCGGGTGCGTCGCGGGGTGCGGCAGCGAGAGAGAGGACGCGACGCCCGATATCGCCGGGCTGTGCGCGGGTGACTCAGGGGGGCGCGCGAACTCGTGTCCGTCGAGGTCCGAGCTCTCGTGCAGCGGGAGCGCGCCGGCGCTGTTCAGCATGCGCTCGAGGATTGGATATTCGGCGGTGCGCGGTGGCGGCGGTCCCTCGGGCGAGGAGGGTGCTGCGCGCGGGACGTCGATCGACGAAGCGCGGATGCCGAGCAGCTCGCCCAAGCGGATCCCTCGGGCGGGGCTCGGCGCGGAGGCCGAGTTGATCGGCTGCTCGGTGCCGATGAGCGAGCCCGAGCTCGTCCCGCCCACGTGCGTCTCGGCCTTCCTCCCGGCCGCGTCGCGCGACGACTCTCGCGCCGCTGGCACCTGCAATCCGCCACGCGTCGCGTGACTCTCCGGGTTCGCCAAATCGAAGCCGCCGCCTGTGGCGGAGGTCCCCTTCGGTGGGGCGAGCGCGATCGAACCCGTCCCTGCTCCGCTCGCGGATTGAGGGATCGCGAGCCCGCCGGTTCCCTCGAGCTCTTCGAGCGGATCGAGCGGCTCATCGAGCTGCGCGAGCAGCTCGGCAGGAACAGCGCAGTCGGCGTCCTCCGACGGGGACGCCGCGTTCGCCGATAAATCCAGCGTCGCGCGGACCCGCTCCTCCGCCTTGCGGAGCTGCTCTGCGAGCGTCGGGCTCAAGCTCGCTGGCCCCGCGAGCAGACCGAGCGACACCGTGGGTTCACCACCGTCCTCGAGGAACGCGCTGGCCTCGAGCCCGAGTCCGCGCGGGAGCTCGGAGACCGGCGGAACGCTGTCGCTCGGCGCCGGTGCGCTCGGGCGCTGCGCGAAGAGCGGCGGCGGTGTCGTGCCGCGGCTTCCGTGCGTGCCGCCCGAGTGAGCCAACGCAGCGACCCGGTCCGCGAGGCGCTGCGTGTCGACGGGGCGCTCGAAGACGTCCTCGGAGAGGCTGCACTCGAAGAGCTCCGCGGCGCGCAGCGGATCGCCGATGCACAGGATCTCGGTCCGGCGACCGCTCGGGAGCTCGCGCAGGTGGCGCGTGCGCTCGAGCGCGCCCGGTTGTTCCACGTCGAGGATCACCACGCGAGGCTCTTCGCTCGCCACGCGAGCTTCGAGCAAAGGCAGGGGCACCTCGAACACCACGAAGCCCCGACGGCGCAGCGTCGCCGCGATGGCGTCGCTCTCGACCGATGCGTCGGCGAGCAGCACCGTGTCGCCGCGCACCGGCTCGTCGACGTCGGGCAGCGGAGTGATGACGGACGGCACCGAGCCCAGGAATCTAACGTTCCCAGCCGAAAAGCACGAGGGCTGACGCTCGAAGCTCGACGACCGTGGCCCAGCTGACCGGGAGCTTGCTCCGCGCCGCGGGTCGGTGCATGAACTGCCGGTGCTCGGAGCGACGCGAGACGAGGTCCTCTTCGTGGCCGTCCTTGTCGGCATGACGCTGCTCGGCACCTATGTGGGCTCGCTCGGTGAGTCCCTCTATCGGCTGCTTCGAACCCGCGACCGCCGATGACCCGCGCGCCCGCTGACGCTGGGGAAGGCTCGGACGAACCGACCTCCACAGAGCAGGACGAGGACGAAGACTCGCCGCCCGAAGAGCCCCTCTCCGAAGACCGCGCGTCGTCTCCGCCCGAGCCTGCGAGCGAGCCACCGAGCAAGCTGCGCCCGACCACGATCTTCGTCGTGCTGGCGTCGCTCGCGATCCTCGTGGGTTTCGCCTACGCGATGCTTCGGCGCGCGCCTTCGGAGCAAGGGCTTTCGCCACCGCCGCCGCCTCAACGGCGCGCCCCCGCCGAGGCCATTCCCACGGGCGCGATGCTCGCGGTGTCGGTCGACATGCGCGCGCTCCGCAGCTCCCCGCTCGCGGCGCCGTACCTCGGCGGCGAGCGTGAAATCCCAGGCCTCGGCAAGCTCGGTGAGGCCTGCGGCTTCGATCCCATCGCGTCGGTCGACGAGCTCGTCTTCGCCGTCCCCGAGACCTTCGACGCCGACTTCGGGATCTCTGCGACCGGCGGCTTCTCCGACGAGGCCGTCCTCGGCTGCGCGGCCAAGATCATCGCTGCCCGCGAGGGCCATCCCGTCGTCTCGAACGTCGGTGGTTTCCGCAGCGTGCGCGATCTCGACGACCCCGCCTCGGGGGAGATCGCAGCGCGCCCAGGCGGTGCGCTCCTCTTCGGAGGCGGCGCGTATTTGCGGGCGATGATCGACACCGCGGACGGCGCGCTGCCCTCGCTCGCGACCGACTCGACGCACGCCGAGCTCAGCGCAGAGCTCGCGGGCTTCGAGACCGCGCGCGCGACCTTGGTCCTCTCCCCGAAGCAGCGTCAGACCGTCGCGGACGAGATCGCGCGCGCCGCAGGCCGCGCCCCGGCCGCGCTCGGCGCGATCGCGTCGGCTGCGCTCGGCGTCCGCCTCGTCGACGACCACGCTTCGCTCTTGCTCGTCGCGCACGCCGACGATCCGAGCTCCGCGTTCGCCCTCGCGCGCCTCCTCGACGACGCGCGCTCGAACGGGCTCGACGCTCCCGTCGTGCGGTTTCTCGGCCTCGGGGACACGCTCTCCGCGATGAAGATCGAGGTCCACGGCGCCAGCGTCCACGTGACCGTCGACGTCACGCTCGAGACCATCGAGACCGCGGTCGACCGTGCCCTCAAGCTGCGCGCGCTCCTCGCCGAGCCCGACCCGGGGCCCGCGCCAAATGCTCCCCAGGGCCCGCCGCAGCAAGGCCCGCCGCTGCAGGGCCCACCGCTGCAAGGCCCACCCCAAATCGAGGTCCCGCAGTGAGCAACCTCCTCCGTTCGGCGCTCGCGGTCTTTGCGGCCTTCGCGCTCACGGCGTGCGGGCCTTCTCCCGAGCCGGCCTTTCCGCGCGCGCCCTATCACATCGCAGAGCCCGCCGACGCAGCGTCGCGGATCGCGCGGATCACCTGCTCGATCCAAGTCGAGAACGGCGAGCGCGTCAGCCTCGACGAGGCCATGCGCCGCTACCACGTGGGCGGCGTGAGCGTCGCCGCGATGCAGGGCGGCAAGGTCATTTGGGCGCGCGGCTTCGGCATGGCCGACGTCGAGCATCGACGCGCGATGACCCCGGAGACCGTGTTGCAAGCAGCGAGCGTGAGCAAGGCCGTCACCACCGTCGGCGTCCTGCGGATGGTCGGCGAGGGTGAGCTCGCGTTGGATCGCGACATCGACGAATACGGTCTCGACTGGCACGCGCGCTTCAAGGGCAAGCCCGCCAAAATCACGCTGCGCCAGCTGCTCTCACACACCTCGGGCCTCAACGTGCACGGCTTCGGGGGCTACGACCGCTCCACGACCGAGCTGCCGAGCACGCTCGACGTCCTCCTCGGCCGAGGCAACTCGGACGCTGTCACGCTGGAGTTCGCGCCTGGCGAGCGCTCGTCGTACTCGGGCGGTGGGTTTACCGTTGTTCAAGCTATCGTCGAGCGCGAGGTCGACTCGCCCTTCGATCACGCGATGTACGAGTGGGTCATCACTCCCTTCGCGATGACCCACAGCACCTTCGAACAGCCCATCGGTGAGGCCCACGTTCGCTTCGCCGCGAACGCCTACGACTCGAAGGGCGCCCCGATCCGCGGCGGGTTCCGCGTTCACCCGGAGAAGGCCGCGGCCGGTCTTTGGACGACGCCGGTCGACCTCCTGACGCTCGCGAGCGGGCTCGCGAGCGCCTACCACGGCAAGAGCCGACTCCTCTCGAAGAAGCTCGTGAAGACGATGCTCACGCGAGGGAAAAACACGGGGGACTTCGGGCTCGGGTTCGTCGTCACCCCCGAGGGCGACGAGGTCGAGGCCTGGCACAACGGTCAAAACCGAGGCTTCACGTCGATGTGGATTTGGCGGACCGACGGGCGCGGCGTCGCCGTGTTGGTGAACGGTGAGGGGCCCATCGCCTCGGGTCTCGCCCACGCAGTCGCGGAGGAGTATGGATTTCGCGACGGTCGCCCGCCGCTGCCGCAGTGTCCCTGAAGCGTCTCGAACGAAGCTCGCATGTCGCCCCGACTCTCCGCCGCTCTCGTGATCCTCGCGACCCTCTCGCTCGTCGGTTGTGAGCGTCGCGACCAGCGCACCGCCAACGAGAAGGTCCGCGCCGCGAACAAGGCGCTCGAGGAGGCAGACGACCTCCGCGCTCAGGATCGCGCGATGTTCACCGAGCTCTCGGTGGTGTCACCCGAGCGCATGACCGCCGCGGGCAAGCAGTGCATGACGCGTCGTGAGGGCGCGCTCGTCCGCTTCGACACCGCCGCCGCTCTTCTTCACGAGGCCGCCGATCTCAAGGTCAGCCCCGTCTATCGGAACTACCTGCTCCTCCGCGCCGAGGCTGCGTCCAAGCGCGCCCGCGCCACCTCGCTCACGCTCGCGCAGTGTCGCGCGATGGTCGACGGCGACGAGCCCGAGAGCTGGAGCGACATGGATCGCGACAAGAGCTTCGAGCTGCTCAGCCGCTACGTCGCCATCCTCGAGCGGCGCGCTCGCAAGATCCTCGAGGATCACCCCGACGTCTTCATGGAGTAGGCGGGCTTGGCCACCTTCTCGATTGAAGCTGTCCTCGCTGATCTCGACGATGACGGTCCGCGGCGAGTGCTCGCCGATCGGCTCGAGGCCGAGGGTGATCCTCGGGGTGAGCTCATCACCGTGGAGTGCGAGCTCGCGCGCCTCGGCTATGCGTCGCGCCCACCGAGCTGGGACTGGATCGGTGACGCGCTCATCGATCCGGAGAGCGTCGACGCGAGCTACGTCCGCAAACTGCGGCTGCGCGAAAACGCGCTGCTGAAGCAGCTCGCTGCGCAGATCTTCGCAGGCCTCGGCGACGTCACGTTCGAGCGTGGATTCCCAGCGAGCCTGCGCTTCGACGCGCGCGGCGCCGATGCGCGAGGCCGCTTCGAGGCGCTCGTCGCGGCCGCGCCGACGCTTCAAACCCTCGAGCTCACGGTCGGGCCTTCGGCGGAGGATGCGGCGCACTTCTTCGCGAGCTCGGCCTTCGCGTGCATACGCGAGCTCCGCGTCGGATCCCAAGCGATCGCGGGGCTCGTGCAGTCGGCTGAGCTGCGCTCCCTCCGCCGCCTCTCCACGCACGGCGACGTCGACGTCCTCGACGCCCTGCTCGGTTGGGCGCGCCTGCCTCACCTCGCGCGCCTCGAGCTCAACCCGCGCCCGATCGGCGAAGAGGGCCTTGCTGCGCTGCTCGCGGCTTGTGGGCCGCTCGACGAGCTCCAGCTGCGCGGCGCTGCGATAGGTCGTGAGGGCGCAGCGCTGCTCGCGCGAGAACCGAAGCTCCAGAACCTGCGCGTGCTCGCGTTGCTCGGGAACAAGCTCGGTGACGACGGGGTCGCGAGGCTCGCTGGTTCACCGAACCTCACACGACTCCGCGCGCTCGACCTGCGCAAAAACAAAGTCGGGGTGAAGGGCGCGGCCGCGCTCGGCGCGGCGTTCCCCGAGCTGCGTACCTTGGATTTGACGGGGAACACGCTCGGTCGCGCGGGCCTCGAGGCCCTCTGCAACGCGGGTGGTCTCGGCAAGCTGCGCGAGCTCTGCCTGCAGCAGACGGGGCTCGACGGCGCGGCGCTCGGCTCGCTCGCGGCCGCCGAATTCCTCGGTCGCGTGCGCGTCCTGAGCTTGCGCTCGAACAAGCTTAGCGACGCCGGTGCGGCGCTCCTCGCCGCGTCACCTCACGGCGCGAACCTCGAGCTCATCAACCTCAACAACAACGACCTCACCGAAGACGGCAAGCGCTTGCTCACGGCGTCGCGAGCGCTCCCACGCGCTCGCATCGTTTGCAAATAGCGCTTCGCCTCAGCCGGCCGCGGGTTCTTCGGGCGGCTTCTCGCTGCTCGGTTTGTCGCGGCTCGCAGGTCTCTGGCTGCTTGGTTTTTCGCTCGTCGGTTTCTCGCTCGGTGCCGGTGGCCTGACCGAGCGCGGGACCTCGGCCCCCGCGTACGCAGGCTCGGGCGGTGGACGCGAAGCGCGCGCGATGATGTCCGCGTTCTCCTCGCGCCACTCGTGGATGATGCGGCCTGCGACGTAGAGCGCGGGGAAGCTCAAGAAGAGCCCCCAGAAGCCGAACACCGTCTCGAACATCAGGAGCGACACCACGAGCACGAGGCCCGGCATCTTCACGTGCTGCGCGGTGAGCCGCGGCGAGAGGTAGTAGCTCTCGACCTTGCCGAGGACGAACGTCACCGCGAGGAACACGCCCACGCCGAGGAACCCCTTCGCGTCGTAGGCCACGATGCACAGCACGATGCCGGAGAGCACCCCGCCGACGACGGGGATCATGCCGCCCGCGAGCACGAGCAAGAAGAGGAGCGGCACGTTGGGCAGCCCCAAAATGAGCAGCAGCGGCAGCGTGAAGAGCGCGTTGAAGCACGCGACGACGACCTGCAAGCGCACCGTGATCGCGATGGCGTCCGCGACGTATCCCAGCCAGCGCGAGAGCGTCCCGACGATGCTCTTCGGCGAGATGCCGTCCATCCAGCCGTCGATCTCCTCGCGCTCGAAGAGGTACATGACCGCGAGGATGAAGCCGACGAAGAGGAACAGCGCGACGTACGCGGTCGCCGTGATGTAGTGGAAGGCCTGGAGGGCGTAGTCCTTCGCCTGGTGGGTCAGGTCTTGCGAGTCGACCCCGAGCCGCTCGCGCGCCTGCTGGATGAGCGTGCTCCTCGACACGGACTCGACCCAGCTCGGCCCCTCGCGCTTGGCCAGCTCGACGAACGCGATGATTCGTTTGACGCCGTAAAAGACACCGAGCGCGATGCCCCCCGCCATCGTGAGGAGCAAGCCGCCGATGACGCCCTTGCGGTGGAGCTTCGTCTTTGCTGCGATCTTGTCCGACGCCCAGCCGAGCGATCGCTGGAAGATCACGAAGCAGATGAGGACGGGAGCCAGCCCTCGAAAGAAGTAGAGCAAGCCGAGGAACAGCGCGACGCCGAGGAGCCTGCGCCAGCGGACGTCCTTCGGAATCGGAAGCGTGCTGCTCTCCACGTTGGATGCGACCTCCCGAGGTGCAGCGGCCGCGAGCCCTCCCTGCGGCGCGCCCGACCCCGAGCGCTCAACCTACCAAACGCGGCTCGTCTGCCAATCTATTGTGTTGGCGGGAGCGCCGTCGGGATCACGCTCGGGAAAGGCAGCACGCTCGGGAAACCGCTCGGGATGGGGAGACCAGACGGCAGCGGGAACTGCGGATATGCGGTCGGTTGCGCTGTCGGCTGCGCGGTCACGGTCGGCTGCGCGGTGGCCGTCGGATAAGGCTGCTGCTGCGGATACTGCTGCGGCGGGTATTGCTGGGGATACTGCTGCGGATACTGCTGCTGCGGGTACTGCTGGGGATACTGCTGCGGGTACTGCTGGGGATACTGCTGCGGGTACTGCTGGGGATATTGCTGCGGGTACTGCTGGGGATATTGCTGCGGGTATTGCTGGGGATACTGGGCCTGAGGCTGCTGCTCTTCACACGCAGCCACCGCGAGCGCCGCCCATCCAATCACCGCCAACGTGGCGAAAGACCATCGCATACTCTCCAGGCTAACATCAAAGGCCGAGGTCGCCCGAGAGAAGCACGGGTCTCGCAAGACCACGATCGCGAGCGCTCGAAAGCCGAAGCCGCGATCGGCTCGAAAAAATGCAAGAATGACCCCGCCACAGATGCGGTCCGACGATATTCATCCGGGCGACGTCATCGGCGGAAAGTACCGCGTGAGAGCCATCCTCTCGCGGTCGCCGACCTTCGTCGTCGAGGCTTTTCACGTCGAATTCGATCAGCGTGTCGTCATCAAGCTCCTGCTTCCTGGCACGGCCGACGACAAGGAAGTCGAGCGCTTCCGCCGCGAGGCTCGGGTCCTCGCGAAGCTGGAGTCAGAGCACGCAGCGCGAATCTTGGACGTGGGGACCGAGACCGACGGCTCGTTCTATCTCGTGCGCCAGCACGTCGAGGGAGAGGACCTCGCGGCTTACGTGCAGGCCTACGGCGCGCGCCCTCTGCCCGAGGCCGTGCTCCTCGTTTTGCAGGCCGCCGAGTGCGTCGCCGAGACGCATTCCCACAGCATCGTCCTGCGCGAGCTCTCGCCGGCCAACATGGTCGTCGCGCGCCGCGCGAGCGGGACTCCGCTGCTCAAGCTCACGGATTTCGGCACGGCGAAGCTCATGCGCGACGTCGCCGCGCCCGCGGGGAACAGCTCGCTCACGGCGACCGCGCTCTTCGGTCTGTCGTCGTATTCGAGCCCGGAGCTCGTCCGCAAAGCCAAGAGCGTCGACCAGCGCGCCGACGTCTGGTCGCTCGGTGCGGTCTTGTATTTCTTGCTCGCGGGCAAGCCGCCGTTCGTCGGCGACGTCACGCGCTTGATGCTCGCCATCACGCGCGAGGAGCCCGCTCACCTCACGACGCTGCGAGGCGACGTGCCGCGCGAGATCGACGACATCATCGGCTGGTCCATGGCGAAGGACCTCGATCGTCGCTTCAAGAACGTCTACGCGTTCGCCCACTCGCTCGCGCCGTTCGCCCCCGCCGAGGGGCAGGTCCTCATCGAGCGAATCGCGCAGATGGCTCACCAGGCCAAGCAGCGGAAGTCCGGCACGGGCCCTGTCCCGCCGCCGAGCTTCCGACCTCCGCCGCCCTCCAATCAGCCGCCGCAAAAGTATAACAGCGTTCTACCTCCGCCTCACCCGCCCGTCGCGATCCGCCAGGGCGCAGACGCGGAGGACGACGCGCCCCTCGTCGGCGAGGAGGAGGCGACCGTCGTCATCGGCTCGAAGCTCTCGACGCTCGCGCACGAGATCACGCAGGGCCTGCCTGGCGCAGGTCAGCAGGGCTTCCCCGCCGGCTACCCGCAGCAATCTACAGGGCCGGTGTTCGCGGGCGCGGCCTCGAGCACGTCGCCACAACCGATGGGCCTCGCGGCGCGTGGTCTTCCCGTTCCGCCGCCGCCTCCTTCGATCCCGCCTTCTCCCTACTTGCCGAACGCCCCGAAGCTCGTCCCGCCGCGTCGGCACACGAACTCTTCCGCGCCTGATCTGTCGCCGTCATCCGCCCCTTCGCTTCAGCCCGCGACGTTGCCTTCTCGCCCGATCGAGTCGCAGCGCAAGCCCGCCGAACGGTCGGGCTTCGACATGCGCATCTTCTACGGTGCGCTCGCAGCGGTCGCGGTCATGGCGCCCGTCGTCCTCGTCCTCATCCTGAAAGACCCGCCGAAGAGCGAGGCCACGGCCGAGTCCGTCGGGGCCGACGCCGCCCAACCGAAGGCCGAGCAGCCTGGCGCGCCGCCGACGAGCGGGCCGATCGCGGTGAACGACACGAAGCCCAACGTCGCGGACCCCGGCACCGTCGTCCTCACGAACGAGCCGGCTGCCACGCCGACCGAGCCCACTGCCACGGGGAAGAAGGTCGATCCCGCGGCGACGAGCGGTCGCGAGCCCAAGCCCGACCCGAAGGCGAAGCCCGAGCCCAAGCCCGACCCGAAGGCGAAGCCCGAGCCCAAGCCGGAACCAAAACCCGAGCCGAAGCCCGAGCCCAAGCCTGAACCCGCAGCGGCCGCGGGCTCCGGTCGATTGCTCGCCATCGCGTCGGGTGGCTCGTGCTCGTTCGCCGTCGACGGCGCCGCCAAGGGCAGCGGCTCTTCGCTGAGCCTGTCTTTGCCAGCGGGCTCGCACTCGGTGACCTGCAAACCAAGCTCCGGGAGCGCCAAATCGCGCAGCGTCAACATCAAGCCCAACGAGACTTCGATGTTGACGTTCAAGCTATAACGTTGTCTTAGAATCGAGCCTCCGGCGCTGACAGCCGCGTTCGCGCGGCAGCCGCTCGAGGCCGGCGCCGCGGCAGCGCTTTGGTCACCAGAATCCGTGGAGATTCACGAGCGCGCGGCGCGGTACGACTCCTGCTCAGGGGGCCTCCGAGGAGGCTCTCGTGAACATCTCGCGACGCAATTTCCTGTATTCGACCGGCGCAGTCGGTCTCGTCAGCACCGTCGGTTTCGGATGCAGCAGCCCGCAGGTCGTCGTCGTTCGGCAGGCCACGCCCAACCCGCTTATTGGCAAGAGGACCTTCGTCTTCGAACCCGTCAGTTGGGACGGCTTCACCTATGACGGTCAATCCGAAGCGGATTGGCTGGCGTCGCGCAAGCCGAAGCAGGTGGAGAGCTTCAACGAGGACAAGCGCAACGTCACCGAGCGCATGATGAAGCGCTTCGAGGCCGAGGCGAAGAGCGACGAGGTGATCAAGCTCGGCAGCGCCGGCGCTGGCGAGTTCGCGATCGCGATGCACATCAAGGCCTACGAGCGCGGCATGTTTCAGTGGTCGTTCGCGATCAAGGACGAGAGCGGGCAGGTCGTCGACGAGCTCGAGGGACCGAACCGCGGCGGCGGCTGGGGCTTCGCGATCCAGTTCACGAACCTCATCGTGCTGGCCACAGTCGATATCCTGAAGTACCTCCGCAAACGGTATAAGAACGAGGGAGAGTGATGCGCGCTCGAGCTCGAAATTTGCCCGCGATACGTGGGATCGGGCAAACGTCGCAGCACTCGTAAGCACCACCAAAAAGGCCGTGGGTGGCGGCGCCCGCTCGGGTGTGTGGTGTCAGGTCTGGTTCGACTCCGGGGCTTACGACCAAGCTGACGTATCCTCGATTCTCCGATAAGAAGATCGCCTATGCGCTCGGCGACGCGTGCTCGTTGGTGGGGAGCGCTCGTCGTCGTAGCAGGCTGTGGCGGTGAGCCCACGACGACAGGCGGCGGCGCGGGGCCCGAGCCCAGCAACGAGCCACCTCCCGTCATGATCGACCTGGCGCGCCTCGGGCCCGCCTGCTTTTCGGGCGGTGAGGCGGCGGAGCTCGACCTCGACTCGCCCGAGCCAAACTGGACTTGGAACGACCCCAGCGTGCTCGTCGTCGGTGACGAATATTGGATGTACGCCTCGGCGACCGACAACTTCGAGTTCCCGGTGCGCCTCTATCGGCTCACGTCGAAGGACGGCGTCCATTGGACGCTCGCCTCCACGACGCCCATCCTCGACGTCGGGCCGGCCGGGAGCTGGGACGCAGGCGGCGTGGAGACCCCTGCGGTCGTCGAGTTCAACGGGCAATATCACCTATTCTATACGGGTTATCCCGTCCCGCCGTCGGACCCGAACCACGCTGTCACTGACTATCGTGTAGGCCACGCGGTCTCCGACGACGGCCTCTCGTTCACGCGCGCCGACGAGAACCCCATCGTCGCTCCAGGCGGCGCCGACTTCCGCGCTTACGTCGTGGGCGAGCCTGGACCCGTCGTGCATTCGGGCCAGCTCGAGCTCTATTTCACCGCGGTCGGGAACGACCCCGACCTCGGCGTTTTGCAGGTCGTTGGCGTGACGACCAGCGCCGACGGCGCGACGTTCTCCGAGCCGGAGCGCGCGCTAGCCCCCAATCAAGCCCTCTATCCGCGAGCTGACGATTGGGTCGGGTACTCGACGCCGTTCGCGGTCGAGCTCGCCGGCGAGGTCCACCTCTTCTACGATGTAGCGCAGCAGCCACCGAACGGGGCTTGGCGACAGCTCGCCGTTCACCACGCCCGCAAATCCGGCTCAGGGTGGGTCGAGGACGAAGCTCCCATTCGGCGCGCTAATGACCTGCCGTGGGCCGTCGACGAGATCCGCTCGCCGGCCGCGCTCCTCGACGGGACGTCGCTGCGCCTCTGGGTCGCCGGGCACGACTTCACGAGCGCAGCTGCGCCGCAGTTCGGGGTAGGAGAGCTCGACTGCGACCTCGCGGCCGAGTGAACCGCAGCCGACCGAAGCTTACGGAGCAGTCAGCGCTGGAGGGTGCATTGAATAATCAAATAATGCGCGCTCGCCTGCGGACGCCGAACAATATTGTAACTGCTGCGAACAGCGCGACGACGGCGGGGGTGTAGCTCTCCGCGGACGGTGGCCGCGCCGAACATTGGACGCCACCTGCGGGGGTGACGGTCTCGGGGTCGCTGGTTTGCTGGACGTCGCTCGCGGACAGCCAGACATGGCTCGTGAAGGTGACGGGGTTCGTGCCCTCCCACAGCTCGAGGCGATAGCGGTCCTCGGCGCCGTCTGCGATGGGATCGACGTCGAGCGAGAGCTCGGCGCCGTCGCCATCGATCGGGATGAAGTCGCCGGCGGCGCCGTTCTTGACCCAGCGCGCCTGGAGCCCCGCTGACGGTCCTGTAATCGTCGCGGTGAGTGACAGCCCTGTAGGCGATGTGTCGGACGCTCGGCGCGAGAGCTCGATCATCGGATCCTCGGGGCCGCGGACCTTCACGACCGTTCGGCCAGCGCGCACGGCGTCGAGGATGGCCGAGACGCTGAGCTCGTCGGCGTAGACGTAGGTCGCGGGCGAGCCGATCGGCGCGCCGAACGGGCCGATGTCGGTGCCCGCGGTGTGGTCGTCGCTGCCGCCGAGCGCTGCGATGTGATGGCCGCCGTCGCAGAGCCGCTCCCAAAAGGCGAGGGCGTCGTTGATGAAGATGATCGCGCTGCCCGCCGTCGCGATCTCCACGGCGTCGACCTTGGACGCGGTGAGCTCGTGTTTCCACGCGCAGCCGATGCAGACGTCACCGAGGTCGAGCGCAGGGTGGTTGATCGAGAAGAGCGCGCCCATGTCGTGAAAGGCGTCGACCGCGCCGTCGATGGTCACGCCCGGCTGGCCGATCTTGTGATCGACGAAGGCCGTAGCGCCGATGCCGTTCGCGTGACCTGCGTAGGTCGTGAACTCGACGCCGGGCAAGAGCAGGAAGTCGCCCGCGCGGCTCTGCGCGTCGACCATGAAGTCGAGCTGCGAGGTCGTGTTGTGATCGGAGAGCTCGACGAAGTCCAAGCCGCGGCTCTTCGCGAACGCGACGATCTCGTCGAGGGACGGGCGCGCGTCGCCGCTCTCGCGCGAGTGCACGTGGAAGTCGCCTGCGTACCAGCGCGCGCCGCTGACGACGGCGCCTGGGTCCGCGTAGGGGGCGCGCTCGGGCTGGGGCGCGAGCGTCGTCGCTTCCCGCAGGGTGATGACAGCGTGGTAAGCGCCGCCGTCGCTGTCGAGCTTCGCTTTGCCGACGACGAGCCGCCACGTGCCGGGCGTGATCGAGCCGGTGAGATAGCTGCGTGAGGCTGCGTCGGCGTCGATCACGATGGGCTCGGTGTTGCCGCCGCCCCAACCGCGAAAGCCGCTCGGATCGTAGAGGCCCCAATCGAGGATGTCGGTGTCCGAGAGGTCGTCGTGCTCGATTTGGATCTCGGCGGTGCCTGCGGGAACGTCGAAATCGACGAAGAAGTGATCGGGCTCACCCGCGTCCGCGACCCCGTCGAGCACCAGCACCGTGTCGGCGTGGGCCGATACCGGAATAGCGAGTGAGGCTGCGATCCCCAGGGCGACTGCGCGCCGCATCGAGCTCCCCATGAGAAGAGCGTAACCCGAAGTCCGGACTGACAGATTTGTCGGCTCTGTGAGGGCTTTCGCTTTGACGCGCGCTGGGCGCGCCCCGAACATGGTCGGCTTTCCCCCTCAGCCAAAGAGGAACCCCCAATGCGAAGACTTCAGCTCCTATCGATCACTGCCAGTTTCGGGCTCGTGGCTGCAGTCGCCGCGGGCTGCGGCGACGACACGAGCAATCCCCCGTCGACGGACTTGTGTCCCGACGACCCGGACAAGACCGAAGCGCTCGCGTGCGGTTGTGGCGTGCCCGACGCCGACGACAACGGCAATGGGGTCCCCGACTGCTTGGACGACGATATCGACCTTTGCCCCGACGACACGCAGAAGACCGAGCCGGGCGTGTGCGGCTGCGGTGTCAGCGACGACGACGTGGATTCGTCAGGGATACCTGACTGTCTCGACGCGGGCCTCGACCTGTGCCCGGACGACGCCGCGAAGACGCTGCCGGGGGTCTGCGGCTGTGGCGTCGGCGACAGCGATGGGAACGGCAACGGCGTCCCGGATTGTCTCGACGGCGCGATCGACCTTTGCCCGAACGACGCGGCGAAGACGCTGCCGGGCGTCTGCGGCTGCGGCGCCGACGACGCCGATGGGAACGGCAACGGAGTTCCGGACTGCTTGGATGCAGGTATCGATCTCTGCCCTGACGACCCGAACAAAGTCCAAGCGGGGACGTGTGGCTGCGGTGTCTCCGACGACGACGCGAACGGCAACGGTGTGCCGGATTGTCTGGATTCTAACATCGACCTCTGTCCGAACGATCCGGACAAGAGCGAACCTGGCGTTTGCGGCTGCGGGACCGCGGACGTCGACGACGACGAGAACAACATCCCCGATTGCATGGATGTTTGCTTGAGCCAAAGCCTCACTTTCTGCGACGGCGCGTGCGTCGACCCCGCTACCAGCACGACGGACTGCGGCAGCTGCGGGAATGACTGCGGCGCGGGAACGTGCACCAACGGCGCGTGCACGACGCAGAGCACGGTCTTCTCGTTCACCGGCGCGGCGCAGATGTTCCAAGTTCCGGTCGGAGTCACGCGCATCGCGTTCGAGATCGAGGGCGCTCAGGGCGGCGGCTCGAAGTGCTGTGACACCAGCATTCAAGACGATGGGGGCCTAGGGGGTGCGATCGTCGGCTCGATCGACGTCACGCCCGGCGAGACGCTTTACATTTATGTAGGTGGTAAGGGCGTCGTCGAGAGCGTGGGGGGCTTCAATGGAGGCGGCTCAGGCGGTCAATGGGGCGGTGGTGGCGGTGGCGCGTCCGACATTCGTCGGGGCGGGCAGAGCCTCGTCGACCGCGTCGTCGTGGCCGGTGGCGGAGGCGGCGGCAACTGTGGCTGTCCCGAACATGGCGCGGGCGGCAACGGTGGAGGCCTCACGGGTGTCGCGGGGAGCAGTGCGAATGGCGGCTACACCCCTGGCGGCGGTGCGACACAAGCTGCCGGTGGAAGCGCTGGCGCGTCTCCCGGCGCACCGGGTGCGCTCGGCACGGGGGGCGGATCGCTCAGTGACCCCTACCACATTGGCGGCGGTGGAGGCGGCTACTACGGTGGTGGCGGCGCGTACGCCTCAGGCGGCGGAGGCGGCTCGAGCTTCCTCGGGGCAGCGCACTACGCAGCGACCACCGCCGGGCAGCGGCAAGGGGACGGCCTCATCACGCTCTATTACTGAGCGCGTCGAGTGACTAACAAGTAGGTAACTATACGGTTCGCGGGCGAGGCTCAGAAGTGCAGCGTGACCTCGCCTTGCGCGCCGGCGCTGAAGGAGTCGGCCGACACATCCATAGGCGCGTCGTCGACGCCCGAACTGGTCGGATCGATCGCCGCGCCGGGGACACACCACTCACCCTGGACGTGGCCGAACCCGACGTGTGCGGCGATCCCGAAGGACAATATCGAGATGGGATAAAACTCCCAGCCGACGAAGAGATCGCCCTGAAAACCCTGCATCGTAGGGTCCCACTCGGTGCCGGCGAGGCCGCAGCCGGGGACCTCGCTGGGCGGCAGGATTTGTAGATAGCCGAGCTCGATGCCGAGCTGGATCGCGATGCGCTCGGCGATGTCGCCGCTGAAGCGCGCGCCCGCGCCGACGACGAAGGCGCCTGCTTGCGAGTCGTCCGGCGGGGTGAGCGTGGTGAGCCCGCCATTGTCGGTCGTAAAGTGGCTGTCGGGATAACTGCCAGTCACGTGGTAGCGACCAAATGCCAATAGGCCGATCGCGAACTGGGATTCATAGGCGACGTTCGCGACGACCTCGCCGCCTGCATAGAAGCCGCTCACGTCGAAGGTCGGTTTGCCCTCGCCGCCGGCCGAGCGCATGAGGTCGTCGTCGGTGTCGACGCTGAAGGATTGGGCGTGCGCCCCGAAGACGGTCTTGATGGCGACGCGCTGCCCGAGGACGGTGCCCGGGCCAGTCGGGTCCTCGAGCGGCGTCTTTACTGGTTTGGGCGGGGTGTTCTCGGGGGTGCCGGCCGCGTTCGGCGTCGGCGGAACGAGGGCCGTGAGCTCCTCGAGATAAGGCGCATAAGCAGTCTCGAACGCGCGCTGCACGGAGGCGCGCTGATCGGGCGGAGCCGCGGTCGCGAAGAAGTCGTCGCGAGCCTTGCGGTCGGCGAGGAACTTGTCGGCGAGCGATTGGAGCTTCACCTGGCGGAGCGACGTGGCATCGGCGGACGCGCGCCAGAGCGCAGCGCGATCGAGCGCGAACGCACGGTAGGGGTTGTCGTCGGGGGAGTAGTCCGCGAGCGCATCCCAGGCCTCGGCGCGCGCGTCGGGGCTCAAGCCGAGGAGGGTGTCTGCGCGCTCGGCTGCGCGCCGCTTCTGGAGCAGCGCGGGATCGACGCGCGTGAGCGTGACCGCCGGGAGCTCGAGCGCGGGCACGGTGGGGACCGTGGGCAGCGCGAAGTCTTTTTCAGGGCCGAACGCGAGCGGTGATGGTGGAAGCGGCTGCGCGGTCGCGTCGCCCGTCGCGTCCGACGTTTGGGGCGCTGCGCTCGCGGGTGCGGCGGGGGCGGGGACCTCGTGACAAGCCGCGTGCGTGGTCGCGAGGATCGCGACCGCGAGCACGTGCGATCGATGGAGGTCGAACACCTCGGCGCACCAAACCGCGCGGGGCATGGAGCGTCAAGCTCCTTAAGACCAGCTTCACACTGGCGCGCGGCCGTGCGACCGAGCGGGCGTGAAACGCGCACGCACTCAAGAGCGATGGCTCGACGAGGCTCGAGCCTTCGCCGAGGCTCTGTTCTCGACGGACGACGGCCCGCCTCCGAGCGAGCGGTTGGACTGGTTGATGGTCGAGCTCGCCGACTTCATCGAACAGGCGGGCGCGCGCACGGAGTTCATCATGCGAGCGGGCTTGGGGGTCGCGACGTGGGCCGCGCCGCCGCTCGTGGGCAACGCGCCGCCCCTCGCGCGCGTGCCCGTGGAGGCTCGCGCGCGGGCGCTCGAGCGGCTCGAGCGCTCGCCGTTCGGGCTGCCGCTGCTCGCGGTGAAGGCGATCCTCTGCATCCTCTATTACGAGCACCCGGACGTCCTGCGCGAGGCAGGCATCGTCACGAACCCAGGTGAAACGCGACCCGGATGCATGGGCGCGCGGTCGAAGGAGGTGGCGTCGTGAGCTTCCACGTGGAACGCGCCCGCGATCTCACGGGCAAGCTCGAGCTCGAAGCGGACGACGTCATCATCGGGTCGGGCGCGGGCGGGGCGGTGGTGGCGGCGCTCCTCGCGGAGGCCGGGCGTCGTGTGATCGTCCTCGAAGAAGGGCCGTACGTGCCCATCGAAGAGATCAAGCAAATGCGGCCGAGCCAGCACCTCCGGCGCGCTTGGCGCGACGGCGGGATGACGGTCGCGGTGGGCGTCGGCGATTCGCCCTCGATCAACGTGACGATGGGCCGCGCCGTCGGCGGCTCGTCGATCGTCACCGGCGCGGTGTGCTTCCGCACGCCGGAGTCGGTGCTCGACGAGTGGGTTCGCGAGCACGGGCTCGCTGACTTCACGCCCGAGAAGCTCGCCCCTCACTTCGAAGAGGTCGAGCGCAACATCTCGGTCGAAGAGGTGCCGGTCTCGATGCGGTCGAAGTCGACGCAGCGCTTCGCCGAGGGCGCCGCCAAGCTCGGGCTCGAGATGCGCTCGACGCGGCGAAACACCAAGGGCTGCGAGGGCTGCGGTCGCTGCAATTTCGGCTGTCCGCACGGTGCGAAGATGAGCGTCGACATGACCTACCTGCCGCGCGCGGTCGCGGCGGGCGCGACGGTCTTCAGCGACGTGCTCGTCGAGGGCCTCGAGATCGAGAACGGTCGCGTGCGTGGCGTCGTGGGTCGCGCTTTGAACCGCCCGCAGTCGCTCGGGGCGCGGGTCTCGCGCGCGCTCGGTCGCGGCAAGGATCGCGTTCACGTTCGGGCGCAGCGGGTCGTCGTCGCGGCGGGCGCGTATCACACGCATCTCCTGCTCGATCGCGCCAAGGTCGGAGCGCGCTCGGGACAGGTCGGTCGCAACATGACGCTGCACCCGGCGTTCCGGATGTTCGCGCGCTTCGAAGAGCGACTCGACGGCTGGCAGGGAGCGCTGCAGAGCGCCTACACGAAGAGCCTCGAGAAGCAGGGGATCACGATGGTCGGGCTCTTCGTGCCGCCTGGCGTGCTCGCCGCGACGATGCACGGCTTCGGCGCAGAGCACGTGAGGCGCGCGCAAGACATCCCGCACCTCGCGGTGTTCGGTGGGCTCATCCACGATCTCGGTGGGGGCGTGGTGCGCCGCGGCCCAGGTCGCGAGCCGCTCGTGACCTACCGCATGGCAGCCGAAGATCGGCAGAAGATCCCGACCATCGTCCGCACGATGGGCGACATCTTCTTCGCGGCCGGCGCCAAGGAGGTCTTCCCCCCGATCCTCGGACAGTCGGGGCTCGACGCCGACGCCTTCCGCAAGCTCGACCTCTCGCACATCCCTGCGATGCGCATCGAGTGCTCGTCGCAGCATCCGCTCGGGAGCGCGAGAATGGGTGTGGAGGCCGGGCGCTCCGTAGTCAAACCCAACGGTGAGGCTTGGGATGTAGCGGGCCTCTACGTCGCCGACGGCAGCGTCGTTCCGACCAGCCTCGGCGTGAACCCGCAGCTCACGATCATGACGCTCGCGACCAGGATCGCGCGCGGCATGATCGACAGCGCGCGGTCCTGAGCGGCGCTCGCGTCAGCTCTCTTCGGTCGTGGACGTGTCGTCGGGGCAAGCGAAGGTCTCGGGTGCGGTGCCGAGCTCCTCGCAATCGGCGCCGCAGCGCTCGTAGCAGTCGACGCAGTCGTCGAACGCCGCGGGCTCGAGCACGCCGGGGTTCGTGTCGCCGAGCTGGTTGCACGCGTCGTAGGCTTCTTGGGTCGTGTAGTGGTCCTCGCACGCCGCGAGCGAGAACCCGAAGAGGGTCGCCACGAGCGCGGTGGCGAGCGCATGTTTGCCGTGGAATCGCATTGGGGCCGCTCCTTACTTGCTCGTCGGGGTGGGTTCTGCGGGCGTCGGGGTGGGTTCTGCGGGCTTCGCCGGGGTGGGTTCTGCCGGCTTCGCCGGGGGTGCCTCTGGCGCCTTCTTCTCACACTCGCAAGGCGGGGGCGGCGGCGGGACTGGAGCCTTGCTGCCGAACGCGGCGCCGATCGTGAGCAGCAGCGTGTTCGAGACCTGGAAGTCGTCGACCAAGAGCGGCTGGCGGTTGATGTTGAGTCGGTACGTGATCGACGCCCAGTCGAAGATCTTCACGTTCAGGCCGAGGTTCGCCTCGAACACGGTGAGCTCCGGCAGGCTCCGATCGTCGTCGGCCGGGAGATCGCTCGTGGCGAACGGGATGAGCACACCCACGCCGACCACGTAGGAGACGCGTTTCTCATTGTCAAAGAAACCCCATGCGTTCGCGACGACCTCGCCGCCCACCTGCCAGAAGTCGTCAAGCTCCTTGACTTCAATCTGCGGGGTCGCAGCGTCGTCCTGGATCGCGAGGTTGCCCTTGGCGATCGCCTCTTGGGCGCCGACGCCGGCGCGCCCCTCGAGCTTGATGTGCACGTCGTTGAGCGGCTGGACGAACACACCGAGCGACTCCTTGAACGTGAAGGGCTGGAAGGGATCGGTCAGGTAGAGGCGGCGACCGTGATAGTTGGTCGTCGTGCCGTCGAGGTTCGCGACCGTGTAGTCCGCGGAGGTCGCGCGGATGTCGAGGCTCGGGAACATCTGGGTGGCGAGCCCGAACCGAGCGAACGGACCGACCATCTCGATGGGGTGCATCAGATAGACGCTCTCGAACGCGAGCCCGTCGTTCGTCTTCACGAACTCGTTCAGCGAGGGTGTTCGCGACACCCCGGCACCGGCCTTGAGCGAGTTTCGCCACTCGCTGAGGCCGTCGTTGTAGTCGAGAGCCGCGTCGATCGCCGCCCCCATCGCCACGGTGGTCCCGTCTTGCTGGCCCACGACGTTTCGTGTGTCGACGATGTTGAACGACGCTCCGAAGGCGATGCCCGGTGACCACCCGACGGGGCGTTTGGCGTCATCGACCTTCTGTGCGGCGTCGGTCTTGGCTTTGACAGCCTCGTTACCAGCGTCGTCCGAAACCTTGGGCGGAGGCGTTTGCGCGAACGCAAGCGATGAAAGGGTGAGGCCGCTCGACACGACTGCGGCCAGCGCTAGGCGTGGTTTCATGATTGCGCGCACGATTGCATGAAGCGTGCATCGGCGCGAATTCTCGGCAGGGCCACAAAATGAAGACAGCGCGGTGGGAGCCGCGCTGCCTTTGCGGTCGAACGAAAACCTAGCGACAGAAGCCGTCGATGCAGATGAGGCCGGCGTTGCAGGCGACGCCGGTCGCGCCGGTCGGGTCGCACTCGCTGCCGAGGTTTTGATCGGAGCCGCACACCGGGTGGTCGCCCGACACGGTTGTCACCGACTTGCAGACGTTGAAGTCGGGCAGCGCCGAGCAGGCCATGTCATTCGGCGCGGCGCAGGAGATGTAGCAGCTGTGGTGGAGGCAGAGCGAGCCGGCCGCGCAGGCGTCCTGCTGGCCGTCGACGTTGCAGACGAAGATCGCGCTCTGCGACGGGATGCAGCCGTTCTGAACCCAGACCTCACCGGCGCCGCAGGTGCCCATGTCCGAACGCGGCACGCAGGCGGAGTCGACGCAGACCGAGTCAGGCCCGCCGCAGTCGTTGGTGACGGTGCAGGACCGCACGGGCGTCGTGCAGAGGTTGAGGTCAGCCGAGCAGCTGTAGGAGCTGGCGCACGTGGCGGTATCGCAAGAGGTCACGCACTTGCCGGCCGCACAGACGCTGCCGTCCGCGCACTGCGTTTGATCGAAGCACTGGTTCGAGGGAGCCGTGCAGATGCCGCTTACACATTTGTCATTGCCGCTGCACTGGCTGTCGGACCCGCAGGCCGCCGGGTTCTCCGAGACGCAGGTCGGGGTCCCCGTCTCACCGCTGCAGATGAACCCGAAGATGCAGCCGTCCGCCGAACAATCACCGGTGTGGCACGTGTTGTCCGGTGCACAGTATTGGCCGTCACCGCAATCGCTGGGGTTGCCGCAGTAGACGACCGCTGGAGCGCCGCCCGTCCCGCCCGAGCCGCCCTGGCTGATGTCCCCGCCCTGCCCGCTACCGCCCTGGCTCGACCCGCCCTGACCCGAACCACCGGACTCCGAAACGCACTGCGAGTCGCCGTTCACGGTGGTGAGGCAAACCTCACCCGAGGGGCAACCGTAGGACAAGCAGTCGCCGTGGTGGCACTGGTTGTCGGCACCACAGACGTCACCCGAGGGGCAGTCGCTCTGAACGAAGCAAGTGTCGACGTTGCAGTCGCGGCAGTCGTCACCCCCCGTCCAGATCGGGCAGCCAGCGAGGCCGAGGGACAGCGAACCGAAGAGAGCGAGGGAGGCGAAGGGGGCAAGACGTTGCATGGCCATTGCCGGACGAGTTTAGCAAGCGATGTGCCTTGGTGCAGCCTGGAGATCGTGCGAGCCAGCGGACGTCCTGTGAACTCTGCTTCACGATCAGGTGTGACTTGCCCATCGCACCAAAAGAGCTCCGAATCCGTTGGAGCTCGATGCCAATGATCGAGCTCCAGCGCGGCGGTCCGCCCCAGACGGCGGCCCTTCCTCCCGGGCGTCGCTCGAGTGCGGAGCGGCCTCATCCGAGAGGCGCGCGCCCCGATGCGGAGCCTGCTAGGGTTACCCGCGGAGGTGCGCCCCGAGCGCAATGGACGTCACCTGCGAGCGGTGTAACACCGAGTACGAGTTCGACGATGCGTTGGTGTCCGAGCAAGGCACCAGCGTTCGGTGCACGCAATGCGGCCATCGATTCAAGGTCCGTCGCAGTGACGCCGTCGGTGCACCCGAGGTCTGGATCGTCCGCACCGTCGAGGGCTCGACGCTGGAGTTTCGCGCCCTGCGCGATCTGAAGACGGCCATCGCGGGAGGCCGCGTCGGCAAGGATGACGTGCTCTCGCGCGGTGCGGGGCGGCCGCGGCGGCTCGCGTCGATCGCCGAGCTCGAGCCCTTCTTCGGTGGGGCGCTCGTGACCGTTTCTCCCGCGGCGACGACGCCTCATCGCGGACGTCAGCACATCGCCGTGCCCTCGGTCTTCGGGTCGGACGAGCCCCCCGCGAGCCGCACCAAGATGGGCCTCGGCACGGTGGAATCTCTCGGGCGTCCGCGAGCCGCGACGCCGCCGGGGTTGGGTCCCGTCGCGAGCTTCCAGCGTGGTGATCAGAGCGTCGCGATTCCGCTGGGACACCTGACCCAGAGCGCGATCCCACCTCCGTCGGACAGCGAGCCGACCGCGGTGCGCGGTGCGATCAACGAAGACCTGATCGCGACCACCGTGCGAACGTCCTCGGATACGGGGCGGCAGCGTCAGGCGACGCGCGAGCTCCGCGCGCTCCACGACACCGCGCCGCAGTCGGTCGAGCCGGTGACGCTCCCCGAGCCGAGCCGGTTTCCATCGGAGACAGGCCCCGCGACGATCGCCGGCATCTCGCCGCAGCACGCGGCCCGCTCGGTGGAGACCGTCGATCCGCTCACGCGGACGCAGGCGTACGGGACCCCGAGCGAGGCCGACGCTGCGCACCCTGCGGCGCCTGCGTTGCGAGGCGCGAGCGGTCGATCGAGCACGCTGACAGGCGTCGGTCGCGGCGGGCAAGACGCGGAGCCGACCTCGCGCCGTGAGGCCGAATCCACGCGTGAGTCGCGCACGTCGGTTCGCCCGGAGGCCATCCCGCAGGACGTGAAGCTCTACGCGGCGCCCGAGGGCAACGGGCCGCCGGTGCCGCTCGATCGGCGGTTTCTGCCGAGCGCCGATCGTGAGAGCGGTCCCGTCTCCCGCCGAGCCGATCTGTTGCCGCCGCCCCCGGCCGAGACGGGCGCGGCCCACGAGGAATCCATCGATGGGGAGCCGTCGAACGGTGTAACGCCACCGCCGAACGGGGCCCAACACCTCGACGACGCGGACGAGCAGCCGCGGCGGAGCAGCGGTCGTCGTGGGATGAGCCTCGTGACGCCATCGCCGAGCACCGAGATCCGGTATTCGGCGCTCGGGGACGAGGGCGCGCCCGATGTCATGCCCTCGGAGCGACGCCCGAGCAGCGTCCCGCGCCGGCCGGTCGGATCGATGCGCGTGATCGTCGCGCTCCTCGTGGGCGGCGCGCTCCTCTTCGTCGGCGTGCTCTTCATCCAGCGCTACGCGCGACGGAACGCGCCCGCGAGCGTGAGCCAGGACACCCGCGTCGATGGCTTCCTCGAGGCGGGCGAGAAGGCTCTGCGCGAGGGTGACCTCGATGGCGCGCAGGAGCAGTTCGTCAAGGCGAGTGCCCTCGCCGAGTCCGACCCTCGCGTCACGAAGGCCCTCGCGCGGCTCGCGGCGGTGCGCGCCGAGATCCCTTGGCTCGAGATGTTGCTTTTGCCCCCAAACGATCCGGGGCGCGACGCGGTTCGTCGGCGCTACCTCGAGGCAGGGCAGCAAGCGATGAAGGCCGCGCAGCGCGCGGTCGATCTCGCGCCGGACGATCCCGAGGTCGCGCGCGTGCTCGTCGACGTGAAGCGCCTGCAAGGCGACGTCGCGGCGGCGCGCAAGCTCGTCGACAAGCTGCGCTCGCTCGAGCGCGAGCCCGAGACTCTCCTCGTGATGGCGGCGCTCGATCTCGCGGGGGCCTCTCCGGATTGGCCGAGCGTCATCACACGGCTCAGCTCGGTCGCCGAACAAGAGGGGAACCTCGGTCGAGCGCGCACGTTGCTCGTGTACGCGCTCGCGCGCTCGGGTGACGCGAAGAGGTCGCGCGCGGAGCTCGAGAAGCTCGCCAAGCTCCCGAAGGCCCACCCGCTCGAGGCGCAGCTGCGACGCTTCGTCGAGCGCGCCGAGAAGGGTGAAGACATGAGCCTGCGAACGACCGATCTGCCGTCGATCGCAGCCTCGGGCGCGGCGTCGAGCTCGGCGCAGGCGCCGTCGAGCCCAGCGAACGCGGCCCTCCTGAAGAGCGCGAGCGACGCCCTCGCGAAGGGGCAGCTCGACAAGGCCGACGACCTCTACAAGAAGGTCCTCGAGACCGAGCCCGAGAACAGCGAAGCCCTCGCTGGGGCCGCGACCGTCGCCCGCCAGCGTGGTCGCGCGAAGGACGCGATCACCCTCAACGAGAAGGTCCTCGCGTCGAACCCGAACTACGTGCCGGCGATCGTGTCGCTCGCCGATCTGAAGTGGGAGAGCGGTGATCAGGCCTCGGCGCGAGCGCTCTATCGGCGCGCGCTCGATATCGGCCTGACCGGCGCGGAGCAGCAGCGCGCGATGCAGCGGGCCAACTCCACCGCTTCGACGGGAGGGTGGGAGCCCACCCCGCCGCCGACCCAAACGAGCCCGACGCCGACCACGACCACTCAACCGACGCAAGACCCCGTACCGCAGCCCACGAACACGACACCGCCGAGCACTGGCGACGGCGACGTCCCCCCGTGGGAGGGTGACCCCAAGTGAACAGCGTGAAAGCGAAACGAGCCTGCGGGGCCGCACTCGCGGTGGCAGCGCTCGCGCTCCTGCCGAGCTGCAACGGGCGCTCCGTCTTCGGCAAGACGATGAAGAAGGGTGAGAGCTTCACCGGGCCTGCGCTCGTCGAGCTCAACCTGTCGAAGGGTGTGAGCGAGCGCGGGGCCTCGACGCTCTTCGGATCGATCCCGGGGACGAGCCACGCCGATTTGGTGATGGCGCTCCGCAAGCTCGACCCGGAAGAGACGAAGGGCGTCTTCGTTCGGCTCGGCCTCACGCAGATGGGCGTCGCGGCCGCGACCGAGATCGGCACGCTGCTGAAGGGCGTGCGCGATCGCAACATCCCTGTGTATTGCCACGCGGACGAGCTCGGCAACGGGACGATGTTGCTGACGTCGCTCGGCTGCACCGAGATTTGGATCAGCCCCGCGGGTGGGGTCGACACGGTCGGGCTCGGCTTCGAGCTCATCTTCGGCAACCAGCTGCTGAAGGACCTGAAGATCGGCGTCGACTTTCTCCAGGTCGGCAAATACAAGGGCGCGCAGGAGCCCTACACGCGCAACGAGCCGAGCCCCGAGGCGCGCGAGTCGATCGAGTTCACGCTGAAGGATCTCAGGAAGGCGTGGATCGACGGCGTGACGACGGGGCGGGGCGCGGACGTCGCTGCGCTGGTCGAAGACGGGCCCTACGGACCGCAAGCGGCCAAGGACGCGGGCCTCGTCGATGGAGTCGGATACGAGGACGACGTTCGCGACAAGGCCAGGACCGCCGTCGGCGCGGAGCGCACGGTCGTCGCGTTCGGTGGAGGCGCGAACGAACAGGGCGGCTTCTCCGAGATCTTGCGCACGCTGACGGGCGCCGAGAGCGAGGGCGCGCCGCACGTGGCGGTCATCAAAGCCATCGGCGCGATCACGATGGGCGGTGGCGGCGGACTCGGCGGCGCGGAAGGCATCACCGAGACCGGGCTCGGCAAGGTCCTCACGCAGGTCACCGAGGATGACAACGTTAAAGCTGTCGTCCTGCGAATCGACTCGCCCGGCGGCTCGGCGCTCGCGTCGGACCTGCTGTGGCACAAGCTGATGAAGCTCCGCGCCAAGAAGCCGCTCATCGTGTCCGTCGGCGGCATGGCGGCGAGCGGGGGCTACTATCTTTCGTCCGCGGGGACGGCGATCTTCGCCGAGCCGGCCAGCATCGTCGGCTCGATCGGGGTCGTCGGGGGCAAGCTCGCCCTGCACGACGCGCTGGCAAAATACGGCATCAACACGGTGCCCGTGACGGCCGCGACCGACCCGGTGAAGGCTCGGCGCGCGACGTACATGTCCCCGTTCCAGCCTTGGGACGACCCGACGCGAGCGAAGGTCCTCGCGTCGATGGAGGCGATCTACGGCACGTTCCTCGATCGCATCGTCGAGGGTCGGGGCCTCGATCGCGACACGCTTCACGACAAGGCCGCGCAGGGCCGCATCTTCGGCGCCGCCAGCGCGAAGGATCTGGGCCTCGTCGATCAGCTCGGCGGGCTCGACGACGCGATCCGCTACGCGCAGGAGAAAGGCGGGCTCGGCGCAGACGGGCCCGTCCTCTTGAAGGCCGAGCAGGGCGGCTTGCTCGAGCTCTTCGGGGGCGACGCCGACGCTGCGGCGAAGGCCGCCGAGCGCGCCAAGTCCGAGCTCGACCCGATCGCCTCGGTCATCGAGACCTTTCCTGCAGAGGTTCGCGAATGGCTCGCGAGCACTGCGCCGATGGCCCAGGGCGAGGTCGCGCTGACCGCCGTGCCGTTCGTGATCGTCGGGCGCTGACCGGCCCATCGCGGGGGGAAAGTGGTCCCCGCGAGAAGAGTTTCGCTAGGCTCGCGTCGCGCGCGAAAAATCTCATGGAAAGGGTGGACGAGGAAGTCGAGCATCGCGCGAGCCCGTCGGGGCGAGCCGGTGGCTTTTCGCAGATCTCGAACTCGGCGCTGCCTCGCTACGAGGGCCGCCGGGCGGACATCGCCTACTACACGGCCATCCTCAAGGACGCGCGCGAGACGGGGGACAAGAAGCGCGAGCGTGAAGCTTGCGTCGAGCTCTGCCACCTCTTCACGTCGCACGGCACGGACCTCGACGCGGCCGTCGCGCTCGCGCGCAGGGCGCTCAGCATCGAGGACTCACCGAGCTTGCGCACGGAGCTCGCGGGTTGGCTCGCGGGCCTCGGCGATCCGGGCGCGGCGGGTCTCGAGCTGCGCGCGGCTGCGACCGAGAGGCGAGCTCGTGCGTCGACCGCAGAGGAGCTCGCCGCGCTCGACGTCGCCGTCTCGAAGACGTTGGTGCGAGCCGCCGTGTTGCTCGCGCGTGCGCGCCGTCCCGACGCGGCCGCGCTCCTCCTCCAAGAGGCCGCCGAGCTCGACCCCGACGACGCTGTCCCCCACGAGCTGCTCGGCGCGCTCGCTGGCTCGGCCGATCCCGTCATCGATCGCGAGACGGGGGCCCGCTCTTTCCTCGACGCCGCGACCGCGCGACGCGCGGCAGGCGACGAAGAGGCCGCGTTCGAGGACGCGCTGCGTGCGTTCGAGCTCTGCCCGGCCTCCGAGGCCGCGGCGCGAGCCGTGTTCTCCGGGCTCGTCGCCGAGGATCGGACGGGCGCGGCCGACGAGGTGTTGCGCGATCTCGCAGAGGCGATCGAACACGAGGTCACGCGCCAAGGTGGGACGCTCGCTCGCGAGCGCGCAGCGGACATCCACCTCGAACGCCTCGCGCGCGCGATCGAAGCGCACGACGAGGCCCTCGCGCTCGGCGCGCTGTTGGATCTCGGCGTCGACTCGGAGGCCGCCAACGTCGAGGCTCGCATCGACGAGGCGCTCTCGCTCGCCGGCCTGCCGGAGATCGTCGCCGCGCGGCTCACGCGCCGCGCGCCCCACCGCACGGGCGCTGTGCGGGCCAGCGCTTACGAATCGCTCGCGCGCTTGCTCGCGGGCACGCTCGGTGACGAGCACGGCGCGGTGCTCGCCTGGGTCGAGGCCGCGACGGCCTCGCCGCTCGAGAGCGACGCGATCGATCGGCTGCGCTCGCACGCCGAGCGCACCGGCGATCACACTCCACTCGCCGAAGCTCTGGCGCGCGCGGTTCGTCCTGATGGCCTTTCTTTGGAGTACGCACCGCTCGCGCTGAGCCTCGCCGAGCTCGCGGACAGTGAGCTCGGCGACCCTCTGCTCGCGGACTGGGCGAGGCGTCGCGCCGCCGCGATCGACTCGGCGCACGCAGAGCCGGCGCAGCACGCGCGCATGCGCCTCGAGGTCGCGGTCGCCGAGCGCGAGGCCCTGCTCGCGGAGCTCGAGGGCTCGCTCAACCTCGGCGGGTCCCACATGCCCGGCGTCACCGAGGCGCGCGTGCACGCGCTCACGCGGCTCGTGCGGCTCTACGGTGCGAGCCCCGAGCTCACCTCGCGAGCCTTCACCGCGCTCGCTGCCCTCTGTCGCGCGGGCCTCTCGTCCTCCGACGGCGACGGCATGGGGGTCGGCGCGCAGTCGACCGACGATCTGCGGGCGCTCACGCTGCCCTATTTCAGAGCTCCTGAAGACGTCGCGCGCGCGGACCTCTTCGAGAGCGTGCTCCGGGCGCGCCTCGAGTCCGCGACCGTCGCGCGCCGCGAGAGCTTGCGAATCAGGCTCCTGCTCGCGTCGCTCACACCACCCGAGCAGCCGCGTCGCGCGCTCGACGAGCTCTTGCCGCTGCTCGACGCAGGCCACTCCGATCCGATCGCCGCGTCGCACGTCCTCGTCGCTGCTGCGGCCGCGGACAGCGCGCGCGACGAAGCGCGAGCCCTCGTCGTGATCGCGCAGGGGCTGCCCCCCGAATCTGCGGCCGTCGCGCTCGCGACCGCCGCCGACGCGTACCGCAAGAGCGGCGCGCTCACCGACGCGTACAAACACGCGGAGGCCGCGCTCGAGCTCGATCAGGGCAGCGCGCGCGCGGCGGCGGCTCTCGCGCGGGCCGCTGCGGTGGCCGGTGGGCGTGACGCAGCGATCTCGATCGAGCAGGCCCTCGCGGTCGTCGTCCCGCGCGCCTGGTTGTGCGACGCCCTCGCGCGCAGCCTCGAGTCGATCAACGAGCACGACCTCGCGTTCGCGTGGACGCAGCGGTGGCTCGCGCTGGCGCCCGGCGATCGGCGGACGCTGTCCGAGCTCTTACGGCGATGTCAGCTCGGGACCGATTCGAAGCGCATCGCCGACGCGCTCACGTGGGTGCTCGCTCAACCCGACCCTCCCGACGAGCGCGCGGGTCCGTTCTGCGACGCGCTGACGCTCCTCTACGGCCTCGATCGCGAGCGCGGCGCAGCGGTCGCGCGCCGCGCGCTCGACGTCTACGGGCCTGTCTCGTCGATCGTGCGCGAGAGGCTCGCGGCGCTCGCCGACGAACACGAGGACGACAGCCTCGCGATCGCTCTGCTCGAGCGCTACGTCGCGTGCGACCCCGAGGCCCCGCGCGAGGTCTTCCTCGAGCTCGCGCATCGGCGCGCTGCGATGCGCGACTTCGACGGCGCCGCGCGCGAGATCCTGCGCGCAGCGGCGACGGATCTCGATCCGACGAGCGTGCTCGAGTCGCTCGAAGACGTCGATCGCGAGGCTGGGTCGAGCGGCTTCGGGCCCGACGGAATCGTCGCGATCGCCGAGGCTCGCGCGACGGTGCTCGCAGCTGTCCTGGCTCTGCAACCACCGACGAGCGACGCGCCCACGTCGAAGCCTCGAGGTCGCGGACCCGTCAGCGCGGTGCGCGTCGCGGACGCGCTGCGCGCGCTCGGCGCCGCGCGCTGGGATCTCGCTGAAGATCGGCACGGCGCAGAGAAGAGCCTGTTCGCGGCCGCCGAGCTCGCCCCGCCGCGAGGCTACGAGCAGTACGCGCGCGACATGCTCGAGATCTACCCCGAGCCGACCGAGGCCATTCGCGTGATGATGGAGCGGCTCGCGTCGGTCCCACGCGACGCGGTCCAAGCTCACCGCGAGAAGCGGCTCGGCGTAGCGCTGGCGATCGGTCGCGTGACCGCCGAGATCGGCCTCGCCAAGGAGGCGCTCGACGCCGCGGTCGTCGCGCTCGACGTCGAGGTCGGGCACCCCGAAGCCATCGCGCTCGCCGAGTCTCAAGCCTCGCAGATCGAGCACGGCGAGGAAGTCATCGATCGCATCTACGGGGCGCTCGCGTCCTCCGCGATGGGGATCTACGGCCGACGCGCGGCCCACTACCGCGCGGCTCGCCAGCTCGAGCGGCTCGGCGCGACGGAGCTCGCGCTCAAGCATGCGCTCGCGGCGTTCGAGGCCGTCCCCAACGAGGGATCGAGCTGGCTTCTGCTCATGCGGCTCGTCGACACCGCCGAGGGTTGTCCTCCCGCGGTGGAGCTCTTCGCGCGCATCACGGAGTCCGCACCCGCCGAGGAGAAGGCCATCTGGCTGCGTCGCTCGCTCGAGCTCGCGGGGAGCACGCGCGCTGGTCTCGAGCGCCGCCTCGAGATCTTGCTGCGGGCGCTGGCGCTCGCGCCGGAGGCTTCGTTCGTCAAAGATCTGCGGCAGACGGTCGACTCGCTCGCGAGCACCGGCGGCATCCCCGAGAGCTATTTGCCAGGTCTCGTCCGCGTCGCGGAGCGCTCGATCAAGAAGCTGGAGGGCCCCGACGGTGCCCGGATTTGCGCGCACCTCGCGCGCCTGCTCGCCGAGGCCGGCAGCGGTGAGGTCGCGTTCGCAGCGCTCGAGAAGGCCGTCGATATCGACGGCGAGGTCGAGGTCTACGAGAGCCTCATGCCGGCCGCGGCGGCCTTCGCGGCGTTCCCCCAGCGCGCGTCCGAGTTCATCGAGCGCATCGGCGCACGCGTGGGAGATCGACACGCCCTCACCGGACCGCCGCTCTTGCGGCTCGCGAGCGCGATCGCGAGCGCGGTGCAGGACGGCGACGCGAGCATCAAGCTCCTCGCCGAGGCAGAGCGGCGCGAGGCCCCCGAGCCGAGCGAAACGACGTCTGAGCCGATGGGGGACCCGTTCGCGGATCTCGCGGATCTGACCTCGTCGCCGCCTGCTGCGGGCGCTCTTCTCCTCGATGAGCGCGCCGAGCCCGCGCCCGAGCCCGCACCGGGCCCGTCCGCCGAGGCCGCACCCGCCGCTGCGGAGGCAACTGCGGCGACGACCGAGCCTCACGAGCTCGTCGCAGATCTCGGAGTGGACGATTCGCCACGAGGCGGAACTTCGGCAGGGAGGAAGCCGCTCGGCCTGGCGCTCGCGCCCGTCCGCGATGGCTTCGACGCGCTCTTCGCGGACGACGACAGCAGCGCGCTCGATCCTCAAGACCTCGAGGCTCAGGAAGAGGCCGCGCGCGAGCGCGGCGACCATGAGGCCGTGAGCGAGCTCCTCGCTCAACGCATCCACGCTTCGTCGTGGACGGAGCAGGTCCGCGTGCTGAAGCTCCGCCGCGCGGCGGTGCTCGAGCAGCGCCTCGCCCGCGCCGAGGACGCGCGGCGCGAGCTCCTCGACATCCTCGACGAGACCCCCAACGACAAGAGCGCGCTCTCGGTCCTCGCCGATCTCTACGCGAAGCGCGGCGCGCCCTCCGAGGCCGCGCCCCTCTTCGATCGGCTGGCGAAGCTCTCGGAGCTCGACAGCGACGAGCGCGTTCGCTACGCGATCGACGGCGCGCGCGCATACGCAGCCGCTGGCGACACGCAGACGGCGCTCGACGTGCTCGACGCGATCCCGCCTCCGCATGACGCGAGCGTCGCGGTCGGGCGCGCTCGGGTCGACACCTTCCGCCGCGCGGGAGACATGTTCTCGCTCATCGTCGCGGTCGATCGTTTGCTCTCCAACGAAGAGCTCTCGCCCGACGAGGCCGCGGCCCTCCTCGTCGAGGCCTCACGCGCGGCCTCGGCGAGCGGTGACGAACAAGGCGCGCTGATCCGCGCGCGTCGCGCAGCCCGCCTCGCCCCTGCGCGCCCCGACGCGGTGCTCGAGTGCGCGCGCCTCGAATACCGCGCGCGCGGAATGGGCACGCCGCGCGAGGCTCAGGCGGTCGTCGACACGCTCGTCGCGGTGCAGCCCTCGCTCCCGACGGAGATGATGGAGCTGCACGCGTTCCTCCTCGCCGAGGCTCTCGACGTGATTCAGGGCGGCGGCGCAGGGCTGCGCGAGCTCTCACGCCGCCACGCCGAGATCGGGCCGCGCCCGCTCGTCGCGTTGGGCATGGCCGAGCGCCTCTCGCGCGGGCGCTCGTTCGAGTCAGCGGTCCCGCTCTTCGCGCAGGCCATCGAGGGCGATCTGCAGGGGCTTCGGGTGAAGCCGCGCGTCGCGCTCGCCGCCACCGACGCAGCGATCCAAGCGGGCGATCTGAGCTCAGCGCGCAAGTTCGTGGAGATCGCCGAACGCGCCCCCGAGACGCGCGCGCAAGTCGAGCGACGCAAGCGCGAGATCTTGGCGTTCGACGACGATCCGCTCGTCGCCCGACCGATCCTCGAGGAGCTCATCGGTCAGAGCTCGGGGCTCGCACGCGCTCGCTTCCTCCAGCGCCTCGCGCGGCTCAGCACCGACGGTGATTTCGACATCGCGCTCGCCCTCTACGAAGAGGCCCTCGCGCTGTCGCGTCGCGATCGGCAGCTCTCCAACCAGATCCGCGCGGAGCTCATCGAGTTCATCGAGCGTCACGGGGCTGGGCGAGCGGTCGTCGACGACGAGTCCGCTCAGGACGCGCCGCCGAGTTCTCGCGGCGGCGAGGCCCTCGACGTGCCGCCGTCGCAACCGGTCTCCTCCGATCGTCCCGACTCGGCACCGCGCGCGGCCCTCAACCCGCCCGAGCCCGTCGCTGAGCCTGCTGCTGCGGAGTCAGCCGCTGCGGACGAGCCGCCGCCGGCGACGCGATCGAAGACGCACCTCTCCGACCCTCCGGTCATTCTCCTTCAGACGCCGACGGGGCCGTCGATCGAGACGCGCGAGATCATCGTCGAGCTCCCCTACGCCGAGGACGACTCGCCGGATTCGGTTCGCGAGGCTCCGCCTCCGACGCGCCCGTCCGTGAGCGATGCGAAGCCGCCCGCGGCTGTGATGGCGAGCGAGGAGCTCGCTGACGAAGAGGCGGACGACGAGGCCGAGGACGTCACGGACGCGGACGACGTCGAGGCCTTCGACAGCGAGGAGCCGCCGAGCGACGACGCCTCGGCCGACTACGCCGACGAAGACGAGGTCGAAGAGGAGCTCGACGAAGCCGACGACGTCGAGCTCGACGACTCTGCCAAGGCCGACGCTGCGCGCGACACCCCTTCGATCGACTACTTGGAGGCGCGCGACGATGTCGCCGCGCTCGTAACGCCCCCGCTCCCGTCCCGTCGATTGAAGCTGCCAGCGCTCGGCTCGCTGGCACCGGCGACCAAGCCGACGCTCGACGGCCCCCGCGAGGAAGAGCTCTTCCGCGAGCTCGTCGACGGCTATTTCGACGCAGGGGACGAGCTCGCCAAGCGCCTCGCCGAGAGGCGGACGCGCTCTCACGACGTCGTCCTCGTGCGTCGCTACCAGATGATGCTTCGGCCGGGACATCGGCCGACCATCGAGGCCGCGCGCGACGCCGCCACGCAGGATCGCGACGAGGTCTACGCGCGCGCCCTCGATCACGTGATGGCGACCGAAGACGGCAAACAGGCACCACCGCCGCCGCTCTTCGCTCAGCCGCGCGAGCCCGAGTTCGTCACGGCCTTGCTCCAGCGCGACGTCTCCGCTCGAGAGACCGAGGCCCTCGCGGTCGTTTGGGACGCGGGCCTCTTCAGGAAGGAGATGGGCGCTTACCAACTGAGCGGCTCGGATCGCGTGCCGCTCACCGTCGCGAGCGTGCTCGGTGAGGCCTATTCGGAGCTCGCGGCGCACCTCGGTTCGCCGCGTCCGCTGTTTCATCGCGCGCGAACCGAGCGGCCCTTCCAAGTCGAGGTCGGGTTGCTCGCACAGCCGAGCATCGTCGTCAGCGGAGAGCTCCGCGCGAAGTCACCGGCGCTCGCGTTGCGGCTGGCCGCAGCACACGCTTCCTCGACGCACGATCTCGTCCTCGCGGCGCACCTCCCCGAGGCTGTGCTTTCGAACATCCTCGCGGCCATCACCGCTGCGTTCGGCCCCGTTCAACCGCGTGACGATGCGCCGGCGTCGCAGGCCGATGCCTTCAAGACCGAGGTCGGTCGCTTGGCTGGCGAGCTCTGGCAGCGCGTGAACCCGCGCGCTGAACGACGTCTGCGCGAGCTCTGCGAACAAGGGCCGCTCGATCCGGTCGAGGCCCGCGAGACGGCCCATCGCGCGATGCGGCGCGCAGGGCTCTACGCCTGCGGAGACCTCTCCGTCTCACTCCTCGCGCTCGCGGCGGACGGTGAGGGTCCCGACCTCATGGAGCTCGCTTCGATCGGTCTCGAGCGCGCTTGCCTCGAGTCCACGCGCGTCGCTGACCTCGTCCGCTTGGCGTGCCGGATCGAGTTCGCCGAGGCGCGGTGGCAGACCCCCTCGCCGATGTCGATGCGACGCTGATCGCGCGGCGCGCTAGACTCGAAAAGCACGATGGCTTTTCTTCGAGGTCCCCGGCACGACACGACACCGCTGTCAGGCCGAGCGTCGCGCTCGTCGACACCACTCGCGTCGCGCGGCGCAGAGCCGCCAGTGGCACGTTCCTCGCAGCATTCGGCCCGTATTGCTCGAGCCGCAGCCCGCACCCTCGTGGGCTCCGCGCTCCTCGCGATGCTCGCCATGCCCACCGCGTCCTGCCTGATCACCTCCAACCCGCAGTTCGAAGATCCGCCGCGCACGGCGCCGTTCTTCCTGGTCGACAGGGCCTCGCCCGATCCTCGACAGATCATCAAGCTCGAGGCCACGGACGCGCAGCTCGAGCTCTCCGCGCTCTTCCGCTCGGAGGATGGGCAGAGCTTGGACTCGGCCGGCAATCGCGAGGGCGTCCGCGTGAAGCTCCTGGTCGATTACGGTCAAAAGGGCGCGCTCGGTCACCCTTTCCGCTCTCAGACCGAGGCTCCCACCGTCGCCGCGGGCAGCTGGGATGACCCCCCTCGTGAGGCTCGCGCGACCTGGACCGAAGACGAGCTCCACATGGGCCCCGGCTGTCACCGGCTCACGATGATGATCTCGCACGCGTTCGACGCCGGCACCGGCTGCCCCAGCACCAAGGGCGATTACGACGTCGTCACTTGGACGGTCGTGCGCTGTGACGAGAGCGGCTGCCCAGAAGTCGATCTGCTGACCGGCTGCCCCGGGATCACCGAGAGCTGCGTCGACGAAGGGACCGCAGAGCCCACGGAGGTGCCATGAACGGCTTGCTTCGCCGCTCGGTTCGGTTCGCTCCGATCGCGATGGCGCTCGCGGGTTGCGGCATCCCGCTGACCTCGCCCTACGAGGAAAACGACAACATCTGCGCGGCTCAGACCGACTGCACGGAAAGCCACACCGCATGCGTCGCCACGGTGCTCGGCACCGGCATGTGCGCCGCCACGCACGCCGACCTCGGCCCGGTCTTGCTCGAGGTTCGAACGACCAACGACGGGTCGAATTCGTTCGCCTTCGAGCACGTCCTCGAGCTCAACGGTGACGACCCCAGCGGTGTCTCGAGCTTCTTGGAGCTCGATCTGCCGCCTCGTGTGGACGTCGTCGGGACGTACGTCGTGCCCGACCTCATCAGCGAAGCTTGCCGCGCACAAGACAACTCGGTCCCCGTGGCAGTCACGTTCCACCCGCTCGATCGCGACGGTAAACCGAGCAGCTTCGCGTCGACGATCACCGGCACTTCGACCGTGGTGGGGACGATCTCGACGTCCGAATCCATTCCATTTCACGCCAGCGTCCCGGCGGGTCTCTACGACGTCTACCTCGCTCCGATGGCGTCCGATGCGTGCCCAGCGCCGCCCCCGCCGCGCCTCCTCAAGGGCGTGACGATCGACCAGGCCGACGCGAGTGGGCTCGTCCTCGGATCGAAGGACGACGTCTTCAAGTACGTCTCAGGCGTGGTTCGGCTCGCACCCGACACCCCTCCTGAGGGCTGGAGCCTCGACGTCGTCGACCCCGTTTACGGCCACGTGGTGTCGCGGCCCTTCGCCTTCACTTCGGCCGTCGACGGGGAGGTCTCGCTCTCGACCGAAGCAGCGCCCGAGGGTGTTGCTTACACAGCTGTAGATGGCCCGATCCTCCGCGTCCACGGCTCGGACCCGAACCTCGTCATCCACTGGGAGCTCGTGTCGTTCGCCGACGCCGATGGTGTGATCAACGCAAACCTCGCCGATCTCGACTCCACGCCCGTCCCCGTCCAGGGTCGACTCTCGGCCGCCGACGGAGGGGTCGTACCTTACGCTCAGGTCATCATCCGCAGCGACAAGCTCACGGGAACAGCCCAACAGATCGCGCAGTACAGGGTCTCGACCGAGACCGACGCGACCGGGGCCTTCAGCGTGAATCTGGTCCCAGGTGTTTATGGGATCTGGTTCGTCCCGAGCTCGGGCGAGCAGGCCAGCCATTTCGACGAGTGGCAGGTCTTTCCGAACTCGGGTGGTTCGGGCAAGGGCTTCGTGCTCCCGGCGCAACCTCAGCTCAGCGGCACGGTGCAAGACTCGGCGGGCGCGCCCATCAGCGGCGTCCCAGTGGTCGTGCGACCACCGCGCTACCCCGACGCGACGTACTCGGACCTCAAGAACTTCCGCCCGCGCTCGCAGAGCAGCTCCGTCACCAGCATCGTCGTTGATCGACAGTTCTCGACCAACACGGAGCTCGACGGCTTCTTCCAGTTGGGCGTCGACCACAGCGCGAATGGCATCGTCGACGTCGCCGTGCAGAACGGCGCGGCGTCGGGCTTCCCGTGGTTGGTCATTCCGAGCGTGCTCATCCAAGACGCCAAGACCGTACCGAACTTCGATCTCGGCACCCTCGGCGTCCCCTATCCGGCCGTCGTCCACGGCAGGCTGCATGACGCGAGCGGCACCGCGGTCGGCTTCGCGATCATCAGGGCCTGGGTTCGTCCTTCGGCCGAGGACGAGCACCTCCTGCAGGTGGGCGAGGCGCAGACCGACGCTGCGGGGAATTTCGTGATGCCCCTGCCACCGAGCATCACCGGTTCGCTCGGGACCCCGTGATGTTGCTCCGTAGAATATGGTGGTACGCTTGTGCGTAGTGCCTGAAGACGCCCACCCGAATCATCCATCGGATCGCGATCTTGCGGGAGCACTTCACGAGGTCAGCAACGACCTGACGGTGGTCCTCGGATGGCTCGAGCAGGCTCGAGCGGCCTTCGGGCAAACCGACGACAGCGACACACGTCGAGCCGTGCTCGACGCGCTCGAGGTCGCGACGTCGCGCGCTCGCCGAGCCCATCGCCTCGCGCGCCGCGCGATCGGAGCCGAGTTCGGTCGGAGCTCCACCGAACCTCTCGGCGGGCTCTTGGAGACCGCGCTCCGTGGCGTCGAGCCGATCGCACGCGCTCGCGGAGTTTCGCTGACGCATTTGTCAGCTCCAGCGCTCGGCGCGATCCCGATCGACGCAGGCGACAAGCTCGTCCAGGTGCTCACCAACCTGCTCCTCAACGCGATCGACGCGACCGCCCCGTCCTCGACCGTCGAGCTCCTCGCGACCCTCGCCGACGCAGGCGTCGTTCGGATCGCCGTCGCGGATGCGGGCCCTGGAATCCCCGATGATCGCAGAGAGAACCTCTTCGCGCGTGGGGCGAGCGGTCGCACGGGCGGCGCGGGCATCGGTCTCTCGCACGCCTCGGCGATCACGCGTGAGGAGGGTGGGCACCTCGAGCTCGAGCCGTTCTCCGCGGGTCGCGGCGCGACGTTCGTCGTCAGCTGGCCCGTCGGTCAAGCGCTGTCGCAGCCGAGCCCGCACACGCAACGCGCGGCCATGCTCGACGGGGTTCGCGTCGCCGTCGTCGACGACGATCGCGCGGTCGTGGATCTCTTGGAGATGGTGCTCACGGCGCGCGGCGCGCGCTGCTCCTCCTACGCGACGCCCGAGCTCCTCGACGCGGCGTTCGCGTCCGGCGCGTCCTTCGACGTGGCGCTGCTCGACGCCTCTCCCTTCGGTGAGGAGTTCGCCGCGCGACTCGAGACGCTGCGCCGCACCTATCCCAAGCTCGACATCGTGCTCATCTCGGGCGCCGCGGATCCGCCGGTCGCGCTCGAGCGCCACGGCGTGACTTGGATCCGCAAGCCCTTCGAGGTCGCGGAGGTCATCGGCGTGCTCGCGCTCCTCCGCACCCACCGCGAGGGTGTCCCGGACACGACTCCGTCCCCGCGCTGACGGCCTGTCGAACGCGGCGTTCGATCACGGCGTCATCACCACCGGGTAGGTCACCTTCGTGGGCTCGCTGGCTCCCGACGCGGGAAAGTGAAGCCGCTTGACCATATCGAGCGCGCAGGACGCGAGCGTGGCCTCCGTCAACGTCGAACCCTCGCCGAGCGCCGCCGTCGTGACGACGCCCTCGCCGTCGATGGAGAACGAGAGCTCGAGCTTGCCCTCGAGCGATGCGTCGCGCGTGCGCGCCTCGGAGTAGCACTTGCGCAGAGCGCCGAACTCGCTGCGCACGACGGCCTGAATCTCGCCCGGCAAGAGCTTCTTCTCGAGCGGGACGAGGATGGGCTCGGTCGGGAGCTCGGCGAGGTCCGCGAAGACCGCGTGCACTGTCGCGAACTGTGCCTCGCGCGGCGCCGCGATCACGACGAGGGGCTTGCCGGCCTCGCGCTCGCGGATGGCGACGAGCCCGTTGCCTTGTTCGAGCGCGGCCTCGATCTCCGCGCTCGGGATCGGCAGGTACGCGTCGTAGCGCGCGGGGACCTTGTTGTCGCCGAGGTCGTAGAAGAAGACGACCATCGAGCGGTCCGGCTGCGGCATGTCCGCCGCCTGCTCACCCATCATCCGCGGCAGCGCGATCCAGCTGCCCGAGCTCGAGATCGACTGACCCACGCGCTGGTCGCTGCCCACGCTGGCCTCGCCCTCGAGGCGCTTGGCGTCGGCGATGTCCCAGATCCCCGACTCGAGGTGACCGTGCTCTCCGAAGACGCAGATGTCGACGAGGGTGCGGCCCGTCGCGTCGGCAGGGAAATACTTCGAGAGCAAGTGCGCGACCTTCGCGGTCGGCTCGCCGTTTCCGAGCGACGGGACGGTCTCGTTCTCGTGGCCCGTGAGGAGCCGACGGAGCTGCCGCTCGGCCGCGTCGCGAGTCGCGCCATGCTCGCGTGCGTCGGGGCTCATCAGCACGGTCTCGACCGCAGTCGCCGCGCCGTCGAGATCGCCCTCGGCCTCGAGCGCGCGGCTCAGCCCGAGCAGCGCCGCGGTGCGGTCGTCGGCGCCGATCGCGGGGTCCGCGAGCAAGGCCTCGAGCGCGACTCGGGTGGCGTGCGGATCGCCGCCGCGATCGAGCTCGCGGAGCGTGCGCTCGACCGCGACGCGTGTCGCCTCGACCGACTCGGCGGCGGGCGCGGATCGGGGCGCCACGTCCGCGACGTCGCTGGTCTCCGTGTCGCTGGAGAGCTCGGGGGTAGAGCACCCCACGAGCGAGACCGCCAACACCGAGGCACCGAACACGACGGAAAGGGACTTGTTCATGACCGCGCTTCTCCTCTACCGAGGTCGACTCGAGCGCCTCGGTGAGAAAGAACCTAGGCGCAGGTTTTCAAAGCCCCGTCTCGGCCGTGTCACGGGTGTGTCACCGGGTCCCGCGACGCGAGAAGCGGTACCCGCCGTCGCGCACCGTCTCGAAGTGTCGCGGCTGCTTCGGATCGTCTTCGCACTTCGCCCGCAAGCGATTTACAAAATTGTCAACAGTGCGATCCGTCCCGAAATAGTCGGCGCCCCACACGCCGTCGAGGATGCGCTGCCGCGTGAGCAGCTGCCCCTCGTGATCCAAGAAGAAGCGGATGAGCTTCATCTCGAGGGAGGTCGTCTTCAGCTCCTCGCCGTCGCGCTCGAGCCTGTGCGCGACGAAGTCGATCGTCGCGCGCCCGATGCGGACGACGGTCGTCTCGGACGCGACCTTGCGCTTGCGGCGGAGCGCCGCGTCCACGCGCGCGAGGAGCTCGGCGACCCCGAAGGGCTTGGTCACGTAGTCGTCCGCTCCGAGCCGCAGTCCGCGGACTTTGTCCTCTTCTTCACCCTTCGCGGTGAGCATGATGATCGGCAGGTCGGCGTCGTGCTCGCGGAGCTCCTCGCAGACCTCGAAGCCGTTCTTCTCCGGCAGCATCACGTCGAGCAGCACGAGATCGAACTGCTCGTTGCGGCCACGCTCGACTCCCTCGCGACCGGTCTTCGCGACCTCGACTTGGAAGCCTGCGCTCCGCAGCGTCTTCGTCAGACCGAGGCGCAGGGTGGGGTCGTCCTCCACGACCAGCACGATCTCTTGGCGGACCGGGGTGCTCATGACTCGTCCCTCTCGAGCGTAGCGAACGCGGGGAATCGCAGGGTGAACGTGGCGCCTCGCGGCTCGGAGGCCTCGAGCGTCGCGTCTCCGCCGTGGGCCCGCGCGACGGCGCGCACGAGGAAGAGCCCGAGCCCGGTGCCGGTCGCGGCCTGCGAGAGCCTCGCGTCGCCCCGCTCGAACGGCTCGAAGATCCTGCGCCGCGCGCCGTGCGGGACGCCGGGGCCTTGATCACTTACTCTCATGTAAATAATTGGGGTGCCGCGTTCTCGCGTCGACCGCACGCTGACGACGTAGGGCTGGCCCTCGGGTGCGTGGCGCAAGGCGTTCTCGAGCAGGTTGTCGATCGCGAGCTCGAGCTCGGCGCGGTCGGCCTCGCAGCGGGTCTCGGGCTCGGCGCGCAGCTCGACGTCGGCCTCGGGGTGGCGCGCCACGAACGCGGCGACCCGCGCGGCCGCGAGCTCGGAGAGGTCGAGGGGCGCGCGCGCAGCGCGGAGCTTACCGCGCTCGCTCTTCGCGTAGACCATCAGCCGATCCAGCGTCTCCGTCATGCGGACGGCCTCGCGCGCGAGCGCGTCGGCGACCTCCTTGCGCTCGGCAGGCTCGACGCGCTCCTCGGCGAGGAGCTCGCTCAGCATCCGCACCGACGCGAGCGGCGTGCGGAGCTCGTGCGACACGCTCGCGACGAAGCTCGTGCGGAGCTCGCTCGTGCGGCGCGCCGCGCGCGTGCGTCGATAGAGCACGATCGCGAGCACCACCGCGAGCGAGATCCCCACGCCGAGCAAGCCGACGAGGACGCGCTCGCTCCGTCGAGCCTCGGCCCGCCACGCTCGCGGATCGCGGTGTCGAACGCGAACGCCGAGCCCCGCCTGAAGGAACGCGACGCCCTCGGGTGCGCCGTCGGTCGGCGTGCCTCCATCACCGGTCGCCACGCTCGCGACGAGCGCGCGAGGTAGCTTCGTGAAGCCAACGTGTGGGTCCGACGCGAGCGCGCGCCCGAGCGTCTCGGGGGTCACCACGAAGCCAGCGAAGCCTCCACCGCGCAAAGCCGCCACGGCGCCGACGACGCCTGGCCCGCGGAACGTGACGAGCGAGCCCTCTTCCTGCGTGGAGCCGCGCAGCGCGCGTTGCACGACGTCGCTGCGCGCCGCGCGGGTCACCGAAGGGATCGTCGCGATCGGAGCCGCGCCCGACGTGCGCGGCGCGAGGGCCGCGAGCATGCGCGCGCGCTCCGCGTCGCCGACTGCGCGGAGCTCCCGGACCTCCGAGAGCGCGAGCTCGCGCTCCTCGTATCGAAGCTCGGCTCCGCGGGTTCGAACCACCGCGCGAGACGTGGCGCGAGATCTCCACTCGCCGAGCCCGAGGCGAGCGCGCCGATCGCGAGCACCGGCCAGATCCAGCGGCCTTGCGTGTCGCGCGCTGTCTCGCACTGCGCGAGCAGCGTGCTCACCGCGCGAGCTCGGTTCGCCGTCGAGAGCTCCGCGGTCGCCTCGTCGCAGGCGCGCGCCTCCGAGCTCGTCGGCGCCGCGCTCGACTCCTCGCGCGGCAGGAGCAAGCGACCGTCCGCGGCGAAGAGCACAGGCGCCGCGAACGAAGGCGCGACGCTCGCCGCCATGCCGTAGACCTCGAGCTGCTCGTCGGCGCTCGAAATTGGTTTGTGCCCCAACGAATCGAGCTCGCCCTCGGCCGCCTCGATCCGAGCGCGCGCGGTCCCGGCGATCTCCTCGGCGGCGCCCGTGACCTCGAGCGAGGCCTCGCGAGCACGCGCGGCCTCTTCGTTGCGCAGCGCGCGCCAGCCGAGCGCGCCCATCGCGGCGGACGGTACGAGCGCCGCAGCGAGGAACAGGATCGCGTCGCGCCGCGCGGACACGCCCGCATCCTACACCGACGGCTTGACGCCTCCCGCGCCGCGGACGAGAGAGCGCCTCGTGAACTCCCAGCAAAACACGGCGTACGCGCCGCAGCCCGCGCCGCTCACCATCGCGGAGCTCCCCGGCATTTCGGTCGCGGGTGTGGCGGCGGGCATCAAGCCGAGCGGTCGCCCCGACGTCGCGCTGCTCGTGACCGAGGAGATCGCCTCGGCCGCCGCCGTGTTCACGAAGAACGCGTTCGCCGCAGCGCCCGTCACGCTCTCGCGCCGCCACCTGGCCGAGAGCCACGGGCGCGTGCGCGCCGTCGTGGTGAACTCGGGCAACGCGAACGCCTGCACGGGCGAGCGCGGCGCGCGGCACGCTGCGATGATGGCCGAGCGCGTCGCGCAGCACGTCGGGTGCACCCCGCGCGAGGTCATCGTCGCCTCGACGGGTGTCATCGGCGTAGAGCTCCCGATCGAGCGCGTGCTCGACGGGATCGATCGCGCGCACGCGTCGCTCTCGACGGGCCGCGCCGCATCCGAGTCGTTCCTCGCTGCGATGATGACGACCGACGCCTTCCCCAAGGCTTGGGGCGAGCGCGGCGGGCCGACCTGGGGCGTCGCGGGCGTCTGCAAAGGCGCAGGGATGATCGAGCCGAACATGGCGACGATGCTCTCGATCGTCGCTACGGACCTCTCGATCTCGGCCGACGTGCTCGCCGCCGAGGCTGCGCGCGCCCTCCGCACGAGCTTCAACGCGATCCACGTCGACTCGCACACCAGCACGAACGACATGTTCCTCCTGCTCGCGACCGAGCGCGCCGGCTTCGCGCCGAACGACTGGCGCTCGGCGCTCTCACGCACCTGCGACAAACTCGCGTGGCTCATCGCGCGCGACGGTGAGGGCGCGACCAAGGTTTGCACGATCCGCGTGAGCGGCGCGCCGAGCTCCGTCCTCGCCGAAGAGATCGCGCGGCTGATCGCGCACTCGGCGCTCGTGCGGACGGCGCTCTTCGGCAACGATCCGAACTGGGGGCGCTTCGTGAGCGCCGCCGGCAACCACCCCGCGCTGCCCGATCCGTCGCGCCTCGTCTGTCGGCTCGCGGGCGTCGTCGTCTTCGAGCGCGGCGAGCCCACGCGCTTCGATCGCGCAGCGCTCAGCCAAGCGATGCGCAGCGACGATCTCTCGTTGGAGATCGAGCTCGGCGCAGGCGATGGTCACGCCGTCGTCCTCACCAGCGATCTCGGTTACCGCTACGTCGAGGTCAACGCCGAGTACACGACCTGACCGCGCGCGGCTCCGCGACAAAGCACGATCGTTCGGTGAAACTCGCCGCCCTCGAAGCACCCCCAACCCGAGCCGACCACCCGACCGGCAGCTAGTTCACCGCCGCCTGCTGCGCGCGGCGCAGCTCTTTGACCTCGCGCGCCAGTGGTCGGCGAGAAAGCCCTGCCAGAACGCTTCGAAATCCGTAGCGGATGCGTCGCTCATGCGTCGCCGCGTACACCCGGCGCCGGCCTCGCGCAACGCGCGGGCGCTCAGCGCGGTGGCTCCGCCGTTCCGAGCCAGCGATCGATCGCAGGCACGAGGAACGCGAACGACTTCTCCTCGTCCGAGAAGTGGTGACGCAGGTGATGTCGCTGGATCGCTGCGTAAAACCTCGATCGCGGGCGATACGGCGTGTGCGTGAGGTAGTGCGTCCACTCGTAGCCGAGCGCGGCGAGCGACGTCGCGCACGCGACGCTGAGGCCCGTCGTGATCGTCGGCATCGCGAGCACGAAGACCGCTGCGTTGATCGGCAGGAGCACCGCGAGCACCGGGACTGGGAGGAACGTCCGCTCGAGGATCCACGGGTGCTCGTGGTGGTAGCGGTGATACCGAGCGAAGAGCGGATCGACGCGACGGCCCGCGATCGTCCGCGGCCGAAAATGCAGGACGGCGCTGTGTAGGAACCACTCGACGAGCGGCCAGACCGCGGCCACGCACCCGAACGCCGCGAGGTCACCGAGCCGCGGCTGCCCAAGAACGATCCGAACCGCGCCCAGCACCGCCGCGCTCGCGAGCAGCATGCGCGGCGTGGGAAACCGCAGGAAATACCAAGCAGCTCCGCGCAGCGTCGCGAGGCTCCGCACGCTGCGCGCGTGCGTCGACTGGGCTGGCGCGAGGGCCGCGAGGGCCGCGTCTTCGTTCGTGATGCTCATCGCCCGCGCCCCTTCTTCGCCGCGACGGCCGCGCCAGCCTTCGTGACGCGCTTGGCTGTCGAGCCCTTTTCTTTGGTCGCGCGCGCGCTGCCCTCCCCGTCCTCGCGATCGATGGCGTCGAGCACGTGCGCGAACGCTCGCTGCCCACGCACGACGAGCGCGCCGGCGACCTTCGCGGCCGCGGCCTCGTCACCCGCCGCGATGACATCGGCGAGGCGCGCGTACTCCGCCGTCGAGGCGTGCTCCTCGAGCATGACCTCGGCGAGGTGCTCTTCGACGAGGCCGTAGCTCGCCCGCAGGGAGTTGAACGCGAGCTGCCACGCGAGGCCGTCCGCGCCGCGCACGACCTCGGCCCAGAACGACATCGCGAGCTCGGAGAGCCGCTTCGCGTCGCCGTTCGCGGCCCGCATCTCCGCGACGATCTTCGGCAGCGCACCCGTCGCCCGTCGTCGAGCGCAAGCGCGCGCGACCTCCGGCCCGAGCGCCGAACGAAGCTCGAGGATGCTGCGCGCGACGCGCGTGTCGACGCGCCCCTCGCGAACGACGAGCGCGCCCAAGAGCTCGAGCCCGGCCGTCCGCGTGAAGTCGAGCACCTGCGTCGCGCCGCCTTGTGACACCGCGACGAGCCCCGCCTGCTCGAGCCGGCGCAGGCCCTCGCGCACAGCGCCGCGGTTCACCTTCAGCTTCTCCGACAGCACGCGCTCGCTCGGCAGCGCGTCCCCGGGCCGGGCCTCTCCCCGCACGATGTGATCGCGCAGCTGCTCGAACACGCTCGTCGCGAGGGACTTCTTCTCGACCGGTCGAAACATGTCCTCAGCGTAGCAGGTGGTAAGCTGGTATGACCAGTTGTCCAGCGCGACCGTCGCCTCGGAACCCTGCGCCCTCAGGAAAAAAAACGACGCGCTGTCAGTCGTCGCGCGCGCCTAACGTCTTGACTTGGCAGGCCAGGTTGGTAAGGTCCCGGCCGCCCAACGCGAAGGTGGCGGAATTGGCAGACGCACTAGCTTGAGGTGCTAGCGGGTAACACCGTGCGGGTTCAAGTCCCGCCCTTCGCACGATGTCGTTGACGAGACGGCGCTCCCCAAAAGGGGGCGCCGTTTTCGTTTTGTTTTTCTGCGAACGAGGCCCCAACCCCGTTCGGGATCCACGCGCGCCGCTCAGGCCTTCTTCGGGCGTCGCGACGGTCGTGCTTCGGTGGGCGGAGTGCTCACGCGACGGCTGGCCGTCCGCAGATCGCCGCGCCCCGCGAGGGCCTCGGCCCACGCGACCGCCGCGCGCGGCGCGAGCACGCCCGCTCCCTGTTGGACCGCGGGGACCCCGGGGAGCCGGCGGCACGTCTCGACGAGGCCGCGCCGGATCTCGGTCGACGTGAGCCGCGGGTTCGCCTCGAGCATCTGCGCGACGACGGACGACACGATCGGCGCCGAGAACGACGTGCCGTCCACGTGCTGGTACGCCGGCGCGATGTACTTCTGATCGCGAATCCGCTCGCGCACGGCGTCGAGGAATTTCGCGAGCGAGGCCTCGTCGCGACGGCTCGGGTCGAGGTCCCGCCCCTTGCGAAAGCGGATGTCCGACTCGGTGTCTTCGAGGATGCGCAAGACCTGGAAGAGCGGTGAAGCCTCGCGTGCGGTGAGGCTCCCCGGGAGCATCGGTGCCGGCAGGCGCGCCGCGGGCGCGAGCAAATCGGGCTTCATGACCCGGTTGCTGCGCGCGCCCGAGCTCGACGGCCAGCGCGCGTCGTCGTGAGACGCGGGCGTGTTCTGATCGTCGAGACCACCGACCGAGATCGCAGCCGCGCTCGAGGCCGGCGGCGAGGGGGGCGCCCCATCGATGTTCCCGGCCGCCGCGACCACCACCACCCCTGTCGCCGCGACCTCGGCCACAGCGTCCTCGACGTCGAGCGCGTCAGGGTCATCCCAAGAGACGCCAACAGAGACGTTCACGACGTGGACCTCGAGCTCGGGGTGGTTCTTGATGAACCTGAGGGCCTTCGCCACGGTGTGCCCTTGAATCGCCAGCCGGTCGCTCGCCTGCACGCGCAGGAGCACGACCTCCGCGTTCGACGCGATACCGGCATAGCGGCCGTGCGACAAATAGCCATTACCGGCCGCGCAGCACGCCGTCATCGTCCCGTGCCAGACGTGCGCCTCGATCGCGAGGAAATCCTCGACCGCAGGCGCGTCGCGCGTGAGATCGATGAACGCCCGAATGCGGCTCGTCGGCCGAGTCAAATCGGGGTGAGGGAAGAACGCCGAGTCGATGAACGCGATGTTCACGCCGCGCCCCGTGTAGTCGGGGTGCACGTCGAGGCGCTCGCGCAGAGACAATATCGCTGGTGTCATGGCAGAGCCGAGCGCGGACTCTACCACCGAATCCCGTCACCGAATCAGGGCAGCGCCGTGGTGAGGTACGCGCCCCGATCTGCGATGTATCGCTGAATCCCCAGCACGAGCCCCATATTGCCAGTTACGTCCGCGCTCAGGTTCTCTGTGAAGAGGTCGGGGTTCGACGTCGAGAACAGGTAATTGGGGTCTTCGTGCACGGCGGCGTCGATGAGATCGTGCAGCGCCGCGGCGCGCGCGCTCATGCTCGTGGCCTCGAACACCGCCGGGTCCGCGAGGAACTCGGCCATATAAGCCGCGTATTGGTCGCTCCACGCCGGCACCATCATCAGCTTCTCGAACAGGATCTTGGGCGCCATCGCGGTCGGCTGGTCCCAGGGCCAGTCGATCATCTGCGCGCTCGAGCTCCCCATGGGGATGAAGTTCCCGAAGGCTTCGTTTGCGTCCCAAACGATGAACTCCCAATAGGGGGACGACGCGCCGTTCTTGGGGTTATTGTAGAGATAGTAGTTGTGCCCCGTGCCGACGCACGAGTCCCAGCTCGTCAATATTGTGTTGATCGCCATGAGGCGTAGCACGCTGTCCACGTCGACGATGGGCTCGAGCGCCGCCTCGATTGCCGACGGTGTTGTCAGCGTCGGGAGGAGGGTGATGAGCGCCTTTACATCGCTGTAATCGGCCTCGGTCTCGTTGGTCTTCTTCTCGAAGGTCGTCTCCGAGAACTGCGAGAGATCGGCGCCCGGGCCGTCGGGCTTGTAGAGGTTGCCCCCGTCGTTGTCCGCGCCGAAGTGATCGCGAAGGAACGTTTTGTCGACCTGTTCGACGTTCGTGTAGAGACCCCAATATTGGGGGCCAGCGCCGTCGCCGAGGTCGAAATAGACTCTGGCGTAGGAGCACCGCGGCGCCTCGGCCCCGGCCGCACGGTACATCTCGAGCGACAGACACTCGCGCAGCATCGACGGGTCTTTGAAGCCGTTGTTGAAGTTGTACTTGTCGAACCCGAGGAGCTCCTGGTCGAGGTACTCGTCGACATCGACCTTGAAGGACTCCTTCAGCGTCGGAACCTGGAAAGACGAGTTACCCTTGTAGCGGAAGCCGGCCTGCTCGACGCGCTCGCCGTCGAGCTCCACAGTCACTGGCACATAGATGAAGTCGCGCTGATTGGGGGGTAGCGCCCTGTTGTCCTGTCGGTTGTCCTCGACTGTTTGCCAGTCTGTCGCCGCGAACGTCACCGTCAGATCGAGCACGCGACCGCCGTAGACGCGGTCGTATTGCGGCTCGCTGTTCGCCGCGCCGCCCCCGCCCGTCGCCGCCGCGCCACCCCCGCCGCTCGCGGTGCCGCCGTCGCTCGCCCCGCCAGCGCCGCCGCTCCCCCCGGTGCCGCCGGAAGAGCATGCGACCAAACCCGATAACGCCCCGATGAAAATTGCCAATCGGCCCACGTGTCCCACAATAGGCAGACAGATGCACCCGGCCGCGGGCTCGTTCAAGTCACATTCGAATCCGCTTGGAAATTCGGCTCTGGAGCGGGCCCTCGATTGGCACTCTCAAAGCTGGCAGTGTCAGGAGTGGCGCGGCCTATTGGGGTTTCCACTCTCCTATAGTTCCCCGCCGTAACCGCGGCGCTACCGCGCTACCCGTGGAAACGAAGTTTCCACGCAAAAGACAATGGGGGCCCGCGGAACAAAAGCGATGGCTTCGACGGAGAATTCGCGCCGCCTTCGCCCCGCCAGGGGCGGCGCGAATTCTTCAAGAAATGCTGGTTCTAGGGACTAGCAGCCAACTGCCGCTCAGCGATCGTCGAACAGCGGCGCCGATCAACGCGAGCGGCCGACGATGCACGCGACGGCGTGCGCGAGCGCGAGCGTCGTCACCAACGTCGCGGTCACCAGGTGTCGCGAGCGCGACTCGGACCGTCGCTTCAGCTTGGGGTCGCGCAGCTTGAGCCCTATCCCCGAGTGCGACAGGAGCACGACGAACGCGAGCCCGCCGAGCGCCAGCCCGAGCACACCACCGCCGATCGCGCCCGGCGACCCGAGTGCGAACAATGCTGTAAGCGGATGCAGGAACCCGAGCCCCGCCGCGGTCATCCCCACGATCACGTGGGTCGCCACGGGGCGCGACTCGAGGTTCGCGCGCCGCCCGTCACGCACCCGCACGAAGAGCGGCACGAGCGCGGCGGCGACCATCAATGCCACGGCGATCCATCCACTCCATCGAGCCATGGCGCGTTCTTATCACCTCAAGCTTCGGGTAGGCGCAGCCGAAACGTGACCTCGGGCGGGCCGTGCGCCGCGCACGCGATACGCCCCTTGTGGGCCTCGGCGACAGCGCGCGCGATCGCGAGCCCGAGGCCCGTCCCACCGCGATCGGGGCGCGTCGTGACGAACCGCTTGAAGAGCCTCTTTCGCACGTGTTCGGCGATCTCGCCCTCGTTCGTGACCTCGACGACGACGGCGCCGCGCCGGTGCGAGACGTCGACGCGGACGGGCGAGTCGGGGGCGCCGTGTTGGACGGCGTTGTCGACCATGTTGTCGACGAGCCGTGCGAGCCAGCTCGCGTCCCCACGCACCGACGCGGGCTCGGCGCGCACCTCGACGGCCTGGCCGCGCTCTCGCGCGCGGCTCGCGGTCTCCTCGATGATCGCGGTCAGATCGACGATCTCGGCGTCCTCCACGCCGCGCGCCTCGATCCGCGCGAGGCTCAGGAGATCCCCGAGGAGCGCCTCGATCCGCGTGGTCGACTCCTGGATGCGGTTCACGAACTTCGTCGCGAGCGCGGGCTCCTCGAGCGCGCCGTCCGCGAGGACCTCGGCGCTCGCGCGGATGGCGGCGACCGGGTTCTTGAGCTCGTGCGAGAGGTCGGCTGCGAAGGTCTCGACGAACGGTCGCCCCTCGAGCTCGCGGCGCATCGACTCGATCGCTTGCGTGAGGCGCATGACCTCGCGGCCGTGCACCGTGGGCGGCGAAGCGACGAGCTGCCCGCTGCTCACGCGCACTGCGAAGTCCGTGAGATCCTCGATCGGCGTCGCGATGGCTCGCCCGATGAGCGCCGCGGAGAGCGCCGCGGCCGCGCCGAGCACGACGCTGATGATCAAGATGGTCGGCGCGAAGTCCGCGAGCATGCGCTGGATCACGATGGTCGGCTTCACGACACGCACCGAGCCCACGCGCCTGCCCGAGGCCTCGATCGGAACCGTCACGCTCACGACGCCGGCCTCGCTCTCCCCGAGCGGCTCACCCGAGACGAGGATCACGCGATCGTCGGGATCGAGCAGGCTCATGCGCACGTCGCGCATCGAGCCGAGATCGCGCGCGACCTCGTCGAGCGATTTGTCGCGCACCTCGATCTCGTTGCGGACGAGCGCGGCGATCGCGGTCGCCTCGCTGCGCGCGCTCTCCTCGGCGAGCATCGTCGCGCGGGCCTTGACGCGATCGACGACGAGGAGACCGACCCCGAGCGCGAAGGTGCCGACGATCCCCGCGAGCGCGAGGAAGACCTGCATTCGGATGCTGAGCCCCGCCTTGCGCGAGCGCACCAAGCGGCTCGCGACGAACGCCATGAAGAGGATGAGCGCGATGCTCGAGATGGCGATCAGCAGCAGCGTCATTCGGTCGCGCCGCCGCGCCGGTCGTCGACGCGATAGCCGACGCCGCGCACGGTCTCGATGAGGTTCGCGTCACCGCCCGCCTCGACGACCTTCTTGCGCAGAGCCTTCACGTGCGAGTCGATCGTGCGATCCGTGATCGCGAAGCCGTCGCCCCACACCCGATCGATGAGCTGCGCTCGGGTGAAGACGCGGCCCGGCGCCGAGAGCAGGCAAGAGAGCAGGTCGAACTCGACGCGCGTGAGCTCGAGCGGTCGGTTGTTCACGGACGCGCGTCGCGTCGCTTCGTCCGCCGTCAGCGGGATCTCGAGCGGGCTCGCTGGCGCCGCGGCGGCGGGCTTGCCGTCCTGTGAGCCCGCGCGGCGCAGTACGGCGCGCACGCGCGCGACGACCTCGCGCGGGGAGAACGGCTTGGTTACATAGTCGTCAGCGCCGGACTCGAGCGCCGCGACGCGGTCGGCCTCGTGATCGCGGCTCGAGAGCACGATGATTGCCGGCGCGCGCTCGCGGCGCCGGCTCTCGTGCACGATCTCGAAGCCGCTGCCGTCGGGCAGCATCAGATCGAGCAGGATGAGCTCGACGGTGGTCGCGTGGGTCCGCGCCTCGGCGAGCGACTTTGCTAATACGACGTCAAACCCATCGCGACGGAGCGCGTACTCGAGCGAATCCAAGATGGCCGGCTCGTCGTCGATGACCAGGATGCGCGGCATGATCCTCTCTCTTCAGGGGGTGCGTAGCGCGTAGGCGACGTCGCTCGCCATGCGAAACGCCAGCTCGTAGTGGTCGGGGCGCGGCATGCAGCTCTCGGGGTGCAGCACGAAGCCGTAGGGGCGCACCTCCAAGTGACCGCGGAAACCCTGCGTTCGCAGGTACTCGCGCAGGCGCTTCGGGAACGCGGCGAGCGCGTCTTCGAATGTGAGGGCGAACGTCGTCACGTGCTGATCCCATATTGGGTCGCCGATCTCGATCTTGGGCGGTGGCGGCTTCTCGAGGAACATCGTCTTGGTCAAGAAGGGCTCGCCCACGCGGAGCGCGCCGCGTGGCCCGTAGCTCGGTGCGCCGCGCCACTCGACGAAGACGACGAGCGCGCGCTCGATCGGCATGATGCGCTCACCCGCGGTCCAAGCCTCGGCGGCGACGGCGACGCCCCACGGACCGGGGACGCTCACCGCGTTGAACCAGAACTCGGGCGACACCAAGGTGTCGTGGGGCTCCCAACGACGGAACCACTCCTCTTGAGGGCGAGCTTCGTAGAGCAGCCGGCGCGACCGTGCGTAAAAGGCAATTTGGTCGGACCCGGGAGGAACCCAAGGGAGCTCCGTTTGCGTCATCGATCACTTTCCTCGTCGTGGGATGAACTCACCGATAGCCGCGGCGCGCTGCGCCGCCGCGCGCGTCGCGCGACGACGGTGAAGAGACCCGCGAGCGCGAGCACGCCGCTCCACTCGATACCCCGATAACCGGGTATCGCGCAGCCGCAGCCGTCATCGTCGCTGCCACCGCCGGCGGCCCCGGAGCCGCCAGTCCCGCCGTTGCCCCCGCGGCCGCTACCACCCATATCGACTGCGCCCCCAACACCGGCGTTACCGCCTGCGCTCGCGCCGCCTGCCGCGCTCGCGCCGCCCGCGCCGCCCCCGCCTATCGGGGAGTCCACGCACATCGTGGCGTGAATCGAGCGCGTGTTTGCGCAGTCGGTCGGGCTCGCGCAATGGGGCTCGGGCAGGGCAGGGGGCGAGCCCGATGTGCCGCAGTCCGCAGGGTCGGGATAGGCCAGCGCGACGCTCGGCCAGAGCCCGTTCGTCGGGTGTTCGATGCGGCCGAAGACCTTCTCCTGATAAGGCGCCGGGTTCCCGACGGCGGGGTCGTAGACGCCGCGCTCCGTGTCGTAGTTCGGGTTATTGGGGTTGTTGACGTACGCTAGTCCGTTGTAAGCCCACGTCGCGATATACCAGTCCTCGATGACCGTGGGCTGGTTGTCGCCGACGCACTCGGTCGCGATCCATTTGCCGGCCAATATCCGGGTACCCGTGGCCAAATTGTAGGTCGGGTCCGACGCGACTCGCTGCCTGTCGAAATCGGGGTTTTCACCCTGGTGCATGCCGCTCGTGACCTGCCCGATCCCATATCCGCAGTCGAACGAGATGATGGTGCGCGAGGACTTGCCGACTTGGTCCGCCGGAGTCGAGGGCTCGCAGAACTGCTTCCACCCGGACTCGACCATCGCGATGGCCTTGAGGAGCTCGCAAGGAAACCTCGCGGGCACATCGTGCAAGGGCTCGGGCTGGCCACACCCTTGTCCGATATCGGGGACCGACGGGCCCGCGTCACCCCAAACGGCGGGGCCACGAGATACCAAATCAAAGATCGCGGCCCAGGCCTCCGGGGTGGGGTTGTCGCCGGGCACGGCCTCGATGGCGCAGTTGTGGTCGTTGTAAGCGCTCGAGGCCGTATAAGACGGGCAATACTGGGCCTCGGCGCGGTTCGTGACTGCCAGTGTGCAGCCCGCCGCCAGCGTCAAGAGGAGCGCGCGCCTCATGGCATCACCGCGCGCGCGTCGGCGAAGCCGGCGACCGTGATATGGGTGTTCGCGGGCGACGGCAACATGGCAATAGCGTGGCCCTCGAGGAGCACCGGAGTGCCGATTCGACCGGGCGCCGTGATGAGCCCCGCGCGCGCCCCGGACTCGGCCGCGCCGAGCACGCGGAGCACGCCGTCGCGTGGGAGCGTCAGCGCCGAGCCGTCGTCGCCGAGGACGCGCGTCGCTCCGGCGTCGTGAATCGCGAGCTCTCCACCACCGAGCGGTGAGGGGACGAGCAACATCGACGAGCTCTCGAAGAGGACCTCCGGCTCCGACGCTCGATCGAGCGACGCGCGCAGGACCTGCCAGGTGCTGGTCTCGAGCGGGTGTCGATCCACGAAGTAGAGCGCGCCGTCGTCGATCACGAAGTCACGCGCGAACGCGGGCACCTCCGCGAGCGTCCTCACGTCGTTCGAGACGAGATCGATCGACACGAGCCGCGCGTCGCCGGTCGTGGGGACGACGTACGCGACCACGCGCTCACCGTCGCAGCCGATCGCCGACAGGAAGAGCCCGCTCACCTCGAAGACGCGACGACGGTCCGCTCCGTCGGCGCTCACGCTCTCGAGCGCGAGCCGATCGACGCGAGGCTCCGTGTCTCCAGCCTCGCCGGTGACGAAGGCGACGCCTGCCTTCGTCGGCACGGGACGCGAGGCGTGGCTCACGTCGGAAGCTAGGCGAATCGCAGGCTGATCGGGCCTCACCGAGAAGAGCGCGCCCGCGTACGACAGGTCTCCGACAGCGCGCTCGTCCGCGACGACGAACACGGTCTCGCCGTCGAGCGCGGTCGCAGCGCGCACAGCCGCACCTCGTGGGTGAGCGACCGAAGCGAACGGCGCCCCCAACTCCGAGCCCGGCGACACGCGATAGAGCTCGCTCGAGTCAGCATCGGGGCGCGTCGCGACGAGGATCACGTCGGGCGCGGTCGCGCGCGGAGTCGTGGGCGAGCCTTGGTCGGCCGGGGTCGCGACCTCATCGCGTGTCGCGAGGGGCGCGCTCGGGTCACACGCAGCGAGCGGCTGCGCGAAGCACCAGGCAACGAGCGCCATGAAGAGTGAGCGCGCGGGCATGCGGCATCGTAGCGCCGGCCCCGCGGCGCTTGCGAGGACATGCCGAAGGTCGCTAGAAGAGCTCCATGACGATGCCACTGCTCTATGCAGTCATTCGTGAAGACGCCCGTATCGAGTTCGACCTGGTAAACCGAATCCGCGCCGAGAGCGCGCTCGTCGTCGCGAGCGGTGGATGCGTCGCGCTGTCGCTCGCCGCGCGCTTCCCCCATTTGAAGGTCGCGGCGTTCGACACCGATCAGAATCAGCTCGACCACATGCTGCTCAAGGCAGAAGCAGCGCGCCGCCGTGAGCTCGGTGAGCTCAACGTCGAGGTCGCCACGCGCAAGCACCTGAACCAGCGAGGTGAGCTCGAGCGAGTCTTTCGCCTGCTGCGCGCCTTCTTCGAGGAGTTCATTGCGCCGCACGAGGAGCTGCTCTCGTTCTTTCTTCGGGCGCGCCCGCTGAGAGCGCTCGACGACATGGTTCGACGTTGGACGACCTCGCGGTATTGGCCGGCGGCGTTCCACGCGTGCTTCGCCCAGGTGCTCGTCCGCACGACGCTCGGGGCCGAGCCTCCGAGTTGGGCCGAGGAGGGGACGCACCCCACCTATTTCCAAAAAGCCTTCGAGCGTGGATTCAGGCGCGACGCCGCGCCCGAGAACCCGTTTTTGCAGCACGTCTTTTTGGGCGGCTATCGCAAGGAGTGTGCGCCGACGTACATCCGACTAGGCGGCAAGCTAGACGTCGAGCCGATTCACGGCTCGCTGCCGGACGTACCGAACCTCGGTCGCTTCAACATCGTCTCCCTTTCGAACCTGTGCGACAGCTTCGACGACGCCCAGCTCGTCGACTGGGCAGAGCGGCTCAAGGCAGCGCTCAAACCGGGCTCGGCGATCCTGCTTCGCCAGCTCAACAACACCCGCAATCTCCGGCCCTTCTTCGAGCCGCAGTTCACGTTCGACGAGACGCTGGGTCGCAGCTACTTCATGCGCGACCGCAGCATGTTCTACAACCGCTTCGAGGTCGCGTTCCGTAGAGCGGATTGACGAGCCGGTAACTCGACGAGCCCTGGGGGGGGCTGATTCAAAGGTAATTGCAAAGCCGATTATCGCGAGGTGTGCGTCTCCGGCACACGTGACGATTCGGCGGTCCATTCACACGGGCCAACCTTTTTCGCTTCGCGAAAAAGACATGGCCCGCAGAGCGAACGGGGCCCCAACCCCGTTCAGGATTCACACGGGCCAAACCTTTTTCGCTGCGCGAAGAAGAACTGCCCTACCGCCTTTGTCACTTGTGGTTTTCACGGGTGCTGTCGGCAAGTAGCCTTGGTCGGATCTCCCTATTGGCCAAAGGCCACTCAACTTTCGTTCGACTCGTACGTCTTAGTCGCGCTCGTCACTCTTGCTATGGAGAACTCGAAGATGTGCACTCCGGCTCTCGCCGACTCTGATGGTCCGCAGGAATCCGTCGCTGCGCGCAGCTCCCGCACCATCGTGACGCGTGTGGTCACACCCGCCCTGGCTTCGCTCTTGCTCATGAGCGCAGGCGTGAGCCTGGGCTGCGGGTCGAAGAAGGACACGTCCTCGACCTCGAATGCGACGACCTCGAGCGCGTCGACCAAGGACTCGGCCTCGCCGACGACGAGCGCAAACAGCAAGAGCACGAAGAGCGAGGGCGGCGGTACGGGCAAGTCGCTCGAGGACATTCCCGACGGGACCTACGTCGCCGACAACGGCTTTCGACCGGCGAAGCACGGCTACAACTTCCCCAATCGCGGCGACACCGAGAGCATCACCATCAAGACCGCGCGCGAGATCTTCGGCGATGAAGCCGTGTGTCAGCACACTGGGCACAACAGCGCGGGCGACGGTCGCAACGCCGCACCCAGCGGTGGCAAGAACGCTGTTCAAGGAATCGACCTCGACGGCGACGGCGTCCCCGACATCTTCTACGACGACGAGGAGGCCCCCGCGGAGCCGGGCGCGCTCGACCCGCAGCCTCAGCCCGAGCCTCAGCCGACAGCGCAGGACCCGTCCTTTCCCCAACCGAACCCGAGCGAGCCCGTCCCCCGCCCCGAGGGCGTCGAGGACTGCGTCCCGACGCCTGGCGCGCAGGCCTGGATCAACAAGGCGAACTCCGGCGCAGGCAACGGGGTTTGTGAGGGAATGGCTGTGAGTTCCCTCATGATGTACAAGGGCTTACTCGAGCCAGCGTCGTTCCAAACGGGCGCCACGCAGACCTTCGACTTGGAGCGCTCCGAGGCCGTCCGCTCGGTGATTGGCAAGTACTTCTCTTACCAATACAGCGACCCTACGGACTCCGAGACCCGCGTGATGCGGAACAAGCAAACGCCGAACGAGGTGCTCGACACGATCTCCGAGCGGCTCAAGTCGACGGACCCGGAGGAGCAAGTCACGCTCGGCTTCTACCAGCGCGGCAAGGGCGGCCACGCCGTCGTGCCCTACGCCGTCGAGGACAAGGGTAACGGCATATTCTGGCTGCGCATCTACGACAACAACGCGCCGGGCGTCACTCGCTACCTGGAGTTCGACCGCAACAAGAACACCTGGATATACGGGTTCGGCGCCGTGAATCCTCAAGTCGCCGCCGACAAATGGATGGGCGACGCCTCGACGTTCTCCCTCGATTGGACCCCGCTCAAGCTACGGCGCAGTAAGCCCGTATGCAGCTGGTGCAAAGAGAACCAGCAGGAGAAGCAGGTCTTCAGCCCCGACAACGGCGACGTCCTCATCAAAGACGACAAGGGGCACGCCATCGGGTTCGAGAATGGCCAATACGTGAACACGATGCCGAACGCCGGTGAGCTCTTCCCTCGGGCGTACGTGCCCGGCGGCAAGTCCGCGGCGCCTGTCTTCGTCGTGCCGTCCTCGGGCAACTATTCCATTTCGATCGACGGCAACGGCAAGGGTGGGAGCGACGATGTCGCGATCTTCGGCGACGGCATCGCGATCACCATCGACGACATCAAGCTGGCCGAAGATCAGGTCGACACGGTCTTCATCTCGGAAGACGGGCGCAGCCTGAAGTACTCGCCCGGGGAGAAGGAGTCTCCCGATATTCGGATAGCGCTCGACGGCGCCGACGCGGACTATCTCTTCGCCATCAACGACCTCGACGCCCAAAAGGGCGAGGCGATCGAGCTCGACCTCGACCCGTCGACTGGCCGGTTGAAGGTCTTCGACACGGGCGGTGGTGGCGATGCCTTCGACCTGGATGTCGTGCGCTTCGCCGCCGACGGCAAGGTCGATGTCTATCAAAACGACGATATTCCCCTCGAGGCGGGTGAGGCCGCGGGCATCGATTTCGGATCTTGGAGCGGCAACGGACAAGCCCTCAAGATCGAGGAAGACAAGGGCAACGACGGCTCGTGGGACAGCTTCGAGATGGAAGCGGACGAGAAGTGATTCTCCGCCTCGATTCATCAGAGAGCGAACCGAAGAAAGGAGCTCGCGCGTGGAGGATCTTGCGACTTGGGACCTCGTGACTTCGTCCATCTATCATGGCCCGCTCGACGATCCCGACCGACTCCACCGCCACCTCGTCCTCGAGAGTCTCCTCCGCGATCACCCCGGCGATCGAGCCGCGTTCCTCGCGGCCGTCGCGGAGCACTCGGATCTCATCCGCGGCGGCAGCCCGGCCGCGCGCATCGCCAGTCGCCTCCGCCGAGAGGGGCGCCTGCTGCCTCGGGCAGACACTCCGGATCCATTCGGCGTACGGGCGAAACAGGCGTGGGGGCGTTGAAGGGGAGTCGATGATGAGGGTCTCTTCGATTGGCAAGTTCGTAACCCTGAGTCTCCTCGCGGTGGGCTGTAGTCAGCCTGCGTCGACCTCGAGCTCCAGCACCGCTACCGCCAAGTCCTCGGCCTCGAGCGCCGCGGCGTCGAGCAGCGTCGGCGCGACCGCGAAACCCTCGCTCGGCGCGAGCGCGAACGCCGCCCCCGACGGGCGCTCGCTCGAGGACCTGCCCGAGGGCACCTACGTCGCTGACAATGGATTCCGCGCCAACAAGGACGGCTTCGCCTTCCCCAACTCCGGGGGTGAGGGCTCGAAGGAGCCGCACATCCTGACCCTCAAAGCGACGCGCGAAATGTTCGGCGACGAGGCGGTTTGCAGCAACAAAGGCCCGCAGCCCGAGTCGACCCACGACGGCGAGGCGCGGGGCCGCAACGCCAAGCCGAACGCCCTCGGCAAGGTCGAGGGCATCGATCTCGACGGCGACGGCGAGCCCGACATCTATTTCGACACCGATGATCTGCCCAGTCCGAAGCCGAGCGATTCCGAGCAGGCGCCGGACCCGATGCCCGCCCCGCCCACGGATCCCCAATCGGGCGATTGTGTGCCCACGCCAGGCGCCCTCCAATGGATGGCGGAGGTCAACGAGTCCGCGGACGGGGGAATCTGCGAGGGAATGGCCGTCTCGTCCCTCCTCATTTACGAGAAGGTCCTCGACGCCTCGAGCTATCAAAGCGGCGCAAAGTCCGCCTGGGAGCTCGAGAAGACGGAGCCGGTTCGCGAGCTGATTGGCAAGTACTTCGCCTACCAGTTCACCGACCCGACGAGCGCGGGCTCCGACGAGATGCGCGAGCGCTCGACGCCGAACGACCTCCTCGACGAGCTCATCACCAGGCTGAAGAGCAATCAACCTGACGACGCTGTCACCATCGGCTTCTTCCAACGAGGCCAGGGTGGTCACGCGGTCGTGCCCTATGCAGTAGAGGAGAAGGGCAACGACATCGTTTGGGTGCGCGTCTACGACAACAACTCTCCCGGGGTGGCGCGCTACTTCGAATTCAACCGTAAGAAGAACACTTGGCTCTACGGCCACGGCGCCATCAACCCGAACGAGGCCCCGGAGAAATGGTCGGGCGACGCCGAGACGCACACGATTCAACTAACGCCGTTGAAGAATCGGCGCGCAGCACCCAAATGCCCCTTCTGTCAGGACAGCGGTGACTCCCGCTGGATCTTCGGGCCGAGCGGCGCCGACGTCGTGGTCGAGGACGACGCGGGCCACAAAGTGGGTAGTCAGGACGGTAATCGGGTCAACACGCTGCCGGGCGCGCGTGACCTGACACCGATGTCCTATGTCCCAGGCGCTCCGCGACCGGGCGCCGTGCTCCTCGTCCCGGCCTCGAGCAAATATCGAATCAACGTCGACAGCAACGGGAAGGGTAAGCCAAAGGACAAGATCGCCGTGTTCGGGCAGGGGCTCTCGCTCGTGCTCGCCGACCTCTCGTTCACCGACGACACCGTCGACACGCTGTCGCTGTCAGCGGACGGCCGGTCTTTCCAGTTCGAGCCCGGCGGCGACGAGCACCCCGACGTCCGCCTCGCGCTCGACGAGGCCGCGAGCGACTACCTCTTCATGGTCGACGATCTGAAGGCGAAGAAGGGCGCCGCGATCGATATGGCGCTCGACGTCGGCGCGGGGCGCCTGAAGGTCGCCAACGAGGGCGGTGATGAGGCCTTCGACCTCGACGTCGTCCGCTATCTGGCAAACGGCAAGGTCGACGTCTTCCAAAACGACGCGATGAGCCTGACCGCTGGCTCGGCGGTCGGCATCGATTTCGGCAATTGGGGCGGCGACGGAAAGAACCTGTCCGTCGAGCTCGACGAGAAGAACGACGGCTCGTGGGACAAGATCCTCGCCGAGCCTGACGAGAAGTAAGCGGAGCTACTTCGAAGTCGTGGGCGCGGCGCTCGACGCCGCGCTGGCGCTCGCGGGCGGGCTCGCTTGATCCGAAGTCGCCGACGCAGTCGCCGAGGATTGCGGAGGCGTGTAGTCGGGGGGGCCGCCGTACGCGCAGCCCGGCGTGAACGCGACCGCGCTGCCCGCGAACGCTGCGAGCCCCAGCGCGATCGCTGCGCGTGAGCGCCGTGAGGGGCCGGGCGCCCGCGGCGCGCCACAGTGCGGACAGGCCGACAGCCCGTCGTCGGAGAGGAGCTCACAAGCCGAACACGGGACGAGGCGCATAGCCCCGCATCTTAACAGGAGAGCCCACCTCGAAGTCACGTACGCTCCACCCTGTGGACCACGTCCGCGCCATTCGAGAGACCGACCGCGAGCCGCGGCCCGTCTATGCTGTTTGGGAGCTCACGCTCCGCTGCGATCAGCCGTGTGCGCACTGCGGGTCTCGCGCGGGGCCGGCGCCGCGCGAGGGCTCGAGTCGCTGGAGCGAGCTCGACACCGAAGAGGCGCTGCGCGTCGCCGGAGAGCTCGCGGAGCTCGGGTGTCGAGAGGTCGTGCTCATCGGCGGAGAGGCCTATTTGCGACCCGATCTCGCGATCATCGTCGAGCGGCTCGCGTCGAAGGGGCTGCGCGTCGTCATGCAGACTGGGGGTCGCGCCCTCACCGAGGAGCGAGCGAGGGCGCTCGCGGCTGCGGGGCTATCCCAAATAGGCGTCTCGATCGACGGCCCGGCGCGCGTGCACGATCGGCTGCGCGGCAACTTGGGCAGTCACGCCGCGGCGATCGCGGCTGTCTCGGCGGCGCGGCGAGCGGGGCTCGGCGTCACGACGAACAGCCAAATCAACAGGCTCAACATGGACCTCTTGGACGAGATGTTCGAGGTCTTCTACGGGCTCGGGGTTCGATCCTGGCAAGTCCAGCTGACGGTGCCGATGGGGCGCGCGGCCGATCACCCGGAGTGGATCGTGGAGCCTTACATGGTTGTATCCATCCTCGACGCGCTCGCTGCCATTCAGGAGCGCGCCGCCGAGCGACACTCGCTCGCGAACGACGGGCTGCCGATGTTCGACGTCTTCTGTGGAAATAACCTCGGTTACTTCGGGCCACACGAGACGCTGCTCCGGTCTCGCCCCGGGGGCGCCGAGGTCCATTGGTCGGGGTGCAAGGCCGGTATCTATTCGATCGGCATCGAGTCCGACGGCCACGTGAAGGGCTGCCCGTCGCTGCCGACTGTGCCGTTCGCCGGGGCCAGCGTCCGCGACACGCCGCTCGCGACCATTTGGCGAGACGACGCGGCCTTGCGCTTTCGGCGAGAAGCGACCGCGAGCGAGCTCTGGGGCTTCTGCGAGACTTGCCACTTCGGGCCTGTGTGCGGTGCGGGCTGCGCGTGGACGGCGCACACGACGCTGGGGCGCCGCGGCAATTACCCCTTTTGCTATCACCGAGTGAAGGTCCTCGCGCGACGCGGGCAGCGCGAGCGCCTCGTCCACGTCGCGCCCGCGCCCAACGCTCCCTACGACTACGGGCGCTTCGAGCTCGTGCTCGAAGATACGCCGTTATAGGCGGTAGACCTCGTCCTGCTCGATGCGGGAGAGCACCCAATCGAACTGTCCGCGGGTGATCTCGGCCTTGCAGCTCTTGCAGGTGCCGGCCTGGTTGATCGACTCGGCCGGGGCGCCGCAGTTGGGACAACCAGGTTCGGAGCGGGGCACCCCGACCTTCCCCGCGGCGCGGATGAGCGTCCAATATTCGGAGTAGAGGCGAGGCGTCTCGCGGTCGCCGCCGACGACCTTGCCCTGCTTGTCGACGGTGTAGTCGATGCAAGACGCGAAGACTCGAACTGTGACGGCGTCATAGTATTTGTCGCGCGTGACCCGGGAGAGCTGGATGGATTGGAGCTCTCGCTCTTCGGTCTTGTTCTGGAGTCCCTGCGCGCGGTAGGTCTCTACCCAATAGCGCTGGGTGTCGTAGAGCGCGTCGCTGAGGAGGGGGCGGACGGGCGTGAGATCCTGAGTCGACCAGGCCTCGTGGAAGGTCGTGAAGACGAGCTCGATGCGCTGGCTGAAGGCGCCCCACTTCATGTTCGGATCGGCGCGCTGCAGGGCCTCGAGCTCGGCGCGCGCGTCGGGGGCGACGATCGTCGGATCGTTGGTGCCCACCTCTTCGGTCGTGCCCGTGAGGATGGGGCCGCGCTCTTCTTTGTCGAGGATCTCCCAATCTTCGACCCGCCAGTCGTGGTCGCCGTCGGTCGTGACGACCCCACAGTATTTGCATTTGCTCGCGACCTGCCGCTCGAGGGGAGCGCCGCAGTTGGGACAGCCGATGACTCGCGCGCTCTCCGGTTTACGAGAGGGTGTGTCCACGCTGCGGGAGAGGCGCCACCGCTCTTCGACGTAGTAGCTCGCGTCGCGACCCTGATGGCGCTCGGTGTAATTGGTCGTGAACGTCACCACCACCTGCACGCGGCGGTGCGTGTCGACGGTCACCTGCGTGATGCGCATCGAGCCGATGATGATGTCGCGGACTTCCTCGACGGTGTGGGCCTCGAGCGCTTTCTCCACGCCGGCCCGCAGATAGGGGCGTAGTTGCTCGAGGCGCTTGGAGCCGCGCGCGCGATGAACTTCGGCGTAGAGGCTGTAGAGGAAGTCCTCGAAGACCACGTCGGAGAAGTCGTGGTCCCGACCCCCGACGGACGCGATCGCCTTCTTGATGGAGGTCCGCGGCTTCTTCGCCTTGGGCTTCTTGGGTTGGGGCGGGGCCGACGTGCGCTCCGGCTCGGGGACCGACGACTGCCACGGCTCTTCCCCTTGGGTGCGCGTCCAAAGGACGCCGTTGGACACGAGGACCCAAAGGACGATGAAGACGACTGCAGCGCCGAATACGAGCACGAAGCTCTCTCCGCCGCCGCCCCCCGAAGAACCGCCCCCCGAGCCATAAGGGGTCGATGGGCTGCTCGACCGACCCGAAGACCCGTAATCGGAGCGGGAGGAGCCGCCGCCGCTGCGCGAGCCGCTGCTGCCACTACCGCTGCCGCTGCCGCTGCTGCCCCGCGAGCTGCCGCCGAACGACTGGCCGCCACCGGGCCGAGCGTCCACGAGCTGGAGCTCGGCCACCGCCGGCGCCATCGAGAACGACGCGATGACGAGCGCCGCTATGCCGATATGTCGACTTCGGATCACGAGCGGCCTCCGCGGCGCGGGTTCGATTGCGGAGCATCCGAATCGGGAGAGTCGTCTTCGTCCTCGTCGTCTTCGTCGGAGCTGTCCTCGTCGGACGTCGTCGGGCCGTCGGGGAGCTCGTTCTCGTCGTCGTCCGCGCGCGGCAGCGCCGTGCCGAGGGCCGCGCCGAGCTCGCGAATCGCCGACGTGAACCGCGTGACGTCGCGATCGAGCGAGACGCTGCGCAGGACCTTCTTCACCGCGTCGGCGAACGCGCCGCCGAGCGCCTCGCGGTCGACGCCGACGTCGCACACGACGTGGGCGACCTGCTCGAACGCCGACACGAACACGAGCACCCCAGTGCGACCGCGGGTGCGATGAACACCCAAGTCCACGAACCCGGCCTTCGCCGCGAGCTCGACCGAGCGCTCGAGGCTGCGGCGACCCGCGAGGCTGCGCCGCAAACCGGGAGTCCCCCTTACCAAACCGTAACCGACGAAGAACGCGCCGAGCAGCTCGAGGGGGAAATAGGTGTATTCGAAGTCGGTAGAAGAATAGAGCCAGAAGCAGAGCACGAGGAACGCGACCGCGACGCCGCCGAGGTAATCTGCGCGCCGATAATCACCGGAGCTGCGCTCCACGCGCACAGCGATCTCAGCGCTGGTCGCGCGCTCCGCGTCGGCGACCGCTTTGCGGATTGCCGCTTTGCTCTCGTCGCTGAAGAAGTCGTGGAGGCTCACGTCGATAGCGGACTAGCAGCCCCCGATCCACGTGGCTAGCGCAGAATTCCAAGCAGGTGGGGCAACATGTAGTCGACGGCGCCGCTGCCTTTGATGCCACCCTCGGTGCGTTGCGCGCCACAGGTGCCATCCGTGGTCGGGCGCGCGAACAGGGGAATCAGCTTCGACTGACACTCGGCGTCTTGGAGGGCAGCTGCGTGAGACTCCAAATCGAAGTCGAGGAAGCGCACGCCAGCGAGCTTCTGGTCGAGGGCGCCCGACGCGAGGGCCTCGTGGAAGGCTTTGCACGGCTCACACCACGTCGCGCCGACGTACACGACGAGCTTCACGCCGTCGCGGTCGGCCCGCGCGAGCTCCGACTGAATCCAGGTTTTGCCAGTCACGCCCGCGGGCACTGGCACGAACTCGGGCTTCGGGCCCTGGGCGCGCGCCGAGGTCGATTGGGCGGGTCGAGGCTCGGGCTCAGCGCCCTGATCACTGCACGCCGCGAGGAGCAAAGCGCCAATCGCGAGAGACCTCAGAGACACGCGCAACACTGGAGTCTGGGTGAATCCCGAACGGGGTTGGGGCCCCGTTCGCTCTGCGGGCCATGTCTTTTTCGTGAAGCGAATAAGGTTGGCACGTGGGAATTCAGAACGTGCCCGACCACGAGAGCGCGTAGGTGCCTGGCCCGATGATCGGATAGACCTGCATGTTCGGTGCAGGGGGCTTGGCCTTTTCCTCGTAGCGAGGCGTATTGGCTGCAAACTCGAGCACGATGCCGAGCGCCGCGATGCCTGCACCACCGTAGAGAAGGCCCTGGCCAATCTGGCTCATGAGCTCACCGGCCTCACCGTCGTCGACGGCCTCCTGGGGGCAGAAGGTGCGGGCCGCAGGGTCGCCGCAGCGATCGGCGGCGTCGCCTGCCTGGATAAGCCCGTAAGGAACGAGGACCGCACCGGCGACGATGACCGCAGCGCCCACGCCGACGACGACCCACGGCGCGACGCCGAGCGGCTTCACCATTGGGCCCTTGTCGGCCTCGGCGGCGCGGCGCGCGATCTCCTCGGCCTCGATGGCATCCTCTTTTCGGACGATGGCCATCAAGCGCTCGAGCTTCTCGTCGAGGTCGACGCCCTCGGGGAGATCGGACGGAGCCACGCGCTCCTTCAAGAGGAGGTACATGGCGACTGCCGCGTGGGCGTGGCCGGCGCGCTCGAAGGCGTCCCCGATATTCAGGAATACGCGCGGACGCGAACAGTCGAAGGAGTAAGCCTCTGTCCAGAGACGCGCCGCCTTCTCCCAGTCTTTGTCCTCATAAGCTTTGAGCGCAGCCTGGTGCGCGTTCTTCGCCGCGTCCGTGTTGGCTTGCTTCTGCTCGGCGGAGAGCTTCGACTGGTCGCAGACTGGATATTGGAACTTGGTCTGGCCGATCCGATCGGGGACCCCCTTCGGCGGGACGTAGGCGGGAGTCTCCTCCGCGGGCGCCGCAGCGGCCGCATCGGGGTCCGCTGCAGCCGGCGTCGTAATGGTCAATCCGCCCAACACGCTGGCCAGTCCAATCGCGGTCGCGCCGACGACCCTACGCAGCGAAAGACCGGTAGCCAGACTGCTATTGGCTAATCGGTTCTGGGGATGATTCGTTCGAAGAGCCGAGAGGGCGCGAGCGGCGACGTTCACGGCGTGATGATGGCACAAGGGGAGCCCTCTCGTCACGAGTTCGTGACCCGTGTGATAGGCTCCGATGCGTGATTCCGCCTGAGCGAAAACAGATCCTCGTCGTCGACGACGAAGCGAATCTACGAAGGGTGCTCGTCGCCCAGTTGACCCGCGACGGATATGACGTTCACGCGGCGGAGGACGGTGAAGTCGCGCTGGCGGTGCTCCGCGAGCACCACATCGATCTGGTCATCACCGACCTCCGAATGCCGAAGCTCGACGGAATGGATCTGCTCCGCGCGGCGCTGCGCGACGACCCGTCGCGGCCGGTCATCATGATCACGGCGCACGGGACGGTGGAGACCGCGGTCGAGGCGCTGAAGACTGGGGCGTTCGACTATCTGACGAAGCCCTTCGATCAGGACGAGGTCCGGATCGTCGTCAGGAAGGCGCTGCGCACGCGTGAGCTCGCGAGCGCCGATGCGACGCGGCTAGAGCCCACGCACGAAAAAGAAGAGAGCAAAGCGCGCTTCGGGATCATCGGTCAGAGCCAGCCGATCCTCGGGATCTACGACATCCTCGAGCGCGTCGCCGACACGCCGACGACGGTGCTCGTGACGGGAGAGAGCGGCACCGGCAAGGAGCTGGTCGCTCGCGCGCTCCACGAGAACTCATCGCGTCGCGACGGCCCCTTCATCAAGGTCAACTGCGCGGCCATCCCCAAGGACCTGATGGAGGCGGAGCTCTTCGGCTACGAGCGCGGCGCGTTCACGGGGGCGGTCGCGTCCAAGCCTGGGCGCTTCGAGCTCGCCTCGAGCGGCACGCTCTTCCTCGACGAGATCGGCGAGCTGCCCGTCGATATGCAGGTAAAGCTCCTGCGCGTCCTGCAGGAGAGCGAGTTCGAACGGGTCGGCGGCATCAAGACGATGAAGGTCGATGTCCGGCTCGTCGCCGCGACGAACCGCGATCTGCGCAAAGAGATCGGCCACGGCGCCTTTCGCGAGGATCTCTTCTATCGGTTGAACGTCGTCCCGATCGCGCTCCCCGCGCTGCGCGACAGGCGGTCGGACATCCCGCTCCTCGTCCAGCACTTCCTCGCGAAGTTCAACGCGCGATTGAGGAAGAACGTCGCGTCCGTCGACGACGCCGCGCTCGACCTGCTCACGCAGTACGGTTGGCCGGGGAACATCCGCGAGCTCGAGAACGTGATCGAGCGCGCGGTGCTCTTCGCGGACGGGACGTCCATCGCGGCGAACGATCTCGCCGCCGAGGTCCGCGAGGCCACGGGCGCGACGCGCGCGGGGTCGCAGCCGATGATCTCGGCGCCGCTCCACGCACCTCAGAGCGGCCGCGCGAGCACGCCGAGTCCGCCGCCCGCCGAGTCCGCCGAAGACGGTGAAGACGCGGACGATCCGAGCAGCAAAGACGGCCTCAAAGAGCAGGTGAAGGCCGCGATGAGCAAGCTCGAGCGCGATCTCATCGAGCGCGCTCTCCGCCAGACTCAGGGCAACGTCACCCATGCGGCGCGGCTGCTCAAGATCTCCCGCAAGGGCCTCCAATTGAAGATGAAGGAGCTCGGCCTGCGCGAGCGCGACGCGGACTAGCCTGTGGCGGGGCGCGCTCGTTCCTGGGCAGCGCGTATATCGGCTCTCGTGAGCCTCGTGTTCGTCCTCGGCGCGTGCAGCAAGAAGAAGCAGCCCGAGGGCGCGCCATCGGGAGAGCCGCCCCCGTGGGGCAGCGTGGTCCCGGTCGTCGCGCCGCGCCCCGGGATGGTCTGGATTCCGGCTGGGACCCTCGTCGCGGGCTCCGATTTGAGCAGCATCCCGCGCGTCCCGGACGCGGAGCCGGCCGCAACGCCGATGAACCTGTCGGGGTTCTACATCGATATGTACTTGTCACCCAACGAGGCCGGCTCGCTGCCGCTCGCGAACATGACGAGGGACGAGGCGAGCAAGCTCTGCGCTGCCCAGGAGAAGCGCCTGTGCACGGAGCTCGAGCTCGAGCGAGCCTGCAAGGGCCCTGACAATGCTGTATTTGCCTACGGCGACGAATACCGAGAAGACGTCTGCGGAACTGGCAAGAAGGGCGACTCGGTCATCCCCAATGGGCACAACAACCTGTGTGTGAGTCCGTTCGGTGTTCACGACTTACAAGGCAGTATTTGGACGTGGACCGCGAGCGACTACGGTAGAGGCACGACGGGGCTCGTCGCCGTGCGCGGGGGCAACGGCCCCCACGGCCGGCTCGTCGCCAGGTGCGCGAACGTCCGCGCCGAGAAGCCGAACGCCAAAGCTCCCAATATCGGTGTTCGTTGCTGCGCCGGGCCGGTCAACACCGCGAAGGTGGATATTGCGGTCGACCGCTCGGGGCCTGCGCTGCGCCTGCATCGGAACGACACCGCCCTCGCGCAGCGGTTCACTCTTGCCATATCGGGGCTCGCGACGGTCGCCGAAGGCGCTTATCCGCCCGAGACCCCGCACCACGGCCCGAGCGTGCTCGATCCGGCGCGGTTCGTGGTCGAGCGGACCTGGTCCTGGCAGCCGCTCGGCAACGAGGCGCTGGTGCTCGCGGGCGGCTGCGCGAGCCCCGACGCCGTCAGCACCCACAAAGCCTGCGGGCTCTTCGTCGGGCGCGAGGCGAGCGACAAGGTTACAATTTTGTTCTTCGTCGCGACGGGCCCCTGGCAGCCCACGATCGGAGAGCCCAGCGACGCTCGCATCTTGCCCGTGCAAGGCGGCGACGACGCGGGCTCGTTTCGCAAGCTCGTCGCTTGGGAGTGGGGGCGCGTGTCGATCGTCGGCACGCAGCGGTCCAAGGCCGGGCAGCGCTGGGTCAACGAGCGATGAGATCCGCGTCGGTGGGGATGGGCCAGCCGTGGTGCATCGGGCCGTGCCCCCCGCCGAGACGCGGCGCCGCGATGATGGCCTCGCGGACGTAGCGACGCGCGCGCTCCACGGCGTCGCGAAGCGAGAGGCCGCGCGCGAGGAAGGTCGCGATCGCGCTCGCGAGCGTGCAGCCGGTGCCGTGTGTGCTCGTCGACACCACGCGCGCGTGTCGAAACACGATGGGCTCGCCGTCGCGCTCGAGCAACACGTCGTCGATCGAGAGCTCGATCGTGGGCTCGTTCTCGCCGGGCGCGACGTGCCCGCCCTTCACCACCGCGGCGCGCGCGCCCATCGCGACGAGCGCGCGGGCGGCCTCGATCTGACCGCGGACATCGCGGATCTTCACGCCGGTGAGGAGCTCGGCCTCGGGGGCGTTCGGCGTCACGACGGCCGCGAGCGGCAGGAGCTCTTTGCGGAGCACGGCCACCGCGTCGTCCTCGAGCAGCGACGCGCCACCCTTCGCGATCATCACAGGATCGACGACGAGCGCGGGGCGCCGGTCGCTCGAGAACGCTGCGATCGCGTTCGCGACCGCGGCGGTGATCGCGGCCGATCCGAGCATCCCCGTCTTGATGGCATCGGTGCCGATATCCTCGAGGACGGCGTCGATCTGCGCGCGCACCGTGGCCACGGGCACGTGATGAACGCCCCGCACGCCGCGCGTGTTCTGCACGGTGATGGAGGTGATCGCGCTCGTCGCGAACGCGCCGAGGACGGTCACCGTCTTGATGTCTGCCTGCACTCCGGCGCCGCCGCCGGAGTCCGATCCACCGATCACGAGCACGCGTCCGAGCACGGGCGCATCGTACTCGTATCGCGCCCGGCGTGCGGGGTATGCTGCGCGCGGTGTCTGTTCGGAGCTATCGGCCGCTCTTTCTCGAGCTCGTGCGCATGTTCGCCGGTCGCCTGCGGCAAGCTCCGTTCGCCCGCGTCGCTCGCGTGATGAGCGTCGGGCTCACGCTGTGGTTCACGGGCTGGGTCATCACCCTCCGCGTCACCGAGGGCCCGTACGCCGCGACCGCGAAGCTCGGTATTTCGGCCGCGCGCATGGCATTCTGGGTGGTCGCGTTCGCGCTCGCGCTCGCGGCCTCCAGCGGGCGCACGCTCGCGGATCGCCGCGACGGCGCCGAGTTCCTCGCGTTCGCGCGCGGGGCGAGCGCTCGGGTGCAGGTTGGCGCGCGCGCCTGCGCCGCGGCTTGGCTCGCGCTTCGATGGATGCTGCTGCCCGTCGCGACGACGGCGATCGCGTCGCTCGCCTCGAGCGGCTCGGCGAAGGTCATGCGAGACCGCGCCTTCGTGCTCGCCGCGACGTCGCTGTACACGTTCGCGAGCGCGCTGCTGCTCGGGCCGCTCGCTGCGCTCTCCGACAGCGCCTCGCCTCGGCGCGGCCGCAGCCTCTTCGTGTTCGGCGTCGTCGCGACCGCGCTCGTCGCCGAGGTCGCGCGCGATCCGCGCATGTCGCTCACGGGCGCGCTCGGCTGGCTCCTCGCGAAGCTCCTCTTCACCGTCGGGCTCGGGGCGCTCGCGTGACGGTCGTCGTCGCGACGCAGGTCTTCGCGCGGGACGCGCTCGGGCCGAAGGGCGCGCCCCGCGGGTCCGTCGGCGGTGTTTCCTTTACACTCGATAAAGGAACGTTCGCGATCCTCGGCACGCCCGAGGACGGCACGCTGGCCTTCGCGGCGGCGCTCTCGGGCCAACGTCGGATCGACCGCGGGCGGCTCACCGTGGCGGGGCGCGACCCGGCTGCGTCGGCGGCGGCTCGCGCGCGCATCGGCTACGTGGCGCTCGACCCGGCCCTGCCTCCAGCGCGCGACGTCGCGGGCTCGATCGCCATCGCGACGTCCGTGACCAACTCGACGAAGGCCGCCCTCGACGCACTCGAGCGCCTCGGCGGCGCTGCGCTCTCGCGGCGCACGCCGACCTCGCTCACCGCCCCCGAGGCCCGCACCGTCGAGCTCGCGATCGCCGTCGCGACGCCCGAGCTCTCGCTCCTCGTCGTGGTCGAGCCCTTCTCCGATCTCGCGGGCGCCTCGGTCGCGGCCGTGCGCGGTGAGCTCGACGCCGTCGCCGCGCGGGGTGCTGTCCTCGTGGTCGTCACGTCGTCGCCCCACGACGCGAGCCAATTCGATCGCGTCTACGTGCTCCACCGGGGCGCGTTCGTCCGCGCTTCGCAGGCGCCGCACGGCGAGCTCGGGCTCCGCGCAGGGCTCGAGCTCGCGCTGTGGGTCGACACCGAGGCTCGCGCGCTCGCGGGCGCGCTCGGCAAGAGCGCCGCTGTCCGCTCGCTCACGGTCGACCTCACCGGTGCCGACTCGCCCGAGAAAACCCAGGCTGCGGGCGGCGTGCTGCGCGTCGCGGGCGACGACGCCGACGCGCTCGCGCTCGCGGTCGCCGACGCGGTCACGGCCACAGGTGCGGTCCTCACCGGTCTCACGCAGGGCGCGCCGACCTTGGCGGAGCTCCGCGCCGCGACCGAGCTCGAGCTGAAGAGCCGGGCCATCGCAGCGACGCGCGCGACGCTGCTCCAAGCGCAGACCGCAGCGCGGCCGCAGGCGGCGCCCTACGGCGCGCCCGTCCCGCCCCGTCCAGCTTCTCCCGCAGTCGGCGGGCCTCAGATGGTCGGGCCTCAAATGGTTGGGCCTCAAATGGTCGGGCCTCAAATGGTTGGGCCTCAAATGGTTGCACCTCAAACGGTCGCGGCGCCCGTTGCCCACATCGGACCGGCGCCGGCGTTCCCCCCTGGGCCCTACGGCGCCCCGCCCGAGCCGACCGAGCAGGGGCAGGCGGCGGCCGTCGCACCGCTCCCCGACGAGCCTGCGCCTTCGCAGCCACCGCCCGCCAAGGGAGAGCCCTCGTGAGCGCGACGGCAGCGATCCGCGCAGGGGCGCGCATGGCCGCGGCGAAGATCCTGAATCGACGCGCCGCTGGCGTGGTCGCAGTGGCGCTCGCGACGACGCTCGCGCTCGCGATCGTCGAGCGGCGAATGTCTCCGTCACACGCCTCCGATCGAGCGCTCGCGAGCACGTTTCGCCTTGTGGTGCCGGTCGTCACCTTCGGGCTCTCGCAGCTCGCGATCGGCACGACCAACCTGCGCGACGCCACGTGGCCCGCGGCGCGGTTCGGCATGCCGCGCGCGTTCGTCGCGGTCGGTCTCGTGGCCGGCGGGGCGATCGCTGCTGCGCTCGCGTCGCTCGTTTGCGCGCTCGTCGCCGTCGTCGCGACGCGCGCGGGCGTCTCGGTGCACGACGCGACCACGGCCTCGTTCGGCGCCGACGCCCTGACCTCGAGCTGGATTGGCGGGCTCGTCGGCGCGGCGTACGCAGCGCTGTTCGGGCTCGGCGCGACGATCGGCAAGCGAGGCGGGGTTCGCGTCTGGCTCCTCACCGCTGACTTCTTGGTCGGCAACGTCGGCGCGCTCGGCGTCGTGTTCCCTCGCGGCGGCGCTTACAACCTCATCGGCCTCGAGGCCCCGCTCGACCTGTCGCAACGTGCCGCATCGGCGCTCTTGGTCGGCTCGATGCTGGTCTATGGGGCGCTCGTGGCCGCCCAATGCGCTCGCGCTCCGCGCTGATCTCTCCAGTCGTCGGATGGAGTAGAGAGGGAGCATGAGCTTCCGGTTCGACTCCTCGAAGTCCCAAATCACCATCGAGACCCGCGCCAAGGGGATGCTCGCGAAGCTTGCACACGATCTAAGCATCATCGTGCGCTCCTACTCGGTTACGCCTTCGGTGCAGGGCGGGCGCGTCTCGGTCGAGCTCCGCGCGCAGGGCTCGTCGCTCGAGGTCGACGGCGTGCGCAAGAGCGGGCACCTCGACCGCTCGGTGCTGAGCGCCGGGGACAAGTCCGATATTCACAAGCGGATTCGAGACGACCTCTTTCAGGGCCAAGACCTCGTCGCGCGCCTCGAGGCCGACGGCGACGGCTGGCTCGAGGCAGCGGACGTCTCGCGCGATGTCGAGCTCACGGGCGCTGTGTCGCACGGCCGCGCGAGCCAGCGCGTCTCGGTGCGCGCGCGGCTCGAGTCGACCGCCGCGCAGGTCGTGGTGAACGGCACGCTGCGCCTCAGCTTGCCGTCGCTCGGCATGACCCCGCCGAAGGGGCCGCTCGGTGCGTTCCGCGTGGACGACGAGCTCGAGGTCGTCTTTCGCCTGCACTTCGCGCGAGAGGCCGCCTGAGCTCGGGCGCGGCGCTCCTCCTCGACGACCGCGAGCGCGGCGCGCGCGTGCGGTATTTCCCTTCCTTCTTGTCAGCGGAGCGCGCCGATCGACTGCTCGCGGTGCTGAAGGACGGCGCGCCGTGGGAACGTGAGGCTCCCCTCATGTTCGGTAAGCGGGTGACCGTGCGACGACAGACTTGCTCCTTCGGGGAGCCGGGGCTCGTCTATCGCTATTCGGGAGTCGAGCGCCCAGCGCACCCGTGGCCCGACGAGGTCCGAGCGCTGCGTGACCTGCTCGACGAGCGGCCGGACTACGTGCTTTGCAACCTCTACGAGGACGGCTCGGTCGGGCTCGGATGGCACTCGGACGACGAGAGCGACCTCGTCCGCGACGCGACGATTTTCTCGGTGTCGCTGGGCGTCGAGCGCGACTTCTCGCTGCGGCTCCGGGCCTCGCAGAGCGCAGGCGCCGTCGAGAAGCTCACCCTGCGGCTCGCGCACGGCTCGCTCCTCACGATGGAGGGCGCGACGCAGCGCTATTACCAACACTGCGTCCCGCCCCGTAAGCGGGTATCTGGACTTCGGATCAACTTGACCTTCCGGTCGATGGCGCGGCCGCTCGCGACGCGCAGGTGAACGAGATGCTTTTGGTCGCGCGGCACGGAGAGACGGATTGGAACAAGGTCGGGCGCCTGCAGGGGCACACCGATACGCCGCTCAACGAGCGCGGGCGCGCGCAGGCGTTGGAGCTCGCGGGGCGGCTCGCCGACGAGGACCTCGCGTGGATCGTGACGAGCGATCTCGCGAGGGCGGTCGAGACTGCGGACATCGTCGCGCGCGCGCTCGGGGTGAAGGCCGAGATCGCGCGGGACGCGCGACTGCGCGAGCAGGGCTTCGGGGAGCTCGAGGGCCTGCACCGCGAAGAGATCGTCACGCGCTACGCCCGCGACTTCGGATATGGCAAGTTCGATTACCGGGTAACGCCGCCTGGGGGCGAGACGTGGCCCGAGCTCGTAGCCCGCGTCGAAGCGGCCACGCGAGAGGTGTTCGATCGGCTCGAGCTCGCGCAGGAGGGCGCTCCTCTCCCCCCAAAAAAGACCGGGCTGATCGTCGCGCACGGCGGGGTGCTGCGGGCGCTGCTCTCTCGATTCGGGGTCTCCGGGTCGGAGCCGCGCATCGTCGCGAACTGCGAGCTCCTGCGCTTCGTGCGCGAGGGTGACACGATAAGGGAAGTACGCTGAATCGGGCTATCGGAGGGGCGATGTCGAAGAGGGAATTGGGGGCTATCGTCGCGGCGCTCTTGGTCGCGGCGGGGGCGATGTTCGCGGGGCAGGGCGTGCGGGACGCGGCCGCTTGCGGCGGCTTCTTCCCGGCGTCGATTCGCCAAGAGAGGAAGCCGTCGCTCGCTTACGAGCAAGTCCTCATCGTCCATGATCCGGAGAGTCGGACTGAGCATTTCGTGCGCGAGGTCGCGTTCAGAGGCGGCGATCAGGCGTTCGGGTTCGTCGTGCCGACGCCGTCTCGACCGGACGTCGGGCACCTGGCGAAGAGCCCGTTCAACGCTCTGCGCGAGTCCTTCGGCTTCGCGCCGCCACCGCAGGCGTCGAACTCGTTCGGGAGCGGCGCGTCGGGCAACGACACGGGCGCGGGCGTCACCGTCCTCGAGGAGAAGAAGGTCGGGAGCTTCACGGCGTTCGTGCTCGCGGCCGACGACGCGGCCGGGCTCTCCAAGTGGCTGACGGATAACAAATTTGTCAGCACTTCGCGGACGGACGCTTGGCTCGAGCACTACGTGCAGATGAAGTTCTTCTACGTGGCGATGCGCTACGACCCGCCCAAAGCCGACAAGGACAAGAAGGACAAGACCGATAAGTCGGTGCGCGCCGAGACCATTCGGATCTCGTTCAAGAGCCCTGTCCCCTATTATCCATACTTCGAGCCCCTGCCCGAGGAGAACGCGCCCGCCCCCGAGGCTCGCCTGCTCGAGCTCTGGGTGGTGTCGCCGAGAGGGCAGCTCCTGCCCGTCGCGGCGCTCACCGACGAGAACGCATCGACGCGCTGGGTTCGACCGATGCGCGCGGGGGTCGCGCACACCACCGCGCAAGACGGGCTGCGCGCGATCTTCGACGACGAGCTCGACAAGCTCTTGCCGAGCGGTGAGCTCACGGTCTCGACGTTCCAGGACCAAAAGCGAAGACGCGTCGGATATGGGGATATGCTCTTTTTGCCCGCCAAGCGCACGGAGCTCTCCAAAGAGGACAAGGCGCTGCTCGCGCCGCTCCTCGGCGTCCTCGACCCGTCGCTCGTGCCGGCGAAGGAGGCCCGATGAGACGCGCCCTCGTCGCGACTGCGCTCTTCGTAGCGGCTTGTTCCAAGCCTGTATCGACGACGCCCAACGGGGACTCGAGCGCCTCCGCGTCAGCGAGCGCGTCGGTGACCGCGAGCGCGAGCGCCTCGGCCTCGAGCTCGTCGGATACAGGATCAGCGCCGCGCGCCGACGGGCTCGGGCCGCTGCCCTCGAGCGAAGCGGTCGACGCCCGCAAGGCCGCTGTCCTCGACTTCCTGGCAGGTGGGGACGGCCTGGGCGCGCTCCCCGAGCTCGCGACGCCCGACGGCGCGGTGTTCGACCCGCAATTGAGGGACAAGGTCGCTCCACTCACGACCGCGCCCCAGAGGATGCGGCTCGGCGCCGAGACGGTCTCGGCCGGTTTGCCACCCGAGGTCGTGCGGCGCATCGTGCGCTCGGCGTTCGCCCGCTTTCGGAAGTGTTATGAAGACCAGCTTACGTCGCAGCCCGATTTGGCGGGTAAGGTCGTCGTGGCCTTCGAGGTCGGTAAAGGCGGCAAGGTCATCAACGCGAAGGACGGGGGCAGCGACGCGGCGCTCATCAGCGTGGGCGCGTGCGCCGTCCGCGTGATGCGCGCCCTGGATTTCCCCGAGCCCGAGGGTAACGTCGTTGTAAGGATAACGTTCCCCTTCACCTTCCAACCGAACGGATGAGTTACTCGGCTGTAACTTCGGGCGCGGCCTCACCGCGCTCACAAGCGCCGTTGATCTGGTAGGGCGAGCCGCGGAGTCGGGCGAGCGCGGTCTTACCCCGCCACGCGAGATAGGCCTTGTTGAAGGGGAGGGCGTTCTCGAGATCCAGAATTGGGTTTTTGACGTCGCTCAGCCCAATCAGCATGAGGACCTGCTCCATGACGGAGACTGGGCAGCCGGCCATGCGGAGCGGGATCTGTTTGCGGTTCGCCTCGGCGAGCTTCTTGGTGACGGAGACGAGCTTCGCGTAGATGTCATTGTCCGTGACCGTGTGCGGGTCTTTGGTCGAGCGGTCGCGGTAGAGGCTCTCGATGCGGATGAGCTGGTCGCCGATTTTGCCGTCGTAGGTCGCGCAGTCGCCGATGAAGACGACGCGCTCACCTGGCTTCGCGTCGATGGGGCCGGAGTATGCGCCGAACACGACGTGGATGGGTTTGAGGTGCTCGTCGCACTGCGCGTCGAACTGCCGCAGGATCTCGATGGCCTCCTCGATGGCGCCGGGGCAGCCGCCCCAGCAATAGTCGGTGCGCTCGGGCTCGGGCGGGGGGCCGGCGTAGGCGTGAATCTTCGTCCCCTCGAAGTACTTCTCCACGCGGACGAGTCCGACCTTGAAGCCGTTCGCGCGACGCGCCGCCTGCTCGATGGTCACGTCGCCGGAGACCTGAATGGAGTCGAGCGAGACAGGCCCGAACCCGCGCTGGTGCGCGAGGCGGATGTGCTCGACGTCGAGCGGGTCGAGGCCGAGGATCCTGCAGCAGACGGCGTCGAACGCGACTTGGCAATTACCCATCAGGATGAGGTTCAGTCGCCGCGGAGAGGGCGTGAGCATGCGACCCTCGCCGGCCTCGATGCCGTCGATCACGATGAGCTGCGGCTGAATGATGTATTGGAGGTCTGCGATCTTCTCGTTCAGGCGGTGATCGTGGTCGATCAGGCGGTGCCTGTCGTCCTGGATACCGATGTAGTTCTTGAGCGAGAACGTCACTGTCGTCCAAGGATGAGCCTTGAACTTCGGGCAATTGACGAAGAAGTCGGCTTTGGCGATGGGCTGCGGCGTAAAGAGGTAATCGCGGAGGCGCCCCTCGTGGGAGAGGGGTATCTCGACCTGCGGCTCCTCCTCGAAGTGGTAGTGCTTGACGCCGGTGCGCTTGAACATCGGGTAATAGTCGGCGCCTTGGAAGGCGTGGCGCGTCGGCACCGTGATGCCGCAGCGCTCGCCGACAGCGAGCTCGGACATGCGGTCATGACCGCGATCGCGCAGGGCGAGGAGCACGCCCTCGAGGAACTCGGCGCGCGTGAAGGCGTGGGGGAATTGGGGCTTCGACGCGACGCAGTTGGGCTTGACCAGCGTGCGGCCGAACGGCGTGACGCCGAGCTCGTCCATCCCCTCGAGGACGATGCGCCGGATCCTCCCCGGGTCGTAGTCGTCGCAATGCCGAATAATGACTTTGGGCTGAGTGGGGATCTTCACGGAACAATACCTCCTGTGCCGCCGCCGCCTGTCGCGCCACCTGCGCCGCCAGCCCCCCCGACGCCGCCGCCTCCGACGCCGCCGCCCCCGACCCCCGCGTCACCGAGTGGGAACTGCGGATCGAGGCAGAATGGGCCGTATTTGGTGACGGTGCAGGTGGTGTTGGCGTCGGTGCAGTCGGCGGCACCGTTGGGGCAGGCCGTCGCGCCGAAGCAATAGCCGTTCGTCGCAAAGTTGTTACCAAAACACCAGAAGTCCGGGTTCTGGCAGTCGTCTTGCGCGTTGCACGCCGGCGTACAAAAGCCGTAATCGCCTGCGCCGTTGTCCGCGGGGCGGAAGACGCAGAGACCCGAGGTGATACCGCCGCAGTCGAAGCCCTCGAGCTCGCCGCCGAGCACGCAGCGCGAAGAGCACATCGACTCGCCCGACGAGAAGTTCACGCAGACGCCCGCGCACTCCGGGTTTGCGGCGTTCGGGTCGCACTTGTCTCCGAAGGCCTTGCCGGTATTCGCGGTGTCGACACACGCGCCGTAGCGAGGGTCGCAGACGCGGCCGTCGCATTGGCTGTCCGAGCCACAGGTCGGCACGCACACGGGCACCATGTCGATGGGCTGGCAGCGCAGATCCTCACGGCCGAAGCACTTGCGAGGGTCGAGCGCGCTGTCGACGTATTGGAACGGGGGCTCGCCGATCGTGCAGCCGAGGAAACACTCGCCGACTCCGTCGTTGTCTTTGACGCAGAGGTTCGTCGTACCGCCGCAGTCGAGATCGCTCGCGCACTCCATCGTGCAATAGCCGTTCGGCGCGCCGCCCCCGAGCCGCGTGTCGTTGTCGCTCGCCTTGATGCAATATCCTGTTCCGCACTCGGCGTCGGTCGAGCACTCGGCGCCGAGCGGCACGTTGGCCATGCCCGTCGAGGTCGAGTGCGTCGAGGAAGTGACCGGTCCCGTGCCGCCCCCGCCGCTCGGTGCGCCGCCAGCGCCGCCGTTCGCGCCGGTGCCACCCGCGCCGCCGGTGCTGTCGTCTCCGCAGGCAGGAGAGCCCGCTGCGAGCGTCACTGCGACGAGGACGAGGGCGCGGAGGGGACGCCCTCGGTGCGCTGAGATGGCCTGAAGTCCTGAGATCGGTGTTGTCGAGAGTGCTCTCTGCATCGCGTGGGCTCCCCTATCGAAAAGCTATCATGAGGAGCCTCCGCTTTACGCAGCATGACTCGGGCTGATTGCCTCGCTCGGGGAAAGAATAGGCTTGGCGCTAGGTGAAAAGCGGCTATACGAGAGCCCAATATGCACAAGCACGCGACCTTGCGCGCCTGGCAGCGCGAAGAAGACGGTAGCTACAAGGCCGAGCTTCACGGTTGCACCCTGCACGTCACGTGGCGCCCGGAGCAGGCGGGGGCCGCGCGCGGGTTCCTCTACCGAGTAGAGGGGCCGAACGGGTACATCCGGGAATCCGATGACGTTGTAGAAGAAATCGACGCAGCGATGGTCCACGCAGAGGACCTGGCGCGGCTCGCGCCCGCGAGCGACGAGTAGCGCGCAACTCGCGCGCTACGGCTGACAGGACCGCACGCGAACCACGGTCAACATCGCCCCGGACGCGGTCGCCCAAGCGACCTCGCCGTCCGAGCGTGATTCGAAGTCTTGCGCGGGGAGCGGCGCCGCGATCGTGGCCGTCGCGCCCGTGCTCACGCCGAGGCCATCGAGCACCTCGAGCTGCGTGCCGCCAGCGCTCGTGGAGCCGAGGAGCAGCCCATCCTCGTAAGCGGCGAGTCGGCTGTCCCCAGGGATGTCGAGGTCGCGCACGGAGACGGGCTGGCCATTGAGGTCGTAGAAGCCGAGGTGCGCGCCGCCGTTTGCGTCGCCGAACACGAGGAAGAAGCCATTCGGCATCGCCACGAGCCCGCCGAGAAGCGTGGTGAAGCCGCCCATGCAGTCCGCTGCCGGGTCAGGCGTGATCTCGGCCGTTTGGTGGTTGAAATAGATGCCTTTGCCTGGATAGCAATCGGCAATACAGATCGGCACGAGCCCGCCGGGCCCGGTCGCGAGCCGCTGGTCCATGCTGTGGCTGCAGCCCCAGCCCCAACCCCCACCGAGCGGCGCGCCCGAAGCATCCAATAGGCGGAGCGTGTCGCCTTGATGGCCAATCCCGTCCGGCCAATGCCGGTGCAGCGCGTGGTAGGCGGCGAAGCTGCCGCCTTGAACCGCGAGCCGCCCAGTCCGGGCGAAGTCGCCGAACCACTCGACGCCCACGACGGCGTGATCACCGCCGCCCACGAGATCGGTCGTGGAGAGCGTCGCGCCGGTCGCGTCGAGCCTGATTAGGCTCATATAGTCGGGCGGACGCGACACGAGCAGGCCGAGCGCGTCGCCGTTCATCGCGGCGCCGAACACGTCCGCTCCGCTTACAACCCAGTCATCTCCGGCGCGCTGATCGACGGCGTCGAGCGGCGTGACGTGGATGGACCCATCGCTCGCGGGCCAGGCGACGACCGAGCTGGAGCCGTGCTCCGCGGTGATGGCGCGACCCGTGAAGCCAGCGCCAGAGATGGCTACGCTGGTCGTGCGAATGGAGTCTTGAAGGGTCGTCGCGGAGCACGGCGGCGCGCCGCCTTGGTTCATCGAGCCGCCCTGGTTCGCCGAGCCGCCTTGGTTCGCCGAGCCGCCTTGATTCGCCGAGCCGCCCTGGTTCGCCGAGCCGCCTTGATTCGCCGAGCCGCCCTGGTTCGCCGAGCCGCCGCTGTTGCCTTGTCCGCCGCCGCCAGTCGTCTCGCTGTCGTCACCACACGCGCTCGTGCTCGCGAGGGCGAGCGCGAAAAGGTATCGAGCGACGCCCGGGAGGAAGGGCCGCTGCTTGCAGCGGACCGCCGGGCTGGAGCTCGACCGAACGCCAAGCGTCAGGGCTGTTTTGGTGGTGAGCCCACGGCTTGTCGCGAGTCGTTCCATCGGCCGAGGATACCGGAGCTACGCCGCGCGAGAGCCCGAAGTGCGGCGCGGACCTCGTCTGGACGGTAGAACGCTGGATAGAACGATACCGTAACGAACGAGAAGGGCCCGACCGACAACAACATCAGGATACCGAGGTGGAGCGCGATGCCCGTGCCCAAGAAGGGTTTGCGCAGGTCGAAGCGTTTGGCGAGGCGGCGCAGTCGCCCGCCGCGCTCGGCCGTATGGCGGAGCCACAGATAAGGGAACATCAAGCCCGCGCCGAGCTCCCAGTGCCAAGTCACCGCGGTCGCGATTTGGGTGAGCGGGTAGACCTTGGCGGTCCAGGTGAGATCGACGTGCCGCCAAGTGGGCTCTTGAAATACCCAATAGAGCGCCGAGTAGCCGCCGGCCGGCGTCCACACGGGGCTCATCTTCTGCAGTCCGGTCGAGAAGTAAACGACGAGGATTTGCAGGACCGCCAAGCGCCGGACGATCGTGAGCGTCTGGCCGTCGCGGCCGAACACCCAGCGATGCCACGGGCGCTCGCCCGAGCGCCGAGCGCGCTCCCGCAGGAGGCCGTCTACCGAATAGGCGCAAGCGGCGTTGCCGAGGAAGAGGAGCCAGAGCGCGTTCGTGAGGAGTGGGTCGTAGCCGCCGCTCGATTGGCCGTTGAGTTGAGTTACAGCCCTGTAAAACCAAAGGGTGAGGAGCGGGGTCAGGCGACCACCGACCCCCGCCGCGACGAGGAGGCCGCCGACGGCTGCGGCGATCGCCAAGCCGTGGACCACGCGCGGGGTCGGACCGCCGAGGAGCGTGACCAACCAATTGGGCGATACGTCGAACGCCCCGCCGTAGGCCTGCCCGACGAACGCGACGTCGAGGACGCCGTACGCCAAGGTCTCGAGCATCGAGACGCACGCGATGACGCCGAAGAGGACGCGCATCAGCGCGAGCGTCGCCCCGTCCTCACGCTCGGAGGTGAACTCGACCCAGGATCGCCACCACGTCGAGGGCTTCACGGGCGCGTGAACTCCCGAGTCTTGGTGTACGTGCCTACTGGCTTCTCACCCGCGCGGACGCGCGCGGGCTCGAGCGTGTCATAGGAATAGAGTCGAATGCGGACGCGCGTCGCGTCCGGGAAATCCTTGAAGGCGAGCGCCGCGACGTATTTCGACAGGCGCTCGAAGGTCACTTTGGAGAACTCGCGAGCGAAGCGCCCGAAGAGCTTGCGCAGCCGGTGGTGGTCGAAGAGATCGCGCCGCCAACCGAACTCGTCGGAGCGAGGCCGAAAGAGCGGCTGGTAGCCGCGACTGGGGCGCTCGACGTCGATGTGCAGCTCGACGGGGTGGCGCTGAGGACTGGAGAACATCGTCCAGCCCTGATCGGTGCCTGCAATATCGGGATAGGGGAGGAACGGCGCGGCGACGATGGAGCGCGCGCGCATATAGGACTCCCCCGTGGACCGAAGTCGGCTCGCGAAGGCTGCGTCGCTCATGTGGACGCCGAGCTTCGCCAGCGTGCGGTTCCACCCCGAGACGTCGGACTGGAAGTTCTCGCTGCGCCACCGCGCCGGGTTCATCATCGACTCACCGGGGAGCGACAGCACGAGCACGGCGCTCACGTGGAAGAGGACGAGCGCCGCGCGCACGTGACGCCACGGCGGCTTGTCTCGCGGGGCGGGCTCGGCGGGCTCGTTCATCGCGGCGCATCCTACTCCACGACTCAGGCTTTATGCTGGCTCGTCGAAGGATGGCCCGATGCGCCCGCCCAGCAACTTCCTGATAGTGGTTTGCGATCAGTGGCGCTTCCACCGAGCGTTCCCCGAGCACAGCGTCCGATTGCCGGTTTACGAGCGGCTCTGCCGCAACGGAGTCGAGCTCACGGGGGCGACGACGGCGAGCATGGCGTGTACGCCGAGCCGCGCGGCGCTCTTCACCGGGCGCCTATTCCGTGAGACGGGCGTCTGGGCGACCTCGGGATTGCACCTCGATGTCTTTGGGAAGAAGCTCATCGTGGGCATCCCACCGACGGGCCCAGCGTGCACGCTGCCGCCGCCGGACCGATTGGACAATTTGGGGTCGCTCTTCAGGGCAGCCGGCTATGAGACCTATTACAAAGGTAAATGGCATTTGTCCGACGCCGAGGGCGCGTGGCCGGCGGGCCCTGCCGTCGGCCTCGAGGAGTACGGCTTCTCGGGGTGGCGACCCCCCGAGGGGCACGGCCTGCGCAAGGATCGCTGGGGTTTGACCGTCGATCCGGAGTACGTGCGCGACGCGTGCGCGACGCTCACCGAGCTGAAGAGGCGAGAGGCCAAATGGCTCATGGTCGTGTCGCTCGTGAACCCGCACGACATCGGGTTCTTCCAGAATTGGCAGCCCACCATCGAGCCGCGTGGGATCGAGCTGCCGCCGAACCTCGACGACTCGCTCGCCGACAAGCCGAGGTCCCAACGCCGGTATCGCCGCATATGGGCGGAGACCGCGCTCGGGGTCCGTCGCCTGGCCGAGGCCGCGCGCCGCCGACGCTGGCCGAGCCGCGAGGAGATGTTCGAGGATTACCTACAGCTCTATGGCGCGCTCCTCGAGATCGCTGACAAGCAAGTAGGCGAGCTGCTCGCGGGCCTCGAGGCGAGTGGCCAGCTCGAGGACACCTGCGTCGTCTTCACTTCGGATCACGGTGAGCTCGGGGGCGCTCACGGGATGATGCAGAAGTGGTATCAGGCCTACGACGAAGCGCTGCGCGTGCCGCTCGTGTTCTCGAATCCGCGCCTCTGGCCTGCGGGGCGGTCGGTCGACGCGCTCGCGAGCTCCATCGACCTCGTCCCGACGCTCCTGCGATTGGCCGGTATCGCGCCGCGGGCGCGCGCGCTCCCCGGCGCTGATCTGACGCCCATTCTTCGGGGAGAGCGCGACAGCGTGCAGGACAGCGTGCTCTTCGCGAGCGACGACGACATCCTGGCGACGCTGCTCGACCGACGGCCGCTCGCGATTCGCGCCCTGAGGACGCGCGAGTGGAAGCTCGTGTCGAGTCTCGATCCGGAGTCGGCGACTCGGGAGTTCGAACTCTACGATCTCGCGAACGACCCCGGCGAGCTCGTGAACCTCGCGAGGGGCCCGATGTCCGGCGCGCTGCGGGAGCGCTTCGAGGCGCTCTCGCGCGACCTTGACAGGGCTGTAAGTACCAAGCTCGAGGTCGGGGCTCAGGGCTGAGCGAGCGCGCCGCACCCGATCGGCGAGTGCGAGAGGACGATGCCGTCGAGCCACATGTCGAGCGCGACGTTGTCGGGCCCGAAGCTCTGCATCCCGAAGCGCCAAGTCGCCTTGTCGTAGACGGGGGACCAATGTTCGGGCGGCGCGTGCCCGAGCTCTTCTTGCCAGAGCGCGTCCGAGGCGTTCATCTGCGGGATCTCGACGCCGTTGATCGAGACGCGCACCTCTTCAGCGTCGTGGCTCGTGTCGTCGGGTGACTGGTGGTCGCCGAAGTACATGATCTCGACGCAGAACCACTGCCCGGCGTTGAGCCCGTTCTCGGTCTGTGGCGTGTCGTCGCCGTCCTCGACGCCGGGGTGCCAGCCGCCGCCGTCTTGATACCAGATTCGGGCGTTGTCGAGCCCACCGGGGACCCAGCCCATGAACGCAAAGTCGTTGCTGATCGAGCCGAACCCGAGCTCGTGGCCGGCCTGATCGGAGACGTCCAAGAAGAACGGGTGCGCGCCCGGCAGGCTCATGTCGCCGAGGCGCATGTAAGCGCGGAGGTAGATGCGGTCGTCGGGGGTCGATATGGGCGTAGCGATCTCGAGCGATTGCTGACCGACATGGTTGTAAGGCGTGCCGTACGCGAGGTGGAGCGAGTGTGCGCCGTCGGCCGCGGGGACCGCGTCGTCGACGGTGAACGCCCCGTCGTCTGCGATGGTGTTCCACCGCGCGGGGTCGATGCCCGACTCGAAGCTCTCGCAGAAGAGCGCGTCCGCGGGACAGTCCGCCGCGGGCGTGGACCCACCTGTCGAGCTCGTCGAGCCGCCGCCGCCCGCGAGCGGCGAGCCGCCCGCGCTGCTCGAGCCGCCATCGGAGGACGAGCCACCCTGTTCCAGTGAGCCCCCCGTCGCGCCGGCCCCACCCGAGCCGGAGTCCGCGCAAGCCGCGGCTGTGATGATGACGAAGAAGAGCGCGGCGGTCCCTCGGAGATTCGAGCTGTGGCGAAGCGACATGGGGCGCCTGCACAACAAGAACTGCGCCATGCGACCCAGTTGGGCGGACGGCGGCGATTACCGGTTACCAGCGCGTCGGCGCGACAGCGTGGCCGCGGCTCCATCGACTCGGCGCGATCGGCCGGACGCGGCGCCCGGCGCTCAAAGGCGCTCGAGGGCGAAGAGGCGCACGGTGAGCTCTCCCGCTGGTCTGCGGTGGTAATAGAGGGTCTTCTCGTCGGGGGAGAGGGCCGGAGCCTCCATGAGGACGCCGGGTTGGGGGTCCGCTGCGCCGATGTTGACCGCCGGCCCAAACCCCATATCGGTCGAGGCCCGGGTCGAGCGCATCAAACAGAGGACAGCCGCGGCCGGAGCGGCGGGGTCGAAATAAGCTCGCGTGAAATAGAGCTCCAATCCGTCACGCGAGATGGACTCGGCATATTCCAAGAACGCGCTCGTGTTCACGCCCGCGAAGAGGGAGGCCTGCTCCTCGTCGGCGAGGCGCGTGAAGCCAGCGGCCTCGCGGCGAGCGGCGACTACGTCCGATTGACTGGGCGGTAGAGTGTCGAACTTGGCCTCGTCGAAGAAGAGCCAAGCGCCGTCCCAACTGACCTGTACGCCCTGCGTGACCCACGGCGTCTCGGTGCGGCTCAAGCCGTCGAGGCGGAGCAGGTCGGTGAGCGTGCCCGTCGGCGGATCGCCCGAAATGGTAAATGTTCCTTGATGAATTGACTCGGTGGGGTTCGGGTAGGTCCGCGTGCTGACGAAGAAGAACTCCCCCGCTTCGTCGAGGGTCGGGTTCCCGTCCACTTGGGGGGTCGCGACGTTCGGGCCTGGGACGGCGCCGAGGTAGATGAAGGCGCCGGCGAGCTCGTCCCAACGGGCGTAGAAGAGATCCTTGTTGCCGTTGGAGGGATCGTCGTTGAAGAAGAGCCAGCGCGAGCCGCCGAAGTCCCTGACCTCGGGCTCTTCGATCGAACCTGCATAAGGACTCGAGTCGGCGTTCTCTACCGCGACGAGGTGAGGGTTCGACCACTCAGGAGCCGCCGCCGGGCCGCACACCGTCGCGACGTCGAAAGCGGGGCAGGCGGCGCACTCGCCGCCGCAGTCGAAAGCGGTCTCGCCGCAGTCGAGCTGGTGGTTCTCGCAGTGGTCGGCGCAAGGGTCCGGCGTGCCGCCCGCGCCGCCCGAGCCCCCTGCGCCGGCGGCTGTGTGCGCGCCCGCGCCACCACCACCCGTCGACTCGCCCGAGTCACCGCAACCGAGGAGTACGAGCGCGGTCGCGAACACGATGGAAGCTCGTCGCATGACCCGAGATCATCGGGACTCGCGGCGACGCGCGCAACGACCGTTTGGCTCTTTGTCAGTCCTCGCAGAGCGGCGCGTGCACCGTGCCCGAGGCCGTCCCGTTGATGAACGTCAGGTCGAACGACGCGTCGACGAAGCCGTTCGCGCCGAGCTCGACGGTCGAGAACGTGATCGACCCGCTGTCGGCGCCGATCCCGACACCGGCACAAGACTGGGGAACATCACCGACCCAAGCGCTCACTTGCCCGTCCGCGATCGAATAGGAGCCCTCGGCCGCGCCGACGAGGTCGAGCTCGAGGCGAAAGTGCGAGTCGGTGCCGCAGTCACCGCTCGCGAGCGCGGGGCAAAATGCAGCGAAATCCGTCAGGATGATCGCGACGTAGTCCTGCCCGTCGACGACGGTGTGTCGCGCGACCGCGTCGGCGAGGTCGTCTTGTACCGACTTCTCGTTGACGACCATGTTCGAGGTGATTTGCCAGCTCGCAGTGGCCGCGCCCCCACCCGCGCCGCCGCTGCCGCCCATATCGCTCCCTGTCCCGCCGTTACCTCCCTGTTCGCTGCCGCCGCCCGCGCCGCCTGCCGCGCCCGTGTTCGCGGCGCCGCTACCCCCCTGTCCTGCGTCGTCACCGCAGCCGAAGAGACAAGTCAGTGAAACCGCGAAGCACCCTGCCCAAAGTCGATTGGTCATCACGAGCCGAGCTTCGGCCGCGGCGACTCGAATCGGGATTAAGCGATCTTAATCCTGATTGGTGGACAGCTCACTTCTGTGGCCGCTTGAACTTCCCCACCTCTCGCTTGGTGACGACGTATTTCTTGAGGTCCTTGTCCCAACGCCAGAGCTGCTCGAAAATGACCCCGCCAGGTCCGTAGGCGTCTCCTTCTGGGCCGCGCAGTCCGAACTGCGAGCAGTCGCGGTTCGCGATCTTCGTCGTGTTCAAATGGTCGAAATAGACCGTCTGGTCCTGTTCGAGCGCGTTCGCGGTGAAGGTGCCGTCGGAGCGCACGATGAGCACCCACCAGCGCGGCGGCTGCAGACCAGCCAGGTCGTCCCAGCCACCCTCTTTCAAATGGATGTAGTGCAGCTCGCCGTCGCGCTCCCCCGCAAAGCACATGTCGGCAGGTTCGGTGACTGGCAGCTCGACGTGCCCGCGGATCGCGCCGCCTTTGCTGATTACGAACCTGGAGGCGGGGATGGATGCGAGGTCGACGTCGACGTCGCCGAGCTTCTGGTACTTCTCGACGATGGGTCCCGAGAAGGGCTCGATCGCGGTCCACTCCGGGTTCCGCCGCATGCTCTCGAGGGTCCCCGGATCGCTCAGCTGATAAGAGAGCGCGGCCGAATAGCCAGCCCGGAAATCGGCATATTGGGCGAAGATGAGCTCCCTCAAAGGGGCGTTGGGCTCGAACGCCACAGGCTTGGGAAAGAGCAGCCAGGTCCACGGGTGTTCGTCGGTCGCGGTCGCGGGGGCGTTGCGCCCTGACGGCGCCGCCGTGAAGCTCAATGCCGAAATCGGCGCTTGGCTCATTCGGGGCAGCGCGCTGAGAGGAATCGTCGCCTCGAAGTCTGCGCCCGCGTCGCTCTTGGTGAACGCCACCCTCGCATCTTTGACGGGTTGCAGCTTGCCGTCGCGATCTCGGTATTGGACGCCGTCTTGGTCAATCCGATAGACGCGCTCGAAGCGCGCGTCGAGCTCGGCCGTGAGGGTTGCGTAGCGCTCGACGCGCTTGCGGCACACCGCGGCGAGCTCGGAGGTCAGCTTCGCGCCGCGGATCATGTACCCGTCGTTGCAGCACGTCTGTTCGTATTCGCAGTCGAACGGCGCGACGCCGCCGGCGCGACCGTGATCGCCAATTGCGGGCAAGACGGGCGCGAGCGCGCCCACGCCGAGCCAGAGCCCATCCTTCGCGGAGATACCCAATCGACCCGCGACTGAGAGCTCTTTTTCCAGGGCGATCGCGATGCGTAAGCCTGCGGTGGGCGGGTTGGGCGCCGACGGCCCGGGCGGCTCGGGCGGGTATGCCTGTTTATTTTTACTGACAGGGGGAGAGGTCGACTGAAGCGGATTGGGTTGTAGGTCTCCCCAATCCTCTAGCTTGCCGTCGACGGACAGACTTGTAGGACGCTGTTTGAGCACGAAGCTGAAGTTCTCGTCAGGCGGGGCGGTGGGGTTGGCGCTCTCGGAAGGCGTGGGGTCGGCGCTCTCGGAGGGCGTGGGGGTCAATTCGCTGCTGGGCTCGCTCGGCTCTTGGCTGTCCGAGCCTGAGCAAGCAAACCCCAGCAATGCAGCGCCTGTGAGGAGTGATGTCCTGAGCACGTCGCGACATTACCTCCTGGCGAGTGCGTGCGCTGCGCGTCTCTCTGCTGGATGGATTCCGCTTCGGAGCGCCTGGTGCCTGGTGTAGGAGGGACCATGTCGCGAGCGTGGAGGGCCTCGATTTGGGCGCTCGGCATCGGGCTCGCCGCGTGCGCGGGGGCGCCGAGTTCATCGCGCGATCGGGGCGCGACCTCGTCCGCGACGTCGTCCGCGCAGGCGAGCGCGTCGTCGAGCGCAGCGCCCGACAACGCGCCCCAGTCGACCGATCCGTCGGGCGCGGAGCCATCGGGCCCCAAGCTGGATCTCGGTGCCGTCGCGCGCCTCGCGGACGATCCGCGCCTCGCTCGCGCGCTCACCGAACAGGCCGCGGGGCACCCGCTCGAGGCCGCGCGCGCCGCGGCCGAAGCTCGTCGCGCCGTCTTCGCGGACGCTGCTGCGACCGATGAACAGCGCGCCGCGTTCGCGTTCTTCGAGGCCTCGAGCTTCGAGTCGGCGGGCGTCGCGGACGCTGCGCTGAGCGCGTTCGAGCGCGTGCCCGCGAGCACCTCGCTCGCGCCGTTCGCTGCGCTGCGCGCGGCGGCGCTCGCGGCCTCGCTCGGCAAGCCCGCCGACGCCCTGGCGAAGCTCGCGACGATCGAAGACGGGCGCGTGCCCGCAGCGAAACGAGACGCGATCTCGCTCGAGCCTCTCGCGCGGACGGGCGCGCTCACCGAGCTCGCGGCGGCGTCGGAGCGGCTCTTCACGTCGCGCGCGCGTCCTGGGGATTGGCCTGCGAGCTTCCTTCGTGCGGCGCGCGTCCTGCGCAACACGCCGACGCTCGACGCCGCGCGCGCCGCGCTCGCGCTCCTCGATCGCGTGCGCTACGACGCGCCTCGCGGTCGAGGCGAGGGCGACGCTGCCGATCTCATCAAGGAGCTCGCGTCACGCCTCCCGCACGATGAAGAGCAGGCGATCTCGTCACCCTCGCTCGAGGTGCTCGCCTCGCGCGGCGAGCGCTTGCTCGCGGCCGAGCAGCCGAAGCGCGCGCTCACCCTCTTGGAGAAGGCCGCGGCGCGCAAGGACGTGAGCTCCGCCGAGGCCGCGCTCCGCTGTCGCCTCGCGCTCGCGTACGGTCGCGCGCTCGACACGACGAAGCGCAGGCGCGAGGCCTACGACGAGCTCGAGCGCGCGGTCACCGCGTGCTCGGGCAGCGATCGCGCTGGTGAGGCGCTGCTCACCGCGGGGCGCGTCGCGCTCCGCGCGAAGCTGCCAGACGACGCGACGAGGTTGCTCGGTCGCTTCGAGGCCGCGTTCCCGACCGACGCGCGCGCCGACGAGGCGCGACTCGACCACGCGCGGGCGGAGCTCGCGGCGGGGCATCGCGATCGGTTCCGCGCGCTCCTCTTCGCGATGTCCGAGGATTTCCCGAACGGCGACAGCGCGCACGAGGCGCTCTTCACCGCGGCGTACGAGGCCATCGAGCGCGGCGCGTGGTCCGACGCGGTCGAGCCGCTCGAGCGTGGCGCGAAGCTCCCCGTCGAGACCGTCTATTACCGCGCCGGCCGGTTCACGTATTATCTCGGCCGCGCGCGAGAGAAGCTCGGTGATCGCGCCGCAGCGATCACCGCCTACGAGGACACGCTCGCGGGCGCGCCGCTCTCGTTCTACGCCGCGCTCGCGTTCGTCCACCTCGAGGCCCTCGCGCCCTCGCGCGGCGCTGCGTGGCTCGAAAAAGCCCTCGCCGCCGAGCCGACCGCGGCGCTGCCCGAGCTCTCCGCCGCGTCGGCGAAGGACCCGCGCGTCGCCGCTGCGCTCGCGCTCGCGGCCGTCGGCGACGCCGCGTCTCTCGCGGACGCGCTCGCGGTGCTGGGCGTCGCGGATCACACCGCCGACGAGGCCACGCTCTGGCTCGGGGCGCGGCTCTTCGCGATGGCGGGCGACACGCGCGCCGCGCACCAGGTGCTCCGCACGGCGCGCGAGCGATCGACGAGTGGTGAGCGACACGAGCTCACGCTGCTCGCGACGGCGATGCCCGTGGGCGCGCTCCGCGCCGCGTGGGAGCTCTCGTTCCCGCGGCCGTTCTCGCGCGAGGTCGAGCTCGCGTCGCGCGAGAGCGACGTACCCGTCGATTGGCTCTACGCCATCATGCGCGAGGAGTCCGCGTTCTCGCCTACAGCGGTGTCAGTCGCGGGCGCGCGTGGTCTCTTGCAGGTGATGCCGGGCACCGGCGCCGCGAGCGCGAAGACGATGGGCCTCGCGTTCGACGAGAACAAACTCGACGAGCCCGAGTTCAACGTGCGGCTCGGCGCGCACTACATCGGCTTCTTGCGACGACGCTTCGCGGTCGCGCCGGTGCTCGCGGTGCCCGGCTACAACGCTGGCCCCGGCGCGCCCGAGCGCTGGCTCGAAGAGCGCCCCGAGTGGGACTTCGATCTCTGGGTCGAGGCCATCCCGTACACCGAGACGCGCAACTATCTGAAGCGCGTCTGGAGCAGCTATTTCATCTACCGCGTGCTCGGTTCGGGGGCCGACATCGGCGAGATCTCTGCGACGCCACTCGTGCTCCCACCGTACAAGAAACCAGTGCGCTGAGAGCCTTACCCAACCCCGGCGAAGCTTGTATCGTGCCTTCGCCGCGCATGGACTCGCCGTTCGCACAGCAGCTCGTCGGAGCGGTGTTGAACCGTCGATGGCGTGTCGCGCGCATCGTCGGCGAGGGCGGAATGGGCGCCGTCTACGAGGCCCACGGCACGCAGGGTGAGGGCGTGCGCGCCATCAAAGTGCTGCACGCCGAGTTCGTCTCCGACGACAACATCGTGTCGCGCTTCTTCGCCGAAGCTCAGGCCGTGCGCATGCTGCAGCACCCGAACGTCGCGCAGATCTACGAGGCCACGCGCGCCGAGGACGGCACGCCCTACCTCGTGATGGAGTTCTTGCAGGGCGCGCCGCTCAGCACCGTGATGCGCCCGCAGAAGCCGATGCCACCGCAGCAAGCGGCGACGATCATCACCGGCGTGCTCCAAGCGCTCGCGGTCGCGCACCAGCGCAACATCGTCCACCGCGATCTCAAGCCCGACAACCTGTTCCTCGTGCCGGACGGCCGCGGCAACCAAACCGTCAAGGTCCTTGACTTTGGCATCGCCAAGCTGATGGACGGCGCGGGCGGCATGGGCTCGAAGACGAAGACCGGCGTCTTGCTCGGCACGCCCGGCTACATGAGCCCCGAGCAGATCAAGAACTCGAAGGGCGTCGACCCGCGCAGCGATCTCTGGTCCGTGGGCGTCATCCTCTACGAGCTGCTCTCCGGTCGTGAGGCCTTCCCCGCTGACAACGAGTTCGCGCGCCTCACGCAGGTCCTCACCGCCGAGCCCAAGCCCATCGGCGACCACGTCCCGCAGCTCGCGAACTGGAACGGCTTCTTCCAGCGCGCGCTGTCGAAGGACCTGAACCAGCGCTTTCAAAGCGCCGGTGAAATGGCCCAAGCGGTGAGCTCGATGGTCGGTGGCCTGCGCGGCTCGGAGGCCACGGTCGCGTTCACGAGCCCGCTCGCAGGCCCGAACTCCTACAACCCGCCGACCGCGCAACCTCACGCGCTGCCCGGTGGCTTCCCCATGGCGCCGTCGGCGGGCGCGCCGCACCCGCAGGGTGGGCCGAGCACGATGGGCTCCGCTGCCCAGCGCTACTCGCAGCCGCCCGCGATCACGCCTCATCAAGGACAGCAGCAGCAGCGCGCGAGCGTCCCACCTTCGATGGGCTTCGCTGCCGGGCCCGGCTCATCGAACGCGGCCCCACACGTCAACGCGAACCCACCCACGCACGTGAGCGCGCATCGACCCGGCTCGACGCTCGCGCAGGGTCAACGCGGTCCCAACGTGGAGGTCGTCGCGGCGCCGCCCGTCGGCGTCCCCTGGTGGGTCGTCGGCGCCGTCGGCGGCGCCTGCTTCATCGTCGGCTTCATCGTCGGATACTTTGTCCGGTAATTCCGGGCCCCGATTCGCCCCCTGCGCTGCGCGCCCCCCCAATCTGGAGAGCACCTCATGAGCGATCTCAATCAGCGTTGCCTCGACACCTTCCCCGAGTGGCTCAAGGCGCTCGCCACCGACGCAACGGAGCTCGCGCTGCTCCTCTCCGAGAGCGATCTGCCCGAGTCTTCGCGGCGCTTCTCGGCCGCGGCGCTCAACTATCTCTTCAAGTCGCTCGACCTCATCCCGGACGGCATCGAGGACCTAGGTTATCTCGATGATGCCTTCGTCCTGCGCGTCGCGGCTCGCTTCGCCACGAAGGGTGTGAGCGGCGAGGTCCCCGCGGTGCTCACGCGCCTCGCAGCGGACGTCCCGCTCGTCGAGGAGCTCCTCGGCGTCGACTATCCGCGCCTCGCAAAATACGTCGACAACCTCCAGCACGGCGCCGCGCGCGGCCGCACCGCCGAGGACATCGTCGCGAAGGAAGAGGTTCGCGCCGCGTTCCTCGCCGAGCTCCGCGCTTGGGCCGACGCCTACGACGCGCCGTCGTTCACGCGCGACGAGAAGAACATCACGAAGCTCCAGTCGTTCCTCTCGGCCAAGCTGCCCGGCTGAAGCAGTCCCTTTTTTGATGACTTTCCTGTAAGTCAACGGGGGCGCGAAAAATAGGTCGCTTGCTTCGGGCGCGACGATGGACCTGGACAATCTCCGAGCTCTGCTCGACGTCGTCGAAGCGGGTTCCGTGCAGTCGGCGGCCGAGCGGCTGAAGGTCCCGCGCTCGACGCTCCGAAGGCGCCTCGAGAACCTCGAGACCGAGCTCGGTGAGCCGCTGCTCGTGCGAGGGAGCAAGGGCGTCGCGCTCACTGCGGCGGGCAAGGTCGCGCTCGAAGAGGGGAGGCTCTTGCTCGAGCAGGAGCGGCGCCTGGTCTCTCGCGTTCGAAGCCCCATGACGCAGATCAAGGGGACGATCCGCCTCACAGTCCCGCTCGGGCTCGCGCACGCGCCGGGGCTCGCGGTGCTCGGGGCTCTCAAGCTCGCCTATCCCGATTTGCGCGTCGATCTGCGCGAGGTCGAGAACCCGCTGCTCCATCTTCACGAGCCGTTCGAGCTCTTGCTCCACTTCGGTCCACCGCCGTCGCGGATGGCGCTCTTCTCGCGACAGCTCGAGCGCCTCAGTCTGCGGGCGATCGCTTCAGCGTCCTACCTCGCGGAGCACGGCGCGCCGGTCACCGTGGCCGACCTCGCGAACCACCGACTCTTGCATTGGAAGCCGCTCTCGCCGGGGACGAGCGCGTGGCCTCTCCTCGCCGGGGGAGCGCACGCCATCGAGCCTTGGGTGAGCTCACAAGACCTCCAGTTTCTCGTGTACGCGGCCGCCGCGGGGCTAGGGATTTTGCTCGCGCCGATGTCTGCGCTCTTCCCCGAAGCCTTCGGGGCGCCGCTCGTCAACGTGCTCGAGGGCGCGCTCGGGGGCTCGCTCGCGCTGAGGACGCTATCCCCTTATCCAGCCGACGCTGAGCCTCGAGCCCGCGCGTTCCTCGAGTCGATGCAGCACTTCCTCGAGGGCCTCTCCGCCGACGGGTGACCGGCGCAGAACCGGCCACTCGATGGCCACTTGGAGGCTACCAACGGAGCACCTTCCCTCAATAGGCTGGGTGCAGTGTCGTATCGTCGTCTCGACCTCCAGCCAGCGGTCAGCGCTTCGAGCGTTGGTTCACGGAGCTCCCTCGGCGCTCCCGGCCGCGGCGCGGGCGACCTCGGCGGCGCGCCGCAGGGGCAGCGCGACGTACGTGTAGACGACGCACCCGACGCAGAGGTCGAACACCGACTCGAGCGTGGTGAACACGGCGAGCGCGGCGGCGAGCCAGAGCGATGCAGTCGGGGCGACGAAGTGCGCGATGGCCGCGCCGAGCGCGAAGCAGACGCCGATCCGCGAGGCAAAGACCTTCGAGGCTTTGTCCATCGAGCGCTTCGGGAGCCGCAGCGCGCTCGCGACGCCGCGGGCGAGGTGGGTCATCGGGCTCGTGGGGCCCTCCATCATCGCGCGGAGCACGTAGTCGAGACCGATCGGGACGATGAGCCAGGCGCTCCCCGTCACGACGTACGCGGCGAGGCCCAACGTCGTGATGAGCCCGTTCGTTCGAACCACGTTGCGGTCGATGCTGATCGTAGAGACGGGGCAGACGAGGTTCATCATGGCGGGGGGTCTCCGGAGCGCGTTGGCTTCCTCGCGCTACAACCCTCAATCCGCAAAGCGGCCTCGGGACCCGACACACCTCTTCGATTTTTTTTTCGGGGGAGGCGCGCATGACCCCTGAGGTGACGCAGATCCTCAAGGGCCTCGCTCGTGGCGACCGGCAGGCCGCGGCCGAGCTCCTCCCCATCGTCTACGCCGAGCTGCGGAGGCTCGCGGCCGCACAGATGGGGCGGCTGCGTCCGGGCCAAACGCTGCAACCGACGGCGGTCGTCCACGAGGCCTATTTCAAGCTCGTCGGTGGCGAGGACCCCGGCTGGGAGGGGCGCGGCCACTTCTTCGGCGCAGCGGCTCAAGCCATGCGCGAGCTCATCGTCGATCACCAACGGCGTCGAGCGGCGCAGAAGCGCGGCGGCGGTCGTCCGAACGAGGAGCTCGACGCGGCGATGGGCGGGTGCGTGGATGGATTGGGAGCCGACGACGTGCTCGCAGTCCACGCGGCGCTCGAGCGCCTCGAGGTCGAGCACCCCCGCAAAGCGAAGGTCGTCGTGATGCGCTACTTCGGTGGTCTCTCGGAGGAGGAGATCGCCGAAGCGCTGGGGGTGACCGCGCGAACGGTGGAGCGCGAGTGGCGCTTCGCGCGGGCGTACCTGCACGACGTGCTTCGAGGGGGTGCGACGTGAGCTCAGGGAAGAGACCGAATCCAGCGCGGGTCGCGGCGATCTTCGACACCGTCGTCGAGCTCGAGCCCGACGCAGCCGCGCGCGCGATCGAGGCGGCGTGTGGAGCGGACGACGAGCTCCGCTCGGAGGTGGAGCGCTTGCTCGCGAACGATCGCGCGGCGCCTGGGGATTTCCTCGCGCCCGGTGCGCCGCTCGCGGGCCTCGAGCTCGGAGGTGACGAGCCCCAGGGCGAGACCGCGCGGTCGACGCGCGCGATCAAGCCGAGGGACGTGCTGCCCGCGGTGCTCGGTGGAGAGCCGCGCGCCACCCTCGAGCTCTCGGAGCGCTATGTGGACACTGGCCACATTGGACGGGGCGGCATGGGTGAGGTCCGCGCGCTGCGCGACCAGTCGCTCAAGCGCGAGGTCGCGGTGAAGACGCTGACGCCGCTCAGCGCGTGGAGTCGCTCCGCCGTGCAGGGCTTCGTCGAGGAGGCGCAGATCACCGCGCAGCTCGAGCACCCGAACATCGTCCCCGTCCACGACCTCGGGAGCGATCGCCACGGCACGCTCTATTTCACGATGAAGCGCGTGCAAGGCCGCACGCTCCACGAACTCCTGAAGGACCCGGCGCTGCAGCTCGGCTCGTCGCACCGGCTCGCGGTCGCGCTCGAGGTCTTCTTGAAGACGTGCGACGCGGTCGCGTTCGCGCACAGCCGCGGCGTGCTCCACCGCGACATCAAGCCGGCGAACATCATGGTCGGCGCGTTCGGTGAGGTTTATTTGATGGATTGGGGCCTCGCGAAGGTTCGACCGAACTCGGGTGGCGTGGAGATCACGCGCGAGCCGAACAGCCCGCTCGCGATCGCCGAGGAGTCGCTCGTCGGCACGCCGTGTTTCCTCGCGCCCGAGATGGCCCGTGGTGAGCTCGATCGCGTCGACGAGCGCTCGGACATCTTCGGGCTCGGCGCCGTGCTCTATCAGATCGTCGCGGGGCGACCTCCGTTCGAGGGCGCGACGACCGCCGAGATCCTCGAGAAGACCGCGACGGGCAACGTCGTACCGCCCGACGAGCGCGGCGACGTCCTCGTCCCGAAGAAGCTCGCGCGCGTGATCATGAAGGCGATGGCCCTCGAGCCTGAGGATCGCTACGCGACCGCGAGCGAGCTCGCAGGCCAAGTGCGCGAGTTCCTCCATCGCGGGATGCACCTGCCTCGCGCGACGTTCGCCGCAGGCGACGCGATCGTGCGCGAGGGTGAGGTCGGTGACGAGGCGTACATCCTCACGCGCGGCAAATGTCAGGTCTATCGCAGCCTCGGCGCGCAGCGCGAGGTGCTGCGGACGATGGGCCCAGGCTCGCTTTTCGGGGAGGGCGCGCTCCTCAACGGCGCGCCGCGCCTCGCGACGGTCGAGGCTCTGACGGACGTGACGGTCCTCGTGCTCTCGCGCGACGTCCTCGAGGACAGCTTCTCGCCCGACACGTGGGAGGGGCTCTTGGCGAAGACGCTCGTCGAGCGCTTCCGCGAGCTCGACGGGCGACTCGCGGCGCTCGCGCGCGAGTCAGAGCCAACCTAGCGCTTCGGTTCGGGGGGACGATGAGCGGGACCGAAACGACCTATCAAGCGAGCGAGCTCCTCTTCGAAGGGCGACGCTCGCTCGTGTTTCGAGGGCGTCGCGCGGACGGCGCGCCCGTCCTCGTCAAGCAGCTCCGCGGCCTCTACCCCGAGCCCGCCGACGTCGCGTGGTCGCGTCGCGAGTTCGACATCCTGCGGAGCGCAGCGGGGCCGCGGGTCCTCGGCGCGCTGGATTTCAGCGTACGCGACGGTCGTGTCTGGTTGATCCTCGAGCCCTTCGACGGGGCGCGTCTCATCGATCTGTTCGCGACGAGCCGGCCGTCCACGAACGAAGCCATCGACATCGCCGTCGAGGTGGCGCACGCGCTCGCGCACCTCCACGACAAGGGGATCTTGCACAAGGCGCTCTCGCCGGAGAGCGTGCTCTGGGATCCTCATCGACGGCGCGCGAGCCTGATCGAGCTCGGCGCAGCCTCGACGGTGCCTCGCGAGCCACCGCTCGCGCGGGGCGCGCCACCTGCGGACGCCGATCTGCGGTTCATCGCGCCCGAGCAGACCGGCCGCGTGAACCGCGCCGTCGATCATCGGAGCGACTTCTACGCGCTCGGTTGTGTCCTCTATTGGCTGCTCACGGGCGAGCCTCCTTTCTCGGGCGACGACGCGCTCGACATCGTTCACGCGCACATCGCGCGGCAGCCGATCGCTCCGTCGACGCGCGCGCCCTCGGTGCCGGAGCCTCTCTCGCAGCTCGTGATGGCGATGCTCGGCAAGCGCGCCGAGGACCGCTACCAAAGCGCGGAGAGCCTGCTCGAGGACCTCGCTGCGTGCCGCGTGCAACAGAGCGCGGGCTCCGCGTTCAAGCCGCGCGCGCGCGACGTCGAGCGCGCGTTCCGCATCGAAGCTCGCCTCTACGGCCGCGCCGCCGAGCTCGGTTTGCTGCGCGCCGCGCTCGATCGCGTCGCGGCCGGCGCGCGCGAGCTCCTGCTCGTCACAGGCGATCCGGGGATCGGCAAGACGGCGCTCGTCCACGAGGTGCTCGAGCACGCGACCCAACGCGCGAACCTCGCGACGGGCAAGTTCGATCAGGTCAACCGGGACGTGCCCTACGCGTCGATCGTGCAGGCGCTCCGGCAGCTCCTCCTCCGCATCGTCGGTGAGGGCGCGGCCGAGGTCGAACGCTGGCGTGCGCGCCTCGCGAGCGCAGTCGGGGATTCGGGTCGCGCGCTGACCGAGCTCATCGCCGAGCTCGAGGCCGTCATCGGACCGCAGCCTGCTCTCGAGCCCGTGCCACCCGAGGACGCGCGCAGGCGGCTCGATCTCGTGTTTCGGCGCTTCGTGCGCGCGCTCGCCTCCGAGGCGAACCCGCTCGTCCTCTTCCTCGACGATCTGCAGTGGGCCGACCTGCCATCGCTGCGCCTCATCGAGGCTCTCTTGCTCGATCCGGACGTCACGCATCTGCTCGTCCTCGGCGCTTATCGCGACGTCGAGGTCGGCCCCGCCGATCCGCTCTCGCGCACGATCGACGTCATCCGCGAGGAGGGCGCGCGCGTCGGGCTCGTCGCGCTCGGTCCGCTCGCGAGCGCCGACGTCGCCGCGCTGATCGCCGAGACGCTGCACCAAGAGCTCACCGCGGTCGCGCCGCTCGCGCGCGTCTGTTTGTCGAAGACCGGGGGCAATCCGTTTTATCTGCGGCGCTTCCTGGTCGGGCTCCACGCCGACGGGCTCCTGCAGTTCGCGCGGGGCTCGTGGCGATGGGACATCGCGCGCGGCGACGGGGCAAAGGCCGCGTCCTCGGACGGCCCGCTGAGCTGGAGCCCGAACGAGGGCATCGCTGCCATCGAGCGCCAGTCGGTGACCGAGAACGTCGTCGCGTTCATGACGCGGCAGCTCCATCGCTTGCCGGACGAGACGCGCCTCGCGCTGCAGCGAGCCGCGTGCATCGGCACGACCTTCGATCTGCACACGCTCGCGGCGCTCCTCGCTCGGACGCCTCGCGAGACGCAGCTCGCGCTCGAGTCCGCGCTCTCGCGCGACCTCATCCACCCGCTCGACGATCGCTATTGGGTCGGCAGCGTCGACGCTGATACGCCTGATTTTCTCCTCGCGTTCGCGCACGACCGCGTCCAGCAGGCGGCGCACGAGAGCCTCACGGAGGCCGAGCAGCGCTCGACCCACCTCGCGATCGGGCGGAGCCTCCTCGAGAGCTCGAGCGAGCGGCAGCGCGCGCGCAGGCTCTTCGACATCGTCGGTCACCTGAACCGCGGCCTCGACCTCGTCACCGACGAGGCCGAGCGCTTGCGGATCGCCGAGCTCAACCTCGCCGCGGGCCGGCGCGCGCTCGCGAGCGCGGCGTACACGACCGCGCACCGCTGCTTGCAGCTCGGGGTCGGCCTCCTCGCGCCGAGCGCGTGGAGCACGTCGTACGCGCTCACGCTCGACCTCCACGTCGTCGCCGCGCAGGCCGCGTACCTCGCCGCCGACAACGCCGAGATGGATCGACTCGTCGGCGCGATCTCGCGGCACGCCGTGAGCCAGCTCGATCGGCTGCGCGGGCAAGAAATCCTCGTCCACGGACTCACCGCTCGAAACGATCTCCTCGGCGCCGTGCAGCGCGCGCTCGACCTGCTCGAAGAGCTCGGTTTTCGCCTGCCGCGCGCTCCGACCGAGGCCGACATCGGCGCGGGGCTCGGCCCGCTCATGGAGCGGCTCGGCGGCGTCTCGTCCGACGCGATCGCTGCGCTCCCGGAGCTCCGCGATCCTCGCGTCGACGCGGCCCGCAAGCTGATGACGGGCGTCGCCTCCGCGGCCTATCTCGCGGTGCCTCCGCTCTTGCCGCTGCTCGCGTTCGAGCTCGTGCGCAGCACGCTCGACGAGGGGATCTCCCGTGATTCACCGTACGGCTTCGCGCTCCTCGCGCTCGTGCTCGCGGCCGTGCGCAAGGTCGACGTCGCGCACGCGAACGGCAGCCTCGCGATGAAGATGCTCGCGCGGTGGGACGAGCGCTCGCTCCGTGTCCGACCGACCCACGTCTTCAACAACATGGTTCGGTTCTGGGTCGACCCGGTGCGCGACACGCTGCCCGACCTGCTCCGCAACTACGCCGACGGCATCGACACGGGAGACATCGAGTACGGGCTCTGGACGGCCCACTGCTACTCGTACCATCTCTATTACGCCGGTGAGTCGCTCGACCGCTGCGACTCCGAGATCGGCGGGATGGTCGGGGCGATGCGGCACCACAAGCAGCTCGCGCCGCTCGCCGTCACCGTGCCGTTCGCGCAGCTCGTCGAGAACCTACGCGTCGAGCAACCCGAGCCCTGGCGTCTCACCGGCAAACACGTCGATGAAGAGCGCGCGATGGCCGTGCACCTCGGCTCGAACTATCGCGGCGCGGTCTTCGTCCTGTCGACGTGCATGGTGATGGCCCGCGTCTTCTTCCGCCGATACGACGAGGCCGCGACGATCGCGCGCGAGTACAGCACGTACCGCGATGGCGCGACGGCGACGATGCACGTCGCCTCGATGGAGTTCTACGAGAGCCTCGCGGCGCTCGCAGGGGCGCAGCCCGATCTCGCGAAGATCGAGGAGAGCCGCGACGCCCTCGCGCATTGGGCGAGTTACAACGCTGTCAATTTCGGGCACTGGCGCATCGCGATCGACGCCGAGCTCGCGCGCGTTCGTGGTGACGTGATCTCCGCGCTCGACGGCTTCGACGCCGCGATCGCGCACGCCGCGCGCTACGGGCTCGTCGGCGACGAGGCGCTCCTCAACGAGCGCGCCGCGCTCTTCCACCTCGGGCGCGGCAGCCATCGCGTCGCGCGCAGCTACCTGCTCGAGGCTCGTCAGGCGTACGAGCGATGGGGGGCCTCGGCGAAGGTCGCGCACCTCGAGGCGCTGCACCCGGAGATGCTCGTCGGCACCTCGTCACCGCACGCCGGCGCGGGCAGGGGAGCCGCGAACGACCTCGATCTCGAGGCGCTCCTCCGCGCGTCGCTCGCCCTCTCGGAGGAGATCCGGCAGGGGCACCTGCTCCGCAAGGTCGTCGCGATCACCATCCAGAACGCTGCCGCCACCCGAGGTTTCCTCGTGGTCGATCGCGACGGCAGCCTGGTCGTCGAGGTCGGGCTCGACGCCGACGGCGCGGACCTCGTCGCGCCGGGGTCACCGCTCACGGGCGCCCACGAGCTCGCGACGACGGTGGTGCAATACGTCGCGCGCACGGCCCAGCAGCTCGTGCTCTCGGACGCCGCCGTCGACCGACGCTTCTCGTTCGATCCGTACTTACAGCGCAGTCAGCTCAGCGCAGTCCTATGCACGCCGCTCATCCACAAGGGCCGGCGTCACGGCATCCTCTACCTCGAGAACCACCTCGTCCCCGGCTGCTTCAGCGCCGCGCGCCTGAAGACCGTGCAGGTCCTTGCTGCGCAGGCCGCCGTCTCGATCGAGAACGCAGGCCTCGTCGATCACCTCGAGTCGCGCGTGCACGAGCGCACCGAGGCCCTCGAGCGCGCGCTCGAGCAGACCCGCGTTCAGCACCAGCAGCTCGTCGAGTCGCAGCGCGCCCTCGTCATGTCGGATCGGCTCGCCGTCCTCGGGCAGCTCGTCGCGGGCGTCGCGCACGAGCTCAACACGCCGCTCGGTGCGATCGGTGCGTCGTCGGAGAACGTCGCCGCGGCGATCGAGTCGATGGTCGACAGGCTCGCTCGCGTAGTCGGCGCCGCGACCTCCGAGGAGCTCCAGAGCCTCGCGTCCCTCGTGTCGACGGCCGCGCGCGCCGCGACCGTCCTCTCCTCGCGAGACCGCCGCGCTGCGCGCCGCGCGCTCGCGACCGACCTCGAACAGCAAGGCATCTCCGAGGCCTCGCGGGTCGCCGAGGCGCTCGTGGACATGGGCGTCCTCGAGCTCAGCGGCGAGCTCCGCCCGACGCTCGCGTCGCCCTCGCGCGACGATCTCCTCGGCGCGGCCTCGAGCATCGCGTCGCTGCGCGCAGGGGTCGGTCACATCCAAGAGGGCGCGCGCCGGATGTCGCGGATCGTCTTCGCGCTGAAGAGCTACGCCAACCCAGGCGGGCGCGACAAATACGTGAAGGCCAGCGTCGGCGCGAACCTCGACACGCTGCTCACTCTCTACGCCCACCAGTTCCGCTCGGGGATCGACGTCGTGCGCGACTACGCCGACGACACGTCGATCGAGGCCATGCACGATCGGCTGAACCAGGTCTGGACGAACCTCATCCACAACGCGCTGCAGGCGATGGGGACGCAGGGCAAGCTCACGCTGCGCGTCCAGCCGAGCGGCGATGACCACCTGGCGGTGAGCATCGGCGACACCGGCCCCGGCGTGCCGGAGGCGCTGCGCGCCCGCATTTTCGAGGCCTTCTTCACGACGAAGTCGACGACCGGTGGGAGCGGCCTCGGCCTCTCGATCTCCAAGGATATCGTCGACGCTCACGGCGGGACGATCTCCGTCGAGGGAGACGCCGGCGACACGCGGTTCATCGTCCGATTGCCCGTGCGCGCGCGCGACCGCCAGAGCATCTCGCCCGAAGCGGGGGCGTCGTGACGACCGCGGCGAAGGGCCTCTTCCGCACGCTCGCGGACTGCGGTCACGCGCCCGCCGATGGGCCCGTGCTGCGCCGCCAGAAGTCGGTCATCACCGGCGCGTCGCTCCTCAAGTCCGCGATGTGTCCCCTCTGGGGTGCGCTCTTCTTCGCAGTCGGCGCCGTCGCCGCGGCCATCGTCCCGCTCGTCTATTTGCTCTTCACCTCGCTGAGCGTCGCGCGCCTCTCGCGCGACAAGGACATCAGCGGGTTTCGTACGCGTCAGGCCTGGTTCATCTTCGTCCTGCCGTGCGCCGTCACGATCGCGCTCGGTGGCCTACACGCGAGCGGCGTCGTGCTCCTCTGGAGCTTCCTCGCGCCGCTCATCGCGCTGCTCTTCCACGGGCCCGCGTCCTCGGTGAGGTGGCTCCTCGGCTTCTTCGTCGCGGTCGTCGCGGCCCTCTTCCTCGACGCGCTCGGCGTGCTGCCGATCGTGCCGATGTCGGCCTCGATGCGCAGCGTGTTCACCGCGCTCAACGTGATCGCCGTCTGCGGGATCAGTTACACGGCTGTCCGCTACTACGCGATGCTCCTCGAGGAAGAGCAGGGCGTCCAAGCGCAGCTCAACGGCGAGCTCGCGATGAAGAACGCCGAGCTCGACCGCAAAAACCAGGAGCTCGCGGAGCAAGCGCGGCGCGTCGCCGAGTCGCAGCAGGCCCTCGTGCACAGCGAGAAGCTCGCCGCGATGGGCCAGCTCGTCGCGGGCGTCGCGCACGAGCTCAACACGCCGCTCGGCGCGATCCGCGCGTCGGTCGGGAACTTGAGCGCCGCCACGGGCGAGATCATCGCGGAGCTCCCGAGCACGCTCGCGCGCGCGACGCCCGCCGAGGTCGAGGCGCTCGCGCGCTTGCTCGCTCGAGGCGCGGCGACGAGCGCCGATCTCAGCTCGGCCGAAGAGCGGAAGCTCCGGCGGAGGCTGCGCGCCGAGCTCGAGGCCTCGGACGTCGAGGGCGCGGCCGACGCGGCCGACGTGCTCGTCCAGCTCCGCGTGACGAGCGCGGCCGACTGCGGTGGGCTCGAGAAATCACCTCGGCTCGCGCCGCTCCTCCGCGCGGCGTACGGCCTGTCCGCGCTGCGGCGCAACTGCGCGACCATCGGCTTCGCGGCCGATCGCGCAGCCAAGATGGTCTTCGCCCTGAAGACCTACGCGCACCCAGGCGCGACGGAAGAGCGCCGCGCGGTCTCGGTCGACGAGACGGTCGAAACGGTGCTCACGCTCTACCAAAACAAGCTGAAGAACGGCGTCGAGGTGCGGCGACGCTTCGCGGCCGGCGTCGTCGTCGAAGGGCACCACGACGCGCTCATCCAGGTCTGGACGAACCTCGTCCACAACGCGCTCCAAGCGATGGAGAGCCGCGGCGTCCTCGAGCTCGCGATCACCACCGAGCGCGGCCGCGCGCGCGTCGAGGTGATCGACGACGGCAAGGGGATCCCTGCGAGCGTGCTGCCGCGCATCTTCGATCCCTTCTTCACGACGAAGTCGGCAGGCGAGGGCACCGGGCTCGGCCTGTCGATTTGCAAGGATATCGTCGCGAATCACGGCGGCTCCATCGCCGTCGAGTCAGCGCCCGGGCGCACCGTGTTCACCGTCGAGCTCCCCCTCGCGCGCTCCACGACGAAGCCCGCCGAGTTCGAGCCACCACCGTCTTTTGTCGAGCGGAGCCAAGCATGAGCGAAGCTGCGATTCTGTTGGTCGACGACGAGAAGCTGATCCTCGACAGCCTCAAGGAGCAGCTCCGCATGCGCTTCGGCGGCCGCTTCGTCTACGAGACGGCCGAGAACGTCGACGAGGCGTGGGAGGTCTTCGACGAGCTCGAATCCGAGGGGACGAGCGTCGTGGTCGTCGTCTCCGATTGGCTGATGCCCGGCGTGCGCGGCGACGAGTTCCTCGAAGAGGTGTGGGAGCGCTGGCCCGCGGTCGTGCGTATCATGCTGACCGGCCAGGCCGACGAGAGCGCGCTCGAGCGCGCGCGCAGCTCTCACGTCCATCGAATCTTGCACAAGCCCTGGCGCGCCGAGGAGCTCGCGGGGGCGATCCTCACGGGGCTCGGTTCGAGCGCGCCGATCTCCTGACGTGGTTGTCATCCGATGAGCCCGAACGCCATCCTCTGCGTCGACGACGAGCGAATCGTCCTCGAGAGCCTGCGAGAGCAGGCGCGACGTCGCTTCTCCGGAGACCTCCAGATCGAGACCGCCGAGAGCGGCGAAGAGGCCCTCGAGGTCTTCCAGGAGCTCCGCGCGCAAGGGACCGCCGTCCCCGTCGTCATCTCGGACCAGATCATGCCCGGGATGAAGGGCGCCGAGCTCCTCACGGCCGTGCATCGCCTCGACGTGCGCGTTCGCTGCATCCTGCTCACCGGCCAAGCGAGCGCCGACGCCGTCGGTGAGGCCGTGAACAACGCGGCGCTCTACCGCTACATCAGCAAGCCCTGGGCGGAGTCCGACCTCGTGATGACCGTGCGTGAGGCCATCCGCGCCTTCGAGCAGGCCATCGAGCTCGAGCGCAAGGCCGAGGCGCTGCGCGCGGCCCACGCCGCGAGCCTCCGCTTCGTGCCGCGCGAGTTCCTCGAGCTCCTCGGGCACTCGCGCGTGGTCGACGTGCGCTTCGGCGATCACGTCGTCTCCGACGTGATGGTCCTCTTCGCCGACATGCGCGGCTTCACCGAGATGGTCGAGGGCAAGACCCACGCGCAGGCGTTCGAGCTGGTCAACGAGTACATGGGCGTGATGGACGCCGTCATCCGGCGCCGCGGCGGCTTCGTCTCCAACCTCGAGGGCGACGCGGTCCTCGCGCTCTTCACCGGGCCCGCGAGCGACGCCCTCTCCGCGGGCGTCGAGGCCCAGCGCGCCCTCGACGCGCTCAACGAGCGCCGCGCCGCGCAGGGCGACCGACCAATCCGCATCGGCGTCGGCGTCCACCGCGGGCCGCTCTTGCTCGGCACGATCGGCAGCGACGATCGCCTGCAGTGCGACGTCGTCGGCGACGCGGTGAACCTCGCCTCGCGCATCGAAAGTCTCACCAAGGTCTTCGGCACGACGATGCTCGTCTCGGGGCTCGCGCGCGACTCGGCGGTGAACCCCGGCGACTTCGACATGCGCTTCGTCGGCCGCGTCCGCGCCAAGGGATCGTCCACGCCGCTCACGCTCTTCGAGGTCCTCGACGCCCTGCCGCCCGCGCGGGCCGCGGCGCGCAGAGCGCAGCGCGCGAGCTTCGGCGCGGGCCTCGAGCTCTTCCAGCAGGGTCGGCTCGCCGACGCGCTCGCTTGCTTCGACGAGGTGCTCGCGGCGACCCCCGACGACGCAGCCGCCCGCCTCTACCGCGAGCGCTGCGAGGGCGCCCGCGAGGTCCCGCCCGGCTGGGACGGCGTGATCGACATGCTCGCGAAGTGAGGCCCGCGGTCACGCTTACAGCATTGTCATCGCGTCACAGGTGCAGCCCGATCCACAGGAACGTGAGCGCGAAGCCCCCACCGACGAGCGCCGCCGCGACGAGCTCGGCGCGGCTCGAGCGCGTCATCCCCACCGCGAGGATGCCCGCCGCGAAGAGCTCGGCGAACGAGCCGATGTACGCGAACGGCGGCGACGTCCCCGAGGTCATCCGAGGCTGACGCGCCCAGACCGCGGGGTGCAGGGCGAGCACCAGCGCCCACGCGATGAGAGGCGCCGCGACGACCCCGATCCGCGCGCTCGTCCGCATCCTCACATGGTAGGCCGACCGCTCGGCCGCACGCCACCGCCGCGCGATCAGTTACATTCTTGTAATTGGCGCCCCCACCGAAGTGGCCGCGCCAGGCGTTGGGGCGCTCTGCCCCAGTTGTCCTTTTGTGCCCCCGCGATCGCGGTCAGCCGTCGCGTCCGCACGCGCGGACCCGCGAGTCCGGTGCGGCACGCTCGGTGCTGATGGGACCTCGAGGCCGAAAGCTCGGCCAGCAAAGGAGGCTCGTCATGAAGATCATCCCGCTCGCTCTCTCCGTCCTCGCGTCTCTGGTCGCGCTCCCCGCGATCGCCTCCGCCGACTCGCGGAGCGCCCTGTCCACGGTGCACGCGACGACGGGCTCTGGTAACAGCGCTGTAACCCCGATGCGGTCCCACGCGGCGACCGTGCTGAAGGCCGTCAAATCCAGCAAACGCGAGCGCTCCGCGAGCGCGACCGCCTGCGCGCTCGCGCACGGCAGCTGCGTCGAGCGCACCTCGACGAAGAGCGCGACCGCGCGCCTCCACGCCCGGGTGCCCACCGCCGAGCGCAGCGTCGTCCATCGCATCGAGGTCGTGGCTCGCGAGGCGCGCGACTGGTCGCGTTCGCCGATCACCTTGCGAGAGAGCAGGCGCGATCGCCACTGAGGCCGCTCGCCCGTCTCGGGCATTCGACGAGCGCAGGGAAGGAGCTGGCCATGTACAGTGACAATGATGTAACCGATTCGGGTGATCGCTCCGCCGTCTATTGGGATGGCGAGTTCGTGGTCGCCGGCGCCGACCCCATCGACGACGAGCTCGCCGGGCATGTCGTCGGGCGCTCGCGGCGCGCCCTCGTCGCGGAGGGCGATCGAGCGCTCTTGGAGCTCCTCGGTCGATCGCTCGCGAGGGAGGGCTACGAGATCGTGGATTGCCACGACAGCGCGGAGCTCGTCAAAGAGGCGCGGCGCGAGTGGCTGCTCAAGGAGCCGCCGGCGCTGATCGTCACCGACGCCGCCACACCGGGCTGCGCAGCTCTCGAGGTGCTCGACGCGCTCGACGCGCTCGGCTGGGGTGTGCCGGTGTTCGTGCTCACCGCGGACGAGCGCCTCGGTCGCGAGCTCTCCGCGCACGGCGCTCGCCCGCTCGCCCCCGCAGCCGACGCCTTTCACGTGGACTGCCTCGTGCGCGCCGCGCTCGATCGCAGGAGCACTGAGCATCTCTGAAGACAAAGGCCGCACGGCGCGCCCGCGCTGTACTAAGACCGCGGGGATCGCGTCGTATGCAGGACTTCGCCCTCGCCTCCGCGCCCCTCCTTCTCGCTCCGCTCGCGCTCCTCTTCGCAGGCCTCGCCGCGCTCGCGCTCGAGCACCGCGCCCGCAAGGCAGCGGCTTCGCTCGCCATGCTCGCGGTCGCCGTCGCGGCGCTGACGCTCGGGGTCGACGCGCGCGCCGCGCTCTCGGGCAAGATCGTCCTCGGCACCGCGCTCCGTGTGCTGCGCGTCGGCTCGCTCGATCTCGTCCTCGGCTTGTCGGCCGATCGTCGCGGGCTCATCGCGGCCTTCGCGGTGCTCATCGTCACGGCTGGCGTCGCAGTGCGCGCGCTCCGCGCGGCCTCGGCTGATCAGCCTTCGCGACGCATCCTCCCGGCCTCGCTCGTCGGCGCGAGCGGCGCGCTGCTCGCGTGCCTCGCCGAGGGCGTCCCCACGCTCGCGCTCGGCCTCGTGATCACGTGGTGGGCGCTCTCGCCTCCGTCGCGCGATCGGTCCTCGACCTTGTCCGACGCTGCGTTCACGACGGCCCTCGCCGCGACGCTCGCTGCGTTCGGCGTCCTCTTCTGGTCGCTCGGTGGCCGATGGATCGGCGACGGCAGCTACATCAGCGACTACAAAGCGCGCTTCGTCGTCCTCAACCCCGACACTTCGACCTCACCCACGGGCGTGTCGCGCAACTTCGCAGCGACGGGCACGCTCACCCTCGTCACGCACCCCGGCGCGCGGGTCTACACCTCCATCGCCGAAGAATCGCAGCTCTCCGAGCGCAACATGGTCGGGGTCAGCCCGTTCGTGCGCACGCCCGTCCCGATCGGTCTCTCCAAGATCGCCATCGCTCCAGGCGGCGGGGCGATCCTCGCGAGCGACGGCCTCGAGGTCGCGCTGCTCGACGTCGTCGCGATCCGCGAGGGAAAAGAGACGGTGATCGGGATCGTCGGCCCCACGCTCACCTTCCACGAGATCGATCGCCAGCTCTCGCCCGCGATCGGTTCGCGCTCGCTCGGCTCGAGCCACTCCGGCACGTGGATGGGCGCGCTTGCATCGATCGCGCTCCTCGCGCTCGCGCTCGCGGGTGGCCTCGCCGCCGCCTCGCGTGAGGCGCCTGCATACGGCGCTCGCCTTGCGTTTTACCTCGTCGCCGTGGCTGCTGCGGCCGCCGCGCTCGCGCCGCTCGCCGCGATGGCTCCGTGGGTCGCGACCGTCGCTGCGCTCGCGATCGCGGCCGCGACGCTCTACGCCGCGCGCAGCCGCGCGAGCCTCGGCGCACCGGCCGCTGCGCTCGTCGCGATCGCCGGCCTCGCGTGCGCCCCGCTCGCCGCCGTCACGATCGCTTGTGCGCTCGGTCCCTGCCTCGCGGCCGTGACGATCCTCGAGCGCGCCGCCGAGCGGAAATCGCTGCCCGCTGCCGACCCCAAGAGCGAGGCAAAATCCACTGCCCGGAAGTCCAAGGGCGAGAAGAAGAAGAAGAAAAATGTGGGGGAGAGGGGGAACCCTCCAGCCGAGGTCAGCGAGCTCCCCGCCTCAGCGCAGGCTTTGCCCACGCCGATCGCGCTCCTCCTCGCAGGGTTGCTCGCGGGCTTCGCGTCGCTCGTCGCGCGCGCGCTCACCGACAACCTCGGGCGCGGGCTGCTCTTCGCGGTCGCCACCGCGGTCGCGTGCGCCGCGGTCGCGTGGTCCGCGCGCTCGTCGCTCCCCGACTTGAACGGTGTGAAAGAAATGGGCCTCGCGCTCGCGCTCTCGCTCTTCGGGGCGGCGTACGGCGTCGCAGCGGCGCTCACGCTGAAGAGCTGGGGCGCTGGGGCCACGACAGGGCCCATCGTCGCGGTCGGGCTCGGCGCGCTCGTGACCTTGCCCGCGTGGCTCGCGCCGCGGCTCGCCAAGCCGCGCACCGCGAGCGCCGCACCAAGCTCCCCCGACGAGGGCGCGCCTACCGCGCAAGCTTTGACGGCGTTCGAGCGCGCCGGCGCGCTCGCCGATCGACTGCTCGGCTTCCCGCTCGAGCTCCCCGCCATGCTGCTCGCCTCGCGCGAGCCTCCGCGCACGACAGACTCTCCGCCGGCCGCGAGCGACGCAGCTGACGCAGCCGCCCCCGCCGACCCCGAGGACGAAGACGCATGAGTCGCCGCAAGCTCACCCTCTTCGCGTGCGCTGTCGTCTGCGCGCTCCTCGCGCTCGGACAGCTGTTCTCGCCGAGCGTCGCGTTCGCGCATTGGGGCACCGAGCAGCTCAAGCTCGACGGCAAGAAGCGCCCTGACAAACCCGCCGACGGCCCACACGGTCGCGCTCAGGTCTCGATCGCAGGCGGCGGCACGTTGCTTCGCCTCGCGCCCTCGCCGAAGGGTGACAAGCTCACGGGCGCCTTCGAGCTGAAGAACGTCGGCGACGGCCCGCTCGAGGTCTATCGCGTCGGGCTCGATCTCGCGGCCAGCGACAACGCGCGCGACAGCTCGCTCGGCATCGTGACCGACGTCCGCGAGGGCAAGCCCCTCGCGCCCGGCGAGACGCGCACGTACGTCGTCACGTGGTCCTACCGCGAGACGGTCCTCGATCAGGTCCACGGCTTCTTCCTCGTCGAGACGAGCTCGGCCGCGCCCGGCGCGCGCGAGTACGACGCCACGCCAGTCGTCGCCGTCGTCGGTGATCACCGCCCCGTCGCCGCGCGCTCGTTCACGTCGATCCTGGTCTTTCTGCCGCTCGCGGGCGCGCTCCTCGCGCTCGCCGCGCTGCTCTCCACGCAGCTCGGCGCGCGCCAGCTCCGCATCGCGGCGCTCGCGACGTTCTCGGTCGAGCTCGGCCTCTCGCTCATCCCGCTGATCGGCAGCGGCGCCGCGCTCCGCCGCGAGGTCGGCAACTGGGGTCAACGCTACGTCGAGCGCTACGGTCACGCCGGCAACCTCGAGTACTTCGTCGCGATCGACGGGATCTCGGCCGCGATCTTGCCGCTCGTTCCCCTCGCGCTGCTCGCGTGCGTCGCCGCCATGCCCGAGTCCGACCCGGCCTTGCCTCGTCGCGTCGGGTGGCTCTCCGTCCTCGCGACCGCGACGCTGCTCTTCACGGTCTCGCAGAACCTCGTCGTGTCCGCGATCGCGCTCGCGGTGATCGCGGTCGCCGCCCCGCTCGCGATCGCGGCGGTCTCGCGACCCGACGCGGCGACGCGCGCCGCCGCGATCAAGACGGGCACTGCGCTCGCGATCGGCGCGCTCGCGTTCTTCCTCTTCACGAACTCGCTCGCCTCACGCGCGACCTCAGCGCGCGCGCTGAGCGGCAACCTCACGAGCCTCGGCTCGCTGCCCGAGCTGCAGCGCCTCGCCGAGCACAGCCAGCTCCTCATCGCGAACCCGGCGCGCCTCATGGGCATGCCCGCCGCCGGCGCGCTCTTCACGCTCGTCCTCGTCGCCGCCATCGCGACGCTCGCCCTCGCGCCGCTCCACACGTGGCTGCCCGCGGGCTTCGCGAGCCGCGCCGAGAGCGCGACCGGCGTCGTCGGCGCGGCCACGACGATCGTCGGCGCGACGCTCCTCCTCCGATACCTCGCGCCGCTCTTCGCCCCGATCCTTCGCTTTAACAGCGTCATTGTCGCCGTCGTCGCCGTCGCCACGATCGTGGTCGCGGGCGCGCGCGCGCTCACCGCGACCGACGCGCGCCAGGCTGCGGGCTTCGTCGCCGCGGGCTCGTCGGGCGCGCTGCTCGTCGCCGCGGCCTCGCTGACGCCGCAGGGCTTCGCCGCGGTCGTCGCGCTCACGGTCGCGCGCGCGACAGCGCTGCCGCTCGCTGCGCTCACGGGCAGCGCGCTCGTCGATCGCCTCGGTGACACCTCGTTCAGCCGGCTCCGCGGCTTCGCGGCCTCCGCGCCGTGGCTCGCGATCCTGCTCGCCGCGAGCCTCGCGACCGCGGGCCTCTTGCCGATCGGCGGCGGCCTCTGGGGCGCGATCCTCTGCGTCGTGGGCTCCGCGGGTCGCACGCCGATCATCGCGGTGATCGCCACGCTCTCGCTGATGATCCTCGGCGCCGGCGCTGCGCGCGTCGCGCGCGTCGCCCTCGGTCCGACGCCGGCCTGGTGGGTGAAGAGCCCGATCCTCGAGCCTCACGGTGGTCGCGTCCCCGACCTCCGCGCGCGTGAGCTCGCGTGGGCGCTGCCGCTGCTCTTCGCGATCGCGCTCTCGCTGTTCGCGCCGCGCTTGTGGCTGCGTCACGTCGAGCCCGCGGCGCTCGACCTCACCGAGGCCCTCGAGCCACCGTCCGCGCTCCAGGTGTACTGACCGTTCGCGGGCGCTATCCTCGGCGCCGATGAACTCCAGAGACGAGCGCGCCGATCGCGACGCCATCCTCGCGCGCCGCGCGCTCTTCGTCACGACCGCGATCGCGGCGTTGTCGGGCTGCGCCTCGTCGAACGGCGACGACTCCTCGCACCCGACCTCCACCGTCGAGGTCTCGTCTCCGAGCGCGACCTCGAGCGCGACGGCGACGGTGTCCGCGACCAGCTCCTCGGCGCGCGGTCGCAGCTGGCCCGAGGTCCTCGCTGGCAGGCCTCCCGTCGAGGTCTCGCCGTCGCTGCCGGCAGGCGAGCGCAGCGAGCTCGACTCGCTCGCCTCTCGACTCGCGAACATCTACGGCGAGCTCGAGACCGCGTGGGGCCCGCTCGACTGCACCGTCGGCGATCCCTCGTGTGACGCGAACGTCGCGAAGGTCGCCGAGGTCGTCTCTCGCTATCACAACGGTATACCTACGCCCCACTGCGGCTTCTTCGGCGGCGCCGGCTTCATCGAGCGCTTCGAGTCGCACAGCGAGTACCTCCGCGCCGCCGTCGCCGAGCTCGACGCGCGCATGACCGCAGCGTCGCGGGCCGCGAAGAAGCCGGACTACTGGCCGAGCATGGTCGCGGCGAAGACGCCGCCGATGCCTTGCCTCGACTGCGCCCTCCCCGAGGAGCCCGCCCTCGGCGAGAGCAGTCCGGTGATGATCCTCTTCCCCGAGGGCAAGAGCGAGCTCGCCGGGGCCGACGCGGTGCTCTCCACGGCGCGCGAGCTGCTCAAGAACAACAGCGAGCTCTACGAGGTCCGCGGCCACATCGACGACGGTGAAGACGCCAGTCTCGCGATGGCGCGCGCCGAGGCCGTGCGCAAGTGGCTCGTCGACCACGGGGTGCCGGCCGCCCAGCTCAAGGCCGTCGCGTACGGCGCCAACTTGCCAATAGGGAACAGGACCGCGCAGGGCCGGGCGAAGAACAGGCGCGTCGACCTCGAGGCGCCCGGCAAGCGTCGAAAGTGACAGGCGTGTAAGCCGACTACTGCTTGATCTCGCCCTTGTCGATGCGGCTCTGGTGGTACGCGAAGAAGTTGACGGTCGCGTCGGGGAAGCCCTTGCAGATCATGTCGAAGCGCTTGTCGCAGCCCTTGCCGAGCTTCTTCATGCAGCTGTCGGCGCACTTGGACGTGTACTTCGCGTAATAGCCCTCTTCAGGCTTCGGGTCGGGGCACTTCTCGACGCACTCGGAGACTTTGTCGCAGACCTTCGGGCAGCTCGAGGCGTTCCACTGGTCGTCGCGCGTCTTGAAGCAGTCCTCCGCCACTTGGCTGCAGTGCGCGCTGCTGCACTGGTCCAGCCCCTTCACGCAGTCCTGGCGACACTCGGCGCAGCCGCGGGCGCACTGCATCCGGCACGCGTCGTCTTTGCAAGTCGACTTGCAGCTGTCGCACTTGGACATGCAGCCCCCCGCGCACGTGTCGCAAGAGTTGTTGCACTCGGGGATGCAGTTGTAGTCGGTCTGCGAGCACTCGTCGGGCGCGCACGATTGCCCAGGCACATAAGCGCACGCGAGGGGGAAGTACTGATTGCAGGACTCGGGCGAACCCGAGAGCGAGTCGACGCTGGTCGCCGCGGCCTTGTGCATGCTGGCGAGGCAATTGTCAGGGTCCCAATGGCAGTCCTTCGCCAGGGCGCGGACCACGTCGTCCTCGAGCCAAGGGCTGGCGGCCGACGCCGACGTCGAGGCGACTGTCGTTGGGGTCGCGCTCGCGGTGGTGGTCGAGCTCGGGGGCGGCGTGACGCTCGTCTCCGCGGTCGCCTGCGCCGAGTTCGGCTTCTCGTCGGTGCTGCCGCAACCCGAAAGAGGAATGGACGCGGCGAGGCCTACACCGATGATCGCGCGAGAGAGACGAATTGCCATGTCGCTCCTTACACTCTTCCTCGGCGACTCCGCAACAGGAACGCTGGCGCCGCGCGAGCGCGACGCGCTCGATCGAGGGTCAGTCGCCGACCGAGCGCGCGCAGCGAAAGCCGTTGTTGTTGAACGTCGCAGTCGGTAGAGCCTTACCCCGATAATAAAGGCCATATCCGGCGCAGGTGCAGGAGCCACACCACCACGAGCCGCCCCGCAGGATCCGCGAGCGCCCCGACTCCGGTCCTCGCGGGTCGTGGACGGGCGACGCCGCAGCGGCGAGCGCGTAGGTGTCTTTGGCGTACCAGTCCGCGACCCACTGCCAGACGTTGCCCGCGGGGTCGTAGATTCCCCAGCGATTCGGCGGGAACGCTCGCACCGGCGACACATAGACGAAGCCGTCCACGCGCGCGTTCTCATGGTGTGATTCACCCTGCCAGAAGTTGAGGGCGAGTCGCCCGTCGCGCTCCGGCTCGTCTCCCCAGGGGAAACGCGTCCCTTCGCTGCCCGCCCTCATCGCGTACTCCCATTCGGCCTCCGTCGGCAGGCGAAGACCGTAGTGCTCGCAATAGGCGACAGCGTCGAGCCAACTCACCATTACGACCGGCGCGTCGCCCCGCAAGAAGCCAGCGGTGTCTGCGTCCTCGGCCCCGAACGGTCGTCGCCAAGACGCTCGCGCGACGCGCTCCCACTCCCAATCATCCATGCCCTCGTGCGCCGAGACCCCATATCCAGCCTTCTCGGCGGTGGACACGTAGCCCGTCTCTGCGACGAAGGTGGCGAACTGGTCGCGCGTGACGAGGGTCGCGTCGATCTCGAAGGCGCTCAGCTCGACCACGTGAGGCGGGGCCTCGTCGGGGCGCCAGGGCCGCGCGCGGCCGCGCTCGAACTTACCGGCCTGTAATCGAATCATGGGCGGGCGCTCGACCGCCGCCACGGGCCCAGCGGTCTCCGTGGACGTCGCCGGCGCGGCCCTTCCCCCCTCACGTGGCTCGACGCCGTTGGTCGAGCTCGGCGCGCCACAGCCCCCCTGCGCCACGCCGAGGAGCGTCACGCCGAAGAGCGCAAGCCCCGTGAGGACTTTCGCTGGGATTTCGCTGCCGCGCCCGCTCCGCACGCGCGCACTTTAGCACCGCGCGGGCCACGCCGAGGCTCTCAGCCGGGGACGAACGGAGAGGCCTTTTCGGGGACCTCCTCGAAGGCCTCCACCGTGTCGAAGACCTGAAACCCCCGAGCGCGATAGTTCGCGAGGGCGCTCGGGTGATCGAGGTCGCAGGTGTGCACCCAGACGCGCGCGGCGCCCAGGTCGAAGCCGCGGCTCGCCGCTTTGTGGAGCAGCGCGCCGCCGAGGCCGCTGCCCACGAACGAAGGCAGGAGTCCGAAATAGGCAATCTCGACGCTGTCCCCTTGTCGCTCCAGCTCGAAATAGCCGGCAGGCGTCCCGCGCTGATAGCCAATCCAGGTCTCGACCTCGGGGCGCGAGAGCCAGCCTAGCCAGCGCTCCCGCGTCCAGCCGACGCGCTCGTACCAGAGCCAATCTCCCCCGACTGCCAAATAGAAGAACCGGTTGAGCTCGGGGCACGCGACCTCGGCGCGCACGACCGAGAAGCCGGGCGGCTCGAGCCCTGCGCGCGGAGGTCGCAGGCTCGCGCGGTCGCGCATCTCGAGGTGGGTAGTCGTGACCAGCTTGCGCATTCGGCTCCTCTAGCGAGGCCGCCCGCCTGCGTCACCGGCGTTTCACACCGCTTTCACCGGCGGGCCCCTGCGCCTTTCAAGGGCCGCGCTTACCCCTTTGTCCATGTCCTCCGAACGCTCTCTGCCGCTCATGTCTGCGTCGACCCCCGAGCCCCTGCGTGAGGGCAATCCGCGCGCTGTCTTCGATTGGGTGCGCCCCGGCGTGTCCTTCGACACGCTCCCTCAAAGGCAGAAGCTCGCCCTCGCGGGGCGGTCTCTTGCGCTTACAACGCTGTTTGCTGCGGCGTGGGGTGCGGCGATCGGTTGTCGCTTCGGCGAGCTGGCGCTCGGCAACCTGTGGAAGGTCCCCGCCCTCGCCGTCCTGTCGGCGTGCACGGCGGCGCCGCTCGGACTCGTCGCTTGGAAGCTTACAGGCGAGTCATCGAGCGCGACCGATTGGCTGCTCGCCCACGCGCGCGCGATGCTCGCCGGCACGCTCCTGCTCGCGACGACTGTGCCCGTCGTAGCCCTCTATTACCGGTCGAGCCTCGTCGCGGGGCCGGTGCTCGCGGTTGGCCTGCTCGGGCTCGCGTTGACCGCGGGCGGCGCGGTGCTCGTCAAGCTCGCGCGGAGCGCCGCAAAGGGGCCTAGCGCACAGTGGCTTCGTTGGGTCGTCGCCGTCGCCGTCGTCGCGGTTCAAGGGGGAGCCGTCATTCAGCTCGCTACGCTGATGGGGCCGTTCCTACCCGACAAGACGATGTTCCGCGAGGGCGTCGACGGCTGGGTGCGCGACCGGCAGCAGCACGAGCGCAACGAGCCAATGCCGATGCGCCCGCCCCAGCCGCACGACTGAGGCTTCAACCGCCCATTCGCTGGATGAACGGGACAATCCTGTCGACGAAGCCCTGTTTATGGAAGCGGTCGAACTCGGCCCACGTGGTCAGCGTCCGCGGGTCCTTCACCCGGTCGAGGAACACCGTCCCGTCGAGGTGATCACACTCGTGTTGATAGGTGCCCGCGGTGAGGCCCGCGACCTCGCGCGTGACCTCTTCACCCGAGCGATCCCAGAACGTCACGCGGATTCGAGCGCAGCGATCGACCACGCCGCGCAGGTTGGGGACGCTGAGGCAGCCCTCGTAGTTCTCGAAGGTCTCGTCGCCAATGGGCGTGATGACCGGATTGACGAGCACGGTCAGCGGCACGTTGGGCTTATAGGGATAGCGCGGGTTGTCTTTGACCTCGATGGCGGCGATTCGCACCGGACGGTGCACCTGGGGCGCGGCGAGCCCAGCGCCGTTCGCGTCGCGCATGGTCTCGATGAGATCGTCGATGAAGGTCTGCATCTCGGTCGACGCGAGCTCGTCCCGCGTGACGGGGCGCGCGCGTTCGCGGAGGATGGGGTGTCCGACGTGGGCGATCTTGAGCAGGGTCACCGCGCGAGATTAGCCCCTCATCAAGCGCTTCGCGCTTGCAGAGAGCTGGGCGCCCGCGTTTCTAGTAGGCTCACCGTCCGTGTTTCAGGTGAAGGCGCCCCCCGCAGAGACAAGAGCTGCCTGTGTCAGGGGGCTGACGCAGCCCCCTCAAACGCTGCGCGTTTTCACCCCAACTCCGCTACGCGCTGCGCGCGGGGCCCCAACCCCGCTTGCTCGCCCACTGCACCGCCTCGCGGCTTATTGCTTGTTTTGAGACTAGCAGACGCGAGCAGCCCTCCGGTGCGCGGTCGCCCCTACGAAATGGCAAGAATCGAGACTAGGCTCAGCCGCATGAAGAAAGCTGGGCTCGCATCGATTGGAGTGTTCGCGCTCGCGCTGGTCGCCTGTTCGAGCGGGAACGGCAAGGGGGACGCCGATGAGCCTGTCGCGTCGAGCAGCGCCACGTCGACCGCGTCGGCGACGAGCTCCGCGACGCCCGCGAGCAAACACGCAGCTCCCGAGCGCTGGGCGGCGACTGCCGCCTTGCCGAGCGGCCTCGAGGACATGACAGTAACCTTCGAAGAGGGCGACGCTGGTTGGCAAGCCACCCTCGAGGTGCCGAACAAGGGCGTGAAGGTCGAGCTCACGCGCGTCACGCACACGGACGACAAGCTCGAGTTCACCCTCGCAAAGCCCAATACGCCCGAGTCCATGTGGCAGGTCTTCGTCTTCCCTCGCGCGGCGGGGAGCACGACCGTCGACGGCGACCTCGTCATCGCCGGCCAGCCGTTTTACATCCGAATGGCCCTCCTCAAGGAGGGGGAGGCGCCGCGGTCGGTGCTCGCGCGCCCCCAGACCCCGAAGCCGCCATTCCCCTACGAGTCACGGGAGGTCACTGTCGACGCCCCCGAGGACGGCAAGCTCGCGGGCACGTTGACCTATCCCAAAGGCCAAGGACCATTCCCCGCGGTGCTCCTCATCAGCGGCTCCGGACAACAGGATAGAGACAACACCATCTACGGCCACAAGGCCTTCCTCGTGCTCGCCGACCGCCTTACCAAAGAGGGCTTCGCCGTGCTGCGACTGGACGACAGAATGACCGGTAAAACCCAGGGCAAGGTCAACTCGCTCGACACCGAGCTAGGCGACTTCAAAGCGGCGCTCGATTACCTGCTGACACAGCCCGAGGTCGACGCAAAGCGTGTAGGGCTCATCGGCCACAGCGTCGGCGGCGGGCTCGCACCGGTGATCGCGGTGAAGTCCGGCAAGGTCGCGTTCATCGTGTCGCTCGCGGGCACGCCGCTGCCCGGCGCGGAGCTCGTTCCCATACAACTCGAGGCCGATTTGGCGGCTCGCGGCGCGCCCGAGGAGCTCCGCAAGAAGATGGCGAACGCCCAGCGCAAGCTCGGCGCGGCGATGGTCAAAGGCGACACGAAGGCACTGCGCGAGGCCGTGCGCGTCGCCATTCAGGAGTTCTCGGAGGCCGCGCAGACCAAAATGCCCGAGGGCAAAGAGCTCGAGCAAGCCATCGACGCGAAGCTCAAGGAGATCGCGAACCCCTGGACGCAGACGTATTTCAAGCTCGACCCGCGCCTCGCCTGGCAGAAATACAAGAACCCCGTCCTCCTCCTCGTCGGCGACAAAGACACGCAGGTCCCCGCCAAGGTCACCGTCGACGAGGTCACCAAGGCCCTGAAGAAGGCCAAGAACGACAAGCTTACGACCCATATCCTGCCGGGTCTCAATCACCTGTTCCAGCCCGCCAAGCTCGGGATTCTGGATGAGTACCCCCGAATCGAGACGACCTTCGATCAGGGGGCGCTCGACGAGCTCGCCGCCTGGCTCGTGAAGCAAGCCGGCGTGAAATAGGTCGCCACGATTGACGGTTAGGCCTCGTTCGCGACCGAGCGAATCGCGTCGGTCATGGCGGGCCAGAGCGGTCGCGGCAGGTCGTGGCCCATCGAGCTGAGCTCGAGCAAGCGGCCATTCGGGACGAGCCGCGCGGTCGCCCGACCCGCGGCGACTGGGATGAGCGGGTCCTGGGTCCCGTGGATCGCGAGCGTCGGGACCGCGAGCGAGCGGAGCGCTTCACGGCGGCTGCCCGAGGCCGCGATGGCAGCGAACTGCCGTGCGAAGCCAGCAGGGTTGCTGCCGCGATCATACGAGCGCTCCGCGGCCTCGCGCAGGACGGTCTCGTCGATGGGGTGGGTGCGACTGCCGATCACGCGGAACATGCTCAGCATGCGCTCGACGCTCTCTTCTCTCGTGCGGGGCACGGGGCCGAGCAGCGCGCGCAGCGCGAGCGGGCTCGCCATGAAGGCATATCGCCGATCACCCGGGGTCGACATGATGCTCGTCAGCGAGGCCACGCGGCTCGGGTGTCGGATCGCGAGCGTCTGCGCGATCATCCCGCCCATCGAGGCCCCGACCACGTGGACGCGCTCGACCCCGAGCACATCGAGCACGGCGCGCACGTCGTCTGCCATGTCGGCGAGCGTGTAGGGCGCCTCGACGGCGAGCCCGAGCGCCGCGCGAGCCATCACCGAGCGCGGGTTCGGGACCGGCAAATGTCGCAGGTGCGTCGAGAGGCCGATGTCGCGGTTATCCATGCGAACAACCTCGAAACCCGCCCTCACGAGGCGCTCGCACAGCTCCGCCGGCCAGAGCACGAGCTGCGCGCCTATTCCCATGAGCAAGAGGAGCGGCTCGCCCCGACCCTCGCGCTCGACCTCGAACTCCAATCCGTTTGCGGCGACCTTCACTGGCGCCGAACTCTACTCCTCGGTGCGGCGCGCGTCAGCGCAAGCGAGGCAGCGCCGATGCGGACAACTTTGTCAGCGTTCGGTGGGTCCCGCCGCGACCGAGGGAGATCGCGTTGTCGAGGACGTTCCCAGCCTCGACGCAGAGCATGCTCCGCCAAGCGTCGCCGACGTCGGCCATCGCCTTGGCCTTCGCCTCCCAGGGGTTCCATACGATCGTCGAGGCCGCGCCGGCCTTGGCGACTTCCAGATAGCGGCCGAGCTCCGGGTCGAGCACCGCGACAGCGTCGGGAGCGTTCCTGTAGACGCGATCGGCGGGGCCATCGAGGACGACGGGCGTGCCGGAGGCGGGGACGAGCGCGTTGTCGCGGAGCTTGTCCACGTAGGGCGTCCGCTCGAGGTGGAGGAGCTCCGCGCGGCGCACCTCGCCAACATGAAGGTAACTGTGGAGCGCGACCTCGAACGAGAGCGGTTCGTGCGCCGTGACTTCGAAGGCCACCGTGAGCGCCGAGGCGAAGGTGACGATGAGCCGCGCCGTGAAGTCGAAGGGGTAGAGCGCCCTCGTCGCGTCGCTCGCGCGGAGGCCCAGCGTGAGCTCGATCGCGTCGCCGACGGCCCGCGCGCCCTCGAACGTGAACGGCGAAGTCCTGGCGAAGCCGTGTTGTGGCGCGCCCGCGACGGTCGCTGGACCGAACCACGGAAAGCAGATCGGGACGCCGCCGCGTATGGCCTTGTTCGGCGCGAGCGCGGTCGTCGGACTCAGCCATAAGACGGGCTCGTGGTGGTCGGGCACGAACTTGGTGACGGTGCCCCCGTGCAAATGCAGCTCACCCTCACAGAGCTTCGTCTCTACGACGTACTTGGGGAGACCCGTCGGGGTCTCTTCGACTCGAACTCCGCTCGGCAGGCTCATGCCGCACTCTCCACTCGATTCGACCGAGTCGACAAGAGTCGGCGTCGCGCTTGACGGCGCCCCAACGCAAAGCCCCGATGTTCGCGTGAGCGACAAAGTGAGCTTTTATCCCTGTCATCCAGCGGGCCCGATCGCGGAGCTCACCGCGGACTTCGCGCAGAAGCTCCTCGGCGTCGTACGCAATTGGGTCTTGCCCGAGGCGTGTCGCACGCTCCTCGAGCGGTGTGCGCTCGAGGGGCCGGAGTCGCTCGGCGTGACGTTCGAGCCGACGGCGCTCCGCGCAGCGATCAAGCTCGTCTATTTCCACGAGCGGAGCGAGGCCTGGCTGCCTTACGCGTCTGTAGATGACTCCTCGTTTCGCGCCTCCCGTTGGGAGGCCGCGTGTTCGAGTCTGCCTATCCGGGGGGCTGCGCTCGTGAGCGCGCTCCTCGGTGGGCGAGCGCTGCGTTATTGCTCGGCGCTCGAGCGCTCGCTCGCGGACGCCGTCGCAGAGGGCTCCACCCGCGCGGCCCGCGCGCACGCGCGCGCCGTCTACGCCGATTGGCTCGACCAGGCAGGCCGAGACAGAGCAGCTCTCTTTCTGCGGGGCCTCGAGGGCAGCGCGGCGGATGAGCAAGTCACCCTCGACGGGCTCGACGATCCGCCGTGGGGCCTGAAGATGCTCGCGGGAGACTTTGCTGTCGTCAAAGTAAACTCGGCGGCCAGGTCAGACGCTATCGGCTATTGGACCCACGACGAGTGCGCGCTCGTCGTCGAGGAGATCACGCACGTGATACCGGGACTCGGCGCGCGCGCGCCCGACGACGAAGACGACCACGACGAAGACGACGTCACCGCGCTCGAGGAGACGCTGAGGCAGGCGAGCCGCGCCGTCGCGCGTGGGCACGGCCTCGTGACCTGGATTGCGTGAGCCCACGAATCCGGCTCTTATCCGCCGGGTGCGGCGCGCTCTCCAACTCTCCTTGGCCACGATGATCGCGCTCGCTGGGTGCGATCCGCGCACGACGCAGGTCTCGCCCTCTGCGAGCGGGTCCGTTCGCGCGACAGCGTCGGCGTCGAGTGGGCCTCGCCCCACCGAGGTCTGCGCGGCGCTCGGCTCGGCAACTCCCGGTCTCGGCTCGGCCGAGTTCAAAGACCAAGTCGCCGATTGCTCGCGCGAGCTCACCGAACTCGAGCGCGTATCGCCCAAAGGCTACGCGTGTGTGAAGACCTGTTACGGACTCAATAACCCCTCCGCGCTCGCGGGCTGCGCAGACGGCTGCATGATGAACGACTCGGCGTGGGCCAATCACCTGGCGCAGGCCCTACCGCCAGCGCCTTCGGGGCCGAGCTTCGACGACCAGGAGAAGGCCCGCGTGACCGCGTTCGTCGCCGAGCCTCGCAAGGAATTGGAGCTCACGCTGGAGCCTCTCGGGGCAGCCGCGAACAAGCCTGTAACCGTGACGCTCTCGGTCCCTCAGGGCTTCGCCCCCCCGGAGAAGACGGCGGCGCCCGTGTTCGAGCTCCGCTGGGGCAAAGAGGAGTTCGCCACGGCGCCGGAGCTCTCGCTCGAGCGCGCCAGTGGGGCGCGCACCGCCGACCAGGCCCTCGAGTCCGAGCACACGCCTTGGCAAACCCTCAAGAAGACCGAGGAGGCGAACGGCGGCTTCGAACTCCAACTCGCCAGCGTGACCCAGAACACCGTCGGCGTCCTGCGCCAGGTGCCGTTCGCTGATGGCTATATCACGTGTAAAGCAACGCTCACGGGCTTCAAGTCGGACGCGGTGATCCCCTACAAAGACACGGTCCTCCCTGCGCTCGCCGGTATTTGCCAGTCCGTTCGACAGAAGACCCTATGACCATGGTGACGCTATGAGCCTCGAGGAATTTCTCCCAACCGTCGCGGCCGCCGAGCGCGCGGGACTCTTGAACGAGCGCTACGGTGTGGTCGAGGCGAAGAAGCTCGCGGCCATCGTCGTCGTCGCGCGCTTCTTCAGGCGCGAGGCGTGGCGCGAGGCAGCGTACGATCCCAGCTTGCCCTCTCAGGCCCCGCCCTTCAACCCGGGGCAACTCTCCAGCTGGTGTGGCCGGACGCCCGCGGGCAAGGGTTTCATCGAGTACATCACGGATCGGGCGCAGGACTTCTGGGATGTGTTCGTGCCGCGCTCCCTCACGTCGAATCCCACGCTCTTCGGGGTCGAGAGCGCGATCGAGGCGCTCGTGCCCAAGCTGCCCGACGACGAGCTCGAGTGTCACGATCTCCGCACCGACGGCGCTCAATCGGCATATCGCGGGCAGCTCGCGGGCGAGCGTAAGCCGATGTTCCACGACTACGACTTCGAGGACACGATCGACCAAGCGAAGGAGTCGCTCGGGCAGCTCTATCGTGCGCGCGGTCGCATCATGCACGCGACCGTGCGGGCCTTCGCGTGGCCCATGCTCTACGTGCGTTTCGATACCCCCGAAGCGGCGACCGATACCGTGATCGTCCCCGGCGGCAGCACGGGCGGCCTGCACGCGATCACGGGGGCGGAGCTCCAGCAGCGGGAAGAGGACCGAAGTTAGCTCGGCCGCGTTATGCGGACCTCGGGTGGCCGCGTGTGGTCGCGCTATGCGGACCTCGGATGGCCGCGTGTGGTCGCGCTATGCGGACCTCGGGTGGCCGCGTTATGCGGACCTCGGCTGGCGCATCGAGCACGGCGGGCACTTCGCGCTGTGCCGATTTTCACCGAACGATCGTGCTTTGTCGCGGAAGCAGCAACTTGTTCGCCGAGCGAAGCGAGGGGAACGAGTCCCCCTATTGGGCGAGCGAAGGCAGCCCAAGGTGCGTAGCGATGATGGCCACACGGGTTGCCTCCCAGTCGGACCGTTTTCACCGAACGATCGTGCTTTGTCGCGAGAGCCGTCACCGATTCTCAATCGCGCACGCGTTATGCGGGTCAGGAACCGCTCGGCGCCCCGCGAGTGGGCAACGCCAGATAGGGGCGTAAGGCTTGGGCCTCGGTAAAGAACACCGCTCGCGCCGCGACAAAGCACGATCGTTCGGTGAAAATCTCCCGCGCTCGCAGCGACCCACCCCGCCCAGTCAAGCGGAGTCGGACGCGCTATGCGGGTCTTGAACCGCTCGTGACCGCAGGGCGAACGGTCTTCCAGGAACATACTTACTTTTCTGTAAGCGCTTCGACGCGCGCGCGCACGAGCTCCACGATCGGGGCCGGCAGCGCGTCAGCTCGCACCGCCACGGCCCTGCCCCGCTCGGTCATCTTCGCGAGCGTCTTGTCGAGGATGCTGCCGATCTCGTCCGCCGACCGAGGCTCGCCCGTCTCGCCGACGGGGCGACGCGCGAACTCGAGCGCGTCGAGCTCGAGGAAGGTGAGGCAGATCGCGTCCTCGAAGGCCGCGACCTCGGGGTCGCCGCGCAGGCCCCGCTTCAAGACGAAGTCGGCGACGCGCTCGCAAACCGCGGGCTCGTAGCCAGCTTCAGCGAGGAGCTCGGTGGCGCGCGTCGACGTGTGCCGCGCGGCCGTCGCGCGCCACTTCTTGTACTCGAGGACGCCGGCGCCGAAGCTCTCGCGCGGCACTGCCCAGCGCTCGAGGTGTTGGGCGCGCGCTGCGAGCCGCATGGGCTCGGGCGCGTCGGGGACGTGGGCGTCGACCCAGCGCGCGAGCGCGGCGTGATAGGCCGCGGCGCGGCCCCGTGGGTCGCGCGCGTGCGCGGCATCGAACGCGGCGACCGCGCGCGCGAACCTCGCGTCGGTGGGGGGCGCCACCCGCGGCCCGCTCAGTTGTCGCCGAGCTTCTTCGACCAGACGATCGCGTCGCGGCGCCGCCCACCCACGTTGAGGTGCGACGCGAGCACAGCCGACTTGCGGAAGCCGTTCGCGAGATAACAAGACGAGAGGGAGAGGTCGTCGGAGGGCGCGAGCGCGAACGTGCTGATCGCGCCCTTCTCGGCGACCTGGCTCATCAGCGAGCGGATCGAGCTCACCGTGAGCAGGCGCTCCGCCTCGTCACGCGGGCTCGTGAGGAGCTCGAGCATGGCCGACGCGAAAGATGGTTGGAGCTCATACGATGCGAGCAGCTCGAAGCCGCCCTTGCCCGACGAGACCAAGAAGTGCCGGTCCGCGTCGCGCGAGAAGAGCTCGAACCCGGTGAGGGCGCGACCGCTCTTCTGGAGCGCGGCGACACCTTTCATCGCAGCGTCGCGCTTGATGGTCGCGACCTTGGTCGCGGGGACAGCTTTGTCAGCGGTCTCCTTCACCAGCTTCTTCGCCTTGTCGATCGCCTTGTCGGCGAGCTCGGCTGCCGGGTTCGGCTCGTCGACGATGTCGTCATCGTCGTCGTCGTCGTAGGCGCGCTCGGTGCGCACCGGCCCGACGTTCGCGACCACCGCCCCCATGATCCAAGCGTCGCTGCGGCGATAGAAGCTCGGGATGCTGCCCTCGCGGCGGAAACCGAGTCGGTTCCACGTCGCGACCTCGTCGCGCTCGACGAGGACGAAGAGCTTCTCGATGTTCTCTCGACGCGCGGTCGTCAGCACGAAGTTCCGCTTGGCGATCGTCGCTCCCGCTCGGAAGTCGATGACGCGGACCACCTGATGCCGGCGATTGACGAGCATGCACAACGAGACGGCGTCGTTGTGGAAGGTGAGCTCGTCGATGCTGGTAACGTTCGCTCGCTGTGTTGTCGCTGCCATGTCCACCCGCCCGCCGGGGCCCGCCGCCCACGGCGAATTGCTGACGTCACGGGGCCCCCACTGCCGGCCCCCCGGCCGCTCGTCCGCTCTCGAAATCCGAGCGAACGAGCAACCTTCGCACAGAGGTCGGGCGAGTTAGTTGTTCTCGGCAGAAGCGTCAACGAGCCGGGCGTCAGGTTCTTTCACGCCCAGCGCGAGCAGCGCGGCCTTCGCGCGTTTCTTGGGGATGCTCACGCGCGTGGGCATTCCCCCTGAAAGTCCTAACAGAGCAAGGAAGTTCAGGCCGCTGTCGAACGGAGCCGCGAGAGAGAAGCTGTCACCATCGAGCACCGCAGCGATGCGCGCGCGCTCCTGCCCGAGCAGAAGCAGCAGCGTTTTATCGTACGGCCCGCGATGCGAGGTCGCGTCGACGAACACGACCCCCGAGCCGCCGAGGTGCACGTATCCATCCGCGAGGCGGCGCGTCTCCTGTTCCATCATCGCGAGCTCGCCAGCGGCCTCGTCGATCGGCTGCCACAGGCTCGGGTCGGCGAGGCCCGCAGCGAGGTGACGCACGATGATCCCGAAGAGCCCTGCGTCGCGCGGACGAGCGCGGATCGCGCGATCGAAGCGAACACCGGTCGGTGAGCAGACGCCGATGCGCGTGTCGATCGCGCGCGCGTCCGCGTCGCACCCCGGGTAGCACTCGACGCCGCGTCGCAGCCACTTCGCCGCGGACGCGAGCCCGTCGAAATCGTTGTGACAGACCAGCGTATCGACGTGCCCCGCGGCCTCGACGACCGCGGGCGTGATGAGCTCGGGGCAGGCGCCGTGCGCGGCCTTCGTGCGGAGTAAAAATCTGGGGTCGCCCGCGAAGCGCGGGTGATGGTCGCTGTCGTGATGGTCCACCCATGCAGCGAGGCGCGCGCCGAGCGCCTCGATGAAGGGGAGGGTGGTGGTCTCGAAAGAGCCGCCGCCGGACTCCGACGCGAACGCGATATCGACCACGACGACGCGGCCCTTGAGGTCGCGGGCCTTCGGCAATTTGCGGGGTGTCGCGAACGCGAGATCGATGGTCATGCGGGTGGTGGCGGCGCGCCGAGATCCGACTTAGCACGAGCTCCCCGATGAGGAACCGTTTCCTTCCAGCCCTCGGTCTCGCGCTGCTCGCGCTGCCTTCGACGGCGCGCGCGGGTGACGACACAGGTGCCCCTGCGGCCCGCACCGTCTTTGTCGAGAAGGGCAAAGGCCAGCGCGGTCTTTCGATCCTCTTCGAGGGCGACGCGATCTCGGTCCGCGCGTGCGAGGCCGAGTGCGACGCCCACGGCGCGACCCTGTTGCGACCGCCCGAGTCTGCGCGCGGCCTCGTCTCGACGGGCAAGGTCGACACGCTTCGGCTCGCGGGCGGGCGCCGCGCGGCGCTCGTGCGGCTGCGCTCCGACGGCGACGCCGATCGCGAATACGACGTGCTCCTCGTCGCGCCCGACGCGAAGAGCGACGCGCCGCGCGTGCTCTTCAGCGGCTGGGTCACCGCGAACGGCGCCGAGGGCCGCGGCGATCGCTCGACGAAGCTCGAGCTCCGCGTCGACGGTGAGGTCACCGACGTTCGCCTCACGACGCGCGCCTCGCTCTGCGGCGCCGACGTGACGACGCAGCTCCGCGCCCTCGATCCGAAGAAGCTCGTGCTCACCGACACGCCCGCGCCCGATCCGATCGGTGGCAGCCGCGTCTCGGCGCGCGAGGTCACGGCCTCGCTCGATCCCTCACCGACGCGTCGGCATCGCGTGCTCCGCGCGCGCGTCGCCTCGAGCGGTCGCCCTGCGGCTGTCACCGACGGCGATCCCGCGACGTCCTGGACCGAGGACGACACGGGCGTCCCGGCGCATCCGTTCGTCACGCTGGACGCCGCGGCCGACGTCTCCGTCGAGGGGCTCGATCTCACGTTCGCAGCACCCACGACCGTCGCAGGCGCGCGCGCCCCGAAGAAGGTCACGCTCGTCACGGACGCGGGCTCGTTCGTCGTGACCCTCCCCGAGGACGCCGTCGCGAAGGGCGGCGCGACCTTCGCGGTGAAGCTCCCCTCGCCGATCGTCACCCGCTGCGTCGGCGTCGTCGTGGACGAGGTGTTTTCCTCGAAAGACAGCGCGGAGCCAGCGGTCTACCTCTCCGAGGTCGCGGCTCGAACCGCCCTCGACAACGAGTCGCTCGCCGAGCTCGCGAAGGGGCTCGCCGGCGAGTCCGCCGACCCTCTCGTGAAGGTGCGTGAGTCGATCCTCATCGCCGAGCGCGACGCGGGCGCGCGCGCCGCCATCGCGGCGTACGCGGGGCTCGACGGCCCCGGGCGCGATCGCGCGCGCCGCGTGATCGACCCCGCGAGCTGCGAGCTCAAGCTCGCGCTCTACGTGCCGCTCCTCATCGATCCCGATCACGACGAGTCCGATCGCGCGCGCGATCGCATCCGCCGCTGCGGCAAAGACGCCGCGGCGCCGCTCCTCGCTGCGTTCGGGGCCGCGACCGATCCGGCCGCGCGCCAGACCTTCGCCGAAGAGGCCGCGATCCTCGCCCCGCGCGAGACCATCCCGAAGCTCGTCGCGGGCCTCTCCGCCGCGACCAGCGCGCCCGAGCGCAGGCTCTATCGACGCGCCCTGGCGAAAGGGATGGTCCGCGGCGCAGGCACGACCGCGATGAACGCGTTCCTCTCGTCGAGCGACGCACAGGCCCTCTCGCTCACGGCACGGATCGACGTCTTGCGCGCGCTCGGCGCGAGCATCGGCGACGTCGAGTCGGCCGCGCCACTCTTCGCGAAGAGCGCCGCCGACGCGACCGAGTTCCGCGATCGCTACCTCTTGCTCGGGCCCGCTGGCGAGCTCGCGAAGAAGGGCGACAGCGACGCGATCCACTTCGTCGAGGCCGCGATCTCCGACGAGAACCACCGCCTGCGCGCGCGCGCCGCCGAGGTCAGCGCGGGCGTCGACGCCCTCCGCCCGCGCCTCCTCGTCGCGATCGACGACGAGCGCGTCCGTGTCCGCGAGGCCGCGCTCGGTGCGCTCGTCTCGACGGGCGCCGCGCCCGACGCCGCGCTCGCGAACAAGCTGGTCGATCGCCTCGCGAAGGATCCGTGGACCTTCGTGCGACGCGCGGCCGCGAGCGCGCTCGCGGTCGCCCCCGCGGATCCCGCGATCGACGCGCGCATCGCCGAGGCCATGGAGCTCGAGCCCATGCCCGCCGTGCGCGCCGACATCCTCGCCGCGCTCGGTGCGCGCCACGCGACCACGCAGGCCACGCACATCGCGGCGCGCGCCTTCGACGCGAAGGAAGATCCGACGGTCCGCCTCGCGGCGATCGATGCGCTCGGCCTCGTCTGCGCGAAGGACTCGATCGACGCGCTGACCGCGCTCGTGAAGCAGGCGAGCACGCCCGTCTTCGAGAGCGATCGCAAGCTCGGCGGCGCGGCGATCGGCGCGCTCGGTCGCATCCGCCCCGCCGATCTGAAGGCTCGGCTCGCGCCCGTGCTCGACGAGCACGCGCCGAGCGACATGCGCGACATCGCGCGCCGCTCGCTCGACGAGTCCGCGGCTCCGTCGACCTGTCGCTAGCTAACCCTTTTGAGGCGAGCTCACGAGCGCGAAGCCGCTGTCGTGCTTTCGAAGCTCGATAGGCACGGGGCGGCTCTGGTCTCCGCCCCACGAGCCCTCGAGCGCGAGCTCCGCGATCGGCAGCGAGCAACTCTCGAGCTCGCGCACGAGGTCCGCGACCTCGGCGTCGACGCTCGCTCCGCGTGGCGCGTTCCACGTGCGGTGGATCTCCAGCCTGCGGAGCCCCGGCCCAGCGATCGCGCGCAGGCCCTCGACCGAAGGCGTCTCGACGGACCACAAGACGATATGGTCGAGCTGCGGCAATACGGCCTTCGCAGCCGTCCAATCGGACATTGGCGAGTGGAGCTCGATTCGGGTGACTGGCAGTGTTCGGTTTGCGCGCGCGAGCTCCCCGATGATGTCTTCGTGGATGCGGTCGAGCGCCTTCAGCGCCCGGAGCGGCGCGCGCGACAAGAGCTCTCGCTGCCACGAACCCTCGAGTCGCTCGACTGTCGCCCACTCGGGATTATCCCATAGCGGCTCGAGCTTCTTGCCGACCGACAGGATGATATCGGCGTTCGAGACGAAGCCCCGCTCGAACGTCGTCTTCGCGTATCCCTTGCCGAAGGACAACACCGGAGAGAGCCGCCCGAGCCAGGTTTTGCCGTGTTTCTTGAGGAGTTCGCGCTCCCTCGTGGTCTCCTCCGGCGATAACCCCGAGTCTCGCCGCTTCATCTGGAGCATGATGAACTCCCCCCTCGGGTCCTGTCGCTCGAGCAGCCAATCGGCATAGACGAGGCGCGGCTCGTCGTCGTCGGGGCGGGCATATACGTCCGCGAGGAGCTGCTCCTCACTCACGGCGACGCGCCGCTGTCGGCCAATCCGCGCGGCGAGCTCGAGCTCCTCGTCCGTCGGCGCGACCAGCGTCAGCGCCTCGAGCCGAGCTTGGATTTCAGTCGCGCGCCCCATCAGGGCCTTGCGTACGGCGAGCCTGTTCATGCGCGTCCGCAGGTTCTCCCGAATGACCTCGGCGCGTTCGACGAACCGCACGTCCTTGCGCGCGAGCACGATGTCGAACCAAGCCTGAAATAGGGGCTCCGAACCGGGCGTCGTAAACGGCATTCGCTCGAGCGACCGTGTCGCCCAATTCGACACCCTCGGGTCGTCGAGCTCCGCCACGGTTCGCACCTTGTCGAGCGTCGTATCCACGCGCGGCGTCACCATCACCGCGAGTCGCGGCGCGAGCGGCTCCGAGAGCTGTTCGTCCAGCGCGTCGATCGCCTCGGCGAGCGCCGGAGACCGCGTCTCTCGCCATCGCTCGAGCAGCCGCGCGAGGAGCTCTGCCCCAGTCAGATCGGAGCGCGTCGTCGCCACGCTGGCGAAGCTAATGCCATTAGAGACCGAAGAACACCTGAATCGCTGCGAGCACGCCGCCGAGCGCGAACATCACACCGAGGAAGCCGAGTATCGCCGCGAGCAAGAACCAGAGCTCCCCGCCGGTGAGCCGCGTATCGGCGATCATCCCCGCTTGCGGGGCCTCTGGGAAATAGCTGACCTCGAAGACCTCGCCTATTCGGTGCCGCGGCGGACTCGTGCCGAACGTCCGAGTCCGGTATTTCTCCCCCGCGACCTCGTAGGTGACTACCCCGTAGTGCATCTTGCCGTCGGGCGCCTCGTGATCGTCTTCGAGCTCGATGTCGGTCACGACGCCGCGAACCTTCACGAGCCGCTTCGCCTTCTCTTGGCCCGCCGCGCGCGCCCGCCTCGCCCGACGCCACATCACGAGCGCCGTCCCCATCAGGACGCCGCCCGCGAGGGCCAACCCGACTGCGATGCCCGTCCCCTCCGTTGGGTCCTCGAACGGCCCGCTGACGTCGTCGAGCATCGAACTTCAGCTTACAATTTATTCCCCGTCGTACGGTACGACCTGGAGCGCCGCGCGCGGCTTTTGGTATTTGATGGTCAGCGCGACGTTCAGCCCGAAGAGCCCGATTCCGCCGCCGCCCATTTCATAGATAGGCCCGGTCACGAGCCCATCTACGCGCGGCTCGGCCTCGAGGCCTATTGCCCAATCGCGACTCCGGTAGAAGTCGATCGCGACCACTGCACCGAGCCCGACCTTGAGAGACTCCCAGCTCTCGTAATAGTCGGGGCCCGCGTTGCTATCCAGGAAGACCGCCGCCTGTGCGGTCCAATAGCCAATCGTCGGACGCAGGCCGAGGTGGAACGCGCCAGCCGTCCATCCCAAATCCACCCCCACGTCGACCGCGCCATATTGCAAGCGCTCGCTCGAGGCCTGCCCGGCGTCGAACGCAGCAAAGAACCCGTAGAACCCACCCGAGGTGTCAGCCCCGATGCTGATCGCCGCGCCGCCGCCGGCATAGATGTCCCTGCCGCCGAGGCCGTGAACGGAGAACCGCGGCCCGAAGTGAACACCGAAATGCGGCCGTGCAGGGTAGGGATCAAAAGCCTCCCAGCTGTAGGGGTCGATGGGCTCGGCCTCTTCCTCGGGGGGCTCGGCTTGCTTTACGCGCTTGTGTTTGCGCGGGTGCTTCTTCTTCGCATGGTGAGCGCGCGCGGGGTGTTTCACCTTCTTCGGAGGAGCCGCCTCCTCCGCGGCGTCGGCGTCCTCATGCCCCTTGTCTTTCGCCACCGTGACATCGCTGTCAGCGTCAGCTCCGTCGTCGGCCGCTTCGTCAGTTGCTTCGTCGGCATCCGCGTCGTCGGCCTCCGCTGCAGCGCTCGAGTCCTCGGGGGGGCTCGCCATCGCGACCCCAGCGGGCCACGTGAGCGCGAGCGCTGCCGCCATACCAACGAGGAGGCGAGGCCAGACGGCGCTCGAAAGGGCGTGTGAGTTGGAAATCACCATGGATCCATCCTCGAGCGTGAGTCGCTCGCTGGGGTGAGTCTCAAGTAAGCTGATTGGGGCATAGGCAACCGTCATGCCCAATTCCGTAGCCTCCGGTTCAGCGGGGTTCGCGGCTCCGAAGAGGAGGGGGTAGGGCGCGGCTGTCATCCCTGAGCACGTTCGGCGCTACGCGATCGCCATCACGGATTGCCGAGCGGGCGAAAAGCAGGCAAGTCGACCCCATGACAGCGGTCCTCAACCTGGCCAATTGGCGAGTCGGCGCTCGTCGTCTGCTCGCTGCGGCGCAGACCTCCGCGGACGAACGCAAGCACGCAGCTGTGACGGTACACCACGTCCTTCAGCAGCTGCTCGCGGGCTGCGTTCTCCCAGGCGCCAAAGAGGCGCTCGAGGCCGCGAACGCGGCCCTCGCGGGCCTGCCGCAGGACGCCGCCGAGCCGTCGACGCTCGACGCTCGCTTGCTCACGATCATCGGCGCGGTCGAGACGTCCGCAGCGCCAGGCCAGGTCGAGGTCCTTCATCTGGTCAACGCATTGGCGGACTTCGGCGTCTTGCCCCGCGCTGTCGCGACGGAGTGGCCGCGGGCCGCAGCGTCCACCGAGCCGCAAACCAAGACTCCTTCGCCCGAGGAATATCTGCTCTCCGGTCGAACCCGACTGCGCGCCACGGTCGCGAAGATCCGCAATCGTCAGGTGCCGGCCCTCACCGCGCTCGCGCTCGAGACGCTCGCGTCCGTGGAGCGCGGCTTGACGCTCATCGTCTCGCTCCCCGAGCTCATCATCTCGAGTCCGCATCCGCAGCAGCTCGAGCTGCGCCACATGACGACTGCGCGCCGCCTCGTGCTCACTGCGCAAGGTGAGCGCATCGTCGCTCGCGTCACCCACGCCGAGGTCGAGGAGCTCCATCGCTTCGAATGGGACCGCACAGCGGTCCGCTGGCGAGACGCGAGCGGTCGCGAGCTCTTCGATTTCGTGAGCGAACGCATCCAAAACCACCTGTTCGACGACGCGCCCCCCAAACCCTGACACGGCTGTCACGGGCTCGTGCGGTGCTCGCTCGGCGATTCGGCATGTGGTTTGCTGACTTCATCAGCATGCGCACCGCCCTTACCTCGCTCGCCCTCTTCCTCGCGTCTGTCGGTTTGCTCGGCTGCCCCGTAGACGACCGCACCGGGCGCGCCGTCTCGACCGACGACGTCCCCGCGAGCGCGGCGAGCGCAGATTGGCAGCTCGGGGCCCGAGACTTCACCTTCGACAGCGACACGCCGAACGACACTGTGTCGTGCGAGGCCCACTATGTCGGCGGGCAGTGGTGCGAGTCGACCAACCCTGATGTGCCCCTGCTCGATGCGTACTTCCAAATCGAGTGTGACGTCCTGGACACGTCGCTCCCGTTCGACCACTTCTCGATTCAGGTGGGTAACCTCGACGCCGACATTCGCACGGTGGACTCGTCATTCGACGACGGCTTCGGCGGCTTCTTCTGGGTGCACCGTCGCTGTTCGGACCAGAGCTGTCAGGTCGACAATTGCTATCACGACCTCAACGACGCTGTTTCGGTCCACCTCTCCGTCTTGGAGGAGGCAGGCGGCGTCGCGGCCTTTCCGGAGGTCGTTACGGACGACTTCAAGCGCGTGCTCTCCATCAGCTTCTCCGGTGCTCACGACGGCTCTGGCGACGCGGGCAACGCCGACCACTGCGACGAGGACCTGACCTTGAGCGGCGCGATGACGGTCACCATCGACAAGGCCTCGCTCGCCCCCGTCGAGGGCACCTGCGACGACGCCTGATCAGACTGGCGCCCCGAGCATGATGGCGAGCAGGCGCTCCTCGGTTCGTACAATGTTGTAAGTGACTCCGCCGGCGAGCTGCGCGAGCTCACCGAGCCCGAGGCTCATCGCTCGCGTGCGCGCCTCTTCGGTCGCGTGTCGCGCCGACTCCAGCGCAGCGCGCGTCGCCGGGTCGGCGAGCAGGCCCGCGCGGAGAGCGTTGCCCTCGAGCGCGCGCACCTCGGGCGCGACCGCCGAGAGCAGCGCTGTCGGCCGCCCGAGCGCGCGATCCTCGGCGGCGTTGAGGACGTCATTGACCTGTTGGAGCGCGCCGCCAATAGCCCTTACCCAGTCGACGAGGCTCTCGGTCAGGTCCTCACGACCAGCGGCCGACGCCAGCGCGACGAGCGGCACCGCCATTGGCAAGAACTTGTCGCCGAGTCGCTCCGCCGGGAGGCAGAGGCCGCGCTCTCGCAGATCGACCTCGTCGGCAGCCACCCTCGCGAAGCTCGCCATGACCTCGCCGCGCACTCCGAAGGCCCGCTCGGAGAGACCAGCTTGTGACAGCATTGTAAGATGATGCGCGAGCACGAACTCCATGGCGAAGACGCTCGCGCGGTCGACGACCGTCTCCTCGTCGACGAGGTCGTCTTGGAGGCGCACATAGAGGTAGAGCAGCGCGGTGGAGCGACCGATGAGGCTGACTCGATTGTCACCGGTTAGCCTCAAGTCGCGCGCGGCCGCGTCCACGAGCCTGACGAAGGGGGTCGTCCCTGGACGAGTGAACGCGTCGCGCAGGCCCGCCCCGCCGTTCATCCTGGCGAGCCGCGCGACCGCGGCGCCGAGCCTGCGTCCCACGCCCCCACCCGCGAGGGTCGGCAAGAGCTCGAGGTCGCGAACGGCCTCATCCAGCCACGAGCAGGTCTCTTCGATAGTCATCTAGGCAATCCTCGGGGTCCAAGAGCAGGTCGAGATACGCCCACGCCACGCTCACGCGTTGGAACGTAGGCAAGTCACGATAAGCGGCCTCGGCGGGCATCGCGGTCGGTGTGACGGCGGCGAAGACTGGGTGGGCTGCGGCGAGCTCCTTATGCCGGTATCCGGCGAGCGCCTCCCCGAGACCGGCGAGACCCGTACTCGCCAATATCGAGGCCGCGCGCGCGCGCGTCTCAGCGTCCAAATGGGGTCGGCTGAGGAGGCACGCGAGGCGGTCTGCGGCCTGCTCTTCGGGCCAAAGCTCGGGGCCCGTCGCGTGGGCTTCGTCGCGCAGCGCGTGGCCGATCTCGTGCGCGACGAGGCGCGGCAAGAGCGCCCGAAACAGCCATATCACCGAGGCCTCGTCGAGGCTCAAGCTGGCGGCGAGCAGCGTCGCGCGGAACGCGCCGCCGGGGGCCTCGGGGTCGGGGAGGGCCAGTCGAACAACCCCTTTCGAATAGGTCGATAGGAGCCCTGAGTCCGCCATGAGCCTAGCGCGCAACTCGATACCGGCGCTCGCGAGCGTGCTCCGATGTCGCCCGAACCACGTCTGCGCCTCATCCCACACGTTCGACCTCGAAGTCCGCAATGCGCTCGTCCGCGACGACGAAGCGTCCGCGCCAGCGCGTGTACACGCCATTGGGGAAGGTCGTCGTCCAGAGCGCGACGACGCGCGCCTCTTCCTCTTTGAAGTCGTCGAAGCTCGACGTGAAGCCCTCGTAGAGCGCGTGGAACATCGCGGCCTTCCACAGGACGCCGCCGGCGCCCGCGGGTTGGAGCGGGTAGGGGTTTCGATCGTGACAATCCTGTAAAAGAAGCGGCACCATGTCGTCGAGCCTCCTCGTGAGGAAGGCCTCGGTGAAGGCGCGCACGACCGCGATCTCACGGCTCACTGGAGCACCGGCAACGCGACTCGACGAGTTACTGGGGCGTCAGCGTCGGCGCGCTGGGCCTCCTCGCGGCGGCCTGGCACGACGTCGTGGCAGACGCGATCGTTGCCGTAGAAGTCCGCGCCGGAGGCCGTCACGAACGCGCGACAGTGCCCACAAGCCTCGCGCTTGCTGCAGGTCGAGCAGCCGTCGAAGTCGCGGCGCGCGAGCCTGCCGTGCGCGGCGAACTCCTCGAGCCGCTCGAAGAGGCCAGGCTGCCAGCGACCATAGACGGCCTCGCGCACGGGGTGACATGGAGAGACCGTGAGGTCCGCGTGGACGCAGATGCGACCGCGCCCGGCGGTGCATTGATAGAGCTCCGACTCGGGGTAGCCGAGCGCCTTGAGCAAAGGGTTGATCATCGGATAGGCGCCGACCATCACGGGGACGCCAGCGCGGCGCGCGAGCGCGACGACCGAAGCGAGCTCGGTGAGCTGGTCCGGTGACAGGTCAGTAAGCGGTGCGCCGGGCTTCTGGGAGCCAGTGGGCCCGACTCCGACTGGAAACAGGGTGATGCCGGCGAGGCTCGGGTGGCGCCGGCGACGCTCGAGCAAGAACGTCGGCAACGTCGCCAATACGGTTCGCGTGACGACCGTCATCACCGTTACGGGGACGCCTGCCGCGAGGGCGCGCTCGAGGGCAGCGTCCGCCTCGTCGAAGCGCCCTTCCCCGCGCACGGGATCGTGGACGTCGCGGGGGCCGTCGAAGCTCATCGACAGGCGAGCCCGTCCATTGTGCCGAGCGAGTCGCGCGATGGCCTCGCTGCCGAGCAGCGTGCCGTTCGTGTTGATGAGGACTGACGCGTAGCCGAGCTCGAGCGCGAGATCGACGAGGTCGAGCAGGCCGCGATAGGAGAAGGGCTCGCCGCCGGTGAGGTGCAGGACGTCGAAGCGCCCGGCCCCTTCGCGCACAATCGACTCCGCGACCTCGTAAGGGAGCTGTGCGTGCCAGTCTCGCGACCAGCCGACAAAGCAATAGTCGCAGCGCAGATTGCAGCGTCGAGTCACTTCTATATCGAGCATTCGCTCCATGACGCGGTCCTCCTCGAAAGGGTGGGCGACGCAGCCGCCCCGTCGAGCCCTCCAAGACAGAGGACCGACGGCGCGGCCGCGCGCCCATATCGGCTCAGGTGCAGGTGCAAGTGCAGGTGCAAGCCGCCGGATCGGAGCCTTGCCCGACCTGGCTCAGCAGCGAGGCGACCTCTTCTGCGCTCAGCGGCACGCCGCGAGAGGCGAGGATCCCCTGCACCGAGTCCGCGTCGTGACGGGCGACCGCCGTGGCGAGCATCTGGATGGTCGCCGAGTCACCTTGAACGGCGCTGAGGATACGCGTTGAAAGATCAGACATGACTATCTCCTTTTCTATTCCTGTGAGGACGAACTGCAGACTCGGTCGGCGCTCTCCGTTTGAGGGCGTCGAGCGCTGACCAGAGCGTAAGTAATCTCGCCGGACTCGAGGCCCACCGAGGCCGCGATGGAGGCCTCGAAGTGCTTCCGGTATTTGGGAGTCGCCGGCGCGCCCGCGCGCCCTGCGATCTCGAGCTTCACGAGCTCGCTGAAGGCCATGGCGCGCATGACCCGTGCGGAGGGGTAGACGCGTCGCGTGAGGTCGACGACCTCGATTTCGATGAACCCTGCGTCGTCGAGCGCGGCCGCGAGGTCGGCGACCGAGCCGAGCGCGGGCAGGACCCAACCCTCGCACATGAGGTCGCACTCGCGCCCGCCCCGACCGCGGAAGAAGTCGCCGCAGACGAAGCGTCCGCCCTCGCGGAGGAGGGTGCGTGCGTGGGCTAGATAGCCCCTTTGGTCCTGCGCGTGACAGAGCGACTCGAGGTTCCAGACGACGTCGAAGCTGCCATTTTCGAACGGCGTTGCGGCGAAGTCGGCGCGCTCGAATTGGACATTGTCGACCGCCTTTCTCTTCGCGAAGTCGCGCGCGATCTCGACCTGTCCCGCGTCGAGCGTAACGCCGATGACACGGGCTTTACGCTCGCGAGCGAGCCAAATAGACGAGCCGCCGACCCCGCAGCCCGCGTCGAGTACGCGGGCGCCCGGGCCGATCGCCGCCGCGTCGGCGAGGGCCTCGTTCATCGCGAGGATGGTTCGATCCAGCGCCGCGCGCGTCCCCTCGGGCGAGGCCGTGAGGTCCTCTTGGTCATTGGGGGACAGGCCGAGATGCAACCCGAGCGCGCTGCCTGCCCAAACCAGATAGCTCGGTTTGGTGGTCTCTTGGTAATAGCGCTCGACCTTCTGTTTGAGCCACTCTGCTGTGCCGGTCATTGCGTCCCCCGCTCTCGCCTGCGTTTCGCAAGCTCCGAGACAAGTACGCAGGCGATGGGTCGGATCGCTCTCCCCATGACCATGGGGGGAGCAGCCTGTCAGATGAGCCCGATTCGGCTGGCGATCGCTGCGGCCTCGGCCTTCGAGCTGATCTCCAGTTTGGCGTAGAGCGTCTTCACGTAGCCCTGGACGGTGCCGAGCGACAGATCGAGCGCGCTCGCAATATCGGCATAGATATGCCCACGAGCGAGCAACACGAGCACGTCGCGCTCGCGGTTCGTGAGAGACTCTGTCGCTGGCTCGCGCCGTACGAAGCTGCCGACGACGACGCGCGCGACGGTGGGGCTCATCGGCGCGCCCCCCGCGCGAGCCTCGACGAGGGCCTGAGAGAGCGCTGGATAGGGAGTTCGCTTGAGGAGATAGCCGCAGGCTCCAGCGCGCAGCGCCCCGAGGATGGAGTCCACGTCCTCGCGAGCGCTGTGCACCACGACTTGGCAGTTCGGCTGACTTCGGTGTAAGGCCTCGATGACCGCGAGCCCGCTCCCGTCGGGGAGCTCGACGTCGAGGAGCGCGACCTCGAAGCTCGGCTGCTGGCGCGCGAGCGCGATCGCTGCCTGGGCGCTCTCTGCGATCGTGACGGAGACCTCGAGCGGAGCGGCCGCGAGGCGCGCGCCGAGCTCCTCACGGAGCGCCCGATCGCCGTCGACGAGCAGCAACCGAGACAGCCGCGGGGCCGCGCTCATGAGGTTCGCCTGTTACAGGTCGTAACCTTGGAGCGTCGGCTGGTTACATGGCTGTTCTCGTTGGTTTTGACCGAAGTTACGCCCATACCCACCGACAATGCAGTGAGCGTTCCAAGAGCTCGCGCGCACGCCGAAAGAAACGGCGCCGGCGCTCGTCCTCCCCTTTGTGAGCTCCACGCGGCGGCATGGGGCAGCGTGGGTGCTCGCGCTCGTGCTGCACGGGACTCTCTTTCTTCTAGGGCGTGGAGCCCGCATTCCATCCTTCGCGATAGCGCAGCCGCCCACCTCGCAGCGCGAGGCCTCGAGCCCTATCGAGATGTGGGTCGAGCGACGCCCGGGAGGAAGGGCCGCCGTCTTCGGCGGACCGCCGGGCTGGAGCTCGACCATTGGCATCGATGCGATGGTTCTGCCCGCCCGAGGCGCTGCGTCTCCCCCATCGACGGCGCGCGCACAGGGCGCGAGCGCTCCACGGCGAGGCAGCTACGTCCAGCGCGACGCTGGCTCTCGTCCGCGTGGTCTCGTCGCGGCCCTCGCTGTCGACACGCGGAGCTCAGGGCCCGACGGCGTGAGTCCTTGTGAGGGAGATTGTGGCTCTCCGTCGGGGCCCCCGACTGGAGATCAGGACGGCTACTCCGATGTCGGCGACTCGGTCGATCCGCTGGCGATCCTCTCCGGGGTGCGCCTCGCCGCCGCCACCGAGGCCGCGCCGTCAGCGCCCACGCGCTCACCCGCGAGCAAGAGCACAGTCACTCCGCGGCGCGTCCAAGAGGCCGTCCGCTCCGATGTTCGTCGCGCCGATCGAGAGCTCGGGCTCGCGAATCCCGAGCAGCCCATCCTCATGGACGCTGTTGCCTTGTCGGGGCGCGATACTGGGTTACCGAGCGGTACGCGATTCAAGGTCTCATTCCGAGTTTCCGCTGACGGTGCTGTAAGTGGAATCGAGCTCGTGTCGATGTCCGCCGGCGACGCTGTGGCTTGGGCGGCCTTTCGTGAGCGGCTGGTCGCGGGGCTGCCGGCGAAGATCCCGCTCGACGTCGACGGGCGCTCGGCCGGCGTTACGGTCGTCGTCGACGCTGTGATTCTGCATGTATTCCCATCGGGGGGTGACACGGCGATTCGGTCTGGTTCCTGCCCGAAGATGCCAGTCGTCGGCGACGAGCCACCGCCCCACTTCGTCGCCATTGGCGGCGCCCCGTACCTCCAAGAAGCGAACGGCGAGTGCATCCTCGAGGACACCGCCGACGTCGGTCTGAAGACCATCGTCGTGCGCACCTCGGCGACCACCATCCTGCCCGGCGCGGACCTCCCCGCTTCGGTCGATACCTTCGCGAAGCCTTCGAAGAAGAAGAAACGGTGGCCGAGCTTCTTGGACCTTCTACCGAAGCCGACTCCTGGACCGAAGCACGAAGACGAAGCCCCATAACACCGCCTTTTCGGCGCTGAGGTTCGGTGCTAGGCCCCGCGCTCGATGGGCGAGCCCAACTTGGATGAAGCGGAGTCTCCGGCGGCGCCCAACGCCGAGAGCGCGCGGCCTCCAGCACGCCCCACGAGCGAGCCGCCGACCCCGCCGGTCTCCGACAGTCCGCGGCTGCCGTCGGCGCCGCCGCCTCAACCCGAGCCTCGGCCGTGGCGCGTCGCCGTGGGTGAGGCCTCGGGTTTGGCGCTCGCCGCGTGCCTCGTCGGCTCGTTGCCGGCCGCGTTTCGCGTCGCGCGCGCAGGTGGCTCCTTCGTCGGTGGCTGGCTCGCGGCGGCGGCGGTCGTGCTGCCGCTCATCGCGCTGATGATGTCGCTCAGCCGCGCTGCCGCGCGCGGCTTTCGAATGGTCACGGGGCACGGTCGCGAGCGCGGCGCGCGCAGCTCGGCGACGAGCCTCGTCGCGACAGGCGCGATCTTCGTCGGGCTCTTTCTCCCTGCGTTGATGGTGGTCGGCGCCGTCCTCAAGGAGAAGACGAATCACCGCGGCCTCGGCGGCGGCACGTTCGCGGTGCTCGCGCTCGGCGCGGGCGTTTTCTTCGCGCTCGTCGCGGCGCGGGTCATGCGCGCGGGCCGCGCGCTGGTCGATCGCGGCGCGCCTCCTCGCCTCGTCGCGATCGGGTTCGCGGTGCTCACGGTCGGGCCCGTGCTGCTCGTCGGCTTCCCGCTCCTCCGCGCCGAGGACAGCTCCTCCGAGGGGCGCGTCGTCGCCGCTGCGCTCGTCGATGGCCTCATTTTTACGGTCGCGACAGCGGTCGCCCTCACGTTCGAGATCGGCGAGCGGGCGCGTGAGCTCGCGCGACGCGCGGGCCTGCCTGCAGGCGCGGCGCTCGTCACGGCGGGCTTCCTCTGGCTGTCGATGTCGCCCGCGCTCGGCGGCGCGCTGCGCGCTGGCGGCGGGCTCGCGGCCGCGATGGTCGGTGGGCTCGAGCGCTGGACCGATCGCGACGGCGACGGGGTCGGCTCGCATTTCGGTGGGCACGACTGCGACGAGGGCGATCCGCGCAGGCACCCGGGCGCGGAGGATCCGTTCGGCGACGGCATCGATCAGAACTGCGATGGCGTCGATGGCGTCGCGGGCGTCAGCGGCAGCGCGACGAACGCGCCCAGCGACCCGACGCCGCCGACTGCCCCCACGGCGAAGACCTCGAGCGCGGCCGCTGCGGCGCCGAGCCCCGCGCCCGCTGGGTCGTCGAAGAGCGCAGGCTCGAAGCTGAGCGTGGTCTTCGTCACGCTCGAGTCCGTGCGCGCCGATCACACGAGCCTCTACGGCTACACGAAGAAGACGACGCCGCACCTCGACGCGCTCGCGGAGAAGGGCGTCGTCTTCGAGCACGCGTACGCCCCGTCGAGCGAGCCGCGCCGCGCGCTGATGCCGTTCTTCAGCGCGCAGAGCTTCAAGGACACGCCGCGCGACGGTCGCGAGTGGCCCACGCTGCTGCCCGACGCGAACACGCTCGCCGAGCGGATGAAGAGCGCGGGCTATCGCACGACCTTCGTGAGCGCGTTCACCTGGCTCAGCCGCGAGCGCGGCTTCGATCAGGGCTTCGACGCGTTCGACGAGGTCTTCCACGACGAGCACCCCGAGCGCGGCACGACGGGCCCGCTCTCGGTGCGCGCGGCCCGCGCCGCGATCGAGAGCGCCGACCCCGATCAGAAGCCGCTCTTCGTCTGGGTGCAGCTCTTCGACGCGCACGAGCAGTTCCGCAAACACGACGGCTTCGATTTCGGAAAAGGCAAGACCGCCGCGTACGACTCGGAGATCGGCTTCGTCGACAAGCAGCTCGGTGACATCCTCGCGACGCTGGAGAAATCCAAGCTCGCGGGTCGCACGATCGTCGTCGTGCACGGCTCGTACGGCGAGGAGTTCGGTGAGCACGACGGCAAGAGCCACGGCAAGGAGCTCTACGACGAGACGACGCGGGTCCCGCTCGTCATCGCGATGCCCGGCGCGACCGCTCGCCGCGTCTCGACGCCCGCGGTCTCCACGCTCGACATCGTGCCCACCCTGCTCGAGATCGCGGGCGCCCCGACGGAGAAGACCTGCGGTCGCTCGCTGCTCGCGGCGCTCGACGGTGGTGAGCTCACGCCCGCGCCGGTCGTCCTGCGCACGACCAACCGCCGCGCCATCGTCGAGTATCCGTTCAAGCTGATCGCGGTCGAACGCAAGAAGAAGGACCGGCTGCTCCTCTTCGATCTCGGGGCCGACCCGAAGGAGCAGAAGGACGTGAGCGAGTCGCACGCAGACGATTTGCGCCGGCTCTCCGGCCTGCTCGACGCCGCGACCCGCGACTGAGCGCCGCGCACGGCGACCCCCTACGAACTTGGCACCGACAGTACTACTGTGCGGGCCATGAGCATCGTTTGCGCGACGGACTTCTCGAACCAAGCCGACGCCGCGCTGCGCGTGAGCGCGGCCCTCGCGACCGCCACCGGCGACGAAGAGCTCTGGCTCGTGCACGCCTTGAGAGGTGGGCGCGACGCGAGCAGCGACCTCGTGATGGAACGCGAGCTCGCGGAGCGGCGGCTCGCGACCGGTGTGCAGCGCTTCTCCGAGCTCGGCTCGCACGCCGCGCGCTCGTCGCTGCTCTACGGAGCGCCGGCCTCGTCCGTCGCGGAGTTCGGCGTCGCGCGCAACGCGAGCGTCATCGTGGTGTCCTCGGGGGGCCACGCGCGGAGCCCGCTCCGCAAGCTCGGCGGCGTCTCGGAGCGGCTCGCGCTCGCGTCGAAGAACCCGCTGCTCGTCGTGCGCGCGGCCGAGCCCTTCGAGGCGTGGCTGCACGGCGATCGCGCGCTGCGCGTGCTCGTCGCGGTCGATCAGTCGTCGAGCTGGGAGGCTTCGGCGGCCCTCATCGATCGGCTGCGCCGGCATCGGCCGTGTGATGTCGTCGTCGCGCACCTCTACTACGCGAACGAGGAGCGCGCGCGCCGCGGCCTGCCGCCCTTGCACCAGATCGTCGGCCCGGACCCCGAGCTCGAGGAGATCCTCGTGCGCGAGATGAAAGCGCGCCTGCCGCCCTTCGGTGGTGAGGGCGCGGTCGACGTGCGCGCGGTGCGCGCGGTCGGCCGCCTCGGTGATCACCTCGTCGAGCTCTCGCGCGAGCTCGCGGTCGATCTCGTGGCGCTCGGCAGTCGCCAGCGTCGCGGGCTCTCGCGGTTCTCGTCGGTGTCGAGCGTGGCCCTGCATTTCAGCCACGCCTCCGTGCTGCTCACGCCGTCGAGCGCCGTCGCGCACACGACGGTGCGGCCTCCGCGCGTGGTGCTCGTGCCGACCGATCTCTCGCAGCCGTCGCAGCGCGCGCTGATGCAGGCGTACGCGCTCGTCGAGGGACGACACGGCGCACGCGTCGTGCTCTTCCACGCGGAGCCGTTGCCCGCGTTCGCCGAGGAGGCGCGCCGCAAGCTCCTCAGCTGGGTGCCCGACAGCGAGCGCGCGACCACCACCGTCGAGGTCGTGTCTTCGGCCGAGGACCCGGCGCGCGAGATCTGCGACGCCGCCGAGCGCCACGCAGCCGACCTCGTTTGCATGACGTCGTACGGGCGCGGTGGGCTCACGCGCGCGGTCGTCGGCTCGGTGACGGATCGCGTGGTGCGCAAGAGCCACCGGCCCGTCCTCGTCGTGCATCCGTCGGTGCGATGAGCGCGCCCTCGGGCGGGAGTGCGCTGCGCAAACGAACTCCGCGCTGGAGGGTCCATCTCTCCCCCCCAAAAAAAACTCAACAATGCGGCGTCGTTGCCTCGAGCTTGGGCGGCTCACGCGAAGAGAATCTTGCTCACGCGGGCGACTCTCGCGGGGGGCGCCGTATACTGTGAGTTGAGCTCGGTTCCGCGCCCCCTCTTTTTTGACTCCTCAACAAGGCCCTGACCACCATGACACGCAAGGTGTCGCTTCGCGTCTTTGCTGCGGTTGGCTTCGCTCTAGGCATCACCACGCTCGGCGCGCTCGCGGTGCGCCTGCAGGCTGCGGACCTGTCGCTCGACATGGTCCAAGGCGCCGCGGGAAAGGGTGATCGCAAGCCGCAGCGTGAGTGGCGCTTGGTGGACGGCAAGCACTGGCAGATCGTCGGCGGCACGCCGGAGGACCCGGCCGTGACGGACGCCGCCGAGGGCACGCGCGGTGACTGCGCGCCCGGCATGGTCGAGGTCAAAGGCAACATGAAGACGGACGGCAAGAACCGTTCGCCCTTCGATCCGAAGACCATCGAGGAGCAGCAGAAGCGCACGTGCACCAAGTGGATCACGCGCGACTACCCCGAGCGCTGCGCCGAGTTCGATCGCGACGCGTGGCTGAAGCTCAGCAAAGACATCCCGACGACGCCCATGCATTTCTGCATGGATCGCTTCGAGTTCCCCAACATCAAGGGCGTCTATCCGATCATCCACATCGCGTGGTTCGAGGCCGCGGCGAAATGCAAAGACATCGGCAAGCGCCTCTGCAACGAGGACGAGTGGACGTTCGCGTGCGAGGGTGAAGAGGCGACGCCGTACCCCTACGGCTACGTGCGCTCGCCCGAGAAGTGCGTCATCGACGCGAACTGGCGAGCCTTCAACGAGAAGGCGATGCGACCGCGTGACGGCTACGACGCGATGCTCGAGATGGACAAACTCTGGCAGGGCGTCGCGTCGGGCTCGCGCCCCGAGTGCAAGAGCGTGTTCGGCGTCTACGACATGACCGGCAACATCGACGAGTGGACGCAGGGCACGCGCGGCGATCGCGTGAGCATCTTGAAGGGCGGCTACTGGGGTCCGGTCCGCACGCGATGCCGGCCGTCGACGCGCTCGCACGACGAGAACCACGTCTTTTATCAGCAGGGCTTCCGCTGCTGCACCGACGCGCCGACGCCGGGCAACGCGCCCGCCGTCAACTACGAGGCGCCGTCGCCGACGTCGGTCGACCCCTCGCGGCCGACGGGCGACTCGGGCTCGAAGTGAGCGCAGAGTCCCAGCCCCCGACCGAGTTCGAGCCCACGCACGAGCCGATGGTGAACGTCGCGCCCGTGCACGCGGCACCAGGGCGCTTCGTGCTCTGGGCGACGTGGCTGCTCGGCCTCGGCGCGCTCGGGCTGATCGTCGTCGCGGCGACGCCTGCGGTCGCGCGCAACCTGGGCGTCACGCACACGCAGATCGTCGAGCGCGATTATCAGAAGACCGCGCCCGCTGGTAAGGCCGGGGTCGACGCGGTGGACGACTACCACAAGGACATCAGCCGCTCGATCGATCGGCTCGAGTCGATGCCGGATCGCACGCTCCCGCCGATGATCGGCGACGACGAAGACGGCCCCGAGCCCGGGGGCATCCAGGTCGCCGTCACGAGGGATGCGACGAAGCTGCGCGCCGCTGGCAACGCGAAGAGCCCCACCATCAAGACCTTGCCTGCCGGGGCGACGCTCGTCGTGCTGAGCGTGCGCGGCGGTTGGGTGCAGGTCCTCTACCAAGACGAGAACGACGACATCGTGACGGGCTTCGTGACGGAGAAAGAGCTTGGCGCACCCCAGTGAGGTGACGAGCAACGCTCGGTTCGGCTTTCGCGCGGCCATCCTGACCAGCACGTCGTCGGGTGAGCTCGTCTTCTTCGAAGACGGCTTGCTCGCGGTCGACGCTGCGGGCCGCATCACGCACCTCGAGGCTGTGCACACGGCCGGCCCGGACCGATGGCTCGACGTGCTCGCGCGCGTCTCCCGCGGCGGCCCGCTCACCGTGCGCGATCTCCGCGGCCGCCTCGTCGTGCCGGGCTTCGTCGACACGCACGTGCACTTCCCTCAGACGCGCGTCATCGGCAGCGCGAGCGGCCCGCTGCTCGAGTGGCTCGAGCACACCGTCTTCCCCGAGGAGGCACGCTTTCACGACGCGCGCTACGCGGGTGAGGTCGCGCTCGAGTTCATCGAGCGGACGGCGAGCGCGGGCACGACCGCAGCGGGCGTCTACTCGAGCTCCAGCGTCACCGCGACCGAGGCCCTCTGCGACGCGCTCGACGACGCGGACGCGCGCGCCGTCGTCGGCCTCGTCCTGATGGATGAGAACTGCCCCGACGCGCTCCGCGTCCCTGGTGATCGAGCGCTCGCTGGGCTGCGCCGTCTCGTCGAGCGCTACCACGGCCGCGATGGTCGGCTCGACATGGCGGTGATGCCGCGCTTCGCGCTGAGCTGCTCGCGCACGCTCATGACCGACGCTGCCGCGCTCGCAGCGGAGCTCGACCTGCCGATCCACACGCACGTCGCCGAGAACCCTCGCGAGGGCGCGGCCGTGCTCGCGATGCACCCGTACGCGGACGACTACCTCGGCGTCTACGACAAGGTCGGTCTCATGGGCCGCCGCACGGTGCTCGCGCACGCGGTCCACCTGAGCGGCGCCGAGTGGGATCGCGTCGCATCGAGCGGCGCCGCGATCGCGCACTGTCCCGACTCGAACGCCTTCCTCGGCAGCGGCCGCATGCACCTCGCCGAGGCTCGCGCGCGTGGCATCCCGGTCGGGCTCGGTTCGGACGTCGCAGCCGGTCGCAGCTTCGACATTCGACGGGCGGCCGCGCACGCCTACGACGCGTCGCTGTCGTTCGGCGCACCGGTCGAGCCCGCGTATCTCTTTCACCTCGCGACGCTCGGCGGCGCGCGCGTGCTCGGCCTCGACGCGCGCGTGGGCTCGCTCGAGGTCGGCAAGGACGCAGACTTCGTCGTGCTCGCGCCGCCGGCGTGGGCGATCGGTCGCGAGCACGCCCTGCGCGCCGCGACGTTCGCGAGCGACACCGCGCCCGTGCTCGAGACCTTCGTTCGCGGTCGCTGCGTCTTTCGTGCGCCGAACTCGGCGTGGCAAGCCCCGCGCTGAACGCGGCCCGCGCTCAGCCCTCGGCGTCCATCGGGAGCCACACCGTCACCGTCGTGCCGCGGTTGAGCTCGCTCTTGATCTCGAGCCGACCGTTCGAAGACTCCGCGACGCGCTTGCAGAGTGCGAGGCCGATCCCCGAGCCTTTTGCCTTCGAGGTGAAGAAGAGGTCCGTGCATCGCGCGAGGACCTCGGGGCTCATCCCCGTGCCGTCGTCCGACACTGCGAGCGAGACCATGCGATTGGTCGGCTCGCCCGAGAGCACGACGCGCACGCGGCCCCCGCGCTTGCTCGCGTCGAACGCGTTCTTCACCAGGTTGAACACCAGGCCGCTCAGCACGCCGCGATCGAAGGGCAATAACGGCAACGGAGCGACCTCGACCTCGAGCTCGACGCCGAGGCGCTTCGCGAGCGGCGCGAGCACTCGACACGCGCCCTCGACGGTGTCACCGGCCGAGACCGTGCCGCGCGACCGAATCGACCGGACGAAGCCGCTCACGCCGTCGAGCCCGAGCGATATGCGGTGAACCTCGGCGAGGAGCGCGCGGAGGTCGGCCTCGAGCGGCCCCGAGTTCTCCTCCAATAGAACCTCGATGTGCGTCGTAATGGCTGCGATCGGATTGCGCAGCTCGTGGAGCACGGTGGGGAGCGCCTCGCCCACAGCGACGAACGCCATGAGCTTGTCGCGCTGTCGCCTCAGCTCTCGCAGGTTGCCGACGTCTTTGAAGCGCAGAATGAAGCGCATTCGCTCTTCGCGATCGACATAAGTGGACAGGGTGAATCCAATGGCGCCCTGACTCCCGTTGCGAAACCTGATTGCGATTTCACGTTTGCCCGTTATTGGGTCATTGGGCGCAAGTTGCAGATCTGCAAGTGGCGCGACCACTTGTGCAAGCTTATGCCCCAAGAGGTCGACCTCGGTGGTTTGGAGGATTCGCTCGGCCTCCGCGTTGACGCGCGTGATGGTTCCGTCCGCAAGCCCGCTGATCAGGCCGACATCGAGAGCGTCCAGGATCGCCCCGTCTTCGGAACCAGCCTCATTCGGGTTGCCGCGGTGGGGTGGGCGTGACGGCAATGGCATTTCCGCGCCAGTCGTAGGCACCAATCGCGCCAAGTCCTCCGGGCGAATCAGGGGCGCGGAGCGCATGGGGGGCGGATTGAGCCCCCCCAACGAATCAGACGGGCGCTGCAACACGTCGCGGACTCCGAGGTCGCGCCTGACGCCGCCACCTCGACCTCGAGCGCCGACCCGTCCTCTCGGTTGCTCCGACCGCCGACCCTCCGCTGTCGCTCACGATGTCAGCCTCGGTCACAGCCTCCGAAGCCTCCTGCTCCGAACACCGGCTCCCGCTCGGCTCGACGCGCCGCCGGTCGAAATGCTTAGGTACATGTAAGTCAATGTTCATGTCATATCGTCCTCGGCCGCCGAGCGCGACCTTTCGAACGTGACAGCGATGTCAGCTTCGGAGGCCTGGATTGTAGTCAAGCCGTCTCCTACTGCGATACGACGCCACGTGCCGCGACGGCGCTCAGGACGGCGACGAGATCGACGTCGACTGTGGGCCTTCGTGTCTGAAGTCTTGCACCGAGGGGCAGCCGTGCTCGAGCGCGGCCGACTGTCGATATGCGCGCCGAAGGCCTGTGAGAACGGCGCGTGCACGGCGTGTCCGACGCGCCCCTTCACCGATCACATCGGGACAGCCTGCAGCGCGGTACAATGTTCGGCCGGCTATCTCATCAATCAGTACTATACGGACAATGTCGGCTTCACCTTCTGCACCGGCGAGTGCTCCACGCTCGCGCAGACGGCGGCGACCTGCGAGAATGGGTGCCTCGACTGCGACTGCGCGGGTCCAGGCGCGGACTCCTGTGAGGGGAGCAGCTGGATGCTCGAATGCCACTACAACAATAGTCGCGGACGCGGCGCTGCGTGGAATGGTCTCTCTGCCGCGAGCGTCTCTCTCCGGCCACCCACGCCAATGATCCGACGCGCTCTCTTCAGTGCCCTTTGGGGATTGGTCGGCTGCACCCAGTCGCAGGTTGCGCCCGCTTCACAGGCCAGGTCGCCGGACGTAGCGCCCCATTCGCCCGCCGAGTCTCCTTCGCGCGCTCGTTCGGTCGAGCTCCGCGCGTGCGCTGCCGTTCGGCATTGGCCGACTCCGTCTGTGACTGTGCTGGCAGGCGCGACGCGAGCGCACTGCGCTCGAAGCGGCAGCGAGCGCATCTGCAAAGTCGCAGCGGAGGAGGGGACGGATCGCATCGAATGGGATTCGGGCGGCGCCCAGGTCACCTCCCACCCCGCGCGAGCCTATCTCGGGGACACGGACGGCTTCGACGTCGCGGAGGTTGATCTCGACGCCGACGGTGAGAGCGAGACGGTGATCGCGAACTTCGATTCGATTGGCAACGGCCTCGCCCCCGCGCGCTGGACGCTCCTCGTCTACGCCGGCAAGGCTCCCGACGTTCGCTTCCTCGATGAGCTCTCTGTCGAGGACTACGGCTACGGCAGCTTCGTCGCAGGGGCGACACCGTCGAGCTGCGACCTGCTCGAGACCTCCTGGCGCGAGCTCGACGGGGACCCGCGCGGTCCTGGCTATTATCTCACGGCGCGCGTGCGCCGCCTCGACGCGCACGGCGCATTGGTCGCCCCATCCGGCAGTCGTTGGATCGTGCGCAGGCTTCTCCAGTCCTTCGAGCAGGAGTACACGACGAACGACGGCCGACCCTACGCGAGCGTGCCGCGCCCATCGCCATTCCCAGCGGCCTGGTTGGCGAGTGAAGAAACGGAGCAGCGCGACCTGTGAGCACGACATCACTTTGGAACTCAAAGCTCCTCGCGTGCGCGTGCGTCGCCCTCGCGACGAGCGCGTGCAGCGCAGCCGACAACGATCGCTCGAGGAGCGGGGCCGAGATCGCGGACTCCGAGGCCGCGCCGGCCACCGCGACCTCGATCTCGACCGCTGAACTCGTCCTCTCGGTCGCCCCGACCGCCGACCCTCCGCTGTCGCTCACACTGTCAGCCTCGAGCACGGTCTCCGACGCGGTCGCGCCGCCGCCTTCGAACCCCGACGAGCTGCGCCTCGACGACGTCTGCGCGGACTCACAGCGCCGGCTCAAGCAAGCCATAGGCAGCTACACAGACGTCGAGACCTCGGCAAGAGCCACGGTCGCCGATCTCCAACCGGAGCCCCCGCGCACCGACGCTGACTTCCTCAGCAACAGTGGGTCTGGCTACTGGGGGCCAACCGATATCGACGGCGACGGCGTCGAGGATCGGGTCATGGTCTTCACGTCGGTCGACTTCTGGAGCCACTTCGTCTTTCTGAAGAAGGGGGGCTGTCTGCGCTATGCGGGTACGCTCGAGGGCTATCAGATCGAGCTGAAGCGGACGAAAGGCGGGGCGATACGCGCTCGCGTCTATACGTACCCCATTGGGCCAGGCTCCAGCGTCGACGCTTACGTGTGGAACGGCAGCGCGTTCGTCAAATGACCCAGTGCGCCTGGCTCGACTCAGGTCTCTCGGCTGACCGCTGTTCCCCGCAGAGCGAACGGGGCCCCAACGCCGTTCGGGATTTTTAGATACATGTAAGTCACTGAGTCGAGTCCGCGTCTTCCACGGTGAAGCTCTCGAGGCTCGGGTTGGCCTCCTCGGCGGCGGCGCGGATTCGAGCGACGTCAGCCTCGGTGGGGCGGAAACTCGCTGACGCTTGGAGCACGATCTTCCGCTTGTCGCCACCGAGATGGAGCCGCTCGAGCAAGAAGGCCAGGCTGCTCGATTCTGGGGCTATTGCCGGTTGCGAGATGGTCAGCTCATCGAGCTCACCGCCAGGGCTCGAGCGCGTAAACGTAAAATGAAAGCCTGCTGGCGGCGAGAACGGCGCGACCGATCCTTGAACAACGGTGAGTCTTCTCAGTGTGGGGTTCCTCGCGGCAGCGTCGAGGAAGATCCCCATCCCCCGGCCGGAGTACGAATCCGCGCCCACATGGGTAAACACCAGCTTGACGTCATCCGCACGGCCCATCATCGGCAGGTGGAGCGCGTCGGCGGCGGCGTCAGACATGTACGAGTGCCCGGCCGAGACACGCAGCTCGAGGACGGGCACGCGCCCCCAAGCCCCCAAGAGTCGGCCGAGCCCGTTCGCGAAGACGGACTTGTCACCGTTGACCACGACAGTGCAGGGCTGGACTTTCTTGTCTGTAACCGATCTCGCGAGCCCCTCGAACGATTCGCCGTCGTGCGCTCCGAACATGAGCTCGAGCCGTTCGAGGCGCGGCAGCTGCATCGACGCGCGCCAGGTCGCGCTCCCGAACGCGATCGCCTCGACCGTCGTCCAGATTGGATGGTTCGCGAACGCATCGACCTCGTGCTCGTGCCGGAAAGACAGCCACGCGTGGGTCAATAGGCCGTGCCGCAGCCGGCTCCGTCGGACGTCGATGATGGGCGCGAGCGGCCCGAACAGCAGCTCGGGGTCGACCGTCCTCTGCAAGCTCTCGAGGCGCGAGAGGAAATCCTCGTGGGATAGCTCTCTCGCGATGAGCTGGCCCCGCGGGTCGCCGGCCTCTTGGAGCGCGTCCGCGAGGACGAGCCAGCCGTCGCGATCGTCCGGCGCGCCGAGGACCAGGCCGGCGAGCGCCCCGATGGTGAGGTGCTCCACCTGAGGCGGCCTCTCCTGACTGGACGGTACGCCCTTCATGACGACCTCGCCGAGAGAGGTGAGCTCCGAGGTGGATTGGAGCGTACGACAGGACGCTATCGTCAACGTCTTAGCGGCGCGAACGCGGCGAACCGTGCGGAGGGCGTCCGCCCCTTGAATGAGGACGTCGCCGCCGGCCGTGACGTCGCTCACCTCCTCGAGCGACGGACAGTCGACGACCTTCAAGTCGCCCGCCAACGTGAGGTTCCGGAGCGACCGCACCTCGAGGCCCGCGACCGTGAGCGACCCCGCGAGCTCGATCCCTTCCAACGCGGTAAGCTCCGAGCCGCGCGTGACCCGCAGGGAGCCTGCGTGGGTCCGCTTCTCGAGCGCGCGGAGCCGCTCGGGGAGCGTGAGCGTACCCCGCACCGACAGGTCTTCGGGAATGGAAGCCAAAGAGTTACAGCGCTGGAGGTCCAAGTCGCCCTGGACGCTGAGCTCCGCCGGCAGCGCCGCGAGGTCCGAGGGCGCTGTGATGGACCTCAGCATGGAGAGCCGCGGCGGCCAAGGCACCCTCAAATGGCAGAGCTCGACGCCGCCGAGCACGCAGCCCTCGCCAATGGCGAGAAGGCGTGCTTTACCGGTCAAGGTCTTCACCTGCGTCCGCTGCCCGAAGACGAGGCCCACGTCGTCGTCGATCGAGAGGGTCTCGGTGTGGAGGCCAGGTGGCAGGTGCGTGAGGAGCGGACAGTCCTTGATGACGAGCCCGAAGGGCGCAGAGAAGCCAGCCGGCAGCTCGGCGAGTTTTGGACAACGCAGTAACTGTACGCTGCCACTGACAACCAAGTCGGGCGCCAGCTCCTCGAGCTCCGCCATGTCCTCGATGACGAGCGGTCCCCAGACGTTGACCCCGCGCGGCAGCGCCGCGATCGATAGCCCGCGGAGCTTGATCGGCCCCACGATACGCAGCCCTGTCAAATCGGCCCCGACCGCGATCATGGCGAGCGCTCGAGGCGATGGGATGTCGACGAGGGGAAGCACCTGTGAACTCATATCGGGCGCCGCGCGGTGAAGCCTAACGCCTTCGACACGGCGATGGCTGCCGAACACGCTCTCGTCCCAAACCGAGGACCAGTCGAATCGAAAGGCAGGCCACGTCCAACGGCCTCCTAACGGGGGAAGATCGCGCAGGTGGTCGTCCCGTGCGCGACCAGCGCGCCCCGATCGTCGAGCAGTCGCGCCTCGGCTGTCGCGAGGCTGCGCCCGCGGTGGAGGACGCGGCCCTCTACCACACAGCGCTCCGTCTTGGGGGTTAGCGGCCGCACGAGGTGCACGCCGAGCTGCGCGGTCGTATATGCGGTCCCGGCATCGAGCGTCGTCATCACCGCACAACCCATCGCCGAGTCGAGCAGCGTAGCGGCGACGCCACCGTGCACTGGGCCCATTGGATTGCAGAGCGACTCGTCGGGTGAGCCCTCGAAGCGCGCGAAGCCTTCTTCTACCGCGACCAGCCAGAAGCGCAGCGTCTCGCTGATGGGGGCCTGCGGTATTGCTCCCGAGGCGATGGCTTGCATCCACTCGAGTCCGCCTCGCCCTCGCCCGTAGGCGAGCCCCGTGCTCGGGTCCTGCCATTCGATTGTCCGCTTGCGTTCGCTCATTCCGTCCTCCTCCTGCCATCCTGGGTCGCGGGCCTTCGGGCCTCCAGTACGGAATCCGTACTCCCAGTCATCGCGCTCGCGGCTACGATCTCCAGCGTGAAGAGCTATGGGCAGTTCTGCTCGATCGCGCGCGCCCTCGAGCTGCTCGGCGAACGCTGGACGCTGCTCGTCGTGCGCGAGCTCCTGTGTGGCAGTCGCCGCTTCGGGGAGCTTCAGCGCGGCCTGCCGCGAATCTCGCGCACCATGCTGTCACAGCGCCTGCGTGAGCTCGCGGATGGCGGTGTCATCGTGCGCGCCGACGGCTCCGCGGGGCCCGAGTATGCGTTATCGCCTGCGGGGCAGGCGCTCGGGCCGATCGTGATGGAGCTCGGCGCGTGGGGGCAGCGATATTTGCCGCGGCGCCTCGAGTCTGCAGAGCTCGACATCGACGCGCTGGTTTGGGATATGCGGCGGCGCGTGGACATCGACGCGCTGCCACCGGAGCCGCTGGTGGTCGTGCTCGAGCTCTCGGATCTACCGGCGACGCGCAACCGGCGGACCCTGCTCCTGCGCCGCGCCGAGGTCTCGATTTGTGTGGAGAACCCCGGCTTCCGCGACGTCCTCGTCGTGCGGGCCGACCGACGCACGCTCGTCGGGTGGTGGCGGGGTGACCTCGACCTCCGGGCTGCGCGCCGCGCCGGTCTGCGGGTCGATGGTCCGCGCGCCCTCGCGCGTCGCTTCGATGAGCTCTTCCAACGGTATGCGCTCGCGGGGGTGGGGGCGCTGGCCAAATCTTGACATGATTGTCAGTGTTGATTGGGCGCGCCCGGCGCGCGAGTGCGGCTCCCCAATGTCTGTCCCGTGGAAACTTCGCCTCCACGGGACTAGCGTCGGCCCCCACGGAGGTTTTCATGAGGGTCTTGTCGTCGTTCGCGCGGATGGGTTGGCTCGTGGCGTTGTTGGCGGCTTGCTCCAATGGCGCCTCGACAGGCGCCTCCGCTGAGAAGAGCGCGAGCAACTCCTCTCGCAAAGCACCCTCGGCGTCCGCAACCATCGCAGCCTCGGCGCCCGCGACGGCGAGCGCGCTGGCGAGCGCGACCGCGAGCGCCGCGACCAGCGCTCCCGCACCCGCCGAGGAGGGGGTCGCCATCACGAAGGACTATCCCGCGGTCGGCGATGTCGAGACGATCAGGGAGACCGGCACCTCCACGATGAAGGTGAAGGTCAAGCAAGGCGCCAAAGAGGTCGAGGAAGACATCTCCGAGGAGAAGTCCAGCGAGATGGTCGAGGAGTGTCTGGAGCTCGCAGGCAAAGACTGTAAGAAGCTCAAGATCAAGGTCAACAAGGACGAGAGCAAGAAGACCGAGGGCGGCAAGGACAAGAGCAAGCCCAGCCCCATCGCTGGCAAGACCTATATCGTGACCCGCACCGAGGGTGCACCGGAGGTCACGCTCGAAGACGGCACCAAGGCCAGCCCCGAAGAGGTCAAGGCGATTGGCCACGAAGGTCTCAGCAAGATATCCAAGCGGCTGGACGCGCTGCCCGACAGGGTGAAGGTCGGCGATTCATTGGCTGGGTTCGTACAGGCGATGATCGCTGATTTGGCATCGGACCCCGCCAAGCCTGCCACTGGGTCGGGCTCGATCGTGGTCAAGTCAATCGACAATGTCGACGGCAAGACGGTCGTCACCCTGGACGTCGACCTGACTATCCAGTTCAAACAAGAAGCGAGTGATATGCAGATACAAACGCAGATGAAAGGCAGCGTGCAGATGTCCGCGGACGGAGCTCATATGCTGAAGTTGGACTTCAGCGGGCCGCTCACGTTGACGTCGCCCGACGTCAACGCAACGGGCACGATGAGCCGGGTCAAGACCTCCGAGCGCGGCGCCAACACTCGAGACGACGACAACGCCAGCGGGCTGAAGAAGACGAATACAGTCGAGAAGTAGCTGTCGAGGCGTTGCTTGCGGCGATCGCCCCTCCGGGCTCTCATCGACCCATGCCGTTCGATCCGCTGCGCCTCGAGCGCATCCGAGCGCACCTCGTCGTCGCGCTCGCGAGTTCGGTCGCGGGTGGCTGCAGCGGCGACGCACCAGCCACGACTGGGTCGGCGAGCGTGACGCCCGCGGCGACCTCGGCCGCTCCGAACGTGAGCGCTCCGAGCACGAGCGCGGCGAGTCGCGGGAGCGTCTCCGCCACGGCCTCTGCTACGCCGAGCGAGGTCCCGCCGCCGTCGGCGACGCCGAGCGCTTCGAGCAAAGTGCCACCACCGCGGAAGTCCCCGGCGCAGATTCCGACGCCCCCGCCGACGCCGATCGTGCCGCCGCCCGTGATGATCCGCCCGCCACCGTTCGACGTGATTCGCCCGCATCCATGAAGCGAGCGATCCCTCTCCGCTCGGGGATCCCGCTCGTCGAGCGCGTGTTTCGGCAGATCATCGATCGCGGTCATCGCAAGCCTCCGTGGGACGCGCTCGATCCGTCGCGCGTGAGCGACGCCGATCGCGAGCTCGGGCTCCGCGCATGGGCCTCGCGCGCGAACGCCGAATACCTCTCGATGGCCCTCTTCGCCGAGCTGTCTGCGCGCGCCGCCGAGATCGGCATGCCGCTCGAGATCACCTGCGGACTCTCGCGTCTCGTGCAGGACGAGGCGCGCCACAGCGAGCTCTGCGCGCGCGTCTCGAGCGCGCTCGGCGGTCCGGACGCGGTGACGCTCCCCGCCGAAGAGCTGAGCTTCCGCACGCGCAGCGCGCCGCACACGGCCGTGAGCAACGAGCTCGGCTTCGCGCGGTGGGTGCTCGGGATGTTCTGCGTGGGCGAGGCGAGCAGCGTCGCGCTCCTCGAAGCGATGGCGAACGTCGCGGCGGACGACCCGTGCATCGCAGTCGTCCTCGAGACGCTTCATCAGGACGAGGTCCTGCACGATCGGTTCGGCTGGGCGGTCGCCGAGATGCTCGTCCCGCGATTCGACGAGGCCGAGCGGGATTGGCTGGGCGCAGAGCTCGCTCAGGCGCTCGCGTTCTACGAGAAGCTGCACGCGCCTGACTTCCTCGTCAGCTCTTCGAGCGAGCTGCCCGCGCCCGACGGCGAGCCGGGCCTGCGCATGGGGATGCTCGCGGCCCTCGAGCACGCGCGCATCTTCTACGAGCGCATCGAACACACCATTCTCCCGCGACTCGACAGAATGGGCATCGGCGCGTGGGAGGCTTGGTCGCTGCGGCGCGAAGTCCCTGTCACGATCCGCCCTGTTTGAGGCGCAGCGCGGTCAGCGTCCAGTTACAGGATTGTCATTCAATGCCGACCAAGAGGGCGTTTCCCGGGCGTTCGTTGCTACAGTCGGCAACGTCACTCGCTCTTGATCTTGAAGCTGACCCGTCGATTCTTCTCGTGAGCGGCGGGCGTGTCGGCGGTGTCCACGGGGTCGTCCGTCCCAACGCCGCGCGCTTCGAGGCGCGACTCCTCGACGCCCTTGGATCGCAAGTATTCGATGACAGCTTTGGCGCGGCTGAGGCCGAGCTGTTTTGGCTGCTTCTCCGCCGTGTCTGCGTGGCCCAATACCACGATATGGAGCTCTGGGTGTGCGGCCATAATCAAGAGGACATCGTCGAGCGTCGCAGCGTTCTCTCGACCTTCGACCTTCGCACTTCCAGAGCTGAACTGGACTTGCAGCGTGATGGTCACGGGGTCGCTGATGAAGAGTTTCGGGCGACAGCCGTTTTGCCGAGGATCCAGGTTGGGCAGCCCGGGGTCCGTCAAGCACGCATCCAGCGAATCGGGGATACCATCTTTGTCCGTGTCGCCCTCGGCCACATGAGCGCTATTGGCGGCGCTCGAGGTGGGGGCGATCGCCTGCTGGCTCGACGCCTGTTGGGTCGACGCTTGTTGGCTCGATGCCTGTTGGCTTGATTCGGCGCTTGCTCGAGTCTCGGGGGTGCCTCGCTCGCTGGCGCTGCAGGACGACAGCGCCAGCGTCATCGCCATGACGTGGAGTGTTCGCCTTCCAGCGAGTCGGAGAGGCCGTTTGGAGGCTCGCGCGGGCACCGTCACCTCAATAGAGTAGCCCCGAGCGCGACGTCGGGCCACTCGGCCGGCTCACTCTTCGGCAAGCCTCCCGAAATCGCCCCAGCCCTAAATGGCCACGGCTGTTGGTTACAGATGTGTCATTCAATGCCGGCCCAGAAGGCGCGCGCGTCGGCGCGCGTCCAGGCGCCGGCCGAGGAGCAGCGAGCGAGCATCTCCTCGAGCGCTCCGGCGCTCGCGGGGCGCTCGTCCTGCTTCTTCGCCAAACAAGCCAAGACGATGTCGGCCAGATCACGCGGCACCTCGGGGGCGAGCGTCGTTGGATCGCGAGGCTGCGAGTGCAGCTGGTGTGTGCAGACCTCGACGAGCGTTCGGCCGCGGAACACGTCCTCACCGGTGAGCAGATAAAACGCCGTCGCTCCGAGTGAATAGAGATCGCTGCGCGCGTCGAGGCGCTCGGGGGCGGTCAGAGCCTCAGGGGGCATGTATTGAGGCGTACCAATGATGGCGTCGATCCGACTGACGAGCGCGCCCTCGGGCGGGTCGAGCTCCTTGACCAGCCCGAAGTCGAGCACCTTGACCGTGTCGGGGACGCCGCCGCGCTCGCACAACATGATGTTCGCGGGCTTGATGTCGCGATGGATGAGCCCGATCGCGTGGGCCTCTCCGAGTGAGGCGCAGACCTGGCGCAGCACGTGGACAACGCGCGCTGGCGGCATGCGTCCGTGGCGCTCGACGAGCTCACCGAGCGTCGCGCCCTCGAGGAACTCCATTGCATAATAAAAGACGCCGTCCGCTGTCCGCCCATAGTCGAACACCGTCACCGTATTGGGGTGCGTCAGGCGCGCAGTCAGTCGAACCTCGCGCTCGAAGCGCGCCAGAGCCTGCTCGCCGACGCGGTCCTCCGGTAACAGCTTGACCGCGGCGGGGCGCTGCAGGAGCGCGTGACTCGCCCGATAGACGATCCCCATCCCGCCCTCACCGAGCTTCTCCTCGAGCTGGTATTGGCCAAGCCGCTTGACGTCACGAACCTCGGCGCGGAGATTGTAAAGTACGCGCGAGGCTCCAGTCGTGAGGAGGAGGGTCCCGACCCACCACAAGGACATATTCAGAGCTTGGCGAATTGCGTATCTGGCGAGGCTCGGGGTGCCATCCATGAAGACGCTCAAGAGCTCGAGGAGGATGGCATTCGTGCGGGCCTCTTGAGCGTCGAGCGCGGGGCGAAACGGGGCGGCAGCTGTCGTGGCGAGGTGCACGACCGCGACCGACATCCCCAAAACGAGCGAGCGCCTGGGGGAGCTCGGCACGTAGATCGCTCGGGCGAAGAGACCGAACGAGAGCGCGAGCATCACGGTCTCTTGGGGTGCGCCGGCGATTGGCAAGAAGAAGCCCATCGCGGCAAACGCCGTCATGGCGCCGACCAACGCGAAGGTCTCGATTCGCTCGAGGACGTCCACGGACGCGCGCCCTCTCCGCACGAATACCCATCCAGCGAGAGACACTAGCACCCCGACGACGTGCGCGATGAAGCTCGGATGGCTGATGGCGGGCAGGAGCCCCTCGTGGCTGCCAAGCGCGCTGAAGAACCGCAACGCGACGAAGCTAGCGCCTACACCGCTGTAAATCCGCAAGTACGACGAGATGCGCGTCTGGAAGAAGACGCGGGCCTCTTCGCTCTCGCGGCGGGTCCAGGAGGTCGGGTCGGCGAACATCCTCGGAGCTTAGTCCAAGGACCAGGGGCTGAGCGATTTCGCAATCCGCGTCAAGACAGCCGTCTTGCCGCGACTTATTGTCGAGGACCTCGATGAAGCCGGAAGACGCCTACGCGCGACGCATCCAGAAGGTCGTCGACTTCATCACGACGCACCTGGACGAGGAGCTCACCGTCGAGCGCCTCGCCGAGGTCGCCGGGTTCTCGAAGTTCCATTTTCACAGGCAGTTCGCGATCTCTACTGGCTATACGACGGCGGATTTGATTCGCCGTCTGCGCTTGCGGCGAGCTGCATTTCGACTCGCCTTCGACCGCGAACGGCGCATCGTCGAGGTCGCGCTAGAAGCTGGCTTTGCGGCGCATGAGGCGTTCAGTCGCGCCTTCAAGGACGCCGTCGGTCAGACTCCCTCTGCGTTCCGCGCGGCGCCGGATTGGACCGCGATGACCCCAGACAGGCCATTGCCCTTCACGATTAGGAGCGAGCCCATGAACCCCGAAATCATCCTGTTCGAGGAAGTCCGCGTCGCCGCCCTGGAGCATGAAGGTCCGCCGTCGGAGCTCATGAACACCGTCGGGCGCTTCATCACCTGGCGCAAGGCGAGCGGTGAATCACCTGTCCGCACGAGCCGCACGTTCGGCCTCATCTACAACGATCCGGAGCGCACACCACCCGCCGAGTTTCGATTCGACGTCTGCGGTGAGCTCAGCCAACCTCTCCGAGCGAACGCGGCTGGCGTCGTGGAGAAGGTCATTCCCAGGGGGCGGTGCGCGCGTGTCCGCCACGTGGGTTCGACCGACGCCATCGGTGAGACCGTAAAGCCGCTCTATTCCGATTGGCTGCCAAAGAGCGGCGAGCGCCCGCGCGACTTCCCGCTGTTCTTTCACTATGTCATCCGAATGCCCGACGTCGCGGAGCACGAGCAGGTGACAGACGTGTATCTCCCGCTGGAGGGATAGGCGAGCAATCGCTAGTCGCAGCTCGCTAGTCGCCAGTCGCAGCTCGCTAGTCGCCAGTCGCAGCTCGCTAGTCGCCAGTCGCAGCTCGCTAGCCGCCAGTCGCTAGTCGCCAGTCGTATAAGCGGTCCCGCGCGAGGCCCATCGCGGCATAAGCGGTCATAGCGCCGACCAACGCGATGGTCTAGGACCGCGCGAAGGCGTCCCCAAACGTGCGCCCTCTTCGCACGAATACCCATCCAGTGAGGGACATGCCCCGAGGACGTGCGCGACAAGGCTCGGATGGCTATGGCGGGTAGTGGCCCGGTGTGGTTGCCGGGGCCAGGACGCTGGGTTGGCAACCACGCCGGAGATTACATAGGCCAAGGACCAGGGCAGGGGCGCTCACGTGGGCAAGGCTTGATGGGCCGTCTTGCGATAGGGGACTCTCCCGAGTCCGCAGCGAAAGACTGAAGTTGGCTGGCGCTGGCTGACAGAAATCTCAGCCAGCGGGCCGTCAGTTTTATGCAGTTGTTCGAGCTGAAGGTGATAAGGTGCAAAACGCAAGGATGCCCTTCTCCTGCTCAATCATTGAAAGGAAGCAGCGTTGCACTCACATTCGCTAGCCTTGTCGTGCCTCGTGCTGGTCGCCTGCTTCCACAGGCCGGAATTCGTGTGCGAGCGGAACGCGAGTTCTCGAGAGGCTGTTGGCCCATCCCCGACCGGCGCATGTCCTCAGTTCTTCATGTTCGCGAGCAGGACCTTTAAAACAGTCGAGCTCGACCGCGCGAAGCAATGCTATGGCAGCAACATCTACGTCGGGTTCGATGGCTTGTGTGCGCACGAGAGCTGCGCCTTTGCGGCCGACCTGGCAGCTGGAGCCATCCGCAGCGGTCCATTGGTGTATGCCAAAGCCCAGGGCTTTCACCTGCACGCGTACGTCGAAGGCCCCGGAGGCGAGACCTCGGGAGACCTCAGCGAAGACGAGGGCCAGCGTGTTGTGGCCGCATCGAATCAAATCTCTCCCGACGCGGTGAAGACCTGTCTCGAGACGCACTTCAAAGGCAAGAGCTATCGGCCTATGACCAGGTATGAAGTCGAGAAAATCAGCGATGAGGGAGCCTCGCCCGGGGAGGAAACCCTCATGTGGCTACGCTGTGGATGGAAGGTCCACACCTTCGCCCAACTTTGTCGGCTGAAGGCGATGGGTTTCGAGACCGCAGAAATAGACAACCTGGAGAACAGCTTCCCGTCGGCGGCTCGGTCGGCCGTGGAGATGAAGAGGTTCCTGGATGAGTATGCCGCTCATCGATGCTCGACGGACTCGGGAGCGAAGGACGAGCCGTTGCCGGACCTGGTGCTCAAGAACTTGTCCGTCGAAGAGTGGCAATTGGTCGTTCCGATCGCTGACCAGCTTCCGTTGGCGAGCTTCGCGATAGATGAGGCCAGTGAAGATGAGGTCCGAGATCGTCAGCAACTCGCCTCACGAGCCGGCATCACGCTGCTGCGCGGCCCAAACACCGACGACTACTACGCTTGGGGGCCGCGCCGAACCCCGTGCGACGCTCCCGCCGACCAATAGAGCCGTCATCCCGCCCGCTTGATGCCAGAAATCGTCACTCGAGGAGGACTCATGTTTGGCACGCCTGCCTTTCTCCGAGCTCCGCTGTCGCGTTTACTGGGCGTCGTTGTCTTCGCCGCCGTTATGCTCTTCGGCCTCGCGTTGCACGCCGAGACAGAGAGCTCCGACCTGCTCGACTGTCGCGCAATCCACCAGGAACTCAACGCGAACAAAGGCGCCAATTGGGAGGACGCTCGCCGGTACTGTCGGCTTCTCGACAAGAATCCCGTGGGGATAGCAACACAAAGAACCTCGGACGGTACTGCTGACCTCTCTGAGCAGCCTCCCAAACTCGTCCGTCAGGCCAGGTTCTGTAAGAACCTGCCTCCCCCTGGGACCGACGCGCAGCCGACGGAAGCCGCGTGCCGCTCGGAGTGCGAGCAGTTTCTGAAAGGGGCCATACCATCGGTAAGCTGCTATCGCTTGACCAATCAAGGCGCAGCGCCGATGCCGATGACCATCGCCACCATCCTCCTTGGCGCAACAGACTTCTTTATTGGTCGCGCGAAAGCCGAGCTCGAACAGTTTCTGTACTCACAAGTCGCTGATGACCTTTGTCCGGCGGCCAGTGGTTTTCTCCCCAACACCTGCAAGGCGCTTCAATCCCCCGCGACCGATATCCAGACGTTCCAGCTTGCAGCTGTAACGTCGACGTTCCGCGCAGATCTCGACGCTTTCCCGGTCAATGTCGTGAAGTTTGCCCTGTCGAACACGCCTCGCACGTCGGACGCAGTAAAGTGCATTCTTCCTCTTTTTGCGGCGGCCGCCGCGGATATCTTCATAAGCAAACGCATCGACAGCAGCACAGTCTCCCTTCTCAATCCAGCGAGCGCCAGAGCCCCCGCCGAGTGCAAGAAGATACTGAAGAACGACGAGGTCGTCAGCCTTCTGGAGGACCTGGTCGAGTTGCTCGGTGAAGGAACGTCGCTGTATTCCAAGGACGCTTCGGGGAACACCTCGGAGACCGCTGGGCTGGACAGGGCAAAGGCCCTGCTGTTTCAGCTTGTTTCTGATTACAAGGTCCCCGCTGCCCAAGCGGAATCACTTCAAGACGTAGTCCTGACATGGATACAGCTCGTCCTCCGGTCTACGAAAGACGGAGAGTCGTTTGCCAACAGGCAGCTCGTCGTGGCAACGATTGGACTGCTCGAGCAGACGACCCAGCTCCTCTGGCATCTCAGGGTGGACGCATCGCCGGAGACCGGAGACTCAGTTGGCCGAGGTGAACAGCTTCAAGCAAATCTGCAAGCGCTGCTTGGCTTCGCAACCGCCGCTGCGCAGGGGGACTGGGTTGTTGGCGTCGTGCGTGTCTTGGCCATGCCGCTCCTGGCGGATGCACTGCACGCAGACCCGAAGCTTCAAATGGTTGCGAAGCATCTTCAGCTTCTCGCGGGGCTTGCCACCGCGAGGACTGCTGAAGAAGTGGAGAAGCTCCTCGAGAGCGCAGCCGCACCCATAGGCAGCTATCGCGAGTTCAGAAGGCGACTGGGTGCCGGATTCATCAGCGCCATGGTCGGCATCAGTCCAGGCGTCGAGGTCTCACTCGATGATGCTAGCGCGAGCGCGACTCTCGCCGTTTCCCTGCCGGTTGGCTTCGAGGTTGGCCTCGGAAGACTTGGCCCCCAATCCTCGGTGCAACTCTTTCTCGTTGCTCTCAATCTCGGGAGCATTGCAACGGTTCGCCTCGACGGTGCGACAGAGCAGGGGGACGACGGTCAAGCGAAGACAGTGCCTGAGCCCACGTTCCAAGCGGTGCTTACACCGGGCTTCTTCTTCGTTTTTGGGATTGCAGACACCCCGCTTGCGATCGCGGCCGGAGCCGAATTTGCCCCCTTCGGTCGCGAGGAGTTCGACTGCTCCGCTGGCACGAGCTGCGCAGTCGAGCGGAACGTCCCAGCCGTGCGAATTCAGGCGCTCATTTCGGTTGATCTCCCCTTCCTTCCTTTGTTCTGACAACGCGGAGCTGCACAACCAATGCGTGGCCTACTCGTGTTTGTCGTGGCTATGGGAATTGGATGCGCGGATGTCGGACAAGGCAACGGCTCGGCCAGTTCGACCAGGTCCAGTCCCTGGAAAAGCGCTGCCCAAGAAGACATTCTGAGTCCGGCTCGAGGCCGGGCTTCCGACGAACCCGTTCTCCCATCACTCACGGCGCGGCCTGCTACGAGTGGCCCGACAGCGTGGTTACGGACAGCCGCCGCGGGCTCGAGCCAGCGGTCCTATCGATGTTTCGAGCCTGATCGCTGGTACCTGCGCGTGTTCGCTGCCGGGGCGGACCGACCCGATGATGCACATCTTGGCACGGACAGACTTGACCCCGAAGTACTCGTCCAAAGTGTCAACGCCCGATACCGCGCAGCGCCTGATCCGTTTGCCGGACAGAAGTTCCAGGCTGTCCTTACAGAGGTGGCGACCCTTCTGGGCTCCGTCGAGGGTGGCGTGCCGGTCGATCTGAGCGCGCATCTGAGGCTTTACGGTGCCCCCTGTCCCGTCATCGGCCACCATTTCAGCCCCTACGATCCGAGTATGGCGCCCTTGAAGCCCGGGCTGGATCACGTGATTCACATCAATGTCGACTATGTGCTCCGTCAAGAGTCGGGGGCCCAAGCCGCGGTCGACCGACTGGCTGGCGTCCTAGCGCATGAGCTTGGTCACTTCGCGGACTCGTTCAACCCAGCACTGCGCTTCGCTGGGAAGAGTTGGCAAGAGGGGCTCCTTGCTCTTGCTCAAACCCCCAACGAGTTCAGGGGCGCGCCAAGGCCTGACGACATTGCTACGACCTATTGGGGCGAGCTCTGGGCAGACTATTTCGCCGGGTGCGTGTTACGGCGCATTGGGTTGTCTGGCGACCCGTTCCTGAGACACGTCAAGACCGCATCTTCGGGCGGAAACTACCCGAGATCTCCTGCGCGCCAACGAGCATTTGCCACTGGGTTCGACGGCAAGTTGGGTTGCATCCAAGCTGCGTCAGGAACTCCCTGAGTCACGAAGACCACGCCGCCACCAGCAAAGAGTGAGCGTTGCCAGTGGTATTGACGAAGTCGGCTGTCGCGTCGCGCTCAAGCTTGGCGGTAGACTGAGCGCGTTTTTACAATGCGCCCGATCTTCCGCTTCGGAGTTGGCTTGATCCTACCAAGCTGCGTGCTGTTCCACGACGGCACGCAGGGTGGCGGCGGCTCGGGCGGTGCCGGAGCGACCGCACCCGGCGGCGCTGGCGGCGGCGGAGTTGGAGGCTCCGGTGGAGCCCCCACGATGTGCCCGACTCAGGATTTGAGTCAGCTCATCACGACGGCGAACACTCCCACGCCGTCGCTCAGCATCGGGCGAGCGGCGATCTCGCCGACCAACGGACACACCATCCTCGCCGGCGCCCACGTCGGGGCGCTGGCTTACAACAACAACACCGAGTTTCTCCTCGCGTCGGACGATCCGACACGGACTTCCTGTTCGTCCTGACCATCGATGCTCAGGGCAAACGGCTCCAGGCCGTGCCCCTCGCGGCCTCGTCCTCGAGCCGCTCGACCTGTGCGCGCGCATCGCTGCGCTCATCCCACCGAGGTTCCACATGGTGCGCTACCACGGCGTGCTCAGCTCGCACGCGAAGCTCCGGCCCGAGGTCGTCCCGCCCGCGGCACAAGCCGAGCAGCAGGCCGTACAGCTCCGCGCCATAGAGCTTCAGCGCAGCCGAGACAGCCACAGCTGGCGCACGAGCGCCTCCCGCCCAGCCCCGTCCGACTGATCCTCCCCGCCCCGCATCCGCGATCTCCTGACCGGGATGCTGCAACACCCCGCGTCCGCGGCTGCCGACCCGGAAGAACCCCGCCAGCGCTCATGGCGTGTGCTCGACCGCGCCGATGTCTGCAGGCCAGCTCCGCGCCTTGCCCTCGAAGTCCTTCAGCAGGTTGGTCGTGTCGGTCGGACGGGCCGTGATCACGTCGACGAGCGGAGAGGTCGCGCTCGACGGGGCGTAGCTGGACGTCAGCTGGAAGGGCTTCTCCAGGTTTCCCCAGCCCGCGAATGTGTCGATCTTCACGGAGCCGAGCGACCAGTAATAGGCGCTCTCTACCGTCTCGAGGCTGCAGCGGGTCCCATTTCCCCAGCCGACGAACGCGCCATTCTTGTAGCCGCCGTTCTCCATGCGGATCCCGTAGCTGAAGCCGAGCACCACGTTGGCTTGGAAGCTGATCGAGCCCGTCCAGTCCCCGGCCGGCTGACAGTGGACGGCCGGCGGCACCGGCGGGCAATAGCTCCCTGGGGCGCAGAGCACGGCGGCGGGCTTGATGATCGTGTTGTGCGCGATCGTCCAGCTCCCTCCGCCGATCTCGATGGGGGTCTCGTAGCCAGAGGTGTCGAGGATCGTGTTGGTGATCCGGCCGGAGCCGTTGCCGGTCAGTTGGACGGAGCTCCGGCCGACCAAGCGGGTCTTGTCCAGGACGAGCGTGGCCGAGCCGCGGACGATCACGTCGCTGTCGGTCAGATCGCTGTTGCGGACCTCAGCGCTCCCCGAGACGACGTCGAGGAACGTTCCGCCGTCTGCCTGCGCTTTGCTGATCGACACAGCGGCGTCGTGCCCGACGAGCACGCCGCTCCTGACGTTGGAGAAGGTGACCCTGGCGATGGTCACGTCCGCGTCGTAGGCGTAGACACCGACCTGGCCTCCGTCGATGTTCACGTTCCGGAGGTCCACGCTCGGCCGCGCGCCGTTCCACCCCTGGACGAGGAGGGGGGTGGCGACGCCCGAGGACAGCGTGAGGTCGCGCACCTGGACCACGCCGTCGTTGACGACCAGCAGCTCGTCCGACACGACGCCGGTATGGGACTGTTCGAGGGTCGTGCGGCTCGGACCAGCGCCGACGAGCGAGCAGCCGTTCAGCGACTCCCCGTTGACCGAGAACGTTCCCTCTCCGAGATGGACCACGTCTCCGGGAGCGCACGCGTCGAGCACGGCGTACAGAGAGCAAGCCGGCTGGGTCGCTGACGTGCCGTCGCCGCAGCCGCCTCGGCTCGCCACGTACCAATCGGCGGCCAGCGCCGCGCTGGGCGCAGCGAGGAGGGAGAGAGCGAGCGTCGAGGCGACCGTGCATACCTTCTTCGAGAGCGTCATGGCCGTCGCACACAGCAGCTGCCGTGCCGGCCCCGAGACGCAGGTTTTTGGGCCAAAAGACGCGTCTAGGCCTGCGGCAGCGGCTCCGCACCCGCGCGTGCCACCGCAGGGTCATTGGCAGGTCGCCATGGTGCGGCGCGCGCGCCTCGTCGGCATGAGCGCGGCGCGTGGCGTCCGAAGCGGACGTAGGAGTCCTCGGGGAGCTGAACCTGCTCGTCGATCTTCGCCCGGGCCTCGGCGACGAAGGAGCCGACGTCGCGCCCACGCACGTTGGCTTGCACGACGATGCGGCGCTTGCCCGAGCTGTGACGGGGCTCGACGGCGCGCCCGCCTGGCGGCCGCCACGCTGAAGCTGGCGAGCGCCAGACCTCGAGCCAGGTGAGGCGCGGCGAAACGGGACCGGTCGCGCTGGTACGGGGCTTACGCACAAGCCGCTTTTCGAGGGGAGGGAGAGGGGGAGCGACAGTGGCGTCAGCGATGGGCGACTCGCAACAGAGCGACTGCGACTTGCGACTGCGACTTGCGACTTGCGACTTGCGACTTGCGACTGCGACTGCGACTTGAGACTGCGACAGAGCGACTGCGACAGAGCGACTGCGACAGAGCGACTGCGACAGAGCGACTGCGGCTCGCGACTCGCGACCAGCGCCAGCTTCCACGACCTCCCGCCTTTGCTTCGGGCGTCGGGCTGCCCGGGCGCGAACCTTCCGTGCCAGCCCCGCGCGAGCGGGGCGCCTACCTTCTTCTAAGTAACCGAGCGCGGGTCTGTCACGGAAGCTGCGCGCGAGGGGGCGAGCCGACGCCCTTCGCGTCGGCGGGAGGCTCCTATGGACAGCGTCTTTCCGTTCCAGCAGCTCGATTGCTATGTAGCGACTCGTGAGTTTGCGCGCCTGGTGCAGCTCGCGCCCATCGCCGACAGTGAGCTTCGCGACCAGGTCACTCGGGCGGCGAAGAGCGCATTTCTCAACGTCTCTGAGGGCCTGCCCAGCCAGCGTATTGGTGTTCGCCGGCGGCACTTCGAGATTGCGCGTGGTTCACTCGGTGAGGCTGTCGCGGGCCTCGACTTGGCGCTTGCGCTTGGCGCACTGTCCGCGTCGCGCGCGACTGAGCTCAATCGCGTGGCCTTGCGGCTCGCGTTTCTTATTGGTGGTCTGTTGAAGCGCCGGTAATGGGGCTTTGGGCGGCCGGCTCTCGGGTCGGCCGCTCAACAGGCGACAGGCGACAGCAACAGGAGATCAGCCACATGGCGACAGGAGATCAGCGACAGGCGACAGCGATGGGAGGACGCGACCGCGTCGCGAATCACCCCCCAACACGCTCCCTGTCCCCGTGTCTCCGTGGTGGCTCAGGCCGTTCAGACGACAGCGGAGATCGCGCTGGAGGCGGGGAAGATCTCGCTGTTCATGAGCGGGCGATTGCGGCGCGTGAGGATCTCGCAGCCGTTCCGCGTGACGACGAGGGTGTGTTCGAACTGCGCTGACAGGGAGCCGTTGACGGTGACGGCGGTCCATTTGTCGGGCAGCACCTCGTGAGTCGGAAAGCTGCGGCTAATGCTGCTGACGTTGTCGGCTTGCATGGTGCTGTCTACTTACAGCCGCGTTAAGGTGCGGCGCGAGCATCGGGGGCGTTGAAGCGGAGTAAGACCGGGAGCGTCGGGGCGGATTGAAGTTCGAGCTCAGCCCCGGTATCCCTGACTAGGGGGAGGACGAATGAATAGAGTTGCGTCGGCACTTGTCGTTGCCGCTGTGCTCTGGGGCTGCGCCGATGACGCTCGTCCGTGCGGAGAGGGCACTGGGGATGCTGCCTGCGGCGGCGGCGGGGCGGGCGGGATCGACCCGGGCGGCGGGGGTGAGGGAGGCTGCGCCTCCTCAGGCTGCAACGTTTGCCAGAATGCCTCACTCCTATCATCCGAAGGTCCTGCCTGGACGGCGCCGGGCCTGGACTATGTCGAATCGTTCGCGATCGCGGACCTGGATGGCGACGGCTACGATGATGTCCTAGCGGCACGCAGCAAGGCTGTAGAGGTGTTTGGCAACCTCGGGAACCACCGCTTCGAGGAGCACAAGGTCGCCACGACGTCCCGCGCCGAGTCGGTCGCCGTCGTCGACTTCGACCAGGATGGAGACGGGGACCTCGTATTCTGTGACGAGGAAGTGGGGATTTCTGTGCTCGTGAATCGCGGCGAGTTCGACTTTCAGCTTATCCAGACAATCGACCTTCTCGACTGCGAGCAGCTCGTGGCCGCAGACATCGACGGGGATGGCCTGACCGATCTTGCTGTTGCGACCTACTTCTCAGTGTTCGCGTACCCCGACGCCGGCCCCGCGGTTTTGTGGGGTATGGGTAATATGGGAATTGACCCGCAGCCGTTCGATACGGCGATCCGGCATGTCGTCACCGGTGGAGACCCGGAGTCCGTGGCGGTCGCCGATTTCGACGGGGACGGTGACCTCGACCTCGCTGTCGCCGACGAGTACAGCTGGGAGCTGACCGTCGTAAAGAACCAGGGTGGACGAGAGTTTGTTGCCGACCCAGGGACGGCTCTAAACGACACAGTCCAAGCGCTCGCCGCGGGGGACCTCGATGGCGACGGGGATGCAGACCTGGTCGCAGCGGGGGAGTCGGGGCTTGTCGAGGTGTTTGCGAACACCGATGGGACTCTTCTGCCATCCGTCCAGCTCGAGGCCGGCAACCGGACGTGGGGCGTCATCGTCGCTGACCTCGACCAGGATGGCGCTCTCGATCTTGCGGCCGCCTCGCGTGACACCCACGCGGTTTCGATGTGGCGCAACCTCGGGGATCTCACCTTTGCCTCGCCAATTCTGCTGGACGCGTTGGGAGAGCCCGTGGCGCTGGCCGCAGGCTTTTTCGACGGTGACTGTCAGCCGGATCTGCTGGTTGGCGCGAAGCTCGATTTGGGAGGCGTGTTCTTCACGGAGCAGCTCTGCGGTAACGCAAGCGTCGACCGCGGTGAGACGTGTGACGACGGCAACCTCGTCGACGGCGACGGCTGCGACTCGAACTGCACGTCGACAGGCTGTGGCAATGGAATCCTCACAGCGGGCGAGGTCTGCGACGACGGCAACCTGACTAGCGGTGACGGCTGCGCGGGGGATTGTCTCTCGACGAATTGACCCCACTCCAAGCGCCAATCCTCTGGCTGCGGCCGGCGGCCTCGTCGCTCCGCTCCTCGGCCTGCAAGAGTAGGCCTCGCGTCGGTCTTAGCGCTCTAGGGACGCGTTAATTCGCGCCGCGCCTGGCGTGGCGAAGGCGGCGCGAATTCTCCGTCGAAGCCAACACTAGACGACGGCTGAGATCGCGCTCGATGCGGGGAAGATCTCGCTGTTCATGAGCGGGCGGGGGCGGCGCGTGAGGACCTCGCAGCCGTTCCGCGTGACGACGAGGGTGTGTTCGAACTGCGCTGACAGGGAGCCGTCGACCGTGACGGCGGTCCATTTGTCGGGCAGGACCTCGACCTCGTAGCCGCCGATGTTGATCATCGGCTCGATGGTGAAGACCATGCCGGCCTTCATCCTGATGCCGACGCCCCGCTTGCCGAAGTGGTGGACCTGCGGCGGCTCGTGGAAGACGCGCCCGATGCCGTGGCCGACGAAGGCCTGCACGACGCTGCAGCCCTCACCCTCGGCGTACTCTTGAATCGCAGCGCCGATGTCGCCGAGCCGCGCGTTTTCGCGGACCTCCGCGATGCCGAGCTCGAGAGCCTTGCGGCAGACCTCGGTGACCTTGCGGGCCTCGGGCGACGGAGTGCCGATGTAGAAGGTCGCCGACGTGTCCCCGTAGAAGCCCTCGTAGATGGTGGTGACGTCGACGTTGATGATGTCGCCGTCCTTGAGGACGTAGGGGCCGGGGATGCCGTGGCAGACCACGTTGTTCACCGACGTGCACACGCTCTTCGGGAAGCGGTGATAGTTGAGCGGGGCAGGCCACGCGCCGCGACGGATCGTGTCCTCGTGGACGAAGGTGTTGATCTCGTCCGTGGTCATCCCCGCGCGGAGGATGTCGCCGACTTTGATGAGGGTGTCGGCGGCCATCTGGGAGGCGACCCGGATGCCCTCGACCTCCTTCAGCGTCTTGAGGCGGATGTTGCTCATCGGTGCGAGACCTCTTTTACCGCGACAGCCTCTTTGACGACGCCCGCGACCTCTGCGCTGTCGGGAGCCAAGAAGAAGTGGACATCGATTTCATCGTCGGCGCCAGCGAATCGCCGGATGAAACCAACGAAGGTGCGCCCCTGCATGCCAGTGTCCTGCGCCTTCACCAGGCCGTACGAAGGGTCGCCCGGGTCGACGGTGACCTCGAAGTCCCGATCCTCGAGCAGCGTGTCCGCGAGCAGTTGGTCAGCGAACCGCAGGCCCAAGTGGTAGGTCGAGTCACCACCGCGCGAGTCGACCGTCACGGTCTGGACGCGCACGCGCCCGACGATCTCGGCCTGCTGCGAGCGCGCCCAGAGGATCTGATCCTTGCGGGCCGACTGCGCCGGCATGATGCCGAGGGCCGCGGGATCGATCTCGTCATTGAAGAGATCGCGGTCCATCCCCTGCCACTGGGGTAGGCCGAGCGTCTTGGCCGATTGGGGTTGGGGGCTGCTGTTCGAGCAGGCCCACGCGGGTGCGAGTGAGAGCGCGAGCAGAGCGAGCGCGACGCGCGAGCGATGGAAAGAACCAGGTCGGGTGCCGTCGCGGCGCCGTTCGTATTTCACGAGGACGTTAGGTGCTACCACACGCCCCGATTGTTGTCACAATCGCCCGCGCGCGAACGCGCGAGATTACACGTGCAAGCTCTCGCTGGTTGAACCATAAGTTCGGGGGAAGCGCGCAGCGCTGGGGGCGAACTGAGCCCCCCGCTAACATGCGCGGAGGGCGAGCTCACGAAGCTCGGTCGGAGGAGACACGATGACGAAGCGAATCGCGGGAATGGCTGCCGTCTTGACGCTCGGGCTCGGCCTGTTCGTCGCGGGCGGTTCGAGCGTTTACGCGGGAGAAAAGGGCGGCGCGAAGAAACCCGACAAGCCGGCGGCGACGTCGGACGCCCCCGCCACGCAGAAGCCGATCACGGTCCAACCCAAAGATCTCGCGTGGGGCATCGACAAGAAGAAGCTCGGCGCCATCTACGACAAGGTCATCGAGAAGGACTACGCGGCCCGCTACAAGCGCACGCAGCCGGGCCCCTCGCTCGATGCCTTGGACGCCGAGGTCAACGAGAAGAAGAACGAGTTCCGCCGGAACATCGTCGACTTCAACGACGTCGCGACCGGCTGGGACTCCACGCCGCTCCGCTCCGAATACACGTACAACAATAAAGAATCGATGATGTGGATCGATCGGGCCGGCAAGACCCGCTACTTCTTCTTCATCAACGACAAGCTGTGGAAGGTCATCGACGCCATCAAACTCGGGGAGAAGTCGCTCTGGGGTAAGACCTTCGAGGACGCGCTCGGCCCGTTCAAGAAGACCTACGGCGTCGACGGTCGCTCGCGCGCCGCTGATGTTGCGCAGGGTCGGCCCTTCCCCGAGTTCGATTGGAAGGACTCGACCACGCAGGTGCGCGCGGTCGATTGGGGCAACGACCAGTTCGCCATCGCCTTCCAGGAGTCCGCGACGGTCTCGCAGCTCGCCTCGCTGCGAAAGAACAAGGACACGACGCAGGTGAGCGGCGTCGACGCGAAGGTCAAGGACGTCGGCCGCGGCCCCGATCCCGACCCCACGCCGAAGAAGGAAGAGCCCAAGAAGAAGGGCAAGTAGCGCCCTTGCTGGGCCGTGCCGCCCTTGGTAACGGACCAGGCATGGTGCACGTTTCCCGGGGGGCGGCGAACGCTCTGCTCCGTACCGCGGCGGCCCTCGCGATCTTCGCGGTGGTCCCCGCAGCCGCTCCACGAACCGCCCGCGCCCACGACGACGCGGGCGCTCGCATGCCGGCGAATGTCCCCGCCGTCGCACCCGAGGGCGAGCAGGCCAAGGCTCAGGTCGAGAAGATCAAGTCCGACCCGAAGGCCGCGGAGCTCGCCGGCGACGCGATCACCGCGTCGGAGAAGGCGATCGTCCGCGCCCATGGCGCGAAGTCGTCCGGCGACGAGAAGGGCTCGCAGCTCCTCTCGCGCGTCGCGCTCGCGTGGGCCGGCGCGGCCGCGTCGATCGTCGAGGCCGCAAACAAAGAGGCTGCCGCCGACGCTGCGGAGGAGAAGCTCGCGAGCTTGAAGGAGCGGATCGAGCGCGCGAAGGCTCTCCTCGCCGAGACCGAAGCGCGCCGCATGCAGCTCGACACCGAGGTCGCGCGCGCCGAGGCCGAGGCCGCGAAGTCGCAAGAGGACAGGCAGGCCGCCGAGCAGAAGCGCGTCGACAAGAACGGCAAGAAGCCCAAGAAAGACGCGAAAGACAAAGACGCCGACAAGGCGAAGTCGAAAGACAAAAGCAAAGAGAAAGACAAAGACAAGGTTAAAGAAAAGGGCGGCTCGCCCGACGGAGACGTCCCGTGAGGGTCCGCTCGCTCCTGCTCGTCCTCGCGCTCGGCCTCGGGGCGTGTGCGCCGATCCCTGCGCCCCGCATTTTGGAAGAGGTCGACGAGGTCGCGAAGTCGCCGTCGGCCCTCGACGCCAAGGAGTACGCGCGCCCCGCGTGGGATCGCGCTGAGAAGCTCCGCCTCGAGGCCTGGGAAGCGCAGAAGAACGGCACGCAATCCGAGGCTCAGTTCCTCGCCGAGCAGTCGCTCGCGACCTTCCGCGAGGCCGCGGCGCGTGCCCGCCTCGCGAAGGCCGAGCTTCGCCTGGCGAAGGCCGACGCTGATGCCGCGACGCTCGAGACCGAGCTCACTGCCGCCGAGGCAGAGCTCGCGCGCGCCACGCAAGACCTCGACGCGCTCGAGCTTCGGCTGCGCGTCGCACGAGACGCGCAGGCCCCCGGGTGAGCGGCACGCCCGACACCCCGAGCGTGAGGCCGCCCGCCGCGAGGCCCGCCACGCCCTGCTCGCGCAGGGGTCAGATGCTCTGTGCGAGCGCGCAGCGCTCGGTGTCGGCAAGGCCGCGGCCTCGGGCTCCGCGAGCAGCGCCGCACCGGCCGCCGAGGATCCGACGTCGCCCGAGGTCCTCGCGCGCGACCTCGGCAAGGCCGAGGCTCAGCTCACCGAGCTCGAGGGCGCGCTGGCGAAGACCGACAAGCCGACCCCGATCGATCTCGCGTCGCGCTCGCGCGCTGCGTGTCTCTCGGTGCTGAGCCGCGCGCGTCGCGCTTCGGCGCCGCAGGGCGCGACGGGCAGCGCCGACGCCCTCTTGCAGGAGCTCAGCGGCCTGGCCGCCGCCACGCAGAAGCAGGGCTCGCTCGACCCCGAGCGCGACGAGCGCGGCGTGGTGCTCACGCTACGCGCGGCCTTCGACGGCGACGCGCCGAGCGCGGCCGCCCGCGCCCGGCTCGAGGAGCTCGATCGCGTCGCGAACGCGCACCCGAGCTTCCCCGTCGCGGTCATCGTCCACACCGACAAGCCCATGAAGGACGCTGACAAAACTGTATGGATGAGCCGCGGCCAGGCGCTCGCGGCGCTCCTCAAGAGCGTCCCCTCCGACAAGAAGGTCGTCGTCGTCGCTGGCGACGCCCTGCCGGCGACCGCGGTCGCCTCGGAGAAGGCAAAGAACGCCCGCGTCGAAATCGTCTTCATCGCCCCGGAGGCCCTCTGATGGTCGATCGTCCGCAGTCCTTCTTGCGCCGCGACGTGCTCGCGCTGTCCGCGTTCTCGGCTCTCGACGTCGCGCTCCTCGGCGGTTGCAACAACAACAGCAAGGAGAGCGAGGCCGTCGCTTCCGAGGCCGTCGATCTCGCGCTCGGGTTCGTCGAGCGCGACGTCCCGCAGCTCCGCGCGGGCCTCCCCGACTCGGTGAAGGTCCTCTTGAAGCGCCTCCCGACCGATCCGGTCGGCAGCCGCGAGGAGCTCCAGACCGCGATCAAGGCCGCGCGCGAGAACACCAACGACCTCGCGTTCTCGAAGATCACGTTCCTCAGCTACGCGACCGCCGAGGGCGTCGTCCTGCGCAGCGAGGCCGGCTCCGACAACCTCGCTGACCAAAACATCGTTAAAGTATTCCCGGCCCTGGCGAAGGCCCACGAGCAACCCGGCAGCCTCGCCGAGGCCTACGGCGAGATGGACGCCCTACGCGGCGTGCACAACGGCGCCGACACCGCGTGGGTCGTCGCGACGAGCGTGCCGAGCGACGATCCGAAGAAGCCGCGAGGGCTCTTCATCGCGGGCTGGTCCTTCAGGCTCTACGCGCGCAGCTTGCAAGACGGCTCACGCAACAAGTACGGCGAGAAGATCAAGGGCAAGGTCCTGCCGCTCATCTACATCTACATCCTGAAGGGGACGGGCGCTTACGGCGACCCCGACGCGCCCGACGTGAACGCCGATGAGCTGGTGAAGCTCAAGGCCCTCGACGGCGCGCTGAAGGGCGAGTTCCGGACGAACCGCGAGATCGAGAAGCGCACGTTCGGCATCGTCGCCAAGAAGGCCCCGCTGCTCGGTGAGGACGCGGCCATCGCTGCGGTCGCGAGCGTGTTCTGATGGGCGCGCGTACGCGCACCAAGAGAGCGGGCGCCGGTGTACACTCCGACGACACGGACATGACCGCGTCGATCGACCAGCTGCTCAAGGTTCTGAAAGAGGTCGTCGCGCCGCTCATCCGCGCCGACGGTGGCGAGATCTACATCCTGGCGGTCGAGCCCAACCACCTGTCGCTCCACCTCGCGGGCAAATTCGCAGGCTGCCCGGGCTCGCCGCTCGTCGTTCGCGGCGTCATCGAGCCTGCGATCCGCGCCGTCGCGCCGACCGCGCGCCTCGAGGTCAGCTGCGGGATCCGCGTCCCCGACGGCGCGTCGCCCGTCGCGACCAGCTGACCGCGCGCAGAACCTCGCGCTGAGCGGCGGCCGGATTCATTTGGGGTCAAACGATTTCAGGAAGCCGTCGATCGCGACGCGCTCCTTGTCGAAGAGCTCCTGCTTGCCGCCTGCTTCGACCACGTAGACCCAGTCCTCGGTGACGAAGACGGTGATCTCGTAGACGTGCGCGCCGCCGGCCTCGTCGTGGCCGAACCGCAGCGTCGTGCCCTTCGTGCCGTCGATTGCGCTCGCGTCCTTCTTCTCGATCAGGGCGTAGCCCTCGCCGAGGCGGATGCGGTTCTCGAGCGCGCGCACGCTGAGCGCGAGGTCGACCTTGGGTTTGTTCTTGTAAGCGCGGATGCCGATGACGACGCCGTCGGCGGTCGACGCGCGGTACTCGTACGCGCTGCGGTCGTAGCGGCTGTCGTCCTCGGTCAGCTCGACGAAGCCGTCGGGCCGCGCGACCTCGTAGGGCTTGCTGCAGCCCACGAGCCCGCTCGCCGCGACGAGCACGGCGGCGCTCGCAAGAAACCTCCACCGACGAACCATGTTCGCGATCACGACACCTTCTCCTTCGTGCGGGCTCATAGCGAGAGCAGCCTTCTCAGACCGACGTCGCGCAGCCACGGCAGCGGCAACACGAACGGCCCGTTCTGCACCTCGGCGGTGACCTTCGGCGAGAAGGTCACGGTGATCGTCGAGTAGCGCGCGAGGTCCGAGAGCAGCTTGAGGCGGCCCTTCACGCGCTCGATCTCGCCGGTGATCCGGCCGAGCTCGCGCTCGATCTCGAGCGCCTCTTCGACCTTCACGGCCTTCTCGAGGAGCTTCTCGAAGCGCTCGCGGAGCGCCATCTGGTTCTGCAGCTGCACCTCCAGATCGCGGTACTCCGCGGTCACGTCTTCGGCGACGACGTTGCGGCTGAGCACGTCGCCGATCTTCTCGATCGCCGCGACGACGTCGTTGAACTTCTCGGCGGGGATGCGGACCGTGATCGAGCGATCGTCGCGACGAGAGAGATAGCCGCCCGCGTCCTTCGCGATGCCGTCGACGGCGTTGAGCGACTTCTCCACTTCGTACACGCCCATCGTGAAGTCGGCCGTGTAGATGAGGATTGGTTTGCGGCTCGAACTTTCGGTGCCCGTCGGGTTCGGGGTCGGGTTCGCAGGCGTCTGCCCTGGTTGTGCCGTCGTCGGCAGATCTCTCGGGGGCGCAGCCGGTGCCTTTGCGCCGTCGTCGCTGTCCGCGCCCACTCCGTATCCGCCGGCTTGCTCGGCGGGGTAGAACGCGCCCGGCGGCGGCGCCTCGGCAGACGTTTTCCTGTCCCAGGAAGCTGCGCCTCCGCAGCCCACGGCGGTCACGACCGCGAGCAGCAAACCGACGCGTCCGAACCGTCGCATGCGTTGCTTCATCGCTCCCACGTTAGGTCTCCCATCGTTGCATCTCGACATACGGCAAACGACTTCGCACTGGGTCGCTTACACCCGATGCGTGAGGCTGTCTCGCAGCCGCAAGCTGGCCCCGCGCGTTCCCCTCCGGTAGGTTGAATCCATGTCCTCGGACGATCTTCGCGCCACGCGAACGCGTCCCTTCGCGACGACCATCGCTGCCGGCTCCACCGAGGATTCGGAGCCGCGCCGCTTGTCGTTCGCGCCGATGCCGAGCCTCGGCTCCGTGGTCGGCGGTCACTACCGCCTCGTGCGCGAGCTCGGTGAGGGCAACTTCGGAAAGGTGTGGGTCGCCGAGCGGCTCGATGTCCCCGAGCACCGCGTCGCGATGAAGATCCTGCCGCGCTCGCACTACGCGGGTCGCAACGTCGAGCGCGAGCTCGTGATGCTCGCGACCGTCGGTCACCCCAACGTCGTGCAGCTGAAAGACCACGGCGTCACCGACGACTTCGTCTGGCTCACGATGCCGGTCTACGAGGGCGAGACCCTCGACGAGCGCCTCTCGCGCGGGACGCTCGGGCTCGCCGAGGCCTACGACATCTTCCTCCCGATCGCGCGCGCCCTCGAGGCGCTCCATCACACGGGGCTTCGTCATCAGGACATCAAGCCCGACAACATCTTCCTCGCGCGCTTCGGCGGCAGGCTGCACCCCGTGCTGCTCGATCTCGGGGTCGCGGCCGAGCGCGACGCGACGTTCGTCGCGGGCACGGCGCTCTTCGCTGCGCCCGAGCAGCTCGCCGCGATCCTCGACACCGAGCGCGAGCACCCGCTCAGCGAGAAGATGGACACGTATTGCCTCGGGGCGACCATCTTGCTCTGCCTCGTCGGCGATCGCTTCTTCCCCGGCGCAAAGGCCCTCACGCGTCGCCAGGTGGTCGAGAGCCACACGGTGCGCGCGACGACGCCCATCGTCGACGACGCGCTGCTCGATCTGTCGCCGACGGTCCGCGAGGCGCTCATCAAGAACCTCGCGCGCTGGATGGCGGTCGATCCGACCGAGCGACCTTCGATGCGACAGCTCGCCGAGGATTTGGAGGTCCTGCTCCTGCCGCAGCGCGAGGCCGAGGAAGAAGCCGAGCGCGCGAAGGAGCGACAGCGGCGCTCGCTCTCCATCGCGCGCGGCGTCGCGTTGCTCGTGCTCGCGCTCGTCGCTGGGCTGGGCGGCCTCGCGCTGTGGAAGCGCCAGACGCTGCGCCTCGCGAGCGAGCTCGAGGCCGCGCGCGCGGCCGGCGAAGAGAACTTCGACAAGCTCGACACGTGCATCGCGTCGCACGCGATCGCGAAGCGCGAGGCCCGCATTTGCGGTGAGGACCTCGAGAAGGAGCGGGCGGATCACGAGCGCACGCTCTCGGCCATGGCGAAGGACGACGGCTCGGGCTGCGCCGAGGTCGTGAACCAGCTGAAGGACCTGCGCGCGTCGAGTCAGGCCGATCGCAAGAAGCACGAGGACGAGCTCGCGCTCTCGCAGCGAACCTGTAACACCGATAAAGAAAAGCTCGAGACCGAGCGCACGACCGAGCGAGAGAAGCTCACCGCCGAGCGCGAGACCTGCGAGAAGAGCCTCACGGAGCGCACGACCGAGAGCGACCAGCTCCGCGGCGAGCGCGACGCTTGTATCGCGTCGCAGTCCTCTCCGTACGATCCGCCTGCGAATCCCCCGCCGATCGCGCACCCACCGACGACGGGCACGCCGCACGCGCCGCCGAGCTCGACGGGCTCGGCCGACCCGAGCCCTTACGACCCGCCGTCGACCGCGACTCCTCCCACGTCGGAGCCGCCGCCGCCCCCTCCGCCCCCACCGGAGGAGCCGCCGCTCTACGAGAGCTCCCCCGCAGGGACGCCGTCCGCAGTGCCCGCCGTCTTGTGATCGCGGTTGAGAACAAGCCAGTAACCAGTCGAATATCTGCGCGATGACGAATCCCCAAGCATCCGGCGAAGGGGCGGGAGCGCACGGCCACGAAGGGCACGGCAAGTTCGCGTTGGCGCTCGCCGCTCTCGGCGTCGTCTACGGCGACATCGGGACGAGCCCGCTCTACGCGCTCAAGGAGTGTGTCCACGGACCGCACTCGGTCCGCGCGACGCACGACAACGTGCTCGGCCTGCTGTCGCTCATGTTCTACGCGATCACGCTGGTCGTGAGCTTCAAGTACCTCGGCTTCGTCACGCGCGCCCACAACCAAGGCGAGGGCGGCGGGCTCGCGATGCTCGCGGTGCTCTCCGACAAGCTGAAGAAGCCGAACGGCGTCGGCGCGATCGGCATCATCCCGAGCGTCATCATCTTCGGCGCGTGCCTCCTCTACGGCGAGGGCATCATCACGCCGGCGATCAGCGTGCTCTCGGCCGTCGAGGGGCTCGGCGTCGCGACGCACAGCTTCGAGCCGCTCATCATCCCGCTGACGGTCGCGATCCTCCTCGGGCTCTTCGCCGTGCAGAAGCGGGGCACCACGACGATCGGCCGGGTCTTCGGCCCGATCATGGTCGTCTGGTTCATCACGCTCGCGAGCCTCGGTATCTATCACATTGTCAAAGTTCCAGGGGTGCTGAGCGCCTTCGATCCGCGCTACGCCGTCCAGTTCTTCGTGGCGAACAAAGGCCACGGCTTCATCATCTTGGGCTCCGTCGTGCTCTGCATCACGGGCGGCGAGGCCCTCTACGCCGACATGGGGCACTTCGGTCGACGTCCGATCCAGCTCGCTTGGTTCGGGCTCGCGATGCCCTCGCTGGTGCTCAACTACTTCGGGCAAGGCGCGCTCTTGCTCGCGCACCCCGATCGCGCCGAAGAGCTCGCGAAGAACCCGTTCTACTCCCTCGTCCCCGATGGGCCCGCGATCTATCCGCTCGTCGTGATCGCGACCGCGGCGACGGTCATCGCCTCGCAGGCGTTGATCTCCGGCGCCTACTCGCTGACCCGCCAAGCCGTACAGCTCGGCTTCTTGCCGCGCGTCAACGTGAAGCACACGTCCCATCAGACCGAGGGCCAGATCTACATCTCCGAGGTCAACGCGGCGCTCGCGGCGGGCTGCATCGGGCTCGTCCTCGCGTTCAAGTCGTCGTCGGCGCTCGCCGCCGCGTACGGGATCTCCGTCATGGGGACGATGGCGATCACCTCGACGGCGTTCTTCATCGTGTGTCTGCGCGTGTGGCACTGGCCTCTCGCGAAGGCTCTGCCGCTCTACGCGCTCTTCATGGCGGTCGACCTCGCGTTCCTCGGGGCGAACCTGGTGAAGTTCTTCGACGGCGGCTTCGTACCGCTCTGCATCGCGATCGCCATCTTCGCGATGATGCGCATCTGGAAGCGAGGTCGCGCCCTCCTCGGAGCGTTCTTCGTGCGCGCGTCCAAGCCTCTCGACGAGTTCCTCGCGGGCCTCTCACGCGGCGAGTACGTCCACACGATCCGCGGCCGAGAGATCCGCACACCCGTCACGCGGGTGCCCGGCGCGGCGGTGTTCTTGACGAGCAACCCCGGTGGAACCCCGCCGTTGCTCATGCACCACGTGCATCACAACAAGGCCATCCAGGAGACCGTGCTCCTCGTCACGGTGGTGAACCAGCACATCCCGCGCGTCCCCCCCGCCGAGCGCGTCGAGGTCGACCGGCTCGAGGGCGGGTTCTTCAGGGTTCGGATCAAGGTCGGCTTCATGGAGTCGTGCGACGTCCCCGAGGCCCTGGCCGAGATGCTCCGCGAGCACGATCTCCCGCTGAACCTCGACGAAATCACCTACTACCTCGGTCGTGAGACCCTGCTCGCCACGAACAACGGTGAGATGAGCGCCCGCGCCGAGCGGGTCTTCGCGTTCCTCACACGCAACAGCCAGCAAGCCGCGGGCTTCTTCGGGATCCCCGCCGAGCGCGTGGTCGAGATCGGCATGAACGTCGACCTCTGAGTGTCGGGTTCTGGGCTCGCTGGAGTTTTCGAGATATCCTGAGAGCCGTGTCCCGTGTCCTCGCGCTCGCCGTCCTAGCGGCGGTCTGCTTCGTGGGCTGCACGCTCGTGCTCTCGCCCGACGAGGAGCAGTGCGCGACGAACGCAGATTGCGAGGCCCGCGGGCTCGTGGGCGGCGTCTGCAACGACGAGAACGTCTGCGAAGAGGACCCCGTGTGGGGCTGCTTGGGGCACGTCACCGACGAGACCGCGGACCCATCGAAGAAGGTCGAGGTCACGCTGCAGTTCGTCCTCGCGGTCGACGGGAGTCCTGCGCCGACGGACCTCGACATCGACGTCTGCGACACGCTCGACCTCGACTGCACCGGGGGTAACCCCGACCTGCCGAAGGACCTGCACCCCGACAGTGAAGGCTACGCAACGGCGACGGTCCCCGAGGGTTTTGCCGGCTTCGTGCGCATGACCCACCCCGATCTCGTCGACTCGCGGCTGTTCGTCGGCCGGCCCGTCTTCGCCCAGCCGCCGTACAATCTGGTTCGCTTGCTTCAGCCGAGCGACATCGATCTGCTCTCGAACTTCGCGAAGGTCCCGATCGATGCGGACCGTGGCGTCGCCATCCTCGTGGCGCTCGATTGCGGCGGGGTCCGCGCGGGCGGCGTGAGCTTCACCTGTTCGACCGCCGACGACAAAACCACCGAGTTCTACCTTCGCAACAACTTCCCCGTTCAACCCCCCGACGCGACCGCGACCGACGTTGACGGCTTCGGTGGCTATGCCAATCTGCCCGAGGGGGGCGTCGTCGCCGAGTCCATCCGCGCCGCGGACGGAGCCTTCATCGGCCGCTCCACCTTCCAGATTTTTCCCAACACCGTTTCTTACGTCCTCATCGGGCCTTCACCGCAGTGAACAACGACCAGGTCGGCAAATATCGACTCATCGTGAAGCTCGGCGAGGGCGGCATGGCGAGCGTGTACCTGTCGGTCGTGCCCGGGCCCGCCGGCGTGAACAAGCTCCTCGTCGTCAAGCTGTTGAAGCCCGAGCTCGCGAAAGACACGGACTTCATCTCGATGTTCGTGAACGAGGCGCGCCTCGCGACGCGCTTGAACCACGCGAACGTGGTGACGACGTACGAGGTCGGCATCGACGGCACCGAGCACTACCTCGCGATGGAGTATCTCGACGGTCAGCCGCTCAACTCGATCCTGCGCAAGACCAGGCGCGTCGAGATGCCGCTCGACATCCACGTGCGCATCCTCGCGGACACGCTCGCGGGCCTCGAGTACGCGCACACGCTCACCGACTTCGACGGCACCCACCTCGCGGTCGTGCACCGGGACATCAGCCCGCAGAACATCTTTGTAACCTACGACGGCCAGGCGAAGGTCGTGGACTTCGGCATCGCGAAGGCCGCGGGCGCCGTCAGCACGACGCAGAGCGGGGTCTTCAAGGGCAAGCTCTCGTACATCGCGCCGGAGCAGGTCGCGGGTGAGCCCGTCGATCACCGCGCCGATCTCTTCAGCGTCGGCGTCATGTTGTGGGAGGCGATGGCGAACCGCCGCTTCGTGCAAGGCGACTCGCAGAGCGTGATCGTCGCGCGCCGCATGGCCGGCAGTGAGCCTCGCATCCGCGAGGTCCTGCCCGACGCCGACCCCGAGCTCGCCGACATCTGCGATCGCGCGCTCGCCAGGGATCCTGCGCACCGCTTCGCGTCCGCGCGGCAGTTCCAAGACGCCCTCGAGGGCTTCCTCGATCGCTTCAGCCGGCGCGTCGGCCGTCGTGAGGTCGGCGATTTGGTGAGCACGCTCTTCCACACCGAGCGGGCGAAGATCCGCGCCGCGATCGACGAGCAGATCAAGCTGCTGCTCAAGATGACGTCGACGACGCTGCAGCGGACGGCGCTCGACATGGATGTCGGGCCGAACGGTGAACCCACGGCGCTCCAGCCTGCGGTCGCGCGTCGCGAGCGCAACGCGGTCCCGACGCTCCCGCCCGTCGACACCGGCGCGGGCGCGAGCAACGTCGGCAGCGGCACCTTCAACGCAGCGACGATCTCGTCGAGCAACCAGCCCGCGGTCGCGACGCCCCCACGCAAGGATCGCTGGGTTTTGCCAGGGCTCGCGGTGCTCACCCTGCTCGCCGTGGGTTCGGTCGGGGCGCTCGTCGTCACGATGAAATCGCAGGCGACCAGCGGGTCGAACTCGGCGAACACGACGACCGCGCAGGCCTCGTCGACGGCGCCTTCCTCGAAGGAAGCGGCCGACCGCATCGGCGTGCGCATCGAGTTCCCCTCGGGCGCGACCGCGAAGCTCGACGGCGTCGAGCTCACGAAGAACCCGTTCGTCGCCAAGGTCGAGCGCGACGGGAGCATGCACAAACTCGAGGTCTCCGCGGCCGGGATGGCGACGAAGACGCTGATGATCACCTACGACCAAGAGGTCAGCGAGACCATCGCGCTCGAGGCCGCGCCGGCCGCCGACGCCTCGGCGTCCGCGTCGCCGAGCGCCTCGCCGTCGACGACCGCGTGGAGCACTCGCCCGACCGCGCGCGCCTCGACGACGACCAGCGGTAAGCGCACCCCGCTCCGCATCGACGAAGAGGATCCGTACAAGAAATGAAGCGCGCTGCGCTCTCGCTGCTGCTCACCGCGCTCGCGTTGCCCTTGCTCGCTCGGCCCGCGGCGGCGGGGGACCCGGTCGCGCCCGCGTCGTCGGACGACGCGAGCAAGCACTACCGCGCCGGCGTGGATTTTTACAAGGCGCACGACTTCGCGGCCGCGCTCACCGAGTTCAAGCGCGCCTACGAGCTCTCGCCCAACTTCAAGGTCCTCTTCAACCTCGGGCAGGCCTCGCAGGAGCTCAACGACTACGCGAGCGCGCTCACGGCCTTCCGCCGCTACCTCGCCGAGGGCGGGACCGGCATCGAGAAGAACCGTCGCAAAGAGGTCGAGGGCTACATCGCGGCGCTCGAGCTCAAGGTCGCCGAGGTCACGTTCGAGCTCAACGTCGAGGGCGCCGAGCTCACGATCGACGACGCTCCGATCGGCACCGCGCCGCTCTCGCAGGCCGTGCTCGTGAACCCCGGTCGTCGTAAGTTCGGGGCGACCAAAGAGGGCTACGACCCCGTGTATCGCCAGCAAGAGGTCGTCGGTCGCGATCAGGTCGTGATCAAGCTCGAGCTCGTGAAAAAGGGCCAACCTGTCATCGTCACGCCGCCTCCACCCGTCGTGAAGGAAGAGCCCGCGCGGCCCATCGCGATCGGCGTTTGGGCGATGCTCGGCGCGACGGGCGCTGTCGGGATCGGCACCGCGATCGTCGGCGGTCTGGCGGTCTCCGCGCGCAGCGACCTCGACGACGCGCTCGCGACCGTACCCGGCGACCGGACCGCGATCACCGACGCCCAGGACAAGACGCGCACCCTGGCGCTCGCGACGGACGTGCTCATCGGCGTGACCGCTGCGGCCGCGGCCGCGACCGTGGTTTGGCTCGTCGTCGATCGCGTGATGGGTGGGCCGTCGGACACGAGCGCGCCTGCCAATTCGGGGCGCGTGCGCGTGACCCCGTTCGGACTCGACGCGACGTTTTGACGAGCGCGCGGCTCGTGCAAACCTAGCCAGCATGACGGAGCCCGAAATGACGGAGCCCGACCTCGTCGCCGCGCGGTCCCGCGAGCGTCGCATCGCGCAGTCGCCGCGGTTCAAAGACGGCCGCTTCTGGAACACGACCCGCGTCGAGATGATGCAGAGCTTCCAGCCGAGCATGGCGTGGGAGTTCCTCGCGGGTCGGCGCGGGCGATCTCCACGCGTCGAGCTCCCGATCTTCGACAGGACTCGAGCGATGCTCTCGACGGCGCCCGCCCTCCACGGGCTGCGCGTGACGTGGCTCGGCCACTCCACGCTGCTCATCGAGATCGACGGAGTCCGCTTGCTCACCGACCCTGTGTGGGGTGGCCGGATCGGGCCGCTCGCGCTCGGCCCGAAGCGATTTCATCAGCCGCCGCTCGCGCTCTCCGAGCTCCCCGAGATCGACGCAGTCGTCCTGTCTCACGATCACTACGATCACCTCGACGCGTGGACGATCCGAGCGCTCGCGAAGGGGGCCGCGATGGGCTTCAGCGGTCGCGTCATCACGATGCTCGGGGTTGGCGCTCACCTCGAGCGGCTGGGCATCGCGCCCGAGAACATCGTCGAGCTCGATTGGGGTGAGGGGACGCGCGTCGGCAACGTCGACGTCGTGGCGGCGCCTGCTCAGCACTTCTCGGGGCGAGGCGCACTGGATCGCAACCGGACGCTCTGGGGTGCGTTTTGCCTCCTCGGGCCTCGACATCGGATCTTCTTCTCGGGCGACACGGGGCCCACGGCGGAGCACGCCGATATTGGTTCGAGCTTCGGGCCCTTCGATATTGCCATGTTCGAGATTGGGGCTTTCCACCCCGCGTGGGGCACGATTCACCTCGGGCCTGACGGCGCGTGCGAGGCCTTCTCCCGGATTCGAGCGCGGGCGCTATTGCCTATTCACTGGAGCACGTTCGATCTCGGACTCCACCCTTGGGAGGAGCCCGCCGAGCAGCTCTTCGTGCGCGCGACCTCCGAGCAATTGCCCTTGTGGATGCCGCGGATCGGCGAGCCGCTTACGACCCAATCGGCTGAGGCGCTGCCTTGGTGGCGGGACGCTCTCGCCCTCGGCGCTTGATCAATTCGAGACGAGCTCATTTCGAGACTGCATCGCGGTCGCCGTCATCGCACGCCTTGCGCCGGGCAATATCGCTCTCGTAGGAAATTTCCGCTCGATATGAGCGTTCGTACCAACTCGCTGCGTGGCGCGTTCGATGCAGTCGTTATGGGTCGATGTTGGGCATCAGTCGGACTTCGACCTTCCCGATTGAGAGCTTCGAGAGCCCCAAAGAGGCTCCGCGACATTCGGTCATTCCGCTCGCGCCAGGCTCTCACCCCGACGCTTTGCCTGGTGAACCTCGGCTGCGAGGCGCGCTGCTCAGGGAGCTCGCGCTCGGGTTCGAACGCCGCTTCGGGCGTGAGGTCTTGGTGTCGTTCCTCGACGCAACTGCCGAGTCCGATCGCATGAACCTCAATCGAGACGGGCCTGCTTTCGGTATTGCCGTGAACGGCTGGTATTCAGCGAAGACCTTCGAGGCGCTCTTCGATGCAGCCCTCGCTGGACTCGCGCCCTCGGTCGCTGCGTTCGCGATCCGCGAGGTCGCGGCGGAGGCTGTCCGCCATTTGTCCCGCGGGCTCTACGCCGAGCTCTTTCACAGGTTGAACAGCCCCGAGCTCTTCGTCGACCACGCCCCGACGGCGTGGCGATACCTGAGCACCTCAGGCCATTTGACGGCCGCGAGCGTGCTCGGGCGGTGCGAGATCACCATCAGCGCATGGCCGGGGCACAGCGCCGCGATGTGCATCGTCATGGGGCAGTTCTTCCAAGGTGCGTTCGCGCATATGGCCTGTCGCGATGTCACGTTGGAGCACGTCGGGTGCGTCGCGCGCGGTCATCCGGAGTGTCACTACCGCGTTCGGTATCACGACCCGCCGTGACCTCGGGCCGCGCTCGCGAGTCGCGCTGCCACCGCAACGGGCGCGAGCCCACGTTGTTCGCTGCGTCCTCTTCCGCGATGGCCTCGATCGTCGCGCGGGTCGATTCGTCCAAGAGATCGCGTGCGGCGCGGCGGAGCTTGTCCGTGGCGTTCTCGGGGTCAGCGATGCGGAGCGCGATCGCCGAGGCGATTCGCAGCTCCGGTGAGACTCCGGTCGAGCGCAGGGCGGCTGTCAGGCGCTCCGCTTCGGGCAGCGGCTCGCGGTAGTTCACGCCGCGCGTGCGGTGTTCGATCGCGGCGACCCAGTCCTCCACGGTGCTCTCGAGCGGCGGCAAGAAGAGCTCGGGCGCAGCTCTGCGCATCGCGAGTCTTTGCCTAGCGTCGGCGAGAAAGGTCTCGAGGGTCGCGCGCGCGCCCACAACGCCCCGCAGGCGATACACGCGGCGCTCGGTTTGGACGCGGAGGCCCCACCAGCGTCGCTCGACCGCGCGAACGTCGGACCAGGGTACGAGGTCGCGTCCCACGCGAAGCCCGTCATTTCCCAGCGCGATCTGGGTCGGTCGGAGGAGTTCGAACGCCGCGAACCAACCGAGCACGAGGCACGAGAGCACGATCGCGAGGCACCACGAGAGGACGGGTGCGACCCTGACGGTCGCTCTCTCGAGCGTCGCCCCTCGGGAGATGAGCGCTGTGACGAGCGGGAAGGCAGCGGCCAACCCGAGCGCCCCGCCGGTGATGGCCGCGAGCACCGCTCGAGCCGTGCTCGGCGGCGCGACCGCGCCCGCGCGGACGTTGCCGACGTAGAGCCGCGCGATCTCGTTGGCGGTGTCGCTGTCGGTGTCGAGGGTGACGGTCGAGCCGAGCGGCCCGGTCGAGCAGTCGATGGTGACGCGCGCGGAGCCGGAGATCGGCGCGACGGCCTTCGTGCCTGGTGGTGTCCGCTCGAGCGGGCGCGCGTGCGCGACGATCTGAATGGCGCGCATCGTGCGCGCTGCCACCGAGTAGTCGGCGCCGCTCAGGCCCTCAGCGACCAGGATTTTCGCTCGCGGGATCAGCGCTACGCGACGCGGAAGCCCCACGAGCAAGCTGAGCGCGACCATCGCGCAGAGCGGCTGGCCGAAGACCAGGAAGGAGCAGACGAACGAGACGATCAGATGTCCATCGAGCCACAACACATCGATGGGCTCGGCGGGGAACGCGAGGATGAACAGCGTCAACACGACATCGACCGCCGCGACGGGGACCGTCAACCCGAAGGCGGCCCTGCGCGCGAGGCCCGGCCAGCTGCGACGAAAGCTCGCGCGCGGCGCGGCACGCGTCACGAGGTCCTCGTTCGGGACGCACGCAGCCTGCGCCTTCGACCGAAGATCGCGAGCGCCAGCACGGTCGCGGCGGCCCCCGCGGTTGCGCGCGCCGGCGCCGCTCGACACGAGCAGCCGTCGCCCGAATCCTCCGCGCCGCCCGCAGCCGAGCCTCCTGCGCCGCCAGCGCCGACGTCTCCTCCGCCTGCGCCGCCGTCGCACGGAGCGCTGAGCGACAGGCGTTCGGTCGACGCGAACGGGCCGTCTTTTCCCTGCCCGCCCGCGACGAGCACGTCACCGTCGGGCAGGACCGCGAGCGCGTGATCGGCGCGAGCGTTCGCGAGCGAGGGGGCCTCGGTCCACGCGTCCGTCGCCGGATCGTAGAGCTCGCAGCTCGTCATCGCGCCGCTCGCGTCACGACCACCCGTGACGAGCACGCGCCCGTCCGCGAGCAGCGCGGCGCGCGCGGCCTCCCTCGCGTGCGACATCGAGCCCGCGGCTTCGAACGAGCCCGCGACCGGATCGTAGAGCTCGGCGCTCGCGACGAAGCTCTCCGCGCGACCGCCAGCGATCAGCACGCGGCCATCCGTCAGCCGAACGACGACATGACCCCACCGGGCCTCGGCGAGCGAACCGGCGTTCGACCAGAGCTCGGTCACCACGCTCCAACGCTCGGCGCTCGCGAGCGCATTCGGACCGCCGAAGCCGCCCACGACGAGGACGTCGCCGCTCGCGAGCAGCGCGCTCGCGTGTCGGTTCCGGGGCGTCGCGAGCGAGCCTGCGCTCTGCCAATCGCCGTCGAAGAGCTCCGCGGACGCGGTGAGCCCCGCGTTGTTGTAGCCGGCGATGACGAGCACGCGGCCGTCGTCGAGCTTCACGGCGGACGCCCCGAGTCGCGCCTCGTGCATGCTCGGCGCTGGGAGCCAAACCTCTGCCTCGGGGTCGAAGAGCACCGCCGAGTCGAGGTACGTCGTCGCTCCGTAGCCGCCCGCGACGAGCAAGCGGCCGTCATCGAGCAGGACCGCGAGGTGCTGATCGCGGCCCTCGGGCAGGGGAGGAGCGGCCGACCACGAGGCGGTTTGCGGCGAGAACGCGTCGACCGACGCGAGGTAGCTGCCGTTGCTTTCACCTCCAACGATCAGCGCGCGGCCGTCGTCGAGGAGGGTCGCGGTGTGCAGATCTCGGGCGTTCGACAGGGTGCCCGCGTCGCTCCAACCGCACGCCGCCTGCGCCGTCGGCGCGACCGAGAGAACGCACGGGAGAATGAGGAGGATCGCGCGAGCCCGCATGGTCAGCCGTCGCCGCGTACTCAGCCGCTCGAGTCTCGCACGCGCATCCAGCTCGCACCACTCGGGCTTTACGCCGACGGGTTTCTTGAGCATGGCGCCGGCATGCCGATCGACTCGCGCGTCCCTGGTTTCTACAAGCTCCCCGTCGACGACCGCCGTGAAGAGCTCGCCAAGCGGAGCGGCCTCGACGCGGCCTCGCTCGAGGCAGCGCTCGTCGGGGGCCTGCCGATCGAGATCGCCGACAAGATGATCGAGAACGTCGTCGGCCTCTACGCGCTGCCGATCGGGGTCGGGCTGAACCTGCGCCTCGACGATCGCGATTACCTCGTCCCCATGGTCGTCGAGGAGCCCTCGGTCGTCGCGGCGATGAGCAACGCGGCGAAGATGGTTCGCGAGGGCGGCGGCTTCCACGGCGAGGCCGACCCGCCGATCACGACCGCGCAGATCCAGCTCTGGGACGTCGAGGACGGCGCCGCCGCGACGCAGGCGATCCGCGACCACGCGACCGAGCTCGTCGACGCCGCGAACAAGGCTTTCCCCGACCTCGCGGGCTTCGGCGGCGGCGCGCGCGAGGTCGAGCCGCGCGCGCTCGGCGACGGCCTCTTCGTCGTGCACCTCCACGTCGACGTGCGCGACGCGATGGGCGCCAACATGGTGAACACGATGGCCGAGGCCATCGCGCCGCGCGTCGCCGAGCTCGCGAAGGGCACCGTCGGCCTGCGGATCCTCACGAACCTCGCGGATCGTCGCACCGTGCGCGTGCGCTGCGCCGCCCCCGTGGAGAGCCTCCGCACGCCCGATCTCGCTGGCGCCGAGGTCGCGCGCCGCATCGAGCTCGCGTCCCGCTTCGCCGAGGCTGATCCTTACAGGGCTGTCACTCACAACAAGGGGATCATGAACGGCATCGATCCGGTCGTCGTCGCGACAGGCAACGACTGGCGCGCGGTCGAGGCCGGCGCCCACGCGTTCGCAGCGCGCAGCGGCGCGTATCGGCCGCTCGCGACGTGGCGCGTGACAGGGGCTTCGCTCTCCGGCCAAATCCAGCTGCCGCTCGCGCTCGGCATCGTCGGCGGCACGATCCGCGTCCACCCCGGCGCGCAGGCGGCGCGCAAACTGCTCGGCATCGAGACCGCGCGCGAGCTCGCGCTCGTCGCCGCCGCGACGGGCCTCGCGTCGAACCTCGCTGCGCTCCGAGCGCTTGCGACCGAGGGCATCCAGCGCGGTCATATGAACCTGCACGCGCGCAGCGTCGCCGCGTCGGCGGGTGCAGTCGGCGCCGAGGTCGAGACGGTCGCGGCCGCGATGGTCGGCGCGCACACGATCTCCCTCGCGGCCGCGCAGGCCGAGCTCGCGCGTTTGCGAGCCCCGAAATAGCGGCCTCGAAATTCACGGGGGTTCGCTTCGCCCGGCATGCGCTTCGCGCCCCCCGAATCAGCAATAGATGCGAAAATGGCGGGCTATGTCCCGACGGTTCCTCCTCGTCGGCTCCGTGTTCGCCGGAGCGTTCCTGTCCGCGCCGACGGTGGCCCACGCCGGCGAGCAGCTCGGCGTCACCTGGACCGACTGCGTCGTCGCCCCGAGCGACGCCGATCGCGACGGGCTCGACGACGACTGTGAGCTCGCGGTCACGGCGGGCTTCGAGCCCGAGCTCGTGTTCGGCGTCGACGAGACCGCGACCGATCGCATCCCGTTTTGGGCCGCGCGCCCCGACGGCGACGAGACGCTCCGTATCTTCTATGCGCTCTCGTACCTCGTCGACGCTGGCGATCCGACCTTCGGCGGAGCGTCCGGTCACAACGGAGACTCCGAGTTCATCGTGCTGCGCGTGCACTACGACGGCGGCGGCACATGGTCGCTGATTGAGGGTTATCTCTCCGCGCACTACGGCACATTCTGCGACGCTGGCGATTGGTTCCCCGCGGTCGACTTCCAATACGTGAACCAGCCGCTCGGGCGGCCGCTCGTGTTCTCCGCCGAGGGCAAACACGCCAACTATACCGACTTGGACCGCTGCGACGCCGGCGGCTGCTATCAGGACTCTTGCAACGACAATACGCGTGAGTCCTTCGGCGTAGAGGCCGGTCGCGATCTCGGGCTCTACTCGACGCAGCTCGTCGACGAGGTCGTCGTCTCGGGCAACTCCGAGTGGTTTTGGACGGACATCGTCTTCTGCGGCTGGCAGCTGGCCCCGGCCGACGACCGCTCGTCGGGCTGCGTGCCCGTGGAGAACAGCTACGCCCGGGAGCTCACGGCCTTCGAAATGGATTACGGCCCTGTAACCGCAGACAGCTCGCTCTGCGAGCCCTGCGCCGGGGACGGTGACTGTCTGGACGGTGGTATCTGTCTCGGCGGTGCGTGCGGTCGCGCCTGCGAGGGCTCATGTCCAGTCCACTCGCATTGCGAGGGCCCGGGCGTGGGTCAATGTGTCCCCGACGGCCCCGACTGCTCCTGTTTCCTCGCCTGCCAGGATCGCGCCTGTGGGGACGACGGCTGCGGCGGCACCTGCGGCACCTGTCCGAGCGGCTCGAGCTGCGATCAAGCCGGCCAATGCCAGCCCGATAACCCCCAGTGTGTACCCGATTGTAACGGCCTCGAGTGTGGGGACGACGGCTGCGGCGGAGTGTGCGGTGATTGCCTCGACGGCGAGACCTGCGACCCGAGCGGCCAGTGCGTCGCGACGAACGGCGCGGGGGGTGGCGGCGGCGCGAGCGACGGCGCCGACGGCGGCGACGGGACCGACGGCGGCTGCAGCTGCAGCGTGGAGGTCTCGGGTTCGGGCCAAGCCGGCGCCCTGCTGCTCGCCGGATTCAGCCTGCTCCTCTCCAGTCGACGTCGCCGACGCTTGGCGCGCTGACCGCTAATTCAGGCAGGTCGGGCAGCCGCACTCGATGTGGTCGACTGCGTCGTTGCACGAGTTGAAGGAGCCGATGCAAACCGAGTCGCCGAGGCACGCGCAGTCGGCGGGATTACAGCCTTGGGCGTCGACGCAATGGATGGTTTGGAGGTGCGCGGCGTCGATCACGCAGGTGTCGCCAGGGCCGGTGCAGCTCGCGCAGCTCGTCACGTCCCTGCACTCGAGCGTCGGCAAACAGCCGCCCGCATAACAACTGCCGACGACGATTGGAGACTCGCCCGCTCCGCATTGGGGAGTCGGGATGTCGCACGTAACGACGGCGTCGTTGCAGCTCGCGGTCGTGACACAGCGACCCGCCGCGCAAACGGCTGTGGTCGTGTCGATCCCCTTGGCGGCGCACGTGTCGATGATGCAATCGATGGCGCACGCGGCCGGCTCCTCGCCGTTCGGGTGCGCCGCGCACTCGCAGCAATCGGAGTTCGTGAAGCAATCACTGTCCTGCATGCACTCTGGAGCAGGAGCGGGCGCGGACCCACCGGCGCCGCCCTGCGAAGAGCCGCCCTGCGAGGAGCCACCCTGCGAGGAGCCACCCTGCGAAGAGCCGCCCTGCGAGGAGCCGCCCTGCGAGGAGCCGCCCTGCGAGGAGCCACCCTGCGAGGAGCCACCTTGCGAAGAGCCCCCCTGCGACGAGCCCGCGCTCGCCCCGGACCCACCAGCCCCCGTGTCATCACCACAGGCCATGAGCGACGTCACCGCGAGGGTGCTCAACATTCCAAAGCACAGCGAGCGAAGCATAGAAACCTCCTCAAGCGAACCGAAGCCACCAGCCTACACCGATCACGGCGCCGCCGACGCGAAGGGTGATTTGACCTTGGTCGCCTTCGACACGTACTTGCGAGTCTTGGCGTTCCAAGTCCACACCGTCTTCAGGGCGACATTGTCGGGCAGCCCATCCGTGTAGGGGATCGCGACGAGCTCGAGCTTCGTCGCGTCCGCGTTGGCAGACATCTTGTGCTCCGAAAAATAGAAGTAGTTGCCAATCTCGACGTCCGCAGGCACCTCCAACCCGAACAGCTGTTCCTCGACGCTCCCATCCGGTTTGACGAGCAGGCTCCACCACGAGGCCGCGCGCGGCAGGCCGCCGGTCGAAGTGTCTTGAGGGAGGACGTCGACGACCTGGAAAGCGGCGTCGCGAGCCCCCGCAAACACGCTGACGGGTAGATTCATGTCGAGTGGACTGTACTCCGTGTCCACGTGGAGCACCGGCGCCGCGCCCGGCTGGCGCACGACGATGCCGGGGATCGGCGCCTTCACGCGGCCCACTTCGAACGCTCCTGCTTTGCCGAGTGGCTCGAAGAGTGGAGCCTCCAGCTCTTGGACGCGGAGGTACTGGTCAATTTCTACACCCTTGTAACGGACATATTGGATCTTGTTCGGAGCGCTCGGGTGATAGGTGAGCTCGGTTGGATAGAACAGATCGACGGGAGGCGGAGCGAAGTCCTTGGGGTGGAACGCGAGCCGGCGCATGACCAGGCCTTCGTCGTATTCGACAGGCTCGGGCAGGGTGAGCCACTGCCACTCCGCTTCGGTCGAGCCGCCTTTGCCGGGGAAGTTCACCGCGAAGCGCATGACCTCGAGTGGAGCGTCCGACAAATAGGGCATCACCTCGAGCGGCAGCGCGGCCTCGACCGCGGTCGTCGAGCCACTCTCCTTCCAAATCACGGGCGCCTCGAGGGGTACCTTCCCGTCTCGGGTCTCGAGCCAGGCCCCGCCAGCGTCAAGCACGACGCTGCGCTCGAACTTCGCCGTGTAGGCGTCCACGAACGCTCCGTAGTTCGCCTCGGCCTCGACACATTGCGCGGCCACGTCTGACGGGAGCGGGCCGCCCTCGATGACCTCGCCGTCGCTGCCCCAAGACCAGCTGTGCTCACACTCGAACCCAGCCACCTCTCCAGAGGGGAAGAAGCGATTGCCCGCTTTGGGGAGCTGCGCTCTCCGCGCTCCGAGGCTCACCCGCAGAATGTGGCGAACGCCATTGCCCAAGAGACCGCCGATGAAGACTCCAGTCTTCGTCAACGCGATTCCGACCTTCGAGGCTGGGGCCAAGCGCTGCGGAGTCGGCTTCGAGGTGGGCGTTTCGACTGGCTCCGCAGAGATTGGCTGCGGGTCCGGTGACTCGGCGACTTGGTCGGGTATCGGGTCGAGCGACCCCCAATCCGCGAGGTCCCCGTCCACCGTAATGGGGCCCGCTTTGACGACCACGCTGACACGAGACGGGTCGACCGAGGGCTCGAAGACCTGTGGCTTCTGGGTGGCGCTCGGTTCGGTGGGGGTGTTTTGCCGCGGCGAGCTGCTCGAGCACGCGGCAATGAAGAAGCACGCAGACACGAGGAACAGGCGGGTCTTCACACAGCGCACCCTACACGCCTCGCGCCGGCGGGGCGTCGATTTGCGACCCTCCAAAGAGCTAACATCGCTGTAAGTATCGGCCGCAAATTCAAGAACGAAACGCATCACTTTCGCTTGCGAGGTTGGCTCGCCGTGTGCAGCTCAATAAGCATGAAACCCTCGCATCATTCGGGCTTGCTCCTCGCCTCCGCGCTCGCGGCGACGTCGCTGCTCGCGTGCGCTCCTGCGAGTGGCCTCACCCCGGAGGCTGCTACGCCTTCGACTGAAGCCGTCCCCGCTCCAGCTCCGCGACAAGAAGCGGTCGCTACACCCTCCGCCGAGGCTCCACCGCCGCTCCCGGCGCTCGTCGTCGAGGCCGCGCTCACCCCGGCGCGCGCGTCGACCCCAGCTCCGGTGACGACCCCTCGCTGGCTCGTGCCGGCTCGCGCGAGCGAATGTATTGCAGGCACCAGCGGGATCCTTCGCCTCAAGGTCGGCGAGGGCGGCGGCGTCCAATGGAGCGGCTGGCAATCCTCGAGTGACGCGCTCGACGGCCGCTGCCAACGCGAGCACCTCGTCCAGCTTCCGGGCGCCGACCTCTATCCGCCGGTGACCGCGTTCACCCCGCTGTTCGGCGTAGACTGGTAGCCAAGAGCGCGCGCTGTTCGAGTATGGTGCGCGCCCATGTTGCTCGTCGCCACGATCCACGTTCGCCGCGAAGCTCTCGAGACCTTCAAGATCTTCGAGTTCGAGGCCGCTCGCATCATGGAGAAGCACGGCGGTCGCTTGGAGCGCGCCGTCGTCCTGCGCGGCCGCCACGACGAGCCGCACCGCGAGCTCCACATCGTCTACTTCCCCTCGCCGGACGCCTACGAGGCTTACCGCGTGAGCCCCGAGCTCGCGACGTTCATGCACCTGCGTGAGACCAGCGTGCTGAAGACCGAGATCCAATACGGCGAGGACGAGCCCGACTACCACGTCGCGCCGCCCTCCCACCCCGACCTGTGATTTACCTAGGTTGTAACGGCCAGGCGCTCATCCTACGTAGCGTTTGATGCTTCGCCCGAACCTCTTCCGCTGGCAATACGAGCTCTATCCCGAGAACCACACCACGCGGCGGAACCTCGTCATCCACCTCGTCACGGTGCCGATGTTCCACATGGGGTTCGCGACCATGATGGTGGGCTTCGGCACGATGTCGGGCTTCACGCTGCTCTCCGCGTGGGTCGTGCTCGCGACGTGCGTCGTGCTCCAAGGCATGGGCCATCGGCGCGAACCCGTCGCGCCGGTGCCCTTCGACGGCTTCATCGACGGCGCGACGCGGCTCATCGCCGAGCAGTTCATCACGTTCCCTCGCTTCCTCATGATGGGTGGGTTCGAGGCCGCGTGGGCCGCCAGCAAGCAACGCGAGAGCGGGGCGAGCTCGGACCCGAAGGGTGCAGACTCTGCCCCCAAATAATGACAATGCTGTAGGTGTGTCGACCCCGCTGCGGGCGACTATTCCTTCAGGATTTTGACGTCGTCGCCCTGGATGTCGACGACCTGAATCGGGCCCGAATGGTAGCCGCGCGACATGCCAGTGTCGGTGCGGATGGCCTTGCCGTCGCAGCCGATCGTGATGCCCTTCTTCTGGACGGTGTGGCCCATCACCATGCGCTTCATTCCGAGCGTGTCGAGCACCTGCCCGAGCGTCTTGCAGGCCTCGTCGGTGACGTTCTCGCTGTAGAGCCTCGTCCACACGGGGCCGTCGTCGGCGACGAGCGCCTCGGGTGGCGTGCGGGTCTTGCCGAGGAGCCAGGCGCGCATCTCGTCGTCGAGCTTCTCGAGGCCGTACTGGATGTGCTTCGGGAGGATGCCGCCGTGGACGAAGACGGTGTTCCCTACAACGGCGTAAAAGCTACGCTCGGCGAGCTTCTGCGCATAGGTCCCGCCGGGCGCCATCGCCGCGGCGCGACCGCGCTGCTCGGCGGGCAGCTTGTTGACCTCGACGCCGGGCGGAGCCGCGATGTCCGCGAAGGCCGACAAGCCGTCCGGTGACACGAACCTGAAGTCGAGCGAGACGTTCATCAGCTCGTGGTTTCCGTTGATGACGAGGAAGGTCCCGCCCTTCGACTTGGCGTCCGAGACGAGCATCTCGAAGTAGTCGAGGACCTTGCGATCGTCGTTGCCGCGGTCGAGCTGATCACCGACCTGGACGACGAAGAGGTCGCCACCGATCCAAGCGCCGGCGTCGTCGATCGCGCCCGCGAGCTTGAGCGCGCGCTGGGCCGCGCCGAGGTCGCCGTGCACGTCGCCGAATGCGACGACGCGCTTCGGTGCGGGGTAGACGTTCGCCTTCAGCGTGACCGTCGATTTCGGGGCGGAGTTGGTGCTGCTCGCCTCCGGGGTGCAGCCCGTCATGAACGCGAGGGTGAGCGCGACCGCCGCCGCAAACTTACCGAGCGAGGACGACTTCATCTGCCGCAGTGTCGACCATCTCGGGGCACGACGCGAGTCCGCTGCCGTGGCCCGAATTTCTCGTCTGACGCCGCATGACTCGGCGGGTTGGGTCGCGACGGGCGCAGGACATTTTCACCGAACGATCGTGCTTTGTCGCGGCGCGAGCGGTCCCATCCACCCCTATCGGCAATGCCGGCTCGCACCCCGCCGACCGGTTCCTGACCCGCATAACGTGGCCGCGAAGGCGAATCGGTGAGTTCGGTCTCAAACAAAGCACGATCGTTCGGTGAACCTGTCCGACGGGGAGCCAACCCGTGTGGCCGTCATCACCACGCGCGTTGCTGCTTCCACGACAAAGCACGGTCGTTCGGTGAAAGCCTTCGCGGCGCGAAGTGCCCATCACCCTGCATTCACCAAACGAGGTCCGCATAACGCGGCCACCCCGGTCCGCCTATCGCGGCCGCCCCAGGTCCGCATAACGCGGCCACCCCGGCCGCCCCAGGTCCGCATAACGCGGCCACACTCCCTACACCGCACGCGGTCTTCGGTGTAGAAGTCCCTCGTGCGAAAGAGGCAGCTCGGTAGGACCGCGCTGGTCGTGAGCGAGCTCACGCTCGGGACGTGGGGGCTCTCCGGCGACGCCTACGGCCCGGTGAACGACGTCGACGCAGACGCCACGATCGACCGCGCGGTCGCGCTCGGCATCACGCTGTTCGACACCGCGGACGTGTACGGCTCGGGCGCGACGGGCTCGATGGGCCGCATGGAGAAGAAGCTCGGCCAGCGCCTCCCGCAAAAGACCACGATGGTCGCGACGAAGATCGGGACGAGCCTCGAGGGCTACCCCGAGAAGCAGTTCGACGCGCAGTCGCTCTTCATGGCGTTCGAGCGCAGCCAAGAGCGTCTGCGACGCGACGCGATCGACGTCCTGCTCTTGCACAACCCGTCGCCCGCGACGTTCACGTCGAGCGAGGCCATCGACCTCATGAAGCGCCTCAAAGACGAGGGCAAGGTCCGCGCGTGGGGCGTCGCGGCCGGCTCGGTCGAGGTCGCGAAGCTCGCGATCGAGCGCGGCTGCGACGTGCTCGAGATGGCGTACAACTGCTTCTTCACGAGCGACGTGAAGATGCTCGCGCCGAGCCTCCTCGAGAGCGGGGTCGCGCTCCTCGCGCGGAGCGTGCTCGCGTACGGGCTGCTCGCTGGACACTGGACCGCGGACCGCGAGTTCTATCCGCCCGACCATCGCGCCGAGCGATGGAACGAGAACGAGCTGCGTCGCCGCGTCGAGCAGGTCGGCGCGCTGCGCTCTGCGCTCGGCGGGCCCGCGCCCACGCTGCGCTCGGTCGCGCTCCGCTACGTGCTCGCGAACGATCGCGTGACGAGCGCAGTGCTCGGTCCACGCAACCCGACCCAGCTCGATCAGCTCGTGCGCGACGCCGGCCGCATGCCGCCGTACCTCGCGCCGCAGATCATGACCCGCCTCGAGGAGGCGCTCGCTTCGCACGGAGTGACCGGAGAATGACCGAAGCTTCGATGTTCGAGCCCGAGCTTGCGGTGATGCGCAGGCTCGCGCGTGAGGCTTCGACCCTCGTGATGCGCATCTATCACGAGGGCTTCGAGGTCGAGATGAAGGGCAAGAACGACCCCGTCACGCGCGCCGATCGCGAGGCGAACGACCTCATCACCGCGGGCCTCGCCGCAGCGTTCCCCGACGCAGGCGTCATGGCCGAAGAGTCAGCGCCGAGTGATGAGGAGCGCGTGAAGATCTCGGCACGCCCACGCATCTTCTTCGTCGACCCCGTCGACGGCACGCGCGAGTTCGCCGACAAGAACGGCGAGTTCTGCGTGATGATCGGCTTCGCAGTCGACGGCCGCGCGGTGGCTGGTGTCGTCGCCGTGCCCGCCGAGGGGCGGCTCTATTGGGGCTCGCGTCCGAGCGGCACCTTCGTCGAGCCGCTCGAGGGCGGTGCCGCTACACCTCTCGCGGCGACGCCCGTGAGCGATCGGCTGCGCGCCGTCGTGTCGCGCTCGCATCCTTCGTCGCGCACGCGGGCGATCCTCGATCGCATCGGCGTCGCCGAGACCGTCCCGTGTGGCTCGGTCGGGCTCAAGGTCGTGCGCGTCCTCGAGGGTCGCGCCGATCTCTACGTGCACCCGAGTCGCGGCGCAAAACTGTGGGATTCGTGCGCACCCGAGGCCTTGCTCGCGGGCGTCGGCTCGGTCCTCACCGACAGCGCCGGCAAGCCCATCGACTACAGCGGGCCGCTCGGGCTCGAGGACGGACTCATCGCGGCGAGCCCTGCGCTCCTCACGCGCGTGGTCGACGCGGTCGCCGCCGGCTGACACACTCAGCGCCGGTGCCAACCCGCGCTCGAACGCTCCTCGCCTCTCTCGTGGCCGCGCTCGCGCTGCCCACTTACTTTGCTTGTCAAACGATCTCCGGCGGCGACGGCTCGCCTGCGAGCCCCACCGCAGCCGAGCCCTCCGTCGCCGTCGCGTCGACGTCCGCGCCTCCCCCGACGCTCGCACCGCTCGCGAGCTTCATCCCAGGCCCGGCGCGGCCAGGCGTGCCCCACGCGGCCCCGCAATCGAACATCACGTGTGAGCGCTGCCACGCGGACATCGCAGCCGAGCAGCGCGAATCGCTCCACGCGAACGCCGCGCGCGACGGCTACTTCCGCCGCGCCCTCGCCGACGAGGATCTCGCGTTCTGCCGCGCCTGCCACGCGCCGCTCGCGAACCCCTCCAAGGGCGAGGCCGACGAGCCGATCGCCTACGAGATCGGCGTCGCGTGCGTCACCTGCCACCTGGATCGCGGGGTCATCGTCGGGGCGCGCGCGCACGCGCCCGCCGGGCCCGGCGATCACGTCGTCGAGGCGCGCGCGGGCTTCGACTCGAGCGAGGTCTGCAGCGGCTGCCACCAGTTCGCGTTCCCCAATCAGCAGAACCTCATGCAGCGCACGCACGACGAGCACGACGGCTCCTCGCTCTCGACGGCGACCTGCCAGAGCTGCCACATGCCCGAGGAGCGCGGCCACAAGAGCCACGGCTTCGCCGTGCAGCGCGATCTCGCGTTCATGGCGAGCGCGGTCCGCGTCGTGTCCGCGTCGCGCGCGGGCAAGACCGTGTCGATCGCGCTCGAGGCCGCGTCGGTCGGCCACGCCGTCCCGACTGGCGATCTGAACCGCGCCCTCGAGGTCCGCGTGCTCTCGCGCGACGCGTCCGGCAAGGAGCGCGTCGTCGCGCGCGAGTCGCTTACAAGAGTGTATGCGTTCGAGGCAGGCAAGAAGGTCGACCGCGACGACAGGCGACTGCCGGCGCCGGGGCCCGGCGTCACGCCGCGCGAGATCTCGCTCACGCTCCCACGCGAGCCGACCCAAGGCGAGAGCCTCACGTGGCAGGTCGTCTGGCAGCGAATGACACCCGAGGTCGCCGCCGAGCTCTCGATCGACCTCGCCAGACACGAGAAACTGCTCGCGAGCGGCGCGCTCTAGGGCGGGCTCCAGCGCGGAGGGCTCGTCGGGCGCCCGGGCCGCCGCATAACCCAATCGCGCGGGTCAGGCTACGCGCGGGACCGACAGGGAGGCAGGGTATTCCGGGAAGTGCGCCGAGCAAGCTCGGGGAAGGAGGATGGAAGTAGCGACCAGAAACCTTTCGATAGGACCCGCGGGTGAGAGTCCCGACCAGTAAGGCGATCAGGCGACGCCACTGGGAGCGAGTCTTGCGTGGCCGTAGAGCAACACACGGGTGACCGTGGCCACGAAGCGTAGACAGCGGGTTCGTGGAGCCATGTATGGAGCCCCGAAAGATACGCGTGGCAGGGGGTCGGCGCTGTTTCCTGAAGCGACGACGACACTCAACGTCCGAGCGAGGCATCGAACTCGCCGCCGAGGACGACGAGCCCCGCCGGGGTCAGAGACCAGGGCGCGCGAACAAGGGTCCTCCGGGAACTCGGGAGATCTCATCGTCTCCCGCGAGGGAAACGGCGTCGCGGAGCAAAACGAGCGGCGTCGGGGCGATGAGAAGTCGGAGCACCGCAGTAGGAGCGACGAAGTGGGGGAACCGACCCAAGGGACCCCACAGAGCAAAGGGCGGTGTCAGGGCATGGGACTGTTGGAGGGAACGATGAGCGAGAGCTCGAGCTCGCAGAGCATCTCAACGAAACTCGAACGGATAGCGAAGCTGGCGAGGGACGCCCCTGACATGGTGTTCACGACGCTTGCGCATCACATCGACATCGACTGGTTGCGGGAGGCCTACCGCCGAACGCGGAAGGACGGCGCCACGGGCGTGGATGGACGGACCGCTGAGGGGTACGCGCAGAAGCTCGACGAGAATCTGCAAACCCTCCTCAACCGCGCGAAGTCTGGCACGTACCAGGCACCGCCGGTGCGCAGAGTCCATATCCCGAAGGGGGATGGGGTGCAGACGCGACCCATCGGTATTCCGACCTTCGAGGACAAGGTTCTTCAGCGCGCGGTCGTGATGGTGATGGAGGCCGTTTACGAGCAGGACTTCTATGACTGCTCGTACGGTTTTCGCCCGCAGCGCTCGGCGCATGATGCGCTCAACGCTGTGGACGGCATCGTGATGAGAATGGGCGGCGGATGGGTCTTGGAGGTCGATATCAAGCAGTTCTTCGACACCCTCGACCACGGGCACCTGAGGGAGGCCCTGCGCCGGAGGGTACGTGATGGAGTGTTGTTGCGCCTTGTCGGAAAGTGGCTGAATGCAGGCGTACTCGAGGGTCTGGAGCTGTCGCGGCCAGCCGTGGGCACGCCGCAGGGTGGAGTGATCTCGCCGCTCCTCGCGAATATCTATCTGCACGTTGTCCTAGATGAGTGGTTCGCGAAGATCGTGGTGCCCCGACTACGTGGGTCGGCGCATCTCGTTCGTTATGCGGATGACTTCGTCATGGTCTTCGAGCGGCAAGACGACGCTAGGAAGGTGTTCGAGGTTCTCCCAAAGAGGTTTGCGAAATACGGTCTCGAGCTACACCCGGAGAAGACCCGACTGCTCGAATTCACGCGCCCCGACCGCGGCAATGGCGGCGAGGGTGGACGGACCTTCGACCTGCTTGGTTTCTCTCACGGGTGGGGGCTCTCCCGAAAGGGCAAATGGACCTTAAAGCGCAAGACTGCAAAGGACCGCCTCAGCCGCGCGCTACGCCGAATAAAGGAGTGGTGTCGAATGCACCGACACGACCCCGTCGGGGTGCAGCAACGCGACCTCGAGCGGAAGCTCAATGGGCACTATGCCTATTACGGAATCACGCCGAACTTCGACGCGATCAAACGCTTCCAGCATGAGGTGAAGGCGATCTGGAAGAAGTGGCTCTCACGCCGCTCGAACTCCCGTCGCTTTACCTGGGAAACGATGGAAAAGCTTCTCGAGCGATATCCACTCCCGAAGCCGCGCATCGTCCACCGGTACGCACGTAGCGAATCCATTCCCTGAGGAGCCGGATGCGGGAAATCCGCACGTCCGGATCTGTGGGAGCCCCCCGGGCAGTCGACGGGGGGCCACCCGACTACCCCCTCTGGAGGTCGGTCCTCGCAGCGCTCCAGCGCGGAGCGCGAGGCCTTGAGGCCGTCACAATGGCTGGCCAGCCTGATGGCCTGTCGCTTGCGGAGTGGCGAGAAGCCCCGTGCATAGCCACCGATTTTACCGCTCAATTAGGGATCGAAAACCGTCGGAGAGCGACGTCACACCCGAGAGATCGTCACACCGGCGACAGTCGTGGTTACGGTCGACCCCCACCAGGGCGCTCGCCGTAATGACCAGTGTCATTGGACTGCTCGCGCTCCTCGCGCGTCCCGCGCTGGCGTGTGACCTCGAGCCAGTGCGTGTGGTCTCCGACTTCTCGATTCTCGGTGAAGCTGATCAGTCACACCTCGAGCGTGGGCTCGAGTGTGTCCCCGACGAGCTCGGTGGGCGACGACTGTCGAGGGCCCCCGAGGAGCTCGAGAAGCGCTTGTTGCGCTGCCAATCCGACAAGGATTGTTTCGCGGCCGTAGCGCGCAGCGACGGAGCCGCAGCGATCCTCGAGCTGCGCGCGCTGAAGGACGAAAAGGGTGGGGTGCTCTTGCAGTCGAGGCTGTTGGGCCGGACGGGCGAGCCGCTCTCACCGCCCTATCAGCACCCAATGGCCAGTATACCCGAGGGCTGCAGCGCCGCCGGCGCCGAGGTCTCCCGCGCCCTGATGCCTCACGCGTCGTATGTCCCGCGACTCCCTTGGATCGTCGCAGAGGGGTCGAGCCAGGACGAGGGCATTGTGCTCTATCGCGTGGAGCAGGGGATCTCGGTCGGCGTCGTCGAGACAAGAGCCGCCGCGACGCTCCGTCGTCGCCCGAGCTGCACAGGAGTGTACGAAGTTACACGAAAGTCAGCGGGACAGAAGGCAGTCTATGACCGCTTCGAGGTGAAGGATGACGGCACTGTCGAAGTGAGGCGGCCCACAGACGAGAGCCAATGCTCCCACCCGAACAAGTTGGGGGGAGCGCGCAGCGCGGGGGGCGAACCGAGCCCCCCGAACAAGTTGGGGGGAGCGCGCAGCGCGGGGGGCGAACCGAGCCCCCCGAACAAGGTGGCTCTCTTGATCGTCGGCGGTGAAGCTCCCCACGTCGGGCATTGGCTCGCGCGCGAGTTCGAAGAGGCGGTTTACGAGGTGTTTCCAGACGTCGACACGTTCGAGCTCGACCCGCTGACCCCGCTCGACACGAGCGCCGACGAGGCTCTGAAGCGCGGTGCGCGCGGGCTCCTCGTCGTGACCATCGACAGTTCGAACGTGGCCGTGCTCGTCGCTGACCTCTCGTTTCAATCGCTCGGTCAGCAGCAGGCCGTGACCATCGAGCATCCAATCCAGATCGCGAGGGGGACTGTATATGGCGAGCTCGCTGGGCGGCGAGAGCTCGTACAGACAATCATCCCCAAGACGAAGCTGCGCTTCGAGGGCTCTACGAACGGCGTGACTGTGGACGGCGAGCGCGTCGACGGCCAGGCGATCGTCGTCACCCCTGGGTGCCACAAGATCACGGGCGCCGGGCTTGCTCCCAAGTTCGTCGTGGCGTCTTTCGAGCGCGAGTCGACCATCACCGTCGAGTCGCTGCCTCAGACGCCGGGACCCTCCACGGCCGACTCGGTCGCTGGAGCGGAGCGGGGAAAGCGGGTGGACAAAAGAATAGCGTTCATTGCGGCGGGCGGTGGTGTGGGCGCGTTCGGTGGTCCGCTACTGTTCCTGCTGGCCGCGGCCATGGGCGGTGTGTCTTTGAACGAAAATACACTGGCGATTGGCGCCGCAGTCGGGGCGGCCATCCTCAACCCGATCGCGGTGGGGCTGTTCTCTTCGGCCTTGCCGAGCATCGTCGCGGCCACTGCCACGCTCGTGGACTTTGTCGCCATGGTCGGCGCACTCGCCCCGGCATTCTGGTACGTAGCGGACCATCAGAGCGAGGTCTGGGTTGCGCCCGTCGCCGCGCTCGGTGGCTCTATCGTCGGAATGGCGCTGGCGATGGGTGTCGGCGCGGCAGTTTGGCCGAGCGAGTCCGCCCCCAATTCCCCCCGAGTCCGCGCAGGGGCGTGGGGGACCCCCGAGGGCGCGGGCATGGTCGTCACAGGGAGCTTTTGACGAGCGTCTCCGCGCCCACAAATGGATTGAAGAGCTATCCTCGTCCGATGTTCGAGGGACGCCGACCGCGGATTCTCTGGGGGCTGCTAGCGTTCTCGATAGGGCTCTCGCCTGCATGTCACCGCGGGCCCGCCCCGTCGGAGGAGGCGCCGGTTTGGGAGCGCATCGAGCTGAGCACGTCGAAGGGGACAGCGTTCCTGTCCGCGGTCGCCGGCACCAAAGCAGATGACGTTTGGGCTGTAGGGAGCTCCCCTGCGGACCCGACGACACATCGGGCGAGCGCGTGTGCATTCCATTTCGACGGGTCCCAATGGACAGAGGCCACGCTGCCCGACGGCGCCCAGGCGCTCCTCGCCGTCGCGGTGCGCGCGCACGACGACATTTGGGTGGGTGGTCAGGCGGGTACAATGCTCCATTTCGACGGCAATCAATGGACGCGCGCGACGCTCCCCGCCGAGGCTTCGGGCGCGACCATCTCGGAGCTGTCCACGAATGGGCGCGATGTTTGGGCCGCCGCGACGCTCACCGGCAAAGTGCTCCACCTCACCCCGAGCGGCTGGCAGGTAGAGCCCATCGCCCAGCGCGCTGACTCCCCCATCGAACATATCTATGTAGCAAGCGACGGCGTCGTATGGGTCCCCGGGGGAAAGGCCCTCGCCAGACAGGACGGTGGCGCTTGGCGCGAGCTACAAGTCGGTAAGTCCACCCTCATCGCCATGACCGAGGGCGGCTCCTCGGAGCTCTGGATGTTCGGCGGTGAGGGCGGGAACTTGAGCGCCGCGAGCTGGAAGCCGTCGGTGTTTCGGCGTCAGGGCGACAGTTGGTCCGAGGTTCCGTCGAGCGGCGCGCTCTTCCTGCGGGCCGCGTGCGCGCTGTCCTCCAACGAGCTCGTCGCGGTGGGCAGCGGGGGCTATGCGCTCCGGTGGGACGGACAAGCTTGGCGCCAGTCACGGACGGGCGTCGAGGACACCCACGGCAAGGGGCAGCTCCGCGGGGTCGCCTGTTTCGGTGGAGAGGCCTTCGCGGTCGGGTCGGTCGGCGTTTTGCGACTGCGCCATTGATAGCGGACGCCCCCCTACCTCCACTCAACCATGTGACTCGGTGCTCGCTACCCCCAGTGCTGCTCGGCGCTGCACTCTTGGTCGCTTGCGGGGGCGGTCGTGTCAAGGCGTCGACCCCCGACGGTGAGCCGGGCGCTCCCGCGGGTGAGGGGTGGTTTTGCTTTCACGCTGGTAAGCCTGTCGCGGGCACCTATCTGGACCCGAGCACGGGGTGTGAGCGGCTCTCTTCGCGGTGCGCGCGCCGTCGAGAGCGCCTCTTGGGGCAGACGCTTCGCCTCGAGTTGCCCCCACCGCCCATTCCAAGGCCCGAGCCGCCGCGCGCCTACGGCGACAGCCCACCTCTCTTGGAGTTGTGCGCCATCGATCCGCGATCGTGCGCCGCTGTGTCGACCGTCCAATCGTGGACGGTCACCGACCTCGACGCTTGCGCGCCCAAGAAGGTCGCCTATTGCGCGCCCTACTATCATGAGTTCAACCACTGGAGGCCAGGGCGGCCGAAGTGGGCCTATTCATGTTACGAGGACGAACAGGACTGCACTCTATTCCGTGACCAGTGGCTGTTGCACGTCGCGACGCGTGCCTGCAGACCGATAGAATGATTGGACGGTTGGACTACGACCACACTTGAGCGGCGCGTCCCATGATGCTAGCCGCGATCGGGATGCTCATCGGCCATTACGCGCCCGCCCTGCTCCTCCAACGTGCCCGGCCCAGCGTGCCGCTCCCCGCGCTCTTCGTCGCGGCGCAGTTGGTCGACCTCGCGTGGGCTCTCCTCGTGTTGATGGGCGTCGAGCACCTGCGCATCGTGCGGGGTTTCTCCGCGTCGAACGATCTCGAGCTCTACGACATGCCGTGGACGCACAGCCTCGCCTCGACGCCACTCTGGGTCCTCGCCGCCGTCGTCGGTTGGCGCGCATTCAGGCGCGGGCCCGCGGCCACCGTGGACGCCGCAATCGTCGGACTCACAGTGAGCTCGCATTTCCTCCTCGACTTCGTCGTCCACGTGAAGGACCTGCCCGTCGCCGCGGCCCAGGGGCCCAAGCTGGGACTCGGGCTGTGGAACGCGAAGGCCGCGGCAGTGCTCGTGGAGTGCGGCCTATTCGCGTTCTCGGCGCTCGCGTGGTGGTGGCCTCGGCGAGCGCAACCAGGCGCGAAGAAATCCGCGGGGCTCCTCGCCGCGATGTTCGCGTTCGCCGTGGCCTCGTTCTTCATCCCTGCGCCGCCAACTCCTGCCGCGATGGCTGCCAGCGGGCTCGCGACGTGGATCGTGCTCCCACTGCTCGCAGCCTGGGCTACGCGCGCGCTGCGCTCAGAAAGTGTTGTGGCCCTGCGTTGACGTTCTCTCAATCACTTGACGATGCGGCGCATGCTCTTGCAGATGTCCCAAAGGACCTTCAGTCCAGCGTCGGGCACAGGGTCACCTATCATCCCGACCATCGGCGAGCTGCACTCGAGCGCGGGACTGTCGCCCTGTGCCGGTAGGCACACATAGAGCTTCTTGATCTTGGTCTCTGTCTGCACCCAGGCGACCCGACCGCCGTCGAGTGACTCGACGTTCTCTCCGTTCTTCTTGATCTCGTCGATCTTGCACTCGTGCGCGGCGTTGATGCTGAAGTTGATATACGCCTCGCTCGGGTTGCTGATGACCTTCTCCAGCTGATTGCCCTCGAGCGTCGCGCCCTCGGGGGCGTTGACGACGATCCCGAGGTCCGTGAGCGTCTTCTCCTTGATTGCCCCGTTGGCCGAGGAGCTCGGGGGAGCCGTCGTGGCCGACGCCGACGCCGACTTGGAATCATCCTTTTTGGAGGATGAAGAGCAGGCGACCAGCGACAGAAGGGCGAGCGCGAACCAACGGCTTGAATGCTTGGGATGTGTCATTTGTCTTCTCGCGAGGGGAGTTCGAGTCGAAGTTCCGCGCACAGTGGACACAAAACGCCGACGCTTGTCACGGCTCGGGCCATCGCCAGGCGCGCACGCCCATCGTCAACCCAAAGAACGGCTCGTCTTCTGCCTCTGACGTGGGTCAAAAAAGTTACGCGCATGTCAGTAACTCATCGAGCGGCAGACGCTCGATGGTGACTTTAGGTGACAACTATTTAGGTCTAGGTGTGCGCGAATTGGGCTCATGGCGAACGGCGCCGTCGCCGCACGCTCGAGAGTCCGGCTGCGACGACGAGCGCCAAGAACGGTATCGGGCTCTGCTTCGAATCACTGGCGACCGAGCACGAGCAACCGTCGTCGTCGCTGGCGTTCGCGCCGCCACCCCCATTGCCGGAGCCACCTATTCCGCCGCCGCCCAGAGACCCGCCGCCCGACCCAGGGTCGCACGTGGCGGGCGCGTCGCAGACCCCCCAAACCCCAGCCTCGCAGGTCTGTGTTCCCGAGCACGTGCCGTTGTCACACGGTCGCGTCTCGCCTGGGTTGCAGCTCGCGCACGCCGCGTCGAGTTGGGTCGGGACGTACTCGTCAGGGCAATTGACGGTGAGCGACCCGACATCGGGATAGCGAACGATGGTCCCGTCCGGCGCGGTCGCGACTACATACCATTCTTGGCAAGCGCCGCTCGGGGTGAAGGCTATCCGATAGTCGCGATTGCCTGGGTTCACGCCGACCGCGATCGTCATTGGGGTGCACACTCCGTCGACGACAGCGTCGATGGAGGTCGGGTCGCCGGCCGCGTCGTACCAGTTGGCCTCGATGAGCCCGTCGTGATCCGCAGCGGACGCGATGCGCGACGTGACGGCGGCACCGTCAGACCCGAAGTCCGCGAACTCGTAAGCGCCCCAACAGGACCCACCTGTCGCGCTGCCAACGCCTACAACGTTGTAACCGCCCTCCGTGAGCGTGTTGCGGTGGGGCTCGTCCGGCGGGCACTCGGTGGCCCAGCCCGTCGCGGCGCCGCTCGCGCCGTAGCCAGCCGCGCCCACCTCACCAACGCCGCCGGGGAACCCGAAGATCGTCGCGCGCTCGTTGGGGCCGCTGCCGCAGCCCCCGAGGGTGTCGCAGCTCCAACACTCGGTGCCCGGCATGCACGAGCACGAGGCCGCGCCGTCGCAGCCGTTCGTCGCGATCGCGGGGTCGAGCGTGCAATAGGTCTGATGGCTCAGCCCGCCAGCATTCGCGGTGAGGTGCAGACAATGAAACCGTGACGCGTGCCCGATCCGCGCGTCGTACATCACGGGCGGGACCGGATCCTTCGGGGTGGAGCAAGCAGCGGCGTTGCCCGCGGCTTGGTCGTTCGGCGCTGCGCGTACGCGGTTGATCGTGACGAGCATCACCCGCTCGTCGTGAGACGGGTAGCCGTCGACAGGCTCGCCGTACGCCATGGCCAAGCTCGGTATCGACGGAACGATGAGCGCGATCGCGGCCGACCTGAAGACTCGCGATGTCTTGCGATCTGACATGCTCGAAGTCTACGAGCCGTCTTCTCTCACGAACATGAACGCGCCGAGGTCCGGTGTCGCTGCGTCACTCGAGTTTGCACGCGGCGACCGCGTCGCGCAGCGAGCTCAGGAGAGCGTCCTCCTCAGGGCCAGCCTCGTCGATCGTGGTGACGCGAAACGTGATCGTGCCGCCGGCGATGGTGGCCTCGAGCGCTCGCTCGTGGGTCGCGTTCTCGGCCCGCGCGACGTCGTCTTGTTTGTCGGAAGACACCGCGATCTCGAGGACGTCTTGGTCACAGTCGATCCCACCGCGGCTGAACGTGAGCCGGTCGTCCTCGCGCTCGGGTCGACGATAGCCGTGCTCCGCCGCGACCCTGGAGAGCGCGCTGCACTCGAAAAGGCGCGGAGCCTCGAGCGACCGCGCGCTCGTGCTCGGTGGCAGCTCGGAGCAACCCGAACACAAAACGAGCCCGAGCAGCAGCCGTCTCACGGGCGTCGCTACGCGCCGGAGGTCTCGCGCATTCCCGCGCATCAGGGCGCGAGCGGCTCGCCCCACTCGGGGTGATCTTCGAGGCGCTCGAGATCGCTCGGCGGCAGCGTGAAGAGTCGATCGGCGAGCGCCTGTAGATCCTCGCAGCCTCGCTCGAGCGGAGCCTCTTCGCGTGGGTCGCGCGCGACGTCGAAGCACGCGTAGCCCGGGTCGCGATGCCGACCGATGAGCTTGCGCGAGCCCATCATCAGGCCGTAGCTCGGCACGGCGCGCTCCCAGATGCGTGTCGTGTTGCTGAGTGGGACCGGAGCGCGCTCGCCCTCGAGCGCTCGCGTGAGCGGCTTTCCCGGCATCCGCGCGCGCGCCTCGTCGAGCTCGGGCAGGTCCCAGAGCCCGAGCAGATCGAGGATCGTCGGCGCGAGATCGAGGTGAAAGACGAAGCCTCCGCGAGCTCGCGTGAGGTTCTCCCTCTCCTCGCGCGAGAGCGTCCCGTCGGGCGCGTCGATCCATCCGGGGACGCGGACGTCCTCTTCGAAGAGGCTGCAGCCGTGGTCGCAGCCCTGCGCGTGCTCGGCCATCGCCTCGCCGTGGTCCGCCGTGTAGACGACGATGGTGCGCGCGCCGACGTCGAGGCTGCGCAGGTGCTCGAGGAACATCGCGACGGCCTCGTCGGAGCGCGCGACGGTGTTCTTGTAGTTGTTGAGGTACGCGCTCATGTCGCCCTTGCCCTCGGCGGCGGGCTGGAACGGACCGTCCGCGAGCAGCCGGCGCGGCGCGTGGTTGTTCGAGTAGTGAACGACCATGAAGAACGGCTCGCGCATGCGCTCGAGCTCGTCGTTTGCCCTGTGGCTGAGGAGCGCGTCGTCAGCGCCTACAAACATGTCAGCCTCGGGGTCGAGGTGCGTCGCGACGACGACCTTGCCCGAAGGCAGGTCTTGGACGAGCAGCCACATGTTCGCGAACATGAGGTGCTGCGAGGTGAAGTACCCCGTGTCGTAGCCGGCCGCGTCCGCGAGTTCGAACAGGTTGGGCGCGTCGGTCCAGTCCGCTTTCGAAGCGGTAGGCGCGAGCCCCGTGAGGAGCACGCCCATCGCGACCGTCGTCGACGACGCGTTCGCCCTGAGGTTCTCGAGCGGCAAGCGATGCGGGGTGAGAGCGTGCGTCGCTCGCGTCGCGCCCGTGCAGGGGACATCCGGCGCCACGCACGAGACGTCCGCGCGCTGACTCTCTTGTAAGACGAGGACGACGTTCCGCGCGGGGGTGTCGCGCTTTACGAGCTTTTCGGGGCGCTTCGGTGTGCGGACCTGCACGCTCGAGAGGCCCTCGCGATCCGGCTCGGGGCCGACGGCTGCGCGCGCTGCTGCTTGGAACCAGAGCAGATCCGGCGTCGTCGCCTGGCGGTTGCGATAGCTGACAGGCACCGCGAGCGCGGCCGCGATCGCAGTCGCCGCGAGGATCGCCGCGACCCTGCGTGCGCGCGTCGTCGGCCGCACGAGGCGCCTCGCGACGGCGAGCAAGACGATCGCTGTCGCGAACGCCAGCGCGAGGTAGAGCGCCACCTCGAGTCGAGGTCGGAACGTCCCGAGCACGGCCCACATCGGGTGCTCGCTGAGCTCGGTCCCGTCGCGCGAGAGGTACACGGACCAGCGCGCGCGAAACGCGGCTTGCACCCCGACGCTGAGCGCGAAGAGCCCGACGAAGAGCGCCGTTCCCACGCGGCGCGCCGCGGGTCGTCGCGAGGCGCCGAGCACGAGCAGCGAGCCCCACAAGACCAAGCTGTGTGCGGCCGCGATCAGGTACGCGAGGCCGTACGCGCCTCGCAATCCATCCGAGAAACCGCTCGCGCCCGCCGAGTAGAAGCCGAAGCGCACGACGCGATCGCCGCGCGCCACGAGATCCGCAGCGAGGATCGCGAGCGTCGGCGCCGCGAGCGCCAGCCAGCGAAGCCTCAACCAGAGGGCGCCTTCGGCGCGCGACACGCCGAGGAGGCTAGCAAACTCAGGCGGAGGCCGCGCTCTTGCTGCGGGCCGCGCTGGGGATGAGCTGCTCGAGGACGTCGAACACAGGCTCACCCGCGCGGATGAGATCCATCGTGCCTTGGCTCGCGGCCCAATCGTCTAGCAGCACGCGCAGCGCACCCATCGCGGCGGCGGCGAAGATGCGCGCGCTCTGCTCGAGCTCCGCGCGCTCGGCCTCGGGCGAGTGCGTGCGGGCCAGGATCGCGTCGCGGAGCACGACCTCGAAGTCGCGGTCGATCTCCATGTCGCGCGTCTTGAGCTCGCGCGCCGACGAGAAGAGCGAGCGCTCCGAGAGGATGCGCGCGCGGTTGCGTTCGAAGTCGGAGGCGATGACCGCGAACGCGCCTCGCAGGACCTCGCCCGCCGTCGCCGAGCGCGGCGCCTTCTCGAGCATCTCGCGCAGGAGCCCGAGCTGCGCGAGCCGTCGGTCCATCACGACCGACTCCTTCGACGGAAAATATCGGAAGAAGGAGCGTCGCGAGACGCTCGCGTGCTCCGCGATCTGATCCACGGTGACGTTCACGTAGCCGCGCTCTCTGAACATCGCGAGCGCGCTCTGGATGATGCGCGCGCGCGCCTCGGCCTTGCGCCGCTCGCGCAGCCCGAGGCTCTCGCCGAGCTCGTTCATGACGCGCGCTCCCCCGCCCATTGTCGCTCCGTCGCTCATGGCTCCCTCTTCGCTGGTGTGAACATGCTCGAAACGAAGTACGCGAGCAGCCGCTCTTGGATGTCGCGCGGGACCGCGTTCATCAGCGCGTTCACGTCGGCCATCTTCTCCGGCATCTTGCCGCCTTCACCCACGCCGAGCGAGGCCACGAGCGTCGGCAGCATCGCGAACGCGTCGGGGCCTGTGAGCTTTTCCGCGAACGCGCGCGCGAAGGTCTCGGCCTCGGCGTAGGCGCTGCGCGTGCCCTTCACCTCTTGCGTGGCGGAGCGCAGGGCCTCGATGAACGCAGCGGTGTGCTTCACGTTGCTCGGGTTGATGGTGAGGTGCAGGTTCTCACGCGACGGGCCGTAGGCGAGCTGCGGCTGCACGTGCCAGCCGCGCGCCTTCATCGCATCGGCGAGCGGGAACGGCGGCGCCTCCTCGGAGCGGAACGCGATGAGGCACATCTCGGGATCGCCCATCACCTCGAGGCCCGGCGTCTCGCGGATCGCAGCGACGATCTGGTTCTTCGCCTCGAGCAGTCCCGCCGCGATCTTGAGGTAGCCCTCGTCGCCGACGTGGTTCATGACCGCCCACGCTGCCGCGAGCGGGCCCCCCGACTTCGAGCTCTGGATGGTCGTGTTGATCATCGTGTAGCCCGTCCAGCTCGCGCACGTGAAAAACTGCGCGCGCCGCACGTCGTCGCTGCGATAGAGCACGCACGACGCGCCCTTCGGGCAGAGCGCGTACTTGTGGAAGTCCATCGACATGCTCGTCACGCCGGGCACGCGGAAGTCGAAGAGCGGGACCTTCGCGCCGAGTCGCGCGAAGTACGGCAGGAGGAAGCCGCCGATGCAGCCGTCGACGTGGCACAGCAGCCCGCGCTCCTGTGCGAGCGCCGCGATGTCCTCGATCGGATCGACGACGCCGTGCGCGTAACCGCTCGCCGAGCCGACGAGGAGCACGGTGTTCGGGGTGATCGCCTCGCGCATGGCCGCGACGTCCGCGCGGTAGGTCACCGGATCGATCGCGGTCGTAATTGCTTTGACCCCCAAATAATGCGCCGCCTTGTGGAAGGCCGCGTGCGCCGTGATCGGGATGACCATCTCGGGCGTGGTGATCCCACGCGTCGCGCGGGCGAAATCACGCGCCGCCTTCACCGCGAGGATGATGCTCTCCGTCCCGCCGCTCGTGAACGCACCGACGACCTCGTCGCCGCCGTGCAGGTGCTCGCGCGCCATCGCGATGATCTCGTTCTCGAAGCGGAGCAGGCTGGGGAACGCCGTCGGATCGAGGCCGTTCTCGCTCATGAACGCGGTGAACGCCTTCTTCGCGACCTCTTCGATCTCGGGGCCGCCGTCATAGACGTAGGCGAAGAGCCGCCCGCTCCTCCACGCGAGGTCGTCTTTACGGTGCTCCTCGAGCTTCGCGAAGACCTGCTCTTTCGACAAACCCTGCTTCGGCCAGACCGACGATCCCATGCGCCACCTCGTGTGTGCGGAAACCTGGGCTCGTTGGCACTGAGTGTCAAGTGGCACCCGATGTCATTTCTGATGCGCCCTCGATCTTTCGAGGAGTTACCGACTGGGCACTCGAGCGCGGCTCGCCAGCAACCTTTCGAGACGGATGGTGTTGCGGTTGTGGGTTGCGGGAATGCCCGACGAGATCGAGTGTTGATGCCGTGCCCAGCTCGCTGGGACGGGTCGAGGCAAAGCGGATGAGGACGGGGCGAGACCGCGCCCCAAACTTGGATTGGGGAGGCCAGGATGTCGGAGCTGTCTTCTTTGGTGGCGAAGCTTCACGCGTTCCGCGCCGAGCAATTCGGGGTCGACGAGCTTCAACGCGTCCTTTGGAGCGCGGCGAGCTCGCTCCGCTCCGCCGGCGAGCGCGAGCTCGGGGGCCGGCTGCAGGTCGCCGAGGGCCAGGTCGAGCGACTTCGGTTTACCGTGGACCGCGCCCGCGTCCGCGACGAAGCGCTGAAGGTCGTCGCGGCGCTCTTACTGACATTGTCGTAAGCGACTGGGCCGCACGCGGGCATCGAAACATCGATTGACCCGTCCCGAGCGCTGCAAGTAGAGGCTCACTCGACATGAGTGAAACCCTCCGACGCGCGTTCTCCGTATCGGTCTTCGCGAGACATCAGGGCCGACTCCTCCTCATCGAGCACCGACGCCTCGGCACCTGGTTGCCCCCCGGCGGCGAGGTCGAGCCCGGTGAGACCCCGCTCGAGGCCGCGCGCCGCGAACTCCGAGAGGAGACAGGGCTCGATGGGCAGTTCTCTCCTTTGCCGGACGCCATCGACGGAGCGCCGCCCGGACTGCTCGGCTACGAGGAGCACGTGGCCGGCAAGAAGGGCCTGCACCTCAACTTCGCGTTCGTCGCCGACGTCGCGACCGACATTGTAGAGCCCAATGACGAGATCGTGTCCTATCGCTGGGTGGACAGCGCGGCGTCACTCGAGACCTTGAACTGTCCAGTCAACGTCAGGCAGCTCACGGCACGTGCCCTCCACGAGACGACGTCGTCGCTCGAGGCGATCGCTCGCAGGTGGCTCGCCTGTTGGCGCCACCGCGACGTAGAGGCCCTCGTCGGCCTCTATGATGTGGACGCTGTCCACATTAGCCCGAAGCTCCGCGACCAAAAGCCCGAGACCCGCGGTGAGATCCGCGGCCACGCGGCGCTCCGCGCGTGGTGGCAGGGCGCGATGGACCGACTGCCCAATCTCCAATACGTGGAGCGCAGGCTCACGGCGTCCGGCGACCGGGTCTTCATGGAATACGACCGAGTATGTCCGCCCGACCCGACGATGCTCGTCGCGGAGCTCCTCGTCGTGCGCGACGGGCGCATCGTCGAGTCACGCGTGTTCCACGGTTGACCCCAATCGCCGCGAACCTCGCCAATGACCCAGCGTCGAATCATCCGTGCGGAGGCCCTCGACTGGCTCGCCAAGAACCCAGCCCCGCCGAAGAGCAGCGTCATCACCTCGATCCCTACGCTCACCGAGGTGGAGGGGATGGATCTGGCCGCTTGGCGCTCGTGGTCAATCGCGACGGCGCGCACGATCCTCGCTTGGATCCCGGCGGACGGCGTCGCGATCTTCTATCAGAGCGATATCCGCATCGGGGGCGTCTGGGTCGACAAGGGCTATTTGATATTGCGCGCTGTCGAGGACGCGGGCGGAGCCCTGCTCTGGCACAAGATCGTATGTCGAAAGCCCGCCGGGACGCCGACCTACGGCCGAGCCAGCTATTCGCATATGATCTGCGCCGCGCGCGCGCCTCGCCCCGCGCCGAAGAGCGCCAGTCCAGATGTCTTGCCGGACGCTGGCTTCATGCCCTGGAGCAAGGCCATGGGCGCGGCGGCCTGCGCGCACGCGTGCGCTTACCTGCGTGAGGAGACCGAGACGGTGACTGTCGTCGACCCGTTCTGTGGGAATGGTACGGCGCTCGCCGTCGCCAATCAGTTCGGCTTCGACGCCCTCGGGGTCGACAAGAGCCCGCGGCGCTGCAAAGCGGCTAGACAGCTCACGCTCAATGCGCAGCTCGAGCCCGAGGGGCGCACCAAAGGACAAGCCAGCGACTGAAGGCGCGCCCGGTTCCTGTTGCGGCGCGCACTACAAGTTGCCCCGCGCGCAATGGAAATAACCTGGCGATTCGGACCAACGCGCGCGAAAACAAGGGAGCAACACCTGGCACGCGAGCTGCTGAAGCCGGCCACATGAAAAGTCTGTTGCTCCTTGGCGCGCTGGCGTTGGCGGCTTGTGGCGGGGCTGGGTCGCACCACGCCCGCTCGAACGGCGACAGCGGTGATTCGGAGAAGGGGGCTCACGGTAAGGCGAGCACCGCAAAGCCAGTAAAACCCACCGACGTATGTCAGGCTCGAATGGACGCGAACAGGACCTACTTCGACAACCTCGAGGTCGTGGGGCGCGCCGAAGCGTACCGCTGTTCGCAAGACCTCAACGAGGCAGTCCTGCGCGACTGGCTGACCATTCAGGCCGTCCGCGGTGGTCGCAAGGCGATCTCGCAGCTCGGCTTGGCCGAGCTCTATTTGCATCAAACCTCCCAGGACGACGCGCCGAGCACGAGCTCCTTCGTACTCGACAATCACCCGAAGGAGCCGGGCAGGATAGGCAAGCTGCTCGACGAAGACCTGATCGACGCCCAGATGGAGGGGAGGGCCGACACTGACATCGCCTACGTTCATCAGCGCGTTCGGCTCGCGAAATCAATCTTCGACAAGTTCAACGCCAAAGCGCCGGCGACCGAAGATACGCTCGCCGAGTGGCTCACCCTGCGCGACAAGGAACCCGAGATCTTCTCGCTCGCGTACGAGGTATACAGTGCAATCCTGAACCCGCTCGCGAACCGGAGCCGCGCGTCGTTCTCGGAGGTTTGGTCCTTCCCGAAGATCCCGGCCTGCGAGAAGGTCCGGTCGATGGTGTTCAAGCTGGCGCCAGTCGACGCGCCGATGAACGCGACGGAGCTTACAAAGACGTTCAATACGATACCTCACTTGGGGCTTTTGACGATGGCGCGGGATTGTGCCTACTTCCAGGGTGACCCGGGTGAGGGTGACGGCTTCGCCGCCATTGCGGAGGAGGTCATCACGACGGCGCGTTATGCGCGCAACGTCTTTGCCTCGGGCGACGCGCCCGTCGATCGCTTCCTCGCGCCGTTCTGGATGGAGCACGCGAGCTCGCCCTCCGTACCCTTCAATCCTCCGGACCTCTCCACCCACGACAAGAGCGCGTGTTGGGGGGGCGGCTACGGGCTGCGCGGCTCGGCGATCATCGAGGCTGATTATGACGTCGGTTGGGGTGAGGTCGCGAGCCGAAAGGACACGCCGGACGGGGTGCTCTTGACGTTCAAGAAGGCGTCTTGGGTGCAAGACAAATGGGAGTGTAACCCCGACGGCTCTGGCGCCTATTTCAATGGCGTGTCGTGGGAGCCGAACCGCAAATGCTCGGTCGTCGGCAAGGAGAAGGTCCAGCGACAGGAGCCGCCGACGCTCGTCCCCGCCGACGCCGCCAAGGAGATTAAAGTCGGCAGGCTGGTGTCCCTCCTCAACCGGTCGAGCGGCCTGACCAAGAGCTCGTTCTGTCGCAACGACGACCCCCTGGTCACCCATCGGGGCGTCCCTCTCTTCGTCCATTCGCACGGCGGCACCGATCTCAAGTCGGAAGACCAAGTGCAGTACTTCTTCTGGCCCGTAAAAAGAGAGAAGGCCGACAAGCCCGCCGCCAAGAAGCCATAGACCTGCTCTATGCTCGGCCCGTGAAGCGAGCCGGTACTATCCAGAGATTCGACGCGACGGACGGCCTCGGCGACATCCAATTGGACGACGGGACAGTCGTGCGCTTCGGGATGTCCTCGCTGCGTGAGTTCGGTGCAGTGCTGCCAACCGCCGGGCTGCGTGTCCTCGTGGGGGAGACCGCGCCGGGGCTGCGCGGCGTGCTGCGCGCGAAGGAGGTCTTCTTCGCCGGAGAGTCGTGGGACCGCACCTGGCATGTGTTCGGCATCGAAACTACCACTCGCTCCGCTGGCTCGGGCTCCAAGGAGAGAGTTCGGCTCTTGCCGTTCGACATGGCCGCGTTTCCGCGACTCGCGGAGGGGCTCGCCGCAGCGGATCTCGGCGCGCGAGCGTTCGGGCCCCCAATGGCCGAATCCAGGAGCCGCGCTGCGGGGGTCTTGGCGGCGATCGCGCCGCTCGTCAGCTCGCAAGCGCGGCGCGCAGTCGGGCTGTCCCCAAAGCCAGGCGAGCCCGACGTCGGCTCGACGTTCGTTGGAGGTAGTTACGCGGATGTCAGCGATGGCGTCTGGCCGGCGTTCGACGGTTCACCCCTTCGCCATATCCTCCAGATTGGAGCGCGCGAAGCTGCGCAAATAGGGCTCTCCTCGCAGATCAACGTCTTCCAATGTGGCTCGCCGGCAGCGCTCGGCGCCGAGGTCTTGACCAGCTGGGGGCTGGCGCCGCTCTTCGGCGCGATGCCCCGGGGAGACAGCCCGTACTTCGTGCTCGCGAGCAAGGGGGGGACGCGCCGGAACGGGCCGGACGTGGGACTGCCGGTGCTCGCGTTCGGTGAGGGCGAGCCGCGCACCGTGTACCCACCATTCGACGCCTACCGCTCTATGGACCCTGCGATCCAACGGGACATTGCGGCGTTCTTTGCAGACACGTACGTGGTGGACCCGACTGGATACGAGTTCGCACCTGGCGTCTTCCTCCGGTCCATTCAAGCCGTCTATCGTGACGAGTTCCCCGACGCGGACACCCTCGCGGACGACCTCGTGCTCGGCGGGCTCGCCCCGCAGAAGCCCCGAGAGAAGACGCCGCGTCGCAGGTTGGCTTCGCTCTCTCTCGAGTCTCTGCCCGTCGCGCTGAGGAAGCTGCTCGCGCAGGGCGACCCATGGCTCGCGGGCACGGCCGATCTGACTTGGCGGCGCTGGGTGCTCGACTGGTCGGAGGACGGGGCCCCTTCGGCTTGGTCGTACGGCCGCTGACTCGAGGGCGTCTCGCTCCGCTGAGGCACGTTGACAGTCGCGGAGAGCTCCTATTTCATGCAACATGAAAAGGAGTGTCCGCGCATGCCACATTCCAAACAGCCCAGCCGAAGAAGCGTGTTGCGTTGGCTGTCGTCTCTCCCGCCCGTTGTCGTCGCGGGGTGCTCGGACGACACGAATACAAACCCTGACCCCAACACCGACCAGCTCGAGATCTTCAGCTGGTGGACGAGCGCCAGTGAGGCCGCCGCGCTCGACGCGCTGCTCTCCATCTTCTCCAGGGATCACAGCACGGTCGAGATCACCAACACCGCGGCGGACGCCTCGCTCGACGCGAGGACGGAGCTCACGCGTCGCATGGCCGAGGGGCTCCCGCCCGATCTCTTCCAAGTGAACGGTGGGCAGAGCGTCGGCCTCTGGGTCAGCCCCAGCGGGGAGGGGGACGCCGACAGCGCCATCGAGTCGTTGGAGGAGCTGGCGCAATCAGGAGGTTGGAAGAGCGCGATCCCCCAAGCGGTGCTCGACGTGGTGACCTTCGAGGGCAAGGTCTACGCGGTGCCCGTGAACATTCACCGCATCAACTGCCTCTTCTACAACAAGAAGGTCTTCAACGATTACGGCCTTACCCCACCGACCAACCTGACCGAGTTCTTCGCCGTCGCCGCGGCGCTCGAGGCTGTCGGCATAACGCCCTTGTCGATGGGGTTGAACGACAAGTGGGTGCTGGGCACGACCATCTGGGAGAACCTGGTGCCCGCGATTTTGGGGGCTCAGTTCTATCTCGACTACCTGACTGGAAAGAAGCAGCCGAAGGATCCGATGCTGCGCGACGCGCTCGTCCAGATAGGCCAGATGTTCGACCACGTCGATCTGGACGCGAGGACGCTCGGTTGGGTGGACGCGGTCGCTCGCGTGGAGAGCGGTCAAGCCGCGATGAACTTCATGGGTGATTGGGCGAAGGGCGAGTTCGTCGCGGCGGGGAGCGTCCCGGACGAAGACTTCGGAGTGGTCAATTGGGGCGACAAGATCTTCGTGTTCACGACCGACACGTTCGTCTTGCCACACGGTGCTGTGAACAGACAGAACGCGCTCGACCTCGCGACCATCATGGGCTCCATCGAGGGTCAGGACGCGTTCAACCCCATCAAGGGGTCCATCCCCTCGCGCGTCGACATCGACGCCTCGCTCTACGACTCCATCTCCAAGGCCGCTATCGACCAGTTCGCTGCGGCGGATACGAGCCTGCTGCAGGCCACGGCCCTCATGGTTCCGAACGATTTTGCCGATCCGGTGATCGAGGCGTTCAGCACCTTTGTCGAGGACCGGAACGTCGATAACCTCCTCCAAACCATGGCGAACTACTATGACCTCCTCCAAAGATGACGAGCCGTTGGAGGCTGAACACGAGCGCCAGCAGTGCGTCGATTGTGGCGTCGTGGCGCCCCCGACAGAGACCAACTTCACGCTCATCAGTCAGCGGCATGGGTGGCGACTCACGCGGACGGTAGACTCAGCCGGCCGGCGCGGCCTGGAGTGGCGCTGTCCAAAGTGCTTTGCGCGGCATCGCGATCGGACCACCGTCAAACGCTGAGCGGCTTGCTTCGGTGATCAGACGCAGTGGCCGTCTTGGCAGGTCTGATTACCGTCACAAGGAGCGTTGCAGTCTCCGCAGTTGGCCGAGTCGCTCATGAGGTCGATCTCACAGCCATCCTTGTATTTGTTGTTGCAGTCACGGTAGCCGGGATCACAGCCCGCGACCGCGCAGAAGCCGGCGGTGCAGCCCCGGAGCGCGTTCGGGACCTCGTCGCAGCTCGTCGCGCAGTCGCCGCAGTGATCGGGGTCGTGGTCGGTGTCCGTCTCGCAGCCGGGTTCGCTCGCGTCGCAGTCGCGGTAATGGTCTTGGCATGTCCCGATGGCGCAGCTGCCGTCCGGTGAGCAGATCGCGACCGCGTGAGGCATGATGCACGGCGCGCATCCCTCCCGGCTGCAGCCGAGGTTGGCGCGATTGGTCGGTACACACTCCTCGTCGCAGGCCTTGAAGCCGTCGTCGCACTCACCGTCTTGATAGGCATCGAAGTCCCACGCCAGACTGCACGCGGGTACCCACAAGACGACTGCCAGCGTCGCGACGAGGAGCTTCGGGCGGTCGTTTTTAGGCCTCAAAAGGTGCCTCCCACGCCGACCACCCAACCCGAGTATGAAGTCGGCCCGGCCCAGACGCTCGTGATGCTCGCCTTCTCGACGGGTTTGCGGACTGTAGGGCGGAGGACAATGGTCGTTATGAGCGCGGCTGTGCCCGCGAGCGCCGTCACCCAACCGACGTCAGCGACGATGAAAGAGGTGCGCGCCGGCGCGACGTCGTCGTCGGTGCAGAAGGGGCTGCACGAATCCTCCAAATCGTTGCGATCGACGAGCCCCTTCACGCCGAAGCCGATGAAGAGCCCCAATCCGGTGACGGCGAGGCCACCAAACACGTAAGCGACCGGGTGCACGGGGCCGGGCTCCTCGGTGTATTGGACCTCGGGCGGGGGAGGCGTGGTCTCCTTCTTGGGGGTGGTGAAGGTGGCGTCCACGGCTCGTTCCCGCTCGCCCTGACGGACGAGAATGCGCTGTTCAATCGGAGGGAAGTCCCCGTATTCGAACTTCAATACGTGCTCACCGGGATCGAGCGAGATCGGTTTACCGTCCAATCGCTGCGTGAGCGCCGCGCCGTCGAGGGTTACAGTCACGTCGGTGACGTCGGCGCCGTCGACGCTCGCGCGCAGGGTGATGGTCGGGATCGCCTCCTCCAGCTGACTCAGCCAAGGGGCGCAGTCTTGACGAATGAGGCTCGGGCACGTGCTCGCGGCGCACTTGATGAACTTGGCGCGCGCGTCGAGGAGTCGCCCCTCGTCGCGGTCGAGTTGGCCGCCCGAGTGCAAGTCGATACAAGCCTGAGCGTCGGGCGCCTGTGCGGCCGCGGTCGCAGGGAGGACCGTGAACGCCCAAAACAAGAGAACGGTGCTGCGCCTTAATTGAGACATTGCGGTTTGAATGTCTTGATGCCCCGCTCATTGATGACATAAGGGGGATTGCAATCGCCGGTCGGCGTCTTCACTGTCGCGCTCGGCGCTTGGGTCGTGGGTGCCGTCTTTGCCGGGTCGAGCGCGATCTTGAGCGAGGTGTCCTCTTTGAAGGTCAGCGTCTTCGTCCAAGGCAGGTAGCCCTTCGCCTCGACCCGCAGCGTATGAGGTTTGCCGTCGTTCGGCGCCGAATCGAGGTTCTCGACGAGGACGTCGTCGAGGTAGACCTTCGCGCCCTTCGGGCGGATGTCCAGACTGAGCGCTACGACCGAAGTTGGGATTCGCGCGCTCGCCTCGCTCGAGGTCGCTGTCGGCAATTGCGTAGACAGAGCGCTCCCCCGCGCGCTGCCCGGCGAGGAGGTCGCCGCCGACACCGAGGGCTCGGTGGCGAGGTGTTCTTCAGGGGAGGAGGTCGCACGCGTCCGCGCCGAGAGCCACACGGCGAGGGCGACGAGGACCCCAATCGCGGGGATGGCAATGAACGGCAGCGTGCGACGGAATCCACCCGTCGTGGAGGGCGTCGCCGTCGTCACCGAGCTCGCGGACCACGACTGTACGGCCGTGTCACGCAACAGATCCTCGATCTTGTGGCGAGTCTCCGCGATCTCTGTGTGGAAGGTCTCCGACACGAAAGCCCCCAGCTCGCGATCGGTGACGGCCCATTCTCGCAATTGCTGAAGGTGCTCGAGCTCGGCCTGGAGCTCGGCCGCTGTGTTGTATCGATCCTCCGGGGCCATCGACAGCGCCTTCATGGCGATGCGCTCGAGCTCGGGATCGACAGGCTCGGTGGTCTGGGAGCTGGGAGTCGGGACCTCACCATTGAGGACTTGATTGAGGATGCTCCGCTCCTTCAGTCCCTCGAAGATCGGTTTGCCCGCCGCGGCCTCCCACAACATGACGCCGACCGCGTAGATGTCCGCGCGACGGTCGACGGCCTCACCCGCGATCTGCTCTGGCGGCATGTAACGGATCTTGCCTTTGATCACGCCCGTGTCGGTCTTCTCCTGGTTTCGCTCGAGCTTCGCTATCCCGAAGTCCAGAATCTTCACCTGACCCGTAAAGGTGATGAACACGTTGTGGGGGGTCATGTCGCGATGAACGACGTTGAGCGAGACCCCGTCGAAGTCCGTAGCCTCATGGGCGTAGTGAAGCCCGTTGAGGGCGTCGATGAGGATCCGGAGTGAGTACTTGAGCGGAAGGCGCTTGTTGGCGGCGACCAGATCGCTGAGGGGCCGCCCCTCCAAGTACTCCATCACGATGATGGGTAGGCCGCGGATTTCGGTGATCTCGTTGGTCTGGACGACGTTGGGGTGGCTGAGGCGCGCGGACAGCCGGGCCTCCGTCGTGAACATCGAGAGGACGCCACCGTCCGCGGCGACCGACCGCCGCGGGACCTTGAGGACGACCAGTTTGTTGAACCCGCTGGCGCCGCGAGCGACCGCCAGATGAACCGTTGCGGTGCCCCCCTGACCGAGCTGGAACAGCACCCGGTATTTGCCGTTTACCTCCGCGTTGTCGAGGAGCGCGGCAGAGTTGCGGACGCTGCTGTCGTCACCCATCCTCAGTCCCCCGAGGAGGGCCAACGTGGCTCCGGACAGGCAGAGGTAAGCTCGGGAACATCATCGCAGTGGTGGCGTCGTCGCTCGCGGGAGGGGGTCCCAGCGTACGGTCCAAGCGTACTCTCCCCGAAGCCGACCCCGTTTTCATACCGAGCAGATTACCTTCAGGAGACGCTTTACCCCCTTCACCTGTCAAGCGCGACTTGTGCGCCGCGGCCGCTCGTCGCCAGCGTGTTCTTGGGGGAGTTGATCGCCGGCGGAGGGCGTTGGTCGCCGGCGTGTTCTTGGCGGAGCCCGAGCAACCCATTCTTACTCGCGCTCATTGGTGTGTAAAAATGGGTCGACGATCCGTCGTCAACTAGAGGTCACAAGGCACCTCGATCCGCTTGGGCGGGGGCGGGTTGCACGAGGCGCCAGGGGGGCATTTACCCCCGGAGCGAGGCTCGCTGTAATGGCATTTGCCGCCGCTCGCGACCATCACGATCGACAGCGGCATAGTGACGGACGGACAGGGCACGTCGACGTAGCGGGGCGCCGGCGGGTTGCATTTGGTGTTGGGTGGGCAGGGCTCGGCGGTCTCGACGAACTGGCATTTAGCGCCCTGCTGGCGGATCGAGCCGACGACGCGACGCTCCGGTGGTGGAGTGACCGAAGCGGACTGCGAGGCCGAGGTCTTCGTCGTGGGGTCGACGGTGGCGATCGTGGTCGAGGCCGAGGCCGACGCCGAGGTCGAGGCGGAGGTAGAGGTCGTCGTCGACGGCTCCGCGGTGGCGCTGGCGGACGCTGTCGACTCCGCCGTAGGCTCTTGGGAGCCGGGCGACGGGCTACAGGCCGCGGTGATGGAGATCGTGGTGACGACCGAATAGGCAAGAGGGCGGCGTGCGCGCTTCATGTTTTAGGGGCTCTCTCTCGGACTCCAGCGCTCGACTGGATTGTCCTCTCCGCAGTGGGGGCATATGAGGGGTGAGTTGATCGCGAAGCAAGCGGGGCAAATAGGGGAGGCGAATCGGTCGAAGATCTGCCCGCAGCCGCAGCGCCAATAGGGGCCTTGGGGTGGGCTGTTGAGGCAAGCGGGACATCGGAACTCGGCGCGGACTGGAGCGCTCAGCAGGACACTCAGCGCCCGCGCCTGTCGCATCCCAGCCCACGCCCGCAGCCCGCCGAAGACGGCGAGGATCGCCGGCCAGACTTGACGATAGAAGAGCGCGACGGCCATCACGGCGGCTGCGCCGAACAGGCCAATCGTCGACGCCACGAGCAAGCTCCTGGCGCGCCCGACGACGAACCAGAGCAAAGCTCGCAGGATTTGACCGCCGTCGAGCGGATAGACTGGCAAGCAATTGAAGATGAAGAGCCCGCCGTTGATGTACGCGAGCGCGAGGAAAAACCGGCTCAAGTCGTGAGAGACGACCCCGTTCGTCAGGTGCCAAGCGACGACGCAAATGGGCAAGAGGACGAGGTTGACGAGGGGCCCTGCCGCGACACTCCAGAGCAGGGCGCCCGGGCGGGGCGGCGGTCGCACGTACGCGATGCCCCCGAGCGGCCAAAGGATGATGTGGTCCGCGAGGCCGCCCACCGAGCGACACGCGAAGGCGTGACCGAGCTCGTGGAGCAGGACGATCGCGAAGAGGGCGACATACTCTGCGATGTTCCAGGCGAGCGAGCGGTAGTTCTGACGCCGCAGCTGGATCTCCACGACGGCGACGAACAGCCACGACCAATGCAGGAAAATGGAGATGCCCCGCACTTGAAACAGCTGGACTGTGCCGGGCCGGGGGTTCTGCATCGGGCGAGTCTAGCCCCTCATCAAGCGCTTCGCGCTCGGAGAGAGCTGCCGATGAAATCGTGCGCGAGCTCAGAAGCCAGGCAGGTTGTCGCAACCACCGAGCGAGAACATGTCGGTACTCGGTAGCTTGTTCGTCGCGTGCGCGGTGTGCGCCAACCCGAACCTCGCCACGCAGGATGGGACCTCGGCGAAGGTCCAAATGGGCACCTCGATGGAGGTCCGCGCCGGAGGGCTCGGCGTCGGCCCCGCGGACGCGATGCGGGTCGATGAAATGAGGTTCGAAAGCGGGCTCTCATTTCAGGTGTTGCCCGAGCTCGAGCTCTCGGCGAGCGTGCCGTTTCTCCTGCGATCGTACGAGTTCGGAGACGATCGCACGGGCCTCGAGCTCGTGATGGGCGACGTGGGGATTTCGGCGTTCGCGCGCGTGATGGAGCGCTTCGCGCCCCATGGAATGGCCACGCTCCATCATCGGGTTTGGCTCGCGCCGACCATCAAATTCCCGACTGCGCCCGCCGTCGAGGACCCGAGTGGCGTCTTCTTGCCGTCGAACCTGCAGCCAGGCTGCTCGTCCGTGGTCCCGCAGATCGCAGCGGTCTACGAGCTCGGTGAGGCCCTATGGGCGGTTCGATTCGGCGGGGGCGCGGCCATCCCCTTCGCCGTGCGCGACGCGCCCCACCGCGGGCCGTACGCGACCGCGGTCGTCGAGGCCGACCTGCGCCCTGTGCCTGATTTGGGGCTTCGCCTCGGGTGGAAATGGCTCTTCGAGGCGACGGGCTCGGACGCAACGAGCGAGTCGGAGCCGGACTCGGGTGGGCTGATTGGGTATTTGTCGGCGTCCGTCGACGCTCGATATGGGGCTACGCTCTACGCGAGCGCCGGAGTCGACGTGCCGCTCGTATTGGCTTTGCGAGGGGAGCAATCGCCGACTCCGATCGTCATGCTGCGCTTCGGCGGTCGCTGGGATCTCGTGCGTTAGCGACCGGCAGTACTAGCGCCCGCCGCGGTGCTCCCAGGCCGAGCGCACCGCGCCCGCCGCGAGCGTGATGAAGAAGAGCACGCTCAGGCTGAGCACGACGGCGCCGCCGGTGGGGACACTCCACGCGCCAGAGACGAAGATGCCGCCGACCCCGGTGATGACGGCGGCGACGACGCTGAGTGCCCAATAGACACGGGTCGAGCGCGCGAGGTTGCGCGCCGTCGCCGCGGGCACGACGACGAGGGCCTCGACCAGGAGGGCGCCGATGACCTTGAGGCTGACGACGATCGCCGCGGTCAAGAGCAGCACGAAGAGATACTCGACCAGGGCGCCGTCGATCTTCGCGACCCGCGCCAGAGCCGGGTTCATGCTGTCGTAGACCAAGCGGTTATAGCTGACACCCAAGAGGGCCAGCACGCCGAGCCCGACGAACAGCAATATACCGAGATCGGCGTCCGTGACCGTGAGCAGACTGCCGAACATCACCGCTTCGATCTGGTGGATATTGAACCGGCGAGTCGCGAGGACGAGCAGGCAAATGCCGAGTCCCAGCGTGAGCGCCATGAAGACGCCAATCAGGGTATCGGGCGGGAGCGTCGAGCGCCGTTTGACGTAGATCATCCCCAGCGCCGACAAGAGACAGAAGCCGAAGATACCGCCATAAGCCGAGCCGAGCGGCTCGCCGAGGACGAGCCCGATCGTGAGCCCGGTGAGCGCGGCCTGACCGAGCGCCGTGCTGAAGAACGCGAGCCTGCGGGCGACGACGATGTGGCTCATCCCGCCGAGGAGCGGTGCGAGCAGGAGCACCGCGAGCACGCCTCTGGTGACAAACGGGTAAATCAAACTGTGAGGCAGGTAGCCCCGCTCCGCGAGGCCCGTGATCCACGCGTAGAAGGTGTTCACGCCGAGGCCTCGCGCGCGGGGGCGCGCCGCTGTCGAGCCGCGAGGACCTCGGCGGCGGGGCCTGTCGCGCGGATCGTCCGGTCGAGGACGGACACGGTGTCCGCGACGCGCTCCACCTGCGCGTCGTCGTGCGAGACCATGAGCACGGTCACGTGATGTTCGGCGCGCAAGGAGAGCAGCGTCGCCTCGAGGCGCTCGATGCTCTCGGGGTCGAGGCCGGTGCTGGGCTCGTCGAGCAGCACGAGCTCGGGCTCGGGATCGAGCGCGTTCGCGAGCAGCACGCGCCTGAGCTCACCACCCGAGAGCGCGCCGAGGCGGCGACCCGCGAGCGCGGCGAGGCCCACGCGTTCGAGCAGGAGCCGCGCGCGCTCCCGCGTGGCGCGGCGCACGCCGAGGCAGATCGGGGTGCGCTGCCGCGTCAGCGCGAGGAACTCCTCGACGGTGAGGGGGAGCGTCCGATCGATCGCGAAGGTCTGCGGCACGAAGCCGATGCGACCCGAGCCGCGCCAGTGGAACGCGACGTGACCCTGAAACGGCGTTAAACCCAAAAGCGCGGCGAACAGGCTGCTCTTGCCCGCTCCGTTCGGGCCGACGACGGCGTGCACGGAGCGCGGCGCGACGTCGAGCGAGACGCGATCGAGCACGAGGTTGCCCTCGTGGCGGAGCGTGAGCGCGCGGACCTCGACCAGGGGAGGCCCGCTCGGCGCCTCGCGCTCGGGGGCCGCGGGGGCCGCGTCGGTCACGTCGGCTACGTCGGTCATCGTCCGCGGGCCTCGGCGCCTGCGGTGGTGATGCGCTTCCACCCGGCGGTCTCGCTGACGAAGGCGGTGGCGCGGTTCGGATCTTGGACGCCCGGCCCGATCCAGATCGCGACGTGGATCATCGTGCCGTCCGAGAGCCGATGATGGAGCTCGTCGGCCTGCGCGCGAGGGTCGCTCGGCGACTCGGGCGTGGGCTCGGTGATGATGACGAGGATCGCGCGGCGGTTCGAGCCGAGCGCGGGCGTGCCGCCGTAGTTGATGACATTCTTGTCACGAACGAGGCGCCACTCGTAGCCCGCGCGATCGATCGGATCGGCGGTGAAGGGCGGGATCCCCTGGTCGGCGAGAGCGGAGACCGGAGGCCAGCTCCCGGTGCGGCCGCGCACGTTCTCGGCCTCGGTCAGGCCCTCTTGGACGAGGCGGAACATGCGCTGATCGGCCGCGTCGAGATCTTGGAAGCGGACCTCGCCGGGGGTCTCGGTCGCGGCTGCGGAGCCCGCGTTCTTCGAGTCGGCGGGCGGCACGCGCGCGAACACGAGGAACCCCGCCCAAAACAAAATCAGGAACGCGGCCTTGAAGGCGAAGACCGACTCGTCGCGCGCAGACGGCGAGCGAACGATCTCCGTGCGGATGCTCATCCGCGCTCGCGCGGCTTCTGCCGCGCATCGAGGACGCGGCGCACCTCGTCGAACGAGACGCCCGCGGCCTTGAGCGCGACCACGAGGTGATAGACGAGGTCGGCGCCCTCCTCGGCGGCGCGCTCGCGATCCGCGTCCGCGAGGGCGAGCACGAGCTCGGCGGACTCTTCCCCGAGCTTCTTCAGGCGGAGGTTGCGGTCCGCGAGCAGCCGCTGCGTGTAGCTCGGCTTCTCCCCGGGCGCCGGCGGCGTGGCTGCGCGCGCCTCGACGACGGCCTCGAGCGCGGAGAGCGCGTCGGGGAAGCCGTCACCGAAGCAGGTCGTGCTGCCCGTGTGACACGTGGGCCCGAGCGGGAGCACGCGCGCGAGCACTGCGTCGCGATCGCAGTCGGCGTGCAGGCCGAGCACGCGCAGCACGTTGCCGCTCGTCTCGCCCTTCTTCCAGAGGCCGCGCGTGCGCGAGCGAAAGTGCATCTCGCCGGTCGCGACCGTGCGATCGAGCGCCTCGCGGTCGGCGAACGCGACCATGAGCACGCTGCCCGTCAGGGCGTGCTGCGCGACGACCGTGACCATGCCGCCGCCCTTGTCGTAGTCGAGCGACGCGGGATCGAAGCTCGAGAGCGTCGTGTCGTTCATCGGCTGGGCACTCCGAGCGCGGCGCGAAGCGGTGCAGCCGCGGCGCGGTTCGTCGCGATGAGGCCGCGCCCGAACGCCGTGCGGTGGCCGTCCCAATCGGTCACGACGCCGCCCGCTTCCTCGATGATGGGGAGGAAACACGCGGCGTCCCACGGGCTAAGCCGGCCGTCGGTCATGAGCTCGGCGCGCCCCGTCGCGACGAGGTAGTAGCCATAACAGTCGCCCCAAGTACGCGCGAGCCGCGCCGCGGTTGCGAGCGCGGCCCACGGCGCGACACACTCGAGCGCGTCGGGGAAAGACGCGTCGGTCGTGAGGACGAGCGCGCGCCCGACGTCCGCGATCTCCGACACACCAGCGCGGCTCCCCGCGGTGACGCAGCCCCTGCCGGGCGCGGCGGCCACGAGCTCGTCGGTGACAGGAAAGTAAGCGGCGCCCGCGTGCACGGTCTCGCCCTCGACGAGCGCGACGAGCGAGCCCCAGAGCGGAACGCCCGCGAGGAAGGCCTTCGTGCCGTCGATCGGATCGATGCACCAGCGACGCGCGGCGTGCTCGCGCTCGAGGCCGAGCTCCTCACCGAGGACGCCGTCGGCGGGGCGCGCGCGACCGAGCAGCTCGCGGGCCGCGCGCTCGGCTGCGCGATCGGCCTCGGAGACGGGGGAGCCGTCGCGCTTCGCCTCGACGAGGAGGTGGCGCCTCGTCGCGTTCTCTCGGAAATGACCGAGCGCGACGCGCCCGGTGGTGCGCGCGACCTCGATCGCGAGGTCGAGATCGGAGAGCTCTGTCATGCCTCTACCTCTCGCATGGGGATGCCCGCGGCGCGCGCCTGCTCCTTGAGCGCGCGCACCGTGGTCGTGCCGTCGTGCAGGATGCCCGCGACGAGCGCCGCGTCGGCGCCGGCTCGAATAGCTTCAACAATGTGCAAAGAATTGCCCGCGCCTCCCGACGCGACGACGGGGACTTTCACGGCGTCTGCGACGCGGCGGGTGAGCTCGAGCTCGTAGCCCGTGCGCGCGCCGTCGGCGTCGACGCTGGTGAGGAGGATCTCCCCGGCGCCGAGCTCGACGCCGCGCTTCGCCCACTCGATCGCGTCGACGTCGGTGAGGCGCCGGCCGCCGTGCGTCGCGACCCGATAGCTCGCCGCGCCGTCGGGTTGGGTCACGCGCACGGCATCGATGCTGAGGACCACACACTGCGCGCCGAAGCGATCGCGCGCGCGGCTGAGGAGCGACGGATCGGCGATCGCCGCGGTGTTGACGGCGATCTTGTCGGCGCCCGCGGCGAGCGAGCGCTCGAAGTCCTCGAGCGAGCGAACGCCGCCGCCCACGGTGAGCGGGATGAAGAGCTGCTCTGCGGTGCGGTGGACGACCTCACGCATCTGGGCCCGATCGTCCACGGTCGCGGTGATGTCGAGGAAGACGATCTCGTCGGCGCCCGCGGCCTCGTAGCGGAGCGCGAGCTCCACGGGATCGCCGACGTCGCGCAGCCCCTCGAAGCGGACGCCCTTCTTGACGCGGCCGCCGTCGACGTCGAGGCACACGATCAACCGTCGAAGGTTCGCGCTCACGGTTCGTCTTCTCCCACAAAAATATCTGCGCTCCCCTTCGTGCTGAAGACGGCCGCGCCGGTGTCGCTCATGGCCGCGCGCAGCGCGAGCCCGGTCGCCTTCATCGCGGCCTCGAGGATGTGGTGGCGGTCTTTCCCAGCGAGGACGCGTACGTGAAGGCCCGCGCCGAGCGCGTCGGCGAAGGAGCGGAGCACGTGCGTGTAGAGCCGACTCGGGAGCTCGCCCGCGAAGTGGAAGCGGCCGCCGACGTCGATGGCCGCGAGCACGAGCGCGTCGTCCATCACGACCGTGCGATCGCCGTAGCGCGCGATCGCCTCGGGCAAGATCTCGCGCACGGCGCGGCCGAGCGTGATGCCGACGTCCTCCATCAGGTGGTGGCGTAGATCGCCCGTCGCGCTGACCGAGCCGTCGAGACCCGCGTAGCGGAGCAGCGCCGTCAGCATGTGATCGAAGAAAGGCAGCGTGGTCGACACGGTGACTGCGCCGAGGCCGGCGCCCGTCGTGCGCGCGAGCGCGATGGAGACCTGCGTCTCCTTGGTCTTTCGGGTGATGCGCTTCACGAGGGACCTCCGCCGAAGCGGCGCGCGACGACCGCGCCGTCGAGGGCGCCCGTGTAGAGCGCCATGCCGATGACCGCAGCCTCGACGCCGAGCGCGTCGAGGGCCTCGAGGTCGGCGAGCGTCGTCACGCCGCCCGAGGCGATGATGCGCTGCCGAGTCGCAGCGCGGACGCGCTCGTAGAGCGGCGCGTCGATGCCCGCGAGCGCGCCCTCGACGTGGACCGCGGTGACGAGCACACCCGCGAGCGGGAGCGCCGCGAGCTGCGCGAGCGCGTCGTCGATGTCGAGCGCGGTCTCGGCGGCCCAGCCGCGCGTGACGACGCGCGTGCCTCGGACGTCGAGCGCGACGACGACCTGGTTCGGGAAGCGGTTCGCGAGCGACTCGGCGAACGCGGGGTCCTCGACGGCGCGCGTGCCCACGACGACGGCGCGAGCGCCGCGTCCGAGCAAGAGCTCGGCGCGCTCGACCGAGCGCACGCCGCCGCCGATCTGCACGGAGAGTCCCTCGACCGCGAGCAGCCGCTCGAGGACGGCGTCGTTGTCGCCGCGACCCGTCGCGGCGTCGAGGTCGACGACGTGCAGCGCGCGGAATCCTTGGAGCACAAACGATCTCGCCTGCGCGACGGGATCGTCGATGCGCACGCGCTCGTGGTCGTAGCTGCCGCCGACGAGCTGGACGCAGGCGCCGCCGCGGAGGTCGATCGCGGGCAGGGCGGTGATCATCGGACGGCCTCCACGAGCGCGGCGAGGAGCGCGAGCCCCGGCCGCGAGCTCTTCTCGGGGTGGAACTGGCAGCCCACGACGCGCGCGCGCTGCACGATGGCGGGGAAGTTGACGCCCTCCACGGTCGACGTCGCGACGACGAGCGACGGATCACGCGGCGCGCAGGCGAAGCTGTGCGCGTAGTAGACCGCGGTCGGGAGCGGGAGCGCGCGCGGCGCAGGTGAGGGAGCGACAGCGTCGAGTCGGCTCCAACCCATGTGTGGCGTGCGCTTGCACGCGAGGCGCACGACGTGGCCCTCGAAGACGCTGAGGCCCGCGCCGTCGCCCTCTTCGCTCGATTCGAAGAGGAGCTGCATCCCGAGGCAGACGCCGATGCAGGGCAGTCCACCGGCGAGGGCAGCGCGAACGGCGACGCGCCCGCTCTCACCCAAGCTCGCGCTCGCGGCCGAGAACGCGCCGACCCCGGGCAGGGCGAGGAGCTCCGCGCTCGTTGCTTTAACGATGTTAGTGGTAACCGAGACGTCGGCGCCGGCCGCCGCGTAGGCCTTGGCCAGAGAGTGCAAGTTGCCGATGCCGAGATCGAGGATCGCGAGCTTCACGCGAGCTCCTCGGCGAACGCCGCGAGCGTCCGCTCCATCACGTCCCACGGGCCGACCGAGATGCGGAGCGCGTCGCCGAAGTGCGAGAGGGCCGGGAACGCGCGCACGGCGATGCCGCGCTCTCGGAGGCGCGCCGCGCGCTCGGCCGCCCGCGAGATCGGAAGGAGGACGAAGTTCGCGTGCGAGGGGATGGGCGCGAGCCCGCGCTCGGTGAGCCACTCGACGAAGCGGGTGCGCGCGGCGAGGACCTCGGTGATGTTCGCGCGGACCCACTCGGTCTCGTCGGAGAGCACGCGCACGGCCATGCGCTCGGCGAGGCCGCCGACCTTGTAGGGGCCGCGGACCTTCTCGAGGTGGGCGACGACGCTCGGCGCGCCGACGGCGTAGCCGACGCGCATCCCGGCGAGGCCATAGGCCTTCGAGAACGTGCGAACGACGACGGCGCGCTCGCTCGCGAGGACCATCGGGAGCGCGCTCGCGCCGCCGTAGTCGACGTAGGCCTCGTCGACGATGACGAGCCCGCGAGCCCGCTCGAGCATGCGCTCGAGCGCGCGCGTCGAAGCGATCGTCCCGGTGGGATTGTTTGGGGTGCAAACATAAATGATGCCGGCGTCCCCCTCGAGGAGGCGCTCCGGGTCGATGTCGTAGCCCTCGGCAGCGGAGCGGAACGGCACGGGCCGCGGCGTGACGCCGGTCGCGTGCGCGATGTGCGGGATCATCGCGAACGTGGGCTCCGAGAACGCGAGCGCGGCGCCGGGCGACGCGAAGGCTCGCACCGCGCAGTCGAGGACGTCGTCGCTGCCGCAGCCGGTGACGACGGAGCTCGGCTCGACGCCGAGGTGTGCGGCGATCGCTGCCTTGAGATCGTCGGCGTAGTGCGACGGATACCGCGGGATCGCCGCGCGCGCCGCGTCGGTCGCGGCGAGGGCCTGAGCGCTCGGAGCGGCGCCGCGCTGGTTCGTGTTGTCGCTGAGATCGATCTCGGCGGGGCGCCTGTTCGACGTGTAGACGGAGAGCGCCTCGACCGAGGCGCGCGGCCTGAGCGCGAGCTTCGCGGGCGGCACGGCCGTGTTCACGAAGGCCCGCGCGGCAGCTGCGTGACCAGGCAGACCCTCGGCGTCAGCGAGGATTCCGACGTCCGAGGCCATGCGCGCCGCGGCGTCGCGCTCGATGCGTTGGTAGGAGGTCCAACGAAGGAAGTCGAGCACCCCGAGGCCGCTCCATCGGGCGGCCGCGCCCGCGGTCGGCAGCACGTGGTTCGACCCCGTCATGTAGTCGCCGAACGCGACCGACGCGCCCGGCCCGTAAAACACGGTGCCGGCGCGATGGATGCGCGCGGCCACGGCGGCCGCGTCGCGCGTCGCGACGAGCACGTGCTCACCGGCGTAGCGCTCGGCGAGCGCGAGCGCTGCGTCCAAGCTCGAGACCGAAAGGACCGCGCCGCGCGAGCCGAGCGACTGCGCGACCACGTCGGCGCGACCGGGCGTCATGTCTTCCAGCGCTCGAACGATCGCGGACGCGAGCGCCTCGCTCGTCGCGAGCGCGATGCAGCTGGCCTCGGGGTCATGCTCGGCCTGCGCGACGAGCTCGCGCGCGAGGTGCTCGGGATCCGCCGAGTCGTCCGCGATGATGATGATCTCGCTCGGCCCGGCGGGTGAGTCGATGCCGACGTGGCCCGCGACCTGACGCTTCGCCTCGGCGACGTAGGCGTTGCCCGGCCCGACGATCCGATCGACGCGCGGCACGCTCTTCGTGCCGTAGCTCATCGCGAAGACGGCCTGCGCGCCACCGACTGCGACGACCTTCGTGGCGCCGCCGATGGCCGCGGCCGCGAGCACGACCGAAGACGGCGCGCCGCTCGGCCCTGGAGGCGAGGCGACGATGATCTCGCGGACGCCAGCGACGCGGGCCGCGACGACGCCCATGAGCACGCTGCTCGGGTACGCGGCGCGACCGCCGGGGGCGTAGACGCCCACGCGGAGGAGCGGCTCCGCGCGACGGCCGACGAACACGCCGGGCTCGACCTCGACCTCGCCGTGCGGGATGGGCAGCTCGGCGCGGTGCGCCACGGCGATGTTGCGCGCGGCGCGCTCGAGCGCGTGGCGCACGCGCGAGTCGATGGTCGCGAGCGCGTTCGCGAGGCGCGCGGGCGGGACCTCGATCGACGTTAGCTCTACGTTGTCATACTTACGCGTGAGCTCGAGGAGCGCGCCGTCGCCCTCGGCGCGGACGCGCTCGCCGATGCGCGCGACGCGATCGCTGACCTCGGCGGGGGTCTCGGGACCCGTCCGCGCGAGCATCGACGCGACGTCCTCGGGCGAGAGCGCCTCGAGCGCGCCTGTGTAGCGGATGCGCAGCTTTCCCGGGGGCGACTGAGTCATCACAAGAGCCTCTCGATGCGGGTCACGAGGATACCCTCGCAGCCGAGCGCCTTGAGCCGCGCGGTCGTGCGATAGACGGCGCGCTCGGGGACGACGGCGTGGACCGCCGCGAAGTCCGAGCCGGGCACGTCGATCACGGTCGGCCCATTCAGGCCGGGCAGGACGTCGCGCACGTCGGCGAGGCGCGCGCGCGGCACGTTCGCCATCACGTAGCGGTGTTGTCGGCCGCGCACGACGCTGCCGAGCGCGAGCGCGAGGTCGTCGAGCGCCGAGGCGATCTCCGGATCGAGCATGGGTCGCGGGCGGCAGATGAGCCGCGCGGTCGACTCGAGGATCGTCGCGACCTCGACGAGCCCGTTCGTGCGGAGCGTCGAACCGGTCGAGACGAGATCGACGATGGCGTCGGCGATGCCGAGGTGGGGTGCGACCTCGGCGGCGCCGGAGATGGGCACGAGCTGGATCTGACAGCCGCGCTCGATGAAGAACTGCTCCGCGAGCCGAGGGAAGGACGTCGCGACGCGCGCGCCGTCGGTCACGCTGTCGAGCGTGGTCGGCTGTCCGTCGGGCTTGGCCCGCAGCGCGACCGAGAGGCGACACCGCCCGAACCCGAGATCGAGCAGCGTCTCGAGCTCGCGCGCGGACTCGAGGGCGCAGTCCCAACCGGTGATGCCTGCGTCGGCGACGCCGTCGGCGACGAACTCGGGGATGTCGCGCGCGCGCACGAAGAGCGCGGTGAAGCCCTCACCGAGCGAGGCGAAGAGCACGCGATCGCTGGTGAGTCGGACGTCGAGCCCGGCGTCGGAGAGGGCGGCGCGGACCTCGTCGTAGAGGCGGCCTTTGTTGGGGAGAGCGAGCTTCGGCACGAGGGACCTCGTCAATCGAGAGGGATGGAGAGCGCGTGACACGAGGGCCAGCGCGCGGCGCTGAACGGGTCTCGTGATGGGCTCGGCCGGGAGGGGCGGAGCGCGCTAACCGTGGCGCGCGGACCCGTCGACATGACGCGCGCCACGGCCTCGATGCGGATGCCGGTGGAGGGCGCGCGACGTCACGCTGGAAAAGCTACTTCGCGCGGCCGCACTGCGTCAACAGCAGCGCGGGCCGTCGTCCTCACGCGAACAGGGCGACCCAGCTCGAGAGGGCGGAGCGCTGACATAAATGTCAGTGGATGGTGCGCGCGGCCTGGACGACGTCGAGCAGCTCTTGAGGAGTGAACGGCTTCGGCAGCCGCGCGCAGCGGTCGAGCACGAGCCCTTGTTCGATCAGGAGCTCCTCGGAGTAGCCGGAGCAAACGACGACAGGGCTGCTCGGGAAGCGCTCTCGGAAGGCGTCGACGACCGCTTGTGAAGACGTCCCTGGCAGGATGCCGTCGGTGATCAAGAGGCCGAGGTCGGGGCTCTGTTCGATGGCGGCGAGCGCCTCGGCGCCGTCGGCGGCCTCGATGACCTCGTGACCGGCGCGCTTGAGGATCCGGCGCATGACGGCGCGCACGCGGGCCTCGTCCTCGACCAACAAGATGGTCTGCGGATTGGGTGATAGCTGAGGTGTCGCCGTCGCGTTCGGGTCAGGCCGCTCTGCTTGGGGTTTCGGGGCGGGGAGCTCGATACGAATCGTGGACCCGACCCCGAGCTGGGTCTTTACGGTCATGACGCCGCCGGCCGAGTTGATCAGCCCGAGCGCTACGGAGAGGCCCATCCCCGTCCCTTGGCCGGCGGGCTTCGTCGTGAAAAACGGCTCGAAGATCCGCGCTCGCGTCTCTTCGGTCATGCCAGTTCCCGAGTCGACGACCTCGATGGCCGTCCCGTTTCGGCGGGGGCCGCTCTCGTCCAAAGCGCTTATCTCGAGCGTCAGTCGACCGCCGTTCGGCATCGCGTCGCGGGCGTTCAATACGAGGTTCAGGAGCACGCGCTCGAGGGCCTCGGCGTTCATCGACAAGAGGCGGTCGGTCTTGACCGAGACCTCCAATCGGATCGTGTCGGGCAGGACTCGCTTGAGGAGGCGGCCCAATCGGCTCGCGAGCTCTTTGGGCTCGACGACACCCGCGACCGAGGGCTCGCGATGACCCAGCGCCATGAGCTGTCGCGAGGTCCTGGTCGCGCCGCGCGCGGCCTCGAGCACCTCGCTGGCGAGCTCGCTGTGAGCCTTCACCCCGCTCTTGCGGAGGATCTCCGCGTTGCAGAGGATGACCGCGAGCGCGTTGGTGATCTCGTGCCCCGCGCCGCCCGCGAGCCGATAGAGCATCTCCAGTCGTTTGGACTGTTGGAGCTCTCGGAAGAGGCCCTCGTCGAGGGCGCGCTCCTCTTTCTCGGCGGTCAGCGCACGCTCCGCCGACTTCACCGAGCGCTCGTACTCTTTGACGAGTTTGGTCACGAGCCACGCGGCCGCGAAGAGCCCGATGACTGTCATTCCGGCGATGCGTACCCAATTGATGCTGACACGCACGTCCAGGAACCGGCCGTCCGGTCGCGGGACCCATCCATTGGCCATACTGGCGTTTACCGCGAACGTCCCAGCCAGGATCAATCCGGCGGTCATCCATACGCCGCGGCGCCCGAACATCACGCCAGCCCACACCCCCGATACAGCCAATACCATTCCGACGCCCATCGTCGGACCGAAGGTCGCGCTGGAGAAGAGCGTGCTCGCCAGCCCATAGAGAAAGAGGATGATCGCAGTGCCGTGATGGGTGCGCCAGCGAGGGATCCAAACACAGATCGGCGCGACGATTTGCAGCGCCAGCAGCGCCCCCAAAGTCGGGGACAGACCATAGAGGTAGGTCTGGACCAACAGGATGATCGCGACCCCGGGCGCGGTCATGAACACCAGTGTTCGCAGCTGCGAGAGGAGCCGCGCGCGCGCCGCTGCCGGCGTGTCCACGTGGTGCTCGGACGCTATCGAGCTCACGGCGCGCCCCCGTCGCCGAGCGCGCCCGTTACTGTGTTTACAAATTCGTCAGGAGCAAACGGCTTTTGGATGAAGGCGTATTCGCCGACTGCCACGCCGTGCCTGATCACGTCCTCTTTCACGTAGCCCGAGCACACGATGACTGGAGCTTTGGGGTGTCGACGTTGAAAGGCCCGGATCATCGCGCCCGTATCGGTGTTGGGCATCACCGCGTCGGTTACGAGCAAGTCGATATCGGACTCGGCCTCGAAGACGCGCGTGGCGCTCTCACCGTCCTCCGCGGTCAGCACGAAGAACCCCGCGCGCTGGAGCAGGCGCAACATGGTGCGTCTGACGATCTCTTCGTCATCGACCAATAGGAGCCTGCGCACGCGCTCGGCTGGAGCTGGCTTGGATAGACCCGAGCTCGAGCGCGACAGCAGAGGCGCATCGGCTGGCAACGAGATGGTCGTGAGCGTGCCGTGCGCGGAGGCGGTCGTGGTCATTTGCCCGCCCGCGCGCTCGAGCAAGCCGTCCGTGATGGTGATGCTGCTGTCGCGTGGTGAGCCGGGATTCGAGCTGGTGCGCCCCGACGACGGCGGCTCCGTGGACCGAACGGCCTCGACCGTGATTCGGACGGTCCCGACCTCGGCGTCCATGACCTTGACGGTGAGGACTCCGCTCGCACCCAAGTGTTCGAGCGCGTCGAGCACATAAGACCTGAGCAGCTGCTCTTGGGCTCGCGAGCCGAGCTTCGGGACCCAGCTCCCCGACCGCTCGAACAGGATTGTCACTGACTCGGGCGCCGTCCGGCGCAGGAGATCCACGACAGCTTCGCAGACGTCTGCGGCGCTCCGCGTGCGATCGGGCTCGAGCTGGCTGCGCCCCAACATGAGGAGCCCACGGGTGGTCTCCGCCGCGCGCTTGGCCGCGGCGACCATCTCGTCAGCGAGGGCTTTGTCCTCGCTGCCGTCGGGGAGCGCGTCTTGGAGCAGCTGCGCGTTGGTCAGCATGACGGCGAGCGCGTTGTTGACGTCGTGCGCGACGCCCCCGGCGAGGCGGCCGAGCGCCTCGTCGCGTGCGACGACAGCCAGCGCTTCTTCACGCCGCTTGCGTTCCTCGCGCCGCTTCTTCAGCTGCTTGGATGCTTCTGCGGCGCGTGCCCACGCCTGCTCGAATTGGCCTGCAACCTGGCTGAAGGTCAATCCGACGAACAGCGCGACGACAGCCGACGTCCCGCCGATTCGCAGCCAGTCGGAAGGGTCGTCCCAATGGGCGTCGAGGGGCTCTGGATGAGGAAGATGGCCCGTCATATAGGCCCAACCACAGCCCAGGAGGACCACGACAGTACACGCCATGCTGACGAGCGCGCCGCGCCAACCACCGAATCGGGCGGCGCCGATCGTCGCGGCCGTCACGCCTGCGCCGACGCCCGTGAGCGGGCCAGTGTGAAATAGGCCCACCCAACACGTAACGTGAATAAACACCAAAGTGACGACGACCCGGAGCTGCAGTGAGCCGTATCGCCGAGTCACCAACACGACGGCAGCGCCGAGCAATTGGACCAAAGTGATGGTGCGAACGACCGGCGCTTGGTGCGGGGCCAAGAACACGAGGCCAGCGCCCAAAACCAATAGAACGCAGCCGGCGAGCAACACAGCGCGCTCCGCGACCTCGAGCTGCCTACGCCCGAACTCGGAGGGGCTGAGTGGGCTGGCTGGTTCGGGACGCATGTTGTCCAGCCAATACTTCTAAGGCGCTCCTCCTCGCAGGCTCAACATTTTCTTGAGCTTAGAGCGACAAGGGTGCGTCCCACACAGACCGCGGATCACCCTCCAGTGACGTCAGTGCGAACTGGGGCGTGCGAGGGTGTCAGTCTCGTCGAGAATGGCGTCAGCAGCCTTCTCAGCGAGCATCATCACGGCCACGACTGGAAAGAAGCCGGGCAGCTTGGGAAACACCGAGGCATCGACCACGCGCAGCCCGTCGACGCCGCGGACTCTGAATTGGCTGTCGACGACGGCCATCGGGTCGGAGGCAGCGCCCATCTTGTTCGTGCACGCGGCGTGATGACCCCACGCGTGATCGCGGACGAAGCGCGCGAGCTCCTCGCGCGTGCCGACCTCGGGGCCTGGGAGGACCTCGCGGACGACGCTGCTGCCGAGCCAGCCCATCATGCGACGCGCTGCGATCAGCCCGTCGACGACGGCGTCGAGGTCGCGCTCCCAGCCTGGTGAGCCCTCGTCGAAGTAGCGGAAGTCGATGCGCGGTCGCTCGCGCGGATTCGCTGACGCGAGCGTCACGCTGCCCGCGGTGTTGTTCGTGTGCGCCTTCAGCACGGCCCAGCTGAGGTGGCGTTTGTCAGCGAGGAGATCGTCGGAGAAGCCCGGGTAATACCCGGCGAATCGACCGATGACGCCGAACATGAAGAGGTCGGGCGAGGGCTCTTCGGGGCGCGAGCGGCGCGCGATCGCGCCGAGGATCCCGTTCGCGGTGTAGGGCCCCGTGCGGTGCCGCAGCCACTCGACGAGCGCGCGATCGTTCGCGGGGGCGTTGGGCGCTTGCGGGTCGCGGAACGACGCGCCGTCGAGCGCGGCGAGGTCGCTCGCGAGCTCCGCCACGACGCTGACCTCGTAGCGATCTTGTAGGTTTTGACCGACCCCCGGGAGATCGACGAGCACCTCGATGCCGTGCTCCTCGAGGTGCTGGCGGGGGCCGAGACCCGAGAGCATCAGGATCTGGGGGCTGTTGAAGACGCCAGCGGACACGATGATCTCGCGACGCGCGCGGACCCGCTCGAGAGCGCCCGAGTGGGTCGACGAGTCCCTCCGGACGGTGCTGGCTTCATACAAATATCGGCCCTTCTCGAACTCGACAGCGACGGCGCGAAGGCCGTCGAAGACGATGCGAGTCACGAGGGCGTGGAGCTCGATCGTGAGGTTCTTCTCGCAGGCCTGGCTCACGCTGAGCACGCGCTCGCGCGCGCCGGTTCGAGCGCCGTTGTGCGTGTGCATCGGGATGAAGAACATCCCCTCGCCGCCCTCGCGCTGGACGCGAGCGTCGTTCGGATCCCAGAGCGCGCGCGACGGATCGAGCGCCATGCCGAGCGCGTTCGCGAGCGCGAACTCGTCGCCGCGCGCGGCCTCCTCGAGGGCGCCGTCGATCGTCGCCATGAGGTCGGGATCGCCCGTGACGAGCGAGGGATCGGCGACCTCGGTCGAGAGCCACCCGTCGAAGCCGTGGCGTGCGCTCTCGGCGCCGCTGCGGGGTGCGTACGCGCAGCGCTCGAGGCGCTCGAAGTAGCCGCGCATGTTGGACGCCTCGAAGCTCGGGTCGTCGACGAGCGCCGCGAGGTCGTCCCAGTCGCGGTCGTGAGGCACGATCGCGATCATCGCGTTGTGCGCCGTGCAGCCGCCCAACGTGGCGGCGCGCGGGTAGAGGACCCCGCCCTCTTTCTGGACGAAGCGCGGGTTCCTTCGCTGGCGCACGTCGTCCTCGTAGGTGCGGACGAAGAAGTCCCAGCTCATCTCCGGCTCTTCGACGGACCGCGCGTGGAGCGCGGGGATGTCGCGGGTCGCGGCCTCGGGGTCGCCGCCTGCCTCGAGGAGGAGCACGCGGTATCCAGCGAGCGCGAGGCGCGCGGCGAGCGGCCCGCCACCCGCGCCTGAACCTATAACGATGTAATCGAAATCCTCGCCCGCCGCGGGGCGCTCGCAAGCGAGGGGCGCGGCCGGGGCTTCGGGGGAGGGCGGCTGGCAGCCGGCGAGGGCGCTCAAGGTCGAGCCAGCGAGAGAGAGGCATAGATCGCGACGCTTCATCGGGAGCGCCCACGACGAAGCAACGCGCGCGCCGCTGTCGGTCACGCGCGTTGAAGGGCGCGTGTGCCTCCCCCGCTACACCCGAGTGCAGCCCCGGGCTCAGCGGTGTGGTCAGCGCGCGGAGACGAGGCGAATCGCGTGGCGCGCGTCCGCGATCGACTTGAAGCCGAGCACGCCCGCGGCCGTGACAGCGACCGTGAAGCTCACGGGGCCGACGCCAGGGCCGATCTCGAAATGGTGGAGCAGCGTGACCGCGACGACGACGGCGCCCGTCGTACCGAGCAACGTCGCGAGCGAGCCCGTCCCTACGTCGGGCTCGAGGCTGCGACGCCACCGCACGAGCAGCATGCGCATCGCGAAGAACACGTTGGTGGCTGCGACGATCGTGACCGCTGCGACCGCGGTGAGCGCGCCCGTCGACACCGCGAACGCCGCGGCGATGCAGGCCGCGAAGAGCCCCGCGAGCGGCGCGGCCGCGCCGATGCCGCGCGCCTTCTGGACGCGGATGAGCGCGCGCGTCGCGCCCACGATGATGGTGCCGATCGTCCAGGCGAGGATGGCTGTCCGCGGCGTGACCCCGAAGAGCTCGACCTTGCCCCAGACGTCGACCCCGAAGACCGCGCTCACGAGCAGCGCCAATGAGAGGACGATGCCGCTCTCGATCTGGTTCATCGACCCGAGGCGGAAGATGCCAGTCTCGCCCTGCTCCCAATAGGTCACGGAGCCAGCGCCCGCGATGGAGCCCACGACGACCACCCAGCCGAGCGCCGACATGCCGAGCGTCATCGCCGAGAGGTAGCCCATATAAACGACGTTCAAGATATCGAGCCCGTGATCGAGGAGCTCGCCGCCCGGTGAACACTGCCCCGTCCGGCGGGCGTGGCCGCCGTCAGCGTTGTCGAACCAGATGTAGATTTGCAGGAGGATCGCGGTGACGACGAACGGCCAGCCGCGGCTCTGCCAAAGGCCGAGCAGCAAGAGAACGCCTGACAGGTTTGTCAGGTGCCCGAGGTGCGTCAGCGTGTTCGGGTTGATGCGCGCCGGGATGAACGGCAGCAGTGGCTCGACGAGGAATCGCTTGTAGTAGGGGAGTAAGATCGAGCGATCTTCGGACTTGTAAGCAAAACCCCCCACGCTCATCCGACCAAGGATGCGATGGTTTGCCCTTCGCGTGCAATCTTTAGAGAGCGCGACAGTGGGGATTGTCAGGCGGGGTCGAACGTGGCGCGGAGCTTCTCCAGGGCCTCACGGGTGAAGCGGTGGGGCTCGCCGTCACAGAGCTTGCGCCCGAGCGGGCTCGTCATTCTGTCGCGAAAGAGCTCGTCCTGTGAGCCGAGGAGGGCGAGCGCTTGGTCGGCCGCGGCGCGCCCGACCTCGAGGTGTTTTGCGCTCGCTTCTCCCTCGGTCGCGCGCGCTCGGGCGAGCTCGCGCTCGGCGATGAAGAGCCACTCGCCCGCGTCGAGCAGGGCGCTCGCGCCGTGCCCGAAGCCCTGCTCGTCAGGTGTCGTCAGCTTGAATTGGAAGCGATAGACGATGCGTTCGCCTGCGATGGCCTCGACCGTATAGGTGTCCGCGGACCGACCGCCATCGATGCGCGTCGTCGCGTGCGGCGCAGCGCCGGTCGAGAGCGCGACGCGCAGCGAGGCCTCGGCCATCGTGCGCGCGGCGAGCTCCGGAGCCTCGTAGATCGCGACCGTCGTCTCCCCTGCTGCCCAGCGGTCGGCCGGCGTGACGGCGCTCGGGAGAACCTCGGTCGCGGGCAGGGCGAGCTCGCCGCCCCGCGCGGTGATCGCTGCGTGCGCGGAGAGGGCGCTCCACGAGACAAAACCCTCGGGATCGGAGCGTCGTCGCTCGTCGCCCCAGTAGCTCGCGTGAGCCTTGAGGACGTCGGCCAACGCGCGGACCTTGTCGGTGGTGTCGATCGCGTCGACGAGGGGCAAGATGAGATCTCGAATGCGCAGGGCGCGGAACTCGTCGAGCTCGGGCAAGACCTGGCGAGCGCGCGCGGCGGCCGCAGCGGCGGCGCCCGCGGGTCGGCCGTCGCCGAACCATTGCCCCGCGAGCTCGCGATAGACCTCGCGGTAGAGATCCCGCTCGAGATCGAGCCGCCCGGAGAACGCCGGGTCTGCGTCCACGGAGTCGACGCTCGCGGCGAGCGCGGCCATCGCGCCGAGGTCACGACGGATCGCGGCGAAGTGATACGCGCGCAGCCAATCCATCGGGTCGATCGGGCGTCGCTCGTGCGCGACGACGACCGCGCGATGGGGAGCTTTCGACGAGGCCGTCGCGCGGCCGAGCAGCGGATCGCAGAGCGTCGGCGACGACGCGAGCGCGGCGGCGGCGCTCGAGAGACAGACCGCTCGACCGATCCCGGCGAGGTCGAGCTCCTCGAACGCGGTGTCCGCGGGCGTCACGCCGAGCCGCACAGCGAGCGACGTGATCCCGACGAGCTGCTCGGCGACGAGGCCGATCTCCCAGGCCTTCGACGCGCGCGGCTCGAGGTTGCGCGCGAGCGTCTCGAACCGGCTGCGCAGAGCCTCGAGGCGCTCTGCGTCCAGCTGCGCTGGTGGTTCGCTCCGCCCCCTAAGCTTCGCGTCCCCCCCGACTTCCTCGGTCTCGTTTCTCACGCCCGAGCCAGTGGCCATCGGCTCGGTATCCTACAAGAACTCGAGCTCGCTTTCGCTCGCCCTCGGTTAACGTCTCCACGATGCTCAACGAAGCCAATTCTCGGTCCGCTGGCTTCGCTCGACCCGCGTCGGCGCCGCTCGAGGCCATGCCGCTCGCGCCCGGAGGCGAGGGATTTCTCGGGCACAACCGCGATTTTCGAGAGGATCGGCTCGGTTCGCTGCGGCGTTTGGCGGCGGTGCAAACGCCCGCCCTTCGCCTGAAGCTCCCAGTCCCCGGCGTCCGCGCGATGGTTGCGAACCACCCCGACATCGTGCAGGAGGTCCTCGTCGAGAAGGCCAAGTGGTTCGCGAAGTCGGACATGCTGCGTTTCAGCCTGTTTCCGCTCGCGGGTGAGGGCATGTTCACGTCGAACGGGGAGCTCTGGCGCCGCCAGCGCAAGCTCATGGCGCCGCTCTTCCAGCCGCGCGCGCTCGAGCGATACGCGCCCGACATGGTGGCTTGCGCCGAGCGAACGGTCTCGACGTGGCAGGACGGCGCGGCGCTCCACCTCCACCACGAGACCACGCAGATCGCGATGGCGGTCGCGGGCAAGACCCTCTTCGACGCCGATACCTTCGGCGAGGCCGACGAGCTCGGTCACGCCCTCACCGTCGCGCTCGACTGGGCGGGCTACGTGATCGGCCGACCCGAGGCCATCCTGCACATCCTCTGCAAGCGCATCCTCGAGCGGTGGAAGGAGCAAACAACGGGTCGCGTCTCGGAGCTCGCGGCGCGGCTCGAGCTGCGCATGCGCGGCCCTGCGGTCCTCCTCGGCGCGCGCGATCGAGAGATGGGGCGCGCCATCGCTCTGCTCGATCAGCAGGTCCAGCGCATGATCGACGCGCGTCGCCAATCCCACGGGGCGCACGGCGATCTCCTGTCGAAGCTGCTCGAGGCGCACGACGAGGACGGCGCTGTGATGAGCGACCGCCAGATCCGAGACGAGATCCTCACGCTCTTCGTCGCAGGACACGAGACGACGGCGACGGGGCTCGCGTGGACCCTCTACGAGGCCTGCCGACACCCCGAGGTTTACGAGGAGATGCAGCGCGAGGCCGACGCGGTCGGCGACGCCCCCACCGTGGCGGACCTCGGCAAGCTCGATATGTGTTTGCGAGCCTTCAAAGAGGCGCTGCGCCTTTACCCACCCGTCTACGTGTTCGGGCGCGACTCGACCGAGCCTGTCGAGGTCGGGGGGTACGCGCTGCCGCGCTCGACCAACGTGATGATCGCGCCGTGGGCGATCCACCGGCGAGCGAGCCTCTGGCCCGACCCCGAGCGCTTCGACCCCGAGCGGCACACCCCGGAGGCCGAGGCGCAGCGTCATCGGTACGCTTACCTGCCGTTCAGCGCCGGCCCCCGAATCTGCCTCGGGATCCACTTCGCTTATATGGAAGCGCCGCTCGTGCTCGCGACGATGCTGCGTCGATTCCGCTTCGAGCTCCTGGGTGATGACGAGCCCGAGCCGAGCGCGACGCTGCGGCCGCGCAAGGGGATCCGCGTCCGCGTCCACGCTCGCTGACATTCGATTCGCTGGGGGGCTAAATCCGCCCCCCACGCGCTCCGCGCCCCCCCGATTCGGGCCCGTCACAAACCGAGAGGTGGTCGCTACGTGCTGATCCTCTTCGATTGTCGAAGAGAGAGCGCGACCCCTTCGAGACCACCATGAGGCCCAGAAAAAACCTATCCGTTCGGATTGTCGTCCCCGTCATCGTCACCCTCGCCGCGGCCCTCCAGGGCTGCTCGCAGAGCGGCTCCGTCGCCCGAGCGACGACCGAGCCGACCGTCGTCGCGAGCGACTCACCGACCGTTGCCGTCGCCTCGCAGACCAACCCCGCGCCGTCGAACTCGGGGCGCCGCGTGCTCGTCCTCGGACAGGGCGCCCTCCTCCTGCGCGGCAAGATCGACCGCGAGCTCGGCGTCCACGCGGCGAATGACGACTTCGTCGCGGACCGCGACGCCGTGCTCCACCTCGAGCTCCGACAAAACCGAGGCGCAGACGCGGCGGCGCCCCTCGCGATCGCCGCTGACGTGAAGCTCACCGAGGGGCTGCTCGTCTTTCCCATCGAGTACGAGCTCCACGGTGACCCCACCAAGCTCGTAGCGGACGGGTCCTATTTCCTGAGCGCCCAAGTCACGAACGGCCCGAAGGGGAGCGGACCGCACACGCTCGCGTCCGAGTATCGAAACGAGGTCATCGGCGGAGAGAGGGAGAAGGACTTCCTCGTTACGGGCCTCGAGCTGTGTGGGAGCCCCAACGCCGGCGGCTTCTGCGGGGGTTGATGGTGACAACGCTGTCAATGTTGTCGCCGTGGTGCCGGGCAAAACCTGACAGGAAGGTAACTGAATCGAAGATGTTCGAGATGCTGGTCCGCGGAGCTCGCAAGGTCTCTCCTCGAAGCCTCACCTGCGTGGCCCTCATGGGCTTACTCGGTTGTCAAAATCGCGCGCTGTCTGGGCCGGCCACAGAGGGCGCGACAGCGCCATTGACCCCTGCGACGAGTGACGCGACCGCTGGCGCTGTGGCGTCCGCGAGCGTCGCGGGCCCAGCGGCTGTGCCCGAGCCCAACACACCCGACTCGAGCGCGCCCGTCACGGCCAGCGTGGACACGCCCACCCAATCAGCGGCGCCCGTGGTCGTGTCGTCCCCGGCAAAGCACGTAAAGCGCGGCCTGCTCAAGCTCGGCACGGGCAAGGTGCTCATCCACGGAGACATCACGCGAGAGATGACGGAATACACCGCGAACCAGGATTTCATCGCCGACAGCGAGGCCGTGCTCCACGTCGAGATGCGGGTCTACATTGCAGAGGACGCGGACGAACCTCTCGTCGCCGAGGGCGACGTGAAGCTCGGCGCCGGCCTCGTCGAGTTCCCACTGCGATACGAGCTCCGCGGCGACCCTGGTTTGGTCGACGAGCACCTCACCTATCACGTGAGCGCGACCATCCGAAACCACCCGACTAGCCCGGGGCTGCGCGTCATGATGTCGGAGTGGCAGAACTCCATCGAGGGCGGGATGGGTAAGCTCGATTTTACCGTCAACGGGCTGGAGCGCTGCGGTAGCCCCAATTCGGGCGGCTTCTGTACGGACTCATGAGCGACGTCGCGGCGGACGTTGCGTGAGCAGCGCTAGGAGCCAACAAGTGGAGCGAGGTGGAGCAGCGCGCTACATGCCAATCTGTCGGTTTATCGAATGGTCGTGAGTCGTTGCGCTTCTCAGGGCTGGAGCGTAAAGTGATCGATCACGCTCACTGTCATGAACAACATCGACTACGACTATGCAGACCCAGCAATGGTTGTCGTCCAGTTCAATGGTACGCCGACCGATCAGGAGTTCGAGGACTACCTGTGTCGGATGGATGACCGGCTGCGCGACACGTCACGCCCACCCACTGGCGTGATCATAAGCGTCAAAGCCGGCGCCGAGTCGCCCAAAAAACACCGGGAGCGTCAGGCGAAATGGATGAAGCAGAACGCCAAAGTGATCGCCGAGCGAACCACCGGCACGGCGTTCGTCATCGAGTCGGCCGCGACTCGCTTCGTCATGTCTTCGATCATGCTCCTACAGCCGATACCAGGGCGGTACGACATATTCGCCAATCTCACCGACGCGAAGCGGTTGGGGGGCGCGCGCAGCGCGGGGGGCGAACCGAGCCCCCCAAGAAGTGCGCACGGGCTCGTGCAGCACGGCCGCCCACATCACCCTTGAGGCCGGCCCTCGGCGGACAGCGCTGTCAGTGCATCGTCGGCGGGCGGTCGTAGCTCTCGAACCCCGCTACCAGCTTGAACATCTGGATTCCGGCCTCGCCGCTCTCGTAGGCGCCCTCGATCTTGAGGACGGGCATGAAGCCGAACCGCTGGAACATGCGCCGGGCGCGCGCGTTGCCGACCGCTGTCATCAACGTCATGACGACCGCGCCGCGCTCGCGCGCCACCTGCTCCGCGCGCCGCAAGAGAGCGCGCCCGATGCCACGTCGCGAGAACGAAGAGGCGACGGCGATCGCGTCGAGGTGAGCGATCGCTGGCGATTCAAAAGGCCCATAGGGCTTGCTCAAGCGATTCACGTCGAGGACATAGAAGCCGACGCGCTCGCCCCCGAGCGAAGCGATCTCTCCAGCGGCGCTCGAGGAGCGCAGCATGCGGGCAACGTTGCGCGCCGGGTCGCGGGACCACGCGCTGAACGACGCGCGCGCGAGCGTCGCGACGAAGACCTCGTCCGGGGGTGACGGCGCTCGAAACCGGAGGGGCTCAGTCGGCGGACGCATGGGTCGCCAGCTTTTGTAGCACACCGCGGCTCCTGGCCCCGTTCGCTCCCCTTCATCATAATGGCACCCATGACCCGAGCGCACCGCGAGGCCGCGAGGACTCGCTCGAAGATCCTGTTCCTCACCTCCCTGCTGCTCGCGCTCGGCGCCTGCAAGGACGCACCAGCCCAAGCGCACGACAACGGTGAGGCTCCCCGCGACAAGAGCTCGAGCGACGAGGCGCCGAAGCGACGTTCGAATGAGCTGCTCCTCACGCGCGATGCCCTCGAGGCGGACGGGGTCACGCTCGGCAAACCCCTCGCGCGGGTCTTCGACGCGGCGGTCTACACGAAGCTCGGCGAGCTCGCGGACGCGCCGAGCGCGAAGCGTTCGCTCACGATCCACGTCACGAGGGACGCTGAGTTCGGCTCGCTCTTCGATCTGTCGAGCAACGTCAATCAGGGCAGAGACAGCGCTAAACTCATATCGCTGTCGACCGCGGTCGAGGGCGCCGCGCCGGGGGTCTATCCATTGCCGAGTCGCAAGCCCGACAAAGAGCCCGTGGTCCGTATCGTCGTCGACTCAGCGGGCTTCTTCGTCGAGCTCTCGGGTAACCGCGCCGCGCCTGGCTGCGAGGTCACGGGGAGCGGCGTGACGATCCCGAGGAAAGACTCGAAGCTCGACGTCGAGGGACTGAAGCGCTGCATCGGCACGATCAAATCCCAGGGCGCCGTGACCGACGCGACGGCGTCGATTGGATCGAGCCCACTCGGCTCTGCCGCAGAGGTCGTGGAGACAGCGACGTCACTCCTTCAAAGCGACGTCGTGCCCGTCGTTTGGGTCGACTTGTTCGAGTGCAGCGAGCGCTCCTGCGCCTCGAGGTCCTTTCGCGACGAAGGCCTGATTGGCTTGGGCAACAGCGAGAAGACGGACCCGCTGCAGCCCGCGGCTTCTGGTAGCGCCGCGAGTGGCAACGCGGCCATCACGGGGGCGAACGTCGCGGGTGGCAGCATCGCGAACGCGAGTGCGGTGGTAGCAGCCATGGCTCCCGGCTTTCGCCGTTGTTACAATAAGGGGCTCGCGGAGGACCCCAACATGAAGGGCTCTCTCCGCGTTACAGCGAAGATCGGTCCGAAGGGTGATGTCGTGAGCGCGACGCCCGGGGGCGGCGTCGGACTCAGCAAGACCGTCACTGACTGTGTCGTAGCGCGCGTGTCTTCCGCGCAGTTCGCCGAACCCGAGGGTGGGGGCGCGACCATCGTGATCCCCGTGAGCTTCTATCCTCAGTGAGCCTGACGCTCTCAGGGCAGGCCGCCGCCCGAGGCGAGGCTCGCACCGCCCATGTTCTGTGGTGCCCCACCGGTGCTGAGGCTCGCTCCACCCATATTCTCCGGAGCGCCACCCGTGCCGAGGGACGCTCCTCCCATCGCTAGCCCACCGCCCGACGCGAGCGAGGCGCCACCCTCTGCGGGGGAGCTGCCGCCTTCGCTCCAGCCGCCCGAGGCCGAATGCGAGCCGCCGCCTTCACTCCAACCGCCGGATGCCGATTGTGAGTTACCACCCTCGGCGAGCTCCGCCCCGCCCTCGCCCTGGAGGTGCGGATCGCCGAAAGCTGCTTGCCCTGTTCCCTTTTGGACGGGCTCGAGGTCGAGGTTGCAGGCTGCGAGCAAACAGAAGGTAAAGAGCGTAGCCGACCGACCACCGAAGCTCGGCGCCGACGAGACCCGAAAAGAGCGGCTAGGTGGATAGAGTTTGCGAAGGCTCATTGAGGGAGCTCCAAGTTGCAATGCGGTTGCCGCCGCTCGCCCCGACCCATCGGGGACTCGGCCATCACCGCTCTAGCCCCTTGATGGCCGCGACCACGGGCGACGGTCCAAGAAAGTGCACTATTCACCAAAACGCACCTCGAGCGCAGCTTCGACCGTGCCCCAGGGAAGACCCCAATCCATGATGGGCTCGTTCGCGAACAAGATTGTAGGTGTTGGGAGCGCCAATCCGAGTGTGCCGCGCGCCGAGAGCCAGAGCGGGCCGGTCAATTGGACGCTGGCGTTCGCGTCGAAGAGCAGGCTCGCGGTGAAGGCGTCCTCGGTGGATGCGCGGTAGCCCTCGGACGCGTGGCCCTCGGCGCGCAAGAAGACCCCCGCGACCCCGCCGCCGAGCAGCAAATCGAAGCCCTGCGTGTCCACGACGCGGAAGCCCAAGCGCGCGCCGAGCGTGCCTTTGTAGAGATCGGCTGAGCCGAAGTCGGTCGACACCCGCGTGGGCACGAGTGGCACGCCGATGAACGGCTCGAAGCGGAGCCAGCCGAGGGGCTCGACGAAGAAGGCCGCGTCACCCTCGAGGCCGGCGCCTGCGGTGTCGAGCGCGAGGGCGACACCCGCGGAGAAGCCGAAGACGACGGGCGTCGACGGTGTCCTCGGCGGGAGCACCGCTGGGCGCACGACGCGGGGCGGGGGAGGGAGCTTCGGCTGCGGCTCGACGATCGCGAGGGTCGGCGTCTTGGGTGGTGGCGTGGGCGGCGTGACCAACGTGGGCGGCGTGTCCGGCTGTTGGGTCGGCGGCGGCTGCTTCGCGGCGCGCTCGACGAGCGGCTCGAAGAGGGCCCGCACGCGCTCCGCAGCTTGGATGAGCTGCATGTCGACCTCGCGGGCGTCCACCTCGACGACGACGGCTGCGCTGCGCTTACACTGACGTTACTGTCACTCGAGGCGTCGAAGGTCACGACGATCCGGCGCGGGTGATCGAGCACCTCGGCGACAGCGACGGCGCGCCGCGAGCCCTCGGTGGGTGGGACCGAAGAGACGTCGATCCCCATCGACTCGAGCTCGGCGCGCAAGCGAGCGCCGAACGGATCCTCGGCGCGCGCGACGAGCACCACGAGGAGAGGCTCCCGCGGCGCTGTGATGACCGGCGCAGCCTCGTCGGCGAGCGCGCTCGCGAGCGGCGCAAACGCGAGCGCAGCGACGACGAGCGCTGCGCTCTTGCGCGCGGCCGAGGCGCGGAGGCCCTTCACGATCCGAGTATGCTCTCTGCGAGCGCTGCGTGCGCGCCCTTCGGGTATTTCGCCAAGTAAGCTCGCGCGGTCTCGGCAGCGCGCGGGCTCTTCGACCGAGCTTGCAGCTCGAGCACGCGGCCGAGCGCTTCGGCGGCGAGCGGGCCCGCGGGCCGCTCGGAGAGATAGACGTTGAACCACCCTTCGGCGCCGGCGCCCCCGAAGGTCATGCGGCCGAGCTGGAACGCAGCGGTCGCGGCTGCGTCCGTACCGGGCGCCGATTCGCGAACAGCCATGTAAGCACGCTTCGCGGCCTCGGCTTGGCCTGCGAGCCGCGCGAGGTTCGCGAGCTCGAGGAGCTCGGCCGCGGGCGTCGACGACAGCCGATCGAACGCGCCACCCTCGACCGCGGCCGCGTAGGCCTCTTTGTACGAGCCCTTCTTCGCGAGGTCGCGATAGCGCAAGGTCGCGTTTTGCTCTCGGTCGGCGCTCGCCGAAGTGGAGGCGGAGGGTGCGACCGCGAGCAGGGCTGCGCTCGCCGTCGCGAGGACTGGAGCAGGCTCGCTGGGCGTGGTGAGCGCGACCGAGGGCTCGGGCGCTGCGCGAGGGTCGAGGTTCATGGCAGGCTCTGTCGCAGCTGCGCTGACGACGCCCTGGCACGAGAGGCGAACCGACTCGCCGGTGCGGACCGGTCGCGGGCTCGAGAGGCACGCGCCGGTGATCTCGACCTTGCCCTCGAGGAGCGTGACCGTCAGCGACTCGCTGGACGTGTCCCACTCGGCCTCGAAGGCCGTGCCGACGACGTGGACCTGGAACGGCCCGGCTGTGATTTGCCAAGCCGTGTCGTCGCGGTGTCGGACGTGTGCGGTGAGACTCCCGCGCTCGAGGAGGAAGTCCGCGCCGCGCGTCGTCACCGCGGCGACGCGACCGCGACCGCTCGCGTGGAGAGCGATGCGCGAGCCGTCGGAGAACTGGAGCACGACGTCCTCGCTCGCGCTCGGCGCGACCCATTGGCCGACCGCGCCGCGCGAGCCATCCACCGAGAAGCTGAGCTCGCGCGGACGCAGCGCGAAGAACGCGATGGCCGCGGTCATCGCGACGGCCACGATCGCAGCGGCGCCGCGGCGTCGAATCGACCGAGCGCGATCGCGGCGCTCCTTGCGGAGCAGGCGCACGCTCTCGACGCGAGCGTCGAGGGTTGCGCCGCCGCTCGCGGAGCGAGGCGCGACGTCGATCACGGTCGCGACCTTGCGACCGACCCTGCTCAACGCGCGCGGGGTCGACATGTTCCCTCCTCGAGGAGCTCACGGAGCTCTGGATGGTTGGACGCGAGCTTGGCGAAGCGAGCCTCGGCTGCGCGCAAGCGACGCTTCGTCGTCGAGAGGCTGAGGCCACACGCGGCGGCGACCTCGAGGACCTCGAGCTCCTCGACGTAGCGCAGGGTGAAGGCGATCCGCTCGTCGGCCGACAAGCGACCTACAACATCGTAAAAGGCAACGACGGCCGCGCGGACCTCGGGGGTCGCGGCGCGGACCTCGACCTCGGGGGTGTCGGCGGGCGCGGTCAGCACGAGCCAGCGCCATCGAGCGCGCTTGCGCAGGGCCTCGCGCGCGACGTTGACGGTGGTCGCGGTGGTGAAGGCTCGGAGGCTCGCGCCGTCGTTCACGCGATCGAGCCGATCAAAAACGCGGATGAAGACCTCTTGGACGAGATCCTCGAGGTCCGAGTAGTGCCCGAGGATCCGGTAGAGGGTCCGCTCGATGCGGGGCGAGAGCTCCTCGACGAAGCGCCGCTCGGCGTCGGGGCTCGCGGCGCGCAGCTTGGCGAGGAGCTCCTCATCGTCGGTCGCGCGCGGGGGTGGAGCGTCCACCTGCAAGCTGGTCGCGAGGTGGAGCACCTGGACGGGTGCTCCCTCGCGGTGGCTTGGTGTTCTCGCCGGCGCGGCCATCACTCGGGTAATGGCCGATGCCCGGCGTCGAGGTTCACAAAAAGCGAGGGAGGGTTGTAAAAATCAAAATTCCCCGAGATTCACCCAGGTCACTGGCTCGTCGCGCAGCCAGGTGCGCTGGCGGCGGACGAAGACGCGGGTCGCGCGAACAATGCTGTCAGCGAGCTCGGTGAGGGGCAGCGCGCCGTCGAGGTGTTCACTGACTTGCTTGTAACCGACCGAGCCGAGCGCGCGCGCGCCGGCGAAGTCGCGACGAAGCGCGGCGACCTCGTCGACCCAGCCGGCGTCGAGCCACCCGCGGACGCGGGCCTCGATGCGACGGTCGAGCTCGTCACGCGGGCGATCGACGCCGACGAGGCGCGCTTGGTGTCGGACCTCGGCGAAGGCGTGCGCGGCGTGCCACTCGCTGAGAGGCTTGCCGGTGAGCTCGAAGACCTCGAGCGCGCGAGAGACGCGCACAAGATCGTTCGGCGCGAGGCGCGCGGCGGCGACCGGGTCGACGCGCGCGAGGTCGGCGTGCAGGCGTGCGCGGCCCTCGGCGGCGGCGAGCTCGTTGTGGCGTGCGCGGATGGCCTCGTCGCGCGGGGCGTCCGCGATCCCGCGGAGCAACGCCTTGATCCACAGGAAGGTGCCGCCGCACACGATGGGCAGCCGTCCCCGCGCGCGGACGTCGGCGATCACCTCGTCGGCGAGCGTGGCCCAGCGGCCGGCGTCCATCGGGTCGAGCGGGTCGACGACGTCGACGAGGTGGTGCGGCGCGCGGGCGCGCTCGGCCGCGGTGGGCTTGCCCGACCCGAGATCGAAGCGGCGGTAAACTTGAACGCTGTCAGCGCCGACGATTTCCCCGCCGAAGCGCTCGGCGAGCCGCAGCGCGAGCTCGGTCTTGCCCGACGCGGTCGGGCCGACGACGACGTAGAGCTCGCCCTCGGCGGGCGGGGGCAGGTCGCGCTCGGTGGTCATCGACGGCCGACGCGGTGCTCGAGCTCGCGAAAGGGCAGGCGCATCACGACCGGGCGGCCATGTGGACAGTGTCCACCGAAGTCGATGCGCGCGAGCGCCGCGCAGAGCTCGACGGCCTGCTCGGGCGCGACGCGCTCGCCCGCGCGGATCGATCCGTGACAAGCCATCGTCGCGAGCGCGAGGTCGATCGCCTGGGAAAAATCACGGCCGCCGCTCCTCGCGAGCTCCGTGAGGATCGACGTGGCGAGGGCGGCGGGGTCCTTGCGCGCGAGGATCTGCGGGACCGCGTGAACGGCGACGTGCGTCCCGCCCGCGGGGCGGAGGTCCATCCCCATCCCGAGGATCGTGGCGTGCGCCTCCTCGGCGAGGGCGACGAGCGCGGGTGGTGCCTCGACGATCTCGGGGACGAGGAGGGTCTGCATCGCGACGGCGCGATCCTGGAACGCGCGCTTGAGTCGAGCGAACGTGACGCGCTCGGCGGCGGCGTGCTGATCGAGGACGAGGAGCGCGTCCGCGGTCTCGCAGATGAGGAACATGCCGCGCACCTGCGCGACGAAGCGGAGCTCGCCGAGCGCGTCGGGCTGCTGCGATGTGGGCGCGACGTCTTCACGGACGGGGAGGGCGGTGGGCTGCGTGTTCGTGGTCGGCGCGGTCGGTGCGAACGGCGCGGTGGGCGCGAACGGCGTCGCGAGCGAGCCCGAGCCCTCGAAGACGATCTTGCTTACAGCGTTGTTATCGATGTCGGGCGCGATCTTCGTCGAGCGCGAGAAGGCCGGCACCGGCGGGGTGCCGCGCAGGCCCGTCTGCCCGGTGAGCGCCGGCCCGAGGTTTTGCTCGATGATCCGATGCGCGGCGCTCTGCACTGCGCGCCCGTCGGCGAAGCGAACCTCGGCCTTTTGGGGGTGGACGTTCACGTCGACGAGCTCGGGCGGGAGATCGAGATAGACGACGCCCGCGGGGTATCGGCCGGGCTCGAGCACGCTGCCGTAGGCGTGTGCGATCGCTCGCGCGAGCGCTCGATCGCGGATCGGTCTGCCGTTCACGAGGAGCCAGAGCGCGGTCGCGCCCAAGCGAGCCTTCTCGGGTCGCGAGAGGTAGGCCTCGACGCGGAGCGGACCTGCTTGGCCGACGCAAGGCAGGAGCTCCCAGCCGGTGAAGAGCGCGCGCACGCGCTCCTCGCGCGAGGTGTGACGCAGGTGTTCGCGCACGACGCGGCCGTCGCGCTCGAGGGTCACCGTGACCTCGGGCCGCGAGAGCGCGACCCCGTCGACGACCTCGGTCACGTTCGCGGACTCGGTCGCGAGCGCGCGGAGGAACTTGCGGCGCGCGGGCACGTTGAAGAAGAGATCGCGTACCTCGACGACGGTGCCACACGGTGTCCCCGCGGGCGCGATCAAGGCTTCACCACCGCCGTCGATGCGGAGCTCGAGGCCCTCGGCTGCGCCGCGCGCGCGCGTCAGCAATCGGAAACGACTGACGCTCGCGATGCTGGGCAGGGCCTCACCGCGGAAGCCGAACGTCCCGATGCGCGCGAGATCCTCGAGGATCGAGACCTTGCTCGTGGCGTGGCGGAGGACGCTCTGGCGCGCGTCGGCCTCGCTCATCCCGATGCCGTCGTCGGCCACGCGACAGCCCGTGACGCCGCCCCCGTGGATCGCGACGTCGATGCGCGAGGCGCCGGCGTCGAGCGCGTTCTCGGCGAGCTCCTTGATGACGCTCGCGGGTCGCTCGACGACCTCGCCGGCGGCGATCTGATTGACAAGATCGTCAGGAAGGACGTGAACGGTGCGGCGCGCGTCGGCCGTCGCGGTCAAGGCTCGTCTTCGCTCTCGCGACGTCGCTCGGCGCGCGCGACGGCGTCGACGAAGACGCGCGTGCGACGGTTCGCGGCGGCGAGGCCAGCGACGGCGAGGACCCCGAGATCGAAGACGACGAGCCGCGCGCGAGAGGCCCAGAACCACGCGGAGGACGCGCCCGACTCGTCGGCCGCGAAGGGGTGGTTCGGTGGCAGCTCGACGCTGCGCGCGGCGCGAATCATCGACGCGACGAACTGCGCGCGGACCTCGGCGGTGACCGCGTATGCGATGACCGCGAAGAACGCGTTCGCGACCAGCACTTGGATCGCGAAGCCGCGCGACCCAGGCCGACCCGCGAGCAACATCGCGCTGGCGGCGACGAGCAACATAGAGAGCAGCGCGCGCGCGATGCTCACGGGCAACATCACGCGCCCGTGCTCGGCGAGGGCGCGGTTGTCCGCGACGGCTGCGTACTCCCAGAGCGCGGCGGTCGGGTCGCTCGCGGTGCGCAGCTGCTCGAGCGCGACCGAGTCGTCGGGCATCGTCCCGCTGCGGAGGTACGCGAGCTGGCCGCACCCGGTCATCACGCCGTGGACACCCACGAGCCAGGTCAGGATCATGGCCGCGACCAAGAACCAGGGCCGCAGGCTCCGAGATGCTGCTTCGCCTTCGGGGCTCGCGGTGCTCACCGTCTTCGCCTTAGCACGAAGCCTCGATCGGATCACTCGCGCCCGCTCGCCGTTCTAGGAAAGAGCGCGTACTATGCGGACCGCTCCTCTTGTGTCATAAGCGGGCGAGCCGCGAAGCACGAGGGGTTCACGACACCGCTGGCGCTGTTCGACGCCCCCGAGGAGATCGAGTTTGCCCCGCAAGAAGACCGAGCCTTCCGACACCACGAAAGCCCGGCCGACGAAAGCCGACCCTGCCGCGAGGGGGGATGGGGCGCCGTCCGTCGCGGAGCCTCGCCGAGCTGGCGCTCGAACGACGACCTCCAAGGACAGGCCAGCGTCGCCGCGCGGCATGCCCAAACGAGGTGCGCGCAAGGCCTCCGAGTCGAGCGACAGCAGCCCCGACAGCCGCGCGAGCGACTCCGAGCGCGGCTCAGCCAGCGACGGCGACGATGGTGAAGACGGGCACGGGCCGGTCTCGCGTCGCGGCGGCGCAAGCGGCTCCGACGGCGAGTCGAACTACGACTCCGAGGGTGAGGGCGAGCGCGACGAAGAGGTCGTCGAGACCGTCGGCGAGGTCGTCGACGACGGTGAGGAAGAGGCCGCTCCGCTCTCGAGCGTAGCGCCCGCTTCGGTCGAGCCCGCAGCGCTCTCTCGCAGCGATCCGCTTCAGGCCTACCTCCGCGAGATCCAGCGCTACCCGCTCCTCACCCCCGAGGAGGAGCAGACCCTCACGCGCAAGTACACCGAGTCCCAAGACGTGCGCACCGCCGCGCGCCTCGTGACCGCGAACCTGCGGCTGGTCGTCAAGCTCGCTTACGAATATCGGCGCGCATACAAGAACATCATGGACCTCATCCAGGAGGGGAACATCGGCCTGATGCAGGCCGTGAAGCGCTACGACCCCTACCGCGGGGTCAAGCTCTCGAGCTACGCGGCCTGGTGGATCCGGGCGTACATGCTCCGGTTCATCCTCAACAACTGGCGCCTCGTGAAGCTCGGGACGACGCAGGCGCAGCGCAAGCTTTTCTTCAACCTCAATAAAGAAAAGGCGAAGCTCGCTGCGATGGGGATCGACCCCACGCCCGAGGCCATCGCGGCGCGCCTCGACGTCGACAAGGACGAGGTCGTCGAGATGGATCGGCGGCTCGCGAGCTCCGAGGCCAGCTTGGACGCACCCGTCGGCGACGCCGAGGGTCGCAGCGTCTCGCGCGTCGATCTGATGCCGTCGGCGACGAGCGGGCCCGACAGCCTGCTCGAGCGCCAAGAGATGGACGAGCTCGTCTCGCAGCGGCTCCGCGCGTTCCGCGCCACGCTGAAGGGCAAGGACGTCGTCATCTTCGACAAGCGAATGGCGGCCGAGGACCCGCTCACGCTGCAAGAGCTCGGTGACGAGTTCGGCGTCTCGCGTGAGCGCGTCCGTCAGCTCGAGGCACGCCTGCACCACAAGCTCCGCGACTACCTCAAGTCCGAGCTCGGCGACGCCGTCACGACCCGCTGACGCGAGCGCGGCGTCATGGCCCTCTACGTCGTCGCCACGCCGATCGGCAACCTCGACGACCTCACGCTCCGAGCGCGCCGCGTCCTCTCCGATGCGGCGCTCGTCGTCGCAGAAGACACGCGGCGCACGCGCGCGCTCCTCGCGCACCTCGGCCTCGAGGGCAAGGCTCTGCGCCGCGTCGACGCGCACGCGACCGAGCACGACGTCGCGGCGGTGGTGGACGTGCTTCGTGAGGGCAGCGACGTCGCGCTCGTGACCGACGCAGGCACGCCCGCGGTGAGCGATCCCGGCCCGCTCTTGGTCGCCGGCGCGCGGGCCGCCGGGGTTCGAGTCGTGCCGATCCCCGGGCCGAGCGCGGTGACCGCGGCGATCTCCGCGAGCGGCTACGCCATCGGCGCGTTTCGATTCGTGGGCTTTCTGCCGCGGTCGGGCGCCGAGCGCACCGCGGCCCTCGCCGACCTCGCGGCGGCGCGCGACGCCGTGGTCCTCTTCGAGGCTCCGTCGCGCCTCTCGACGACGCTGAGCGATCTCGCGGCGGCGATGCCAGGCCGCAGGGCCCTCGTCGCGCGCGAGCTCACGAAGCTCCACGAGGAGCTCCTCGAGGGCGCACTCGACGAGCTCGCGGAGACCTTCGCCGCCCGCGAGCCACTCGGTGAGCTCACGCTCGTGCTCGCGCCGTGGGCCGGCCCCGAGCGCGCGGCCCTCTCCGAGGACGAGCTCCTCGCGATGATCGACGCCGCGATCGCGCGCGGTGGTCACCCCAAAGCCATCGCCGAGGAGATCGCCCTGGCGAGCGGTCGACCCAAGCGCGACGTCTATGCGCTGGTCGTGCACCGCCGCCGCGGCAGCATAAAGTGACTGACATGTCTGTTATTTTCGAGCGCGCAGGAGAGCCATGAAGACACGAGCCATCGTCGTTCACGAGCCTGGCGGTCCCGAGAAGCTCCAATGGGAGGAGCGCGAGCTCGGCGCCCCCGAAGAGGGGCAGGTCACGGTCGAGAACCGCGCCGTAGGCCTCAATTACATAGACACCTATCACCGCTCTGGCCTCTATCCCATTCCGCGGCCGTTCGTGCTGGGCCTCGAGGGCGCCGGCGTCGTGACCGCCGTCGGCCCCGGCGTGGAGGCGCTCTCGGTGGGGGATCGCGTGGCCTATTGCTCCGCGCCGCTCGGCGCCTACGCCGAACATCGCAACTATCCCGCTGACAAACTTGTTCGCCTTCCGGACGGCATCGACTTCAAGACCGCCGCGGCGATGATGCTCCAAGGCATGACGGTCGAGTACCTCGTCAAGCGCACGTTCGTCGTCGCGCCGGGGCACACCGTGCTCTTCCACGCCGCCGCCGGTGGTGTCGGCTCGATCGCCGTCCAATGGCTGAAGGCCCTCGGCGCGATCGTCATCGGCACCGCGGGCTCGCCCGAGAAATGCGAGAAGGTCCGCGCGCTCGGCGCAGATCACGTGATCGACTATCGCGCCGAGCCTTGGGTCCAGCGCGTGCGCGAGCTCACGAACGGCGAGGGCGTCGACGTCGTCTATGACGGTGTCGGCAAAGACACCTTCGTCCCGTCGCTCGACTGTCTGAAGCCTCGCGGAATGATGGTCACGTTCGGCAACGCCTCGGGACCCGTACCGCCGATCGAGCCCCTGCTCCTCAGCGCGAAGGGGTCACTCTATCTCACGCGGCCCACCCTCATGACGTACACACGTACGCGCGCCGAGCTCGAGCTGTCTGCCAATTCGCTCTTCGAGGTGGTGGAGAAGGGGATCGTGAAGATCGCCGTCGATCACACGTTCCCGCTCGCCGAGGCCGCCGCGGCGCACCGCGCCCTCGAGGGCCGCGCGACGACTGGCTCTGTCGTGCTCCTGCCGGGCTCTACAGGATAGTTACATGGCTGTTCCCTAAATCGGGGGTCTCGGGGTTGCGCAACAGGTGAGTCGCGTCTGCGTCGTATGACGAGCCTTCGACGCGCGCGCCGGTACGCGACCTGCCAAAGCCCCGAGCATGATTAGCCTCGAGCTGGCTTTGTCGCGTAGTTCTTACTGGTCATTCTTTGCCGCCCTGGTCTCCGTGTCACAGTTGGTCGGCTGCACCGAGCCCGACACGATTCCCTCCCGGGAGGTCTCCAAAGCGCCCCCGCAACCCCCGAGCGGCAACGCCATAGTGGCGTCCGAGCCAGGCAGGACGTTCTCCGTGACCGCGTTTCGGCTCGGGGATCAAGACGACAGCGGCGCGTCGCACCCCTACGAGTGGGAGCGCTTCGGCTTCGACCTCGACGAGATGATCACCCACAACGACTTTGACGAGCACTGTCACCCGGCGCTCGGCGGTTCTCCAGGTGTTGTGTTCCCAGACGGCCTCGGCGGTGTCGACAACTCGTTCGGGAAGAACCTAATCCCCATCATCAAGCTGGTCTTTTCCGAAGCCCGTGACGACTTCGACGGCACCGTCAACGCCTCGATCGGACGGGTGACGAGCGGTCTGATCATGCGCACGACGGCGTTCTCGTCCTCCGCCGACGCGACAGACATCGACGCGACAGCGGTCGTGGCGTGGCGCGCCGACGCGGCAACGGGCTGGGACGTGGACCAAGATTCGGTCGCGGAGCCCGATGCCGCCGACATAGAAGGTTCGATAGCGCGCGCTCACGCAGCGTTCAATGGCGGCTATTTGAACGGTGATGTGTTGGTGCTACCGCCCGGTCCGGACACTTGGTTGGACCTCCAACTGGACGTGAAGGCCAGCGTAATCCCAGTACGTGTGCACCATCCACTCCTCGTCGTGCAGCTCGACGCGACGCACACCCAAGGTCGAGGTGTCCTCACGGGCGTGCTCCTGGACGAGGAGGCCCAGGATGGGGCGCGCTTCGCGGCGTACAAGGCCGACAGGTCGTTCTGCGAGGGCGCCTCCATCGAGGGCGTGATCTTCGACGTCGGGCAGACAGCCGATATCATGGCCGACGAGGGGCAAGACCCAACACAAACGTGCGACGCCATCTCATTCGCCGTAGGCATCGAGATCGAGGCCCTCGACGAACCGATCTCGGGGCTCGTCTCACGGCCGTTGACCGACCCCTGCGCGGAGTGAGTCCCTGGTGAGATTCGCTCGTCGCGCGCGTAGAACTCCAAGTGCGCAGATCGGTGGTTGCTCTTCTGATGTGCTCCTTGGCGGCTTGCTCGGCTTCTTCCTCGGCCCCCGCAGGCGGCGGTGCCACCCGTCCCACCAACGTCTCTGTGACGAGACCAATCGAAACTGTGAACACCGAAGCTGACGTCACCATCTCGATGCACGTCATCATCGAATACGTGGAGTACTCCGTGCGCGAAGAGAACAGCGTGACGGACGTCTTCAACGAGCTGCAGAGCTTGCCCGGGATGAGCTCCCTCACGCTCCTCAATTACTATTACGGCCATCCAGTCATCCCTGCAGGCCGGGCGATCTCCATCAGCGCGACGGGTGCCCGCAGCACCCTCGAGCTCGGTATCCTGAAGATCCTCGAGAAGCACCACCTCCAGAAGCAGTCCCGCTTCGGCGACGGACCTGGCCCTGTCGGCGCCCGCGAGGACGATCTGCGCTGACGAACGCGCGTCCACGTCCACCGACGAACGGATAGTGCTGCGCCACACGCGACAGGCGTATCCTCGGCCTCATGATGCGCCGCTCCCTCTTCCTTTGTCTCCTCGGCTCTTCGTCTCTCATCCTCGCTTGTGGTGACGATTCACCGAGCGGAGGAGGCGGCAATGGTGGCCACCCGAGCACGGGCGGCGCAGGTGGTTCAGGCGCTGGGATGACGAGCGGTGGCGGCGGCTCGGGGGCGGGCTTCGCCAACGGCGGAGCCGGCGGCGGACCGTGCGGTCCGAGCTGCCCGGACGGCTCTGTGTGTTGGGCCGGCACCTGCTGCGAGACCCCGTGCGGCGTGGCTGGTCAGAGCGAGGTCTGCTGCGGAGGCCAGGAGATTTGCTCCTTTCAGCAGTGCGTTACGCCAGGGAGTGATTGCGTCGACTCGACCGACTGTCCAGATGGCTCCATCTGTGACTACTCGCTAGGGCCCCCTCCCGCCGAGGGCGGTGGCGGCGCGGGTGGTGGCGGAATGATGGGTACGTGCGGCGGCGGCTTCTCACCTCAAACAGGCAAATGCTTGCCTGCACCACCCGAGTGCGCGCCCGGACAGGACCCTGGTGATCCGATAACGTGCTTACCGTCTTGTGAGTACAAGCCGCCGACACAGGACTTCACCCCCACGCTCAAGTTTGCATGGGGTGGCGACGTCGTGCTGCCGTCGACCACTGACGTGATGATGACGCCCATCGTCACGCAGCTCGACGACGACGACTGCAACGGCAAGGTCGACGGCAACGACATCCCAGAGATCGTCTTCTCGACGTTCAGCGGCGGCGCCTACTTCAAGATGGGCACGCTCCACGCGATCTCGATCGTCGACGGCGCGGTCGTCGACAAACTCACGATCCCCGACTCTGTGCAGCCGGGCTCGACTCCGGCGTCCGCCGACATCGACGGGGACGGCGTCCCCGAGATCGTCGCGTGCATGAACCCCGGGCCGAACGGGGCCTCTTGCTGCGACGCGCTCGCGCAGAACACGGGCGTCGTCGCGTTCCGCGCGGACGGCTCGGTGCTTTGGACGCAGCCGGACAATACGAAGGTCCACTGCGGCTATGAGTCTCCCGTCATCGCGAACGTCGACGCGGACCCCGACCCCGAGATCATCGTCGGCCTGACCATTCTGGATGGTAAAACCGGCGCCGTGGAAAAGGAGCTCGACCCCGCAATCAGCTGGGGCGTGAAGCTCCCAGGCGTCGTCGACTTGGACGGCGACGGCGTGCTCGACATCACGACAGGGCAGCGCGCCTGGCGGTCGGACGGTACGGTCTTGTGGGATCTGCGGACGGGGCCCGACGCCATCCCGCCTGGTTACCACGCTGTAGGTGATTTCGATCTCGACGGCGTCCCCGAGGTCGTCGTCATCTCGAGCTCGGGCCCGCACACGGCGTCGCTCGTCCGGTATGACGCCCTCAGCGCGAGCGGCGCCGACGTCATCCGCAAGGGGATCGACATCAACAACGGCACGAGCACCGCGTCCTTCTGCGGCGTAGCGTCCGAGTATGGCGGCGGCCCGCCGACGGTCGCGGACTTCGACGGAGACGGCGTCCCCGACGTCGGCGCGGCAGGCGCTGTCGGTTATGTGGTCATGAACGGCGCGCGCCTCGTCGACCAGGCGTTTACGAACAGTCAAGTCATCTCATGGTTCAAGACGACCCACGACTGCTCGTCGGCCGTGACGGGCTCTGCGGTCTTCGACTTCAACGGCGATGGTCGCGCCGAGGTCGTCTATTCCGATGAATACCACCTCTGGATGTACGACGGAGTCTCGGGTGACAACCTCATCCCGAGCACGTGCAATACGACGGGTACGCTCTGGGAGTATCCAGTCGTCGCGGACGTCGACAACGACGGTCAAGCCGACATCGTCGTAGCGTCCAATGCCTACGGCATCACGTGCCCCGACAACGGCAGCAAACAGAGCGGGATTCGGGTCTTCGGCAGCGCGAACAACTCCTGGGTACGGACCCGGCGCATCTGGAACGAGCACGCCTATCACGTCACCAACGTGGCAGAGAACGGCGCGGTCCCGGTCGCCGAACCCCCCAATTGGACGACCTCGGGGCTCAACAACTATCGCCAGAATCGACAGCCCGGCTCCGAGTTCGCTGCGCCGGACGCGGTGGTATCCATCGCGCCCCAATGCACGGGCGACTACGCGCTCGTCGCCACTGTCCGCAACTTGGGCAGCGCTGCGCTGCCCGCGGGGTTGGCCGTCGGCTTCTATGCAGGCGCGCTCGGTAGCGGCGTCCTGCTCGGGTCCGACGTCACGACGAAGATCCTCTATCCCGCCGAGGCCGAGAACATCGTCCTATCACTCGTGAACCCCGACCAAGGCATCCTCGACGGCACGACGCCCATCTACGCAGTCGTCGTGGACGGCGTCCCGCCGGCCAATCTGCACGAATGCCGCACGGACAACAACACCTCGGTGGAGTCGAGCGGCGCCTGCGGGATCCCCCAATAGGGGCGCCGAGCGCGTACATCCTTGTAAGCTTTGGCGGGCGGCGCAACCGAGGCGGCACGGTTGCGCGCTGTTGCGATCATGGGTGGGGGTCGCGACCTGAGTCGCCTTTCTCGCGGCCCCGCGGGTGGTTCGCGCTTTGCTCGGCGAGCGCCCCATGTCCTATTCACTCCGCGCAAGCCTCGCCTCTGTCGCTGTCGTCCTCGCCTGCCTCGAAGGTGGCTGTGCTCCTCGAGAGGATTCGTTCGTCACGCAGGAGCTCGATAGCGAGACCCAGGGGGTCGACCCGACCGAGGGGGTCCAGCTCTCGGACGTCGCGCTCGAGCTCGAGGGCGCGCCGGCTGGATACGCTCGCACGGCCAGGGTCGACGAGCTCGGTCGCCTCGAAGTGACCTTCATCGCAGGCGAGGCGGAGCCGCTCTTGGACGCCCTCGTCGCGTCGCTGAAGGGGGACGACGTCAGCGTCGATCTGCGCGTCGTGGACAGTGGCGGGGACGAGCTCGTCGTCGAGGGCGCGACTCCGTCGGAGCTCGCCGTCATGTGGACAATGCCCACTTCGAAGGGCGCCGAGTCTCTCGCGACGATCACGGTGGCGTGGACGGCGGAGGACGTGAAGTACAGCTCCGGCAATGGTGGGGTCGTCAAAGGCAACCTCTCCCAAGCCCCCAAATCAACGTCGCTCGACATTCAAGGTCTCGACCCGAGCGACCTCCGAGGCTTCACCCTGAAGGCGAAGCGCCCGACGAAGCACTATGGGGCGTGGGACGTATCGGGCCTCAAGACCGAGGGCAGCGCAACCAAAGCGTCCACGATAAAGACGCTGGTCGATGCTGGAGCGCTCCTCCCTGTGTCCTTCGTTCTCGTCGACAAGACCACGGGCACCGAGACGAGCGCGACGTTCGAGGCGACGCCAGTCTCCCTCACCGAGGAGCCGCTCCAATCCACGATCGAATGGGCGGTCGAAGGCCAGATCATGAAGATTCAACAGAAGGGTTGAGCAGCGGCATTGCGTCGCGACGAAGTGGAGCTCGGACTCGTGTCGCGGCTGATAGGCGTAGCCGCCCAGGTTCGGCAGGTATTGGAACCAGGCGCCCCTGCGCTACGACAGACGGGGCGGCATATACATCATAGAACGAGCCATTCGCGCACCTCCGCCCCGTTGCAAAATAGTGCAACTCGTGTAAAAAGATTTTACATGAGCCTTCGCAAGGGATTGGGTTGGGGGATCGCGGGGGCGGCCGTCGCGCCGTTCTTGGAGTACGCGTGGCACGCGTGGGTCGCGCACGGGCGGCGGGCGGACCCGACGCGCACCGCGCACCTGGAGCATCACCGTACCGCCCACTCGGAGGGCGACGCGTGGCAGGAGATCCGTGAGAACGCCGCGCGCGTCGGCAAGACCACGCTGCTCCTCGCCGGCGCGCTCACGCCCGTGCTCGGCCTCGCCGGGGCGCTCCCCTTCGCCGGCGCCCTAGCGGCGAGCTACGTGGCTATCACTTTGTCCCACGCGCGAATGCACGTTAGGGCGCCGCGCGGCCCCGCCGAAGAGTGGATGTGGCGCTTCCACTTTCACCATCACTATGGGAACCCGCGCGCCAACTATGGGCTGACGTCGCCGCTCTTCGACTACGTGTTTCATACGGCCGAGGCGCCGGTCGAGGTCACGCTGCCCCGCGACGCGCTGCCGTCGTGGTGGACGGGGGAGGCACACGGCTTCCGCGTGGCGTCGAACAGGGCGAGCGTCGCTGGACAGAGCTGACGCAATTGTCAGCGACTGGCGCGCTGTCAGCGACCTCTTGATCAGCCGGCGGCGTGCGCCGCCTCGAGCGCGGCGACGTCCAGCTTCACCATCGAGAGCATCGCGTTCATCACCGCCCGAGACTTGGCTGGATTGGAGTCGGCGATGAGCTCCATGAAGCGGCGCGGAACGATCTGCCAGGAGAGCCCGAACGGATCGGTGATCCAGCCGCACATGACTGGCTTCGCCCCTGCCTTCAGGAACGCGTCCCAATAGCGATCCACCTCGGCCTGATCCTCGCAGCTCACGAAGATCGAGAACGCATCGGTGAAGCGGAAGTGCGCCCCGCCGTTGAAGGCCATGAAGCGCTGTCCGGCGATCTCGAACTCGGCCGAGAGCACAGGCCCGTCCTCGCCAGCCTGCGCGCGTTGCAATACGCGCGTGTCGGGGAAGATAGAAGTGTAGAGCTCGAGCGCTGCCCCGAGCTGATTGTCGAACATGAGAAACGGCGTGGCTTTCTGGGACATCGTGTTCACTCGCCTCTCACGCCTACGACGCCAAACGGTGCGCCTTGCGGGTCGCGCGCCATCACGATCCACTCGCCGCCCGGCACCTGGTGGAGCCCTTGCTCGATCGTCCCACCACCCGCTCGAATGGCGCGTTCGGCGGCCGCCGCCGATGGGACACCGAAGTAGAACCGCCACCCAGGCGACCCGCCCTCGGGCATCACCTGCATCATCGCTCCGAGTGCGCCGGCGTCGTGGTCGATGAACCAATATTCGCCGAGCGGTCCCATCGACATCGACGAGGGAAAACGGAAGCCGAAGTGCGTGCCGTAGAACGTCTTGGCGCGCGCGACGTCGGTACTATGCAGTTCATTCCACCGGACGTGCTGCGCCGCACTCGCGTGGAAGACGTCGCTGCTCGCCTCTGCTTTGCCAGGCGGCGGCACCGGACGCATCACGTAGAATGGAGCGCCCATTGGGTCGGTCAGCATCGCGATGTCACCGACGTGCATCGTCATGCGCGGCATGAGCACGCGGCCCCCATCGGCCTCGATCGCGCGCACTGCTGCGTCGACGTCGGGCACGTAGTGGTAGCCGACCCACGCGGGCCGCGCGCCGCCTGCGGTCATCGCAGGCGTAAGCCCCAATAGGCCACCCGCAGACCCACCGTCCGAGCGGACGATCATGCGGTAGTCGCGACCCGCAGGTGCGTTGGGATCGGGGCTCGTCGCGATCGTCCAGCCGACGACATCGCCATAGAATTTCGCCGCCGCGTTGGCGTCGGTCGTCATCAGCTCGTACCAGATGAAGCTCCCCTGCGGATTGGGCATCTCGTTCTGTCTCCTATTCACTTTCGGGTCTTCTTGCTCACGTCGAAGAGCAGCGTCAGGTATTGGCGGAGGTGCGCGATCGCCTCGAGCAGCGGGCCGCGATCGCCTTTGGCTTTGGCGAGTACGAAGCCGCCCTGCAGCACCGTTTGGGTGTAGGTCGCGAGCCCCTCGGCGGTGACCGGCACGCGAGCGCGATGTCGCGCCAGCACTTCTCGGAAGTCGTCCGCGACGATCGCCGCGTGATCCAGGATTGAGCGCCCGCAGGCCTCACGAATGGGCTCGGAGCTCGCGAAGGTCTCTTGAAGCGTCGTCCCCGCGAAGCAGGTGAAGGCCTCGAGCGGGCCTTGCGCGAGCGCGGCGCGGAAGTCGAGATAGCCGAAGACGCGGTCGAGCGGATCGGCGTGACGGTGATAGGCAGCGTTCGCGAAGAGCGGCGCCGTGACTGCGGTCCACCGGTCGGCCGCCGCGACACCGAGCGCGTCCTTCGACTCGAAGTGGTGGAAGAAGGCCCCCTTGGTGACGCCCGCCGCTTTGCACAGCTGATCGACGCTGGTCGCCGCCCACCCCTGCTTGCGCACGAGCGTGAGCGCGGCGTCGAGGAGCGCCTCGCGCGCGTCGCCCTTGCGGAGCGGCGCACGAGGCGTGGGCTGCGGCCTTCGCGTCGTCACGGCGCCACCATACCAACCGGTCGGTATGTGTCAAGCCGCGCGTGTGACCAGACCTGACGGCTTGATAGCCGCTGAGGGCGGTCAATGGCTTATGCGGACCTCGGACCGAGGGGCGCGGCTTCGACTGGCGCCCTGTCTTGAGTTACCAGAAAGAAAGCAGCACTCGTCGACAAGCAGTGCGCGCAGCGCGAATCCGGGCGAGCGGACTCCGGCTCAGCGCCTTCACCTGTCGCGCGGCCCATGTTAACGTTCTTGTCATGAACGCTCTTGCGCGACGGGGGGCGCTGACAGTCGCGACCGTCACCGCATTGGTGGTCGGCTGCGGGGACGATGATACAAACGCTGTGGGGGCAGCAGGCGGGGGAGGGGTGGTGGTGCGGGGGAACTGGCGGTGGTGCGTCCTTAGAATGGACGGCATGTCATGACGGTTTCGGAGTGCGCGAATGTCAGCGTCCCAGTCGACTTAATAATCCCTCGGCGGGGATGATTGCCCTGCGGGTTCTGCGCGCGAAGGCTACCGGCGAGCGTGAGGGCGTCCTTTTCGTGAACCAGGCCCCGGCGAGCCTACTGTCGCGTGGCTCGGGTTCTATGGCCTGGCGTCGGGACTGTTCTTCCCCGGCGCGACAAGTCGGTATGACTTCATCGCAATAGACTGGCGCGGCGTCGGCGAATCCGGCCAGATTCAATGCGACATCACGGAGCCAGACGCGGCGTTTCGAACGCTGCCCCTCCGGCCCGGGCCAGGCGCGGAGCGACAGGCCTACGCGGAGCTCTTCGCTCGATACCAGAGCAGCTGCGAAGACGGGTACGGTGGTGCGCTGTTCGCCAACATGGGCACCGAGCAGGCGGCGCGCGACATGGATCGCGTCCGCGAGGCGCTCGGCGAGGAGAAGATCTCGTATCTCGGGATCTCGTATGGCGGCTATCTCGGCGCTGTCTACGCGACGCTCTTCCCGGATCGCGTCCACGCGTTCGTGCTCGACTCCCCGGCGAGCCCGACCCCCGACGTCCTCACCGACCTGGAGTCTTGGGCGACTCGCATCGAGCCATTTTACGATGCATTCTTCACCGCATGTGGTGGTGACGCAGGCTGCGCGTTTCACGGCGGTGAAGGCGCGAGCGCTGTCGCCCTCGCTTACGAGACCTTGATGGCGGAGCTCGAGGCGAGCGGGGGGCTCACCGTGGGCTCGAGGACGCTGACACGCAGCGATGCGGGCAAGGCACTGTACGGTCGCATGCTCAGCCAGAACGTGAACGTGATCGCGAGCGAGCTCGCCGACCTCGAGGCCGGTGACGGCACAGCGCTGCTCGCGGACGCGGACGGCTGGTACGCGGGGAGCTCGCCGGATTTGATGGACGTGCAGGTGATCTTTTGTCTCGACCGCAGCGCGAACTCGATTGGGACAGACCCGTTCTGGGACGGGCTCGCGGCGCTCGAGTCGGGTGCTGCGCCCCACGTCGCCTACGACATAGCCAACTATTGGGGGATGTGTCGCGATTGGCCAGTTGTGCGTCCACCCACCCCGGTCGCCGCGGCCACCGCGCCGCCGCTACTGGTCATTACGGGCGACACGGACATGTGGGCGCCCCGCCCGTACGCCGAGGCCACCGTCGACGCACTCGGCAATGGCTCACACCTCCTCGTCGGCGACCATTTCGGGCATGGGCAAACGACCTTCACCACCCCGAGCATGTGCGCGCCGAACACGGCAGACGCGTTCTTCGAGGACCCGACGGTCGCGCCGACAGTCACGGATTGCGGCGCGATGTGAGCAGCGCGGGCGCACTCGCAGGCCGTGTGCCTTCGTCGACTGTCACTTCTGCGGGCGGGCGCCGAGCAGCACGGCCGCGATCGCGACGCTGTCCACCGCGAGGTCGAAGACCTCGGGCGCGCCGGGTGGCCGCCAGACCGTCGCGTCCTGGGCGAGCTCTTGAACGACGGCCGCGAGGGTCGCGAGCACGCCCGAGCCGCGCACGCTCATGCCCGCGCGGAGCCCCAAGAACGCGAGCCCGCCGTACATCAACATGTGCATAACGATGTGCAAGGATTCGGGCCGGATGAGCCGTGCGAACGCCACGGAGTGCATGGCCGCGAACGAGACCAGGGCGGCCAGCACGGCGTAGCTGGCGGCGAGCAGCACGAGCTCTCTACGCAACGAGGCTCGCTCTCCCAGGTCGAGAAGCGGAGTGGCTCGCGAGGAGCGCCGCGACGCAGGGCACAGCGATCGCCCGGCCCGCGTGGCTCGTATGCTCGGCTGCGAGCTCCTCTTCGAGCGCGGTGCGCACGGGCTCGCCGAAGGTCGTGAGGAGCCACGCGAGCGTTTCGAACGCGAGCTGCGCGTGGGTCTCTTCTTCGTCCGCGATGCGCGAGAGCGTCCGCGCTTCAGCAATGGTCGTTGCCTCGCCGCTCTCGAGCTCGAGCCGCGCCTCGAGGGCGGCGGCGCTCTCTGCGATGCAACCATCGCGGAAGGTGCTCCGCGCGACGCGCGCGGCGGTGACCGCGCCGAGGCTCGGGGCTGCCGCGACGTCGAGCGCGCCGAGGCCGTCCACGCGGCCGCCGAAATCACTGGCCAACGCGAGCGCGAGCTCGGTGTGGGCGACCTCGTCGAGGGCCGCGCGCTGGGCTCGCGCGATCAGATCGAGCGGCGCGCCCAGCGCGAGGAGCTCGAGCGCAAACACCGCAAACGAGGCGATCGACGCGTGCTCTGCCTGCGCCGCGCGAGCCCAGCGCTCGGCGCGACTGGGGGCGACGCTGGAGCCGTCATCGCGGAGGAGCGGCGCGACGATCGCGGAGCCGCCCTCGTCGCGTAGCGGGCGGCCGCCCGGGCACGGCTCGACCCACTGGTAACAGCAAGTCTCGGGCTTCTTCGCCAGGCGCTCGTGCGCTGTCCACACAGGCGCGAACTGGATCCAATACGACTCCGAGACATTGTTGATGTCGGGCCCGCCGACCCACGCCGGGCCGCCAGGCTGCGCGTTGGGGTCGCTTACATGCGGGTAAGGTACTTGGGCCGCGCAGGTCGCGTAGGGATCGGGCGCGTTGCCCTGCGCCCCTGGCTGCGCGCCCGCCACACAGAAGACGCCGTGTGAACAGGTCGGTAGGTGGTCGCGCTCCTGGGGCTCGGTCTCGACGTACTCGACGCTCCAGGCGCCGTTCGGGAGCTCCGCGCGTCGCACGTATTCGTCGGGGAGCGGCTTCGTCAGCTGCGTCGGGTCGTCGGGGAGTCGCGGCGGCGGAGCCTTCGACGCACAGGAGGCTGCGATGCCAGCGACGGCCGGCAAAGCCATCGCGGCGGCGAAGCGTCGACGCAAGCGGTTATCGTGCGGGGAGCAGGACGGGGCGCGACTCGATTCCATTCGGTGAACCTCGGGTGAGAGAGCACGCTGCGTAGACTGCAGCGCAGCATGCTCGAGAACGCGCTGACTCCCCTCTGCTTACGCTGCAATTCTCAGGCGCGCCGCAACAGTGGCGCATCGAGGGCAGCAACGTTCGGCGCGCTCGAGCGCTTCCTGGTCGATCTCTCGATCCAGGAAGGCTCGAACGCCATGGATGCTCAGGGAGGCTCCGGCAGGTCGCCGAACGGCTGCTCGAACGTCGCGACGAGCTCACGATAGAGGTCGAGCGTGTCGACGTATCGCTTGAGTTCGAGGTCAGCGCCCGGATAAGCGGGGTTCGGGATTGGCGCGTTGTTGCCGTCCAGGATGAGCGTCGGCGAGCCGTCCGCGTTGAGCACTGGGCCGTTGGCGTCCTCGACGACCATATAGGCTCGCGCGAGGAGGTGATTGGCCCACTCGAGAGCGCGCGCGCCAGTGCCGCGCTGGACGGTATTTCCGAGGACGTCCTCGGTGCCGGCCATGTGCGCGCGGTAGACGAGCCCAGTCTTCGGGTTGGTGAAGCGGAAGGTCTCGGCTGCCGGCCAAACCGGATCTTCGTCGGCGAAGACAGCGATGCGAGCGTCGTGGAGCCAGTCGCTGGACCAGTTCGTCGGCAAGAACATCGTGCCCCAGACCATCGCGTAGATCTGAGTGTTCCAGCCGTAGTTCGGGTCGACGAGGAGCGAGTTCGCCGGGCGCGTGCCGATGTCGGTGGCGTCGTGCCACTGCGGGTACTCGAGCGTGATGGGCGGTGTTTCGTTCGGGTTCGAGGGCGGGCTCGCCCAAGGCGCGTACGAGTGGTAGTCACCCGTAAGCACGTTGGCGAAGAGCCGGCGCATCTGCTCGGGGTAGACCGTCGCGAAGTTGACGTTCTTGTAACGCGAATCGACGAAGTCTTCTTTGCTGTTGGAGATGAAGCTGTCGAACGCTTCGGACAGGTAGTAGATCGACCAGACCTTGTCGTAATAGGCGCCTACCTGGGTCTGGTAATCACCCCAGAAGTAGCCCTGCGAATAGTCGAAGTCGTTGTGCAGGTATCGGCCGTCGCCGAGCCCGACCGAGAAGTCGTAGAGGTAGAGATCGGGCTGCGGCGCCCAATCGGCCACATAGAGGGTCTCGTCGAGGCTCGAGGGCTGCACTCCACCGCAGAACTCGGCGGGGCAGTAATAGCCAGGATCGGGGCGGGTCAGGATGCGCGCGAACATGTCGAACGCGTAGGTGCTCCCGACGCCGAGCGGACCGAAGTAGCCGTCGTCGAGGAACTCGCTCGTGGGCTGCGCCGGGTCGCCGTCCAGCACCGCGCCGAAGAAGTAAGCCTTCGCGATGAGCTGGAGGTTATCGAGGTATTTGTATTGGACGCGCGCGGTCACGTCATAGGAGTTGAACGTGACGCGGTTGCGCCTGAAGTAGTCGAACAGATAACGGTTCTCGAACGCTGACTCCAAGAAGCGGATCTGCTCGTAGGCGTCGGCGCCCGCGTCGTCCGTGAAGGACGGCACGTTGCCCGAGTCGGCGTATTCGTCGGACGAGAACATGTATCCGCGCCGCACGCGGCCCTCGGTGTCCATGGTGCGCGGCTGCCTGCCCCAGTCGAACTCTGCGTAGTCCGGGTCCGAGGCGAAGTCGGACATGTCGCGGTAATCGACGACGTCCATCGGCGCGCCGTTACATTTTTGTCCGAGAACGGCGTCCGCGTCGCTCGAGGCCGAGCACTCGCCGAGGATGCCGAACTCCTTTTGATACGTGGAGTAGTGTTTGTACGCGTAGGGCTGCGTGACATCCACCGGCGGGAAGTACAATGTCCCGAAGAGGCCGGGGCTCGTCGTGAACGCGGTGAGGTCGTAGGCCTCTTGTTGTTTCGACGAGCCGGGGAGCACGGACAACCCGTCCTCGGCCCAGACGTCGACTGTGCCGCCATACGCGAAGCGCAGCGCCGCGCGGTCGTAGGCCCCGGCTACCAGCATGTCCTGGTTTTGATCACCGGGGTAATCCATGACGCTCGTCGTCGAATAAGCCGAGATGTTCCCGTCGATCTCGGTGTCGGTGATCGGGTCTTTGTAGCGCGGCCCGATGCAGTTCTCACCGCTCGTCTCGCCAGCCGCGCACACGGTCGTGACGCTGCCGTTCTTCGTGCGGAGCTGCCAATAGGGCCGGCCGTAGTTGAGCGAGTCGAAGGACGCGGCGAAGTTGTGTCGCAGGCCCATGCTGTGACCCATCTCGTGCGCCATGACGCCGCGGCTCGTCTCCTGTCGCGCCCAGTTCCAAACCTCTTTGCGGTGCGCGTTGACGGCCTCCGGATCGGTGGGATCGGGTGCGGGGAAGAGCGCCTGTGCGCGCTTCGCCATGCCGAGCAGATAGTCGGGCTCCGGAGCCTCCAGTCGACACGCGTGACGCTCGGCCTGGCCCATGAGGCGTGCGCGGCGCTCGGCGCGGCGGATCGTCGGGTTCATCCGCCCGAACGGTGAAGACCGGCGAATCGCCTCCTCGCTGGGAGGCGCGGTCGGATCGTAGCCCACGGCCTGGACCATCTCGGGCGAGGCCATCGAAGCCTCGAGCTCGGTGCCGCGGAGCGCCGACAGGCGCGCCGAGAGCGCGGAGTTACCAGGCCCGAGGCGGCCGCCGTCGACGAGGCTCTTCAAGCGCGCCGCGTGCTTCGCGCGCGGCGGCAGGCCCTGTTTGGGAGCGGCGATGTTGTCGAAGTACGGGTGCATGACCTCGGGGTCGAAGGCCTTCATGCGCGAGTCGAGCTCTTCGGCTGACACGGCTGTCAGTCGTTCGGCGGGCCCGCCGGGTCGATTGGCCTCTACCCAAGTCGAGACGTTCTCGCCGTCGAGGAATTGCTGGGGATCGATCTCACCATTCAGGAGACCGAGGATATCGACCAAGCTCGAGGCCGCGCGGTCGAGGACATAAGCCCATTGATTGACGCTGCCCGCGATCTTCTCGCCGGTGAGCGGGTCTTCGGCGTCCATCATGATGCCCCACGGGCTCATGAGCTCGACGTCGTCGATGATGGTCATCATGTTGTAGCGGAGGTCACCGAGCCTCGGCGAGGTGCCCGCGGTACCGCAGGCCTCGACGTCGCCGGCCTCGGGGTCTACCGGGTTGTGACAGAGGACGAAGATGTCAGGGACCTCGGCGGGGCCAGTCCCGACCGGCGGGTCGTAGTCGTCGCTCCAGCGATCCGGCCAGCCGTGCTCGGCCTCGCAGTTCGTGCCGCCGGTGCGGCGACACTCGGCGACGCGACCGACGATGACCGCGACGCGCATCGCGCGGTTCCAAGCCTTCAGCTGCTCGTTGGTGCCGTCGAACAGATCGGCGGGGAACTCGCGATTGATGTGCCACGGGATCGTGCGAATGGTGCGGTCCCGCATGGGGATCGTGCACTCGCCGACGACGGCGTCACAGCGCGAGCCGCGGCCGACCTCTGCGCACTCGTCCTCGGTGCCGTCGCCGTCCTCGTCGCGGTGTGGGTCGGCGCCGATCGGGGTCGTCTCCTCGGTGTTGCAGGCGATCGCGGGTGACACGTGCGACTGCTCATAGAGGTTCCATTTGGTCGCGAAGCGCCGCCACATGTCGTCCACGACGCCGTACCGCCGGTCGAAGCCGAAGCGGTCCATCGTGAAGTAGCCGAACATGTCCATCTGCGTGCCGTCGATCTCCATCGGCTCGTAGTCGTGGTCCTCGACGCGGAGGAACGACTGGCGCAGCGTGACCTCGCTCGGGTTGCAGTCGAGCGTCGGCCAAGACCCGATGAGCCAACAGGCGGGGAAGTCGCCCCAATATTCGTCGTGCACGACTTGGGGTGAAGCGAGCGCCTTGTGAGTGACATCGAAGTAACCACGCTCGAGGTCGAAGACAGGAGCGTCGGGGCTGTTCGGGTCGTTCACGTAATAAGCGACCGGGTCCCACGTAACGCCGTAATAGATTCCGAGCTGCGAGAGCGTGTCGAGATCGTAGGCGTCCGTGACGAGGTTGCGCGACCAGTCGACACGGAAATAGGTGCGCTCGTTCCACGGTCGATCGGTCGTGTTCTCGACGAGGACGTTCGAGACCTCACCCGTCGTCTGGTTGTAGTCACGCAGAATGTCGAAGTGACTCTTGATGGCGAACGCGGCGACGATCTGCCCGTCCGGCGTGCGGCGCACGCCCTTGCCGTCGGTGTGATCGATGAGCTCGTACGTCAGCCGAGCGATGAGCAGGTCCTCGGTGATCTCGAAGCGCACGCGCGAGACGGGCTGCGCATCGGAGCTCGTGAAGAGCCCGTCTGCGTTCGCGCCCGCTGCGACGTCGACGACGGTGTTCCGCAGGTAGAACTCGGGGTCGTCGGACGTGTCGACGAGATCGTCGCCGACGAAGAAGGCCTTCGAGAGGGCGTCGGGCTGCACGCGGTTGATGGGCGGGCGCTCCTCGGCGCAGCTCGCCAACCCGAGCGCGGCGATCGCCCCCAAGGCGAGCACGGCGACGCGTCCTCGCCTCGCGGCTCTTTGGGAAAGGGAAGTAGGGTCTTGACCTGGCATGCCGCTATTCGACGGCAACAGCTCGCGGTGGCGCAACGCCGATTCGTTCAAATCTTCGTGTGCGCGCTCGCGGCCTAGGCAGGTTGTCTCCGGCACTGAAGACCGCTAGTCCGAGGCCATGTCGGGCGAAGAGCAAGTCGAGGGGCGCGCCGAACCTGAAGCGAGTCGCCCGAGCAATGCGACAGAGCTTGCGCGCGGCGCGACCGAGCTCGCACCCGGCACCGACCCTGGCACCATCGCAGCGCAGCCCATCGAAGCTTCGGTGTCGGGCGAGAGCGAGCGCGTATCCGGTGCCGGCGCCGCAGCGCTCGCGCTGATCGGCGCGGCCCTCGAGGGGCGTTACCGCGTCGACGCGCTCGTGGGCGAGGGAGGATTCGGCGTCGTCTATCGCGGCTGGCACATCGCGTTCGATCAGCCGATCGCGATCAAGTGCTTGAAGATCCCTCTCCACTATGGAGACGAGGCGCGCAACGTCTTCCTCGATCGATTTCGTCAGGAAGCAGCGCTCCTCTCGAAGCTCTCCCACCCTGCGATCGTTCGCGTCTTCGACTTCGGGGTCGCCGACGCGCCGGGCGGCGCTGCGATCCCGTACATGGTGCTCGAGTGGTTCGAGGGCCAGCGGCTCGACGATTACCTGCGTGCGCGCGGTGGTCCACTGACGGAGGATGAAGCTCGCACGCTCCTGCGCGGAGCGGTCGAGGCCCTCGCGTTCGCACACGAGCAGCGCCCCGCGATCGCTCATCGCGACATCAAGCCCGCGAACGTCTTCGTGCTGAAGGACGCGGCGGGTCGTGAGACGACGAAGGTCCTCGACTTCGGCGTCGCGAAGGCGATGCAAGAAGGCGAAGCGGTCAACGAGCTGAACTCGCGCACGTCGAGCGGCTTCTCTGCGTTCTCGCCGTCGTATGGCGCGCCCGAGCAATTCCGATCGAAGAAGTTCGGCGAGTCGAGCCCGCGCACGGACGTGCACGCGATCGGCCTCTTGTTCTTCGAACTCGTCGCGGGTCGACCCGCGCTGCGCGGTGAGGAGCTCGCCGACTTCATGGAGGCCGCGACCGCCCCGGAGCGACCGACGCCGCGTCGAGCGGGCGTCGAGGTGAGCGATGTCTTCGAGTCGATGTGTGCGCGCGCGGTCGCGCTGCAGCCTCGCGATCGGTTCGCGACCGCGGGTGAGCTCCTCTCGGCGCTCGACAACGGCGTCGTCGTTCACCCACCCATTCGCGAGAGCTTGCCTTCTTCGGCCGAGGCTGCGCCCGCGACGGCGACGGCTGGCCCCGCAGCTGCGACGGCTGCGCCCGCGGTCGCGCTCCCGCCCACCGATCCGACCGAGCCCGCGAGCATCGACCCGATGGTGCTGCTCAAGCAGGCGCGCAAGCGTCAGCTCATCATCGCCGGGGTCATCGCGGCCATCCTCCTGATCGGTTCGATCGTGATTTGGGTGACCACGCGCAGCCAATTGGACCCGCCCTCCGATCGCGCGCTCGCGGACCTGCGAGACACCCTCGATGGCTTCAATCGACTCTCACCCGACCTCAAACCGCGCGCCGCTGCCGAGGCCATCGTCGAGCTCGAAGAGCACAGGTTGCCGGCCGCTCAGCGCGACCTCTTCGAGAAGGCGCAGCACACGCCGCCGGGCCCGCTGAAGGCTTTGGTCCTCAAGGAGGTTCGAGAGGGGAGCCTCAAAGACGACTGGAAGCTCGCGTGTCCGGCGACGAGCATGCGCATCATGGACGGGCTCGACGAGCGCAAAGGCTACGAGCAAGGTCAATACCTCTATCGGCGCTGCGAGCTCGGTCGTTTCGACTTCTTGACGGAGGAGGAGGCGGGCAAAAGCGGGCTCGGGAATTTGATGCTCGCTTACATGGCTTTCGCTTTCCTCCACTCGAAGAACTCGCTCTACGACGAGGAGAAGACGCTGCTCCGATTCTTCTCCACGAACACCGTGGGCCAAACGCTGGACTATTAGCCGGGGTTTCTGGTTATCCTCGGCGCACTGTGTCGGGTGACCACGACGGAAAAGGCGAGTCTCATGGGACTGGACACATCATCCAGTCGCTGCTCGCGAACTTGGCAATCGCTGTCGCCAAGTTCGTGGCGGCGTTCATGACGGGTTCTGGCGCGATGCTCGCCGAGGCGATTCACTCGTCGGCGGACTGCTCAAACCAGTTGCTCCTGCTGCTCGGGGTGAAAAAAGCGGGGAAGGCGCCGGACGATTCGCACCCGCTCGGCTACGGGCGTGAGCTCTATTTCTGGTCGTTCATGGTGGCGATGCTCCTCTTCACGGGGGGCGGCGTCTTCTCCATCTACGAGGGCATCCACAAGATCCACGAGCCCGAGCCCGTCGAGAACGTCTTCATCGGGATCGCGGTGCTCGGCTTCTCCCTCTTGCTCGAGGGGGGCTCCACCATCTCGAACATCAAGGAGCTCAACAAGCGCCGCGGTCAGGTGCCGTTCTTCAAGTATCTCCAAGAGACGAAGGACAGCGATCTCATCGTCATCTTCGGCGAGAACTCAGCCGCGTCTTTGGGGCTCTTGTTCGCGTTGGGGGCGCTCGTCCTCGCGTGGAAGACGGGGGACGGCCGCTTCGACGGCGCGGGCAGCTTGTTGGTCGGTCTCGTGCTCGTGGGCGTCGCGATCTTCCTCGCCATCGAGGTGAAGAGCCTGCTCGTCGGCGAGTCCGCTGACCCCGCCATCTCGCGCGCGGTGCACCAGACGGTCGAGGCTCACCCGGACATCGTCGAGGTCCTGCGCCTACTGACAATTCAGCAAGGGCCGGGCGAGGTCATGATCGCGATGAAGGTAAGGATGCGGAAGGGGCTCGACGGCGACGAGACCGTCAAGGCGATCAACGAGTTCGAGGCGACCCTACAGGTCAAACACCCCGAGATACGTTGGAGCTTCGTCGAGCCCGACTTCGAGGCCTGAGCTCAAAGCGTGTATTTCGCTCGCAAGTAGGTGACTGAGCCGCCCGCGGCCGGGTCACCGAATTTCGTGTAAGTCTTGCCGAGCTGGATGAGCGCGCCGAGGGCGAGGTCGAGCCCGTTGCCGAAGTTGTAAGAGAACTCCGGGTAGATGACGGCCGAGAAGCCGCCCTCGCTGAACCAGGGCATCGACTTCGTCACGCGCTGGCCGTTGATGACAGTCGACTCTTCATAACCGGTCATCTCCCAAATCGTGAAGAGCCGCGCGAGCGCCTGCTCGTCGAAGAAGTGTATGTCGACGCCCAATACCAGATAGTCGCCGATCGACGAGCGCAGCACCTCTTTGGCGCAGCCCGAGCCGTCTCGGGCGAGCGCGCACTGGACGATCTGGACAGTGTCCCCGACGGTCTTCGACTCGCGCACGACCTGCCCTGGGAAGATCCAATCTCCGGCGCCATATTCGTCGACCAGGCCGTGTACCCACATGACATTGATGTAAGTGGAAGCCTTCGGCGCGGGGAACGTGTAATCGAACCCGAGCGTCCATTTGAAGAAGGGCTGGTCCTCGACGACGACAGGGCGCTTGCCGCCGGGGCGATTGTCGGCGTCGTAGTCGTATTCACCGGCGGGGATCTGGAAGCCCGCGAGCGAGATGTCGTCGTTCGTGAGCTCCATCTCGACGCGCTGAGGGACGACCAGCGCGCCCTCGAATCGATAGCCGATGCCACCGATGTCGGAGTTGATCTTCTTGAGCGGGATCTCTCCCGCGAGGTTGAGCCCGTAGACGTGCATCTTCGGGTAATGGAGGGTGACGTCCGTGAGGAGCGCGCCCGTGCTGCATTTGCCCGTCTCGTCATTGCAGAGCGGGGTCGTGCTCTGTCGCGTGTGGTTCTTCAGCGGTACGGGGAAGTCAGTGCGGCCGTTGTAATAAGAGAGGCTCCAGTCCTGCTCGAGCACGGTGCCGCCGATCTTGAAGCCGGCCTGCATGTTCTCGAAGCTCGTCTCGGGCATCTGAATGGTCACCTTGTCGACCACCGTCGGCGAGTCCGCGAGCTCCAGTGCGGCCGTGCGCTCCGTCCCGATTCGGTAGCGGAGAGCCGTGTCTTTGAAGGGGAGTCGGTCGATGGCGTAGATCCCGAGTTGGGCGCTGAGCGGTAGTCGGGCCGGCTTGAAGAGCGGCACCAAGACGCCCTGAATGCTGAAATCGTCGGTGACCCAGAAGTCGCCGCGCAGCATGAAGTTGCCCTGTTGCTTACCGAAGAGGAGCGGGTCGATGAGATCGTCGCTGTTGAGGTTGTTCGTCGGGTTGAACTGATCGGCGACACCCCACGAGACGATCTGCTGACCGAGGCGCACGTCGAACCCCTTCACGAAGAGGTCTTTGACCTGGACGTAGAGCTCGTTGACGTCGAACCGATAAGGCTGAAGCTGGTCTTCGTCGCTCAAGCCGTCGAGGCCTTGAATCTCGCTCTGGTAGCCGAAGAGCACCAAGTCCGCTTGCGCGACGGCCTTGAAGTTCTCCCACGAGACCCCGAGCTTCGTGCTGAGGATGTTCTGGTTTCGCTCGACGCCTGCGCCGAGCGTCTGCTGCGTGTACTGGTTGCCGATCGTCTTGTCCTCGACGCGGAAGCGCATGTCGCTCTCGACGCGGATGGTCTTGTCCCATTGGGGCCCACCATCTTGGGCGAAGGCGTTTGCCGTAAGGAGGACGAGCGTCGAGGTTCCGAGAGAACAAGCCAGCAGGGCACGCATGGGCCGAGAGATTAACAAAAAACACAAGGCGCCCGCTGCTTCCCAGCAGCGAGCGCCGATGTGTCACCTCAGCGGAGCGAGCTCAGCTCTCTTCTTCGAGGGCTCGCTTGGAGAAGCGTGAGTCGGGGATGTCGGGGTTGACCTTCCACGCTTTGCGGACGAGGGTCGTCGACGCGTTGCTCTTCGTGTGGTCGACCATCTTCAGCTCTTTGGGAGCGCAGACGTCACCCTCACAGGTGTAGTTCGAGCGGGTCTCGGTCTTGATGTGCGCGCCGCTGTCCGAGAAGTACTTGATCTCCGAGGGCAGGTTCTTGCCGTCCACGGTCATCTGGATCTTCGGGTAGGGGGCGTCGCTGTCCTTCTTGGCGGTGAGCGTGAGCTTCGTCACCTTGCCGTCGCTGCTGTCGACGGTCGCCGTGTACATGCGCGAGTAGGCGGCGATGGACATCTCGTCCTGCGTGAAGTTCATGCCCATGAAGCCCTGATCCGTCACGTGGCTCGCGATGCGGCGGACCTTCTTGTAGGCGGGCAGGTAGACGTACATCTGCGTGGGCGAAAGGATGAGGACCTTCGTCCCTTTCACGTCGGAGGGGCCGAGGAACTCGGTGTATCGCGAGTCCCCCTTCATCCAGATGCCGAGCTGGACCTGGCGATCCGCCTTGTCCTGGACTTTGATCGTCGCCTCGTACTCGAGGTACTGCGTCTTCGCCTTGAAGACAGCCGTGTCGATGGCTGCGAGTGTCTTGTCACCCTTGTCGTCAGCGAGTGCAGTCGACGGGACCGCGGTGATCGCCACGGGGACGGCTGCCAGAGTCAGGCTCGCGAGGAGGATGGAACGAGCCCACAAAGACCGCTTCATAGCTTCTCCCTCTTTTTAGAACGGTACGCGCTTAGCCGAGGTTCGGTGCGGAGGCGAGCGAGAACGCGTCGCCAAGAATAGGGGCTCGCATTCGCTTGCCCGACAGCCGGTTCCGAATCGCCAGAAGGGCCAGGTTCCGCTGTCGGGGGTTCGACGTGGGGCCCGTCTCCCCCATTCACGCCTTCTTCGCCGAGGGGGCGAAAGTGTCAGCCACGCTTTTCCAGGGCGGGCTCGGACGCGACCTCGGCGTCGTCGGCAGCGCTGGGCTCGTCGACTGGGGCGGGGGTGGGGGCATAGTGCCGTTTGCGAGCAAGAATCGGGCAGATCAGGAATGTCGAGAGCGCTGCGGCGAGCATCGCGACGGCGGTGAGTCCGCCGACGTTTTGCAGGGGGCGAGCCTCACCCAGCGTCAAGACGAAGAAGCCCGCCGCGACCATGAGGGCGTTGGTCCAAATGCCCGAGCCGTTCTCGAGGGCCGCGGCGTAGGCCGCGCGCTCGAGCGGCAGCTTCGGGGCGACCGACCACGACCACAAGTATTGAACGGCGTAGTCGTCGCCCGCCCCGATGATGAGGCTCGCGAGCATCGATGTGCCCATGTCGAGGTGAACCCCGACGAGACCCATTCCACCGTAGATGACGATGAGCGTGAGGAGCGTCGGGATGGATGTGAGGATGCCCGCCCCGAGCGATCGGAAGAGGAGCATCTTCAGCCCGATGACGAGGACGAGCGCGAACCAGAGGCTGTTCCACTGGTTGTTGAAGACGCTCGCCGAGAGCCCGCGATAGAGGACGGGCAAGCCAACGACCATCGTCTGCAGATCGGAGCCGCTGCCCGCGGACTCGGGGAGAAAGACCGAGGGGGCATCGAGGTCGACGAGCGCGTGCGCGACGCGCTCCTTGAAGCGCTCTCCCTTCTCGCCGTCGGGGACGGAGACGCCTGCCGCGGCCAGCACCTGGGTTGCGCGCGTGATCGAGCCCAACTCCTTCCACACCTCGGGGGTGTGCCGCTCGAGCGCGAGCCCGATCCCGTCGAGGATCTCCGGATCGTCAGGCTGCTTGTTCAAGACCTTCGCGACGGCGCCGGGGACCTTCGCGCGCCACTCCTTGGGGGCGGGGTCGGTCTTCGGATCGCCCAACGCGACCACGGCCGATGCGATCTTCTCCGGAGCGTCGGCGGGGCTGTCTTTGGGGAGCTCGGTGTCGGGGTCGGTGCGGATGAAGGTCGCGAGGCGCTTCTCGATCTCGGGGCCGCCCGCGGTCTCCGCGCCGGGCTGCAAGGCCGCGCGCAGCTGCTCGGGTGACGAGACCTGCGTCCCGAAGGTGACCGCGAGCGCCTCGAGGCGCGCTGCCACCGTCTCCACTCGGTGAGCCTCGGCGTCGGCGCGGCGATCGCCGGTGACCGAAGCGCTGACATAGCGCTTGGGCATCTCGCCCACCATCTTCTCGATCTTGGCGAGGATCGCCTCGACGTCTGCCGCGCGGCTCTTCGAGACCTTGATGTTTACAAGCGCGTAAGTGCGATCCTCTGTGACGAGCTGATCGATCGCGCGCAGCCCGGTGAGCTGCACGTAGATCGTCTTGACCTTCTCGGTCGTGTCCGGGATGCGCTGGGTGCCGTCGGGCATCGCCTTGTTGGCGAGCGCGACGACCCCCGCGATGTGCTGCACGCTGGTCACGCCGTCGAGGCGACTGACCCGGTCACCGAGGAGCTGGATCTCCCGCAATACTGCAGGGTCGGTGACGTCGCCCTTCACCTGAATCTGGATGAACTGCGAGCCGCCGAAGTGCTTGCCCATGAACTCTTCGGCTTGGGCGGGCGGGCTGCCCTTGTCGAAGAACGCGCCCGTGTCCATGCGCGAGTCGACGCGTGATGCGTAGACCCCAGCGACCGCGGTGAGGGCGATCGCCCCGATGGCGACGGCGACGCGCTTGCGGCGGGCGAAGACGCTGAGCTTCGCCATCCACTCGCTGAGCCACACGAGCGTCGGTTCGGCGCGGCCCTTGAGCGGGGAAATCACCAACACGGCCGGGACGAAGGTGAGCGCGAGGATGAGCGCGACGAGCAACCCGAACGCAGTGAAAATGCCGAACGTGCGCATCGGGCGGATGTCCATCATCACGAAGGACAAGAGCCCGAAGACCGTCGTGAGACCCGAGCCGAGGATGCTCGGCCCCACGTCTTCCAACGTGTGTCTCAGCGCTTCGTCGCGCGGCATCGTCGGCGCGAGTTGGTAGAAGCGTGAGAGCAGGTGGATGCCGTACGCGCTGCCGAGCGCGAACAGGATGACGGGCATCGAGCCCAGCACGATGTTCGTGTGGACGCCCATGAAGCCCATCACCCCGAGCGGGATGACCACGCCGAGCAGCGTGGCGAGGAGGCTCAACCCTGCGCCGAGGATGTCGCGGAAGGACAAGAGGACGAGCGCGGCGATCGCGAGACACGCCCAAGGAGCGAGCTTACGCAGGTCTTTCTGCGTGACGTCGTAGATGTACGTCGCGACGAACGGGGTGCCGTGCCAGTACTTCTTCTCCTTCGGGAAGTGGTCATCGACCACCGTCCGAACCTTCGTCGCGATGTCGCGGGGCTGCGAGCCCGGGTTCGCGAAGACGTAGATCATCACCGCGTGGCCGTCGGCGGACACGAGGTTGCCGACGATGTGGTCGCGCGACAGCACGCGCGCGGCGAGTTCCTTGCGCTCTTCTTCCGTCTTCGGCGCGGAGTGGACAGCGTGTTCGATGACGATGCCGCCACCCGAGTCGTCGGGGCGGAAGTCGGCAGCGCTCGTCATGCTGAGCGCGAACTGGACTCCCGGCGTCTCGTTGAGGCGTTTGGTCGCGTCCTGGAGTCGCGTGACGAAATCGGGGTCGAAGGCGTCATCCGTCTCGATGCCTACGAGCGCGATGTCGAGGCTGCCGAACCGATCACTGACATCGTAGAAAGCAGCGACCTCGGGGTTCGAGCGAGGTAGGAACGCGAGGATGTCGTCGTCCTGAACGACCTTGCTGGCGAAGAGCGCGCTGCCGGCGGTGAGACCGAGCACGACCAACACGACAACCCATGCGACCGTCCGCTGGACGATGAAACGAGCGTAGGTCTTCATAAACGAAGGGTCACCCGATGTGGAGCGTCGCTGTCCCGCGTTGCTTGCCGCGAAGCTCCTTCACGTCGATGGAGTAAGCACCCTTGGCAGCGGGGATGAAGTCCACGGGCGGCGCGCTCTGCGGCAGGCCCGTGGGCAATTCGCGCAGGACCTTCTCGACGATCCGCGTGCCGTTCGGGGATTGGATGATGATCTGAATGGGCGGGTTCGGCTCGTCGATCGCTCGAAAGACGAGAGCCACGCGATCGCCGACTGCGATCGCGAGGTTGCCGCCATGCACCAACGTCTCGATGTCGCCGTGGCTCTCGATCCGACCCGCCATGATCAGAAGGTGAGGTTGGAACATTCTGAGCGAGATTGCGAGTGTTTGTTGCTCCGGGCTCCCTCGCCGAGCCAGGGCTGCACGCGCTCTTGGGTCTTCCGCGCCTGCCTCAACGCGCTACGTGAGCTCAGGCGCAGGTCATGGTACGGAGCCGCGCCATGGTTGACTCCAAGTCCGACGTTGTCGTCACCGGCGCCGGCGTGTGCTGCAACATGGGTGATGACCTGCCCGAGATCGAGCAGCGCTTGCGAGACGGGCGGAACATCCCCTTCGAGCGCTGGCAGGTCGCGCTCGATTTGGCGGCTCGCTGTCAGGTGATTGGCCAGTATCGCGGTGACGTCTCCGACGCCGCGCTCGGCATCGGCAAGAAGCTCTCGCGGTTCATGGGGCGCGGCTCGCGCGTCGCGCTCAAGGCTGCGCAGATCGCCCTTCGCGAGAGCGCCCTCTTCGAGGCCAAGCTGCCTCACCTCGAGCGACGCGAGGTCGCCGTCGTCTTCGGATCGGGGACGGGAGACGTCGAGACGCACATCGAAGTTCGCCGCAAGCTCGACGAGACCCACGACGTGAAGCGCGTGAGCCCGACGGTGATCCCGAAGCTCATGGCTTCGACGGTGTCGGCGAACCTCGTCAACGTGCTGCGCACGAGCGGCCCGTCTTTCACCGCGACGGCGGCGTGCGCTGGGGGCGCATACAACATGCTGCTCGCTGCCTCGCTGCTCAAATCAGGGCACGTGCGCGCGGCGATCGCCGGTGGAGTCGAGGTCTGCGATACCCATTTCTTCGCAGGGTTCGACGCGATGGGCGCGTACAACGGCAAGGACAACGAGCGCCCCGAGTGCGCTTCACGCCCGTACGCCGCGGACCGCGCGGGGTTCATCTTCAGCGAGGGCGCGGGCGCCGTCGTCCTCGAGCTCCGCGAGGACGCCGAGCGTCGCGGCGCGCGGATCCTCGGTTCGATCCGCGGATTCGGTATGTCGAGCGACGGTCAGGGCGAGATGGTCGCGCCTGCTGCGATCGGCGCGCAGGCCGCCATGCGCGTCGCGCTCGAGCGCTCGGGCATCCCGGCCGAGGAGATCGACTACGTGAACACGCACGGGACGTCGACACCGCTCGGTGACATCAGCGAGGTCCGTGCGATCCGCGACGTCCTCGGGCGACACGTGCACTACTCCTCGACGAAGGGATACACGGGGCACACGATCTCCGCGGCGGGCGTCATCGAGGCGATCTTCACGCTCGCCATGTTGCGCGGTGGCTGGGTTTCTCCGTGCGTGCACGCCGAGCCGATCGACCCCGAGCTCGTCGATTACCCGCCCGTCGTGAAGCCCACGCAGGCGTCGCTCCGATACGCGTTCTCCAACTCCTTCGGCTTCGGCGGCACGAACGCGACGTTGGTCCTCTCTGCGACGTGAGGCCGTCGAGCTAGCTCACGTTCTCTTTTGCTAGATTCCTGGCGATGCAAGCTTCGCCCGCTCGGCTCGCCAATCTCCGCCGGATGGTCGGAGCCTTCCTCGTCGATGGGTTCTTTCGCCAGGGGTCGCGGCTCGCGCAGCTGCACCCGAACGCGAGGCCGGAGACCCATGGCGTCGAGGTCATTCGCGACGTGGCCTACACCTCGTCGGGCGCGATGCATCACCTGCTCGACGTCTATCGACCTGTCGGGTTGAAGGCGGGCGCAAACCGGCCGGCCATCCTCTACGTGCACGGTGGTGGCTTTCGAATCCTCAGCAAGGATTCGCATTGGATCATGGGGCTCGCGTTCGCTCGGCGCGGCTACGTCGTCTTCAATGTGAACTACCGACTTGCGCCGCAACACCGGTATCCGGCTGCGCTCGAGGACTGCGCCGCCGCGTATGCGTGGGTCGCAGCGCATGCTGGCGAGTTCGGCGGCGACATCGGCCGACTGGTCCTCGCCGGCGAGAGCGCGGGCGCCAACTTGGTCGCAGCGATCGCCGTCGCGGCGTGCTTCGCGCGTCCGGAGCCCTTCGCGCAAACCATCTTCGACGTGGGCGTGGCGCCGCGCGCGGTGCTGCCGGCGTGTGGGATTTTTCAGGTCAGCGACGTCGGGCGCTTCGCGCGGCGCAGGCCGATCGCACCGTTCATTGCGGATCGCCTGCACGAGGTCGCAGACAATTACCTGCCGCGCGAGGGGGAGTCGTCCATCAGCACCGAGCTCGCCGATCCGCTGCTCGTCCTCGAGCGTGGCGAGCGACCGGAGCGACCGCTCCCGCCGTTCTTCCTGCCTTGCGGCACGAAGGACCCGCTGCTCGACGACACGCGCAGGATGGGTCGCGCGCTCGCCGCGCTCGGCGTCGACCGAGAGGTCCATATCTATCCCGGAGAGCTTCACGCCTTCCACGCGCTCGTGTGGCGCCCACGCGCGAAGCAGTGCTGGCGTGACACCTATGCCTTCCTCGATCGCGTGATCGGGACTGTCGGCTGAACATCGCTGTTCGCAGCGGCGGTCCAGTTCGTTGTGCCGACTCGGGGTTACCCACATCGGAGCTCGATTCGGCGTATTCGCCCTTAAGCTCCGCTGGAATGGGGCGTCTGGGGCAAGCCCCGGCCTCCTTTCCCGACGTGGCCTGCCGTTCGACTGATCCGAAATAGTCAGGCTCCACGAACTCCGGCATCGGACGAAGCGGGGAATCCTGCCCGGGGCAACGACAAGGTAGGAGGGTATTGGGGTCGCGGCGCGAATCACTGTTGATTTGTGCTCGGCCTCTTCCGGAGAATGCTTGGACCTGAGTTTCTTTATTTGCTGCTCACACTTTCTACGCGAGCACCGAAAACCCCATGATTGAACAAGCCGACGACTTGGTGGCATCACGTTGCCAACCTGACGATTGTGGCAGGGCGACAGACTTGGGCACTTCTCCGCTGGCCACGGCCGGCGTCCGCTTAGCGCGTTTCCGGCGTGGGAGTGTGGCATGGGTCCTCGCGGTGGCTGGGATTGCCGCGGCAGCGCTGACAGTGGCCCCTCGCGAGGCCTCGGCCCAGGAGCAAATCGAGCTGCCGGTCTACAGCCCGAGCTTCGCTGGAGATCGCTTCTTCGGCGTCCCTTCGGCCTACACCCCGAGCGGCGGGATCTTCAATTTTCATGGGGGCATCTTCGTCGACTATGCCCATAACCCACTCGTGCTCGCGAGCGACGACGGCAGCAACCTGTCGTGTGGCGAGCCGGAGTGTTCAGTCGTCGAGCATTCTCTCTTTTTGCACCTGAATGCGACGGCGGTCTTCGTCGACCGATTCTCCATCAACGTGGATATGCCGTTTGCGCTCTTCCAGAGTGGAGAGGGCGACGTGAGCGGGGGTGGCAACATCCTTGTTTCTCCCGATGGACCGGCAATTGGCGATCTTCGGGTCGGGGCTCGCGTCAGGCTCTATGGCGATTACTTCGATCCATTCCAAATCGCGATTGGCGGGTATCTCTGGGTCCCCACCGGCACCGAGGACGCCTATGTGACCGACGGCTCGGTGCGCGGCCAGCCGCAGGTCATCGTCGGTGGTCGAGCGGACCGCTTCATCTATTCGGTCATGGTCGGCCCCAAGTTTCGTGCGCACACCGAGGTGGCGGGCACGACTTCGGGATACCAGTTCGGGTGGGGCGCCGGCCTTGGTGGGCTGTTGCTCGACGATCGCTCTCTGATGATCGGCGTCGAAAGCACGGGGGCCGTCACCTTCGAGGATACCGGACTTCGCAACACGAACGCCGAGGCCGAAGCCGTCGCGAAGCTCCGATTTGCCTCCTTCTTGGAGGCCGGAGTTGCGGTCGGCCCTGGCTTCACGACGGGCCTCGGGACACCCGACGTCCGCGCGCTCTTCACTTTCCAATACACGCCCGAGATGAAGCAGGACCTCGACAGCGACGGCGACGGGATCCTCGACTCGGTCGACGCTTGTCCCCAGGAGAAGGGCGAGCCCAACGACGACCCGAAGAAGAACGGCTGCCCGAAGCGGGATCGCGACAAGGACGGTATCTTCGACGACGACGACGCGTGCCCGGACGAGCCGGGAGAGAAGAACGACGATCCGAAGAAGAACGGCTGCCCGAAGCGAGATCGCGACAAGGACGGCATCTTCGACGATGACGACGCGTGCCCGGATGTCGCGGGCGTCGCCGACCCCGATCCGAAGAAGAACGGCTGTCCGCCGCCCCCGAAGGACACGGACGGAGACGGCATCATCGACGACGAGGACGCCTGCGTCACCGTCGCGGGCGTCAAAGATCCTGACCCGAAGAAGAACGGCTGCCCGCCGGATCGCGACGGTGACGGCATCATCGACTCGGAGGACGCGTGCCCCGATGTCCCGGGCGTGAAGGATCCGGATCCGACGAAGAACGGCTGTCCGCCGAAGGCCATCTTCACGGAGACGGAGATCGTCATTCTCGAGCAAGTGCAGTTCGACACCGGCAAAGCGACGATCAAGTCGGTCTCCGACCCGCTGCTCGACGCGGTCGGCAAGATCCTCAAAGACCACCCCGAGGTCCTCAAGGTCGAGGTCCAGGGCCACACCGATAACCGCGGTGGAGTGGCTTACAACAAGCAGCTAAGCGATGCGCGCGCGAAGGCCGTCGTCGAAGCGCTCGTGAAGCGCGGCGTCGACAAGAAGCGCCTCGTGGCGAAGGGGTATGGCCAGTCCAAGCCGCTCGACCCCGAGAACAACGAGCAGGCCTGGCAGAAGAACCGGCGTGTGCAGTTCATCGTGCTCGAGAAGGCCCCGAGCAGCACCGCCGTGCAGACCAAATAGCGTCCCTCGAAGTGGAAGGCAGAAACATGAAGAAGCTGATCGCTTTCTTGACGACCGCGCTGGGGGTTCTGCTCTGGGTGGCTCCCGCCCACGCGAGCCACTTCCGATATGGGACCATCAGCTGGCGTGTCCCTGATCCGCAGAACGCGCCACGAACGGTCGAGTTCGTGGTTCAGCAGGCGTGGCGAACCGCGCTCCTCGACTGTTACAACCTCAACTTCGGCGACGGCCAGACCGGGAACGGATGCGCCTCGGTCACCAATATCGGCACGGGCGTCGACGCTGGCGGGGCGTCGTACACACTGCGCGAGTTCACCGAGACGCACACCTACGCGACGGCGGCCTCGTTTCTTGTGTTCTTCGAAAACTGCTGTCGCATAGGAGCTCCGCTCCAGAACGGTGCGAGTAACACCTTCCGCGTTGAAACCCTAGTGAACCTCACGGGTGGCAACACGGGTGGACCGGTCATGGCCTCGCCCCCCATTCGTCAGCTCCAAATCGGGGGGACGCGCACGGCGTTCTTCCCGTTCTTCGACCCGGACGGTGACTCTGTGAGCTGCCGCCTCGCGACCGATGCGGAGGCTGGCTTCACGGGCTCCGTTCCCAGCGTGGGTGGGCAGACGCCGGTCATCACCACAGTGGCGGGCGGCTGCTTGCTGACGTGGAACGTCACCGCGGGGACCGCGGGTAACCAGTACGTCGTCCACATCGTCGCGGACTCCACCCACTCTGGTTCGCTCAGCTCCGGGCAGATCGACCTTTTGATCGAGCTCGTCAATCAGCCCCCACCGACATGCGCAGGGACCGGCACGTTCATCGTCAACACCGGCGTGCCCTTCTCGACGGTGACCACGGGCTCATTGACCTCAGCGGGGAACCTCACCGCGAGCGCGTTGAACATGCCTGCTGGTGCGACCTTCTCGACGCCGCTCACAGGGGCGCAACCGCTCTCGAACACCTTCTCGTGGACGCCCCCGCTCTCGGCTGCGGGCACCACGACGATCGTCACGGTCAACTACACGAACTCCGGCAACCTGTCCGGGACCTGCTTCCTCACGATCCAAGTGCCGCAGTGCGCGAACTACGGGGCCCCGTGCACCGTCGGAACAGGCGCTTGCCAAGCGAGCGGGACCAACGTCTGCGCTGGCCCGGGGATCACCGTCTGCAGCGCTACCGCCGGAACCCCGACGCCGGAGATTTGCGACAACATCGACAACAACTGCGACGGGTCTGTCGACAACAACCCGACCAACGTGGGCCTGCCGTGTTTCATGGGCCTACCTGGTGTCTGTGACGCTGGTCTCACGGTCTGTCTGCCAGGGGGCGCTCTCGCGTGCGACGGCATCATCGACCCGAACACGCAGCCCGAGACCTGCGACACGTTGGACAACGACTGCGACGGCGCCGTAGACGACGGCTTCAACACAGGCGGGCCGTGCACCAATGGCGTCGGCGCTTGTCAGACGAGCGGCGTCGTCGTTTGCGCGGGCCCGAACGGCACCACCTGCAACGCGGTGCCTGGAACGCCCACCGCCGAGCTTTGCGACGGCATCGACAACGACTGCGACGGCGCGACTGACAACGGCTTCAACCTCGGAATGGCCTGCACCAACGGGCTCGGTGTCTGTCAAACGTCGGGGCAGATCGTCTGCGACGGACTCGGCGGCGCGACCTGCAACGCCGTGCCCGGCATGCCCACCGCGGAGAGCTGCGACAACCTCGACAACGACTGCGATGGTGTGGCCGACAACGGCGACCCTGGTGGCGGCGTGTCCTGCGCGACCGGTCTCTTCGGCATTTGCTCGACCGGCGTCACGCTCTGCACGGGCGGCAACGTGGTGTGTGATCCCGACTTCACTCCAGGCGCACAGCCCGAGGTCTGCGGGGATGCACTCGACAGCGACTGCGATGGTTTGACCGACAACGGTTGCACCGACGACACCGACGGTGACGGCCTCAAGGACGTCGACGAGACGCAGAACGGCACCGACCCGCTCGACGCTGACAGCGACGACGACGGCGTCCCCGACGGGCAAGAGCCTGACGTCTGGGAGGACACCGACGGCGACGGCCTCATCAACGGGCTCGACCCCGACAGCGACAACGACGGCCTCTACGACGGGACCGAGCTGGGTCTCGATTGCAGCGGTCCCGACACCGACGTCGCGGCGGGGCATTGCACGCCCGACGGTGACTCGGGCGCGACCGTCACCGACCCGCTCGACGCCGACACCGACGACGGTGGTGTGCGCGACGGCCAAGAAGACCTGAACCTCAACGGTGTGATCGACGTAGGCGAGACCGATCCCACGGCCGGCCACGGCGACGACGACATCAACGAAGACACGGACGGCGACGGTCTCACCGACGACTTCGAGATCAGCATCGGCACCGATCCGAACGACGCGGACAGCGACGACGATGGCCTCATCGACGGCGACGAAGCGAACCCCGCCGATGACACGGATGGCGACGGCGCGATCAACGCGCTCGACCCGGACAGCGACGACGACGGTCTCTTCGACGGCACCGAGGTCGGCAAGGACTGCTCCGATCCCGACACCGATGCGTCGGCGGGCAACTGCATCGCGGATGGCGACAGCGGCGCGACGACGACGAGCCCGGTCGACCCCGACACCGACGATGGAACGGTGATCGACGGCGATGAGGACGCGAACCACAACGGCGTCCTCGATCAGGGCGAGACCGATCCGACGGCAGGCCACGGTGACGACGACCTCGACAACGACCTCGACGGCGACGGCATCACCAACGACGACGAGATCCTGATCGGCACCGACCCGAACGACGCGGACAGCGACGACGACGGCGTCCTCGACGGCGACGAGCCCGACTTCGACAAGGACACCGACGGCGACGGCACCATCAACGCGCTCGATCCGGACAGCGACGACGACGGTCTCTTCGACGGGACCGAGCTCGGGCTCGATTGCAACAACGCCGCGACCGACACGACGAGCGGGAACTGCATCCCGGACGCCGACGGTGGCGAGACGACGACCGATCCGCTCGACGCCGACACCGACGACGGCGGCGTGAGCGACGGCGAAGAAGACACGAACCTCGACGGCGCGATCGACGTCGGCGAGCGCAACCCCAACGATCCGACCGACGACAACCCCGAGTGCGACACCGACGCGGACTGCGGCGGTCTCGACTCTGGCCGCGTCTGCAACGAGACCCACCACTGCGTGGATGGTTGTCGCGGTGAGGACGGTAACGGCTGTCCGAGCGGTGAGGAGTGCTCGAGCGACGACGCCTCGATCGGCGTCTGCGAAGAGTCCGACGTCACCGTTCACGCCGAGGGCAACGGCGTGTTCTGCGCCGCGGCTCCCGCGTCCTCACGCACCGGCGACGCGATGGCGTTCGGGCTGGTCAGCCTGCTCGGGCTCGTCCTCGTCCGACGCCGTCAGAACGCACGCAAACATCGCAAGGCTGCATGAACCGTCGCGTGCGCCTCGCGCTGCTCTTCGCAGCTGCGCTGGGTCCGGGATGTTCGGATCCGGCGCTGCCGACGGGCGGCGCAGGTGGCGACGGCGCGGGCGGTGAAGGGGGCGGCGGCAGCTCGGCCCCGTGCGCGAACGGCGCTCTCGACTCGGGTGAGACCGACGTCGACTGCGGTGGCGCCTGCGCGAGATGCATCGAGGGCGCGGCTTGCCTCACGGACGCGGATTGCACGACGCGGACGTGCATCGAGGGCAAGTGTCGCGCGCCGTCGTGCTTCGACGGTCGCGCGAACGGGGACGAGAGCGGCATCGACTGCGGCGGGGTCTCTTGCGTCGTTCGTTGCGATGAGGGAGCGCCGTGCGCGGTCGCAGGCGACTGCGCGTCAGGGGTCTGCGCCGACGGCGAATGTGCAGCGCCCACGTGCGCCGACGGACTCGCGAATGGCGACGAGTCGGACATGGATTGCGGGGGCTCGTGCGCCCCGTGCGACGCGGGTCACAGCTGCAAAACGATCTCGGATTGCGCGAGCGCGATCTGCACCGGCGAGATTTGCAGCGCTGCGACCTGCGACGACGGCGTGAAGAACGGAGGCGAGGCGGCGATCGACTGTGGCCTCGCGTGTGGCGTCGGCTGCGAGAGCGGCGCGACCTGCGAAGCGCACGCTGACTGCGTCTCGGGCGTCTGCGAGGCCGGCCACTGCGCGCCCACCTGCTTCGACGGCGCATCGAACGGCGCCGAGACCGGCGTCGACTGCGGCGGAGGCTGCCGCGGCTGCGGTCCGGCTGAGCCCTGCGCGCTCGACTCCGACTGCGCGAGCGACACCTGCGACGAGGTCCTCGCGAGGTGTCTCGACGCCTGCGATGACGGTTACGTCGGTGTCAGCAATGGCGAGACCGATGTCGACTGTGGCGGCGACGTCTGTCCGAAGTGCGTCGTGGGGAAGGACTGCGCCCTCGCGAGCGACTGTGCGAGCGCGATCTGCACCGGCACGTGTCAGCCCCTCTCGAGCTGCAGCGATGGCGCGCTCACCCCGGGAGAGAGCGATGTCGACTGCGGCGGTCTCGCGTGCTCTCCCTGCGCGGACAACGCTCTCTGCGACGTCGCGACGGACTGCGCGAGTCGTGTCTGCGACGCGGGCTCGGGGAGATGCGCTGCGCCGAGCTGCTTCGACGGCGTCGCGAACGGCACCGAGAGCGACGTCGACTGCGGCGGCGCGTGCGCGCCCTGTGGTGTGTTCGCGTCCTGCATTTCCTCGAGTGACTGCGCTTCACACGTGTGCGTCGGGTTCGCGTGTCAGGCGCCGAGCTGCTTCGACGGCGTCGCGAACGGGCTCGAGCCCGCGGTCGATTGTGGTGGTGCTTGCGCGCCCTGCGTCGCCGGCTCGCCTTGCTTCGTGGCCGCGGACTGCGCGAGCGGCGTCTGCACCGACGAACAATGCCAGCCGGCGTCGTGCTCGGACGGCGTGCGAAACGGCAGCGAGTCGAGCGTCGATTGCGGCGGGTCGTGTTCACCCTGTGGCCCGGGCGAGCCCTGCTCGCAGCCGAACGACTGCGAGAGCGGCGCTTGCGACCTCGTCGACGGTGTGGCGCTCTGCGCGGCGCCCTCGTGCTTCGACGGGGTCAAGAACGGCGACGAGACCGACATCAACTGCGGTGGCTCGTGCGCGCCGTGCTTCCCGGGTTACGCCTGTGTCAGCGACGTCGACTGCCTCGGGGGTGACTGCGGTCCGAGCATGATCTGCCTGCCGTCGTGCACCGATCAGCTCCTGAATCAGGACGAGAGCGACACGGACTGCGGCGGCGCGCACTGCCCTGCTTGCCGCCCGAACCGCGATTGCTTCGTCGCGGCCGACTGCACCACCAACGTCTGCGCCTTCTCGGGCCACGGGCCACATTGCCAGCCCGTCGCGAACTGCTTTGACGGCGTAAAAGACAACGGCGAGACCGATGTCGACTGCGGCGGCCCGTATTGTGGCTGGTGCACGAGCGGCGCCGACTGCGTGATCGGCGCCGATTGTCAGGGGAGCGTCTGCACCGCGGGCAAGTGCTCGCTCTGATCAGTCGAGCCGCATGATGGCCTCGAGGTCGGTCTCGAGCACGGCCTTGAGTCCGTCGGCGAAGCGGTCGGGCGCGATCTCCACGCTCAACGTGATGACCGAGCGATCGCCTGCGGCGAGCGGTTCACCGACTGGGCGATCGAGCGAGAGCAGGTGTCCCATCGTGGTCGTCGCGAAGTCGTCCCACGCCCCGCGCAGCGTCTCGGCGGCCTTCGCGCCTCGATCGCCCCAGTCGCCCGTGATCGCGATCGCGAACCCGAGGTTCTCGCGCGAGGTGGGCCGCGCGGCTGCGCCGACGGCCGTCGCGACCTCGAGCAGGCCGCGCGCCGCCTTCTTCCACTCGTCGTCGAACGGGCCGAGCGCCAGGCCGATCGCAGGCGCATCACCGAAACGCTGATAAAGCGACGCGAGCGGCTCGGCGTCGAGGAGCTTGGGCGTGCGCGTGAGCGCGTTGGTCGCCATGAGGCTCGCGATGCGAGCCGGTCCGCGCTCCGGATCGCCGCCCTGCTGGAAGCAGACGGTCTCGCGCCCAAGGCGGGTGAAGGCGTGCTCCGTTCGACCGATGGTGCCGACGATACGGACTGCGTCGGGCCGATCCTCGTGGCGCTGCGCATCGCTCGTGAGCCTCGCGAAGAAGCATTTCTCCACGGCGGCTGGATCTTCGGTGTGTTTGATGAGCTGCGCGTCGGCGCGGTTCATCACGTCGTCGTACGAGAGGAGGATGGCCTCGTGGAGCTGTCGAGGGTCGAGGCCGTAGCGCAGCTTGAACAGGTTGAAGTTCTGCTCGGGGACGATCTTCCCGATGGCGGGGATGAGGAACGGGATCGACGCGATCGTCCGAGGCTTCGTCAGGAGCGCCCAGACGAGGCCGGCCGACGTCGCGAGGCGAGCGAGAGGCTCGAGCGCGAGCGGGGGCAGGTTCGACACGGGAGCCTCGGGCGCGGGTGGGCCACCGCACGCCGCGCTGAGTGCCGCCCCTGCGAACCCTGCCAGGAGGGTTCGCCTCTCCGCCAAAATCGATCCGGCCATTTTCAGGTGACGATGAGATAGGCGAACTTGCGATTCTTCGAGCCGACGCGGACAAGGTGCTTGCCGCTCGGGAGCTTCATCATGGCATCGCTCTTCTCGACCTTCTTGCCCTCGAGATGGACGGCTCCCTGCTCGATCATGCGAATGCCCTCCGAGCTGGATTTTACCAGGCCGGCGGTCGCGAGGGCCTTCGCGAGGGTGATCCCACTCTCGAAGCTGTGCTCCTCGATCTCGTCGGGGAGCCCACCCTTCGCGACGGAGCGGCGCCGCTCGAGCGCGGTCTGGGCTGCCTCGGCGCTGTGGTAGCGAGTGACCACCTCGATCGCGAAGTCCTCTTTCAGCTTGATGATGTCGAGGCGCCCAGCGTCGAAGTCGGCGCGCGCCTGGCGGATCTCTTCGAGCGGGCGCCTCGACAGGAGTTCGATGTAGCGGAAGGTGACGCGATCCTCGATCAGCATGAGCTTTTGCAGCATGTCGAACGGGTCTTCTTGAATGCCGATATAGTTATTGGCGCTCTTCGACATCTTCGCGCCGACGATCTTCCCGTCCTCGAAGCGCGCATCGATGCCCTCGAGGATGGGCGTCGTCATCACCATCTGCGCGCGCTTGCCGTAGCGGGGCATGAGGTCGCGGCCGACGAGCAAGTTGAAGAGCTGGTCGGTGCCGCCGAGCTCGATGTCGCACTCGAGCGCGACCGAGTCGTACGCCTGGAAGAGCGGATAGAGAAACTCGTGCACGTGGATCGGGCGCTTGTCGGCGAAGCGCTTCGAGAAGTCGTCGCGCTCCATCATGCGATGCACGGTGTATTTCGCGCAGAGTTCGATCGTGTCCGTCGGGCTGAACGCGTCGAGCCACTCGGAGTTGTAGCGGACGGTGGTGCGCGTGCGGTCGAGGACCTTGAAGGCCTGCTGGGTGTACGTCTCGGCTGCGGCGCGGACCTCCTCGCGGGTGAGGCGAGGGCGCGACTCGTTCTTGCCGGTGGGGTCACCGACCATCGCCGTGAAGTCGCCGACGAGGAAGATGACCTCGTGCCCGAGATCCTGGAACTGCCGCATCTTCTGCATCAGCACGGTGTGCCCGAGATGCAGGTCAGGGCGGGTCGGATCGAAGCCCGCTTTCACCTTGAGGGGACGCGGGCCGCGCAGACGTTCTTCGAGCTCCGCGCGGACGTGCAGGTCGACGACGCCGCGGCAGAGCTCTTCGATGACGGAGGAAGACATGTGCCGTGATTAGCCCCACGGCTGGCGAGTGTCGACGATCACTCGGTGGGGTATGCCGGCTCCTTGCGCAGGTTGCGGCGGTGCTTCTGGTACTTGATGGTCAGCGAGAAGTTCGCGCTGTACATCCCGTACGTCCCCGGATCGCTCCAGTAGAGGTCGTAGCCAGCGAGCAGGTCGACGCGGGGCTCAGCCTGGAAGCCGACAGTCCAATCGCGGCTGCGATAGACATCGATGCCAGCGACCCCGCCGATGCCGATCTTGAAGGCCTCGTAGGCGTTGTAATAGCCGATCTGCGAGGCCCCGAAATACCCGAGCGTCGGGCGAAGGCCGAAGTGGAAGGGGCCTGCGGTCCACGCCATGTCCACGCCGACGTCGAACTCGCCGTAGCCGAGGTCTCCGTCGCTGCGACCCGTGTCGAACGACGTGTAGAAGCCGTAGAAGCCGTTGCGGTTGTCGGCGCCGATGCTGAGCTCGAGGCCACCGCCGTAGAAGCCGACGTCGTTCACGCTGTGCATGGAGAAGCGCGGCGCGAAGCGAACCGAGAAATGTCGACGTGAGGGGTAGGGGTTGAAGGCGTCCCAGCTGGCCGGGTCGATGTCGTCGTCGGCGACGAGCTTGCTGCGCCGCTCGACGACCACGGTGCGCGGACGCTTCACGTGGTGGCGCTTCTTCTTCTTGACGACCACCACGACGTCTTTGTCCGAACGCTTGACCTTCACGGTCTTCGTGCGGCTCTTGGTCTTGGCGGGCGCGACTACGACGGGCGCTTCGTCGGTGGCCTCATCGTTGGTGTCCGCCTGGTCGTCTGCGTCGTCGTCCGTCGCTTCGTCGTCCGCGCTGTCCGAGTCGTCCGTCGCCTCGTCCTCGGCAGCGGACTCCTCGTCGTCGGTGCCCTCCGCCTCATCATCGTCTTGGGTCGGCTCCGCGAAGGCCGCCCGTGCTGGCACTAGGAGCCCCAGCGAAAGCAGGGATGTGAGCAAAGCAGATCGAAGGCGATACGTGGTCATGGGCGCACCGTTGGATTCGTCGGACCTAGTCTCGTAGCTTGAATCTCGGCTGGCGCGAGCGAGGCAGAACTCGCGAGCCGGTCAGACTTTAGCAATTGATATGCCGCAATCACCCATTCAGCGTGGCTGTTTTGTTGGGTCTTCCTCGCGGTAGGCCCGCGAAAAAAGGATGGGTCTCTGTTGGGGGTGGAGCAGTTCGTTCACACCACGGCGTGAACCTTTCGCGACCGGGCCCTACCCAGTGTGTGTTGACGAGGTCTCGATTGAGCTCGATGCTCGCTCAGCAGTCATGACGAAGAGCGAGCTCATCGACGTCATCGCCGCGCGTGGGTCATTGACCAAGGCGCGAGCTGAACTTGTGGTCAATTGCGTGTTCGACGCCATGACCGAGAGCCTCGAGCGAGGCGAGGGCATCGAAATAAGAGGATTTGGGAGTTTCACAGTGCGGCCTTATAAGCCGTATAACGGTCGCAACCCGCGCACGGGTGAGGCCGTGAACGTCCCCGCAAAGCGCCTGCCGTTCTTCAAAGTCGGCAAGGAGCTGCGTGCGATCGTGGACCAGAGCCGCGCCTTTGAAATCTCGGGGGACGACGACGATTGAGGCTGGTTTACGGGGTGTAGGTGATCGCGTCGAGCGCGACCCCGGTTGTTTTGGGGTGCAAAACAAACTCGACAGGCCCTTCGCCCACCGTCAATAGCGGCCCTCGAACGCAGCCGCTGCCGAGCACCTCGGCCCGCGCCTCGACGGTAATTACAGACGTGTCAGCGGAGCGGAGCTCGAGCTCGACGACCCCGGCCTCGTCGTCGAAGACCAGCTGTGGCGTGACAGACCTGTGCGCGACCGCGCTCGGCAGTGAGAGCGCGATCTCGTGGGCCTCCCCTGTGTCCAATTCGTTGCGCGGCAGTTCGAGCCGCAGCGCAGCTCCCGCAGCGCAGCTCGGATAGGAGCGCAGCGCGTACGCGCCGCGCTGCCCGACGGGGGGCCAGAGGCTCTCTGCTTCGACGACACCGCGAGAGCGCGGCTCGTAGGCTTGGAGTCGCGGTGGGCCCCCGGAGAAGTCGTGGACGTAGCGGTAACTCTCGGGTGTGCCCCGTGCGAGCCAAAGGAAGTAGTCGACATCGTCGCCGCGGTAGCGCACGACCTCGAGTGACTGGTCCGCGCGGTGGGCAGGGTCGAACCCGAGCAAAAAGCCGTGGTCCGTGTCGATGAAGACGAGCCCGCGCGCTGTCGGCGCGGTGCTGAGAATGCTCGGCTCGAACATGGGTCGGCCGCCCTCGCGGTCGCGCAGCTGTTCGTGATCGCGATGGGCGCGGAGCGAGAAGCCGAGGAGCGACAGCGCGCCGACGACGACGATCAGCCGGCCGGGGTCGCGATCGACCCGGCGCGCGAGCCATGAAGTGACAAACAAGGAGGTCAGCGAAAGCTCGACTGGCAGGACATCCGCATAAAACCGTGCGCCACCAGCGGGGTAATTGCCGTCGAAATAGAATGGCGCATACGCGAGGACGAACGCCGCGACTGTGGCCGCGAGACGCAAGAGCGGGCGGCGCCGCGCGGCGAAGACGAGCGCAGGCAAGGTGAGCGCGATCGTGAGCGGCTCCGCGTTGAGGGCGTCGACCCCGTGCATGCTGAGCCGTCGCGCGGTGGTCTTCAGCGCGGCGACCAAGCCGTAGCCGTGCTCGAGGTTGTGCGCGACGAAATCGCCGTGTTCGAGCTTGCAGCCGATGCCAGCGCCGAAGCCGTAGCGGAAGCAGCCGGCCGGACCGTCGCTTACAGCGTAGTAAAGCGTTTGCGAAGACGCGAGCCAGGTCCCTGTCGCCGCGTGTTGGTGCAGGAGGAGGAGCGCCATGAACGGCGCCGCGCCGAGGGGCGCGAGGAGCGCGAGCGGGCGCAGGACCGAGCGCCACCCGAGCACCCCTACGACGGCGACCACGAGAGCCGCGCCGCTCACGGGGCGCGTCGCGACGAGCCACCCCGAGGCCGCCCCGACTAACACGTAAAGCGCTGCGTTCGTCCTGAGCCGAGGCGGTGTCGAGTCGGCCGAGCGCCGACGAAGCGCGAGCGCTCCGGCGAGCGCCGTCGCGACGAGCAGCGCCGCGAGGCCGTGCGACATGGTGTCGGCGGTGTGATAGCGGAGCGCCGCGGAGAGCGTCGCGAGGAGCGCCGCGCCCTTCTCGGCGAGCGGGGCGTCGCAGTCCGACGCTAGCGCGGCCTCGCGAGCGAGCGCTGCCGTCGCTGTCGTGACCAGCGCGGCGAGGACGGGGCCGATCGCCATCGGTGCGCCGACCCAGAAGCCGATCGCGAGCGCGAGCGGATATCCAGGTGGAAAGATGCCGGCGAGGTGGCGCGCGCCTTCCGTCGAGGCGGCATCGCGAACCAAAAAGCGCCCGGCGAACGAAGCCTCCGGCTCGCCGAGCGGCCATCGAAGGCGGCCCTCCGCGAGCGCGCGGCCCTCGAGGTAATACGCCGTCGCGTCGATGATGCGTGGCCCGCCACGCAGGTAGACAGCGACCCACAGCGCGCTGAGCAGCGCCGAAGCGAGCGCGCACGCGAGCACGAAGGACCGCGCGCGCACGCGGCCGAGGAGCGTCGCCGCGCGCCTCTGGAAGAGGATCGCGCACACGCCCAAGAAGACGGACGCGAGCGGGAGAGGCTCCGACGGCAGGCCCCAGTTCAACCTGGGCTCGCTTTCGCGCGCCCGTCAGAGGGCCACGCCCTCCTCGCTACGCGCGGCGCACGAGATCGAAAATCGTCAGCCAGCCTGACCAATTGCGGCCTTCCACGAGGGGCGAGCGCTGATTCGCTGCCACCAGGCGGCCGTGTGCGGCGAGCTCTCGATGACGCCGCCTTGTTTGCCGGCGAAGAGGTACTCGATGTACGGCATGAACCCGATGTCGGCGATCGAGAAGCTCTCGCCGGCGATGTAGGGGTGCTTCGCGAGCTGTCGCTCCATCACCTCGACGCACGACGCGACGCCCTTGCGGCCGGCCTCGACGGCCTCTTCATCGACGGGCTTGCCCATCATCGGCCCGAAGAACGCGGACATGATGATCTTCATCGCGGCCGGCGTGAAGTTCGAGGTCTCCACGCTGATCCACTGCTCCACGAGCGCTCGACTCTTGAGGTCGGAGCCGTGCAGCTTGGCGCCGCCGAACTTCTCGTCGAGGTAGCGGCAGATGGCGCGCGACTCGTAGAGGACGAACCCGTCGTCCTCGAGCGTCGGGACCTTTCCGAACGGGTGAAGCCCCAAGTAGTCAGGAGTCTTGTGCTTGCCGGTCATGATGTCGACCAGCACGAACTCCGCCTTCTGCCCCTTTTCACCCAGCGTGGTGAGCACCTTGCGCGTGCACGTGCTCATCGGGTGGCCGTAGACCTTCATGGTTCGATCCTTTCGTCGTGTGGGCGAGGGGCGTATCGCTCCTTCACGGTCGTGTCGAGCGACCGCGAGACTGCTGCACGTGGAACAGAGTTTTGATCGCCGCGATCAGCGCGTGATCCAAACGTGGTAGTCGACCCAGTCGTGGTCGGCGATGAGCGAGAGCCGGCCGGCGCGGGGCAAACCAGCGGGCAAGGGGAGGGAGGCTTCGGACCAGCCCTCCGCCGGGATGATCTCGATGACGCCGAGGTCCTTGCCATCGAGCGACGCGCGAAGCGTGAAGCGCACGGTCGTCACGGTGCGCACGACCACGCGGCCCCCGTCCGGCGGTAGGCCGACGCGCATCGACTCTCGAGCGCCGGCCGGGAAGGCTCGGCCGGCATCGAAGACATCGCGAGCGCGATCGCTCGTCGCGGGCAGAACGCGCCAGCTGATCTCTCCGCGCTCACGCGGGCCGCGGTCGTAGTCGTGTGCGCGCTCGCTCACGAGATCCGCGACGTCGAGGTCGTCGTGGACAGCGCCGTCGGTGATGGCTGGCCTGCTGCCGTTTTCGAGCGGCGCCCAATCCGCCGTGTAGATGACCTTGGTGGGGCCGCCGCAGATCACATTGCCGACGACGGTGACCTCGGCGACTCGATGTCCGAAGACGGTGGGGAACTCGCCCCACCATTCGGGATAGAGCGCCATCATGTCCGGCCGCTCCGCGGGGGGCATTCGCTCGATGAGCTCGATCGTCGCGCCGAGCCCTGCGCGGTGCGCGGACGCAAAGGGGTAATCGCGGTACCCACCGAGCCCGATGATGTCGAGTCCGGGCAGATCGGACGCGTAGAGGATGGCGCCAGCGTCTCCGACGAGCACGCGGTGCGGCTTCGGGGTCAATCGACCGAGCTGCTCGCCGACCGTGACCTGCTGATCGTGGATATTGCGACAGGCTCGCCCATAAAACCAAATCTGGTCGCGGAGGCGCGGGCGCTGGTGCCCCCAATAGAGCGCTGCCGCCAGCCCCGCTATGGCGAGGCGGCCGCCCCAAGCGAGGCGGCCCCGCAGCGTGTCGCCGATATGGCTCGCGAGGACGCCGAGCCCCATCACCGCGAGCACGAGCAACCAGGCCGCCGCGCTCATCACGTAGCGCTCGTTCTGCCAGCGAGCCTGCGTGTTGAACGAGACGATCGCGAGCCAGAGCAGGACCTGCACCCAGACCGTCGCCGCTACGTGTCGCAATCGTGGGATCGCGAAGGGCACGACGCCGAGCGCAGGCACGATATACCCATAAGGGAGCGCGTCGGAGAAATGGTAATGGACGAGCCTCGTCACCAGGTACTTGAAGATCCCTGCGTACTCGGCGGGCATTCGCGAGACAGGCAAATAGGGATCGTGGGTGAGGAGCTTGGTGATCGCGCCAGCGGCGCTCCACTCACCGGTGAGCGCGCGCGTGACGAGCGCTTGCAGGAGCAGCACCCCGAGCGGCGCGCCGAACGAGATCGAGGCGAACGCGAGCGGCAGCCGGCGTGACTCGAGCGCGCCGGGCACCACGCGAGCGCAAGCGAACGCGCCGGACACGGCGAACACGAGCGCGCACACGATCGACTCGGGGCGGGTGAGGACGAGCAGCACGCTCGCCGCGCCGAGCGCGAGCGCCGACCGGTAGACCGCGATACGCCCGTGTCGGGCGCGACCGGCCGCCCGCGCCCAAGCGATCGCTGCGACACCCCACACGCCGAGGTGAAGCGCGTTCTCCATTCCGCTGAAGAGCGACCAATCGAGCGCGCCGAGCGAGAGAACGGCGGGAGGGACGAGGTACTTCACGGCTCCGCCGAAGGGGCGAGCCGAGCTCTCGGCGTCGACGCGCAGCGGGTGGCCGGCCGGGCTCGACGAGACGAGCCGCGCCGCGCCGAGGAAGAATACGAACAGGCTCAACACAGCGACGCCGAGCGCCCACTGCATCAGGTCGAGCTCGCGGAAGCCGAGCGCCCACCCGGGAGCGAGCAGCATCGGGTAGAGCCAGCTCGTCGCGCCGCTGGAGAACCCGTTCCCGTTCGACCATTCGAATGCTCGGCCCCGGGCGAACGACCGTGCGTAATCGAAATGGATGAACGTATCGTCAAGTGGGGCTGACCATATGCCGCCCGTCTGCGTGTGCATCGACGCCACGAACACGGCCGCAGCGAGCCCGATCGCGAGGCTGCACCACATGAGGTAGAGCGCGACGTCGATTCGGGGCCAGACGCCTGCGAGGGCGTGGAGTGCAGCGAGGACCGCTCGTCGAGCCGCGGCGCCCGACCCGCGACGAGATCTGCGACCCGCGTCGTCGTTGTCCGCCACTCTCCACGCCCTATAGCATGAGCATCTCTGCGTGCAGGACCTGGTCGCGGGGTCGCGTTGACCAGGAACAAAAAGGCCCGTATGGTCGTGGCCCTCGCGATCTCTCGGGTCGCAGAGTGGCGCGGCAGGCGACGACGAGATGCGCTGGTACGTCGATATTTCCTCGATCGGGGCGGGCTCGCCCGGCGAGCGGCATTGTGTTGAAGCGGAGCAATGGCAGAAGGCTCTGCAGGCGGCGCGCGCGAAGCGCGGCGACGACGCGCCTTTCGGCAATTTCTCCATTGAGCTGCTCGACGACGGATATCGAGCGATCGATCCGGTGTCGCGCGTTCGATACGTCGTTCAGCGCGCGGCCGACGACGCCGCCCTGACGACCGACCCCATTCCCGTTCCGAGCGCCCCGGAGCGTGAGCGCGCGGCGCGACCTCGCGCAGCGCGTGGCTCCTCTCGCGGGCGTGAACGTCGTGGTCGTGCGGAGCCCACAGCTCAGCCTGCGACGCCGGTGGAGTCTGCGCCTCAGCCTGCAGCTGCACCCGCGATCGTCTCGGCAGCGTCGACCGAGCCGAAGGCTCACGCCAAGGTCGCCATCCCCGACGACCCCGTGCCTCGTCCGAACGGCGCGGGCCACGCCGCGACGCCCCAGGCGCAAGCGCGGCCGATGCAGGCTGCGACCGCGTTCGAGCGAATGACCGGTGGAGCGGCAGTGCCGCTCGAGGCGCGAAGCGAGACTCCACCTTCGAAGGACGACGGCGGTGTGGTCATCGGCGCGGTCGTTACCGTGGGTGAAGCTCCACCGCCGAGCGCTCCACCGCCGAGCGCCCCGCGGCCTCAGACTGCGCCGCGACCGCCGAGCGCTCCGCCCGTCGCGCGCACGCAAGACGTCGTCACCGAGGTTCTGCCGGCCTTCAAGATATTGAGCCGACGCAGCCAGGATCCGACTCCGCAATCGCCGCTCACCTATCGCGAGATGGCGCTGATGGTCGCGGAGTCGACGAGCTTGCGTGACGCGGAGGCCATCCTGCGCGCGCAGTTCGAGGTGCTTCGCAATTCGCTGAGCGGTGCCCCCGCTGGCAAGTTCATCCAGCTCGCGGTCTTCGATCACGAGTTCGCCGGGCGCCCAAAGCGACCGCCGCTCGCTACGCTCGCGTTCAAGGATTGGCGCACATCGGAGCCTGAGCTTGCGTTTCCCGCGAAGGACGCTCCGATTCCACCCTCCGCGCCGCACCCGGGGCCAGCTCCTGCGCTCGCGGTGGTCCCGCCGGGCCCTGCTCCCGCGCTCGTGCCTGTCGATCAGCGCGTGACCGAGGTCGTCGCGCGCCTCGATCCGCACCATCATTCCGCTCCGCTGCGGGGTGATGTCACGCGCCACGGTCACGAGGACATCTCGCAGATCGTGACGCGCATCGATGCGCAGCGCTCAGCCGCGGTTGTCGAGGCGCCAGCGCCATCGGCTCCGCCCGCAGCGCCATCGGCTCCGCCCGCAGCGCCATCGGCTCCGCCCGCAGCGCCATCGGCTCCGCCCGCAGCGCCGTCGGCTCCGCCCGCAGCGCCATCGGCTCCGCCCGCAGCACCCACTCCGATCGCTGCAGCGCCGTCGGCTCCGCCCGCAGCGCCGTTGGCTCCGTCGTCGCGCCCTGCCGCGATTGAAGATGTCGAGCCCATTCGGCCTTCTCCCGTCATCGCGATCACGGACGCTCCGCTGCTCGTCACGGGCGAGCTCGCTACCCACCAGGGGCCCACGCTGCTCGAGCCCATCGCCGTCGAGCCCGCAGCTGCGGAGCCCGCAGCTGCAGAGCCCGCAGCCCCCGAGCCCGCAGCCCTCGAGCCCGCAGCCCTCGAGCCCGCGGCTGCTCCGGAGCCTCCGAAATCAGCGCCGCCTGCTCCGAAGTCAGCGCCGCCTGCTCCGAAATCGGCGCCACCTGCTCCAGCTCCTTCGGCGAAGGTCAGCGCTGTCCCTGCTCCCACGCCCTCCGAGATCCGGAGAAATGCGGCGGACATGGCCGATGATGAGGAGGCGACTCTCAGCGTCGAGCCCCCCGTAGAAGCCGTGGAGCAGACTCGCGCGGTCCCTCCTCCGGCCCCGTCTGCCGAGTGGATCGAGCCCGAGGTCGAGCCCGACGCCCCTCCAGGCCCGACCGTGGTGCCTGGCTCCGTACCACCCAAAGCGCGCTCGGTTCCACCCCCGCCGCCGGTGCGCACGGCCTCGGTGCCTCCAGCAAAACCAGCTTCGATCCCGCCGCCTGCGTCGGTCGGGGTGAGCTCGGTCGCCGCGCCCGACACCGAGGTTCAGCGCACGTCTGTCCCCGGCGGCGCGGCCCCGACCTCCGCAGCGCGGCCCTCCGCCGCGACACCCCCGCAAGGGACGCCGCGAGCCTCCGCACCGGGCTCTGCGCCGCTCACGAATCGACCGGCCACGCACCCCGCCGTGGTCGTCAAGCGCCTCACGAATGCGACGCGCAAGGCCGGCGACGATCTCATCACCGATCTCTTCGAGGCGTGCAGCGACCTCAGCTTCGTGCACGAGCCTCTCGAGGGCGCCGAGTTCGTCATCAACCTGGTCTTCGAGAACATCCCGTCCCTCGTCGTCTTGGTGTCGTTCTTCGACATCAACACACGTGAGTTCGTCGTCGTTCGTCAGGGGATCACGACGGGTGAGGGCGAGCAGCTCGGCAACGCCGTGCTCACCCGCGCGAGCGAGTTCGTCACGCACCTCGGCAAGGCCATGCGTGTCGGTCGCGCGGCCGTCCTCGCCGCTCCCGCGACGGACGCGCTCGCCGAGGACGCACGCTGGCGCGCGCTGACGCTCGCTCCCGCCTCCTACGTGATCGCGCCCGTGCTCGCAGGCGGTCGCTTCCTCGGCTTGATCGAGGCCGCGAACCCCGTCGACGGCTCGCCCTTCAGCGTCGGAGACGCCCACGCGATCACGTACATCGCCGAGCGATTCGGCGAGTTCCTCGCCCAGCGCGAGATCGTGGTCGATCCCGACCGCGTCTGCAGGCCCAAGCTGCGCGACCTCACCCGACGCTGAGCTCGGCCGACCCTCGAGCGGGGGCTCGGTCGAAATGAGACGAGCCTCGCGGCCCGCTCCGACCTACGATCTCGACGGGTCTTGAAAGAACGCAGGCTCGGCGAGCGCCTCCTCTACTTCCTGCTCATCCCGGCGATCGTCATCGCGGCGTTCGCGCTCGGCGCGCTCGCGCTTCGCATCTCGCCCGGCATCGAGCGGGCGCGCCAGCAGACCGTCCTCGACGCGACGGCCGCGCTCGCGACCGAGCGCGCGACGATGCTCGACGACCACATCATCCGCCAGGACAACGTCGTTACGACTTACACGAATGTAAACGACCTCGGGAACTTCGGGCGCCGTTGGTTGGCGACGGCCTCGCGCGAGACCCCGAGCGTCCGCGCGATCCTCGTCGTCGACATGTCGCACGAGTCGCACGAGGTCCTCGCGTTCGTCTCGCGCAGCCCCTCGCGTGAAGACGACACCTTCCGTCGGCTCCTCATCAACCGGCTCTTTCGCACGCTCAACCTCGAGGGTCAGGTCGAGGAGCTCCGCCATCTCCACGAGGCCGTCGGCGAACGCCAGTACCTCTTGAGCTATTGGCAGCGCTCGGTCGATGGTCGCCGGTTGATGGTCGTGCTCTGGCACGACGTCGACCGCCTGATCCGCGACGTCATGACCCAGCTCTTCAAAGATCCGGATCGCGGCGACACGCGGATGAACGTCGTCGACGAGCGAGGTCGCATCGTGTTCGGGCCGCCGCTCAAGGTCGGGCGGCTCACCGTCGGCGTGCGATTTCCCACGACCCTCTACAACTGGCAGGTCCAGGTGGCGCTGACGACCGCCGAGGAGGTCGATCGGCAGGTCGAGCGGCGGAGGCTCATCGAGTTCCTCCTCGTCGTGGTCGCGGGCCTGATCACCACCGCTGGCCTCATCATCGTCATCAATGCGTCGCTCAAGGAACGGCGCGTCTCCGCGATGAAGAGCGAGTTCGTCGCGAACGTGTCGCACGAACTCAAGACCCCGCTGTCGCTCATCCGCATGTTCGGAGAGCTCTTGCTCCTCGATCGCGCGACCACCGAGGCGAAGCGCAAACACTACCTGCAGATCATCGTCGGGGAGAGCGAGCGGCTCACGACGCTCATCGAGAACGTCCTCGATTTCGCCCGCGTCGAGCGAGGGAAGGCCGCCTACGATCTCGTCGAGGGCAGCGTCGAAGACGTCGCGAGGCGCGCCGTCGAGAGCTTCCGCTATCGCGCCGAGAGCGAGGCCGTCATCCTCGCGCTCGACATCCAAGACGACATCCCGCGCGCGCGCATCGATCAGAGAGCCCTCGAGCTGGCGATCCTCAACCTGATCGACAACGCGCTCAAGTACGCGAAGGAGGGCGGACGCGTCACCGTGAAGGTCGAGCGCGACGGGCGCCGCGTCGCGATCAAGGTGATGGATGAGGGCCCCGGCATCCCCAAGGAAGAGCACGCGCGGATCTTCGAGCGCTTCTACCGTGGGGCTGCGGCGAACAGCACGCGCGCGCGCGGCAGCGGCATCGGCCTCGCGCTCGTCCGCCACATCGCTGAAAACCACGGTGGTCGCGTGCGCGTCTTCAGCCCGACGCGCCCTGACGGGGGCGGTACGTCGTTCGTCATCGATGTGCCCGCAGTGCCGACGAAGGCCACACCGAACGTGGCTTCGCGCACCTCGGCAGCCGCCGGCGAGACACCCATCGAAGGCGCAGTGTCCGAGGCTCCTCGGCGGCCCCGCACCTCGCGCCGCCCACCGCCCCCCGCGAGCGAGACCCCCAGCTCGACGGCTCGCGAAGGCTGAGTTCACCTCTCGCAACAACGGTGGAAGCACCGTCTTTGCTGCACTCCGGCACCCGAGCCTTGCGAGCGGTGAGCTGTTGACCGCATGATAGGCGCGGATGGCGAGTGGATCGGAGACGAGGGCGGTCGCCGGTAGGGTCGCGAAGATCCTACGTGACCGCGGCAGGAACGAAGAAGCCCTCGTGATCCTGTGCGCTGCGGCTGCTGCGTTCGGCAACGACGCCGAGGGCCAGGGCCTGCTCGCGGACGCGCTCCGCATCGATCAGAACTCCGCGCTCGCTCGCATGACGTTCGAGCGGATGGAGGGCGTCGCTGGCAACCACGCCGAGCTCGACGCGGCCATCACCCGCTACACCCACGAAGAGCTGAGCAAGCTCGAGCGCACGCTGCGGCCGGGCGTCTTCCTTCGCGCGCAGGTCGGCTTCAACAACAACATCAAATACAAGGGCGCCGAGTACCACGTTCAAACCGAGGACTCGGGTCTCGACAAGCCGCACATCATCACGCACCTCTTCGCGGACGGCGGTCGCATCATCAAGAGCCACAAGCGCTCGTACGCCTCCGAGACAGCGCGCACCGACGTCTCTCAGTACGTCCGCGGGCTGATGAAGGGTCAGCACATGGAGATGGTGCTGATGCTGCGCGAGGGGAAGTTCGACGACATCATCGCGGGCCGCGCGTCCGGTGGTGTCGAGACCCTCGAGAAGCCGCCCGAGGTCGATCTCGATCGCATCGGCAGCCAGCAGCGTGAGAAGCGAGCCGCCGCCGGAACGCCAGCGCGTGGTGTTCCTCCTGCTCGCGAGAGCTCGCCGCGCGCCGTCGCCGTTCCCGCCGAGGCTCCGCGCGTCGTCGCGCCCGCGCCGGTGCCGCCGACCGCAGAGTCGCCGCGCCCTGCTTCGCAGCCCACGACGCCCATCGCAGTTCGCACGGACGGTTCGGCTCCCGTCGGTCCGGGCCAGGCTTTCCGTCAGCTCGCTCCACGCGTCGGGCTGCCTCCCGTCGCCGCGCGCGAGCTCCGTGCGCGCCTCCACGTCACGCGCTCGCTCCAGGGTGGTCCCGAGTTCTACGAGGTTCGCGGCGACGAGGCCGTCCTCGGCACCGGTGGGACGGTGAAGCTCGAGGGAGAGCGCTTCTGTCACCCTCGAGAGGCCATGCTCACATGGGAGACGAAGAGCGGCGCGAAGGGGGGCACGCTCATCCTCGCCGACCTCGATGGCGGCAACGGCGTCTTCTTGCGCATCCACCGCCGCGTGGAGATTGGGCTCAACGACGAGTTCATCATCGGTGACCAGCTGCTGCGTCTCGAGCGCAACCCCGACCCGAACGACGGCCCCGGCGCGGGTCCGACGTACTTCCGCTCCTCGCTCAAGTGGCCTAGCGCGTTCCGCGTCGTTCAGGTCTTCGAGGGCGGCGCACCCGGCGCGGTCTCGATGGCGCGCGGCACGACCCTGCAGATCGGCTCGGCGCTCGACTACGCGAACGACATGGTCTTTCGCGGCGATCCGCTCATCAGCCCCTACCACTGCGTGATCGAGGAGCAGGCCGACTCGTTCATCCTCACGGACCTCGGCGCGCGCAGCGGCGTCTTCGTGCGAGTTCACGGCAAGCATCGCCTCGCGCACGGCTCCGAGCTCCTCGTCGGGCGCACGCGCCTGATGGTCGACATGAGCCCGAGCGACGGGTCGGTCGAGCCGCTTGGTTGATGCCCCGGCCGAGAGCCGATAAGCCTGCCGCATGATCGTGTCGTCTCGGACGTGCGCGGGCGCGCTTGTTACAATTTTGTTTGCGGCCTGCAGCAGCGGCGGCTCGAACGAGGGCGCGACGACCCCACCCGGCGGCCACTCGGCGGCTCAATCCGCGAGCGCCTCGGCGTCGTCCGCCACCACGCCGGTCGCCGATCGCTCGGTGCCACCGGTGAAGTTCGAAAACCCCGGTGGGATGTGGCTGCCCGAGCAGCTCGCGCTGCAGGCCGATCGCTTGAAGACCGCCGGCTTCACCATCGACGCGAGCGCGCTCACCAAGCCCACGGAGTTCCCGCTCGGTGCAGTGGTCTCGCTCGGCGGTTGCTCGGCGAGCTTCGTCTCCGCGGACGGCCTCATCATCACGAACCATCACTGCGTGACGGGCGCGCTGCAGCGCAACTCGACCCCGACGGAGAACCTCATCAAAGACGGCTTCCTCGCGAAGGACAGGGCCGCCGAGCGCTCCGCGGGCCCTGCAGGTCGCGCGCTCGTCACGCGCTCGATTACCGACGTGACCGCCCAAGTCCGCGACGGAATCGCCGGCGCGCGTGACGATCTCGCGCGCAACCAGCTCGTCGAAGACCACACCAAATCCCTCGTCGCGGATTGCGAGAAGGCCCACAAGAACGTCCGCTGCTCGGTCGCGTCGTTCTACAACGGCGCCGAGTTCCGCCTCATCGAGCAGCTCGAGATCCGTGATCTCCGCCTCGTTTACGCGCCTCCTGCCTCGATCGGGAACTACGGCGGCGAGGTCGACAATTGGCGGTGGCCTCGCCATACCGGTGATTTCTCGTTCTATCGAGCCTACGTCGGGCCCGATGGGCAGCCCGCCGATTTCGACGCGGCGAACGTCCCCTATCGACCCGAGCACGTGCTCCGCTTGGCGAAGCGCCCGCTGCGCGCGGGCGACCCGGTCCTCGTCGCCGGCTACCCGGCGCGCACCTCGCGCCTGACGACGGTCGCCGAGACGCGCGAGGCCGTGAACGACGACCTGCCGTACCAACTCGGGTTCTTCGAGGAGTATCTCGCGGAGCTCACCAAGGCGACCAAGGGCAACAAGGAGCTCGAGATCAAGGCCGAGACGGTGTCTCGCGGGCTCGCGAACTACCTCACCAATACGAAGGGGCAGCTCGAGGGCTTGGTCAAGGGCGGTGCTTTGCAGCGCAAAGCAGATGAAGAGGCCGCGCTGTCGAAATGGATCGACGCGGACCCAGCGCGCAAAGACAAATACAAGAACGCGATCGACGGGGTCGCGCGAGTCTTCGCGGACAGCCGATCCTCCCTGCAGGCGGACCGCTCGCTCAACGAGCTCACCCGAATGGTGCGGCTCTTCGGGGTCGCGCACACCATCGTGCGCAACGCGGAGGAGCGCGCGAAGCCGGACGCCCAGCGCGACCCCGACTATCAGGATCGCAACCAGCGACAGAAGGAGCAGGGGTTCATCCAGCTCTCGAGTCAGTACGACGCGGCGATCGACACCGCGATGCTGATGACGGTCATTCACCGCGAGCTTCGCTTGCCCGCGAGCCAGCGCGCGGGAATCGCTGACGCTGTCCTAGGAAAGAAGGGCGCGCAGCCGTCGGACGACGAGCTCCGTGCCGCGATCGACAAGCTCTACGCCGAGACGAAGCTCGGGGACCAAGCCGTGCGCGTCGAGCTCCTGAAGACCGCGACCGTCGCCGAGCTGAAGAAGAGCAAGGACCCTCTCGTACGGCTCGCGCTCACGCTGCGCGCTCGGACGAAGGACCTCGACGAGCGAGGCAAGAAGCTCGCGGGCGCGATGCTCGTCGCGCAGCCCTCCTTCACCGGCGCGATGCGCGAGCACGCTGGCGGGCTCTTGGCGCCGGACGCGAACCGCACGCTCCGCGTGACCTTCGGGACGGTGCGCGGATACGCGCCGAAGCCCGAGAGCCCGGTCTATTTCCCGTTCACGACCTTGAGCGAGGTCGTGGCGAAGAACACGGGGGTCGAGCCCTTCGACGCCCCGAAGGCCCTGCTCGACGCGTTCTCGGCGCGACGCTTCGGCGCTTACACCGATGAGAAGCTTCTCGAGGTGCCCGTCGACTTCCTCGCGGACCTAGACATCACGGGTGGCAACTCGGGCTCGGCGACGCTCAACGGGGACGGTGAGCTCGTCGGCTTGGCCTTCGACGGGAACTACGAGTCGATGGCGCAGGCTTGGCTCTTCATTCCCGAACTCACGCGGTCGATTCACGTCGACCTCCGCTACGTTCTTTGGGTCCTCGACAGCGTCGCGGGCGCTGACAACCTGCTCCGAGAGCTCGGCGTCGAGCCTTCGGCGCGGCGCTGACACAGGATGGTCGTCGTTCGGAGATCCGGTTTAGAAAGGATTGGGGGTTAGGATGGACTCGACTTCTCTCCTTGGCGCGATGCTCGGCTCGGATTTCGGCAAGGGCAAAGGGCCCGGCCTGGGGACCGTCGCGGCCGGTGCGGTCGGTGTGGCTGCGGTGGGGGGCCTCGGGTACCTCGCGTACAAGCACTTTGCCGGACAGCAGAATCCCCAACAAATGGGGATGATGGGCCAGGGCCAAATGGGTCCTGGGCAAATGGGGATGATGGGCCAGGGTCAAATGGGTCCTGGGCAGATGGGTCCCGGGCAAATGGGGATGATGGGCCAGGGCCAAATGGGTCCCGGGCAAATGGGTCCCGGGCAAATGGGGATGATGGGCCAGGGCCAAATGGGTCCTGGGCAAATGGGGATGATGGGGCAGGGCAGTCCGATGGGCGGCGGCCCCGGTGGCTTCGCCGCAGGGCTGATGGGCGGCTCGGGGGGAATGCGCACCGACGGCTTTTCAGCGCCTGGCTACGAGTGGCAACAGCAGTCGGCTCAACCGCAGCCTCAGCCTGGCTATCCCCAACAAGGCATGGTCGGGAATCCGGGCTATCCGCAGCAGGGTTATCCGCAGCAGGGTTATCCGCAGCAACAGGGTTATCCGCAGCAAGGGTATGCGCCTCCGCAACAACAGGGTTATCCGCAGCAACAGGGGTATCCGCAGCAGGGAATGCCCAATCAACAGGCGTATCCGCAACAGGGGTATCCGCAACAGGGCTATCCGCAGCAACAGGGCTATGCGCCTCCGCAGCAGCCGGGTTATCCGCAGCAGGGAATGCCCAATCAACAGGGGTATTCGCAGCAGCAGGGGTATGCGCCGCAGGGCGTGCCGAACCAACAACCCACACCCGGACCGCAGCCGCCGGCGCCTGCCGCAGCCCCGGCCGCTGTGCCGGCCAGCGAGTACGCGAAGCTCCCCGATCGGCCGACGTTCGACGTGACGCCGGATGGCGGAGTGAAGCTCGCCAACGCTCCCGCTCCAGCGGCAGCGGCGCCTCCTGGCGCGCCCACACCTCCGCCAGCGGCCGCTGTGGCCGCTGCACCCGCACCCACCATGCCCGCGGCTGCGCCTGCGGCTGCGCCAGCACCGACTCCACTCGCGGCCCCAGCGATGACCGCGCAGCCCCCGACGGCCGATCAGCAACGCCACGCGCTCTTGCTCGTTCGCGCAATGGTGGCCGCGGCCTACGCCGACGGCACGCTCGACCCCAAGGAGCGGGGCGACATCCTCACGCGACTCGACGCCGCGGGCGTCGGCCCCGAGGAGCGCGCGGCGTTCGTCGAGGAGCTCGACCACCCCAAATCAGTCGACGCGCTCGCCGCAGATGTGAGCTCTCCGGAGCTCGCCGAGCAGTTCTACATCGTGTCCCTCGTGTCGGTCAGCGTCGATACGGACGCCGAGCGGACCTACCTGAGGAAGCTCCCCGCGCTGCTCAAGCTCGCCCCCGAGCAGGTCGCGACCATTCATCAAAAGACTGGCCTGCCGACCCCCTGATCAGCTCTCTCCCTCGAATGGGACCTCGAGGAAGGATTGCGCCCCCAAACCATTCCCGCCGAGCACGTGAGAGATCGAGCCCGCGCGTCCGACGTGCTCGAAATGGTCGCGATCGGCGAGGGCGAGGCTGAGCCGCAGCCGGTCGCCCCGCTCGAGCACGAACGATATCGGTAGGAAGGTGATCGCCATTTCGATCCGTTCTCCGATAGCAATGGGGAGCTCGTCGGTGCGGCAGAGCGAATGCGTCGGGCCGAGCGATTCGAAGGCTTCGACGCCGTGCTGTTCTCGACGGCAGCGCGCACGCAGGTGCCCCTCGGTCATGACGGCGACCTCGCCCGACGGACGCACGGTCGACAAGTACGCGTGGAGCGCGAGGTCGTCGGTGCCGGCGCGCAGCTGGAGCCGCAGCGTCGCGTGCCCGGTGATCACCGCGCGTCGCGAGGCCGGTCGGGCGTCGAACGTGAGCGAGCCGCGCATCCGCGACGTGAAGCCGACGTAGTCGGCGGCGACGAACGCGGCGAGCACACCGCGCCAGCGAGATCGCTCGCCGACGCCCACGTTGGGGTCGAGCGTGAGCGGAGCCTCGAGCGAGCCTCGCTCCTCCTCGGGGGAGAGCTCGCCGCTCGCGCGCAGGTGGAGCCGCTCGGACCGCGTTTGATGCGGTGGCCAGCAGTCTCCGCTGCGCCACCCCTCGCCGAGCGTGAAATACCTGACTTTGGGCTCGTTGGAGGCGCCGTCATCTCGCCCGCGCAGGTGCAGATCGAAGAAGCGCAGGAGCTCGAGGTCGTGAGGAAAGCCAGCGGGCCGCGCTCCGCGATAGGGCGCGTGCGCGAGCACGCCGGCGTGCCCCCAAGGGCCGAGGAGCACGCGGCCGCGACCGAGCTCGACGAGGCGCCTCACCGCGGCCTGCCCGTAAGCGCCGTCGAACCAGCCGCCCTGACTCAAGACCGCCGCACCCGAAGCGCGAAGCGTCGCGGTGTGTCCGCGCGGGCTCGAGTCGAAGAAGCTGACCTCGCCCTCGAACTCGTCGCGGAACGCGCCCGTGCGACAGAGCGTGTGGATGTCGCCGTTCTGTGCGTGATCGAGCAAGGCGCGCGTGCGAAGCGCGCCGGTGGCGTCGCCGTCGACGCGGCGTCCACCTCGAAAGGCGACGCCGAGCGCGGCGCCGATCGACGCCCCGGCGAGCCGATCTCCAGCGGCGTCGAGCAGTCGCCCGAGCGCGCGGCCCGCGAGGTCCTGCTCGCTCGCGCGCGCACGCGCGATGATGACGATGAGCGAGGCCATCGCCTCGTGGAAGCGGTGCGCGTCGAGGAGGCGGTTGAAGCGCGACCAGCCCTCGGTGAACCACGTCAGCTTCGTCCCGCCGGGGAACGCGATGTCTTCGTACGCGCAGAACAAGGAGAATCGCGGCACGATGGCTTTAACGGCGTCTCGCTGATTCACGAGGAGCATCTCCGCGGTCGTGCCCTCGTAGGAGATCCCGAGCGACCCGACGCACCCGTTCGACCACGGCTGCGAGGTGATGAAGTCGACGACGGTCGCGCCGTCCGCGACCTCACGCGTGGACCACGCGACGGGCCACGCTCCCCCGGAGACGCCGGAGCCACGCACGTCGACGTCCACCCATGCGTAGCCCGCGGCGAGGAAGCGCTCGCGTGTGGGCGCGACGAGATCGAAGGCGTCTCGAGCGGCCTCGAAGTCGAGCCCAGCCAAGAGCTCGACGCTCCGGAAGTACCGTGTTTGTCGGAGGATCGTGCCGAGCTTGTCGCCGTGCCGATAGCTGGACGGGAGCGTCACGTCGATCGCGAGCGGGGTCCCATCGAGCGCGCGCAGGTAGAGCGAACGTCGAACGCCGGTGTCGCGCGCGAGCGAGCGAACGGGCGCAGACTCGAGCCAGTGAGCGTCGAAGTGCTGCATCGAGGGGCATCGTGTCACGGGGGGTCGAGCAAGCTCGCTGTAAGTTTTCTCCCCAAACCGACGTTGAGAGGCTCGATCGGGGGATGGTGACAAGTGCTCGTTGACAATCCCTGCGCTTGGCCTAGGGTGCGCGGCCGCTCGCACCGGCGCCCAGGGAGCGCCGACGAAGAACGAGACCGTCGACCGGTCTGACCCGCGAGTACCAAGGAGATCCCATGCGAAGCTCGTTCAAGATGTCGCTGTTGCTCGGTGCCGCTCTCGCTGTCGCGGCTGCATGCAGCAGCGGAAAGAAGGATACCGAGGAGCCTGAGACGACGGCGACCGCGACCGCCACGGCGACGACGACGGCTTCGGCCGAGACCTCCTCGTCGGCTGGCACGAGCACGAGCTCCTCCGCTACGGCGAGCTCGACCGCGTCCTCGACGGCCAGCTCGAAGAGCACCACCAGCGCGTCTTCGACGGCCAGCGCTCCTCCCGCCAAGCTCGCGTGGAAGGACATGACGGTCGCTCAGAAGGACGAGTTCATGAAGAAGGAAGTCATGCCCAAGATGGGCAAGCTCCTCACCGACTTCGACTCGAAGAAGTTCGCGAAGGTCACGTGCGGGACCTGCCACGGCAAGGACCCGAACCACAAGATGCCGAACGCCACGCTCCCCAAGCTGAACCCCGCCGACAGCTTCAAGGCGCACAAGGCGAAGGACGGCAAGATGCTGGAGTTCATGATGACGACGTACACGCCCGAGATGGTGAAGCTGCTCGGCGTCGACGCGTACGATCCGGCCAAGAAGACGGGCTTCGGCTGCTTCGGTTGCCACACTCCCGCGAAGTGAGCGCGTCGTCCTGACGGACGACGATGCTCTGCTCGAGCCTCCAAGGACTTGGCCCGAGCCCGCGTGAAGTAGTTAGAGCTCGGCGTGGCTTGCACCACGGCGAGCTCTTTGTTTTCAGGTGCCCTGCGGCGGTTCGCGTTCCTCGGCGCGCTCGTCGCGCTGATGTGGCCAGCGACCGCGCACGCGTGGGTCGAGCTGCACATCGCGCGCGACGACGTCCGCGTGACGATGGACCGCGAAGGGCGAGCGCGCGTGGAGCACCGGCTGCTGCTCCTCGTCGGCGGTGGGCCGCTCAAGACGCTCACGATCCGCGGCGTCGATCTCGACGCTGAGGTCGAAGACGGTGCGTACGTCGTGCCCGAAGCGGACGAGAAGGCCGGCTCGCGAGCGGCCTCGGTTCCCATTCGAGCCGAGCGACGCGCGACCACCACGACCCCCGTCGAGACCGACCTCGTCCTCACGCTCGGGGACAAGGGCATTTCGCGAGGTCGCTTCGTGGCGATCGTCCGCTACACGACCGACCTCGCGGCCTCGGGTGCGCTGCGCCTCGACGGACAGCGCGCGCGCCTCGACTGGGTGGGCGCCGAATGGGAGGACGGGCTCGAGACGACGAAGGCCACATTCGTCCTGCCGCGCGGGTCGTCTGAACCGACCTCTGCGAACAGCGCGGACCCCGACGCGTCCACGTTCTTCACGACGCTCTCGCGCAAGGCCGACGCCGATTTGCTCGAGCTGGTGAAGCCCTACGCGGCCCGCGGCGAACGCGTCGTCTGGAGCGTCGAGCTCGATCGCCGCGCCGTCGGTCTCGGCCAATACGACCAACGTGGAGCGAGCCCAGCGCTCGATCCGCACGCGCTCGATGCTCTGCCGAAGGCCGACTCCTCGTTCCTCCGGCGCGTCCGCAATCCGCGCGACACCGCGTTCATCGGTGGAGGACTCGCGCTCTTCGTGCTCATCGCAGCGTTGATCGCAGCGCATGGCCTCGAGGCTTCGGAGCGCGCTTCGAAGCGCGGACAGCGCCCGCGCCCGCTCGTCGCGATCCCGCTGGCCCTGCGCGCGGCGCTCGGCGCTGCGTTCTTCACCGGCGGAGTCGCGCTCGAGCTGACCACCGCGCACGGCTCGCTCGGAGCGCTCGCCGTCGCGATGACGGCGCTCTTCGTCTTGCACCGACCCGCGCTGCAGAAGCCTGCGCTGCGGGCTCCCGGCGATTGGCTCTGCGTGCGTGTGGGCGAGGCGCTGACGCCACCGCCTCGACCGAAGCAGAGCCCGTTCGACCTCGGCACCGCGGCCGGTTGGATCGGACTCGCGGTGCTCGCGGGTGTGTTCGCCGCGGCCGCGTACGGCGTCTCCCGATCGAACCTCCACCTCGGCGTCGTCGTCATGCTCGACTTCGCGCCGCTCCTCGCGTTGTTCCTCTCCGGCAATGCGCGCTCGCTCGCCCCGGATTTGACGGTCGATCCGATCCGACTCTTCCGCGACGTCGTCACGCGCGTCGAAGGCGCCGCCGAGCTCCGCGCCGAGAAGGTCCGCGTGATCCCGCGCGTGCGGCTCCCGCGCGGCGAGGTCGACGCGGACGAGCTCCGCGTCGCGTTCTTGCCCGCGCGCTCGGTGCGCGGACTGCGAGCGATCGAGCTCGCGGCGCACGCGACGCACGGCCCTGGTGGCTACGTCCTCTTGCCCGAGCTGCTCGTGCGCTTCGAGGTCGGAACGGCCGCCGAGTCCTCAGTCAACGCGATCGCTCCGTTCGCTCGGACGAGCCGCGGACGCAAACCGGAGGAGCGGGTCATCGCGCTCGCGCCGAAGCTGCCGACAGCAAAAGTCACGGCGGAGCTCGTCTCGGCGCTCCTCGAGCGGCTCTCGGCGCCTGTCGCTCCGTCGCCTGCACAGGTGGCCGTCGACCCCGTCGAGACGCAAGGTGAGGCCCGCAAGCGTCGCGCTCCCGCGCGCCGCCGCGCGGCGATGCCTGTCCCTGATTTCGAGGCGGAGCCCGAGCGCGCCGCGTAGGTGTTCATCGGGCTTCTGTGGCCCGAGGGAAATGGGTAGCCTCTCGGCGTGCGATTCGTAAGCCGTGAGGTCGAGCAGCGCATCGACCGGCTCGAGATCCCGTGGGGCCCGTTCGGAGTCGATCCGTACGGCGTGTCGAAGCAGCACCTCGCGGTCGCGTTCTCGTTCGCCGAGCCGATCTACAAACACTACTTCTCGGTCAAGGCGCTGGGGGTCGAGAACGTCCCGCCTCGGGGCCGTGGCATGCTCGTCGGCAACCACTCGGGCGGCATCGCCATCGACGGGATGATGGTCGTCGCCTCGATGTTCTTCGCGAAGAACCCGCCGCGTCTCGCGCAGGGCATGGTCGAGAAGTTCATGAACAGGCTGCCCTTCGCGTCGCTCTTCACGCTGCGCGCGGGCCAGCTCACCGGCTTGCCGGAGCACGCGATACGCCTGCTCGAGGACGAGCGGCTGCTCATGGTCTTTCCCGAGGGCGCGAAGGGCACCGCGAAGCTCTACCGCGAGCGTTACAGCCTTGTCCGCTTCGGTACTGGCTTCATGCGCCTCGCGCTCCGAACGCGCACGCCGATCATCCCCTTCGCGTTCCTCGGTGGCGGCGCGGCGATCCCGAGCATTTACAATGCTGTAAAGCTGGGGCGGATGTTCGGCGCGCCGTACATCCCGATCACACCGTATGGGGTGCCCTTCCCGCTGCCCGTTCGCCTCGAGGTCGAGTACGGCGAGCCGATGGTCTTCAGCGGCACCGGCGCCGAGGCCGACACCGTCATCGAGGGCTACGTCGAGCAGGTGCGCGCTCGCATCGGCGACATGATCGAGCGCGGTCGCGCGCGCCGCGAGAACTTCGCCGAACAGACGCTCTCGAAGCTCCGCGACGACATCGGAGGGACTCGCCCGTGAAGGTCCTCATCACTGGCATCGCCGGCGCCACGGGTCGCGTCGTAGCTCTGCGGCTCTTCGAGGCCGGTCACGAGATCATCGGCATCGATCGGCGCGGCTTCCCCGACGTGCCCGCCGGCATCGAAATGCACCGCGTCGACATTCGCTCGCGCCCGGCAGAGGACATCTTTCGCACGGTGATGCCCGAGGCCGTCGTTCACATGGCGACGGTCACGCACCTCGCGCAGCGCAGCGAGGAGCGCTACCGCATCAACCTCGGCGGCACGCGCGCCGTCTTCGAACACTCGCATCGCTACGGCGTGCGCCACGTCGTGTTCGTCGGGCGTCACACCTATTACGGCGCCGGCTCGGACGCTCCGCTCTACCACACCGAGGACGAGCCCCCGATGGCGGCGACGACCTTCCCCGAGCTCGCCGATCTCGTCGCCGCCGATCTCTACGCCGGCTCGGCCCTCTGGCGCATGCCCGAGATGACGACGACCGTGCTCCGCATGGTGTACACGCTCGGTCCGACGGGGCACGGCACGCTCGCGAGCTTCCTCCGCGGGCCTCGCGTCCCGACGCTGCTCGGGTTCGATCCGCTCTTCCAGTTCATGCACGAGCGCGACGTCGCGCGCGCGATCGAGATCGCGCTTCGGACGCGGCTTCGCGGCGTCTACAACGTCGCGGGGCCCCCGCCTGTCCCCCTCCGCAAGCTCATCTACGCAGCCGGTCGCGAGCCCATCTCCCTGCCCGAGGGCGTCTTCCGCGTCGCGCTCGGTCGCTTCGGTCTGCCGCGGTTGCCCGTCGGCGCGCTGAGCCACATCAAACACCCTGTCGTCATCGACGACCGCGTCTTCCGCAACTCCACGGGCTATCGCCACGAGGTCGCCGAAGACGAAGCCATCCGTGCCTATCGCGATGCCTTCCCCGTCCAACCCTGAGCTCACGCCGCCACCCCCGTCGACACAGCCCACGCTCGTCCTCGCTGGCGCGATCATCGTCGCGGGTGGGTTGATAGGCCTCGGCCTTTGGGCCGGTCTTCGCGAGCGGGCAGCACCTCAGCCCGCACCGCCCGCGCTGACGACGAGCGCTCCAATCAACACGACGACGACGTCATCGAGCAGCGTCGCAGTGGGCGTGAGCGCGCTCGCGCCTGCGAGCGTGCCCGCTCCGCCGCCCTCCACGACAGCCCCTCTCGTGAGCTCAGCCACTCGCTCCAAGGCCGAGCGTGACCTTCGCGCCGCCGCCGAAGAGTTCCGCACGAAGTGGATCAAGGCGAAGTGTTGGGACCCCATCGTCGCGAAGACGCCAGAGCCGAAGATCTCGACGTATCACCTCTCGCTCTCGGTGGACGCGAACGGCAACGAGGTCGCGCACGGCCTCGGCGAAGTCAGGGACAAGCCCTCTCGACAAGACGTCGCGGCCTGCGCCCGCAACCTCCAGTGGCGGGCTAGTGTGCCCGCGCCCGGTGAGCCGCTGACCATCGAGTTCGACCTCGAATTGCCCTGACGCGTCCGCGAGCTTCCCAGGGGATCTGCTCTTATACTGCGCTCATGGAGTGCGAGAACTGCGGAGCAAAGGCCGATACTTTGGATCTCATCTGCCGGTATTGTCGGCAGCCCTATTCCAAAGCGGAGATGGCGAGAGCCGTGCAATGTCCCTCGTGCCGGACGCCGAATCGTCAGGCCGCGACGCACTGCTCGAAATGCAACGCTTCGCTCACCGTAGCCTGCATCTTCTGTGGTCACGGCTCTTCGCTCAACGAGCGGGCCTGCACCAAATGTGGTGAGGCCTTCGAGGGCGCGGCGGAGCGCAAGAGCGCGCGCGAGAGCGAGCAAATGGAGCAGCAGATCGTGGGGACGGTGGGCTCGGTCGTGTCGCTCGTGAGCGGGGCGCTCCTCGGCAACAGCGGGCCGAGCTTCACCCCTGCTTCTCCGAGCGTGCCTTCCTCGAGCTCGTCGTCGTCATCATCATCGTCTTCTTACGACGACAACGATCCCTCCGCGCCGCGCATGACCGAGTGAAATGGCGAAGCCCCGGACTCGCATTGCGCGCGTCCGGGGCGGTCGGCCAGGGTCTTCGTCAGCCCCTTACTCTCTCACTTCTCCATCTTCGGCGCGCTCGTCGCCTTCGCGGTGGAGGTCGCCAGCGAGGTCGAGGTCGACATCGAAGTCGACGTCGACGTCGAGGTCGACATCGACGTGCCCGTCGACGTTGCTGTCGCCGTGGCGGTCGAGGTCGGTGTCGCCGTCGCCGACGCCTTGATGGAGGCCGAAGCCTTCACGCTGCCGGAGCCTGCAGGCTTCGTCGAGCTCGTGGAGGTCCCTCCGCTGCCGCCGGAGCAGCTGCAACCATTACAGCCAGCGGCGGTGGTGGCCATCAGCAGCAAAACGAAAAATGCCCATCGCATGCGAATGTTCTCCCCGCCGGCGCCCGTGCGGACATCCCGGCGCTCTACGGCGCGTTTTGACGATATGGCGGCGACCCCCCAAAGGCCGCCGCAGTCGGTCAAGACATGGCACCCATTTCGATCGATTCGACCATCGCGAAGCTTCGCGAGCCTGTTTCGAAGGATCCCATATCTCTCAGCCCTTGGGCCAACTGGATTGAGATCGGGTGAAGCCCAATCAGACGGAGACGCGCCAAACGCGATACTCGCCGGACGAGTGATCCCACTCGAGCACCTGCGTCTCGGTGACGCGCAGGAGGCGCTTGTCGCCACGGATGGTGCGCCAATCACCTTCCATCACGCAGGCGCCGGGCAGGAGATCGCCACGGCCGCTGCGGTCGACCTGCCAGACGCGGAAGTGGCCGCTCCCGGGCTCCCAATCGAGCATGCGGTTATTGCTCAGATACACGAGCTCGTGGCCAGTGCGGATGGAGCTCCAGCTGCCTTGAACGACGGCGGACCCGGGGAATGGGTCATTGCGGTTGTTGCGGTCGACGCGCCAAACACGATAGTCGCCGCTGCCCGGCTCCCAATCGAGCACCAGGTCGCCGTCGAGGTAGATGAACTTGTGATTGCCGCGGATCGACTCCCAGCGACCCTCAGCGGCGAGGTCGGGCAGCGGGTCCGACGACGCATTGCGATCGAAGCGCCAGACGCGGAACGCACCCGAAGACGGCTCCCAATCGAGGAGTCGATCTTGGAACAGGTAAACGAGCTCGTGGCCGCGCCCGATGCTGCGCCAGTTGCCCTGTGCTTGGAGTGACGGGAGGGGATCTTGGCCGGGGTTGGGCGTGTTGTCGTAGTGCCAGAGCCGCCAGTTGCCGCTGCCGGGCTCCCAATCGAGCACGCGATCACCGCCCATGAAGACCAGCTCGTGGCCGCCGCGGATGGATTCCCAGCGTCCTTCAGTCAGCGATGTCGGAAACGGATCACCACTCATACGGTCCTCCCTCGGTCGCAAACCGGTGCGACGCAGACGGGATATATGAGGTTAGCGGCCTGCGCAAGGGCGCCTGACACGGTCCCTGTGTAGCTTTTCGTGCAACACCTCCGAGCTCGCTCCGACTGAGGATCAGCGGGGCGCACCATTGCATTGCTATCGAATGCGTAAAGGCGAATCGCGCGCGATCGATCGTATCGATGCAGCTATGGTGAACCCGCCGCTCGTTCGAGCCCGTGAAGCGTGACTCCTTGGTCGCGAACCACGCATCGCGACCGTTTGGTCACCGCGCCGTGGACCAACCGGTCACGATTTCATAGCGGTCGATGACTCCGTGGTCACGATTAGAAAAAAGATCGAATCACGATTCGCGAAGTGGGAGCCGCGGTGTAATGCGTAGGGGATGACACAGCCCGCGTCGCGCATCCTCGGTCTTGGGCATTACCTGCCTTCCACAGTGAGGACGAACGCGGACCTCGAGCGGATGGTCGACACGACCGACGAGTGGATCGTCGAGCGAACCGGCATCCGCGAGCGGCGCATCGCCGACCCCGACTGGGCCACGAGCGATATGGCGGTAGCCGCGGCGAAGAAGGCGCTGGAGCGCGCCGAAATCAAGGCGACCGACCTCGATCTCATCCTCGTCGCGACGGTGACTCCGGACTACCCGATGCCCGCGACGGCCGTCTTCGTCCAGGAGAAGCTCGGCGCGCGCTGCGCCGCGATGGATCTCAGCGCCGCGTGCGCGGGCTTCGTCTTCGGGCTCTCCATTGCGGATCAATTCGTCCGTTCGAAACACATGCGGTACGTATTGGTCATCGGCGTAGAGCTGCTCTCTCGCGTGATTGATTGGTCGGACCGCACGACGTGTGTCCTCTTCGGCGACGGCGCGGGCGCCGCGATCGTGGGGCCGGCCGACGGCGCGCAGGCGCGCGGCCGCGAGCGCGGCATCCGCTCCACTCAAATTCGGAGCGACGGCACCCTCGCCGGTTCACTCGTGATCCCCGGCGGCGGGAGCGTCGCGCCGCTGACGCTCGATCGCCTCGAGCAGCGTCAAAACAAGGTCCACATGAAGGGACAGGACATCTTCAAGGTCGCGGTGAAGAACCTGCACAGCGCGGGGCAAGCCGTGCTCGAGCAGCAGGGCATGACCGCCGACGACCTCGATTGGGTCTGCCCGCATCAGGCGAACCTGCGCATCATCGATATGGCGGTGAGCAGGCTCGGCGTGCCGCGCGACAAGGTCCTCCTCAACATCGATCGCGTCGGCAACACCTCGAGCGCGAGCATCCCCATCCTCCTCGACGAGTCCGTCGAAGCGGGTCGCGTCCGGCCCGGCGACAACGTGCTGCTCTGCGCGCTCGGGGCTGGGATTTCGTGGGGTAGCGCGCTCCTCACGATCTAGTCGGGGATGCGTCGACGGCAGCGCTCGTAGCATCGAGCGTGGCCTTCTTCTCTCCTCGTAAATGGCTTATCGGACTCATCGGCGCAGGGATTACCCTGCTCGTCGGTGCGCTCGGCCTCGGCTGTGACGACCATCGAGCTCACAGCGGAGCCGATGCGTGTGGGTCGTGTGAGCCAGGCGAGTACTGTGCAGTTCGCGGCGTGACAGAAGGCGACGGCTGTCGCTTCGCCGCGGAGTGTTTGCCAATCCCCGCCGATTGCGTCGTCCCCGACGACCCAGCTGCCGTCCGCTGCACGTGCCTCGAGCAGGCCGAGGGCGCCAACTATCCCGAAGACCAAGCCGCGAGCGTCCTCTTCGGCTGCGAGTCGAACGTCGATGTTCAGCCGAACTCTGCGGGCGGCGCGCACGTCGTCACCATCGAGCCCTTCTTGACCATTCGCTCCACGATCTACGACCCCGCCGCGCCCGCTGGAGGTGAGCAATGTTTGTGAGACACCTCATGGCCGTAGCGACGCTCGGGCTCGGGGTCGCGATGCTGTTCTCTTTCGGGGGCTGTTCGGCGGGTGATCCCAACTGCGACGACTGCGAAGAGGGTGAGTATTGCGCGGTCGGGTACACGTGTGGTCAGGACGGGCTCACGCCCTGTTCGATCACGAGTGGATGTGTCGCGATACCCGAAGAGTGCGCGGCCGATCCGAGCTGTGATTGCCTGCTTCCCTCGACGCGCGCCAACGTCCTTTCGACCCAGGAGTTCGGCAACCACAGCTTCGTTTGTTACTCGGGTGGACCTCAGACGTTCCCCACCGTCGCCGCGGGCGTCGACTTCTATTGCCCGCCGGGGAACAGCTGTTAGTCGCGAGTGCGCGCCGATGGAGAACTACGCCCAGCGCTTCGGGCGTTGCTACGCTGAGTCCCTCCCGACTCGAACCTCATGCGGACGCGCACCAAGCGGCTACTCATCGCGGGCTCGGCACTGCTCATCCTTGTGCTGGTCGTGGCGTTCGGCTTCGGCCCCTTCGTCCGCTACAAGGCCCGCGGCGCGGCCGCGCGCTACGGCGCCGAGGTCGACATCGACTGGGTGGTTCCGACCTTGGCGGGCGTCTCGCTTCGCGGCGTGACCGTCAGGCACCCCGACGCGCCGTCGATGCACGTGGAGCTCGACGATATCCTCGTCTCGTGGGGCTCTTCTCCTCGCCGCGTGAAGATCGCGGGCGGTCGCGTCACCGCAGAGGGGCCGCTCGATCAGGTCATCGACGAGGTCGAACGCGTCCGCGCGAAGCGCCCGTCCGAGGGCGAGGGCGGTGGGTCATCCACCCAAATCGAGCTCAGCGGACTGAAGATCGTCTATCGAGGCGAGGGCGCGACGGTCGAGCTCGACGACGTGAAGTTCGAGCGCGGCACCGACAAGCTCGCGATCACCGCTGAAATCGCGAAGGCCGAGCAGGCCCTCGGGCACGCGAACGCGACGGGCCTGCGCGTCGAGATCGCGAAGGCAAACGGTGAGTCCAAGCTCACGATGGTGAAGACGAAGACCCTCGAGGTCGGCGTCGACGGCGCGCTCCTCGGAGGCTCGGCTGCGGCTGCGACGACCGACCCCGCGCCCGCCACGACCACCACGCTGAAGGACACGATCAGCAAGCGCGTCGCGCAGGTCCGCGCAGGCTTCGTGCGCGCGAGCCGCCTCTTCGACGCCTACTTTGCGAAGAACGGGATCATCGAGCTCTCGCAGCTCCGCGCGGACGTCGTTCGCTCGGGGGAGAAGCTCGGCGTCGGTCCGGGGATGCTGCGCGTCCAGCGTCCAGACGGCGGCGCGCTTACAGCCGAGTATGTAGCGGGCTTCGGCGAGCCCGACGCGCTGACGGTGAAGCTCGCGAACCCCGAGCCGACCGAGCCCTTCGTCGTCGAGGTCCGCGGCGGGCCCATCACGCTCGCCGCGCTCGGGATCCACGAGGGCGATCTCGGCCTCGTCGACGTCGACAGGGCCATCGTCAAATCCAACGCGAAGGTCTCGGTCGACGTCCAGACCGAGGTCCTCTCGTTCGACGGTGACGCGGAGGTCAACGGCCTCTCGGCCCTCGTCCCGGCCCTCGCGAAGGACCCCATCAAGAAGCTGCGGCTCTCCTTCCGCGGCTCGATCCGCGCGGCCCTCGACGGCAGCCAAATGGCTGTAAAAGACGGCGATCTCGAGATCGGTGGCGTGCGCCTCCACGGGGCCTTCGACGTGGCGGTGCAGCACCCGCCCGGCGCCAAGAAGCCCGACGTGAAGTTCGACGGCTCGCTCGACATGCCGCTCGTCCCTTGCCAATCGCTGCTCGACGCGGCCCCCGAGGGCCTGCTCCCGACGATCGCCGGCATGCGGCTCGCGGGCTCGATCTCCATCAAGGGATCGATGAAGTTCGACACCCCGAAGCTCGATAAGACCTTCGACGCGAAGTGGGATATCGCGAGCACCTGCCGCGTCACCGAGGTCCCTCCATCCATCGACGTCGCGCGGTTCAAGAAGGCCTTCAGCCACGTCGTTTACGGCGCGACCGGTGAGCCCACGACCGAAGTCGAGACGGGGCCGGGCACCGCAGCGTGGGCCTCGTATCGCTCGATCTCGCGCTTCATGGAGACCGGCGTCGTGTCCTTCGAAGACGGCCGCTTCTTCCGCCACGAGGGCTTCGATCAGGAGGCGATCCGCAACAGCATCCGCGAGAACCTGCGCACGTGGACCTTCGTCCGCGGCGCGAGCACCATCTCGATGCAGCTCGCGAAGAACCTCTACCTCAGCCGCGACAAGCGCCTCGGTCGCAAGCTCGAGGAGGCCTTCCTCACGATGTATCTCGAGCAGAACCTGACCAAGGAGCAGATCCTCGAGCTCTACCTCAACGTCGTGGAGTTCGGGCCCAACGTGTACGGCATTCGCGACGCGAGCCGCTTCTACTTTCACACGTCGCCCTCGAGCCTCTCGCTCTCGCAGGCGTTCTTCCTCGCGAGCATCCTGCCCACACCGAAGAAGGAGTTCTTCGTCGCTGGTGGCAGCCTCTCGCGCGGGCGGCTCGGGCTGCTCCGCACCGTGATGAAGCACGCGAACAAGGTCCACCGCATCACCGACGAAGAGCTCGCCCAAGGCCTCACGGAGATCCCCGTTCGCGGCTCCTCGAGCCCGATGAAGGACCCAGACGCCCCCGAGCCCCCGTCGCCGACCGACGACCAACCGAAGGACCCCGCAGCAGTCGGCGGCGGTCAGATCGAGGTTCACGACACCGTCGGTGGTCCAGGCGATCCCTAAACCGCTGGTTTGTGGTAGGGTTCGCTCGACTCTCGGGGAGTCGCACAGTCCGGTAGTGCACGAGCTTTGGGTGCTCGTTGTCGTGGGTTCAAATCCCACCTCCCCGACCAAGCTTCACGGGGTTCCCGCTGGGGAACCTCGTGTCGTTCTCTCGGCCACCCCCCCGCCGGCCGGTCCGCCCCACGAACGTCGTCGAGCGCCGTCCTCGACGGGTGCTGCGCGGCGCGCCGCTGCTGACATACAATTCAGTCATCAATTGGGAGGGTACGTGGCCGACGCTCCGAACCCGTACGCGCCGCCGACGAACAAAGACGCGCCTCGCCCGGTTCGGCGCCGCCCGATGCCTTTGCCGGCTGGGCTCCGGTGGGCTGGCATTTTCCTCATCATCCAGCTCATCGGCGTCGCGGGCATCAGCGCGGCGATGCTCCGCAGCTCGTCCCGCCTACCGCCCTATTGGCCTGTCATCTTCGTCTTGCAGGGGCTGATCAACCTCGCGCTCCTGCTCGTCATTCGGTGGCGCCCACCCTTTGGGCGCTGGCTCCTCCCAGGCTGGTTCGGGTTTACGGCGATACTCGGCTTGGTCCAGTTCACTCGGTTCGGCGTGGCCTCGAGCTTCATGCTCGGCGTGTTCTTCAACATGGTGTTCGCGGTCTATCTGCCGATGGACAGGGCGACGAAGGCCTATTTCGCGCCCGACCTCGACCAGGACGACAGGGACGATCCCGTGGCGCCGCCTCCGACGAAGAAGGCACGGCGCCGGCGGAGACGCGAGACCTCATAGCGACGCGACGGCCTCTCGCACTGTGATGCGGGCTGCGCGGCGGGCCGGGACGAGCGCGGCCAGGCTCGACGCGACGAGCACGACGACCGCCCAGACCGCGATCGCAGGCTTCGAGACCACGAACGGCAGCGGCGCCATGAAGCCCAGTTTGCCGACGAGCGACTCGATCCCACCCGTCACGGGCAACGTCACGAGCACCCCGAGCGCGAGGCTGAACGCTGCAGTGAGCGCAGCCTCCGACACGATCATGCCGGCGATGCGGAGCTTCGTCGCGCCGAGCGTCTTCATCACGCCGATCTCGCGCGTGCGCTCCACGACGCCGATGCTGATCGCCGAGCCGAGCCCGATGACGCCGACGATCGCGAGGATGATCGCCAGCGCGAAGAGCGCCCGCACGAGCACGACCAGGTGATCCCCAATCGCCGAGCGGAGCTCCGTGAACGGCATGACGACCTCGACGCTCGCGCCCGATCGCGCGAGCGCATCCTCGAGCGCGTGGATCGTCGCTGCCCGCTCGGGCGCATCTGTGGCGCGGGTCGCGAGGCGCGCCATCGTCAGCGCTCCATATCGCCGCTCGAACACCCGATCTGTCACATAGACCACCCCGGCGGACCCAATCTCCTCGACAACACCTACGACTTTGTAAATTTGGGTGAACCCTTCGACGGAGATTGGCAGGTCGTCCCCCACGCGGGCTCCCGACATCGCCGCCGCTACGTGGCTGAGGACCACGACGTCCTCGTCCCCCTCGCGGAGCCAACGTCCAGACTTGATCGGGAACGTCACGAGCGGCGTATCAGCCGGCGGCGCCATCATGACGAGGCTCCCGTGACCGCGGTCTGGATAGGTGCGTACGGTGTCGATCTCGCCGTCTTTGGCGAACGCGGCGCGCGCGTATCCCCACCATTCGAGGTTGGTCACGCCCGTCGTCGACGCCGTCGCCTCGCGCACCGCGGGCGTCGCCCCGCGGTGCAGCCGGACCTCTACGTCATAGTGTCGAGCCTCGCGCATCGCCTCCAAATTGCGGGTCCAGGCGGCGCGCACCGACAGCGCCGCGATGAACAGCGCGCCCGCGATCGACAGGAGCGCGAGGTTCATGGCCAAGCGAAGCGGGCGGCGGAGCAGGCTGCGCAGCGCGACCGGCAAAGCCCGCAGCGAGCGGCGCTCGAGCACGACGCCATAATCGGCGAGGGCCTCGCGGACGCTCATGCCCGTAGCGCGCCGAATGGGCCCCAGGGTGAAGAGCACGGGCACGAGCACGCCAGCGAGCGCCTCGACCAGATAGGTGGTTATTGGGAGCGCGACCGGCCCGAGCTCGAGGTTCAACATCTCGCTCACCGAGATCGCGAACGCGCGCGCCCCGAGCCAGCTCAGCGGAATGGCCAATAGGAACGCCAGCGCGCCCAGCCCGGCGACCATCACCACGTACATTGCTGTCAGCGAACGGCGGGTCGCGCCGAGCGCCTTCATGACGCCGATCTCGCGGATCTGTCGCGCGAGGATCGCTGACAGTGTTGTAGCGACGACCACCGACGCCAGCACGAGCGACAGCGCAGCGAAGCAGAGCATTAGCGTCACCACCGTCACGAACTGTCGCTGGTGCGGGTGCTGGCGCGGCGGCGGGACGCGCAGCTCGTGGACCTCCACGCCCTGGCTCTCGAGCGCGCGCCCGAGTCGCTGCGCCGCGAGCTCGGCGTCTCTCACGTTGGCGGGCGGCTCGACGAAGGCGACGCGCAGCTCGTGGAGCGTCGCGTCCTCGCCCATGTCCGCCATCGTCTCGCGGGTCGTATAGGCATATACGGAGCGCTCTTGCCACGCCGGCGCGAGCCCCGGATCGTGGACCAAACCCGATATTGTCGCGGTGTGCTCACCGCCATTCGGGACGATGACGGCGAGGTCATCACCTACAGCCGCGTCAGCCATTCCGAGGGCGCTCCGCTCGACCAAGACGGTTCCGCGCGGAGGTGGCCATTCGCCCGCGACTGGGCGGAAGGTATTCAGTCTGAGCTTGGTGAAGTCGTCGACGACGAAGAGGAGCAGCGGCCGAATCTCCTCACCGACGCGCACCCGCGCCGCGACGACCTCGCGGGCCTCGACCGCCGAGACGAGGCCTGTCGCGAGTGCCGCCGCCTGCGCATCAGCGTCTGCACCATTGGGGAGCTCCAGCGTCGCGTCGGCCGGGTGGGTGCCGAGGTAATTCCTGTCCATTGCGTCGACGAGGAGGTCTCGCGCCCCGAAGACCGCGCCGAGCGCGACCAGGCTCACGGTAATCGCGAGCACCATGAGGAGCAGCCGCCCCCAGGCTGACCGCATGTCTCCGAGGATCTTCTTGATTCGGGCCGATAGGAAGTCACGCATGGCCGACCTCCGCCCTGTCGACGCCGACGACGCGACCGTCGGATAGCTTTACAACAAAGTCAGCGACACTCGAGACGTCGGCGTCGTGCGTGACCATCAGCACGGTCCGGCCCTCGCGGCTGAGCCCCCGCAACAACCTGATGACGGCGTCGGCGGTGTCGACGTCGAGGTTGCCAGTCGGCTCGTCCGCGACGACGAGCTGCGGATCGTTCGCGAGCGCCCGGGCGATCGCCGCGCGCTGCTGCTGTCCACCCGAGAGCTCGAGCGGCAGCTTGCCCGCTTGGTCGACGATCCCCATCGCGTCGAGGAGCTCGCGCGCTCGCTCGCGAGCCGCTCTACCCCGCCGAGTCCCGCAGAAGTCCATCGGCAGGGTGACGTTCTCGAGCACGGTGAGCGCCGGCAACAGCTGAAAGGACTGAAAGACCACGCCGACGTGCGTCCCGCGCCAGCGCGCGAGCTCGTCCTCGCCGAGCGAACTGACCGCGACGCCGCCCACCGTCACGCGCCCCGCAGTCGGATGATCGAGGCCCGCGACGAGGTTCACCAGCGTCGACTTGCCGCTCCCCGAGCGACCGACCACCGCGGCGAAGGACGCGCGCGGCAGCTCGAGGCTCACCCGATCGAGCGCCAGGAACTCCGCGCCTCCTACGACGAAACTGCGACTGACCCCTTCGAGCGAGATGAGCTGGCCGGGTTGTGCGTTGTTGGACATACTGTCCACTTATGGCCTGTGTCTCCCACCCGCTATCGACAGTCCCCGCGCGGCGTTCACAACTGGACAGTCCGCCCTCTCTGTCCAGTAATGCCGAATGGCGGGCGGCGTCGCGGTCCCGTTCGACCGCACGTTCCCTGGTCCTCGAGCTCGAGGTCTGTATCAGTGACGCTGGCAGCCCCGCGCGCGACGAAAGGCCGAGCTGCGAGGGACCAGCGCGCGAGCTCAGCCCCGCCGCAGCATCAGGATCAGACCGACCAGATATCCGACGAGCGGGGCGACGATGAGGGCAGTGCGCCACTGCAGGGGCTCGTTCCGCTTCTTTCCACGAGCCCACAACAAGACAAAGACGGCCTCGGCCCCGACGAGCGCCGCGTTCATAGGCCCAACAATCGACCAGTTCACCTCGTGGGAGACTGGAGCGTTCGCGAACTCAGAGGCGCGGCGCTGCGCCTCTCCAAAGAGCTCGGCCCCTGTGAGGGCACCCGCCGCAAACCCGAAAAAGGCGGCAAACGCGACCAGGTACTTCAGGAAAGCCGAGCTCATGGGACCACGTCGCTCCAGTTCAGGACCAGGTGGGCGGCACATCTCCGGTGCACCGCGTAGCTTCACTAGCTATCCCACCTTGCACGGCTCGTCAAAACAGCCTCGGGGGCGCTGGCCGCTCGGCCAACACCGAAAGCAGCACGTGCTCGCGACTGCACGCCGGAACGGGGTCGCGCCCAAGCAGCCGGAGAATCAATGACACTGCAGCAGACAATGCGGCCCGCGCACCGTCTAGGGTGAGCCGCTGCGTGTGGCAGCCAGCAAAGCTCGGACTCGACTGCAACTTGGGCTCGCGTTCGCTCGCCCAACAGGGGGACTCGTTGCCCTCGCTTCGCTCGGCCAACAAGTGCGCATGGGCCCGCCTGCAGAAGGCGGTGAAGCGGCTGTCAGCGTTGGGGAGTGGATGACGGCGTCTAAGTTAAGAGCCAAGTGCGGCGGGTGCGTCACTCGCAGATCCAGTTCACCACCGTGATCGCGCCCGCGCTGGTCAACACCTGGAGGTCTCCACCTGCCGCGGGCGGCCAGCCCTCGACCATGTGACAGTTCCCGAGACCGCCTGCGATGGAGAGCTCGAACGTGCCGGGGTCGAGGTCACAGGCGACCGCCAACGCGAGCAGGGGAGGCGTCGTCACTGGAACCATCGTGAGCGCCGGGTCGAAGACGCCGTCCTCAGCCGTGTAGACGAACGTCATGGGCGGGCTCGACGTCACGGACATGCCAGGACCGATCCCGACCCAGAGGTTGGCCTTCCCCGGGGCTGGCGGGACCGTGCAGCCGGACGAGCCGATGTAGCCCAAGAGCTCGTCGTCGTTCTGCCAGCCCGAGCCGAACATCGGGTCGGTGGAGTGCACGACGTATTGGAGCAGGAGCGGGCTGAAGCCAGGCTTCTGCGCGACGATCGCGATGTTCGTCTCGGGGGAAAGGCCCGTGATCTGTGCGTTTCCGTCGGCGTCCGTCGTCGCGCACCGACTCTCGTCGAACAGGCAGACCTCGAGATCCGCGTTCGGGCCGACGAGCTGGTAGTCGACCACGTCGGGCGGGTTGGGCGCTGTGTACTCGGCGAAGTGCCACGTTGCAGTGAGCCCTGCGAGCCCGCCGCCCGCGCCGCCGCCACCGCTCGTCGTGCCGCCTTGGCCGCCGCCACCCACGGCCGACCCGCCAGCTCCGCTGCCCCCTCCGCCGCTCGTCGTGTCGTCACCGCACCCGAGCAAAGCCGTTACGAGCGTGCCAATCCAAAGCGAGTGTTTGCGTTTCATAAGGCACCTCCCGGATTGGGCGCAGCAAGATCTCCACCATCGGCGTTTCCGCGACAAAGCGGGGATCCGCAGGCGTCGCGCATGCAAAGAGGCGCGAACGGGCGCAAACCTCACGTCAAACGGCGTGCTCACGCTACGGGCCAATGTCGCGTGCGCCACCACCACACGCTGTTGCGACTCAACGCCGCTGACCGCGAGTTTATTTAGTTATGTGCCATTGAGGGTGAGCCGCGGCGTGTGGCAGCCAGCAAGCTCGGCCTCGACTGCAACCTGGGCTCGCGTTCGCTCGCCCAACAGGGGGATTCGTTGCCCTCACTTCGCTCGGCCAACAAGTGCGCATGGGCCCGCCTGCAGAAGGCGGTGAAGCGGCTGTCAGCAGTGGGGAGTGGATGACGGCGTTAAAGCGCCAAGTGCGGAGCCGACTGATTGACGAAACCGCTATCGACAGTCCGAGCGAGCCGTTCACAACTGGACAGTTCACCTGCTTCGTCCAGTAATGCCGAATGGCGGGCGGCGTAATGAGCGCCCCCGCCCGCACCCAAACCCCGCGCCGCCGCCCCCGCGCGAGCCGATGGGATCCTTCATCGCGTAAGGGATCCCCGACCAGTTCGCGATGCGCCCGATCCCAGGGCGCCCCCAGCATTTCGATTCCGCCCGCCGCTGCGCCGGAGGATGTGCGGGCTCACCACATGGCGAAGAAGACAGCGTCCCCCGCGATCGTCCGTGAGACCCCCGCGTGGTCGCCGGCGCACGTCCGCCGCGTCCTCGCTCCGTGGAGCGCCACCGCGCTCGCGATCAAGCCCGACGGCAGCCGCCTCCTCGCGGGCCGCTACAACGGCTACGGCGAGTGCGATCCGCGCGCCGCCGAGTGGACGATGTCCCCGAGCGACTGGGTGCGCGGCGTCCGCTACACCCCGGACGGCTCGGCCGCGGTGAAGCTCTTCTATTACGGCGGCCTCGAGTGCACAGCGCAGACCGGTCAGAGCTGGGCGCGCCGGGGCACCAGCACGGCGACACAGGCGCGCCTCCTGGTCACGCAGGATCGCGTGCTCTGCGTGCACGACGAGCGCGTCGAGTACCACTTCCTCGCCGACGGCGAGTTGGAGCGCCGGCGCGACGGCAGCTTCAAGGTGGCCGCGCTGGATGCGGAGGGCAGCCTCGTGCCGATCACGCAGTCGCGCACCGAGGGCTACCCCTTGGCGGCCTTCGCCGAGGACGGCACGTTGGTCCTCGCGGGCGAGGCGGGCCTGCGCGTGATCGCGCCGAGCGTCGCGTCCACTGGCCCGCACGTCGATCTGCCCGCCGGCGAGCCACTCGGCCCGCCGCTCGGCATGCACCTCGCGGGGACACGCGCCGTGGTCTGGGCCGCTGGCGGCCTCGCGCGCTACGACACGACGAAGGGCTTCCTCGGCGCGCTGCGCGGCTCGGGCGAAGTCGCAGCGGCCTGCGTGCTCGGTGATAGCGCGTACGTCGCCATCGGCGGGCGCGTCGAGGAGTGGGATCTCACCGCTGCGGGTGAGCCAGTGCCGCCGCGCTGCGGGCGCCCGCTCGGGATCGCGCTCACGCCCAGCGGACAGGTGGTGTCGGTGTCGCGCGCGGCGCGCGCCATCCAGGTGTGGTCGCTCGATCCCGTGGCCCTCGCCTCGTCGCTGCCGCTCGCGTACGAGCCGCGCGGCTGGGCCCTCGCCGCCGACGGCGACACCCTGGCCGTGGGCGACACGGGGCCGATCGATCTCTACAGCCTGGCGAGCGGCCAGCACCTCGGCACGCTCCCCCAGGGCGACACCGTCGACCAGGTGCACGCGACGAGCGACAACCGCATCCTCGTCCTATCGTCCTCCCTCCACGAGATGCGCCTCTGGAGCCTCGCCACCCGCGAGCAGTGCCTGCTCACCACGAGACTCCAGCCGGCGAACGAGTACGACAAGCCCGCGGTCCACGACCTGCGCGTGTTCCTTCCGAACAAGCATGGTCACAGCGGCGTGTGGCAGCTCGATCACCAGTTCCCGCTGCAGGCACACCTCGCCGCGCCCAAGCTGCCGCCGCTGAAGACGTCGAAGGAGTGGCGCAGCTCGGCGCTGCGCGACGACGGCAAGGTGGCGATCGTCGTCTCGCCCAAGAAGATGCACGTCTACGATCTCGAGGCGCGCACGCTCACGTGGGAGTTCGCCGTGCCCGACCACGCGCGCGTGCTCCTCGCGAGCGGCGACTTCATCGTCGTGGACAGCCCCGACGAGGTGAAGGCGTGGCACGTGCCCTCGAAGAAGGGCAAGGCGCTCAAGCTCGGCGCGCGGCCGAGGCGGTGCGTGGCGCTCCCGGAGGGCCGCGCGGCCCTCGCAGTCGACGACAAGACGCTGCGCATCGTCGAGCTCGCGAGCGGCAAGGAGCTCGGTGTCGAGACGACCGAGGCCGCCGTCGCCGAGCTCGCCTTCCGTGCCGGTCGCCTCGTCGGCATCACCGACGACGGCGAGGTCATCGTCTGGAAGGTCTCATGACGCCGTCAAAGAGCCAAGTGCGGGGTTGACTCCGATAGGAGCCGACTCCCCCTCCCCCGGGGGGAGGGGGCTCACCCGCGGTGGGAGCTCCGCTTGCCGAGCCACGGCGTGCGACCCGCCGAGAGCCGATCGAGCATGGACTGCATCGCGGTGAGCGTCTCCTCGGCGCATCGATGAACGAACGCGTCGTCGTCGGCGTCTCCAGGCCCAAAGTGGAGCGGCGGACCGAACGCGACCGTCGTCTGTGCAGGCAACGGCAGATAGGGGACGAACGCTGACGTGAGCCCCCAAGGGAGCGACAGGGCAATGGGGAAGACCTCGGTGCGCGCCCACGCGTGAAGGTGGAAGAGCTTGGCGATTGAGTCTCCACGGGTGAGGATCACGAACTGCTCGTGCGTGCCGACCGACACGACGGGCACGATGGGCACCCCCGCGCGCAAGGCGAGCTTCACGAAGCCGACTCGGCCGCCGAAATCGATGTGACCCCGCTCGCGGAACGGGCGGAAGGTGTCGACGTCCCCACCGGGGTAGACAAGGACGAGATCCCCGCGCGCGAGCGCGGCATGCGCCGGCGCGTGCCCAGCTTGGATGGCTCCGAAGCGCTGAGCCCAACGCCGAAGGACTGGGTCGTCGAACACGAAGTCATGCGCGAGCGGACGAACGGCGCGCTCGAGGCCCTGCGCCTCGGCGATTGCCGCGAGGGTCAGGTACGTGTCGAACGTGAGAAACCCGCCGTTGTGATTGCCGACGAGCAAGGCCGCACCCTCGCGCGGTACGTGCTCGACGCCCTCGATCTTGGCGCGGAACCAAAGGCGGCCGAGGACGCGCGCCCCCTCGAGCACGACCTCGAGCGCCTCGGGGTCGCGGGCCTCGAGATCGACGGCGGGCGGCCTACGGCGCTTCCTTAGCAGGTACGCAAACAACATCGCGACCGCGCGGTGCGGCAACGTGATGTGGGCTAGGTCGCTTAGTGGGTAGTTGCGACGGGCTGCACGGACCCAATCGAACAGGGAATGGGGCACGCTGAGTCACTAGCATTTCATGCGCCGAGTCGACGTGGCCCCGGCCAGCGAGGCCTCACGGGCTGCCGAGCCCGTCGATCATGCCCAAGATGTCCGCGACGGCCTTGTCGTCTCCCTCTCGGGCGAACGCCAACACGAACAATCTGCGCTCGCCGCTCGTGGTCATTCCGGCCAAGGCAAAGCCCCTCTCGTCATTGTGCTCGGCCGATTCCGTTTGGTTGAGCGCAAACGTCAAGCTGCCGCTCTGTCTCGTGGCATCGGGTCGTTGCCAATTGGGCCGCCAGGGGCGGTTTGCGTGTTTGTGCATGGAGATTTTGGTCGTGTCGAGCAACCGCTCGAGCTCCGCTCGAAGGACGTCCTTGTCGGTCGTTTCGGCGATGCTCATGCATGCGAAGACAGCGGAGCGGTCCGCGGACTCGGCGATCGTCACGTCTGCCCTGCGCGACAGCTGCCAGCCCGATGGGAGCCTCAGCTCGACCCTGCCAGCCTCGAGCTCGCCGCGCCGATAGCTGGACTTGCGCTGCGTTGCGGGTTGCACGGTGACGCTGGCGGAGCTCGCGAGCGCGGGCTCTGCGAGGTCGACTTGCGCTTTGCTCTCGGGTTGCTTCGCCGCGCAGCTCGCCACGAGGATTGTCAGCAGAAGCGCGCCACGGTGGGCCCTTTCTCTGGGTGTCGTCATATGGGATCTCCAAACATGACTGTCGCGCGCTGCGCTCCGCCGAGGACACTCCGCGCGGCGTGGGCCGGCTCGTCCCTCACTCCTTCGCGAAGCGCACAACACACGTGTCAGCGTCCAACACCGTGACGCGGCCGCCGAGCGAGACTGCGACCGTCGCCTGATCCGGAGAGACAGCCACCCCGAGCGTATCCAGGGTCTTTGGCTCGAGGGGGGTCTTGCACGTCACTCGCTTCCTCGCTGCGTCCACGACCTCGACGCGATCGGCGTAGAGGACAGCTGCCCTGCGCCCATCGTCGAACATCACCGCGGCCAGCTTCTCCGCCGGTAGCCTCCAGAAGGCGATCCGTCGACCCGTCTTGGCATCGAATGAGGAGAGGAAGCGGCCGTCGATTCCCATATCGAGCAATCGGGTGCCGTCGCGATTCCACGTCGGGGCCACGTGGTCGGGGCATTCGTACTTGGCGAAGAGCCTGCCCGCGTCGAAGGGGTCGGTTCGTTTGAGCTCCAAGTGATGACCGCCGGAGACGCCTGTCGCGACCAGCGTACCGTCCGGCGAGACAGTGGACACGCCAGTCCCGCCCGTGTCCGACCCGTCGAACGCCAAGACAGCGCAGGTCTTCGCGTCGATGACCGCGTGGCCCCCGACTCGCGTGGAGACGACTACATCCTTGTAAGCACCGAGCGTGTCGACGAATACGCCGTTGAATATCCCGGTCTCTTCAGACTCGCAGATGGATGCTCCAGTTCTGGTGTCGTACACCCCGAAGCCAATGAAGCCCCCGAGGGCCACACGCGCTCCGTGGCGGTCGATCGCGCCACCCTGCAAGCTCCGTGATTCGGGCAGAACAAACGAGGCAACCGGGTCGGGCTTGTCGAGCGCGACCACGACAGCTCGAGTGGTAGATACGTCCGGCGGTGTGACGATGGCCAAGACGTGACTCTCGTCCCGGCTCACGACCATGACGTCCAATAGACCATTCGGGATCCTCGAGAGCTGGGTGAGCGCACCATCGGGGGCTATGCGGACGAGAAAACCCCCGCGAACCGCCAGGAAGCTGCCGTCCGACAGACCATGAAGCCAACCGCTGAACGCAGCAGGGGGGCTCACGGACTGTGCTGAAACAGCGGCGCTGGCCACGCTACTCGTCACCGACAGGTGGGCGGAAGCGGTGGGGACCAAAGCTGGTGCATCCGACGTCGCCAGGTGAGCTTGCTGACTGGAGCGCTGTTGCGCTACCGGCTTTGACCCAGCGCGCTCCGCGCAGGCCGCGGCGAGCATCGAACAAACCATCAGGCCTCTGCGCATCCTGAAGGGATCGTACGGGCCGCAACGCCCCATCTACCCGAGCAGCGTCGACCTGACCGATTGCGCGAATCGCCGCACTGGAGAGAGGCACAAGGGGCGTCGGACCGCAGCAGAAACCCGTTGCAGCCGCAGGGGAGGCCACAGAGAGTCAGGCGGCGAAGAGCTCGTGGAGCGCTGCCGATGACTGACGTCTCTGTCACCCTATTGCGCGCTGTCGTCGGCGGCGCGGCCGCGCGCGGCGTGGCGCCGGCCGAACTGCTGAGGGCCGCCGGTCTCGAGGCGTCGGCGCTCGACGAGCCCGATCGCTTCGTGTCGCGCGCCAGTGAGGTCCGGCTCTGGTGTGAGGCCGCGCGACTCGCGAACGACGAGCATTTCGGGCTGCACCTCTCCGAGCAGCTCAAGGCCGACATGTTCGGTGCGTTGGGTTTCGCGGTGCGGAGCAGCCCGACCATCGGGCGGGCGCTCTCCTGCGTCGCACGTTACCTACAGCTCTTGGTGCGCGGCCCGACGCTGAGGATCGTCGTCGATGGACCGCTCGCGCGCGTCCGCCACACGCCGCCCCTCGCCGATCCCCGTCCATCGCGCCACGGAGTCGAGTTCTTGATGGGCAACTTGCTCGAGCTCACGCGCCGCGGCGGCGGGCCCGAGGTCGCCGCGCGCAGCATCACCTTCCAGCACCCGCTCTCGGCAGAGGTGAGCGAGTACCAACGTGTGCTCCGGCTTACGCCCACCTTCGCCGGTGCGCACGACGAGATCGTCCTCGACAGAGACCTGCTCGAAGCGCCCCAGCTCGAGGCCGAGCCGGCCCTCGGCGACATCCTCGACCAACACCTCAGCTCGCTCCTCGTGAGCGCGCCCTCGACCGGCACCTTCCTCGAGCGCGTCCGGAGCGCGCTCTCCGCCGAGCTCGCGACGGGGGAGCCGACGCTCACCCAAATCGCCGCCTCCCTGTCCATGAGCGAGCGCTCTCTGCAGCGCAAGCTCCGAGACGAAGGCACGTCGCTCTCGGCGCTGCTCGACCAGGTTCGGGCTGACATTGCTGTTCGCCACCTCGCGGAGTCGAAGCAGTCCATCGCCGAGGTCGCATTCTTGCTCGGCTTCTCCGAGGTGAGCACGTTCCACCGGGCGTTTCGCCGCTGGACTGGCGTCACCCCAGCGACCTATCGACGCGCGCCAGCCGGCGCGTGAGCATTGCTCAGCGAGCGGCTCGTCGAGCCTCACTCGAACAGTTGGTCATACGCGTAGGGCAGCCCGTCATGGTCCGCGAGCTCCTCGAGTGAGTAGGTCTTACCACCCCCGTAGAACGCTCCCTCACTGGCGGTCAGCGGATTGAAGACCGCATCGTCGCCAGTGAGCGGTGGAAGCTCTCCAGGGTTCTCTGTCTCCCACGTGTACCAGAGACGATCGACCTCGGCGTGTAGCATCCAGAAGACCGGCTCCACGGCGAGCTCGTTGAAGTAAGTCACGGTGCCCCGGAGGTTCGCGTTCGCGGGGTCGAGTCCCCCAGCCCAGAGGTGCATCCGCAGGTGGGGCATGAAGTTGAATAGACTGTATACGTCCTTCACCGCGCCGATGATCGCGGGGTCCGGCATGGCCTTTTGGTTCTCTATCGCGGCCTGCCACCCAATCTCGAAGAGCGCGTTCGTGGTCTCCTCGTCGCCCGAGCTGCCCGAGCCTGGCGGGGTCGAGAACGCGTCGATGAGGGTCTGCACGTTGTCGTCGTTCGGGAGCTTGAGCTTCAGGACCTGAAGGCCAGCCTGCGCTTTTCCGTAGTTCTCGACGACGATCTCCGGCGAGCCGTCGACGGCGTCGTAGAAGTCCACGAAGTCGTCGTTTGCCAGGATGCGCTCGACGTAGTCGACCGTCTGCAGGCTATCGAACACGATATTCTGACCGGGCCAGCGGCCGAACCGAATGTCATAACGCTCACCGACCTCCTTGCCATATCCGGCGTGCCCCTCTGGCAAGTTGGGCGGGACGATGGCGGTCCCGCCCTGAGGCTCGAAGTCCTTCACCCACGCAGGCAAATCCTGTTCGTGCGCTGCATCCCAATAGGGCACGAAGAGGAGGTCAGCCTCTGCGGGGTCGCGCCCCTCGATCTCGTCGCGCTCCGCGAGCGCGACGCGCAGCATCGCCTCGGCCTCGAGGAGGAAGGAGCGGTGCCAAGGCAATAGACGATAGCCACCCTCGATGGGCATCGTCATCACCGTTATGGGTGAGGTCGCGAGCACGTCTCCCCCGTGATTCCGGTTGCGCTCGTGGTCGTAGTGCTCGTCGTTGAAGATGTCGAAATAGCCCTGGGCTACCGCATACTCGAAGGCTCGCACGAAGCGATCCTGCTCCTCCGCGGTCAGCTCGCTCGCGCTCTTGCGGAGCACCTTGGGAGCGGGGGTGTCGCCGCCGTTACCGCCTTGTCCATCCCCGCCGCTGCCATTGCCCCCCTGCGATGAACCTCCGTGCGAATGTCCGCCGCCGTTGCCACCCCCACCACTCGAGCTGTCGTCGCCGCACCCGAACATCGTGAGACCACCCACGACCATTGCTACGAGACCCCCAACGAACTTGAACGAATGAGCCATCGGTCGTCGCCTCCCTCGTCAGCGCGATTGCCTTCGCCCTCAGGAATAGCGATGCCGGTGCGGTCCCCGCATTGGCGGGTCGCGCCAAAAGAATTGGCTCGAGGCGCCAGCGCCGCCGCAAGAGCCCGCGCGCGGATCCAACGCCCGCGAGCCACCAAACCATTAAGGACTAGACAGTCCGCCCTCTCTGTCCAGCAATGCCGAACGGCGGGCGCTGACAGGCGTGTCCGGCGTCCGCGTCCATCTGCGCGACGCGCTCCTCGAGCTCGTGCTCGAGCGCTCGTCTGGGTCCGTCGACAAGGTGAGCAGATTGACAACATGAGCATCGATTGTCATAATGACCACGTGCCCCCGACGATGAAAGACGACGAGGCTGCGGCGCGGCGGGCGAGGGTCCTCGTCGCTGCGCGGTGGTGCTTCCTCAACTTCGGCTTCGCGAAGACGTCGTTCGAGGACATCGCCAAGCGCGCCAACCTCTCGCGCACGCTCCTCTATCGGATCTTCAAGGACAAGGAAGACATCTACCGAGCCGTCTTCGTGGACTGGCTGGTCTCCAGGCACCCCGCTGCGAAGAAGGCGGCCAACCGTCCGGGCGGCGCTTATGAGCGGTTGCTGGGCGTCTGCCGCCTGATGGCGATCGAGCCCTGGGCCGAGATGGTCGGCGCGCCGATGGGGAGCGAGTTCCTCGAGGCCTGCGAGCGAATCGACCCCGAGAGCGAAGCACTCCACCGCAGGGTCGCGCACGAGTGCGTGGCCGCCATCCTCGGTGACGAGGCGAGCGCAGAGGTCTTCCTGCTCGCCCTCGACGGGTTGCTCGCGGACCAACCGTCGGTGGAGGTGCTGGAGCGACGAACACAGCTCCTCGCGGCGCGCTTCGCGCCGCGCTCGTCGAAGAGAGGAACAGCGTCATGAGCACGACGTGGACCACTACACAGATCCCACCTCAGTCGGGCCGGCGCATCATTGTGACTGGAGGCAATAGCGGTATCGGCTGGCACACTGCCCTCGAGCTGGCCCGCGCCGGTGGAGAGGTGATGATCGCCGCGCGCAATGACACCAAAGCGAGAGATGCCGCCGCGCGCATTCGGGCGATGGTCCCGAGCGCCAACGTGGTAGTCGCCCGGCTCGATCTGTCTGACCTGGCGTCGATTCGCGCCTTCGCCGAAGCAGAGCGCGCGCGCTCGCGACCCCTCGATGTGTTGATTCACAACGCCGGCGTGATGGCGCTGCCCCACCGCGAGGTCAGCGTCGATGGTCACGAGATGCAGTTCGCGACCAACGTGCTGGGCCCATACCTTCTCACGGGGCTGCTGTTGCCCTCGCTCCTACAGGCGAAAGCGCCGCGCGTCGTGACAGTCTCGTCGAACTCGCACAAGGCTGGCGGGCCGGTGCCGCTGGCGGATCTCGATTCACAAGCCGACTACAGGCCCATCCGCGTCTACTGCAAGACCAAGCTCGCGAATCTATTGTTCACGAAGGAGCTGCAGCGCCGCGCTGGAAATAGGCTCCTCGCGGTGAGCGCGCACCCTGGTGCGGCGAAGACGAACCTTGCGGCCGCTACGTCGCTCACCATGAAGCTTGCAGTGATCGCGATCTATCCGCTCATTCAAAGCGCAGCGATGGGCGCCGAGCCGACGCTCATGGCAGCGACGCTCGAGAGCGCGCGCCCCAACGCGTACTACGGGCCTACGGGGATCTTCGAGCTGCGCGGACACCCGGCGGAAGCGACGCCAGCTCCGTTCGCAGAAGATGCCGCCGCGGGACGCGCACTGTTCGACGAGCTCGAGCGCATTACCGGCTTCCGATATGCGTTCGAGGCTGAGACCACTCACCGTCGGAGCGCCCAATGAAGGTCATTGTCTTCGGCGCGACAGGCATGGTCGGCGCGGGCGCGCTCCGCGAGGCACTCAACGCGCCGGAGGTCGAGTCGGTGCTGAGCATCAGTCGGCAGACGTGCGGTGTCGAACACCCCAAGCTGCGTGAAATCCTGCTGCCCAATCTCTTCGACTTCGTCGCCGTCGAAAGCCAGCTCGTCGGCTACGACGCGTGCATCTGGGCCATTGGCGTCAGCTCCGTCGGGCTCGACGAGGCGCGCTACGCCCGGGTCACGGAGGAGCTCACACTCACGTGGGCACGCACGCTACTGCGACTCAACCCGGGCATGTCCTTCTGCTACTGCTCGGCCGGCGGTGCGGGCGGCCCAGGAATGTGGGCTCGCGTCCGGCGCCGCGTCGAAGACGCGCTGAGGGAGATGCCCTTTCGCCACGCTGGTGCCGTTCGACCGGGCTTCATTCGGCCCGGGCCAGGTATTCGGAGCAAGACGAGGGCTTACCAGCTCGGCGTGATTCTGCTGAAGCCGCTGTTCCTCCTGACGCCGCTGCTCGTGCGCGTCTTCCCGTTCCTGTTCACCACCTCCGAGATCCTCGGACGAGCGATGCTCCGAGTCGTCGAAGGACGCGCCAATCGGTTCATCCTCGAGTCAGCCGACATCAACCTGGTCGGCGCGTGAGCACTGCGACTGACCCTTTCGAGCGAGATGAGCTGGCCAGGCTGTTCGTTGTTGGACATAATGTCCACTTATGGTCTGTGTCTCTCGCCCCGTATCGACAGTCCCCGCGTGGCGGGCGGCGTCATGAGCGCCCCCCGCCCGCGGTCCAACAGCGCTGACAGGCGTGTCCGGCGAACCCGCGTCCATCTGCGCGACGCGCTCCTCGAGCTCGTGCTCGAGCGGGGCTGGGACGCGGTCAGCGTGAGCGACGTCTGCGACAAAGCCGACATAGGCAGGTCGACGTTCTATCTGCACTTCGCCGACAAAGAGGATTTGCTCCTCAGCGGCTTCGACGACTTACACGCCTTCATCGCGTCACAGGTGGCTGCCTCGCACGAGCCGTTCGCGTTCGCCGAGCCGCTCATTTTGCACGCGCGCGACAATGAGCGGCTCTTCCGCGCGATCGCCGGTCGCCAGAGCGGCGCCCTCGCCAAATGGCGATTTCAAGATCTGGTCACGACGTTCACGCGCGCCGACATCGACAAGTTGGGAGTCGAAGCACCCCTCCGCAAGCACGCAGCGCAGTTCGTCGCGGGCGGCTTCTTGGAGCTCATGAGCGATTGGCTCGAGGGCTCGAAGGGGCCCGCCAAGACCGCCGAGCTCATCGAGCGATTCCGTTTGATGGCGACGGGTGTGGTGCGCGCGGTCACCACAAATAGCCGAGCACCAAACCCACGCCCAACGGCTACAGGTGAGCCCGTTCGAGAAGGTAGACCCCGACCGCAGCGGCGACCACCAACGACGTAACCAAGCCGAACGCCATGCCCACCCCCGCCATGCCCCCACCACGAAGCTGGCGATTTCTCTTGATCCTGGAGCCAGCGACGATGCCCAGGACGACTGAAACCAATGCCAACACCGAATTGGCAACAAAGACACCAAGGCCCAACATCACAGAGAGATATGCCATTGGCAACGATGCGATGCCGCCAATCATCGAAAGGACAGCGAGCGGCTCCGTCCTCTCTGGCAGCGTGTTTCGGCCGTACACCCCATAGGGATTCGGGGTGGGATAGCTCATCCAGGGGGTAGGGACCTGATTCGCGCCCTGAGGTCGCCAACCAGCTTGGGCCGCCGCTGGGTCGAACTGCGTAGAGTACTGGACGGGGTGGCCGTGACCGAGCGTCGGTGGTTGGTTCATGTTCTGCCGCCAAGCCAAACTTGTGCCGGTGAGGTGCGTCCTTCTCTCGCGGAAAATGGTGTTTCACGGGCGCCGCGGCCGGGCGGCGCCAGGTCGCAGCGGCTCCTCATCAGGCGATACCTGGCTGGATCTTCCAAGCTACTTTCGGAGTGAAATGTTCGACGAGCTTGTCGCGGCGCTGCTCTCGGAGTTGGCGGTCGAGGTGGACCCTGGGTCGGTCGTGGCGAGGGCGCTCCATCGCTGGCTGCGCGAGGGGCTCCGCGTGTGGTCCTGCGGGCTGGACACGATCGTGGACGTCGTGCTCGAGCAGCTCGACGAGGCGGTCGCGACCCAGGTCGAGGCGATCCTGCACCATCCCCTCTTTCAGACGATGGAGGGGACATGGAGGGGACTCGCGTTCGTCGTCAGCCGCGTAGACAAACGCGAGAACATCAAGTGCGAGATCCTGAATTGCCACAAGGATGACCTGCTCGCCGACTTCGAGGACGCGCCGGAGGTGCCGAAGTCTGGCCTCTACAAGGACGTCTACAGTGCCGAGTACGGCCCGTTCGGCGGGCGGCCGTATGGAGCCATCTTCGCCAACTACGACTTTGGCCCGCTTCCGACGGACATGGCGCTCCTGCACCACTGTGGACAGGTGGCGAACATGGCCTCGCTCCCCTTCGTCACAGGGGCGCTCCCCACTTGCCTCGCGGGGGTCAGGAGCCTCGACGAACTCGCCAAAGCGGGAATCGACAATAGGGGGCTACAGCACGCCAAATGGCACTCGCTCCGGGGCAGCCGAGTGGGGGCTTCAGTCGTCCTGATGCTTGGGCGCTCGCTCGCGCGCCCGCCCTATGGTGTTGGGACGACTGCGATCTTCGGGAGGCGCGGTGAGGCAGTCCGGTCGGACGCGGACCTCGTGTGGCAGCACTCCAGCTTCCTCGTCGCGGCCCTCGTGGCGCGGAGCTTCGCCACGTACCGACTCGGTTGCCACGTCGTGGGTGAGATCTCGGGCCGGCTCGACGGCCTTCCGCTACATGGGGGGCGGACGCTGGAGAGCCGACTCCCGTCGGCTCTCGTCGAGGCTGCTGCCACGTCGGGGCTCGCGGCGTTCGAGGCGGCCGACACGGCGGGCTCGGTCGTGCTGCGGCGCGCGCCCGTTTGGATGTCCGCGGATGCTCCGGAGCTTGCGTGGCTCGACCCCGCGAGCGTCGCCGCGAACTGTTCGCTCTCCGGCTTGATGGTCGTGACGCGATTCGTACAGGCTTGTAAGGTGCTCCAGCGCGAGCAGATCGGGACGTGGAAGGAGCGCGCCGACGTCGAGAATGAGCTCTCGGCTTGGCTGCAAGAATACGTCGCGCCTCCGAGGCGCGCGCGCTCCGAGGCCGACACGACCATCGAAGCCCAGCTCCTCGCGCGCGTGTGGGCAGCGCCGGCCGATCCAGAGCCGAAGCTCGTCTACGCCGACTGGCTCGAGGCTCGCGGGGACGTTCACGAAGCCGAGTATGTGCGGGATATCTTGTCGCCCTCTGGGAGCCAAGAGTCGCTCGACGAACGACGACGGACGCTCGACGCGGGGTGGCTCGACCGATGGCAACAAGGCATTCGCGGGACGCGAGGCGTGCTGTCCGCCGTGTCTGTCGCGCTCGAAGAGCGCGTCCCAATGTATTGGAACGCGAGTCTCACGCTGACCCTGCAGCGCGAGACGGGCACCCCGATCACACTCGTCGCGGAGAACAAGTTCGATCGTGAGTGACGCGGCCCACGGGAAGATACGCGAGTCGGCCTATTGACCTCGATTTCGCATTAGGCACGTGACCGATGCACGGACCCTCGAGGTGCCCGAGCGGCCCGGGCGCCACGCCGCGTGAGCGTGGCACCGTCGCTGTCGCTTAGTGAACCCACCAATACAGCTCTGACTCGGTCGGAACCACGTTCTTGCGCGGCCGAGGAACTGGAACGGCTCGTGTACCTCGCGGCACCTTATGAGCGAGGACATTCAGCACATAGGGCATGTCAGCGAGCCATCAAGGCACCTCAACGGCTTCCGCCACAGCCGTGCTGTTCTCCAAATCCTTCTCTTGCTGGCGGTTGGACTCTTGTCCGCCTGTGGCGCGAGCGGCACCCTCAAAGCGCCAATCACAATTGTGCCGACTCATGCTCCGGGGCTCGCCTATGTCGTCGTTCGACTCGACCCGAAACACGTGAACGAAACGCTGAGTGGTAGCCAGCCCGGGGACGGAGCGACCGTCTCCAACCAATCGAGGCCCAAGCGGCTGACAACGCTGTAGGCTCCGCAGGTGATCGCCAAAGCTATGCCCACGGCGAGGTACTGGTCACTGAAGAGCCACGCCCGACGAGTCGCGAGCGGAACACCCCAGAAGGACCCGGATAGAAGGAGAGCCACGACTGGAAGCTGGAGCAACGCCAGCACAAACATGGCTGTAAGCGAGCGCCAGCCCGCCACCGATCGTAGGAACGCGAGCAGGGACAAAACCACCAACGAATGGGCGGCGCGCCGCCGGTCGGTCGACATCCATGCGGAGAGCATAGCGGTCGGCGCGCACACCGTCGGCTACTCAACCGGCGTCCTGTTCTCCTACGCTTCTTCCAAGGGAAATCCCAACGCCAGAGCACGATCCACCATTCCTTGGTAGGCGGCGTCGGATGCACTGTCAGGCCACGCGCCGCGACGTCTCATGTCGGCGAAGGTCTCTCTGGCCCCGGCCTCGAGCCCGATCGTCGCACGGAACTCGGGAACAGCGGCTCTGGCTTTCGCTGACGAGTAGGCCGCGTGGAACTGAGACAGCTCCCTGAGAAAGCTGAAGCGCTCGGGATCTTGTGCGATGAGCCATGCAGCAGGAACGAAGATCAGCCTGGCTCGGGTATCGAGCGCACGCGCGACCTCACGGTAGTAGTCGCGCCACGTCAGGACCTCGTCGCGGATGACATTGAACGTCTGCCCGTAGGTCTGCGGCGCCATCGCCGCGCCCGCGAAGAACTTCGCGGCGTCGTCGCGATGTGTGGACTGCCAAAGACCAAGTCCATCACCCGCACAAAAGACAGGTAGACCGCGCACCACGCGGTCCCAGGCGAGGCCATCATTGTCTTGCTGGTCGTTCATGGCGTCCCCGGGGCCATAGGTGTGGCCGAGCCGCGCGATCGTAAGCTTGAACGCGCCCCCACTGGCTGCATCCGCCAGTGTCTGCTCGCACAGAACCTTGCTCTTTCCCCAGTAACTAGTCGGTTCGAGCGGAGCCTGTTCGTCGACTAAGACCCCGGGCGGAATCCTGCCTACACCGTAGACCACTGCTGAGGAGCACAACACGAATTGTTCGCAGCGCCCGGCGAAGGCTCGCGCGCTCGCGGCTGCGTGGTCGGGTGTGTAGCAGATCATGTCGTAGACGACGTCGAACCGCTCGCGCTCGAAGGCCTGCACGAAGTCGGAGACGTTGTCGCGATCGCCGCGGATCAGCCGCACCCCGCTCTCCGAGCTGGAACGCAGCCCGCGGTTGAAAACCGATACGTGGACACCACGAGCGGCGAGCTCTCGCACGATGGCCGTGCTGACGAGGCCAGTGCCTCCGACGACGAGTGCTTTCATCACCATCTTGAACTCCTATTCACCCGTTTGCCTCCCGCGTCTTCGCATCCATGACATCGTCGGGGCCTCAGGTTCTTCTACACGTTCGTCGAGCGTCGACGCGACGCCTCACACTCGACGGCGCCGGTGGGGGACTCGCGCCTCGGTACTTGACCGACCCGTGGTCGCGTATTAAACAACCATTTAACAAAGTGATCAGGCCGCGCAAGATCGACAAAGCCCCGCTCGAGCGAGGGACGAAGCGGACCGCTGCTCCTCGCGAGGATGCGGGTGTGCGCGAGCGAATCGTGGCCGCGGCTCGCATCGAGTTCGCGGAGCGGGGCTTGGGGGCTGCGTCGGTCCACACGATCGCAGAGCGCTCAGGGGTGACCGCCGCGATGATCAACTACTACTTCGGCGGTAAGGACGCCCTTTACGAGGGCATTGTCGCCGAGGCGCAGGAGAAGCTCCGGACGCGCCTGCTCTCGGCCGCCGAGGGTGAGGCCAATGGGATGGCTGTGCGGCTGGCCGGGGCGTACTTCGACTTTCTCGCACAGGACCGCGCGCTGCAGCGGCTCCTGCTGCGAGAGGTGATCGATCGCGGGGACGCGCTGCGCAAGGTTGTCTCCAAGCACATCGACTCGCTGCGAGCGCTCTTCGTCCAGTGGTTCGGCGACGAGCACGAGCGCCGGCAGCGCGCGGTCACGCTCTTCGGAGCGGTCGCCGGATACTTCATCTACGAGCCGCTGCTCGGCCCCTTCATCGACGCCGAGCCGCTCTCGACGCAGGCACTCGCAACCCGCCGCGAGCACGTCTTGCGATTGGCTCAGGCCCTCGAGGAGATGCCATGTTCCAACAGCTCTCGCACGCGTTCGAAGTGACCCGCTCGCTCGCCGCCGCACGCGCAGGCGTTGGCCACCCGCTCTACCTCGTTCACGCGCTCACCGCGCGCTGCAACGCTCGCTGCGGGTTCTGCGCGTGGAACCCCGACTTCTACGATGCCCGCGAGCAGCTCTCGACCGACGCCATCGAACGCCTCTACTCCGACGCGCGCCGCGCCGGCTTCCTAGGCGTCTCGATCTGGGGCGGAGAGCCGCTCTTGCATAGAGACTTCGATCGGATCGCCAGGCACGCGCACGACCTGGGATTGACCACGCACCTCGTCACCAACGGGTTTCTGCTCGAGCACAAGCTGGCCCCCGTCGCTGAGCACATCGATCGCGTGTGCGTCTCGCTCGATCATCCGTCGTCGGTCCACGACGAGCTGCGGGGGATCAAGGGGCTCTTCGCTCGGATCGTATCTGCGACGCGGGCACTCCGCGCGCGGCGTCCGGACAAGCACGTGGTCTTCGTATGCACGCTGCAAAGGGCCAACGCGCAACCCGAGACACTCCGAGCCCTGGCGAAGCTGATGGCGGACTTGGGTGTACTCGGGATCTTCAACGCCCTCCGCGAGGAGGCGGCGACCACCGGCGACGACGGCGCGCTCTCGAAGTACGCCCCCTCGCAGGCGCAGCTGTCCGCCGCGTTTTCGACGCTACGAGCGCTCAAGCGCGAGGGATTTCCCGTGCTCAACTCGTTCACGCACCTCGACATGATGCGCGCCGGGCCGCCCGTCTATCGGTGCCACTGGCCGAAGTTCATGCTCCCAATCGAGGCCAACGGCGACGTGGTGGACTGCATGCACTGGGGGACTCGACCAATCGGCAACGTGAAGGATACAGCGCTCGCCGAACTGCTCGAGAGCCCGCGACTGCGCGCGCTCGCCAACAGCGAAGGCGAGTCCTGCCACAAGTGCGTATCCATCCATCGCGTCGAGATCTCCGAGGTCTGCGACGGCAACCTCGAGCCCATCCGGTCGTGGAACCTCTTGCGCAAGCGCTCTCCCGCCGTCTCCTCGGCGTCGTAGTCGCGCCTGGGCGCTGCGCTTCGAGGGTGGCTTCACCGAAGGAGCGAGCGCAAGAATGCCTCGATCGCTTTGGGGTCGGGCTGGTGGGTGATGCTCGAGACCACGCCACCCCTGGACATAACGGACGAGGGGCAAGGCTCTGACTTGGCTGGGAACGTCCGCTCCGCAACCTGCTTGCCTGTACGGCGGTCACGAACGGTAATTGTCTTGTCTAGTTTTGTGATCGGCGCGACCTCATTGTAGCCATAGGGCCCGCAGGCTCCTCCACTGCGCTCTTTCGTTTTGGTTGTCGCGATGAGGTCGACCTCACCGAGCGGGCCAGTTTCTGGGAGAAACGGACCAACCAACCAAATGCCGTCGACGTAGATACCGCGTGGTTTCCCGCTCGGTGGAGGCGTCAGGAAGCGCGCACTCTCGGTCGACTGGAGCCACTTCTTGGCGAGGCTCACCAGGTCCCTCGTCTCGATTGTGTCGTTGGACGAATGCCCATCCGGCCAGCGTCGCTGGACAGGTATTTTGTCTTCTTCATAAGAAAAGTGCGCGATGCGCGCTCTGTCCATCTTGTCGATCAAGGGCAGAAGGTCGAGCTTGACGTCGACTGTCCCTGCGTCGCCAACGACAAATTTCTGCGAGCCAAACTCCAGTTGCGCACCAGGCTCGCCTTGCAAGGTCACAGGTACGAAGAGATCTTTGACTGGCAGCTTCGCGTAGTCGAGAGCGCCCGCGAACGTGATTTCTTCGGGACTACCTGACAGTCCGACCTTTGGCGCCGCAAAGTGCAATTGTCGCTCTGGCGTCCGCTCGACAGGGCTCGCGTTTTGGGCGGGAGCCGAGGGGTTGAAAGGGCGGAGCAATCTGCCCAGCACCCCCAAAAAAACGAACAGACCAACCAATGTTGCGACTGGCGTGACCCACCAGTTGTCGCGCTTTCTTGGAGGCGGGGTCTGGTAGGCTTGCTGGTAGGGGCGGTGCTGCACTTGTGGTAGATAAGGCAGCTGATGATTGTAGTCGAAGTTGAAGCCACAACCGGCGCAAACTGAGTTGATTGTTGGTTTGCTACGAGCGCATAGTGGGCACTTCGGTGCGGGTTCAGACGTTGTGAAGGCGACGCGCGAGTTGGAGCGGAGCATCGGCCACCAGCGCATGATGCAGATCGCGAACGAGAACGGCGCCAGGAACACGGCGTAGATAGGCAGCGTGGAACCAGGGAGAAGAAAACCGACAACGGGTCCACCGATGCCGAAGATGGTTTCGACCAAACGCCTTCCGATGTACTTCGCTGCGTTCGGTCGTCTTCGGCATGCGGGGCAGGATGCAATCGTGATCAGCTCATGCGCAGCTGTACTCGCCTTGAACCACGCCAAGCGAGCCGCCACTTCACGGGTGCTTTGATCGACTTGACGGCCGTAGTTCGCAGCCTGGCCCGTGCCCCTGCACTTCGCGATCGCGACCGCTTGGTGCCCACACGTTGTGCAGGTGAACGGGACGCGGAAAATCGCTTCTTGCGTGACAGTATAAATGCTTTTCACAGGCATGACGATGTGTGGGACAGCTCACTTGATCGTGGAAATGAGGTGCCTGACGCAACATGCGATCCAAAGCGCGGTTCGCAGAACCCGCGGCAATCTGGAGATTGGAGTGCAGTGAACGCGCGGCACGCCGCGCGCGAGCGGCGCCGAGCTGATGGGTTTTAGGCGGTGCGCGAGGTCCGCCGCGGTGCCAACACTCTGCCAAGCAGCCGTCGAACCAGAGAGCCTTCGCCGGCGAGAACGTCAGGACGACCGCAGCACCTCGACGATGCGCCGAAGCGTATTGTCATTGAAGTCGCCGCTCTCGACAGTCCCCTAGTCCAGAGCGGGGCGCGGCGATGGCACCCGACCGGAGGCGCTATTTCTCGACCTTGCAAGCGACCAGGCAGACCTGCTCCTGAGCCGTACACTGGAGGCTACAGTTGGTCCGATCGACGCTGCACTTCTGGGCGCAGGCCGCGTACCCAGGCGCGATGGGGAGCCACATTGGGCCGCGCACGTGAGCGCGTTCTTGTCGCAATCTGCTTCACAGCTCTGCCGCCCGGCTGAGCACGCAGTCTCGCAGTCGCCGCCCCAAGCGGAGAGGGGGACGAAGAGCGCGCCTAGACTCACGGCGAGGAGACTGGCGAATAGGCGAGTCGGGCGCTTCATCGAAAAGAGGTTAGCGCCCGGGCATCGACCCAGCAACCGCGGGCTCGGAATCGACGGGCGCATCCAGGGTGAGGACGATCTTCCCGCGGGTGCGCTTCGTCGCGAGCGCGGCGTTGGCCTCCGCGATCGACGTGAGCGGGAGCACGCGATCGATAGGGGGCTTCAAGACACCGCGGTCCGCCGCGTCCGCGAGCCACATGAGGTCGGCGGCGCGCGAGCGCACTTTGACGAGGCGAGCGCGTTTGGGCGCGAGGAGCGTGCGGACATGGGCGAAGAGGACGTGCGGCTTGGGCACCGTCGACACGAACGTCCCGCGCGACGTGAGCACCGGGGAGACCTCGGCCCACGAGCGATTGCCGAACACATCGAAGAAGACATCGTAGCGAGCGCGCTCCGACCTCGCGTCCCAGCTCGCGTAGTCGAGCGCCTCGTCGGCCCCGAGCGAGCGGGCGAAGTCCGCGTTTCGCGCGCTCGTGAGCGTCGTGACGCGCGCGCCGAGCGCCTTGGCGATCTGCACCGCGAAGACGCCGACGCCACCCGAAGCTCCGTTCACGAGGACCTCGCCTCTGGGCGCGAGGCGCGCAACGTCTCGCAGCGCTTGGAGGGCAGTCGAGCCCGCGAGCGGCAACGCAGCAGCCTCTTCCCACCCGAGGCTCCGCGGCTTCGGTGCGAGCTCACCCGTGTTCGCGACGAGGAGCTCGGCGCACGCCCCGCCGGACCACGCCTCGATCATTCCGAACACAGCGTCCCCAGCGCGCAGGCCGTGGACGCCCGAGCCGACCTCGAGGACCTCACCGGACCAGTCGTAACCCATCCGCTTGGGAAACGCGCGGCCCGCCATCCAAGGATATTTGCCCGCGCGCGTGAGGACGTCTTTGGGGTTGAGGGCCGCGGCGCGCACGCGCACGAGCACGGCGCCAGGGCGCACGGTCGGCGCGGGTCTGTCGCGGACCTCGAGCACCGAGGCGTCTCCGTATCGGTCATATTCGACGACGCGCATGGGGAAGACTTAACACTCCGACGGGTGCGCGCATCGTGCAGCGAGCGCGTGGGTGTGCTGCACTCGGCGCATGATCGAAATCGCCGAGGCCCAGGCGTTCCTCGCCATCTTGGAGGCCGGCAGCCTGCGACGCGCCGCGCTCGCCCGCGGAGTCGACGCGACGACGCTCGGTCGACTGATCGCGCGGGTCGAGGCGCGCATGGGTGTCTCGCTGCTCCACAGGACGACGCGCGCGCTCCACCCGACGCCGGCCGGCGAGCTCTTCGCCGAGCACGCGCGCGCCCTCCTCGAACAGGCGCGTACGCTCGAGGAGACGGTGACTGCGCTCGGTCGCTCACCGCGCGGGCGTCTTCGATTGAATCTGTGCTCGGGCTACGCGAGGGCGCGGCTCCTGCCGCTCCTCTCCAAATGGGTGGCTTCGCAGCAGGGCCTCGAGCTCGACCTCCGCCTCGATGACAATCCTGTAAATCTTGTGAACGCAGGCGTCGACATCGCGGTCCGCGTCGTGCCGGCTGCGGGCGACGACGTCATCGCGACGAAGCTCGAGACCTACGCGCACGTCGTCGTGGCCTCACCCAAATGGGTCGCTCGGCACGGCGAGCTCGAGACACCCGTCGAGCTGGCGTCGCGGCCGACGATCGCGATGGAGACCGACCGCGCGTGGAGCCTCTGGCCCTTCCGCCGCGCTGGAGAGTCCGTTGCTGTGCGCGCTCGGCCCGTCGCGTGGGTCAACGACGCCGACGCGCTCGTCTCCCTGGCGGAGGCTGGGGTCGGCGCCACGGTGCTGCCGACTTACCTTGCCGAGGGGCCAATCCACGCTGGCCGACTCGTGCGACTCCTGCGCCCGTGGACTTTGCCCTCGGGGGCCGCGCACGCGCTCCACGCGCGCCGTCGGCGACTCTCCGCCGCAGCGCGCGCCTGCCTCTCCATGCTCGAGGCCTCGCTCGCTTCGGCTCGCGCCGGCTGATCAGGGGCGCCGGCCGAGGCGCGCCAAATATCCAATCGAGTCGCCCAGGCTGCTCCAGATAGACGGATATTCTGAATAGGCGATTTGGTGACGCTCGCAGAGCGCGCGCACGTCGCTGGAGAGCGCGCGCAGCCGCTCAGGCGGCAAATGCGGATAGAGGTGATGTTCGATGTGGCGGTCGAGTCCGCCGCAGAGAATCCGAAAGAGCCGACTCCGAAGGACGAAGTTCTTCGAGCTCTCGAGCTGGAGGCGGAGGAAGCTCTCGGGGGGCGCGCCCGCGACGCTCGCGTGCGCGTGTTTGGTCGAGACCTCGTGACCGACGCTGCTCGCGGTCTGCAGCGCGGTGAAGATGAGGTTGCGGATCACCGACGCGAGCAGCGTCGCGAGGATGACCGCGTACCAACGAGACCCGGCGAGCGCCGCGAAGAGCCCATATTGGTAGAGCGTGTAGAACGCGAACTTGCGCAGCTCACCCCGATCTCTCGCTTCACGGTGACCGCGCGCCTTCAAGAAGGTGTCGTATTCGAAGGCCCAAGTCTCGAAGGCCGTAATCGCTCCGACGAGGCCGTTGAGATAGTGCGTGATCCGAAATGGGGTCGCGGAGTGGACCCTGAAGAGCGCGTGCTCGGTGTCGGGGTCGCGGCCCAGAATGGACGGCTCGGCGTGGTGGATGCGGTGCGCGTCGCGCCAGGTCTTGCTCTGGAATGGCAGCGCGAGTGACTCGTAGCGGGCTGGCGTGTAGCGGCCTGCGTTCTTTACGCCAATGTAAGCGCCGTGGGTGATGGTATGGTTGAGCTGCGCCTCGACGGAGAAGTAATAAGCGAGCGCAGCGGTGCCGAGCGCGAAGCCCCATATCGTGCCGCCCGCGAAGACCAAGAAACCGCGCCCCGCGAGCTCGGCGAGGCGCGTCGAGAGCTTGAGTCGATGGAGCAGCGTGAGATCCGCGGCGCCGACCTCGGCGCGGGCGCGGCGGCCGAGCGCCGCCACGCTGGCGACCCAATCGTCGCCAGCACTGGAGGCGCCGTTATGGGTCAATCCGCGCGCCGCCGGAGGAGGCGCCCGAGGACTGGAATGAGCAACGGCGAGCCCGAGCGGAGCGTTCCCGCGCGAGGGCGATTGGGGCTTCACCGAAGAGGGGCCTGACGTTGCGGTTGTCCCGAGCTCACGCTCGGTCGGGACCACAGTCGGCGCTGGGGCGGTGAAGGCTACGTCCGTGTCGAGCGTCGCAGGGTCCACGATGGTGGTGATTCGCGTGAGCTTCTTGTTGTCGTCGACTAGGCCGTTCAGCGTCGGCTCGGTGTCGGCGTGGACGACGTTGAGTGCGTCGAACACGCCCTCCGCGACGAAGGCCTTGCCGGCGCGGTCGCCGACCGCCGTGCGAATGGCGGACTTGTACGAGTCGGTGATCTCGTCGGCGGTCTCGCCGTCGACCGTCGGGAGCTGATCGATGGTGAGCGTCGCGAACGGACCGCCGGCGCCGACGCCGTCCGATGCGACGACGAAGGCCGTGATCGCGAGCTCTTCACCAGCGCCGATGCTGGCCATCTTGAGCGGGTAACCGCGCTGGTCGCCGTCGAGCGTGAAGTGGACGCCGACGCTCGACTCCCCACCTGTCGCGGTGTCGGAGCGCTTGAACGCGATGAAGTGGTGAGTGCCGCCTACATAGCTGTCGATGATCGGCTGATCCGCCGCGGGGACGATGAAGCCATTGTCCGTCAGCCACGTCGTCAGGGCGTCGCCGGTGTCCGCTTGGAGGACGACAGCGACGACGGGCCCGATGGTCACGAACTCGCTCGCTGTTACATTGGTGTCAGTTCGATCGAGGCCGCCGTTGCTGCCGTCGACCGCGGAGCCGCATCCGCAACCCGAGCTGCTGCCGCCACCGTCGACGAACTCTTCCTTGTAGAAGTGGACGCGCGTCCTCGCCTCGAGGCCGTCGAGCTCGGCGGCGTCGACGGGGTTTGCGTCGAGCGTGGGCAGGTCGGGGACAGGGAGCAGCACGCCGTAGTCCGCGCTGCTCGTCACGTCGAGCTGAACCACGATATCGGTTACACCCGAGTCACGAACGGAGACGAAGACACGCTGCGCCTCGACCGCGACGTTCTCGTCGACGGACTGGACGACGCCACCACCACAAGCGCGTGCGTCGTTCGGCGCGAGCGCTGCGACGCCGACCGTGAAACCCAAGAGCCCCAAACCCAAGCGAAGTTGTCTCATGCCGCGGAGCCTACCACGCGCGTGGACCGCGTGAGGGCCACGGCACCGAGCGGTTCAGTGCGCAGCCTTGGCGGTCTTGGGCTTGGATTTCTTCTTCGTGGAGCTCGAGTTCTTCGCTGCGGGCGCAGACTTGCCGGCCGCAGACTTGCTCTTGGGAGTCGACTTGCGCGAAGTGGACTTCCGTTGCGAGTCGTCAGTCGAGGCGACCGCTGCGGCTGCGGGGGCTCGCTGACACGAAGGTCCAGTCGCGAAGCCATCCGCGGGCGACTTCTTCAGGCGCTCTTCGGTTTCAGCGCTGTAACGACCATTCGCGGCGATCGTGTCGTCCGGGTGATTGCGGTTCCAAAGCTGTTGGAACGCCATGACATCGATGTTGCGCCGTGAGGACGCCGTCGGCCCCGCGTAGTCGAAATGGACGCGATCGATCTCGCCGAGCCAGTGAAAACCCTGGGCCTCGAGGGCAGCGCGCCATTTGGGGGCCTCGGCGATGTCGAGGGCCAGGCCCGTCTCGTGGTTGCTCTCACCGGGGTTCGCCGCGAGCTGGATGCCGCACTTGTGGTTCGCCCCCCATCGGAAGAGGAGGTACTGCTGCGCGACCGTCCGCAGCGCGCTGTTGACGGTCATCGTGCGCTTCGGGCTGGCGTCGAGGACAGCGAGGAGTCGATCGCGAGCGGCCGCGTCGAGGAAGAGGTTCACGTGCCCGCTCTTCGCCAGGTTGGGCCGCGAAGGTACAGGGACGTAAGCGTCGGGGTCGATGCAGCGACTCTGCGCGATGATCTGTCGGCTGAGACCGTCGACGCTCGAGGTCGAGCACGTGCGTGACGCGGCCTGGAGCACGGTCTCGTTGCGGCTCGACTTGCGCTTCTGCGGCTTCTTCGGGTCGGAGTCGGAGGGGCGCGCGTCGTCCGAGGGCATCGCGCCGCCGTCGAGCGGGGCGCTCGCGGCGAGCGGAGGCAGGCCCGCGCCGGCGAGGAAGGACGCGGCGTCTCCGATCGGGAGCGTCGCGCTCGAGATCTCGCGCACGTCCTTGAGCGAGGTGGGCGGGCCGCCCCACGCCATTGCTTTAACAATGATAAAGGCGTTGAGGGCGATGATGGTCGAGAAGGTCGCGACGCCCACGGTGACCACGAGGCGGCGGCGCGTGGTCCAGAGGCTCTTCAGCCGCATCGAGAGCGGCGTCGCCGGCGTCGGGCCGTACGCGGACGAAGGCGGCCCGTCATCGGGTGGCGGCGAGCCGTCCTCGGGCATCGGCGCGGGCGCTTCGTCGACCATCTGCGAGGAGAGTTACCGCGACCACAGATGCCGGACAAGGCTTGACCCAGGGCGAGCCCGAATCCGGCTCGTCAGCGCGCCCGAGCGGGGTGTTATCCATACGGGCGCATGCGGAGCTTTCCTGCTGGGTTCCTTTGGGGAGCGGCGACGTCGCATCATCAGGTCGAGGGCGGCGCGCCGCGCGCGATCGAGCCGAGCGACTGGACGGACTGGACGCGCGCGCCGGGGCGCGTCGCCGACGGCTCGACGGCGGACGACGCGTGCGGCTGGTGGTCGGGCCGCGCCGAAGAGGACCTCTCGCTCGCGCATCGCATCGGTCACAACGCGCACCGCCTCGGGATCTCGTGGGCGCGGATCGAGCCAGAGCCTGGACAGTTCGACGAGGCCGCGCTCGCTCGCTACGAGCGCATCCTCGGGCACGCGCGATCGGTTGGGCTCGAGACGATGGTGACGCTCCATCATTTCAGCTCGCCGCGGTGGTTCGCTGCGCGCGGAGGTTTCTCGAAGAGCCCGTCGATCGAGCGCTTCGCGCGGTTCGTCCGCGTCGCGGTCGAGCGCCTCGCGCCCGTGGTCTCGCGCTGGGCGACGTTCAACGAGCCGAACGTCTACGCGATGATGGGTTGGGGCGGACGCCGCTGGCCGCCGGGGCGCGGCTCGATGCTGCTGCAGCAGCGCGTCGCTGGGAATCTGCTGCGCGCGCACGCTGCGGCCGTGCGCGTGGCGCGCGCGGTGAGCCCGTCGGCGTCGATCGGCATCGTGCTCAACCTGCCGCGCTTCGAGCCTGCCTCGGGGGGCGCGCTCGATCGCGCGGTCGCGCGCGCGCAGGACTTTGCCTTTAACGGCGTAATGCTCGAGGGCCTCGCGCGAGGCGTCCTCGGCCCGCCGATCTCGATGACGCGAGTCGAGGTGCCCGACCTCGCGGGGAGCTTGGACTTCGTCGGGTTGAACTTCTATGGCCGCTACGAGGTGCGGTTCGATCCGCTCTCGCCCATGCAGCTCTTCGGGCGCCACGTGCAGGCGGGCAGCATCAAGAACGAGCACATCGACTGGGGCGAGCCGAGCGGTCCGGCGCTCACGGCGCAGCTCCTCAGGCTCCACGGCGCGCTCGCGAAGCCGATCTACGTGACCGAGAACGGCGTCTTCGATCCGACCGACGAGGTGCGCCGCCGCTTCCTCGTCGATCAGCTGGGCGCGGTCCACGCGGCGATCGCGCGAGGCGCCGACGTGCGCGGGTACTTCCACTGGTCGCTCGTCGACAACTTCGAATGGGCCGAGGGCTTCACGACGCCCTTCGGTTTGATCGCGATCGATCGCCGCACCGGCGCTCGCCGACCGCGTGAGAGCGCGCGCCTCTACGAGAGCATCATCCGCTCGAACGCGCTCGACGCTCCGCGCGCGTAGGCTCTCCGCGGCCGAGCTCTTCGACGAGCGCGGTCGTCGAGTACCCGGCCTTGATGGGCGCGAGCACGACGCGCCCGCCGTAGCTCTCGACGAAGCTCTTTCCTACGACGCTGTCCAAGTCATAGTCCGCGCCTTTCACGAGCACGTCGGGCCTGAGGTCGTGGATGAGCTCGAGCGGCGTGTCCTCCTCGAAGAGCACGGCGCCCGCGACGCAGTCGAACGCCGCGACGAGCTCGGCGCGGTCGCGCTCGCCGACGATCGGTCGCGTCGGCCCTTTGAGGCGGCGCACGGAGGCGTCGCTGTTCACGCCGACGCTGAGCGCGTCGCCGTGCCGCGCGGCCTCGCGCAGCGTGGCGAGGTGACCGACGTGGAGCACGTCGAAGCAGCCGTTCGTGAAGACGATGCTGCGCCCAGCCTCGCGGAGAGCGCGCGCGGTGGAAGCGACGTCGGCGCGCGCGAGGACCTTGCCGGCGAAGTGGGGGGCGAGGGCTCGAAGGAGATCGCCTGGCTCGACGACCGCGGTCCCGAGCTTGCCGACGACGACGCCGGCAGCAGCGTTCGCGATCGTCGCGGCGTCGACGAGCGGCAGGCCGCGACCGAGCCCGAGCGCGAGCACCGCGATGACCGCGTCGCCCGCGCCGGTCACGTCGAAGACCTCGCGCGCCGAGGCGGCGATGTGGACGTGCGCGCCGCTCGCGGGGACGACGAGCATGCCGCGCGGGCCGAGCGTTACGACGACAGCCGCGAACGCGTGAGCCTCGGTGAAGCGGTGCGCGGCGCGCGCGATGGTGGCGTGGTCGGCGTCCGCGAGCGCGAGCCCGGTCGCGTCCTCGAGCTCGCGGAGGTTCGGCGTGAGCACCGTCGCGCCCGCGTAGACCGAGAAATCGCGCGACTTCGGATCGACGACGATCGGGACGCCCGCGGCGCGCGCGCGATCGATCGGCGCGCGCATCGACGCCGGCGTGAGCACACCCTTGCCGTAGTCGCTGAGGACGAGAGCTCCTCCGGGCGCGAGCTCCTCGGCGGCGCGCTCCATCGCGCGCGCGACGGCGTCGCTGGTGGGCGCGGCGCGCTCCCAGTCGAGGCGCACGAGCTGCTGGTGCTGCGCGAGCACGCGGAGCTTCCGCGTCGTGGGGCGATCGAGGGCGGCGACCACGCGATCGTGATCGATGCCCGCGCCTCGCAAGAGATCGAGGAGCTTGGAGCCTGCGTCGTCGCGACCGACACACCCCGCGAGGCGCGTGTCGGCGCCGAGGGTCGCGGCGAGGTGCGCGACGTTCGCGGCGCCGCCCAAGCGAAAGAAGGTGCGCTCGACGCTGACGATTTGGACCGGCGCTTCGGGGGAGATGCGACGCACCGAGCCCTCGACGTATTCGTCGAGGATGAGATCACCGAGGACGACGATCGGTGCGCCCACGAAGGACCGCACGCTGTCCGTGAGGACGGCCGCGCTCGCGCTCACTGTGCGCCCCCAAAATAGTCGTCGATGATCTCGGTGATGGTGTGCAGGACGAGGCCGTGAACCTCCTGGATGCGGGGCACCTCGAGCGACGGCACGACGAGCGCGACGTTGGCGAGGGCAGCGACGGGGTTTTCACCGGCGCCCGTCAGCGCGACGACCGCGCAGCGCAGGCGGCGCGCGGCCTCGGCGGCGCGCACGATGTTCGGTGAGCGACCGCTCGTCGAGATCGCGATGAAGACGTCGCCGGGGCTCGCGAGGGCCTCGAGCTGGCGCTCGAAGACGTGGTCGTAGCCCGAGTCGTTCGCGATCGAGGTGATCGCCGACGTGTCGGTCGTGAGGGCGATCGCGGCGAGCGGGCGACGCGCTGGCGCGCGGAAGCGACCGACGAGCTCGGCCGTGAAATGCTGAGCGTCCGCGGCGCTGCCCCCGTTGCCGGCGGCGAAGACCCGGCGGCCTGCTTCGAAGGCGTCGATGAGCAGGCGCGCGGCGCGATCGACCTCGGGGGCGAGCGCGGAACCCGAGGCGCGCACCAAGGTCGCGAGGGTTTCGAAGCGGGCCTCGATGTCGGCAGGCTTCATCATCGACGCACGTCTTCGCATAGGTGCGGGGGCGCGGCCAATCGAGCCCGCCAAAGGCAGCACGAGCGGGTTCAGCGGGCGCGTTCGAGGTTCACGCGGAGGCTCGGCGCGGGGGGCTTCGCGTCGGGCGCCGAATAGACCTCGACGGTGAGCTTGGAATCATTGGACATCGTAAAAGGATAGCGGAGGGTCAACCGGTGGACCGGGTTGCGGAGCCAGCCTGGTGGCCAGCCGATGACGTCGACCTCGTCGGTGAGCACGTGCTCTCCGGGTGGGACGACCCCCATGTGCGAGCTCACGAGCAGGCGCATCTCCTCATCGTCGCCGCTTACAGGACTGTCCAGAATGACGACGCCGTCGATCGCGGTCTTCACGCGCACGACGCGCCAGTTGGCGTTCGTCTGGTGCGCGACGACGGCCTGCAGGCCGGGCGCGTCGAACCAGCGCGCGCACCCGCAGTCCTCTGCGATCATGCTGCCGCCCTCTCGCACCATGCGCGCAGCGTCGGTCGTGAGGTCTCGGCAGAGCGCGGAGAGCCCCGCCGTTTGCGAGCGAGCCTTCTCGGCGAGCGCCGCGAGGTCTTCCAGGCGCTTCGTGAGCGCCGCGAAGAGCACGGCGTCCTTCGTCTCGTGGGCGCAGCGATCGACGGGCGCTGCTCCAGCGACGGCGCGATCGATCCCCTCCGCCAGGTTCTCGAAGCACGCCGCGGCCGCGTCGGGCGCGGTCGGATCGGGCATCGGCGTGCGCGACCAGGCCTCGGCGAGCTCCGTGCATCGCGGCGGTTCGCTCGGGAACGAGAGGCACGCGCACATCGTCGTCCCGAACTCGGGAACGGCGTTCGGCACGACGACGGCGGAGCGCTGTTCGGTCGCAGGCGCGCAGTCCAAGGACGCGCATACGAAGAGGGTCGTGACGAAGAGGAGCGGGCGCGTCACCGCGCCGCATTTTCGCTCAGCCGAGCGGCGACCGCGCGCAGATCGTCGAAGACCCCGGTGAAGCTCGGGCCGTTGCGCACCATCGCTGAAAGGCGAGCCTCGGTCTCGCGGCCCTTGCCGGAGCGCACGAGCGCCACGCGCACGCCTGCCGCGAGCCCAGCCTCGAGATCGCGATCCATGTCGCCGACGAAGATCGTGTGCTCCGCCGGCACGCTCGCCGCTTCGATCGCGGCGCGCACGAGGAGCGGCTGGGGCTTGCGGCAGAGGCACCCCTCCGAAGCCGTATGAGGACAAACGAAATACGCAGCGAGGTCGCCGCCCGCGCGTGCGGCCGCGGCGCGCACGTGCGCGTGCAGGGCCTCGACGGCGGAGGCGCTGACCTCTCCGCGACCGATCGCCGACTGGTTCGTGACGACAGAGACGCGGATCGCGTGGCGATGGAGCATCGCGAGCGCATCGAGCGCGCCCTCGATCCAGACCCAATCGTCAGGCGACCTGACGATGTGCCCCGGGGCCTCTTCGTTCAGCACGCCGTCGCGATCGACGATGACGTGCTGCGTGCGGATCACGGCGAGGTCTCGCGCGAGAGCGGGTTCTGCTCGAGCCAGCGGAGGTATCGGCTGACGCCGGTGGCGACGTCGGCGAGCTCGCGCGTGAAGCCCGTCTGACGCAGGCGCGAGACGTCGGCCTGCGTGAAGGTTTGGTAGCGACCGCGCAGGTGCTCGGGGAAGGGGATGTACTCGATCTCGCCGTGCCCATGGTGCGCGATGACCGCGCGCGCGATCTCGTTGAAGGTCTGCGCGCGACCGGTGCCGACGTTGAAGAGGCCACCTGGGCCTGGGTTGTCGAGGAAGTGGAGGTTCGCCGCGACGACGTCGTCGACGTGGATGAAATCGCGGCGCTGCTCACCCGGATCGCAGCCGCCGTACTCGCCGAAGATGCGGACCTTACCGGTCTCGCGGAGCTGCTGATCGAGGTGGAACGCGACCGACGCCATCGTCCCTTTGTGAGCCTCACGCGGGCCGTACACGTTGAAATAGCGCAGGCCCACCGTGCGACCGAAGCCACGGCGACGCATCCAGCCGTCGAAGATCTGTTTGGACCAGCCGTACGCGTTGAGCGGTGCTTCGTGCTCGGGGGCCTCGCGGAAGATGGGTGAGCCGCCGTAGACCGCGGCACTCGACGCGTAGACGAGGAGCGCGCCGTGGCGATCGCAGAACGCGGAGACGGCCTTCGAGTAGGCGTAGTTGTTGTCGAGCAGGTAGCGCCCGTTCCACTCGGTCGTCGACGAGCACGCGCCCTGGTGAAACACGGCGCGCACGCCGCGCAGGGCGTCGTCGTCGCGCTCGACCATGCGGCGGAACTCGTGTTTGTCGAGCACGTCGGCGAAGCGCGCCCCAGTGAGGTTGCGGAACTTGATGCCGCGTTCGAAGTCGTCGACGACGACGACCTCGGTGTCGCCTCGCGCGGAGAGCGCGTGCACGAGGTTGCTGCCGATGAAGCCGGCGCCGCCGGTGACGACGATCATGCTGGGGGGCTCCGTTCTTCGGTGGGGAGGCTCTCTTGCGCGAGCGGCGGGCGGCCCGCCAGCGCGCGCGCGACGCGCTCGTAGACAGTATCGACCGTGATGGCCTGCATGCAGCGGTTGTTCGTGCAGGGCGAGAAGCGGTGGTTGTACGGGCTCACGCACGGGCTGCACGCGAGCTCGGCCCAGACGACGTGGCGCCGCTCACCGAGCGGACCGAAGAGCTGCGGGGTCTCGGGCCCGAAGAGCACCACGTTGTCGATGTCGGTCATCGACGCGAAATGGCCAGGCCCGCTGTCGTTCGTCACGAGCACGTCCGCGAGCGTGTAGAGGACGAGCACGTCGCGCAGCGTGGTCGCGCCGGCCACCGACGCCGCGCGCTCCGAGCCGATGGCCTTGCAGACGGCCTCGGCGCCGTCGCGCTCCGACGGCGCGCCTGTGATGACTATGACGGCGTTCGAGTTATCGCGGAGGATCCTGCGGCCGAGCTCGATGAACCGCTCCTTCTGCCACATGCGAATGGGCAGGAGGTCGCCGGTGTTGGGGTTGAGCAGCACGATGCGCTGGCGCGAGAGATCGCGCGTCGGCAGCGCGCGCTCGAGGAGGCCGCGCACGCGCGCGCGCTCGGCCTCGCTCGGCGTGAAGCGCGCGCGGGTCGCGTCGTCGGGCCTCGGCGCGTCGACCTTGGAGAGGGGCAGATCGCTCGGGTCGAGATCGAGCGCGCCGACGAGCAGCGCGTACGCGACCGACGTGTGCAGGTAGGGATTGTGCTGCACCCGATGCGTCATGAGGTCGCCGCGGTAAGGCCCCTCCGACGTGAAGCGGTGCAAGCCCACGCGTCGCGCGGCGCCCGTCAAATATGCGAGGATGGCCGGCGCGCGCGCCAGGAACTCCATATCGATGACGGTGTCGATCCCTTCGCTCCGAATGCGCGACAGCGCTCGGAGAACATCGGCCACGAAGCGAGCGAGCTGATCGTGGCGAACCTCGATGACGTTCTCCGGCGGGACCAGACCCAAGATGTCGAGGATGGGTCGGTTCTCGCGGAAGACCATGAAGTAGACGTTCTCGCGCCCCACGCGCGCGACCGCGTCGCGGATTGCGGGCGCGGCGAGCACCGTGGCGCCCTGCTCGATCAGCTTGAGGAAGAGGATCTTCTGCAGGGGCGGCGCGACGGTGTCGGGGCCGCGCGCGAGATCCACGATGCGACGGTGCAGCGTCAGCAAGAAGCAGAGGACGCTGCCGATGAGGACGTCGATTCGCCGGATCGTCTCCTTGGTCAAAAGCGCGCCGCAGAAACTATGGGCCACACCCCAGCCCGTCAAGCCGAGCGGGCGAGCGCATGAGCGTCGATACCCCGTCTCACGGCGCGCGGTCGCGCGCGTGGGTGACCGCGCTCTTCGTCGGCGTGGTGATCTTCGGTGTGTTCGTGCGCTTCTATGGGCTCGGCGAAAAGCTGCTCTGGCACGACGAGGTCGCGACTCGCATCTTCGCCGCCGGCTACACGCACGATGATTGGAAGAGCGAGCTCCTCACGGGGCGCGTCTTCGACGTGAGCGAGGTGCAGCGCTTTCAGCGCATGTCTCCGGATCGCAGCGTGCTCAAGGTGATCGGCGTCCTCGCGAAGGACGACCCGCACCACCCACCGCTCTATTACGTGCTCGCGTGCCTCTGGGCGACCGTCGCCGGCGTCGAGATTGGCCCGTTGCGTGGGCTATCCGTGCTGTTCGGCCTCGCGATGCTGCCGGGCCTCTATTGGCTCGCGCGCGAGCTCGGTGGGGATCGCCGCGTCGGACAGATGGCGGTCGCGCTCGGGTCGGTGTCGCCGTTCTTCATCCTCTATTCACAAGAGGCTCGCGAGTACTCGCTCTGGGCGCTGACGACCGTGCTCGCGTCCGCTGCGCTCCTCCGAGGGCTCCGCAGCGAGGTCCGCTCGGCGCGCGAGGCGCTCGTCACTTGGGCGCCTTACACGGTCGCGACGGTCGCCGAGCTCTACACGTCGTTCAGCTCGGCCTGGGTGATCCTCGCGCACATCACCTACGTCCTCATTCGCTATCGATTTAGGCTTACAAGGATGTCAGTCGGTGCGGCCGGGGCGCTCTTCGCCGCGGGGGTCGCCGTCCTGCCGTGGGCGGTGAACCTGATTCGGAACTTCGAAGTCTTCGAGATCTCGATGCGCTGGTCGAAGGAGATCGTGATCCCCAATCGGTCGCTGCTGAGGCTCCTCGCCTTGAACACGAGCCGGACGATCGCCGACTTCTGGCCCGACACCGATACGCCCCTCTCTTATGTCGTAGTCGCCCTCGCGACGGGCGTCGTCGTGTGGTCGCTCGTCGCTGTCGCGCGCAACACCCCAATCACGACGAGCGCGTTCATTCTCGCGCTCGTCGGGTTGCCGATTGGGCTCTTGCTCGTGCCTGATTTGGTGTTCGGCGGCATCCGCTCGATCTCGATGAAGTACCTGACGCCAGCGTGGGTCGGCGTCTTGCTCGCGCTCGCCTTTGCGCTCGCGGGCGAGCGAAAAGAGGCGCCTCCGCGCGCGGGGCTCGGCGGTCGTGTTCGCGCCGCGCTCGCGGTCGCGGTGCTCGTGACGGCCGCCGCGAGCGCTTGGTCCAACGCAAGGCAGCAGTCCGTCTGGACGAAGGGGCTCTCGTTTCAGCTGCCCGCGGTCGCGGCGCACGTCAACCGATCCAAGGCTCCGCTCGTGGTCGGGAACCTCGAACACTACAATCCAGGCAACATGCTCGCGTTGAGCGTGCTGCTCGCGCCCGACGCGAAGATGCAATTCCTGAATGCCCCGCAAGAAGAGGTCTTCGCCCTACCGCCGAAAGGCGAATACGGCGACGTCTACCTCTACAGCCCTATCGGCATTTACCGCGAAGCTCTCGAGAAGCGCGAGGGCGTCCGCACCGAGCTCCTGGAGAAGGACGTCTTCCTCGAGCTCTATCGCGTCGAGTATCCGGAGTAGGGTGCGCGGCCCTCAGCGCGGTGAGGGCTGCATCCACCGCTCGCCCTGACGCCAGCCCTTCTCCGGGGCAAAGATGGAGTCGATGCGGCTGACGAACTTCGCCATAGGCGCCGGGTACCAATGCGAGATCGAGACCGACCGGACCTCGGCCGTGGTCTGCTCGTCGGTCTCCGCGAAGGGGCCCGCCAGCTTCTCGCTGCAACAAGGCCACATGTTCATGTGAAAGCGCATCGGCAAATGGGGAATCGGTGTCGGCAAACCCGAGCGGCGCACGTGGACGAGCTTGTCGTCGACGAACCAGCGAATCTCGCTCTGCTCCCACTCGATGACGTACTTGTGAAAGTCGTCTGCGGCGTCGAAGCCGAGATCCACGAGCACCGGTGTCCCGAGAAGGCCGTAGTTGTAGAGGTCGCCCTCCTCACCGGGGTTGTAATAGACATTGACGAGGAGCTTCGTCGTGTCGCGCCCCAGGAACTCCGCGTCGATCTCCTGCCACGGGTCGAACCGATAAAGGAAGAACGCCGTGATGAGCCCCGAGCGACGCGCGGGCTTCATCACGACCTCGAAGCGGCCATATCGGAACTTGGCGTCGGGCTCGTCTTTGGTCGCGATCGAGCCCGTCGTGAAATCGCGACCGTTCTGCGACTCCTTCTTCAATAGGAACTTCACGCCGCCGCCGGGCGTCGAGAGCACGTTGCCCGGCGAGAACGTCGCCTTGTTGCAGAAGAAGGTCGTATCGAGTTGGTCCCAAAACGACGTGTCGACGCGGCTCAGCGTGTCGGTTCGCACGGAGTGGAACGTGCCCGTGCGCGTACCAGCGGCGAGCGGCTCCGAGAGGTCTTGAGTGCAATAGCCGGGGATCTTCTTGGCCGGGACAATCCACGGATCGGTGTCGTGGTCCATGGCCTCGCAGCGGCGTGGTGAGACCTCGATTCGCACCGACGGCGTGAACATCGCGCCGGCGCAGAACGCGATGACCATCACCGAGCCAGGCACCCAGTTACCGGCCTGTCCGAACCCACGCAGCGTGCGACGCGCCATCGCCGGCGAGGCGCGGAGCAAAGCGAGGAGTCGCCAGCTGTCGCGGATGCTGGTCACGGGGAGCGGGTCGGTCGCGACGATGTCGGTCGCGGCCGCCGCGGGCGCGTCGCGCCGTGAGACTGCCCGCCAGCGCGCGGCGCCTGTTGCCCAATCGAGCATCCCGAGCAAGACCCCGGAGAGGTCCAAATAGAACGCGATCGGATAGGTCAATACGACGCCGAAGAAGGACCCAATCCCGAGCTGACGGAAGCCCGCGAGCCCCAAGAGGAGCACCACGAGCGGCGCGAGCAAACCGACGAGCCCGAGCGCTTGGACTTGGTGCGATATGGGGAGCGCGGCCCGCGAGAAGTCGTCGAGCAAGAGCGCCTGCGCGATGTTCATCGCGATGACGACGGCAGGGAACAGCCACGCGAAGACGACGAGCGTCTCGCCGAGGCGCGCGAGGAACCCGACAGTGCGCTGCGTGCGAGCGACCAAGAAGCCGAGCAGGAAGCTCGAGAGCACCGCGGCGACCTGCGACGTCGGCGAGAACGTACGAATGAAGATGACGCCGATGATGAGGTGCAGCGCGAAGACGCCGAGCGACATCAGATAGTGCGAGCCGTGAAAGAGGAACTGCGCGCGCCCGCGCCAGCTCAGTTTGCCCAACCCCGTATTGAAGAGGTGGCGCAAGAACGCGCTCGTGTGGCCGTTCGCCCAGCGCCGGCGACGCGCGAGGAAGCTGTAGAGATCCGGCGAGGTCTCCTCGGCGGAGCCGCTCCAGGGGTTGTCGATGATGGTCTCGCCCTTGAGGATGATCCCATATGCGAAGTCGATATCCTCGGTGATACACGGGCTCAGCGGGTTCTCGACGAGGAGCGCGGTCTCGAGCACAGCGGTCGTGCCGGTGAAGAACACCGTCATCTTCATCGCGGTGAACGCGCCGTTGAAGAGCTCGCAGCCGACGTGCTGGTGGAGCGAGTCCCACAGCGAGAAGAGCCCCTCGGCGGAGATGGGGTCTCGCCGGCCTTGGATCATGCGCGCGCCGCGTTCAGAGAGCAGGATGAGCGAGCTGCGCAGCCAGTCCGCGTGCGCTTGGTGATCGCAGTCGAGGATCGCGACGAAGCGCGTCGTGAGTCGCGGCGCGACCCAGTTGATCTTCTCGCTCTTGGGGTCGCTGCCCGTGAAGACGACGAAGAGCCTGCGCGGCTTGTCACCTGTCGACTCGTCCAAGAGGACTATCGAGCCGACCTCGGCGTCGAGCTCCGCTGCGGGATAGTGTCGCGCGAGGAGCGGGATGGCGCTGTCGTGTTTGTCACGGACAAGGAGGTAAGCCTCGACCAAGCCCGCGTGGTCCTGCCGAGAGAGGCTCGCGAGGACGCGGAGCGCGCGGTCCCCTTCGTTGCGAGCCGGCACGAGCACCGCGACGCTGTCGCTCGGGTGAGCGTCGAACGTGCGCGGCCGACGACGGCCTGCGACGAACACGAGCGCGGACAGGTAGTGGCCCAGCGAGTACGCAGCGAGGGCCACCGTGAGGGCCGCGCAGATCGCGAGCAGCGTGCTCATGGGCGAGGTGTTCGCGGGCGCGCGTGGTCTGAGAGGGCGCTGCTCATCCTGCGGTGCGGGGCGAAACTGTCACGCGAGGCGACCGCTGTCCACCGATCGATCTTCGACGGCTGCGCAATCCGTCGTCATCATCGGGTGGTCCTCGAGGTGACGCGCTATAAGGGCTCGAGGGAGGTCGTGCGTTGCCAATCGGCGCGGATGCTGTGGAGCGTTTTCGCCGCTACCTCGAGCGACGGCTCGGCTGGTGCTTCGACGACTCACGCCTACCTCATTTGAAGGCCGCGCTCGAAGCGCGTCTCACCCTGAAAAAGACCGAGTTTGCGACCTACCTCGCGCTCCTCGGCAACCAGCCCGACAGCGGTGAAGAGATCGCAGCGCTCGCCGAGGCGCTCACGATCGGCGAGACCTATTTCTATCGAGACGTCGCGCAGCTCAGCGCCTTCGCCGAGATCGCGCTCGTCGAGCGGCGCGCAGTTCGTGGAGCGCGCCTGCGTGTGCTCTCCGCGGCGTGCTCGACCGGAGAAGAGGCTTACACGCTGCTGATGGCCGCGCGCGATCACGATCCGCTCGACTTCGGCGCCGAGCGCGTGCGCGTCGTCGGCATCGACGTGAACAGCGCCGCGATCGAGAAGGCGCGCCGCGGTCGATATTCGAGTTGGGCGCTGCGCGAGCTGCCAAAGCCGTTGAAGCGCTACTTCCGCGCAGTCGGCGCCGAGTTCGAAGTCGTGCCCGAGCTACGCGACGCGGTGACCTTCGAGCAACGCAACCTCGTCGCCAGCGACTCGTCCTTCTGGGCGCGCGCGAGCTGGGACGTCATCTTCTGTCGGAACGTCCTCATGTATCTCGCGCCCGAGGCCGCGGAGACCGTCGTGCGTCGTATGGTGCGCGCGCTCGAGCCGGGCGGCTTCCTGTTTCTCGGTCACGCCGAGACCCTCAAAGAGCTGCCCAGCGAACTACGTTTGCGACGGACCCAGTCGGCCTTCTTCTACCAGCGCCGACCCTGAGGGCTCACTCGTCGTCTTCTTCTTCGGAGGCGTCAGCCTCGACGTCGACCTGCTTGTTGCGTCGGCTGTGTCGCTCGAACGGCGGCGGCGTCACGCGCGCATGCGGCCTGCCCTCGAGATCGTCAAGGGCCTTGTACATTTCGTCGGCGATGCCCGGCTTGATCCAGCTCGAGCGGCCCTGCTGATATTCGTCGACGCCGCGCGAGAGCAGGAGCTGTGCGTTCGGACGGCGACCCAACCGATAGTGCGTGAGCCCGCAGTAAACGAGATAGCGCACGTGCGCCTTCTCGTTCATCTCGTCCTGGAGCTGCGCGAGCTCAGAACATTGTCGCGAGGCCGCGTTGAAGCTGCCGACCTCGTAGCGGTTGATGACGGTCTTCACGTTGCGGCCGACGCGAACGCAGCCGACCTGCAACGAGAGCGTCAACGCCGCTGCTCCCAGCGCCAGGGCGCGGGCCCACGGTTTGGTCATCCTCGTAACAAGACGCTTCCCCATCACCATTTCCCAGCGCGTCCCGAGCATCGCACGCCTCGTCGGGCTCACCAAGGTGGTACGTGCGCGAGCACGAAATCCCCCCCGAGGAGCGCGAGCTTAAAGTTTGGGCGAGACCAGAGTAGAAGGCTCTCGCTCCGCGGTGCTGCCGGTGCCCGCCTGAGTCGAGAGACGCCGGTCGAGACATGTCGTCGATGAAACCAGATGCGCTGATGCCAGGGGGAGAGCAGGGTCACGCGAGCGCGGACGGCGCTCCCGAGGATGGCGGGCGACGCTTCTCGTTCGTGCGAGAAGAGCTGCGTCGAGTCTGGGCGGACGTGCGCGGCGGGGACATCTCCGCGGCAGGCATCGCGGCCTCGGTCGCGCTCGGTGCGTTCATCGGCAGCCAGCCGCTCTATGGGCTTCATCTGCCGCTCTGTTTGCTCTTGTGCCTGCGTTTTCGGCTCGACGGCGCGCTCGCGTACCTCGCGGCGAACATCTCGAACCCGTTCATGGCGCCCTTCATCGTGGCCGCCGAGGTTCAGATCGGCGCGTACGTCATCGAGGGGCACCTGCCGCGGCTCGGTACGGAGCTGACCTTCAAGTCAGCGCTCTCCTCGTTTCCAGCTTACTTGGCTGTAGGCTCACCGATCTTCGGGCTGGGCGCCGCCATCGGACTCGGCGCCTTCGCTTGGGTCGTCACGTCGGTCAAACGCCGCTTCTGGGGCGTGCACAAGCGCGCGCGTTATCACCTCCCCAAGTCGGCGCCCGCGTGGGTGGTCGCGGTCGAGCGCGTGGCCGAGCGTTATGCCCCTACGGACGACAGCTCCCCCGCGGCGAAGGCCCAATTCAACTACGTGCGAATCAAGCTCCTGATGGACCCCATCGCGAAGCTCATCTCGAGCATCATGGGCGAGGGGAAGAACGTCCTCGGTGAGGTCTTCGATATAGGAACAGGCCGCGGCCAACTGCCCATTCTCCTCGTCGAGCTGGGGCGCGCCTCCAAGGCCGCGGGTGTCGACTGGGACGAGAAGAAGGTCGAGGACGGCGCGCGCGCGGCGAAGCTCTCGCCCGCGCTGCCCGTCGAGCTCGTGCAGGGCGACGCGCGCACTGCCCCTTATCGCGAGGCCGACACGGTGCTCCTCATCGACCTCGTCCACTACTTCAAGATCGAGGAACAAGACGCGATCCTCGAGCGCGCCGCCAAGGCTGTCAGGCCCGGCGGCCGGCTGCTCCTGCGCGAGGCCGACACCGAGCGGGGTATTCGCAGCTTCATTACCCTCTTCGAGGAGAAGGTCTTCACGCTCGTGAAGTTCAATCGGGGAGAGCGGGTGAAGTTCCGGTCGGCGCGTGAGCTCGCCGCCGTCCTCGAGGGTCACGGCCTCAAGGTGCGAATCGAGCCCGCCTGGGGAAAGACTCCATTTTCGAACGTGCTCCTGATCGCCGAGCGCCCCGCGAGCGCGCCCGCCGACTGAGGCTCAGCGCTCGCCGCCGTCCGAGCCGCCAGGGCGATAACCGGGATAGCCCTGCTGCGGATAACCCTGTTGGGGATAGCCCTGCTGCGGATAACCCTGTTGGGGATAGCCCTGCTGCGGATAACCCTGTTGGGGATAGCCCTGCTGCGGATAACCCTGCTGCGGGTAGCCTTGCTGCGGGTAATAGCCATACGGCGCCTGCGGCTGCGGGACGACCGCCCCATCGACAGGCCGCGCGTGCGTCCCGAGCAGCTGATCATCGTGCGCGAGCGCGCGCCGCACCAAGGCTCGCGTGACGAGGGCGGCCACGATCACGATCGCGAGCGCGAGCGCGAGGCCGAGCAGCGGCTGCCCAGGCCCGCGCCCGAACATTCCCCCGCTGAAGACGCTCCAGTCGTAGAGGCCGTGAATCCCGACCGCGACGCCATAACCGAAGACCACGCGACCGAACGCGGAGCCTCGCATCTTCGCCATTCCGACGAAGTAGCCCATGATCCCCGAGCAGGTCGCGTGGAGCGGCACCGCGGTGAACGCGCGGACGAGGCCCGTCACGAGGTTGCCACTCGAATAGAGGACGTTCTCGAGCAGCGCGAAGCCGAGCGACGTCGCGGCCGTGTAGAGGATCCCGTCCATCACCTCGTTGAACTCTGTGCGCCTGTAGAAAAAGACGAGAACGACCGCGAGCTTCCACGCCTCTTCGGTGACGGCCGCGATCCCGAACGCGTTCACGAAGCTCCCGTTCGCCTGGATGACCGCGTTGCCGAGGCCCTTCGCGGCGAGGACCTCGATGATGCCGGCCGGGATGCACGTGAGCGCCCCGAAGACCATCGCCTTCACGATCATGCCGAGTGGCTCGGGGCGCTTCTCGTCCCACTTTCTGAAGAGGTAGACGAGCAGAATGGCGGGGAGCACCGCGACCGTCACCGTGAAGTTCACTGCGCGATCGTGACCGATGCGATGACAGCTGCCAAGTTTGGGCGCGCCTGCGGCGCGTTTGCACCCTTCAGCGCCGGAGCACCACGAACAACGTGATCCCGAGGGCCGCGATCGCGAGCACCAACAAGATCGCGAGCAGCCGCACCATCCGAATCAGGTCGTCGACCCGCGGGTCGCGCGCTGCGACGGGCTGGCTCCCCGGAGCCTCGCTCGGTACTGCTTCGCGCTTCGACGACGGCGTCGCGGCCGCGCCCTCGCTGCGAGGAGGACTCGGCTCGCGCGTGACCTCGGCGGGCGCAGCGAGAGCCTCGCCCTTCGCGTTCGCGAGCTGATCGAGCATGAGGTGCGGCTGCACCTCGGTCGCGAGGTCGTCGTCGGAGATGTCCGCGTCCTCGCGCTCGCTCGGCGGCGGCGCGACCACCTCGACCGCGACGGCAGCAGGCCTGTAGGCCTTGATGTTCGTGCGGCTCACCCGCGTGTGGAGCTCGGGCTCGGGCTCGACCTCGACCGTGTCGTCCCCCACGCGCTGCTGCAGACGTCGATTGGGCGGCGCTGCGCGGGTCGCGGCGGACCGCGGCGCGACGGGGATCACCTCGATCTTCGGCTGCTCGGTGGAGACCGGCGCGCGCTCGGCGACAGGTGGCTCCGAAGCGCGCTCGTCCGCTTCGCTCACGCCCTCTACGCGCGTCGATTGGTCGCGGTTCTTGCCGGCCGCATCGGCGAGCACCTGTCGCTCGATCTGCGAGACCGCTGCGACCCACTCGTTGGTCGCGCTCGACACGGGCGCGTCGAGCTCCGAGCTGATGGCCTCGAGCTCCCACGCGAGCTCCGCCGCGGTCTGGTGTCGGTCCTTCGGGTGCTTGGCGAGGGCGCGCAACACGATGTCCTCGAGCGCCAGCGGGATGGGCGCGATGCTGCTCGGCCGCTTCGGCTCCTCGTTCACGTGGCGCGAGATGATGTGCAGGACGCTCTCGCCGTCGAACGGCGGCTGCCCACACAGCAGCTCGTAGAGGAGCACGCCCACCGAGTAGATGTCCGAGCGCTCGTCGGTAGGCTCGGCGCGGCCCTGCTCCGGAGACATGTACGCGGGCGTACCGACCAGCGCCCCGACGCGCGTGAGCGCCGAGTCGATCCCCGTGATCTCGTCGCTCGACGGCGGCTTCGACGGGACTGCCTTCTCCGACACGAGCGACTTCGCGATCCCAAAGTCAAGGACCTTGACGACCTCGTTCTCGGGGGCGCTCGGGAGCCGGCAGAGCATGATGTTCTCGGGCTTGATGTCGCGGTGGACGATCCCGAGCGAGTGCGCGTGCTCGAGCGCGCGGCAGATCTGACCGCCAATATCGACGACCTCGGGCTGGCTGAGCCTGCCCCACTCGCGCACGCGCGCCGCGAGGCTGTCCCCGAAGAGGAGCTCCATCACCATGTAGAGCACCTCGCCGTCCTGGCCCGTCGCGAGTACGCGTACGGTGTTCGCGTGCGTCAGCTTGGCGGCGAGCTTGCCCTCGCGCTTGAAGCGCATGCACATGTCGCGGTCGGCGGAGAACTCGGGGTGGATGACCTTGATCGCGACGTGCTCCGACGTCGTCTCGTCGACCCCGCAGAAGACCTGCGCCATCGCGCCCTGCTGGATGAACGAGAGGACGCGGTAGCGCCCCTCGAGCACGCGGCCGATGAGCGGATGCGAGGGCTTGGGGGCGCGGACCTCGGACTCGCCCTCGATCGGGTCCCCGAGGTCGATCGTCACCGTCTTGCGCTCGGGCTTGGACGGCGCGCCGCCTGTGTCTTTGCTCGGCAGCGTCGTCGGGCTCGCCTGACCGACCACGCGCGTCACCGCGTCGCGGTCCTGCGCGGGCACTCGCTCTTGCCCCGGCACCCCGGCCGCAGAGGCGCGCGCGCGTCCGTATCGGGTTTTGTCGACCCAGCGCTCGCTCGAGCCGGGGTCGAGATCGGGCAGAACCCCTCGCAAGAGAGCCTCGAGCGCGGCTGCGGTCTGCGGTCGATTCGCCGGCTTCTTCTCCAGCGCTGCGAGGATCACCCGCTCGAGCTCGAGCGGGACCTGCGTGATCAGGCTGGGCGGCAGCGGGATCTCCTGCGCGTGGGCCGCCATCACTTGAAACGCCGTCTTTCCCTCGAAGGGAGGGCGACCGCAGATGAGCTCGTAGAGCAAGACGCCCGCCGAGTAGATGTCCGAGCGGTGGTCGATGGGCTCGCCGCGGCCTTGCTCGGGAGACATGTACGCGGGGGTCCCGACCCACGAGCCCACGCGGGTGAGCACCGAGCGCGCGCCGGTCACGGCGTCCTCGCCGGAGTCGACCGTGGGCTGATTGTCCAAGACCTTCGCGATGCCAAAGTCAAGGACCTTGACGACCTCTTTGCCAGGGGCGCTCGGCGAGCGCGAGAGCATCACGTTCTCGGGCTTGATGTCTCGGTGGACGACCCCCTTGGCGTGCGCGTGCGCGAGCGCCTGGCAGACCTCGATCATGATCTCGGTCGCGCGGAGCGGCGGCACACCGCGGCCGCGGATGCGCGCCGACAGATCGTCGCCGAAGAGCAGCTCCATCACGATGTAGAGGACGTTCCCCTCTTTGCCGAAGGAGAAGATCTTCACGATGTTGTCGTGAGAGAGGCTGCTCGCGACGCGAGCCTCGCGCATGAAGCGCGACACGACCTCGGGCATCGAGGCGAGGTGCGGGTGAACGACCTTGACCGCGACGTGGCGCGGGTTCGCCTCTTGGGAGGCGCAGAAGACCTGCGCCATCCCGCCCTCGCGGATGAGCGAGGCGACCTGATAGCGGTTCTCGAGCACGCGACCGATGAGCGGGTGTCGCAGGTTCGAAGAAGGGACCGCCACGACCCCGGATGACACGTCGTGGTGCAAACACTGTCAAGCCGCTCCGAGCCGGCGCTGCGATTGGTTGGCCGTGTGTATTCTGACCACGTGGAGATCGCAGCGCGTCGGGTGCTGAGAAATCGCCTGTTCCTGGCGCTCTCGGCGACTCCGCTCCTGCTCTACGCGCTGGTCGCGGCGCTGATCCTCAAGGGCGAGGTCGTTTGGGCCTTCCTGCCCCATCCAATCATCTTGGCGATGTCCGTGCTCTGGGCGGTGGCCAAGAAGAACCCCAAGCCGACGCTCGTCGAGGGCGTGGCGCGCGTCGAACCCGCGGCGCTCGTCCTGCCCGATGGAGAGCGCGTCCCACGCGCAGCCCTCCGCCAAGGCTTCGTCAGCAAGGGCGTGGATGCTGCGCGCGTGATCCTGTTCGGGCCGCTCGTCCCGATCGAGCTCCGCGTCGACGACGAGGCCTCGGGCAGGCGGCTCCTCGAGGCCCTGGAGCTCGACGCGACCCAACAAGCCGCGACCTTCAAGGGGCAATCGCGCCTCGCGAGGACGCCGCTGCGCTCGCGGGTGGCCGCGCTCTGTGGTCTCTGGGTCCCGGCGCTAGCGTCGCTGCTCGGCGCTTTGCTCACACGCCCGCACGGTCCGAACCCAGCGAGCCCGACGTTGGGACTTACACTCCTGTTCGCGGGTATCGCGCTCTTGTTCCTGCCGATCGCGCTGGTCGCCGTCGCGGGTCGACCCACGCGGATCTCTGTCGGCGTCGACGGGATCGAGACGGTGTGGCTCGGTCGCAGGCGGTTCTTCTCGTTCGCGCGGGTGAAGGACGTGGAGATGCTCGCCGCAGAGTTCGGTGGGCCGAAGGTGCCTCGTGGAGTCGTGCTCGTGATGGATGACGGTCGCCGCGAGCCGCTGCCGCTCACGCTCGACAACTTGGTAGACGGCGAGGCCGAGCGCCTCATGGCTCGCATTCAGCAAGCCCTCGAGGCGCGTCGAGCGCGCGCCGCCATCCCTGTCGAGCTCTTGGATGCGATGGATAATCCCTCGGTGGAGCAGGTGCGGGTCCTCTTGCGAATCGGCAGCGGCGCGGACGCGGGGCCTCGCAGCGCGCCCACACCGCCCGAGGTCCTCGCGGCCTTGCTCGAGGACGCGGGCGCGTCGGCTTCGGTTCGCGCGAGCGCCGCGGTCGCCCTCACCGCCGACGCGGATCCGACGTCGCGCGAGCGGATCCGGCGCGCGGCGCGTCAGGTCGCGTCGCCCCGCCTGCGCGTCGCTCTGGAGCGGGCGGCCTGTGTGGATCGCGACGAGGTGGCGCTCGCCGAGGCCCTCGCAGCGGTCGCGGACGAGGAGCCGAGGAGGGCTCGGCGCACATGACACCCAAAGAGCTCGCTGAGAGTGAGGGCGTCCCCATCGCGCTCCGGTGGGTCGCCGCATCGCTCGCTCTCCTTCAAAACCACCTCACGGCGCTCGCCAAGGACGAGCCGGGCGACGAGCTCGCGTGGAATGCCCTCGAGACGAACTTCTCCCTATCGCGCGAGCAGCCGCTCGCATCCGTCTATATCGTATTGGTGATTGCGCGGTTCGTTCAGGCCCGCGGTGTGCTCGAACACTCCAATCGATACTTCCACGACATCGGTGAACCCGACGCGCGCGCGATCTTCGGCGACGATATTCCGCCCGCGTACGCCCAGGGCGACGGCGTCTATTTCACGCCCCGGTTCGAGCCTTACGACGCTGTAACTGGGCGCGGCTTCGGGCCCTGTTGTCGCGCCGCCATGGTGCTGCACGAGAGCATCCACATCATCGCGCCTCGCAGCGGTGAGCCGGCGATACACATCTCCGAGTGGGACGAGCCTGCGTTCTCGGGCCAGTCTTTCGAAGAGTCGCTCCACAACCCCTCGGCGTACGCGAGCTTCGGCGCGCAGGCCGAGAGCCGAGCGCTCGAGTGGCCCCGGAGCGCGCGCTTCGGGGCGGGCCGGCCTGCCGATTGAGGATCAGAGCTCCAAGCAAATAGGGGATATGCACGCGGCGTTCTCTGGCTTCGGGGCGCAGGAGAGGCCCGCTTGGCACTCGCCCAAGCAGAGGTCGTCGAGGCCCGGCATTGGCGCGCACGCGAAGCCGCCGCCGTCGCCCGGCAAACAGGACCCGTTCGGACCACACTCGTTGCCCGCGGAGCACGCCACGCCAAAGGCGTAGTCGGCGGCGCACTTCGCTACGGTGAAGTCGCAGTGCAGCCCGTCCGCGCAGACGCTGTCGTTCTGACAGTCGCCTCCCTCGAGTCGGCGCGTCACACAGAAGCTGCCATTCGGGGTGAAGTCGCAGCCGAGGTCGCCCGAACATCGATAGTCCGTCGTGCAAGCCTCCCCCTCGAGCGGCAGCGGGCCGCACGTGCCCTCGAGGCAGCCGAGGCCCGTGTCGCAAACGGAAGGTCCATTCGGTCCGAAGCCGCAAGGCTCTCCCTGACCGGGGATGGGACCACAATTGCCGAAGTCCATTTCACACGCGAGGCCGGGTGCACAGGTCGTCCCGGCGAAACAGGGCTCGCCGGTCTGAGGCAACGCGACACAGGTCTTCGTCGCGTCGTCGCAGCCGAGCCCTGATTGGCAATCATCGGTCGAGACGCAGGCTGCGCTCGCTCCGACTTTGGCGTTGCAGGTCGACAGGTGACCGCAAAAGCCCAAGTTGCCGCACGACGCATCATCGCTGCAGGGCGGCGGCGGCGCGGGCGAACAAGTCGCGTCGCAGACGAGGCCGAGCGCGCATTCTGTCGTGTCCGAGCAGCTCGCCCCGTTCGCGGAGAGCGCGACGCACGAGCCCGCGACGCAGCGGAGCGGAGGCGCACAGGCGTCGTCTGTCGTGCACACGGCGTCGGCGTCACCGGGGACGACGCAGGTGTTCTCGAGACAGAGCGCGCCGGCCTCACACTCGTAGCCGCCACACGATTCGTTCGCGACTGGGCGCGCCGCGCAGGTCCCGTTGTCACAGTAGCCCGCGCCGCTCGCGCAGATAGGAAAAGAGCAGGGCGCGCCGAGCTCGACCGTCGAGTAGAACCACGGATCGCAGAGCCCGAGAGGGATCGCGGCGCGCGGGCGCTCGCACCCAGGAGTGGAGGCAGCCAATCGCTCGACACAGGCCGTCGCCGCGGCGCCGTCGAGGCTCGCTTGGCCCTGCGCGACCGCGTCGGCGATTGGGGCATAAGCCTGCACACAGCGAGCGGTGTAATGCTCGACACAAGCGGCCTCGTCGAAGGTGCCCGACGGCAGGATCGAGGCGCAGTCGCAAGCGCTGGCTCGCGAACAGACGAGGTTCGCGAGGGGCGCACAATAGTCGGCTTCGAGGTCGCCGACGGGCGCTCCACCCGCGCCGCCAGTGCCGCCGCCACCCGTGTTCGTCGTGCTGCCGCCTGCACCACCACCGCCACCGACTGCGCCACCCGAACCCCCGGCGCCGCCTACCCCCGAGTCCCCGCAGGCCGCGAGGAGCAGGGTCAAAACGATGGGTCCGATACAGTTGGGCGCGGTGCGAAGCGTCATATCGCAGGCTCGTAACCGTTGTCGGGCTCGACGGAAAGGCGTGTTGTTTTGGCTCTCCTCCAGGCTCTATATTCGCCACCATGCCGCAATCGAGTCGCAGATGGTTCCTCGGCCCGCTCATGCTCGCGTCCGTGGGCTACGCAGCCCACGCCTACGGGCAAGTGCCCGCTGAGCTCACCCACCAAGGGCGCCTCTACGACAGCAACAACGCGCCCATCAACGCGACGCTGTCGCTCACGTTCACCATCTATGACCAGATCTCCGGCGGCGCTGTGCTCTGGACAGAGACCCACGACGTCGCCTTCGACGAGGGTTACTACTCTGTTCGGCTCGGCGACACGGTCGCGTTCCCAGCTGGCGTCTTCGACGGCTCGACCCGCTATCTAGGCGTCAAAGTCGGCACCGATCCGGAGATGTCGCCGCGCTCGGCCGTGGGCAGCGTCCCTTACGCCCTCGTCGCGGGGAACGTGAACGGCGACATCACCCCGAGCTCGATTTCAATTGGTGGGGTGGGGAGGGTAGTCGACGAAAATGGCCAGTGGGTGGGCGACCCGACCGGCCTCGTCGGTCCACAAGGCGACCCTGGTTTGCCAGGCCCGCCGGGTATGACTGGACCCACCGGCCCCACCGGGCCGACTGGCGCCGACGGCCCCATGGGTCCCGTGGGTCCGACGGGTCCAATCGGCCCAACGGGCGCGACAGGCCCAACAGGTCCAATCGGCCCGACAGGCGCCACAGGCCCCACAGGCCCGACGGGCCCGACGGGCCCAACGGGCCCAACGGGCTCAACGGGCGCGACAGGCGCGACGGGCGCAACCGGCGTGGTCGCGAACACCTATATCCAGGGCAGCGCACCCCAGCCTTTGGCCGATAGCGTGGGCGCGTGGACCTTTCTTGGACCGACCGTGCTCATCACCACCGCCGCCGGAAACACCATCCACGTCACCGGCACGGCCACGCTCGGTAGCAACGTCGCAGCGGGCGCGCAGCTCACCCGACTGAGCATCTGTCATCAACCATCCGGGGGGGGCGCCCTGGTCGATCACTTGAACGACTACAGCGCCATTCGCGTGCCACAGAACACGCGCATCCCGATGGCTGTCTCGCAGCGAATCGCGGGCCTCGTGGCGGGTAGCTACAACGTCGGGCTCTGTTACCAGAGCCTCGCTGGCCAGGGCGCGAACTGGAACGACAACGACTGGGTCAACCTCCGCGTGCTCATCCTGCTGAACTGAGCGACAGTTACAGCCCTGTCATCGGTTGGGCGCTCCGCGACCGCGGCGCCGAGCGCGACTGGTGATCAGCGCAGCCGCGGCCAAGAGCCAGACACCGGCGTTCGACGCGGGCGCTGCGGCCACTCCGCAGGTGCAGCCATCCTCGCCGCCGTCGGTGCCGCCGTCGCCGCCTGGTGGGACGCCGCCCAGATCGGGCGGCTCACCGTTGCCCGCGCCGCCGGAGCCCTGCGCGCCACCTGCACCGCCGACGGAGACAGCACCGCCGCCCTGGCCGGCGCCGCCCGTTCCTGGATTGTCGGTCTCGTCGTCGTCGGTCGCAGAGCTGCAGCCCGCGTCGAGCGGGTAGTCCGTCGCGCCGTCGTTGTCGTCGTCGAGGCCGTTTGCGCACGCGGGGACGTCGGCTTCACTCGCGTCGTTCGCGTCCACGCAGCCGGGGTCGTCAGGGAAATCAGCGAGTCCATCGCCGTCGTTGTCGACGCCGTCGCCGCACGCGGGGAGCCCTGACTCGGTGCCGTCGAGGAGCGAGGAGCAGCCCGTATCGTCGGGGAAATCGATGAAGCCGTCGCCGTCGTCGTCGACGCCGTTCGAGCACTCGGGGATGTCGGTCTCGTCGGGATCCGCAGCGGCCTCGCAGCCCGGATCTTCGGGGTAGTCGATGAAGCCGTCGCCGTCGTTGTCGATCCCGTCGTTGCACGCGAGCGTCGAGGCGAGGCCTTGCACGACGATGTCGGGTTGGGAGAGGTCGCTTACAACTTCGTTCGCGGCCTGCGAGGTCGCGACGAGGTGCTCGCCTGCAAACAAGGTCGGGACCGCGGCCACGAAGGCGCCACCCGCGCCCGCGACGACGGGGGCGACGGGGTTGCCGTTGACGTAGACGACGACCGTCGCGCCCGCGCCCTCCGCGGTGGTTCCAGTTACAGACGTGTCACCTTCGATGACGGGCTCGTCGAGCACTGGCGCGACGGATTGGTCGATATCGACGAGCAGCGGCGCGACGCCGAAGACGCTCTTCTCGACGTCACGGCCGACCCCCGCGTCGCGGAACTGGGCCGCGAGGTCGACCCGATATTGACCGGGCGTGACGGCCGCGCCGACCGAGGCGTCGAAGTCCACGGTCAGCGTGCCCCCGAGCGCTGGCACGGTCGCGAGGCCGTTCGTGAACACCAGCGTGTTGTTCGCGCCGGCCGTCGGATTGGCGACGTTGACGCCGTTGATTTGGGGCGCGGCGCAGGTCGGCGCCGGGCAGAACGAGAAGCCCGTCGGCAGCTTGACGGTGACCGCGGACGCAGCATTGACCGTGGCCGGCCCCGTCCCGACATTGGCGATCTGAGCTTTGTAGTGCACATTCGACCCGGCGGTCGTCTTGGGCGGCGTCGTCGCGGGGGTGGTCGAGACCGTCATCGACGGGTTGAGGACGACGATGTTCTCGATGTCGGTCAGGGCGACGACGCTGAACCCCGGGTTCGGCAGCGCGTCCGAGACATAGCGGGCGCGGTTCAACGTCGAGAGCCCGTTCCCTGTCACTGTCATCGTCCACTGGAAGGTATATTCGTCGCCCGGGTTCAGGTTCATCGCGGGCCACGTCAAGAGGCCGTTGGCGACGGTCGGCGCGGGGCCCATCAGCGTCGTGCCGAAGCTCACATCGCCATTTACGAACGTGTCAGTAACTACCACGTTCGTCTGCGGATTGACGCTCAGGTTCTTGCCGAAGATCGTGTAGGTCAGCGTGTCGCCGTTGACGGCGAGCAGCTTGTCGACGTCGAGGTTGAACGCCAGATTGAGCTGCACACAAGCCGGGGCGGGCACGAAGTAGCGCCAGGTGTTGTCCTGACCCGTCTGCGGCATCGCCGCGTCGCCGCCGAAGACCTCCGAGCAGTTCACGTCGGCGTTCATCGAGGGATCGAGCGGCAGGCCCGTCACGCGCAGCGAGATCTCGGCGAAGTACTCCTCACCGACGACGAGCTCGCCCACGGCGAAGCGAACGGCGTTCGTATTGGGGGGTAGAGGGTTGTCGGCCGAGAGGTCCCAGCCCGTCGCGGTGGGCACGCCCATGCGCACGTAACCGCTTTGGCAGCTCTGGCAGTTGGTCGCGTTGCCGGTCCCGATCTCCGAGCCCATATAGCGGACGCGCTGCCAGGGGCCGACGGGGCCCGACGCAGCGGCGGTCTCGTCATTGTCGAGCGCCGAGGCGCACCCCGTGTCTCCCGGATAGTCCGAGGCGCCGTCCGAGTCGTTGTCCATTCCGTCGGAGCACGCCGGCGTCGCGACCTTCTCGAAGCTGTAGTGACTGTCCGGCCCGGCGACGGCCGAGCCATACCCGAACGGCGTATTGCCCTGTCCGTTGCTGACGATCGAGCCGCCGTTTGCGCCGTACGCAATGGCCTGCAAGAAGTCCCATTGATTGTGCGCGAAGAACGGCGGCCCCGCGAAGCCGAGGAAGTTGTCTAGCTGGCCCGCGCCAGTCGGGACTGGCGTGACCGTGACGCCGTTCAATACCGTGATGAAGGCATCCGAGGGGTTGCGTGCAGTGCGTGGGTCGGTGCTGAAGAAAATGCCAGTGTCCGCGTAGAGCTGAGAGAGAGAGCCCTGCAAGAGGCCCATGCCGTCGAAGCCATTGTGACGCCCGCGTGGACCCCACCCGTCATCCATGAGCGCGCCCCGGTGAGGCGGCAGCGTGTTGCCCTGTGCGTCGATGATGCGCGCGCCGACGACTTCGGTGTTGGCGGGCACGTATTCGGTGATGTAACCGCCCGCGCCGCGGGTGGCGCTGTTGGGGACAGGCGTAAACCTGATGATGAAGGTCAGGATGTCGCCGACCTTCGCGACCGTGTCAGTGCCCATTCCGCCAGGGATGGGGTTGCCCTGTGGGTCGAGCGCGACGATGGTCGAGGGCGCGATGCGCTTGGCGGTCTGCACCTGCGCGACGCTGTGCGCGTGCGCGGAGCTGGCAGCGAGCAAGAGCGGTAGAGCCGTGAGGGCGGCGCGGGAGAGCTTGATCTTCATGGTGGCTGCTCCTCGAATCACTGCGGCACTGGCGCGGCTTCGCGCGGGACAATGATGTAAACGCGGCGGACATCGAGCACTGTGACAGCGTCGCCGAGCACCTGGACGTCCGCGGCGAAGAGCTGGTCGACCTGGGTCGCGGGTTGAAAGTCGTTGAAGCCCTGAACGTCGAAGGTCACCGTGCTGCCCGGGACGACGTCGCGGAAGACGTCGCCGTCGATGGTCGCGCCCGCGGGCGGAGGCGGGACTGGCGTGATGGCTTGAAGGAAGTCGGCCGTGGTGAAACCCGGAGTCAGGACTTCGCCGTTGAGGCCCTCGGTCTCGCCGACGGGGCGCGTCGAGATGTCGAGCACCCCGAGCGTCGCGAGCTCGACGACTGCGTCGACGATCAGCGCGCCGAGCCCGCTGCCGTCCGGGGAGACGTCGAACACGACAGGGCAAGAGGGGACGCCCCCGACGTCGACGGGCGGGCGCGCAGTCCCGTTCACGCCGGTGAGGCACATGCCAGTCTGCGCGTCGGGTGGGATGACCGCGCCCGTCGCTATTGCCATATCCTCGAGCTCGGCGCGCGGGTCGTCGGCCGTGCCCTCGTTCTCGAGGCTGTCGATGCCGATGACACGCGCCCCGATCGCGTTGAGCGCCGCGACCGTTTGATCACGCCCGTGCGCGCCGCTCGTGATTGCGGCGTAGTCGGCTGGGTCATGGGAGCGCGCGTCGGTGATTTGCACGATGATCGGCAACGTGTCTTTTCGTATCCCGATGCCACCTATCCCCGGTGGCGCGAACGGCCCTATGCCGAAGTCGGGGAGGCCAGCGCCGCTCGCCCATTGATAGAGAGCCTCCATCCCGGCCTCGGGCGTGTCGAGCCCGCCGGCCGCTGGAGGCAAGAGCGCGAGCCCCTGACCCACCGTCGGGATGTCCGTCGTAATCGGCGTAAGCAGCTCGAAGGGCTTGTCCCCGGGCAGGCCGAACGGCGCTACGGGCATATCTTCGAAGCGGCCGACGCCGAACGCCGCGTCGTTGATGACGGCCGCGATCCCGGGGACGATCTGCTGCTCGAGGGCGGCCTGGACGGCGGCGATCTCCTCGCCGAACGAGCCCGTCGTATCCATCGAGAAGAAGACGTCAGCCTGCTTGACGTTCGTCGTGAAGTCGAGCGGCCCGCTCGCCCCTGGGCCCATGTAAGGCAATACGAAGTAGAAGTCTCCCGGGGGGATCGTCTCGGTCGGATCGTTGGGGTCGCTGCCCGCGACGATCTCGACGAGATCCGGAGTCCCGTCGCCGTCGGTGTCGGCCGCTAGCGGTGAAGACTCGCCCGGATCGAGCACGCCATTGCCGTTCTTGTCTTCCTCGCTGTCGGGCACGAAGTCGTTGTCGGAGTCGAGGTCGAGGAAGTCGAAGAGGCCGTCGTTGTCGCTGTCTACAGGGATGTCAGCCGGACTGTCGACGCGCGCCTCGACCGAGTCCGCGATGCCGTCTCCGTCGCTGTCGTCGTCGCGGAAAGCCGGGACGCCGTCGCCGTCCGGATCATTGAGGCCCTCGTATTCGTCCCCGACGCCGTCACCGTCGCTGTCGTCGTCGAGGTGGTCCGGTGTGCCGTCGGCGTCGCTGTCGATGACGGCGAAGTTCGCGTCGAGCTCGTCTTTGTCGGCGATGTCGTCGCCATCCGAGTCCGGGTCGCGGAAGTCGGGGGTGCCGTCTTCGTCGGTGTCGCGCGGCGGCGTCGCGAGGTCGGTGTCCCCCGCTTCGTCGGCGTCGGAGATGCCGTCGTGATCGGAGTCGAGGTCCCGATAGTCGGGGAAGTCGTCCGCGTCGGTGTTTTCCTCGGTCGCGGCGCCCTCGTCGGCGTCGGAGATCGTGTCGTGATCGGTGTCGGTCGTCGCGCCGTCGCCGCCCCCGCCAGCGCCCCCTGTGCCGTTGTCGTCGAGCGTGCAGCTCGGCATGGTCAACATCAGCGCAAAGAGCAGCGGACGCGTGCGCCCCAACCCGGACAAAACCCCGCGCATCATTGCCCGATCGTCGCCAGGCGGGGCGCCGACCGTCAAGTGAGGAGCGTCAAGTGAGTACGCGAGCGCCCCGTCGCAGCGCGACCCCCACTCCACCGAGCAAGAGGAACCACACCACGCCGAAGATCTCGACGCGACGGCTCGGCGCGCTCGCCATCACCAGCGCCCCCAAGAACGCGAACGCAGCAGGTCCGAGCAGCCAGCGTCGCGTCTGCATCGCCTGCGCGACGAAGCCGATCGCGACCATCATCGTCGCGTAGCTTACATTCTGAAAAGGCTGCTCGCCCTGCAATTTGTCTACGATGCTCGCGAGCGTGAGCCCGAGCGCGACCGCTGCCCACGTGACGCCGACGCGCGGAGACACGAGGCTCCGCGCCCCGCGCAGCGTGAGCCACGCGAGCGCGCCCGTCGCAGCGGCGACGCTCGACCAGAGCCCGAAGAGCATGACCTCCCAGCCTCGATCGAGTGCGATTCGACACGGGTACGTGACGGCCGCGCCCGCGCAGGCCGCGAACAGGAACAGGTTGCCGAGGGGCTTCGCGATGCGGCCCTCGTCGAGCATCGCGGCCTGCTCGCGGAGGCGCTCGAGCTCCGCGCGCCGCTCCGCGTCCCGCGCGCGCAGCGACGCGAGCCTTCCCTCGAGCTCCGGCTCGACCTGCCCGAGCTCGCCCTCGAGGCGCGTCGCGAGCGGCAGATCCTCGGAGTCGAGCGCGTGGGCGAGCATGGCTGTGCGCGCGCGGCGCTGACCGAGGGCCGCGTCCTCGTCCTCGGGCCACCCCTCGAGCGCGAGGCCGAAGCCGAACATCGCCTCGGTGAAGTGGTCGTGCACGCGTCGGCCTAGCTCCTTCTTCGCGTCATCGCGTGCAGCGCGGAACGACGCGACCTCGGCCTCGAGCAGCGCGACGGTCTCGACGGCCTTCAGGCTGATCGCGCGCGATGCGCGGTGCTCGAGGAACCGCTCGATCGCGTCGGCGAATTCGCGAACATTCCTGTAACGATCCGCCGGGTCTCGGGCCATCGCGCGACGAGCGATCGCGGCGAGCTCCGCGGGGACGTGCTCGGGATACGCCGGCGGCTCGCTCGCGATCGCGTGCTCGAGGGCCTCACGCAGCGTGGGGAACGCGTGAGGCGGCGAGCCCGTGATGACGTGGTGCAAGCACGCCCCCAGCAAATAGACGTCGGTCTCGGCGGTCTGCGCCTGGCCGTCGCCCGTCGCGAGCTCGGGCGCCATGTACGCCGGCGTCCCCGCGGGTCGCTTCACGTCGCAGGCCGCGAGCATCCCGAGCTCGCTCGCGCGCTCGCGGTCGAGCGCGACGGCGATGCCCCAATCGACCACGAACACCTGGCCGAAGCGCGCGATCATCACGTTCGCGGGCTTGATGTCTCGGTGCAGGATGCCCGCGTCGTGCGCGTATTCGACGGCGTTGCAGACCGAGAGCAGGATCGTGAGCTGATTGCCGAGGTTCTCGGGCGCGCTCGAGAGCCTGTCCTCCCACGACGCGCCGTCGACGAGCTTCATCGCGATCCGCGGCACGCCGTCGGGGCTCTCGGCGATCGCGTGGACCGGGATGATGTTCGCGTGCTCGAGGTTCGCGGTGACGCGCGCCTCGGCCAAGAAGTGGCGGAGCATCGTGGGCGTCGACTTGAGGATTTGCTTGATCGCGACGACGCGCCCGAGCGTCGTGTCGCGCGCGCGGAAGACCTCGGCCATGCCGCCGCGCCCGAGAATGTCGACGATCTCGTACGGGTCCGGCCGCGCCTCCCGGGCTGGCTCGGCGCGCTCGGACTGCAGCCTCTCGAGCACGAACGCCGTCGCTTCGGCGGGTGGCTCGTCGAGCTCGCTCGGGCGGAAGGTGCTCGCGACGCCGGCCGAGGCCATCGTCTTGAGAGCGGCAGCTGCGTCTCGACCCGCGCGTCGTTCGTCGGACAAGTCCCTCGAATAGTAAGCTCACTTCGCCCATGAAGCGCACCAGCTCGACCGATCCGATCTACGTCGCTTGGGCCCTCTCGCTCGACGGGGGTGGCCGCGTCGGGGTGACCTTCGCGCCGGGCAAGAAGGACCCTTCACCGCACTCGTCGGGTGGCGCGTGGGACCGAGATCTCGGGCTCGATCTCGATCGGTTGAAGCACCACGAGCGCGTCGATCTCCTCGTCTCGCTCATCGAGGAGCACGAGCTCCGCCTCCTCGGGATCGAGCGACTCGTGGAAGAAGCCAATGCACGCGACCTCGCGCTCGTGCGCTTCCCCGTGCGTGACGGGGACGTCCCGCGCGACGTACCCAGCGCCCTCGCGCTCGTCGAGGACGCGGCCGCGCGCGCACGCGACGGAGCCTCCGTGGTGTTCCATTGTCGCGGCGGGCTCGGTCGCGCCGGGACCTTCGCGGCGAGCGCGCTCGTCTCGTTGGGCCTCGAGCCGCGCGAGGCGATCGAGCGCGTGCGGGCGGTTCGACCAGGCGCCCTCGAGACAGCTGCGCAGGAGCGCTTCGTGCTCGCGCTCGGGAGCCGTCATTAGCGGTCCAATCCGCGCGCACAGGCAGGTAAACGGCCTGTTAGAGTGCCTCGAGCATGCGAACGCGCGCAGCGATCCTCCTCTTCCTCTCTGCTTGTGGCACCACGTCGAAGAGCCCGGAGCCAGCGCGTCGCGACCCCGTCAGCTCCGCGAACCAGCCCGAGATCGATCCGCAGGTCTGCGCGAGCGACGCCGACTGTATGGTAGGTACGCCGCGCGACTGCTGCGCCTCGTTCTGTAAAGAAGACGCTGTAGCGTGGAGTCGCGCCGCGTGGGCCGACTATCAAGCGGCCTGCGCAGTCGAGGAGTGCGCCCACCTCGAGGAGCCTGCTTGTCGGCCCGGACCCCAACCCGAGCGCTCCGCGCGATGCGCGTCGGAGCGCTGCGTTTTGACAGCCGTGCCCTCGCAATAGTAGCTTTGTTTATGACTACTTTGTAAGTGATGCAGCGGGCTGCAAGACAATCTGTACGGTCTCCAAGCGGCTCGCGTCGACCGCCGGTGTACAGAGCACGCTGAGGTACTGCCCGAGCGCGGGCGCGGTCACCTCGCTGACTGTGCAGACGCGCTGACCTTTTGGAAAGCGAAGCCCGACCCCACTCGTTACGAAGAGGTCACCCACGTGAAGGTCCTGGTCGCGCGTGACGTACTCGATGCGGAGCTTGGTGTTGTCCCCTTGGACGCCGCGCGCAAACCCACGCGCCTTCTGGCGCTCCCCGAGGACGTCCACTCCAGAGCCTGGGTCTGTGAGCAGTCGGACGACGAGCTTCTCCCCCTCGTCGGCGCTGGTCGTGCCGATGACGCCGTCGCTCGCCAAGACTGGAAGCCCCGTCCGGAGGAGCGACGCGTCGACGTCGAGGGTGAGCTGCGTCTTGTCTCGCGCGAGACTCAGGACGTGCACTGTGACGATAGGGCCGAGCTCGGGTGAGGTGGAGCTCGCCACCATCGGGGGTCGCACGCTCGAGGCTGTCACGCGAGGCTTGTCCGACGCGCTTTGCCAGTCGCTGTCATGAGGAGCCGAGCTGCAGCCGGCGATCAGCGCTAGGGACGCGACTTGGACACGCACCGTTCTCGGTGAAGCTTAGCCCGCGTTCGGGACGCAGTGAGACTCCGCGCCGCAGATGTCGTTTGCTGCACAAGTGCAGTGCGGCGTGCCCTGGTCGTCGCAATCGACCGCGCAGCCGTAGCCGGCGGTGGACAGGCAGACCCCGTCCGGCGTCGTGAAGCAGTGCTCGTTTGCACTACAGTCCTCGTCCGTCGTGCAGAGCGAACGACGACAGCCGCTGGCGTCGAACATGGATGGATCGGACCCGCAGGCCGGATACCCATTCTCGACCATCGCCGCGCAGAAGTCCTCGAGGCTGCAGGCGCTGTTGGGGGCGGTGCTCGCGCTCTCCCCGCCTGCACCCGAGTCCGACACGCAAGCATCGAAGTCGGAGTGCGGGGTCAATTGGGAGTCCTCGAGGGCTCCCTGGACTGGAGTCGCCACACAATCCCCGCCCGCGCCACCGCCCCCTCCGCTGTCGTCCGTCTTCTTCGAGCAGGCTGCCAGCGGGACCATCAGCACTACAGCCAAGTAAGCTAGTCGCATGTAATGGTCGGTCCAATTTGCATGCCAAACGCGCTGCCGCGGAAGCAGCTCGATACCGTGATCGGTTCGTCGCGGCCGTGGCTCAGCTCGCCCAATCAACTCAACCAAAAGGCCGGCCCGCGAGCGCTCGAATCTTGTAACGCAACCCTGGCATCCGCTCTCGAGGTGAGGACCCGTGGTGAACGAGTCTTGGTGAGACCTCGCCGCGCGTGAGGTCCGCCGACTCGGCCCAGCGCTCGAGCGCGATCTCACCAGGCTCCAGGTCGAGGCGTATCGGCACGCCATCGTGGAGCGTGAGCGCGTCGGCGAGCGCGGTGGCGTCCTCGTCGTGTTCGGCGACGAGCGGGCCCAATCGGCGAAAGCCCTTGTCGAGGGTCGCGATCCCAAAACCGGAGAGCCGTCCCGCCACGTCCTCGAGCACCCAAGAAGACTCGCGACGATCGAACAGTGATGTAAGTAATCGCCCGCGATTGGCGCCTTGCGCCTCGGCGTCGAGCGCGATGATGCTCGCGAGATCGTCGCTCGTTGCGGGGCGCAGCCCGCGACGCTCGACTGGCTCTTCGCAGATTGGAGCTCCCTCGTAGCGCACGGACGCGGCCGCGTCCGCGAAGCCCATTGGACGATAGAGCCGCTCACCTGCCTCCGACGCATAGAGCGCAGTCGGGCCCGCGCGATCCTCGAGCACGCGCGAGAGGAGGGCGCGACCGACCCCACGACGTTGGTGATCGGGCCGAACCATCAGCATCGCGACCATGGCGAGCTCGGCGCCGAAGTCGAAGACAATGGCCGCACCGACGAGCTCGAGAGGCGCCAGCGCAACTCCGTATCCGTGTCCCAGCGACGCCATCCAAGACCAGTCAGCCTCGCTGAAGTCCCAGCCGACAGTGTGGCCGAGGGCGACACACGCGGGGGTGTCCTCGTGGTCGAGCGCGCGCACCTTCATGATCCGAGGCTACCTGTCCAGTGCGGACTTCGTAAGGGCACCGCCGCGAGGGCACGGCACGCCGCAACGCCGCGGCGGAGCCCCCCACTGAATTGGCCCATTTTACCAGGGTTCGAGGGGCTCTGCCCCAGGCACGCCACCTGCTCGAGAGGGCGAGTCGAGTGACTTACTACAAAGTCATATGTCGGCGTGGGTTCGGGGGAAAGAAGGGGGACGACATGTCGAAGTCCAGGATTTTGCAGGTGACAGCGGTGTTGGTAGCGGCGCTCTCGGCGTGCAGTGGTGATGAGAGCACCGAGGAGGGAGGCGGCGGCTCCAACAGCGGCTGCGCGTCGGACTCGGACTGCAAAGGCGACCGCATCTGCGTGGAGGGAGCGTGTGTCGAGGAGACGACCGAGCAATGTGCCGACGCCGGGGAGTCGTGTGACGCCGAGGCCTGCTGCTCGGGCGAGACCTGCGTAGCCTTCGGGGGAGACTCGGGCAATCTGTGCAGTGCCAACTGTTCGACGGGCACCGACTGCGTGAGCGGCTGCTGCGCCATGACCCAAGCCGGCCAGGGCGTCTGCGCCCCACAGGACTATTGTGGGGTCGGCTCGTTGTGCGAGACCCCTGAGAATTGCCTCACGGACACGTGCATTGGTTGGTGCACCGACTATTGCTCGAACTCGAACCAATGCCCGGGCAACTCGTGGTGCATGCTGAACAACGCCGGCGACCAATTGTGCTTCATCGGGTGTGACTCGAGCGCGGACTGCGCTGCGTACCCAGGCACCTCTTGCCAGTCCTACACGACCGTCGACAACTTCACCGTCAACGTCTGCGCGGCCTGAGCTGGGGCAATCGTAACGAGGACTTGGCTGAGCGCGGGCTGCGTGCGAACCTCGCCGGTCATGAAAATGACCGTGCCGCTTGTGCTGGGGCTCGTCGCTTGTGGCTCGTCCCAGGCGTCGTCCACTGGGCCGTCGGTCGAGCCTACGGCCTCTTCGGCGCGCAGCGGAGCGAGCGCTTGTCCCACGTCGATGGCGATCGCCAAAGAGGGCAGCGGGGTCTGTCTGGACCTCACGCTGGTCACCGTGTCCGCGTACGACGAGTGCGCCGCCAAGGGCGCTTGTGGCAAGCCGGCGACGCTCTACCCGAGCTGCAATGGGAACTTCCGCGATCGCGGCAACCACCCTATCAACTGCGTGACTTGGAGCGACGCCAACAGCTTTTGTCATTGGGCGGGCAAGCGCTTGCCCTCCTACGAAGAGCTGCGCGCAGCGGCGGCTGGCCCCAGCGGCGCCGCGTGGCCCTGGGGGCCGCAGCCGCCCACCGACCAAATCTGTTGGAGCGTGGGCGGGCAACGCGAGGGGACCTGTCCGGTCGGTAGCTACCCGAAGAGCAATGGCGTTCGCGGTCACGCAGACATGGTCGGCAATTTGTGGCAGTGGACTTCGACGTTGGTGACCGAGCTCGACCCCAAGAGCAAGCCTGACGAGGCAGTCGTGTATACGGCGCTCGACTGGACCTCCGATGCGTCCTCGACTGGGAGCTACACCTCGGCGGAGAAGAGCGTCGCGCTCTGGTCGATTGGCTTTCGCTGCGCCCGCTAACCTCGAGACCTCGGCTCGTGCGCGCCGCTTACGGCATAGGAGTCAGTCGTCTTGCAGCACGCGCAGCCGCGACTTCAAGTCGGCGCGAGGCTTCGGTCGGTTTGCTTCGGGGTCCGGGGAGAGCGGCGGGGGCAGGGGAGTCGCCCCCGATATGGGAGGTCGCACGCGCGGCGCGCGAGTTGGCCGTGTTGTGGGGCGTAGGAGCTCGGGGAGCTGCTTGAGCGCCGTGCGCCCATAGTGTTTGGCGAACTGCAGCGTCTCGCGATCGACCTGCCGAGCGGCGTTGATGAGGTCGAGCGCGAACGCAGCGGCGCTCGCGGTGCGCTCGCCCATCGCGGGCAGGTGCTCGGCGCGCAGGCGATCCCTCGCGGTCTTGGGCAAGAGGGGGAAGAGTCGGAATAGGAGGTCGTAGCGCTGATAGAAATCAGCGTCCTCGCGACCGCGCGCGTCGAGGTGCGGGTGGCGGAAGACGCGCGTCTTGCCGCGCTCGATGTCGTGGAGCTCGGCTTGAGAGACGACCCCATCCGCGACCGCTTGGCGGGTCAGATCGATGGCAGGGACATAGGTGAGCCAGAAGGTCTGGATGCGGCGCGCGGGGAACTCCGCGTAGAGCTTGCGAGCCTCTTCTTGGGCGGAGCGTGGCTCGCCAGGTAGGCCGAGGATATGGTCGAGCTTCGCGGGGAGCCCGGCGTCCGCGAGCGCGGCGAGCGCGTCGCGCAGGTGATTGTCCTTCTCGATGCGGAGCAGGGTCTTGCGCTTGTACTCCTCGTCGGCGGATTGGACGCCCATCTGCACGTGCTGGCAGCCGGCGTCGCGCAGCCACCGCGCGACGTCGCGATCGATGAAGCGCGGGTGCACGAGGCACTGGAACGGGACGGCGAGCTCGCGCGCGTAAGCGCGAGTGAATTCGCGTACCCATTCCTTGTCGACCGTAAAAATATCGTCGGCGAACTCGATGTAGCGGAGGTCGTAGCGGGCGTGCATTCGGCGCAGCTCTTCGAGCTGGTTCTCGACGCTGCGCTGCCGGACATATTTGCCGCCGCCCTTGCCGGGGAGCTTGGCGAAGAAGTTGTTGAAGCAGAACGTGCAGCGATAGGGACAGCCGCGCGAGCTCATCGTGAGGTAGTGCGCGCCGACGTCGAGCTCGTCCTCCCAGAGCTCTTTGTCCCAGAAGGGGAGCGCGTCGAGATCCTGGATGAACGCAGCGTTCTCGCCGCGCACGATGCGGCCCTTTTCGTCCTTCCATGCGAGGTTCGGGATGGGTGACGAAGGCCGATGCACGTCGCCGCGGCCGAGGGCCTCGAGGAGCTCGACGATCGCGTGCTCGCCCTCGCCCACGCAGACGTAGTCGACCGCGTCGTTCTCGAGGCAGACCTCGGGGACCGCGGACGGGTGCACGCCGCCGAAGAGGACGGCGCAGCCGGTGCGAGCCTTCACCCGGGCCGCGACCTCGAGACAATATTGGTAGGTCGGCGTGAGGACGCTGAAGGCCAGCAGATCGGGCTCGAGCAGCACGGCCTCTTCGATCACGCGCTCGGTGCGATCGAAGACGTCGCGCAGCACGGGGACATCGAAGTAGTAGCGATCGTGAAAGAGAGCCGGATTGAAGGCGAGCGCGGTCTCGTGGCCCGCGCGGCGCACGACCGCCGAGAGCATCGAGATGCCGAGCTGCTCCTGCCCTAGCGCGACGAAGACAACCCGCATCGCGCCTAGGATACAGCGAGAGGGCGCGCGCGCTTCAAACCCACGTGGGGGCGGCCGCGGCGAAGGCTCGCGATAGACGCTCCGCGACGAGCGCGGGGGGCAGGCCTGCGATCCTCCGCAGCGCGGGCGCGACCGGGCGCGCTGCGCTCGACGTGAGCGCGGCCATCGCGGAGTCGCGCGCGTCGTCGAGGGCGCGCCGGGTCGAAGGCGGCAGCACCCCGCGCGCCCACGCGTCGATCGCCCACGAGAGCGACGCGTGCCGGACCTCGTCGGCGGCGATCGTCGCCATCGCTTTGCGGACGGTCGGGTCCGATGCGCTCACCGCTTGGTGCAGGCCGACGAGCGCGCCGAAGGTCTCTCGGACGCAGCCCTCGGCGGCGTTGTCGAGCGCCATTTCCTCGAGCGAGCGCGGCGCGACCGTCTTCACCCGGGCGCGCGCGGCCGCCGCGCCGAACCGACGAGCGAGCACGCCGGTCACGCGAGCGTGGCGGATCTCGTCGAGGCGAGCGCGCTCTGCCTGCTCGATCAGCGTGGAGGGTGCGCCCGCGCTCTCGAGCTCGGTGCGCAGCGTCGCGAACGCGTGGACGCTCGCGGCCTCGAGCGCCGCGACCTCCCTGAAATATCGGCCGAGCGCGCGCGCGTCGGCTCGCGGGCGCGCGCGGTGGAGGATCCTCGAGCGCGCCGCGAGGCCCGGCGGCCTGCGCCCGATGCAGGCACCGGACTCGGAGTCGATGACGACGCTCTCGAGCTCGGTTACAGCGCCGTCAGTACTCACGCCGAGGCGGAACTGCGTCGTCTCGATGGGGTCACACGACGAGGTCACGCGGGTCGCGATGACCTCGAAGCCGTCGGCGGTCTCGGTGACGCCGCCGTGGTCGACCTCGCCGCACGCGACGTTGTAGTCCGCCGCGAGCGCGGCGATGACAGCGTCGGCGGGCGCGTCGATATCGCCGAGAAACTCGGCGAGCCCCGCGTCGCTGTCGATGACGGTCACGTCGTCACCGCGGTTCACGACGAGGTAATAGCGCTGACAGATGTCGACGCATTGACCGAGCCCGAAGCCTGTCGCGCTGGTCGCGGCCGCGACGGCACCCTCGCAGGCGGTGATGTCCGTCGCGTGGAGGCACTTCGTCCCGGAGGACTCGCGCAGCGCGGCCTCGGGGCTGAAGTCGTCACCCTCCCAGAGCTCGAGGTAATCGATGGGCTCGGCAGGCTGCAAACCGTCGAGCAGGATGACGCGCTGGTCGGAGCTGCACGGCAGCGGCGTGAACCCCGAGGTGTCGATGCCGCACCCCGCGGCAACCGGTGCGAGCGACAAGGAAAGCAAGCGAGCGAGGCGACGACCGAGCATGCTCATTGGCGTATACGGCGCTCGTCCCTTGGTCAACGTCGGCTGGCCCGCGGGTAATACCGCGCGGGTGACACGCCGAGCGCGCGCTTGAACATGACCCCGAAGCTGCTCGCGCTCTGGTAGCCGAGGTCGAGCGCGGTCTCGAGGACGGAGGCGCCGGCCGCGAGCCGATCGAGCGCTGCGAGCAGCCTGACCTGCTGTCGATAAGCGCCCAGCGTGAGGCCCGTCTCGGCGACGAAGACGCGCTCGAGGTGGCGAGGGCTGGCCTTTGCGAGGTGGGCGAGCCGCGTGAGCGTCGAGGCGTCGGCAGGGTTCGCGACGAGGGCGGCTGCCACGCGTCGAGCGCGCGGGTCGGTGGGGAGCGGAAGCGAGAGCGGCGCCGCCCCGGCGACGTCGAGCTCGGCGAGGAGGGCGCTGACAAGTCTGTCGGTCCTGCCGCCCGCCGGATAGCCACCCCAGGGTGCGTCGACGAGGGCGAGCACGAGCTCGCGCAGGAGGGGTGAGACCTCGACGACGGCGGGCGCGGCGGGGAGGCCGTCGACCCGCGCGACGTCGAAATACAGCGTTGTAAGTCGAAAGGGGCGCTTGCTCTCGACCTTGTGGCGCTCGAGCGCGGGGACGAACACTGCGCGGCGCGAGGGGACGACGAAGTGTCCGCGCGACGTCGTGACGGTGATGACGCCCTCGACGGCGTAGACGAGCTGCGCGCGCTCGTGGGCGTGGAGTCTGCCGGCGAGCGACGGATAGACCTCGCGGATGCCGACGACGGCGCCCGCGGCGTGGTCCGGATTCTTGGTCACCGTGCGCCCGATAACACGATGTCCGAAGCTCGACAGTACTTGTCGGACTATCGAGAGACCGACAAGCCGAAGAGCCGCATAGTCCGGGCGTGGGCGGCTCGAAGAGACCCCGCCCGAAGGAGACCCCATGTCGCGGTTTGCTCGCCTGTCTTCGCTCTCGGTCGCTGCTCTCTCGTTGGTCACGCTCGCCGCGCTCGGGGCGCTGGGCACCGCTTCTTGCGCCGCCTCGGTCGCAGACCCACACGCGGCGAGCGTCGCACCCCCAACCCCGACCAAGGCGCGCGTCGGCGTCTACACGTCGGATGCCGCGGGCTTCGACACGAAGACGGTGTGGTTCGACACCGGGCGCGAGATCGTCGTCTTCGACGCGCAGTTCACCGAGCGCCACGCGAAGGAGGCGCTCGCGGCGATCCGCGCCGAGAGCGCATCCCCGATTCGGTACCTCGTCATCACGCACCCGAACCCCGATAAGTTCAACGGCGCCTTGGTCTTTCGCAGGGCGGGCGCGACGGTGGTCGCGAGCCGCGCGACGGCGGCGGCGATCCCCGGCGTGCACGCGTACAAGCGAGCGTTCTTCGTGGAGACGGCGAAGATGTTCGCGCCGAGCGACTACCCGGAGGAGGCCACGGTCGACCTCACGTTCGACGGCGAGCTCACGCTCGACACCGACGCGGGGCACATCACGCTCCGCGAGCTCTGTCACAGCGGCGTGTCGTCGACGCAGACGGTGGGGTTCTTCAGCGAGGCGAACGCGCTCGCGGTCGGGGATCTCGTGCACCACAAAGCGCACGCTTGGCTCGAGGGTGGCATCGTGAACGGCCGGCCCACGCCTGACCTGACCGCGTGGCAGCTCGCGCTCGACGAGCTGCTCGCATTCGAGGGAGCGACGGTCTACGGCGGGCGCGGAGAGGCTGCGCCCGTGGCCGAGGCGGTGGCTTCACAGAAGGCCTACCTGGTCGTGGCGGACAAGCTTGTAAGGGATTACGTGCGTGAGCTCGGGGACAGCGCCCGAGCCGAGCTCGACGGCCCGCGCGCCGCCGAACACTACGCGGCGCTCGCAAAACGGTTCGCGGCAGCGTTCCCGGAGAGGCAGCTGGGCTACCTCGTCCAATATGGAGTCTACGGGCTCGCTCGCGCTGCGCTCGGTGATTAGGGGGTTACGCGACTGTCAGCGCTGAAGGGTGCAGACGCGCCGAAGGCGCGCCCAAATCCAAGGCTGAAGAGCGGTCGGTCAATCGCTCTTCGTGTCGATGGTCATGTCTCTGACCTTGGCGCGCTCGGTCTTGCAGGTCGCGGAGCCTTGGAAGTCAGGCTGCTTGAAGAGGTGGGGGCGGGTCTCGCCGGGCTCGAGGTCCTCACAGGCCTTGGCGCTGGCAGTGCCGCCGCCTTCACACGTGCGCTCGTAGGTGAAACACACGGTCGCGCGCCAAGGGCCGCCGTCGTGGGTGACGTCGCAAGCGACGCCATCGGGGATGCCCTTGCAGTCGACGCTCGCGAGGGTGTCGGCGTTGTTGTCGTTCTCGGTGCGGCGCTTGAGCTCGATGCCGTCGACCGTCATCGTCCAGAACTGGTCGCCCTTTACTGGGGGCTTCGTGACGTCGAATTTGGTCTCCGTCGCGATCACGTTCACGTAGAAGCTGTCGCCCTCGAAGCGCTTGATCTTCATCCCGTTGATGTCGGTCTTCTGCCCGCCGACGCGCTTCTTGTAATAGACGCTGCCGTCCTTATCGATGCGGAGGGCGATGCCTTTGCCGACCCAGGAGCCGACGTAGTCCTGTTTGTCGGACGGGACGGCGATGCCGGTGGTCGCTGATTTTACGAAGAGGACGGCGCCAGTGATGATGCCGCCGAGGACGAGCAGGCCGATGACGAGCGCGATGATGCAGCCCGAGCCGCTCTTCTTGGGCATGGGCGCGACCGGCATTCCGGGCGTCGGCGCGCCGAAGGGCGGGGGCGCGCCATACGGCTGCTGTTGGCCATAAGGCTGCTGCTGGCCATAAGGCTGCTGCTGGCCATAAGGCTGCTGCTGGCCGTAAGGCGGTTGTCCATAAGGCGGCTGATTCGGGGGGCCCCAGTTCATGACCAATAAGGGGTACCCCGAATAACGGGACAGTTCAAACTCGCCGCATGCTGCTCGCGTAGTGCTCGACGATGCTGGCCTTGCAAAGGGTCGAGAAGAACGAGGAGTACGAGAGCCAAACGGCGAGGCCGTTCATGTCCTCGAAGATGTGAGGCAAAAACGGCGGGGGCCGGACGATACCGTCGCTCACGTGGGCGTGCAGGATGGGAATGTCCTGGTGCGCGACCTTGCCGACGAAGAGAAACGGGATGAGCTCCGAGCGATCGTGGAGGATCGCGGCGAGCATGAAGGCCTGATTGAGGACGATGCCGCGGCAGTAACAAGCGTCTTTGGTGAAGGGGACGCCGCCGTCGACAGTGCCGCCGCGGAAGATGCGCATCGCGTTCTGGAAGCACTCGTCTTCGTCGTAACCCTCGGTGCGATACCACTCGAAGATGTCGAAGAAGCTCGCGCCGTCCTCGGCCTTGTCGACGGCGAGGACGCGATCGTTCAGCTTCTTCGCGCGGCGCGGGGTCGAGCGGAACGTGAGCATTTCGAGCGTCGCGGCGAGCCCCTCTTGGACGGCGGTCGTGCGAGGTGGCCCCTTCGCGAGCCAGCGCGCGACGGGCTGCGACTGGCCGTTGAGGCTCGTCGCGAGGTGGACCCAGCCCTCGTGCACCTCGAGGATGTCGAGGTCGCTCTTCGAGAACATCGCGCCGCTGCGGATCTTCACGTAGTCGCTGCCCGCGGCCGCGTCGGCGACGAGCGCATCGTCGACCTCGGCGCGGACGACGGTCTCGCCGAAGAAGCGACCGAGCCGCTCGTTGAGGACGAGCGCCGCCGTCGCGGCGTCGATGTCGCGACGCTGGCGCTCACCGAGGCGCTCGCAAGCGATGCTCGTGAGCGGCTCGTAGAGCGAGAGGCCCATCGCGCGGACGGTGGTCTTGCCGTCGGGCAGGACGTCCTTCGCCGAGCCGTAGAGCTTGCGCGAGAGCTCGTAAAAGCGCTTCGTTCCGCGCGCCTCGAGGAGCTGCACGACCTTGAGGTACTCCTCCGTAGTCTCGCGCAGGATGCGGCCGAGCTCGTCGCGGGTGCCAAGCTCGCGCTCGATGTCCTTGAGCAGCTCGCTGATCTCGGTCTTCTTCGACTCGGGGTCGAAGCCGAGATCGGGGTCGTATTCGATCGGCGGGAGCTCTTTGTATTTCGACTTGAGGAAGAACTCCTCCGTCGAGGGATGCCAGCGGAGCGCTTGGAGGATGCGGATCGGGCGCTGCGCGTCGAGCAGGCGCTGCGCGAGCTTCGCGAGGATCTCCTTGTAGGAGCGCCAAGGACCGGGGCGCTCCCCGGTGTCGTCGCCGTTCGAGGAGTCGGCGTTGCCCTTGCGCGCGGGCCGCTCGTCGCTGGACTCGCGCTTGAGATCCTTGACCAGCGCGGGCTTGAACCCGGTCTCGCGCTCGTCGCCCTGCGCGGGGGAGCTGTCCTCGGCCTTGTCTTTGGCCGCTTCGGCTCGGGGAGGCATACGAGACTCGTATCACGGAGATCGCGTGCGCGTCCGTGTATTGCCCCAAAAGTCGTGATAGACCGGCGCCCGAAATGTCCGAGTCCCGGTCCGAGGAGAAGGGCACGAAGGAGAGCGCCGCGGCGCTCCTCGAGCGCACGCGTGAGGCCGTCGTCGCGTTGAAGACCACGATCGCGAAGGCCGTCGTCGGCCAGGATCAGGTCGTCGACGCGATGCTCGCGACGCTCCTCGGCGGCGGGCACGCCCTGCTCGTCGGCGTCCCTGGATTGGCCAAGACGCTGCTCGTCGCGTCGCTCGCGCGGGCCTTGGATCTGTCGTTCGGGCGCGTGCAGTTCACGCCCGATCTCTTGCCCGCCGACATCACCGGCACCGACGTCCTCACGCAGGAGGAGGGGCAGCGCGCCCTCGTCTTCGCGAAGGGTCCGATCTTCCACAACCTCGTCCTCGCCGACGAGGTGAACCGCACGCCGCCGAAGACGCAGGCCGCCCTCCTCGAGGCCATGCAGGAGCGGCGCGTGACGGTCGGCACGAAGACACACGCGCTGCCCGATCCTTTCCAGGTGTTTGCGACGCGAAACCCGATCGAACAAGAGGGCACGTACCCGCTGCCCGAGGCGCAGCTCGATCGGTTCCTGCTCGAGATCCACGTGGAGTACCCGAGCGAGACCGAAGAGATGGAGATCGCGCGGCGCACGACGAGCGGGCAGAAGCCGGACATCGAGGCCGTGCTCCACCTCGACGACGTGCGCGCCCTCCACGCGCTCGTGCCGAAGATCCCCATCACCGACGAGGCCGTCGCGCTCGCGGTGCGCGTCGCGCGCTCGACGCGCCCTGGTGATCCGCGCGCGCCGAAGGAGGTCCGCGACTACGTGCGCTTCGGCGCGGGCCCGCGTGGGAGCCAAGCGCTCGTCATCGCGGCGAAGGCTCGCGCCGCGACCTTGGGTGAGGCCGCGGCCGACGTGGACGACGTTCGTGCCATGTTGCTGCCCGCGTTGCGCCACCGGATCGTGCTGTCGTATCGCGCGGAGGCAGACGGCGTTCGAGACGTTGACATCGTGAAAGCCTTGGCGCGCTGAGAGGCGCGCGCCGTAGACTTTGCGGTGATGGACCCAGCCCAGGGCGGAGCGCGGCCGCGGCCAGTCACCGAGGTGATCACGAAGGAGTCGGGGGCGAGCCTGCGTCGCATCCGCAAGCTCCGCATCGTGGTCGTCGACGCCCCGGATGCGAAGGAGAAGAACCGCGTCTACTCGTTCGCCCAGGACGAGATCCGCATCGGGTCGAACCCCGACGCGGACGTGCCGCTCAACGATCCGTCGATCTCGCGCGAGCACCTCGCCGTGCGTCTCTTGCCCGACGGCTTCTTGATCACGGACCTCGGGTCGACGAACGGGACCTTCGTCGGTGACCTCGTGGTGCGCGACGCGATCGTGTCGGTCGAGACGCTGGTGCGCCTCGGCAAGACGGCGCTGCGGCTCGTGCCGCTCGCGGAGACCGTCGAGCACGAGGTCTCGCCGCGCGCCGCGTTCGGTCGGATGCTCGGCGCGAGCGCGTCGATGCGCGAGACCTTCGCGCTGCTCGAGCGCGTCGCGCCGAGCGATCTCACGGTGCTCATCGAGGGCGAGACCGGCACGGGCAAAGAGCTCGCGGCCGAGGGGCTCCACCTCTCGAGCGGGCGCGCCGGCGACTTCATCGCGGTCAACTGCGGCGCGATCCCCCGTGAATTGCTGGAGAGCGAGCTCTTCGGTCACGAGAAGGGCGCGTTCACGGGCGCGGTGCGCGAGCGGCGCGGCGCGTTCCTCGCGGCCGACAAGGGCACGCTGTTCCTCGACGAGGTCGGTGAGCTGCCGCTCGACATGCAAGCGAAGCTGCTCCGCGCGCTCGAGCGTCGCGAGGTGAAGCCCGTCGGCAGCGATCGGTCGAGCGTCGTCGACGTGCGCGTCGTCGCGGCCACGAACAAGAACCTCGCGAAGGAGGTGAAAGCCAGCAAATTCCGGCAGGACCTCTACTACCGACTCGCGGTCGTCACGGTGAAGATCCCGCCGCTCCGCACGCGCCTCGAGGACGTGAGGCTGCTCGTCGAGGGCGTTTGGGAGGAGCTCGCGCGGCGTCGCGCGGCGACCGGTTTGCCGCCGCCGGAGCGCCTCGACGCGACGGCGATGGCGATGCTCCATCGCTACGATTTCCCAGGCAATGTGCGCGAGCTTCGCAACATCGTCGAGCGGTGGGCGGTGCTCGGCGCGACGCTCGGCCCTGGCGAGACCTCACCCCTCGGCGAGGCCTCACCGACGCGGCCGCCCGCGCCGACCTCGAGCGGAGCGACGGAGTTCTCGGAGCTCGTCGCGCTGCCCTATCACGAGGCGAAGGACGCGCTCGTCGAGCGGTTCGAGCGCGCGTACACGACCGCGATCCTCGAGCAGAGCCAGGGCAACGTCTCGAAGGCCGCGCGCGACGCGGGGATCGACAGGCGGCATCTGCAGCGGATGATGGTGCGATTCGGGATAAAGTCGGGTTAGCGCGAGGGCTCGTGGGCTCAGGGCAGGTGAGCGATAGCAGCGCAGCGGTGGACCTCACGGGCAGGTTGCTCGAGGGGCGTTATCGCGTCGACGAGCGCGTGGCCGCGGGCGGCTTCGGCGTCGTGTACCGCGGCTTTCACCTCGCGCTCGGCGTGCCGATCGCGATCAAGCTCCTCCAATACCCGGAGGACACGACGCCCGCGATGCGCGCGACGCTCCTCACGCAGTTCCTCGCCGAGGCGCAGCTCCTGCCGCGGCTGAAGCACCCGAACATCGTGAGCGCGATCGACGTCGGGACCTTGGAAATCGAGCGACGCGAGGCTCGCACGGACGAGCCGCAGCCGCCGCTCGCGTGGCTCGTGATGGAGTGGTGCGGCGGCGAGACGCTGAAGGCGAACCTGCTCGAGCGGCGCTGGCAGAAGCGCACCGGTCGCTCAGTCGCGGAGGCCTGGGCGATCGCGCGGCCGATCATCGACGCGATCGCGCACGCGCACGCTGCAGGCTTCGTGCATCGCGACATCAAGCCTGCGAACGTCATGCTGGTCGCGCAGGAGCGCGGCGCGGTCTCTCCGCGGGTCATCGACTTCGGCATCGCGAAGGTCACGCACCCCGCCGAGGTCGCGGGCACGGGCGCGACCGAGACGCGCTCGAAGCACACGGCGTTCAGCTTGCCGTACGCGGCGCCGGAGCAGCTCGCGGGCTCGAGGACGGGGCCGTGGACCGACGTGCACGCGCTCGCGCTCGTGCTGGTGGAGCTCCTGATCGACGCGCCGCCGTTCGGTGTGGGGGACGTCGCGCTCGCGGTCATCGACCCGCGCAGGCCCACGCCAGCGAGCTTCGGGCTCGACCTCGGTCCGTGGGAGGCGACGCTCGCGAAGGCTCTGTCGCTGCGACCCGCGAACCGCCACAAAGACGCGGGTGAGCTCCTCGCCGAGCTCGACGCAGGCTTCGCCGAGGCTTGCGCGGCAGCGGAGGGCGGGCGATCCCTCGCGGCGGGTGGGGACGCGGGCGGGAGCGACGCGGAGGCCTCGCCCGGGCAATCCGCGCCGCAGCCCGAGCGCACCGTGCTCACCGTATCGACGACGACGGATCCGGAGCGACGCGCGCGGCCGAGCGCCTCGTCGCCGCCTCCTGCGGACGTGGGTGCGCCTTCGAGCGGCGAGGGGAGGCGACGTCGCGCGCCGCTCTTGCTCGTAGGCGGTGTGGCGTTGATCGCGGCGGTCGCTGCCGTCGCGTGGGTGCGCGCGCGTCCGGACGAGCGCGAGGCGAGCGCGAGCGGCGCGGTGATCAGCGGGAGCGGCGCGCCGAGCGCGGAGATCGTTGCACCTCAAACGACCTCCGTGCCCGTCGACACGGCCGTCGCGATCACCGTGGCGCCGTCGACGGCGAGCGCCTCGGTCGGCGCTGCCCTGACGCAGGCGTCGGCCAAGCCCGCGCAGGCTCTCGCGAGCGCCAGCGCCAAGGTCGCGACCGCCGAACGCCCTGTCGAGACGACGCGCCCGACGGCGAGCGCGCGCGCGACGGCGACGACGACCGCCGCGACGACGACGACCGCGAAGGCCTCGGCGACGACGCGCTCGCTCTACCCCTGATTGGATCGGTCGCCCCCGTGAAGCGCAGGCTGCTGGTGTTGGTCGCGGTCGGGGTCGCTACGGTCAGCGTGGGAGTCACGCTGCTCTTCATCACGCGGCGCAGGGACAAGGCCGCCGATGCAGCGACGACGCGACTCTCGACCGTCGAGGCATCGTTCGTCGAGCTGCTCCACGGCGATTTCGAGCGGGTCGATCGCGCGGCGAAGACCCTCGGCGCCGACGCGAAGACACGAGAGGCGATCGCGGCGCGAGATCCGGTGCGGGCGCGAGCGCTCGCCGAGACCTTCGTCGGGGCGGACGCGAACCTCGAGGTGCTCTTCAGCGACCCACGCGGTGAGGTGATCGCAACAGTCGGGACCGAGCACCCCGTCAAAGACCTCGCCGAGATCCCCGACCTGATGAGCCATCCATTCCCGACGCTGAGCGTCCTACGGGGAAACGAGTTTCACGAGGTCGTGTGGCGCGGGTGCGGAGCGGATGCGAGCCATTCGACGCCTGCATATGTCGCCGCGCAGCCCAGCCCGAGCGGGGTCGTCGTGGTGTGCATGCGGATCGGGAGCGAGTACGTCGCCCACGCCGCCGAGGTGCTCGGGGTCGAGCTGGCCGTGCTCGGTGACGGCGATCACTTCGGCAGTCGAGACTCGACGTTCTTCGGAAGCGAGGGGTTCGACCACGACACCTTCCTCGCTTGGTGGGATAGGCCGAAGGAGACAGGCCCCTTCGTGGTGAAGGTGCAGGGGCGCGCTGTAGCGGTGGTCGGCTTTCGCCCGAAGGAGCTCAGCGGGCTCTTGGCGCTAGCGTCAATCGACCTGCAGGCGAGCCCCAACCGCTGAGTTGGCGGCGCGGCTATGGCTTACAGGTCGGTAACAAGTCGGCGTGGAAGTCACTCAACAGTCCGGGGCAATGTCCCTGAGACGCAGCCCCGCTGGACTCCTCAATGGCTTACCGGATTGTAGGTTGAGCGCCGGCGCGAAGTGCGCTCTCGGGCTCGGCGACGACTGAGCTCGTCGCGGCGCTTCTTCGACCTATTTCTCGTCGACAGGCCCTGCGCTCGCGATGAGCTCGCGGAGCCGATCGAGCAGCGCCGCGAGATCGCTCGCCGTCGTGAGCGGGTTCATGATCGACGTCCGAAGATAGGGGACACCGCGCAGCGTAGTCATGACGGTGTAAAAGGAACCCTCCTGTCGGAGGGCGTCGCGCAGGTCTTTGGGGCTCGGACCACCGACCGAAGACCTGAGCCGAAAGCACACGATGTTGCAGTCGGGTCTGCAAGCGAGCTCGAAGTCGGGGCTCCGCTCGACGAGATCCGCGAGGTGCTGCCCGAGATCGTAGAGGCGCTCGACGACTACGCGGAACGTGTCGGTGCCGAGCGAGGCGAGCGCGCCGTAGAGCGGCACGGAAAGGAGGGGCTTCGTGCACTCGACGGTGCGCAGCCCGATGTCGAACCAGCGCGGCTCGCCGCCGTCGAAGAGGTACGCGGCGTCCTGCGCGAAGGTGCCGTACGAGGCGCGGTCCTCGCGGAAGAGCACGGCGGTCGCGAGCGCGGGGAAGCTCATCAGTTTGTGCGCGTCCCACACGAGCGAGTCGGCGCGCTCGATGCCACGGAGCGGCGCGCGCAGGCGCTCCGAGAGCAGCATCGATGCACCGTGCGCGCCGTCGACGTGGAGCCAGAGCCCGAGCTCGGCGGCGACGTCCGCGACCTCGTCGAGAGGATCGATCGAGCCGGTGCCTGTCGCGCCGGCGCTGGCGACGAGCGCGAACGGCGTCCGACCCGCGGCGCGCGCGCGCTCGAAGGTCGGGCGGAGGTCGGCGGTGCGCATGCGGTAGTGCGCGTCGGTCGGCACGAGGAACACGCCGGCGCGACCGAGCCCCATGGTCTGCGCCGCGCGCTCGATCGAGTAGTGCGCCTGCTCCGAGACGAGGATCGCGAGCGGCGTGTGGCCTGCGAGGCCCTCGGCGCCGACGTCGAAGCCTGCGCGCCGCTGTCGCGCAGCGAGCAGCGCCGTGAGGTTGCCGAGCGAGCCACCCGAGGTGAGCACGCCGCCGCCGCCGGGCCAGCCGACGACGCCGAGCAGCCACTCGATGACGCGCTTCTCCATCGCGGTCGTCGTCGGGCCCGCCTCGAACGCGGCCATGCCGTTGTTGAGGACGGCCGCGACGAGCGAGAGGAGCGCGGCGCGCGGCAAGGTCGAGGCGACCTGATGTCCGAGGTAGCGCGGGTGGTGTTGCCAGGGCGACCCTTCGAGGGCGAGATCGATCACGTCCTCGAGCGAGCTCTGCGGCTCCGTCGAGAAGCCGGGAGGTACGGCACGCAAGACCTCGTCCGGCGGCGGAAACGAGCGCAAGACCTGGCCGCGCCCGCTCGTCGCGACGTCGAGGTGCAGGCTCAACCGACGCGTGACGTCGGCGGCCTCTCGCTCGAAGTTCGCCGCGGACCACGCAGCGAGCACCGACTCGGGAGGGGCGTCGAGCGCGTGCTCCTTCGAGCGGAGCAGCTCGCTCGAGAGCTCGAGCAGCGCGCGATTTTCTGAGACGTCGTTAAAGAAACGGCGGCGATCCTCTTCGGCGGCGAGCTTCGCCCCGCGCGCACGGAGCCGGAGCTCTGCCTTGGACGCAGCCGCGCGTGCGCGCGACAGGTCGCGGATCGCGAGCGCCGCGCGAATATAAGCGAGCTCGACCAGGGTCTCGAACTCCTCGATGCCGCCGTACTCCTCGAGGATCGTGTGAGCCTCGCGCGCCGCGAGGTCGGCCTCGATGTCCTCGTGTGCCTCGATGCTATTGCTCGAGCTCCAGCCCGGCGGGCCGCCGGAGACGGCGCGTCCTTCCCCCGGGCGTCGCTCGGGATGTTCTTGGGCGCCCGGCGTGTGGGCCGCCGGAGACGGTTCCTTCCTCTCGGCGTCGCTCGATGTTCTTGCTCGAGCTCCAGCCCGGCGGGCCGCCGGAGACGGCGTCCCTTCCCCCCGGGCGTCGCTCGATGTTCTTGCTCGAGCTCCAGCCCGGCGGGCCGCCGGAGACGGCGTCCCTTCCCCCCGGGCGTCGCTCGAGGTGTGTGAGGGCCTTCACCGCGAGGACGCCGGCGTAGGCCGGCGGCGTGCCGGCGAGCACGCCGAGCGCGCGATCGGCCTCGGCGAGGGCGCGTTCGAAGTCGCCCGCAGCGCACTCGATGCGGGACAGGTAGATGCGCGTCCACGCGGCGAAACGTCGGTCGCCGCGTTGCTCGGCCTGGTCGATGACCACCGTCGCCATGCTGCGCGCGTCGTCCAGTCGACCCTCGGCGAACGCGACCAGCGCGAGGTTTTGCAGCGCGCGCGTGACGACGGGCGCGAGATCGATCCGCTGCGCGTCGGCGAGCGCGTGCTCGAGGTGTTGGCGCGCGAGCGCGTAGTCCCCGATCTGGATGTAGCCGAACCCGACGCTCACGAGCGCGTTGCAGGTGCCCCGCAGATCGCCAGCGCGCTCGTAGGCCGCGAGCGCAGCGCGATAGTGCTCGAGGTCGCTCGCGACGTCGCCGGCGTGCCGCGCGCGCGCGCCGAGCAGACGCGAGAGCTCGGCGTCGACGCGAGGATCGGCGCAGCTCTCGCCGAGCTCGCGGCGCTCGCTCTCGACGAAGCTGATCGCCTCCTCGGCGGCGTCGTAGTCGCCCATTTGAAAGAGGCGTCGCGCCGCTGCGATGAGCGCGAGCAAGCGCGCGGCCTCGGCGTCACCCTCGACGGGAGCCCGAGCGATGCGCTCGCGCCAGAGCACCGCGGGGCGATAGTCGCTGTGCGTGCCGGCCAACGTCGCGAGGAGCGCAGCGGCGGCGAACCACTCGGGCCTGCCTGGACGGCTGCTCGAACGCGCTGCGCGCTGCGGCCTCGGCGGGGACGAGATCACCACGACAGCGATGCGCCTCACTTCCTCGACGAGGGCGAGCTCGCCAGCCGTGCGTGTGGTGAGCGGCGATGCCAGGCCTTGCGCGCCCGCGCCGCGAGCTCGAGCGCCGACGCGAAGTCCTGCCCATCGAGCGCGACCTTCGCCGCGGACGCGAGGTGCAGCGCTGCGCGCGAGCCGTCCCCGCCGCGCTCGAAATGCTCGGCGAGGACCATGGATTCGGTCTCGCCAGCCGCGTCGAGCCAATCCGCTGCGAGCCGATGCCCCGAGGCGCGATCGCGATCGGTCAACATCGCGTACGCGGCGTCGCGCACGAGCGCGTGGCGAAACACGAGCTCCGCGATGCCGGGGAAGCGGCTCACGCCGCGGCGCTCGACGATCTCGGCGGCGAGCAAGACGTCGAGCGCAGCGCGCGTCGAGCGTGTCGCTCCGCTCGGAGTCGGCTCCGAAGGTGGCTCGGGTCCTGTGCGCCTCGTCGCGCTGGGGCTCGAGCTCGGGGTCCCCGGCTCGGTCGCCGACTCACCGAGCAGCGCCGCGACGCCTGCGGGCCAGAACGCGTTGCCGAAGATGCTCGCGGCGCGCACGAAGCGTCGCGCGTGGGACGGCAGGGCCGCGAGCCGGGCCTCGAGCATCGCGAGCACCGTCGCAGGCAGCGCGGGCCCAGTCGCCACGGATTCACCGCGACGCTCGGCGAAGAAGCGCACGAGCTCCTCGAGGAAGAACGCGTTGCCGGCGGCGTGCTCGACGATCTGCTCGCGCGTCGCGGGCGTGATCGTCGCGCCGAGGAGCTCGTCGACGAACTCCGCACAGGCCTTGCGCGAGAGCTCTCCGAGGTTCACGAGCATCGCCCCGCGCAGCGACATGAGCCCGGCGAAGTCGGGCGCGACCTCGGGGCGGCCGACGGCGACGACGTAGAGCGGGCGCTGCTTCGCGTGGCGCAGCGCCGACTCGATGACGCGAACGCTGGCGGCGTCCCCCCAGTGCGCGTCCTCGAGCACGATGACCGCGGGGTTCGCGGTGGCCTCCACGTCGAGCCAATCCTCGAAGGCGCGCGCGATCTGATCGCCCATCAACATCGGGTCGTGTCGGGCCGCGAGGAGCTCTCCGCGGTTCGTGTCGTCGAGCCCGACGCCGAGGAGCTCGGCGAGGAACTCGACCACGCGCTCTGCCTCGCGACCGCGGAGCCTCGCTTGCACGCGCGCGCGGAGCTTCTCCTCGACGGTCTCGCGACGCTCACCGCGCGAGGCGCCGATGGCCGCGCGCACGATGGACGCGGCGAGCGCGAACGGCGAGCCCGCCGACATCGGCTCGGCGCGGCCGACCCAAACCAACGGCGTGGGCTGCGCGTCGCCGAGGCGCGCGACGAGCTCGAGCAGCAAGCGGCTCTTGCCCATCCCGGCCGCGCCTGTCACGAGCGCGAACGTGGCCTCGCTCTCTCTCGCGACGTCCTCGTAGAGCTGCGTGAGGGCGCGGAGCTCGCGCGCGCGGCCGACACACGGCGTCGGCTTGCCGAGCAGGAGGCGCATCGCGCGCGGCTCCTCGCGTTCGCCGCGCAGCACGTGACCACCGTCTTGCCCCGCGATTTCGAACCGCTGCTCGAGCAGCGACGCGGTGAGCTCGTCGAGCTGCACCTCGAACGGCGGGTCGTGCGCGGCCGCGCGTCGCAGCAGCGCCGCGACCGAGTCGATGACCTCGCCGACCGGCAGCGTGCCCGAGACCGTGCGGCCGATGACGGCCGCGAAGGGCAGGCTCGGCCGCAGCGCGCGCAGCGCGAGCGCACACCGCGCCGCGCGCAACGCGAGGTCGGTCGCCGAGCCCTCCGCCTCGATGACCGCGATGCACGAGCCGTCCGCGAGGGCAGCGAAGCGCGCGCCGAACTCGGACGCGACCCGACCGAACTCGTTCGAAGGGATCGCGGCGCTCGCCTCCACCGTCGCAGCGTCCTCACCGCGCCCGGGCTCGCGGCCGGGCGGAGCCGCGGCGACGATCGCGACGAGCTTCTGTTCGCGCGACGTCAGCGGTCGCGGCGGCCCGCTCGAGAAGCCGCGCACGATCTCCTGTTCGCGGAGGACCTCGGGGAGCACGCGCGCGAGCAATCGCCCGACCGCGCCCGCGTTCGGAGGACGCTCGGCCGGCTCGCGCGACATGAGCGACGCGACGAGCTCGTCGAGCGCAGGCGCGATGTTCGTGACGACGTTCGCGAGGCGCGGCGGCTCGTCGAAGAGGACCTTCGCGAGGACCGCCATCACGTCGTCGCCCTCGAACGGCGGGCGGCCGCTCAAACATTCGAAGAGCAAACAACCGAGCGCGTACACATCGGCGCGCGCGTCGACGTCACGCCGACCGCGCGCTTGCTCCGGCGCCATGTACGCGGGCGTGCCGAGCGCCGTCCCCGTGCGCGTCACGAGCCGCGTGGCGCGCAGCACGCGCGCGACCCCGAAGTCGAGCAGCCGCGGATCCTCGAACGTCGGCCCCACGAGGAACACATTGGACGGCTTGATGTCGCGGTGGACGATGCCGCGCTCGTGCGCGTGCGCCGCGGCGGAGGCCACGCGGCCGGCGAGCGCGAGCGCCTGCGCCGCCGTCGGCAGCGTGTGCGCGAGGCGCTGATCGAGCGTCTCGCCGGAGAGCCACTCGAGCGCGAGGTACACGCGACCGTCCGGCGTCGCTCCGCGCGTGATCGACCGCACGATGTGCGGGTGATCGAGCTCGTCGAGGACGCGCGCCTCGCGATCGAAGCGCGCGACGTCCGACGTCCCTGCGACGTGGAGGACCTTGATCGCGACGAGCTCGGCCGTCTGCCGGTCGCGCGCGCGATACACCGTGGCCATGCCGCCGCGGCCGGCGATCTCCTCGATCTCGAAGCGGTCGTCGAGGACTACGCCCTCCAGCACGCGCACATCCTATCGAAGCGAAGGCGCCTCACGCGGCGTTGGTGTCCTTCTTCGTCGGGCTCGGGTGCTCGGTGGAGGGCCGTCGCTGCGAGAGCCGCCTGCTCGCGGTGTCGAACTGCGAGGTCGACTCGTGCGCCTCCACGAGCGGGTAGAGCTCCTCTGCCTCGCGCTTCATGCGCAGCCGCAGCCGATAGAGCTGCTGCATCGTCTCCCTGCAGAAATCCTCGGCGTTCGACGCGACCGACGCGCCGTCGGTCCACCGCGTGAGGAACGAGAAGAACTCGTTGTAGATCTCACCCACCTCGCGCAAGAGATCCTGCGCCTTCTCGGCGACCTTGGGGTCGTGGCTCGCGAGCAGCCGCGGATAGAGCGCGTCCTGTTCCATCGCGGCGTGCACGCGGAGCTGCCCCGTGAAGACCGCGAGCGCGCGGCGCACAGGCGTCGGATCGATCGCGATGCTGCGCGTGTCGAGCGCCCGAACCAGCTCCTTCGACAGGTTGACGAGCTCCTCGTGCTGTCGAGAGAAGCGCTCGGTCGCTCGGGGTTTGATGCTTTCGCGAAGGTCCATTGGAATCTCCGAGATCGAGCAAATGCGGCCGCGCGCAGCGCGCGACTCGGGTGCGTGCACATGCCCGCTCGAGCGCCTCCCCAGGTCCGCTCGAGAGCAAGCCGGCTACAAAAGGACAACGCGCGACCCGCCGCGCCGGTTGCACGGAGGCGCCGTCTTTTTTGTAGTCGCTACGAATACGGGGACTGGCTCGCGGGGTTTCGGTGTTTTCGCCGCGGAGCCGACGCGGCCATACAGGATATAAGGGTTGTAATGGCGCTTCCTTTGACGAGGTATCTAGGAGCCGCGCTCGCGTTCCTCTTTGGAGTGAGCGTTGCGAGCGCGACCTTCGCGGACGAGCCCGACCCGCAGACGAAGGCTCAGGCAGAGGCCCTCTTCCAGGAGGGCGGGCGGCTGCTCGACGCAGGCGACGTCGAGCACGCCTGTCCCAAGCTCGAGGCCGCCGTCGAGCTCACGCGTGGCGAAGCTTTGGGGGGCAAACTGCTCCTCGCGAGCTGCTACGAAAAGGCGGGTCGGACCGCGAGCGCGTGGGGCCTCTACACCGAGGTCGCCGGCCGCGCGGAGGGCACGGGCGCCACCGATCGCGCGAAGGAAGCGCGGGAGCACGCGGACGCCCTCGCGATTCGCCTCCACAAATTGGAGCTCGCCGTCGACAGCGCGCTCGTTGCGCTCGAGGGCCTGTCGATCGAGCTCGGCGGCAAGCCGCTCGGGCGCGCCCAATGGTCGACTCCACTCCCTGTCGACCCGGGCCGACTCCACCTGCGCGTCTCCGCGCCGGGGCGCGTCGCCTACGAACAGGACATCGACATCCCAGCGACAGCCGGGAGCACCCATATCCAGATCAGCAAGCTCGCGGCCGCGCCAGGCGCGCCGACGCCCGTGAAGGACGAGCCCCAGCCGGCGAAGCCTTTCTTCAACGAGTGGCGAATTGCTGGCTTGGGGTTCGGGGTCGGCGGCGTCCTCGCGATGGCGGCGAGCGCCGGAATCATGGCCGCGGCCAAATCCGATTACGACGACGCTTATGCCCAAAACGGCTGTGCGGGCAGCCCGCCCGTCTGTCGCGAGACCGGCGCCCTCGAGGACGCTCGGGCGCTCGGTGATATCGGCAGCGGGGTCTTCTTCGGCGGCGTGGGCCTCTTGGCATTAGGGGTCGTCGTGTTCGCGACTGCGGGTCTCGATGATCCGAAGTCGACCGCGGTCACCGCCGTTCGCATCGCGGCCTCTCCCTCCAAGCTCGAGCTCGGGGTGACCTTCCAATGAACCGCCTGACAGGGTTGCTAGCGCTTTCGCTCCTTGGTTTGGGGTGCAACGAACTCTGGGGGCTCGAGGACCCGATCGAGGGCGCGGTGGGGGGCGGCGGCGCAGGCGCGACGTCCACCTCGAGCGGCAGCTCGATGGGCGGTATGGGCGGTATGGGCGGTATGGGCGACGCCGGTGGTATGGGCGGTATGGGCGGTACTGGCGGCTGCCCCGTCGAAGAGAGCGCGGGGCCGGGGAACTCCGTGACCAGCAATGGTTCGTTCGAGTCCGGCACCCAAAACTGGACCAGCGACTTCACGCCGTTCGACACACAAGCAGGCTCCTTCTGTGGATGTCAGGCGGGGCACACCGTCCTCGACGGCAACTATGGTGAGCTCCGTTATCTCGAGCTCTTCTCCGCGCCGATGGGGGCGACCATCCACTTTCGCGTGCGCATCCAAGCCCCCGACACCGTCTCCGCGCAGGTCCACGTCAAACACGACGCAGGCGTCCTCGCAGGCACGGCGATCGACTTCCTACCCGACGGCTCCGACCCGGAGGGCGTCGACGGCTGGCGCCTCGCGACTGGCGAGTACGTGACCGACTCGATTTGGGCGGACACTTATCTCGATGTCGCGTTCGACAGCTCGCCCGGACAGTCGGTGCTCGTCGACTGTCTGAGCATCACCGTCGAGTGACGGTTACTGGATTGTCGGGCACCCGAGGACGATATCGATCTTGGCCTGGACATCGTCCTTCACCAGGGCGCAGCTCTCTTCACACAAGAGGATCGAGGTCGGGTTCTCGGGGTCGTCGAAATACCAGCCCCCGCCCATGCAATTGTCGTTGCGGGGGATCTCTACGGCGGGCTGCCCCCCCGGCGTGATCGTCACGTTGACGAGGCCGAGCCCGATGAGCCCCTGATCGACCTCGGGCGGGATGTCATATCGACAAGCCAGCAATTGACCGCGCGCCTTCACCAGCGCGTCCGTGAAGTTCTGCGCGGTGTTGACCGTTCCTACGATGACAGCCTTGTCAGTGCCCCCGCCCGCCGCGATCTGATTGGCGATCGTCGTGTCGACACCAGGCAACCCGACCACGAAGGTCTTGATGGATGGATCGAAGTTCGCGCCGCTGGCCGCGAGGCCCGCGACCGCCGCAGGGTCGGAGGGATTGACGCCCGCACACGACGAACCGGGCCCGTCGGGCTTGCCGTCCGTCACGAGGAGCACGGCAGCGACCTCGTCGGGGTTCGCGGCGACGACGTCGATGCCCTCGAGAATGGCGCCGCCGAGCGCGGGGTACATCGGCGAATTGAAGCCGTCAGGCACCTTGTTGGTCATCGTGTCGATGATGGTCGCGGCGTTGTCCGCGATAGGCGCGAGCGGAACGATAGGTGTCTTGTAGGCGTTCTGATCGCAGGCAGGCGTCGCGTCGGCCGGCCGCGGGAAGAACGAGAGCGCGACGTCGACGTCTTCGATCGTCGGGTCGTTCAAGAACGCCGTCATGCCGTCGATCGCTGCCTGCCATTTGCTGCCGAACATCGACTGCGAAGCATCGACCATGATGTAGAGGTTCAGCGGCTTGAGCGTCGCGCCCTGAGCGATCCCCTCACATTGGTCGGGGCCGCCGCCATCCCCCCCGAGGGATTCGTTCCCGCCGCCACCTGTCGTAAAGCCAGCGCCGTGGCCGGCGCCCCCAGCGCCAGCGCCCCCGCCGCCTGTCGTCGGTTCCGTCCCGGGGCCACAGCTCGCGCCGAGCGAGCACGCGAGCAAGAAGATCAAGCGACGCACTCGAGGAGCGTAGCGCGCCCGCGGGCTGACTCGTCAGTAGAATCGATAGCCGATGCCGACGGGCAGCGCGACGACGCCGCCGTGCCCTGGAGCCCACATGCCCATAGGCCAGAAGCTCAACATCGCAGCGCCCGAGGAGCCGTCGTGCTGGGGATTGTCTTTGAGCACGATCGAGATCTCGACCGAGCCGCCGATCTCGAAGCCGGCGAAGGCGTTCGCGACGACCCCGCCCTGACTGAAGGGCGTGTCGCCATTGCGGCCCGCGAGCGCCTCGAGCGGAATATCGACCTGGCTTTCACCGGCGTTGTCGTCGGTGTTGCCGTCCGGGATCGAGCCCTTGCCACCGGTGACGGTCTGCTCGACCTGCGTGGTGCCCGCGAGGATGGTGCCGCCGACCCAAAGAATGTCGCCGACCTTGACCGACAGTGACGGACCCCCGAGCACGAAGAAGCCAACCGGGTAGTGCGCGCCGCCGAAGAAGCGTGCGCCGAACTGTAGGTCTTCCTTGATGGCATATCCGAGGAAGAGCTGTGCGCCCGCCGCGCCTGCGAATTGGAGGTTGTAGGTGGCGTCGCAATCACCCGCCCCAGGGACGGCGGTCGTGTTGCCGCAAGAGGCGAGGAACTCGCTCTGCGCGGCGCCCTTGTAGATGTACTGCGTGCCGTTGATATCGGAGAGCGGCGCCTGCGAAATCAGTGAGAGGTGCGCGCCGACCAAGAACGCTGCGTCGACCACCACGCGACCGGACTCGTGCTTCGCCGGGCCCAAGTCCTTGGGCTTCTCGGTCGGCTTCTTCGGGTTCTCGTCGGGCTTGGGGTTCTCGTCGGGCTTGGGGTTCTCATCGGGCTTCGGCTTCTCGTGCGGCTTCTTGATGAGGAACGACGGTGGGCCATCACCGGCCTCGAGCGCCGGAGCGGTGATCGTCTTCTTGCCCTTCTCCTTGATGTCGAACGTCTGCTCCGCGGGCTTCTTTCCAGGCGCCACGATGAGGACCGACACGTCGCCGGGGTCGCACGGGAAAGGTTTGCCCCACTCGGATTTGGGCATCAGGACGTAGCTCGACTCGTCCTTCGCCTTGCCGACGTAGACCTCGAGTCCGTCGACCGCCGCGACCTCTTTGGGCACGGTGACGACGACGCGAGGCGCGCGAACGCCCAGATCCTTCGCGTGCTGTCGCGCGGTGGACGCGCGGTCCGATCGCTTCTCCGCGTCGGCCTGCTTCGCGGCTTGTTCGAAGAGCGTGAGCGCCGTTCCGACGCGCCCCTCCTTCTCACGGCAGACGGCGAGATCGAGCAGCGTGCTGCCACGCGGGTCGAGGTCCTGACTCTCCGCGAGCTTGACGCAGGCCTCTGCGACCTTGCCGGCGCCGAGCAGATCCTCGGCCTCGCGGGCCAACACCGCTGCGCGCGCTACGTCGTCTTCGGCGTGAACCACCGACGCCGAAGAGACTAACGCTGTCATAGCAAACGCCAATGAGCCGAGTGTGACCTTCGTGCGGTGGTTCGTTTTCGTTCGCATGTTCCTCATGGGGTCGCCGCAGGGACATCTAAAGAAAGGCTTGGCGAACGTAACGAAGTTGGAGTGGCTCGCGCAACGCTTCGAGCATCGTTCGCAGCAGAGTTCGTAGGTCCCACATTTCGTCTCACCCGCGCGACCCTTCGGGCATCCTCTCCGAGTGCGATCCATCCCAGAGATTCGAGGCCTGAATCACGTCGCGATCATCGTGCGCGATCTCGTGACGAGTGAAAAATTCTATGTCGAAATGCTCGGTCTCGCGGTCGTGCGCAGGCACGATGACGACGCGGGCAACGCGCGTTCGATTTGGGTCGAGCTCGGGGGTGCCGTTCCGTTCGTCGCGCTCGAGCGCGCGTCCACGGACGCGCTCGCGTCCACCCAGCCGCGACCGGGTCTCCACTGTTTGGCGCTCGACATCCCGCCTTCATCGCGCGCAGCTTGGATGGAGCGCGTGCGCGCGCACGGGTGTGTCGTCGAGCGCGAGACGGACTTCACGTTCTACTTTCGTGACCCCGACGGCACGCTCGTCGCGCTCAGCCACTACCCCGTTCCTCGCACGTGACGAACACCCGAGTCGGTCGCTGTTATAGTAACGTTGTTGTAGTGATCGCGACTGTCGGGTTGCGCGCCGTGGCGGTGGCAGTGGCGCGCAACGATTGACCGATAGCGACGCTCACTCATTGGTTCGCTGCGGTCGCTACTGACTTGGAGATCATACGTGTCGCGTTGTCGCCAGCGCGATCGCTCGAGGTTCACGCGAATAGAGCGCGAGCTCGTGGCGCGGCGCGCGTGGCGTATAGCTTGCTCGGGGTGGCCGCATGCGAATCACCCATTGGGCGAGGCTGCTCGCTCCTCTCTTGGCCCTCGCCGCGTGCGACGCCGACGACTCCGATACAATCGAGCCCGAGCCTCTGAAGAGCGTTCCGCCCCCGCCCGCCGAGGCCGGCGCGGGCGACGGCTCTGGAGCGACGTTCGCCGTAACCCGCTATTGGCTCGGTTCGACGACAGTCGACGGAGACGCCTCCACGCTGGCTTGGGAGACGTTCGGCTACGATCTCGACGGACACGACAGCGATCTCGCGGACTCGCAGCACTGCCGGCCAGTGGAGGGCGCGGCCCCAGCGAGCGTATTGGAGGACGGCCCCGGCGGCGTAGACAACGCGTTTGGCAAGCTCCTCTTGCCGATGCTGGACGTCGCGCTCTCGTACGGTGGCGCCAAGCAGGTGGACGCCGAGGCGGTCGTGAACGCAGACCTGGGGCGCGCGACGACGGGCCTCGTCTTTCGGCTCGATCGGCTGGGAACGCGCGACAGCTACGACCCTATCGCTGGCTTCCTATCACCCGCCCTCAAAGACACGAACGGCGTTTGGGCGCGAGTGGAGAGCGGCGAGCGCGACTTCGGTGACAGCTATGTCTCCGACGATGTTTGGGTGCTGCGATTGGAGGGGAGCACGCTGGACCTCCAATGGGGACTCGCCGGCAGCGTCCTGCCGTTTCGCCTGCACCGACCCACCATTACGATGCGCCTGAGCGCGGACAGGGCGCGCGTCACGGCGGGGATCGTCGCGGGTGTCCTCGACGCGGAGGAGCTCGTCGCGTCGATGAGGGACATGCTCGGCGTCACCGACCCCGGCTTTTGTGAGGGCGGCGCCACCGAGGCGCTCCTCACAGAGGTGCGTCAGGCTTCGGACATCATGGTGTCGGGCGAGCAAGACCCCAACGTCGAATGCGACGCGATCTCGATGGCGTTCGGCTTCGAGGCGAGCGCCGCGGACCCCCAGGGCACCGCGGAGCTGCCGACCATCCCGACCCCGTGTCAGCCATGAAGGCTGGCCGCTCGCGCGCGGCGGGCCGCCCGACAGCCACTGTGCGTCGAACCCGTTGCCCGATTGCTTCGACTATTGCTCGGGGGGTTGAGTCAGGCTCTGCCTCTCGCGGTCCGCTCGAGCAAGCGAGCCGCGTTGTCGTGCAGCACCTTTTGCCTGAGCTCTGGCTGTCCCTCTGTTGCGACCAGCACTTTGGCGAGCGGCAAGACTGGATGATAAAACGGCCAATCCGAGCCGAAGAGCACGCGATCAGGGTCGGCGTCCGTCAGGACCTCACGCAGCTGGCCGAGTGACAGCCCCGAGATCTCGAGCCAGCAGTTCTTGTGCTTGCGCTGCAGCTCGATGGCCTCGCGGTGTTGGAGCGAGCCAGCGTGACCGAGGACGAAGTCAGTCCCAGGCAGCTCGTGGACCGGCCGCTCGTAATAGCGCATCTCTGCGAAGAGCTGGTTGATCTTGGGCTCGATGCCGGCAGGCCCCGCGTGCCAAAACACAGGCAGATTCTCCGCGCCGCACCATTTGTAGATCTCCATCGCCTTCGGCGAGTCGGGGCGAAAGTGCTGGTTCGGTGGGTGCAATTTGAGCCCGCGAGCGCCGAGGTGCAGCTGCTCCTCGAGGGCTGTCCGCGCGTGGCGTGAGCGCGGGTGAACGCTGCCATAGCCGACGACCTCGCTCCTCACTCGGGCAGTGCGCAACGTATCGCGGGGGTGGTTGTTCGGGATCGCCAGATCGAGCGCGAGGACCACGGACTGAACGACGTTCATCTGTCGCATGTCGCGCGCGAGGTTGGGGGCCGTGTGATCGCGGCGCTTGCCCCTGCCCGTGAGCCCGCCGACGAGCAGCTCGCGCTTGAGCGCGCCGAGCTCCGACGGGGAGAAACACTGGTTCGCGCGGACGTCGAGGTGGTGGGCGCAGCACCTGCCGAGCAGCAGGTTCGAGTCCGGGGTCTCCCGCTCCATGTCGATCGCGTGGATGGACAGCGTCGGCAGGGCATAGTGCGTGTGCGTGTCGATCACAGGACCGACAGACTTGTCAGCGAGCACGACCTCGCCGTGATCGACCTCGAACCAGGGGAGCTCGGCGAGAGCCATGCGTGTCGCGAACCGAAGCGGGAAGTCACGGGTGGTCATTCGAGTTTGCCGACTAGCTTATCACCGTGCTGCTGCTGCCTCTCGGTCGGGCGTCGTAGTGCCACAATCGTGTCGCGTCGCGGCCGGCGCACAGCTTCGTGGTAATCGGCAGCGCGACACCCATGAACGACGCTGAACTCACCTGCCGCAAGCTCACCGACGAGGACGTCCCGGCGACCGCCGAAGTGTTGAGTCGCGCGTTCGCGGACAACCCCTGTTACCAGTGGATGCACCCGCGCGCCTCGTCGCGCGCGGCCGATTTGGATGCGTTCTTCCGTCGCAACCTGCTCTGGCACCGCAGGGTCGACTGGACCTGGGTCGTGACCCTCGCGGGCCGCGTCGTCGGCACGAGCACGTTGGAGCCGCCCAATGGCGTACCTGGCTCCTTGGCTGAGGGCGTCGCGCACTGGCTGGTCCCGACAGTACGCCACCAGGGGCTGCGGACCTTTCTCAGGACGCTGGCGGCGGACCGTGAGTTCGGTCAGCGGTATAGAGCGCTGACGGGTAATCGGCCATATTACCACCTCCACGCGGTCGCGGTCGCGCCCGAGCTCCACGGTCGTGGCATGGGGACGATGCTGGTCGCTATGGCCCTGCGCGAATATGAGCGCCAGTCGTCACGCGACGGCTGCCCTATCGTCGTGAGCACGCAGCGCGAGCGCAACCTGCCACTTTATGCACGGGTGGGCTTCGTCCTTCGCGAGCATCGTCAAATGGGGGTTCGCCCGCGGGAACCGGGCTTTCATACTTGGTTCATGCTGCGAGAGCGTTGACGGTCGCGCCAAATGGACCTCGACTGCGGTCGACCCGAGGAGGACTCCAGTATGGCGACCGCCGCAAAGAAGAAGCCAGCAGCCAAGAAGCCAGCAGCCAAGAAGCCAGCAGCCAGGAAGCCAGCAGCCAAGAAGCCAGCAGCCAAGAAGCCAGCAGCCAAAGCGGCGGCCCCGAAAAAGAAGCCGGCACCGAAGAAGGCGCCGCCCCAGCCGATCAAGGACCCGATGGATCGAGCGGCCATCCTCGAGCTGCTGCGAGCCGGTGGTCTCGGCCAGCACCTCGCTCTTATCGAGCCCCTCTTGCGCCACGGGATTCGCCTCTCCGCTCGCTCGCTGTCGAAGAAGGCGGCCGAGTCACTACCGCTCGGCGCCTCGCGGTTCGGTGGTCACCCCGACTTGCCGCCGGGTGTGGCCTGGCCGACCCGCGACGACGTCCCGATGGAGTTCGTCGCTCAGATCCGCTTGAAAGACCTGGCTGCGCACGACCCCGCAGGACTCTTGCCACACCAAGGCAGCCTCCTCTTTTTCTACAACACACAATGGAGCGTCAGCGACTCGGAGGAGGACGAAGACAAATATCGCTGCGCGGCGGTCCTCTTCCACCCTGGCGACGACAGCGAGCTCGTGCGGACGCCGCCGTCTCCAATCCAATACAGCGATGACTTCCGCACCGATGCAATGGTGCCCGTCGTCCACGGTTGGGCTGCGCTCACGTTCTCTTCGCAGCTCGTCCTCCCGCCTGGCGTGTCGGACTTCTTCGAGAGCAAAGCGCTCGCGCGGCTGAAGGACGCTTGGCAGACCTTCTGGTCCGATTATGGCGACCTGCTCCCGCCGCGGAGTGACGACGAATACACCGACAATCGGATGCTCGGTCATATCTCCGATTGGGATTATGTCGAGGCGATGCTCCGCGGTGAGCAGCTCCTCTTGCAGGTCGACTCCGACGACGCGGCTGACTTCTCGTGGGGCGACTGCGACAAGCTCTTCTTCGTCATGAGCGAGAAGGATCTCGCCGCGCGCGACTTCTCCCGCGTTCGCCTCCACAGCGGGCTCGGCTGACGTGGTCGACCCTCGCGTGACCTCGGCTGTTCGCGCGGGTGGCGTCGAGCACCTCGACGAGCGCGGTCTCATGCCCCTCGCCACGGCGCGTGCGCTCCTCGCCGATCGCAGCGTGTTCGAGAAGGGTGAGGGCCGCATGCAGGCGGGGCTGCACGTGCTCGACAGTGACCTCCTTTGGGCGGCGCTGCTCTCGCTCGAGGACGCGGCGGAGTTCGTGCGCGAGGCCTCGCGGCTCGAGTGGCGCTTCCACCCGCGCGGGATGGAGAATCTCGACCTCTTCCATCGCTACGGTGAGGGGCTCGTGCCCTGGCTCGCGACGCGGGTCGACGCGCGCGGGCGGCTCGTCAACGTGCCTTGGTGCGTGCTCCCTTGTTTGCTCGCGTGCTCTTCGGACGCTGCATTTTCCCTCGCTTGGGAGGCCAGTGACGATCGCGGTGAGCCCCTGAAGACGTGGCTCGCACGACACCCGCGAGCTGGCCTCATGGGCTCTGCCGGCCGCGCGGCGAGGGGGGACGCGCGCGCTCGCGAGCTCTGCGTGGGAGCGATGCTCCGCGGTCAGCGCGAGGAGCTCGAGCGCGCGCTCGACACACTCGAACCCGCCGCCGCAGCGTCGCTGCGACGAGATCTGGGCCTCGCGGGCGAGCTCTCACCGGCTGCGATCCTCGCTCACCTCGACGCTTGCGCTGAGGGCGCTGTCCATCGACAGCTCCAGCGTTGGCCGCGCCTCGACGGTGACGGGCCGCTCCTTTTCCACGGAATGCGGCTCGTCGGCGCCCGCGGATTGGATGGTAGCTGGGGCGTGCTGCTCGAGCGCCTTCAGGGCTCCGAGGCGCGCGGAATGTACCCCGCGCACATCGCCCAACACGCTTATGGCAATCGCGTCCCTGGCGGCGTCGCGCTCACGTCGCGACCGCTCCCCAATCGGTCTTGGCCGGCGAAGAGCGCCGCGTTCATCACGACCCTGCGGCGAGAGCTCACGCGCTCACCGGCCGACTATTGGACGCCAGCGTCGACTGTGATGGGCAGGCTCGCGCTCGGCGACGGCGCCGCGATCATCGTCGATTGTCATGCGTTTTTCCACGCCGAGGGCTCCGCTCGAGGTCATGACGGCAAGCGCTCGAGCTCACGGATCCCACCCAGTCGCTCACCCGCGTTTGCCTCGCTCGCCGAGGCCCTCGTCCACCGTGACCCGACGCGCTTCAATCCGGGTAAGAACAACGTTGTCGGTGAACGAGCCTCGCGCAGCCGCTGAGCCGCCAACCGCCGCAGCTCGTTGCCGTCAGCTGCGCTCGGTTTTGGTCTTACGCGCCTTCGGCGGGCTCGGCTTTGGCGGGCTCGGTTTTGGCTTACCGCCTCGTAGGTCCTCGTCTCCGTCGACCCTCGGCGTGACCCAATACTGGAACACGCTCGACGCCAGTCGAAAGGTCGCGTCCTTGGCCTCGGCCTTGGACTTTTCGGTCAGACCCTGTCGAATGGCGTTGTGCGCGATCCACTGGTTCGCGACCAGAATGGACTGGATGAAGACCCTCGACGGTAACACGCTCGTAAATTGACCGAGCCACCTCTCGATCGACTTCGTCGTCTCCTCGTACGAAGCGCGCACGATCTCGTGAGCGGGGGATCGTGGGTCGCTCGACTCGACGAAGATGAGCTCGGCGATCTTCGGGTTCTCGAAGATCGCGTCCAGGAGCTGGTCGATCGCGCTGCGAATCCAATCGACGTCACCCCCGGCGCGCTGCAAATTCCCTAGGATCCAAGTCTCGGTCGGGCCCTTCACGGAGTCCTGGTAGAGCCGGAGAATCAACTGCTCCTTGTCATCGAAGCACCGGTAGAACGTCGTCCGAGAGACATCAGCCCGCTCGCAGATCTGGGCGACCGACACCGCACGCGAGCCATGCTCGATGAAGAGGTCCACGGCCGCGTCGAGAATCACGCGGCGCTGCTCTTCGACGCCGGGCCGCTTCTTGCCACGACGGTCGCCGACGGCGTTCTTGCTTCCCATGTTGCGGTTTGCCGAGCCTAGAATACTTCGACGGCCTCTGGGCAATCCGTCGAGGCAGGGGTCACGGCGTCGGCGTCTTCGCGGCCTCGAGCGCGAGATGCCTGTGGATGGCCTCTTCCTCGCACTTTTTCATAAGCAGGTAGAGCGCCAAGAACGAGCAGAGGGGGCTGAGCAGCGACCAGTGGAGGTTCAATCCGATCCACTTGATCCAGAACCCTGCCCGACCGTCTTTGATGTGCACGAGCCCGGAGTAGATCTCCTCGATGTATTGGATCCCCGTGTTCATCCACATAATCCCCCAATGCGACAGCGCGGCGATGATCATCGCGGTCTTGTATTTCTGCTTCTTCTTGATGCAATACGCGGCGAAGAGCTGCGGCGGACCCGTGAGCGCGATCATCGTCTCCAAGGCATAGGTCCCGTGGTGCATCGTCTGGAAGCGGGTGTCGCCATTGGAGTACATCCACCAAGGCCACAGCCACCATTGATCAGGGCGGAGCTCGGCCCCTAGCTGGTACATGAACCGCGACTTCATCAGCGCGAACGGTAGCTCCCAGAAGAGCTGCGCGAGGCCGCTGCTCACCAGCCAGACATACACGAACTCTTCATACCGTTGGATCCTCGTGCGCTTCTCACCTGGGTTGTCGACGAACGCGAAGAGCGCAACCCAGAAGACCAAGAACGCGGTGATGCCTGCGTAGTCGTCGGCGGGTGAGGGGGCGAGCCACCCCATCGCGATGCTGCCCGTGCCGACGAAGACCCAGAGGGCCATCGCGACCGACGTCGCCAGGTAGGCGATCCCCCGAATGCCGACGCCCGTCGTCATCGTACCAAATTGACTCTTCGGCTCGATGGCCTCGGCGCCTCGAGGCAAAGCGATGCTGTTCATGAGGCCTCCTCGGCCGTGACTCGACACGTTAACGGTACACCCATGTCACTTTGCATAAAGTGACACAGCTGCAACTTTAAGGTCAAGGTGCGCGTGGGCACCGAGGCCGTCCAGCGACTCGGTCAGCGCGTCGAAGCTGTAGCGAAACAAGCGGGTCGAGCGCTAAACCCTCCACTCGATGGTGGCGGCCGCGCTCACGAAGATGGACGAGGGATCAGGTCAATCGGTGGGTCGTGGCAGTCTCGATTGTCGCCTTCGCCACGCGAGGAGGCTCAGTCCAATTGCCCAGAAGGTGAAGCTCCGTGTTCGCGACATGGGCTCCGTGGCGCAGGTGCATCCGTCTTCGGAGTCAGCATCGGTTGGCGGTCCACCACCCGCGTTCGTGCCACCCATGTCGAAGCCACCTTCACCTCCTGCTCCGGCCCCCGAAGATCCGCCAGCGCCGCCGACGCTCTCCTCCAAACAGGTCTCGCTACAACCATCTCCTGCCGCCGTATTGCGATCGTCGCACTCCTCACCCGCAGCGGGATTGACAATGCCGTCACCACACAACGGCAAACTGCAATCAGCGTCGCAATCGGCGGTCGGCAGGACGACGTCGTCGCATGCCTCGTTTCCGGCGGTGAAGCCGTCCCCACAAGTAGTCACGCAGCTCGTCACGCCGTCGCCCTGAAATCCAGGGTCGCAAGCGCAAGTAAAAGACCCTGGCGTGTTGGTGCAGGTAGCGTTGGCGTGGCAATCGTCCGCCCCGGCAGCGCACTCGTCGAAATCACAGACAGAAGGAGTGCCGGCGCAGACGTAGTTCGGCTCGACTGAGCAGACCCCCGAGCAACCATCCCCGTCGGCCATATTGCTGTCGTCGCAGCCCTCACTGGCGTCGACGGAGCCGTCACCACACGCTGCGCTGACGAAGCGGCCGACGATGCGCTCACTGCTTTCGTATACGGCAATGTAAGCGTCGGCGGCCGGATTGTACGCTAGTGCTGGCGCACTGTCCCCGCCCCCGCTCGTCGCCAACGGGAGGCCCGTGGCGTCGAGCGGGGCGCCAGCCGAGGTGATGCGGGTAGCGTAGACGTCGCCGCGCCCGTCGCGATAGTCCCGCCAAGCCAGCAAGTAGTCGGTCCCATTCGACGCGACCGCGGGGTAGAACTGGTCATTGGCTGCGTTCCCCGCGACGAGACCAGCTGGGTCCAACACCACTCCGGTCGTCGAGACGCGTGATGCGTAGACGTCGAAAGCGCCACTGCGATGGTCCATCCAAGCGACCAAATAGTCGACGCCATTGGAGCCGACTGCTGGTGCCCAGGAGCTGCTGAGGGAGTTTATCGGGATGCCGTTCGCGTCCACAACGCCGCCCGCGGCCGTGACGCGAGCTCCGTAGATGGACACCGCGCCGAGGCGCAGGTCTCCCCAAGCGACGAAGAAGTCGGTGCCGTTGGAGGCGATGGCGGGCAGATATTCGTCGCTTGGGCCGCTGCTGATGGCGATTCCAGTCCCGTCCAGTGCGACCCCAGCCGCGTCGACGCGCGTTCCATAAACGTCAGCGTTGCCGGCGCGATGGTCCTCCCACGCGACGAGATAGTCGGCGCCGTTCGACGCGACAGCTGGGCGCTGAGGGGCGCCGACAACCGCGAGTTGTGGGGTGGTCGGGCCCAGGAAGTCGCCATTTGCGGTCAGGACACCACAGAAGATGTTCCCGAGGACATTGTCGTCGTGCCAGACGACCAAGTAGTCCGTGCCGTTCGACCCCACCGCCACGTGGGACTGATTCGCGGCGCCCGCGGCGATGACAATGCCGTTCGGGTCGAGGACCACGCCCGAGGCGTCCAGGCGACAGCCGTAGAGGTCGAGGTCCAGCCCATTCCGAGCGTCCTCCCACGCGACCAGGTAACCAGTCCCATTGGATGCTACCGACGGAGCTCGCTCTCGGTTTGCGCCGACGGACAGGAGCGCTGGGATGGGGCTTTGCACCACGCCCGCGGACGAGACAACGGTGCCCACGACGTTCGAGTCAGCGGCCAATCGGCGCCAGCCCACGAGATAATCCGAGCCGTTCGAGGAGACTGCCACGCTGTCTTGAAAGGTCGAGAAGTCTTGACTGACCACGACGCCGCTCGGGTCCAGGGCCAGCCCAGCGGCCGTCAATCGACTGCCGTAGATACCGAAATCCGCTTTCCACGCGACGAAGTAGTCTGCGCCGTTGGACGCCAGCGCCGGCGCAAGCTTCGCCTCGGGGCCTTGGGATATTTTGATGTTGCCGACATCCAATACAGAGCCGCTGCTGCTCACTCGGCTCCCGTAGATTGCCTCGTTGGGGCCCTCGCGGCGGTCTTGCCAGGCGACGAAATACCCCGTGCCATTGAAGGCTATGGTCGGCTGCTGGCTCATTTGTCCCAAGGAGATTCGAATGCCCATGGGATTCAGCACAGCACCGGACGTCGTGACGCGGCTGCCGTAAACGTCGTAATTTGAACCGCTGCGCCGATCTGCCCAGACGACGAAATAGTCTGCACCGTCGGAGGCGACCGCCGATTGTTGGCTGTTCGTCCCGAGCGAGATGGGGAGTCCGGCCGTGTCGAGGACTGCGCCGTCCGTGGTGACTCGCGCTCCGTAGATGTCAATGCCGCTGCCGCTGCGCGAGTCGTCCCACACAACGAGGTAGTCCGCCCCGTTCGAGGCGACGCTGGGTGTCGCCTGACTGTTGGGCGCGGCGGAGACCACCAGGCTCGGCGTGTCCAGAACAGTCCCGGTCGCGTCGACCCGAGCGCCGCGCACGTCGCTGACGTCCTGCCATACCACCAAATAGTCGCTGCCATTCGATGCGACCGCTGGCGCGTGCGGCGTGTTGAAGGCGACGCTGCCTGGTGCGACCGTGATGCCGTCGGGGTCGAGCAACAGCCCCGCGCCGCTCACTCGGCACCCGCGAACGGCGCTGGCAGCTTCGTCCGCCCAAACGACGAGGTAATCTGTGCCGCTCCACGCTATTGAGGGCTCTGTCTGTTCGCCCGCGGCCCCTACGAGGACAGGCAGATCCATCCCGAACTCGGCGCTCAAGGTGGGATCGAGCGCGATTGGAAATACGGCAGAGTCGATATTCGCTGCGTCGACGCGAAAGCGTACGCCACCACCGCCGTAGACCTCCATCGCAACAGGCAAGCGACGCCCCAACGCGTCGACTACTTCGGCGTCGCTGATCCGTACGCGGGGGACGCCATCTGCGTCCGCGAAATGGAGCCCGCCCGCGCTCTGTCCAGCATACGCGAGCCCCGACAGCGCAACCTCGACGACGATGTCCTCGTCGGTTCGAGGTGGTGCATCGAAGACCCAAGAGGCCTCGAGCCCGGCTCCCTTCGCCTCCAGGTGCTCGACGATCTTCGGATTGGCGGACACGAGACGCTGCGCGGTGTTGCCGACGACGACCCACGAGGAAGCTCGCTCCGCGACCTCGAACGTGCTCCCGTCGAAGACGACACGAGAGGTCTCGAACGCGAGGGTCGCGGTCACCGCGTCGGCTGGCGAATCGAGCCCCGGGTTTTGCGGGGCGAAGCTGATCCCCCAATCCTCGAATCGTGCGGTGTAGCTCGGCTCGTCGACCTCGGGCAGTCCGTGTTCTGTCGTTCGGATCGCATGGGAAACTCGGTCGATCACGTCGTCGATGTCGACCGGCAACGAAGCGCGTTGCCGCCAAAACTCCGCCCCGAAGGGGATCACCCACGTCTCCTGCTCGGGGGTCGGCGATGCGGCGTCGTCCTCCTCCTGCTCGGGGGTTCCCACGGCGCGCCCTCCACAAGCCACGACACAGATGGATACCCAGCCCAGGAAATGAGCGGCGGACGCTCTCGTGCGCATCATCGACTGTCCCCCTTCCAGGGCAAGGTAGCTCAGGTGCAGTCAGCTGGGAGCGGGTCACTCCGTCTTCTGCGCGCCAATCCGAGCGTGGAGGAACGTATGGCGGGGCACACAATCGGTGAGCTCGAACGGCTGCTCAAGAAGGCGCGCGGAGGGTGGCGCGTCGCGCGCCGCAGGGCACGCGATGAGCTGGCGTCGCTCGTCCGGACCCGCGTCAATCGGCTCTACGCGGCGCGCTCGAGTGACAGCCGTGAGGCTCTAGCCCACGACGTGCGAGCGGGGATAGACAGCATCCTGGTGGAGTTCGCGATCCCCGTCGCCGTCTACGAGAACGCGATGGATATGGGGTCTTGGGACACGCTCGCGCGCGCGATCGCCCCCGAGATCTCCGCGGTGATCCCCGCGAGCTATCGGCATGAGCCGGGCCTACTGCTTTGTCCGCGACAGCTCGAGCTGATCGCCAGCGAGCTCGCCAAGAGCCTCGGCTATGCCTCATTCGCGCCGGCGCTCCCGACGGACACGCGCGCGCGCGCGGCGCTCCGAAACCTGACCTTCGCCCCGCGTTGGCGACGGAACCTCCAAGAGGAGCTCTCCTCGACCTTGGCGCTGGTGATCACACAGGTCACGGAGCAGCACGGCTTTGAGAGGGCGCGGTCCACGCTGCTCGGGGCCGTCGAGCTCCTGCGCAGAGTGGACGTAGAGGCCGCGCTGTTTCTTTACCGAATAGAGTGTAGCGCGCCCATTACACAGGTGGTCTGGAGAGGTGGCCGAGTTGCGTACGCTCTCGAGGATGGTGTCAGGCTCGTGCGCCTCGCGAATGGCGCTTGGGCGCTGCTCTCGAGAGGAGGTGACGGTTGGCTCTGGACAGAGGGCTCGCGTGACGAGGTCCTCGCCGTCGTGCCCGACGCGTTCTTCGAACCCGCCGTCCTCGCCGGAATGAACACTCCGGCAGCCGCGTGAAGGCGCCCGTGGCAAACGTGCTGGAGGGCGAAGGCTCGCGGGCGCGACGCTCGCGGAGTGCGAAAAGGAATCCATGCCGAGGATCGCGTGGAGTCGTGTGCGGTTCAGTGTGGTCGCCGGCACGTGCGTCGCCTCTTGCGTCGCGGGCTGCTCGGCGGACGACACGCGTGACGAGACTCGGCCGAGCCCGTTCGACACGACCGAGGAGCTCCCGTCCTCTCGATTCGAACTCCTCGTCGCGACCCCTCGCGGGCCGGCGGGCATCCCCACCCAGCCCGCGAACAACAACTTGGATGTGGCGGTGTTCGGGGGGCGCACGTACCTCGCGTGGCGCACGGCTCCGACCCACTTCGCGTCGGCCGCCGCCGAGATCCTGGTCGTCAGCGAGGGAGAGGACGGCTTTCGGTTCGAGGGGCGCTTCACCCTCTCGACCGACCTGCGCGAGCCGCGCCTGCTCGCGATGGGCGATCGCCTTGTCCTCTATTTTGCAGTCCTCGGGACGGACCCGCTCGCGTTCGAGCCGCAGGGCACCATGGCGACCGAATACTTGGGCCCCGACGATTGGACCGCACCCAAGAGCGTCTATTTGCCAGGGTTCATCCCTTGGCGGGCGCGCGTCGTCGACGGTCGCGCCTTCCTGATTGGCTATGAGGGGGGAGAGAACATCTACCAATTCAACGGCGACCCGCTGCGGGTCCACCTCTTGACGACAGAGGATGGGTTCACCTTCGAACCCGCCAATCCAGACGAGCCCATCCTCCTCGAGGGCGGCGTGTCGGAGACGGACTTCGCGCTGCTCGACGACGGCTCCATCGTGCTCGTGGGGCGCAACGAGGCCGGAGACGAGCGGTTCGGCTTCGGCTCTGTCATCTGCCGGAGCGCACCTGGCGGGTTTGGAGATCTGCGATGCGTCTCTGATCCCCGCAAGTTCGACTCACCTCTCGTCCTCTCCGCAAACGGGGCTGTTTGGCTCTTCGCCCGGCGCAATGTCACGCCGACTGGCGACTACGATCTCGGCTATGGGCTCTTGCCGCTCGAGGAGCAGGCAGTAGCGTACGAGAGCGCTTATACGCTCGCGCCCAAGCGCTGCGCCCTCTGGCGTGTGGACCCCGACTCGCTCGAGGTCTCTTGGGTGCAGGACCTGCCCTCGCGCGGAGATACCTGCTTTCCAGCCGCGACTGTTCAATCGGATACAGTGACTGTCTACAATTATACGAACTCGCTCCACGACCTATTGGATTGTGCGGACTGGCCGACGAGCTGCAGCGATATCCCCTGGGGTGAGGGGCAGCTGCGACCGACCGAGATCTATCGAATGGACCTCGCGCTGCCGCCACCCGAGTGAGGACCCAGCGCCGCGAGCAACGCCTTGCTCTTTCCGGCGGCTCGGCGCGCCGACCGTCCACTGGCTTCTTTCTCCTCGGGGTCGGCGCCCGCGCGCACGAGCGCCGCGACGACCTCGGCGTCTTCCCACATCACGGCGGAGTGCAGGGGAGTGCCGTCGAAGCGGGTGCGCCGATTGGGGTCTGCGCCGCGGTCGAGCAAGAGCTGCACGAGCCCGAGATTGGGAGTCGGTCCCCAGGCTGCCCAGAAGAGCGGGGTTCGACCATTGTCGTCTGTCGCGTCCACAGTCGCGCCACGCTCGAGCAGGGCGAGGACGACAGCCTCGCGGCGGCCCTCCGCAGCGACCCCTAGCAGGCTCCGACCGTACTCGAGGCTGACGTCAGGGCCGAGCTTGGCGCGCTCGAGCGTCGCGAGCACAGCCTTCGCGTCGTCCTTCGCGAGCGCCGCGCGCATGCTCGTCAGAGCCGCTCCGGTGAGCTCGGGGCGGGGCGAGTCGAGCGCGATGACCGCGGGCTCTACCGTCTTTTCTCTGACGAAGCCCTCGGCGTCCACGGCTAGCTCCCCCGACTCCAGGCGCTTTTGATAGGTGCTCAGCCACCGCGTGAAGCCGCCCGGTCTCGTAAAGGCGCCTTGACCATCTTGGACCTCGAGCTGAATGCTCCGCGGCTTTGCGGCGCCGAGGTCGATGCACACGAGGTTCCCCGCAGAGTCCTTCGCGAATGGCAGCCACGCAGGGCTCCACCACCTCTTGAGCGCTTTGGGATCTGCGATTGGGCGCTTCAGCGCGCCCTCCGCGAGCAGCGTGCACCACCGTGACCAGGTCTCCACGATCTCAGTGACAGAGAGCAGCTCGTAGCCGTCGAAAGACGGGCCGCCGTCGCAAGCGCGGAGGACCGCGGCGAGATCGTCGGGGAGCGCGCGACCCAGCTTCGCCGAGGCAGCCTCGAGAGCTCTCTTCGTCGCGCCGCGACGGATCGCGCCGAGCTCGGCGCTCGCGTCGTTCGCCTTCCACCACGCGACGATGTCCCGCCAGAGCCGCTCCGCTTCGTTCACGCCCGACAACGTCGCGCATCGCCTGGGGGCGGTCAACGACGGGAGCCTGTTGCTTACATGGGAGTCACAGAAGAACGCCGACCAATGCGACACGCGTGCGCTGTACACTCGTCGGATGGTGGGTAATCGCTCGAGCATCGCACTGAGGCGTTTCCTCCGTGGGGCAGGTCCGGCGGTGGCGCTGTCCTCCGCGTCTCTCTTGGTCAGCGGCTCGGCTGCGGCGCAATGGAGCCCCGAGATCCCGCTTACCTCGACCAACTCCGACATTTGGGGCGAGGGGATCGCGACCTCCGGGACCACCGTGCACGTCGTCTATGGAACCTCGGACGTGCTCTATCGGCGCTCGAAGGACGAGGGGGCGACCTTCGAGCCGGAGAAGGCGCTGGACACGGGCGTCATCCACCTCACCGATCCGATGGTCGCTGACGGCAATGACGTCTGGACTATCTATTTGAAGAACCTCCAGAGCAAGACGGACTGGTGCTGCGCCCGCGACCTGGGGGACATCTACCTCTTGCACTCGGGCGACGGCGGCGACTCGTGGGATGCCCCCAAGCGCCTGACGACCGCGCAGGGCGCGTTCCGGGTATCCATCGCGTACGCAGCCAATCAACTGCACCTCGTCTGGATGGATTTTCGAGACAATGTTTGGGACACCTACTATCTGCACTCGCCCGACCGCGGCGCGACGTGGGACGCTGAGAAGGTGATCGCCGCGTCTGCGGGCGTCTTCGGCGCCGAGCGGCCGCAGGTGGCCGCGCGCGGCGACGAGGTCCACGTGACGATTTGGGACGACCGCGGCCAGAACCCGACCTGTATGGCTGGGCCCTTCACGTTCACTGTGTGCCCCGATACGTTTTATACGCGCTCGCTCGATGGCGGCGCCACGTGGGGGCCGATCGTTCCCGTGGCGTACTCTGGGGCGGCGTTCGCCGGCCGCAATGATATCGCCGTATCCGGGAGCTCGAGCGTCATCGTCAACTTCAATCGAGATATGCCCGGCACCGCTGACGCCAATCCTCACATGTTCTCGGTGCGGTCTGCCGACAATGGTGTAACTTGGGACGACCCCGTCCAGCTCACTACCTCCGACGGATCCTCCGACCATGGGTCCATCATCGGTGACTCGACCTCCGTATACCTGGCCTGGCACGACGGCCGCAGCGGACAGCTGGCTATCTACTTTCGCGGGTCGAAGACGGAGGGCGCGACCTACGAGCCCGAGGAGAAGGTGTCGACACCGACGGACACGGAGGCCTCTACCCCGCTGGTCTCGCTCTCGGACAACTACGTTCACGTGCTCTGGTTGGACAAGCGAACGGGACCAAACCAGATCTTCACCCGGCGGCGTGAGCTCTTGATGCCCGATCCTGGGACGGGAGGCGGCGGCTCCGGCGGTGTGGGTGGGGCGGGTATTGGTGGCGACGCTGCGAATGGAGCGGGCGGGTCCGGCATGAGCGGAGGCGGTGGCGGCGCCAGCGGTGGGAGCGGCGGCGGGGGTGGCGACTCGGGGGCTGAGTCGGGCTGCGACTGTCGAACTACGGGTCAATCCAGAACCGCAGACTCGATGATGTTCGCGGCGTTGGCGGCGGTTGGCTTGGGAGTTCACAGGCGACGCGTGCGTCGCGCGCGCGGCTGACGACTCGCGTTGGCGCCAGTGAGATGGAATGTAGCGCGCCCGTCATAAGGGTGGTTTGGCGAGCGCGGTTCGATCGCTTACATTAATGTCATCGCTCTGCGACGTAGGTCACGTCGTCGCTCGAGCCGCCGGCCCAGCCGTACTGTCCAGTGGTGAAGCCCGCTTGTTCGGTCATGCAGACCGAGCGCCAGCCTTCGTCGCCCGTGACCCACGCCTCCTCGAAGCACCACTCGCCCTGGCTCTCCCTCACGGCGCGGCTGCTTTGGTGGCCGAGCTCGTGAGGGTCGGGCGTGTCGCGCTCGTACGTCGCGGGTTGCGAGGCAAACACCAGGAGCTCCGGGCGGAGCTCCATTCGGCCGTCGAGGACCTCGCCAGCCCGATAGAGGCCGTCGCGGGTCGCGACCCAGCGACCCGCAATCAGCGGATCGGATCCTCCACCGGGGAGTCCGGCGCACGAGATGTCTGCGACGAGTCCCCAAGTGAAGCGCTCGACCCGGTCGACCGTGCAGTCACCCTTGAAGTCGCTGACAGCATCGACAGGACTCCCCTGTTCGTCGAGGGCCTCGTGCCGCCACGAGCCGCTCAATGTCCAGCGGTTACCGGGCTTGAACAAACTCGCGTAGAGCGGGGCCGGGACGGTGGGCGGAGGCTCCCCCTTTGCGGTCATATCGCCGATCACCAAAGCCGGAGCTGCTTGGGCGGTGCGCTCCGCGGTGGGGGTGCTCGGTGTATTTGCGGTCCCGCCGCACCCGACAAGGTAGAGTCCAATCGCCAGGGTTCGCGTCCTCGAGAGCTCCAACGCCTTCATCTGCTCTCTCAACGCCGAAGTCCGGCTCCGTCGTCCCATCCTGACTCGCGCGGCGCGGGGGCATGCGCTTAGATCCCGCGATGACTTGGACCTGCCTGCGCCCCGACCAACTCCGCATCAACGAGCCGAGCGGGCCGCCTCTCGCGCCCCATCGCACCGAGTTCGACGTGATAGTGCGTGGATTCGTCGCTCGGGTCCGGGTGCTGCAGCGCTTCCGCAACCCGACCGATCGCGCGCTCAGCGTTCACTACTCGTTCCCGCTCTCTCACCAGGGCGCGCTTTCGGAGCTCGCGCTCGTGCACGCCGGCCGCCGCATCGAAGGCGTGGTGCGCGAGCGCGCGGAGGCACAGGCGGTCTACGAGACGGCGCGCAGCTATGGCCAGCGCGCCGCGCTCCTCGAGGAGCAGCGACCGAGCCTCTTTACGCTGCAGGCCTCGGGGATCGGTGCGGGCGAGGAGTTCTCCGTCGAAATGGTCCTCGAGGAGCGGCTCGCGTTCGACGACGGGCGCTGGGTCTTTACGCTGCCAATGGTCTATACCGAGCGCTATGTCGATCCGTCGGCTGCGATCGCCGCGCCGCCGCGCTACGCCGCGGCTGTCGCGGGGCGCGACGATTGGACAGTAGGCCTCCGACTGGACGCTGTCCTCGGGGTTCCATTACGCGCCGTGCGGTGCCTCTCTCACGCGACGCGACAACAATCCGACCTCACGCGGGGCCGCGTTTCACTCGAGCTCGCGGGTGAGGGAGCGCTCCCTGATCGCGACTTCGTCCTCGAGTTCTTCGTGGCGATGGCGGACCGGCCATTCGTCGGCGCGATGACCGTGGAGCGCCCCCGAGACGCAAAGCCGACGTTCATGTGCGTGCTCACTCCCAACGTGAAGGTGCACGAGGCCGACGTGCTCCCTCGGGAGATGGTCTTTGTGATCGACCGCTCCGGCTCCATGGGAGTGACAGGGATGGAAGCGGCGCAGCGCGCCCTGAAGGCCTGTCTGCGCTCGCTTCGACATGGTGACAGCGTGCGGCTCATCGCCTTCGACGAGAAGATCGAGCTCCTCGCGCACGGTGCGCTCTCATGGAGTCAGGGCACAATCGACTTGTGCGATCGCGTGCTCGACAAGCTCACGGCGCGCGGCGGGACCGACATCTTGGGCGCGCTCAGCGCGGCGCTGACGCTCCCACGCGAGGGCTCCGCGGTGCGCCACGTGGTGCTGCTCACGGACGGCGCGGTCGACAACGGGGACGCTGTGCTTCGGCAGTTGCTCGCGGTCCTCGGCGACGCTCGCGTCCATACTTTCGGCGTCGGCAACGCCGTCAATCGCTATCTCATTGGCGAGTTGGCGCGCCGCGGTCGCGGCCTCTCGGAGATTCTCTTGTCGGCCGCCGATGTCGAAGAGGGCGTGCTTCGGTTTCAGCAGCGGATTCAGTCTGCGCTGCTCACGGATCTCCGACTGTCGTTCCCCGAGGAGCTCGTGGAGTGCGTCATGCCATCCCCACTGCCGGATCTCTACGCCGGACAGAGCCTCGAGATCGTCGGGCGCCTGCGCACCGACGAGGCGGTGACGATGGTCTTTCAGGGCAAGAGCGCGCGTGGCCCTTTCGAAGAGCGCTTCGAGATCGCGCCAGCCGCGGCCGAGGCGCGCGAGGTGCTTACACGCTTGTGGGTGCGTCGGCGGGTCGACCTCCTCGAGACCGCGCGCAAGGCCCACCCATCCCTCGACGCCGCAATTCGGGTAGAGATGATTGGCCTCGCCGAGCGCTATCGACTTGTCACGCCGCTCACGTCGTTCGTGGCAGTCGAAGACCTCTCCGTCGAAGAGCGGCGACGAGCCGAGCCAACTTGCGTTGAGTTGCCGGTGGACACCGCGCCGTTCGCCCCTGTCAGCGTCTCCAAACCCGAGCCGTTGACGTTGGTCGACATAATGTTCGGGTTGGCTGTTGACTTGGAGATCACCGAGTCACGATCCAGCCTGGAAGCTGCAGCCAAAGGTTTGGTTCGGCGCGAACGTTTCTTGAGCGAATGGCGCGAGACCCTTTCGGCGTTCGAGCGCGCCGCCGACGGCGATCCGCGCACGGCCTCGGTCGAACTCGCCGCAGCCTTGCCACACTTCGAGCTGGACAGACTGACTGCTCTCTTGACTCCATTGTCAGTAGAAGAGGCGGCGCTCCCGGGACTGCTCGCGGTGCTCGAGCAGCGCTCCGTCGACCTCTACGACTGGAGCTTGGTCGCAGAGCTCGGGGACGCAGCGCTCGTCGCCGAGCGCGTCTGGGCCGCGCGGCAGGCCTCCAGCGCGCCGATGGCGAAGGTCCTCGCGCAGCTCGGCTGCGACGAGATCTCGCTGTCAGCAGCGCTCGCGCGCGGAATACCCGTTACCCGCGAGCGACCGAGCTTGGAGGCGCTCGCGACGCTCCGCGAGGTTGCATCGATGATGGGGCGTATTCGTCGCGAATTGGAGCGCACGACGAAGCTGCGCTCCAGGCTCGAGCCGCTGCTCGCTCGCGATCCAATACCCATGGACGAGGTGCGCGCGCTCATCGACGCCAGGGGCAAGCTCGCAAAGCTCGTCGAGCTCGGCGCCAGCGAGAATATGGTCCAGCGCACGACCGCGGTGGCCGAATGGAACGTCGACGCCATCCTCGAGGACGCGCTTGATTCGGAGACAATGCTCGAAGAGGTCGTGCGGGAGCTCGAGGCTCGTTCCATAGAGGCAAAGAAGGAGCTGGCAACACGGATCGCCGACAAAAGGCGGCTCGCCCGAACGAGCACGCAGGAAGAGGCCAACGCTGCCGAATGGGAGCGACGCGCGAAGCTCATCACGCAGGCGGGTGATCAAGAGTCAGCGGCCGAAGCCTTGCAGCGCAAGCATGAGCACGAGGCGCTGGCAGCGACGTTGGAGGCGCGCCTCGTCGAACAGGGCAAGAGCGTCGACCTCATGAGGGTCGCTGTGCACGCGCTCGACGACAAGACGCAAGCCGCCCGCCGCAAGAGGGACCTCGTCAGGGCTGGCTCGCAACGACAAGTCGCCCAGGCAGTTCCCACGAAGTCCGAGCGCGAGGAGAGGCCCTCCGTCGAGGCCGAGGTCGAAGCGGAGGCGGAGCTTTGTGAGGAATTCTCCAGCCTGACCGCGCAGAACCTCCGTGACGTGAAAGGGCCAGTAGACGCCAGCGACGAGCTCGCCGCGCTGAAGGCCAAGCTCTCCGGTTCGAGGCCTCCATTGCGGCCCAAAGTGAACATCGATGTAAGCGATAGCGCCTGGGATCGATTGGCCGAGAGCGATCGCGCGTTCTTGCGCGCGCTCAGCCGGGGTCAGCGCGCGAATGGCAGTTGGGACGACTCGGTCGAGCGAACGGCGCTGGCCCTGTCGTGCTTCGCGACTGGGGGCCAGACGCATGAGGGAGGCCTCTTTCGACTTCAGCTCGAGCGCGCGCTCGGCTGGCTCGTAGCTCACCTCGATAGCGCCGAGGGCCATGCGCTCGAATTGGCGGTTTGGGCGCTGCTCGCCATTGTCGACCAGGTCGACGACGAGCGCCTTCGCGGGGTCGCCAGTGCAGCACGCGTGCGCCTCAGTGGCATGCACGTAGCGCGCATCGTTGCGCGCCCCACGCTCACGGAGCTCCGCGGCGCCTGGGGTGAGTAGCCCGACAAACTGTCAATCGAGACCGCTCTTGGAACATCGCGATAGAAATGCGACTAAAGCGAAGAACATGAGTTCGACCTTGTCTGTGTGGTGCAGCGTGATCGCGTTCTCGCTCGTAAGCGTCACGAGTGGTTGCGGTGACGGCGGGGAGGGGGGCTCGGACGGTGGTGGTGGGTCAGACAGCAGCGGCGGGGCCGGTGGAACCCCTGCGGTCGCGTGCGGAGCCGTCGAGATTCAGCCCGCCATATTCATGGCGGCCGGTGACGATCCTGTCAGCAATCTGCAGCTGACTGCTCTCCAGGGCGACCCCGATCACGTGGCGATGGTCGCGACCTTCACCTCATCGGGGACCACGACCACGAAGTTCGTCAACGTCAACGCTTGGGCCTCGTCGTGGCCGGCGTTCCTCGGCCCACTGAGCGACACGGGGGCTCCCCCGACCGCACAGAGCATCGCTGTCTCCGAAGGCCGAGATTTCGGGTACGCCCTGCTCGAGACCGACGGGATCCATCCTCTCGAGGTCGGGTGGTTCGCCTACGAGATGCCATTACCCCAGGGGGGTCAGGGCGCAACCATGCTCTCGGGGCCTGCAGATTCTCGGGCCGCGTTCGTTACGCGAAGCCCGGAGAGTGGTCACTACTTTGGGCTCATCAGTCCTGTAGGGAACCTCTACGTGTACTACGATCCTCCAAGTTTCGGGAGTTCAGGGGTGAAGCTCCTCGACTGCGCGAGAACGAACATGAGCGCAGCCGCCTTCACGAGAGGCGACCACGTCCTCGTCGCAGCCTCGTCGGGCCAGGCATTAGGCGAATGCGACACGTTACCCACGACGGAGCCCAACCGTGTTCATTTCTTGTCGCTCTCTTTCGCATCGGACTCACATGGGGACGCCTCCCTCCTCTTCGAAGAGCTGTACGACGAGCCCGTCACCCATGTCGCCATTGCAAACGCCGGAGAGGATGAGGCCTGGCTCGGCTGGCAAGTCGGGGGGAGCATTCTCGTGGCGCGTGTCGACGAGGCGGGCGCCGTGCAATCAGGCCCGGTCACTGTCTCAGAGGCCTCTCGCGGTCCCTTCGCCATGGTGATGCGTGGTGACGAGCTCGTCGTCGCGTCGGCCGAGGGCGACCCGAGCGGGCCTGCTGACATTCAAGTCACTGCCGTCAGCGCCTCGGGCGCGACGCGGGAATTGGCAGCGTTCGACACCGAGGAGGCCCCGTGGTCCGGCGGACTGTCGATGCTGACGTCCCCCGACAGTTCGAAGGTCATGGTCGTCTACGAGTCGACGCTCGGGTCCTCCGCTGCTCGAGCGACCGCGCGACGACTCGATTGCGAGCCATGAACTCTCCAAGCGACCTCATCGCCTCTCAGCTCGCAGAGGCCCACCGGACGGCCGTCGCGTTGGGAGAGTCGCTGCGGGTCGGGCTGGGCTCCTGGCGGGTCTTGCTTGGACTCGCGCTCGCAGCTCCCGCTGGTGAACGCGCCTCGCTCGCGCCGCTCGTCGAGCGCGCGGGGACCTCCAATGGCGCGCTGGAGCCGCGCTGCCTCGCGGGTCTTTGCGGCTTGCTCCCCGAGGGTGAGGCGTTAGCGCGGCTACGCGCCGCGCTCGAGCGGGTCCCCTCTTCGCAGTGGGACGTCGCGGGCATCTTCATCGCTGCGTTGCCCGAGCAAGAGCGCTCTCGCGTATTGCCCATATACCTCGAACAGGCGCTCACGCTGGCGGGGGACGTGGAGCGATGGGACGCCTGCGATGCGCTTACGATGCTCCCCAATCCTGTCGAGTCACGCCAGTGGGAGAGGTCCTTCGGAGAGGCCTGTTTGGCGCGTTATGGACGCGTCTCCGAGGATCCGTATCGTTGGTTGGAGGGTGAGCCGACGCCCGCTCAGCGAGCCGCTATCCGGGAGTTGGAAATAGCGCGTTGGGGGGCGAGCTTCGAGGCGTGGAGGCTCGGCGACGAGGCCTCGAAGCTGCCTGAGGCGGAGCGGGGGCCCGCTTTGGACCGCGCCATGGCCGCCTTCGAAGAGCTCATTGGGACGCCTGTCGATCCTGGCAATGACGAGGGGCCTTTCTGGGCCATTGCTCGCTATCTATCTGTCGAGCAAGTGCGACGAGCGCTCGCGATCCTCGGCAGGATGAAGGCCGAGGACTGGTGCTACGCATTGGCAGGTTCGAAGGCCGCGCTCCTGACTCGATTGGCTTGGCTGGGCCAGAGTGAAGAGGCGTTGGCCGTGCTCTTGTCGATTGGCAAAGACGGGGAGTTCGATGGGCACTGGCGCGCAACTGCCTGGGGCGGTTGGATCAGCGGTCGTTTGGCGAATGAGGCCTCGCTGACTCTTGCCCAGGCCTTACAAGCCGCCGAGGTTCACGACCCGAAGACCTTGAGCCTCGGCGAGGGACGCTTTCGTGTGCTCTCGGAGCTCTGCTATCGCGTGAGCACGCACTGGCTCCCAATGGATGCTCCGGCCGTCGCCGAAGAGTGTATTGGCGAGGTGCAGGCGCTCCGGCGGCACGACGCGAAGCTCGGCCGCATCCTCATGGAAGAGTGCATCGGCGCGTGGTGTCGAGCGCTGCCGACCGAGCGATGGCTTCAGCTCATCACCGAAGAGGAGGATGGGCCTACGCGATTGGAGCTCTACGAGGCCTTGTTCGAATCGGAGCGAGACGCAGCGCGGGCGCCTGGGCTCGCGCTGCGCCGGCTCCTCGACGAGCTCAGGCAGGAGAAACCTCTCTATCCAGCCTTGCTGCTGAAGTGGCTGCTCGGCGAGCGCGCGCGGCTCTCTCCAGACGACCTGCTGCCTGCGTGGCGGAGCTGGCTTGCGTTGGCGGGAGAGCCGAGCGCGGGCTTCCCAGCGACAGTGCGAGAGCTGGATGGGGAGCTCGGGGCGCTCGTCGCTTACCTCGGGGGTCCCGACGCCCCAGCCGCGGCCTGCCGGGCCCTCGCCGCGGTCTGCGACGAGCTCTCGAAGCCCTGAGATTCACCGCTCGAGCGCCCCGCCGAGCTGCGAGAGCCACGCGAGCACCGCAGCGATCCGCGCGCTCTTGCGCACGTCGCGGTGCACGACGATCCACGTCTCGCGCGGGGGCGGCTCGAGCGTGGGCAGGACTGGCACGACGCGCTCCTCGCGCGAGCCCACGAACGTGGCGAGCAAGGCGATCCCCAGCCCCTCTCCGCAGGCGAGGAGCTGCGCGGTCGTCGACGTCGCGCGCACGACCCAGCGTGGCTTCGCGACTTGCGTGCGCAGCCACCGCACCTGGTGCAGCGCATCGAGCGACGCGTCGAACCCCACGAAGTCGTGCTCGGCGAGATCCTCCGCGCTGCGCGGCACGCCGCGGCGCTCGATGTAAGCGCGACTCGCGTAGAGCCGAAAGCGCATGGCGGCGAGCTTCTTTCCCACGAGCGCGGGCTCGCTCGGGCGCACGAGTCGCAGCGCGACGTCGGCCTCCCGGCGCGAAAGATCCAGCGTCTTCGTGTCGGCGCGGAGCTCGACCGTGAGCCCGGGATGCGCGCGGCGCAGCGCCGGCAGCGCGGGGACGAGGACGTAGTGCGTGAGCCCGTCGCCCGCGGTGATGCGCACCGCGCCGGTGACACGTGTGTCAGCACCACCGAGCTCGCGCTCGGCGGCGAGGACCTCCTCTTCGACGCGCTCGGCGCGCGCGAAGAGCGTGCGACCAGCCTCTGTCGGCTCGAGCCCCCGAGGCGTGCGATCGAAGAGCCGCGCCCCGAGCGCTGCCTCGAGCGCCGTGAGGCGGCGACCCACCGTGGTCGGGTCGACCGCGAGCGCTCGGCCGGCGCCGCCGTGGCTCCCGCGGCGCGCGACCTCCAGCGCGAAGCGCAGGTCGTCCCAGGATATCGAGGCGCGAGGCATGCTGCATTCTTGCAGGCTCGGTCTGCAATTGTCTGCACTTTCGCAGGGGAGCCTCCGGGGTCACGTTTCGGCGCATGAAGACCCTCCTCTTTCGACAACGCGTCGCGCTCGACGATCTCGCCGAGGTCGAACGCCCCCAGCCCGAGCCCGGCCCGCGCGAGGTCCGCGTGGCCGTGCGCGCGGTCTCCCTCAACTACCGAGACGTCGCGATCGCGCGCGGTCGGTATCCCGCAGCTCCGGCGCCGCTCGTCCCTGGCTCGGACGCGGCGGGCGTGATCGACGCGCTCGGACCTGGTCTTCGCCGTGGTTTCGAAGTCGGTGAACGCGTCGCGCTCCAGTACGTGCCCGATTGGATCGACGGGCCTCCACGCGCCGACAGCGGAGCGCGCAGGCTCGGAGGCAGCGTCGACGGTGTCCTCGCCGAGCAGCTCGTCGTCCACGAAGAAGCCCTCGTTCGACTCCCCGCGCACCTGTCTTTTTGCGAGGCGAGCACCATGCCGATCGCGGGCGTCACAGCGTGGCAGGCGCTCGTCGAAGACGGGCGTGTCCGCGCGGGGGACGTCGTCGGCGTGACCGGTACGGGCGGCGTCTCGCTCTTCGCGCTGCAGGTGGCGCGCATCGTCGGCGCCGAGGTCGTGGTCATCGGGCGAGACCCAGGCCGGCTCGCGCGCGCGCGAGCGCTCGGCGCGCGCGCAGTCCCCGCCGAGGCCGATTGGGACCGAGCCGTCCTCGAGCTGACGGGGGGCCGCGGCGTCGACGCTTTCCTCGACGTCGTCGGGGGCGACGCGCTGTCGCGCGCCGTCGCAGCGACCCGCGTCGGCGGCGTCGTGTCGGTGGTCGGCTTCGTGGGCGGCGCGAGCGCGAACGTCGATCTCACGACGCTCATTCGGCGAGCGATCACGCTGCGCGCCGCGTCCGGAGGCTCACGGCGGAGCTTCGAGGCCCTCGTGCGCGCCCTCGAGACGACTGGCACGCGACCCGTCGTCGATCGGGTCTTTCCCTTCGGAGCGGACGCTCTGCGTGGAGCGCTCGCGCACCTCGCGGAAGGCCACCCTTTCGGCAAGGTCGTCATCGATCTGGAGCTCGGCCGATGAGCCGCGCCGAGACGCTTCGAAGCCTCTACGGACTCGCGAACGCGAGCCTCGAGCCGGCGAACACGGCGCTCGTCCTCATCGACCTGCAGCGCGAGCTCGTCGAGGGCAGGCTGCGCGTGGACGGCGCGGCGCGAGCGATCGGGCGCGCGGCGGCGCTGCGAGACGCGGCGGACGAAGCTGGCGTGTTGGTCGTGGCGGTGCAGAACGTCGCGGCGCGCGCGGACAGCCCGCTCTTCGCCGAGAGCGACCCTCACACGAGGTTCGTCGAGGCGCTCGTTCCGCGCGCGATCGACCTGCAAATCACCAAGCGAATGGCGGGCGCGTTCACCGCGGCCGACCTCCACGATCGACTGCGCGCGCGTGGGATCACCGACCTCGTCCTCGCGGGCTTCATGACGCACCTCGCGGTCGACTGCACCGCGCGCGACGCCACCGTCCTCGGGTATCGCGTGGTGATCGCGGCCGACGCCTGCGCGACACGCGATCTGCCAGCTCGAGACGGCGCGGTCGTTCGCGCTCACGATCTTCACCGCGCAGCACTCGCGGCCCTCGCAGATCGGTTCGCGTGGGTCACCGACGCCGACGCGATCGTCGAACGATGGGCCACGCAGCTTCGAGGGCGCCGTGCCTCGCCGTGACGCCCTCCTCGCGACCTGCGTCGCCGTGATTTGGGGGCTCAACTTCGCTGTGCTGCGGTGGGCCCTCGCCGACCTCCCTCCGCTGCTCTTCGCGTCGCTGCGCTTCGCGGTGGTGGCCTCGCTCGCTCTCGTGCTGCCGCGACCGGCCGTGTCGATTCCACGTCTCTTGGCGTACGGCTTCGTGTGGGGCGCGCTGCAGTACGCGGGCTTGTTCCTCGGCGTGGCGCTCGGTGTGCCCGCGGGTGTCGCGTCCGTCCTCGTGCAGTCTCAGGTCGTCTTCACCATGCTCGGCTCGTTCGCGCTTCGCCTCGAGCGACCGCGCCCTCACCACGCGCTCGTGATGATCCTCGCGGTGCTCGGGGTGATCGCGATCGTCATCGGGACCCGGGCGAGCCTAGGGGTCTTCGCGGTGCTCGTCGGCTCGGCTGGGTGGGCCGCCGGCAACCTGCTGGCGCGCCGCATGGCGCTGCTCGGAGTACGCGTGGATTCCTTGGGATTTCTCTCGTGGGCGTGCGTTCCGACCGCGGCGACGCTCGCGGTCGGCAGCGTCCTTACCGAGCGGCCCGCCGCGATCCTCGCGCTGCCCGCGGGCGCGCTCTCTCGTGTGGCGCTCGCCCTCGCGTACCAGTGTGGCCTCGCGTTGATCGCCGGAGGGATCGGGTGGAATGCGCTCCTGCGCAAGCACGCCCCGTCGCGTGTCGCGCCGTTCTCGCTGCTCGTGCCCGTGGTGGGGCTCGCCGCCGGTCGCTGGATCTTCGGCGAAGAGCTCGGCTTCGGTCGCGCGCTCGGCTGCGCGCTCATCGCAGCGGCGCTCGTCGTAGAGCTGCGAGCGAGTCGCAGACCGTCAGCAGATCAGGTCCGGCTCCGCGAAGTCTCCGATGAACCTCGCGATCGCGTGGAGGATCGACGCCGGATTCGACGGGTGGAGCGCGATGTTGAAGCCAGTGAGGAACTTCATGTCGTCGACGATGTGAAGGTGAGGACGGCGTGGGACCGCCAGATGCAAGAGGTTCCCGTCGTGATCGATCGGGAAGGCGAGGTACGAGAGCGCGACGTGGAGCGTGAGCGATCGGCGCGCGCGGCGCATGCGCGCGTTCTCGGGATCACGGACGGCCTCTCGGGGTTCTCGACGCTCGGCTCCTCCGGCCCAGATCGGTGAGAGAGCGGCTGGCGGTCTCGGGTCGACGAACACCGAACGTATGCCGCCAAGCACGAGCTCGTTCTTGTCGCGGAGCGCATCCGAGTCGAGCGGTGGACCGTCGATGCGCGCGTCGCGGACCTCCATCGGCCACACCCCGAGCGGGGTCGCGCTGAGGATCACCTCGGGCATTCGCGCAGTCGCGCCCTCGTCGTCGTCGTCGAAATCGACGTCGATCGAGCCATCCTCGCTGCTGCTGGGCGGGACCTCCGAGCATGTGATCCCGTCTCCCGTGAGCGCGACGCGGTGCCAGCCGTCGAAGAGCGGAAAGAACCGCGCGAGCGGCCAGGTCTTGTCTGGCGCGACGTCGGGCGCGACCTCCATCAGGGCACCACAGTAGATCCGGGGGCCGCGCTCATCGCTCATTGCGCTCCTCCTCCACAGCCGATCATCGACGAGCACGCCCGACGCGACCAGGCTAGTCCTGCCGGTCCTGAGTTCGCTGGGTTCGCCGAGGCCCCGCGCTGGCGCGCGCGATAGGCTCGCGGCATGGGCACACCTGCCTCGCCTCCCGATTCGCAGCCGCACGCGACCTCTGCGATCGAGGAGCTTCGCGCGCAGATCGACAGGCTCGATCGCGTCGTCGTCTCGACGCTCGCGGAGCGACGTCGCGTGGTCGCCGAGCTCGCCGGCCTGAAGCGCGACGCGGGGCTCGCGGCCGTGGATTCCGAGCGCGAGCGAGCGCTCGCCGATCGCTGGGCGCGTGCCGCTGAGGAGGAGGGCCTGCCGCCCGAGCTCGCCGCGGCGGTGCTCGAGGTGGTGCTTCGGCACAGCCGACCGCACGTGGAAACCGTCCTCGCCGAAGGTGCTGTTTGCGCGCCGACGCCGAGCGAATAAGCGTCGCTCATGCGCACGACCCGTCCCGAGATCCTCGCGCCCGCGGGGGATGAAGCTGCGATGCGGGCTGCGATCGCAGCGGGCGCCGACGCGGTTTACTTCGGCCTCTCGTCCTTCAGCGCCCGCGCGCGCGCGACGAACTTCGGGGACGACGCGCTCGATCGCGCGCTCGCGCTCCTCCACCGGCACGGCCGAAAGGGCTACGTCGCGCTCAACACGCTGGTGTTCGATCACGAGCTCGCGGCGCTCGAGGCCGCGGTGCGGCGCTGCGCAGCGGCCGGCGCTGACGCTGTTATCGTGCAAGATCTCGGGGTCGCGCGCCTCGTTCGCGAGATCGCTCCCGACCTGCCGCTCCACGCCTCGACGCAGATGACGTGCACCGACGCAGGCTCGGCCACGTTCGCCGCGGAGCTCGGCGCGAGCCGCGTGATCCTCGCGCGCGAGCTCTCGCTCACCGACATCGCAGCGATCGCCGCCGCGGCCCCGATCGAGCTCGAGGTGTTCGTGCACGGCGCGCTGTGCGTGGCCTACTCGGGTCAGTGCCTGACCAGCGAGGCCATCGGCGGGCGCAGCGCGAACCGCGGCGCCTGCGCGCAGGCCTGCCGTCTGCCTTACGATCTCATCGTCGACGGCGAGCCACGCGACCTCGGTGATCGCGCTTACCTCCTCTCTCCTCAAGATCTCGAAGCGAGCGCGCTCGTGCCTCGACTCGCGGCGCTCGGTGTCGCGAGCCTCAAAATCGAGGGGCGCCTCAAGGGGCCGGCGTACGTCGCCGCGACGACGGCGCTCTATCGCGCCGCCGTGGATTCGCTCGAGGGCGCTGCACCACCAGGCGCCGAGCTGCGTGAGCGCGCGCTCGCGACGTTCAGCAGGGGCTCGGGGCACGGCTTCCTCGACGGCGTCGATCATCAACGTCTCGTCGATGGGCGCTCGTGTGATCACCGAGGCGCGCTCCTCGGCAAGGTCGAGGGCCTCACGCGCGACGGCAAGAAGCAATGGCTCCGCGTGCGGCTCGACGCAGGTCGCACCGTCGAGGCAGGGCAGGGCGTCCTCGTCGAGGGCGGGCGCGCCGACCAAGGTGAAATCGGTGGTCGCGTGTGGCTCGTGCGAGACGTCGCGCGCGGCGGACTGATCGAGCTGTGGATCGGGCCGGAGCGAACGCCCAACACGAGCGCCGTCGGTCGCCGCGTCTTTTTGACCGACGATCCGAAGGCCGAACGCGAGGCGCTCGCCATCGCAGCTCGCGAGCCCGCGCGTGTCCCCATCGCGCTCTCGTTGCGCGCGACCGTCGGCGAGCCTGCGACGCTGCGCGGCGAGCTCACGTCGGGTGTGTCCGCGACCGTTTCGAGCGCGGAGCCGCTCGCGCCGGCGCGCAGCGGTCCGCCCGATCCGACCACGCTTCGCGACAAGCTGAGTCGCCTCGGGGACACGCCGTTCTCCGCGGGCAGCCTCGAGCTCGCGATCGACGGCGCGCCGTTCCTGCCACCGCCCGTGCTCAACCAGATGCGTCGCGAGCTCGCGGCCGCGCTGATCGAAGCCGCAGCGCGCAGCGTGCCCACCCGAGCGACGAGCGCGACCGACCTCCTCGCAATGGACGAAGCACCGCACCGCACGCCGCCGTCACCGGGCCTCTTCGTCTTGTGTCGGAACCTCGAGCAAGCGCGCGCCGCACGCGCAGCAGGCGCCGACGGCGTGTGGCTCGACATCCTCGAGCTCCAAGGCACGGGCGCCGCGGTGCGCACCCTCCGCGAAGAGGGGCCTGGCTTCATCGGCGTCGCGCCTCCGAGGATCCGCAAGCCAGGTGAGGAGAAGATCGATCACTTTCTCGCCAGCCTCGCGCCCGACGGCGTGCTCGTGCGTGGACTCGGTGCGCTTCGCGAGGGCGCCGAGGGCGAGACTCCGCTCCGCGTGGGTGACTTCTCGCTCAACGCGACGAACCGCGTCGCCGCAGCGGAGGTCCTCTGCCGCGGTCGACTCCACGCGTTCACGCCCGCGTACGACCTCGACGCCGAACAGCTGCTCGCGCTCGTGCGCTCCCCGCTCGGTCGCTTCGCCGAGGTCGTCGTTCACCAGCCGATGCCGCTCTTCCACATGGAACACTGCGTCTTCGCGCGGGAGCTCTCGACCGGCAGCGACCACAAAGACTGCGGGCGACCTTGCGAGCGCCACACGCTCTCGCTGCGCGATCGCGCGGGGCTCACGCACCCCGTGATCGCCGACGTGGGCTGCCGAAACACGGTCTTCCACGGCTCGAGTCAATCGGCCGCCGCGCTCGTCGACTCGCTCCGCGCAGCCGGCGTGCCGCGCTTGCGCGTCGAGCTCGTGCGCGAGGACGCCACCGAGACGACCCGCATCGTCGCCGCTTACCGCGCGCTCTTCGACGGCGTGGCCGCCGGCGCCGAGGTGTTCGCGCGGCTCAGGTCCGAGTCGAGCTGGGGCGTCGTGCGAGGCTCGCTTCGCGTGCTCGGCTGAGTCGCGCGGAGCTTCGGAGAGACCACGCGATGAAGCTCTTCGTGCTCGCTACGATCGTCCTTCAGGCGACGGGGGGCTGCAGCGCTCCTCCGCGAAATGTCCCGTCAGGCGATAGCAGCGCGCCCGCGACTGTCGCGTCTTCGGCTTACGCGTCTGTAACTGATGCGCCCGCTACCACGACGCTCGCGACCTTCCCAGGGCGACTCATCACCGAAGTGGCGGTCGATGGCACCGACGTCTACTTCGTAACGCGGGACGTCCATTACGTCGACGAACCCTTCACCTTCGACGTTCGGCGTGTATCGACGACAGGGGGCCCAGTCACGATCGTCGCGGATCGCCTGTCGCCCAATGGGTTCGAGCCCCCGCACCTCGCAGCCGGCGGCGGCGCCGTCTACTTCACAGGCGCGAACAATGCTGTCCAGCGCCAAGGGCGCTCCGGCGAACCTGTCGAGGTCGCAACCGTCTATGGCGTCGCCGCGATCGAGTTCATTGATTCGACCCTATGGATGCTCGGCACGCTCGAGGTCGGCGGCGAGCGCTCGCTGCTCGCGGTCGACAGTCGTGGCGGCGCGCCCCGCATTGTCTCTCACGGGGACGCGTACAACGTTCTCTCGAAGGAGCTCGCCTTCGATGTCTCCTCCAAAGAGGCCTTCGTGTGGCGCCGCTCGAACCGCGGTGAAGAGCTCGTCGCGCTCGTCGATGATCACGAGCGAATCGGGCCGCACGAGCCCGACGGCGTCGCCGGGCTGCGGCTCGCGGGCGCCGAGCTCTATTGGTGGAGTTGGCGCGACAAGGCGCTCGTCGAGGCCGACCTCAAGACGCTCACACCGACCAAACGGGCCGAGACAGGGCTCCCGCTGTGCAGCGACCGGAGCGCAGTCGTCGTCTCCGATGCAGAGCGCAAGCAGACGACCGTCATCGCGGAGCGCGGGCGATCGTTCCAAATAGAAATGTCCGGGACCGCGTGCGCGCTGAGCGACGCGCTCTACATGGCAGAGGGCAACCCCTCCGAAGCAAAGCTGCTCCGCGTCCCGCCAGCGTATCGCTGACAGTGGTGTACGTAAGCGGCGCGCTCGACCTCGCGCCGAGATCGGTCGTCGCGGGTCCTTGTCGGTAAGTGAGTGCCCGTCTAGCCTCAGGGACATGGTCCCCCGCGATCTCACCAATGACGCTGCCCGGGTCGTCTACGCCGATTGGTTGGAGGAGCGCGGGGAGGGCGCCGCCGCCGCGGCGTTGCGCGCGCCTCGCTTCACGATCCGCCCTCGATTCCGACTGCGCATCTCGCCCAATCGTGAGCCCATCGTCGCCCCGACGCGGAGGAGCTTCGAGTTCCCGGAGCCTCCATTTCGACTGCTCGTCATCGGGGACTTCCAGGGGAAAGTGGACAATCGCCCCATCGAAGATCGCACGCAGCGCGAGATCGATCGAGACAACTTCTCGCGTGAGATGACCGACCAGAGGCCGGGCGTCACCATCGACATGAATGGCCAGTCCGTGCGCGTCCCGTTCCGGCGCACCTCCGAGATGGAAGCTGCGAACACCCAATATGTGCTCGCGCGCCTTACCGAGTTGGCCCCCGAGCAGCGCGCCGAGGCCGAGCGTCAATTGCTGTTCAGCTCGGCGTTCCACAAGCTCGAGCAGCGGTGGCACGGCCTGCGGGCGCTCGTGCACGCGGCACCAGCGGGCGCTCACGTCGACTTCCTCAACGCCTCGATCGAAGATCTAGCGGCGGATCTCGACGACGCTGGCGACTTGAAGCGGTGGGGCTTTTACCGGTCAGTTCCAGGCATGAACCACCCCGCGATGAAGCCCTACACCGCCTTCGTCTTTGCGGATTCGTTCAGCTACGCAGCCCACCCGCGGCTGCTCAAAGCGCTCGCGGACTTCGGACGCCACAAGAACACTGTCATGCTCCTGCCCGAGCCCACCGAACCCCGTGAGCTCTCTTCGCCCGAGATCGCGGGGCTCTTGCGTGAGCCGGCCGCGGGTTATGTCGCCATCTGCGCCTCGCAGGTGATCGCACCGAAGGGCCGGCCCGCGAGCGACCCACGCGGGCCACTCGAGGTCCCGGCGAACTTCGCCGTCGCCGCGCGGCTCTTGGAGAGCTGGGAAGGCGCAAACAGCGGCGTAAGCATCGACGGGGTGACGGAGACCTTCAACTCCTCAGCGCCCACTTCTATCCAAGATTGGGCCAGCGCGCGCAGCGCGGGGGCGAATCGATTGCTGACAAACGAGTCGAGTCTCTGCTTGCTCGACAGCGTCGTAGCTGGGCCGAGCGGCCGCCCCAACTCGCTGGCGGCCCGACTCCTCTTGACGCGTATCGCCCACGTCGCGGCCGACATTCACCTGCACATCTCGTTCGCCGAGCTCGCGACGCTGACCGACCCCGCTATCATGGCGGCCCATATCGCGGAGCGGTTGGCGCAGCGACTCGCCCGCGTCCACGTCGAGCTCAGCCATCCAGTCTGGCTCGAGGCGCCCACTGGAGGCGACGGCGGCCTGCTCGAGGTGGATATGACCGTCACGAGCGAGGCTCTCGAGCGCCCCCTCGTCGATCGCGTCATTCTGAATTTTCGCAACTGAGCAATGGAAGGTTCTGTCGACCCAGGTTCGGCTGTCACGACGACTACACGTGTAGGGTTGCAGCCCTGACAGCCTCCAGCGCTGCCTCTGCGTCACAGTCATAGAGGCCCGCGCCCCAAGCCGCGTTGAGCTCCACCGCTGCCCAGCCTCGCCCGTGAATTGGCCCGCAGTCGAGCACACACGCATCCGGCAGGTCCACAGCGTCGTCCTGCAAGAGCGCCGACAGGAACGCGTTCATGGCCGACAGCTCCGCCGGCTCGACCTCCCCCGAAAACGGCTCGCCCTCGCGGGCGTAGATGGATTGGGTCACGACCCGCCTATGGACAATGAAGCTGCGGAACTCGCTGAGGAACGAGACTGGCTCCGAGACCAGCACTGGCATCGCGGGGTCGAACCCCGCCGGTAGGTCGGAGGCGCTGTAAACAGCCGCGGGAAAGCTCTTGTCATTGGGCGGCTTCACGAAAGACGGCGACGCCGCAGCGCGCGCCTGCTCCAGAGTCGTAAGCTGAATGTCGCGGCGTCGATATTCGCGAGGGAGGCGGCAAAGCCAGTCCTCAGGCGGATTGAGCAGGCGCACGCCGAGCTCATCCGCCAGCGTCGGGCCGAAGAGGGCCTCCGCATAGAGAAACGGTTCATCCAGCGCTCTCGCTGTGTCGTCTATTCGCCAGGTGGTCAGACGATGGACCGCCCAGCCCCGGAGAATGGCCGCGCGCCACAGCCTCTGGGAATCTTCGGTCTGGCGCGGGGTGAGCACGAGCGACGGCATGTTGGGCGCCGAACGTACTGCGGCCGTATCGCGAACGCCAGCCGACCAAGCGACTGCATCGCCCCGCGCTGACAGTTCAGTCGGTTGCTGCGCGGCGTATGGCTTTGCTTTGGGTCGGCGGGTGCCCTACGTTCCCGTTCGTGGCGCAACACTCCAAGCTGCTCGGGATACTGTTGGTCGTTTTCGGCATTCTCGTGGGGCATGCGGTCGAACAAGTTGGGGGGAGCGCGCAGCGCGGGGGCGTACTGAGCCCCCCGAACAAGCGGTGGCAGACGTTGTGCCCTCACAGTCACGTATGTATGCGGCCTTCGCCGCTGGCTTCCTGATTGCGGCCGTCGATCTCACCCTGCGATTCGTGTGGGCGGGGGAGGGGACGCGGCGCTTCTTCATGGGTAGTCGGGGCCCGGCGGTGAGCATGTTGCCTGCCTGGATGGTCGGACTCGGAATCGCCCTGATCGGGCTCGGACTACGCGATTAGCCAGCTCCCCTCTCAGGACTCCAATCCTCGCTTCAGTGGCCGGAATTCAGCGGGCACGCCGAGCGTTGCCCGGGTCCAATGCTTGTCCCGCGTGTGTCCATTGGAGTCATCAACGCGGTTGCCGTCACCACTCTCGTGGGCTGCGGCGAGGCCCCGGCAGAACGCACAGTTGGTAGTGTGTCGGCGACGGCCCCGCCCCCGGCCCCGCTCGTCTCTGGCGTATTGACCGCAACCGCTACCGCTTCTGCGGATGCCGATGAGGACCCGGCGCTCACCGCCGAGCCAGTCAGCGACGAACGGGTCAGTACTGGGTGCGGCGGGTTTCATTTCGTGTTGACTCCTGGTCGCGTCGTAGCCGCCGAGTCGGACCACGGTCGCGGCGTGATGCAGGCGAAGCTCGCGGTCTATCGGCAGGGCGAGAGCGTGCAGACGGTCTCGCTCAGTATCGACAACAACTCGGGCTTCCTCGACCCCGAGGTGGTTTGCGGCGATTTCAACTTCGATGGGCACGAGGACTTTGCCGTAAACGACGCTGATAGCGGTTCCTATGGCAGTCCTAGCTACGCGGTATTTCTGTACCAACCTCGCCGCAAGGCGTATGTCCTGTCTCCTGAACTGAGTCGCCTGACCGAAGAGTCGCTCGGGTTCCCGACCGTCGATTCGTCGAAGAGGCGCTTGATGGCATCCTCGAAGAGCGGCTGCTGTATCCACTGGCACAGCGAATATGCAGTCGTTGGAGATGTCCCGCTGCGGATGAAGACCGTTACCGATGAGGATTCGGCGAACGGGTCTTGCCTGGTTACAACAGAGCTACGCGGCAAAGACGGGGCCTGGCGGCAGTCGCGGCGCAGCCTCAGGCACCCATGCCCACCTGACGAGAGCGACGAACTAGCTGCCGACGCGCGTTGAGCGATGGCGCTCTCAAGCGCTACCCAACAGTGCGCTGGAAGCGACGGTCGCCGGACCACCTTGCCCAGCCTCGTCTCGGGACGAGACTCGCGCATCAAATTGGACTACGCACGAGCTGAGCGATGCAGCAGGTTCTGGAGCTCCTCGTGGTGCTGGCTGTTCTCATTCCGCTTGGAAGGGGAGGACTCCGGTTGCTGGCAGAGAACAACGAGAAGCACGAGTGGGAATCGTTTGCGACGGAACACAAGCTGAGCTTGCGGTTCAACCCGCTTGGCCTCACGTGTACCGGAACTCTCGACGCGTTGGTGGCTACCGCACAGTGGGAGTTGACCGAGCAAGGATTGCACTGACGGCTTCGTCAGTCCAAGAGCCACCTCGTAGTTGCGCGACAAAGCACGATCGTTCGGTGAAAGTTCGTCCGCACGAGGGCACCCCGGCCGGCCTCCGCCGACTGCTGCGAGCCCCGCGAATCGACCCGTCGATGCCGAGGCATGCCTGCTTGTAGCTGACGGTCGTGACAGCTTGGGGCGCCTTCAACCTTTGTTTTGTTGAGCGCCTGAAACTCGATAACTTCATCGGTTCGTCGCGCGACTGATATTCGACGCGGAGAGGGGGACAAGGGTGGGGGAGTCATTGGGTGAATCGGCCGCGACTCTCGAGCCCGTCTCGTCGCGAACGATGATGAGCTTGTCCGCGAGCGAGGAGCTGGCGCTCGTCGTCGCATGGTCTTCCGCAGAGCCCGATCGTGTCGGCGAGGTCGCCTTCTTTCGGGAGGGTGACACTCAGGTGCTCGGTCGCGAGACGACGTCTCGCCGCCGAGGGTCGCGGCGCTGCACGCTCTACCGGCAGCGCCCCGGCAGCCTCGAGCCCACGCGGGAGCTGTCTGGAGAGCGAATCTCCAGGGAGCAGCTGGAGATCCGCTCCGATGGGCGAGCCCTTCAGGTCACGAACACCGGTCGCTGTCCCCTATTGTTCCGCGGTGAAGCTGTCGACTCCTGCACAGTTCGTGAAGGGGACTCCGTCCAATTGAAGGGGCAGCTGATCCTCCTCGCCGTTCGACGAGGCCGGACCCTACCTCCCATGCGCGTCTTTCCAGCGAGCGCGTTGGGCGACTTCGCGAGGCCAGACAGTCTCGGGATCTTAGGGGAGAGTCCCGCCGCGTATCTCCTTCGCGAGCAGCTCGCGTGGACGGCTCAAGCCGCTCAACACGCGCTCGTTCTAGGGCCGAGCGGCTCTGGCAAAGAGCTCGCCGCACGTGCGTTGCACACGCTCTCGTCGCGTGCCGCCAAGCCATTTGTCGCGCGAAACGCCGCGACTTTGCCGCACGGTCTGGTCGACGCCGAGCTCTTCGGTAATCTCCGCAACTACCCGAATCCGGGGATGAGTGAGCGTGCGGGGCTCGTCGGGGAGGCGCATGGCGGCACGCTCTTCCTCGACGAGATTGGCGAGTTGCCGGAGACTGCCCAATCGCACCTCCTGCGCGTGATCGACAGCTATGGCGAGTACCATCGATTGGGGGAGAGCGTCGCCCGCCACGCAGACCTCCGGCTGATCGCGGCGACGAACCGCTCTGTCGAGTCGCTCAAGCACGATCTCGCTGCGCGCCTGCCCCTTCGTGTCGACCTACCGGGTCTGGATCGACGTCGAGAGGACATTCCGCTGCTCACTGCCCACCTCGCCCGCCGTGCTCGTGAGAGGAGCCCTCAACTCACCAGTCACTTCTTCGACGCCTCGGGCGCCCCGAGGTTCTCCGCCGAGCTCGTCGAGCAGCTGCTGCATCACCCGTTCACTATGCACATACGCGAACTCGACGCGATGCTGTGGCGCGCGATGGCTACGAGCGCCGGCGACACCATCGTGCCTCCCGTCGACGCGACGCCAATGCCTCGCGGCGAGCCCAGCCCCCCATTGGCGGCGCGCGGCCCGGAGAATAGCGAGCGTGAGCCATCGAGCGACGCCGTACGCGCCGCACTTGCGGCCAATGACGGCAATGTCACCAGGGCGGCGCGCGCGTTGGGATTGTCCAGTCGCTTCGCTCTCTACAGGCGAATGCGAAAGCTGGGGATGTCGATAGAGGAGGGGGGAAAAGAGCATGAATGACCGGTTCAGCGATGAGACCCTGGACGAGATGCGAGAGCGGGGCGACCCAGAGGCCGACGCCGTCATCAGCGCGGTCTTCGCCGATGGGGAGACACAAGCGGTCAACGGGTTGATGGCGTCGCTCGTCAGGAACGACGGGATTCCCTCTGAGGGGCTCCCCGAGGTCGTCCGGGCTTTCCTGACAAAGACGTCGAAGATGCCCGACTATGAAAGTGACAGCGTGAGGGTCGCTCAAGAGACCTTCGCCAAGTACGGGCCTGAGGTCTTGGTCGCCCTCGGCTTCTATGCATTGCCGGCCGCGTACGCCGCCAAGAAGGGAGTGCAGGTGCTCTATCGCACCGCCTACCTCGCAAAGCGCCCCATGCGTCGGGTCTTCGAGACGACACAAATGGTGATCGACGTATTGTCGCCCGGCGGGCTCGCACCCGATGGTGCCGGCGTCCGTACCGCCCAGAAGGTGCGCCTGATGCACGCAGCCGTCAGACACCTCTTGCTCCACGATCCCGAGCGTCCGTGGGCGGCCGAACTGGGCGTGCCCATCAATCAGGAGGATTTGGCCGGGACGCTGATGACCTTCTCGTACTTGGTGCTCGATGGGCTCGAGCGACTGAACGTGTCCCTATCGGACGCCCAGCGAGAGTCCTATCAACACGCTTGGGGGATCATCGCGCGGATCATGGGGATTCACGCTGATCTCGTCCCTTCCACCGTGGCCGAGGCGAAAGAGCTCACGACCAGGATTTACAAGCGTCAGATCGCCGCCTCCGATGAGGGCAAGGCGCTCATGACTGCCCTCTTGGAGGGCTATGAGGACCTGTTGCCCGCCACCTTCCTGAAGGGTGTGCCCAGGAGCCTCGTTCATTACTTCCTCGACGCCGATCCCGTCACTGGGAGCAACATCAGCGATCTCCTCGGCGTCCCACCGGCCGACTGGACGGAGACCGTCCTGCGTGTCGCGGAGCGACTCATCGCAGAGTCGGAGGCTGTCTTCGGCAAGGACGTCAACCCTATGCGCCTGACGACGCGACGGCTCGGTCTCGAGATCGTCGATGCTCTCATGTCGCTAGAGCGCGGCGGTGCCCGCCCGCCTTTCCGAGTCCCAGCGGATCTCCGCGCGGGCTGGTTTGACCAAGGAGCCACATCATGACGACCGCCGGCGACCGCCCGAGTTTTACCCAGCTATCTCATTACCCCCTTCTACGGGCCATTACGGAGCGCCGTTCACGCCGGTTCTCGCGTGGCGCTGCGCTCAATGGGGGCCCGCTGGCATACACCAGCCCGAGCGTGCCGGCTCCGCTCACCCTCGAGGAGGAGGCTGCGCTCGCCTTCGCGGCGTGCGGTATTACGGGCCGGGCTCTCGGCGAGTTGCCCTATCAGACTGGCAACGTCGCGGACGCCGGCGGGGGCAACATCATGGGGAGCTTCGTCGGTCGCACTGTGGCGAGCGGCGACGCCCTCCACGCGACTTCGGTCATCGTCATCAACGATGAGGGAGCTTGGTTTCTCAAGCGTCCACACGACTTCGATTCGTCGCAGATCGACGCCCTCATTCAGGCCGCACGCGAGGAGCGACTGGTCGAAATCTACGAGAAGATGCGCGTGAAGATCGCCGACGGCAGGGTGACAGTGCCGCGGGAGGTCCCCTATTGCCCGCCGTTCAACAAATGGTCCGCCAACATCCCGGGGTCGACCTACTTCCTCCCTGTCATCGAATACACGGCGCTCTACATCAATATGCTCCTCGCGGCCTTCAGCCCCGACATCGGCATGTTCTTGCTGGATGAGCGCAACGGCTTCAAGCCCGCGGGTATCGGTCAATTCGCCAAGTCGAAGGGCGGGCACCTCGACGACACATCACCCGCCGACGGCAGCCCACCGACGAACGTCGGCACCATAGGCTTCATCGAATCCGCGTTGTTCCAACTCGCCGGATTGGAGGAGGGGGCCATGCTCCAGAACCTCGCGCTCATGGCGCAAGCGCTCGGCCTCGGCGGATTCCCTCACGCCGCCGAACATCCGAAGTGGCTCGAGGCGCTGGGCTTCAGAGTGCTCGGGGTGCCGTTTTCAAAGGTCTTCGGGCTCGGCGTCCTGGAGACATTGGCGGCCAGGCTGCTCCACAAGGACGTCCCTGTCCCGACAGCAGTCGGCCTCGAGCGTGACGGCGTCACACTGCTGTCGACCTATTGCCCGCCCTATTATTCGAAGATGGAGGACGCTGTGCGGGCGTTCGTCGCGACCAAGTTCGGAAAGGGCAAAGGCATCTACCGCGACCATGGGCGGGACGCGCCATTCCTCGATGGCGCCAAGGCCGAGGCCGCCGTCCCCAATTATTCAGAAGAGGCGATCGCGGCGACGGTCGCATACTGCAGCTACGTGCATGACCGCTTCGGCCGCTTCCCCGCGGGGAACGCGCCGCTCGCGACGTTGCTCGCGTACCAGGCGCACCGCCTCGACACGACCTTCTATGACCAGTTCTACCCCCCGGAGGCGCTCAGCGAGACCCAGCGACAGAGAGAAGAGACCCCGTGAGTCACCCGAACCTCCAGGACGGGATGCAACAGGAGGTTCTGTCGCATCCAGTCGCGTTCGGTTGCGTAATTGTCGGCGTAGCCTTTTGGCTCGTCGCGTACGGCCTGGCCATTTACAACGGGTTCCGCAACCGGACGTACTGCATACCGGTCGCCGCGGTCTGCTGCAACATAGCGTGGGAAGCGGTGTCCTGCTTCCTCCGACCTCCCCCCGTCAAGCTGTGGCACTACGGTTCGTTCTTGTGGTTCGCCGTGGACCTCGTGATTGTCTATCAGGTGTTCCGCTTCGGGCGGGCCCGGCAAACCATCCCCGAGCTGCGACAGTGGTTCTATCCGATGGTGGTCGGAGCCATCGTCCTCGCCTTCGCCGGGCAGGACCTTCTGTCGGCGTACATCCACGACCCATTTGCCTATCTCAGCTCCTACATGATCAACCTGACGATGAGCATTCTGTTCATCTTCATGTTCTTCGCGCGGCGGGGCACCCATCCTCGCACTCACGACAACGTCGCTTATGGCATCGGCTGGACGAAGATGATCGGCACGGGGATCATCTCGCTCGCGCTGATCACCTTCTGGCAGATATTTTATCCGCTGAAGAAGCAGACAGCCTTCGTCTGGATCCTCCTCTCAACCGTGTTCTCTATCGACATGATCTACATCTTGCTCCTGCGGCGCGCGCGCGCGCTGGCTGCCACCTCGGCGTCGGATCAGGGCTCGACGACCCCAGCCACCAAAGAGGCGTGAGCGCCCGCCCGTGACAGGCTGGCGAGCGACGCTCTCAGGTGCGTAGCCCGCTCGGTCGAGGTCTGCGGGTAGGTCTCGGCGAGCAGACGATGTGCAAGGCCCTCGTGGAGCAAGAGCGGGCCGCGCCGGGCCACGGCCAAGCTGTCCTCCAGCAGGCGGCGGGCTTGCCTGTCGGCGCCCAGCACCCGCGCCAAGCGACCTTCTTGAAGCAATACCTCTGCGCGTCCAATAGGGTAGCCGGCGGCCCATGCCCGGTAACGTCGAATCAGGCCGCGAAGCTCGCGCTCGAGTGAGCGACGCTCGCTAGCGTGCGCCCGCTCTCGACAGGCGAATAGGACCTCCGCCGCGCCCATGAGCGCCACGAGCCCATGAGACATCGACGCCCGCGGCGCAGTGAGGAGGGTGAGCGCGCGCCTCGCGACCTCGCGGGCTCGACCGAACTCGCCCTTCCTCGCGAAAAGCAAGGCGAGGGCGCCCTGAAAGGCGGCTTCCGGCAGGCTGTCTTTTGCAGTGAAGGAGCCTGCACTGGAGGCTAGGAGCGCGTCCGCCTCGTCGAGGCGCCCGCGAAAGATGGCTACCAATGCCGCGCCGCTCACGTAGACCGCCCGATGGCGCGGCTCTTGGTCGCTGCTCAGGTCGAGGGCGGCGCCAAAGTGATAAGCCGATAGGCCGAGGTCGCCGCGGAGGTAGGCCCCAATCGCGAGATTGTAGCACGCGTAGCTCTGGAGGTTCTTGTCGCCGAGTGCCGCGAGCTCGGTGAGGAGCGCTTGCCCCTTCTGCTCTGCCGCTCCCAATTGCCCAGTCGCCATGAGGTAGTTTCCGGCGAAGAGGGCGGCGTGTGCGGCACGCACTCGGTCGGTCGCGTTGAGCCCCGGCACCTCCGCCCGAGCGAAATAGGCCTTCGCGACACGATTGAGTCCCGCCGTTCCGGCCGCCCAGCCCAGGATCCCGAGGGCGACATGGTTGGTCCCACCGGCTTCCTCGGCGAGGTTCAGGCCGCGTAGACTGGTGCTCAATACCCCCAGCCCGTCTGCCTCGTACAGCATTGCAGTCGACATCGTCGCGAGCGCTTGGGAGGCCAAGAGGAGTGAGGCACGTCTCGAGCGCTCGATGCTCGCTGGCCGCACAGGACGGAGCACTCGAGCGACTTGCGCGCCGACATGCCAGAGCAGCATGGGCACGGCGCGCGAGCCCGAGGGGTGGGGGGAGAGGCCCGCTGCCCGAACGGCGCGCGCCGAGGCGGCAATGGCGGCGTCGAAGTTTTTACAGTTCAGATTGGCTTGCCCGAGCGTCATGCTGAGTCGCACGAGCTCGGCGCTTTGCGACCCACTCTGCTCCAGTATCGCCAATGCGCGCTCGAGGAGCGCAATGGCCTCGCGGTGTGCGCCGCGGGCCTGCGCCTCTGTCCCAGCGATAGCCGCGTAAGATGCTTCTTCTTGCTCGTCGCCCGCCTGTCCGAAGTGATAAGCAAGCTCGGCGGCGCGTTCCTCGCCGCGAAGCCCGAGCAGGGCCCTCGCCGCGGCCCGGTGGAGCTCGCGCCGCCTGTTCGTGGCAATGCCGGCGTGGACGGCCTCGCGGAGCTTGTCGTGGACGTAGCGGATTCGACTCGGCTCGGGTGACTCGACCACTTGTTGGGCGGAGAGCTCCCGCAGGCGCTCGCGCGCTTCCTCGGCATCGACAATCGAGAGCGTGGCGAGGAGCACCGCCGCGTCTGCTTCTCGCCCGAGCACGGAGAGGGCCTCGGCGAGGTTCAGAGCTGCCGGCGAGAGGCGCGACAGTCGCAACCGTGTGAGCTCGAGCAGCGAGCGTGGGAGCGGCAGCGCCTCGAAGCGTGAAGCGGGTGTGTCCTTTGCCGTCGAGGCAAACTGCCATTGACCGGAGGCGCGGTTCAGCAAGCCCTCCGCGACGACGACCCGCAAGTACTCCGCGACGAAGAAGGGTTTACCCTCGGCGTTCCTGGCGATGAAGCGAATGAAGTCCTCGGGTGGCTTCGCCATGGCCAACATGTCGCTGACCATTGCCCCGACGCTCGCGTCGTCGAGACGACCGAGCTCGATATGGTGGGTTCGTGGTGAGTCGACCAAAGCTCGTAGCTCGGCTGACTTCTCCTCAGTGCGATAGGTGGCGAGAATCAAGACGCGCCCGACCTCGAGCGCGCCAGTCGCCACCCTCGACAGAAAGGTCGACAGAAGCTCGTCCGCCCACTGGAGATCGTCGAGAACGAGCAAGACAGGGCGAAGCTCCGCGAGCGCCCGCAGCGTGTCGGCGACGGCAACCACCAGCCGCTCGCGCGCGGCCTCTGGGAGCTCGTCATTCGACTCGGCGTTGCCCGTGCTCGCATCGGTGTCGGTGAGCGCGGGAAGATAGGGTTGAAGCACGGTCCGGCGGGCGCCGACGAGCTGATCGGTGACCGCCGCGCCCCCCTCGATGCAGCGGTCCGCTATCGCATTGAACAGCGGGACGAGCGCGTGAAGCGGACCTCCATTGGAGTCGGCGCTGGCGCGGCCGGCAGCGTTCAGCGTCACACACTGTCCGAGGACGACCTCTGTTTGTCGTCCAGTCTTTGCGCGCCGCGCGACCTCACCGACCACTGCGGTCTTTCCCATCCCGCTCTCCCCGCCTACGAGGACGAATCCGCCCTGACCGTCCTCGAGCGCTCGTGTCGCGGTGTCCAGCCGCGCGAGGACCTCTGTGCGTCCGGCGATCTCCGACTGATACAAATAGGCTTTGGGGAGGCGCGCGTCTCTACCAGCGAGCGACTCCGAGTCCGCGCCGAGCGAGGCGAGCTCGTGAACGACGTCGTCGGCGTGGCCCAGTCGATCCCGGGGTTGCTTGGCGAGGAGGCGGCGGAGCAAAACGCGGAGTGGTGCTGGCACGCCCTCCACGAGCGTCGACGGATCTGGCGGCATCTCGACGACATGCCTCTCCAGCAGTTCATTGCCTGAAGCGCCGAATGGGGGTGATCCGGTGACCATTTCGAAGAGAATGCACCCAAGCGCATAGAGGTCTGCGCGGGCGTCGACGAACTGTCCAAGGACCTGTTCGGGCGCCATGTACGCAGCCGAGCCGGCGACGAGGCCAGCCGAGGTCAGCTGCTCGCGCTCCGTGGCGCCGCGACTGCGGGTCGCGAGTCCAAAGTCGAGCAGCACCGGCGTGCCGTCTGGTCGAACAATGATGTTCTCGGGTTTGAGGTCCCGATGCACGACGCACTCTCCGTGCAAGAACGCGAGGACGCCAGCGAGCCGGAGGACGAGCGTCGTGATCTCGTCGAGTCGGCCAGCCCCAGCCGGAGGCCGGTCGGCACGTCGCGATTCGCGATGCGGCGCTTCGTCGAAGGCCTCCGCCACTCGGGCTGGGGGGTATACTCCACTTACAAGAGTCTCAGCGGATGGACTGGTGCTCCCCGAGTACGTTGTCGGGCTGCCGTCGGCTCCACGCCATGGCCGCCAATGTCGCGCGATGATCTCGGCGAGCGACTGTCCTTCCACGAGCTCCATCGCGTACCAGGGGCCGGTCGGGCTCAACCCCTCATCGAGCAGGCGCACGATGCCTGGGTGCCTGAGTCGACGAAGCACACCGACCTCGTCGCGCAGCGCCGAGAGCTCCGAGACGCGATGGGCGCGCGCCGTCTTCAGCGCGACGAGACCGCCGGTCTCGACGTGGGAGGCTCGATGAACGACCCCCATTCCCCCACGGCGGAGCGGCGCGAGGATCCGATAGGGGCCGAACGTGCTGGGGATCGCGGCGGCAGTCTCTGACACGGAGCAGATGCTCGCGGAAAAGTCCCAACAGCGGGTGAGAAATGGTCTGCCCGCACCGTGCGGCACCCGTGCGGCGCACGTGCGCGCACGGTCCAAAAGCGTCGAGCGACGACCACTCAGCGCGACAACCGCGCTCATCCACGACCGCGTTTGACTGGCTTGGCGCTTGCTCTTCCGCCCCGACGACTGCGGGCTTGTGGAGCTCGGGCGACTCGTTCCCCTCGCTTCGCTCAGGCGTCCGTCGTGATCCGCTCTTTGAAAGGACCCCACAATGAAGAATGCCGGATTGTTTGCGCCTCACCTCGCCGACCTCACGCCCAGTTCGCTTCGACGGTTGGGCAGGAGCGCCGCCGCCACCACCTCCGCTACCAATCAGCAGCTACTCGACGCTGCCCGCGCCCAGTATGCGTTACACAGCGTCGCCGTAGACGCGACCGCGCGCCAGGGCAGTCTGTACGTCAAGTCGCCTGATGGTTCCCAACACGTGAAGGCCTTGAATGCGTACGACTGGAAGTCAGGTCGCGCCGATCCGTCGATTGCGAGGCCCGTCTATTCGTCGCCCGAGCTGAGCAGCGCTGTCGCCTCGGCGAGGGACGACGCGGCGCTCGCATCCATGGTCATCGGCGTCAGTGAGTCTCTGACGTTGCTCGTTGGCGAGAGCGGCGGCATCGGCGTCGGCTTCGACCTGGGAGGTCAGAAGAACGTCGCGGGGGTCGGCTTCGCCGAAGGACGATTCGGCATCGATATCGAGATAGGGCTGAATCTTCAGCTCGGTCTCTGGGCGGGACCAGTCAAGGGATTGGCAGGTGATTTCCTCGGCCTCGAGGTCGACGTCCCTGTCGGCGAGATCGTTGGCCTCTCCCTAGGGATCTACATGAATCAGGCCCTCGAGCTCGCGGGGTTCACGATCTCCCTCGGGGTCGGCGTCGGGGGAGGCGCGGTCATCGTCAGCGGGACGACCTGGGTCTTCTGACCCTCGCGACAATGGAGGCACCCATGAGCCAGATTTTTCCGTCAGCTCTATTCACCAATAAGGCGACCCCGACCCGGGACTCACGGGACACCGGCATCGTCACCAACCAGCAGATCGTCGCCGCCGCCGAGAGCGCGTACCAGACCTGCCAAGTCTTGGTCGACGCCCTCGCCAAGATTGCCGCCTCTCTTTATGTCGAGCCCGCCCTCCAACCCGCCATCCAGGCGATTGACGCCTACGACTGGTCGTCGCCGAACGTCCACTCGACGCTCGTCGCGCCAGTGCTCGCAGCAGGTGCTGTCCGCGCGTACCTCGCTCAATTGGTGGCAGACGACAAGTTCCACTCGCTCGTGGTCGGGGTCGCGGACCTCACGGCGACGAGCGGGGGTAATAGCGGAATGGGCGCCGATCTGACCGGCACCGTGCAAGCTCAGGACAGGTTGGACTTGCCCAATGACCCCTTCACACCCAAGGCCGCGCCGACGCACCTCGCCGTGTCGATCTGGACGCCGACCCCCGCTCAAATCAACGGTCCAGTCTACGGCCTCGAGATCGGCACGACCGTGGACGGTACCTCCGTGCTCCTGCGCATCGTCGTGACCGCTGACCTGAGTCCCTATGGATTCATCGTTATGGCGGGCCTCACGAGCGGTGCGCCGAACGGCCAGACAATCCTCGGTGGCACCTGCACCGCATCAACCTGAAGCCGACGCCCAGAACTACAGCGACAAGAAGGAAGCGACCATGAACAAGTCTGGACTCTTTGCACCCGCTCTCCATAGCCTCGACGCCCGAACCCTGCGCCGGAGCCTGCCCCCGCGGCTCACCGCGGACGTCGGGACGAACCAGCAGATCCTCGACGCATGCCAACAGTTCTATGCGGCGCACTTCCCAGCCGTAGACGCCTGCACTACGTCTGGCGTCGCGTTCGCCCAAGACCCCGCCGGACAACAAGTCATCGGAGGGCTCCAGGCGCAGGACTGGACAGGTAGCTCGCTGACCCCTGGCATGGCGACTGGAGCGTCCGCAGCGGGGGCCTCCCCTCTCTTTCAACCGGCGCTCGCCAATGTGAACGCAGACGCGCTGCTCACCACGATCGGGTTCGGTGTGAGCGCAGGCGCCCAGTTCTTCATCGGCGGCGCGGGCGGCGCAGGTGTCATCGCCGACGTCGCAAAGCGTGAGCCCGCGATGGGGATGGGTTATGCAGTGGGCGAGCTGGGCTTCGACGTGAACCTCGAGCTGAACATCGAGATACAGCTCTTCAATCAGCTTCCGTCGCAGCTCGCGGGGCTGATCCTCGGGTTGGCCGTCGAGGCCTACTTCGGGCTCGGCGTCCGACTGGCCATTATGGTCGATCTACAACTGGAGTTCCGCGGCTTCGCCATCGGGATTGGAGTCGGGTTCGGCGGCGGCGCAACCGTTTTCGGTGGGAACATCTGGACGTTCTCCTGAGGGACACAACATGAGCGCAAACCCTCCGCTGGCAGCGGCCGTTCGGGCGCGGCTCAAGGCCCTGACCCCGCAGAACATACATGTTGCGGCGGGCCCCCCGCCCAAGTCGAAAGCAGAGGACGTGGCCTGGCCATGGACAATCGCGTCAGCAGGTGCCGACTATCTCGCTGGACCTCAGGGGGCGCTCGCCTACGGGCTTGGGGACATGGCTGTCAGCTTCCTCACCACCCCCGACGGCCAGGCGCTCGCGAGCACACTGGCAAACTACGATTGGAGTCAAGAGCGGCTCGACCCCAGCGTAGTCGGCGCCGTGCAAGGGAGCACGCTGTACGGTCAGGCGCTCAGCCAGGTGCAAGGCGACGAATTGATGCGCAGCGCGCTGTTCGGTGTGGTGCACGGAGTGGACGTCATACTTGGCGGGGAGGAGGGGAGCTCGGGCCTCGCGGTCGACGTCGCGTCGACGCAGGACCTCGGGGGATACACCTATGAGATTGGGCAAATCGGCCCCTCCATAGGAGGTACGATCGGGCTCTCTGTCGGCGCTGTCTGCCTCACGCCTGCCGCCATGAGCACGAGCGTGACGGCGCTCAGCGTGGGCGTCAGCTATGGTCCAGGCTTGCTCGTAACGGTCTTGATGAGCGGCGACGTCTCGAGCCTCATTGGCTTCGTTGTCGGTATCGGCGTCGGGGCGGCCGTGACTGGCGACGTGGGCTGGGGCACCTCCTGGGCCTTTTGACACCGAGCGCGTCCTGCGGGCGGGCGAACCCCAGCCCCCCGCAAGCCGCCGCTCCTCGAGTCGCAATTGGCGGTAGCGTCGCCGCTATCGCGCTGTTCGGAGAAAATGGGACCTCGACCTCGCGGGCGACACAGCGGGTGAGAAATGGTCTGCCCGCACCGTGCGGCACCCGTGCGGCGCACGTGCGCGCACGGTCCAAAAGCGTCGAGCGACGACCACTCAGCGCGACAAACGCGCTCATCCGCGACCGCGGGGTAGCTGGCTTGGCGCTTGCTGACTCGCCCCACACCCGCGCTCGCTGGCGCGGAACAGCGAGTACGGGATCTCATCATCTACTGGAGAGTCGACATGGTGTTTGTTGCTGAGGCGTTTGCTCCCGACATTCTAGTTGCAACCAGTCAATGGGTCGTCGATCGCATGGTGCGCACCGCGGCGAAGCGGAACTCGTGGCAACCCTTCTCCGTGGAGATCAACGGCTCCACGTTCACGGGCACCCCGTATTACGCGGGGCTCGTGCTCTCGCCGGCAGCCTCGGGCGCGAGCCCGCAAGTGACGGTCAACATTGGAATCATCGGAGGTTCTTGGGCAGGGCAGAGCGGCATCCAGGCGAGCGTGTCGATCACCGGCGCGATCAGCTCCAGCGCCACATTCGCGCCAGGGAGCCTCACGCCGGGGTTGTCGCTCGTCGACTCCGCCGACAATCCTCTCGTTATCGAGGTCGATGTGCCAGGGATTGGGACGAATGGGGATGTCGGCGCCATGCTCGTCGCGGCCCTCGCCGAGACCTTGTCCTTCCTACCTCTCGGTCCTTCGGTTCCGCAAAACGCGCCACCGCCATTCAACGTGACCGAGCTCGTGCCGTGGGTCGTCCCAGGAACGACCGCCGGGGCAACACAGCTCCTGCTCGCGCTGAAGACGACCACAACCATTGGCGAGCCGTCGCAGTGGGGACTTCAAACGTTCCCGGCCGGCTCGACCGTCGCGCTCATCTTCTCGACGAGACTCTTCATACAATATCTCGTGCTGAACAATCTAATCAAGGCGTTGGTGACGTACGGGGCAACCCTGCCACCCGGTGCGCCTTTCGACTTTGCGAGCGGTACGTGGACGTTGGCGAGCGAGCCGTCGATCCAAGTCCCCTATACGATCCCCGGTACGAACATCAACCTCACGTTCGACTTCGACGTGAGCGCCGCGGCCGTGACGGTCGACCCCACAGCGAGCACGGTGGCCCTGAGGATCAGCCTCGATTTCACAGGCATGTCGCCCGACGGGGGCGGCTGCAAGATGGTCTCGTTTACATGGTCGACCGTACAGCAGGTGAGTCTGGGCCAATCGGGGACGGCCCAAGCCTCGATCGCCGTCACCACCATCAAACAGGGATTCGACCCTGCCAAGAGCACTCCGAATTGCCGTGGCGTCGGCGACCTGCTGTCGGCGATCGTGACAGCGCTCATCCCCGAGTTCAATAAGCTCATCGCTCAGAACATCACCCCCATTCAGGGGCCATCGCTGGCGACCTTCGGCGACATGCTGACGCTGAATGCCCTGGAGCTGTCAGAGAGCGGCCAGTTCGCACTCTACGGCGCCGCGCATATCGACCTGGGAGAGCTCGGAGTTCCGCTCGCCAATGTGGGCAACACTGGTGAATATCCTGCGCAGGTGATGCCCGGGCAGACGCTATTGTGGAAGTATGCGCTCCCGCAGCCCCCGGGCAGCGCTCCTCCTATGCTGACGGCGGATGACACCCAAGTCTATCTCACCGATGGTGGCGGGACCCTCGTCGCACTCGACCAACTGACTGGGGCAGTGAGGTGGTCCGTCGCAAATCAGAATATGTTCTCACCGACTATCGTAATCGACGGCGTCGTGTTGGCAGTCGGCGGGAACTTTGGTTCGGGCGTATTGAACGCCTATGACGCTGTAACTGGCGTGCCGCTGTGGTCTTTCCCAGGCGTCCAGTTTGCTCAGGGCAGCATGGGTCAATGGACGTTTCAATATCCGATGCCGTGGCAGGCCGCGTCAGGGGTCGCGGCGGCGCGCGCGATCGGCGGGACACAGGCGCCGCAATCACATGTGCTCGTGCAGGTGAACCAGGGAGGGGTGGCGCCATTCGGCGTGCTCGCCTACGGAAGCGCGTCGGGACCTGCGCCGATATTCACGCCGCTCGGGATGAACAATACGCTCGACTACGGCGCTCCGGGGCGGGTCGAGGACTCCATCTATCTTGCCGCGGTGGTGACGGGCGGTGGCGGCGCGATCATCGCATGGGATGTCGCGATGGACACTCCGCTGCCCTCTCAGGCAAACCAATTGGACGCCGGCTATCCATCGGTGTGGGTCACGCCTGTCGTGGCCGCTGAGGGGATGTTGTACGGGACGCTGGCGAACGGGCAGGTGGTCTGCATCAATCCGACCGGAGGGACCAACCCCGCGTGGATCTTCCCAGCGTCCGGGCAGCTCAATACTGTAAATCTGCCGCCGCCGGTGGTTGCGGACGGTGTCGTCGTGGTAGTGCAGTACGTCCCCTCCCAGAACGGGCAGACAGTCTGCGCCGTCGTGGGCTTGAACGCGGAGACTGGGGCGCAGGTCTGGGCCGTCCCGACCAACACCGGGCCTGCGCCGGGCCAAGGGAATTTCGGACCTGGCGGCTTCTGTGCGTCGGATGGCTACGTGGTTGGGGCCATCAATGGGGTTTTGACCGCGCTGCTCTTGGCTTCTGGGCAGCCCGGCCCAAGCTCAAGGACGTGGGTCGGTCCCAACGGGAACATATGCAACATTGTCCCGCCCGTCATCGCCAATAGCCGCCTCTTCGCGATGGACCTGAACTATCTCTATTGTTTCGCCTAGCCCGACGAATATCTGGCGCTCTCGACGCTCGTAGTTGCGCGACAAAGCACGATCGTTCGGTGAAAGTTCGTCCGCGCGAGAACACCCCAGCCAGGTGAACCCGGCACTCAGACTCGGCAGCCGCATCTTCGAGTCTGCGGGTCGCAAGTCGCCTGCGGCTGCTTCGTGAAGTGGCAGAGTAGTTCGGGGCAGTCGTCGTCACGCGCGCAGAGAACGTGCGCGTTTGCACTGTCGACCAAGTTCGCGCACCAGGAGCCCGTCGCGTTGCTTTGACAAGTCTCGCCGTCGGCACAGTCCCCGCTGCCGGCACACGCGAACGCGGTCTCACCTGCCTGGCAAGTCGCGTTGCAGCTCATCGTGCCGTGCTCGCTGTCGACACAACAGGTGGGCTTTTCGCCTGAGCATGTCGCGGCCCCGCATGGAACGCGGGCCGAGCTCGACTGGCACTCGCCGGCCACACAGGTGAGTCCCGCTGTGCGGCAGGTGCGGGCTGCCCCGCAGCTCTCGCCGAACGCGCAGTCCCCAGCTTTACATACCCGAATTGTGCGGTCGCTCGTGTACCACTCTGAGCAGCACTTCTCCCCAGCACCGCACTGGGTCGCATCATCGCAGAAGGTCGGGAAGCCCCCACCGCACGCCCTGATCTGGTCACCCACAGCCGCGTAGTCGCTCGACGTGCGCGGCACGACGAGCTCAGCGCAATAGGCCTTGTCTGCGGAGTTGGTGCAGCACACCTGGGTCGGCCCACAGGTCGCGTCACCGCACCCCTGACCCCCCAGCCGGCTCGCAATCGCGACCGACGAGGCGGTGGGCGCGCTCGTCGGCGCGGTGCTCGACGAAGGGTCGACGCGTGCAGTCGAGTGAGGATCGGCGCTGCACGCTTCCAAAGAAAGGAGCGTGCCGAACGTGATAGAGGCGGTCGCCGCGCTCCAGCTTGAGCTCATTCAACCGACATTATCCAAAGACGTAGTGTTCGCAAGCTCGCTCAGTGGAGTGATCGCGCGACTGGGTCGTATCGATACAGACCGGAGTCAGCCGTGGCGACGGGGCCGCCTCTGCTACGCTCGGTTGGTGCCGAGCATGGATTGGGCTGTGTGCCCCGGCTGCGCGAAGCGCTGGAAGATTGGGGACCTCAGGACCGTTGGGTTCCTCCTGTGCGGTTGCGGCAAGCCCGTTGGAGAGCTCGTCGTGCCGCCAAGAAGAACAAGAAGAAGACGCAGCTCCGCGTCCGCGTCGATGACAGGGATGTAACCGACGCGGAGGCTGAGGTGGACCCCGCTGCTTCTGAAGAGGCCATTCGCGCGCGGCAAGTGTGACAGTCTTGTAGGTCAATCGAGGCTCTGTCGGGGAGTTATCGGCCATTAGGGTCGCGGCGTCGGCGAGCGAGCACCCCTCTCTGGTTCATTGGCGCTAACGTTGGCTCCCATGCGCGCGCTCCCCTCTCGGCGCCTCCCGATCCTCCTCGCCACCACGCTTGCGGCTTGCGCCACGCTCCCGCCTGCGGCGCCGCCCGGCGCGCCGCTCGATCCGCCGGCGAGCGCTCCCAAGCCTGATCGCGAGCCTGCGGCGATCTTGCCGGAGTCGAGCTCGCCGGTGACGTTCGAGGACGTCGCGCGCTTCCCCGAGCCGGGTTGGCAGGTCCCGCGGAGCCCGACGTTCTCGCCGGACGGCGCGATGCTGACGTTCTTGATGAGCGAGGACGGGAGCGACGCGATGTCGCTCTTCGCCCTGGATATTGCCTCGGGTTCGACGAAGGTGCTCGTGCGCGCGGCCGACCTCGAGGGGCTCGCTGGGCCCGCCAATGGCGGGTTGGCTCAGGAGCTCCGGGACGAGCGACAGCGCAATCGCCTGAAGGGGATCTCGAGCTACCAATGGGCGAGAGAGGCGCCCGTGCTGCTCATTCCGGCCGGGTCCGAGCTGTATTTGCGAGACGCTGCCGGAGCGCTCGTTCGCCTGACGAATGACCATGATGGGTCCGAGATCGATCCGAAGATCTGTGCGGACGGTCGGCGGGTCGCCTTCGCGCGAGGCTCGGAGGTCGCCGTGCTCGAGGTCGCGACGAAGAAGACGACCTTGCTCACCAAGAAGGCCCCCGCTGGCGTGACGCGCGGCCAGAGCGACTTCAACGCGCAGGAGGAGTTCGACGAGCCGAGCGGGCTCTTCTTCTCACCCGACTGCGAGAAGCTCGTCTACCTCGAGGTCGACGAGAGCGCTGTCGGTGAGGTCGACATCCTCGGGTTTCGAGGTGGCGCGGCGTCGTTCATGCGCCAGCGCTACCCGCAAGCGGGCAACGCGAACCCGCACGTTACCGTCCATGTCGCCGACCTCAAGGCGCACACCGATCGCGTGCTCCCGCTGCCCGCGACCCCTCGCGCCGAGGCCTACTTGGGCCGCTTTCGCTTCACGCCCGACAGCAAAACGCTCGTGTTCCAAGCGCTCGCGCGCTCGCAGCGGCGACGCGACCTCCTGCGGGTCGAGCTCGGGGCGCGTGGTGAGCTCGAGGCGAAGCCCTTCTTTACGGAGCAAACAGAGACTGGCTGGGTCGACCCGAGCCAGCTCGTCGTCAGCGACTCGTTTGCTTACACGATTGTAGCCTCAGGGAACCACGCGCACCTCGCGCGGGTCCCGCTCGCGGGCGGCCCAGCGGAGGTCCTCACCACGGGTAACTGGGATGTAACCGCGATCGCCGGCCTGCGCGAGGACACAGGGAGCGTCTATGTCGTAGGCACGCGCGACGACCCGATCGGGCGCATGCTCTACGAGGTCACCGCGGCGGGCGACCTCAAGCTGCTTACACCCGGGAAAGGGACGCACGCGACCGTCGTCGACGGCAAGACGGGGCGCTTCGTCGACGTCGAGAGCGCGCTCGATCGCGCGCCTGTCGCGACGCTGCACGACGGCGCGCGCGTCGTGTCGCTGCCCGTACCGGCGGCTCCCGACCTCGAGCGGCTGCGCCCTCGCGTCGCCGAGACGCTCGAGCTCACGGCCGCCGACGGCGCGACGAAGCTCTACGGCGCGCTGCTCGCGCCGCGCGTGGTCGAACCCGACAAATCCTATCCGCTCGTCGTGATGGTCTACGGCGGGCCCGGCGTGCAGATGGTGACCGATCGGTTCTCGCCGAGGCTCTTTTGGCAGCACCTCGCCGATCGCGGCTTCTTCGTCTTGCAGGTCGACAACCGCGGCAGCGCGGGTCGCGGCCCGACGTTCGAGCGCGCGATCGCGGGTGAGCTCGGCCGCGTCGAGCTCGCCGATCAGCTCGCCGCGCTCGAGCAGGTGCTCGCTCGCTACCCGATCGATCCCGCGCGCGTCGCGATCTACGGGCACAGCTACGGCGGCTTCATGGCAGCGCTCGCGATGCTGCGCGCGCCGGGTCGCTTCGCGAGCGCCGTCGCAGGCGCGCCCGTCACCGATTGGCGCCTCTACGACACGGGCTACACCGAGCGCTACATGGACACGCCCGCCGCGAACCCGACCGGCTACGCGGCTGCGGATCTCGAGAACCTCGCGGGGAACCTCACCGGCCAGCTCATGTTGGTGCACGCGCTCATGGACGAGAACGTCCACTTCCAGAACACGGCCGACCTCGCCGACGCCCTCATGCGCGCCGGCAAGAACTTCGACATGTTCGTCTACCCCGGTGAACGCCACGGCGTGCGCTCACCACCCGCGCGCGCTCACCTCTTCCGATCGATCGCGGGCTACCTCGTGCGGACCCTCGACCCGGCGGCGAAGGCACACTAAAGCCGACCGAGGCCGATGGAGCTCCTCCTCAAATTTATCGACGTCGTCCGCCACCTCGACAAGTACCTCGACCAGGTCACGCGGGACTACGGCGTCTGGACCTACGCGATCCTCGCGGCGATCATCTTCTGCGAGACGGGGCTCGTCGTGCTGCCGTTCCTGCCCGGGGACTCGCTGCTCTTCGCCGCGGGCGCCATCTCGGTGCGCGACGGCTCGGGGCTCAACCCGGCCCTCTTGGGGCTCGTGCTCGCGGGCTGCGCGATCCTCGGCGACACCGTCAACTATCACGTCGGTAAAGCTATCGGCCCGCGCGTGATGAAGAGCGAGACGTCGCGCTGGCTCAACAAGAAGCACCTCGAGAAGACGCACCGCTTCTTCGAGAAATACGGCGGCAAGACGATCATCCTGGCGCGGTTCGTACCCATCGTCAGGACCTTCGCGCCATTCGTCGCCGGCGCCGGCGCGATGGACTATCGACGGTTCATTGTTTACAACATTGTAGGTGGCGCGGCCTGGGTGACGTCGATGATGGGCGCGGGCATCGTCTTCGGACAGATCCCCTTCGTGAAGAAGCACTTCGAGCTCGTCGTCATCGGCATCGTCGTGCTCAGCGTGATGCCCATGGTCATCGAGTGGTGGAAGCACCGCCGCGAGGCCGCCGAGGCCGGCGACGAGAAGTCCACCGCCCCTAAGTCCACCGCCAAGGCCGAGAAGAAGCCGGCCGCCTGAGGCCCACGTGGTCTATCGCGTCGCTGCCGGCTACCTCGAGCCCAAACAAGGCGGCAAAGAGGCGCCGCGCGACATCGTGCGGCTCGACGTCTCGGGGCCCTCGGGGCGGCCCGGCGCGAACGGCGCCAGCGGCGCGAGCGGTGGGTTCTCGGGTGGGGACGGCATGCCCGGTCAGCCCGCTGGCCCCGCCGAGCCTGGCGCGAACGGTGGGCTCATCACCGCGGAGCTCACGCCGGTAGGTTCACACGCGGTGCGCGTGCGCGGCACGACCGAGCGCGCCGGCGCGGGTCGCTTTGACGATGTCTTTCCTATCGGGGACCACGGGGACGTGGTGCTCGTGTCCCGCGGCGGCGCCGGGGGCAGCGGCGGAACCGGCGGCAACGGCGGCTCCGGTGCGCGCGGTCGATCGGGCAGCGACGCGACCCGCTACACGAGCGGCTCGAGCGGTGGCCGCGGCGGCGACGGTGGGCCTGGTGCGCCCGGCACCGACGGCGCGAACGGCGGTCGCGGCGGGGTGATCGAGGTCCACCTCGCCGAGGCGCACATGCAGCTCGCGATGCTCGTCGGCTCCGACGTACGCGGGGGCGCAGCGGGCCTCGCCGGCGCGCACGGGCAGGGCGGCTCGGGGGGGCCTGGCGGCCGCGGCGGCAGCTCGTATTCGTGGACCGAGACCGAGCATTACACCGACTCGAACGGTCAATCGCAGACGCGCACGCACCACCATTCGAACTCGGGTGGCTCCGACGGTCCGCGCGGCGCGCAGGGCTCGACGCCGATGTCGCCGCTCAAACCGGGGCAGCAGGGGCGCGACGGCAAGTTCGAGTTCGTCGTGCACGCGTCGAGCGGGTCGACGGCGTGGCGCTACCCGTCGTGCTTCGATCTGGCGCTCACGGGCATCGCGCACGAGAGCGAGAACAAAGACGGCATCTACGAGCCCGGTGAGCGCGTCGAGGTCACGAACCTCGAGGTGCGGAACATGGGCGGCATGCCGACGCCGTCGCAGGAGCCGATCACGATCGCGCTCGTGCGCGACGGCTGGGTCGAGCCCGAGGCGGCCGCGCTCGAGGTCGCGGGTTCCATCGCGCCAGGCGAGCGCCGCAAGCTCACCGACAAGCTCTATTTCCGCATCGGCCAGTACACCCCGCAGGGCCCGGCCGATCCGCTCGAGAGCGGCGACACGATCCACCTCGCGGCGTGGATCGAGGTGGTGCGCAGGCGTTTTGGCGGCTTTGAGAGGACCCGTCCAGCGGGCGCGGCCGACTTCAAGGTCCGCTTCCCCGTCGAGTGCAGCCCGATCGAGAGCCTGCACGCGCTCGCCCCCGGTGAGTCCACGCGCGTCGCGATCAAGGTGAAGAACATCTCGACGCGCGCGCTCGGGATGCGCTCGGAGCAGGCGCGCATCCTCACGCTCACGCTGAGCCTCTCGGAGAGCGAGGTCGGTGAGGAGCACCTCGAGTTCGTCGCCGACGACGGACGGCGCGTGTCGCTCGCGCGCGGCCACAAGGTCGAGCTCGAGACGCTCGCGCCGGGTGAAGAGCGGGTCCTCACGGGCACGCTGCGGCTCGCGGCGACGGCGCCGCACTACCGCGCCGTGCGCCTCGTCGCGAACCTCGAGCTCGGTCGCCTGGACGCGCCGCACCTCGGTCGCACCGTGCAGCTCCGCGAGTTCGTCGTGCGCGTCGCGCGGCGCTACGTCGCGAACCCCGACGCCGAGGTCATCCTCGTCCTCAACAACCACACGACGCGCGACGAGCTCGAGGCTTGGCAGCGCGCGGCGGATTCGTTGGGGGTCAAAGTAAATACGTGGGACGTCTCGCTCGAGGGGCACCTCGAGCTCGACTCACCCTCGGGCAAGGGGGCCGGCGCGCTGCGCGGCGAGCTCGTCGGCAAGGGGCTCGTGTTCCTCGCCGGCACCGTCGACACGCGCGCTGGCGCGTTCGAGCCGCGCACGCTCCTCTCGGCGAAGGACGCGATCGATATCCTCGGCGCCGGCGCGCTCGTCGTGCTCGCTCCCACGAAGCGCGCGCGCCGCTGGCTCGGCACGCCGTCGGCAGAGCCTTCGACTGCGATCGAGAAGTCCGATGCAGCGGTCGCGAACCCCATCGAGCTCGCTTCGGCGCTCGCAGTCGGCGTCCCCGCCGAGCGCATCTCGCTCACGGTCGATCGCTACTTCTTCAAGCCGAAGCTCAGCGACGGTGAGGCTCGCGCGGCCGAGATCGCGCGCTCCCTCGACGCGGCGTACCCCGAGCGCAGGCACCTCGTCGTCTACGAGAGCGACATTGGCCTCGTCGCGCAGGCCACCCTCAAGAAGACGTTCTCGCTCGGCACCGTGCGCGTCGTGCGCGGTCTGGACGTCGCCATGCGACCACCCTCGGTGGTCTTCGCCGACGAGGATCTCCTCTCGGATCCGGGCCACGTCGAGGGCGTCGCGGGGCCCGCCGCGATCATGAGCGCGCTGTCTCCGGCGCGACGCTTCGAGGTGCTCTTTCGCGAGCTCTCGACGACGAGCGGCGCGATGGACGAGAGCGCGCCGCCGCTCCTCGTCGACCTGGCGAAATGCGACGTCGCGCTCGAGGTCGAGCGCATGTTCGCGCGGCCCCGTGGCGACGACCCGACGGCGGCGCTCGCGAACCTGCGCGCGTGGATGGCCCACGTGCCGCACTCCGCGATGGCGAGCGAGGCTGGCGACGCCGTGATCGATCTCGCGGCGCTCGTGCGCTCGCTCGCGTCGGGTTTTTGCAGGTTCTGGCACTGGCTCCCTCCGTGGATCTTCACCTCGTGCGAGGCCAAGCTCCGCCGCGCGCTGAAGGCCCTCGCGAACGACATGCTGCGCGCCGCGTTCGCCTCGAGCGGTGAGGAAGCGGCGCCGCGCCCGATCGACAAACGCGTGCGCGCGACGGTGAAGCGGCTCGCGCGCGAGCATCGCTCGAGCTACCCCGAGCGCCTTCGCCCACGTGGGCAGTACCTCGTGGGCCGCGCCGTGGCTGCGCTCGCAGCGCGCGGCGTCGCCGTCGACGATCCGCCGACGACCTCGGTCGTCGACGCGGTCGAGCACAAGCGCGCGCTCAAGCAGGCCGAGCGCAGGGAGGCGCGCGGCGATCGCGCGACCGACGCCCTCCGCAGCGCGCGCGCAGACCTCGGAAAGAACGCTCGCTGAGGTATCGATGACCTTCCTCTCCATCATCGCGATCGCGCTCGGCGTCTCGATGGACGCGTTCGCGGTCGCGGCCGCGCGCGGCCTCTCGACGCCGTCGTTTCGCGTCTCGGACGCCGCGCGGGTCGGCGCGTTCTTCGGTGGTTTTCAGGCCGGCATGCCGCTCATCGGCTACTTCGCGGGCGCGTTCGTCGGCCGCTGGATCGAGGCCTGGGATCACTGGATCGCGTTCGGACTTCTCCTCGTCCTCGGGGCTCGAATGGTCAAGGAAGGGGTGACGAACCCTCCCGAAGAAAGCCCCGCCGGCAGCGCGAAGTCGGACGCAGATCCTCCCGTTTCGGAGGGGCGGCGCTGGCCCGAGCAAGCGTCGCCGTTCTCGAGCCGCGCGCTCTTCGTCCTCGCTGTCGCGACGAGCATCGACGCGCTCGCGGTGGGCGTCACGCTGCCCATCATGCACGCGCCGCTCGCGCTCACCGTGACGACGATCGGGCTCACGACGGGGCTCTTGAGCTTCGCTGGCGTCTACGTCGGTCGCCGCTTCGGCTCGATGCTCGGCGCGCGCCTCACTGGCCTCGGTGGGCTCATCTTGATCGGGCTCGGCGTGAAGATCCTGATCGAGCACCTCTCGGGCTGATCGCGCCGCGCGCGCCGCTGCTACGCTCGGCGCGTCATGAGGACAGGCTCGATCGTGTTCGCAGCAGCGCTCGCCCTCGCTTCAAACGAGGCGCGCGCAGACAGCGGCCCCGACGCTGTCCCCGACTTTCGCATCGCGATGGGCCCTGCTGTCCACGTCGCGCCACGCGGTGACACTGGTGTAAGCTATGCGCTCGATCTGACGGTCGGGTTCACGGGCGTCGTCGGCGAGCGCTACGAGGGCTTGGTCTTCAACCCCGAGCTTGGTTACACGTTCGACACCGTCGGCCTGCACGCCTTCGATCTGCGGTTCGGCATCGGCGGGGGCAACGCCTTCGGGGCGGTCGTCTACCAGCCGCACCTGCTCGCGGGCACGCTCGAGGGCGACACCGCGATCGGCGTGCGCAACTCGCTGCAGGGGAAGTTCTTCGCCGACATCCTCTCGCTCGAGGTCGGCCATCAGCTCATCTACGCGGACGGCGACTTCCACCAATCCGTGAACGTGATGTTCGGCGTGAACCCCGCGTCGTTCCTCTTCCTCATCGTCTCGGCGTTCTCCTGGCTCAAATAGGAAACTATGGACTTCACCGACTCTCCCCGCGTCGCAGAGCTCCGCTCGACCGTGCGCTCGTTCGTCGAACGCGAGCTCTTTCCCCTCGAGTCCGCGACGCGCACGCAAGGCTTCAAAGCCATGGTCCCCGTGCTCGCAGAGAAGCGCGCGCTCGCTCGGCAGACAGGCCTCTTCGCAGCGCACGTGCCGGCCGCGTACGGCGGCGCTGGCCTCACGCTCACCGAGTTCGCGCACATGAGCGAGGAGCTCGGGCGCAGCCCGCTCGGGCACTACGTCTTCAACTGCCAGGCGCCCGACGTCGGCAACATGGAGATCCTCATGGAGCACGGCACCGAGGAGCAGAAGGAGGTCTTCCTCATGCCCCTCGTGCGCGGCGACATCCGCAGCTGCTTCACGATGACCGAGCCCGAGTTTCCCGGCTCGAACCCCGTCATGCTCGGCACCACGGCGAAGCTCGAGGGCGACAGCTGGGTGCTCGACGGACACAAGTGGTTCTCCTCCTCGATGGAGGGCGCGGCCTTCGCGATTTGCATGGCCGTCACCGACCCCGACAACGCGCCGCACGGCCGCGCGAGCATGATCATCGTGCCCACGGGCACGCCGGGCTTCGAGTTCGTTCGCAACATCTCGGTGATGGGCCACGAGGGCGGTGACTGGGCGAGCCACGCCGAGGTCCGCTACACCGGCGCGCGCGTCCCGGCGCAGAGCATCCTCGGTGGGCGCGGCGCGGGCTTCGCGATCGCGCAGCAGCGCCTCGGGCCGGGCCGCATCCACCACACGATGCGCTGGATCGGCATCTGCGAGCGCGCCTTCGACATCATGTGCAGACACGCAGCCGCGCGCGAGATCGCCCCCGGCAAACCCCTCGGTACGAAGCAGATCGTGCAGCAGTGGATCGCCGAGAGCCGCGCCGAGATCCACGCCGCGCGCCTCATGGTCTTGCACGCTGCGTGGAAGATCGAGAAGCAGGGCGCTTACGAGGCGCGCGAGGAGATCTCCCTCATCAAGCTCACGGTCGCGCGCACGCTCCATCGTGTGCTCGACCGCGCGCTCCAGTGCCTCGGTGGGCTCGGCATGACCGACGAGACACCCATCGCGTTCTGGTACGCGCACGAGCGCGCCGCGCGCATCTACGACGGCGCGGACGAGGTCCACATCGAGGCCATCGCGAAGCGCGTGCTTCGAAACTACGGCATTCGACCGAAGGGCTGAGCGCGCTCACTCCTCGCGCGGCGGCGGTCCGCGACGCGCCGGCGCACACACGAGCGCGCCCGGCGGCGGACCCTCACCACCTTCGAAGTCGGGCGGCGGCTCACCACCAGGCGGCGGCCCATCGGGTGGGCCATCGGGCGGGGGAGGGAGCGGCACGCAGACACCCTTCTCGAGACCGACCCCGAGCTCATTGCGATGCTCGACGGGCTCGACGCTGCACGCATCACCCGGCTCGCGATCGACGCACGCCTCGAAGGCCTCGGGCGGTGGGGGCGGCGGCAGTGCCGTCGGCCGAGCTCCAGCTCGGCGGGGCGCCCAAGGCGGCGCCCCTTCCCCCCTCGCGTCGCTCGGCGGTCGCCGCGGCGGCGGAGGCATCGCCCGCGCTTGCTCGAAGTCGCAGGGTGGTGCGTCTCGATAACAACCTGCCAGCGGCGCCACGCTCGTGAGCGCAACGACGACGAAGGGGAGAGCTCTCGAAGGTGCCATCCGACGAGGATGGGATCGCTTCGCGAAGCTCACGCTGCTCGTTGATTAACGAATGTTGCGCTCCGAGCCGGGCTCGCGTTGTCGCTCCCGTTGCGACATGGCACGGGGGACCGATGATGTCCTCGCGCACGCTCGAGCTCGCCGCTGCCCTCGTCCTCTTCAGCCTCGTCGGGTGCGGCGACGACGGCGCGTCTTCGGGTGGTGGCGGCGCCGGCGGCGCGGGCCCGACCCCTTGCACAGCCGACGAGATCGCTGACTGTCGTGTAAACCAAAAGGCCTGCTCGCTCGTCGACGGCGCGGCCGAATGCAAGGCCTGTGATCCAGGCCAATACGTCCTCGCCGAGGACGGTAGCTGTGCGCCGCTCGAGGGGACCGTCTTCAGCCACGACTTCGAGGATTTTACCGTGGGTCCTGGTGAAGAGGTGCTCGGCCTATGCCAGAGTTGGACGCTCGGCAACGAGACCGAGCTCTGGGTCAATGCTGTCGAGCTCACCCAAGACGAACAGTCGCACCACTCCAATTGGACCTTCGTACCCGACGACAAATTCAACGGCCCCGACGGCGTCTGGACGTGCGCCGATCGCGACTATGACCAGCTGAGCGCGGCGCTCGCAGGCGGCGTCATCTACGCCCAATCGACCCAGTCGGTGCACGAAGTGCAGAAGTTCCCGAGCGGCGCGGCCGTCCGCATTCCGCCTCACGCCCGCATCATCGGCGACGTCCATTTGCTCAACACCACCGCGAACGAGGTGACGGGGCACGCGTCGCTCTCGCTCTACACATTGGACAAGAGCGCCGTCGAGGTCTCGCTCGCGCCGTTCCATCTCACGTACGACACTTTGGACATTCCACCCCACGCTTCGAGTCGCTTCTCCGGCACCTGCGATCTCGCGGACAACTGGGCGACCGCGGTCGGTGGTTCGGTTGCTTTAACGCTGTATTATGGTCTACCGCACACCCACAAACTCGGGACGCGCTTCTTCCTCGAGGCCGTGGGCGGCCCGCGCGACGGTGAGGTCCTGCTCGACGTGCGCGGCTTCAACGGTGAGGCCCGCGGCACGTACTACGAGCCGCCGGTCGACCTCAGCGGGATCACGGGGCTCAAGTTCGGCTGCGAGTTCGAGAACCCTCGCGACGAGGCTGTCCACTGGGGCTTCGGCGATCAGGAGATGTGCGAGATGCTCGGCTTCATCGCGGCGCCGGTCGCGTTCGAGAGCCGCATAAGCGAGGTCGTCCCCGACGGCTCGGACGGCGACATGCCGCTCTTCACCGGGGCCTGCGGCACCTTGATGATCCCCTGGGAGGGCAAGCTCTGAGCGGCTCTTCGCGCGGCGAATCCCTACAGAGTTGTCAGGGCTTCGGCGGCGGTAGAGACATCGCCCTAGCGAAGAGCCCCTTCTTGTATTGCGCGAGCTCGGTCGCGAGTCGCTCGTATTGAGTCTGTGATACGGCGCTGCCCCCTTTGCCGATCTGCTTCAAGAAGCCGATCGTAGCCTCCTCGATCTCGGCGCGAATGGTCGTGAACCGCTCGTCGTATTTGGCCTCCGCGACCGAGACCTGGGGCGGCGGCTCGTCCGGCACGAGCGCCCTGTGGATCTTGTCGAGCAGGGCGTGCTCGCGCTTGGAGCAGCCGCGATCGACCATGGCGATCGCGAGCGCGCCGTTCCACGTCAGGGCGCGCGCGATCGGTGACCTGATGAGGTTGAGCGAGCGGTCGAAGTCCGAAGAGTCCTGAAAGCGGCTCGGGGGCGGATCGTCTTCGCCGTATTCCTCGTGCGCGACGAGATCGAGGACGTTCTTCTCGTCGATGTCGAGCTTGCCGTCTGCGAGCGCGACCGCCAAGAGGACCTTCAGCGTTGCCCTTGCTTCGAGTTTGTCCACGCGGCCGAGTCTAGCTCGAAGCCTCGGGGCCGGCAGCGGTGCTCACCGCGACGGCGAGGGCTCCGTAGCGGCAGCTCCGAGGCTCGTCGAAGCGGTCGCGTGCGCGATCCAAACGAGGGCGACGAGCGCGAGCCCCGTGGCGACAGCGAACGTGAGCTTGGCTGCGCTCGCGACAGCCGCCGAGTGCGCGAGCGCGACCGCCCCACCCGTCGCTGTCGTGAACAGCGCTCCCATCACGCACGCGCCCGAGACGAGGCCGAGATTGCGAGACAGGTTGAGAGTGCCCGACACGACGCCGCGCTCTTCGGGCTTGGCGCTCTCGAGGATGCGCGCACCGTTCGCTGCTTGGAAGAGCGCGTAGCCCGCGGTCATGATGACGCTCGGCGCGACGTAGCCCACGACGCCGAGGGACGCTGGCAACAGCGCGAGCAAGAAGCCACCTGTCGCGACGCCCGCGAGCCCGAACAGCGTCGTCTTTCGCGTGCCCGCGCGGTCCACGACGCGGCCCGCGGGAACGCCCGTGATCGCCGCGACGATCGGCCCTGCTGCCATCACGAGCCCGACCAGCGCAGGCGCGAGGCCGTATCCGATTGAGAGGTAAAAGGGGCCCACTACGAGCGTCGACATCAGGACAGTGGTGACAAACAAGTTAGCGCCGAGGCTCGCGCCGATCACGCGATCGGTGAGGAGCGACGTGCGCACGAGCGGCGCCGGCGCGCGGCGCTCGACAGCGAGGAAGAGCACCAGCCCCGCGACGGCGAAGACGAAGAGCGCCGCGTTCACGCCACCGAAGTGACCTCCCCCGAGCGTCGTCGCGAGCGCATAAGCGGTCAGCGTCATCGCGAGGAGCAACGTCCCCTTCACGTCGAACACGACCGCCCTGCGCGGGCCAGGCCGCGCCCCGCTGGGTAGGTATCGATAGAGGAGCAGCAGCGCGACCGCGGCCAATGGAGCGTTGACGAGGAAGAGCGCACGCCAACCCGAGAATCCAATCAGCGCGCCGCCCACCGAGGGACCGAGCGCCGTGCCGATGGCGGACGTCGTCCCGAGGAGCCCCATCGCGCTGCCCGTTCGCTCCTTGGGCACCAGATCGCTGACGAGCGCGAGGGTCAGCGCCATCATGACCGCAGCGCCGAGGCCCTGGGCAGCGCGCGCCGCGACGAGCAGCGCCAGCGTCGGCGCGAGGCCGCTCGCCACTGACCCGACTGTAAACGCGACGAGCCCGAGGAGGAGCAGGCGCCGCCGCCCCACCAAGTCACCGAGCCGCCCGAACGCGACGACCGAGGTCGTGACGACCAGCAAATACGAGAGGACCACCCACTGGACTGTCTGGAACGAGGCCGCGAAGGACCTGCTCAGCGTGGGGAGGGCGACGTTGGCGCTGCTGGTCGCGAGCGACGAGAGCAGCATCGTCAGGGCGAGGCCGGCGAGCGCAAACCCAGGTCGGTGGGCGTTGGGGCGCGTCGCTGCGGCAGGGGTCGGGGCGTTCATGCGATCAAACTAGCGAGTACGAGGCATGGCGGAAGACGCACGCTACGCACTGTATTCGTGCGTTTGACGCCATGTATGAGAGGGCCTACTTTCCTCGGGTGTCCCGCCCTGATTTGAACCTCCTCATCGCGCTCGATGTCCTGCTCGAGGAGGGCAGCGTCGCGCGCGCCGCGCGGCGCCTCCGCCTCAGCGCCTCCGCGATGAGCCGCACGCTCGCGCGACTGAGGGAGGCTACTGGCGATCCGCTGCTCGTGCGGGCCGGCCGCAGCCTCGTCGCGACGCCGCGCGCGTCCGAGCTGCGCGAAATGGTCGGGCCCCTCGTCGCCGAGGCCGAGCGCGTCCTCAGGCCCACGGCTGCGGTCGACGTCCGAGCGATCGTGCGGACCTTCACGATCCGCACCGGTGAGGGCTTCGTCGAGACGTTCGGGCCGCGCCTCATCGAGCGCGTCTCGCGCGAGGCTCCCGGCATCTCGCTCCGGTTCGTCCTCAAGGCAGGGCGCGACAGCGGCCCGCTGCGCGAGGGCAGCGCCGACCTCGAGACGGGCGTCGTCGCCAAAGCGACGAGCCCCGAGGTCCGCACCAAGGTCCTATTTCGTGACAAGCTTGTAGGTGCAGTGCGGGCCGGCCATCCGCTCTGTCGAGGTCGGGTGACGCCGAACCGCTACGCCAAAGAGCGGCACGTCGAGGTCCCTCAGCACGCCCCGGGCCCGATGGACGAGGCGCTCGCTCGACTGGGGCTCGAGCGCCGCATCGCCGTCGTCGTCGGCGGCTTCGCCACAGCCCTCGCGCTCGCGCGGAATGGCGATTATGTAGCCACCATTCCCGAGCGACATACGGCGAGCCTCCGCGACGGGATGAATACCTTCCAGCTCCCCGTCTCCATGCCCGAGTTCGCGGTCTCGCTCCTTTGGCACCCGCGGCTCGACGCCGACCCGGTGCACCGCTGGCTGCGCCAGCGCTTCGAAAAGGCGGCCACGGTCGACGTGGCTTCCCCCAATCGCAGGTAGCAGCCAAGATGTCGGGCATGTCACAGCCCGGCGAACGCGTCTCGTATTCGAACTGCTCGCTGTGCGAGGCCTCCTGTGGGATCGAGGTCCGCCACGACGGCAAGCGCATCCACGCGATTCGCGGAGACGCTGACGATCCCTTCAGCCGCGGCTTCGTCTGCCCGAAGGTCATGGGCCTCAAAGAGATCCACGAGGACCCCGATCGCCTGAAGCGCCCGCTCCTCCGCAAGAACGGCTCGCTCGTCGAGGTCTCTTGGGGCGAGGCTCTGGAGTTCGTCGGCGGGCGCATCGCGGAGCTCCAGCGCGCCCACGGCAAAGATGCTGTCGCTGTCTATACCGGCAATCCCCTCGGGCACAGCTACGCGGGCGTCCTCTACGCGCTCCTCTTCGGCCAGGTGCTCGGCACCCGTCAGCGCTACAGCGCGCAATCGGTCGACGCGCTGCCCAGGCTTTTGACCGTCTATCAGATGTACGGCAACCAGGCGCTCCTGCCCGTGCCGGACCTCGAGCGCACCGACTATCTCCTCGTCTTCGGGGCGAATCCGGTCGTGTCGAACGGCAGCATCATGACCGCGCCCGACATCAAGCGACGCTTGCGCGCCCTTCGAACTCGCGGCGGGCGCGTCGTCGTCCTCGATCCGCGCTTGACCGAGACCGCTCGGGAGGCCGACGAGCACGTGTTCGTCCGACCGTCGAGCGACGCTTACATTCTATTCAGCATGCTGCACACCCTCTTCGACGAGGGGCTCGTCGATCTCGGGCGCCTCGCGCCGATGGTCGACGGCCTCGCGACCGTCGAGCGGCTCGTCCGCGCCTTCTCGCCCGAGCGCGTGGCCGGCGTCACGGGGGTCGCCGCAGCGGACCTGCGGCGGCTTACAAGGGAGTTCGCGCAGGCCAAGCGCGCTGTCGTCTACGGCCGAATGGGCATATCGACGCAGCGGTTCGGCGCGCTCGCCAGCTGGGCAGTCGAGCTCATGAACGTCCTCACCGGCAACCTCGATCGGCCGGGGGGCTCGATGTTCAATACGCCTCTCGTCGATCTGCCGGGCGTCGCGGCGGCCGTTGGTCAGGCTGGCAGCTTCGCGCGATTCCGTTCGCGGGTCGGTGGCTTGCCCGAGTTCGCAGGCGAGCTCCCCGTCGCGGCGTTCGCGGACGAGCTCGAAGCCGCGGGGCCTGAGCGCATCCGGGGCCTCGTCACCATCGCTGGCAACCCTGTCCTCTCCCTACCGAACGGTAAGCGTCTCGAGCGCGCCTTCGCCTCCCTCGACCTCATGGTCTCGGTCGACATCTATCTGAACGAGACGACGAAGCACGCGCACGTGGTGCTCCCGACGACGTTCGGACTCGAGCGCGACGACTATCCGATCCTCGCGAGCGGGATGGGGGTTCGGAACCGCGCTCGCTACGCCGCCGCGGTCGTCGACGCGGAGCCCGACACGCTCCACGACTGGCAGGTCTTCATCGACCTGGCACGCGCGCTCGCAGCGGCTCGTGGCGATAGGAGTCTTGCTCGCGCGCTCGGTCTCATGCGGCGGGTCGTGCGACCTCGACAGCTCCTCGCGCTCTTCGTCAGGCTCGGGCCCTACGGGGTTCGCCGCGGCCGGGACGGCCTGTCTCTCGACAAGCTCGGTGAGCACGGCTTGGACTTGGGCGCGCTAGAGCCTCGCTTGCCGCAGGCCTTGGCGACCAAGAACAAGCGCATCGCGCTCGCTCCAGCCGATTTCGTCAAGGATGTAGAACGACTCGAGGCCTCGCTCGAGGGGCTCGCGGTGAGCTCGCGCTCGCTGCACCTCATCGGGCGGCGACACCTTCGCAGCAACAACTCCTGGATGCACAACTGCGAGCGGCTCGTCTCGGGCAAGGAGCGCTGCACCTTGCTCGTACACCCCAAAGACGCAGACCAGCTCGGTCTCACGCACGGTGGCCGCGCGCGCATCACCACCCGCGTCGGCTCGATCGAAGCGCCGGTGGAGATCTCGGACGAGATCATGCAGGGCGTCGTCAGCTTGCCTCACGGCTGGGGGCACGATCGCACGGGTACCCGCCAGTCCGTCGCGACCCAGCACGCGGGCGTGAGCCTCAATGACGTGACCGACGAGCGGCTCTTCGACGCGCTCAGCGGGACGACCCATTTCAACGGCGTCGACGTCGCGGTCCAGGCGATCACGGACAGCGTCGAGGAGCGCGGCCACGCGTCGTCGAAAGATCTGGAGCTCAGCGGACGACCTTGAAGAACCCCGCCGGTCCGATGACAAGCGTGTCACCGGCGCGGCGCGCGACGCCGGTGAACGTCGTCCGAATCCCCGCGACGCTCGTGTCGACTCGGGCCAAAGACGACATGTCGCGACCGACGACGAGGGTGTCGTCGTCGCCCGCGATCCAGAGCTCGCCCGCGTGTTCGAACACAGCGCGCAGGGTCGGCGCTCGGGGCAAGACGCCAGCCTCCACCTCGTCGCCGTGGAGCCTCACGACCAGCCCACCGACCCCGACCGCCCAGACCTCGCCGTTTGACAATCTTGTCATCGCGAGCAGCGCCCCCTCGCGGAAGCGCCAAGTCCGATAACGAGCGCCGTCGTAATGGACGAGCGCGCCAGCGCCGATCGGCATCTCCTCGGTGTCGGTCGCGTCCGCATGGCGGAAGCTCGCGGCCCCGCCCGCGAACCAAGCCTCTTTGGCGGAGACGGCCTCGACGTCGGCGTAGAGGAACGGGGGAGCGTCGACGTGGTGAGAGCGGGTCTCAGCGTCGAATTGGCTGGGCATGGGGGGCGAATCCAGCCCCCCGAGGATTTGGTGGATGGTGGCGTGCCCCTGGGTGGGGGTGGACGCTACCCAGATCGCCCCACCCGGTGCGGCGCCGAGCGCGCGCAGCACGCCGAGCGCCGTTTGTACTCGTTGGCCGAGCCCAGGCTCTTTGGTAGCAACGAGGCGAACAGCATTGTCAGTGGTGATGAGGCCCTGGTCGCTCACGGCGAAGGGGATGCTGGTCCTCCAGGGCACGCTCTCGAAGAGCGTGGTCGCGGGGCCGGTCTCGGGCCACGCGATCACCCGGCTCGCGTCTGCCAGATAGAGCGTCGAGCCCTCCGACGCGACAGAGAGCGCGGCTACCTGCGAGTCCTTACCCTGCAGAGGGATCGGCCCGAGCGGCGCGAGGCGCAGGGTCGCCGGGGCTACTGAGAGCTGCGTCGCGGCCGCTGCCAGAATGGGCGCTTCGACCTCGGCGTGGAGGATGAGGTCGCGCGGCGGCACTGTCGCGGAGGTCGGTACACCCAAATAGAGCCCATCCGCGGCGGCGACCCACAACTTGCCATCGACGCTGACGATGCTCGAGACCTCCTCTCCAACCCCCTCGACATGTCGCCAGGTGTCCTTGTCGAGCCGCGCGAGCCCGCTCGGGCTGCCCACCCAGAGCGTCTTGTGTCGATCGTCGCAGAGGGTGGTGATGTTGGTCGTCGGCGTCTCGACGACAGACCAGGTGTCGTTCTCCAGCTTGTAGAGGTGCTGATCCTGAGCTTGGTCCAAAAGCACAGCGTCGGAGTCGCTGCGAAAGCCAGTGAGCGCCCAGAGCGCGCTGCCCGAGGTGAGACGTCCAATCGAGGACGGGCCGGGGTATTTCAGACTCGACCAGCCTGTCTCGGTTCGCTCGTAGATTTGGGCGAGTGTCGCGGCGATGAGCCTGGACTCGTGAGGGTTCGCCTGGAGCGCCACGACGTGACCCGGCGCGCCGAAGATCCCCGTTCGAGGCGCTCGAGGCGGCTCGGCCTCGCGCCCGTCCGTGTGCTCGTAGCAGATGTCCGTCAGACACACATAGAGCGTGTTTGGTCCAGTCGCGGTGGCCCACTCCGGGCCCACGAACGCGTAGAAAGGTGGTTTGGGCATCAGTTGTTCGAGGCGCTTTGGACTCTGCGCGGCGAGGTCGAAGACGACCACGTTGCTGAGCTCCGCCGGGCCACCATAATTCCAATGTCCAGCGCCCGCGACGAGCTTGACGCCGCCGTCGAAGAACACCGCAGTCGGCGTGACGAGATAGTCCTCGTCGTATTGGGCCTTCAAGGTGTGCGTGGTCACCTTGGCAGCGAATGGCGAGGTCTTGACGGAGGCGAGGTCGACCTCGTCATAGCGTTCTACGCCCCGTACGGCGTAGAGCTTGTCGCCATTGTCGGAGATGACCAGAGAGCCCGGGCTGCCTCTCTCCCATGCGCGGATGCGCTCGAAGCGCATGCCCCCGTCGCTCGACTCGAAGGTCAGTCGAGCCTGGGCGCTCGTCGGCGAGCGAGCGTCGACCTCATAGACATCGCTCGAGTCGTTCTCGACCACGACGACTCCATTCTCGAGCGACAGTCGCTTCGCCTCACCACGTGGGAGGCGCCAGACCGTGTCGCGTGTAGCCCCCGCGGTCAAACCATAGACGGCGCGTCGCCCCGCTACCCAAAGACCCCCGCCGGGTCGTGCGATCGCGCTCATGACAGTCTCGTCGACTGGCGAGTAGCCGCGACGCTTGCCCTGTTGGTCTATCGCGTATACGCCGCCGTCCCGCGTGACCGCGAGGACGCTGTCGTCAGGCTGGAGCCCCAAATGCACGACCTCGCTCTCCATTCGATGGTTCGCCGAGGGCGTCTCGACGCGGACCCGCGCGAGGAGTCCACCCATGGGGTGGAGGACGTCGACTGTGGGCGACCCGTTCGAGGTGAACACGACCCCGTTCGACGCGAGCACCGAGATCCCTCGTTCGAGGGTGAACACCTGCGAGAGCGGCGCGCCCGTGCGTGCGTCGAGGGTCACGACCGCGGCCGAAGACTCGCGCCTCGCGAGGACGACGAGGTAGTTGCCGATGGCCCGCAGCTCGTAGGAGTCGCCCGGGACAGGGGGCGCGACCACCCAGCGCGAGCGACCGTCGGGGTGAAGTCGTTTGAGCTGCAACGGTCTCGGCGAGGCCCCATCGACGACGACCACATCACCGTCGGGGAGCGCGACCCAGCCGAGCGCGTCGTGTTCGATCGCGCCCTGAAGATACGAAACAGGCTTCGAGGGCTCGAGCTCGGCGACAGGGCCCTTCACAGGTGGGGTGGGCGACGCTGCGCAACCCGAGGCCGACAAGAGACCCAACAAGCTCGCGAGGCGCGTCCTCATTGCACTGACCTCCCGTCGACTGCGGCGCTATTGGCGGTCACGCTGGCTTCGATTCGTAGGAGCTTCCCCACGCGGGTATCTCTGCCCTGGAGCGGGTCTTCACCGACGACAGCGCCGCTCGGGTCAGCGCCGCCGACCCAAATCTCGCCAGCGGCCCCGACCCACGCTGTCGGTGAGTGCAGCGGCGCCGGCATCGAGCGGAGCACGCGCCCGTCATATTGATAAAAGGTCTTGTCGCCCAAGAACCAGACGTCCTCACCCGAGGCCGCGATGACGAACGTCGCGTCGAAGTCGGGCGGCGCTGCTATCCAAATCCAATCTCCATTGGGTGGCAGCGCGCCGGCGAAGAGCTGCTTCTCGCGCTCACCAATCACCCAAAGAGTACCGCTCGGGTCTTCGGTGAGCGCCTTGATCTCCTTGAAGGGGTGATTCACCCGCGACCAGCTCATGCCGTCGAGGTGCTCGAGCCCATCCGCAGCGAGCCAAGCGCGGTCGGCAGTCCGCCCATAGAACGCGGTCACCAAGCCCTCCAGGTTCGCACTCGGAACGAACCGCGAATCATTGATTAGCTCTGCGGGGTAGTGGGGCGTTGGTACACTCCAAACGACGTCCCCAGGGGCAATGGACACGTCTATTGGAGGGTGTGTGCCCTCACAGGTCCAGCCGCCGCGCGTCTGAACGGAGCGATAGCCCAAATGGGACTCGCCACGGCCGCTCCGGAAGAGTCGACCATAGAGCGCGAGGTGCCCCCCCTCGATCATGATCGCCCGATAATCGGGGTAGATCGTGAGCCCCGGGGAGAACGACTCTTCACACGAGGGCCCTTTGATTCGCTGGGCCTTGCCCTCGGGGCTGATGCGAATGACGTCACTCAAGGTCGTGAGCGCCAGGACGCTGCCGCGCAGGAACTGGATGGTCGAGGTCCCTGGCGGGAGCGCGACCTCACGAAGGGATCGATTGAGCGCCTCGAGCGGCTCGCTCGCGACAGGCAGCTCGCCCGACGGCGCGGCGATTGGAATTGGAATGGCTGGCCAGTTGGGCGCCGGGGCGTCCCCATCCTTCACACGCGAGTCAGGGCGAGGCGCCCGGTCTCGGTCGGGCTTTTGGACTGTTGCGCAACCGCCGAGGAACGCCGCACCCCACAGAAGGACTGTCGCCCGCGTCAGCACGTGGCATCGTACGTGGCGCTGCTCTGCGTCTTCCTGAGTCGGTTCAGGGGTTTGCAATTGGAATTGGCGCTCTCCACCGAGCGTTCACGCCCGATCTTCTGGTAGTCTTTGGAGACAGTCTGTAACTGGCCGATAGCGAGCTGGAGTGTATTGCATGGTTGCGTCGCGAGGGTTCTCGTTGGTGGGGTTCGGGGCGCTCGCTTTCGCGGCGTGCAGCGCGCCGCAGACCGCAGACGGTGGCGCGACCGAGCGTTCGGCGCAGCCTGTCGGCTCTGCACAGTCCTCCGCGAGCCCCGCGACGTCACGGAGCGAGGTCGCCGTCGCCCCGAAGCCGAGCGCGTCGGCCTCTGTCGCCCCCGAGCCGAGCCTCGCGTGCGGCAGCGACGCCGACTGTGGCTGGGATGATCCGTGTATGCCCAAGCGCTGCCAGAGCGCATTGGCCGACGCAGGCGCCGAGGAGAGAGAGTGCACCAAGTCGATCCCCCCACCCGGGAGCTGCCTTTGCGTGGAGGGGGCCTGCGCGCTCAAGCCATCGAAGCCTCCGCCCCCGGTCGGGCCGTGCAAGTACAACACCTGTCTGCTCGATCGTTCTCGCGGTGAGTGCACGGTGGGTGAGGGCGGCCGCGGTGTGCGCTTCACCCCCGCGAACAAACCTGTAGGCCCAGCGTGCGGCTGTGACGCCGGTCAATGCCAGTTCCTCTGGCTGGAGCTCGTCCCTTGCAAGCGAGATACGGACTGTTGGGTGGACCGGACTCCCTTCTTGCACCCCGTCAAAAACAAGAGCAGCCGCGCCTTCAAGGGCTGCGTCGACGGCGAGACTCCCCCGATGTGCGCGCCCGAGGGCTATTGCACGGTGGGCCCTCCATTTCCCTGTTGAAGCTTACGGTGCTGTAACTGGCGATCAGCCGCGATAGAGCATCTCGGCCACCCGGTCGGCGCGGGCCCGGACGCTGTCGCTTACAGCGGTGAAGCGCGGCGACCCGCGCAAGGCGTCGAGCAGCACGCAGCGATCGAGCCAGTGCAGGTCGATGAGCGCCAGCCGATCGCTGCGCTCGAGGAGGTCGAGCGCTTCGTCGAGCTCGCCGAAGACACAAGCGGCCTCGGTAACGAGTTGGCAATAGAAGGAGCGCCTGCGCGTGCTCTCGAAGCTGTCGTCGAGCGCGCGCTCGAAGAGGAGCGGCCGAGCGCCGGACCAATCGCGGTCGTGGTGCGCGAGCAAGAGGGCGCGACAGAACGGCGCGTCGAAGATCTCGCTCTCCGGCGCGTCTCTGAACTCCTCGGCTACGCGCTCGAGCTCGTCTCGTGTCGAGAGCCACGTGGCGAAGCGGATGTGCCCCGCCCACCGCCCGATGCGACGCGGCTCGCCGCCGCGGGCCTCGCGGGCGATGCGCTCGAAGGTGTTCCAGTCGCCCTCGAGCGCGTAGGCGCGCGCCATCTCCCATCGAATGAAGGCTTGGCGAGGATCGATCCGCATCGCGAGGTTGAACCGCTTCTCCCCGTCTTTGAGCATGCCGATCTCGAGCAGCATGCGGCCGACCCACTCGTGAGGCTCGGCGAGCTGAGGGGCGACCCCGATCGCGGCGCGGAAGCATTTGCCGGCCATCTCGGGCTGCCCGGAGTGGAGCGCCAGGTGTCCGTTCGCGAGCTGGGACTCAGGCAGATCGGGGGCGAGCTCGAGCGCACGCGAGGCCGCGACGCTGGCGCGCGCGCGGCTGCCGGCGACGCTCGTGCCGTAGAAAGCGCGGCGCGTGATGGCCATCGCAAACCCCGCGAGCACCTGCGGATCTTCAGGTGAACGCGCGAGCGCCCGCTCGAAGAGCCCGAGGGCGCGATCGTGATCGTGAGGCAGCCAGCTGTTGTAGAAGTGGCGCGCGCGCAGCACGAGATCGATGGTGACGGCGTCCTCGAGCGCAGCGTGGGGCGTGGTCTCCGGCTCGAGATCGAGCGCGAGCGCGACCGACGACGTGCTGACCTCGACCACGCGCGAGATCCGCTCGGCGTCGAGCATCACCCTCGCAGACCAGAGCGGCGTGCCCTGCTGCGTCTCGCAGACCGAGAGGGCGAGGCACACGCGCGCGCCGGCCTCGTCGACGTGCGTCCGAGGATCGGAGGCCTCGACGCCGTCCACGACGAAGGCTGCTTGGAGCTCTCTCGCGATCGCGAGGCGTGCGCCCGTCGTCGTCGCGTCGACGAACGCTCGCGTCACGACGCGCAGGCGAGGGAGCCGCGAGAGCGAGATCGCCAGCCGATCGAAGAGGGCCTCGCCCAAATAGGCCGTCGCCGCCGAGAGCCTGCAAGGCAGGAGCGCGATCGTCAGGAGCTCACCAGCAAATCCAGCAGCGATACGCGGAGCCTCGGAGCTCCGGGGTTCGAGCGCGAGGCCCTGCCCGTCGCTCGCTGGCGCACCCTCGCCCGCGCTCTCGGAGTTTGCGTCCCTCTCACGAACGAGCTCGAGCGCACGCCGAAGCTCCGCCGCGGTCTGGAAGCGATCCACGGTCGCGGGGGCGAGCGCCTTGGTCACGAGGCTCGCGAGCGCGGCCGACAACTCAGGGCGCCGAGCGCGCGGGTCGGGTGCGGGCTCGTGGAGTCGCCTCGTCATCACCGTCGCGGTCGAGCTCGCCGCGAACGGGAGCTCCGCCGTCACCATCTCGTAGAGCGTGATCCCGAGCGAATAGACGTCGCTCGCGGGCGTCAAAGGCTCGCCTCGGACCTGCTCCGGAGACATGTAATGGGGCGTACCGGAGAGGTCCGCGTGACCCGAGGTCTGCGTCGGCAGCGCGATCCCGAAGTCGGTCACGACGACGCGCCCGCCGCGCTCGCAGAGCACGTTGTCGGGCTTGATGTCGCGGTGCAGGACGCGCGCGGCGTGGGCGGCCTCGAGGGCCTCCGCGATGCCGATCGCGGTGCGCACCGCCGCGGCCTCACCGAGCGCGCCGCGCCGCGCGAGGACGCTGGAGAGCGGCTCGCCCTCGACGAGCTCCATCGTCAAGAATCGTTGACCACCTGCCTCGCCGAGCTCGAACGTCCGCGCGACGTTCGCGTGGGTCACGCGACGCGCGAGCTTCACCTCGTTCCGAAAGCGCTCGATGACCCGCGGGTCACTGGCGATCTCGGGGCGCAGGACCTTCAGCGCCACCATCTCGTCGAGCTCGCGATCGTGTGCGCGAAAGACCTCGCCCATCCCGCCGACGCCGATCCGATCCAAGACGTCGAATCGCCCGCCGAGGAGGTGCCCGACGAGCGAGCTCGGCGGCAAGTTTGGCTGGCCCAGCGCCGCCCCGTCGGCGACGACGGTCGCAGCGTCGGGCGCGGGCAGCGTCATCGACATGAAGGTTCAGCGAGCTTCAGCGCTGAGCAGGAGCGGCCTCGATCTTTTGGATCTCGGCGAGCTCGCCGGCGAAGAGGGCCTCACGCGACCCGAGCTCCACGACAGGCTGCGGTCCCGCGCCGCCCGGCTTACCCGGCAATCCATCTTTGCCCCGAGCACCAGGAGCGCCCGTCTTTCCCTGGGTGTTGGGGCACTTCTCGGGGTCGGCCGGGCCACCGAGACCGCCGGCGCCACCAGGGCCGCCAGCGCCACCAGGGCCAGCCGCACCCGGCCCGCCCGCGAGGCTCTGCACGTGGATTCGCTCTTTCAGTTTGTCGGCCGCGTGCTCGTCGAGCCGGAATCGGATCAAACCCCCAGGCCCCCCATCCCCGCCATTGCCGCCGTCGGCGCCATTGCCGCCGCTCGTACCGTCCCCGCCGAGCTCGCAGGCCGCGCCCTTCGAGTGGTCGTCTCCGGGTTTGCCGGGGGCGCCGGCTGCACCCGCCGGGCCGGGCATACCGTCTTGTCCTTTGGACACGAATGTCAGCGGTTTATCGGCTGAGGGCGAGATGAAATAGTAGGTCGCCGGGTCCCCAGCGACTTGGAACTTCACGAGAACGGCGTCCGCATAAAAGGGTGTCGACAGGGTCGTCGCGGTGATGGTCAGCTCCGGACCTGCGTTGCCGACGGGCTGTGCCGCGACGCCCGCGCTCTGGGTCGAGCCGAGTCGACAGTCGTAGACTGGCTTGAGCAATTGCTCGGCGTCCATCGAGCGCTCGCCCGTCTTCGGATCGACGATGACCGCGCGCAGCTCCACGCCGAGGGTCACGGTCTCGAAGAGATCGCTGCTCGGGACCATCACCCACTCGCGGTTCGGGGCGAGGTCCGCGCCCGCCGCCGTGAGGTCGACCTCTTTCTTTGCGATGATGTGATTCTTCGTCCCGAGACAGTCGCGGGTCCCGTCGGTCGAGCTGCACGTCGTGCCGTCGCTCATCTTCGCGATGACCTCGACGAGGAACGGGTCGCCGGGGCAAAAGAGGTTCTGCTGCGACGCAGGTCGAACCTTCAAGTCGACGACCTGTTTGGGGTCGATGTTCAACTGGCGCGGCCCGCAACCCACGGCCAGCGCGCCCCCCGAGAGCGCGGCGACGCCGAGCGCGAGGCCGGCGAACCGCGTGGAGCTGCGTTTTACAGCGTTAGCCTTACATGGATTCACACGTGCCGACCTTTTTCGCTTCGCGAAAACGGGGCCCCGACCCCATTCGAGATTGTCCAAATTCACCCCCGACATGCGCTCATCCCTTCTCGAGTGGTCAACCATTCGCGACGCGGCCTTCAGATTCCAGGTGACTGCATCCCCTGCTGCGTATTGACCTTGAGGCCTCGCTTGGTCGGGTCGATGCCCGCGGCCTTGGCGCGCCAGCATCCCCGCGCCTGCGTCTGCCATACACCCTTTACGAGGACAGTCCGCAGGACGACGCGCTCGTTCTTGGCATCCGGGCTCTCGTCCCCAGTGTCGATTGCCGGGCAGTATTCGCCATAGCCGATCGCGACGAGTCGGTCTCGCGCGACGCCCCCCGCCGCGAGCTTCGACGCGAGCGCGTCGGCGCGACCCTGGGTGAGCGTGACGTTCTTCTTGGCATCGCCCACGCTCGTCGAGTGCACCTCGATCTCGACGCGCTGGAGCTCCGGGTGCTCCTTCAGGATCTTGACGATAGCGTCGATGGTCGGCGCGGACGCCGCCGTCGGCGCGGTCCCGCCGGCCTCGAACAGGAGCTCGCTCGAAGGCGCGACCCAGATCTCTGCGCTCTCTGGGTCGTAAGCGGCAATACCGTCTGGAGCCTTGTCCGGACAGCCGTCGTTATCACGGTATCCATTCATGGTCTCAGCCTCGGTCTTGCACTTGTCTTTGGTGTCGGCGAGGCCGTCGTTGTCCGCGTCGGGCGCCGGACAGCCGTCCCCGGGGTCCGGGAGCAGGTTGTCTTCAGCCTTGTCTGCACACTTGTCGCGGCTGTCCGACACGCCATCGCCGTCCGTGTCGCCGACTGGACAACCGTCGGCGGGCTTCGGGTCCTCACCGTCTTCTTTGGCGTCGGGGCATTGGTCGTCGCCCATCGCGACCCCGTCCTCGTCCGGGTCGGCGTAGGGGCAGCCGTCATTTGCTTTGGGGGGCAAACCATCCTCGGGGTCCGCTGGGCAGGCGTCGTCGCGATCGGGGACGAGGTCACCGTCTTTGTCTGCCTGGGACTCGTCCTCGGCGTAGTGCGGCACGGGTCGATTGGTGTCTCCGCAGCCCATCACGGCTGCCGTCGCGCCGGCGAGCACGAGGACCAGGCCGAGCGCTCGCCCGCGTGGGGAGCGAGCCATTCGCGAGGCAACCGTCTGCATTCTTTGCCACCCCATCTGATTTTCGATCTCGCATCGTCGGAGCGCGATTGCCGATTTGCAAGCGCCTTTAGCCGGCACGCTGTCGCCGTAGGCGCGCGCTCGCCATCGCGCTAGAAGGTGGTTGTGCTGGAAGGGACTGTAGTCGGGGGCCGATATGCCGTGGGGCGGCAGCTCGGGGAGGGGGGAATGGGCCAGGTGTTCGAGGCCCGCCATCTCACGACGGGTCGTCGCGTCGCGCTCAAGCTCATCAGTCCGGACCTCGCGCGGAACCCCGCGGTCGTCGCGCGCCTGCAGCTCGAGGCCCAGACCGCGGCCAGCATCGAGTCCGAATATGTGGCTCACGTGCTCGACGTCGGGCGCGATGAGGAGCTCGGGCAGCCGTTCCTCGTCCTCGAGTTCCTCGAGGGCCGCGACCTCGAGGCCACGCTCCGCGAGACTGGGCCGCTGGCGCCGGCCGCGGTGATCTCGATAGGTATCCAGATTTGTCTCGCCCTCGAGCGCGCCCATGAAAAGGGCATATTGCACCGAGACATCAAGCCAGCGAACGTGTTCTTGAGTCGCCGCGATCGTGGTGAGATTCGCGTCAAACTCCTCGATTTTGGCATCGCCAAGGTGCTCGAGAGCGGCGACGCCAAGCCCCGGCCGAAGCTCACCGGCACTGGCATGCTCATCGGCTCTCCGCTCTATATGTCGCCCGAGCAAGCGCGAGGCAGAGACACGCTCACGCCGGCGTCCGACGTTTGGTCCGTCGGGGTAGTCCTCTATCAGGCCTTGGTCGGTGAGACGCCCGTCGAGCCTACGGACGCCCTCGGGGATCTCGTCGTGAAGATCATCACCGAACCGCCTCGCCCCGTCGCGTCGCGCGCGCCCTGGGTTCCAGCGCCGCTCGCGGCGATCGTCGATCGCGCGCTCACGCACGACAAAACGCAGCGCTACGCGGGTGGGCGCGAGCTCGGTGACGCGCTCCGTGCATTGTCTCGAGAGGGCTGGGCCCTGAGTGAGAGCATGCTCGTGCCCGCGTCGCGACAGCCCGTCGCGACTGGAGGGGAGCCGCCGAGGCCCACGGCCCCGGGACCGACAGTTCCTGGTGTGCCGCTCGTCGCGAGCCAATTGCCCTATACCCCGCCGAGCAAGACCGTCCCTCAGCCCGAGCCCGTCGGTGGCACGACGACCGCGCCTTTCTCCATGTCTCAGCTCGACGTCGCGAAGCCAGCGCTGCCTCCGGCGCCGGCCGCGTCGCCGGCGAAGCGCAGCCTGGTCTTGCCGATCGCGCTCGGCGTCGGCGCGCTCGCGATCGCTGGGTTCGCTGGCAGTCGATTGCTCACTCCACCGAAGAGCGACGCGAGCTCCCTCGCCGTCGAGGAGACCGCGCGCGCGCCGTCTTCGTCGACCTCCGACAACGCTCCGCCGCCAGTCCCAACTGCGCACAGCTCCGACCTGGGGAAGAGCTTCGGCCCGACAGCCTCGTCCAATCCCGCACCGCCGTCGCCCCTCGAGCGGCTCGTCGGCCGCTACAAGACAGACACCGGCAATCGGTTCGAGGCAGTGTTACAAGACGGTAAGCTCGAGTTCCGGGTCATAGACCCGAAGCAGTTCGCGCGGCAGGGCTACGCTGCAAACGAGGTGCGCTTCGCCCTCGTCACCACCGCGAAGGCCGATGAGTTCACCGTCGAGGATCACGTGCGCCCGGCGATCCGGCAGGGGACCTTCGACGGGGGCGTCTCACCAGCGTCGTGTCTGCGCGTCGTGACCGAGGTCAAAGGCCAAGCGCTCGTCGCGAAGCGCGACGGCGACAACCTCGACGTCGACCTCGTGTCGATCGGCGTGCCGCAGTTCGTGAATCGGGGCTCGAGCCTCGTCGTCGTCGAGTGCAAAGGGATGGACGCGGTCACCACGACCCGCATCCGGGGGAAGCTCCGCCGCGAGACCCCATAGCGGACCTCGATTTGCTGACTTACGTGTAACTCAATCAAGCGCGGGAGCATCGATGGATCTGGAGCTGCGCGACAAGAAGTTCATCGTCACCGGGGCGAGCCGCGGTATCGGGCGCGCCATCACCTTGGGGCTCGCCCGCGAGGGCGCCCACGTCGGGATGGTGGCGCGGAGTGAAGGTGACCTGCGCGCGGTCGCAGCCGAGGCCGAGGCGCTCGGCGGTCGCACAGCGCCAATCGTCGCGGACGTCGCGACGGCAGCTGGCGCGGCGCGCGCGATCGAGCAGGCGATCGACGCGCTCGGGGGGCTCACCGGGCTGGTCAACAACGTCGGCGGCTCGCTCGGGACTGGCCATTTCGATCGGGTCGACGACGAAGGGTGGGCGCGCGTCATGGACGCGAACCTGATGTCGGCGGTGTGGTGCAGTCGACACGCTGTCGCCGCGCTCACGCGAGCCGGGGAGGGCGGCGTGGTCATCCATATAAGCTCCATTTGCGCCCGCGAGTATTGTTCTAGCGCGCCCTATGTAGCCGCCAAAGCCGCGCTCTCCGGACTGACAAAAGAGATGGCCGTCGACCTCGCGCCGCACCGAATTCGGGTCAACGCCGTAGCGCCGGGGTCGATCATGTTTCCAGGTGGTAGCTGGGACAAGCGCGCCGCGACCGACCCGGCTCGCATTCAGCGCATGATCGACACCGAGCTACCGTGGAAGCGCTTCGGCCGCCCCGAGGAGGTCGCCGACGTCGTCGTGTTCCTCCTCTCCAGTCGCGCGAGCTGGGTCACGGGCGCCACCGTCGTCGTCGACGGCGCGCAGGGCCGCGCCCTCTGACAGGCGCGTCCCGAGGGTCGCACTGGCGCGTAGGAACCTGAGCGGCGCGCAGCGCTTTTTGCGGCGAGGTGATGCGGTGCTGGGGCCCACTCGGCGCGCGCTCGCGGGTTTTCTGCTGGGCGCCCAACACGTGTCCCCGCCGGCCCGCGAGCATGGGACTAGCATTGCGGAGCCCGTAGACTCTCGAGGACCCGACCATGGCAAGAACTGCGACCCTCTTCGGTATTACGTTGATTGGTTTGATTGGGTGTTTCGGAACGGGGTGCGGTCCGATCCACAGCGAGGCCATGACGCCGACCCCCATCGCGATGGCGAAGGAGCAGTTCGACGGCAAGGTCGTCGTGACGGTCGATGGCTTGGACGACGGCGAGTACTGCACGAAGACGCCGGGCCTGCGCGAGTTCTGCATGACTCGGGGTCAGACGGCCTTCTCGAACGGCTTCGCGGGGATGTTGCCTCGCTTCTTCAAGGGCGGCGGTGAAGGCTATAACGCAAGCTTCCGCTTCCTCGATATGCAGCTCGTCTTCGCCTCGACGCAGACCCCTGGGCGCAAGTCGATGGTCAAGATAAGCATGAAGTGGCAATTCGAGCTGCGCGACCCGTCCGGCGAGATCGTCCTGCAGCTCGCCGAGACGACAATCGGCGAGAACCCGATGGTGAACGCCGACCAGAGCCCTCAGGGGATCCGCGAGGTAATGGAACAGATCCTCGAGCAGATCGGAGCGGCGCTCAACAAAGAGCTCGCTGAGTCCTGAGCGCTCAGCTGCGTCGGAGCGCCGCCCACACGAGGTGAGGCGAGTTCTTTCCCACGCGCACGTGGCGCACCCAGAGCAACGTCATGTGCTCGAGGTGCAGCGCCTGCTCGAGACCGCCGACGTCGAGCGGCTCGAAGCCCGTATCCTCGATGAGCCGCGCGGTCGCTTGTTTGGCGGCCGCGTCGTTGCCGCAGAACATCATGACAGGCTTGACGCCGTAGTGGGGGAACTCGGGGTTCTCCAGGTTCTCGAAGCCATAAATGGTGAAGGCCTTGACGACCTTCGCCGCCGGGACCTGGCTTTGGATGACCTCGCTGCCTGACCGCTCACTCTTCAGTCCGTGCGTGATGCCTGGGCCGACAGGGTTCGTGCAGTCGATGAGGGTTTTGTCAGCGAGCTCCGCGGCCACGGCGGCGAGCGCGGCCGCATTGGCCTGATAGGGCGTGGCCAGGAACACGACCTCGGCCTCTTTGACGGCTGTCTTGGGTGGTGCGGCGCGGAGCTTGGAATTGCGCGCCAGAGCCTTCTTCACAGTATCCGACAGCTCTCCGCTCTCCGAGCTCGTCGCGAGCACGACCTCGTGTCCACGAGCTGCCAAATGGTCCGCGAGCGGTGCCCCGACGTTGCCGCAGCCGATGAAGGCGATCTTCATGGAAAAGTCCTTTCTCGTGCATCGTCCTACCAGAAAACCGAGTGAGACGTGCATCCTCCGCGCAACGCTCAGGCGGGAGCTTTCGCGTTGAGGCATTCGGAGGCAATCGGGGAGTCACTGCCTGCTAGGCTGATCTCCGATTGGCGGTTTGATGTTCTTGCCGAGGAGACCGATCGAATGAACCGAACCCTGCTTTTCGCCGTGCTCGTGGCCTTCGGCGGAGTGGCTGCTTGTGGGGATGACTCTCCGTCTACGGGTGGCGGCGGCTCGGGCGGCTCGGGCGCTCACGGTGGCGCGGGGGCAGGCGCTGGGGGCGCCGGCGGTGCCGGGGGCGCCGGCGGTGGCGTGCCTGACCGGTATGCGCCGCTCGTCGCCGCGCTCGAGGCTGATCTGGCGGCGAGCCAGGCATATGGGGTCTCCGTCGCGGTGATGGAGGGCGGAGAGGTCACGTTCACCCATACCCTCGGGAGCAAAGACGCCGCGGGCGCCGAGCCGCTCACGCCGCACACGCTGATGCAGATCGGCTCGACCACCAAGCAAATGACGGCCACCGCGCTCCTGCAAAAGGTCGAGGCTGGGCAGGTCACGCTGGACGAGTCTCTCGAGACGGCGCTCCCTATGCTGGAGTTCGCGCTCGGCCCGACGTGGGACGACCAAGCGACTTTGCACTATCTGATTAGCCACCAGGGCGGCGTCTACGACTATACGGAATGGGACAACAAGAGCGACGACTCCTTCCTCGCGTCGCTCACGTACGGCGAATTCGCTTCCAACATCTTCTTCATGGCCCCGCCAGGCTCTTTTTGGAACTACTCGAACCCCAACTTCATCTTGGCCGGCCTCGTGACCGAGGAGAACGACACTCGCGCGTGGCCTGACATCATGAGACAGGACGTCTTCACGCCGCTCGGCATGGATCGCACGTTCTTGCGCAAGACCGAGGTCGAGGCCGACGGCGACTACTCCCTCTCCTTTGGTTTGGACGGGAGCGACTTGACCTCGGGGGGAGCGCCGCACGACATCGCAATGGTCGATATGGGGGACTCTGCGTGGACCAGGCCGGCGGGGCTCACCTGGACGACGCCGACCCAACAGATGCTCTGGGCGAAGTTCCTCATGGAGGGGAACGACTCGGTGCTCTCGTCTGCCTTGAGACAGGAGATTACGAGTGAGCAAGTCGACACCCTCTACAACGAGGGAACGCTCCATTACGGATATGGCATGTTCGTCCACCGCGGGCTCTATGATTCGCAGGGGACTTGGTATCCCGCGACTGTCTGGGAGCACGGCGGTAACACCCTTTCGTTCTCGAACGAGCTCTATATGGTACCCGATCAGGACTTCGCCATAGCCATCACCTCGAGCGGTCTGGCGACGGACTTCTCCCACAGCGTCGAGGTCGCGTTGACGACGCTCGTCGACCTGCCGACGCCGTCGACGGGCCCGAGTTATCAGGTCGATCCCGCGGAGTTCGTGCACCACGTGGGCACCTACGACGACGCCTTCAACGTGGGCCAGGTGATCATCACGCAGGTCGGCGACAAACTGAACATCTCGATGCCGGACCTCGAAGCGATGGGGTACGTCGTGACCCCCGAGCTTCAATCGGTCTCGAGCGACATCTTCATGCTGACAATCAGCGGGCAGACGCTGGACCTGACGTTCATACCCGACAGCCCCGGCGGCGATTCGACGTTCATCCGCAATCGGGCCTTCGTGGCCGCGCGCGCGCCGTCGGCCCCTCAGCCCACTCCGCCGAAGCCGAGCCGAGCCGCCATTGATCAGCTGCTCGCCCGGGCCAGAATGGATCGGTTGTCTCCGATCGCGTTCCCACCCGCGCTGCGCAATCGGCATTAGTCGACCAGTCCCGCGCAGCATCTGCGCGGCGCCTGTGCTCCGCGTCGACGTCCGCGCGGAGTCCACGGGGGTCTTGGCTGGTATGGGAGTTGAACGCGTGACTCCTATGCTGGACGACTTCATTCCCGAGCCGCAGCTCGTCGAAGTCGATTACGTCGACGTCCTCGCCTCCCCACAAGCAGCCTACGAGGCCGCTCGTCAGTTCGATGTCGGCCAATCGCGTTGGGCGCACGCGTTCTTTGCGCTCCGGGCTTTATCGAGCTCGCTCGGTCCGCCGGAGGTCGTTCCGGAGCGGCTGGCGGTGAGTGAGCTCGCGACGGCGGGGTCGGGGTTCGTCGTGCTCGAGGATTTGCCGTCGGCGGGCTTCGTAGTCGGTGCGATCGGCAAGCTCTGGAAGCCCCAAATCGAGTTCGCCGAGGCCTCTCGAGAGGGCTTTGCGGCGTTCGCCGAGCCAGGCTTCGCGAAGGTCGCATGGGCGGTTCGCTTCGAGCCGCGCGGGTCCGCATGCCGCATCGCCTTCGAGCTTCGCGTCACGGCTACGGACGAGCGCGCTTGGCGCACGACGCGCCGCTATCTCCGAATCATCGGGCCCTTCTCCCGGTGGGTTCGGCGCCACGTCTTGTCCGTCCTGGCGAAGAGCCTCGGGAGCGTCGAGTCCGATCTCGACGCTGTCGCGATGCCGGGCGACGAGCTCATTTCCAATATCACCGGTCAATTGACCCATAGCGTTTCCATTCGCGCCACCCCCGAGGCCGTTTGGCCGTGGCTCGTCCAAATGGGTTGTCACCGCGCTGGCTGGTACAGCTACGACCTGCTCGACAACGGTGGCGCCCCGAGCTCGTGGGAGCTGCAGCCCGAGCTGCAGCGTCTGTCGGTCGGAGACCAGCTGCGTGCCACGCCGAGCGGTGAGGAGACCTTCGAGGTCTTGCGCCTCGAGCCGCAGCGCGAGCTGGTTCTAGGTGGGCTCTTCGACGTGGGCACGCGTCGACAGCTGCCGTTCGCGTCGGCGCGCCCGAAGCATTTCTGGCAAGCGACCTGGTCGTTCCTGCTCGAGCGAATCGACGCACACGAGACGCGCTTGACGGTGCGCTCTCGCGCCGCCTTCGACGACGGCGCGACCAAGCTTCGCGCGCTGTTCACGGTGCCGATTCATCGCTTCATGGAGACTCGACAGCTCGCGAACCTGAAGCTGCGCGCCGAGGGCAAGGCTCACGACAGCTGGACCGACGTAGCGGAGGGCGTCGTCGGCGCGCTCGCGATGCTGTTCGACTTCGCGACTCCTTTTTTGCGGAGCGTGCGCTCGCATTGGGGTCTCACCGTCGAGGAGGCCGCGCGCGTTTATCCAGGTGATCAGCTCATCGAAGAGCCCTCGTGGATGTGGACGCACGGCATCGAGATCGACGCGCCCGTCGAGGAGACCTGGGCGTGGGTCGCGCAGGTCGGACAGGGCAAGGCCGGCTTCTACAGCTATCAGTGGCTCGAGAACCTGGCTGGCTGCAACGTGCAGAACGCCGAGCATATCCATCCCGAGTGGCGCCCCCACTGGGGTGAAGCGCTGCGCCTGCACCCGAGCGCGCCGCCGCTCTCGCTCGTCGAGGTCCGCTCGGGACCTGCCGGCGACGACAAGAAATCACTCGCGCGACAGAACGCCGGCGACCCTCTCGACTCGGGGAGTCGCTACCTCGTCGCGTACGGCGGTGGTCCCGAGGGGCGATCGGACATCGGGACGACGTGGCTCTTCTACGTCGAGCCGCGACCCAATAGGCGCAGTCGCTTCATCAGCCGATTCCGGATCCGATACCCGAACAGCTGGCGCGAGCGCCTCGCTTATGGGCCTTACGTCACCGAGTCGATCGGGTTCGTGATGGATCGACGCATGCTGCTCGGGGTCAAGCTCCGCGCAGAGGGGGGCGCCGCCCTCAAAGCGTCGGAGCTCGACACCGACGACTCGTGGGCTTGGCTGTGATGCGCCGCGGTCGCGAGGCGCGTCTCAGCCGATGAGGCTCGGCCAATGTCGACTGAGGAAGGTGTTGACGCTGCGGCTCGAGGCCCAGTCCGCGGCCTCGCGATCGATGCGCCGACTGCGGCCGAGGAGCGCCGCGATCGCGTTCGCAGCCTCGCGTCCGAAGCGCGCATCGTCGACGACCACGAGCACCTCGCTCTCCCAATAGCTGCCTGTCGCGTCGAGGTTCGCGCTGCCGACTGCCGTGATGCGATCGTCGACGACGACGAGCTTCGCGTGGACGGGCGGGTGCACCGACACGAGCTCCGGCTCCCAGTTGGGGAGCGGGCTCAGCGCGACCTCGTAGCCCTCCGCGCCGGCCGCGAACAAGGCATCCAAGCGACCGCGCACGAACGCATCCGCGAGGTCGCGGATCGTGCCGCCCTCGAAGGGGACCTCCACGGCGAACATCGGACGCACGCGCCCGACGAGCACGCGAACGCGCACGCCGCGTGCGATCGCTCGCATCAACGCCGCGACGATCTCGAGCTGCAGGGGGAAGCCGTGCACGAGGTCGATCGTGCGCTCCGCGGCCGCGAAGCACGCGAGGTATGCCTCCAGCGTGCATGCGTCGCCGAGCCCCTCGTGTTCGACGATGCGAACCTCGAACGAGCCGACGGGCGCCGCAGGCGCGGCGTCCCTCGCGACGAGGCGCGCGATCGGAGGCTCGGCCGTGTCGTTCCACGTGCGAACGAAGGCCTGCTCGATCGCCGAGGCAGCGGGCCCCGCGACGCGGATCGACGCGTCGATCCAAGGCACGTCGTGCCACGGCGAGCGGCGCGTGAGCACGACCTCCTCGAAGCTCGAGTAGTAGGTGGCGCCGACATTGCGACCCGACACGATCGCGACTCGACCGTCCGCGACGATCAACTTGCGGTGATCGCGCCGCTTGAGATCCTCCACGCTCGGCACGGTGGGCACGCTCGGTAGTTTTGCGACGGCGAGCACCTCGACGTTGTCGACGTTCGAGAGCCGCTCGAGGAGCGGGTTCGTGAACCCCATGGACTCGTGCAAGCTGTAGAGCGAATCGGCGAGGATTTTGACTGCGACTCCGCGCGCGGCAGCGCCCCGCACGGCGCGCTCGAAGACCTGCCCGATCGCGTCGTCTTCGAAGATGTACGACTGGATGTACAGCCGCTCCGCGGCGCTCGCGACGAGCTCGAGCGCGGCCTCGCGCGCGGCGCGGTTGTCGACGTGGAGCTCGAGGGCGTTCCCGCCGACGAGTCGCGCACCCGAGGCATGAGTAAGACGTTGTGCAAACATCGCGCGGCCGTCGGCCGCCGCGTCGAGCGGCGCCGGCGCGACGTGGCTCTGCGCCACAGCGGCCGCGCTGCCGTCGAGCGCGTCCACGTCGAGGATCGCGAAGCCGAGCGGGCGAAGCCGACCTCGGCGAGCCGGCAGGATCGCCTCCACACGAAACCCGTACGCGCGCAGCCGCGCCGCGCATCGCCAGAGGCGCACGCCGTCCACCTCGCGCGGCAGGTCGGAGACATCGCCCTCTTCGAGCACGTCTCGCGCGTCGAGCACGAACGCCGGTGAGCCGAAATCCAAGCGACGCAGATCTCCGAGCGAGTCCTCCTCGACGAGTCGCACGAGCGCGAGGCTGAGCTCGCCACCGATCGCGGCGAGCGCGGCCGTGATGACCGAAGGCGGCAGGCTCGCGTCCGCGAGCAGCCAGCGTTTGTCCGAAGGACGCACGAGCGCGGCGGCGGCCTCGATCGTCTCGACGCCCGAGTCGAGGACCGGATCGGAGCGCCCGACGCCGACGCTCTGCGCGGCCGTGAGCGCGCCCTCGACGACGACGACGCTCTCGCGCACGGGCACGCGCTTCGGGGCTCGATCCCCGAGGACGAGGCCCACGTCTTCGGCGACGAAGCCGCGCGCACGCCCGAACGCGCCGCGCTCCTCGAGACGGACGATCGCTCGCGCGTTCATCACCATCGCGTCGGAGACCTCGAGCGCGCTCGCGTGCTCCGGGCGATCGACGCGAGGCGCGACGATGATCGGCGCGTCGGCGCGTTCGATGATTCGCCTCATGCGGCGCGCGGCGAGCAGCCCCGTCACGCCGCGCGGCCCCTCCGACGGCACGACGATCGCGTCGAACCGAGAGAGGACCTGGTCGACGGTGGCCTCCGCGCCGAGCAGCGGGATCTCGAGCGGCTCGAGGCGCAGCGCCGCGCGGAGCTCGAGCGCGGCGCCGAGCGCGCTCACGCGGGCCTCGAGGCCCGCGTCGACGTCGCCGAGCGCGCCCAGCGTGACCGACACGGTGCTGTCGCAGCACGCGCCGAGCAGCGCCGCGACCGTCGCGACCGACGCGACGTCGCCGTCGAACGGGCAGAGCAGCGACGTCGGCGACGCCGCAGGCCGAGAGCCTCGAAGGAGCGCGACGGGTCGGCCGATGACGCGCGTGAGCTCGGCCGCCCAGCTCGTCGAGTCGAGGCGCGAGTACGCGTCGCCGTCGTCGACGAGCACGACGTCCAGCGCGAGGCTCGCGACCAAGTTCGAAAGCACGCTGAGGTCGTCGTCGGTCGCGACGTGGAGCTCGACCTCGAGGCCCGCGCCCGCGACGGCCTTCATCGTCGCGGCGGCCGCTCGCTCCGCGCGCTCGAGCACGCGCTCGATGCCCGTCGTGTCGACAGCGCCGAGCCGCATCGTGAGCTCACGTTCGAGCTTCGCGACGACCACGGCGCGCCTCGCGTGGCGCGCGAACGCTGCGAGGCCCGCGCGCGACGCGGAGCCGTCGGCGTCCGCCGCACGGACCACGATCATGGGGCGCTCGAACCACGTCACGACGGCTCGGAGTCTACCGAGTGTCGCGGATGGTGATCGCTTCTCCGCGGGCGATTCGAGCAAAGCTCGCTTCGGGTTCGGTCGGCGCGAGCTCGAGCTCCATTACGGCGCGGCCGTCTTCGCTCCCGCTCTCGCGCCATCGCGCGCGGAGTCGACGCAGGACCTCGATGACGAGCTCGGCGCGGTCGGCGTCCGTCGTCGACGCGGGCGGCTCGACCCCGAACGATCGGCAGCTCTCCGCGATCGAGGCGCACTGCGACGCGCCGCTCTCGAGCGGGTCGAACCAATGGACTGCCGCGAGGCCCTCTGCGACGAGGAGCTCGGCGTGCTCCGCGTCGCGCGCCCAAGCGCGGCGCGCGTTCGCGACGGACGGATCGATCCCACGCGCGACCCGGCCCCAGAGCGCGTGGACCAATCCGAACGCAGGCTCCACGACGGCGTGGACCAGGTCATGAGGCAAGCCGCCGCCGTAGGTCGGACACCGCCAAACGACGTTCGAGCCGTTCGTCAGGGCTGCCGACATCTCGTCCGTCCGCGGCGTGATCCGGTGGAACCTCGCGACGATCTTGGCTGACAGGATTGTCATGGCATCGCCGCGGCTCCAGTCCTTACTTATCAGTCCGAGCTCGTCTCGGGTGCCTCCAGTTTGACCGTCAGTGTGTCCTTCACCGGGGTGCCGTCGCGCAGCTCACCCTCGATGGTCGCTTGGGCGTCGCCCGCAGGAGGTTGGTTCTCTCCGGCATAAAACACGACATCGCCGTAAGAGAGCCACACGTCGACCTCGGCGTCCTCGAGGGGCTCGCCGTCCTTCGGCGTGAGGGAGACCTTCTTGATGTGCACCGGCTCGGAGGCGGCCACGCGGAGCGTGTATTGATAGGCAGCCTCGTCTTTGTAGAGCACGCCGCCTTCTTCGGTGAATTTGAAGTGGGCTGCGTCGGGCGCCGCGAACGGCTTCGGGTTGGGCTCCGCGATCATCACGAACGCCTCCGGTCCTCGACTCTCGAAATCCTCGTAGTCCCAATAGAAGTAGCCAGCGTCACCCCAATCGGGCCCCCAGCTATTGAGGATTCGATAGGCGCTCTTCGCGTCGTCGTAACCGGTAATGAGCATCGCGTGTCCACCGCAATGGACGGAGCTCGTGCACTCGCCCTGGCCCTTGAAGACGGCCTTCGCGGCCTCTCCGTTCCAGTCCTCGAACCCCGGGGGCAACGTCACTCCGATGACGACGGGCAGGCCCGCGGACAAGGTCTCTTTGATGCGCGAGCGGGTGACGGGGAGCATCTCTTCATATCCGCCGAGCCGATAGAGGTGCCCCTCTTTTGCCTCGGAGTTCACGCTGCAGACGCTGCCGTCTTCCTCCGATTGGTAGGGGATCTCCTCGGCGGTCGCCGCGCCCTCCCGAACGAGGCCTGCCAGCCCTGTCGCGATGAACGTGCCTTGGTTGCACTCGACGGGTGGACTCTCCAGCGTCCGCAATCGCTCGTAGATGAACGCGGGGCTCGCGAAGATCCCATTCGGGTCCGCCCCCTCGCGCTGCCCGCGGACGAGCGTGATACCCGCGGCGATCGCAAAGGCCGAGCAGCTCGACTGGTCACCTTGGTTACGAGCCTGAAAGCCAGCCGAGACATCGACGGCCGGTTGGATTTGGACCTCCCCGCCCGTGCTGTTCTTGCCTTTGAAGCTCTTGTCGAGGTCGTCGTAGAAGTCCGGGTCGGGCTGCTCGAACATTCGAGCCTTCTGCTCTTTGGTGCTGAGCTTCAGGCCAGTCCCGAGGGTCGCCCAAACCGTGATGTGGCCGTCGCCGTTGAAGTCCTGCCCGTCGAGTTTGCCGTCCCCGTCGGTGTCGATGCCGTCGACCTTGCCGTCTTTGTTCACGTCCATCGCGATGCCGTCACCGTCGCCGTCGCCATCGACGTCGAGCGCCGAACCAGCGGACGCGCGCGCGGCGATCGGCGCGGAGGCCACGTGGCCCGGGGCCGAGCTCGACCCCGCAGCCGACGAGCTCGCAGCTGTAGTCGTCGGCTTGGCCGCAGAGCTCGCGGACGCTGTGGCGGTCGCGCTCGCTGTGGCCGCGGCGCTCTTGCCCGAGCTCGGCGCCTCCTTCGAAGAGCAGTGGAGCGCCGACAGGGCCAACAGCGAAAGGGAGAGCGACGACCAGTTTCTCATGGATTCCGTATATCGATCGCCCCTGGGACCCACAAGTCGCGACAAATCCGCTTTGCGCGTGCAGAAGCTGCGAGCTCCGGGAACGAAAGGCCGATATCCGGCGTAGCCGCTATCGGCATATCCGTTGCACCTTGGTGTGAGCCATGGTTGCTCCTGACCAAGAGCATCCTGTCGACCGCGCCCGCGTGCTCCGCGCACGGGATCTCTTGTTGGTGCCGAGCCTCCTCAGCTTGTCGAGGGTGCCGCTCGCGCTCGTGTTTCCATTCTGCTCGCGCGACGCCCCGCTCGCGTTCGGGGTCATCGTGTTGGCCGGATTGACGGACTTGCTCGACGGCTGGTGGGCGCGCCGATTCAATCAGACCACCGCGATAGGCGCCGCGGTCGACGGCGCGACTGACAAGATCTTCGTATTGTCAGTGGCGCTCTCGATGCTTTGGGCGGGGCTGCTCACGCCGCTCGCGGTCTTGTGGCTCGGGACACGCGACCTCGGTGAGCTCGCGATCGCGGCGTTCATGGCGCTCCGAGGAGATCGTCGCAAGCTGAGCGAGGAGCATCGCGCCAATCAGTTGGGCAAGCTCACGACGTTCATGCAGTTCGTGGCGGTCACGCTCTGCCTCTTCCGTTGGCCGGGCGGCTCGGTGCTCACGATCCTCGCCGGGGCGGTCGGGGTCGTGGCTGCAGCGAGTTATGTCCATTTTGCGGCCCGCGCTACGGAGGCGGAGGCCACACGCTGACTGACGCGTCTGTAAGCATTGCGCTCACGAGTCTTCGTCGGGGAGGTCCGCCCATAGCCTCTTCGCTGTGAGCCCCAGACCGAACATGAACGCGAACGCGCCCGGCGGGACGAGCAGCACGAAGATCCCAGGGTCGGAGGCGGTCGCCCCGATCGCGCCGAGCAAGAAGCCACCGGGGACGAGGAGCAACGCGATCCAGTAGCAGAGCGACGTGAGCGGCGTCGCGATCGCCGGCCAGCGATGAGCCGCGAGGCCGTAGAGGATGTGGACCATCGACACGAGTCCGCCGTGCGCGTGCCCGAGTCGAAGAAGGAGCCGGCGCGTGGTGTGGTCGGCGTCGAGGTAACCGGGAGCCTTCAGCGCGTGCGCGGCCTCGAGGCCCAAGCCCACGAGCACGAAGAGCGCGAGCCCGGCGAAGCCGACCGCGACGTGTCTCCTGGCGATCCGCGAGCTCTCCACGACGATGCGCGCAGCGTAGATCACTCCGCGATCAGCATGGGCCGATCGTCGCGTCTCGCGAGGGCGCGAGCGACCGCGGCCGCATCGAAGGGGCCGTCGATGCGCGAGAGGACGAGCGCGCGCGCGGCCGCTCGATCGTCGCCGAGAAAATCGTACTCGCCCGACCGCAGGAGCCCGAGCCCCTCGAGCGCACGCGACGCGACGACGCGCACGGCAGAGTAGGGATCGACGAGGAGCTCCGCGAGGGCCGCGGCAGCGAGCGCGCGCCCGTCTCGCGAGGTGACCGCAGCCGTCGTCTCGGGCGACGCGAGGTGATCGGCTGCGACGACACGCGCCGCGGCGTCGCCGGAGAGCGCCATCTCGACGACGAACGGCAGGGCCTCTTCGTCGGGGTTTTCACTCGCGACCTCGGCGCGCATCGAGAAGGTGCGCTCGAGCTCGCGCGCGGTCCACTCGAGCGAGCGATCGACGTGGCAGAGGTTGCACGCCGGCGGTCGCCCCGTCTCTCGTGCGCGTCGCGCGCTCGGGGAGTCGATGCGATGCGAGCGCTGCGTGCGATAGAGCGCATACGACACGCGAGGCATGTGGCAGTCGTAGCAACCCACCGAGTCGTGGTGCGTGTGCGAGCGCTCGGCGAATCCCTCGTGGCACGACGTGCACGCGGCGCCGGTCTTGCCGTCATCGCCGAGCTGGTCATCGGGATCGGAGCGATGGAGTGAATGGCAGTCGACGCACGCGACGCGGCGCTCTCCCGAGCCGCGCGTGAAGCACGCCGAGCTCGAGAGCGCGTTGAACTCCCTGCCGCTCACGCGGATCGTCCCGTCTCCCCAGAACAGACTCTCGCGCGCAGCATCGAGCTTGAAACCCGGGCCCGCGCCGCTGTCCCTCCCGAGGATGTACCGGCTGTCCGAGAGCGGTTTGCCCGGCGTGAACGTCCGCGTGAACCCGTAGGCCCACCACTCCTCTTCGTCCTTCGGATAGGTGTAAGCGTGGCATTGGCCGCAGATCTCTGCCGAGCGCTCCTTGTCGATCTTCGCCGGGTTGACGATGTCCGCGGCGGGCGTGTCCTCGGTCTCCGCGAGCCTTCGCTCGAGCGGGTCGCGGTAGCGCTCGGCGTGCGCGCCGCCCGGGCCGTGGCAGGCCTCGCACGCGATCCCGAGCTCGACGCTCTCGGTGTCGAACTTGTCCGCCGCGAGGTCGTGTCGAGGCTGCGCGGCCGTCGCATGACAGACGAGACAGTTTGAGTTCCAACGAACGAGGCGATCACGCTCGTCGGCTGGTTGGAGGAAGACGTCGTGTCGCGGGACGAAGCGCCCGAGCTCGCGGTGCCAAACGACGGGCGCAGCGCGGAGCTCTCCGTCCCGCATTCCGCGAACCCAATAGGCTTGGTAGTGATGCGAGCCCGTCGTCATCACGACCTCGCGCCTCACGCTGGGCACGACATCGCCGAGCGCCTCGACGCTCGAAGCGAGCGCGCCTGGATCCGGCATCGTGATGAACAGCCTGTCCGGCTCGCGCTCGACCACGATCGATCTCCCGTCGATCTCGAGGTCGCTCCGACCCAAAGGCGCGAGGATGGCGTCGCCGCGCGCGACGCGGGTCATCGAGCGGTGGTAGGTGCGCAGCCAGCTCTCGTGCTCGGCGGGGTGACACGCGAGGCACGCGTCCGAGCCGATGTATTGCCCGCGCGGCGTGACCTTCGGCAGGCCAGCGGGCAGAGGCTCGCTGGTGGGCCGCATCCACAGCGTGAGCGGTGACAGCGCGAGCGTGAGGACGAGCGCCCAACCAGCCGGTTCACGCCGCGCGCGGCGCGCGACGATGATCGCGAAGCCGACGAGCAATGCGACGAAGAGGACGGTGGCCACGCTGTGTCTCGACCAAAGCGTCGCGCCTCGAAAGATCTCGATGCGCGTGAGACATGTTATTCGCTAGCATTCTGCCCTGGCCTCGTGACGGGCCCGGATCTCGAAGGAGCAAGCGATGCAAGGTGGTTATCCCGGCAACAACTTCCCGCCCGGTGGCGGCCCCCCTCCCGGCGGTGGCGGCTACGGTCCCCCCCCTGGCGGCGGCGGCTACGGTCCGCCTCCAGGTGGTGGTGGATTCGGCGGTCCCCCGCCGGGTGGTGGCTTTGGCGGACCACCCCCTGGACCGGGTGGTTTCGGTGGGCCTCCGGGCCCCGGCGGATTTGGTGGTCCTCCGCCGCCAGGAATGGGTGGTCCGATGGCGGCCCCCAATGCGCCCTACGGCATCGAGCCCACGACGGGTATGCCGTATTCCGACAAGCAGAAGATGACCGCTGGTCTGCTCCAGATCTTCCTCGGGAGCTTCGGCGTCGGTCGCTTCTATCTGGGCTATACCGGCCTCGGTATCGCGCAGATCGCCGTGACTTGGCTCACGTGTGGCATCGGCGCGATTTGGCCCCTCATCGACGGCATCATGATGCTCACCGGCAAGGTCCCCGACTCGCAGGGGCGCCCGCTGCGTGACTGATGCCCCCGCGGCGATGACATCGCTGTAAGTGAACGCCGCAGTCCAAAGCGCCCCGCCTATGCGGGGCGCGCGATTGTGATGTCCCGATAAGCGGTCTCACCAGCTCGTCGTCTTCACCAAGCGGTAAGCTCGATGAACAAGCGGCTTCAGTGCTGAAGCGAATAGACCCATATCGTCGCGACGAACAACAGCACGGCTAGACCCGTCGTCAGGATCATCCCGGCGTCGCCATACCCGTGGTCGCTGTCGGGTCCGATCGCTTGAAGCAGCGCCTCTTGCTGAGTCGCCATCATTCGCCGCAGCCAGTCGTGCGCGTGGGCGATTCGAGCGCTGAGCGGCGAATCGAACCTCTTCGAGGAAACTCTTCGCATGCCCCCACCATGGGGTCATGAACGCGACGCGTCAAGGGGCTTGCTGACCGATGGTCAATAATCGTCGGACCAGCAGATTCCCAAGGAAGGCACCGCGACCGCAGGGCGCGACGCGGACCTCCCTCAGTAGTTCTTGAAGGTGTGGCAGCCGCTGCAGACCTTCGCCTGCGGCTCGTGGTTCTGCTGCGCCTGATGACAGCCGATGCACTTCGCTCGGTCGGCGCTCGGAGGAGCGTGCGAGCTGTGGCAGCTCGTGCAGGTCCGATGTCCGCTCACGGCGTGCATTCCACCTGCCTTCGGCGTGCTCGTGTGACAGCTCGTGCAGGCAGGGGGCGAGGCGACGCCGTTCGGGCCGTGCGGTCGATGACAGTTCTGACAGCCGCCCTTGATGGCCTTGTGGGGCCCAGCGACCTTCGCTTGGTGGCAGTTCGTGCACGTCGACGCCGTCGCGAGCAGCTGCTTCGTGTGCCCGTTGTGGCAGTTCGTGCAGGCGCTGTGACCGCGCGTGAGGCTGGTGCTCTCGTCGCTGTGGCAGCTCGGGCACGCCGTCTTGCCGGGGTGGGTGTCGTGCGAGTCGCCGTGGCAGTTCTTGCAAGCCGCGTGAGAGCTCGCTTGCTGGCTCTGCTTGGCGTGGCAAGTCGAGCACTCGGGGGCGTCCTCACCGACGAAGTCGTGAGGCTTGTGGCAGGTCTCGCACGTGGCTTTGCCCTGGTGCGCGCCGCTGTCCGAGGTCGCCACGAAGTTGTGGCAGCTCGTGCAGTTCTTCGCCCCGCGCGCGTGGCCACCCGAGCCGGCGTGCGGATCGTGACACGTTGTACAAGTCTTCGCGCTGGGCGCGTGGCTGACTTCGATGTTGCTGTGGCAGCGCTTGCACGTCGCCGGGCCGACGCTTCGTGGTGAGTGCGTGTCGTGGCAACTCTGGCAATTGCGATGCGCGAGCGGCCCGCCGATCATCGCGTGGTCGCCGTGGCACTCCTGGCAGCGCGGGGCCTCGGCCTTCGAGAACTCGTGGGGCTGGTGGCAGTTCGTGCAAGCGTCGTGGCCCTCGAAGAGCGTCGACGCGAACTTCGTCGGATCGTCCTCGGTGTGGCAGGGCACACAACGCGTCGAGGCTTCGCCTGCGATCTCGTGTGGCTTGTGACAATCGCGGCAAAGGATCGGCTGCGCGCGGCCCTCTTCACCGTGGTGGACGTTGGCCTTGTCGTCGTGACAGTCGCTGCATTGCTGCGGCCGCACCCAAGGCTCGTCGTGAGGTTGATGACAGCTCTCACAAGGCTGTGAGCCGTGCACGTCGATGTGAGGCGCGCCGGCTGTGCCGTGCTCTTGGCCGTGGCAGTTCTGGCACTCCCACGCGCTCTCGCGGATGCCGTCGTCGCTGTCGAGGTGGTGGCAAGACAGGCAATGCGTCTTCGCCATCGCGGGGATGGTGACGTGGATGTCGTCGTGACACTCGACGCAGCGCTCGCCAGTGGGCTCGCCGAAGTTCGTGATCTCTCCGAGGTGGCAGCAGGTGCAGTTGCGTCCCTCGCCCGAGTGAACCGCGAGGTCGTGCCCCATCTCTTTGGCGCGTGCGCGCCAGCGATCCGTCTCGGTCTTGAGCTTGTGACACTCCGAACATCGATAGGTCGACGACCCCGAGTGAGCCGCGTCCTTCGGCATTCCGTCGTGCTGCTTCTCAGTGGCTTCCTCCGTGGAGGTGCCCTCCTCACAGCCCGCAGTAGAGAAAAGCGCGACGGTCGCGAAGAAGAGCAGCGCGCCGTAAATCACGTTGGCGTTGCTCGCGCTCGAGGTTCGGTGACTTGGGCGTCTCATCTCAGCGACCACCGGTGTGACATTGCACGCAGGGCATCGCGCTCTTGCTGCCGTTCGGGATCTGGTTGGGCGCGTGGGGGTTGCCGCCGGGTGCGCCCACGCGATGACAGCCGACGCAGAGTTGCTCGCCCGCGCCGCCGTGACAAGCCTCGCACGAGGCTGGGTCTCGCCACGTGCTGGGGCCGTGCGCATTCGGCGTCCCGCGCGGACCGACCCAGCCCTCGGGGTGCGGGTTGTCGAGCTGGCGTTCGGTCGTGAGCTTCGCCCCGCTGTTGCTCTTCAGGTTCTCGCGCTCGTGACAGGTCGCGCAGCTCTCGGGCTCGTGGCAGCTCGTGCACAACCCACCGGCGTTGCGGCTCTCGTTCGCGTGGCGTGCGAGGAACCCAGCGCGGTGGAGCCCGCCCGACTTCGGCGTGTCGAACGAGAATCGATCCGGCGTGATGGGCATCATGTCGCCGGTGTGGCAGCTCGCGCAGAAGCGCTCGGCGTGGCAGGTCGCGCACATGCCGTCGTTGCGAGCCGCTGCGGCGGCGTGGTTCTGCGAGAAGCTCGGGCCGTGGACCAAGTGATCGTCCGGCATCGTGCCTTCGGTCTCGAGGTCGACGTGGCACGCGTTGCAGTCCTTCTTCGCGAACTGCTCGTCGTGGCCGTGGCAAGTCAAACACTCGGCCATCTTCGGTCGGAGGATCGGTGCGCCGCTCGCTGCGTCCGCGTGACAGCGCACGCAGTCGACCTTCGTCGTGAGCCGGTGCTTCTCGTGTGAGAAGCGCAGCGTGGCCTTGGCGCGCACGACGCCGCCGCGCGCGAACGAGAGCCCGTGACAATTGCTGCATTCGTTCGTGTCGTGTGGCTTCTCGTGACACGAAACGCATTTCTCGGTCGACGGGATGTGCAGCTGCGCGTCGTCCTGCGCCGTCTGAATGCCGTCGTGACAGCGAAGACAGTGCACGCCCGCGACGGAGTGCTGGTGGTGCTCGAACGGGCGCTCCTTGGACTCCGTGCGCAATCCGAGCAGCGCCGCGCAGCCGCTCGAGACGACGACGGCGACGCCCAACAAGCTCGCGCCCTTCAGTCGCGCCCAGCTCATTGTGCGCTCCACGCGGCGGTCAGCCGCACGAGCCCACCGACCGAGAGCTCGTACGCGGGACTCGAGCTGATCTCGAAGGCCGCGGCGGCCTCGAGGTATTTGAGCGGCACGTAGCGCAGCCCCGTGAGGAACCACGGCCACGCGATGCCGCGCCCTGCGCTCTCGTCGGGGATGGCGACCTCGACCTCGGCGTTCGCGCTGAGGCCCGCCGCGAGCGGCAAACGCAGCCAGCTGCGCGCGCCCGTCCACGACGTGTCGGGCATCGACGCGCGCCGCAGCTCGAGGCCGATCGCCCCCTTGCCGGCGTCGTCGAACCGGAGCTCGGCGCGGACCATCTGCGTCGCGCCCGGCTTCTCGTCGAGCGCGTCCACCGTCGCCGTCGCGGAGATGTCGAGGCGCGGCGCTACACGGTAGAACCCTGTTAAACCAATTTCGTTGGCGTAATGGCTCCCGAGCGACGCGAAGAGCGAGGTCGCCGGCAACGCGAGCGAGGGAGATCTGCGGTACGCGAAGAGCTCGAGTCGATTCATTCCATCGAAGAGGAGCGCCGAGAATCGCGCCCCGATGAGGCCGGCTCGCTCGGTGTCGACCGACGCAGTCCCCGTCATCGCGAAGAACTTCAGCGGCGTCGCCGAGGCTTCGATGCCGAGCTCCGAGTGCGCGACCGCGCCTTCGTCGCGCTCCTGCCAATACGAGACGCCGACGTTCGCGACGCCGCCGATGTCTTGCGAGGCGCGGCCGCCGAGGACCCAGTCGTAGCTGCGACCGACCCACCGCGGCTGCACGGGTATCCCCGCGAAGACCTCGGCCTGTGTGCCGGAGGGGGCGCGCCAGCCGAAGACCGCGCCGTCCAAATGGATCGGTCGAATCGCCCCCGCCGAATAGAGGAGCCTGCCGAACCGGAGCGCGAGCCCGTGCTCGGGATCACGCATGCGAACGGACGCGATCACGGCCTCACCGCGAGCCTCGGGGTCGCCGGCCGCGTCGAGCTGGACGCCGGTCCAAACCAAGGCCTCTGCGTCGACGAGGAAGATCGATGCGTCGTCGTGTGCGGCGGCCTGCAGCATCACGAAGCCGGAGGGATCGGGCGCCTGCGCGAACACGTCCGCGCGGAGCCGGTAGGGCTCGGCCTGGGCCGAGGTAGTGATCGTGAGCGCGCTCGCCGCCGTCGCCGCGAGCGCGGCTTTCACTGCGAATCGTGGGCCGATCATTGGAAGTCCACCGTCCCGTTGACGTGCGTCGTCGCGTCGAACCGATGGCAGAGAACACACTGGTCGAGCCCGCCGACGACCGGGGGATGCGCGGCGCCCTCGCGCGTCGTCACCGGCGGGAAGCCGTGGCAAGCGTCGCACTCTCTCGCGGCGCCCGAGTCGTCACCCCACATCGGCGAAGGGTCCGTGCGATCCCAGTGACACGCGACGACGCAGGTCTGATTGGCCGGATCGTAGACGGACCCGACCTTCAGCGTGACGTCGGACGGGGCGGTGGTGTCGATGTGCCCCGGATCGTCCATCGTCTTCGGGATGACGTGGCAGTCGTCGCAGCGCGCGACGCGCCCCATGCGATCGGGCAGCGTCGGATCGAGGTGCCTCGCGTGCGCGCCCACGCCCGGGCTCTCGGGATCGAGGTTCAAACCAGGAGGTGGCGCGCCCGTCGGCCCCGAGCCGTGACAGCTCGAGCACGTCATCTCGTCGAGGTTGAACTTGCCGTTGACGTGGACCGACTCGCCGCCGTGGCATCGCGCGCAGTCCGACTGGGCGTTCGCGAAGCGAGCATGCCCCGGCGGGGGATCGTCGTGGCAAGCGTCGCAGCCGAGAGGCCCCTCGGTGTTCCAGTCGATGGAGTTGCCGCCGTGGCAATAGACGTCGGCGCACGTCTTCGCGTCGCGATCGAACGCAGGGTGGTGATCGTTTGCGACCGCGAGCCCCGAGAAGTGGAAGGTCACCGAGCCGTTCGGGTGCATCGGCGATCGCGCGTTCTTCGGCAGCTCGTGACAGGTCGCGCAGCCGAAGTCCGCGTGGGGCGTGTGCGCTCCGTCGGTGGGCTTCGCGTCGTGACACGTGTCGCACGCCTCGGGGCTCTGCTTGTGGCAGTTCGCACCGTTGCACGAGACGCCGACCGAGCCGCCTGCGTAGTCGTCGCCATGGCACTCGCGACACTCGCCGAGCGGATACGCATGCGCGACGAGGTAAGTCCCGTGAAACTCGGGGCTCTCCTCCTCAGCGAAGCCGACGGGGTGGAAGGTGTCACCGCCGCCGGTGCGATCCCGATCGATTCGACACCCGAAGCCCAAAGCGCAGACGCAGGCGACGAGCACGGACCACCGGGGGACCATGAGGGACCTCACATTTCACCAGCCTAGGGATCGAGCGTGTGACCGATCGCTGCATCGAAGACGTCGCCGGTCGCGTGGCAGGTCGCGCAGGCCTCGCTGCCGTCGGAGGCGGTCGTCGTGAGCGCGTGGGCGTGGACCTCGGGGGCGTCGTGGCAGGCCAAGCAAGCGCTCGCCGTCGGACCCAGGGTCGAGTCCTTCGACACGACGCGGACGTCGCAGTAATTGTCGGCGTCAGCGCCGGGGTCCTCGGTGCACGTGAGCTCGTTCACGTGGGTGGGGAGCAGGTTGCTCTTGATCGGCAGGTTGAAGGTCCCGCCGATGTGGCACATGCCGCAGTAGCGTTGGTCTGCCGGGTAACGGACCGCGCCGAAGTCGATGGGCGTGCCCGCGGGGTTTGCCTTCGTCGGAGCGGGGAAGCCACCGAGCTCGTAGGGCTGCTGCGTCAGCTTCTCGCCCATGTGGATCTTGTGGATCATCACGCGGAGGTCGACGCTCTGTGCGACCGCCGTCGAGCTCTCGAAGCGAGCGACGCGCTCGTCGTTGACGTTGTTCGGGTTGTGGCAGAAGGAGCAGTAGCTCACGTTCTGCCGCGTTCCGCCGTGCCCTTGGAGGTTCGCGTGGCAGCCCTCGCACTGGGTCTGCGAGACGATGGACCGTCGCGGGACCGCGGTCGCGTCCGTCACCGGGAAGGCCAAGATCGGATTCATCATCGCGTAGCGCGGACTGCTGCTGTTCGCCTGGATGTAGCCCTCGAGCGCGACCGCGTACGAGCCCGCTGCGTTCGCGGGCATCGGCGCCGGGAACGTATAGCGGTAGCCCTGCGGGTCGGTCGTCAAGGTCCCTGACGAGCCCGAGCCCTGGATGGTGTGCTGCCAGTAGGTGGCGTAGTCACTCGTCGGCCCAGCGACTGTCAGCGCGAGCCTGGTCAACGGATTGGCGATGATGTCAGCCGGTTGTCCATTCACGTCGACGGTGAACACGAGCTGCGGCGTCTGCCCAGGCCCGGTGTTCTCGATGGAGACGATCGTCGCTTCGACCTTCGTCGAGGCAGGGTCCGTGAACTGCGTCAGGTGCTTCGTGACGATGCTCTCGAGCCCCATGGGCGTGTTCGTGTGGCAGACGTGGCAATCGCTGTCGTCGGGCTGCACGCCGCCGGCGTGGCCCACCATGCCGGGCGGGATGACCTCGTCGAAGCTCACGTCATCATGGCAGGAGCCGCAGGCAGTCTTGGTGGGCCGGTTCTTCCACACGTCGGCGTCAGCGCCTGTGTGGCACTTCGTGCAGTTCTCGAGGGGCTGCGGGAACTCGACGGTGGAGTAGTCCTCGGTGCCGAGTTGATAGGGCGTACCGGCGACGACCGAGGGCAGCTCGGCGCCCCGGTGGATCTTGTGGATCATGACGGGGAACTCGAGTTCGTTGCCGCTCGTCGGCTCGACCCAGCCTGCCGTGTGACAGACGACGCAGGTGTCCGTGCGTCGAATGAGCCCGTCGTGTGTGCGCAGCGAGTTGTGGCAGCTGTTGCAACCGGGCGACGTGATGATCTGTCGCGAGTCGAGTGGGGAGCCGCCATCCGGCCTGAAGCTCAAGACGCCGTTGGAGACGTGGCGAACCCCGTCGCCGTCGTAGCGCCAAGCCCACGCCGCGATCGTGTACGTGGACGCTGTCTCAACGTTCGCGAGCGTCGTTCCAAACTGGTACTCGTAGATCCCCTGGTCGGCGTCGATGAGCGTGTAGACGCCGCCCGTGTCCGACGACGGAAGCGTTACGCCGTCGTTCGTGATGGTCGTATCCGTGATGTAGGCGCCCGGGCCGTTCGTTCCCGGACCGAGGTGAGCGAGCACGAACCGCGTCTCGACCTCCCCCTCGCTGAGCAGGCCCTCGCGATCGAGCGGCGTGCCGTCGCTGTCGGTGATCTCGAAGACGACCGTCGGAGTGCCATTGACGATCTCGACCGATTGAACCGTGAGGACGAGCGCTGTGTCCGTCAGCCAAGGAGCGAGGCCCGGATCACCCTGGTCGCCCTTGTCGCCTTGGTCGCCCTTGTCGCCTTGGTCGCCCTTGTCGCCCTGCGCTGCGCCACCCGCGTCTTCACCTGGGGGGCCGGGAGGTCCGGCCGGGCCCTCACAAGCGCCGAATACCGCTGCCGAGCCGAGGACCGCCCAAACGAGGACTGAGCGAGCGGCGCGACCAATCAAGCTCGGCCGCAACAGACCGTCCCGCGATTGTGCCTCGACGCCACTCGCCCCCGAAGAATGAAGCTGGCCCATGGGACCCCCCTATACAAGACGCGAGCCCAGCACCAGAACTAAGGCGCCGTCGCGATCTCAGCCCTACGATAGGGCATAGGCATCTGCGAGCGTCGCATGGCCCGCCGGACTTGCGTCACAGCCGCAGATTGTTCGCGATTGAACGGCCTCGATTGAGGCTCTCGCCAACCTCGAGCGGTGCTCGTCGTTGGTGGCCCGCATCGTTGGCGCTTGAGAGCGCCGACAAACTTGTTTTGCGCGACCTCGGTATGAAAGATGCTCGAATTCGAGCGTCCTGCGGCAACCTTTGCCGGGCGCTCGTGAAGCTCCCAGTGCCCGCAGGCTCGAGTCTCTCATGAACCTCCATCGCTTCCTCGAAGCGCCCTTCGGCATGGGCGCCATCGCCCTCAGCGTGCTCTCGGCGGTGCTGCTCATCGGGTTCATGATCCGTGGGCCGGAGATGACGGCGGGGCGCAAGCTCCTCTTGTTTTTCGTCCTCTTCATCATCCCCACGATCGCCGCGATGCTCGGCAACGTGCACAACATCGAGTCGACCAAGCGGGTCGAGTTCTGCGGCAGCTGCCACGTCATGACGTCCTACGTCCAAGACGTTCGCAACCCGAACAGCAAGACGCTGGCGTCTCTGCACGGCCGCCTGGAGATTTTCAAGGAAGAGGCCTGCTACACGTGCCACGCCGACTACGGGATGTTCGGCGGCGTGACGACGAAGATCGGCGGCATGCACCACGTCATGGACTTCTACGGCAATGACTGGACGACGCCGAACCATCGACCGCCGAAGCTCTACAAGCCCTACGACACCGATCGCTGTCGCCGCTGTCACGAACCTCTGCGCGACGGCGCGCCGCTCGAGCACCGCGTGCACGCCGACAAGATCGAGTCGAGGGAGGTCTCCTGCTCGGACAAGGGCTGCCACGGGCCGCCTCATCCGCCTTGGGTTCAGCAGGTGACGAAATGAAGATCCTGTCCTGGTTTTCCGGGCTCCTGCCCGACACGCGCGCCATCCGCATCGCGTGCACGCTCTGCCTCGCTTCGCTGTTCGCGACCGTCTGGGCCGTGCTCCACCCGAAGCCGCTGGTCGTCATCTTCGCGATGTCGGTGGGTCAGACGCTCGGCGTGATCGGCGTCTGCTTCTATCTCTTCGTGGTGGTCCGCGACATCATCCCGCGCCTGCGCAAGCGCCTCGTCGACGGCCCTGCCTCACGTGGTCCGAAGCCCGCACCGCCCAAGCCTCCGCTGCCGAAGCCTGCACCGCCCGCACCGACGAAGTCTGAGACGACCAAGGCTCCAGCACCCGCGTCGAAGCCGCCCGCGCCCGCCGAAGAGCCTGCCGATCAGGCTGATCCGGGCGACCCGCCAGCGGACGAGTCACCGCCGTCTGCCGACAAGTCCTAGGCGCTTTGCGGGTCGGTCGCGGTCCATTATGAAAGGGCCCATGACCGAACCCGTATCCGACGCCGATCAAGGAGCTGCCGAGACCACGATCGACGAAGCCACCTTCAAGGAGGCTCAGCGACGGAGCGACGCGGTCTGGGCGAAGCTGCGGGCCGGCGACACCAAGGGCTTCCGAGTCCTCACCGGGGATCGACCGACAGGTGCTCTCCACGTCGGCCACCTCTTCGGCACGCTGCAGAACCGCGTGCGCATTCAGGACCTCGGCGTCGAGACCTTCATCGTCATCGCCGACTACCAAGTCCTGACGGATCGCGACACCGCGGACGCGATCGACGACAGCGTGCGCGACGTGCTCCTCGACTACCTCGCGGCGGGGCTCGACCCGACGAAGGCAACGATCTTCCCCCACAGCCACGTCCCCGAGCTCAACCAGCTCTTGCTCGCGTTCCTGCCGCTCGTCTCGATGCCCGAGCTCGATCGCAACCCGACCGTCAAAGAGGAGATCCGCGCCGCGAACCTCCGAACGGTCAACGCCGCGATGTACGTCTATCCGCTGCATCAGGCCGCGGACATCCTCTTCTGCAAAGGCAACCTCGTCCCCGTCGGCAAGGACCAGCTCCCGCACCTCGAGCTCTCGCGCAAGATCGCCCGGCGCTTCAACGAGCGCTTCAAGGTCGAGGTCTTTCCCACGGTCCACGCGCTCCTCAGCGACATCCCCGTGGTGCTCGGGCTCGACGGGCAGAAGATGAGCAAGTCGCGGAACAACGCCATCTTGCTCAAGCACACGGCCGACGAGACGGCGAAGCTCATCAAGGGCGCGAAGACCGACTCCGACCGCAACATCACCTACGACCCCGAGAACCGGCCCGAGGTCGCGAACCTCCTTCGGCTCATCGCTGCGTGCTCGAACACCACACCCGAGACGGTCGCGGCCGAGATCGGCGACGGCGGCGGCGGCAAGCTCAAGGCTCGCCTCACCGAGTCTCTCAACGCGTACCTCGCGCCCATGCGCGCTCGTCGCAAGGAGTACGCGGACGCTCCCGATCGGCTGCGCGAGATCCTGGTGAACGGCATCGAGCGCGCGCGCACGGCCGGTGAGCGCACGCTCCGCGAGGTCCGCGTTGCGATGAACATGGGCTACGGCATAGACGGTCCGCGCGCCGTCGCAGCTCCGAAGTCCCCGCGCTGACCCACCCACCGAGAGGCTCATCGTGACAAGGGTCGACGTCACGCTGGACACGCTGCGCGCGATCGTCGCCGAGGTCTTTCCTGGCTCGGTGGTTCGCGCAGTCACCGAGCTCGGCAAGCCCGAGTCGAGCGCGCTCGGCGCCTGCAACAAGGTCTTCGGATACGGCGTCCCGCTTCGACTGGACGTCGTCGAGGCCGACGGAACGGCGCGGGCGCTCGTGTTCCACACGCAGACCGCGAACGACTTCGGTCACGATCGACGCGCGGATCGCGCCGCCCTCGCGCTGCTCTCGTTCGACACGTTCGGTGCAATCCCCGCCCACGTCGCGCCGCTCGACGTAGGCGCGCTGGGCACCGCGGGTGAGGCCGTCTCGCTCCGGCGCGGCGGCGAGTTTTATCTGCTCACGAGCTACGCGGACGGCGACATCTACGCGCACGATCTCGAGCGCGTCGCGCAGCGCGGCGTCGCCGAGCCGCGCGATCTCTCGCGTGTCGAGACGCTCGCGCGATACCTCGCGCGCTTGCACCGCGAGGAGCGACCTCGCCGCGAGGGCTACGTGCGCGCCCTGCGCGATCTGCTCGGCAGCGGCGAGGGGATCTTCGGGCTCGTCGACGCCTACCCCGAAGACACTCCGTCGGCGCCGCGATCGCGCCTCGTCCAAATCGAGCACGCGTGCCTCGACTATCGCCACCGGCTCCGCGGGCGCGGCGACAGGCTGCGCCGCACCCACGGTGATTTCCATCCGTTCAACCTCGTCTTCAGCGACGCCGGTGAGCTCACCGTGCTCGACACGAGCCGCGGCTCCGAGGGCGACCCGGCCGACGACGCGATCTGTTTGAGCATCAACTATCCGTTCTTCGCGCTCGACACCGCGGACGCTTGGCGCGGGCTCGGGCCGCTCTATCGGCGCTTCTGGGACGTCTACCTCGACGAATCTCGAGACCTCGAGCTGCTCACCGTCGCGCCGCCTTTCCTGGCCTGGCGCGCGCTCGTCCTCGCGTGTCCGCGCTGGTATCCGAAGCTCTCGGCGGCCTCGCGAGACGCCCTGCTCGGTCTCGTCGAGGCAGCGCTCTCGACGGGCCGCTTCGAGCCGAGCTCGGTGGAGGCGCTCTTCCGATGAGCGCGGGCTCGGGGCTCGTGATCTGGGTGACCGGCCGCCCCTCGTCCGGCAAGAGCACCTTCGCCGCGAACCTCGTGGCGCGACTCTCTTCGTCGACCTCGCGACCGAGCTGCGTGCTCGACGGCGACGCGGTCCGCGCGCTGCTCTCCCCCAAGCCTGGCTACGACGCCCCGTCTCGCGCCGCGTTCTACGAGACGCTCGCGTCGCTCGCGGCTTACCTCGCGAGGCAGGGCCTCGTCGTCGTCGTGCCCGCGACCGCGCACCTGCGTGCGTTCCGTGAGCGGGCGCGCGCGCTCGCACCTCGCTACCTCGAGGTCTTCGTCGATGTCACGCAGGCAGACTGCGTCGCGCGCGACGCGAAGGGGCTCTACGCGCTGGCTCGCAGCGGTGAGGTCTCGAGTCTCCCCGGCGCCGACGCTGCCTACGAGCCGCCGATCAACCCTGACTCACGCGCGCGGCGGCGCAGACCTCGAGGCCCTCGAGAAGGTCCTCGCCGCAGTGACGAAGGACTAGCCGCGGACTGCTCGCGCGAGTCGAGGCGGCGCGAGAACTCCGACGGCGTGTTTGTCGTGGACGATGAGCACGCGGCGCGCTCGTGCGGCGTGCGCCAACGCTGCAGCGCGATGAAGCTCGGCCCGTTCGTGCAAGCACACGAGGGCACAATTCATGAAGTCCTCGACGCGCGCGTTGGCCGGTGCACCGCGGGCGGCGAGAGCCTCGGCCTGCGAGAAGTAGCCGACGGGCCAGCCGTCGGGGTCGATGACGGTGACGCCGCTCACGTGCGCCTCCTCCAAGAGGTCGGTCGCTTGAGCGAGCGTCGCCTCGACGGGGAGCGTGAAGAGGGGCTGCGACATGAGGTCTTGCACCGGAGTCGACACGCGCGCCGCGACGATCGCGGCGAGCAAGTCCTTCGTGCTGAAGACGCCGACGAGCGCCCCGCCGGCCTCGACGAAGACACGGTGGATGCGACGCTCCACCAGCATGCGCGCGGCCTCGGACACGGTGGTGTTCGGGCTCACCGTGATCGGTGCGATGCGACAGAGCTCTCCCACGGGGAGCTTCGGAATAGGAGCGAGGGGCTGCGCGCCGTCCGCGTGGTGCGCCCGGTCGCGGGCGGCTCGGAGCAGATCGGTGCGACTGACCACCCCGAGCGGCTTGCCCTGATCGAACACCACCACCGAAGAGAACCCTCGCGACGCGAGCAAGGCCTCGGTGTCGAGCGCCGACGTCCCTGCGTCGACTCCCACGGGATTGGCGGTCATGAACCGGGATATTGGAGACCCGAGGATCGGGCGATGCGCTTCCGTCGCGAATTCCACGGGGCGAGACTATGCAGGTTCGGCTCGCGCGCTGCACTCCAATTCACTTGCGCGTGCGAGGAACGGGCGCTCTCCTCGTTCGGCTCTTGTCAACGAACTCACGACCTCGAGCGCCTTCGGACTTCCGCTATTGGCTAAACGCCGCGCGCCCCTCGGCGCGCGCCGCGCGCGCGTTGAGCCGCCGCGTGCTCGGGGTCGACGCGGCGCCTCCCGACAATGTTGTAACTGAATTCGCCGCTGGCTATTTCGAGGGAGACCCGCTCGCCGACGCGCTCGTCGCCGCCGCGACCTCACCCAAAGCGGCGCGCGCCGCCCTCGAGCGCGCGGTCGGTCGCGCCTCCACCGAGGACGCTGCGGATCAGGCCGCGACCGCGCTGCTGGCCGAGCTCGACGAACCTCCGAGCTGGCTCGACCCCGTCCTCCTCGAGCGCGGCGCCGGCGTCTTTCGGCGATATGGGTCTTCGATATTCCGCTTCGCCGGCGCGATAACGCTATTCGGTTATTCGGAGAGCTCGGTCGCGAAGCCTCTCGCGCTGACGGGGGCCTACACCGGGAGCACCGCGCGCCGCCGTTTCCTCGAGACCGTCGCGTTCTGGATTGCGGTGTCCGAGCCAGGGGGCATGTCGCGCGGGGCCGAGGGATTTCGCACGGCGCTGCGCGTCCGCGTTCTCCACGCCGAGATCCGCAGGCGCCTGCTCGCGCACCCCGAATGGCGCCTCGAGGACTGGGGTGTCCCAATCAACCAATCCGACGCGCTGCTCACGTTGCTCGGGGGTAGCTTCATCCCAGGCGTCGCGATGCACGTGCTCGGCTACCGGGTCTCGCGCGCCGACATCGAGGCCTCGATGCACTTCTGGCGGTACGTCGGCCACGTGATGGGCGTGCGCCCCGCGAGCTTTCCGACGACGTTCGCGGACGCGGCGCAGCTCGTGTTCGTCGCGCTCCTCAAGCGCGCGGGCGGCGCCGGCGAGGACGGCGTGAAGCTCTGTCGCGACTACGCGCGAGCGTTTCGCCCCGACGAGAGCACGTCGGCCTCGGCGTGGGAGCGCCTGCGCGCGCGCCTCGACCACCACATGCACCTCGGGATGACGAGGCTCTTCTTGCCGGCGCACACCTATGCCCAAAACGGCCTGCCGGAAGCAGGCCTTTGGGCGCTCGCGCCGATGCTCCGATTTCCAGTCAACGCGCTGTCGTCGATCGCGGCGGGGCGCTCCGAGCGCGCGCGCGAGCTCGCCGATCGCCTCGCTCGCAAGGAGCGCGCAGCTTGGTACGCAAGGCGAAGCAACCAAACCGCGCGGTTCGAACCCGTCGAGCAAATGAGCCGCTGAGCTCAGCACCTCGAACCCCGAGGCTTCTCGGTGTATGGTCCCGGCGTTGTCTTTGTTCGCTCGTTGGCTTGGCCTCACGCTGCTCGTCTCGGTCGCGTCACCTATCGCGGTTGCTGCCGCGGGTGAGCCCGGCGCTGGCGAGGTGTCCGCGGACGATCTCTCGCAACGGCGAGACGCCGCCCGCGATCTCGCGCGCCGCGGTTTGCAGAAGGTCGACGCCGGCGACGTCGCAGGCGGGTTGCCTCTCCTTCTCGAGGCCGAAGCAAAGTTCCACGCGCCGACGCACCTGCTCTTCATCGCGCAGGCGTACGCCGCGCTCGGCAAGCTCGGCTCGGCAGGCCGCTATTACGAAGCTCTCTTGCGCGAGGCTCTGCCCGACTACGCGCCGGAGGAGTTTCGCCAGGCGCGCGATCTCGGGCGCACCGAGCTCGACGCGCTGTGGCCTCGCATTCCGAAGATCCGGCTCGTGCTCGAGAACGCCGCGCCGTCCGACGCACGCGTCGCGCTCGACGGCAAATCGATTCAACCGAGCACGCGGGAGCGCACTGAGCAGTCCGCGTTCTTGCTGGTCGACGCCGACGAGCCTCACGAGATAACGGTCGAGGTTCGCACCGAATCTCGCGGCGGACGCGTCACGGTTCGAGAGGGCGAGACTCAGGAGCTCCGGCTCGCGTTCTCTCCCGAGCCGAAGCGCACGGCGGAGCCCTCGACGCCCCCACCTCCTTATCTCACGCCGGGTATCATCGTCCTCGGCACCGGTGCAGCCGGGCTCATCGTGGGGGCGGTAACGGGGATTCTCTCCCTCCAGAAGGTCGATGAGCTGAACGATCGCTGCCCGACGCACGTCGACTGCGATCCGCGCTTCCAGCCACTCGCGGACGATGCTCGGTTGCTCGGTGACGTGTCGACCGGGTTGTTCGTAGTGGGTGGGGTGGCGGCCGTGGCGGGGATCGTGCTTCTTGCGTGGCCAGCGCCTAAGCCTCAATCTGCCAATACCCAAACAAGCAGGGGTCTGGAGTCATCAGACTACGGCCTTCGTCTCGTAACGTCTGGATTGGGGCTCGCGCTCGAGGGAGGTTGGCAGTGAACGGTCTCTCGTCCAAGCGGGTATTCGCGCTCGGCAGCAGCTCCCTCCTCATCTTCGCGGGTCTCATTGCGGGAGCAGCCTGCAACCTCGTGACGGGTGTCGATGACTTCCAGTTTGGGGGGCGAGCAACTGGGGGACTCGGTGGCGGTGGGACAGCCGGGACAGGTGGTGTCGGCGGAGTGGCAGGGAGCGGTGGATTGGGGGGTAATGGCGGCACCGGAGGTGTGATGCCCCCTTGCGGCGGCTGCCAACTCGACAAGGTGTGCATCGTCGACACCTGCATCGAATATGTCCAAGCGCAGGGCTGCGATACCTGCCCTTGCGCTGACTGTGCTGGAGATTTCCCCCTTTGCTGCACACACCCGGATACGCAAGCCCTGATTTGCCTCTCGCACGACTCGTCGCAATGCCCATGAGCTCGTTCGCCTCTGGCAGCCGCTAGACATCAAGCTGCGGCTGGCAGGCCGCAAGGGCTGGAGACAACCCCGAAGTCCTTGCGCACGACCCCGCGGTGATTGGGCATTTCCCTTCCGGATCGAACCAGAGAGGCGTGGCCCGCGACTTGCTGAAGCAATTCTCATGGCCCGCGCCCTTTTATCGATTCTCGTCGCTACTGGCTTGATGGGTTGTATGAACTCGCCGAACTCGTTCTTCTCGGACGGCGGCGATGGCGCTGGGGGGGATCCGGGAACTTCCGTGAGCGGCGACTTGCCCTGTGATGTGGCAGACGTCCTCTCGCAAAACTGCGTCTCCTGTCACTCGGGCAGCACGCCGAGTGGAGGAGTCGCGTTGACCTCACGCGACGAACTCACCGCGCCGTCGCCGACCGTTGCGTCGCAGACGGTCGCTCAGCGTGCGCTCGCTCGCATGCAAGACCCGCAAAACCCAATGCCCCCGAGCGGTGTCCCCGCCGCCGCCGACGTCGCAGCGTTTGCCGCGTGGGTCAACGCTGGTACCCCAGTCGGCGATTGTGGCTCGACCCCGACTCCCGAGATCACGTGCACGTCGGGCCAGACGTGGCACGGCGAAGAAGGCAAGGGCATGAACCCCGGCGAAGCCTGCATTTCGTGCCACGCCAAAGGCGGCGGCGAAGAGGACGAGAAGGGGCCGCTCTTCGGATTTGCGGGGACTGTGTATCCGACCCTCCACGAGCCGGATGGCTGCATCCCCGCAGCCGCGGACGTGAGCGGCGCAGTCGTCATCGTCACCGACGCGAACGGCCAGGAGTATCAGGCCCCGGTCCTCTCGGGCGGCAACTTCTATGTGGAAGAGGTCTTCCCGACTTTCCCCGTTTACGCTCGTGTGGAGCGCAATGGGGCGACCTCGAGCATGAAGGATCCGGTCGACAGTGGAGACTGCAATACATGCCACACCGCGACGGGCACCGACGGCGCTCCCGGTCGAATCGCGGCGCCTTGAGACATCGGACTAACAACCCGCTTTGAGCTCGTCGCAAGCGGCGGTGAAATTCATATTCGATAGTCGAATTACTCGAGAAACAAGCGGTCGACAGAGCCTTCCCTTGGTAGGCTCCTGACCCGCGTGGCGCGCCCGAAGCCGACTGTGAGTTTCGACGATTCGACAGCGACCGTCATCGACCGTGCTCCCCCGGGGCAACCCATCGCGGTCGTGTTGAGGGTGCTCGGGCCCAACGCCACCGTCGTGACTCCACGCGAGATCCGCCTGAGTCACGGCGTCTGTGTCGTGGGCTCGGGCAGCGGCGCTGATCTGGTGATTCAAGACCGCACGGTCTCGCGCCGTCATGTCGAGCTGCGGCTCGTCCCCGAGGGAGTCGCAGTGCGCGACCTCGGGAGCCGCAATGGCACCTTCTATTTGGGGCAGCGCATCGAGTCGATGGTGCTCGGCGCTGGCGGGCGGCTCTCGCTCGGCGGCTCGGTGACGCTCGCGGTCGACGCGGACGCCGACGCCTTGCACGGCGGACTCTCTTACAACCTCGACGAATATCGCGGTCTCGTCGGCGCCTCTTCGGCGATGCGCGGCCTCTTCGCAGTCCTCAAGCGACTCGAGGGGTCGCTCGTGACCGTCCTCATCGAGGGTGAGTCCGGCGTCGGCAAAGAGGGGGTCGCGCATGCTCTACACCAGGGTTCACGGGTCGCGAGCGGGCCGTTCATCGCGGTCAACTGCGGGGCGATCGCCCGGGAGCTCGTGGCGAGTGAGCTCTTCGGTCATCGGCGCGGCGCGTTCACCGGCGCTGTCGAGTCACGCCGCGGCGCATTCGAAGCGGCCAATCAGGGGACGCTGTTCCTCGACGAGGTCGGCGAGCTCCCGATCGAGGTTCAGCCGATGCTCTTGCGCGCGCTCGAGACGGGCGAGATCCGCGCCGTGGGTGAGGATCAACCTCGCGTGGTGAAGGTTCGGGTCGTGGCTGCGACGAATCGGGATCTGCCAGCGCGCGTCGCCGAGGGGGCGTTTCGTGAGGATCTGTTTTACCGATTAGCGGTCGTTCGCCTGCGCGTGCCGCCGCTGCGTGAGCGGCCCGAGGACGTCGATCTCCTCGCCAATCTCTTCGCGCGCGCCGAGGGCCTCACCGACTTGCCGGCGCACGTGATCGCGGAGCTCCGCACGAGGGCTTTTCCAGGAAATGCGCGCGAGCTTCGCAACGTCGTGCAGGCCTTCGCGGCGCTCGGCACGCTGACGCGACCACCGTCGAGCGGTCGCGACGTCAGGCGCTCCACCCTCGACCAGATGATCGATCTGGACCGTCCATTTCTCGAACAGCGCGATCAGCTCGTCGACGAATTCACTCGGCTCTATCTCGAGGCTCTGCTCGTGCGCACCGGGGGAAACCAGACGGCTGCAGCACAGCTCGCAGGCCTCGACCGCACCTACCTCGGCAGACTTCTCGCGAAGCTGAAGCGCTGATCGCAGCACCGCTCGTGCTGCCGAGTGCTAACCTCGAGACGTCTTGGGCGCCGCCGCAACCCAGCATCGGGACGAGGGACCCGCAGACGCTCGATACGAGTGCTTGTTGCGTATCGCGGCCGGCGGGATGGCGACTGTCTACGTCGGCCGACTGCGCGGCAAACATGGGTTTTCGCGGCTCGTCGCGATCAAGCGGGCGCACTCCTATCACGTCGACGACGAGCAATTCCGAAAAGGGCTAATCGCAGAGGCGAAGCTCGCGTCCCGCATCCATCACCCGAACGTCGTCAGTGTCCTCGACGTCGACGAGCCCGCGCGCGAGCTCATGCTCGTCATGGACTACGTCGAAGGCGGGAGCCTGGCTCAGCTCCTCAGCGCCGCGGAGAAGGCAAAGCGGCCGCTTCCTCCTGGTGTGGCGGTGAGGATCGTGCTCGACGCCTGCGCGGGCCTCCACGCCGCGCATCAGCTCGCTGACGAGCACGGCGCCCCGCTCCATATCGTGCATCGCGACGTGTCTCCGCAGAACATCCTCGTCGGCGTCGATGGGCACGCCCGGATTGCGGACTTCGGTATTGCCAAATGGGTCGAGTCCACGTCCGCGACGGGCGCCAGCCTGCGCGGCAAATTGGCCTATATGGCGCCCGAGTACGTCTCGGCGCGGACGGTCAATCCCGGTATCGACGTGTTCGCGCTCGGCGTCGTCCTTTGGGAGGCTCTGACCAACGAGCGCCTCTTCAAAGGCGAGACCGAGCTCGACACCTTGAAGAACGTGATCGAGCTCGAGCCGCGGCGCGTGTCCGACGTCGACCCGAGCCTGCCCGTCGCGCTCGCGACCGTCATCGACAGGGCCCTCGCGAAGGATCCGAGCCGTCGCTTCGCATCCATGGCCGAGCTCGGCGCGGCCCTCGAACAGGCTGCGTCCGACGCCGGCATCGACACGACCCCGCGGGCCGTCTCCGAGCTCGTTCGGGCCACGCTGGGTGAGGTCCTCGACAGCCGCCGCGTCGTGCTCCGCGAGATGCTCGCCGGGTCTACCGGTCTTACGACGAAGTCGCCTGTCCCCGAGTCACGCGAGAGCCTCGTGACGCTCTCCCAAAGCGCGCCGGGCCTCACGGACGCGCGCACCGTCGCATTGCCCAATTGGGGGGGCGCGGAGGGCACCGACGAGTCGGCAGATCGCGCAGCGAACGGGCGGTGGACGGAGCCTCCCGGTGAATCGGGGGGGCGCGGAGCGCATGGGGGGCGGCCCAGCGAATCGACCCTCTCGGTGAACAGGCCAATCCCCCCCGAGCCGGAGTCGACGCGGACACAGGGCGCCATCATCACGGCGGTTACACCGGTGTCAGGCATGCGCCCGCGCCGGCGCGCAGCCTTCTTCTTGATCGCGGCGAGCGTCGCGGGGCTCTTGCTCACGATCGGCGGCGTAGTCCTCAGTCGGTCCGGCTCGCGCGATCAGGGCGGTCCGGCGAGCGAGCCCACGCTCGAGACCTCGAGCCCCGCCGCTCTCGCGCCCGAGGCTGCGCCGACCTCGTCGGCGCCGGCCGTCGCCTCCGCGACCGCCGCAAACGCGCCGACTGTCGCCCTCACGACGGAGTCCTCAGTCGCAAAGGCCGTCGCGACGACCGCTCAAGTGAGTCCCTTCCACACCACGCGCAGCTCCACTCCGCGGAGCGCCGCCACGCCCTCCGCGGCGCCGCACGACACTGCCGCCCCACCGACGACAGCGACTGTCACCGCCGCGACCTCGAGCGAAGCGAAGCCTCATCGGCCGGGGCTCGGTTACTGAGCGGCGTCGGCTACTGAGCGGCGTCGAGGCGCGCCGCGATACGACTCGCCGCCAGGGGAAATGCGACGCGGTGGGGGCTGTACCAAGGCATATAGGTCGAGAGGACCTTGGGCATGAGAAGCCGCAGGATCTCGCCGAGGAAGCGGCGAGTCCGCCTCAAGCGCCCACGCATACCGCCATATCGTCGCTCGAAGTCCGCGCTGTCCCCCGCGCGGCCGCGCTCGCACGCGAGCAGCATCACTCGCTGCACGCGGAGGACGAAGCGGTTCAAATGCCACTGCGCATAGAGCCCTACGAAGAGCCGATAGAGGTAGCCCGGCGTTACATGATTGTAAACGTCGAAGGCGACCATCCTGTGCTCTAGCTCCTCCATCAAATGCCATTCGAAGAGCTCGCGCGCCGGGCCGCACATCCTCGATGGCGCGTCGATCTCCAGCGAGAACCGCGCGACCGCCATCGTGTAGGCCTCGAAGCCCTCGGCGTAAGCGAGATTGAAGCGGAGCGACCGCTTCTCCGTGAACCGCTCGTAGTCGAGAGAGAGCTCCTCCTCGAGCGCGCGGACCTCCTCGAAGCCAGCCATCTGGACAGCCTCGTTGAAGCGCATGTGCTCTCGATAGTGCTGCCCCTCCTGGCCGTTGAAGAGATCGATGTCGGAGAGGAGCCGCTCGTCGGTCACGCGCTTGCGGGCGGCCCTGAGACTCCGAATCAGATAGGGCTCCAAATAAGGCAATAGGAGCGACATCGCGACATAGATGAAGGAGATCTCGGGCTCGCCCTCGACGAGGATCGGATCGATGCCGTCGGGGAACGCGAAGCGCGGCCTGCGGACGGTGATGTTCGGGCGAGTTTCCAAATCATCCATCGTCGCTCCTCGCGAGCACGCCCCCTGAAAAATCAGGGTAGGGTGGCTCGGGCGTGCCCTCAAGTCCGAGGCCGCGAGACGTGAGAGGTAGAGATGTCTTTCTTCGAGCCAGCCCCCAAGTCGAGCGCGTGCTTGGTCGTCGCGGCGGCGCTCCTCGGCGCGGCCGCGTTTCCCTCGTGTGGGGACACGAGCGAACTCCAGTCGATCTGCGGCGACGCCAAAGTGGAGACTGGCGAGGCGTGTGATGACGGCGAGCAGAACGGCGAGAGCGGTCACTGCAAGGTCGACTGCAGCGGAGTGCCCGCGCGCGTCTCGGTCGAGGGCGACATCCTCGCGTTCATGAGCGAGGTCGACGGGCCGCGCGTCTCGGGCGCGACGGTGACGGTGCTCGAGCACCCCGACCTCACGGTCGTCACGGGGGACGACGCTCACTTCCGCTTCGACGATCTCGAGGAGGGGACGGACTTCACGCTGGTCGTCGAACACCCCGACTACAAGACGACCCAGACCGCGACCGTCAAGCTCACCGAGAATGGGGTCTATCCCTTTTCGGTGCAGGTGGTGCCGGTCACGCTCTTCACCGCGCTCTCGACGCTCGTCCCGCTCCCCATCGACGAAGACCAATATTGCATCGTCGCCTCGACGGTCGCCCGAATGGGCGGCTCGCTCTATGTCCATTTGCGACAAGGTGCCGCCGGCGCCGCGGTGTCGCTCGAGCCGGCCGCACCGGCGGAGAGCGGCCCGATCTATTTCAACGAGTCCGTGCTCCCCGATCAGGACCAGCCGGCGACGAGCAAAGACGGCGGCATCCTCTTCTATCGGGTCCCGCCGGGGGACTATGTCATGTCGGGCTCACGCGCCGACACCGTGTTCAACGAGGTTCGATTCCAATGCAGGGCGGGGATTATCGTCAACGCGGGCCCCCCTCTCGGGCTCCTCGCCAATGTCGCAGAGCCGGATTACGGCCTCGGGACTACCCGCGACGCCGATGCCTATTCGGCTGCCACGGACACGCTCTGCGAGACCACCGCCGCCTGCGTCAACGAAGAGGCCGGCGCGACCCACTACCCCGCAGCTACGGTGGAGTCGTGCAAGGCGATGTTCGAGAACGTCTGGGCCTATTTCGACACCGACTGCGACGCAGACTCGGCCCTGCGCGACGCCGCCAAGCGGCTCTACGACTGCCGATCGGCCGACTGCACTACGGCGCTCGGGGGCGACACGATCTGCACCGCCGAAGAAGCGGACTTCGAGGCCGCGCAGGTGGCTTACGGCGCTTGCCTCGCGAGCCCGTAGTCCTCAATACGTCTCGACGTGCAGGCGGCCCGCTTCGCGCAGCTTGGGGTGCAGCGTCGCCCAATCGAGGCCGGACCCGCGCGCGATGGTCTCGAGCGCCTCGAGGACGCCCTGCTCCATTCGCTTGTGGCCGCAGACATAGATGAAGGTGTCGTCGTCCGAGAGCCACGCGGCGACCTTGTCGGCGCGAGCGCGGATTCGATCCTGCACGTACTCTTTCGGTCGATCCGCGGCGCGTGAGAAGGCGAGCTCCACGTCGATGAGCTCCTTCGGCAGCTTGGAGAGAGGCCCGAAATAGGGGAGCTCCTCGGGGCGCCGAGCGCCGAAGAAGAGGAGGATCTCTCCGCCCTCTCTCAGGCCGAAGCGGCGCCGACGTCGCTCGGTCATCGCACGCATCGGGGCCGCGCCCGTGCCCGTGCAGATCATCAGGAGCTTGGCCCCGGGGTGATTGGCCATCAGGAAGCTCGCGCCGTAGGGGCCTGTGATTTGGACTTTGTCCCCGCGCGCGAGATCGCAGAGGTAGTTCGACGCGACGCCGCGCACGGGGCGTCCCTCGGTGTCCGCGACGACCCGCTTCACCGTGAGCGCTACGTTGTTGTGCGCCGGACGCTCGCCGTTGCGCGGGCTCGCGATCGAATAGAGGCGCACGTGGTGTGGCGCGCCCGTCGCGTCGAGCCCCGGCGGCAGGACCCCGAGCGATTGACCCTCGAGGACCGGAAACGCCGTCTTGCCGAAGTCGAGCACGATATGCCGAATATCGACCTCCGCGTCCTCCGCCGTTAACCGGTAATTGCCGGCGACGGTCGCGACGGCCGGCCGCTCGCGCGAGTAGAGCGCCACGTACGGGTGCGCAGCGGACCAGGGCGGCGGGACTGGGCCGCCTTGGCCGCGCGTCGCGACGCCGGTGATGACCGCGACCTCCTCGGGCAGGCTCGATTCGGCCGTAGCGGGCGGCTCGGCGTCGGGCGGGAGCGAGTCCCAACCGAGCTGCTCGGTCGTCGTGAACGGTTTGAGGACGCGACGCCAGCTGTCGATGGCGCCGGTCGGACACGGAGGCAGGCAATCGCCGCACGCGTTGCAGAGGTCGAAGTCGACCGCGTAGCTACGGCGATCATGGGAGATCGCGCGGGGCTTGCAGGTCTCTTCACACGTGTTGCAACGAATGCAGACCTCCGGATCGATGAGGTGCTGCCGAGCGAGCGACGACATGGCACCTCAGCCGAAGCGGACGTATTCGAAGTCGGCGGGGCGATTGTCGATCCCGCGGGAGGGCGGGGCGATCCAATTGGCATATTGGCCGGGCTGCGCAGTACGACCCATGATCGAGCGCACGAACGCGCGATCGCTGTCGGTCGGCAGCCAATCGTTCTCACGAGCCCGCCACTCGCTCTCCGACACGACCTCGCCGGTCGGGCTGATATGGGCGCCCGCGAACGCCCCAATCTTCCGGTGGAAGGCTTTGTGCGGCAGCTTCAGGCGGAGGCTCGGCCCGGCCTTCTCGATCACTTTGTTCCAGCGATCGACGCCGGCCTGGCAGTCCGTGATGTAGTCGTCTCGCAGGCGCTCATTCAAGGTCTGGAGCGCGTTCTGCGTGCGCGACACGAGGCGCCCGCCCTCGAGCGCGAGGATCGGATATTCGGAGTCCGTGAGGCGATGATCGTCTTGGATCTTCGACTCCTCGAAGCGCCCTTTGAGGCTCGCGTTGTAGAACGAGGCCGCGTTCGAGGAGACCTCCGAACCGTAGAGGTCCAGCGTCACGCTGAAATGGAAATTGAGATAACGCTGCAGCGTCGGCAGATCGATCACGCCGGCCGCGCGCAGGCGATCGGGATCTTCGGTCTTGTCGCGCTTCATGACCTCGCACGTCCGCTGGATGATGCGGGAGATTCCGGACTCGCCGACGAAGAGGTGATGTGCCTCCTCGGTGAGCATGAAGCGGGTCGAGCGCGCGAGCGGGTCGAACCCGGACTCGGCGAGCGCCGCGAGTTGGTATTTGCCGTCTCGGTCGGTCAGGAAGGTGAACATGAAGAAGGACAGCCAGTCGGGCGTCTTCTCGTTGAACGCACCCAGGATACGGGGCTTGTCGGCGTCGCCGCTGCGGCGCTCCAAGAGGGCCTCGCCCTCCTCGCGGCCGTCGCGACCGAAATGGGCATGAAGCAGATACACCATCGCCCAGAGGTGCCGGCCCTCCTCGACGTTGACCTGGTATAGGTTCCTCAGGTCGTAGAGCGACGGGCACGTCTCTCCGAGGTGACGCTGCTGCTCGACGCTCGCGGGCTCGGTGTCCCCCTGCGTGACGATGATGCGCCGGAGCGTCGCGCGGTGCTCGCCGGGCACCTCGTTCCAAACCGGTTTGCCCTTCGCGGTGCCGAACGGAATGGTGCGGTCTTGCTCCGTCGGCGTGAGGAAGATGCCCCATCGATAGTCAGGCATCTTGACGTAATCGAAGTGCGCCCAGCCCTTCGGGTCGACGCTGACTGCGGTCCGCAGATAGACGTCGTAATTGGGGCTCTCCGTGGGCCCCATTTCACGCCACCAGTCGAGGTATCGCGGTTGCCAATGCTCGAGCGCGCGCTGGAGCTGTCGGTTCTGGTCGAGGTCGACGTTGTTGGGGATCTTGCTGTTGTAGTCGATGGCGCCCATGGGTAGGCCGCCGCTCTGCAAGCCGCGTGCTCAGACCGCTCGCGCTCGTGCAGGAGATGCGTGTCGCGCTGATGGAGACAAGGCGACGAGCGGGCGGCGCAGGCCTTGCGCGCAGAGGCGCAATTCACTCCGGGCGAGGCGGCTCCTCAGGCAGACTGCGGTGTTGGTCGGACGACGCTAATGGTCATTCCCACCCGCAGCGTTCCTCCGACGAGGACTCGGGCATAGACACCGCGTCGATGCTCGCCAGCGGTGCCTTTACCGGATAGCCATCGGAGCGACTCCGGCCCGAACCGCGCCAGGAACTTCCTGCAGCCACGGTGAGGCTCCGTGGTGATCTCGAGCACGACGTCACCCATCGACAGCCGGTCTCCGGGGCGCAGCGAGGCCTCGTCGAGGGGCATATCGACGAAGAGGTTGTCTCCCGCTAGCGCCCAATCATCCTCGCCGGCGAGGCACCGCGCGACGCGCGCATCCATGATGGAGACCTCGGCGCCGGGCTTTCCACCAGTCTTCGCCCAGCGGTCGCCGACGAGCCCCGAACCGGGGACGAGCTCGGCGGCTTCCGGGCAGCTGCGCTCGTGTGTCGAAGTCCGCAATACGATCTTCTCGAGTTTGCTCGTCCGCTCGGCCGCGCGGCCCGCTTCGAGGAGGCGGTCGAGGTCGGCGCGACCGCGGTGTTCGGCGGCGATACGGCCATAAGGCGGCGCGCCGAGGCAGCCCTCGAAGCGAGTCTTCCACTCCAAGAGGGGTTTGGGGAGCGCGGCCACGTAGTCCGGAGCGCCGTGCTCGAGCATCGCGATTTGGCCATAGAGCGAGGCGTCGGCGAGGTTGGGCGCGTCACCGAAGAGGAAGGGTCGCGCCGAGAGCGTCGAGACCGTCGGCGCGAGCGCCTCGGTGAGGGCCGCGAAGAGGGAGTCCGCGTCCCGCGCCCAGGCCTCGACGCAGCCCGCGCCATACTTCCGCTCTTTGACGAAGCGGAAGAGCGCGGTCTCGAAGGCCGTGCGGAAGCGCTCGGCGATCCCCGGCGTGGCGAGACGAAAGGCGAGGTCCTCGACCGTGGTCGATATCCAATCAGCGTAGGCCCATATCGGGCCTGCGAGCGGAGCGGGGACCAGGGAGCCGAAGCGGGGATCCTCGTCGACGAGGGTGCGGAGGATTCGGCGGGAGTCGACGATGGGGCGCGCGTCGCCGTCGCGCACGAGGACCGGAACCTGGATGCTGCCGCCGGTCAGGGTCGCGAGCTCTTCGCGGTTGCCGTAGGGGACATCGATGACCTCACACGGCACGTGGACGAGCTCGATCGCCGCTTGGACGTAGCGCGCGTAACAGCTGTAGGGGAATCGATAGAGCTTCAAGCCCGGCACGCTATCCGGGTATCGGGCGACCAGCAAGGCGCCGCGCGCCGAGCCAAGTGACGCTCGCCATCACGAACGCCATCAGCACCCCGCCGAGGCCCCAAAGGACCAGCTGCGAGCTCGTCGGGGTCGACTCGTCGACGAGCGGCCCAGGCAAGAAGCTGAGCGGCAAAGCCAGCATCCACGCGAGGGCGGTCCAGCCAATCCACGAGAGCGCGCGATCACTCGAATAGCGGAGTTCGAACCACTGCGCGGTGCCGATCGCGAGCAGGCCAATCAGCGCGCAGCCTGCCGCGATGAGGACGACGAGGATCGTCGGCAAGGTACCCGTGCCGAGCACCAACATCGTGGCGAGCACGGTCGTCCAAACGAGGCTCGCGCCGACAGCCGTGAGCGCGGCGTAGCGCCATTTGCGAACGCGCATGGGGAAGGCCCAGGCCTGTCCGAGCCCGAGCGCGAGGCCCTCGCAGAAACCTGCCGCGAGGAAGATCCCCAATCGGGTCGAGTCCGGGACTTCGGCGCGCGCGGCGATCACCCCCGCGAACGCGGGGACGAGGAAGCCGACGGCCTCGGCGAGCGTGACCTTCGCGAGCCACTGATAGCGAGGCTTGTGCGAGCGAAGACCCATCTGGAGCGCCAACACGACGAGCGCGACGCCGATGACGCCGTACGTGATTTGCAGCCAATGAACGAGCCGCATCAGCGCGGCCTCCGCGAGCACCCATATCAAGAGCGCGCCGCCCGCGAGCGCCGTGGCGTCCGGAGCAGCAGGCGAGCGTCGCCAGGTGAGCCAAGCGCTCATCGTGCTGAGTCCGCCGATGACGACGCCGAGCAAGAGGGCAGGGACGAGGAAGGTCGTGAAGGGAGTGTGCGCGAGGAGACTGATTGGGTTGTAGGTCGTGCCGTCACGCCAAACGGTGAGCTCGACCGCTCCGCCGATGGCCGATATGGCCGTAAAGGCAGCGAGCGTCACGACCAAGCCCCGAATCAGGCCGCGCGTGTCGCTCGGGTGCGCGCTCTTCGCTGCGAGCTCTTCCTCGATCGCGTCCGACCTCGCGGCTCCCTCTCCTCGAGTGAGGAGCAGCCCTGTCACCGCGGTAGCGACGAAGACCAGAGAGAGCGGCAAACAGGTCGCGCCGATCGTCGTCAGCATCGCGAGCCCTCGCAGGAGGATGCCCCCGACGACCCCCGCGTCGAGCACGGCGACGATGACCGTCATCGCGAGCGCCGCGGGGATGGGCTCGTGTCGCGGGCCGTGCTGACGGAAGTAGTGCCAGGCCACGCCCACGAAGACGAGCGGCGCGAGCGCCGCGTGCAGCGCGAGCGCGAAATGAGGGTTGGAGAACCGCAGGACGGCAACCAACACCAACGCCGAAATCGCCCAACCCGCGACGCCGTGCGCCGTCAGATTCCAGGGCGATCGCCGGCTTGGCTCGGTGTCGAACCTCTTGTCGACCAGCGCCAAGGTGCCCATGCACCCGGACGTCGCAAGCTCCATTCCACGGTTAAATCCAGGGAAAGCCTCGCGTCGGCGCGCATCGAGCGCTCGGCTGAACGCACTGCCCGCGATCTCACGCGCGCCTTGCGCGGCTCGCGTGCGCGGCCCGCTCGGCCTCTTCGTCGGCGAGCGCGCTCGCGTCGGCGTCCAGGCCGTAGACGGGCTGTTCGACCGCGCTCGCGAGCGGTCGCACGCGCACGTACTCGGACCCTGCGAGCTTCTCCGAGAGCTCTTCGATTGCGGCGTCGAGCGCTCGCCACCGGCTCCTCGCTACGAAGCCGACGAGCAGCCGCGCGATGGCGAGGACGAGCCCGATCCAAATCGCGAACGCGAGGCCCAACGGCATCGCGAGGGCCTTCGCCGCGGTGATGACGAGATAAGACGCGCCCCCGCCGAGGCCACCCCCGAATCCACCGTACGCGGCCCCGAAGAGGCTCGAGTTCTTCTCGTGGCCGGCCAAAGCGATTTGGCCCTCCCGCTCGGTAACGACCAATTCGACGACGCGGTTTCCGCGCGTGCCGCTCCACGTGATTCGGTCTCCCGAGTGGAGCGCGTGGCCCCGTATCCCGAGCCTCTCAAGCATCACCTCCTCGACGAGGCGCCCCGAGTCGCGCCTGAGCCTGCCGGGCAGCGTCCTCTCCGCGCCTTGTTCGACATCGGCGCCGAGCAGGACGCGCACGAGAGAGAACTTCGAGCCGCGCCCCTCGAGGTGGGCGATGCGCTGCCGCGCGCGAGCGAGCTCCATCTCGAGGTCTTCGACCCTGCGCTTGAGCTGCTCCTCTTCGCTTCGATAGGCCATCGAATGAGTGCGAGGCTCGTGGCCTCGTCGACTTCACGATAGACTATTGGGCAATCATGAAGTTCGGCTTTGCGTTGTGCGCGCTCGGGCTCTCTCTCGTCGCCGGAGCAGTGGGGTGCGGCGACGACTCTCCAGGCGGGGGCGGCGCAGGTGCGACGGGCGGCGCAGGCGCGACGGGCGGCGCGGGTGGCGCCGGTGGATCGGGCGCGTCACGCACGGCCGCTATCGGGTTTCAGCCCTGGCCCTATGACGCGACGTCGGAGGCGCTCGATTGGACTTGGGATCAAATCCTCGCGAACGGCGACGCGGTGCTCGTTCACTTCGAGGAGGGTGTGCCTTGGCCCGAGGCGCTCTCGGGAGCTCCATTCCCCGCTTCGTTCCAGGCCGCCGTCGAGGATCAGCGCAATCGCACTCCGACCGATCGCAAGGTCCTCCTGTCGCTCAACGCGCTCGACGTCGGTCGCGTGACCCTCGCCGGTTATCGAGGTGACACTGCCAATCAGCCCCGCCCAGCGCCCTTCGACGGCTATTCGTTCGCCGACGCCGACGTGCACGACGCGTATGCAAACTACGTCGAGCGCATGGTGGACATCGTCTCTCCGGATTGGGTCCTCATCGGGATCGAGAGCAACAAACTGATGTCCAACGACAAGGCTGCGTGGCCGAGCTACGTGGGACTCGTCTGCGCGACCTACCAGACCTTGAAGGCCCGCGGCGTCACCCAGCCGCTCTATGTGTCGCTCGTCTCGAACGAGTTCTTCCCGGACACGAGCGAGGCTGTCTTGGCCGACCAACTGCAGGTCCTCGACGATCTCACGCCTTGCACGGACGGGTTCGCGATTTCGGCGCACCCGTTCCTAAGCGGTTTGCTCGCCGACAGCTTCCCCGACGACTACTTCGACCAGCTCGCGGCACTATCGGATAGGTGGGTCGGCGTCAGCGAGTCGAGCTACCCCGCGCAGGAGTGGACGACGAACAATCTTGTATGGACGGGCACGCCGGAGAAGCAGGACCACTACCTCGAGCGGCTGATGGCAGCGTCCCACAGCTATGGCTGGCAATTCACATTTTGGTTCGTGATACGCGACTACGACCAGCTCTGGAATGGCGCCCTCGGGCAGAGTCAGCTCGGTCTGCTCTGGCGCGACACTGGCCTCTACGACGAAGCGGGGGCGCCGCGTATCGCCCTCGACCGATGGCAAGCCGAGCTCGCGCTGCCGCGACGCTGAGGTGCCTGTCGCTCGGGTGGAGCAGGAGATTTCACTCCGTGACTCTGTGTCTCCGTGGTGAAGCTCTGTCGACCGGGCGGGGGGTTCGCGGCGCGGTCACATCGCGATAGAACGACGCTGTGCAAAAGCAGCCGACGATCCTCGACCAAATCGGCAAGACCCCGCTCGTGCGGCTCGGCGCTCTGTCCAAGGGAGTTCGAAACCCGATATGGGTCAAATGCGAACACCTGAATCCGGGCGGCTCGATCAAGGACCGAATCGCGCTCGCGATCGTCGACGACGCCGAGGCTCGGGGCGCGATATCGCCGGGTGACACGCTCATCGAAGCGACCGCGGGCAACACGGGAATGGGCCTCGCGCTGGTCGCGGCCGCGCGCGGGTATCACCTCGTCTGCGTGATGCCTGAGAAAATGTCGGTCGACAAACGGGTCGCGCTCGCGCTCGCCGGCGCGCGCGTCGTCATCACAGCCAACGCGCCGCCCTCGAGCCCCGAGAACTTCCGCCAGGTCGCGGCGCGACTCGCCGCCGAGCGGGGCTGGTTCTTGACGGACCAATTCAAGAACCCAGCGAACGTGCGCGCCCACTTCGACGGGACGGGTGTCGAGATCCTCGAGCAGACGGACGGGCGCATCGGGGCCTTCGTCGCCGGCGCGGGGACGGGCGGCACGCTGAGCGGCGTCGGGCGCCGGCTCAAAGACGCCTGCCCCGAGGCTCGCGTCGTGCTCGCCGACCCTGTCGGCTCTGGTCTCGCCGATTGGGTGGAGACTGGTGAAATCCACGGCGATGGCTCCTACGCCGTAGAAGGAATCGGGGGCAGCGAGGTCCCGGCGAACCTCCACCGCGCGGTCCTCGACGGGGCCGAGCGCGTGAGCGACGAGGAGAGCTTCGCGATGGCCCTCCGCCTCGCTCGCGAGGAGGGGCTCTACGTCGGTGGCTCGGCTGGCACCAACGTCGTCGCGGCCCTGCGCGTCGCCGCTCGCGCCGACGTCGACGGACCGGTCGTGACCGTCCTGCCCGACTCTTGGGATCGGTATTTCTCCAAGCCGTGGATGGCCGCGGCGGGGCGCGCCGCCCTCGAAACGACCATGTGAGGCGACGATGCAAGAGCTCCCCGTCTATTTGGATCACAACGCGACGACCCCGATTTCGTCTTCGGTGCTCGAGGCGATGTTGCCCTATCTGCGTGAGGCCTTCGGCAACCCGTCGAGCGGGCATGTCTACGGCGCTCGCGCTCGCGCCGCGGTCGACACGGCTCGTCAGCGCGTCGCCGCGCTGCTCGGTTGCGACGCGGACGAGCTCGTCTTCACGTCGGGTGGGACCGAAGCGAACAACCTCGCGATCCGCGGCGTGATGGAGCGCGCGGGGGCGCGTCGGCGGCTCGTCACCAGCGTCGTCGAACACCCCGCGACAGAGCGCCCTTGCGCGTGGCTCGAGCGGCGCGGCTTCTCGGTCGAGCGCGTGCCCGTGGACGCAGGCGGCAGACTCGACCTCGAGCTCACTGCCCGCGCGATCGATGCTTCGACGGCGCTCGTCAGCGTCATGCATTCGAACAACGAGACAGGCGTGCTCCAGCCTGTCGCCGAGGTCGCGACGCTCGCGCGCGCCCAGCGTTCGCTCGTCCACGTCGACGCCGCGCAGTCCATCGGCAAGGTCGCGGTGCGCGTCCGCGAGCTCGGCGTGGATCTCCTGTCGATCGCGGGCCACAAGCTCTATGCCCCAAAGGGCGTCGGCGCGCTCTACGTGCGCCGCGGCGTGCAGCTCGAGCCGCTCGTGCTCGGCGCTTCCCACGAGCGCGGGCTTCGCCCCGGGACCGAGAACGTCGCGTCCATCGTCGGGCTCGGCGCCGCGTGTGAGCTCGCCCTGGCGGATCTCGAGTCCGAGGCCGAGCGCGTTCGAGGTTTGCGAGACGCCCTCTTCGAGCGCCTCGCGCGCGAGATACCCAATCTCGCCGTCAACGGCGTAGCGTCGCCGCGTCTACCCAATACGCTGAGCGTCCGCTTCCCGAGGGTCTCCGGCGCGGCCGTGCTCGCGGGCGCCCCCGAGGTCGCTGCGTCCACTGGCTCGGCGTGCCACGAGGGCCACGAGAGCGCGTCGGCGGTCATCCTCGCGATGGGCGTGCCGGCCGCCGACGCCCTCGGGACCGTGCGGCTCACGCTCGGCCGCGCGACGACGGAGCCCGACGTCGAGCGCGCCGCCGCGGCCCTGATAAGGGCCTATCGCGCGGCGCCCTCGATTAGGGCTTAGGCTCCCTCCCGGCGGCGCGCTGGCGCTCGCGAGCCTCGGAGTCTTCGCGGTCGAGCAAGTGCTGCGGCGCGATCCGCAGGATCTTGCCGTTCTCCCGATAGCGGAACCAAAGCCCTTGAGAGCGCAATACCCCGGAGAGGGCGTCTTGCCATGAGACAGACTTGGCAATAACGGTGACCTTACCGCCGAGTCCGTCGTCGAGGACGACGTTCACGCCACCAGCGGACGCGAGCAGCTGGAGCACGTCGCGGAGCGAGGCGCTCTTCAGCTCGAGATCCAACGGCGGCCCCTCGGGGAGCTTGTCGTCGCGCAGCCCGAGCTCCTCGCGGACACGCGCCCGCTCGATCGCCTCGGCGTCCTCGCGGTCGAGCTCATGGCGCGGCGCGATCCGCAGCAAGCTGCCTGCGGCCGAGTAGCGATACCAGAGCCCGCGCGACTCGAGCAGCACCTCGAGCGCCTGATCGCAGGGGACGTTCTTGAGCGTCAGCGTGGTCGTGAACGACACCGAGTCGGGGACGACCAAATTGACCCCACACGCTGCGCCGAGAAATCGCAGCGCGTCCGTGCTCGACACGTCGTGAAAATCCAAGTCGATCGGCTTGCCCTGCGGGAGCGACTCGGGGGGACCGGGCGCCTTCGGGGGCTCGCGCGGCGCGAGCAGCGTGGGGAGCTCCGAGCTGCTTGCGGCCGTCGTCGCGTTCTCGGGAGTCGGTGCTCCACCGGGAGCCGCCACGCTCGAGGGCGAGGGGGACGACGCCTGCCAACGCGACCACGTCGCGCCCATTCCGGCCGCACCTGCGAACGCCAGCGTGGCGGCCAAACCCCATATCAGCGCAGACGGTCCTCGAGGTCGCTTCGAAGGCTTCGGTGCTTCGCGCACGAGGAGCTCGCCGCGGCGCACTCGCTCGAGCGCGCCCTGGGCCTCGGCGGCGGACGCGAACCGCGACTTCGGATCAGCGGCGACCAACCGCTCGAGGAACTGCCTTGTCGGCGCCGACACGTTGAGCTCCGCCCAACGCGGGTCTTGCAAGAAGCTCCAGGGCTCGCGCCGCGTGAGCAGGTGGAGCAGCGAGGTGCCGAGCGCGTAGGGATCGGTCGTCGCGTCGACCTGCCCCGCCATTTGCTCGAGCGGCATGTAGCCGAACGTCCCGATCGACGTCGAGCCGACCGTCGCGCCCTGATCGTACGCCGCGCCGAAGTCGACGAGGGCGATGCTGCCGTCAGGTCGTCGCAGCAGGTTCGCGGGCTTGATGTCGCGATGGACGATCCTCGGCGAGAGCCCCTGGAGATAGACCAACACGTCGAGCACCTGGTCCGCGACGTCCAGGATTTCTTTCTCGTCGTAATAGTGATCAGCGAGCCGCGCGTCGAGCGGCTGGCCCTCCACGAGCTCCTGCGCCAGGTAGTAGCGAGTGTGGACGCCCTTACCTTCTTGAAAGCTGGCGACGAAGCGCGGGATCTTCGCGTGCTCGAGCGCCCTCAAGAAGCGCGTCTCGCGTTCGAAGGCCGCGAAGGCCTCCTGCCCCGGCGACTGGACGAACGCGAGCTCCTTCAGCGCGACGGTGCGGTCGTCGACGTCACGGGCGACGTACATTCGGCCGTGCGCGTTCTCGACGAGCACGCGCTCGATGACGTATCCACCCGCCGTGACGGCTGCGCCGCAGGCCTCGCAGCGCTCGGTCCGAACGAGCTCGTCACACGCCTTGCAAAAGCGAGCGGCCCGCGCGGCCTCGCGCAGCGCGCCCTCGAACGCGGCCTCCTCCGCGAGCAGCGCCCTCGACTGCGGGTGCGCTGCGATGCGCGCCTCGAGCTCGGCGACGTCGCCTTCGTAGAGTCCCATCACGTAGAGCTCCACTTCTTCTCGGGTAGCGGGGATCACGGCATCACCTCCAGGGAAGCTCGGATATGGGCGCGCGTCTCGCAGAGGATCTGCCGCACGCGCTGGAGCGAGAGGCCGACCTCTCGCGCCGCAGAGGCCGGAGAACCGCCGGGCGTCGCGTAGACGAGGCGAAAGACCTTCTTCGCAGTCGGCGAACACGTGGACAGCGCCTCGAGGACGCGGTCGACCTGGACGCGCCCCTCCACGATGCTGTCGGGCGCAGGCTCAGGCGGCGGGTCTGGCACCGCGGCGAGCACGCGCTTCTCTGTCTTGCCGCGCGCGTGTTCGTTCAAAGCGAGGAACCTCGCTTGACGAATTGCGAGGCCCGGGAGCTCGATCTCGGAGAGCGCGCCGTCGGCGTTCTGTTCGAGCAGTCGCGTCCAAGCAGCTTGCGTGATCTCTCGCGCGCGATCGGGAGACAGCCCCAGCGCGAGGACGGAAAGAAATACTCGGCGGTCGTGCTCGCGTATCGCGGCGTCCCACCACCTCGGCTCTCGTATGGCCATCGGTTGCACGCGCCATAGAACAGGCGACCGACCAAAACATATCGGCGTCGGCGGCGACGCTCGCGAGATTGTTTCGTGTAGTCTCCTTCCTGGGACAATGGCCTTACGACGCTCGCCTGGCGCTTTCCCGCGGACGGAGATTCATCACTCGACGGGCGGGGGGCCCTCCCTCGGCGCGCTCTCGCTGCTCGCGGGTGCGCTCTCTGCCTGCTCCTTCTTTGTCGACTTCCCCGATGTCGTCGGTGACGGCGGCGCACCTGGGACTGGCGGCACGGCAGGCGCCAGCGTGAATACAGGTGGCGTCGCGGGGATGGGCGGACAGCCCACGGGTGGCCAATCGGCGGGTGGCGCTCCCGATGGCGGGGGCCCGACAGGTGGCGGCCCCGTCGGCGGCGGCACGTGCACCGCCGACTCACAAGCGTTCACGGCCGAGTTCGATGAGGCTGCTCAATTGGGCACCATCGAGGTCGACGGGATGGAGCCAGAGGTCATCGCCATCGACGCCGACGGCGATATTTGGTGGGCCGGCGTCATGTACAGCGGGACGCTGAACGCCAATGGCAATGCAGTCCAATCGACGACCGCGGACCCTGGCGGGGTCTATCTCCTCGAGATCGACGCGGCAGGGCACTCCAAGCGTGGCTTCGTCTTCGGCGTGAACGCCTCGACGACCGTCTTCGACATTGTGGCCCTCGCCGACGGCAATATCGCGCTCGTCGGCTCGCTCATGGGGACGCTCGACTTCGGCGACATCGCGGTCACCGCCACGCCTCCTCAAGACGCCGAGGAGTACAACAAGCTGGACGGCTTCATAGCGATCTTCGATCCGGCCCAAAACGCGGTGACGCACGCCGCGCATTTCGGTGACGGCGGCTATCAGGAGATCACCTCCATCGCACAAGACTCGAAGGGAGATCTGGTCGTCGCGACCACCTCCAAAGGGTCGATCGATTGGGGACAAGGCAGCAAGACGAACGAGGGCATCACGCTGGCCAAGCTGCACGAGGACTTGTCACCTGTTTGGTCGCGCGAGCTCCAAACCGGCGCCTCGACGACCCCGACCGTGGCGGTCGCGGTCGACGACTCGATATTCCTCGGCGGCGCGACCGTAGCCGCCAATGTCTTCGGCGGGACGATCGCCGGGGAGCTGGTGGTGAGCGACTACGACGCGTTCGTCGCGCACTACACGACAGAGGGCTCTTGGCTGTGGCACCGGATCCTCGGGGACGACTACTATCAAGGAACGGTCGCGACGACGCTCGCGCCCGACGGCGACGTCGTCGTGGCCGGCACGTTCCTGAATGGGCTCAAAGAGCACGGGACCGTGACGATCTTCAACAGCGGCGCGACGGCTTGGGCCGCGGACGACGTGTTCATCGCGCGCTTTGCCGCTGACACGGGTGTCACTCGATGGCTCCAGCAGATCCACGGCGAGAGCTTCCAGAACGCCCGCGACCTGAAGGTCGATTGCGCCGACCGCGTCATCGTCTCGGGCACTGTCTACAGCCCGAGTGGGATGGGCGTGGACTTCGGCGACGGAGAGAACGTCCCCTCGACCTCGATCGACGACTATGGCGATCTCTTCATCGCCACGTACAAAGGCGCCGACGGCAGCGTGCTCTTCAAGTCCCGCGTGGGCGACGACTACGAGGAGATCATCCATCGCATCGAGCTCGACGCGGCGGGGCACCTCTGGGTGGCAGGTGGGTTCTTCTTCTCCATCGTGCTCGACCCGGGCATCGGCGGGACGCTGGCGAGCGGCTCGTGGGACTTCTTCATTGCTCGGTATCTGACCGGCCCCTGATGGCCAGAGAGAGGCGAAACTTGGAGCGCTGGCGTATCAGCCTGGCAGGTTTGTTCGTGGTCGCAGGGCTCGTGGCGTGCGGCGGGACGGGGGGCACTGGCGCGGCCGGCGGCGCAGCGGCGGGCGGCGCGGGGGGTGCTGCGCCGGCAGGTGGCTCGAGCGCGGGCGGCGCGGGCGGCGCGCCGCTCCAGCCCGGTACCGACGCTGTTGTAACTCCGTTCGACAAGACGCCTGTCTATTTCACCGGCGATGACAATCAGCGAATGGTCGACCTCGACGCGACTTTCCCCGCCGACGGGCTCTATTCCAAGATTGTCCTGCACCTCTCCCTCGACTGTCCGGCAGGCGGCTGCGACCCCTGGGATCGGTTTGGCAGCTTGGGCGTCGTCACCCAGAAGGGCGCGACCCCCGACCAGGACCAGGTCATCGAGATTGCACGGTTCATAACGCCTTATCATGTCGCGGGGACCTGGGATTTCGATGTGACCGACCTGCGGCCGTTGCTCTCGGGGCCGGTGACACTGCAGGTCTTCATCGACACTTGGGTCGGGCCGGGCAGTCCTTATGGGGACGGCTGGCTGTTCTCCGCGAGCTTCGAGATGACAGGCGGTATCCCCGAGAAGATCCCCGTGTCGGTCACGCCTGTCTGGCCGCGCACGTATGTCCCTTACGGCGACCCGCTGAAGCCCATCGCGACGAGCGCTCCCGCGGAGGAGGTCGCGCTGCCGGCGGCGACCTCCTATTCCATTTACACCTGGGTAACTGGGCACGGTCAGGGCAACGCCGGCAACTGCGCCGAGTTCTGCTCTCGCGATCACACGCTCACGGTGGGGGGGACGGATCATGCGGCCACGATTTGGCGGGACGACTGCGCGACGACCGCGGTCCCCAACCAACAAGGCACGTGGAAGTATTCGCGCGCCGGCTGGTGTCCAGGCGCCGACGTTCACCCTTGGATCACCGACGTCACCGCGGACGCAAACGGCAAGTCCACCCTGCCCGTCGCGTACAATGTCGAGGACTACGAGAACACCTGCAGGCCGGACGCCCAGACCTGCCAAGGCTGTACGCTGGGGACGGGCTGCGACTACGACGGCGGCGCGCACACCGAGCCCAACTACCAATTGAGCGCGCTGCTCGTCGGGTTCAAATAGCGTTTCGCGCGTGGTCGTCACGTTTCACCCTGCGACCACGACTCACGCGCGTGAACCCGCGCCCCGCCCTCCTGGCTCTCGCACTATCCAATATCGCGCTGTCCAATGTCGCCTGCCGGCCCGAGCCCGCAAGGGAGCCACCGGCGGGTGGGGGCGCCGTCGCGCGCTCGAGCGCGGCGCCCTCGGTGGACCCACCTGTCGTCCAGCGCGAGGCTGCAGTCTTGGCCGGCTATTCTCAAGCGCCCGCCTGGCCCGGTGCCCTGCGCGTCGAGGGGGTTCCCGCCGCTTACCGCGTTGTCGTCGCGGGCACATACCCGTGCGCGTTGACCCTCTTGGGTGAGCTCTGGTGTTGGGACCTGCCTCCTTCGGCGACTGGGGTGACGCCCGAGAACCCGCTCGGGCAACCGACGAAGCTCGCGGAGCACGTCATGTCGGTGGACGCGAGCGCCGATTGGGTGTGCGGCGTCCTCGCGGACGGTAGCGTCCAATGCTGGCAGGGCACGACCTCGACTGTGGTCGAGGGCATCTCGGACGGCGAGTCGATCGCGCTCTCGGCCTATTATGCTTGCGTCAATCGAGGCAAAAAGGGCCTGAGCTGCTGGATGCTCTCGCCCTCACCCACGCCCGAGGAGAAGCGCCCGCTCGACGATCTGGGGCTCAAGGGGGAGCTCGCCAACATCGATGTTCGCGACTCGGGCGGCTGCGGCGTGACCGCCCATCACGAGCTCGTGTGTTGGCAGAGCAGTCCCTATGTCGGTTGGGCCCCTGGGCGGGCAGGCGAAGAGCCGGCCCCTCGCAAGGCGGAGATGTTGGGCGTCGCGCCGGGCTCCAAGGACAAATCCAAGCGCATCTCGGATGTCATCGACTTCACCACGGACGGCGCCCAATGCATCTTGCGCGCGAGCGGCGTCGTCCTCTGTTGGGACAACGAGGACGACCCGTGGCTCCTCGCACAAAACCCATTGAAGCCTACAGCGCAGATCCCTGAGATTTCGCAGGGTGCTGCGCTCTTCGGCGCGCTCGTGCTGACCCGAGCCGGCGAGCTCTGGTCGATTGGCTTCGATCAGGAGGGGGCGCCGCACGCCGCGCCGCTGAGCCCGCAGGGACTCTCCTCTCCCATCGTCGCGGCGGATGGTGGCTCGTCTCGGGGATGCGCGGTCCACGCCGACGGCGCCATCGATTGTTGGGGATTCAGGTAGCCTCGCGACCGTGCGCTTCGCGACCTTCAATGTGCACGGCTTCGCGGACGCGGCGGGGCGCAGCAGCACAGCGCGCGTCATCGCGCTCTTGCGGGAGCTCGACTGCGATCTCGTCGCGTTGAACGAGGTCCCGACGCGGAGCGGCTCGCTCGGCCGCGTCGCCAGCGCGTTGGAGCTCCACTCGGCCTTCGCGTCCGCTGGCTTCTTGGGCAACGCGCTCTTGTCTCGAGCCGCGATGAAGACTGCGGAGCATGAGCTCCCCGTCGCCGACGTCGAGCTCCGCAGCGCGCTCGTGGCTCGGGTCGACACCTCGATTGGACCTTTGCGAATCGCTGCGACTCACCTCGATCCCCACTCCGAGGACGTGCGGCTCGCGCAGCTCGCGGCGCTCGAGGCTCACCTCGACGGCGACGCGGTCGACCTCTTGGCGGGCGACTTCAACGCGCTCTCGTTATCGGATTATGACGAGGCCGCGCTCGCGCAGGTGGCGGCGATGAGGAGGGCGAACTCGCGCGAGGCTCCGAGGGGCGAGCTCGTCCAGTCGATGACGCGGTGGCGCGACGCGCGCACGCTTACTGCATTGTCAAGCAGGGTGGGGCCGCTCGCGACCTGCTGGGCCGGCACCCGAATCGACTACGTGTGGTTGAGCGCGGCGCTCGCGGCCCGCGTGCGCGTCGCGCGCTACGAGGTCCGCGACACGGGCGCCTCGGACCACGCGATCGTCGTGGTCGAGCTCGACCGCGCGCTCTGAGACTATCGCTCTGCCTCTCGCGTCCGAAGTCTGTAGCCTACAGCGGGTTCAGTGACGAGCCAGCGCGGATTGGCGGGGTCGTCCTCGAGCTTCTTGCGGAGCTCAGCCATGTACACGCGGACGTAGTGGCTGTTGCTCGCATGGGCGGGGCCCCAAACCTCTTTGAGGATCTGCCGGTGAGTGAGGACTTTGTCAGCGTTCCGAATGAGGAGGACGAGCAAGTTGTATTCGATGGGCGTCAAGTGGATCTCGCGCTCGTTCAAGAAGACGAGCCGGCTCACCGTGTCGACGCGGATGGGGCCGACCGTCAGCGCGGGCCCTGGCGTCTGCAGCTGGGGCTGCCGCGCGTGCCGGAGGGCCACGCGGATCCGCGCGAGGAGCTCGAGCGCCCCGAAGGGCTTGGTTACATAGTCGTCAGCTCCAGCGTCGAGGGCCAGCACCTTGTCTTCCTCTCGACCGCGCGCGGAGATGACGATGATCGGTATTCGGGTCCAAGTGCGCAGCTCCCGCGTCATCGCGACGCCGTCCCCGTCGGGTAGGCCCAAGTCGAGCACGATGAGATCGGGCTGGTGGGTGGTCACGAGCTGGACGGCGCGGCGCGCGGTCTCGGCCTCGAGGAGGTGGAAGCCATGAGACCCGAGAGAGGCGCGCAAGAAGCCTCTGACGGAGGCCTCGTCCTCCACGATGAGGATGGTCGTAGGGGGGTCGGTCATGACGGCTCCGAGCTCGCGGGGAGGGGCGGAGGTGGAGAATCTGCTGACGGTAGTGTCAGCGTGAAGGTGGCGCCCCCGCCGGGGCGATTGGCGGCTACCAGGGTGCCGCCGTGCACTGTCGCGATGGCCTTGCAAATGGCGAGTCCCAGGCCGACGCCCCTCCGGGAGTGGTCCGTCCGGAAGAACCGCTCGAAGATGCGAGCCTCCGCGCCAACAGGGATCCCTGGCCCGCGGTCCGACACTTCGATGACAGTCTTGTCACCCGTCTGACTGGCCTCGATGGTGAGCTCGGTCTCGTCGGGGGTGTGCTCCGCGGCGTTCTCCAGCAGATTGAAGAACAGCTGCTCGAGCAGCGTCGCGTCCGCGCTGACGAGCGGCACGTCGGCGCCGATGCGCGTCGTCACGCGACGGCCAGCGAGCTTCTTCTCGAGCCGGACGAGCGCGCTGCCAATGGGCTCCTCGATGGGGAGCCACTCGCGCCGCAGGCGGACCTCACCCGAGTCGAGGCGCGTCATGTCGAGCAGATTGGCGACGAGGCGCTCGAGCCGCTCGGCCTCCGTGCATATGGAGCCGAGGAGCTCCGCCCTCGTCGTCGACGCGAGCTCGGGCTCGTCGCGCAGGGTCGTCGCGGCACCCGTGATCCCGGCGAGCGGCGTGCGCAGGTCGTGAGACACCGAGGAGAGGAGCGAGCTCCTCATCTCTTCGGCCTTGGCGAGGATGGTGGCTTGTCTGGCTTGTTCGGCGAACACTGCGCGCTCGAGCGCTAGAGCGATATGTCGCGCGAAGGCGTCGATGAGGCTTCGCTGCTCGAGCGAGAGCGGGGCTCGCGGCTCGGGGACGAGCGAGAGCACCGCGACTGGAGCGCTCGCGCCCCGCAAGGGGACGTGGAGCGCGGTCGCGCCCGGCAGCGTCTCGGTGCCGAGGCCTGCGGCGCGCCCATATTCGAACGCCCAGGCCGCGACTGTCGCTTCGCTGGGGTCGAGCGTGCTGTCGGGCGGGTGAATGGCTGTTCGGGCGAGCGCCCCACGCTCGTCACGACTGTGTATGGCTACCAATCCGCCGAAGACGAGCGCGGTCTCCCGAGCGGCGGTCGTGGCTATGTCCCTCGCGTCGCGCTGCCCGCCCAAACTGCGGCTGAGTGAATAGAGGGCTCGAGTATCGGCCTCGCGGAGCCGAGCCTCCGCCTCGTTTTGACGGACCCGCAGCATCAAAGTCGACAAAAGCAGGCCGATGCCGAACATCATGGCGAACGTCAGGAAATAGCGAGTGTCGGCGACGATGAACGTGTGCCGCGGCGGGACGAAGAAGAAGTCGTACGCGGCTACGCTGAGCGCGGCGGCGAGAATGGAAGGGCCGCGACCGAAGCGTGAAGAGAGCATGACAGCGAGGAGGAACAGCATCTCGACGTCGGGGATGGGCGCGAGGCGCTCGATGCCGAGCGCGACGAGCAACGTCGCCACGACGAGGAGGCCAGCGCTCGCGTACCCGCGTGTGTCACGTGGCTTCGCCGGTGGGGCCGCGGCCTGCACGGGCTCGCCGTTCGAAGTCTCCAATCCGGAGAGGACGTGCACGTCGATGTCACCGCTGCCGCGGACGACCTCGTCGAGCACCGAGCCGCGCAGGAAGTCCCGCAGGCGCGAGTGTGTTGGCTTGCCCAGGATGATCTTCGTGACGTGGTGCTTACGGGCATATTCGAGGATGGCTTCGCTGACTTTCGAGCCTGTAAGTCTCACGAGGTTCGCGCCGAGCGCCTCCGCGAGCTTGAGGTTCGCTGCCAATCGGGCTCGATTGGCGTCCGAGAGCGGCGGCAGGTTGGTCGCGTCGACGTAGGCGGCGATCCACGGCGCGCGCAGCCCCGCGGCCAATCGGCGCGTCGCTCGCACGAGCCGCGCGGACGCTGGGGCGGGCCCCACCATGACGAGGATTCGCTCGGAGGCGGGCCACGCTGCCTCGACGCCTTGCTCCTCGCGATAAGCGCGTACGTCGGCGTCGACGCGCTCTGCGGTGCGCCGCAGCGCGAGCTCCCGAAGCGCGAGCAGGTTACCGCGCCGAAAGAAGTGCTTCGCGGCGCGCGCGGCCTGATCAGGCAGATAGACCTTGCCCCTGTCGAGCCGCGCGAGGAGCTCCTCTGGCGAAATGTCGACGAGCTCGATCTCGTCGGCGCGATCGAGCACGGCGTCGGGCACGGTCTCGCGGACCTCGACGTGGGTGATCTGTGCGACCACGTCATTGAGGCTCTCGACGTGCTGCACATTGAGGGTCGTATGGACCTCGACCCCGTTGTCCAAGAGCTCGAGCACGTCCTGCCAGCGCTTCTGGTGTCGAGAGCCTGCGACGTTGGTGTGGGCGAGCTCGTCCAAGAGCAGGACCGCAGGCTTGCGTCGGATCGCGGCGTCGAGGTCGAACTCCTCGAGCTGCTTACCGCGATAGCTGAGCGTCGCTCGGGGCAAGACCTCCAATCCATCGACGAGCGCCGCTGTCTCTGTGCGGCCGTGGGTCTCGACGGCGCCGACGACTACGTCCGTCCCCCGCGAGACGAGCCTGCGCGCGGCCTCGAGCATGGAGAAGGTCTTGCCGACGCCTGGCGCAAACCCGAAGTAGATCTTGAAGCGCGTGCGCGTCTCGCGCTCGCGCTCGGCCGCCAATCTGCGGAGCAGAGCCTCCGGGTCGGGGCGAGGGTCGCTCGAGTCCATGACTCAATGGCTCGGTTCGTGATTGGGGTGTCAGGGCCCGACTGGCTTTACGCTGTCGAGGTCGAGGTTCAGCTCGAGGACATTGACGTGGGGCTCACCGAGGAACCCGAAGAGCCGCCCCTCCGTGTGCTTCTCGACGAGCTTCTCCACGTCGGCGAGCGCGAGGCCGCGAGCGCGCGCCACCCTAGTTGCTTGATAGTGAGCCGCGGCTGGCGAGATATGAGGGTCGAGGCCGCTGCCGGACGCCGTCACCAGATCGACCGGAACTGGCGAGTCATTGTCGGGGTCGGCGGCGCGCAGCGCTGCGACGCGCGCCTCGACAGCTTCCAAGAGAGCCGGGTTGGTCGGCCCGAGGTTCGAGCCGCTGGACGCGGCGGCGTTGTCCGCGAACGGTGCAGTCGCGGAAGGGCGCGACCAGAAATAGGCAGGCCCGGTGAAGGGCTGTCCAATCAGCGAAGAGCCTACGATCTTGTCACCCGACGAGAGCAAGCTGCCATTCGCCTGACGCGGGAAGGCAGCCTGCGCGACGCCCGTGACCAGGGCGGGATAAGCCGCTCCACACAGGACGGTGAAGAGGAGCAACATGACGGCCGAGGGGCGGAGCAGCTTCGACATGGGTCAGACCAGGTGGAGAGTCGTGAGGAACAGATCGATGAGCTTGATGAAGGGGAACGGCAGGACGACGCCGCCGAGCCCGTAGATCAAGATATTGCGTCGGAGGACGTCGGGCGCCGGCGCCGGCCGATAGGCAATGCCACGTAGGGCGAGCGGAATGAGCGCCAGGATGATCAGCGCGTTGAAGATGACCGCCGCCAAGATCGCGCTCTTCGCCGAGCCGAGGCGCATCACGTTGAGGCGCTCGAGGACCGGATACGTCCCGCCGAAGGCCGCGGGGATGATCGCAAAGTACTTTGCGACGTCGTTGGCGATGCTGAAGGTCGTGAGCGCGCCCCGCGTCATGAGGAGCTGTTTGCCAATCTCGACGATCTGGATGAGCTTGGTCGGATTGGAGTCGAGGTCCACCATGTTGCCGGCCTCTTTGGCGGCTTGGGTGCCCGTGTTCATCGCGACCGCGACGTCGGCTTGCGCGAGCGCCGGGGCGTCGTTGGTGCCGTCGCCCGTCATCGCGACGAGGTGCCCCTTCGCTTGATAGTCACGTATGCGAGCGAGCTTCTGCTCCGGGGTAGCCTCGGCCATGAAGTCGTCCACGCCAGCCTCGGCGGCGATCGCCGCGGCGGTGAGCGGGTTGTCGCCGGTGATCATCACCGTCCGGATGCCCATTCGGCGGAGCTCGACGAACTTCTCCTTGATGCCGCCTTTGACGATGTCCTTCAATCGGACGACGCCGAGGACGCGCGCGTCCTCCGCTACGAGGAGCGGCGTCGCGCCCTGCTTCGCGACCTCCTCCACGACGTGGCGGACCTCGGGTTTGACGGAGCCGCCGAGCTCGGTGACGAAGCGCTCGATCGCGTCGAACGCGCCCTTGCGGATCTTGCGCTCGCCGAGGTCCACGCCGCTCATCCGTGACTGTGCTGTAAACGGGACGAAGGTCGCGCCGAGCTCGTGGATGTCTCGGCCGCGAATGCCGTATTTCTCCTTCGCGAGGACGACGACGCTGCGACCCTCCGGCGTCTCGTCGGCGAGGCTCGAGAGCTGCGCGGCGTCGGCGAGCTCGGCCTCTCGGACGCCGCCCGCTGCGATGAACTCCGTCGCTTGGCGATTGCCGAGCGTGATCGTGCCCGTCTTGTCGAGGAGCAGCACGTCGACGTCGCCCGCGGCCTCGACCGCACGGCCCGACGTCGCGATGACGTTCGCTTGGATCATACGGTCCATTCCGGCGATGCCGATGGCCGAGAGCAGGCCGCCGATGGTGGTCGGAATGAGGCATACGAGGAGCGCGACGAGGACGGTCATCGGGACGACCTGGCCGGCGCCGCTCGCCGCTACCGCATATTTGGAGTAGGGCAGGAGCGTCACCGTCGCGAGGAGAAACACGATGGTGAGGGCCGCGAGGAGGATGTCGAGGGCGATCTCGTTCGGGGTCTTCTTGCGCTTGGCGCCCTCGACCATGGCGATCATTCGGTCGAGGAAGGTCTCGCCAGGATTGGTGCTTATCTGGATGACAATCCAATCGGAGAGGACGCGCGTGCCGCCAGTGACCGCGCTGCGATCCCCGCCGCTCTCGCGGATCACGGGGGCGCTCTCGCCGGTGATCGCGCTCTCGTCCACGGACGCGACGCCCTCGAGGATGTCGCCGTCACCAGGGATCAGATCACCTGCCTCGACGAGGACGAAGTCGCCCTTTCTCAGTCGGGAGGAGGGGGTCGGCGCCTGCGCGGCGTCTCGGGTCGGACCGTCGAGGCGCTTGGCGGTGACGTCCTGTCGCGCCTTGCGCAGGCTGTCGGCTTGAGCTTTGCCGCGGCCCTCGGCCATGGCCTCCGCGAAGTTCGCGAACAGGACTGTAAACCATAGCCAGGCCGACACCGCGAAGATGAAGCCCGCGGACATCTCCCCGCGCCCCGTCGCAGCCGCGTGGATCGCGAGCAGCAGCGTGAACGCGCTGCCGATCTCGACGACGAACATCACGGGGTTCCGCACCATCTTGCGCGGGTCGAGCTTCTTGACGGCGTCGACCGCCGCCACGCGGACGATCGCGGGGTCGAAGAGGGGGCGCCCGACCGAGGTGGATTGTATGTTGGACATGATCAGCCACCCACCATTTGCAGGTGCTCGACGATGGGGCCGAGCGCGAGCGCTGGAATGAACGTCAGCGCGCCCACCAAGACGATTGTCCCAGAGAGCAGCGTCACGAAGAGCGGCGTGTGCGTCGGCAGCGTGCCGGGGCTCTGCGGGATGGCCTTCTTCGAAGCGAGGGAGCCCGCGATCGCGAGCGTGGGCACGATGACCCAATAGCGACCGATGAGCATCGCGAGGCCGCCCGCTGTCGCGTAGAAGGTGCCGCTCGCCGTGAGCCCCGCGAAGGCCGAGCCGTTGTTGTTGCTCTGTGAGGAGAACGCATAGAGCACCTCGCTGAAGCCGTGCGCGCCGGGGTTCGCGAGCGGCGGGCTCCCTACACCCCAATCACCCATACAGGCGATCGCGGTGAGCACGAGGACCGAGGCCGCGGGCAACAGGATGCCGAGGCTCGCCATCTTCATCTCCTTGGCCTCGATCTTCTTGCCGAGATACTCCGGCGTCCGGCCGACCATCAGGCCCGCGATGAACACCGCGACAATGGCGTAGAGCAACATGCCATAGAGGCCTGACCCGACGCCGCCGAAGATGATCTCACCGAGGTCGATCAGGAAGATCGGGACGAGCCCGCCGAGGGGCGTATAGCTGTCGTGCATCGAGTTGACCGAGCCGTTGGACGCGGCGGTGGTGACGCTCGCCCAGAGGGTCGAGTCGGCGATGCCGTAGCGGACCTCCTTACCCTCCATATTGCCGCCGGCTTGCAGAACCTGAGCGGTCTGGTCGACGCCCAAATGGCCGAGCGCCGGGTTACCTGCCTGTTCACTCGCCGTACAAAGCACCACGAGCGGTAGGAGGATCGCGAGCATGGCGGCGTAGATGGCCCAGCCCTGGCGCTTGTCTTTGACCATCGCGCCGAAGGTGAAACAGAAGGCACCCGAGATGACGAGGATCGAGAACACCTCGAGGAGGTTCGAGAAGATGTTCGGGTTCTCGAAGGGGTGCGCCGAGTTGACGTTGAAGAAGCCGCCGCCGTTCGTCCCTAGCTGCTTGATCGCGATCTGCGAGGCCGCTGGGCCGACGGAGAGCGCCTGCTCTCGAACGGTGTTGTTGTCGGCGTCGACGGTCGACTGGACGAGAGTGGCGGTCGCGTGCCCGTGGAAGGTCTGCACCACGCCCTGTGAGACGAGGACAATCGCGAGGAGGACGGACAGCGGCAAAAGCACGTAGAGCGTGCCGCGGGTCAAATCGACCCAGAAGTTGCCTATGCCCTTGGCCTCTCTCCGGGTGAAGCCGCGCACGAGCGCCACGGCGACGGCCATACCCGTCGCCGCCGACACGAAGTTCTGCACGGTGAGGGCCACCATCTGGGTGAAATAGCTCATCGTGCTTTCACCGCCGTAAGCCTGCCAGTTGGTGTTCGAGGCGAAGCTCGCGGCGGTGTTGAAGGCGACCTCGGGCGTCACCGCGCCCAGGCCGTCGGGGTTGAGCGGCAACGCGGCCTGGGCCCGCTGGATGAGATAGACGACGAGCGCGCCTGCGAGGTTGAACGCGAGGACGGCGAAGGTATAGGCCTTCCAGCTCATGTCGTCGTCGTCGCGCACGCCGGCCGCTCGGTAAAAGAGCCGCTCGACGGGGCCGAGCACGCGGCCGACGAACCCCGCCTGGCCCTCGTAGACCCGCGCCATATATCGCCCGAGCGGCACCCCGCAGAGCGTGAGCAACCCGAAGTAGAAGACGATGGTCGCGATGGAGTGACCATTCATGACAGCTTCTCGGGGATGAGGAGAGCCAAGAACAAATATGCGAGCAGCAATCCAGAGAGGACCGCCGCGACGTAGACCAACGTGGTCATCGTGAGCCTCACACTCGCTCGGCCAGCTTTACGAAGCCGACCGTCAGCCCGAAAAAGACGATGAGAATGCCGATGTAGAGGGCGTCCATGGGACCAGAATGGGGTATAGACCGCCCGACGTAGCCTGCGCATCAAGCCCAGCGTCGAACGGATCAAGATGGTGTAAAGCTCAGAACCAGGCGACCGCGCCCGCCGTGAGCGTGTCCTGCCTGCGCGCGTTGGGAACGAAGGCGTTCGTCATCCCGTCGCCAGTGACGTCACCGCTGAAGAACATGTCTCCCGCGGCGTGGTCATGGCGATACTCGAGCCGAAAGGACGCGTGGTCGAGGAGCCGCGCCTCGAGGGTGAGGGTGCCCGAGGTCACCCAGTCTACAGGCCAGAAGATCCGCGAGGCCTCACCCGTCGTGTCCGCTGCCGCATATTCGTAGAAGGCGTCCGCGCGCACCGCGGCGAAGAGCCAATCGGTCAGCTTGAACCGCGCCGAGAGCGCGCCGGCCACCCAATAGCTTACACCGAAGTCCGTAGGCTCGAAGCCGGCGTCGAAGTGAGGGTTGAGCTCCAGCCAATCGGTCGCCTTCCATTCGATGTGTGTGTCGAAGAGGCTCCGCCACGGGTCACCCTCGGGGGCGCCATCCGGTCGCTCGATGCCGCCGAGGTACAGCAGCGTCCAGCTGAACTTCGAGTCCGCGGCGTAGGTCACACGCGCGTGGAACGACTTCTCGGGGTTGTTGTCGACGACGGTGTTCCAGCCGTTCACGAGCCCGAGCCCTACCGTCCAGTGTGAGTCGACCGCCAGCGCAGCGTGGATGCCCGCGTGATAGAACGGTAGGCCGAAGAAGAGGTTCGAGCGGGAGATGTTCCAGTCGTCTTTGACGGCTATCGACTCCGGGCCGACGGGCGAGAGGAAGATCCCTCCTTGGACGGTGAGCCCACCGAGCCACGGGATGGTGTAACCGGCGTAGGCCTGTTGCAGGTACTTCCAGAGGTCTTTGTCGGAGGCGTCGGCGCCGGACGACCCGGGGACTGTCGGCTCCGCCAGATAATAGGTGTCGGGGGTGTGGCCGAATTGGAGGGTTACCCGCGCCTCGGCGCCGGCGTAAGAGCCGTGTGCGTCGAGGGCCACGTTCGACAGCGTGAAGGTGTTGTGGCGATTGTCGAACCCGCGATAGTTGGTGATGCCGTTCGACGGCTCGTTGAAGTTCCATTGATAGAACGTCTCGACGTACGCGCCGACGGTGAAGACGGCTTCGGCAGGTCGGCTGGCAGGCGGCGCGGGCGGCGCAATGGGTCGTCGCGCGAGCTCCTCCTCGAGCGCCTTCACGCGCTCCTCCAGCGAGGGTTGGTCGTCGGCGGCCGCGACGCGCGCTGGGAGGCTCGCCCCGACGATCAGCAACAGCAAGACGGAGCATGGGCGGCGAAACGATGTCGTCTCCTCGGTCCTCTCCTGAAGACCGCGACGACCGTAGGGGCGACAAGACCCGCGCGATCGGCGTTGCAGGACGACGCATCGAGAAGGTCTCGATCGAGGCCGCTGTCGCTCGCCGTCGGCGCGAACCGACTGGCTGAGCTCGGGACGCCCATCGCGTCTCTCAGGTCGAGGCCCTCGGTCTATCGCCGGTTCGCGAGCGTTGAAGGACGCGCGCGCGGCGCTCTTCGGTGATGAGCCGCCCCGTCGCGCGACCACCTGCCGCAGCGCACTCACCGGGCCGATAGCCTTCGCCTCTTGATGCCGCGCTTCTCGCTGCCGCTCTGGCGCAGGTGAGCTGCCGGTCGCGCGCAAGGTGGTCATCACCAATGACGTCACAAGCAGACCCCGATCGAGCGCGTTGGAGCGTGCGCGCACCCAGGTCGAGGACTATCGCGGGCGAGGCCTCACCTACGACAGCCACAACGGTACGGACTTCGCCATTCCGCCGGGGACTCCAGTGCTCGCGCCGGCGCCTGCTCGCGTCGTCCGCATCTCGACTGAGTTTCACCGCGGCGGACTCAAGGTCGTTCTCGATCACGGCAGCGCGCTCCTCACGGGCCACGCGCACCTCAGTCGCGTGCTGGTCGAGGAGGGGGCGGTCCTGCGCCGAGGAGAGATGTTCGCGCTCTCGGGGATGAGCGGACTGGATGGCTTCGTCGCCTTTCCTTGGCTCGCGCCTCACGTGCACTTCAATGTCTGGTTGGGTGAGGATTATGTCGACCCGTTCCCGCACCACGGCGCGGCCTCGCTGTTTCGCGGCGGCTCGCCCGTTCCTTACGATCCGGCGACGTTCGACCGCAGCGTCGACGCGAACCCCGAGTCGACCGATTGGGATCACGAAGCCGTCGAGGAGGTCCTCGCCGGATGTTTGGATCCGGAGACCCGCGCGCGGCTCGACAGTCGCAAGGACCCAATGGTGCGCGCGGGCAGCCTGTTCATGGAGCGCTCGTATTTCCCCGGCCGATTCGGCTCCACGCGACCCCTCGCCAGGACTGTGCGGGCACGCGCTCCACATTTGGACCTGCCCTTCTCGATAGACACCTTCGACGGCGTGGTCCTCGCGGACGAGGTCTGACAGCGAGGGGAGGGCCGCGGCGACTGGACCGTACTTGGGAGCGATGCTCGAGCTGCCCCAGCACCCATCCGACGGAGTCGAGGTCACTCCGCGCCGCCCAGGCTTCTGCTTCACCGAGGCGCAGGATCGACTCTACGAGCTCGGGTGGCCGTACATCGCGTATCTGGTCGACGACCACAAAGACGACAAGAAGCCCGCTCAGACCGCGGCCAAGGCCTTCTCCCCGACGTATTGGGGCAAGTATCACGTCCTATGGCCGCGCAAGGTAGCGGCTTGTGTGTGCCGAATTCTCGGTGGCGAAGAGGAGCCTGCGAGCGACCCGATTGGACCCGACGAGGCCCGCGGTATCCTCCAGCGATGGGTGCTCGAGGCGCCCAGCTGGCAACCTCATCAGCACCGCGTCGGCCTGTTCTTGCTCGAGGCCATGGTCGGTCCGGAGTGTTGTTTGGACGCTGTCTTCGACGCCCTCGAGCGCGCCGACGAGGAGCGCTGGTCCAATGACGCCGCGAGCCATATCGCCTATTTGACGGGCCTCTTGCTCGGGCGGCTGCCTGCCTCGGCGAGGGAGCGCTACCGCGCGCGGATCGAGGCGCTCGTCCGTGAAAAGACGCAGGCCGGCTATGCGAAGAGCGGCGAGCACGTCGTGCTCGGCGGGCTCGATCTGATGCTCAATGGCTCGGACGGCGCGCGGCGAGTCCTGCCCGAGTCTCACTGGCAATATCTCTATTGGTATTATTATGTCGACGACCTCGAAGTCCTGCGGGCGCGCATGGTCGCGAAGTGGAAGTCCGAGTGGACGCCCGACCCGCGGCTCGTCTACTTGGCCGGCGCGGACCTGCTCGACGACTACGCGAAGCGCCTGCGAATGGTAGGTAAGCAGGCCCCCGGCTTCCTCCAGGATATTGGTATGTTCAAGGCGCCGGGCGTCATCCCGATCATGCTCCACTACTCGGGGGTCAAGGCGCTCGAGTCGACGGCTCGCGACTGGTTCGCGAAGCACGCCGCGTTCGCGCGCCCGCACCTCGAGCGGCTCGCCCGCACCGACGAGCGCGCGCGGGCCATGTTGAAGGTATCGACCTGAGTCAAGGCCCGCCGAGGAACGCCTGCACGTCCGCTTTGAGCTCGGCCGGCGCGTGGTGGCTCACCGAGTGCCCCGCCGCGTATACGGGATTGGGGATGATGATGGTCCCGCCGTCAAAATAGGGTAGCCCGGCGACGTAGGTGAGCTCGAACTGCCCAGGCCGCGCCGCTCCCAGTGGCTCGGTGGGGTTCAGGACCGAGGCCGAAAGAACATCGGTGTAGCCCGCGAGGGCCTCGGGGATGAACTTGGCGTTGAAGCGCAGGTCATAGAGGCCATTCGTCACGAACGTCGGCACGTCGACGAAGGTGCGGAGCGCCACGAGGCCGTGCTCCTGGTTCTCTTCCAATCCGGCGAAGGCAGGCCCGAGATCCCACGTGAACCGCGTGTCATTCGGGCTGAAGACATAATAGGAGTCCTGAGGCTCGAGCTCGCCGAACACGGCGACGAGGGCGGTCTGGTCGGCCGGCGTCCCGTTCGCGAACTCGTGGCGCTCGTAAGCGCCAGTGCGCGCCGACGCATAGAGCCACTCGATGCTGGTGACGTCGCACCGCAAGACCTGACTGAACAGTGTGGGATCGGTCGCGACGTGGACGAGGTGGTCGAAGACGACCTGAGCCTCGGCCGGGGTCTCGCTGCAGTCGAGAGGGTCGGGATCGGGGTCACAGCCGGGCGTCTCGGGGCCTTGGAGGGTCATCCAATAGTCCCACTGATAATGTGTGAAATAGGGGTCTATGAAGATCTGGTGGGTGAAGACCTGGACGATGTCGGCGGGGGTCCAGTCGGCCGGATCGATGTCGGTCCGGCGCGTGTGCAAGAAGCCAGCGATCTCCTCGTAGAGCTCCGCGTCGGTGTAGGTGTCTCCGCCGAGCAAGCTCGTATAATCGAGCATGATCTTGGTCATGTAGGTCCCGCGGACGCCGCCGCCGCTCTCCCCGGCGATGACGATGGGCGCGTTCGCGAGCTGGGGGTGACGCGCGAGGAAGCGAAAGACGATGCGCAGATAGTCGCCTGCTTGGGCGTACGCGTCGAAGTCGACCGGCGGACTGGAGCCGTCGGCGCGCGGGAGATTGTACGAATAGCCAGCGCCGGGCTCGTCGATGTAGAGGACATTCGCGAAGTCGGTCCAGCGGCTGGGGTTCTCGGCGAAGTCGGCGCCATTGGTGTACGTCGAGTCGAAGGTATAGTGCCCTGTGTTGAAGGCGAGCACGCCGAGCGCGGGGCCTGCGATGCCATTGAACAACAAGAGCAGCGGCTTGTCGGCGGGTGAGCTCTCCGCAGGCTGGAACGAGTACCAAACGCGCTGTCGCGGGGATTGACCGGCGCCGTGGTAAGACGAATAGTCCACGCCGGGCAGCTCCAAGAAGCCAGCCTCGGGTAGGAGCTCGAGGGCGGTGCCGTCCGCGGCGAGGCAGGTCTCCTTCGAGCAAGACCACGCGGCGTCACAAGCGAGGCAGCCGCAGCAGCTCGGACTGTCGCCGCCCGCTCCACCCGCGCCGCCCGCTGTCGCGCCACCACCCCCGGCGCTCGCGCCGCCTTTGCCGCCGGTCGGCTGGGTCGAGTCGTCCCCGCAGTTCGCGAGGACCAAGAGCGCGCACGTGAGTAAGCCGAAGCGGCGAAGGGGCGAAGTCATCGCGTCAGCGTAGAGCACACTCGGGCGGACAAGGGCTCGATTAGCGCTATCGTGCCGCTGCATGCAGCTACGCGAAGTGGTGGCTCTGGGGATGGTCGTCGTCTCGAGCGCGGCGTGCGCGAGCTCTCCGCAAGGAGGGACGAACGACCGGTCCGCCTCGTCGAGCACCTCGTCCGCGCCGACCTCGAGCGCCAGCGCTCCGTCCTCCTCCGCGGCGCCGCGCACCTTCACGAGGGCTGATTTCGCACGCCGAATGAGCGGGGTCGCGCCCGGGATGGCGGTGAGCCAGGTGATCGCCGCGCTCGGTAAGCCCTCGGACATTCTCACCATCAAGGACGGAATCAGCGCGACCCGCACGACCGAGGTATGGCGATACGGCACAGAAGGACACTCGAGCTTTGCGACCCTCGGCACCGTCCATATCCAGGGTGACGGGACTGTCCAATATGTCTTCGGCGGCCAGGGCGCGCCGCCACCCGACGGGACCTTCGACGAGGCCGAGCTCGCGGGGTTGCTCCGCACCATCGACGCCGTGGCGAGCTACGAGGCCCCGCTCGACCCGCGCACGCTCATCGCTGCGGTGAACACGCTTCAGGCGCTCGGCGAGGTGAAGGCCTTGCTCGCCCTGCGCGAGTACCTGCGGGTCGCTTCACCCTTCGACGACCCAGGCCGGGAGGGCACCATATTGATTGCTAGGACGCTGTTCAATCCACCTGCCTCGCCTGGGTACTTCTCGGTCTTCATGGGCGGCGAGCCCTCGCCACCGGCTCCTCCCAACCCCAAGTCAGTGCCGCGGTTCCCCGTGGCGATCCTCGCCGAGGTCCCGTTCAATGTCGTCCGCGGTTACATTCTTGGAGGTCAAGCCGAGCCCCCCGAGGCCCACCTGACGAAGGTCGCCAAGGAGGGCGCGTTCCGCAGTGGGCCGATCGTGCCGCCGAGCGATCCGCTGTCGGTCTTCAATCAGGCGCTCGGGACCGCCAAGTCTCCATTCCTCGTTCAGAGCGGGCTCACGAAGAGTCGTGACGTCATGTCGGCCGCGGTGATGCGGCTGCTCTCGACAGTGTTCGAGGACTCCATCGACGAGAGGAAGAACCTCGACGACGAGTGGGCGCGCATCATGAAAGCGCACGGCTCGGTCAAGGTCCGATGGGACGCCGCGAAGAGCCAATATGTCGCAGCGCCAACGCCGTAATGGCGGTCAAAAGAGGAAGGTGAGCGTCGCCCCCGCGACATAGTCGTCTTTCAGCGGGGCATTGGTCGGTACGAGTCGGCCCTCGGCGGGGAGCTCGCGATGTCGCCGCGCGAGCCCGATGCTCAACATGGGCACGCCCGTCGCGATGCCCGCGACGCCGTTGAGCAGCGAGACCAGGGACGCGTAGCCCCACTCGTCGTCGGGGCGACCGTCGGCGGCCGAGATCCCCCAACCCGCGAGCGCGACGATGCTCGCGACCAAGGACACACAGCCGACGCCGATGAGCACCCCGCCACCCGCCGCGAGGCCGGGAGAGTTGGTGGTCAAACGATCTTTCTCGGCGTCGTATTCGGCTTGTTTGTCTGTCAGCTTCTCGCGCAGCGCGAAGTACTTCTCGTCGTCGCCCTCGCGCTCGGCCTGCTTCATCCGGCGCTTCAGCACTTTGGTCTGCCGCTTGAGTTCGCCGAGGTAAGCGTCGATCTCGTAGGGCGGGTCGCCGACCTCGGGCTTGCGCATGCGGTGAGGCTTCGACCGCGTCGGGGGCGCGGGCTCAGCCTCTTCGTCGCTGTCGGCGCTCACGCCTTCTTCGTCGAGGTCGTCATCCGCGAACGCCATACTCGCGGGCGTCGCGCTGAGCGCGAAACCCGTCGCCACGATGGTGAGGAGCCGACGCGCTGAACGAATATGCGCGATGGAAAGCGAGGTCATTCGACAAGAGTACCGGCACTCGCTTTCGGTCGTACAGACTCGCTAGCGAGACTTCTTGGGAGCAGGCTTCTTGGGCGCAGCCTTCTTGGGTGTAGCTGCCTTCTTGGGTGCAGCTGCGTTCTTGGGTGCAGGCTTCTTGGGCGCAGCCTTCTTGGGTGTAGCTGCGTTCTTGGGAGCAGGCTTCTTGGGTGCAGCCTTCTTGGCAGCAGCCTTCTTGGTGGGCGCCTGGGGGAGCGTCGTATTGCCCGGCCGTAGGAGGCTACGCAGAATATCGACGTAGCTGACGATACCGACGACAGCGCCGTCGCCGTCGACGACAGGCACCGCTCCGATTCGCTCCTCGAGCATGAGCTCCACGATCGCGTTCGTCGAAGTGTCGGGGCTCACGCTCAAGACGTCAGCGCTCATGAGCTCGGCGACGGTGCGACTGTTGAGCGGAGCTGCCAAGTCCTCAGCGTCGGCTCCCTCGATGAAGAGCCTCACGAGCGAGCCCAAATCACGGTCACTGAGGATCCCTACGAGGTTGTCGTCTTCGTCGACGACGGGGAGGTGGCGGACCTGCATCGATTGGAGAGCGTCGAGCGCCATTGCGAGCGAGTCGCTCGATCGGATGGTGCGCGGATTCTCGGTCATGACATCAGCGGCGATCATGAGACTTTGTATAAGCGATTCGCGTGCCTCGGCGCCGCACGCAGCGACGGGCACTCAACAGCACGTCGTCGCTACGAGGTTTTCTTCAGGATTTGCGTGCGTGCGCAAAGCATGCGGCCGCCGAGAGAAGCGAGCTCTCGAATCGCGTGTGACAAGCGGTCTGATCCGTGGTGCGGTGCTTGCAGCTCGCAAATCGAGATGATTCACGACCGCAGGTTGATGCCGCAGGTCGTCGGGGTTCGATGGTCGGCGAACACCCGCAGCAGCTCGAAACCGACCTCCTGCGAGAGCGGTAGAGACTGCAGAGTCATCGCGCGAAGGCGAGGTAGACCATGATGCTCGAGCTCAACAAGGACGAAGCAGTCTTCTTGGACGCACAGCTGACGCGGCACGCGGAGGAGCTCCAACGCGAGCTCGCGTCGACGGCCAGCTTCCGCATGCAGCACGAGCTCGCGGCCGACATTCGCGCGCTCGAGAGCATCCGTGACCGCATACGCACTTTGTCCGCTCCCCCGACAGCGTGAGGGATTCGTCGCCCATCGTCGGGTGGGCGCGCTGGAACCCCGAGCACGCGGCGCGACCGATGGTATTGAGGTGATCGGTCGAGGCTTCGGCTCGGCTGAGCTGCACGTTATCTCCTAGTCCGAAGACCCGGAGCACCCCGTCAGCGGCCTGCTCCATCGAGGAATCATGAACAAGGAACTCCAGATCACGTTCCGCGGGCTCGACCCCAGCGAGTTCATCGACAGCTACGTGCGCAAGCGCGCGGAGAAGCTCGAGCGTTTTGCGGATCACATCGTCGGCTGTCACGTCGTCATCGAGTCGCCTCACCACCACAAATCCCACGGTGGTCATTTCAAGGTCATGATCGACCTCAAGCTCCCCGGCGACGAGATCGTGGTCGGCAATCATCATCGCGAGAACAAGAGCCACGAAGACGTCTACGCGACCATCGACGACGCCTTCGAAGATGTCACCCGCGTGCTCCAAGAGCGTCTTCGCAAGCGCCGCGGCGACTGAGCAGAAGACTTACAACCGGGTAACCGGTGTCATCGGAGCAGCGTGACCAAGAGCTGCCCCGCGACGATCTTCGCGAGGGTGGCGACCGGAAAGACTGCGGCATAGCCGGCGCCGGTCGCCTCCTCACCGCTCCGTTTGGCCGCGAACGCGAGCACCGCCGGCTGCGTGTGAATGCCGGCGAGCATCCCCGTCAACGTCGGTAGCGGGATGCGCAAGAGGCGATAGCCGACGAAGAGGATCGCGGTCGCGACCACGACGGTCACCATCGCGCCCGCGGCGAGCATGGGGAGCGCGCCGCCCGCCTGCAGCGTGGCCGCGAAGGCATCGCCCGAGCGCGTGCCGACGCCGGCGAGGAACAGCAAGAGCCCGAGCTGGCGCAGGGTCAGATTGGCGCTGAAGGGGAGCGACCAAACGAGCGGGCCGCTCCTGCCGAGGCGTCCGAGGACGAGGCCGACGACGAGCGGACCGCCGGCGGCGCCGAGCTTGATGGTCGTGCCCGGAAAGGGAATCGGGATCATCCCCACGAGGAGGCCGAGCGCGATCCCGAGGCTGAACGAGATGACGTCGATCTCGGCGAGCGCGCGGTACGAGTCGCCGAGGAACTTCGCGACGTCGGTCATGCGCTGGCGCGGGGCGACGACGCGCACGCGATCCCCGAGCTCGAGGACGGTGTCCTTCGTCGCGAGCATCTCGATGTCGCCGCGACGGATGCGGGTGATGACCGCAGAGAAGCGCGCGGGCAAGCCGAGCTCGTGGAGCGGGCGCCCGATCGCTTGAGGATTCGAAACGAAGACGCGCCTGAAATCGAGCACCGTGCGATCGAGCTCGGGGTGCGCGTCGCTCGGCTTGCCGAGCGCGGTGAGCGCGCGCGCGACGTCGTTCTCGGTCCCGACGACGGTGACGATGTCACCCGGCTCGAGGTGCGTGCCGGCCATCGCTGTCGCGACCTGGCCCGCGCGCACGTAGCGCGCGAGGACGACCTTGTTCTCGGCGCCGAGGACCTCGGGGTCGCCGCCCTGCGTGAGCTCGACCGCGCGGACGACGAGCGCGCCGCGCGCCGGCCGCATGGTGTCGGGGCCGCTCGTCCGGCGACGGAGCACGCGCTGCGCGATCGCGAGCACGACGAGCGCGCCGATGACGCCGAACGGGTACGCGACGGAGTACGCGACGACGGGCGCGCTCGCTTGCTCCGGAGAGGCGTGCGCGTCCTTCAGCGCTTGGACGATCTGCGCGAGCGCGGGCGTGTTCGTGAGCGAGCCTGCGAAGAGGCCGCTCGTCCGCGCGCGGCCGAGGCCGAGCGCGACGCCGGCGATCGCGGCGCAGGCCGCGCCGAGTGTGATGGCACCGATCGCGAGCGAAGCGTCTCGCAGGCCGCGGCGTCGCAGCGAGCCGAAGAACCCAGGCCCGCTGCCGAGGCCGAGCGTGTACACGAAAACGCCGAGGCCGAAGCTCGGCACGAGCTCGGGCAGCTTCAGCGCGGGATCGATCGCGCTCGCCGCGAGGCCGACGAAGAGCACCGCCGCGACCCCGAGCTCGAGCCCGAGGACACGCACGCGACCCAGCAAATATCCTAGGCCGCTGACGACGAAGAGCAGGAGCAGCGAGCTCTCGCGGAGGATGTGCATGCTCCCCGCTGCCTACTCCTTTCGGAGGCGCGCGGGGACGCTTACACGACGCAAAGTGCGCGCGCGGCCGGGGCCACGCGTCAGGCGGGCACGGCGTCGGCGATCGAGGGCGCGCGGCGCGCGAGGTGCTCGCGCATGGAACCGACCTCGCCGAAGAGGCGCTCGCGCCACGACGCGACGAGCTCACTCGTGTCGCGATCGTTCGGGTGAAAGCCAGGTCGGAAGTAGGAGAGATAGCCCGGCACGATGTGACGGAAGAAGCCGGGCTCGAGCCAGAGGTGGCGCGAGACGCGCAGCCAGCCGCGCACGTCGAAGAGCCCGCCGCGCGCTCGCAGGATGCGCGCGCGTCCGTAGGTGAGCGCCGCGAAGAAGATCGCCGTCGTCAGCAACATGATCGACACGCGCATCGCGTAGCCGCCGTCATTCGCCTCGTAGACGTCGTAGGCCACGGTCTTGTGCTCGCTCTCCTCGAGGGCGTGCCAGAGCCACAGCGCGCGCACCGCGGGGTGCATCTTGTCGCGGAACTCGGCGTTCGGACCGAGCAGCGACTCGGCGAAGAGCGCGGTGAAATGCTCGAGCGCGCACGTCACCGCGAGGCGCCCCGTGGGCGGCAGCGTGCGGCGCGCGCCGATGAGGAGCTTCTTCAAATCGCGCTCGATGGCCTGCATCGCGCGCGTTCCCTCGTCGCCGCGGAAGCGGTTGAAGACCTCGTGACCGCGCGCGTGCACCGCCTCTTGTCCGATGAAGCCGGCGATGCGCTCGCGAAGCGCGGGGTCGGTGACGGCGCCCATGGTGTCGCGCACCGACTTCACGAAGAAGCGCTCGCCCTCGGGCAAGAGGATGCTGAACGCGTCGAGGAACGTCGTGATGTGGAGATCCGCGTCGTACCAATCGCGCGGGACCTCGCTCGCGTCGAACTCCAGCTCGACCGGGCGCCTCGGGATGTCGCATTCGGACTCGGCCATCGGGATCTCCTCTCGGTGAGCCCTCAGCTTAGAACGAATGTTACAAAGTGAATATCTTTGTAACATGGCTTCGCCGGCCGTCCCGACGCTGGCAACATGAGCTCGCCTCGCATGGCGAAGTCCGCGCCCGAGAAGTCCGCTCCGGAGAAGAAGGCTCACGCGCCCACGCGCGCGCGGAGCGGTCGCGCCCTCCTCGCGGCGCTGATGCGCGACGCAGGCGAGGGCGAGCCCGGCTCGGGGGAGAAGATCCTGCGCGCCGCGACCCGCGAGGCCGAGACCTTCGGGCTGCGGCGCTTCACCGTCGACGACGTCGCGCGTCGCCTCGGGATCTCGCGCGTCACGATCTACCGTTATTTCCCGAAGAAAGAGCAGCTCGTCGAGGCCGTGCTCATGCGCGAGCTCCGGAGCTTCCTCGGCGCGGTCGAGGCGCACATCGAGGGCTTCGACTCGCTCGAGGAGCGCCTCGTCGAGGGCGTGGTCTTCGCCCTGTCGACGCTGCGCCGGCACACGCTCCTCAACCGGCTACTCCGCACCGAGCCCGAGACCATCGTCCCGCACCTCACGCTCGACGCAGGCCCGGTGCTCGCCGCGGCGCGAGAGTTCATCGCGCGCTACCCGCGCGCCGAGGTCGCGGCCGGCCGCCTCAAGATCACCGAGCAGCAGATCGGCGTGCTGAGCGAGATGCTCGCGCGCGTCGTGCTCTCGTTCGTGCTCACCCCCGACTCCGCCGTGAAGCTCGATTCGCCTGCAGAAATCCAGGCGTTCGCGCGCGAGTACCTCGCCCCGGTCGTGCGCGCGCTCAGCCGACGCGCGCGCTGAGCGGCCTCATGGGCCGAGCTTCTTCACCGCGCCGAGCGTCGTGATCTGCGCCGTGTACTTCTTGCCGACCTGGTACTTCGTGACGGCGCTCGCGCCCTCCTTCTCCGCGTCGACCTCGAAGGTGTAGCTCTTCCCATTCTTCGCCTTCAGCTGATAGACGGCCTTGCTCGTCTTTTCACCGAGCTTCCGCGATCGGCCGAGCGTGCCCTTCACCTCCGGCTCTGGCGGCTCCTTCCCGTCCTTCGACACGGACTCGAGGAGCTCGGCGCGCCGCCACTCTTCGGTCTCGTAGGTGACCCACGTGTCGTCGACCTTCTTCGTGACGTAGTTGGGCTCCTCTTTGTAGACGTCCTCGAAGCGCCCATTGCCGAGGTCCTTCGTGCCGGTCTTCGTCTTCTTCGTGCCCTCTTGGACCTGTTTGTCGCGGCCGCGTGTCTCGCTGCGGATGACGCGCGCGCCCGCCGGGACCTCGTCCGCCCAGGCCTGATGCTCTTCGGTGCGGAGCTCGAGGACCTCGACCGTCTTCACCCACGAGACGCTCTCGACCGTGACCTCCATCGAGGTCGTGCGGATGAAGAAGAACCAGATCGCGAGGCCGAGGACCGCGAGGACGCCGCCGATGATCCCGAGGATGAGGCCGAGGTTGACGCCCTTCTTCGGAGGCACCGCCGCCGCAGGGAGCGGGATGAATTTCTCCTCGCGTTTGACGCTGCCGTCGGGGCCCGCGCCGCACTGGTGGCAATCCATCTTGCCGGCGGGGTTGTCGGCGCCGCAGTACTTACATTTCCAATCGGCGCCGGCGCGAGCGCGCGCGACCTCTTCCGGGTCGTCGATGACCGGCGCGCTGTCGTCCGTGTAGAACGGGATCTTCGGGCCGCGCGCGAGACCGCAGTTCGCGCACGTCGGGTTCGGCCCGAGGTTTCGCTTGTGGTTGCACGATGGGCAATCCCAGTACCCCATCCGGATCGTCATGCCCCGCACTATACCGTCGCGGGGCGCGCACCGGTCACGGGGGCGTCGCGGCGGGGTCCTCGAGCAGCGCGCCGGTGAAGCGCGCACGCAGGTAAAACCCACGCGGAACGGTCGCGATGCGCTCGCCCTCACGGCCGAGCACGAGGGTGCGCGCGCGGCCGTCGCGGGCCTTCGGCCGGACCTGAAGCCAGCGCCCGAGGTGCGCGGTCACGTCCTCGATCCGCCCGACGAACGCCAATCCCATGACGTCGTCATAGTCACCGCGCAGCCCCGCTTCTTGCGCGGGCGTCGGGCTCCAGAGGAGCGCGCGCCCGAAGGTGCGGTTTTTACACGGGCCAACCTTTTCGCCCGGAGGCGAAAAGACATGGTCCTCATCGACGATCGGCACGAAGAGCACGCGCTCGAGCTTCTTCTTCACCCACGAGTCCTCCCAGTCGAGCTCCGCTCCGAGGTCGATCGCCGCGACGAACGTCGACTCCTTGGGTTTGCCTCGCCGATCGACGGGGATCGTCTTCAGCTCGACGCCGAGCGCGGGGAAGTCGACGACGCGGCGCCCGCTGCCTCCGCTCGCGCCGAGCGCGAGCTCGACGAGCTCACCGAGTCGGCCCTTGCCGTGCACGCCGCCGAGCCGCGCGCCGTCCGCGCGGAGCTCACGCGCGACGTCGTCGATCGCGAGGCCCTCGAGTGATCGAGCGCGCGCGACGAGCTCGTCGATCTCGAGGGTGGTGCTCACGCGGGCGCGGGCAGGAGCACGCCGGGGTTCATGATCCCCGCCGGGTCGACCGCGGCCTTCGCGGCGCCGAGCATCCGCGCGAAGAGCTCGGGTCGCTCGCTGCGGTAGAAGGGCACGACGTCCCGCCCGACGGCGTGGTGATGCGTCGACGTCCCGCCCGCGGCCACGACGGCGCTCGTGATCGCAGCTTTAACGTCGTCAAAGAACGAGACCTCGTCGCGATCCCCGAGCGGCGTGATGAGCGTGTAATAAGGCGCGCAGCCGTCGCGGTACGCGTGCGTGATCCGCCGCGCGAAGAGGTGCGGGCCCAGGTTCAGCGAGGCGACCGCGCGACGGACCGCGGCGTCGAGCTCGACCACGCGCGAGAACGTCGCGGCGGTCTCGTACGTCTCGACGAAGACGTCGCGCCGGATGAGCTCGTCGCGCAGGTAGGGCGCGCGGAAGAACGCGGCCTTGTAGGTCTCCGCGGCGCCGTCACGCGCGCGCCCGCCCGAGAGCTTGAGCTGCGAGTCGTCGCACGTGCCGCCGTGCTGGCGCGCGAGCTCGACCGCGTGGACGAGGAGAGGATCGAGGGGAGCGCCGTCGGATTCGAACGCGACAAGCATCAGCGACGAGTCCCCGAAACCAGCGCCGCTCAGCAAGGCCTCGGGGCCGTCGATGAGGCGCAGGTTCGCAGGCGTGAGCCCGCTCTGCGTGATCGCGCGCAACGCGTCGAGGCCGCGATCGAAGTCCTCGAACCGGACCGTCGCGCTCGCGCGCATCGTCGGCCGCCTGAAGATTCGCACGGTCGCGCTCGTGATGACCCCGAGGATGCCCTCCGAGCCGATGAGCGCCCGATCGGGTGACGGGCCCGCGCCGGAGCCAGGCAGCGGGCGCGTCGCGAGGACGCCGCTCGGCGTGACGACGCGCAGGGCCTCGACGAGGTCGTCGATGTGCGTCGGCCCCGTCGCGAAGTGGCCGCCTGCGCGCGTCGCGATCCAACCGCCGAGCGTCGACAGCTCGAACGACTGCGGGAAATGGCGGAGCGTGAGGCCGCGCGGGCGGAGCGCGGCCTCGAGGTCCGGGCCGAGCGTGCCCGCGAGGAACGTCGCGGCGAGGTCCTTCTCGTCGAGCGCGACGAGCCCCGAGAGCCGCGAGAGATCGAGCGTCGCGGCGCCCGTGAAGCGCGGCCCGACGTCGGGCTCGACGCCGCCCGCGACGCTGGTGCCGCCGCCGTAGGGAACGACCGCGACGCGCGCGCCCGCGGCCCAATCGAGCACGCGCACGACGTCGTCTTCGGTCGACGGGTAGAACACCACGTCGGGCGGGTGATCGAAGCGCCCGCGCATCGCACGCGAGAGGTCTCGATACGAGCGCCCGACCGCGTGGAGCGCGCGCTCCTCGATCGACGTGCGCGCCAAGTCAGCGAGCGACTCGGGGGCGGCGACCCGCGGAGCGCGCAGCGTCGAAGAGGTGGGCGCGACCGGTTCGCGCGGCGCCGGCGCGCTCCCGAAGAAGGCCTCGAGGCTCGAGATGGCGCGCGCCACCATCGCGTCGTCGGCGCGCTCACCCTCGTAGCCCCAGCCTGCGATCTTGCGCTCGCGCGCGGTCATTTCGGGGCCGCCGACACACCCTCGAACGTCGCCGAGGTGTCCTCGCCGGAGTCGAGCCTTAGTTTGTACCGCAAACCTTCGTCCTCGACCTCGCTGACGCTCGCGGGCTTGAACTCCTCGCCTCGCGTGACCCAGACCTTGTCGCCGGGTTTGTGGATGACCTGAACGTCAAGCGGCTTGACGTTCTTCGAGGGGACCCGGATGGGGCGCCCGCTCGAGGTGACGACCCACGTGCGATCCTCGGCGCTGTGGACGAAGAACACGGGGCGCCACGTCGTCTTGATGTTGCCGCCCGCGGTCTCACCGACCTCGGAGAAGGCGGCGGGCGCGCCGAAGTGCAGCGCGCCGTCGAGCTTGCGGAGCGCGTTCGCCGCGACCACGACCTCCTGGAGGTCGCCCGCGTAGCGATAACGGACGCGGACCTTGCCTCCCTCGGTCCCGACCACGCGCGCGAACGCGCGGCTGTCCTTCGCCGAGACGAGCACGGCGTCCCCCTTCGCGAGCGTCTCTGCGGTCTTCGCCGGGAAGGTGAACGCTGCGGGCACGAACACCTGCTGCTTGCTCGACCCGACGACGACCACGTCGTCGCCGTCGACGTGGTCGACCGTCACGAGCGCGAACTTCAGCGTCTCCCAGCCTTGGCTCACGGGCATCGCGACCCACGCGGTCGAGTTGGCGAGGAGCTCCGACTTGACCTTCGGGCCGCTGAAGTCGCTCCACTTCACGGGACCGAGATCGATCGGGACCGCGATCGTCGGGACGACCGCTGCGGAGGCGCTGGCGGGGGCATCGGCGGAGGCTGCCGGCGCGGACGCCGAGGCCTTCGGTCGGCGGGCGCTCGCCCCACTCTTCGCGGCGGGCGGTGCGTTGCTGCCTGGTTGCTTCGTGACCGGCGCGTCGCCGCAGCCTAAGAAGGTCGTGAGGAGAGCCGCACTGAGGATGTTCTTCGAGAGAGAGAGAGCACTTCGGGCGCCGGTCACACCGGGATTCTCCTCGGGAATGGGCGAGATCGCAAAGCGCCGATATCGCTCGACGTCACACACCTGTCACGACCCCCCGAGAAAAGAGAGACTAGAGCGAAGCTCGAGTTTCGGAGGCTCCATCATGGCCCGCATCCTGGTCATCGAAGACGAGGTCGATCTCCAGCACGTCCTCGAATACAACCTGCGCCAGGCCGGTCACGAGATCTTCGTCGCGTCGAAGGGCGCCGAGGGCCTGCGCCTCGCCCGTGAGAAGAAGGTCGACCTCGTGCTGCTCGATCTGATGCTCCCCGATCTGCAGGGCACCGAGGTCTGCCGCCTGCTGAAGAGCGACCCCGACACGAAGACAGTCCCCGTGGTCATGGTCACGGCGAAGGGCGAAGAGTCCGATCGCGTCGTCGGCTTCGAGCTCGGCGCAGACGATTACGTTGTTAAACCTTTCAGCGTGCGCGAGCTCCTCTTGCGGATCACGGCGGTGCTGCGCCGCGCGCAGCAGCCGACCGACGAGAGCCCGATCGAGTTCGGCGTCCTGCGGATCGATCGCGCGGCCCACCGCGTCTGGGTCCAAGGCGACGAGGTCGACTTCACGCCGATCGAGTTCCGGCTCTTGGTCACGCTCTACGAGCGACGCAACCGCGTGCAGTCGCGCGCGGCCCTGCTCGACAACGTGTGGGACGTCCGAGGTGGCCGTTGGCCGAGCTCACGACCCACCGTCGGCCTGCGTGAAGCGCCTGCGGGAGAAGCTCGGGCCAGCGCGCGACTACGTCGAGACCGTGCGCGGCGTCGGCGCTTCGTGGGCACGCCCGACGAGGCCGGCCGCTGACGGCGGCAGATGGAGCGCTTCGGCCTGAAGGCAAGCTGTTCGCCGTCTCGGCCGTCGTGATCGCGCTCGGCGCGGCGCTCGCGTACGCGCTCACGTGGTCCTTCCTCGAGGCCTCGATCGGCGCGCGGCTCGAGGCCGGGGCCCTCTCGCGCGCGCCGACGCGGTCGCTGCTCGCTCGGCCGCGGCAGGGATCGATCCAGCGAGCATCGCTGGGGCCGACAGGTTCGCCGACGAGGTCGCCGCGGAGTCGAGCTGCCGCGTCACGCTGTTCGACGCAGCCGGCGCGGTGACCGGCGACTCGCAGCTCGCGCCGACGAGCTCGAGCGCGAGCGCACCTCGACGCGGAGCCCCGAAGGTCGTCGCCGCGCTCGCAGGCGCGCGCGCGACCTCGAAGCGCTTCTCGACCGTGGCGCTCTCGGATTTGGTGTTCGGCGCGGTCCCCATCCGACGCGACGGAGAGATCCGCGGCGTCGCGCGCGTCGGCCTCTCCACCGCGCCGTTCGCCGCGGCGCACGCGGCTGCGCGCCGTCGCCCTCGGCTTCGTGCTGCTCACGCTCGCGGCCGCGTTCGTCCTCTCGAGCTTGGCCGCGCGGTTCGCGACATAAGAGGCGTGCGGAGCCGCCATCGCCGCGCGTGGATCGCAGGCGGTGACCTCGACGTTCGACCCCATCGCCTCGAGGGCGCGGACCTCGCCGATCTCGGCCGCAGCCTCGAGCAGCTCGCGGGCGGCCTGCGCTCGACGCTCGGTGAGCTCGTGAGCGAGCGCGACATCCTCTCGGGCATCCTGCGGGCATGCGCGAGGGCGTGCTCCTCGTCGATCACGAGGGGCGGGTCGCGCTCATCAACCCGGCGCTCCGCGAGGCTGCTGCTCCTGCGCGACGACGTGGTCGGGCGCCTCACCGTCGAGTCGTGCGCGACGCCTCGCTCCACGATCTCATCGACGGCGCGCGGCGATCCCAGGCCGCGGCGCAGGGCGAGATCGAGGTCGGCGGCCTGCGTCCGCGCAAGCTCCTAGTGCGCGCCGAGCCGCTCGGTGTGCGCCCCGGCGGCTTGCTGCTCGTGTTCCACGACGTGACCGATCTGCGCAGGCTCGAGACGATGCGGCGCGACTTCGTCGCGAACGCGTCGCACGAGCTGCGAACGCCGGTGAGCTCGATCTTGACCACCGAGACGCTCCTCATCATGCCCGCGAACGACGAGGAAGCTCGCGCGCGCGCTTCCTCCGGGATCGTCGAGCGCAACGCCGCGCGCCTGCAGCAGCTCATCGAGATCTCTCGACCTCTCGAAGATCGAGTCGCGCGATCTCGCGATCGCCTCCGAGGCCGTCGACGTCGCCGAGATCGTCGAGCGGGTCGCGGCGCTCTTGCACGAGCGCGCGGCCTCGGTGACGACCACGATCGACGTCGACATCGACCCCGACACGCCCGCGGCGGTCGCCGACCCGCGCGCGCTCGAGCAGGTCTTCTACAACCTGCTCGACAACGCAGTGAAGTACTGCCCGGGCGCGACGGTGACCGTGAGCGCGCGGGCCGATACGCGATCGCGCGCGCAAGAGAGCGGCGCGCCCACCGTCGAGATCACCGTGCGCGACACGGGCCCCGGCATCGAAGCGCGCCACCTCGATCGAATCTTCGAGCGCTTCTACCGCGTGGACGCGGGCCGCTCGCGACAGCTCGGCGGGACGGGCCTCGGCCTGTCGATCGTGAAGCACCTCGTCGAGGCGATGCACGGCGCCATCGAGGTCTCGAGCGTCGTCGGCGCCGGCACGAAGTTCACGGTCGAGCTTCCGCGCGCGCGGCTCATCGATCGACCGCCCACGTCGTCTCCCGCGCCGAGCGAACGCATCTCGGAGAGGCCCCTTGCGTAGCGCCTCGATGCCATCGCTCGAGCTCCAGCCCGGCGGTCCGCCGCAGACGGCGGACCTTCCACCCGGGCGTCGCTCGAGGCGCGACGTGCTTCGGTGCGCGGCGAGCGCGGGGCTCGCGCTCGCCGGCTGCGCGTCGAGCGCCGAGCTGCGCCTGCGGGGCGCCGGCGCGACCTTACCGGCGCGTCAGTACGAGCGCTGGCTCGACGCGTTCGAGCGCGAGGTGCCCGCTGTCCGCGGCGACTACTTCCCGATCGGCTCGGGGGGCGGCGTTCGACAGCTCGCGGGCGGGGCCGTCGACTTCGCCGCGTCGGACGTCGAGCTCGACGCGCTCGAGCTCGAGCTCGTGCGTCGCCCGGTGATCACCGTGCCCGTCGCGCTCGTCGCGGTCGGCCTCGCGTTCCGCGTCGACGGCGTCTCGGCGCTGTCGCTCTCGCTCGCCCTCGCGGCGGCGATCTTCGAAGGGCGAATCGCGCGCTGGTCGGATCCCGCGCTCGCCGGCGCGAGCCCGTCACCGCTCCCCGACCTGCCCATCACGCCCGTGTCGCGCGCCGACGGTGGTGGCTCGACGGCGCTCTTCGTCGGCGCGCTCGCGCGGCGCGATCCGAGCCTCACCGCGCGCGTCGGTGAGGGGCGCGCTGCGCGGTTTCCCGCAGGGATCGCAGCGCGCGCGAGCGACGGCGTCGCCGAGCTCGTCGCGAGCGTGAACGGCGCGATCGGCTACGTCGAGGTCGACTTCGCAGCGGACGCCGCGCTCTCTGTGGCCTCCCTCGAGTCGGACGACGGCGGCTTCGTCGGGCCGACGCTCGACGCGATCGCGAGCGGGCGCTACCCGCTCACCGCGCCGACGTACCTCGTCGCGCCGCGCGACGTGCCCGATCTCCGGCGCGGCGCTGCGCTCGCGCGCTTCGTCGATTGGGTGCTGACGAGCGGGCAACGCATGCTCGGCGCGTCCGCGATCGACCGAGAGCGCGGCCTCGCAATCGGCCTTCGACCGCTGCGCGCCGCGACCGTCGCGAGCGCTCGCGACCTCACGCGCGAGCTCAGCGCGGGCGGCGCTCGCCTCCTCGAGGTCGATTGAGATGAGCCGCCCGGCAACCGGAGGCCACGTCGCTCTCGACTCCCCGGCGCTCGTCCGCGCGTCGGCCGCGCGCCGCAGCGACAAGGCGTTCGACGTCCTCGCTTGGTCCGCGGGCGCGACCTTGCCCCTCGTCGTCCTCGCGATCGCGACGTACGCGGCGTTCGTCTCGCTCGACGCGCACGACGTCGCGGGTACCGAGTGGAGCCCCGCGCTCGGCCGCTTCGGGCTCGCGGGCCACCTGCTCTCGACGCTCGCCTCGAGCCTGGTCGCGCTCGCGATCGCCGCGCCGATCTCGCTCGCGGCCGCGACCTATCTCTCGGAGCTCGCGAGCCTGCGGGTTCGCTGGTGGGGCAGCGCGCTGCTCGACGCCTCGGCCGCGATCCCAGCCGTTGTCCTCGGTTCGTGGGGGCGACAAACCTTGGTCCCCCTCCTGCCGAGCGCGCTCGGTGAGCAGGGCTCGCCCGGCTTCGGCGCCGTCGCGCTCACCGCGGTGCTCGCGATGATGATGACGCCGACCATCGCCGTCATCGCGCTCGAGGTGCTGCGCGCGCTCCCCGACGAGCTCCGCGAGACCGGCACCGCGCTCGGTGCGACGCCGTCCGAGACCGCGCGCCGCGTGCTCTTGCCCGCTGCGCGGGGCGGCCTCGCGGGCGCGGTGCTGCTCGGCTTCGGCCGCGCGGCGGGTGAGTGCGTCGCCGTGTCGATGGTCTCCGGCGGGCGCGCCGCGTTCCCGCCGCGGCTCTTCGGTCCGGCCTCGACGCTCTCGTCGCTCCTCGTCGACGAGTACCTCGACGCGACGCACGCCGATCACCTCGGCGCGCTCGCGGTCGTCGTCGTGCTCCTCATCCTCGTGAGCGGCGCGACCAGCGCAGCCGCGCGTCGGCTCGTGCGCAAGAGCCGCGCGCTGGAGGTCCCGTGAGCGCTGTCGACAAGCGGCGCGCCGCCGATCGCGTGTTCACGGCCGCGTGCAAGGTGAGCTTCGCCCTCGCCCTGTCACCGCTCGCGCTCGTCCTCGTCGCGGCCGCGCGTCGCGTGCGACTCGACGGCGCGATCGCGCGCGACGTCGCGAACGCCTTCGCCGGCTCGATCTACTTGGTCGGGCTCGCCGCAGCGGGCGCGGTCCCGCTCGGTGTCTTCGCGGGCGTGTGCGCCGCCGAGCTCGCGAGTCCGCGCAGCGCGCGCGTGATGAACCTCTTCACCGACGTGCTCGCGGGCATCCCGCCGATCGTGATCGGAGTCTTCGTCAATGTCCTCTTCGTCCTGCCGATGGGCGGCTTCTCTCTCTTCGCGGGGGCGGTCGCGCTCGGCATCGTGCTCGCGCCGCCGATCGCGCGCGCGACCGAGGCCATCCTCGCGCTCTCGACCCAGCCGATCAAAGAGGTGGGTTTGAGCCTCGGCCTCCGTCGCTACCGCGTCATCGTGCTCCTCATGCTCAGGAGCGCGATGCCGCGCATCTCCGGCGTCGTGCTCGCCTCGATCGCGCGCGGGCTCGGCGAGAGCGCGCCGCTGCTCTTCACCTCGGCCTCGGCGCGCTCGGTCAGCGCGTCACCCGCGCAGCCGGTGCCCACGCTGAGCGTGCAGATCTTCCACTGGGCGCAGCAGCCCGGCGACGGGCCGCGCGCGCGCGCCGCCCTCGCGACCTTGTTCCTCGTATCCGCGGTCGCGGTCCTCGCCGCCCTCGCGCGGCGCACGCGGAGCGAGCCCCGATGAAGGGTGAATCGACCCCTCCCAAGAAGGTCGCGACCGTCGGGCTGCGCGCGCGCTTCGGCGCCTTCGAAGCGCTGCGCGGCGTGGATCTCACCGTCGTCGAGAGCGAGGTGCTCGCGGTGATCGGCCCGAGCGGCAGCGGCAAATCGACGCTCCTCCGATGCATCAACCGCATGCACGAGACCCGCGCGGGCGCGACCGTCGCGGGCCGCGTGACCATCGACGGCGAGGACATCTACGCGCCCGGCGTCGATCCCGTCCTCGTGCGCCGTCGCGTCGGCATCGTGTTCCAGCGACCGAACCCGCTGCCCGATCTCTCGATCCGCGCGAACGTCGTCGCCGGCTACACGCTCGCTGGCGAGCGACACCCGCGCGAGGACGAGATCATCGAGACGACGCTCCGCCGCGTCGCGCTCTGGGACGAGGTGAAAGACCGCCTCGCGCGCCCCGGCACGAGCCTCTCGGGCGGCCAGCAGCAGCGCCTCTGCATCGCGCGGGCGCTCGCCCTCGAGCCCGAGATCCTCCTCATGGACGAGCCCTGCTCCGCGCTCGATCCCATCGCGACCGCGCGCATCGAAGAACTCCTCAACGAGCTGCGATCTCGCGTCACAATCATCGTCGTGACGCATAACCTCCAGCAGGCGGCCCGCGTCGCCGACACGACCGCGTTCTTCCGCGACGGAGAGCTCGTCGAGCACGATCGCACGAGCGCGCTCTTCACGAACCCCAAGGACATCCGAACCGAGAACTACATCACCGGGCGCTTCGGCTAGGCCGAGCGGCAGATCATGGCGGCGACGCACACGGACAGCATCTACGAGAACGAGCTCGCACGCCTGCGAGAGAGCCTGCTCGTCATGGGCGCCAAGGCCGAGGAAATCCTCGGCCGCGCGATGCAGGCCCTCACCGCCCGCGACCCCGCGCTCGCGCGCGCCGCGATGGCCCTCGACGAGCAGATCGATCAGCTCGAGGTCCGCATCGACGAGAGCGCCCTCATGATCCTCGCGCGCCGTCAGCCCGTCGCCTCGGACCTGCGCCTCATCGCGACCGTGCTCAAAATGGTCACCGACCTCGAGCGCGTCGGCGACCTCGGCGTGAACATCTGCGAGCGCGCCGTCGAGCTCCTCGCCGAGCCGACGCTGCCCGAGCAGAGCGAGATCGTCAGCCTCAGCGCAGACGTCTCGCGCATGCTGCACGACGCCCTCGACGCCTTCGCGCGGGCCGATGCCGAGCTCGCCCGCGACGTTCTCGGACGCGACCACCTCGTCGACGCGAGCTTCGCCAGGATCTTCGAGGTGCTCGTGCAGCGCATGATGCGCGGCTCGGAGAACATCGCGAGAGCGACCCGCCTGCAGTCCCTCGCGCGGTATCTCGAGCGCATCGCCGACCACGCGACGAACGTCGCGGAGATGGTCGTGTTCATGGTGAAGGGCAAAGACGTCCGCCACACCGCCCTGGCGAAACCCACGAAGTAGGGGCAGGGCCCGCGGGGCGCGGTGCAGCCGCGCAAGGCGAGGGGAGGGCCCCGCGCGCGGGCGGACTTTCACCGAACGACCGTGCTTTGTCGCGGGCGCAAGCGCGCTGGAGCCGCACATGCGCGGGGAGAGCCCTCGCGCACGCCGGACTTTCACCGAACGACCGTGCTTTGTCGCGAGCCCGAGCTTCCACCCTCTCCCTCTCCCCCCCTCTCCCTCTGCGCTCTCCCTCTGCGCTCTCCCTCTGCGCTCTCCGCTCTCCCAACCGCTCGCCGATATTGACTTGCGTTTTCAATAAGCGCAGAGTCCGCCGCCGAACCCCAAATGTCTTCCTCCCCATCCTCCCGCTCCCTCCTCCGCGCGCGCCGCGCCCTGGTCGCCTTCGGACTCGCGCTCGCGGCTCTCTCCACCGCGAGCTCGGCGACCGCGTCGGATCGTCGCTTCACCTATGTTTACAACACTGAAGTTCTGCCGCCCGGGGCGATGGAGCTCGAGCCGTGGACGACTGTGCGCCTCATGCACGACCGCTTTTACCTCGGTATCGACAATAAGCTCGAGTTCGAGGTCGGCGTCGCAAAGAACGTACAGACTGCGTTCTATCTCAACATGAGCTCCACGACGGAGGACGTCGACACGCCCACTGGCGTCTCGCGACAGAGCGAGTTCGAATGGCAGGGCGTCTCGTGGGAGTGGAAGTTCAAGCTGCTCGACGCCGTCGCGGATCCTGTGGGCTTTGGCCTCTATATCGAGCCGGGGATAGGCCCCAAAGAGGGTGAGATCGAGGCGAAGGTCCTCCTCGACAAGCGCATGGGCGACGTCTATTTTGCGTACAATCTTGTCGGTGAATACGAGGTCGACTTCGGCTCTGCGACCGAGGTCGAGCACGAGTTCATCCTCGAGAACTCCCTCGGCGTAGCCTATTATGTCAGCCCCAACGTGACCGTCGGCATCGAGGTGCGCGACGAGTCCAAGTTCGAGGCGGGCGAGGGGTTCGTGAGCTCCACGCTCTTTGGTGGGCCCGTCGCGAGCTTCGGGCAAAACCGATGGTGGGCGGCGATGAGCGTCACGCCCCAGCTCGGCTCGATCGTGGGCGAAGAGGAGGAGGGCGAGGGCGAAGCGGGCGAGAGCGAGTCCGCCTTCGACCTGCGCGGGCACGAGCGCATGCAGGCGCGGCTCCTCTTCGGATACCAGCTTTGAGAGCTCGCATGCTCCAAAGTCGCGATATGGCATCAACGCTGCGAACCGTGTTTGGCCTCGCCCTCGGACTCACGGCGCTGTTCGGCTGTGAGCCCGCGTTGCCACACGCCGCCGCGCCCGACGCCGCGCGCGGCGCCAGCCTCTATCCCAATATCACCGTCGCCGACCTCGAGCACGGTCGCGAGGTCTACGTCGCGCGCTGTTCGGGCTGCCACAGCCTGCACCCACCTCGCACGCGACCGGCGAAGACGTGGCCCGCCGAGGTCGAGCGCATGTCGACCCGGGCCAAGCTCGCCGAGGACGAGAAGCAGGCGATCGAGCGCTACCTCGTCGTCATGGCAGAGTAGCCGCCGCGCAGCAGCGGAAGCCGACCTCGTAGCCGACGTAGTTCTCGTTGTGGGCCGTCACCATCGGCCTGCACCGAGCGCGCGACGGGCCCCACCAACCGCCCTTCAAGCCGCTGCGCCAGGGCGCCCGCTCCTTCGGCCGCTCGACCCATTCGTTGACGTTGCCGTTGAGATCCATCGCTCCGAACGGCGAGCCACAGCCAGGTCGCGAGCCGGCGGGCTCGCGCTGGTCGAGCTCATCCATATGGGCTTTGCACTTGGTGCTCTTCAGACAAATGTCGTAAGGCGGCGGCTTGAACTTGGGCGTCACATACGGCTTGTCGATGTTGCAAGCTGTCTTGTCGCGCTCGAGCCCATACGAGTAAGGCGAGATTTCCTCACCCTCGCAGGCGAACGTGAACTCGTCCGCCGTGCAGAGGCGCTTATTGGCTTTGGAGCAAGCGTCCTTGGCCTGGCCCCAAGTCACCATGAAGGCGGGCTTCTCGCCTGCTTTGTTCGGCCACTCGTACTTGTCGATACAGAAGCGCATCGGGCGCCGCTCGTGGGAGAGGCACTTCGACGGCTCGTAGCGCAAACAGCGCTCGGACACGTGGCTCACGTCGAGCTCCTTGCCTGCCGCTTTGTCCGCCGCGCGCTTCTTCTCCGTCTCGTCCCACTCGCGCGTATGTACTTTGCAGCGCTCCTCGACCTCGGGGCAGAAGAGGCCTGTCACGAGCACCATGTCCGCGGGACACGCCGGGACCGCGGTCGGCGCGGCGCTCGCCGAGGTCGTGAGCGCGGCGCTCGCAGAGGGAGCTAGCCCGGAAGCCGAAGCCGCCGCTGACGCGCTGACCGCGACGCTGCCCGTCGCGCTGAGCACAGCCGGCTTCGAAGCGCGGTCGTCGCCCGGCGGGCTGTCGTGACAAGCGCTGATGGTCGAGCCGACGAGGAGGAGCGCGAGAGTCCGCGCGCGAGGAGCGAGCACCGTGTGGCTCATAGCGCGTAGTCCGACGACCCCCTAGCCAAAACCGCGCGAACACGACATACACTCCGCCACCCAATGACTGCTCCGCAACCTCCGTATCCGCCGCAGCAAGGTTGGGGACCACCCCCTGGCGCTCCTGGCGCACCAGCCTGGGGGCCCCAGCCTGGCCCGCCGCCACCACGACTCCAACCTCCTCCTCCACGGAAGAGCCCGGTCTTCCCCATCATCGCCGCGGTCGTCCTCTTACCCCCCGGCGCGCTTACATACATGTTCGCCTGGCGTGAGGCCACGCGCCTCACGAGCGACTGGGTGTACATCTCGATGCCCCTCCTGACGCTGGGTGGGCTCTCTGTCGTGTGGGCGCTCGCGCGCCTCCTCAAGGTGCCCGGCATCGTGATCGGCGGCGGTCTCTTCGGCATCGGGCTCGCGTCCGCGCTCTTCCTCTTGAACGAGGAAGCGACGAAGCGCCGCAATTACCAAGAGAGCGCGCAGGCGGTCCGCGAGACCGAGGGCTTCTGTCGGGGCAAGGGCAAGCCCAACCGCCGCGCGCCCGAATACGACCCCAAGCGCTCAGGCAGGCACTCGACGGTGACCTACGCGGAGACCTCCTTCGGCTCTGCGTCGTATGTGGACTCGGAGAAATACCGGTCGCTCATGGACGACAAGTATCAAATCGAGGCCACGGAGCTCGTCCTCTGCTTGAAGGAGCGGGACGTCGACGTGGGCTCTTGCGCCTACAGCGGCGGCGTCAACCTCATCCTCAGCAGGCGTGACACCGACCTCAAGCTCTACTCCATTCGCTCGGGCGACCTCGTCTTCGAGAAGACGTTCGAAGGGGGGCCACCCCGACCTTGCCAGACCATGGAGAAGTTTTACGGCACTGGCGACAATCACACCTACGGGGATCCAGTCACCGCCGAGGTCATCCTCGACGCGGTGAAGGCGTTCACCTCTACCAAGTAGCTCCCCACGGCCCGAAACGCTGACTTTAGTGTCAGCGTTCGGTCAGGTCGAGCTCCGCCGCCTTCGCTTGACCCGCGCGGGCAGCTGCGCGAGCCGCCCCGACTCGAAGAGGGCGCGCAGCGCCCGCTCCATCTCCCGGCCGAAGATGACGCGCACGGACTCCAGCGCAGTCGGCCGCAAAGCCTGTAGCAGCTGGCCCGCGTCGTCGGCGTTGATCGCGCCCTCCTTCGCCTTGTCGAAGAAGAGCTCCAAGAGGTCAGCCGCGGCGCGGGACATGTGCTTCTGGAGCGTGGCCGCCGCGAGCTGCGCTGTCTCCATATCGACGCCGGCCGCCTCGAGCTTCATGGCGATCGACAGGAGCGCCGGGCTCCTGACGAGAAACACGTCCGCGTGGCGTTGAACCAGCTTTGCGCGCACCAAGTCGGCGATCAGCCCAGGCCGCGAAGACCCCGTGACCTGATAGAGCTCAGCCTCGGTCATGGTCTTCGGCTGGTCGTTGGCCCAAGAGGCCTGAACCTCTTGCTCGACGCCCAGCCACTCGGCCAAAGCGATCTCACCTTTGTCGATGCTCGCCAGCAGATCGCGGATCGCGTCGATGCGCAGGCCGCGGTCCTGCAGCTGCGCGATGAGCTTCAATCGCTCGACGTGCGCTTTGCCGTAGTACGCGACGCGCCCGCGAATCTCGGGCGGCATGAGCGCCCCCTTCGACTGGTAGAAGCGAACCGTTCGACTGGGGACCTTGGCGACCGCCGCCAGCTCGTCGATGGTGAGCTCTGTCGTCTCGGGGGCGTTTGGTGCGTTCGTCACGGCGACGCTCAGGCTTATAGCAGCGTCCGCGCTCGTCATGCCATCTCGCGAACCACGCCGCGCACGCCGTCGCTCTTGGCCAGGGCCCGCACGTGCTTCAACGCCTTCTTGAGCGTGCGCCCCCAACTGTCAGTCCTGTAAGCGATGCCGTATTTCTCGCAGAGCGCCCGCACCTCGGGGGCGATCTCCCTCAGCCGCGGCGGCGCGAGCGTCGGGAACATATGGTGCTCGATCTGCCGATCGAGGCCCCCACAGAGCATCGAGACAGGTTCGCTCACCTCGAAGTTCTGCGAGGCCTCGACCTGCATCGCGTACCAATGCCCGCGGTTCATGGGCTTCGTGCCGGCGGGGTAGCTCGCGACGTCGGGCCCGACGTGACCACAATAGATGGTCGCCGCCGAATAGACGTCTCGCATCGTCTCTGCCAGCCAGTTGCCGAGCAGGACCTTCCAGAAGAGGGGCCCCGCGAGCGCCGGGAAGAGCACATAGTTATATAGATAATACGGCACGTACTTGCGCAGCGCCGCCCGCCAGGCCTTGCGCGCGCTCTCGGGGGACCGGTCCGGCAGGAAGTCGAGCTTCTCCGGCAAGCCATTGTCGCTATAGAGGTCGGAGAGGCCCGTGAAATGCAGGTTCATCAGGAACGCGAAGTTCGGCGCGAGCACGCCAATCATGAACGGCAGCTGGAGCTCGTGGTGCCACCGGTGCGGCGTCTCTTTGGTCAGGCGCGCCGGACCGAAATGGATGTCAGCGTCTTTACCGGCCACGTTCGCGCCGCCGTGGTGGCGGACGTTGTGCCCATATCGCCAGGACTCCTCGTCGATAGGCGTGTTCCAGCGGTAGGTCTTGGACGAGAAGCGCTCCGCGCCCGGCAAGCGGTCGTACGCTCCGTGCAGCGCCGTGTGCCCAATCTCCGTGGCGTCGAGCTGCTTGTGGACCCACAGCGCGACGACGCCGACGCCGAAGGTCAAGGGCTCGAAGCTGAAGTGGATGAGGCCGCGCCCGACGACCTCCATGACCCGGGAGAAGGCGCTCAACCGCTTCACGTAGCGAACGTCCTCCTCACCCACTTTGGCGAACACGAGCGCCTTCAACGCCTCGACCTCTTCACCGAACAACTGGAAACGCTCGGGGTCGGGCAGCAACCGCGGATCGGTGGGCGCGCACGGGGGCGCATCACCGCCCAGGCTCTCGGGGGCAGCGGTACTCATGACTCCTCCTTCGGCACGAATGGGACAATGCACCGCCAAGCCAGGCGCGAAGGCGCCAGGTGTCGCGGCTAGGTGGACCACTTGTAACTGTGACAGTGAGCGCTGTCAAGGTCGCGTCACCGCGACCCCACTCACTGGGCCCGTGTCGTCCTTGCCGAGGACGCGCTCCTCGAGGCGGCCTTGCGGCTTCTTTCACTTCGCTTGAATTATTGGCTGATCTCTGCGACGCACCTGACATGTCCAGCTTCATTCTTCGGTTCGCGATCATCGTTGTCGCGTGCGCTGCGTCGGCCTGCATGTCCAAGCAGCTTGTCGCGACGGATCCAACAACCGTGGCGGAGGGTGGATCGGGTTGGCTTTTGGTCGAGGCACGCTCAATGGATCTGTCTTTTACCGTGCCAGCTACTCAGTCGTCTGACATTGGGGAATACAGCGACTACCGCGCTTTCAAGAGGTGCTCGTCGGTGTCACCCACGGAGGAGAAAGAAGGCCAAGGCGTCCAAGGTGGCGGCTCGCAGGCCCGCTATTCGCGGTTCGTCTGTGTACGCGATGGAGACCGCGTCTACACGGTCATGGTCTTTGCGTTGTCCGACGATGACCTCAACATGTTCGAGCACATCTTCGGGAAACTGGGCAGTAGGGCCGACCAGCACCAACAACTCCAGGTGAACGGGTATGACGGGTACCGTGCGTCGAAGCTTGGGAAAGACGGCCACATGAGCGCGTGGCAAGTGTGGGAGGCTGGGGACCGTTTTTACATTGCCCAGCTCGAAGCAGCGTCCCTCTCCGCCTTTTCTTCGTCTGATGCGCAGCGGTTTCTGGACTCGCTGACGATGCTGGACAGGCTGTAGTCGTCGCCGGTTCGCTCTTCTCGAGCAAGCGCTGATGGGCTCACTGGCAGTAGGCGTCGTCCGTGCACGCCGCGACGACTAGCAGGTACTCGCCCGACTGCGCCCCGCTGGCCGAGACATAGGAGTCGACGACGACGCGCCCGTCCGCGGGCACCGTCGCTTGCGCCACGGTGTCGCCGCGCGCGAGGCACGCGAGGTCCCCTGTGAGGAGGTGGACATCGGCGTCGACGTCCTCGTGGTCGAGCACTACGGCGCGCACGCGGCCCGAGAGCCCCGCGGCCAGTCGATAATGGATCTCCGGCCCTGACTCGTCTTGGGGGCCGCACGCATATTGGTCAATCGCGCTCTCCCCGAGGCGCGTGTCCCATGCGTGCGTGAACGGCAGTCTGTCGATGACGAACGGGTCCGCTGCGGTGCCGCTCCCCTCGACGAGCGGCAGGGGAGGGGGCTCGTCCGGCTCGACCGAATCGAGCACCGAGCGCTTTACCGCGTCGAGGGCGTCAATCGAGGCCTGATTGCGGATATTGTAATTGAAGGCGAGGCCATTCGAGTCGAAGACACAGGGTTGGGGCCCGCCCGCCTCGACGTAGAAGTTCCCATGAAGGCCGTCGGATAGCAGGCCTTGGTCCGCGAGCGGCTCTGACGCAACTGTCAGCGATATGTATGCTAGCTGCCGGGCCTCGGCGAGGCCGCGCGTGACATCGTTGTAGGTCTCATCCCAGTGCGCGGCCGCGGCGTCGTCGCCCCGAGGGTTCAATCCTGTGACGATCGGGACGATGCCACCTGCCTCGAGCTCGTCGAGGAGCGTCGACATCGAGGTGTAGAAGGGCTTCAACGCAGCGGCGTAGCTGCTCGCCATCTCCATGTCGTTGGTCCCGTAGTTCACGAACGCGAAGCGCGGGTTCACGGCCGCGATCTCCTGCTCGAGCGGGGAGGGCGCCCCTGAGAGCACCCACGCCGCCGTGCGACCGACCTCGGCCGCGAGCGTCACACGGTCGAACGGCGTGGTCGTCCCGGCGACGCCCAGGCGAAAGTGCTCGATGGTCGGTAGCGCCCCGGCGCTCGCGCCGAGCTCGAGTCGATAGTCGGGTTGGCTGTCGCCGGCGAAACAGAAGAGGAGGTTATGGCTGACAGTCCCCGACGCGCCGACCTTCATGAAGACGTGGTCGTCGCGGGTGTCGCTCGCGCTCGCGATCGCCCGGGCGCGCTCGGCCACGGAGCGCGTGAACGGCGAGCGGATCACGTCATGTGGGTAGCGCGTAAAGACGACAGCGGGAGCGCCGCCCGCGCCGCCCGCGCCACCAGGGCCGGCCTCGCCGCCCGTTCCGCTTACACCACCGTAACCGCCAAGCGAGGCTCCGCCGCCGCCCGAGACGCTGCCCCCCGCGCCGCCAGCCCCGCCCCCACCCGACGCGCCCGGATCACACGCCACGACCGAGAGCGCGAGCGATGCGATGAGCCGAGCGCGGTGCATTTCATTCTTCGGGGTGCCATGACAGGCCGCGCGGCGCAATCGCCGAGGCCGAGCGGGGAGGGGCTCGCTCGTGCTACAGGGAGACAGTGAAGACCCAACGCGCAGCTGATGTGGCTCTTCTTTGCAACCCGCTCGCCGGCGGCCGATGGCGCGCGCTCGCGGACGTGCTCGACAGCGAAGAGGCCAAGTCCGCGCACCGCATCGTCACCGACGAGATCGCCGACGTCCGCGAGGCCATCATGGGCGTCGGGCAGCGCGTGAAGCTCCTGTGCATCTACGGCGGCGACGGCACGATCTACCACGTCATCAACGAGCTCGTCCGCGACCCGAACGCGACGCCGCCGCGCATCGCGCTCCTCGGCGGCGGCACGATGAACGTCACGGCCGCGTGGTGCGGAATGTCGAGTTCGCCCGGCGACAACTTCCGCCAGGTCATGCGCGCCTATCTGACCGACCAGCTGCTCTGGCGCGAGGTCCCGCTCCTCGCGGTGACTCAAGACGGTAAGACCCGATATGGCTTTACGTTCGGGATGGGCCCGCTCATCCGTATCTTGGTCCGCTTCGAACAAGGCGCCAAGTCGAAGGCCGCGGCGGTCGGGATTGGGCTCAAGTCGATCGCGAGCGCGATCACCAAGTTCCCACGCGGCTATCAGCACGTGCTCGACGAGATGCAAGCGACCATTCAGGCCGACGGCGCGACGCTCGGCCACGATCGCTACGCTGCAGTTTTCGCGAACGTCACAGGCGTCATCAACCCGATGGTCGCGCCTTTCGTCGGCGAGCGCTCGCGCGACTCTTTCCACTTCCTCGCCTATGCAGTCTCGGCGCGCGAGTTCGCCTTGATGGCGCCGCTCTTGGCCCGCGCCAAACTGCCGCGTAAGAACGACCCGCGCTATCACAACCACGCCGCGCGCGAGGTCATCCTCGAGACCAGCGAGCCTCATTACACACTGGACGGTGAGGTCTTCGCGTCGACGTCGTCGCGCATCGAGCTACGGCTCGGTCCGACGCTGCAGCTCGCGACCTTGGGCGGGCGGCTCCCCCCCGCCGAGGGCTGACCCGATTCGCAGATAAAGGACAGCCTCCTCTCCCAAGCTTATGGAGCGCACGCGGCCGGCGCGACGGAGCAGGCGCGCTACCCCTATGTTGCTCGCGAAGCTGTGGGCTACGAGCGTGTCAATCTCTGCGGCCCGCGCGAGCTCACACAGCTGTCCGAGGAGGAGCTTGCCGACCCCGCGACGCTGCCAGGCGTCCGCGACGACGACCGCGAGCTCGGCGCGCGCGGGGTCCGACGGCACGCGAATGTAGCGACACTCTCCAATGATGTTGAAGCTCGGGTCGACCGCGACGAGCGCGACTTGGCGGTCGCCGTCGTCGTTCGACAGGTGTGTCCACATCCAGTCGCTCAGGCTCTCGATGTGCCCCAAGAAGCGATGATAACGAGAGTCGGGCGACAATTGGTCGAACGCGGCGCGGAGGCCGGGCTCGTCGTCTGGAGTGACTCGGCGCACGGTGATGCGCGCTCCGTCCGCGAGCACGTGCTGTTTTAGCCGCTTGGATTCACCGCTCGGGGGGCGGGTCGGGCGCAGCTCGGTCGATGGTGGATAGTTGGGTTCGATCATGACCATAGTGCTCCTCCCGGGATTCGAACCCGGCTCGACGGTTTTGCAGACCTCGCCATCCCTAGCTGGAGAGGAGCTTCAGTTCTGGTTGCACAAAGCAGCGAGCAGACGACATGTCAGGCGCGCCTGCTTCGGTTTTAGAATTCCCAGAAAAGTGCGACCGAATCGACATCTGCGATAGTGAATGAACGGTCGCGGGCTGTGAGCCGTTTATTGATGCTTACGTCGGCCACTGGGCGGCGCGGTGGCGGGGCTGACTTGGGCGGCGGCGGCGCAGGCGGCCAATAGCGCGCGGTCGCCCGGCAGGGCGAACCCGACAGTTGGGGGGGTTTACTACCTGCCGCGCGACACGCGATACGTCTCCGTCCCACGCTCGAAGACATGCTTGAGAGGGCCCAGCGTCAGCGCCGGGCCTTTGGCCTTTTGAATGGCCTCTTTGACGGCGCGCTCGACGGTGCTGGTCGAGGCACTCGTCGCGATCGTGAGCGGGATCCCATGCTCGCGGGAGAGGAACCGCACGTGCTCGGCGATCGCGTGGGACACATGTGTAACCACGAGGACGAGCGAATGGGCGTGTACAAGCCTGCGTGTCGCGGGTGAGCCAGGCTCGTTCATGACCTCGACGCGCGCGCCCTCGATTGCGCGGTAGCGGCGCTCGAGGCGGCGGAGCCCGCCGACGATTACGATGTTCGGCAGATCGCTGACAACAGGGGAGTCCGCGGTCGCGCCAATCGAAGAGTAGCGGAGGTCACGGGGGACGCCATATCCATTGTCCATGTGTCCGTTATAGCAGATCTGTCATGTTGGACAAGTTGCTCGGTATCTTGTACCCGTGGTCGCGTCAGGGCGTTCGAAGCCGGGCCGCCTTGACGCATTCGAGCTCGACCCATAGCGAGACCCCGCCCCATGAGCACACGGAACACCCTCGGCGAGCGCGCAGCTCGCCAGCTGTCCAACACGACGAAGACCCCGCCGCAGTGGCGCGGCGCGACCCCGCGCTGGCTCACGCAGATGATCCCGTGGACGCCGGTCGAGGCCGGCGTCTACCGCGTGAACCAGGCGCTCGACGACAAGTTCGCGGTCAAATGCAGCCCCGAGCAAGGTGAGGAGCTTCCGATCGGGTTCAGCGACTACGAGCCGAACCCTCGCGAGTACGTCCTCACCTCGGTGACCACGACCATCCAGGTCGACACGCGCATCTCCGACCTCTTCCGCAGCCCGATGGATCAGGTCAAAGAGCAGCTCACGCTCGCCGTCGAGAAGCTCAAGGAGAAGCAGGAGAACGAGATCCTGCACAACAAGCAGTACGGCCTGCTCCACAACGTCGACCCGGACATGCGCATCAAGACGCGCAAGGGGCCGCCCACGCCGGACGATCTCGACGAGCTCATCTCCACGGTGTGGAAGGAGCCCGCGTTCTTCCTCGCGCACCCGAAGGCCATCGCGGCGTTCGGTCGTGAGTGCACGCGCCGCGGGGTGCCGCCGCCGACGGTCACGCTGTTCGGGTCGCCGTTCCTGACGTGGCGCGGGCTGCCGCTCGTCCCGTCGGACAAGCTCCCGATCAAGGACCAGAAGAGCGAGATCCTCCTGATGCGCGTCGGCGAGCGAAAGCGCGGCGTGGTCGGGCTCTTCCAGCCTGGGTTGCCGGGTGAGGTCAGCCCGAGCCTTTCGATCCGCATGATGGGCATCAACAAGAGCGGCGCGGCGGAGTACCTGCTCTCGCTCTATTGCTCGGTCGCGGTGCTGACCCACGACGCGGTCGGCGCGCTCGAGGGCGTCGTCATCGATCACTACTATGACTACCCCTGATCCGAAGAGCGCTGGCGGCAGCGCCATCGCTCCGCCGGCTTCGCTCGGTGAGGTCGCGCTCCCCGCGGAGCTCGTCTTCTTGTCGGCTCAAGCGCCGCGCTCGACCGAGACGATCGCGCACCCAGCGCCCGCGGCGGCGACGCCGGGGGTTGGGCTCGCGGGTGCTCGCTATCCGGGCCAGCCGACGCTCCCCGATTTCGATCCGGTCGCGCTCACGCAGGCGGTCGCGCGCCTCGCGAACGAGCTCTTCGCCGCGCCGCCGTCGGCTCCAGGGATCGCGAGCGCTCCGGCGATCGCGCCCGAGACGCCCGCTGCGCTCGGCGGCGCGCCCAGCGCCCTGCCGAGCGTCACGCCCAGCGTCGCAGTCGTCGAGCCGCTCGCGGTGCCCACCGTCGTGACCCCGCCGCCTGCGTCGCTCCCGAGCGTCGCGAACCCGTTCGCTGCGCCGCTCGACTTCGACGCGGTCGCACGCGCCGGCCAGGAGTTCGGCGCGCCGATGCACCCGCCCGACGCCGCGCTGTGGTCGCTCTTGCGACCCGTCGAGGCTCGTCCTTTCGCGCCGGAGGAGCCCGCGCCGCCCGCGCCGGCGCTCACGTTCGACGCGTTCGAAATCACGCCCGCGGCCGACCCCGCGATTCGAAACCTCGGCCGCGATCCTTTCGATCCGCACGCGGTCCGCCGCGAGGTGCCCATCCTCGAGGAGCGTGTCCGCGGGCGGAAGCTCGTGTGGCTCGACAACGCGGCCACCACGCAGAAGCCACGCGCCGTCATCGATCGGCTCAAGTACTTCTACGAGCACGAGAACAGCAACGTGCACCGCGCGGCGCACACGCTCGCGGCGCGCGCGACCGACGCCTACGAGGCCGCGCGCGAGACCGTGCAGCGCTTCATCAAGGCCTCGAGCTCGCGCGAGATCGTGTTCGTACGGGGCACGACCGAGGGCATCAACCTCGTCGCGCAGAGCTGGGGTCGACGCAACATCGGGCCTGGTGACGAGATCGTCATCACCTGGCTCGAGCACCACGCGAACATCGTCCCTTGGCAGCTGCTCTGCGCCGAGAAGGGCGCGCGTCTCAAGGTCGCGCCCGTCGACGACAAGGGTGAGGTCATCCTCGACGAGTACGAGAAGCTCCTCGGGCCGAAGGTGAAGCTCGTGTCGTTCACGCAGGTCTCGAACGCGCTCGGCACGGTCACGCCCGCGCGCGAGATGATCGAGATGGCGCATCGCCACGGGGCGCTCGTGCTGCTCGACGGTGCGCAGTCGGTCGCGCACATGCCCGTCGACGTGCAGGAGCTCGCTTGCGACTTCTTCGTGTTCTCGGGCCACAAGATCTTCGCACCGACGGGGATCGGCGCGGTCTACGGTCGGCGCGAGCTCCTCGACGCGATGCCGCCCTGGCAAGGCGGCGGCAACATGATCGAGGACGTCACCTTCGAGCGGACGCGGTTTCATCCAGCGCCCGCGCGCTTCGAGGCCGGCACCGGCAACATCGCCGACGCGGTCGGGCTCGGGGCCGCGCTCGACTGGTTGAGCCGCATCGGCGTCGAGCGGGCGGGGGCGTACGAGCACGGCCTGCTCGAGTACGCGAGCCGCGAGCTCGACACGGTGCCGGGGCTGCATCGCATCGGCCACGCGAAACACCGCGCCGGCGTCGTGTCGTTCATCCTAGACGGACAGAAGACCGAGGAGGTCGGCGGCCTGCTCGATCAAGAGGGGATCGCCGTGCGCTCTGGGCACCACTGCGCGCAGCCGATCCTGCGTCGCTTCGGGCTCGAGGCGACGGTGCGAGCCTCGTTCGCGCCGTACAACACTTGCGAGGACGTCGACGCGCTCGTCGCGGCGCTCAAGCGAATCCAAGCCGGCCGGTGACGCCGAGCGCGCGAGCGCTCTGGTATAGATCGGGCATGGTTCGCAGGGTCGCCGTGCCCCAGGCCGAGGAGCTCATCCGAGAGGGGCGCGTCGCGATCGTCGACGTGCGCGAGGCGCACGAGTGGGCGACGGGGCATTTGCCCGGCGCGCGGCACGCTGCGCTCTCGAGTCTGCGCAGCGATCCGGAGAGCTTCGCCGCGTCGATCCAAGCGACCGAGGTGCTCTTCGTTTGCGAGCGCGGCGGCCGAAGCCAGCAGGCCGCGGAGATGTTCGAGTCGCGCGTGTCGCTCGCGTACAGCCTCGACGGTGGGACCTCGGCATGGCGGAGCGCAGGGCTCCCGATCGCGCTGCCGGGGAGCACCTCGCGCGTCGCGGAGGAGCGACCGCTCGAGCCCGCGTCGCCCGAGCTCGACGCGATCGTCGGTGAGAACATGAAGCGGCTGCGCACGCAGCGCGGCTACACGCTCGACACGCTCGCGGGGCTCACGGGGGTCGGTCGACAGATGCTCGGTCAGATCGAGCTCGGCCGCGCGGTCCCCAACGTCGGCACCCTCTGGAAGATCGCGACCGCGATGGAGGTGCCGTTCTCGGCCCTGCTCGCGCAGCCGTCGACGATCGCGACGCGCGTGTTTCGCCAGGCAAATGCCAAGCGGATCGTCGATGCGGACGGGCGCTTCTCGTCGCGCGCGCTCTTCTCCCCCGACGACAAAGGCGGCGTCGAGTTCTACGAGCTGTGGCTCGCGCCGCACGGCCGCGAGGCCGCCGACGCGCACGCGCCCGGCACGCGCGAGAACCTCCTCGTGAACGCCGGCAAGCTCGTGCTCGAGGTCGGCAAGGAGCGCTACGAGCTCGCGCGCGGAGACGCGATCGCCTTCACCGCCGACGTCCCGCACGCCTACGCGAACCCGAGCTCCGAAGAGTGTTGGATGACGCTCGTGATGAGCTATCCGAGCGCCGCTCCGCGCTGAGCTTCAGGGCTGGGCCGCGTTATGCGGACCTCGGCTGGCCGGATTATGCGGACCTCGGCTGGCCCGGTTATGCGGCCCCTCGGCTGGGCGGCTCAGCACGGGGAACCCTTCGCGCCGCGATGGGTTTCACCGAACGATCGTGCTTTGTCGCGGCGAGAGCCATGCACGTCGCTGCTTCCGCCACAAAGCACGATCGTTCGGTGAAAATCGCCCGCGCTCGAGCGACCAACCCCGAAGGGCAGGGTGCGCGCGACTTGAGGCCCTGCTGCCCGCAAAACGGTGCGTGATAGGTTCGCTCGGTGGTTCGACGTGCTTCTGCTCTCCTCCTCGTGCTCGTCGGGGTCGCCGCGTGCAGGCCGAAGATCGTCGCGCCGGACACGAGCGGCGCGGCCGCGGCGGCACGCGATCCGCGCTGGGCGCACTACACGCCAGAAGAGGGCGTCCCCAACCTCTACAAGGTCTCGGACGGGCTCTACCGCAGCGGTCAGCCCAACGCCGAGGGCTTCCAGAACCTCGCCAAGCTCGGGGTGAAGACCGTGGTGAACCTGCGCGCGACGCACTCCGACGCAGGCAAGATCGGCTCGACGCCGCTCGAGTACGTGTCGCTGCCGACGGTCGTGTGGGAGGCCGACGAGGGCGCGCTCCTTGCGTTCTTGCGGGTCGCCTCCGATCCGACCAAGCGCCCCGTGGTCGTGCATTGCACCTACGGCGCCGATCGCACGGGCGCGGCGGTCGCGCTCTATCGCATGGTGGTCGAGGGCTGGTCTCGTGAGGACGCCATCCGCGAGATGGTCGACGGCGGCTTCGGCTTCCACGAGACCTGGCAAAACCTGATCGAGTTCATCGAGACCGTCGATGTCGTCGCGCTGCGGCAGAAGCTGCTCGCGCCGAAGCCGCCGCCGCCACTTTGAGTTTCGAGGGCGCGGTCTCTGGTACCGTGAAGCCATGACTTCACAAGGTGAAAAGGTCGCGGTCCTCGGATCGGGCGCGTGGGGCACGGCCCTCGCCAAGGTGCTCGCGGACAAGGGCGACAACGTCTACGTCTACTGTCGCCGGCCCGACCTCGTCGCGCAGATCAACGAGGAGCGCATCAACGGGCGCTACCTGCCGAGCGCGCAGCTGCCGGAGACCTTGAAGGCGACGGTCGACCCCGAAGAGGCCCTGCACCAGGCGTCGATGGTCGTGTTCGTCGCGCCGAGCCACGCCACGCGTGAGGTCGCGCAGCTCGTCGCGCGCAAGGTCCCGCGCACCGCGCCGATCGTCAGCGCGACGAAGGGCATCGAGAACGAGTCGCTCACCTTCGTCGACGAGATCCTCGCGGCCGAGCTCCCGGGCGAGATCCACCACCAGTTCGCGTTCCTCTCCGGGCCCTCGTTCGCGAAGGAGCTCGCGGCCAAGCTGCCGACCGGCGTCGTCATCGCCGCGAAGGACGAGCGCGTGCGCGCCCACGTGATGAAGCGCTTCCACGCGCCGCACCTGCGCACGTACGCGAGCCGCGACGTGCCGGGCGTCGAGTGCGGCGGCGCGATCAAGAACGTCATCGCGATCGCGGCGGGCGCCGCCGACGGCCTCGGCTTCGGGCACAACACGCGCGCGATGTTGATCACACGCGGCCTCTCCGAGATGGTGAAGCTCTCGCTCGCGCGCGGCGGTCAGGCGATCACCCTCGCGGGCCTCGCGGGGATGGGCGACCTCGTCTTGACGTGCACCGGCGAGCTCTCGCGCAACCGCACCGTGGGCCTCGAGCTCGGCAAGGGGCGCAAGCTCGCGGACATCGTCGCGAGCCTCGGCCACGTCGCCGAGGGCGTGAAGACGACGAAGAGCGCCTACGACCTCTCGCACAAGCTCGGGCTCGAGCTGCCCATCATCCACGAGGTGTACCGCGTGCTCTACGAGGACAAGCCCGTGCTCAAGGCGGTCGAGGACCTGATGAGCCGCGAGCTCACGGCGGAGTTCGAGCATGAGGAGTCGGTCTGACAAAGTTGTAAAGGGCGCGCGCCGTTGAACGCGCCGAGCGGAGGGGGAGGGGAGGACGATCGCCAGCGCGCCTCGCGGCCGCGGGTGATCACCTATTTGCTGCGCCTCGACCCTGCGGGGCAGGCGCGGCTCTTCGGGCTCGTCGCGCTGTCGGTGGTGCTCGGGCTCATCCCCGTCCACCTCGTTCGTATGATTCTCGACCGTGCGATCCCGTCGCGCGACGAGCGGCTGCTCGCTTGGCTCGCGGGCCTCGCGCTCGCGGCGGCCATCCTGCGCGCGCTCGCAGACTTCGCGCGGGTCGTCGCCGCGGAGAAGCTCCGCGCGGCCGTCCACGACAAGCTGCGCGACGCCCTCTTCTCGCACGTGCTCCGGCTCGGCTCGGACTTCTTCGCGAAGCACTCGGTCGGGCAGATCGCGAACCGCATCCAGACCGAGGTCGGTCGGTTGGGGATGAGCGTGCCGCAGGTCTTCGTCGAGCCGCTCGTCGAGACGACGACGTTCCTCGTCTACGCCGCGTACCTCTTCTCGCTCGACTGGTCGCTCGCGCTCGTGTCGTTGACGATCTTGCCAGCCGTCGTCCTCGTCACGCCGCGGCTCAATCGGCGCCTCGCCGAGGCCGCGAAGCGCATCGGCGTCGCGCTCGGTCGCTACAGCGGCGGCCTGCAGGAGAGCCTCGGCGCGACCGCGGAGATCCAAGCGCACGCGACCTACGCCTACGAGCGCGCGAAGATGCGCAAGCTGCAGAGCCACACGGGCGACGCGGCCGAGGCCATCGCGCGGAGCGGCGGCCTGCTCACGCTCGTCATCGATCTCACGCGCTACGTCGGCCCCGTCGCGGTCTACGCGTACGGCGCCCTCCTCGCGATGCACGGCAAGATGGCCGTCGGCGAGATCGTCGCCTTCGCCGGCGTGCTCGGCGGTCTCTACGGCTCGCTCGACAAACTCATCAAGGTGCCGTCGCTCTGGCGAACGGCGCAGGACCGGCTCGACGAGCTCCACGAGTACCTCGAGCTCGAGCCGGCGTTCGCCGACAGCGCGGGCGCGACCCGCAGAGAGCCTCGCGCGGAGCCCGCGGTCGGCGCGCACGTGTCGCTCTCCCGCGTGCATTTTACCTATGACGGCGTGCGCCCCATCCTCGAGGACGTGAGCCTCGCGGTCGCTCCCGGCGAGCGCGTCGCGCTCGTCGGGCGCTCGGGCTGCGGCAAGAGCACCGCGCTCCAGCTGCTCACGGGCAGGCTGCGCGCTCGCGCGGGCAGCGTGTCGCTCGCGGGTGTTCGCGTGGAGGAGCACTCGGTCGACACGCTCGCGGACACCATCGGCTCGGTGAGTCAGACGCCGGTGATCTTCACGGGGACCATCCGCGAGAACCTCGTCTACGCGTCGCTTCGCGCGACCTCCGGCGACCCCGACAGGCCGCTCAGCTTCTATCGTCCTCCTCACGGCGGCGACCTCGGCGGGCTGGACGCGCGCCTGCTCGAGACCTGCGAGAGCGTCGGCCTCGCGGAGGATCTCTTCGAGCTCGGCCTGCAGCTCCGCATCGACGCCGAGCGCGCCGCGCCGCTCCTCGCGCTGCGTGAAGAGGTGCTCGCGCGCCTCTCGGGCACCGAGGGGATCTCGCACTTCGACGAGCGTCGCTTCATCGAGTTCGCCGACGTCGCGGAGAACCTCCTCTTTTTCCCCGACGACGACGGCGTGATGAGCGAGCACGAGCTCGCCACGTGGCTCGGCGCCGCGAACGCGGTCGGCCTCGGGGAGCTCCTCGCGGAGATCGGCCTCGCGTCGATCAGCGATGACCTCGAGCGGCTCGAGGCCCTCGCCGTCGAGGCTCCGCGCGAGCTGCAGAAGCTCGGGCTCACGCTCGAAGAGGTCGAGCTGCGCCGCCGCCTCGCGACCCGCGCGAAGGGGCGGGCGCTCGACGCGCGCTCGCTCGGGAGCGAGACGTTCTCCGAGCTCGCGCGCCGCGGGCTCGTGAGTCGAGCGGTCACGGCGGCGCATCGCGAGGCCATCGTCGCAGCGCGCGCGCGCATCCGCGCCGCGCTGCCCGCGGGCGTGCCCAGCTGGTTCGCGAGGGACGCGTGGCAGCCGCGCATGAGCGTCCGCGAGAACCTCGCCTTCGGCCGCATCGATCCGGCGAACCGAAACGTGAACAAGATTGTCAGCGATGCGCTCCGCGAGGTCTTCGACAAGGAGCCCGCGCTCGAGCAGCGCGTGCGCGCCCTCGCGCTCGACTTCGACGTCGGGCAACGCGGCGCGCGCCTCTCGGGTGGGCAGCGACAGAAGATCGCCCTCGCGCGCGTGCTCCTGAAGGAGCCCCGCTTGCTCCTCCTCGACGAGGCGACGGCGGCGCTCGATCAAGCCTCGGCGAAGCAGGTGTTCGACCTCGTCACGGGGCTCGGACCGCGCTGCACGGTGATCGCCATCACGCACCAGCTCGGCTGGCTCGACCGCTTCGATCGCGTGGTCGTGTTCGAACAGGGCCGCGTGGTCGCGGACGGCACGCCGAGCGAGGTGCGCGCTCGCTCTCGGCTCTTCGAAGAGCTCGAGCAGGCCGGCAGCGGCTGACGTTCGCGCTCAGGGCGCGAGCGCGCGGACGAGCGCGGCGTGGATGAGCCCTCGGATCCGAACGATGGAGTGATCGCCGCCGCGCACGCGATAGACCGAGAGCCGCTCGTCGCAACCCGAGGAGAGCGTGGTCTCCGCGCCCTCGAGCGCGCTCTCGAGATCGAACTGGCCGGCCTCGACGAGCGCGTCCGAACACCCGAGCTGCGACTGCCAGAGGCCGACGCTGGCGTCGACCGACGGGTACGCTCGCTCGGGCTTGCCGAAGAGCAGGCCGCCGTCGAAGCGAACGACGGGATCGGCGTCGCCGTGAACCTCGACGACGCGCCGAGGCGCGGCAGGACAGCGCGTCGAGGGAGGCCAGGAGGCCGCGCCCGCGATGCTTACAATGCTGTTGATACCGGCGAGTTCACAGCCGAGCCTGTGCGCCATGAAGCCGCCGTTCGAGTAGCCGAGCACGACGAGCCGCGACGGATCGATCCGCGGATCTTTGCGGGCTTTTTCGAGCATCGCGCCGAGCCGCGCGACGTGGTCGGGGTTCTGCCCGGCGAAGTCGCAGCACGCCGGCCCGGCGTTCCAGAAGCGCTCGCCGCGCGCGTCGGGCTCGCCGTCGGGCGCCTCGTAGACGAAGCCGAGCTCGCGCGAGAGCGCATCCATCCCGAGCAAGCGCGAGAGCTCGCGACCCGAGCCTCCGAGCCCGTGCAGGAGGAGCACGTACGCGAGGCCCGAGGTGCGCGGCGCCTCCGCGGTGACGGAGGGCGCCGGCGCGCTCGACGTTCGGCTCGACGAAGGGGACGAAGCGGGCGCCGTCGGGCCGCTCGAGACCTCGGCCGGCGAGCACGCGCTCGCGATCGCGAAGAGCGCAGCGAGCGCGAGCGACGGCCGGAGCATCCCCCCTTGATAGGAGAATTCTCGCGCGCCGCCTACTTCTGCCCGGGCGCGACGATCTCGAGATCTTGGAGCTTGTCCTCGAGCTCCACGCGCTTGTCGAGCCGCTGCGCCTCGAGCTCGGCCATCTGCGCGCCGACCTTGTTGGCCTCGCTCGTGAACTCGTCGAGCTGCTTCGTCCACTTCTCGCGCTGCGCCTTCGCGGCGTCGTTCTTCTCGATCGAGCGCAGGTTGCGGCGGAGCTCGTCCGAGCGCTGATCGAGGACCTCGCGGCGGCGGCGCAGCCCGTCGATCTGCTCGTCGAGCTTGCCGATCTCGCGGCGCTTGTCGACGATCGGCTGGAGCTTCTTCTTCATGTCGGCGCCGAGATCGGTCGCGATGAGGAGCTTCTCCAAGAGGCCGAGCGCGGGCTGATCCCAGATGCTGATCGAGTAGCGCGCGGGCGTCTGCTCCACGACGGTGAGCGAGCCCTCACGCTTGCCCTCGGGGACGACGACCTTGACGAGGTAGCCGTCCGAGAGATCCTCGGTGCCCTCGGGCCGCTGCGTGAGGCTGTAGTTCCAGCCGGCCTTCGCGTGGCGAACGAGGAGCGAGAAGCCCTCGTCCATCGTCTGCGCCTTCACGTTGTAGGTCGTCGAGCGCCGCGCGAACTGCTCGATCTCGAGCACGCCGCGAGAGAGCTTGAGCAGGCGCATGTCGTCCTGATCGTCCGCGGTGCTCGACGTGACCATGATGCCGGTCTCGACGGCGAACGGCACCGTGGCGCTCGTGCCCGCGCTGATGGCCTCGCTCAGGCCCTCGCCGACGAAGCTGCCGCCCGAGTAGATCGAGATCGGGCCTGGCTCGAGCACGAACGGCGTCGAGTTCTGGAAGCGCACCACCCTGTACGGGTTCACCTCGTAGCCGACGCCAGCGCCGCCTGGCCGATAGAGGAAGGTCTCCTCGCCCTCGACGTCGGCGTTCACGATCGCGACCATCGTGCTCTGTCCCTGCGGGACCGTGACGCGCTCCTGCAGATCGAAGCGCGTCTGCCCCGACGCGGTCGCAGCGCGCGCCTGCGCTTGCGTCGAGCGGCGGAGCGCGCCGTAGTCGACCTGCGGGCGACTTGCGTTCGCGTCGTCGCCGTACTCGTAGCCGTAGCCCTCTTCCTCGCGGTAATAGCCGCCGGATTTGTCGGCCATCTTCGCTGCTGCTGCGGGCGGGCCACCGTAGGGCTGCGCGGGCGCTTCGGCGGCGGCCATCTCGCCGCTCGCCATCGGCGCCGGATCGTAGGTCGTCTCACCGACGTAGGCCTCGGCCTGCCTGCGCACGCCCGACTCGGTGAGGTCCGCGCGATAGACGTCGCGCGGCGTGTGCAAATCGTAGCGGAAGGCGATCGGTGCGCCCGACGTGAGGCCGAGCGAGACCTGGCCCCAGTCCTCACCGCTCGTGTTGTCGACGACGGCCCACGCTTGCAAGAGAGCCTTGCCCTTGCCGTCCTTCGGGAGCACGACGCGATAGGTCGGCTTCCACATCGGCGCGGCGACGACGTAGCTCACGAGCAGCTCGTGCGTGTTGGCGCCCGCGAGGCGAATCTCGACCTCGACCTGCTGGAACATGCCCTCGCCAGCGCTCGCGTCGAGCGTGCGGTTGAACTGCATCGCGAGGTCGCCGTCCTCGAGTTTCACGCCGCGGACCTTCGAGAGGCGCACGACCTTCATGTCCGCGCCGTCGAGCAGCGTGACGCGGTGATCGCGAGTGCCCGACTGCGGGACGGGCGCGTAGCCGGGGCGCGCGTTGTCGGGCGGCGCGTCGTAGAGCTCCTCGACCATGACGACGCGGCCGGCGTACGTGCCCTCGGTCGTGGACAGCGTCACGTTGGTGCCGCGCAGCGAATCGAGCACCTGCGCCAGGTTGCCGCGCCCTGGTTGGAGGGTCGCGAGCGCTGCGTTCGCCCAGCTCTGCGGGTCGAGCGGCATCGACACGCTGACCGCGCGCCCGCTCTCGCGTTCGACGACGGTCAGGCTCTTCAGCAGGTCGTTGACCTGGTCTTTGCGGACGCGGATGCGGAGCACGTCGTCGTCGATCTCTCCGACGCGCTCGAAGTAACCGATGCCGTTTCGGTAAAGGACGACGCGATCGAGCTTCAGCGGGCTCTCGGCGGTCGGATATTGAGAGCGTCCCGCACCCGTGCAGCCGAGCATCAGCGCGGCCACGCAGACGAGGGCACCCATCGTGCGACGGCCGGAGAGAGCCAGGAGCCGCAGCGGTTTCTGGCCAACGGAGCGAAGCGTGTCCGGGCGAGGTGTTCTTCGAAGCATCGCGTTATCCTCTTCTCGTTGGATCTCTTGCGAGCCGCGCCTTCCTCACGCAGGAGAGGCACGGCCCGCGGTCTTAGCGGACGAAAACGAACCGTTCGAGCTCGCCATCCCGCGGGATGCATCGAGCTCGACGCCGACAGGTGGTCTCGTAGCTTTGGTTCGTGACCGCGGCACAATACCGCTGCTTCGTCAATGGGTCCCGCTTGCTGCTGCGCACACCTCCACGAGCCCTGGAACGGCGGGCGGCGCGTCACCTTTCACCTCGGGTCGTTCATTGTTGATTTGGTTTTCGTCTCAAGCGAATTTCGCGCGCGAACGTGACCACGCTGGCTGAGCGAATCGCCGCCGACGGACCGCTCGCCACGCGAGAGGCTGTGCGTCTTGCGGCGGAGCTCGCGCGCACGATCGAGGCTCAGCACCGCGCGGGCTCGTTCCACGGGCGCATCAACCCGAGCGTCATCGTCTTCAAGGGCAAGCTGCTCTCCAGCGCGCGCTTGCTCCGGCCCGCGACCGCGACGATCGACGCGACCTACCTGCCGCCCGAGCGCGCCGGCGCCGAGAACCTGTCGCGCGACGACGACGCGTACGGCGTGGCAGCGCTGCTCTATTTCATGCTGACGGGCAGGGCCCCGTCGCTCGCTCCCCGCGAGCCTCGCCCTCAGAGCCTCGCGCTCTTCGACGCGGGCGACGACGAGCTCGACGAGGTGCTCGGTCTCTCGCTCGGGCGCCAGCTCACGCGCCGACACAGCCTGCGCGCTCTGCGCGAGGCCCTCGAGGCCTGGCTCGAGAAAGAGGGAGCGATCACGCACGACCTCCTCGAGTGGGAGGACGCGACCAAAGCCACGAGCGGCGAGAAGCCGAAGATCGACCTCTCGAGCTTGCCGCCACCGCCGCCTCGCTCCGAGGCTGGGTCGCTCGGCGCTGGTCGCGCGCCGCTCATCGGTGACGACGACGAAGAGGAGCGCGACACGCTCACGCCGCGCCACGCAGTGCGCGCAGCTCGCGCCGGCGCAGAGGGCCCACCGTCTCGGCAACCGAAGATCGTCCCGCCGAAGATCGCGGGCCGCTCGAAGAAGTCGGCGCGAGACGCGGCCGGTACCGAGGAGGCCGCGCCCTCCCAAGGCGACGGCGAGGTTCGATCGGAGTCGGGCGCTCCCCGTCGCAGCCTCGGGCTCATCGTCGGCGCCGTCGTCGTCCTCGCGGTGGGCGCTGCGGTCTTCGTCGCGACGCGCCCCGACGGCTCTTCGAACTCGAGCGCGGGCTCAGCGGCCTCGAACAGCGCGTCCGCGAGGCCTGGCGCGAGCCAGACTCCTCTGGTCGCGTCGGGCTCGGTCGCGGCGAGTTCCGTCGTGTCGAGCGCGGCCTCGTCAGCGAGCGTCTCCGCGGCTGTCCCCACCGCGCCAGCGTCCGTCGTCTCGAGCGCGCCGCCCTCGACGAGTGCGTCCGCGGCACCTTCGGACGAGTCGCCGGCTCAGCTCTTCGCGTGCGTCAGCTCTCTTTTGCCCCCCAAAACATTCGCCGACGCCGACGCCGTCGATTTGGAGTTCGTCTGCGCCGACGACGACGTCATCAAGGGGGCGACGTACATGCGCCAAGCCATCATTCGCGCGGGCGCGGGCAACGTGACGCCTGCGATGCGCGAGTGGGCCAACTTGGCGTCGTTCGAATCGACGGCCTTCGCGGTGATCCGCGCCGAGTGCTGCCCGGGTGTGTCACCCCCGGCGGTGAAGATCACGAACACCTGCGAGCCCTCGCTCGAGGAGGTCCTGCGCGAGGTCGTCGAGGTCCGCAGAGCCCCCGAGAAGACCGTGAAGAAGGCCGTAGCGAAGCTCGAGACAGCGTGCCGTTGCGTGGTCAAATCCAACCAATCCAAGCGATTTGGTGGCCACGCTGCGCCGAGCGGCGGTGAGGGCACGGTGCTCAAGATCATCCTCGGCCGCGCGGCCAAGCGCGGTTCGTGAACGCGGCGCACGCCGAAGGCACCCCACTCGACAGCCCTCTTCGGCTCCGGCCCGCTTCAGCTCTGACTAGGGCTGCGCAGAGAGGGCCGGTGTAGGCGTGCTGGCGACGAGGTCGAGTGGAGAACGAGAACCTTTCGACGTCCACTGGGCTTGGCCTTCCGCGATGGTATTATCGGGAGTTGGTGGCTTAGACGATGTCCGCGCCTGAGAGCTTGACCGACGGCACTGAATTACCCGCCGCTCCCCCGACCGTGAGCGTGGGTGAGGTCATCCACGGCAAGTACAAAGTCGAGCGCGTCATCGGTGAGGGCGGCATGGGGCTCGTGGTCGCCGCGCGTCACATGACGCTCGACCGCTCCGTCGCGCTGAAGCTCCTCAACAACCGCTCTCGCGAGAGCCAAGAGGCCCTCGAGCGCTTCACCCGTGAGGCTCGCGCAGCAGCGCGCATCCAGAGCGAGCACGTCGGTCGCGTCCTCGACGTCGACGCGATGCCGAACGGCGCGCCCTTCATCGTGATGGAGCTCCTCGACGGGCACGACCTCTCGCACGTGCTCGCGACGGAGAAGAAGGTCCCCGTCGATCGCGCGGTCGCGTTCGTGATCCAAGCCTGCGAGGCCGTCGCCGAGGCGCACGCGGCCGGCATCGTGCACCGCGACTTGAAGCCAGCGAACCTGTTCCTCGCGCGCACCGCAGCGTCGACGGGTGGCGCGACCACCATCAAGGTCCTCGACTTCGGCATCTCGAAGATCACGCGCCAAGACACCGACGCGAGCATCACCGCGAACAAGGCGCTCACCAATCCGGCCGCGATGCTCGGCTCGCCGCTCTACATGTCGCCCGAGCAGATGAAGGCCAGCACCGAGGTCGACGCGCGCACGGACATCTGGTCGCTGGGCGTCATCCTCTACGAGCTCGTCGCGGGCGTCTCACCGTTCGACGGCAAGACGATCCCGATGATCTGTGCGTCGGTGCTGAGCCAGCCGCCTCCGCCGATCACCGATCCGGCGATCCCTCAAGCGCTCGTCTCGGTCATCACGCGCTGCCTCGAGAAGGAGCCGGGCAAGCGCTACCGCGACATCGCGCACTTGGTCCGCGCGCTCGCGCCGTTCGCGCCCGAGCAGGCGAAGATCACGATCGAGCGGATCAACAAGCTCAGGGACGATCAGGGCAAGCCCGCCGCGAGCCCTGCGACGGTCCCGCCGCCTGGGATGCACAACCGCGAGGGTTCGCTCACGATCACCTCGTGGGACGCGAAGCAGCCTCCCGCGGCGAAGCGCAAGTGGGTGCCGATCGCGGTCGTCGGCGTGCTCGCTCTCGCAGTCGGTGGGTTCGTCCTCTCGCGCGTCGTCGCGCCCTCGCCCACCGCTTCCCCTGAGCCTTCGAATGCCGTCGCTGCGACTGGGACGAGCGATCCGACCTCTGCCCCCGCCGCGACGACGGTGAAGACAACGACAGCCGTGAGCTCGGCGTCGTCTCCGTCGACCACCCCAGAGGTCTCTTCTTCTCCAGTCACGCAGTCGTCGTCCGTCGCCGTCGCGACCACGAGCGGGGCGTCCACCGCGCGTGGCCCCGCCACGACGACGCATCCCACGACCATCAAACCTCGAACGTCGGCGACCACCGGTAAACGAACCGAGGGGTTCGGCGGGCGTGAGTAGTCACAGCCAAAGGATCCGTGTGTCCCTCTCGAAGATTGCGATGCCGGCAGCGTTTGCTGCGCTCGTCGCTTTGTTCTTGGGCGTAGTCCTCACCCCGTCGATCGACGCGCTCGCGTTGCCCGCATCCAGCGCTCGCACGAGCGCCAGCGCGAGCTCGAGTTCGAGCTCGGGGAAACCAGCGGCCTCGGCGTCTGCGAGCTCCGCGATGGGGAAGAGCTCGGCCTCCGCGAAGAGCTCGGCCAAGGCGAGCGCGAGCGCAGTCTCGAGCTCGTCGAGCGCGTCGTCGGGGACCGCGAGCAGCTCGGCTTCGGCGTCTGCGACCGTCACCACGCCCGAGCCCACCGCGACCGTCGACGTGTCGGCCGACGCCAAGGCGAACGCTCAGATCTTGTTCGACCGCGGCCTGCGCTTGCACGAGTCCGGCAACTTCGAACTCGCGTGTCCGCTCTTCGCCGAGAGCATGCGGCTCGACCCCGGCCTCGGCACGCTGCTGTGGCTCTCGGATTGTTATGAGCAGCTCGGCAAGATCGCGAGCGCTTGGGCCGGCTTCACCGAGGCCGAACAGCTCGCGAAGCAACGCGGCCAGGCCGAGCGTGAGAAGAAGGCCCACGATCGAGCGACCGCGCTCGCGCCTCGGTTGTCGATGCTCCGCATCGTCGTCGCCGAGGAGGCGAAGGCCATCGGCATCGTGGTGAAGCGCAACGGCGTCGTCATCGGTGACGCCTCTTGGGATCAGCTCCTGCCCGTCGATCCCGGCCCGCAGAAGCTCGAGGCCGAGGCTCCGGGCTACAAGCGCTGGACCTTCACGATCGACATCCCCTTGGGCCCGAGCGAGTCGGTGCAAGAGATCCCGATGCTCGAGAAGGCACCGATCGAGAAGCCTGCCGCGCCGCCGAGCAGCGTGGACGGCGACGCGATGCGGATCTCGGGGATCGCGATCGGCGCGACCGGGCTCGCGTCCCTGCTGCTCGGCGCGGGCTTCGGCATCCACGCTGTGATCGCTTACAACGACGCGCTCGACACCTGCATCAACGGCGACATCCACAACTGCACCGACGAGGGCGTGAGCCTGCAGCAGTCTGCAAGCCGGAGCGCCCTCATCTCCACGGTGTCGATCACGATCGGTAGTGTCGCCGTCGCGGGCGGCGTACTCTTGTACTTTCTCGCTCCGGCCAGCGCGCCCTCCAAGCCTGAACCACAGAAGCAGGCGAAGGGGCCGACCCTCGATCCCTCGAAGGTCACCGTCGGAGTCGGACCGGATGGCGCTTACTTCGGCTTGGGAGGTGCGTGGTGAATCTGCGACGCTCACTCGGGATCATCGGTCTCGTCGCGTTCGGCGCGCTGGGCGGCGCGTCGTGCGACATCATCATCGGCATCGAGGATCTGTCGACGCCCGCAGCGACGGCGTGCACGTCGCCAGACGACTGCCCCGAGGCTGGTAACCCCTGTTACATCCGCGCTTGTGCAGCGACCGGCTACTGCGAGATCCGCGAGCGCGACGCGGGGACCGTCACGGACGATCAAGTCGCGGGCGACTGCCTGATCCGCAAGTGCAATCAGGCCGGCGAGCCCGTCGACGAGATCGACGACAGCGACGTGCCGAACGAGCCGAACCCCTGCGTCACTCGCTTTTGTTCGGAGGGCGTGGTCACCGGGACGTACGTGCTCCCGGGCGAGACTTGCCTGCCGGGTCGCATCTGTGACGGCGGTGGTCAGTGCGTCGGCTGCATCGACAACACCGATTGCACCGGTCAGCAGAACTGCGACACGACCACGCACGAGTGCACGGCGCCGACGTGCAACAACATGACGAAGGACGGCGACGAGACGGGTCCCGACTGCGGCGGCAGCTGTCCGAAGAAATGCGCCGTGGGTCAGGGCTGCGCGTTGGGCACCGACTGCGCGAGCGGCGTGTGCGGTGGCAACAAGACGTGCGCCCAGCCGAGCTGCACCGACAACGTCAAGAACGGCAACGAGACGGGTAAGGACTGCGGTGGAAACACGACGTGCACTCGATGCCCCGACGGGCAGGGCTGCGCGAGCGACACCGACTGCCAGAGCCAATATTGCTCGCTCGTCACGGCGCCGTTCCAGTGCGCGACCCCGACCTGCATGGACGGCGTGATGAACGGCGACGAGACCTCGGAGGACTGCGGTCCGTCGTGCTCGCACACGTGTCCGAACGGCGCCATGTGCACCGAAGACTCGCAGTGCGTGAGCAACCGCTGCGACCCGGACACGGCGACCTGCGTCCAAAACTGAAGTCGCCGTGCTCGCGGTCGGTCAGTCGCCTTCTCGTGAGGCCGCGACGATCGCCACGCGGATGACCTCGCGGAGCGCGATGCCCTCGCGGCGCGCGATCCCCTGGCAGTCGTCGTACTCGGGCTTGATCTGCGGTGGACCGAAGGGGCCCTCGCTGATCTTCACGCGCACGGGACCCCACGGCGTATCGACCGAGATGGTGCGGCGCGGGCGCTCGACGCGCGTCGCGCCGTAGCGGCGCAGGCCGATCGAGGTCGTCTCGCGCAGCAGCGTCGTCGCGATCGCGTCCTCGTTGACGATCGTCGCGAGCGCCGAGACGACGAGCCCCGGCCGACCCTTCTTCATGAGGACGGGCGTCGCCCAAGCGTCGAGCGCGCCGACTGCGAGGAGCTCCTCGATCGCGTGGGCGGCGAGCTCCCCGGTGAGGTCGTCCACGTTGGCCTCGAGGACCACGTGGGACGCGGCCTCGGTCTGCGTCGGGCGTGAGACGTTCGCCGTCCCGAGAACGGCGCGCAGCACGTTGGGTCGGTCCGCGAGCTCGCGCTTGCCCGCGCCATAGCCGACGCGGTCGGGCGACATGCTGGGCCAGCTCTCGAAGTGGTCGGCGACGGTCGCGACGATCGCGGCGCCCGTCGGCGTCACGAGCTCGGCGGCGACGTCGACCGCGTACGTCGGCACGCCACGCAGGCAGTGGACGACCGCGGGCGGCGGGTTGGGCAGCGGGCCGTGTGCAGCCCTGATGAAGCCCGTCCCCATCGGCAGCGGCGAGGCCACGACGGTCGCGCCGAGGTGGTCGAAGAGCGCGGCCGCGCCGACGATGTCGACGATCGCGTCGACCGCGCCGACCTCGTGGAAATGCACGGACTCGATCGGTTGGCGGTGCACCTCGGATTCGGCCTCCGCGAGCCGCCGGAAGATGCGCCGCGCGAGCGCTCGCACGGAGTCGTCGAGGGACGACTGCTCGAGCATCGCGTCGATCTCCGAGAAGCGACGGAGCGGTTGCTGCGACTCGAGGTGGACCTCGAAGGTGCCGGCGAGGATCGCGCTCCGGTGCGCGTGCCCGCGGTGAAGGTGAAAGCCCTCGATGGGCAAGCACGCGAGCGCCCGTTCGAGCACGAGCAGCGGCGCGCCGAGATCGAGCAACGAGGCGACGATCATGTCGCCCGCGAGCCCGCTCTTCGCGTCGAGGAAGAGCAGCTTGTCACGGCCCTCCCCACGAGCGAGGAGCGGCAAACGCGGCGCGACCTCGTGCACGTGCGAGCCGTCATGGCCCGCCGACGTGACCGAGCCGTGCTGATGCGGCTCGGCGACGACAGCCGCGTCCTCGAGGCTCTCGTGCTTGTGAAGCTCCGCGTGCTCGTGGTCGTGGCTGTGCGCGTGGCCGTGGTCGTGATCGTGATCGTGGCTGTGCGCGTGGTCGTGGCCGTGATCGTGATCGTGGCTGTGCGCGTGGTCGTGGCCGTGATCGTGATCATGGCTGTGCGCGTGGCCGTGATCGTGATCGTGGCTGTGCTCGTGCTCGTGTGCAGGCTCGTGCTCGTGAGCGTGCTCCTGCTCTTGCGCGCGCGCTCGATCATGCGCGCCCCAGCGATCCTCGGTCGGTCGCTCGGGCGAGGTCTCGCGGGGGCGGTCGAAGCTCGGTCGCGGTCGGTCGTCGTAGGGGCGCCCCGAACCGAAGCTCGGGCGCGGCCCGCGATCGCGTGAGTCGCCCGGCCCGCGATCCCAGCGGCCGCCGTCGTCACGCGGGGGTCGCGCGCGATCGAACGGACGCGGGCCACGATCGCCGCCGAAGGGACGCGGCCCGCCTCGATCGGAGAAGGGGCGCGCGATCGCCTCGATGGAGAAGGGGCGCGGCCCGCGATCGCCGCGATCACCACCGAACGGGCGCGGCCCGCGATCGCCGCGATCACCGCCAAACGGACGCGGCCCGCGATCGCCGCGATCACCGCCAAACGGGCGCGGCCCGCGATCGCCACGATCACCGCCGAACGGGCGCGGCCCGCGCGGTCCGCGATCGTCGCGGGGCCCGCGGTCATCACGCGGTCCGCGCTCGTCGCGCTGCTCCTCGGAGGGCTTGTGGACGACCTCGACACCCTCGGCGGGGCCGGGGTGCTTCGGTCGACGGATCGGCTTCGCGGGGCCGACCTCGGCTGCGCGCTTGTGGCTCTTACTCTTGCTCGGCTTGTCTGCCATCGCGTTCTCCCTCGTCGTGTGCCGCGCCTTCGCGCTGCCAGAGGATGCGGTGAACGGCCAGCGCCGCGCCGAATCCGTTGTCGATGTTCACCACCGTGATCCCGCTCGCGCAGCTCGTGAGCATCGCGAACATCGGCGTGAGACCGCCGAGCGCGGTGCCGTAGCCGATCGAGGTCGGCACCGCGATCACGGGCGCGGCGACGATGCCCCCGACGACGCTGGGGAGCGCTCCCTCCATCCCAGCGATCGCGATCACCGCCGAAGCCTCACGCAGTCGCTCCACGCGATGAAGCAGGCGGTGGATGCCTGCCACGCCGACGTCGTAGATGCGTTCGAACGCGACGCCCACGGCGTCGAGTGTCTCCGCGGCCTCCTCGGCGACGGGGATGTCGCTGGTGCCGCCGGTCACGAGCGCGACGTATCCGCTGCGCTCTCGCTTCTTCGGTGCTTGGGTCTCGAGGCGCACGATGCGTGCGACCGCGCTGTGTCGAAAGGCGACGCCCTCGGTTGCGAGCGCCGCGATGACGTCGCGTGCGGCGGCGTCTTCGATGCGCGTGACGAGCACGCGTTGCTTCGCGTCGAGGAGCGCGCGGCCAACCGAGATGATCTGCTCGGTAGTCTTGCCCTGACCGAAGATGACCTCGGGGACGCCCTGCCGCATCGCCCGATGCGAGTCGACGACGGCGTGCCCGACGTCCTGAAACGGCATCGTCTCGAGGCGCTTCGCCGCCTGATCGACATCGAGCTCGCCCGCGGCGACGGCCATCAGGATTTCTCGAGCGCGCATGGGCGGGGCTTTACACGAACGCACGCCGTGCGCCAAAGAGAGGTCGCGCGGCCCGAGGAGATCCTTTCTTTTGATGCAGAGTGACCTCACAATGCCCGCGCTTGCCTGAACGACGCGTCCTCTTCTCGCGGCTCGCGAGCACGACCCTCGTCGCGACCCTCGGCGTGATCCTCTGGGGCGCCTACGTTCGCGCGTCGGGGTCCGGCGCGGGCTGCGGTCGACACTGGCCGGTGTGCAACGGCGCGGTTGTTCCGCCGAGCCCGACGACCGCCACGCTCATCGAGTACACCCACCGTCTGACGAGCGGCCTCTCCCTCATCCTCGTCGTGGCGATGACGATCGCGGCCTTCAAGATCATGCCGCGCGGTCATGTCGCGCGGCGCGCTTCGGCAGCGACGCTCTTCTTCATGCTGACCGAGGCTGCCGTCGGCGCGGCGCTCGTCCTCTTCGAAAAGGTCGCTGGCGACAAGTCGCTCGGTCGCGCGTGGTTCATGGGCGCGCACCTCATCAACACCTTCCTGCTGCTCGGCAGCCTCTCGGTGGTGGTGTGGTCCGCGCGCGCTTCGGTCGACGGCGGCGCGACCGCCGAGCCTCATCGCTTCGTGTTCGGCCAGCGCAAGGGGTCGGCGCTGCTCGTCGGCTCGGGGCTCTTCGCGGTGCTCGCGACGGGCGTCACGGGCGCGATCGCCGCGCTCGGCGACACGCTCTTCCCCGCTCGTTCCCTCGCGGAGGGGCTCGCTGCCGATCTCGACGCGCAGGCGCACCTCTTCGTGCAGCTCCGCGCGCTCCACCCGTTCGTCGCGGTCGCGAGCGCCGTGCACCTGATCATCGTGGCGAGCACGTTCGCGCGCTCGTCGACGCCCGTCGTTCGGCGCGCCGCGCACACGACCGGGCTCTTCGCCGCGCTTCAGGTTGCGCTCGGCATCATCAACCTCGTGCTCCTCGCGCCGATCGCGATGCAGCTCGTGCACCTGCTCGTGGCGGACTTCTTGTGGATGTCGCTCGTCGTGCTCGCCGCGAGCGCGCACCTCGAGTCCGCGTCCGCGCACGCGGTCGAGAGCGACGCCGTCGACGAGCACGACGACGAGCACACCGACGCGCCCAACGAGGCCTGACGGCGACAAGCGTCGCCACGGTCAGAGCCGCGTCACCACTGCCAGCGTCACCACTGCCAGAGCAGCACCACGCACGCGAGCAAGTCGACGACGACCACGCCGATCTTCAGCCGATCCGCCCAGCTGATCGCGACCGCGACCGCGATGCGGGCGCCCACGATCGAGCCGACGATCATCGGCAGCGACACGAGCCACGCGACCTGACCTCGCGCGACGAACACCGTCGCCGCGACGACGGAGAAGATCGCGATGACGATCGCCTTCAGCGCGTTGGCGCGAACGAGGTCGAGCTTGCCCGGTCCCGTGAGCGCGTGGATGAGGACGAGGCCCACGCCGGCCTGCAGAAAGCCGCCGTAGACGCCCGTGAGGAAGAGCCACAGCACCATGCGCGGCGTGTTGAGGTGCGCAGCGCTCACGGGCGCGTCGTGCTGTTTGACCTTGGATTTGCGCAGCCCAAGGAGCCCGACCGCGAGCAGCACGAGGATCAGCAAGAGCCGCATCGGTCGCTCGGGCACGTACGTCGCGGTCAGCGAACCGACGAGCGCACCGAGCGACGCGGGCCACGCGGCGCGCGCGACCGAGGCCCCGTCGAGCTTGCCGGCTCGATAGAACTGCAGGCCGGCGGTGAGCGACTGCGAGAGCACCGGCAAGCGGTTCGTGCCGTTCGCGACGCCAGCTGGCAACCCGAAGAGCATCAGCGCGCGCAGCGACAGGAGCGAGCCCGCACCAGCGACCGTGTTCACGAAGCCAGCGACGGCTCCTACCCCGGCGAGCACCGCCAGCTGCCACGGCTCGAGGCTGGTCACGTCACCCCATCCGTACTACCCCGAGGGACATGACTCCCAGCGTTTTTCGCAGAGACCTGCTCGAGAACAAGGTGGCCTTCGTGACGGGCGGCGGCTCGGGGATCTGCCGCGGGATCGCGCGCGCCTTCATGCTCCACGGCGCGAACACCGCGATCGTCGGTCGCAAGGCTGATCGGCTCACGGCCGCCGCTGACGCGCTCGCCGCCGAGACCTCGCGCGCTTGCCTCGCAGCGCCCTGCGACGTGCGCGATCCCAAGACCGTCGAGAGCGCCATCCGCGCGACGCTGGATCGGTTCGGTCGCATCGACATCGTGGTGAACGGCGCGGCTGGCAATTTCCTCGCTCCCGCGGCGGCGCTCTCACCGAACGGCTTCCGCACGGTGCTCGACATCGACGCCGCCGGCACGTTCAACGTGTGTCGCGCGGCCTTCGACGCGTACCTGCGCGATCACGGCGGCGTCATCCTCAACATCTCGGCGACGCTTCACTACGCCGCGACGCCGCTCCAGATCCACGCCTCCGCCGCGAAGGCCGCGGTGGACTCCATCACGCGCACCCTCGCCGTCGAGTGGGGGCCGCTCGGCGTGCGCGTCGCGGGCATCGCCCCAGGCCCCATCGACGACACGGAGGGCATGAGTCGCCTCGCGCCCGGCCCCGCAAAAGACCGGATGATCGAGACCATCCCCATTCGACGCTTCGGCAAGATCGACGAGATCGCCGACCTCGCTGTGTTCATGTGCTCCGAGGCCGGCGCGCTCATCCACGGTGAGACGGTCGTCGCAGACGGCGGCGCCTGGATGGGCCTCAGCCCCAAGATGATGGAGTGAGGAGCGGGCAGATTCCGAACCGGGTTGGTGCGTGAACCCGAATGGGGTTGGGGCCCCATTCGATCTGAGCGGGGAGGGGGCCCCGCTCCCGGGCCATGTCTTTCGCCGAAGGCGAAGGTTGGCCCGTGAAAACTCAGCCCATCCCTTGTTTGCGGACGATGACGGCCATCATGATCTCGCCGGAGTGCGTCCCGACGAAGAGGTTGCCGCCAGCCACGACCATGCAGCGCGGCTCGCCGTCGCAGCCGAGGTGGGTCTCGCTCTTCGGGTCCATGCGGCTCGTCGCCTTGTCGATGGCCTCTGAGTCGTAGAGGACCGCGCGGCCGTCTCGAGCGATCGCGATGAGGCTCGTCTCCGCGACAGCCACGTCGGTGCACGGGATGTCGAGCGTCACGAGCTTCGTGTCGAGGCGGTTGCCGGCGCGTCGCACGAGGCACACCGTCGGGTTGCCGCGCTGGTAGACGACCGAGAGGAAGCGACCGCCCTTCAGCCGATCGAGGTTCTTCGTCCCGCCCGGCAGCGCCGTGCGCGTCGTCGACCCTTGCTCCGGGGTGCCGCCCGGGTGGATGCGGAACTCGCCATCGCCGCCCTCGACGACCGCGTAGCACTCGTTCTCGCCGACATCGACGCAGCGGTGATCGCCACGCAGCGTGAAGCTGCGCGAGGCGACCTCGTTGCGGCCCGGGGTCAAGACCTCGCCGCTGTTGTCCCACTTGAGCGCGAGCGAGGCCTCACCCTGGGGGCCGACGAGGCTGCGAACGTCCTTGGTGAGGGGGTCGATCTTGGCCTTGTGCGCGATGTCGAGCAGCTGCCAGACCTCGTCGGTCGTGCGCACGATCGCCATGTCGCGCGAGAGCAGAGCGATGTCGCTCGTCTCGTCGAGCGAGACGCCGAACGTCCGCGCGGGGCTACCCGACTGCCCCACGATCGCGACCTCGGAGGGGTTGTTCGACACGATGGCGATCGCGCCGAGCTTACGGTTGAACGAAGCGCCGCGCGCCTCGCCTTGCATCGATGCGACCCGGCGAGGCTGACTGATGGACTTGAAGGGCATGCCGGGAAGGTAACAGCACGTCGCGGGCAAGCGAAACAGCCCCTTTTCGTCGACCCGCGCCTGACCCATACCTCGGGGCGTGAATGCCCCCGAAGTTCAAGCCCCCGGCGAGCCCCGTGAGGAGCTCGGCCTCTACGCCGTCGTCGCCGCGGTCTCCGCGATCGCCCTCGCCCTCTTGGGGTACGTCCTCATCCTCCGCGGGCGGACCTCGGCGGGCGGCGCCGAGCTCGCGTTCATGCCGGCGCTCAACGCCGCGCTGAACGGCGCCGCGGCGGTCTCGATGACGGTGGGCTGGTTCGCGATCCGCGCCAAGCGTCGCGCGCTCCATCGCGCCGCGATGCTCTCGGCCTTCGGCGCGAGCGCGCTCTTCTTCGTCTCATATCTCATTTACCACTACGCCCACGGCGACACGCGCTACCCGGGCACAGGGCTCGGCCGCACGCTCTATTTGCTCTTGCTGGGGTCACACGTGATCGCGAGCATCGCGCTCGTCCCGCTCGTGCTCGTGACGCTCTACCGCGCCGTGCGCGGCCGCTTCGCGCGGCACCGCTCCATCGCGCGCATCGCGTTGCCCATTTGGTTCTACGTCTCGGTCACGGGAATCGCGGTCTTCTTCGCCTTGCGCGCGGCGACGCCTTGACCGAAGGTTCCGGGGTGAACCGCACCCTGCCGACGCTCGCGGCGGCGCTGATCGCCCTCGCTGGTTGCTCCTCCAATCCCCCCGATCTCGTCGTGCCCCCGCCTCACAGCTCGGGGTCGGCGGCGGCCTCGGCCAGCGCGTCGGCGAGCTCGGCGCAAGCGACCATGGACAAGATCCTCCCTTATCCCGACAACCGCGCGGGCGACCTCGTCTTCACCCTGCACGGCAAGAGCGTCGCCGACCCGTATCGCTGGCTCGAGGACGCCGACAAGCCCGAGGTCAAGACCTGGCTCGACGCGCAGGGCCAGCTCGCGCGCACCGAGCTCGACAAACTCCAGGAGCGCGAGGCCCTCTCCAGCCGGCTGAAGGCGCTGCTCTACATCGACTCGCTCTCGGCGCCCCGCAAGCGCGGTAACCGCTACTTCTTCACGCGGCGCCACGCCGACCGCGAGAAGGGGATCGTCTACGTCCGCGACGGCAAACAAGGCAAGGAGCGCGTCCTCTTCGACCCGAACGGCTGGTCGACCGACGGCTCGGTGAGCCTCGGCAGTTGGGTGCCCAGCTGGGACGGCAAGAAGGTCGCGTACCTCGTCAAACAGAACAACTCCGACGAGGCCACGCTCAAGGTCCTCGACGTCGACACGATGAAGGACTCCGACGTCATCGAGGGGGCGAAGTACGCGTGGCCCTCGTGGACCCCGAAGGGCGACGGCTTCTATTACACGTGGCTGCCGCCCGTCGGTCCGGGGGTCTCCGTGGCCGATCGACCCGGCTTCGCCGAGGTCCGCTTCCACCCGCTCGGCGCCGACTCCACCAAGGACTCCGTCGTCCACCCGAAGCTCGGCGACGCGACGAAGTTCGTCGGCGCCGAGATATCCAAGGACGGCAAGGTCTTCTTCCTCTCGATCGAGAATGGTTGGACCTCCAACGATCTCTTCTTCCGCGACGGCAACGACCCCTCGCAGAAGCTCGTCCAGCTCGGCTCGCCCGGCAAAGCCCACTACCGCGCCGAGGCCCACAAGGGTTACATCTATGTCACCACCGACGAGGGGGCGCCGCGCTGGCGCGTCTTCCGCGTCGACCCGAAGAAGCCGGCACGCGACGCCTGGGTCGAGATCGTGAAGGAGGACCCGCGCGCGACGCTCGACGGGAGCGCCATCATCGGGGACAAGCTCGCGCTCACCTATCTCGAGCGCGCCTCCAATCGGATGGAGCTGCGCAACCTCGACGGCACGCCCCACAAGAAGGTCGAGCTACCGGGCATCGGCAGCATCGCCGGCCCGGTCGGCCTGCCCGACGACCCCGAGGCCTATTTCAGCTTCGAGTCGTACACGTCCCCGACCGAGATCTACGAGCTCTCGGCGAAGACCGGGGCTGCCACCCTGTCGAGCAAGGTCGACGTCCCGATCGACGCGAGCACCCTCACCACCGAGCAGGTCGAATACACGAGCAAGGACGGCACCGTCATTACGATGTTCGTCGTCCGCCCGAAGGACATCAAGCTGGACGGGTCGAACCGCGTGCTCCTCTATGGATATGGCGGTTTCCAGTCGAACGAGACTCCGTCGTTCCGCGCGACGATGTTCCCTTGGCTCGAGCGCGGCGGGATCGTCGCGTTCCCCAATCTCCGGGGCGGCGCCGAATACGGGGAGACTTGGCATCAAGGCGGGATGCTCCTCAAGAAGCAAAACGTCTTCGACGACTTCATCGGCGCGGCCGAGTTCCTGATCGCTAAGGGGTATACGCGCAGCGAGCGGCTCGTCATCATGGGCGCCTCGAACGGCGGCCTGCTCGTCGGCGCGGCGATGACCCAGCGCCCGGACCTCTTCGCCGGCGTGATCTGCGGGGTCCCGCTCCTCGACATGGTCCGGTATCACCTCTTCGGGTCTGGCAAGACGTGGGTGAGCGAATATGGCAGTTCCGACGACCCGGAGCAGTTCCAAGCCCTATTGGCATATTCCCCCTACCACCACGTGAAGAAGGGAGTCCGGTATCCGGCGCTCCTCTTGATGTCGGCCGATCACGACGACCGCGTCGACCCCATGCACGCGCGCAAATTCGCTGCCGCAATGCAAGACGCTTCGACCGGCGGACCCGTGCTTTTGCGCGTCGAGCGCAATGCGGGTCACGGCGGCGCCGATCTTCGGAAGAGCGATGTCGAGAAGGGGACAGACCGCCTGTCCTTCGCGCTCGCTGCGACGAGCGGCCACTGGTGAGCCCCTCAGTCGAGGAAACGATAACTGGCAGAGAGCGCGCGTGTTCCGGTACGCTGCGCACATGCGCCGAACATTATCTGGACTCGCTGTCCTTCTGACACTGGTCGCGCTGCATCTCCTCGCACCGAGCGCCGCGCGCGCCGCAGGAGCCGAAAAGGCTGGCCCCTGGATGTTCAACGTCCGGCTGGGCGCGGCGGCCACGATCGATCGGGACTACCTCTGCGACTACAACCGAGGCTGGCGTCGCGGGCAGTTCGTCCTCGGGCTCGAGGCGGCATATGCCGTCGACGGAGACAAGAGGGCCTATCTCGGTATCGACCCCCAATTCCAGTTTCAAGACTACTGCACCACAATCAATCTACCGCTCACGTTCCAATACGACATCGACCTTCCGGTCAAGGGCCTCTACATCTACCCGAAGGTCAACGCTGGAGTCAGCATCTGGGTCCAGGACTATCGTCGTTACGACAACGTGTTCTTCGACCTCGAGCTCGCCGTCGGACTCAAATACCAATTCCACCCCAACATCCACTTCGGCGCAGATCCGCTGGGCTTCGTGTTCTACATCGGAGACACGTTCGCCGCCCAGTATCACTTCTTCGCCTATATCGGCTTCGACGTTTAGGCGGTTTGACGATGCAGCGTCCTCGTTCGTGAGGTGAAGTGCACGGCGCCGCGGTCGGGCTGGGCGCGTCGCCTGCGTTGCGCTAGTACGCGGCCGCCTTGACTCACGAACCCTCCCACGACTCGAGAGCGTCCTCCCACTCCACGCGCGCGGCTGCCCCACGGCGCGCCGGTTTCCTCGAGCGCGCCTCTGGCGTCTTGCTCCACCCGACCAGCCTCGCGGGGCCGTTCGAGAGCGGAGACCTCGGCCCGGAAGCGCACGCGTTCGTGGACTTCTTGGCCGCCGCGGGCGTGCGCTGGTGGCAGATGCTGCCGATCGGGCCCGTCGGCCCCGGCGCTTCACCGTACGCGTCGACGAGTGTTTTCGCAGGGAGTCCGCTCCTCGTCAGCCTCCAGCGGCTGCGTGAGGACGGCCTGCTCGACGCGAGCGACCCGGCCCTCTTGCCGGCGAGCCCGCTCACGCGCCGCGTGGATTTCGCCTCGGCGATCGAGCGTCGCAAGCGCGCCCTCACCACCGCGTTCGAGCGCAGCCAGGCGCTCCCCGAGCGGCGCGAGCGCCTCGAGGCCTACTCGAGCAAGAACGCCTTTTGGCTCGACGACTACGCGACGTTCGCCGCGCTGAAGAGCCACTTCGAGGGCAAGCCCTTCTTCGCGTGGCCCGCCGACGTGCGTCGTCGAGACGCGGACGCGATCGCGGCGTTCCGGCGCGAGCACGCCTCCGAGGTCCTCCGCGAGAAGTTCGTGCAAGCGCGCTTCTCCGAGGATTTCCACGCGCTCGCGGCGTACGCGCGGAGCCGCGGCGTCTCGCTCATGGGGGACGCGCCGATCTACGTCGCGCACGACTCGGCCGAGGTTTGGGCCCACCCCGAGCTCTTCCTCCTCGACAAAGACGGCGACCCGACGGTCGTCGCCGGCGTCCCGCCCGATGCGTTCAGCGACGAGGGCCAGCTCTGGGGCAATCCCCTCTACGACTGGGCCTATCACGAGCGCACGAACTTCGGCTTTTGGATCGCTCGCATCGAGCACCAAGTCCGGTATTTCGACGCGCTCCGACTCGACCATTTCATCGGCTTCTCTCGGTATTACGCGGTCGAGCGCACCGCGAAGGACGCGAAGAAGGGCGTCTTTCACGATGTCCCCGGTAACGCCATGTTCGAGGCCGTCTACAAGGCGCTCGGCCCGATCGAGCTCGTCGCCGAAGATCTCGGCGTGGTGACCGACGCCGTAAAGGCGCTGCGTGACCACTTCCGACTTCCGGGGATGAACATCCTGCAGTTCTCCTTCAGCCCCGACGCAGGCGCCGAGCCCAGTCGCCCTCACAACTACGCCGCGCACTCCATCGTCTACACGGGCACGCACGACAACGACACCGCGGTGGGTTGGGTGTCGACGCCGCCCCTCGACGCCGCCGAGGAGGGCAAGGTTCGCTACGCGAAGGAGCGCGCGTTCGCGCTCGAGTACCTCGGGCTGCCCTCCGATGCGTCTCCCCGCGCCTTCGCCACCGAGCTCGTGCGCGCAGCGTTCCGCAGCCACGCGCGGACGGCGATCGTCCCTGTCCAGGACCTGCTGGGGTTGGGCCGCGACGCCCGCATGAACCGCCCCGGCGTCGCCGAGGGCAACTGGGAGTTCCGCTTGCTGCCGGGCGAGCTCACCGACGAGGTCGGTCGCGAGCTGCGTCGCCTGGGCGAGCTCTACGGCCGACACACCTGACCCAGCGCGATGTTGGCGCGCCGTTCGAATCCCCAATATCCTAGCGCGATGCGGACCCTCGCTTATCGGCCTAGCTCGCTTGGGATGGTGCTCTCCTCGCTCGTCTTCCTCGTCACGGCAGCGTGTGACGAGACCACGGGTATCAACGAGACCGAGGACAAAGACGGGGTGAACCTGATCCCGAGCCCCGGCAAGAGCACCGGCGCGACCAATCCCGGCTCGGGCGGTGGGGACGCGGGCGGCGCGGGGATGGGCGGCGGCACGCAGGGGCAGCCCTGCACGATCCAGCCCGACTGCGACGACCAAAACGCCTGCACCATCGACAATTGTGTAAGCGGCAAATGCGAGCAGCAGCGCGCCGAGGACGACGGCAACGCGTGCACGACCGACTCGTGCAACCCGGACACGGGCCTCATCACGAACACGCCGGTCATCGTCGACGACATGAACCCGTGCACGTTCGACTCGTGTGACCTGATCACGGGCGTCGCGAACCCGACCGAGATCCCGGTGTTCGAGGAGCATTTCGACAACAACGTTCAAGGGTGGGCGCTCGGCCCGCAGTGGACGATCGGCTCGGCTGCCGCGTCGATGGGGGCGAAGGACAACGGCAACGACCCGAGCAGCGATCACAGCGCGCAGGGCGACGGCGTCGCGGGTACTGCGCTCGGCGGCCTCGTCATGCAGGTGGCGACGACCATCATGACCTCCCCGCCCATCTCGCTCGCGAGCGTGAAGGCCGGGGAGAAGGTCGGCTTGCGCGTCTGGCGCTACTTGAACGTGGACGCGTTGCCCGACGTGGCGACGATCGAGCTCAGCGTCGACGGGACGAGCTCACAGACGCTCTGGACGAGCGGGGCCTCCGCGACCGGGGTGATCGACAACCCCGCCGGCCCCGCGGGTGCCGGCAACGGTGGCGGCGGCTGGGTCGAGATGCGCTTCGACCTCACGGCCTCCGTCGCGGGCAACGTCGGGACGGCCAACCCGATCCGCGTGCGCTTCACCTACTCGAAGGGTTCGGGCATGCCGTCGATGGGCGGGTGGAACGTCGACGACTTCTCGATCGTCCGGCAGAAGGTCGCGTTCGACGGGGACCAGTGCACGACCGACGGCTGCCAAGCGCAGGACGTGAACACCCCTATCCCGCTGAACGGGGCGCTCACGCCAGGCGACCCGACGGCCATGTGTGAGAGCGTGGCTTGTGCCACGCCGACCGTGGGCGTCCTCACCTGCACGCCCGCGATGCCGTGAGCTGAGTCGTGAGCAAAGAGCACGGCCACGGTCATCACCGCCATCATGGCCACACGCACGAGCGCCCTGCGGGCCACGTGCGCCTCGTGGTCATGCGCCACGCGAAGAGCGACTGGGAGGCTGGCGCGCAGTCCGATCACGAGCGACCGTTGAACGAGCGCGGCCGTCACGAGGCCCCGCTCGTCGGCAAACGCCTGCGTGACGAGGGCTGGGCGCCCGAGCTCATCGCGTCGAGCGACGCGCAGCGCACGACGGAGACCGCGCACGCGATCCACCGCTACTTCGACCACGTGCCCGTCCGCTTCTACCGCGAGCTCTACCTCGCGGGCCTCCACGCGGTGCGCGCGGTCGCGAGCGATTTCGCAGGCAAGAACGTCGTCCTCTTGCTCGGGCACAACCCCGGCTGGGAGGAGCTGACCACCGCGCTCGCGGGCGAGCACGTCGAGCTCAAGACCGCGTTCGCCGCGCTCCTCGAGATCGAGGCCGACTCCATCGCCGAGGGCCTCTCGAAGCTCGGGGCGTGGCGCCTCCGCGGCGTCATCAGCCCCAAGGACTGACGCGCCTCTGCCGTGTTGGCCGACGCCCAGCGATGTTTTCGGCGTGTGGTACGGTGAATGACGGGTTTGCACCAAGGGTAGGACGCGATGACCTCGGTCGGCTGGCTTCACCTCTCGGACTTGCACGGGGTCTTGAACCCGGCGACTCCGGCGGAGCCGCTCCGCGACGACCTCCTGAGAGTCGCAGAGACGGTCGGCTCCATCGACCTCGTCCTCGTGACGGGCGATCTCAGCATGCGAGGCTGGGCGGAGGAGTTCGAGCGTGCTGAGGCTGGGCTCAACCAGGTGATGAGGGTCCTCAAGAGCGCCGGCTCGAACCCCCAGCTCCTGGTCGTTCCAGGCAATCACGACCTCGTGCGTGCGAGCGAGCCGTCACCCTCCGCCCTGCGAGCGCTGCGCCGTTGGTTTGACGAGCCTGGGCACGCCGACGAGTTCTGGGCAGACGTTGACAGTCCTGCGCGACGCATGATCGCGCGCGCGTTCGATCCGTTCGAGCGATGGTGGCGGCGGCTCTCCCAGGACACTGTCGGGCTGCACCACGGGCTCCTCCCCGGCGACTTCACGTTCACGCTGGAGAAGGAGGGCGTTCGCGTTGGCATCGCTGGCCTCAACTCGGCGTTCCTCCAAGTGACGGGGGACGACTACCTGGGCCGCCTCGCGCTCGATGCACGACAGCTCCACGTGGCTGCACGCGGTGACGTGCCTGGTTGGGTCGCCCAGCACGACGCAGCGCTCCTCCTCACGCACCACCCCGCGCGCTGGCTCGCCTCATTCGCCAAGGCACACTACGAGGCGGAGGTCAATCCCCTTGGTCGATTTTGCGCACACCTCACGGGCCACGCGCACGACGACGCGGGTGTCGACCTTGCCGGTAGATCCGTGGAGGTGCGCAGCCGGTCGTTCTTTGGCGCGCAGGGCTGGCAGTCTCGATTGGGAAACGTCGAGTTTCGCGACATGGGGTACTGCGCCGGGCGCCTTGACCTGTCCAACCCTGAGCAAATGACACTCGAGGTCTTCGAGCGCGAATGGAGTGGCAGGGCCTTCTCGCCGAAGAAGCCCGCCTCCGCAGAGCTGCCCTCGATCGCGCGCTTGCCACGCCAACCCACCAACGCGCCGCACGCACTCGAGCGCGCGGTGCTCCGTGAGGCGCTCGCGGCGACCTATCCATCGACCGAGGACGCGCTCCGCTTGGCGACGAAGGCCAGGCTCGCGCGCGTGCCCCGCGAGCTCGAGAAGACGGCCGCGATCGACGCATGGCAGCGGCTCATCTGCCTCGCTGAAGCGCAGGATCGCTTGTCTGCGCTCACGGAAGTTGCGAAGCGCGAGCACGCATCCAACCAGGTGCTCGCAGACGCGTGCGAGTCCTTCACGCGTGCGACGTCGAGTCGTCCGAAGACCGTCGAGCCCCCGCGCGCGACGCTCGAGCAGGTCGGCGACGAGCTCCGGGCGGAGCTCGAGACGATGGAGCCGGCGGCGCTCGACTCGACGATCGCGCTCGCAGAGCTGAAGGCCACGTTCGGCCCGAGAGCAACGCCGAGCATACGCGCCAGCACAGCCGTCCAAGAGGCCGAGCAGGGTGGCGCGGTCGGTGTAGCGAAGCTCCTCGGCGCAGCCGCGCTCGTTGCGGGGCCGGTCGTACTCGGGAGCAACAGCGTGGCGACGACGCTCCTGCCGCTGATCGCGGGGCTGCTCAGCGCAGCGACGCTGAGCACCAGTCTGTCGGGCAGGCTGCTCGCGACCGATCGCAAGCGGACGACCCGCGTCCCCACGAAGTCCTCGCTGGCAAAGCTGCTCACGAGGATGTTTCACGACGAGCGAGACTTCGACGGCTTCGTCCTCGACAAGTTCGTCGGGATCTATCGGCGCTTCGCGCGGGGTATGAGTCGCGAGCAACGGATCAAGCTCCTGCTCGAGGCCGCCGATCCCGCCGACATCGTCGCGAAGCTGAAGCGCACGAACCCCGTCCAGTTCTCCGACCACCAGCGCGTCCTCGACTACGAGGAGATCTCGGAGCGCCCGCCGCGTCGCCTGTCCGCACGCTGATGTAGAGCCGCGACCTCGCGCAGGGCCTTGCGGCTCGTGCTCGCGCGCAGCGTGAAGCGTGATCGGTAGCCGTTGTCGCGCGAGCGGCCGAGCCAAGCCAGCGCGTGCTCTATCGAGACGCCGCGGCCGAGGAGCGCGAAGTAGAGGTGCGCGAACTCGTCGGCGAGCGACGTCGCGAACGTGATGGGGTTGTCCGTGTTGACCGACACGAGCACGGCGCCGCCGTCGGGCTCGCTCATGTGGGGGAGCGGCTGCATACGAAACGCGGCGTGGTCCTCGAGCGCGAGGTAGTCCGCGATGACCAAGTTGCTCGAGGGGTTGCACTCGATCGTGATCTCGCGCCGGCCGATCTCGCGACGCAGCCAGCGCTGCGCGCATTGGAGCATCGCGGTCTCGTGCTCCGTGGCATCGACTTTGATTGGTGCTTGCCCTCGCTCGAAGACTGCCCGGTCGGAGAGGTGCCGGTAGAAGAGATCCGCGGCGCCCGTGACCTCTCGCACTCGGAGGAACGGATACCCCATGCGCTCGAGCGCTCGAAGATTGTGGCGCAGGTGGCGCGCCTCCAGGAGCTCCTCGGCCGTCACGCGTTTGCGGTAGATCTCGCTGCCAAGCTCGAGGACCTGTGCACGCACGAGCTCGAGCCGCCGCGCTTCGACCGGCAGGTCCCCGCGGCGATAGCGATCGAGCTCCCAGAGCAAGTCGTCGAGCCGCTCTTCCTTTGGTTGCACGACGCTCTTCGCGGAGGCCGCCCACTGCGCTGCGTCCTCACCGAGCGCGACCCCATGACCGATGCGATCGCCGACGCCAAGCGCACCAAACTCGATCGGCTCGTGGATGCGTCGCAGCCCCTCGACGAGGCGGCGGAAGTCCTCGCCCGCGTGCAAGGTTGCGCGGAGCGGGGGAACCTCCCACTCGGGACGGCGGCGCGCCAAGAGCGCGCTCGCGTCCCGTGCGGCGTCGCGGACGATGCCAAAGAGAGGCAGGACGACCCACGTCGGCTCGGCGAGCTCGACGTTCGCAACGTCGACACCGCGGAGCAGCAAGAGCAGTTCGGGGTTGCGCCGCAGCGCCGTCGCGACCGCGAAAGCCTGCCGCCTGCGCTCGTGGAACCACGCCCCGTACCGGCAACCGAACGCGGTCTGTCGAGGGTCGGCGTGAAGGCGCGTGCGCTTGCCACCAACCGATCGCTCCCACTCCTTGATGAAGTGCAGGACGAGCCCGACCTCGGGCCGGCCGCGCGCAGGCCGGGGTTCGTAGCGGCTCGCTTGCTTCGCGAGCGCGCGGACCTCGTCGCGAACTTCGACCCAGTCAGCCTCGGGGCTGGTCCGCGCCTCGAGTGAGCCCAGGTTGAGGTCGCGGGATTGGACCTCGAACGCGCTCGTGTACGTGAGCTTCTTCAGCTCGGAACGCATTGGCGAGATGCGTGCGTAGTGGCGCGTAAACCAGTCGAGGCCCGCCGTTCCCGGCTCCTCCGCGAGGAAGCGATGCGTGAGGTTGCGCACGCGTTGGACCTGCCAGAAGAGCCGCGCGAACCCGGGGTCGTCGTGGGTGAGGAGGTAGCCGATCGCACGGCTCGCGAAGCGGGTCTCGGGGAGCGCGCGCCCTGGGCCTGGTGGCAGCCAAACAGCGAGCGGGTCCCGTCGCGCGATGTCCTCGCACGACTTGCTCTTCTTCGAGTCGCGACCCGAGATGAGCGCCTGGTAGAGCCGGCGCGCGAGCGCCACACCCTCCGTCGGGCGCCCACGGGTGAGCGTCGTCAGCGCGCCGAGGATCACGCGACCGGCCTCGTGCGCGCCCAGCCCCCACGGCACGCGGTCGCCGATTTGGGGGAGGTACACCTCCTTGACGAACGCGGTGAACGCACCCGAATAGCCTCTGTCCTCGCGGTGGCGAAGGAACGCCGCGAGGACGAGGCGTGCGATCGCGGCCGAGAGCACCGTGCCGTGGAACGCTCTGTCGAACGGAGCTCGGCCCCAGCCTGGCTTGAACTTGAGCTGCGGCTCCGTCGCGAGGGCGCGCATGCGCGCGGCCCACACGAGACCGAACGGCACGCCCGCGCCGACGTGCAGGTGCGTCTCGGCGCAAGGGTCCCGCAAGAGCTCCGCGAGGCGTGGCGTGACGAGCTGCACGGCGTCGTCGGGTGGCTCGAAGCCATCACGCGCGGCGAGCGCGGCGACGAGGAGGTCCGCGGGCAGACAGAACGAGAGCCACCGCCACGCGATCGCCCGCTCCGCAGGCGCGCCGTCGGAGTGGAGCCGCACACGCGTGCCACCCCACTCGAGGTACCGCCCCGCGAGCACCGTGAGGAGCTCAGCGAGCGGCACGACGTGGGGCCGCGCCCGCTCCTCCGGGAACCACGCCGCGTCTCGGAGCTGTCGCAAGAGCTCGAGCGTCATGCCCGCAGCGCGCGGCCGGTGAAACTCCTCGAGCGCGTCCGCGAGGCGCTTCGTCGATCCGCCGTCGAGCACACCCGCCGCCTCACGCGAGAGCGCGTGCAGACCAATCCCGAATGCAGCCTCCGTCGCGAACGGGAAGGCGTGCGCTTCAGCCGTGAGACGCGCGTGCGAGACCGGGCGCGGCATCTCTTAGGGCTTTGGGGTGCTGGCTGGGCGCCTCTTGGGCGCAGGCTTGTTGGCTGCGCGCTTCTTGGGCGCGGGCTTGTTGGCTGGCTTCTCGGCTGTTGCGAAGCCCGCCACCAGCTTCACTCTGGATGTGTCCTCGTCGCCCCTGTCCCGTTCGATCAGCCCATGCCAATCGTGTTTCTTAAACTCGGCGTTGAGTCTCAGAATCGTTCGAGCCGGCTGCTTGTCCCCGGCATTCGCAAAGGCTTCCTCGCGCTCTGCCGGCAAGAGCTTCAGCAAGTCGGACCAGTCGTCGTCAGATTCGAAGCTCAAACGCTGCTGAAGTGCCGTGAGCCACGTGTTTGCAGCGGTCGATGAAAGGCCGTACTCGGGAGCAGCTAGCAGTGGCGCCGCTCTCAACGCCCAATCCCGCGCCATCTCATCTCCGCTGCGTAGGAGCACCCAGAGATCGTCTGCGAGCGCCCTCCAAGGCTCTGGCGGGATTACCGACGAGGCAGTTCGAGCCTCTCCATCCCCGACTTTGTCGGGCAGCGTGTTTCGCCACAACATGTCGATTACGATGCGCAGAAACAACGGAGCCATCGCATCCGCACTGGCGTCCTTACTTGCTTTATCAAGGCAGTGATTCCAGCGCAGACTAAATGCCGAATAGAAGCTCGGCGACCATCCTTTGGGTAGCGGCCACGCCAACCGGACTGATGAGCTGCGAGCGTGTTCGGACCGCACGAAGAAGCGCTCGCGACCGGTCAGATCGCTCGGCGCCGCATGAAGCACCACCCGCTCGTGATCGAAACGCAGCTGACCTGCGAGCTTCAGCATGGCTGTGACGGATCGGGGCAGCACTTCGCCCGACCGCAGCACATCCATTTGCTCCCACCTCTGAAAAGTCGTCGCAACCTCGTCCCTGTTGACCGGACGGAGCACGACCTTGGTCAGGCCATCGATTCCCCAAGCCGCGTTGGGGGTTCGTTCGCGAATCCTCAGCACACCCGTCAGAGGATCCCGCTCGATGACCCGTCTCAAACCGGGCCATCGGACCCCGTCACGGTCCATCGCGTTCCCCCACATGCGATCGACCACCCGGCGTGCCAGGTCCGTCCGCTTGAGCTTTGTCAGCGATGATTCGTCCTTCACGAACTCAGTGAGATCGATGACCCCGCGCAGTCGATCTGGCAGCGCGTCCGCGAGCTGCGCGTCGTGCTTGAAGTAGTCCGCGAGCGACCACTTGGTGTTCCCGTCGAAGGGCGATCGATCGATGGGAACCTTCCGGAGCTGTTCCACCAAATCCTGAAGGACGGCCGGGAGCTTCTTTGCAGAGAAGTCCCACCGTAGCGGTGGGATCTCACACCGATGTCCCGGCGGGATGATCTTCTCGTAGATGTCGTACGCGAGCCGCAGCACGGGCCTATCTGCCGCCACGGCCTGAAGCTCGCTCTCGAGGAAGTGATGATGCGCGAGCGGTTGCCTGAGTTCGCCGAGCGTGCGCTCCGCGAGCGTTTGCAGGAAGAGCTTGCTGTCGCCCGAGAGGACGAATGCGACGCGTGGATGCCAAAGCATGCGCACCGTCTCGAGCAGCTCGACCGCGCGCCCCGCGTCGGTGTCCGCGTCGTCCACCGCAAGAACGAACAGGGGGAGTTTCGCCTTCTCGAAGCGCTGTTTGCGAGCGTAGTCCTCGGCGAGCGCATCAACGAACGACGCGAACGTGTCGACGAGGTTGAGCCGCTGTCGCTCCGCTTCCTCGAGCTCCACGGCGCGCGCGTCGGTGTCGGGCCGCGCGCAGCGCTCGGTCGCCCCGCCATCCCAACCCGCGGCGACCGCACGCAAGAGCTTTCCCCAACGCTTCCGTGAGTCGAGCTCATCGTCGAGCTGCCAAATCGCGGGCGGGCGCTGGTCCTTTCCCTTGTCTCCCTCCTCGCCCTCAAGCCACTCGACGACACGCTCGAACCGCCCGATGACGTGGAAGAGCAGGTTCGTGGATGGCGGCAATGGATGGAGATCCAGGAGCCCGATGGGGACGATTTGGTCAGGCGGATAACTTAGATTGGCTGAGGACGGAGGCTCGGCGGTGACACCACGACGCCAAGCCTCGAGCATTGTCAGGAGCAGCGCAGTCTTGCCGGACCCGCGACCTCCGTCGATCAGGAGCACGCGACTCGTGCGCGATCCGTCGATGCGCGGCAGGAATCCAAGCTTCGGCCTGTCGACCTTCTCCTTCGAATCGACCATCCCCGCGATGAGCTCGCGCAGCTTCTTCCCTGCAGCGCGCTGTTCCTCCGTGAGCTCCTCATCCGAAAGGACACCAGCCTCTCTCCGAGGCGTGTTGACATTCTCAGCCATGGTTCCCTCCACCCGCGGCGAGCCGATGTACGTTCGTATCATGACAAATCAGTAAGCAACAACGCGGAGCTCCACCACGCCGATGCGGACACCGCACTTCGCAGCCCTCGCTGCAGAATCAGGGCCCTGTGAGCGGCCCAAACATGGGCCGGTGACGTCATGACCGCACCGCGAGCCCCAAGCAAGTGGGCCAGGCGCACCTCGGGCGCACCGGCAACCGCCAACACGCGGGCCGCCAACGCAGTCAGAGTACCGCGAGCCCCCAAGCAGGTGGGTCAGGCGTGCCTCGGGCGCACAGAGAGCCGCCAACGCGTGGGCCGCCGACGTCTTCGCCGCACAGAGAGCCGCCAACACGTGGGCCACCCACGTAATTGGGGCACTGAGAGCCCCGAACGAACGGACCACCCACGTAATTGGGGCACTGAGAGCCCCAATTAGACAATCTACCGACGAAATTGGGGCACTGAGAGCCTCAATTGCATCATTCATCCACGCAATTCGGGCTCCCAGTGCGATGATAGCGGCCCCTGGGCGAGCAATCGAGGCTGCGGGTGCGCCATTGCCGGCTCGGATGGGAGGTCGAGCGTTCCTGATGCGTCGATTCGGGACTCGACTGGCGCGATAAAGGCAGCGAGCTCCCCGACGCTACATGCGGGCCGGCGCGGAGATACCGAGCAAGGCGAGCCCCTCGCGCAGGACGCGGCCGGTGAGCACGCAGAGGATGAGCCGCGAGGTCCGGGTCGCGGGGTCGGCCTTGAGGACGGGGCACTTGTTGTAGAAGCCGCTGAACGTGGTCGCGAGCTCGTAGAGGTACGTGCAGAGCCGATGAGGCTCGAGCGTCGCCGCGACGTCGCGCACTGCGCCCTCGAACGACAGCAGCGCGAGGGCGAGGCTTCGCTCTTCCTTCGTCTCGAGGTCGACGAGCTTCTCAAGGGGTTGGTGCGAAAGGGGCAAGGAGTGCGGTGCCAGATGCAGCTCAAAGATGAGGGAATCCACAACTAATGGCTCAGTGGTGCCCTCATGAAGGCCGAGACGTACGGCGCGCTCGAGGATCGAGGAGATCCGCGCGTGCGCGTATTGGAGGTAGGGCCCCGTGTTCCCCTCGGACGCGAGCATGCGCGTCCAATCGAAGACGTAGTCCTTCACCCGGTCGGAGCTGAGGTCGGCGTATTTGATCGCCGCGATCGCGACCGCGTGCGCGATCGCGCGCTGCTCGCTCTCCTCGAGCGCGACCTCACGCTCGCGAGCTTTGTCGGCGACGACAGCGAGGGCGCGCTCTTCACCCTCGACGAGCAGATCGATGAGGCGGACGTTGCCCTCACCGGCGCGCGTCCGGAACATCTTGCCGTCGGTGCCGAGCACCGAGCCGAAGGCCGCGTGTTCGGCGCGCGCGGGCGGGCGCAGCCAACCGGCGAGCTCGGCGGTCTTCATGATCATCGCGAGGTGCTGCGCTTGCGGCGCGCCGACGACGTAGATGACGCGCGTGGCCCTCAGCGTCTCGAGGCGATAGCGGATCGCCGCGAGGTCCGTCGTCGCGTAGCCGTAACCACCGTCGCTCTTGCGCGCGATGAGGGGCAACGGCGTCCCCTCGCGGCTCGTGAAGCCGGGCGGAAACACGCAGAGCGCGCCCTGGTCGACGCGCGCGAGGCCCTTCTCCTCGAGCTCGGCGAGGGTGGGGGCGAGCTTGTCGTTGAAGAAGCTCTCGGCCGCGATGTCGGCGTCGGTCAGCGTGATGTCGAGCCGGTGGTAAGCCTCACCGAGGTGCCGCTTCGACGTGTCGATCATGCGGCGCCAGAGCGCGAGCGTCTGCTCGTCGCCGGCCTGCAGCGCGACGACCCGCTTGCGCGAGCGCTCGGCGAAATCGGGGTCGGCGTCGAACTTCTTCCGCGCGTCGCGGTAGAGCTCGACGAGCCGCACGAGATCGTGATCGCGCGACTCCTCACCGAGGTCGAGCAGGTGCTCGAGCAGCATGCCGAAGGGCGTGCCCCAGTCGCCGACGTGGTTCTGCCGCACGACGCGGTGCCCGAGGTACTCGAACACCCGCGCGAAGGCGTCGCCGATGATGGTGCTGCGCAGGTGCCCGACGTGCATCTCCTTGGCGATGTTGGGCGCCGAGTAGTCGATGACGACGACGTCGGGGTTCGCCGCGGGGCGCACGCCGGCCTTGTCCTTCGCGAGCTCGCCGAGGCACGACGCGAGGAAAGCTTTATCGAGGTGAAAGTTGATAAAGCCCGGACCTGCGATGTCGACCTTGGTCGCCACTCCATCGAGGTCCAGGGCCGCGACCAACTTCTGCGCGATCTCGCGTGGGTTCGCGTTGAGCCGCTTCTTCAGCGGGAGAGCGACGTTCGACTGGTAGTCCGCGTGGTCGCTCTTGCGCAGGGCGGTGTCGGTGCCGCGCAGGTCCTCACCGAAGGTGGCGATGAGGGCTCGTTCGATGCGTTCGTGCAGGACTTCGATCGGGAGCGGCATGGCGTTCGTGTCTCAGTACGGCTCCGTGGAAGTCCGTCGTCTCTTCGTGTCGGTCCGAGCTGGCGCTCGCAAGTGAAGACCGACGCGAAGAGACGACGGAGTCGGGAGCTCTGGTCGCTGACTTTCTGTCTCTTGGACAGCTCGGACTCACGCCGAGCTGTGCTCAGTCAGGGCGTTCAATCGGTAGGAGCGAGCCCTCCCACGCGAGGAGGCCACCCTCGAGGAAGCCGACGGGGATGCCGTTCGCCGCGAGGCGTTCGCTCAGCTCCTTCGACTTGTCGCCCGAGCGACAGTAGAGAATCGGCTCGCCGGCGAGCATGTGGAGCTCGGCGAGACGAGACTCGATCTGGTCTCCGGGGATGTTCACGGCGGTCGGGATGTGGGCTCGGTTGTATGCGGAGGGCTCGCGCGTATCGACGGGGCAGACCTGCCCTTGCTGAACGAGCTGCGCGAGTTCGACCGGCTTGATCGCACCCTCGGCGCGCGGCAGGTAGGGCTCGAGCAGGCCCGCGAGATCGTTGCGGCGCAGGACGCCCTGCTCGCCGACGACGGGGCGCCCCTTGGAGAACACGACGAAGGTCGGGACGGACTGCACCTTCATCAGGGTCGCGAGGCGCTTCGAGCGATCGATGTCGATCTTCACGACCTTCGCCTTGCCCTGCAGATCGCGGGCGACGGCCTCGAGCTCGGGAGCGACGGTCTTGCACGGCTGACACCAGTCGGCGGTGAACTCCACCAGGACAGGCAGCTCGCTTCGGACGACCTCGCGCTCGAAATCTTGTTCGGTCACATACGGGACGGCCATGCGCCTTGAACTAACCCAGCGCCCTCGGGAAGGCGAGCCGTTCAAGCGTCGGCGTCGACGTCGGCCTTGCGTGTCGCGACCGGATCGCTCGCGTCGCGGAGCGCGTCGGCGAGCAGGTACGCCGCGACCACCGTGAGCGCGAGGAGCACTGCGGGCGCGCCGAGGAGCAGCGTGCGCTCGGGGTGCCGCGCGCCCTCGGCGATCATCTCGCCCCACGAAGGGACCTCGCTCGGAGGACCGAGCCCGAGGAACGACAGCGTGGCCTCGAGCGTCGCGACCGCGCCGAGCCCGAGAGCACACGACGACGCGAGCGGCGCCGCGAGGTGCGGCAGGAGGTGGCCCGCGAGGATGCGCGCTCGCGAGGCGCCCATCGCGCGCGCGGCGAGGACGAAGTCCTCTGTCGAGAGGCGGAGGACCTCGGCGCGTACGAGCCGCGCGACGCTCGCCCACTGCAGGAGCGCCGCGCCCACGAACACGCTGAGCGTCGAGCCGTGACCTTGAATTGCGCGCACGACCGCGACCGCGAGGATCGCGGGGAAGCCGTCGAGCGCACGCGCCGCGCGGTCGAGCCGACCACCCCACGCGCCGCCCGCTTGGCTCGCGAGCGCGCCGGCGAAGAGGCCCCCGACGAGCGCGACGGCGACCACCGCGAAGCCCGTCCCGATGGTCGTGCGCGCGCCGTGCAAGAGGCGCGAGAGCACGTCGCGACCGCGCTCGTCCGTGCCGAGCCGATGCTCGGACGACGGGGCGGCGAGGGGATGCAGCGAGGGCTCGCCTGGGTTCCATCGCACGGGCGGCGCGACCTCGAACGCGCCCTCGGCCGAGGGGACGGGCGTCCGCGGATGCAAGAGCCCGGGGAGCACGCGCAGCTCCCCACCCGCGCGTGTGACGAGCGGCGCGTGGCCTGCCAGCAAATCTGCGAACAATGCTGTAAGTGCGATCGAGCCGAGGAGCGCGAGGCCCACGACAGTGCGCCGGCTCTCGAGCCAGCGCCCTGGGTGCAGGGTCTCTTGGGCGAAGCGCAGGCGGCTCGGCGGTGGGCGCGATCGCGGAGCGCGCACGGGGTCCTTCGCGCGGCCGCCCTTCACGGGAGCCCCGCGATCCTGCCTCGCAGCCGAGGATCGAGGCCTGCCGCGAGCAGGTCCGAGACGGTGGTGAGGAGCGACGCGATGATGACCGCGCCAACGACGAGCGCGACCACGAAGGTCGTGTCGCGCTCGAGCACCGCATACACCGTGAGCCTTCCGAGGCCCGAAAGATCGAGCACCTGCTCCACCACGAACGCCGTTCCCAGCGCGGCGGGCGGCTCGATCGTGAGGAGCGAGACCGGCGCCATCAGCGACTGCCGGAGCTGGCTCGCGAGCGCGCGCAGCTGGGTCGCGCCACGCGCGCGCGCCGCGAGGGCGTGCTCTCGCGCGAACGCTCCGCTCAGCATCTCGCGCTGGTGACGCGCGGGCGAGACGAGGATCCCCGTCGCGACGAGCACGATGCCCGCGATGAGGCTGCCGCTCGACGCGGGCGCGACCCGCACCATCAACACGGCGAGGACTGCGACCGGCGTCGCGTGCAGCGCGACGAGCAGACCACCGCCGGCGACCTGAGGTAGGGCGCGCCGCGCGACGGCCCCGCCGAGCCCGAGCCCCGCGCCCACGACGTACGCGAGCGCGATGCCGCCGAAGACCAGCGCGAGCGTGATCGGGAGCGCGCTGCCCACGCGCGCGAGGCTGGCTTGCGTCTCGTCGCCCTCGACGGTGAGCGAGAGCACGACGCCCGAGGCCCACTTGCCGTAGCGCGTCTCGCGCACGGCGGCGGCAGCGCGCTCGGTGCCGTCGAACGCGACGTAGTCGCTCTCGTGCACGAGCCAGAACCGATGCCACCGCGCGACGCAAGCGCGCGCGTCCTCGACCGAGGCTCCTGCCTCGATGCGGTCGTATCTGCTCGTCGCGTGGGCCGCGGCCTCGACCAGCGTCCTCGCGACGTCGATCGAGGCCTCGTCGGTGGGGAGCGTGAGGCGCTCCATGATGGTTTTGAGGGCAAACGTATCGAGCGCGGCGAGCTCTGCGGCGCGCGACTTGGTGCGGTAGCGGGCGAGCCGATCGACCGAGATTCGCACGCTCGCATCACGGAACTCGACGCTGCGGTCACGCCAGAAGCGCACCCAAAAATCGACGGCGCGCTCCTCGTTCGCGGCGTCCTCGGCGCGCGCGCGGCCCAGGCGGCGCGCGACCGGCGCGAGCGCGAGCGCGACCCGCTGTCGTTCGTTCTTGTCGAACCGATCGAGGCCCGGGATCACGTGCGGGAGCGCCGCGCCCCCGAGCTGCACCAACGTCCGCGCGGCGTGCTCGCCCTCGGGCCCACCCTTCGCGACGGCGGCCGCGGCCTCGTTCGCGCGGATGCGCACGTCGACCGGGTTCGCGTTGAAGAACCGCGGCAAATCGAGGAACCGCTCGCGGCGGCTCTCCTCGACGGCCTGGCGATCCTCACCGAGCGCGGCCGTCAGCCGATCGTCCTCTGGGATGAGCGAGAGGAGGAGGAACGTGATCATCGACACCGCGAACAGCGTCGGAAGGAGCCAAAGCAAACGCCGCAGGAAGAGGGTCAGCATCGCGGCTCGACGCGAGCGTCACCTCAAGAGGTAGTAGCCCGCGACCACGACGCACGTCACCGCGCTGACGATCATCATCGTGACGATCCACGACGGGGCCTGCTCGCGCGGGATCTCGACGGGGTCGTCGTTCCGCCCGGACAGGTGGTCGCGATACGGGTTGAACTCGTCGTACCCGACCTCGATGTCGGGCGTGCCGGGCCGATGACTCGCGCGAATGTTCGAGCCCGTGTGGTGCTCGCCTGTCTTCGCGATGAGCTCGGGCAGCTCGTACTTGCGATACTTGAGCTCGGCGATGTCCTCCGCCGAGGGAGGTCGCAGGCCCGCGCCCTCGAACTTCGCCACGACCACGGTGACGTTGTCGTGGCCGCCCGCTTGGTTCGCGCGATCGGTGAGCTCGCGACAGGCCTCGAGGGGCTCCTCGCAGGTGCGCAGGACCTCGCGAATCTCTTCGTTGCGGACCATGCCGCTGAGGCCGTCGCTGCAGAGGAGCAGCGTGTCGCCCTGGCGTAGCTCGACGAAGGTGAGGTCGACCTGCACGGTGTCGGCGGTCCCGAGGGCCTGCAGGATGATGTTGTTGTGCTCGAAGGTCTCGGCCTCTTCCTCGGTGAGCTGACCGGCCTCGATGAGCTGGTTCACCAAGGATTGATCGCGGGTGACCTGCACCAAGCGATCGCCGCGCAGGAGGTAGCCGCGGCTGTCACCGACCTGCCCGAGGAACAGGTGATCGTCCACGAGCGCCGCGATCGTCGAGGTCGTCCCCATGCCGCGCCGCGATCGATCGGCCTTGGCCTCGGAGAAGATCCGCATGCCCGCGGCCTCGATCGAGTTCACCAGGCGCGTCGCGAGATCGTCGCGCGTCTTCGGCGGGTCGCCGGCCTGCATGCGCTGGTAGATGATGTCGACCGCGAGCTGGCTCGCGACCTCGCCGGCAGCGGCGCCGCCCATGCCGTCGCAAACCCCGAGCAAAGTGCCGCGATCGCCGATCGTCTGCACCCGATCGGACTCCATCAGCCCGCGGCTCGCCTTGGTCAGATCGGCGACGAGGAAATTGTCTTCGTTGTGCTCGCGGATTTGGCCGACGTCCGTGCGACCGAAGACGCGTACGACGATCGGTTCGCGCTTGATCGGCGAGTCGTCGACCGTCCGCTCGAGAGCCTCTCTCGCCGAACCATCGCCCCCGTCACTCTTCGCTCCGCTCTCTGCCTCGGCCGTCTTCTTCGAGCTGCCGCCGTTCTGATCGTCCCGGTGTCCGTCGGACGGACGCGGCGGGTCGACGATGGTGTCCTCGTCGCCCACGATCGGCTTCTTCGGCTCGGAGACTTCACTCATGATCCGCTCTCGAACCGAAACAGGTGCTGGCCGATCCGAACACGATCACCCGTCGAGAGCGTCGCCTCGTTGCGGATGGCCACGTAGGTGCCGTTCGAAGAGTCGAGATCATCGAGATGGAAGCGGTTCGAGGACGGATCACGACGGATCGCGGCGTGTCGCCTCGACAAGAATGCATCTGCGGTGAAGACGATGTCTCCCATCTCACGCCCAAGGATCGTCTCGTCCCGGAAAAGATAGTAGACGTCTCCCACGAGGCCAGTCACCGAGCGTTGATCGAGGCGCGCGAGGCGCGTCACGGGCTTGCTCCCGAAGACTCGCGTCCCATGCTGGCTCCCCGCGGGCAGCTGCCGCTCCTCGTCGCTCACGAGCTGAAACTGTAACACCTGCGACCCTAGAAGAATCAAGTCACCGCTCTCGAGGGACCGCCGGCCGCGGACGCGTACGTAGACGCCGTTCAGCGATCTCAGATCTTGGATGGACCATCTCCCGTCTTGTTCGTGGATACGGGCGTGGCGCGGTGAGACGTACGGATCGTCGAAGAGGAGGACGTCGCCGTCCGAGCGACCGACGAAGACCTCGGGGCCGACCAACTCGAAGGCCTTGCCATCCGAGCCGTCCGCGACGACGACGACGAGGCGCGCGCGGGCCTTCGGGGGTGCGGGCGCGGGCTGGGGTGCAGGGCGCGACTGAACGGGCGCGGGCGCGTCGACGAGCGAGCGCGGAGCAGCCGGGGCAGGCGCGGAGCCGGGCGCGCCTGCGATCGGCGCAGGCTGCGGGGGCCGAAGCGTCGCGGGCTTCGGCGCGCGCGTCTGCACGGTGTCGTGGGCCGGCGGCGCGCTCCCGAGGAGCGCTGCCGGCACACCGAGCGCGCTCGCTTGTGAAGCGACGCCAGCACCGTCGGAGCCAGCAATCGCTGGACTCGGTGAAGACATGACAGCGACGGGCGCGACAGCGACCACCGCTGCCACGGGCACAGCTGCGACCGCTGCGACCGGGACCGCTGCGACCGGGGCAGGCGCGGGCTGCTGCTCGATCGGTCGCGGCGCCGCTGCGCCTGCGAAGACTGGAGGCGTCGGCCCTGTCGTGCCGGACCGCGAGCCCTGCCCCGCGGTCGTCTGCCCGAGCGGAGCGCCGCAGTACTTACAGAAGCGCGCGAGCGTGTCGTTCTGTCCTTGGCAGCGCGCGCAGGTCAAAACTGTGGGTCGCGGCGCGATCGGCTCGGCGATCTGGACGACCGGAGCGACGGCGATCGGCTCGGCCTCACGAGGCGCTGCGGCGACTGCGGGCGCGGCCGCCGGCGGATGCGGCGTGTGCTCGACGTGGTGCGCGACGGCCTGTGGAGAAGGCGCGGGCACGGGCGCAGAAACCTGTGAAGAGCCGATCGGATTCACAGGGGCAACCTGTGGAGAAGGCTCCGGAGCTTGTGGAAGACTCGGCGCGGAGGGAGTCGCTGGAGGTGCCGCGACCGGCATTGGGCCCACTGCGGATGGCGCTGGGGTCTCGGAGCCCTCGAGCGTCGCGGTCTTGGGCAGCGTCGCACCGCATACTGCGCAGTATCGGTAGCTGCCTGGGTTCGGGCTGCCGCACACGGGACAGCCGCGCGCGCCAGCGGGCGCAGCGAGCGCTGGCTCCGCAGGGGGAACGGGTGGCGCAGGAGGGATCGCGGGCATGGGCTGCGGCGTCGGCGTGCGCGTGGGCGGCGCCGTGCGAGGGCGGTTCGCGTTCTGATCGGGCAGCGACGGCACTGGCGCTGGACCGAACGAAAATGCAGGCGCCTCGGGGCGAGAGCGTCGCGCGGCCTGGACGTCAGCGGCGGCTCCAGCGAACACCGGCCCACCGCTGACCGCGGGCGAACCCGCAGCAGGCGAGCGACGATCGGGCTGAGGCGCGGGCTGGATCGCGCGCGGAGGTTCGACAGGAACGGGCTGCGGGAGTGGTGCTACGGCGATGGGGTGTGGAGCCGCGTGCGCGATCGGCTGCGGCGCGATCGGCTGCTGAACCATCGGCTGCGGAGCTGCGTGCGCGATCGGCTGCGGCGCGATCGGCTGCGGCGCGATCGGCTGCTGAACCATCGGCTGCGGCGCGATCGGCTGTGCTGCGACTGGCTGCGGCGCGAGGGGCGCTGGCAGCGTCGCAGGCGGGACGCCAGCGAGGAGCGCCGGCGCGACGGGGCTGGCAGCAGGAGGTGGAACCTTCGGTGGTTGCCGCAATCCTGACAATAAAGTAGGCGATCAGGATTGTCACTGCCGACCTGGGCATGCACAGCACCGAGAGCATGCGACCGCGACCGCAGTCGTTCGTCAAGCTTTCCGGCAGCGCCGAGGCGCCCCGATCAGCTGCGCATCACTCGCGGCCGAGCTCGGACCGGAGCTCGATGACGAGCTCCGCGTGGAGGAATTGTGCGAGCCCCGTATCGCGCGCTTGACCTGCCGAGTCTTCGAACCCGATGAACAGCATCGGCTCGTATTCGAAGTTCAGGCCGACCACGAGGAAGCGCGTGATCTCGAACTCGATGCCGCCCCCGACGCTCGTCATCACGCCGCCGGTCGAGGCGCTGAACTCGTTCCCGTAGATGATCCCCCCGACCGACCACATCACGTACGGCGTGAAGCGGCTGCCGAAGTCGACGAAGAAGCGCCCCTCGACGCGCAGCATCTGGAGGATCGGCAGTCGATAGAGGTTGTTCGAGTCGAGCTTCGCGAACTGGTAAGCGCCGCCGACGTACCAAGGCCCGCTCGGTCGATACCCGCCGCGCAGCACGGGCCCGCCACCGGGGCCGATGATGCACGGCGCATCCGACTCGCCGTTCGGACAGATGCCTCCAGCGTCGACCGGAAAATCACCCGCGAGCGCGACGCCGTATTGCGCGTAGTCGACCTCGAGCGGTGATGGCGCGTCGAGCTCGTACGTGCGATCGGCCCGCGTGCGACTGCGCTTCGCCTCTTGCTTCGTTTCCTTCAGCGTCTCGGTGGCGCCGCTCGGTTTCTTCGACTCCGACGCCGGCTCGTCCTTCTTCTCGTCTGTTGTTTTTGGGGCAGAGTTTGCACCCTCCCCGGGACGCGGCTGCGACTGCGTGGTCTCCCCCGAGGGCGTGTCGGCGCGCGCCGCGCTCGCGGTCGTGAGCGCGACGAGCGCTGCAGCCACGGACCCGACGTGCAGGGCGCGGCGTTCACCTTGGAAGAGCGCGTTCATCGCGGGGGCGACGACATCGTACACGGCGGGCGAAAGCTTGACGACGGCTGGGGACCTTGCCTAAACCGCGATCTCGACAATGGAGATCTTCCTCGACAAGCGAGCCGTACGGCAGATCCGGCTCTCCACAGCCGACGCCATCGAAGAGGGTGACACCGAGTCGCTTCGAGAGGACATCCTCGAGGCTTTCTCCGAGGAGCAGGTCGAGGAGATCGAGCGTCGGCTCGACAACGGTGACTTCTTCGAGTTCCTGTCCGACGTGCTCGACGACTGGAACGGCGACGACGCAGACGAGCTCTTCGAGATGCTCGAGACGCAGCTCGGTGACATCGGCGTCGACCTCAAATACGAAGCCCGCGACGAAGAAGAAGAAGAGTTCGCGGAGGACGACGACGTCGACGTGGACGACGAGGACGAAGACGAGGACGTCGACGACCTCGAAGAGGAAGAAGAAGAAGAGGACCGCGACCGCGAGCGCTGAGCGCTACTCGCCCCCGGGGGAGTCCTTCGTCGCGCCCTTGCGCGCGTCGTAGCGATCCCACTCCGCATCGGGGTCGAGGCCCAGCGAGTCGAGGATGTTCGCCGAGCACGGTTTGTCCGTGGCCGGCACGTCGGCGCACAGGTGGTGCGCGCATCGGACGTAGCGCGAGTCGGGCTTCTCCTTCACGAGGATCTTCATCACGCGACACGTCTCGTCGTCGTGATGCTCGGCGGTCTCGAGCCGCGCGATCTGCCAGAGCGCGTCGTCGGTCTGTCGCGAGTCGAAGTGCTTCTCGTACACGCGCCAGAACTCGGCCTTGGCGCGGATCGGATCGTTCAGCCGATCGCGGTAGAGCACCGCGATCCGATACTGACCCATCGGCCAGCGAGGGCGGTCGAGGCTCGCGCCCGCGTACGCGGTCTCCTGCGGAGTGAGCATCTCGCGCAAGGTCGCGATCGCGTCGTCGTAGCGCCCGAAGTCCTCCTGCCAGAGCGACGCGACGAAGTACGCGTCGTCGGTGAGCGAACCCTTCGGGTAGGGGTAGCGTCGCGCGAGCGCGAGCAGCTCCGCGAGCGAGTCCTCTTTGCGATCGCAGCGCGCGAGGAGCGTCGCGTACTCGTAGCTCGCGGCCTCGCCAGCCTCGGTCGAGCGGAGCTCCTCTTCGATCGGCTTGAGCCAGTCGAGCGCGGCCTGCGAGCCATCGCGATCCTCGATGAAAGAGAGCATGCGGCGGATCGCGTGGCGGACGAGCCCGCTCGCTGGGTACTTGCGCACCGCGCGCAGGAGCTCGGTCGAGCCCTCTTCGAAACCGCGCTGCTCCCACACGAGCCGGCCGAGCGCGAACGCAGCGCGGACACCGTGATAGCGGCCGTCCGACTCCATCTCGATCTTGCGATAGAGAGCCTCGGCGTCCTCGTATTTCCCGAGCTTCTCGAGGGCCTCGGCCTCCGCGAGGCGAGCCTCGTCGCGATCCTTGTAGCGAGCGCCGAGCTCACCCGCCTCTTTGAACGCGGCCTCGGCCTCTTCGTAGCGACCGGCGTTCTGCGCTCGGAGGCCGTGCGCCATGGCCTCGAGGTAACCGTCCGCGTAGCTCGGGGCGCACGACGACAGCGAGAGCCCGAGCGTCGCGATGGCGATCGCGCGCCTCATGCGGGCCTGCGACCCATCTCGCGAACCACGTCCACCAAGGCTGCGGCCGCGGCCTCGACGCCCGCCCTCGAGACGTCGAGGTGCGTGACAAAACGCAGGCGGCGCGGTCCTAACACGGCCGCGCGGACGCCGCGCGCTTCGAGGGCGCGCGCGACCGTCGCCGCGTCCTCGCGGAGGTCGACCATCACGATGTTCGTCTCGGGCTCGAGCACTGCGCCCCCGAGGCTCGCGATCTCTTCTCTCGCGAGCGACGCGAACCGCGCCGCGTTCGCGTGGTCCTCGGCGAGGCGCTCGCGGTGATGCGCGAGCGCGAAGCGACACGCCGCCGCGAGGACGCCGACCTGCCGCATGCCGCCGCCGAGCATCTTGCGGAAGCGTCGCGCGCGCACGACGTTCGCGCGGCTCGACACGAACGCCGAGCCCACGGGTGCGCCGAGCCCCTTCGAAAAACAGACGCTCGCGGTGTCGAACGGCGCCGCGAGCTCCGACGCGCGCAGGCCCGAGGCGCTCACGGCGTTGAAGAGCCGCGCGCCGTCGAGGTGGAACGCGAGCTCGTTCTTCTTCGCGACGGCCGCGACGCGGTGGATCTCTTCGAGCTTCCACACGCGGCCGCCCCCGCGGTTGTGCGTGTTCTCCACGACGACGACGCGCGGGTTCGGGCACCAATACGCTCGCGCCGGGATGGCCTCCTCGAGCTCCTCGGCGGTGAAGAGCCCACCCTTGCCGATCTCTTTGAACTGCACGCCGCTCCACGCGGCGCCCGCGCCCGACTCGTACCAAGCGCAATGCGAGCCTGCCCCGGCGTAGACCTCGTCACCCCGCGACGTATGCACGAGGAGCGCGATCTGGTTGCCCATCGTCCCCGAGGGGACGAAGAGCGCGGCCTCCTTGCCGAGGAGCTCCGCGACCTCCTCCTCCAGCGCGAGGACCGTCGGGTCCTCCCCGAACACGTCATCGCCGACTTCCGCGTCAGCCATCGCGCGCCGCATGTTGGCCGTGGGTCGGGTGACCGTGTCGCTTCGAAGGTCAATCGTCATCGAGTCCTCACCGTGGCACGGTGCGCGCGCCGCGACCGAGCACGTTTGATACGGTATGTAGGAGAGCTCACGGTGAACAAGCCCGAGATTTCGGCGACCCAGACAGTCGAGGACATGGCCCGCTCCCAGCACGGAGCCAAGATGGGCGCGATCGTGGTCGTCTCGGGTGCGGAGGTCGGTCGAGTCATCCCCATTCGCTCCGGCGCTGCGATCTCGCTCGGCCGAGACGAGAGCGCGGACGTCGTGCTCGCCGATCCGGGCCTGAGCCGCAAGCACGCTCAGGTCCAGTCCGTCGCAGGACAATATCTGCTCCGCGACCTCGGCTCGCGCAATGGGACCTTCGTCAACGGTGAGCGCGTCGACTTCGCCGCGCCCCTCGCCGAGGGAGATCGCGTGCGGCTCGGTCAGAGCATCACGCTGCAGTTTCTCCTCGTCGACGCGGCTGCCGAGCGCTCGCTCGAGAACACCTTCGAGGCCAGCCACAAGACCTACGAGCGCCTCGTCTCCGAGGAGAAGGGCGCGCCCGCTCCGCCAGCAGTTGGCGGGCCCATCGTGACCGACCCCGTCATGCACGCCGTCTACAAAGAGGCGCGCCGCGCGGCCCAGAGCAACCTCACCATCTTGCTCCTCGGCGAGACGGGCGCCGGCAAAGACGTGCTCGCGCGCGCCATCCACATGGCGTCACCGCGCGCGAAGAAGCCGTACCTCGCGATCAACTGCGCGGCGATCAGCGAGACCTTGCTCGAGTCCGAGATCTTCGGACACGAGAAGGGCGCCTTCACGGGCGCCGCGACGAGCCGCGCCGGCCTGCTCGAGTCCGCCGACGGCGGCACCGTTTTCCTCGACGAGATCGGTGAGCTCCCTCTCTCCATCCAGGTGAAGCTCCTGCGCGTCCTCGAGGATCGCACGGTGCTCCGCGTGGGTGGTCGCTCGGCGAAGGCCGTCGACGTCCGCTTCGTCGCAGCGACGAACCGCGATCTCCTCGCCGAGATCGATCGCAACACGTTCCGCCGCGACCTCTACTACCGCCTCGCGGGCATCACGCTGCGCGTCCCACCTCTGCGCGAGCGCAAGTCCGACATCGCGACGCTCGCTGCGTCCTTCGCCGAGGCCGCGGCGCGCTCGCTCGGTCGCAAGCCTCCCATCCTCTCGCCGGAGACCGTGGGAGCGCTCCAGTCCCACGATTTCCCGGGGAACGTGCGTGAGCTCAAGAACCTGATGGAGCGCGCCGTCGTGATGTCGAGCGCGAGCGTCCTCTTGCCTTCGCACCTCGGTGAGCTCGGGCAAAAGCGTCCGCCGTCTGCACCTCCTGTCGTGGCGGCGCGCGCGGCCGCGCCCGCCGCTGAGGGCGCCGGCGGTGCTCTCAAAGATCAGCTCGACGATCTCGAGCGCACGCGCATCCTCGCCGCCCTCGACGAGTGCGGCGGCAACCAGAGCCGCGCCGCCGAGAAGCTCGGCATGTCGCGTCGCACGCTGGTCGCGCGCCTCTCGGCGTGGGGCATGACGCGCCCTCGCACCCGATGAACGCCCCCGATCCGGCAGCCCCGCTCTTCGCCTTCCTCGACGAGCTCGGCATCCACCACGAGACCGCGGTCCACCCCCAGGTCTTCACCGTCGCCGAGGCCAAGCTCCACCGGGCTCGCGGCGACGGCGCGCACGTCAAGAACCTCTTCCTCCGCAACAAGAAGGGCGCAATGTGGCTCGTGACCACATTGGAGGATCGCCCCGTCGACCTCAAGGCGCTCGGGCGGCTGCTCGGCGCGGGCAACCTGTCTTTCGCCTCGCCGGAGCGACTGCGCCAGCACCTCGGCGTCGAGCCCGGGAGCGTCACGCCCCTCGCCGCGATGTGCGATCGCGAGCGCGTCGTTCAGGTCGTCCTCGACGCGGCCATCTTGCGCGAGGCCGTCGTGCACTGTCACCCGCTGACGAACGACCGCACGACGACGCTCTCCGTGGCCGACCTCCTCCGCTTCTTGCGCGCGACGGGGCACGAGCCCTCCACGCTCGACCTCGACGCGCCCACACCAAGCGACGCGTGACTCGGCTCTTCGGGCGCGAGGCCGAGCTCGAGCGAGGGCTGCGCCTCGTCGCGGACGGTCACGCCGTGATCGCGATCGCAGGTCCACCGGGGATCGGGCGCGCGCGCTTCGCGGCGGCTCTCGCCGAGCGCGCGACCCGTGCGAAGTTCGTTGTCCGCGTTTCCCCTGCGGACGCGCACGCCACGCGCGACGGAGCTGATGCAGCCACGGCCGCGATTCACCTCGCGCCGCTCTCGACCTCCGCCACGACGGAGCTCCTCGCCGCGCGGTGCAGGGCGCTCGGGGTCGACGTCGACGCGACGAGCCTCGCGCGGATCGCGCGTGCCACTCGAGGATTCTCAGGGCTCGTGGAGCTCGCTGCCCGCGGGCTCCGAACGCTCGACGGCGCCGCGCTCGCGGCTCGGCTCGAGCGCGCGCCGCTCACCGAGCTCACCCGAGACGCGGAGCTCTCGGCCGAGTATCGCGACGCGCTTACTGGATTGTCAGCTTCTGCGCGCTCGCTCGCCGAGCACCTCGCCCTGTGCCCGTGCGGGGCCTCGGCAGAGGTCTGCGACCAGCTCATGGGCTCGGCGAGCGCCGAGTCTCCGAGCGAGGCCACGCGGCGCGCGCACGAAGAGCTCCTCGATGGGTCGATCGCGTGGCGGCGCGAGCCCGGCCGCGCGGTGTTCGAGATCCACGCGCCCTTCGCCTGGATCCTCGAGGGTGACGCTCGCGCTCGACGCGAGCTCTCGGCGCTCGAGGACGCGTTCGCGCGCGTGGTGCTGAGCGCTGCGCGACCGACCGCGCCCGACCTCGAGCGACGCCCGGGAGGAACGGCCGCCATCTGCGGCGGACCGCCGGGCTGGAGCTCGACCGATGACCTCGAGGCCGTGGCGATCAGGTTCTCCGAGCGCGAAGCCCCCGAAGAGCGCGCCACCGCAGTGAGGGCAGCGTGCGCCGCCGCAGCGCAGGGCGCGGCGTCGGACGCGCTCCTCGCAGCATTCGAGCGGCTCGCGTCACATCGTTTGACCCCCAACGAAATCGCGGCGGTCGCGGTCGGCCGCGCGACCGCGCTCCGGGCCCGCGATCGCGTGACCGAGGCGCTCTCCGCGCTCGAGCCTGCGGTTCGCCCCGCGCCCGCCGCTCCGCTGCCCGACCTCGAGGTCGCGCACGCGCTCGAGCTCGAGTGCGCGCTCCTCCGGCGGCTGCGTCGCTTCGAGGACGCGCAGCGCGCAGGTGAGGCGGCCCTCCGTCGCTACGAACGCCTCGGATCCGACGGGCGGCTGCGGGCGCTCGGCGCGCTCGGCGCCCTCTCCCTCGAGGCGGGTGAGCTGGACGAGGCGCAAGCGCGTTTCGAGGTCATCGCTCGCTCCGCGGGCTCGGACTCCGAGGGACCAGAGCCCCCGTCTCGCTTCTCCGAGATCCTCGCGGGTGGCTTCCTCGGGCATGTCGCGTCCGAGCGCGCGCAGCCGACGCGCGCGGCCGAGCTCTACGCGCGCGCCTCGCGCGACTTCGCGGGGCTCGACGACGAGCGGCTCTCCGCGATCTACGAGGGCTACGAGGGGACCGCGCGCGAAGAGTCCGCCGAGATCGCGCTCGCGATCGAGCGCTACGCGAGCGCTGCGGCGAGGCTCGCCGCCGTGGGGGCCGCAGGCTTCTCCGCGCTCTTCGCGGCGTACGAACATGCTTGTAAGTGCGAGGCCGGGCCCACACGCGTTGTCGATCCTTCGCCCAGCCAACCGAACACTGGCGATCGCGGACACGACGCGGCGATCGCGCTCTGTCACGCGCGCGCCTCGCTCGCGAGCGGCGCGCCCATCGAGCCTGCCTCGCTCACCGCGACGTTCGCGGCCGCCGACGTCTCGGACGACGTGCGCTTCGCGCTGCGCCGGCTCTCGCGCTCGCTCGCGGAGCGCCGCCCCTCGCATGGTGGGCCGCGCCTGCAGCTCGGCGGCGGCCTCGCCGTCCTCGACGAGGGCCCACCGATCGATCTGCGACCGCGCCGCGTGCTCTGGCGTTTGCTCGAGCGCCTCGCGGCGCAGCACCTCGTGAGCCCCGGCGTCGGTCCCGCGGACGAAGTGCTCCTGCGCGCGGCTTGGGGCAGCGAGAAGGTCCTCCCCGCAGCGGCCGCTCACCGCTTGCGTGTCGCGGTCTCCGAGCTCCGCGCGAAGGGCCTCGCGAGCGTGCTCGGTCGCGAGGCGCGCGCTTATCGCTTCTCGAGCGACCTCGAGATCCGGTTCGCGCCGCATTGCGTGGGGGGTGAATCCAGCCCCCCGAGGAATTGATGGGCGTTTGATGTGCGCCCTCCGCGCGCTCGAACGAGCCTCGCGCGTGTGAAAACGCACCCTCTCCTCCACATCATCACGCTCGCGTGCGCGACAGCCTCGCTGTCCGCGTGCGCGCGCTACTCGTTGAGCACCTTGACCGAACCACCGGCGTTCGAGCCTCGCGGCGACGACGGCGTCGTCTGCGTCGTCCGCGCGGGGGGCGTCGGCTCGGCGCTCACGTTGCCCATCCGCGACAACGGCGCGCTCGTCGGTGCGACCGAAGGCGCGAGCCACTTCTGCTACTACGCCGCGCCCGGGGTCCACGTCCTCTCCGCCCAGGTCAGCGACGCGGCCGACCTCGAGATCGAGGTCGCGCCGGCCGCGCGCGTCTTCGTCGAACACAAGGTGGCGATCGGGCGCGACCGACTCGTTCTCGTGGACGTCGCTGCGGGACAAGCGATCGCACGGCGAACCGACTACGTGGTCATCGACGAGAGCGACGACGTCGCGGTCGAACAGCGCGTGCAGGCCAAACCCTGAGTCGACAGAGGTGACAGCGCTGTCAGCCGAACTTCGGCGAGACGGGGCAATCGGCGCTCAGCTCGCCCGTCGCGAGGACGTGCTCGAGCAGCGCGGGCACCGACTGACTCAACATCTTGCGCCAGCCCGGCCCCAACATGAGCTTTGCGAGGACGAGGCCGCCGACCCCCTTGAAACCGGTGTGTCTGAAGATCACGCGGGTGCGCGAGCTCGAGAGCTCCTCCAATTGGAATGACACCCGCGTAGGCGCTTGCCCCTCGTCACCCGCCCACGTGTATTCCAAATAGAGCTGCTCGCGGATTGCGGTGACCTCACACTCGACGAAGCCACGCCAGCCGACTTGGGGTTTGGCGAACAGCTTGAAGCGAGTGCCCACGACGGGCGCGAACCCCTCGGGGCGCATCAGCCAGCGGCGAATGAGCTCAGGATCGGTGAGGGCTCGCCAGACCTTTGCGCGCGAGTGGGGGTACTCCCGCTCGATCCGAATATCCGATAGCGCCGAGGGCGCGGCCTGACTGTCGCTGATCGCGTTCATGAGCTCCGTCTCCGGTGTTTCGGCTGCTTACCCTGTGGGGGTGGGGGAGTCGCGGGTTCATCGGGCATCTCGTCGAGTACGGCGCCCAAGGCATCGAGTCGGCTCGTCCAGAAGACCCGGTATCGCTCTATCCAAGCGTCGACCTCCGCGAGCGGCGCGGGGCACAGTCGGTAATAGCGAAAGCGACCGTCCGCCCGCTCCTCGACCAGGCCTGCTGCGCGCAGCACGTTGAGCTGTTGGCTGACCGCGGGCTGGCTGATGTTCAGGCCGTCCACGAGGGTAGAGACCGTCGCCTCACCGTCGCGCAAGACGTCGAGCAGCGCGCGCCGCGTCTCGCTCGCGAGCGCGTTGAAGACCGACAGGTGACTGGGAGCTCGCGACACCCGAGCATCATATAATCAAATTCTTATATGTCAACCAGGCCGAACCATCAGCCCCCCAAGCGCGCCGCTCAGCTCAGCCGCAGAAGCCCAAGGTGCAGGTCTGCGAGCAGCACTCCGCGTCGTGCAGACACAAGTCGCCCAGATGACCGCCGCATTGGACCTGGGCCACGCCGCAGACCCCATTGTCGCAGGTCGCGTACGAATACGGATCGTCCGGCGGACAGCACTCGCCAGCAGTCGTACAGGGCGTGGCGAGCTCAGCGCAGCAGCCACCCGCGACGCAGGCGAAGCCATCACAGCAGTCCGCTTCTTCTTGGCAGCGCGCTTCGGAGTGTCCGCAGCCGCAGGTTCCGCCGTCGCAGTCTCCCGTGCAGCAAGGTGTGTCGGCGCCGCAGCCCTCGCCTTGGTGCGCGCAGCACCGACCTTCGATGCAGTCCGAGTCGCAGCAGCCACCAGGCGTATTGCACTCGATGCCAGCCCCGCCGCACGCGCAGGAGCCGTCGCTGTTGCAGACGCCACTGCAGCAGTCCGAGTCCTCGTCGCAGCTGCCAAAGTAGTTGGCGTTCGTGCAGTGGCACTCGCCGACTTCACAGCGTTGCGAGATGCAATCTTCAGGGAGCTGGCACGCGTCGCCGGGGTGGCCGATGCTCGAGCAACTGACTGCAAGCACCGAGACGCCTACCAAGATCGCGACCGCCCCCACGAAACGGATCAAACCGAGCATGCCCCGAGGCTAGCTCGCTTCGGGGGCCCTTTGAAATCCGTTTGGGGGTCAAAACGTCACGGGAATGTCGACTTGGATAATCTTGTATCCCTTCTCCAACATCGGGTCGTCGACGCCCATTGTGTAAGCGAGCCCGGGGTGGATCCATATCGTCTCTGCCAATTGGAAGTGGCCGCGCGGCCCGACGGCGAAGGAGGTCGTATTGCGAAGCGCTGGATTGGCAGCGACAGCGGCAGGCGTCGTGAGCCAGCGTTGATGGCGTAGCTCGGCGCCGACGGAGAACTGAGGGATAAAGTAATACCCAGCGTGCACGCCCATCGTCAGGTTCGTCTTGAACTCGTCGGGCTGCGCGGCCTCCCCACGGACGCGGATGAGCTCGAGGAGGGTGAGTTCGAACTGCATCGTAAACTTGTCGGCGACGACCGCGAAATCGAACCCGGGGAAGATGGTGAGGTCATTGACGGCGAAGAGGGCATTGTCCATCGCACAACGCGTGTAGACACCAGAAGAACGCGCGGCGAGGATGGCCGGGTCGGGCTCGTCGCCGCCGCCCATCCCCACCGGGATGGTCACGCCTACGAAGCCGGACATGCGAATGTACTTCACCAGTGTCCCGCCGACGGTGACGCCGACCGCGGGATTGACGAACGCCGCGCCCGCGTCGGCTTTGTCGGGGTTGTTCTGAGTAACAGCCAGACGCGCCATGATCGACAGCTCGGGTATGGGGCGATAACTGCCAGTCAGAAGATAAGCCGACGAGAAGGCGGCGTCTTGAATCGCAAACGAACTGTCCAGTCGAATGGCGGATACAGGCAATACGGGGCGCAATTGCCACGGCAGCGAATAGGGGGGCTTGGGCGCCGGTTTGGGCTTCTCCGCTGTGGGTGGGGGAGCCGAGGCCGGAGGCTGCGAGGCCTCCTCGGGTGCTTTGGTGTCGCTCGGTGTGGCCGCATCGTCTTTGGCTGGTTCCGTTGCGTATGCGGTCTTCGCTGCCAGCAGGACGAAGAAACCGCCAAAGAGCAAAGTGCGCTTCATGGAATCCTCCGGGCGCACGCAAGGCTAGAAGCGAGCCACGCAAAAGTGCGCGACCGCAACAGACTGGAGCGTCCGCGCGCGAAACGGTTGCGTCGAGCGTGCGGTCAAGCGCGCAATTTTCAGGCGCTTCTCCGCGTTCGTGGGCTGTTCGAGAATCCCGCCATGGACGAGCCCAGCAAGTACGTCATCGTCTTTCGGTCGCGCTTGATGGAAGGAGCGGCGGACGAATACGCAGCGCGCGCCGCCGAGGTCTATGCCCTCGCGCGGCAGATGCCCGGCTTCCTCGCGTCGAAGGACTTCGTCGCCGAGGACGGCGAGCGCCTCGCGGTCATCGAGTTCGACTCGGCGGAGCACCTCGCGGCCTGGCGCGATCATATGGAACACCGCGCGGCTCAGGCCGAGGGCCGGAGCCGCTGGTATCGCGCTTATCACATACAGGTCTGTAAGCTTGAGCGGGAGTCTCGCTTCGAGCGCGCGACCTGATCAGACGCGCGTGGTCGAGGGCGCCATCGGATCGTCCACGGACCCGTCATCGGTGTCGTGGTGGTCGTCGATGAAGGGGAGCTTCGGGAACCACCAGTTGAAGCGGCCCATCAAGCGCATCGTGGCGGGCACGAGGAGCGAGCGCACGAGCGTGGCGTCGAGCGCGACGGCGAGCGCCATCCCGACGCCGACTGCTTGGATCATCACCACTCGCGCGAACGCGAAGGCGATGAAGACCGCGACCATGATCGCCGCGGCGCTCGTGATGAGGCCCGCCGTCTTCTGCAGGCCCTCGGCGACTGCGTCGGTGTTGCGACCCGTGCGCATGTAGGCCTCGCGGACGCGTGAGAGCAGGAGGACCTCGTAGTCCATCGACAGCCCAAAGAGCACGCAGAAGAGCAGGATGGGCAGCGTCGGCTCGAGCGGACGAGGCTCGCGAACCCCGAGGTGACCGTCCTGGAAGATCCAGACGAGCGCGCCGAACGAGCCCGTCATCGAGAGGAAGTTCATCAGGACGGCCTTGATCGGAAGGAGCACGGAGCGGAGAAGGACGACGAGGATGAGGAGCGTCGCCGCGACGACGAACCCGACGGCGTAGGGCACGCGCGTGACGATGAAGCGGGTCGCGTCGACGTCGCGAGCCGTGGTCCCACCCACGTAGAGCTGGCCGTCGGCGACGGCGCGGTCGCTGCGGATTGCGCGGACGAGGTCACGAGCCTCTTCGCTCTCGGGGACTGCGTTCGTGACGACGGAGAGCGTGACGACGCGATCACCGACCGTCAGCGCCTTCCCCTCGGCGACCATCTGCGCCATCTGCGGGGGCGGATTCATGAGCAGCGCGAGGCGTTGCTCCTTCGGCACGTTGGGCACGCTGAAGAGCGAGTCGACGCTCTCGACGTTCGGGAGCTGGGCGAGGCGATCGGTCAGGTCGGCGAGCGCCCGAGCGCGATCCTCGGAGAGCGCGGGCGACGTGGGGAACTCGACCGCGACGAGGATGCGGTTCTGCGCGAGGGCCGGCAGGTCGCGCTTCAGGATCTCGTAGCCCCGTCGAGCCTCGACGGTTTGATCGAGCACGCGGACATCGGCGGCCGCGAGACGAAGCCGCAAGAACGGGATGCCCATCGCGAGAAGGAGGCCGAGCGTCGGGATGCCGATGAGCAGCGGGCGACGCATGACCGTGCGCGCCGTGCGCTCCCAGAACTTGCCCTCGTTCCCGCGTGAAGGCAGCGGGACTCGGCCCGCGTGGATGCGATCGCCGAGGAGCGAGAGGAGCGCCGGGAGGAAGGTCAGCGCGAAGAGCACCGCGAGCGCGACGACGATCGCTCCGCCGATCCCCATCGGCAGCAGGTACGAGCCGCCGAAGAAGAGGAGCCCCGAGAGGCCCACCGTGACGGCGAGGCCCGAGAACGCGACCGCGCGCCCCGCGGTGGCGACAGCGCGCACGATGGCTTGGTCGCGCTGGGTCCGATCGGCCTGAGGTGTGGCCGCGAGCTCCTCGCGATAGCGGCTGACCAAGAAGAGCGAGTAGTCGATCGAGACGCCGAGCCCGATGAGCGAGCAGACGTTGATCGTGTACATCGCGATGTCCGTCACGTGCGACAGGCCGAAGACGATCCCGATGCCGCCGACGACGGCGAGCCCGCCGACGCCTACGGGCAAGGACGCCGAGACGAGCGTGCGGAACACGAGCACCAACACCAGCAACGCGAGCGGCAGCGCGATGAGCTCCGCGCGGACCAGATCGTGCTCGAGGGTCTGGTTGAGGTCGTGTGTGAACGGCAGTTGACCCGTGCACGTCACCTCGGCGACGTCCGTGGAGATGTTGCTTCGCACTGCCGCGTAGCTCTCGAGCGCGTCCGCGTACTCGCCCTTCATCGTGACGTAAGCGACACGGGTGTGTGCATCGTCGTTCACCATGCGGGCGCGAACGAGGGACGGGGCCTCCTCGGGGGTGACGACCGCCGCGATGCGCGCATCGTTGCGGACGGGCGCGAGTGCCGTGTCCATCGCTTGTGCGAGCTCCGCTGGCGTCGTCGACTCGTTCTTCGCGTGGAAAATAACGAGGAACGTCATGTCGTCGGGGTGACCGGTGACGTCCTCGACGAGGCGTCCGGCGCGGTCCGACTCCAGGTCGCGGAAGGTCCCGGTCGAGAGTCGTCCGCCGCGAACGAGCAAGAAAACGGAGACGAAAATCAGCGCGCTCGTCGCGAGCAGCGTGAGGATCCGATGACGGAGAATCAGGCGAGTGATGATCTCGGGCACGATGGTTTGACGGATGCGAAGATCGATCCAGTCAACGGTCGATGGATCGCGCCGAGCATGGGATTTCGCACGGGGGATGAGGGTCGCGCCGGTCACTGGACGCTACGTCCTCTTCGACGGCGGAAACTGGCGAGGACCCTGGGACCCAGTGATACGTTGATGCGCTGGCAGAATGACGCAGCCTTTGCACCACGTTGACCCTCACCGGACCGACGAGCGGCTCGCTGCAGAGGCCGCTGCTTTTCTCGGCGCTCACCCCAGCCTTCAGCTCGTCGCAGAGCTGCTCACGCGCTTGCGCGAGATGGCCTTCCCTTGGTGGACTCCGGAGCAGCTGCGCGCCGCCTATCCCGTCGTGGAGAGGATGAAATGGCTCGCCGCGCGGCCCGACGTTCGCCAGCGGATCACGACCTCGCTGACGGGGCTCGCGTCCCGCGCTGCGCGCAACAAAACGCCTGAGTTTCAAGCGGCGCTCATCGACTCGGTCGTCGACGAGGGGGACATCACCCTCGACGCTCTCGAGCACGCGTTCGAGCCCGCGGACGTCGCGGTGTACGGACCTGCGGGGGATCTCTGGCGCTTGTTTAGGCGACGAATGCCGTGGGACGACGACTCCACCCAGCACCAGGACCTCGTCGGCTGGCTCGTCGGCGCGCTGCTCAGCGACAAGAGCTCCCTCGACGGTGCCCCGCGAACTCCGGTCTTGAGCGCGATCGCCGTCCGCACTGCGATCGACGGTCGCGTCTGGCACTCGCGCATCCCTCTGCACGTGCGCGTCGCGATCGACGACGCTCGCTTTGCGGCTCAGCGCGATCGACCGTTCGAGCCTTACGGCGTCGAACGTGATTTGCAGATCGCCAGCCCGGCGCTGATCGCCGCGAGCATCCCGCTGCGCGACCTCGTCGGCGTGATCGAGGTCGCCTCCAACGCGCTCGGCTTTGCGAACGCTTCCCACGAGGATCCCTCGGCAGAGCCACACGAGCCCGGCGATCGAAGCCCGGGTTCGCGGGCGTTCGGGCGCGAGAGCGCGCCGCGCGCACAGCCACGAAGCGAAGTCGATGACGAGGTCCCAAAGGTCTCGATCGGAGAGCGCCCGGCGACGCGACCGCTCGGTGAATCGTCAGACGATTGGAGTATCGCGGACAGCGCTGTCGGGGGAGCGGGGGTGGCCGACCGACCTCACGACGAGCTCGAGCACACGAACCCGTGGGCGGTGCCCACGCTCCCCGCCGAGCTCGGCGACGTGGTGGCGGCACTGCGGGGCGACAAGAACCGTTCGGAATAGGGTGGGGCGCGCGCCCGCCCATCAGAAAGACACATGGCGAAGAAGAAGGCGAAGAAGCGCGGAGGCGGCAGAGAGAGCGTCCGACCGCCGGCTGCCGGTCGTGAGGACACGAAGAGCGAGAGACCGCAGCCGAGCGACGCACCTCCGCGAGCGAGCGACGCACCTCCGCGAGCAAGCGACGCACCTCCCCGAGCGAGCGAGCCTCCGCGCGTAAGCGACGCGCCGGCTCGACCGAGCGATCGAGGCAGCGATCCTTCTGCGCGCAGCTCGGGGGCCGACGCCGTTTCGAATCCCCCTCCGTCCGAGCCTGCGGGAGGCGCGCCCTGGGCACGCTTCCTCGTGAGCGTCGAGAAGGGGTGGACCTGGTTCGAGGTCCGCCTGCTCCTCGTCGTCATCGTGAGCCTCATCGGCTCGATGGTGTTCTGGGTCTTCATGCAGGGGATGGCGAGCCCCCTCCAATCTCAGAGCAAGGCCGGCTTGATCCTCCGCGGCCTGCTCGGCGGCATCGCCCTCGGGACCCTCGGGTGGTTTGCGACCCGACCGACGAGCTTGAGCAAGCGCGCGCGCTCGGTCGTCGCGATGGGCGGCCTCGTGCTCGGGGCGATGCTCGCTCCGAAGTGGAGGAGCGTCGGCGTCGAGTACTTCGGCCTCCTGCTGAACTGGCTGCAAGAAGGCTCGGTGTTCGCCATGTTCGGCAAGCTGCGCGGGTTCTCCACGCGGCTCACGGTGCTCCTCGCGTTCATCGGCGGGAGCCTCGCTGCCGCGACGGGCAAGCACATCAACATCGACGTGGCGCTCCGCTTCGTGTCGCCGAAGCTCAAGCTGCCGGTCTTCGTGCTGCAGACGCTCGCGACGATCGCGTTCTGCGTCGTCGCTGCATGGGCCTTCTTCGACTACATCGCGATCACCAATTTCAACGTCGACCCCGACATCTCGCGCACCGAGAAGTTCGCGAAGGTTCGCAAGGAAATTGGTCAAGACCTCTTCATCTTTCGGAAGCAGGTCGGCTTCGACCTGCGGGCAGCCCCCCACGTCCTCTCCGGCGCGGGACCTTGGGACGCGCCCGAGCGGCTGAACGGCAGGCAGTGGAACGAGTTCGTGGAGAGCTCGGGGTACCGCGAGTACTTCACGGCTCAAGAGGTCGAGCACCTGAAGAAGGACCAGGACGAGCTCGACGGGCCGCGGACTCCGTGGGCCTCGAGCCCGGACGGGCCGCCGACCAACGTGCTCGTGCGCACGATGAACCTGACCTTCGCAGTCGGGTTCCTCTTCATGGCGTGGCGCTTCTTGCTGCGGCTCCTCCTCGTCGTCACGGGACACCAGTCGATGGACGCCGAGGCCGACTACGACCCCGAAGGCGACCCGAGGCGGCACGCCGAGCGCGAGAAGGCTGCTGAGGCTGCGGTCCAGCGCGCCGGAGGCGAGGACCATCACGACAAAGCTCCCCAGGACGACGTCGTCCCTGACGAGCCAGCGGCCGACGACGATGATGGATCCAAGGCCGAAGCCGCGTCGGAGGAGAGTTCGAAGGACGACGACTCCTCGGACGACGACGCCAAGAAAGGCGGTGCGTGATGGGAAAGGTCTGGGCCACCTTCGTCGCGCTGCTCACCCTCATGGCCATGCCGCTGTTCGCGGTCATGGGAGCCATCTCCACCGTCGGCTGGTTGACCGAGGATCGCGAGGCCATGCGCGTCGTGCGCCTCATCGCGCCGAACGTGCTCGACGAGCAACGGTTCCTCGGCTCGCCGATCCTCGTGACGATCCCGCTCTTCACCTTCGCCGGCTACCTCATGGCCGAGTCGAAGACCCCCGATCGGTTGGTGCGCTTCTCGAGCGCCCTCCTCGGTTGGCTGCCGGGTGGTCTCGCGATCGTGTGCATCGCGGCGAACGGCTTCTTCACCACGATGACCGGCGGCAGCGGCGTCACCATCGTCGCGATCGGTGGGATGCTCTACCCCGTCCTCATCAAGCAGGGGTACCCCGAGCGCTACGCCCTCGGTCTCGTGACCGCCGCGGGCGCCGTCGGCCTCTTGTTCTTCCCGAGCCCGCTCGTCGCCGTCTACTCGTTCATCGCGGGCGTCGACATGGACAAGGCGTACCTCGCGACCTTCTTCCCGGGGCTCGCGCTCGCGCTCGTGCTCGCGGGCCACGCCGTCCTCGTCGGCATTCGGGAGAAGGTCCCGCGCGGCAAGCTCGATCTCCGCGAGGCTGTCGTCGGCGCGTGGGACGCGAAGTGGGACATCGCAGCGCCCTTCCTCGTCGCGGGTGGTTTGGTCACCGGCCTGATGGGCATCGACGAGGCCTCCGCGGCGGCCGCGCTCTACGTCCTCATCGTCCAGGTCTACGTCTACAAAGACCTCAAGTGGAAGGACGTCGCGCGCATCGCGCGTGAGTCCGTCGCGCTCGCGGGCGCCATCCTCATCATCATCATGATGGCGACCGCGCTCACGAACTGGGTCATCAACGAGCGCGTGCCGTCGCGGATCCTCGAGTACTTCACCGCGAACGGGATGGACACCGCGTGGGAGTTCATCATCGTCCTCAACGTCTTCCTCTTCATCCTCGGCGTCGTGATGGACGAGTTCAGCGCGATGCTCGTCGCGCTGCCGCTCGTGATGCCGCTCGCCGCGCGCTTCGGCCTCTCGCCCTTCCACCTCGCGGTCATGTTCCTGCTGAACATCGAGATCGCGTACATCTCGCCGCCGATCGGCGTGAACCTTTACATCGCGAGCTTCCGGTTCAACGCACCGCTCGCGCGCGTCTACCGCGTCGTCATGCCGTTCGTCTGGCTGCTCACCGGTGGGCTCTTGATCTTCGTCCTCTTCCCGAAGCTCTCGACCTTCCTCATCGACCCGACGATCGCCTCCCTCAAGGCGAAGGCCAAGAAGGAGAACCTGCCCGCGACCGAGGCGTGGCTGCTCGAGTGCGTCCAAGAGGACAAGACGGCCCTGCAGCCCTGCGACCCGGCCGAGCGGAAGAAACTCGAGGACGAGAGGAACGCGCTCGCCGCCGAGGAGGACGACGGACAGAAGTTCGACCCGACCGCGCCCATCTCGAGCGCGGAGGCCACGAAGCCCGTGCGAGCCGGTGGGCTCACCAAGAAAGAGGAGCGCGATCTCTTCGACGAGATGCTCAACGCAGGTGAAGAGTCCGCCGCGCCGAGCGCTTCGGCGAGCGCACCGCCTGCACCGAGCGCCTCGGCCCCGTCGCCCTGACCCAACGTCGGAGTGGTAGAGTGCGCGCCCAATGAAGGCACGCGCTCGCTTCCTTCCACTCGCGCCGCTCTTGCTTTTGCTCGGCGTCGCGCCCGCTCACGCCGAGCTCCTCTTCGTCGATCAAGGCCCCGCGAAGCTCCCGCAGGGCTGCAATGGGTCGGGCTGTTGGACGAACTACGCGCGCGTCACCGACTTCGACGGAGACGGTGATCTCGACCTCATCGGGGTCAACTGCTCGGGCTTCTTCTCGAGCCCGCAGCCGCAGCAGCTCGTCGTCCTCGCGAACGACGGCGCCGGGAACTTCGTCGACGCGTCGAGCGCGTTCAACGTGAACGCGGCGGTTCGCCAGGTCGCGTTCGGCGACATCGACGGCGACGGGGATCTCGACGTGTACATCCCGTCGGCGGGCGCGGTCGCGAGCGATCGACTGCTCGTGCAGACCTCGCCGGGGACCTTCTCCGACGAGGCCGCGAGCCGCTTGCCCGCGAACCTCGCGAGCGACGCCGGCGCGACCCGCATGGGTGATTTCGACGACGACGGCGATCTCGATCTCGTCGTGACCGACGGTTACATCAATGACAGCGCGCCCCCAGCGCACTTCTACGAGAACGACGGCAGCGGCAAATTCACCGCCGCGCCCTGGACGGTCCCCACCACGAAGGACGGCGTGAACCCGGACGACGTCGACCTCGGCGATGTGGACGGCGACCTCGACCTCGACCTCCTCATCAACTTCCACAACGGGCAGAACTCGCTGTGGCTCAACGACGGCGCGGGCAACTTCACCGACGCCTCGAGCAAGCTGCCGCCCCTCGACGGGAGCGCCCTGCACTACGGGCCGGCGCTGTGCGACGTCGACGGCAACGGCTCGCTCGACCTCTTCGTCGACAACGCGGGCGGCGACTACCTCGAGGAGTTCGCGCTCAACGACGGGGCGGGCACCTTCACCGACTCGACCGACCAGATCACCGGCAACACCCCGGGCGCGGACGACAACATCGTCTCCTGCGTGGACGTCGACGACGACGGTGACTTTGACATTGTCATCGGATCGCTCGGCACCCGCGAGCGCGTCTTCAGGAACGACGCGGGCAGCTTCGGCGTCATCCCCAACGCCTTCGACGGCCCGCAGACGGACCCGACCCTGTGGATGGAGTTCGGCGATCTCGACGGCGACAAGCGCCCCGACGCCTTCACCGCGCAGGGTGAGGGCAACCCTCAGATCGAGCGCGTGTACTTCGCCAACGCGGCCGTCGCCGCCGACACCCACGCCCCGCGCGTCATCCAAGTCGAGGTGCCGACGTTCTCACCGAGCGCCTCGGCGGTCGTCCGCTTCAGGCTATCTGACAATACTGTAACCGATGAGGGGCCTCGCCTCGCGCGCGCATGGATCAAGGTCGGCGCGACCGAAGTCGACGCGCACTTCATGGGCGGCGACCTCTTCCGCGCCGTAGCGCCTGCGACCGACGCCGCGTCGTTCGACGTCTGCGCGACCGATCTCGCAGGCAACAGCGCTTGCGAGACCCACACGGCGATGACGGGGGAGGGCGGCGCCGGCGCGGGGGGCGGCGCCAACACGGGCGGCAATGGAAGCGCGGGTGGTCCACCCGAGGGTGGCGCGAGCGCGAACGGCGGCTCGGGCGGTTCGGGTGGCGCGGGCGACGGCGACGGCGGCGGCGGGGACTGCAGTTGTCGTGTCCCTGGAGCTCCGCGCGACAGCGGCGCGATGCTCGTCGGTGCGCTCGCGCTCGGCCTCGTGGCCGCGCGGTCTCGTCGTCGAGGTGCGCGATGACGCCGCCGCGTCTTCGTGGTGCGGCGCTCGTCGCTGCGCGCATGGCCGCAGAGAACGGCACGACCGCGGCCGCGCTCGGCGGCGTGCTGAAGCAGAGCTTGGGCATCGATCGGCTGAAGGCTCTGCCCGACTCGGTGCGCGGGTCGCTCCCGCTCGACACGACGCCGGTCCGCGCACGCACGGCGCACGAGCTCCCGAGCGCCGATGCCGCGCACGCGAGCGAGACCAAGCCCGAGAGCGCGCGCGCTTGGCCGCGCACGAGCGCGGATCTCCGGGCCGCGTTCGAATCGAAGCGCGTCGACCCTGCGGCGCTCGCCGAGCGAGCGACGACGTTCGTGGCAGCGCTCGCGACCGAGCGCGACGGCGCGCTCAACATCCTGCAAGCGAGCGATCTCGAGCGCACGCGCCGCGAGGCCCGCGCGAGCGCCGAGCGCATCGCCGCGGGGCGCCCCCTCGGTCCGCTCGACGGCGTGCCGTTCTTGGTCAAGGACGAGCTCGACGTCGCGGGTTTGCCGCGGCTTTTGGGCTCACGCTGTGAAAGCAGCGAGCCTCGCCCGACGGACGCGACCGTCGTCGCGCGCTTGTCAGCGGCGGGCGCGGTGTTCGTCGGCAAGACGGTGATGACCGAGTGGGGCATGTCGCCGCTCGGACAGAACGCGCGGTTCTCGATGCCCCACAACGCGCACCACGAGGAGCGCTTGCCCGGCGGCTCGTCGAGCGGCTCGGGGGTCGGCGTCGCGCTCGGCGTCGTGCCGCTCGCGATCGGCGTGGACGGCGGCGGCTCGGTCCGCATCCCGGCCGCGCTGAACGGCGTGTTCGGGATCAAGCCGACGTTCGCGCGCATCAGCAACGCGGGGGCAGGCCTCGCCGGGTCGGTGGGTCACATCGGTCCGCTCGGCGCTTCGGTCGCCGACCTCGCGATCTTCCTCGACGCGGTCGCGAGCGCGCCCGACCCGCGCGATCCCTTCACGAGCCTAGCCCCCCCTCCCCCCCGGGGGGGGTTCGGCGCGCGCCTCGCCGCAGGCGTTCGCGGGCTCACCATCGGCGTCATCCCGAGCGAGTGGGCCGACGCGGCCGAGGACGTCGCCGCCGCCGGCAAGAGCGCGCTCGCGGCGCTCGAGCGCGCGGGCGCGAAGCTCGTCGACGTCTCGCTCCCGCTCGCCGCGGTCGCGGCGCCCATCGGCTACTTGACCATCGGCTGCGAGTCTTTCGCCTCGCATGTCGATCACTGGCGCGAGCGACGCCAGCGCATGGGCGACGACCTGCGCCTCTCGTACGCGGTGCTCTCGGGGATCTCGGCGGCGGATTTTCTCGACGCTCAGCGGCTGCGCGCCGCGCTTCGGCTCGAGCTCGCGGAGGTCTTGCGCACGGTCGATGTGCTCGGGCTCCCCACGACGCAGACGACGGCGCCGCACCTCTCGCGCGTCGAGCGAGGCCAGGCGCTCGCCGACCCGACGGCGATCGACGCCATGTGCCGCTTCAACTTCCTCGGGAACCTCACGGGCGCGCCCGCCGTAACCGCGCCCGTCGGCGTGGATCGCGACGGCCTACCGATCGGGCTGCAAATCCTGGGCGACGCGTGGGACGAGCACGTGGTGCTCGGCGTCGCCGCCCACCTCGAGCGGATCGGCGTCGCGGAGGTCCGCCGCCCGCGGATCACCTCGCTCGATCTGCTCGGCTGACAGCCGCGTCAGTCGTCTTTGCCGGCGGCTCCGGTGAACTGATCACCCTTCTCGGCGAAGAGCACGTTGAAGGTCGTGAGCGAGCCGTAGCAGCCGGTGATGTAGGCCTGCAGCTGGACCTTCTCCTCCGCGGTCAGCGTCGTGTGCGCGTTGAGCTTCTGCTCGAGCACGCGGAGCTTGTCGCGGATCATCACGATCTTGTGGAAGAAGGCCTCGATCGGCACGCGCTTCTCCTGCGTGCCCTCCTTGCCCGGCTTGAGGATGACCTCGCCGCCTTGCCAGCGACCGCCGAGCTCGGGTTGGCTGACGCCGAGCTCGTCGGCGAGGACCTCTCTCAAGACGCGCCGAAAATCCTCGATGTCCATGTCGATGTCGATCTCCTCTGGCAAATCGCGGCCCGCGCTCGAACCAAGAGACGTTTGCAGAACTCGCGGCCTCGGCGCTGTCGCCGAGCCCGCACGCCTGGGCTGGCCCGCGGCGCGCCGCGGCGGTGGCGGTGGGGCGAGCGCACCCTTCGGTCGGTGACGAGAGCAGGTCGAGCCCGCTCGAAGCGGCGGAGGGAAGACCTCGAGCGCGCACTCGCCGATCTTTCCCAGCCGCTCGTCCTCGCGGACACGGACGAACGCCGCACAGGTCTCGCAGGTCCCCGTCGGGCTGGGCATGATGGTTCGACATTACCCGAAAAAGAGGCGCGCTTTGTCGTCACCAGTGCGTGACGGAGAGGCCTCGAGTTTGTCACGATGGCCCGATGCAGGCACTGGGTGGGACGTGGCATCGAGCGGAGGCGGCGTGGGTCGAGCGCAGCGAGACTGGGGCTCCGGTCCTCCGGAGTCCGAGCCGCCGGAGCGAGCGATGGTATCGAGCGTTCGGGCTCTTCGTGGTGAGCGCCGCGATGTGCACGGGGTGCGGTGACGACACGACGGGCGGCGGCGGCTCCGGCGGCTCCGCGGGCGGGGCAGGTGGTGGCGGCGCGCCGAGCTACACGACCGCGTACGACACGGGCCACGTGATGGAGGTCGCGGTGACGATGTCGCCCGACGACTTCGAGGCGCTGCGGCTCGAGGGGAACGACCCCGAGGCGCTCCTCGGAGGCAACTGCCTGTCCGGCCCGCGCCTCACCGAGTTCACCGAGTTCGATGGCTCCGTCACCGTGGACGGGACCTCGTTCGACAACATCACCGTGCGCAAGAAGGGCTTCCTCGGCTCGCTCAGCATCACGAAGCCTTCGCTCAAGATCCGCTTCGACGCGGTCGACCCCGAGGGCAAGTACCTCGATACCGATCGTTTGACCCTCAACAACAACAAGCAGGACGAGTCGCTCGTCCGGACCTGCCTCGCGCTCGAGCTCTTCGCGAAGGCCGGCGCCGCGGCGCCGCGATGCACGTTCGCGCACGTCACGGTCAACGGCGAAGACCTCGGCATCTACGCCAACGTCGAGCACGTCGGCACGTCGTTCCTCGAGCGGTCCTTCGGGGACGGGACGGGCACGCTCTACGAGGGACAAATCAGCGATGTGCGCACGGGTTGGGTCGACACCTACGAGAAGAAGAGCAACACGATGGACCCGAGCCGCGCGGACATCGAGGAGCTCTCGGCGCTGCTCGCGGCGCCCGCGACGACCACCGCCGACATCGCGTCGCGCGTGGACCTCGACGGCTTCCTCAAGTTCTGGGCCGCGGAGTCCGCGCTCGGCGCGTGGGACGGCTACGCGAACAACCAGAACAACCACTTCGTCTACCACGACCCGACGACCGACAAGCTCTTCTACATCCCGTGGTCGCCGGACATGACCTTCGTCACCGACGACCCCTTCAGCCCCGGCGATCGACCTGCCTCGGTCTCCGCGTGGGGGGCGCTGCCGAACCGCCTGTATCAGGACGCCGCGGTGCGCGACGATTATCGTCAAGCTTTGTTGACGATTGTGTCGGACGTCCTCGATCCAGCGACCGTCACCGCCGAGATCGATCGGATGCAGGCGCTGCTCGAGCCCTACGTCGACACGACGAGCCCGAGCTTCCAGTCTTCGATGGACGAGGTCCGCAGCTTCGTGAACGAGCGCGCCGACGTGCTCTCGGCCGAGGTCGCGGCGGGGCCTGCGCCGTGGCCATACCCGCTGCGCAGCGACCCGTGCCTCGTCAACATCGGGACGGTGAGCGGCTCGTTCTCGACGACCGTGAACTCGCTCGACGTGAACATCTTCCTCGCGGGCACGGGCAGCGTGACGCGCAACCTCACGACCGTGATGGACACGACGAGCACTGGCGGGGCCGCGTGCGGCGAGGAGACCTCGCGCATGTTCCTCCAGATCGTCGGCTCGAACCCCGTCGACTTCACCGTCGTCGTCCTCTACATCGACAAGGCGCTCTTCACCCCGGGCGCCTCCATCAAGTTCGATTGGCAGCAGGGCTTCGGGGTCGTGGGGCACGTCGATCCAGCGACGGAGAACTTCGTCCTCCAAGGCATACTCAACGCGGGCTCCGTCCAGCTGACGAAGGCTTCGACCGGCGACGGCGCCGAGGTCGAGGGGACCTTCGAGGCCGACGTGCTCGGCGGCCTTCTCTGAGCGGTCGCGCGCGCGGCTGCATTGCGCGCCGCCGAACCCCCTAAGAACTCGCCGCCGACGGTATTAGGCTCCTCGAAGCATGAGGAGCCGACCGAAGCTCGAGGTCTTCGTCAAACCCGCGCACCCCACGGCGGGCTCGACCGTCGTCGTGACAGCGCGCCTGACATCGTCGAGCGAGACTCCGATCGACGGCGTCGAGTTCAGGCTGTCGGGGACCGAGCGTCGTTTCAGCCACGACTCGGGCGGAGACAACAGCACGCGGGTCTTCAAGACGAGCTCGATCGTCTCACTCGCGGCGCGTTCGAACCCCGAGCAGCTGCACGTCGGGACACGCGAGGTGCAGGCGTCCTTCCCGATGCCGCTCTACCTGCCGCCCACGTACGAGGACCCGCAGTCGAGCATTCGCTACGAGCTGACGGTCCGCGTCGACATCCCGTGGTGGCCCGATCGCGTCGCGACCTACGCCATCGTCGTCGAGCCGCCGCGCTTCCGCGCCGAGGCTCGCGGTCCGGTCGTGTTCTCGACGAACACCTCGGGCCCGCAGCCGAAGATGCCTTACATCGAAGTAACCTTCGATCCGGGCGCGCTCTGTCGGGGCGGCGCCCTCTCGGGCGCGATCAGCGTCGCGAACCTCCCCGCCAAGACGAAGACCATCGAAGCGGAGCTCGTCGCGATCAACGACGCGACCTTCCCCGCGAGCCCGCCGCGCGCGCAGACGACGCGCTTCGCGTGGCACGTGCCGCTCGTCGCCGACGGCACCGAGACCTCGTCTCCGTTCACGCTCGGCATCCCCGAAGACGTCCACCCGAGCTTCGCGGCCGGGCTCTTCACGCTCGGCTGGGCTCTCAAGTTCTCGGCGTCGGCGGGTTGGGGCAAGGGCGTCGAGCTGCTCGTCCCCGTCGTCATCGCGACCGACGGGCCCGCGAACGTCGACCCGACGAAGCTCCGCCGTCTGCCTCCGGTCGGGCGCGAGCGGCGCGCTCGCGTCTGGGCGCTCGTCGCTCAGCGACAAGGGCTCGAGAACGACGCCGAGAGCGAGACGATGCGCGCGCGGGTCGGGCCCGTCGAGCTCAGCATCGAGCTCGAGTCCCGCAAGGACGAGGGGCTCTGCTCGGTGGCGACGCTCGTATGGCCGCCGCTCGGGATCGACCTCAGCGTCCGCGAGCGGAAGTGGAGCGACGCGCTGAGCCGCGGCGATCTCGCCGAGACCGACCCCGCGTTCGACAAACGCTTCGTGGCGAGGGCTCGCGAGCGCGCTCAGAGCGGCGCCTTCCTCGAGGGCGATCTCGCTCGAATGCTGGCGAAGACGCGCAGCGCGACGCTCGACGACGACGGCGCTGTCGTCATGGCGATCGGGGTGGACACAAGCTCGAGCAGCTCGAGGAGTTCGTCGCGCTCGCGAGGCAGCTCTCCGCCGCGATCGCGAGCGCGATCGGCCGCATCCCACCACCCGCTCGCGCCGCGGACCGGGGCCTCGCGTGGCGCGACTTCGCGGCCGTGCGCGGCGGCTGGCTCGAGCCCGGCAGCCTCTCCATTCGTGGGCTCCGCCATGGGGACATCGAGCTCGACCTCGTGCACGCGTGGTCCGATGCAGGCGAGCCGCTCTCGACGACGTGTGTCCACCGCCTGCCCCCCGAGGTGAAGCTCGCGAGCGACGAGGCCCGAGCGGTCCTCGCGGACGCTGCCAAAGAAGGTGTGGAGCTCGCGAACGGCGAGCTCCGCGCGAGCTGTCCGACCTTGCCGGCGGACCCCACCGCGCTCGACCCCGTGCTCGAGCGCGTCGCAGGCGCCGCGCTGAGGCTCACGTTCCGAGGTGGCCTAGCCCCCTATCGAACTTGACTTACCTGTAAGTCATTCTTCAGCGCGGGGGGAGCGGGTTCACGCCGACCGCGGCGCAGCTCGCCTCGTAGAAGCGCGCGGTGGTCGCGTGATCTCGCGAGAGCGGGTGCGCTTCGGCCTTGCGCTTGCGGACCCAATAGAGGCCCGTGTCGCTTACAACATCGTCAGACATTGCGAGGTGGACGCTGGTCGCCGCGCCCTCGGCTGCCGAGTCGGGGCCGCTCATGCCGAAGCCCTCGCGGAGCAGGTTGGTCGACACGACCCCCGGATGCAGCGAGTTCACGGTCGGGTGCGGGCCCAAGCGCCTCGCGAGCTCGACCCCGAAGAGGACGTTCGCGAGCTTCGAGCGCGCGTACGCGGCGTAGCCCTCGAAGGCGGGCGTGGCTCCACCGCGCGGCTCGCGCAGACCGAAGTCGGGGCTGTTCGGCAGCGCGCCGCGACCGTGGGCCATGCTGCTGACGAGGACGACGCGCGCGCCGGCCCGCTCCCGCAGGCGCGGCAGGAGCTCGTGCACCAAGAGGACGTGCGCGAGGTGATTCACGGCCATCGTCGCCTCGAAGCCGTCGACCGTGATCTCGCGCTGTCGCTTGAAGATCCCTGCGTTCGCGACGAGGACATCGAGCTCCGGCAGGGCCGCCGCGGCGGCCGCGAACCGTCGCACCGCCGCGAGCTCCGCGAGATCGAACGAGAGCGTGGCCGCGACGCTCCCGCGACGCGCCTCCTCGGCGCGCGCCCTCGCGCGCTCGAGCTTCTCTTCGCTGCGACCGTGAAGGACGAGCCGCGCCCCGCGCGCCGCGAGATCGATGGCCGTCGCGAGGCCGATCCCGTCGGTCGCGCCCGTGATGAGAACCGTCTTCGACATCGCGTGAGGATAGCGACTCCCATGAAGGGCGCTTGCAGGTGCCTCGCTCCCCGCCCATGCTCGGGGCGATGACGAATCGCGCTCTCGTGGCGCTCGTCGGCGCCGCGGCGCTCGCGGGCTGCGCTGCTCCCCACGACGCAGAGGCCCCGCAGCCCACCTCATCGAGCGGGGCCTCCTCGAGTGGGACCTCCTCGAGTGGGGCCTCCTCGGCGACGAGCGCCGCTCCGACCTCCGCGACGAGCGCCGCTTCGAGCCCCGAGGTCGCTTGGCAAGATCTGCTCGCGGCCATGCGGGCAGGGGAGCCCTTGGAGCCTTACGCGACTGTAAATGGAATTCGCTCGCTCGAGGCCGGCGTGCACGGAGAGTCGCGCGCGACAACCTTCGCGCGGTGGGGCACGAGCTGGCAATCCTGGGAGGTTCGCTGGGTCGAGCGGACCGACACACAGGCTCGCGCGAACCTCGGGCCCGAGGTCAAAGAGCACGGACTCCTCTTCGTGCGCACGCCCTCGGGGTGGAAGCTCGATCGCTGGCAACCCGGCGAGTGAGGCGCACGCGCCTGCGCCCCCATGATAGGCACCTACCGTGAATGCAGGCCGCCCGCGCGCGCCTCGACCTCACCGCGAGGCCGTCCCGCGCCCCATTCCGCCACCCATCAACGAGGACGTCGGTCGGACCGCGGCCCTCGCGCGCAAGGTCGCGATCCGCGCCGCGCGCTCGTTCCCGCTCCGGCCGATCGACGAGCTGCTCGCCGAGCACCTCGCGGGCAACGAGCTGACCACGCTCCTCATGCACGCGTTCCGCGAGCGAGCGCGCCGCCGCACGTTCGCGCACGTGCTCGAGCAAGCGGAGAAGCTCCTGATGACGCACCCGTCGCAAGCGAGCGCGCGCCGGCTTCACGCGTTCGACGGCGTCGCGTTCGGCTGCGCGCGTGACTTCGAGGCGCTCGATCTCGCGCCCGTCGAGCCGCTCGGGCTCGCGCCGTGCACCGGCGTCGACGCGAACAACGTGCTCGCGACGCTCCGCTTTGGCGAGGTCGCCGCCGATCCGTCGACTGCGCTCGCGCTCGCGGCCGCGCGTCGCAAGCGCGCGGGGCGCGGCAACACCAAAATCCGGCTCTGCACGAGCCAGCGCGTGCTGCGCCTGCAGCCTTGGGAGCAGCCGGGGTTCTCGCCTCACTTCCGTCTCTTCGCGCTGGGCACGTTCGTCCGCTCCGCCCGCGCGAGGGAAGACGACGCGACCGAGCGACACGCGCTGCGCGAGCAGATCGCCGTCTTTTGCGAGATGTTCGACGCGCTGCCCGCCGCGGAGTTCGCGCCGACGACGCTGCGGATCGTCGTCTCCGACACGCGGCTCGTCGCGGCGGCGCTCGGCAAGCGGGGCCTCGACGTCGAGGGGCTCGCGCGGAGAGCGACCTCGAATCGCCCGAGCGTCGCGGCCGAGCTCCTCGCCAAGGTCGACGGTGTGCCGCGCGCCTCCGAGGATCCAGCGCGCGACGCTGCGGCCTTGGGTCTCGGCCCCGCAGAGCAGGGCCTGGCGGCTGCGCTCCACGACGATCTCGCGTCGCTGCGCACGCGCGCTCCGCTCACGTTCGACTTCGCCCGACTGCAGGGCGCGAACTACTACCGCGGCCCCTACGTGCAGCTCGTCGCGCGCCGCGCGGACGGCTTCGAGCTGCCCATCGGCGACGGCGGCGCCGTCCCCTGGATGGAAGAGCTGCTCTCCGACCATCGCGAGCGCATGGTCTCCACCGGCCTCGGGAGCGAGATCTTCGTCAAGCTGTTCGACTCCAATCACCGCGACGACGCCGACGAACTGCAATAGGGGCGCAGACTGGGCCTCGCCCAGACAAGCGGTTAGCGCCTCTTGCTTTGGAGAGGCCACGGTGCGAAGAGCCCAATCAAGGGAGGATTCTATGAGGCTATCGCCGGCTGTCTCCGCGCAGCGTGGGCGTGCTGTGCGCGCTGTCTCGGTCTGTGGGGCGCTCTTCTGCTTCGGGGTCGGCGTGGCGCTCGGCGCTTGCGGCGACGACACGACCGAGCCGCCGCCGAGCGACCCGGTTTATGGGACCACCGACTGCGGCACCTGCGTGAAGACGGCGTGCAGCGCTGAGTTTACGGATTGTCAGTCGGACCCTGGGTGCGCGAGCTATCTCGAGTGCCTCCTCGCCTGTCCCGTCACGGCCGACGGCGACGCTACGACCGAGTGTGACGCGGGCTGCGTGGCCGACGACTCCACCGAGTCGTTGAAGGCTCGCTCGGCGATCACAGCCTGCCGCTTCGAGGGCCGAGGCGCCGAGGATTGTGCGGACTGCAACATCCCGACTGGCAATACGAACCCCACGCTCAACCAGCAATGCGAGCCTCGGCCCAACGCGCCGAACCCCTGTCGACAGTGCTCTTGGGATCGCTGCTGTGACACGTGGGACGCCTGCTACGCCGACGGCGTCGACCCCGAGTGCAACACCCTCACGGACTGCGCTATCGCCTGTCAGATCTACCCCCTCGAGCCTTGCCTCGCCGACTGCTTCGAGGCTCACCCGACCGCCGTCGATCCTTTCCTCTCGCAGCTCGTCTGTGGCTTGTCTCTCTGCGCGAACGACCAACCGAACTGCGACGCGAGCCTCCGCGACGACTGTGATGACTGTATGTACGATACGTGTGGTGACAGCTTTGTAGCCATGTTCGGCTCACACGACGGTTTCCTCCTGTTCACCTGCGCGGAGGACTGCGGCGCCGCCGGCCAAGGGATCGAGTGCACGCTCGACTGCGTCGCGGCGCACCCCGACGGCGAGGAAGCCTTCTATGTGTGGACGGACTGTGTCAACTATCACTGCGCCTCGAGCTGCTGACAGAGTTGTTGGCCGAGCGAAGCGAGGGCAACGAGTCCCCCTGTTGGGCGAGCGAACGCGAGCCCAAGTTCTCATGTCTCGGAGCCGCGTCGCCCTCGCTGTCGGCGCTCTGCTTTCTTCTTTGTCAGCGTGTGACGCGCCCGCCCGCCCCGAGCTCGTGCTCGTCGTCGACGTTGACATGCCTGTCAGCGGTCAGGTCGGCGACGGCGCCGCCTTCAGCGCCGACGCCGCGGTCGACACCCTCCGCATCGAGGTCTTCGACGCGGATCGGCAGCGCATCGACGATCGCGCGCTCAGCATCGCGACGACCGCGTCTCTGCCGCTCTCGTTCGGCATCCCGAGCGACATCATCTCGTCGGGGCCGGTGCTCGTCCGTATTCGAGCCTTCCGCGGTGTCTACTCCACTCCGGGGTTCTCCGGCGACAAGCCGATCTCCGACCCAATCCAAGAGGTCACGGTCGACCGCCTCATCGAGCTCACCTTGCCCGAAGACGGGGTCGTCGAGAGGCACGTGACGCTCCACGGCGACTGTATGGGAGTGCCCATCCAGTTCGGCGTCGCGGGCGCTCCCAATCGAACCTGCATCGACGCCGAACATCCGAGCGCGCCCGCGCTCGAGGAGGACAGCGAAGAGACCTCGGTCGACGGCACCGTCGCCGGTACGTGGGCGCTCGCGGCCGTCTTGCCTTGTCAGGGCACTGCCCCGAGGGGAGCGGTGTGCATCCCTGGCGGGCTCAGCGTCGTCGGAGATCCCCTGTTTCTGGCTCGGAACGAGCTCGAGTACGACGCCGTGCCGATCCGCCCGACCCTGCACGCGCCGTTCTTCATGGACCAGACGGAGGTCACAGTCGGCGAGCTTCGCGCGCTCGTCGCGGACGGCTACAGCGGTCCTCTGCCTACAACACAGTCAGCGCAGTTTCCGGATTGTACGTGGTCGCCAGCCACCTCTGCTGATATGCCTGTCAATTGCATCCTCTACGCGGTCGCCGACCTGGTCTGCGCCGAACGGGGCGGCACTGTCCCCTCCGAGGCACAGTGGGAGCACGCTGCGCGCGGGCGTGGCGAGCGCAGGCTGTTTGCGTGGGTCGGTAACCAAATCAATTGCTGCTCGGCCAGCCTCGGCCGGTTTCCAAATGCAGGCTGTGACGGTGGATATGGAGCTGAGCCCGTCAAGAGCCACCCCGGTGACGACGCGTGTCCCGGCGACGTCTCCCGCGATGGCGTGTTCGATCTGACGGGCAGCGTGGGCGAGATCGTCCTCGACACGTTCGGGAGCTACGCGGACGCGTGTTGGCAGCCCGACGGCCCGCTCGCGATCCCCCATGATCCGATATGCGACGAGACGAGCCTCCGCTTGAGCCGCGGCGCGGCCTGGAACGCGGCGTTCGGCGACGCCACGTTGCCGGCGCGCAAGAGCTTCGGTGAGGCCGGTTCCGACCAGGGTTTTCGCTGCGTTTATAGCGACGAGCCCGCGCCATGAGCGCCGCGCGCAAACCCCTTTGGGCGGTGGTCGGTGCGCTCGCGCTCTCGTGTCAGTCCCCCGCGCCGGCTCGGCCCCAATGGGTCGTCCACGTCGGCACCGATGCGCCGTTGCCGGGCTTCGGGGACCGCGTTCGCATTGACGTCTACGACGGCGCGGGCGAGGTCTGTGAGGAGTGCTCGCGCGTCTTCGAGGTTGGTGAGCCGGACCAATTGCCGCTCTCCTTTGGCGTCGTGCCCGACGAGGACACCGCTACGAACTCGTTCGGGGGGCTCGGTTCGCCCCCCGCGCTTCGCGCGCCCCCGAACAAGTTCGTGCGCCTGCGGCTCTATCGTGCGGAGAACACCGCGCCCAATGGCGAGCCGACGGAGCCCGTCATCGACCTCTACGCGCGATTGCCAGCGCTCTCTACGGGTCAGGCTGACGGTGTGGTCGACGTCGTCGCCAACATGACTGTGGGCTGCTTCGGCAAGCGGGCCCGCCCCCTCGAGGGCACGACCTGTGATCCGGCGACGCTCGACTATCCTGTCGAGCTGGAGCTCCCGCTGGGCAATGACGCCGACGTCCTCGCGAGCGACACGTTCGCGCCGACCGAGCCCTGCGTCGGCGACGCGCCCGCGGGGATGGTCTGCGTCGACGGTGGGCTCTTCCTCCTGGGCAGTCGGACCTTCGTCCCTTACGGCCCCGACTTCGACCCAATCCCCGAGCAGCTCGTCGAGCTCTCGCCCTTCTTCCTGGACGATCGAGAGATGTCGGTCGGCGCGTACCGCGCGCTCGTGAAGGCCGGGGCGCCGGAGCCCATCGCGGCCTCCGCGATGCCCGGGTGCACTTACACGGCTGTAGCCGGCCCCGACGATGACATGCCCGTAAACTGTCTCGCGCGCGACGGGGCCGCGCTCGCGTGTGCGGTGGCCGACAAGCGCTTACCGACCGAGGCCGAGTGGGAATATGCGGCCGGCTCACGTGGCTCGGAGCTCGCGTATCCGTTGGATTTGTCCGGAGTGGTCGTCGACAACGAGCTCCTCTGCTCCGTCGCGGTCTTGGCGAGAGGTGAGCCTCTCGACCTCCCCGCCTCGCGCGAGTGCGCGCTCCTCGGGGATTACCCCGTTGGGCCACAGCGCACGGGCTCGCCGACCGACGTCACGCCGTTCGGTCTGCACGACCTGGCGGGCAACGTCTCCGAGTGGGTCGCCGACGACTTCTCTCGCTACGACGAGGGGCCTTGTTGGGGCTCCGACATCGTGCTGCGCAAGGACCCCCGCTGCGACGAGCGCGTCGACGGCGTCTTGCGCGGCGGCAGCTATTTCTCTACGACCTACGACGCTCACACCACGTTTCGACAGCGCATCAGCAGGTTCGCGCAGTTTCCCTTTGTGGGCTTTCGCTGCGCGAAGGACGCCCGGTGAGGATGATGGACAATCGAACGCCGCAATTCGAGGTCGGGGTCGCTCGACGTCTGGGGCTCGCTGCGATCGGCCTCGTCGTGGCGCCGCTCGCGCTCCTCGCGCTCGGCCCGCACGCGTCCGCCGCGCCGAATGCACCGAGCGCGAGCGCGCGTGCGAGCGCTTCCGCGGCGCCCTCCGCAGCGTCCTCGACGGCGCCCGCGGCTGGGTCTGCGACGGGGGCCGCGGACTCCGACGCAAAGGAGCGAGCGCGCGCGCTCTATCGCTCGGGCGTGAAGGCCGTCGAACAGCTCGAATGGGCCGAGGCCCTCAATCACTTCGAGGCCTCGTATGCGCTCGTGCCCAACGCGAACACCAGCCTCAACATCGGTGTTTGCGAGCGAGCGCTCGGGCGACTCTTGCTCGCGCGAATGATGCTCACGCGCGCGCTCGCGGAGAACGACGCGGGCGGCGGTCAGGTGCTCGACGGCCGCGGCATCGAGGACGCGAAGAGCTATCTCAAGGAAGCGGAGAGCTCCCTCGTGCACGCGAAGGTCACCGTCCACCCCGAGGGCGTGAGCCTCACCGTCGACGGGCGGCCGATCTCTTCCTTCGGGGACGGTCTCGGTTACGCGGCCGGCGTCGATTCCCCAGGTCCCGGCGCGCCCGTCCCCGCCGGCACGTTCGACCTCACGCTCGATCCCGGCAACCACGTCTTCTTGCTGTCCCTCAAGGGCTTCGGCGACGCGGTGTCGAAGCGCGATTTCACGCCAGGCTCGACACCGGAGCTCACGTTCGAACTCGAGCGCCTGCCCGCCGCGATCCACATCAACGCCGATGTCGACGGCGCGTTGGTAAAAGTGGGGGCGATCGACGTCGGCCCCGTCCCGGTCGAGGTCCTGCGCCCCGCGGGGACGTACCCCGTTGTCGTTCAGAAAGAGGGCTACGTCCCATACGAGACCTCGCTGACCGTGCGCCCCGGCGAGCAAGCGAAGATCGACGCCATCTTGCCGAAGGCAAAGCTCAACGTCGCGACCCAGTGGTGGTTTTGGACGAGCGTCGTGGGCGCGCTCGGCACGGCGGCCGTCGCGACTTACTTCGCTGTTCGCCCCGAGCCCGAGCCTCCTCCGTACGACGGTGGCACGACAGGGTGGGTCGTCGGCCAGGCGATGGTAACCTTCTGACCTATGGCGCTCGCGCTCGAACCCGGGAAAGTGGTGGGGGGCAAGTATCGCCTCCTGCGGCTCCTCGGGCGCGGCGGCATGGGCGAGGTCTGGGCCGCGGAGCAATCCATCACGGCCAATCGCGTCGCGATGAAGTTCTTGCTCGGCGGCGCGACCGCCGACGAGGGCACGCGCCGGCGCTTCCTCCGTGAGGCCCGCGCAGCTTGCGCGGTGAACCACCCCAACGTCGTGAAGATCCACGACGTCCTCGAGCTCGAGGACGGCACGCCCGCGATGATCATGGAGCTCTTCGAGGGTGAGTCTCTCGAGGCCAAGCTCGCGCGCGACAAGGTCATGTCGGTCGAGGAGACCGTCGGCGTCATGTTGCGCGTCGTCAGCGCAGTCGGCACCGCGCACAGCCGCGGCATCGTCCACCGCGATCTCAAACCCGAGAACATCTTCCTCGTCGAGACGCCCGAGGGCACCGACATCAAGGTCCTCGACTTCGGCATAGCGAAGATGGGCGTGACCGAGGGCGCGGCCGCTCAGACTGCAGGCCTCACGAAGACTGGGGCGATGCTCGGTACGCCTTATTACATGTCGCCCGAACAAGCCTTCGGCGAGCGCGACGTCGACCACCACGCAGACATCTGGTCGCTCGGGGTCGTGATGTATCGATGTCTCACCGGTGAGCTCCCGACCCAGGCCGACAACCTCGGTCAAATCCTGAAGCTCATCATGACGCGCTCCATCCCGAAGCTCGTGGACACCGCGCCTCACGTGCCGCGAGAGCTCGCGGAGCTCGTCGACTCGATGCTCTCCTACGCACCCGCGGATCGCCCCGCGGATCTGCGTGCCGTGCGCGCCACGCTCGAGCGCTGCCTCGGCCTCGAGCCGATCGAGCCCGCGCCAGAGCGCCCGTCGCAGCCGAGCGCGCCGCGACCCGCGCCGCTCGGGCTCACCGCGTCGCTGATCACGGATTTCGGGCCGGCGGAGACCCCGCTGCGGCTCTCCGAGTCCGCTGACAATCCACTCAGCGCGACGGGGGACGGCGCGGCGCTCGACAAGTCGCCGATTCGCAGCTCGCGCGACGCCGCCCCCGCGAGCACCAAATCGGGTTCGACGATCACTTCGTCGGGCGGCTCACGCGTCACGCGGCTCGCTGCGGTGTTGGTGTTGGCGCTCGTCGGCGTCGGCGTGACGGCCATCGTCTTTCAGCGCCGCGCCCACAACGACCCGAGCGCGGTCGGCAGCTCGGGCGCGCAATCCCCCGAGTCGACTACCCCCGAATCCACGACTCCGACCTTGTCGGCCGTCGCGACGGCGACCCCTCCTCCCGAGACTCCTCCGTCGCCCCCTATCAAACCCGACCCGGGTACGGACTCGTCTCCGGCTCGTGGCACTACGGGCAAGTCGCCCGTGATCGGTTTGAGCCCAGGTACTGGACAGCACTCGACGGGTTCGGCGAACGCGCTGACCACGCCCGTGCCCCCCGAGACCTCTCCAGGTAGGCGGGGTATCGTGAGCTCCGTGCCGTTCTGACATGCCAACAGCAAACCTCCCCGCGGGCACGCAGATTGGCAGTTATCGGGTCCTCGCGACGTTGGGCGCGGGCGGAATGGGGGCTGTCTATCGCGCACAGTCCGCGGCAGGCGAGATCGTCGCGCTCAAGGTCATGCTCGCGGATCCCACCAACCCGAACTGGGAGCAAATCAAGCGGCGCTTCAAGCGAGAGGCTCGCGCCACGATGGCGCTCGAGCACCCGAACGTCGTGCGAATCCTCGAGACCTTCGAGCACGACAACGGGCAAGTCATCGCGATGGAGCTCCTCCAGGGGATGTCGCTCCGCGAATACCTCTCCAAGAAGGGGGCTATCGGCGTAGACGAGGTCGCGGGCATCTTCTCGCGCGTCGTGTCCGCAGTGGGGGCGGCGCACGCGCTCGGCCTCGTCCACCGCGACCTCAAGCCCGACAACGTATTTCTCCTGAGCGACGAGCCTTGGGTGAAGATCCTCGACTTCGGTGTAGCGAAGATCCGAAAAGGCGGCGCGCTGGCCGAGACAGGGGCGCTCACCAAGACTGGGACGATGCTCGGTACTCCCTATTACATGGCCCCCGAGCAGGCCTTCGGGGAAAAGTCGATAGACCACCGCGCCGACATTTGGTCCCTCGGGATGATGCTTTATGAGGCGCTGACGGGGACGCTCCTCACGCGCGCCAAGGAGCTCGAGGAGGTCTTCTCGCGGCTCATGACCATGAAGTTCCCTCGGCTCGACGAGGTGCGGCCGGGCGTGCCGCGCTCGCTCGCGGATCTCGTGGCGCGCATGCTCGAGCGCGATCCGTCCGATCGGCCCGCCGACCTGCGCGAGGTCTACGCGGAGCTGAATCGCCACGCCCCGGAGAGCCCGCACGAGGCGTGTTCGTTCGAGGCAGCGGCTGCTCCTTTGGCCTTCGACGATCCGAGCAACCCGATCGCGGGCGCTGCATCTCCCGACAGCGGCCCACCGCGGCTCGCGGCGAAGGGGACCGTCATCGAGCAGTCCGCCCCCACACCGAACCGGCCCTTGAAGCTCGCGCCGCACGGGATCCGCGTGGTCGCCCAGCGGACGCCAGTCGAGGCGCCGATCGACGCGCTGGGCGACACGATCGCGCGCACGCTGAACGCGACAGTCGGCACACCCGGGACGGTGGTTACAGGATCGGTAGTTACAGAATCGTCAGCGACCAAGGCCAAAGCGCGCGGGCGCTCCACGCTGGTGGTTACAATCGTGTTCGTTGTCCTCGTCGTCGGCGCTGCCCTGGCGGCGCTCCGCTACAAGCTCGGCGGCTAGCGGCACTTCCGCCACCCGCGCCGCGACAAAGCACGATCGTTCGGTGAAAATCGGCCGCGCTCGTAGCGACCCCGCCCACACCCGCCAAGCCCGCCCAAACCTGCTCAATCACGCGGAGCCGGGCAGTCCTTCCGGGGCACCCTCTAGCTGAGCGCGCAGAGGCGCTGGCGCGCGAGCTCGAGCAGCTCGCCATATTCGCTCTCCGTGCCGTGTTGGATGCTCAGTCTGCCGCTGCCCGTCACAGCGCCCTCGAGCATCATCTCGAGGCTGAGGAGCACGCGACGCTCGACGTCGTCGCAGATCGGCTCGCCTGCGTTCAACCGCGAGAGCCACTCGTAGAAGACGAGCGCTTCATCGGTGGAGAGGACGAGCTCTATGCTGGGCGGGGTCCGAGGAGGTTGCACGCAGCTACCTTGGTGTGCTGACTACCGCCTTTCATTCATCGCCCCGCGATCGGGTATCGTGCGCTCATGACGTCCGAGTCCGCAGCCGCACCCAAGGCGAAGGACCGCCGATTGCGCTTCCCGCTGTCGCTCCAGATCATCGCCGCAATGGTGCTCGGGCTGGCCTTGGGGCCGCTCGTCGGAAAGCAGGCGACCCCCCTCGCGGAGGTCGCCAAGCTGGTCATACAGCTCATCAAGGCCTTCGCGACGCCGCTGCTCTTCTTGGCCATCGTCCAAGCTATTTTGAAGACCGAAGTCTCGCTGCGCGCCGGCGCACGGATGATCGGCTTTGCGCTCGTCAACGCGACCATCGCGCTGACCATCGGGCTCGTGCTCTCCAATCTGCTGCGCCCTGGAGATCACCTGGCCGCGGTGGTCTCGACTGGCGACAAGCCCCCCGCGGCGATCGCCGAATATGCCAACAAGAAGATCGACCTCACCAAGACGCTGATTAGCCACGTGCCGCAGAACGTGGTGTCGCCGTTCGCGGAGAACGCGGTCATCGCCATCGTCATCCTGGCTTTGTTCCTCGGCTTCGCGCTGCGCCGCGTCCGCGAGGAGGAGCAGGGCAGCGGCGGACATCGGATCATCGAGGAGGTCGTCACGACGCTGCTGCGGGTCTCCGAGGTCGTCCTCTCCTGGGCCATCAAGCTCGTGCCGCTCGCGGTCTTCGCCGTCGTGACGAAGACCGTCGGCGAATACGGCTTCGCGCCGTTCAAGGGCCTCGGCTGGTACGTCCTCGTCGGTCTCTTGGGCCTCGTCCTCCAGATCGGCGTCACCTACCAACTCTGGATTGCCGTCTACACCCGAATCGGACTGCGTCGCTTCTGGCGCGAGGCTCGCTCACCCGTCGTCTACGCGCTCGGCGCGAACTCGAGCCTCGCCACGCTGCCGCTCACGCTCGACGCGCTCGATCGTCTAGGGGTCAGCCGCGCCTCGTCGGCGCTCGGCGCCTGCGTCGGGACCAACCTCAACAACGACGGCATCCTCCTCTACGAGGGAATGGCGGTCTTGTTCGTCGCGCAGGCGAGCGGCATCGACCTGCCGCTCTCCCAACAGATCGTCGCCGGGGCAACCTGCATGATCGCGGCGATGGGCGTGGCTGGGGTGCCGGAGGCCGGGTTCATCTCGCTCGCTTTGGTCCTCAATACGGTAGGACTCCCAGTCGAGCTCCTGCCGCTCTTGCTCACGGTCGATTGGGTGATAGCGCGCGCTCGGTCGGTGACCAACGTGCTCAGCGACATGATGCTCTCCATCCTGGTGGATCAGCGCTGAAGCGCGATCTCGCGCCCGCGCCCCACGGCGCGTTGCGGAGCGGATTTCAGGTTGATAGGCTCGACCGATGGAGGTGCCGCCGCTCACGCAGAAGGTGCAGCTCGGCGCGGTCATCTTAGACAAGTATCGGGTGCTCCGTCAGATCGGGCGGGGCGGAATGGGCATCGTCGTCGAGGCGGAGCACATCGACCTCCGCGAGCGCGTCGCCATCAAGTTCATGCGCGCCGACCCGACGGGCAACGCGCTGCCTCGTTTCTTGCGAGAGGCTCGCGCAGCCGCGCGCATCCGCAGCGAGCACGTCGTGCGCGTCATCGACGTCGGTCGACTGGACGACGAGCGACCCTTCATGGTGATGGAGTACCTCGAGGGAAAGGACCTCGCGCGCAAGCTCGCCGAGGAGGGCATCATCCCAGTCGAGGAGGCTATCCATTATACCCTTCAAGCCTGTATGGGCCTCGCGGAGGCCCACGCGAGCGGGGTGCTGCATCGCGATTTGAAGCCGTCGAACCTCCTGCTCACGCGGCGCTCGGATGGCAGCTCGCTCATCAAGATCCTCGACTTCGGGGTCAGCAAAATGGCGGGTGCCACCGACCTCACGAGCGTCAAGCAGGTCCTCGGCTCGCTCCTCTACATGTCCCCCGAGCAGCTCGAGTGCTCGCGCGAGGTCGATCAGCGCACGGACATCTACTCGCTCGGCGCGACGCTCTACGAGCTCCTGACCGGCCGCACGCCGTTCACCTCGGCGAACCCGATGGCGCTCTCGGTCAAGATCCTCAAGGCCACGCGCCCGCCGATTAGGGACTTCAGACCGGACTTGCCAATAGGGTTCTCGTCCGTGGTCGACCGGATGCTCGACCGGTCTCGCGACGCTCGCTACTCCTATGTCGCCGACGTCGCGACGGCGCTCGCGCCTTTTGCTCCGGGCGACGCCTCCACCGTCGAGCGCATCAATCGGATCCCGCGCCGAGCCATTCGCTCCGCCCCTGACGAGCCCGACGAGCCCGAGCCTTCCTCGGCCCATCGACCGTCGATCCGCATCGATCCCTTGGAAAAGACGGTCGCCGCGCAGCGCCCCCCGCGCCCGCAGCAGGCGCGCCCGCCGTCGGCTCTTCCGCCTCCACCGCCTCGCTCCTCCGCGCCTCCCTCGGGCAAGGTCCCGGTCATCGTGACTCCACGCGGGGGCGTGATCGCGGATCTCACGCCGCTCGACGAGTCCTCGGACAACCTCGAGGTCATCCACGATCTGCGGGCGCTGATGCGCAGGCGCGAGCGCACCAAAGACCTCGTCTCGGATCGCCTCGGGCTCGGGGCAGTGCGCGACCCCGGCACCGTGCCCGGCCTCGGTGAGGCCGAGTCGCCGAGCGTTCGCCGACCGCGCGACGGCTGGCCTCTCCTGGAGAGCGAGGGTGGTGAGGTCGATCCGGCTGGGACCATCCTCGGTTTGGATCTGTCTGCGGATCACCGAATCGCCCATATCGTGAGCGAGTCCGTCTCGATATCGGTGGACGCGCTGCACGGCTTCGACGTCGGGTTTGCGTCTGCGTCGTTCAACGACGACGGCGCTGTGCTCGTGGTGCTGACCCAGCGCCTCCGGCTCGAGGCCGCAGGGCAGCCCGAGCTCGTGTCGCGCGTGAACGACGCCATCGAGCTCCTCTCGAGCTCTCAAGAGTCGGCGCTCGTGCTCGGCAGCGTGGAGTCTCTGTGGAACGAGCTCGGTCGCACGCCGGCCGCGACCGCCGTATTGGCTTATCTTCTTTGGCAATCATCGCCAGCGTCGGTCAGCCGCACACGGGCCTATTCGCTCGCGACCTCGTGCGTGGTGTCGATGCCCGGCGACGCCCTCGTCCACTATTGCGCGGGCGTCATGGCCTTCGGACTGAACCGCCGAATCGAAGCTGTGCGCGCTCTCTCTCGTGCGATCGATCTCGGGCTCGACGCGGACCAAGCGCTGCACTCGGCCGCACTGCTCGAGGCTCTCCACCCGGAGCTCGGCGAGACCGAGGCCGAGGTCAAATAGGCAGTCGCCGACTGCGGTTCAACTGGGGCCCTTCGTATTCGGTGGTTGAGCCATCCCGTAGAGCGGCTTCGGCTCGCGATCGATCGGGGGCATACCGTATTTGGGCACCGAAGTGCGGTTGGGCGGCGGGGTCGGCTCGCTCGTCGGTTTGGTCGTGGGCGGCGCCGAAGCCGAAGCCAAGCTCGAAGCGGACGCCGAAGCCGATGCGGACGTCGAAGCGCTCGCGCTGGCCGAGGCCGAGCTCGGCGCCGAGGCCGAGGTGCTCGCGCTCTGGCTCGACGTGGTCTTGCCCGAGCTCGACGCTGTCGTCTTCGTCGTGGAGCCCGCTTCGTTCGTCGCGTCGCCGCTGCACGCGGAGAGGGCGAGCAGCGCGGCGGACGCGACCGCTACGCCGCTCGCCGTGGCGTCGCGGAGGAGCGCGTTGCGCTTGCAGAATGGGCAGACGCGCTCACCCGATGTGTCGGCCGTGCCCCGAACGTGCCGACGACAGCGCTCGCAAACCCAGAGCTCCACCATGACGGGAGGCTAGCAAACTCGCGTCGCTCAGTGGTCTTTCCAAAACGTGCCGCCCCACCAGAGCAGCTCGAGCGACTGCGGATCGTAGGTGTGTATCTGCCCGAAGGTCTGGACGAACACAGCACGATCATGACCTGCCATCGTCACGCTGCTCGCGTCGTGGACCTTCTCCTTCTTGGTCTTCAGCGTCGAGCCCGTCGAGCGATCCAACAAGGTGAGGACGAGCTCCTTCGAGCCGCGATCGATGCCGCCGACGACAACACCGTATTGACTGGCCATGATGCCCGCGCCGTCGAACGCGATGGCCGACAGATCCGCCTCCCAAACGGTCTTGCCCTGACGGCTCGCTTGGACCCCGAGCTTCGGGGTGCCCTCACCCTTGCTGACGAGGGCCACTTCGAGGTCGTCGGTGCGAACAGCTTTGTCAGGTGCATAGATCGATCGCGGCTGGCCGGCGTCTTTGCAGTCGGTCGCTTTCCCCGTGCCGAGGTCGATGGACGTCCGCTTCTTGTCGACGGTGTCGATGACCGCGCACCCCTTGCCCCAAGCGATCTTGTCCATCTTGTCGGACAGCGAGATCGACCATTTCTTGTCACCTGTCTTAGGATCGAGGCCGTCGACACCCACCATGTCGAAGGGCTCCGTCGTCAGGATCCCGCCGCCGCCGCAGAAGACCTGCGGCGTGTGCGTAGCCTCGATCTTGTGGCGCCATACGATCTTGCCGGAGCGGGCCTCGACGCCGACGAGGTGCATGTCGGGGAAGCCCGCTGTCCCCACGAGGTCGTCTTTGCCGTCGCCGTCGACGTCGGCCAAGCACATGGTCGAGCCGCCGGCCCAAGAGACGATGTCGTCTGCACCGTCGTTCCGATGCATGAAGAAGTAGGCGCCCGCCCCGGCCCCAGCGACCACGAGGATGGCGGCGACGACCACGCAGCCGGCCGAGCCCTGTTTGGGTGCGGCCACGACCGCGACGGCCTCGGGCGCGATGGGAGGAGGACCCCAATCGACCCGCGGAGGCTGAGCGGGCTGCGGTGCCGGCTGTGGTGCCGGCTGAGGCGCGGCCGGCGACGGAAGGCTGACAAAATTGTCCGCATTGCAGCGCGGGCATTTGACCACCCCCGTCCTGCTGAGCGGCAGCGGATTTCCACAGTTCGAGCAGGTGAAACCCAAAGCGGACTGAGCACCCATTTTCGCCGGGTAATCACCGTTCCGCTCTCCACCCCCGAAGTCAAGGTCAGCGCTCTATCGGGCGCGCTTCAGGGGGTTTCGTCTTTGAGGACGCGTACCGCAACAATCGCCCCGCCGCGCACGCAATAGAGCAGACGCAACCGGCCAATCCGCACGCGGACGTGGCGGCGCGCGTCGTTGAGCGGCTGCGCGCCGCGCGGTGCTGGATCGTCGGCGAGGTCCTCGAGCAAGCGCGAGACGACATGCCGCTCGTCGGGGGTGAGCGACTCGAGATCACGCTCCGCCGAGTCGAGGAGCTCGACGCGATCGCTGCTGCCGGGCGGGCGAATCCTGGTGATGCGCCCCATCGAGTCGTCGTCCCAGGCCGCGCGCGCGGAGCGCTCGTCGCCGCGTCGCTCGAGCTCCTCGAGCAGGTCGCCGAAGAGGTCGGTCGGGAGCGCTGGTTCGCCGGATTTCAGCTGTTCGACCAGCGTCCCGAGCACGGTGATCTGTCGCGCGCGCAGGTCGTCCTCCGAGGGCTCGGGGAGCGGCGCGAGCTCCATGTGCTTCTCGAGGGCGCGCCACGCCGCGAGCGTGGCAGCCGCGTTGGTGAAGCGCTGGCGAGGATCGGTCGAGAGCGCCGTCATGAAGAAGGCGTCGACCTCGCCAGCGATCCGAAACCCGAGGGCCTCGGAGAGCGGGCGCGGCGAGGTCGTCAGCTTGGCCTCGAGCTCCTGCACCATGCCCTTCGCGCTATGGGGGAGTTGGCCGGAGAGCGCCTGATAAAGGATCAAGGCCGCGGCGTAGAGATCGGACCGAGCGCCCGGAGGCTCACGGCTCGCTGGAATGCGCGCGCGCGTTTGGCCGGCGGTGGACGCGTCGATCTGCTCCGGGGCGAGGAAACGCCAGAGTCCGGAGTGCGGCAGACCCGCGTTTGCAGTGGGGATCGGGTCGTAGAGCCCGACGCCGACGAGGAGCGCGCGGGCCGACGCTGCGGCGCCGACGATCCAGACGTTCGCCGGCGAAAGACCGAAATGGCAGAGCCCCGCGTCATGGAGCACCGAGAGCGATCCGAAGAGCGCGCGGCCGAGTTCGAAGACCACGAGCGGCGAAATTCGAGGTGATTTGCTCGTCAGCTCGAGCAGCGTGTCGCCCTCGGTGAGATCCCAAACGAGATACCAGCCGTGCTCGGTGTCCTCCTCGAAGGCGAGCGCCTGCGCGCACGCGACCGGGGCTCGCGCGGCGATCGTGCGCGCGTCCTCGAGGCGGCGCAGGACGTCCTCGGTCGGGAAGGTGATGTTGACCTGTTGGACCAGGACTTGGCGGCCGCTCTCCACCTCGCTCGCGGCGTAGGCCGGGCCCATCGTGCCGAACCGTCGAGGTTTGCCGACTAGGAACTTGTTGGAGAGCGTCTCGCCGAGCATCGGGGCATCCTATCGGCCCGATAACCGGCAGTCGATCGAAGGGTGCTATTGGCAAGACCAAAATGGCAACTTCGAGCCGCGCTTCTCGGGCGCCGGCTCCTTCTTGCAGGACGCTGCGACGTCGGCCGGCAAGGCCTGAATGAACTCCTCGGCGGCGAGGATCTCTCCAGCCTCTCCGACGTCCTCACCGAGCTTCGAGCCGGTGTTGATCGCGTTGCCCCAGACGTCGTGTTCGACGACGAGGACTGGGCCATAGCCGAGGCCGATCGAGAGGCCGATCGCGTGGGAAGGATCTCGCTGGTTGTGCTCGGCGACCGCCGCTGCGAGCGCGCGCGCGAGCTCGAGCAGCTTCGCGGGGCTCTTGCACTTGATCATGAGATCGTCCGCGTCGACCTTGATCCACTCGGCGCCGAAGCGAGGGAGCAGCGGCTCGGCGAGGAGCACGAGGCGCCTCACCTGCGCGAGCGTCGAGATGATCCCCTCTTCACGCGTGCGCTTCGTGAGGCCGCTCATGTCGGTGATCATGATCGCGAGCGGCTGTTCGAAGCGCTCTCGGATCGCGTCGTCGACGGCCTTCACGCCGGCCGCGTCGCCAGCTTTTTCCTTCGCGAGCCGCTCGTCGAGCATCGCGCGGAGGCGCCGTCGTTCGGAGAGCGGTGCGCCCGCGCTCGCGCTGGCGGACGGCGCCGCGGACGCTGAGTTCGCTGCGAGCGGAGCGCTGTCGCACGAGGGACCTGGCGCGTGCTCGTGCGGAGCGCGGCTCGCGCACGCGGCGGTGAAGGCGCACGCGACGAGCGCCGCGGCGCCCCACCAGCACAGGCGCCCTCTTCGGCTTTGCCTCGTTACGTCTCGCTGCATGCTGGACCCTTACCACGGCTCGTGGGCGCTCGCGTTGCGTGGAAAGTTCGGTTTCATCGGACTAGCCTCGAGTCCGTCATGACGACCCCCGAGACGCTCGACTGGGTAGAAGGGCTGCGCGCCTCTCTCACGGACTTGCCCCTTGCAGCGCGCGCCGAGCTCGCGCGCTTCTGGACGCGAGCCGCCGAGCGACACCACCACGACATCGCCGTCTATTCGCGCTTCAGCTTGGGACTCATCTCGCTCGCCGCGCCGCCGGGGCTGCTCACGGGCGCGCACCGCGCGGCGTTCGAGTCGACCCGCCACGCGCGGACCTCGTTTGCGCTCGCCTCGCTGTTTGCCGGTGAACCGATCGGCCCAAAGCCTCTCGCGGGCGCCGCTGGCGGCCTCGAGGGCCTCCATCGCGCTCCTCTCTTGCGCGCCACGCTGTCGGGCGCCTGCGTCGCGTCATGTGTCGCGAGCGCGCTCGCCGAGGGGCGCGCGCGGGTCGCTCGCGAGCCAGCCCTTATTGCCTATTTCGAGGAGCTCTCTCGGGACTTCGCCGAGCACGCGGCGTTCGCGTGGCGAGCGGCGCAGTTCCTCCTCGAGTCGGCGGACACGCCGGCCGACGCGGCCGAGCTCCGCGCGTCGATCGTCGCGATGCGCGGCGAGCTCGTGGTGAAGCTCGCGGGGGACGGGGGCGCTGAAGTCCTCGATTTCGACGACCCGACGCTCGCGCCGACGCTCGCAAATCGCTATGGCCTATTGACCAGAGCGCGCGCCCTCGAGCTCTCGGGGATCGCCCTGTCCGAGAGGGTGATACCGGCGCTCACGATGCTCGAGGGAGATTCCTATCAGGTCAATTGATTGGGGTGCTCGCCAGACTCGGGGTCAAGGCAAGACCTGAATCGAGACCGCCGGGTTCGGCACCGCGCCCGGCCCAAAGGGGAATTCGATAGGCTCGTTCGTCAGCCACTTGGGGAGGAGGTTGTTGTAGAACGGGCTCTCCCGGTGGAGGTCTGCGCCGCCCGGCAAGGTCATCTCCATGTGAGGGCCGCTCGCGGTCGCCTCGATGACGAGCCGCACCGACGGGCCGTTCGCAAAGGCGAAGTCCCAGACATCGGGGCTCACGGGCAGCGCGCGCGAGCGCGGGTTCGCGACGTTCACGGTGTAGAGCCCGCCGGGCGCCGCGTAGGGCCCAGCGTTGTACGAGTCGATGTTGAAGTTGTCGAAGATGCTGCGCAGCGTGAGCGTGTGGTTGCGGCCCCATCGCCACCCTGACGGTGGGTCCATGGTCGCGAGGACTGCGGCGGCGCGCGACAGCCCGAGCAGGATGATGTCGTCGCGCGTCTCGGTCGTCGCAGGAGTGGACACGTCGTCCCAGAGCTGCGGGCCGCTCGCGAGCGCGGTCGGGTCGATCAAGGCCCGCACGACGAGGTGAACGTCCCACCGATCGGAGAGCGAAACACCTGCCGCCGTGAGCTCGTCGCCGATGGCCGAGGCGACGATCGCGAAGAGCGTCGCGTGGAACGCCGTGCAGCCGATCGACTCGATCGCGGCGGTCTGCGACGGGTCGTCGGCCGAGGTCGGATCGCTGTCGACGAGGCCCGTCGGGCACGTGAACTGCCACGCAGCGAGCGCGTCGGCGACGGCTTGCTCGTCCGCGCTGAGCCCCGGATTGCTCATCAGCGACTCGAGGATGACGGGCACCACGGCCGCGCCGTAAATGGAATAGGTGTCGCCTTGAATGGCGTGCATCGAAGCAGGCGAGTGCTGGTCACCACCGGCCTCGATGAGATCGAGGATGCGCCGAGCGCGCGTGCCCTCCGACTTTTGGATGGCTTGCAGCGCGGGGTCACCGTCGTTGAAGGGGTTACCGTCGGCGGTCGCGCCGGTGATGTCCTGATTCGCCGTCGCGATCGCCTGCGCCGGTGGATTGGTGGCTTGCGGCAGCTGCGAGAAAGGCACGGGCCCGCCCCACTCGGAGTCTCCAGTTCCGTCGACTGGCAGCCACGGCGGGTTCACCATCGTGGCCCACGGCCGCGCCGGGACTCTGGAATAGGGATACCAGCCTATGTTGCCGTCGACGTCGACGACGACGAAGTTCTGGTTCGAGCTCGAAGCTGCCTCGAGCGCGGTCTTCGCCTCGGCGACCGAGCCCGCGCGGGCGATCCCGAAGAAGGCGTCGAGATCCGTGCCGGCGTCTTGTCCGCGCCACCGGATCGTCATCGCGGTGTGCAGGCCCTCGTCCTCGCTCACGATGGGCCCGTGATGAGGCACGTACCTGAAGGTCTTTTTCAGGGTCTTGCCCGACGCGGCGTCCTCGAAGCTGAACTCGCGCTCGATGATCGCGACCTGACCATTCTGGAACTCGACGCTCGCGTTGTCGGTCGTCATGGTCTCGAGGTAGACGTCCGCCAAGTCGTAATACGAGGTCGTGACGCCCCAGCCGATGGTCTCGTTCTGGCCAATCATCATCGACGGCAGCCCGGGGAACGTCGTCCCCGCAGTGTGATAGGAGCCCGTGCCGGCGCTCTTCGCGTCGAGCTCGACTGGGAACCAGATGCTCGGATTGCCGAGCAGCAAATGCGGATCGTCCGCCAGGACTGCATTGCCGTTCGTCGTGCGCCCCGGTCCTACGACCCAGTTGTTCGAACCGACGTCACCGCCGCGGCCGGCCTGTCCGCTGCCGACGAGCGACATGGTGTTTCGCGCGCGTTGCGCGAGCGGGGCCCAGCGCGGGTCGAACGCGCTCGGCGCGTGGTTCGGGGCCTGGGGCGGACCCGACAGCAGATTGGCGATCATGGCCTCTTGCTCGGTGAACGCCGGCGAGATCGGGCGAGCCGAGAAGAGGTCGGTCGCGAGCGCAGGGTCGAGCACGGGCAGCGCCGCCGCGATGTCGAGCTCACCCGCCGAGTTGTTGGAGAGGTCGTTGAGCACATAGAGCCCCACGGCGGCCGAGTCCTCGGGCTCCCAATCGCGGATTGCCTCCTTCACGATGAGGGGGAAGTCGTACTCGGTTGTCAGCGTCGCGCCGTTCTTGCCATTGCGCATATCGGTGATCCAGGCGTTCACCCCGCGCGCGTAAGCATCCATATAACCGCGCACGTCGGCGCTCGCGTTTTGATAGAGCGCGGTCTCGAGCGGCTGGCCGTCGGTGGTCGAGAACCACATGCGGTTGGCGTAGTCCTGTTGAAGCACCGTATCGCCCGCGCGGACCAGGGCAGCGAGCTTGCCGCGCACCAGGTTTCGCACGAAATCCATGAAGAAGAAGCGGTTCGCGGCGTGGAAATAGCCGAGCGCCGAATAGCAGTCTTCGTCGGTGGCGCACGTCAGGTGGAGGAGGCCCTCTTGGTCATAAGCGGCGTCCACGGGAGCCGTGAGTCCGTCGATGTGGACCCCCTCCGGCGCGCCGCCAGCGCCGCCCGAGCCGCCGGCGCCGCCCGAGCCGCCGGCGCCCCCTGTCGGGCTGTCATCCCCACAAGCAAAGAGGCCAAGAGTCGAGAGCAGCCCGAGCGACCAAGCGATGCGTTTCACGGCCGCACTCTACATCGGTCGAGGCTCGGTAGGAGCCGGGATCGCGACGCGCACCGCGTCAATCACGCGGGGTGAGTGGGTCCGCCGAGTCCACCAATCGAGTGACATCGATGTAAGTGCATCCGAGCGTCTCCGCCATTCTCCGGTGCGCGGGCCCGTCGCCGACGACGACAGCTCGGCTCGGAGAAATTTGCCGCGCGCGCATCCACGGCACGAGCAGCCCGACGAGCGGCGGGCGACACCAACACACAGGCGGACCGGCGCCGTGCTCACAGACGGCGAGCTCGGCGGAGACCCCGAGGGAGAAGGCGATATGGTCTCTCGCGCGGTCTCCTCGCTGTAGGGCCGAGCCCTCCGCCCAATGGAAGACGAGGTAATCGAGCGACGCGGCGGTCTCGCGCGCGAGGTCGTCGAGCGCGCTATTGCCGAGTCGCAGGGCAGCGTCCGCCGAAATCGCGACGCCCGCGTTTTCGCCGCTGGCGAGCGCGAGCTCGGCCGACGTGGGGCCCTTTCGGATCTCGAGCTCATCGAAGCCCTCGTCGAGCGCGGGCGGCTCGAGCTCGCGGCGCGCGCGGTGGACCACGCTCGGCCCGAACGCCTGCGGGTCGTGGCGACCGAGGGCGCGGAGCTCCTCCGGATTCGGCAAATGCCCATATCGGTCGACGAGCCGCGTCGTCACGAGCGCGAGCGCGACGGCGTGCGGCGTGTCGACGAACTCGCACCGAATCCGCGCCCCGTATTGCTTCGCGAGGACGATCGCGTCGTTCCGCGAGGCGCGCGTGAGATGGGTGTTGTCGAGCACGATGCGCTCGGTCCCTGCCGTGAGGGCTGCTTCGAGCGCCGCGAGGACCTTTTTGCCCGAGGGCCTTCGCTTCGCCGGGGCCTCCCGTCGTGAGAGCTCGTCGCCGTTGATCCGAAGTCCGCCCTCCGCCTCGAGCGCAAGAGCGCGCGCGCTCTTCCCCGAGCCCTGAAGCCCCATGAGGAGCGTCACCACGGTCCGCGCGGCGTGGCTCGTCGTCGGCGTCGTGCGTCCGCTCGCGCGGGCCGCTGCGGCGAAGCGCGCGTCGAGCGCGGCCCAATCTTCTTCGTCGAGCTCGAGCCGCCGCGCGCGCGCCGACGCGAGCGCCGTCTCGACTCGGCTCGGGCCTGGCAGCGGCACGACCCCGAGGCCGTAGAGCCACGCGAGCGCGATGACCTGCGCCGAGCTCTCGTGCTTCGACGCGAGCCGCGACAACACAGGATCACGCGCGAGCCGCGCGGCCTTCTTCGGTCCACCCAAGGGCGAGTGCGCGAGCACCGTGATCCCGAGTTCCTTGCAGCGGGTGAATAACCCACTTCGAAAGGGGGTATCGTCGAACGGGCTCAGCGCGACCTGCACGAACTCGATTGGGGCATAGCGGAGCGCCGAGTCGAGGTCTCGGCGCCCCACGTTCGAGAGCCCGAGTCGCCTGACCAACCCGCGCTCTTGCAAGGACGCGAGGGCGCGCACGCTCGTCTCGAGCGGCGTCGACGGGTCGATCGCGTGGAGCTGATAGATATCGATCGCGCTCACCTCGAGGGCCTCGAGGCTGCGCTCGCACGACTCGCGGAGCGAGCGCGCGCGGCCGTCCGGGACCCACGAGGTGCCCTCGCGCTGCAAGCCGCCTTTTGTGGCGATGAGGGGACGCCCGCTCGGCGCGCTCCGCTGATATGCCGCTACCGCTTCGGCGACGAGCCGCTCATTGTGGTGAAGGTCCCAATCACCGAGGGCATAACAAGGCGCCGTATCCAGCAGATTTGCCCCGTGATGGAGCGCGGCCACGAGCAGTTCGCACGATTGGCCCCCGTCGCGCGACAGCTCCGTCGACAGCCTCATGCAGCCGAGCCCGATGAGGCCGTCCCCCTGATTCGTTGGGGGGCTCAATCCGCCCCCCATGCGCTCCGCGCCCCCCTGATTCGCAACGTTCATTTTACCTCGGGCCGATTCGCCGGGTCCAAGGCCCGCGGAGGTATCGTATGGCGCGTGCGGAGCTCTGGGCGAGCGTGGCGAGCGTGTGTATCGCGGCGGCCCTCGCTGGTTGCAGTGATGATCCCGAGACGACGAACGACGGCGGGGGAGGGGGCGGCCCATCCGACGCAGTCGCCTTCCATCGCGACATCGAGCCGCTTCTCCAACAGCATTGTCTGTCGTGTCACACCGAGGGTCGCATCGGCGGCTTTTCGCTCCTCACCTACGAGGAGGCGAGCGCCCAATCCGGGGTCATCGCGGCCAACGTCGAGTCGCGCCTCATGCCTCCCTTTCTCGCTCAGAACACCGACGACTGCCAGGTTCGCTTCGGCTTCGCCGACGACCCGCGCCTCACGGACGACGAGATCGCCCTCTTCCGCGCCTGGGACGACGCGGGCGCTCCGGAGGGCGACCCCAAGGACGCGCCGCCGCCTTATGTCATCAGTGACCCTGGCTTGCCGAACGCCGATATTGCGATCGACGCGCCGGTGACGACCTCGGTCGAGGGGACCGAGGATATCTTCAAGTGCGTCGTCTACGATCCGAAGCTCACCGCCGATACCTGGATAGACGGCATCCACTTCGTACCCGGCAATCCGAAGATCGATCACCACGCGCTCCTCGGGCGCCTCGATCGCGCGGACTTGCCTGTAGGTGCGCTCGAGGCCGGGGCCTACGACTGCTTCGGCTCGCCGGGCGACATGATCCACGGCTGGGTGCCCGGCGCAGTCCCGCTCGAGCTACCCGAAGGGGCGGCCATCTCGCTCGGGGCGAACGACGTCATCGTCGTCCAAATGCACTATCACCCAATCGGCGCCGTCGAGACCGATCGCTCGACCGTCGAGCTCCGCAAGGCTTCGGGGACACCCACCTACGAATTCAGGACTCTCCTCTGGGGCAACGCTCGCAACGCGGCGCAGGGCCTCGCGTCGGGGCCCGATGACTCGAGCTCGACTCCGGAGTTTCTCATCCCAGCAGGCGTCACCGATCACACCGAGACGATGTCGCTGACGCTTCCCGGGGTGCTCGGCATCGACCTCAAGATCCTCACCGTCGCGTCCCATATGCACTACGTCGGAGTCGACGAGCGAATCCAGGTTACGCGCGCCCAGCCGACCGCCGACCAACCCGCGGAGGAGTGCCTGCTCGAGACCCCACATTGGGATTTCAACTGGCAGCGAGGCTACCTCTATGACGCTGCCTTCGAGAGCCTGCCGACGGTGACGGGCGGCGACACCATCACCGTCCAATGTACCTATGACAACGATATGGGTAACCCCGGCGTCCAGAAGGCGCTGAGCGAGCAGGGCCTGTCGATGCCCATCGACATCCCGCTCGGTGAATCGACGCTCGAGGAGATGTGCATCGCGGGCTTCGGGGTCCTCGTGCCGGTGGGGACTCCCGGGTTCTGAGGTCAGCGCGTCAGCCCGAGGAAGAGCGCTGTCGCGCCGAGGCCCACCCCGATCCCCAGCATCACCAGCGGGAAGGCCCACATTTGCCCGACGCTCGAGATCATCGCGAACGCCGGGTCGTCGCGCGCGTGCAGCACGTCGACAGGCTCGCCGACCTCCCACGTGCGCGCCGTCGACGTGTTCGACCGGAACGTCACTTGGCGCCCCGAGCCCTCGGGGACGAAGGTCACGACTGGAAACTCACCGCTGTCGCGATCGACGCTGGTGATCATGCCTTTGGCTCGGACGCCGAGCACGTAGAGGTAGGTCGCGCGAAGCAACGCGACGAGCCCAATCAGGGTGAGGATTCCACCCGCGGCGCTCAGGAAGACGAGCAGCGGATCTGCCTTCATATCGTCCTCACCCTCAGGATACGCCCTCACAGCGCGCGTGGTAGCCTCATCCGCGGGTGAATCCGTCTTATCCAGCTCCGCCGAGCCCGCGCGCCGTCCCGAGCGGCGCGGGCAGCTTCGCCGGGATGATGATGCTCGTGTTCGGGCTCGCGTGGGGTGTCCCAGCGCTCATCACGACAGGGGTCTTCGTCGCGGTGAGCCTCCGACTCTTCGGGCGCTTCTTGCCCCTGCCCATCGGCGTCTCACTCATCGGTCTCGGGTTGACGTGGGCCGGCGCGGCTCGGCGCTCCAAGGCGCGAGCGGTTTATCGAGACGGCGCCTGTGCGGTCGGGTTCGTCAACCTGGTTCGTCGCGGCAATGGTCGCGGCCGCAATCGCACTTACTGGTTCGAATATGTGCTGCTCCAAAATGGGGCGCCGTTCGCCGCCGGGTCCTTCCGCACGCGGCGGCCTCCACACCCCGGCGACCTCATTTGGGTCGCGTACGACCCGGCCCGCCCCGACAGCAACCTGCCCATCTTCGGTTGGCCCGAGATCGCCGACCCCAACGCCTTCATGGCGGGGCGACAGTCGGCGATCGCAGCGCGCCCGATCATTCCAGTTTGAATCCGGGGGCGCGGAGCGCACGGGGGGCGAATCCAGCCCCCCAGTGAATCGTGTGGCTAGTCCCGTGGAAACGAAGTTTACGCGCAAAAGACAATGGGGCCCGTGGAACAAAAGCGATGGCTTCGACGGAGAATTCGCGCCGCCTTCGCCCCGCCAGGGGCGGCGCGAATTCTTCAAGAAATGCTGGTTCCAGGGGACTAGGGAAAGTTCGGGTCCCCGGCGCAGTGCATGAATGTGTCGACGAAGTCGCCGTGGGTGCCGTCCGGCTGAATCTCCTGGCAGACGATCGGTAGCGTCCTGTCCTTCGTGCAGCCGTCCTCGAGCAGCGTGTCGTTCGCGCTCACGGTCGCGCAGTCCATGTTCTGACAAGACCGAAAGCCGAAGCCGAACGACGAGTGATAATACTGGAAGTTCTTGCTGTCGTAGGTGAACGAGAGCGAGTCGTTGTGGTGATTGCCACCCCAGTCGTAGGCCGCGCCAACCAGATCGGTCACGACCCCGTCGATCGAGATCTGCGCGCGCTTCGTAGCGAACACCGGGTTCGCGTCGAGCGTCCATTCGCAGTCCACTGGCGTCGACGCGATATACACGTAGCCGGTCACTCCCTCATAGTCGTAGGTGCACAGCCAGTCCGAGTCGGCGAACGTGATGGGGTCTGTCGAGCCACCGTTCGGATAGTCGCTGCAGGTCACGCTGCGCTCCTCGGGCGTCCGAATGGTGAAACCGAACTCCTGCGCTCCACCGCCGAAGTTGTCGCCACCGCTGGCCCCGGCGCCGCCCCCGCCTTGCACGTTACCGCCTTGTCCGCCGCTGCCGCCGGACGGGCCGTCGTCACCACAAGCGAGCGCGAAGAGCGGAAGGATGAAGAGCGCGAGTCGAAAGCTATTCCCATGAACCATGACGTGGACCTCCTGAATCGTGACAGGCGATACGACAGTAAGCTCAGCCACCGGCAATCGAATATGGCCGCGCTTGTTTGAACGCTAGATGACGGTCTTTGCCCTCGAGCTTGAACTCGATGTCGAGGGCGAGCGTCACCGGGCTCACTCCATAGAGCGTCGCGAAGTACTCTTGGACGTCGGCCGCGGTGCGGTAGAGCTCCAGCACCTCGGCGTCGGTCAGGATCGGCGCGTCGGGTGACAGCGACGAGTAGCGCTGTCGCGCCACCTGCACGCCAGTCGGCGCGGGGATGATGGAGAAGATCTCAGGGAGCGCGCCGCCCTCGGGGTTCGTGACGCTGACCTCTCCGAGCTGGACGTTGACGTACATTCCAGCGACCGACAGATCGGCGATGTTCTGGGTGATGAGCACGCCGTTCGCGGCCTCGTCCTCGAAGGCCGGGTGAACGCCGACCCCCATGCGGACCGCCATGTGATCGATGTTCCAGAAGGCGCGCTCCTCATAAGCCTTCCAGTTCCAGACCGACGCCCAGACCTTGCGGATCTCGAGGGACGCGGCCTGATCGCCAGTCGCCCACGCGCCAGTCGACGTGTAGAGCCCGGCCCCGCTGAAGTCCTCGAGGTCTTCGGAGTTGGTGCTCGAGCGCAAGCGGACCTTGATGGTCCCGAAGCGCGCCGCGACCTCGGCGTCGAGCGCAGCACCCAGCGTCGGGTCGATCGTGGCGTGCGTCATGTGGTAGCGGAGCCCGTCGAGCGCGGCCTCTCTCCGCGGGGCGTCGGCGGCGAGCGTCGGGTCCGCGGCCAGCCGAGTCGCGTAATCCCAGAGCGCCTCGGGTTGCGCGCCGGCGAGGCAAAACGCACGCGCGTCGTCACAGACGTCCGCGGCGCGCCCCTCGCTCGTGCAGTCGGCGAGCGCGGCGTCGCAAGACGCAGCGCTGACCGTCGTGTAAGTCATGAAGTCCGCGTAATAGGAGAACGGGACCCCGAAGCCGTCGGGCGCATGCTCGGGGATCGCGCGGTGGAGCTCTGCGAGGTTCGCGGCCTTCACCCCGACGAAGATGGAGTCCTCGAAGTGGAGATCGTCGAACGGGATGAGCCCCGTCACCGTGTCGTCGAACTCCGGAGAGTACGGATCGTGGTGTTGGCTCTGCCAGAAGGCCTGCGCCTCCTCCAGCGTGGTCTCCTCGATCGAGTAGGTGCCGTCCTTCACCTCGAAGCGGACGAGCTTGCCAATCAGCTTCGCGATGTCCTCGTTCGTGCTCGCGCCAGGGAGGGCGATATTGGGCGTCCCGCGCGTGTGCGCCGCGAGGTTCACGTGCGCGAGCGGCGTCTGGAGCTCCTCGGTGATCGTGCCGCCGACGATGGGCAGCCAATTGGGCAGCGCAGTCAGGATGAGCACATCGGTGAACGAGACGATGGTCGTCGCGAGCTCTTCGGGGCTCAAGACGCGGAGCGTGCCGTACGCGAGCCCCTCATTGAGGATCTGGAGCGATAGATCGCCATAGAGCTCCTCGCGCGTGAGCCACGCGGCGCCGCGCCCGCGCAGGAGGTCCTTCGCGCCGGCGAGATCGCTCTCTTGCACCGAGCCCGCAGGCACGTAGACGAGCCGATCTTCGACCCCGTGCAGCGGCACAAAGCCGAGGCGCTCCTCGATCAGCCGATGCGCCAGCACGACCTGCTCGGGGGTGAGATCGTCGCTCGGAAAGAACGTCAGCGCGACGGGCGACTCGGCGTTCTCACCGAGGGCCTCACTCGGCGCGCTGAGCGCTGGATAGTAGACGAGCGTCCCTGCCATCGCGGTGCGATCCTCACCGTGATAGGTGCTCGCCTCGAACTCGGCGCGCGTTTGGGCGACACCCAAGACCTCGCGGGCGAACTCGTAGTGGAGCGGGTGGTCGACCGTGTTTTGGAAATAGACGCGAGGCTCTGTTTGGATGTCAGCGATATAGAACTTCACGAGGAGCGCGGGGCCGAGCTCCGTGTCGCTCTTCACCGCGAGCGACTCGAAGTCTGCCAATCCGTCCGCGTCGAACCCAGTGGCGTCGTCGCCGTCGAGCTCGAATGTCGGGAGCGCGGTCACGGGGACCTCGAGCACGCGCGCGTCGTCCTCGACGGGCAGGTCCGCGACCGCGACGTCGTTCGACACGAACGTGTAGCCGCGCGCCTTCACGGTGAACGTTCCATTCTCGGGCCCATCGAGCCGAGCGCCCTTGTCCGTGCAGCTGAGCTCCGCGTCTCCGGTGCCCGACGGGCACGCGACGCTGACGATGCGGCCAGAGCTCAGCTTGCCGATGACGACCCACTCGGAGGGCGTCGCGCCATCCGAGGTCACGACGCGCAACTCCAGCGTTCGCGGGTCGTCTTTGCAGCCGAGTCCGAACACCGCGAGCGCGAGCAAGAGACCGTAGAGCACAGGGAACGCGCATTGGCCGCGAAGCATGCGCGGCATAATGCAGCCTGCGTGCCCTCGATTGGGAGGGCCGATTGTTCCTCGCGGAGCGCGCAACGCCCGAATCCAGGCTCGCTCGCGGCACAACTCGGCCAGCGGGGCACGACAGACGTGCCTGGTTCGAGCGCGAGGTCGGCGATACGGTCGGAGCGTGCGCCTCGTCCTCCTCAGCGACACCCACCGGCAGCACGACGCCATCCGCGTTCCGCCGGGTGACGTCCTCGTTCACGCCGGCGACTTCTGCGGCCACGGCACGGTCAAGCAGGCCGAGGCCTTCGCGGACTTCGTTGTAAGGCAACCTCATCGTTACAAGGTTGTCATCGCTGGCAATCACGATCGCTGCCTCGAGATGGACCCGGAGCTCGGGCCTCGCCTCTTCCCCAAAGAGCGAGGGTGCCATTACCTCTTCGACTCGGGGGTCGTCCTCGACGGCGTGCGCTTTTGGGGATCACCGTGGCAGCCCTGGTTCCTCGATTGGGCCTTCAACCTGCAGCGCGGCGCCCCGCTTCGAGCCAAATGGGATTTGATCCCGTCGAAGACCGATGTCCTCGTCACGCACGGTCCACCCCACCAGGTCCGCGACCGGTGCGAGGACGGGCACCTCGCGGGCTGTGAGGAGCTCGCGCTCGCGCTCCAGCGCGTCCAGCCGAGGGTCCATGTCTTCGGCCATATTCACGAGGGCTACGGCGTCACTCGGGTGGAGAGCACACTGTTCTGTAACGCGAGCATCTGCACGCTCGCCTACACACCCTCGAATCCGCCGCTCGTCGTCGATCTCGTCGACGGCGAGGCCCGTCTCGTCAGCGCGGATGCTTGAACGCCGTTAGCCGATAGCCGCCGCGCGTCCCCCGGTACGGCGGTTGCTGACTCCGTGTTAGGGATGGGCTTCGGGTTCGAGCGCGGGTGGGGATTGGCGGTCTTCTTGGGGGTCGCGGGGTGCCTCGTCGCTGAGGACCGTGTCCCTGTCGACACGACGCGTGGAAGTTCGGCGACGCAGCGCGAACCCGAGCCCGCTCTCCCTGTTTCGAGCGGTGTTCCCCTCGAGCCCGTGTCCGACTCGAGCGAGAGCGCGACACCTGTCGCCGCGAACGATTGGCTCGTCGAGGATTCGATGCTGCGGGCGCTCGGCTCGCGCGACGAGGAGTGGAGTGCGCTCTGTGCCCCCGAGCTCGCGACCGACGCCGCGAGCCGACGTCTCTGCGCCGCGCGAGCGCGACTCGGGTCTTCGTGGCCCTCGAGCTTCGGTGATGTCCTCGCGGCGCTCGGCCTCGCGTTCACCTCGGCGGTCGGCAACGGTGAGCTCGGCAATCCGTCGTTCGCGCTCCTCAGCCATTCGACGTCTCTCTCGGGCCGCGTGGTCTCGCCGATCAACCCGCGCGTATTCCTATTTACCAATCCCGCGACGGAGGGCCCGATAGCCGGTAATCCCAAACCCGACCCCGACATGATCGCCGTCGCGTTCACCCGCGGTGAGCCCCTCGTCGAGATCGTCGCGCGCGGAGCTGGCGGTGAGCTCCGGTTCTTGCTGCTGCGCTTCGAGCTCGCGTGCGAGGCCGAGGCGGGCGGCTGTTCGGACGCCGATCGGTTCGGTCCGAGCATCGAGACCGGTTGGCTCGGCGCGACCCCCTATTCGGGTGAGGCCCTGCGCAACACCACGATGGACTGCGAGGTATGTCACAGGCCGGCCGGTCCCGACTCCCCCGCAGTGCTCCGCATGGTCGAGCGCAAGCCACCGTGGACGCACTTCTTCCGAGACAAAGAGGGCGGGCGCCTCTTGCTCGACGACTATTTCACCGCCCACACGAACGCCGAGACGTACGGGGGTATCCCGGGCGCGCTCATCACCTGGTCCGAGCCCGCGCGGCTCGAGGGGTTCGTCGAACACGAGGGCAACGCCGAGCAGCCCGTCGAGCTCTTCACCATGGCGGTGACCCGCCTCGAGATGCGTGGAAAAGACCCCGCGGACGAGCCCCACTATCGGCAAATCCTCTCGGACGCGATGACGGGTCGCGGGCTGCCGGCCCCATTCCCTGCCACGCGCTTTGCCGACAAGGGCGCGCTCGCGCGGGCCGCGAAGGCTTACAAGAAAGTCACTTCGACGGGGGGTGAGGGTGAGCTCGTCGCCCCGAGCGAGCTCGTCACACCCGAGACCGATTATGCCTTGGGCCGCGCCGTCGCGCCCGAGGCTTCGGGCGAGGAGGTCGTCTTACGGGCCTGTTCGCTATGCCACAATGGCCGGCTCGATCAGACGCTGTCACGCAGTCGCTTCGACGCGACCCGCCTCGGGGAAATGCCCGCGAGTGAGCGCGAGCGCGCTGCCGAGCGCCTGCGTCTGCCGAGCTCCTCACCGCTCGCGATGCCGCCCGCGCGGTTCGTTTCACTCGGTGATTCGCAGCGCGAGCGCGCGATCGCCGCGCTGCTCGCGCCCGCTGGCGATTAGGGCTCTCCGCGCCCGAGGCGCGGTGAAAAGCTGAAGAAGCGCGCCACCTGATCGTCCGCCAAGAGCTCGGCGACGGGGCGCCGATAGAGCACACTCGACACGATCATGAGCGTGCGCTCGAGCTTCTCGATGGGGTTGATGTTGTCCTGAATGACGGCCTCGAGCAGCGTCTTGTCGAAGCCGTGGGTCGCCGCCACGATGACGTGGAGCTCGGTGTCCTCGAGCGGCAGCGCGCCCGAGCGCGAGAGCGCGTCCAACAGATCGAAGGCACGGCTTCGCTCTGTCTCTTGGTCGTCCGTGTCGAGCGTCCGAGTGTCGGGCGCCGCGAGCAATCCCTTCTGAAAGGTGTGCGCCCACGGGTCGCCCGTCTTCAGGATCGTGGGGCGAACCGCGCTGTCTTCGTCGAACGCCTCGAGCTTCGCGTCGAGCTCGACGGGGATTCGGGTGTAGTCGAGCGCGCCCTCCGCACCTCGGCCCGCCGAGCCGCCAGTCGCGCGCGCGTCGACGACCTGCGAGGGCTCGGAGACCTGCGTGGACTTCGGCGTAGAGGGAGCCGCGTTTTGCGGGGGAGCGGTCAGTCCCTGCAGTGTCGGAGGCGGAGGCGGAGGCGCTCCGCCCATGGGCGGGAGCGGCGCTGCGCTCATCGCTGCGGGGGCGGGTGCAGCCATGGGTGGAGGCGGCGCGCCTGTTGGCGGCGGGGCCATCATCGGTGGTGCGGCGAAGGGCATCGGCGGAGGTCCAAAACCAGGAGGGCCGCCAAAGCCCGGCGGAGGGCCCATTCCGGGCGGTCCAAACGGCGCGTGATATTGCGTGCGATTCGCCTCGGCGACCCGCAGGGCCTCGCGCTGGCGCGCCTCCTCGAGCTCCTGTTGCTTCGAGAACGCCAGCATCTCCTGCATCTTGCCGACGTAGGTCTGGACCTTGGTGAGCTTATCGCTTACCGAATTGTCCGCGGGTCCGTCGTACGACAAGAGGTCGCTCGGTATCTGGTATTCGATGAAGAGCTTCAGGAGCTCTTGCGTCAGCTTGATCTCCTTGGTCAGGCTGTCGGGCGGCAGCTTGAGCAGCCGCTCGAGCTGCGGCTTGATTTGGATGATCGCGACCCCGAAGAGCGTGCTCTCGAGCTGCATGCTCCGAAAGGCCTTGGCGAAGCGCTGCTGCTCCGGCGACAGGGACTCGATGGCGTCGCGGAACTCCTTCGGCGTGGGGATCGGCTCGAGCAAGAGCGGTATTTTAACGACGTCTTTGTTTTGAATGATGATGCCGAGCTTCGGCTCGAAGACGTCGGCCGCCGCGATGCGCCCGACCAAGAGCACGAAGCTGCTGAACTGTCGCGCCCGCGCGACGAGCTCGGCGCCGAGCGAGCCCGAGTTCGAGAACTGGTGAGAGACCCAACCGTGCAAATAGCGGTCACCCGTGAAGGCGACCCGCGTGGCCGCGTCGAGCGCGAACGTCATCGCGTGGGTGCCCGCGCTCTTCGCGACGATGGTCGACACGGGCTCGGCCAGGCCGCCGTCGCGACCGACCTCGATGCTGAGCACGCCCTCGGGGGAGTGGTCGGGCCTGCGCACCGAATGGGAGAACGGCAGCGGCCGAAACTCGGGGCGTACGAGCTTACGGTGGTGAAAGTCCATATAGGCCGAGAGCTCGTCGGGCGTGACGATCTTGCCGATGGCCGCGATGAGCTGTTTGCGCAGCAGGTCCTCGACGTGGCCGACGCCGTCGGCGTAATCCTGACAAATTTGTCGGGCATGCAGCACGATGACGAGCAAGCTCGCCTCGAGCGCGGTGACGAGGCCACCGTCCTGGGGGAAGACGCGCGTGAGCTCCTTACACTTCTGTTGGAGACTCCGCTGCTGTTCGCGCAGCAACGCAGGCAGGTGCTCGGGCGGCAAGACCCCGCCGGGCGCGGCCTCGGCCACTCCGTCCTCGAACAGAGGGACAACTGGTACGAAGACGGAGGTCGCGGTGATGGCCGACAGATCGAGCGCGTGGTCGCTCTGCACCGGGAAGAGGTCGCGCGTGAAATAGGTCCACACCGAGTGCGTCCAACCGAAGAGCCCTTCGAGGGTGCGGAGCGCCTCGTCCACGCGGGGGTTGCGCCGCGGCGTGTGACAGTCCTTGTCGTCGCGCGCGATGGTGAAGTTCGCTTGCAGGTCCGCGTCGAGCTGGCGGAGCAGCCAACCGAGCTCGACGTCGATCATCGGCCGAACTACGGACTTCGGTCGAGGCGGGGTCTTGCTCGCGGTCTTGAGCTCGAGCGCCGCGCTGCGCGCGACCAGCGAGATCGCCTCCGAGTCGTCCGAGCCTCGAAACGCGACGAGCTCCCAGCCGAACTCGAAGCTCCAGAAATAGTCGATGACGGTCGTGACGACTTTGACGCCGACGGTGGTCGCGCCCTTCGGCCCTTGGACGTCGACTACCGTCTTTTGGGGTGAGTCGACCGAGCGCGTCTCCTCCTTCACGAAGTCGCACTTCTCCTGTGCGCGCAGGCGCAGCGTGATCGTGCGGTCGGCCGACCATTCCTTCAGCGTCGCGAGGCCCTCGGGCGTGAGGCCGAGCGTGTAGAGACAATGGACGAGCGACGCGATCGCTCCCCGCGTGAGGAACTCCGCGAGCAGGTACTTGTCGTCGTAGCGGTGTGGAACCGAGCTCGGCGCGGTCGGGTGACGAGTCGTGTCGAGGATCGTGCGAACCTTGGAGAGCGCCGCCTCGAGCCGCCGACGAAAGTCCATCTCGCTGTAGGTGTGCATGGTCGGTCGCGAGCGTACGCCAAAGACTCCGCAAAGGCGCTAAGCTCGCGGCATGTTGCGTACCGCAGCCGTTCTCTTGGGTATTGGGGCCACCGTCGGCAGCGCGCTCGATGCGCTACACACCCATGGTGGCGTAACCTCTTATCCGAACCCTGTCGCGTTCAAAATGGCCTGGTGGACGCCTGGGATTTTTGGACTGGCGGGGCTCGGCACCGGCCTGGCCTATCCCCTAGTGGAGTCCTATTTGGGTAAGTCGATAACGGCGCCCCTCACGCCGCAGAAGGTCGCGGTGGGCATGGGCGTCTTCACCGGGCTCTATGCGCTGACAGGGTTCTCCCGTTCGAAGACTGCGACCAAGTTGGCGATCGTGGGTGCGGGGGCCGCGGCGCTCGGGCTGACGCTCGCCCCGACCCGAGAGGCAGCGCTCACCGCGCTCGCCGCGAGCGTCATCGGGCCTATTGTCGAGATCAACCTGGTGAAGCGCGGTCTCTTCACGCACCACGAGTCCGATTGGAAGGGCATCCCAATGTGGTTGCCCGCGCTCTACGCGACTGGCTCGATCGCCTTCGGGGTCGCAGGCAAGTGGATCCACGCGGAGCTCTCGCGCGCCGAGGCGAAGTGACGCATGCGCCCTCCGGAGCACGCCCCCACGGCCGACACCGGCCCGGACTTGCCAGCGACGCTCGAGCCCTTCCTACAGAAGAGCGAAGAGTGGATATGGCCGGAGCTGCGGCGCATCCTGGCCGAGCGCGGTGTCCTCGGCGAGGCCGTGCTCGCTGAGGCCTGGGCCACGAAAGAACCTCACGAGAGCGTCTTTCTCCTCGTCTTCAGGGAGCGGGTGTTCGCGCTCGCATATCGATGGATTGGAGAGGAGCGCGACCACGGCACCCTCCGCGCATTCGAGGACGTCACCGACTCCGAGCTCGCGCACGCCTTCCAACACGCGATACGTCACGCGCGTGCGTTCGCTCGAGTGCGAACAGCATTGTAACCGACCGTTTATTGAATGCTCCTCCGGCGCGCGCACCCAAGAGGGCATGCGACGCCTGCACATCGCAACGTTTGCGCTCCTCGGCTGCTCCGCTCCGGTCTCTTCGGATGGCGACGCTGTCGGCGGCGCGCAGGACCGCAGCGCGTTCTCCGCGCTGAAACCCTCGTCGGGTGGGTCGGCGAACGGGGGCTCCGCGAACGGTGGCTCCTCCGATGGGGGTTCGCAAGGCGGTGGCTCGGCGAATGGCGGCTCGGGGATTGGCGGCGCCGCGAATGGCGGCTCCGCGGATGGCGGCGAGGGGAACGGCGGCGAGGGGATAACTGGCTTGGAGCTCGGCGCTTCGTGCACGAGCGCAACCCAGTGCGCGAGCTATCGCTGTGTGGACGGCGTCTGCTGCGATGACTTCTGCAATGGCGCATGCGAGGCTTGCGCGGCCGCGATCACGGGCGCCCCGGACGGGCACTGCGTGAGCTTGAGTGGGGGCGACCCACAAGACGAGTGTCCGTTGGACGACTGCGGCGGCACCGGCGTCTGCAGCGTTGGAGCGTGCGAAACGCAGGCCGGTGGTTGTGGCTCGTACTGCGGCGGGAGCCTGCCATGCTATAGTCCCGCGTATTGTGACGTCACCAGGACCTGTGTTCACCAGCAGCCTCTCGGGGGGCCCTGTCTAAACGACCGAGAATGCATGTCCGGCGCATGCGGCGGCGTCTGTGTCGCCGCCTCATGCCGCAACGGCGTTCAAGACAATGATGAGATCGCCGTGGATTGCGGCCCGTCCTGCCTCAAGTCTTGTATGGAGGGACAACCCTGTTCGAGCGTGGCGGACTGCAGGCTCAGCGCGACGAAGGCCTGCGAGAACGGCGTCTGCACGGGCTGCCCCACGCGCCCCGATTTTGTCAACGACATGGCGCCGTGTGGCGGAGGTCTGTGTCGTTATGGTTACTACCACAACGATGATTTCAAGGACGATTTTCACCTCGAGCACTGCACCGGCGAATGTTTGTTCTTTGATGATGCCGTGACGGCTTGTGCGAATGGATGCATCGATTGCGACTGCCTCTGTCCGACCGCCTACGCCTGCTCCAATAGTGGCCCAGCTGTCCATTGTCAGACTGGTAATTGGCCATAGACGATTCGCGGCTCCGACTCCGAAATTGGATTGCACGGTCCGTGTTCTAGTTGGAGCATGCGGGGGTGGACCCGAGCGAAGCCTACCGACAAGGCACGACCGCTGTCGAAGTCGAGTGGCGCAGGTTGCACGCCGAGTCGTACCCGACGTACCAGCCTCGCTTGACGCTGCCCTATCCGGAGTCGTGGCCAGCACACTGCTATACGGAGTGGACGCGCTACGCCTATGCGGTATCCCAACCCAGTGCTGTAAACTTGCAGGCTGAATCAGCTGAGACAGAGACCCTCCCTTGGGCCTCGGTCACTTACAGACGCCTCGACAGAAAGCCCGTCGTCCAGGTCCCGCGCGACAGAAAGGGACTTCAGCTGGCAGGCCGCAACGTCAGGCGATTCGCCGATGCTCCCCTCGACGCGCCTGCGCTCGGTCCCACGCTCATGAGAGCGTCGGCCCTGGCGGACGACGACGCGGAGCACATCGCGGGCGCGTATCTCCACATCCACTCAGAGCTCTCGAGCCAGCTCTTGGCCGATCTCGCGCGTCGCCACCCTGCCTTCTTTGGATGGCTCGACAAGCTCGCCTACTTGCCCCGACGGACCGTCAATCGGGACGACATCTTTTCGCCGCGACCGTTGAAGTCCATTGATGAGATCGCCCAGCGAGAGCTGCCTCTCAGGCTCCTCGTGCTGGGCGAGTTCTCGAGATACGCGCCGCGTGGTCCGCGGAGCAGCGTCGTGGAGGTCACGGCCGACGCCTTCGACTCGGCGATGTCGGCGCTCCGCCCGTCGGTCGACTTCCAGGTCCCGAATCGACTAGAGGAGGGCACTACGCCAATACGCGTTCGGCTGGATTTCGAGCGTCTCGGCGATTTCGGCCCGGAGGCTGTAGCCAAGCGGATACCGGAGCTACGCAACCTGCTGGAGGTGCGGGCCGCGGTGACAGCCTTGAAAGGACCGCTCGGCGGCGAAAAGCAATTCCGCAACAAGCTCCTGAGCATCGTCGCCAACCGCGCGAACCACGCCCAGCTCCGATTGGAGTGCGGTCTGGCCCCCGAGGACTCGAGCGGAGCTCTCGCCGCCGCGAGGGAAGAGAACTTGGTGGATCGTGACGAGGCCTACTCGACCTCCGACCCCGCTCGCGTCGCGGCGCTCATGCAGCATCGGTCTGTCCTCGTGCGGCGAGCGGCGAGCGAGAACCCAGCGCTCGACATCGAAGCCATCTGTGGGTTTGGCTTGCCGCACGAGCTGCTCGAGCACATCGCGGCGAACCCCATGGTTACGAGGCTTGCGGCGAGCGGCGGGCTGCTCGAGCGGATGAACCGATCGGGGTCGCTGGCCGGACCGCTCTCCTTGCTCGCTCCGTGGACCGAAGAGGTCCGCCGCTGGGCCGCCCTCGGCACGAGTTCACTCCTGACTTATGTCGCCGTCGAGCTGCCACTCGAACCAGGAGAGGTTGGAGTTCGAACTCCACGGCGGGGCTTCGACCGCTTTGAGCGGATATGGCGGTGGACCGCAAAGGACGGGTCCTCACGCTGGACTCTCCTGGACTGGGCCAGTTTCCAGGCGCCGTCGAGCGAGCTCGACGAGCTGCTCTCCACGGACGAGCCCCCTCAGGCTTTGCGCAATATCGCGGAGCGCGTTCCCTGGCTTTGGCGTGCAGTCGCCACCCACCCGGCTTGCCCGGCGGACGTCCTCGAGTCGCTCGCCGTAGCACCCCAGGTCCTCGTCCGAATCGCGGTTGCGATGCACCCAGCGACCCCAGAGCGCACCCTCTCGGAGCTGTTGAATGACAATGATGTCAGCGTTGCCGAGGTCGCTCACAGGCACCTCGGGCTGCGCTACCACCCGTCTCCGGTCATCACAGCTCAACCGGCGGGCGCCAACACTCGGGCGCGCGCGCTCGTCGAGGCAGCGCTTGATCGACTGGCGAGCAGTCCGCTCCCGGCGCGTGGCCCCGACGTCGGCACCCAAGGATACAACGATGGCTCCTGGGTCGAACGCCTGCTGCGCTATCGCGCACACCTCGACCCCAATTGCACCGACGATGCGTTGAGCGCAGGCTCTCGCAGCCGAGACGCCCGCGATGTGCTCGTCGCAGCGACGCACCCGCGAGCGACCCGCTCGATGCTCGAGCCCCTCGCCGCCCACCCCATGCCGTTCATTCGCGCGCTCGCCCAGCACCGGCTCGCGTCCGGTCGATGACAACTAAGTAAGTGGTTCGTCGCGCTCTGGCGATCCTGGGCTCACTGGTAGTCTTGCGCAGCCGAGCTGCCGGAGAAGCCGCAGGCGACGCGCGCGTAGTCACCCGTCATCGTCAGGTAGTGGCCCATACCCTGGTCGCCGCTGAACTTCTCACTGTACATGACGGACATGCAATAGCCGATCTGGTCGGGGTTGAACCCGTAGCACTCGTTCTGACCGGACTCACCGCACATGCCGAACCAATCGTGAGGCTGGGTCATGGCGTCGTGCTCGATTTGGCCGTCGACGCAGGTCTCGTTCTCGGTCCAACGCGCGAGCGGGGCCTTGCCCTCCCAAGCACGGTAGGCGTTGATGTAATGGACACATTGGTCTTGCGGGCTCGTGCCCACTGGCGGCGCCGGGATGGGGCCACGCCCCACGCCGCATTTCATCAGGCACTCGGCGTAGGGCGCGCAGGTGCCGTCCGCCGCGCAGCCGGCGAAATTGCCACCCCCGGCCGTATTCGAATATCCGGGTGAGTTGTAGTTCCAGGCGATGTTCTCGAAGCAGGCGGCGTCGACCGAGCCGTCTTGGCAATAAGCGCCGCATTTGAACTGACAGAGACCAAAGTTGCAGGCGCACTGATCGAGCTGGGGCTCGAACAGCGCGGCGCCCCCGGGGTGGAGCGCCTCACAGCAGCTCGAGCACGTGTCGTATTCACCACCCGTGCACTCGGGCGCGCCGCCGCCCTGGCCACCCACCTCTTGTCCGCCGCCACCCGAGCCCGGTCCGGTCGTCGTGCTGCCGCCGTCACCACCCGAACCACCCGCTGCCGCAGCGCCGGCGCCGGCGTCGTCACCGCAGGCCACCAGAAATACGAGAATCGAGGCGAACACCGAGGGTTTGAGAGCCCGCATGATCGCCATAGTACGGATTGCAGACGGGGCGCCCAGAACGCGCTCGGGTCCAGGGGCGGCTACACCTTGATGCCGCGCGCTATCAGGTAGTCCTGCCGTAGTATGTTGTCTTCGAAGTACTGAGCGGCGAGCTCCTCGGCCTCTTCGCGGAGGGCGTGCGCCTTGACTGGGTCGCTCGCGTCGAGGGCCTTCAGGAGCTTGTGGGCGGGGCCGAAGTTCGCCTCCATGAAGGCGCGGTAGTGCTGCACGCTCAGCACCGGGAAGCGCATGAGGCGGTGCGTGAACACCAGATCTCGGACCTTGTGCCCGAGCCGCTCGCGGACGACGTTGGGGTTGCCCCACTGCGGCGGCGGGCTCACGCCCTCGGGCGCGGAGGGACCGTATTTGCCAAGCAACTGGAACCAGCGCCCGACGAAGAGGTCGGGGGGCCACGTCGAGAACGCGATGGTGCCACCCGGCTTGAGGACGCGGAGCATCTCAGACACGGCGACCGCGGGGCGCGGCGCGAACATGTGCCCGAATTGACTTACCACAAAGTCAAACGAGGCGTCCGGCAGCGGCAGGGCCTCGACGTCGCCGACGTGCCAGTCGACCTCGAGCTGCATGAGCGCTGCGTTCTGCCGCGCCCGGGTGAGGAGCTCCGGGGTGAGGTCGACGCCGGTGACCTTGGCGCCGAGGCGCGCGGCGGTCAGCGCGACGACGCCGGTGCCACACCCGACGTCGAGGAGCGCGGAGCCTGGTGTCACCCGCGCGAAGCGGACGAGCTCGGGCGCGGTCGTCGCAGTGAACTGTTCGATGGGCGCGAAGCTCGCCCAGGCTTCGCGTTGATTGGCTTTGAACGCTTCCAACGAGTCCATTCGGCAGCCTCCAGCGGCGAAGGGTAAGGGCAACCTCGGTGTCCGCCAAGAACCGACGTACCGGGGCGAGCTATCCCACGGAATGTCGAGAGCGGTTTGCGCGTACGCTCCGGTCATGAGGGTTCCTTCGAGGGTTGCGGCACTGGTCGGCAGCGCGCTCTTCGCTTTGTTCGTGGGCCGCGCGCAGGCCGCAGAGACCACGCTCGTCGGCGAGCTTCAGGCGCCTCCTGATCGGGTGCTTATGTGCAGCCATTTCAGAGCGACAGTTATGCGCTGGACGCCAGCGGAGGGGCCCCCTGCGACCTTCATCGCGGACACGTACATGCGCCTAGGCGGCAACACCTTCATCGGGCTTGGATATGACGCTACAGGGTATTGGTCCGCCGAGGCGACCCGTGGAAGTGACCCCTGCGACGACTGCTCCTTCCTCAGCATCGTCCACACTGGCTTCGACGGAAAACGAGAGTTCTATCCCGTGGGTCAAGGGGTCGACTTCGACCCGCAACAGTCCCCTGCTGAGCGGAGGAAGTCCATCAAGCAGAAGATCTTCACACTCGCGGCGGGGCCGCTCGACTTCAAGTCGCTGCGTCACGACTATCGACTGACGCTGCCGAAGCACGACGCAGACGGCCAGATCGCGCGCTTCACGGGCTGGTTCGTCGAGGTCGAGACGAAGGACAAACCGCTCCTCAGGTTCGGGGTCTGGGCGGAGTCGTTCATGTGTTGGTGCGAAGACGGGTGGGTCGGCTATACGCTGAAGGGCCCATGAGCGAGCGTGCGAGTCCCCGCGCCTCCGTGGTGCTCGAGCTCGAGGGGCGTGAAGACGGCGTATGGTTGGGCTCGCTCCGCGAGGCCAATCCCGCTTGGAAGACGCGCGCGATTCTCGTCGTGCGCACGCCGCTCCCGGCCGCGGACCTCGATCGGATCATCGCGACAAGGGTCAAGTGCGCGAGCTACTCCCAATTCGGGGGGCTGCTCTCCACCTCCTCGAATGGGGTCTCGCTCCGGCGAGCGCCTGCCCCCCCGGGCAGCTCCGCCGACGAACATTGGTATTCGTTCGGCCACAACTCCACGTATTGGCAAGACATCACCACGTCGGCGACGTTGGCGGTTTATCTGCCCGGCGTCCCTATCACCGAGAGCAAGCTCACAGTCGTGCTCGACCGTTCTCCCATGCGACTCCAGTCCGTCGTCTCCTCGGGGGCGCCGTCAGGGGTCGACGCGTCCCTCGCGGCGCTGCGGCTCGAGTGGCGTGCATTCGGCGGGGGCAGGTCGCTCGACGAACAGGCTGGGCAGACACGTTATGTCGAGTTCGCGCGTCGAATGCTGGGTGTGGACGCGTCGGCCGCGCTCGGTGATCTAGCCGCCAGTCTGCGGGACGCGCTCGCTCGATGGCGAGCGCAGATCGCTCTTGTCCCGGAGCCCGAGCTCCTCGACCCGTCGATCCTGCGATTCGTCGCCATTCACCTCGGGGTCGATGGGCTCGAACGAGTGGGCCTGACTCCGGCGGATCTCGAGCTCGCGCGCGTCGCATTGGGGGTTTCGACGGTCGGCTCGACTGGCCTCTTCGCGGACGCTGACCCGCGGCGCGAGGACGAGGTTCGCGACGCGATCGTCCGGTATTCAGGGCTCTCGATCGAGACCTGCGAGCTCCGCATGCGACCGGGCGCGCTCAGCACTTCGGGCTTTCTCGCCGACGCCCCGCTCTGTGAGGTCATAAGCCGCGACGCGCGCGCGCTCGCTGACGTGGGTGTAAGTCATCGGGACCTCGGCGCGTTCCTCGAGCTCGTCGTCACCGTGGGGGCCTACGAGACCTTCCGCACGCGGTTCTTTCACGAGCCGCGAGACGCGCGGGTGACCCTCGCGATGTTGGATACCCTCGGCTCGTTCGCGCGCAGGCTTCACGCGCGCTCGCTCGAACAGGGCTCCGAGCTCGTCGCGACGCTGCCCTTCCGGGTCGAGTTCTCGAAGACGATGGGCTACCAGCAGCATCCGCTGCATGTCTTCGACTCGAGCTTTCTCGGCATCGGAGCCAGCGTCTTCGTCATCGAGAACCTGGAGACTGGCGAGACCCTGCGCGGCGGCGATCTCACGCCCAAGATGATCCGCGAGGGCTGCTTCTTCGGGGGCGACGCGAAGTATCGAATCGACCCCGAGCAGGCGGTTCGGGTGCTCTATCGACGCGGGTGAGGGCGCCTGATTACGGACAGGGCTGTCAGAGCTCGGCCGACGTCAGACCGTGGGCGCGCGCGAGCTCCCCGATCCGCGGGACGAGCTCGTCACCTTGCCGGAGAGACAGGTTGAAGACGCGGGCGCACTCCGAGCGCTCGAGCACGTAGAGGCCGTCGACTACGTTCGGCCCGATTCGGGCATAGACGTCGCGCTCGAAGGCCCCAAAATCATGAGAGGCCATCGCCGGGTGAGCGCCAGCCTCGGCGAACGCCGACATGATGTCTTCGTATTTGACCCCGAGCCTGCGCCGCTTCGCGGCGGAGTCGTATGCGGGGCTCCATTTCCAGACGACGAGATTGACGCTCATGTAACCCGATTTGTTACGGTGTTGTCAGCCGCGCTCGAGGAAGTCGCGGATGGCGGCGGTCACGGCCTCGGGCTCCTCGACCGGGGAGGAGTGGCCGGCGCGCGGGACGATCGCGAGGCTCGCGCCCGGGATGGCGCGGACGATCTCTTGGGCCTTGTCGGGCGGCGTCGCGACGTCCTCGGAGCCTACGATCACGAGCGTCGGCGCGGTGATCTTGGCGAGCTCGGTGTGCGTGATGCCCGCGCGATCGATGACGCCGTTCACCGCGCGCCACACGTCGCCGCGAGCGCTCATGATGCGGATGAAGCGGGCTACGTCGTCTTTGCGGGCGGCGTCCTCGAGGACGGTCTTGCCCAGCATGATGGGCCCGAGCTGGCGGGCGATCGGGCGCGGACCGAGCACGCGAAAGATGGAGTTGAGCAGGCGATAGCGCGACACGTTGGCGACGGGCTCGGGCCCTGCGGAGGTCTCGAGGAGGATGAGCTTCTTCACGAGCTCGGGGTTGCGCGCGGCGAGGCGCATGGCGACGAAGCCACCCATCGAGAGCCCCGCGAGGTGCACGGGGCCTGCGGAGAGCGCGCCGAGGAGCGCCACGGCGTCTTGCCACAAGAGCTCGATGCCGATGGTGTGGCGCGAGTCGCTCGCGCTCTTGCCCTGTCCGCGGTGGTCCCAAGCGATGCAGCGATAACGCGGGGCGAGGGCGCGCAGCTGCTCGCGGAAGAGCTCGGTGCTCCAGAGAAGACCGTGGCTGAAGGCGATGGTCTCGCCGGTGGAGCCAGGGCCAGTGTCTTCGTAGTGGAGCGTCGTGCCGTTGACTTCGAGGGTGGGCATTCGCGCGCATGTTAGCGCAAGCGCTCCTTGCCTTTTGAGGAGGCTGGCGCGAAAACGCCCTCACGATGCGGCGCGCGAGCTCAACGACACCGAGCCTCTCTGGATTGGCCTTTTTAGCGGGGCTTTTGTGCGCCTGTGGCGCCGACCAAGCCCACTCCGACGCTCAGCCGTCCGCAAATCCATCGAGTCGAACGACGACGACCAGCGCGAGCGCTACCTCGAGCGCGAGTGCGGAATCGCACGTCGACGCGCAGCACGATCCTTGGCAATGGCGCGGGCCCGCGCTCGGCAAGCGGCAATACGGAGAGCCTGTCGCGACCGCGGACGGCACTTGCCGCTTCGTCTATTCGGACGACAAGCGCACTTCGCGCACCGAGTGCTTCGCCGCGGCGCCGACCGACGCGACGGCTCGGCGGCGCTGGGGCTGGGATGAAGCGGGCGCGTTCGCGACGAGCGCGGCGCTCGCGGTGAAGGGGGACACGCTCTTCGTCGCGCGCTTCTCCAACATCGCGTCGGGCTGCGTGGTGTACGCCTATTCGAGGGACCGCGGCGACCTCCTCTGGCGTAAGCCGCTGACGGGGCTCGGGCCAGTCGACCACAGTCAATACTTGAACGACGTAGAGGTTTCGGTCGAGGAGGGCGGGCTCGTCGTGCGCGGCTGGGAGATCGGCGGGCGCTACGTCGAGGTGCTGAGCCCCGCGTCGGGGGAGACGCTCTCGCTCACTCGAATCGGCGATAAAGGCGAGGCGACGGCTGTCCCTATTGCCAAGTCCGCGCCGGTCGCGGTCGCGCACCCTGGCGCGGCCGAGTCGATCAAATGGTCGTTCCCCGCGCCGCCGGCCAAGGGCAAGCCCAAGCGCGAGGTCCGCGTCACGAACCGCGAGGGCCTCTCGTGCGCGCTAGACACGGAGGGCGACGGGAACCCGTTTCGCTTCGACTGCTCGGACGCGAAGAAGAACCGGCTCTACGGCTTCGAGCTGACCAATCAACCGATGCCCGGTCGCACGCTCGCGATGGACGAGTCGCGCGTCTATGTCGGTCGTTACAGCGCTGTAACCTCGGGCGCCAGCGTGCTCGCGCTCGACGTCAAGACCGGGCAGGTGCTCTGGCAGGCGAAGCTTTATGGCCTGGGCGGCGCGCCGCAGGCCGCTGACGTGCAGAATCACATCCACCTCGAGCCCCAATTCGGCAAGGACCTCGTCACCGTGTTCGGGCAGGAGACGAGCGGCAACTCGGCGAGCAAATACGTCGAGGTCCTCGACGCCCTCACGGGCGCCGTGCGCGGCAATAGGCTCGAGTAGCGCGCTATTGCGGTACGCCGCAGACCGCGCCGACCGCCGTCGAGGTGTTGTTGTCGGTGCGGCACTCGGTCCAGGCAGGGTGGGGCGGGCCGCCGTCGTCGACTACGGCGTAGACTGTTCCCATATCGAGCGGCGCGAGGTCGAGCGTGACGTTCTCGCTCTCGGCGGGATAGAGCGTCGTCTGGGTGATGGCCTGCCCGAGCACGGTGCCCGAGCCCGGCATACCGGAGTAGAAGCTCACGAAGACGCCCGCGGGGAGCGCGGCCTCACCCAGGTTGCGGACCGTCGCCACGAGCCCGTATTGGCCAGTGCAGCGGACCGCGATCGAGACGACCGCGTCGGGCGCCGCGAACTCGCTGCCGGGCTGTTTGTTTTGGCGGAAGTTGTCGAGCCCCGTTTGCGTGTAATTGGCGAGCTCGTTCTTGGGGATGGTGCCGTCCTCGGCGACGTTGGTGACGTGATAGGCGTGCTCGTTCCACACGCGCCGCGTGCGCACCCACGAGCCGTCCGCCGAGCCGAACACGTGGACACCCGATTGACCATTAGCGGTGCCGTCGTTGCACTGGATACCGGGGTTCCCGCTGGCATAAGCGTTCGAGATCGCGACGATGTCCGCGTGTCCGTCGTTGTCGACGTCCGCGACGACGGGGTTCTCGATGAGGGTCGCCGTCGTATTGCAGGTATCCCAGAGGACGTCGCCAGTCGGGCCGTCATAGACCCGTAGCCGCTGCTGGTCGGCGTAGATGACCTCGGCGACGCCGTCGCCATTGAAGTCGAACACCGTGCTGCCCGTCGACGCCGAGGAGCAATCGACGGTGGGCTTGATCCAGAGGATGGTCTCGGGCCCCGTCGCCGTGGGATCGAGGAGCTTCGCGCCGTCGAAGACCACGTAGCCGACGCCGCCTGCCGCCGCGACGTCGGGGATGCCGTCGCCGGTGAAGTCAGCGACCGTCGGCGGGCCGCCGCCGTGCGTGTTGCCCCAGCTGCCGCCCGCGCAGGCCGAGGGGGGAATCGCGCCGTTGATGTCGACCGGAGCGCGAACAAGAATGTAACCGCTGGGCTGCGTCCCGTCGACGCGCCAGACGAAGAGCGTGTGGGACGGGTTGTCGACGACGACGATCTCGGGCGTGCCGTCGTGGTCGAAGTCCGCGACCGCCGGCCAGGGGCTCTTCCAATCGTCGCCCATGGGGAAGAAGCTGGTCGCGGCGAGGCCCGTGTCGAGCGCGAGCGAGCCGTCCGCGTGGAAGACCTGCCCGCCCGTGACGACGTCGAGCTGACCGTCGCCGTCGACGTCGCTCACGACGAACGAGCTCGTCAGCGGGCTCGAGAAGGCGTGCTCGAGCTGTCCATCGACGCCGTTCAAGATGCCGCCCTCGACGATGACCTCGACGTCGCCGTCGCCGTCGAGATCGGCGATCGACGGCATGAAGCAGGACATCGGCGCCGAGGCCCAGAGCTGCGTACCCGTCGGCTCGATCGCGGCGACCGTGCCGTTCGCCATGCAGGCGATGATCTCGTTGCCGGGCATGCCGTCGACGTTGCCGGCGGCGAGCTGGCGCGTGGGGTAGACGCCAGGGAGCGAGAACTTGTCGGTCACTTGCCCCTCCACGATGCTGATCGCGTGGAGCACGCCGTTCGTGTGGTAGTTGCCGCCCGAGAACGTCGAGAACGCGATCTCGGGGATGTCGCGCTCTGTGATCTTGCCGTCGCAGTCGTCGTCATCGAGCTCGATGACGATCGGCGTCATCATGATGTCGCTCGCAAATGGTGAAGTGACTTGATTACCCCACGAGTAGCGGAGCACGGGCGCGAGCGCGGGGAACGCGGGCACGACCTGACAGGCGGCGAGGCACTCGGGGTTGTTCGGATCGGGCTCGGTGCCGTCCGGACAGATCGGCGGCTTCGGTAGGCATTTCCCGGTCGAGACGGGCGCGCCAGCGACGCAGTTCGGGTCGGGCGGTGGCACGGGCTCGCCGAGCGAGAACTCGCAGTACTCACCGTCCGGGCACTCGGTCGAGTCGGCGCAGGTGATCCCTGGCGTCGCGCAAGCGCCGAACGAGCAGACCTCGGTGTCGGCGCAGCAATGTGCGTTGCAAGCGTTCTCGAGCGCGCAGCAGACGTCGCCCTCGGTGCAGACACCCATATTCGCTGCGCCGCCGTCTCCGCAGCTGTCGCCGATCACGCAGCCCGACATACCGCCCGCGCCGCCTGCAAATCCGCTGCTCGTCGAGCCTGCTGTACCACCTTGCCCGGTGCCACCTTGGCCGCCGGCGTTGTGGCCGGCCGTCCCGCCGGAGCCGCCAGTCGTCGTGTCGTCACCACAAGAGCACGCGGGCAAGAGCGCGAACGAAGCGACGAGCGCCAAGCGCGAGCGGAAGTATAAGGGCCAAGGCATGACGTCGATGGTCGCAGGGTCTTCCCGAGAGCTCCAGGTAATGTGGCATCGTCGAGCGATGGACGTTCTCGACTTCTTCGGTGGTGGCGTCGTCGTCAAAGACAAGGAGTACGGGCTCGTCTCGATGCTCCGCGGCCACCCCCTCGGCGACATCGACATACCGTCGGGCAGGCTGCTCGTAGCGGATGCCTATTCATTCGAGGGCAAGGTGATCGAGGTGCCCGCGGGCCGACCTCCAGTCACCTTCGCGGCGAGTGAGATGGACGCTGGCCACGACGGCGTGGGCCTCATGATCCGCGTGCGCTCGGGGACGATCACGCGTTGGAAGCGACAGGGAGTCATCGGCGTCGACGGGGCCATGATCGCGTTCGGCGACGCCGACGCGAAGGTCCCGCACAAGAAGCTCGAGTTCGACCATCCGCTCGGGGCGACGCGTATTGGCAAGAGCGTGGCGGTCGCTCGCATCAGCAGCGATGGCGGCTATGTCCTTCGCGCGGGCCTCGACGCTCGCGAGCGCATCGTCGCGCTGGCGCTGCTCACACGCGAGCCTCGGTCGCTCGTCGCGTGGCGCAAGACCCCAGGCTTCGACCCGAGCGATCTCGACTCGTGCCTCGCTTGGGCGCGGAAGGTCGGCGGCGACGACGCGCTCGTCCAATCGGGAGAGACTGACGTCGCTGCGCTACAGGCCATTCGCAAGATACCCGCAGAGCTCCGGCGCTATTATCGAACCCACGACGCTGGGGACCTCGCGACCTTCCGCGCCATCGTCGAGCGACGCTCCCTCGGTCGCGCCCTGCCAGTCAGGGTCAACGGCGACGACGCGATGGTGTACCTCGACGAGCGAGACTGCGTCGTTTGCTATTACGAGGGCTCGACGCTCGGCAGCAGTCTAGACCTCCGCGCGTGGCTGATTCTGTCTTCGATCGCGACCTTCGATCTCGCCTGACAGCGATGTAACGGGCCGCGCCCAGGCGGGCCGCCTATCGCCCGAGCTCCGCGCGAGAACGCTCGAGGTCCGCCGACCACTTCGCCCACCGGTCGGGATCGGCGCGGAGCCAGTCGAGCCACGTCGAGTGGATGAGCGTCCACGCGCTCTCGCCCGGGATCGCGAGCTGGCTGAGCACTGCGATCTTGCTGTCGGGGCGCGCCGCGAGCGACGCACAGGCCCACAGGAACTGCTCGTAGCTGAGCCGACGCTGCTCGGGCTGCGCGCCACGCCGCGCGAATGGCAGCGTAGGCAGAAAGGGCAAGACGGCCGCGAGCGTGGCCTGTGGCAGGAGCGGCGCGGTGGTCTGGGGTGCTGCAGCCTGCGCGGGAGGCACCATCGCCGCTGGGGCCTCGCGCCGAGTGGGAGCCAGGGGCGGGGGCGGCGGTGGTAGTGGCGGCGGGGGCGGGGCCGGTGGAGAGACTGCGGGCGGGCGCGGGGCTGCGGGCGAAGGCACAGATGACAGGACTGTCAGTGGTCGAGGTGCGGGCGCGGCCTGGGGGACCGCGAGCGGCCCAGAGCCGGGGAGGGGCAGGACCGGCGGCCGCGGCTCCTCGAGGGCGGCGAGGGCGGCGCGGGTATCTGCGAGCACGGTATCGGTTACAGGCCTGTAGGGGAGCTGCGGTCCAGCGAGGACGCCGAGTCGGCTCGCGGCGATCGCGGCGAGGTCGCAGACGCGCACCGCGAACTCCAGCTCGTGCGTGCCGACTACGTTTACAACTCTGTCATCGGCCAGCCACGGCAACATGGCGCGCAGGAGCCCGCGATCGCGCGCGTCCACCACGTCCTCGAAGACCTCTTCTGCGGTGTCGGGCTGCATCGCCTGGATCCGGTCGAAGAGCTCTCGCCACTCCTCGCGGGCGCCGAGCGCGATCGCGGCCGAGTCGAGCTTTCGACGCGCCTCCGGAGAGGTCTCCTGGCCGGCGACGCGGCGGAGCTCTCCGAGGACGCTCTTGTCGCCAAGCTTACCGACCAGTCGATAGAGCTGTCCGCGCACGTCGACCGAGAGCCGGACGGCGGACGCATAGACGACGTCGGCGGCGGGCGGGAGCGCAGCGAGCGGCAGCTTGAGGAGCGCGCGCGCGGCCTCGTTCGCGACGATGTCCTCCGCGTCGCCCGTCATCGTCAAGAGGAGCGCTCCCGCGCGGCGGGTCTCGCGTGCGATCTCTCGGAGCACGACGGTCGCGAGCAGCCTGCCGCGCGTGTCCAGCTGCTCGAGCTCGGGCTCGATCAGCGCGGCGACCTCCGCGGCGAACGGGCGGGCGCGGGCCATCGCCTCCGCGTCCTGTCTGCGGAGCGCGTCGAGGACCCCCACGCTCGTCACGGCGCCCCCGTCCCGTAGAAGGTCCGATTGCCGCTGCCACGGAAGACCTCTCGGACCTGGGCGATCTGGTCCGTGCGCTTGGAATAGACGTCCTCGAGTCGGTCGGTGAACACGTCGGGCGCGTGCTGGTCCGCTTCCGAAGCGTCCTTCTCGGCTTGGTTGTAGGTGACCCGCGGCGTGGGGTGCTTCTTCGACGTGAAGAGGGTGCCTGCGAGGCGGTAGCCGGAGGCTCTACCGTAGCCCGAGTCAGGCATGTCGCCGCTCAAGGTCTCGGCGTTGTGCATGATGTTTCGCACGGCCCAGATATCGTGTTTGGCCTTCTGCTTCAGGATCTTGGAGTCATCACCGCCGCGGTAGTGGGCGAGGTTGCAGACGTGCCCGATCTCGTGCGCCAGCGTCCGGCTGAGCACCCGCGTCGATGTCCACCAGTCGCTTACATTCTTGTCGACGGCCGACACCGAGCAAATCAGGCCGACCGGGTCCTCCCCTATGTCGATGGTGCGCGTCCCGCCGTCTGCGCCCATCACCGACAACGTCCGCGCGGGCTGAGTCTGCGCCAAGGCTCCATAACCGACCGCGACGGCCTCCAAAGCAGCATTGACCCCGAGTTTGATGCACTTGACGAAGTAGACATTGAGCTTGAAGAGGTCGTAGCTCAAGGCCGAGTGACAGTTCATGAGGATGTTGACGAAGGGGTCGGCGACGCCGTTGAAAACCACGCCGGCGCTCAGCCAGCCCTGCTTGAAGAGGAAGTTGTAGTGGTCAATCTGTGCGTTCCAGCCGTCGGGATCGTCGTCTTTGAAAGGGGCCTGCGTCGTGTCGTAGAGCCTGAAGCGGCGGACGGAGGACTTGCTCAGTTTGAAATACACGCCAGTCGGCGCCATGTTGAAGTTGAGCAGCGCGACCAGGGCCAGCAAGCGCGTGTAGTCGAGCGATGAAGACGACTTGTCGAAGTCGGTGTGGGTCGTGTCCGTCGGGACACCGCTCATAGTCGCGGAGCCGAGCGAGACTAGGTAGGGCTGAAAGTCGATCACGATCGGCGGCACGACGACGACACCGAGCTCTGCCAGGACGGGGCCGTCGGTGCCCCCGAGATGGACGCTCACGATGAACAGGGAGTTGTCGCGCTGAGAGGCGGCCGATCGCCTCCGCTGGATGGCCCCTTTGAGGGCGTCCACGCGCTCCTGGAGTGGGTCCGCGGAGTCGGCGACGCGCTTCGCCGTCGCCTTGTCGGGTGCGGCGCTGTGATCGAACGCGTGGAAGAGCTCGGCCAGCTGCGCGTGTTCCGCGCTCGACTCGTCGAGGCCGCTCATGCCGGACAGGACCTTCTTGAACAGCAGGCGCTCGTCCTTGGCGAGGGCCTTCGCTTCGGCGTCGTCGGTGGTCGAGGGCGTGGTGGCGGTGTGCGGGCTCACCAGGTAGAGGTGATCGACCTCGTAGCCAGTCTCGGGTTCGCCGAGGGAGGTCTTCGGTGAGACGACCTTCAGCGTCGCCGCCCCCTTGGACCCGGGGGCCTTCTTGACGCTGACGCTGAGTGTGTGGTTCGGCCCGATCGCCTGGCGAATGACCTTCACCCGGATCTCGGGTCCGCCGAGCGTCAACGTCACGGTGGGGCCGCGCGCCGGGCGATAGTCCTTGGGCTCGGCCGACGCCACGAAGCCGCGATCGTCGAGGTCCGGTGCCTTCAGCCGGGTGAAGCCACTCGTGGCCCGGCAGAAGCGCAGAGGAACGACTGCGCCGAAGTCGTCGGCGTCCTTGGTGCTCCAGACAACCTCACAATCCATTGGCAGCTCCCGTCAGGTCGTCAGTTTGCTTTCCATGCGCGACATTATGACAGGGAGCACAGAGAGGCCATTGTCGACTTGGAACTGCTGAACGGCCTGCTGCTCCGCGAGGCCGACGACCTTCTTGTCCCTGACGGGGGGAGTCGCGAACACCTTTGTAACGTCGACCAGCTTGTCCAGGTGCCCCTCGACGTAGCCGAGCCGCACGAGCCGATAGCCGAGGTTCTTCTTGTCGTCGATTTTGAAGAAGCGGACGCGATAGGACGTTATGCGATATTCGCCGTCCGGCCCCTTGTCCCAACCCACCGCGAGCGTGAGCTCCGGGTTGGCGTCGGCGACCGAGAGGGGGACGGGGATGAGGACCTTCTTCGAGGCGGCGACAATCCCCGATTTTATGAAGGTGTTCGTCGGCGGGTTGGTCGTGGTGTCCGTCGTATAGAGGCGCCACGGGATGGCGCTCTTGGCGACGATGACGAGGTCCTTGTCGTCACCGGGTGCGATCTGGAATCGGATGAAGGCGCAGGGGTCGGTCTGCGACGTTTGGCTGCCGCTCTCGCCCTGTGGCTGCGGAGTCACGACTGTCGTGGTGGTCCGCGTCTGGCTCCTCGTTTTCTCGCCCATATCCCCTCGTGCTCCTCAGGTCAGCCGCCGCGCTCGACGAGGCGAGCGCGGGTCGCGGAGTCGAGGTTCCCGCTGACCTCGAGCCGCTCTCTCTCCTGGAATCGGCGCACCGCCTGCCGTGCCTGCGGGTCGAAGACGTCGTCGATCCCACCACCGTAGTAGCCCAGGTTGCGGAGGCGCACCTTCGCGCCGCGGACGGTCTCGATGTCGGGCAGCCGCCCGAAGAGGAGCGGCACCTCGACGATCTCCTCCTCGGGCAGATCGAGCACGACCAGGCCGCTCGTGGCGCTCGGCGCGACGCTCGCCTCCACGAGCCCGTCCGAGCCGGTGCGGCCCGCGGGCTGCTCCACGCCGTCGATGGTGAGCTTGTAAGGAACATTCCTGTAAGGCTCGCCGCGCTCGTCGCGCAGGTGCAGTCGGATCACGTGGGGCTTGTCCTCTCGCGCGTCGACCTTCTCGAGCTCGGGCTCCTTCGTCTTTGCGTCGTGCCCGCCGTCCAGCCGGATCTGCGCCGAGCGCAGGCGAGCCGACGCGTCGAGCTCGAGCGAAGCGGCGTCCGCGTGGAGGGCGACCTTGTCGCCCGCGAGCTCCGCGTCGGTCGCGAGCTTGAGGAAGGCGCCCTTGCAGGCGTGCGACATCTCCTTGGTCGCGTGGAGGCGAAGCTCCTCTGCGACGGCGTAGAGGCGCTGCTCGCTGAGCGACACGACCGTCTCGCCGACGCGCAGGTGGATGCCTTCGTCGTCGATCTCGATCGCGTAGGCTCCGCCCATGATGGTGACGCCCTTCGCCGCGTGCAGCGTCAGGTGCCCGCCCGAGTCCGCGACGATCGGGCCCGTCGCCCGCAGCGAGTAGCGACCCGCGGCGGGGTCCGCGCCGCCGACGTTCACGAAGTGATCCCCGCCGACGAAGAGGTGGGCGTCTCGCTCGACGCGCGCCCGCCGGTTGCCAGCGATCGCGCGCTCCTCGTCGCCGCCGACGGTCTCGCTGAGGGCCCCTGCGATCGTTCGCTCTGCCGCCCCGCCCACGCGGAGCGCGTGTTTGCCTGCGACCGAGTCGATGGCCTCGGCGCCGACGGTCTCGAAGCGCCGTCCGGCGACGTGGCGCTCGTCGTCTCGCCCGATCCGCTCGACCTTCGCGCCCGCGACCTTGACCGATCGATCGCCGCCGACAGTGGTGTCAGCGTCCCGCGCGACCGCGACCCGGAGATCGTGTCCTATTACACTGTCCAAGTTACGGCGCGCCTCGTGGGTCATGTCCCGCTCGGCGTGCAAGAACACATGCTCCTCGCCAGCGCGGTCCTCGAAGCTGAGCTCGTTGTAGCCCTCCGAGCGAGGCGTGCTGCGCGTGCGGATGCCGCTCCTCGTCTTCTCCTGCGGCAGGGTGAAGGGCGACGGGTTCGCTTGGTTCGTCGCGCAGCCCACGATGAAGGGGCGATCGGTGTCGCCGCCGAGGAAGCTCACGAGGACCTCGGTGCCCACGCGAGGGATGAGCTGCGTGCCGAAGCCTGCCCCGGCCCAAGGCTGCATGACGCGGATCCAACACGAGCTGTTCTCGGCCTCTGGGGTGCCGCGCCGCCGGTCGCGATCCCAATGGAAGCGGACCTTCACCCGGCCCTGGCCGTCCGTGTGGATCTCCTCGTCCGCGGGGCCGACGACCGTCGCCGACTCGAGCACTTGGATGAGGCGGCGCCGCTTGGGCGGTGGGCTTACAAGCTTGTCCGCTGGAGCGCACGTGACGACGCTCGAGAACAGGCGGCGCTCGCGGACGCCGGCGCCCTCGACGTGGCCGTGGTGCTCCGCGCGGACGACGACCCAATCCCGATTGAGCTCGTGGTCCGAGTGCTCCTCGAGCGTGAACACGTAGCCGGGGGCGAGGCGAGGTGCGGTGGTCTCACCGCGCGCTCGCTCGGCGTTCGAGCGGAGCTGGGCGAGCACCCGCTCCGCGTCGTCGCGGGCGAAGCCAGCGTCCTCGTACTCGCCGTGGTGTTGGTAGACCTCGAGCTCGCTCCCGAGAGCCTTTGCCGAGGTCGCGCGCGCGACGAGATCGTACGAGGGCCGCTGAAAGTCGTATTGCGTGAGCGTCACCGCGTTGGGCTGCACGGTCTCGGTCGCGGTGAAGTCGAACATCGCTTCCTCCGCGCGCGCGGCGAGGCCCGCGTCGCGGGTGACGATGCTCGAGGGCGCGCCGAGCGCGGCGTACTGCGCCGGCGCGTCGCCGAAGACGACCGCGTGCTCGGGGAGCTTTTCCTTCGCGTCGGGGAAGAAGAAGAAGAGGCCGTTCTCTGCCGAGAGGCGCTGCACGAAGGCGAAGTCCGTCTCTTCGTATTGGACGCAATACGACAGCGGGCCATGCGCTCGAGTCAGGTGGAAGATCGCCGGGACGCGCAGCGCGGCGAGGACGTTCTCGATGATCTCGGGGATGGACTTGTTCTGGAAGATGCGGGACGTCTTTCGTCGCTTCGCGAGCGACAGCCGCGGAGTGACCCGGAGGTCGAGCAGCGGAGCGAGCCCATCGGGCGCTCGATGCCACTGATCGAGCTCCAGCCCGGCGGTCCGCCCCAAACGGCGGCCCTCCCTCCCGGGCGTCGCTCGATGCCGAGAGCGCGCTACCCGCGTGATCACGCCGCGCAGCGTGCGGGCGTGCGGCGTGCTCGCGCCGAGTGTCAGCGTGACGTCCTCGCCGAGCAGCCTCGCGATCGAGCCCTGAAGGTCATGCGAGGGCTGGTGAACGGTCAGATCGAAGACGAAGAGCGCGGAGAGCGCCTCACGCGCGCGGTGCGACAACACCGTGAGCGCGCTGTCGTCGCGGGCGAGGCGAAGCTCGTAGGTCGATGGCCGGTCCACTCTGACTCCCTCCACGGCAGCCATAAACGACGCGGCCGACAAGCTCAATTGGCGGCGCGCGTGTCAGTCGGGCCAGCACGACAGAACCCGAACGCCCCCGCAGCAGCGCTCGAACTCGTGATCGCGGGGACTGACGCTCAGCCGGTGATGTCAGGGTGATTGCCGATTGGCCTCTAAAACGCTGGGAGAGACCGCAGTCTCAGCAACTCAACAGGCCGCTAAAGGCCAGTGCATTCCTTACCGCCATGGCGACAGGCGAACGAGGCGCATCGAGGCCTCATCGCGGAGCGGCAGGCGATCTTGTCGCGTCTGCCGAAGGTGCGGAATTGCTCGTCACACTCCGCGCGGGTCGCATAGCAATACTCGCCATTCTCGTCACGATGGACCCATGACATACAGAAGCACTCCACATCCTTGCTGGGGGCCGAAGCCATCGCGCTCGGCGTGGGCGTGGACGACGTCGCGTTCGGCGTGGACGCGGGCGCGGACGGCTCCCTCGTGCTGGTGTCTGGCTCCACCACCACCGAGGCCGGCGCCGTGGCGCTCGGCGCCGGGCCGTCTTGGGCGGGCTCGCGTGGCTTGGCGCAGCCGCATGGAATCAAGAGAACCCAAGGGAGCCAGCGAGACGTCATGAGTGCGCGGCGAGCGTAGCATCCTGTCGACGACGACAACCGCTCGCGTCACCGCTCTCCATCGACGCCGCGCTCCGTCCAGTACATCTGCTTGTGACCGCGCGCTTCGTATTCAGCGCAGAGTCGGTTTGCTTCATCCTGTGTGTGTCCGCTGCTCATGAGGAAGCGGTTACCGTTGTCGTCTTGTCGCCATACTGTCCACCGCCGCTCCAGGTGCGACGGCTGGAGCTCCGTTTCGCTCGCTGTGATCTCGGGGGAGGCAAGCCAGCGGACACCTACGAGGAGAGACGAGGCTACCTCCATGAGAGGGGCGCTATGTGTTTGGGGGAGCGCCGCGCGCGCGAGGGAGAGCTCGACGAGACAGTCGTGCAGCTCGACAAAGAAGGAGAGGATATCTTGTACGCCGTCAGTCCAATCGAATCCCCGCGCGGGGCGCCCCGCCACGACGGCTGCAAAGCGACCGGGGTGCCCTCGCTGCACGCGGCCGGCCATGCGGCTCTCGACGACCTCCGTCGAGCCCTCACCGGGTGCGAGTGATACAACCTGGACGAGCAGATTGAGCGCTGCGAACTCGACTTTGCCGTCTGCCCTCTCCAGCTCGATTTCAGGGGCAAACGCTACGCCCCAGGGGCCGTCCACGCGTCGCCATCCATTCGGCAGAGCGATGGAGAGCGTAAGGTCAACGCGTTCGGGTCCGGTCGCCATAGCTTCGTATCGAATAGCCTACTTTGCCCGGGCGCTCCGCGGGAGGAGCTGACAAGCTTGAAACTGATCGCGGGCCCTGCGGAGGCTCGAGAGCATGGCTCGCTCCGTGCTCCGATTGACGAGGCGCGCGAGGCACCCCGATCATGCGTGCCCCTCATGGCTCCTCCAGCGCAGCCATCCTCTCAGCTGCAACCCGGCGACGTCGTGGCGGAGCGATACGTGGTGTCGCGCCTGCTCGGGCAGGGCGGGATGGGCGCGGTCTACGAGGCGCACGACACGAAGCTCGAGCGCGAGGTCGCGTTGAAGGTCGTGTTGGCGGCGGCGTCGAACGACGCGCGCCGACGCCTCGAGGCCGAGGCGAAGGCGGTCGCCGCGCTGGAGCACCCAGGCATCGTGACCCTTCACGATGTGCTCGAGCACGGGGATTTGCTCGTCCTCGTGCTGGAGCTCGTCCGTGGTCGATCGCTGCGCGACATGCTCGAGGCGGGCCCGCTCGAGCGCGCCACCGTCGTGCGCGCGATCACGGGGGTGGGCGAGGCGCTCGAGGCTGCGCATCGGCGGGGCTTCGTGCACCGCGACGTGAAGCCCGACAACGTCATCATGCGGAGCGACGGGCGCACTGTGCTGCTCGACTTCGGGATCGCGAAGGCTCCGGCCTTGGCGCTGCCGATTTCGCCGACGGTAACGGCCGACGGGACGCTGGTCGGCACGCCTGCTTATCTCGCGCCCGAGCAGATCCGGCACGAGCCGGTGAGCGCGGCGACCGATCAGTTCGCGCTCGCCGTCACCGCGTACGAGCTCGCCACGGGGCGGCTCCCTTGGAACGATGCGAGCCTGCCGGCCATCATCGCGTCGATCGTAACCGACGAGCCTCGCAGTCTTCGACTGCCGCCCCGCGAAGAAGACGCGGCGATCGACGCGGTGTTCGCGCGCGCACTGTCGAAGGATCCGGCCGAGCGCTACGCGTCGGTGTCGGACTTCGTGTCCGCGCTCCGGGCCGCGCTCGTCGACGGCGACGCAGCGGGGAGTCCGCTGCCAGAACCGCCGAGCCCATCGAATTCGGGGCGTCGCGCTCGACAAGAGCTCGTGACGATCACGGCGCCACCGGACGCAGCGCTGCCCGCGCCTGCGCCCGCGCCACGCTCACGGCTGGGGCTCGCGGCGCTGGGTCTCTGCATGGTCGCCCTCGCGGGCGGACTTTATTGGTTCGGTAAGGAGAAGCCCGGCGCGTCGACGACGTCGTCGGGGACCACGGGCTCTGTCGCGTCCGTGGCGGTCGCGCCGAGCTCGACCGGCGAGCTCCCCGAGGCGCTGCCGATATCGGGCGCGCAATCGGATGAGGATGTGATCGCGTACCGCAGCGCGGTCCAAGCGCTCCGCTTGGGCGCGCTGGACGACGCGATGAAAGAGCTCGACGACGCGATCCGCCGCAGGCCCGATTTCGGCTCGGCCCAGTTGATGCGGGCGTACACGTCGTTCATGCGCGCCGTCGATCTCGACGTGCGCGGGCGCGAGGCATTTCGCGCGGCCTCGGCCCAGCGCGGCAAGCTCTCGGACCGCGACGCCGCGCTCCTCGACGCCCTCGCACCCTCTTTCCTCGATCCGCCGCGTTGGCGCGAGAGCACCGAGCTCCTCGACACCTTCGTCCGCGAGCACCCGAGGGACGTCGTGGGTTGGGAGGCGCTCGGCTTCGCGCGGACCAAGCTCGGTGACTACGCAGCAGCGGACGTCGCCTTCGACGCGGAGATCCAGCTCGATCGCAGGGCTGCGCTCGCTTACGACCTCAAGGCCCAGTTCGCGCTCGCGCGCCGCGACGTCGCCGCGGCGACCACGCTGCTCGAGACCTGTCGTCGCGAGGTGCCCTCGGCGGTGCGCTGCCGCGTCGACGGGTCCGTGCTGTTCGCCACGCAGGGTCGCTGCAGAGAGGCGGATCTCGAGGCGCGCGACGCGCTCGCCGTCGCGCCCAATTCGCAGCGTGCGCTCGTCGTGCGCGCGAACGCGAACGCATCGCTCGGGGTGCCGACCGAGGTCGTCGCCGGCTTCCTGGAGAAGCGACGCGCGCTCCTGCCCGAGGAGCTGCGTCGCGTCGCGGAGATCGACGACCGCTACGAGCTCGCGAAGCGGAGCGGAGATTTCGAGGCCGCGATCGCAGCGCTGTCGAAGGTGCTCTCGAGCGACACGACTCTCAACGGGGGCGACGCCTCGCGCATCACGACGCTGGCCGTCGAGACCCTTTGGGAGGCAGGCAGAAAGGGCGAGGCGACCGAGCTCGCGGAGCGGTACCTCCACCTCGAGGCGACCCGACCACTCCCCGAGCGCGGCGCCAGCGACGCGACGGGCAGGATGCTTACGTTCTTGTTCGCCGCAGGCCAACTCTCCAAAGACGAGTTCACGACACGCCGTGACAAGTGGGTCTCCGCGTGGCGCGCTCGTCGCACCGACATCGAGTGGCGCACTGAGGTGGGGTTCGATATTTGGACGGGCGCTTACGGGGCTGTAGGCATTCCTACCGCCCAAGAGGCGAATGACGCCCTCCGAGCTGCAGCGACATTGGACGTCGACATCCAACCGCGCGTGTCGGTGAACACGGTCACGATAGACCAAGACCCGGCCAGGCTCGTCGGGGTCCTGCTGCTCTCCGCCGACCGGCTCGACGAGGCAGAGCCGCTCCTCCGAGCCGCAGCGGAGCGCTGCGCGATCGCGCGCGATCAGGTGTCGCGACTGGCGCTCGGCAACCTGCTCGCGCGGCGCGGCAAGAAGGACGAGGCCTGCGCCACCTACGCGCTCATCGACAAAGAGTGGGGCGCCGCCAAGCCTCAGAGCGTGACGCTACAAGCCAGTCGCGCTGCCGCGAGCAAACTCGGCTGTAAGTGAATTGCGCTGACAATGTTGTAAAACGCTCGCTCGGCTGAAGCGCAGGCGTGAGCACACCGAGCAACGTCGATGTCTTGCCGCGGCCGAGCTTGGAGCCGACGCGACGAGCCGGTTTCCTCCGCCGAAACGCATGTGGAGTCCACAGCGCGCTCCTGCTTCATGGACGACGGGCCTTTGTTGGAGCTCGCTCCGAGCGGTGAATACCGCACCGTCCCTGCGGGACGAACAGCTCGCGCTTCGCGCCTCGGCTCCTGGTCCGTGAACGCGTCGGAGCGCTGGCGCACGCGACGCTGTGGGGGACTTCGCTTTCTAGCCGGGCTAACCTCGCGCCTGACTATGCTCGAAGAACGAAAATCCCCACACGTCGTGGGAACGAGCGTGCCGCGCGCCGACGGCATCGCGAAGGTCCTCGGCACCGCGCGCTACATCGACGACGAGCCGCGGCGCCCCGGCGAGCTCACGGGGGCCACGGTGCGCAGCCCCGTCCCGCGCGCTCGGTTGAAGGGCGTGCACCTCGACCCCGCCTTCGATTGGTCGGACGTGACGGTCGTGACGGCGAAGGACGTCGCGCACAACCTCGTCGCCTGCATCGCGGAGGACCAGCCGATCCTCGCCGACGACGAGGTCCGGCACGCGTACGAGCCGGTCGTGCTCTTGGCGTGCGAGGACGAGCGCAAGCTCGCGCGCGCCAAGGCCGCGGTGAAGCTGGACCTCGAGCCGTTGCCCGCGGTGCTCACGCTCGAGCAGGCCGCCGCAGGGCCGGTTGTTTGGAGCTCAAAGGATTTCGGCGAGCCCGGCACGAACGTGATGAAGCGCTACCTCATCACGAAAGGCGCCGAGGACGTCGAGGCCGCGCTGGCGAAGTGCGCGGTCGTGCACCATGGCACGTACTCGACGCACCACCAGGAGCAGCTCTACATCGAGCCGCAAGGGGTGATCGCGTGGTGGGACGACGCGGGCGTCCACGTCGACGGCAGCATCCAGTGTCCCTATTACGTGCATAAAGCTTTGCTCAAGGCTTTCGAGGTCGCGCCCGAGCGCGCGCTCGTCACGCAGGCGGTCACGGGTGGTGGCTTCGGCGGCAAGGAAGAGTACCCGTCGGTCATCGCCCTCCACGCGGCGCTCCTCGCACAGAAGAGCGGGCGGCCGGTGCGGATGATCTACGACCGCACCGAGGACATCGAGGCGACGACCAAGCGGCACCCGTGCGTCGTCGAGATCGCGAGCGGTTGTGATGCTGACGGCAAGCTCCGCGTGCTCGACCTACGCGTCGTTATGGACGCGGGCGCGTACGTGACGCTCACGCCGGTCGTGCTCTCGCGTGGCGTGCTGCACGCCGCGGGGACCTATCTCTGGGAGACGGTCCGCATCGAGGGCATCGCGCTCGCGACCAACACGCCACCGAACGGCGCCTTCCGCGGCTTCGGTGCGCCGCAGACGATCTGGGCGGTCGAGCGACACCTCGACGGCCTCGCTGCGAAGCTCGGCCTGGACCCTGCTGCGATCAAGGAGCGGAACCTCTTGAAGAAGGGCGACGCGACCGCGACGAGCCAGGTGCTGCACACGAGCGTCTCGTCGGAGGAGTGCCTGACGAAGGGGCTCGCGGCGAGCAAGTACCAAGCGCGGCGCGCCGAGATCGACGCGGAGAACGCGCGACGCGCGCGGGCCGGCGAGCGCAAACGCCTCGGCATCGGCATGAGCATCTTCATGCACGGCGCCGGCTTCACGGGGTCGGGCGAGCGCATGCTCAAGGGCAAGGTCGCGGTCGATCTCTTGCGCGGCGGCGGGCTTCGGATCCGCACGGCGTCGACCGACATCGGGCAGGGGACCGAGACGGTGTTTCGTCAGATCGCCGCGGAGGCCGCGGGCATACCGTTCGAGAGCGTCGACTTCGCGGTGCCCGCGACCGCGAACGTGCCGGACTCGGGGCCGACGGTGGCGTCGCGCACGGTCATGGTCGTCGGCTCCATCGTCGAGGTCGCGTCGCGCGAGATCGCCGCGAAGGTGGACGCCGAGCGCGCGAGCGGTGGCGGGACGTTCGCGGAGGCCGCGGATCGGCTGCTCGAGCGCGAGGGCGCCGTGTCGATCATCAAGCAATACGAGCCCCCGAGCTACGTCTCGTGGGACGACAAGACCTATCGAGGCGACGCGTACCCGTGCTTCGGTTGGATGTGCGACGTCGCCGAGGTCGAGGTCGATCTCGACACGTTCGAGGTCGAGGTCGGCTCGTTCACGATCGCGGGTGACGTCGGCAAGGCGATCAACCCCGTGATGTGCAAGGGCCAGCTCGAGGGCGGCACGCTGCAAGCGATCGGCTGGGCGCTCTCGGAGGAGCTCGTCTGGCGCGACGGGCTCATCAAGAACCCGAGGATGACGAACTACATCGTGCCGACCGCGCTCGACGCGCCGCCGTTCGCGACGACGCTCGTCGAGTGCCCGTTCCCGTTTGGACCGGGCGGCGGCGCGAAGGGCATCGGCGAGCTGCCGATGGATGGTGGCGCGCCCGCGATCGCGGCGGCCGTCGAGCAAGCGACGGGGCTCGTCGTGAACCACCTGCCGCTCACGCCCGAGCGACTGCTCGCGGCATCCCATGATCGAGAGCTCGGACCCGAGCGCGCGCCGTGGGTGCGCGCTCTCGCCGAAGGGAGAAGCTCGTGAAGATTCGTTTGACCCTCAACGAAAAAGAGATCGCGGTCGAGGCCGCGCCGATGCGCCGGCTGCTGGACGTGCTCCGCGAGGAGATCGGCCTCACCGGGACGAAGGAGGGCTGCGGCGAGGGCGAGTGCGGGACGTGCACGGTGCTGCTCGACGGCGAGCCCGTGAACGCGTGCATGGTCGCGATCGGCCAGTGTGATGGTCGCGCCGTCCTCACCGTCGAGGGCCTCGGGGACGCGGCTCACCTCAGCCCCATCCAGAAGACCTTCGTCGCGGACGGCGGCGCGCAGTGTGGGATCTGCACGCCCGGCATGCTCATCGCCGCCGAGGCTCTCCTGCGAAAGAACGCGTCGCCGACCGACGGAGAGATCCGCGAGGCGATCGCTGGCAACATCTGTCGTTGCACGGGCTACGAGCGCATCGTCGACAGCATTCGCAAGGCCGCGGCCCTGCGCGCCGGAGGGGACGCGCGATGACCATCGCGGATCTTGCGAGCTTCACGTTCGAGCGGCCGGCGAACCTCGCGGCGCTCTGCGCACGCGTGACCGAGCTCGTGGTCGCGGGGACGCCTCACGTCCTGCTCGCGGGCGGGACCGATTTCATGGTCGAGCAGGAGATGCGCAAGCCCTTCGGTGCGGCTGGCGCACCGGCCGAGCCGCCGCACGTGCTCGACGTCTCGCGCCTCGCCGAGCTCCGGGGGATCGCGCTGCACGGCGACGTGCTGCGGATCGGCTCGGCGACGACGTACGCAGAGATGCGGCGTGACCCGGCGGTGCGCGAGCGTGCGGCGCTGATCGAGCGCATGGCGCGCGACGTCGGCGCGGTCACGATCCAGGCGCGCGGCACGCTCGGTGGCAACCTTGCCACGGCGTCGCCGGCGGCCGACGGTGTCGCAGCGCTCGCGGCGTACGACGCCGTCATCGTGGTCGAGAGCGCCACGAACGGCGCGCGTCGCATCGCCTTCCCCGAGCTCCAGACGGGCTACAAAACCAGCACGCGCGCGGCCGACGAGGTCATCGTCGCGATCGAGTTGAAGCTGCCCGCTGCGGGGTCCCAGTGGTTCTGGCGCAAGGTCGGGACCCGTCGCGCGCAGTCGATCAGCAAGGTCGCGCTCGCGGGTGTCGCGGAGCTCGAGGGTGGACAGGTCGTCCGATGCGGGCTCGGCATGGCCTCGGTCGCGCCGGTGACCGCGCTGCTCCCGCGCACGCGCGCGCTCTTCTTGTCGAAGCCGCTCAAGGCGATCGACGACCGCACGCTCGACAAGGCCGTCGAGGCCGATGTGACCCCGATCGACGACGTGCGTTCGACGCGCGCGTACAGGTTGCACGTGGCCTGCGCCGTGGTCCGCGATTTCGCGCGGAGCTTGCGAGGAGCGGCGCCGTGAAGCGGGCGCTCGCGTGCGGCGCGCTGGGCCTCGCGGGGGTGATCGCCGCGTGCTCCGCGGATGGCCGGCACACCGACGAGCCGGAGGCGAGCGCGTCGGCGTCCGCGGTCGCGTCGGCGTCGGCGCTGCCCGTCGTCGAGAAGCCCTGCGAGGACGAGACGGCGTGTCGTGAGCTCGCGGCGCGCGTGCTCGGCGACGGTGATCGACCGCGCGCGATCGCGCTCTACGATCGCGGCTGTCAGCTGCAGCCGTACTCGAGCTCGTGCTCCGAGCTCGCGCGGGCCTTCATGCAGACGCCGCCCGAGAGCCCGAACAAGCTCCTCGAGGTCCTGCGGATGGCGTGCAAGTCGCGCGACTTCAACCTGGTCGACGCGTGCGTCGCGGTCGCGAAGATCGCGGTCGAGCCTCGATGGACGAACGCGGAGCGCGACTCGCTGATCCACGAGGCCGGGACGTACGCGTGCTTGAATTGGGGCCACCCCGACACCAACAACTGGGGTGCGACGGCCGCGACGAAGGACCGCGCCGGCCTCGCGGAGCTCTGCAACACGTTCGGGCAGACCCCACCGATCGAAGAAGAAGGGCTGAAGGCGCTCGGAGAGGCATGTCAGCTCGAGCAGCCGATGGCGTGCGCGCGCTTGAAGCAGATCGCGGACCTCGGTCGAGCGGCGCCGCTGCCCAACGCGAACCTCGACGCGAACGGGCTCGACGTCGACGGCGTGGCGGTCGACGACCTCTCGTGCAAGCTCGCGAACAAGGGGAAGAAGCCGAAGCCCGAGGACGTCGTCGCGGCGGTGCGCGGGCGGGTCGCGGCGCTCGAGGCCTGCGGCTGGGGCACGATGCGCGTGCACCTCTGGCAGAAGGGCGGCAAGACGGGCACCGTCACGAAGGTCGAGGCGGACGAGCCCGACGCGAAGCTGAAGAGCTGCGTCGAGGCAGCGCTCGCGGGCGCGCCCGCGACGATCGAGGCCGAGTGTCTGATGACCGTGGACTTCTCCCCGCCCGAGGCCGCCGAAGAGGGCGACACGGGTGAAACGGGAGAGACCGGCGGCGCCGCGGACTGAGCGTCGGCGCTCGCTACGAAAAAGATAGCAGCCGCGCGAGTCCCATCGCCACGAGCCCTGCTGCCACGAGCCCAGCTGCGGATAGCCCAGCTGCGGGTAGCCCCAGCGCCGTGCCGGTGCGCGCGCTCAGAGCAGCGACAGGTGCTTGCGAGCGCGATCCTCGGCGACCTTGATGAGGTGCGCTGCCTCGTCGGCGGGCAAGCCGACGTAGCTCGCCATATCGCTGACGAACTTCTTCTCGTGCTCGTTCTGGTGTCCGTCGATGAAGGTCAGGAGGACGGCGTGCTGCACGAGGACGCGCAGATCGTCGGGCGAGAGGTCCTCGAGCGGGATGTCCTCCATCGAGCGCTTGGTCTCGGCGTAGGCCCGGAGCTCCTTCGCCGCGTCTTCGCTCGCGTCGAAGGCGGCGAGCAGCGCGTCGAGCATCTCTTTCTCTTGCGGACCGAAGTGCCCGTCGGCCCACGCGACACTCACCAGCGCCTTGATGATCGCGACATTCTCACGATGCATAGGCCGCCATGAGTCACCACGGCGGGGGGTCGTGTCAAGCAGCAGGACTGCGCTTCGCTATGCGAGCCAGGTGGGCAGGTAGTGGCCGAGCAGGCCCGCCACGACGAGGCTGACCGCGACGAGCGCGACCCACATCGCGCGAGGCCGTTGAGCCGCGGGCTGCGCGTCGCGCTGCGAGGGCGTCGAGGCTGGTTTGTTCGGGCGTGTCGCGCGCGCGGTCCTCGGAGGAGCAGGCGTGCGCGAGGGCGGTGTCGCCTCGGCGCGCTCGAAGGCCGGGCTCGTGAGCACCATCGGCGGAGGCGGCGTGGGCTCGAGCCCCGCGAGGCGCTTGAGGGCGGCCTTCGTGCTCGTCATGTGCTCGGGACCCGCGACGGGGGAGACCGCGAACCGATCGAGCAGATCGTCCACGTTGCTTCGCTGGACGGTCGGCTCCACGAGCGGCCGCGCAGGTGCCGCGGGCGCAGCCTCGATGGGTGCGGGCTCGACGCGAGCGGGCTCGACAGGTGCGGGCGCGGCTGCGACGACGGGCGCAGGCTCGACGGGCGCGGCTGCGACGACGGGCGCAGGTTCGACCGGCGCGGCTGAGAGCGCGGGCGCATCCGGGACGACGGATGCGGCTGCGACGGGCGCGATCGCGACGGGGGCGATCGCGATGGGCTCGACCGGCGCGTCGATCGAGGTCTCCTCGATCGGGGGTTCGTACGCGACTCGGGACTCGATTGGAGCGGGCGCAATCGGAGCGGGCGCAGCGGCGATCGGAGCGGGCGCGACCGGAGCGGGCGCGACCGGCTCTTCGATGTAGACCGCATCGCAGTGGGCGGTCGGCGTGGGCTCGCGCTCGACCTCGACCTCGACGTCGAGCTCGAGCGCGATCGCCGCGACTGGCTGGGGTTCGGGCTGCGCGACGATCGCAGGGGCCGGAGCTTCCGGCCCGAAATCCACGTCGATCACGAGCTCCGCAGGCGCCTCGGACGCGTGGAGCACGACCGCCGGAGCGGTCTGCGCGCGGGTCGGTCGCGACGGCTCTTGAGCGCGGGGCGCGCTCGGCTTCGCAGCGGGTGCGCTCGCGCGAGGCTCGGGAGCGCGCGGCTGCGGCTGGGCTGCGGGTGCAGGCGGCCGTGCCGAGCGCTTGCGACGAAGCTTCCCCGCCTCCTTGGCGCGCACCGTCTCGCGTGCGAGCCGTGCGAGAGCGCGCCTCGCGGCCGATCGGTTGACCGGGACGAGCGCAGCTTCGAGCTCCGCGACGAAGGACTCGACGCCGGCAGGGTTCTCCTTGCGTGGGCGCGCGGCTGCCGCGAGCGCGGGCGCCGAGCCGGTCGAGAGCGCGAGCAGTCGACTCAGCACGTCCCTCACGCGTCGCGCGCACTCCTCGGGCGCGACGATGAACGTGCCGCGCGCGACCTTGACGGTGCCCTCCGACGAGAGCGAGACCATCGGGTCATCGAGGCGGAAAGGCAGGCGCGCGCTCGCGTCCGCGATCGCCAGCGCCAGGTAGCCCGAGGTCTCCGGGACCAACGAAGCCGCTCGAACGCTCGCGGCTGCGAGGACCTCTTCTAGGGTTACGGACGTGGCATCCATCGCTTTCGCCGCCGCATATCGCTCGCGAGAGGAGCGGGCCAAGAAAGCTGAGGAGGCAGAGGTGCTTTGTCGCCCCCCGAAGTTCTTGTTCGAGAACTCGGAAGACGGCACTACGATACCGGCTCGATGGCCCAATGCCTCGCGTGTGGCACGGAGGTTCGCCCACCCATTCAGGGTGGTCCGAGCGCGTGCCCCCGATGCGGAACCCCCGTCGCACCCGACGCGGGGAGTCGCGGTCCTCAGCGCACGCTCCTCGGGGGCGCGAACGTCGCGCACACGCAGCAGGGCTACGCGCCGATGCAGTCCGCGTGGCAACCAGCAGGCGCGCCGATGCCTGCGCAAGCGCAGCCTGCGATGCAGCAGCACCAGCAGCCGTATCAGCAGCCGTATCAGCAGCCGTATCAGCAGCCGCAGCAACAGCAGCGCCAGCCCCAACAGCAGCAGGCCGCGCCCGCTGGCCGGCAGGGGCCGCAGCGGACGCTCCTCGGCGTGGCCGCGCCTTTCGGTGAGGTCCCGCCCAGCGTCCGCGGTGACGGCGCGCACGACCCGAACCTCGTCCGCACGCAGCCGACGGGCACGCCATACAACGCGGGCGCCGCTCAAGGCAGCGCGTACAACGACCCGACTCGGCTCGGTTACGACCCGCTGACGGACCCCCATTTCGCTGCGGCGACGATCGTGGACATGCCCCCGCATCTGCAGCAGCGCGGTGGGCAGCAAGCGCCACCGCAGAACGCGGCGCACGGGCTCTCGGGCACCGTCCGAATGCCACCCGGTGCTCCGCCGCCAGCCGCTGCACCCGCTCCTCCGGCTGCCGGTGCGCCTCAGGCGAAGCCTCAGGGCACGCTGATGGGTGTCGCTCACCCGGGCATCGCTCCGCTCCGTCCGGGCGCGGCCAAACCCGACGCAGAAGAGGCTCCTCCGCCGAGCTACCGACCGCTCGAAGAGCTCGGCGCGACCCAGCACGTCCCGCGCGCGATGCGTAAGCCGCTCGCGGCCGCCGACCCGAAGCTCCGCGAGGTCACGCACCCGCTCGGTCGACGCATCGACCCCAAGGTCGACAAAGGCAAAGGGGCCGCGAAGGACAAGGAAAAAGACAAGGATCGCAAGGCCCCGTCGAAGAGCTCGCGGCGCGCCCTGTGGATCCTCGTCGCGGCCGCGGTGCTCGCCGTGGGCGCGATCGTGGTCGTGCTCGTCTGGCCCAACGCTCCGCCGCTGAAGGCGCAGGTGCGCGCCGGAGACGGTGGCAGCGAGATCCTCGACATCACCTGCGAGAGCTGCCCGAACGGGACGGTGCTCACGCTGGTCGGCCTCGCCGAGGGCAAGGTCGAAGACAAGCGCGCCGCGATCACGTTGCCTGCTCCGCTGGCGATCGGCGACACCCAGATTCGAGTGAAAATCGATCGCCCCGGGAACGGTCGCGACGAGACCGTCACGCTCCCCGTGCGCGTCGCCTATCGCATCCGCCCCGACCTCACCACGCTCGAGGGCGATCGACCGCGCCTCCAGATCGTCATCGAGGCCATGGAGGGATCGAAGGTCACCCTCGACGGCGAGGACGTGCCCCTCCACGACGGTCGCGGGGTCACCTCGATCGACGTCCGCAAAGATCTGACCGGCGCATCGAACGACGCTGGCGCGCAGCTGACGCGCAAGAGCAGCTTCGTCGTGAAACCGCCGAACGGGCCGGAAGAGAAGGGCGTCGTCGCCGTTTCCATTCCGATCCTGCCGCTCGCGATCGACGCCCCCGGCCGGGCCATCATCACCGACAAGCCGACCTTCGTCCTCGCGGGGCACACCTCGCCAGGCGCGGAGATCGTCGTCGCGCAGTCGAGCCTCGGCGTCTCGAAGGACGGAAATTTCAGCCAAACGATGAACGTCTCGAGCGTCGGCGCCACCGAGATCGAAGTGAGAGCAAAGATGCCGGGCCGCGCGCCCCGTTTGCTTCCCATACGCGTCGAGCGCGTGGCGAGTCTCGAGGAGGCCGCGACCAAATTCTCCGAGCGCAACCCGCTCGACTACGCGGGCCTCAAGCAAGATCCGGCGGCCGCGGGCAGGCCCGTCGCCCTCTCCGGCGAGGTCCTCGAAGCGCGTCTCGAAGGCCTCGTCACCACGATCATCCTCCGCGTCGACCCCTGCACCGAAGGCAAATGCATCGTGCGGCTCGTGCTCGGTCAGGGTGACGCCGGCATCGAGCGCGGCACCAAGTATCGCGCCTACGGGATCGTGAACGGGACGGTCCAACACGAGGGCGAGAACATCCCCGACATCGACGTCTCCTTCGGCATCGCCACGAAGCCTGCGTCCGACTCGAGCACCAACCCGAACAAGGCCCCGGACAAATCCGGGCCGAACCGCGGGGCGAAGAGTCGCAACGATCCATGAACGACGCGGCCTCTCGGCAGGACGAGGACGTGGACCTCGACTTCGACGAGGCGCGCGAATCGCGCCCGAGCGCGAGCGATTCTCCTGCCCTCGAGGTCCGCGCGACGCTCCTCTCCGACGCGAGCGTGGAGGCCGCCGAGGCCTCGGGTCCGCGCCGCTCCGATCGACCTGCCGCGCCCGCGTCCGAGTCCGAGCCAGCGGCGGACGCCTCGCCCGCTGCTCCGGTCGAGGCCGCGACCGAGCCCACGGCGAACGTCACGACCTCGGTCGACGCTGGGCGTACGGGCGCGCGCCGCTACTGTCCTCAGTGCGCCGAGTTCACGCCGACCTTGAACGGCGGCATCTGCGCGCGCTGCCGATCGCTCGTCATCGCGCAGACGCTGCCGCTCGGCACCCGCGATCAGGAGCGCTTCCCGAGCGTGAACGGCGCCGTCTCCGCGACGAGCGACGACGACGAGTTCGATCTCGCGAGCGGCAATCGGCTTCGGGCCGATCCCCTCATCGGCGTCGTCGTCGCCGAGCGCTACCGCATCGTCGAGCCGCTCGGTCGCGGCGGCATGGGCATCGTCTACAAAGTCGAGCACGTCCGCATCGGCAAGCTCCTCGCGATGAAGCTCCTCGCAGGCGAGCTCAGCCGCAACCAGGAGGTCGTGCGTCGCTTCAAGACCGAGGCCCTCACGGCCTCGCGCCTCTCGTCTCCTAACACCGTTCAAGTTTTCGACTACGGCGTCTCCGAGGGCCTCACCTACCTCGTGATGGAGCTCGTGAGCGGCGACGATCTCGGGCGCATCCTGAAGACGCACGGGCTCCTGCCGGCTTCGCGCGTCGGCCGCATCGTCGTGCAGATCGCGAACTCCCTCGCTGAAGCGCACGGCCACGGCATCGTCCACCGCGACATCAAGCCCGAGAACGTCATGATCCTGAAGGCTCGCGACGGGACCGACCTCGCGAAGGTCCTCGACTTCGGCCTAGCGAAGCTCCGCGAGGGCCCCGAGCTCTCCGAGCTCACGAGCCAGGGCGCGATCGTCGGGACGCCGTACTTCATGTCGCCCGAGCAAATCCGGGGCGATCCTGTCGACGCGCGCTCGGACATCTACTCGCTCGGTGCGCTCATGTACCGCGCGCTCACGGGCATCTATCCCTTCAGCGGCCCGTCGCCGATGAGCGTCTTCGCGAAGCATTTGACGGAGCTCCCGCAGGTCCCGTGCGAGCTGAACCCGTCGATCTCGCGCGGCATGAGCGACATCGTCCTGCGCGCGCTCGAGAAGGATCCGGCCGGTCGCTTCCAGCGCATCGAAGATCTGCAGGCCGCGGTGATGAGCGAGCTCAGCGAGCTCGGCACCTCGGGCATCGAGACCTTGCTCGACTCCGGCGCGCTCCGCCGCCTGGAGAAGCCGCAGCAGGCCGCCGCCGCCGAAGAGGTCGTCGCGACCCGCAACGAGGTCGAGTCCTACGAGCGCAAGCTCCGCCGCACGCGCGTCGGCATCACGATGCTGCTCGCGACGCTCCCGCTCGCTGCGATCGGCGCGGGCGCACACTACGCCCTCAAGCAGCGACCCGTGCCTTACGCCGGCGTGGAGTCCGAGCCCAACAACACGCCCGCCCAGGCGAACACCGTGCCCTACGGCAAGACCATGCGCGCGATGCTCGGCAAGCGCCTCTCCGACACGCAGTCGGACGTCGACTTCTTCGCGGTCGAGGTCCCCCAGGACGCGCGCGCGAGCCGGCTCACCGTCACCGCGCTCCCGAACATCCCGCTCTGCACCCAGGTCTTTTCCAAGGGGCAGACCGCGCCGCTCGCTCAATACTGCACTGGCAAGCCAGGCTTCGACCTCGAGGTCACGGCGCTCAAGCTCCCGCCGGGTCCGTATTTCCTCACCGTGATGCAGGACCTCGACGCGCGCGGTGAGGGCAAATCTCCCTTCATCCACGAGAACGTCTCCGACGAGTACGCAGTCAGCTTCGGCCCCGCCGACGACGATCCAACCTTCGAGGTCGAACCCAACGACGCCGTCGCGGGCGCGACCCCCGTCGGCGTCGGCGCGACCGTGCGCGGCCTCCTCGCGTGGGTCGCCGACGAGGACGTGATCTGCCCCAAGGTCGAGTCGACTGGGATGTTCCGCTTCCGCATCGAAGACGACGTCCGCGAGGCAGGCTCGGTGCTCTCCGCCTCGCTCGTGACGAACGGCGTTCGCGGTCACCCCGTGCGCATCCACGGCGATCACGACCACAAGACGACCGCGACCGACGTCCCCGCTCCTTACAGCGGCTTCACCTTCCAAGGCATCGGCGCCCCGTGCCTCGTGCTGAAGGCTACGGTCGATCCGTCGACGTCCGTGAGCCCCGACGCGGTTCCGCGCGGCAGTCGCTCGCAGTATCGCGTAAGTTTGGAGCCGGTGCCCTGATGGACAAGCCCACGCGTGCTCTCGCCGGATTGGTCGTCGCAGCTGCAGCCCTCGTCGCGAACGACGTCCGCTCCGAGACCGTCGATCCCTCGCTGCCCGTCGTGGTCGCGATCGGCGTGGCGAAGAGCTCGGCGCCCTTCGATCGCCTCGGCCTCACGCGCACGGGGCGCTCCCACGTCCGCTTGCCTACGCACCCCGTCGAGATCGGTCGTCGCGCCGTCGGCACCATCGGGCAGGTGCCCATCGTCCACCCCGACGGCACGCTGATCGTCGCGCTGCAGAGCCCGGAGATCGTCCGCGTCGCAGCGGACGGCACCGAGTCGGGTCGCGCGCGCCTCGGGCCGTCAGCGGCCGTGCGTCCACCAGTCATCCTGCCGAACGGCGGCGTCGCGGTCTTCACCAGCGCGCCGAGCGTCGTTTTCCTCTCCGACACGCTGAAGGTCCAGTCGACGGTCCCCCTGCCGAAGGGGACGTTCGCGACGCAGACGGGCCCGGGCGACATGTTCGACGCCTTCGCGTCGATCATCCCGAGCGCCGACGGCGGCGTCTTCATCGCCTCCAATCGCGCCATCGTGCAGGTCGACTCGAGCGGTCGAACCCTGGGCAAATTCACGCTCCCCGAGCGCGTCGGCTCGGACCTCCTGCCCCACCCCGACGGCCTCCTCGCCGTCGGCGAGTTCGGCAACGTCTACCTCCTTCACCCGCCCTCCGACCCGAAACACCTCGGCGCGCTCGGGCCAGTCGCGCTCGGCTCCGCCGCGCTCCTCGACGATCGCACGCTCGTCGCGCTCTCGGCGCCCAACCGCGTCGTATCGTTTGACCTCAAATCAAAGACCGTCGTCACGCGGATCGGGGACAACCCGTTCTCGTATTTCGACTCGTCGCCCGCCTACGACAGCGAGGGGAACGCCTGGATGACCTCGTTCGAGGGCTTCCTCGTCAGCTTCGATCCCGCGGGCGTGGAGCTCGCGCGGAGCGCCGCCGACCGCGACGCGAACCTCACCGCCCAGTGGCGCCCGCGCATGAACCCCGGCTCGGGGCGCCCGAGCGTGATGGTGGACGACGACGACAACGTCGCCTTCCTCCGCTCCTCGGGGCGGTTCGGCGTGCGAGCGTCGGACGGGACCGTCACGATGGGCACCGAGCGCGCGTGCCTCACTGCGATCGCGATGGTGCCGACCTCCGACGACCACCTCGTCATCGCCTGTCGCGAGGGCACGCTGCTCTTCTTCCAGGACGCCTCGGTGAACGCGCCCTCGACGACGCCGTCGCCCTGAGCCCTACTTCAGCTCGCCGGCCTTCGCCTTCTTCACCCAGGCCTCGATCTCCTTCTCGATGATGTCGATCGCGACCTTCTTGAAGGGGCGGAGGAGCAGCGGCACATCGAGGTTCAGGGCGACGTCTTTGTCCCGTACCTCGATGGTGCCCGACAGGCTCATGCCCGTGACGGTGAAGCCGACCTTGGCCGCATAGGGGCCAGTCCAGCTCATCGTGGGCTGGTATTTTTCGTACTTTGCCTTGTACGAGTGGAATGCCGCGTCCGTGGCCTTCTTCGCCAAGTCGCGGCCGATGTCGTGGGGGACCTTGTGATCCATACCCGAGAATCGAGCATCCATAAGTCGACGAGGCAAGCGTCGAGTCCTACATGATGCCCAAAAGTGGGCCCGGTCTTCGGGGCTGTGTTCATAGTCCGCCGCCATGAGCCGCGTCCGACCTCGCCTCTCTTCACCCGTCGCACCGAGACTCTCTTTCACCGGCCTCGTGGCGCTCTCCGCGCTCGGCCTCTCGCTCTTTGGACTGTCGTGCTCTTCGGCTGAAAAGACAGCCGAGACCCCCGAAGAGCAAAAGACCGAGACCGCCAGCGACAAGACCGCAGCCGGCTCGTCCGAGACCACCGAGACCGCCAATCCATCCGCCACGACCGGTGAGTCTGCGACGCCGGCCGAGGCTGCGCCTGTCGACAATCGCCCGCGCATCGGCGCGCTCGGCCCCCACACCTGGGTTTGGCCGAAGATGGCCGAGCGCAAAGGGCAGCTCGCGATGGGCAAGCTGCGCCCGGGGACGAGCGTCGTACTCAAAGATACGCAGGGCGTACGCGGACCGGGTTGTAAGGGACAATGGTACGCCGTCGAGCCTCGCGGTTATGTATGTGACGACGACACGGCGACGCTCGATCTCGAGGACCCCTATTTCAAGGCGCTCGCTTATTCGGCGCCGTCGCCCGGCGTATGGCCTTATCGCTATGCGCACTCGAACGGCGCGCCCATGTACAGCCGAGTCCCCACACAAGAAGAGTGGGAGAAGGCAGAGCGCGGGATGGGCCCCGTCAACTCGTGGAAGCCGCTCGGCGAGTGGGCTCGTGGCCACGAAGAGAACATCGTCGACGACCCCATCAAGGCGACAGACGAGCGCCCCTATTTCATCGACGAAGACGGTAAGCGCACGGCGCCGGGTGGCAACTACGACCCCCGCGTCCTCGTTTGGAGGAAGATCCCAGCGGGCTCGATGCTGTCTTATTCGAGGGCGTTCGAGATGCACGGTCGCGTCTGGCTCCTCACGCCCGACACCATGATTGTCCCGGCCGATCGCGTGAGCGACATGAAGCGCACGACCTTCGAGGGCATCCACTTCGACAAGTCCGATCTCAGCCTGCCGCTCGCGTGGAATCGCAGCAAACAGCCTATCGCCAAATACAAGCTCGGCGACGACGGCAAGTTCGTGAAGACAGAGGGGACGCTGGCGCCCAAGTCTCCAATCGAGATCAACGACGACCCCGTCAAGAAGGACGGCTGGATCTACTATCCACTACGCCGCGAGCCTGGCGTCTACGTCGGCCGCGATGAAAGCCCGAAGAAGGCGCTCGACATCGAGCTCACCATCGTGCGCGCCGCGACCAAGTTGCCGACGGGCGTCACCTCCGACGAGAAGTGGATCGAGGCGAAGATCGTCCCCGGGACGCTCACAGCGTATGTCGGCCTGACGCCGGTCATGACGACGCTGTTCTCACCCGGCAAAGGCGGGCCGCCCGTCCCCGGGATGAAGTTCCCAGTCGATCACTCGAAGAAGGCGACCACCGCGATTGGTCTCTTCCCCCTCGAGTGGAAGGAGCGCGTTGCGACGATGTCGAACGAGAAGGGCGAGCCCAAGGTGCTCTGGTTCACCGACGTCCCTCACCAGCAATACCTGAAGGCGCCCCTCGCGATGCACGTGACCTACTGGCATCAGGACTTCGGCAAGCGCAAGAGCGCCGAGTGCCTCAATGTCTCGCCGCTCGACGGACTCTGGCTCTTCGGCTGGACGCTGCCCGTCCTGCCCGATGACTGGAACGCAGTCGGCGCCGGCCAGGGCAACGGCGAGAGTACCCCCGTTCAAGTTACAATCTTCTAAGCTAATTGTCCGTTTGACTGACTCCGCGGTGCGTTCCCCCAGGGACGTCGCGGAGTCATCGTCACGAGCCGGTTGCGCCACGGCCGCGCAACGCCGAAACGCTGACGTCGCTGTCACTCTTACCCCGTTGCGCGCCAGCAGGACCTGGGCCAAAACACCGTGGCGCTCGGGCCAGGTGCAGCGAGACCAATGGGGTGGTGAATGTCTTCCAACGTTGGAAAGAAGAACGTCGCGCACAAGGGCAGCGGGCACGGCGTCGTGGGTCCGCCAGCGATGAGCTTGGTGACGCCGCCGGCCCCACCCGCGCCCACGCCGTTCGTCTACTCGGCGCGCTCGGCGAACGCGTCGAAGACGAAGAAGAAGTACCTCATCGCGGGCAGCGAGCTTCTCGTGAAGGGATCGACGATGTCCCTCGACCCGCCCGCGAACCAGCCCGCGCAGTCCGGCGGTGGCGACGTGGTCACCCACGCGACGAAGAACGTCGCCGTGATGACGATGGGCTCGGCGTCGCTCGTCGTGGCAGGCAAAGACGTTTGCGCGACGGGCGACATCGCCGCGCTCAACGTCATCAGCGACGCATCGAGCGTGGCGCAGGTCCAGATGCCGCTCCTCGAGGCCGGTGACTTCGAGGCCGCGCGCGCAGCCGCAGCTGCTGCTGCTGCGGAGCTCGCAAAGAAGTGGCGCGCGTTCCCCCCGTCGAAGGCAAACCAATGTACGGCTGGCCACCCCGTCGACCTCGGCACGGGCTACGTCGTCGATGACGCGGTCGATCTGGCGCTGCCGGGGTTCATTCCATTGGTGTGGTCGCGCTCCTATTCGTCCTCGCGGCGCGATCATCAGGGCGCGCTCGGCAAGGGAGGGTGGACCCACAGCTTCGAGCAATCGATCGAACAGACGGAGACAGGCTTTCGTCTATGCGACGAAGAGGGACTGCCAGTCGACTTCGCCCCCATTGGGGAGGCCGGGTTCAGCTTTCATCGTGGTCAGCGACTGGAGCTGCGCTTCGATGGTCGCGCGTACGCGGTTCGCAGTCTCAAGAGCCGGCTCACGCGGGTCTTCTCGCGCCTCCCTAGCGGGCGCTTCGCGCTCCACAGCATCCGCGACGCGCGCGGACACGTCGTCGAGCTCTCCTATTCAGGCGACGTGCTCACGCGGCTCACCGACAGCGTGGGGCGCGAGCTCCGCCTGACGAGCGACGCGAATGGTCGAATCAGCCGGGTAGAGGTTTGGGCGAGCGCCCCCGGCGCTGGCGAGCCGCCGACGCTCCAGACCAGCTTCGCATACACTTACCATCCTGAAGGCGAGCTCGCCGCGCACGTCGACGCGCGCAGCCACGCCGAGACTTGGCAGTACGACGGCCTCCACCGCATGGTCAAGGTCACCCTGCGAAATGGCGTCTCCTTCCATTATCAATACCATCCCGAGCTCGGCTATTGCGTTCGCACGTGGGGCGACGGCGGGCTGCACGACGTCCGCATCGAGATCGATTTCGAGGCAGGGGAGACCCGCACGCACAGCACGCAGCGCGCTCGTAAGTACCATTGGAAGAACGGCATCGTCTGGCGCGAAGAGACCTACGGCGGCGACTGGGCGGTCGAGCGGAACTACGACGAAGACGAGCTGCTCGTCGAGCGTAAGAACGGCGCTGGTGACACGACTGTCTACGAGTACGACGCGCGGGGCAACCTGATCACGGCGACGGACCCAGCGGGGAACTCCTCGACCATCGAGTATCGGGATGACTTGCCTGTTCGGTACGAGGACGCCGCCGGGCTCGTGACCCTCTATCACCGCGACGCGGACGGCGCGCTGCGGGGCATCGAATTCCCGACGGGTGCGACCTTCCAGTTCGAGGTCGACGGCGCGGGGCGATGCCGCGCTGTCTATGCCAAAGACGGTATCCGGCGGCGGCTCTCGTATGATGCCCACGGCAACCTCGAGTCCGACACGAGCGCGCGTGACGCGACCACGCGCTATCGGCATGATGCACTCGGCCGACCCGTCGAGGAGATAGACCCCATCGGCCGCAAGACGGTCGTCGCTTATGACGAGCTCGGCTCTCCTGTCTTGGTCGAGAGACCGGACGGCACGCGTCTGTCAGCCAGCTACGACAGGATGGGCCGGCTGGCGACCGCGACCGATGCGCTCGGGAACGTCACGCGCCTCGAGCGCGTCGGCACGGGTCGCCTCGCGAAGCTCACGCAGGCGAACGGACAGGCCTACCGCTTCCTCTACGACTCCGACGAGCGGCTCGTCCAAATCCAGAACCCGCGGCAGGAGAGGTACGAGTTCGAATACGACCGCGCCGACCAGATCGTGGCCGAGCGGACCTTCGACGGGCGCCTGCTGTCTTATCGCTATGATCTGGCCGGTCACCTCGCGCGGGTCGACTACCCCGAGGGTGAATGGCGCGAGCTCCGCCACGACAAACTCGGCAACGTAGTCGAGGATCGTGGACAGGATGTCCAGATCACGTTCGCGCGCGACGCTCTAGGCCGCATCGAGAAGGCTGTCTCTCAGGACGTCACCGGCAAAGTCACCACCCAGTTCGAGCGCGACAGTCTCGGCAGGATCGTCGCCGACATCCAGAATGGTCGCGCGGTTCGGTACGTGTTCGATGAGCGAGGCCGCAGGGCCGCTCGCGTGCTGCCCGACGGCGAGCGGACCGAATATCACTACGACGATCTCGATGACGCGTTCGCGGGCGTCACCCACGCGGGGAAGCGCGTCGTGATGGAGCGCGACGCCCTCGGTCGTGAGCGCTCCCGCGTGACGGACGGGTGGCGGCTCGACACGGAGTATGACGCGATGGATCGGCTGCTGTCCCAGCGCCTCTCTGCGCCTGAGCCCGGCGCTGGTGCAGTCCGCGTCCTCGCTGGGCGACGCTATGGCTACGATTCGAAGGGTCGGGTCACCTCGATCGACAGTGTCCACGACGGACTGACGACGTACGCTTACGACCGCGTCGACCAGCTCGTCGAGGCCGCGCGCGGCTCGGCACGGGAGATATTCGAATACGACCCTATCGGCTCGCTCACCAACATCCTGAATGAGCTCGACGGCGCAAGAGACCATACAGCATGGACCTTCGCGTCGGGCAACCGGCTCAGGGCTTCTGGCAAGGCGCGGTTCGTGAACGACGAGCGCGGCCGTCGAATCAAGCGCATCGAGACCTCACAGGGGGCGGAGCAAACCACCCTATACGGGTGGGACAGCAAAGACCGTCTCCGCGAGGTGGTCTTGCCGAGCGGTGCGCGCGTTCGCTTCCGGTATGACGCCTTTGGTCGGCGCGTCCAGAAGGACGTGCTCGGTCCGCCCGCAGACGGCCAGCCCTCGCGGCGCACTGTCCAATTCCTTTGGGACGTCGACGTCCTTTGTGAGGAGGTCGACTCGGCGAGACCGCCAGGTTCGAACAAGCGCTTGCACGTGCACGAGCCAGGCAGCTTCGCGCCGCTCCTTCAAATGGAGGATGGGCAGGTCTTCGGGGTCGTGAACGATCATCTCGGCACCCCCAAAGAGCTCGTCGACGAGCGCGGGCGGGTCGCGTGGCGCGCGTCGCACAGCGCTTGGGGAGACGTCGTCGACAGCACCAAGGACGCAGGCGCGCCCACGGTCGCTTCGCCGTTCCGCCTGCTCGGCCAATATCATGATGAGGAGACCGGTCTCGCTTACACGCGCTTCAGGTACTTCGAAGCCGCGACCGGTCGTTGGCTCAGCCCGGATCCTCTGGGCCTGCTTGGCGGCGCGAACCTCCTCGGCTTCGACGGCGCCCCGAGCCGCGTGACCGACCCGCTGGGTTTGGCGGTCTCCACCTGCGAGGTCGCGCTGGACGCCAATGCAGTTACAGGAATGTTCGAACGAGGCGAGAAAGCTCAGGTCGAGGCGGCTATGGCCGGGCGCAAACCCGTGCTCACCCAGGACGTCGTAGACGAGTATTTGATGGGACCGCCGAACGCGAGGAGTCCCGCCGATCGGGCAGCGCGAGAGGCGCAATTGAACGCTTGGCTCGCGCAGCACGGGGGCCGGATCGCGCCCGCGGCCGACGCAGCCTCAGGTCAAGCGATCCAGACGCAGGTGAGGGGCTCGGGCACGGTAAAGCAGCCGCGCAACATCTCCGATCCGGACTCACGCGTCCTCGCGGGCGCTGTCCGAGAGAACGTGGCACTCTTGTCCCGCGACAAGCAGGTGAAACACGCGGGCAACCAGGTCATCAATCACCCGGTCGAGCCGTACTGAGCGGCCGCAAAGGATCAGGCGACACGGATGTACAACGCGTTCTACTGCGAGCTCTCCTGCCCCGTCTGCAAGCGGTCCGCTTTGCAAGAGGTCCAATTCAAGTACGGCAATCTGAGGCGGCACGAGTACCGTGAGGGCGACACGCTGGTCTGGGGCGAGCCCGCCGTCGGGGATGCGCGCTATCACGACGTGCTCGTGCTCGGGATCACCGACTGCACGAGCTGTGGTGAGACCTATTGGTGCAACCTTCGCGTGCTCGATTCGACCATAGGCTTTCACTCCATCTTCGAGGGTTCGCCCGAATACCCGAATGAGGAGTTTGTCGTCTGCGACCCCGGCGGCGCCGGTTGACGCGCTGTCAGGGCGCGAGCTCGGCGATACCCTCGTAAGCGCGCGCGTCGTGGGCCGGGACGATGACGAGCTCGGGGTTCGCGTCCGCCAGGGCCGCGACCCGAGCGATGCTCCGGCGCGCCGTGCTCGGGTCCGCGTCTGATAACACTCTTGTCAGCCAAGGGCGCTCCTCGCGGCGGCTGATGCCCTCGAGCTGCCAGGCCAAGTCGCCAATGAAGAGGTAGCGAGGCCCGCTCGGCGGCGTGACGAAGACCGCGACGGAGCCGGGCGTGTGGCCAGGGACGGGGACGAGGACCACCGAGCCGTCGCCGTAGACATCATGACTCCGCTCGAAGCCTGCATAAGGCCCGCCGTCGAGCTCGTAGAGCTCATAATGGACGCCGCCGAGCGCGCGGGTAAACGCCATTGCGGTCCCGCCGCCGCTTATCCATCGCTGCTCCTCGCTGGTCACGAGCACCGGAATGGAGCCGAGCTCGACGAGCCCGCTCACGTGATCCCAGTGAGCGTGCGTGAGGACTACGCCCTTCAAGTTCGAGAGGTCATAGCCCACGCGCTCCAGCTCCTCGGCCACCGACGCCCTGCGCTCGAGCGACGTGAGCGCGCGGAACAGCCAAGGGAACGCGTGGAGCTGAGCCTCGATGTCGCGCCCGATGCCCGCGTCGATCAGCAGATCGCCTGCTGGGTGGCGTATGAGGATCGCGTTCATCGCGAAGTCGCGCGCGTCGAACATCGTCCCGCCGCGGTAAGCGAAGGCCGCAGAGCGATGGATGTGCGCCGTGCGAATCACCTGCACGCGCATCGACGACGGAGGCGAGGCCGCGGGCAGCGCGCTCGGCGGCGGCGCCCGGTCGATCGGGTCGGCCCGATACGTCGTCAGGAACAACCCGCACACCGCGATCCCCGGAAGCATCGCGAGCGCGAGCGCGCGACGCCGAACGAGAGCCCACGCGAGCCCGGCTGTCGCGACAATGGCCGCGAGCACGAGCAGCACCCACGACCCGAGGTGAGGGCCGCGCCAGGTCATCACCGCGAGCGCGCCTGCGACGGAGAGCGGCGCAAGCCCGAGCGCGACGGCGAGCGCCGCGAGCCAAAGACTTGTGAGCCGAGGCTTGGTCAACGGCCATGCAGTAGGGACATTCGCCGCCGAGGGGAAGGCTTGGCCGCACCACGCTCGTTCCGTGACAAAGCACGATCGTTCGGTGAAACTCGACGCCCCGCTGAAGCAACGGCCCACCTCCGCGCCGCGCTCGCACGCCTTTTGCACTGATTGGACCGACCCCCAAGATGCTCGCGGTCTCGACCTACGCGGGTGTCAGGGTGGGCCGAAGTCCCGGCCAGTCGGCAAGGGAGATCACATGAACAAGCTGGACCTCACGTTCGCATGGGTGGTGGTGCTGTCGAGCGCCTGCTCGAACGGCGACCCTGCCCCAGGTGGCGGCGGTGGAGCGAGCGCGAGCTGCGAGCTCGGGGAGGGGGGCGCGATTGGCTACGCAGGCGCCGCCAATTACCAGCCTCCACACGATTGCCAAGAGACGGACATGATCGTCAACCCGACGAACTGTGCCGTCGGCATGTGTCGCGGTGTCTACCAATGCGCTTCAAACGACCTTCGCATCAATTGCGATGAGGACGACGGCGGCGGGAGCCATTGTCGTTGTATCGCCGGTGGAGCTGCGATCGAGGTCGATGTCCTCGACGGGCGCGCAGCCGCGTGTGGCCACGCCGTCGAGCTCTGCTCGGTGAGCAGCGGCGGCGGAGGACAGGGCGGCTCCAGTGCAAATGACGGGGGCGGCGGCGTCGGTGGGCACGACGGCTCCGGTGGCGCGGGCAATCTCCCCGAGAGCTGTGTCCTCGAGGAGATGATCATTACGCCGACAGACTTGTCAGCGACGGACGGCTGTCACGGCGTCTATACCTGCGACGGCTCGTCTGTCGTCATCGAGTGCGACGGCGAGAACGACGGGACTGGGACGAGCCTGTGTGCCTGCACCCGAGCCGGTCAGACCACGCAGCTCGGGCTCATCGAGGGAGAGGGTGAGGGCGCGTGCGACCGCGGGCTGCTCGCCTGTTGGACGTCAATCTGACGCGACGCGCACGTAGCTCCGCACGTTGCCGAGCACCGCAAACAAGCTCGCGTCCACCGACAACACGGCGATCGGCGCGCTGCGCACGATAGTTTGGTCCCCAAAGTTTCCCCCGGGGAGGCGCGTCGTCGGCGCGCCGACGCGGCCCACCGCGAGCCCTTCGGGGACGACCGCGCACGTGTCGTCGTTCTCCGTCTGGAGGCGCGAGAGCTCGCCCGGCGCGACCGACATTTCCCCGCGCTCGATCGCGAGCCTTTGAAGGTGCATGACCTGCCCGAGGATCTCGGCCTCGAGCGTGTGATCGCGGTCCCCGGCGAGGTCGACGAGCCGGCTGAGCAGCGTGCGAAGCTCGGCGCGCGCGGCCTCTTCGAGCTTCTTCACGTGGTCGCGCTGCCGCTCGTGATGAAGCACCTGCACGAAGACGCTCGGGATGCGAGAGCTCGGCGGCGAGCTCGATTCGCGCTCCGGCACTGGCTGTGACCTCGGCGGCGGATCCACGACGGTGTCGTTCGGCAATCCGCCCCTGTCTTCGGGGGCCTGGACGATCGACGGCGTCCCGTCGAGGCGCGTGACCGCGTTGGGGTTGCGAGGGCGCGGCGGCGCCGGCTTCTCCGCCTCGACGTTGACGAGCGGCGGCAGCGGCCCAGGCCCAGGCACGTAAGGCGGCGGCGCGCCGCGCGGCCCGAAACCCGGCGGCGTGGCTGCGCCGTTGAGCGTGAAGTGCAGCCGCTGAAAGGTCTGGCGCTGCTCGTCCCAGGCCGCGACGGTCAGTCGCGAGACACGCAGCTTGCGCACTGGAGACGTCTTGATTCGCGTCCCCGCGACTGGGCGGTTCTTGCGGATGGGATCGAGCAAGCCGAGCGTGCCCTCCGTCGGCAGGTGTCCGGCGTAGATGCTTTGATAGACATACCGCCTGCGGAAGTTCTTCTCGATTGGAGCGGACACGAGCAGGAGCGACCCGGAATAGGTGAGTACGACGGCGCTGCGGGCCTCTTGTTCACCGAGCAGGGGCGCGTCGACGAAGCCGCCGTCCTCGGTGATCTCGTTCCAGAGCTGATCCTGTTCGAGGTACTCGGCGGCCTTCACTTCGAAGAGCGGCCGATAAGCCGGCTCGAATGGCAGGCCGAGGATCTGCGCGAGCGCCAGCTTCTCCTCGGGGCCGAGCTCGTCGAGCGCCGTCCCGAAGGCGTTGTGTCGCCCCTTCGGCTCGGGATCGTAGGCCTCGGCCTCGGTGAGGAGCGCGTTGAAGTCGCGCCGCATGGCCGACAGCATCGCGAGCGCGCGCCCTCGCTCTTCGGCGCGCAGATCCTTGCGGGCTCCATAACGCGCCCACTCGTGAATCCAGCCGTCGAGGACCTTGGCGTATTCGAGCAGGCGCGTGCCGTTCGGATGGCGCGCGAGGCGCTTCGCGAGAGCCTGCACGCGGAGCGAGGCTTTGTCTTTCGATCCGGTCGGCTCGGAGCCCATCTCACCCATGCTAGCAACTTTCTCCGCGCCGCTCTTCAGGGGCTGAAGGCGAGCGCGTACGAAGCCACGACGACTCCCTCGAAGCCTCGGTCGAACGCGATCGCAGGCCGCGCGTAGACCGCGCGCGCGAGGCACTCGCGGAAGGCGTCCGTCATCGTCGCGCCGGCGCTCTGGGTTTTGTCGTCGGTGGCGCGCGCGACCGCATAGTGACCATCCCGCGCGATGACGAAATCGAAGTCAGCGTTCAGTCGCGGGCGCGGCCCGCCCGCCGGATAAGCTGTTTCATAACATCCAATCCAGAGGTCCGCGACTGGCTCGAGGATCGCGTCGAGCATCGCCGACGAGAGCTGCCCCTTGACGGATTTTGCCTCGGCGGTGAGCGTCGAGCCGGGTCGCGTCGCGACCCAGCCCGGCGCTCGCTCTCTAGGATAGAGCACCACGTCGAGCCCGCCCTCGCGAGGAGCGCCGTCGCGTGACGCTACTGTCTCGTAAGCAGCCTTCGCCACACACGCGGCGAGATCGTCGTCGAGCCCACCGTCGGCCGCGATGATCGGCTGAGTCTGCAAGCCTGCATGAAACACCAGGTGGATCGCGGAGCCATCGGCGAAGGGTCGCGCCTCGAGCCGCGTGATGCATCGCTCCACCACCGCTTTGGCGAGGTCATCTGCGCTCGCGTCGAATGGAGCATCGGCCAAGACGAGCACGTGCGCGCTGTTCGCGAATGGCGAGTCCGCGACTGGCTCGGACGGCGCGAGGCATCTCTGTTTGGGCTCATGCCATACGCCCGCGCACGGTGAGCGGGGCTGCTCTCGCGGGGCCGCGGCGACCGTGGTTTGCGGCTTCGGCGCGGGAGCGGATGGGCACGGCTCGGCGGCTCGTAGCGGCGCGCCACCACAACCCATCAGCAGACACGCCGGGAGCGCGACGCCATGCAGGCCCTTCAAGGCAAAGCCCATAGCGCCCAGTCGAACACAGCGCTCAGTCTTTGGGTGGTTCACTCGCCGGGAGCCCGAAGGGCATACGCCGACGCACCCTCTCTCGGAGGGTCTCGAGGCGCGCAGTGAGCGCGGGATCGCCGAGATCGACGGGCTTTGCGTTGGGGTGAGGCTGCGCGACAGGGACCGCGAGCAAGGTCGCGCTGTCGAGGAGCACCGGCGTCGAGCCGAGCTCGATGTACATCCAGAGTCCGGCCGAGGTCGGATCGATGTCGGCGCTGTACTCGCAATAGCCCTCGGCGTCGGGGGCGTCGCTCGCCTTGAGCTTCTTGCCGACGGCGAACGAGTCCGAGAAGAGCATGTAGAAGTTACCGAACTGACAGTCCGTCTTTGCGGGGTCGCGTGACTTCACGAAGATCGACGCGTGATTCGCCGCGCCGTTCGGGGCCGAAGCGCCCCGCCCGAGCACGACGCTCTTCGCGGGCACGACTGCGCAGTGCAAACCCGTGCGGCAGAGCCCACCCGTCTCGGCGTGGAGCACGACCACGTTGCCCGAGGCGTCGAACGCGCCCCAGCCGTATTGGCCGCCAGCCTCGAAGTCGCGCACGATCGAGAGTTCGAAGTCGCCGTCGACGAGCAGATTGTCGATCGGGCCACCGAGCGGATTGCGGAGATAGACCTCGCGGACCTTCTCCCGAGGGGTAGTCGGCACCGGGGGCGCGCCGCCTTCACCAGGGTCCGTGGTCGTGGTCGCGGTCGGCGCTGGGTCGACGCGCTCGTCCGGCCCGCACGCCATGCTGAAGAGCGACAAGGTCGCGGTGAGCGTCGATAGAGCGAAGAGCGACTTCACGGCTTGAGCTCCTGTCGCACCCACGCGAGCGCGGCCTCGTGGATGGTGTCGATCCCGACCATCAGATCGCTCTGGCGCTGCTCGACCAGGACGTCGGGGGTCACGCCAGCACCGAGCAGCGGGACACCGGCGCTCGAGATCGTGTCACCGGACGCGAACTGAAAGCTGAGCCCACCCCAGTAACTGAATTGTGCGAAAGTCGAGAAGGCCCCCGCCGTGGGCCCGGGGCCGAAGAGCTTCACCTTGTTGGCGCCCTTCATTCCATAAGGCAGATAGTCCGAGGCCGACCCGTCGCGGTGGATGATGAACGCTACTGGCAGGTCTGGATCGTAGCTCGGTGAGCCGACCGTATAGGGGGTTATGGTCTTCTCCCGGTTGAAGCGGAGCAGGCCCTCTTCGGGGGTCGTGGGGCCGTCGTCCGCCGCGATCTGAATGGGCATGAGGGTGACCGCGATGACCTCTTTCGGGCGGACGAGCTCGGTCATGTACTGGGGAGTATCGAGCGTTCCACCGTTACCGGCGCGGTGATCCAGGATGACCCCGCGAGCCGTGGCCTTCCAGTTGGTGACGGCGTTGCGGATGGTCGAATTGACAGTGCTGTTAGGGTCACCGCCGCCGTACAGGGTATCCCAGACCATCCCGTAAATGGCCTCTTCGGGCGTCGTGTTGTCGACGGGCCCCTGGAAGAAGTTGGAGCCCACGCGGTGGGTCTGGCTGCTTGGTGAGTTCGCGCCGAGGTGATAGGTCGGTCTGTTGTCGCACGAGACCGTGCTGCCGCCGCCGTCGCTCGTGAGGTCGGCGACCTTGATCGTCTCGACCTGGTTGGCGCACGTGCCCGCCGCACCGTCGCATCGAATCACAGTGAACTCGCGCGCGTAGCGGGTGATGAGGCCGTTCATGGCCTCGGGGAAGTCGGCGAACGACGTGGGGTCGCACGCGATGTGGTAGTCCCAGTTCGTCTCTATGAGGCTGCGCGCCCACTCGATCGGGTGCTGGCCGTCGACGGCCACGAGCCGATCTCCAGGCAGTAGGCCCGCGTTGTCGGCCGCGCCCACGTGCGACACGAGGATGTCGGCGTAGACTGGGTGCTTCGGCCACGTGGCTTGCGTGAGGTCGGCGTCGCCCTCGATGAAGCACGCGTTCAGCCGGCCCCGCCCATCGGCGCTCGAGATGTTCCCGCGCACGGCGGTGTGCCAGTCGTGGAGCTGGTGGATCGCGATGGCGAAGCCGTTCCAAAACTTCCACGGCGTATCAGCATCCCGCATGGCCGCTATCGTCGTGAGCGCGACGGGCAGGTCGACGAGCCGGCTCTTCCGCGCGCCGAAGAAGTTGCGGAGCTTGAACTCGAGCGCGTCGACGAACTCGTCCTTCAAGGCCGGGTCGGGCATCGGCGGCACGCTCGGATCACCGAGCCGACACAGGCCCCCGATGCAGACCGCGTCCTCGCCGCAGATCGGATCGCCGACGCCGTCGCACGCGGGCGTCTCACGGAACTCGCCGTCCCGCGTGAGCTCGAGCGCGTCGAGGTCCACGCCCGCGTCGTCCGCGAAGTCGACGAAGCGCAAATACACCGTGGGCGACGCGGTCCCGTCGATGGGGATCGCGTTCGCCGCGAGCTCGATCCAGCCGTCGCTCGTCGTGCGACCCGTCGGCGCGAACCGCGCGGAGATGCCCTGGAGGCCTGTCTCTGCGGGGTACTCGACTGTCACGCGCGCGGAGGTCGAGCCGTGCCGCATCCATAGCGTCGTCTTGTAAGACCCCTGCTCCGCGGGCACCGTCAGCAAGAAGTGCTCGCCGCAGTTGGCCGAGTCGACATGCACGTACGCCGTGCCCTCGAGCGCGTCCTGCGCATCGGTTACAACGGTGTAATGCTCGGGGACGCAGGTCGAGTCGACGCCCTCGGGGACGTAGCGGACTGGCGCGTCGAAGGGCTCGAAGAACGTCGCGTTTGGGTTTGCTGCGAAGAGGCCTGTCTCGTCGAAGTCGCCCGCGAGCGCGACGCGCGGCGCGAGGACCGCGACGACTGCCCCTGCCCCCCAAAGAACCTTGTGTTTCATCGTGAGCTCCTCCACCGCGCGAGGGCCTCGCGCGCTGGGTTCGGGGCGCCGTCCTGCGGGGCGCCGAGCGCACGAACGGCCGCGCGCGCCTGATCGAGCGCGGCCTTGATCTCGGGGTCGTCGACGAGCCGCGCGGTGTGCGTGGGCAGAGGTGACGCGCCGCCCGAGGCTTGCCCCTCCGGCGCGACGATCAACACGGCATCGTCGATGATCATCGAGAGCTCGGCGCTCTTATTTGTGACAAGAATGTAAGGCTTGTGCGCGCGCACCGGCACGAGCGCCGAGAGCTTGCACCAGCCGTCTTCGCCGGGCGTCTCGCTCTCGGGGACGAGCTCGACGTCGGGGTCCGCGGGGCTCAGTTGCCCCGCGTCGAACACCGAGACCGACGCGGACGAGCAGCCCGGAGGTGTGACGCCCGCGGCCACCTCGAAGCGTGCGTAGATCGACGCCGACAGCGGTTTGTCGGACGAGCCGACCGCGATCCCGACGATGTTGTTCTTCTTCTTGAGGCGCGCGCACTGCACGCCGCTCTTGCAAACCGAGCCGATCGGCACGTCGTCGAGCGTCGGGTTGAGCGGCGGATCGAACCAGCCATATTCGTCCGAGAACGGTGACCACCACTCGAAGTCACCGTCCCAAAGCAGGTTCTCGGTCGCGGCGACGTTTCCGAACGGGTTTCGCTGCTCGACTGTCCGCTTGGGCGTCGACGACGAAATGGGGATTCGCGGGTGCTCCTCGAAGGTGAGCCCGCCGCCCGCGCCGCCACCACCCTGGCCCGGCGGTGGACTTACACCCGAGTCACCACACGCGGCCGCGCCGAGCGCGAGCGACGCGAGGCACATGTGAAGAAGCACCCTCACGGCGAACCCTCCAGTTGGCTGCGCACCCACGCGAGCGCGGTCAGATAGACAGTGTCGTTGCCCACGAGCAGATCGCTCTGTTTGGGGAGGACCTCGATGTCGGGTGGAACCCCGCGCGCGTTCCGCGTCTGTCCCGTGACGTCGAACGTGTCGCCGACTGCCATCACGTAGTCGACGCCGAGCCAATAGCCGAAGCTATATCGGGTCGAGAACCCACCGTTGGTCTCGAACGGGGCGAAGATTTTTACGTTGGGAGAGGCACCCTTCAATCCGAGCGGGAGCCAGTCACTCGCCGAGACGTCGCGCGTGAGGAGCAGCGCGACCGGCATGGTGGTCGCGGCCGCCGAGCCCGCGAAGTCTGCGAAGCCGCCGTCGACGCCCGCTTGGAAGCGCGCGAGCCCCTCCTCGAGCGAGGGCATCGCCTCGTCGAAGAAGGCGCGATCGTAATAGACGCTGACGGGGTGCCGCGGGACCGCGAACTGCCAAATCATGTTCGGCCCGAGGATTGTGCCGCCGTTGCCCGAGCGATGATCGAAGATGACGCCGCGCGCGTTGTTCTTGAACTCTGTTAAAGCGGCGTTGAGGCCGGGCGCGACGCCGTCGGAGCCCGTCGTGTAGAGCGACTCCCACTCGGCGCCGTAGATGGCCTCGACCGCGTCGCTCTCGTCGACGAGGCCGTGGTAGACGGTGCTCGAGCCCGCTGCGTGGTCCGCAGGCGAGCTCGCGAGGTGGCGGAGCGGGCGATTGTCACACTGCACGTTCTCGAACGTTCCGTCGTCGTAGGGCAAGGCGTCGAGGTCGCCGACGAACGGCTGCGCGCAGGTGAGCGTCGCTGGATCGCAGTGAATCACCGTGATCTCGTGCGCGAGGCGCGCGACGAGCCCGCGCAGCGTCTCGGCGAGCTCGGCGTACGTGCGGTGGTTCGACGTCGGCGACATACCCCAATACTGCTCGCCTTGGGCGCGCGCCCACGCGATGGGGTGCATGCCGTCGACTGCGACGAGCCGGTCTCCCGGCACGAGGCCGAGCGTGCGTGAGGCGGCCGTGTGCGAGACGAGGACATCGAGATAGAGCGGATCCTTCGGCGCGAGCTCGTGCGAGAGGTCGGCGTCGCCCTCGATGAAGCAGAGCCCGATGGGGCGCTCGTTCCTGAACACGAAGTCTCCGAGGCTGCTCGTCGAGGTGTGGCCGTCATGGAGCTTGCGGACCGCGAGCGTGAAGGCGTTCCAATAGGCCCACGGCGTCGCGGCAGTCCGCATGCGATCGAGCACGACGTCGGCGTTCGGCAGATCGAGCTCGCGGTTGAGGAGCGGACCGAAGAGCAGGTCGGCGCGCGCTGCGAGGTAGGCCGCCACCGCGTCGCGATCGGCGGGCAGGTCGGGGACCAAACCGCCTTGGTAGCGGCACTGCGAGAAGAGGCAGAGCTCGTCGCTCGAGCACACAGGATCGGCCGTCCCGGCGCAGGTCTCGCCGCTGATCTCCGTCGTGCTGAGCGAGCCGTTCGGGACGACCTCGACGTCGTCGATGGAGCTGCCGACCGCTGAGAAAAAGCCGACCTCTACGTGCGCGCCGCGTTGGCCCTGGATGCGCACGTGCTCGTTCGCGACCTCGACCCAGCCGTCGCTCGTCACGCGGCCCGTGGGATACAGCATCGCGAGCTCGTCGACGCCAGGGTGGCCGTTGTCGTCGTAGACGACCTCGACGTCCGCGACCGTCTGACGCTCGCGGACCCACGCGCTCACGCGATACTGCATCGCGGTCGCGGGGAGCTCGACGCTGACGCCCGCGTTCTGGAACGCATCGAGCACGAGCACGCGCGCACCGTGCAAAGCGCCTGCGTCCTCCTTCGTGAGCGACGGTCCCTCGGGGTTGTCGGACGGGGGCAGGTCCGTCTCGAAGTCGTTCGTGTAGATGGCCTCCGGGTCGAACGTGAGCTCGCCGTTCTCGTCGAAGCTCGCCGCGAGGACCGGGCGCGCGACCAGCGTGAACGCTGTCGCAAGCAGGGTGGGTAACGAAGACCCCAAACTCCCTCGTCGCATGGCGCTCTTTAGTCCTGTCGACCGAGCGTGAGAAGCGTCGACACCACGAGGATCCAATCGCCAACCCCCCGAGTGGGGGGATAGCGTGGCCCCATGAAACCGTTCGGAAAGGGCGGCTGGCTAGCCGTCACTCTGGTCGCCGCGCCCCTCTTCATCCAGTGCGCGGGCTCCAAACCGAAGAGTGATGAGTCGACGGGCGCTCCGGCGACGACGAGCGGGGGAGGGTCGGTCGCGAAGGCTCCGCTGAGCGCGAGCGGCGCCACAGGCCCGACGACCGGCAAACACGTCCCGATTCAGCTCTTCGTCATGTCGAAGTGCGAGTTCTGCCCGTCCGTCGAGCGGCAGCTCCGCGATGTCGTGAAGTTCTTCGGCGGCGCTGCGGAGCTGACTGTCGATTACATAGGAAAGGTCGACGAGAAGGGCGGCCTCACGTCGATGCACGGCCCCGAGGAGGTCGACGGTGACATCCTCCAGCTCTGCGTGATGAAGCACAGCGCCAAATGGCTCGACTTCATCCTTTGTCAGAACGCCGACCAAAGCGAGGTCACCACCAATTGGGACGAGTGCGCCAAACAGCTCGGCATCTCGACCCACGCTATCGAGAAGTGTGCAGAGAGCGCGGAAGGCCGAGATCTCCTGACCGCGTCGTTCAAACGCGCCGAGGCGCTAGGCGTCAAAGGCGCGCCCACGGTCTTCATCGACGCCAAGAAGTTCGAGGGCGCGCGGCGCAGGAGCGCGTTCATGAAGACCGTTTGTGCGGCGCAAGGGACCGAAAAAGGGGCCGCCTGCGATCACATCCCCGAGGGGCCGCCGGTGAACGTCGTCATTCTCAGCGACGCCCGCTGCCCCGAATGCAACACGAAGAACTACGAGACAGCGGTCTCGGCGCGCTTCGAGAACCCCGTCATCAAGAACGTCGATGTCGGGTCGGCCGACGGCGCGGCGCTCCTCGCCGCGATCGCGCCAGCCCACCTCCTGCCGGCGGTCGTCTTCGACAAGACCCTGGACGCTGACACCGAAGTCAACCCACTGTTCGTCAAGAAGCTGCAGGCGATAGGCGACTACAAGGTCCTCGAGGGCAAGGTATGGAACCCTCGCTGCGCCGACACGAACGGTTGCTCGCTCGCCGAGTGCAAAGACGAGCTCGTCTGCGTCCCCGAGGTCGCGAACAAACTGGAGCTCTTCATGATGGGGCGCTGCCCGTTCGCCGCCAAAGGGGTCACCTCGTTGCGCGAGGTGTTCGACAACTTCAACAAGAATAAAGCAAAGATCGACTTCTCGATCTCGTTCATCGGCGAAGGCGACAAAGAGCATGGCCTTCATTCGATGCACGGCGACGACGAGGTCGCCGAGGACCTGAGGATGGTCTGCGCGATCGCCCACTACGGCAAGAACCTCAAGTTCTTGGACTATATGATATGTCGCTCCAAGGACGTGAAGTCCAACGACTGGGAGTCCTGCACCGGCGGCTCGACGGGCATCGACGCCAAGGTCTTGCGTGCTTGCTCCGAGGGCGACGAGGGCAAGAACCTGCTTACAGCGTCGTTCGCGTATTCGGCGAAGCGGCGCATCACCGCGAGCCCGACCTGGATCGCGAATGGCAAGTACAAGTTCACTGGCCTCGACGCCGATACCATCAAGAAGGGCGTCTGCGCGCACAATAAGCTAGGCGGCTGCGACGTCACGCTGTCGGGCCCGCCCGAGGCCGCGCCCAGCCCGTAGCGCCGCGTGAGCGTGGCGTGAATGAAGCCCCGCCCCCCGGCATCACATTGGGGATGGGGACGCTGCGGCTGCTGGCCGTCGTGATGGTGAGTTGTCAGGCAGCCGGGGGCGGCTGTAGCGCACGGGACAACACAGTCGACGCGGGGGGGGCCGGGCAGGGTGGAGACACAATTCAAGTCGGGGCGACCGGACAAGGTGGTAGCGGCGAGCCCGCGCCTCATGGAGTGAGCTGGAGCCAGATCGTCACGTTCTCGAACGGCTACGTCCTCTCGGGCAACGAGTTCGGTGATGGGCTATCACACGCCTTGGTCAGCGCCTTCACGTACGATCAAGTACCCATCTGGCAGTACTCCGGCAGTGAACAGGACCTCGCTGCTCAGATCGCGATCAACGATGTGGGCGGTCGGTTGTTCGTCAATGAAGCGAGGGGTCTTACGGCGCTCGATCTGACGACGGGGGCCCTCCTGTGGCATATCGACGAGACTCTCAACTCGATGGCAGTCAACGACTCCGACGGGATCTTCGAAGCGGCAGTCGACAACGGCATTGTCGAGAACCAGGGCCAGGTCACACCGACTTACACGATGGTGAGAAAGTACAGCCAACTGGATGGCCACCCCGTCTGGGCACGCGCCGGAGAGAAGTACAACTGTTCGACCTGTCGTGTCACAGCGGGCGTCAGCGCCCTCGCAGTCAGCGGCAATCTCGTCGTCGAAGGCTATCGACTTTGGTACGACGGCGCCGGGATGGAAAACCAATCTGTGGGTCTTGTCCAGGCATTCACCGACGACGGTGCGTCCGGCACACCCCTGTGGCTGACAGGTTATGACGCCGATCCGTACGACGATGCGGGACTCTGGTGCCTAGTCGGGAGTTCCAGTGGCCAAACGTTGATGCTCGTGGGCCACAGCCTCTACGACCCTTATGTGACGGCAAATTGGGTCGACAGAACGGGTCAGTGGCTCGACGAAATGGGGCCCGTTCCTGATCAATTCGTCAGCGCCTGCGTGCTCGCCCCAGACGGGGCCCCTGTACTGATGGGGCTATTCGGCGACGTCGACCCGCAGTCCGCACCGAGCATGGACGACGATGTCGTCGACCTCGTGATGCTGGATCCGATCACTCTTCAGGCGAAGTGGTGGCGGCCCCGCGTCGAGACTGCGCCCGCTGTGCAGACCGGCGCGGTTGATTCGCTCGGCCGCCTATGGATCATTGTCGACAATGAAGTCCAAATGGTCGACCCGCGTTGAAGCGTGGTGGCCACCCAAAGCGCGCCCCGTGCGCCGAACAATCGCGTAACCACTTTGGGGTGAACAATGCAATCGACGCTTCGTCCGTGGATGGCTGGCCTGCTCGCGCTCGTTCTCGCGGCGTGCTTCGAGAAGCGGCGTTCATTCGCACCCGAGGTAGACGACGCTGAACCCGATTGGCGGCCCGTGCAAGTCGCCGCTGTCCGTCCCTTTCCCTTGAGCGGCGGCACCCTCACCATTCTGGACGACGGCGCGCGGGCGCTCGTGGCCGAGCCGGACCGATCTCGCGTGGTCATCGTTTCACTTACGAACTTCTCCGTCGAGCACACCATTGCCCTGGAGGAAGGCAGCGAGCCTGGTCGATCCGTAGAAGACTCGGCGGGACACGTCTATGTCGCGCTTCGCTCCGGCGGGGCCGTGGCCATCCTCGATCCTGCGTCGGGCTCGCTGCTGAAGACGACGCCCGTCTGCGCGGCGCCGCGCGGACTGGCTTACGAGACAGCGACGAACCTCGTTCACGTCGTGTGCGCGGGCGGTGAGCTCGTGTCCATTCACGCGGACGACGGGACCGTCGCTCGAACCGTGATGTTGGAGCCCGATCTCCGTGATGTCGTCACGATTGGAGACCACCTCCTCGTCTCGCGGATGCGAAGCGCGGAGGTCTTGACCGTTCGCGGGGACGGTACGATCGCTCGCAGGGACGCGCCGAGCTCGATCGTCGAACCAGACGAGGAAATGGAGCACGAGCCTGAGGTCGCTTGGCGCCTCGTTCAAGTACCTGGCACGAGCCAGGCCATGATGATCCACCAGATGGCGCGCGTAACGCCCATTAATCTCCAGTCAGGGGACACCGCCGCACGCCCGGACTACTACAGTACTACGTCGTGCCAGCGCCAGCTCGTTCAATACGCGTTGACGGTCTTCGACGGGGACGGCAGCGTAGCCACGTATCAAAATGCACAGCTCTCGACCATCGGACTCGGGGTCGATCTGGCGATTCGTCCCGACAATACTGCCGTCGCAGCCTTGGACGCCAGGCGGGGTGAAGTCATAGAGCTCGATGATCTTGGAGCGCCCGGCTACCTTTGTGGTAGCGCTCTCGCGGTCGGCGGGCCCATCGTCCTCCATGACGAGGCTGTCGCGATCGCCTATGCCCCATCGCCCGACGATCCGACCGATCAGCGACTCGTTGTACAGACCCGTCAGCCGGACCAGGTCTTCGTCTATTTCTCGGACATGTCCTTCTTCGCGATAGCGCTCGGTGGCGCGGACACCACCGATACTGGCTACGAGCTCTTTCACGACATAGGCGCGACGACCTCGAGCGGACTCGCCTGTGCGTCCTGCCACCCGGAGGGCCGTGATGACGGACATGTCTGGCACTTCGAGGGCCTAGAGGTCGGCGCTCGACGGACCCAATCCCTAGCGGGGACGCTCGACGGGACTGCACCCTTCCATTGGCAGGGCGACTTGGGCTCGTTGAACGCGCTGATGAAAATCGTCTTCGAGCACCGCATGGGTGGCCTGAGCGAGCCCCAGGAGCGGGTGGACGCGCTCGAGACGTGGCTCGAGAACATCCAGCCCAATCACGTAGGCGGATTGGTGGATACGGCCGCCGTCGAGCGAGGTAGAGCCTTGTTCCAATCCGAGCAGGTGGGCTGTTCGAAGTGTCATTCAGGTCCGATGCTGACGAACAACCTGACCATGGACGTCGGGACCGGTCGCGCCTTCCAGGTCCCGAGCTTGATTGGTGTCGGGGTGCGCGCGCCCTTCATGCACGACGGCTGCGCGACGACGCTCATGGACAAGTTCGACCCGACGTGTGGTGGTGACGAGCGTCATGGGAATACAGCCGACCTGACGAGCGCCCAGCAAGCCGATCTGGTGAGCTACATGAACACGCTTTGAGGGCGCCTGTCGACGGACGAGCCGCCGACGGATTGGTCGCCGGCTCAGCTCCGCCCGAAGTGCTTCAGCTCGAAATGAGCGCAGCGGGTCGGCTCGGTGAACACGAAGTCTTTACCGCTCGCCGTCTCTTTGATCTGCATGCCAAAGCCGTCCTTTCTGGCGGTCCGCTCGAGCACCTTGCCGGAGTGGGCGTTCACGACGATCCGCTCCGCCTCGGTGTCGACAATGGCGAGCCGGCCCGAGCAATACTCGACCCGCCAGCGCTGGTCCGACCCATTGACCGCGGTGGTGGCGAGGACCTCACAGTGGTTCTCACGGCTCGTGTCGCACCACTGGATGTCGACCTCCTCGAAGGAGGGAAAGGGATTGACATGGCTGTCAATGCAGCTCGCGCCGTCCGGACCAAACGTCGCAAACCCACAGTCCACCTCGAGGTGCCCCTCGACCGCTCTATAGACTGCCTGGCGCGAATTGGAGACGCGCACGAACCGCCCGTCCGGTGAGAGAGAGTCGCAACCCGTTTCGCTGCCGCCGGCCGCAACGGCGCTCAAGTCCACGTCCCCCACCTTCTTGCGCTTCGCTGCATCCCAGACTTCACACTCGACGACCTCCTCCGCGTCGAACTTGCCTGCCAACAGCCGGCCGCCCGCTTCGTCCAGCCAGGTCATGCCAGCTGGCGGAGAGAAGTTACCTCCGAAGCGCTTCTTGGGTGACGGGGTCGGCGCGGCTTGTCCTGTCGCCACAGCGCTCGGCTGCGAACTCGTCACATCGGGAGCTCGCTGTGTCGCCGAACCAAGCGTGGGCGCTGGATCGGCACTGGCGCTCGGTGCCTGAACAGACGCGGCCAATCCACTTCGATAAGGGGTTGCGTCGCCGCGCCCCGAGTCAACCGAGCCTTGGCAGCCCAGCATGCCCAACGTGACCCAAACCATGCTCCGACTCGCTCCCATCGAACGTTGAACGCTCCTCGATGGGGTGTGCATCCACGCCAATCCAACCGTGGAGCACGAGACCATCGCCAGCGTCGTCGCCGGCCCGACGAAGCGGGTCTGCTACTGGCGAGAGCTTGGGGACATTGGACCGGAGTGTCGAGTGGTCGCAGCCGTGAGCGCGCTACTGCCGCTCCCCCACGCGGTGTCCAGCTACACTGCTGTAGATGTTCGCGTAGCGCATCGTGCCCATTTCGTCGGGGTAGAAGGCGACGAAGACGTAGGTCGAGCCGCTGGTGTAGCCGAACACATCACCTCCCTCGTAAGGTGCATCGAGGGCCCCTTGGGCCATTACGACAGGTGTAGGGGCTGATGGCTCGATGCTCATGGTGAGCTGCTCATTGGCGTCCTGTCCGACGACGAAGCTGATAGTCGGGGCGATGGGGTCCACATAGGTCCCGACGTACTTGGCCCAGGTGGAAGAAGGGGTTGAGTTGTCGGGTGCCGTACCGCTCAGCTCGAGGAACCGGTCGATGCTCCGCCATCGCAGCTCCTCGATAGCGTAAGCGAGCTCGTAGCCGTCCTCTTGCTCGAGATTGGTCAGAACAACAACGCCGAAGCCGCGCTCGGGGATCCACGAGACACCGCCCGCGAAACCGTCTGACATACCGTAATGATGATAGACGCGGACCCCCTTGTACTCCAGACCGTACGCTTGATAGCCGTAGCTCCAAGAGGGGCCGAATCCGGGGTTGTGCTCGTCCCCCTGGAGCACCTCGAGCGAGGCCGCATCGAGCACTCTCCCTGGCTCGAGCAAGACCTCGAGGAATCGCCCATGGTCCAGCGCAGATGCGAAGAGCCCCGTCGAGGCGATGCGCTCTCCGCACGTGACGCCGACCAGTTCGTCGACCTCGGTCTCGTTGGACTTCGTGTGCCCGACCGCGTGATCGCGACTCCTGGCCTCGGCGGGGTCATACGTGGCGGAGGTCATCCCGGCTGGGACAAGCACGCGATCGCGTAGCACCTCCGTGAATGGGCGCGCCTCGACGGTTTCGAGCACGGCAGCGCCTGCCACCGAACCGGAGGCCGTGTACTCCCAAATGGCGTCGGGCCTGACGAGGGAAGGGATCTCCCCTTTGCTCTCGAAGTACTGAACTACGCCGGGGTCGTCCACGCACGCCGACCGATACTGGCAGCAGTCGATGCCCGAGCGCTGGAGCAGCAGCAAATCGAGATTGATGTCGTCGGAGTAGCTTGGGTTCAGCTGAATTGCGGGCGTGAGGTCAGAGACCGGCGTCTGGAAGTCGAGCTCCCCGTCCTCGGCGGCATCGAGTAGGGCGACGGCGATGATTGTCTTGCTCGCCGCCGACGACGATCGAAAGAGGGTGTCCCCCGTGACAGGCTCGCCCGCCGAGCGCGACCGTACCCCGACGCCGCCTGCGTAGGCGACCTTCCCATCGAGGACGATCGCAACCGCTGCACCCGGAATCTCAAGCTCGGCTGTACGCTCGGAGACATCAGCCAGCGTCGCCTGCCACGCCGCGTCGTATTTGGAGGTTCCGCCGGCGCCTCCAGTTCCACCCGTCCCTCCCGTCCCTCCAGTTGTGCTGTCGTCACCGCACGCCATCAGCAGTGCGCTGACCATCGCCACACCAGTAGCACGCGCGCTTTGCTTCATACTCGCTCGTTGTTGCAACGACTGGTCCGCTCGGCCAATGCAGTTCTGTCGCTGACAATTGCGTTTGCAGGACGCAGCTCGTGCACGACCACGAAACGTCGACGAATCGATTGTTGGCGTGGCGAACGACTGAGCGACTTGGAGAAGCGCGCCTGTGGGTAGCGCGCTCAGGGTCTGCACCTTGCTTTGGAACGGCCCATGCGACGCAGGAACCCTCGCCCACAATTATGCGCTTTGGGGCTTGCCAGTCTGGGTCTTACGGTTTTCTTTGTCGTTTCCCCCGCCGCGGGAGCGGGTCCAAAGTTGCCTGCTTCCGCGTCGGAGCCGTTCGAGCTCGAGTCGCCTAGTGGAATGAGGGCGACAGTAGGTCTCCACGGTGCAAGTCCCGCTCGAGGCGCGCAATCAGCGCGCGGGATGGTCTATGCCGGAGCGCTCCCTTCGGCGGATCTGGAGCTGCGTCTTGTCCGTCTCGGTGTCGAGGATCTCGTGGTCTTCAAGCGGGCGCCGCAGCATGCGACGCTTCGATACGACCTCGCGCTCGGTGACGAGGTCGCTGGACTGCGCCTCGTCGCCAATACGCTCGAGCTCCTCGACGCGGGCGGGGCTCCCCGTCTCCGCGCTGCGGCGCCCTGGCTCTCGGACGCTCGGGGAGAGCGTCGCGCCGCCGCCCTCACCGTCGAGGACTGCGCGGTCGATACGAGCCCAAAGGCCCCGTGGGGTCGGCCGACGACGGCGCCAGGTGCGCGCGTCTGCTCGGTGCGCGTTGATTGGACAGACGCGGGGCTGACTTACCCGATTGTCATCGACCCGGCGTGGACCGAGACGACGGCGAGCGTAGAGACACACTACCGCCGCGCGCAGCTCCACGACGATCGCATCATGGCTGCTGGGCCCCTGACAGTAGAGCTCTTCGACCCAACCTCCGGGACCTGGGCGATGACCGCGAGCTACAACCTCAGTCGCAGCGGCCCGTCCATCGCGGTCCTGTCGGATGGGCGTGTCCTCGTCGCGAGCGGCGATGGTCAGTCGCCTTCCAGCGCGGAGGTCTACGACCCAATCGAGGGGACTTGGTCCTTCACGCACTGGATGCGCCATAGTTACGGCGGTCCTCTCGCGACCACGCTCCTCGACGGGCGCGTGCTCATCACCAGCGAAAACCGCCTGACCGAGCTCTATCTACCGGAGACCGACACCTGGGTCGATACGGGCAGGCTAGCGAGCACGCGACCTGCGTTCCAGGCGACGCTGCTCCTCGACGGGCGAGTCCTGGTTACGGGCGAGAGCTTCGAGGATCCATTCAGCCCTGGGGCGGAGCTCTACGACCCGGCGACGGGCCTCTTCACGGACGCCGCTCCGATGAACGAGCCTCGACACAACCACACCGCCGCGCCGCTCTCGAATGGAGGCGTGCTCATCGTGGGAGGCTATGTCGGCGGGCTGGGAGAGCCCGCGCTCACGGCCGAGCTCTTCGACCCTGCGACGAACAGCTTCGCCACGCTGCCCACCTCGTGGGTAGGCAGCTTCTCGGCGGCTTGCACGCTCCAAGATGGCACCACCCTGTTCACGGGCGGCCTCTCGAACAATGTCGCTGTGTCCGACGTCGTGGCTTACGAGCCTGTCACTGGAATCTGGCTCACGGAGCCGAGCCTCTCGAAGCCTCGCTCGGGACACAGCGCGTTCACGCTCGCCGACGGTCGCGTGGTCGTAGTGGGTGGAGGGAACTCATCGGAGAGCCTCAAGACCGCGGAGATCCTGGACTGGCGCCTAACCCAGGGCAGCCCGTGCGCTGCCGACCCCGAGTGCATGACGAGTCACTGCGTCGATGGGGTCTGCTGCGATTCGACGTGTGGCGGCGGCGCGATGGACGACTGCTCGGCGTGCAGTCTCGCGCTCGGCGCAAGCGTGGATGGCGTCTGCTCAACGCTCGCGGACGGCAGCGACTGTGCGCTCGGTCATTGTGTGGCCGGCGCATGCGAGCCGAACGCGGGCGGTGGGGGCACTGGCGGGGCCAACACAGGAGGAGGGGGCGGTGGCGTTGCTGGCGCGACGAGCGCCGGCTCAGGCGGACAATCCACGGGTGGCAGCGCAGTTGGTGGGGGCGGTCCAAGCGACGGCGGCTCGGGAGATGGCTGCAGCGGCTGCTCCACACCAAAGACGGGCCGAACACCCTGGGCAACGGCGGCGCTCGCGCTGCTGTTGCTCGCCGGTCGCAGTCGCAGTCGCAGTCGCACTCGGCGCGGCGCCGCGGCCGCACTGGTCGCTTCCGGCCTGGTCAGCTCGGGTTGCCGAGTCGACCTCGATGATGACAGCACTGTAACTGTTCGCGACGCTGCGGCTCCGCTGACCTCGACCACAGTGAGGCTCGGGCGGACCGGCGCGGAGCCCTTCGAGCTGGCGGATCCCGCGTCCGGGCTCGCGGTCGGGGTTCGCCTGCTCGGTGCAGCCCCGAGCCCCGCCGAGGTCAGTGACGCACGCGCGCTCTACCGAGGCGCCGCGCCCGACGGCGGAGACCTGGAGCTCCGCCTCGTCGCGGACGGCGTCGAGGACTACGTGACAATCCCGCGGCGGACCTCTCACGCGGCAACTGTGCGCTACACGCTCGAGCTCGCGGACAGCGTGCGGGGTCTCCGCCTCGTCGAAGACACGCTCGAGCTCCTCGACGCGCGCGGCGTCCCGCGGCTGCGCGCCGCCCCACCCACGTGGACGGACGCCCGCGGACAGCGCGGTCGAGCCACCCTGGCCATCGAGGACTGCGCGTACGACGACTCCCCCTCACCACCCTGGCGGAGACCCCCTGTCGCTCCGGGGGCCGCCCGCTGCACTGTGCGCGTGGACGCCGCGCCGGCCTCGGCGACTTACCCGCTTGTCATCGATCCGATGTGGACCGTGACTGGGAGCATGTTGGTCGCGGGGTCGTCGACGCTGACCTTGCTCGACACGGGGGACGTGCTCGCGGTCGGGAACAGCCAGACCCAGACGTGCAGCCTCTATTCGACCGCGAACGGGGTCTGGGCAGCGACTGGCAGCAATGTGTTCATTCGTAACGGGCACACGGCGAGCCTGCTCGACGACGGTCGGGTGCTCGTCGCCGGTGGGGATCTAGTCTATTTCAGCACTGGGCCGTCGACCTCCGAGCTCTACGATCCAATGACGGGTACTTGGTCGCGGGCCGGAGACATGAAGAGCCGCTTGGACCTGCATGCGGCGACGGTACTCGCGGACGGTCGGGTCCTCGTGACGGGCGGGTACGACGCGCTCGGCTACGACTCGACGGCGCAGCTCTACCGTCCAACGACCAATGATTGGGTGGTGGCCGCGCCCATGCACGAGGGCCGCTCGTATCACCAGTCAACGCTGCTCCTCGACGGTCGCGTCCTCGTCACGGGCGGCATCGCCTTCGTCGGCTCTGCGTCGACGACCGAGCTCTACGATCCTGTGACCAACCAATTCACGTTCACCGGCTCGCTGGCATCGGGGCGGGCCCTGCATATGGCCGCTCGCTTGAATGACGGTCGTGTCATCGTCGCGGGCGGTAATCACTTCGGCACCCAGACGCCGGACTACACAGAGTTCGCCGAGGTGTACGATCCCGCAATCGGTCAGTGGTCGACCTACGCGCCGATGGCATCGACGCGCGTTCAAGGGACCATGACGGTCCTGCCGAGCGGCGACGTATTGGTCGTCGGCGGCAGGGATACGCCCGACTCGGCTGAGGTTTGGGCCCCAAACGCCTACGAATGGGTCCCTACGGTGGGACCCATTCAACCGCGTCTGGGCCATCGCGCCGCACTCCTACCGGATGGCAGGGTACTCATCGCTGGGGGAGAGTCGCCCAGTCAGGAGCAGCTCAGCTCGGCAGAGCTCTTCGGTTCGAACTCCGCGCTCGGCGTCCCGTGTTCGTTCAACGGTGAGTGCACGAGCGGCCATTGCGCCGATGGCGTCTGCTGTGAGGACGCCTGCGGCGGCGACCCCAAGGACTGTATGGCTTGCAGCGTCGCGCACGGCTCGCCCGCAGATGGTGTCTGCCAGACTGTCGTCGACGGCACTCCTTGCAAAGGTCATGGAGCCTGCGTTCAAGGCAACTGTGAGCCTCCTGGCGACGGCGGTGGTGGCCTCGGCGCGGGCGGCATTGGTGGGACGGGTGGCCTTGGTGCGGGTGGCCTTGGTGCGGGTGGCCTTGGTGCGGGTGGAGTGGGCGGGGCAGCACCATTGGGCGGCGCCCCGTCGACTGGCGGTTCCAACAGCGGTGGGAGTGGGGGCGGCGCTGCGGGTGGCCCAAACCAAGGTTCAGACGGAGACACTTGCGGCGCTGCCTGCGCGATCGGCGCACCTCTGAATGGAGGCGCGTGGAGGACTATCGTCCTCGCGTCGCTCTTCGTGGTGTTGCGGGCGCGACGCATCGAGCGGGATTGTTGTCCCGGGCGTCGTGGGAACAGTGGGCGACGCGGGTGCGTCCCGCGACCATGAGAGGTGGGACCTAGGCGATTGGGGCCTTGGCGTGCGTGGTGGCACACCAAAGCACGACAGCTCGGGCGCGGTCGAGAGCTTCACTGGCTGGTTCGCCGAGCTCCACGAGAAGGGCATACCTACACTCCACTTCGGCATCGAGTCCGAGCGCGACATGTGTTGGTGCACCGATGAGTGGGTGGGGTACCGGCTGAATGGTCTGTCGCGCGTTTCGAGGTGACGGACGACACGCCGACGGATCTGGGATATGTCCAGGTGGCTTCGGCGAGGTTCAAATGGGGTGGCGAAGACTCGGTGGAGGTTTGCTGTTCGTCAGCGTTTGGCTCGTCGCGGCGTGTGGCGACGACTCGCAGACAGGTGGCGCGGGCGCTGGGGGCACCGACCTCGGTGGCTCGTCGAGCGGCGCCGCGAACGCTGGCGGTCAGGGTGGGGGCGTCGGGGGTGGAGCTCAGGGCGGCAGCGCGCCCGTCCCGGAGTCCTGCGACCCGTTCGAGCCGCGTGTCGACCCGCCAGAGGTATGGGTCTTACCCGATGGATTCGCGAGCAATGTAGTCGAGCTGATCGGCACCGCGGAGACCTCGCTCGACGTCATGATGTACCAGTTTACGGTTCAGTCGATCGCCGACGCCCTGGTCGCCGCGCATGACCGCGGCGTGCTGGTCCGGGTGCTCTTGGACCCCGACGAGACTGTCAACGACACTGTTCGAGCGACGCTGACTGGCTCCGGGATCGAGGTCCGCGACGCTCCCGCCACCTTCTCCTATGCACACGCCAAGGTCGTCGTGGTCGACGGGGCGCGGGCGATGGTCTCCTCCGGTAACTTCAATTCGTACTCGACCTCGAGCGAGCGCAACTATGCCGCAATCGACACGGCCGCGGATGACGTCGACGATCTCGAGGCTGTGTTCGAGCACGACTGGTCCGGCGCGCCGCTCGACCTGTCGTGCACCAGACTGGTCGTCTCGCCCGACAATGCAAAGGCCCGCCTGACAGCGCTCATCTCGAGCGCGACCACCAGCTTGGATCTGGCCGTCATGTATTTGAGCGATACGGGTCTCCGTGATGCCGTTGCCGGCCGCGTCGCGGCGGGGGTCCCCGTGCGGATTCTGCTCGCCGACCCGAGCTGGATAAGCGGCAATGCCCAGGCGGCCACGGAGCTCGCGGCCATCGGGGCAGAGGTCGAGTTCTGCGTGGACTATGAGCTCCACGCCAAGCTCATCGTCGCCGATGACACGGTGTTCATCGGCTCGGAGAATCTCTCTTATACAGCGTTGACCAAGAACCGTGAGGTCGGCATCTTCGTCGAAGAGGCGCCCGGCGCAGCGCTCGTCAAGCAGACCTTCGAGTCCGATTGGGCCCAGGGCGTCCCGCCCTGATGCTTCGCGTCGGGCTAACCCACTGTGCCTCGCGTGTCTGCTTCGTCCTGTAAGACAGTCGCGCGGGGTTGCCACTACCCGATTGTCCTGACTCAGGGTTAGCGGCCGGTCGCGGCTTCCAAGCAGAAGATCAGGTCCTTGCAGTCTCGCGCACCGCAGCTGGCGAGCCCCGTGCGGAAGCCGTCACTCGCCGCGTTGCACCTGGCCTCACACTCGCGGATCCTCGCGAGCGCGCTCGGATCCGGCGCGGCCGACACGCTCGTCGCAGGCGCACCACTGCCAGCCGCCGCGGCATCCTGTTGGCCGCAAGAATCGGTGAGGGCGCAGTAATCAGCACAAACCGTGGGCGATGACCACGCGTTGGAGGAGGCGCGCACGGAGGCGTTCAAAGCGCTCCCCTCGGGCGCGGCGCAGCCTGCCAGCACACCCAAGACCCCAGTCATGAGCGCGTACTTCATCCTAACCTAGGCTGAAGCTATCAAGCACAGCACGCCAGGTGGTGCTCGCGATCGGACACGCGGCTGAGCGTCAGCATCCACCATCACTGGCTATGGTGTATCCAGACTTCGCGGAGGACGGGCCGTTGACAATGCCAGGTCGAGCGCGTGGCTCGATCGGGAAGGGCAAGGTGATGATCGCGGTTCCCCTGCCGCATCGCTCGTAGGTCGCATTGGCTGCCACGCCGAGAAAGCAATCGAGAATCTCGCTGGGGATGGACGCGCCGCTCATATGAGCGAAGCTCACGGAGGGGTCGCTGTCGGGTTTCAATTGGATGCGGAGCTTTACGAAAGCAAGAGACTCAGGAGCCCAGCCGTTCTGACAGCGGCGGAAGCGGGGAATCAGGCGATCCAAGTCTCGCGAGGCATCGACGAGCACGCCCGCTTTGCAACAATCGGCCGAGGCTTGCGGCGGGCTGGAGGTTACCTGCGCCGGGACGACGACCGATGGCGGCGCCGACCCAACAGCCAGTCGAGCCGCGATGGGTGCCGTCTCGCTCTCGGGTGCGGCCGCGGAGCACGCCGCTAGAAGGACAAAGCCCAGCCGCAGCACCGAATGATCGTCACGACACATCTCGACACGCCGAGAGTATCGCCCTGGGCAGTATTCGTCGATTGTCGACAGTCGACTTTGTCATTGCCATTGTGGGTGGCAATGACTTGTCGAGGGGGGCTCGCGTGCCATCAAAAGGGCGAGCGCCCGTGGACGACTCCCCACACCCCGGAGATCGCAGCGCACGCGAGCGCCGCGATCTCGAGGCGCATGACGAGCTGCGCGCTCGCGTGTCGGCGCAGGTGGCGCCCCGCGACGTTGCCCGTGAGCAAGCCGATCGACACGAGCGCGATCTCGGGCAGGGCGGATTGGGTGAGCAGCCCGCTCAGGCCGTAGCCGCAGATGCGGCCGACGTGGATCGCGACGCCGCACGCAGCGACGGTGCCGACATACGCGCTGCCGGTGAGGCCCGCGGCCATCAGCACGGGCCCGACCAAGACGCCACCACCACCCGAGGTCGCCGCGATGGCGCCGATGCCGCCGCCGCTCAACGCGAGCGCCTTGCGACCGGGCGAGAGCATCGAGACTCTGCGTCGCTGCAGGACCGCGAACACGGTCGCGACGACGAGCAGCGCCGCGACCAAGCCATCGGGCAGCGCGGGCAGGAGCAGCCCGCCTGCGATCGCGCCCGGGATCGCGCCGAGCGCGATCGCGCCCGCGACGCGCCGGTCGACGTCACGCCGAAAGAGGATCGCGCGGTGCAAGTTCGCGAGGAGGAGGGCAGGCGTCGAGATCGCGAGCGCCTCGTGTGGGCCGCGCAGGACGCCCAGCGTCGCGACCAGGAAGAGGCCGCCGCCGAGGCCGGCGATGGTGGTCAGCACGCCACCGAGCAGCCCGAGGCCGAGGAGCTCGCCACCGAGGAGGACATCCATGCTGACGAGGTAGGGCCGACGGGGCGCGCCCGCCCATGAATGTTTCGGCCATAATCCATAACGAGTCTTTATGATCGAATCCCTCCGCGCTTTCCTCCTCATCGCCGAGCACGGCACGCTCACGGGCGCGGCGCGCCACGCCCACGTCACGCAGCCCGCGCTCACCGCGACGCTGCGCCGCCTCGAGGAGTCCTTCGACGCTCGGCTCTTCGATCGCGGTCGCTCGGGCGCGACGCTCACCGAGGCGGGGCGCGCGCTCCTGCCTCACGCGCGCGCTGCGGTCGTCGCCGCCGACGAGGGGCGTCGCGCGGTCGAGGCGCTCGCGAAGCTCGAGGCAGGCGAGGTCCGCATCGGCGGTGGCGCGTCGGCGTGCACCTATCTCTTGCCGCCGGTGCTCTCCGCGTTTCGCAAGCGCTTCCCCAAGGTCGCGCTCAGGCTACGCGAGGCTCCCGAAGAGCTCGCGCTCGCCGCGTTCGAGGCGGGCGAGCTCGATATCGTCGTCATCTCGGGCAAGCGCGGCGAGCTCTTCAGGCACGAGCAGCTCGTGCTCGTCGCGGCTCCCCACGTCGTCGCGAGCGAGCTGCCGTTCGTCGCGTTTTTGCCGGGGAGCTTGGTGCGCGCGACGCTCGACAAGAAGTTCCCGGGCGCCGAGATCACGATGGAGCTCGGCTCGATCTCCACGGTGAAGGGCGCCGTGCGCGCGGGCCTCGGCAAGGCGCTCATCGGATCGTCCGCGGTCGCGACCGATCTGGCGCTCGGCAGGCTCGTGCTCGTGAACGACAAGCGCGTGCCGATCGCGAGGGAGCTCCGCCTCGTGCATCGAGGGCTCGAGCGGCTGCCACCCGCGGCCCGCGCGCTTCGCGCGATGCTCCTCGCGAGCCGACCGGCGAAGGCGCGCCGCGCGGCCGGCGCCTCTTGACCACCGCGTATGATGAGCGTCATATCGGCCTCCCTTTTTTGGGGAGGAGGACCTATGACGGATCGAGTCGGTCGTTTCGTGTGGCGCGAGCTCATCACCGACGACGTGGAGGCCGCGAAGCGCTTCTACTCGGAGCTCTTCGGTTGGCAGATCAAGACCGTCGACATGCCGAGCGGTCCTTACGATCTTGTTCACGCGCAGGGCAAAGACGTCGCCGGGATGATGAAGTCCCCGATGCCGAACGTCCCGCCCCATTGGTACAGCTACGTCGGCGTGAACGACGTCGACGCGGCGCTCGAGCGCGCCTCGCAGGCCGGGGGCAAGGTCGTGGTGCCCGCGATGGACATCCCGAACGTCGGCCGCTTCGGCATCTTCATGGACAACCTCGGCGCGGTGTCCGCCCCCTTCAAATCGGCGACGCCGAACGACAAGCCCATCGAGCGCCCCGCGCTCGGCGAGTTCTGCTGGGAGTCGCTCAACACGACGGACCTCGCGGCCTCGTCGAAGTTCTACACCGCTGTCTACGGGTGGAAGGAAGCGGCCTTCGGCGGCGACATGATCACCTGGGGCGTCGGCGACGGACCCGAGAACCAGGTCGCCTCCGTCACGAAAGCACCACCGGGCGTCCCCGCGCACTGGCTCACGTATGTCGTGGTCGACAAGCTCGCAGCCGCGCGCGACCGGGCGAAGCGTCTCGGCGGCACCGTCATGGTCGAGCAGATTTCCGTCCCTGGCGTCGGCTCGTTCGCGGTCGTGCAAGACCCGCAAAAAGCGGTGATTTGCCCCTTCGAGCCCGAGGCCCGCTGAGGGGAATACAGCTCGCGGGGAGCCAGTTCTGCCCCGCGTGCAGAAGCCTCGATCACCCCTCTTTCAACGGCTCGCGCTGGCGTTGTTCACGGCCTCGCTGGTCGGCTGCGATCACGTCACCAAACACGTCGCCGAGCGCTCGCTGGCGGGCACGCGCCCGCTCAGCGTCGTGCCCGGCTGGCTCGACCTGCGCTACACGCAGAACTTCGACACGGCGTTCTCGCTGACGCGGCCGTTCGCCGTCGAGCACAAACCCATCGTGCTCGCCATCGTCGCGCTCGCGATGCTCGCGCTCGTCGCGGTGCTCTGGTGGCAACATCGCGCGGCGCGGTGGCCGGTGCACGCGGGCTTCGGGCTCATCGTGGGTGGGGCGCTCGGCAACGCGCTCGATCGCATCTTCCGCGGCTACGTCGTCGACTTCGTTCACCTCGCGCACTGGCCGGTCTTCAACGTCGCCGACGTCGCGGTGGTCGCGGGCGCGCTGCTCTTGATGCTGGATCAGCTGCGCAACCGACGCGGGATGCACCCGCCGAACACAACCTCGAGCTGAGCGCGCCGACTCGCGCGCGCGGCCGCGCTTCGTGGTACTGGGGGTCGGCGGGGGACACGCTCGCCCCGAGGAGACGCGACGATGCGGGCTTTCAGGCTCATGGCGATGCAAGGAGATGGCGGCGGTGGTTGGGGGCAAGGTGGGGGCGGTGGTTCGTATCCGCCAGGTCCGCCTGGTGGTGGCGCTCCTCCCCCAGGTGGGCTGCCGCCGAACATTGGAGGTCAAACGGTCGTCGGGCCGCTGCAGTTCGTCCCCGACGCACAGCCGAACCGACCTTCAGGTGCGGTGCCGCCGCCTCCTCCTCCAAACAAGTCGCGCCGCGGCGGTGGCGGCAAGATCGGCATCATCGTCGGCGCTGTCGTGCTGGTGGTCGTCGGGCTCGTCGCCGGTTGGTTCTTCTTCCTGCGTGGCGCACCGAAGACGCCGGTCGCGCTCGGTGAGCTGCCCTCGGATACCCAGGTCCTTCAGCGGCTCGACGTCGTCGTGGCGGCCCGCCCCGACGGTCTCGAGATCGGGGACGTCCCCGACGAGGCTCGGTGGGCGATGTTCGCCGAGCGCTTCTGCGGCGCAGAGACCAACGTCTACCGCGGGCTGATCAACGGCTACGAGGACTACGCCGTCGAGGGGCTCGCCAACGCGCTCGCCGAGAAGGAGGACCTGAAGAAGGCCCTCTCCTGCGGTCGCGAGGTCGCTGACAACATCGGCAAGCGCGGCGCGGTCTACACGGTCGCGTTCAAGGACGGCAAAGAGTCCCGCAGCGTCGACATGTTCAACTTCGACCGCAAGGACCTGCCCGAGACGACGAAGAAGATGAAGTCCGTCAAAGAGGCGGACAACGTCGAGCAGACGTACTGCATCAAGAAGCCGAAGGACGAGTCCGACGACAAGGAAAAGGACAAAGAGAAGGACTCCGACGACGATCGGCACGACAAAGACTCGAAGAAGGGCAAGAAGTACGAGGACTGCACGCCGACCGCGCTGGGCAAGATCCAGAAGAAGAACGTCTGGCTCGCGGGCTCGATGGACGACATCGCGAAGTTCGGCCAGGAGTACAGCCCCGAGGGCAAGAACAAGCTCGAGGAGATGGACCTCTTCGAGAAGGTGCTCGGGCGCATGGATGGTCACTTCATCCGCGTCGGCATCGCCGAGGCCGCGCGCGGCTCCGTCCCCTTCGTCAAGGATGACGACGTTCAAGAAAAGACCAAGAAGGCCATGAAGGCCGTGAAGCTCAGCGGCACTTCGATCACGCTCGACGGCCCCTGGGAGAAGCAGATCACCGAGTACCACTGCGACGGTGAGGAGGACGCGAAGGACCTCGAGAGCGCGCTGCGCTCGCACTACCGCGCCGCGGCCCGCGAGTCGAAGGACGCCATACGCGAGAGCAAGGAGCGCGAGGACGAGGCCGACAAGAAGGACTCGAGCTCGAAGAGCAAATCCCAGGAGAAGATCGAGAAGGTCAAAAAGAAGTGGGTGAAGGCCAAGAGCGAGGTCGAGATCCGCGCGATGCAGGAGGTCGAGATCGAGATCAGCGGCAAGCAGGTCACGGTCAAGGTCACCGAGAAGCCGACGGGCGACGAGAAGGACGCGTGGAAAGAGTGGCGCGATCTGATGAAGGAGCGCTCCGACAAAGCCGCCGCGATCGTCCGTCAGCTCGAGAAGGGCGAGCGCCCGAACGGTGGTGATCTCAAGGCCCTCAGCGAGAAGCTCGCCGAGGCCCTCGACCCGCCCGAATGGAAGACGCTCGACGACATCGGCGGCATCCGCGTCCCGGGCGCTGGCATGTGTCGGCCCGGCTACGGCGAGGCGAACAAGCAGACCTGCGCTTACAAAAAGCTAACCAAGGACGAGGTCCTCTCGAAGATCAAAGAGGCCGCCGAGTCCGATGGTTTCACCTACAAGAAGCAGGAGTACTCGGACTCGTTCTTCGACATCACGAAGGGCTCGACCAAGATCGAGATGTTCGTCTTCGACGGGTCGAAGGGCGAGACGCTCGTCTCGCTCGAGCTCAAGAAAGACAAGTCCGACTGACGATCAGGCTGCGCCGAGGCGCGCGCGTAGCGCGCCGTGCGCGGAGCCGATCCAGAACGAGCAGAGATCGCGCGCGAGCTCACCTCGGTCGAGATCTCTCAACATCGTCTTCGCGAGGCTCTGACACGACGCCTCGACGTCGTTCGCGAGGACCATCGCAGCGCGCGCGGCGGCGATCTGCACGTCGCGCAGCACCGCGCGCGGCTCGAAGCGCGGCTGTCTCCGATCGAGCTCCTCGACCGCGCGACGGAGGTCCGCGAGCTCGGCTGGCCGCATGTTGTCGCCCAACGTTCGCACGAGCGTGCGCGCGCCGTCGTCGTGCGGAGCGCGGCCGCTCGCGAGCGAGGCCAGCGCGAGCGTGATGCTCTTCAGGCTCGCCGCGGAGCCGATGAAATGCGGCACGTAGAGCTCCGCGCGGAAGCCCGCCAAGTAGCGCGTGACGACGAAGAGCGCGCCCGCCGGGCTCAGCGTGGAGAGCTGCGGCGCGCTGAGGACGATCGCCATCGGCTCGCCGTGCACGGCCGTGATCGCCCCCTTCGATGTGCCCGCGACGTAGAGGACAGGCTCGGGGATGCCGAGGAACGCGCAGGCGAGCGCTACGGCGCGTGGCAAGAGCCCCGTGCGAGGCAGGCTCGGATCGATCCAGGTCGTCGGGTCGGGGCGCGGCGCGTCGGCGCGTGGTGATCTCGCGGTCGCGCGCGCGAGGGCTGGCGCCGCGCACGCGAACATCGCGAGCAGGCCAGGGTCGAGCGAGGGCGGTGACAACATCTGCCACTCCGACGCATCGAGCGGTCGCCGCGCCGCGAGCGGCTCGCGAGCCTCGCCGAAGAGGCGTCGCTCGTCCTCGGTGGCCTCACCGAGCGCGACGAGCAGCCGCGCCGCGCGCCATCGCAGATCGGCGTCGCCCGCACGGTGTGCGATCGCGAGCAGCGTGCGGCACTGTGGCGCCGAGAGCGGCTGCTCCTCGACGAGGGCCTGCGAGGTCGCGACCCGCTCGGAGAGCGCGCGCGGATCGGACGATGGCGTGCTCACGCGCTCGTGCGATGGCGGCTCGGGCGGGGGCTCGACGCTCGGGCGAAAGCTCTCCTCCACGGGCAGCGCGAGCACGGTCTTCGACGTGCGCTGTTGCCGCGCCGACGCGGGCAGCGGCGGTGGTCGCGAGCCCGCGCGCAAGAGCGGCTCGAGCGCGGTCCACGCGACGCGTGCGTCTGGAAATCGAGCGCGCGGATCGCGGTTCACGGTTCGCTCGAACCAAGCGTCGAAGCCTGCCGGCAGTCGAGCGTCGAGCCCACTCCGCGCGGCGCGCGCGCTCGCGGTCTCGAGCGGCTCCATCAGCATCTCGCGGAGCACGGCCATGCCGCTCGGACTGTCCGCGTTGCCGGAGCGCCAATAGAGCTCGCCGACCAAGAGCCGATAAAGGATGAGCCCGAGCGCCCACACGTCGGCGGCCGGCGTGATCTCGGCGCCCGCCGTGGCCTGCTCGGGCGCGAGCCAGAGCGGTGTCCCCATGGCCTGCGTGGTCGACTTGTTCCCGTCCGCGACGAGCTTCGCGATCCCGAAATCGAGGACTTTGACCTCGAATGCAGCGCCGACGCGGCGCGTGCGCGCGAGGAAGATGTTCTCGGGCTTGAGGTCGCGATGGACGATCCCGACCGAGTGCGCGGCCCCAATGGCGTGGAAGAGCTGCGCGGCGATCAGCCGCACGTCCTCGCGATCGAGCACGCTCGTGTGCGCGAGCACCGCGGCGAGGTCCTGCCCGTTCAAGAGCTCCATCGCGATCCACGGGACGCCGGCGCCCCCGTCGGTGATGCCCGCGGCGATGACGGAGACCACGTGATCGCTCTCGATCGACGCCGAAATGCGAGCCTCTTGCTCGAAGCGTTGGCGCACGCGTGCGTCGGCGCAGAGCTGCGGCTGGAGGAGCTTCACCGCGCGCTGTCGACTCGTGGAGAGCTGCTCGGCGACGTAGAGCGTCCCCATCCCGCCCTCCGACAGCGGACGGACGAGTCGGAAATCTCCGCCGATGATGGTCCCCGGCTTCATGGCGCGTCCCTCGGGAGCTGCGTACTCCATCGCGCGCCCCGGGCCACGGGACTTCGACGCGCTGCTAGCCTGACGGCGTGCTCATCTCTCCCCGGATGCTCGTCGATCGCCTGCGCTACCCGCGGACGCGCGCCGACGAGCTCGCGCAGCTGCGCGCGCGGTTCAGCGCGCAGCCTGGGCGGCTGTCCGCGACGCCCGAGCAGATCGAGCTCGCGGAGCGGATGCGGGCGCTCCGGATCGAGCTCGCGGCGGCGTTCGGTGAGGTCGAAGAGTGTCGGCGCTGCGCTCGCGGCCACCCGCTGCCGCACGGGCGATGGAACGGCGGGCACTGCTGCGGTGGTCAAACGCTGACAATTTGGTCAGCACCCGAGGTCGCGGCGCTCAAGCTCGGAGGAACGAAGGCTCGCGAGCTCACCCCGCCCGCTGGAGATCACGCGGGCTGCGTGTTTCGCGGGCCCACGGGCTGCTCGCTCGCGCCCGCCGATCGACCGAACCTCTGCGTGCGATTCCTCTGCATTTCGCTGCGCGCGGAGCTCCTCGCGAGTCCAGCGTGGCCCACCATCAGCGCGCTCGCTGCCGAGCTCGCCCGAACGCAGCGACGGTTCGAAGCGCTCCTCGAAGAGTGAGCGCGGATCCGCCGAGGCACAAATGCGCTCGGCGCAAGACTTGACCCGCCGGAGCTTTTCATCGATTGCTTCGCGGCACCGCTAAGGAGCCAGGAGATCGACTTGAACGCTCCCGAGATGAAGCCCGCCGAAGAGATCCTCCTCGTCGCGACCCGCGAGGTGAAAAAGAACCTGCGCGGGGTGAAGGGGATCATCCTCCTCGCCCTGTCGCTCCTCGGCGGAACGATCATGTCGTATCTCTTCGCGAGGTACATCCAGGCCGACCTCTCGAAGGCCCCGCCCGACAAGCTCGCGCAACTTCAGGGTGAGGCGCTCGCGAAATACTTCCACGACGACGCTGTCGGTCGCTCCCTCGCGGACGCGCCGTTCATGCTCGTCATCATGCTGGTGCTCTGCGTGTGGCTCGCGCCGGCGCTGATCTGGCTCGCGGGCTTCGACGGGATCTCCGGTGAAATCCAACATCGGACGATCCGCTATTGGTGGGTGCGCGTCCGCCGTTGGACCTTCTACGTCGGCAAGGTCGTCGGGCTCTTCCTCACGGTCGCCGGGATGACGTTCGCGATGCATTTCGCGATGTGGGTCGTCGCCGCGATCCAGGGCAGCGTATCGGTGACGTCGGTGTTCGGTTGGGGCTTCAAGTTCTGGGTCGTGTCGCTGCCCATCGTGGCGGCGTGGTGCGGCGTCGCCTCGCTCGTGGGCTCCGCGACCAAGACGCCGATCTCATCGCTCCTGCTGGTCGGCTTCACCTTCTTCACCCTGTTCATCCTGGGCTGGGCCGTCCCGTTCGTGCTCGTCGGCGTGCGCCACGACCCCTACGACTCCACGGCGACCACGCTCCGCGCCTTCTATCCGAACTCGTACGATCGCTTCCTGCTCTCGACGGAGATCGATCGCATCCTCAAAGGATTGCTCGGGTGCGGCGCGTTCGCCGTGCTCCCGACCGCAGGCGGCGCCTACTGGCTCTCGAAGAGGGACGTCTGATGAGCGACAGCGAAAAGAGCGACCGCGACAGCGAGGCCCCCGACAGCGAGGCCCCCACCAACGAGGTCCCCGACAGCGAGGCCCCCGACAGCGCGCCCTCAGAAGCCTCGCTCTTCAGGACCTCGAAGAGCCCGAGCGAGAAGAGCCCGAGCGAGAAGAGCCCGAGCGAGAAGAGCCCGAGCGAGAAGAAACAGAAGAAAAATGTGAAGGGGGGAGATGGACCCTCCAGCGCTGGCAGGAGCGCCGACCCACAGCGCGAGGACGACCGGGAGGCTCCCCGCCCGAAGAAGACGGGCAAGAAGAAGCACGCCGAGACCGCGGTGCGCCTCAGCAGCGTCACGAAGAAGTTCGGCGATCGCTACGCGGTCGACGGCGTCTCGCTCCGGATCGCCGGTGGCTCGGTCTACGGCCTCATCGGGCCGAACGGCGCGGGCAAGACGACGACGTTCTCGATGCTCGCGGGCTACCTCAACCCGACGTCCGGCTCCGTCGAGGTGCTCGGCTTCTCACCGAACAACGTCGTCGCGCTGCGCGGCCGGCTCGGGGTCCTACCGCAGGACGCGCTCCTGCCCGCGAGCGACAAGGTCGGCGAGTTCCTCATGCACATGGCGCAGCTCCAGGGCATGACCAAGGGCGAGGCCGAGAAGAGCGCGCGCGAGACCCTCGACGAAGTCGACGGCAAGGACTGGTGGACCCTGAAATGCGGCGCCCTGTCGCACGGCATGGCGAAGCGCGTCGGCATCGCGCAGGCCCTGCTCGGCGAGCCCGACGTCGTGCTCCTCGACGAGCCGACCGCCGGCCTCGACCCGCGCATCGCCTACGAGGTCCGTCAGCTCATCAAGGGACGCAAGGGGCGCACGACGCTCATCATCTCGAGCCACAACCTGCAGGAGCTCGAGGAGATCTGCGACGGCGCGGCGGTGCTCGATCACGGCAAGCTCGTCGCGAGCGGTTCGATCTCCGAGCTCACCGCGGCGGCCGAGGAGATCCACGTCAAGATCATCCCGAAGGGCAAGGTCGACGGCGGCCTGCCGATGAAGGCGCTGCGCGATCTGCAGGACGTGAAGCGGGTCGAGTACCACGACGAGACGCAGGAGCTCATCGTCTACTTCGAGCGCTCCGTGACGCAGGCCGAGAGCGTGATCGGCGCCGTCCTCTGGGTGCTCGTCCAGGAGCGCACGCTCATCAGCGGCGTGACCAAGGGACGCAGCCTCGAGCGCCGCGTGATGGATCTGACCGACTGAGCCAGCCCCCGCGGGGCGGGCTCGGAGAGGCAGGCTCAGAGAGGGAGGATCAGAAGGTCGAGCCGAGCTTCACGACCGCGGTGTCGTGGAAGCCAGCGGCGTCCGACGAGAAATTCCACGGCGTCATGGTGCCCCGCACGTCGAACGCTGCGAAGAGCGCGCTCGCGTCGCCCGCGAGCGCCGTGGGCAGCAGCATCATGGCCTCGGTGTCGTCGGGTGAGAGCTCCTTGAAGTAGAGTCGCGTCCCGGAGGCCAGGTCGAGGCGCGCGACGTAAGCGTGTTTGCCCGGCTCCTCGTGCATGCAGTCCTGGCTCGCGTCGCCCTTCGTCACGATGCAGCCGAGCACGTAGACGCTGCCGCCGCAGCCCTCGTCGGGGACGACGACCATGTCTACAACAGCGTCATAGTAATCGCTCACCTGGTCGATGCTGTCGAGCGGCCAGACCCAGGTCGCTTGCTTCGTCGTCGGATCGATGTTCGCGACGAAGGAGTCGAAGTCCGTGGCGGAGCCCGTGGCAGCAGGGCTCACGCCGCCGATCTCGAAGCTCTTCGCGTAGGCCCCGCCCACGAACAGCGCGCCTCCCGAGATCGTCATCGCGTGCGCGAAGGACGGGTCGCTGTTGCTGATCGCGACCGTGGTCACGTCCTCGGAGAGGCTTGGCGCGGCCCGCTCGACGAACGCGTGTCCGTAGGTCGTGCACGGGTCGGTGCTGCACTCCATCCCCGCGGCCCAAATCGCGCCCTCGTCGTCGATCTCGACCGCGCCGTGCAGCTCGTAGAGACCCTCGAAGTGGGTGGTGTCGGTGTCGACCTTGAGGAACTGGGCCTTACCCGGCTGTAAGGTGTCCTTCGCGAGCTTCACCACGAAGTACGAGAGCGGCCCGCCGGCGTGGCTCTGCCCGAAGACATCGGAGCGCGCGACGCCGAGCATTGCGACGTCCGAGCCGTGCACGGCGACGTCGAGCCCACCCGCGTAGCCCGTCTGACTCGCGACGGCGTGCTGCTTCCCGTCGCCGGGGAAATCCGCGGCCCACGCCACATAGCTGTTCGGCTGCGAGCCCTGCATCTCGACGGAGAGCCCCTCGCCGCACACGAGCTCACCGTCGTCGAAGCCGTACGTCGCCGAGCCTGCCGCGTCGACCGGCGCGTAGCCCGTGACGAACGGCACCTCGCCGTCGAGGGCGATGCGACCCGTCGCGGTGTAGCCCGAGACGGTGGTGCACGCGTTGATCGACCCCGCGAGCTCGATGCCGCTCGTGTCGTCCAACCGAAACAGCCACGCGACGTTCGACGAGAAGCTCGGGAGCGTGTCGAGATCGGACGGCTGTCCCCCGGAGAAGCCCACGCCGTAGAGCGCGCCGTCGCCCCGCGCGAGGCCGGTGATGGTGGTGTACGCACCCGGGTCGCTGGTGGCCGATTGGCCGTGCCACACGACCTCGAGGAAGTCCGGGTCCACGGTCAGCGCACACGCGACAGCTTCGTCGGGAAAATCCAGGAAGAACGAGCACCCCCACGACGGGAGCGCGGCGGCGCCGCCGAGCGCTGCGAGCATCGCGAGCGCGCGCGCCCTCACAGCACACCTCCGAGCACGACGCCCGCGACGCTCGAACCGGTCGCAGGATCCACCGACGCGAACGGCGTCAGCGACCACGCGGCGCTGTCGCTCGGCTGCGTCGCGACGCCCGCGATGACGAGCGCGACGCCCGCCACGAGGAGCCCCGCCCCGACGAACACGGTGACGGTGCTCGCGAGCGCGAGCGTCTCACCGCTGTCGATGTGCTCGTTGATCTGGTCGGCGCTCGCGCTGTCGAAGCAGGTCACCGTGGTGCCGGTCGTGTAACAGAACCCGGAGTCGATGATCTTGTCGATCTCGTCCCGCTCGCCCGACGCTTGGACGCCGGTCACCGCGCTCGCGACGAGCCCCGCGACGCCGAGCCCGCCCACGACGATGCCGCTGATGAGCAGCGGGCTCGGCCCGCTCGAGCTCGAAGTGGTCGACTTCGTCGTCGGCTCGGTCGTCACGGTCGGCTCTTTCACCGGCTCCTTCACCGGCTCTTTCACCGTCGAGTCGCCTGGTTCGAGCACGAGCTCGAGCGAGAGCCGCTGGCCCTCGGCGAGGTCCACGCTGCGTCGAACCTCTTTGAAGCCGGGGGCCGACAGCACGTATTCGTGATGGCCGGGGTCGGTCGGGACGCCCGTCCCCGCGGTCGTGAGCGGCTGCTCCACGCCGTCGCGTACGAGGGTCGCGCCGTCGGGGATCGCGGCCCCCGTGCTGGTCCGCGTGGTCACCGTGACGAGCGGGATGCGGGGCTCGAGCGCGCGGATCGAATCGTCAAGGAACTTGTCGACTTCGTCGCGGCGCTTCGCGCTCGTCGTGTCCTTGTTCAAGGTCCTCGCCTTCTTGTAGCTGGCCCACGCGAGCGCGAGCTTGCCGTCGTGCTCCTGGCAGCGCGCGATGTTGATCTGCGCGCCGACCGAGGCCTCTAGACGCATGCTCGCCTCGAACTGCGGGCAAGCGTTCGCCCAGTCGTTCTTCTCGAGCAGCGCGACGCCCTTGTCGAAGAGCGCCTGCGCCGCGGCCGGATCCGTGGCTGGTGCAGCGAACGCCGTGCGAGCGAACATCCAAACGAGAGCCGGCCCGACGAGCCTGAGCCCGCGAAGTCGTGATGAAGTCAAGACGATCTCCTCGACGAAGTCGACACGCCGTCAGTGGGCGAGGATCCGCAGGACCACGAACAGGAGGCCGATCCCCGCGCCCACGCAGATGTAGATCGTGATCGCGGTTTGATTGGATTTGCCCGTAGATCCGTTGAACCCGAGGCCACACGAGCCGCAGACGTGGTGGTTCAACATTCGCGGCCCGAGGAACCCGCCCCACCAAGTGAAGCTGGGCTTCGTGACGTGGCCCGAGCCGCACTTCGGGCAGTTCATCAGGTTGCCCTGGGGACCGCGCATCCCTTGAAACCCGCCTTGTGCTTGCGGCGGAGCATAGGGATTCATCGCACCGCCGGGCCCCTGCTGCTGCGGATAGCCCTGCTGCGGATAGCCCTGCTGCGGGTAGCCCTGCTGCGGGTAGCCCTGCTGCTGCGGGTAGCCCTGCTGCTGCGGGTAACCCTGCTGCTGCTGCGGGTACCCCTGCTGTTGATAGCCCTGCTGCGGATAGGGGCCGTTCGGGTTCCCCGGATGCTGTCCCTGCGTCATTGGAGCCCCAGCGTACCGCCACAACGCGCACGGAGAACAGCCACGCGCCACGCGTGTGGTAGAGAGCGACGATGCTTCGATATTCGCATCTGATTCCAGTGTTGGCCTTCGCCGTCGCGTGCGGCGGTTCGAAGAGCGAGAGCAAGACCGCCGACCACGACGCCGAGCACGAGCACGGCGAAGGCGAGGGCGGGGAACATCACGAAGAGCACAGCGCCGTCCCCGAGGTCGCTGCGTTCCACGACGTGCTCGCGCCGCTCTGGCACGACAAAGCGCAGGCGAAAGACTGGGCGGGCGTCTGCGCCGGCACCAAGGACCTGACGACGCACGCCGACGCGATCGTCGCGAGCAAGTCGGCCGACAAGCTCGGCGACAGGGCTCAGACCTTCCGCGACGCCGCGACGCAGCTGAGCAAGCTCTCGACCGATCTCGACTCCGTGTGCTCGCAGAAGGGCGACGTCGAGGGCGCGCTCAAGCAGGTCCACGAGCAGTTCCACAAAGTGATGGAGCTCTCGAAGCCGTAGCGCTGGGTGGTCGCTCGCGCGACCGCCGAGTTTCACCGAACGCTCGTGCTTTGTCGCGGAGCCAGGCGCTCGCGCGGCTCCACGGACTAGCGGTCGATCGGTTCGAGCAGCGCAAAGTCCACGAGTCGTCGCACGAGCTCGTCCGCGTCTTCGATGCCCTCGGCTTGGAGCGCGGCGAGCACCTCGCTCGTCGGTCGCGACGTGAACCGCGCCGCGAGCTCGAGGATGGACGCGGAGACGTCGACCGCGTCGTAAGGGCTGTAGGTCTCCACGCGGATCGAGTCTTCGACCATCGGCAGCACGCGGAGCTTCGCGGGGCGCAGCCTCGTGGGCAGCTCGTTCGACAGGAGCTTCGCGTGCGCGTCGCGCGCGAGGGCCGCTCGCAGCGTGAGCTCGGGGCCCGCGATGCGTGCGACGTCGCCCCACGCGAGCCCGGCGATCTTGTGCGCCGCGGCCTCGTAGAGCTCGGCCTCGCGCCCGACCCATGCGCCCCAACGCGCCGCCCAGGCTTCGTCCGAGACGCTCGCGTCGAGATCTTCGGCGCCGAGGCGCAGCGCGTTCCTGCGAAAGCTCTGGTCGACGAGGCGCGCGTCGAGCCCGAGCTCGAACAGCACCCACAGCGAGAGCGCGCGCTCGATCTCCTTGAGCAGGCCGTGCACGCTGATCCAGAACCGCGAGCCCGTCGCGCCGCGCACGTGCTTGCAGAACCAGGTCGTGCACGTCCCGTCGCGGTGCGCCCAGATGCTGCATCCACCGCTATCGATTTCGTAGTGAGGACATCGCAGCGAGCGCGCCCGACCGAAGACGTTGCCCTCCGGGTGGAGCACGACGGACTCGCGGTAGAGCACGTCGTGCTTCGGGGGCGGCGCGAGCCCGAGCGGCGAGGCGCCGACGCGCGCGCGCAGCCGATCGAGGACGCTGCGTTTGCCGAGCTCCGCCCCGTTCGGATCGACGAGGACCGAGCCCGCCAAGAAGTTCGGGAGCGCGGGCACCCACGTGCAGCACTTCACGCTGGCGTCGAAGAACGCCGTGCGCGCGTCCGTCGGGGCGGCGTCAGCCGAGCACATCGGGCAGGCCTCGCAGCTCGCGTTGCGCTCCTTGGGAATCGGCCCGCCGAGGAGCTCACGCAGCCAGCGTCCGTGCAAAACGGGGAGGCCGGCCTCGTCTGGCGTCGCGTTCGGCGAGGGAGGCTCATGTCGGCGTTCAGGCATGATTGACAGTTCACCGGTTCTCTCTCGACGATGCCACGATGAAGACCTTCGCACTGCGAGCAGCGACTGCCGCGGCATTGGCTGCGATCTTCGCGGGCGCTCCCGCTGCCAGGGCAGAGCCAATCTGGGTTTCTAAGCAGGGCGTCTTTCCCCAGCGAGCGGGCGTCCTCTCGACCGCGGCCGAAGCTGTTCTTCACGACCAAGTTCCGGAGAGCCGGGCTCTCGCGTTTGGCGAGCCTCGGCTGATGACGCTGGCGTCCGGGGACCAAGCCATTCGACTCCCTCAAATGCACCAAGGACTGAGGGTCGTTCATCGCGGCGCTACTGTCGTCGTCCGCGGCTCGAGCGCACGGTTCGTCGCCGCCAAGCTCGAGACTGATCTCCCGAGCGACGTGGTCCCGAGCTTCTCGGCCGAATACGCCGCAGAGCTCGCGCGAGAACGAACTGGCCTGACCCCCGCGCCCGACCACACGCTGTTGGTCTTGTGGCCGACGGCGAATGGCGTCCGGCTGGCGTGGGCCATGGCCAGTCCGGCTGAGATTGGCTTTCCCTATTTGCCAGTCACCGTGGTGGACGCCGAGACGGGCGATATCATCCTCGTCTACGACGCCCTGGTGTCGCTCAATCAGGCTCAGGTCTTTCCAACCAATCCTGTAAAGTCGCCGACTCTCCAAGATGTTACCTTGTCGGTCGGCACCGGTGAGACCGTCCTCACCAGCTCCCTCGTCAAGGCGATGAACTGTATCGACCAGGGAACCGTCAGGTCGGTCGACGTCGGCGTCGTGGTGGATATCCACAGCTGCGACCTGCTCCAAACGGCAGTGGCCGATGCCAACGGTGACTTCTTGGTACCTGTCGCGGCCGACAACGCCCCCGAGGACACCTTCGCCGAGGTGTCGATATTCTATCACGCCGCCCGCGCTTATGAGCGATTCCGCAGCTTCAGTCCCGCGCTCGACCTCAACGGCGGCGCTCCTCTCAGCGCGATCTCCAACCTGCGTATCCCCCAGGGGCTTCAACCCTACGACCCCAACAAGCTGAAGAACCCCAACCTGCCTCTCTTACCGCTTCAGAACGCCTTCTTTGCGCCAGCAGATCCACTGTTCGCCGCCGTCTATGGTCTCGGTGGCGGCGCCCTCTGGTTCGGCCAGGGACCCATCAAGGACTATTCCTATGACGGCGATGTAGTTTACCACGAGCTCACGCACGCTGTCGTGCACGCGACCATCCAACTGGTCGGCACGCCCCATATGGACGAATACGGTACCAGCTATTCCCCTGGCGCCATGAATGAAGGCTTGGCGGACTACTTCTCGTCGGCGCTGACGGGCGACCCGGACGTCGGCGAATACGCCGCACAAGACTTCGATCCTGGCTCGACCTCCATTCGCTCCCTGACCTCCCAAGACAGCTGCCCCACAGCGATCGGCGGCGAGGTGCATCAAGACGCTACGCTGTTCTCGGCCGCGCTGTGGGACGTCCGGGCCTCACTGGACCCTACCGATCAGCTCGCGCTCGATGGGGCCATATTGGGTGCGCTCGCGACCTCCCCGACGGGGGACTTGTCGTACGACGAGCTCGCCACGCTCATCGTCGCGGAGACCAACAGCGCCCTCGGCAGCGGCGCCGCTCAAGCGCTGACGGACGCCTTCACCAACCGCGGCGTTCTGCCCGAGTGCGCCCGCGTCTTGGAGTATGTCGGGGAGGCATTGAAGGGCCCGCAGGCGCTCGGCAGCCTGTGGTTTGCGCCAGGCACCCAAACCACGGGCGCGGTCAACCCGACAGACGGCTGGACGCCAGGCGTGGTCCAAGCGCATTACGCCCTACCGGCTGACACCACCAAGCTCGATATTCAATTCCGGCCGGTCAACGTCGGGGCCGTCGGCATGGGGACCCCTTTCACACCGAAGGTCCTCGTGCGCTTCGGCAATGAACCCATCACTTTTACCTACAATCCGACCGCGACCGCTGCCGACGTACGGGTCGCGAGCGCCGATGCCATGCCGTCCGGTTATGTGGCTAGCGTGGACGTCCCAGCAGGCGCGACGTCGGCGCATGTCATGGTCGTCAACACGGGCCAACTGGATGGTGGCTATACGGACCTGACGCTCGTCGCGACCGTAAATATGCAGACGGGAGCGGGTGGCGCGGGGGGCGCGACCGGCAATGGCGTAGGCGGCGCAATGGGCGGTTCGGGTGGGGCGGGCGGTGGCACCTCACCCGATGGTGACTCGGAAGATGGCTGCGGCTGTTCCACGATCGGGGGGGCGCGCGTCGAGCTCTCCGGTTGGATGCTCTTGGCGTCGGCCGTCCTCGCGATGCAACGGGTCCTAAGGAGACGGCGCCCTGAAGACCAGGACGCGATCTCCAAAGGCGAGCAGGAGCTTACCGCCGACGAGCGCCCCATAGTGCGTTAGCGCGGACGTCGAGCCGGCGTTCTTCGCGAACTCCTCGATACCGTAAAACGTCCAGTCTCCGACCTTCCAGCGTGAGCCTGGCAGCGGCCGTCGCGGGGGCGACGAGTTCCGGGCACAAGGGCGCACGACCTCGAGCAGCCCGAGGCCCGGGCAGGCGCGCCGAAGCTCGGCCGTCCAATCGCCGGCGATCGTCGCGGGGTCTTCGAACCACGGCTCTTCGATGGGTATGAAGGTCTTCTCGAAGCGGCTCCAACCTTGCTCGGGATGGAAGCGGAACAAGAAGGTATCCGTCCCCCAACCGCCCCGGGAAAAGGGCGATTCGACCTTCACGAGGATACCGTCGTCCGTGGCGCCCTCGATCTCGAAGTCTCGCGTGGCGCGGTTCGCACCGTTCGGCTTCATCGGCCAGACGACGGGCATCGGAAAGAGGGTTATCGAGGAGCCGTCGCAGCGCGCCAGCGCGAACGAGTCTTCGTTGTTTGCCCACTCGTCCTCGGGCGCTCTCTTCAATACGGTATGGAGGCCGAGCCACATTGCCCCGTGGGCGACGATCGCGCCCCAGAAATGCTGCCCGACGGGGAGCACTCGTTCGAACCTGCTTTCGAAGTCGAACCCGTCGGGCGGCGGCGGCTTCTTCACGCCGAGTCGACTCAAGATGTCTCGCAGGAAATTGCGGCGGTCCCCAGTCTGGCCCTCATAGAGCGAGAGGAGCTTCGTCGTGACCGCGGGCTCTCCCTTGCCGACTCGACTCAGCGCCTCGACGACGGCCGGCTCACAATCGCCGACGACGTCGAGGAGCGCCGGTATGGCTCGTGGATCACCGGTCTCGCCGATCAGCTCCGCCGCGCGAGCGCAGAGAGCGGGGTTCTGCAAATAGGGTAAGAGCCGCTCGACGTCGGCGTGTTTGGCGAACGGGAGCAGGAGGCTCTGGTCTGTTCGGTAGTCGCGCCCCTCCAAGTGAATCAGCTTGTCGATGACGAGGTTCGGCAGAGCCTCCGCCGGCAAATGGTCGAGGACCTGCATGGCGCTGCTCGCTCCGGGGCCCGCGAGGAAATCGCAGACCTGCGGCACATAGTCGGCCGGCGGCAGGCCGAGTTTCGAAAGCGTCACCGCTGCCGTCACGCTGACTCGAATCGCTTGGGCCTGGAGCGCAGCGATGAGCGTCGGACTCGCGCGTCGGCCCCACACCCCGAAGGCGCCAATCGCCTCAATCGCCGTACATGCCAGCCAAGCCCCGTCCTCGTCGTGAATTCTTTCGGCGACGAGGCTCTCGAGCGCGGGCAGGACCACGTCCCCCTGCTGCGCGATCACGCGGAGCGCCTCGACCAACGGAGCTGCATCGAAGTCGTCACGCGCGCGCTTCAAAGCTCGCAAGAGCGGCTGCACTGCTTCTCCGGCTCGATACGCCGCGAGCGCTTTGGCCGCGGAAGTGCACACGGAGGACTCGTAATGTTCCAGGGCTTGGATGAGCGCGGGGACGACGAAGGGAGCGCGAGGTGTCTTCTTCGCCAGAGCCTCAGCGCAGCCGAGCGCCGCGCGCCAAGCGATCGACCGTAGGCCGCTCACCATCGCCGAGATCGCGGCCTCGTCCTCGAGTGGTGCTGCCGTGAGCTCGTCGTACGGGATCTGGCCCGCCTCGAACTTCAAAAGGGTTGCGCGGATCTGGTCAGCCGCACTCACGCGCGCCACCCGTCGCTGCTGGTTATTGCAAGACCCACTCGCATGATCGCTCGCATCGTCTCCTCCGTGACTGTACCGTCTTGCTCATGGAACGAGGGGCCTTCCGCGGTGTAGCCTTTTTTGCGCTCGCAAACTCCGGTCTGTCGATATTCCTCATCGCGCAGCCGGTGGCAGCGGCGCCGAGCTTGCCTACTTCGGCGTCAGCGCCGGTCGAGCTCACGACGCCGAGCGGCCTGACCGCGACTGTTCGACTCCACGGCGCGAGTCCGGTCCCGGGCGCGGAGTCGACCCGCGGCACGATCTATCGCGGAGCCCTCCCCAAGGCGGATCTCGTCCTGCGGACGATCCCGCTCGGCTTCGAGGATCTCGTGATCTTCGCGCGGCCTCCCGAGCACGCGACGCTTCGATATGACATTACGCTCGGTGACAAAGTCGCCGGCCTGCGTCTCGTCGCGAACACGCTCGAGCTCCTCGACGCGAGTGGGGCACCGCGCCTCCGCGCCGCAGCGCCTTGGCTCGCGGACGCTCGCGGTGAGCGTCGCGCGGCCACGCTCACCGTCGAGGACTGTGCGGTCGACACCAGCCCAAGGGCCCCGTGGGGTCGGCCGACGACAGCGCCTGGTGCGCGCGTCTGCTCCGTCCGCGTCGATTGGACAGACGCTGGGCTTACTTACCCGATTGTCATCGATCCGGCGTGGACCGAGTCCACCACGGGCGCGGAGCCTCACATCGTCAACGCGCAGCTCCACGACGAGCGCATCATGGCAGCCGGGCCGTCGACCGTAGAGCTCTTCGACCCCGCGACCGAGACCTGGGCGATGACAGCGAGCCTCAACACGCGCCGCAGCGCGCCGTCGATCGCGGTCCTCGCGGATGGGCGAGTCCTCGTCGCGAGCGACGGCGCGACGCCTTCGAGCGCGGAGGTTTACGACCCAATCGAGGGGACGTGGTCGCTCACGCACTGGATGCGCAACCAATATGGCTGGCCTCAGCAAGCGACGCTGCTCCTCGACGGACGCGTGCTCGTCACCAGCGGCGACCGCAAGACCGAGCTCTATCTACCGGCGAGCAACACTTGGGTCGACACCGGCGCCATGGCGAGCGTTCGAGTCTGGCCCCAAGCGACGTTGCTCCTCGACGGGCGCGTCCTCGTTACGGGCGTGAACCTCGAGGACCCACTCACCCCTTCGGCGGAGCTCTATGACCCAGTGACAGGGGTCTTCACGAGCGCCGGGCCCATGAACGAGCCTCGATTCCACCACACGGCCGCGCGCCTCTCGAATGGAAGCGTGCTGATCGTGGGCGGCTACGTCGGCGTGCTCGGTGACTCCGCGCTCACCGCCGAGGTCTTCGACCCGACGACGAACAGCTTCACCACGCTACCCTCCGCGGGGACAGGGAGCGCGGGGGCGGCCTGCACGCTCCAAGACGGCACCACGTTGATCGCGGGCGGCCCTCCGAATCACGTCGCCGTAGTCGACGTCGCGGCTTACGATCCTGTCACTGAAACATGGCTCCCGGAGCCGAGCCTCTTGGAGCCTCGCACTGGACATAGCGCCTTCACGCTCAGGGACGGTCGCGTGGTCGTATTGGGCGGCGGGAACTTCACCGACGACCTCAAGACCGTCGAGATCCTCGACACGCGCCAGGCCGTGGGTGGCCCATGCAACGCTGACGCGGAGTGCGCTACGAGCCATTGCGCCGACGGTGTCTGCTGCGAGTCTGCGTGCGGCGGCGATGCGACGGATGATTGCACAGCGTGCAGTCTCGTGCGCGGCGCGAGCGCGGACGGCGTTTGCACGACGCTCCCCGACGGCACCGAGTGCGCGACCGGTCATTGCGCTGTAGGCGCCTGCGAGTCCAGCGCGGGTGGCGCGGGAATGGGCGGTGGGGGCGTGACGGGGGGCGGGGGCAGCGCCGGCGGCTCGACCAATGGCGGCGCTGGCGGACAAGCCACCGGCGGCAGCGCAGGTGGTGGCGGCGGGCCGAGCGATGGCGGCTCGGGAGACGGCTGCAGCGGCTGCTCGACGTCGAGGACAGGGCGAACCCCCTGGGCAATAGGCGTGGTCGCGCTGTGGTTGTTCGCCGCCCGCAGCCGCCGTCGTCGGAGCTTAGGAGGCGCCGCGACCGCGCTGGCCGCTTTCGGCATAGTCAGCTCGGGCTGCCGAGTCGACCTCGACAATGACAGCGCTGTAACTGTTCCCGACGATGCAGCGGCTCCGCTGACCTCGACCACGGTGAGGCTCGGGCGCAACGCCGCAGAGCCCTTCGAGCTCTCGGATCCTGCGTCGGGGCTCGCGGTGAAGGTTCGGCTGACGGGGGCTGCGCCCAACCCCGCCGAGGTTCGCGACGCGGGCGCTCTCTATCGAGGCGCCGGGCCCGACGGCGGCGACTTGGAGCTCCGCCTCGTCGAAGACGGCGTCGAGGACTACGTGACAATCCCGCGGCGGACCTCCGATTCGGTCACTGTGCGGTACACGCTCGAGCTCGCGGGCAGCGTGCGGGGTCTCCGCTTGGTCGACGATACACTCGAGCTGCTCGATGCCCGCGGCGTCCCGCGGCTGCGCGCTGCGCCCCCGACCTGGACGGACGCGAGCGGACAGCGCGGTCGAGCGAGCCTCCGCGTCGAGGACTGCGCATACGACGACTCTCCCTTACCGCCTTGGCGGCGACCCCCTGTCGCCCCGGGGGCCACACACTGCAGCGTGCGCGTCGACGCCGCGCCGGCCTCGGCCACTTACCCGATTGTCATCGATCCGATGTGGACCCTCACGGGGAGCATGGTGGTCGCGGGGGCCTCGACGCTGACCTTGCTCGACACGGGGGAGGTGCTCGCGGTCGGGAACAACCAGAGCACGACGTGCAGCCTCTATTCACCCTCGAGCGGCGTATGGACTGTAACCGGCAGCAACGTGCTCATGCGCAGCGACCACACCGCGAGCCTGCTCGACGACGGCAGAGTCCTCGTCGCGGGTGGCGACCTCATCAACGGCGGCCTCGATCCGTCGACCTCGGAGCTCTACGACCCGAGCGCAGGCACCTGGTCGCTCGCGGGGAGTATGATCACCCGCGTGGACCGCCACGCAGCGACTGTCCTCGAGGACGGTCGCGTGCTCGTGACAGGCGGCTACGACGCGCTTGGTTACACCACGACAACGCAGCTCTACCGTCCAGCGACGAATGACTGGGTGTCGGCGGCGCACATGCACGACGGCCGTTCGTATCACCAGTCCACGCTGCTCCTCGACGGTCGCGTCCTCGTCACGGGCGGCGTCGCGTTCGTCGGTACGACCTCTACGACCGAGCTCTACGATCCAGCGACCAACCAATTCGCGTTCACGGGCTCGCTCGCGTCGGGGCGCGGTATGCACATGGCGGCTCGCTTGAATGACGGTCGTGTCATTGTCGCGGGGGGGAACCACTTCGACACGGTGACCCCCGACTATACCCAGTTCGGCGAAGTGTACGATCCCGCTATCGGTAAGTGGTCGACGTACGCCCCAATGGCGTCGAAGCGCGTCTTCGGGACCATGACGGTCTTGCCGAGCGGCGACGTATTGGTCGTCGGCGGAATGGTCACGCCCGACTCGGCCGAGGTCTGGGCGCCCGATGCCTTCGAGTGGGTCCCGACGGCGAGCCCCAATCAACCGCGGCTGACCCACCACGCGGCGCTCCTAATGGACGGCAGGGTCCTCATTGCGGGGGGAGAGTCGCCCAGTCAACAGAAGCTCAGCTCGGCAGAGCTCTTCGGCTCGAGCACCGCGCTCGGCGTCACGTGTTCGTTCAACGGCGAGTGCACGAGCGGCCATTGCGTCGACGGCGTCTGCTGCGAGGACGCCTGCGGCGGCGACCCCAAAGACTGTATGGCTTGCAGCGTCGCGCAGGGCTCGAGCACGGACGGAATGTGCGAGATCGTCGCGGACGGCACGTCCTGCAAGGGTCACGGGACCTGCGTCCAAGGCAGCTGCGAACCTGCCAATGAGGGCGGTGCGGGCGGGACAGGTGGGTTCGCTGGGGCCGGTGGCCTCGGCGCGGGCGGCGCAATAGGCGGCACAGGTGGGACAACGCCCATGGGCGGCGCCCCATCGACTGGTGGCTCCAATAGCGGCGGAGGCGGTGGCGCCGCGGGTGGCCCGAACCAAGGTGGGGACGAAGGAGCCTGCGGGGCGTGTGCAGTCGGCTCGACTGGTGATGCGAGCGCGTGGCGCTCCATCGCGCTCGCGGCGCTCTTCGCGGCCTCCCGCGTGCGGCGCCGCGCGCGTGGGCGCGCTAGGCTCCTTCGCTGATGTGTCTATTTTCGCGTCCAGTCCCATTCGTCAGCAAGACGAACATCTATGCCCGTGAGGCACCTGGCGTCGGCCAGCACCTCGCCTATTCGATGACGTTCACCGTCGCCGAGTCGCTCGCGATGATCCTCCCATTGCCGGTCGCTCCGGGGTCGGGTGACTCGGCGGTGTCATTCACCGACCTCTCGGGTTATCCAGAGCTGTTCGCCGACCTCCAAAAGGGCTTCCCAGAGGAGACACCGCTCAATCGAGGGGGTCACGTCTGGAGCGGGGGTGGAGCCGCGTCGCCGCAGCCCTTGCCTGTCGTCAATATGGGCAGCTTCGAAGCCTCGTTCGTCCCGACCATGAACGACTTCACTCGGCTCGACGAGCGCTTCCGCATCCCCGCTGAAACGTTGGTGGCGCTCGGGGATTATGGCTCATACGGTTTCGCCGTCATCAAGCTGCGTCCCGGCGCGGAGCAGCGCCTTCACCCGATCGCGTTGACGTTCCCGCGCGCAGACCCGACGACCCTGTATTTCCCGACGACGCACTTACACGACGGTAAAGTTCGCGAGCGGGCCGAGTTCGATCACTCACTCTTTTGTCAGCGCGTGGCGCGGCCCATGGCGGGGATCCCGGCCAGCGTCGCGCCGGAGGGGCCGTGGCGGCGCTCGAGTCTCCCCTTGCGGTCCTTCGCGCGGCCGATGCGGGCGCAGGGACTCTTGGACGGTGAGGCTCCGTGCTTGCGCCGTGTCGTCCGCGGAACACATCCGAATCACGACATCTTCGTCCCCGCGTGACCACCGGCGCGGTCAGTCGACGCGGATGACGACCTTGCCGAAGTGCGCGCCCGTCGCGAGGTGCGCGTAGGCCGCCCGAGCCTCGTCGAACGCGAACGTGCGGTCGATCACAGGCTCGCTGCGTGAGGCCTCGAGCGCGCGCACGAGCCCCTCGAACATCTCGACCGAGCCGACATAGACGCCGTGTACGCGCAGCGCCTTGTGGAAGATCGCGTACGTGTTGATGGGGCCCTGCGTGCCCGAGAGGATGCCGAGCAGGCTCATCGTGCCGCCGTAGCGCAGCGCCTTGACGGTCTGATCGAACGTGCCTGCGCCGCCGACCTCGACCGCGAGATCGACGCCGCGCCCACCCGTAGCGTCGCGAACTGCGTCGCCCCATTGCGGCGTCGCCTTGTAGTCGAACGTCGCGCTCGCCCCCATTTTCTCCAAGCGATCGCGCTTCTCCCGCGAGCTCGAGGTGGCGATCACGTTGGCCCCGGCGGCGCGCGCGAGCTGGAGCGCAAAGATCGAGACGCCGCCCGTGCCCTGCACCAAGAGCGTGTCGCCGGGGCGCAGCGACGCGGCCTCGAAGAGCGCGTGGTACGCGGTGACGGCCGCGCAAGGCAGCGTCGCGCCTTGCTCGAACGACCAGCCCGCAGGCAGCTTGACCCACGCCGACGCCGGCAAGACGACCTCCTCTGCGAGCATCCCGTCGAGCGAGCCGCCGAGCGCGTTCTGGTGGTGCTCGGCCGCGAGCGGGCCTGACAGCCATGTAGGGAAGAAGGCCGCGGCCACGCGATCTCCGACCGCGACGCGGGTGACCGCGGAGCCGACTGCGATCACCTCGCCCGCGCCGTCCGACACAGGGACGACCGGGCGCTCGCGCTTGGCGGCCCCGCGCGCGACGATGAGGTCGCGATAGTTGAGCGAGACGGCGCGCACGCGGACGCGCACCTCGTGGGGCTCGAGCCGCTCCTTCGAGCTGCGCTCGACCAGCTCCAACGCATCGAAACCCTCACGCGGGTAGAGCTCGTATCGCTTCATTTCTTGGTCACCTCGACGGGCGACAACGTTGCGCCTTGGTGCGAAGATCGCAAGTACGTACAAAATTGTGCGTAGTCACAAAAAGGTAACTATGGCGCGCGCGTCGAAGCCCCGGGTGAAGTCAGGCTGTGCGGTCGAGGCCGCGCTCTTCGTCATCGGCGGCCGGTGGAAGGGTGTGGTCCTCTTCTGGCTGATCCGCGACAAGCGCCGCTTCGGCGAGCTCAGGCGGCAGCTGCCGAACTGCTCGGCGCGCGTGCTCACGCTGCAGCTGCGCGAGCTCGAGCGCGACGGGCTCATCAAGCGCACCGTCTTCGCCGAGGTCCCGCCGCGTGTGGAGTACGAGCTCACCGCGTTCGGGCGCTCGCTCGAGCCCGTGCTGATGGGTCTCAAGGATTGGGGCGAGCGCTACGCGCGCCGACTCGGTGCGTCGCTGCGCGCGTGTGATTGACGAGCGCTTCGCGCCACCCCAATCACGGACAGAACGACGTGCAGTCGGCGCAGTCGCAGCTCTCGGTGAGCGGCGTGCAGGTCCCGTCGTTGTTGCAGCCCAAGCAGAGCTCGCTGGTGGCGCAGCCCTGACACAAGCAATCCGCTGTGACCCCGCAGGTCGCCCCCACGTCGGGGCAACCATTGCACGTGCACGTCGCGGGGTCGGCAGACCCGCAATTCGTCACGTCGCAAGCTGGATTGGTCTCGTTCTGACAGGTCGAGGAGCACCCGTCGCCGTTCATCGTGTTGCTGTCGTCGCAGGCCTCGGCGCCGCAGATGAAGCCGTCGCCGCAGCCTGTCTCCTCTGCGCTGCAGTCCGCGCGACAGCCGTCGCAGTCGACGTTGTTGCCGTCGTCGCAGGCCTCACCGGCGTCTATGACGTTGTCGCCGCAGGACGTGGGTGCGCAGGCGGGATCGCCCGCGCAATCGCTGTCGTCGCAGTCGACCGCGAGGTCGCCGTCGTTGTCGTCGCTATCGTCGCAGATCTCGACTGGGAGTTGGAAGTCGACGGTGTAGCTCTGGCCGAGCGAGAGCCCGGTGAGCGAGACGGTGTCAAAGGTAAATGGATACGTATCATCCCGGATCAGGCTGACGTCCACATCGTCAGCGCTTGGCCACTTGGTGGTACCTGCGCGACAGTTCGCACGAATCGGCCCTTCCCAATGCTCATTGAATATCTCGACCACCGAGTCGGGTGGGCAGGTCGTTGCGGACGCAGGCTGACCATCGATGGTCCACGTGAGATGCGCGTTGCAAGCGTCCGTATCAATGCACCCCTCGTCGTTGCAGTCCACGAAGCCGTCTCCATTATTGTCGACCCCGTCGCCGCAGATCTCCTCTTCGGGCTTACAGGCCCCGAACATTGCGACGCTCGTGATACTCACCACGGCAAAGACAGTCCCCATCCATCCAGACGCTCGCATAAGCCCTCCTCCCAGCGTGATTCCATTCGGTCAGGTTCTCTCCAGCCGACTCACCCTTGACTCACCGCTGCCGCCGACGCGCGAGAGCCATCAACAAGAGACCGAGGCTCACGAGGCCTCGACCCGTGCGGACGGGTTCGCCCACCGCTTTGCAGCTGCAATCATTCGAATCGCCGTCGTTGCCATTCCCGCCATTGCCGCCAGCGCTGGCCCCTCCTCCGCCGCCCATTGCGGGCGCGCCGCCGCTCGGCCCACCGCCTTGGCCATTGCCGCCACCACCCTGTCCAGGGACACACGCGCCGTCGAGGCAGCTCCCGTCGGCGCAGGTTGTTCCATTCGGTGCTGTCGCGTCCGCGGGGCAGGCCGCGCCCGAGGTCCCCTCGCAGACCTCGTCTGGATCGCAGGTGTCGTCGGTGCCCGCTCGACATACCGTGCCGGCCGCGGCCACGACATCGGCTGGGCACGCGCTGTCCACGCCGTCGCAGACCTCGTCCGGGTCGCAGAGATCGTTCGACCCGCCGCGGCAGACATGGGCGCTCGCCGCGGACACAGGCGCGCATACCCCGTCGGTCGCGAGTCCGGTGTCGACCGCCGCGCATGACTGACAGTCCTGTAGGTCATTGCCGCCGCAGTCCGAGTCGCAGCACACGCCGTCGCGACAGAAGCCGCTAAGGCACTCGCTGTCGGCGGCGCAGCTCTCCCCGTCGGACTGGTGGACGTCGAAGACATAGGCCGCGCCCGCGTCGGCGCCCGCTGCAGTGTCGGCGTGGAAGGCCCCAATGACCGCGGTCCGCCCGTCCATGCTCACCTTCGCCCCGAAGAGGTCTCCGGCAGCGCCGTCGGCCGCCAGGAGCTTGGTCTCCTCAGTCCAGGTCGTGCCGTTGCGGACAAAGACGTAAGCTGCGCCCGCGTTCGCCCCGAGCTGGTCCTGGTTGATCGCGCCTACGATGAGCGTGTCGCCGGAGAGCGCGACGCTCCTGCCGAAGCGGTCGGTCGCCTGACCGTCGCTGGGGAGGAGCTTGGCTTCTTGGGTCCAGGTCGTGCCGTTGCGGACAAATACGTAAGCGGCCCCGCAGTCGGTGGCGAGCTCGTCATTGGACATGGCACCGACTACGGCGGTGTCTCCGTCGAGGGCGAGCGAGACCCCGAACCAGTCGTTCGCCAGGCCGTCACTGGCGACCAGCTCGGCCTGCTGGCTCCACGTCGAGCCGGACCTGACGAAGACGTACACGACACCCGCGTCGACCTGCCCAGGGACGTCGTGGCGCTGCGCGGACACGAGGAGCGTGTCGCCGTTCAGCGCGACGAGACCGTAGAAGTCGTCGACCTCGGGCGTGCTCGCCATGAGCTTCGCCTGCTCCGTCCAGGTGTTGCCCGAGCGCACGAAGACGTAGGCGGCGCCGAAGGGATCTGCGGTCGCCGTACTGGCGCCGACCGCGACGGTGTCACCGTCGATCGCCGACCAGGTACCGAACGAGCTCACCTGTTGGACGTCGCTCGGGATCAGCGCGGCCTCTTGCGTCCAGACCCCGGCGCTCCGACGAAAGACGAAGGCCTCGCCGCTGCCCGCGACGGTCGTGTCCTTGCGGTACGCGCCGATGACAGCCGTGTCACCGGAGAGGCCGACCGAATAGCCGAAGAAATCCCCAAAGGATGGATTGTCCGGGAGCAGGCGAGCCTCCTCCGTCCAGACATCGCCGTTGCGTACAAATGCGTAAGCCGCGCCCGAGGCCCCGCCGACGACGTTCTTCAAACCGGCCCCGATGATGATGCTGTCTCCGGAGAGGCCGACTACAGCGCCGAAGCCATCGGTCGGCGCGCCGTCCGACGCGGTGAGCTTCGCCACTTGGGTCCACACGGGGTCGATGACGACGGGGAAATCGGCCCCGCGGGTGTCTACATCGATGTAGAGGTGATGTGGGTCGACTCGCAAATTCGCTGACAAAGTGCGGTCTCGCGCGTCGACGACGTGAAGACCTCGATAGCTCGCAACGACGCGCTGGGCGTCGTCCAAGAGCTCCACATCACCGCGCCGATCGAGGCGCGCCGAGAGCCCGTCGACCGACATGGCGACCGTCATCGTCGAGTCGCGCGTAGAGCACGCGGGTGCGCTCGGGACGAGGAAGCCCTGCTCGATACCTACATCGCTGTCAGCGTACCACGCGCGCATCGCGCCGAGATCCTGTTCGACGCGGCCGCCGTCCGTGGTCGTCGGCGGCTCGGTCGTCGAAAGCGGGGAGGGGTCAGTCCGACACCCGAAGCCGTCCACTCGGACCGTCGCTTGCCATGGCGCCCTATCTCGTTGCGCACTGTGAGGGTGCAAGACGAAGCCGTCTTTGCCGAACGTCGCCGACAGGCCACCGGCCGTGCTCGCGACGACCAAAACGGCGCCGTCCGGTCGGGTCGCGTTAACCCGATAGGGGTCGCCAGCATCGTCGCATGCGCTGGTGATCACGGTGCTCGCTGCGCACAGCGCACGGGCAACCCAAGATGCCATTGGCGTTCTTCGCATGACCCCTCCCCAGGAGCTCCCCGCTCGGCGAGCAGCATCACCTGTGCGGACTCACCGATGGCTCACCGATTGACAGAGCGTCGCCACTATCGCATTCGACGGAGTGGCGTATCCTCTAGAGGTTATTGGGGGAGGATTGTGGGTTATGGGTGCGGACCGCCTCGAACCACCACGAGCGCAGGGAGCGTTCGTGCGGGCGCGACTGGAGCGTACGGTGGCGCGCGCCGCGAAGTCGGGCGCGCTTTGGATTGAGGGCCCAGCCGGCACGGGAAAAACCACGCTGCTCGCTGCGTGGCTCCACCGCACTCGGCGGCCGGCGCTCTGGGTGCGGCTCGAGGGCGCCGAAGCGGACGCCTCACTTCTAATTCAGCGCTTGCGGGGCGGTGTCGCGGCTCGGGCCGGTGGTGGGCGCGCCCCACTTCCGGAGCTCTTGCCGGGGGTCGACATTGGCGAGTTCGCGGGGCGGTTCTTTCGAGCGCTCTTCGAGGTGCTGGCGCCGAAGACAGCGCTCGTCATCGACGACGCCCACGTGGTCGGGCCCGAGACGCGGCTCTTTCGTGTGCTCGTCGCGGCAGTCGACGTCCCCAGGGTCGACCACCCGATCCTGTTCGCGAGCCGCACGCCTCCGCCCGACGTGTTCGCGCGGCTGCGCATCGAGAAGCGCCTCTTCGTCCTCGATCCGCACGAGCTCTTCCTCCTGCCACGTGAGGCTGCTGCGTTCGTGGAGACCCACGCCACCGTGCTCAACGCCGCGAAGAGGAAGTCCGAGGTCGCGAAGCTCGTCGCCGAGTGTGACGGCTGGTTTGCGGCGCTGGTTCTCCGGCTCGCACAAGCTGCGTGGGAGCTCGAGCCGCCGAGCGCCGGGGAGGCGAGGGAGGTGCTCTTCGCCTACCTCGCGCGTGAGGTTCTCGCTGGGCTCGACGCGCGGACGCGGCACGTCCTCGAGGCTGCGGCGCTGCTCTCGGACGCGTCGAGTCGAGAGGTCGGTGAGCTCACGCGCGTCGGGGAAGAGCCGGGGATAGACGCTGATGCGTGCGAGCGAATCCTAGAGCGGTTGCGCCGACGCGCGCTGTTCGTCGACCGACACGGTGAAGGCGCTTATCGACTGCATCCTCTGCTTCGAGCGGTCCTCCTCTCCGAGCTCGAGACGAGCGCGCCGCCCGCTTCACTGCGCGCGCTCCACGAACGAGCGGTGACCCTCCTCGTCGAACGCGGCGCGCCCGAGCTGGCCTTCGACTTCGTACGGAAGCTCGGCGATCTCGATCGCACGCGTGCCTTCATCGAGGCCGCGGCGCCCTCGCTCTGGGCGCGCTCCGCGTGGGAGACGCTGCGGCGCTTCTTTCAAGATTGTCCGGAGCGCGGGGACGACTCGCCCAACCTCACAGTGTGGCGCGCGATGAGCTCGCTCGTCAGCGACGTCGCCGGCGCCATCCGCCTCTTCAAGGTCGCGTTCGAGGCCGCGTCGGCTGAGGGTGAAGAGCGGTGCAGGGCGCGGGCCTTCTGCGGATGGATCCAGGCGGTGCTCCACGAGGGCCGCTCCTTCGAGCTCCTCGATCAAGCGCTCGCGCGCTTTCGTGAGACCGCGTGGGACAAGGGCGGGCTCCCCATTGCGCTCGAGTGCGAGGTCGCTGCGTTCGGGCTCCTCCTGTTCGCGTACCGCGGCGGTGACGAGGAGGACCTCACGCGGTTCGTGACGGTCGCGCGTCGCGCGCTCCTCTCCGAGGTCGGGCCGGCGCAGAAGCTCATGGTCGGGACCGCCCTCGTCGCGCACTACGTCTTCGAGGGTGACGTGAGCGCGGCGCTCGGGGTTCACGGGCTCGTTCGATCGCTCTCCGAAGGCCATGACGCGCAGGCGAGCGCCATCGCGTTCGACTTGGCGTCGAGCAGGCTCCTGATGCTCCGCGGCGACGCTGCAGGTGCTCGCGCGTGCGTCGAGCGCGGCGTCGCGAGGCTCGCGCTGACTGGACTTACATTCTGGAAAGTCAGCCTGCTCTTCACGAGCGTCGTCGTCGATATCGGGGAGCGACGCCTCGCCGAGGCGGAGCGCACCCTGTTGGAGCTCGAGGTCCTCGCCGGCAACGGGCGCCCGCTCGACGCGGGGAACTTCTCCTATGCCGCCGCGCTCGCGGCGTATCGCGCGGGTGACCTCTCCCGTGCGCGCGCGTTCGCTCCGCTCGCCCTCACGACCGCGCGATCGCTTGGTTATCGCCTCGCGATCGGGCTCTCGCTCGTGCTCCTCGCGGAGCTCGAGATCACCGAGCATCGCTACGAAGAGGCCCGCGCGCGGCTCGCCGAGGCGCGGGCCGAGCCGCACGTCCCGAAGCTCCTGCGCGTCCTGCTCGATCTCGTCGAGGCGCGCCTCGAGCTCGCGGGCGGCGATCGCGCGGTCGCGCGCGCGTTCCTCGAGCGAGCCTTCGAGGCGATGCGCGCAGGGGGCGTCCTCTCGCTCCTCTTCGTTCTGCCCGACGAGGAGCTCGCCGATCTCGCAGCCGAGGCGCTCCGATGCGGGATCCAAATCGAGCATGTCACCGCCGTCGTGCGTGTTCGCGCGCTGCGTCCGACCACCCCACCGACCGACGTCTCGGGGTGGCCGTGGCCCCTCCGCATCCGCGTCCTCGGTGGGCTGGAGCTCGAGCCAGGCCTCACCCTCGGGCCGAAGAGCCCACGCATCCCGCTCTCCGTGCTCGGTCTCTTGTGTGCGTTGTCGACGCCCGAGCGTCCCATGGTGCCGGCCCGCGCGCTCGAGGACGCGCTGTGGCCCGACGCCGAGGGCGATCGCGCCAGCCACTCGCTCGAAATGGCGCTCCACCGCCTGCGCAAGCTCCTCGCCGCGGACGACGTGATCATCGTGAGGGCCGAGCAGATCGGCCTCTCTCGCGCGAGCGTGTTCGTCGACGTTTGGCGACTTCGCGAGCTCCTCACCAAGCCTGCGACCGAGGCGCGCGCCACCGAGCTCGCGTCGCTCTATGTGGGGCCGCTCTTGCCAGCGATGGACTTTGCGGTGGTCGCACGCGAGCGCACGAGGCTCCGACGCATGCTGTCCACCACCATCGACGAGCTCGCGTCCACGAGCGTCGTCCTGTCCCGCCGACTGTCTCTCGAGCTCTGCGGGAGAGACCCGGCGCTCGAGTCGTTCCTTGTCAAAACGACCTCCACGAGGTCGCTGTAGCCTCGCACCAAGCCCATGCTCCATATCCAGTCCTCCGGTATCGGGCCCGACGTCGTGTTCCTCCACGGGACGCCCACGACGACGGACATCTTCGATGGTGTCGTCGCCGAGCTTGCGCGCGGGTGTCGCTGCCACGTCGTGCACCTGCCCGGCTATGGAGGGTCTCCAGCGCCGACGCTCCCAGTCACATTGGAGGCGTTGCACGCTGCACTCGAAGCGACGCTGAAGAACCTCGGGGGTGAGCCTATGACGCTCGTCGGCTTCTCGAGCGGTGCGTGGCACGCGCTCGCCCTCGCGCTCGGGGGTCGCTTGCCGGTTGTTCGCGTCGCGCTCCTCGCGGGGGCCGCTGAGCTCGCGTCCGAAGAGCGAGAGGGCTCTCGCCAGTTCGCGGCTGCGCTCCGCGCCGGGGCCGACTTGAAGCCGCTCGCTGCGCTGCGTTTCCTCGGCCCAGGCTCGCAAGCAGATCCGGCGCGCCGCGCCTCGGTCGAGGCTTGGCTCGACGCTGCGCCGCGCGAGGTCATTGCGTCCGAGCTCGAGGCCTTCGCTGGCGCACCGAGCCTGCTCGACGACCTATCTCGCCTCGAGGTGCCCGTTCTGGCGCGCGTCGGGGCCGCCGACGTCGCGACGCCAGTCGTGAAATCGCAGGCGATCGCCTCGCGGGTGAAGCGCGCGACCTTGCAGATCGTGCCCGAGGTCGGTCACGCCCTCCCACTCGAGGACGGGCCCGGCTGCGCGGCTGCGCTCGCGGCGTTCATCACTGGCGCGTAGCTCGCTCCAATTTTACCTACCATTGATGGGTAGCCGCCAATCCCCCATCATGCTGGCGATGCTAGTCGAAGTCCTGCTCTCGAGCCGCAGACTGTCAGGCGCGCGCTAGTCCAGCGTTCCCTCCGCCGAGACATGTCTCTCCAAGAATCGGACGCTCCTGATAGCCTGCAAACCTCGTTCGACTCGCGCTCTTCGTCTTCTCATCGCTTCGAGTCGACAGCAGGAGGTTTCATGGCCCGCCAGAGCGCCCTACGCAGAGTGCACAGACCCCCTCTGCCAGGCGAGCTCCCCGCTACGCCGTCTGCGCCCTCGATCGCGCAGGTCGTCTCCACACTCGATGATGGGACGGTGCTGGTCCGACTCGCGCAGGCCGGCGACACCGAGCCGGTCGTCGCGCGGATGGGGTGGCTCCCAGGCTACGTCGCCACGCCTGGCGATCGCGTGCTCGTAGTCGCCGACGACGAGGAACACGTCATCTCGGGTGTGCTCCGCGCAGGGGCGCCCGCCCCGAACGCGCTCTTCGCGCCCGACGGCGCGCGCGCTCAGGTCTCCGGCGGTGCGATCGAGCTCTTCGACGGGGCAGGGCACATGCTCGTCCGCTACCGCGACGGTCAGGTCGAGGTCGCGCCCGCGACGGGTGATCTCAAGCTCGCGGCCCCGCACGGCCGCGTCCTCGTCGAGGCCGCGACGGACATCGAGCTCCACGCGGCCCGCGACGTCTCGCTGACCGCGCACCGCGCCGTCGAGACCACGGTCGTGCAGCCCGACGACACGAAGCTCCCGAGCCGCATCCGCGTCGACGACTCCGGCGCGAGTCTCACGGGAAAGACCGTCGAAGTGAAGGCGAACCGCGCGCGCACCATCGCCGCTCAGGCCGAGCTCCTCGCGACCGCGGTTCGCACGAGCGCGACCACGATCGAGACGACCGCCCGCAAGATCGACACGACCGTCGAGCGCGCCTCGATCAAGGCGAAGGAGGTCCTCGAGCAGGTCTCGGGCCTCTTGGACACGCGCGCCGGTCGCGTCCGCTCGCTCGTGAAGGGGGCGATGAGCCTCCGCGCCAAGACCTCCACGATCAAGTCCGAAGACGACACGGTCGTCGACGGGCGACGCGTTTTGCTCGGATAAACGATGGCGATTCAACTCCCCCTCCTGCACTCGGTCGCCGAGTGCGACGCCGAGATCGTCCCGTGGCGCCTGCCTTCGGGGCCGCGCTTCACCATCATCGCGAAGGTCGCGTTCCCGATCGCCGCGGGTGAGGTTCGCGCCCTCGCCGCGCGCCCGGAGCTCGTCGATCGCGACCGGCACATCGATCGCAACCCGGTGCGTTCCCTCGCCGAGGCGAGCGATCTCGTGCCCCTCCTGCCGCACGCCGAGGTGCTCGTGACCGGCCACGCCTACGTGCCTGGCGGTCGCGCCGCGCCCGCGCTCAACGTCGGCCTGCGCGTCGTCCGCGCGACGGGGGTGGTGCTCGACAAACACCTGCAGGTCTACGGCGACCGCCGCGACGCGAACGCGGTGCCCGCGCCGTTCCAGCGCATGCCCATCGTCTGGGAGCGCGCGCTCGCGACGTCGACGAATCCGTTTGGGGTCAAACTACCCAACTTCGTCGACCCGCGCCGTCCGACCGAGGCCGTCGGCCTGGGCCCCATCTGCGCCGCGTGGCCCGAGCGCAAGAATCGCCTGGGAGATCTCTCGATCCGCGCCCTCGAGACCGAGCCCATCGAGCTGCCCGTGGGCTTCGACTTCAACTTCTTCCACGCGGCGCCGGCCGATCAACGCATCGACTCGCTCTCGGGTGACGAGTGGGTCGTCCTCGACGGCTTGCACCCCGCGCTCCCCCGCGTGGAGTTTCGCTTGCCGGGTTGTTTGCTCGTCGCGCGCCTCATCGATCCGCAGGGCACGCGGACGAGCACGCTGCGCCTCATCCCCGATCGGCTCGTCTGCGACACCGATCGACAGCGCGCCACGCTCACGTATCGCGCGGGCTTCGCGTCCGCATGGGAGGCGCTCGCGAACCACCGCGTCGAGGTCGGCCTCGCGATGCCCGGGCAAGCCGTCGCGTTCCCCCAGACGATCGACCCGTCGACCGCGCGCGGCCGCGCTCGTGCGCGTCAGCCCGTCATCGCCGCAGCGACGCAGGACGTCTCGGATCTGCTCGCGACGGCGCTCGGCACGAGCGGCCCTGCCTCCGAGGCTCTGCCGTTCAGCCAGCGCTCGCCCGAGCCGATCGCCGACGAATACACCTCGACGATCGACATCGACGCGAGCCGCGCCGTCCGCCAAGCGATGCCCTTCGCGCATCGCGCCGGCGAGGCTCCGCCGGCAAGCCAAGCGAACGCAGCGTTCGCGATGCCGTTCGCGCCTGCATCCGGCGCCGGCGGCACGGCCGATCTCGACCCCGAGTCGATCACCGGGGAGCCGACCGCAGTGCCCTTCTCGGGCGCCCCTGATCTGAACCAAACGATGGGGCTTCCCCAGGTCCCGCTCGCGCCGTTCCCTGCGCCGGTCGCTCCACCTCCGGCGGTCGCGCCTCCCGCTCCGATCGAGACGCCACCACCGGCCTTCATCCCTGCGGCGCCGCCGGCGCTGCTCTCGACGCCGCAGCCTGCACCCGCCGAGCCTTCGCTCGCCGCGCCGATGGCGGACGAGCTCTCCTCGACGATGGTCGGCGCGTACGGCACGGCGAACCTCGACCCGGACGAGATCCTGAACGCGCCGCTCCTGCCGTTCCAACCGAGCGCGGGCGCGACCGCAGAGCGCGCGCACCGCCCCGCTACCGCCGAGGGGCTGCCGTTCGTTGGAGGTCAAACGGATCCCGGAAAGGGGCCGCCGCCGGTCGATTCGAAGCGCACGAGCGAGACCGTCCCCACGCTCACCGACGCGCCGCTCGTCGTCGCGACGTTGGCTTGGCAGCTGAAGCCACCGCAAGACGTCCTCATCGTGATCGTCAAGGCGACGTTCGATCTCGTGCAAGGCGCGGCCGCGACCCTGCGCGCCGAGCCCGAGATGCCGACGGGTGATCTCTTCGCCGATGACGAGGTCGACAAGGAGCTCCTCGTCGCGTCCGACTTCGCCCTCTTCAAGCCGGAGGTCGACGTCATCGTCCGCGGCACGGCGTACGCCCCCGGCGGGCAGAGCACGGCGATGCAGATTTCGCTGCGAATCTCCGGCGCCGCCGGCACGCTCGATCACGCGGTCGCGGTCTTCGGCGATCGGATGTGGACGCGCTCGCCGCTCGGCCTCGTGCCGACCGCGCCGGCTGCCTTCGACAAAATCCCGCTCGGCTATGGTCGCGCGTTCGGCGGCCCCGAGTTCGCCGGCAACCCACACGGCGTCGGACATCGCGGCGCGCCCGGCCCCGACGGCGCGCGACGCCTCCCCAATTTCGAGAAGGTCGGCGACCTCATCAAGGCTCCGACCGACACGCCCGCGCCCGCCGGCCTCGGCGCGCTCCACCCGATGTGGCGCACACGCGCGGCCCTCCTCGGCAGCTACGACGCCGCTTGGTTCCGCACGCGTTGGCCGTATTTCCCCGACGATTTCGACTACCGCTACTACCAGGCCGCGCCGCCCTCGCAGCGCCTGCGCAAGGTCGACGGCGACGAAGCTTACGAACTTGTAGGTCTACATCCGAAGCACGGCGCGCTCGCCGGCAAGCTCGGTGGCGTTCGCGCGCGCGCGTTCGCGCATCGCACCGCCGAGGCCGGCGGCAACCTCACCGAGATCAACCTGCGCATCGACACGGTGACGTTCTCCCCGGACGACAACGCGGTCCACGTCGTGTGGCGCGGCCTCCTCGACGTGAGCGACGACGACGCGCCCGAGCTCGCCGAGATCTTCGCGACCACCGAGCCGCTCGCGGGGCCCGCGCTCGGCCTCGACGAGGTTCGCGCTCGGCTCGAGGCCGCGAAGCATCCACCGCCCGCCGAAGAGGACGGGCTCATCCCCGTCGACTCGATCCCGGCGCCGCCCGTCGGCCCCGACGAAGAGGAGCTCGAGGGCCTGAAGATCGAGGCGTCGATTCGCGCGCACGAGGCCGAGGTCGCGGCGCTGCTCCCTGCCGCGGCAGCGAACGAAGAGCACGATGAAGCGCCACTCCCGGAGCCCGACCCCGAGGCCATCGGCGAGGTCATGCGTGAGGGCGGCGCAACCGAAGAGGAGATCGCAGAGCTGCAGCAGGCGCTGAAGCCCGAGGGCACGGTCCCTCCTCCGGCTCCCGCGGTCGACCTGCGCGCCTTCGTGCTCGAGCGCATCGAGAACGGCGAGGCCCTCTCGGGGCTCGATCTCGCGGGCGCCGATCTCTCGGATCTCGACCTCTCGGCCGAGAGCTTCAGCGACGCGAACCTCACCGGCGCGAACCTCGCGCGGGCGAAGCTCTCGAGCTCGGACCTGTCGCGCGCCCTCCTCGCGAACGCGAACTTCGACGGCGCGGTGCTCGAGCAAGCGCTGCTCACCGACGCCGATCTCACCGAGGCGAGCTTCGTGAACGCCACGCTCGAGGGCGCGCTCCTCGACGGCGTCGAGGGCCGCGGGCTGAAAGCAACGCAGGCGAACCTCACGGGCGCCATGCTCGCGAAGGCCATCCTCACCGAGGCCGATCTCACCGAAGCCAAGCTCGATCGCGCCGATCTCTCGCAGGTCGATCTCACGGGCGCGCGCCTCGATCGCGCGAGCTTCAAGGAGGCCGTGATGCCCGCGGCGAAGCTCTACGACGTCCACGGCGAGGGGGTCGTGTTCGATCGGGCGCAGATGACGAACGCTCGCGCCGAGGGTGCGTCGCTGAAGGGCTCGTTCTTCCGCGACGTGTCGGGTGACGAGTCCGTCTGGGAGCGCGCCGAGCTCGGGCAAGCGAACTTCCACGGCGCGAGCCTGCGCGAGGCGAGCTTCCACCGCGCGTCTTGTCAGGGCGCGAGCTTCAACCAGTGCGATCTCTCGAGCGCCCGCATGCGCAAGAGCCGGCTGAGCGGCGCGGCCTTCCTCCGCGCCAACATGATGGAAGCCAAGTTCGATCGCGCGAACCTCGAGAACGCAGACTTGCGGGGCGCGAACCTCCACGCGGCCTCGCTCCACAAGACCTTCCTCAAGAACGCGAAGCTCGACGAGGCCATCACGACCTTCACCGAGCTGGACAAGAGGCAGCCATGATCCGGACGCGACGCGAATTCGAGGAACGCCTCGCGAGCGGCGCGAGCTTCGACGGTGAGGTCATCGAGGGCGTCGAGCTCGACGGCCTCGCCGCCAAGCGCGTGAACTTCGCGAACACCCGCTGGTCGAGCGTGTCGGCGCGCGGCGCTGATTTCTCCGACTCGATCTTCATGGGCGCGCACTTCGCGGCCGTCGACTTCGAGGGCGCGAACCTGAGCGGCATCGCGGCCTTCGAGCTCAGCGCGGTCGCCGTCGAGGGCGTGACACCGAGCCGCCTCACGGGCGCGAACTTCGACAACGCCGTCCTCATCGAGGCCGATTTCAGCGGCGCGGACCTCGCGCGCGCGACCCTGCGCGACGCCGTCCTGCAAAAGGCGAAGTTCGTCCGAGCGCAGGCCTCGCAGGCCGATTTCTCCGGTGCAAGCTTGATCGAGACGGATCTCTCGGGCGCCGACCTCACCGCAGCGAAGCTCGACGAAGCAGCGCTAGCCGCGACGAAGCTCGACGGCGCACGGCTCGAGCAGGCCTCGCTGCGCGAGGTCGATCTGTCCGAGTCTTCACTCACGGGCGCATCGCTCGCGGGCGCGTCGATCGTGCGCGCCACGATGCCCGGCGCGAGCTTCGTCGAGCTCGGCGTGCCGGCCGACGCAAGCGAGGCCGATCTCACGGGTGCATCCTTCCGCAATTTGGACCTCACGCGCGCCGTCCTCGCGGGCGCCAAGCTCGGCGGCGTGATGTTCACCGGCGCGAAGCTCGGCGAGGCCGATCTCCACGGCGCCGATCTCAGGGGCGCGTCGCTCGACTACGCCGACCTCCGCGGCGCGAACCTCGAGGGCGCGAACCTCGGTGACGCCAACCTCGGCTACGCGGCGCTCGGTGGCGCGCGGATCGCTGGCGCGAGCCTCGAGGGCGCGAACCTTCAGGGGGCGTCGGTCGCGGGCCTCGTGGCGAAGGGCGCGGAGTGGCGCGGCGCCGACCTCCGCGACGTCGCGCTGCGCGACATGGACCTCCGCGGCGCCGAGCTCGCGGGCATTCGTGCGCCAGGCGCCGACCTATCGAACCGCGATCTCACCGGCGCGAGCTTCGCCGAGTCGGAGCTCACGGGCGTGAACCTCTCGCGCGCCATCCTCGACAACACGGATCTCTCGAGCGCGAACCTCCAGCGCGCCGATCTCCGCGGAGCGCACTTCGCCGGCACCATCCTCGACGAGGCGGATCTCTCGAGCGCGAACCTGGCCGGCGCCGACCTCCGCGCCGCTCAGGTCACGTCGCCGCGGCTCGCGGGCGCCGACCTCCGCGGCACGAAGTTCTACAAGCAGGTCCTCGAGGGCGTGGATCTCTCGGGCGCTCACGTCGAGGGCGCCGAGTTTCGCTTCTGCCTCATGGATGGCGCGCTCGCGAGCGGCCTCGATTTTCGAGGCGCGACCCTCGACGACGCCTCGCTCAACGGCGCGAACCTCGCGAAGGCCAACCTCAGCGAGGTGAGCGCGAAGCAAGCGAGCTTCGGCGAGGCCAACCTCGAGGGCGCGAACCTCGTGCGGATGAGGGCGCCGCGCGCGCGCTTCGCCGGGGCTCAGCTCGACCTCGCGGACGCTCGCGAGCTCCAAGCTCCGGAGTCGAGCTTCGAGAAGGCCTCGTGCAAGAAGGTCCGCTTCGATCAGGCGGATCTCACGCGCGGCTACTTCGCGGGCGCCGATCTCCGGATGGCGAGCCTGCGGGGCGCGACGCTCAAATTCGGCAAGCTCCCCCGCGCCCAGCTCGATCACGCCGATTGCACGGACGCGAACCTCGAACAAACCCTACTGCACAGAGTCACCCGCGAGGGCACGCGGTTCGACGGCGCCAACATGAAGCACAGCATCGACACCGATCCCGACGTCGCTCGGGCCGAAGACTTCGAGAGGAGACCCAATCGATGAAATTCCCCGTATCGACCAAAGAGGGTGGTGAGTCGGCGAGCCTGCCGCCGACTGTCAATTACATCCCAGCCCCGCCGCCCCCAGCGGGCCCGGGGGGGATCCCCACGCCCTTCCTCAACAAGGCCTCTCACTCCGGCGCGGAGAAGACGACGAAGAACGTCCTCGTGCGGAACAAGGTCTGTCTGGTCGAGGGGAGCAAGATCCCGAGCTCGATGGGCGACGAGCCCGGGCTCAACCAGAACATCCCCCCAGGCAAGCTCGGGCTGAAGTCACGCACACAGACCGACAAGGCCGAGTTCACGAAGCACAGCAGCAAGGTCAAGATGGAGGGCAAAGGCGTAATCTGCCTCACGGCGACGACGACTCAGAACTCCGAGAACACCGTAGGGATCCACGCGAGCCCGTCGCAGCAGACGGTCCTCGCCGAGATGTGAGGAGGGCGCCGTGGCAGACAACGATCGCGCTGGTATTCACCTGGGCTTCTATTCGAAAGCCCTCAAAGACGATACGCGTCCGCTGTCGCTCTTGGGGGTCGAGGGTCGCGAGGAGATCTCCCGCCTCTTCGAGTTCGACTTGCTGCTCTATCGACGCGGCGAGCCCCTCGAGGACGAACAGCTCGTCGCCCTCGTCACCGAGCCTTGTGTTGTCGCGCTCGGTTCGCGCAAGTCCGATGTCGTGCACGGCGTGCTCTCCCATATCGAGCACGTCGGCGGCGCGCGCAACAAGGGCAACTACTATAGGGCCCGCCTCGTCCCGTATGTGTCGTTGCTCTCGTTGGGGCGGCGCTCGGCCATCTATCAAGACACCAATATCCCCGACATGGTGACCTCGATCCTGACGAGCTACGGGCTCTCTCAGGGCAAGTCGTTCGATATGCGGGTAAACGAACAGGGCAAGAGCCCGAAGCACGAGTATGTCGTCCAATACGAGGAGTCCGACTGGGACTTCATCCAACGTTGGCTCGAGCGCGAGGGCTTCTTCTATTGGTTCACGCACGCCGCCACGGGCGTGGTCCTCGTCCTCGCCGACGCGAACGGGGACGCGACGCCGATCGAGTCCCCCGCGAAGATCGGCTTCCGCGAGAAGAACACGATGAGCTCGGGCGGTGACGCCTCGATTTGGAACTTCCGCGTCCGTCAGCAGCGCGTCCCCGCCCAGGTGACCCTGGTCGACTACAACTATCGCCGCCCGCTCGACATGCTGATCAGCAGCAAGAAGGTCGACGACCACGGCTTTGGCCACGTCTTCTTGTACGGCGATCACTTCAAGGATCCGGACGTCGGCGGCCTGTGGGCGCGCATCCGCTCCGAGGAGCTGGCCTCGGACAAACACACGGTCTCGGGCATGACGGACTGCGCCCGCATGCGGGTCGGCTACAGCTTCGAGCTCGAGAACCACTACCACGGCGCCTATGACATCCAGTATTTGGTTACAGCGCTGGAGGTTTCAGCCGGCGTCCCGACCAACTTCGCCGACTTCGACGCGGACCATCAGCCGGCGCCGCGCCCCTACCAGGCGAAGTTCCGGGCCCAGCCGCTCGACGTGCCCTTCCGCCCGAAGCGCCGCACGGCCTGGCCCAAGATTTACGGCTTTGTCAGCGGTCACGTCGACGCCGACACCTCGGGCGACTACGCTCAAATCGACGACAAGGGCCGCTACAAGGTCAAAATGACTTGGGACGTCGGCACCCACAAGGGCCTCGCGTCGTCCCGGTGGATCCGCATGGCGCAGAACTACGCGGGCTCCGGGTACGGCAATCACAAGCCGCTCCACAAGGGCACCGAGGTCCTCATCGCCCACACGGACGGTGACCCCGATCGCCCCGTGATCGTCGGTGCGGTCCCGAACTTCGTAACGCCCAGTCCGGTCGTCTCCGGCAACGCCTCGCAGTCGGTCAACCTGACCGCGAGCGGCATTCGCGTCGAGCAAGAAGACCTCCAGAAGTGAGATGAGCCATGGCCAATAACGACGTCTTTCCCGTCCAGACCTCCGGTTCCATCGACGATGGTGGTGTTCAAGTCGTCGCCCAGCTCGACCTGACCGAGCTCGACGACAAACTCGCGCCGATCCTTACAGACCCGTCGGCGAAGTTCGCCGTCAAGGACGCGACGCGACCCGACGTCGCCAAGCCGACGAAGGGGCCGCACCGCTACACGATATACGTCCCGCACGACGACGCGGCGCGCGTGAACATCGGCGCGCCCAACCCGTTGAAGGGCGAGACAGGCATCGCCCTCGAGACGAAGACACATATCCACGCCCACGCGTTCGACCACTCGCACGAGACCTACCTCGGGCTCGGCGCGCCCTCGATCAACACGGGCTTCGACACGAACCGCAGCACCGCGGGCTACTCGCTGCACACGTGGGGTTCGTCGAACCACTTCGCCAAGATGCAGGTCGCGATCTCGTCGACGACGGACTCGATCGTGCTCGGCGCCGCGAAGGACATCCGCGTCGACGCCCAGACTGGAACCTTGACCCTCAGCGGCAAGGTCGCGGTCAATGGCTCGAGCGACGGCAACATCACCCTCACCGCGGGCACCGACAAGAAGATCAACACCGACTTCTGGACTGTCGTGCAAGCCATCGGGCTCACCGGCGCGATGGCGGCCGACTTCGCCGCTCCTGGCGTCGGCTATTTCAGCCCGTCGGCGGGCTCTGCCACGGCGGGCGCTGCGGGCGCGGCCAACTTCATCGGCGGCTTCGCGACCGCCGACGCCAAGGCCCTTCATGACTTTATCATCGTCAAATCATCAGGCGTCATCGACAAGGTCCTGAAGCACGTCGCCGCGTGCGCCGGGCTCGTCCTCTCCTTCAAGAAGGCGAAGAAGGAAGCCCAAGAGGGCAAGACCGGTTGGAAGCAGACGAAGGCCTACGGCGCTTGGGCGATCTCGGTCGCCAAGGAGCTCTACGCCATCTATTCGGACTTCCAAGCCGCCAAGACGAGCCCCGCCGGTGAGGTGAAGATCACCGCCAAGAACAACGCCTCGATCGCCGCGGACGGCTCCGTCTCGATCGGCGGCGTGAAGGGCGTCGCCATCAGCGGGTTCAAGTCGGCCTCGATGAACAGCCTCGCGTGCAGCATCAAAGGCCACAAGGAGGCTACGCTCTGGGGCGGGCTCGGGGCGAGCGTCAAGTCGCTCGCCGGCGACGTCGCGCTCGCGAGCGATCTCAAGGGCGCGTCCGTCACGGCGAAGAAGGACGTCAAGGTCGCGAGCGAGACCGGCAAAGCCACCTTCACCGGCGACCAAGAGGTCCAGCTCAACTCGGTCAGCAACAAAGCCTATGTCCACGGCAAAGAGGGCTCTTATATCGGGGCCGGCACGGGCCAGGGCTTCGGCGTCTCGTGCAAACCTAAGGGGCTCAGCATGGGCACGACCGCGAACGCCGACAACTTCGCGAGCGCCGCGAGCGACCGCTCCTTCACCGTGCTCACGTTTACAGACAAGATTGTCACTCTTCAGTCGGGGTCGGACTCGAAGTTCATGCTCCGCACGAGTCTCTTCGATCTCGGCACGGGCGAGATCAAGCTCGCCGCGAAGAAGGGCAACGTGACCGTCACCGGCTCGAAGATCCTGCTCGGCTGAGGCGACAGTCCTATCCGGCGGGGAGCGTCGCGGACAATTCTGTCAGCGGCGCTGCCTCGCGGGCTGCGAATACGCAACGGCACGGGGCGCCGCGTCCCTGTCGCGCCAAGGCCATCCTTGACTCGTAGCGGCATCTCGTCTTCCCTGTTCGCTGGGCCACACTAAACACCCATGAAGGTTGGTCTATGAAAGTCAGTAAAGTTCTCGTGCCGGCTGCCCTTCTCCTCGGCGTCTTCGGCGCCGGGTGTCGAGCCACAATCCGCGTCGAGGCGCGGACCCCACCCCCGCCGCGGACGCATGTCGTCGTCAAGACGCACACGGAGACCAAGCAGACCGAAGCCAAGGCGAAGGTCGTCGTGGTCTTCAAGGAGCCGCCGCCGCTCGTCGAGGTCGAGGACGACGTCTATGTCGTCGAGGACAATGACACGGCCGTCTATTACATCGACGACTGCTATTGGTATTACAGCGACGGGGTCTGGTATCGCTCCACGGCTTGGGACGGGGGCTTCGCGTCCGTCGAGGTGAGCGCCGTCCCCGTGGTCATCGTCAAACGCGACCACGGCCGGTATGTGCGTTACAAGCGTTCTCCGGGTGTCGTCGTCCGCAAGGAGACCGAGGTCCGCGAGGTCCATCGCAAGCGCCGCGACGGGACGACGACCACGACCACCACCACGACGACCACGACGACCACGTCCAAGGGGCGCGTGGTCTTCCGCGAGGCGCCGCCGCTCGTCGAGGTCGAGGACGACGTCTATGTCGTTCAAGACAATGACACGGCCGTCTACTACATCGATGACCACTATTGGTACTTCAACGACGGCGCTTGGTATCGAGCCGACTCTTGGGACGGCGGGTTCGTCGTCGTCGAGGCCAAGGTCGTCCCCACCGTCATCGTGAAGCGCGATCACTCACGCTATGTGCGCTACCGCGGCGGGGCCAAGGTCGTCGTACGGCGTGACGCGGACGTCCGCGAGATCCACAGGAAGCGCAAGCCGAAGAAGCGCTAGGCGCGTATCAGCCCGACCGCGAGGGATCGGTAACGCGGCCCATGAAGAGGATCGCGCCGCTCGCCCTGTCCCTCAAAAAGAACAAGAACGGGTGGTCGGCGATGAACTCCTTGTCGGTCATCACCGCGGAGGTCGCCTTCGTGAGGATGGCCGTCGCGGCCGCGGCCTCCGTCCCCTTCTCGTCGATGCGGAGATAGCTCTTCTGCACCACCTCCGCGATCGAGAGGCGCTGATTGGCCATTCGGCCCAGGTCGGCGCGGTCTTCCTGGAATGCAGCTCGCATCCCGAGCGCGGCGAGGCTGCTCTTCAGCGTCAACGCCGTCGCGGGGTCGAGCTCGATCTTGGGGAGAGCGACCCGCGGCCGCGCGGGCTGCAGGGCCTTGACCCACTCCGCGAGCTTCGCGGCGTCGAGCCCGCTCTCGACCGCCGGGAGTCCACCGAAGTCATTGGGCAGTACGAACGTCATCGAGAGCGCGTCCCCTTTGTAGGGTAGGTCGAGGAGCTTCACGTCAGCGACCTCCGCGTAGCCGGCGGGGTGTGCCCCACTGTGCATCATGGGCACGACGACAGGCTGCTTGTCCGGCTTGGTGAAGGCGCCGTCCGAGGTGTCCTCTTTCTCGAAGGGAGCTGCCCAATCGGCCAAAAGGTAAATCGCATTGACCAAGACGAGCCGCGTCGCCGCGTTGATCGAGCCCTCGGGGAGCAGATCTTTGATTCGGTCCTTGGTCTGGTGCTCGGCCCAGGCGTTGATCCTCTTGCGTGTCGACTCCGCGTCGTGGATGAAATCGACAGGCTCGAGCGGGGCGCCGAACGCGTCGCGCGTCGATTGAATGAAGGCCTCTTTGAAGCCGGCGCTCTCGTCGCCGAAGAGGCGATTCACCAGGCGGAGCTCCCCATCCTCGCGCGGCTTGGAGAGCTCTGCGAGGAGGTTGCCTGCGGCGGCTCGTGCCTTGTCGACCTCGCTCGAGAGGTGGAGCACATTCGCCATCTCTTTGGCGGTCTCGCCCTGGGCGCCGCCGTACGCCATCGTCAGCGCGATGCTCAAGCTGAGTGGCGAGAGGACGAGGTTGTCGCTGCCGGTGATCTGTCGATAGAGCTCAAGCCCGAACGCGTTGCTGCTCGCGGCGAAGGACTCGACCTCCGCGGGCGTCGCTGGGGGAGGGGAGACCGGCGCGCTCGCGGTAGACCACGAGTCCGCGCACGCCGCGGGCAGAAATAGGAGGGGAAGACCGAGGAATCTTCTGCGCAGTAGCTGCATCGCCTTAGGAACGCACAGAACCGACGCTCATTACACGGCTGCGACGGGTTCTCGTCGCCGGGGCTACGATGCCCGCGATGTCCGGAGAAAACTCCAGTAAGCCGACTGTCAGCGTCACGCGAACGCACGTGACCATCGTCGACAGCAACGGCGTGGCCACCAGCGAGACCGCAAAGACCAACGACGAGGCTGTCGAGCTGGTCGAGGCGGCCATTGCCCGTTTTCGCCTCGCGGGGTGGCGCGATTGGCAAAAGAGCTACGACTACGAGACGAAGACGCACACGAGCACGCCGCGTGATCAGGCGGAGGTGAAGGGGTTGTCAGCGCCCTCGGCCGAGTGGATAGAGCGGCTCCGAAAGGCCCCGGACGACGACGCTGCGCGGTTGGTCCTCGCGGACGAGCTCATGCAGAAGAGCGACCCGCTCGGCGAGCTGATAGCGGTCCAGTGCGCCCTCCACCGCGCGGGACCCGAGCCTGACGCGAACAGCGCCGAGACGCGGCGGCTCAAGCTGCGTGAGTCGGCGCTGCTGAAGAGCCACGCGGAGCGCTGGACCGCAGAGCTTCAGCGCTACACGACCACCTTCACGTTCGCGCGCGGCTTCGTCGACGAAGCGCGGCTGGGCGCCAATACCCTGGTGAAACACGCGCGCGCCGTCTTCGAGGCCGCGCCGCTCTTGCGCTCCCTGGAGATGCTCGGCACCCCCGAGCCGGGCGAGCTCGACGAACTCTTTCGCGTGCCCGGGATGGCGCGGCTCGAGCGCCTCTTGGCCAGCCACACGGAGGTCGCCGAGGCCCTCGTGCGAGCGGTCGACTTCAAGAATCTCAAGAGCCTCGTGCTTCAGAGCGCCAACCTCGGCGACGCGCGTGTGGCCGCGCTCGTCGGCGCCCCTCAGCTCGCGCACCTCGAGCGGCTCGATTTGGGCGACAACGAGCTCGGCGGAGCGGCCGCGAGCGCGATCGGCCGCGCGGGGCTCCGCTTGCGCGCCCTCCTCCTCTACAAGAACTCCATCCTCGCCGAGGGCGCGAAGGCCCTCGCCGCTTCGCCCCATTTGAGCGACCTCGAGGAGCTGGGACTCGGCGGCAACAAGATCGGCTCCGACGCGGTCGAGCGAATGGCGGGTGCCTTTCGCAAGCTCATCTGGCTCGACCTGCGGCGCTCCAACCTCGCGCCCAAAGGCTATTCGGCCTTGGCGGCCTCTCGGGGCTTCGACAGTGTGCGGACGCTCGACCTGCTCGGCAACAAGGTCGGCGCGCCCGGCGCCGAGGCGCTCGCGAAGGGGGGCGGGCTCGCGAGCTTGACGGACCTCGACCTCTGTCAGACGAAGCTCGGCGACGACGGCGTGGCGAAGCTCGTCGAGGCGCCCTTCCTCGCCCACGTGACCAAGCTCAATCTGCGCAGCAATGCTCTGACAGACAAGTCAGCAAACGTCCTCGCAGGCGCCGAGGTCCTCGCCAATCTGACGTCTTTGAACCTCAACAACAACGACTTCACGGCGAAGGGCCGGAAGACCCTCGCCGCCTCGAAGTCCCTCGCGAAGTGTCGTATCTACGTCGACGGAGGCGTTCAGCCGCTCAAGCGCTAGCTAGTGCCATGAGCCAGAGCGGTCAGCAGCCCTGATCGCAGATCTCGTTCGCCGTCTGGATGCAGGTCGCGTCCCAGGCGTTGGCGCAGCAATAAGCGTCCTCGCTGCAGATGAGGTCGGTGCAAGGGTCGCACGACGGCGAGCGCGCCGGCCCCGCTACGCAGATGTCGGAGCAGGCGCCCTCCTTGACGAGGGCATCGGTTACAAACGCGTCAGGCGGAAACACCATCGACGTGATGCCGGGCCCCGTCGTCTTGGTGCCACACTTGTCGCCGTTCGACTCCGTGCACTTGGTGAGCGGGCCATCCAAGTACTTCTTGTAAATATCATAATAGCCGCGGAGGTCATTGCTCGCGTTCGGCGGCGCTAGGCTCGTGCCCCACGAGTTCTTGATGCGCACGAAGTCGATGGTCGCCTTCTCGTCGAGCGAGGCCTCGAGGGCTTTGTTGTCGGTCACCAGCGTGCCGGCCGCGAGCGTGCCGTACCCGGGGACATTGGAGACCTGATAGTCCTCGAGGACGGTCATGTGACCACCTTGATGACCAGGTGTGGCGGGCGGCTGCATGAAGCGGTTCTGGCTGTCGAGCGCGTTGAAGTCGACATACCAAACCATGATGACCGGCATGCCGACGTTCAGCGAACGCTGCATCTTGCGGAAGAACTCACGCCGATCTTTGGCCGTCGTCGGATAGGACTGTTCGTTCCAGGCGTACTTGCCAGTGCGCTTGAGGACATTGGTCGACGACGAGGGCTCGCCGATGGCGTCCGCCAGCGTAATGGAGTGGCCGACCGGAATGTCTTTGGGTCGGATGATGCCGGTCGCGGTAGGGATGGTCAGGCCGCTGGTGAGGAGCGTCTTCGACACGTCGGCGCCGAAGACCGAGTCGATGTTCGCGCTGACGGCGGTGCTGAGGCCCCAGGCCTTGTCGAGCTCCTTGCGGACGAGCTTGCGATCTTTGCGGGCGGCGGCGGTCTTGAGCGCGCCGTTGGTGAGCGACTCGTTGATGGCCGCGAGCGCCGACGATTGGCGCGAAGAGCGCGCGGCCTCGGCCTCCTCGGGGATGAAGGAGCCCTCGGGGATGACGCCATATCGGCGCATGATCTCGGCAGCTACGCCGAAGAAACCGCCTGCGCCGATCTTGCCGTTCTCGAGCGAAGCGACGCGCGTCAGGTTCTTCGGCGCGCCCGCGATTTGCTCGTACCAATGCCAATACGAGATCCAAGACTCGGAGAGGTTGAGCTCGATACCGGTCTGGGTGAGGTGCAGTGACTCGGCCCAGCCAATCGAGGCATAGACCCAGCAGTTGCCGATCGACTGGTTCTTGACCTTCGAGTTCGCGACGTCGGTGACATCGGCCTCGTTCGAGTCGATGTCGTCCGAACACGCGGTGAGCATGCCGAGGGGTAGGGTCGCGAGGAGCAGCGGACGCCAGAGTCGCCAAGAGAGCATAGAGCTACACCCTGCCTGATTTTTTGCGCTGCGGGGAGGGGTTGTCGGACGCTCGATCGAACTCAGCGCTCGTTTTTGGTAAAACGTTGGCGTGGTGTTCTTGAGCCGCATGTTCGCACCGGTCGGGCTGCCCGGCCGGCTGTCGAACCGCTCGTGGCTCCACCCGCTCGCGAGGCTCTCGGCCATCGAGAGCGTGGGTTTCACCTGGAATCCGACGGCCGGGCACCTGCCCCTGCCGAACGAAGACGACCGGCTCTACGTCCACGTCGTCGTCGCCGGGCGCGCGGTTCTCCTGCCGACTGGTGAGATCCTCGAGCCGGGGCAAGCCCTCGTCGCGCGCTCGTTCCGCGAGGCCTCGGAGGTCCAGGCGCTCGCGTTCGCTGGAGAACACCGCGCGCTCGCGCTGCGGCTCGACGCCTCGTTGGTCGGGTTCGACGCGCTCGGCACGCTCTCGCTCCCCCTCGCCCCAGTCGAGGAGCTACACGCGCGCATCACGCAAACGCACTCGGATGAGGAGGCCGAGCGTGGCCTCATCGAGGTCCTCTCGTTGCTCCACGCAGCGGGGCTCGCGGCGAGCTCGGACTCGCTCGACCTCCTCGACGCGCAGGTCGAGGCTCGCGCCATCGACGCGCACGTGGCGGACGCCTTGTCGCACGCCCTCACCGTCGTCGAACGCCCCATGCTGGTCGACGTCTCCGCGGGCGCTCCCGACTATTGCGAGCGCCACCTGCGGCGTCGCTTGAACGAGTTCCTCCAGCACCTTTCGATGCCGTTCGCGAGCTGGCGCGCGCTCCGCCAGTCGTTCTGTCTGACGACGGCCGCGCTCTCGATGTCGTTGCCCGGTGTGAAGACGGAGACCGTGAGTCAAGCCACCGGCTTCTCGTCGCCCACCGCCCTCTGTCACGCGCTCCAGCGATCGGCCTTGCTCTCGCCGCAGCAGCTCGCGCGGAGCGCAGCGGAGCTACGGCGCACGCTCTGAGTTCGCTCAGGTCGCGTCCAACGGGCGCGGCCTCGACATGAGCAGCCCGGCCACCATCGCGAGCAGCCACCGCGGAAGAAAGCGCGTCGCGAACATCGCGAGCGCGTTCGAGTAACCGCTCACGATGCTGCGCCTGCACCCGAAGAGCGCCCGCAAACCGATCCGCGCGCATCGCGCCGGCGACATGAGCGCGAGCCTCATCCAAGGGTCGACCTCTTGTCCCGCGACCTGAAAGAACTCCGTGTCGACGCCGCCTGGGCTGAGGCAGCAAACGCGCACGCCCGATCGCGAGAGCTCCTCGGCGACGGCCTCCGAGAAGCTGCGCACGAAGGCTTTCGCCGCGGCGTAGGTCGCGAAGCCAGGGACGGGGAGGAACGCGCCGATGGACGCGACGTTGAGGATGTGGCCCTTGCGACGCTCGCTCATGCGCTCGGCGAGCGCGCGCGTCAGCTGGACCACCGCGCCGATGTTCAATTGGAGCTGACCCTCGAGGGTCTGCCAGCTGCTCGCGAGGAGCGGCCGGTGCGCGGCGGCGCCAGCGTTGTTCACGAGCACGTCGATCTCGAGCCCGCGATCGCGCAGCTCAGCGAGGAGCCCCTCGATCGCGACGGGCGACCCGAGATCGCAGCCGAGCGCGATCGCCTCGACGCCGTGTTCGCGCGAGAGCTCTGCGGCGAGCGCCGTCAGCCGGTCGACCCGACGCGCGACGAGCACGAGGTCGAAGCCACGCTGCGCGAGCTGTCGAGCGAACGCCACGCCGAGCCCGCTGCTCGCTCCGGTGACGAGCGCGGTCTCCCGCCGACTCGGACCCGCGGCCGGCCCGATCACACCCGGACCACCCGCACCCGCCCCGATCCCGGCCGAACGAGCAACGTCCGAAATTGACCTTGTCATCAGATGACTTTATTAGATGACAGCGCGCCTCGCAAGCGGCTTCGCGACAAGGCACGATCGTTCGCATGCGATCGCCACCCCCAAGAGCGACCCCAGGTCACGCCCGATAGCCCGATGTCCGATCATAGCAATGGGCGCCTCGGACCCCGCCGCGCATGCTCGCGCCTGGCGTCATGGCTCCAAAGAGATGGCTGCGCGCTCGCGTCCTCTCTGCGCTCTTCGTCGCGTGCTTCCCCACCGTCGTGAGGGCAGAGGACAGCCCAACCCCGGCAGAGGTCCTCTTTCGTGAGGCCAAGGCCGACGTCGAGCGAGGCGATCTCGCGAGCGCTTGCCCGAAGTTCGAGCGGAGCTGGACCGAGAGCCACGTCGTCGGCGCGCTGCTCAGCTGGGCCGACTGTGAAGAGCGGCGCGGTCGGCTCGTCCTCGCACGCGATCTCTTCGCCGAGAGCGTCCCACTCGTCGACGCCGACGCCGAGCGAACCGAGTTCGTGCGGGCGCGGCTCGCGACGCTCGCGCCTGCCATTCCGCAGCTCGTCATCACGGTCGCGGCCGGCGTCGTCGTGGAGATCGATGGTCGCGCGATCGACCTCACGAAGCCGTTCGCCGAGGTCGATCCGGGGACCCATCACCTCGTCGCGCGCGGCTCCGAACAGCGCTCCCAGGTCCGCGATGTGAACCTCGCGCGCGGTGAGCGCCTCGCGATATCGCTCCTCGTCGAGGAGCCGCGCGTGCCTCCGCGAGCGCGCGACGCTGCTCCGCGCGAGGCCTCGACGGGGCTCTCGCCGATCGTCCTCGCGGGCTGGATCTCGGGTGGCGTCGGCGTCGCGGGTGGGATCGCCTTCGCCGCCACGGGCGGCGCTGTTGTCGCGACGTGCGAGGACGGCGTGTGCCCCGCGAGCTACGAGGGCGTCCTCGTCGGAAACGTCGTCGCAGCGGGCGTGTTCGGTCTCGGCGTCGCGCTCGGCGCGATCCTCCTCGGCGTCGGCTACGCGAGCGAACCGAGCCAGCCCACCGCGCGCGTCACGGCAGGACCTGGCGAGCTCGGGCTCGGCCTCGAGGCGAGCTTCTGATCATGGCGACGCGCGCGCTCGTCGCCGGCGAGATCCTCGAAGGCAAATGGCAGATCGAGGCCGAGCTCGGTCGCGGTGGGATGGGCTCCGTCTACGCGGCTGTCCACGTCCGCAACCACCGCAAGGTCGCGATCAAGGTGCTGCACGACGAGCTCGCGCGCGACCCCGAGCAACGCGAGCGACTGCTGCGCGAAGGCTACGCGTCGAACCGCGTGAACCACCCCGGCATCGTGAGCGTGCTCGACGACGGCGTGACCGCCACGGGCGCGGCCTATCTCGTGATGGAGCGGCTCGAGGGCACCCCGCTCGACGAGCTCGCCGAGCGCGCGCGAGGCGCCCTCCCGCTCGAAGACGTGCTCTCGATCGGTGAACGCTGGATCGAGGTCGTCGCGACAGCGCACGCAGCAGGCGTCGTGCACCGCGATCTCAAACCCGAGAACGTCTTTGTCACGACGAGCGGCGTCGTCAAAGTCCTGGATTTCGGGCTCGCGAGCGTGCGCGACGAGCGCGCCCGCAGGCGGCTCACGGCGACGGGCGTCCCGATGGGCACGCCCGCGTTCATGCCTCCCGAGCAGGCGCTCGCGCTCTGGGACGAGGTCGACGCGCGGAGCGACGTGTACGCGCTCGGAGCCTCGCTGTTCACGCTGCTCACCGGGCGCTTGGTCCACGAGGCGCGCAGCGCACCGGAGCTCCTCGTGATGGTCTCGACCCGGCCCGCCGCGCCCGTCGCGACGCTCGCACCCTGGGTGCCGATCGAGCTCGCGCGCGTGCTCGATCGAGCGCTGCGCTTTCGTCGACAAGAGCGCTTCGCGCACGCTGGCGAGCTCCTGGTCGCCTTCCGCGAGGCCGCGCGGACGGCGCGCGTCGCTGGGGCTTCTCCGCCCCCGTCGCTCGCGGGGACGGCGCACCACGCGGCGACGATCTCGCCGATCACGAGGCCCAGTGCGGCCGCGCGCCCTCGTTCGAATGCCGTGATCGCAGGGTTCGTCGGGCTCGCGCTGCTCGCGTCCGTCGGGGTCGTCGTGGTGCTCGCGCGGCGGCCGAGTGACCGCGTCGACACGACGAGCGCGGCCTCGCCGTCGAGCGAGCCCGCGGTCAGCGTCCTCGCTGACACGGCTGTTCACGACTCCGCGCCGCGCGTTGACAATATTGTAGGCGTCGGGCCGAGGGCAACGCCGCAGGCCGCTCCGTCGCCCTCGCCGACGTCCTCGGCGTCACCATCGTCCTCGGACGCGACCACGAGCGCCACCGCGAGCGCGCCCGCGACCTCGCCTCCTCGCGGCACGGGTACCGCGCGCACGACGGTGCCTCCGCGAGGCTCAGCATCCTCCGGCAAAGACCCGATGGATTGGAGGTAGCGCGTGCGCTCGATGATCACGCTCTTGTCGCTGTCGCTCGGGACCTCGACCGGATGCATCCTTCTCTACTCCGTCGACGACGAGGGCGGAGCGGGCGGCACGCGAGGTGGGGCTGGGAGCGGGAGCGGCGCTGCGGCGGGCAGCGCTGAGACAGGTGGCGGAGGTTCGAGCGCAGGGCTCGAGCGCTTCGACCTCGGGGCGCTCGGTCGCAGCGTCGCCCTTCGCGATGGACATGGCGTCGCGCTCGCGGGCGCGACTGCGCCGACCGCGCTCTACCGGTTCGACGACGTGAGCGCCGCGACCCTCTCGACCGACGGGCTCGTCGACGCGGCCGACAACGTCGCGCTCCTCGACGACGGCTCGTCGATCGTCACACGCAGCACCGTCCCCGCGGGTGCGTCGCCCTTCTTGCGCTGCGACGCGGGCGGCTGCTCGCCGTGGTTCGCGTTGACGTCAGATACCTACGCCGCTGTAAGCGTGCTCCCCGAGTCCTTCGCTGCGGTCCGAGCGCTCGACGGCGTGGTCGACGTGTTCATGCAAGCCGACGGCGCGTTCGTCGAGTCGCTCGGAGAGCAAGGGCCGCGCGGCACGCACATCACGTCCCGCCGCTGCGCCGACGCCTCGGACATGATCGCGTGGGTGACCCAAGCGTCCGCGACGGCGACGCTGCACGTGTTCGTCCGCGACTCGGGAGAGAGCGCTTTCACGCTGCGCGCCGAAAAATCATTTGCGGGGCAAATGAATACCCTCGACGTCGCGCCCGACTGCGCGCTCTTCGGCACGGTCGCGGCGGTGTCGACCACCAGCTATTTCGAGCTCGGGGCCGCGGCGACGGAGCCTGCGACCGTCCCCCTCGGGGCCGCGCTCGACGGGCGCATCGCGGCCGACCTCACCCGACTCTTCGCGATCGAGCAGGGCGAGGGCTCGCTCGACCCGAAGCTGCTCGCGTGCCCGCGCGGGACCTTCATGCGGGACGACTGTGAGGCTGCCCCGATCGCATGCAGCGGCTTCGGCGGACTCGCCGCCTCGGCCGATGGCGTGGCCGTCTTCACCTGCGACGACGCGCTCGTGGCGTGGAGGCCGTGACCGACGCGAGACTTGCCGGCGCGCGGCGCAACTCCTGCGCCGGCTCGCGGTGCAAGGCCCTATCGTGACGTCACAACCGCGCAAATTCCGAGCGATTCGCTGGGGCCCGCAGCTTGCTTTGACGCTCCGCCATGGGGCATCGATTCACGTTCGAAAACGCACCCCAGCGCGTCTACTGGGAAATCACGAGGGCCTGTGATCTGGCTTGTCGCCACTGCCGCGCTGAGGCCACCCCCAACGCCGATCCCGGGGAGCTGAGCCCCAACGAGGGGCGCGCGCTGCTCCACGCCATCACGCAGTTTGGCAAGCCTTATCCGCACGTCGTCTTGACAGGCGGCGACCCTCTCAAGCGCGCCGACTTCTTCGAGCTCATCGATCTCGCGAGCCGCCTCGGGCTCGGCGTCTCGGTCGCGCCGAGCGCGACGCCGCTCCTCACCGAGGAGGCCGTCATGGCGTTCGCCGCGCACGGCGTCGACGCGATGTCGCTCAGCATCGACGGCTCGACGGCCGCGCGCCACGACGCGATTCGCCGCGTGGACGGCACCTTCGAGCGCACGCTCGCGGCAGCGGGCGCGGCTCGCTCGGTGGAGCTTCCGTTCCAGATCAACACGCTCGTCTGCGAGGAGACCGTCGACGATCTGCCTGCGATCCACGACCTCGTCTGCGCGGTCGGCGCGAGCCGCTGGAGCCTGTTCTTCCTCGTCACCGTCGGTCGCGGCGAGGTCCTCTCGCCGATCTCGAGCGCGCGTTCCGAGCAGGTGCTCGCGTGGGCGACGGAGCTCATGCGCTCGCGGCGTGGCCACTTCGCGCCCGGCTCTCCCGTCGTCACGACCACCGAGGCTCCGCAGGTTCGTCGCGTCGCGATCGAGCAGCAGCGCGCGCACGGTGCGGGGCACGGCGGCAGGCCGACGAGCGGCGACAAGCCCGCCGAGCCCGCAGTTCCACACGGCGCGGGGATTCGCGACGGCAACGGCATCCTCTTCATCTCGAGCAAGGGCGACATCTGTCCGTCCGGCTTCTTGGAGAAGCCGTGCGGCAACGTGCGCCACGACGATCTCGTGACCACCTACCGCGAGGCTCCGCTCTTCGTCGCGCTCCGCGACGTCGACGGCTTCGGCGGTCGATGCGGTCGCTGCGAGTTCGGCCACGTCTGCGGTGGTTCGCGCGCTCGCGCGTGGTCCGCGACCGGCGACGCGCTCGCCGAGGATCCTCTCTGTCCGCACGAGCCTGCGCCTCGCGACAACCGTCCGGGCTGATCGCGCCGTCGCTTTAGATCCTGTCAGGAGGTCCGTCGCCGAAGAAGGGCGGCACGTCGCCGCCCGTGGCGCCGCACAAACGACGCCGAGGAGGGGACATGTCCTTCTCAGACACCTATCGTCGGCAGCACGGTGAGATCCTCCAGATGGCCAAGTCGATCAGCGACGCCATCGCCTCCAATGCGGTCCCGCAGCGGGCTGCGGAGATCACCTCGACGCTCTCCCAAATGGGCGCGCTCGTGAAGATCCACCTCAGCACCGAAGACAAGTACATGTACCCGAAGCTCGGCGCTCACGCCGACGCCAAGGTCCGCGATCTCGCCCACCACTACCAACGCGAGATGGGCGGCCTCAGCGAGGTCTTCGGCAGCTACCTCGCGAAGTGGCACGTCGCCGACAAGCTCAAGCAGCACCCCGCCGACTTCGCCGCCGAGACGAAGAAGGTCTTCTCGGCCGTCGCTCAGCGAATCCAAAAAGAGGACTCCGAGCTCTATCCGCTCGTCGACTCGATTCACTGACAGAGTTGTAATATTTGGGGGCAGAGGTGGACCCTCCAGCGCGGGGCGCGCACCGGCGCGGCACATCGTGTAGAACGCCGCGCGTGCTCCCTCTCTGGGCCGGCGACGCGATGGCGCTCGGGTGCGCGCTCGCTTGGGCGCTCGCCATCCTGCTCTTTCGCAAAGTCGAGCTCGAGGGCTCCGCGCTGAACCTCTTCAAGAACGCGTTCGCGACGCTGCTCCTCTTCGCGACGCTCGCGGTCACGGCGACGCCGTTCGATCGGTCGCGCGCGCCCCGCGACTGGGTGCTGCTCGCGGTGAGCGGCGTCCTCGGTCTCGCGGTCGGTGACACTCTCTTCCTCACGGGCTTGCGTCGCATCGACGCGTCGGTCGCGGCGGTCGCGGACTGCGCGTACTCGCCCACGGTCGTGCTCCTCAGCGCGCTCGTGCTCGGCGAGCCGCTCGGCGTCGGCATTCTCCTCGGCGGGCCGCTCATCGTCGCGGGGCTCGTCGCCATTTCGTGGCGCGTGAGCGCGAAGCGCGCCGCCGCTTCTCCGCTCGCGTCGCTCGACAGGGTGGGTTTGGCCTTCGCGATCTCGGGCGTCATGGTGACCGCGATCGGCGTCGTCGTCGCGAAGCCTGCGCTCGGTCGCAGCGTCCTCGTCGAGGCAACGGCAGTGCGCCTCGTCGCCGGCACCGCGGCGCTCGTTCTCTTCCAAGTCGTCGCGGGTCGCGGCCGCGCGGCGCTCCGCGCGTTCGTACCGAGCCGCGCGTGGTTCTACCTCGCTCCCGCGACGTTCCTCGGCACGTACGTCGCGATGATCCTCTGGCTCGGCGGCATGAAATACGGGCTCGCGTCGCGCGCGGCGCTCCTCAACCAGACGAGCGCGGTCATGCTCATGGGCCTCAGCCGCATCGCTGGCGAGCAGGTCCCGCTGCGCCGTTGGGTCGGCGCGGGGCTCGCCATCTCGGGGGTCTTCGTCGTCGTCGCGCTCCGCTGATCGCGCGCGTCAGCTCGGGCGCGACACGACGCGATCGAGCACGTCCTTCACGAACCTCGCGGGCGGCGCAACGACCAGCGTGCTGCCTTGCTCGTCACAAGGGAGCTTCACGACCTCGCCGCCGGGGCTCACCCAAAAAATCTGGTCGGTGATGGATCCCGGGCCGCGTCGGAAGGCCTCGCGCGCGAGGCTCACGAGCGCGTTCGCGGCGAACACGACGCGAGCGTCTTCGATGAGGTGATAGAAGAACACGTGGCGGTTCGGGAGCGCGACGAGCGCACCGAACGGATGGTGCGCGGGGATCGCGCTCTCGACCAAGCGGAGGGCCCGCGAGGTCGTGTAATACGACGCTCCCTCGACGACCGTCATCCGCACCTCTTCGGGGCCGATCACGGTCGTCTCCTCGGGGGCCTCCTCGAGCGCGAGGTTGTCGAGCGCGATCTCGAAGAGCTCGTCGTCGGTGCGCTGCCACGCGTCGGCCTCGGCGCGCGAGACGCTGCGCATCGAGCTCGGCAGATCGAAGACGACACCCGCGGTGAGATCCGGTGCGATCGTCCTCACGAGCTGATCCTCGAAGCCGACGTCGTAGAGGCGCACGCGGAGCATCGCGCGCACAAGCTCGAAGTCGTGGATCTTCTCCTCGAGCGCGCCCTCTTCGTCGGCGCGGTTGAACACAAGCTCGAAGTGCTTCTTGATGGCCTCGGCCCAATCGCCGCGTGGGATCGCGCCGCACACCTGCGCGAGGTTGCCGAGCCCGAGCCCCTGCCGGCCCTCGCTCGAGACGACCTCGACGAAGCCATCACCCAACCGATAGTCGAGGCCTCGGCTCTGGAGCTCGGACTCGACGATGATCGAGAACATCCGCAGATCCGACCCGCCGAAGGGAGCCCACTCGGAAGCCCTGCCCATATCCGAGAAGATTAGCCTCGCGAGGCGTCAGGCGCCCGAGCCGGGCGCGTCCGCGAGCTCGATCTCCACGGGCGCGTGATCGCTCGGGATGCGACCCTCGCGCTTCTTGCGAAAATCACGTTCGACGCGAGCCTCGGTGACCAGCGTGGCGACGCTCGGCGTGCCGAGCAGCAGATCGATGCGGAGCCCTTGCTTCTTGTGAAAGGAACCAGCGCGGTAGTCCCACCAGCTGTACGCGGTCGTGTCCGGATACTTCGCTCGATAGAGATCCACGAAGCCCACGTCGCAGAGCGCCGCGAGGCGCGAGCGCTCGGCCTCGGTGTGGAAGATCGTCCCCGTCAGCGCGGCCCCCGCCCAGCTATCGATGTCGGCGGGCACCAAGTTGAAGTCGCCCGCGATCACCACGCGCTCCTTCACGTCGAGCGTGCGCGCGTAGGCGACGAGCGCGTCGAGGAACGCGAGCTTCGAGCGAAAGTCCGCGTGCGAGACGCTCTTGCCGTTCGGTATGTAGACGCTTGTTATAGAAATGCCCGCGACGCTCGCGGTGACGAGGCGCGCGCCGAGGTTCTCAGCGCCGGGCAGGCCGCGCGTGAGGATGCGCGGCGCGGGGTCGAAGCTCTTCTTCACGAGGACCGCGACGCCGTTCCATTGGAGCTGGCCGTGCGTCAGCCCCACGTAGCCAGCCTGCGCGAACGCGAGCTGCGGGAACGCGTCGTCGTCGACCTTGAGCTCCTGGACGCAGACGACGTCGGGCGTGCGCGTCGCGAGATAATCGAGTACGAAGTCGAGGCGAGCGACGATCGAGTTCACGTTCCACGTGACGAGGCGCATCGCCGCGGAGCCTACCATCGCAGCCAGCGTACTCGACCCTCCCTCCGGCCCTCCGATAGGGGGAGTGAGAGATAGGGCCTTGACGGATTCGGTAGTCTGAGTAATCTCCGCGTCCCGCCGAGAGCCCTACCCGCGCCTTTGGTGCGGCTCCACCCAGGGTAATCGCGGAACTCGAGACTCATGCCCACGATCAATCAGCTCATTCGCCAGGGACGTGAAGCGACGGTGTGGAAGACCGCGTCGCCCGCGCTCAAGTCTTGTCCTCAGCGCCGCGGCGTGTGCGTCCGCGTGTACACCACCACCCCGAAGAAGCCGAACTCGGCCCTTCGCAAGGTGTGTCGCGTGCGCCTCACCAACCAGATGGAGGTCACGAGCTACATCCCCGGCGAGGGCCACAACCTGCAGGAGCACTCCGTCGTGCTCATCCGCGGTGGCCGCGTGAAGGATCTGCCCGGCGTGCGTTACCACGTCGTTCGCGGCACGCTCGACGCCTCCGGCGCAGCGGGCCCGAGCTCGACCAACAAAGCCACCCGCAACCGCAAGCGCTCCAAGTACGGCGTCAAGCGGCCGAAGAGCTGATCGCCGCTGCCGGCGTTCATTCCGTCCCCTGATTACCCGATAGCGAGTTAGACCATGCCCCGCCGCCGCGAAGTACCGAAGCGCAGGATCATCCCGGACCCGAAGTTCAAGGACAAGCTCGTCGCCAAGTTCACCAACTCGATCATGTTGGGTGGGAAGAAGGCGACCGCAGAGGGCATCCTGTACGGGGCGTTCGACGTCATCAAGGATCGCTTCAAGGAAGAGCCGCTCGAGGTCTTCCGCAAGGCGCTCGACAACGTCAAGCCGAAGCTCGAGGTCAAGAGCCGACGCGTCGGCGGCGCGACCTACCAGGTCCCCGTCGAGGTTCGCCCCGAGCGGCGCGTCTCGCTCGCGATGCGCTGGCTGGTCCAGTACTCGCGCGTCCGCGGTGAGAAGACGATGATGGAGCGGCTCGCCGCTGAGCTCGTCGACGCGGCTCAGAACCGTGGCAACGCGGTGAAGAAGAAGGACGACACCCACAAGATGGCGGAGGCGAACAAGGCCTTCGCGCACTACCGCTGGTGACGTCTGCGCTGGTCTCCAAGACCGGCGCTTCGCACTTTTTTACCTCCGAGGAGCTCTAGCGCGGCAATGACGACGGCGACATAAGGATCGGGTTACGCCTGTGCCGGCGACCGACACGCCCAACGCGAACACGCGACGCGGCGATGGTTTGACCGGCAAACAATCAGCGACGTACCCCGACACCCTCTCCGGGTTCCTGAGCGCTCACCAAACGGCGGTGAGCCAAGCGGAGCAGCCAGACTGAGCACGACTCGGCGGCGCCCCGCGGAACGGACCGGAGGGGGTTTCGCGCGTCTCGGGCTCGAGCGCGCGACGCCCGACCCGAACCCACGCAGAGGACGACGACCATGGCCCGCGACTACAGCCTAGAAAAGACCCGCAACATCGGGATCATGGCGCATATCGACGCGGGCAAGACCACGACGACCGAGCGCATCCTCTATTACACGGGCGTCAACTACAAGATGGGCGAGGTCCACGAGGGCGCCGCCACGATGGACTGGATGGTCCAAGAGCAGGAGCGCGGAATCACGATCACGTCGGCCGCGACGAACTGCTTTTGGAAGCCCGACGAGGGCCCGCTCAAGGGCGTGAGCCACCGCATCAACATCATCGACACGCCGGGGCACGTCGACTTCACGATCGAGGTCGAGCGCAGCCTGCGCGTGCTCGACGGCGCGGTCGCGGTGTTCGACGGTGGCAATGGCGTCGAGCCGCAGAGCGAGACCGTCTGGCGACAGGCCGACAAGTACCACGTGCCCCGCATCGCGTTCATCAACAAGATGGACAAGATCGGCGCGGACTACGAGATGTGCCTCGAGTCGATCCGCGAGCGCCTTGGCGTGATCCCGGTCGCGGTGCAATACCCCGTCGGCCTCGAGGATCAGTTCCGCGGTGTCATCGACCTCGTCGAGATGCGCGCGGCCTACTTCGACGACGAGTCGAAGGGCATGAAGTACGAGTGGCGGGAGATCCCCGCCGACCTCGCGAAGCGCTGCCGCGAGCTGCGCGACCACATGATCGAGACGATCGCCGACTGCTCCGAGTCCATCATGGAGAAGTTCGTCGGCGGCGACACGGGCTCGATCACGAACGAAGAGATCTGGGCTGCCATCCGCAAGGGCACGCTCGAGTTCAAGTTCGTTCCGGTCTGCTGCGGCTCGGCCTTCAAGAACAAGGGCGTCCAGCAGCTGCTCGACGCGGTTGTGAACTACCTGCCTTCGCCGCTCGACATCCCCCCGGTGAAGGGCAAAAACCCCGACAAGAAGGACCACCCGATCGTCGAGCGCAAGGCCGCGGACGACGCGCCCTTCTCGGCCCTCGCGTTCAAGATCCTGCACGACCCGTTCGGAACGCTCACGTTCTTCCGGGTTTACTCGGGCACGGTCTCGAGCGGCGCGAGCGTGATGAACACGACGCGCGGCAAGCGCGAGCGCTTCGGGCGCATCCTGCGCATGCACGCCAACAAGCGCGAGGAGATCGACACCTGCTACGCGGGCAACATCTACGCGGCGGTGGGTCTGCGCGATACGCGCACCGGCGACACGCTCTGCGACGAGAAGCACCCGATCGTCCTCGAGACGATGACGTTCCCCGAGCCCGTCATCTCGATCGCCATCGAGCCCAAGACGAAGGCCGACCTCGACAAGCTCGGCGTCAGCCTGCAGAAGCTCGCGTACGAGGACCCGTCCTTCCGCACGTTCACGAACGAGGAGACGGGCCAGACGATCATCGCCGGCATGGGCGAGCTCCACCTCGAGATCATCGTCGACCGCCTGCGCCGCGAGCACAAAGTCGAGGCGAACGTCGGCAAACCCGAGGTCGCTTACAAGGAGACGATCTCGCGCACGGTGCACAACGTCGAGGGCAAGTTCGTCCGGCAGAGCGGCGGCAAGGGCCAATACGGCCACGTCCGGATCGACCTCGAGCCCGGCGAGCGCGGCACCGGCTTCGTCTTCGAGAACGCGATCGTCGGCGGCATCATCCCGAAGGAGTTCATCCCCTCGGTCGAGAAGGGCATCCGTGAGGCCATGAACCGCGGCGTCCTCGCTGGCTACCCGCTCATCGACGCGAAGGCTCGGCTCATCGACGGCAGCTACCACGAGGTCGACTCTTCGACGTCCGCCTTCGAGGTCGCGGGCTCACTCGCGTTCCAGGAGGCCGCCGCGCAAGCGGGCCTCGTGCTGCTCGAGCCCGTGATGGCCGTCGAGGTCGTCTGCCCCGAGGTCTCGCTCGGCGACGTCATCGGCGACCTCAACGCCCGGCGCGGTCGCGTGACCGACATGGGTCAGCGAGGAAATGCGCGCGTCATCAAAGCAGAGGTTCCGCTCGCGACGATGTTCGGCTACGCGACCGACCTGCGCTCCCGCACCCAGGGCCGCGCGACCTACACGATGCAGTTTCACCAGTACTCAGCCGCGCCGGCCCAGATCCAAGAAGAGATCGTGGCCAAGCAGCGCGGCTGAGACGACTGGCGTCCGTCCCCAAATAGCAAAGGCAGAGGAAGAGAGAAGAAGCGATGGCCAAGGAGAAATTCAACCGAACCAAGCCCCACGTGAACGTCGGCACCATCGGTCACATCGACCATGGCAAGACCACGCTCACGGCCTCCTTGGTCAAGGTTCAGTCGCTGAAGAACCTCGCGAAGGAGATCTCGTACTCCGACATCGCGAAGGGCGGGACGGTCCGCGACGAGACGAAGACCGTGACGATCGCCGCGGCGCACGTCGAGTACGAGTCGCCGAAGCGCCACTACGCGCACGTCGACTGCCCCGGACACGCCGACTACATCAAGAACATGATCACCGGCGCCGCGCAGATGGACGGCGCGATCCTCGTGGTCAGCGCGCTCGACTCGGTCATGCCGCAGACGCGTGAGCACGTGCTCCTCGCTCGCCAGGTCGGCCTCAACCACATCGTCGTCTTCCTCAACAAGTGCGACGCGGTCGAGGACCCGGAGATGCTGGACCTCGTCGAGATGGAGGTGCGCGAGCTCCTCAACAAGTACAACTTCAACGGCGACAACGCCCCCGTCATCCGCGGCGCAGCGCTGCCCGCGATGCGTGGCGAGGCGAAGTGGGTCGCCACGATCGACCAGCTTCTCGCCGCTCTCGACAGCTACATCCCCGAGCCCGTTCGCGACATCGACAAGCCCTTCCTCATGGCGATCGAGGACGTGTTCTCGATCAAGGGCCGCGGCACCGTGGCCACGGGCCGCATCGAGCGCGGCATCATCAAGGTGAACGAAGAGGTCCAGATCATCGGCTTCAAGGACACCAAGAAGACGGTCGTCACCGGCGTCGAGATGTTCCGCAAGCTGCTCGACCAGGGCCAGGCTGGCGACAACGTCGGCTGCCTGCTCCGCGGCGTCGACAAGGAAGAGATCGAGCGTGGCCAGGTCCTCGCGAAGCCGGGGTCGATCACGCCGCACACGAAGTTCAAGGGTGAGGTCTACGTCCTCAAGAAGGAGGAGGGCGGCCGTCACACTCCGTTCTTCACCAACTATCGCCCGCAGTTCTACATCCGCACGACCGACGTGACCGGAACCGTCGCGCTCCCCGAGGGCGTGAAGATGGTGATGCCGGGCGACAACATCACGATGGATGTGCAGCTCATCTCGCCCGTCGCGCTCGAGGAGCAGATGCGCTTCGCCATCCGCGAGGGCGGCAAGACCGTCGGCGCCGGCATCGTCACCAAGATCGTCGAGTAAGGAAGTCCCGAGTCATGGCCGAAGGCACGAAAATCCGAATCCGCCTCAAGGCGTTCGATCACCAACTCCTCGACAAGTCGACCAGCGACATCGTCGAGACCGCGAAGCGCACGGGCGCGCGCGTGGCGGGCCCTGTCCCGCTGCCGACCGAGATCCGTCGCTACACCGTTCTCCGCGGGCCGCACGTCGACAAGAAGTCGCGCGAGCAGTTCGAGGTCCGAACCCACAAGCGCCTGCTCGACATCATCGAGCCGACGCAGCAGACGCTCGACGCGCTGATGAAGCTCGACCTCTCGGCCGGCGTCGACGTCGAGATCAAGTCGTAGAGGAGAAGCCGTACATGAAGGTCACCGTCTACAACCTGAAGCACGAAGAGGTCGGACAGCTCGAGCTCTCCGACGAAGTCTTCGGCGCTGAAGTCAAGGACCAGCTCTTCTACGAGGTGGTGAAGGCCCAGCTCGCGTCTCGTCGCGCCGGCACCAAGGCCACGAAGGAGCGCAGCGCGGTGCGCGGCTCCACGAAGAAGCTCTACAAGCAGAAGGGCACCGGCCGCGCTCGTCAGGGCTCGGTGCGTGCTCCGCACCACGCTGGCGGCGGCGCTGCCCACGCCATCGAGCCGAAGGACTGGTCCTACCGTCCGCCGCGCAAGGTCCGGGTCGCCGCGCTGAAGAGCGCGCTCTCCTTGTTCGCCAAGGAGCAGCGGCTCATCGTCGTCGACGCCTTCGACCTCGCCGAGGTCAAGACGAAGGCAATCACGGGCGCGCTCAGCGCTCTCTCCGTCGACAAGAAGGCGCTCGTCGTGGACGACAAGTCGAACGACAAGCTCGTCAAGTCGATCCGCAACGTCGAGGCGCACCAGTTCCTGCCGCCCGAGGGCGTGAACGTCTACGACCTTCTCCGTCACGATCACCTCGTGGTGTCGAAGGGCGCGGCCAAGGCCCTCGAGGCTCGCTGCCTCGGCAAGAAGGACGCGTGAGGTCGGCCATGCTTCGCACGAACGAGAACATCATCAAGCGCCCCATCGTGATGACCGACAAGGCCACGCAGATGCGGGAGAAGTTGAACCAGGTCGAGTTCGAGGTCGTCCCGACCGCGAACAAGATCGAGATCAAGAACGCGATCCAGAAGCTGTTCGGCGTGACGGTCCTGGACGTGAACACCATGGTCATCCGCGGCAAAGACAAGCGGATGGGGCGCGGCTACGCGAAGCTGCGCAACTGGAAGAAGGCCATCATCACCCTCAAGGAGGGTGATGAGATCAAGTTCTTCGACGAGAAGGCGGAGTAGCGATGGGAATCAAGACGTTCAAGCCGACCTCGGCCGGGCGCCGCTTCTACTCGGTGAGCGACTTCGCCGATGTGACGCGGTCCACGCCTGAGAAGAGCCTCGTCGAGAAGCAGACCTCGACCGGCGGCCGCAACAACCGCGGTCGCATCACGAGCCGCTTCCGTGGCGGTGGTCACAAGCAGCGCTACCGCATCATCGACTACCGTCGCGACAAGATCGGCGTGCCCGCGCTCGTGGCGGCGATCGAGTACGATCCCAACCGCACGGCGCGCATCGCCCTCTTGCACTACGCCGACGGGGAGAAGCGCTACATCCTCGCTCCCGACGGCCTCACGACGGGGACGACCGTCCTCGCGAGCCGCAACGCTGACATCAAAGTCGGCAACTCGCTCACGCTCCGCTACATCCCGCCCGGCACCTCGATCCACAACGTCGAGTTGAAGAAGGGCAAGGGCGGTCAGCTCGTGCGCGCAGCCGGCTCCGCAGCCCAGCTGATGGCGAAGGACGGCGAGTGGGCTCAGGTCCGCCTGCCGAGCGGCGAAATCCGCAAGGTCCACTGCGATTGCCGCGCAACGGTCGGGCAGGTCTCGAACCTCGAGCACGCGAACATCAGCCTGGGCAAGGCTGGTCGTATGCGGTGGCTCGGCGTTCGGCCTCACAACCGCGGCGTCACGATGAACCCCGTCGATCACCCGATGGGTGGTGGTGAGGGCCGCACCTCGGGTGGTCGTCACCCGTGCTCACCGTGGGGCCAGCTCTCCAAGGGCCTGAAGACCCGCAACAACAAGCGCACGGACAACATGATTGTCCGCCGCCGCAACCAGAAGGGCTGATCGAGTATGCCGCGCAGTGTAAAGAAGGGCCCGTTCGTCGATGGTCACCTGCTGGAGAAGATCCAAGCAGCTTCAGGCCAGCAGGCGAAGAAGGTCATCAAGACCTGGTCGCGACGCAGCACCATCCTCCCCGAGGCTGTCGGCCTGACCTTCGCTGTCCACAACGGACGCAAGTTCGTGCCGGTCTTCGTCACCGAGAACATGGTCGGGCACAAGCTGGGTGAGTTCGCTCCGACCCGCACGTTCCACGGCCACTCCGGCGACAAGAAAGCCAAGGTCGCGACGAAGAAGTAGTCGCGGCTCGCGCTGAGCGACGAGCCCTCGGGCTGCTCTCTCCGGAGCTGCCTCGAGGGCTCGTGGCGTTTGTGCGATTGGCTGTTTCGACGAGCTCACGGATCGAGCTCGGGATAATGGCGGAAGATCCCGTCGCCGAAGGGCAGGCGGCGAGGCGACGAAAGATAAGCGGCGATGCGAGGCCGTGCGCGGACAGAGGCTGCGAGCGCGAGCACGCGCGGGATGCGGTCGCGGAGCCGTGCGAGCGCGTTGGGGAACGCGTGCTCGAGACCGGCAATCACCTGGAACATGGATAGATCGGGGTACGTGAGGTCCTCGCCCACGAGCGCCTCGCCAGTCGCGCTGCGCTCGAGCACTCGCTCGAAGTAAGAGAGGAACTTCGGCATACGCTGCTCGCGAAATGGCTTGGCGGCGGCGAGCGCCTCGGCCTTCTGATCTTCGTAATAGAGCGCTGTCGAGATCGGGTGATGGGTGTCGTGCGCCTCGGAGACGAAGTCCGCGATCGTCAATTGGAGGCTCAGCGACTGATAGGCGAGCGCGGGTGTTCCGCCGGAGAGGCCATGTCGCTCCCCGAGGTAATGGAGGATCGCCGCCGTTTGCGACAGCACCTCCGCGCCGTCGACGAGGATGGGCGGCGCAAATGGCAAGAAGCCAGCACGCGCTCCCTCGAGATATTGGCGAATCGCGCCGACGCCACCGCCTCGATCTGCGGGCTCGCGCGCGACGTCGACATAGGGTGCGCCGGCCTCTTCGAGAGCGAGTCGGATGAACTCACCGCGCCCGGGGATGCTCGGCCAATAGACAAGCTTGTAGGGGCTCACGCCGGCGAGCGTACGCTCACTCGGGCTTGTGCTCGACGCCCTTCGCGTCGTCGGCGCTGCCTCCCTCGACCTTGCATTTGTTGGTCGCCGCGTCGGGGTACGACACGCCGAAGCCGTCGAGGTGCTGGAAGGTGACGTCTTTGATCGCGGCCTCGGCGCCGGACTCGCAGCGGATCGCGCCCTCGCTCTCGGTGGTCTCGGCGAACTCGACGATCACGTTCTCGAAGCGGGTGTCGCGCGACTGCGCGTAGAGGCCAATGTGGCCCCAGCCGCCTTTGCGCTTGTCGAAGCCGGTGAAACGAACAGGCTTGTCCTTGGTGCCGACGGCTTGGAGTGAGCCGGCGTTGGAATAGCCGATAGTGAGCGACGCGTTGCTCACGAGCTCCACGGTGACGCCTGGCTCGATCTTCAACGTCGGGGTCGCCGCGTCGTCGGCGCCGCGCGCGACGCTGAGCTCGCCGAACAGGCGATAGGTCGCGCCAGTGCGGAACGTCGCGGGCTTGGCGACAGTCCCATCGACGACAGCGATTACCGCCTTGTCGTCGAAGGTGTTGCCGGCACCCAGCGCGGGGAGCTGCGAGGGGTTGATGCGCATCGCGCCCTTCTCGAGGCCCTTGAAGTCGCAGCCCGTGATCTCACCCTCGAAGGCCGATTCGGCGTAGATGGCTATAAGCCCGTAACCAGCCCCGGAGCGGAAGCTGACATCCTTCATGCTGGTTCGGAGCGACTGCATGAGGACGAGGCTGCCGGGGTCGCTATTGGACTCGGGGTGACCGCCATATTCGAAGACGACATGCTCGAGCACGGAGCGATCGGCCTTGTCATAAAGGCGAAGCGCGCCCCACGCGCCGGGCTCCTTGTCCTTACCCGACGTAAACAGGATAGGAGCGTCCTTCGTGCCTTTGGCGACGATCTTGGCAGTCTGGCTGTAGCCGATATTGAGCATGGCCTTGGGGCCGAAGCGGAGCTCGACGCCCGGTTCGATCGTCAGTGTGCGGTCGTCGATCGAGACCTCTCCGGAGAGGGTGACAGGGCCACACGACTTCTTGAGGACGAGGTCCCCGGGAGGCAGGTTCGAGCCGTCGCCCAAAGCTGTAATGCACCCCGCCTGACCGGGGCTGCTGCTCGCGGCCGGCTCTGCGGGTTTGGCGCTCTCGGTCGGTTTGGCCGCGGAAGGCTTGGCGCTCGACTTTGCGCTACCGCCAGATGCGGGAGAGCTCGACCCGCTCGACTTGTTGTCGTCCTTCTTCGCCCCACAAGCGATCAGCGAGGCCGTCAAACTCACGAGCGCGAGAGAACCGAGGAGCCGTCGAATCATGCTCGGCTCATATCAGGGCCTCGAACGGAGCGCACCTGTCGCGACGGACTGCAGCTTAGGGCGGCGCGACAGGGGAGGGAACGACGTTGGTCGCGCCTGCGTTGGGCAGGAGGGCCTTCTCGAACTCCGCCCCGGTGAGCGGCTGCCCGCATTTGCCCGGACGCGAGGTGTCGTTGATGACGACCTGCTTGAGGTTGCCCTTTTCGTCGTATTCCATGCGCGTCACGGTGATCGTGTGCGCGCCGGACTGCCCACCACCAGGCAGTTGCCCGACGTCCACGACGGCCAATACGGCGTTGCCGTTGGCGAGATCATGCCCAATCCCCGAGGTCGAGTTGTGGCCCTCTGCGGGCTCGTAACCGCACTCTTTGAGCATCTCGCCGCGCGTCTTGGTGAACGAGCCGACGTCGCCAGTCTTCTCCTGAGCGGCGGGATCGGTAATGGGCGGCATGGGCTTCGGCGGCACACGCTTGATATAGTATTTGTCGTCGGAGAGGCTCTTACCCTTTCCGAAGCACCAGACGTTCTGTCCCTCGGCGAAGCGCCAGGTCTTGCCTTTGGGGTCGTCGCCGCCCTCCTTCGGGAGCGTCTTGCTGCCGTAGATTTGGTCGTAATCCTGGATCTTCTTCCACGTCTTCTCGTTGTATTCGACCGCCTCGTCGTACTCCTTCTTTTTCTTCTCGTAGTCCTGCTGGGCGATCTCGTTGTGGGCGTCTTTGTGCTTCTCGAAGTAGTGGTGATACCAAGCGTCCTGGCTCATGTTGCCGCACTTGCAGGCGGGGTCGTCCGCGGGCAGCTTCTTCTCCACGCACTTCTGCAGACAGAGCTGACGAACGGACTCCATCCCGCAGTTCATGTCTTTGCTCTGGGCGTTCCCCTCGCCGCCACGGCCCTCCCGCGCGGCCTTCTTGCAGGCCTCGGTCGCGGCCGCCGAAGCGCGCGGGTCGCCGAAGGACGCGCCCCCCGTGGCCCCACCGTATTGCACATTGGGCGATCCCTTCGACACGACGGTCGCGGTCGGCTTGTGCACCAGAATGGAGGTCAGTCTCGCGCCGAGTTGGCCATTGATCTTGACGGTCGCTGCCCCCGTCACGATGAGGTTCGGCTCGGAGACTGGGGTGCAAGTGCCGATGTCACCGGTCCGCGCCGCCGGGAGGTTGTTGACCTTGACGTTGGTGCTGCCCTTCGACGTGAGCGGTCCGCCCACGTGCTGGATGGGCGGCGTTGGCGTCGTCGTGTCCTTGGAGCAGCAGTGCTTCTCGACGACGGGCGGCTGAGGGTTCGCAGCCTTACAGTCCTGTATGTCTTCGGGCGTGATGCGTGCTGCCTTCATTTTGCACCCAGTGTGCTGGCCCCCTCGGGGCACGGGTCGACGAGCTCGAGGGCTTCCATCTGTCGCAAGATGGAAATCCCCTCGGCGAAGAGCGTCGTTCGAAAGGCCATATGGCCGAGGAACTCGACGGTGAGGACGGCGGAGAACTCGATTCGCTTGTTCGTGGCGCGAATCAGGCCTAGCGGGCCGGAGTGGGTCGCAGCAGCCGACAGGCGATAGACGACCGCGCGCTGGTCCCAGACCTCGTCTTCGATCGCGACCTGCCAGTCGCTGAGGGCCGAATGGTAGAACCCGACGAGGCGCGCGAACTTCTCCCGCCCTTTGATGGGTTTGAAGTCGGCGAGGTTCTGGTGGAGCTCATGCTCGGCGTGCACGAGCTCGTCGAGCTTGGCGAGCGGTGCGTGGCCGGCGAAGACATCGAGGATCGCCCGCCCCGTTTGCGACGCCAGCGCTTGGTCGAGATCAGCCGGGGTCATCGAAGACCTCCGCGCTGCCGCCCCGCGCCTGGTCCGCGACGCGCCACGCATAGTTGCGAGACAAGACCGCGAGCGCGTCCGTTTGAACCCAAGTCGCGGAGAGCTTGCCGTCTCGCAGCTCCGAATAGAGGACAGCGCGCACCGTCGGCCAGCGCCGCGTCGGTTGGATGGGCCCCAACTGGCCCGTGTGCATCGCGAGCACGCTGAGGTGAGTCACGCATTTGTCGTGGGTCGCGAACTGGGCGAGAACGGTCGGCATCGGAGAGCCGAGCTTCTGCAGTACGAGGGATACGAAGCGCGAGAACCCGACAGGTCCGGACCAATCCCCTGCGGGCAAGAGCTCGCAAGCGAGCTTGTGATCGGCGGTGAAGAAGGCCGACAAATCGTCGAGTCGGCGCTGCGTCAGCGTGCGCGTGACGAGCTCCGCGTGGAGCCGCTTCACCGTCTCGAATGGGGGTGAGAGCGAGCTCATGACTTTTGCGGGGGCTCCTCTCGGGGCGGCGTCGTGGCTTCGGCGGATTCTCCCGCGCTCTCTCGGGCGGCGCGCACGGACGCGAGCTTCGTGCGCACGCGCTCGGCCTGCTCGGCCGCTTCCTTCCAGGCGCGCTCGGCCATTTCGAGCTCTCGATCGCAATTGAGCAATACGTTCTTCGCCGTAATCCAAGCATCGCCAGCGCCGTCGATGTCGATGTCGCCCGCTGTCGCGGCGAGCGCGAGCCTGCTGGCGCGCGTCTCGGACTTGCCGCCGACGCGGCTCGTGAGGTCACCGACGACGTCGTGAACGAGGTCGCCCGCCGAGCGAACCGACACGCTCTTTCGAGCGCGGACTTCGAAGTTCTCGCAGTCGAAGGAGATGTCGTTCTCGCTCTCGACGGCGATGCGCGCGGCCGAAAACGAGAGGACAGGCCCGTCAGGAGTGAAGCGCACAGCCAGCTCGACTGCGCCTGTCGGTGAATACACGGTGAGCTGTTCGGACGAGCTCGCGAGGGGCGCGTCTCCTGCTTCGAAGTCCCGTGCCTCGAAGACGAGCGTGCGCCCTGCGCCCGAGCGGTGGATATGGGCCTTCTTGCGCGCGCCGTCCTCACCTTCAGCGAGGTGCTCTGCGAGCCGCGCGACGGCCGAGCCAGGCTCGCTCGGTCGGGCGAGCTCCGCTGTGGCCTCCGCCGATAGGTTGGTAGCCCCGCGCTCCAAAGGGTTGTTCATGAGAGAGCCTCGTCTGTAGTTGCCGGCGGAGCGCGACCCAAGCCGTCGGCTCCCGAGCCAATACGCGGGTCGGTCCCGCCGTGATCAGTAACAAGATCGTAAGTGAGCTCCTCGCGCCGAGCGTCCTCGAGGATCTCCTCGGCGAGCGCGCGCCCGAGGGCGACCCGCTCTCCACCGGGGCCGAGCTGTCGGAGGCGCGTGAGGATGGTGTTCGCGGCGCGAACCGCGATGGCCTTGTGTCCAGCCTCGTGCTCCTCGAGGGCGTCGAGGTAGCGCTGCCACCGCTCGCGGAGCGACGCGGGCGCGGCGCGCGTCTCGAGCCAACGGGGCATGTGAATGACCACGTCGACGGTGACGAGCTCGGCGCCGACCGCGGCCCCGAAGGTGTAGTGAACACGCCAATCCGTGAAGGCCGCATATCGGCGTCCGCCGCGCACGGGACCGCCGATCCGAATGGCGTCCCCGAGCTGCTCCTCCGACGAGCCTGTCACCCAATAGGGGCGCCGGTGTTCGCGGACCCAAGCCAGCTCACTCGTTGAGGAGGATCTCGCTTCCATTGACCTTGATAGGACCGCTCGATTTGATGGAGATGCTGCCGGGGGTCATCTCGATGACGCTCGCCCCGCAGGTGATCTTGAAGCCCGTTGTCGCGACGATCTCACCCGGGCCGGTAATATCGAGCTTCGAGCCCTTCACGTCGCTCGGCATCGTGCCCTTCTTGCCGTCGTTCGTGTGGTAGTCGGAGAACGAGACATCGGCGTTCACGAACTTGCCGCTCGTGGCGCCGCCGCCGCCGTCACCCCAACCGCTGAAGAGCTCATCGGCGTTGCTGAGCAGCTTCTTGTAGGTCTCGAGGCGTTCGACGATGGCCTTCGAGCGCTCAAGCTTCGGCGTGACGTGCTCCGCAATCGCCTTTTGGAGCTTCGCGATGGGCGGCACAGTCTCACCGCAGTCGCCGAGCACCGCGCTGAGCTTCTCCGACACGTCGGTAGCCCGACCGAGGAGCTCGCTCGTGCGACTCAAGGTGTCGCCCACGGGGTCGGTGCCTTGCTCGGCCTCGCGGGTGCGCTCTCGCAGCGAGAGGATGTCGTCGGTGAGCAAGTGCACCGCTCCGGCGAGGGCCTCGACCTTCTTGTCGAGCTCGGCGACGCGGCTGACGAGCGCTTGCCCAGCCGGATAGGCGTCTTTATCGAGCTGCTCGCTCTGCCAGAGGATCTTCGAGCGAGAGATCTTCGAGGCCTTCGCGGTGGCGGGGTCCTCGAACATCGGCAGGCTCGCGAGGGCGTGGAATTGGGCATAAGGCGAGGCGTCGTCGGGCAGGTCCCGGACGAGCCGATCCTTCTCGGGAGGGGTCGGTGGAGTGCCGACTTGAATGAGCTTGTGCCCCGCGACGTTGAGCACGAAGTTCTTCTCCACCACGAGGATCTCGCTGCCGCGGATGACGCGAATGTCGTCTTGTTGGACCTCGAGGAGCTTGCTCTCTTTGACCTGTACGACCTCTTGGCCGTAGACCGTCCGCGTGTGGTCGTGCTCGACCACTTCGTTGAGGTCGCGCTCAGCGTGCAGGTAAATCTCCTCGGCGCCGGCGGAGTCCTGAAAAGAGAGTTGGTTATAGCCCTTACCGCCGGGGGAGCTCCGGGTGCGAATACCGCTCTTCGTCTTCTCCCCAGGCAGCGCAAACGGCGTAGGCGTCGCGCCGTTGTAGACGCAGCCGAGCACGATCGGGCGATCCGGGTCGCCGCCGGTGAACGACACCACCGCTTCCATTCCGACGCGCGGGATGAACTGGGTGCCCCACGAGGCGCCCGACCACGCCTGCATGACGCGCACCCAACAGGAGCTGTGCTCGTCGTTTTTGCCCTCGAGGTCCCAGTGAAATTGGATCTTGATGCGACCGAGCTCGTCCGTATGGATCTCCTCGCCAGGAGGGCCGACGACGACCGCGGTCTCGGTCACCTGAAGGACGCGGCGCGCTGGGCGCTTGCGGCGTAGCGCGACGGACTCGGGCACACAGCGGAGGCGATTCGAATAGCTGAGCTCGTTGCCGTCGCGCGGAGCCCCATGTCGGGGCTCGTGACCTTGATGCTGAATCTCGGCGACGACGTATTTGCCAGAGGTCCCGTCGTGCGGGTGCTCGACGAGCTCGAAGCGCGCGCCCGGCACGAGCCGCGGCGACGAGCTCTCTGCTGCGCCGAGCTTGGCCCGCGAGCGGAGCTCCTCGAGGCGGAGCTCGGCGACGTGGCCACCCACGGTCTTGGGCTCGAGCACGCGATCATGGTCGTAGGCGCGGAGCGGGGTCTCGTCGAAGCCGTCGCTCGCGGGCACGCGCGCCTGCGCGACCGGGACGAACTGCGGCTTCTCGTAGTCGAAGCCGCGCACGAGCGTGCTGCCCTCACGGACGCGACGCTCGAGTCGGAACTGGTAAATAGCCTCGTCCGAGACGAGCGAACCTGCCTCGCGAAAGGGCAATTGCGTCGTGCCGTCGATATCGGAATAGGCCGCGCTCGAGTCCGCGAGGACGAGCACCTCGCGCGCTTCATCCGCGGCTGCGTCGGGGCTCGCGGGGCTCGCGTGCGTGAAGAAATAGAAGACGCCCTCCTCGGCGAGGAGGCGCGTCACGAACTCGAGATCGGTCTCCTGATATTGGACGCAGTACTCCCGCTTTGCGTAGGTGCGCTCGAGGCGATGCTCGACCGTCGCGCCGAGCTCCCCGACGACAGCGTCCACGATCTCGGGTGTCGTCTTGTCTTGGAAGATGCGCGAGGTCTTTCTGCGAGACAGCAAATCAGCGCGAGGGACGATGCGCAGCGAATAGGAGGTCTCGCCGCGGATGGTCGTGAGCGGCGCTATCCGGGAGACGACGCCGTGCACGTAGCGCGGAGTCTGAACACCCCCGATCGCGAGCCGCGCCCGCTTGCCGAGGAGCTGCTCGGGGGCGACGCGCGGCGAGTTGCTGAGCAGTCGCACGTCGAAGCGATAGAGCCGATTGACCCCCTCGCGCCCGGTGAAGCTGATGACGTCGATCTCACCTGCCGGGATATCAGCGACGGTGAGCGTAAAACGGTCGTTCTCGGACGCGATGGTCGTCATGAGTCCTCGTGTGAGACGCCAGAGAGGCGATTGGCTACTTCGAGCGAGCGCGCTCGATATGCCAAGCCCGATATCGTGTGTAGAGCGAATACCAGCGCTGATAAAGGCCGGGGTCTGCCGCCAACCGGCCCTTCCACGTGGAGTCGAGTTTCTGCCAAGCGGCCTCGTCGACAAGGCCGTAGCGATTGCGGATCGCGGCCGCCCATTGAGGGAACAAGGTCAACTCTGCTTGCAGCGCGGCGTATCGCTCGAGCTCGCCTTGGGTCGAGTCTTTGGCGGGCTCGAACGGGTGGGCGGGGGCGGGGCGCTTGTTCTTGCCGCGTAGGAAAGACGCGTCGATCTCTTGAGTTTGGTTCGGCCCGCTCGGCGACGGAGCTTGGCTCGAGGGCGGCGGCTCGGGGAGGGGTATATCCGGTCTAGCGAGCAGCGTCTTCGCGCCGCCCGTGAAAGGCGTCGAGGGCGCTGGAGGCCCGTCCCGCAGAGGGTTCGGCAACTCTGCTGTTTGAGGCGTCGTCGGCACACGCGTGGACGAGGGCCCGGCGAACGGCAGCGGCTGGCTTGGCGCGATGTCGTCCGCGATACAGGTCTCTCCCTCTTGCCATTTGTCCGCAGCGATTTCGGGCGGCGGTCTGGGCACCGACGGCGGCGCTGCTTCGATTGGAGGAGACAGCGGTGCCGCGAAGCTCGACGACGTCGAGTGACGCTGGAGCTCGATGGACGACGCGGTTGCGGCCCAAGGCGAAGGTGCTGGGCTCGCGGCAGCGAGCGCGGCGAGCCGCTCTTGTCGCAGAATGAATGACGGCTTCGCGACTGCGACGGCGACTGGGATCGAAACTGGCGCTGGAGGTTCGACTGGCTGCTCGGGCTCCTTGGGCGCCGTGCTCACCTCGGCCGCGGCTTCGACGGTAGTGGGGTTCTCAGCCTCCGCGTCGGCGGCGTCGCGCGCCGCGGCCCACCGCAAGAGGAGCTCGCCCTCACCCTCTTCAGCGTCGCGCTCGAGCGCACGCCGCCAGCCAGCGCTCGCGCGCTCCCAGGTCTCGAGATCCAATCCGTGCCGCTCGAGCTCGACCTGTGCCGCAACCTCGTTCGCGCCGCGGAGGCGTCTGCTGATCGCAGCGTATTTCTCGAGGCTAAGCGACGGTTCCTGCTCTTCGGCCACGCTCTACCAAGAAGCCGGAGGCCGCGCTCGAAGTCAAGCGCGACTCACTCCATCGGATCGGAGGTGAAGACCTCTTGCTCGATCCGGACATGACCGTTTTCGAGACGACCCACCATCGTGAAGAGGCTCGTCTTGCCGTCGCCGTCGAGATCCCCCTCGGCGGAGACTTCGAATCCCGTTCGGCCAGGGTCCGGACCACCGCGCCCGGGACCCTTGTATCGCTCCCCTGTTCGGTATTCGAGCTGGTAATGGAGCTCACCGAGGGAGGCATATTTCAGACAGCGCCAACCTGTCTTGTCGTCCCCTGTTTGGAAGTCAGCGCCGTCTTTGTCGGAGGGCTGATATGCCCCCTTCGCCGGTACCTTGTCGGGTACGGGCTGAGCGCTAGCGCAGAGCGCGTGGGTCCCATTGCGCTCGCGCTCGAAGGCCTGCGAGGCCGACACGGCGAGGCTCGCGACGAGCCGTTTGATGGCCGCGACCCGAGCCTCGTCACGGGCCTTGAACACCACCGCACGAAAGAGCGAGACGGCGCTCGAGACGACCACCGACGGCGCGCCGGTGAGATCGAAGCTGACGTCCAGCCCGCGCTCCGAAGGATTGAAGGTCAGCGCGCCGCCCAATACCAAATCATGGAAGATGTCGATCGTGGCCTCGGCCGAGGGGGTGAAGCCGCCGCCGTCGACGAAGACGAACCCTGCAATCTCGCGCGGGAGCTTCGTTCGGGTCGAGGTGAACAGGGTGTTTTCCTCGAGGCTCTCTTTGGCCTGTCCGACCTTGGAGGAAATGGCGTCGCGGGCCTTCGCGTCGGCGGCGACAACGACATAGAGCGTCTCGTCCTTCAGGAGGACACGAACAGCTTTGTCACCGAGCGAGAGCGCGACGTCGTCCTTCTTGACCTTCGCGGTCTTGTCTTTTTTGGCGAGGTCGGCGAGCACCGTAAAGGCCTTTTGGACGATGCCCTTGTCGCGCCCCGCGAAGGCGAAGACCGCAGCGAGGGCGTCCGAGGCTTGTTTGACCGTGACGGCTTTGCCATCCGGTGTGAAGAGGGCCACGGCGACCTCGCCGTCGAGCAGCGCCGAGAGGGACGTGCTCGACAACCCGAGCTCCACGAGCTTCTCCTCGCTGAGCGAGAAGCCGCTGATCCCGAGTCGCTCGACCTCGGTGAGCAGCGCGCCCAGCGTCTTTTCCGTGGGGTGACCGAGCGAGGCCGCGGCGACGACCGAGGCGCGCTTCGGCAGCTTGTTCACGATCGCGAGCGGCGAGGGCTCGAGGAAGGTGCCGAGTCGTGGATAGTTGGCGCCGAAGAGCTTCGCGCTCCCCTTCGCGGTGAGCCCGCCGGAACTGCCCTGCAGGGCGACGAGCAGCTCGGAGCCAGGGTCGAGCGGCGGAGTGGCAAATGGGAGCTCCACCTTTTGGGGGTCGAGGTAGAGCCAAGCGCCCTTCTCGAGGACATCTTTGTCAGTGGGGGCGCGGCCCGTGCTGAGGAAAGAGGGCGACTCCCCGACAGCGACGCGGAGCGACTCGTCGAGGACGCTCTCTTCGGTGCAGGCGACGAGGTTGCCTGTTTTCTCCGCCCATGTGCCGAAGACGGCGCTGTCGCGCGATATGCGGATATTGAAGCGCCCAGTCCGTTGGAGCTCCACGTGCACGGCCTCGAGCAAAGCCGTGAGTGGAGCGGCGTCCGTCAAATGGCCCGCGATGCAGAGCGCCTCCGAGCCGCGCTGCGTGCGGAAGGCGTTGTCGCGCGCCAGGTAAACGACGCTGTCTTCGAGGGAGTAGGCGAGCTTCTCGAGCAGGCGCGTGTGCGAGCCGCGCAAGCCACCGTTCTCGGCCGATTGGGCGAGAGCCTCGGAGAGCGTCTCCCGGTCTTTGTCTGTGAGCAGCGTGGAGAGCGCCGGGACGCGGAGGACCAAAGACGAAGACGAAGGGGCGTAGTCGAGCGGGCGAGCTGGCTTGTCGTCGGAAGCCGTGGATGCAGTGCTCGTGGCCGATTGCGACGCGGTGCTCGACGGTCTCGCTCGCTCGTCGTGGGATTGTGCCCCGCCGCAACTGGCGAGTCCGATCGTCACGAGGAGGGCGCCGAGTCCCCTGGAACCAGCAGCTCTCGAACCCAGCGCGCTTGTTCCGCGGGCCCCCATTGTCTTTGCGTGGAAGCTTCGTTTCCACGGGACTAGCGGCTTGTGCATGCGGGCCCAGTGTAGCGACTTCATCCTGAATGCAAGTCTATTGGGCATACCGGCGCGCCGAACCGCCGCGACCTGGAACATGGCTGCGCCGATGTTACAGTTCTGTCAGCTTCTCGGGCCTTCGCGGCGCTTGCGCGAGCGGCGAGCGAACACCGCCGCGGCACCGAGGAACCCAACGATGGACGCGGTTGCGCCTGTCTCGGGCGCGACCGCGCAGCCGGCACAGCCGCCTCTCGTCCTGTGCGCCTCGGGTTTCACGACGCCGCCGGCGATCGTGCATTTCGAGGGTGTCGCCTCGACGACGCTGTAGTTCTCGAGTCGGTCCCACGCCTGCCCGTACTCGCCGCTCTTGTTCGCGGAGTCGTCCCCGAGGGGTTGCCCTGCGAAGCCGACGCTGCCCACGGACTCTGCGTATTCGCTCGTGGCGCCGCAGAGCACGGCGTGTTGAACGAGGGCCGCGGAGTCTCGCGGCTCGGCGTGGCTCCACGCGTCGAAGACCGCGCGTTCGACGAGGAACACGCGCGGAGGCCCGCCGATGATGTCGGCGGCGAGCACTGGGCGATCGACCTCCAGCACGACGATTTGCTTGCCGTCCTCGCTCGTCGTGAAAAAGACGAAGCTCGGGAAGAGCTCGAGGTTCGTGATCGTGAAGCCGTCGCGCGAGACGACCACGGCGTCTCCGAAGGCGCGTGTCCCGGTGACCAGCACGAATGCGGCGAGCGCCGCTGCCACGACGTTTCTCAGGATCGCAGTCGTCGTCACGCGCCGCCCCGATGAGCTGGAAGTCTGCCGCGAGATCGTTCGGGCGCGCGCCCCGTCGAAGCCGAGTGATGCCCGCGGCGCCCGATCGAGTGTCGAGAACCCACCATGCTAGCCTAGAGTCTGGAGGTGGGGGCAGCGCTCCCCATGATCGCCCGAGCATGGAGAAAGACAGCGAAGCGAAGCGACCTGGGTCGGCATCGGGAGACTCGAGCGAGTTCGTGGAGCCGACCGCTCTTCGCGCGCTGCCGGAGGGCAGGCGCGACGCCGAGACGATGCCCGGGCAGCTGCGCGCGTATCCCCTCCCGCCGAAGGTCGAGGCTACTCCGGCGCCCGAGGCTCCCGGTGCGAACCCGACTCGACCACCCGCGAGCGGCGCTCCGAGCCCCATCTCGAGCGACGGCGCTCAGCGGCTCGCGCTCGCGCCCACGCAGGAGTTCTCCACGCCCGCGCGCCCCGAGACCCGCGACGGGAGCTCGCGCATCGGACCGCACGGCACGTCGCCGATGCGAACCCCGTCGGTGCCTGTCGCGCCGGTCGCCGGTGCTCCCGGCGGCGTCCAAGACACGGTGGTCGATCCGGTGCCGTTCGGGACGCAGATGCGGAGCGCTGGGCCGACTCCGCCGCCCGCGCCAGCCGAGCTCCTCGCGGAGCTCCCCACCGAGTCCGCCGCTGCGATCGAGAGCGCCCGTCGCGGCGCGCGCGGCACGGCTGTGATGGAGAACGCCGAGCGCGCGCCTGCCGTCGCTACCCCGCAAACGCAACCTGGTGGGTCGGGCACCGCGATCGGTGACGTCTCGGGGACGGTGGTCGGCGAGCCGCTCGATCAGAGCGCCGCCACGTCGCCCTCGCGTCGGCCGGTCGTGAAGTCGAAGTCGCCGGCTTGGTTGAAGCCGGTCGTCATCGGGGTCGTCGCGTTCCTCGCGCTCGTCCTCGGCGTCGTCGTCTACGTCGCGATCCAGTGGGATTCGATCCTGCGCGATCGGATCGCGGCCGAGTCGAAAGATCGCGGCTTCGAGGTGAAATACAAGTCGCTCGAGGTCCGAGGTGTCATGCCGTGGGACTCGCGCAAGGCGGTCGCGATCCTCCGTGACGTGTCTGTCTCGGCCACCGAGGTCGAGGGCGTCGGCGCGCAGGCCAAGGAGGTCAGCGTGACCCTCGGCGGGACGTTCCCCTTTCTCACGCCGAAGCGCATCAAGGTCACGAAGATCGAGATCCACGCGAAGGATCTGAAGTCGCTGACCGCGCTCGATCGACAAGCGCGCACCGGAAAGGCGAGCAAGACGCCGATCGAGGTCGAGGACGCGTCGATCACGGTCGACAGCGTCAGCGATTCGCTCCCCGTGCCCGGCGCCGTCGAGGCAGGTCGCGTCGCCGTCGGTGGTGGCAAGGCCCGCATCGAAGACGCCGAGATCGAGGTCGATATCCCGCTCAATACGCTCTCGCTCGGGCCGACGAGCGCCACGATCGAGCGCGAGGACGGGACGAGCTGGGTGCATTTCGACGAGCTCCCCGAGATCAAGCTCTCGATCGACGAGGCCGGCAAGAGCGCGACGCTCTCGATCGACGCCTTGTCGTCGACGCGCATCCGGGAGCTGACAAAATTGAAAGTGCCGCCGATGACCGTCAGCGGCTCGGCGATCGTCGACCTCGCGAACGCCTCCGGAGATCCCGAGCTCTCGCTGGATCTCACCCTCGAGGGTTGGGTCCCGCCGCACCCGAAGGAGCTCGACGGCGTCGTCTTCGGCAACCGCACCAAGGTGAGCGGTCGCGTTCGACGCGATGGTCTCTCGATCGGCCTCGCCGAGCTCAAGGTCGAGGCGGGCGCGCTGAAGCTCAAGGGCGACGGCAGCGTGAGCATGCTCGGTCGGCGCGTCGCGAACATCACGATGAGCGGCACCATCCCCTGCAAGGATTTGGCGACGAGCGTGCTCTCCGCGCACCTCGGCGGGGCCGCTGGAATGCTCGCGGGGCAGCTCGCGAATGGTCGCGTGAACGGCGACGCAGCCGTCACCATCACCGCCGAGGTCCCGCTCAAGGATATCGAGGACGCGACGATCACGCCGACGGCGACGTTGTCGTGTTCGCTCGCGCTTTGAGCCGCTGCTCGCGCGAGCTCAGCGGAGCGCGACCAGCTCTTCGGCGATGTCGGGGAGCGGCAGGATTCGGTGCGCGAGCCCCTCGCGGATGACGGCGCCAGGCATGCCGTTCACCACCGCGGTCTGCTCGCTCTCGGCGATGACGATCCCACCGACGCGCCGGATACTGCGCGCGCCCTCGAGGCCGTCGTCGGCCATGCCCGTGAGCACGAGCGCGGTGGCCCGCGGCCCCATCACGTGCGCGATGCTCGTCAGCAAGCGGTTGGCGTTCGGAACATAGCGATCTGCAGGGCTAGGAGGCACGACCGCGACGCGGAGGCCGTTCGCGTCCTTGCGGAGCTCCATGCAGCTGCCGCCCGGGCACACGTAAACACGGCCGGCGATGACGGGGTCGCCGTCGGTGGCCTCGAGCACCGTGAGCGGCGAGGTGCGGTCGAGGCGCTCTGCGAACGAGCGCGTGAACGTGGGCGACATGTGCTGCGCGATCAGGATCGCGCCGGTGTGCGTCGCGGGGATTCGGCTGAGGATGTGGAGGATCGCGCCGGGACCGCCGGTCGATGCAGCGAGCCCGACGACGGTGAGGGGGAAGGCCCCGGCGCGCGCGTTCGAGGCGGTCTGCGCGCTCGTCGGCGTGAGCGGTTGCGGTGGGGGCTGGGGTGGCGTCACGCGCGTCGCGCCGAGCTTCGGCGAGGAGCCCCCGACGGTGGGGATGCGGTGCGCGTCGGCGTGCTTCGTCTGGGTGATCTTGTCGCGAAGCTCGGTCTGCCACGTGCTCATCTCGCCGACCTCGGGCTTGGAGACGAAGTCGAGCGCGCCGAGCTCGATCGCGCGGAAGACGTTCTCGGGGCTGCGCCGACTCGAGATCACGATGACCGGCGTCGGCTTCTTGTGCATGAGGATGCGCAAGAACGTGAAGCCATCCATCTTGGGCATCTCGACGTCGAGCGTGATGACGTCGGGGTCGAGCTCCGCGACCATCCGCAGCGCCTGCTCGCCGTTCGACGCGTGCCCCACCACCGCGACGTCGCGCGAGTCAGCGAACGCGTCGCTGATGATCTGCCGGTTGTAGTGCGAGTCGTCGACGACCAAGAGGCGGAGAGCGCCGAGCGGATGAGATGCGATGCTCATCGGGGCGGCCCTTTCGAACGGGAGCTCTTGTCAGCGGCGCTGGGATCCGCGGTCGCGGGGCGCGAGCCCCCAGAGCCGATGTCCGGCTTCTGGTAGACGATCTCGTCGGGGAGCTCGAGGACCTCGAACGGCGTGTCCTCGTTGAGCAGCGACTCCGAGTGCCCGAGGACGAGGTAACCACCGGGCGAGAGCCGATCGTAGAAGCTCAGCACCACGCGGCGACGCGCGCCTTCGTCCATGTGGATGAGCACGTTGCGGCAAAAGACCACGTCGATGAAGCCGCCGAGGTTGGGCCCGAGCAAGTTCGCGTGGCGGAAGTGGCAGATCGCGCGGAGGTCCTCGCTCACCACGCGCCCACCGTCAGGTAGCTTGACGAAATAGCGATCGCACTCGCGCAGCTCGTCGCCGCGGAACGAAGAGTTCGAGTAGACCCCGCGTCGCGCGACAGCCAAACACCGCCGCGAGATGTCCGTCCCGAAGATGTGGACGCGCTCACGCGGGAACCAACCGGACGCGAGGACGATCGCACCGAGCGTGTAGGCCTCTTCACCGGTCGCGCAGCCGGCGCTCCAGATGACGAGGCGCTCGCGCGTGCCCCGGCCGACCGCCGAGCGCGACGCAGGAGCGAGCCGCGGCAGGAGCACATCGCGGAAGGCCGTGAGCTGGCGCGTCCCGCGGAAGGCGTAGGTCTCGTTGATCGTGCAGACCTCGACGGCGGCCTCGATCTCCTCGGGGTTCTCGTTGAGGTAGCGGCGGTACTCGATGAAATTGTCGAGCCTCACGGCGGCGAGTCGCTCGCGCAAGCGCCGCTCGATCGCAGGACGAAGCTCGTTCGAGAACCAGAGTCCCGCGTGCTGATTGAGGACGCGACGAATCTCTTCGAAGTCCTCTGGATAAAGCGGGGCGCTGCTTGACCGGACCATGCTTGGCGAGCTCTCGAGACCGCGCCAGCCGAACTCTTATCACGCTCCTCGGCGTCGATCCATTTGACGTCGCCGTCGCGCTCGCGGTGCGTAGTCGGTTTCGTTAGTCTCGCGGCGTGAGCTGGCCGATCACGACAGAGGCGCACGGCCCGGTCAGCGTCGGTTCGCTCCTCTGGAGTCGCCGCGGCAAGGTCCGCGTGACCGCGCTCCTCAAGGCTTCGTTCGGCCTCGTTCACGGTGGTTTCGCGGTGCCGACGGCGCCGCGCTCGCTCGAGACGCGCGAGCGAACCCGCTTCGGGCGCAGCGGCGCGAGCCCCGAGGCCGTCTCGGAGATATGGCCCGAGCTGCCTCGCGCCGAGGTCACGCTCATGGGCGCCGCGACCGCGCCGAATCGCCAGCCCGTGCGCGCGATGGCCGTCCGCCTCGTCGTTTGGCGCGAGCGCCCGCTCGTCGACAAGACGCTGCACGTGCGCGGCGCTCGATCGGCGAGCCAATTCCTGCCGCGCCCGTTCGTGGTGATGCCGCTCGTGTGGGAGCACGCCTCGCGCGGGCAGAAGGGTGAGAACCCCGTGGGCGTGTCGACCCCGGACCTCGCGAGCATCGTCGATCCGCTGACGAACGACGCGGCCGGGGGTTTCGGGCCGCGCGGGATGGGTTGGCCTGGGCGCGCGATTCCCGCCGAGGCCGAGCCGCGCCTCTCCTTCGACGGCGAGCCCTGGGAGTGGCCCGGCGGTCTCCTGCCCGATGCGTTCGGCGCAGCGCCGCCCGACCAGCGTGTCGACAGCCTCATCGGTGACGAGTGGCTCTTGCTGGAGGGGATGCACGCGGACATCCCGCGCTTCGCGAGCCGGCTCCCGCTGCCGACTCCGACGGCTCGACTGCGCGACGAGACGGGTCGAGCCGAGCCCTTCGAACTGGTGCTCGACACCATCACGATCGACGCCGAATCGCTGGTCGCATCCCTCGTTTGGCGTGGGACGCTGCCGCTGCTTCGCGAGCACTTCACGGACCTCGTCGTCAGCGGTGAGCTCGTGCTCGGTGATCCCGAGCCCTTGATCCCTCGCGACGACGGTCCTGGGGTTCGTGGTTTGGGCAAGGGAATGCGGCTCGGCCTCGGGGTGAAGCGCACGGGCACCGAGCCCGAGAATCCCATCGTCGAGAATCCACCGGCGCGAACGCCGCCACCGCCACCGCCACCACCCATCGCGCCGGCCGCCGAGGTCGCTGCGCCGCCGCTCGGGATGCGCGGGCTCGGCGCTCGCCTCGGCAGCGCGGAGCTCCCCGTGGCCGCGCCTGCCGCAGCACCCGCTGTCGCAGCACCCGCTGTCGCAGCACCCGCTGTCGCAGCACCCGCTGTCGCAGCACCCGCTGTCGCAGCACCCGCTGTCGCAGCATCAGCTCCACCCCCGCCTGCGATCGAGGCCGCGCCGGCGGTCTCCCCGTCAGCGTCCGCCCCGCCGCCTGCGGCAGCGCCGCAGCCAGCGGTCGCGCCGCGGCCGAAGCTCGAGAATCGACCTGTCGAGACGGGGCTCCGCGCGACGGTCCTCGAGCGACTCGCGAGCAAGCTTGCCCTTGGGGATTTGCCACTCGCGGGAGCGGATCTCTCGGCGCTCGACCTCACGGGAGCGAACCTCTCCGGCCTCAACCTCACGGGAACGAAGCTCGGTGGCTCCCTCCTCGCGGGCGCGCGGCTCTCGACCGCGAGGCTCGGCGGCGCTGATCTTTCGCAGGCCGATCTCACCGAAGCCGACCTCACCCAGGCGGACCTCAGCCGCTCGAACCTCACCGGCGCGATCCTCGATCGCGCGACGCTCTCGGACACGAACCTCACGTCGGCGGTCGGCGCCGGCGCTCGCTTCGACGACGCGCGCGCGGCTCGAGCGATCTTCGCGCAGGGCAAATGGAGTCAGGCGTCGTTCGTGCGCGCCGACCTCACCGGGGCCGACCTGTCGGGCTCGGAGCTCGAACGAGCCGTGCTCGACGAGGGCGCCTTCATCGGGGCTCGCTTCGTCGACGCGCGCGCCAAGTCTCTGTCCGCGCGCGGCAGTCGGCTCGCGGACGCCAACCTCGCGGGTATCACCCTCGAGGAGAGCGACATCACCGACGCCGACGCGCCTCGCACGGTCTGGGATCGAGCCGTCCTCGATGGGACCTCGTTCCGCGGAGCGAAGCTCGACGCCGCAGGCTTCGCGCGTGCCCACCTCGATCGCGCCGATCTCTCGGGCGCGACGCTCACGAAGGCGAGCCTCATGGGCGTCGTCGGCGAGGGCACCAAGCTCGAGGGGGCCAACCTCGAGGGCGTCGACTTACGCCAGGGTAAGCTCCCGGACGCGAAGTGTGAGGGGGCGCGCCTCGTCAAGGTCAACGCGCTGAAGGCGACCCTCACGGGCGCCGACTTCGCCAGCGCGGATCTGACCGGCGCTTCGCTTCGCTCCGCCAAGCTCCGCGGCGCGTCGCTCCGCGGCGCGGTGCTGCGGGACACCGACCTGCGAGACGCCGATCTCGAGCAGGCCGACCTGCGCGGCGCCGATCGTCAGAACGCCAAGCTCGCCGGGGCGATCACGCGCGGCGTCGTCGACGACGGCTGACAGCGCTGTAACTAATTCCTCAGAACTGGCCGCCGACCCCAACGAAGCCAGGCCCTACGCGGACCTGCACGGCGGCCTCCTTCGACGGGGACGAAGAGTCGCCGCCGACCAAGTACACGATGAGGAACGCGGCCGCCGCGCCCAGGCCCACCGCGCCGATCGTCACGCCGACGTTCGCCGCGAGCTGCTCTTTCTCACCGCGATCGATGGTGTCGTTGGTCGCGGGATCGCTGCATCGACCGTCGCCGCATTGATCCTGCAGCTCGCTCTCGGTCTGCATCGAGAGCACGCCGCCTGCTGCGAACGTACCCATCCCGAGCACGCCCACGACCCCGAACGCGATCGCGACGGGCAAGAGCGGACTCGAGCCGCCCTCTTCGTCGTTCTTGTCCTGCGGGATCGGCGTCGTGATCTCCGCCTCGGGTTCGATGGTGATCGTCTCGGCTTTGCCGACCGTCACGTTGACCGTTTGCTTGGTGATCTTGCCCGTCGAGGACTCGATCACGACCTCGACGGGGCCGGCGGTCACGACGATCGGCGTGCCCCAATCGGGGCGGTTCACGACGATCCCCGAGACCCGCAGCGTCGCGCCCTCGCCGTTCTTCACGTTGACGGTGATGATCGGCAGCTTCTTCTCGAGCTCCTCGAGCTCGGCGATCGCCGAGTCGCGGGTCGGGGCGTATTTCGTCTCGGTCGCCGCGCGCACCGTGGCTTCGGCGATGGTCTTCTTGAACTGCTCGAACGCGTCCTTGAGCTGGCCCAGCTCCGCGTAGCAGCGCGCGATGTAGAGCGCCGAGTTGGGGCTCGGAACGGTCTGGTAGCTCAGCGTGAACTTCTCCAGGGCCTGCGACCACTTCTTCTGTTGGAAGAGGGTGGTGCCAGCCTTGAAGGCGTCCGTCGCCTTCTTCACGTCTTCGGGCTTCGGCGCAGGCTGAGCGCTCGCGTCGCCGGTGGTGAAGAGGACGATGCTCGCGGGCGCGGCGGCGAGCGCAGCGGCGACGAGACCACGGGAGAACAGGCGACAGAGCGAAGAGGGACGAGGCACGAGCACGGCTCCTTGAGGTGAGCTGATCTGTTGAGCTTGGCCTGACAGATGGGTGACGACCTAGATCGTCGTCGGCATGACCTTCGGCGGCTTGGAGGATGGACGACTCGTCGGCGGACGATAGGTCGACGTGGGCCGCGTCGTCGCGGTTTGTGTTGCAGTCGAGCTCGTCGTCGTCGTGTCGGTCGCGGACGAGGAGGGCGCTACCGTGTCGGTCGAGACCGCGCTCGGCTGTGGCGTCGACGGCGTGGTCGCGGCCGGCGTGGTCGCGGTGCTGGTCGCGGTGACGGGGGGCTTCGTGGTGGCGTTGGTGGCGAGCGCGCTCGACGTCGGTTTGCCCGAGTTCGCGGTCGTCTCCTTGCTCTTTCGCAGGCTCTCGATGAGCGCGATGAGCGCGATGCCCACGACGATGCCGAGCGCGACGAGCACCACGAGGCGGACCCACGGCGGACGCGGCCGAGCAGGTGCGAACTCGGCGTCCTCGGCCTCGGGCGCCGTCGTGGGCGCCGCGGCGTTCTCTCCGTCGAACGCAGGGACCTCGGGGGAGGGCGCGTCGATGGTTTGGGGGGCAAACATTGCCGCTGCGGCGATGGGAGCGGCTTCGTCGATTGCCGTGGGGGCGTCGTCGATCGCGGCGCTCGGGAGCGGCGCGGGCGGCGCTGGGGTGGGATCCTTCGCGATGGGCTCGGCCGCAGCAGCAGGTGCCGGGCTCGTCCCCGCGAGGTCGAGGGCAGCCACGGCTGCGTTCGGTGCGGCGACCTTGCCCGAGAACGGACCCGTGAGCTCCGCGCGTGCTGCAGCCGCTGCTGCGGGATCGAAGGTGGCCAGCGCGTCGACGAGCTCGTTGCGACGCTTGCGCAAGACGTCGCCCACCGCGCTCTCGACGAACGTCGCAACGGTGACCTCCGTCGCAGGTTGCGCGAGCTGCGTCTCGATGCGCTCGAGCTCGGCCGCGACCTCGGTGGCCGTCGCGGGCCGCTTCTTCGGGTCCTTCTCGAGCAGGCGGAGCACCAGCTTCTCGAAGTCCGGGTTGATGTCGGGGACGACGGAGCGCAGCGGCTCGGCCTTCTTGAGGACGATGTTCTCGATGGTCTTGAGCTCGGACTCGCCGCGGAAGGGATGCACGCCGGTCGCGGTGACGTAGAGCAGCGCGCCGAGCGAGAAGAGGTCGCTGCGACGATCGATCGCGAGCCCACCGAGCTGCTCGGGTGACAAATACGGCGTCTTACCCTTCACCATCGAGCCGGCGCGGGTCACGTGCATGCGGCCCTTCGACTTGGCGATCCCGAAGTCGACGACCTTCGCCGAGCCGTCGCGCGTGACGACGACGTTCGACGGGTTGATGTCGCGGTGCACGAGATCGACGAGGTGGCCCTGGTCGTCTTTGACCTCGTGGGCTGCGTGCAAGCCCGCACAGATGTCGCGCGCGAGGCGCACCAACACCGGAATGGGGAAGCCTCCGATCGGCTTCGACGCCTGCTGGAGGTTGGCGAGGGTCTCGCCCTCGACCCACTCCATCACGATGTACATGACGCCGTCCTCTTCACCGACCGAGAGGATCTCCGCCACGTTCGAGTGACGGATGCGCGAAGCGACGCGCATCTCATCCATGAACATGACCTCGAAATCGGGGTCGTCGGAGAGCTCGGGGAGCATCGTCTTGATCGCGACGAGCTTCTCGATCCCTGCGGATTCGGCGTGACGAGCAGCCCAGACCTCGGCCATGCCGCCGCGCGCGACGGGCGCGAGGATCTGGTAGGCCTGCGGCGGCTTGCCGATCGTGAGGCCCGTGCGGACGCGGTTGCCAGCACCGAACGCGCGCGGCACGTCGGGTCGGCCGTGCTCCGCGGACGCGGGCTCGGGGGCTGGTTCGGGGGCCTTCGCAGTGGCCGCCGGCTTCGGCGACTCGGTGGCCTTCGGGGGCTCGGCGGGCTTCGGCGGCTCGGCAGCCTTTGCCTCGGCGGCGGGCGTCTGAAGCGCGTTCTCCAGGGGTTCGACGCCGATCAGGGTCTGCTGCCGCGGCTTCGGTGGTTGCCTGCGCGGCGGCGGCTTGGCTGCGACCTGAGGTGGCGAGGGAGACTGTGATGCGCTCGCGATCGCGGCCGCGACCGCCGCGGGCGCAGCCTCGACGGTGACCTCCTCGACCAAATCATCATCACCGAGGGCCTCGCTCGAGGGCATCGGCGGACGCCCAACGGGCGGCAGCGCGACCTCGGGAGCCTTCTCGGGCGCAGCCTTCTCAGCGGCGGCCTTCTCAGCGGCAGCCTTCTCGGCGCTGGCTTTCTCGGCAGCAGTCTTTTCAGCGGCGGCCTTCTCGGCAGCAGCCTTCTCAGCGGCGATCTTCTCGACCGAGACCCCACCGATCAGCGTCTTGTTGCGGGCCGGCGCCGGTGCTCTCGCGGGCGCGGCGTCGCTCGCGGCCGCAGCGGTCGCGATGGCCTGCGCCGTTGGCGTGCCTTGCATCATCGTCTTTGCGCCGTTCGCTTTGGCGCCGTTCGCGAGCGACGGAGCCTTCACGGGCTCGGGCTCGGTCTTGTCGGCGGCCGACTGCCCCGACGCGGGCGGGCGCACCGAAGCGAAGGCCGGCCGCGCGCCCGGCGGCAGCGAGCGCGCCTGCGACTTGTCGACCTGGCGCGACATGAAATCTGCAACGACGTCATAGTCACTTATCTCGCCTGCCTCGACGGCCTCGAGCAGCGCGCTCAGCTTGATCCGAGCGCCGACCTCGCGCGCGAGCGCCCCGAGCAGGGCCTTCGAAACGTCGTCCGAGAGCTCGCTTCGGTGCTGCTTCGGATCGGGGATGGCCGACGCGAGGACCTTCTGGATCACCGCGGCCTCCATGCGGGAGGCGAAGAGGCGCTGCCGCGTGAAGAGCTCCCACGCGATGATCGCCGCGCTGAAGAGATCGCAAGCGAGATCGGGGGGCGGCGGGGGCGGCCCGAGCGTCAGACTCATCGGCTTGACGCGCTCGGGGGCAGCGTACGGAAGGCGATCCAGGTTCTTCGCGAAGTGCAGACCGAAGCGGGCGATCGCGCGATCCACCGCGAACCCAGTGACCCGCGTGCGACCGTTGGCGCCGACGTGGATGCACCAAGGCCCGAGCTCACCGTGTCCGAGCCCGCTCGAGTGCGTGCTGTCCGTCGGAGGCCCTGCGATGTGTGCGGCTCCGATCGCGTCGAGGACGTCCGCGACGATGCGCGCAGCCACGCCGAGCGGCAGCCCCTCGGGGCCGGCGCGACGGATGAGCGTCGCGAGCGTCTCGCCGTCGCCGTACTCGTACGCGATGAAGGGCTCACCCTCGGACACACCGCTGTCCGCGATGCTCGCGATGTGCGGGTGCACGAGGCTCGTCGCCTTCTTCGCTTCGTGCAAAAGAGCGTCGATCAGCTGAGGGCTCTTCGCGACGTGACGGTGGATCTTGGTGAGGAGCACCGAACGATCGCCGCCCTGCGCTTTCGCGACGAACGTCGCGCCCACGCTGCTCGCGCTGACCTCTTTCACCAGCTCGTAGGTGCCGAGCTTCTTCGTTCCAACTTGCTGAGGAGTGAGGGCCATCGGTCTGCAGCGAGCCTTTCACACCTGGGTGGGTGCGCTTTGCGCCGTCGGACGCAGGCGCCGACGCGTGACATCAGGCTACCAGTCAAGCCAACGTGGGGGAAAGCCTTCGGACCTCTGGCGTCGCCCGAGCCCCCGCCGTAAAGCTCCCGAGACCAAGCCCACGTGACCTCCGACGACAAACGAGACGCGCCTGGTTCGACCACGCCCTCCACGCCCGAGCCGGCGCTCGAGCTCCATCGAACGAGCGCGTCGCCTTATCCGATCAGCCGGCTGTCGGCTCGGATCGAGCTCCTCGACGTCGCTCGCGAAATCCAGGAGGCGGACGCGATGCTCGGCGCCGTCGTCGGCGGGCAGCTCGACGTCATCGCGCACCAGATCCGCGTGCTCCAGGAGCAGGCCCGCGCGATCCTCGACAAGGCGAAGCTCTCGCAGGACCTCCACCGCGCAGACTGCCGCTTCAAGAAGCGGCCGGGCGCGGTCTACCACCTCTATCGTCGGTCGAACGGCTCGCTCTACTTCTCGATGCTCTCGCCGGAGGAGTGGGGCGGCAGGCCTCCTCACTCCTTCGAGGGTTCGTTCCGCCTCGAGGCCGACATGAGCTACGTGCGCGTCGACCCGCACTGATCGGTTTGTCCGAGCGCGCGAGTCGCGAGCTACGCTCCTCGCCGATGAGAAGCTTCGGTGTCTTTGCGCTCGTCGGGGCAGCGCTCGTGGCTTGCGGTGACGACTCGACCGGCGGTGGTGGCGCGGGTGGCTCGGGGGCGTTGGGTGGCGGCGGCCAGTCGAGCTCGCAGGGTGGTGGCGGCGCGAGCCAAGCGGGTGGGGCAGGCGGCGTCGGCGGATCCGAGAGCACCGGCGGCGGTGGCGCGCTTCCCACGGGAACTCCGCGCTTCGTCGCGGTCGGCTACGGCGGGCGGCGCATGACCTCCGACGACGGCTCGACTTGGGAGAACAACGTCGTCGTCGATCCGAACGGCGGGGATGACAACAACCTCTTTCGCGGGGTCGGCTTCGGCGGCGGTCTCTACGTCGCAGTGGGTGGCTCGAGCGCCGGGCAGATTTTCACGTCGCCGGATGGGATCGCGTGGACCTCCCAAACCCCCGCGGGCAGCTGGCTCGGCGACGTCGTCTACGTCGATGGCGCGTTCGTGGCGGCGGGCGGCAATGGCTTGCGGCAGCGTTCGAGTGACAGCGGTGTCACCTGGACTCACCAGACTGACTATTACGCGGGGCACTATCGCGGCCTCGCGGCGGGCAATGGCATCGTCGTGAGCGCCGGGCACACGTATGGCCTAGCCACCAATACCGGGCTCTTGAGCTACAGCACGGACGCGGGCCTCACCTGGAGCGCCGAAATCACCACCGGGCCCGAGCTCAACTCGATCGACTTCGGCAATGGGGTCTTCGTCGCCGTGGGTGGTGCGGGCTGCCTGCGCTCGACGGATGGGATGGTGTTCACCGATTGCGGTCTCGCGGGTGGCAACCTCGACAGCGTCACCTTCTTGAATGGCGAGTTCGTCGTCCCGGATCAAAGCGGCTATTGGCACAGCGCGAACGGGGCGGATTGGCAGCACCTCGCCGCGGAGGTCCACGGCGTCACCGCGTATGGGCTCGGGCTCTACTTGGCAGTCGACTGGCCCGATCGCGTCTATTCGTCCCCGGATCTGTCGGCGTGGAGCCTCGTCGAGCAAGGGAACGGCCCGGCGTTCACCGAGGTCGTGCTCGGTTACGTCGAGTGACTAACATGTAGGTAATTAGTGGCGCTGCCGCTTGGGCGCCGCCCCGCTCTTGCGCGGCGCGGTCTTCGGCGGCCGGGCGCCGCCCTTCGGTGTGGCCTTGCGACCGTGCGTCGGCGCGCTCGTGCGGCGGGTCTTCGCGAAGTTGGAGCAGTCCTTCTGGCCCTTGGGGCAGGCGATGCGCACGTGGAAATGGTCGTCGTGCGGGAGCGCGCGCTTCGGCTGGAGGAGGACCTCGGCGGCACGCGCGCGGACGCTCGACGAGGCGCCGATCTTCGCCGCGTGCTCGAGCAGGCGCTTGCGCAGGTGGCGCGCGACGAAGATCTGGAGCGGTCGCGTCTCTCGGTCGGTGAGGAACGACTCGACCAGCGTCCAATTGCGCGCGTCGTCGAAGCGCACGCCGCGCAGCCCGATGGCGCGACCCTCTTCGTCGATGTGCGCGAAGCGCGCGGGGAAGAACTGCGCTCCGTTCTTCACGAGGTAGAAGCCGACGTCCGCGTCGCGCCCGCTCTCGTGGCTCTTGTGCCCCGCGATGTCGCCGCCGCCCTTGCGGGAGAGATCGCCGACCGTGAGGACGGCGCCCTCGTGTTTGTCGGCGACGCGGCCCGCCGCGCGCTCGAGCATGCCGACGAGCTCGGGCAGACCCCAACGATAGGCGCCGATGGTGCGGAGCTCTTTGCTCGCGCGGAGCTCGCGCCCACCCTGCAAATGACCTTCGCTCGGCGAGCCGATGCTCTTGCCTTTGGCGCGGGGTGCGGCCTGCGCATGCTTGTCCGGGTCGCGCTTGCCCTTCACCGCGGGCTTCGCCGAGCTGGGCAGCCCAGAGACCAACACGGCGAGCGCGGCGACGAGCGCGAGGAGGCGGGCTTGCCGAACTTGCATAAGTGGATCCTGCCTGACCGCGCTCGCGAGGAAAAAAAAACGGGGCGGGAGCGCTCGCCGCCGGCTCCGTACGCCCGCGGACCCCGGGCGCATTCCGCGCAGGGCCGAGACGGCGTATGAAACGTCGCCATGAAGACGGCCACGTCCCGCTACGAGTTCGCCTGCGACGTCGAGACCTTTTGGAAGCACTTCTTCGACGACACCTACCAGCTCGCTTTCTTCAAAGAAGGCCTCGGCTTCCCCGAGGCGAAGATCCTCGAGAAGACGGAGACCAAGCGTCGGATGCGCGTCGTGCCGAAGCTGACGATGCCCGCGCCCGTCGCGAAGCTCGTGGGCGACAGCTTCGCCTACGAGGAAGAGGGGACCTTCGACAAGGGGCGCAACGAGTACACGTGGCGCATGATCCCGAGCACCATGAAGGACAAGCTCTTCAGCAGCGGGAGCGTTCGCGCCGAGGCTGCTGGAGAGGGCCGCATGCGCCGCATCAACACCATGCAGATGGAGGCGAAGGTCTTCGGCCTCGGTGGGTTGATCGAGTCGAGCACCGAGAAGGACGTGACGGCTGCGTGGGAGAAAGAGGCCGTCTTCTTCAAGAAGTGGCTCGAGCGCGCGAAGTGACGCGCGGCGCGGTCAACGCGCTGCCGCGGGGGGCTTGCCGTAGCCCGCGAGCAATTCTTTGAACATTGTCTTACCTACGTCGCGGTAGGCGTCGGGCTTGAGGTGGATGCCGTCGGCTTGCATCGACGGCGAGGGTTGGTCGCGCAGGCGCGCGGCCGCGCCCTTGCCGCCGAGGAGCTTCCACACGTCGAAGAAGTAGCAGCCCTGATCGTGCGCGACGCGCTCGAGCGACGCGTGCATCTTCTCGACTTTGTCCTCGGCGTCGGCGCGATCGGTCGGTGACACGACGACGCAGTCCACGTCCTTCGAGACCTTGCGAACGCGGGCCAGCATGTCGGCCATGTGCTGGCGGATCTTCGTGAAGGGCGGCTCGAGGCCACCTGCCTCGTTGGTGCCGTACTCGAACACGACGAGGTCGGGCGGCCTGCGCGCGGCCTCGGCGAGCCACGCGTCCTCGTCCCACGAGAGCGCGGTCATGTAGCGCGCGCCGTTGATCGAGAGGGTGTCGAGCACGACGCCCGGCTTCTTCGCCGGGTCGGTCTCGATGGTCGCGCCGCACAAGAAGGCGTTGCCGGTGGGCACCACGAACACGCGATCGTCAGGGGCGGCCTCGAGCGAGAGGTGCTGGATTTTCCCTCGCTCGATGCTCGCGGTCGAGACCTTCACGGGCTCGCCGTGTTCGGCGCGCACCTCGAGCGTGTCGCCCTCGTCGGTGAGCCGATAGCAGACGTCGTAGCGCACGCGCTCGGCCTGCGGGGGCTCGGTGAGGCGCACCGTCACGCCGGGATCGTCGGCGTAGCCGGCCATCATGATCCCACCGAGGCCCCACACGCCGTCGCCCTTCTTCTCGGGGTCGGCCGGCCCCTTCGGCCGCATCTTCCACTTGCCGCGGATGTCGAGCTTCACCCCGTCGTGGCGATAATCCTTGTAACCGAGGTGCACGTAACCAGGCCCCGCGGCGCCGAAGCGCTCGGCGAGCAGCGTGCGGAGCTCACCCGACCAGAAGTCGGCTGCGCCGTGCGAATCACCGAGCCAGAAGATGCGCACGTGGGACGAACGCCGCTTCGTCTCGAGGTCGTGGAGGGCGGCGTGAAAGCGCGCGAGCTCGGGCGTCGTCGATTGAAAACGCTCGGGTTCGGCCTCGGTCGTCGCGGTCGGTGCCGAGTCGGTCGAAGCGCTGCTCGATGCGCTCGACGTCGACCCCGACGCAGTGGTGGTCGCGGTCGCGCTCTCGCTCGCCGAGGTCGTCGCGGTCGCGCGACCGTGCTCGGGCTCACCGCTCGACGCCGAACAGCCGATGAAAAGGGCGCTCAGCGCGAGTGCGAGCTCAGCCCGGCGGGGGAGGGGGAATCGAGCCGCGCGCAGTCGGGACGCGAGCGAGGATGTTGCGAGCGAGGGCGTCGACATGGGCTTCGAAGGGAGCGCTCTCGACGCCGCTCTCCGCGAGCGTCGTCTGCGCGCGGTGCGTGTCGTAGCGCACCCGCGAGCCGAGCTGGTCCAAGAAACCGCGCGGGTCCGACAGGAAGCTCGAGATGAGCTCGCGCGAGAGCAGCGCGCGCGCTCGCTCGAGGGCGCCGAGCTCCTGCTCGCGACCGATGCGGTCGCGCAGCGCGGCGAGCAGCTCGTCGAGGCTCGGTTGGCGCGGATGAACGAGGTGAAACGTGCGCCCTTCGGTGCCGGGCGTCGTCGCGAGCGCGACGCTCGCGCGCGCGACGTAGTCGAGGTTCGAGAGGGGGAGCACAGCGCCGGTGCGCGCGACGGTCGGCAGCGCGCGCGGATCGAGCAACATGAGCAGCGCCGCGACGAGCGCCGCGCCCGGATCCTCGACGAGATGCCCCACGCGCGCGACCACGATCGGGAAGCGCTTGGCTCCACGCAGAGCGATGCGCTCGGCGCGCGCTCGCTCTCGCTTGATGGGTGCGGCTGTCGCGGGGCTCCCCGGCGCGTCGGTCTCGTAAGCGACAGGACCGTGCGCTTCGGCAGCGAAGACCGTCGAGTGGAGGACGACGCGCTCGAGCGCGCGCGCGGCCTCCGCGAACTCGAGGACCTCCTTCACCGGACGCACGAAGACGCGCTCGAGCGAGCCCCTTTCGGTCTCTCGATCTTCGATTTGGTGTACGAACCCTACGGTTCTGGAGAGCTCCGTGTACGCGGCACCGGACAGCCCGAAATCCAGTGCCCACGTGGCCCCCTCGAGGAGGTCGACGCGCTCGCGAACGTCGGCGAGCGAGCTCTCCGCTGCGGCGAGGTTGGGGGCGAGCGCGACGACCGTCGCGCTCGCATCCGAGGCGAGGACCGCGCGGATCGTCGCGTCGGCGAGCTTGCTCGGCAGCCCGAGCACGAAGTGCGCGCGTTCGTTCGGCATCGGCCGCGAGGTTAGCGCGGCGAGTCCCTCGCGGTCCGCACCGAGTCGCGCTACCACAGCGCGCGATGGTCCGGGTCGGACGGCGAGCGATCCTCGCGGGGTTCCTCGCCGCGTGCAGCAGTGGTGAGAGCGATGTCCCGCCGAAGCCCGCGGCCTCGGGCTCCGCGGGCGCAGGTCCGCAGCCGGTGCCTGCGCCAGGCACGGTCGCGCGCCCCACGGAGCTCCGCGCGACCGGCGTCGTCGCCGACCCGCAGCACGCGCACGATCTCTTGAAGGACAGCTACGGCTTCGCGCTGCTCAGCGGTCGAAGCTGGTGCGCGAGCGCGCTCGCGTGGCTATCGCTCCCGATGCAGACCGTCGACACGTTCGACGAGCGCGCCCCGCTCAGGCTCGCGGCGCTCGAGCTCCCTGCGGGGGCGACAGCTTGGCTCGTCGCGGTCGCGCTCCGCGCGCCCGATCGCTTCCTCGCGGCGTGCACGCTCGGCTCGAGCGCGCCGTTTCGCGGGCGTCGCGATGATGCGGCGGGGCTCGATTGGCTCACCCCCGAGCACCCCGAGGGACGGCCCGCGCTCGCGCTCGGTGTCGCGCGCAACCACCTCGTCATCGGCAGCAGCGCGGCGGCGCTGACGAGCGCTGCCGCGTACCTCGCCGATCCGGGCGCGGCCCGTGGAGCCGCGTCGCCCGCGAGCGGCGCGCTCATGACCGCGACGTCGGACGTCGCGCTCCTCGATCGCGCGATGACGGAGCTCGCGACGAAGCTCGCGCCGCCGGGTCTCGATCCGTCGTCGCTCCTCGAGGGCGGTGCGCTCACCGACGCGCTCGCGGGCGCGTCGAGCGCCGAGCTCTCGCTGGTCGCTGACGCGGCGTCCTGGTCGCTCGAGCTCCGCGGAGCGGCGAAGGCCGGCGCAAGCGCGCGCGAGCACGGCTCGCGCGCGGCCCTGCTCGAGGTCCCGGCGGACACGACCGCCGCTGCGGTGTGGTTCGAAGACGAGGCCTCGCGCGTCGAGAGCGCGAAGCGCGGCGTCGCGTGGCTCCAGTCCTCGAAGCTCCTCGGGAGCGCGGCCGACGAGACAGCGCGCGCGCTCGCCGAGCTCGGGGCCGCGCGCGGCGCCGCGGCACGCATCGGCCTCACGCGCGCGAACGTCGGCTGGGTCGCGCACGCGGCCATCGAGCTGAAGGAGTCGGAGAAGGCCGAGGCCGCGCTCGACGCGCTCGGCAAAGCCCTCGAGACCGACGCGCCGGGTGGGGTCGTCACGCCGAAGGTCACGCTCGAGAAGACCGTCATCGAGCGCCTCGGGGAGGCCCGCAAGCTCCGGGTCGAGCGAGGCGAAAAGGCGGTCGCCGCGCTCGTGCTGCGCGTCGACGGAGGCAGGCTCTGGATCGGCGCGGGCGCCGCGCCGGTCGACGTGCTGCGTGAGCTCGCGGCGAGGCCTATGCCGCTCGCGTCGATCGCGCGGCTCGCGAAGCTCGCCGAGGCCTTGCCCGAGCGCGTCTCGCGCGCGGCCGTCGTCGATCCGGTGACCTTGCTGGCGCCGGCGGGGCCCGGCGCTTCGGCGGGGCCCGCCGGCGCGCTCTTCGTCGCGACGTCCGTCGACGGCGCCGCGGCGCGGATCGTCGCCGCGGGCGACGCCCCTGCGCTCCTCGCGATCGCCGGGCGCGCGTTGGTGACCCCCTCCCCCCTGGGGGGAGGGGTCAAGTAGCTCTGCGAGCCCTCGCGAGCGCGGTAGCGCTCAAGCCGCCGAAGCAGGCGAGTGAGGGTGTTACTAAATCTACCCCTGGGGGGGAGGGGGGACGCCGAGCCTGGCGCGGACGATCGCGACGAGGCTCGCTCGCTCGGTGGGGGCGCCAGGCGAGAGGCTCCGCGAGAAGCTGCGCGAGACGGCGGCGCGACGGAGCTGCGACGAGGCGTCGTCGACGATCACGTCGGGCGCGGCGCGCTCGGGGTCCTCGGAGACGAAGTTCTTCGAGCAGGTCGAGATGACGCGCGCGTCGTCGCGCGGGACGCCGTAGATCGGCAGGCGTCGCCGCTCGCCGGGCGCGATCGCGAGCTCGGGCGTGAGGCGCATCGCGAGGCCGAAGACGCGGCAGATGATCGGCCTCGCGGGGTAGATCGAGCACGCGGCGTCCTCGTCGAGCAGCACGCACGAGGTCTCTTCGGGTCGCGAGGCGAGCGCGGCGATCTTGCGGCGCTGGTCTTCGGAGGCCGCGTCGAGCCACACCTCGAGCGCGTGCGCCTCGACGGGGTCGACGGCGAGCCCTGCGACGCAGCAGTCCGCGCAGCCCGACCTGCACGCGAGCGCGTCGGGGTGGCGCGCGAACGTCCTCTCGAACGCGGCGCCGATCTCGGTCCAGAGCTCGCGCAGGGGGCCGGGCGCTGTCTCCGAGTCGCCGCCGCTCATCGTCAGGGGACCTTGAAGAGGCGGCCTTCGACGATGACGTTGACGCCCTCGGCGTAGGCGGCGCCCGGATCCATCTCGAAGAGGACGAGGAGCAGCGCGCCGTCGGGGGACGCGGCGAGCGAGCGCGGGGTCGCGGTCATCTTCGGGGGAACGTCGACCTTGGGCAGCGCCGAGCGCTGCTTGCCGCGCACGAGCTCGAGCTTGTTCGAGTTCCACTCGACGCGGCCGCCGATCGCACCGTTCTCGGCGCCCCAGGCCTGCGAGGTGCTCGTGAAGGCGGCGGGCTCCATCATGACGGCGTTGCCGAGGCCTTCCTTCTCGACCCAGGCGCGGACGGCCTTCTTGCGCGCGGCCGCGTCGAGGCAGTCGTCGGAGGGCTCGCAGATCGTGGTCTCTGCTTGCTTCGACGCGCCCTCGGCGAAGACGTTGCCGACCGAGCCGACGCCGGTGCCTTCCACGTGAAAGTCGGTGACGTACACGAACGCGCGCTTCGAACCGATCCAGCCGATCCAACCCATCGCGAGGCGCTCGACGGCGCGCCCGGTGGGATCGGGCTTCTTGCCGGTGGTGCTCGCGCTGGGCTCGGGCTCGACGTCGGGATCCTCGCTGGCCGACGCCTGCGCCGTCGCCTTGGGCCGGCGCTGCGGCTCGCGGTCGTCCTCCGCGTAGCGGGCGTCTTCGGAGGGGCCGCACGCAGAGAGCGCGATGAGGGCGCTCGCCCCGAGGAGCGCGCGTTGGAGAGCAGCTTTCATCCCGAAGGCGTACGAGCCGGCGCTCGGGCGTGCAAGTTTCTTCGCTTTTCGCCACGATATCGGTATGGGCGATGGCCGAGGGAGACATCCGAAGATGGTGGCGACACGAGAGGACGGGCTCTCACCGGTGCTCGGGCTCTTCGCCGCGCTCGCGGCGCTGGGGTCTGTCTCCGCAGGGTGCGGTGGTTCGGACTTCGTCCACACGAGCTACGAGGCCGAAGAGATCGATCGGACCAAGGACTGGCTGGTCGCGACGGCGACGGCCGAAACGCAGGCGGGCCCGGGGATGGGGCAGCGCAGCGACCAGACCTTCCGCAACACGTATTACGACTTCCCCGCCGAGGGCGACGGCAAGAAGGACGCGAAGGTCTTCGACGCGAGCTGCCAGCCGATCGCCTCGGTGACCAAGGTCTTCCACGACCAGGTCTGCCTGCAGGGCAGCGGCAAGCTCTCGACCGGCGAGACCATCAGCTTCGCGAAGCGCGACTGCGAGTGCGCGGCGGTCTGCCCGAAGAGCGACCAGAAGATCTGCTTCGAAAAGCTCGACCCCAAGAAGTTCCCGTCGGGCCGCGGCGCGCTCGGGCAGCCCGTCACGCCGCTGCGCACGCTCGCGGTCGACGACAAAGTGATCCCGCTCGGTTCGGTCGTGTACATCCCCGAGTACGCCGGCTTGCCGCGCCCTGACGGTGGTCAGCACGACGGCTGCTTCATCGCCGAGGATCGCGGCAGCAAGGTCACGGGCTATCACGTGGACCTCTTCACCGGCAACCCGGCGACGACGCGGTCTTGGAACGACCTCGTGCCGTCGAACACGGGCGTGCACGTCGAGATCGATGCGCCGCGCTGCGCCTACCTGAAGCCTCGCTGAGTCCGGGTTCGAGCCCGGGCGTGAGCGACGGGCGTGCGGCCAAGAAAGATTCTTCCAGCTTGGCCTGAGGATGGTAGCGTTTTCTTCCCCGAGAACTTCGCTCTCGGCGTGGCACTCCGACGGGACGAATGGCTGCCGACAACGCTTCCAATCCCGCTGCCGGCGATCCTGCGGCGCTCGACGAGAAAACTCGTGCCCGCGCTCGCCTGGGCATGACCATCAAGGGCAAGTACACGCTCGAGGCCATGCTCGGCATCGGCGGTATGGCGACCGTGTACTCGGCGACCCACCGCAACGGGTCGCGCGTCGCGCTCAAGATCCTGCACTCCGAGTTCGCGCGCGACGTCGGTATTCGCGACCGCTTCCTCCGTGAGGGCTACGTCGCGAACCGCGTCGACCATCCGGGGCGCGTGGCGATCCTCGACGACGACGCGACCGAGGCGGACGAGCCCTTCCTCGTGATGGAGCTCTTGGAGGGCGAGACCCTCCAACAAATGTGGAAGCGGATGAGCCGCAAGGTCCCGCCTCCCGACGCGCTCGACGTGGCGGCGCAGTCGCTCGACGTGCTGCAGGCCTTCCACGAGGTCGGCATCGTCCACCGCGACATCAAGCCCGCGAACATCTTCATCTCGAAAGAGCGGAAGGTGAAGCTGCTCGACTTCGGCGTCGCGCGCATGCGTGAGGCCGGCGGCGACAAGACGCGCGCCGGCACCGCGCTCGGCACGCCGTCGTTCATGGCGCCCGAGCAGGCGATGGGCCTCACCGAGGGCGTCGACGGTCGCGCGGACGTGTTCTCGATCGGCGCGACGCTCTACGCGATCATGAGCGGGCAGCGCTTGCATCAAGGGCGCAGCGACAACGAGGCCTTCATCTTGGCCGCGACGCAGCCCGCGCCGTCGCTCGCGCGCATCGCGCCCGACCTGCCCGTCGAGGTCATCGCGCTCGTCGACAAAGCCCTCGCGTGGGATCCGCGCAACCGGTTCGAGTCCGCCGCGGTCATGCGCGACGAGTGCTATCGGCTCATGGCGCCGCTCAAGCCGCAGGCGATCCCGGCGGCGGCGCAGGCCGCGTTCGCCCCTGCAGCTTCGCCAGCGACAGCCGCAGCCGCTCCGGCGCCGCAGGCCGCGCCCGAGCCGATGCAGCCGGTCGAGATGCCGGCGCTCGAGACCGATCCGACGGTCCAGCGCCTCATCGACGTCTTCCGACGGATCGAGCGCTTGCTGCCTGCGGTGCGGCAGTACGGCTGGCAGCACCCCGAGGCCGAGAACAAGCTGCGCGCGACGCACCAGGCCCTCGTCGAGGCCGTGCAGGCCGACCCGACCGGCGTGCACTGGGCGCTCATGCCCTACTCGTTCACGCATCGCACGCAGACCGTGTGGGAGCCGACCGCGCCGTTCGATGTCGTCCCCTACAACTTGTTCGCGGTCGGCGTGCGCAGCTTCCGTGTGCAGGCGGGCGTCACCGAGCAGGAGGTCCGCGGCCTCTGCGAGGTCTTCCTCATCGATCCGTTCCGCGATCTCACGCCCGAGGACGACGTCGCGTCGGCGCTCTGGGAGCGACAGCTCATCAACATCAAGTACGACGCGATCAACGTCTTCGCCGAGGGTGACGCCGCCGATCGCGAGGCCTTCTTCGAGGAGTCCGATCAGCTCGAGAACATGGCGCGTCGAGCCGCCGACGAGCGCGCGAACCGCGCCGAGGCCGCGGCGATGAACGTGCAGGTCGACGCCCAATCGATGGAGGTCACGCGCGCTGCCGCGAAGGTCCTCGCGATCGACGCGATCGCCAAGAAGGCCGTCGCTTCCCAGCTCGAGACGAGCCCCGAGCGATGGAGCGAGCGCTTCGTCGAGGTCCTCGCGGACGCGTTCATCGACACCGTCTCGCGCAAGGACGTGCAGCTCATCGCCGAGCCGCTCGACGCGAGCGCGCGCGACCTCGTGCTCTCGCGCCGGTTCGACGTGCTCTTCCCGATGTACGACGCCCTTCGACGCACGGTCGAACAGGTGCTGTCGCAGCGGCGCATCTTCGGTGTCGACCCGCGCACGGCCCCCGCGCAGCTCACCGGCGCGATGTTCGGGCCGGAGACAGTGCGACTCCTCTTGGTCGAAGCCATCCGGTCCAACCAGCAGCAGATTCTGCAAGGACCGGGGACGACGAGCGGGCCTGCTGCCGATCTCGAGTGGATCGCACAGCGCCTCGGGCCGATCCTCAACGACCTCGGCGCGGACTACGTGAACCCGATCGTGTCGGTGCTCGATCAGGTCCAGCACGAGCGACTGCGCGGCGTTCTCTTCCAGTTCTTGCAGCGCACGATGGCGGGGCGCGAGAACGAGATCGCCGAGCGGATCCCGAACGTCTCGATCGAGACCGCGCGCCCCCTCCTGCGCCTGCTCGCCGGCATCCAGACCCCCGGCGGTCGCGAGGCTCTGAAGCGCCTCGCTTCGATGAACAACCCGACGGTGCGCTGCGAGGCGACCGCGTGCCTCGCGCAGTCACAAGAGCAGCTCAAAGACGATCTTCAGAAGCTCGCGGAGGCACCGCAGCTCGAGCTCCGCCAGGCGGCCATCCGCGCGATGGCGTACCATCAGGTGCGAGCGGCCGGCCCGCTGCTCGTCAAGCGCGTGCAAGACCCCAGCTTCAACCAGCTTCCCGTGCCCGAGCGCAAAGAGCTCCTCACCGCCCTCTACCAGCTCAATCCTCAACGCGGCGAGGCCATCGCTGTCGAGACCGTGCAGAAGCACGGCCTGCTCGTCGATGAAGCGCTCGAGCAGACGCGCGCGCTCTGCGCGGAGCTCCTCGGGCAGAACGCCAACACCCGTGAGGCTCTCGAGGCCGTGCTCCAAGCGGTCAAGCGTCGCTGGTGGAACACGCAGCCCCTCCGTGAGTCCGCGCTCGTCGCAGCCGAGACGATCGCCGCTCGCGTCGGTGTGCGTGTGTCGCCCGCGGGGGAGATCGTCGGATGACCGCTCAAGCCCCCGCAGCAGCTGCGCCGGCTCGGCTGGACATCATCACCGAGAACGCTGGCGAGAACGTCCGCCGGGTTCAGGCGCGCGATCTCGCAGCGTCGGTCGTCCAGGCGATCTTTCGGCTCGTCAAGCAAGCGACCCTTCACTCGCTCGACAACCAAGCCGTGGTTCGCCAGGTCGAGGACACGGCGAAGCTCATCAACGACTACGGCCAGCGCACCGATCAGAACGTCTCGATCCTGTTCGCGTTCGGCTCGATCTTCGTCGGCGGTCAGCTCCTCAAGGCGTCGCGTCAGGTCTACGAGGGCGCCGTCGAGCTCGGCGAGCTCCTGAAGAAGTACGGCTATTCCGAGCTCGCGATCGCGCGCAACGTGTCCCCGCAGGACCTCTTCGCGTTCGTCGCGGCCGTCGCCGACGCGCATCGACGCAGCAACGGGCAAAACCTCGAGAAGGTCTCGGCTCGCATCCGCGTCCGCGCAGTCGGTGACGCAGCCCTCAAGCGCGGCGCGACCGTCGAACGCCTCGACGACACCCAAGCGGTCGTGCGGATGTACGCGTCCGCGATCGTCATCATGCGGCGGTTCTTCGAGCAGCTCCAGAAGGGGCGCTACGAGCTGCCTCAGCGGGTCAAGCGCATCGCGCAGATGCTCGTCGACCTGTCGCGCGGCGACACGCCGGCTTTCCTCGGCGTCACCGCGGCCCGCAACGCGAACCACGACGACGCCGGCCGCGCCGTGAACACGGCGATCCTCGCCGTCTCGATCGCGAGGCAAATCACCGACGATATCGTCATCCTCGCGCGCGTCGCGATGGCCGGCCTCCTCTTCGACGTCGCCCGTCCTCGCCTGACGAACACCGTCGGTCCGAACGCGCCGGCGATCATCCCGCGCCTGAGCGAGGCGCAGGAGCTCGAGCTTCCTGCGGCCACCGCGGCCGTGCTCACGGCGCTAGGCCACGTCAATGAGCCGACGGTCATGCGCACCGTCGTGACTTACGAGGCCCACTGGGTCCGCAGGTCCCGCGAGCTCGGTCCGGTGTATCGGGGCATCCGTCCCGCGACGCTGCAGGCTCGCATCGTCTTCCTCGCGCGGCGCTTCAACGATCTGCTGACGCCCGCACCCGGGGCCGACCCGATCAGCGCGGACGACGCGCTCGTCACGATGGAGACCGAGGCCACCGACCCGGCCGATCACACCGTGGTTCGGCTGCTCATCGCAGCGCTCGGGATCTTTCCGACGGGGACGATCATCCAGCTCGGCTCGGGTGAGATGGGCGTCGTCGTCACGACTCCCAGCCATCCGTCGCAATACTCGCAGCCGCGGGTGCGCATCCTCTTCGACGCGGCGAGCCGCCAGCTGCATCAGCCGATCGACGTCGACCTCGCTACGCTCAAGGGCACCGACCCCCGCAAACAGATCGCGCGCATCGTCGCGCCCGCTGACGAGAACTCGCGCGCGCAGGCTCGCGCTGCACGGCAATCGGTCACGCGGACCTCCTCGGTCATCGAGCCGAAGAGCGCTCAGAGCGGGACGAACCCGAGCGCGGTCTCTCAGCCCTCGGCCTTCACGCCCTCCGGCGTCAGCCCCGTGCCTGGCGGTGGCTCTGCTCCGCAGCGGGGCGCCGCTCCGCCGCGCCAGCCCTCCGCCCCGAAGGCCCCGCCCGCCCAGCAAAGTCCCTATCCCCAGCAGCAGGGGTATCCGCAGCAGCAACAGGGCTATCCGCAGCAGGCTCAACAGGGGTATCCGCAGCAGGCCCAACAGGGGTATCCGCAGCAGGCCCAACAGGGGTATGCGCAGCAGCAGCAACAGGGGTATCCGCAGCAGGCTCAACAGGGGTATCCGCAGCAGGCTCAACAGGGGTATCCGCAGCAGGCTCAACAGGGGTATCCGCAGCAGCAACCTCAAGCCCCTGCGGCGCAGCTTCGCCCGCAAAACAAGAGCGCGGCGACGCCACCCCCGGCGCCCGCGAAGCCTGCGCTGCAAGCGCCTCCTCCTGCAGCGACGCCTTCAGCGCCTAGCGCGCCGCCTGTTCCGAAGTCGGGGGAATACGACTACCAGCCCCACGACACTTCGGAACAGCCGGTCTACGACGACCACGCAGCCGCCGCGCTGATGGAGTCGTATGACGGCGCGACCCGCGCGGTCGCCTGGAATCAGCAGGAGATCCCCGCGGAGGCCCGACCCGAACCGGCGCGCGCGCCGATCGCGCTCGGCCCCGAACCAGCACCTCAGCCGTCACCTCGCGCGCCATCGACCACCCAGCAGCCCGTCGCTCGCGCGAGCTCGAGCACGCAGCCGAGCGCGCCCGCTCAACCAGCTCGGGTCCTCGCGCCTCCCGTTCCCACTCGCACCGCGACGCCCGCGCCCGAGGCGAAGTCCCCAGCGCCGCCGCCCGCAGCGGCACCCGCGCCGGCCGAGGTCAAGCCCGAGCCGCCTGCCCCCACCGCCGAGGGCACTCTCACCAAGACGCCGCTCGTCCATTTGCTGGTTTACATGCTGGACCAGCGCCTCACGGGCACGACGCTCCTCCAGACTCCGGACGGTCTCAATCACGGTATCTATTTCGACAAGGGCATCCCGGCGAAGAGCCGAACCGGAGGAATGGTCGCTCCGCTCGACCGTGTCCTCCTCGAGATGGGCTTGCTCGACGAGCAGACGCTGCGCCAATCGCTCATGGAGATCTCGAAGAAGAAGATGCTCCACGGGCGGTACTTGGTCGGTCGTGGACTCTTGGATGGGTCGACCATCCTCAAGGCTCTGCGGCAGCAGTTGATCCGCAAGCTCATCCACCTCTTCGAGCTTCCGCCGGAGACTCGCTACGCGTTCTATGCAGATCACAATCTGCTGGAGGGTTACGGCGGCCCCGAGCTCACCCCTGTCGAGCCTCTCTCCATCATCATGACGGGCGTGCGCATGCGCGCTGATGATCCGCTCGTCACGACCACGCTCAACCGATTGTCCAAACGCACAATCGGCCTCCACATGGACTCCGAAGTGAAGCGCTTCGAGTTCCACAAGGACGAGAGCGCAGTCGCCGACTTGCTGCGTATTCGCAAGACGACGCTCGAGGAGATCATCGCCGCCCAGGTCGCGCCCGAAGCAACCACGAAGCTCACGCTCTACGCTCTAGCGATCACCCGGCACCTCGAAATCGTGGGCGCGCAAGGGCGCCCGCCCGTCGGGGTGACCGTCAAAGACCGCGTGCGACGGTCGGGCGTGGTCGAGCCTGGGCCAGTCGCCATTCGTGAGGCAGAGCCAGAAGCTGCAGCCGAGCCCGCCCGCGAGCCCCAACGGACGCCGGCTCCGGCTGTGCCGGCCTCTCCAACTCCGCCGAAGCCGTCGCCGGTTCCCCCCGCGGTCGTCGCGCGTCCTCCCGAGCCTGTCATCGCGCCCAAGGCCCCGACGCCTGCGCCCGTGGCTCCCCCAGCTCCAGCCCCGCCTGCACCACCAGCGGGCTCTGCACCCGTGGGTGGCACCATGGTCATGGGGCCCTCCGCCACGGCTGCGGCCCTCGCGTCCGCGGGCGTCAATATCGATCAAGGCTTTCCAGCGGCTCCCCCCGGATATGGGCAGTACACCGGCGGTCATGATGATAGCCACGCCGAGGCGCAGCAGTACGGCAACCACGCATACGACGAACAGGCCTATGGCCAAGACGCGTATGCGCAGCAGCAGGGTTATTCGCAGCAGGGTTATCCTCAGCAGGGCTATTCCGGTCACGAACAGCACGGCTACGATCAGCAGGCGTACGATCAGGCGTATGGCCAGCAGGGCTATGGCCAGCAGGGCTACGGTCAGCAGGGCTACGAACAGCAGGGCTACGAACAGCAGGGCCATGGCCAAGCGCAGCAGCCCAAGAGCCCGTCGGGGGGGTATCCCGCGGTAGGTCAGACGGCCGCGCAGCAGGGTTATCCGCAGCAGGGCTATCCGCAGCAGGGCTATCCGCAGGACTATTCGCAGCAGGGTTATTCGCAGCAGGGTTATCCGCAGCAGAGTTATCCGCAGGACTATTCGCAGCAGGGCTATCCGCAGCAGGGCTATCCGCAGCAGGGTTATCCGCAGCAGGGCTATCCGCAGCAGGATTATGCCCAGCAAGCGCAGCAGGATTATTCGCAGGGGTATCCGCAGCAGGCGCAACAGGGTTATCCGCAGCAGGGGTATCCGCAGCAGGCGCAGCAGGGTTATCCCCAGCAGGCGCAACAGGGTTATCCGCAACAGGGTTATTCGCAGCAGGCGCAACAGGGGTATCCGCAACAGGGGTATCCGCAGCAGGACTATTCCCAGCAGGCGCAGCAGGGGTATCCGCAGCAGGCGCAGCAGGGATATTCGGCCCAGCAGCACTCCAGTTCCCCCCCTGCACAGGTGGAGTCCGCTGCCCCGCCACCACCTCCGAAGCCTGCGGCGCCTGTCGCTCCGCCCGCCCCAGCCCCCGCTGCGCCCGCCCCGGCTCCCGTTGCCGCTGCGCCAGCGGCGCCGCTTCGCAGTCCAATCCCCGCGCCGGTCACGAGTTCTTCGGCGTTGTCGGGGCCTCAAGCACACCTCTTCACCGCGCCGCCTCCGCAGTTCAAAGGCATCCCGCTCCCTCCACCCAAGGCCGCCGCTGCGGCAGCGCCGGCCGCGCCAGCACCCGTCGCGAGCAGTGCGCCGCGCCCGCCGCCTCCCAACCTGTCCGCTGAGCTGAAGCAGCGGTGGACCGAAATCGAGGCGAAGTCCGCGTCGCTGCCGAACGAGAACTATTTCGAGATGCTCGGTTTGGAGAAGGGCGCGACGGACCCGCAGATCCAGGCGGCCTATTTCAAGGTCGCCAAGACGTGGCACCCCGACCGGTTGCCCGCAGAGCTTCAGGAGCTGAAGGGCGCCGTTTCCAGCGCCTTCGCGAAGTTCAATGAGGCGTACGCCACGCTGAGCGACGTCGCCAAACGCACCGAGTACCTGAAGACGGTCGAGTCGGGGGGTGGCAAAGCCATCAGCGACGCAGAGGCCGAGCAGGTCCAGCGCGTCGTCGACGCTGCCCTCGAGTTCCAGAAGGCAGAGGTCATGCTGAAGAAGAACGACCTCGCGCAGGCCGAGGTCTTCGCGAAGCGGGCTGCCTCAGCGGATCCAGAGCAAATCGAGTACGTGGCGCTCGTCGCGTGGGTGCAGGCGATGCGACGTGGGGACCCGCCGCCCTTCCCCGAGGGAAAGACCTCGAGCTTCTACGACGACATCATCTCCATCTTGGACACGGTGCTCATCCGCGATCCGATGTTCGAGAAGGCTCTCTACTACCGAGCCGTGCTCCTCAAGCGCACGGGCAAAGAGGAGCGAGCGATGCGCGACTTTCGCATGGTCGTGCAGATCAACCCGAAGAACATCGACGCTGTTCGCGAGGTGCGCCTCAACCAGATGCGTAAGGACAAGAAGCGCAAAGACGAAGCAGGGCTGCTCGGTAAGCTCTTCAAGAAGTGAGGGGGAGCGCGAGGTGCGGGGGCCGAGCCGAGCCCCCGAAGTCGTCGTTCCTGTCCAAAAGGCCCATCGGTTGGAGGGCCGTTGTAAGATGGGGTCTCGCTTCTGGCCATGACCGACCCCGACGATACGGCCCCTCGCTCCCCACCCTCGCGCCGGGGTCTCGGGGGGGCCAGCTTGCGACCTCTGCGAATCGTCGTCGGTGCGACCGCGTTGGTCATCGGTGGCTTCCTCGCTGTCGTCGGGGTTCTGCCGCGTCGCCCGGACCCGCCGGCACCTGGCCTATCGGCGAGTGGGGGCGACTCGAACAGCAGCCTCGACGAAGGCCCCGCGCCGACCAAGCCCGCTCCACAAACCTGGGACGACCCGCGCTCGTTGAGCGCACCGACGGGCGCACCACCCGCGCTGACTTGCGAAGAAGCTCGGCGGGTCGTCATGCAGACCCGCACGATGCTCGCGACCCCCGCCGAGCCCGTCGATCCTCAGAAGCTCGCCGCAAACACCTCGGATTGGCTCGACCCGCATGGGTTGTGGTCCGCCGCTCCCGACGCGCCAGTCGCGGCGCAGCTCAATTCGGTCGCGGGCGACCTCCTCGTCGAGCTCGAGGCCGCGCCGACCAGTGGGGATTGCACTGCCGCGTTGGCGACGGGTGAGGTCCTCGCGACGTGGATGACGACGCTCCGCGCTCGGATGACCGACGGCCACGCTGCGGGTGTTCTCGACCACGTGGCGGACGACGCCGCGTGGGCCCTCGTGAAGGACACTCCCTTCGAGGACGGAAGCGTCACTCGGCCTGGCGCCGAGCTCGCGTGGGTGCTGGGCACGACGTTGGGTGCTGCCGAAATCGCCTTCCCCAACCCTGAAATCTCCGCCGCGGCCGACGTCGCGATCCGACGGCTCGTGCCCGAAAAGTCAGCGAAGGAGTGGTCGAACATCGTGCTGGCTGCCGCCGTGCGCGCGTATCTGCCCCTCGTCGATCCACACGGCGCTTGGGCTCCCGCGGGGGAAGAGACCAGCATCTACGACCTCGACCTCGAGGTCGATCCACCGCCGCGCCTCTGGCAGGACATGACACGCACGGCCCTCGGCGTTCGCATCGACGACGGCGCTAGATGGCCGCTCGAGCGGGGCGACGTCGTCATCAGCGTCGGCGGCGTTTCGCTGGCGGGGCTCAGCGTCGAGCAGGACAACCAGCTCGCGGTGCTCAGCAATCAGATGCCCGTCGAGGTCAGCGTGCTTCGTCGTGGTTCGGGCTCACGCGACCTCACGCGACTCGAGGTTCCCTCCGGCGCTCAACTCCTCGCCGCCCCGCCCACGCCGGGCACGATCGAGAGCGGCCTCGGGGTGGAGCAAGTGCCCTACGGCGACGGCTACGTGCTCGTGGTTCGCATCCAGGACGTCCCCGACGACCTCGGCGATCGCTTGCAAGTCGCCCTCTTCGATCGCGCGGGCCACGTCGATCCCAAGGGACTTCTGCTCGATCTGCGCGGTAACGGCGGCGGCTCGACCGACGGAGCGATCGGCGCTCTCGGTCTCTTCCTGCCGGGGGCGGCGCTCTTCCCGATGCGTCGGCGCGACGGCGAAATCGAGGTCGATCGCGCGCCGCGTCCGCCACCGGAGCTCGTCTACGGCGGGCCGCTCGCGGTCCTGGTGGATGGTGAGACCGCGAGCGCCGCGGAGATGCTCGCGGGCGGGCTCGCCGCGTACGAGCGAGGCATCGTGGTCGGCACGCGTACCTACGGCAAGGGCTGCGCTCAGGAGTACCTCGACGACGACGCTGGCGCTGGCGTCCTGCGTTTGACCACGCTCGTGTTCTCGCTCCCCGACGGCGCTCCACTCCAACGCGTCGGGGTCTCACCTCAGATCGCGCTTGGGCTGCCCGCTGCGCTCGACCGCGAGGCTGAGCTCGCTCATGCACCGAGCACTTGGCGTGGCCCCGACGTGCGCGATCGCACGCTCATCGGCAGCGGTCCTCTCGCGTGGCCCGACCACGCGGGTCGCGTGGGAGCCGCGCACGATCCTCAGGTCCAGCGCGCGCTGCGTGCCCTCGGATCCTCGCGCGCCGCGGCGCACACGAAGCGCTGAAGCCTCGCCTCGCATCCGAGGGGTAGAGTGTCGACGTGGAGTTGGTCGTCACTCACGTCGTCGCGGACTTCGACGCGCTCGGGGCTGCCGTCGGAGCGCAGCTCCTCCATCCTGCGTCCCGCATTCTGCTCGGCCCGCTGGGTGCTGGCCCACGCGACTTCGTCGCCGTTCATCGCGACCGCTTGCCGACGATCGAGCCAGCGCAGGTGGATCCCGCGGCGGTTCGTCGCGTGATCATCGTGGACGTGCAGCGGGCGCGGCGGCTCGCGCTCGTCCCGGCGCTGCTCGAGAGGATCGAGCGGCGCGATGGAATCGAGGTGCACGTCTGGGATCATCACGCGCCGTCGGAGGACGACGTCCCCGCGGACGTGGTGTGCGTCGAGCCCGTCGGGTCCGCGACGACCTTGCTCGTCGAGGCCCTCGCCCGCGAGGGCGTCGCTGTGGGCTCGTTCGAGGCGACGACCATGGCGCTCGGAATCCACGTGGACACGGGGTCGCTGACCTTCGGCGGTTCGACGGGGCGCGACGCTGCCGCGCTGGCGTGGCTCATGGATCGCGGCGCTTCGCTCGCGGTGATCAATCGATACCTGCGCACACCTCTCGGGGATTCTCAGCGCGAGGTTCTTCGAGCCGCGCTCGCGTGCTCCAAGGTCGAGCGCATCGGCGGGGCGCGCATCGCTTTCGCGCTCCTCGAAGAGGGAGCGGGGCGACTCGATGAGGTCGCGTCCGCGGCGATGGGTCTCGAGGACGCTCACGCCCTCTTCCTCATCGCGCCCGATCGGCGTGGAGGAAGTCACGTGATCGCGCGGTCGAGAGCGCCCTTCGTCGACGTCGCGCAGTGTTTGACCAAGTTGGGAGGTGGCGGCCACTCGGTCGCCGCGGCGGCGATCGTGCGCGGCGTCGCTCCGAGCGAGGTCCAAGATCGGCTGAGGAGCGCGCTCGTCGCCGAGCCGCCGAAGCCGTTGCGTGTGCGGGACATCATGTCGAGTCCGGTCCGCACCGTGTCGACGACGACCCCACTCGCCGAAGCGAAGGCAGTGCTCGCGGCGGGGTCTTTTACGGGCGTTCCTGTCGTGAAGAACGATCGCGTCGTCGGCGTGCTGTCTCGGCGCGACCTCGAGCGGGCCGAATCCAAAGGGGGCGCCGAGCGTACCGTGCGCAAATTCATGTCGGCGCCGGCGGTGACCACGACGGAGGACGCGCTCGTCGAGGACGCGCTCTCCGCGATGGAGCGGGCCGACGTCGGGCGGCTCCCTGTCCTGCGCGGCGAGAGGCTCGTGGGGATCGTCACGCGCACCGACCTGCTGGAGGTCCTCTACCCAGCGTCCGTGTGAGCGGCGCGAATCATTTGCGACCGCGCAGAAATCGCCAGCCGACAGGCCGCCAAGAGGACCCCACAGCAAGCTTTGCGCAAAACCCACCCAGAACACGCGCTGATTGCAGGCATTGCCTTTGCACTGACCGCCTCAGAACCAAGGAGGCTCGCAAATGCCGGTCGCTTCCGAGCGCAATGCCTTTTCGACTTACCGCTCCGAGCTCGGGGCGTTTCACCCGCTCTCGCCCGAAGAAGAGCTCGAGTTCGTCGCGCGGTGGCGCGCTGGCGACCAGAAGGCGGGGGCGAAGCTGATTGGAGCCTGCCTGCCTTTCGTCATGACCATTGCGCTCGAGTATCGGCGCTGGGGCCTCCCGACGGAGGACATTGTCCAAGAGGGCAACATCGGCCTGCTGAAGGCGGCGACGCGCTTCGACCCCGCGCGCGGCTGTCGGCTCGTGACCTATGCCGCATATTGGATTCGCGCCGAAATCCGAGACTATGTGGTAAGGGCTTACAGGGTTGTTCGTATTGGGGCCTCCAAGGCCGAGCGACGCGCGCTCCGCTATTATCGAAAGACGCGAGAGCGAGACCCCCAGTTGCTGGCTCAAGCGAGCGGGCTGTCGGTCGCTCGTATCGAGCAGCTCTTGCCATTGCTCACGAGCCGTGAGTCGAGCTTGGACGACCACCCAGTCGGCGAGGCGCCGCTGGTCGAGCGCGCCATTTCGGACGAGCCCTCTCCGGAGGAGACGATGGGTCGGCGCGAGGTCCAGCACAGATTGCGGGCTGCCCTCGAGTCCGCGATTGCGGACCTGCCTGCGCGCGAGCGCACCATCGTCGAGGAGCGCTGTTTGGCTGCGGAGCCTCCGACTTTGGAGGAGGTCGGCAGTCGATTCGGCATCAGCAAAGAGCGCGTGCGCCAGCTCGAGGAGCGAGCGAAACACCGTATCCGTCAGCGCATCGAGGCGCTCGTCCCCGAGACGGACCTGCGCGCGTTCGCCGCCTGAACTGGCGTGTTTGACGGGCGCAGCGTATCCACCTGTGCCCGAACGAATACACGGTAACGGCTTCCCTTTGCGGCGCGCTCACGCGTTCGCGGCAAACCGGTTGTGGCTCGGCGGTTGCTTTGTCTGGAGGTGTGATCCTTGGACCCGAGACACGCCCTCCATTCGTCGCAAACACACACACAACGTCTCGAACCAATCGCGAAAGTGAGCGGGACGCCCCGAGGGCGGAGCCGCTCGTCAGCGCACGCCCGCGAACGATCGACGAGGTCGGGCACCTCGTACGAACAGCCGAGTCAGCGGAACTCACGCTCGCAACCGTCGGCGCAGCGTGGTCTCCCGCGCGACCCGACGCGTCGCCTGGGATGCTCGTCCGCATGGACGGAATGGTCGGAGTGGACGACCCGGACGAGCTCGGTCAGGTCCGCGTCCTTGCGGGAACACGCATCGCTGACCTTCTTCAACACTTGCGGACGCGCGGCCTCACGCTCGCCTCGGTCCCCGCAAACTGCAATATGACGATCGGTGGCGCGGTCGCCACCTCGACCCATGGCTCGGGGCTCGGCGCCGGGCCCCTCTCTGACGAGGTCGTCTCGGTCGATATGGTCGTTGGCGGTGGGCGCGCGCTGCGGGTCGAGCCGGCGTCATGGGAAGTCTCGCGCGGAACATGTCCGCCAAACCTCACCCTCGTTCGCGACGACGATGTGTTTCGCTCGGTCGTGACCAGCCTCGGGGCAATGGGGGTGGTCTCGGCGGTCACGCTCCGCACAGTGCCCGACTACGTACTAGAGGAGCGGCGCGATCTGTCCACCTATGAAGACCTGCGGGCGCTCCTCTCTCGGCCGTCACTCCTATCGATGTTCCGCGACATCGCGGTACAGGTGAATCCATATCGGCGCCATCGACGACACCTCGCGAGCGTGACCCGGATCCGGCGCGCTCCGGTCGTCCCTCCTAGACGGGCCCGTCACAACCTGACGACGCGCGCGCTCGACCGCATGAACGTTGGCCACTGGGCCGGCGCGGCGCTCGCGTTCACGCCGCGGCTCGCGCCGCTCGCGATCGACTCGGCGCTCCGTGCGCTTGCGGGCGCTTCATTTACAGGATGGTCAGCGGAGGTCCTCGGCGGGGCGCCCATCAGCGACGTCGGGATCGCGCACGCGTTCGAGGCCAGCGTCCCAGTCGAGGACGTTGTCCCGTGCGTCGACGCGCTGCTCGAGCTCGCGGAGCGCGAGCGCTCACAGGGCCGCTTTCTCAAGGCGCCCATCACCGTGCGGTTCGTGGGTGCGTCCCGGCACTGGCTGTCACCTCAATACGATCGCGTGTCGGCGGCGATCGAGGTGATCTCCCTCATCGGCGGTCCCGACAGCGGCGTCGAGCTCACGCCCTTCATGCGCCTGTGTCTGGAGCGGGGCGCCCGAATGCACTTTGGGCTCGAGACGCGAGGCGTGCTGTCCCACCCGCTCTTGCTCGCCAACATTCCCGAGCTACGTCGCTGGCGCACGATCGCCGAACGCCTCGATCCGCGACGAACCTTCGTGCACAGAATGATCGCGGACCTGGGCTTGAGGTAGCGATTGAGCGGTGGTTACAGAATTGTTCGTACAGGCGCCCGACGACACGACTGAGGTCCGACGAGCGATCGTGGCACGTGGGATGCTTTCATTTTCGGCGAGGGTGAAAGCATGGAGCGACGATCCTTTCTGCGGACTGGCTTGTTGGGAGGCAGCGCACTCGGCGCCTCGGGCTGCAGCGCGACGCTCGACGGGCTCTTGCAAATCCCCAAAGAGCAGGGTGTCTCCGACGAGGAAGTGAAGGCGTTCCTCGCGCGACTCGACGGTCAGCTCGGCGCGATCTCTGCGGCGCGCCCGCAGGATCCGATGTTGATCCCGTCGGCAGCGCTGCCGACTGGCGACGTCGAGCGCGGGCGCGACCTGGTCCAAAAGACGATGCGAGGCCTGCTCATCACGGGCAGCTTCGCGGACCTGCCGCTCGAGGGGCGAACGCACCCCGCAGTTCAGGCGCGGATGACAGCCGCGATGCCCGAGCTCGACGACGCGATGCTCGGGATGCGGGACTTCCTCGGGCGTCTGACCCCTACCGAGCGCGCAGATCTCGGGCGCGCGCTCCGCAAAGACCCTGATCTCGGGATGCGCGTCGTCGGCAGCATCGATGACCAAGCCTCCGAGCTCGGGGTGTCGCTGACGCGTCGCGTGCACATGCGCGAGATCGCTGCGCACGCTTGTGCACGGCTCAAGCAATCGAGCGACCTCTTCCTCGACGATACGCTCCGCAAGGCCGACAAGCTGGCGATGCGCGACACAACGCCGCTCGCCATCGAGCGGCAGCTGCTCGCGCAGCTCGGTGAGGCCGAGTTCTTCAGGATGCGCGACTCGCTCGAGGCAGCCGCCGCCAAGTGGAACGTGGCCACGCGCGATCTCGGCGAGGGCGTGCTCGATCCCGAGACCCGCGACTACGAACGACAGAAGAACCGAGCCAACGTCGTGCTCACCGTGGGTGGTGTGCTCCTCGGGGTGGGCCTGGTTCACCTCGCGATCGGCATCCCAGTCCTGATCTTGGGAGGTGGGGTTACAGGCGGTGGGCTAGCGGGCGCGTTCGTGATCACCGCGGGCGCAGTCCTCGGGCTCGCGGGGATCATCACGATGATCGTGGGTGGCGCGATCTATCCGTCGCGGTGACCCATGCGCGCCGCGGTCATCACCGGTCTCGGTGCCGTGTCGGCGCTCGGCGTCGGCGTGGACGAGACATACCGAGCGCTCGAGCGCGGAGAGTCCGGCATCCGAGAAGGCCTGCCGTTCGACACGAGCGAGATGGGCTCGAGCTTCGGGGCGCTCGTCCCTGGAGAGCTTTCGAACGCTGCGGATCGCGCGCTCGCGTTCGGCGTCACCGCAGGGCGTGAGGCGCTCGCTCACGCGGGCATCGGCGCCGAGTTCCCGCGCGATCGCGTCGCGCTCGTCGTGGGCACGAGCTTGGGGTCGGGCCGCGGCGGCCTCACGAAGGTCGCGCGTGGCATCGCTGCGGCGCTCGTGATCGAGGGCGCGGTCGTCGTCGTGTCGACGGCGTGTTCGTCGTCGACGCACGCCGTAGGACTCGCGCGCGATCTGCTCCGCGCAGGCGTCGCTGACGTCGTGCTCGCGGGCGGAACGGACGAGCTCGTGGCCGAGCTCGTCGCTGGCTTCGCGTCGCTCGGGGTCGTGAGCGTGGCGCCGTGTGCGCCTTTCAGCGAGCCGTTCGGCACCACCATCGGTGAGGGCGCTGGCTTCGCGGTCGTAGAATCCCTCGAGCACTTCGAGGTGCGACGGCCGGGCGTCTCACCGATCGCGCACGTCGGGGGATACGCGATCTCGGCGGACGCTCACCACGCGACCTCGCCCGATCCGACGGGCGCGGGGGTGCGTCGCGCGATCGTCGGGGCGCTCGCGGACGCAGCGCTCGAGCCGGCAGCGATCGACTACGTCAACGTGCACGGAACCGGAACGGCCGCGAACGATCCCGCCGAGTACCGCGCCGTCGAGGCGACGCTCGGCGCCGCGGGCAAGCTGCCGTGGATCTCGGCGAGCAAGAGCTTCCTCGGTCACGCGCAGGGCGCGGCCGGCATCCTCGAGCTCATCGTGACGCTCGAGGCCATGCGTCGCGGCAAGCTGCCACCGACGATGAATTTTCGGGGCGCGCGACCGCGCTGTCCGAGCGATCCGATCGCAGGGTCGACACCTCGCGAAGCGCCGGCGAAGACCGCGCTCAAGCTGAGCTCGGCCTTCGGTGGCGCGAACGCCGCGCTGGTCGTCGAGACCGCGCCTCGACCCCGCGTCGACCGCGCGAGGGCGCGCGTCGCCGTGGCGGGCGCGAGCGTCTTCGGACCGCAAGGGATGAGCCTCGCGGCGCTCGCGGACGCTCGACGTTGGCCCGTCGGCCTGGCCCCCGCCATCGCGATCGAGAAGGTCGTCCGCGGCGTCGACCCGCGCGGCGTCGATCGCGCGATGCGCCTGTGCAGTCGCGGCTCACGGCGCTTCGCGAGCGCGGGGATGCTCGGGCGCGAGGTAAAACGCGAGCGCGTCGGGCTCTTCGTGGCGCAGACTCGCGTGGCGAGAGAGGCCGCGCGCGAGTTCGATCGATCGATCGCCGAGCGCGGCGTCGCGCGGCTCTCGGCGAGCGCGTTCTCGCGGATGGTGCTGAACGCGAGCGCGGGCGCGGTCACGCGGATGCTCGGCCTCAAGGGCCCGATGACCGCCATCACGACGGACGCCTCGAGCGGCGTGGTCGTCGCAGCGCTCGCCGCCGCGTACCTCGAGCGCCGCGAGGACGTCGACGCGATCGTGGTCGTGGGGCTCCACGAGGGTGAGCAGCCCGAGGCGCTCGACGGCGCGGCTGCGATCGTGTTGGCCCGCGCTGGCCTCGTCGCTGGCCTCGTCGAGGTCGACGCGTGGCGTGTGGCCGGCCCCCGCGAAAACGTCGGCTCGATCGCCGGGGAGGACTCGATCGAGGGCTCCGCGGTCGATGAAGACGAGGGTGGACTCGTCGGCGTCGCGGCCTGCGCGAGCGCTTACGATATTGTCAGTGGTGGGCGCTCGCGGCGCGTGCGCGTGGTCGCGGGTGGTGGGCTGGCGTCCGCAGCCCTGACTTTGTCACGCGGCGCCGACGCGCCCGCCGAGGTACGAACATGAGCGAAGAGACCCGTGAGCAGGCCCTCGCGCGCATCGCGCAGCGCGAGGACATCCTCGGCCGCGTGAGGCAGATCCTCATCGATGCGCTGCACGTGCAGCGGCCCCCGGAGCAGATCGATCCGGACGTCTCGCTCTTCGGGACGGGGCTCTGCCTCGACTCGGTCGACGCGGTCGAGCTCCTCGTCTGCCTCGAGACCGAGTTCGGCCTCGTCGCGGACCCTGCGTCGGGGCGCGCCATCATGCGCACCGTCAACACGGTGATCGACGCTGTCGTCGCCCACGCGGAGGTACCGTCATGAGCGACGCTTATCGCGCGCTGAGGAACGGCGTCGCGCTCGAGGAGAGCCCCGCCTGCGAGGTCTTCCGCGTGGAGGGCGCGGGCGCGTTTTCGTTCGTCGATCGCCTCGTGACGACGGATCTCTACCTCCAAGAGGCGCAGGTTCGTGAGGGGCTCATGCTCGACGTGGACGGGCTCGTCGTCGCCGATGTCCTCGTGGGGCGGCGAGAGGACAGCTACGACCTCTTCGTCGAGACCACAGCGGGCGTCGTCGCGGCCGATCTGCTCCGAGTCGGGGACGCGAGCGACGTGACTGTGAGATCGCTCGCAGCGTCCCACCGGACGATCGGCCTCCACGGTCCGTTCGCGTGGGAGCTCCTCGGCGAGTGGCTCGGGCCGGACCTCGTCGGCATGCCCTACCTCTCCTCGTTCACCGTTGGTGACCTCCTCGTCGTGAGGGCCGGCAAGACCGGTGAGTTTGGCTATAACGTTGTTGTGCCAAATGAGTCCGCCGCGGCCTCCCTCGAGGCCTTGGTCGACAAGGGGCGCGCCTTCGATCTGACCCCCGTCGATCGGGCGACGCTCGATCTCGCGGCGCTCGAGAACGGCTTCTTCTGCGCGCGCGGCGTGGGCGCCTTCGAGCGCGACCCGCTCACGCTGCAGCTCCGCTGGCGCCTCTCGAACGACAAGGATTACGTCGGGCGCGAGGCGCTCGACGTGCGCGCGGCGAACCGCAGGAGAGAGCGCATCACGTGGCTCGCGACGGACGCGCCCATCGCAGCGGGCGACGCCATAGAGGCCTTCGGCGAGGACGTCGGTCGCGTGCTCGCGGCGCTCTCGAGCCCCGCGATCGGGCGCTCACTTGCTGTCGCGCGGATCATGCCCCCCTGGGCGTGGTCGGGGCTCTCGTGTTTGACCGTGCGGCGCACAACTGGAGAGCTCCTCGGCGGTTTTCCTGCACGGCGTCGCCCCCGGTGCTCACGAATCGCAGCCTCTACGTGAGTCCTCAGCGACAGCTACCGCCCGCGCGCCGCCGCCGCGCTCCCACCGACGGCGTTCGAGCCAACCAAGGGCGCGCCGTGACGTCGGCGCGCTTCTCGGGGAAGACCGCGCTCGTCACAGGTGGCTCGCGTGGTCTCGGGCGCGCGATCGCGCTCGAGCTCGCGCGCGAGGGAGCGTCGGTCTTCGTCGGGTTTCACGCGCACGCGACGGAGGCCGAGGCCGTCGTCGCCGAGGCTCGCGCGCTCGGGGCCGACGCGCGCGCGGTCGAGCTCGACGTGCGCGATGGTGCGGCCGTCGAACGGGTGACGCGAGGGATCGCGGAGGAGGCGGGTGCCCTCGACGTCGTGGTCGCGAACGCAGGCGTCGCGGAGGACGGGTTCTTCCTCATGCAAGAGGCGGAGGCCCTCGAGCGCGTGGTGTCGACGAACGTCTTCGGGACCGCGAACACGTGTCGCGCTGCGGCTCGCGTGATGATGTCGAAGCGGCGCGGCGCGATCGTGATCGTGTCGAGCATCTCGGCGATCGCGGCGACGCCCGGACAGAGCGCATACGCCGCGTCGAAGGGAGCGCTCGTCGCGCTCGCAGGGACGCTCGGCGCGGAGCTCGCGCCGCGAGGCATCCGCGTGAACGCTGTCTTGCCGGGGCTCTTCGACTGCGGTCTGGCTGCGCGGCTCGACCACCGCATCCTCGCGAGCCGCGTCGAGCTCATCCCGTTGAAGCGCGTCGGTCGCGGTGACGAGCTCGCGCGCGCCGTGCTGTTCCTCGCGTCCGACGACGCTTCCTACGTGGTCGGTCAGGCCCTCGTCGTCGATGGAGGGCTCACGGCGTGACGCGCTCGACAGGCCGGCTCGCGGTGATCGCCGCAGGGCAGGGCACGCGACCCTCGCGTGCCCAGCTCGAGCTCGCGCTGTCGACGCCCGCAGGGCACGCGCTCCTCTCGATCGCTGCGCGCGCTGCGAACTTGCCCGGCGCGGCCTCGTTCCTCGAGCGAGGTGGGGCGCTCCTCGACTCGACGCGCGTCGCGCAGCCCGCGCTGGTCGCGCTCTCCCTCGCGCTCGCGCGGGAGTGCACGCGAGGCGCGGCGCCGGACTTCGTCGCGGGTCATTCGCTCGGCGAGATCACTGCGGTTTGCCTCGCGCATGGGTTGAACGATGATCAAGCCATCGTCGCGGCTGCGGCTCGCGGCGCGGCGATGGAGGCAGCCTCGATCGCGGAGCGCGGAGGGCTCTACGCCATCCGCCCGAGCGAGCTCGGCCACGCGCTGGAGCTCGGCGGCGGCGCGGCCTACCTCGCGCTCGACAACACCCCGAGCGAGCTCGTCATCGGCGCCCCCGAAGGAGCGCTCGGTCGCATCGCGCGGCAGATCCCGGGCCGCAGGCTCCAGGTCGCTGGCGCCTTCCACGGACCCTCGATGCAGAGCGGCGCACGCGCCCTCGAGCGCGCGCTCGCGGACGTCCCGTCTTCACCCGACGACCGGCTCGCGGTGCCTTTCGTCTCGGCGGTGGACGTCGAGGTCGTGACCTCCATCGCGGCCGCGCGCGATCGGTTGGTGCGCGGCGTGACGGCGGCGGTTCGCTTCCGTGAGGTGCTCGCCTTGTTGTGCGCGCGCGACGTTCGAGCCTTCATCATCGTCGGGCCCGGGGCCGCGCTCCGCGCGATGGTTCGAGCGTCGGCACCCGCGGGCACGACCGTCGTGACGACCGAGACCTCGCGCGAGCTCGAGCTCGCACGAAGCCTCATGGAGGGAGCGGTGGATCATGAAGCGTGAGCTCGCGTGGGGCGCCTCCGTCATCGAGCGACTCCTGCCGCATCGCAGGCCCTTCTTGATGGTGGACACGGTCGACGCGTACGAGCGCGGACCCAAGCCTGCGCTCTGGGCGAGTCGCTACATCACGGCGAACGAGCACGTGTTCGAAGGGCACTTCCCCCACGTCGCGCTGTGGCCTGGCGTCTACACCATCGAGGGACTCGGCCAAGCGACCAACGTGCTCGCGCTCATCGACCTCATCGAGACCGGAATGACCGCGCGTGGGCTCGACCCCGAGCGGCTCCTCGCGGGGCTCGGCAACCTCGAGCTCGGGGCGCGCATGCAGCCCGGGTATCGCCCCGAGGTCGCCGCCGATCTCGAGCAAATTCTCGGGATCGCGGTGCCCGACCCCGCGTCGAGGCTCGGCATGACAGCGCACGTCGACGTGAAGCTCCTCGCTCCTGTCTTTGCGGGACAGCGGCTCGATTACTTCGTGCGACGCACCCACATGATCGACGCGCTCCTCCGCTTCGAGGTCGTCGCGTCGGTGAAAGGGCGCGAGGTCGCGCGCGGGGTGATGAAGAGCGCGGCGCAAGGGCTCGAGCGCGTCCGTGGCGACGCCGAGGGGGCCGGGTGAAACCCCTCCTGGGCGCGACGCTCCTCGCGACCGCGCTCGGCGGCTGCAGCCCCTTCGTCCTGCACGACTTCGGCAGCGTGGGCGACCTCGGTCGCGTGCGCGTGACGAGCGACGGCGAGGCGCAGTGGCTGGAGATCGGTGAGCGCGAGCTCGGCCCCTATGATCACGTCGCCATAGACAGCCTCGTCGCGAGCCCCGACGGGCGCAGCATGGCTTGGGTGGCCGACAGCGCCGAAGACGGGGTGCGCGTCATCCTCGATGGGCGCCAGGGCCCGAGCTTCGAGGGCATCGGGCAGCTCGCGTGGGGCGCGCGCTCCGATCGCCTCGTCTACGCAGCCATGCGCAATGGGCGATGGGTCGTCGCGACCCCGGAGGGCCTCGGTCGAGACCTGCTTTCGCTGGGAGGCGGGCGCTTGTCGGCTTGTCCTCGCGGCGCGGCCTACACCGGTCGCGACGAGCGCGGCGCCTTCGTAGTCGTCGCAGATGCGACGCTCGGGCCCTTCGACGCAGCGGGCGGACTCCACGTCGACGCGACTTGCGATCACTTCGCCTTCGCGGCCCAGCAAGGGGAGGAGAGCTACGTCTTCGTCGACGGCGAACGGTTCGGCCCCTATCTCGATGTCGCCGAGGTCGCGCTCGCTCCCACGCTCGGGCGGTTCGCCGCGACTGTCTGGACAGCCGACGGGTGGCGTGTGCTCGCCGACGGGTCCCTCTCCAAGCCGTTCGCGCGCGTGAGCAGCCTCGCGTTCTCCGCCAATGCGGCCCGACTCGTCTACGCGGCCGAGGCGGACGGCCTCTGGTGGATTGTCGACGAGGCCCCAAAGCCGACTGGGCCCTTCGCGGGCCTCGTCGCGAGCTCGGTCGTCGTCTCCGATGCGGGTGACGCTTACTCATTTGTAGCCGAGGCCCCCGGTGGATATGCCGTTTACAGAGACGGAGTGCGTCAGCCAGGCGGCTTCCGCGACGTGAGCCACTTGGCGTTCGCGCCGCGAACCTCGTTGCTCGGTTATGTGGGTAGAGACGACTCCGCGTCGACGATCTTCATCGGTGGGGTGGCGCGTGGTTCTTACGACGCTGTAGGCGATCTGGCGCTGGGGCCTGGCGGGGCTCACTACCTCGCCATTGTCATCAGCAGCGGTATAAGCTCCATTGTAGTGGACGACTCCGTCCTGCCTTATGACGTCGTCGCTCCGGGCTCGCTCACGTTCGACGAGACCGGCGAGCACTGGGCGGCGATCGCGGGTGATCGCGCCGAGCGCTCGATCTTCTTCGTCGTCGACGGGGCCCGCGGGCGTGCCGTGGCAGCGACCGAGCTCGCCGATCGGGCGCGCTCGGGGGCGCTCGAGCTCTCGTTCGACGACCGTCTGCGAGCCTGGCTCCGCGCCGAGCTGCGCGCCCACACGCAGACCCGCTAGTCCCCTGGAACCAGCATTCTCCGTCGAAGCCATCGCCGGGCCCCCATTGTCTTTCGCGTGGAAACTTCGTTTCCACGGGACTAGTGGAGTCGACTGGCACTCTTCGGGTCCAGCGTGCCATTTGGATCCGAACAGGATCTAGGTATTTTCCAAGGGCCTCGCTCGAGTGTCCAATGGCAGAAGACCCACCACGGGGAGTGGGTTCCAAGGGAAAAGGCGAACATGGTGGGAGACCTCAGACTGGTGATCAAGGTAGCGGCCTTGATCGGGGTGACGACGCTGGCTCTCGGGGCGTGCAAGGACAAAGGGAACCCTGGGGGCAGCGGCGGTGGCGGTGGCGAGGGCGCGTCGGGGGGTGCGGGGGCAGGCGGAGCCGCGGCCTCGTGTGAAGGGACCTGCGAATACCCATTCCAGGATCTGCCGGTCACAGTCCGGGAGGGCTTCACCGCGACAGACCCTGTGACGGGTCGTGTGCTGCCGCTCCTCGCGCGCTTCCCCACGGGCGCGACGGGCTCGCTCCCGCTCGTCATCTGGTCTCACGGCGGCGGGTTCGACGCGAACGGTCACCACGTCAGCGAGGATTGGGGCAACACCTTCGCGGGCCAAGGATATGCGGTCATCCATATTGCCCATATACCGCTTACAACAGACTCAGGTTCGGTCCTCTGTGATCTGGGCGGTATCGCGCCGGCCGACTGCTCCCCGGCGAACTTCGACGAGGAGAGCGGCTTCCTCGCTCTGGCGAAGACCCGCGACGTGATCGCGGTCCTCGATGCCCTCCCTGACCTCTCGGACGCCAGCGTCGCGGCGGGTGGCCCCTCGATCGATCTCGACCACGTCGTCATCGCGGGGTGGTCTGCGGGCTCACGGGCCCCTCAGGTGGTCCTCGGGGCGAAGTTCGCGCCGCTCGATGGATACCCACCCATCGGGCTCCCCGACCCGCGACCCGTCGCGTCCATAGGCTTCAGTCCAGCAGGTCCCGAGTTCGGCGGCTTCTTCGAGGACGCGAGCGGCAACTCCTGGCAGGACATGCGCGGTCCCATCCTCTATGGGACGGGCACGATGGACGTGAAGCCCGACAAGCCGGAGCTCACGGGTGCTATTCGTCGCGTCGCGTTCGACGACCAGCCGACCGACGGAGAGCGCTGGCTCCTCTACTCCAACTTGCCAGTCGGGGTCGGCGGCCACTCGACGTTCAATCTCGCCGACCTCGGCTCGAGCGACGAGCGATTGGCGTCGTTCTCACTCGCTTTGCGCTCGGCCGCGCTGGCTTTCCTCGACGCCGAGGTCAAAGGTGACGCCACCGCCGAAGCATGGCTGGCGTCGAACAACGCACGAGTCCTCGCGGGTGACGCGAGCTGGGAGCACAAATAGAGGACCCGTAAATGCCGACAGGCCGCTCTCTCCAAGGTGACGACCCTGGGCGGCCTGTCGAATCACCGAAGAAGGACGGAGTTACTTCTTCTTCTCCTGGGTCTTCTTCTTCTCTTCCTTCTTCTTCGGCTTCTGGAGCGCGGAGCTGCTCGAGTTGTCGTCCTTCTTCTCGGTCTTGTTCTTGTCCTGGCTGACCGTCCCGCTCGAGCCGGACTTGGACTTTTCCTTCTCTTCGGTCTTGTTCTTGTCCTGGCTGACCGTCGCGCTGGAGCCGGACTTCGTCTTGTCCTTCTCCTCGGTCTTGTTCTTGTCTTGAGAGACCGTGGAGCTGGTGCCGGACTTGGGCTTCTCCTTCTCTTCGGTCTTGTTCTTGTCCTGGCTGACCGTCGCGCTGGAGCCGGACTTCGTCTTGTCCTTCTCCTCGGTCTTGTTCTTGTCCTGAGAGACCGTCGAGGTCGTACCTGCTTTGGAGCCGGTCTTGTTGTCCTGATTGATCGTCGAAGTGGCAGACTTGTCGGACTTCTCCGTCTTGCCTTCGACCTTTTCATCGACGTTGCGCGTCGTCTTGGACTCGCGCGTCTCGACCTTGCCCTCGACCTCGACGTTCACCGAGGCGGTCGCGCTACCACCCTTTGCCTTGCGGCGCCGCTCGCGGACCTCAGTGTCGTGGAAGACAGTGACCGAGGCTGAGGCACGATAGTGGCGATAGCGGGTGTGGTCGCGGTGGACGATTACCACAGGAACATAGTTGACCTCGACGGCCACGAACGAACCGTCCCAGCTGCACGAGCGATACCACGCGTCATTGCGATAGTACCAGTAGCAGTCGTCGATGTAATAGACAGTCTCGTCGTAATCGTTCACGACATAGACGTCGGGTTCGACCTCGACGAGCGGGGGTGGCTCACGAAAGACCACCACGGTCTTCGTCTCGACCTTCGCCTCTTCGCGCACGACGACGCGTGTCGGGTGGGGTTCGACGACGCGAGCCTGCACGCGGACCGTCGCGTGACAGCCCGCGGAGAAAGTGCCCACGAGGCCCAACGCCCCCACCGTCAGAAGTTTCGTGAGATCGAGATTTTTCATGAAACGCTAGCCTCGTTTGGTTCGAGCGTGGGGAGAGGGGACCGCGCTCGGAAAGATTGTGCCGTAATCGGCTGAACGGCGTCGCACTTTAGCACCGAGCGGATCGACCCACATCGCCTTTGTGATTGTCGGCAGCTTTCTCACGGGTCGACGAAATCCAATCAGGGCTCGAACCGATAGACCGGTTCAGCAATTCCCCCTGGGGCGCCTGCGTCGGTAGGATCCTTGCCGGCGAGCCCTTGGCGGGACGGCTCCACCGCTCCTTGATAGGCAATCAGGATGGAGTGTCCGCCTACCCCATTGGCGCCCTTGCCACCGCTCGCGCCTTTGCCTCCTGCGCCGCCGCGGCAGCCGGTCCCAAAGCCATTACCGCCGGCTCCTCCAGTGGCGCCCGCACCACCGGCTGCGCCGGAGCCCCCATTCGCGCCAGCGCCCACCTTCACACTGCATTGCTCGAACGCGAGGTTCGACCCGAGGAGCCACACAATACCAATGCTGGAGCCGCCGGAGCCGCCCGCCTCGCCGCCCTCTCCTCCGCAACCACCAGAGCCCCCGCCGCCTCCACCTTGAGCGGTCACGCCACTGCCCCCCGCGCCGCCTCCACCGCTGCCGCCCGTCGCTCCTTTGCCGGCCGAAGGTGGCTGAAAACCATCTTTGGAGAGGGTCCCCGCGCTGTCGGGTGGAGAGCCGTCTGCAGCCGTTTGAAGGTTATTGTGACCATCCCTCAAGGTGGTGCAGTCGCCGACGTCGCCTGCCGCGCCGCCGAGGCCGGGGGGCGCCCCGCTCGTGGACGGCGCCCCGCTCGGTCCACCCAATCCGCCATCTCCCCCTTTTGCATTGCAGGCGACGCCCCCCGCACCGCCGTGTGTGTCGCTGCCGTCGGCGCCGGCGGCCCCCGGCATACCGTCATCCCCGGACGCGCCGTCGGCGCCTGGAGTCCCGTCGAACACCTGAATATCGACTCGCGAGAACGAGGCCACTGCACCTTCCGCGATGATCCCAATCGAGGACTCGGAGGGCCCTTGCGGGTGCGGTCCGACGAGTTCGAAGCCTTCCATATGGGCGCCCGAACCGGGCTCCAATATAAGCGCTGCCGGCCCCGAGGCTGCCTCGACTCGGGACCTCGCGTCGAGCGACCAGCGCCAGTCTGAACAGTCCAATCCCCCATAAAGGGTTACGCCAGGGGGGATTCTCAGCGACTCGTGAAAGGGAGTCTCGTCAGCGTCGATACACACGTAAACCACGGGCGCGCCACTGTCGATCGCCGATTGGATCGACCCGAGCGGGGCCTCCTGTGAGCCGTCGCCGTCGGTCGCGCCCGGCGCGACGAAGACCCCACACTCGGGCGCTACGATGATGTCTTCGTCTGGCGTACAGCTCGTAGCCTTTTCGACGCTGCCGACCTGGAAGGCCGGGCCGCGGCACGCGAACGCTGTCACCGCGACCGACGCCGCCAGGCCCAGGATGCACTTTGCAATCGGCCTCTCGGTGGGGGCTCGGCCGGTCGGTGAACGACAGGCCGCCTGATCGCCCGCTGCTCGAAAGGTTTTGGAACTCGAAAACGCCCTCGCTTTTGATCGACCCATCGTGAACCTCGCTGGCTTCGTGCGCCGCGCCTCTTCGGTGCGCTCAGCCCACGAGTCGCGAGGTCCGCGCCGCCGGTGACACCGGCGCGCGCTCAGGGGGTCGGCGTGAACGAGAACACCGTCTCCGGGGCCGCGAGGGGCCCCACGAGCGCGACGGCGCTCGCGTCGTCGGCGCCCTTGCCGGCGCTCAGCCACGACGTCGCAGTCGAGGCCGGCGCGACCACCAGGGGACGCACCGCGAGGTCCGGGGGAGGGCCGTCGAGCTTCTTCGGATCCGAGCCGTCGGCGCCGCACGTGAAGGTCGCGCCTGTCTCGAGCGCTGGATCCCAGCCGTCGGAGACGGTGAACTGGAGTCGACCGCCGCGGAGCTCGACGCTCTGAAAGCCGAGATTGATCTCCGAGGCCTTCTTGGTGGTGAACGGGGCGAGGCGGGTGGGCTCCTTGTCGCGGACTGACTTGTCAGTAACTTTGACGACGTAGAGGCCCTGCTTCCCGGATTGGATGCACTCTGGCCAGCCGAGTGAGTTGTCGACCGAGACCACCATCGACTCACCGTCGGGTGACATCGCGCCGCCTACGAGACAGTTCGTAAAGGACACGCCCCAGGGGGTGACGGCGCCACCCGCGAGCGGGACGTGGGAAAGCGAGCCGGTCAGGCTCATCGGGCGGTCGCCGAACCAGACCTCACCGTCGGCGCCGATCCCGACCAAGGCGCACTCGTAGGCGCACTCCGCGAGCTTTCGCGGCGCGGCGCCCGGCGCGTCGACGACGAAGAGCTGGTCCTTGCGATCGGGGCCGTCGCCAGCGTTGGTCGTGTAGAGGACGGTCTCGCGCTTAGGGCCGCCCACGCGAACCGCGGCCACGTTGGCGGCGCGAACGTCGGCGACCTTGCGAGGAGGCGAGACGCCCGAGTTGTTCGCGTCGACGAGCTGAATGACGAAGCTGTCGGGCCCGGTACGATCCGCGTAGACGTAGGTTCCTTGCCACGCCGCGGGCACGACGCGGCCAGTCGCTGGAGGAGGCGCGGACGCGCTCGCGGAGGCGCTCGCGCGCGCCGATGCGCTCGACGCTGTGGGGCGCGCCGATGGCGTCGTGGAGGTCGCGGCTTGAGCGGATGAACCCGAGGTCGTGGCCTTGGTGTCGGCGCTCGAGTGAGAGGACGAATTCGATGGCCCGCACGAAAGCGCGAACGCGCAGGCGGTGAGCCCCGCGAGGCCGATGGGACGTTTCATGCGGCAAGCTTCGCAGCGCGCCCCGGTTCGTGGCAAAGGGCGCGTGTGCTTCGACGCGTGCTGCTCGCTCTCACCCTCGGCTCGGCAACTCTGGCGGCGGCCTGCGACGGAGGAAGGACGACGGGGGCGAGCGCGCCGACGTCGACCGCGAGCGCCGCAAAAGCGACCACGAGCGCGGTCGGGAGCACCACCGCCCCAACGGGTTCGGCCTCCGCTTCCGCTACGGAATCCGTAGCAGCGAGCTCGAGCGCGGCACCAGCCGACCCCGACGCAGTCCTCGACACGCCCCAGCTCTTCGAGGCGGACGGCAAGACGCCGCTCGGGCAGATCGATACGCGCCCGAGCACGGACTCTCCGGCGTTCAAGCGACGGATGGAGCTCCTGTGGAACGCGATCGTCACGGACGACCCCGAGAGCGCCGATCGAGCCTTCTTCCCAGCGATCGCTTACGAGCAGGTCAAGGACATCAAGAACCCGAAGTCCGACTGGAAGAACCGCCTGCTCAAGGCGTTTCACCGCAACATCCACGGCTACCACAAGAAGCTCGGCAAGCACGCGAGCGAGCTGAAGTTCCTCGGCGTGGAGATCGACGAGCCGCGCGCGAAGCTCATGGGCCGCGGCAAAGAGGGCAACAAGCTCACCTACTGGCGCGTGACGCGCTCGAAGATCCGCTACGAGGACGAGAAGGGCAAAGCCCGATCGCTCGAGCTCACGAGCCTCATCTCGTGGCGCGGCGAGTGGTTCGTCGTGCACCTCGACGGGTTCAAATGAGCGAGGCGTCCGCGGGCTGGTACGCTGCGCGGGCGTGAGCGTCGATCGCATGGAACCCCACGGCCCGCGCGCGCTGGTCGTGCTCGGCTGCAAGGTCGAGCCGGAGACGGGCGCGCTCTCGGCGGCGCTCGCGCGTCGGACGGCTTGGGCCTTGGCGGCGTACCGCGCGGGCCTCGGGGAGATCGTGGTCGCGTCGGGCGGGCGCAGCTGGGGTGGACACGTCGAGGCCGACGCGATCGCCGCGCACCTCGCGCGCGAGGGCGTCCCCGAGGGCCGCATCTACCGAGAGCTCTCCTCGCTCACCACCGCGGAGAACGCCTTCTTCACGGCGCACCTCCTCGCGCGGCTCGGGCTCGAGCGCGCGACCATCGTGACGTGCGCGTGGCATGTGCCTCGGGCGCTCGCGTGCTTCGGCCGCGTGGGTCTCGACGTCCGCGCGATCGACGTGCCGACGCCGCGCGCCCCCGCGCTGTCCGCTGCTTACCGCGCCGTCCACGAGCGGGTGAGCGCGCGCCTCGATCTCTGGAATCTCTCGCGCTTCACAGGGCCGCGCTCGTCGCGCCCCGACCACCCCTTCGACGACGTGAACCCAACAAGATGATCCGGCGCGCGCGCTCCAGCCTGCTCGATGGTTTGACCTCCAACCTTTTCGGTCGAGCGCGACCTCTCGCTAGCGCGTCGCTCGTCGCTTGCGCGTCGCTCACCGCCTGCAGCGCGAACGGCGGGCCGTCGAGCTCGTCCGCGAGCGCCAGCGGGTCCTCGCCCGTCGCCGCGGCGACGCCGAGCCCCGAGCGCGCGGCGCGCCTCGCTGCCTTGGTCGAGGCCGAGCAACGCCGCGCACCGAGCCTCGTCGAGGACGGAGACAGCGCCTCGCCCGACCCCGAGATCCGACGGGCCGCTGCGCGCGCGCTCGCGCGGATCGCGGGCTCGCGCGTCCGCGAGCGGCTGCTCAAGGCCCTCACCGACGAGGACGCGACCGTCGTCGCGTGGGCCGCGTACGGCCTCGGCTTCGACTGCGGCGGCGAGACGAAAGACGAGACGGTGGACGCGATCGTGTCGCGCGCGGTGTCGCTCCCCGAGGAGGCTCGGTACGAGCAGACCTTCGCAGCGATGGCGCGCGCGATCGGCAGCTGCGCCGGGACGCGCTCCGAGGACACGCTCGTCGCGTGGCTCGCGCCCGGCAAAGAGAGCACGCGTCAGAGCCGCGCGCGCGCTGCGGCGCTCGGGCTCGGCGACCTCGCGAGCCGCAACAAACGCCTGCGCGAAGACACGTGGGTGACGCTCTTCGCGAGGGCGGCCGGCGGCGTCTCGGACGCGCCGATGATGGAGGCGTTCTTCCCCGTGACCCGCGTCGAGAACCTCCCGCCGAGCGTCGTCGAGCGCCTCGTCGAAGTCGCGGGCAAGCGCCTCGGTGAGCAATCGGAGGGCAGGATGCTCGCGATCAAGGCGCTCGGGCGCGGGCGAGAGACCGCGCTCCCGCTGCTCGAGAAGGTCCTCGTCACCGAGGCCGGCAGCTTCACGATGCCCGAGCGCGTCGAGGCGACGCGCGCAGCGGCGCGGTTGGGAGACGACGGCCAGGTGCTCCTCGGCAAGGCGATCGAGCGCGCGACCGCGCAGCCGGCCGAGCTCGCGAAGCCCGGCGCGGAGGCCGCCGTCGCGCTCGCCGCGCTCGCCGGCGTGAAGAACGCGAAGCTCACCGACAAGGCGCTCCTCGCGGTGCTCACGCTCGCGCCGGCCGCGAGCGACGCCCGCGCGCGCCGCGTGACGTCGATGCTGCGCTGCGCGGCCGCGCGCGTCCCGAGCGTCGCGAAGCCGACCGACACCGTGCTGCTCGAGTGCGACGTCGATCACGGCTCGATCGGCAAGCGTGCGCTCCTCGACGTGCTCGATCGCGTCGAGGTTCGCGGGGCGCTCGCGGCGACGTTCGCGAACCTCGCCAAAGACCCCGATGTGCTCGTCCGCGAGCGCGCGCTCGAGCTGCTCGGCGCCCACGCGGAGCTCGAGGCTCTGCCGATCCTCGTGGCCGCGCTCACCGCGAAGGAGCCGGGCGTCGTGTCGACCGCGGCCGACCAGATCGCGGCGCACCCGCGGCTCGCGTCACCGCGCCCCAAGCCGAAGCCGAAGCCGAAGGCCGACAAGAAAAAGAAAGACGGCGATAAAGAAAAAGACGAGAAGAAAGACGACAAAAAGGACGACAAGAAGCCGGAAGCCGAGGTCGAAGAGCCGGCGGGCCCGCCCGCGAAGGAGATCGTCGACGCGCTCCTCGCGGCCCTCGCGCGGGGCGCGAGCGACAACGATCCCGAGCTCGCGAACGCCGCGATGGACGCCCTCGGCGCGCTCGGCGACCGCGCGCTCTCGTCGAAGCTCGAGCCGTTCTGCAGCTCGGGGTACCCGACGCTGCGCGAGCACGCGGCGGCCGCGCTCGCGCTCCTCAGCGGGACGAAGAAGCCCACGTGTGAGGCTCCCGACAAGGCCGACGTGGTGGCGCCCGAGACGAACGGCGTCGCGCTCTCGGGCACGGTGAAGCTCGTCTTCGACACGGACGCGGGCTCGCTCGAGATGGAGCTCGACCCGGCGGTCGCGCCCGTCGCGGTCGCGCGCGTCGTCGCGCTGGCGAAGCGTGGCTACTACGACGGCAACGTGATCCACCGGGTCGATCCGTCGTTCGTCGTGCAGTTCGGCGCGCCGTTCGGCGACGGGTACGCGGGGCCGACCGACGTGCCGCCCGTGCGCTGCGAGACCTCGCCCCTCTCGTTCGCGCCGCTCTCCGTCGGCGTGGCGCTCTCGGGTCGCGACACGGGCTCGAGCCAGCTCTTCGTCATGCGCGAGCGGCATCCGCACCTCGACGGCCGCTATCCGCTCGTCGGAACCGCGAAGGGGCCTTGGGCCGAGATCTTCGAGGGCGACACGATCCGGAAGGTCACTGTCGAGGCCCGTTGAGAGGCGGCGAGCGCGGTAGCGCTGCGAGGACGTCGAAGAGCCGAGAACGGTTTTTCCAATCCTCTCCCGCGGAGTAGAGTCAGGCATGACGGCGCGCTACAGAGGGCTCTTGGTGGTCGCGTTCGCGGCCGGGGTCGGCTGCACGAGCAGCGGCAACGCGAGCACGACAATCCCCGGTGGTGGCGCGGAGACCGCGGCTCCGAGCCCCGGAGTGCCGGCGCGCGGTCGTCCGATCACGTTGCCCGCGCACCTCGAGGGCGACCGCTTCTACATCGAGGGGACGACCACCGAGGGCTACCCGCTGCGGTTCTTCACGGCGACGGGCGGCGGCCTCTTCATCACGCAGGCCGCGGTCGATCGGGCGGCGCTCCCGACCGCGACGATCGACGCCGGCGACGGCACGGCGATGATCGCGGCGCGCTTCCCCGACTTCGATTGGGACGCGTGGATCCCGCACCTCGACTCGCTCGCCGGGCGGATCCCGGTGTTGCCCGACGTCGAGGCGCGCGTCGCAAACGTCGACGCTGACGGCATTTTGGGTATGCCGTGGTTCAAGGATCGCAGCTGGACGTTCGACTACGGCAAGGGGGAGATGCTCCTGCGCGCCCAAAACGATCTGCCGCGCGCGGAGTCCGCGCACCGGATCTCGCTCGGCTTCCCGGTCGATCCGACGACGAAGGCTCGGGTCACGAGCTACGCGCGCGTCTCGATCGAGGTCGACGGCGCGGTGATCGATCTCTTGCTCGACACTGGCGCGACGGTCGAGCTCACGCCCGCGGCCGTGGCGCTCATCGATCCGTCAGGTCCGGCGCGCAGGGGGACATGCTTTGTGACCCAAACGATCTTCGAAACGTGGCGCGCGAAGCACCCGGAGTGGCGTGTCGTCGAGGGCGCGGATCGCTGGGCGCAAGGCGAGCCGATGATCGAGGTGCCGCGCGTGAACCTCGCGAGCTTCGCGGTCGGTCCGGTGTGGTTCACGCGGCGGCCTGACCAGGCGCTCGGCGAGATTTCGCAATTTACGGACAAGCCTGTAAGCGGTGCGCTCGGCGGCTCGGCGCTCAAGTACTTCCGCGTGCACATCGACTATCCGGCGGCGCTCGCAGCGTTCGAGCTCGCTTCGTCGCCGCCCGCGGACGGCGAGTAGCGCTCACCAAGCGTCGAAGGCATCGGCCCACGCGTCCTCTTCGAGCTCGGCGAAGAGCGGGCGCTGGCGCGTGAGGGCCTCGATGACGAAGCGATCGTTCGGCTCCTCGGTGGCGCGCTCGGCGACGCGCGTGAACGCTTCGACGCGCGCGGCGTGCTCGCGCAGCATCGCGTGGGCGTAGGTCTCGAACTCTCCGGTGCGCAGCATGAAGCCGTAGTCGGAGGCCATGAGGAGGAAGAGCTCGCGGATGGCGCCGAGCCGCGCGAGCCGCTGCGTCTCGGTCCGCGGCGTGTCACGCACGAGCTCGTCGATGAACAACACGCGGCGCTCGGCGCGGTGAGCGATGCGCGTCGCGACGCTCGAGCGAGGGTGCGTCCACACATCGAGGTAGCCGCCGCGACCCCACGTCGAGGTCGCAGGGCGCGAGACCGGCAGCACGGGATCGAGCTCGAGATAACGCGGCGGTGTGGTCGTGATCGGGCGGCCGTCGCGGCCGTCGGCGCGCGCGAGGAAGGCCTCGAGCATGGTCGGGCCCTCCCACCACCAGTGACCGAAGAGCTCGGCGTCGAACGCGAGCGTCGCGATCGGGCCTGCGTCACCAGGCCCGGAGCGCCCGAGATCCGCAGCGAGGAACGCGCCGCACGCGTCGAGCAGATCGGCAGCGTGGTCCGCCGCCGTCGCGCGAGCGCGCGCTGGATCGTACGGGGATTTCTCGGGCCGGCCCGTCACGCGGAAGGGCTTGATGGGCCGCGAGAGCGCGTCGTCGCTCGGCCCGAGCGAGGCGAAGAACTCGCGGTAGTCCGCGTGCGATGGGTAGCCGTGCTCGCGCGACCAGATGCGATCGCAGAGGACCGTCGAGCGCCCGAAGAACGCGAACGGCGCGTCGCTCACGATGGGGCGCCGCACGCCATAGCGCGAGCGCGGGCGACCGAGATCGATCGCGTGCGCGTCGAGGATCGTCGCGGTCGCGCCGGAGCTCGCGATCGTGTCCTCGAGGCGCTCGTCGTACGCGCACTCGGGGAGCCAGAGCAGGCGCGCGTGGCGTCGTGTAACGGTGTTGAAGTAACGCAGGCCCATCCGGAGCTGCGCGCGCGCGGTCGCTTCGGAGTAGGTCGCGGGCAAGAGCGCGTGCGTCGCGGCGGTCGTCGCGAGATCGATCGCGCCAGCCTCGGCGAGCGCCGCGAAGCCCTGCACGAGGTCGCCCGAGAGCTCGCGGAGCGCGGCGCGCGCGTCGTCGAGCCGCACGCGATGATCCTCGAGCGCGGGCGCGAGATCGGGGCGCGTCGAGAGGGCGCCCTCGATGCGCGAGGTGATGCCTGCGGCGTAGCGATCGAAGCGCGACACGCGCTCCGGATCTCGAAGCATCGCGATGAGGGTCGGCGAGAGCGACAGCGTGAAGAACGGGCGGCGCTCACCGTCGCGGCGTCGCTCGGTGAGGCGCGCGGCGAGCCGATAGAGCGGGACGTAGCTCTCCCAGAGCGCCTCGTAGAGCCAGGCCTCCTCGAACGAGATGTCCGCCGAGCCCGGCCTAACCCACGGCAGGTGCGCGTGCAGCACCACGGCGACCGCGCCAATGCCCTGATCCGACATGGCGCGCATCCTACTCGCTCGAGAGATTCGCGCGCCCGCGAGACGTCGGCGCGCGTCGCGAAAGGGAGTCTGATAAAAGTGGAGCACCGCGAAGGCGAAATGACGACCCCGGGGATTCGTGCCGCTCAGTCGCAGACGTTGCTCCAGACCGTTCGCGGCCTGCCCGAGCGCGAGCAGATCCTCGCTCGCGTTCGGCCCTCGGTGCTCGAGGGCATCGGCGCCGCGACGCCGCTCGCGTGGATCGCGATGGGCGAGCACATGCAGCTCGCGACCGCGGTGCGCGACGTGCTCGGGCCGGCGCGCGCCATCGAGACTTGGCGCTCGACCATGCTCCAGTCGTTCGAGCGACCCTTCCTCAAGAGCTTCGTCAGCATGACGACGAGCCTGCTCGGCATCACGCCGAGCTCGCTCTTGCGCAGGGCAGACGTGATGTACGGCCACGTCGTGCGCGACGCCGGCGGCCTCCGCTACGAGGCCACGTCGGAGCACGGCGGCATCGTCTCCATCCGCGATTACCCCGCACGATTCGGGTTCGAGTGTTGGATGGAGGGCATCCAGGGTTGCCTCCTCGCGACGATCGAGCTCGGTCGCGCGCGCGGCGCGGTGAAGCTCGTCGAGTCCGACGACAAGCGAGGCTTCGCGCGCTGCGACGTCAGCTGGTGAGCGGCCCCGTCAGAACGGGGGGAACGACTGCTCGAAGATGGGCCCGCAGCAGCCCGACGTCGTGTCGCAGTTGAGGTCGAACTGCGTGCAGCTGCCGACGAGCGTCTCGACCATCCCGTCGGTGAAAACGCAGTTGCAGGTCGCGCCGCCGTTCACCCATTGGCAGCGCTCGACCGTCTGAGCGACGAAGCACTCGTCCGCTGAGCAGCCCGTGCATTGGCCGCGACACTCGCAGGTGACCTGGCCGATGTAGCACTCGAAGTTCTCGCAGGTCGCGCCGCCGCCCGTCGACGACGAGGACGACGTCGTGCTGACGGACGTGGACACGCTCGAGGACGCGTTCGTCGACGTGGAGGACGAGGTCGACGGCGAGCCGCCGTCACCACCCGCGCCGCCGTCCTCCGTCTCGGTCGAGAACACGACCTTCGCGCCGCAGCCGGTGATGAAGACGAGCGCGAGCGCGAGTGAGGCGTGCTTCTGCGTCACAGGAGTTGGCTGCAGAGGGGGTTGCCGGGGCAGCAGATATCGTAGCCGCCGAACTGATCCGTATGAGCACAAACGAACGCGCCGTGGCTCGGGTAGTAGTAGGCCCAGAAGAAGCACATCTCGTCTTTCGCGGACTCGCCGAAGCCGACGCTCTGGTCGCTCTGGTTCTCGTAGTCACACGTGAAGCGGAAGCCACCACCCGCGGGCACCTGGAACGCCGGGTCGTGATAGACCGTCTCGGGCTCGCTCCACTGCCAGTTGGGGACGTCGTAGATCGGCGTGTCGGGGCCGTCCTTCGTGTCGGCGACCCAGACCTTCACGTCTTTGCCCCATTGATGCGTATGCCCGGTGATGCCGAAGAACTTCGAGTCGGCGAAGTCGGCAGGGAGCGGCAGATAGTCGGGGCCTACCGTCGCGGTCGCGTGGGCCGCGATGTCGATGTCGGGGCTGCCCACGAACAAGAAGTCAGCCTCGTTTTGGAAATCCTCGTCGCGCATCGTGATGAACGTCGAGGTGGCCGACACGTCGATCGGCTCTTGGCCCGCGTTGATGTAGTGCATCTCGAGCCGCACCATCATGCCTGCCTTGAGCGAGAAGCCGACGCCGTCCGGGAGCGTGAGGAGCTCGTCGTGCTTCTGCGTGATCATGAGGGGCGAGCCCTTCGTGGGGTCGAGCGTGTCGGCGAAGGGCTGACAGTCGTAAGGCGTGAGCTTCTCCTCGGTGTCTGCCGTGCGGTAGACGATGAGGTGGTGCGAGCCGTTCGGCAGGACGTTGTGGATCTGGTTGACCCGAATATCGACGTCGTTGCCGAGTCGCTTGACGATGCACTGCGTGGTGTCGGTCCCGGGCTGCACCGTGAGCGGGTCGAACGTGACCGTGTACGTCGGCGTGCTCGGCCCGCCGCCGCCTGCGCCGCCAGCGTCCGCGCCGCCGTGCGCAGCGCCGCCTGTTGCCTGGCCGCCTGAGCCGCCGCCGCCGGTGACGACGGCGTCGCCACAAGCGACCGAGAGGAGAGAGACGGACGCGATAAGAAAGAGGGGAGAGACGTAACGCATCATCATCGACCTTTCGTGCTGCGAGCGGGGGCGCATCTTACCGTGTCGCGGATCACGCTGTCACACTCGGCTTGGCGCTTACGACACGTGGCCTGATGCCGACGGTCGCGCTCCGCACCAATACGCTGGCTTGGGTTGTCGCTTGGGTGGGCTGCAGCGGCGGTTCGCCGAGCCACGGGGTCGGCGACGCACCCGTCGAGAGCCGAGCCTCGACCGATAGCATCAGCGCCCCAGCGCACGTCGAGGTCACGCTGTCCACGGAGCCGGCAGCGACGCCCTCCCCCCCGCCCGCCCCCACGCCCTCCGCTCCAGTACCAGGCGACGAGTTCGTCTATCGCGAGGTCCTGACTGGCCTCTATTCCAATCGCACCGAGACCACCGAATGGTCGGTCCGCTTCGACGAAGCACGCCACGTCGTCGCCATTCGTTCGAGGAGCAAGGCCTCTCCGTTTTGCTCCTTCCAGCGGAGTGAGCCGGAAGGCAGCAATTGTTCCGCCGCCCAATCGAAGTCCGACGGCCCGGCCGTCGCGCGGGAGTGGTCGGGGAAGTTCAGCGACGGTGATCACGCCGCGAGGCGGCTCGCGCTCGAGGGGGGCGTCAGCGTGGATTGCAAGCGAATGACCGTCGAAGCGCGCTCCCCCAAGGCGCTCATCGAGTCCTTCTTCGACGGGGTCAACCAGTCGTGGCGCTCGCGCTGGGTCCCCGAGCAGCGTCGCTCGTTCGAGGTGCTCGCGTGCGACCGCGCCACACTCGGTCCGAGCGTAGGCTGGGCCGAGCAGCCGACGGCCCTGCTCTTGTCGGCCGCGCCTGGCCTGGAGTTCATCCACGAGAACAGCTCCGACAGCGTCCAGACTGGCACGTTGCGCTGGTTGAAGTGACAGCGCTGTAATTGCTAGGCTACCAGTGGAGGTCGACGGGCTCGATGGAGTCGCACGGCGACTCTCGGTGATCCAGTCGTCGCAAAGTCGATAGGGCCTCACGATAGGCGTCCACGTCGCGCACGCCGGCGCGTTGGACGAAGGCCTGGAGCGCGCCCGCGGCCCGCTCGCGATTGCCTTGCTCGAAGTAGGTTTGCCCCAAATAGAAATAGCCCTTGTCGAGGACGCCGACGCTCGCGTCTTTGGCGAGCGCGCGCTCGATCACGCGCGCCGCCTGGGGGAAGCGCTTTCGCTGATAGAGCACGATCCCCGCGGCCAGGAGCTCGGTGCCGTCTTCGGAGCGCATCAAGTCATAGAGCGGCTCCTCGAGCGAGAGCGTCGAAGTGACCAATAGCGAACTCGTCGGCTGCATCGCGACGACCGCGCCGAAGAAGATGCCCGCAGTGATCCCCGCGGCCAGCGCCGCATTGTCGTCTTGGACGCGGTCGACGGCGGTGTCCTCGTAGACCTCGCGCCAGGCCTCGACGTCCTCTTTACAGCGCAGTTTGTTGCCGGACACCGGGTCGCGCAAAACGAGCACGGTATCGCCTATGCTCGGGTCATCGCTGCCATTCTGAGCGGCCATTACATAGCCGTGAAAGGCTGGCGAGTAGCGCGCTTGATTGCCAAACACCGAGGGCGCTGTCGCGCAGCCGCCGAGCATGATTGACAACGTTGTAACAGTGCTGCAGGCGAGCCATTGAGGGATGGATCGAAGTGAAGACATGATACCTCGATAGGTTGGAGACCAGGCTGTCGATCGAATGACGCAAGTCGACGTCAGGCCCAATCCGGTGCGCGCGCTACGCGCGGGCCGCCCTGACTCGAGCAGGCTCGGTGCCCCCGAGCGCAGGTCCTCACGGCACAACGCGGCCGGAGACCAACAGAATTGTCAGCGAATGTCGACCTTCGCGAGGTCGATTTGGCCGACCACGCCGACGCTCGGCAAGTACCCGGCGCCGGCGTCGTGTGGCTCGAGCTGCGCGCCGAACCAGCGATCGCCGGCGTCCACGCTCCACGAGACCGGACGGACGCTGCCGTTGAAGGCAGGGGCGTCCCCGCGGGTCGACCCCTTCATCGCGACCGCCGAGGTGCGCACGGCCCCGCGCGCGGAGGTGAGGTCGAGCTCGGGGACGTTCGGGTTCGAGGCGCGCGCCACGGCCCTCGGGACGACCTCGGAGTAGCGGGCGTCGTCGCGACTGCCGGAGCGCGAGTCGCTGAAGTGGCGGAGCTCACCCATGCTCAAAGAGTCGAGCGCGTCGACATCGCGAGCCAGGTCGTGCGCGTCGACGTCGTGCGCCGACCAGGTGGCGCGCGTCGTGTTGTCGTGCGCTGTGTTGTCGTGCGCCGTGTTGTCGTGCGTTGGCCTCGTGGCCACAGCGACCTGGACATGGCGCGCGATGCGGCCACCGCCGGGCGGCTTGATGCGCGAGCGTGGTGGCACCGCGCTGGGCGCGGGTTCATCCGACGGCTGTGATGAGGGGACGCTGGTCGTGCGCGGCGCCTGCTCGAGCGACGAAGGCGCGGGCGTGGTGTGCGCTCCGAAGTCGGCGGCGGGCTCGCGGCTCACCGAAGGGGCCGGGCGATCGAGCCGGTGCTGCACCCACGCAGTCCAACCCACGCCGGCCGCTGCGCCGGCCGCGACGAGCAGCACGGGCGCGAGCGCCTGACCCAAGAACGAGGACCGGCGCGGCGTGCGCCGGCGCGCGCTCGGTGGCGGCACGCTCGGCTGCGACTCGACCGTGGGCACGATCGCCCCGCCGGGTGCACCGAAGATGCGGTCGACGAGGTCGGAGTCGACCGGCGCCGGAGAATCGTTGGAGCTCAAAGGAGTCGAGTCGGACTCGGGGGAACGGCCCCCGATCGGATCGCCCTGCCAGCCGATCCGCTCGCAGAACGAGCGCCAGTCAGCGTCCGCGTCAGCGCGAGCCGAGCCCGCGTCGAGCCCACCCGGCAGGAGGAACAGATGGCGCGGCCGGCGCTTGAGGGGAAAGGACATGCTCATGATGCAACGACTCCGCGGTGTTTCTCGAGGAGCTCCATGGCGTGTTTCCAGCGCGCGGTGACATCGTCGAGGAGCATGCCCAGGTCACGGGCAAGCTCAGCCCTGGATTTTCCCCCATAAGAGAGCTCCGCCATGAGGTTCGCGAGCTCGAGCGGGAGCAGCTCGTAGAAGGTCGCCAAATCCTCGGCGGCGCGGCGCGCTTTGAAGAGGCGCGCGGTGTAAGCGGCGGTCGTGAGGCCGAGCTCGCGAGCGACCTCCGCGTCTTGGCGGCGGCCTGCGCCGAGGCTCGCGACGAGGGCCTCGGAGAGCGTCGGGGGCAACCGATCGAGGATCCACTGCAGGCGCTCGAAGGCGTGCAGCGAGTCCTCCTGCGAGATGCTGGTCGGGTGGGCCTCGAGCACGCAACGGTCCTCACGGAGCCGATCGCGCCGCTCCTTGGCGACGACGTCGATGACCACGCGGCGCACGCAAACGAAGAGCTCGGTGTAGGAGTCCGGGGGGACCCAACTGGGCTCGTCCTGCATGCGTCGCCACCAACGCGTGTAGAGCGTCTGCAGGATATCGTCGGCGTCGCGCTGGCGACCGAAGCCGCGCGCGAGGCCGCTGAGGGTCCGCGCGTGGCGTTGGAGGTGTGCGACGAGCTGGGGTTCTCGGGGGATCATGGCCGGCTCGCCATGGAAACGGGGCTGCCGCGGTTCTTTTTTGCATGAGGGGCGGTTTTTGCCCGCCCCCAAAAGAAAAAAGCCCGCTGATGCGGGCCGGGAGAGCAGAGTCTCGACGCTCAGTCCTTGAGGTTGGCGCCGCCGATGTAATCGAACTTGCCGAGCGGCACGCCGTTGTGCCGGAGCAGCGCGTAGATGTGGCTGATGTGGAAGTAGAAGTTGGGGACGACGAACTCGCACAAATAGTCGCCGCCGACCATGTGCTTGCCCTGCATCCAGTTGGTCGTGATCTTCCGATCGAGGGCGCCCTCGAAGTCGGAAGGACCAATCGTCTCGAGGAACGCGACGACCGAGTCGACACGCGCCATGAGCTGCTCGACCGTGGTCTCGGTGTCGGGGTGCACCGGAGGCTCTTTGCCCGAGAGGCGCGCGGCGTTGAGCTTGGCGCCGTCACAAGCCGTCTGGATCTGGCGCACGAGGGGATACTGGTCGGGAGCGAGCCGCGCGCTGAGGAGGTTGTTCACGTCGAACTTGCGCTCCTCGGCGTAGGACTGTGCTTTGCGGAGCCAAGCTTGAACATTGCGGAGCATCTTGGCAGGTTGCTGAACGACCAACTTGTGCAGGTTCATCGGGGCCTCCCTTGGGAGGCGAAGCGGTAGCACGGGAGCTCGACGTTCGCTGCCGAACAATCGTGACGCGTTCAAGGCGGCAATTGGATCGCGCGCTGTGGACCGTCGCCGCTCGCCGGCAGAATGGATGTTACGAGGGTCGTCCCTGTGTCGGGGACGACGACGAGCGGGTAGCGTCGACCGAGGACGGCGTTCGGAATACTGACAGCGCTGTTACCTGTGAACCGCCCGCGGACGAACTCGCCCGGGGGTGGCGCGGACGCGTCATGATTGGACAGGTATACGAGCCAATCGGACGTGGACGCGCCGGGCTCGAGGACCACGAACGCGCCGTTCTTCGGGGCGCCGCTCGTCTCGAAGCTGAGCTGCAGCGTGCGACTCGGGAGCGGGTCCTTTCCCTTCGCGCCGGCGTCGAAGCTGACGCGAGCCTCGACGGCGCGATCGCGGACGGTCCACACGATGGCGAGCGTGGCCTCGGCGAGCTCGTCGGGGAGGAGCTCGATCTCTCCATGGCCGCTCCTCGTCTCGGCGCCGAACCCGTCGAGCACCACGAGATCCGTGTCGGCGGGCTCGGTCCGCACGACGCCGCCACGCCAGGGCTGCATGCGAAAGTAGCGGGTCTCGTTGCCCGAGAGCGCGTCGTCACCCGCGAGGGTGAGCGCCGCGGCGCTCGAGAGATCGCCGATGCCCTGGATCTCGACGCCAGTGAGCTCGCCGTGCGCGAGCCCGTCTCTCCAGCTCGAGGGCATTCGCTCGACGGGGCGCGCGAGCGAGACGGGCACCTCGTCGAGGTGGGGCGCGTAGATCTTGAGGGGCAAGCCGATGAGCCGGCCGTCCGCGTCGACCACCGCGCCGCCGCTCATCCCGAAGTGGAAGGGCGCGTCGGTCACGACCCACGCGAGCTCGTCGCGACGGTTGACGTCGAGTCCCGCGATCCGCCCGAAGCTGCGGTGGACCGTCTCGAAGGCGAGCATGTAGCCCGACGCGCTGATCGGTTCGCCGAGGTGGAGCGGCTCGCTCGCGGGTCGGAGCGGGATCGACGGGAAGGGGCCGCGCGCCTCGGCGTCCCCCTCGATGTGGAGGAGCGCGAGATCCAAATTGACCTCGCCGCGGAGGAGCTTCGCGCGGACATGTTTGTCAGCACGGGCCCGCTCGGTCGCGGCGAAGCGGACCTCGGGGTGATAGCCGTCGTCGGCCCACGACCACCCGATCGGGTGTCCGTTGGAGGGCCACAAAAGACCGACGACATGAAACGCGGTGAGCACGTAGCCGCGCGGGTCGATCACGACGCCCGTGCCCGAGCAGAACTCGTCCGTGGCGCCCCCGGTCGGCTCGTCGCGCACGAAGCACACGCGCACCACGGCCTCGGGCGCGGCGGGCTGCGGCGCCCCCGCGAGCGAGCCCTGCGCGCCGCTGCATCCGACCAACGAGGTGAGCGCGACGAGCGCGCCCAGCCGGATCGCGAGCCGGAGTGGAGAGCTCAGCCCGTCTGGCAGTTCGGATCGTTCGGGTTGCCCGAGCACGGATCCCAGTATTGCGTCTCGCCGATGACGATCTCTACGTCATCCGACGCGAGCACGTTTCCGTTCGCGTCCCTGCGCTCGGCGTAGAGGATGAGGTGCGTACCGAGCGCGGGCGGCGGGTAGTTGTCCGGGTCCCACGAGATGCCGGGCATCGGCACGAAAAGACCAGCTGCCTCGGGCCACGCACCCTTCAAATTGATCGTGGCCTGGCTCTCGTAAGTGTCCTTGAGCAGCGCGCCCGTCGTGGGATCCTTCGCGCCGTAGAAGATCGCGACCGAGGCGCCGCAGTCGCTGCAGCCGACGGCCAGCCACACGTGGTAGCCGCCCTGCGGCCCCTCCATCAAAGGGACCGTTTGCCCCGCGGTGAGGGTCTCGAAGCAGACCTCTCCGGTGCCGATCGCGAAGTCGGCCGGATTGGCTGGCGGATCGCAGGTAATCGGAGCGCCGCCGGAGCCTGCGGTGCCGCCCTGCGCGTCGCCGCCGGCCCCGCCGATGTTCGGGCTACCACCGGAGCCGCCGTCGTTCGAGCCACCGTCCGCGTTGTCGACCTTGCTGTTGCAGGCCGCGACGTGGAGCGCGAGGCCGGCCACCATCCACCCGAGCCGCTGGAGTTGTTTCGAGGTCAAACGATCCATCGAGCACGCTCCGAAGCAAGTTGAAGTCCACGACTTAGCGAGGCTTTTCCGAGCATATCGCGAAAGCCCGTGTGCCGGGCTGTGCCCTTCAGCGAGCGGGCGGCGCGAGCTCGGTCGCGACGGAGCCCGCCTCGTCCGAGACGACGAGCAGCGCGAAGCGCTCGACGCGATCGAGATCGTCGGTGGAGAGCGTTGCGTAGTCGAACCAGCCGACGAGATCCGTGTAGCCGTCCTTGTAGAACGCGACGCTGCCACCACGCAGGCGGGCGAAGGCCTTCACGTACACGCGAGGGAGGGGCGCCCCCGTCGAGGCGCGGCGCACGCGCACGCGGCCGAGCGGTGCTGCGGCCTCGAGCGCGAGATCGTTTGCGTAGCGAACGATTGCCGCGCGTCGCGCGCCGGAGACGGCCTCGATGACGAGGTTCTCGCGCGCGAGAGCGTCGGGCAGCGCGAGGTCGCGCGCGCCTGGCGCGGCGTCGAGCTCGAGGTCGAGCTCTCGGCTCGGCTCGAGGTACGCGAACCGGGTCACGTCGGCCTGCCCGAACGGGCTGCGCGAAAAGACGAGCTCGAGGTCGAGCCGATGGAGGCGGACCCGAACGCGAGAGACGCGAGCGTGCCGCAGGATCACGCGGCCGGCGTCGCTCGTGAGCTCGAGCGCGGGCTCCTCGCGCGCGCCTCTGGCGAGCTCGCGCTCGCGCGCCGCGGCGCTGTCCGCGGCCGCAGCCGGACGCTGCAAATCCGTTTGTGCTCCAACCTTTTCGAGTGGGCCGCCCTGGAGCTCGTCGAGGAGGGCGGCGACAGCACGGAAGCGCTGTCGCCAGCGGTCGATCGGGTGCTCGAGCCACGGCGCGATCTTCTCGCGCGCGAGCGCGTGGTCGCCTCGGGCGCAGGCCGCGTACGCGACGAGGTAGTCGAATTGGAACGGCGTCCGCGCGCGAGCGTCGGTGGAGGCCGCGAGGTGAGAGAGCGCGTCCTCCACGCGATCGAGCGCGAACATGTAGCTCGCGGCGGCGAGGTGATCGTCCGCGGACGGGTTGCGTTTGTGGGCGACCGCGTCGAAGAAGCTGCGGAGCTGCGCGACGAGCCCGTCGTTCAGCACCTGCTTGCGCCGGCCGAGCTGGTGGGCGCGCGCCGAGACGAGCGGCGCGTACTCGAGGTGTTGGTAGCGCGCGTCCTCGAGCGGATCGAACGAGACGAGCGCGCTCTCGAAGAGGGGGCCGAGCGACGCCGCGAGCCCCGGGTGCGCGCGCAAGAACTCGCCCGCGCGAGCGCGGTCTTTGTGGTCGAGCGCGTAGGACCAGAGCTTGTCGTCGTGCAGGCCGAGCGACTCGAGCGCGGCGAGGATGCGACCGAACGCGGAGCGCTCGCGCATGCGCCACGCGAGCCGCGCGAGGTCGTGGCGCAGCACGTTCTCTCGCTCGATGAAGCCGACGACCTCGTCGAGGGACGCGCGCGAAGCGACGTGCGCGAACGAGGAAGACTCGGGCGCGAAGAGGCGCCGCTCCACCGTGAGCTCGAAGCCCGAGGCGATCGCGGCCGCGCCGACGCCGACGAGCTCACCGCCGCGCGCGACGTGAGCAGGAGCGTGCGTGAACGAGCCGGGCAGCGGAAAGTAGAACGCGTACTCGAGCTGCGCGGTCGCGTAGGGACCGACGTCGAGGTGACGCGTGCGCGTGACGAAGCCGCTCGACACGGGGACGGACCCGCGTGGGATCTGCAAGAGCGCCGTGAGCCGCGAGTGCGTGCCCTTCGTGTTGCTGACGACGACGCGACACGCGTACGCGACGCCCGCTTGGAGCGCGCCGGTGACGGGCTTCTCGTGTTGCTCTCCACCCTCGAACGACCAGCGATCGTCGAGGCGCACGTAGCTCTGCCCGACGAGGATGCCGCTCGTCGCGAGCGTGTCCGCAAAACTCGCCGCGTCGAGCTGGCGGAGCGTCGTGCGCGCCGCGAGGGCGTGGCTTCGCGTCGTCAGCGTGAGCCTCTCGTCCTCTCGAACGACGTCGTGGATCGCGGGCTGGAAAGGCAAATCCTCGAAGGCGAGACAAGCCATCGCGGCCGTGAAAGAGCGCGCGCACTCGGCGAGGTGGCCGCACAAGAAGGGCCCGCTCGCGTGCGACGCGAGCGCGAGCAAGAAGCGCGACGCGGGAACGCGGGCAGCGAGCGCGTCTTCGGCGGGGAGACGGAAGTAGTCGGACTCGGCCCACTCTTGCGTGCGCTCGAGGCTCTTGAAGATCCGTCGTCGCTCGAGCCGATCGTCCATGTCGGCGTCCTCTTTCGCGACGCCGCCGCCACCGCCCGCGCCGGGGCGAGCCTTCTTCTTCGCTATGGATTTGCGAGGTGCTGCGTCGAGCTGACTCGCGAGATCAGCGAGCGCTTCCGACGCCGCTGCGGCGCCCCCTTTCGCCGACGCTCCGTCGCCTGCGAGGAGCTCATCGAGCTCGCTGGCTGTGGAGGCGGCCGCGAGCTCCTGCGCGCCGAGGAGGACGTCGAGCACGCGCGCGTCGGCTGTCGGATCGGGTCGAACGAGCTCCACCTCGAGCGCGAGCAGTCGAACGATCGCGGCCCGCGCGCTCGGCACGGCCTGCGCGACGAGCGCCCGCTCGAGAGCGTTCAAGCGCGCGAGGCGCTGCGGAGTCGCGAAGGGCGTGAGGTCGTCGCCGAGCAGATAGGCGTCGATCACGGTGCGGTTGCGCTTCGCCGCGAGCGCGGGGCGGACGACGGCGTCGAAGAACACGGGGTCCTTGCGATGGAGAAACAGGGCGAGCTCGTGACACGCGTGCTCGGCGTAGAGCGCTTGCTTCCGCGCGAGGTCGAGCGAGGACCAACCGCCGACGAAGGCGAATTTGCGCAGCGTCTCGTCGCCCGAGAGCGACAAGAGGAGCGTGTGGAGTTTCGCGATGGAGTCGCAAAGCTCGAGCTTGCCGTGTCGCACGCTCGCGACCGTGATCGTCGAGCCCGCGGGGGCGCCCTCGAGGACGCGGTCTTCGACGAAGCGCCGCTCGGGGTCGAGCGCGTCGCGCAACCGGCGATCGCGCGCCCGTGCCTCGGGCCGCGGCAGCGGATGCACGAGCTCGTGGGAAAACGCAGGGTCTACGACGATGATGCGCGCGGCCCCCGCGCTCGCGAGCTCTGCGAGCGGCACCTCGACGACGCCGGCGCCCGTGCTCGGATCGACCTCTACAGCCAGGTTCGCGAGCGTCACCGCGGGCGCCGTCGCGAAGTCGAAGGTCGCGAAGCCTGCCTCCGTCGAGGCCTCGGCCGTGGCGTACGCGACCTCGCGCGAGGTTTGGTACCTCGGCGCTGGCGCGGCGCGCGGCTCGGGGGCGAACGCAGCAGAGCCCGCGACCGCGGTCGCGGTTCGTGTCGTCGTGGCCCGGCGCGCCCAGGGGAAAACGAGGAGCGAGGGTTTGTCGAGCAGCAGCCCTGCGTGCCTCGTCGCGCGCCTTCGATCGAGGACGTAGCGGTATTCGTCCCCGAGGTCGCGCCCCGAGACGTACCGCGCCTCGCGCAGTTCGATCGTCGTCGAGCGAGCCTCTCGAGGTCGCGAGAGCACGCCCTCGAACGTGGGGGCCTCGAGGAAGCGCTCACCGAAGACGTGCACGCGCGTTAGCTCCGTCGCGCCCTCGACCACGATTCGCAGCGATTCACCTGCGTGGTCGATCGCCCTCACGAGGGGCAGTCGAGCCGAGGGCTCGAGCATCGCGTCGGTGGAGCGGAGGATCGTCGAGCCGGCTCCCTCGGCGCGTCGCACGCGGAGCTCGAGGTTGACCCCGCCGCACGCGCTGAAGAGGTAGTCACCGGGCTCGAGGCCGTCGATGCGCAGCGTCTCGCCGTCGAGGCTCACGCGCTCCGAGCACAGCGCGCGAGGCTTTTGACCCGCGAGCGCGACGAGCGACCACGCCGGCGACCCACCGAGAGCGATCGCGGCTCGCTGCGTCCGCGGCAAGCGCACGCGCTCGCCGGCGGCCAGCTGGAGGCACGTCGGAAGGCTCGCGGCTCGCTCGCGGAGCAGACGCGACAGCGTCGCCGGACCGCTCGCGGAGCTGCTCGGCGCGGTCGCTGTGATCGCCTCGATGTCGGGCAGCTTGCCGAGCGCGATGCGACCGCTCTCGTCGGTCGCGCACGAGGCGTCGATCGTGAACGTGACCGCGAGGTGTCCGAGCGCGATGTTCACCGCGCGCCGCGCGATCGGTTCGCCTGATTTTCCGAGGAGGCGGAGCGCGTAGCCGCCCTCGGACTGCTCGAGGTAGAGCGCCTCGGTTTGTTCGGTCGCGTGCACGCCGTTCATCGCAGCGCGGAGCGACGCCGCGACGGGCAGCGTTCGCTCTTCACCCGTCGGCTCGACGTGCCCGCGAAGCTCGAGGCTGAGCGCGACGGCGTCGTCGGGCACTCGCAGCTCGACCTCCAGCTCTTCGCCGTCGACGAGCTCCACGGGCTGCGTGCGCTTGGAGCTCGTGCCGGCGAGGTCGGTCCATTCGATGTCGAGCGTCGCGTCCTGCACGAGCGAGAGCGGCGCAGGGTCGCCGCTCACGAGGAGCTGCGGCCGGAGGAGCGCGAGCGCCGTCTTGCCCGAGACGAGCGACTCGCGAGGGAGCTCACCGTCGAGCGCGAGGCTGTAGTCCTCGCGCGGGAGCGAGAGGCGCGCGACCTGTGCGACCCCGCCTGCCGAGAGCAGCATCGCGGTGCCGCCGCCGACCGAGGTGAAGGGCAGCGAGATCACGCCGTCCGCGCGCGCCTCGTAGGATCGACCGCCGAACTCGGCGCGCCCGTCGGGGATCGGCGCGAGCGTCGCCGCGTCGAACAAGCGCACGGCGAGGCCCGCCACCGTCCGGCGCGCAGCCCACGCGAGCCCCCCCTTCTCGACGAGCGCGCGGCTCGCGAGCCCGTTGCCGACGAGGTCGACGACGAAGGTGCCCGGCCCGTCGCAGGCGTCGAGCGCGAGGTCGAGCTCGACGCGGCGGAAGGGGTCATGCGCGTCACCTGGCCGCACCGCGAGCACGCGCTCGTGGCTCGCGATCATCCCGTCCAAATCGATCGACACGTCGACGTTCGCGCCGCGCGCGGCGAAGTACGCGGCGAGATCGATGCGGAAGACCTTCACCGTGAGCTCGCGGACGTTCTTCACGCGCGCCTTCAGGCAAACGGCCTCGTCGCGCCCGAAGCGCCGCGGATTCGTTGGTGCCCAAACGATCTCCACGCGATCGCGGAACTCGGCCGCGCGCTCGAGGGGCAGCTCGCGGAGGTGGGGCTCGGGGTCCGCGACGCCGGCGAGCAGGTGGGCCTCGGCGGCGACGACGCGCAGCCAATCCGCGCGCAGCTGCTCGGCGAACGCGGCGACGCCCTCGCGCGGCAGGAAATGCTCGAGGTAGTCGACGACGAGCGCCTCGTCGTCGCCGATCGGGTCGAGGTGCGGGACCTCCACGGCGCCGCGGCCGAGCGCGACGACGCTCTCGGCGGAGAAGCGCCGCAGCCACTCGTCGCGGGCGTAGCTCACGCGCCGCGGGATCGAGAGGTACGCGGCGAACGTCGCGCGATCGCGGACCCCGGCGCGTCGATCGCAGTCGAGCCGGTGATAGAGCACGAGGGCCTTGAGCGGCGCGAACGCGGGGGAGGGGAGCGCCTCGACGAAGCCCCAAAGCGAGCGCAAATACGCAACCCGCACCGCGAGATCTCGCGCCGGGTCGAGCTCGGCCGAGGGCTGCATCCGCGCGACGACGGCCTGCACCCACGCGGGGTCGGAGCCGAGCCGCGGGACGCGCGCGCGCAGCGCGTGCAGATCGTCGAGCGTGAGGTGGTCTGCGATCTCCCTGAGATCAAGCGCATCGCGAGCGCCGAGCTCGCGCACCGCGAGCTCGAAGAAGCCAGGCAGCCCCGGCCACGGCGCTCGCCTGAGGGCGTCGCGTCGAGCGCTCTCGTCGAGCCGATCGGCTCGTCGCGCGAGCACCGGCGCGATCCCCCACGTCGTCACCGCGTCGAGCCCGCTGCCCCGCGAGAGCGCCTCGTCGAGCACGCGATCGAGGTCGAGCAGGCCCTCATCCAAGGCCGATGGCAGCGCCCCCCCATCGTCCTCGACCTCGGGTTGATCGTCGAAGCGTAGGTCGAGCTCCTGCGCGAGCGGCCTCGCGTGGGCCTCGAGATCGGCCGAGGCCCGCAAGAGGCGCTGCCTGCGCACGAGCCGGTCGTAGAGCGCGTCCCGCGAGCCGTGCGAAGCCCAGCGCGTGAGCAGGCGATCGACCTCGTCGAGCGCGCCCTCGTGCTGCAGCAAGAGCCCCTCGTAGTAGCTGCGTTCGGAGCCCGCGAGGAGCGACCCGAGGGCTGCCCTGCGATCCGTTCCGAAGGCGAGCGCCTCCAACTCCTCGAGCTCCATCGCAGGCTCTCCTCTCGAACGGCCGCTGTTCGTCGCTATTTGCGTCCGCGGAACAACATCGTCGTCGCCATCAGCGGTCGCGAGTATCGGATGCGCCTGCCGCCCTGGAAGTCCACGTCGACGCCGTGGAATTTACCGAGCAGCTGACGCATCGACGCAGGCGAGAACCAGTGCAGGTGGGTCGGGTCGATCTCGAACTCGCGCCCGAGCAAGAAGAGCACACGGTTCCGCAGTCGGAACGCGTTGGGCACGCTCCCGAAGAGGAACCCGCCCGGTCGCAGGACGCGGAAGATCTCCTCGACGACGAGCTGCGGCCACTGCAAATGCTCGATGACCTCGCCGGCGACGACCACGTCGAAGCTCGCCTCGTCGAACGGCAGCGGCCCGCGGTTCATGTCGTGCTCGCGCGCGTCGAGGCCGTTCTCTCTCGCGCGCCGCACGGCCTCGGGGTCGACGTCGAGCCCGCGGATCTCGTGGCTCCCGGCGTAGAGCTTCGTCAGCGTGCCGTCTCGACAACCGACGTCGAGCACGTCGAGCTTCTCTTTGCCGAGTGCGCGGCTCGCCTCGCGAACGCGCTCGGCGAACCAGCCGCCGCGCTCCTCACCCAAGATCGTGAACCCGTAGCGGTTCGTCTGGTGATGACGCTTGTAGAACTCTCCGGTTGATTCGGCCACGCGGTGTCTCCTCGGCCGAGCAGGTTCGCAAGCCGCTGCCGGGTTGTCCACTCGGCCTCGGGAGTGTCTTCGCCAGGGCGAGGCTTGCGCGTTATCCTCCGCGTGATGTCGAACGACGATCGCGAGCGGGCAGGGGGGCCTCGCGCGAGGACGCTGCGAAAGATGGGCGTCCTCTTGGGCAGCGCGATCGTGCAGGCGGCGTGCAACGACGGCTACGGCGTCGTCGACCCAATGCCCCCGCCTGCGCGCTGCCAACCCGTCGTCGCAGGCCTCACGGGCCGCGCGCGCTTCGCGAAGAACGAGGCCGGCGCCGTCGAGCTCGTCATCCGGATCGAGCGGCCCAAAGACTTTACCATTGTACAAGATACGAAGGCCGAGTTCGGCGTCCCGGCGACGCTCCGCTTCGACGACGAGTCGATCGAGCTGCGCGTGGCGGTGAAGCCCGAGAGCAACACCACGACGGGCCACCTGCCGTTCAGCTGCGCCGAGGGCAAGAGCAGCCTCGACATCACGGTCGCGTGGACCTTCGACGACGTGAACACGGGCCGCGAGATCAAGCCGACGCTCAGCGCTGGCTACCAGTACTGAGGCACGCCCGCTTTTTTTGTGCGCCGGTCGTGCGCGGGCGTCGTTCTCGAGGCGAACCCTCCAAGCCCGAGCACGAAAGGATCTCCCATGCCGAGCGCACTCGTCCGCCGTTCGTTTCTCCTCGCCGTCGCCGCCCTCTCCGTCTTCGCAACCGCTTGCTCGACCCAGCAGCCCTCGCCGACCTACATCTCCTCGCAGGCTGCGCCGACGGAGCGGACGATCACCGTGAGCGGCGCCGCGCGCTTGGAGATCACGCCGAACGAGGCCTGCATCGAGCTCACGATCGCCGCGCGGGACCCTGCGATGAGCCGAGCGCACGCGCGCCTGCTCGAGGACGTCGAGCCGCTCGTCGCCGAGCTCTCGAAGGTCGATGGACTCGTCGTCGAGCGCGGCGCCATCCGCTACCAGCCCGAGAACCAAGCGGACGAACACGGCATGAGCCACCTCGTCGGCTACCTGGCGACCGCGCAAATCAACGTCCGAACGCAGCGCTTCGAGCGCATCCCCGACGTGGTCGGGCGCGCGAGCTCGCGCGGGCTCGATCAGGTCAACGTCGTCTTCTACTCGACCGACATCGTCGCGAAGAAGAGCGAGGTCCGCGCGCAGGCGCTCGCCGCTGCGAACGAGAAGGCGCGCGCCATGGCCGAGGCTCTCGGGGTGTCGCTGGGCGAGGTCGTCACGATCACCGAAGGTGACGTGCGCGCGAGCTCGGGCGTATCGACCTTCAGCTATTTGGAGCGCGGCAACGTGGACGCGGGCCCGGACACGCCGGCTCCCCCTGGCTCGCTGCCGCTCGTCTCGACCGTCGGCGTCGTGTATCGCGTGAAGAGCTGACAGGCGCGCGAGCGCTCCGCGGCCATTGACCAGCGTCGACCATCCTTGCGACGGTTGCGTATGGCTTCTACGCGCGTCGTCCTGTCGATTGGCTGCGTCCTCTTGCTGCCCCTCTCGGGCTGTTCGTGCGACGCGGGGGTGAACCCCACTGGCGGCGGGGGCAGCGGCGCGACCTCGGCAGGCGGCGATGGCGGCGCCGGCGCGACCTCGTTCGTCGGTGGCGGCGGCTCGACAGGGTCGTTCGCCCAAGGGGGCTCGGTGCCGGTCGACGTCTGCAAGGTCAACGACTCTGGGAGTGACAACGCTGTAACTCCTTGCGTCGACGTCGCGCCCGCGAACTCGTTCTCCCCTGCCGTCCAATGGACGTGGACGGCGCCGCCCCCGACCCAGCCCGACTCCTCTTATGTCGGCAGCTTCTCGACTCCGCTCGTCGGCAACCTCACCGACGACAACGCCGACGGCGCGGTCGACCTCTGCGACGTGCCCGACATCCTGATCACGAGCATCGACAGCGTGGTCTTCTCGGCCGCCGCGCCGACGGCCTCCGCGCGGCTCTTCATGTTGCGGGGCACCGACGGCGCCGAAGAGACGGTGTTCTCGATCCCGGTGGACGGGCTCGTCTATGGCGCGCTCGGGGACATCGACAACGACGGCGTCGCCGAGGTGCTGTGGGCCGACACCGCGGGGCACCTCACGGCCTTCGAGGCGGACGGGAGCGTGAAATGGACCTCCCCGCAGATTGGCAATTACAAAGGGTCGGCCGGCGCCGGCTGGTGCACGACCATCAACATCTACGACCTCGACGCCGACGGTACGCCCGAGATCCTCTTCGGCTGGGAGGTCTACGACAACACGGGCAACTACCTCTTCGGCACGCCGACGAACGGGGCCGAGTACGACTATCAATATTGGTGCGTGACCCCGACCGCGGCGGACCTCGACGGCGACGGCAAGCTCGAGGTGCTGTTCGGCAATCAGACCTATCACGCAGACGGCACGCCCTATTGGTCAATCGCGGGGCCGCCGCAGCACCCTCACGTCGCCAACCTCGACGCCGACCCCGACCCCGAGGTCTTCCTCACGAGCACGAACGGCCTCACCGTGGTCGAGCACGACGGGACGCTGAAGTTCGGGCCCGTCCGACCGACCGACCCGAACCCCGCGCCGAACTGCTGGGGCAAGCCCGCAGTCATTCACGACTTCAACGGCGACGGAAAGGCCGACATCGCGGCCTCCACGTGTACGGACTATACGATGTACAGCGTCTCGGACACCGGTGTAACGCCGGTGTGGACGTCGAATGTCTCGGACTTCTCGGGGCTCGCCACCGCGACAGGGTTCGACTTCTTGGGTGACGGCGTCGCCGAGGCCATCTACGCCGACGAGACGCAGATCTATGTCTTCGACGGCGCGACTGGCGAGCAAAAGCTGACCTCGCCGCGCACCAGCGGGACGCTCATCGAATATCCGGTGGTCGCCGACGTGGACAACGACGGCTCGGCGGAGATCGTCTACGTCTCGAACTATCTGTCGGGACAGCCCGTCGGTCCGACGCTCACCGTCCTGCGCGACGCCGAGGACCGGTGGATCCCGGCGCGGCGCATCTGGAATCAATACTCCTATCACGTAACCAACGTCCGCGAGGACGGGACGATCCCGCAGCATATGAAGAAGAGCTGGCAGCTCCTCAATACCTTCCGGACGAACTCCCAAATCAGCAGCGAAGGCGACTGCGACCCTGTCCCCCAATAAGCGGTCCTGCCTTGCCCCGGCGCTCGGCGGACTCTATCTGCAGGCGCCGTGACCGGTCTCGAGTCCTATCGTCCTTGGGCGCTGGCGCGTCTCGCGCTCCGCGTCGCGCGCCACCCGCGCGCCCCGTGGATTTGCGCCGCGCTCGCCTTCCTCTTGTCCATCCCGATGTGGGGCGTCGGCTACATGCTCGACGACAACGTCCATACGTGGGTGCTGCGCGGGAATCATTTTCCGGGCGGCCCGCGCGGCAGTTGGGACCTCTATCGGTTCGCCGACGGCGGCTCGGGGCTCGAGCAGTCGACGCGCGCCGGCGTCTTTCCCTGGTGGTCGTCGCCCGAGCTCAAGCTCGCGTTCTTTCGCCCCATCCCGTCGCTCTGGCGCGCGGCGGACTTCTCGCTCTTCGGTGATCGGGCCTGGGTCTCCCACGTCGAGGCGAGCTTGGTCTTCGTCGCGCTCGTGCTGGCGGCCGCCGCCACTTACAGGCGTGTATTCTCTTGCTCGGATATGGCTCCGGCGCCGAAGGCTGGCGTCGCGCTCACCCTCGCCGGGGTCGCGACCTTGCTGTTCGCTTTGGACGACGCGCACGGCATGGTCGTCGGCTGGATCGCCAATCGCTACGCGCTGCTCTCGGCGACGTTCGGGCTGGTTTCCTTGGCGCTCACCCTGCCCCCGATCGGCGCGCGTGCGCTGCCGCGTTGGCAGCGTGTCGTCTCACCGCTCGCGTTCGGTTTGGCGCTCGCGTCCGGCGAGGTCGGGGCAGGCTTGTTCGGCTATCTGCTCGCGTTCGCGTGGTGGGGCCCAGCCGATCGCAGGCGCGCGCTCGTCTCTCTTACGCCGCACGCGGCGCTCCTCGCCGCTTACACGGCTGTCTATATTTCACTCGGCTACGGCGCCTACGCGAGCTCGTTCTACATCGATCCGCTTCGCTCCCCAGGCGCCTTCGCGGTCGCTGTCTTCGAGCGCCTGCCGCGGCTCGCGCTCAGCCAGTTCGCGTTCCCCCCGGCCGAGATATGGCAGATATTGCCGGTCAGCGGTCGATGGGTCTACGCCGCAATCACCGTCACGGGCGCTCTCCTCTTGATCGGCGCCCTATTGCGGGTCACGAAGCTGGACAATACTGTAAGGATGTTGGGCGCGGGCGCGCTCCTCTCCGCCGTCCCCGTGTGCGCGGTGAACCCTGCCGATCGCCTGCTGCTCTTGCCCGGGTTCGGGGCTTTCGGGATCTTGGCCATCTTCCTCCTGCGCGTCTGGGAGCAAGGGGGCTCGCGGCGACGGCGCGCGCTCGCCGGTCTCTTCGCCGTATTGCACTTGGGGTTAGCGCCGCTGCTCCTGCCGCTCGGCATGTTGAATTTCGTCAAAAGCTTCCGCCCCATCGTGGAGCGCGGGACAGCCTCTTTGCCGACCGATCCGGGCATTGTCAGGCAGCACCTCGTCGTGCTCTCGACGCCGGACGCGCTCTTGACTCAAAACATGTTCACGCTGCGGATCCTCGACGGCGCCCCCGCGCCGCTCAGCGCCGCTGTCGTCTCCGTTCAAGACCGCGGCAGCCCGAGCCTCCGTCGCAGCGGCGAGCGCACCTTCATCGTGCAGAACCCCGACGGCCAGAACCTCAGCATGTTCAGCCCCGTCTTTCGCGACGGGCCGCTTCGGGTGGGCACGCGGCGCGAGACCGACGTGATGACGGTCACGGTGCTCGAGACGCGGCCCGCAGACGGGGCGCTCGTCAGCATCGAGGTCGAGCTTCGCCTCCCGCTCGATCAACTGCGCTTCGTCGTCTGGAAGAAGGGGCGCGGCTTCGAGGAGGTTCTGCTGCCCGCGATCGGCGAGACGCTCGAGTTGCCGACTGCCACGATCTTCGATCCGCAGTGACAGTGCTGTCAGTCGTGCGGTAGGGCGCCCACACACCGGTCGCCGTCGAAATGGCAGGTAGCGTCGGCAGGGCGTGGACCGCAGATCCCGTCGCAAACGATGTCGGCGAAGAACGCTCGCGTGCACTCGCCGTCGCTGCACCATTGATCGACCTTGGCCTGGAGGGGCTCTCGCCAAAAAGGGTGCTCTACAGAGTATCGACCAGGCGAGTCCTCGTGGCCGACGCCGCAGGTGTAGACGCAGCCGCACTCGGCCGCGACGACTGGCAAACAGAGGTCCTTGCCCCTCGACACGCTCGACGAGACGCGGGGGGCCGCGTGGGACGTCGCGGCGGTCGCGCTGGGAGCCTGAGACGCCGATAGGACCACCACCGCGGGCTCTCGGTCCTCGGAGGAGCCGCAGCCAGCGAACGAGAGGAGCGCCGCGAGGACTGGAGCGTTACGAATAGCCCAAGAGCGATCGTGTCGAGTCGGTCTCATGGTTCAGCGCCCCGAAGAGACCTAGCACGAAGCGTGACAGCTCGGTCCAGACGAGGACCGCGAGGACCCACCAGAGCGCGATCCAGACCGGCACCCCACCGAGCCAACCGAGCGCATAGTGGTGCAGTCCCCCGAGCTGGATGAGCGCCGACTCCGCGACAGGTCCCACGATCGCCGCGAGGAGCGCGAGGCGCCGCTCGGCGGGCCCCCATTCGAGGACGAGCGCGTGGACGGCGAGCGCCGCCGCAAACGGGAGCCACGAGAGCCACGGGTCGAGATAGAGCCGATAGATCGATTGGCGCGTAGCGACCACCATGACAAGGAGCAGGCCAATCCGGAAATAGGGGTTATCGCGCAGCGCGCTGGTGTCGCGGACGGGGCGCGCGGCCGCGCCGTAGTGCAGGCCCAGGGTCGCGACGAACCTCAAGATGAGCCCCCAATACGCGAGCATCCAGGCGGGGATGGTCGACCACGGCAGAAGATCGCTCGGGACGCCATAGGAATAGACCCGATGTCGAACGACGGTGTTCCAGTCGTTGAGCGCGCCGAGGACGAGGCAAACACCGAGGAACGCGGCCTCGAACCCGAGCGAGCGCCCGCGGCCTGGCGGCGCGAACTCGCGCCTCGCGTACGCCCATATCGCCATACGCGCCGCGAACACGAGGGCCGTAACCGCGGACATGAGCGTCGTGTTCGAGGCCGCAGCGCACGCCGCCACGGCGATGGTCGTGACGGCGGCCGCGTCGATGAGGACCGCGCGGCGCGAGCTCACGCCGCACCTCCTCGGCCGAGAAACTCCGCAACCTCGGCGACGAGCGAGGTCGGGTGGAGCAGCCCGTGCGCGTACGCGTCAGTCGAATAGTTCTGCGCCCAATTGCACGTCGCGCCGCAGCGAGCCGAGAAGCCGGTCGGGTCGATGCTCCGCGTGCAGTGCGCCCAGAGATCGTCGACGTGCTCGAAATCCAATACCGATGCCTTGAACGGCGTTACGTTCTTCGAGCCCTTGCAAGGCCAGAAGAGCGCGCCGTCGTGGTCGACATGGGGTTTCAGCGTGTTCTTGCACGCGAGCGGCTCGGAGCGGAGCAGTCGGCGATTCAGGCGCGCCGAGCCGTTGATCCGGTATCCGAGCGACTTGCGCTCGAGGATGAGGTCCGCGAGCTTCTGATAGCCGATATCCTCGGAGAGCCCGCTCACCACACCGGGCCCTTGGTTCTGCGGGACAGGTGAGAACCAAATGCCGAGATCGCAGGCGAGGTCGAGGACGTCGCGCGCGTGGTGCAGCGCCCCGGGCTGGATTACCGTGTTGACGACGAGCTTGAAGCCCATCGGGCCCGAGAGTTCGCGCAGCACCAAGAGGCTCTCGAGGACGTCCTCGGGGCGGGGATAACCCCAAGTCTCGGCGAGCCACGGCAGGTCGAGCCCGTCGAGGCTGACGACCACGATATCGAGGTCCGCGAGTAACGAGCGATAGGCCGGTAGCGCGAGCTGCTTCGAGAGGGCGCTCGCGTTCGTGTTGAGGATGAGCGGGTAATAGGAGAGATCGCGCGCGTGACGCACGAGCTCGGGCAGGTCTTTGCGCAGGGTCGGCTCGCCCCCGGCGAAATACACGCTCGTCGCGCGGGTGCGCATGACCTCGAGCAGGCGTTTGCCACCCGCCGTGTCGAGCGCGCCCTCGAGCGGCAATTCGGGATAGCGACGACCTTGATGATCATCGCAATAGCTACAAAGGAAATTGCAGCGCCGATGTGTCGTCCAGATGAAATAGAGCGGCAGGAGGTCCTCGCGCCCGGCGCGGGCGCGGCGGCGGTTCTCGACGAAGCTCCGCGCGGCGGTGAGCACGCTGCGCGCTCGGCGCGGCGCGTCCTCCGCGAGCGAGCGAGGCTCTTCGAGTGTCGGGAGCACAGCAGCGGCCCTCGCCTTGGCGCGCGCCATGAGCGTCGGCCAATCCGGGTGTCCAGGGCGAGGTTGATAATGCACGAACTCCGGGAGAGCGCCCGGCGCCCGCGCGGGCGCGGCGATGGGCAAGTGTCTATGGGCGTCGACTGGTGGATAGCTGCCGTTCATCATGTTGTCCTCTTCTTCGGTGGGCTCGTTAGAAGCTGTGCGAGCGCGCCTGTCGTGAGGCGCGTGAGCGCTGACTCGGCGTCCGCGCGCGTGGCCCCAGCGACGAGCGCATAACGAAGGCCGACGCGGAGCCAGAGCGCGAGCAGCCCATGGGCTGCGAGCTCGAGGAGCGGGCGCTCCTTGGGCGCGCCCCGCGACACCAACGCGGTTGTAAGCGCTTCGAGCGCGGGCGGATTGACGCCGCTCGCGAGCGTCTCGGCGGTGAGGCCGAACGTTGCGCGCTCCGCGTAGAAGCGAACGAGGGTGCGGTCCTCGTCGAGCGCGTCGAGGAAGAGCCGCGCCGCCGCCGCGACCAGCTCCGTCGGTGCAACCGCGCTCGACGCGGCCTCGCTCGCGAGCAGCGGGCCGAGGCGTCGCGCGAGGGCGTCGTTGAAGGCCTCGAGCAGGGCGTCGGCCGCCGCCTCGCGGCTCGCGAAGTGGACATAGAAGGTGCCGTGCGCGACGCCCGCCTCGCGCGCGATGTCGCCGACCGCGGTGTTCGCGTAGCCGTGTTTCTCGAAGCAACGGCGCGCGGCCGCGAGCAGCTCGGTGCGCGTCGCCAGCTTCTGCGCGGCGCGGCTCCCAGTGGGTGGGGCCAAGTCGGGGCGCTTGGGTTTCGCTGACATGCAGTCAGTGATAACCAGTCATCGAACGCTGGCAAGGGCCCGCGACGAGGCCCCAGGCCAAAGGCCCGTGGGTCGTTACAAGGATGTCAGCGAACGGCGGTGCGCGTGCTTCCGCGACAAAGCACGATCGTTCGGTGAAACTCGCCCCCCGCGATCGAACCCCCCGCGCCCGCGCGCGCCGACTCAGCTCTAGAAGTGCAGGTCGCCGCGCGGGTCGGGGCAGACGTCTCGCAAGGCCTCGATGGCCTTCACGACCTTGGGGTCGTCGGTCGTCGGGATCTGCACGAGGAACTTCACGTAGAGGTCGCCCGCGTCCTTGCCGCGACGGTGCACACCCTTGCCCCGAAGGCGCGTGACCTGCCCCGACTGCGTGTGCGGATGGATCTTGAGCGCGACCTCACCGCTCGGGGTCGGGATGCGAACCTTGCCACCCTCGTAGGCCTCGATGAGCGTGATGGGCAGCTCGAGGTGCAGGTCGTCGCCCTCGCGCTTGAAGTGCGGGTGGGGCGCGACGTGCACGGTGATCACGAGATCGCCTGGCTGCACGTTCGGGACGCGCGGCCCTTCACCGGGGACGCGGAGCTTGCCGCCGTCGCTCGCGCCAGGAGGGATGCGCACGGTGACCTCGTCGCCGGCGCCGCGCGAGAGCTGAATCGTGGTCCCGCGGACGGCGGAGGCGAAGTCGATCGTGACCTCGGCCTCGGCGTCGGGACCACGGCGCGGCGCGCGCTGCCCGCCGCCCCGCGTGCGACCGAAGAGGTCGCCGAAGAGATCGCCAAAGTCCGCACCGCCGCCGCCGCCACCACCGAACACGTCTTGGAAGGAGACGCTGCCACCTCGGCCGTTGCGACCGAAGTTGCGCATCATGCGAGCGCGCTCGGGATCGAAGCCCTGCCGCAGGCTCTCCTCACCGAACTCGTCGTAGAGCGCCCGCTTCTCCTTGTTGGAGAGGACCTCGTGAGCGTTGTTGATCTCTTTGAAGCGCTGCTCGCTGTCTTTGCCGGGGTTCTTGTCCGGGTGGTACTTGGCCGCGAGCTTGCGGAAGGCTCGCTTGATGGTGTCCTCATCGGCGTTCTTGGTGACACCGAGTGTGTCGTAGAGGTCACGGGCCATGATCGTCGTGGGCGGAAGCTAAGTCGTCGGCGCGGCGTGTGCAAACCGCACCGCGCGGGCTCAGCGCTTGGCGAGGGCCGCGGCCACGGATGCGCGCTGTCGGTCGGAGATCGCCTGGCAGATCGCGAGCCGCTCGATGCTGTTGTCGAGCGCGCGGGCCGCGCCGAGCTTCTCCAAATAGGGAGCGAACGTCTTGCGAAGCTCGGCCTCGCGCGAGCCGTCGCAGAAGCCCTCGGCGAGCCCGGGCATGCGACCCCCGGCCCCACCCGGCAGCTTGGGGATGAGGTCGTCGAGGTGCGCGACGAGCCACTTCCAGTTCGCGTCGCGCAGCTCGTCGACCGTGAAGAGGGCGGCCAAAAAGCCGAACGTCTCGCTGGTCGCGAGCTCCCCGGAGAGGAGCAGGGCCCGCGCGCGCGAGCTGAGATCCGCGTCGCGGCTCGACGCGAGCGCCGAGATGAGCGCTCGCCGCTCCCACGCGTCCTTACTGTCGTGTAGGTGCGCCGCGATCGCGTCGAAGACCTCTTTGCCGCCGTCTTCGACGGCGACGCGCAGGTACATCGACTGCAAATCCGTGGGCAAAGACCGGATATCGAAGGTCGACTTCGGGGCGAGGCCGAGGGCCTTCTTCGCCCGGGCGAGGACCTTGTCGCGGGTGGGCGCGTGCTTCGCGAGGCGGGTGAGGGCGTCGAGCGCGTCCGCTCGCACGAGGCCCGTCTCGGGGTCTTCACCGGCCTTCGGATCCCAGCCAGTGCGCTCGAGCACGGGCAGGTAGAGCTTCGCGACCATCTTGGAGAACGCGGGTCGGTCCGCGGGCGCGACGAGCCGCGCGCTGAACGCGATGAGATCGGTAGGGCCGAACGCGACCATCCGCTCGGGGTCGGCCGCGATCTTCGGCAGGGCGTCGAACACCGCGCCCGCGTCGATCGCCCCGGCTCGGAACGAGGCGCGGACCGCGTCGACGGCCGCGAGCCGCTCGGCGATCTCGAGCTTCGCGAAGGGCCCGTCGAAGAGCGCCTTCACCTGCTCGGCGGAGGGCGTGTAGCGCGCGTACGACGTCGCGCCCGGGCTCGGAAACGTGAACGCGGGGCACGGCTGATTCGCGGGGAGAGGGAACGCGGCGGGCTTGCCCGGCTCGGTGTCGACGATCGCGCAGGTCTTGTTCCCTTGCGCGCCCGGGATGCAAACCGGCAGGTGCCACGCGAGCGCGCCCTCGGCCTTCGAGCCGAGGGGGAGGTACCGCGAGGCCTCGACCGATACGGATTTCGCGAGCCCTTTGTCGCAGGTCGCGGTGAGGGTGACGCGAGGGACACCAGGCCGACTGAGCAGCTGCGTGAACGCAGCAGGCGCGCGCGTGTCGTCTCCGAAGACGTCGCGGAGGAACTGCTCGGTCGTGGCCGCGCCGAAGGCGTGCGCCGCGAGGTATCGACGGATCCCGTCTTGGAATGGCTTCTCCCCGGCGAACGCTTCGAACATGCGGATGAGCGCCGCGCCCTTCGAGTAGGTGAGATCGTCGAAGCCGTCCTCGATCGTCGACTCGTCGACGACCGGCTGCCTGATGTGGCGCGCCGACGCGAGCGAGTCGGTCTCCATCGCGCCCTGGGCCCAGTCGACGAGCCCGAGCTCGGCGCGAAACGCTGGGTAGCGGCGCTCGACCACGCGCACGCCCATCCACTCCGCGAAGGCCTCGTTGAGCCAGAGGTCGTCCCACCACGCCATCGTCACGAGGTTGCCGAACCACTGGTGCGCGAGCTCGTGCGAGATCGTCCCGAGGACCGAGCGCTTCTGATCTTCGGACTCCGCGGCCGGATCGACGAGCAGGAAGGACTCGCGGAAGGTGATGGCGCCCGCGTTCTCCATCGCGCCCGCGCCGAAGTCGGGCACGGCCAGGATGTCGAGTTTGTCGAACGGGTACGCGATGCCGAAGTAGGCCTCGAGGTCCTGGACGATGATCGCGGTCTCCCTCAACGCGAGCGCGAGCTGCGGACCTTTGCCACGGACCGCGACGCCGCGCAGCGGGATCGGCGCCTTGCGGAAGCTGCTCGGCGGGATGTCGGGTGCTTGTACGATGTCAAAGTCACCGACGGCGAACGCGACGAGGTAGGCCGGGAGCTTCGGCGTGCGCTTGAAGCGCACGGTCTTCCATCCTTCGGCGGCCGGGGTCTCCGAGACCGCGGGCCCGTTCGAGATCGCAGAGAGCTTCGGCGGGATGGTGAGCGAGACGTCGAACGTGGCCTTGATGCTGGGGTCGTCGAAGCAAGGGAACGCGCGGCGCGCGTCGATCGGCTCGAACTGGCTGAAGGCGTGATCGGCGCCGCCGGACTTCACCCGGTAGATCCCCGTGAGTCCCTCCGCGAAGGGCGCGTCGTACGCGAGGTCGACGACGTAGCGGCCCGCGGGGAGCTCGGCGTTGAGCGCCAGCCGGAGCAGGCCGCGCTCGGGGATCGCCGAGACCTCGATCGGGTGCGTGGCCCCGCCCGCGTCCGCGAGCTCCGCGTGCGAGATCGCGAGGTCGACGCCGTGAAGCCACAGCGTGCGCTTCGGCGTCCGCGTCGTGATCGTGATCTTCGCCTCGCCTCGAAAGCGGGGCTGCGAGGGGTCGATGCGGAGCGCGAGCTCGTAGGCCTTGGGCGCGACGTCCTCGGGCAGGCGTCCAGGGGGCGGGGCCTCGGGCGGACCCTTCGCCGTGGCGCTCGTGGAGGGGCTCGAGTTGGCGACGCCGTCGGGGTTCTGCGGGCCGGGGCACGCGCCGAGCGCCGCGGTCGCGACGGCTCCGAACAAGAACACACGCAAACGCGGACGAGGCGGCTTGACGAAGGTCACGGCGCGGGAGCGTACCAGCCCATCGCGCGCACGCATTTCATCGAAGGGCGCGAGGCGCTCCTCGATTCGTTGGGGAGCCAAATCCGCGCCCCATGCGCTCCGCGCCCCCCGATGCGCCCGTGCGCTTCGCGCCCGCTGATTCTCATCGGGGGGCGAACCGAGCTAACGTACTCGATCGGCGGTGATCCCCCGCGTCTCGCGAGGGCAGCCGATCGAAATGGAAGCCGGCTCGCGCGCTCTCTTGCCGAACACGATCTTCGCGGGGGAGTTCCGCATCGTGCGGCCGCTCGCGACGGGGGGCATGGGCTCGGTCTTCGTCGCGCTCCAGCTCTCGACGGGGAACGAGCGCGCGTTGAAGGTCATCCACGAGGATCTTCTCAAGGATCCGAAGATGGTCGAGCGCTTCCAACAAGAGGCTCGGCTGAGCGCGCGCATCCCGAGCGACCACGTCGTGCAGGTGCTCGCGTCGGGCGTCGACCCCGCGACGCGCCTCCCTTACATCGCGATGGAGCTCCTCACGGGCGAGACGCTGCTCGCCCGCGTGCAGCGCGGTGGCCCGCTCGATCCGCTCGCGGCGCGCGACATCTTTCAGCAGCTCAGTCATGCGCTCTCGGCAGCGCACTCGATCGGCGTCGTGCACCGCGATCTCAAGCCCGAGAACATCGTCCTCGCGCAGAGCCGCAGCGCGCGCGGCGGGACGATGGTCAAGGTCCTTGACTTTGGTGTCGCCAAGGTCATCGCGGAGGCCCGCACCGCGGCGACGACCGCCGTGGGCACGCCGTCGTGGATGGCGCCCGAGCAAACGGAGCTGCGCTCGCACATCACCCCGGCGGCCGACGTGTGGGCCTACGGGCTCCTCGCGTTCTGGATGCTCACGGGGCGCTACTTCTGGCGCGCCTGCAACGACGACTCGGCCGGGGTCACTCAGCTCATGCGCGAGGTGTTGTTCGAGCCGCTGCCGCTCGCGTCCGAGCGCGCGCGAGAGCTCGGCGTCCTGCACCTCTTGCCGCGTGGCTTCGACGCCTTCTTCGCGAAGTGCGTCGTTCGCGAGCCAGGCCGTCGCGTGCAGAGCATCGGCGACGCGGAGGCCTCGCTGATCGAGGTCCTCGAGGGCCGCGCGGGCTCGACCGCCTTGCTCGACGCTGCGGGCTCGCTCGTGTTCCCGGACACGCAGCGACACAGCCTCGAGCCCTCGCAGCGGACGTCCCCGCTCCCGCTGCCGAGCAACGCCGCCGAGATGGGGACGATGGATTTCCTCCTCGCGCGCGACAGCCTCGATCCGCACGCGTCGACCGATCTCGCGGCGCCGGCTCGGCCGCGTCCGAGCGGCACGCTCCCGGTCGAGGCTCCGCCTCCACCTGCCGCGCGCGAGTCCCGCTCGGCGTTGCCCTTCGCCGTTGCTGCGCCTGCTGCGGCCGCCGCGCCCGCCGCTCGCGCGAGCGCCCCCGAGCTCCCGATCGAAGAGCCGCCTCCGACCGAGCGCGGCGAGCCCCTCCTGATGGAGGGCGCGCCGCCGCCTCGCGCGGGGACTGCGCCGATCCCCGCCGGCAAGACGGTCGTCGCGGCGCCGCTCCCACCGGCCTACGCGGGGCCGAGCTCTCCGCGGGCCGTCGCTCCAGGTGCTTTGAGCTCCAACGATTCGATCGGGCTCGGCCCCACGCAGCTCGCCGAGCCCGCACTGCGTCGCCCCGCAGCCGCCACGGCAGGCACGGGCGCCGCGGTGGCGATCCCGCCGCGGCCGGCGTCTCCCTCGAAGAAGAAGCGCGGCCTCGGTCCCATCGTGCTCGTCACGGTGCTCGGCACCGGACTGGGGATCGGCGCGTTCGTCCTCATCACGTCGAACGCAGGCTCGAACCACGAAGAGTCCTCTCACGAGGACGACAAGTCGATCCCCATCCCCTCGTCGAAGCGCTCCGCGAAGCCCGCTCCCGCGAGCTCCTCCGACGACGCTGCGCCCGTCGTCCCGACGCCTCCGCCTCCGCGCGTCAGCTGCGTGAAGCCTGGCGGGCGCGTGCTCTTCGCCGAGGACTTTCGCGACAACGCGCAGGGCTGGACGCTGGGTGACACGTGGGAGATCGGCCCGGCGAAGACCTCCACCAACGGTCAGCAGACTGGCGTCGCCGACCCGGATCGCGATCGGACGGGCGCCGTCGGTGGGCTCCTCGCGGGCGTGAACCTCGGCGGCAACTACAAGATGATCGCAGCCAAGTCGTCGCTCACCTCGCCGACGATCGACGCGAGCTCGGCTGGCGCGGACCGGCTCATGCTCTCGTTTTATCGCTGGCTCAACAGCGACACTGGCGAGTACGTGCCCCACCTCGTGGAGGTCTCGACCGACGACGGACAGAGCTGGGCGAGCATCTATCGCAATGGTTACGAACCTGTCAGCGATCGCGCCTGGACGCTCGTGACGTTCGACATCTCCAAATATGTCTCGCCCAAGCTGCGCGTTCGCTGGGCGTATCAAGCCATCAACGCTCAGGCCTACACGGCCTCGGGCTGGAACGTCGACGACGTCGTCGTCTCGGTCGGTGAATGCCTGTGAGCGCGCTTCGCGGGTTCGCTTGCGCAGCGAGCGTCGCGCTCGCGCTCGCCGGCTGCAATCGGGTCGAGGCGAGAGCCCCGAAGTCCCCCGCAGTCGGTGACGCACCTGTCAGCGTCGCGCTCGACGTGCGCGCGCCGATCGGGGTCGTCTTGCGAGAGCGTGGGGCGAATGGCCGCGCTCGGGTGGTCTGTGCTTCACCCTGCGAAACGACAGTCTCGACAGCCTCGGAGTATGAGCTCTCCATTGTCGAGCTGCCCGATCCACCCACCTTTCGATTCCCCCGTTACTCCGAGCCTGCGGCGCTTTACGTGGATACGCCGCGGGTCTTTCTCCCCGGCGCGGCCTCGGTCGCCGGGGTCTCGGGGGCCGCGGTTACCCTCGCGGGCGGCGCGGTGATGTTCGGGGATCTCGGCGGCGTCGCGGACCTCGACGGGGCGCTCGTGCCGGGAGCGATCACGGCGGCGATCGGCGTGGGAGGGATCGCGCTCGCGGTGGTGTTCGCCGTCCTCGCGGAGAGCCGCGTCGTGATCCTCGAGCAAAGCCAGGCCGCGATCGAGTTCTGACTCGTTACACTTCCCTAAGGGAAAGTGGAGATAAGCTAAATACGAATCGTCGGCGGCGCACCCAACCGGTCTATGAGCCTTCGTCTCGTTCGGCCGCTCGGACTCGCCACGACAATGTCGCTCGGAGTCCTGTCGGGTGGCTCGGCGCTCGCCGCTCCACAGGTCTCGCAGGAGATGGACATCGACGTCCCTATCTTGACCCCGGGCACGATCGTCTCCCGAGCTGACCCGTCGGTAGCCTTCAATGGGACCAACTACTTGGTGGTCTTCACCGCCGAGGGGCAGGTGCGAGCGCGTTTGCTCGACAGTACGGGTGCGGTGCTGACCCCCACGGACCTCAACCTCGGCATCTACGGAGGAAGTGGAGCGCCACGCGTAGTCGCCAATGGGACTGACTTCGTCGTCATCTGGTCTTCGGGTGGTGGTGGCGTGATCGCTCGGGTGAGCGGGTCGGGCACCTACCTCGGGTTCGACAATACGCTTTTGTTCGGACCCTACTCCGCCATCGCGAGGGGGCAGCAGGGGTTCTTGGTCGCAAGCTGCGAAAGCCCCTCGGTCCGGGTCACGCTCATCGACGAGCACGGTCAGGCGCTCTCCCCGACTGTCGACATGACCTCGCTGGGCCCCTACTGCGGCGCGCCCGAGATCACCCACGTCGCGGGGACCTTCTTGATGACCTCCAACAACTTGGGGGTCGTGGACACCCAGGTGTGGGGCGTGCGCTTCGACGAGCAGGGCACCCAGCTCGACATGAACGGGATCGCCCTCGAGTCCCTGATTGGCTATTGGGGTGGCTACGCGACGAGCAACGGTAGCGAGTTTCTCGTCATACTGGGTAACGGCACCGCTCGACGGTTGGCCACCGACGGCAGCTGGATTGGTGGCTACATTGGCTTGCCGCAGGCGGGGAACCTGTCCTCCATTCAGTTCGACGGCACCAACTACATCGCGGCGTTCAACAATCAGACCTATCTGACGCTTTGGCGCCTGAGCTCGACGGGGGCGCCGATCGACCCGACGGGCAAGGACATCACGACGGGTACGGGCGCCTCTCCGAGCGTCGCCGTAGGCAATGGCCAGGGGCTCGTCGCGTTCCTCGACAAGAACAACGCTGGACAGAAGGACTCGGTGAAGGCGAGTCACGTAGACCTCTCGACGTGGACTGTCGACCAGCAAGACATCATGGTTTCGCTGAGCGCAGCGCTCTCGGCCAACGAGCAGGTCTCGCCCTCGGCCGCGACGAACGCGTCCGGCACGACCTTGGTCGTGTGGGAGGATCACCGGAGCGGCAATCAGATCTATGGCGTGCGCCTCGACCAGGACGGTACCCGCATCGACGCGGCGGCGTTCCGTATCGCTGACGGCAAGAAGCCGCGCGTCGCCTCGAATGGCACGGACTTCATGGTCGGTTACCTCACCGACGTCGGCCCCGGCACAGCCAAGCTCGCGTTCATTCCTGTAAGTGCGTCGGCTGTCCTCGGCACGCGCACGCCGTTCGACACTGCCAGCCCGTGGCTCTATGGCGGGCCGGACGCCATGACCTCCGACGGCGTGAACTACGCCTTCACCGCGCGCCGTCAGTTCTGCTGTTGGGACGACTGGGATCTGGCCGGTGGCATCCTCTCGCCTGCGGGCGTGGAGGTTACACAGTTCTCCATCACTGACTATGCGCTGAACCGCTCGGATATTGTCTTCGACGGAGCAAACTACTTCGTCGCGTACGAGCGCTATCCCGACTTCACTTCGCGAGCCCACACGGTTCGGGTGACGACCGCTGGGGTCGTGTGGCCGCCCGCGTTCCTCGACAATGGAACCAACACGAGGATCGCCACGGACGGGGTCACCCGACTCGTGACGTACGGTGGCCCGCCGCGCGTCACCACCGTGGACGCCGCGAACTCCGTCTTGATCTTCCCCTCGAAATCGCTGCCGATCCCACAGCACATCAACGCGCTCGCTGTGCGCCAGAACGGCTTTATCGGGTTGTGGGGCGCGACGTTCCAGCCTGGGGACGTGAGCGCGGTCGAGCTCGACTCGGCGGGGACGGTGACTTCGTCGTTCGCGATCGCCAACTCGGCCGACGACGAGCGCGACGCATCCATCGCGAACAGCGGCAACTTGATTGTCTATAACCGCTATGCCTCGGAGAACGGGTATCGCAACTATCGCGTTCGGGTCCGCACCCTGACGGATGCGCCGCTCCTCCCGGACGGGCAACCTTGCGGTCAGCCCTCGAGCTGCCAATCCGGCTATTGTGAGGGTGGGGTCTGTTGCGACACTGCGTGCCCCAATGGGTCGTGCTCCACCGGCGTTTGTGATGGGGGCGGTACGGGCGGCAGCGGCGGAGGTGGCGCGGGCCTCGGTGGTGGTGGTGGCGCCGGTGGTGACTCGGGGGGTGGTGGCTTTGGCGGCTCGGGTCCAATGGGCGGCTCGGGTCCAATGGGCGGCTCGGGTCCAATGGGCGGCTCGGGTCCAATGGGCGGCTCGGGTCCAATGGGCGGCTCGGGTCCAATGGGCGGTTCGGGTCCAATCGGCGGCTCGGGTCCAATCGGCGGCTCGGGTCCAATCGGCGGCGAGGGTGGCGAGATCGCGCTCGGGGGCTCGGGCGGCGACGGTGGCGGTGGCAAGGACAGCTGTCAGTGCCAGGTCGGCGCAAATGGCGTGTCGCGCTCGGGGCTCGCCCTCGCGGGCGTCGCCCTAGCGGCGGCGCTGGGCCGCCGGCGACGCCGCCGCTGAGGGATTGGTCGAACCCATGCGAGCGGCAGCGTCTGCGGTTCGTGGCACTAGACCTCCGCGGCTTCCTTCGATTGGCTGAGCAACGTAGGCAGGATCCTCTTCAGGTCGTCGAAGGGAATCGACTCGAGCCCGAGGTTCGCCCCTCGCTTCGTGTACTTACGCGTCTGTTGGACGAACCTGAAGAAGAGCAACCCGCTCCGGATCTTGGGGCCGTTCGGGTTGTTCGGGGAAAGGTCCCCATCATGCAGCCAATCCAGCAATTGAGGGGCGAACGCAGGGCGCGTAGTGCCCTGTCGCATCTCGGCGAACTTGGCGTCGAGCGCTCGGCGCATGGCCTTCGTGTCGAGCGCATAGTGGGCCACGATGCTCGCGACGTCGGCGTTGGCCTCACCGATCAATTCGTACAAGAAATGCTCCGGCGTGATCTCCGCGTGACGCTCCCGCACTGCGTGATTGGCTGCGCGCTCGAGGGCGCCGACACAGGTCTTCGTCAGGCGCTTGAGGAGGGACTTCGTGTCGTGGGCGTCGGCTTTGGGGGCCTCGGCGGCGCGGCTCGGCGGCGGAGCCTCTTCATGATGGGGAGGCTCAGGCGCGCTCGCGACCGCGGGTGGAGCCGTGGGTTCGGCTGACGGCTCTGTAACCGTAGGCGCGGCGACAGGCGACTCCGCGACAGCGGTGGGCTCTGGCTCGGCCGAATGGGCGGGAGGCGGAGCCTCGACGGGTGGCGCCGAAGGAGCTGGCTCGGCAGCGGGAGCGGCAGGCTCGGCCGCTCTCACTGGGGTCGGCGCCGGTGCCGGAGTCGGCGCCGGAGTCGGCGCAACCTTCACCGGAGCGCCACCGATCGCCCGCAGCATACACACGTTTTGCTCGACTACGAGCGACAGGCCGCTGCCCCGCTCTTTGAGCTCGGCGAGCCACTGGCGGAGGCTCGTGAGCGCCTGGTCATAGCCAGCTGGCGCTCCTGCGTCCGCGGCGAACTCCGCGAGCAGCGCGACGTCACCAGCCGACCAGCGCTGCTCCGCAGCGGCCTCCTGTGCGGTCGCGCCGACGGTCGCGAGGTCCTTCTTGACGTACTCGGGGGGAATCGACTCCAGCATTTCGGTCAGCGCGCCGCCGTATTTGCCGGCCTGCTGGATGAGCTTGAGGAAGAGCACGCCGCTCGTGATCTTGAGCCGACCGAGCTCGAGCGACGTGAGCAGCCAGGCCTCTTCGAGCCATTGAAAGAGCGTCGGCGAAAGGATGGGGCGCGCGCCGGCGGCGAGGTTACCGCCGCCAGCCGCCTGTTGAAGCGCGGAGCGCAGCCCCGGCAAATCGAGCTGGTAGTTGTCCACCAATTGGGTGAACTCGCTCGCCCGGTCTTCGAGGAGCGCCAGAAACACGTGCTCAATCGTGACCTCGCGGCTCCGCGAGCGGATTGCGGACGCGAGCGCCCCCTCGACGGCTTTTACGCACTTCGCGCTGAGATGCGACAGAAGCAGCTTGTGGTCGACGCTCATGCTCTATCCCCTTTTCGCGAATCCGGGAGAGTAGCGAGCGCTCTCATGGGTGTACAGCCGCGATTACCCACCAACGTCGCGGCAGCAGCGGAAGCCCTCTTCGTAGCCGTAGTCGTCCTCTTTGTGGAAATCGACGGTCGGGCGGCACCGACCCCGGACAGGGCCCCACCAACCGCCCTTGAGGCCTGACCGGTCAGGGTATTGTTTGCCTGGCAGCTCGACCCACTCATTGATGTTGCCGTTCAAGTCGAACACCCCAAAGGGCGACACACACTCGGGCATGGACCCGGCCGGGACGCGCTGGTCGAGCTTTGCCAGGTGCTCTTTGCACGCCGGCTTCTTCATGCAGCGCTCATAGGGATAGAGCTTCTTCTCGCGCTTGATGTACGGTTTGTCGATGCTGCATTTGGTCGGGTCGCGGACAAGTCCGTAAGTATATGGCAGCATGTCCGGGCCCTCGCAGGCGAAGTTGAACTCGTCCTCGGTGCAGAGGCGCTTGCCGAGCGACTCACAGGTCTTCTTCGCGTCCGTCCACGAGATGAGGAAGGCCGGGAGCTCCCCCTTCTTGTTGGGATATTCGTAGCGGTCGACGCAGAAGGAGAGCTTGCGGCGCTCCTTCGACTTGCACACGGAGGGCGCATACTCCAGGCAGCGCTCGCTGACGGTGCTCTTGTATTTGCGGCCCTCGGCGGCGGCCTTCACCTGCTTGGCGCGGTCGTGGGCGTACTCCTCGTGGTGCTTCAAACATTGCTGCTCGACGTCAGGGCAATAGTCGCCCGTGACGAGCACCATGTCGTCTGGACATTCGTGCGACGTCGGCGCCGCCGCCGAGGCGCTGGGCGCTGCTGACAAGGCTGTCGGCGGCGCGTTCGAGGTGAGCGCCGCGGCGCTCGCCGACGAGGTCCCCGCGGGCGCTCTGGCGCTGTTTTGCGTGGACGTCGCGCTCGACGGCTGCTCCTTGGCGCCTCGATCACCACACGCGACGAGGCTCACCAACAGGATGAGAAGTTTACGGGCCATGTGCGCGGCGCAGGATACCGCCGACGGGGCCCGTGAGGATCGCTCAGGGCATGTTCGGGGCGCCCGGGGTCGGCGTACCAATCGCGCCACTACCCGTCAGATCGGGCAGGCGGGACCAACTGACAGTGGCGTCCGGCGTGGCGTTCGCGGGGTAGGTGAAGCTCGCGACCTCGACGTCAGCGTCGTCGATGACACGCAGGGTCTCACCGTCTGCGGCCCCGATTTGCCAGGTCGCGTGGTAGCAAGTCGCCACCCCGTTGGGGCACCCGATCGCGTTCGGGCCAGGGTCCGTGCTGGGGTCGTCTGTCACGATGACGATGTGCGCGCCGGCGGCCAGGCTGGACCCAGCCGGGAACCTCATCGCGGAGCCGACCTCGCAGGCGCCGTTCGCGTCTTCGTCGCAAACCCCGAACCCGGAGACGTCGACCGCCGCGTTGCCGGCGTTGGCGATCTCGATCCATTCGGGGTGGTGCCCCTGAATCTCATTGATGACAATCTTGTCGGTCGACGGGGTGCCGCCCCCGGCGCCGCCCGTGTTGGGACTGCCGCCGTTGCTCGAGTTGCCGCCCTGGCTGGCGGTTCCCCCCGAGCCTCCGTTGCTCGCTGCGCCCGTCCCACCCGAACCACCGGAGCCGCTGTCTCCGCAGGCCGCGACGAGCAAAGAACCGAGGAGAAGCGCGAATATCGAACTCTTGTTTGAGAAGCCAATCATCGTGAGAGGTTAGCGCGCCGCGCTCGGGTGTGCCCACCCATCGAGACAAAGCGTGTTCTCGTTGATCACATGACGCTACGGGAAGCTGCTGGTCTACTTCTGACAAGCACAAGCGGGCTTGGGCTTCACCGGGGCCTTGCTCCCCCAAGCGCCGTCGACCGTCAGGTAGAAGACATTGGTCACTTGGACGGTGTCGATGACGAGCGGCTGGCGCAGGACCTCGAGCTCGTAATGGAGAGAGAGCCAATCCGAGACCTCCAAGTCGAGCCCACCTTTGACTTGGACATAGACGAGATCCTCGATCGGCGGGTCGTCGCCCGGGGCGACGTCGCTGTGCGCGAGCGGGACGAGGACGTTGACGCTCGCCTCATAAGAGGCAATCCCCTTGTTGTCGATATCCCCCGACGCAGTGACCGAGCCCTCGGCGCCAATCTGGAAAGAGTCCTGAAGCTCCAGCACCTCGACTGTCGCTGTCTTGGGGTCGTCCTTGAACGCGAGCTGCCCGGCCGCGATGGTCTCGTGCGCTCCTAACCCGCCCTCGACATAGAGGTCGAGGTGATCGTCCTCGACCGGCTCGACGAAGCCGCCGACGCTCTCCTTGAAGGTGGTCGGGCGGAAAGGTTCTGTGAGCTGCAGGCGGCGGCCGCGGAGCTCCTCGACACTGCCGTCGGGGCGGGTGATCTCGTAGGTGACTTTCTTGTCTGTAAATTCGTAGCTCGCGAGCATCGTCGTCGTCGCGGAGACCCGGGCGAAGACGCCTGCTTGCTCGACGAAATGGGCTCGATACAGCGTCTCGAAATCGAGGTTGTCGTCCGCCTTCTCGATCTCACCGGCGGCCGGGACGATGTTCGCCCCGAGGCCGAAATCGAGCGCCGCGCGCCACTGGTGGATGCCCTCGTTGTATTCGAGCTCGCCCTCGACCATCGCCCCCATCGCGAGGTTGATGCCGTCTGCTTGCCCGACGACCCCGTCGTTGCCGGTGAAATCGACCGAGCCCCCGACGAAGAGGCCCGGCGTCCACCCTGGTTTGCGGGCGGGCTCGTCCTCGTCGTCCTTGTCGTCTGCCGCCCGAGCCACGCGGCTCGACAGGGCGACAGTGAACACCATGACCAGCACGACCAGGCTTCGCGGGGGGTTCTTGGGCTTGAGCAAGGCAGTGCGAGGGTAGGTTGGCGACCGCGGAACGACCAAGAAACCCACCTGGATAGAGGGAAGAAGAGGAGAGAGCCGCGTAGACTCCTTCGAGCCGCCGGCCGCCCATGTCCAAGTCTGCCCGCCTCGCCCTTCGACTCGCTCTAGCGTTTTCACTGATTGCGGTGCCGACTGCGGGGCTCCTGGCCTTCGTCACCGTCGATCACGCGTGGAGCCGCTGGCTCGCCTGGGTCGCGGTGATTGCCACGCTGCTCGGTCCTCTCGGGCTCGGTGTCCTCGTCGAAAACGCGGCGCTCCGCTTGAAGAGGGAGGTCCGCGCCGAGCTCTTGGCCGCCGCGTTCTACCCGGTGATCTCCGCTGTTGTTCTGGTGCTCACGCTCGGGGTCTATGCGCCCGTGACGGCGCGCGCGCTCGACGGGATGTCCAATCGCTACGGATGGGCACGTGGCGTTTGGGGACGCGCTGGCGAGTGGCTCGCTCGTCGGCTCGACCCGAGCTTGCCGCCACACCCCACCCCGAGCTCGAGTCCGAGTTCGAGCGCGAGCGCGAGCGCCGCACCGACCTCGACTGGCGTCGCGCCGGGCATGCACGCGGGGGGCGACTCCAGGCCTGTCGGGACGCCGCGTACACCCCAATCCGGGACTGCGCCGCCCTCGAGCATGCCTGCGCCGGACGGTCGATTCTCGAGCTTCTCGCTCTATTACGATGACGCCCACCCGCAGGGAGTCGAATACACGGAGGCGATCCCGCCCGGCTGCGGCGAGCCGCCGAGTGACCTATCGGATCTCGCCGCGCAGCACTCGGACAAGAGCCTGCGCAAGACCGCCAAAGCGCTTACGGAGCGCCGTTATCCGGATGGGCTCGCGTTCCTCGAGGTGCAAGACGACAGGGCCCTCGGTACGTGGTTCATGGGGACAGAGACCGTCGCCGACGTGGCCTCGGGGTTGCCGACTGCCCTCCACGAGGGCTGTCATATGTGGGGGTTCAAGCACTTCGATCTCGGCCGCGTGACCTACAGGCTCACGGCCGATCGCGTGCTCACCACGAAGCGACTCAAGAACTTCGACCGCAGCGCGATCCTCACGCGGCACGTCGATCAGGCGAGCGACACCTACACGAAGGTTTATCTCGTCGGTAAGAGCGGCGCTCAGGGCTTCAACCTGCTGCTCGACGAGTACAACGCATACGCGCACTCGCTCGTAGCCCAATATTGCGTTCGCGACCTGTTGAGTCCGGGCACTCGTGTGAGCGCTCGCGACGGCATCCTTACAATGATGTACTACGTGGAGACCTACCTGCAGATCGCGCGCGAGGAGCACCCGAAGGACTACGAGGCAATCCTCGCCGACCCAGGACACCGGCGCATGATCTTGGCCGTGTGGGCGCGGGCAGAGCTGTGGCTGCGACGAAGCACGGGAATCGGCGCGCTCGGGATCTCCGACGCCTCGATCGCAGACTGGGTCTATGCCCCGGAGCGCATCGCGGAGATCGCGCGCGTCCGCGACGCCGAAGTGGGCAAGCGTTGACGCGAGGCGCCCGCTGAGGGAGCCGAGCTTCGTGGGCTGCTATCACGCAATGGTCGCCGAGGTCGGGTGTGACCCGGCCTTCACCATCGACGCCTCGCGCGTCACGTTCGGCCGCGGCGCGCTCGACGAGGTCGGCCCTCGCGTCGGGGCGACGGGCGCGCGCCGGGTCGCGCTCTTCACCGACGCGCGCGTGGCCTCACTCCCCTTCTTCGACGTGGCCAAGCGATCGCTCGCGGCCGCGGGCCTGGACGTCGTGGTCTACTCCCGAGTGCGGGTCGAGCCCACGGACGCGTCGCTGCGCGAGGCCATCGCGTTCGCGACGGAGGTTCGCGCTGATGCTTACGTCTCTGTAGGTGGAGGCTCTGTCATCGACACCTGCAAAGCAGCCAATCTCTATGCGACTCACCCCGCGCCGTTCGACGCTTATGTCAACGCGCCGCTCGGCGGGGGACGTGCGCCGGCGGGCCCGCTCGCGCCGCACGTCGCGTGTCCGACCACGTCGGGGACCGGCAGCGAGGTCACGGGGATTGCCGTCTTCGACCATACGAGCGCCGGGGTGAAGACCGGTATTGCCTGCCGCGAGCTCCGCCCGAGCGAGGCCCTCGTCGACCCGCGCGCGACCGAGACGCTGCCGCGCATGGTCGTCGCAGCGAGCGGCGTCGACGTGCTCTGTCACGCCCTCGAGTCCTTCACCGCGCGGGCCTCGACCTCGCGCCCGCGCCCCGCTTCCCCCGCTCTGCGGCCCATGAGCCAGGGTCGAAATCCCCATAGCGATCTCGGCTGTCGAGAGGCCCTGCGGTTGCTCGGCGATTACCTGCTTCGCGCCGCGCGAGATGCCTCCGATTTCGAGGCTCGCGAGGCGACCATGTGGGCCGCGACGCTCGCGGGGATCGCGTTCGGCAACGCGGGAGTCCACCTGCCCCACGCGATGTCTTACGCGGTCGCAGGGCTCGCGCACAAAACGGGATACCGGGCGCCGGGCTATCCCGAAGACGGCGAGCCCTTCGTCCCTCATGGGATCAGCGTCATGGTCAACGCGCCTTCGGTGTTCCGCGCGACCGGGGCGACCAGCGCCGCGCGCCATTTGGAGGCAGCGGCGCTCCTCGGCGCGGACGTTCGCGGGGCCGGGGATTCGGACGCAGGGGAGGTGCTCGCGTCGCGGCTCGTCGAGCTGATGCGCGCGCTCGACTTGCCAATAGGGCTCGGCGTGATTGGGTATCAGCGCGGCGACGTCGCGGCGCTCGCGGCCGGCGCGGCGGCGCAGGCGCGGCTCGTCTCGAACGCGCCCATCGCGGCGCCGGTCGCCGTGCTCGAGGGACTCTTCGAGGGGGCGCTGGCCTACGAGCTGCGATGAGAGCGACCCCTCGCCCCGAGTCCGAATATCGGTACTTCGTTCCCATCACGACGCGGTGGATGGACAACGACGCTTACGGACACGTCAACAACGTCGTCTATTACAGCTACTTCGACACCGCCGCGAACTCGTACTTGATTCGCGAAGGTGGCCTCGACATCGCTGACGGCCCTGTCATCGGTTTGGTCGTCGAGTCGCAATGCCACTATCACGCGCCTGTCGCTTATCCCGAAGAGCTGCGAGCCGGCGTGGCCGTCGCGCGGCTCGGCGAGCGCTCCGTGACTTACAGCATCGGGATCTTCCGAGCCGCGGACCTCGGCGGCCCCGCGAAGACCGTCGCGGACGGCCGCTTCGTCCACGTCTTCGTCGACCGCGCGACGCGCCGGCCGACCGCGATTCCCCCAGGGCTGCGGGCGGCACTCGAGCGCATCGTGGTGCCGACTGAAGATCCCTGAGACCTCAGCACCCGAGGCCTGTTGATCGGCTTTGGAATCGCGCTAGGCTCACGAGCGCGGGGGTGAGCGCTTCTTGTTCCTTCGCTCGCCCCAGCGAACTTAGCAGTCGTTTGACATTCTTGTCAGTTCTTCTTCCTTGGAGGCGAGATGATCATCGTCATCATCATCATCGTTGTTCTGTTCTCGATGGCCACGGCGGACATCGGTTGTGACGTCACCTTTGACGACGGCTGGGGGGGCGGCGAGTTCGGCGGTCAAGGCGGTGAGTTCGGGGGCGCAGGGGGCGTCGACGAGGTCGGTGGCGCCGGCGGCCAGATCTTCCCGACTTGTGAAGTGCCCAATACCGTCACGCGGAGCAGCCCTATCGCGCTCGCGCCCGACGCGGGGGTCGCGGCGATGGTCGTGCCGGGCTCGAACTCCGTGATCGTCGCCAGCGTCAACGCGGACGAGGCGCCGAGGAGCGCTTCGCGTGTCGCACCCGAGGAGCTCTCGGGTGCGGCCATCGATGGCTGCGGGGTGGTGGCGTACACCGCGAGTCGTCAGGGGAGCTTCATCGGCCGATACCGAGTCGTGGACGGGGACATCGGCTTCGATGAAGTGGACAGCTTCGACGGGACGCCGAGCGCTATCGCCCTGTCGTCGAACAATGAAGTGCTCGCGGTCGCGGACTCGCGTCGCGGCACTGTCTCGTTCGTCGATACGCGGACGATGGCGAGCCTCGCGACCATCGATCTCAACGAGGCTCTCGTGAGCACTGGAGCGCTCGGGGCGGTGAGCCCGCGCGCGGGCCTCGCGCACCCGCGGAACCTCGCTTGGACTGGTGATGGCCGCGTCGTCCTGACAGAGCAGTTCGCTCTGCGCAAGGGGCCGGACACGCTCGACACGTTGGACACGAACCACGTGGGCCTCGTTTACGTCGTCGATCGCGAGGGCTCGACGGTCTCGACCGTGGAGCTTCCGGCCGTGCCTTTCACCGGGTTCTCCGACGACAGCGGGGCGCCGACAGGCTGTTATCCAACCCAGGTCGATGCGATCGAGGTCCACGGCAAGCTCGCGTATGTCACGAGCACCTGTGTCTCGCCGTCAGGTCCTCGCGGCGCGGCGAACGCTGCCACGCTCACGCACCCGGCGCTGTCGATCGTCGACCTCGAGAACCTGTCCGGGACGACCATCCTGCTCGACGCCCTGTTCGCGGGGATGGGCTCCTCGCGTATGCCCAATTTGCCAGTCGATCTCGTGGTCGTGGGGGACACGGTGTTCCTCGCCGCCGAGGGCGCGGACGCCGTATTTCGATTGGGGCTCGGGCCGGACGGCTCGGTCGTGTCGGCGGGCTCGCCCGAGGCGCCGTTCATCGATTTGCAGCGCGCAGCCGATACCCGGATTCACACCCCCGTAGGCCTCGCGCCGTTCAAGGGTGGAGTCGCGGTGCTGAGCGAGGGGACTCGGGAGCTCGCCATCTTGGATGTCGACACGAACTCGGTGAAGTCCGATATCTTCGGTCCGCGGGTGACAGCGGTGTTGCCACCGGCCGAGGACTCGGCCGCGCGGGGCAAGCAGTTCTTCTCCACCGGACTCGGGCCTTGGTCCGCGGACGGCGCGGCGTGGACCTCGTGCGCGACTTGCCATCGCGACGGCTCGAGCGATGGCGTGACTTGGTATTTCGATAGGGGGCCCCGCCAGACTCCGAGTCTGGACGGCGTCTATGTCGACAGCGACCCCGCCGCCCGGCGCATCTTCAATTGGACGGCGACGATGGACGAGACCTCGGATCTCGAGGCACACCTCCGCGAGGTCGCGGGCGGCGCGGTCATCGCGGACCCCGACGCAGAGCTCGGCCTCGTGGGCACGTCTTCGGGCCTCGCGCTCGAGTGGTTGGACATCGACAGCTACCTCGAGGCGATCCCGTCTCCACGAGGTCTCGATATCGACGCCGACACGCTGGCGGCCGGGCGCGAGGTCTTCAGCGACCCTGCGCGAGGCAACTGCGTGGCGTGCCATTCGGGGCCGAATTGGACGCTATCGACCGTCTTTTACAAGGTCTCGGATAGCGCCAACGGCCCTACCGACTGCACCGATCCGTCGTGCCTCGGCGCGCTGAGCTGGAATATCGGCCTCGACGGCTTCCCCGAGAAGCTCTTGCCGGTCGAGCCCGATCACCTCGGTAGCGCCTTCATGCGGTTCGGGACTCCGGGCTTCACCGAACAGCTCCAATGCGCTGTTCGCCCCGTGGGCACCTACGGCGTCGCGGTCGCGGACGTGGGCGCGCTCGAGCTGAGATCCGATATGGTGACTGCGGCGCAGGGCAACGAGCCAGACGGCCGCGGCTTCAGCCCGCCGAGCCTGCTCGGCCTGGCCCGGAGCGCGCCCTATTTCCACAACGGTGGGGCGCGGACGCTCGAGGAGGTCTTCGACCCGGTGTTCGCCGGTCACCACGAGGCCTGGAACGCGCTCGGCCCCGAGGAGATCGCACTGCTCGTCGCGTTCCTCGCGTCGATCGACGAGAGCACGGAGCCCTTCCCCGTGCCGCCGCGGGGCCCGACCGGCGGCCCGCTCTGCTTCTCGCCGTAATTCACACGGGCCATGTCTTTTTCGCTTCGCGAAATAGCGAGATGGCCCCGAGATTGGGATCAGCCGAGGAACGCGTCGGCGGCGCCGCCCAAGACAGCCTCGAGGGCGGCGCTCGAGAGCCCCAATCCAGTGAGGGCGCGGAGCTCCCGATCCCACGCGTAGGGCAAATTCGGAAAGTCGGTCCCAAAGAGGATACGGCTCGCGTGCGCCTTCAAGAGATCGACCGGGATCTCCATCGCGAAATAGCTCGCCAGGCACATGGTCGTGTCGAGGAACAGGTTCTCGTGTCGGTCGAGCAATCGGCCATAAGCGGCGATCTCGTCCGCCCCGAAATGGGGAATCGAGAGCCGCAGTCGAGGCAGCGCGGTGAGCACGCGCTCGACCCTGTCGGCGGAGCAAAACGTGTACGGGTCGAACCGATACGCGGGGCTCTTGGGCTCGCGGCCCGCATGGATGAGGACCGGCAAATCGAGCTCAGCGCAGCGCTCGAAGACCGCGAGCGCCTCGGGCGAGTCGGGGGCGAAGGCCTGGACGTGGCAATGGAGCTTCACGCCTCTCAGCCCGAGCGCTCGAATCTCGTCGAGCACCGCGAGCGCGTCCGGCTCGCCGGGGAGCACCGTCCCGAACCCCACGACGCGGGGCTCGGCGCGCACGAGCTCCGCGACATAGGAGTTCAACGCGCGGGCCATGCCGGGCTTATGGGCATAGTGAAGGGTGATGAGGCGCGCTATGCCCCTATCGAGCAAATAGCGGATGACCTCCGGCGCGCGGAGCTTGTACCGAATAGACCAGCCGTAGGCCTCGAACCAACGCCATAGAGCCTCGAACACCGGATCGGGGAAGACATGGACATGCCCGTCCGTGATTGGGGGCAACGAGGTCGGGACGGTCGTGCCCTCTTCGTCGTCGAGCGCGGGCAGCGGCGCGCGGCTCGGGTCGAGCCAGTAGGCCGCGGCCATCGTGACGAGGCACCCGCAAGGGACGAGATCCTCGACCGAAGGGCTGAGCGTGCTGCTGTGTGCGGCGTGGGCGCGCAGCGCGAGATCGACCGCCCGTGCTCGCCGCGCCGCACAGGGGAGGTCCGCTAGGACAGGCGCGAGATCCATGTGGAGCCGGGGCTAGCGCGGCGCGGTGCTAGCCGTTGCAGGAGCCGGCGATGAGCACGGTGAGGATGCCGAGCAGCGCGAGGAACGCCACGGCGATCGCGGCGAACTTGCGGAGGCGCGGACGCAGCCACTTCCACAAAATGGAGCGAACGGCCTTCCAAAGGAGGGCGAGGATCTCGAGGATGACCTTCTTCACGAAGGTCAGCCTAGCAGAGCCCCGAGAGCGCGCCCCCAGCGCGCGGGAGACTTCGCACGGCGTTCACGTTTCTCAACGCGCGTGCGCGCTTTGCGGTCAGGGGACGCTCAGCGTGAGCACTGCAGGGTAGCTGCCTGGCGAGTCGAACTTGAGCTTGCGGATGGCGTCGACGGCGCAGTCGGCCGCGCGCTCGGCGTTCTTGTCCGAGCCGCTCGCGCCGGCAGCGATGACGTTGCCGTCGGTGTCGACGTGGATCGTGAGCTTCATCGGGCCGGCGCTGACCTCGCGCGCGCACTTGCCGGCGGCCTCACGCGCGGCGTCGACGGTCTTTCCCGCGTCGGACGCTGACCACTGGGTCGGCTCGCGCACGCCGCCGCGCTTCTCGAGGTTGAACGGCAGGTGCGCGAAGCCCTCGTTGCCACCGACTGGCGCGGGCCAGGTCTTCCTCGAGAGGACGTTGAGGATGCACGACTCGGTCGCGCGGTCGCCGAGCGTCGAGTTCTCGAGGTAGGCGTACGCGAGCTTGCCCTCCTTGTTTACACGCAAGTAAATCGTGACATCGCCCGCGAGGTACGGGAGCCGATCGAGGGCCTTGTTCACGCAGCCGAGCATCGCGTCGAGCGACTTCTGGTAGGTGCGGTCGACGGCCTCGTTGTCGAGCGCGCCGACCTCGGCCTCGACGGTGGGCTGGTTGCGCGGCTTGGTCGACTGCGTCGTCGCCGTGCCGTCCGCGTCGGGGTTCTCGGCGTCCTTGTCCTTCGCGCCGCTGCATGCGGGCAGGAGCAAGGCGAGGCCGAGCAGCATCGGCCCGAGGTGCTGGTGCAGATCGTTGGTGCTCATACGGTCGTTCCCCCGGTGAGATCAGGCGCGCAGGAGCGACGAGGAGACGACGATGCGCTGGATCTCGCTCGTGCCCTCGTAGATCTCGGTGATGCGTGCGTCGCGGTAGTGCCGCTCGAGCGGGTACTCCGCCGAGTAGCCGTAGCCGCCGTGGATCTGGATGGCCTTGTGGGTCACGCGTGTCGCCATCTCCGAGGCGAAGAGCTTCGCCATCGAAGACTCCGCGGTGTGCTTCACCCCGCGATCCTTCATCGATGCGGCGCGCAGCACGAGCAGGCGCGCGGCGTCGATCTCGGTGGCCATGTCGGCGAGCATGAACGAGATGGCCTGGTGATCGGCGATCGGCCCGCCGAACGACTGCCGCTCCTTGGAGTAGACGACGGCCTTCTCGAACGCGGCCTGCGCGATGCCGAGGGCCTGCGCGGCGATGCCGATGCGGCCGCCGTCGAGCGTCGCCATCGCAACCTTGAAGCCGCCACCCGGCTCGCCGAGGACGTTCTCTGCGGGGACGCGCACGTTCTCGAAGAAGATCGTCGCCGAGTGCGCCGCGCGGATGCCGAGCTTGTGGTCGGGTGCGGCCACCGTGAAGCCGGGCATGCCGCGCTCGAGCACGAGGGCGGTGTGACGCGGCGCCTTGGGATCGGGCGTGCTGATGGCAAAGACGACGATAAAGCGAGCGTGGGGGCCGTTCGTGATCCAGTTCTTCGCCCCGTTGAGGATGAAGCTGCCGTCGGGCTGCCGCTCGGCGATGGTCTTCATCGTGCGGGCGTCGGAGCCGCTCGAGGGCTCGGTGAGACCGAACGCGCCGAGGTCCGCGCCGCTCGCGACGGGCGTGAGGATGCGCGCCTTCTGTTCGGGGGTGCCGAACTTGTAGAGCGGATCGCAGAAGAGCGAGTTGTTCACGCTCATGATCACGCCGGTGCTCGCGCACGCGCGGCTCACCTCTTCCATGACGACGGCGTACGAGACGGCGTCGAGGCCGGCGCCGCCGTACTCCGTGGGGATCGCCACGCCGAGGAAGCCGAGCTCCGCCATCTTGGCGACGATCTCGGTCGGCCAGCGGCTCTCGCGGTCGAGCTCCGCGGCCTTGGGTTCGACCTCGCGGCGGGCGAAGTCACGGGCGGTCTCGCGGACGAGGCTCTGTTCTTCGGTGAGTTCGAATCGCATGCTCGGGCAGCGCTCCTTGGCGGCTCGCGCGGAGCAGGCGCCCGGGGCGCGACAAGGCCCGCGAGACGCTCAGCCGAGGAGGCCGAGGCGAACCGCCGTGACCCCGCCGAGCACGAGCGAACCCACTAGCACGGCCAGCACGAGGACGATCGCCAACTTCTTGCGACGGGCGCGGCGCGCGAGGCGCTCCTGAAACTCGGCGAACGCACGCGACGCATGGTGGCTGCGGGGGCCGCGATACGGCGCGACCTCGAGGTGGACGGGCTCGACCGAGGGTGGAAGGATCGCCGGCAAGCCGCTCGGCTGAGGAAATTGGGCTGAACGCGGCGTCTGCGGGGCAGCCGGGGAAGATCCCGGGGAGCCTGCAGCTTCGCCAAAGGAGCTCTGTCGTGCAGCCACGATCGACTTCGAATCAAGGTACCAGAACAATCGAGATCCTGCCCGCAACCCGCGCTCATTTGAACGACCTCGTCCGGGGAAACGCGGCGATGGCGACGGAGACCGAGGGGCGCGAGCTCGACCGCGAGACGCTTCGGCGAGGCGTCGGTGCGCTCCTCGAGGACCCGTCTCACGGCTTCTATTGCGTAGCGATTCGCCAGGGTTCGGTGGTCGGCCAGCTGATGGTGACGTTCGAATGGAGCGACTGGCGAGCGGGCCAGTTCTGGTGGATTCAGTCGGTCTACGTGCACCCCGAGCACCGCCGAACCGGGGTCTACCGCGCGCTCCATGAGCACGTCGTCGGCCGCGCGCGCGCGCAGGGCGGGGTGGTCGGCGTGCGGCTCTACGTCGAGCGCGAGAACACGCGCGCGCAGCGCACCTACGAGGCGCTCGGCATGAAGCGCGCGGTCTACGACATGTTCGAGATCGACTTCTCTCCGCTCGGCGGTGAGCACCCTCGAGGCGAGTGAGCAGGCTCCGCGCGACGCTGCTCACGTTCGCGCCGCTCGGTGGCGTCGGGGCTTGTGTGGCCGTGATGGCGTTCGGCGCGTGGCGCGGCTCGGACGCGACCATCGTGTGGGGGTTCCTCGCGACTGTCCCGTGCTTCGTCGCCTGGCCGATCCTCCTCATCGTGTGGCTCACGAGCGCGGGTCGCGCGCTCGACGCCGCGACCGACGCTTGGTTCGAGGAGAAGCCGGCTTGGGAAGAGGCCGCGACGCGCGCGAGTCGTCGCGTGCTCGGACGGGTCTTCAGAGCCGATCATCGCGCGCGAGCGCTCGGGCTCTTGGGGCTCGTCGCCGAGGCGCGGTGTGATTTTGCGACCGCGGCCGCGCGCTTCGAAGAGGCCGAGGCCGCGCTGCCGTGGCTCGCCCCCTCGGCCGCGACGCGGAGGGCGCGCGTGCTCTTCCTCTCGCACGCCGCGCTCGCGCTGGTCGCGCTCGGCCGACTCGACGACGCGCGGGAGAAGCTCGAGCGCGCCGAGCGTGAGCTCGAGCGCCCCGATCGAGCGCAGCGTTTCGAGTGGCTCTACGACGACCGGCGGCTCTTCGGCGGCGCGCTCTCCATGCGCCTCGCGCTCGAGCACATCGAACGCGATCGCGACGCCCCCGGTCTCGTTTGGCTCGCGCGCGTGTTCCTCGCCGTCGCTGAGGGCGCGCCCGGCAAAGCACAGGATTGGCTCGCGCGCGAGCGCGGCGTGATCCAATTGGATCTCACGGAGCGCGAGCGTGGTCTCGCGAGGGCGCTCGAGCAGCGCAGCGCGCTCTTGCTCGGGGGTGGGCCACAGCGCGGGCCTCTCGCCGTGGAGGCGGACGGCTGGGCCGCAGCTTGTCTCGAGCATGCCTTGCTCCGCTGACCCCTCGAAGGTCAGAATGCGCCCCAACAACATGAGCGGTATTGCAGTGCTTCGCGCGGGTGTCTTGGTGCTCGTCCTCGGTTGTGGCAGCGAGGTCATCGCACCGGGCGACGGCGGTTCTTCGAACAACGGTGGGCAACCGTCGGTCGGTGGGTCGGGCGGCGCAGGCGCGTCGTCTGCCGGGGGCTTCGGCGGGGCCCTCGTGGGCGGCTCACCGAATACGACCACGGTGGGTGGCTCGGGCGGTGGCTTGCCGGGCACGCCGTGCGAACAACTTTGTCAGAAGATCGAGGGCTGCGGCTTCCCCGGGTGCGCGCAGGCGGGCATCGACTGCAACAACCCACAGACGGATTGCCCTGCGACTTGCCTGCAAGACGCGACGTGCGCGGATCTCGTCGCCGTCGTTCAGGGCAACCCGCCCCCCGAGATCGCGACGTGCCTACAAGGTTGTCAGGGCGGCGGACAAACCTGTCAGCAATGCATCCAGAACAGCTGCGTGCAAGCAGCCACGCCCTGCTTCCAGGACAACAGCTGCCAGGGCTGGCTCGGCTGCGTGCAGAACTGCCAGACCTCGCAGTGCTTCTTCGACTGCGACGCTCAGTTCGCCGGCAGCGCGCCCCTCTACGATCCCATCTATGCGTGCGCGTGTCAGAACTGCGGGATGGAGTGCGCGATGGGCCTCGAGCCGTGCTCGCACGGGTCGACCGGCACAGGCGGCGCGGGCGTCGGTGGGGCGCCTCCCTGAGCCGAAGAGAGCGCTCGCGATCGCGCTGACGGCGATCGCGGCGTTCACCTGGGCGTTGCCTCGCGCGAGCGCAGAGGTCCGCCGCGATTTCGCTTGCGCGGGGTGCATCCTCGCGGGGCCTGACTCGAGCGACGCCGACGCGCTCCCCCTCGTCGTCGTCCTCCATGGAGACGAGGGCTCGCCCCTCAAGAAGGTCGCGGCGCCGTGGATCGCGATCGCCGAGGCCTCCGTCTGCGGCGACGCTTCTCACGCCCACGCCTGCAAGGAGAGCGAGCGCGCCGAGGGCCGCAAGCTGCGTGTCTTCTTGCCGAAGTGCCCGCGCTCCGAGGGCTGCGACCTCGGCAGCTGGTGGCGGTGGGATCGCGAGCCCGCCTGGATTTTTGCTCGGATCGACGAGGTGCGCGCGGCCGTCGCGATCGACGTCGACCGCGTGTCGCTTACAGGGTGGTCAGGGGGCGCGTCCTACGCGGGCCTCGAGCTCGAGCGCTGGTTCGCTCGGTTCTCTGCGCTCGCGCTCGGTGGTGGTGGGCTCTGCCCGAATGACGAGAGCTGCATCGCACCGCTCGCCGACGGGCCGCGGGCCGGATGCGCGCCGATTCGGTACTTGATGGGGCGGTTCAATCCGCACTTCGGCTACGCGGAGGAGACGCGCGCCGCGATGGAGCGCTGCCATCACGAGGTCGACTGGCGCGAGCTGCCGAAGGCCGATCACGCCGGCGAGTGGCGCGCCTACGAGGCCAGCGTGCCCGAGCTCGCCGGGTGGCTCATCGAGCAGACGCGCGCGGCCTGCGTCGCCGAGCCCGTGAAAAACATCGAACCGGAGCCCGCGGCGTCCTCGTCCTCGCCCGCTCCGAGCGCGGTCCCCGCGCCATCGGCCGCGCCGTTCGTCAGTGCGGAGCCCCCTCCCGCGTCATCCCCCCGAGCGCGTGGCTGCACGTGCACACTCCACCAAGAAGAACCCGGGAAGGTGGGCTTCGAGGCGCCTGCCTTCCTGGCTGCGCTCGGCGTGCTAGCTTTTAGGAGATCACGAGCTCTCGGACGAGGAACATGATCACCTGCAAGGAAGAAGCTGAGCGCTGGGTTCATCTCTACGCGGCCGGCGGCGTGGTGTTCGCCTCGGTCCCGCTGCCGTTCTCCACGGCGCCGATCCTCGCGACGCTCGAGACGCACCTCATGACGATGATCGGCAGCATCTACGGTGAGCCGATGGGCGCGGCGGCGACGGCGGCTGCAGGCGGGACGTTCCACGTGCTCGGCTCCGGCCTCAAATTCGCAGTCGCGAAGGCCACGACCTACGTGCCGATCGTCGGGCCGCTCATCCGGGGTTTGACCGCGGCCGCGACCATCGAGGCCATCGGTCAGGGGATCATCGCGCACTACGAGCGTAAGTATCCCGGCAAGCTCTTCACGCAGGTCTCCAAGGAGCAGCAGCCCAATCCGGTCAGCGCGCCCGCGGCCGGGGCCTCCTACGAGCCGACTTCGCGAGCAGCGTCCGCTTCTTCACCCGCCGGCGCTGACGACAACATCTTCACGCGGCGGATCAAGGTGCGCGGTCTCGGCGATCGCTGACGATTGTTCGGGGGGCAAACTACCTCTCGGTCGGCGGTGATCTTGGTTTCCTTCTGACGGGCCTCTCGGCGGCCCACGACCAGCTTGGCGAACGAGGACTACTCCAGCGTCGACGTGCTCGCGCGCGAGGGTCGGCTTCTCTCCGGAGAGGTCGCCGCGACCGCGGCGCCCACCTACGGCCGATCGCTCGAGGTCGAGGCCCTCGCGATGGCGCTCACCGGACGCAAGAGCGCCGTCTTGCTCGGCCCCGCCGGCGTGGGCAAGACCAGCGTCATCCGCAAGCTCGTGCACGACGTCGCCGCGGGTCGATACCCGTCGCTCGCGGGCACGACCTTCTGGGAGATCGCGACGACGGGCCTCGTCTCCGGCACGCGCTACACAGGCATGCAAGAGGAGAAGATCGCAGCGCTCCTCCGCGACGCGACGCCCGATCGCGTGCTCGTCGTGAGCGACCTCTGGAACATCACGAGCGCGGGCTCGTACGACACCAACCCGCGCGGCGTCTACGATCTGATGCGGCCGGGCATCGAGTCCGAGAAGCTCGTGCTCGTCGGTGAGATGACCGTCGGTCGCTGGGAGAAGCTCTGCCACCAGTTCCCGATCCTCGAGCGAGACTTCGCGACGATCACCGTCGAGCCCACGGGCGACGACGAGACGCGCGATTTGCTCGGTCGCGTCGCCGTCGATCTCGGTCCCGGTGCGGCCTTCGAACGCACCGCCGTCGACCGTGTATTTCAGCTCGCGCGCAAGTTCCTGCCGACCCAGAGCTTCCCCGGAAAGGGCGTGGAGCTCCTGCGCAAGGTCGCGCAGGCGCACAAGAGCGCGCCCGAGCGCGCGCGCCGCGCCCCGATCACCGATGCCTTCGTCGAGGAGCTTTTTTCCAAGCAGACGGGGCTTCCGCTGCATGTGCTCTCGCCACGCGTCGAGGTCAGCTACGACGCGATGGTCGAGTTCCTCGCCGAGCGCGTGCTCGGTCAGAGAGAGGCCGTCGGCGCAGTCTGCGACGTGCTCGCGCTCTACAAGACGGGCCTGTCGAACCCTGATCGCCCGGCGGGTGTGCTCCTGCTCGTGGGCCCCACCGGCGTGGGAAAGACCGAGCTCGCGAAGGCTACGGCCGAGTTCTTGTTCGGCAGCCGCGACCGCATCTTCCGCGTCGATCTGAGCGAGTACAAAGACTACCACTCGTTCGAGAAGCTCATCGGCGACCCGCGCAAAGGGACCGCCGGCTTGCTCACCGACTTCGTCCGTCGCAACCCGTTCAGCGTCATCTTGCTCGACGAGTTCGAGAAGGGACACCCGAACCTCGCGGACCTGTTTCTCCAGGTCTTCGACGACGCGCGCCTCACCGATGCGCACGGTGAAACCGTGGGCTTCCACCACGCGGTGATCTTGCTGACCTCGAACGTCGGCAGCGATCTCGGCGCGCTCGATCAGGCGATCGGCTTTGCGGGTGAGTCGCGCACGTCCCCCGAGCGCGTGGAGCAGGCGGCGCGGCGCGCGCTCGAGCAGCACTATCGACCCGAGTTCCTGAACCGGCTCGATCGCATCCTCGTGATGAAGGCGCTGCGACGCGAAGATCTCCGACGGATCGCGCGCCGTGAGCTCGGCAAGATCTACAAGCGCGAGGGGCTCGTCGCGCGCGACCTCCTGCTCGAGGTCGACGACGGCGTCATCGATCTGCTCGTCGATCGCGGGACGGATCCGAAGTACGGCGCGCGCCCGCTGAAGCGGGCGATCGAAGAGCTCCTCGTCGTGCCGCTCGCGCGCGCATTGCTCGGCGCTGGTTGGCGACGCTTTCAGCTGCTCCGCGTCGCGCGCGTAGGTGACGCGCTGTCGATCACGTTCGAACAAACCGAGGCCTCGCGTCGCCTCGACAACCTCGAGCGACGAGCGCGTGTCAGCGACGGTCACGGCGGCACCGTCGCGCTCTCGCTCGCCGACGTTCGCGCTCGCGTGGGCGGCCTCTACGAGCGGCTCGGGCGCCTCGAAGAGGCCGCGGATTTGGCGAAGATGCGCCGCGACCTCGCGGAGCTCGAGGCCCGCGAGTCTTCACCCGCGTATTGGGAGGAGGCGCTCGGTCACTCCGGGTTGCTCGTGCGGCGCCACCGACTCTCCGTCGAGATTCGGCGCCTCGAGATCCTGCGTGGTGAGCTCGAGGCCGTGCGCGATCTCGCGGAGGTCTCCTTCCTCGAGGCCGACGACTCCGTCGCCGAGGAGCTCACCGACACCTTCGCGCGGCTCGTCCAGAGCCTCGTGCGCGCCGAGCGTGAGCTCTGCTCGTTCGACGGTCGGGATCGCGGCGACGCACACGTCATCGTGACGCCGGCCGGGGCCGGCGAGGGCGCCGCGGATTGGGCGGGCGAGCTCGCGAGCATGTACGTCTCGTGGGCGAAGGAGCGGGGCTTCGACGTCGAGTCGAGCGAGGCCGAGGGCGCGCACCACGTCTGGGTCCTCGGCGCTTACGCGCTCGGCTACCTGCGCGGCGAGCAAGGTGGGCATCGCGTGGTGCGACCGCCTCCCGGCAAGGGGGATCGTCGCGGCGAGGCTCATCTCGCGCGGGTCGAGGTCCTCGCGCGCGGTGAACAACCCGCCGAGGTTTTGCGACTCAGCGACGTAGCGCCCATTCGGACTTACGACCTCTGGCGCTCGCACGGCGTACGCGACCGCGTGACTGGATATGTCGACGGCGATGTTCGCAGGGTGCTCGCGGGGCGGCTCGACGCTTTCCTCGAGGCCCACGCCGACCAAAGAAGCAAGCCCGCTACTGCCGAGGCCTCAAGCTGACGGAACCGTCAGTTTCGTCTCACAGCTAGTGACCGGGAAGTCAGTCATCGAGGGGGCGGATCGGCCAATGCCTGGTCGATGGTGTCCGCGAATCGCATCTTGATGCCTGCATAAAGACACACGGCCGCCCCCGACATCCGCGCGAGGGGTGAGCCCCCGACCATCGTCAGCCCGCGGATGTGCTTGCGGAGCTCGTGCAGGTGCTCTTGCCAAGTGACTCGCGCGCTGATGTCGAAGCCCGACATCAGCCTGAGATCCGGGACGAAGACACAGCTCTGATGCTCGCGAACGAGCCGAACGGTGTCGAGCACGCAGACCTCTGCGTCTTTGATCGAGTGGTAGCCCTCGATGACGAGCACGACCTTGCCGGACTTGGCGTAAACGTAGCTCCGGTTCTGGCTCGAAGGTGCAGTCTCAGCCATACGAAAGGTGAACCTCGGGAGCGTATATAGTTGAAGCCATCGTGGAACCCGACTCCCACTCGACCGTGCGAGCCTCCCTCGCGGCCTCGGCGCTCTCCAGTCCCGAGGTCGAAAGTATCCATCAGTCTACCATGGCGTGGGCGCGCGAATACAGCTCTACCGCGCGCCTCCCCCCCGAAGCGAAGTTCCGTGTGCTGGCGCTCGTCAGCGCTGTTTACGCGGTTTACTGCGCCCCCCGATTCGCCGACCCGAGGAGCGTCGAGGTGGCTGCTCGATTCGTGCTCCTCTTCTTGCTTGTCGATGACGCCGACGTCAGCGAATTGCCCAGCCTGATCGACGACTCGACCGAGCTCTGGCGCATCGGGCCGCACACGGCGCTCCTCCGGCGCTGGCTGGACGAGCTGCCGGAATTGGCGACTTGCCGCGAACCGCTGAGAGCGCGTTTCGAGCGCTCATTTCACGACTATCTGCAGGCCCGCGCCAAAGAAGAAGGGCAGAAGGGGACGGCCCTGACGCTCGACGCGCACTGGGAGTTTCGCCGGCACACCATTTTTACAGAGCCGTTCCTCGACCAGTGGATTGTCTCACTCGGTCTCGATCGCGACGGCGCGGCGGAGGCCAATCTCCGTGAGGCTCGGCAGCTCGCGACGGACATTGTTTTGCTGTCGAACGATCTCGGGTCGGCCGCGCGCGACACGCAGCAAGGCGAGGCGCCCGACGACTTGAACCTCATCGACACTTACGCGCGCGTTCGTGGCTGGACGAGGGAGCAGACGATCGAAGAGCTCATCCAACAAGAGCGCGAGATGGTCGAACGCTACCGAGCCCTCACCTCGAGCGAGGGTAAGACTGACTCGTTCGTCAGTTATGTCGAGCTCCTGACGGCGCTGGTCGACGGGAACCTAGCGTCCATCTACGCCCTCGATTTTCGCTACCGCGGGGTCCACCACATCCTCGATCGGCTCTCGATGGCGGAGCCAAACGCGTTGCGCCCCGCCAGCGTCGCGACACGGGACTAGTCCCGGGCAAGCGAGCGAGCGAGGCGCGCGGATTGAGCCCCCAATGCGAATCCGGGGGGCGCGGAGCGCATGGATGCGAATCGTTTGGGTTCAAACGATCGTGGTGGCGACGATCTCGTCCAGAATGGCGTCGGCCCAATTCTCCGAGCCGCTCGAGCGGATCGACAGGGGCTCGCGGCCGGTGAGGGCCTGGATGGCGAACCCGGTCGTCACCATCGACGAGCGAAAGTGCAGCTCGCGCGTCGTGCCCAGGCTGTAGAGCGTGTCTGCGTCGCTCCACGATCCGTCGTCCCCTTGGCGCGCCAGGAGGCGCTCGACGTCGGGCTCCGAATCCATCCCGACGTTGGCCGCGGCGATCGCGCGGAACGCGGTGTTCAGGCTCGAGAGTGGATTGAGGCCAGTGCTCTCCTCTGTCGAGGAGCGCCGTAGAATGACTGCCTCGCGCAGGCGAGCCTGAGCGCGGAAGGCCTCGAAGACCTCGGGGAAGTCCCGCAGAGACTCGGAGAGGAAGCAGAGGAACGCGTCCGGAGACGTGTAGTACCGGCAGCCGCGTCGATAGGCGCCGCTGAGGAGGTGCCCTGTTACGTAGCAGACGTTCGCTGCGACGATCTCGGCGACGGTCGCCGAGGTCGTCCGCGGCTCCTTGGAGCCCTCGACGTATTCCCTCAGCTGAATACGTTCCTTGGGCGAGCGCAGGCCGTGGCGAAGCTCGAACAGCACCGCGTACAGGGCATTGGCGACGACGACAGGGTTGTTCTTCAGACCGCGATCGCACTCCGGTCCTTGGACCTCGTGGTCATCGGCGTAGACCTTGAATACATACCTGGAGAGGGCGCCATTCTCTTTGCCGTGTGACGCATTCACCTCCGCCGGTACGTCGGTGGTCGCTGCGCTCTTCAGGATGCGCTGCGTGATTTTCCTCAGGGCGCGCGCACCGTCCGGGGTGCGAGGATCGATGTCCCCCGAGACCAGGCGAGCGCGCGCCGCGACGCCAGTGCAGTCGAGGTCACAAGCGAACTTGAGCGATAGGAAGAAGTGATAGAGCCCGTCCGCGTCGGTGTCCCTGAACACGTCGCAGAGCTCGCGCACAATCGAGCGTAGGTCCTCTCGCTTGGCGTCACCGCAGGCGGCGACGAACAGCATGTTGGAGAACAGCTCGGGCTCGAGCGAGAACCCGAGCTTCTTCTCCAGCATCGAGGCGATCTCCCGCCAGAGGTCGCGCGCCGGGTCATTGGCGAACACCGTGGCCGAGGCGGAAGGGTCCGCCACCATGCCGTCGATGATCGAATAGAGGTCCAAGTCCGCACCGGGGAGGCCGTCGATCGCGAGCGACGCCTGAATCCCCACGTTCCGACCATCGGCGGTGCGCCGCTCCGACAGCCGTTGCCCCTCGAGAAACGCGACCGCTCGCTCGATCGCGCGCGTCCGCCCACCACGTCTGGAATGAGGTGCACGCAACTCCGATTGCGTATCACCCACGCTGCCTTCCCCCATTGATGCCTCCCTATTGGTATATCGAATCGATCAAAATGGCGTCGCAAGCCGTGCTCACGGCGCCTGGCCGAGCGGCTCTCTCGTCGAGGGGTTCTACGCGAGAACCGGTCGCCTTATTACCATGATGGCCCGTTTTGTCCTTTGCAAGCAGCGATATACTGATTTGGAATTTATTTTCAACGACTGGTGGGATGCGCGGACGGCTCATCTCATTTGCGCGAAAGCCTGTTCGCGACGCAGTATTTTTCGCGATTGAGGATCAAGCGAGGACACCCTAATTGGGAATAAACGTGGCTGACAAAGTTGGCAGCTTGGCCCTCGCGACTGGATCGGCCAACGTTTCGTGTCACTCTCTGTCGCGTAGAAACACGCTCGCCAACGAGCCTTTTTTGGAGGCCCTTTGAGGGGCGCGCGGCTGCTCGCTCGACGGGAATTCTCGGCAGCAGTCGGGCGTAGATGCGGCCCGAGCGAGCCCGTCGCCCCCCGGCGACGTGGCTGCTAGGGACCTCGGCGGACCACGGTCGGCCGCCCGAGGTTCACTGGGGAACGGGGACGATCACGACCTCGTTGATGGGCTGCACGCTGGCGCCGGCCGGATACGCGTAAGACACGTATTGGGTAAAGAACGACGAGTTCGCGCTGCCCCAGCCCCACACCGTGAGCCCGAACGGCAGATCGCTGGTCATCCGGTGGCGACCGTTCGAGCAGTTGCCCACGTTCTGGAAGTTGCCAGTCACGAGGTCGACGCGGGTGTATTGATAGTTGCCGACGGACTGCCAGCCAGTCAGGTTGCCAGCGCAGTCGAGGTTGACCTCGGCGTAAGTGCCATTCTTGTCAGGCCGGCGAGTGACGACGAGGTTGGTCTCCGAGTAGGTCGGATCGGTGAAGAAGACGTAGTCGTTCAGGTACTGGGCAGTCGGCACCACGTTGACCCACTCCGGGTCGCCCTCGCCGTTGAACGAGTCGCCCCCAGTCATGTAAGAAGCCAGATAGAACGGGTGGTCGACGTCCTGGCTGGTCACGTTGAACGGGCCAGTCGCGTTGAACTCGTAGACATCGCCGAGGTTGACAGTCGTGGGAGCCCCGGGCGGCAAAGAGGGTGTCCAAGTCAGCGTGGTGCCGTTGACCATGCCGACGACCCGCCAGGGCGGCGCTTCGTCGACGCCGCCGCCGCGGCCCCTGTAGCGGACGCCGACATACTCGTTGCCGAGGGCCTTCACGGGCGGGATCTGCTGCTGTGCGGTGTCGCAGGCGTAGGCGGTCGTGGGCACGTTGAGGCAGCTCGCGGCGCCCCAGAGGCCAATCGGTTTGTCGGACTGGATTGGACTGCCCGTGAGTTCCTGGTCCTGACTGAGCTGTAGGAACTGGCCGCGGTTCAGGGTGTACACGGCTGACTGCCCCGCAGCCGCGGGGCTGACGCCGGGGCCACCGATGATAGGTGTCTTCGGCAGGATGGTGACTTGGGTGTTGTCCTCGGTCGCCACGACGTTCATCGAGGGCTGGGCGGTCCCGACCACGTCGCTCTTGCGATAAGCGTTCACTGCGACGTAGTTCGTGTCCCAGACGCTGGTCGGGAGGAGGAGCGTCGCGGAGGTCGCCGCGCTGCTGCCGCCGCCGTAGGGGAGAATCTGATAAGCGACGATGGGGCGGTCGGTCGTGATGTGGAAGGCCGTGCCCAGACCTGTGCCGACGATGCCCGAGTTGCCCGAGAGCGCCGGGGCTACGGGACAGGCCGGTAGGAAGCCGTCCTCGCGGGACAGGAAGAGGATGGCGACCTCGCCGGGAGCGAGGCCGGCGTTCGGATCATAAGGGGTATAGGTGAGCCCCATTCCCTGGCCGTTCGGGATGGCGATCGAGGACGGACTGATGGGTTGTCCGCCGCGATCGGCGGTGATGTGCACCGGCGTATCCCAGGTATTGGCGATGAAGGCGGCGAAGCACGCGCCGGAGCCGTCGCTGATGATATCGGTCTTCAATGCCCAATAGTCGCAGCCGTAGGAGCTCTTCGATTGACGGGCTGCTTCACACGGATCGTCGATGCACATGCCACCCGCGCAGCCCTGGTTGGGGTCGCATTGGGTGACGACCTCGTTGTTGCAATCGAGGACCGTCTTGAGATCCGCAGTGCAGTGTTGGGCGCAGCCGCTGCCGCCACCCGCGGCGAAGCCGCCGCCGGTCGCGAAGCCGCCGCCGCTCGAAGGACCTGCGCCGCCAGTGGAGTGGCCAGCGCCGTTGCCGCCCTGGGAGTTGCCGCCCGAGGGGTTGTCGACGCCAGGCCCGCAAGCCGCCGAGAGGGCGAGGATGGCGGCTGAAGCGACGGTAAGGAGGATTGGAGAGAGGTTGGGCCGGAGCATGGCCCATGTTCTCAAACGAGCGACCGACGATCTATCGAGATGATGGATTGGGGAGCCGCCATTCGGAGGCGGGCTCGGCGGTCCCGAGGACGCCGTCGACCTTGCGGCTCACGACCGTCCCGACTGCGACCATCGCGACGAGAGGGACGACGAAAGGCGCGCCCGCGACGCTGATGCCGGCGGCGGCGACGAGCGCGGAGGCCGCGCCTGCGGCGGCGACGCCAGCGGCGCCCGACGCAGCGCCGCGCGCCGCGCGCTTGCCGGCGAACGCGAGAGCTTCACCGCGGGTGAGGCGCCCGCGCGAGACCGCGAGGCCCGCTTCGACGGCGCCGATCGCGCCGTCGACGAGCGCGCCGACCGCGGCGCCGTGCGAGGCTGCGCGGCCGAGACCGACGAGGGCCCCTCGAACGGTGAGGCCGCGCGCGGCGGCGATCGCGGAGTCGGTGACGGTCGCTTGCCCCAAGCGAGCGCCGCCGACGCCGAGCGAGAGGCCGTCTCGGGTCTCGATCGCGAGGGCGCGCGCGCTCGCGGTCGCGGCCTGCGCGACGGTGTCGGTCGCGACCGCGGGTGCGGCGCGGAGCGAGCGGACGACGCGCACGCCGAGCCGCTCGATCACCGCGGCGTCGAGCTTGGCGCCAGCGCCGAGTCGAGCGCCGTAGAGCGCGGCGCGGATCGCGGGGATCCCCTTGGCGGCGAGACCAGCGGCGTTCTCGACGGCCTGCAGGAGCGAGCGGGTGAGGAGGTGAGGAGCGTCCACGCTCGGAGCATCGCACGGCGCGGACGCGTAGGGAGAGCGAAGAGACTGCGTGAGAGACGCTGGGCGAGACGAACGCTGCCCGCACGAAGCGCGGAGCGCCGCGGGGAGTCTGCGAGACGCGGGGAGGGTTGATCCAAATTGGTCAATCGTGCTTGACGGATGCGACCACGACCCGGACGAGCTCGGCGAGGTGCTTCCTGTGCTCGGCGGCGGTCGTCGCGCCGTACGCCGCGCCGTGACCGCAGCGGAGGAGCACGTCGACGAGCTTCGGCGCGGTGAGCTTCGCGCGGGAGAGATCGATGTCGCCGTGCTTTTCGGCCTTGTTGATGAGCTCGCGCAGGAGCGCGTTGTAGCTGCGATCGGTCGACTCGACGGAGGGGCCCGCGAGGCGCGACGAGGCGTCGAGGAGCTCCTGCGCGTGCGGTGAGCTGTGGACGAGCTCGAAGATGCGCGTGAACTTGGCGGAGAGGACCGCGGTGAGCTGCGCGGTGACGTCGGCGGTCGGGGTCGCGGCCGCGCGCGCGTCGTCGAGGAGGCGCTCGAGGACGTCCTCGCAGACGTGGCGGTAGAGCGCGTCTTTGTCGTCGAAATGGGCGTAGAGCGTGGGTTTTGCCACCTGGGCGTGCGCGGCGATCTCGTCGACGGAGGTGCGGCGGAAGCCGTACTTGGTGAAGAGGGCGAGGGCCGCGTCGAGGATGCGGCGGCGCGTCGCGGAGCGGCGAGGGTCTTCGACCATCTCGGTTGGGCGGAGCTTAGCACGGGTTGACGAATTGAACTAATCGAACTAGTTTAGTTCAACACGGCGACGGCGCTCTGGGGCGCGCGGCGAGCCGCGTCGGAGGAGGGACAGATGGCGAAGGACGATCTCGTGTTGGTGACAGGGGCCTCGGGGTTCATCGCGTCGCACGTGGTGCGTGAGCTCTTGGAGGCCGGCTATCGCGTGCGCGGAACGGTGCGCTCTTTGAAGAAGGAGAAGGAGCTCGCGCACCTGCGGAAGATGGAGGGCGCGGCGGAGCGGCTCGAGCTCGTCGAGGCCGATCTGCTCGCGGACGGCGCGTTCGACGCGGCGGCGCGCGGGGCGAAGTTCGTGCTCCACACGGCGAGCCCGTACGCGCTCGAGGCGAAGGATCCGCAGCGCGATCTCGTCGACCCCGCGGTGAAGGGCACGCGCAACGTGCTCGCGTCGTGCAAGGCCGCGGGCAGCGTGACGCGCGTCGTGCTGACGTCGTCGATGGCGGCGATCACCGACGAGCCCGAGAGCGATCACGTCCTCACGGAGTCGGACTGGAACACGAAGTCCACGCTCGATCGGAACCCGTATTACCTGAGCAAGACGCTCGCGGAGCGCGAGGGTTGGCGCTTCGTCGAGGAGGAGAAGCCTGCGTTCGACCTCGTCGTCGTGAATCCGTTCCTCGTGATCGGGCCGTCGTTCACGGCGGGCCTCAACCCGAGCAACCAGCTCTTCGCCGACCTGGTGAAGGGCACGTACCCGGGCGTGATGAACCTGACGTGGGGCTTCGTCGACGTGCGCGACGTGGCCCACGCCCACGTGCTCGCGATGCAGACGCCCGCGGCGAAGGGGCGTTACATCTGCGCCGCGGGCACGATGTCGATGCGCGAGGTCGTGTCGCTCCTCGACTCGAACGGCTGGGGCGAGGGCGCGAAGCTGCCGAAGCTCGGGCTCGACTGCGGCATCGGCGACTTCACGGTGAAGCTCTCGTCGTACCTGCAGCCGAAGGGCGTCGGGACGTATCTGCGGACGCACGTCGGGCGCGTGCCGCGCTTCGACCACTCGAAGATCGAGCGCGATCTAGGGCTCGCGTTCCGCCCGATCGATCGCACGATCCTCGACACGATGAACGACCTGCGCGCGTGGAAACACGTGTAGCGCGCGGGCCTATCTCTGTGGCTCGGTCGTGACCTTCGGCGTGCGCAGCTCGCCGAACGCGCCCTGATCGAAGGGCAGCTCGCGGCGCTCGCCCGACGCGGGCAGATCGTCGATGACGCGCGTGACGAGCTTGCCGTCGACGATCGCGTAGAGCGTGACGGGGTAAGCCTCGACCGGAGGCAGCGTCTTGCGACGCGCGAGCGAGAAGACCGCGGGCGTCGGCGAGCCGGGTTCGAGGTGCAAGGTCGTGAGCCCGAGGCGACCGGCGAGCGAGTCCGCGGGGACGAGCTCGCGCGCGTCGTCGGGGCCGCGCTCGATCCAGATGCTGACCGGATCGACGCCCGCGGGGCTCACCGCGAGGAAGAGGATGCCGGGGCGCGAGACCGGCATCTCGGCGAGGCGCTGGCTCAGGATCTTGCGATCAGCGTCGGAGAGATCCTTGCCGGCGAGCGCGTTGCGGAGGAGCACCTGCGCGAGGCGATCGGCGACGTCGGCGAGCGGAGCGGTCGCGTCGCGACCCCCCGTCTGCGCGACGCGCGCGAGGATTCGGAGCGCGACGTCGAGGCGCTTCGCGCCGGCGTGCGCGAGGGCCGAGCGGATGTCGGTCGCGGCGTCGAGCGGGACGAGAGCCTCGAGCGCGGCGTACACCGCGGTCGCGTCCTCGAACCAGCCCTCGGCGCGCAGGCGATCACCGAGCAACGCGAGCGCCCACGGATCGTGCGTCGCGCGCTCGGCGATCTCGCCGTAGGTACGGCGAGCCTCGGCCTCGAAGCCTGCCTTGCGGAGGAGGTGAGCCGCGTCGGCGACGAGCGTCGCGTCGGCGTATTGGTCCTCGCGGAGGCGGCGGACCTCGTCGAGCAGCGCGTCCTTTTGTCCGAGCTGCGTGACGAGCGCGAAGAGCAAGCCGCGCAGGCGCGGATCGTGAGGCGCGAGGGTGAGGAAGGTCCGCACGACGTCGAGGCGCGCGGCGTCGGTCGTCGCGGCCTCGTAGCGCGCGGTGAACTCGCCCATCGGCAGGCGCTCGCGCGTGAGCAGCATGCGACGGATCTCGCGGAGCTCGGTGACGCTCGCGCGGCGGATCGCGTCGTCGCGCAGGTGCTTCGCGGCCTCGGCGTCGCCGGAGCGCTCGAGCTCCGTCGCGACGTCGAGCGCGGGGCGGCTCGGGCTGCCGTTCGTCGAGAGCGTCGCCATGATGAGCTCGAGGAAGCTCCGCTTCGCGGACCACGACGCGAGCTCGCAGCCGCGCTTCGCTTCGAAGAACGCGGCTGCCGGACCGAGTCGCTCGATGCGCTCGCGCCACACACCGCGGCGGAGCGGGATCGCGAGCGTCGAGGTCGGCGAGCATTTCTTGCCGCGCAGCGACTCGACGGCGGGCCACGTGATCGTGTGCGAGACGAAGACCTCGACCTTGGTGAGGATGCGCGGGTACGAGAGGCTCGCGATCACGGTCGAGATGCAGCGCGCGAGCGTCTCGTCGCCGGCGTTCTCGACGATGATGTCCGAGGTCTTGCCGTCGCCGTCGAGCTTGAAGCGGAGCTGAACCGCGCCAGGCAGATCGGGGCGACGCGCGGTCGCGGTCGCGTGGCACGCGCGGAGCGAACCCTGCGCGTCGTCGATCTGGCGGAGCGCGGCGAAGAGCAGGGCCTCCTCGAGGGAGCCGCCGGTGCTCGTCTGCGCGTCCTCGGGGCTCGCGAGCGAGAGGTGCGGAGCCTCACCGCCGGCGACCTCGATGTCGAAGCCGGCGCCGGTGCTGCTGAGCTCGAGGACGCGGCTCGAGAGCGGCGTCGCCGCGTATTCGACCGGGCGCTTGCCGCCGGGCGAGCGGGCGTCGGTGACCCACGCCGTCCACGGTGTGAGCAGGCTCGCGTCGAGCGCGGCGTCGGTGACGGCCTCACGACCGCGACCGGCGAGCGCCATGGCCTCGGCGCGCGCGTTGGCCCAGCGTCGAACGATGTCGTCGGGGCGCGGCGCGGGGATGAGCGAGAGCGCGCGCTCCTCGGTCTTTCGCTCGGCGCCGCGTCGATAAGAGAGCTTGATGGACTTCGGCGGATCGGCCGCGAGCTTGCCGACGACGAGCAGCGTGCTGCCCTGGCGCGCGGCGGTCTCGTCGCGCGGATAGACGCGGCTGACGTCGGGGCCGAGGTCGACGCGGATGCCGGTGACCGTCGGCACGAGCGCCTCCGAGAGGAGCTCGACGGACGCGCGCGCGGCCTCTTCGGCGTCGGCGACCTCGACGACGGGGCCCGAGCCGCGGGTGAGCTCGGCGAACGCGCGTCGGTTGCTGCCAGGCCCGACGAGCACGGCGCCGAGGCGCGGCACGCCGAGCTTGCGACGCGCGAGGCGGGCGCGGAAGGCCTCGGCGGTGCGATCGCCGACGCTCGCCCAGCCGTCGCCGACGTAGACGACCATGCCGCTCGGCGCGTCCTCACCGATGACGTCGGCTGCGACCTCGAGGGCGCGGCCGATGTCGGTCGCGCCGCCGCGGTCGACCTTGGCGAGGGCCTCGAGGAGCGCGGCCTTGCGCGAGGCGTCCGCGACCGCGAGCGGCTTCTCCACGATCGAGTGCGCCGTCGTGTCGGCCGTGAAGATCGCGATGCGATCCTTGTCACCGAGCGATTTGACGAGCGCTTCGACGAAGGCGCGGCCCGCGTCGAGGAGCGAAGGATCGATGCTCGCCGAGGTGTCGAGCACGACGGAGAGCGTGATGCCCTCTTCGGCGGTGTCCGTGAGGCGCGGGACCTCGGTGCGCACGACGAGGGTCGCTTCGTCGCCGCTGTCCTCGTCGGGGATCGCGACGAACGCGCGCGCCGGCTCGATGGACTTCGGGATTTCGATGTCGACGACGAAGTCCGCCGACGCGATGAAGTCGCTCTTGCGGACCTCGACGCTCGTACCGTTGACCTTCGCGCCCATGCCGGCCGCGAGGGCGACGGCGCCGCTCGGACCCGCGTCGACGGCGATGTGGAATTCGCCGACGAGCGGGGCCTGCGTGTCACCGACGAGCGGATAGCGATAGGAGACGACCTTGCTGCTCGCGCCCTTCGGTCGGATCGGGAGCCACTCGACGTAGGTGATGCTGACGGTCACCGTGTCGCCCGCGTCGATCTTCGGCAGCGTGCCGCGGACGTAGCCCTCGCCGGCCCACTCGAGCTTCGCGCCGGTGCCTTGCTGGTCGTTTTCGAAGGTCGAGAACGACGTGCGCGACGCGAGGGCGATGCGCCCCTTGCGGAGCCCGCCCTTGCCCTTGACCTGGAAGTCCGAGACGATCGCCTCGACCGGCAGGCCCATGCGGTAGTCGCCGACGACCGTGCGATCCCCGGCGTTGAAGAAGGTCGTCGCGACGGTGGTGACCGCGACCTCACCGTGAACGACGGCGCTCACGTCCTCTGTGCGGATCGTGAGCGGCGAGCCCACGGTCCCGGGCTCGGTGCGACCCCAGAGCTCAGCGACCCCGCGCTTCGGCGCGCCGTTCGCGGCCCAAGGCGCGGCGAGTCCGCCGGTCCAGTCGTCGAAGCCGCGCTCGGGCGCGACCTTGAGGTTGCCGTCGAAGGTCACGGTCTCGCCGCTCTTCACGGCGGATTCCTTGCCGTTCGCGCGCGCCGTGACCTCACCCTGAGGGACGAAGACCTTGGTCGCGCCGGCGCGGCGATCGACCGCGATCGAGCTCGAGACCGCGGTGACCGTGGGGCCCCCGAGGTCGACGAGGATCGGCGTCTTCATCGCCACGATGAACGCGCGGCCCGCGTCGACCCGAACGCCCTTGTCGGTGAGCGCGACCTTCGTCGAGGCGTCGATCACCAACGTCGCGCCCGTGTCGAGGCGCATGCGAGCGCGCCCCGAGGCGTCCGTCTCGACGACGTCTCCGATCGCGAGCCTGCGCAGCTCGCGCACGGGCTCGCCGCCGACGCGGACCTCACGGTGCACCGGCACGAGGTCGGCCGAGGTCGCGACGAGCGCGGCCTCGATCGGCTTCGGCGGGGCCTTGTAGAGGAGCATCGCGGTGATGCCGAGGCCGAGGATGACCGCGAGCAGACCGAACAGGATCCAAGGTCTTTCACCGCGTCCCACGTGCACCGGTTCGGCGCGCGGGGGAGGCGGCGTCTGGCGGTAGACGGCTTCTTTCTTCTCGCGCTCGGCGGTGCGTCGCGACGGCGCAGGCGGAGGGATCGCGGGCTCCGCTCTCGGCTCGGCTGCTGGCTCTGTCACCGGCTCTGTCACCGGCTCTGTCACCGGCTCGGCTGCCGGCGCGTCCACCGCCGTCGCGTCCGTCGTCGCGCTCGCTGCCTGCGCGTCGACCGCTGCATGCTCTTCGTTGCTCGTGACGTCGGAGGGCGCCGGCGGCGGAGCGGCTGGCTCGGCCGCGGGCTCTTCGGACTTCACGGTCTCGTTCTCAGCGCTCATCGCACCACCTCGACCTTGCCGCCCTGGACGCTGAAGCGCTGCGTGGCCGCTGCGCCTGCGCCGAACGTGACCTCACGTTTGACGACGACCTCGGCGTCCTTGCCTTCGTTGAACACCACGGTGAGCGTCGCCGTCGCGCCGAGGCGCGCGGCCGCCGCGAGCTCCGCGGACTCGAGCCGAACCTCGACTTCGGCGCCGCCGCGGTCTTGAAGCATGGCTTGCGCGAGCCCGAGCGTGATGTCCCCCTCGGCCGCCGGCATCATCGCGCCGACTGCGTTGCTCCAGAGCGTCGGGTGCAGCTCGGGATGTGACCACGTGAGGACAGCGCGCACGCGGCCTGCGGGGATCGGCTCACCGAGGACCTTCTCGAGGCGCTCGTTCAGAGCCTTCACCTCGTCGGCGTGACCCGCGGCGCGAGCGTCCATTCGACCCCACGCGAGGAAGAGCGCGGCGAAGGCGCGAGCCGTCGCGTGCGGTCCCTGCGCGACGTCGGGGGCACCGGCTTCCGCGCCCTTTTCGGTCCATTTGACGGCCTCTTCGAGCTTGCCGAGGCCGTTCGAGCAGGCCGCGAGGAGCACCGCAGGCGTCGGATCGTCGGGCATGAGCTTCGCGAGCGTCTCGTATTGGCGCGTCGCTTCGGCGAAGTAACCGTGGGCTCGATAGAGGTCGCCGAGCCGACGGCGCGCGACCGGATCGTCCGGTGAGAACTCGACGATCTCGCCGAACGAGCGCTTCGCCTCGTGCTCGGCGCTCTCCTTGTCCTCGGGCTTCGTGGCCTTGCTCGCGATGCGCAAGAAGAGCTCACCGACTGCCGTGCGGATGGTCGCGTCGGCGCTGCTGCGCTTGCGGAGATCCTGCGCGAAGAGCCGCGCGGCCGGGACATCGCCCGCGTCCTCGAGCGCGTCGAGCAGGCGCAGCGCGAGCGTCTCGTCGTCGGGGAAGCGCGTGAGCAGAGCGCGCAGCTTCGTCACGCGCTCGGCGTTGTCCTTCGCCTCGGCGATGGTCTTCTCGAGCGTCTCGGGATCGACCGTCGCGAGCCCGAGCGCACCGTTGAACTCGCGCATCTGTGCGGGCGTCGTGATGCGCGCGAGGATGCCGCGATACACGACGTCGGCGGCCTTCACGTCGTCGACGAGCAGCCGGTAGAGCGACACGCGGCTCGAAACGCTCGGCAGATAGTCGAACGTGAGCAAGAGGAACGCGCGGCGCTCGCGCATCGTCGGCGCCTCGCACTCGGAGAGGGCGTGGCGATACTCCGAGTAGATCGCGCTCGGGTTGGCGTTCGCGCCCGAGAGCCGCTCGCGCCAGAGGTCCTTGCGCTGCATGAACGGCAGGCTCGCGCCGGGGCCGCAGAGCCGAACGATGCGGCCGGGGTCGTCGGTAACGATGATGACCGCCGCGGGCCGATCGATGCGAATGCCGTTGGGCTCTTCGTTGTCGAGACGGACCGCCAGCGCGCCGCTCCCGCCAGCGGCCGTCGTCTCCTTCGACGGGGTAGTCGGCATGGAGGAAGGGGGCGGCAAGTTCTCCGCGGACGTGGCCGTGGTCGTGGCCGCGGTGACTGGCTTCGTCGTCGCGACCTTGTTGGGGCTGGGCGTGGGCTCGGTTGCGTAGCCGTGGGTCTCCGTTGGGGCGGGAGCCTTCGGGCTTACGACGTCCTCGCGCCGCGGCGCGCGGTCCTTGTCGTCCCCGAGGTCGGCGTCACGGCCCCATGCCCCCGTAGGAGCCGCGGCGGACGCCGCCGGAGCTGCGGTGGCTGCAGCCATCGGAACGGAAGACGGCGCCGAAGGTTGGTCGAGAGTCCCGTCGTCACCCTCGGAGAGCGACTGCGGCTTCATCGCGCCCTCTTCACCCTTGGCGCGTGTGCCGGAGTTGTCGTACTTGGCTCTCTCGCGTAGGTCAGTCGGCTTGCTCGCACCTCTGCCTTCGCCACTCGCTTGCTGGTCCGGGCGCTGCTCGGTCGGTTGCGCCTGCTCTGTCACCTCCGACGCTTTCAACTTGATTCGAGCGCGCACTCGCCGGTCCAAGTTGTCCTTCATCACGCGGGTCATCTCGCGGCTCGTCGGGACGTAGATCGAGGTGACGGGGGTGATGACGCTCTGGCGGACGCCGAGATCGACGAGTGCGGCGCGCCCCGCTGCCTCGTCCATGAGCTGGTCGAGCCGGCCCATCGCCCACCTGCGACGGAGATCGCCGTTGTCCTTCATCTCCTTCACGGCGAGCGTGAGGGTCGTCGAGCCGCGCTGTGTGGTGAGCGTCGCGGTCTTCGGCGCGTCGCCGACGAGCCGGCCCACGACGAGCGTGGTCTCGCCGGCCGTGACCGCGCCGAGGTCGCGCGGGTAGACGCGCTCGACGTTGGGACCGAGGTCCACGGTCGCACCCAGATCCGCTGCTCGCTCTGCGGTCTCGAGCACCGAGAGCGCAGCGCGCGCAGCGCCCCGCTCGTCCGCGACGCGTGAGGCGAAGCCGCCCGTCGACAGACCCGCGAGCAGGCCGAGGTTCGCGCTGTCGCCGATCCCGAGCCCGAACGTCCGCACGAGGCGCGGCGCCTTCTTCATGTGTTCGCGCAGCGAGGCGAGATCCGTCTCGCCGACGGTCGCTGCGCCGTCCCCGATATAGACGATCGCGGACGCGCGGCTGTCCCCGAGCTTGCCCGCGGCCGCCGTGAGCATCGCCGCGAGATCGGTCGCGCCGCCGGGCTCGACCTGCGCGAGGCCCTCGAGGATCTCGGCCTTCGCGGCCTCGTCTGCAGGTCGAAGGTCGGTAGCCTCGCCGCTCGCGAGGCGGAGCGGGCGCAGCCCGTCGTCACCCGCGAAGACCGCGACGCGATCCTTCGGGCCGAGGTGTGCGAGGAGCGCGCGGGTCGTCGCTCGCGCGAGCCGAAGCATCGCGGCGTCCGTGCCCGCGGACGTGTCGACGACGAGGACGAGGTCGAGCCCGTCCTCGCGCTTCGGGGCGTCGCTCGTGCGCACCGGGACGAGGAGGTAGTCCGCCTCGTTTGCCCACTTGCGCTCGTCGAGCGCGTTCTCGTCGTAGCCGAGCGACACGAGATCCATCACGTGCTTCGAGCGGACCGCGCGAACGTCGGTCCCGCCAGCGTCGTAGAGCTCGAGCGAGAAGTCCGCGCGCGGCACGACGTCGTGATCGCGAACGACGACGACGTCGCCGACGCGCACTGCGTCCGAGCTCGTGCGGAGCTCTTTGACCCCGGCGTCCGCGAGGTCGACCTCGATCGAGAGGTCCTCGATCTGGGGCGCCGAGTCCTCGTCGCCCTCGAACGCCATCGGGTAGGAGTAGAGCCTGCGCTCTGCTTTTTCCCCCGAGCGCGAGAGCCACTCGGTGTACCGCACGACGACGCGGCGGACCTCACCCGGTTGGATCGGGTAGAGCCGCGCCTCGTATTCGCCGGGCGCCGACCACGCGAGCAGCGCCGGGTCTTCGGTCGAGCCCGCGAAGACGTGCGAGGTGTATTGGGCCTCGGCCTTCTTCTGCTCCTGGACGTAGCCGTAGAGGATGCCGTCGCCGCGATCGACGCCGAAGCGCTCGAGGATCGCGCCCTGCGGAGTGCGGAAGCGGTAGATGCCCTCGACGACCTCGCTGAAGGGGTTGAAGAAGGTCTGATCGACCTCGGTGATCGCGAGGTCTCCGTCGATCTTCACGCGCACGTCGAGGCGCTGGATCGTGAGCGGCGCGAACGGCCAGCCCTGCTGCCCGGGCTTTCGCGCGCCGATCGTGCCGACGCCGTACGGGGCGGGTTCGGTCGACGCGAGCGTCGTCGCGAGGCCGCCGGTCCAATCCTCCCACGCAGCGGCGGGCTCGACCGAGACGTTGCTCCCGCTCCATCGGAGCTTCTCGCCCGCGTGCGCGACCGAGTCGCCGGTCCGAATTTCACCGTCGAGCACGTAGGCCTCGGTGGCCCCGCCCTTCACGTCCAAGCTCGCGCGGACCGCGGAGAACACCAGCGAGCCCTCGGGGACGAGCACGGTCTCTGCTCGGCGCGGCGGCGTCTCGACGAAGATGCGCCCCTCCGCGAGGCGGATCGCATCACCCTCGACGATGATCTTGCCGGGGCCGCGCACCAGCAACGTGGCACCGCCATCGCGACGCAGCCACGCGAGCCCGCCCTCGGCGATGTGGACCTCTGCGCCCTCGCCGATGCGCTCCTTCGCGTAGGGCTCGCGTTCGGTGTCGCCCCGATGAACGACCGTCACCCCACGACGGATCGTCCGCAGCTCCGCCAACGTCTTGGACGAGGGAGCCAGCTTCACCGGCTTCGGCTCGTCACATCCGGGACCCAGCGCCAGCACGGCCAGCGCCATCATCACTCGAACGACCCATGCGACGGTCGTCGAGCGCGCGTCGAGCGCGATCCTCATAGTGATTGTCTCCTCGAGGTCGCAGCTTTGCGACCGTGGCCCGAGAGCCCGCTCACAGTTGACCTCGGCCCGTGCAAGTTACGATGGCCGTCCGGTTCGTGACCCCGTGCGCCCTTTCGACGCCGGCGCGCGTCGAAAGTTCTCCCCTTGCCGAAATCCCGGTCCGTCGCCGTGTGTTGGGAGCATCGCGCTAGGACAACGCAGCCGCACGCTCTTTCTTAGTCCCAGTCCCCCTGGAATTCGCAGTGCCCGTCGCCGCGCGCTCGGCACGCGAGCTGTCGTACCGCGACCTGGCGGGGCCTGCTGAACGCGAGCGTGCGCTCACACCAGCCCTCGATGCTCGCGCAGTGAAGGACGTGGGGTCGTGGGAAGTCCTCGAGGCGGAGCGTGAAGCCCTTCTCCCCGCGAGCCTCGGTCGTGAGGCGACCGCCTTCGTAGTGGTGGCTCCAAAGCATGCCGGCGATCTCGAGCAGGAGGGTCGGCGAGAGCAGCCGGTGGACGAGCGATCGCCAGGCTCCCATGTTCGCCTCCGCGCCGTAGGCCCCGACGGCCCGCGCGAGGGCAGGGGAGCCGTCGCCACAGAGATCGCAGACGAGCTGCGTGGCCTCGATGAAGAGATCGAAGTCGACCCACAAATCGCCGGGCGTCGAGAGCACGCGACCGAGCGCGGGCGAGGCTCGCGCGCGATAGAGCTCGCGTTGCAGACGCCCGTATTTTGCGAGGACGAACTGCTCACGCACACGCACCGCCGAGGCTCTCACCCCGGCCGTGGTCGCGCTCGACGTCCGCCCGAAGAACGCACTCTGCGCGGTCGGCTCTTGGCTCGCCGCGCGCCCCGACGCATCGTCCTCGTCGCTGCCCATTGCCCGCCCCCGCTACGATCGTAGCAGCGGAGGCGCAGCAAGCGCGCCCGAAGCAGCCGCGGTCAGGGAGGAGGGTTCAGCGAGTTCTTGAGGATCTTGAACTCCACACGCCGATTCTTCTGCTTGCCGGTGGTCGTGGTGTTCTCGGAGATCGGCTTCTCCTGACCGAAGCCGGTCGCCTGGAGGCGCCCAGCATCGATCCCCTTCTTCACCATGTAGGCCTTCACCGCGTCGGCGCGCTTCTGGCTGAGCTCCTTGTTCTGGCGAGCGTCCCCGGTGTTGTCGGTGTGCCCACCGACCTCGATGAGCGTGATCTCCGAGTGGATCTTGAGCACGCTGACCACCGCGTCGAGCACGGCGAAGCTCGGCGCACCCTTGATCTTGTCGCTGTTGGTCTCGAACTCGACCCGCTGCAGGATCTTGATCTCGTCCTTCGAGATTTGAACGAGGGTCGGGCCCTTGTCGGGGCAGCCGTCCTCGTCCTCGATGCCGTTCAGCGTCTCGGGCTGGTTGGGGCACTTGTCGATGTTGTCCGCGAGGCCGTCTTTGTCCGAGTCGGGGGCCGCGTCGGGGCAGCCGTCCTCGTCCTTGAAGCCGTTGATGGTCTCGGGCTCCTCACCGCACTCGTCGGTCCCGTCGGGCACGCCGTCCTTGTCGTTGTCGAGGTCGGGGCAGCCGTCGGTGTCCTCGAAGCCGTCGGTGTCTTCCTTCTCGTCGATGCACTTGTCGTTCGGATCCGCGACGCCGTCCTCGTCGGCGTCGGGGCAGCCGTAGATCGCAGGCGACATGCTGTGACCCGCGACGTCGGGGCACTTGTCCTTGTCGTCGGCGATGCCGTCTTTGTCGGCGTCCGCGATGCTGTCAGGACAGCCGTCGTCGTCGGAGACGCCGTTGATCGTCTCCTCCTCGTTCGGGCACTTGTCCTTGTCGTCGGTGATGCCGTCTTTGTCGTTGTCGTCCTCGGGGCAGCCGTCGCCATCCTCGAACTTGTCGGGGTCTTCCTTCGCGGTGGGGCAGCCGTCTTTGTTGTCCCCGATCCCGTCGCCGTCGCTGTCCCCGGACTCCATCGCGAGCCCGATGCCGCCGATCGCGCGACCGAGCGGTACGCCGACGCCCGAGATGATGCCCGCGCCGCCGCCGACGGTGATCGACACGCCGGTCTGGAGCGGCGTGATGACGACGGAGGCGTCGGCCTCGAGCGTGTTGGTTCCCTTCGTCGTGGAGAACTGCGTCGAGCCGAAGACCTCGCCCATGACCTTCACGAGCGGGGTGATCTCGTAGCCGAGCCCGCCGGAGTAGCGGAACTCGAGCGGGCCGACCGTCGTCGTGCCGAGCGAGTTCTCACCGCGGTAGATGCCGCGCAGGTTCACCGTTGCGAAGAAGTGCTCGATGTAGACGTCGAAGATCCCGCGCCAACCTACAGTGATGTAAGCGTCGTTGCCGATGTACGAGTTCTCGGCGGTCGCGTGGCCGGTGGGCGCGCTGAGATCGACCGCCGCGCCGAGCGCCACAGGGCTCGAGGCGTCCCCGAAGAACCGGACCTTGCCCTCGAGGGTGAGGTCACCGAGGCCGAACGAGCTGAGCCCGTCGGGCTGAGCTTGTCCCGTCGTCGCGTCGATGCCCGAGCCGCTCACGTAGACGAGCGGGATGCGCAATCCGAGCTGGAGAAAGTCGACGGGGTTGAAGCTCCCCATCACGTCCCACTGAAACATGTCCTGGATGACCGGAACGTCCTCGACCTGCGTCGCGTTCGGCTCGTCGCAGTTCTCCTTCGCGACGCACGAGACGACCACGAAGGGCTCGCGCGAGTAGTTGAAGAGCATCGAGACGCTCCAACCGAACTGCTCCACCATGCGGACCCGCTCGGCGTTGAGCAGGTTGTTCGGCCCCATGGTCGACTCGAGGCGCTGAACGGAGAACTCCCCGACCTGAGCTTCTTGGGCTTGCGCGCTGGTCGCCCCGGCGACGAGAGCGGCAGTGGACAGCAAACTTACCGAGAGGCGCACTGCTTTTCGTGCCGCGCTTCTTCGCCCCGCGAAGAAGGCCTGGCCTGCGGCTTGGGCTTTGGTCGATTGCCGACGGCTCACTTGTTCGCTCCCAGTGACCCTCGTTGCCCGAGCCGTCATGCCCGGGGAAGAGTAAGGCCACGATGCGAGCGTAACCGAAGCGGGGCTTTCGATACGAGCGCCTTTCGGGGACGGCGCTCGACGCGAGGGTCACCCAACGGGATTCGCCCCCCAAACAGAATGGAGGAACCCGTCGGCTGCGTCCTCCACGCGTGCGCGTCCCTATCGAAGCCTTGCTTCACACCCGGTTCCGTGAGAATCGCGGGCAACCGATGCGAACCTTGCCGTGGCTCCTGCCCGCCTTCGTGCTGCTCGTCGCGTTCGACGCGGTCGCGCAGCCCGCCGCGCCGGGTTCCCCCGAGGCAGACGAGGCGCCGCTCATGCCGAAAGCACCGAGCGGGGATGGCGCCGCGGCGGACAGCGACAAGGGCCCCTCTGCTCCGCAAGCCAAGACCCAGCCGGGGGACGCCGAGCCCCCGAAGGGCGGCGACCCGAAGGCCGACCCCGCGAAGGACCCGCCCAAAGATCCTGCGACGACCGCAGCGCCCGCGCAGCCCGCCCCCGAGGCTTCGAAGCCCGCGAAGGGCGACGGCACCGAGGGCGAGACGCGCGTGTTCGCCGAAGATTGGTGGACGAGCGCCCGCCCCGTGTTCGAGATCCACGGTTACTACCGTGTTCGCAGCGAGTTCTTCAGCCACTTCGCGCTCGGCCGCAAAGACTCCTCGGCGAACGCGCTCTGGCCGCAGCCCGCGGACAACGACTACATCGACAGCTCGGGCGTGCGTAACCGCGTGATCCTCTGCGGCGACGATCCGTCGAACCCGCAGCCCTGCGAGAACAACGTGCAGGCCGGCGCGAACATGCGCTTTCGGATCAACCCCGAGCTTCACATCAGCGACAACCTCCGCGTCCTCGCTCAGCTCGATCTCCTCGACAACGTGGTGCTCGGCTCCACCCCCGAGGGCTACGTCAACTACCCGGGTGACAGCGGCGGATACCAAGTTCGCCAGCGCGGCGGCTACACCCCAATCGGGGCCTTCTCCTCGACGCAGTGGGCGCCGACGTCCGGCGAGAACAGCCTGCAGGACTCGATCACCGTCAAGCGGGTTTGGGGCGAGTACCTGACCCCGATTGGCCAGGTCCGATTCGGTCGCATGCCGAGCAATTGGGGTTTGGGCATGCTCGTCAACTCCGGTGAGGGCTACGACAGCGACTACGCCTCCACGGCGGATCGCATCATGTTCTCGACGGGCATCAAGTCGATCGACCTCTACTTCGCGGGCCTCTGGGACTTCGCGAACGAGGGCGCGACGAGCTCGATCATCGGTGAACGACAGGGCCAGCCGTACGATCTCATCCAGAGCGACGACGTCAGCCAGTGGGGCATCGTCATCATCCGCAAGCGCCAGGACGCCCTCGCCAAGCTCGAGCTCGCCAAGGGACTCCCGGTCATCAACGGCGGTGTCTACGGCGTTTATCGTCAGCAGACCCTCGAGGCGCAGACCGCGCTCGGCGCCACCTCGAACCAGGTCACGGCCGCTCTCGTGCGGCGCAATGCTTGGGCCGTCATCCCTGATTTCTGGTTCCAATTCCTCTGGGGCAAATTCCGCTTCGAGGCCGAGGCCGCCGTTCTCTACGGGCATATCGAGAACACCGATGTCCGCGGCGGCAACAACTTCGACTCGGGGGACCCGGACAACCCGGGGTGGAAGATCTTCCAATTCGGTATTGCCTCGCAGGCCGAGATTCGGGCCTTCGACGACAGGCTCCGCGTGCAGCTCGGGTTCGGCTACGCCACCGGCGACGATGACGTGGAGGGCCTGGCCCCCCCGGCCGAGGGCTTCGACGCCCAGCTGACCAAGAACCGCACGTTCTCCACGTTCCGGTTCCACCCGGATTACCGGGTCGATCTCATCCTCTGGCGGAACATCCTGCAGCGCGTTCAGGGCGCTTATTACTTCCGCCCGACGGTCGAATACGACTTCACGCGCGACCTCAACGGTCAGCGTATCGGCGGCGGCGCGACGCTCATCTGGAGCCGCGCGAGCCAACCCGTTCAAGCGCCGGGCAACGCGAGCGACCTCGGTTTGGAGCTCAACTTCAAGCTCTACTACCAAGCCCGCGACGGCAGCCTGAACGACGATCTCGAGCGAGTCGGCGGCTTCTACACGCAGCTCGAATACGGCGTCCTCTTCCCGCTCGGTGGTCTCGAGTACCTCTCCGGCGAGAAGCAGGACTTCGAGGACGCCGGCAACCCAGTCGACACCGCGACGGCGCAAACCGTCCGCTGGTACCTCGGCATCCTCTACTGAGCCACCGTGAGGGCTAGAACTCGAATCCAGGCGCCTCTCGCGAGCCTCGCTGCGCTCGCCGTGACGCTCTACGGCGGTCTCGCGGCGGCCCAGCAGGCTGCCGGTCCCGGCGCGGCCACCGAGCCCCCCAAGACGGACCCGGGCACGACGAGCTCACCCACCCCCGAGGCCAAGAAGACCGAGCCCGAGATCTCGACCTACGAGCGCTCGTTCGCGGACGACTGGTTCTCCAAGGCTCGGCCGTCCTTCGAACTCCACGGCTATTACCGAGTCCGCTCCGAGCTTTATGCGAACTTCGATCTCGGCCGTCGCGACGACCCGGCGAGCTCGCTCTGGCCGCAGCCCGCGAGCGACGACTACACCTATATCGACGCGCGCACCCGGCAGATCGCACACAATGAGGTCGCCCTCTGCGGCGACGATCCGTCGAACCCGCAGCCCTGCTCCTCCATCACGCAGGGCGGGGCGAACATGCGGCTCCGCGTCACGCCGGTCCTGACCATCAGCGACAACCTGCGCGCGTTCGCTCAGCTCGATCTCTTCGACAACATGCTGCTCGGGTCGACCCCGGACGGCTACGTCAACCAGCCGTCGTCCGCGGGTGGCTACGAGGTTCGACAGCGCGGCGGCTACACCCCGATTGGGGCGTTCTCGGCGACGCAGTGGTCCACGACAGGGGGGCAGAACTCGCTGACGGACAGCATCGTGGTGAAGCGCGCGTGGGGTGAATACATCTCCCCGATTGGCACCTTCAAGTTCGGACGCATGCCCAACCACTGGGGTCTCGGCATGGTCTACAACTCGGGTGACGGCATCGACTCCGACACCGGGTCCACCGCCGACCGAATCCAGGTGAAGCTCGGCCTGCCCGAGTACGACCTCTACCTCGTAGGAATGTGGGACTTCGCTGACGAGGGTGTAACCGGCGGGGCCTATTATGGCTGTCAGCAGGCGGCCCGCGGCTGCGACGCGGCCGAGCAGACAGCGCAGCGCTACGAGCTCGAGGGCAAGCGCTACGACCCCATGCAGAGTGACGATATGTACCAATGGGGCGTCGCGGCCTTTCGGCAGCGCGACCCGAACCGCGCCCGCCTCGAGCTCGCGCGCGGCCAGGTCGTCGTCAACGGCGGCGTCTACTTCATTTATCGCAACCAGTTCCTCGAGTCCCGGTCTCCGCTCGGCGCGAACCCTCGCGAACAGACCGAGAACCTGGTTCGGCGCGGCTACGAGGCCTTCATCCCCGACGCCTACGGCGAGCTCATGTGGGACAAGCTGCGGATCGCCGTCGAGGCAGCGCTCGTCTGGGGTTCGATCGAGAACACCAACGTCTTCGGCGCCGGTGAGTCCAACTTCGACAACCCCGATGTCCCCAGCGGCGACGAGGACGGGTGGAAGCTGCGGCAGTTTGGTATCGCGTTCGAGTCCTCGTATCGCACGCTCGAGGATCGGCTCCGCTTCGACTTCGGCTTTGGATACGCGACCGGTGACGCCGACGTCGAGGGCCTCGATGGCTATGGCCCCGGCAGCGTCTACAAGGACAAGTCTCCTCTCAACGGCCTCGATCGACAGCTCACGAGCGACCGCACGTACTCGACATTCCGTTTTCATCCGGATTACCGGATCGACCAGATCCTCTGGCGGCGAATCATCGGTGGCGTGCAGTCCGCCTATTACTTCAAGCCGGGTATCGCCTACGACGTCATCCGCAACGCGGACGGCATGCGCGCAGGCGGTGGCTTGAACGTGGTGTGGAGCCGCGCCGCCCAGCCGGTTCAGGCTCCGGGCAACGAGCCCGATCTCGGGGTCGAGCTCGACACGAGCATCTTCTTCCAGGGCCTCGGATCGAGCTACGACGCCAAAGGCAACCCGACGACTGGGTTCTACGCCCAGCTCGACTACGCGGTCCTCTTCCCGCTCGACGGTCTCGGCTATTTGCCTGGTGAGCAGCGTCAGCTCGGGGCGGATTCCCAGCTCTCGATCGCCCACATGCTGCGGCTCTTCATGGGTGTCCTCTACTGACGTCAGCCTGCCTGGGCTTGTGATATGTCAGGCAGCCATGAGCGAGGAAAAGGACTCCGCCGAGGAGCCGAGCCCGGTTGTAACTTTCACCCCGAGCCAGGACGCTGAGGACGACTACGGTCCGCTCAGCGTGACGACCAATCTGCCGCCCGCGTCCTGGCCACCGAAGACGGTGGGGGACCTGATGACCCGCAAGGTCATCACCATCGGTGAGACGGAGCCTGTCGGCGACCTCGAAGCGGATATGGCCCGCTTCCGGTTCCTTCACCTCCCCGTCGTCTCGACCGACATGCGCCTCGTCGGACTGATCACGCGCACGGACTATCTGCATGCGCGCCTCGGTGTCGCAGGCGACGGCCGCGCGATCGAGCCCTATCAAGCTGGCGAGGCCCGCACCATCATGCGCAAGGTCGTGGTCGTCGCGCGCCTCGGCGACTCCCTCGCGGAGGCTTGCCGCGTGATGCTGCGCGAGCGCATCCACTGCCTGCCTGTCGTCCTCGACGACAACACGCTGGTAGGCATCCTCACCTCGAGCGACTTCCTACGGCTCGCCCTCACGAGCCTCGAGCGCGACGAGTCGGGGGCTACCGACGTCACCGTCGAGTAGCTCGGGTCAAGCGGGGTAGTCCGAGGACCGCGGAGAAGACCAGCCCGACGCGTTCGATCCAGTCCGCATCGAGACGCTCGTGTCGCGCGGTGGTTTGCACCCGAATCGGTCCTCGTGCACGCGCTCGGCGAGCCTGCAAATCGCCTCGCACTCGGCGCCCTCGGGGAGCGTGACCGCGCCCGTCCGCACGGCCTCGTAATAGGCGTTGCCGAGCGCGACCACGTAGCCCCGCGCGAAGAGGAAGTCCTCGTCCGAGTGGTGACTGCGGTGTTGGAGCTCGTGCCTGTCGAGCTCGTAGAGCTTCCGGGTCAACATCGCATCGAACTGACGGAGCTCGTCCTGGTTCAGGCTGCGCAGGCTGTTCTCGAGGTCCTCGACGACCTCGTCGAGGGCGTCCTCCACCGCGCTGCACGCCAGCGTCTCGTCGTCCTCCTCGACCCCGCGCGCGAGCTGCTTGCGGGCTCGTAGGACCTCGACGGGCTGGTGGGCCCACGCTTCCTCGATGAGCCCCCAGAAGCGGACTTCATCCTTCGATCGACGAGCCATGTTCAGGCAACCTCGTTGGCTTCCGTGTCGAGGACGTCGTCTTCGCCGCTGTCGCCAGGGCCGCGGAAGGACGCCGCGTCGAGGTTGTAGCGCTTGAGCCAACGGTGAATCTGAATACGGGCCTTGCCGAGCGCGCGACCGACCGCCGCGACGTTCCCGCGATGGGTCGTGAGGAGCTGCCGCATCTGCGCCTCGGTCGGCCGGCCGACGACCTCCGTCGCGGGCTCGTAGATCTCCTCGCCGGAGACGAGCTCGGCAGGCAGCGAGTCGACGTCGAGGACCGCTCCGCGGCTGAAGGCCACGGCCTGTCGCAGCACGGACTCGAGCTCGCGGACATTGAACGGGAAGGCGTGGCAAGCGAGCGCGTGGAAGAAGTTGACGCTGACTGACATGTTTGTAGAACCGTGGCGCTTCAGGAGCGCCGGGACGAGCAGCGCGAGGTCCTCGCGGCGAGTGCGCAGGGGCGGCAGGACGATCGTCATCTCGGCGATTCGGGAGTAGAGGTCACCGCGGAGTGTCCCTTCTGCGACGCGCTTGCGCAGGTTGTCGTGCGCCGTGGCGATGAGCCGCACGTCGGGGCCGCCGTCCGTATTCAAGATGTGGAGGAGCTTCGCTTGGGTCTCGGCCGGGAGCTCGGCGACGTCGTCGAGCACCAGCGTTCCGCCGCGGGCCTGCGTGAGCGCGCCCTCGTTGCCCTCACTGCCGAAGAGCTCGGTCTCGAGCTGATTCTGGAGCCCGGGCATGCAGCGAATCACCACGAACCGACCCGTGCGACCGCTCGTCTCGTGGACGTGGCGAGCGAAGGTCTCTTTGCCAGTCCCGGTCTCACCGACCAAGAGCACCGACATGGCAGTAGGGGCGATCTTGGTGAGCGCTCCGACGAGCCGCTCGATCTGCCAGCCGCCGATCGGACCACCCGCGACACACTCGTTCGCGGCCGTCTCGGAATATCGGGTTACCTCGCGCTCGACGAACTGGAATATCCAATCACCGAGGCGGACGATCGCGCCGTGGACGAGGGGGAGGGACGCGCCGCGGGTGAGCCGGCGGCGACCGACGTAGACGCCGGCCTCGCTCGCGAGATCCCGAATGGCCCATTGGCGCGCGAACGAGCCCTGCACGCTGACGCGCTCGAGGACCGCGCGGACGGCCCTGGGGCTCGAACCCGGAAGTCGCAGGTCGGCGTCGGCCGTCATGCCGATGAAGACCCGATTGGAACGAAGCTCGAATTGCTCGGGACCGCCAACGCCGAACAGACACAACAGCGTCGCCGACGGGGTCGCCGAGGCGCGCGGTATCGATTGCGGAGTCGAGGACGGAGCGGGGGACTCGACGTCACCGTGGAGACGTGAGCGCGTGGAATCGATGGAAAAGCTGAGCTCTTGGTAGGACATGGTGGAGCCTCGTTGACCTCGAGACCCCTTGAGCAAGGTGCGTTCCGTCCCCAAAACCGCGACTGTTACGCCGGCTCGCCGTAACGCCTAATTGCCTTTTGGCCAAAGCGCCGCGGCGCGGTTGTTCCGACGCACGCGGACCTACACGCAACACCCCGGCTCCTGTTACGCCTTGTGGCGGAACCTGTTACAGCCGAGCGCCCTCGCGTTGCGGTCGCGTGCGACACGGTCGCACCTTGCGGGGCGCGACCTCTTTCGAATAGAGGTCGGTTTAGCCACAAGGAGCACACGGTGACACGCGGTCTCGTCGAGAAGCGCACGCGCAGCCGGGATGGCACCTCCATCGCCTATTACGTCCTCGAGCCCGCGAGCGGCACCGACGGACCCGTCGTTACTTGGGTGTCCGCTCCCGCCATGGGCGCGCCTCTCATCGCGATGCGAGGGGTCTACGATCGGCTGCCGCCCCACGTTCGCGTGATCACCTGGGACATGCGGGGCTTCCACGGCTCGGGCCCACCCCCCGAGCGCGACGCGTACGCCGTCGAGCGCCACGTGGAGGATCTCGAGGCCGTCGTAGCCGCCGAGGGGCTCAATCGCTTCGTCCTCGGCGGCTGGAGCATGGGAGTCCCCATCAGCCTCGAGTACGCGGCGCACAACCCCTCTCGCATCGAGGGCATGCTCCTCATCGCCGGTCCGTTCGAGCCCGACTTGGGGTTACCGATCCCGATTCCGGGTTTGCCCGGTCTGGTGAAGCGCCTCATCGATCGCATCGGCGACCCCGTGGGCCGTGCCGTCAATCCTTTCAGCAAGCGCCTCCTCGGGATGCGCGGGGCGGGCCACGCCCTCGGGGTGCTCGGCCTGCTCGCGAACGAACACGACAGCTTCGAGGCTGTCCTCGACGAGTTCCGGCACATCGATTGGGCGCGCTACTTCAAGGTGATTCGCTGGCTGCACGAGCACGACGCGCGCCCTTACCTTACTCGCGTGTCAGCGCCGTCCCTCGTGGTCGTCGGCGATCATGATCGGATGACGCCGCTCGCGGTGGCGCGCCGCCTCGCCGGTGGCATCGCCGATTCGGAGCTCACCGTCGTGCCCGGCGGCACGCACTACATGCCCGCAGAGTTCCCCGACATCCTCGCCAATCGCATCGCGCGCTTCTTGGACGAGCGCGTGGCGCGCTCGCGTTCGCCGCAGGCCGCGCATGCCGAGGAGGGCTCGCGATGAGGCCTGCCAAGCTGTCTCCGGAGCTTCGGTCCTTGCTCGGGCGCTGTCCGCTCCCGCGCAGGCAGGACGGCGATCGCATCCTGCGCGGCGATCTCGAGTCGGGCGTAGACCGCTATCGGGAGCTCGGCGTCGCGGGCAAGTCGAGCGACGAGTGGTGGACTGTCTTCTTCGCCCTCGAAGGTGAGCTCGGGCGGGGCTTCGAGCAATCCGTATTGACCCTCGACACCCCTGCCAGGCTCAGCGTCGCGCGCTGGGCCTTCGAGCAAGGTCGCGTCGACGTGGGCCTCCTCGCATATCGCAGCTTCCTCGAGGACGGCGCCGCCAAACCCGAAGTCGCGGACGCCCTGCGCTACATCGATCACGCGGCGACCTCACTCGGCCCCATCGAGGGCGCGCGCGCGGCCGACGCTGTCCTGGCGAAGCTCGACAGCCCCGAGATCCGCCTCTGCAGCGTCGAACACTGGCTCGCAGCCGGTAACCCAAACGAGGCCAAGCTGCGGATCGCGGGCCGCGGCGCGGCCGCCGAGGATTGGGCCATCCTCGCGATCGTCGAGGCTCGGCTGGGCAATCCACCAGGCGTCCAGCGCGCGCTCGAGAACGCGGCGAAGCGTCGCTTCGTGTCCCCGATCATCGAGCGCGCGATGCTCGACGCGACGAAGACCAACGACGCCGGGTGGGCTCGTTTGAAGGCTGCTTCCGCCGCCCTGCCGCGGTCACCCTCGGCCTCGGGGGGCGCGCGCCCGGCGCCCGCGCCAGTCCCCGCCGTGCGTCGCGGCGCGCTGCTCTTCCCCGCGAACGACCGCACGCCACACTCCTTTGGTGGGTTCGATCTCTTCATGCCGCCTTGCGCGGCGTGTGGGCAGCCTATTCGCCAGTGGTTCCTCGTCAGCGTCGAAGAGGACTTCGAGCTCGGCCGCGTGCTCAAGCAAATCCGCGAGCTCCCGCTCATGAGCTGCGGCGCGTGTGACGCTTGGCGCTTCCGCCACGACTATGCGGTAGACGCCGACGGCACGACGCTCACGCTGTTGGCCGTGCACGCCGACGCCGCAGCGCTCGCGCGGGCTGCGTCGAGCTTGCGGCCCATACCCAGCATCGCTCGGCAAAATGCCATGTTGATCAACCGAGCGAGCCTGTCGAGCGAGCCCCCTTATTCCACCTTCGTCGGCGGCGACCCGCCGTGGCTGGGCGTGCCGCTCGACATCAACTGTCCCCGTTGTCAGCGCTCGATGCTGTTCGTGGCCGCGCTCGGGCAAGTCAGCCAGTTCAAACCTCCCATGTCGTTCAACGGCGGGGTCGGCTATCAGCTGCACTTCGCCTGTGACCCGTGCCGCACCCTATCGGTCATTCCCGAGGCTCCGCGCTAGCTGAGGGCCCGTTCAGCAATTTGCCCTAATTCACGACCTCGAGCGTCGCGTGAGCGATCGTGGGGTCCTCGCCGTCGCGGGATACGATAACCTTGATATAGTATTTGCCGGCGGCGTCAGGCGCTTTGAGCTTCACGGTCGCCTTCCCGCCGTCCAGCGTGCCCTCCGCCTTGGAGAGGACTTTGTCGTTGGCTAGGGCTTGGTTCTTCACCATTGCGTCGAAGGCCTCGTCGGCGCCCATCGCGTCCAGATCATAAGACGACACGATCCCCGGCTTGATCGCCGCGCGCTCGGTCTCGACCGTAAGGACGTATCGCCCATTGTCCTTTGCGCCAGCGGTCGCGGGGGCGTCGACGTCGACCGTGACCTCGGCGCTCGGCTGCGTCTTCGCCACGCGCGCGACGACCTTCGCCGTGCCCGCATATCGGAGCCTCGTCGCCGGGTCGCCGAACAGGTTGTAGAGGTCGAGGTGATCGCTCTTCAGCGCGTCGTGATCCCCCTCGACGACGAAGCGCGCGAGCGCCATCGACTTGTCGACCATAGCGGCCTTCGCCTTGACGATTCCCTCGCCGATCGTCGCCGCGTGGTCCTGGAAGAAGGCCTCGAGAAGCGCCTCGGCGTAGAGGATATTGGGGTAGGGGTGACTCTCGGCCGAGCTCGCGAACGTCGCGATGGGCCCGTGTTCGTTGAGCACCAAATCCTCTGCGAGCGAGTGCTTGTCGTCCGCGAGCGCGAAGGCCCCAGTCGAGCAAGTGAGCGACACGAAGAGCGGATTGCCGCGCGGGACGTCGACGCGCGCGAAGTCCGAGGCGGTGCCGATCCAATATCGCTTTTGCCGATAGCGAATGGAGTCGAGCGCGGTTTCGAGCCCGTGACCCGCATATACGGTGAAGAGCGAACCCGCGTTCATGTCGTCGACGATCTTCTGCCCCATGCGATCGGGCCGGTACATGAACGGCGAGCCCTCTTTGGCGAACATCACGCCGACGTCGAGATCGTAGGAGAGCAAACCATCGAGCAGCGCAGTCGCTTGCGCCTCGATGAGGCCGTCCGCGAAAGCCCCGAAGTTCCCCGGCCCACCGATGACGTTGATGCGCTTTTGCCAAGCGCCGCCGTGCCCCGGGGCCTCGTACGCGACGAGCTTTCGCACCATCGCGCTGACATCGGCCTCGGTCCTAGCCGGGAGTCGCCCGACCGCCAACGCCGGTGTTCCGCCCGCGAGCTCGTAGCCGTGGTCGCTCGGAAAATCGTTGAGCGCGCCCGGAAAGTCGTAGCGCCGATGCACCACGAACGCGGGCACCGCTGCGGGGGAGCTGCCCGGCACGCCCACGAGGACGACGAAGCGCAGGGTCGGATTCTTCTTGCGATAGTCGGCGATTGCGTCGCGCAGCGCGCCCTCACGCGGGCGGCCTGGCTCGACCTTCGCGAGGGCGTCCTCGACCGCCATCGTCGCGGTGCCCATCGTCGCGCCTCGCAGCGCGACGAGCGGCTCGAGCTCATCAAGGTAGCTGCGTGGAGCGATGGCGAGCCACTCGACGGGGCGCGCGCCTGCTTGGTTCGAGGTCGTCGCAGCGCTCGCGGACGTCGACGACGTCGAGCTCGAAGTCCCCGTCGGCTCACCCGCTGGACGCGTCGTGCACGACGATGTGGCGGTGAGCCCGAGCCACACGATGATCCCCGCCGCACGCTCGATCGGACGCATCCTCATCTCCCTGATCCCCGCTTTCGTACTTCTCGAACGGCCCGGCTTCGACGCATATGTCGATCGTGATCGCCGAAAAGCCCGCCCGCACTCTGCATAGGCCGCTCGGTCTTGCCATATCGCTCGCGAGCGCGCTCGCTCCGGGTTGTGTCGACGAAGTCGCGATTTCGCCCGTCCCTATCGTCCATACGCTCGAGCGCGGCCCGTACACCGTGAGCGTGACCTTGCCCTCGGGCGATGTCGAGCTCTCGCGCGACGGCGACGTCCTCGCCTCGATCGCGGCCTCCGATTTCGCGGTCGGGGTCGTCGACCACGTCGAGGACTCCGTGAGCTACGATCCGTGGCCGCTCGTCGCCGACGTCGACGGGTATCAACCGCCCGCGGGCGTCGCATTCTCGCCGGCGCGGCGCGCGAGCTCCGTCGAGTCCGTGGGCGACTCCCTCGTCGTGCACCTCGAGCACGACGGCGACGTGACGAGCCAGCTCACGATCGCGCCAGAGTCGGACGGCAGCTTCCGCCTCGAGCTCGTGCCCGATCAGCCGGAGCGCGTCGCGTGGCTGCGCGTCGGCGCGGCCGCCCCCGACGGCGAGGCCTATTACGGAATGGGCGAGCTCTTCGATCGGGTCGAGGTGCGCGGCAGCCTGCGCGCGATGCAGCTCGAGGTCGCCGACCTCGAGGGCGCGAACAACGAGGCTCACGCGCCGATCCCGCTCCTCATCGGCACGCGAGGTTGGGGCCTCTTCGTCGAGAGCTCTTATCCTGGAGTCTTCGACATCGCGAGCACCGACCCGGCGCGCCTCTCCGCGACCTACGGCGTCGGCGCCGCGGCGTCGGCAGGCCTCGTGGTTCACCTCTTCGGCGCGGAGTCCCCGCTCGACGTCACCCAGCGCTATTACCAAATCACCGGCGCCCCGCGATTGCCCGCTCCATGGGCGCTCGGGCCGCTCGTCTGGCGCGACGAGAACGACGACCAAGCGCAGGTCGAGGCCGACCTCGAGACCATGCGTAACCTGGATTTACCGGCGAGCGCGATATGGGTGGATCGGCCGTACGCGACCGCGGTGCAGACCTTCGATTTCGACGCCGCGCGCTTCCCCGACGCGGCGGGCATGATCCGCCGCGCGCACGACCTCGGATACAGGGTCTCGCTCTGGCACGCGCCCTACCTCGACGAGGAGTCAGCGGCCACCGCCGACCTCCGCGCCCAGGCCGAGGCCGGCGACTATTACCCAATCGAGACCGGTATCACCTTGAACGGCTGGGGCCGGCCGATCGACTTCACCGAGCCCAGCGCGCAGGCCTTCTGGCGAGCGCTGGTGAAGCGCTACACCGATATGGGGATCGAGGGCTTCAAGCTCGATTATGGCGAGGACATCGTCCCCGGCATCTTCGGCGCGCGGAACGTCTACCGCTTTCACGACGGTAGCGACGAGCGCACCATGCACCGCGGTTACACGCTGCTCTACCACGAGACCTACGCCACCCTCCTCCCGGAGACTGGGGGCTTCTTGCTCTGTCGAGCCGCCAAATACGGCGATCAAAAGAACGGGCCCATCGTGTGGCCGGGGGATCTCGACGCGCGGCTCTGGCGGCACGGTGAGCTCGTCACCGAGGGCGACAAGACCTTCAAGGCTGTAGGTGGACTCGAGGCCTCGATCGTCGCGGGGCTCTCCCTCGGCCCGTCGGGCTTCGCGTTCTACGGCTCGGACACGGGCGGCTATCGACACGCGCCGCCGAGCGTCGAGACCTTCACGCGGTGGTTCGAACAGACGGCCTTCTCCAGTGTCATGCAGATCGGTACGGGGTCGAACGACGTCGCGTGGGAGCTCTTCGCCGACGATCAGGCGGGGCTCGACCTCTATCGGAAATACACGCGCTGGCACCTCCGCCTATTCCCCTATCTCTGGACCTTCGCCGAGGCCGTCCCCACGACAGGGCGCCCCATCCAGCGCCCCCTCGGGCTCGCTTATCCCGAGGTCGGTCGACACGACACCATCGAGTACTTGCTCGGGGACGCGCTCCTCGTCGCGCCCGTCACGGACGCCGGTGTAACCGAGCTCAACGTCGTATTCCCCAATGGGCGGTACGTGGATCTCTGGACAGGAGCGTCCTTCGACGGGCCGGCCGAGCACACGGTCGACGCGACCGAGCTCCCTGTGTTTCTGCGTGCCGGCGAGCTCGTGCCCATGCTCCGCCCGACCATCGACACCCTCGCGCCGACGACCGAGCCTGCGCTCGTCGACTCCTTCGCGACCGACCCCGGCCCGCTCTCGATCTTCACCACCCCAGGCGACGGAAAGACCGCGCGCGACGTCTACGACGGGACCCACCTCGAGGCCGAATGGCTAGCGAACGTCGCGACGCTGACCATCACCCCCGGCACAGTCTTCGACCGCGGCGCGATGCTCGAGATCATCGCCTTCGGCGACACGCCGCCCTCGGCGGTCGACCTCGGGTCGATCACACTCACCGAAGCGCCCGACCTCGCGGCCCTCGACGCCACGGGCGAGGGTTACGCGTTTGTAACGGGAGACCGGGGCGGCACGCTCTACGTCAAGCTCCCCGCGGGCGCCGAGGCGAGCACCTTGAAGATATGGAGATAGCTGGGTCGCTGGGGGAGGGACCCAACGTGACGATATTGTCAGCCTCCGCGTGACCAATTGCCTTGAAGGTCTCCACGACTCCAGGTCTTCTCAGACTGTGTTCGCGTCGCGCTGCCTGTCCAAGCCCCTTCTCGCCAATCGTTCGGCAGGCAGGTCCATTTGAGCGCTCAAGGGTCGCCGAAAGACGCCCACGGAGCGCTGCAGGTCATGACCAACCCGGAAACGGGTCCGGTAGAAGAGCATGATGAGCTGAATCGGATCATTGCATTGGGCGGGCGCGTCTGCGTCGTCCGGTGTGGCAGCGCTCGAGGTACTGGCTTCTTGATCGATGGTGACCACGTGCTGACGGCCTCACACGTCTTGCCAACGGGGAACACCGGATCGGTGACTTGCAGCTTCCACGGCGACCCTCACGAGTACCACGCCAAGCTGAGGTGCCGCAGCCCACACGCCGACTGGGATGTAAAACGCAGGGGCGCCCAACCTGCCCCACTATTGCCGACCACGCAGGAGCTCGACTTTGCCTACCTCCAGCTCGAGGGCCCCGACAGGCCAAAGGTCGAGGCCTTGCGCTTGGCCAGCAAACCGTGCGGAGCGAACGAACGCGTCTACATTCTGCACTATCCGGCACATGGCAAAGGCGGCCTGCATTGGAGTCGCGGCAAGGTCCTCCAGCTCCCCAAAAACCGCGTCCGTTACGACGCCTCGACCAACTCCGGGTCGAGCGGCGCTCCTTGCTTTGACACTCAAGGTAACGTTGTCGCCCTCCACCACGCAGGCGACCCTGACGCTCATCGAGGCAAGCGAGACGGGATCCCAATTGGCAAATTCAACCAGGGTGTTCCCATTGGACCCATTCGAGCCGCTATAGCCGGTGCTCTCGAGGGCACCCAAGAGCCCGAGACGCCGAATGAGGTCCCTGCGCAATCGTGCGAGATCCCCAGCAAGCACAAATGGCAGGCGCGCGGATCGGTACCTGACCCCCCGCCTCGGCCGCGCTGGATCGCCGTTGTCGCCGGCGCAGTGCTTCTTCTGGTGGCCGTGGGGATTGGGATCTATTACTTCCTCAATCGGCCCATCACGTGCGTTGCCAAGAAGACCCAACGCTCAGAGCTACTGAACGATGTGGGCGACCCGGACAGCGACGAGCGCTACCGGGTAGATGAGCTCGAGTGGACGTGTGACCGCGAGCTCCAGCCCGGGAAGTACCGAGTGCGTCTGGAGAAAGAGATCGTCTTTTGCGGCCGCGGCATCTATCAGCCAACCGAGGCAGGCTATCGCTGCGAGAAGGCTCCGGGCGACCCAGCTGAAGTTCCAGCCGAGATAGAGGTGCAAGTTCAATATGGCGAAGAGCTCCACACTGGGTCTGATTGGCAGACCTTCACGAACACCGAGACCGTCGGCAGTCGGCATGTCTCGTTCGACTTCACAAAGGCGTCCACCATCGATGTCGAGCTCGTGAGCCCAACGCGGAAACTGTCTCTCAAGACGACTTGCAAGTCCGCCGGTCTTGAGCGGGACTGTTTCATCGACTTCGCGCCGGCCCGGAAGCTATCGCTCATTGTGCTCCCTCGCTAGCTCCCAGACGAAGAGGATTATGGCCACTTTCGACAGGCTCGCGCTGTTCTTGGCTTGCGGACCCATCGCCGCGTCCGGCTGCGCGTCGTCACCGCCGCCCAAAGAGTTCAGCGAGGGGGACATCGTCACGCTCGACGGGGGCGATGGCTCTACGTGCAAAGACCTCGACGCGCAGGGCAAGACGGCCAAAGTCACGGGACGCTTCGTGGGCGATTGTACGGTGAACGTGGCGAACTTCACGTCCCTCGTGGTCGAGAAGGCCTCCTTCGCGGGTGCGCGCTTGGCGATTGAGGCTCATGGGCAAGTAGGTACGATCCGGGTCTCCGACGTTGCCTTGCAGGGTGCCAACTGTGGCTCGGGCGAGGACGGGAGCGCGCTCGGAGTATCCGTCGAGGCCGGTAAGGTCGAGAGTGTCTTGATCGAGCGCGTCTTCGTCGCAGACCTGTGTGGTAAGGAGAACGCTCATGGCATTATCGTAAAGACTGGGAAGTCGGCGACCCCCGACTCAGGTCCGAGCGTCACCGCTGTGGTGGTGCGTGACAGCGACCTCACGAACCTGCGGACTGGGTCGAGTGAGGCGCTCACCGTCGAGGGAAGGATCGAGGCGGTGGCCATCTTGCGCAACCACGTTCGTCACACTTCCAACATCGCGATCGACGTCATCGGATATGAATGTGACAAGGGTCTAAAGGACTGTTCTGGCTCACCCGACAATGTCCTCATCCTGGACAACGTCGTCTCCCACGACCACGGGAAGTGTGATGGTTGTGCGGGGGTTTATGTCGACGGGGTGTCGGGCCCCGCTGTGATTCTCAACAATCGCGTGGAGGGGTTCTACGCCTCAATCTCTGCGGAGGCCGAGACCGAGCTGAAGAAGACGCTGGGGGTCATCATGATCGGGAAAAACGAGCTGCACCCGACCCAGATAGGGGAGGAGCACACCGACTATGCCGTCATCATGGGCGGCGAGTGCTACACAGATGGCTTCGACGGCGATTCGGATAAGAAGTGTTTTCGACAGGCGCAGTCAACCTTCACGGCTGTCTCGCTCGCCAACTCGATGGTCGACTCGAAGCTGGACCTCAAACAAACCTGCGACCCGCACAAGGAGGACAACAAAAAGGCCCGTGGAGGGAAGAAATGGAAGCCTTGTCCAAAGGAGAAGCCGCTGGAATGGTCGCCGCTGGCACAACCGCGCTGCAAGTTCGCCGACGTCGAGCTGCCTCAAGAATGCCGGGACCTCTTTCCCGCGAACAGACCAGTGGCGGCGGACGTGCCCATGGAAGCCATCATCAGCAAATGCACCGCGGCCTACCAGCGTGCGGCGCGCTTCGAGCCACTCGGTCAAGGCCTAGAGCACAACGAGTCTTGTTTGTCCTTGAATGAAACACAGCCCTGAACGGACTGTGCTGTATTCGTGCATCTTAACCTGTACACGGAGCGGAGCAATAGGCTCTTCGCTTACATCGGTGTTCTACGTGGGGGCCGCCGACCAGGATCACGGCATCGATCGGCCGGAGTTGCGGGCGCCGCTCAACGGTTGGGGCCAAGGCGACTTCAACTACATCGACCAAGCCGCAGCAGCTCTTCGACCGCACGTATGCCGAGCCTACCGCTCAACAGGCTAGTGCAGCTTACCCGCAGCATAACACAACTGGCGCGAACCAAGTGCGTCGAGGGCGTCGTGTTCGCCTGGCCGCGTAGCGGTTTGCTGCTCTAGAGGTCCAGCTCCTCCCAAGCCGTTCGAGCCTCGAAGGCGCTTTGAAAACGCGCCGCGGGATCACGAGCGAGGGTGCGACCAAGGAAGTGATCGAGCTCGGGAGGAACGCCGGACACGATGGATGACAGTCGGCGGGGCTCGCCCTTCGCCTTCAGATCGACCATCTGCAGGATGTTCTTGGCCGCGAAGGGGAGCTGCCCACTCAGCGCTTGGAAGATCAGCGTCCCGCAGATGTAGATGTCGCCGGCTGTGCCCATCGACGTGCTCCGGCCGATGAGCTCGGGCGGGATGAAGGAGAACCACCCCAAGCTCGTCGACCTATCGGGCGCGATAATTAGACCGTCGGGGCCGGCCATTCTCGCGGAGCAAAAGTCGATCAGGGTGACGTGATTGTCCGCGCCCAAGACGACGTTCGAGGGCTTTATATTGCAATGTAAAATGTTCGCGCTGTGCACGGCGTGGAGGGCCGTCCAGACCTGTGACACGATGGGTTTGAGCTCGCGGAATCGCATCGGCCCGTCTCGCTTCAACCGGTGGATGAGGCTCTCGCCACGAACGAGCTCTGTGACGAAGACGGTTCCTGCTCGGCTGTCGACCATGGGTGCGTAGACACGGGGCACGTGCGCGCTCTGGACCTGTCCCATCGCGCGCGCTTGGTGCCAAACCGAGGCCGCCGAGCTCTCCGAAGTGCCCGCAATGACTTTGACAGCGACGTGCTCACCCGCAGCCGATTCGGCGTGATAGACCTCACCGTTGCCGCCGCGGCCGAGCGTCCGGACGACCCGGTACGTCTCGGCGATGAGGTCACCAGCGTCGAACGTCCAATGGGTCATGGGGCTCCTCTGCGTGCGAGAGTACACCCGATGGCTTCCTACCGTCGCGCGGAGCGCTCGTGCACGGATGCAGCCGCGGCAAGAGCGAATTGGCCAGTCGCGTGCTGCAGAACAGATCGCCACGCAGCTTCGCTGCTTGCCGAGTCCTCGCGGAGCGCGGCGCTCCCGCGGTGCTAAGACCCAGTCATGCGGTATTGGGTCGTGGTCTTCGGGTGCGTCCTCTCTTGTGCGCGCGCGCACCCCGCCGACCACGCGGCCTCGGGGGACGAGATGCCCACAGCCCCCACGGAGTCAGCCTCGAGAATGGTCCCCGAGCCTTCGGGTCCGGCTGCTTGTCACCTGCCTGCGGAGGCTCTCGCGGCCCTCTCTCCCTCGTCCCAACACGTCTTCAGTGAGGTCCAGGCAGATTGGGTCTCGCGCAGTGACGCCTATGAGAGAGACACTGGCAAGCTGGTCGAAGCGCAGTCGGGCGCGCCAGAGCGCCCCCAATTCCTCGAGACTCGATATTACGAGCCCGGGTCGCTCGGCGCGCGCGGCGAGCTCCCCGATATGCAGCTATTCCAAGCCCGCCTCCCCACGGACGAGGCTGGCCTGCGGAAGATACGGCGCACACTCACGAGTGGCGTCGTCGTGCTCGAGAGCGACGTCGCCAATGGGGAGATCTTCGAGTGTTCATTCTACGACGATGGTCAGTTCGCCTCGTATCGACATTATCGCGAGGGGCTGATCGCGGGCTTCAGTGTGGACCCTGCGCGCCATGAGACGAGCCATTTCAACGACGGTCGGGGCGTGCTCACGACTTGGCAATCCGCGCGCGCTTTCGAGACGATTTGGCTCCTCGACGGGCGCGGTTACCTCGAGAAACACGTCAGCGAAGACAATAGCGTATCGTTCCTAGCGCTCCTCCCGCGGGACTCACTGCGCTGGTCCGCGGAGGGCGAAGAGCTCTCCCTGGGTGCGCGCGGCGAGCTCTGGCGGAAGTCGCCCGGGCAACCCGCGACTGCAGAGCTCCTCGGCTTCCCAAACACGCTGCCCGCGATGCCCGCGGACTCGACGCATCTTCTCATCGTCGAGGAGGACCAAGTCGAGTTCCGGCCGCCGAATGAGCAGCAGCTGAGGGCGCGCGCAGCGGCCATCTCGGCGGCCTACCCGACGCGGCGGGCGGAGTTCTTCGCTACGTTCGATGAGGTATTGGCGAGAGCCGGCGTGACGCTCGACTCGATCGGCCTCGCCTCTTTGCGTTCGCCGCATTGAGGACTCACGTCGGACAATGGAGCGCCGCGATTCGCTCCCTTGCCCGCTCGGCGGTCTCCGAGCGCTTCGCGCTGCCCCACCAGCGGAGGACACCGCGATAGGCGTCACACGCGTGTGTGGGATCCTTCAGCGACTCGTAGGCTGCGCCGAGCTCGAGGTACGAGCGCACGTACGCGAAGGGGTGGAGCAGCGCCGTGCAGCTCTTCGTCGCCTTGAGGAGGAGATCGCGCGCAGCGTCGCCGTGGCCCGCGGCGAGCTCGAGCCGCGCGAGGACATCCCAGCCGAGCGCCGCGTCGCGCACGTCCGAGGCGACAAACCCCACGGGCCGTGAGGCGAGCGCTCGCTGCTCCTCCTCTTTCGTCCACGCGATGAGCGCGGTCGACTGAAACCATATGCGCCCATCGTCGAAGCCCACGGCGCGTTCGCCCGTGCGCCAACGCTCGAGCTTTGCGTCGAGCTCGTCGGCCGACAGCTTCCCCAGGCGGGCGAGCTCGCGAAAGAAGACCGGCGTCGGATCGACGGTCGGGATTTGCCGATAGCCACCCTGGGACGCGAGCCGATCGCCGAGGAAACGCGTCGCGAGCGCCTCGACGGCGTGATCGTCGCCGAGCTCTCTCGTCGCGCCCAGCTCGAGCGACGCGAGATCGCTCAAGAGATCGAAGCGGCTCGTCTCGGCGATGAGCTTCTGCACCTCGCGGCGCAGCTCTTCGAATTGCCCCTCGGTAGCGAGCATGCGCAGTCGACCTACGCGCGTGACCCATTGGCTCCGCGCATCGGTCGCGCCCTCACCCAGCTTCAGGAACGCGCTCGCCGCGTCTTTGCCATCACCCTGCGACAGCACCGCGGAGGCCGCGAAGAGCCAGTGCAGGTTGCTGCCGCCGCCGCTGCTCGCGTAGAGCTTCGCGTCGGCGACGGCGGCGTCACAGCGGCCCTCGTATTCGTTGAGCCGCATTCGATCGAACACGCAGTCCGTGCTGTGCAGCGCGACGCACCGATCGAGGTAGGTCGCGGCCTCTTCGGCCTTGCCCACGCGCCCGAGGACGTGCGCCAACGTCTGCAGGGCGTCCGCATATTCGGGATCGATCTCGATCGCGCGGCGGGCCTCCGCCAGCACCTTCTCCGGGAAGAGGTAGCTGTGCTCGTACGTCGCGGCGACCATGTAATGGAGCTCAGCGTCGGCAGGCCAGCGCGCGCTCGCCTGCTCGAACAATGTGCCTGCTAACCGATAGTCCGCGGGGTCATGCAGGACAATCGCCTCCGCGGCCTGCTGCCAAGCGCGATGTCGCTCGTCGAGCTTCGTCGGGTGCTCGGCGAGCCATTGAAAGCGCTTGCGCGCCGATGTGAGATCGCCGTTGAGCCCCTCCAAATAGCCGAGCCTGAGCACCGCCAAGGCGAAGTCGGGGTCTTTCTCGAGGGCCTCGAGCAGGTGGCCTGGGGCCCGCGACCAGTCGGACCGGCGAAGGTCGGCGAGCGCGCTCTTATAGGCAGTTATCGCGGCGAGGTTGTCCGTACCCATCACAGGGAGATCCGTAATCGCGACAGCGGTCGGATTGACGATCTCGGGTTGTGCGCTCGAGGGGGCCGTGCTCGAGGGGGCCGGGCTCGAGGATGTTGTGCTCGAGGACCCCGCGCTCGAGGTCGCTGCCGTCGGAGCCGTAGGGGTGCCCTTCGACGTTAGACCGATATAGAGGCCCGCGCCGAGTGCACACACGGCGGCCGCCACCAGGAGCAGGCTCCCTGGGAAAGACCGACGCGCGGGTTCGCGCGCGAGCGTCGTGGTGTCGGCGAGCGCCGTCTTCGCGGTCTCGTCCCTCGCGAGGTTGCGCGCGAGCTCGCGCAGAGCTTCGCCGAGCGCGACTGCGCTCGCCGGGCGTGCGGCGGGCTCCTTCTCGAGGCATCGCAAGACGAGCGCGGTGACCGCTGCGGGCATTCCGGCGCGCGGCTCGATCGGAGCGGGCTCGTCGCGACTGACCGCCACGACGCTCTCGAGCAGCGAGCCGCCTCCGAAGGGCAGCCGGTGACAGAGCATCTCGTAGAGGACGACGCCCAGTGAGAATATGTCGCTCGCGGGGCCGACCTCGCGTCCCATCGCCTGCTCTGGAGACATGTAACCAGGCGTGCCGAGGACCACACCCTCGCGCGAGAGCGCGGTGTCGGTCGCGTCACTCGACGGCGTCGACGGCATGGTCGGGGCGCTCGCGTCGACTCGCCTGCGAGCAATCCCGAAGTCGAGGACCTTCACCTGCTTGTCGTCGGTGATGAGGACGTTCTCCGGCTTCACGTCGCGGTGCACGATGCCCGACGCGTGCGCGGCCGCGAGCGTGTCGGCGATCTCGGCCGCGACCTCGAGCGCCTCGCCGATCGTCAGCTCCTTCATCAAGAAGCGGAGCGGGCGACCGGAGAGCAGCTCCATCGAGATGTAGAGGACCTCGCCGTCCTCGCCGATCTCGTAAATGACGGGCACGCCGGGGTGCTTGACCGCGGCCGCGGCCTTGGCCTCTTTGGCGAGCCGCCGGCGCCACTCGGGATCCGCCGCGTGATCGCCCTGGATCACCTTGAGCGCGACGTCTCGCTCGAGCTTCTCGTCACGTGCGCGATAGACCACGCCCATCCCACCAGCGCCGAGGCGACCCACGAGGTGGAAATGGGCGATGCGATCAGGGTCACGCATGTCTCGAGTTCGCCGAGCGTAACCGAGGCGTCCGCGCTGGATGCGTATCTCGAGCAGGAGATCCAGACAAGAATGGCGTTGTGCTTGGCGAGTTCACGCAGTGCGAGCGACTTGACCCCAGCGCGAAGTAGAGACTGACGGACAGTCGCCACAGCCCTTCTTCGCCGCAGAGGACAAACGAGCCGCAGAAGGACGTCGCCCCCGACCGAGGTGTGCGTTACAAGACGGTAACCGGTTCGGCGTCGACGAGCAGTGAGGAGCCGTTGGAGGATAGGGATGCTGACTGTCTCGGACACCGCTTACGCCATCGCAACGGTCCGCGCCGCGGAGGCAAACATCACGGAGGGGCGCCTCTTCGAGGATCCTTACGCCGCAATCTTCGCCGCGGCTGGCGGTCACGCCGCCGAGGGTACGGACCTCCTCATGGCCATGCCTTTCTTCCCCGAGGGGATTCGACTGAGGACGCGGGCCATCGATGTCCACGTTCTTGCGGCCATCGAGAGCGGCACGCGCCAACTCGTGCTGATGGGCGCTGGCTTCGACGCGCGCGCCCTTCGATTGGAACCCGTCGTCACAACAAGCACACACGCCTTCGAGATCGACAAAGCCGAGCTCCTCGAACAGAAGCAAGCTGCGTTGGCGCGAGCCGGCGTCGAGCTGCCCTCCCGCATCCAAACGATCGCGACTGACTTCGGGGACGACTTCGAGGCGCCGCTCCGCGCTGCCCTCGCCGAGCGTGGCTTCGACAGAGAGCGGCCCGCGGTCTTCGTTTGGGAGGGCGTCATCCCCTATCTCGGGCCCGACGCCGTCGCGCGCTGTCTGCGGTTCATGGCTGATCTCGGGGCGGCCGGCACTCGACTCGTCTTCGACTACAGCCCTATCTCGTTCGACCCGGATACTGCCCGAGCCCGCGTCCTCCAGGCAGGCTTCACCCATTTCGAGAGCGTCACTTTGGAGACAGAATGGCGCCGCCATTGGACGAGCGCGCCCCACCCGAATGCCTCGTTCTTCGAAGTGGCGCTCGCCTCCAAGTGATCGGTATCTCTGACAGGAAGGTCAAAAGGCACTCCCCAGAGAATTGCTGCACAGCGAGCGCGTCTGGGCCTAATCTCGGCCCCATGGCGATAGTGCACGTGCTCACGGACACTGGCGGGTCCATCTACGAGGACGGGCCGGTCCAATATGGGGTGTCCTACCGTGTCGAGGGCGAGGGGGCCGCACGCGTCTGGGTGCTCCTCGCCAACAAACCTCTGAAGAAGGATTGGATCCCTGCCCTCTGCGAGAGGCTTGCGAGAGAGGCCGCGGAGGCTGGGGTTCGCGTGGCGCCGATTCCACCCTTCACTGGGGTATTGCAGGCCTCGCACGCCGCAGTGCTCGCGCCCGCCGGCCACGCTGCGCCGCTCCGACCCGCTCAGCCAGTCGTCGCGCGCCCGCCAAAACCGCCGGTCGAGACCGTCACCGTCGCCGGTAAAGCGCTCCCCGTTCAGGTGATAACCAGTGACAGGAGTGTCACGCTCAGGTGCGGCGGTGCGGAAGCCTACCTGTCAAAGCTCCAGCACACCCCCGACGAATGGACGGTGGCCCTGGGGGGCGACGGAGAGACGCGACTCGCCCTCTTTGGCAAGCTGCTCGACCACGCTGGCGCCCAATCGATGCGCCTCACGACGACGAGCCTCGAGGTCGCGAAGCTGCTCATGAGCGACGCCCGAGCGAGCCGACTGAGGTCGGGCCGCGAGGCCGTCGAAGAGATCGAGGCCCCCAAGGACATTGTGCGGTTCTGCCGCCTCTTCGATCGCATCCCCAACCACCCGAGGGTGGGCGCCATTTTCTTTCGAACGTCGCACGATCGGGCTGTCGGTGAGTGGCAGGTAGCCCCCGAGGCGTCGAGCCACCGAGGTGTTACAAAGTTGTATGCGCCTCTGACGCTCGCGACGATGGCCGCCATCAGGACGGCCCGCGGTGGCCGGATCGAGGTCCTGCGCTTCGAGGAACCCGTCGAGCCGACGAGCGGCCACGGTTGAGACGGCCGAGGGCGTCAGCGCGACGCAAGACACATCGAGCTACCTGCGCGACGAGATCGCGCGACTCTGGAGGTGATGCGACATGGGTGCGAGTGGCTGGGACTATTGGGTGCCTTACGAGTCCGACATTGGTAGCGCGCTCGCGAAGCTGCGCGAGAAGGCCTTCGCCGAGGGCGACTATTACAAGGGATTCGGCGAATACCAGGTGAAGTCGCCGACGTCGATTGACGATCTCTTCAAACAGATGGAAGAGGTCGGCCTCTCCACTGAAGGCGCGCACTCGATCCTCGACATGGAGCGCGTCGGTGAGACGCCCGACTTCGCCGTTGTCGCACCCCTCACCGACGACCAACTCGACGCGCTCTTCGACACGACCAAGCCGACGCGCGCGCAAGTCGAGGCGGAGAAGTCCCTCATCGAGAGTCTGCGCGAGCGCTGGGAGGGCACCTACATCGTGGCGTACGAGGGTGACACGCCCAAGGAGATATTCTTCGTCGGCTTCTCGGGTGACTGAGGCCGCGCCGACCTCCGCCGCTCTTCGAGGCCCCAACTGCGCTACTCCTTCTTTGCCGGTGACTGGCGCTTGTGAGCGCGTTGCGTGAATAGCCGATAGGGCCTCTTGATTGCTGACGTTGGTGTCAGTGCTCTTCTGCGCTCTTTCGTATCGGCGCGTGTTTGCACGCGTCGACCATCAGCGCGATGACCTCGGTCAGGCGGTAGAGGCACGGCGTGGAGCTCTCCCGAAGTGCCAGCAATGACTTTGACAGGGCATGCTGCTACGGGGCGAGCAGCTGTACTGGGTCGATCGTCGCGGTGGCTCTCAACGTGCTTTGTTGCTCGCGAGGGCTGGCGATGAGGACGTTCAACGAGCTGTGTACGACATAGAGATTACCGTCTTTGAGCGTGCCCGTCGTCGGGTAGTCGTCGCTCATGGGGATCTGGCGCGCCACATCGGCTGAGCCCCAGTGATCCGAGGTAATGAGGGAGTAAACCGAATTCGCGGTCGCCTTGGACGTCTTGTTGCAGATTACGGCTAGCCCATCCTGGCCGAGCAGGACGAGCCCATCGGCAGCCTGCAGTTTGGAGGGCAACTCGATCTTGGAGAACGTGGCTGGAGCATCGAGCGGCACCTTGAAGAGGACGCCGTCATCCTTCTTCGCGACGATGAGGAACCCGTCTGGATGCACGACGATCCCGTTCAGCGCGATCCCCTCGCCACGAAAACTCTCGTGTTCGAGGAAGATAGACGCGTGACCCTCCTTGTCGACTTTGTAGATCACCGGAGAGAAGCTGTCGGTTATGTAAGCGTTCCCATTGGCGTCGATAGCTAGATCGTTCGCGAGGTGCCGCGCGCCGGACGTCAGTCCGCCGAGGTCGACGTGGTCGAGAGCTTTGCCAGTCGCTAGATCGTAGATGCCGAGGGCCGCGAGCTTGGCCGGACCGTCCGGGTAGGGCCGGGCGGCTGCGCCAATATCCGAATTGGTCACGAGCAGCCGATTCCTGGCTTCGTCGATTCGAATGCCGAGTACAGAGTGCAGCTCCGGATCACTGACGAAAGGCCTGGGTGTGCCATCGGCGGAGACCTCGTAAACGGCGCCTTCGCGGAAGGAGCCTAGGAGAAATCGATTCCGGCCCTTGTCGTAGTCGATGCCCTCGGGATAGAGCGCAGCCTTGGAAATCGGGATGGGCGCCGGTGGTTTCGGGTCGAGGTCGACCTTGAAGGAGGCGCCCCTCTTGATCCGGAATGCCACGAGAAACCTGAGTGGCTTCTCCTGACTCTTGTTCCTGAAGACCAGGTGCTTTCGGTTTGGCGGGTCCTGATAGGACTCGCCGGCGACATAGGTCTTGAGCGGCTCACCCTCGTACTGCGACTCGACTGCCCCTTCCACGATGTAGTTGAGTCCGACGACGGGGTGGGTGTGGGGCGGGCTCTCGGCGCCGGGGCCGAAGGTCGCGAGCATCAGATCGAACTCCTCGTCCGTGCCCTCGATCAAGACTCTCTCGATGATCTTGCGCTCTACTTGTCCGGGGCTGAGAGCCGCCGCTGTGACCGTGGTTGAAGGCTCGGATTGGCTGCCGGGAGAGGCGGCGCACGCACCGAGAACGAAAGGCAAGCACCAGGACAACCATCGCGTCGAAGTCATCGTGGACAACAACTTGTGCTCGCGTTCGCTCGCCCAACAGGGGACTCGTTGCCCTCGCTTCGCTCGGCCAACAAGTTGTCCTTAGGGCATGTTGTTGTCAAGCGGATGTCGATTGCCTTCTTCCGCGCGCATCTGCCATGACTGTTCGATGCTCGTCGCGTCACGGCTGAGGTCAGTACGAAAGCGGAAGGGGATGACCATCGAGACGCTGGCCGCGCAGGCCGGGATCCACAAGGCTCACCTGTCGCGCATCGAGCGAGGAGAGAAGACCCCATCGCTGGGCACCCTCATGGCGTTGGCCAAGGCTCTCGGGGTCGAGATGTCGGAGCTGTTTGGCGAGAAGGCGACCGCGTCCGAGATCTCGGTAGTCCGAAAGGACGAGCGACCACGCCTCCCGGGGGACGAGCTCTATGGTGTCGAGGCCATCCTCGCCGCGAACAGGGAACGCCCTATCGCGATGTACGTGGTGGATCCGGGGCCCAGCTTCCTCGAGCACGATCTGCCGGAGCACGACGGGTTCGAGGTCCTATTGGTATTGCGAGGGAGCATCGAGGCCAGGGTAGGGGACCGCTTGCTGGCGCTCGCTACAGGCGACTGCGCGGCCTATGACGCGCGGCTCAAGCATCTACTGAGGAAGACTGGGAAGGCGCACGCGTCCGTGCTCGTGTCGATCGTCACCGACGAGAGAGACGGTCGCGTACGACACTGACAGTGGTGGCGATCCACGGTTCTGCACGGCGTCCTGACCTCGAGGCCGCGCCAACGAGGCCCGCCGCGAAAGGACCAGAGTCGAGCGAGCGACGACCCCTATTGTCGTGTACCCTCCTCGATCGCCGTCAGCGCTCGGCTGCCATCATCCGAGTCGGCGCGACGCAAAGCGATGGGGACTCGGGGGGCCAGCGTGCGTGGCCGACGATCGGGGAGACACATGCGATTCATGCTCGCGGACGAAATGGGCCAAAGAGACGCCTGGCGCCTCGTGTCGGTGGTCGGCGAAGAGGCGATGAACGAACTCTCCTCGTTCACGCTGATGATCGTCTCCAGCGATGACGCCGCGGACGTGCCGCTCACCGCGGCGGAGGAGCGCTTCATCGGCAGGCGCGTCGGGTTCGACATGCACGAGCGCGACAGCTTCCGCTATGGCGTCGTCGCCTCCGTCGAGGTCCTGCCCCGGCGCCTGGCATTGCCCGGCCTCTGCCTGCGATTGACCGTTAGGCCCACGATGTGGTTGCTCACGCACCGGCGCAACACGCGCATCTTTCAAAACCAGCACGTATTCGAGATCATCAGCAAGGTCCTCGGCGAGGCCAGTGTCCCGCACACGTGGCAGCTCGACCGCTCGTACTTGCGGCGGACGTATTGCACACAATACGAGGAGACCGATTTCGAGTTCGTGACGCGCTTGATGGCCGAGGAGGGGATCTTCTTTCTCTTCGCGCACACGGACGAGTTCACCGTAGCGTCCAGCTCGGGCGGGAGCCCCAACTTCACCGCTAGAGACGTCATTACCTATGGCGGGTACTTCTCGATGGTCTCCGGAATGGCCATGACCGGCGTCTCGTCGACGGCGGAGTCGAGTGGGGTGGGCGGCGGGACAATGACCTCGGTCGGTGGGCTCGCTGGCGTCGTGGCGGACGCCGCCATCCCCGACTCCGACCCCGACCAAATGGTGTGGAGCGACGCGTCTCAATCGGCGGGCGCGGGCGGCGAGAGCGCCACCAACACCGATGTTCTTTGTATGTACGACACCGCCGGGCGCGGCCCGAACGCACAGCCGCTCCGGCTGCACTTCCAGGCCGGGCACACCGGAGCGGATTCCTTTGACAAGGTTATATCCATGGCGGCCACGCGCAGCGTGGCGCCGACGAAGGCCCAGCTCCGCGACTACAACTTCCGGCGGCCGATGCAGCTCTTGGAGAAGGACCACACCGTCGAAGACGTTGGGGCGGGCAAGCGCGAGCTCGAGATCTATGAGCACCATAGTGAATATGAGCTGCCCGTGCTTCAAAACGACCAACCAGAGAGGGTCCTCGAGCAATACCGCGCGCGCGCTGCCGTGGTCGCCGGGTCCAGTTTGTGTCCGCGGGTCTTGCCTGGCTTTCGCCTCGCCATCGAAGACTCTCCGGCGCCGTTCGAGAACCGCGAGTTCACTCCGATTCGCGTCATCCACGAGGCGCACGACGCCGCCCTGGGCGGGTTCGAGCCGCCGGCGATGGTCGACGACGCGGCACTCTCGGCGGCGATCTCACGAATCATCGGCGCGACGGCCTCGGCGATCTACGACCTCGAGCTGCGCCGCCGCCTCTTGGGCGAAGGTGAGGTCCGCGACGCGCTCATAAAGGCCCTCAGCGAGTCGAGCGCGCGGCCGCTCTATCAGAACCGCTACGAGCTTGTCCCGGCCGACGTGCCATTTCGGCCAGCACGCATCGAGCGCAAGCGCAACGTGCACAGCGAGTCTGCAGTCGTGGTGGGACCGCCCGGGCAAGCCATTCATACGGACCGGTTTGGGCGGGTGAAGATCCAGTTTCATTGGGACCGAAAAGGAAAGTACGTCGCGTCGAGCTCGTGCTGGGTTCGTGTGCTGACGCCTTGGGCAGGGACGGGATATGGCTTCCAGTTCGTTCCGCGGGTCGGGATGGAGGTCATCGTCAATTTCCTGGGTGGCGACCCAGATCGCCCCGTCGTCGCAGGGGCTGTCTACAACGCCACCCACGCCACTCCCGAGCCCTTGCCGGAGCGGCGGACGCGAAGCTCGATCCGGTCGCAGTCCGTGCCTGACGGCGCAGGCTTCAATGAGATTGCCTTCGAAGACAGCGCCGGCCTCGAGCGCGTGTATATCCACGCCGAGAAGGACTTCCACGAAGAGGTGGGCGACGAGCACCGACTGAACGTCAAAGGCAGCCAGTCTCTCAACGTCGACAAGCAGCAAGACATCGCGATCGGTGAGAGGCGAATGGTTGCCGTCGGTGAGGACTCGGTCGAGCTCGTTGGTGGTCATAGGACCGTTCAGGTAGGCGGCCGCTGCATCGAGGGCGCCCTGCTCGACAAGCTCGAGCAAGTGGGGGGGGCGTCGGTGGCGCTCGTCAGCGGCAACGCCGTCGCCGAGGTCGCGCACGACGATCTCAAAGTGATTCGTGGTGACCACAGCTTGACGGTCCACGGCAACACCATCCTCCAGGTCGGCGGCACGACCGCGCAGAGCAAGACCAACGCCGTCGGCTACGTGCAAGGCAGCGCCTATTTCACGGCGACCGAACGCGTCGTCATCAAAGCGGAGACGTGGGACGACAAGACTGACAAATCCTGTCTGCGGCTCGAGTGCGGCGACAGCTTCATCCAAATCACCAAAGACGAGATCAAGCTCTCGGCCAAGAAGATCGTCCTCAATGGCACCGACACTATCAACCTCGCGACCGGCACGTTGAAGTCTGCGGCCTCCGACAAGATGGAGCTCAAGGCCGATGTGACGCAGCTCGTCGTCGACTCGAGCGGAATGGAGGTCAGCGGTGCGAGCCAGATCTCCATGACCACCACGCAGGGCGCCACGGTTGGGTTGGATAGTCGCGTAGTCGTCGCAGCGGGTGGGGGGGTCACGATCCGCGGCTCTTCAATCAAGCTGAACACTGGCTCTGGATCCAGCAGCTCGGCCGCGGAGAAGGGGGGGCCCTCGTCGCCGGGGTCCGATCAGCCCTCGACACGAGAGCTCAAGCTGGAGCTGACGCACACTTCGGCGGCGGCTCGCGGTGCGCCGCTCAAACAGACGCGCTGCAGGTTCATCGCCGACGGCTTCATCGGCGAGGCAACCACCGACGACCACGGAAAGGTGACTGGCAACATCCCGGGCGAACCCAAGCAGGTACACGTAATCGTCTACGCCAACGAAGTGGAAGACTACAAGACGATGTATGACGTTCCGCTCGAGTGGGAGTTGACGCTCCTCGAGTCCGACCTCCCCGCCGCCGACACCCTCGACGGAGCTCGAATCCGGCTCCAGAACCTGGGCTATGAGGCCGGCGACGGCGACGAAGCGGCCACCGTCGAAGCTATCAAAGACTTCCAGAAGGACATCGTCGTTCGACCGAGCGGCAAGCTCTCCGACACGTCGCCGCGCAACGAGAGCGAGTCGACGAAGACCCAGCTCGATCGGCTCTATTCGGGGCAAACCCAGCAACGAGGAGGTAAGTGATGACCGCGGCGTCGACTCACACGGGATACGCGAAGCTCGGCTCCGACAAGCACTTCTTGCTCCGCCGCCGCGGGCGGCTCCTGCCCATCGTGGTCGTGCCCGATTTCATGGGGACACGTCTCACCGAGCCGGAGGGCCAGAAGATCATCTGGAATCCCACTGGCTTCCCCATGTCGTTCTTGGGGGCTTCGGGGCCGCCAGTGGGACGCGGCAAGCGCGACCGTCCCATCGTCACGCCTGGGCCCTTCGCCTGTGACTGGGAGCGCCTCCAGCAAGTGAGCGCCGCGCTGGAGCCGGATACTTCGCACAAGTTCCAATCGGAGCAAGAGCGCACGGCGGTGGCGCGGGTGGCGAACTATTATCACCTCGTTACAGCATATTACGACAAGCTCGTCCGCGGGCTCGCGGGCCATGAGGGCGACGAGAAATGGCTCGCGACCGGCGACGCCGAGAAGCTCGGGATCGAGCCGCGCGTGTATTGTTGCGGCTACGACTGGCGGCAAGACAACGCCAAGTCGGCGCTGGCGCTCGCGGACGTCGTGGCGCGCGCGCTCGAGGAGACCAAAGAGTCCAAGTGCATCATCGTCGCGCACGGAATGGGCGGGAACATCGCCCGCTATTATTCGCGGGTGCTAGGCGGTGAGTCGCGCGTCTTCGCGATGTTCTTGGTCGGGACGCCCATCCTCGGCGCGCCTACTGCTTACTCGCAGCTCAAGCACGGCATCCCTGGGGTGTATCTGCGCGACTACTTCCACGGAGAGTTCGAGGAGGATCACGAGGAGACCGTCGCGGACGAGGCCGCGACCCTGGCCACCACGGCCCTCGCTGCGGCGACGACTATGGCCAGCAATCCGGCCGGCGCCGCCCAGGGCCTCTTCGGGACGCTCTATTGGATATTGACCATCGGCGCGGGCAAGATGCTCACGCGCAAAGAGACGATCTATTTCGCGCGGCAGCTCCCGAGCGCGTACGAGATGATGCCGAACGCCATCTTCTGCAACAAGCAGCGATATTGGCTGTTCTTCGACGTCTTGCTGACGGCGCGCCCCCCCAACGGCTACCTGATCACGTTCCCTACCATGCTGGACGTTGGGATGGTGCTCACCCAGCCGGGGATGACGACCCTCGCTCCGGCCGCCACGCTCCTCTCCTCGCAGATCAGCGCCGCGGTCGAAGCTTCGCGCCAAAGAGCCGCGGAGCGCCGTTCGAACGCGAAGCTCATCAGCGCGAACTCTGCGCCGATTCAAGACGTCTTCATCCATATCGCCGAGTCGTTCGACGACGGAGACTCGATCGCGCGCCTGGGAGCTCAGGTGAAGGCGCTCATCGATATAGTGACGAAGTCGTTCTTCGACTGCCGCAACGCCCGCGCGCTCTATACGGACATTTTTACGGGTCTGCTCGACGTCGTCGATCTCCGCGCGATCTCGCGGGCGAATGTCAATCTGGCGCTCTCTTTCCACGACGCGCTCACGCTCCACCCCAAAGAAGAGAAGCGCGGTCTCATCCCGTTCCTCAAGTCCGTCTTTGCCCCAGTCCGCGCCGCCCCGGCCGCGCAGCCAGTCAATCACGCGCTCACCAAAGAAGAGCAGGCGGAGAATGAACGCCAAGTGAACGAACCCATCGAGAGGGAGATCGAGACTCCGCACCCTCGCGCGTATATCCACCCGCGGACGATCTCCTATTATGTGAATGACCTGCCCACGGACGGCGGTTCGATATTGATGTGTTTGGAGATGTACTCCAACTATGACGCCAATGTCGCCAAGTGGCAGCTCTTGCCGAGCTTGGTCGGCATGACGATGGGCGCCCCCTCGGAGTCTACGGAGCCCAGCGCGCTCTATTGGGGAGACGGCGTCGTGCCGCTCTTCTCGTCCAAGCCGCCCGAAGACTTGATCTCGGTGCCGCTGGATAGCAAATCGAGGGCTTTCTCCCAGTTCGCGCACACATCCATGATGAACGAGGACGATGTGGTCAACGCCTTGAAGGATGACATCAAGGCGCTGCAGGCTGAGTGGATGAAGGCTGTATGAGGTTTGGCTCGCCGGCCCGCCGGTAGGTCGTTCGGCGGGCCGTGTGGGCTGTCAGCTTCTGGAGAGCGCCCGCGCTGGCAGGAGGACGGACCCGCGAGCGAGCGCGGCGCGCAGCGCAGCGATGGAGTCCGAGGCGCTGCCCTTTGGATTGGAGACGAAGATGGTGCCGCCGTCGAGCGGGTAGCGGACGGCGGGCTGCGGCAACGCGGGTGGCTCTGGATAGAGGCTATTCAGGAAGGTGATCCAACCAATCACCGGCGCGCCATCGTGGAATGGAGCGACTGGCGCGTTGGGGTACGAGTCGACGGCGACGTGGCCCCACGCCGGCTCGAAGGCGGCGATCACCGCCCGAAAGAACAAGTGGACGATAGCGCGATCGGCCGCCACCTCTTCGGCGAGGCCCTCTTGGATTTCGACCTCGAGTTGGTTGGGGACCCACGCGCCGTTGCCAGTCGACTCGAGGCCGGTGACGAGGTTGGCGGTTGCGAGAAGGCCGCCGTCGTCCTCGGCCCAAATGGAGGGCCCCCACACCGTCGATTGTTTGCCGCCCTGATTCCAGGAGCGCGCCGTGTTCGCGAAGAGCGCCGAATAGTCCTCGTTCGTGAGGAGCGGCGCGCCAGGCACGTCATCGGTGGGGCGCCAGCGAAACCCCGTGATCCTGGGGTGAGCGGCGCTCAAGCCGCTGACCAGTCTCTTCAGCCGATCGATTTGCTTCGACAACGGCTCGGCCCGGCCGTGATCGTACCCCCGAAGATGTATCTTCACGCTAGAAGGAAGCGTTTCACTCTTCCAAGCGCCCAATCAAGGAGAATCTCCTTGGGCTCGAGCACGTGGCTCGAACTCGTGGAGCTTTGTGAGGTGCTTCGAAGCCACGAACGCCGCCGGCGTCACCGTCGCATGTCTCCTCGAATGAGCCGTTCACGCACCCTGCGAACGCGACTGACGTGGGCAGCCATCGTGTGCTCAGTGAGCAGCGAGACTATTCTTCGAGGGCTGCGTGGCACTGCGGGCAGAGCGGGCCGCGCCCCGACAGGAGCGCTTTGGACCGAGGGACCTCGACGCCGCACGAGGCGCAAACGTCTGTAGCCTCTACCAGCTGGGTCTGTGAGCCGGCGCGATAGGCGGCTCCCACGGTTGTTTCTTTGGAGACCATCTCGCGCGGTGGGCGACGATTGCCGTGGTGGCATGTCTCGCAGAGGGTGCCTGTGGCGCGACGGTAGCTGCTACCCGCGGGGACGCGGGCCTTGCAATTGGCGCAGGTCACGAGGGGCTCTTCCTCGCTGCGGCGATGCTCGACCTCGGCGACGACGGCGGCGATTTGCTCGGCCAGTTTCGCCTGATCGATCTGGCCTGATCGGGCGAGCGTCTCGCATAGGAATTTGACCGCCATCTCGAGGGCCGCGACGCGATTCTCGAGGCGATCGATCTCGTCCGCTTGCTGGCGATCGACGTCTGAGACGGCGTTTGCCACGGGGGTGGAGACGCCGCTCTCCCACGGTCTGCGTGCCGCCAAACGGGTCTGGTGCGCGAGCTGATTCAATACGGCAGCGTCGGAGGTCCCGAATGGCGTCTCGTGGAAGAGGAGATCGAGGATGGACATGTCGGGAACGTAGCAAGGTCCACGCCCCACGACCTGTCGACTGGGACCTGGACCGAGACGAGGTCAGCCGACAAGCACAGCGGCCGAGAGGTCAAAAAATCCCCACCTCATAAGGGCCAATCAGAGCTCGCCGCGCAACGAGCTCAGCGTCGTCTCCCACTATTCGTGCGGCGTCGCCGCGCGAACAACAGCGCTACGCCCGCGACCCCGATGGCACCAAACCATCCGTTTGGCGTATCGCCTCTGGTTGAGCAGGTGCAGCCGTCGTCCGGTGCGACTGGATCCGGTCCATCTCCGCCGACTCCACCACCGCCCTTGTCGCCACCTGCGCCGCCACCTCCGAGCAGACCGCCACTCCCAGCGGCGCCGCCCTCGGCCGCCCCCCCCGTACTGGAGTTCCCGCCCTCGTTCAATTGACAGGTGCCCTGTTGGCAAGACCCACCGGGGCAGGGGGCGCCGTTGGGCGAGAGATTGGGGGCGCATTGAGCGCTAGCGCCGATTGTCCCCGTGCAAGTGTCTTGAGCATTGCAGTCGCCGCTAGCGGCCTGTCCGCACGGTGCCCCGACAGGCAGTGCGGCGTCCGCACAGGTCGCGCTCGACCCGTTACAAACATCGGCCTTGTCGCACTCGCCAACGGATGCGCGACACGACGTTCCAGCGGGGGCCACGAGGGCTTGGCAAACCGCTGTCGCGCCGACCTTCCCAGTGCAAGTGTCCTGCGCGTCGCAGGGCTCAGTTGGGGAGGCGCCGCACGGTGTCCCCGGGGCAAGCGCCGAGTCTTGCGGACAGTCAGCGCCGGCTCCGTCGCAGGACTCGGGCGCATCGCACGCGCTGATCGAGGAGCGGCACTCCGTGCCCTGAGGCAGCACCATAGGCGCACAGAACGCTGTGTCACCGCTGGTGCCCACGCACTCATCTTGCGCGTCGCAGGCCCCAACTACCGCGGGGCCGCAGCCGGTACCCTCGGCCCGCGCGAGGTCGGGCGGGCACGTCGTCGTACCGGGCGCGCACGCCTCCGCAGCGTCGCACTCGCTGGCCGCTGCGCGGCAGGTCTCCGCAGCGGCCATCGCTGCTGACAAGGGGCCACACTGGCCGCTCACTGCGGCGCCCGCGGCTGTACTGCAAGCCTCGCAGGCGCCAGCGCAAGCGCCGTCACAACAGACCCCATCTACGCAGAATCCGGAGTAGCAGTGGGTCGGCGCCGAACACGCGTCGCCAAGCGACTTCGACAGCTGAAACAGCGTTGCGCTGCCCGTGTCGCGGTCCACCGTGTCGTCTTGGGGAGCCCCGACGAGGGCCGTTTGACCGTCAGCCGATATGGCTACGGACGCCCCAAAGCTGTCGTCGGCCCCTGGATTCGAGGATTGGAGCACCCCCACTGGCGTCCAAGTGCCGGAGACTTCGTCGTAGACGCGCACCGAACCCGTGTTCGCCAGCCCGGGCTGGTCGTCGCCCGGCATCCCCACGAGCAGGCGCTTTCCATCAGCTGAGAGGGCCACGCTGTATCCGAAATAGTCTCCAGACGTCGCGATCCCATTGATCGCCGCCACCTCGGACCAGACTCCCCCCGTCCGCTTGAAGAGCCGCACGCGTCCGGCCAGGTTCACGCCATTGACAGTTTCGAACGGCGACCCGACGGCCGCGACGAGGCCGCCAGCGGACATGTCTACACTCCAGCCGAAGTTCCACACGGTCGACTGGCAAGGGATCTGTTGCTCCGATTGCCAGGTGTTCCCGACACGGACATAGAAGTTCACAGAGCTCAAACCCAACCCCACGCTCGGGGCTCCTATGATCGCTCTGCTCCCGTCATCGGCCATTGCGAGCGTCTGACCAAAGGCACCAGTATTGGGCGGAGCTGGGATCGTGCCCGTCGAGGACCACACGCCGCCAGACTGAGAGAATGTGCACACGCTCCCCGTGTTGCGGGCCCCAACCATCAAGTAGTTGCCGTCTCCAGAGAGTGCCGGGACGCGGGGCCCCGGAGTCTGGCTCACGCAGTAAGCTTCGTAGACGATGCTGAACGTCGAGTCGAGAACCTTGACATGCGACGCCGAGTCGGCGCCTATTGCTGCGTATCCTGACGGGTCGGCGAGCACCACCGACGTACCGGATTGGTAGGCAGCGTCGATCTCCGCCACCTTGACCCAGGTGTTTCCGATACGGTTGTAAGCGTGAGTCGAGCCACCCGAGGCAGCCAAGCTCGTATCGTCATTGGGTGCCCCAACCAGGGCGACCTGACCGGTGGCGGAGAGGGCCAGCCCGGTGCCGAACTTGTCGCCGATCACTGCGCCCGCATCGATCGCAAGCGCGGACTTGTCTTCGGTCCAGATAGATCCACTTGGAGTGAAGAGGGAGACTGCGCCGCCGGCGTTGCCGGCGAGCGTGTTCTGGCTCGCGTCGGCGATCGCGGCCAACGAACCATCTGTCGACAGCGCCAAGCCTTCCCCGAAGGTGCTCGAGCCCGGGTGTTCGAAGTGCGCCGTCTCTGCCCAAGTCGTCCCCGTACGCTCGAACACCCGGGCAGAGCCCACCCATCCGAAGCCCGTCAGGACAGCTCGCGAACCATCCGCGGACAGGGCCGCGCGCGCCCCCAGCCGCTCGCCAGCCGCGATTCCAGGCAACATCTGCTCGAGAGTCCACGTGGTCCCAGACCGAATAAATACCCAGCCCGAGCCCGCGGAGAGTTGCCCGGCGACGGTGTCGTATTGGGCCCCGACGACGGCGCGAGTTCCGTTCGCGTCGAGGGCTACTGCGGTGCCGAATTCGTCGCCAGTCGCTGCTCCCGGTGCGGATAGTGTCGCCTCATAGACCCACGTGGAGCCATTGAAGAAGAAGATCTCAGCGTTGTCCAATCCACTGCCCGGAATACCCGCGATGATGCGACTGCCGTCCGAGCTGATCGCGACTGACTTGCCGAATTCGTCTGAACCAGTGATGCCTACGGCCGGCAGAAGTTGTCCACTCGACCAAGACGTGCCGCTCCGCGTGAACACCAGCACCCCGTCAGGGTTGCTCAGCAGACCGATCGCGACGACTCTGCCGTCGCTGTTCGTCGCTACTGCAGATGCCTTGGGCACAATAGCGGGGAGCTGCGCTTCCGTCGTCCAAGTCGAGCCGTTGCGATGAAAAACCCACAGGTTCCTCGAGTCGGTGACGAAGGCGCGGCTTCCGTCCTCAGCCAGGGCGACACCATTGCCGAACTGGCTCGAGCCAGGGTCCGTGTCGGTCAAGAGCGCCTCGCGCGACCAGCTCACCCCGTCGAAGAACATGACGACTGCGCCCCCCGCGGGGCTCGCGACAGGCAAGTCATAGCTCGGAGCACCCAGGAGGATCCGCGTCTTGTCCGCGGAGATACCAATCGCGCTCCCAAGCGCCCCACCAAACCCGTAGCCCGGGAGCTCGAGGTGCCCGATCTCGGACACGATGAGGGGGTCGACGACGATTGGGTATTGGGCGGCGACGTCGTCCACGACCAGTGTCAATGTGTTGCCGCTGGCCGCTAGATGCGCTGCGAGGGGTTTCCCGGTCGCGTCGAAGGCCGCGAGGCCGCCATATCGAGCTAGCTCCCGCCCATCACGGAGCAAGACCACCCCCGAGCGGGACGATTCACGGACGTCACAAGCGCCGACGGAGATCTCCAGTTGGAGGGGACCGCTGCCGGCGGGGCGGGATTCGAGGGTGATCCCGTGCTCCAAGCCGCTCGGGATAGCCACCCACCACTCGGTCGCGCTCGGAGTAATCGCCCTCTCTACGTCGTGTCCTTCTTGATGTGGCGCGCTCTCTCGAGCCGCGAGCTCCCAGTGGCCCTCTCGACCGAGCTTGGTGACGGATATCGTGATGGGCTCGTCGTGAGCACCCCCCGCGGCGCTTGGGGAGAGCGTGGCACCTCGAGAGTCGATGACGACCTCTCCTGCTGGAAGGCTGTGAAGGGAGAACCCACCTGTCCGTGCGCGGGGGCTGTACGCCGAATCGTCGCGGCTGGCGTGACGCTCGGCCGCCAACCTGTCGATCCCTGGGTCAGGAGACACGGCGCTCGACGCGGCCTCTGAGCCCGCGCTTCCACCGGTATCAAGGTTGTCAGCAACGTCGACCTCACCCGACCGGTCGGTTTGTTCAGAACAGGCCGAGACTGCCATCGTTACAGCCGCGTAAAGCCACAGCTGAAGACAGCCGAAAGTGACCATCATCCGAGAGACGGCGGATCGCTGGGATGCGCGGGTGGGCAGGCGCCTGGACATCCACCGAGAGTACCTTAGTCGCCAACGTTGCCAAGTGTACGCGGCACGACGCGCGGCCCCCCATGGACCGGTTGCTCAGCGTCCTCCTCCGCACTCAAAGAAGCGCCGTCTTTCTTGTTAGTCGGCTCGGTGCGCGTTCGAGCAAAGCTCGAGCCGCGGAGGGTGCTCGCGAGTTTGTGAAGCTTACTCCACCGTCACGAGGCGCTCACTCGAGACGGTCCAATCCGGCTCGATCGGATCGAGTTTGGTGGGAATTGCGTCGAGCTGGATAGGCCGTTCAGCCCCGACAAGCACAGCGGCCGAGAGGTCAAAAAATCCCCACCTCATAATGGCCAATCGGGGCTCGGCCAACGGCGCTAATAGACGCCGGGGAAGATCCGATAAGGGACGCGCTTGCAATAGACCTCCCAGTCGTCGCCGTACTTCTTGGCGCAGACGTGGTGGTCGCGGCGCTCGCGATCGATGAGCAAGGGTGCGAAGTAGATGAAATAGAAATACGGCGTGACGTGGGAGAAGCCGCAAGGCAGACACCACGCGAGCGCCATCGTCAGATCACCGAGGTAATTCGCGTGCCGCGCGAGGCCCCACCAGCCGCTGACGAGCAGCTTGGTGCCGCGCTTCGTCGGGATGAACGCAGGCTCTTTACCCCAGATGCGCGAGGCCGGCTGGGTCTTGAAGCGGTGCTTCTGCAGGTTCGAACTGCGGAATATGTAATACCCAGTCAGGTTGAGCGCCGTAATCAGGAGGGCCGCCCAAACCGGCAGTCGGGGCTGGTGATAAACCAGATATTGGGCTTGGAGCGAGAACGTGAAAGGCATCCAAACCACGAAGCCGAACCCCAGCATGTAGCCGAAGTTCTCGTAGTTGATGTCCCACGTGGAGAGCATCGCGTCCTCGAAGAAGTAGAAGTCGGCGACGTAGAGCAGGTGAAAGCCAGCCACGAGCGCCATCGAGGTGCTGATCGCGCCCGTGCGCTCGAGCTCGGCCGCGGCCATCGTCATCGTGACGGCGATCCACGCGGTCATGCCGATCTTGGATTCGAAGAAGAGCTTGAGATCGAAGCCGGTCGTCGGGTCCTCGACCGTCGTCGTCCCCACCGAGGCCTCGCCGCCGGTCGCGAGCTCTGCGCGGGCGACGCGCGCCGAGGCCACACGCGGGTTGAGCGCGGTGCCCATGAAGTAGTCGTAGACGACGTTGCCGGAGCGGCGCTCCTCACGCGGGGACATGAAGCCGTACGCGTAGAGGAAGAGCCCGAGCAAGTACGCGCCGACGACCGACACTGCGAGCATGGGGCCGAGCTCGTCGAGGACCATCGAGGCGGTGAAAACCTTGGCGGTGAGCAGGCCGCCGAGGATCGCGAGCGTCACCCAGAGCGAGAGGAACCCATTCAGCTTGTATTTGAGCTTGAGCTTGTCGTGCCCCGGGAGGCCCTCGGCGGTGCGGCCCGGCAAGACCACCTGCAGCGCGATCTGCAGGGCGAGGAACGCGAGGACGAGGATCGTCGCGCGCGCGGTCGGAACCGGCGCCTGACGCAAGACATCGAGGGTGGGGAGGACGAGCGCGCCGTGGTAGCGATGCACGCTGATCCACAGGTAGACCGTGAGCACGGGGAGCAGCAGCATCATCGCGAGCGCCCCGGGCGGCCCGCCGAAATGCCACTCCTGCTTGGCTGCCGGCTCGGTCTTCTTCTTCGCGTCGTCCGTCACGGCGGCAGCGTTAGCACGGCGCCGCGCGCGCGCTCAACTGCGAGGACTTGCGCGACGAGCCGCGCCGAGCACTGCCTGGCAGGCCGTGAGCAAGGCCTCGACGCGCTCGAGATCCGCGCGGAAGCGAACGGTCGAGCGGCTGCCGTCAGCGCGATCGATCTCGAGCGCGAGGACGGCGACGTCCGCTTCGATACGATCGGCCTCGGGGGCGGCGACGACGCGATCGAGCCGCCAATCGACGCTCGCGAGCGTGTCGTCGTGAGCGCGTACGGCGCGCGCGGCCGCGCGAGCGGTGAGGTAACCGCGGGCGCGTTCGTAGCCCGCGAGCACGATGGCCTTGGCCGCGCCGTCGGCGCCCGCGAGCGCGCCTGCGTCCGCCGCGACGGCGTTTGCGTCGAGACCGCGGCGCACGCCCTCGCGGACGAGGAATCGCAGCGCGCGGATCGCGCGACCGAGCAGCTGTTGCTCGAGCGCGTGCTCCTTCGCGAAGGCCTCGAGCGCCTGCTCTGCAGCGGGCGTCACGGGCTCGTCGAGCGAGGGGCCGAGCGCGCGCCAGAGCGTCGCGCGAGCGCTCGGTGAGAGCTCGGCGACGGCTGCTAGATCATTCGAGATGCTCTCGGGAGCCGATGCGCCGCCGAGGACGTTGAGCGCGACGCGCTCAGCCTTTTCGGAACCGGTCATAGATGGATTTCTTGAGCGCAGCCGGGGCCGCGCCGACACGCGGAACGCCAGGCTTGGCCTTGGGGGAGGGGGCAGGCTCGGGAGCGATCGGCTGCTCCGCCATCGTTCGACGCCAGACGTTCGCGCCCTGTTTACCCGATTCTTTGAGCTCCGCGGCGCGAGCCTCGGCCTCTTCGCGGGCGAGCCGATCGCGCTCCTGACGCTCGAGCTCCTCGCGCTCGCGTTCGATGCGGGCCTGTTCGATGTGCTCGAGTCGCTTCTCGGCGCGCCTGCGCTCGGCGAGCGCGTCCTCGTCGACCGAGGGCTCGTCGACGATCGCGCGACCGCGCAGCGCAGGCTGAGGCAGGACGGGCTGCGCCGTGCTTCGAACGCCGACCGGCGGCGCGTCGTCGTCGTCCGCGGTCGTCGTCTCGTCGAACGTGTCGGAGTCGAGAGGCAGCGTGCTCATCGTCGGATCGAGCACGGGCTTCGGGATGCGGAACGGCGCTGCGTCGCGGGCCCACGGCGCGCCGGGAATGTCTGCGCCGAGCTTGCTCGAGTCCGCGCGCGGCGGCGCGAGGCGAAACGGAGCGCGCGTCGACGGCGGCGGCGTGTCGACAGTGCCTGTCTGCTCGAGCGAAGACGGCTCGATGAGCATCGTCGCGCGAGGCGCGCCCGCGCCTGCGACGGGCTTGCGGGCGACGATCGTGGGACGGTCGTCGACGGACTCCTCGTCCTCCATGATTACGGTCGGCAGGCGGCGCTGCTGCGGCTTCACGGGGGCGGGCTTGCCCTGCTCGATCAGCATCGTGCCGGCGCGCCGCGGCTGTTCGCGACGCGGCGGTTCGGGCTCGAGGATCATCGTGCCTGGCTTGGGCGCGCTCATCTCGATGACCATCGTGCCGGCGCGTCGCGGAGCAGCCGGTTCGAGCGGGACGGTCACCATGGCTGCGTTTTGTGGGCGATCCTTCGCGCGGGAGGGCGCGCTGCGAACGCCCTCGACGTCGAAGCCCACCTCGATCGAGATGCGCGAGAGCTCGAGCTCCGGCGCGAGCGCGAACGTCCCGCGCGCCGTCACGTCGCACGTCGCGGCCTCACCGTCGATGTGGAGCCCGTCGATGTTCAGCTCGAAGGACTCCTCGGTGCCGTCCGCGAGCCGCACGGTCGCGCGAGGCTCGAGGTTCGGCAAACGCGAGGCGAAATGCTCGAGCACGGGGTTCAGCCGCTCGAGGTAGATCCACTCGTCGCCGCGCAGGTACGCGATGCGCTGGTCGGGCGGAGCGGCCTGGAAGAAGTTGAAGTCGAAGCCCGTGTGCAGATCGGGGATGTCGCGCGCGAGCACCGCGGCGCCGTCGGGCGGCAGGAGCGCCGTCCTCGCGGGCCACGTCGCGGGGATCGGCCCGAAGCCCGCCGGCTCGAATACTTGCACAGCGTCAGCGGGATACGAGATGCACGGCAGGTGGATGCGCCCGCGCGGGTCGGCGTCTTTGCCGGTGCCGACGGGGTTGAGCTCGTAGTTGGGCCCGCCGAAGGCGTGATCGTACGAGACCGCGAGCTTCGTGAACGTCGTCGGCTGCGCGTTGGGCCAGCTCGACGTCGCGTGTCGGGGGCCGACGATCTCGAGGGTTTTGTCGATCAGCGTGAGCCCACCGTCGATGGGCCCGCCGCGCCGCTCGGGCTGCACGATCGCGAGGCGCGCTGTGGTGCGCGCGATCGGTCGCTTCGAGAAGGAGTGGACGAAGCCGGTGAAGGTCACGTCCGCGCTGACCTTGTACGGTGCCGCGTCGCTCGGCGCGCTGCACACCCCCGTGCGCCGATCGACGACGTCCGTGAGCTCGAGCGTGGGCGGTTCGAAGGCGCGCGCTGCACCCTCCGGGACGAGCGTGAGCCGCGTCTTCGCGATCGCTACGACGTGGAGCCGGCCGCCAAATAATAGAGGCCGCGCCAGCGCGCGCACGGGCCCGAAGGGTACGGCGGTGACGACCTGAGTCTTGCTCACTTCACCTCGCGTCCGAGGGAGCCACGCCTCCCTCGTCCGCATTCTGACTGGGTCGATGTTTCGCGTCGAGCCCTCAGGCGACGCGCACGAGGCCGAGCTAGCGCCCCGTCCTGACGCCGCTGTCACTCACAGGTGACGAAGGCCTCTGTCATTCCACCGGGGACTGGCTGCGTGAACGTGCCCTCGATGAGCGGCGGATTCCACTTCGCCTCCTTGTATTCGAAGACGACGTCATCCTTCGTCTTCGGCACGCGGAAGCGGATCTCCGAGGGGTACTCGGCGTCGCACGCAGGGCCGCTCGGCGGCGTCGGATCCTCACCGAGATCCTCGTCGCCCGGACGCGGCGGCGCTGTCGTCGTCGCCTTGTAGTCCTTGAGCTCGGCTGTGTAGAGGTTCTGCCCCCCTTGCTCGACGCGGACGCTCGTGACGCGCACGCGCTGCTCGGCCCAGGGCTTCTCGAGGTCCTCGCGACGGACCTCGAGGTGGATCTCCTCGACGGCCTCGTTCTTCGATCGGAGGACGATCTTGTAGTCGCCGCCTTCCCAGCTGATCGAGGCCTCGTCGGGGGTGTGCGCGAGGACCGGAGCCTCACCGCGCAGCAAGGAGACGAGCGCATGCGGCGGCACGTTGACCTGCGTGAAGCGGGCGAGGTTGCAGGCGTTCGCGGGACCGTAGAAGAAGGTCTTCTGCTCTTGGTCGGCGAGCTTGAAGTCCTTGCCGTCAGAGGTGAGCGTGTAAATCCCGGCCCCGAATGGGCTAACAACGTCAAAGCGAACGCTCTCGGGGTTGATGGCGAAGAGGTAGACCTCGCCCTTCACCCGGCCCTTCTTCGTGACGACGTCGACCTTGGCGGTGCCCTGCAGGCCGACCGCGCAGTCGTAGCAAGCGTGCATCCTGCCGAGAGCGTCGTCCGCGGTCGGGAACGCCGACTTCGGCGGGGGCGGCGGGCAGCCCGTCGCGGCGAGGCCGAGCGCCACGACCCCGACGGGCAGCAGCCGCTCACGAAGCACGGAGGGCCTCGAGGAGGTCGACGTCAGGGATGGCGATCGGGAGCCGCGAGCGGATGACCGCGACCTCGTTCTCTTCGCAGAGCTTGGCGAGCGCTGCGCTGTCCGTGACCGAGACCGGCGCGACGCCCTGCGCCGAGGCCTCTTCGTAGGCGCCGCTCAGGACCTGGCCGGACGTGAAGATCCACCCGGCCGTCGCGCTGTAGTGGTGGAGCGCGCCGCGCAGCTCGGTCACGCGCTCGCGGCCGAGCTCGCGACCCTCGCGGCGAACGATGACGATCGCGAGGCGAAGCTCGTCGACCGGCGTCTTCAACACGGCGGCGAAGTGCGTCTCGTGGCCCGGGATGCCCGCGCGCCGCACGGCGCGGAGCTGTTGGACCCCGACGCGCTCGAGCGCGAGGACACAGAGCTCGACGAACGCGTGGCCCGGGAGCTCAGAGATTTTCCTCGAGAACGCGCGGCGAGCGGCCTCACGGTAGCGCTCGACGGCGGCGAGAGCCTCGGCCTCGGCGGTGGCGAGCTCGGGGCTGAGCACCCAGTCGGTGAGACCGATGCGGCCGCCGTGGAAGCGGAAGCGAGGACGCAGGCCGGTCGCGAGCCGACGGTGGTTGTCGGCGCGCACCGCAGCCGCGACGAGCGACTGCGCCTGCGACGGCTCGAGCGACATCTTGCCGCGACGCTGCGCGAGATCAGCGATCTGGCGGAGCGAGACCGGCCCGAGGTTGCGATCGAAGCCCGACGCGAGGAGCTGCGCGATGACGTCGCCGAGCTCGCGCCCCGCGAGATCGTCGAGCGGCGCAGCTGCCTCGATCTCGCGGTCGCGATCGCGATCACGGTCGCGATCCCGGTCGCGGTCGCGATCCCGATCTCGGTCGCGGTCCCGGTCACGCTCTCGTTCGCGACGCTCTTCGCGGCGCTCTTCGGGGCGATTCTGCGGAGCGGCCGGGCGAGCCTCGGCGGCGACGGGTGCGGGAGCAGGAGCGACCGCGTCGACGGGCGTTGCGGTGTACGTGGGCAGCGACGCATCACCGACTGCGCCGCGGCCACGACGACGACGACGACGGCGACGACGACCCGCTTGAGAATCTCCGGCGCGATCGTCTTCGCTCCCGCCGAAGATGGGCTGGTCGTCGTCCTCTTCTTCATCGAAGAGATCCGCCGCGCCAGCGACGAGCTCGGCGCGCATCTTCTCTTCGGGGGCGCGCTCGCTCTCGTCTGCGTCCTCTTCTTCCTCGTCCTTCTCGCGGGCCTCGGCGGGCGGCGAATCGGATTTGGGCCGTGCGGCGCGCGGAGCCGGCGCGCGGCGCTCGGGGGCCGGCTCGCGCTCGCGCTCAGGAGCGGCAGCGCTCTTTCGCGGGACGAGGACCTCGTCGTCGTCGTCCTCGGGCGCGAGCGCGCCGATGAGCGCCGCTGCGACAGCAACCGAAGCTTGCTCTTCGACGGCCGGAGCCTCAACGGGGGCTGCCTCCTCGGGCTGCGCTGCGACCTCGTCGTCGGCGTGGGCCGCTTCATCGAGGGCCTCGTCGGCGGCCTCGAGATCGACGTCTTCTTCCTCGGCCGGCTCGTCGGCCTCGGCGGCGGCGGTGTCGACGCCCTCCGGCGGGGGTGCGTCGCTCGCTGCCTCTTCGGGTCGCGAGCGCTTGCCACCGCGACGCGAGCCCTCTTTGAGCGTGCGAGCGTCCCACTCGCGAAGCGCGAAGACGCCGGGCTTGATGCGCACGAGCGGGCAGTCGGGCGACTCTTTCTTCGCCAGCGCCGCGAGCCGCGCGGCCATCATGTTCTCCGGCTTCTTGCCGATGTGGCTCAGCAGGTTCTTCTCGATCGCGACGTCCGTGATCTCTTTGTAGTGAAGCGGGCGGCCTACGAGGCGCAGCACCTCAACGGCGGCGTCTGTGAATGTCATTGCAATGCTCTTCAGCACCGTTCGGTGCGTGGCTGGCGCCGCAGAGGGGTGCGGCGAGTCGTGAACGGGGTTGGGCCCCGTTCGCTTTGCGGGCCATGTCTTTTTCGCGAAGCGAAAAAAGGTTGGCTCGTGTGAATTGTCGCGCGCCACTCCGCGATGCGGAGGAAACCGTGGCGCACAGCTGGGATCGTGGAATCGGACTCGGGCTGTGTGACCCACACCACGGCTCGCGCGGCCTCGATATCGCAGCGACGCGTGCCTGGGGTCGATAGGACCGCAGCCTCCGCCCAGGAGGTGCGGCTCGCGTTTCTCAGCTCCAACCGGGAAGCCCCATGGCTCCCACACAGTGGACAGCCAAAGGCTGACACACGAACACCTCCACCGTCAAGCGCTCCCCCAACGCACAGGGACTGCGGCGATCGCGAGCGGTGCTCCAACATCGGGGGGCTCAGTTCGCCCCCCCGCGCTGCGCGCGCCCCCAGAATATTCGGGGGGCTCAGTTCGCCCCCCCGCGCTACGCGCACCCCCGGAATATTCGGGGGGCTCAGTTCGCCCCCCCGCGCTGCGCGCGCCCCCCAACATGTTAGGCTGGCGCAGGAATGGAGCCCGGGGGCTTGATCGGTCAAACCCTGATCGGGCGCTTCCGTATCGATCGCGTCCTGGGCAAGGGCGGCATGGCGACGGTCTACGCCGCGTTCGATCAGAAGCGCGGCTGCCCCGTTGCGGTCAAAATCCTGAAGCGCGAGCTCACGCGCGACACGATGGTGCTGAAGCGCTTCGAGCGTGAAGCGCGAGCGGCCTCGCATCTCAACCACCCGAACGTCGTCGAGGTGCTCGACTGGGGGGTCGAGGGCGACGAGGCCTTCATCTCGATGGAGTTGGCGCAGGGCGTCGACCTCCTGAAGGCCCTCGTTCAGGAGCGGCCGATGCGCCAGACGCGCGCGGTGCTCGTGCTCGCGCAGGTGTGTTCGGCGCTCTCGATGGCCCACTCGAAGGGCATCGTTCACCGCGACCTCAAGCCCGAGAACATCCTCCTCGTCGTCGAGCCAGCGGAGCCTGGTGGTGAGCGCGCGAAGGTCCTCGATTTCGGGATCGCGAAGATCCTCGACGTCGCGAAGAACCCCGGTGGTGAGGAGACCCCGTCCTACGTGACGAAGACCGCGCTCACGCGCGTCGGCACCATCGTCGGAACGCCCGCGTACATGTCTCCGGAGCAGTGTCGCGGGGGCGAGATCGATGGGCGCAGCGACATCTACGCGTGTGGCGTGCTCCTTTACCAACTTGTCACCGGTGAGCTCCCGTTCGCCGGCGAGACGCCGCTCCACACGGCGATGCGGCACATTCACGCGCGACCGCGACCTCCGAGCGAACTGCGGCGCGACCTTCATCCCGAGCTCGAGACCATCATCCTGAAGGCGCTCGCCAAGTGGCCGGGCGAGCGACAGCAGACGGCGGACGTCTTTCGCGACGAGCTCGTGGCAGTGCTGCCGAAGCTCCCCGACGGCGGCAACGTCGTCCTCCCCGACAACCTGCGCCCCGCTCCGCGTGAGGCTCCCGTCGAGGTCGCGCCGCAGGAGGTCGTGTCCAATCCCACGCGCATGGCGATCGGCGGTCCTCTCGGCGCGACGCCTCTGCGTGGTGTTCGACTCGGGCGCGCCAACGACGCCCCTGCCACCGTCCCCACGAACGGGCAGCCTACGCCTCAGCCGACGGCGACGGATCCCGAGCAGCGCATCGACGACGACGACGAGCCGCGGACGTTCCTCATGCAGCCCGAGACCGCGGAGCAAGCGGCGATCTCGAGCACCGACGAGCCGCGCACACTCACCCGATCCGAGAACGAAGAGTGGCCGACGCTCGGCGACGCGCCCGCCGTGGACGCGCCGTCCGGTCCAACGCGCGCAGCCGCCGCGACCGTCGCTTCAGCGGGTGTCGCGCGACCTCAACTCGCGAGTCAAACGACGCTCGACTCGATGCAGAGTGGGGTCGCGCCCCGCGCTCCGCTCGCTTCGTCGACTGCGGTCGCGGTGGGTGCGGTGGGCAAGCCCGTCGAGATCCGCACCGATCCGATGAACGCGGCCGCAGCGTCTCCGCAGCAACGCCCGGCGCGCGCACCGACCAACCCGCAACAACGCGCGCCCGTGGATCGCACGCCGAGTCGTACCGAGCGGCAGCCCATCCGTCGCACCAAACAAACGGAGACGGGGCTCACGCCCACGTCGCCGCACGAGTCTCCGAGCGGCGCGACAGCCGCGGTGATCACCGGTTTGGAGCAGGGGCGCACACCGATCGCGTCGACGGCCCGCATGGAGGAGAGCGCGCTGCCCACACGAAACAGCGCACCTCGACCCGAGCCGACGCGCGAGGTCGCGCAGCCGACCGCTCCCCCCGCGGACAACGACGAAGACGAGCCTGCGACCTTCATTCGCGAGCCGACCGCGAGCCCGAGCCCCGACGCCCTCGGTCGAAGCGAGGTCACGCAGCCCGATCCACACCACGAGCCGGCACAGAAGGCCCCGCAGGCCAAAACCCTCGTGATGAGCGAGTCCGCCGGAGCGCCCGCGGCGCAGGCTCCCGTGCAAGTGCCGTCGCGCTTCAGCCCGCAAGCAGCACCGGCGAACACGGGGCCGAACCCGCTCTACGCGCAGCCGAACTTCGGGCAAGCCGTCGCGTTTGCACCCCCCGCTCCGTCCGCACCTTCGGGGTATGGACAGGCGCAGGCCGATCCTCGTGCGCTCGGTGGCGGATACATCCAGACGCACAACCCCATCGCGGAGGCCGAGCCTGACGCCGACGGACTGCGCGGACTGAAGGCTACGGCGCGCATGTCGCCCGAAGAGGTCGAGCGCCAGACGACGCCGATCACCTCAGGGGAACCTGGCATCAAGTCGACGGTGCGCATGAACTCGCAGGAGACGCTCGCGAAGGCGCAGGCTCACGCGCAGAACCGCCAGAGCGTCCCGGCACCCCCTCCGTCGATCCCCAACTTCGCGCAGCTCCCGTCTTCGGGTTGGAACGATCCCACGATGCTCACGAACCGACGCGAGCCCCCAAAGGCAGGGCTCGTGTCGAGCGTGCGCGATCTCTCGGGAACGGCCGCGCTCTTCATCGGCATCGGCCTCGGCCTGGGGATCGCCGCGGGCTTGTTGATCGCCTTCTTGCTGCTGCGCTGAGCCGCGCGCTCGCGGCTCCGATCGTCAGCTCGCGAGGAGCCGTGCCGCGACCTCGTTGAACGTCGCGAGCGCCGCGTCGATCCCGTTCACGTCGGCGCCGCCGGCCTGCGCCATGTCGGGGCGACCACCGCCCGAGCCGCCGACCTTCGCGGCGACCTCGCGGATGATCTCGCCTGCCTTCAGCCGATCGGTCGCGCCCTTCGACACCATGATGCAGAGCTGCGCTTTGTCGCCCGCGCGCGTGGCGAGGCAAACGGCGCTGCGCTCGCCGAGCTTGTCGCGGAGCTTCTCGCAGAGCTCGCGCAGCGGACCCGCTTGCGTCCCGTCAGGCAAACGGACCGCGAGCACGCGAACGCCGGCGAGCTCCTTCGCCGAGGCGAGCATCGCATCGAGCCCACCGCCGCTGCCGCCGCCCTCGAGCAGCTTGCGCTCGAGCTCCGTGATCTTCCGCTCGAGCTCGCGCTCGTGCGCGACGAGCTTGCCGACCTTGTCGAGGACGTCACCGCCCTGCGCGCGCACGAGCTGGCGGACCTTCGCCATGCCGTTCTCGAGCGCGCGAACCTCCGCGAGCGCGTTGAACCCAGTCGACGCGAACACGCGGCGGACACCGGCCGCGACGCTGCTCTCCGACTCGATCCTGAACATGCCGATGTCACCGAGAGCGCGCGCGTGCGTGCCGCCGCAGAGCTCGACCGAGTCGCGCGTCATCGTGAGCATGCGCACGACGTCGCCGTATTTCTCCTCGAAGATCGCGACCGCGCCGCGCTTGCGCGCCTCGTCGATCGCGAGGACCTCGGTGAGGACCGGCTCGTTCGTGAGGATCTTCGCGTTCACGAGATCCTCGACGCGCTCGATCTCCTCGCGACTGAGCGGGCGGTTGTGCACGAAGTCGAAGCGCAGCATGTCGGGCGCGACGCGCGAGCCCTTCTGCGTGGCGTGCTCGCCGAGCACCGTCCGCAGCGCCCAGTGCAAGAGGTGGGTCGCCGAGTGGTTGCGACGTGTCGCGCTCCGCTTCGCGTGGTCGATCTCGAGGTGGACCTTGTCCCCGATCGAGAGCGAACCCTGCGTCAAACGTCCCTCGTGGACGACGAGACCCGTGAGAGGTCGCTGCGTATCCGAGACCTCGACGTGCGCGCCCGCGGCGCCCGTGATCGCACCCGAGTCGCCGACCTGCCCGCCGCTCTCGGCGTAGAACGGAGTCGCGCGCACGACGAGCTCGACCACGGCGGGGCCGGTGATCGTGCTGACGCGCTCGCGGACGATGCGCGCTTTGTCGCCGTCGCCGTCGCGCTCGACCTTGAGGATGGCGACGATCTCGCTGTCACCAGCCTCGCGCTCGTAGCCCGTGAAGGTCACCGCGCCGACCTCGGCCTTGAGCTGGTGGTAAATCGGATCGAGCGCAGCGTTGGGATCGATCGGGCCGTCGGCCTCGGCCGCGCCCTTGATGATCTTCTCCGCGCCGTCGGCATCGACCTCGAAGTTCGACTCGCGCGCGATGACCTCGGTGAGGTCGAGCGGGAAGCCGTACGTCGTGTAGAGATCGGCCGCGAGCTCGGCGGAGAGCTTGTTCTCGTTCTTCTCGCGCATCTCGGAGAAGCGCTCGTCGAGGATCTTCACGCCACGCTTCAGCGTCGCGCGGAACCGGACCTCTTCGTCCTCGGCGACGCGCGCGATCGCCTCGCGACGCTCGCGGAGCTCGGGGTACGTGTCCCCCATCAGATCGACGACGCGGAGCGCGGCCTCGTGGAGGAACGGCTTCTCGATGCCGAGCCGATGTCCGTGGCGGATCGCCCGGCGCATCACGCGCCGCAGGATGTACTCGCGCTTCTGCTTCTCGGGCATCACGCCTTCGGCGATGAGGAACGCCGTCGTGCGCGCGTGGTCCGCGATGACGCGCATCGAGACGTCGTCGTCCGCGGTGGTCCCGCCGTAGGCCTTGCCCGACACGCGCGCCGCGACCTCGACGAGCTCGCGCAGGAGGTCGGTGTCGTAGTTGCTCGTCACGCCCTGGACTGCGCACGAGATCCGCTCGAGGCCCATCCCGGTGTCGATGCTCGGCGCGGGCAGCGCCACGAGCGGCCCGTCTTTCTCAGCGCGGTTGAACTGCATGAAGACGAGGTTCCAAATCTCGGTCCAGCCGAGGCCGTCGATGCGCGGCTCGTCACCGAACGTCGAAACGTTGGGCTCCGCGCCGTGGAAGAAGTGGATCTCGGAGCAAGGGCCGCACGGGCCCGTGTCACCCATCGACCAGAAGTTGTCCTTCATGCCGAGGCGCAGGATGCGGTCGTCGCCGAAGCCGGTGACCTTCTTCCAAATCGTGGCGGCCTCTTCGTCGGCGGGCAGGCCAGCCTCACCGGCGAAGATCGACACGACGAGCCGATCCTTCGGTAGGTCGACGACGCGCGTGAGGTAGTCCCACGCGAACGCGATCGCGTCCTCCTTGAAGTAGTCGCCGAAGCTGAAGTTGCCGAGCATCTCGAAGAACGTGTGATGGCGCGCCGTCACGCCGACGTTCTCGAGGTCGTTGTGCTTGCCGCTGATGCGGATGCACTTCTGGCTGGAGGCCGCGCGCGTGTAAGACCGCTTGTCGTTCCCCGTGAAGACGTCCTTGAACTGGACCATCCCCGCGTTCACGAACATCAGCGTGGGGTCGTTCTGCGGGATGAGGGGTGCGCTCGCGACGACGGCGTGGCCGCGCTCCTTGAAGAAGTCGAGGAAGCTCTGGCGAACGGCGGAGGCAGTCTTTCGAAGGTCGGTCATGGCGGGAAGTGCCCTCCCCGCGATTGACCGTTCGGGTGGCTGCATCCCTGACCGAGCAACCGACCCGCACGCGGGACGAGGTTCCCGGCGCTTTACCACGCCACGGTCGAGGAGCGGACGCGAGCCGACGTCCGTTCGCTATTTCGCAGCTATTTCGCAGCAGCTTCGATCGCGGTGGGTGCACCCTTGAGGGCGCTATCCACCGCGGCGGTCACTGCGTCGGCCTGGAGCGAGGCGAGCTCGGCGTCGCCCTTCACGGCCTTCTGATCGATGACAGCTTGGGCTTTCCCCTTGACTGTGGCCTTCAGCGCTTGCTCGGGGATCTTGCGGATCAAGACCTCGACCTGGGCGGACACCGCGAGGTCTTTGCCCGACTTCGACTGCGAGACCTGGACGAGCTTGCCGTCGAAGGCGATGGTCGGCAGGTTCCGATCCTTCGCGCGCTTGACGGCTTCTTCCTCGGTGCTGACGACCTCGATCCCGGGGATCGCCGCGAGCTTCGACTTGAGCGCGCTCTGAAAAACCTTACCGGCTTTGGCGTCGCCGCTCTTGTTCTCGATCTTGCCGAGCGACACGACCCACTTCGTCTGCTTCGCGGCCTTGAGGGTGGAGACTGCCTTCTCCATCGCTTGCTTGGCGTTCGTGTCGCGCTCAGCGTCGCGCGCACGCTCGAGCGCTGACAGCGCCGAGACATCGAGCAGGGCCGCGAGCCCCGAGGCCGCGGCGGAGCGCACGGCGGCGTTGTCGTCTTTGAGCGCCGCGACGAGCGCCGGCGTGTTGGCTTTGTCTTTGGACTTGCCGAGAGCGAGCGCGGCCGTCACTCGGACACGGAAGTCGCCAGCCGTCGCGAGCTCTTTCCGGACGGAGGCGTCGTCTGCGAGCGTGGTCGATGCAGGGACGAGGCTCGTCAGCACACAGCCGAGCAAGAGGCCCCTCAGGAGCCGCACGCCAGCGCGCGACCAAGCCAAACGGGGCGATGCTGTCTGGGTGTCGAGCGTCATGGCACTTCCTCTTCGGGTCTCGTTTTAGATTCGACGGAATCATCGAATCTCATTGGAACGAGTCTCGAGTTGCGTCCGCGTTGGGGGCACCAACGCCCAGAAAATTCACGCGATCGTGAACTCTCCCCAGCTCGCTGCGGTGATCGCAGCGAGCGCGTCGTCGAGACAAGAGCCTTTATCGGAAGGTCACGAAAAGGGAAAGTAAGGAGGCGCGAGAGTGACCGAGCTCACGCGGGGTGAAACGATTGTCCAGGCTCTAGACGAAGCGGGGAAGGACTTAATCGAGTCCACCCTCAAATTGGGTGGTTTGATTGACGACCAGGTGCGATGCCGCCCCCGTTACATGTCAATCGATGGCGCCGGGTGAAGTGCGTCTGACGAGCTCTCGAACGGCCGAGAGCTCATCCGCCGGCCAGTCCTCCTCGACGAGTTCGAATTGCCCATAGTCGAATGGCGCGCCGGGGGGCGGATGAACCCTGACGAGGCGCTCGCGCTTGCCCTCGAGGAGGAGCTCGAGGGCGCGATGATGGCAAAAGGGGTTATTGCCTCTTTTGCCGAAGAGGACATGGGCGGTCCACGAACAACCCGCCAGGCACTCGTCTTTGTAATAGCAGCTCGCGCAGCGCCCCCAGAGCTCGCTTGCGTCACGATCCCTGGCAAATCGCAGAGCGGCGGAGCGCTCCCATATGTCCTTCAGCGAGGCGTCGCGGATATTGCCGCCCGCGTAACCCCGAGTCGGCAAGGACGGACATCCCTTGATGTCGCCGTTGGCCTCGAGCCCGAGCGTGCTGCGTCCCGCAGTGCAGGGCTCGTGATACGAGCCCTCGTTGTTTCTTCGGAATACGGACTCGAATGGGCCGAAGTACCCGACGTTGTTTCCAGGCCAGAGCTTGATCCCGAGTTCGCGCGCGCGACGCTCGAGCTCGGCGAGTCGCGGCATCAACTCCAATAGGTCGTAGGGCTCGAGGAGGATTGCCGGGTTGTCGGCCGCGCGCCCCATCGCGACCGTGAACTGGACCTGCCAGGCATAGATCCCTCGCGCCGAGACGAGGTCGAAGACGGCCTCGACCTCGCTGCTGTTGACCCGGTTGATTTGGGTGTTCACCGCCCGCGAGAGATCGACTGTTGCCAAATGCTCGAGCGCCGCGAGCGCCTGCTCGAAGCTGCCTTGAACGCCGCGGAGAGCGTCGTGACTCGCCTCGAGTCCGTCGATGGAAACCGAGACGCCGTCCACCCCCGCGTCCTTCGCCGCGCGCGCGCGCTCGAGCGTGAGCCCGCGCCCACCGGTCACGACCCCGCAGAGCATCCCGCGCTCCTTCACGCGTCGCGCGATGTCGAGCCAATCGGGTCGCAGATAGGCCTCTCCCCCAATCAGGCTGACCTCGCGTATGCCGAGCCCAGCGAGCTGATCGACCAGGTCGAGCGCCTCCTCGGTCGTGAGCTCGTCGGGTCTGGATTTCCCCGCACGAGAGCCGCAGTGCGCGCAGGCGAGATCGCAGCGGAGCGTGATCTCCCAAACAGCGTAGATAGGGCGATAAGCCGCGTCGCTCTCCCGCGGAGGCTCGAGCACGGTGCTTCGCTCTGAGGCCCCTCGCAGAGCGGCCCGCTCCATTTCGGACGCGGTCGTGAGGACAGGCAAGACGCGACGCATCGAGCGCGCAGCGTACCGCAACGGCGACGCAATCCTGCATGTCGCCGGCGCGCCTTGATCGCCTCGAGGGCCTCGTATACGGCGAACCATGCAGTTTACGAGGCTTGTTTGGCGAGGGTGCGGTCAGGCTTCTGTGTTTGCGCTCGGGCTTGGATTCCTTGTCTCGGCTTGCGCGGTCGGCGACTACAAAGCCGACGAGAACGGCGCTGCTGGCCAGGGGGCTTCCGGCGGCGACGGCTCGAACTCGGGGGGCGACAGCGCGGGGGGCAATAGCTCGAATGGCGGCTCGAGTGACGGCGGCAACGTCGGCCAGGGCGGCGGTGGCTCCGAGTGCGTCAACTATCTCTGTGGCAGCGGCGAGTGCATTTCCACGTTGCTCGAGTGCGACGGCGCGGCCGATTGTTCGGACGGCTCCGACGAGGCCCCGGTGAACCTCTCCTGCGGGGGCGGTGGCTGCACTGGGTCTCAGTTCGAGTGCAACGACGGCTCGTGCGCACCGGCAGGTTCGGCGTGTGATGGCAACGCGGATTGCGCGGACGGCTCCGACGAAGCTCCTCTCAACACGAGCTGCGGCGGCGGTGGCAACTGCGATCCGGTCTTCGAGTTCGCCTGCCAATCCGGCGAGTGCATCACTGCATCGTGGGAGTGCGACGACGTCGCCGACTGCGCGGACAGCTCCGACGAGGCCCCCGTAAACCCGAACTGCGGCGGCGGTGGCTGCAACCCGGGCGACTTCGTGTGCGGGAGCGGCGAGTGCATCAGCGCCTCGTGGGAGTGCGACAACTTCGCCGACTGCCAGGACAGCTCGGATGAGGCGCCGATCGACGCGAACTGCGGCGGCGGCACGTGCAGCGCGACCGAGTTCACCTGCGGGAGCGGCGAGTGCATCACCGCGTCGTGGGAGTGCGATGGCATCCTCGACTGCGCGGACGACTCGGACGAAGCACCCGTGAACGCGAACTGCGGGGGCGGCACGTGCAGCGCGACCGAGTTCACCTGCGGGAGCGGCGAGTGCATCCCGGCCTCGTGGGAGTGTGACGGCATCCTCGACTGCGCGGACGACTCGGACGAAGCTCCCAAGGACTCGAACTGTCCCTGATCTGTGCGGACTGAGTTGTCAGCGCCCGAAGGAGCGGCGCGCCGGCGAGCGATCCCTCTCGGTCGAGCGTTTGCGCTGCTCGTGACGCTGGCGATCAGCGTCGCTGCCCTCGGGTTCGTGCTCTTCATCCGCGCGTCGCGCGACCGGATGGTCCAGGCCGCGTGGCAACAGCAAGCGAGGGCCGCGGCTCGGGTGCGAGGCCGCGTCCAAGCGGAGCTCGAGCGCGCCCGAGGCGTGCTCGACGGCGTCGATCGCTCGTTGATGGCCGGCGCGATCGTCGCGGACGATCCCGCCGACGTCGAGGCAGCTCTCTTCGGCCGCCTCGCGGACGACGAGCTGCTCGAGGAGGTCACGTTCACGCGAGCGAACCTCGAGCGCTACGACGATCGCGGCTTCGCGGAGCCCAAGCCCGGCGCTTGGCAGATCTCGCTCCTTCGCGACGCCGAGGGCCACGTCTCGACCCGCGTCTTGCGCGCGGTCGGGGCGGGTGGATCGTTCCGCGTGCTCTCGCGCGAGCACGATCGCGCAGGTCGTTTCTCGACGGCCCCGCTGCGGGACGTCGGGGCTGGCGACGATCCCACGAACCACCCGACCTTCGTCGTCCTCGCTCGACGGGATCGCGTCGGCGTGACGCTCTGGAGCGGCCTGCACTTCTCCGAGTCCGATCCGAACGGTCATCGCGTGGTCCTCAGTGTGCAGCGCGCCGTCGTCACCGCGGAGGGCGTCTTCCTCGGCGTGCTCCGCGTCGCGATGCTCACGACCGAGCTCGACTCCATCGTCTCGTCCACGTCGGCCGACGCCGATCGACCGGGCATCGGTCGCGTTCTGCTCCTCGCTCCTGCGAGCGACGGCGCGCGGCTCGTCGCGCGCGTCGATCCGAGCGACACGATCGAGGAGTTCGAAGACGAGCTCTTCATCCACCCCGCGGCGCCGCCGCCCGAGGTGACGAGCTTCTTCTCGAGTCCGCTCGCACGCGCATCCGACGCAGATCCCCAATCGCGGCAAAAGGCGGCGGAGCTCTCGGTCGCAGGTACGCCTTGGCTCGCGACGATCGAGCCGCTCGATCTCGGGCGCGGCGGAACCGATGGATGGATGGTCGCCGTGCTCGTGCCGAGGTCGCACTACACGGCCGAGCTCGAGCGCTTCCAAGCGGCCTTCGTGACGACGTTCGCCGTCACCTTCGCGCTCGTCTTGGGCCTCGGCGTGCTCATCCTCGTCGTCCTTCGTCGCGATCTCGGCCGCGTCGTGCGCCAGACGACGCGCATGCGCGGGTTCGATTCAGCGCGTCCTCGGAGCGGAGTCGGCTCGCCGATATCGACGACGTCATCTTCGGACTCGAGCGCGCGAAGACCGTCGTGCGCGCGATGGGCAAGTATCTCCCCGTCGACTTGGTGCGGCAGCTCTACGCCTCGAACCGAGAGCCGGAGCTCGGTGGAGAGCTCGCCGAGGTCACCCTCATGTTCACGGATATCGAGGGTTTCACCTCGCTCGCGGAGAAGCTCTCGCCCGAGGAGCTCGCGAAGAAGCTCGGCCTCTACCTCCAGGTCATGGCCGAGGCCGTCGAACACGAGCGAGGCACCATCGACAAATACATAGGCGACGCGGTGATGGCGTTTTGGAACGCGCCTCAGCCAGTCCCGGAGCACGCGAGGCGCGCCTGTGCAGCGGTCGTCCTCGCGCGGCGGCGCGCGCGCGAGCTCTTCGAGTCGCAGGCTTGGGCGGGGCTGCCGCCGCTCGTCACGCGCTTCGGTGTCCACACGGCGAGCGTCATGGTCGGGCATTTCGGAGCGCCGAGCAGACTCAGCTACACGGCTCTCGGGGACGGGGTGAACCTCGCCGCTCGGCTCGAGCCGCTCTGCAAGCAATACGGTGTCGTCGCGATCGTCAGCGAGGTCGTCTACCTCGCGGCGAAGGACGCGTTCGTGTTCCGCCGGCTCGACAGGGTCGCCGTTAAAGGAAAAACCCAGGGCATCGACGTCTACGAGCTCGTCGGAGCGATCGATGACGACGTCCCGAACGCCGCAGAGCTCCGACGATACGAGGCCGCGTTCGAGCTCTACCTCGAGCGGAAGTTCTCCGCCGCGCTCGACGTGCTGAAGCCGCTCGCGGCGTGTGATCCGGCGAGCGCGAACCTCTACGATCGCTGCGCCCGGCTGAGGGACTCGCCACCTGGCGAGGACTGGGCCGGTCTTCACGTCGCGACCTCGAAGTAGTCGCCCGCGCTTCCCCCCGTTTGGGCGGTGACCTACCCTCGTCGGTCACGAGCCACGTCAGCGAGCGAACCGCGATGGAAGAAGCTACAGCCGCAAAGCCGTCGCCCGGGGTCGCCGACGATGACTCCAAGAGCAGCTACCTCCCCGGCCACATCGTCGCGCGCAAGTTCACGCTCGTCCGCCGAATCGGGGGCGGCGGCACCGGCGTCGTCTACGAAGCGCGGGACCAGCTCGTAGACCGCCGCGTCGCGATCAAGCTCCTTCACCAGCGCCACGCCAATCACCCGGACGTCGTGCGTCGCTTCCTCCGCGAGGCCCAAGCGACCGCGTCCGTGCGCCACCCCAACATCGTGACCGTGCACGAGATGGGGCGCCGCCGCGGCGGATCGTATTACATCGTTCAAGAATTGCTCGAGGGCGAGAGCTTGCGAGATTTCATCTCGCGCAACGTGCCCATCCCCGCGGCCGACGTCGTCGATCTGGTGCTGCCCCTCACGAGCGCGCTCGCGGCCGCGCACCACCGCGGCATCGTCCACCGCGACGTGAAGCCCGAGAACGTCATCCTCGAAGAGTCCGACGCCGGCATCGTGCCGAAGCTCATCGACTTCGGCATCGCCAAGGTGCCGAAGAAGCGGCAGCGCGGGCACGCCACGCTGATGGGCGTGCAGCTCGGGACGCCCGCGTACATGGCGCCGGAGCAGGTGCGAGGCGACGAGTCGATCGACGGTCGCGCGGACGTCTGGGCGATCGGCGTCGTGCTCGTCGAGATGCTCACCGGGCGATCGCCGTTCGAGGCCCCGTCCGAGGCCGCGACCTACGTGAACATCTTGCGACACGACCCGGCCGACCTGCGCCTCTACGGCAACCTCGTCCCCGAGGCCCTCGTGTCGATTTGCCTGCGCGCGCTCGAGCCCAACGCGAGCAAGCGCTGGCCGACGATGAACGAGCTCCGCGTCGCCCTCGCGAACCTGCGCTCCACGCTCGGCGCTTCGTCGATGGGGACCCTGATTCGCGACGCACACGAGCGGCGCGAAGATGGTTTGAGCCGCAACCATCGGCTCGCGGATACGCCGCTCCATTTCGCCGGCGACAAGCCGCGGCCCGAGGACGAGCCCGAGCATTGGATCGACCTCGACGACGTCGAGAGCCAAGAGAGCGACGCCTTCGAGCTGACGCCCGCCTCCGGCGAGGCCGCGCGCCCGCCGCTCGAGTCGGTCGCGACCGACGAGCTCGAGGCCGCCGCCGCCGTGGCGACCGAGGAGTCGAGCGAGCTCGCCGCGAAGCAAGCGCTGGAGGTCAACGCGCTCGACCACGCGATCACGCTGGCCGCCGAGGTCCTCGATCAATCTCCGCACCCGAAGAGCCGCGCGCACATGCACCTCGTGCAAGCGGTCGCGCACCTCTGGCTCGGCCATTTCGTCGAGTGTGATCGCTCGGCTCGCGCGGCCATGAGGTACTTCGAGCCTTCGACCACGGGGTGGTTCGTCGCGCTCGGTCACGCGGCGACGGCCTGCGGCACGCTCGGCCGCCGCGAGGCTCTGCTCGAGCTCGCCACGGAGCTCTGCGAGCGGACCTCCGCGGAGGACGCCGCGCGCGATCGCGCGGCGCACGACCCCACGGCCTCGGGGCGGGCCATCGCGGCGTCGCGGCTCGCGGTCGCGCTCCTTCGCGCCGGGGAACGCTCGCGCGCCGACGAGGTCATCAAGCGCGCTCGCGGGCGACGCTACGAGCCGCTCGTGCGCGCGTGGATCGAGGTCTATCGCGCCGAGCTCGCGATCCACGGCGGCGACGCGAGCAGCTACCTACGGCACATCGAGGCCGCGCTCGAGCATTTCACGCTCGAGCAGGACGTCCGCAACGAGTGCCTCCAGCGCCACAACGTCGCGAACGCGTGCATGCAGCTCGGCGCCTATGCTCGCGCGGAGCGACTCCTGCGCGAGGTCCTCGACGTCGCCGAGCCGATGCAGCTGAGCCTCGTCGCCGGCGCGAAGGTCAACCTCGGGCTCGTGCTCGGCCGGCTGGGCAAGCTCGACGAGGCCGTCGCCGTCGAGGCCGAGGCCCTCGAGCTCTGCGTCGAGCAAGGCAACAAGCGCTTCGAGAGCGTCGGCCTCGTGTACATGTCGCTCATCCGTGCGATGCGCCAGGAGCTCGGTGAGGCCGAGGCCGCGGCGGAGCTCGCCCGCGAGGCCGCCGCCGATACACCCCCGCTCCTCGCCATCGCGCAGGCCGCGCTCGGAGGTGTGCTGCTCATGCAAGGTCGCGCTGCGGACGCGCTGCCAGTCGCCGAGCAAGCGCTCGCGCTCAGCGACAAGCTCGGCGGCGTCGAGGAGGGTGAGGCCCTCATTCGTCTCGTGCACATGACCTCGCTCGGCGCGCTCGGTCGCGACACCGAGGCCCGCACGGCGATCGCCAAGGCTCGGCAGCGCCTGCTCGATCGGGCGGCGCGCATCGACGACACGGCCTGGCGGCGTAGCTTCCTCGACAACGTCCCGGAGCACGCGCGCACGCTCGATCTCGCGTCGCGATGGATCGACGAAGGGCGGAGCACAGCGAGCTCCATCGCCGACCTGCGGCGCACCGTGCTCGGGCCGACAGGCCCCGAGCCCGCTAGCCCCGAAGACACCTGAGCTGCGCGCGCGAGAGGCGCAGCCATTGCGTTCTCACGCAACGGATTCGAAGCGCCCGAGGTTGGCGCCACGGTGATTTCAGTAGGTTTCAGCGGCGCCGCTGGTGTCCCGCGTTGGAACAAAAGATGCGGTATCGGCCGCATGGCAACCACTCTGAACCCGCACAGCCCCGTCTCGGATTTCATCCGAGCGGACTATCGTGCGCTCGGGGTCTTCGAGCGGTTCAAGATCGACTTCACCCGAGTCGGCCGTAAGAGCCTCGTCGAGGCCTGCCAGATCGCTCGAGTCCCAGTCGGCGCCGTCCTCGGCGCGCTCAGTGAGGCCGCGACGTCCGTCCGGGTGCGCGGTGGGGCGAAGGGCCAGATCCCGCGAGGCCTAGGCGCCCTCAGCCGCTACATCGAAGACACGCATCACGTCTTCACCAAGGACGTGATTCAGCAGCTACTCCCCATCGCTGACAAAGCCGCGACGGTCTGTGGCCACGGACACCCCGAGCTCTCCACGGTGCGCGAGCTCGTCCACCAATTGGCGGCCGAGATCATTCCGCACATGAACAAGGAGGAGCGCGTCCTATTTCCCTATCTGCAGGCGCTCGCTGCAGGCGTGTCGATCCCGCGTCCAGTCTTCGGCTCCGCGCGCAATCCAGTCGCCGTAATGGTCGCGGAGCACGACCGCACGAGCGCGCTCCTCATCGCCATCGAAGAGGCAGCGCGCGATCCTCACCAGAGCAAGCCCTTCGGGCTCCCGGCTGACGCCTGCGCCGCCCACGCTGCGCTCTACGTCGGGCTCGAGGATCTCATCGCGGACCTGCGTCAGCACATGATCCTCGAGAACGACTATCTCTTCCCTCAGACGCTCGCGCTCGAGGCCGCCTATGCGACCCCGGTGGACTCTGCGGCGGAGTAGCGATCAGGGATAGAGCGCCGACTGGAACTGCCACCGCTCCTCGATCCAAGCCTTCAGATAAGCGACCTCGCCCTCGAAGTCGTTGAAGTCGGTGCGGCTCGACCACCAGGGGAACGCACGGTATTCGGCTTCCCAGCGGCGCTCGTCGCGGTGCGCGCTCGGGGTGATCCGCGCTACGTAGCTGTCGACGAGAGCGTTGACTGCGTCGGCGCTGAAAGCCCCTTTGAGGGCAGCGGAGTAACGCGCTTCGAGCGGGGCGGTCAAAGAGGGCTCCTCGAGAAAGCGAGCGAACAGTCGATTGTTGCCCGCATAGTCTTCATAAGCGGACGCGCCCTCGCGGAAGGTCTGCCACGTCTGCCCGAAGCTGTGGTTGAAGTCCCAAGGCGCATAACGGAAGACGCCATTCGGGTCCTGCGGGTCGTGATAGAGGTAGCTGTTCTTGCCGGCCGAGTCGTCGGCCAATAGATACGTCACGAAGACGAACCAATCCTGGAAGTCGCGCTGATCGATCCGCTGAGGCAGCTCCGACAAGAAGGTCGTGGAGTCGCTCGTCGCGACGAAGTTCACGAGCTCCTCCAAGTCCGCATACGCGCCGGGTTCGCCGTCGAGCGGCGTGCCCTCGCGCTTCTCGTAGCCGTCGTGGAGCGTGGCCTTCGGCGCGCCGCCGTTCTGGATGGAGGTGAGGGCGAAGTTGGCGTCGTGGTTGACAGCCTTGTAAAGGTTGCCGTCCTGCGAATAGCCGTGATCCTCCATCAAGAAGCCGTCGACGTGATCCGATACCGTGTAGAGCCCGAAGTAGACGCCGTCGACATAGATGACAGCGCTGTAAGTCTTGATTTGGATGTGCGCCGGGTCCAGTCGGTCCCAAAGGTCGTAGGCGAGCCGCTGGCGGACATAGGAGTTGTCGTCGAAGGTCGAGATGAGGACGACCTTGCGCCGGCCGTTGAAGCCGTCGGCCTCGAAAGGCTCGTCGAATTTGTCGGCCTTGTCGAACTCGAGCGTGAAGCTGTTCTTCGGGTAATTGAGCGAAGCTGCGCCGCGCAGCTTGGCTTGCATCGAGTACGTGTGTCCGCGATAGACGGTCGTCGCAGGCGCGTAGGTCTCCGACGTGGGGGCCGGCGACAAGAAGAGGACGGGGAGGCCGTACTCTTCAGTGTAAGCGCTCGGGTCGGTGACAGGCACGTTGGCCGGGTCGTCGAACTTGTCGGCGACGCCCACCTTCACCAGGCCGACCTCGCCGGTCGCGCCGAGCGTGGCGCGCCAGAGGTACACGCTCGCCTGATCGAGCCCGGGAGTGAACGTGACCGACGCGCTCGCGGCGTCGTAGGTCGCGTTCGCCGGGAGCCCCTCGACGGTGAGATCGGCGCCGTCGAGGAGAGCGCCCGTCTCGCAGGTGAACGTGACGGTGACGGACTCGCCTTCTTCGAGCCAGAACGGGCCGCCGCCGGTCGGCTTGCAGAGCTCGGGGCCCGCGCCGCCCGCGCCGCCAGCGCCCCCAGGAGCGGTCGCGCCGACGTTCTCGCCGCCCGATCCACCGCCACCGGTCTCGACAGGGTCCGAGCCACATGCGGCCGCGAGGAGAGGGACGGCGACAAAGAAGGAAAGCCTCATCCCCTCATCATAGCGCGCCTGCTCACGCGCTCGACGGCGGGGGGCGCTGCAGCGCTCCAGTCACGCGTCGCAAGGCCGCGCGCGCTTCGACGAGCGAGTCGTGAGAGAAGTTCACCGCGCCCACCATCGGGTGTCCGCCGCCCCCCTCGGCGCGGCAGAGCGCAGCGATGTCGTGCTCGCGCGCGAGCCCGCTCCAAGGATTGTGGCTGACCCCGAGCTTCAGCTGATTGTGGGTGCGCAGCAGCACGACCGCGTAGCGGCACGTGGGGAACGCCACGTAGCTCGCGAACTTGCCGGCCGGGGTCAGCGAAGCGTCCGCGAGGTCGATGACGACGATCCCGTCCGCCATCCGGCCGTGCTGTCGAATCGCGTCGAGGAAGACGCGCTTCGCGTCGCCGAGGGGTTTCGCGAGCGCGACGATGTTCGGGTCGGCCGCGACCTCGTCGAGGGGCCTCGACGCGAGCAAGGGAGCGACGCGCTGGATGAACGGCGTGTCGCCGTGGCGTTCGACGACGTCGGCGAGCACCAAGGCCGGCTCCTTCGCGAAGAAGGCAGTCTCGGGGCTGTCGAAGCGAGCGGCGTCGACGCAGTCGGCCCAGCGCACGAGCTCGTCGCTGTCGAGCGGAGTGCCTCGCTCGCGCGCGACGCGATCGATGAGCTTCGCGCAGCTCGAGCAGGTCGGATCGAAGTGGAGCGCCCGCCGCCGGTCGCGACCCGCGGCGAGCTCGGCGGCGTGCCGCTCGTCCTCCGAGTCGAAGGCCGTCGCGTGATGGTCGAAGTAGTGCGTGAGCCGCGCGCTCTCCGTGTAGCGAAAATCGAGGATCGCGTTCCTGTCTCCGCTGAGCCAGCGCGTCGGCACCGCGCGAAACTTCGGGCTGTAGCCGCACGAGCGGAAGGTGACGTCGAGCCTCGCGTCGGGCTCCTCGAGCTGGATGAGCCGCTGGAAGAGCGCCGCGCTCGCGAGACCGTCGAAGCAGTGTCCGTGGGTGTGGACGAAGACGCTGAGCGCGCGAGCCATTCGAAGGAGAGCCGTCTATCATTCGCGGCGGTGGAGCGGAACGGGCGACGGTGGGCACGAGCGAGCGTGCTCGCAACGCTCGCGTTCTTCCTCGTTCGCGCGAGCATCGGGTGCGCATCGTCAGCGCCGGAGCCCAGGCCGCGACCTCGCGCGAGCGGCTCGTCGGCGCCCTCGGCGCGCCCGCGTCCCTCACCCACGGCGCGGCCCTCCGCGGCCTCCGCAGCGCCTCGCGTCGAGCCGCTCGTCCCCATCGAGGAGGACGCTCTCGCGAGGTCGTTCTTCGAAGGAAAGCTCGCGGGGAGCTTCGTCGCGATGCGCCCCGCCGACGCGGAGCCTTCGGCCGAGCTCACGCGGACCGCGCTCGGAGACACCGCGCTCACCGAGGCTCGCGGCCTCGCGATCGAGCGCGCTGTCCTCGCCGCGACGCTCGCCGAGGGTGACGTCGCGAGCGAGGTCTTCGATTTCGAACGCGACGTCTGCGCGACAGCGATCGCGCATGGAGGGCTCGGCGTCGTCGAGGTCGACGTCGCGATCGAGGTGGAGGATCGGGACGGGGCGAATCGCAGGCTCGCGGCGATCGATCACAAGGACGCGCAGGAGGCCGTCGCGGGCGGGCGCTTCGGTTGCGTCGAGCTCCGCGGCGCGCGGCGCGTGCGGCTCTTGGTCGGCGCGCGGGTCGGCAAGGGCGTGGTCGTCGGCGCGCTCTACACGCGACCGAGCGAGTGAGCGCTCGCTCGATCTGAACTCGCTGGACGAAGCTCGGGCTCCACGCCAAGGTTCGTCCGATGTCCGAGCCCATGACGATGGCCGAGGCCGTGCGCTACCAGCTCGAGCGTCGGCGCGGCGCGGTGTTTTACTCCGATCTCGCGGCGCACATCGCGCGCGACGCCGTCTTCGTCGTGCGCGCGGATCTCGATCTCGTCGACTGCGGCGTCGCCGTCGCGCAGGACTCGGTGGAGATCGTCCGCGGCTGGATCGAGGGCGGCAAGCTCCGCAAGCCCTCGGTCGCAGAGCGCGCGTCGTGGCCGCTCGAGACTGGGCGTCGCTGGCTCGCGATCGTCGTGCAGCCCTTCGTGCTCGTGCAGGACGCAGCGGACGACCTTGCGGGGTCGCAGCCCACGTCGTTCGACTGACGCTTCGGCTCTGCTCGTGGGCTCAGCTCGTGGGCTCAGCTCGTGGGCTCAGCTCGTGGGTTCGCGCGCAGCGGTCTTCTTCGGCGCGCGCGTCGAGCGCGCGGGGTTCGGCTTGAGGATCGCCGCAGGGCGCTTGTCCTCGAGCTCCTCGAGGGTCTTCGGCCAGTCTTTGCCGAGGAGGCGCGACAGCGAGCGATCGGCGAGCAGTTTGCCGCCTGTTTGGCAGCCCGCGCAGTAGTTGATCTCGTTGTCGGCGTGGACGATGCGCTGCACCGGCGCTCCACACCGCGGACAAGGTTTGCCGTAGCGCCCGTGGACCTTCATCTCCTCGCGGAACGCCGTCACGCCCTCGGGGAAGCCCTGCGCGTAGACCGCCCGCAGCCGCTCGACCCATGACGTGAGGACGGCGCGCGTCGCGTCGTAGAGGCGCTTCATGTCGGCGTCGTCGAGCGTCGCGGAGTGCTTGAGCGGAGAGAGCTGCGCCTCGAAGAGGATCTCGTCGGAGTAGGCGTTGCCGATGCCGCTGAGGAAACGCTGGTCCGTCAGCGTTCTCTTGAGGGTGTGGTTCTCGCGGCGCACGGCGCCCGCGAACTCCTCGAGCGAGATCTCGAGCGGCTCGATGCCGCCACGATGCAGCTCGCGTGCGGCGGCCTCACCGATGACGAAATGGATCGCAGCGCGCTTCTTGGTGCTGGCCTCGGTGAGCGCGAGCGTTCCGCCGGGGAAGTCGAACGCCGCGAGGCCGATTTTGCCGGGGAGCTTCGCGTTCTCGGCGAGCCAACGGAAGCGGCCCGCGACCATCAGGTGGATCACCAAGAAGCGGTCGCCGTCGAGCTCGAAGACGATGCGCTTTCCCAGGCGAAACACACGGCGAACGACTCGGCCCTCGGCCTCGCGGATGGGTGGGACCGCCGTGCGCAGGACGAACGGACTCGCGAAGCGCACGTGGTTGAGAGGCTTGCCGATCGTGCGCGCCGCGAGGTGCTCCACGTAGATCGCGACGTCGGGCAGCTCCGGCACGGGCCGAAGGTACCAGAGCCCTCCTGGGCTGTGCGCTTCCTCGCGGCGCGAGCCCGCGTTATGGGCCGCGCATGAAGAAGCTCGACAAAGAGATCTGGATCGTCGGTGCGAAGCGCACGCCCTTCGGCGCGCTCGCGGGCGGCCTGAAAGACGTGAGCGCGATCGACCTCGCGGTGCACGCGTCCAAGGCAGCGCTCGAGGCTGCGGGCGTCGCGGCTGCGGACATCGACCAAGTCATCCTCGGCAACGTGCAGCAGACGAGCGGCGACGCGATCTACGGCGCGCGCCACGTCGGGCTGAAGGCCGGCGTGCCGATCGAGAAGCCTGCGCTCACCGTCAACCGGCTCTGCGGTTCGGGGTTCCAAGCCGTCGTCACCGCGGCCGAGCAGATCCTCCTCGGCGACGCGGCGTGTGTGCTCGCCGCGGGCAGCGAGAACATGACGCAGGCTCCCCACGTGTTCTTCGGGATGCGCGACGGCGGGGCGAAGTTCGGCAAGCCGCCCGTGCTCGTCGACTCGCTCTGGGAGGCGCTGACCGACAGCTACACGAAGACCCCGATGGCGATCACCGCCGAGAACCTGGCCGTCAAATACGGCATCACGCGCGAGCAGGCCGACGCGTTCGCGCTCCGCTCGCAGCGTCGTTGGGCCGAGGCCGATCAGGCCGGCGCGTTCAAGGACGAGCTCGCGCCGATCACGGTGAAGGCGGGTCGCAAGGAGATCACCATCTCGCGCGACGAACACGCGCGGCCGGAGACGACCCTCGAGGGCCTCGCCAAGCTCGCTCCCGTCTTCAAGAAGGACGGCGTCGTCACCGCGGGCAACGCCTCGGGCATCTGCGACGGCGCGGCGGCGCTCATCGTCTGCGAGGCCGACTGGGCGCGCGCGCGTGGTCTCAAGGGGCTCGCGCGGCTCGTGCAGTGGGGCGTCGCCGGCGTCGACCCCAACATCATGGGCATCGGGCCCGCGCCGTCGATCCGCAGCGCGCTCGATCGCGCCGGGCTCACCCTCGACAAGATCGATCTCTTCGACGTCAACGAGGCCTTCGCGCCGCAGTTCCTCGCCGTGCAGAAGGAGCTCGAGCTCCCCGAGGAGAAGGTGAACGTGAACGGTGGCGCGATCGCGCTCGGGCACCCGCTCGGCGCGTCGGGCGCGCGCATCACGGCGAACCTCGTCCACACGCTTCGCCGCACTGGCAAGCGCTACGGCGTCGGCTCGGCGTGCATCGGCGGCGGTCAAGGCATCGCGGTCGTGCTCGAGGCGCTCTGACCGAGTCGCGTCCGGTGTCCACGATCGTAGACAACACCTGACCCTGAAATGACGGGCGAGTGTCCACGATCGTAGACTAGTCAAGCGTACTTGATTATTGATTTGCCGTCAAACCTCAAGGTTCGCTTGCGAACCGGCCTCCCTCGTGGTCATTTGGAGGTCCGAGCCGAGAGGGGTGCTTGGGCGGCGATGGCTCCGGAGCAAAATCCGGAGCCATCGTCGTTTTTGTCGCCCGAGAGACCCCGGGCGGGCTCAGCGCGTCGCGTCCGCGAAGGCGTGGATGGAGGCGACGATGGCCTCGCAGAGAGCGTTCGCGTCGAGCACCGGGGAGGGCGCGCGGTGGGTCGACCGCACGAGCTCTGCGAACGGTGCATCATCCATAAAATTGGACTTTGCGAGCTTCGCGAGGGAGCCCGCGACGGTGCTCTGCGGCTCGACGGAAGAGGAGACCCCGAGAGACGAGAGCGCAGCGAGCGCGGCGAGCGCGCGAGGTCGATCGGTGAGCTCGGTCGCCTCGACGGCGATGGCCGCGAGGACCTCGCCCATGGCTGCGTGGATCTCCGAGACGACGGCGCTGCGATGCGCGCGCTCGCTGTCGCTCGAGACGAGCGCGACGACGTCACCGAGCTCACCGAACGCGCGACGATCGAGGAGCGCACGAAGGACTGCAGCGCCGTGCTCGCGCCACGCGCGCGGGGTCGAGAGCTTCTCCGCGAGCCAACCCACGAGGCCGAGGCTCGCGGGGATCGGGCGAGGCTCGTCGAACGCGAGCCTCAAGAGCTCGGCGCGCGGCATGTCGAAGCGCTCGAGCCACATGAGGAGGTGCACGCGCTCGTCGGGGCGCACGCTCGCGGTGAGCTTGATGAGCACGGCGTCGCGCGCGCAGCCGGGCAGATCGGGCGCGAGACGGGACCAGTCTTCGGCGTCGCGTTGCGCGCGCTCGACGAGGAACGAACGGAGCGAGGCCTCGGTCGCGTCGAGCTTCTTCGTGCGGAGCTTCGCGAGGACATCCTCGAGCGGCAGGGCGCGCGCGGCGTCGAGATCGATGGCGGTGCCGTCGTCGTCGTCGAGCTCCGAGGCTGCGTCGATCGAGTCGTAGCTCTTCGGCGTGAAGAGGTTCGTCGGCGGCGGCCGCTTCGGCCGAGGCCCGCCGCGCTCGAGGACGATGGCGAAGACCGCGTCGGGCACGCGACCGCGCACGAGATCGGCGAGCGTCTTCCACTCGTGCTCGGGGATGTCGAGCTTCGGCGCGTCGAGGACCTCGTGGCGGAAGCTCGAGGGATCGTCGATCGCGCGGCGCGCGAGCTCGCGGAGGACGTCGGCTGTGTGGCTCGGCTCGCAGCGCGAGCGCCAACGCAAGAGATCCGAGGGCCCGAGGCTGTCCGCGTGCGCGCGCAGGAACGCGTGATCGTCGGGCTCGAGCCGTGCCTGCCGCAGCAGGTGGAGCGAAGCGACCGCGCCGACGCGGCCTTGGTGCGCGCGTACGAGGGCATCGATTTCGTTCTTGCGCATGGTCGACCCTGCCCCGTTGAGACCCTTTGCCAATCTATCGTTCGGTGATGCACTTCACGAGGGAAAAAGCAGGGGGATACGACTTGGGTGGTGCGCGAGCAGGCGCGCCGATACGATGATCGAGATGCCTTCTTTGCTTGCGCGATCGGGTAGCGCCATACGATGACGAGCCCAGAAGAAGCGCGACCCAGCATCGGGCTCGTCCTCTCGGGCGGCGGGGCGCGCGGGGCCTACGAGGCCGGCGCGCTCGGCTACATCGCGGACGAGCTCCCTGCGCTCCTCGATCGCGTGCGCGTGATCACCGGCACGAGCGTCGGCGCCGTGAACGCGGCGTACATCGCGTCTCGCGGTCTGTCGGTGAGCGCCGTGCACGAGCTCGAGGACATCTGGCGCACGCTCGTCGTCGACGATCTCGTCTCGGTCGATCGCGGCGGGCTGCAAGAGCTCCTCGCGGCGGGCGGCAAGCGCCTCATCGGGCGGCCCGTTCGCAGCCCGCCCGTGGGGCTCCTGCGCGTCGACGGCATCGCGAAGCTCGTCGGTGAGAAGGCCGACTGGAAGGGCCTGCGCAAGGTCGTGAAGAGCCGCAGGCTCGACGCAGTCGGCGTCGCCGCGACCGACATCGCGAGCGGTCGCACGAGCTTCTTCGTCGACTACGCAGACGAGCTCTCGCCGCGATGGTCACGCGGCGGCGACGCGTCGTCGGTCGTGCGCACGGGGCTCGGTCCAGCGCACGTGCTCGCGTCGGCCGCGATCCCGATGATCTTCCCCCCGGTCGAGGTCGGCGGGCGCTGGTACATGGACGGCGGCGTGCGGTGCAATACGCCGCTCTCGCCCGCGCTCGGGCTCGGCGCCGATCGCCTGCTGATCCTGAGCGTTCGGGCCGCCCCAGAGGCTCGGCTCTCCGCGCCCGAGGGTGGCTTCAGCGGCTTCGGGCAGATCGTCGGCAAGGTCCTCGACTCGGTGTTCCTCGATCGCATCGCGTTCGACCTCGATCGGCTCGAGCGCATCAACGACATGGTCGAGATCCTCGAGGAGTCGTGTGGCGACGCGCTCACGAAGGTCCACGCCGCGCTGAAGCTCCGCGATCGGCCTGCGTATCGAGCGATCCGCTATTGCCATATCCGACCCTCGCGCGATCTCGGTGCGCTCGCGGCCGAGCACCTCGCGCACCTGAGCGGCAGCGGTCGCGTGCTCTCGGTCGCGCGCATCCTCAAGGCCCTCTTCCAGGACGACGAGGGGACGACGGGCGACGCGGCGAGCTTCCTCCTCTTCGACGGGGAGTTCTGCGGCTCGCTCATCGAGGCCGGGCGGCGCGACGCGGCGGCCCAGCGCACCGAGCTCGAGAAGCTCCTCGCCTGACCTAGCCTGAACCTGAGGCTCCCCTCACATTTTTCATGTGGAGCTTCGCGACCGCGAGGTAGCGATCGCGCGCCTCGGCGAGATCCACGATCGGCGTCGGGTACGACCCGCGCTCGGCGCGAGGCGCGAGCCACGGTTTGTGGATGCGCTCGGCCGACACGCCCGCGAGCTCGGGGACCCAGCGCCGCACGTAGGCGCCCGTGGGGTCGTAGCGCTCGGCCTGGAGCACGGGGTTGAAGACACGGAAGTACGGCTGCGCGTCGGTGCCCGAGCCGGCGCACCACTGCCAGCCTGCGTTGTTCTGCGCCCAGTCGCCGTCGACGAGGTGCTCGAGATAGTGAGCCTCGCCGTGGGTGTACGGGACGAGCAGCTGCCGCGTGAGGAAGCTCGCGGTGATCATGCGGGCGCGGTTGTGGACCCACCCCTCGGCGAGGAGCTGGCGAGCCGCGGCGTCGATGACGGGCAGCCCCGTGTTCCCCGAGACCCATGCGGCCCAGCGAGCTTGATCGAACACCCACGGGAAGCCGCGAAACTCGGCGCGGAAGGGCTCACGCAGGACCGTCGGGCGGTGAAAGAGCGTGTGGTGCGTGAACTCGCGCCAGAGGACTTCGCTTACGAATTTGTCAGCGATGCTCGGCGGGCTCGCCGCGGTGAGCGCCGCGGCCACGACCTCGCGCACGCTGAGCGTGCCGAACTTCAGGTCCTGTGAGAGGTGGCTCGTGCCGTCGAGATCCATGCGATCGCGGAGCTCGGCGTAGCCCGCGAGGCCCGCGGCGACGAAGCGCGAGAGGCGCGCTCGAGCGGCGATCTCACCGGGCTCGGGGAGGCGAGGATTCGCCGTGATCCCCAGCTTCGCGAGCGAGGGGAGGGGGACCTCGCTGAGGCCGAGCTGCGCAGGCAAAGGAGGCAGCGAGCGCGGCGCGGGTGTCACGGAGCGCGCGAGCTCGGCCGGCGGGAGCTTGTCCCGCACGGCGCGCGAGAACGGGGTGAAGACGAGGTAGGGCCCGCCGCTGCCCGTGAGGACGCTCCCGGGTGGGGTGAGCGTCTCGCCCTCGAGCAGCTCGAAGCGATCGCCGAGGGCCTCGCGCACGCGTCGATCTCGCTCGCGAAAGACGGGCTCGACGGCGCGCATCGCGAAGACCTTCACCGCGCGAAGCGCTGTCGCGGCGGCGGGGATGACCTCGTGGCTCTTGCCCTCGAGGAGGACGAGCCGCGAGCCGCGCTCCGCGATCTCGCGCGCGAGCACTTCGATCGAGCCGAGCAGGAACTGCATGCGGTGCGCTAGGCGCCGCGCGCGCTCAGGCGCGAAGAAGTAGGGATCGACGACAAAAATGGGAACGACCCTGGCGCCGCCTGCGAGGGCGGCGGTCAGGGCCGGATGATCACCGAGGCGGAGGTCCTTGCCGCGAAACCAGACGACGAAGACCGGTTCGTCGGAGCTGGACCTCCTCGGGCTCAGAAGCGCAGACCCTTGAGGTCCTCGACCTTCGCCGTCTTGAGGCCGTTGAGGAACTCCACGATCGTCGCCTTCGGGATGTCGGCGGAGATGTTGAGCGTGTCGCCAGCTGCCTCGACCTTCGCGGACTTCACCACCGGGATGACCGGCTTGAAGAGGGGCGGGACGTTCTTGTCGAGCTCGGGGAGCATCTTGTCGAACTCCTTCTTCGCGTCGGCGGCCTTCTTCTCACCGGCCTTCACGTTCGCCTTGAGGGCGAAGTTGTCGCCGCTCTCGTCGACCGTGAGCGACATCGGCTCTTTGCCGTTGGCGCTGACCCAAACGACGTGGTTCTTCGCGTCGCCGAACTCGCCCGCGCCGTCAAGGCCCTTGGCGGCGGCCTCGAGGGCAGCCTTGTCCTTGCCCATGAGGAGCGTCGTCTTGCCGATGACCGCGATGACGTCCTTGCCGTCGGGGTTCATGAGCCAGGTGATGTCGCCGGCCTCTTCACGCTTCACGGTCTTGCCGGAAGCGGTCTCGATCGCCTTGGCGATCGTCTCGGCGGGCTTGTCGGATTTGCTCATGTCGCCCATGAAAGCGACGATCGTCTTCTTGTCGTCCTTGTTGGCGCAAACTGCGATCTCGTCGAGCGCCTGGCCCGGCTCGATGCCGCCGTCTCGCAGGACCTTCATGGCCTCTTCGGCCTTCTTCGAGTCCTTCGGGTTGAGCGACATGAGGTTGGTCATCGCGCCGTCGAGCGCGGTCCCGATGTCACCAGCCGAGAGCTTGCTCACGTTGCCGTAGCCGCGACCCTCGTCGCACTCCTTCGGCATGTAACGAAGGATGTCGCCCGCGGGAGCGGTCGTGCCCGGAGCGGCCGCTGCTGCGGTGTCGGGCTTCGGCGGGTCCTTCGGGGTGTCCTTCGTGTCCGTCTTCTCTGCAGCCTTGTCTTTTGCGTCGGCTGCCGGCTTTCCTGCCGGGGCTGCAGCGGAAGACGCCGCGCCCTTCGCCTGGTTCGAGGCGGCGCTCTTCTGCGTCTCGGCGCTCGCGCCCGCCTGGTTCTGGTCGCCACAGCCCGTGAGAGCACCGACGACGATCAGCGCCAGCGCAAGAATCGACCTCTTCATCACAGTCCTCCTAGATGGCCACCGCATACTTCGCGGGGGCGCGGCGGAGCTATGAGCGAGCATTTGCACGGTGTCAATGGGTGGACCCCTTTGTCCCCCCCACGTTTCAGCGTGGTCGATTTCTTTCTTGCGTGCTCGCCGAGGAGCGCAACGGTTCCCCGCGTAGCGCTACTTCGTACGGGGAAATACGAGCGCGTAGGAGTGGTCGGCCATGCGGATGAGCACCGTCGAGCCCGCGAACTTCTCTTTGTCGTAGGCAGAGAACCAGGGCAGCGAGCGCCACGCCTCGTTGTCCTTGATGAACTCGGGGACCACGAGATCGAGCTCGACGTAGCGACCCGACACGGCCTTGGCGAGATCCGCAGCGAAGGACCATTCCTCGCGCCCCTTCTTCGGAGCGAGGTCGTTGTGCATGGCGCCCCCATAGGTGACGACCAGCTTGTCGGGACCCTTCTTCTTCGCCTCGGTGAGGAGCGCGAGCGACTTCTTCTTCATGTTGCGGGTGATCATCGAGAGCATCTCGAGCACCGCGTTGTCCCCCGCCTTCTGGATCGTGTCGTACTCGTCGCACGTCGGCCGGAGGATGAACGGCACGATGCCGAGGGACTTCGACTTCTCCCCGAGCTTCACGAACTCGTTCGGGTTGTCGTCCTTCTGATGCTGGGTGACCTCCTTCTGCTGCTCGGCGACCTTCGCCTCCTTCTCTTTGCCGCACTTGCCCTCGGTGACCCAGAGCTCGAGGACCATGGCGGCTGCCTTGCCGTCGAGGGTCGGCAGGAGCTCGTCGGTGAAGTGCGCCGTCGTCGACGGCACGTCCTCCGCGCCCTTCAGCGCGTGTGATTCACCGAGCGCGAGCAACAAGGGCTTGTCCTTCGCGAGGATGCTCGCGAGCGCCGCCGACGGCGTGTCGAAGACCTCGCAAGAGAGCGCGCCGCAAGGCACCGGGCCCGCGGGCAACGACGGGTGAGCGGGCGCGGCCGAGGTGCTCGTGGCCGCTTGCGCTGCGCTCACCGTGCTCGCGCTGGCGCCGCTCACGGAGGCAGAGAGCTTCGTCGCGGCGGGGTCGGAGCCGCACGCGGCGCCGAGCGCCGACGCCAGGACGAACAACGCTGCGCGGTGGATCGAGCTCATAGCCAGAGCCCCAAGTGGACCGAGCCCGTGAAGCCGTGCTCGCTCGACTCTCCGATGAAGCCCTCGTAGCCGAGCGACCCGCCCAACGTGATCGAGCGATCGATGCGCTTGTCCAAGGAGACCCCCGTGTCGATGGTGAAGTTGTTCGAGAGGTTGCGGCGCGAGCGATCGGGCTCGTCGAGCAGGCCGTAGCCGACGTGCAAGTACACGCTCGGCTCGACCTCGAGCGTGAGCCCGACGCGGATGCCGGCGGTCCCGCGCGCGCCGACGACGAGGTTGGACATCGGAAAGACCGCGGCCGAGAGCTCGACCTCGGGGACGATGAGCACGGGATAGGTGTCGAGCGAATAGCCGAGGTCGAACGAGAAGCCGGGGCCGGCGAGGAAGTCGTCCCCGAAGAGGAACTCGGCCTTCGGTTCGAAGCCGACCCGCCACTCGGCGAGGGCGGCGCTCGACAACGTCGCGGTCGCGGCGAACGCTGCCAAGGCCGCGAGCGAGCGCGTTCGAGCCCGTCGAGAAAGAGAGAGCATCCGCGAACTCTACCTTGCGAGGGCGAGGATGCGAGCGTGCTCGGGGATGCCCTCGAGGAAGCGGGAGCGCATCGTCATGTCGTCGATGCGGGCGGCCGCGCGCTCGAGCTCGCGCAGCGCGACGCCCGCTGCTCCACGCGCGGCGTCGAGCTCGCCCGCCGCGAGCAGCGCCTCCGCGAGCGTCAGGTAGATGAGCGTCGGGTCTCCCTCGCAGCGACCGGCCGCGAGAAACACGTCGCGCGCGCGCTCGGCGTGACGGAGCGCGTCCGCGGGTCTGCCCCGCGCGAGCAGCACCATCGCGAGCGTCGCGGTCGCTTGCGAGAGCAGGAGCGGGATCTGCTCGAGGCTGCCCACCGCGCGCCGCGCTTCGCTCTCGGCGTCGGCGAGCGCGCCGTGCATGACGAGCAGCCTCGCGAGGTAGGTTCGGCTCGCGCCTTCGAGTCGCACGTCGCGCATCTTCTCGTAGGCGCGGATGGCCTCGCGCTCGACGTCGATGCCTTCGCTCGCGCGCCCGACACGACCGAGCGCGAGGCCGAGGTTGTTCCGAGCGAGCGCGACCGCCGCCGACAAATTGAGCGAGAGCGCTCGCTCGAGGGCCGAGGACCCGAGCTCGACGGCGCGATCGAACTCTCCGAGCTCGAGCGCGGCGTGCGCGCGGTTCGCCTCGATGTGCGCGAGCATCTTGAGATCACCCGCGCGTTCGAAGCAGCCCTGCGCGAACGCGAGCTCGCGGCCGTACGTGCTGTAGTCGCTGCTCACCTGGGCGCGCCACGCGCGCGCGAAATGGACCCTGCCCGTCGCGAGCGGGTCGTCCTTGAGGGAGGGGGCGATCTCGTCGAGAAAGGCGTAGATCGGCGCGGCGCGGTTCGACGCTCCCGCGTGCTCGAGCAACATCGCAGCGCGCGCGAGGCTCACGACCTCCTGCGTCGACGGGTTCTTCGGCGAGCGCGACGCGTAGAGGCGATCGGCCGCCGACACGAGCTCGTCGAGGCGGCGCATGCGGCTCGCGGAGCTCGCAGCCTCACCCATCGCTGCGAACCAGCGCTCGCGTTGCTGACCGCGGTGCGCTTGTGCGGGCGGCGCTTGCGAGCCGCTCCCGAGCAAGCGCGCGGCCTCGCGCGCGGCGTCGAGCGCAGCAGCATGATCCCCACACCAGCGGTGCGCTTCGGCGAGGACGGCGCAGAGCTCACCGCGCACGACGGGGTCGCGCGCCGCGTCCCGGCCGCGCTTCGCGTAGGTCACGGCGCCCGAAAAATCCGAGAACGCGATCGCGCGCTCGGCCGCGCCGAGGAGCCACGGCACGGCCTCCGCGTCGAGCCCCGCCGCCGAGAAATGGTCCGCGATGCGCGAGGGATCGCTCTCGCCCCGCGAGACGAGCCAACGCGCGATCGCAGCGCGCCCCGCGACGACGTCCTCGGGCAGGACGAGTCGATTCGCGGCCTCGCGCATTTGATCGAAGCGGAAGGAGAGCTCGCGCTCGCCGTGGAACCGGCTCATCGCGTGCTCGACGAACCACTCGCGACGCTTGAGATCGTCACACACGCGCTCGACGACCGAGCGCTGAGCGCCGCCCTCCGCGGCGGCGAGCTCACCGACGAGCTCCGCGACGATCGAGACCCAGAACGTCGTCCCGACGAGGCTCGCTGCTCGCACGACCTTGCGCGCCGCGGGCTCGAGCTCCGCGACCCGCGCTTCGTAGAGCCCGAGGAGGTTCTTGAACGTCGCAGTGCCCGCGACCCCGCCTGCTTCGGCGGTGAGACGCGCGGCCTCCTCGGCGAAGAGCGGCGAGCCTGCGGCGCGCTTGACGACCGACGCGATCGTCTCCTCCTCGGCGTCGTTTCCCAGGATCGCACGGGCGATCTCGCGCTGGCCATCATCACTGAGCGCGCCGAGCTCGAGCTCCTCCACGATGCGTCCGCGAAAGATCGAACGCACGCGCTCGAGCATGCGCGGCCGACCGATGACCCACACCACGATGGGCGCGGTCTCGACCGCGGAGAGCGCGGCCGCGATGACCTCGAGCGACGCGGCGTCGGCCTCGTGCGCGTCCTCGAGCACGACGCAGAGCGGGCCGAGCTCGGCCTCGCGCTGGAGGAACTCGCGCACCGCGCGCCGCGCGTGATCCCCGAGCAGCGCGCGATCTCGGCGCGCCGCAGCGAGCTCGACGACAGCGTGATCGTCGAAGGGTACGCCCGCGATCTCACCGAGGAAGCACGCGACCCGGAGGGCGTGGTTCGGCGGCACCGAGCGCGACACGCGCGTGAAGAGCCGGCGCCTGCTCTCGGGCAGCGTCGCGGCCACACCGCCTGCGGCGCGGCAGATGAGCGCCCCGAGCATCGCGAAGGGGATCTCCCGCGTGCGGACGTCGCCGCTCGCGACCATCATCGAGAGGTGAGGCTCCGCGACCCCGAGCCTGCGAAGGACCTCCTGACGAAGCCGGCTCTTGCCGGTCCCGGCCTCGCCGCTGACGATCGCCACGCTCGGCTGCGCGACGCGGATCGCCGAGGTCGACGCCGAGAAGAGGCGCTCGGCCTCGGGCTCGCGACCGACGAACGGTGTGATTCGTCCACGGATGGTGCGCGGCAGATCGAGCCCGTCCCGCTCGGCGACGAGGGCGAGCCGCGTCGCGACGCCCACGCGCTCGAAGCGCGATGGCAGCAGGTTGGCCGTGAGGTCATCGACGAGCACTGCCCCGCGCGGCCACGACGCGGGCGCGGTTCCAGCGCGTTCGATCGCGGCTCCCAACGTCGAGCCCGACATGTGCACCATCGCGAGCGACGCGCGCACGCCCGGCAGGCGCGCCATCGCGAGCGCAGCGCGCGCCGCGACCGTCGCCTGATCGCCGGGTGATTGTTGGACGCGTGGGAACGTCACGACCGCGCCGAAGCCGAGCGACGCGTCGACGAGCGCTCCGTATTGGGAGGCGATCGCCGCGATGCTCTCGTGCAGGCGCTTGTTGTCCACCTGCACCGACGAGTTGCGAACGACCCCGTTCGCGTCCGCGATCCACGCGACGACGAGCACCGCCGCGAGCGCGCGCTCCGCGTCCGACAGGACCACGGCCGGTAGCCTGTCGGCGGAGGCTGGCCGGCGCGGGAGTCGAAGCGCGTCGACCAACCGGACGAGCTCTGCGCCGTCCTGAGGCCGCAGGCGCGCATCCTTTGACATCAAACGATTCACCAGCGCGAGGAGCGCGGGCGGTACGCCGGGCCTGAGCTCGAGGATCGGCTGAGGCTCGTCGAGCAGCACCTTGGTGAGGACGGCGATCGGGTTGCCGCCGCGAAAAGCAGGCTTGCCCGTGAGGCACTCGTAGAGCACGCACCCGATCGAGAAGAGGTCCGCCGTCGGCGCCGGCTGCTCACCGCGGATCTGCTCCGGGGCCATGTAGCCGGGCGTCCCGAGGACCTCGCCGCTCGCGGTCAGGGCCAGCGATTTGGGCGGACGAACGAGCCCGAAGTCGACGATCTTCGCCTGCGAGACATCGCTCCGAACGAGGAAGATGTTGTCGGGCTTGATGTCGCGGTGGACGAGCCCAGCCTTGTGCACCGTCGAAAGGCCCTGCGAGACCCGCTGGAGCAGCTGGAGCACCTCTTCGAACTCGAGCGGCCCGCGCGACAGTCGTCGACCGAGGTCCTCGCCATCGAGCCACTCCATCGCGAGGAACGGGCGACCCCCAACCGCGTTGCCGTGCGCGATGTAACGGACGATCGCGGGGTGATCGAGCTTCGCGAGGAGCACGGCTTCTCGTTCGAAGCGCGCGACGTCCTCCGCGCCGGCGTGGAGGATCTTGAGGGCGACGCGCGTCCCGGTCACGGGGTCGAAGGCCGCGAACACCGTGCCCATGCCGCCGGAGCCGACAGCGCGTTCCAGGATGAATCGATCAACGACGGGCAGCGTGGGGTCGATCATGGAAAGCTAGCGCCTCGACGGTGGAGCGCTCGCGCGCTGGAAGTCGGCCACGCACAGATGATCGAGCTCACGGGTCCCTACGAAATAGTGCCAGGTATTCCGCCCGCGAGGCACGTTCGCGTCTACGTCCCGCGACGTACGCCTGCCCGGGCGCGCCCTGTTCTCTTCATGTTCGACGGGCAAAACGTCTTCGACGACAAGCCGAGCTTCGCCGGGGGATGGCACGCCCACAGCACGGTCGAACGCCTCGCCAAGAACGTCGAGGCCCCCGTCATCGTCGGCCTCGATCATGGTGGCGTGCATCGCATCAAGGAGCTCTCACCGTTCGGCGGAGGAGACCTCGAGCGCGAGCTCGCGTGGATCGAGCGCTGGCTCCTGCCGAAGCTCCGCGCCGAGCACGCGCTCACGTCGGACGCGCGGCGCGTGATCGTCGGCGGCTCGTCGATGGGTGGGCTCGCAGCGCTCTACGCGACGTTGCGCATGCCGCACGTCTTCGGCGGCGCGCTCTCGATGTCGCCATCACTCCAGATCGCGGGCGGCGCGATCTTCGATTGGGCGCGGCACCAGCGCGCCCTCGCTCACGGTGGCGTGGGGGGCGCGCGCCTGCGCATCTATCTCGACGCAGGCGCGCATGAAGCGGGCGGCAGCATGCTCGCGCGGGCGCGCAGCATGGCCGGGCTCCTTGCCCACGCGCGCGGCGTCGAGCTCAAGTTTCGCGAAGACCCGAAGGGCCGGCACAACGAGGCCTCCTGGCGACGGAGGCTCCTGCCCGCGCTCCGCTTCCACTTCGGGACGAGCCGCGCGCCTCGCGACCGGAAGGACTAGCCGCGCTTCGCTGCGCGAGCCTTCGCGGCGACGAGCTCGTCGATCGGCTTCGGGCACTCGCCGCGCACGCGACATCCGGCGCACTCGCCTCCGGACCAAATCCCCTCGAACGCCTGCTGCATGCGATCGAGCAGCACGTCGTCGCTCGTCACGATCCCAGCCTCGAAGTTGCGTCGACCATCCCCCTTCGCGCCGAGCCCGGCCCCGGTGAAATTCGCCGAACCGAGGTAGAGCATGGTGCCGTCGACCGCGATCATCTTCATGTGGAGGCGCACGCACCGCCGCACCTCGACCGCACGCGCAGCGGTCTTGGTCGCGAGTCGAGCGGTGAGCGCCCGCGACGGTGGCCCGGCCGAGAGGATGCGGATCTCCACGCCCTGACGCGCGCGCTCGCCGAGCTCTTCGAACAAGCTCGAGAACCGACCTCGCGCACGCTCTCGCGTCCCGACGCGCGCCTCGACGTGGACGTCCTTCAGGTTCGCGGTCGCGATCCACACGCTCGTCTTCGCCCGTCGCACCGAAGCTATGACAATGTCATAGTGCTCGCGGCCCCACACGAGCTCCATCGGGATCGACCGCTTGAAGCGCGGCTCGGTCATGCCGACGACGCGCCCCGCGAGCCCTCTCTCGTGCTCGGGATCGAGCTCTCGAGCACGACGTCGTCGAACTTCGTGTAGTCGATGATCCGGGTCTTCTTGTCCGCGTCGGTCGAGATGATGTCGGCGAAGCGCGCTCCGACCACGAGGTCGTCGAACGAGTAGAAGTGTCGCGCGTGGACGGCCTGCGTGATCGTCTCGTCGAGCCCCGTCAGTGACAGGAGCAGCAGCGGGTTCCGACGCGCGAGCTCTTCGATCGCGTTCTCACCGAAGAACGGGCTCTTCTCGTCGATGACGTGGCTCGCGGTCCACGAGAGCCTGAAGAAGGCGTTCGTGTCGCGGACGAGCACGATGGGGTGGGGGACCCTGATGCTCTCGCCCTCGCGCGTGACCGTGTCGAGGAGGAGCACCGCCTTCAGTGAGGCCTCGACGATGGTGTTGTGCCTGGCGTTCGCCATGCGAAACATGAGGTGTCGCGCGCCCTCGCGCCGGCCGATCACCATCTTCGCCGAGAACATCACGCGCGCGCGTGGCATCGCGAATTTGGCGTACGTCATGCCGGCGACGACCGCGAACACGAGCAGCTGCGTGAGGGCCTCGACGGAGACCACGACCTGCGCGTAGACGGTGGCGGGCGCGAGCACGCCGTAGCCGATCGTCCCCATCGTCTGGACGCTGAAGAAGAAGGCGTCCGCGAAGGACCCCGTCCGTGCATTGGCGATCGAACCCGGCTGGAGCAGGTAGAGCGCCGCGAAGAACGCGTTCACCACGACGAAGCCCCCTGCGACCCCCGCGAAGAAGGTCAGCCAGGAGGCTTCGAGGACACGGTGAAAGAAGTCTTCTCGGAAGCTCGCCCCCAGCCCGATCGTGCGGATGGGGAAGGCGTCACGGCGAGGCTTCACGGTCCTCCCTCAGGAAAGGACCTCAGCCTCAGTACACGCAGACATGGTTGGTGCAGGCAGTGGCGCCAGCCAAGCAGTCCGACATGAAGCTGTTGCAGCCGCACACGTTCCCCGTCACGCAGAGTTTGCCCTGCATGTTGGTGGTGCAATCCCCGTCGATGTCACAACCGCATTGGTGACCCGACCGGCAATCCGGCCCGTCGAGGTTGGTCGTGCAGTACATGCTGTTCTGCGCGACGGCGCCGCACTCGACACAGACCTTGTTCGTCGTGTCGCAGGCCGCTGTGGGCGACGCGCAGCCCGAGTCCCCGGTGCAGTCGACGCAGACGTGGTTGGTCGTGTCGCACTGGTTCAACACGGGGTCCGTGCATGCCGCATTGGTCACGCATGCGACGCAGACGTGATTGGTCGTGTCGCACTGCTGTGGCGCCGTGCAGCCGGCGTCAGTGACACAGTCGACGCAGGTGTGATTGCTCGTGTTGCACTGCTGCCCTGGCGAGCACCCCGAGTCATCGAGGCAGTCGACGCAGCCGTTGTTGAAGCAGTTCTGGGTCGCGCTGCACCCGGAGTCGTTCACGCAGTCGACGCACGCGTGCGTCGTCGTATTGCACTGGTTGTTCGTCGCGTCGGGGCAGCCGCCGTTGTCGATGCAGTCGACGCACGAGTGAGAGGCGACGAGGCACTGGTCGTTGGCGGGGCAGCCGTTGCTGTCCACGCAGTCGACGCAGGTGTTGTTCGACGTGTTGCACTGATCGGTGCCGCTGCACCCGTTGTTGTCGACACAGTCGACGCACGTGTGCGTGGTCGTGTTGCACTGGTTCGACCCCGAGCATCCGCCGGCGGTCGTCAAGCAATCCACGCACGAGCTCGTGCCCGTGTCGCACTCGTCACCTGCAGCACAGCCCGCGCTCGTCGTGCAGTCGACGCACACGCCCTGCGCGTTGCATTGGCCGTTCGCGGGGTTCGAACAAGCCATGTTGGTCAGCGCGGCGTGCTCGGGCGTGGTGCCGTTGCAGCTGTCCGCGGTGCACGGATTGCCGTCGTCGTTGTCCGTCGAGAGTGGCAATTCGACAGGCTGTGGGTTGCCGTCCTCGCACTGGATCGCGAGGCAGTTGCCGTCGGTGTCCCCACTGATGACGGTCCCCGGCGAGTACGCGACCTCGCACTTGTTCTGCGCGTTGCAGGTGAAGTCAGCGCATTGCGTGTCGGTGCCGCACTGCGCGTCGTTCAGGCAAGTCTCACAGACACCGGCGAGACAAGAGCCGCTGCCGTTACAAGGCGTCCCATCATCGGCCGCTGGATGTCTCGGCGTGTCGTTGTCGCAGATGTCGTTCGTGCACGGGTTGCCGTCGTCGTCGGGCAGATCGCTCGTGTTCGGTGTCGAGCTCAGCGTCGTGCCGCTGCAGATGGCGTCTTTGCAGTCGCCGTCCGTCTGGGGCAACGTGACGACGGTCGCCGCGGGGAATAGGCACTCACCGGTTTGGGCGTCGCAGACGTCGTCGGTGCAAGGGTTGTCGTCGTTGCAGACGACGCCAGCACATGGCCCGCCGCCGCCCTGCCCGCCTTCGTTGCTACCGCCGCTGCCGGGCCGGTATTTCTCGAAGTCTTGGGTGCACGCCATGGCCCCGACGGACGACAGCAGGAAGACGGAGAAGAGAAGATTCCGCATGCGCATGAGCCCTCGGTGAAGCGTATTCGAGCAAGTAGGCTACTCGAATCGAAGAGCCTACCGGAAGGCCGCGAACCTGAAAACCAATCCGCCATCGGCTCCGACTCGCTTGCGAATCACGCCGCTCGCAGGGCCGCTTTCGCAGCCCGCGAGCGGCCCGGCGCGTCTTGCGGCGTACGCAGGGGAGAGGTAGCCTTCTCTCGAGTTCGTGTTTGGTCGTGCCGAGAATGCGAAGACAGATACCGTGCAACTCGCGTGACCGCGCGCGACGCCCAAGAAGGGGGATGAGGTGGCCGCAGTAGACCCGCTCCAGCATGCCCAGATGCCCAGCAACGTGCTTGGCAAGTTCAAGCTCATTGCGGAGCTCGGCCGTGGCGGAATGTCGGAAGTTTACCTCGCCGTCGTTGCGGGGCCTGCCGGCTTCAACAAGCTCATGGTCATCAAGCTCATCAAAGCTGAGCTCGCTGAGGACCCGGACTTCATCAATATGTTCCTCGAAGAGGCTCGGCTGTCCGCGCGGCTGAGCCACCCGAACATCGTCCAGACCAACGAGGTCGGCGAGGCAGGCGGGCGCTTTTACATCGCGATGGAGTATCTGGAGGGTCAACCCTACAGCCGCATCCTGCACCGGCTCGGTCGGGATCGCGGGCTGCCGCTCGGGATGAGCCTGCGCATCCTCGGCGACGTGCTCGGTGGCCTCCAGTACGCCCACGACCTGACGGACTTCGACGGCACGGCACTCGGGGTCGTGCACCGCGACGTGACGCCGCACAACGTCTTCGTGACGTACGACGGGCAGGTCAAAGTCGTCGATTTCGGCATCGCGAAGGCGATGAACTCCTCGCACGAGACGCGCACCGGCATGCTCAAAGGCAAGGTCGGTTACATGGCGCCCGAGCAGGCCAAGGGCGAGCGTGTCGATCGCCGCGCGGACATCTTCAGCGTGGGCGTGATGCTGTGGGAGGCCGCGGTCGGCCGCCGGCTCTGGAAGGGGATGAACGAGGTTCAAATCCTCCATCAGCTGCTCGCTGGCGACATCCCTTCGCCGCGCAGCATGCGGCCCGATATTTCGCAGCGGCTCGAGGCCATCATCATGAAGTCGCTCGCGCCCGATCGCGATCGACGCCACGCCTCGGCGATCGAGCTCCAGGCCGAGCTCGAGGAGCTGATGGATTCGGGCAGCGAGCGCTCGACCCTTCGAGAGGTCGGTCGCTTGCTCTCGGCCACGTTCGACGACGAGCGCAAGAAGCTGAAGGGCATCGTGGAGCAGCAGGTCGCGCGCTCCAACATGATGATGACGGGCGCGTATCAGCAGGTCTCGCTGCCCAACATCGAGCACCCGAACTCGATGACCGGGGAGCTCGCGCGAGCGAGCGGCTTCGGCCTCTCGGCCACGGGGTCCATTCCCCAGTTCTCGCGCTCGGGTGTTTCGGCGAGCGGCTCGCATTCGATCATCCCGCTCGCGCAGGGCTCGTCGCCCAGCATCACGGGTCTGCCTCGGCTCGCGCCCGGGACGACTGGCAGCGAGCCTGGACACTCCAGTCAACCCTCGGTGTCGAGCTCGCTGGCGCACGCCGGCGTCGCTCACTCTCCGCCAGGCAAGCCCGCTCCCAACAGCAGCAAGCGACTCACGATGGTCGCACTGGGGATCGCGGCAGCGGCTGGCGGCCTCGCAGCGCTCTTGTGGGTCGGCTTCGGTAGAAACTCGGCAGCTTCGACGCCGAGCTCGACGCCCGCGGCCGAGACGGGTGCACCCACTGCGACCGCAACCGCTGCCGCCGACGCGAAGGCTGCGCCGACGACCACCGCCACAGCATCGACCGCGGTCGCGGCGACAGCGAGCGTGAGTGCGGCTCCCGGCGAGATCGCGGTCAGCGTGAAGGTCGAGCCCAAGGACGCTGACGTCTATATCGACGGCAAGAAGGTCGGCGCCGGCAAGGTGCAGACTTCGATCAAGAACGACGGGACCACCCACGAGATCAAGGTCGACGCTTCGGGCTACACGCCGAAGGTCCGCAAGATCGAACCGACCGAGACTTCGGTGAATTGGGAGCCTGAGTTGGCTGTCGATCGGCATGGGACTGGTGTGGCGACGACGCCGACGACCCCCAAGACCTCGACGCCGCCGACCGCTGACCCGCCGGCCACGTCGACGACGCCCGGTCGCGACAAGTTCGGTAAGCCGATCCGCACGATCGATACGGCGTATCCCGGCGGCTGAGCGCGGCCAGATAGCCTGACGAGAGACGACCCCGTTCGCCCCGCGAGCGGGGTTTTCTCCCATTGCTTCGCGGGTGCTGTTACCCTGTTGGAATGTTCTATAGGGGGCATCCTTCAATTCGAATCGCGGCGCTGGCGCTCATTGCTTCGACCGCCACGATGGGGGTCCAGGCAACCCTGAGCACGCCCGCGTACGCGCAGACCAAGGCAGATGACGCCAAATCGCACTACGAGCAGGGCGTCGCATTCTACGACGAAGCCGACTATCAGGCAGCGCTCATCGAGTTCAAGCGCTCCTATGAGATGTCGCCCAACTTCAACGTGCTCTTCAATATCGGCCAGACCTATTACCAGCTAGCCGACTACGCGAACGCGCTGAAGACGTTCCAGCAATACCTGGATGACGGCGGCAAGCGTGTCCCCGCGGCCCGCCGCACCGACGTCGAGAAGGACGTGGACAAGCTCAAGGGCCGCGTCGCGACCCTGAAGATCAAGATCAACGTCGAGGGCGCTGACCTCAAGGTCGACGATGTCTTGGTCGCGCAGCCGATCAGCGGGCCCGTCCTCGTGAGCGCGGGCAAGCGCCGTATCGAGGTCTCCAAACAGGGTTACAAGACAGTAACCAAGACGGAGGAGTTTGCTGGTCAAGAGAACCGAGAGGTCGTGATCGAGCTCCAGCCCGAGGTGACGATCATCAACGACAAGACCAATGAACAGAAGGTCGTCATCATCGGTGGCGACACCATCCGTGAGCCAGGGCCCCCGGTTGGCCCCATCGTGCTCTGGACGTTGACGGGTGTGTTCGCGATCACGACAGGCGTGATGGGGGGCCTCGCGTTGGGGGCGGACTCTGACCTGCAGGACCTCAAGAAGCAGCCCGGCACCTCCGAGGGCGACATTCAGGATCAGGCCGACACGGCGAGCACCTTTGCGATCGTTTCCGACGTGTTTCTCGGGGCAACGATCGTGTCGGCCGCTGCGGCGGTCATCTTCACCGCGGTCGAGATCTCGAGCGGCGATGACAGCAAGAAGAAAGACGAGAAAGCGCCGCCCAAGCCCAACGCTCGGCTCCTCGTTGGACCGACGTTCATGGGCCTCGACGCCCGCTTCTAGTCCCGGGGAAACGAAGTTTCCCCGCAAAAGACAGGCGCGAATTCTTCAAGAAGTGCTGGTTCCAGGGGACTAGCGCATAAGAAAGCGATTGGGGCTCCGCTCGAGAGCCCCAATCGCCACCTCACCACTGACCTGTTGCGGGGCAGCCCTCAGAGAGGGCGGCCGTCGGAATGGGCAGCCCTCAGAATGGACAATTGGTGCCGCCCGTGTCCGGCGTGCCCTGCATCGTTCCAGTGAGCGCCTCGAAGTAGTGAGTCGAGTAGGTCCCGGACCCCGCCACAGAGTCGAGGCACCAAATCTGGACGTCCGACGGAGCCTCACCGCTCGTGATGTCGAAGTCGAGCGGCCCGGATACTCCGTCGATGTTGACGGTGTCGCCGTTGTTGAGCGAGCCGTTCACGTCGCCGAAGTCGCTGGACCCGACCTCGAGAGCGGCCTTGGAGGTGTCGGCGAGTTTGGTCAGTCCGCGCGCGTATTCGACCCCGAGCAGCTGAGCGCCGCGAGCCGCGGTCGCGGCGAACGAGAGGAGGTAAACGGCGTCGTACGCGCCTGCAGCGCCGAAGACCTCAGGCCCGCCCGTTTGGTCATCGGGGAAGCGATTGGTGTAGCGCGCTGAGAATTGGGTGAAGAGCAAGCTCTGCGTGCCCGGGATCGTCCCACGTACGCGGCTCGTCGCGCCCTTGGCGGCAGCCGCGGTCGCGATTTCGCTCGATAGTCCACCATCACCGAACACGTAGTAGGGCTTGTTGGCGCCGGGGTAATTGTCCTCGATGTCTTGGAGGACGGGCGCGAGTTCGCTCGTGCCGAGCAGAAGATAGACGTCCGCGCCGAAGGCCGCCGCCATCGCGACCTTGTCGGGATCGGGCATCACACCCTCTTGCGAGGTGTCGCCGTAATCGAGGTTGATGTAGTTCGCCGGCTGGGAGAGCGCGAGCACATCACCGTTGAACTTGAGGGTGTTCTCGACGGTCTGGGCGAGGTTCGTACCGTATGAGTCACCCTTGTGGAGAATGGCCACCTTGATGCTGGTGAGGGGCGGGTCGGGAGCGACGCGGTTCTTGGCGATCTCCTCGAGCTCCGGGAAATAAGCGACCATCGCCGCGCCCTGGATTTTGTCGGACGGCGACGTGCGCCAGACGAGCCCGGGGCATTCGTCTGGGGTGGTGTCGCGACATGCTGGGGCGAGGTCGTTGAGGCCAGTAATGTCCGGGCTCGTCGCGGAGGAGGAGATCGCTAGAACGCCACGCTCGATCGAACCTTCGCCGTCGTAGTTGGGGCCCGTCGTCATGTCGATCGTCTGCCCGCTGAAGGCAGGGCCGATGATGGCTTGGATGCCCATGTTCGCGAGGGTCTGCCCGTTGTCCTCGGCCGGACCGCGATTGCCTTGGTCGTCACACGATATGAGCACCAACGGGAACTCCTGATTGGCGCCCCCTTTCGCGTTGATCTCGTCGATCGCGAGGATGGCGCCATTGCGGATGCTGACGCCGGTGCTGACGTCAGCCTCGCTCAAAGGAGCGGTCAGTCCGAGGAAGACGGCCTTGTCGTCTTTGTAATACGCCTCGTCGTCCGGATAGACGTCGGTGCAGTTGCCTTGCTTGAGGTCGACACAGGTGCGCGGCGAGGCGTACGAGCAGATCTGCGCCGCACCGCACTCGGAACTCGACGTGCACTTGTCCGCAGAGATGCAGACGCCCGCGCTGGTGTCACAGGCTGTCTTGCCGGGATGGTTCACACAATCGGCGTCGGTCTCGCAAGTCATCGCGTCGCCGTCGACGATCAGGGTGCAGGAGCTGGCGAGGAGCGCGAGCCCGCACCCGAGCGCGCCAAAACCTGTGACGAGACGCCACTTCACCCTGCGAATATTCATGACTTTGTCCCCTCCAACACCTTAAGAGGCCACCGCAAGACTTCTCAAAGTTCTAGCTTACTTCGATTTTTCCCTGTTGGGAAAATGCCGTCGCGAGCGCTCGACGGGTCGCCGCGATCAGCGCGTCGTCCTCGTCCGGCGACACCGTTCGAGCGTCGAGCATGACTCGACTCGAGACAACCATGGCCATCACCGACGGCGCGCCCGTGCGAAGCGCTTCGGCGAGAGCGTCCGCCCCACCCGCGCCGAGCGCGGAGGACACATCGATGGCGAGCGCGACCGAGGGCGCGGTTCGTCCTGCGAGCGTGCCTCCGCCGAACGCGGCCTCGGTCGGGACGATCGAAAGCGAAGCGGGCGAGCGTCCGTCGAGGGCGCGTACCCACGACGCTGCGCGCGCCTCGAGCTCGTCGAGGGGCGTGCCCGCCATGCGCAGGATCGGGATCTCGAGCCACGCTCGCTCGGAGCGATAGGAAGTGAGCGTGGCCTCGAGGGCGACGATGGGGAGGCGGCCGAGGCGCAGCGCGCGTGCGAGCGGGTGACGGCGCGCCCGATCGACGAGGGCTGCGCTCCCGACGAGCGCGCCACCTTGCGGCCCACCGAGGGCTTTGTCGGTGCTGAAGACGACGGCCGAGCAGCCCGCGCGAACGCAGCCCTCCACGGTCGGCTCCCCCGCGAAGCCGACACGGCCGAGATCCACGAGGGCGCCTCCGCCCAAATCCTTGAGCAGCGAGACCCCGCGCTCTCGCGCGAGCGAGGCCAACGCGGAGAGCGGCGGCTGCTCGACGAAGCCGATCTGCAGGAAATTCCCACGGTGCACGCGCAGGATCGCCGCGGCGTCGGGGGTCGCGTCGAGCGCGCGCGCGTAGTCGTCGAGGTGCGTGCGGTTCGTCGTCCCCACCTCGACGAGGCGCGCTCCGCTCTCGAGCATCACGTCGGGGACGCGGAATCCGCCGCCGATCTCGACGAGCTCGCCACGCGAGACGATGACCGAGCGACCGCGCGCGACGGACGCCAAGAGGAGCAGCACTGCGGCCGCGCAGTTGTTCACGACGAGCGCGGCCTCGGTTTTGGTGAGGGCCGCGAGCATCTGTTCGACCGCAGCGGCCCTGCGCCCGCGCTTGCCCGTGCCGAGATCGAGCTCGATGCTCGAGTAGCCGCCCGCGGTCTCAGCCAGGGCCCGCGTGGCCCCCGCTGAGAGCGGCGCGCGCCCGAGGTTCGTGTGCAGCAGCACCCCCGTCGCGTTGATGACGCGCGCCGCGCTCTGTGCGCGGAGCTCGCGAGCCCGCGCGAGCACGGCCTCGGCGACCGCTTGCTCGTCGGGGACCGCGGCACCGTGCTCGAGGCAAGCCGCTCGCAGCTCGCTCAGCGTCGCGCGCACGAGGTCGGTGAGCGCGGTGCGTCCGAGCGTGGAGCTCGCCGTCGCCTCGACGATTTGAACCACGCGATCCACGCGCGGCATACCCGAGAGCCCGCTGTTCGAACGTCCCTTCAACGCGCGCGATGATACCCTGGCGACCTCTTTGGGAGTCCTTCGACGATGGTAAAAACCAAATCGCGAGCCTTGTTCCGTCGCAGTTCATCGGGGGGCTCGATTCGCCCCAATACCTCGTCCGCGAGGCGCAGCCTCACGCTGCGGACGGCGCTCCTCCTCTTGTCGGCGACCGCGCCGTTCGTCGCTGCGTCGCATGCTCAAGCTGCGTGGCCGCCGGCCCCCGACGCCGACATGTCCGATCCTGCGAACTGGCCGGACGACCCCGACTACGCCTGGTCCGAAAACTCGAACGGACAGTGGAATTACTACTCGTTCATGGTCGACAACCAGAACGTTCGACCGGAAGAGACGGCGACCGGCATGTCGATCGACAAGGCCTGGCGCATCACGCGCGGTGACCCGCGCGTCGTCATCGCGGTCACCGACTCGGGTATCAAGTGGGACGAGCGCGACATCATCGAGGCTGCGTTCATCAATCACCACGAGCTCGGCGCGCATCGGCCACTGCACGCGGACAGCAGCCCGTGCGGTGACCTCTCCGCCGAGTTCTACCCGAACGACGACGCGGCGACGCGCGCGGGCTTCGACTGCAACGGCGACGGCGTGATCACGGTCGCGGACTATGCAGAGACGCCGTCGCTCTTGCCCGCGGACTCCACCCCGAAGGGCGATCGCAACGGCAACGGCGTGTTCGACGCTGGCGACCTCATCCTGAATTTCTCCGACGGGATCGACGACGACGGCAACGGCTACGTCGACGACATCTCGGGCTGGGATTTCATGAAGGACGACAACGATCCGTACGACGACACGCGCTACGGACACGGCACCGGTGAGGCCCGCGACTCGACCTCGCGCGCCAACAACGGCATGGGCAGCGCAGGTGGCTGCAACGAGTGCCGCGTGCTGCCGCTGCGGGTCGGCGACAGCTTCATCACCGACGTCAACGACTTCGCGCAGGCGGTCTTCTACGCGACGGACATGAAGGTCAAGCTCGTGCAGAGCGCGCTCGGCACGGTCAACAACAGCCGCTTCACGCAGGCCGCGCTCGACTACGCCTACGACCACGGCGTGCTCACGGTGGCGTCGATGGCGGACGAGAACGCGCGCCACCACAACATGCCCACGGTCAGCAACCACACGCTGCCCGTGCACGCGATTCAGTACGCGGGCGAGAAGATCACCGAGTCGCGCACGTTCCTCCAGTACCACCCGTGTTCGAACTTCGGCGGGCACAACTTCTTGAGCGGCGCGGGTACTGGCTGCTCGAGCGAGGCGACCGGCCAGACGTCGGGCATCGTCGGCCTGGTCTGGTCCGCGGGCATCAAGTTCGATCGCAACCTCTCACCCGGCGAGGTCTTCCAGCTCATGATCATGGGCGCGGACGACATCTACGTGCCGGAGTCGCAGCAGCCGAACCCGCGCGATCGATGGTCGCAGCCAGGGTTCGATCAGCGCTTCGGCTACGGTCGCGTGAACGCGAACAACGCCGTCGAGGCCGTGCGTGACGGGCGCATCCCGCCCGTCGTCGACATCGTCAGCCCCACTTGGTACTCGGTCCTCTACGCGGACCAAGTGACGGAGCCCGTCGCGATCGAGGGCACGGTCTCCGCAGAGCGCGCATCGAGCTACGACTACACGATCGAGTGGGCTCCCGGCGTTCAACCCCTCGACGGCGAGTTCGTGGTCGCGAGCGAGGAGACCGACATCGACGGCTCCGTCGTGTCCGGCGGCAGCGCGGACAAGCCTCTCGGGGTCATCGACATCCGCACGCTCGAGGGCTTCCCCATCGCGCCGGAGAAGTGGGACGTCGACAGCTACCTAGGTGAAAACCAGTACACCATCACGGTGCGCGTTCGCTCGGTCGCACACTACGGCGGCGCCCTGGGAGACGTCCGCGGCGAGCAGCGTCGCACCTATTACATCCATCGAGATCCGACGCTGGTGAAGGGCTTCCCGATCTACTTGGGCGACAGCGGTGAGGGCAGCCCGAAGACCGCGGACATCGATGGAGACGGTATCCGCGACCTCATCTACGGGACCTCGGGTGGAGAGCTCCACGTCCTCTCGGTCGCGAGCGGCACGCCCGTCGAGGTCCCCGGCTTCCCGTTCCGCACGCGTCGGATGGATGGCCTCAACGAGACTCCTTCCGATCCAAGCGAGCCTTCTTATCTCGCAGCCGCTGCGTACACGACGGGGGTCGACCCCGATCTCGGTCGCGAGGCTCTCACGACCGACGCTCCGGCGATCGCGGACCTCGACGGCGACGGCGACAACGAGATCGTGGCGGTCACCTATCAAGGGTCGATCTACGCGATCGACAACACGGGCACGCCGCTCCCCGGTTGGCCGAAGCAGCTCGAGCGCATCCCGTCCTGTTCGCGCGACGTGACGCTGCCCCCGACGACCGGGCCGTGCATGTCCACCGACAGCCGCATCGCGCGCGGCGCGTTCGCCGCGCCCGTGCTGATCGACATGGACAAAGACGGCGCGCTCGACATCTTGGTCGCGGCCTTCGACGGCAAGATCTACGCGTTCCACAGCGACGGCACGCTCGTCTCCGGCTACCCCGTCACGGTGCTCTACGACGGCAAGTTCGGTGGCGATCCGCCCGCGGCGAACCGCGTCTTCACCACGCCTGCGGTCGCGGACTTCAACGGCGACGGCATCCCCGATCTCGTCGTCGGCTCGAACCAGCTCATCGGTGAGGGTGGCAACAGCGGCGCGGTCTACCTGCTCGACGGCCGCGGCACGAACGCGCCATCGCTCGTGATGCCGAACTGGCCGATCACGATGACGTCGCTCAACCTGTTCCCGCTCGTCGCCGAGGGCATCACGAACTCTCCGGTCATCGGCACCTTCGACGGGACGCTCGCGGGCGTCGCGCACGGCAACGCCTCCGCGCCGCTCATCCTGCCGTTCGATCCGGGCGAGCAGAAGAAGCTCAACGCTTATCCGCCGAACCTCATCCCGCAGCGACCCGAGCAGCCGCTCGACGGCCTCGATCCGTCGAGCGCGTTCGGTCCGCTCAGCACCGCCGAGCAGCCGAACACGATGCTGCCTCTCTTCTCGCAGCCGGCGCTCGGCGACATGGATCAGGACGGCTCGCCCGACGTCATCGCGTCGGGCGGGTCGCTCTCTCTCGCGATCAACATCCAATCCCCGAGCGACACCGCGAAGGGCGACAACCTGCTCGCGATGTGGAGCGTGCGCACGGGCAAGATGCTGCCTGCGTCGCCGATGGTCCTCGAGGACTTCACGTTCTTCAACAGCTCCGCGGTCGCCGACCTCTCGGGTGACGGTTACCCCGAAGCCATCATCGGCTCGGGCGGCTACTTCCTCCACGCGTTCGACGCGTGCGGACGCGAGCCCGAGGGCTTCCCCAAGTTCACCGGCCAGTGGATCATCCCGTCGCCCGCGCTCGGCGATCTCGACGGGGACGGCACGCTGGAGCTCGCGGTCGCGACCCGCAGCGGCTGGCTCTACGCCTGGCACACCGAGGCCACGACCGACAGCGTCGTCGAGTGGGAGAGCTATCACCACGACAACCGCAACACCGGCAACTACGACGTCGCGCTCGAGCAGGGTGGGCCTTCGACGGCTGCCTCTCCGCTCACCGTCGAGACCTGCTCCGAAGGCGGCGGCGGCTCGGGTGGTGGCGGCGACGATCTCGTGGCGACGGGCGGCTGCTCCTGCGAGATCCCGGGCACGTCGAACTCGACCGGTCGCGCCGTCTTCGCGCTCGGCGCGCTCGCGCTGGCCTCGATCGCGGCGACGCGTCGCGGCCGCCGCCCCAGCGCTCGCAAGTAGCGGCGAGCACGCTCCCCACAAAAAAGTTCGAGCCCCAAACCATTGGGGCTCAAACGAATCGCGTGGGGACCGCGCGCTGCGCTACGAGAGCAGCTGCTTCGCGATGACGATGCGCTGGATTTGGCTGGTGCCTTCGTAGATCTGGAGGACCTTCGCGTCGCGCATCAGCTTCTCGACGGGGTAGTCCTTGACGAAGCCGTTGCCGCCGAAGACCTGCACCGCGTCGACGGCGGTGGTCATCGCGCTGTCCGCGCCGTAGGCCTTCGCGATGGACGAGGTCATCGGATCGCGGACGTGGTTGTCGAGGTTCCACGCGGCCTTCATGTAGAGCAGGCGCGTAGCCTCCGCGCGGATCGCCATCTCGGCGAGCATCGCGCCGACGAGCTGGTGCTGGCCGATCGGCACGCCGAAGGTCTTGCGCTCCTTCGCGTAGGCCGTGGCCTCGTCGAGCGCGCGCTGCATGAGCCCCGTCGCGCCGGCTGCGATGTCGGGTCGCGTCTGGTTGAAGGTCTCCATCGCGAGCTTGAAGCCGTGGCCCTCGGGGGCGAGGAGGTTCTCCTTCTTCACCACGCAGTCCTCGAGGTGGAGGACCGCGGTGTCGCTCGCGCGCTGCCCGAGCTTGTCTTCCTTCTTGCCGACCTTCAGGCCTTCGGTGTCCCGATCGACGATGAACGCCGCGATGCCCTTGTGCTTCTTCGCGGTGTCCGCCGTTGCAAATACGACGTAAAAGCTCGCGAAGCTCGCGTTGGTGATCCAGCACTTCTGCCCGGTGAGGACGTAGTCGTCGCCGACCTGGCGGAACTTGGTGGCGAGGCCTGCCACGTCGCTGCCCGCGCCGGGCTCGCTCGTCGCGTAGCTCGCCATCAGCGGTTCGCTCGCGAGCATCCCGAGGTACTTCTTCTTCTGGTCCTCGTTGCCGCCGAGCCGGATGGGCGTGAGCGCGAGCTGGTTCGCGGTGATGCTGGTCTGGATGCCGGTGCAGCCGTACGCGAGCTGCTCGGTGATCAGCGCGTTCTCCAGCTCGCCGAGACCAGCCCCGCCGTACTCCGTCGGGATGCTGGGGTTGACGAGGCCGATCTCCCAGGCCGCGCGGAAGACGTCCATCGGGAACTTGGAGTCACGATCGCACTCCGCGGCGACGGGGATGATGCGCTCCTTCGAGAAGCGGCGCGCGGTTTCGATGAGGCCTTTGTGCTCGTCCGAGAGAGAAAAGTCGACCACGTTGCTACTCCTTCATGCGCTGTCGTTTGCGCTCGAGATCCGCGCGCACTGCCCGCGCGCCAAGCACGTACCCCGCGATGACTCCGACGAGGAGCATGCTGGGGATGTAGATGACGTGTTGCGACGTCATCATTCCGAAGTCCGGCACGGGTCACTCCTTGTCGCCGCGATCCTCGGCGAGCGAGAGGTCAGCGGCGCGCTCCGTCTCGGTCTTGCTCTCCGCCTTCTTGGTGCTGCGGCCCGCGGCGCGCGCCCGCTCGAGGGCGGCCTCGAGCGACTCGACCTTGCTCTCCAAGCGCTTGGTGCGCAGGTACGCGAACACCATGAAGGCCATCGCGAGCAGCCAGAAGAGGGCGTAGGCCTCGATGAGGAGATACTCGCCGCTCTGCACCTGAGAGCCGGAGTCGACGGGCTTGAACGCCGTGCCGTCGGGTGCGCTCGACGACGCGGGCGTCGCGGCGCTGGGTGCGGCGCCGGGGGCGGCGCCGCTCGTGGCTTCCTTCGCATCCATGATTGTCAGTCCTCCAAGACACCGAGCTCGAGCGCGTCTTCCTCGGCTTGCTCGAGCCGCGCGACGAGCGCGTCCTGTCGAGCGCGAAGCCAAACCATGACGACCGCGAGCAGCGTGAACGCCAAGAAGCCGAGGGCGAGCCCGAGCTTCATGTCGGGGTGCTGCAGCCCGCCGCCCGAGCCGGTGACCACCTGCGGGTGGGTGCCGCCCCATTTGCGAACGGAGAAATGGATGATGGGGAGGTTCGCGGCGCCCAGGATTCCGAGGGCTGCAGCGAACTTCTTCTCGGCGTCGCCGCCGCCGGTAAACGCGCGGAGCACGACGTACGCGACGTAGATGAGCACGCTGAGCATCGACGTCGTCAGCCGCGGATCCCACGTCCAATAGACGCCCCACGACTTGGCTGCCCAGAGCGGCCCGCTCGTCAGCACCATCAGGCCCATCACGACCGCGACCTCGGCGCCACCGCGGGCGATCGAGTCCCAGACCTGTGTGCCGCGCGCGAGATAACCCGCCGAGCCGACGAAGCACGCCGCGGCGCCGAGGTACATCGCGTACGCCGCGGGGACGTGGAAGTAGAAGATCTTCTGGACGACCCCCATCGTGGCCTCGGTGGGCACGCGATAGAAGACCACGTGAATCGTGTAGAGGATGGTCGCTGCCGTCGCCAACGCGACCACGATGAACGCTCGCGAATCGAGCGACGGCGTGCGTTTGTGGCTCTTCTCGGGGACGCTCACGGTGACGAGAACCTAGTACGAACGACTCGAAGTTCGTAGCTGGATCCGACGAACTTCGGAGCGTGGTCGAGCCGCGGGCGACACGCGAAGCCAGCCGATCGGGTGGGTATTCAACCTGCGAAGTCGGCGATAGACTCGCCTCGGTTCAGGGTGGCTACCCCTTCGCCGAAACAATTGCCAGAGTTGCCCGACCCGGCAGAGCTACCGGCAGGCGCCGTCATCGACGGCCGATATCGCGTCGTGCGCCTCATCGGCGCGGGCGGGACAGGCGCTGTCTACGAGGTCGAGCATCTCCACACCGGCCAGCGGCTCGCGCTGAAGTCGCTGCTCGATCCCTCGCACACCGCGCGCCTCGAGCAGGAGGCTCGGGCGCTCGCGCGCTTGCGGTCCCCGCACGTCGTCAAGGTCGTGGACTACGGCACCGCTCCTTCGGGGCCGTTCATGGTGATGAACCTCCTCGTGGGTCGCAACCTGCGCGACGTCCTCGAGGCGCGCGCGCCGATGTCGCTCGAGTTCCTCGCCAACATGACGCTGCAGGTCTGCGAGGGCCTCGACGAAGCTCACCGCGCGGGGCTCGTGCACCGCGACCTGAAGCCCGACAACCTGCACCTCTCCGATCCGACCGCGCCCGACGATCCGCGCGCCCCGCACTCGCCGCACCCGCTCACGGTGGTGACGGTGTTCGACTTCGGCGTGGTGAAGCTCGCCGGCGCGGTGCTCGACAACCCGCTCACGCGCACCGGCTCGACGGTCGGGACGCCTTACTACATGAGCCTCGAGCAGCTGCGCGGCTCGGGCACCGTGGACGCTGTCAGCGACGTCTACGGCCTCGCGGTCGTGCTCTACGAGTGCCTCGCGGGCGAGCGCCCGTTCGAGGCAGGCACGCTCGGTGATCTCATCTTCGCGATCTGCTCGATGGATCCCAAGGATCTGCGTATCAAGCGGCCCGATCTGCCGCCGGCGATCATCGAGCTCTTGATGAACGCGCTCTCGCGCGACAAGGCCAAGCGCCCGCAGAGCATGCGCGAGATCGCAGAGGTCTTCGCTCCGCTCGGGGACGCCGCCTACTCGAAGTGGATGCGCCTCGGCGGCTCGCTCGGGACGGTCAACAAGCCCGCGGCCGCCCTCGGCGCGAGCGCTCCAGTCCCTCCCGCAGCGACGCCGGCAGCGCCGCCCGTCGCGCAGAGCGCTGGCCCTCGGCAGACCGCGCTCGGCGTCGGCCCGGTCGCTCAAAAGCCTGACAACGCTGTAACTCCAGCGAGCGCCGAGCGCGCCGAGCCTCCGGCGAGCGTCGCGCCCCCCACGCTCGACAAGGGCGGCTCTGGCTCGCCCATTCGACCGACGACAGGTCTGCGCATCCCACGCGTCGGCGGACCTTCTCCCAGCACGCCTCCGCCTCGCCCGATCGTGGCGAAGGACGAGCCCCCTCGTCGAAAGCTCGATGATCTTCGCAAGACGGCGAAGCCCGGTGAGGCCAGCAACAATGCCCCGACGCCCGCGGTCGGCTCGGCTGCTGTCGCGCCCGACTCCGCGAAGCCTGCGGGCGTCGCGATCCCCTCGGTGCCGCGGGTCGGGGCTCGTGCGGGCAAGGCACCGGTCGCCCCGCCGCGGGCCCCGTCGCTCGGGGTGAAGCCATCGGCCCCCGCGCCCCATCCAACCAACAACGAAGAGTCGACGCGGCTCGTCCCTGTCCCAACCCCGAAGCCGACTCCAGCGGTGCCGGTTCCCCCGGTAAAAGAGGTCGATCCTGCGGGTTGGTCGACCTCGTCCGATACGCCGACCGATGAGCCGAGCGCGCTCCCGATGCCTTCGGACGCGGGCGCGCCTGCCGCGCCGATCGGGCCGGCGCCGCATCGGCCGTCGTTCGCGACCGATCGCGATACACCTACAGAAATGTTCGCGCCGAAGCACGAGAACCTCGTGCCCGAGGGGATGTCGCCCCTCGTGCCGATGGCGCGCCCGTCCTCGCCGGAGGCCGCGCAGCTCGCTGCGCTGATGGCTGCGCTGCCCGCCGACGGCACCTCTCCGATGCCGACGATGAGCCTGCCGGCGGACCTGCTCGCGCCGCCGAAGCTCTCGACGGGCTCGCTCTCGCGCGAGGACAAAACCGCGATCCTCGACATCGCCGCGCTGCAGGCGCACCCGCCCAATCCATTGCCGCAGCTCGGTGCGGACGCCTCGAGCCCCGTGAGCGGTCCACCCTCGAGTGGTTCGGGCGGGCCCGGCGCGCTCACCCCGCCATCGCAGCCGTCGCACAGCGGTGTTCGACAGGTTCCGCCGCCGACGCCCTCGAACCCGGGGCAACCCACGCAAGCTCCCTATTCGCAGAACCCTTGGCAACCAGCGTCGTCTCCGAGCCCGACGTCAGCAGGGGCAGCGCACAATGGTTGGTCGGGCGGCTACGCGCAGCCCGCGATGGCGGGGGCTCAAGTCGGCGCCGTGGGCCCGCAGCCGCCCATGTTGCCCGGGCCGATGCCTTACCCGGATGTTCGCGTCCCCATGCAGACCGCGCCCGCGGGGCTACCAGCGCAGGCGATGTCCTCGCCGGGGCCTCAGCAGGTCTTCGCGGACCTCAGCTTCAAAGCGCGAGCGAAATTCCGAGGACTCAGCTCCGAGCAGCAGCTCGTCGTGGTCGTCGTCGTGGCCGCGGCCTCGGCGATGACCTTCGTGCTGCTCGTGTACCTGGTGCTCTTCTGAGCCTGCGAGTCGGTCCTGTCCGGTAGAGTCTCTCGCGAGCGCCGTACGACGAATATGCGGCTCGTCACGCGGAGTGGTTTGGCTCTTCTCTTCGTGGGGTGCGGCGCCCCGACGAGGGCCCCGGAGCCTGCGACGGCCTCGGCCTCGCAGGGGCCGTCCGCCGCGAGCTCGACTCCGGCTGCCCTTCCGCCGCCGCGAGCGATGGCCGAGCTCCGCACGCAGGCCCCGCGCGCTTATACCGGCGCATACCTCCGCGAAGACGGGCGCGGCGTTACAACTTGGTATGCGGACGACATCGGAGCCCGCCCGGTCGTCCAGACGTGGGAATTGAGTGACAGCGGCGTAAGCGTCAGGGCCCTGCCGACAGGTGGGCTCATGAGCCAGACCCAGATCTGTTTTGGCGCCGGCTTCTTCTGGGCGAGCTCGTCAAAGGCCTTGTGGGGTGTGTTCAGCAACGATCTCGCGGTCTGGAGCGCCTCGGGTGACATGCTGTTCAGCGACCCGTGGCCCGAGGCGCTCGCGGACTTCAATCCGCGCACCGAGCTCGTGTTGATCGCTGACCAGGTCGGGTCGGCGGCCGTGCGGACTACCACCCAATCGACTTGGCGGCCCAAGCAAACCCTCTATCGACTCGTGACAGGCGCGACCCACGACGTCGTGTGGCTCAACGACGAGGTTGGCGCTGTCGTCTATTCCGGGAATGTCGCGCTGATGCTGGCGAAGGACGGCTCGAACGCGCGCACGCTCGGCGTCGACAGCGCGGACACTCCAGTCGTCGCGGGCTCGGTGCAGGCCTTCGCGGTCGGGGCCTCGGACGGAGAGCTGATCCTGATCGACAGTCGCACACTCAAGACGACTCACACGTTGAGCGCTGGCGCTCCACGAACGCCGCGGGCACCCTCGTCGCCCTCGCCAAACCAGGTCGTCGCCCTCGGGTTCAGCCCGGACGGCAAATCTCTCGCGGCCGATCGATTGGACGGTACGCTCGAGGTCTGGGAGGTCGCGACCGGCAAGCGAACGCACCGCTTCAAAGCGGATGAACACTGCGCTCGTTGGAACGCGGTCACACGCGCCGAGATCACCTGGAGCCCGCGCGGCGCCGACTTCGCGTGCGTGGGCGTCGACGCCAGCCTCGTCTTCTCCCTCGACAAAGACGGCGTCCGAATCGCAGACAAGACGCTCCCTCGGGGACTGGTCGGTTGGGCCGACGGCGGCGCGCGACTGGTCGTCATGACCGGAGACGGGCAGCTCGTCGATTGGTATCCAGAGACGCGACAGACGAGCGAGGCCCGCATCGCGCTTCAGCCCGACCAGGGCTTCCGACCCAGCACGAACCCAGGCTTCGACTACCGTGCCGGCTATTACGACGGAGACTTTCGCGTCGAGCGGACGAGCGACGGCGCCGCGCTGCGCCTCCGCGCCGACGAGGAGGGCAGCCATTGGGTGGTGTTCGACGACGACGGCGACTTCCAAGGGGACGCGAGCGCCTGTCAGACTGTCTTGAAACGCGTGTCTCCGAGCGGGGTCGAGTCCCCGCCGACCGCGGACGACTGTCGCGCGCACGAGCGGCCCGATCTCGTCGCGCGCTTCTATTCTGGTAAGTAACAGTCTTGTAATTGCGTAGTGGTCAGGGCCGCGGCGGAACTCTCTGGATGCAGCCGCCTTGGCCGCGGCCGTCGTGCAGACAGCCCGTCGCGCAGGTCGCGTTCGTGCCTTTGCATTCTTTGGCCTTCACGCAGACCTTGGCGTCCGAGAGGCAATCGTTCGAAGGCACCGACATACAGACCTTGCCGCCGCCGCAATCGCGGTCGGTCTCGCAACCGTTGCAGATGCAGGCTGCGGAGGTGAGCAGCATCTCCGGCGGTGGTGCGGCGCCGCCACAGTACTGTGCGGTCCCGACGCTCCAATGACACGACGCGAGCCCAGCGTCGCCGTCGGCGTTCGCGCGGCACTCCGTGACAGTGAGCGGGGGCGGCGGCTTGGCCGCGACGCACGAAGGGCTCGCGATCCACACGCCCTCGCTGCACGAGAACGTGCGCGTGCTCGGGCCAACACGGGGGCAGGACTCGGGGTAGACGCAGTTCAAGAGCCCCGTGCAAGCCGAGCTCTCGAGGGGTTGCGACGTCGGGCAGACTGGCGGCGGGGCGACGACCACCGAAGTCGACGCAGACGCCGACGTCGACGCAGACGCCGAAGTCGACACAGACGCGGAGGGCGGAGGGCAGGCCGGGTCGGTTCGACCCGGCTCGCATTCAGTGACTGGCTTGTCAGCGGAGGGGCTGCTCGTGCACGCCAGAAAGATGACAGCGGCGTAAGCCAATAATGGCGTCAGTGCGTGGGGTCTCGTCATTGTGGTCGGGTGGGCTCGAAGCTCTTGCGGGTCACTCGCGTGGTCACGATCTCGGCGCGCTCGTCGGTTCGCAGGACGAGCGCGACCTCGCTCCGCAACACGCTGTCCTCGGCGAGCCGTGGCAGATCGGCGAGCGGCACGATGAAGCGCGACTCGAGCGTGAGCCTCGCGCGCTCGATCCGCGCGCCGTCGGGCAGATCCGTCAGGTCGAAGGGCGCGACCTCGACGCGCGCGAGGAGCTCCGCCGCGGGGATGCCGAGCACGCCGCGCGGCTCGATGGACAGGAGTGTAACCGCGCCGCTCACGGCGTTCGGGGCGACGACCATCGGCGGACTGTTCAAGAAGGCCTGCGCGACCTCGCTCCGGATCGGCCAGCGCGCGCCGACCGCTTGCGGCTCGGAAGAGCCGAACACGGCGCCGTCGGAGGGCGCGGCCGAGCTCGAGAGCGGCACCAACCGATCGACGACCTCTCGCGTCGTGGTGTCGGCGGGGTGACCGTCGACCGTCAGCGTCGCGGGCGCGTCTGCGGCCGCGCGTGAGATCCCGAGCGTGGTCGGACCCAGCCTGAGCGCGGGTCGCTCCGAGCCGAAGTCGGCGGTGAGCTCATCGACGCGATATTCGATCTCGAGCGGAGCCCCGTCCGATGTTGCGCTGACAACACTGTAATTCCCTGCGGCGACGACGTGGAGGATGCTGCCGTCCAGTCGCTCACCGGACGAGCTGAAGAGCCGACGTGCCCGCACCTCGTCCGAGTCGACTCGCAAATAGCCGGCGTCGCCCGCGCGCAGAGGGCGATCGAGCCGAATGACCCAGGTCCTCGCGCCCTCGGGCTCGGCGTTGGCGGGTTGCGCGGCGCCGCGCTCGGGGCTCTCCGCGGCGCACCCTGCCAAGGCGAAGAGCAGGCTCAGGATCGAGCGCCGCAACATGCTTTCAGCATTATCCGACGCCGCCGAAGGCCTCAAGGGAGGCATACTCGCGCCGTGAACGAAGCAGCTTTGTCGCCGACGCGTCGCTTGTATTTGGCGGACGCGAGCGTGCTCGAGTTCGAGGCCCTCGTGCTCGCAGCGGAGCGGAACGACGCGGGCTCGAGCATCGTCCTCGCCGAGAGCGCGTTCTACCCGGAGGCCGGTGGACAGCTCGCCGATCAGGGGACGCTCGCGCTCGACGGCCGCGCGCCGTGGTCCGTCGTGGACGTGCAGATCGACGACGCAGGCGTCGTGCGGCACGCGGTCGCGCTCGACGCGAGCGCGGAGCTCCCGCAGGTGGGCGCGGTCGTTCGAGGTCGCGTCGAGGTCTCGCGACGACGCGAACACAGCGCGCTCCACACGGCGCAGCACATGCTGTCGCGCGCGCTCCTCGACGAGGCCGGCGCGGCCACCGTGTCGGCGCGGCTCGGCGCCACCGCTTGCACGATCGATCTCTCGCTCGCCGAAGTGAGCGACGCTGCGCTCGCGCGCGCCGAGGCCCTCGTCAACGCGGTCATCGACGACGACAGGCCGATCCGCGCGTACTTCCCCGAGCCCGCCGAGCTCGCGAAGCTGCCGCTCCGCCGCGAGCCGAAGGTCACGGAGAACGTGCGCGTCGTGGACATCGACGGCTTCGACGTGAGCCCTTGCGGTGGGACACACGCGACGCGCACGTCGCAAGTCCACCAGGCGAAGCTCGTCGGAGTCGAGCGCTACAAGGGCAAGCTCCGCGTGTCGTTCACCGCAGGACCACGCGCACGCCGCGAGCTCGGGCACGCGTTCGACACGCTGTCGGCGATCGCGCGGCGGCTCACGTGCGGCGCGGACGCCATCCAAGCCACGCTCGACAAAGCCCAGCGCGCTCTGCAAGAAGAGCGACTCGTCGCGCGCCAGCACGCGAGCGAGCTCGCGACCGAGAAGGCGAACGCGCTCGCGGCGACGCTCGCGCCGGGCTCGATCGCGAGCCTCGATTGGCCGACGGCCTCGGTCGAGGTCCTGCGCGTCGCGGCGGGTCACCTCGTCGCGCGGCAGCTCGTCGCAGTCCTCGCGGGAGCGCCCACGAGCGGCGAGCAACGCGCGTTCGTCGTCGCGTGCCCACCCAACGATCCGCGGGACGCCGGCGCGCTGCTCCGAGCGCTCGCGACGCGCGCGGGCGGGCGCGGCGGTGGTCGCAAGCACCACGCCGAGGGCACGCTGCCGATCGCGTGCGAGCTCGGCGCGCTGCTCGCGTCCGCGTCCGAAGTGCTCAGCGTCCCCGGAAGAACGCCGCCTGCTGAAATCTGAGGCCCGCGAGGACCTGCTCGACGCGCGCCTGCGAGAGCGAGCCGATGCGTTCACCGAGCGCATCCTTCGCGATCGAGCTCACCTGCGACACGACGACGACGCTCCTCCGCTCGAGGCCGCCCTCACCGTCCTCGAGCAGGACGTTGCCGGGCTCGTTCGCGCGGCGCAGGTTGGAGCTCAGCGCGCAAGCGATCACGGTCGTCACCCGCGAGTGGTTGAAGACGTCGTCCTGCACGATGAGGTGCGGATGCGCGAGGCCCGGCTCCGAGCTCTCTTCGGGCGCGGGGTTCGCCCAAAAGAGATCCCCTCGGTTTATCGTTGTCTCAGTCATTCCGCTGCCTCGAGCCTCGCGCGATCACGCGTCGAGCGCGGCCGCGACCTGCTCCCAGATCGTGACCGCGTCGTCCTGCCACCGCACGAAGCGCACGCTCCCGTCCTGGGAGACGACGACCGCGAGGGCCTCGGGGACCGCCGCCGCGATCCGATAGGCGGCGCGGTGTCGCGTGCCCATCCCGTCGACGGACTCTTCGATGCAGTTCGTCCCCTCGAGGTCGAGCGCTTGCCGAACGCGCGGGGCCTCGGGGAGGGCGCCCGAGACGACGCCGCCGAAGCCGACGATCTCGAGCCTGTGGGTCATGACCACGAGCCCGTCGACGTCCGCGAGCGCCGCGACGAGCTCCGCGAGCTCCATGATGGCCTCGTCGAGCTCGGCGATCTCCACCGAGCGCGTCGACGCGTACTCGGCCCAACCGACGACGCCGTCGTGACCCGCGGGCCACTCGACGTCGGCGGTCTCGCGGGTCGTGAGCTTGCGCAGCATCGCGAGGATCAACGCGCGGAAGCGCTTGCGTGGCTCCGCGTCGTCGAACTTGTATTTCACCTGGATGAGGCTCGCGCGGCAGACCTGCTGGAGCTTGTCGGGTGGCACGAAGAGCAGCGAGCCGCCGTGTCGCGCCGCGCGGATGATCGAGATGATCCGGCGGATGAAGCCCTGGCCGATGCGTCGAACGACGTCGATATCGGCCCGCGACCAGCGGCCGCCCGCGGCCTCGAGCTCCGCGCGATGCAGCGCTTCGACCTCGGCGCGCGTCGTTTCGAACATCCCACGCAGCCACGCGGACTCGAACACGTCGAGCATGGGGATGGTGAGCTCACCCGCGTAGAGGCGCGCGAGGGTGCGCCTCCCGAGGCTCACGAAGAGGTTGCCGGGGCCGTTCACGTGGATGAGCAAAACCGGAGGTAGCTCCGGCGCCGTGGCGCGCCCGCCTCGCACGACCTGGAGCCATCGAGGCCCCGTGTGCAGGATGCCCCAGATCTCGAGCGAGCCCTCCGCGTCGTCGGGCCGCGGAGCAACCGCGACGATGGAACGCCTGAATTTGACCGCGGTGACGAGCTTCTTCAGCTCGTGCACGGTGAGCGCGCGCGCGGCCGAGAAGCGCAGGCGATGGATCCCCATCGGGGGCCCGCCGTCTTCGGAGAACGCCCAGAGCGGCGCGAGCGCCATGCGAAAGGTGAGGGGGCGATCTTCGTCGCGCAGCAGGCTGGCTTGGAACGCGATCGAGATCGCGTGCTCGATCACCGCGCCGTCGTCACGGCCGCGCAGCCCGAGCGGCGCGACCCCGAGCTCGTCGAGGCGGGACAAGACGAAGCTCGCGAGCTGCGTGGGGTAAGCGTGCAGCGCCATGACGTCCCGCGGTTCTAGCGCTCGGAGCCCCACTGGGTCCAGCCGCGCGCTCGGCCACTTTGATAGGCTCGATGGATGCGCACGCCTCGCGCGGCTCTGGTCTTCACACTTGCTGCGGCAGCGCTCGGGTCCGGCTGCTACCCCGAAGACACCAAGGAAGACCCGGTCTGCACCGACGACCCGTGGTCATGTGCGGCCGGTACGGTGTGCTGGATCAACACGACCGAAGACGCCTACGCATGCGAGCCGAGCGGCACGGGCCAGCTCGGTGAAGCCTGCCAGCCCCTCGCGGGGGAGCCCACCTGCGCCGACGGGATGGTGTGCATCGCGCTCGACAACCCGGACAACGGGACGTGCACGCCGTTCTGCGACGCGGCTCATCCCTGCCCGAGCGACGCCAAATGCTTGGTCATCGATCTCGCCGGCGACAGCTTTCACGCCTGTAACCCACTGGTGCTCTAGGTTTTTCATCTCGAGCTCGTCGCGTGCTGCAAGCTGCGTGTAACGGTGGCGCGCGCAACGCGTGAGGTTGCAGATGTCGGCGTGTAAAGCGTGATTAGAACAGGGGCCTGAGACTCACGACCGTGAAGGTAAAGGAGAGCCCCTCGATGCGACGTACGTTCCTGTTGGCCGCGACCCTCATGGCTTGCGGCCCCTCGACTCCAGCCGAGTCTCCGCACGAATCGTCGAGCGGAACCGCGACCGCTTCAGCGCGCTCCGGCGAGGCCGCTATCGACTTTTGCGGGAAGTCCTGGCCGAAGAGCACTACGCGCGTCGACTGTCACGACGGTAAGGTGACTGACTTGTCACCGCTCGCGGGCCTCTCGGAGCTCGAGATCCTCGATGTGGGGCAGATCCAACACGACGCCACCGACTGGAAGGAGCTGACGCCCATAAGCGCCAAAGACCTCTCACCGCTCGCGGGACTGAGGAAGCTCCGAGTCCTCTCGCTCTATGGTGTCCAGGTCTCGGACTTGAAGCCGCTCGCCGGGTTAAAGAGCCTGGAGAAACTCATCCTCGATTTTGCGCAAGTGTCGGATCTCGCGCCTATCAGGTCGATGACTGGACTGAAGTCGCTGTCTCTCCAGGCCGTACCAACGACGGACTTCGCGCCTTTGACCAGCGCCACTGGGCTCGAAGATCTCGGGTTGGAGAGCACGAGCTTCTCCGACACGCGGCTGCTCCAGAAGCTCCCGAACCTCGTCAACCTGCGGATCACCTCGACAGCGGTGACCGACCTGACCCTGATCGCCAAACTGCCCAACCTCGAGTACCTCGTCGCAAGCGGCATGAACCTCGACTTCGCTCAGCTTGTAGGCTGCAAGTCCCTGAAGAACGTGGGAGCGTTGGGCGTGGACGAGAAGAGCGTCGCGAGCCTGAAGAAGCTCAAAAAGGCCAGGCCCGAGCTCTCTATCATGAACATCGAGCTCGGGGGTTGAGTCCACGAGCCTCAGTCGTGGGGCGCCGCGACTCAGGCGTCGTGGGCGCGCCTCGCCAATCTGCGCGGTCGATCGAGCCTTCGAGCGTGGCGCGTGCGTTGCTCTTCGGGTGACTGCTCCGTCGAGAAAGACGGGCAGAAAGAAGACAGCAACGTGAAGCTCACGATGTTCGGTACGGTTCTATCGCTGGCTCTTTTGGGGTTCGGCTGCGTTCATCCTGCCAGTGAGTCCGACCTCGAGGAAGAGACGGCCACGGCTGAGGATCGTCTCTCCACCCGAATGGACTGTTCGTCGCTCGCGGACCCCGGGCTCTCCAGCGCGGAGCTCGCGCGCCTCGTGGATTCACATCCCGACTGTGAGGACTTGGTCGAAGCGGCGAGCGACGCGGACGCTCACCGCCGTAGCTCGATTGGGGGCCTCACGACCGGCGTCGACGACCCGACCCCTTACGCGTGCGGCGTCCTCACCTGCACGTGCTTCAACACCACGGATTGCATGGTCATGGCCTGGGAGAAGACGGACGGGCCCTGCGTCAACAACGGCTCGAGCGGCAAGACCTGCTGCATCGACGCCGACTGCTGAGCGGCGCGCGCGGTCACCGCTTTGTCGCGCCCGGTCACTGCGGCGCGGGCGCCCGTGCGCCAGGTTCGCCTCGTGAACACGAGCCCCCCGAGCTACGCGCGAACCCACACCGGTTGGAGCGCGTATCAGCCCCATTTTCCCGAGTCGATGCGCTGCGACGCCGACTCCACGCCGACCGAGGAGTGGTGGCCCTGGCGCGGGCTCACTGTGCACCTCGATCGGCTGGCGGCGCCGCGCTCGCCGCTCAAGATCATCGTGCTCCACGGCGCCGGCGCTTACGGGCGTGTAATGGCACCGGCAGCGGTCGTCGCGCATCGCCACGGCTACGAGACTGTCGCTCCCGATCTGCCCGGATATGGACTTACGGCGATCCCCTCGCGCCGAATGTCCTATCCGCTTTGGGTCGACTGCGTCGTAGACCTCGTCGAGGCCGAGCTCGCGCGCGACGGGCGTCCTGTCGTGCTCTTCGGGGTGAGCCTCGGCGGGCTCCTCGCTTATCAAGCAGCGGCGCTCTCGAAGCGACCCGTCGGGTTGGTCGCGACGACGCTCGCCGACACGCTGGAGCCCGAGGTTCGCGCAGGCTTCGCGCGCACGGCCTTGCTCGGTCGACTGGGGCTGCTGCTGCTCGAGCTCTTCGCGCCCATCACCGACGGCTTGCCTTTGCCGATGCGGCTCGTCTCCAAGATGCATCGCATCTCGAACGATCCGGCGTTGTCCCGAATCTGCTCGCGCGACCCGCTCGGGGGCGGCAGCTGGGTGCCCGCTCGGTTCCTCAGGACGCTGATGATGGCCGCGCCCGCGGTCGCGCCCGAGGCCTTTCGGGTTTGTCCGACGCTGCTCGTCCACCCCGGTGAAGACCGGATGACCGATATTGCGCACAGCCGGCGGTTCTTCGACCGATTGGCCTGTTCGAAGCGCATGGTCGTGCTCGCGGGGACGAGCCACATGCCGACCGAAGAGCCGGGGATCTTCGAGCTCGAGCGCGCTGTGGTGCAGTTCCTCTCCGAGGTTCGGAGCCCCCTATCCCGCAGTTCCAATGCCATGTCGGAGGGCCGCTGAAATGCTCTATTGGATTGTCTTCTCGATGGGCGTCGGGCGCATCATCCTCGGCCTCGCGCCCTTCGTCGCCGCGGGCGCGACCTCGCGGCTCATGGGGTTTCCCGCGGCGCACGACACCCCGACAGCGCGGCTCATGGCGCGCCTCTTCGGTGTTCGCGACATCGGGTTGGGCGTGCTCGTCTTTTGGGCTTTGCGGACCGGTGGGCCAGCGCTCCCGTTCGCGATCGTCTTCAACGCGCTCACCGATTTCGGCGATCTCTTTGCGACGTCGATCCCCATCGTCCGCCGCCAAGGGATCGATCGCGCCGCGCTCACCTCGCTCGGCTTCGCGCTGACCGCGGGGGTCGGTTGGCTCGTGGTCTATTCGCAGCTCGCCTGAGCTTTCGCTAGGATTTGCGCGTGGCCGGTCCCACCCAACCTCGGCGCGGCTCCGTCAGCGTGATGCTGCTCCGGCCGCTCGTGCTCGCGCTCGCGCCCGTCGGCGCGGACGCGCTGTCGACGTTCTACCGTGCGAGCGACCTCACGCCGGAGATGCTCGCCGACTCCGCGGCCCGCGTCTCCGCGGCGCAGTTCTGCGTGGCTTGGGCCACGGCGGAGCGCCTCGCCCCGCGACCGCGGCTCGCGCTGGAGCTCGCGCGCGATATGCCAATAGGCGCGTTCGGTGTCGTCGAGTACGTCTGCCGCGCCGAGGAGACGCTCGCGCGCGCGCTCACGCAGTGGGTCCGCTATCTGCGTATCTTGGACGACGCGGTCGAGGTCGCGCTCGTCGACCTCGGTGAGACTGCCAGTCTCCGCGTCGTCGTGGAGAGCGAGGCTCCAGCGCCGGGCTCTCACGAGCTCTGCTTCGCACTCGTCGTCGCGCACGCGCGCAGGCTGGTCTCGCCGCTCGGCGTGCGCCGCGTCGGGTTCGCGCACGTGCGCGCCAGCGTCGATCAGGCGCCGTTCACCGAGTTCTTCGGTGCCGAGGTCAGCTTCGGCGCGAAGCACACCGAGCTCGTCTTCGATCGCGCGACCCTCGAGGCTCCGCTCGCGAGCCGCGATCCCAACCTCGCGCAGATCCTCGTGCGCGCCGCGGACGCCGAGCTCGCGACGACGACGACCGATCCACCACTCAGCGCGCAGGTGCGTCGCGCGCTCGCGGTCGCGCTGACGAACGACGACGCCGAGCTCCCGAGCTTGGCGAAGCGGCTCGGCCTGACGCCGCGCTCGCTTCAGCGTCGGCTCAAAGACGAGGGGACGACGGTCGCGCAGCTGCGAGACGAGGAGCGCCGGCGTCTCGCGGACCGGTATCTGGCGCACGGCCACTCGATCTCGGAGGTCGCGTTCCTGCTTGGATTCTCCGAGCCGAGCGCGTTCTTTCGCGCGTTCAAGCGCTGGACCGGCGAGACCCCGGACGCGCGTCGACAGGCGCTCGCGTAGTCCCGGAGGACGTTTCGACCCGCCTCGCGAAGGGGTCCGTGGAAAGCCCCGCGCGAGCTGTGCTAAGGCCACGGTGTTCCGTGGTTCTGCCTGCCCGCCGTGAAGCTGACGAGCTGGATGCATCGGGCGCAGGCTCCATCGCGCCGCCCGAGCAGCCGCGTCCCGCCGCGAGCCGCCGCGCCGTGCGCGTCATCGGCTTGCTCGCGCTCGGGCTGTTGCTGGTGGCGGGCGCGATCAGCGTGTCGGCGTTCGGGCCCCCCGACGGCTTCGCCGCGCAGGGCATCGTCGTTGGCGGCGTCGACGTCGGCGGCAAGGACGAAGCGGACGTGCGGCGCGCCGTCGAGGGATTGGCCAAGACGCTCGCGGCGCGCGAGCTCCGCCTCGTGCTCGGGGATCGCGAGCTCCACGTGAGCCCCGCGGAGATCGGCTTCGTGCTCGACGTCGATCGGACGACCCAAGCGGTGCTCGCCGCGGGCCGCGAGCACGGCGTCGCGGCGCTCCTGCGCTCGATCAACCGAACGCGACTCGACGTGCCGCTCACCTTCCAGATCGATCCGACGGCGTTCAACGAGGTCTCGCCCTCGTGGGAGATCGCGCTCGTCGAGGACCAGCCCTTCGACGGCGCGATCGAGCTCGAGAACGGTTTGCCCATCGCGCGCCCTCCGCGCGACGGCCACCGCATCGATCAGGCCGCTCTGCTCGCCAAGATCGAGGCGGAGATCGCGCGCGCCGGCGTCGGCCCCATCGACGTGCCGGTCATCGCGGTCTCGCCGCCGATCCTCGCCGCCGACGTCGAGGCCCGCGTCGCCGATGCGCGCGCCATCCTCGAGGGCCCCATCACGCTCGTCTTTCAGCCGACGCAGGACGAGATCGACGCCGTCCTGCGCGAGAACGAAGAGGCTCTGAAGCGCCACCAAGAGAGCGTCGATCGCGCGAAGTTCAAGCTGCCCGAGAAGAAGAAGCGCATGAAGCGCAAGGGCAAGCGCTTGGTCCAAGAGACCGAGGTCCCGAAGCGACCGGACACGCACCCCGTTCCGCAGGCGATCGAGCTCACCTTCACGAAGGAGGAGCTGCTCGCGGCGTACCGCGCGCGCCGGGTGGAGGAGCCGACCCCGCACTTCGAGGTCGAGCTCGACGAGGCCGAGGTCAAGCGCAAGATCGCTCCCATCGTCGCTCAGCTGTTCAATCCCTCGCGCGACGCGAAGTTCGAGATCGACAATGACAGCCGTGTAAGCATCGTGCCGAGCCGCCCGGGCACGCGGGTCGACACCTCACGGCTCGTGCAGGCGATGCTCGCAGCGGCCCGCTCCTCGGGGCGCCGCGGCGAGCTCCCCGTCGACAAGAACGCGCAGCCCAAGTTCACGACCGCCGACGCAGAGGCCCTCGGCATCAAGTCGCTCGTGTCCGAGTTCACCACGCACCACGCGTGCTGCATGCCCCGGGTGAAGAACATCCACCGCATCTGCGACATGCTCGACGGCGCGATCATCCGCACGGGCGAGACCTTCAGCGTCAACGCCGCGGTCGGTCCGCGCACGCTCGAGCGCGGCTTCGTCGTCGCGCCGAGCATCGGCGACGGCGAGATGACCGAGACCCCCGGCGGCGGCGTCAGTCAGTTCGCGACGACCCTCTACAACGCGCTCTTCAATGGCGCTTACACCATTCGCGAGCGCAAGCCCCACAGCTTCTACTTCAATCGATACCCGATGGGGATCGAGGCGACCCTCTCGTTCCCCAAGCCGGATCTCGTGTTCTTCAACGACTCGAAGGCCGCCATATTGCTCCGCTGCGACTACGGCGACACGTTCATCCGTGTCAGGCTGTTCGGCGACAACGGGCAGAAGACGGTCGAGCGCCAGGTCTCGCAGCCCTTCGACTACACGGACCCGCGCGTGGAGTACCTGCCGAACCCCAACCGCGACCCCGAAAAGGAGAAGGTCAAAGACGGGGGCTCACACGGCTTCAGCGTCAACACGACGCGCATCATCATCTCCCCCGACGGCTCTCGTAAGGAGGAGAAGCGCACGGTCAAATACACCGGGCGGCCGCGCCTCATCGAGGTCCACCCCTGTAAAATCCCGAAGGGCGAGAAGGGCTATACGGGGGAGAAATGCCCGAAGCCACCCGAGGAAGAGTCGGGCTCGGGCGGCGGCTCTGGCTGACAATACAGTAACCGTAGCGACTGGCGGTTATCTGCTGCCGCTCTCGGGTGGCCCGTCTGTCCCCCCAGTGCGGAAGCCCTTGAGGCCCACGCGCTGCATTGTTCGATAGAGCGTCGCGGGCGACAGGCCGAGCAGCTTGGCGGCGGCCTCGCGGTTGCCCTTCGCCGCGTTGAGCGCGCGCGTGAGGTGCGAGCGTTCGAACTCGATGAGCGCGTGGGCGAGGTTGAGGTCGCCGGAGGGCTCGCGCGCGTCGGAGGGAGGTGGCTGGGCTGCGTCCGCGCTCGTGCTCGCGACCTGCACCTCGAGGGGCAGATCCGCGACGGTGATGACGGGCCCTTGGCAGAGCAAGACGGCGCGCTCCATGACGTTCGCGAGCTCGCGAACGTTGCCGGGCCACGGGTAGCGCCGGAGCTGCGAGAGAGCCTCGGGCTCGATCGCCGAGATGGTCTTGCGCTGCTCGCGCGCGTGGCGATGCGCGAGCGTGAGCGCCAGCGCTGGGATGTCGGCGTCGCGGTCGCGGAGCGGAGGCACCTGGATTTGGATGACCGACAATCGATACAAGAGGTCCCGCCGAAAACGCTCGGTCTGCACCATCGCGGCGAGGTCGCGGTGGGTCGCCGCGACGATGCGCGTGTCGACCGTGAGCGCGCGATCCGAGCCGACGGGCAAGACCTCTTTGGTCTCGACGGCGCGCAGGAGCTTGGCCTGGATCGACAGCGGCAGCTCACCGATCTCGTCGAGAAACAGCGTGCCGCCGCTCGCCGTGCGGAAGAGGCCCTCGCGCCGTCGATCGGCCCCGCTGAACGCGCCGCGCTCGTGGCCGAAGAGGTAGCTCTCGACGAGCGTGTCGGGGATCGCGCTCACGTTGAGCGACACGAAGGGCGCGTCGCGCCTCGGCGACAGATCGTGGACCGCGCGCGCGACGAGCTCCTTGCCGACGCCGCTCTCGCCGCGGATGAGGACCGTGCTGTTCGTGGCCGCGACCTTCTCGATGAAGTCGACGAGCGCGGTCATCGCGGGCCCGCCCTGTCGCAAGAGGGTGATGGGCTCGCCGTCTCGCGACGCGAGCGAGCGCAGCCGCGCGTTCTCCTGCCCGAGGCGGCGGCGCTCCTCGATGTTCTTCACCTTGCGCGCGAGGTCCGCGAGGCTGAGCGGCTTGAGGACGTAGTCCTCCGCGCCGCGACGCAGCGCCTCGACCGCGGAGTCGACCGACGCGTAGGCCGTCATGATGAGGACGGGCACCTCGGGTGAGACGCGCTTGACGTGATCGAGGACGGCGAGCCCGTCCGTGTCCGGCAGTCGCAGATCGCTGACGACCAGATCGAACCCGCCGCGATCGAGCTCTGCGATCGCTCGGTCGCCGCGCTCGACGACGGTGACCACGTAGCCGCTCTTACCCAAATAGCGGGCGATGTTCTGTCCGAGCGTGGACTCGTCCTCGACGATCAGGATGCGCTCAGCCATGGGGCTCGTCCGCTTGCGCGCGCGGCAGGGTTACAGTCACTTCAGTACCCTCGTTCGGCGCGCTGGTCAGCGTCAGCGTGCCGCCGACGGCCTTGACGACATCCGCCGAGACCGAGAGTCCGAGCCCCGTGCCGCCCGCGTGTTTGGTCGTGAACATCGGGCGAAGGGCGTTGCGCAAGACCTCCTCGGTCATGCCTACACCCGTGTCACGAAAACGCACGACGACGCGGCCGGGCGTCGCGTGCGCCGTGACCGTGAGGCGCCCGCCTTGCGGCATCGCGTCGGCGGCGTTCAGCATCAAATTCAGGAAGACGAGGACCAGGTGGTCCTCGACCATGCGGACGGCCGGCAGGTCCGGTGGGACCTCGATGTCGAGCGTCACGCGCTTCCACCGGCTGTCGTGGCAAACGAGCCGCGCCGTGTCGGCGACGACGCTCGGGATGCTCACGTCCGAGACCTCGTCGCGCCGGCGCCGGGCGAAGTCGACCATCTCCCGCAGGGTCCGCGAGATTCGATCGACGTGGCGGCGTAGGACGTCGAGCGACGCGCGAAACCGCGTCACGTCGTCCTCGGTCTCGAGCAGCTCGAGCTCGCTCGACAGCGACGCGAGGGGATTGCCGAGGTCGTGCGCGAACCCGGCTGTAAGCGCACCGAGGCCGGCCATCTTCTCCTGATGGAGGAGCTGGGCCTTCAAGCTCCGTTCCTGCGTGACGTCGCGGCCGACCTCGATCACCCAATTGCTCGGGGAGCTCGATTCCCCCTTCGAGCGCACGCTCTCCGACGCCCCCCGAGTGGCGCTCTCGGGCGCGGGCATCGGAATGCTCACGATGTCCCAAATGCGCCCCGCCGTGTCCGTGCGCAGCCCTCCTGTCGAGGAGCCACTCTGGCACGCGCGCATCGCGAGGCACCCACCGCCTTCGGCGCAGGCCACGTTGAGATCGAGGCACGAACGACCGAGCAATCGAGCCTCGTGGTCGAGCGCGACCTTGTTCGCTTTGACCACGAGACCCGCCGAGTCGAGCACCACGATTCGATCGCGCAGCGAGTTGAAGAGCAGCTCGTTGAAGGCGCGCGCCTCTTCGAGGTCTCGGGTCCGCCTCTCGACCTGTCTCTCGAGCTCGACGACGTTGCCTTTGAGCGCGGTCTCGACGGCCCGCCTCAGCGTCCGCGTCCTCACGAACGCCCACGTCGCGAGCAAGATCGCCGCGCCGGAGCCCCTCGCGATGTGCAGCGCGTGGAGCGTGTCGAGCGAGGCGTCCGCGAGGATCGTTCGCTCGAGCAGCTCATATGCGAGGAAATAGACGAGGAGCAGGAGCGCGCCGGGGACCGCCGTCCGCCACCAAGCGCTGAACCACGAGAGCTCGCGCGCGGCCTGCTCGAGCGGCTGGTCCGGCGCTTCGGCGGCGTCCCCGCGGAAGAGCGGCAGTCGGCGGGGTTCGGGCGCTCGGGCGCGCACGTCCCCCGCGGTCATGGCCCGACGGCCCTGCCGACGTCGGCTTCGTTGATCCGGACCACGCTGAAGGACTCTCCTCTCTGCAAGAGCGTATCGCGGAACACGTCTTTCCCGTGTCGATAGCGCAGCTGCACACCGAGGATCTCGCCTGCGATCATCGCGCGGAGCGCGCGCTCCATGCGCATCGCGAGGTCCGCGCCGAGTGAGGTGTCGACGACCGCGCGCGAACCGGGCTTGGTCTTCACACACACATCGAGGAGCTCGGCGTGGTCTCTGAGCTCGCTCCAGAAGAAGAGGACCATCTCGGAGTCGAACGTCGCGAGCAGCACGGGGGGCAGGTTGATGGTCATGGCGGCTCCGTCGCTCGACTTCAGGGCAAGGCGCCGCCCGGGCCCAATTGACGGGGCGCGAGCGACTGGTCGAGCTCTCTCGAGCCGACGTGGCATTGCTGACAGTTCTGTCGGTCCGGGTGCGGGGTGCGCAGGCCGAAGGCACCGAGGACGCCGTGGCAGCTCTCGCACTTCTCACGCATCGTCGTCTTGTGCGGGATGGTCGGCGGGGAACCCGAATAGGCCCGCGTGCCCGACCCGGGGGACGTCAAACCTACGAAACTGTTTGTAACTCCGAGCCCGTTCGCCTGGCGAAAGGGCAGCGGATCGTCGGCGACGACGTGGCACTGCACGCAGTTCGGTAGCTCGCGGTGGCTCATCATCGGCGCTGTGAGCTCGCCGACGCGCACGCCGCTCTCGTGACACGCGAGGCAGTCGGGGTGCTCGAGCTGCTCGATGCGATGTGGGATCGTCGGGGGCGCGCCGTCGTAGGCGCGTCGAGCGCGGCGCTTCTCCCGAGCGACCGATCTCGCGGTGAGCTCCGACGGTGAGTCCTCCATCAAACCTGGTCGATCCGCGAGCAGCGCCTGGAAGCGGGACTCGTCGTAGACCGCGCGGTTGGGTCCGTAGTTGGCTCCCCGCATATCGGAGTAGCTGCGCGGCGGGAGCCCGAGGACCGATGAAGCGCTCGGTCGGGAGCGCACGGGCTCGCTCATCCCGCTCGCGCGGATCCCCGACAGGAGACCCGCGAACGCGACCGTGATGACCGCCGTCGTGCCGACGTAGAGGGTTCGTCGCTCGCTCACGGCGCCCTCTTCTGGAGCGGGGGAGCTTTGCGCAGGCGGACCGCACACTTCTTGTAGTCGGGCTGCTTCGACAATGGATCGTGCGCCTCGAGCGTCACGCGGTTGATGAGCAATCGCTCGTCGAAGAACGGCACGAAGACGGAGCCGCGAACGGGGCCGCCGCGGCCGTCGATCCAGGCCGGGAGCTCGAGCGTCCCGCGCCGACTCGTGACCTCGACCCAGTCTCCGTTCTCGATGCCCAGCGCCTTGGCGTCCTCGCGGTGGACCTCGACGTAGGCCTGCGGCATCGCCCGGGCGAGCTGGGGGATCCTCATCGTCATCGAGCCTGTGTGCCAGTGCTCGAGCACGCGACCCGTGCAAAGCCAGAAGGGATAGTCCTTGTCGGGGACCTCGGGCGGGAGCTCGTGCGGGTGGAACCAGATGAGCGCGCGATCGTCCTTCGTGACGGAGTGGTAAAACTGGATGTCGGCCTTGGTGGCGTAGACGTCGTCGAACCGAGCGAAGCGATAGCGGGTCTCGCGCCACGCGCCGCTCGCCTCCTGAATGACGGGCCAGCGCAGGCCACGCGCGCGCACGTACTCCGAATAGGGCGCGAGGTCCTTGTGCTTGAATCGGCTGAAGCGGCGGTACTCGTCGAAGAGCTGCTCGTCGACGTTTACATCATAGTAATGCGCCCACTCCCACACAGGGACGGACGCCCCGTCCTTCTTCACGTCGAAGAGGAATCGCCCGTCTTTGTCGCGCAGCCCCGCGAGGCCCCGGTCGTGGAGCCGCCGCGCCAGCGCGATGAGCTGCCAGCAGTCGTCGCGGGCGTCGCCGGGTGGCTCGACCATCTTGAACCACTGCTGCGTGCGCCGCTCCGAGTTGCCGAACATTCCATTCTTCTCGACCCACATCGCCGACGGCAGCACCAGGTCGGCGGCCATTGCGGTTACAGTCGGGTAAACGTCGGACACGACCAGGAACTTGCCTGGCAGCTTGCGGCTCGGCTCGAACAGCGCGTTCGTGTTGGGCAGCGTCTGCCCCGGGTTCGTGACCTGCACCCAAATGGTGTCGATATCGCCACCCTGCTCCTTCGGGGTGGAGAAGCGCTTCCACAGCTCGACTGTGTGGTAACCAGGCTTCGCCGAGATCCTCCCGGCCGGCAGGTTCCAGATCTCCTCGGCCTCCTTTCGGTGCTCGTCCTTCGCGACCAGCAGGCCGCCGGGGAGCGCGTGCGCCAGCGTCCCGACCTCGCGCACCGTGCCGCACGCCGAGGGTTGTCCAGTGAGGCTCGTCGGCGCGTCACCAGGGCGCCCGAAGTGACCGCTCAGTAAGTGAACGCCGTGGACCAGATCGTTGATCGCCGTCCCGCGCGTGTGCTGGTTCATGCCCATGCACCAGAGGCTCGTGATCCGCAGATCTCGACTGCCGAACAAGTCGGCGAGCATGCGAATGTCGGCCGCGGCGACGCCCGAGAGCTCCTCGACCCGCTCGGGTGTGTATTCGGCCAGCGAGGTCCGATACTCCTCGAAGGTGAGGGCGGCGCCGTCGAGCGTCGCGGGCTCCGTCCGCTTGCGGAAGTTGCAATACGCCTCGACGAAGGCCTTGTCGTAGGTCCCTTGTTCGAGGAGCAAATGGGCAATGCCGTTCGCGATCGCCAGATCCCCGTGGGGCTTGAAATAGAGCGTCTTCTGGGCGAACCCCGAGGTCCGCGTCCGCCTCGTCGTCAGATCGATGATCGTGACCTCTTCACCCTTCGAGCGGCGCTCGAGCAGGCGCGAGAACAGGACGGGGTGCATCTCGGCGGGGTTGTTGCCCCACATCAGCACGACGTCGGCGGCGTCGAGATCGTCATAACAGCCAGCAGGCTCGTCGACCCCGTACGTCGACAGGAAGCCAGTGACCGCGGAGGCCATACAAAGCCTCGCGTTCGGGTCGATTTGATTGTTGCCGATACCGCCCTTCATGAGCTTGTTGGCGGCGTAGCCCTCGGGGATGGTCCATTGTCCGCTCCCGTAGATCGCAAAGCCCGCAGGGTTCGCGAGCACGCGCTCGGTGAGGACGTCGAGCGCCTCGTCCCACGTGATGGGCTCGAGCTTTCCGTTCTTGCGGAGGAGCGGGGTCGTCAATCGGTCTTGACCATAAAGCGCGAGGCCGACGTGGTAGCCCTTCACGCAGAGCAGGCCCTTGTTGACCTCGGCGTGGGCGTCGCCCTGGATGCCGACGACCTTGCCGTCTCGCACCCCGACCTGGACATGGCAGCCCGTCCCGCAGAATCGACAGGGAGCTTTGTCCCACCGCACGCCGTGCTCGTCGGTCGTCGCCGTCGGTGAGACTCGGTCGTCCGCGCGCGTGTCGCCAGCGAGGCCCCCGACGGCCCAGGCCGCGGTGCAGCCCGCGGCGAGCTGGAGCAACCGGCGACGCTCGACCTTGGGCTCGGTGTCCTCGACGGCCCGCAGCAAATCGACGAAGACCACCCCCGCGAGCGCCTCGGGGGCTGTCTGCATGAAGACGCGCCCCTCTTCGGCCGTGGCGGTTTGCAAGACGATGGTCACGCGGTTGCCAGTTCGGGACTCGACGGTCACGCGCGGATCCTTCGCGAGCGCCTCGAGCGCGGCGTCACGCAGGCGAGGTTCCTCGGCGAGCGTGAGCACGAGAGTGCTGTTCATGAACCGCCGGATTGGCAAGCAGCGCGCCACAGCCCTTTGAGTGGAATGTCGGCGGCGCCCTCCCGATTGGACTCTCAGCTCTGAGAGTCAGCTCGCAGTCTTGCGTGTCGCGCGAGCCTCAAAAGCGGAGAAGCGCTCTCATCGCGGCCGGAGAGCGCGGGCACGGTCCGTGCGACGAGACCGGCCGTGCATGCGTTCGCCGACAGTCGTTTACTCTGGGCAGGCCTCTTCATCGTAAGCGGGCAGCTCGCTTGCAACCGTCCAGTGCGCGCCCCCGAGCCGAGGAAGCTCGGCAGCGCGAGCCAGAGCCTGCTCGCCAATCCGCCTGCGCTCGTGTCCATTCACGTGCCCGAGCGCCTCCTCGGCGTCGAGACAGGCAAGAAGGACGACCTCGGCCGGCCCATCCGCGCGGCCTGCGTGACCTGCCACACTGCCCGAACGCCGGCTCGTCTCCCGACGTCGATGTCCGAGCTCAACGAGTTCCACGTCGGCATGAAGTTCGAGCACGGCTCGCTTACCTGCGAGTCCTGTCACCTCGCGGGGGCGCAGGATTCCCTGCGGCGGGCCTCGGGGACGCCGCTCCCGATGCGCGACGCGATCGAGCTCTGCAGCCAGTGCCACGGCCCGCAGCGGACGGCCTACGACCACGGCGCGCACGGCGGCATGAACGGCAGCTGGGACCTACAGAATGGTCAGCGCGTCAGGAACCACTGCATCGATTGTCACGACCCGCACGTCCCGAAATTCCAGGGCACGCAGCCTGTTTTGAGGCCCCACGACCGCGGGACACAAGCGCTCCTCCAAGACGGCGAGGGGGACGAGGTTCGACCATGAGCGAAGAGACCCAATCCCCCGAGAGCCCCCCGAACGAAGGAGCCTCGATGAAGCGGCGCGTGACGCTCAAGCTGCTCGGCGCTGCCGCGGGGGCCTCGGCCTTCGCGTACGCGATGGAGCCGCTCCGCGCCTTCACGAAGGGGCTCACCCTCGACCAGTTCCTGCAACGTCACTATCGCGAGCTCACCAAGGCAGAGCTCGCCGCGGTCATCGAGCGACACGAGCAAGAGGCCTACGAGAAGTACGGGCGACTCGTGGAGATCAAGAACCCCCAGCCCATCGAGGGGGTCGAGTACGGCTACGCGCTCAACCTGTCGGTCTGCGTCGGCTGCCGCAAATGCGCGGAGGCCTGCCACCTCGAGAACAACCACGATCGCGCGACGAGCAATTCCTATATCCGCGTCTTCGAAATGGAGAAGGGGAGCATCGACTTCGAGTCGGGCGACGCGACCTACGACCATGAAGTCCCCGCGCCCGGTAAATACTATCTGCCTGTCCAATGCCAGCAGTGCGACGACCCGCCTTGTACCAGCGTGTGCCCGGTCCAAGCGACGTGGAAGGAGCCGGACGGGATCGTCGTGGTCGACTACGACTGGTGCATAGGCTGCCGCTATTGTGAGGCCGCCTGTCCGTACCACGCTCGCCGGTTCAACTGGACAGCCCCCGAGATCCCGCCCGAGGAGATCAACCCCGACCAGGGCTACCTGTCCAATCGCGTCCGCCCACAAGGTGTCGTCGAGAAGTGCCACTTCTGTCTGCACCGCACGCGTGAGGGCAGGCTCCCGGCTTGCCTCGAGGCGTGTCCGACCGGCGCGCGCGTGTTCGGCAACCTCGCGGATCCGAAGAGCGAGATCCGCTGGGTGCTCGAGAACAAGCGCGTGTTCGTCCTCAAAGAGGAGCTCGGGACGCACCCGCGCTTCTTCTACTTCTTCGGGTGAATCCAATGAGCCGCGAGCACCACCTCTACAACTATCCGCGATTCCTCCTGCGGGTCATAAGCCTGGCGTTCGACGGGGGCCTCAAGTTCTACGCGTGGATGACGCTGCTCACGGCGCTCGCGCTCGTGGGCGCCAATGCATGGGCGCACCAGCTCGTCTGGGGCATGCACACGACCGCGATGACCGACCACGTCTCGTGGGGGCTCTATATCGCGAACTTCACGTTCGGCGTCGGCTTGGCCGCGGGCGCGGTCATGATGGTCATACCGGCTTATCTCTACAACGACCACGAGATGCACGACGTGGTGATCCTCGGCGAGCTCCTCGCCATCGCGTCCATCGTCGTCTGCCTCCTCTTCATCACGGTCGACATGGGGCGGCCCGATCGCTTCTGGCACATCATCCCCGGGCTAGGGCGCTTCAATTGGCCTGTGTCGATGTTGACCTGGGACGTCATCGTCCTGAACGGTTATCTCCTCCTCAACCTGCATATCGCGGGCTATCTGCTCTATACGCGCTATTTGGGCAAGCGACCCGACAAGCGCTGGTATGTGCCTTTCGTATTTGTCAGCATCTTTTGGGCGATCTCCATCCACACCGTCACGGCGTTCCTCTACGCGGGCCTCGGCGGTCGACCCTTCTGGAACTCGGCGCTGCTCGCCCCGCGGTTCATCGCGTCGGCGTTCATCACCGGGCCGGCGTTCGTGATCGTCCTCTTGGAGATCATTCGGCGCGCCACGCAGCTCAAGATCGGCGAGGGCCCGACGCGCACGCTCTCACGGGTGCTGCGGATCACCGTGCTCATCAACCTCTTCATGTTCGCGTCCGAGGTGTTTACATCCCTGTATACGAAGGGGCAGCACGGCGCGGCGATGCACTATCTGCTCTTCGGACACGGCAGTAAGCGCGCGCTCGTCTCTTGGATATGGAGTGCCTTCGCGCTCAATGTGCTGTCCGCGCTGCTCCTCCACCTGCCCGCGTCGCGACGCGACGCGCGCGTGCTCGTCGCCGCGTGTGGGGCCGCGTTCGCCGGCGTCTGGATCGAGAAGGGGATGGGGCTCATCATCCCGGGCTTCGTGCCGAGCACGCTCCACGAGGTCGTCGAGTACGTCCCGACGCTTACAGAGTGGAAAATCACCGTCGGGATCTGGGCGGCCGGCGGCATCATCCTCACCATCGCGACGCGCGTCTGCGTCACGGTGATGCGCGGAGATCTCGTGTCGAAGAAGGTCCACGAGCCCGACGCGGCCCCCGAGTCCGAGCCCCGAGAGCCCGAGCCGGAGCTGGAGCCCGAGGGCGCCGTCAGCGCCCCGGCCGAGTAACAGCGCTGTAAGCGTTGCGCTCGAGCTACTTGGCCAGCGGGTCTCGCGCGCAGCGGAAGCCGATGCCCCCGAGCCGGTCTTTTGCGATGTTCTTGTGCCGGTTCGAGGCGCGCACGAGGTTCGTCTTCTCGCTGCGGGCGCTGCCTCCGCGGATGACGCGCTCGACGTCGTTCCGATCGCGGCCGTAGTTCTTCGAGTAGCCGCTCGCTGTCCACTCCGCGACGTTGCCTGCCATATCGTCCACGCCGAAGGGGCTCTGCCCCGCCGGGTAGGAGCCGACTGGCGCTGTGGTCGGGTAGCCGTCGTCGCCGCTGTACATCGCATTCCATTTGAGGCCCTGCGATTGGGCCCACGCTACGCACTCGAGCCCGCACGCGTTGAGCCGCTTCTCGCTCGGGGCCTCTTCACCCCAGGGATAGGTGCGCCCGTCGTCGCCGCGCGCTGCGTATTCCCACTCCTCCTCGGTGGGGAGCCGCCTGTCGGCGAATTGGCAATAGGCCGCGGCCTGCTGCCAATCGACGCAGTTGACGGGGTGATTGTCGCGGTCGGGCTTGCCCCAGTTGCAGCTCTGCGAGCGGAACTCCTGATCCTTCGGGCTGATGTGTTGCCACTCGGCGGTGCCCTGCTCGAGGCACTTCTTGGCGTCCACGCACCGTCGATAGTCGGCGATGGTGACCTCGCGCGCGTCGATGCAATAGGACGCGAGCTTCACCTCGTGGACGGGCTTCTCGTCCTCCTCGCCTGCGTCGGAGCCCATCTTGAACGAGGCTGCGGCGATGCGGATCATCCCCGTCGGGCAGCCGTCCGTGCGCACCGTCGCGCTCGCCGAAGCGGACGCCGCGGACGTCGCCGAGCTCGACGCGCTCGCGCTCGCACTCGTGGTGGCGCTCGCGCTCGCGCTCGTGGTCGCGCTCGTCGTGCTCGTGGCGGTCGCGCTCGCGTCGCTCGTCGGCTGCGTATTGCTGGATTTCGCCGGGCCGCACGACACCAGAAGGAGCCACGCGAGGCCGAGCAGTCTTGTCTCTGTTTCAATACGGCTCTTCACAGATGGGCAGGTTAGCGATCTGTCGCGCCAGATAGCCACCGTTGCGGAGCTGCCGGCTTATCGCATAACGTCCCGTGCCCATGCGGTTCGCATTCGCTCTCCCCATCGTCCTCGCCACGCTCTCTCTCGGCTGCGACAACACGGCCACGACGTCAGGCTCGTCCTCCGCGGCGAAGTCTTCGTCCTCCGGCGCGAAGTCGTCGGCGTCCGCCACCAAGCCCGCGTCCGCCGCGGCCTCGCAAGCGAGCCCGCGCACCGACGCGCCGCCCGTCCTCTCCGCGAGCGCCCCTGCGACGCCGAGCTCGGAGACGAGCGCCGCGGCTGGCAGCGCCGCCGCCAACAGCGCCGCTGCGGGTGCCTCCTCGGGGCCGCCGCCGCCCGACAAGTCGAAGATCGCGGTCGACGAGTCGAAGATCGACAAGACGATCCCGGACATCCCGTCTGGCCAGTCGAAGCCGCCCTCACTCGACGAGTGGATGAAGGACGGCGTCGTCGTCAACAGCCAGGAGAAGAACTCGCGCGCCGACAAGTGCGAGATGCGCGTCCTCCGCGAGTGGCTGAAGATCAAGTGCGAGGGCGAGGTCATGGGCATCTTCGACCTCGACGGCTTCGGCCCGGAGGGCGTGGATCACTTCAAGGCCTTCGAAGAGGGCAAGTGGGCCGACATCGTGGTCCGCTTGAAGGAGGGCCAGTCGCTCTCGACCCGCATCCCGCGCTACGCCGAGGGCGACGCCGCGCTCTTCACCAACTGGCCGAAGGGCGCGAAGAAGCCGCACATCATCGCGCTCGGTCGCGGCGGCTACCCGACCTACGCGTCTTGCGGCGGCTGAGCCTCGCGTAGGCTCACAGGGCGACGGGGATGGCGCTCTATCTATTCCTGGGGCTGTTCCTCGCCGTCCTTCCAATTACGATATTGTATGTAAGCGCACGGGGGCTGCGCGCGCTGGTCCGGCGCGCGCGCCTCGAGACCGTCGAGCTCTCGGTCGAGCCGCGGGCGCTCGAGCCAGGGGACGTCGTGCGCGTCGCTGCGCGCGTCGTGCCGAAGCGCCCCGTCCCCCTCGAGGTCAGCGCCGCGCTCGAGTGCACGCTCTTCGATCATCGCTCGCGGCGCCTCTTCTCACGCGCGATCGCGCTGCGAGGGTCGAGCGGTGAGCTCGCGCGCGGTGAGCTCGAGGTTCCGCCTCACGCGCTCGCGACGGGCATGATCGGACAGGAGCTCTCGAACCTGTTCTCGGAGCAGGCGCGGCGCCTGCTCGCCTTTTGGACGGTCGTCTTCGAGGTGAGGGAGGCGAGCGCCACGAACCCGGGGCGCGGGCCGGTCCTCTTGCGACGCGCCGTCCCCGTCGAGGTGACTGGCGGCGCGAAGCTCTCGACGGACGGGCGCTTCGTCCACAAGCTCGTCGCCAACACGTTCGCTGCGCTCAAAGACGACCTCGTCTTCAACTGGCTCGTTCAAATGGCGAGCATCGACGGCGAGATCAGCGAGAGCGAGCGCGAGTTCCTGCGCGAGCTGCTGCGGTCCGCGCACGGCGTCACCGATGTGGCCGCGGCGGACGCGCGCATCGCGGCCGAGCAGCACAAACGCATCGAGCTCGACCCGGAGCTCATGCGACGGCACTTGCCGATAGACCAGCGTCAGGAGCTCTACCAATTGCTCTTTGCGGTCGCGTGGCGCGACGGGGTCATGCACCCGCGCGAGCACGAGCGACTGATGGAGACGCTGCGAGCCTTCGGGCTCGACAATCACCACATCCGCGAGATCGAGTTGGAGGTTCTGCGTGGCGTCGCCGAAAAGAGCATGGAGTAGCGACGCCCGCGCGGTCGCGCTCTTCGGCGCGCTGGTCGGGCTCGTCTTGCCCGGGCTTTGTGTGGCGCACGAGCGCTGGGTGCGGCGGGTCTATCTCCCGTTCGATCACGCCTTCTTCACGACGATGAGCGGCCTCGTGGCGAAGCTCTCGATCGCCGCGGCCCTCGCGATCGCGGGCGCCGTCTCGCTCTGGTACGTCCTCGCGCTGCCCCTCGCCGAGCGGCTGCGCCCTCACAACGCCGAGGATCGAGACAGAGAGCGGCGGCTGCCGCTCTCGCGGCGGATCGCCCGGCGGGTGCTCCGGTTCGCGATCGACGCGGAAGAGGAGACCTCGTTCATGATCGTGGGCGAGCGCGTGGCGGCCGCGGTGTTCCAGCGCTTGCCGGCCGCGGTGCTCCTGCTCGGCGCGCACGAGCACTGGTTCATCATGCCGTCGTTCCCGCTCCACGGGCGCTTCGCTGTCGTGATGAGCGTGGTCTCCGTCGCGCTCGCGATTTGGGTCCTCGCGGGCGTCCGCTTGCGTGAATTGGGGATAGCGTTCTTCGCCGGCTTCGGCTGGCTGATTGTGGCTTATGGCTCCGCCGCGGTCGACGCCGTGCCCGTCCTCGCGAGCGCTTTTTACTACCTATTCGCGAAGAGCCCGAAGGTCATCAACGCCCGTCAAATCGCAGGGGTCCGCGTGAGTCTGGGGGTCGGCTTCTTCCTCCTCGGACTCATCAACAAGATCTACCACGCAGAGCTCTTCATCTCGGTCGGTGACGCCTTCCCCGAGCTCGTGAGCGGACCTCAGGCCTGGTTCCCATGGCTCACCCGCGAGTCCTGGTGCTTCACGACCGCGCTCGGTGAAATGGTCTTTGGTCTGCTGCTTCTATTGGGGCTCTTCGACAAGATCACGACGCTCGCGCTCGTGTCGATCTTCGGCAATTTCATCATCGTGTTCGGTTGGTCGGAGATCGTGCACCTCTATCCAATTGCAGGCTTCGCGGTGCTCTTCTTCCACCCGTCGCCGGGGACCGTGCTCGACGGCCTCGTGTTCCGCGCGCACGTGCGACTCTGGCATTGGTCGGGGCACAGCGCGTCGCGCGCGCTCTTTCCCTTCGCCGTCCTGCTCGTGGCCGTCGCGACCGGCGTGCTGCTCATGTTCACACCGCTCTTGTTGGTCATTCAGGTCATGCCGCGAATGTGAGCTAGCATCGCCGAGTGACCCTTCGACTTCCGTCGCTTCGGCGTGCTGGTGGTGCGGTGGTCCTCGTCGTCTCGCTCGCCTGGATCTCGAGCACCGCGCCCGCTTGTGACGACCTGCCGACCATCGACCCGAACGAGTGCGGCAACACGCTCGTCGAGCCCGCGCGCGGCGAGGCCTGCGACACCTACGCTCGAGACGCGAGCGTCTCGGGCGCTCCCACGCTCTGCGGAGCGCCGGGGAGCGTCGCCGAGTGCCTCTACATCCATGACGACGAGCACGACTGCCCAGAGGGCTACGGCGCCGGAGTGGACGGTGTTTGTCGTCGACCGACTTGGACCTTCGCGAGCGCGCCGATGACTGTGCTCCCGACCACGGGTTGGACCAACATCGTTCGCGACTTCGACGCCGACGGCCTCGACGATTTGCTCGTGACGCGCCCGCTCGCGCCCGAGGCTCGCGTCTACACGTTCGGGTCCGGCGGAGCGCTGCGCGACACCATCGCCGTGTCGACTCCGCTCTCCATCCTTCCCCTCGTCGCAGCACAGATGTCGGACGATCTTCGGCCCGAGCTCGTGATCCCCGACAGCGCGGGTTTGCAGGTCCTGCGCAACCAGAGCGGGCTGACCTTCGGCCCCAAGGCCTACGCGTCTCTACCCGTCCCGGCGAAGAGTCAGCCCGTCGCGATCCCGACCTCCGCGGAGGTCTTCAGCGGTGACGATCTGAAGCAAGCGCCCGACAAACACTATGGCGGGCTCGTCACCAGCGACGGGGGTGGCCTCAGCTTCGTCGTGCCCGAGCTCGACGGCGGCGGGTTGGTCGAGGTCGCGTCGATACCGGGTTACGACCTCGAGGACATCGTGGGCCTCGTCAAAGCGGACCTCGACGCGGACGTCATCGGCGCGCTCGTCCCCGTCCCGAGCGACGAGCTCGTCGTCGGGCTGCGCGGCGCGACGGCGCTCGGCGACGCGATCATCGTGCTCGACCCGAACGCCGATCCGCTGAAGCGCAAGATGGTCAAGCTCGACCATTTCGGCACGACGCTGCCGCCCCGGCGGCTCGTCGCTGGGCCCTTCGTCGCGCACAAGAAGAATGGCGACCCGCTCATCGCCTTCGCCGAGCGTGGCGCGAACGGGAGCGGTGACATCTTTGTTCGCTTCTCACACTACGACGCCGCGACCGACGCGCTCGTCCTCGACCCCGCGGAATATCCAATCTTCGGCGGGACCCCGGCAGACTCCGACGTCGCGCAGCGGCTCCCGCTGGCCGTCGATGTTTATCAGATCCTCCTCCTCGGGATACCGGTGCTCGATTTGGCAATAACGGTCGACAGCGCCGGCCTCTGGTTCGGATTCCCGAACTGCAACGAGCCGACGGGGTGCTTCACGAAGCTCGCCCTCAATCAGAGCTTCTCACCGTGGACGTCGGCCGCGCTCGACGTCGGCGCTGGCATCGTGGTCGCTGGGTCGAGCGCGAGCGGTGGGCTCGACGTCCTGCGCCTCGACACGGATGGATTCTCGGTCAACCCGAGCCGCGTCGTCACGGACAGGCCGACTCGGCAGCTCGTCCCTGGCGACTACGATGGAGACGGCGTCGAAGACTACCTCGTGCTCTCGCGCTCGGACGAGTCCCCCTCTTGTGAGGACGACAGCCAGCTCTCGATCCTGTGGGGGACCTCGCCTGGACACCCGAAGGACGTCACGGCGCTCGGCGCCTTGCCGGGTGCGGCGGCGGCCGCGTCGGGTCGCATCCTGAGCCTCGCCGACTTCGACGGTATCGACGACTTCGGTGTAGCGACGACCTGCGCCGAGGGCGCCGAGGCGCGCGTCGGCATCTTCTACGGAGCGGCGTCGCGTCAGCTCGAGTGCCCTTATTCCTTGTTGGACGACCTGCCTTCGCTCGGCGAACTCCCCAATCAAGGCGTGGTCCCGCTCGGCGCGATCGCGCTCGATCCGGACGACCCCACGCGAGAGTCGCTGCTTGCGGTGACCTATCTGAATGGTGAGCTCTCGCTGCGCGTCCAGCACACGAGCGGAGACGCCGACTTGGAGCCACCCGAATACAACACCATCGCGACCGCTGATCTGGCGGACGCGACCGCGGCGTTGCTCGGGGGCAGGATCGCCGTCGCAGACGTCGACGGCGACGAGCTCTCCGACGTGGTGTTTTTCACGGTCTCGCTCGGTCCAGTCGAAGGCTCCGAGCGCGCCATCGTGCCGACCTTCTACGTCGGAATCCAAACTGCGGAGGGCGGCTTTACGTTCCAGTCGCCCGTCACGCTGAGCTCGACCTTCAAGGTGAGTTGGAGCGGCGCGGTCGCAGACGCAGTCGCCGAAGCCGTCTATTCGCTCGACAGCGACGTGGTCGCGACCGATCTCGACGGCGACGGCGACGTCGATGTCCTCGGGCGCGTCACTCTCCACGACGAGTCCGCGCCCTCCGTCGCGCTCCAAGACAGCGGCAGCTGGGCCGAGAGCGCGCTCACGACCGCGGACCGAGATGGTCAGCCCATCGCCGACGTCGGATTGGGTGGGTTCTTCGCGGCGGCCGACCCATCCGCGCCGCTCGTCATCGGCTCGACGATCGGTCCGTTGCTGTGCGCCGAGCTCGTTTGCACGCCGATCTTCGACGGCGCAGAACCTGCGATCGCGGCCGCGCTCGGTGACTTCGACGGCGACGGCGTGCTCGATCTGGCGAGCTTCGGGTTCGACGCGACGACCCTTCATCATGGGATCAGCGTCGAAGAGACAAGCACCGTGGAGGACTCCCAATGATCCGAAGTCGCTCGCGGCTCGGGGCGCTCGCGCTCGCCCTCTCGCTTTTCGTGGCTTCGACCGCGACGCGCGCGGACGAAGCGGCCAATAGCGACGTCACGACGAAGGCTCGCGCGCTCTTCGAGACAGGCGGTCGCGCCTACGATCGCGGTCAATACGACATCGCGCTCGAGGCCTTCGAGCAGGCGTATGCGCTCGTGAAGCGCGAGAACCTGCTCTTCTCGATGGCGCAGGCGCACCGCCGGCTCTTCAACGAGACGCGCTCTCTGCATCACCGCGACGAGGCCATACGCCTCTATCGCGAGTTCCTCTCACGCGTAGAGGACGGTAAGCGGCGCGCCGAGGCCAACCAATGGCTCGGTGAGCTCGAGTCGAGCGCGCCGCCAGCGACCGGGACGAAGGGCCCCGAGCCCACGCCGTCGCCACCGGCCGCGAAGCGCACGCGCCTCTATGTTTCCTCGACGACCGACGGCGCGACCGCGACCATCGACGGCGCGACCCCGCTCGCCGTGAACACTGCAGTCGAGGTCACGCCCGGAAAACACAAGGTCGTCGTCACCGCGAGCGGCTTCATCGAGGAGAGCTTCGAGGTCGACGCGACCGCGAACGAGCTCGTCCCCGTGATGGCCGAGCTCCGTGAGAAGCCAGGGCGCGTCGACGTCACGACCGCGTCTGGCGCTGACATTCATGTAGGTGGTCGGCTCGTGGGCACGGCCCCGCTCCCGACGCCGCTCGAGCTCGAGGCCGGCGAGCACGTGGTGGTCGCCTCGCTCACGGGCCACAAGACGCGCTCGATCACGGTCGAGGTCCCGCGCGACGGCAAGGTCGCCGCGGCCCTCGAGCTCGACACCACCATGCAGCGCGACGTCTCGTTCGTCGTGTTCGGCCTCGCGGGCGCCGCCGCGATCGCGTCGGGCGTGACCACCGCGTTCGCGTTCGTCCAACAAGGTCGGGCCAACGACCTGCTCGCGAAGCAGTCGTCCACGGGGCTCGAGGCCGGCGACATCGAGGCCTACGACGAGGCGCGCAGCGCGCGCGATCGACTCGTCATGGGCGCGTCGATCGCGGGGGGCGCCGCGGGCGCGCTGCTCCTCACGGGCCTCGGTTTGTTCCTCGTCGATCCGCCTGCGGCCGCGCCCGCCGCAGGGCCGGAGAAGAAGATCGCGCCCGAGACCGCGCCCCCGCCCATCGACGAGATCACCATCGTCCCCGTCGTGGGGCCCGAGGTCGCTGCGGCCGAGCTGCGATTCCGGTTCTAGGCTTTGGAAACCGCGTGAGCGACTCAACGACGTCCAGCATGGAGGACACGCTCTCCGCTGACCCGCTGCTCGAAACCGCGCAGCGTCGGACGGGGGGGCAGCTCCTCGGGGGCAGATACGAGCTCTTGAGCTTGGTCGGCTCGGGCGGCATGGGCAGCGTCTACAAAGCACGCGATCTCGAGCTCGACGAGGTCGTCGCGCTGAAGCTGCTCACCTCCCAAGCGCTGAGCAGCGAGGCCTCGTTGGTTCGGTTTCGGCAAGAGGTGAAGCTCGCGCGACGCGTGACTCACCCGAACGTCGCGCGGACCTTCGACATCGGTGAGCACGCCGGTGAGCGGTTTCTCACGATGGAGTTCATCGACGGAGAGTCGCTGGCGAATCTCTTGGAACGTGAAGGCGCGGTGAGTCTCGACGCAGCGTTGAGCGTCGCTCGGCAGATCTGCGCGGGTGTGGCGGTCGCCCACGAAGCGGGCGTGGTTCACCGCGATTTGAAACCTGACAACGTTCTACTTACGCGCGACGGCCAACGGGTAGTCGTGACCGACTTCGGCATTGCGCGGGCCACCATGGACGGGGCGGCGACTCCGGGGACCATCCTGGGGACACCAGCTTATATGGCTCCTGAACAGGTAGCGGCGAGCGCCACAATCGACGCGCGCGCTGACGTGTATGCGCTCGGTGAGATCCTCTACGAGATGGTGGCGGGGGAACGCGCCTGGCCAGGACAGTCACCCATCCTCGTCGCGGCAGCACGCCTCTACCAGCCTCCACCGGACATTCGGTCGAAGCGGCCCGAGGTCCCACAGGCGATCGGAGAGATCCTTCTTCGGTGTTTGGCGCGCGAGCCCGAACAGCGATTTGCTTCGGCCCGCGAGCTGGAGAGCGCGCTCGTCTCATACCAGTCTTCAATTGTACAAAACGCGTTGCCAATATCCTCGGGTGGGCGTGTCGAGAAGAAGCTGGCAGTCCTCGGGTTCCACAACCTGGGTGACCCTGCGGACGACTTTCTCGCGATGGGTCTGACCGAAGATCTCGTCGACACTTTATCGATGTCAAAGGGACTGCGCGTGCGCGCGCGCGGCATCGTGTCGGCGCCCGACGCCGACCCGGCAGCCGAGGGCCGACGGCTCTGTGTCGACGCCGTCGTCACTGGGAGCATCCGCAAGCAAGGTGATCGGGTCAGAGTCAACGCTCGGGTGATTGGCGTCGCGGATGGCTTCCAGCTCTGGGCGCAGCGCTTCGACCGCTCGATCAACGAGGCCCTGGTCCTCAATGACGACGTCGCTCACGCCGTCGCACAAGCGCTCTCTGCCAAGCTCGAGGCTCCACAACGTGAGGCGAGCGCCAGCCCGCGCGCGGCCGAGCTGTATTTTCGACTGCGTCGCGAGCTCTCCAATGGATGGTTCAACGAGAACGTCGGCGCATTGCACGATCTCTTCCGCGAAGCGCTAGCGGGTAGTTGGGACGACGCCGCGCTTCTATCGGTTTGCGCGATCATCGCTACACAACAGAGCTTCGTTCGCGGCTCCCAGAGTCTGCCGGAGCTGGATGTGGAAGCGGCAGCAAGCCGAGCGCTGGAGCTCGCCCCTCATCTCTCCGAGCCTTGGGTGGCGATTGGGGTCGTTCGTTTCAACAAACACGACGACCCCAGCGGTGCAGTTCGCGCTCTTCACCGTGCGATCGAGAATGCGCCCAGCTCGGCGCTGGCGATTGAATTCGCAGGGCGGTATCTGCTCGAGGCCGGAGCCCTCCACGAAGCGGTGGGCCTCCTGGAGCGCGCGCTCTGGCTCGACCCCACGTCGCCTTGGGCCCGCACCGATCTCCTTCGTGCGCATGCCCTGGCTGGTCGTTGGAATGACTATGACGCTGTTAAGAATGCGGCGTCGCTCGCGCGACAGGTGATTCAGCCGCTTCCGGCGGTGCGCTTCACGCTCTGGCGCAGCTTCGCCGACCCGGCGAAGCCTCCATTCGAGCCGCCAGCCGAGTTGCCCGCCAGTTTCGAGGGATACAAGATCGCGGCGCGACAGGTCGCGGGCCAGCGAGCGCTCGACGAGGAGGGCAAGACCGCGCTCCTCAAGTTTGCCGAGGGCGGCGGCGCCACTCCTCGGATGCGTCGGATTGGCGCGCAGCTCGTTGCAGAGATCTTCTCTGCAGGCCACTGCGAGGAGCTCGCTCTCGAGCTGATTGGGCAGGCCGTCGACGCTGGGCTCTTGGACATCCTCTGGATGGACCGCTGTCCGCTCCTCGCTAGCGTTCGCGAGGATCCTCGCTTCTTACCGCTTCGGGCTCGCGTGGCTGAACGCGCCGAGGCCATCGTTGCTGCCTGGAGAGAGCCGACGCCCTGAGCCTCTTCGGTGGCGGTTCAGGGCGGCGCGCTGATCGAGCTGCCGCGCGCGATCTGGAAGCCGAATCGGTCCAACAAAAAGTCCGCGTTCGCTCGCGCTACCGCCCAGTCGATCCAATCCCCCCAAGGCTGGCCCGCGCTGCGATTGGGATAAGCGAGCAGGTAATAGAGCAGATAGAGGCCGCCGTGCATGGGCGCGGCCCGCGTGGTCCACAGACTGATGTTGTGGTCGTTCGCCTCGGCGTGGCCGCCGACCCAAACAGGTTGGTTGAGCCCGGCGGTCGAACAACCCAGATGCGCGAACGCACGACAGCGGACGTTGGTCGCGCTGAGATTGGCAGCGCCCGCCCGGTGAATCACGTGCCGCAGCGACTGTCCCTCGAAGTCGGCGACATAGGTCCAGACCTCGGTGTCGGGGGTCGCGCCGTGCACCAGCGCGCCGAGGTCGCGGCCGTGATCACGGTGGTAGCGCACGAGCCGCGTCTGGATCTCCGATAGGCGCATAGGCGCGATCATCCGCGCTGCGCCAGTCCCAGTCGTCGCGGTCTGGCGCAGCAGGACGCGGCGCAGGGAGGCGTCGCACTGCGAGGGCGTGGGCAAGGGCTCGCTCGCCGGCAAGAGGTGAGCGCGATAGCCGTGCTCGTTGATCTCGTAGGCAGGTATCCCGATGAACTCGAAGCCCATCTTGAAGATGCCGCGCGTCGTGGGGGACTCGCCGTCTTGCCAGTCCTCACCTACATAACCGTAAGGGTCTGGGCCGGAGCACGGGCCGCGACCGTAGCGCGCGTGCCCCTGGTAGATGACGAACGCGCCGTCGTCGGCGAGCGCCTGCGCGAGCTCGGTTTTGTCGTTGTGGACGACGATGGTGTAGTTCACCGACTGCGCGTCGCTCAAATAGCGATAGGTCGTGTCGTCGACGCGCGCGACGGGCAGCGGCGTGTGCCGGTGCTGCGACCGCGCGAGCCCCCGAATCGCCGAGCGCTCGGTCGCGCAGTACATGGGTATGTAGTCGGCGACGTGGAAGTACTCTCGAAACTGCGCGTTGTTGAACTCGACGCCTTGGCAATAGTGGATCGTGCGACGCTCGGGCTCGACATGGACGGTGTTGCGGATCTCGTCCTCCCACGCCGCGGGTGAACGCGACATGAGGTGGGCTCGATGCATCAACTGGTCGAGTCGCGCGCGCTCTCTCTCCTCTCGAGTCGTCATGCGAGCCTCACGTCGGCACGGGTGCGACGCACCCTGTCGAACAGCTGCCGGAGCCCGTCGAGGCCGCGGCCCCCGAGACGTAGGTGAACCCGGCGCGGTCGTAGCGCAGGTCATCGTTGGTCGCGTCGACGGCCGCGCGGATCCAGTCGGCCCACGGGCGACCGGCGCTGAGTTGATTGTAAGTCATTAGGCGGTAGATCAAATAGGCCACGCCGAAGACGTTGCTGGTCGCCGACGACCAATACGAAATACCGTTGTCGCCGACCTGCGGGTGATTGTGCGTCTCGACCCATATGCTGCGGTTCAGCGGGCCCGTGCTGCACCCCGTGTGGAAGAACGCGCGGCAGTTCACCGTCGTCGACGCGAGGTCGCTCGAGCCGGCGTCGTGAATCACGTGTCGCAGCGTGTCGCCGTGGCTGTCTGCCAAATAGGTCCAGACCTCGGTGCTCCCGTTGGCGCCGGTGACCTGACCGGCAAGGTCGCCCTCGAGGTGAGGGTGATAGCGGACGACACGCTGCTGAATCTCGGCGAGCGTCATGCGCCTGAGGTCGCCGCGATTCCGCGTGCCCAAGATGCGCCGGAGCCCCGGATCACAGCGTGTCGGCTCGGGCTCGGCTGCCCCCGAGTAGAGGTGTGCGGTGTAGCCGTGCTCGAGGATCTCCGTCGCGGGCACTCCAATGTAGTCGAAGCCCATGCGGTAGATGCCGCCCAGGGTGGGGTCGTCCCCGTCTTGCCAGTCCTGTCCCCGATAGGTCTGCCCGCCGCGGCCCGAGCACGGGCCGCGACCGTAGCGCGCGTGGCCGTTGTAGAGGACGAACGCGCCAGCCAGCCCGAGCTTCGTGCGCAGTTGGGATTTGTCGTTGAGGACCTGAATCGTGTAGGCCACCCCCTGCGCCGTCGCGAGATACCGGAACTCCCCAGTGGGCTGCCGCGACATGGCAATAGGCGTATGCCGAAATCGCGCGCGCGGCTCGTAGGGCCACCCGTTCACCCGAAAATCACCGCGCTCGTAGGCGCAATACATCGGCAAAAAATTGGGTACGCCGAACCATTCGCGGTGGACGTCGTTGTTCCGCTGGGTCCCCTCGAAGAGGTAGATGGTTCGGTCTTCGGGCTCGACGTGCAGGGTATTTCGGACCTCGTCGCGCCAGCTGTCCACCGCGCGCGTCATGGCCATCGCGCGCTGCATGAGCGCGTCGAGCCGAGCCTGACGCTCGCGCTCCGCTCTGTCTCCCCCGCTCACGGACCATCCTCGCGCGCGGGCTCGTCCGGCACTTCCATCCGGCGCAGATCGCGGGCAGCGACCGCGTCCGCGATCACTGCGTCCTTCTTCCAATCGGCGAGGTTGAGGAAGAACTCGCCGTCGTCGACGCGCGACAGATCGTCCTCGCCGAAGTGGCGGAGCTCGCGCAGGGCGAGGAACGCGACATCACAAACGCGACGAGGTGGCGGTCTGCGCTCCTCGCGCTTGAAGGGGTCGTCGACAGGACGCGGGATCGGCGTGCGATCTCCCAAGCGATCGGTGAGCCAAGCGACGAGGCGCTGGTCGAGCTCGTCGTGGAGCGCGGCGATCGCCGCGAGGTCCGCTTCGGCGTCGACGAGCGGTCGCGACACGAGGACACGCAGCCCGATCTCCTGCGAGGCCTCGAGCAGCTTGCGCGCCCGCGGGCCTACCGTGGAGTCCGAGCGGAGCTCGGCGGCGTCCAAATACGGGGCACGCGAGGTCTTGCCGTGCTCGAGGCCCTCTGCCTCCGCGCCGGCCAGCGTCGCTCTTCGCAAGCTGTCGGCGATCTTGTTCGGGGAGCTCGAGTCCACGTCAGCGGCCCTCCCCACGCGCGCGGCGGAAGGTCCAAGTGCGCGCTATCCCGGTGATGAAGGCGTCTCTTCGCTTATGGGAATAGGAAAGGAACTTCTCCCGAGTCATCTTGGGATCAACCTCGTCTTCGGAGAAGAGGAGCGTGCGGAGCAACGTCAAATAGGCAATATCGCAGACCCTCGTCGCAGGCTTCTTGGGCGCTGCTTTGGCGCCCTTCGCGCGGCTCACGGGCGGCGGCTCGGGCGCCTGCACCTCGGTCATGTCGCCGAGCAGCGGCTCGAGGAAGCGAACTGTTCTGCGACATAGCTCGTTGCGGGTCGCGACGACGTGCTCCATCGCCCAAGCCGTGTCGGCGGCGGACATCATTCGGCTCTCGACGAGCGGGGTGATCGAGAGCTCCCCCGCGCCGGCGAGCACGACATTGCCGTTGTCGGACGCGCTCGGATTGGGCTCGCGCATCAGGGCGCTCGCGACACGAAAGGGCATGAGCGCTCGCAGCGAGAGCTCGGTCGAGAGCGCCCGAACATCGTCGTCGGATTGGGCGGCTGCGAGGCGCCCACGGAGCTCGTCTCGTGATGTCGTCATGAGGGCCTATCTTCCAGTTTACGGTGCTCCGAAATGTGCGCTACGAATGGGCGACAGAGAGGCGCAGAGTGCCCATTCAACACATCGTTCGCCAAGGCGAGTGTCTCGTGACCATCGCCGCCGAGCACGGGATCTCCAGTGTCTCCGACATATGGGATCACAGCGACAACCAGTCGCTGCGCGACCGTCGCCCGCTGCCGACCGTGCTCGCGCCCGGTGACGTCGTCACCATCCCCGACCGCGAGGGCAGGACCTTCACCGTGCGCGAGGGCGGCAATCACCGCTTCGTCGCGGCGCTGCCCCGCACTCGCCTCAAGATCCGACTTCGGAATAGCGACGGCGCCCTCCGCAACGAGGCCTTCAAAGTCCACGTCGCGGGTCGCGCCGTCGAGGGCACGACCGACGGCGACGGGCTCCTCGACGTCCCGATTCCGGCCCTCGCCCAGGCCGCGGTCGTCGAGCTCACTGGCTTGCAGCAAGCGTTCGGCGTTCGGCTCGGCCACCTCGACCCCGTCGAGTCCGAGCGCGGCACGGCAGCGCGACTCTCGGCCCTCGGCTACGGCGTCGGCGCGGAGACTCGCGGCGCCCCGCTCGAGCGCGCGATCGAGCGCTTCCGCGCCGATCACAACCTCACGAGCGAGGGTGAAGACGCGAGCGCCGACCTCTTCCGCGCGCTGGTCGACGCCTACGGCGCTTGAGGTCACTGCGACACCTCGGCCAAATCGGGGAAGTCGATCTCGCCGCTGCCCTCGAGGAAGATCTCGGCCTTGCCGTCCTCGTCGAGGTAGCCCGTGTACTCGGTGCCGTCTCCGAGCCGCACCCTGAACCGCTGGTGAGGCACAGGGTTTCCGTCTTGGTCGACGAGCTCGATCTTCGCCGGCTCGGGCGGGTCACCATCGCCCGAGTCGCTCGCCGAGCTCGACGAGCCGAGCGCGACCTCGGCGCCCGCGAGCTTCGCCGAGTCCGACAGCCCGAGGCTCGCGCCTGTCGCTTTGAGCACGATCGAGCCGTCGCTCACGACCTGGAAGGCGCTCGAGACCTTGAATTTTGCCTCACCACTCGCGAGCGTGAGGCGCGCGTCCTCGGCGCGCTGGATGATCTTCGGCGAGACGAGCTCGATGGTGTTCGGGCCGATGCGGATGAAGCTGTCCGCGCACTTGAGGACGATCTCGGCGTCGGAGATCAGCGTGATGCTCTTCGTCGCCTTCACGTCGACGCGCCCCTCCACGGAGGCCGTCGCTGACGCAGGGTGCTCGCTCGAGCCGACACGCAGCGCCGCGCCGCCGCCCGCTTGCGCGGCCAAGCAGCCGCCTACGCTGAGGTTCGCGCTGCGCTCGATCCTGCGGTGCTCGCTGCCGTCGACGAGCACGGAGAGGTCGCGCGCGACGTGCTCGGTGTGGTGCCCGTGCACGTGCTCGGAGAGACGGCCGCGCACGTCGAGGTGTGCGTCGGCGCGGAGCTCGGTGCGGGCCTCACCGGTGACGTGCACCGTGCGCGCGCCGCCGACCGTGACGAGCTGATCGTGCACGACCTCGGTCGTGTCGTCGTGGCCGACGTGCGCGGTCCGATCGTGCTCGACCTCGGCGTCGAAGTCGCGTTCGGCTCGCAAGAAGATCCGCTCTTGGTTCGCGGCGTCTTCGAACGAGAGCTCGTTGAAGCCGGCCTTGTGCGGGGTCGACTGGGTGCGGATTCCGCTTACAGTCTTGTTACGAGGGAGCGCGAACGGCGTCGGTGTTACACCGTTGTAAACAGACCCGAGCACGAGCGGTTTGTCGGGGTCGCCGCCCTCGAACACGACGACGACCTCCATCCCTACGCGGGGGATGAACTGAGCCCCCCAGTTCGCGCCCGCCCAGGTCTGCATCGTGCGGATCCAGCAGCTCGCGTCGGTGTCGTTGCCGCGGTCGCGATCCCAGTGGAACTTGACCTTGATCTCGCCCTGCTCGTTCGTGTGGATCTCCTCACCGTCGGGGCCGACCACGCGCGCTGTCAGCGCGACGTGCACGCGCGGTCGCTCGGGCCTGCGCGGCGTGTAGACCACGTCGCGCGGCACACACGCGAAGCGGTTCTGGTACGAGGCGCCGCCGCCCTGCGCCCCGCCGCTCGAGCTCGCTTCGTGCTCGACCTCGGTGACGACGAGCTCGACGTTGCGACCCTCGGCGACGTGGCCCTCGAGGAGGAAGCGCCGGCCGGGCTCGAGTCGCGCGCTCACGCTCGCGCCGCGACCGGGGCGCTCGCGCCGGCGGTGGGCTCGCAGCATGCGCTCGGGCTCTGTCTTGCTGTAATCCCAATCGGGGAAGAGCTCGCGGCCGCCGTGTTCGTAGATCTCGAGCTCACCCGAGGCGCGATCGAGCGCGCGCTCTGCGACGGAGTCGATCAGGCCGTCGAGCGAGCCACTCAGTGAGCCGCTCACTAAGCCGCTGAGCGAGCTACTCAGCGGGCCACTCAGCGGGCCTTCCGCGGGCCGAGCCTCGGCCTCGAGGATCGTGAGCGGTCGGCGAGGATCGTAGTCACCGAAGCGGCCGAGCGTCGGTCGGATGAAGCGGCCGAGCTCGATCTCGAGGAGGAAGTCGTCTGTCGAGCTCGCGAGCGCGCCCGCAGGACGAAGTGGGATCGACGGCGCTGGGGCGTCGAGCCCGAGCGCGCCCGCGACGCGTCCGACCACGCCGCCGAGCCCCGTTTGCGAGACAGGGGGATAGTGCGTGGCGTCGGTGAAGACGAGCGTCTCCTCGGCGGGGGGCAGCGGCGAAGTCGATAGGAGGGCGTCGAGCGCCTCACCGGCGATCGCGGCGAGGTCACTGGCGAGATCCGCGCTCGCGCCGGCCGCGCGCGCGAGTTCGTCGACGAAGCCCCAGGCCTCGAGGGACGCGGGCTGTTCGAAGCGAAAGAGCAGGCCGTTCTCTGCCGCGAGCCGCGTCACGAAGTCCCAATCGGTCTCCTCGTATTGGGTGAGGTACTTGCGCTTTGGATAGGTGCGCTCGAGGTCGAACTGGACTGCGATGCGCGAGGCCTCGAGGACCTCGCGCACGACGTCGACGATGCTTTTGTCCTGGAATACGCGCGACGTCTTTTTCTGGGTGAGGAGCCACGCCCGTGGCACGAAGCGGAGCATGTAGAGGTGTCGATCGACGCCGAGCGGCGCGAGCGCGCCGAGGTGCGTGACGCCCGAGACCATGCCGTGGACCGCGCGCGCGTAGCCGTGCGCCGACATCGCGAGGCCCCCGGAGCGACCGAGGAGCGCGCGCTCTACCACCGTATCGGGGAGCGAAGTCGATATAACAATGTCAAAGGAGTAGAGCTCCGAGAGGGCCTCGCGCCCACGCAGTCGATGAACGCGGAGTTGGCTCGAGCCGAGGGGACCCAGTCGGAGCGCGAGGGAGGCATGCTCGGCCATGGCCGCGTATGCTCGCCCCCCAGCAGCCAGTCGAGCAAGGTCTCGCGCACGTTGACGCCGCCCTCGTTCGATCTTCTAGCTCCCAGCGAATGGCGCCCGAGCTCTGGAGTGTAACGTCACGCTGGCGCACCTGGGCGGCGCTCGTCGTCGTCGCTATGGCCGTGTCGCTAGACCTGGTCGGGCTCCGGGTCCACTTGATGTCGTATCGAGCGCACGAGCTCGCGAGGGTCGCGCTCGGCGTGGGCGCGACCTTGCTCGTCGCTCTCCTCACGCGCTCGTCGCGGCGCGATTCTGCCGGGCGCGTCGAGCCCGCCGACTCGATGGGCTTCAGGTTAGGCGCCTATCCGAGCTGGCCGCGGCTCGTCCTTTGGGGCGCAGTCGCGGTGGCGATCTTCTGGGCCGTCTACGCGCTCGGGATGGCGATCGTGCTCCTCGGCCCCGGCAAATCAGTCTTGCCGCTCGCCGCGCTCCGCAGACAGAACCTTACAGCGCTGTTCGTGACGGGCATCCTCGAGGCGCCTATCGTGGAGGAGCCCCTCTATCGATATGCGCTTTGCACCGCGGTCGAGCGCGCCTCGAACCGGCGAGTCGGTATCGCGGTGTCGGGGCTCGTCTTCGCGCTGCTCCACGTCGTCTACGGCACGCCGAGCGTCGTCAACGCGCTCGCCGGCTTCTTCCTCGCGTGGATCTACTACCGCAGCCGCTCGATGCTCGTGCCCGCCCTCGCGCACGGGCTCGGCAATGGCGTCCTCTACGGGACGAACCTGGCCATGCTCGCGCTCCTCGATCGGATGTGACGTGTTACCCGGTGTTACCGGCTGAAGGTCGCTCGGCTCGGTCCCGCGTGACACACCCGCCTCGTTGACGGAGGTGACCGTGTCGGGACGTTGGAGCTCTCTCGCGTTGAGTGGTGTTCTCGTGGTTTGGAGCGCCGGGTGTGGCGGCGGTGGTGGTGAAGGCAAGACCGCGATCGACGTCTCGCCGGACGCGCCCTCGTGGCTCGACGACAAGGTCGTCGAGGTCGGCCACGCCGCGGCCCCCGAGGCCGTGCAGGTCGGTACCATTTACAAAGGTGTAGCCGAGAAGACCGGCGAGCGGACAGACTGGAAGGTCCAGCTCGAGGCCAACCAGTGCTACTGGTTCAGCGGCGTCGGCGACGACACCGTCGAGCGCCTGCACCTCTTCCTCTTCGACGGCGGCAACAAGCGAGTCGCTATCGAGAAGTCCAAGAAGTCGACGAGCACGATGACCTACTGCGCCGAGAAGACCGATATGTACAGGCTTCAGGCGAAGGTCCAAGCCGGCGCGGGGCACTTCGGCGTCGGTATCTTCTCGCGCAAGGCGCCTCCGAAGGACGTCGCGGAGAAGCCCAAGCCGCGCGACCTCTCCGAGGACGTCGAGCGCGAGGCTTCGGCGGTGGCCCCGGGGTCGACGCGCGTCGGCAACTACTTCCAAGGCAGCGTCGACAAGACAGAGTGGTACACGCAGCTCGAGGTCGGTAAATGCTATTGGTTCGTCGCGGTCGGTGACGCGGACGTCGACGAGCTGTCGCTCTATCTCTGGGGCCCGGACAACAAGCGAATCACCGAGAACAAGTCGGACAGCACGAAGTCCAACATCGGCCACTGTCCGAAGCAATCTGGCATGTATAAATTCCAGGCCAAGGTCACGAGCGGCTCGGGCTCTTACACAGTCGGCGTCTACGCAAAGGCTCGCTGACGAGCCTCGCGCTCAAGCGACGGGTTGGCCCTCGACGATGTCGGTCAGCGTGGCGCGCAGGCTGTACATCTGCTCGCTGCCGAGGCCCTGGCCGACGAACGAAGCTCCGTAGACGAGGCCACCGAGCACGACGGCGCCTGGCGTGATGTAGAGCGCCCAAGGCGATTGTCCGATCGACACTTGAACGAGGCCGAAGATGCCCGAGATGCAAGCGACCACGAAGAGCGCGAGGTAGCTCATCCAATAGAGCGCCCACACATACGGGTCGGGCCCGAAGCGCGCGTCGAGCCGCGTGCCGCCCTCGATGGGGTGGACCTCGACGACGAGCTGCGGCGACCAGAAGTGGTGCTCGTCACCCGAGATCGCGAGCTCGATTCGGTGCTCGAACGCGATCCCCCGCAGCCCCGGAGAGGCCTTGATGAGCTTGTTCACGCGGCCGCAAATGTCCGTCGGTGAGAACGCGCTCTCGAGTGAGAACCGCGGGCGGGGGCTAGGCCGTGCGCCAGCGGCGGGCGGGACGGACTCACGCTTCGTGGTGCTCACGAAGCGAGGCTAGCTGACTCCCTTTCGGTCCTCGGGGGTCTTTCATCGCGGTCGTCGGTCGCGGTTGCCCTGTTACGCGACGTAGGGGGATGGCCGCACGAGACCGGCGAGGACGGTTTGGGCAGCGCCGACGACAATAGACAGTGACAAGCATGTAACTGTTGTCGGGCTCGACGACTCCTGAAGTCCTTTCGCCGGCCGGGGATTTCGGTTAGCCCAAACTCGACCTCATGACCAAGCCGAAGATCACGCACTTCTCCGATGTGCTTTGCATATGGGCCTATGTCTCGGAGCGCCGCATGACCGAGCTCCACGAGGAGTTCGGTGACAGCGTCGAGGTCGAGTATCGCTTCGTCGGCGTATTCGGCGTAGGGCGCGCGCGGCTCGAGGCGCGGTGGAAGGACAAGGGCGGGCTCGCGGCCTACGCAGAACACGTCCGCGGCGTCGCGCGTCAGTTCGAACACCTGCGCCTGAGCCCCGAGGTCTGGACGAAGGTCGCGCCGACCTCGTCCTCTCCAGCTCACTTGCTGCTCGCGGCGACCCGCTCGCTCGAGCGCTCGAACGGCGCGCCTGTCGGGGCAGCGGTCGCGCTCGCGGCGAGCCTGCGCCGCGCCTTCTTCCAGGACGCGATCGACATCTCCGACAGTCGCGTCCTGCTCGACCTCGCGAAGGACGCGGGGCTCGCGTCGAGCGCGCTGGAGGCGCTCATCACGAGCGGTGAGGCGTACGCCGAGCTCGGTCAAGACATCGAGCTCGCGCGCGACCTCGACGTGCGCGTGAGCCCGAGCCTCGTCATGAACGAGGGCCGACAGCGTTTGAACGGCAACGTGGGCTATCGGACGATCGCGGCCAACGTCCGCGAGCTCCTCGACCGCGCGGAGGGGCAGGCCTCCTGGTGTTGATGATTCGCGTGTAAGGTTTTCGCGGCGGCCGAGACTATTGGCGGCGTGACGGAGTCGGTCCCCGAGTTCAGGCGCCTCCTGGAGACGCACGCCGGCGCGCTCACCCGTGTGGTGCGCTCCTACGCGCGCACGGCTGCCGAGCGCGACGACCTCGGTCAGACGATCGCGCTCGCGCTGTGGCAGGCGATGCCTTCGTTTCGCGGGGACGCGTCGGAGCGGACCTTCGTCTTGCGGGTCGCGCACAATCAGGCGCTCTCGTTCTTGGCGCGTCGACGCAGCCGCCCCGAAGAGCGGGAGCTCGACAGCGAGGCCCCGAGCCGCGCGCTCGATCCCGAGGCGCTCGCGGGCCTGAGCGAGCAGGTTCGCAAGGTGTTTCGCGCGATCCACGCGCTGCCGCTCGGTCAGCGCGAGGTCCTCGTGCTCGCGCTCGAGGGCTTGGGGCACGACGAGATCGGCGAGGTCCTCGGCATCTCCGCGAACAACGTCGCGGTCCGCGTGAACCGCGCGCGCGCCGAGCTCCGCAAACAGATGGGAGGCCGCGATGAATGAGCCTTCGAAACCCCCGCAAGGAGATTGGGAGAGCAGCATGGCAGCGTTTCAAAGCGTGGAGACCGGTTTGGATTGGAACGCGGCGCGCCTCGCCGAGGCCGTCGCGCGAGGTCGGCGCAAGCTCGTGCGCGGCTGGGTGATCGGCGTGGCGGTCGCGCTCACCACGAGCTTCCTCGGGATTCGAGCGCTCGTGAGAGATCCGAGCGTCGCCTCGGCGGTGTTCGCAGGGATGCAGGTGCTCGTGCCGGCTTGGATCCTCGCGTTCGTCTACAAATCACAGCGCGGCACTTGGGCCCCGGCAGCCGAGACCACGCGGGCCTTCTTGCGGCTCGAGATCGCTCGGCGAGAAGACTGGATTCGCCGCATGCGCTTCTTGCGATTCAGGATCACGCCCGCGCTCTTCGCGTTGACGGTGACGTGGCACGCGCTCTTGCTCTCGCATCGACCGGAGCTCGTCGCCGCCTTGCCGACGTTCGCTGGGATCGTCGGCTTCGGCGGGGCCTATCTCATCGGGCTCGGCGTGTTCCTCTACGCGGGCCGGCGCGAGCGTCTCTCGCGACTCGAGCGCGGCGAGCTCGAAGCGCGCTCGCGAGAGCTCGATGAAGCTGACTACGCTGTCAGCAAAAGCGAGGCGCTCCGATAGGCAAGTTAGAGCGCGACGAGCCCGACGAACGGCGTGCAATCGTCGGCCACGTTGGCCGAGCACTGTCGCAAGACCAGCGTGTCCCCACGCGTCCCCAAATCGGAGCGTGAGATGACGAGGTCGTCGAGGCCGTCCCGATCCACGTCGAGCGTGTTGATGGCGATGTTGAACAGGGTCGTGCCGAACATCTCAGCGACGCGCGCGCAGGTCCAGTTGCCAGCCTCGGTGTCGACGACGCAGCGAAAGGCGCCGTTCGCAGTGAGGAGGAAGACCGGACGCTCCGGGACGCCTGATCGATACTCCGTCACACCTACAGCAATGTCCGTAAAGAACTCCGAGGGAGCGTCAGGGGGTGGCAAGAGCGTGACCGCGTCTTGCAGGAACCCATCGTCGTTCCGAAAGAGATAAGCGGGGGCGCCGACGATGGTCGCGACGCTGAGCGCGAGGACATCAATGTCGCCGTCGAAGTCGAAGTCCGCCAATCGGACACGGTGCAGGCCAGTAGGGTTCTGCGTCTGAGTCACAGTCAGGCTCTCTTGGACGCCCTCCCTGTTCGCGACGACGAGGGTCAGCGTCGTGGGATCGTCGAGCTGCGGACCGAAGAGGACGACGTCATCACCGGCGCCGGGCAGGACGTCGCCCACCGCGAGCGACGGGATCCGCAAGAGCGCACCGTCGATGCTCATCCCTGCAGAGAGCGCGTGAAATGGCTCGAGATCCACACCGGGGCTGCGCACCCCGACGAGGTCCGCGGCGCCTTGCCCCTCGAAGAACTGGAGCTTCAGCCGAATGGAATCGGTGAGGTCTGCGAACGTCGCTACAACGTCGTTCCGGCCATCAGCGGTGAAGTCACCGATGCCGACGCTGACGTTCACGATGCCCTGGCTGCCAGGGCCGAGCTCGATGAAGGGCGCAGTCAAATAGGGTGAAGCGAGGACACCGCTCGTCGCGCCTGCGAGGACGCCGACGTCGTTTACGTCCTTGCAAGAGACGTGGAGCCCGAGATCCGGCACAGCGTCGAGCGCCCCATCGATGTAGAGCTGCGTGACGCGAGTGGCCACCAAACCCTGAATCGTGCCGATGTTGCTGCCGCCGGCCGCGAGCGTGTCAGCGTCGAGTGACTCACCCGAGACGAAGAGCAGCTGCGTCTCTTCGCAGTCCTCGACGGGCTTGGCCGAGGTCGCGGCGTTGGGTCGCTCCGCCACGAGGACATCCCTTTTACCGCCGCCGTCGAAGTCGGCGACGGTGAGCTCGCGCAGGGCCGACTGCGTCGTCACGTGTTTGGGTATGAAGCCGAAGCCGTTGGTCCCGAGAAGAATGTCGATGCTCCGGTCGCGCACGGCCACGACGTCGGCGACCCCGTCCTCGTCGATGTCGACGACCTCGGCCTCGTTCCACTTCGCGCCGAAGACACCGGGTTTGGCGGCGACGACGAACGAGCCCTCGAGCGAGACGAGGACCGCGTCCTCTGTCACGTAGTCGAGGATGTCGTCGTCATTGAGATAGCCGACGGTGAGCACGCTGGACGCGGGCGCGTCGAGCACGGGACCCTCGACAATGGTGTAAGGCTGCGGGCCCCGCAGCGCGCGCGTCGACACGCCAGTGCCCGAGCTCACGGTGACAGCGACTTCGGGATAGAGGGGGCTATTGGTCGCGATCAACCGCTTCGAGCGGACGCCATTCGCGGGGTCGAACGGGACAGTGTCGACGGTGAGCGTGGCGGAGCCGTCGATGAGCGCGACCGCGAAGGCATCGCCCGTGGTGGCGACGAGCGAAGACAAATCCGAGGCAGGGTCGAGCGCCAGGATTTCGGGCGTGACCGCGAACGCGCTCGCGTCGATCGGCGCGTCGAAGACCAGCTGGCTCTGTCCTGTATATTGGTCGGCGAAGCGAGCCTCCACTCCATTGGCGCTCGGCGACAGGAAGGCTGGGAGCAAGTAGCCGGGGCTCGGCGCAATAGGGTAGGGGAGGCCGGTCACCCAGAGGACGTCCGTGGGGAGCGGGAAGGACGCGAAGACCTTGGGCGAGACGCCTCGATCGGACCCGAGGAAGACCCCGAGCGCGCTGAAGAGAGGCACGACGACGTCGTCGCTCCTATCGCAGTCCGGCGTCACCCCCGAGGGCGTGCAGACTGGACCCGTCAAAGCCCCGAAGGCCATGTTGCCGAACGCGGGCAGCGAGGGCGATATGGTGTCCGGCAAGAAGACCCAGCGGATCGTGCCGCCGAGCAGGTCATTGAGGACGAGCTCCTTCTGTCCGTCGCCGTCCAAATCCGGGGTCAAGACCTCGGTCCCGCGGGCGTCGAGCGTGAGCAGCGAGTCCACCGAATAGGCGCCCTCGGTCGGTCGCCTGCAGACGCCATCACTTCCAAGGTTGTAACCGAAGGCGCACGTATTGGTGTCGTCGGGGATGATCCGACACTCGTTGATGGTGCCGGGCGCGCCGCAGATCAGATCGCAGGTCCCTAGGGGCGGCTGCCCGCCCTGGCCGTCGGGGTCCGCGGCGGCCTTGCACGCTTCGATCTCCGAGGTCGGCGCGAAGGCGTCGCAGTCTTCCCCGCTGTCCAAGACATGATTGCCGCACCGACCCAGCTGGATGTCGTCGAGGGTCCGACAAGCCGATAGCGCGACCAGAAGGGACAACCCGAAGAGGACTCGAGCGCGAGGAGGGGCGAGTTTGGATGGGGTGCTCACGTATCCACCTATTGGCCAGCGCCCGGCTCAGAACCGGAGGTCGAGCGTCAGACCGACAGCGTCGTAAGGACCGTCGACGACGCCGGGCAAGAACGAGACGCTGCTCGGCGCCGAGGGAACAGTCTCGGGTGCCGCGAGGTCGTCGGGGGTGTTGGGTGTGGGTTGGGTATCGGGGGTCGAGGACTTGGGTGTTATCTCGGGACGAGCGGGCGGATCGACCAGGAAGAGCCCCAATCCGATGATCGCAGCGAGCCCGCTCACGCCCCCGGCGACGAACGCCGCCGCGCGCAGCTGATCGCGGTCGGCGCGAGCGCTCTTGTAAGTCTTGAGGTCCGCGTTGGTGAGGAGGCGTGAGTAGGACGCGTCGAGCACGGCGTCCGCGGCGTTCTGTCGAACCCACGCTGCGACCCCGAGCCCGATGGAGACCCCGGCGATGCCGGCAGCGGCGCCGAGGACCCCTTGCGCGGCGACTCGCTGGCGCGTCTCGGGCAAATCGAGGGGGACGTCGACGTCAGCACCGCGCGAGACGACGATGGGCGCGCTGCGCGTCTCGTGCCCGAGGAGCTGCGCCGAAATGGTGTGTTCACCAGGTGGGATCGAGAGCGGCAAAGACAATGGAGCCGTCGCGACGACGAGGCCGTCCACGCTGACGTCGGCGCCGCTATCGGTTTGGACGGTGATTTTGCCGGGCAGCGGCTTCGGGTCGCCAGCGACGGGCGAGAGCAATCCGTCTTGGACTTCGACCTTGGTCTCGTAGGTCTCGTAGCCCTCGGCGAGGAGGCGCGCCGTGTACGAACCAGGCTTGAGCTCGATCGCCTGCGAGGCATCCAAGGGCGCACCGCCGTCGATGCTGATCTTGAGTCCTGGGATCGCCGACGTGACGTAGATACCCGTCTTGCGGGCCTCCACGACGGGCGTCGGTTGAGGGGTCGTGGGGTTCGACGGCGTCGACTTGGGGGGATCGCTCGCGTAAGAGGCCTCGAGCTGGGCGACGGCCTCCAAGACGGCCGAGCGACGGCCACCTGTTTTGACGATGTCCAAGTATTTGCGATAGAGGCGCAGGGCCTCCTCGCGGTGGCGCTGATCCCCTGTGTCGCCGTAGAGCTTGCGGTGCGATTGGGCAATAGAGAAGAGCAGGCCATTGCGCGGTACGATGTCGTAGGCCTGTTGGAACGCCTGCAGCGCGACCGTGTATTGTCCTCGATCGTACGCGCGCCCACCGGCCTCGAAGAGCTCTTTGGCCTTCGCGACCTTGTCGGGGGACGCTGCCGGCTCGGCCTCTTGTGCGAGGGCAGGCCGCGGACCGAGCGCGGCGAGCGACAGTCCAGTAGAGAAGAAGAGCGCGAGGAGCGTTCTCAGGCGGGCTCGCATCATTCGAATCCGTATTCGCTGTTGCTAGTGGGCGACTGTGCGGGAGTCTGTCGGAGCGAGACGCTGACCTCTCGATCGCGATCGGGCAGGACGTCGACCGTCGTGGGTTGGAACCCTGGCTTCGTCACGCGGAGCTTCACCGAGGCCGCGCCGCGCGGCAGGCTGAGGTGATCATCGGATTTTCCTAGGGGAGCGCCGTTGAGTTCGACAAGAGCTCCCGAAGGGGCGCCGACGATGGAGAGCGCAACCGTCGAGCTCGACGCAGTCGCGGTCGCGACTGCAGCGGACGTGGGGGCAGGGGCGACGACGATGGGCGGCAGAGTCGAGGGCGTCGCGTCCGCGCGGGCGCTCGCCTGAGCAGACGCGGAGGATGTGGACGCGGCGCTCGCGCTCGGCGCGGGGCTCGTTCGGGAGGTGGCGATCGCGACGGCCGCCGCGACCGCGACAGCGACGCCGATCGCAGCAAAAAGCCAGGCTTTCGAAGTCGACTTGGGGGCACTCTTTTGCGGACTTACAGCTCCCTCGGCGGGGGCCAGCATCGTGCGAGCCGAGCTGTCGGCGTCGGGGTCGGTTCGGAAGGATTGACCACCCGTCGAGGACTGCGCTTGCACTGCGGACGACTCGCCATCGAGCGTCGGGCGAAAGCCCGGGTCGAGCGAGGCGAGCGCTTTGTCGATCGCCGTCGCACAGTCGAGCACGGTGTCCCAGCGAGCGCTCGGTTCGCGTGCGATCGACCTGGCGATCGCCGCGTCGAGCGCGGGGCTCGCCGGCCCCCCTTTGCTCGAGCACGTGGGGCGCTCCGCCGAGACGTGTTGCTCGACGATGGCCATCATCGAGTCGCCCCGGACGAGGCGACGACCGGTCAAGAGCTCGAACGCGATGAGGCCGAACGCATAGATGTCGGCGCGCGCGTCCACGGGCTGTCCGAGCGCCTGCTCAGGGCTCATGTAGCTCGGTGTTCCCATGATGGCCCCTGTGCGCGTGCGCGCGTCGTTCTCGCCGCGAGGGATCTTCGCAATGCCGAAGTCGAGCAGGCGCGGCACCAAGCGGCCTTCGTCGTCGGTGAGGAGAAACACGTTCTCGGGCTTGAGGTCGCGATGGCAGATGTCTTTGGCGTGGGCCGCGGCGAGCGCGCGGGCGAGCGGCAAGAGGACATTGCGGGTCTCGGCGATCGAGAGCGGAGCGCGCAGCGTCCGAGCGCGCAGCGTCTCTCCCTCGAGCCGGTCCATCACGTAATAGAGGCGCCCGTCGGGGAGCGCCCCAAACCCGAAGACGTCGACGATGTTGGGGTGTCGGATTTGGGCGATCGCGCGAGCCTCGGCGATGAAGCGCTGAGTCGCTTCGGCGTGCCGAGAGCACTCGGGCCTCAGCACCTTGATGGCGACCGGCTTTCCAATGACGGGTTGCTCTCCCGCGTAGACCTCACCAAAGGTCCCGGCGCCGAGCAGATGGTCAATGCGGTACTCGCGGACGAGCGTCCCAGCTGGCAAGACCTGGGGCGCGGGCTGGGACGCCAGGTCGGCAGCGGCGGTCTCCGAGAGCGCGACGGTCGCAGCTTCCCCGCTCGAGTCGGCGGTCGACTGTCGCTCGGTCGCGTCCCCTACCATTCGAGCCGATCGTAGGTGTCGCCCGCCACAATGTACAGTCCACCGAGCCCTATAGGAGCGGCCGATCAACCGCAATGACCAGGGTTCTCGTGAGCTCCGCGCGCGAGGTGTAGGCTCGGGCGCGAATGGTCGAATGGTCCTTCTCTCGCTGGGTGACCTGGCTTCTCGGCTTCGTCGCGGTGCTGTTCGTTACGCGCACGCTCCGCGCCGAGGAGCACCCCGCCTGCGAGGGACCCGAGGAGTGCTGCGCGAAGCAGCGAATCGACGTGTTGCCCGCGCCGCAGACGGTCCGCATCGGGGTCGTGCTCATGGGGATCGGCAGCGTCAACGAGCGAGCTGGGACCTGGGACGCCGACTTCTATCTCTACGAGTCGTGGGCGCCGATACCGGGCTTCACCCCGCAGACCGACCTGATGAACGAGACCAATCGCGGCAGCGAGCAGTTCGACGTCGTCTGGCTGAGCGAGGGGCGCTGTGTTCGGTCCCGGCGCATACGCTCCACGCTGCATACGAAGTTCGACCTGCGCGTGTTTCCATTCGACCATCAGGACCTGACATTGCGCTTCGCGGACTCGTACTACACGAGCGACAACGTCGTTTACGACATTGAGCCGCACAATGCGGGCGTCGAGGAACAAGCGCGTGACCAGCTCACGGCGTGGCAAACAGCAGGGATCCTGGCGTACGCCCGAACGCAGCAGGTATGGCGTTGGGACCCCGGCACGCCGACATACGATTACGCGACGTTCTCCTTGCGGGTCCAACGCCATTTGACGTTCCACGTGACCCGCTTCTTCTTGCCCCTGCTCGTCATCGTCTCCGTCGCGTTCTCGGTCTTTTGGATCGATCCCTCGGACCTCAGCTCACAGGCCGGCATCGGCGTCACCTGCCTGCTCGCGGCGATCGCGTTCCAATTCACGCAGGCGAGCACGCTGCCCGAGGTCTCCTATCTCACGCTGGCCGATCGCATCTACGCCTGCTGCTACACGGCAATCGCACTGGCGCTGATGGAGTCGCTCTACACGAACACGCTGACACATCGCGGGAGCCGCGAGCGGGCCCTGCGCATCGACGTCGCGTGCCGCTGGCTGTTCCCCGTCGGGCTGGTCGTCGCTGTCGGCTTGTCGGTGCTGTCCAGTATTTGAGCAGTCGATATTCGAGCGGTCGACGACCGACAGCGCTGTAACTCAAGCCTCGCCGGCTTGCACGTCGGTCGCGGGGTCGGTGATCTCGATCGTGCCCGCCCAAACGCACATGCACTTGGAGTCGGCTGTAAGCGCCGCCTGCTCCGCGATGATGGTGTCTTGAGAGCCGGGCACCCACTGCGCGGGCACGATTGGGATGCAGGGTTGGGGCGTGAGCGTGCCCATGGCCGCCGCCGTCGCTGCGGCGACCTGCGGGTTCGCGGGCGATTTGCACATACCGAACGGTGGAATGTTGGCGATCGGCTTGTGGTCCTCGACGGTCGCCGTCGGCTTCTCCCCGCGATCGAAGACGACTGCCGGCGTCAGGTTGAGCGTCGAGGTGGAGAGGCCTTGGCTGCATTTCAGCTTCGCACCGAGGACGACCAGCTTGGGCATAGTGGGCTCAGCCTAGCTGATGCGGACCGCGCGAGACAGGGCTTATGGCTTTGCTTTCGGGGCCCTGCGCTCGCCGAGGTCGTCGAGCGCGCGCTCCGGATCCAGCCCTCGGCCGATGGGAGCGTCGTCCCCGAGCGCGCCACCGAAGAGCATGCGCAAGAGGTCGCGCGGCCCGATGCCGAGCGTCGCGGTCGCCTCGCGGAGCGCGCTCGAGACCTCGGGGGGAAACATCGCTTCGAGGACGAAGTCGCCGCTGTCGTCCACTCCGAGGTCCGCGTCGCCGTGCGCTTCGTCGAAATAGCGCGCGAAGGTCTCGCGCACCGAGGCTTCGGGGCCGAGCTCCGTCGCGAGCTCCTCAATCCATTGCCTCGTCGAGACCAGCCCGAATCGATGATGGTCAATCACCGCGCGCATGGCGGCGTGCAGGCGATCCGCGCCGAGCCGCTTTGCCAGCGCGACATAGACATAAGGTGCTTTACCGTAGACCAGCGCCGCATATTCGAGCGGCGTCCGGAAGCTCGAGGTCGCGCGCAGCGCCGGCCGATCCTGACCGCCGAGCAGCCTGTAGAGCGCGTAGTTGAGCTTTACATTGGAGTCCATCGCGCGCGCGGCCGCGGTCGCGCCGTGTCGATCGAGGATCGCGAGCCCCGCGAGGTACTGCGCTGCGGGCTCGTCGAACGCAGGGTCCGTGTGGCTGTCGTTCCCGACGAGCTCGGCGAAATACTGGTGGGCGACCTCGTGAGCGACGGTGAACTCGAGCACGTCGTGGAGCGTGTCGTCGGCGCTCGAGGCGCGGGGCGCTCGACCCGCTTCACCCTCTTCACCGAGATCGCCGAGGCGCCCGCCGAGCGAGCCCCAGAGCTTCATCAGGCTCGCCATCGGGCTCTCGCTGTCCGAGGCGCTGCGATAGAGCATCCCCGCGACCAGCGTCAGGCCGTTGAACTCGACCCCACCGGCGCCGCCGACGATGGAGGCCTCGACGACGTCGAGCTCCGAATAGGGATAGGCCCCGAAGCGACGTTGAAACGAGTCGAGGGCGCTCACGGCCATATCGAGCGCGACGGCGCCGGCCGCCGCGTCGCGCGCGCGATAAACGCTCGTGACGCGGACGCCGCCCGAGTCCTTCGTGCGCCGCTCGAGATCGCGCCCCGCGACGAGGACGAAGTCGCGCACGAAGGAGCCCTCGGAGAGGATGACGGCGCGCTCGTCCGCGAGCGGCTCGGGGGCGCCGTCCGCGAGGTTCGTCACGACGCCGAGGCCCGCGGGGACGACGGTGCGGACGCTGAAGCGAGCTACAGTGTTGTAAGCCAAGTCGCCCACTCGATCCGGCGGGTGCGTGTCGAACCCGCTCGGACCGTACGGCGCGAGCATCGGGTACGCCGTCGCGAGCGTGAGCAATCCGTCGCCCGACGCGAGCAGCCCGTAGTCGCTCGCGCCGCTCCCGGAGAGAGACGACATCGATTGGAGGGCTTGCTTGAACGCGTCGTTGGCGCCCGGGCCGAGCGCGCGCAGTCGACCGCGATACCGGAGCTCGAGGCCGAGGCTCTCGCCCGGCGGCAAGGGTCGAGATAAGGTTACTTTGATGTAAGTCGGGCGCACCCGCTCGATGCGGAGCGCCTCACCGGTCGGCAGCGTCGCGCTCTCGAGGTCGATCGTGCCCGAGCCCGGCGCGCCGAGCTCGGCGGCCGCATTGGCGTGGAAGAGGAGCGGGACCTCGTCGAGCGGGGCGCTCGAGGGGTTCTGGAAGGTGAGCCGCAGCCGGCCCGCGAACGACCCGCTCGCGTCGTCGATGGCTTGGTCGATCTCGTAGACGGGGAGCTCGTCGACCGCGACGCTCGCGGGGGCGTTCAGCCATGGTTTGGGGGGCAAAGCACTCGCGGCGCTCGCGCTCGAGGCCGCGACGGCGTTGGAGGGAGCGGGGGCTGCGGGCTCGGGCCTGGACCCGCAGCCCGCGGCGAGGGCGAAGACGACCGCGAGAGCTCGCCGAGACATGGGTTTTACGGTATCGCCTCTTCGGGCCGACGCTCGGCGGAGCAAGGACCGGTCGGCCGCTTGCATCACGTGATCGGGCTGGCTTTCGCGCGACAGCCGAGAGAAGAGGCGCCGCATGAAGACAGGATTCGTGGTGCTTTTGTGCGTCGGTCTGGCCGCGTGCGGCGACAGCAACCCTGTGCCCGGCTCGGGCTCCGCGCCGAAGGCCTCGGCGTCGGCGTCGACCAAGGGAGCGAGCTCGTCGAAGACGAAGCCGAGCGCGAGCTCGCCGGTCACGGCGACCACGCCCGTGGAGACAGCGTCGTCCTCGGCTGCAGCGGTCTCCGCGTCGGCGCCCGTCGAGTCCGCCCCGGCCGCGGGCGCGGACATCGCGCCGTCGCCGGTCAAGTTCGTCATCACCGAAAAGGGCAAGTCGATCACCATCGAGGTGAAGGCCGACGGCTCGATCGTCTCGAGCGACGAGGGCGACAAGGACGCGCTGAAGATCGTGAAGAACGAGATCCGCGACCCGAAGGGCGAGTGGATCTTGCGGATCAACGCGGACGACTCGATCGAGCTCAACGCCGGCGGCAGGGTCGAGAAGCTCGGGACGCTCAAAGGCAGCGTGATCGAAGGCCCGAAGGTGAAGATCGAGCTCAAGGAAGACGGCACGATCTCGGTCACCGCGGACGGTAAGACCGAGACTGTGAAGGACGTGAAGATCGAGGGGCTGACGGCCGAGAACACGCGGACGGCCGCGATCCTGGCGGCGTTCATCGTGCTCTCGATGCGCATGGAGGCTTCGCACGGCGAGCCCGCGAGCTCCGGCGCACCCGCCGCGAGCGCCGCGCCCGTCGCGAAATAGCTAGCTAGCCCTCAAAAAACAGGCTCAGGGGACGAAGATGACCGCGGACTGAGGGGGAAGCGCGGGGCTCACGACCAAGCTGCCGTTCGCCCCGACGGTCACCGTGCGGTCGCTGCCGAGGGCATCGTGCAAGGTCGTGCCCTCGGGGAGGCTGACGGTCATCGTCGCGCCCTGGAAGCCAGGCGCCGAGTCGTGGTTCGCGTTGGAGTTGAAGATGACGAGGGCGTAGTCATCGCCCGCGTCGCCGCCCGCGCGCTCGAACGCGAAGATGCCGGCGTCTTCCTCGTCGCCCGTGCGATCGGTCGACCAGACGACCTTGAGGTCGCCGCGACGGAGCGCCGCGCTGCTACGCCGAATGCCCGCGATCTTCTGGATATGGAGGAACGTCGGGCCGTCCTGGGGGAAGCCAGTAGGCCAGAGATCCTCGCGGTTCGAGGGATCGTTGCCGCCGTGGAGCTCCTGCTCTGTGCCGTAATAGACACAAGGGATGCCCTGCGCGGTGAAGATGAAGGTGAGCGCGTTTTGGAGGCCCGCGCGCGAGCCCGTGAAGAGGAAGCGCGGGACGTCGTGGTTGTCGATGAAGTTGATCGGCATCGACGCCGGGGCCACGCCGACGCCGAGCTCCGTGGCCTCTGTCCCCCAGTTGGTCTGGCGCTGCGCCCAGAGGTCCTCGATGCGCTTGGTCGACAGGCCGAGCTGAAAGACGTCGCGGACGGCGGTGAAGTACTGGGGGAAATAGAAGGCGCTGTCGAGCTGGTCGCCGGTGATCTCGCGACCGTCCGTCACGCACTCGTTCTCCGAGGCGAGCTGGTCGTCGGAGGGCAGGTCGTTCTTGGTGAAGGAACCTACAAGATTGTCACGACCGTCGAAGGCCTCGCCGAACATGATGAACTTGTTCTTGCCCTTCTCGGCGAGTCGCTGGCGGACCTTCTGGGTGAAGAAGCGCCAGAACTCGCGCTCTACGTGCTTGACGGTGTCGATGCGAAAGCCGTCGATGTCGGTCAGTTCGACCCAGCGGACATAGGAGTCCAAGAAGCCCTCTTTGACGGGGATGCCGTCGCGCGGGCCGCAGAGCTTCGTGTTTACGTCCTTGAGGCCGCCGGGGAAGTCGCCGTGCACGAGCTGATCGGGATCTTCGAAGTTCACCGTGCGGCCCTTGCGGTTGTAGGCCCGCGGATCTTGGAAGACCTCGGGGAGCGGCGGGATGTGGTTCGACTCGGGGTCGTAGACGAAGATGACGGGCGCAGGCCCGGCCTCACCCAAAGACGTCCGCGATTGGATGCCACGCGGGTCGAAGTCGGGATCGTACTCGTTGATGTGCGTGACGCTCGAGGTCGTGCCGTCGCCGGAGACGCGCTCGTCCGGCTCGCCGTTCATGTTGATGTCGTAATAGAAGAGCTGCCCCATGTGGTTCGCCACGATGTCGACGATGATCTTCATGTCGCGCTCGTGGGCGGCGTTCACCAAGCTGCGTAGCGCCGCGAGGTCGCCGAAATGGGGATTGAGGGCCGTGAGGTCCTGAGCCCAATAGCCGTGATAAGCGTCGAAGCCGGCGTCGGTGTCGACGTTCTTGATGATGGGCGAGATCCAGAGCGTCGTGACGCCGAGCGACTGGAGATAGTCGAGGTTGTCCTCGAGTCCCTTCCAATCGCCGCCGTGGTACTTGCCCATGGCCGAGCGGTCTACGCGGTAGTCGTTGCCGGCCTCACCGTCGGCGAAGCGATCGACGAGCACCTGATAGATGACCTCGTCGCGCCAGTCGTCGACCTGGCTCGTCAGGGTGATCTCACCCTCGAGGCCCTCGTCGAAGCTCATGCAGCCGGCGGACTGCGCGACGGGGAAGAGCGCGAGTCCGGCGAGGAACGTGAGGCCGAACGCTCGCAGCTTGCGCGGGGGGCGCACGTCCATAGAGGCTTTCGGGGTTGTCAGCATCTCAGTTCCCATAAGAGGAGGAGTTGAACCACCACTCCGCGCCTATCCCGATGAAGTGCTCGATCGAGCGATCGCGATAGGGATGGTCTTCAGGATAAAGGAGGCGCGCGCCGTCGTCGCGCACGGTGAGGTTGTAGATGAGCCGCAGGTGCGGGCGCTTGAAGTCGCCGCGACCAGCGGCGGCGATGAACGGCATGAAGCCGAGCCGGAACGCCGTCGCGACGAGCGGCCCCGACGGGGCGAGCGAAGGATCCACCGCGTCCTCGGCGATGACGCCGCGCTGTGCGGCCTCGAAGGCGCCCTCGATCGAGAGGCCGGCGAGCTCGCCGAAGAAGAACGTCGGCCTGAGGATGATCGCGCCCTCGTCGACGTCTTCGTAGTTGAGCTGCGGGCTCGCGTCGCGGAAGCTGCGGAAATACGCGCCGGCCTGGATGCCGAAGAACTCGTATTCGGCGTTGCCGCCGAGGGCCACGACGACCTCGCGCGCACCGTCCGTCGTGTGCTCGAGCGTGAGCTGACCCGGAGTCGTGAATTGCCCGTAGGCGGCGAGGTTACCGGCATATCGCAGGAACACGTTGACGTAGGTGTCGCGCTCGCCGGTATAGGCCGTGAACTCCGCGCCGACGGCGAAGCCACCGTCGCTCGGCAGGAGCTCGAGCTCGCCGCCGGGCTCGGTCTCGCGCGTGCCCTCGGGGAGGGCGTGGCCCTCGGCGTAGAGCGTCGCCTTGATTCCTGGAGAGGGCAGGTCCTTCGGCCCGAGCCGCTGATTGTGGGATAGGCGCACGGCGCCGATGAACTTCTGCCTGTCGAGGAGCTCGACCGGGACGGCCCCGAATTGATCGAGCGGGGCAGGGCGCTCCACCGTTTGAGAGAAGTATTCGGACTTCGGCTGGGTCGCGCCGACCGACAGGGCCGCGGAGAAGCCGCTCTCATGGGCATACGACGCGCCCGCGCCGAGCAGGTTCAGGTTGTCGAGCGGCCAATAGTCGAGGAGGTAGATGTCGTCGCCGCGGACCATGCGCGAGCCGGCCCACGCTGACAATCCGGTAAGGCCGATGTTGCGGGCCTCGAGGTACATGTTCCGGATCGCCATTTTGACGTCGAAGTCGGCGTCGTAATGGAAGATAGGGCTCGCGAACGCGAGCGTCGCGACGACGTTCGTGTAGATGCCGGTGATGCCCCAGTCGTCCTCGCGGCGGAGCTCGAGCTCGACGTAGTTGCCCTCATCCATGCGCGAGCCGCGACCGACGATGTCCGAGTCGGCGCCGGGGCCGCCGTCGCCGTTCGCCGCGACGATCATTCGCCCGTAAGACCCGAATTCGAAGGAGCCGCCGTGATCCTCTTTGGGCTTTTCGGGTTTGGCTGCTGCCTTGTCCGACTTCGGATCTTCAGCGGGCTTCGCCGGTTGTGACTCCGGCTTTTCGGCGGGGGTTTCCGTCGGCCCCGGAGACTCACCGCCAGCGCCGCCAGTCGGCGCCGCGCCGCCGCTCCCGTCTCCGCCTGTGTTCTCGGTCGGGGGAGCCTGCGTGGGGTGTTCGTCGGCGCCCTGGGCGAGGGAGACTCTGGCCACGAGCGCTGCGCCGAAGAGGGCCGAGAGCGAGACGAGCCGCGAGCTCAACCTGCGATTCGACTTGGGAGCGTCCAGCACGGGCCGGACGCTATCACGGCTTCTTCGCCGCCTTCTCCCGATCTGCGAGCGCGAGCTTGCGTCGCTCACGCGCAGGTCGCTCGTCGCGCCAAGCTTGCGTGACAGTGCGAGCTCCCTGAAGGTCACCATTCGCGAGCCGCAAATCGAACAGCAGCTCGAGCGCCCAAGGCTCGCGTGCGCGGGCTGCCCGCTCGAGCTGCGTGGTGTCCCACGGATCCCCGGCCGCGATCGCCGCCGCTGCGTCCGCGAGCGCGAAGCCCGAGAGCTCTCGCTCGCGCGCCTCGCTCACGGCCTCCTTGAGGGCGTCGAGCTTGCCGCTCTCGTACGCTTCGATCGCGTTCACCATGGCAAGAGCCTCGGGCTCGCCGCTGCCGTCGGCGGCCTCGCGCGCGAGCGCGACGTCGCCCATCAAGAGCCGCACGCGCACGAGCATCATGGTCGCGCCGCCGAGGTCACTGCGGAGCTCGCGCGCCCGGAGCGCAGCCTGATCGGCCGAGCTGAGATCGTTCAACGCGACCGCGACCTCGGACGCGAGGAGCGCGACCTGCGCGGTGTCGACGTCGGAGAGGGCCGCGCCGATCCCCGCTTGGTCATTCTCCTCGGAGAGCGTGAGCGCTTGACCGAGCACGCGGATGCAGCGAGGCAGGTCGGTGATCGTGAACGGATCGACGTAGGGTCGCTCCGGGACGGGCGGCGCGAAGCTCGGCGCGCCAGGCGCCGGTGCGGCCGCGACGCCGCGCAGGACCGAGCTCACACCGAGGAGCACGCGCGCGAACGGGTGGGCCTCACCGAGCGGCGCGAGCTCGCGCTCGGCCTCGTCGAATTGATGGACGAAGAGGAGGGCGCGCGCTCTTCGAAGACGCGGCAAGACGGAGTCGACCCACAAGGACATCGACGCGGCGTACGAGCGCTCGGCCCGCCGATCGCAGTCGAGATCCTCGGCGGCGCCGGCGACGAGATCGTAGAAGGCGTCGTGCTCGATGCGCTGCGAGGTGTGTTGCTCGAGCAGCTGCCGCGCGAACCGATCGTTCTTCATCGCGATGGCCGCGCACAGGCTCGCGAACGCGTGCGTCTCGCGGCGCGCCCCGAGAGCGCGCGCACGCCACACATAACCGACGGCATCGGACGGCGTGCCGTCGCCGTCGACGAAATCGAGCCCGGTCGCGTGGAGCCACGCGAGGCTCGCCGAAGCGTCCTCGGGCGCGGCCGCGAGCGCGTCGTTCGCGAGCTTCACCGCGCGCCGAATTTGTCCGGAGCGGAGCGCGTCGTTGGCCTGCTGCGCGAGCTGCCCGCCGCGCACGGCGTCGCGGGCGCGAGCGTCGGCGCGGGTCTTGTGCACGATCGCTGCGGTGGCCGCCGCGCCCGCCGCGAGGCCGAGGCCGCCGAGCAGCAGTCCGCGTCGGCCGAGACGACGGCGCGGTCGCGCGAAGCTACGCGAGCTCGGGGGCTCGGACATGGGCGCGATGGCGCTAACATGGGCCCCGTCCGACGCGAAGACTTCTCGGCCGTGCAACTCGCGGGGCAGGGCATCTGGAGCTTGCAGCGCGCCGACGCGGCGCGCATGTAGACGCGCATGAACCGACTCCGAATCGGAACGTGGCTCACCGCTCTCGCGCTCGTCGCCGGGTGTGGTGGTGACAACAAAAAGACCGAAAACCCCGACTCCGACGGCTCATCCTCGGCGAGCGCATCGACGGAGACGAGCGCGTCCTCGACGTCGTCGACCTCGGCGTCGGCGTCCTCGACGGCTTCTTCGAAGCCGCCGGCGCTCCCGCCGGTGGAGCTCGTCGCAGGCACGCCGGCGCAGCCGCCGGACAAGGCGCCGACCATCTCGTTCAAGGCTCCGACCGCGGGCCAGGTCATCCCCGCCGACAAGGTCGCGGCCTTCGAGATCAAGCTCGACCTCACCGGCTGGGACGTCCCCGGCGGTGGCAATCACGTCCACCTCATCATCGACAATCACCCTTACAAGCGTGTCGACGATCCCAAGAGCATCAAGCTCGGTGACCTCGACCCGAGCTACACCCTCGCCGAGGGCGAGCACGTGCTGATCGCGTTCCCGAGCCGTCCGACGCACGAGTCGGTGAAGCCCATCGGCAAGGCCGTGCCCGTCGCGGTCGTGCCCTTCTGGGTCGGCAAGAAAGGTAAGACGTCGTTCAAGGCAACCGATCCGATCCTCGTCTACAGCCGGCCGAAGGGCGCGAACGACGGCCCGCCTCCCGAGGGTGGGATCCTCGTCGACTTCTACCTGCTCAACGCGGAGCTCGGCGCGGGCAAGTACTCGATCGAGGCGACGCTCACCGGCCCCGGCGCCGAGAGCGGGATCAAAGCCACGATCGACAGCTGGGTCCCGTGGCGCATCAAGAGCCCGCGCGACGGCGACTACTCGCTGCACCTCGTCCTGCTCGACAAGGACAAGAAGCCAGTGCCCGGCGCTTGGAACGACACGACACGGCCCTTCTCGGTCAACACCAAGAAGGAGGCCGAGGTCCACTCTCACCCCGAAAAGAAGTGACCGCGCGCCGCCATCTCCACGTCGTGGGCGCGGTGTCGAGCGACACCATACGAGACGCAGCCCACCGCGCGACGCGCTCGATGTTGGCCGAGCGCACGGCGCACGCGGAGGTCGGCGCGTCACTCGTCGACTTCGCCGCCGAGGCGACCTCGCTCGCCATGGCTCGAACGCCGCCGGGCAAAGCGATCGCGTGCGAGGTGGGCTGCGCGTACTGCTGCCATCTCAAGATCTCGGTGACCTCGCTTGAGGCGATCGCGATCGGGGCCCACCTGCGTCGCACGCTGAGCTCGGCGAGCGTGTCGCGGCTGCGGCGCGCAGTCCGCGAGGTCGACGAGCGCACGCACGGCTTGTCGACCGCCGAGCGGGCGAGCGCGCGCGTGCCGTGTCCGCTCCTCGGCGCCGACCAGCGATGCGTCGCGTACGAGGTGCGGCCGCTGCGATGCACGGGCGCGAACTCGTTCTCGAAGGACGCTTGCAAGGCCGCGTTCGACGGCGTCGCAGGCGCCGACGCGCCGATCGAGTTCTACGGTTTGCAGAAGCACGGCGCCGACGCGATCGCGGTTGGTGTGGCGCTCGCGCTCGACGAGGTTCGACTCGACCCGCGCCCGCTCGAGCTCGTCGCTGCGTTACGGATCGTGCTCGACGACAGCAACATCGCAGCGAGGTGGCAGCGTGGCGAACGGGTGTTCGAACGCGCTGTCGACACAGAGGCGCTGCAACTCTCGCGGTAGCACTCCCGGCAGTCGTCTGCGGACGCTATGGTCAGCGCAGCGATGAATCGCGCGACGCTGCCTCTTTGGGTCTTGAGCGGACTCCTCGTGCTCGGGGTGATCGTCGTCATGATCGTCGGTCGCGGGTGCTTCGGGACGACCGCGTCCGCCTTGAAGGAGCACGGCGCGCGCGTCGAGGCGCGCGTCAGCGCTGTGCGCGCGGTGGCCGAGGACATGCGGACGCAGCCCTTCGTGACCGACGGCGCGATGGACTTCGACGGCGCGGGAGTGGCGGTCACGTTCGGCCGCACGCGCGCCGACGCGACGGGACTCGTCATCCACGAAGAGGACCTCGCGCACCTCGACGAGCTCGGCGCGGTCTTCGCGCGCGTGCCGCAGACCAAGGTCGTCGCCGAGTGCACCGCGATCCTCGAGCACCGCACGCACCCGTGGGATCCGCTCGAGCCGACTCGGTGGACCTCGACCCTCGACGGCAGCTTTTCGAAGGCCGTGTTCGAGCGGTGCGAGGCCGCGAAGTACCTGCTCGTCGTGCGCACGCTCGAGCTCGTGCGGCCCTCGGTCCTCGGCAAGGAGTGTGCACATACACCGTGCAAGTTTTCGAGCGGCCACGTCCGCGGAGAGGTCCACCTCTACAGCCTCGACCCCGTGAAGCATCACGGGGCCGCGCTGTTCGAGGCCGAGAGCAGCGAGAACGCTTCGATCTCGCTCGGCACCGAGGTCGACCTCGCGCACGCGTCGGCGCGCAGCATCGCGGCGTCGGTGACGGCGCTCGCGCCCAAGGCAACCTTCGACACGAGCTCGATGAACGATGAGTAGAGGCGACGCTTCATCCTGGCTCGAACCCTCGGCGAAGGGGGCGATCACCGACGTCGTTCGCGCCGTCGAATCGAAGACGAACGCCGAGCTCGTCGTGATGGTGCGCGCCGCGGCCGCGACCCATCGCCACGTCGATCTCGGCTTCGGTGCGCTGCTCGCGTTCTTGGCGGTGCTCGGTTACGTGTACATCCCCGTAAGGTTCGTGGACGATCTCGCGCCCCCTGCGATCGCCCTCTGCTTCGTGTCGGGCGTGATGTTCTCGAACGCGATCGACGCGCTCAAGCGCTCGCTGCTCTCGCGCAGCGCGCGTCGCGCTGCGGTCGCGCTCTCGGCGCGCGCGGCCTTCGTCGATCAACGCATCGGCTCGACGCGCGAGCGCGTGGGCGTGCTCGTGTACCTCGCCCTCTTCGAGCGCGAGGCCGAGGTCCTCGCGGACGTCGGCATCGACACCGCGAAGCTCGGCGCGCCTTGGCGAACGGCGGTCGATCGCATCGAGGCCGTCGCGCGCAACGCGGGGACGATCACCGAGCTCGGCGCCGCGCTCGGCGCGCTCGGTGAGGCCCTGGCGATCGCGGTGCCGAAGACTGAAAACGACGTCAACGAGCTCCCCGACGAGGTGGCGTGATGAGGCATGCGCGCAAGCTCGGTATGGTGTGCTCCGTCGTCCTCGCGAGCACGATCCTGGTCGCTTCGGGCGCCGACGCGCGCCCCGGTGGGGGCGGGTCTTTCAGCGGCGGCTCACGCGGCGGCGGCTCGACAGGCGGCGGCTCGACCGGAGGTGGTTCGCGCGGCGGCGGCTCGTGGGGGAACAGCTCTCCTCGCAGCGGGGGCGGGTCACCGAGTCGCGGCAGCGACAGCAAGCCCACCGAGCCGACCTACTCGGACGCGACACGCGATGGCTCGTGGAAGCTGCGACCCGATCTCGAGGCCGCGCGCGTCGTCCGCGCGACGCTCGACAGCCCACCTGTCTATCCCGCCGTGGTTCGCCCCACCGCGTGGCCCGCGGCCGCGAGAGACGACGGCAATCGGGATTTGTCGGCGTTCATGTTCGGTCTCGGCGCCGCGTTCTTCGGGGTCGTCGGCGCCATCGTCTCGCTCGCGACGAACCGTCGACGTCAGCAGGCCGGCTCGGGCTGGTCCACACAAGCGGCTGTTCGCCAATTGCCCCCGAGAGCACGCCGCGACCTCGAGTCCATCCGCGCGACCGACCCCGATTTCTCGATCGTGTTGCTCGAGGATTTTCTCTACACGCTCTACTCCGAGGTTCACACCGCGCGCGGCGCGAACCAGCTCGACAAGCTCGCGCCCTACCTCGGGCCGATGGCTCGGCGGGCGCTCACGTACCCCGCCGGGCGCGTGCAGAGCATCGTCGTCGGGTCGATGTCCTTCCGCGAGTTCGACAACACCGACCCGAGTCGCTACCGAGCCGTCGTCGAGTTCGAATCCAACTACGCCGAAGTCGCCGCCGATGGTCGTGAGTTCGCCGTTTGGGTGGTCGAGCGCTGGTGGCTCTCGCGCGCCCGAACTGCCAAATCGCGGCCCCCCGAGCGAGCGCGCACGATCGATTGTCCGAACTGCGGCGCTCCGCTCGACAAGGTCGTCGGCGGGACTTGCCGGTACTGCAATCAGGTCGTCGATCAGGGCAACCTCGATTGGACGCTCGACGGCGTTCACGTCGTCTCGCGCGAGGCTCGAGGACCGATGTTGACCGGGACTACGGAGGAGCGCGGAACGGACTGGCCGACCGTCGTCGACACGGATCTCCAGACGGGGCTCGCCGCGCTCTCGGCCAAGGATCCCGCGTTCAACGCGGCCGAGCTGCGCGCGCGGGTGGAGCTCGTCTTCAACACCATGCAGCGCGCTTGGTCGAGCCTCGAGTGGCACCTCGTAAGACCCTATTTGAGCGACAACCTCTATCAGGCACAGACCTATTGGATAGAGGCTTATCGGCGCGCGAACCTGCGGAACTTCACGGACGGCGCGCGCGTCGTCGGGATGGAGCCCGCGCGCGTCACGAGCGATCGCTGGTTCGACGCGATCACGCTGCGCGTCTACGCCGTCAGCCTCGATTACACGATAAGGGTCGACACCCAAGCGGTCGTAGGCGGCAATCGCTACGTCGAGCGCAAATATACCGAATACTGGACGATGATCCGCGGCGCCTCGGCGAAGGGGCGCGCTCGCGCCGAGGCCTCGTGTCCGCGCTGTGGCGCGCCGATCACCGCGATCAACATGGCGGGCAACTGCACGAGCTGCAACGCCAAGGTCAACTCCGGCGAGTTCGACTGGGTGCTCGCGCGCATCGAGCAGGACGAGTCGTATACCGGTTAGCGGGCCGCGCTCCGCCTGCGGCGCGCCGCCCAGCCGAGCCCCGCAATGCCCAATAGCGTCAGCGAGAGCGGGCAGCCCGACGAGGCGCCCGACGTGAGCGCGCATCCGTCGCTCGCGGAGGGGTCGGGATCGGACGGGTCCGAGGGTCCGGCGCCGCCTTGCGGCGGGGGCTCTTCGGTCTTCGGGACGCAGACCGTGAGCGGGTCGGTCGTCGCTTCGCACGTGGCGTCGTCGGGGCACGGCGCCGCGTCGTTGCAGGCGCGCGTGCACACGTCGTCCACGCAGAGCCCCGTATTGCAGGAGTCGTCACACGGGCCGCCGATCTCACCCGTATAACGTGGATCCGTCGGCCAGCCGTCGACCCACGGCGCCGCGTCGTACCCACCCGCGGTGGCCGCTGCGCGCGCGCCGGCTGTGAGCCAAGCGACGTCGGTCTCGAGCGATTCGTAGACGAGCACGTCCTTCTCTTGCGACGTGTCGGGGTACTCGAGATGGCGGACGAACATCCCGAGGACGCGACCCTCCTCGTCGATCGCTGGGCTGCCCGAGTCGCCCGGGCGGCCGCCGGTGTGGGCCGCTGCGGGATTGCCAATCCACTCGGGCAGAGCCGAATAGGGCTTTTGACAATCGCTCGTCGCGCACACCACCTCGAGCCCATCGAGCCGCCTGCGAGCTCCGATGTTCGTGGCCTGTGCGTCGGTCCCGCCATAGCCGATCGCCGCGAAGACCTCGCCAACGACAGGGGCCTCGTCGATTCGAGGCACGAGCGGTGTCGCGCCCTCGAGCGGGTACTTGAGAATCACCAGCGCGAGGTCTGCCCCGCAGAGCGACTGCCCCGGCTGTGGATACGGGAAGATCTCACTCGCGCGGATGTAATCTGTCGTGAACATCGGCGCTTCGGCCGCGGCTGAGAACAGGAGCTCCGTCGGCTCCGTCGCCTGGCCGAACGTCATCGCGCTGCAGGTCTGGCCCGACGTAGCTTTGGTGTCGACGCAGTGGGCAGCGGTGAGCACGAGGTTCGGCGCGAGCAGCGCGCCGGTGCAGTACTCGTTCAGCGTCGAGGTGTAGAGCAAGACGACTCCAGTGTCCGCGGAGTCATCAGCGCCTCCTTCGATCGTGGAGCGCGAGATCTGGAGGGGCTCGCGCCTCTCGGCATCACACCCTGAGACGACCGCGAACGACGCGAGACCGAGAGTCCAAGACAGCAAGCGAGTCACTGGGAGATCGTTGCTCATAATCGGGGTTCGGCGCGCACGAGAGCGCGCCGGAGCGACCTCTGTTGCTGGACCGAGGCGGCGATTCAAACGCGGCCGAGCCCCCGCACGATCTCGTCGCTCATCCCCGGCCTAGGGCTCTGCGATCTCGGCCTCGCACGCGGCGCGGTCGACGTCTCCAGCGAGCCAGGAGGACAGACACACGAAGCCGGGAGAGTCGGCCTGCCAAACGAGCCCGCCTTTGTGGGCCTCGATGAGGCGAGGCTTGCGCACGAGCGTGAGCGTCTCGATGTCCTCTCCGTCGTTCACGACCGCAGCCATCTTCTCGGGTTCGAGGCCGCACGCCGACGCCCGGTTCTCGCGGAGCTCGGCCGTCGAGGTCCCGTCCGTCCCGCCGACGACGTCGTTCGGATCGAGGCGCGCCCCGTTACGCCCATAAAGCCGGAAGGGCCGGCCCGGATCTCCGTGGCAGTCGAGCGTCCCGCACCGACGCTCGAGCGTCTGCGAGACAATGGGCCAATCGGTCTCGGTCGGACAGTCGAAGGCCAATGGCGTGTAGTCCGACTCGGTCACGCAGCCCACCGACAGAGCGGCGACAGCGGCGAAGCCGAGATGCTTGAGGAGCGCGCGCGGATTCATCGTGGACCTCACCCTGCGCCAGGCCCGCCTGGGCAGCTGGGATCGACCTCGAACGGCGGGTCTGGTTGATCGGGCACGCAATAGACCTGGCCGGGGCTCGTGGAGGTCGCGGGGCCCTTCTCGTGGCAGGAAGCGCAGCTGCCGTCGCGGTTGATTCGCGTGCCCATCACGGCCCGCTTCTTCGTACCGTCGGGGAGCGTGCACTCGATCTCGACGTGGAGCGGGAAGACAGGCTGCCAGGTCTCTTCTTTGATGTAGAAGTTGCCCGCGCAGTTGGCCGGCGCCAGCTTCTGTTCGCCTGTTGCGTCGGTGATCGTGATGACGGCGCTGGTCGTGATGTCGTCGCTCGGTGTGGCGAAGATGGTGCCAGCGACCGCCCACTCGGGGCCCTCACCGTAGCCGCCGTGGCAGGCGAGGCAGGGCTGCCCGTAACGGTGGTATTCGCCTTGCGGGATATTCGGGTTTTCCTCGCCGAGCGAGTCGATGAGATCGTCTTGAATGGGGCTCTCGCACGCGACCACGCTGAGCGCGGCGAGCGCGGCGAGACCCAAACCGGCGAGTGCGTGTATGGCTCTCACGGGGCCTCCACGTCGAGGACGAGGCCGCCGAACCCAGCGACCCTGTTTTGGATATAGAGGTGGTCGAGGAATCGGGTGTAGACGACGTCGGCGCTGAAGGTGACACCGACGTTCTCGTTGCCGATGCGGATGCCGGCACCACCCGTCGCGGAGAGCAGCGGGCCGAGCTCGCGATCGCCCACGCGCAGCTGCGGCGCGACGACCTGACCCTGGGCGTTCTCGTCGATGATGTACGCGGCCTCCCAGAACGCGACGCCCTTCTGGGCGTGGAAGCGGAGGTGAGGCCAGAGTCGGACGTTCTCGTGGACATCGACGGGGAGCATGAAGTCCGTCGTCGTCGCCATGAGGTACCAGCTGTCGATGTAGAGCCGCTCCTCGAGCCTGAGCGTCGCCTGATCGAAGCGGTGCGCGATGAGGCCGCTAAGGGCATATCGGGCGCGCAGGTCGGGGCTGTTTTCGTTCAGCTTCACGCTGGTGCGCTGCGCGTCGACCTCTTCCCTCGTGGCGCCCGCGCTTATGGTGGTATCCGGCGCGAACGTCGGCAAATACCGATATGGCTTCTCCTGGTCACCGAGCTCCACGACAGCGTCGAAGCTCGGGACGAAGATCGTCGACTTGTTGATGACGAAGCTGATGGCGGCCGAGAACGCGTGCCGCATGACCTCGAGCGAATAGACGTCGAGGGGCGTGCCGCGGCGACCCGCGATGTCGTAGCCGAAGCTGTATCCGAAGGAGGGCGTAATGGTCTTTTGCGCGAGGTCGAAGCTGATGCTCGCGCTGCCCGAGCCTGCGTAATAGTCGCTCTCGATCGAGCCCGCGCCGCCGAAGTGCAGCGTGACGTCGCTGATCTTGAATTGGGCGTTGATGGTCGGGACGTAGCGAATATCGGTCCAGCGCGGTGAGGCCGTAGCGACGATGTCCGTCGACGCCGCGGTGACGACGTCGACGAGCAGGCCCGCGCCGACCTGCCAGCCGCCCGTGACGCCCTGGACGTTGAGGTTGATCGCGGGCGTGATGACGTTGGTCGCGTCGGTGTCTTTATAACCGGTAGCCTCGGCGTGGATGCCGAACTTCAGGTCGTCGGCGTGCGCGAGCGCGCCGAGCAGAACGACCGAAGCGCCGACGGCGCTCGCGACGAAAGCGCGAATGGGGTCTCGGACCATGGCTGTCAATTGACTCCCGGGCAGTCCGTCATGCAGAGCCCGCGCACGCAGCTCGTGAGGCCGGCGATCTGCGGGTTGTTCGTGTCGCAGACTGCCGTGCACATGTCGAAGCCGCCATTCGTCTGGACACACACGGCGCACGCAGCACACGTGGCGTCGGCGGCGCACTGGACGACCTTGCCGCAGCATTTGTCCTTGGCGCACGTGACGCACGCGCCATCCGCGCCGCCCGCGACGCACTCCTCCGGAGCTTGGGCGCCGCAGAGCAGCCAGTCGCGGACGAGGTCGATGTCCGCTTGCGCCTGCAAGCCACCTGGCTTCGGCATCGGGACCGCGCCACCCGGGGCTCCGGTGAGCGTGCACATCATCCAGCTGTCGAGGGCCTCGTTGGCAGGCGTCGCGGCGTCGTCCGCGACGACGAAGGGCCGACCGATGCTCCCCGTCGTGTCGAGCAGCTCCTCGTAGAACGCCTGTGGATCGGCGACTGGCAGGTAGATGCCGAGCGCCGCGTTGTCGGGCGCGCCGTGACAGCCGAACGACGTGCAGTTACCACGCGCCGGATCCGCGAAGACGTCGAGCACGTCGTAGAACGACGGGCAGACCGTGGGGACGTCGCCCTCGACGGCAGGGCACTCGGCCTCGGTGACGATCGGCCCCTTGCCCGAAGTGCCATATAGACAATCGGGGTTCGACGCCCGATCCGGCTCGTCGGGAGTGCAGTGGGAGTCTCGAGCGTCGTTGGTACATGCACCGACGGTCGCTGCGACGAGGCTCGCCAGGGCGAGGAGCGCGAGGCCCGTGCGTGCTCGGCGCGAGGCTTCTCGCAAACGAAATGCAGAGCTTTGGAAGGCAGCCAAGGTGACGAGGGGCAGCGTAGTGGGGTCCTCCGGGACTTGCCAGCACCACGCGTCGACCTCGCTGCAGGTGCCCGGACGTCAGGGAGCACGTCCCATAAAAGCGAGTTGCGCGTCAGGGAATTCGTGGGAACGCCCGGAGCACACGGGGGCAAATCGAGCTCGCCGAAGAATTTGGCCAGACGGGTCAATCCAGCCGATAGCGATGGCCCGATGAGGGTCCCGCTCGCTCGCTCGTCCGCACTTCGGGGCATTAGGACCTGTGCTTGGGCCGCAACGACGGTTTTGTACGGCTGCTCCTCGAACAAGGCGCCTGTCGGTGAGCGCCTCGAACCGTCGGCAGTGCTCGCTCTCACGAGCTTGCCTTCGCTGCCCACCGCGCTCGCCGCCGTCGTCGATACGCCCGATCTCAAGAAGGTCGTCCCCACCGAACCGACGCCTGCTCCCACACCGGCGTGGGCTCCCGAGGAGCGCCCTTGGGTCTACCCGTTACCGATGGACCTCGGCATGCGCGCCGATGACGGCGGCCAAGGGCAGTTCCTCGCGCCGCGCGCGCACGGCAAACACAACGGCGTCGACTTCCTCGCGCCCGTCGGGACCCCGCTCCTCGCCGCGTGCGACGGCAAAGCCAAGTTCTCGAAGCGCGGCGGCTACGGCAATGTGGTGCACCTCGTCTGCGCCCTGCCAAGCGCGCTCGGGGGGAAAGAGGGGCTCTATGCCTCGCTCTTCTACGCGCACCTCGACAAAGTCCAGGTCGGAGATCATTGGGTCGAGGTGAAGGCCGGCACCAAGATCGGCACCGTCGGCAAGACGGGAAATGCTTCGGGGCCCAAAGTAAAACCCCACCTGCACCTCGAGATTATCGTGCGCGGCAGCGAGAAGGAGGCGATCGGGGAGAAGCACTCGGGCCTCGTCGACAAGGCGAAGGCCGCCGCCGACAAGTACTTCTCGATGCTCGACGAGGCCTGCCTGGAGCCCGCTGGCTTCAAGGCGAAGAGCGACGCGATTCGCCGCGAGCGCCGCACCGATCCTTATGTCTTGCTCCTGTGTGCGACGAAGCCGAAGCCAGTGCTCGAAGAGCCGAAGTCCGCAGACCTGAAGGCAGCGCAGGTGAAGTGGAGCGACGCGTACTCCGCCAAGGGCTTCGATGTCGACCAAGGGCCCCGCTGAGTCGCCCGCGAAGGACGCGCTCCGCAGGCTTGCCCTCTCGACGATCGCGGTGACGCTCGCGATCGAGTCGTTCGCGGAGCTCGCGTACGCCTACGGAGCGCTCGCGAGCCCGATCCGCGGGGTCTATCTCGTGCTCATCGCGGGCGACCCTCCCGTGCTCGGTGCGCTCGCGGTGCTCGTCTTTTGCGAGCGAGAGCTCAAGCATCGAGCGGCCTACTTGGTCGCGCTCGTGGCCTTCTCCACCGCGTTCGTGTTCGTCGCGGCCGAGCTCCTCAGTCGGCGCGTGCCAGCGCTCGCTGCGCTCGGTGGGCCTGCGGCGCAACACCTCATGAACGCCGGCGAGATCGTCGGCTTCTTCGCGACGCTGTTTTCCCTCCATGCAACGGGCGAGCGCCCCGACTCTCCGTCGCGTAAGCGCCGCGTGTGGTTCGCCGCAGCGGCCTGCACGATCGCGCGCGCCGTCGCGGGCTTCGTCGCGCTCGCGCGCCCGACTCCTCTCGCGAACGCCCTCGTCGCCGCGTCAGCGGCCGCGATGTTCTTCTCCACGGGGTGGGTCGCTTGGTGGTCGCGCGCGGTGGAGTGATCCGAGCGCGCCCCGACGTATGAGCGCCATATGCGTCTTTCGTTGATCGCGCTCGCGCTGGCGCTCGTCGCCTGCGAGAAGCAAGCGTCGACCGAGCCCGCGACGCCCGTGAGTTACGTCGCGAAGCTCCCTCCACTCTCTCCGATCCCAGCCGTCTCGCCCGATGCTCGGCGCGCCGACACAGAGCCACCGAGCGACACCCCACCCGAGCCGATTCAGGCCGACGAATTGACAGGCGTGTCAGTGTGGTCCGCGCCGCTCCCGCCGAGCGGAGGCCTGACAGCGCTGTCACCGAGCGACGGGGGCTCCATCCTCGCGGCGAGCCACGATGGAGCGCTCTTCAGAGTGACGGGCAACGACGTGAAGTCCCTCGGGAGCTCGACGTGCGTCGACCGAGGTTGGCCGGCGATGGGGGACCAGTCCCCGTTCGTGGCTGGGATCCGGGAACACGACGGCGTCATCGATCTGGTGGGTTGGGTGAACCGCTGGGGCCGCTCGTGGGCGCACACGGGCTACGTGTCGCGCCGTCTGAGCGCGGGACGATGGTCGTGTCGCGATGGGGACTTCCCCATCGACGACACCCAATGGTCCGGCGGTGTGCGCTGGCAGACGGGGCACGCGTGGAGGGATGTGGACGAGATCTCCAACGACGAGCTTGGAGCGCTGCCGAACACGGACGTCTTCTGGATCTGGGCACCCGCGGGCAGAGCGCGCGCGTGGGGCCTCGCGCAAAGGGAGGAGCACCCGACCTTGCTCGATTTCGACGGCGTGGTCTGGCATCGACGCCCGCTGCCGGCGGCGGTCTCGGACGTCGACGCGCTCGCTGCGAGCGAGGACGGTGAAGTGTGGGTCGCGGCGAGGACCGCGGCGAAGCGCTCGATCGTCGTGCACTGGGACGGCAGCGCGTTCCGCTATGTCGCGGTACCAGCGGATCTCAAGACGAGCGTCGCGGTCGTCGTGAAAGGCGAGCCCTGGTTTCTCGGTACGGATCGCTTCTACACGGTGCGCGATGGGCGCGTGCTCACGATGAAGGCTCCGATCGCGCCGGTGGTTACCTTCGTGTCCGAGAAGGGCGAGTTCTGGATCGGAGGCACGAGCCTCACCGAACACCGACCCGAGACCCGACGCCCCTCCATCTGGTTGAGTGACCTGAGCGATCTCCGTGGCGCGCTCGTTCGCCTCGCGACGAGGACGCCGTGAAGGCGCGAACGCTCGCGTTCGTTCGCGCTGCGGCGCTCGCGGTCGGGCTCCTCTCTGTCGGCGCGTGCTCGACGTCGTCGGCCCCACGCCCCACGCCGCACCCGAGCGTCGTGGAGGTCGCGCCGACCTACTCGATTGTCAGCGGTGAGCTCGTCGCGTCGCTGCCCGATCGCACCCTCTTTCGGGTCACGCTCCCTGGCCCCGTCTCGTCGGGCACAACCAAGCTCGCGGGCGATCGCTTGGTCGTCACGGGGGACTCGGAGGACGGCCTCTTCCTCTTTTCGGTCCGCGCTCTCGACGGCGCCGAGCCACTCGGTCCGTTCCGCGTGCGGGGCAGCTTCGGCTTCCTCGACGACCGCGGGGTCACGTGGATCGTCCGCGGCCGACGCGTGCTGCGCGTGCACCCGAGCGGCGCGCTGCTCGGCGCGACCAGCGTCGTCGCGGGCCAGGTCGATCCGTCGTTCACCGTCGGGATCAAGTCGATGTGGCCTCGCAAGGGTGGCGGCGCTGTCGTGCTCACCGGCGAAGCTCGCGTGCTCGCGTTGGACGAGGACGGCCGCGTGGCGTTCACGACCATGCTCGCGAGCCCTCTCACGGCCTCGAGCGAGCTCATGACGGTCGACGACGGCGTGGTCGTCACGACCACGCAACACGTGACGAAGATCGCGCCGGATGGGTCGATCGCGTTCTCTTGGTTGAACCCACTCGAACGTCCCTCGCTCGGCAGCGGAGAGGGTGGCACGACGACGTTGTCGTTTTACGAGCTGAGCCTCACGCTCGACGCGCACGGCACGCCGACCTCACCCGACGCCGCGCTCTTCGACGCACCGGCCGGTGTCGCCGGCCGCGCGTGGACGCCAGTCCCGCTCCCTGCGTGGTTCAAGACCGATGAAACCAGATCCGTCGCCGCAGTCGGTGACGTCGTGTTCGTGGCCGCACACGACGCGCTCCTCCGCATCGACGGCACCTCGATCAAGAAGCTCGACCTCCACACACGCAAGTCCTCGACGCTGCCGAAGCACGAGGGGCAGAGGCTCATCGCCCACGAAGGCGAGCTCTACCTTGCCTGGACAGTGTTCGAGAGCGACGACCCTTCCGAGGGGTGGCTTTTCAATGCTCGCGTGCAGCTCTTCCGCGTCGGACAGCAGGGAGAGCTCGACCTCGTCGATCAGACCGACAAGGTCGAGCGCGGGTGGAGCAGGCAACCGATGGCGCTCGCGAGCACGTCGCAAGGCATCGTGATGTGCTTGCTGGACTTGCCCTGCAGGGGTGGGCTTCCGAAGCATCCGGTCGAGCTCGCGTTCTCGGCCAACGCCGTCGCAGAGTTCGACGGCGAGCTCTTCGGCGTCGGTCCTACGCCCCAGCTCCCCGCGTCGTGGGACCAAGACAGCTCGGGACTTCGAGCCATTTCGGCGAGCGATCGCGCGCTTTGGCTCGGAGACGGGTTTATGCTCTCTCGGCTTCGAGACGGCACGTGGACCCAGTTCCGCCACTTCGCGCCCGAGGGTTCCATCCTCGCTTTGGGCGACGCGCTCTTCGTCGGACAACGACATCTCTATGTGCTCGAAGGCGAGCGTTGGACGCTCATCCCCTTCGTCTCCGACGTCGCCGCGCTCACCCGAACCGCGTCCGGCGCGATCGTCGCCTCGAGCCGCGACTTCGTCTGGATCGGCCGAACGATCTCGGACGCCGTCCCGGCGACCGACGTCGTCGTTCAGCCCGACGTCCACGACCTGGGCGTCGTCACTCCGAGCGTGGAGGCGGTCTCTCCGAGCGAGGGTGACTTCGAACTCACGCCCGCGACCCTCGAGCTCTCCAAGTCCGTCCGCATCGACAGCGTGCTCTCGACCACGAGCGCTCCAGACGGAGCGACGTGGATCTCACCGCCGCGCTCGCCAGCGTGGGCTGGCACGAGCGCAGCCCCACAGCTCGCGAACGCGTCGACGTTCGGCAGCGTGTTCGGCACACCGGAGCTCGAACCCTTGTCAGCGACCGAGGCGCTCGTCTCGACGGGGACCGGCGTCGAACTCGTGAGCCTCGCGGGCAAGGATCGCAAGAAGCCAGCGAGTCACGAAGAGGTCGTCGGCTGGCCCAATCCCTCCGCCGTCGACTCTGCTGTCGACGGGGCGTGGTTCGCGACGGCACCCGACGAGAGCGAAACATGGGTCCTTCACCGTCGACGGGGCGCGCAGACAGCGCACTTCGGCGGCCTGCCGAGCTGGGCCGTCACCGATCTGGACGCGGCAGACAGCGACGTCGCGTGGGTCGCTGGTGGTTACGCCATCGCTGACGAGTCGGTGGTGAGTATGCGGCCGCGGCTCTGGCCCTTGGGGGAGGGCTTCTTGGCGCGCGCGGCCGACCCGTCGGTAGCTTACAGGCGGTTTAGTACGGGCGCGCTGCTCGACGTCGCCGCCGTGTCGAAAGACGAGGCCTGGGCGGTGGGCGCAGGCGGCGGCATCGTCCACGTGCGCGGTGATTCGGTGGAGCTCTTCTCACTTACAGGAGCGTCGGCTGACAGTCCTCCCGTGCTCCGCGCGATATTGGTTTGGGGCCCAAACGATGTGTGGTTCGTAGGCGACGAGGGGACCGTCCTCCGCTACGACGGCGCGAAGCTCGAGCGCGCCCGGAGCCCGCTCCCCAAACACGTGACGCTCACTGCCGTGTTTCGCTGGGGCGAGGCCCTCTATGTGGGCGGGCCGGGCGCGCTCTACAAGGTCGCGCGCCCCACCCCTGCCGACTACTTCTGAACGTGGCAGTTGGTGAGCGAGCCGGCCCACCACTCGCCTTCGCGATCGTTCCAGTTGCCGATGACGTCCCACCGCACGGCCGGGCTCGTGACCTTGCCGTCGATCTTGAAGTCACACTTCACGGTGAAGCGGTCCTTCGGCCGTTTGGCCGGGGACAGCTCGTCGTGGCTCCACAGGCCGGCGGCCAAGAACTGATCGCCGCTCGTCGTGGTGTACGGGCGCAGCATCGCCTTGTCGTCGAGCGTGCCGTCGAACTTGTCGCTCTTCGTCTTGTACTCGCAGTGCTTGCCGCCGATGTTGGCGTCCGCTGCGCACGAGAGCTTCATGTCGTCGCGCGGGTCGAGCGTGATGTCGACGGGCACGGTCTGCCCAGCCTTCCACTTGGCGGCGCCGGACGCACCGAACGGGTCGTTGCCCCCGAGGAACCAGAAGCCGGCCGAGAGGAGCAGGAGCACGCCCATGAAGGCCGTGACGCTCTTGCCGAGCGAGGCTGCAGGCGGCGGCGGGACGACGGGTCGGATGTCGCGCACGCGCGGCTCGGGGATGGCGTCGTCGGCCTCGGGTGAGGGCGGCACGCCGAGCGGCACGGGACTGAAGGCCTCTTTCGTCGCCTTCGCGGCAGGCGCGGACTCTTCCTCTTCGGCTTCGTCCTCGTCTTCGTCTTCGTCTTCGTCTTCGTCTTCGCCCGCGTCGTCGTCGTTGGGGTCGTCGTTCTCTTTGACGTCGTCCTTCGCCATGGCGGCGCGACCATACCACTTTGATCAAAAGACGACAGCGCCGAGGCGCGCGGTCTGGTTTTCGTCGTCGCGGTGCAGATAGAAGAGGCTCGCGTCGTCCCCCGCGCGCTCGAAGAAGGCCGTCAGCGCGGTCGGGTCCGGATCGGGCTCGTTGCTCTGCACCGGCCACACGGGTGCTTTGAGCCCCATCGATTTCACGTCGCGCTCGAGGCGCGCCATGCTGCCCTCGATCCCGCCAGCCCAACCGAAGGCCCAATAGACCTGTGGCAAGAACGCATCGCCGCAGAACTTGTCGAAGGTCGCGTACGGGAACGCTCGGTGCGCGGAGAGCCAGCCGAACGTCGTGTAAGCGATGGCGCGGCCGGGGAGCTTCGCGCGCAGCCCTTTGCAGAGCCGCTCCGCGTCGCCGGCTTTGCCTTTGAACTCCTCCTCGACGTCGACGACGAGCCCGTGAATCCCGGGCTGGTTCGCGACCGGCGCGATCGCCGCGATCTGCTCGTCGAGCGTGCCCCACGTGCGACCGTCGAGATCGGCGACGCCCTCGGCGTAGAAGTACCCGAAGAGCCAGACCTCGAAGCCGCGCTCGAGGAAGGGCGCGAGGTTCTCGGGGCTCGCGTTCTTCTTCCATCGCTCGAGCGAGTTGCCGTTGCCGCCCTTGATGAAGACTCGATAGACGCCGAGGCTCGCGGCGAGGTCGGCCGAGCGCTCGGGGCTCGGGCCCTTCTCGTTGAACTCCCAGATCCAGAGGCCGCGCCGCGCGCGAGGTGTTTTGCGGGGTGCGCGCGCGACGCTCGGCGCGGCCGAGGGCGGCGCGGTGCGCGTGGGCAAGGGCGGCGCGACGAGCCCCGAGGGCGCCGCGCTCTCGGTTTCTTTGACGTCGTCAAAGGCGAGGCCGGTGCTCGCCGTCGCGGTCGAGCCGCTCGGTCGAGAGCGATCGCGCGAGCACGCCGCGCAGAGGAGCGCGACCCCGATCGAGAGAGCGCGCGCCCTCAGGCGGCGCACTTCACGAGCTCGGAGAGGATGAGATCGGCCGCGTCGAGCCCCGAGTTCACCGGGTCGGTCGGCGTGATTCGCCTGGTGATTCGCATGTCCGGCGTCATCTTGTAGAGCGCGCGCTTCGACTGCACGAGCGCGAGGACCTTCTTCGTATCGAGCGGCGCGTCCTCGCGGAAGTGGATCGTGACCGTGCGGGCGCTGGCCTCGCAGCCGAGCGCTCGCAACGCACGGAGCTCGGTCTTCAGCCGCATGAGGCGGATGAAGCGCTTCACGGCGTCGGGCGGCGGACCGAACCGATCCTCCATCTCCGAGGCGATCTCCTGGACCTCGCCGTCGCCGTCGGCGCAGGCGAGCCGCTTGTAGAGCGAGAGGCGCACGCCGACGTCCTCGATGTACTCCTCGGGCAAGAGGGCCTCGTCGTCGATCGAGAGCTCGGGGTCGACCTCGTGCACGACGGTCTCGCCGCGGAGCTCCTGCACGGCCTCTTCGAGCATCTGGCAGAAGAGCTCGAAGCCCACCGCGTCGATGCTGCCGCTCTGCTCCGCGCCGAGCAGATCGCCGCCGCCTCGCAGCTCGAGATCGAGCGACGCGACCTGGAAGCCCGACCCGAGCTCGGTGTGTCGCTCGATCGCCTCGATGCGCGAGCGAGCCTCGTCGGTGAGCTCGTTCACCGGCGGCGCGACGAGGTAGCAGTACGCGCGCTCGCGCGAGCGGCCGACGCGCCCACGCAGCTGGTAGAGCTGCGCGAGCCCGAACATGTCCGCGCGGTCGATGATCATGGTGTTCGCCCGCGGGATGTCGAGTCCGCTCTCGATGATGGCCGTCGCGCAGAGGACGTCGTAGCGGCCCTCGACGAAGTCGAGCATCGTGCGCTCGAGCGTGGCCTCGTTGAGCTGCCCGTGCGCGACCGCGACGCGCGCCGACGGCACGAGCTCTTGGAGTCGGTGCGCGCGCTCGTAGAGGCCCTCGACGCGGTTGTAGACGTAATAAACCTGCCCGCCGCGATCGAGCTCGCGCTGCACGGCCTCGCGCAGGACGGTCGGATCGGCGCGCGTGATGATGGTCCTGATCGCGCGCCGGTCGACGGGCGGCGTGCCGATGATCGACATGTCCCTGAGCCCCGAGACCGCCATCTGCAGCGTGCGTGGGATCGGCGTCGCGGTGAGCGTGAGCACGTCGACGGCGTTTTTGAGCTGCTTGATTCGCTCCTTGTGCGAGACGCCGAAGCGCTGCTCCTCGTCGACGACGAGCAGCCCGAGGCGCTTGTAGTGGACGTCCTTCGAGAGGAGGCGGTGTGTCCCGATCACGACGTCGACCGCGCCCGACTTCAGCCCGCGCACGACCTCGTCTTGCGCGCTCTTCGACGAGAAGCGCGAGAGCGCCTTCACCACGATCGGGTACCCCGAGAAGCGCGCCGAGAACCCGCTGAAGTGCTGCTGCGAGAGCACCGTCGTCGGACACAGGATCGCGACCTGCCTGCCCGCCATGGCCGCGCGGAAGGCCGCGCGCATCGCGATCTCCGTCTTGCCGAAGCCGACGTCGCCGCAGACGAGGCGATCCATCGGGCTCGGCAGCTCGAGGTCGCGCTCGACGTCGGCGATGGCCGTCGCCTGATCCGGCGTCTCCTCGAACGGGAAGGTCGCCTCGAAGGTGCGGTACTCGTCGTCGACCGCGGGGTAGGGATCGCGCGTGGCCGCGCGCCGCTCGGCGTAGAGCTTGAGGAGCTCGTCCGCCATCTGTCGGACCTCGCGGGCGGCGCGGGCCTTCGACTTGGCGAAGGTTTGCCCCCCCAACCGATCGAGCTTCGGCGTCCCTTCGCCGCCCGAGAATTTTTGGATCTGGTTCAGCCGGTAGACCGGCAGGTAGAGCTTGTCGCCACCTTGGTATTCGACCGCGAGCAGGTCGACGCGCGCGCCGCCGATGTCGCGGTGCACGAGCCCGAGGTAGCGCCCGATCCCGTGCTCGCCGTGGACGACGAGATCGCCGATCGCGAGGCTCTTCAGGTCCTCGACGAACGCGCGCGTCTTGCTCTTCGTCGTGGTGCTGCCTGCCGACGCGCCGCGCGCGCGGCGGTTGCGACGCAGGGCGCGCGCGCCGAAGATCTCCTCCTCGGTGATGAGCGCGAGCCGCTCACCCGGGGCGACGACGCCGCGCGAGAGCGTGCCCTGCGTGACGAAGACCTCGGGCGAGCCGCCGCTCGTCGAGAGCCACGGGGCCTCGCCGCGTGGCAGGATGCGCGCCCTGACGCCGCCGTGCGCGAGCAACGTCGTGAGCCGATCGGCCTGCGTGTCCGTGCGGGTGACGATGACGACGTGCAAGCCGAGCTCGACGAGGTGGTGCAGCCTGTCGTTGAGAGGCTCCAGCCCGCGGCCCTTGCCCCCGGCGCGGTGGGCCTCGAGCGCGTGGACGAGCTCGAACTGGTCGAAGGAGTAGAGCGACGGCGCGTCGATGTCCGCGACCTCGAGGAGCTCGAACCCTTCGGCGTCGGCGGCCGTCCTCGCCGCGAGCGAGCCGTGGAGCGCGAGCACCGGGTGCACCGCGAGCTCCCGCAGCGCCGTAGCTTCATCGGTGTAAAAGGAATCGAGCGGGAACGCGACCGCCGCGTGGCCGTGTTCGAAGTCGGCCTGCGCGCGCCCGAGCTCGTCGCGGAGCTCGCTCGTCACCCGCGGCGGATCCTCGACGAGCACCACGACGTCGCCGTCGAGGTATTCGCCGAGCGGCGCGAGATCGACGAACGCGGGGAGGAAGCCGTCCTGCCCGAAGAACGTGCGCCCCGACGCGACGTCGTCGCAGAGCGCCCGAGCCTTCGCCGAGGGCATGTCGACCGCGTCGCAGAGGGCCCGCACGCGAACGCGCGCGCGGTCGAGGAGCTCGGGCGTGAGCGGCGCCTCACGCGAGAGACAGAACCCGACGGACTTGCGCTCGCGGCCCGTGCGCTGCGTCTCGGGGTCGAACTCCTTGATGCCGAGCACGCCATCCCCGAGGAGCTCGATGCGCACCGGGCGATCCTCGTTCGGCGCCCACGCGTCGATAATCGAGCCGCGGAGCGCGAACGAGCCCGGGTCTTCGACGATGGGGGCGCGCGCGTAGCCGGCCGCGCCGAGCGCCCGAGAGAACGCGTCGCGATCGAGCTCGTCGTCGACCTTCACCTCGACGAAGTGCGCGAGGACGGTCTGCTTGGGGACGACCTTGCGCGCGAGCGCACCGACGGGGATCGACAGCGCTGCCCAAGGTAGTTTGCGGGCCAAATGAGTCAGCGTCGCGAGCCTGATCTGCGCCGCGCGCCGGTCCGGGTTGATCTCGGCGAACGGCGTCGTGTCGGGCGGGACGTAGCCGAGCACCGTCGCGTTCGGCTGATCGCTCGAGAAGAACCGCAGGTCGTCGCGCAGCGCGGTCGCGCGATCGGCGTCGGCGGACACGACCAGCACGCGCTGCCCCGCGCGGATGAGCGCGCGTGCGACGAGCGCCGTCATCGAGCCGAACACCGAGCGAACCGCGATCGCAGGCAGGCTCCGCTCAGCGTCGCGCATCCCGACGACGAGCTTCGCGAGGGCGGCCGCGTCGAGGATCTCGACGCCCTCGGGCGGGTCGAAGTCGGGCAGGTGCTTCCTTCGCTCTTCGGCGAGAGCCTCGCGCAGATCGCCGACGTGCTCCGCGAGCGACGCCGCGAGCCCCGTAGGCTCCGACGTGTCGTCTCGGCTTCGTCCCTTCATGCTTGGACCCGGGCGCGGGCGTGCGCGCTGTGCGATATTCGCCACATGAATGAGGGTGGTTGGTTTGTCGCGGTCGCGGTCGTGCTCGCGCTCTCGGCCGTGGGCTGCACCGACGAGGGTGAGGACGACGGCGGCGGTGGCAACGGCGCGGCTCCGCTCACGGGCGGGGGTGGTGCGGGCGGTGCGCCCGCGACGGGTGGCGGCGGCGCAAACGCCGGCGGGGACGGCGGCATGGCAGGGGCGGGCGGCGGCGCATGCGACGTTCTTCCCCCGCCCGCAGGCTCGCCGATCGCGAACGTCGACGACCCGTGCGCGACGTTGAACATGGGCGGTGAGCCCGAGGCGCGGGTGGTCTTCCTCGACAAGGGAGAGGACTCGACATTCAGCAACGCCATCGAGCTCATGTATGCCTTTCGTTATGCCGTCAAGGTCCCTACCGGCACGGAGAGCTCGTACACGATCGAGCAAGAGCGCTGCGCGCAGCTCGCGGGCGACGTGAAGTCGTGTGAGGTGCTCGACCTCGGCGCGCCGACGATGGACTGCGCTGGCCCGATCTTCGGCCCCAAATTCGCCGTCGATCCCTCGCAATACAACGTCGGGGACAACGTCTACGACTTCACGATGCGCCTCGTGAAGAACCAGTGCGAGATCGTGAGCACCGACTCGTTCGAGATGACGCTGACCTACGCGCCGTAGCGCGCCGCTGTTCGTCAGTGCTTGTCGCGCAGGGAGCGGCCCTCTGCGCGATAGTCGGTTTCGATGAACCTCGAGCAGAGCGAAAGGAGCTCGACGCGCTCCTCGACGGTCGGCGTGGAGGACTGGAACGCAGCCGCTTTGGACTCGAGGCTCTTGAGCGGCGACAGGCCCAGCTTCACGAAGGGGTCGCTCTCTCCGCTGTGCGCGCTCTGCCAAGCCTCCAGTGCGAGCGCTGCTTTGCCGAGCTCCGTCGTTGTCGCGCGGAAGGCCTTCATATCGGGCTTGGGCTCCAGAGAGAGCGCCAGCTTGAAGGCTGCGTCGGTCGCGGCCGCCGAGAGGCGACGCGTCTCCGAGCCCTTCTGTGCGGCCTTCGCCCGAGCGCTCTCGAGCGCGCGGAGCGCGGCGTCGAGAGGCGGCGTCGCCGGATCGATCCCCTTGAAGCCCTGGACCAGCTTGTCGTGCATGTCCGAACCCGCTTGGAAGGCGTCTTGTAGATAGTCCTGTTTGAAATAGTAGCTATTCGCCAGAGTCAACGTGTTTGCCAGATCGAGGCCGGCCGCGCCCGCGTCCCGCACGACCTGCCTATGGGGGTCCATGACAGCGTCTTTGAGCGCAGCGGCGACATTGCAATTGCGCAGGAGTCTCGCGTAGGGGAGCGTCGTGGCGCGCGCGCTGTTCGCCGGGAGCGCTACGCCGAAGCCGGGTATTGCACCTGGGCCAGGCCTCTTCGACCCGAGGCTGCCGAGGTAGGCCTCGCGCGCGAGCCGCAGCCCAACGAAGCCCATTCGACAACCCCGTAGTCGCATGAAAGCGGTGGTCTCGGGCGCCGGGTTCGTGATTGCCAGTTTGGGCGGGGGCGCGCTGCTCTCCTCGGGAGGTTCGTCCTCGGCGCGCTCGTCCGCTGTCGCGACGCTCGCGGCAGGGGCAGCGGCGCTCGCTTGCGTTCGTGCGGAGGCGCTGGCGGTCGAGACGCTCATTTCTTCGGGGGGCTCGGTTCGCCCCCCGCGCTCTTCGGCCCCACCGCAGGCGACGAGGAGCCCCAATGCCCAAACGACGACGCGTCTCATGTCGGCACGATACCTGCTGCCGCTCGCAGATCGAGCAACGTCGCAGGCGTTGCGCAACCTGCATAAGATTTCTCCGACCCGAGCGTTGTCTCGGCATGACGTCGAAGAACTCTCGGGTTTCTGTGTGTGGCCAGCGCTCTCTCGGGTGGTCTCTCTCTCTTGTCGTGGTGCTCGGCCTCGCGACCGCAGGCTGTCACGAACGGAGCGAGCAATCGTCTGCTCCGATGATGGGCCAGGCGGCCAAGGCTGCTCCTCAGGACGCAGCGCCTGGGCCGGGCGTGACCTCGATCCCCGATGCCTCCCGCGCGCTGCGGATCACGACCGAGACGACCCTGGCAAGCGACGACGTGGGCGCGACCGTACAGGCCATTCGCGAAGCCGTCGACGCGACTGGCGGGTATATCAGTGACGCCCGTGTCGGTGATATGCGCCAGTCGAAGAACGCCGACATCGAGGCGCGCATTCCAGTCACGGAGCTCGCGTCCTTCAGATCGAGCGTCGGCGCCCTCGGGGAGATCGTCTCCGACAATGAAAAGGCAGAGGACGTGACCGAACAGCGCGCTGATCTCGGCGCGCGCCTCCGCAACGCTCGCACCGAGGAGAAGCGCCTGCTCGATATTCTCTCCAATCGTACGGGCGCGCTCGCCGACGTCCTCGCTGCCGAGCGCTCGCTCGCGGACTGTCGCGATCGCATCGAGCGGCTCGAGGCCGAAGACACGGTGCTCGAGAATCAAATCGCGCTCGCGACGGTGAAGCTCCATATCCGTGAGCGGACCGCCCCCAAGGTCGCCACCACGGTCGGCGACGATCTCGCGGTCGCTGGCAGGCGTGGCGTCGATATGGCGGGTTCGATGATGCTCGGCATCGCGATCGCCGCCGCGACGCTCGGTCCGTCCCTCGCGATCTTGGCGCTGCCGCTCCTCCTCATCGTGTTCGCCATTCGCTTCACCCGCGCGAGACGTCGCGCAGCGCGCCCGCAGTCTGCCGCTGTGTCACCTTGACGGCGCGGCGCGCTGCGATGCAACGCACGTCGAGTTGCACGGCGCATCGTTGATTGGGGCTCTTGGCGAGCGCGAGACCGCTTGATAGCGTGCCCGTCGAGGTCAAAAGAGATGGCGATCTTTGGTAGGCTGGCTCGCCGGGCGAAGAAGCGCGGGGAACCAGTCGGTCTTGTCAATCCTCGTTCCAATTCCAATCCATTCCCGACGGCTTCGGCATTGGGGGCCGCGGCTGTAGCGCTCTTTGCGACGCTCGCCGCTTGTGGCAGCGGCCCGAAGGAGACGGCTGTCGCGACGGCGTCATCGTCCGCTTCGGCGAAGCCTGCCCCCACCACGCCCCCACCTCCCAGCGAGGTTCACGAACAGATCACCGCGCACGTCTGTCCGGCGCGGGCCAAGGTCGCGGCCCTCTTGAGCCACGCCCCGCCCGACGCCGCTCCGGCGCCTACGCCCGAGAAGACAGAGCCCGCGAGCTGGCAACCGCCCGCGACGAGCGCCGGCAGCGCCGACCGAGGCGGCAGTGACGCTTACCGTACTGTCGCTCCGGGCGTCGTCCTCATCCGCGCCGGTGACGGCATGAGAGGGGGCTATGGCACGGGTGTAGTCGTCGACAAAGAGGGCTACATTCTGACGAACAATCATGTCATCGACGGGGGCCGCAAGAAGGACTTCGTCATCTCGGTGACTGTGAACTTCGGCGATCTGACGCCGACTGGCCGCATGACCCGCCAGGAGAAGACCTACGAAGCTGTCGTGGTGAAGGCCGACCCCGTTCGCGATCTCGCCCTCGTGAAGGTCAAAGACCCGCCGGCGACGCTCACGGTCGTCCCCCTGGCGAAGAGCGCGCCCCAGATTGGTGAGAAGGTGATGGCCATTGGGAACGCCGGCATCGGCTTCCTGTGGGCGGCGAAGTCCTGCAGCGTCGCCAGCGTCGGTGAGCGTCAACAGGACTCGAGCCGCATCGCCGGATTCGAGTGCCCCCCGCCGGATCCGGCCCTCACGGGTGAAGAGCTGGAGGTTTATAAAAAGGAGTGCGACGAGCGTAAAAAGGAGCTGAAAGAGCTCTTCAGCCTCGCCACCCAGGGGCTCGCGGTCCAGACCGACTGTGCGATAACGCACGGTGACAGCGGCGGCCCACTCGTCAATGTCGCCGGTGAATTGGTCGGCTTGAACCAGAGCCTGATGGTCGACGCCGCGACCGCGTCCTTCCACGTGCACGTGGACGAGATTCGCGACTTCATCGCGTCTCACCCGACCGAGGGAGTGCCCATTCTCCCCGACCCGCTCTGTGACGCAGGCACCAACACCACCCTCGAGGACGTGGACCTCGACGGCGTCCCCGAGACGCTCATCACCCAGGATTCGCGCTGGGGCTATTTGAGTCGGTTCGGTCGCATGTCGCTCCTCATCGACATCGAGCAGACGCACCTCTCCCAGCGCGCCGATGACTCGCCGTGGACGCCCAAGGACACGCCGATCGCGTTCCTCTCCAATCCGGACGGCATATTCGTCTGGTACGATCTCGACTACGACGGTCGCTGGGACATTCTGCTCTACGACAAAGATAGCGACGGTGCGCCCGACGTCGCCTACCGCATTCAGGAGAGCGGCGCGCTCGTCGAGGACAAGAGCGCTCTGCCTCATCATGACTTCAGCCATCGCTACCTGAAGAGCAAGTCGCTCGAGCCCCGTATCGCCAAGATCGCAATGGCCGCTGGGGGGCCCGAGTGGGTCTCGGATATCACCCTGTCGAAGGGGGTCAACGACAAGACCTTCCCCGACGCCATCCTCGGCGGCGGGTCGAAGGGCATACTCGTCGACTCGGACTACGACGGTACGCCAGACGCGGTGCGGACCCAGGGGATGTTCTCGCGGGGCTTGCTCGTGGCGCTCGAGGGCATCGGGGACAAGAAGTCAGGCGACTCCGTCGATGACCTCCTCGCCCAGAAGAAGCTCCAGCCGAGGGCCTCGTTCATCACGCGAGGCAAGAAGATCTACGCTCGCTACGACGTGGACGGTGACGGCAAGTTCAGCCTGGTTCTCGTGGGTGATCTCGGGGGCGGCGACGCCATCTACACGACAGAGGCTTACCGACTCACGGATGGTGGTGACCCCACCCCAGTGCCCGAGCATATCGGGCGCAACCTGCTCCGCCCCGACTTGCTCAACATGACCATTCAGTCGGCGCCGGGCTTCTATCAACTCGGGTTCGACGTGGCCAGCGACGGCGGCCTCGGGTCGCTGCCGGCCGTCGCTGCAAGTTACGGCAAAGTCAGCCATCGCGCAGTGAAGGGGCTGCCGTTCGGGACGCTCGTCGACGTGACGCGCTACTGGACCAGCACGACCCTGATCGACGCGGGCAACACGACCCCGCTGCCCAAGAAGCCGACGGACAAAGACGTCGTCGACGCGGTCAATGGCAAGAAGTTCCGCTCGGTGGTCGCCATCGTCCATCAGAAGCGCGGGTACAGCGGGTTGGACTGGGTATTTTACAACACCAACGAGATGGGCGCTTACGACCTCGTGCTCATCTCCGACGACGGGCTGCGGACGGTGAGTCAGGCCTTCAAAGTGGATAGTGACGGCAAGCTCACCGTCGACGAAGACGCGAAGAAGGGACGACCGTTGCGGTACTCCGTCTTCAAAGACAAGAAGCTCTCGACGAAGGTGAAGGACGCCTTGACCAAGGGCTTCGACTCCGCCTCCGTGGAGCCCTGAGCGCGAGTAACGCCCAACCCCGTTGCGATGCAGTTGGGTTTTTTCGGGGCTCTGACAAACTAGTCACGGTCGGCGCGACATGCGTCAAGCGCCGACCGTGGCGACCCGCGAGAGCGCGCGCGGGCTGAGTTTGTCGAGTGGCACGCTGTTTGCGAAGGCCGCTCGACATGAAGACTAGAATCTTGCTTACGTTGCTCGTCGGTTTCGCCGCTGGTGCTTGGGGCTGCACCGATAACCCCGAGGCCTGCCACGACCCCAACACCCCAGGGTGCGAGATCATATCGGCCAAAGAGCGGATCACGAACCCCGAGGTCTCCCACGCCGAGCAGACGACCCTGACGAACGGCAATACGGCCTTCGCTCTGGATGTCTATCGAGAGGCGCGGAAGAACGACGGGAACCTCTTTTACTCGCCCTTCAGCATCTCGCAGGCGCTGGCGATGACCTGGGCCGGGGCCAAAGGCCAGACCGAGACCGACATGGCGGCGACCCTCCATTTCGATCTCGAGCAGGACAAGCTGCACCCCGCGTTCGATTGGCTCGATCTCGAGCTCAAGAGCCGCGGGCAGGGCGCGCAGGGCACCGACGGGGACCCCTTCAAATTGCATGTCGTCAATGCGCTATGGGGTCAGGTAGGCCTGTCGTTCCTGACGCCTTTCGTCGACACGCTCGGACAGTTCTATGGCGTTGGCGTCCACGTGGCGGACTTCTCAAACGACCCGAAGGGGTCGGTCGACCTCATCAACGCATGGGCGGACGACGCGACAGAGGGGATGGTGGAGAAGCTCTTGCCCGAGTCCGCGGTAACGGCGAATACAGTGCTCGTGCTGACGAACGCGGTCTATTTCAACGCCGCGTGGGCGACGCCCTTCGACGGGGCCAACACGGAGACCAAGTCCTTCAAGAGGGTAGACGGCTCCACGGTGGACGTGCCAATGATGCACGGCTCACAAGAGGCTCCCTATGCTGACGGGCCTGGCTATCAAGCCGTCTCGATCCCCTATGACGGTGGAGAGCTCTCCATGTTGCTGGTGTTGCCGAACGAGGGGGAGCTCGACTCCTTCGAGGCCTCGCTCGATGTGGAGAAGCTCGCTTCCATCGCAGACTCTGCCACCACCCACATGGTGGACGTGCAGATGCCCCGGTTCGAGATTGATGGTTGGCTGAGCGTCAAAGAGATCCTTGAGTCGCTCGGGATGGGGGTCGCGTTCGACTCGACCCGCGCGGACTTCAGCGGGACCCTCGACAGTCCACTCTACGTCCAAGACATGCTGCACAGGGCCGTCGTCACCGTGAACGAGGAGGGGACCAAAGCGGCGGCAGCGTCCGCCGTGCTCGAGGGCGCCGAGTCCTCGCCGGAGCCCGCGTCGATCGCGCTCGACCATCCATTCTTGCTGTTCATTCGCGACAACGCGACCGGGACAGTCCTCTTCGCGGGGCGCGTGGTCGATCCCTCGTGAAGCCAGCCTCTCGTGCTCAAGGAGCGTCGCAGACGTAGCCGAAATACCGCAGGGGCTGCTCCGGGTGGGGGACCTCGAGTCCGAGATAGAACTGCCCCAAGCGATGACTGTCCAATAGAGGCAAGAGCGCTACGCCGATGCCGGGCGCGCTGGTGGTCCCCTCGATGGGGATCCATTGGAGGGTGTCGCCGGTCGGCAGGCCGATGACCGAGGTGAGCTCGGTCTCGAGCGTGAAGAGCGCCTTGTCTCCGAAGCGTCGCACGACCGCGGGCGGCGAGATCTGGGTGTGCGGCCAATCCGCGCTCCAGATCTCGCTGTCTTTGTGCAGGCGGATCTGGAACCCCGTCTCGACGGTGTAACCCTCCAATCCGCCGATTACGCTCCATTCGGGGTCGACGTCGAAGAACGAGAGCCCGGTGCCCTCGGCGCGCCAGCGCATCGTGTTGCCGACGTACATGTCCACGGCGGACGCGTTCACGCGCGTCGCGACGAAGGACGTCGCGGGCATAGGGACGCTCACGGTCACGTTGAAATCGCGGTCGCGGACCTCGAGGACGGCCGTGTTGTCGGCGAACCGACCATAGGCCATGAAGATGTTCTCACCGACGAGGCCGAGAGCCGCGCCCACGGTGAAGGTCGGGTCCGCCATCGGATCACCTACAGGGGTGTTCGTGACGACGCCCGTCGCGCGATCGACGCGCCACAAGCGGAGCTCTCCATTCCAATTGATCCCGCTGGTCGTGAGCATGACGAAGCTGTCGTCGTCGACGTCGAGCGCGAATGGATAGACAGGGCTGTCGGGGATCTCGAACTGGTCTTCGAAGACGATGCCGCCCGCCGCAGGGTCGAGGCCGAGCTTCACCAATAGAACGTTGCCGTCTCGGACCTTGAGGGCGACCCAGGGAACACCGCTCAGCGCGACGGCGAAGCGCTCGTAGTCGCCGAAATCACGGTAGCGCTCGATGCTCCAAGTCGACAGATCGGTGGGGTCACAGAGCATCGGCGCGCTGCCCCCGCCGCCGTCAGCGACGCCGCCGCCGTCAGCGACGACGCCGCCGCCCGCTCCACCGGTGGTCACCCTCGACCCGCCGCCGCCCTCTGCCGGGCGCGAAGACTCCATATCCTCCAGGCCGGAGCGGGCGCCGCACCCGGAGACGATTGCCACAATCGCGAGGACTCGGCACCCAATGGACGTCAGGCAGGGCCTCATCACGGCCCGAGCATACGACAGCTCGTCGAGCGCTGGGGCCGACCCGGCGAGGCAGCTTCATGTACTGTCTTGTAAGTGCTTCGCGGCGGACTCAATCGCCCATGTCGATGACGGTCGGCACCCTGTAGATGCTCGGCAGCGCCTGATGACGGCCCCAACACACGACCTCACCGGTCTTGCGGATCGCGCACGTCATGAAGAGCGAGCTCGCGATGGCCTCGGCGTCGTCGAGTCCCGTGACGAGCTTGGGCTCGACCCGATCGCGCGTGCCGCCGTCACCGAGCTGCCCGTCGCTGCCCGCGCCCCAGCACGCCACCTTACCGGCTTGTTTGCCGCCGAGGAGCGCGCACGTGAAGCGATCGCCAGCGACGACGTCGACGACGTCGCTCAGCCCGGGCACGCGCTTCGGTTCGGTCTGTTCGGCGTTCCAGCCGGCGCCCTTCGTCGGGAAGCCGAGCTCACCCTGATCGTTGTCGCCCCAGCAAGCGACGGTCTTGTCTTTTGACAGCGTACAAGTAAATCCGCCGCCGACGGCCAGCTTCTCGACGTCGCGGAGCTCGGCGCCGAGGTGCACGTAGCTCACGACGGGCGAGCCGTGCGCGGGGTCGCAGCCGTCGCCGGGTGGCCTCATCAGCGTGCGGATCGAGCCGTCTTCGAAGCGCCCGGCGACACCGTCGCAGCCGATCGAGCCGACGACGAGCTGGGTCGCGCCGCTCACGTCGGGGAGGACGCGCGGCAGGGTCAACTTGGGGTCTCCGCCCCAGTGGTGGTCATCACCCCAGCAGGTCACGCGGCCCCCGTCGATGACCGCGCACGCGTGCTGCTCGCCGCTTGATCGGGACACCGCGATCGCGGTCGCGCCGTCCGTGCCGGGGATCATCGTCGCGTTCTTGAAGGCGAACCCGGTGGGGCCCGCGAGCAGCTGCGTGCGCTCGTCACCGGTGCTCATCGACCAACACGCGACGCGCTTCGTACCGCTCGCGTCGACGATCGCGCAGCCGACGTCGTCCCCCACGCTGAGCGCGGTGGCGTTCGTGACGCCGGGGTCGATCACCGCGCCGTCCTTGCCCTTGCAGCGGACGCCGCCACCTGCGCGCCGCGCGCAGAGGTGCGAGTCCGAGAGGGCGACCTCGACGACCGCGCCCTTGTCGCGGGGCGCGAGGCGCGGGTGCGACGCGAGATCGCCATCCATCACGAACGCCGCGGCGATGACGAGGTTGCCGGCGCGAGCGTCCGCGGGCTCGAGGTTCTCGGCGAGGCGCGCGACGTGGTTCGGGCTGACCTGCGCCTGCGCGATCGACTCTGCGTAGTAGTCCGCGCCCGAGCTGCTGCGCGAGGCGCCGTCCGAGTACTTCGCGGTGCGGCTGTTCGGGACCATGTCCCAACGCGCGCCGCTGCCTTTGATGTAGAGCCCACGCCGGGTCACCGTGACGCCGGACACCGTCGCGTCGTCTTCGAAGTTCGAGGGCAGCATCTCACCCGACACGCGATCGGCCTCGAGGAAGTCGGCGCTGCCCTCGGCGCGGACATGAAGGCGATACGAGACCGCGTCCGCTCGTTCGGGTGCGTACTGACAATCGAGCGTCGCGTTCGCCTTGTCGTTGTCGAAGAGGGTGTACTCGTCCCAGCGACGCTGGCGGAGCGGCAGGCCCTCGAGCTCGCAGCTCGCGAGCCACGTCGAGTGATCGGAGAGCGTGACCCTGAACGCGAACGCCCACACGAGCCGCGGCTGCCGTGCGTCCGTCGAGCTCTTCCCTCGCGCCGAGTTCAAGAGCTCGATGTTCGAGATCGTCATGTCGCCGACCTGGATGCCAGGCGAAGCGCCATTCACGTAGCTCGCAGTGACGACGCCGGGCGCCGCCGGGTCGAGCGCCGCTGGCTCGAAGCAGCCTGCAGAGAGGGAGGCGAGCGCGACGACGCTCGTCGCCTGCGAGAGGCTCTTACCGACCTTCATTCCCAGACGCTCCTTTTGTCGGGGCCCCAGCACTTCACGGAGCCGTCCTCGAGGAGCGCGCAGCCGGCTCGTTCGGCGAGCTCCACGCTGCGGACGTGCTCGAGCACGGGGATGGGGCGCGTCATCGTGGAGTCGTCGGACGAGTCCCAGCCATCGAGCACCAGCGGTTTGCTCTTCGCTGCGGCGCTCTTCGCTGCGGCGCTCTTCGCTGCGGCGACCGCGTCGCGCGGCAGCCCTGCGCCCCAGCAATAGAGCGTCCCCGCGCGATCGAGCGCGCAGGCCGCGTCACCGCTCGCGGCGACCGCGACGATGCCCTCGAGTCCGAAGACCTTGCGCGGGGTCATCTCGTCCGCGGCCGACTCGGTCTCGACGCGCGTCGCCGAGGAGGTGCCGGTCTCACCCCAAATGCGAACCGACCCGTCGCGATACGCCGCGACACCGTAATAGCGGCCGAACGCGAGATCCGAGGTCTCGGTGAGTGGGGTTGACAGGCGTGTAAGCGGAAAGCGGAACATCGCGTCGTGACATTCCGGTAAGCGAGACGGGCGGACGACCCTCGCGCTGCCGTCGGGGAAGAGCGCCGCGAGCGCGCTGCAATGGCTGTCTGCTTCGTAGAGGACGAGCTTGGACGCGCCTTTGGCTTCGGGGATCGCGACGGGCGTCTCGATGGCGGTGCGATCGCCCGAGGTGGGGACGACCCATTCGAGGGTGTCTCCCCAACAAAAGACCTCGCCGCTCTTCAGCAGTGCGCAGGCATGTCGCGCGTCGATTCGTGAGCCGACGAAGGCGCTGACCTCTCGAACACCGAAGACATTGGCTGGCTCCTTCCAGTTCAATTGGGTGTCGGAGTCGCCCTTCGCCAGAGCTATCGCGCCGTCCCCGAGGGCGGGCATCGCCGACCCTGATCCGGGCTCACCCCAACATACGGTCGGCGCGTCCTTGCGCGACGCACACGCGAAGCCGTGCCCCGCGAACACGCGCTCGACTCCGCGAGCGCCGGGGTCGTACTTTTTGCCGTCGCTCGAACACACGACGCTGCCATCTTGATTGAGCACGCAGACGTGGCTGCCCGCGACCGAGATCTGTGCAGCGCGCCCCAACTGTGCATTGGCTGTGTTGGAGAGTGTCGGCGGCGGCGTCTCGGGCGCGGCGTCCACTGCGAGCAGGGCGCCCATGATGAGCGCTGCCTCGGTCTTGCGCGCGACGGGGAGGGACGGGTCGATGCGGATCTGTGCGTCGTCCCCCGAAATGTCGATGCCGGCGAGGACTGGGTGCTTCTCCCCACTGCCGTGGAGAAAGTGGTCCTCGATGCCCTTCACCGTTCGCTCGGGGGGCACGAAGCCGAAGTTCCAGATGCCCCCGCCGCCTTTGACGACAATAGCGCCCGTCTCGGCGATCTCCGGGTCCTTCGCGCCAGGGCGGATCGCGAGACCGCCAATCCAAGAGGCCTCGGTGATATCGATGTCGTCGCTGCCCGTAACGGTCAGTCGCCAGGGCTGCACGTCGGGGTCGTTCGGCGAATAGGCCATACAGTCGAGGCGCGCATATCGGCTCTCCGACGGCACCGACTGGCGACCGAAGAAATAGAAGTGGTGCGTAAAGGTCCCGCGCGAACCTGATACGGAACAGAACTCCCAGAGCTGCTCGACGACCTCGCTCCCGTCGTAGCGCACGAGTTCGAAGGCGAGGCTGCGATGGCGTTCGGTGGAGTCCGAGGTCTTTTGGTCGAGCGAGGTGCCGTGCACCATCGTCAATCCGACCACCGCGTAGTCGCCAAATCGGATCTGTGAGCCAGCGGGGCCCTCGAAATAGCGGGCGCTCGTCGCGGGGACCTTGGCCTCGAGCTCCGAGTCGACGCTCGAACAGCCACCGATCAGCGTGGGAGCGAGGAGAATGGCGAGTGACCTTCGACGCGGGGGCACGTTTCTCCTACGACCTGCACCACCCCTGGATGCCGCGCGGGTTCGTGCTCTCAGGGCCGGCGCTTTTCAGGGACACGGGGGTAAGTCGGGCGCCCGGCAAAGCGCTGCGTCCCCGCGGAAGGGGACGACCTCTCCGGAGGGCGTGAGCACCATCCCGTCGAAGGTGCCGTGCACCATGTGACCGACGGGCTCGACGAGATCGAAGGTGACCTCGGCGTCCTGGAATGGATAGGCAAACTGGGTGTCTTCGTCGAGCTCACCGAGGAGGGGCGCTGTCGTGGTCGTGTCGGTGAGCCCCGTGCCGAAGAACTGCCAAACACCGCCGCTGTCGTCGACCCCGCAGGCGCTCATCACGAGGCCGAGATCACACTCGCCGCCCTGCGAGTACCGGGCAGTCGGTTGCTCGTCGCCATAACAACCACTCTTCAGGGTGAGCGAGGTCATCGCCGCGTCCGCGAGCTCGACGTGGACGAGATAGAGATCCTCTTCCGGTATGGTGGGGCAGCCGATAAAAGGCTCGCCGCCCGTGCCCGTGCTCGAACTGGACATTGTGAAGAGCTCACCGCCGGCGCCGCCCGTCGCGGGCGCCGCGCCCGAGCCCACGGTCTCGCCGCCAGCGCCGCCGGGGACCACGATGACCTCGGTGCAAGCGACCAAACTCACCGCGAGGGAGCCGATGCACGCGAAGCTGGAATACCGCAGATGAGTCGACATCCCGATATCCAGCGGAACGATAGTGAGAATTCGATAGCTCGTAAAGTCGGAAGAATTGGATGAAAAGCTCGCCTGTGAACCACGAAGCTCCTCCCCCTCCTATGGGTCCGCCGCCGACGGTGTTCGCTATCGACTTTGGCACCAGCAACTCGCTGCTCGCGGCCGCCTCGCCCGAGCACGTCTACCCACCCGCGCCGCTCGACCCGAGCGCGCGCGACCCCACCATCCTGCGGAGCGCGCTCTATTTCCTTTCGCTCGAGCAGCGCGCCTTCGGCAGGGACGCGACGACGCGCTGGCTCGAGGACGGGATGCGCGGTCGCCTCATTCGGTCGATCAAGCGCCACTTGCCCTCTCGGTCCTTCACCGCGACGCGCATCGGCAGTCGACAAGCGACGCTCGAAGATCTGATTGGCATCTTCTTGAGGACGATGCGCGAGCGGGCGTGCGCACACTACGGCGTGGACGTTCGACGCGGCGTCTTCGGGCGACCCGCGCGCTTCTCGAACGTGCCCGAGGACGACGCGCTCGCGGAGGAGCGGCTGCGCAAGGCCGCGGCGCTCGCGGGGTTCGACGAGGTCCACGTCTGCCCCGAGCCCGTCGCGGCCGCGTACGACTTCCGTGAAGAGCTCTCGGCGGAGCGGCTCGTGCTCGTCGCCGATCTCGGCGGCGGCACCTCGGATTTCACGGTGGTTCGCATGCGCGAGTCGGGGTTTCGGCCGAGCGACGTCCTCGGCGTCGGCGGCGTGCCTGTCGCGGGCGACGCGCTCGACGGCGCCCTCGTCCGCGCGAAGGTCGCGCCGCTCTTCGGGGCGCACGCGCGCTACCGCGTTCCGTTCGGCGCGAACGAGCTCACCATGCCGAAGGCCCTCATCGAGATCCTCGCGTCGCCCGCGGATCTCACGGTGACCGATCGCGGCGCGGTCTTGAGGCAGCTCGAGTCGATTCGAAGCGGCCTCGTCTCACCCAGCGAGCGGCCGATGCTCGAGCGGTTCATCGCGCTCGTCGAGGACGGGCTCGGCTTCACGTTGTACGAGGGCGTCGAGGCCGCGAAGCGCGCGCTCTCGGACGTCGACAAAACCGACGTCGTCGTCGAGGAGCCGAGCATCGCGACGCGCGAGCCCGTGTCGCGCGCGGAGCTCGAGGACGCGGCGGCGCGCCCCGTCGAGGCCATCGTCGCGGCGCTCGACAAGACGCTCGAGGTCGCGGCGGTCCGCGGCGAGGACATCGACATCGCGTGTTTGACGGGTGGGACCGCGCGCGTCCCGTTGGTGATCCGCGCGCTCCGCGAGCGGCTGCCGCGCGCGGCGGTGCGCGAGCTCTCGAGCTTCCACGCGGTCGTGAACGGCCTCGCGCGGCGCGCTCGCGAGGTCGCGTAGATCGCGTGGGTGGTCGCTATTGTTACAGACGTGTAGGTCGGCGATGCTCGCCTCTGCGCGTCGCCTTGACAGCGATACGCCTTTGCGGCGACTAATCAGGGCACAGCTCGATGGCGGTGGAGTCCGCCGAGAACCGCGGCCGAGCGCCGGCCGCCAATGACTCCTACGATGCAGCCCGCGAGGGCCGCCGTAGGAGCTCACGTGAGCCCTCCGGCGAAGAGAGGGAGAGCCGCCACGTGAAGAGAGAACCCGTAGCCCCGCGCGCTGAACGCACCCCCTCGTGGGGCTCGCGATGAGTCGCCGTGAGCGCCTCGCGTCGCTCGCGCAGTGGGTCCTCCTCGGCGCGCTCGTGGGCGTGCTCACCGGCGGCGCGTCCGCTGCGTTCCTGTGGCTGCTCGAGCGCGCGACGGCGTTCCGCACGGGCCACGAGGTCATCGTCTTCACGCTGCCCGTCGCGGGGCTCGCGATCGGCTGGGTCTACGAGCGCTTCGGACAATCCATCAAGGCCGGGAACAACCTCGTCATCGACACCATCCACGACGACGGGCCCGAGATCCCCCTGCGGATGGCGCCCATGGTGCTCGTCGGTACGGTGCTCACGCATGTCTTCGGCGGCAGCGCGGGCCGCGAGGGCACCGCGGTGCAGATGGGGGCGAGCCTCACCGATTGGGTGTCTCATCGCTTACGCGTCAGTAAGCCCGTGCGGCGTCAGCTCCTCGCCGCGGGCGTCGCGGGCGGGTTCGGCTCGGTCTTCGGGACGCCGATCGCGGGCACTGTCTTCGGCCTCGAGTTCGTGGTGCTCGGGCGCATCGAATACGACGCGCTCGTGCCCGCGCTGGTCGCCTCGGTGGTCGGTGACATGACGACGCGCGGGCTCGGGATCGGCCACACGCACTACCCCGCGCCACCGCACGTCGAGCTCACGCCGCTCCTCTCTCTCGAGTGGGTCGTCTTCGCCGCGGCCGTGGCGCTCGTGACGACGAGCTTCATCGAGCTCACGCACTTCATCAAAAAGCACGGTGAAAAGCTCGCGCCGCGGTTGCCCGTGAGGATGTTCCTCGGTGGGCTCGTCGTCGTCGCCGGGTGGAAGATCGTCGGCTCGAGCGACTACTTGGGCCTCGGCGTACCGACGATCGGCAGGGCCTTCGAGGATCCGAACCTGCCGATGTACGCGTTCGCGCTGAAGCTGACTTTCACGGCTGTAACCATTGGCTCGGGCTTCCTCGGCGGAGAGGTGACGCCGCTCTTCTTCGTCGGCGCGACGCTCGGCAGCGCGCTCGCGCGCGTCCTCGGCATCCCGATCGAGCTCGGCGCGGGCGTCGGGCTCGCGGCCGTGTTCGCGGCCTCGTCGAACACGCCGCTCGCGCTCTCGATCATGGCGATGGAGCTGCTCGGCGCGGCCGTCTTTCCCCACGTCGTCATCGTCTGCGTGCTCGCGTTTCTCCTGTCGGGGCACCGCAGCATCTACCCCGCGCAGCGCCTCTATCGGAGCAAGGGCGGCGCGAGCCTCGCCAGCCCGACGCCGCTCCGCGAGCTCGGCAAGCCACCCCCGAACGACCCGCGATAGTACTGCCGGTCCTGAGTTCGCTGGGGGTTCGCCCAGGCCCCGACCTGCGGTTCGTAGCACTAGCGCGCTCAGCGAGACGCGCGACGCTCGGCTCGCAGCGCGACGATGAGCCCGAGGAGCATGCCCATCGCCGCGACGTTGAAGATCTCGTTCGCCCAGGCGGGCGTTGCGGTGACGAGCCCCGCTGCGAGGAAGGCGCAAACGGGCAGGGGAGCGAGCCGTCGCGTGAGGAACGTCGCCATCCCGAGCGAAAGGGCCGCGCCGAGCAAGAGCTCGGAGCGAACCTCTGCGGCGAGCGTGTCGAGCGGAAAGAGCAGCGTGGCCGTGCGGTGTGCGCCCAAGAACAGGATGGTCGCGAGGAAGAACACGACGAGCCTGCGGTTCGCGGCGTTCGCGAGCACCGCGCGCCGAAGCCAGAAGACCCCGATCGAGAAGACCACGAGCCCACCGAGCGGCGGGACGAGCGGCGTGAGGTGCGTCACGAGCCCGCTCGTCGAGACGACCGAGAGCGCGGCGATCCCGAGCACGGTGACGATCATCAGCACGACGAGGAGGCGCACCTGCGCGGCGCTGCCCGTGGAGAGGTCCGCGTCCTCGCGGATGCGGCGGAGCTCGACCTTGCTCGCGGCGCGGGCGTCGAGCTCACGCGCGAGCGCCTCGCGGCGCGCGACGAGCGACGTCGGTGGCGCGCCGAGCTCGCGCTCGAGGTCCAACGCGGCGGGTAGATTCTCGCGATCGAGCTCGAGCTCCGCGCCGAGCAAGATCGCGTGCTCGAGGCCGGTGCGCGCCTCGTCGCACTGGGGCCAGCGATCGAGCGCGGCGCGAAACGCAAAGCGAGCCTCCGCTGCGAGCTCGCGGGCTCGCTCGCTCTCCTTCGGCGCGGCCCCTTCGACCTCGTTTCCCTCGCGTCGCGCGACCGGTCGGGCAGCGCGCGCGCGTGCGAGTCGCTCGTCGCCCTCGCTCGCGAGATCGAGCGCGGCGGTGTGCTCGAGGTGCGTCGCGATCGCGGCGCGCACGGCCATCGCGTCCGCAGGGCGCTCTCGGGGCTCTCGGCGGGTCGCGCGGTTCGCGAGCTCGGCGAGCTCGCGTGGGACCTCCGCGGAGTAGGTGCGTGGAGCGCTCGCCGCGGCGGAAGCGAGGACCTCCAAAATGCCGTCTCCCTCGTGGCGCGGCGAACCCGTGAGCACGAGGTGGAGGATCGCGCCGAGCATGTAGACGTCCGTCCACGGGCCGACGAGCTCACCGGCGACGACCTCGGGCGCGACGAAGAGGGGCGTGCCGACGAACCCCGCAAAGCGCCCCTCCGGTGGGCACGGCAGCGCGACCCCCCAATCCACGACGTACACCTCGCCGAGCTCACCGATCATCACGTTGTCGGGCTTGAGATCGAGGTGGATGACGCCGCGTCGGTGCGCGAAATGAACGGTGCGCGCGACCTCCATCAAGACGTCGAGGTGGGCGCGCATGCGGTCGCGCGGGAGCATCGGGAAGCGCGCCCACACGTCGCCCCCGCCCTCGAGCAGATCCGACCAGCGCGTCCCGACGATCCGCTTCATCACGAGGAGCGGCTGCCCGTCGCGGTTCACGCCGAGCAGATGGACCGGAGTGACCCCGGGGTGGTCCAAGTGACCGGCGATCGCGCCCTCCCAGAGCAGCGCCTCGATCTGCGCTTGATCGAACGGATCGCGCACCGTCTTGATCGCGACGTCGCGCGCGAGCGAGCGCTGGGCGGCGAGGAACACGCGCCCCATGCCGCCCTCGGCGAGCAGGCTCGAGACGACGAGATCGGTGCCCGTCGCGCCGACGGACAGCGTCAAATCTACGAGCGGCAGATCGGCGGCGCTCGGCGGCGAGAAGGCCGCGCGCTCGGTGGGGGCGGCGATGGGCGCGGCCACCGCGAGGCGCGCCATTTGATCGCGCGTTACGGTCGCGCGTGGGTCGGGGGCGGTCTCGGCGAGCGCTTGTCGCCAGCGCATGCGAGGGGATTCACTGGGGGGCTCAATCTGCGCTCCGCGCCCCCCCGATTCGTCAGCGCTATTGCCCAATCGCTGTTCCCCAATCGGAGGGTGGTCGGCAGCCGCCCGCTGTATTTCATCGGGGGCTCGACGCGGCCCTCGAGTCGCTACTGCTCAATCGGCGGCTGCGGCCCGGGCTGAATCCCTGCGAGGTCCGGGTCCTCACCGGGCTCGCCTGCGGGGCGATCGGCCTTGGCGCGCTTGCGGGCTTCCTTCTCGACTTGCTTGTCGCGCTGCTTCTCCTGGCGCGCGCGCTCTTTCTGGCGTTTGTTGAAGCTCGGGCTCGACGACATTCGAATCTCCGTGGACTGAGGGGGCTCGCGCTCGCCCCGAGGAGCGGGCGCTCCTCCTGCCTAGCACGGCCGCGCGCGCGCCTCGGGAAATCACTGCAACGAGCGCTGAATCCGCGCATCCGGGCTCGGCCTAACTAGTCGGGGGGCTCGGTTCGCCCCCCGCGCTTCGCGCGCCCCCGAACTTGGTCGGGGGGCTCGGTTCGCCCCCCACGCTTCGCGCGCCCCCGAACGTCGGCCCACCCCGGCGCAGGTCGGACGTCGCTGCCGTGGTCCCGACGCCCCCGAGGACGGCTTCCGCGGCCGAGCAACGCTGGCTGTTCTCTTGCTGCTGCGCGCGCATGCTCGGAGAGCCTGGTCGCTTGGTTCGTGGGACTCGGGTCGGCGCCGCGTGCGCTCCGAAGGGGGCGCCCTCGCTCGTCCTCGTCGCTCTGCTCGGTGCTCTCGCGGGGTGCGGCGACGATGACGGCGGCGGACTGGGCGGCAGCGGCGCGGGTGGGAGCAACGCGGGCGGCGGTGGTGCGGGCGGTGCGCCCGTTGGCGGTAGCGACTTCGGAGGGAGTGGCGCAGGTGGAGCTGGCGGCGCTCCCGTCGTCTGTGAACCTCCGCTCGAGGTCGCTCCACCGAGCGGGACCGAGGACGTCACTTACACGGATGTTCCTCAATCGGCCTGCTTCGGCAGCCCGTGCCTCTGCGGGTCGGGGGCGCGAGAGTTCGTGAACCACGTCCTCGCGTGTGACCCGGTCGCCGGCGGCGTCTGGGCGGCGGCGGGGTCTGCCTATCTCCGGGTCGCGGGCCGCGAGGCAGGCGCCTGTGTCCTGGAGATCGGCGAGGAGATCGAGGCCGGCGTGAAGTACTCGCGCTGTCACTTGCCGCTCCCCATCGTCCCCTGGCAGGGCATCGACGCGCAGCTGGACACTTCGGTCGACGGCGACAGCTTCCTCGTGGGCATCGAGGCTCAGTGCGAGACCGTCGGTCAATGCTGCATCGCCGACGGCTGCCCGGACCCTTGCGCGACCTCGCTGCCGGACGTGCCGCTCTGTCCTCTCAACAAACCGGCGCTGACATGTGAGTAAGCGTTCGGCCCGCGCCGGCGCCGGTCAGCGCGGCGGCGCGTAGCTGCTCCGTCGCGTGCAGCCGGTCTTGCAAGGGCACACGTGCTCGGGGAGATCGCAGCTCACCAGATCCGTCGGGACGGGCCCAGCGTCGCGCGCCGACTCGAGCAAGGCGAAGAGCTCATCCATCCGGAAGGGCTTACCCAGCACCGCGAAGGCGCCCATCTGGCGCAGCATGGTTACAGACTGGTCATCGGCCAGCCCCGTCATGATCGCGACGGGCAGGCTGGGCCATCGACAGCGGATCGCTCTGCAGAGCTGATCTCCCGTCAACTCCGGCATCGAACGATCGGTGACGACCAGGTCGAAGGTCTGCGTCTCGAGCGCTTGAAGTGCCTCGCTGACGGAGCTCGCGATCGTCGGCGTCCACCCGAGGCGCGAGAGCAATCGCGCCGTCGCCTTCGACACGAAGGGCTCGTCGTCGACGACGAGGACCGTGCGCGTCGGAGCGTCGGCGCTCGCGACGGGGGGAGCGACCGACTTCGTCCGCACGACCGCGGTCGCGACGGTCTTGATCCCCAAGCGAACCGTCGTCCCACGACCGGGCACCGAGTCGAGCGTCACCGAGCCGCCGTGCGCGGTCGCCACAGCGCGAACGTGCGCCAGCCCCAAGCCCGTGCCGCGGCCCTCGGCCTTCGTCGAGAAGAACGGTTCGAACGCGCGCCGCAAGACCTCCGGGGCCATCCCGGTGCCGGTGTCCTGAACGAGGAGCGCGCGCTTGCCGCTCGCGGCGTCGGTAGAGACCAGGATTCGCCCTTGGCCGGCGATCGCGTCGCGCGCGTTGATGAGCAGGTTGAGGAGCGCTTGATGCCACTGACCCGGGTCGCCCTCGATGTTCCAGCCGTCCAGCGGGCGATCGAAGTCGATCGCGATCTCGCGTGGGAACGTGCGACGCGCGAGGCCGATGACCTCGTCGACCACGCCGAGCAAATCGAAGGCTTCGATGCGGAGGGGCTTGCGGCGCGAGACCGCGAGCAGCCGCTCGGTGAGCTCGCGCCCGCGGAGCGCGACCGCGCGCAGGTCGGAGAGCGTCTCCTCGGTCGGGGGGATCTCGGTCGCCGCCAAGACGGCGGTGAGCAGGTTGTTCATGTCGTGCGCCACGCCGGCCGCGAGCAGGCCGAGCGCCTCGAGCTTCTGCGTCTCGGCGATGCGGGCCTCGACGCGGCGCCGCTCCTCTTCGGCGCGGTGGCGCGCGGTGATGTCGCGAACGACCAGATACTCGAGGCCGCCGACGCCCGATTGGACCGCGCCGATCGTCACGTCGGTTACTCGAGCGTCACCGTCCACGTGGTCGTAGCGGATGGTCGCGTGCGAGCGGCGCTCGCGGAGCGCCTGCTTGAGCATGACGACCTGGATGGCGCGGAGCTCAGCGCTGAAGAAGTCCTCGTGGGCGTGTCCGACGAGCGATTCCCCACCTCGCCCGAGGATCGTCGAGAAGGCCTCGTTGTGCTCGGCGATGAGGCCGGTCGTCGAGTCGATGACGACCAAACCATCGGTCATCTGCTGGACGATCTGCCCGAAGCGCTCCTCTGCCTCGAGCTGGCGCGCGCGAGCCTCCGACACCTCGGAGACGTCGGCGATGACGACCAGCCAGCCGTCTCCGGGGCCGCGCCAGGGCACGGTGCGCACGTCGGCGAGGAACGTCCCGCGCGCTCCGATGATCGCCGTCCGCGTCAACCCGCCTGACGATCGGGTCAACTCGCGCCAGCTCTGCAAGCTCGTCGCGGGCAAGAAGGTCGTGAAGAGCAGCGGGGCCATCAATCGCCACCGCACGTCGACACCCAAGAGGACGCGCGCGGCGACGTTGATGTCCTCGACGTTGCTCGAGTCGGAGATGCGGACGAACCCGATTGGGGCGGACTCGAAGAGCTGCTGGTAGTGCTCCGTCAGCGTCTCGAGCCTGCGATGCGACTCGGTGAGCTCGTCCTGTTGAATGGCGAGCTCCGTCTGGAGCATCAGCGTCTCTTCGACCAAACGCGCTACGTGGTCTTCCGAGACCGAGCGCCCATCTCTCGTCTCCTCGAGGAGGGCAGCCGCGCGTTTGCGAAGGTGCTCGGCCGAGAAGGTCATGTCTTGCCCCCGCGCAATTGGCTGACATCAGTATGAGCGACCACCGTGCGTCGGCCATCCCCCGTGCGCCGCACGTGCATCAAGAACCAGCGTGCCTCCGTAGGCGAGTGACACGGGTACTCACACTCGAAGAGGGTGCGCTGGCCGCGCAGCACGGCCTCGAGTGCGGTGCGGACCTCGACCGCGTCGTGGCACGCGTCGAGATAGTTCGCGCCGACGGAGACAGCGCCGCCGCCGTTCGCCTTCGCGAACTCGAGCCAGGCCGCGTTGACGAACTGGATGACGCCCTCGTCGTCGAGGACCGCGACGTTCGCGGGCAGCGCGTCGATGACGGCCTGGAGCAAATCCTGAGACTCCCTCGTCTCGTGCAGCGCCGTGATGTTCGAGAACGTCAGCACCACACCACAGACGCGTCGGAGCGGGCTGACGTGGGGGACGGCGCGCATGTAGAAGCGCGATCCGGTCGAGGTCGAGACCTCTCGCTCGATCGTTTGGGCGTGTCTGAGGACTTGGTCGAGCTCCGCCGTGAGGGGCGTCGTGAGGAGGTCCGACGTGAAGTGGGAGAGCGGCCTGCCGCGATCGGCCTCGACCACGGGGAAGAGCGCGCTCACGGGCGGATTGAAGCGACGGATGCGGAGCTTCTCGTCGAGGAAGAGGGTCGCGACCGGCGTCGCGTTGAGCAGGTTGTCGAGGTCGGCGTTCGTGTCTGACAACTCTGTAATTCGCGCCTGGTGCTCCACGTTCACGGTGTGGAGCTCTTCGTTGACGGACTGGAGCTCTTCGTTGGTGGCTTGGAGCTCCTCGTTCGACGCGAGCAGCTCCTCGTTGGTGGCCTGGAGCTCCTCGTTCGAGGTCTCGAGCTCTTCGACCGCGGCTTGCAGGCTTTGCCGGGCGGTGTCGAGCTCGCGCTGGAGCAGTCCGACCTGGGCTGCGTCCACGCAGGTGACCTCGATCGCGGGGTGATTCGTGCGCGATTCGAAGATCACCAAGACGAAGCGGGACACGGGGTTGCGAGTCGAGAACGGGATCGCGCGCACGGTGGCGACGTCTTTGTCGTTCTCGGTCGCGAGCAGCGCCACCTCTTGGCTGGTCGAGAGCGCGCGGTGCACCGCGACGCTCGCGACCGGACGCAGCCGCTCGGGCAGGAGCGACATCATGTCGAGCGACGGCGCGCCGACGTCCAGCGTGAGCAAGCTGCCACCGTTGCCGAACACGCGCACGATGCGCAGGTGCTCGCTCACGAGCACGGCGGCCTCCGCCACGCGGTCGGTCAGGATCCGGAGCGCGCCCGTCGAGGCCTGCTCTTCGTCGGACGACGTCGTCTGCGTCGCGGGCGTGCGCGATCGCCAGTTGAGGTTGAGCGGCGCGTGCCTGCCGTCTTTGCGGACGAAGAGCTTGAGGTGACTGTCGGCCACCTTGAAATCTTCGAAGCGATCACCCAAGACCTCGCTCGAGCCGAGGACCAAGAGGCCACCGGGCTTCAGCGCGAACGAGAACGCGTCGAGCGCGCGGCGCTGACCCTCCGGCGTCAAATAGATGAGCAGGTTGCGGCACGACACCATGTGCATGCGCGTGAACGGTGGATCGCCGAGCAGGTTGTGTTTGGCGAAGACGACGCGCTTGCGTAGCTCGCGGTCGACCTCGTAGTGACCGTCCCGCTTCACGAAGAACCGCTCGAGGCGCGCCGGCGCGAGCCCGACTACGGTGCTCGCGTCGAAGACGCCGGCGGCCGCGCGCGCCAGCGCGTCGTCGTCGATATCCGTGCCGAAGAGCTTGAAGTCTGCGTTGAGCTCCGCGAGCAAAATGGCGAGCGAATAAGCCTCTTCGCCGCTCGAACAACCAGGCACCCAGATGCGTATCGACTCGTGCGCGAAGCGCCCCTGAAGGTCTGGCAAATAGCGAGACTCGAGCGCGTCGAAGACGGGCCGATCACGGAAGTACTCCGTGACGTTGATCAGCACCTCGTTGAGCAGCAGCCTCGACTCGTCGGGCTCGTTCGCCACGAGTTCCGTGTAGTCCTCGAGGCGGGAGACCCCACGCGCGGTGAGGCGTCGCTCGATCCGTCTGAGCACGGTCGACTGCTTGTACGCGGCGAGATCGAAGCCAGCGGTCTTGCGAACCTGCGCGATCAAGCCCCCGAAGAGGTCCTGCGTTTCGGCGCCTTGGCTCACGCGATCGAGCAGCACCCGGTCTCCACCCATGCGCTCGAGCTCGGCCGCCAAGTCCTCGGGAGAGAGGACCGCGTCCACCACGCCGGTGCGCATCGCCTCGCGCGGCATACCATCGAAGCGCGCCGTCGTCGGGTCCTGGACGAGCGCGACCCCGCCAGCGTCTTTGACAGCCAGTACGCCCTGTCTCCCGTCGCTGCCCGTCCCGGATAGGACAATCGCCACGGCGCGCTCGGCGAAGCTCGAGGCGAGCGAGCGAAAGAGCTGATCGATAGGGAGGTTCAGCGTGTGCGGCGCCGCGCGGCTCGACAGTCGGAGCCGATCTCCGCTTACAACAACGTTCGCATGGGCGGGCACGAGGTAGACCCGCCCGCGGGCGAGCGGGACATCGTCCGACGCTTCCATCACGGTCAGAGCCGTCCGCTTGCCGAGGAGCTCCACCATCATCGACTTGTGGTCGGGGGAGAGGTGCTGCGCCACCACGAACGCCATCGGTATGTCGGGCGGCAGCTTCGTGAACAGCCGCTCGAGGGCGTCCAGCCCGCCCGCCGACGCTCCAATCCCCACCACGAAGGAGGGAGAGGTGGAGCGCCCATTCGGCGGCGGGGCTGGTGTTCTATCCGAATCTTTGGGGGACTCGTCGTCGCCTAATGGATTCATTGCGGGCTTGGAAAGGACTTTCCCTCTGCGCGCGGCCCGCCTCAAGGCGAATTGTCAACAATGTCAGCTCGAGCGTTGCAGAACCTGCCCCTCCGTCAGCTTCCTTGACCTGCTGAGTTTCGCGAGGCGGAAGAAAAGGCCTACTCTCACGTACACACGATCATGAGTGCTACTGGTTCATTGATGGGCTCCAATATCGTCGCCGCGGCGATGAACACGGCCGTCGGCATTGGACAGGCCGAGTTTCTCCCTCGACGGCGCAACGCCGTGAGAGCGCTCTTCGCCAGCGATCCGACGCTCCGCGGCGCCATCGTCAGCGAGGAGCCCCCTTCACTGGAGGAGCTCTCGTCAATGGCGCGCAACGCCCCCGAGTGGATGCGGCGAAGAGCCTTCGTGCTCGGTTTGGAGATCCTCGTATGTGGCAATCAAAGCAACCTCGACGTCCAGGGGCCGACCTTCCGCGCGATTGGTGAATTGGCGGGAGCGTTACAGGTCCTCGACGAAGACTTCTGTGTAGCCACGCTCTTTCCTCTACGGTGTAAACACATCGCAGGCGACGTCTCGGACGAGGTCGCCGAGGTCATGGTCGCTGCCATGCTCAGCGTGGGGCAGGGCGAGCTCGCCACGATCCAGCAGATCATCGCGCTCGTGCCGCAGCTCGCTTCACGCGACCGCGAGGACCTGATCAGTCGAGCCGCCGCGTCTTTGACGACCTTCTCGGCGCTGCTCGATAGGCTCGGCAAGCTCACGAGCTTCCGCGACAAGACCTATGTGCTCGCGAGCGAGGTCGCACACGCCAGCGGCCTCAGCAACGAGACTGAGGTCAGACTGAACGCTATCGCGACCGCGATGCCGATTACTGCGAAGCTCCCCGCGAACGCGCGGATTCTCCACGCTGCGCGGTTCGCAGACCGGTCGACGGAGACTGTCACCGCCCTCGTCGCAAAGCTCGCAGGCTTCGCCGCGGCGCACGCTGTATTGTCCATTGAGAGCGGCCCGCTGACACCCATGTTGGTCTTCGAGGCCCTGGGGAAGCGCACGCTCACGAGGTTCGCCGGCGACGATCTCGGGTCCACGGCCAACCAGGCCCGCGCGGCCTTCCAATCGGATTGGAGCCCCGAGCAAGAGCGCGCCGTCGTGGTGGTCGACGGTTACATCACCCTCGAGGGGGTGAAGCACGACGCGCTCCTCGTCGACGCGGCGGATCGCGCTCGCGGCGCGGCGAGCGAAGCGATCTCGTTCTCGATGGCCATTCCTTACAGGCCTGTCACGGATTCGACGCCGTTCGCCATCCACAAACCGAAGCTGGTCGCGCTCTCGCCGATGACGCTCGACACGACAGCGCTGATCGAGGCCTTCTGGGCGGGCGTCGACACGCACACCAAGGGGGCGAAGTTCTGGACCGAGCACCTCGACCAAAGCGTGTAGCCGAGGCCATCGAAAGTCGCGAAAGTCGGCGTCGAAAGTCGGCATCGAAAGTCGGCATCGAAAGTCGGCATCGAAAGTCGGCATCGAGCAGAGCCGGCGTGGGTCGAGCGAAGCGAGACTGGGGCTCCGGTCCTCCGGAGCCCGAGCCGGCGGAGCGAGCGATGGGATCGCAGGTCGGCGTCGAAAGTCGGCGTCGAAAGTCGGCGCCGACAGCCCGTTCATCGACGACTCAGGAGCCCGCCGAGCAGGGCGGCGAGCCGACACGCGACTGTGTTGAGCTCATGGGCGCGGGCGTCTGACAGCGCGCCGAGGACGCTGGCTAGGTCGATGGCGGCGACAGCCTCACCGAGTGAGTCGCGAGCCGTCTCGAAGTGTCTTCGTCGCACTCCCAGCCGGCGATCCGGCAGTCCTTCGGCGATGTTGAGGAACGTGCTCTTCGCCGCCCTGGTGGCCTGGTCGCGGAGCTCAGCGTCGGCGATGGCAGTGTGCTGAACCAGGCGGGCGAAGTCGCGAGCAACGACGTAGCAGTCGAGTCGTTGAAACGAAAAGACGACGTTCATGAGGGACCTCCCGCCGACGCGAGGGCGTCGGGCTTGCCCGATTGCGCGCAGCTTCCGTGACGGACCCGCGCGCCACGGAGCTGTCGAGAGGTCGTGACGTGTTCGCGCGGGGCGGGCACGGAAGGTTCGTGCCCAGGGCACACCCGACGTCTGAGCAGAGGCGGGAGGCGGCGATACTCGGAGTGTAGAGACGCCAGCGCTACCCGAGCCGGGCCCCGACGATCCCCAGCCCTCCGCTCACCACACCCGTGAGCGCGCTCCCGAGGGCACGCACGCCCTCGGGGCCCACGGAGAGGTGCTCGAACTTGGCGACGTCCGTGGAGACCGTCGCGGCGCAATCGGCCGCGTCCTCCGACTGGGCCAGGTTGACGAAGGGTACAGTCTGGTCGTCGGCGGTCCTGCAGACGTCGCCGAACCCATGAGCCTTACCCCTGGAGCCATGATGCACGACGGTCCGAGTGTTGACGACGACGGTTACAGTCATGTCCGCGTTCTCCTCGCGTGCGGAGGTCTCATTTCGGCGACGCAGCAGTTCATGCGGGCTGATCGAATCTGGCGTACCATTCCATGAACGGGCCAGGCACGGGGATATGACCATAGAACCGTGCAGGCTTGAGAACCTCAGCAACCTCACGCAGCAGCGGAGTTCGGTCACCTGCATTCTGGTCTCCAAGCGTCGGAGACTCACCCGCGCGTATCAGCACAGCTCGCCCCAGTTCGAGCACGTCAATGTCTGAGCTCCGAAACTTCAGCGCGGTGCGCCCGCCAAGTTTCTCCAGAAACCGGTCGCCGACAATGGTCACCCACGCTGGGCTTTTTAGACCTCTGGTAGCGTGAATGTACACGATTCGTTCATCCAGGTCGATGCCGTGGAATCGCATCGCCGCGGCCCACTTCGCGTGATGCGCGTGGTTCCTATTGACCTGGGAAAATCCGTGCGACACATACCCCTGGGCGATGGGTTGATCGCGCACTATCTCGGCTACGTACTGGACTAGTTCATCATAGTTGCGCGTCCACACACTGGGGTTCCAGTTGAGTTCGATGGTGCTGGAGGTGTTTTGGTGCTTGCTGGATGGAAGCGCACAGTAGCTTAGAAATGGACTGTCCGCTTCCTTTGAAGCGCCGCCGTGAGCCATCCAATAGGCCTCTTCGGACGGCGGGAGGTCCCAATAGCGAGCTCTCGGAAAGTCGCGAAAGGCCTGAACATATTTTCTGAATCGTCCTGTGTCGTCCTCGACACCGTATCGAAGGCGGTCGCCCCAGCCGTCGATATACTTCTCGTGTGCCGAGATGACCACGTGGTTAATCTCTGTTGTGCGGGGGCTCTCCATGTGAATCCGGCAGGAGATCGCCAGGGGCGCCACGGTGTTCGGTGTTTCAAGGTCCATCACGCTGTTCCCGTTTTGGAATTAAGAGACTTCTGGTCCGTCGAGTACGCGATGAGCGAGCCTCGGTCCAGGTTCCGGCTCGATGCAGCGCCTTGAGCTGTCCAGGACCTGCGCAAAGAGGGCGAGCGCGGCGGGGACTTCCAGACGCTTCACCAGTGAGATCTCCTCGTGAAGAGTGCGCCCCGCCAAGAGTTCCATCACGATGAACGGCACTTGGGGCATTGGTGACGCGGGCGTTGTGGCGCCCGCACCCTGGATGCGGACCAGGTTTGGATGCCGCATCCCGAGCAGCGCTCCACGCGCATGCGGCCCCGTGCCGACCGATGCTGCTCGAGCTGCGGATGCATTACCTTCACCGCATATCGCTGGAGCGAGTCTTCGTGGAGCGCGGTTAAGCGACGGTGAGGGTCGTCTTCTAACCTCAGATAGGCGCCTTGTGGACTTGGCCAGCCCAATGGTTGCGTATTATGAGACTGAAGCCGCAGCCAACGAGCTGCGCAATAGTTTCTCGCCAGAGCTTCGAGATCGTCTTGTTATCTTCTGTTGCAAGCCCAATTGTCGGATTGGAGAGCCAATAGAACGCGATAAGGGGCGGCGGCGCAAAAGACTACGAAAACAAAGACGGTCCGAACGTTAACCCACCACCTATTGGGCGCAGCAGGCCCCCGCTATGTTGGGGGCCTGCTGCGTGCGAATCCCAGCAACACGTCGCGCGGTGCTCTCGACCTCAAGGCCTGACGAATGGACTGTCGTCCTCCGGGCCAATTACCGGCTTCGCGCCCGTCGTTCCCTTGGTCGCAGCCACTGGCTCCTTCGCGGGGGCCTCAGGTGCAGGCGGCGCCTCGGGCTCCTCGGGCTCCGCCACCTCACGCGTAAACGTGGTGAGGCCGAGCACTACCAGGTGGTTCGCGTTGGCGATCACCTGGCGAAACGCGGTCGCCCACTCGTTGTACCAACCGCGGAATTTGTCGACGCCGTCGAGCTGAGCCTCGCGCGCGGCGAGCACCCGGCGGGGAGCATCCTTGTCGGCCTTCTTCATCGACAGGCCCTGCTCCGCGTCGTCGAGCATGGCGCGCATGCGGTCGATCTCCTGAGCGGTCAGGCCGCGCTTCGCGAGGGTCTCGCGGAGGGCCTTGGCGTGGGGCTGCGCGCTTGTCTCGAGCGCGACGACGCGCTCGATGAAGAGTCGGACCGACCGCACGACGCC